>NZ_CP108723.1:5375195-10750390 GCF_045162675.1 Streptomyces sp. NBC_00996
CGAACGGCTGAAACGAGCCGGACACCAGGTACACGTCTGGACCGTGAACGAGCCCGAGGACGTCGATCTCTGCGTTGAGCTGGGCATCGACGCCATCATCACCAACCGCCCGCGCGCGGTGCTGCGCCAGCTGGGCAGCTGACTCCGGCGCACCGCTTCCAGGAAGCCGCCTTCGGAATCCCCTAATCCGTCGTCGAATTCGGGCCACACCATTACAGGGAGTGCACCGGCGCGTTCGTTCCGTGTTCGATCGTTACGAGTGCGTCAGCAGACGTGGATTGGCCGGTTTCCGGTCCAGTCCAAAGGGGCATCCACACCGTGGCGTGGGGCAAAGGAGGTCTCGGGGGTGGCGTTGGTGGTGGCACAGGAGGTGCCCACGTCGTCGAGCATGGCCGTACCCCATGGCCCTGCGGGCGTGGGGAAAGCAAGACACCGGATGCGTGATCAGCTGCGCTCCGGTGGCGTGGCGGAATCGGTCGTCGACGATGCCGTACTGATCCTTTCCGAACTGCTCAGCAATGCGTGCAGACACGGCAGGCCACTGGGCGACGCCCTTGCCGGCGACGGCGACGTGCGGGCCGCGTGGCGCATCGATCCGTCCGGAAGACTCACCGTCGAAGTGACGGACGGCGGTGGTCCGACCCGCCCGGTTCCGGCCACGCCCTCGGTCACCGCACACGGCGGCCGCGGGCTGAACATCATCAGGGCGCTGGCCAAGGACTGGGGCGTACGGGACGACGCCCGTGGCGAGGTCACGGTGTGGGTCGTCGTGCAGGAAGACGTGAGCGACACGGCAGCCGCGCGTCGGCGTGACGATTTCGCTACGCGCGTCGCGTCACCGACCGTGTCGGCGATACCCGAGCTGGACTTCGCGGACGCCTTCGAAGACCTCGACTGAACCCGACCGCGCCACGCCGAGCGGGCTCGGTTCGCCACGACAACGACCTCGGCCGAAGCGTCCGTTCCGGGACGACTCGGTGCGTTGTCCACAGGGTCCCGTCGGCCCTCGCACGAACGGCTAGGCTCGCGCCCGTACGAGACGAGCCGTGATCGGGAGACACCCACGATGGCCAAGAAGCGACCCCAGACGAAGGCCAAGCAGCCGCAGCTGAAGGACGGCGGCGAGATCCCGGTTGTCGGCGCTCGCGAGCCCTGCCCCTGCGGCAGTGGCCGCCGCTACAAGGCCTGTCACGGCCGAGCGGCCGCGCACGCCGTGACCGAGCTGGTGCACCGCCCCTTCGAGGGCCTGCCGGGCGAGGGCGACTGGGTCGCGCTGCGCGAGCTGGTGCCCGCCGCGACGGTCGAGCTGAAGCTCAAGGAGAAGCTTCCCGAGGGCGTCCCCTCGGTCACGCTCGCCACCGTCCTGCCGATGGCGTGGCCCGCGCTGCGCCGCGACGACGGCTCGGTCCTGCTCGGCCTGCAGAACGACACGGCGTCCGGCGACATCAGCCGCGACCTGGCCGACACCCTCCAGCGCGCACTCACCGCGCAGCCCGGCACTCCGGTGGAGGGCCGCCGCGCCCCGGCCGACGGTCCGCGGCTGCAGGACCTGCTCGACCCCGAAGGCGCGTTCGAGCCAGTTGTGCACGCGGGCTTCGAATTCTGGGTCCCGGACGCGGAGAACGCGACGCCGGAGGTGACCGCCTCTCTGGAGCGGGCCAACGCCGCCGCCATCCCGACCGTGAAGCTCTCCGGGGTCGACGCCGCCTACTGGTGCGAGACCCCCGACAAGAACCACCTCCGCTGGGTCATGCCCCACCCGGAGGAGCAGCTTCTGGACGCGCTGGCCCGGCTGCACGCAGCCGGTCGGTCGAGCCTCGGAGAGGGCACCCGGCTGGTCGGCTCCTTCCGTGCGCACGGGCTCACGGTGCCGGTCTGGGACCTGCCGACGGGCGTCACGGCGGACGACACCGAGAAGCCGGCGGCCGAGTTCGCCGAGCGCCTCGCCACTGCTCTGGCCACGGACGCACCGCTCACCGCGGAGGAGCGCCGCGCTCGCGGCGGCCTCACCAACCGACAGGTGACTCTCAGCTGACACACAGACGGGGGAACTGACCGGCCGGTCAGCCGGTCAGGACCTCACAAACGGGTGACTCCTGTCACAACTCCCCGTTGCGACAGGTAAATCCGTGTCCGAATAGCCGAGATCGAATTTGCGAACCGCCGATCTCTTGTTACGGTTCGAGTAGCCCGGTTGCTGGTGCATCCCCCGTCGCCAGCAACCGGGTCTTTCCATGTGCGGCATCCCCTGCGACGTCAACGGCCTTGCTACTGGCCCGAGTTGCTCCCCGAGCGCAGCAACAGCGGCCCACGGGTCCCGCTGCCTTTCGCGAACTCCGCGACCGCCGTGTAGGCCCCCGCATCGCCCGTCGTCCGCTCCCTGGGCGTCTCGCACACCCCCGGATCGTCGTCAGCCCCCACCGCACAGTTGATCTGCACCGTGCGGCCACCGGGTCCCATGACGCTCAGCACGGAGCTCAGCTCGTCGCCGGTCGCGTTGCGGTAGTAGGTGCGTGCCCAGGTGTCCTCACCCTGCGTGAGGACACAGGTCTGCGCCTCGATACCGTCGGGCGAGGACAGTTCGGGTCCGCACCGGGCGGCGGTGGCGAGGCCGAGACCGACCAGCAGGGGGGAGCGCGTGGGCTCGGGAGTCTGCGGTCGGTCATCGGCACGCGCGGACCTGCGTACGTCTCCGGGGTCCGCGTCGCCCACGGGGCCGGCGGACGCCACAGCCAGTGGCAGGGCGACGATGAACGCCACGACGCCTACCAGCGCCGCCAGGCGAACTCTTCGGGGGTCTGGGGGCCACCCCCCGGAATGACGCAGCATAGGGCGGACGATAACGAGCGGGAGCGGGCGCTCGGTTCGCCGCGCGCCCGACACCCCTACAACTCGGGTGCGCTCACACCCGTACGAGTGAGGGCCTCCACCACGGCGTCCACCACGGCCTCGACATCCGGCACCCAGGGGGCGGCCGAGCCGGGCAACGGGGCGCGCTCCCAGCGAATCTGTCCCTGGCCGGTCTCGGAGGGCGGCAGCGCGATGTAACCGCCCTCGCCGTGGAAGCGGAGGGAGCCGGGAACGAAGTCCTTGGCGTAGAGCAGCTCGCCGAGCTGCTCCATGGAGTAGGGCGCGACGAGGATCGACCAGCGCGTGGGGGACGCGACGACGGGGCCGAGGCGCATGCCCTTGCGGTCGAGGGCGTCGAGGGCGCGGGCCGCCGCGAGGGCGGGCAGGCTCACCGCGCAGGGGGCCGTGCCGCCGGTGGCCAGCACGATGGATGCCGACGGTCGGTTGGTCCACCACCAGCGCACCATGCGCTCGTCGGTGGTGGCCGCGAGGAGGCCGGGGTCGAAGGGATGGGCGCCGGGCACCGTGCACTCCGGGTCGGGGCATCCGCAGCGGGCGCGCCCCTGCGGGTCCGCCGCCACACCCGGGAGTACGGGCCACCGCCATTCGGTCGCGAAGGTCAGGGCCGCGCCGAGCACCTCAGGCCTCCCATTGTTTCGCCTGGACAGGAGCCTGCGTCGCCTTCCGAGGATCTCGCGCATGAGCGCTCGTTCCTTTCCGTTGCACGCCTGGCAACACCGAGGACCACATCACACCATGTGTCGATCACTTCACTGTGCGTACCTGCTGGCGCATCACACCCCTGCTGGAGGCAAGGGGAACCCCTCTGGGCCGAGCGTTTGGCTGCGTCCGCGTCCATACTGCGTCTATCTAAAGCATGGGCATGGCGTGGGGTGGCGGCGCCTGGCGTTTTACTGTCCCGCGTATTTCTTGCCGCCTCCGCCACGGGAGGATGGGGCACGGTCGTCGGTGGTTAAGACGCCCGGGTCCATTGCCAGGTTCCGGGCTGATCTCAACCACCCCTGGCCTTCTCCGAGTACGTACCCATCACGACCGCTGTGACGCTCCGTCGAACTAGGCCAGTCGACCTCAATAAGCCGTTGCCCGAGTCAGTTTTAAGCCAACTTTGCTTTCCCGCAAGGGTTACCGACGGTCTCATGGACACCAGGAATCCCAGCAGGACAATGCTGGACATCCCCTCACGAGTGCGTGTACATGTGGAGACACTGCTAGCGGCGCAGAACGACATGGGGGTTTGCGATGCTATTGAGCAATACGCACCGGTCGGAAAGCCGGACGCCATGAACGCCCCTCACCTTCCGAAAGTGGCTGGAATCGATTCAACGGTTCCCTCGCCCGCACACACTGTCACGCCGACGCCTGCCGCCACGGGTGCCTCCTCGGCCACCTGCTCCACCGGCGCCGGAGCCGTTCTCCAAGATCGCCTCGCCGGCTGGGTCTCGGATCTCACCACGCTCCACGAACTCACCGAGCGCCTGGCGCGCACCGCGACACTGAGCGACGCGCTGCAGGAACTGTTGCGCGCCGGAGCCGCCCTCGTAGGCGCCCGGCGCGGCCTCGTCGTCCTGGAACCGGGCGACGGACTCGGCCCCGACACCACGATCGGCCTCGGCCTCGCCCGGGCGGATCTCGGCCACATCGAGACCGTGCCGCGCAGCTCCATGTCGTACGGAAAGATCCTGGACGGACTACCGGGCGGCGAGGGCGAGATCGCCCAGCCCGATCTCTTCTCCGAGGACGGCCTCGACCCCCGCCACCGCGAGGTGGCCGCCCGGCTCGGCTACGCCGCGAGCTACGCACTCCCTCTGGCCACCGAGGCGGCCGGCCGACTGGGCGCCGCCGTATGGCTCTACGACGAGCCCGCCGAACCGGTCGAGCGCCAGCGCCATCTCATCGGCCTCTACGCCCGCTACGCGACCGAGCACTTGGCACGCCTGGTGGAACTGGAGCGCACGCGCGCGTGCATGACGACGATCTCCGAGGAGTTGCTCCCCCCACGGCTTCCCCGGGTCTCCGGCGTCCAGCTCGCCGCACGGCACCGCACGGGGCCGCGCGGCGGTGGCGACTGGTACGACGCGTTGCCGCTGCCCGACGCCGCGCTCGGCCTCGCCGTCGGCTCGGTCACCGGGTGCGGGCCCAGCGCGGTGGCCGCGATGGGCCGGCTGAGGGCATCCCTGAGGGCGTACGCCGTGATGGAGGGCGAGGACCCCGTCGCCGTCCTGTCCGATCTCGAACTGCTGCTGCGGCTGACCGAGCCCGCCCGCTCCGCGACCGCTCTCTTCGCGTACTGCGAGCCCGCGCTGCGCAAGCTCACGCTGGCCGGGGCCGGACACAGCCCGCCGCTGGTGATCGGCGCGCGGCGCACGGAGTTCGTGGAGACCTCGCTGTCGGCCCCGCTGGGGATGCTCGCCTGCTGGGAGGCGCCGAGCGTCGAACTGACCACCGGGCCCGGCGAGACCGTGCTGCTCTACACCGACGGCCTGCTGCACCGCACCGGTGACCCCATGGACCGCGCCTTCGCCCGGCTGCACGCGGCGGCGGCGAGCGTCCCCCGGGCGCTGCGCGAGGACCCCGGCGCGATCGTCGACCACGTCCTTCGCAGTGTGCTGCCTGACGGGCTCGACGAGGCCGACAGCCAGGAGGACGTCGTACTCCTGGCGGCACGATTCGAGTGAGCCGTACGTAACAGGTCTTCCGGCCCTGGGCCCCCTTCAGCACGACCGTACGATGGTGGGGGTCCAGAGTCGTATCTAGGAGGCAGACCGTGTCGGAGGCGCTCAACCCGGAGACCCCGGAAGCCGTACTCGACGACGCCGCTGACGAAGCGGGCGAAGAGGAGCCGATCAAGCAGCGCAAGAACGGCCTGTACCCGGGCGTGTCCGATGAGCTGGCCGAGAACATGAAGTCCGGCTGGGCCGACACGGAGCTGCGCGGCCTGGAGCCGATCGCACAGGCCGAGTACACCGCCGCCCGCCGCGCCGCGCTCTCCGCGCGCTTCCCGGGCGACCGCCTGGTGATCCCCGCGGGCAACCTGAAGACCCGCTCGAACGACACGGAGTACCCCTTCCGCGCCTCGGTCGATTACGCGTACCTCACCGGCAACCTGACCGAGGACGGCGTCCTGGTCCTGGAGCCGACCACTTCTCCGGACGGGAGGGGCAGCCACAAGGCGACGATCTACCTGCTGCCGCGCTCCGACCGAGAGAACGGCGAGTTCTGGCTGTCCGGCCAGGGTGAGCTGTGGGTCGGCCGCCGCCACTCCCTCGCCGAGGCCGGGCAGCTGTACGGCATCCCCGCCTCGGACGTGCGCGAGCTGGCCGACAAGCTGAAGGAAGCCACCGGTCCGGTTCGTGTCGTGCGCGGCTACGACGCCGGTATCGAGGCGGCACTCACCGACAAGGTGACCGCCGAGCGCGACGAGGAGCTGCGCGTCTTCCTCTCCGAGGCGCGGCTGGTCAAGGACGAGTTCGAGGCCGGCGAACTGCAGAAGGCCGTCGACTCGACCGTGCGCGGCTTCGAGGACGTCGTACGGGTCCTGGACAAGGCCGAGGCGACCAGCGAGCGCTACATCGAGGGCACCTTCTTCCTGCGCGCGCGGGTCGAGGGCAACGACATCGGGTACGGCTCGATCTGTGCCGCCGGGCCGCACGCCTGCACCCTGCACTGGGTGCGCAACGACGGCCCGGTCCGCTCCGGCGACCTGCTACTGCTCGACGCGGGCGTCGAGACGCACACGCTCTACACCGCCGACGTCACGCGCACGCTGCCGATCAACGGCACGTACACGGAGATCCAGAAGAAGATCTACGACGCCGTGTACGAGGCCCAGGAGGCTGGTATCGCGGCCGTGCAGCCGGGCGCCAAGTACCGCGACTTCCACGACGCGGCGCAGCGTGTGCTGGCCGAGAAGCTCGTCGAGTGGGGTCTGGTCGAGGGCCCGGTCGAGCGCGTCCTGGACCTTGGCCTGCAGCGCCGCTGGACCCTGCACGGCACCGGCCACATGCTCGGCATGGACGTCCACGACTGCGCCGCCGCGCGGACCGAGACGTATGTCGAGGGCACGCTGGAGCCGGGCATGTGCCTGACCGTCGAGCCGGGCCTGTACTTCCAGGCGGACGACCTGACGGTTCCGCAGGAGTACCGGGGCATCGGCGTCCGCATCGAGGACGACATCCTGGTCACCGAGAACGGCAACCGGAACCTGTCGGCGGGGCTCCCGCGCCGCTCCGACGAGGTCGAGACCTGGATGGCATCCCTGAAGGGCTGACATAGTGCCCGGCGAGGGCTGATACAAGACTGCTGGCCGGGTGCCCTTCTGGGTACCCGGCCATTGGTGTGTCCAGGGGGGTTCCTGTGGCCCCCGCGTTTTTGGTGTGCCTAGGGGGCGGCTTTTCGTGGACGACTTCTGGTCCGGCGTCGGCGTGGACCTGCATCTGGAACCGGACGCCGCGGCGGGGCGCAGGGCCGGGCTCGAGCGCGCTCTGCGGGACGCCGTGCGCGACGGACGGCTCGCTCCGGGCACCCGACTGCCCGCGACCCGACGGCTCGCGGCCGAGCTGGGCCTCTCGCGCGGGACGGCGAAGGGGGCGTACGACCAGCTGATCGCCGAGGGGTATTTGACCGCGCGGCAGGGTTCGGGCACCGAGGTCGCCCGGTTGCCGACCACCTCCTTGGAGGCGCCGGACGGGCGTGCACGCACGCGTGCACCGCGTTTCGATCTGCGCCCCGGCAGCCCGGACGTCGGTACGTTCCCGGCGGCGGCCTGGCTGCGATCCCTGCGCCGCGCGATCGCGACGGCACCCTCCCTGGCGTACGACTACGGGGATCCGCGCGGCCGGATCGAACTGCGGACGGCGCTGTCGGGCTACCTGGGGCGGGCACGCGGGGTGATCGCGCCACCCGAGCGGATCGTCGTCACTTCCGGGTACGTACAGGGGCTCGCGCTCCTCACGCGGGTGCTGGACGGCGGGACGGTCGCCATGGAGGACCCGGGGCTGCCGTTCCACCGGGATGTGGTGCGCAAGAGCGGCGGAACCGTGGTGCCGCTGCCGGTCGACGAACGCGGCGCCTGTGCGGGCGAGTTGGCTGCCGTTGGCGCGGACGCGGTCGTCGTCACGCCGGCGCACCAGTACCCGACCGGCGTGACCCTGCACCCCGAGCGGCGGCGGGCACTCACCGACTGGGCACGCGCGCGTGCCGGACTGATCGTCGAGGACGACTACGACGGGGAGTTCCGCTACGACCGGCAGCCGGTCGGCGCACTGCAGGGGATGGCGTCGGGCCATGTCGTGTACCTGGGGACGGCCTCCAAGACGCTCGGGCCGGCGCTGCGCCTCGGCTGGATGGTGCTGCCGCCGCACCTGGTCGACGCGGTCGCCGACATCAAACTGCACAGCGACCATCACACCGAGTCCATCGGCCAGTTGGCGCTCGCCGAGATGATCGACAGCCACGCTTACGACCGCCATGTGCGCGCGTGCCGACTGCGGTACCGGCGGCGCAGGGACCAGCTCCTGGATCGGCTGGGGCCGCGCAGGAGCGTACGGGGGATCGCCGCCGGGCTGCACGCGTTGGTGGAGGTGGCGGACGAGGCCGAGGTACTGGCGCGGGCGCAGGAGGAGGGGCTCGCGGTCGGCCGTCTCGGGGACCACTGGCACGCGCCCGGTCAGGGGCGGCCGCAGGGGCTGGTCGTGGGGTACGGGACGCCTCGGGAGCGGCTGTATCCCGAGGCGTTGGAGGTGTTGGGGCGGGTGCTCGACGGGGTGTGAGCCCAGTCCGAGCCGGAGCTGACGGATGTCATGTGACGACCATGGATTGGGTCATGAAAAGGCGTGATGAATGGGCCTGTTGAGCGGTCCACTCGGCCCGTAGCGTCGAAGGCATGAAGAATCCGGCAGCACGTCCCACGTCGAGCCGCCTCGTTCCGCCGGCCGGCCCGCAGCGCGTCCTCGCCCTTGCTCAATTGGGCAACTCCGTGGGGGACGGTGCCTACTATGTGACGTCCGCTCTGTACTTCACGCATGTCGTGGGACTCGCCCCCGCACGCGTGGGGCTCGGGCTGACCGTCGCGTGGGCGGTCGGCTCGCTGGTGGGAGTGCCGCTGGGCCGGCTCGCCGACCGGCGCGGGCCGCGTGGCACGGCGATACTGCTGGCGCTGGCGACCGCTGCGGCGGTGGCGTCTTTCCTGGTCGTCCGCGGCTTCGTCCCCTTCGTCCTCGCGGCATGCGCGTACGCGTCGACGCAGTCAGGGCTCGCTGCGGCCCGGCAGGCGCTGCTCGCGCGACTGGTGCCGGCCGGGGATCGGACCGGGCTGCTCGCCCATCTCCAGTCGACGCTCAACGCCGGTCTGGCGGTGGGCGCGAGCCTCGGCGGACTCGCGCTGCACTTCGGCACGCGGGCCGCGTATCTCGGGGTGTTCGCACTGGACGCGGTGAGCTTCCTGTTGTGCGCGGCACTGCTGTTGCGGCTGCCTTCGGTGCCGGACGCGGCACCCGTGGCCGTGCGCCGGGGACAAGGACTCGTCGTCCTGCGCGACTGCCCGTACGTGCTGGTCACATTCCTCAACACCGTGCTGCTGCTGCGGATGCCGCTGCTGAGCCTCGGCATCCCGCTGTGGATCACCGAGCGCACCGAAGCGCCCGCCTGGCTGGTCTCCGCGCTGTTCGTTCTCAACACGGGTGCGGTGATGGTCTTCCAGGTACGGATGGCCCGCGGTGTCACGGGCCTCGCCACCGCCACACGCGCAATACGCCGCTCCGGGTGGGTCATGCTGGCGTCCTGCACGGTCTTCGCCCTGTCGTCCGGCGCCTCCCCGCTTGTCGCCGCTGGGATCCTCGTGGTGGGCGCGGTCCTCCAAGTCGTCGCCGAGATGCAGCAGTCCGCGGGCTCCTGGCAACTGGCCTTCGACCTCGCCCCGTCGGACCGCATGGGTGAATACCAGGGCTTCTTCGGCACCGGCGTCACCGTGGCCCGCACCATGGGCCCGCTCGTTCTGACGACCCTGCTGGTGAGCTGGGGGACTCCGGGGTGGCTGCTGCTGGGGGGCTTGATGGTGGGGGCTTCGTATGGGACGGGGCCGGCAACGAGGTGGGCTGCCACGAGGCGGGTCGGCGAACGCCCGTACATAGCCGCGGGCGATCGTGCCGCCGCGACACCAACCCACCCGTCCCAACTGCGGGCAATCGTGCCGCTGGGACACCGACCCACCCGTCCCAGCTGCGGGCAATCGTGCCGCCGGGGCGGCACGGGTGGGCGCAGCGGCACCCTGTCAGCACCGGCAAGCGCACCCGCCCCGAGCTCAGCACCAGCGTTGGGTCCCCCCCTCAGGCAGCCCGCACCGCTGAGTTGACCACCACCGGCAACGAGTCCACGAACAGCGCCCCGGCAAGAAGCGCCCCGCTCCCACGCGGACTCCACGCGCGCGCGTGGAGGTCGTCGTCGAACGCGGACAGCGCCTCGCGACCCGCCTCCGTGAAGGTCCCGCCTGCTTCCAGCACCCCACGGGCACCCGCCTGGACATGACGGAGCCCAAGGGGCCCGGCGGTGTACAGCAACTCCGTGTCCTGGAGGGTGGACACGACGGTGAGCAGGGCGTCGAGCCGGGCGTACGGTTCGGGCGCACCTGCCGTGCGGGCCGTGGCAAGCGCGTCCAACGCCCGCCGTACGTGGGGGAATCCCGCTCGCGCCTCTCCCCGCGCCCCGGCGGCACCGTACTTCGCCGACACGGACGACCCCCGGGAGGGCCGCCGCGGCGCCCGCCGGTCGGCGTGCGCCGCTATCCGCTTGGCGGTCGCGGCGACGTCGTTCCCCCTGGCACAGGGGTTCAGGGCCGCGCCCGCGACCAGGAGCCCGAGGGCCCACAGGGCGCCGCGGTGGCCACCACCCGCCAGGGCCACCGAGTGCTCGGTGGACCGGCCGATCGCCCCCAGCTCCGCACGGAGCTCGGGCGTGGGCTGACCGGTGCGGCGAGCGGCGGCCGCCATGGCCGCGAGGCCGGGCTCCAGCGCCTTGGCCGACCAGCGCAGGGAACAGTGGTCCAGGCGGGTGGGCCGGTCGTTGGCGGTGGAGCCGTCCTCGCTCTCGGCGGGCGCGGAGCCGCCGGGATCGGCGGTGGTGTAGTCGGAGTAGTAGCCCCAGGCGTCGCAGTGCCAGATCTCCACGGCGCCGCCGGGGACCGGGTTGCAGGAATCGGTGGTGTCCTGAACGGTGATGCGCAGCGTCAGGGGAACGCCGCTCTTGCCCTCGGTGATGTCCTTCCGCACCAGGGCGCCGTCCAGGTAGTACGGTCCCTCGGTGACGCTGGACATCAGCGCGCAGGTGCCGCTGCTCGAGCTCGCCGAGGCGGTGGCCTGCGCGTCGGTCGTGGTCGTTTCGTCGGCGAACGCCGCCTGGTATCCGGCGACCGCGAGGCCTCCGGCGGCGACCGTGCCTCCGGTCACCGCGATGGCGCGGCGCCGGGTGATCGACCTGTCTTTGTGGCTTCCCGTCATGCTGGGGAAATTAGGAACGTCAGCCCTCAAAGACATGGGGGTGCACTGTGATTGACCTGTGGACTCTGAGAAAGCTGAAGTAGGCGGGAGACCGCGCGACGGCCTGCCCTAGAACTCCAGGCCGTTCGACAGCAGCGGCAGATGCCGTTCGTACAACTGCGCGAGGTCCTCCGTGCCGCCGCCCTCGACCCAGTGCCGTACGAGGGTCGTGAAGACGGCGATGATCGCCGCGGCTGCGCACTTCACGTCGAGGTCCGAGGCGTTCCGGCCGCTGCGCTCCGCGATGATCGCGGCGATCTCCTGCTCGCTGCGTTCCTGTTCGCCGACCGAGCGGGCCCGGATCGCGGGGTCCGTGAAGGTGATCCGGGTGCGGAGCAGCAGTTCCTCGCGGTCCTGGTCCAGCATCCGGCCCAGGGGGCCCCTCAGGGCCTGCAGGATCGAGTCGACGATCGGTTCGTCGGCCGGACGGGCGCGCAGTGCCTCGGCGAGCGCGGGATCGTACTCGTCCTGGATGACCACATCCTCCTTGGTGGGGAAGTACCGGAAGAACGTGCTCGGGGAGATCTCGGCCGCCTCCGCGATCTGGTCGACCGTGGTCGCCTCGTACCCGTGTTCGGCGAACAGGCGGTACGCCTCGCGCCGGACGCGGTCGCGGGTCTTCTGCTTCTTGCGCTCCCGCAGACCGAGAGGCGCGGCCGAGGTCTCCTGCGTCGTCATGCCATGCTCTCCTGCTTCGTCATGCCATCGATTCTGCGTGCTCGGGCGCGTCCTCGGCCACCTTCCGGGGCGCCGTCGACCGGCTCGGCAGGTAGATCGCGGCGAGTACGGCGGCCAGCAGGGAGATGATCCCGCAGGCCGTCAGGACCAGGTTCATGCCGTGCACGAAGGCCTCGTGGGCGCTGACTGAGAGACCTGTGTCGTGCAGTTGCCGGGCGACCTCGTCCGCGCCGGACACCGAATCGCGGGCCGCGTCGGCCGCGGGCGCCGGGAGACCGTCGGTGGTGAGCCGGGCCAGGTAGCCGTAGCCGAGCAGGCTGCCGAGGCCGGCCACGCCGAGGACTCCGCCGAGTTGCTGGACGGTCTCCAGGAGACTGGTCCCCTGCCCGGCGTTGCCGTCCGGCAGCGAGCCCATCACCAGGCTGGTCGCGGGCACGACGGCGAGGCCGAAGCCGAGTCCCGTGAGGGAGAGCCACAGGGCGGTGAAGCCGTACCCGCTGGAAAGGTCCGTGGTCGCCCCGAGGAGGACTCCGCCGGCGAGGATGGCCATGCCGAGCGGGACGACGGTGCGGGCGCCGAGCCGGGGCACGAGCGCCTCGCTCGCCGTGGCGGCGGCCATCAGCCCGCCGATCAGGGGCAGTACGCGGATGCCGGTGCCGAAAGAGTCGTGGCCGAGCACGACCTGCAGGTACTGCGGGACGACGAACAGGATGCCCATCACCGCGAAGTTGACGAAGACCGCGATCAACGTGCCCCACAGGAAGCGGCGGTCGGTGAACAGCTTCAGGTCGACGAGCGGGTGCGGGTGGCGCCGCTCGCGCAGCACGAACCCGGTGAGCAGGGCGGCCGCGGCGACGAGGGTGGCGAGGACGGTCGGGTCGGTCCAGCCGTCGCGCGGGATCAGGATCGTTCCGTAGACGAGTGCGGTGATGCCGAGGGCGCTCAGTGCGGTGCCGAGGGCGTCGAAGGGTCCGGCGGCGCGCTCTCTGTCGGCGGCCGTGCGCTCTTGGTCGGCCACCGCGTACTCCCTGTCGGCGGCCGCGCGCTTGTTGTCGCTCGGCAGCAGCCACAGACCGGCGGCCAGGGCGAGGAGCGTGACCGGCACGTTGAAGAGGAAGACCGAGCCCCACCAGAAGTGGTCGAGCAGCCAGCCGCCGACGAGCGGGCCGACCGGCATGCCCAGAGCGGTGGCGGCAGTCCAGACGGCGATGGCCTTCGGCAGCTCCTGCTTGGCGAAGACGCGCGGCAGGATCGCCATCGACAACGGCATGATCGTGGCGGCGCCGAGGCCGAGAACCGCCCGAGCCGCGATGACCGTCCCGGGCGAGTCGGCGAACGCGCCGCCCAGCGAGGCGAGTCCGAACAGCGCTATCCCCGAGAGCAGCAGCCGTTTGTGGCCGTACCGGTCGCCGAGCAGCCCGACGGGAAGCATCGCCACGGACAGGGCCAGCAGATAGCCGCCGCCGATCCACTGCAACTGCGCGCTGTCGGCACGCAGATCACAGGCCAGGGTCGGCAGGGCGACATTGATGATCGTGCCGTCGAGCCCGACGATCAGCACGCTCAGCGTGAGGGCGGCCAGGGCCAGCCAACGGCGGGGCGACACGGGAGCGGACGAAGGCAGGGCAGGCAGGTTGGGCAAGGACATGCGGACCTCCAAGAGGGAGCAACCTAACGAGAGGCTACTACCAAATGAGAGTCCACTACCAATATAAAGTTGTCTTCCATTTTGGGCGGGCGGCGCCAGTGGGGGCTCCACCGCCGCTCAGAGCCCTAGGCCGTCAGCAAAGAAGGGTCCTTCTTCCACTTGAGGATCTTGTCGAAGCTGACCACCGCCCCGCCCCGCCCCGGCTCGTTGCCGATGTGGACGTGGTCGGCGAGCTCCTGGATCAGACACAGGCCGCGCCCGTGCTCCGCATCGCCGCGCGCCGGACGCAGGGGGGTGCGGGCACGGCCGACCGGGAAACCGGGGCCGGAATCGACGACTTCGATGCGGCACTTCTCGCCGTCGAGGTAGGCGGTCACCCGGTAGGCCTCGGCCGATGCGCCGTGCGCCACGTCCCCGCCGTGCTCGACGGCGTTCGCGCATGCCTCGGTGAGCGCGACGGAGAGGTCGTAGGAAACGTCCGGGTCGACGCCCGCGCTCTCCATCGTGCCGAGCAGCAGGCGTCTGGCGAGCGGAACGCTCGCAGCTTCGCGCCGCAAATGGAGTGACCACCAGATGCTCATGCTCCAGCCTCCCGGCCGCGGCTCGACATACCGTTACGTATTGCCGCAAGCACCCGTGCGCAATCGCCCACTTGACGTGATACCGCCCATACGGCGGATGCGCGCGCGACAGAAATCGGTGTATGTGCGTTCGGCTCACCGCATATAGTGATCTTGCGGGTTGAACGTCACCTTGCGGACCTGCCGTCAGGAGTGGGTGGGGCCAGTGCGATGATGAGCCCGCCATGACTGCCCCCCACCAGCGCGCGGCGCGCTCCGGACACGGTCTCCGGACGATGCGCTCCGGATGCGATCTCCGGATTCTGCGGGCCGCGGTGTTCGCCGCGGTCTGCGTCGTGCTGGCCGCGGCCGGTCATGGGCTCGCCTCCTGCGCCACGGTCCCGCTGTGGACGCTGGGCGCCGGATTCCTCGCGGTCTTCGCCGTCGCCGTCGCGCTCGCGGGGCGTGAGCGTGCGCTGCCGGGCATCGTGGCACTCCTCGCGGTCGGACAGACCGTGCTGCACACGCTCTTCGGACTCGGCAGGCTCGGCGGTACGTCGTCCATGGGGTCCATGGCTTCGGGCATGTCGATGTCCGACGCCTCGCTCGTCGAGCGGGCCGCACGCCTGGTGTGCGGCACGACTGCGGCGGCGATCAGCCCCGCGCAGGCCCAGAAGATCCTCGCCGACGCGCGGATCGACACGGCCATGACGCAGTCCATGCACCATCCCGCGGACGCCATGTCGGCCACCGCGGGCGCCTCGATGTCGGTGCTGCCCTCCCTGCCGATGCTGCTCGCACACGTCGTCGCGGCCGTCGCCGCCGGATGGGTGCTGCGCCGCGGGGACATGGCGTTGCTGGGTCTCATGCGGCTGTCCGCGCACGGGGTTGCGGAAGGGGCGCTCGTACGGTCCTTGCGCGCCGCGTTCGCTCTCGTACGCGCCCTGCGCACGGGCCTTCCGGGTGCGCCCGACGTGGCGCCCACCCCTTGCACAGCGCTCCTCGCGCCCCCGAAGCCGCGTACGACCGCGCTTCACCACACCGTCATCCGGCGCGGGCCGCCCTCCTCCACCGCACTCGCCCTCGCCGCCTGACACGACGAGCCACTCCACCGAGGGGCTGCCGTCGTGCGGCACGCGCGCGTGCCTGCCTTTTTCGGTGCCCCGCTCACGGAGACGTTTTTCGTACGCCCCAGAGGCACCGTTTCGCACGCGCACCCCTCTTTCTCGCTGGACTCATCGCTCAAAGTGGAGTGTTCCCTGCCATGAAGGCTTCTCGTATCGCCGCCGCCGGTGTCGCCGCCGCCTCGACCGTGCTCGTCCTGTCCGCCCCCGCCTTCGCGCACGTCAGCGTGCAGCCGGAAGGCACGGCCGCCAAGGGCGACTACGCGGTCATCGACTTCAAGGTCCCGAACGAGCGCGACAACGCCTCGACCACCCAGCTCGAGGTGAACTTCCCGACCGACCACCCGCTGGCCTCGGTGATGCCGCAGCCGATCAACGGCTGGACCGTCAAGGTCACCAAGTCCAAGCTGGACAAGCCGCTGGAGATGCACGGCAAGAAGATCTCCGAGGCCGTCACCAAGGTCACCTGGACCGCCGACGACAAGGGCATCGAGCCCGGCTACTTCCAGAAGTTCCCGCTCTCCGTCGGCGCGCTGCCCGAGGACGCGGACGAACTTGTCTTCAAGGCGATCCAGACCTACTCCAACAAGGAGGTCGTGCGCTGGATCGAACCGCAGAAGGAGGGCGCCGAGGAGCCCGCGAACCCGGCTCCGGTGCTGACGCTGTCCGACGCCTCCGAGGGAGGCCACTCCCACGGCTCGTCGACCGCCGAGGACTCCAAGGCGGCCGCCGAGGACACCACCGAGGCAGCGTCATCCTCCGACAGCAGTGACACCACCGCGCGCGTGCTCGGCGTCGTGGGCGTCGTCGTCGGCGTGGCGGGCGTGGCGTTCGGCGTCGTGGCCGGCCGTCGGCGTACCAACGCCTGAGGCCCTACCGCTTTCGGTGCGCACCGGGACGTCGTACGACATCTCCGCGACGAGCGGCGTACGACCTCGCCGTCAGGCGTCGTACGACCCCGGTGCGCACCGGAGTTCTCACATCTGGGACATTTTTCTATGCGCAAGAAGACGTATGCCGCGGCCGCCCTGTTCGCCGCCGCCGCTCTGACCCTCTCCGCCTGCGGCAGCGGCGACGACAGCAACAAGCCGATCGCCGACGTGTCCGCCGAGGCCGACTCCGGCAAGGCCGCGACGATCCTCGACAAGCCGTTCGAGAAGCCGGACCTCGTGCTCACCGACACGAGCGGCAAGAAGTACGACCTGCGCGCGCAGACCAAGGGCCGGCCGACGCTGATCTACTTCGGCTACACCCACTGCCCCGACGTCTGCCCGCTGACGATGAACAACCTCGCCGTGGCCAAGAAGCAGCTGCCCAAGGCCCAGCAGGACAAGCTCCGCGTCGTGTTCGTCACCACCGACCCGAACCGTGACACGCCCTCCGCGCTCGGCAAGTGGCTCAAGGGCATCGACTCCGACTTCGTCGGCCTGACCGGCAACTTCGCCACGATCCAGGCCGGTGCCCGCACCCTGGGCATCTCGATCGACCCGACGTCGAAGGACAAGAACGGCAAGCTCGTCTCCGTGCACGGAACCCAGGTCATCGCGTTCTCGCCGAAGACCGACGGGGGCTACGTGCTGTACGGCGAGGGCGCCACCGTCGACGACTACACCAAGGATCTCCCCAAGATCATCAGGGGGGAGAACCCGTGAGGCGTCCCGGCCGTCCCTCGCGGTCTCTCGCCGGATGCGCGATGGCCATAGCCGCGGCGGTGACGCTGGCGGGCTGCGGCTCGGACGACAAGGACTCCTCGGCCGAGCCCGAACTGAAGGTCACCGGCGCCTACATGCCCGCCCCGAGCATGGACTCCATGGCGGCCGGCTTCTTCACCGTCACCAACTCCGGTGGCGCCGACACCCTGACCTCGGTCACCAGCGACCTCGCGGACGACGTCACGCTGCACTCCACCAACGGCGGCGCGATGGAGGAGGAGAAGTCCTTCGCGATACCCGCGGACGGCAGGCTCGACTTCGCGAGCGGCGGCAACCATCTCATGTTCGAAAAGCTCACCCACAAGCCGAAGCAGGGCGAGAAGGTGTCCGTGGAGCTGCACTTCGCCAAGTCCGGCACGGTGAAGATCTCCATGCCGGTGGAGTCCGCGACGTACACCCCTGAGACCGGGCACTGAGGGAGGGATCACCTTGACGCAGACCATCGCCTCCCGCTTCCGGAACCTCCAGAGCCTCAGGAACTTCCGGACACTCTTGCTGCTGTTCCTCGCCGTCTCCGGCGCGCTCCTGGCCGGCGCGGCGCCCGCCTCCGCGCACGCCGCGCTGACCGGCAGCGACCCGAAGCAGGGGTCGGTGGTCGACAAGGCGCCCACCCAGGTCGCGCTCACCTTCTCCGAGAAGGTCGCGATGAACGACGGCTCGCTGCGCGTGCTCGACCCCAAGGGCAAGCGGGTCGACACCGGCGGGGCGACCAACCTGAGCGGCACCACGTACGGCGTGAAGCTGCACTCGGGGCTGCCCGACGGCACGTTCACCGTCACTTACCAGGTGGTGTCGGCGGACAGCCACCCCGTCTCGGGCGCCTTCACCTTCTCCATCGGCGCGCCCTCGCAGACTTCCGTCTCGTTGTCCGGCCAAGCGGCGGGCGGCGGAGTGGTCGGCGTGCTCTACGGGACCGCCCGCTATGTCTCGTACGCGGGATTCATCCTCCTCGTCGGCGGCGCGACCTTCGTGCTGGCCTGCTGGCAGCGCGGCGCCGGGGTCCGGCCGGTGCAGCGGCTCGTGGTCACTGGATGGCTCGCTCTGACCGGCGCCACGCTCGCGCTGCTGCTCCTGCGCGGTGCGTACGTCGGTTCGGGCAAGGTCGGCGACATCTTCGACCTGACCCTGCTCGGGCAGGTGCTGCAGACCAAGTCGGGCGCGGCGCTGGTGTCGCGGCTGCTGCTGCTCGCCGCGGCGGCGCTGTTCATCGCGGTGCTCTTCGGGGCGTATGTGAAGCGGGACGAGGCCGATGCGTCCGGCGGGCCCGGCGGGTCTCACGAGTCCGACGAGGACGCCGCCGAGAAGGAGGCCGCCGCCGAGAAGAAGGACCTCGCGTTCGGGCTCGCGATCGGCGGTGCCGTCGTCGCGTCGGGCCTCGCCGCGACCTGGGCGATGGCCGAGCACGCCTCGACCGGCCTGCAGCCGGGCATCGCGATGCCCGTCGACGTCCTGCACCTGCTGGCCGTTGCGATCTGGCTGGGCGGTCTTTCGGCGCTGCTGACGGCCCTGTTCAGGGCGCCGGCGCAAGCGCAGATCGGCGCGGCGGCCGTACGCCGCTTCTCGCGCCTGGCCTTCGGCAGCGTCCTCGCGCTGGTAGCGACCGGGATCTACCAGTCCTGGCGCCAGCTCGGCTCCTGGTCGGCGTTCACCGACACGACGTACGGGCAGCTGCTGCTCGTCAAGATCTGCCTGGTGGCGGTCCTGGTCGGCATCGCGTCGATCTCGCGCCGCTGGACCGCGCAGTTGTCGGAGGTCGCCGCTCCGGAGTCCGTGGCGGCGACCGTGGTCGCGCGGCGCGAGAAGGCGCGGGCGACCGTTCCCGTGGACTCCCGGCGTGCCGCCCAGCTCGCCCGGCAGCGGGCCGCCGTGGCCACCACCCGCGAGAAGCGCATCCGTGACGCCGACCCGCACCGCGCGGGGCTGCGCCGCTCGGTGCTGGCCGAGGCGGGCGTCGCCATCGTCCTGCTGGCGGTCACGACGGTGCTGACGACGACCGAGCCGGGGCGTACGGAGGAGTCCGCCCAGCAGGCCACCGCGACCGCTTCCCAGCGGTCCGGACCGCTGTCCCTGAAGATGCCGTTCGACACCGGCGATGAGGACGGCAAGGGCACCGTCGAGCTCACCCTCGACCCGGCCCGGGTCGGCGGCAACGAGATGCACGTCTTCGTGGAGCGGCCGAACGGCAAGGCCTTCGACGTCCCCGAGGTGAAGGTCGCCTTCACTCTCGCCGCGAAGCAGATCGGCCCGCTGCCCGTCACCCCCGACCGCATCGCCACCGGACACTGGTCGGCGAGCGGGGTGCAGATCCCCATGGCGGGCGACTGGAAGATCGCGGTGACCGTGCGCACCTCCGACATCGACCAGACGACCGTGAACAAGAACGCGCAGATCGGCTGAACCTCGCAATGGCTGACCACACCACTCCGGAGGCGTCCTCTTCGGACGCGTCTTCTCCGAAAGAGTCTTCCCCGAAGGTGTCCTCTCGGGAGACCCCCTCTTCGGGGACGTCCTTTCGTAAGGCGTCCCCTCGGGAGACCTCTCGCAAGGTGACCTCTCCCGGGGAGGTCGTTTCGGAAAACACCTTCCCCAGGGACGACGTTTCCCAGGGCACCTCCCCCAAGGGCGTGTTTTCGCGTCGCCGGCTGCTCGGCACCGCGGGTGCCACCGGTCTCGCCCTGGGCGCGGCCGGAGGCGCCGCGGGATACTCGGCGGCGCCCTCCGCCGAGAAGGCCACACCGCTGACCTCGCTCGGCGCGGACGCGGTGATGTTTCACGGGAAACATCAGCCCGGCATCACCACCGCCCTCCAGGCCCGCGGCCATCTCGTTGCCTTCGACCTGGCGGCGGGCGCCGGCCGCAAGGAGGCCGCCGCGCTGCTGCGCCGCTGGTCGGCAACGGCCCAGCGGCTGATGGCGGGCGAGGCCGCCACGCACGACGACACGGACGTCGCCCGCGACGCGGGCCCGTCGTCCCTGACGCTGACCTTCGGCTTCGGGCACAGCTTCTTCGCGCGTACGGGTCTGGAGAAGCGGCGCCCGGTCGCCCTGGACCCGCTGCCCGACTTCTCCTCCGACCACCTCGACAAGGCGCGCAGCAATGGCGACCTGTGGGTGCAGATCGGCGCGAACGACGCCCTGGTCGCCTTCCACGCCCTGCGCGCGGTCCAGAAGGACACGGGCAGCGCGGCCCGCGTGCGCTGGCAGATGAACGGCTTCAATCGCTCGCCCGGCGCCACGGCGCAACCGATGACGGCCCGCAACCTGATGGGCCAGATCGACGGCACCCGCAATCCGAAGCCGACCGACTCCGACTTCGACAAGCGGATCTTCGTGCCCGCATCGGGTTCGGCCGACCCGGCATGGATGGCAAACGGCTCGTACGCCGTCGTACGCCGCATCCGCATGCTCCTCGACGACTGGGAGAAGCTCTCGGGCAAGGCCCAGGAGGACGTCATCGGACGGAGGAAGTCCACCGGGGCACCGCTGTCCGGCGGCACCGAGACGACCGCGATGAACCTGGACAAGACCGACGCCGACGGCAACCTGGTCGTCCCCATCAACGCGCACGCCCGGATCACCCGGCCCGACCAGAACGGCGGCGCCGCGATGCTGCGCCGCCCGTTCTCCTTCCACGACGGCATCGACACGGCCGGGGTGCCCGACGCGGGCCTGCTCTTCGTCTGCTGGCAGGCCGATCCCTTGCGCGGCTTCGTCCCCGTCCAGCGCAAGCTCGACCGCGGCGACGCGCTCTCCACGTTCATCCGCCACGAGTCGAGCGGACTGTTCGCGGTGCCGGGTGGGGCGGCGAATGGGGAGTACGTGGGGCAGCGGCTGCTGGAGGGCTGACGGTCGCCCGGGGCCGGGGCTGCTGGTCGACCGGGGGCACCCTCCGGTGACGCGGTTCCGGGTCGGCCGGGGGGGGCGCCTTTCGGGGCCGCGGTTTCCACAGGCGGGAGCCGGGTTGTGCAAGGCCCATTAGGGTGAGGTCATGCCAGCCAGCTATGCGTATCTCGGCCCAGAAGGCACCTTCACCGAAGTCGCCCTGCGCACGCTTCCGGAGGCCGCGACCCGGGAGCTCGTCCCGATGGTGTCGGTTCCCGCAGCGCTGGACGCCGTCCGCAACGGCGAGGCGGAGGCCGCGTTCGTACCGATCGAGAACTCGGTGGAGGGCGGCATCACCACGACCCTCGACGAGCTGGTCGCGGGCTCGCCACTGATGATCTACCGCGAGGTGCTGCTGTCGATCACCTTCGCACTGCTGGTCAGGCCCGGCACAAAGCTGTCGGAGATCAAGACGGTGACCGCGCACCCCGCCGCGCAGCCGCAGGTGCGCAACTGGCTGAAGAACAATCTGCCGGACGCGCTCTGGGAGTCCGCCGCCTCGAACGCGGACGGCGCACGACTGGTCCAGGAAGGCCGGTACGACGCCGCCTTCGCGGGCGAGTTCGCAGCGGCCAAGTACGGTCTGCAGCCGCTGGAGACAGGGATCCACGACGCGGAGAACGCGCAGACGCGCTTCGTACTGGTGGGCCGGCCGGCCCGGCCCGCGGCGCCGACCGGCGCGGACAAGACGTCCGTGGTCATCTGGCAGCGCGACGACCACCCCGGTGCCCTGCTGGAGCTGCTCCAGGAGTTCGCGGTGCGCGGCGTCAACCTGATGCTGCTGCAGTCCCGGCCGACCGGCGAGGGCATCGGCAACTACTGCTTCGCCATTGACGCCGAAGGCCACATCTCGGACCGCCGAGTGGGCGAGGCGCTCATGGGGCTCAAGCGGGTCTGCCCACAGGTGCGCTTCCTCGGCTCGTACCCCCGTGCCGAGGTCGACCCCAAGGACGTACGCGCGCCCCGGGCCGGCACCTCGGACAGCGAGTTCTCGGCCGCGTCCGACTGGCTGGCGCGTTGCCAGGACGGGCGGTTCTGAGCAGTCGGCTTGTCTGAATGGCTCGGTCGGCTCCGAGCGGGCGGCTCGTCCAAGTGGCTCAGTCGGCGCTGAGCACGTGGGCTGGTCCGAGTAGCTCAGTCGGCGCTGAGTACGCGGCTGGTCCGAGTGGCTCGATGGGCTCCGTGCAGGACGGCCTGTCCGAGTTGGCATGGCCGGTTCCCAGCAGGTCTCACGTCAGTGACGCGGCCGATTTCCACCAGTCCTACCTGCTGATTTTTCGTCATCCACAGGTGTTATCCACAGGTGCGCTTCTCGACCTGGGGACAAGTCGACAACGAAGCACTACATCGTCGACAAATCGCCCTACAGGCCCCAACTTCGTCCACAGACCCGCACGTCACCCCTCGTCCACTCTTTTCCCTTGATCAATCCTTTGGAGCGAAGCATTTCCACTCGAACGTGGGTGTAGGGATGGTTTGAACCGGGAATTCCTTGCCCCACATGCGGCTTTCGGAATGATCACTTCCGCAATCCACAGATCTTCCACACAGCCTGTGGATAACTTCGCCGAGGCGGGAATCCCTGTGGACAACCCCCTCCCAAGTCCCGCTCCCCACAAGGAGATCCAGTCAACCGGTAGACTCCCCTCTGCCCCGTTTCAGGGAGTAGCGCCCTTTTTATTGACACCTCTCGACCGTCCGTCGAGACCTCATTGGCGATCAAGGGATTCAATCCGGCGTTTCACTCATAACGCAACAAAAGCGACGGACGGGAATATCGAGTCGTTGGCCGGAACCGCGCACCGGTAGCCTTGAGGGGTGATTGACCTTCGCCTGCTCCGTGAGGACCCCGACCGTGTTCGCGCCTCCCAGCGCGCCCGTGGAGAGGACGTCGCCCTCGTCGACTCCCTCCTCTCCGCCGACGAACGGCGCAGGTCGTCCGGCGTCCGCTTCGACGAGCTGCGTTCCGAGCAGAAGGCGCTCGGCAAGCTGATCCCCAAGGCCTCCCCGGACGAGCGCGCCGAGCTGCTGAAGAAGGCAGAGCAGCTCAAGGCCGACGTCAAGGCGGCCGACGCCGAACAGCACGAGGCGGACGAGGAGGCCAAGCGGCTCCTCCTCCAGCTCGGCAATCTGGTGCACCCCGACGTCCCGGTCGGCGGTGAGGAGGACTTCGTCGTCCTCGAGACGCACGGCACGATCCGCGACTTCGGTGCCGAGGGCTTCGAGCCCAAGGACCATCTGGAGCTCGGTGAGGCGCTCGGCGCCATCGACGTCGAGCGCGGCGCCAAGGTGTCCGGCTCCCGCTTCTACTACCTGACAGGTGTCGGTGCGCTCCTGGAGCTCGCCCTCGTCAACGCCGCGATCGCGCAGGCCACCGAGGCCGGCTTCATCCCGATGCTGACGCCGGCGCTGGTCCGCCCGCGCGCCATGGAGGGCACCGGCTTCCTCGGCCAGGCCGCGGAGAACGTCTACCACCTGGAGAAGGACGACTACTACCTGGTCGGCACCTCCGAGGTTCCCCTCGCGGCGTACCACATGGACGAGATCCTCGACGCCGAGCAGCTGCCGCTGCGCTACGCCGGCTTCTCCCCGTGCTTCCGCCGCGAGGCCGGCACGTACGGCAAGGACACCCGCGGCATTTTCCGCGTGCACCAGTTCGACAAGGTCGAGATGTTCTCGTACGTCGCTCCCGAGGACGCGGAGAACGAGCACAAGCGGCTTCTGGAGTGGGAGAAGCAGTGGCTGACCGGCCTCGAGCTGCCCTTCCAGGTCATCGACGTGGCCTCGGGCGACCTCGGCTCCTCCGCGACCCGCAAGTTCGACTGCGAGGCGTGGATCCCGACCCAGGGCAAGTACCGCGAGCTGACCTCAGCCTCGAACTGCGACGGTTTCCAGGCCCGCCGGCTGTCCGTGCGCATGCGCGACGGCAAGAAGGTCCAGCCGCTCGCGACGCTGAACGGCACGCTGTGCGCCGTACCGCGCACGATCGTGGCAATCCTGGAGAACCACCAGCTGGCGGACGGCTCCGTGCGGGTGCCGGAGGTGCTGCGTCCGTACCTGGGCGGTCGTGAGGTCCTGGAGCCGATCTCCAAGTGACCGGCACCACCGGGTCGACCGGGGCAACCGCCTCGTTCCCCTACAAGCTCGTCGCGACCGATCTCGACGGAACGCTGCTGCGCTCCGACGAGACGGTCTCGGAACGCACCCGTGCCGCGCTCGCCGCGGTCACCGCGGCGGGCGCGGCACACATCGTCGTGACCGGGCGCGCGGTGCCCTGGACCCGGCACATCCTCGACGACCTCGGCTACGAGGGCCTCGCGGTGTGCGGTCAGGGCGCGCAGGTGTACGACGCGGGGGAGCATCGGCTGCTCACCTCGGTGACCCTGGACCGGCAGCTGGCCGGTCTGGCGCTCGCCAAGATCGAGGCGGAGGTCGGCCCGCTGCTGCTGGCGGCGAGCCGCGACGGGCTCGACGGCGAGGTGCTGGTGGGCCCCGGCTACCGGGTGCAGGACGGCCCGCTGCCGGTCGTCCCGATCAGGGACGCCTCCGACCTCTGGTCGGCGCCCCTGAACAAGGTGTACGTCCAGCATCCGACGCTCTCCGACGACGAGCTGGCCTCGGTGGCCACGGAGGTCGCGGGCGGACTCGTCGGCGTCACGATGGCCGGCGCGGGGATAGTGGAACTCCTCCCCCTCGGGCTCTCCAAGGCGACGGGACTGTCCCTGGCGGCCCGCCGGCTCGGTGTGAAGGCCGCGGACACCATCGCCTTCGGCGACATGCCGAACGACATCCCGATGTTCGCCTGGGCCGCCCACGCCGTGGCCATGTCCAACGCCCACGACGAGCTCAAGGCGGTCGCGGACGAGGTGACTTCCTCGAACGAGGAGGACGGCATCGCGGTAGTGCTGGAGCGGTTGCTCGGTTAGCTCGATCGTGTGATGGTCGGCTTACAGGGTTGCGGAGCGACGCGGGGGCCGGAATGGCGTAACTGGGCGATCTGGAAAGCCGGTTGCGGTGCCAGCGTGCGGGACGCCTGCTCCACCGGAGAGATGTTCAGGGCCTTCCCCTCGCCTCTGGCCGCACTCGGCGAGCCAGGTCGTCAGGGGATCCGCCCGCCCGGCTCGGACCACGGACACGATCCGTGTCGCCGCCCGGGATGCGAAAGCGGACGACCAGTGCGCCCAAGACCGTTCGGGGTGTGCCGGTGAGGGGACTTGCTCCTGCTTGCTGCCAAGGAACGGTAACTACTCCGGAGCCCGCTGCGGGCTTCTCTCCCAGAATGTGGCGCCCGGCTCGGCGTACGTGCACAACCCACTGTGCACGTACACCGACTTGGGCGCCACTGATCAAAGACCGCCCCCGCTGGGGTCACCGGCGGCGCCACCTGCGCCGACGTCCCTTGCTGAAGAACCACCCCGCGGGCGGCTCGTCGGACCGCCAGGGCTGCGGATCGGGTCCGCCCTCGCGCCAGCGGGCGGCGAGCATACGCGCACGGGCCGACGGCTCGGTCGTCTCCGCGGAGCGTATGAAGCTCTCGTCCAGTACGAGGTCGTCCCAGACGTCACCGACGTCCCCGGACTGCTCGCGACCGTCACCTCGTGGTTCCTCGGATGCCATCCCCGTTCCTCCCGGCCGTACGTCCCCGTTTGCTCAGTGTGCCCCGACACACGTGAAGCCGCTGTCAAGAAAGAGGGGCTCCACGCGTGCGTGCGCGGCGACCACCGGCACGCACGCGTGGAGCCCCCGCTCACTCCTCGCCCGCCAGTGTCAGCGACCGCAGCCGCTGCCCGGCGTACCAGGTGGCGAGCACGGTGACCGCGGCCAGCAGCACCGTCGCGGTGGGCAGGCTCACGTCCGAGGTGACGAGGTCGCCACCGGTGACCTTGTGGCCCACCGCGAGCGCCCACTGCTGGACGCTGAGGGTGCGCGCCCCGGACACCAGCGACCCGAAGAGGGCCTCCCAGACCAGCGCGTAGACGAGCCCGAAGACCACGGCGTGCCGGGTCACCGTCCCCAGGAGCAGGAACAGCGCCGCGTACGCGATCGAGGCGACCAGGGCGGCCACGGTGTAGGCGACGGCGATCTGCTGGCCGTTGCCGTTCAGGATCATGCCCGCGATGAACGTCGGCACCGCCGAGAACGCCATGGTGACGGCGACCGCGACGATCAGCTTGGTGAAAATGATCGCGGGCCGCTTCAGGGGCTTGGCCAGCAGATACACCACCGAGCCGTCGTCGATCTCGGGCCCGATCGCGCCTGTGCCGGCGATGACGCCGATGATCGGGACCATCGTGGCGAGCGCGAACCCGCCGAGCACGTCCGAGGCCACCTGGTCGTCGGCTCCGGAGAAGCTGCGTACGGCCGCGGCGATGACGATGAGCAGGGCGGGCAGGGCGCCGAGGATGAGGGCCCGGCGGCGGCCGAGCAGGCCCCGATAGGTGAGCCGGGCGACTGTGGGGTCGTACATCTTGGGCCTCCTACGCCGCGACGAGATACGAGAAGACGGACTCGAGGGACTCGTCGGACGGCGAGACCGTGAGCAGCCGGATGCCGTGCTCACGCGCGACGCGCGGCAGCAGGGCGGTGAAGCGTCCGAAGTCGACCGCCTGGATGCGCAACGCGCCCTCCGCCAGGTCCACTTCGATGCCGGACGTCGACGGGTCGGCGATCAGCGCGGCGGCCAGCGCCCGGTCGTCGCTGGAGCGGACGAGGTAGCGGTGCGGGCGGTCCGTCATCAGGCGGCGGATGCGCCGGAAGTCGCCGCTCGCCGCGTGCCGTCCGGCGACGATCACCTCGATGTGCGCGGCGAGTTGCTCGACCTCTTCGAGGATGTGGGACGAGAACAGCACCGTGCGGCCCTCGTCGCCCATCCGCCGCAACAGATCCATGAGCTGCATGCGCTGGCGCGGGTCCATGCCGTTGAAGGGCTCGTCGAGCAGCAGCAGGGAGGGGTCGTGGACGAGCGCGGACGCCATCTTCACGCGTTGCCGCATGCCCTTGGAGTACGTCGAGATCTTGCGGTCCTGCGCGTACTCCATCTCGACCGTGGCGAGCGCCTTCTGGGCCGCCTTGACGCCGAGGCCGTGCAACTCGGCGTTGGCGACGACGAATTCGCGGCCCGTGAGGAAGTCGTACATGGCTTCCCGCTCGGGGACGATGCCGATGTGCTTGTAGATCTGTTCGTTGCGCCAGACCTGCCGGCCGTCGAGGGTGACGGTGCCCGTGGAGGGGGCGAGGAAGCCACCCATCATGTTGATCAGGGTGGACTTTCCGGCGCCGTTCGGGCCCAGCAGGCCGGTGACTCCGGGGCCGATCGTCATCGTGATGTCGTTGACCGCCACCACGTTGCCGAACCAGCGCGAGACGTGGTCGATGTTGAGCGTGGTCACAGCCCGACCTTTCGGTAGCGGCGCATCAGCAGGCCGTAGCAGCCCGCGATGAGACCCAGGACGACGATGAGGTAGACGACACCCTGCCCGGACGAGGGGCCTTCCCCTCCGGGGAAGGCGGAGGTGGCGCCGAGGAAGGCCGTCTGCACTCCGTCGATGAGCGTGATCGGCGAGAAGAGGCCGAGCCACGGGACTGCTCCCGTGCTGGACTGCTCGAACGCGATGGCCTGGACGGTGGACACCGCCCCGTAGGAGATGGTCAGGGCGGCGATGACGGCCGCGATGCCGAAGCCGCGGCGCGGCGTGACCGCTGAGATGACCAGGCCGATGCCCGCGAAGAGAAGCGACAGCAGCGCCACGGAGACCAGCCCCTGTCCGAATCCCTTCGTCTGGTCGGCGAAGTCGAGCTTGGCCAGCAGCGCCCCTGCGTAGAGCACGATCAGCGGCGCGGCGGTGAGGATGAACAGCGCCGAGGCCAGCGCCGCGTACTTGGCGCGTACGTAGTCGACGGTCTCGATAGGGCGCGAGAAGTACAGCGGGACGGTCTTGAAGCGCAGGTCGCGCGAGACGGACTGGGGTCCCTGGGAGGCGACGTACAGGCCGATGACGGCCTGCATGATGATCGCGTAGCGCGTGTAGTCGACGGGCAGGTCCTTCGCCTTGGTGGCGACCGCGACGGCCACCATGATCAACGCGGGGACGCACATCACTACGAAGAGCAGCATCGGCAGCACCTTGGACTTGACCGAGCGGCCGAGTCCGTAGGCGCCGCGCAGGGACTGCGAGTACAGCGAGCGGCGGGCGTAGGCGCGGCCCAGGCGCGGGCCGTCGTAGTTGCGGTAGCCGATGTTGTGGATACGAGTCTGCTCACCGGGCTGGGTGAGGGAGTGCTCAACCGCCATGACCGACCGCCTCCTTCCGCTGGTCGTCGCCCGTCATCTGTTCGTCTCGCGCCCGCTGTTCGTCGCTGTCCTTGAAGACCTCCGCGATGTGGTGCCTGCGCTGTTCCATCCGGACCAGGCCGAGGCCGAGGTCGGCGACGACGTCGCGGACGAGGTCGTACGTCTCCTCGCCCTCGGCGGTGAGCAGCAGGATGTGTCCGGCACCGGGCAGGCCGCTGCCGTCGTGGGTCTCGATCCCGCGCGCGTGGAGCACGTCGCGCACGGCGCCGGTGCCGTCGGGGTGCTCGTCGGTGTCGGTGACCTCGATGGCGAGGGTCGTCGTGGTCTGGGTGAAGTCCGTGGTGGAGCTGGAGCGCAGCAGCTTGCCGCCGTCGATGACGACGACGTGGTCGCAGGTGCGCTCGAGTTCGCCCAGGAGGTGCGAGGTGACCAGGACCGAGATGCCGAAGTCGGTGTGGATGCGACGGATCAGGCCGAGCATCTCGTCACGGCCGACCGGGTCGAGGCCGTTGGTCGGCTCGTCCAGGCAGACCAGCTGGGGGTCGTGGACGAGGGCCTGCGCGAGCTTCACGCGTTGCTTCATGCCCGTCGAGTAACCGCCGATGGGGCGGTAGCGCTCCTCGTACAGGCCGACATGGCGCAGCGTGTCGGCGGTGCGCTCGCGGGCCGCGGCCGGTGGGAGCCCGGACATGCGCGCCATGTGGACGACGAACTCGGTGGCCGAGACGTCGGGCGGCAGGCAGTCGTGCTCCGGCATGTACCCGACCCGCTCGCGGATGGCGCCGCCTTCGGTGGCGACGTCGAGGCCGAGCACTTGTGCGCGGCCCTCGGTGGCGGGGGACAGACCCAGCAGGATCTTGATCAGTGTGGACTTGCCGGCTCCGTTGGCTCCGACGAGTCCGGTTACACCGGGCCCGACGTCCACGGAGAGCCGGTCAAGAGCGGTCACCCTGGGGAACCGCTTGCTCAGGCTTTCGGTCGCGATCACAGTCACGCTTCGAAGGTAGTGGCGCACGCCACAGCGGTCGTCAGACCACGGAGCTGGATCCGCATCAGACTCCAGTCGTACGGGCCCGTAGGGGTCCCCCTGAGGTCGAACAACCGGCGGTCCGTTATCCACACCGACTCGGTTGTCCACAGGCGTCATGCGGGTCTATTGACGCAGCCTCTAACAACTGTCACATTCACCAGTGTCAAGTTACGGGCACGTACCGCAGTCAGCGTGGACACAGGGTGGGACGGTGGCATGACGACGGCAGTGACAGGTGAACTCTCCGCGGAACTGCGGGGGTTCAGGGAGGTGCAGCGCCTCGCGTACGAGTGCGCGGAGGCCGTGGCCGCGCAGCTGAAGCCCGGTGTGACCGAGCGCGAGGCGGCACGCATGCAGCGCGAGCGGCTGCGCGAGCGCGGGGTGCGGGACTGGTTCCATCTGCCCTTCGCCTGGTTCGGGGACCGCACGGCGTTCGTGAATTTCCGGATTCCGCTGCAGTTCTTCCCCACCAACCGCCGCCTGGAGCCGGGGATGCCGTTCATCCTCGACATGGCCCCGGTCCACAAGGGCTTTACGGCGGACATCGGTTACTCGGGCTCGCTCGGGCTCAACCCCGTGCAGGACAAGCTGCTCGCCGACCTGGAGGCGCACCGCGAGCTGATCCTGCGCGAGGTGCGCGAGCGGCGGCCGTTGCGCGAGATTTACCAGGACGTGGACCGCCTCATGGTCCGCCAGGGCTGTGCGAACCGGCACCGGGCGTATCCCTTCGGCGTGATCGCCCACAAGGTGGACCGCGTGAAGGAACGCCCCTGGTCGCCGCATCTGTTCGGGTTCGGCACCCAGTCCCTGAAGGGGCTGGCGAGCGACGCGATCCACGGGCACCGCGACGGCTGGTCGCCGCTGTGGTCGCCCTACAGGTTCTCCGACCATCCGCCCCGGCCGGGGCTGTGGGCGGTCGAACCGCACCTCGGCTTCCGGGGTACGGGCGCGAAGTTCGAGGAGATCCTGGTCGTCACCGACTCCAAGGACCCTGAAGCGAGCGCGTTCTGGCTGGACGACGATCTGCCGCACGTGCGGCGCTGGGCGGAGGACAAGTGAGTCTCCAGGGCGCGCGCGAGCGCTGGGTGCGGACGGGCGGAGTCGAGCTGTGCGTCGCCGAGTTGGGCGACGAAACGCAGCCCACGGTGGTCCTCGTGCACGGCTATCCGGACTCCAAGGAGGTGTGGTCCGAGGTCGCGACGCGCCTCGCCGACCGCTGCGGATTCCACGTGGTGCTGTACGACGTACGGGGACACGGCAGGTCGACGGCGCCACAGCCGCTGCGCGGCGGCTTCACGCTGGAGAAGCTGACCGACGACTTCCTGGCGGTCGTGGACGCGGTGAGCCCCGACAAGCCGGTGCACCTGGTGGGGCACGACTGGGGTTCGGTGCAGTCGTGGGAGTTCGTCACCGTCCAGCGCACCGAGGGCCGGATCGCGTCCTTCACGTCGATGTCCGGACCGTCCCTGGACCACTTCGGGCACTGGATCAAGCACCGCATGAAGCGGCCGACCCCGCGCAAGGTCGGGCAGCTCCTCGGCCAGGGCGCCAAATCCTGGTACGTGTACCTGCTGCACACGCCCGTCCTGCCCGAGTTGGCCTGGCGCGGCCCCCTCGGCAAGCAGTGGCCGAAGATCCTCCAGCGGGTCGAGAAGGTGCCCTCGGGCGACTACCCGACCCCGTCGCTGCCGACCGACGCGGCGCACGGCGCCTGGCTCTACCGCGACAACGTACGGGCCCGGCTGAACCGACCGCGCGAGGACGCGTACGCGCACGCGCCCGTGCAACTCATCACGCCCCTGGGGGACGCGTTTCTCTCCGAGCGGCTCTACGACGAGCTGGAGCAGTGGGCCCCGCAGCTGGTGCGCCGTACGCTTCCTGCCAAGCACTGGATTCCGCGTACACGCCCGGATCAACTGGCTGCCTGGATCACGGAGTTCGTCCACGCCAACGAGGACGGGGTGCCCGTGCAGGACACCGTGGCCACCGGCAAGTACGCGGATCGCTTCGGCGGCCAGCTCGTGCTGGTCACCGGCGCGGGCAGTGGCATCGGACGGGCCACCGCCTTCGCGTTCGCCGAGGCGGGCGCGCGCGTGATCGCCGTCGACCGGGACACCGAGAGCGCGGCCCGCACGGCGGAGATGTCCCGGCTGATCGGCTCCCCCGAAGCCTGGGCCGAGACGGTCGACGTCTCCGACGAGCAGGCCATGGAGAAGTTCGCCGAGAAGGTCGCCACCGAGTACGGCGTGGTGGACGTGCTGGTGAACAACGCCGGGATCGGCCTGTCGGGATCTTTCTTCGACACGACCACCGAGGACTGGAAGAAGGTCCTCGACGTCAATCTGTGGGGCGTGATCCACGGCTGCCGGCTCTTCGGGAAGCAGATGGCCGAGCGCGGCCAGGGCGGCCACATCGTCAACACCGCGTCGGCAGCGGCATACCAGCCGTCGAAGGCCCTGCCCGCCTACAGCACCTCCAAGGCGGCCGTCCTGATGCTCAGCGAGTGCCTGCGCGCGGAGCTGACGGGGCAGGGCATCGGCGTTTCGGCGATCTGCCCCGGCTTCGTCAACACGAACATCACCTCGACCGCGCGCTTCGCCGGGGTCGACGCCCTCGAGGAGAAGCGGCGCCAGAAGAAGTCTGCGCGGCTGTACGGGCTGCGCAACTACCCGCCGGAGAAGGTGGCCGACGCGATCCTGCGCGCGGTGGTCCGCAACCAGGCGGTCGTGCCGGTCACCCCGGAGGCGCGAGGCGCCCACCTCATGTCGCGCTTCACGCCGAAGGCGCTGCGCGCGATCGCGCGATGGGAGCCACCGCTGTGAACGAGATGCCGAGCGACTCGGTGGGCGACTCCGCCGGCGACGGCCACTACGCGATCGCCCCGAGGCGGGTGTCCTTCGACTGGGGGTCTGGCGCAGTCGCCGGCGGCGCGGTCGGCGGCGGGGGCGATCGGTCGGACGGCGATCGCGTGGCGATGTCGCCCGACGCTGTGGGAGGGCAGGAAGCGTGAGCGACGAGTCGGTCGGTGTCACCTACCGGATCGAGGACCTGGCACACCACAGCGGTGCCACGGTCCGCACGATCCGCGCCTATCAGGACCGCGGGCTGCTCCCCCGCCCAGAGCGGCGCGGCCGCGCCAATGTGTACGCGGACGCCCATCTGGCCCGGCTGCGGCAGATCGCCGATCTCCTCGACCGCGGCTACACGCTGGCCTCCATCAAGGAGCTCCTGGAGGCCTGGGACGCGGGTCGGGGCCTCGGCGGGATCCTGGGCCTGGTCGCGGAGGTCGACGGGCCGTGGACCGACGAGGAGGCGGCCCGGATCTCGCGGGCCGAGCTCGACGAGCGGTTCGGCGGCAGCCCGGACGACGCCGCGGTGGCCGACGCCGTGGAGCTCGGCGTGCTGGAGACGATTCCCGGGGACGAGGACTTCTTCCTCGTCCCGAGCCCTCAAGAGCTGGCCGTGGCAGCCGAGTTGCACGCGGCGGGAGTTCCGCTGTCCGCGATCTCCGGCCATCTGCGGGAGTTGAGGGGTCAGGTGGAGCACATCGCCTCCCGTTTCCTGGAGTTCACGACCGAGCACGTCTTCGCGCGTTATCTGGGGGAGCACCCGCCCACCGACGCGGACGCGGCCGAGGCGGCCTCGCTCGTACGACGGCTGCGACCGCTCGCGCAGCAGACAGTGGACGCCGAACTGGCCCGAGCCATGCGGCTGTTCGCCACCAGATACCTGCATCAACACCTTGGCGCGGGGCAGGCGGTGGAACACCGCAATGAGACGCACACGGTGGAGATTCCGGTGGACACAATGCGGGCTGTAGAGGGGCTGGTTGGCGTGGAACACGTGTCCGCCTTCGTCGCGGCCGCCGCTGAACGGGAGGTGCAGGCCCGCACCTTGAACCGTCTCGCATCAAACCAAGGCAATAGAAGCAAAGTTGATGAAACGACCTAAAGCGCTTGCGAGTTGTCCACAGAATCGTCAATTCCCCTGTGGATAACAGGACTTGGCTGTGGATCAAACCTCCGAATCAAAATCAAATGCGTGATCCGTCTCTCGCCAGGCACGCTGGAGAGATGAACGAACGGATGGATGAAAGACGCACCGTGAAGGTGTCGAAGTACCTCTCGAAGCATCTGCGGCACCAGCCCGAGCGGATCGGGCTCACGCTCGGCGAGGGCGGGTGGGTCGAGATCGAGACGTTGATGGCCGCGGCGGCCGCGCATGGCTTCCGGTTCACGCGCGAGGAGCTCGACCACGTGGTGGCCCACAACGACAAGCGGCGCTTCGCGATCGAGGGGACCCGGATCCGCGCCAGCCAGGGCCACTCCGTAGAGGTCGACCTCGGACTGCCCCCGGCGACCCCGCCCGCGTACCTCTATCACGGGACCGTGGCCCGCAATCTGGACGCGATCCGCGCCGAGGGCCTGCGCCCCATGAACCGGCACGACGTGCACCTCTCGCCGGACAGGGAGACCGCGACCCGCGTCGGCGCCCGCCGCGGCCGGCCGGTCGTGCTGTCCGTGGACGCCGCCGCCATGCACCGCGACGGCCATGTCTTCCGGGTCAGCGCGAACGGAGTCTGGCTCACCCAGGCCGTACCCCCGCAGTACCTGCGGTTTCCCTCGGGGCACTGAACAGGCAAGCAGTACGGGTGATCACGGGCAGGCAGTGCGGGTGATCACGGGCAGGCAGTGCGGTGATCATGCGGTGGCCGCGACCACTCCGCGATTCCCCTGACGCTCGATGCATGAGTCTGCGTCCGAGCACCGTGATCCTGCCGTACGTCCGCCGGCACGAGGGCGGGCGTACCGCCTGGCAGCGTGCGGAGCAGCTCGGCTTCCACACCGCGTTCACGTACGACCATCTGTCGTGGCGGACCTTCCGTGACGGCCCGTGGTTCGGGGCCGTCCCGACGCTGACCGCGGCGGCCGCCGTCACCGAGCGCCTCCGCCTCGGCACGCTCGTGACCTCAGTCAAGCCTTTTTCGCCTATCGAGCTGTGACCTGCGTCAACGCAGGAAGTTAAGGCGCGATAAGGCTCGTGGCATGTACGCAGGACGTCGTGCCACCCCGGTCGGTTGTTTCCGAGGAGTGCCTCAGCGCAACTGAGCCAGGCTCTCGGTGGCAATGCGTTCGAAGACCTTCTCGTCCGCCGCGAAGTCGGAGTCGGGGATGGGCCAGTGAATCACCAGGTCGGTGAAACCCAACTCTGCGTGCCGGCCCGCGAAGTCGACGAACGCGTCGAGGGACCCCAGCGGACGGCCGCGGTCCGGGGTGAAGCCGGTGAGCAGCATCTTGTCCATGGCGTCAGCGTCACGCCCCATGTCCGCACACGCCTTGCCCAGCTTCTCGACCTGGTCTCGCAGAGCCTGGACCGACTGCTCGGGAGTGCCCGTTTCGTACAGTTTCGGGTCGCCGGTCGTCACCCATGCCTGTCCGTACCGCGCGGCGAGCTTCAACCCACGCGGACCGGTGGCGGCCACCGCGAAGGGCAGCCGGGGGCGCTGGACGCAGCCCGGGATGTTGCGGGCCTCGTGCGCGGTGTAGTAGTCGCCCTCGTACGAGACGGAGCGCTCCGTGAGCAGCCGGTCCAGCAGCAGGACGTACTCGGCGAACCGGTCGGCACGCTCGCGCGGGGTCCAGGGCTCCTGGCCGAGCACGGTGGCGTCGAAGCCGGTGCCGCCCGCGCCGACTCCCAGCGTGATCCGGCCACCGGAGATGTCGTCGAGGGAGACGAGCTCCTTTGCGAGGGTGACCGGGTGACGGAAGTTGGGCGACGTGACGAGCGTTCCCAACCGCATGCGCTGGGTGACAGCCGCAGCAGCGGTCAGGGTGGGGACGGCACCGAACCAGGGCCCGTCGCGGAAGCTGCGCCAGGACAGATGGTCGTAGATGTACGCCGCGTGGAAACCGAGTTCCTCCGCGCGATTCCAGGCCGCACGGCCCCCCTCATTCCAGCGGCGGTACGGCAGGATCACGGTGCTCAGGCGCAGACTCATGCCCAAGAGCCTACGGCGGTGCTCGGCGAACCCGAGACCCACGGGACTCCGAACCGCCCCCTGCCGCGACCGGCAGTTCCACCTTGATCGCGCGAGGCACTCGGCCATGTCCGCGGACGTGGCCGAGTTCCTCCGCGCGATGCCAGGCCGCACGGCCCCCCTCATTCCAGCGGCGGTACGGCAGGATCACGGTGCTCAGGCGCAGACTCATGCCCAAGAGCCTACGGCGGTGCTCGGCGAACCCGAGACCCACGGGACTCCGAACCGCCCCCTGCCGCGACCGGCAGTTCCACCTTGATCGCGCGAGGCACTCGGCCATGTCCGCGGACGTGGCCGGCTCCTGCTGGGAGATCAGCAGGGCCATCCGCAGGCTTTTCCGATCATTCGCTCGGGCCGGCGACCGGGCTTTCCTCGGTATCTGTGGCATCGGTTCGCAGTTCAGGTCGGCCCAGCCAGAACACGAACAACCCGTCGGGATCCCAACTGGCGCGGAGGGCGTCGAGGCGCCGGAGGTTCTCGACGGACACGAAACGATACGGGCGGTTGACCAGGTTCTCGTCAGCCAACTGGATGCCGCTGGCATACGGCTCCCACGCTCGCATGTGGTCGGTTACCCAGTTCGTGTACGTCTGGTCGTCGGCTGGATCGGTCCAGGCCGCATACAGCCCGTAATACAGCTCGTCTTCGACCGAGTACGCCATCGACGGGCGTTCGGGCTGTCCCTCGTGTCCTCCCCAGTTGAACACCACCAGGTGCGACGGCGCGGGTGGAAAGGTCTTCAGCATGTCCTCGAAATTGGGCCACAGGTCATTGAAGGAGGCATGGGTCCACATGTTGTCGGCCAGGTAGCGCTTGGTCTCGTCGTAGCGTGCATCGGTGCCGAAGCGGCTCAGGGTTCCGGTGTCCGTCACCTCGTTGAGCCGAGTGGTGAGCGCTTGAGGGCGTGCGGGACAGGACTCGTAGATCGACAGTTGTTCCCTGGCCTCTTCCTCGGTATCGGTGAAGGCCGTCGCGTTGAGTGAGATGAGCGGCTCGTCGTTCGTCATCGGGTCGCGGCCGCACACGAGATTGATCTCCGTCGGGGTCTGACGGCCGATCTCGTGGACGAACCGGTAGACGTCTTGTGCGGCCGAGGCCGGCCAGAAGTAGCCGCTGTTCATCGTGACCCGCATGCGCGGATACAGCGTGATGTAGAACCGGGTCACCACGGCGAAGAAGCCGGGGCCGGCGCCACGAGCCGCCCAGAACAGGTCGGCGTTCTGCGTCTCGTCGGCGTGGATCCGTTCGCCGTTCGTCGTGACCACGTCGATGCCGGTGACCGACATGCAGGCCGGTCCGTAGTCCCGCCCGGCCCAGGCAAACCCGCCTTGCAGCAGGTACCCACCGATGGAGACACCCGTGCAGTGTCCCGTGGGGAAGAACAGGTTGTGCTCAGCCAGGATGGCATTGAGCTCTGATCCTTTGATGCCGGGCTGGGCGGTGCCGGTCATCGCCTCCTTGTCGACCGCCACGTGCCGCAAGTTCGACAGGTCGATCAGCACCGTGCCGTCGCGCAGGTGCGACCCCGACCAACTGTGGCCACCGGAACGCACCGCGATCTGCAGACCTTCCGCCCTGGCGAGCTTCACCGCGGCGACGACATCGTCCTCGTTGTTCGCCAGCACGATCACCTCGGGATAGCGGTCCGGCACCCCGGCGTGCCAGCAAGCCTCACGACGTCGGCTTTCGTAGCGGTAGTCCCCTCGGCGCAACACCCTGCCTTCGATCCGGGTCGGCATGCCCTCTCCATTCAGGATTTTCGTACACTGGCGCAACCGTTACGGACTGAAATTCACACAAGAAGCAGGCGCCGAAGGTTTGGCCCACCCGACCGGCCTCCACCTATCGGCAGAACAGGCGGCCCGGCCAGGCGGCTGACCTATTCAGATCGCCGGAACTCGTCGAAAATATCTGGGAGAAACGCTGCGAGATGGTTCATCTCCTGCGAGCAGTGCACGACCATGGCGCGGGCGTGCCCGTCTCCGAGGTGTCGCAGACCTTCTGCGACCGTTTCGAGTTCACCGGTCAGGGAGGCTCCTGCGCGTGGGGCGACGTATTTCCCGCCCATCCAAAAGCGTGAGCGTATCTCGGCGCCGCCTTTCACCCGGCGTACATGGTGGACGAGATGGCCCCAGTCGAGCGGGACGCGGGACAACCCGACAGTGGCGCAGATCGCGGTGGCCGCGTCCGGATCGAGGCTGTCATCGGTGAATCCCAGCCTGCCGGGATGGACGAAGCGGACAGCGAGCTTGCCAAGCGCACTGCCGACGTATTCATCGACGAACGATGTACCCCCGATATACCTGTCGCGGTAGGGAGCACTCTGATCCGTCGCGCCTGCAGACCATTCCGCGTACAGGTGGGCACGCGGATACCACAGCTTGTACCGTTGGGCCTCCGTGGCGTGCCACCAAAACCACCAGTCCACCATGGCCGGGGACACTCTCGGCATACAGGTCAGTGTGGCGACGTGCATGGAGCCGTCGTCGAAGAGACTGTATCCGTTCTCGAGTTCCTGATAGCCGACGTCGCTCAGCGTTCCCGCATTGTCCGGGCTCAGACACAAGGGGGGTGCTTGTGGGCCGAGACCGATCGCTTCCTTGATGTGCTCCGGTAGCGGCGCCATCACCGGGCTCCAATACTTGGCGTACCATTTGCCGTCGAGTTCGCCGGCATGCATTCCCAGGTGGGGTCGGCGGGTGGGATCGGGGTGTGGTTCGGACCCTTCAGCCATGCCGCGACTCCTTCATGGTCTCCCTCGTCAACCGTTGGCCGGAGAGCGTCACGACGTGGGAGGCCCCAAGGACCTTGCCCTGCGCATTCAGCGCCTTTACCTGGAAATACGGTCCGTGGGCGTTCGTGGTGACGGCTGTCTCGAATCCGGACCGTGGGGCGTGCCTGACAATGACCGACATGGAGTGGGGGTCGGACCCGGCGAGTACCCGCCATGCTCTGGTCTGCGTCGAGCCGTTCCAGGAGGCGTAGACGACGCTGCCCTTGCCGTCGGCCCGTGCAGCGGCACTCGGGGGGTAGTACGGAGTGCCGATCCATTCGTTCCGGAACGCTCGGTACGAGATGTTGGAGCCCGGCAGCTGCGCGTCGTAGAGCAGGTTCTGCAAGCCGTTGCCTTCAGTGTTCCCCGCGCCCGCGTACTCCGAGTAGTACGGGCTCTGGCCCCACCCGATGAATTCGTTGCCGTTAGAAAGGGCCTGGGTGTTTCCCTGGGTCGGCGACTCCAGCGGCGGCTGATGGTAGTAGGTCCTGTCCACGGTCGCCCTCCGGCTGCGGAAGTCGAGCCTGAGGATCAGGCCGTGCGACACCTGTTCGGGGGCGCCGTCGGGCAGGTCGCAACAGCCGTCGTCGAACATGCTGATCCGGTTTCCCGGCCGCAATCGGGCATCGTGCTGCCAGAAGAAGTCCGCGTTCGGACCGAAGGTGAAGTCGCTCTTCTTTCCTCCGATCTGATAGCGGATCCGCCCGGATCTCTTGGTGACGTCGTAGATCGCCCACATGTTCCGAGCCGAGATCAGCAACTGGCCGTCAGGGCCCTCGTCGACCGAGTTGATGTGAAAGGCATCCCACACCCCGTCGGACGACGACGCACTGGAGACCGGCTCCTCGGAATCCGCGGGGTCAAGGTGGTCCAGTGCGTTCCACGAGAAGAGGAGTCTGCCCGTGGCGAGGTCGACCTCCTGGATCTCGCTGTTCTCGATGGCTCCGTTCTTCGGGCCTCCGTAGGGCCTGAGATCCACGGGCACGGGTCTGGACGCGATGAACAGTGCGGTGCCCCTGCGGGTCAGGGTGAACTCGTGCTCGTCCGGGTAGTAGCCGTGATGCGCGAAGACGGTCTTGAGCAGGCGGTAGTTCCTGTCGTAGATGTAGTAGCACCCGCCCGGTTCCGGCGCACCGGCCGGCAGGTTCGTGTACGCCGGTGGCAGGGCGAGGCTTCCCTGCCACCAGGTCAGCACCGGTTGTCCCCGGTCCCTGCGTGCGTCGTAATAGGTCTGGACCCTGAAGTCGGCGTTCTGGAGGTTCGTGGAGGGGAGTGGGCGGAACCAGACCGGATCGCCGGAGTTGTCGTTGATCAACGCCCCGGTCTGACCGATCATCCTGTCCGCACTGAACGGGCCCACGAAGATGTCTCCGCGAGCCGTTCCCGGCTTGTTCGCAGTCACGGTCACCCGCATGGGGTGAAGGCCCGGTTCCGAGATGAAGCTCCACACATCGCTGCCCGACAGGATCGGGGGCGGGGTACTTTCTGTCGGGGGGAAGGGCTCCGTCGCGCACAGGTGGTCGCCCGCTTGCGGACTCGCCGCAGCAGGGGGCACGCAGCTTGCGACGACACACCCCGCAGCGAGCATGCAGGCCCCGACGGTGCGGCGGGTCCATCTTCGTACCCAGCCAGCCCGCAGCTCTGGCGTCGCCATTGCCGACCTCCTTGGCACCCTGCACCCCGTTCTCCGATGGCAGTGCTACTGGTCTTCGAACGCTTTGTCCGGTTCACCCCTCCGACCCGGAATGATCAAGATCGGGAGTTGCTCCTCGGGCGACGGTAAACAGCAAGGCCGCCTACGCCTGCTCAAAACCGCTGGGGTAGGCCATTCGGCAGTCGCGGCCTCACCCGGACAGGCGGCAGAGTTATTGGAGGACCCTCAGGCGTTCCTGCGCGACGGTGACCACCGGATCCGGCGCGGGCAACCCGAATGACCTGCCGCATTCAGCTTCGCTTGGGCCCCGACGCCCGCTGGTACCTCTACTGCAGGACGACGACGGCGCATGGTGGCCTGCGACACCGGGCGACACCCACCCGGTCACCACGCTCGCCTCGGTCTGGCAGCAGACCGGAAAGTGAGAGGTGGCCATCGACCTGACCGAGCGCTTCCTCGATGAGATGAGTCCTCGGAAACGCGGCATGGGCGGAGGACGGGCAGTGTGGCGCGGCAGTGGCGGCCGTGTGGACGGTGACTATCGACGGCCGGCAGCAAGCACACTGAGGCGGTCGCCGATTACGGAGACACCGGGGCGGGGCTTGTTCGCGTAGTACCAGGGCTTGCGTCGGCGCAGCAGCGCCTCGCCGTGCTCGCTCCAGGTGAATCCGGGCTTCCGCAGCAGCTTCCGGAACACCGCGTCGGCTGTCTCCGAGTGAGCGGCGGTCAGTCGACGGATCGGCAGTGGCGCGATCGACTCCTCGCGCAGGTACGCGCGCAGCAGATCCTGGTGCCGCCTGCGGCCCGCGAGGGCCGGGTCCGCGAAGAGGTCTCGTAGCATTCCGTAGTCTGCGTAGAAGTTGAGCCCGTCGACCTGGTCGTAGATGACACCGATGGTGTCCGATTCCGCGAGTTCTCGCGGCAGATCGAAGAACGGCAGGTCCAAGCCCGGCAGCCGCCTGCCCCGGGCACGGTCGGGCTGTCCGGCGACGGCTGCCTCTTGGCGGTGGCGGTAGTAGGCGTTGAGGAGGTCCTCGGCTTCGGCGGGTGGCAGGACCAGTTCGTCGCCGCCGCAGAACTCGACGAAGGCCGCCCGGTCCTCCCGCATCCGCTGCCATCCCTGCTCGATCTTCTCGGGGTTGCGAAAAACCAGTTCGGGTTGGCTGGTGGCCAGGTGGAGAGCGGCCTGGGCGATCTCGGTGGCGCTGGACTTGGGGTAGCTCGACATCGCCCCGGACACCAGCCACGCCCCGCCGGCCGAGTGGACCGGTACCAGGCAGGTGTGGAGGAAGCCCCCTTTGGACATTCCGCGGAAAGCTCCCCGCCCGACATTCGAGTACGTGCGGTACTCCAGGTCGTCGACAAGGTTCAGCAGGACGACGGCGTCCTTCTCCTTGCGCTGGATCTCGAAGATGCCCTCGACCGGGTCACGCCAGCCGAGCAGCGTCTCCCGGTCGACCGCGGTCAGGTCCTTCCGTCCGGCGACGAACCGGTCCACCACGGTCGAACCGTCCGGCAGGCGGTACCGCAGCAGGAAGTGGTCGATGATCCGGATCGCCTCGCCCTCGTCCAACTGCCGCTCAGGCCCTGCGGCCTCCAGCAGGAGGGGCGTCAACCACCGGTCGAAGCGGGCGCTCTGCCCGAAGGCGACCAGCTGCCCTTTCAACTCGGCACTGCGCTCGATGAGGTCGGTCAGCGACGGTTCGCCGCCGCCCTGATGCGTGCCATGTACGGCGTCAGCCACATTCAGTCCTTCCACACAAGCCAGTTCCGCGCGAGGTGTGAGGTGCCCGGCCTCAACCGGCCCAGTGACGGTACGCCTCGATCCACTCCGCGCCCTCGGGCGCCGGGCGGGGCAAGGACAGCTCCAGGATTCCAATCGACTGCCGCACGCCGCCGCGAGAGCACAGAGCGACGATCCTGCCGTCCGGCGTGAGGTCGATGCCGTCCACGGTTACCTCGACGCCGAGAACCGCGGTGGTGAAGGGCAGGCCGAGGTGCTCCTCAAGCATGGTGAACAGACCGGTCAGCTGCTCGTCCTCGTTGTAGGCATCGACAGTCGCCTCTTCGATCCTGGCCTCAAGCTCGACCGTATCCAACACGCCCATGGGGCAACACTAGCGACCCTCGGGCTGACGCCGGGCGGCCAGGACGCTGCTGGTATCCCACCTCCGGGACGACGAGGGCGAATTGGTGGCCCGCGGCACCAACCAACACCGACCCTCTCGCGGCACTCACCACGGTCTGGGAGCAGCGGTCACCGACCTGAACGAGATATGACCGCCACCGTGAGTCGCCAGGAAAACCGTCCAGACCAGGAAGCCGGGAGGCACAAGTTCACGTCACCGAACTTCCGGCACCCGGTGACCCTCGCCAAGGAACTGATCTCCCTCGACGACATCTCGAACGGCCGGATCACCCTGGGCATCGGCGCGGGCGGCACCGGCTTCGACGCCACGGCGCTCGGCCAGGACCCGTGGACCCCGCGCGAGCGCGCCAACCGCTTCGGCGAGTTCGTTCCGCTGCTCGACCGGCTCCTCACCGAGGACTCCGTTTCGTACGGCGGTGACTACTACTCGGCTCACGAGGCACGGAACATCCCGGGCTGTGTCCAGCGCCCGCGGCTGCCGTTCGCGGTGGCCGCCGCTGGTCCGCGCGGACTGAAGCTCGCCGCCCGGTACGGGCAGGCGTGGGTGACGACCGGCGACCCGAAGCTGTACGAAACGGGCATCCCCGACCAGTCGATTCAGGCCATTCGCCACCAGGCCGACAAGCTGGCCGACGCATGCGCCGTGATCGGCCGGGACGCGAACGAGCTCGACAAGATCCTGCTCACCGGCTTCACCCCGGACCGCGGCCGTCCGCTGGAATCCCTGGACGCGTTCGTCGATTTCGCGGGCAGGCACGCGGAGCTGGGCTTCACCGACATCGTGATCCACCGGCCGATCCCCGACTCGGACTTCGCGGCCGCCGTGAAGGTCTTCGAGCGGATCGCAATGGAGGCCGCGGCACAGCTGCCTTGAGGTCCGGCCCGGCTGTCCCGGGAGCCCGGCCCCGGGCCGGCACGGGAGTCTGACGCGGCCGGCCCGAGGGTCCGGCTCAGCTGTCCCGAGGGTCCGGCTCAGCTGTCTGCGGTTCGACGGGGCGTAACGGTGCTGGTGAGGACGGTAGCCACTCAAGTGTGCGGACCGCCGCACGGCCGTGCCCGCATATGCAGGAGAATGAGCGCGTGACCTCAGCGACTCGACAGCCCGAGACCCCGGCCTCCACCGTTCCGCCCCGGCTGATCGCCACGGATCTCGACGGCACCCTGTTGCGCGACGACAAGTCGCTGTCCGAGCGCACGATCGCCGCCCTTGCCGCCGCCGAGGAGGCGGGCATCGAAGTCTTCTTCGTCACCGGCCGTCCGGCTCGCTGGATGGACGTCGTCAGCGACCACGTCCACGGACACGGCCTGGCGATCTGCGGCAACGGCGCCGCCGTGGTCGACCTGCATGGCGGCCCCGGCGCCCACCGCTTCGTGAAGATCCGTGAGTTGGCGCCCGACATCGCGCTCGACGTCATCCAGCTGCTGCGCTCGGCGGCGCCCGGCACCGTGTGCGCCGTCGAGCGGACGTACGGCCTCCATCTCGAACCGGGCTACCCCTCGCTGCACATGGAGCCCCCGGAGACCGTCGCGCCCGCCGAGAAGCTCCTCGCCGAGGATGCCCTGGACGCCGATCAGCCGGTGCTCAAGGTGCTCGCGTACCACCCCGAGATGGACCCGGACGGCTTCCTCACCGTCGCCCGCCTGGCCATCGGCGACCGGGCCAACGTCACCCGCTCCAGCCCCAGCGCGCTGCTTGAGATCAGCGGCCCCGGCGTCTCCAAGGCCAGCACCCTCGCGCTGTGCTGCGCCGAGCGCGGCATCTCCCACGAGGAGGTCGTCGCCTTCGGTGACATGCCGAACGACGTCGAGATGCTGACGTGGGCGGGCCAGTCGTACGCGATGGGCAACGCCCACCCGGAGGTGATCGCGGCGGCCTCCGGGCGCACGGTCGCCAACAACGACGACGGAGTGGCGGTCGTGATCGAGCGGATCCTTGCCGAGAGGTTGTAGGAGCACGAGCGCGCCTCCTATGGGGCGGCCGCGCCCGCCCTCGGCCGCCGTGGGCCGGGCCGCGAGGACGGCGAGCGCGCACAGCAGCGCCGACACGAGCAGCGGACGGCAGCGGGATGAGCGCATGGCAGCGATCGTGCCCCGCGCCGTCGGGCGCGGTCTTGTCCACGTCGCGCGCCTGGGGGACCGGTCGCCACGAATGGCTCAGTCGGCTGGGCCGAACAGGTGCCTGGTCCCGGTGAGACTCAGGGGAGCGCCTGCCACACCACCGTCGTGCCGCTCCCCTCGTCGCCGACCCCCGGCCCGTACCAGCTGTCGCCGCCCAGCGACTCGGCACGCCGCTTGAGGTTCCGCAGACCGCTGCGCCGACCGCCGTGGGGGATGCCGATGCCGTCGTCGGCGACCGTGAGCCGCACGGCCTGGCGACCGTCCGGCAGTTGGACGGTCGTGTCGACGACGACATCGATGCGGGAGGCCCCCGAGTGCCGGAAGGCATTGGAGAGAGCCTCGCGCAGGGCGGCGATGAGGTTCTTGCTGGTGAGTTCGCCGACCACCGTGTCGACAGGCCCGATGAAGCGATGGCCCGGCTTGAAGCCGAGGGGTACCGCAGCCATGTTGATCTCGCGCAGCACGCGGGTACGCAGCCCGGACGGCACTTCGGCGGGGCCCTGGCGGAGGGCGAAGATGGCGGTGCGGATCTCCTGGATGGTGACGTCGAGTTCGTCGACCGCCTTGCCGACGCCCTCCTGAACCTCGGGCACGACCGACCGCCGCTGCGCGCTCTCCAGCAGCATCCCCGTCGCGAACAGCCGCTGGATGACGAGGTCGTGCAGGTCACGGGCGATCCGGTCGCGGTCCTCGTACACCGCGAGCCGCTCCCGGTCCCGCTGGGCCTCGGCCATCATCAGCGCGAGCGCGGCCTGGGAGGCGAACTGCGCGGCCAGGGTGCGCTCGGTCTTCGTGAACGAACGCTCTCCTTGGGTGCGTGGCAGGACGAGGGCCCCGAGCAGTCGGCCGTCGCTCTGCAGCGGCAGCATCATGACCGGCCCGTAGTCGCGCGCAAGATCGGGGAGCACGCGCGCGTCGCTGGTCGCGTCCTCGACGAACACCGCCTCTCCGTCGAGGAGTTCGGCGACGAACTCGCTCTCCGGCGGGAGGACGAAGCCGAGCGCCTTCGACCGGCGTTCCGAGGCGACGGCGACGATCTCCAGGCCGCCCTCCTTCGCGGGAAGCAGCACGATCCCGGCGGCTGAGCCGGAGAGCCGACGGGCCTGTTCGGCGACGACCTGGAGGGCCTCCTCGGCGTCGCTGCCCGACAGCAGCGCCGTCGTGACGGCCACCGAGCCGTCGATCCAGCGCTCGCGCTGGTGGGCGGCCTCGTACAGGCGGGCGTTGCCGATGGCGATGCCCGCCTCCGCGGCCAGCACCCGGACCATATTGAGGTCGTCGTCGTCGAACGGACCGCCGCCGCGCTTCTCGGTCAGGTACAGATTCCCGAAGATCTCCCCGTGCACCCGGATCGGAACCCCGAGAAAGCTCCGCATCGGCGGATGGTGCTCGGGAAACCCGCAGGAGCGCGGATCGTCGGCCACGTTCGCGAGCCGCACCGGCTCCGGATCATGGATGAGCGCCCCGAGCAATCCCGCGTGCCCGTCGGGCAGCCGCCCGATGCGCCGGGCGGTCCCCTCGTCGACCCCGTAGTAGACCAGGTCCGCGATGCCCTCTTCGTCTTCTGCCACGACCCCGATGGCCGCGTACCGCGCGTCCGCCAGCTCGGCCGCCGTCTCGCAGATCCGGTCCAGCGTGGAGTACAGCTCCAGACCCGATCCGACCGACCGCATCGCCCCCAGCAGCTGCGGCACCCGCGCGGTCACCTCGGTGGACAACCCTTGCAGGTCCCGGGTCGCCCGAGTCGCCGCGTCCGGACTGCCGTCCGGGTCGGGCGAGGAGCGAGCTACTGGCATGCCTTGAGCGTAGTTAGTCCTATTTGCAAGGGAAAGTCGGCCTATGCGGCCTGGACCAGTAGATCCCCCGCCGCCTCCCGCTCCACCATCTCCCGCAGCGGACCCGCCACAGCCGCCAGCTCCGTGTACCGGCCTCGCTGGACCACACACCCTTCCGCGAGCACGATCACCTCGTCCACCGCGTCGAGTCCGGCCAGCCGGTGCGTGATCAGCAGCGTCGTACGGCCCTCGGTCGCGGCCAGCAGATCCGCGGTGAGCGCGTCGGCCGTCGGCAGGTCGAGGTGTTCCGCGGGCTCGTCGAGGACGAGCACGGGGAAGTCGGCGAGCAGTGCCCGGGCCAGTGCGAGCCGCTGGCGCTGGCCACCGGACAGCCGGGCCCCGTGCTCCCCGATCAGTGTGTCGAGTCCGTCGGGCAGCCCGTCCGCCCAGTCGAGGAGCCGGGCCCGCGCGAGCGCGTCGCGCAGTTCGGCCTCGGTCGCCTCCTTCCGGGCCAGCAGCAGGTTCGCGCGGACCGTGCTGTCGAAGAGGTGGGCGTCCTGAGCACAAAGGCCGACCAGGCGGCGTACGGCGTCTCCGTCCATCGCGTACGCGTCCACACCGCCCAGCGTGTACGTCCCGGTACCCGCGTCCAGGAATCGCAGCAGCACCTGCGTGAGCGTGGTCTTGCCGGCCCCCGAGGCGCCGACGACGGCGATCCTGCGGCCCTGCTCGAGAGTCAGGTCGAGCCCTGCGAGCGCGTCCCGGTCCCGTCCGGTGTGGCGGGCCCGGAGTCCTTGCACGCACAGCGGGAACGCCGACGCGGGTGCCGGCTGTGGACGCTCCGGTTCGCGTACGGGATCGGGGGCGTCCAGCACCTCGTACACGCGCTCCGCGCTCTTGCGCACCCGCTGCCGGTACTGGACGGCCAGCGGCAGCCCCATGACGGCCTCGAACGCGGCCAGCGGGGTGAGGACCACGACGGCCATCGCCACGCCGCCCAGCCGTCCCGCAGCGACCGCCTGGGCGCCCACGAGGGCGGTGGCCGCGACGGTCAGCCCGGACGCGAGTGCCGTGAGTCCGTCGCCGAGCGCGGTCGCGGTGGCGGCCCGGGAGGCGATCCGGGTGAGCACCGTGTCGGCCTGCCGTGTCTCGGCAGTTCGGGCGGGCAGCGCACCCGCGACGGTCAGCTCGGCCGTTCCCGTGAGCAGGTCGGTCACGCGGGTCGCCAGAACACCGCGCGCGGGAGCCAGCCGCCGCTCGGCGCGGCGCGCCACGGCGCCGGTGATGAGCGGGACGCCAACGCCGGCCGCCAGCAGTCCGACAGCGAGTGCGGCACCGGCATCGGGCAGCAGCCAGGCGGTGAAGCCGACGGAGGCGGCGGACACCACGACCGCGGCACCCGCGGGCAGCAGCCACCGCAGCCAGTAGTCCTGCATCGCGTCCACGTCGGCGACGAGCCGCGACAGCAGATCGCCGCGCCGGGTTGTCCGCAGCCCCGCGGGGGCGAGGCGCTCAAGGCGCCGGTACACGGCGACCCGGGTGTCGGCCAGCATCCGCAGCACCGCGTCGTGCGACACGAGCCGCTCCGCGTACCGGAACACGGCCCGGCCGATGCCGAAGGCCCGCGTGGCCGTGACAGCCACCATCAGGTACAGCACGGGCGGCTGCTGGGACGCCCGCGAGATGAGCCACCCGGAGGTGGCCATCAGCCCGACGGCACTGCCGAGCGCGAGACTGCCGAGGAGCAGAGCGAGCACGAACGGTCCACGCCGGGGAGCGGCCATGGCCCGGACTCGGGTGAGCACACCGCCACGCTGACGCGGCGCCGCAGACGGTTCTTCCCCCTCGTTCAGAGGCACGCTTTCCGGCTCGACCGGCCGGAACGGCTGGGCGGGGCCGGATTCCGCAGCACCGGACGCCTCGACCGGTGCCCCGGGCTCCAGTCGCACCACCCGGTCCGCCACTCCCAGCAACGCCGGCCGGTGCACCACCAGCAGCACCGTCCGCCCCACGGCGAGCCGCCGCACCGCCTCCACGACCTCCGCCTCCGTCGCTCCGTCCAACGAGGCCGTCGGCTCGTCGAGGAGCAGCACGGGCCGATCCGCCAGGAACGCCCGGGCAAGAGCAAGGCGTTGGCGCTGACCGGCCGACAGGCCGGCGCCTTCCTCGCCGAGGACCGTGTCGACCCCGTCGGGCAGTGCGTCCACGAAGCCGGCCGCACCCGCGTCGACGAGCGCCCGCCGCAGCGCCGCGTCGTCCGCGTCGGCCCGCGCCAGCCGTACGTTCTCGGCGATGGACCCGGCGTAGAGATGGGGCCGCTGCGGCACCCAGGCCACCTGTGAGCGCCACTCCGCCAGGTCGGCCTCGGCGAGATCGACTCCCCCGACCCGCACCCGACCCGCGGCGGGCTCCACGAACCCCAGCAGAACGTTCAGCAGCGTCGACTTGCCCACGCCGCTCGGCCCGACCAGAGCCACCGTCTGACCGGGCATGACCGCGAAGGAGACGTCCGCGACGGCGTCGCCGGAGCGCCCGGGGTACCGCACGCTGACCCCCTCGAAGCGGATCTCCCCCACCGGCGCACGCAGCGAGCCGGAGGCCGGTACGGGGGCCTCCAGCACCGAGAAGATCTCCTCGGCCGCCGCGAGCCCCTCGGCGGCAGCGTGGTACTGCGCCCCCACCTGCCGCAGCGGCAGATACGCCTCGGGCGCGAGGACGAGGATGACGAGTCCCACGTACAGATCCATCTCGCCGTGCACGAGCCGCATCCCGATGGTCACGGCAACCAGCGCGACCGAGATGGTGGCGAGCAGCTCCAGCGCGAAGGACGACAGGAAGGCGATCCGCAGCGTCCGCATGGTCGCCTGCCGGTACTCGCCGGTGATCTTCCGGATCGACTCGGCCTGCGCCTTGGCCCGGCCGAACACCTTGAGCGTGGGAAGTCCCGCGACGACATCCAGGAAGTGCCCCGAAAGGCGGGACAGCAGCCGCCACTGGCGGTCCATCTGGGCTCGCGTGGCCCAGCCGATCAGAATCATGAAGAGCGGGATCAACGGCAGCGTGCCGACGATGATCGCCGCCGACACCCAGTCCTCGGTGACGATCCGGGCGAGGACGGCCACCGGCACCACCACCGCAAGCCCCAACTGCGGCAGATAGCGGGAGAAGTACTCATCGAGCACGTCGACTCCCCGTGTGGCGAGAGACACCAGCGAGCCCGTCCGCTGCCCGCTCAGCCACCCGGGGCCGAGCAGCGCAGCCCGCTCCAGCAGCCGCCCCCGCAATTCCGACTTGACCGCTGCGCTCGCCCGGTGTGCGGCCAGCTCGGTGAGCCAGGAGACGATCGCCCGCCCGATCGCGACCACCGCCAGCAGCACCAGCGGCGTGCGGAGTTCACCGGCCGAGAGACCGTGCTGGAAGGCTCCGACCACTACTTCGGCAATGAGCATCGCCTGAGCAATGACCAGGGCCGCCCCGGCAGCCCCCAGCCCAACGACAGCCGCGAGAAAGAGGCGAGTGGCGCGGGCGTACCGAAGCAGACGCGGATCGATCGGTTTCACGTGAAACACACCCTTGGCTCATACGGCATGTTTCACGTGAAACGACCGTTTCACGTGAAACATGCCCTGCGATTCAGCGGACCTCCGTGCGCAGCGCGCCTTTCAGCCCTGCGGACTCAGTGCGCCACATCCGGGGCGATGTGATGCGTGCCGATCCGCTTGCGGAACACCCAGTACGTCCACGACTGATAGAGCAAGATGATCGGCGTGGCGATCCCCGCGCACCAGGTCATGATCTTCAGGGTGTACGGGCTCGACGACGCGTTGGTGACCGTCAGGCTCCAGTCGTCGTTGAGCGAGGACGGCATGACGTTCGGGAAGAGCGTCAGGAAGAGCATCGCGACGGCGGCCACGATGGTGAGCCCCGACAGCGCGAATGCCCAGCCCTCACGGCCGCCGTTGACCGCCACGAGCGCCGCGAGCAGCGCGACCACGGCGACGACCAGCGCGACCAGCGACTTGCCGTCGCCGTTCTCGACCTGGGTCCAGAGCAGGAAGATCAGCGCCAACACAGCTGTCGCCAACCCGAGCCGCAGCGCCAGCTTCCGCGCCCGCTCCCGGATGTCCCCGACGGTCTTGAGCCCGACGAACACCGTCCCATGGAAGGTGAACAGCGTCAGCGTGACCAGACCGCCGAGGAGCGCGTACGGGTTGAGCAGGTCCCAGAAGTTGCCCACGTACTCGAAGTTCTGGTCGATCTTCACTCCGCGCACGATGTTGCCGAAGGCCACGCCCCACAGGAACGCCGGGATCAGCGAGGCCCAGAAGATCGCGGTCTCCCAGTTGCGCTGCCAGTTCTCCTCGGGCCGCTTCGCCCGGTACTCGAAGGCGACACCGCGCACGATCAGGCAGACCAGGATGATCAGTAGTGGCAGATAGAAGCCGGAGAAGAGCGTGGCGTACCACTCGGGGAAGGCGGCGAAGGTCGCACCACCCGCCGTGATCAGCCACACCTCGTTGCCGTCCCAGACAGGACCGATCGTGTTGATCAGCACCCGCTTCTCCATGCGGTCCCGGGCCAGCATCTTGGTGAGGATGCCGACGCCGAAGTCGAAGCCCTCCAGGAAGAAGTAGCCGGTCCACAGGACCGCGATGAGCACGAACCAGACGTCGTGAAGTTCCATGACTCAGCAGCTCCCTGGGCCTAGTAGGAGAAGGCCATCGGCTTGTCGGCGTCACCGGAGTCGCCGCCGATCCTGGTGGGCGGGTTGAGGTCGGCCTCGGTGAGCTCGGGCGGTCCGGCCTTGATGTACTTCACGAGCAGCTTCACCTCAATGACGGCGAGGATCGCGTAGAGCGACGTGAAGACGATCATCGACGTGAGGACCTCACCCTGCGAGACGCCGGGGGAGACCGCATGCCGGGTCTGCAGCACGCCGTAGACGACCCACGGCTGGCGGCCCATCTCGGTGAAGATCCAGCCCCAGGAGTTGGCGATCAGAGGGAAGCCCAGGGTGCAGATCGCGATGAGCCAGTACCACTTGGTGAGCGTCGGGCCGAGCGCCTTGTTCTTGAAGAGCACGAGATGCGGCACCTCGTCGTCGCCGACCCTCAGGTGCTGCGGCAGCATGAACTTCTTGCGGGTCAGCCAGAGTCCGACCAGGCCGATGGCGAAGGACGCCATCCCGAAGCCGATCATCCAGCGGAACGCCCAGAAGGTGACGGGGATGATGGGCCGGTAGTCGCCGGGACCGTACTTCGCCTGCTCGGCCTTGTTGGTGTCGTTGATGCCGGGAACGTACGAGCTGAAGTCGTCGTCGGCGAGGAACGACAGTATCCCCGGGATGGACAGTTCGACGGAGTTGTGTCCCTTGCTGACGTCGCCGTACGCGAAGACCGAGAACGGCGCGGAGTTCTGGCCGTCCCACAGCGCCTCGGCGGCGGCCATCTTCATGGGCTGCTGCTTGAACATGACCTTGCCGAGGGTGTCGCCGCTGATCGCGGTGAGCAGTCCTGCGATGACGACGGTGATCAGGCCCAGCCGCAGCGAGGTCTTCATCACGGAGATGTGCTTCTTGCGAAGCAGATGGAAGGCGGCGATGCCGACCATGAAGGCGCCGCCGGTCAGGAAGGATGCTGTGAGCGTGTGGAACGCCTGGGCGAGCGCGGTGTTCTGGGTCAGCACGTGCCAGAAGTCGGTGAGTTCCGCACGCCCCTTCACCTTGTTGATCCGGTAGCCGACGGGGTGCTGCATCCACGAGTTGGCCGCGAGGATGAAGTACGCCGACAGGATCGTGCCGATCGAGACTATCCAGATGCAGGCCAGGTGGATCTTCTTGGGCAGCTTGTCCCAGCCGAAGATCCACAGACCGATGAAGGTGGACTCGAAGAAGAAGGCGATCAGGGCCTCGAAGGCGAGCGGGGCACCGAAGATGTCACCGACGAATCGCGAGTAGGCGGACCAGTTCATGCCGAACTGGAACTCCTGCACGATGCCGGTGACCACGCCCATCGCGATGTTGATCAGGAAGAGTTTGCCCCAGAACTTGGTGGCCCTGAGGTACTTCTCCTTCTCCGTGCGTACCCAGGCCGTCTGCAGGCCGGCGGTGAGCCCGGCGAGCGAGATCGTCAGGGGGACGAAGAGGAAGTGGTAGACGGTGGTGATGCCGAACTGCCATCGCGCCAGAGTCTCCGGCGCCAAAGCCAATTCCACGTCGTCAGTCTCCTTACGTCGCCGTGGTACAGCGGCAGTCTGCCCCCTTTGTCACGTACATCACGGGAGCAACCGGGACACGTTTGTGAACGCGTTCACATTCACAAGCAATTATGACGCATGGCCGCTCGAGGGGTGACGGGCGGGGGTGCCTAAGCGTGGCGAGACGGGTCACACGTGCGGCCGCCGTCGAGAACGACCCGGCCGGACCCTTGGCAAGATATTCAACATATTGTTGAATTCGCACATGCAGATACGGATCTCCTGGCCCGCGGGGCACCTCACCGCGACCCTCGACGACACCCCGACCGTCCGGGCCCTCGCCAAGGCACTGCCGCTCGCCTCCACCGCCCGCACCTGGGGCGAGGAGGTCTACTTCGACACGGGCGTCCCGGTCGCCCCCGAGGCGGACGCCCAGCAAGTCGTCGAGCACGGCACGGTGGCCTTCTGGACCGCCGGAGACGCCCTCGCGCTCCCCTACGGACCCACACCGATCTCGCGGGGCGACGAATGCCGCCTCGCGAGCCTGTGCAACGTCCTCGGCCACCTCGACAACGACCCGCGCACGCTCGCCACCGTGCGCGACGGCGACCCCGTACGCGTAGAACTCGTGGGCGACTAGAGCTCCTTGCGGAACGCTTCCGTCGCCTTCAGGAAGATGTCGTTCGCCTCGGTCTCGCCGATCGTCACTCGGACGCCCTCGCCGGCGAAGGGGCGTACGACGACACCGGCCTGCTCGCAGTGGGCGGCGAAGTCGAGCGTGCGCTCCCCCAGTCGCAGCCACACGAAGTTGGCCTGCGTCTCGGGTACCGTCCAGCCCTGACCGTGCAGTGCCTCGACCACGCGCTGGCGCTCGCAGACCAGCGAGCCGACCCGGCCGAGCAGCTCGTCCTCGGCGCGCAGGCTCGCCACCGCGGCGTCCTGGGCCAGCTGGCTCACGCCGAAGGGGACCGCCGTCTTGCGCAGTGCCGCGGCGACCGGCTCATGGGCGATCGCGAAGCCGACCCGGAGGCCGGCGAGCCCGTATGCCTTGGAGAAGGTGCGCAGCACGCAGACGTTGGGCCGCTCGCGGTAGATCGCCACGCCGTCCGGCACCTCGACGTCGCGGATGAACTCGCGATACGCCTCGTCCAGCACGACCAGCACATCGCTGGGTACCCGGTCGAGGAACCGCTCGAGCTCGGCCCGGCGCACCACGGTGCCGGTCGGATTGTTGGGGTTGCAGACGAAAATCAGCCGGGTCCGGTCGGTGATCGCGTCCGCCATCGCATCCAGGTCGTGCACCTCGCCCGGCGTCAGCGGCACCTTCACCGAGGTCGCGCCGCTGATCTGCGTAATGATCGGGTACGCCTCGAAGGACCGCCAGGCGTAGATGACCTCGTCTCCGGGCCCGCTCGTGGCCTGCAGCAGCTGCTGGGCGACCCCGACCGAGCCGGTGCCGGTCGCCAGGTGCGAGAGGGGGACGCCGAAGCGGTCCGACAGCTCGCTCATCAGCCCGGTGCACGCCATGTCCGGGTAGCGGTTGAAGGATCCGGTCGCGGCGGTCACGCTCTCGATCACACCGGGCAGCGGCGGATACGGGTTCTCGTTGGAGGACAGCTTGTACGCCACCGGACCGGCGGCCGCGGCGGGCTTGCCGGGCTTGTAGGTGGGGATACCCTCCAGCTCGGCACGCAGCTTGGGGTTCGTCTCGCTCACCGCAGTCCTCCTCGTGACCACCACCGGCTCATGACCACCACCGGCTACCAATGCTTCTCACCTTATGAGGATTCGGCGCCGCTGCGAATGGCCTGTGGACAAGCGAACGGTAACCGGGCCACTGCCGGCCGCGCCCCTGCGATCACTCACGCGCGGCGTGGCGGTGATCCTCGTACGCCTCGGTGATCATCCTCGTACCGCCTGCCGGGCATCCACATACGAAGGCGTACCGACTGGGGGGCGCGCCATGCGGCCGCGCACGCGCCGGTGGCTCACGCCGTGGCGCGCATCCCTCGTGAAGGTGAGTTGAGACCTCTTCGAAACATGGCCCCCTTGGCAGGCCCATGCGCGCCGACAAGTCACGTACTACCGTAGAATCCTTCAACTACCTTTATTTCCAAGGAAGTTGACTGCCTTCGACCATGCAGAAACGTACCTGTCAACGAGTGCATATGCGTCCGCACTACCCCACCGCATGAGCCCTACTATCGGCTCGCCATGACAGCAGCAGGGAAGCACCAGGTGAGCCGGGCGGAGACCTCCCGCCGAGGCGGTCGACCGGGCCGGGCGGGTATCAGAGACGTGGCTGCGGCCGCAGGGGTCTCCATTACGACCGTGTCCGATGCCCTCAACGGTAAGGGCCGGCTCCCGGACGCCACCCGACGCCACGTCCGCGAGGTCGCCGACCGGCTGGGCTATCGCCCGTCGGCCGCGGCCCGAACCCTCCGTACCGGCAAGTCGGGCCTCATCGGCCTGACCGTGACGACGTACGGGGATGAACCTTTCACCTTCACGGAGTTCGCGTACTTCGCGGAGATGGCCAGAGCCGCCACCTCGGCCGCGCTCGCCCGGGGCTACGCCCTGGTCATCCTCCCCGCGACCTCGCGCCACGACGTGTGGTCGAACGTCGCTCTGGACGGAACCGTGGTCATCGACCCGTCCGACCAGGACCCGGTCGTCAGCGAGCTGGTCCGGCAGGGATTACCGGTCGTCTCCGACGGCCGCCCGGCCGGCTCGCTCCCGGTCACCGCCTGGGTGGACAACGACCACGAGGCCGCGGTCCTGGGAATCCTCGACCACCTGGCCGAGGCCGGCGCCCGCCGGATCGGCCTCCTCACCGGAACCACCACCGACACGTACACCCACCTCTCCACCACCGCATACCTGCGCTGGTGCGAGCGTGTGGGCCAGGATCCGGTGTACGAGGCCTATCCTGCGCACGATCCGTGCGCGGGAGCCGTCGCCGCCGACCGGCTCCTCGCCCGACCCGACCGCCCTGACGCCGTCTACGGTCTCTTCGACCCGAACGGTACCGACCTGCTCGCCGCGGCCCGGCGCTACGGCCTGCGCGTACCGGACGACCTGCTGCTGGTCTGCTGCAGCGAGTCCACCGTCTACGCCAACACCGAGCCGCCCATCACGACGCTCTCCCTCAAGCCGCGCCGGATCGGCACGGCGGTGGTCCAGCTCCTCATCGACGCCATCGAGGGGGTCGAATCGGACCAACCGGTCCAGCAGGTGATACCGACGGAGCTGATCGTGCGGACGTCCTCCGAACGCCGTCCGCCCCGTACGACAGTCAGTCCGCCCCGATCACCCGAGGAGGGTTGACGCCCTGCGCAGAAAGGGCGGGGAAAGCCCCCGCCCAATTCGGGCGAAAACAGCAGTGAACTGGGCTCCTCCTCCGATTCACCACCCCTGGGTCATCACATGGCGCGATCCGCATTCCTATGATGGGCGGACGACACCGCGGGCCGCTGCGACCAGGCAGTCCGATCCGGTGCAGATGCGGCGCGATGGTGGTGGAGGGGTCGATGACTCAGGGGGCCGGTCAGGGACCCGAGGCGGTGCGGACGGCGACGTTGCGCGACTTCCGGGTGCCCGCGTACGTCCACGAGACCGGTCCGTACGCGCAGAGCACGCCCCACGGTGGGGGCACCAGACCCGCCGAGGAGTCCCCTGCCTACCCGGCGGACCCCTCGGAGGCGTACACCCCCACCCGGCGCGATCTGCCCGTCATCAACCGGGGTGACACGCTTGAGGTCGCTGTTGACCCCGCCGCCGCGGCCGCCCCGCAGCCGACCGACGGACCCGGTCCGCTGTACGTCGTCGGTGACGTGCACGGCTATCTCGACCAGTTGGTCGCCGCGCTCCAGGAGCAAGGCCTCATCGACGCCGCGGGCAACTGGTCCGCCGGGACCGCGCGCCTGTGGTTCCTCGGCGACTTCACCGACCGCGGCCCGGACGGCATCGGCGTGATCGACCTCGTGATGCGGCTGTCCGCCGAAGCGGCCGCGGCCGGCGGCTACTGCAAGGCGCTCATGGGCAACCACGAGCTGCTCCTGCTCGGCGCCAAGCGGTTCGGCGACACCCCCGTCAACTCCGGGGCGGGCACCGCCACCTTCCAGGCGGCCTGGCTGCTCAACGGCGGCCAGAAGACCGACATGGACCGCCTCCAGGATCACCATTTGCAGTGGATGGCCCGCCTCGATGCCATGGAGCAGGTCGACGGGCACCTCCTGGTGCACTCCGACACCACTGCCTACCTCGACTACGGCGACTCCATCGAAGCGGTCAACGACACCGTCCGCGAGACACTCACCCGCAACGACGCGGACGAGTGCTGGGACCTCTTCCGCAAGTTCACCAAGCGCTTCGCCTTCCGCGACGACGGGGGCGCCGATGCCGTCCGCGAACTGCTGGGAGCGTACGGCGGCACCCGCATCGTCCATGGTCACAGCCCCATTCCGTACCTCTTGGGTGAGGTCGGCTCGGAGGACGACGAAGACGGCGCCGGTCCGGTGGTCGAGGGACCGCATCTGTACGCCGAAGGGCTGGCCATCGCGATGGATGGCGGCGTGACCATGGCCGGAAAGCTACTGGTCCAGCAATTGCCTCTGGATACCTGAGCGTTCACCGGGCAGGCGTCCCCGCAGGAGGACTGCGCTGGCCAGGGGGCAATTTCTGGAAACCCCCTGTCACGGCGTGCCGTCACCGCTCTACCATCGGCTTATCCGTAGCAGGCTCCCCTCCGTTTCTGCCCGACGGCTCGTCAGCGTGCGAGCCACCAGCCCTACGGAGCATCGGGGGATGCACATGAACAGCGTTCCGCAGCACCTGCTGAGCGAGGACCGCCAGGATTACGAGCGGATCCTCGATGAGGCGCTGCGCTCCGCACCACACCGTCCGGAACTCGCCGCTGTCGGCCAGCGGCTCAACCCCGAACAACTGCGCACCATGGCGTTGAACGCCAGCGCACTCATCACGGCGGCCGCGGTGACCGAATACCAGCATTACGTGAGGGTCCGCGAGGAACTGCGTCAGCCGGCGCCGTCCACCCGGGTCGTGAGCGAGGAAGCCGGCTCCGCGGAGCCGGGCGCGACCGCGATCGGGCTCGCCGCCACCGTGGGGGAGGTGTCCGAGACCGCCGGTGCCGGCGCCATCGCCGTCGTCGCGGTGCTAGCCCCCGTCCTCGCCGGAACAGCGGCGGCGATATTCCTGCTCGTGGGGTACCTCCTGAAGATGCTCGACCCCGAGCAGACGTTCGCCAAGACCCTCCTCACCACCGGATGGGTCTTCGGCGCGGTCACGGCGGCCGCGATTCTCGTCGCCGCGGTCGGACTGCTGCTGACAGCACTGCGCAACAGCTCGTCCTCGCTCCAGGCCGGAGCGCGCGGCGAGCTGGACGAACAGGTGGCCCGGGCCAGGGAAGCCTGGCACGAGGCCCTGCTGGAGCGCGGCATCCTGCCGTTCCTCCGGGAGGCCCTCGCCGACCCGGGCTCGGCGGCACTGGGCCGTCCGGCACCGACGCCCAGCCGCATCCCGCAACTCGGCTACAACCGGCCGGGGTTCAGCAGTCCCGAGGGTGGACCCGCGGCCGGCCCGCGCCCGAGCTTCTCCAGCCCGGACTTCACGAGCCCGGACTTCGGAGGACCGGAGCACCAGCCGGAGTGACGCCCGGGCCGACCGGGTGGCCCATGACCGAGGGTGAGGGCCGGGATGCGGGGAGGAACCGGGGGCCCGCGCTGATGGGGCGCGGGCCCGAACCGGTGAGTGACGTACGCCCGCACGCTCCCTGGCCGGGCGCGTCCGAAATCCCCCTGGCCGGGCGCCGTCAGCCGATGCCCGGCCCGGCAGGACCCGGTCGGATGCCGCGCGACCCGGAAGGCTACGGTCAGATGATGCCGAGCTGCCGGGCCGCGGTCGTCCAGGCCGGAAACTCGGACAGCAGCCGGTCGTACAGCTCCGGGTCCGGGACGCTGCTGATGTCGTCGACCGCGAAGAAGCCGACGTTGTCGACGCGTCGGCCCGGCAGTGTGTCGAACCGCTCCAGCACTCCGTAGTTGGACCGGCCCAGGCCCACGAACTGCCAGAAGATCGGCTCCTCGACCGCTTCCCGCAGCTCCTTCTCGATCTCCTTGTTGCGAAAGACACCCCCGTCGGAGAAGAACAGCACCAGGGTGGGATCGGCGGCCGGGTGCTCACGCACATACGTCCGGACCTCGGCGATCACCTTCTGCTCCTCGTTCTGGATCCCGACCGCGCGCATGTCCACCTGCCCCGGCCGCAGCCCCTTCCGCGGCTTCTTGCTCCGTCGGAACAGGCTCAGCTCACCGACCCGGACGTGGAGCTCCAGCCACTCGGGCAGTTCCCCCAGACCGAGATCCGGCAGCCGGGCCGCATGGGACGCGAACGTCCACGCCTGCATCACTCCGTCGTCGTCCAGCTGCGCGGCCACCGCGGCCATCCGCTCCACCACGTCGGCCACGACGCCCTTCGAGTACAGGAAGGACATCGACCCGGAGGCATCGAGCACCAGCACGACACGCGCCATGACCCCCTCCGCCCCCCGCTTGCGCAGACTGACCGCCACCTGCTCCTTGCGCAGGGAGAGCCGCTTGCGCATGTCCACGGGCAACTGCTCCTCGCCCTTGGTGAGGCGGGGGACGGGTCCTGGGGGCGCCGACGGAACCTGCGGGGCGGGCGGGACCACAGGCGGCGCGACGGGCGGTCCCGCGGACTGCGGCACCACCGGTGGGCCCGCGGCAGTCACCGCGGGCGGCACCGCCGACGCGGCACCCGCCCCGGATCCGGAGCCGGCGGCAGACGCAGAGGCCCCACCCTCGTCGTCCACACTGATCCCGAAGTCGGTGGCCAGGCCCGCGAGCCCGGACGCGTAGCCCTGTCCGACCGCGCGGAACTTCCACTGGCCGCCCCGCAGATACAGCTCACCACCGATGAACGCCGTCTCCGTCGTGGCCTCCATCTCGAAGCGCGCGAGCTCCTGCCGCGTCCCGGCGTCGAGCAACGTCAGCATCAGTCCGGACAGCTGACCGAAGGTGCCGCCGTCGGCCGAGGCGCACAGGACGACCCGCTCGATGCCCGGCTCCAGGGCGCGCAGATCAACTCCGACCGAGTCCGTCGTGGCTCCGCCGTCCCGCCGCTTCCCGAGGTGCCGTACGGCCCCGGAGGCATGCTGCGGCTGGTTGTAGAAGACGAAGTCCCCGTCGTCCCGCACCCGTCCACCCGCACCGAGCAGCAGCGCCGAGGCATCGGCGTCCGGCGCACCGGGCCCCCCGGCCCAGCCGAGCACGACCTCAACAGCCTCGGCGGCCACGGGAAGGTTGGCGCCCTTGCTCATGGATGTCGCTGTCATGCGCCCAGTCTGCCGACAGAACCCGGTCCCGGAGCCGCCCGATGCACATACACGAGCCTCGGACGGCTCCGAACACCACGCACTCGTGCGCGCCTCAGTCCGCCAACGGCAGAGAAACCCGGTTGCCCGCTGCCGCGAACTCCTTGGACTTCTGCGCCATGTCCTCCTCGATCTCCACCTGCGAACCGCCGTGCTCGCGGCGGATGTCCTGCGAGATCTTCATCGAAGGCAACCACACCCCTGAGATGGGCCGATAAGAGCAGACCCCGCATCCGATCGGAGCCGACCCTGGGTGCGAAGCGGCACGTCGGACCCTGAAACCGTCTGCCGAAGCGCTGGGTGGCGCGGTAGCGTCTGCGTCCCTGATCACACTCCCTGGGCGAAGATGCTCGCCGGTTCATCGCGGCCGAAGCTGACCAGCGCAATGCTGGTCGCCGCCGCACCAGCCATCTGTAGTTGCGGAACGGATCAAGGGGCGCACTCCTCAAAGGAGACAGCAAGGGAATCAGCTTCGGCTGAAGTCGCCGCACGTCCCCTGACCACGGAACAGTTGAAGTCCCTTGTCTTCCAAGAGGGAGAAGTTCCTCAGGCCGATGAAGGCGGGACAGCGATACAGGTGCCCCACCCGAAGAGCGAACAAGAGTCGTTCCCTCCTGTCTCAGATCCTGTCTGTCAGAAGGTGTTTGACTCCACGAGCGGTGTGGCCAGGTCTGCCGTTGTGCTCCAGATCTTCAACTGGAACGGCGACATCTATCCAGGGGGCTCCACACTTGCGGCCTACGAAGGCACGGGGGCTCAACAGGCCTTCAAACAGGTACGTAACGGGCTCAAGACATGCAAGTCCTTCTCCGGGGTGGGCTATACCGGGAAGTACCAGGCGGAGATAACTGCCGAGAAGTCACTGGACATCGGCGACGAAGCGGTGCGCTTCCGCATGACTACCCCTGCCACTCTCCCTCCGGCAAAGAAGGGCGGGCCAGACAGGACAGTCCCCCGGATCGATCGATACTTCGTTGTTCGAGTCGGTACCACCATCGCATCGTTCGACACGATGAAGGTGGGTGGCAGTCCCGCCTTCTTCCCCGCCGATTTGATCAACAAGCAGGTCGAGCGGCTCAGGAATGCCCAGCGACAGTGAACTACGGCGGCGCTCCTTGGTCGACTGCCCCAGGGAACACCGCCGTTGCAGCAGTCAGTCCGCCAGCGGCAGGTAGACCCTGTTACCGCTCGCGGCGAACTCCTTCGACTTCTGGAGCATCCCCTCAGCGACCTCCTCCGCAGACGCCCCGGCAGCCGCTGTACCACCGAACTGCTCTGTGATGCTTTGGCTAATCTTCATCGAGCAGAACTTCGGCCCGCACATGGAGCAGAAGTGGGCCGTCTTGGCGGGTTCGGCCGGCAGTGTCTCGTCGTGGAACTCCCGTGCCGTGTCCGGGTCGAGGGCCAGATTGAACTGGTCCTCCCACCGGAACTCGAAGCGGGCGTCGGACAGCGCGTCATCCCATTCCTGCGCACCGGGGTGCCCCTTGGCGAGGTCGGCTGCGTGGGCGGCGATCTTGTAGGTGATGACGCCGGTCTTGACGTCGTCACGGTTGGGCAGGCCCAAGTGCTCCTTGGGCGTGACATAGCAGAGCATGGCCGTGCCCCACCAGGCGATCATCGCGGCACCGATGCCGGAGGTGATGTGGTCGTACGCCGGCGCGACGTCCGTCGTCAGCGGGCCGAGCGTATAGAACGGAGCTTCATCACAGATCTCCTGCTGAAGGTCGATGTTCTCCTTGATCTTGTGCATCGGGACATGTCCCGGCCCTTCGATCATGGTCTGTACGTTGAAACGCTTGGCGATCGTGTTGAGTTCCCCGAGCGTCCTCAACTCCGCGAACTGCGCAGCGTCGTTGGCGTCCGCGATGGAGCCGGGCCGCAGGCCGTCGCCGAGTGAGTACGTGACGTCGTACGCCGCGAGGATCTCGCAGAGCTCCTCGAAGTTCTCGTACAGGAACGACTCCTTGTGGTGCGCCAGGCACCAGGCCGCCATGATCGAGCCGCCGCGCGAGACGATGCCTGTCTTGCGGTTCGCGGTGAGGGGCACATACGGCAGGCGCACGCCCGCGTGGACCGTCATGTAGTCCACGCCCTGCTCAGCCTGCTCGATGACCGTGTCCTTGTAGATCTCCCAGGTCAGTTCCTCGGCGCGGCCGTCGACCTTCTCCAGCGCCTGATAGAGCGGCACCGTGCCGATGGGGACGGGGGAGTTGCGCAGCACCCACTCGCGGGTGGTGTGGATGTTGCGGCCGGTGGACAGGTCCATGACCGTGTCGGCGCCCCAGCGGGTCGCCCAGGTCATCTTCTCGACCTCCTCCTCGATGGAGGACGTCACGGCCGAGTTGCCGATGTTGGCGTTGACCTTCACCAGGAACCGCTTGCCGATGATCATCGGCTCGATCTCCGGGTGGTTGACGTTCGCGGGCAGCACCGCGCGACCCGCGGCGATCTCCTCGCGTACGACCTCGGGGTCGATGTTCTCGCGGACCGCCACGAACTCCATCTCGGGCGTGATCTCACCGTGGCGGGCGTACGCAAGTTGCGTCACCGCCTGTCCGGGGCGGCCCCGGCGCGGCTGGCGCGGCCGCCCCGGGAAGACCGCGTCGAGGTTGCGCAGCCCCCCGCGCGGCGACGTGTGCTTGACCCCGTCGTCCTCGGGGCGGACCGGACGGCCCGCGTACTCCTCGGTGTCGCCGCGGGCGATGATCCAGTTCTCGCGCAGCGGCGTCAGACCCCTGCGTACGTCGGTGTCGACGGTCGGATCGGTGTACGGGCCGGAGGTGTCGTACAGCGTGACGGACTGCCCGTTTGTGAGGTGCACCTGGCGGACCGGCACTCGTAGATCAGGGCGTGAGCCGCCGACATACGCCTTGTGCCAGCCAATGGACTTCCCGGCCTCGCCGTTCTCGGCCGGGGCGGATGCCCCACCGTTCTCGGCCGGAGCAAGCGCCCCATCCGTCTGGCTGGAGGCAGGCGTGCGTACGTCCTTGTTGGTCATGAGACCTACTCCCTACGCCGGCATTACCCGGTAACAGGTTCGGCGGTCGACGCAGCGGCTTCCGTCTGTCGATGTTTCATGTGAAACATCGCCGAGACGAAGGTCAGCGCCCTCTCAGCCCGGTGCTCCGAGCTCCCGCGTGTGCAAAGGTGCCTCCACGCTAGCGTCATATCTGGCGCGCTGAACAGAGGGCCCCCTTCGTTCTTGCGATGATCGGGCGGTGACCACAATGCAGCAGCCTCCGTTCCCACCGTCCGATCCGCCTCGCGGGTCCGGCTCCGGTGACGGCCATGGACACGGTTCCGGCGACGGCCGCGGACATGGACCGGGCGGTGGCGGCCATGGCCCGAGCCCCGGCGACAGCCACGGTCCTGGCGGCGCGCACGGCCACTCGCACAGTCACAGCCACGGCCCTGCAACGCCCGTCTCCAAGCACCTGCGCAAGGTCATCGCCGCGGTACTGATCCCCTTCGCGACGGCGGTCGTCGTGGGGCTCGTGGTGCTCTGGCCCGGCGGCGCACCGTCCCACGAGCGCACCGGCGTCGGCTTCGACCGGCAGACCCAGCAGGCGACGGTCGCCAAGGTCGACAAGGTGGACTGCAAGTCCGTGAACGCCTCGGGGGAGACCCCGACCGGTGACACGTCCACCGCTGAGGGCTCCTCCGCGCAGCAGCAGGCGACGGGTGACTGCAAGAAGGCGACGATTCGGATCGACACCGGCAAGGACAAGGGCCGTACGTTCACCGAGATCGTCCAGCCGGACCAGTCACGGCAGTTGCACCAGGGCGAGAAGGTCGTGGTCGCGTACGAGCCCTCCGCGCCCAAGGACTTGCAGTACTCGGTCACCGACGTGAACCGGAAGTTCCCCCTGGCGCTGCTCGCGGGGATCTTCGCGCTGGTCGTCGTGGTGGTGGGCCGGATGCGCGGCGTCATGGCGCTCATCGCGCTGGCCATCAGCTTCCTGATCCTGAATTTCTTCATCCTGCCGGCGATCCTGCACGGCTCGGACCCGCTGATCGTGGCGGTCGTCGGGGCCAGCGCCATCATGCTGATCGCGCTCTACATGTGCCACGGCCTCTCGGCCCGCACGTCGGTGGCCGTCATCGGCACACTGCTCTCGCTGGTACTGATCGGCGTGCTCGGCTCCGTCTTCATCGGCTGGGCGGCGCTGACCGGAAACACCGACGACAACACCGGCCTGATCCACGGCTTGTATCCGTCCATCGACATGAGCGGTCTGCTGCTGGCGGGTGTCATCATCGGTTCGCTCGGTGTGCTCGACGATGTGACGGTGACGCAGACGTCCGCGGTCTGGGAGCTGCACGAGGCGAATCCGACGATGGGCTGGCGTGGCCTGTACCGCGCGGGCATCCGCATCGGCCGCGACCACATCGCATCGGTCGTCAACACCCTTGTCCTGGCGTACGCGGGCGCCGCGCTGCCGCTGCTGCTGCTCTTCTCGATCGCGCAGAGCAGCGTGGGCGCGGTCGCCAACAGCGAGCTGGTCGCCGAGGAGATCGTGCGCACCCTGATCGGCTCGATCGGCCTGGTCGCCTCGGTGCCGGTGACCACGGCGCTGGCCGCGCTGGTGGTATCCGCGGACCGCACGGACACCGAGGCCGGACCTGTGGAGCCCGCGGGAGCCAGGACGCCGGTACGCAGTGGGAAGGGCCGTCGCCGCAAGCGCTGAGAGCATCCGGCGCCGCGCCCCTTGTGAGGAAGCGTTACTCCACTGGGAGGGTGGCGGTGCGTCAGCCCGCGCTCTGCTCCTCCGCCAGAATACGGTCCAGCGCCTCGTCGAGGTGCGTGTCGAAGTCGGCCAGGGAACGCTCCTGCCCCAGCGGCACCAGCTTGTCCGTACGGTCGAGAAATGCCACGAGCGGCGCCGCGCCGGACCGGAACAGCGCGTGGTCGCCGCCCACCTGAAGCCGGATCAGCACCTCGCCGAACGCCTCCGGGTCTGCGGGCGCGATGTGCACATCGCCGTCACCGCATGGCCGGCCCACGCCGTCGACCAGCAACTCCCGCCCGAATGCCCAGGTCACAGGAGCGTCTCCGGGCAAATGGAAGGTCAGCCGCACCGCGTACGGATCACAGGTCTCGTATCGGAGCTCCACCGGAATACGGAAGGACAACTCCTCCGACACGAGGAAGTTCATCATGACCTCTGCCTGTACCGACTCGCGCATCGCCTACCCCGTCGTTTGCCGTCGACTGGCCAGGAATCGTCCCCCTGACACTGCTGGAATCTTGCTCAACGTGCACGAGTGATCACAAGGAGTGAGTTTTCAGATACTGATAGAGATCGCGAGTGTCCCTAGCAACTTGCCGATTTCGCTCTGCAATTGGCGTGCGGCGGGCAGCAGTCGCCCGGCCTGATGAGAAGGCAGAGAAATGGCCATCGTCCCCGCAGTTGAGCCTGCCGTGATGGGGATCGCGGCGCAGACGGTGCCCAGCGCGTATTCCTGGCGCTCGATGACGGGCTCCATCCGTCCCGTCCGATCCAGGCGTCGCAGCAGGCTGTCATTGTCACGCACCGTGTACGGAGTGATCGACTGCACCGGGTAGCGGTCGAGGTGGTCCCGGCGGGCCTTCTCGTCCAACTGGGACAGCAGGCACTGGCCGATCGCGTGCGCGTGCCCGGTCTCCCGGAAGTCGGCCCACTCCTCGACCGCGGGGTTGCCCGGGGTGTCGGCGACGCACATGACCTCGATCTCGCCGTCGCGGTAGATCGCGTAGTACACGGGAACGCCGATCGAATCGCGCCAGTGCGCGAGCGCGTCGCTCACCGTGCTGCGACGTTTCTGCTGCGCTCCGCTGCTGCTCAGCTGCTCGGCGGCCTCACCTAGGAAGAACAGCCCCTTGTCGCGGCGCAGATAGCCCTCATGGACCAGGGTGCGCAGCAGGTGGTACGCCGTCGGCAGCGCGAGCCCGGCCTCCCGGGCGAGCTGCTTGGCGGGGGCGCCGTGATCGCGCGCAGCGACGGCCTCCAGCAGACGCATCGCGCGCTGCACGGAGCCGATCAGGGTCGTGGCGTGCGGCTCCAGGGGCGCGGCCTGCGCAGGAGAGGTGCGCGGGGCGCATGTCTCTCCGGGCGTGGTGCGCGGCTGGGTGGGCGGGACACATGATCCCGCGGGCACGCCCGATCGCTGGACGGGCGGAGTGGGGGAATCTGCGGGTGCGGTGTCAACCGTGGCCAAGGGGCACTCCCTAAGGCGCGAGGGGGACCGCCCGTGCGGGGGAACACGGGAGGGGGCTGTGCGCTGCCCGCGGGGGGTCGACCCCGCGTCGAATTCCGGACTTTAACCGCCTGCCACCGCGCACAGACGGCCTCGCCGGAAACTTCCCTCGCCCGAGGGAACCTCAGGTTCCCGTTATCCGTCGCTCACCCTCTCGCGTCTCACCCGTCACCGAGCGAAGCCCCACCCGTCACCGAGCGAAGCCTCACCAGTCACTGCGCGACGACGAGCTCGACATGAACTTCCGCACGATGTAGATCAGTCCGCCGACCAGCGCGACGAAGACCAGGGCCTTGAAGAGCAGGCTGATGACCACGCTGAGCACGCTGACTATCACCGTGCCGAACACAACCAGGGCGATGACCGGCACCGCGACCCACTTCACCCACCACGGCATACCGTTGAAGATCTCTCGCATCGCCCTCGTCCTTACCTCTCTGCCGTTGCCCCAAGTCCGGAGCGCTGCTTACGGGTTCTCAGATGTCCTGCGTTGATGTCCTGCACTCGATGCTAAGGCCGAGAGGGGGCCGGGCGGGGGCCTCGCACCCCTTGTCCTCCCCTGACCGTTCCCCTAGGGAACCCTGAGGCGGAGGTCAGCTCTCCGGCGGAGAGAACACCACCAGAACCCTCAGGTCCTCGGTGATGTGGTGGAACTTGTGGGCGACCCCGGCGGGTACGTAGACGACGCTGCCACGCGCCACCTGGGTGGTCTCCAGACCGACGGTGATCGATGCGCGCCCGCTCACCACGAAGTAGACCTCGTCCTGCTGGTGCGGCTTCTGCGGGTCGAGGCCGCCCGCGTCGAGTGCGTACAGGCCCACCGACATGTTCCGCTCGCGCAGAAACTGCAGGTAGGCGCCATCGTTGGCGGCGCGTTCCGCCTCCAGTTCGTCCAGCCGGAATGCCTTCATCGCCCTCGTCCGCTCTCGTACGCCGCAGGCTGTATCCCCAGCCTGGTCCGCCCGTCGATCTCTTCTGCCACGATCAGACACATGAAGAATTTCGTAGTCAAGACGCTCGCCAACGCAGGGGCCCTGGCCGTCGCCGTGTGGCTGCTCGACAAGATCACCCTGACGGGCGACAGCACCGGCAAGAAGGTCGGCACGCTGCTGATCGTGGCGCTGGTCTTCGGCCTGGTGAATTTCCTGGTCAAGCCGGTCGTGAAGGTGCTGACCTTCCCGCTGTTCATTCTCACGCTCGGCCTGATCACCCTGGTGGTCAATGCCCTGATGCTGCTGCTCACCTCGTGGCTGGCCGACAAGCTCGACCTGAGCTTCCACGTCGAGGGCTTCTGGACCGCGGTCCTCGGCGGCCTGATCATCTCCATCGTGTCCTGGGCGCTCAACGTCGTGTTGCCCGACGGCAAGGACTGAGTGCACGATGCCCTATCGAGTCTGCTTCGTCTGCACAGGCAACATCTGCCGCTCCCCCATGGCCGAGTCCGTCTTCCGGGCCCATATAGAAGAGGCCGGGCTCGATGGCCTGGTCGAGGTCGACAGCGCGGGCACGGGCGGCTGGCACGAGGGCGACGGCTCCGACTCCCGCACCGTCGCCGTACTGGAGGCGGGCGGCTACGAGAGCGACCACGCGGCCCGGCAGTTCCAGGTCTCGTGGTTCTCTCGCCTCGACCTCGTCATCGCCCTCGACTCCGGTCATCTGAAGGCGCTGCGCCGCCTCGCACCTACTCCGGAGGACGCGACCAAGATCCGGCTCCTGCGGTCGTACGACCCCGCTGCGGGCGACGACCTGGACGTCCCTGATCCGTATTACGGACGTATGGACCGCTTCGAGGAGTGTCTTGAGATGGTGGTAGCGGCGAGCCCAGGACTGGTCGCCGCGATACAGGAGAAAGTGGAGGGACGGGCGGCATGACGTCAGGGGATTTCGTCACGGGAACAGGTGACGGCACGCGCGCGGTGCGGGCCGGACTGCCCGAACCCGTCAAGTACGAGCCGACGCTCCCGGGCCCGGTCTTCGCCGCGCACTTCCATCTGCCGGGCGAGCCCACCGGCCCGTACACCTACGGCCGTGACGAGAACCCGACGTGGACGCTCCTGGAGCGTGCCATCGGCGAGCTGGAGGCCCCCGGACAGGACGGCGTCGAGACGCTCGCCTTCCCCTCGGGCATGGCCGCGATCTCGGCGGTCCTCTTCTCCCAGCTGCGCGCCGGCGACATCGTGGTCCTGCCCGACGACGGCTATCAGGTGCTGCCGCTGGTGCGCGAGCAGCTGACCGCGTACGGCATCGAGGTGCGCACCGCCCCGACCGGTGGCGACGCCCAGCTGGAGGTTCTCGACGGGGCGAAGCTGCTGTGGATCGAGACCCCGTCGAACCCGGGCCTCGACGTGTGCGACGTACGGCGGCTCGTCGCGGCGGCACACGCCCAGGGCACCCTCGTCGCGGTCGACAACACCCTCGCGACCCCGCTCGGCCAGCGCCCGCTGGAGCTGGGTGCCGACTTCTCCGTGGCCAGCGGCACCAAGATGCTCACCGGGCACGGCGACATCCTTCTGGGATACGTCACCGCGCTCGACACCGCTCTGATGGCTCCCGTGCGGCGCTGGCGGAAGATCGTCGGCGCGATCCCCGGCCCCATGGAGGCTTGGCTGGCACACCGCTCGCTGGCCACGCTCCAGCTGCGCGCCGACCGGCAGACCGCCAACGCTCTGGCGATCGCCGAGGCGTTGCGGGAGCGGCCCGAGGTCGCCGGACTGCGCTATCCGGGACTGAGCGACGACCCCTCGCACAAGATCGCTTCGCAGCAGATGCGGCGCTTCGGGTGTGTGGTGTCCTTCACTCTGCCCACGCGCGCGCGTGCCGACCGTTTCCTCGACGCGCTGCTTCTGGTGGACGACGCGACGAGCTTCGGTGGCGTGCGGTCCACGGCCGAGCGGCGCGGCCGGTGGGGCGGGGACGCGGTGCCGGAAGGCTTCATCCGTTTCTCGGCCGGCGCTGAGGATCCCGAGGACCTGGTGGCGGACGTGCTGCGGGCACTCGACGAATCCGCGGAGTGAATGCCTACTGAGCGACCGGTGAGTACGCGGCGGCGCGCGTCGGCGACGCCGGTTTAGTACCCCGCTACGTACAACGGACGGTCCGAGCCTCCCCCCTCGTGGCTCGGACCGTCCCGGTTCCGCGCGCGAAGAACCGTGCAAACAAGGCTAGTTGACTCTGTGTCAGTGTCCAATCACGGTAGCGACAGAGACCTATCGACTTATTTATAGTTGAGGCTCGCGCGGGGGTGCTGGGAGGGGAGGGGCACCATGGACTTGGCCTTGCTGCGCACTTTTGTGACTGTGCACCGGGCCGGTTCCTTCACGCGCGCCGCCGCGTTGCTCGGGCTCTCGCAGCCCGCCGTCACCTCACAGATCCGCACGCTGGAGCGGCAGTTGGGACGGCCCCTGTTTCTGCGCCAGGCTCGCGGGGTGACTCCGACCACCATCGGCGACGAGCTTGCCCACAAGGCGGCTCCGCATCTGGACGCCCTGGTGGAGATCGCCGAAGCCGGGCTCGACGAGGACTCGTCCTTACGCACCCTGCACCTCGCAGGACCACCGGAGTTCACCGCCGAGCGGGCCCTGCCCGCGCTGACGGAGCTGACAGGCGACGACGGCCAGGGCTTCGCGCTGCGCGCCTCCTTCGGGAACGCCGAGGAGACGCTGGAGGGGCTGGCTGCCGGACATCATGATTTGGCCATTACGACGGCCCGCCCACGGGGTGCGCTGCTCACCGCGACTCCGCTCTGCGACGAAGAGCACGTCCTGGTCGCCGCTCCGCGCTGGGCCGCCTGTGTCGGCCCGGGCAAGCTGCGCCGCAAGGGCGCGCACGCACTGGAGAACCTCCCCGTGGTCGAGGTGCACGAGTCGCTGCCGCTCGTCGCCCGCTACTGGGCCTCTGTCTTCGACTGCCGCCCGGCAGCCTCGGGCACCGTCGTCGTCCCCGATCTGCGCGCGGTCCTCGCCTGCACCGCTGCGGGCGCCGGACTCGCCGTGCTGCCCCGGTATCTGTGCACCGACGCCCTGGAGCGCGGCGACGTCGTGGCGCTCCTCGACCCGGCGATACCTCCCCTGCGCACGTACTTCCTGGTGGTGCGCACCGGAACACTGGCGATGCCGCATATCGCGCGGGCGCACGAGTGGCTGCTGAGGGCGGCCGCCGACTGGAGCTGAGGCCGGCCCAGGCGTCGGCTGGAGCCAAGACCGGGAGGGCTCACCCCGTACGGAGGCCCGTTTCTGAAGCTCTTGGGGCTGTGCGATGTTTCACGTGGAACCAGCCGGGCCACATTTCTCCCATGACCGTCCGACCCGTGGTCAAGCGCACCGCCCGCGCCATCCTGCTCGATGGCGACGATCTGGTCTTGATCAAGCGCACCAAGCCCGGCGTCGATCCCTACTGGCTCACACCGGGTGGCGGGGTCGAACCGGAAGACACGACTGTTGTCGACGCACTCCACCGTGAAGTGCACGAGGAACTCGGCGCAAAGATCACCGATGTAGTGCCCTGCTTCGTCGACACCGTCGAGCACATCGGCGACGACGGCGGCGCGACCGGCGTGAAGGTGCAGCACTTCTTCGTCTGCCGCCTTGAGTCCATGGACCCGGCCCTGCGGCACGGTCCCGAGGTGGACCAACCCTGCGGCGAGTACGAGATCGTACGTGTGCCGTTCACCCGGGTCGGGATCGCCTCCGTCCACCTCGTACCGCTGTCACTGCGGCACTACCTCGACGGGAACATCGAGGGCGTACGGGCGATGCACGCGCCCGACCTGGGCTGACTCGCGCTGCTGCGGCTTGTCCGGGCGTGCTTGGGGCCCAGGTCAGTCCCCGGCAGCGACGAGTTCCTCCACCGAGTCGTGGCGTATGCGGTCCGACGGGATGCCGATGTCCCTCAGCGCGTGGACACCGCTGCGGATCATCCCGGGCGGACCCGAGAGATACGCGTCGTACTCATTCCACGGCCCGTACTCGCGCACGACGTCCGGCAGCTGGAGATGGGCCTGCTGGTCGACGACAGGGCGCACCGCGAGCCACGGGTGGCTCTGCTGGAGCCGCAGCATCGTGTCGATGTCGTACAGGTCGTGACCGGTGCGAGCACCGTAGAAGACCTCGACCGGGCGGCGCTCCCCGTGCTCGGCGACATCCTCGACCAGGGCCTTGATAGGCGCTATCCCGGTGCCGCCGCCCAGACAGAGCAGTCCACTGTCTGTGGTGTGGTCGACGGTCATCGAGCCGGCCGGGGGTCCGAGCCGGACGATGTCGCCGGGCCGGGCGCGGTGCACCAGCGCGTTGGACACCCAGCCCGCCGGAACTGCCTTCACGTGGAACGACAGCAGCCCGTCGGAGCGGGGCGCCGAGGCGAACGAGTAGTGCCGCCAGATCCGCGGCCACCACGGCGTCTCCAGGCTCGTGTACTGCCCGGCGAGGAAGGGGTACGGCTGGTCGGGACGGACGGTGATGACCGCGACGTCCGGGGTCCTGAGATCGTGTGAGACCACCTCGGCATACCACCAGGCCGGGGCGCGCAGTTCGTCGGCGGCCGCCGCGTCGATCATGACCTGAGAGATGGTCGTGTACGCCCGCACCCAGGCCGCCTCCATCTCGGTGTCCCAGATCGCCGAGGCGTACCGGCTGAGCGAGCCGATGAGGCACTCACCGACGGCCGGGTAGTGCTCGGGCCGCGTGCCGTACTTGCGGTGTCCACGGCCGAGGTTCTGCAGATACGCGACGAGGACCTCGGTGTTGTCGATGTGCTCGGCGGCGGTCAGCAGCGCCTTGAGCAGCCGGTCCCGCTGGGTGTCCATCGCGGCCGGGAACAGTGAGCGCAGTTCGGGGTGGCGCACGAAGAGCAGCGCGTAGAAGTAGGAGGTGACCTTGTCGGCGACGGCGCCGACCTCGGCCATGGTCCGGCGGATCAGCATGGCGTCGGGGGACGCCTTTGGACCGGGGGGTGTCTCGGAAGTGGGCCGTTGGGCGGGCACCCGCGGCTGTGGGCCGGGATCGGGCTGCAGAGAGCCGTACGGGGGCCGCTCGGGACCGGCCTGTGCCTGTACGACGTCGTGGGCGGGCTCTGGCTCCGGATGTCGCGCCTCAGGCTGTGGTGCCTGGCGGAGGCGCTCCTGCGCCGGCACGGGCTCGTGGGTCCGTGTCCCCGTCGGCGCCGCCTCGGGGTATCGCATCCCTGGCGACTGCGCGTCGTGGGATGTCGGCGCCGCATCATGCGAGGCGGGTGGCGCTTCCACGGCCGGTGATATTCGTTCCTGCGTCGACGATCCCTGCTCCGGCGCTCCGTGCCCCGTGGCGGGCCGTCCTACCGGACGCATCGCGGCCAGCCGACGGCCGTCGGCCGCCCCCTGGTCGCCGGCGGAAGGCGCCGGCTCCTTGCGCGGCGTGAACCAGCCGCCCCCGCCGTTGCCGCCGGAAGTACCGTTGTCGGCCGACGTGGTGGTCGGAGCGTCCATGGTGTGCCTCGCCTCGAACATCTTTCGGTCGGTCTGCGCACTTCCGCGGTCGGAAAGTGCCTGCTTTCCCCCGCAGACGGCGTGCTTGCTTTCCCCGTTCAGTCCCCGTCGGCCAATGCGGCCACATTGAACCCGGATTCTCGCTCCGTACGGACAAGTAAGGCGAGAATGTGACATTGGCCGCAGTACCCTCACCGCAGCATCCCACCTCGAGCCAACGCCCGACCGTGTAACGGAAAATGCGGGTCTTCGATCTCTCCGTCCCGTTAGGCTGCATTGGCCTGCGTTCGTGCCCCCACGGGACATGCGCACATGTCGGTGGACGCGAACCGGACTCGACCATACCGGCAGCGGCTGCACACACAAGTCCCCCCTCGCATCACCACGAATTGACGGGGGTCGATCCATCAATTGCCTCAATTACCGGGCGCGATGGACCAATTCATAGGCATCCCACAGATCCCGTCCTACGTAGCCGTGGGTGGCGAGAGCCTGCAGATGCCGATCCGCATTGACCGCGACGGATACCGGCACGGCACCGAACAGGTCCTTGTCCGACGATGAGTCGCCATAGGCGACACAGTCGGCCCTGCTCACCTCGAACTCTTCACAGAGCCGGTCCGCGATCCGCACCTTGGCTGCGCTGCTGAGAATCCCCGCCGGATCGACCGCCTCCGTGAAGGGCACGGCGGGAAACCGCGAGCCATGCGCCGCGTGCGCTCCCCACGCTCTCAGCCGTTCCACGAAGAAGGAGGGTGACAGCGAGATGACAGCGCAGTAGTCGCCGTTCCCCCGGATCTCCGCCCAGACGTCCTCTATGCCGGACATCCAGGGCGCCCCTTCGAAAGCGGCCGTCACATGGGCCTCGGTCAGTTCCGCCCACAGGGCATGCACCCGTGTGGCGTACTCCGGCGGGCCTATGCGCCCCGCAGAGATCGCCTGATCGAGCACTACGGTCTCGGCTTCCAGCCCGAGCTGCCGCGAGATCTCCACCGGTGCGGTGCTCCCATACAGCAACGTCCCGTCGAGGTCGAAGAGATGAAGTCGTGCCATGTCCGCCGAGGCTAGCGGTGCCGACTGTCCCTCCATCGGTGAGCCCAGCGGTAATCCGCGCCGTTTCACGTGAAACATCTGTCCGCGCTCTGTGCGGTTGTGGACGACATGGCCAAAAGCGCGTACACGTGCCCGCAAACCAGTGGACGTCAGGCGCGCGTGTCAGACAGCCTGACATGCGTGTCGACACCTTCCCCCGCCGCTCTGCCCATTCGCCGTCTGACGCCTCGCGATCTCACCGCCTGCGCCGACTTGTCCGAGAACCGGGGCTGGCCCCGTGAGGAACACAAGTGGAGTCTGCTCCTCGCGGCGGGAACCGGTTACGGCATCGATGACCCCGACGGCGGTCTCGTCACCGCCTGCGTCGTGACCGAGTATGGACCGCACGAACGCCCTGATCTGGGAGCCATCGGCATGGTTCTCGTCGCCGAGCGGCATGCCCGCCAGGGCATCGGCCGACGGCTGATGCGCCATGTGGTCGCGGAGATGGGGACCACCCCCCTGACTCTGCACGCCACTCCGAGCGGCCGCCCGCTCTATGAGGAACTGGGCTTCAAGGTCACCGGCCGGGCCGAGATGGTCCGAGGGCACTTTGTCCCCGGCGGTGTGGAGTCCGAGGTCGTCACCCGCCCGGCCACCGCGGACGACCTCACCGCCGTACTCCGGCTCGACGAGGAGATCTTCGGGGTCGACCGCACCCATATGATCACGCGACTGCCCGCCTTCTCCGACCAACTGTGCGTCGCCGAGGAAAATGGCCGGATCATCGGATACGCGTCCGCCTGGCCCAACAGGGACACCCATGTCGTGGGTCCGCTGATTGCCCGTGACACGGAGACCGCGAAGGCACTCATCGCCTCGCTGGCCGCCCACGCCGACCGCCCGCTGCGCACCGATATCGACGTGCGGCACGAAGAGCTGCTCTCCTGGCTCAAGGACCACGGCCTCGTGTCCATCGCCTTCAACTCGGTCATGACGTATGGGATCTCGGAGCTGCCTGGAGACTGGACACGACGGTTCGCCCCGCTGACGGTGGCGGCGGGCTGAGACGGCTGTAGCTGGACGTCGACGCCTGTGACGCCTCTAGCCCTCCGAACGCCGTAGACGTCCAGGTAAGCGCCTGTAGAGAAGCGCCGGCCCCCACAGGGGCCGGCGCTTCTCTACAGAGGTGCGCTCAGGCGATCGACTCCACGGCGGCGGCAGCGAAGCTGTGGTCCTGGTCCGGCGCGCCGCCGCCGACACCGATGGCTCCGATCAGACGGCCGTCGCGGTGGACCGGCACGCCGCCCGCGATGAACAGCAGAGGCCGGTCGAGCGCGGTGGGCAGGGTGTGGAAGAGGCCGCCGGGCTGGACCGCGTCGACGAGGTCGGCAGTGGCGGAGTCCAGCTGGAGCGCCGTGTAGGCCTTGCGGGTGCTGGTCTCGCCCGAGATCAGCACGGCCTGATCGTCGCGGCGGAAGGCGAGCAGATGACCGCCCGCGTCGAGAATGGTGACGCTGACCCTGACTCCGGCAGCTTCGGCGGCGCGGCGGGCCGCGGTGACGAGAACTTCGGCGTCCTCGGTGGTCAGCGGGGCGATGGCAGTGGTGGTGCTCATGAGGGGGTTTCTCCTTGTGGGGGCACGTGCCGGGTTGGTTGCGGCCGGTGCCGAGTCGAGGCAGTGCGGGGACGGCCCTGGCCCCGCGCCGTCCAGACCCCGGTCAGTGGTGGACGGCCGTTCGCTTTTCCACGGGCGCGCCGCCGACGACGACGGCGCTGGGGTCGTCCGCACGGCGCTCCAGGGAGGCCGAAAGGAGGGCGAGGACGAGCGCGCTTGCGGCGAGGACGGCGCCGACCCAGTTGGGGGCGGTGTAACCCAGGCCGGCCGCGATGACGATGCCGCCGAGCCAGGCCGAGAGGGCGTTGCCGAGGTTGAAGGCGCCGATGTTCACGGCAGACGCCAGTGTGGGGGCGCCATGCGCCTGGTCGAGCACTCGCTTCTGCAGCGGCGGCACGGTCGCGAAGCCCAGAACGCCGATGAGGACGATCGTGACCGCCGCGAGGATCTTGTGGTGCGCCGTGACGGTGAACAGGGCAAGCACGACTGCGAGGCCACCCAGGGACACGTACAGCATCGGCATCAGCGCACGGTCGGCGAACTTGCCGCCGATGAGGTTCCCGCCGACCATGCCAAGGCCGAAGAGCACCAGCAGCCAGGTGACGGAGCCGTCGGCGAAGCCCGCGACGTGCGTCATCATCGGCGCGATGTAGGTGACGGCCGCGAAGACGCCCCCGAAGCCGAGCACGGTCATCGCCATGGCCAGCAGCACCTGGACGTTCTTGAAGGCAGCCAGCTCATGACGGAGGTGTACGCCTTCGGGCTTCGGCAGCTCGGGCACCAGCTTGGCGATGCCCAGCAGACCGATCAGGCCGAGCAGGGCGACGCCCGCGAAGGTGACGCGCCAGCCCGCGGACTGCCCGATCAGCGTGCCCAGGGGGACTCCGACGACATTGGCGATGGTGAGCCCGCTGAACATCATGGCGATGGCACCGGCCTTCTTCTCGGGCGCGACCAGCTCGGCGGCGACCACCGAACCGATGCCGAAGAAGGCACCGTGCGCGAGCGAGGCGACCACTCGGCCCGCCAGCATCAGCCCGAAGACCGGAGCTACGGCGGAGAGCAGATTGCCGAGGACGAACAGCCCCATCAGCAGCATCAGCATCCGCTTGCGGGGCACCTTGGTGCCAAGTGCGGTCATGATCGGAGCACCGATCACCACGCCGAGGGCATAGCCGGTCACCAGCAGTCCGGCGGTGGGGATGGAGACACCGAAGTCACCGGCGACCTCGGGCAGCACACCCATGATCACGAACTCGGTGGTTCCGATTCCGAAGGCCCCGATCGCGAGGGCCAGAAGCGCGAGAGGCATGGTGGGGTACACCTTCCCAGACGATTGCAGGAGCGCTTTGCGTGCGTTCACAATAGTTGCATACGCGGGTTATATGCAACAGCGGGCTATTGCAGCCGTGCTCTATCCTGGGTTTCAGCCGCTCCGGGACGGAGGAAAATGCCATGACAGCCACGGACCCCGCGCTCACCGCCCTCGCTCAGGGCTGGTGTGCTCTCTCTCTTTTGCACGGGAGGATCGAGGCCCACATCGAGCGCGAGCTGCAGGTCAAGCACGACCTGAGCGTGCGGGAGTACTCGCTGCTCGACGTACTCAGCCGACAGCACGACGGTGAGGGCGGTCATCTGCAGATGAAGCAGGTCGCGGACGCGGTCGTCCTGAGTCAGAGCGCCACCACTCGTCTTGTCACCCGGCTCGAGGACCGCGGGCTGCTCTCCCGCTATCTCTGCCCGACCGACCGCCGCGGCATCTACACGAACGTCAGCGAGGCGGGCCTCAAGCTCCTCGAAGAGGCACGACCCACCAACGACGCCGCCCTGCGCGATGCACTCGACGAAGCGGCCAAGAACCCGGAGCTGGCCCCGCTGGTTCGAGTCGTGGAGTCGGCGAGCGTGCCCGTATAGACCATGCACCCCATGAGCGTGCCCTCGTAGGGTGCGGTCATGGGAGATCTTGAAATACGAGCCGCTGTCGCCGAAGACGTGCCCGCCATCGTCGCGATGCTCGCGGACGATCCACTGGGCGCCCAACGGGAGTCGCAGGACGACCTGACCCCGTATCTCGCCGCCTTGGAGCGCCTGAGCGCCGACCGGAACCAGCGCCTGGTCGTCGCCGTGCGTGAACGCCGTGTCGTCGGCACCCTTCAGCTCACGGTCATTCCCGGGCTGTCCCGCAAGGGAGCGACTCGCTCCATCATCGAAGGTGTACGCGTCCATGCCGACGAGCGCGGCAGCGGCCTCGGCACCCAGCTCATCGAATGGGCGATCGACGAATCCCGGCGCTTGGACTGCCAGTTGGCCCAACTGACCTCCGACGTCACCCGCACCGACGCCCATCGCTTCTACGAACGGCTCGGCTTCACAGCCTCCCACGTGGGATTCAAGCTGCCGCTCTGAGGCGTGCCACCCGGGTGGTGAGGGGCGGTGTGTTTCACGTGAAACACACCGCCCCTCACCATGATGTCGTCCAGCCGTCTACTGGATCCCGCGCCAGCCCTCGGGGTCCACCCCACCCGGCACAGGAGCCCCCTCGTCGTAGGGCTGTCGCGTGAAGACGAAGGACCCGAGGTCGAGATGGCTCACAGAGCCGTCCGGGCGCCGTACGGCCCGCAGCAGCTCACCTGCGTAGTAGCCGTCGAGCCCCGTCCATGTCCCATCACCGTTCGCCCGGAACCGAGCGCGCCGACCGATGCCGGACAGCGGCTCCAAGGCGACGTCCCCGTCGGCCGCCAACCGCAACCCGAACGCCTGAGTCCCCCAATACCACTGCCCGACCAACTCCATTACGGAGCCGTCGACTTCGGTCATGGGGCGCCAGGGTTCAGGGATCCTCGGCTCGGCCTCCGCCACGATCCGGACGAGATCGGCGGCGACGGTCAGCGCGGGCGGGCCAGAGGTGCAGTTGGACAGCACGACCGCCGCCACGTCGTCCTCCACACCGATCGCCAGGCCGGCCAGGAATCCCGGCAGGGAGCCGGAGTGCCCGACGAGTGTCCGACCGTCTCGGTGCAGGATCTGCATGCCGAGGCCGTAAGCGGCTCCGGCGGCCAGCTCCGCTGCCTCGGGCGGCGCGGCAGGCGTACGCATTTCCCGTACGGACTCCGCGCTCAGCACCCGGTCGTCCCCCCGGATCAGGAAGACGGCGAAGCGTGCCAAGTCAGCGGTGGTGGACCACAGTTGTCCGGCTGGAGCCATCCGGCCCAGATCCTGCACGGGTTCGGGCATCATCACGTCCGCCCAGGGGTGGACGGCCCAGCCTCCCGCGTGCGGTGCCTGCGGGCGACCGCTCGTACGCTGCAGACCCAGCGGCTCGAGCACCTCGCGCCGCAGCAGCTGCTCCCAGGGAGCGCCCCGCAACTCCTCGACCAGCGCGCCCAAGAGCGTGTAGCCGGGGTTCGAGTAGTGGTGTCGGCGCCCTACCGGGTGCCGGAAGGGTTTCTCGCCCAGGACGTCGGACAGTTCGGGGCGGAGCGAGCCCGGCGTGCGCTCCCACCAGGGCGCGGGCGACTCGGCCGCCAAACCGCCGGTGTGCGCGAGCAGTTCGGCGATGGTGACCTCCCCCGCGCCGGTACCCGGCAGATGCTTCTCCAGCGCGTCGCCGAGGCCCAGCACGCCCTCGTCACGCAACCGCAGTACGAGTACAGCGGTGAAGGTCTTGGTAATGGAGCCGATCCGGTACTGCACGTTCTCGTCGGGCCCGTGCCCGTCCACCGAGGTCCGGGCCCCGTTCCACACCGTCTCCCCGCCCCGGACGACGGCCGCGACCAGCGACGGCGCCCGACCCTCGGTCTGTGCGACGGCGATACGGTGCAGCAGAGCCCGGCGCGTGGCGGGAAGCAGATCATCCTGAGGTGTCGTCATGGCACCAGTCCACCCGGCCCGGCACCACACGTCGAGCGCATTAACCCGGGGCCGCCCCGCAAGGCTGTGGGGTCTCGCCGCTCGTGGCATGTCGATCTTGCGTGACCTGGGCGCTCTTGGCCGTCTCACGGCCTTGTCACCCATGATCAGTCTCAAATCCGCGGCATTTCCTCGTGAGGGCGAGGTCGAGATCAGGCGGCTTGCCCGTGTCGGCCGAGTACACCACGCTGAGCCCCGAGCACGAGGACTACCGGCGAGCCCAGATCGCGCACCGATGAGTTTCCCGCGCCGCGCTGGTCTATACGCCGGACACCCACGGACGGAAGGCTGGGCCATGCGGAAACTGATCTACGGCATGAACCTGACCCTGGACGGCTACATCGCCGCGGCCGGCGACGACATCGGCTGGAGCGGACCGCCGAGCCACGAGCTGTTCCAGTGGTGGCTCGACCACGAGCAGGCGAGTGGCCTGTCGCTGTATGGGCGCAAGCTCTGGGAGACGATGAGCTCCTACTGGCCGACCGGCGACCAGCAGCCCAAGGCCACCCCGGCGGAGATCGAGTTCGCGCGGAACTGGCGGGACACGCCGAAGGTGGTGTTCTCCTCGACGATCGACAAGGTCGACTGGAACGCCCGCCTGGTCACCGGCGACGCGGTCGCCGAGATCACCCGGCTCAAGGCCGAGGACGGCGGCCCAATGAACATCGGCGGCGCAACGCTCGCCGGGGCGGCCATGCGCGCCGGGCTGATCGACGAGTACGCGATCGCCGCCCATCCGGTCCTGGTGGGCGGCGGCACGCCGTTCTTCACCGCGCTGGACAGCTGGGTGAACCTGAACCTGGTGGAGACGCGAACGTTTCCCGGCGGCGTGGTCCTGACCAGGTACGAGACGAGGCGCTGAGCAGCTTCCCGCTGTCTCACGGCTTGGATGGGTGTTTCCTCTCACCGTCGTGGCATTTCCTCAGCCGTGATCGTCTGGGCGGCTGCGGCGACGCGTTTCCCGAATCGGGTCAGCTTCATGGCCCTGCCGCGCTCTGCCCGCTCGAAGAGGGGCTGTCCGAGGTCCTCTTCGAGACGGTTGATCTGGGTCACCAGAGCGGACTGGCGGATGCCGAGGTCTCGGGCTGCTTCGGTGAGCGTGGGGTAGGACCGGGCGGCCAGGAACCGCGAGAGCCGCTGCCGTGCGAATGAACCGGTGAGGGCTTTGCGAAGGACTGCGGGAAGTGCCTCGGCTTCGTCGGCGGTGCGGAGGGCGGTGGGAGGCTGCCAGGTCACGGGCTCGTCGTGGATGTGGTGCGACGCCAGGAAGTTGAGGGCTTCCTGCTGGAGGGCGTGTGTGAGTTCGGGTGTCTGGAGTGCAGCGAACCGCAGGGACGTCGCCCGGAACTCTGCGCTGTCGAGCCCGCCCAGGTCATCGGGGACGGACTCGGCAGGCAGGCCGCTGAGGCGTCGGAAGAGCTGGCTGCGGGCGATGCGTTCACGTCGGCCGGTTCCCGGCGGGGTTCCGGTGCGGCGGCAAATCGTCAGCCAGCGGTCATGGGGAAGCAGGCCGGTGTAGTCGAGGAGCTGGCGTCGGCCGTAGTCGATGGGGACGTCGGCGGCATCGAGGTGATCAGCGAGCCGGTCCAGGGCAGTGATGATGTCCGGCCATTGTGGCAGGTCGTCGAGTTCCTGGAGGAGCCGCGAGATCTCGATGCCGTCGATGACGTCGCCGGCCAGCCCGGCCGCCTGGTCCAGGGAGGTGCGGCTGTCCGGGATCAGCAGCAGGGCGGCGAGGACGGGAGCCAGGGACCGTGCATAGATTCCTTCGGGCGGTGTGAGCCGGACCGTCCAGGACGGCCAGAACATCGTGGGGATCTTCCTGGCTCTCTGCTCGATGTCCCGGGTGGTCCTTGCCGGACGTCGGGGAGTCTCGGTCGTGGTGCGGTAGCGGAGGCGCTCGCTGGGGCGGAGGGAAGGGACGAGGGCGGCCAGGTGCACGGACTGCAGCACCGGCTGATGCCCCGGCCCCAGCCGTCGATGCTCGTCACCGAGATCTGCGTGAGTTCCTCGCGTACTGCTTCCAGCAGGCCGCGCAGGGCCCCGCCGGCCAGATGGATTCCTGGCTGTTGAAGGATGCCCAGGGCCATGGTGACCGCGACGGCGGCATCCGCGGCTCGCGGTGTTCCCGGCCCGCTGCCGGACCGGGAAGCCGAAGTGCAGCAGAAGGTCACCGAGTGTGGTGTCCATCCGCCTGGCCGTAGCCTCCGGCCAGGAGTCCAGTGCCTCGCCGGGCAGTGGGACCAGCCGGATCGGCAGGGTGCGGACCGGTGGTGTCATGCGGCTCGTCGGCTCCGGGACCGCGGGCGGCTGGTCAGCCGCTTCTTCTCCAGCGCGGCCTGCAGTTCTAGGCGGCCCGCCTCGGACGCCTCGTCGTTCTTCACCCGGTCCATCAACTCCTGATCGAGACGTTCGGCGCCAGTGCGGACCGCCCGCTGACAGCCACGGTTGATCAGCGTCTTCAGCGAGCCGATGTGTCCGGTGCTGCGGGCGAAGAGATAATCCGACAGGTGGTCCGCGAGCATGCCGGGGTGCTTGTCGGTGAGCACGACGCGCTGTTCGAGGGCCAACAGCATCTGCCGCCACTCCGGCAGGCCCGGCCCGCTGTAGCGGCGGCGGCCGATCTCTGGGCCTCATCAAGCTGCCCCAGCACCACGGAGGCGATCTCGTCCTCGTCATCTGCCGACGATCCCGGGCCATCAGGATTGATGGCAGCCCGGTCGGAGAACAGCAACTCCTTGAGCGACAGCCGCAGGAGACGCCCTCGCCCGTCCTTCAATACCACTTCGTTGCCCGCTGTGGTCGCGGCCATCTCCACCACTTCGACGGTCTCCCCGTCGTAGTGGAAGGACGTACCGACTCCGACTCGGACTCCCGCCCTGCTCATGCCGCCCTCCTCAACACGTGCGAAGGGCCGAGCGGGTGGCTTGACCTGCCAGTCTCAGATTCGTGTCAGATATGCCATCGCTTGGCCATCGCTCGTGAGATGTGGCCACGAAATCTGAGACCCTACAGCTGTAGGTTCTCGCGCTCGTGGCCAACGGCGATACTGCGACCTGGTCGTTGTCGCGCTGTCTCACGGCTTGGCCAGCCGTCCAGTCTCACGGCCGTGTCCGAATCCTCGGGGCGGCCACCGATGGGCAGGGCTCCGACCTGCGGAGTCTCGCGAGTGGCCGCCGCTTGGCCATCGTTCGTGAGATTTGGCCACGGAATCTGAGATCCCACACCACAACAGCGTCGGATCAGGTCTGTGCCATGTCCACGAAGCGCGAGTAGTGGCCCTGGAAGGCCACCGTGATCGTGGCCGTCGGGCCGTTACGGTGCTTGCCGACGATGATGTCCGCCTCGCCTGCGCGCGGTGACTCCTTCTCGTACGCATCCTCGCGGTGCAGCAGGATCACCATGTCCGCGTCCTGCTCGATCGATCCGGACTCACGCAGGTCGGAGACCATGGGCTTCTTGTCCGTACGCTGCTCGGGACCACGGTTGAGCTGCGACAGCGCGATCACCGGCAGCTCCAGCTCCTTGGCCAGCAGCTTGAGGTTTCGCGACATGTCGGAGACTTCCTGCTGGCGGCTCTCGGACCGCTTGCCGCCCGACTGCATCAGCTGCAGATAGTCGATGACCACGAGCTTCAGATCGCTGCGCTGCTTGAGGCGACGGCATTTGGCGCGAATCTCCATCATCGACAGGTTCGGGGAGTCGTCGATGTAGAGCGGGGCGGCCGAGACGTCCGGCATACGGCGAGCGAGCCGGGTCCAGTCCTCGTCGGTCATCGTGCCGGACCTCATGTGGTGCAGGGCGACTCGGGCCTCGGCCGACAGCAGACGCATCGCGATCTCGTTGCGGCCCATTTCGAGCGAGAAGATCACGCTGGGCATGTTGTGCTTGATCGAGCAGGCCCGCGCAAAGTCCAGGGCCAGCGTCGACTTACCCATGGCGGGACGAGCCGCGATGATGATCATCTGGCCCGGGTGCAGACCGTTGGTGAGCGAGTCGAGGTCGGTGAAACCGGTCGGCACGCCGGTCATCTCCCCCGAACGCGAACCGATCGCCTCGATCTCGTCGAGAGCGCCCTCCATGATGTCGCCGAGCGGCAGATAGTCCTCGGTGGTGCGCTGCTCGGTGACCGCGTAGATCTCGGCCTGGGCGCTGTTGACGATCTCGTCGACGTCGCCGTCGGCCGCGTATCCCATCTGGGTGATGCGCGTGCCCGCCTCGACCAGGCGGCGCAGGACCGCCCGCTCGTGCACGATCTCCGCGTAGTACTCGGCGTTCGCCGCGGTCGGGACCGTCTGTACCAGGGTGTGGAGATACGGTACGCCGCCGACCTTCGTGATCTCGCCGCGCTTGGTGAGCTCGGCCGCGACCGTGATGGGGTCGGCCGGCTCGCCCTTGGCGTACAGGTCGAGGATCGCCCCGTAGATGGTCTCGTGCGCAGGCCGGTAGAAGTCGTGCCCCTTGAGGACCTCGACGACATCGGCGATGGCGTCCTTGGACAGAAGCATGCCGCCGAGGACGGACTGCTCGGCGTCCAGATCCTGAGGCGGTACACGTTCGAAGGAGGAACCTCCGCCCTCCCACGAGCCACTGTCCCGGTCGCGGTCGTGCTGCTCGTCTCGGCCGCGGCCACCGTTGCTGTGCCGGCGGGAAGAGGGCAGACGATCACTGGGACCGCTGTCGGCCCAGGGGTCGTCCAAGGGCTCGGAAATACTCACCGAGCCACCTCCTCCCGTCCGCAGAGCGGACCTAACCGTGCCTCTCATTTCTACGGCACGGCACTGACAACTGAGATGCCCAACTCCGGTTCTGACGCGTTGGTTTTGCCAGGTTTCCGAGGACGGAGGAGAGAGCGGGCGCCGCACCACGTTAGGGCCGCGGGCACCGTCAGCCAATCTGGTTATCCACAGGCCATGTGGACGACGGCCCGGATGCTGTGGAGAACCCCACAAAACCTGTGCACGACCCGGTGGACAGCCCTGTGAACAAGCCCTCAACCCCTCCAATGAACCGGCTCTGACCTGCTACTTTCCCGTCCACCGGCTGTGCAGAAGAAAAACTTTCCCAGTCGGGCCAAGATCGCTGCAAACGGTGCGCTGCGGCATACCTCGCCAGCGATTGAGTAAGGGTCCTTTTTGCGTTGCATCTCTTACCTGTGGAAGATTAGATTGGTGCTCATGACACAGGCTCCCGTGGCACCCAGGGCCACCCGCCGCCGGCATGACCGAGAGATCGTCGCGCTGGCTGTTCCGGCCTTCGGCGCACTCGTTGCCGAGCCTCTCTTCGTGATGGCCGACAGCGCCATCGTCGGCCATCTCGGCACCGCACAGCTGGCCGGCCTCGGCGTCGCCTCGGCGCTCCTCATGACCGCCGCCGGCGTCTTCGTCTTTCTCGCCTACGCCACCACGGCCGCCGTCGCCCGCCGTGTCGGCGCAGGCGATCTGCGGGCCGCAATTCGCCAAGGCATGGACGGCATTTGGCTCGCCCTGCTGATCGGCGCAGCCGTCATAGCCGTCGTCCTGCCGACGGCGCCCAGTCTCATGGAGTTGTTCGGCGCCTCTGACACCGCCGCCCCGTACGCCACCACCTATCTCCGGATCTCGACGCTCGGCATCCCGGCCATGCTCGTCGTGCTCGCCGCCACCGGTGTCCTGCGCGGACTGCAGGACACGAAGACCCCGCTCTACGTGGCAGTCGGGGGCTTCGTCGCCAACGCCGCCCTCAACGCGGGCCTCGTCTACGGTGCCGACCTGGGCATCGCAGGCTCCGCCTGGGGCACCGTCATCGCCCAGTGCGGCATGGCGGCCGTCTATCTGTACGTCGTCGTCCGCGGAGCGCGGAAGCACGGTGCCTCGCTGCGGCCGGATGCCGACGGGATACGGGCCTGCGCCCAGGCCGGCGCTCCTCTGCTCGTGCGCACGTTGTCACTGCGGGCCATTCTCATGATCGCCACCGCGGTCGCCGCCCGGCTCGGGGACGCCGAGATGGCAGCGCACCAGATCGTCCTCTCGCTGTGGAGCCTGCTCGCCTTCGCACTCGACGCGATCGCCATCGCGGGACAGGCCATCATCGGGCGGTATCTCGGCGCGGGCGATGTGCAAGGCGCCCGCGAGGCCTGTCGGCGCATGGTGCAGTGGGGCATCGCCACCGGGGTCGTGCTCGGCCTGCTGGTCATCGCCGCTCGCCCCCTCTTCCTGCCCCTCTTCAGTAGCGATTCGATCGTGCGAGACGCTGCGCTGCCCGCCCTGCTGATGGTGGCCGTCTCGCAACCGATCTGCGGCATCGTCTTCGTCCTGGACGGAGTCCTGATGGGAGCGGGGGACGGGCCATACCTGGCGTGGGCCATGCTGCTCACCCTGGTGGTCTTCGCTCCCGTCGCGCTGCTCGTCCCGGCACTCGGAGGCGGTCTTACTGCGCTCTGGAGTGCGATGACGCTGATGATGACGATCCGGATGATGACCCTCTGGCTGCGTTCTCGCTCGGGGCGCTGGATCGTCACGGGCGCGACGCGCTGACCGTTTCACGTGAAACCCCGTTTCACGTGAAACAGCGAGCGCCGGTATCCGCGTGAGACGCAGTCTCAGCTCGCGAAACGCAGAAGGGCCGCACCCCGAGGGGTGCGGCCCTTCTCTCAGCTATGCCGAGCGCTGCACTCAGGCAGCGACAACCTCGATGTTGACCTTGGCGGCAACCTCGGGGTGCAGACGCACGGACGTCTCGTGGGCGCCCAGGGTCTTGATCGGCGCGCCCAGCTCGATGCGGCGCTTGTCGACCTCGGGGCCACCGGAAGCCTTGATCGCCGAGGCGATGTCGGCCGGGGTGACGGAACCGAAGAGACGACCGGCGTCGCCGGAGCGAACGGCCAGGCGGACCTTGACGCCCTCGAGGCGGGCCTTGATCTCGTTGGCCTGCTCGATGGTGGCGATCTCGTGGATCTTGCGAGCACGACGAATCTGCTCGACGTCCTTCTCGCCGCCCTTGGTCCAGCGGATCGCGAAGTTCCGCGGGATCAGGTAGTTGCGAGCGTAACCGTCCTTGACGTCGACGACGTCGCCCGCGGCACCGAGGCCGGAGACCTCGTGGGTGAGGATGATCTTCATGTGTCGGTCACCCTTCCCTTATCGCGCGGTGGAGGTGTAGGGCAGCAGCGCCATCTCACGGCTGTTCTTCACGGCCGTGGCGACGTCACGCTGGTGCTGCGTGCAGTTGCCGGTCACGCGGCGGGCACGGATCTTGCCGCGGTCGGAAATGAACTTCCGCAGCATGTTCGTGTCCTTGTAGTCCACGTACGTGACCTTGTCCTTGCAGAAAGCGCAGACCTTCTTCTTCGGCTTGCGCACAGGCGGCTTCGCCATGGTGTATCTCCTGTGTGATCAAGAAGTGGGGGTACGACCCGCCCTCGGCCCGGGGGCCTAGAAAGGGGGCTCGTCCGAGTAGCCGCCGCCGGAGCCGCCGGAGCTTCCGCCCCAGCCGCCACCGCCGCCGCCCTGGTTGCCACCGGCAGGGGCGCTGGTCGCCCAGGGGTCCTCGGCGGGAGCGCCGCCACCCTGCTGCTGACCGCCGCCGGAGCCTCCGCCCCAGCCGCCGCCCTGCTGGCCGCCACCACCGCCGCCGCCGTAACCACCCTGGCCGCCTCGACCTGTGGTCTTGGTGACCTTGGCCGTGGCGTTCTTCAGGCTGGCGCCGACTTCCTCGACGTCCAGCTCGTAGACCGTGCGCTTGACGCCCTCACGGTCCTCGTAGGACCGCTGCTTCAGCCGGCCCTGCACGATGACGCGCATGCCTCGCTGGAGCGATTCCGCGACGTTCTCCGCCGCCTGACGCCAGACCGAGCAGGTCAGGAACAGGCTCTCGCCGTCCTTCCACTCATTGGTCTGACGGTCGAAGGTGCGGGGAGTGGACGCGACACGGAACTTCGCGACCGCCGCACCGGAAGGGGTGAAGCGCAGCTCGGGGTCGTCGACAAGATTGCCGACGACCGTGATGACGGTCTCGCCTGCCATGGGGGAACCTCTCGGCGGGTTTGCTGCTGGCTGCTAGTGCTGCTACTCGATGCCCGAGATCAGCTGAGCTGGAGAGCTCAGTGGGTCTCGGGACGGAGGACCTTGGTCCGGAGGACCGACTCGTTCAGGTTCATCTGGCGGTCGAGCTCCTTGACGACCGCAGGCTCGGCCTGCAGGTCGATGACCGAGTAGATGCCCTCGGGCTTCTTCTTGATCTCGTACGAGAGACGACGACGGCCCCAGGTGTCGACCTTCTCGACCTTTCCGTTGCCCTCACGGACGACGGAGAGGAAGTTCTCGATCAGGGGGGCGACAGCGCGCTCCTCGAGATCGGGGTCGAGGATGACCATCACCTCGTAGTGACGCATGTGGAACCCACCTCCTTTGGACTCAGCGGCCACGGTCGTTCCGTGGCAGGAGGGTTGTGATGCGTACGCAACGGTATCGGCCGCCACTGACAATCGGGCTTCCCGTCGGTGGACCGAGCGGGAATCCCTGTCGTGACCTGGCCTTTGCCTGGGCAGACACCGGTGCAGACGGTACAGACTACCTGCACACCCGCTTCCGGTTGAAATCCGACCGGGTTGACCGTCAATCTGTACACATCGGGTGTGTATGGCGCTACGATGCGCCGCCTTCCGCAGGAGGTGCCACATGGCACAGGTATTGCGACCCAACACGACCGGCTCTCTCTTCGCCACGGATGGCAAGGCCCATCCGCTCCAGGACACCTTGCTCGCGGTGACTCTGGTGCTCGGGATCACGGCCTTCGTCACGGCGATGTTCCACAACCTGCACCTGCTCACCTCCTGGGCCGGGCTGATCGGAATCCTGACCGGCGCGTACGGACAGTTCATCTCCGTGACGACGCGGGAGCGCTTCGGGCTGATCCTCGGGCTCGGTGCGTCGGCCATCGGCTTCTTCCTCGGCATGGCGCACGGGGGTCTCTTCGGCGGCCTCTTCTAATCCGAACGCCCGATTTCCTCTGACCCCGGGACTCTTCTTCATCCGTCCCCAGGGCGCAGGTTCCACACGGCCATTCGAGGCGCTCCCAGGGCGCAGTAGGCTTCGGCGCGAGAGCCGGAGCCCCTGTACCCATGGGGACACACCAGCCCGAGGAGCGCCCCGAATGAGCCTGACCCTGAGGACCATCAGTCGAGAGCAGCATCTGGCGTACATCCAGAGCCTGCCCGCGGCGAGCCACATGCAGGTCCCGGCCTGGGCAGACGTCAAGGCGGAATGGCGCTCCGAGAACCTCGGCTGGTTCGACGACAGGACCGGCGAGATGGTCGGCGCGGGCCTGGTGCTGTACCGCCAGCTGCCCAAGATCAAGCGCTACCTCGCCTATCTGCCCGAGGGTCCGGTCATCAACTGGTACGCGCCGAACCTCGACGACTGGCTCCAGCCGATGCTCGCGCACCTCAAGCAGCAGGGCGCCTTCTCCGTGAAGATGGGTCCGCCGGTCATCATCCGGCGCTGGGAAGCCGCGTCCATCAAGAGCGGCATCCAGAACCCGGACGTCAAGCGCCTGCGCGACATCGAGGCGGACTTCATCGAGCCGCGCGCCTTCGAGGTCGCCGACAAGTTGCGCCGCATGGGCTGGCAGCAGGGCGAGGACGGCGGCGCCGGCTTCGGCGATGTACAGCCCCGCTACGTCTTCCAGGTGCCGCTGGCCAACCGCTCCCTGGAAGAGGTCCACAAGAACTTCAACCAGCTGTGGCGCCGCAACATCAAGAAGGCCGAGAAGGAGGGCGTCGAGGTCGTCCAGGGCGGCTACCAGGATCTCGAGGAATGGCAGCGGCTGTACGAGATCACGGCGATCCGCGATCACTTCCGGCCCCGCCCACTGTCGTACTTCCAGCGCATGTGGACGGCCCTCAACACCGAGGACCCCAACCGGATGCGGCTGTACTTCGCCCGGCGCGACGGTGTGAACCTGTCCGCCGCGACCATGCTGGTCGTCGGCGGGCACGTCTGGTACTCGTACGGCGCCTCGGACAACATCGGACGTGAGTTCCGGCCCTCGAACGCGATGCAGTGGCGGATGCTGCGCGACTCGTATGCCCTGGGTGCGACCGTCTATGACCTGCGCGGCATCTCCGACTCGCTGGACGAGACCGACCACCTCTTCGGCCTGATCCAGTTCAAGGTGGGCACGGGCGGGCAGGCTGCCGAGTACCTCGGCGAGTGGGACTTCCCGCTGAACAAGCTGCTCCACAAAGCGCTCGACATCTACATGTCGCGCCGCTGAGTCGGCCCGAACCGCATGCCGAGCCGTTGATCCGGCCCGGCGTCGCCCCGTCGGTCCGGCGGATCCGCCACAATTTCCTTTCATACCTCTGATACACCGCAGCCACGAGAAAGGTTCCGGGACCGGCCATGGCGCTCACGCTCTACGTCGACACCGCGCGCTGGCGGGCACACCACAAGCAGGTGTCCGAGCAGTTTCCGGGGCTGGTCCCCGTCTGCAAGGGCAACGGCTATGGCTTCGGCCACGAGCGGCTCGCGGACGAGGCCACCCGCCTGGGCTCGGACGTCCTCGCCGTCGGCACCACGTACGAGGCCGCCAGGATCAAGGACTGGTTCGGCGGCGACCTGCTGGTCCTGACTCCGTTCAGGCGGGGCGAGGAGCCTGTGCCGCTGCCCGACCGCGTCATCCGCTCCGTATCGTCCATCGACGGCGTGTACGGCCTCGTGGGCGCCCGTGTCGTCATCGAAGTGATGTCCTCGATGAAGCGGCACGGCGTGAGCGAGCAGGATCTGCCCCACCTGCACTCCGCCATAGAGAACGTCCGGCTGGAGGGCTTCGCCATCCATCTGCCGCTGGACCGCACCGACGGCTCGGACGCCGTCGAGGAGGTCATCGGCTGGATGGACCGCCTGCGCGCGGCCCGCCTGCCGCTGCACACGATGTTCGTCAGCCACCTCAAAGCTGAGGAACTCGCCCGTCTCCAGCAGCAGTTCCCGCAGACCCGCTTCCGCGCTCGTATCGGCACGCGGCTGTGGCTGGGGGACCACGAGGCGACCGAGTACCGCGGGGCCGTCCTGGACGTCACTCGCGTCTCCAAGGGCGACCGCTTCGGCTACCGGCAGCAGAAGGCCGCCTCCGACGGCTGGCTGGTCGTCGTGGCGGGCGGTACGTCGCACGGAGTGGGCCTGGAGGCCCCGAAAGCGCTGCACGGCGTCATGCCGCGCGCCAAGGGCGTCGCCCGCGCCGGCCTCGCGACGGTCAACCGGAACCTTTCGCCGTTCGTCTGGGCGGGCAAGCAGCGCTGGTTCGCGGAGCCCCCGCACATGCAGGTCTCGATCCTCTTCGTGCCCGCGGACGCCACGGAGCCGCGGGTCGGCGACGAGTTGGTGGCCCATCTACGGCACACCACCACGCAGTTCGATCGCATCGTCGAACGCTGAACCCAGGGCTCGACCAGCTCGAGCCCAGCAGAAAGGCCGTACACGGACACCCGTGTACGGCCTTTTGTGCGCCTTCTCTACGCCCTGTTCGCTCAGGGCGAACTGTCTCCGGCTGCCGCGCTCCGGCTGCCCCACTCGACCTGCGGCCCGTCGAAGTGCGCCGCGTGCCGCGGTGGATGGGCCGCTGCACCGAGCACGAAGACGTCCTCCGCACCGTCCAGGACGCCGCCCGACGGATCGTCGTCACCGGCTCGGCGCACCATGTCGCGCTCCGGCATGAAGATGTCGCGTACGACCACGGCGCACAGGTACAGCGTCCCCAGCAGGTGGACGGCGATGGCGATTTGGTACCCGTCGGTCGGCAGGCCCTTGTGGGCGTCCCCGCTGGTCGTGTACGCGAGGTACATCCAGATGCCCAGGAAGTACGCGACCTCGCACGCCTGCCAGATCAGGAAGTCCCGCCAGCGCGGCCGAGCCAGCGCGGCGAGAGGGACCAGCCACAGCACGTACTGGGGCGAGTAGACCTTGTTGGTGAGGATGAAGGCCGCGACGATCAGGAAGGCGAGCTGGGCGAAGCGAGGGCGGCGCGGGGCGGTGAGCGTGAGCGCGGTCAGCCCCGCGCAGATGAGCAGCATCATGATCAGCGCCCAGTTGTTCGCCGACTCGAAGGTGATCGTGATCTTCAGCCACTGCGAGATGAACAGGAACACCGACCCGAAGTCGACCCCGCGGTCGTGGCTGAAGCTGTAGAACTTCGCCCAGCCTTCCGGCGCGAAGTACATCACCGGAAGGTTCACGGCGAGCCAGGCGCCGACGGTGCCGAGCAGCGCGGTTCCGAACTCACGCCACTTTCCGGCCCGCCAGCACAGCAGGAAGAGCGGTCCGAGCACCAGGAACGGGTAGAACTTGGCAGCCGTGGCGAGCCCGATCAGCACGCCGAACGCCAGAGCCCGCCCCCGCGACCACATGAGCATGGCGGCGGCCAGCAGGGCCACGGCGAGGAGATCCCAGTTGATGGTGGCCGTGAGCGCGAAGGCGGGCGCGAGGGCGACCAGGAGGCCGTCCCAAGGCCGCCGACGGTGGGTGCGCGCGGTGCACACGGCGATGACCGCCGCGCACACCATCAGCATCCCGGCGTTGACCATCCAGTAGATCTGCTCCTGGTCCTGGATGCTCCCGCTGCCCGGCGTGAGCCAGGCGGCGACCTCCATGAACACACCGGTCAGCACCGGGTACTCGAGGTAGTCCATGTCGCCGGGGATCTTGTCGAAGTACGGCACAAGACCGTCGGCGAAGCCGCGTCCCTGGTAGAGGTGCGGGATGTCGGAGTAGCACGCGTGTGTGTACTGCGAGCTGGCGCCGAAGAACCAGGCGCCGTCGTAGCACGGCAGCTTCTGCACCATGCCGAGGGCGAACATGGCGATCGCGACGAGCGCGACGACCCGCACGGGCGTCCACCAGGACGTCCCGAGCAGGGCTCGCCGCCCGATGGGGCCGCCGATCAGCTCGCTGCCGCTCGCGGCGACCTCGTCCTCCTTGGTCGGCCGTACCAGCTCCGGCTCGTGCACGCTCATTCGCGTCGTCTCTGCACTGGGCATGCCGCACATCCTGCCGTACACAGCTAGGAATACGCCGAGGGCCGCCGCACCTGGTAGGTGCAGCGGCCCTTGTTTCACGTGAAACGGTGTGTTTCACGTGAAACACACCTCGGAGGCGGCTATCCGCTCGACCCTCCGAGGAACCCTCCGTTGCCGTTACCTCTGGTGGATCCGGTGCTGGTGGTCTCCGTCGGTGTGGCGGTTACTCCTCCGTCCGTCCCACCGGTGTTGGTGCCGCCTGTGTCCGTCCCGCCGGTACTGCCGCAGTTCAGGTCCCACTTCTTACAGGTCTCGCTCACCGAGGGTGAGGGAGATGTCAGACTCTCGCTGGGCGTCGGAGTCGGCGTCGCGCTTTCGGTGGCGCTCTCGGTGGCCGAGGGGGTCACGCTCGGGCTCGGGGTGTCGTTGAGGACCTCGCCGATCGATTCGGGGGTCGGGAAGTCCTCCGCAGATTGCCCCTTGAGCGCCTGTTCCATGTAGTCGCGCCAGATCTGGGACGGGAACGAGGCGCCGTGAATCTTCTCCTCGCCACCCGTGCCGTACATCTGCAGGAACTCGCGGTTCTTCTTGGTCTCGTCGTCGTCCAAGCGGTACATGCCGATCGCAGTCGAGAGCTGAGGGGTGTATCCGACGAACCAGGCGGACTTGTTGCCGTCGGTGGTACCGGTCTTACCGGCCACTTCACGACCGGTCAGCTGGGCGTTGGTACCGGTTCCCTTCTCGACCACGGTCTTCAGGACGTCGGTGACGTTGTCGGCCACCTGCTCGGTGAAGGCCGTCTTGGTCTTCGCGACATCGGCGTGCCGGAAGACCGTGCCGTCCTTGTCGGTGACCTTGTCGACCGAATACGGTTCGCGCTGCTTGCCGCTGGCCGCGAAGGTCGCGTACGCGCCGGCCATACGGATCGCGCTCGGGGAGGAGGTACCGAGTGAGAAGGAGGGATACCTGGAGCTGGCGAGACTCGACTCCTTGATGCCCGCGTCCAGGACGGCCTCCTTCACCTTGTCCAGACCGACGTCCATGCCCAGCTGGACATAGGCGGAGTTGACGGACTCGCGCATCGCCTCACGCAGGTCGATCTTGTAGCTGGGCGGGTTGTAGGACTGCTGGCCGTCGTTCTTCTGCCGCCACTTATTGCCCTTGTCATCCTTCCAGTCAGTGCCGTCGTAGTCCTTGATCGTCAGCTTGTTCTTACCGCTGTAGAGGCTCTTCGGAGAGACGATGGTGCGTTCGTCCTGCGCCTGGACCGGGTCGCCCTTGGGATCACGAGCACCCCACGACATGGCAGCCGCCAGCACGAAGGGCTTGAACGTCGAACCCACCTGGGCACCGGTCTGGTCGGCGTTGTCGGTGAAGTGCTTGGTCGCGTCCTCACCGCCGTAGATGGCCTTGATCGCGCCGGTGTCCGGGTCGATGGACGCCCCGCCGAACTGGACGTACTTGTCCGTCTCCGGGCGCAGCTTGGGCTTGATGTTGGCCTTCTGGACCTTCTCCACGGCGGCCTTGAGCGCGTTGACCTTCTTCCTGTCGAAGGTCGTGTGGATCTCGTAGCCGCCCTGCCGCAATTTGCCCTCGGTGATCCCCGTCTCGGCGCTATCCCTAATCAGGGAGGCGTTGGCGAGGTCGACGAGGTAGCCGATCTGTCCACTCAGCGCGACGTTCGACCGCGGACTCTGGACCTTGGGGAACTTGGTGTATCGGTTCCGCTCCGCGGCGGTCAGGCGCTTGTCCTTGACCTCTTCGTCGAGAATCCACTTCCAGCGGGCCCAGGCACGCTTGCGGTTGGCCTGCGGAGTGGCGGACGGGTCTATCGACTGGGCACCCGCGGGGTCGTAGTACGTGGCGCCCTTGAGCACCGCCGCCAGGAAGGCACACTCACTCGGGCTCAGATCCGTGGCGTCCTCGTTGAAGTAGGCGCGCGCCGCCGCCTGGATACCGTAGGCGTTGCGCCCGTAGTACGCGGAGTTCAGGTAGCCGGCCATGATGTCCTCCTTGGACACCGAGGCACCGACCTTGATGGAGACGAACAACTCCTTGAACTTGCGGGAGATCGTCTGCGACTGATCGTCCAGCATCGCGTTCTTCACGTACTGCTGAGTGATGGTGGAGCCGCCCTGTGTCTGGCCGCCCTTGGCCATGTTGACAAAGGCGCGGGCGATACCCATCGGGTCGACGCCGCTGTCGGTCTCGAACGTCTTGTTCTCGGCCGACATGACCGCGAACCGCATCTCCTTGGGGATCTGCGCGTAGCCGATGATCTGGCGGTTCGCCTCACCACCGGTGGAGACCATCTGGGTGTTGTCGGCCCAGTAATAGACGTTGTTCTGCGCCTTGGCGGTCTCCGCCACCTTCGGGACGCCCACCATGGCGTACGCGATACCCGCCACCGCGACCAGGCTGCCGAAGAAGCCGATGAACACTCCCGTCACGAGCTTCCAGGACGGGATCCATCGCGCCGCGCCGTATCTACCCGCGCGGGGGTAGTCGATGATCCGCTTCTTGGCGGGCGGCCCGGAGCGGCCTCTCCCGCGCCCCGGACCGTTCGGGCCCGCGGGTCCACCGCGTCGGCCGCCACCGCCTCCGGGGCCGCCTCGGCCCGCGCCGTCGGCCGCTCTGCGCCGGCCTCCGCCACTACTTCTCTGTGCCGCCCGCCGGGCCTCGGCACGGCCACCGTACGGGCGGTCTTCACCCCCCGACCCATAGGAGTCGGAAGGAGACTCGGTGGCGCCTCGCGGTGCCGCACGGCGACCGGAGGACATGCCGGGCTGGCCGCGTCGGGCCGCGGCACGTCCGCCTTCCTGCGGCTGCGGCAGTTTGCGACGGTGCTCGCTCATCGAACGATTACTCCTCGGGCAGGCGCACCCATGCGCGCCTGGAAACGGCGGCTGGTTTCCGGTCCCCCCGAAGTACGGATGCGGTCGTTTGCGCATTCACCCGTACTGCACCAAAGACGATGACGCCCTCAGGTGTCACTCGGTTCCCGGTGGTGTGCATGCCGCACAGACTACGCACCACCAAAACCCTCCTAGGGCCGAAGTTCACCGCAAATCAGGCAACTCGCTTCGTATGAATCGGTGATGTGACGCCGTTCACCGTGGCCCCTCTTGTCGCATCCGGATGACCGTTCTATCGTGCTGATGTATCGAGTCGATACATCAGCACGGCATAAAGACCGTGCCGACGAGGCCGCGACAGGGAGGAGGCGACGATGAGCCGGCGTTCCGGGATCCTCGAGTTCGCCGTACTCGGACTGCTCCGCGAGTCCCCGATGCACGGTTATGAGCTGCGCAAACGACTCAATACGTCACTGGGTGTGTTCCGTGCGTTCAGCTACGGGACGCTCTACCCCTGCCTCAAGACGCTGGTCGCCAACGGCTGGTTGATCGAGGAATCAGGATCCACACCCGAAGACGCACTCACGGCAACGCTCGCGGGGCGTCGCGCCAAGATCGTCTATCGATTGACGGCGGAAGGTAAGGACCACTTCGAGGAACTTCTCGCGCAGACGGGCCCCGACGCCTACGAGGACGAGCACTTCGCCGCTCGCTTCGCCTTCTTCGGGCAGACGTCGCGCGACGTACGCATGCGCGTACTGGAGGGCCGCCGCAGCCGGCTGGAGGAGCGCCTGGAGAAGATGCGCGCCTCCCTGGCGCGCACCCGGGAGCGCCTCGACGACTACACGCTTGAGCTCCAGCGCCACGGAATGGAGTCCGTGGAGCGCGAAGTGCGCTGGCTGAACGAGCTCATCGAGAGCGAGCGGGCGGGACGGGACGTCAAGAGTTCCGCCTCCGAAGGCTCCGCTCAGCAGGACAACACATCTGGAGAGACGGGCGGCCTGCCCCGGCACCGGGACAGCACCCGGCCGGATCCGTCCGACGACACCGCCACGTGAGGCCCATTCGGGGTTTCACCGATACACACAGGGAGCAACCGGAATGGGTTCGGTTCGCGTAGCCATCGTCGGCGTGGGCAACTGCGCCGCCTCGCTGGTTCAGGGCGTCGAGTACTACAAGGACGCCGACCCGGCGACCAAGGTCCCCGGTCTGATGCACGTCCAGTTCGGCGACTACCACGTCGGTGACGTCGAGTTCGTCGCCGCCTTCGACGTCGACGCGAAGAAGGTCGGCCTCGACCTCTCCGACGCCATCGGTGCCAGCGAGAACAACACCATCAAGATCTGCGACGTCCCGAACAAGGGCGTCACGGTCCAACGTGGCCACACCCTGGACGGTCTCGGTAAGTACTACCGCATGACCATCGAGGAGTCCGCCGAGGCCCCGGTCGACGTCGTCCAGATCCTCAAGGACAAGCAGGTCGACGTCCTCGTCTGCTACCTGCCCGTCGGTTCCGAGGACGCGGCGAAGTTCTACGCCCAGTGCGCCATCGACGCCAAGGTCGCCTTCGTCAACGCCCTCCCGGTCTTCATCGCCGGCACCAAGGAGTGGGCGGACAAGTTCACCGAGGCGGGCGTCCCGATCGTCGGCGACGACATCAAGTCGCAGGTCGGCGCAACCATCACGCACCGCGTGATGGCGAAGCTGTTCGAGGACCGCGGTGTCCGTCTTGAGCGCACCATGCAGCTCAACGTCGGCGGCAACATGGACTTCAAGAACATGCTGGAGCGCGACCGCCTCGAGTCCAAGAAGATCTCGAAGACGCAGGCCGTCACCTCGCAGATCCCCGACCGCGACCTGGGCGAGAAGAACGTCCACATCGGCCCGTCGGACTACGTGCAGTGGCTCGACGACCGCAAGTGGGCGTACGTCCGCCTCGAGGGCCGTGCCTTCGGTGATGTCCCGCTGAACCTGGAGTACAAGCTCGAGGTCTGGGACTCCCCGAACTCCGCGGGTGTCATCATCGACGCCCTGCGCGCCGCGAAGATCGCCAAGGACCGCGGCATCGGCGGCCCGATCCTGTCGGCGTCCTCGTACTTCATGAAGTCCCCGCCGGTCCAGTACTTCGACGACGAGGCCTTCGCCAACGTCGAGAAGTTCATCAAGGGCGAGGTCGAGCGCTAAAGCACATCTTTGTGAGTGCTGCTGAGGGTCCCTGGGCATACCGCCCGGGGACCCTCCTCGTATGTGAGGCTGTGCCCCATGGCTGTCGTGCGTGACCTGCGCGTACTCCTGCGCTTCCAGGGCTTCAGACGCCTGCTCGGCATACGGCTGCTGTCCCAGGGCGCCGACGGGGTCTACCAGGTCGCCCTCGCCACCTACGTCGTCTTCTCACCGGAGAAGCAGACCTCGGCGGCCTCGATCGCCTCCGCCATGGCGGTACTGCTGCTCCCGTACTCCCTCATCGGCCCCTTCGCCGGCGTCCTGCTGGACCGCTGGCGGCGCCGCCAGGTCCTCCTCTACGGCAATCTGCTGCGGGCGGCACTGGCCTGCGTGACGGCCGTCCTGATGCTGAGCCATGTCCCCGACTGGCTCTTCTACGTCTCCGCGCTGTGCGTCACCGCGGTCAACCGCTTCGTCCTGGCGGGCCTGTCGGCGGCACTGCCGCGGGTCGTCGACTCCGAACGCCTGGTGATGGCCAACTCCCTGTCGCCGACCGCGGGGACACTCGCCGCGACCACGGGCGGCGGACTCGCATTCGTCGTACGGCTGGTCGCCTCGGACTCCGACGCGGCGGTCGTCCTCCTCGGAGCGGCCATGTATCTGTGCGCGGCGCTCGCCTCCCTGCGCATCGCCCCGGAACTGCTGGGCCCCGACGTGGAGTTGGTTGAGTCGCGCCTTGCCACAGCACTCGTCGGCACGGCACGCGGCCTAGCGGCGGGCGTACGCCATCTCGCCGAGCCCGGGCGCCGGGAAGCGGCCTGGGCACTCGCGTCGATGACGCTGATGCGCTTCTGCTACGGCGCCCTGTTGGTCATGGTGCTGATGCTCTGCCGGTACGCCTGGTCGTCCGACTCGGACGGTGGCCTCGCCCTGCTGGGGCTGGCCGTGACCATCTCCGGGGCGGGCTTCTTCGTGGCGGCCGTGGTCACGCCCTGGGCGGTGGGGCGCCTCGGCCCCGGCGGCTGGATCGTCACGTGCGCGGGCGCCGCCGCGATCCTGGAGCCGGCGCTCGGCCTCCCCTTCGCCCCCGCGCCGATGCTGGTCGCCGCCTTCGTCCTGGGCCTGACCACACAAGGCGCGAAGATCGCCACGGACACGATCGTGCAGTCATCCGTCGACGACGGCTTCCGCGGCCGGATCTTCTCCGTTTACGACGTCCTGTTCAACGTCGCCTTCGTCGGCGCGGCCGCAGTAGCCGCTCTGGTACTGCCTTCTGACGGACGCTCGGTTTCCCTCGTCGTCACCGTGGCAGCGCTCTACGCGGCAATTGTTGCCGCTATGGCCCACTTCGAACTGCAGTAAGTGTCACATCAGTGCCACAGAGCCCCTCCGGGCTACTGAGTTGTCACCGGGTCCCGATAACTTACGTGCGTCTTATTCGCGTCACGCGCCTACGTTCTAGGGGGACCCCCAAGTGACCACTCCGCCGCCCCAGGGCCAGAACCCGTTCGCCCAGGGCCAGCAGCCCTACGGCCAGCCGCCCCAGGGTCAGGTCCCGTACGGCCAGCAGCCGACGCAGGGTTACCCGCAGCAGCCGGGCTACCCCCAGCAGCCCGGCCAGCCCGGCTTCCCGCAGCAGGGAGCCCCGTACGCCCCGGTCCCGCCGCAGCGCCCGAAGCGCGGCTTCAAGCAGTACCTGCGCATCGCGGTCATCGTCTGCGCCGTCATAGCCGCCGGCGTCGGCTATCTCGCGAGCCGCCACGACCCCGACACCGCCAAGGTCGGCGACTGCATGAGCATCAGCAACCCGGACAGCGCCACGGACCCGGGCCTCAAGGTCGTGGACTGCGGCAGTTCCAAAGCCAAGTACAAGGTCGCGCAGAAGAAGACCGACGACTCCGGCTGCGACCGCACCAAGTACGCCGAGTACACCCAGAGCGGCAAGAGCGACTTCACCCTCTGCCTGTCGCCGTACTCCGCCAAGTAAGGGCTTCACTCACGTGCAAGGGGCGGTGTTTCACGTGAAACACCGCCCTTCGGCCGCATCCGATGCAGGTCGCCCGGGGTCATGTTTCACGTGACATGACCTCGCTTCATGAACCTCAGCCCTGTGTGACCCGCCACTCCTTGAAACACCACTACCGCCGCATCGTGCTCCGTGGGCCAGCTCTCCAGGCGAAGCTCCAGCAGGAACTTGTACACCTAACCGATGACGGCACGGCGGGAGCCTGCCTGAGCACACACTGCGAGGACGCTGAAGCGCTTCTGCTACCGCCCTGACCGTCATGATACTGATGCTCTGCCGGTACTCCTGGGCGTCCGGCTCAGACGACGACGGCCTCGCACTGCTGGGTCTGGCCGTGGGCGTCTCCGGGGCGGGGTTCCTCGTCGCGGCCATCGTGACGCCCTGGGCGGCGGAGCGATTTGGCTCCGGCGGCTGGATCGTCGCGTGCTCCGGCGCCGCCGCGGTCCTGGAGCCCACGCTCTGCCTCCCCTTCGCCCCCGCACCCATGCTGGTCGCCGCCTTCTTCCTGGGCCTGACCACCCAGGGCGCGAGGATCGCCACGGACACGATCGCGCAGTCGTCGGTCGAGGACGGCTTCCGCGGCCGAATCTTCTCCGTCTACGACGTCCTGTTCAACGTCGCCTTCGTCGGCGCGGCCGCAGTAGCCGCCCTGATATTGCCTCCTGACGGACGGTCGGTTCCGTTAGTGGTCACAGTGGCCGCCACTACGGGTCGATTGCCACCTGTTTGATCACGCTCATGCGCTTATGGCCAGCAGGTTCGGGCCAATCTCTAACGAGATTCACCTCTCCAACTCGAACGTTCGCTTGAATATCCCTGTGGTCAACGGGCCGCTTGAAAAGAGCGGCGAGCACATGAACAAAACCTTGCGCGTTATCACGCTCACTGCAGCCACCCTAGGAGCATTCATAGTGGCGCCGGCCAGCGCCAGCGCAAAACCCACCACCTGCACCGTCGACGACCACTACGACACCCCCGGGTGGGCAAAGAGCTTCTGCAGCGGTGGCAGCGGATATCAGCGGGTGGTTATTGGCTGCAAGGGGAGCCCGACTTCCAGCTGGACGAACATCTACCGAGGCGCCTGGAAGCCCAAGAATGAATGGTCGAAGGTCGCTTGCACCACGAATTACCCCTATCTCAGTGAGGCCTGGATTGACAAGAAGGACTAGACCGCGTTCAGCAACTCACCATCGTCACTAGTGAGTGCAGTCGACGTCGGCGTTCGCGCATGGAGGGCCCACCACGGTGCACTAGCAACAGGTAGGGGTGACTCCCCTACGTCGAGGGGGCGGTGTTTCTCGTGAAACACCGCCCCCTCGCGTTTGCCGATGCCGAGTCATCCGGCGTCATGTTTCACGTGAAACATGACCTCGGCCCCCTGGCCGTCAGCCCTATGCCTGGCCGTCCGGCTGTGAGGCCCACCACTCCTTGAGCGCCGCCACCGCCGCGTCGTGCTCCATGGGCCCGTTCTCCAGCCGCAGCTCCAGCAGGAACTTGTACGCCTGACCGATCGCCGGGCCCGGGCCGATGCCCAGGATGTCCATGATCTGGTTGCCGTCGAGGTCCGGGCGGATCGCGTCCAGCTCCTCCTGCTCCTTGAGCTGGGCGATGCGCTCCTCCAGGCCGTCATACGCGCGGGAGAGTGCGGCCGCCCTCCGCTTGTTCCGCGTGGTGCAGTCGGAGCGGGTCAGCTTGTGGAGGCGGTCGAGGAGCGGGCCCGCGTCACGCACGTAGCGACGAACCGCGGAGTCCGTCCACTCGCCGGTTCCGTACCCGTGGAAGCGCAGGTGAAGTTCGACCAGGCGCGAGACGTCCTTCACAAGATCATTGGGGTACTTGAGCGCCGTCATGCGCTTCTTGGTCATCTTGGCGCCGACCACCTCGTGGTGGTGGAAGGAGACCCGCCCGTCCTTCTCGAAGCGGCGCGTCCGCGGCTTGCCGATGTCGTGCAGCAGCGCGGCGAGCCGGAGAGTCAGGTCGGGGCCTTCCTCCTCCAGCTCCATCGCCTGCTCAAGAACGATCAGCGTGTGGTCGTAGACGTCCTTGTGCCGGTGGTGCTCGTCACGCTCCAGCCGCAGAGCGGGAAGCTCCGGCATCACATGGTCGGCGAGCCCGGTGTCGACGAGCAGCGTCAGGCCTTTGCGTGGGTGCGCGGAAAGGATCAGCTTGTTCAGCTCGTCCCGCACCCGCTCGGCCGAGACGATCTCGATACGGTCGGCCATGTCCTTCATCGCGGCGACGACGTCAGAGGCCACCTCGAAGTCCAGCTGAGCGGCGAACCGCGCGGCCCGCATCATCCGCAGCGGATCGTCGGAGAAGGACTCCTCCGGAGTGCCCGGGGTACGCAGAACGCGAGCGGCCAGGTCGTCCCGGCCGCCGTGCGGGTCGATGAACTCCTTCTCCGGCAGAGCCACCGCCATCGCGTTCACCGTGAAGTCGCGGCGCACCAGGTCTTCCTCGATGGAGTCGCCGTAGGACACCTCGGGCTTGCGTGAGGTCCGGTCGTACGCCTCGGAGCGGTACGTCGTGATCTCGATCTGGAACGACTGCTGTACGTCGTCCACGCGGGCGTCCTTCTGCGCGCCCACCGTGCCGAAAGCGATCCCGACCTCCCATACGGCGTCCGCCCAGGGCCGCACGATCTTCAGTACGTCCTCGGGGCGGGCATCGGTCGTGAAGTCCAGGTCGTTGCCGAGCCGGCCAAGGAGCGCGTCCCTGACCGAGCCGCCGACCAGGGCGAGCGAGAACCCGGCCTCATGGAAACGGCGGGCGAGGTCGTCGGCGACAGGGGACACCCGCAGCAGTTCATTCACCGCGCGGTGCTGCACCTGACTCAGGGCACTGGAGTTGTCTTCGTTGGCGTTCGGCACAACAGAAAAGGGTACGTGGCCGAGGCACCCGCGGGCGCCTCCATAAAAAGTGCACGGGCACCCCTCCGTCCAAGCGCTTCAATAGGCGCACATACGGGACAGTCGGCCCTGTCCCCCGATCTTGTCGACCACTCCGCGGCACTTACCCTCAGCGCGCATCGTTACCATGCGTGGACGCACATTCCGACGACCACTGACGACGACGAGGGACGGGCGAGCGCGTGGCCGAGGCGGCAGACTTCCAGGGGACGAGTCCCTCACCTGCCCGCCGGTGGCTCCGGCGAAGCGGCGTACTGCTGGCCGGGGTACCCCTGCTGGCGGGGCTGCTCCAGCTGCCCATCAGCACGTCCGCTTCCGCCGCGGACAAGACCTCCGTGGCCGACGCCACCGGGTCGCGCACGATCGACGTCTCCCTCGACTCGCTCAGCCCCAGCGCTCCCACGGACGGCGACACGATCACCGTCGCCGGCTCGGTCACCAACAACGGCAGGCAGACGGTCACGGATGCCCATGTGGGCCTGCGCGTGGGACCGTCCCTGAGCAGCCGCTCCGCCATCGACAGCGCCGCACAGCGCACCGGGTTCCAGGTGGGCCTGGACGCCCCGGAGGTCGGCGGCAAGTACGTCGCGAAGTTCTCCAGGCTCGCGGCGGGCGTCTCTCAGCACTTCAGCATCTCGGTACCGGTCAAGGAGCTGGACCTGGGCTCCGACGGGGTCTACCAGCTCGGTGTCTCGCTCACGGGCCGGACCGCCGCCCAGCCGTGGGACCAGATCCTCGGCATTCAGCGGACGTTCCTGCCGTGGCAGCCCGAGGGGGCGGACACGAAGACGAAGACGACGTACCTCTGGCCGCTCATCTCCACGGTCCACCTCACGGCGGAAACCGGCTCGGACGAGCAGCAGACGCCCGTCTTCAAGAACGACGACCTGGCCGAGGAGATCTCCCCGGGCGGCCGCCTGGACCAGCTGCTGTCCCTGGGCAGCGACCTCGACGTCACCTGGGTGCTCGACCCGGACCTGCTGGCCTCCGTCGACGCGATGAGGGACGGTTACCAGATCCGCACCGAGGACGGCAGAACCACGAAGGGCAAGAGCCAGGCGGTGGCCAAGGCCTGGCTCGACAAGCTGGAGAAGACGGTCCAGGACAAGAAGGTCGTCGCGCTCCCCTTCGCCGACCCCGATCTCGCATCACTGGCCCACAACGGCAAGGACGTCACCGGGTCCCTCAGCCACCTGAAGGACGCCACCGATGTGGCCGCCGACACGGTGGACACGATCCTTCATGTGAAGCCGAGCACCGATTTCGCCTGGCCCGCAGACGGTGCCGTCGACCCGTCGATCGTCAAGGTGGCCACCTCGGCCGGCGCCGACAAGGTGATCGCCCGCAGCGACAGCCTGCGTGAGACGGGCGCGCTGTCGTACACGCCGAGCGCGGCGCGCCCCATCGGCGGCGGAACGACGGCCGTCGTCGCCGACGCCCGGTTGTCCACCGCGTTCCGGGGCGACATGACGAAGGCCGACACCTCCACGCTCGCGGTACAGGAATTCCTCGCCCAAAGCCTGATGATCAACCTGCAGGAGCCGGACGAACAGCGCAGCATCGTGGTCGCCCCACAGCGCATGCCGTCCGGAAGCCAGGCCCAGACGATGGCACAGGCACTCAAGGCTCTCCAGGACGGAAACTGGTCCGAGTCCCAGGACCTGTCCGCGGCCGCCAAGGCGAAGCCGGACGCGGGCGCCACCACGAAGGTGCCCTCCGCGCACTCGTACCCGTCGTCGCTGCGCAAGCAGGAGCTGCCGCGAGCGGCCTTCGAGCGGATCCAGGGCACGCAGACCAAGCTCGACAACTTCCAGGTGATCCTCACCGACAAGTCCCGGGTCGTCACCCCGTTCGGTCGGGCCATAGACCGTGGGATGTCCACGTCCTGGCGGGGCCGTGCCTCCGAGGGGGCGACCTTCCGGGAGGGCGTGGATTCGTACCTCAACGACCTCACCGGCCTGGTTCATCTGATCGAGAAGTCCGACGCGAAGCTCTCCGGGCGCAGCGCCACCATCCCCGTGACCGTCCAGAACAACCTCGTGCAGGGCGTCGACAATCTGGTGCTGCGCCTCACCTCGCGCCAGCCCAACCGCCTCAAGATCGGTGATGGCCCCTACGACGAGCAGCCGATCCAGGTCGCGGGCGAGCACAGCCAGTCGGTGAAGTTCACCACCTCGACCAAGGCCAACGGTCCGGTGGAGGTGTTCGCCCAGCTGTACACGAAGGACGGCCAGGCGTACGGCCCCGCGGTCCCCTTCGAAGTGAAGGTCACCGAGATCACGTCCACGGTGATGCTGGTCATCGGCGGTGGCGTCCTGCTGCTCGTGCTCGCCGGATTCCGGATGTACACGCAGCGCAAGCGCGCCGTCGCCCTGCAGGCCGAGGAAGAGCCGGAGGACGGTCTCGAGGCCGAGGGCGTGAACAAGGACACGGACGGCACCGTAGACACTGAGGACACCGAAGACTCCGAGAACGGACCCGAAGGGGAATCCGGCGCGGAGTCCGGGGCAGACGACCCGGAGCACCCGAGTGACCCGACACCGGACACCGCACCGGAAAGCACCGACCCGTCCGGCACGGGTGAGAGAGTGGACCGTTGAGCGATGTCGTGGCCGGTGGGCCCGGGGACGATGAGGTGGGGTAACCATGAACGCGCCGTACGACGGTGACCGTGGCCAGGGCGCCGGCAGCCCGAGCCACCCCGAGGGCTACCCGGACCAGGGCGCGGGTCACTCCGGCTACCCCGAGGGTTACCCGGAAGGCCCGCCGCCCGAGCACGCCCAGATGCCGCCGGGATCTCCCGCGGACATGTACTTCCAGGACGCCTACGACCAGGATCCCTACCGGGCACAGGACCTCGCTGCCCAGGACCCGGTGACCGAGGCGCTCTACGACCGTGCCGCGCACCCCCCACCGCCCCCCGGCACGTACTACCCGCAGCAGCCCCTCTACACCCAGCCGCCCGCGCCGCAGCACGCACCCGACCCACGCGTGTGGGCCCAGACACCCCCTCCGGAACCGGCCGGCCCGACACGCCACCTCCCGTACGGCGAGGACGCGCGCACGACCCAGTTCGTGGGCGTCGACGACCTGGTCACGCAGGCCGGTGAGGAGCGTCACGAGCCCGACGCCTTCGCCCATCTCTTCCGTGACCAGCAGCAGGCCGGCGGTCGTCCTCCCGCGGAGGCCGCGGCCGTCCCCGCCCCGTCCCCGGCACCATCCGTGAACCAGGGCCCGACGGCACAGCCTCCCGGCCCGGTGTCCGACAAGACGATGACGCTCACCCCCACATCTGCGCCCGCGCCCGCGTCGAAGAAGGGCGGACGTGCCTCGGGTCTGCTGAAATCGAGCGCGGTGATGGCCGCGGGCACGCTGGTGTCCCGGCTCACTGGTTTCGTCCGGACCATGATCATTACGGCAGCCCTGGGCGCCGCGACCCTCGGTGACGTGTGGAGCGTGGCGTACACGCTGCCGACGATGATCTACATCCTGACGGTCGGCGGCGGCCTCAACTCCGTGTTCGTGCCGCAACTGGTGCGGTCCATGAAGGAGGACGAGGACGGCGGTGAGGCGTACGCCAACCGCCTGCTGACCCTCGTCATGGTCGCCCTCGGCGTGATCGTCACGATCGTCGTCTTCGCCGCGCCGCTGCTGATCCGGCTGATGTCGGACGCCGTCGCCAGCGACCCGGCCTCGAACAACGTCGCCGTCACCTTCGCCCGCTACTGCCTCCCCACGATCTTCTTCATGGGCATCCACGTGGTGATGGGCCAGATCCTCAACGCCCGGGGGAAGTTCGGCGCGATGATGTGGACTCCGGTCCTCAACAACATCGTCATGATCGCCACCTTCGGCCTGTTCCTGTGGGTGTACGGAACCGCCGCGGACTCCGGCATGTCGGTGCACAACATCCCGCCCGACGGAGTCCGTCTCCTGGGCATCGGCACCTTGCTCGGCCTGGTCGTGCAGGCCATGGCGATGGTGCCTTACCTGCGCGAGACCGGCTTCCGCTTCCGGCTGCGGTTCGACTGGAAGGGCCACGGCCTCGGCAAGGCGGTCAAGCTCGCGAAGTGGACCGTGCTGTTCGTCCTCGCCAACCAGGCAGGCGTCCTCGTCGTCACCCAGCTCGCCACGGCTGCGGGCAAGGCCTCCGGCAAGAGCGGCGCGGGCATCATGGCCTACTCCAACGCGCAGCTGATCTGGGGCATGCCACAGGCGATCATCACCGTCTCGGTCATGGCCGCGATGCTGCCCCGCATCTCGCGCGCGGCTCACGACGGCGACCCCGGCGCGGTGCGCGACGACATCTCACAGGGGTTGCGCACCTCGGCCGTCGCGATCGTCCCCGTAGCCTTCATGTTCGTCGCGCTCGGCATCCCGATGTGCACCCTGCTCTTCGGCTCCAGCGGCATCGGAGCCGCCCAGTCCCAGGGCTATGTCCTGATGGCCTTCGGCCTCGGCCTCATCCCGTTCTCCGTGCAGTACGTGGTCCTGCGCGGCTTCTACGCGTACGAGGACACCCGCACGCCCTTCTACAACACGGTGATCGTGGCCGCGGTCAACGCGGCCGCCTCGGCCCTGTGCTACGTGATCCTGCCCGCGCAGTGGGCGGTCGTCGGCATGGCCGGCGCGTACGGGCTGGCGTACGCCGTGGGCGTCGGAGTGGCCTGGCAGCGGCTGCGCAGGCGGCTCAGCGGCGACCTGGACGGCGCACGCGTACTGCGGACGTACGCGCGTCTCTGCCTCGCGGCAATCCCTGGCGCCGTGGTCGGCGGCGCGGTCGGGTTCGCGATCACCGGGGCCCTGGGGCACGGGGCCCTCGGGTCGATCGCTGCCCTGCTGGTCGGTTCGGTCGCCCTGCTCGGCGTCTTCTACGTCGCTGCGCGCAAGATGCGCATCGAAGAACTCAACTCAATGGTCGGAATGGTCCGCGGGCGCCTGGGGCGCTGAAGCGGGGGTATGCGCACAACCATCGTCCGTCGCCGTGTGTCGTGCATAGCGCCGGACTGTGGGCACAATTGGTTTCTGCGGCGGACAGCGCGCAACGGATGGGGAGGCGGGAACGACGGTGGCGGAACGGAGCACGGCTGCCGTCGACGTGGCAGACAACAGCGGTGACGAGCCGCTGACCGCCAAGGCGGACCAGTCCACGGCCGACGGGGTGGCCCAGAACCGGGAGCAGGACACGGAGAGCGAAGAGGCACAGGGGAGCGGCGGGACCGAGCGTCCCGGAAAGGCCTCACCGCCCGAGCTGCACAGCGGTCACAAGCTCGCCAGACGCTACCGTCTTGAGGAGTGCGTCACCCGTCTGGACGGTTTCAGCAGTTGGCGCGCGGTGGACGAGAAACTCCGCCGCGCCGTCGGTGTGCATCTGCTGCCCGCCGACCATCCGCGGGCCCGCTCGGTACTGGCGGCGGCCCGCTCGTCCGCCCTGCTGGGCGATCCCCGCTTCGTCCAGGTCCTGGACGCGGTCGAGGAGAATGACCTCGTCTATGTCGTGCACGAGTGGCTGCCGGACGCCACGGAGCTGACGACGCTCCTGGCCCCGGGTCCGCTCGAAGTGCACGACGCCTACCAGATGGTCAGCCAGGTCTCCCAGGCCATGGCTGCAGCGCACCGCGAGGGCCTCGCACATCTGCGGCTGACCCCTGGCGCCGTGCTGCGCACCTCGTCCGGTCAGTGGCGCATCCGCGGGCTCGCAGTGAACGCCGCGCTGCGCGGCATCAGTTCCGACACCCCCCAGCGCACCGACACCGAGGCGATCGGCGCACTCCTGTACGCCGCGCTCACCCAGCGCTGGCCGTACGAGGACGACGCGTACGGCCTCTCCGGTCTGCCCAAGGGCGTCGGTCTCATCGCCCCCGACCAGGTACGGGCCGGTGTCCACCGGGGCCTGTCGGAGCTCGCCATGCGCGCGCTCGCCAACGACGGCGCGACCGCCTCCCGCCATGAATCCCCGTGCACCACTCCTGAGGAACTGGTGAAGGCGATCAGCGAGATGCCCCGCATCCGCCCGCCGGAGCCGGCGTTCACCGCCCCGCCCGAGTACCAGCGCACGACGTACCAGCAGGGCACGTACGGCCGTCAGGCCCCGCGTCCGGGTGTCGCTCAGCCCGTACCGACCCCGCTGCCCCCGCTGCAGAGCCGTACCGGCAAGGCCCTCAAGTGGGCCGTGTCGGCTCTCCTCATCGCCGCGCTGGGTCTTGGCAGCTGGCAGCTCGCGGACGCGCTGATGGACCGCGGCAAGTCGGACGACAACACCAACCAGACCCACACGAGCGACGGCAACGACAAGAGCGGCGACAAGACCAAGCCGGTCAAGCCGATCAAGATCCAGAGTGCCACGGAGTACGTCGCGAAGGGGGACGCCCAGGCACCTGGGGACGTCGCCAACACGTACGACGGCAACAGCTCGACGTATTGGCGGACCAAGAGCTTCATAGACGGTCCTGAGATGAAGCCGTCCTTCAAGCCCGGCGTCGGCATCGTCTACGACCTCGGCTCGCAGCAGACGGTCTCGGGCGCCTCGATAGGGCTCCTGTACCCCGGTGACCACACGACGATCACCCTCTACGCGACGGACTCGACGAGTTCCTCGACGCCCCTGGAATCGATGACGAAGATCGGGACCGTGACGACGGGCGGCACCACCGCGAAGATCACGATCAGCAAGAGAGTGAAGAGCCAGTACGTCCTGCTGTGGATCACCGCGATGCCCCGTGCAGCCGGTGACCAGTACAGCGGCGACGGCTACAAGCAGGCCATCACGGACGTGAAGTTCACCGGCTGACGGCTCGGCGGCGAAGGGGAGGGGATCCGATGGCCGAGGAAGCCGGATACGGCGAAGCAAGCGATCAGGATCTCCTCACTCGCCATGTAGAGGGCGATCCGGAGGCCTTTGGTGAGCTCGTACGGCGTCACCGCGACCGGCTGTGGGCGGTGGCGCTGCGGACGCTGGGAGACCGCGAGGAGGCCGCTGACGCCGTCCAGGACGCGCTGGTCTCCGCCTACCGGGCCGCCCACACCTTCCGCGGCCAGTCGGCCGTCACGACCTGGCTCCACCGCATCACGGTGAACGCCTGCCTGGACCGGGCCCGCAAGGCCGCCTCAAGGAAGACCTCTCCCGTCGACGACACCGAACGCCTGGAGCAGCTCCTCGAGCCGCACGAGTCCGCCTCTGCTCCGGCCGAGCGCAACGATCTGCACCGCGAACTCCTGGAGGCACTGGGTACGCTCCCGGCCGACCAACGCGCCGCCCTCGTCCTCGTGGACATGCAGGGCTACCCCGTGGCGGAAGCGGCCCGCATCCTCGATGTGCCGACCGGCACCGTGAAGAGCCGTTGCGCGCGCGGCAGAGCCAGACTGCTCCCGCTGCTCACCCATCTCCGTGCGGGGAACGGGAGCGGCGAGGACGGCAAGAAGTCGGGCGACGGAAGGAACCGGACGCAGGGGACATCCGTCCCACCGGCAGCGGGACCACACGATGCAGGGCCAAGCGATTCAGCTGCTGTGAAGGGCGGAGGTGGGCGAGCGTGACAGCCACGACGGATACGGCCGGGCACCCGGACGTCGCGGAGCTCTCCGACCTCACCGAAGGTCTGCTCCCGCCTACCCGTACCGCGGACGTGCGACAGCACCTCGAAGACTGTGTGCTCTGTGCGGACGTGTACGACTCGCTGGAGGAGATCCGGGGTCTGCTCGGCACCTTGCCGGGTCCAACACGCATGCCTGACGACGTGGCCGGACGCATCGATGCCGCCCTGGCCGCGGAAGTCCTGTTGAGTGCCACGTCGCCCGATCAGCCATCCGGTGCGGAGGACGACGGGGCGAGTGTTTCACGTGAAACATCGACCGCCGACCTCTCCGGAGCAGCGGTCGACTCGGGCTCCGCTTCGTCCGCAGACCGCCCCTCGGGACATCCTCGCGCGTCCACCGGCCCCGGCCGTGCCCGCCTGGTACACCGTGGGCGCCGCAGGGCGGCGGTTCTCGGCACGGTCTTCACGGCTGCCGCTCTGGGGCTGGGCGCGATCCTCGTACAGTCGATGGGCGGCGACGGCAAAGGTTCCGAGACGGCAACGAAGCAGGAATCAGGCTCGACGGTCACCTTCTCCGAGGGGCAGCTGAAGGATCACGTCGCGGATCTCCTCGCGAAGAACAAGAGCACGGGCAGCCGTTCCGGCAGCGCGAAGCCCTGGGGAATCGAGTCCAATGGCGCGGAGACCGACTCCGGCGGAGTCGGCACCTTGATCTCGCCCACCGTTCCTGTCCCTGACTGCGTCCAGCAGGGGACAGGCAACAGCGGGGTAGTCCTCGCTGCCGAGAAGGGCACATACAAGGGGACGAGCGTCTATCTCGTCGTGCAGCCCGACGCCTCCGACAGCACTGAAGTCGCGGCCTACATCGTCGACGACGCCTGCGAGAAACAAGGCTCGGCATCCCCCGGCAAGCTGCTGCTGACGCAGTCTTACGCCAAGTCCTGAGGACGTCCGTACCCAACCGTCTTCTCCCCGGATACCGCATGGCATCTGTGTGCGGTGGCGCGTCTCCGTGTGCCCGGACACAGCGGGAATTGAAGCCCCTTAGGATCCGTTGGGTGGGGTGAGAGTACTGAGAGAGGCTCCCACCGGTCCGCAGCAGTCTCCAGAGACGAGGAATCAAGCCGTGAGCGACGTCCGTAACGTGATCATCATCGGCTCCGGGCCCGCCGGCTACACGGCGGCGCTCTACACCGCGCGCGCGTCGCTGAAGCCGCTGGTGTTCGAGGGCGCCGTCACTGCCGGCGGTGCCCTGATGAACACCACCGAGGTGGAGAACTTCCCCGGCTTCCAGGACGGCATCATGGGCCCCGAGCTCATGGACAACATGCGCGGCCAGGCCGAGCGGTTCGGCGCCGAGCTGGTTCCGGACGACGTTGTCGCCGTCGACTTGACGGGCGAGATCAAGACCGTCACGGACACCGCGGGCACCGTGCACCGCGCCAAGGCCGTCATCGTTACGACGGGCTCGCAGCACCGCAAGCTCGGCCTGCCCAACGAGGACGCCCTCTCCGGTCGCGGCGTCTCCTGGTGCGCGACCTGTGACGGCTTCTTCTTCAAGGACCAGGACATCGCCGTGATCGGCGGCGGCGACACCGCGATGGAGGAGGCCACCTTCCTGTCCCGGTTCGCCAAGTCCGTGACGATCGTCCACCGGCGGGACACCCTGCGCGCCTCGAAGGCGATGCAGGAGCGCGCCTTCGCCGACCCGAAGATCAAGTTCGTCTGGGACAGCGAGGTCGCCGAGATCAAGGGCAGCCCCAAGCTCGAGGGCCTGACGCTGCGCAACCTGAAGACCGGCGAGATCTCGGAGCTCCCGGTGACCGGCCTGTTCATCGCGATCGGTCACGACCCGCGCACCGAGCTCTTCAAGGGCCAGCTCAACCTGGACGACGAGGGCTACCTGAAGGTCGAGGCGCCTTCGACCCGGACGAACCTGACCGGTGTCTTCGGCGCCGGTGACGTGGTCGACCACACGTACCGCCAGGCGATCACCGCGGCCGGCACTGGTTGCTCCGCCGCCCTCGACGCAGAGCGCTACCTCGCCGCTCTCGCGGACAGCGAGACCGCTGCCGCGACCGCCACCGTCTAATCCCCCATCCGCCTCACCGCAGAAACAAGTTAAGGAGCCCGCCGTGGCCGGCACCCTGAAGAATGTGACCGACGACTCCTTCGAGCAGGACGTCCTCAAGAGCGACAAGCCCGTCCTGGTGGACTTCTGGGCCGCCTGGTGCGGTCCGTGCCGCCAGATCGCTCCGTCGCTCGAGGCGATCGCCTCCGAGTACGGCGACAAGATCGAGGTCGTCAAGCTCAACATCGACGAGAACCCGGGCACGGCCGCCAAATACGGCGTCATGTCGATCCCGACCCTGAACGTCTACCAGGGTGGCGAGGTGGCCAAGACCATCGTCGGTGCGAAGCCGAAGGCCGCGATCGTTCGCGACCTTGAGGACTTCATCGCCGAGTAGTGGGTGACGGCCGTGCGAGCGGCATGTTTCACGTGAAACACGAATGGGCCAGCCCTTCCGGGCTGGCCCATTCGCCGTAGAGGCAGAGCACCGGCTACAGAGGACGGAGGGCCGGTTCCTTCTGTACCGCTCCCAGGAGGCGGTCCAGCGCCAGCTCGACGTCCTCCTTCCAGGAAAGCGTCGTTCGCAGCTCCAGCCTCAACCGCGGATAGGTGGGGTGCGGCCGGACCGTCTTGAAGCCGACGGCGAGCAGATGATCGGCGGGCAGCACGCAGGCCGGTTCCTTCCACCGCGCGTCTCCGAATGCCTCGATCGCTTTGAAGCCACGGCGCAGCAGATCCTTGGCGACCGTCTGGACCATCACCCGGCCGAGTCCCTGCCCCTGGTAACCGGGCATGATGAAGGCGGTCATCAGCTGAACCGCGTCCGGCGACACCGGGCTCGTGGGAAATGCCGTTGAGCGGGGAACGTAGGCGGGGGGCGCGTACAGCACGAAGCCCACCGGTGCGTCGTCTACGTAGACGACACGACCGCAGGAACCCCAGTCCAACAGGACCGCGGAGATCCAGGCTTCCTTCTCCAGTGCGGGAGTGCCCGCCTTTACCGCGGCCTCGCCGCTGACTGGATCCAGCTCCCAGAAGACACACGCGCGACAGCGGTTGGGAAGGTCCTGAAGGTTGTCCAGCGTGAGCGGTACGAGCCGGCGCCCCATGAAGGCTGTTCCTCGCTTCCTTCGCCCGCAGCATCGCGAGCGGCTGTCAGAGCGCTCCGCTCCCTGAGCAGGCTGCCGACGAAGCCGCCGACCGCTCCCAGGCCCAGGCCCGCGGTCACCAGTCCGGTACGGCTCACGGTTTGCATGGCCCCCGCCTCCCCAATGAAGGTGCCGCCAGGTGGATGCGCCATACCCGAACGCATCGTATCCACGATGCGATTCCATCGATACCGTCAGAAAGCAAAGAGCGGGCCGTGTTCCGGTACACACCGGACACGGCCCGTGCTCCTGTTCGATCTGTGAAAGTCCGTCCCGCCGTGGGGCGACTCAGTCTTCCGTGTCCTCCGAGTCACCATCCACGAGGCTCTTCTGGAGGACGGGACCCTCGCCTGGGGCGAGGGCGCCCAGGATGCGCTCAAGGTCGTCCATCGAAGCGAACTCGACGGTGATCTTGCCCTTCTTCTGCCCCAGATCGACCTTCACCCGCGTCTCGAAACGGTCCGAGAGGCGGGTTGCCAGATCGCTCAGCGCCGGAGAGAGCCGAGCACCGGCGCGCGGCCCCTTGGAACGCGGAGCGGTCTGCGGCCGCGATCCCATGAGGGTGACGATCTCCTCGATGGCCCGCACCGAAAGCCCCTCGGCCACGATGCGGTGAGCGAGCCGGTCCTGCTCCTCCGAGTCATCGACGGAGAGCAGAGCTCGCGCATGCCCCGCGGAAAGGACTCCGGCGGCTACGCGACGCTGGACCGCCGGCGAGAGCTTCAGCAGACGCAGGGTGTTGGAGACCTGCGGACGTGAGCGGCCGATACGGTCCGCCAGCTGGTCGTGCGTGCAGTTGAAGTCCTTGAGCAGCTGGTCGTAGGCAGCCGCCTCTTCCAGCGGGTTCAGCTGGGCGCGGTGCAGGTTCTCCAGCAGCGCGTCCAGGAGGAGCTTCTCGTCCTCCGTGGCCCGCACGATCGCCGGAATGGCCTCCAGCCCCGCCTCACGGCACGCCCGGAACCGCCGCTCGCCCATGATGAGCTCATAGCGTGCCGGGCCCACCTGCCGAACGACGACCGGCTGGAGCAGTCCGACCTCCTTGATGGAGGTGACGAGCTCAGCGAGAGCGTCCTCGTCGAACACCTCACGCGGCTGGCGCGGGTTGGGGGTGATGAAGTCGAGGGGCAGCTCGGCGAAGTGAGCGCCGACAGGCGCAGACGGAGCCTCCATGGCTCCGTTCGCCGAAGGCTCCTCCGTTTCATGTGAAACAGGCGGCAGCGTGGCCACCTTCGCCGCCGCCACCCCGCGCTCCGCGGTGAGCACGGGCACGGCCGCCGGCGAGGTGGAGACTCCACCCGCTGCCGGGGAAGCCGCCTTCTCTCCGGTCGGAGCCGCGGGGATCAGTGCGCCGAGGCCCCGCCCCAGCCCTCGTCGTCGCTCACTCACTGGATCCCCTCCACCATGCTCTGATCAATCTGTGCGCCCAGGTGGGCGTGTTGCGCGTCGTAAGCCACACCGACTCCGCGGAGGGCGATTTCTCGTGCGGCCTCAAGATACGAGAGAGCACCGCTCGATCCTGGATCGTAGGTCAGTACTGTCTGCCCGTAGCTCGGGGCCTCGGAGATACGGACCGAGCGAGGAATGCTCGTCCGCAACACCTCGTCGCCGAAGTGGTTGCGTACCTCGTCCGCGACCTGGGACGCGAGGCGTGTCCGGCCGTCGTACATGGTGAGCAGAATCGTCGAGACGTGGAGGTTGGGGTTGAGGTGCCCCCGGACCAGGTCGACGTTGCGCAGGAGCTGCCCCAGGCCTTCCAGCGCGTAGTACTCGCACTGGATGGGGATGAGGACCTCCGCACCGGCAACCAGCGCGTTGACCGTCAGGAGTCCGAGCGACGGCGGGCAGTCGATGAGGATGTAGTCCAGCGGCTGCTCGTACGCCTGGATCGCTCGTTCCAGCCGGCTCTCCCGTGCCACCAGGGACACCAGCTCGATCTCCGCACCGGCGAGATCGATCGTGGCAGGGGCACAGAAGAGACCCTCGACATCAGGGACCGGTTGAACGACTTCGGAGAGCGGCTTGCTGTCAATCAACACGTCGTAGATGGATGGGACTTCGGCGTGATGGTCGATACCCAGCGCGGTGGAGGCGTTGCCCTGAGGGTCGAGGTCGATCACCAGGACGCGGCCACCGTGCAGGGCCAGCGAGGCAGCAAGGTTGACCGTGGTCGTGGTCTTACCCACCCCGCCCTTCTGGTTGGCAACCACCATGACGCGGGTCTGCTCGGGCCGTGGCAGACCCTCACCGGCGCGACCTAGCGCCTCCACAGCCAGTTGGGCAGCACGACCGATGGGAGTGTCGTCCATCGGGGGCGGTGTTTCACGTGAAACATCCTCCCCCATCGACTCGGTACGGGGACCGGGGACCGGATCGGTCATCGGTCCCGCGATGTTGGCGTCGGACCGCAAGGATTCACTCTCCTCGACTTCAGGCTCGCAATGAACAGAGCCTCCCATGCCTTCGGGGTCGTGAACCAGCGAGGCCCGTTCTTCTGTGGAGAAATCCACCTCTGTGGACAACTCCGCACCCTCTCCGAGTGAGCCGAGAGGCCTTCGGTCGCGGGGTTCGGCCGCGGCGCGGCCGCGACTGATGATGCCGTGCAACAGTGAGCGACGTTTCACGTGAAACACGATGCATAGCGGCCACGGCCATCACGACGCGACACTCCGAGATGCATAGGTTTGGCAGCTTGTGTGGAGTACGGCTCGTCGTCAGGACGGATCAGCCGGAGTGACGAAGAACTCCTGGCCTCGAACAGAAAAACTCTCGGCTCCACGCACAGCGGAGCCGAGAGTTCAGGGACAACCGGAAACCGTGTGGGTCAGCGGCGCCGTCGGGTCCGTCCCGTCCGAGCCGCCTTGGCCCGCTTCGCCGCGAAGCGGACCCCGCCGGGGCTCTCCCCGACCTCGACGCGCACCACAGTGGACAGCGGGTCCACGACACCCTCGCCGACGTGCAGGATGGACGTCTCCACGGCGCCGAGCTTGCTCAGAGCCGTGGCGGCGGCTTTCAGCTCCTCCTCGGCGGTGTCGCCCTTGAGCGCGAGCATCTCGCCGTACGGGCGAAGCAGTGGGATTCCCCACGTCGCCAGCCGGTCCAGTGGAGCGACCGCCCTGGCCGTCACCACGTGGACGGGTTGCAGCTTCCCCATAACCTCCTCGGCGCGGCCGCGCACGACGGTGACATGGTCGAGGCCGAGCATCTCCACGACCTCGGTGAGGAAGTTGGTCCTGCGCAGGAGCGGTTCGAGCAGCGTGATCTTGAGGTCCTCGCGGACGAGGGCCAGCGGGATGCCTGGCAGCCCGGCGCCGGAGCCCACGTCGCACACGGTGACGCCCTCGGGCACGACCTCGGAGAGCACGGCGCAGTTCAGTAGATGCCGCTCCCACAGCCGGGGCACTTCGCGGGGGCCGATCAGCCCGCGCTGCACTCCCGCCTCGGCCAGCAGTTCCGCGTACCTGACCGCATCCGCGAAGCGATCGCCGAATACCTCGCGCGCCTGCTCGGGCGCAGGGGGAAGCTCCGCTGCCTCCGTCACGGGGAACCGTCCTTCCGTACCGCATGAGCGCACTGAGCGCTGAGTTCCAGGACTATCAGGGACCACAGCTGCCCGGGACCGAAGCTGTCAGGGACTTCTACAGCTGCCGGGGGCTACCAGCTGTCAGGGACTACCAGGCTGACAAAGTTCGGCCCCGCCTGCGCAACAGACGGGGCCGGAGGAACGGACGTACCGATCAAGCGGGGAGCACGACGACGAAGCGCTCCGGCTCCTCGCCCTCGGACTCACTGCGCAGTCCCGCGGCCTTGACCGCGTCATGCACCACTTTGCGCTCGAAGGGCGTCATCGGCTTCAGCTTCACGGGCTCACCGGAGCTCTTGACCTCGGCTGCGGCCTTGGCACCCAGCTCGGAAAGCTCCTCACGCTTCTTGGCACGGTAGCCCCCGATGTCGAGCATCAGGCGGCTGCGGTCGCCGGTCTCCCGGTGCACGGCCAGGCGCGTGAGCTCCTGAAGGGCCTCCAGTACCTCGCCGTCCCGGCCGACCAGCTTCTGCAAATCGCGGCTGCCCGCGTCACTGATGATCGAGACAGCGGCGCGGTCGGCCTCGACGTCCATGTCGATGTCGCCGTCGAGATCGGCGATGTCCAGCAGACCCTCGAGGTAGTCCGCCGCGATCTCGCCTTCCTGCTCAAGGCGGGTCAGGGTGTCGCCCTCAGCGGCGGCGGAGGTGGTGCCTTCCGTCACGGGATGGACTCCTTCTTACTTCTTGGACGGGGACTTGGGCCGCTGCGGGCCCTTGCGCTGTCCGGACTGGGCTTTGCTGCGGGTACCGGTGCCGGGCTTGCTTCCGCCGGCCGCCTTGGGGGCGGGCTTGGCGTCCTCCGGCTCGTCGGACTTGGTCAGCGAGGTCTTCGGCTCGGACTCGCCCGCCGCCTTGGCCGTGCCGGCTGCCGCGCCCGACTGGCGCTGCGACTTGGACTGCCGCTTCGGCTGCTGCCGCTTGGGGGCGCCACCGGTGGTGGTCGTGGTGCCGTCCTCGGCCTCGACGACCGTAGCGGCCTCACCCTTCACCACATTGCCGTCGACCTGGGCCACCAGACCCGCCTTGGTCAGGCTGTTGATGAACTTGCGCTCGAAGTCATTGCGGTCGCGGCCCTTGGCGACGATCGCCTTGACGATGGCCTTCTCGCCACGGCTGCGCGTCTTCTCATGGTGCGTGACGTGCTTCTGCAGGCGCTCCAGGTACGCCGCCTGGGCCTTGCTGCCCGGGGTCGGGTTGTTGTGGATGACGTACATCTGCTGGCCCATGGTCCACACGTTGGTGGTCAGCCAGTAGACGAGAACACCGACCGGGAAGTTGATGCCGAAGACGGCGAACATGACCGGGAAGACGTACATCAGCATCTTCTGCTGCTGCATGAACGGCGTCTTCACCGTGGTGTCGACGTTCTTCGTCATCAGCTGACGCTGGGTGTAGAACTGCGACCCCGACATCAGCACGATCATGATTGCGGTCACGACACGGACATCGGTCAGCGTGGCGCCGAGCTGGGCGACCTTGTCGGCGCTGTCGGTGAACTTGGCCGCGAGCGGGGCGCCGAAGATGTGCGCCTTACGGGCGCTGGCGAGCAGCTGATCGTCGATAACGCCGATCGTCTTGCCCGTCGCGATGCCGTTGAGCACGTGGTACAGGGCGAAGAAGAACGGCGACTGCGCCAGGATGGGAAGGCACGAGGAGAGCGGGTTGGTACCCGACTCCTTGTACAGCTTCATCATCTCTTCGGACTGGCGCTGCTTGTCGTTCTTGTAGCGCTCCTGGATCTTCTTCATCTCGGGCTGCAGGGTCTGCATGGCCCGAGTGGCCTTGATCTGCTTCACGAAGAGCGGGATCAGGCAGATACGGATCAGGATCACCAGGGACACGATGGACAGGCCCCAGGCCCAGCCCGTATCGGGACCGAAGATCTTCCCGTACACGGAGTGGAACTGGACGATGACCCAGGAAACAGGTGTCGTGATGAAGCTGAAAAGACTGGCAATCGTGTCCACTAATCAGGCTCCTTGAGCATGGGACGGGGTCTCGGCGGCCGGACTCGAGGGATGGTCGGACATTCCATGCCCCTCGATGGCCGGTTCGGCGGCGGAGTTCCCGCCCTTGCGTGCACGCCAGGCGTTACGCAGCATTTCGTGCCACCGCGGACGCTTGCGCGGCGGAACATGGTCCACGCCACCCAGCGACCACGGATTGCACCGGAGGATGCGCCAGGCGGTGAGTGCCGTTCCCTTGATCGCACCGTGCCGGTCGATGGCCGTGTAGCCGTAGCGGGAGCACGACGGGTAGTACTTGCAGACCGGCCCGAGCAACGGGCTGATCGTCCACTGGTACAGCTTGATAAGCGCCAGCAGCGGGTACTTCATCGCGCGCCCCCTCCCAGCAGCCGCTGAAGGGCGGCGTCCAGGTCTCGGGCCAGCTGTTCATGGTCGGCGTCGCCCGCACCGGGCAGCGCTCGTACGACTACCAGGCTACCGGGGGGCAGCAGAGCGACTCGGTCACGCATCAGATGGCGAAGCCTGCGCTTCACCTTGTTGCGTACGACCGCTCCACCCACGGCCTTGCTCACGACGAAACCCGCACGCGTCGGGGGAGCGCTCTCCCCAGGCGCGTGCGGGTCCGTTGCACCGCTACGTAGATGGACGACGAGGAGCGGGCGTCCGGCCCGGCGTCCTCGGCGTACCGCGGTCGCGAAGTCCTCGCGCCGCCTCAGCCGATGCTCGGTAGGCAGCACGACGTCATGACCTATAAATGATCAGGCGGACAGGCTGGCGCGACCCTTGCCACGACGGTTCGCGAGAATCGCGCGGCCGGCACGGGTGCGCATCCGCAGGCGGAAGCCGTGGGTCTTGGCGCGACGACGGTTGTTCGGCTGGAAGGTGCGCTTGCTCACTCGGGGGCTCCAGAAAGAATCGGTGGTGGCGGGGTGCCGTCCTGGCTGTCACCGTGCGCCCACGAGGTAGCTCGTTACGCCCGAGTGCACCGCTTCCCGATCACTCTTCGCGATCTGTGCCCATCGGAGGCAGGCGGCAGCAGCCATCGACAACTCGACCTGGTTACGGTACGCGCGGCTACGCCATCCGGTCAAACCAGCCCCGGCCAGGGGACACTATCCACAGGCTGGGGACAACAACTTGAACCGCACCGGTCGCCCTGACTACCGTGGCTGGACTCCGATTCGTTCCCTTCCCACCGCCGCAGCGGTTTTGTTCCCCCCGCCCCAACCCGACTGACTTCCCAACCCGTTCCCAGAACCACACGTTCGTGGGACCCATGAGAGAGCGTGCCCTGTGGCTGACGTACCTGCCGATCTTGCCGCAGTGTGGCCACGAGTACTCGAACAACTCCTCGGGGAGGGCCGGGGTCAGGGTGTCGAGGCGAAGGACGAGCACTGGATCAAGCGCTGCCAGCCGTTGGCACTGGTCGCGGACACCGCGCTCCTCGCGGTCCCGAACGAGTTCGCGAAGGGCGTACTCGAAGGTCGCCTCGCGCCGGTCGTCAGCGAAACCCTGAGCCGTGAGTGCGGCCGCCCGATCCGGATCGCGATCACCGTCGACGACTCCGCCGGTGAGCCCCCGGCCCCGGCACCGCCGGCCCAGTCCCGGTACGAGGAGCCCGAGCTCCCCTCCGGGTCGAGCCAGGGCCGCGACGCGTACGAGGGCCAGGGCCGTGACGAGCGCAGCGGCTACGAGGGCCAGGGGCGCGACGAGCGCGGCGTCTACGAGTCCGAGGGTCGCGGCGAACGCAGCGGCTACGAGCCCCAAGGACGCGACGACCGCAGCCCGTACGACACCCAGCGCCGCGACGGCTACGAGGGGTATGGCCGCCACCGCGCCGACGACCGCAGGAACGGCCGCTCCGACCCGCTCTCGGGCGCTCCCGGAGACCAGCTGCCGTCCGGCCGCCCGGACCAGCACTCATCGGGCCGCCCGGACCAGCTCCCGACCGCCCGTCCGGCGTACCCGGACTACCAGCGCCCGGAGCCGGGCGCCTGGCCGCGGCACTCACAGGACGACTACGGCTGGCAGCAGCAGCGCCTCGGCTTCCCGGAGCGCGACCCGTACGCCTCGCCCTCGCAGGACTACCGGCCGCAGTCCATGGAGCGCCCGCCGTACGAGCAGCAGCGCCCGGACTACGACCAGCCGCGCTCCGACTACGACCAGCGCCCCGACCGCCGCGATCTTCAGGAGCCGCCCTCGGGCAGCGGCCAGGTGCACCGCGGCGGCCCCGCGCTGCCTTCCTCCAGTGGCGCGCCCGGCCCGCTGGCCGCGCAGCCCGCGCCGGCGACCGGTCCGGGCGAGCCCACCGCGCGCCTCAACCCGAAGTACCTCTTCGACACGTTCGTCATCGGTGCCTCCAACCGCTTCGCGCACGCCGCCGCGGTCGCTGTCGCCGAGGCGCCGGCGAAGGCGTACAACCCGCTCTTCATCTATGGGGAGTCGGGCCTCGGCAAGACGCACCTGCTGCACGCGATCGGGCACTACGCCCGCAGCCTCTACCCGGGCACGCGCGTGCGCTATGTGAGCTCTGAGGAGTTCACCAACGAGTTCATCAACTCCATCCGGGACGGCAAGGGCGACAGCTTTCGCAAGCGGTACCGGGAGATGGACATCCTGCTGGTCGACGACATCCAGTTCCTGGCGGACAAGGAGTCGACGCAGGAGGAGTTCTTCCACACCTTCAATACGCTCCACAACGCCAACAAGCAGATCGTGCTGTCCTCCGACCGGCCGCCCAAGCAGCTGGTGACCCTGGAGGACCGGCTGCGGAACCGTTTCGAGTGGGGTCTGATCACGGACGTCCAGCCGCCCGAGCTGGAGACCCGTATCGCGATCCTTCGTAAGAAGGCGGTGCAGGAGCAGCTCAACGCCCCGCCGGAGGTGCTGGAGTTCATCGCGTCCCGGATCTCGCGCAACATCCGCGAGCTGGAGGGCGCGCTGATCCGGGTGACGGCGTTCGCGTCGCTGAACCGGCAGCCGGTGGACCTCGGTCTGACGGAGATCGTCCTCAAGGACCTGATCCCCGGCGGAGAGGACTCGGCCCCCGAGATCACCGCGACCGCGATCATGGCGGCCACCGCCGACTACTTCGGACTGACGGTGGACGATCTGTGCGGATCCTCGCGCAGCCGCGTCCTGGTGACGGCGCGGCAGATCGCCATGTATCTGTGCCGCGAACTCACCGACCTGTCACTGCCGAAGATCGGCGCGCAGTTCGGCGGCCGCGACCACACGACCGTCATGCACGCCGACCGCAAGATCCGCGCGCTGATGGCCGAGCGCCGCTCCATCTACAACCAGGTCACCGAACTCACGAACCGCATCAAGAACGGCTGACGGCACGGCGGTACGCCGCTGAGGGCGCCCCGGGACACGTTCCCGCGGGCGCCCTTCGCCGTTCCCGTCCGCGCGGCGAGGGCGCCCCCAGGCCTTCTGACGCAGGTGCCGAGGGCGCCCACCACCGTTCTCGTGCACGTGCCGAAGGCGTCCTTCGCCGTTGCCGAAGGCGTCCTTCGCCGTTCTCGTACGCGCGCAGAGGGCTTCCGCCCCCTTGTCGCCGCTACCGACCCGACACCTGTTGTTCGAATACGAGCCCGGTTACGGCCACCCTCCACAGATTCGGTGACTTTCCGGCGTCCACACCCTGGGGACTGGGAAGTTGTCCCGATCGTGTCCACAGGGGCTGCTGTTGCGAGACCATCGGACCAGGTCAACACCCTGTGGATTCGTGGACGAAGACTTTCCACAGACTGTGGACGAAGAAAAGATCCACAGGGTGTGTACGGAGTTGTCCACCGGCGCCCCACAGGCCTGACTCGGTTGTCCCCAGTGATCCCCAGCTTCTCCACACCTCTGTCCACTGTTCGGCAACGCGACGCGCCTTCTCACCGTGTCGAGTGAAAGGCGTCACACAAAGGTGTCCGGTTGGCCTGTGGGGAACGTGGGTAAAGCTGGGGACGGTGCTGGGGAGAAGTGGCCCGAGGCTGTGCATCGAGTGTGCAGAACTTTTCGTCGTCCACAGAAACCCTCGGTTGTCCACCGCCTCCGCCCACAGGGCCAGTGGATAAAAAATCGCCTCTGAGCTGCGAAAACATGGTTATCCACGGTTTCCACAGGGCCTACTACTAAGACCAACTAGAGAGAGCCTGGGAATCGTTTCGAAGACGGGGCTGTGCACAACTCGCTCTCGGAGGCTCAGGTGCCGCTCGGCACGACTTGACCCCGAGGGGCACCGACTGTCAGCGCGGTGCGTCAGACTGTTCCCCGGTGTCCTTCCCCTCACAGGGTCGAGGGACACCGAGTCAGACGACGAAGGCCAGCAGGGCGAGAGCGCCGGCAACAGACGGAGGCGGCAACGGTGAAGATCCGGGTGGAACGCGACGTACTCGCGGAGGCAGTGGCCTGGGCGGCACGCAGCCTCCCGGCCCGTCCGCCGGCGCCTGTGCTCGCCGGCCTCCTTCTGAAGGCCGAGGACGGTGCCCTCAGCCTCTCCAGCTTCGACTACGAGGTTTCGGCGCGCGTCTCGGTGGACGCGGAGGTCGACGAAGAGGGCACGGTCCTCGTCTCCGGCCGCCTCCTCGCGGACATCTGCCGCGCTCTGCCCAACCGGCCGGTGGAGATTTCCACAGACGGTGTACGGGCGACCGTGGTCTGCGGCTCCTCGCGATTCACACTCCACACCCTGCCTGTGGAGGAGTATCCGGCGCTGCCGCAGATGCCGTCGGCGACCGGCACCGTCCCGGGTGAGGTCTTCGCCTCGGCCGCAGCTCAGGTGGCCATCGCGGCAGGACGTGACGACACCCTCCCCGTCCTGACCGGCGTGCGCATCGAGATCGAGGGCGACACGGTCACCCTCGCCTCCACCGACCGCTATCGCTTCGCAGTCCGCGAGTTCCTGTGGAAGCCGGAGAACCCGGACGCGTCCGCGGTCGCCCTGGTGCCCGCCAAGACGCTCCTGGACACCGCCAAGGCCCTCACGAGCGGCGACAGCGTGATCCTGGCGCTGTCCGGCTCGGGCGCGGGCGAGGGCCTGATCGGCTTCGAGGGCGCCGGGCGGCGTACCACCACCCGTCTGCTCGAAGGCGACCTCCCGAAGTACCGCACGCTGTTCCCGACGGAGTTCAACTCCGTGGCCGTGATCGAGACCGCCCCCTTCGTGGAGGCCGTCAAGCGTGTGGCCCTGGTCGCCGAGCGGAACACCCCCGTGCGGCTCAGCTTCGAGCAGGGCGTGCTCATCCTGGAGGCCGGCTCGAGCGACGACGCACAGGCTGTGGAAAGGGTCGACGCCCAGTTGGAGGGCGACGACATCTCGATCGCCTTCAACCCGACGTTCCTGCTCGACGGCCTGAGCGCCATCGATTCGCCGGTGGCCCAGCTCTCCTTCACGACGTCCACCAAGCCCGCGCTGCTGAGCGGCAAGCCCGCCGTGGACGCCGAGGCGGACGATGCCTACAAGTACCTGATCATGCCGGTGCGCCTGAGCGGCTGAGTACTGCGAGCCTGCCGGTCCGCACGGCCCGGCGGGCAAATTCGCAGGTGGGGCGTTCGCCTGAGCGGCTATGCCCACATGTGTGCGTGAGCGTCCGGGTTTAGGCTCGGATCCAGGTACGAGAGTGCCCTCACGCCACGTCGCAACCCCTAAGGAACAACTGATGGAGCTTGGTCTCGTCGGCCTCGGCAAGATGGGCGGCAACATGCGCGAGCGGATCCGCCGCGCAGGTCACACCGTCATCGGATACGACCGCAACCCGGACCTCGCCGATGTCCACAGCCTGGAAGAGCTTGTGGGCAAGCTCAAGGGCCCGCGCGTGGTGTGGGTCATGGTCCCGGCCGGTGCCGCGACCCAGTCCACCATCGACGAGCTGGCCGCTGTCATGGAGCCCGGCGACGTCGTCGTGGACGGCGGAAACTCCCGCTGGACGGACGACGAGAGGCACGCGGTCGAGCTGGGCATCAAGGGCATCGGCTTCGTGGACTGCGGTGTCTCCGGCGGTGTCTGGGGCCTGGAGAACGGCTACGCGCTGATGTACGGCGGCACCGCCGAGAACGTCGCCAAGGCGCAGCCGATCTTCGACGCGCTCAAGCCCGAGGGCGACTTCGGGTCGGTGCACGCCGGCAAGGTCGGCGCGGGTCACTTCGCGAAGATGGTCCACAACGGCATCGAGTACGCCATGATGCAGGCCTACGCCGAAGGCTGGGAGCTCCTGGAGAAGGTCGACTCCGTCACCGACGTCCGGGAGGTCTTCCGCTCCTGGCAGGAGGGCACGGTCATCCGCTCCTGGCTGCTCGACCTCGCCGTCAACGCGCTGGACGACGACGAGCACCTGGAGAAGCTCAAGGGTTATGCACAGGACTCCGGCGAAGGCCGCTGGACTGTGGAAGCCGCCATCAACCACGCGGTGCCGCTGCCCGCGATCACCGCGTCGCTCTTCGCACGCTTCGCCTCGCGACAGGACGACTCGCCGCAGATGAAGATGATCGCGGCGCTGCGCAACCAGTTCGGCGGCCACGCCGTCGAGAAGGCCTGATCAGCGCCCCGGGTTCGCCACCCGGGGTGACCCGGTTGTCCACAGCCGGGGGAAAAGCCCGAAGGTCGGGGTAGACGCGACCGTCGGGAAGAACGGAAACACCACGCTGGGGGAGGTCGGCGAACGACCATGCATGTCACGCATCTGTCGCTGGCCGACTTCCGCTCGTACGCCCGGGTGGAGGTCCCGCTCGAGCCGGGCGTCACCGCGTTCGTGGGACCCAACGGACAGGGCAAGACGAACCTGGTCGAGGCGGTCGGCTATCTGGCGACCCTCGGCAGCCACCGCGTCTCCTCCGACGCGCCGCTCGTCCGCATGGGCGCCGATCGGGCGATCATCCGGGCCAATGTCCGCCAGGGCGAGCGCCAGCAGCTCGTCGAGCTGGAGCTGAACCCCGGCAAGGCCAACCGCGCCCGCATCAACAGGTCCTCGCAGGTCAGACCCCGTGACGTCCTCGGCATCGTACGAACCGTGCTGTTCGCCCCCGAGGACCTCGCACTGGTCAAGGGCGACCCCGGCGAGCGGCGCCGCTTCCTCGACGAGCTGATCACCGCCCGCTCCCCGCGGATGGCGGGTGTCCGCTCGGACTACGACCGGGTCCTCAAGCAGCGCAACACCCTCCTGAAGTCGGCTGCGCTGGCCCGGCGGCATGGCGGCCGCACCATGGACCTGTCCACGCTCGACGTGTGGGACCAGCACCTCGCGCGCGTGGGCGCGGAGCTGCTCGCCCAGCGGCTCGACCTGATCTCCGCGATCCAGCCGCTGGCCGACAAGGCGTACGAGCAGCTGGCGCCGGGCGGCGGGCCGATCACGCTGGAGTACAAGCCGTCCGCGCCCGGCGAGGCACACACGCGCGAGGACCTGTACGAGCAGCTGATGGCGGCGCTCGCCGAGGTCCGCAAGCAGGAGATCGAGCGGGGCGTGACCCTGATAGGACCCCATCGAGACGATGTGCTTCTCAAACTCGGTCAGCTGCCCGCCAAGGGATACGCCTCCCACGGGGAGTCCTGGTCCTACGCGCTGGCGCTGCGCCTGGCCTCGTACGACCTGCTCAGGGCCGAGGGAAACGAGCCGGTGCTGGTCCTGGACGACGTGTTCGCGGAGTTGGACACGCACAGGAGGGAGCGTCTCGCGGAACTCGTCGCGTCGGGCGAGCAGGTGCTGGTGACCGCCGCGGTCGACGACGACGTACCGGACGTGCTGGCGGGGACGCGGTATACCGTGTCCGAGGGCACGGTGGAGCGCGTATGACGGAGAACACACCCGGAAAAAACGCTCCCGAAGCCGTACCCGGCGAAGTACCCGGCAAAAAGACCCCCGAGCCCTCCGGCGTCGACCTGGCGCGCGTGGCCCTGCGCGCCGCGAAGGAACAGGCACGCGCGCGTGGGGACGCGGCGCAGCAGAAGAAGCAGGCGCGGCGTGGCGGGCTGCGCTCCGGCGCGCGCGCCGACGGCCGCGACCCGATGGCGCTCGGTGCCGCCATCAACCGGCTGCTCACCGAGCGGGGCTGGGAGACCCCGGCCGCGGTGGGCGGTGTGATGGGCCGTTGGCCGCAGATCGTCGGCGACGACCTTGCCAAGCACTGTGTTCCGCTGCGCTATGACGACGACCCGGCCGAGCGGGTGCTGACGGTGCAGTGCGACTCGACCGCCTGGGCGACCCAGCTGCGCCTGCTCGCCCCGCAGTTGGTCGCGCGGCTGAACCAGGACCTCGGGCACGGCACGGTGCGGTTGATCAAGGTGCAGGGCCCCGGGGGCCCCGCGCGCCGCTTCGGGCCCCTGCGCGCCCCCGGCAGCACGGGTCCCGGCGACACCTACGGGTGACCAAGGCCTGCGGGAATCGTCCGTCACCGCTGATCACGACTGGCCTCGGCCTTCCATGCCTGCGATCACGAAGCGGCGCCGACAGCCCGTCACAGCCGATCATGAAGCGGCTCGTGCCATGCCCCACAGCCGGTCGTGGAACGGCCCCGGCCGTCGGTCACGGGCGACCGCATGCGGTCGCGAACACCGACCTGACTCCGCAGTAGCCAAGGGTTGACACCCGGAAGCGCTGAGTGCCGCTGTGAGCCTCTTTGGGCCCGGGTCCGCATATGGGGAGTCGGCCGAGACCGGTTCAGGGCGGCACATGCGGACTCAGGTACCGGCAAACCCCCATCACTGTCGGCGCTACCGGTAGACTGAAAGCCAATCCCGCCCCGCTTGCGGGGACCATCGGGAAATGGTGTGCAACGCTGACTAGGGCTTACCAACGCAACACGCCGCAACCGCTCCGGCCACCCGCCGGGAGCTTGGCTTGTGCTGTGCCAGAAAGGGCGCTTCGTGGCCGATTCCGGCAACCCCAACGAGAACATCCCGTCCACCGACGTCGGCGCCAATGGCGAGGTCACAGCCTCGTACGACGCCAGCGCCATCACCGTCCTCGAGGGTCTGGACGCGGTCCGCAAGCGACCCGGCATGTACATCGGCTCGACCGGTGAGCGCGGACTGCACCACCTCGTGTACGAGGTCGTCGACAACTCCGTCGACGAGGCGCTGGCCGGCCACGCTGACACGATCGACGTGACGATCCTCGCCGACGGCGGCGTTCGCGTCGTCGACAACGGCCGAGGCATCCCGGTGGGCATCGTCCCCTCCGAGAACAAGCCGGCCCTGGAGGTCGTGCTGACGGTCCTGCACGCGGGCGGCAAGTTCGGCGGCGGCGGCTACGCGGTCTCCGGCGGTCTGCACGGCGTCGGTGTCTCCGTCGTGAACGCCCTGTCGAGCAAGGTTTCCGTCGAGGTCAAGACGGACGGCCACCGCTGGACGCAGGACTACAAGATGGGCGTCCCGACGGCCCCGCTCGCCCAGCACGAGGCCGCGGACGAGTCCGGCACCTCGGTCACCTTCTGGGCCGACGCGGACATCTTCGAGACCACCGACTACTCCTTCGAGACGCTCTCGCGGCGCTTCCAGGAGATGGCGTTCCTCAACAAGGGTTTGACGATCAAACTCACTGATGAGCGCGAGTCGGCGAAGGCCACCGCCGGGGCGGACGAGGCGGGTGCTGACGAGAAGGACGAGGTCAAGACCGTCACGTACCACTACGAGGGCGGCATCGTCGACTTCGTGAAGTACCTCAACTCCCGCAAGGGAGACGCGGTGCACCCCACTGTCATCGACCTCGAGGCCGAGGACAAGGACAAGAGCCTGTCCCTCGAGGTCGCGATGCAGTGGAACAGCGGCTACAGCGAGGGCGTGTACTCCTTCGCCAACATCATCCACACTCACGAGGGCGGCACGCACGAGGAGGGCTTCCGCGCGGCGCTGACCTCGTTGATCAACAAGTACGCGCGCGACAAGAAGCTGCTGCGTGAGAAGGACGACAACCTCACGGGCGACGACATCCGCGAGGGTCTGACCGCGATCATCTCGGTCAAGCTGAGCGAGCCCCAGTTCGAGGGCCAGACCAAGACCAAGCTGGGCAACACGGAGGCGAAGACCTTCGTCCAGAAGGCGGTCTACGAGCACCTCAACGACTGGCTGGACCGCAACCCGAACGAGGCCGCGGACATCATCCGCAAGTCCATCCAGGCGGCCACCGCGCGCGTGGCGGCCCGCAAGGCGCGTGACCTCACCCGCCGTAAGGGCCTGCTGGAGTCGGCCTCCCTGCCGGGCAAGCTCTCCGACTGCCAGTCGAACGACCCCACCAAGTGCGAGATCTTCATCGTCGAGGGTGACTCCGCCGGCGGCTCGGCCAAGTCCGGCCGCAACCCGCAGTACCAGGCGATCCTCCCGATCCGAGGAAAGATCCTCAACGTCGAGAAGGCCAGGATCGACAAGATCCTGCAGAACCAGGAGATCCAGGCACTGATCTCCGCCTTCGGCACCGGAGTCCACGAGGACTTCGACATCGAGAAGCTCCGCTATCACAAGATCATCCTGATGGCGGACGCCGACGTCGACGGCCAGCACATCAACACGCTGCTGCTGACCTTCCTGTTCCGCTTCATGCGGCCGCTCGTCGAGGCCGGTCACGTGTTCCTCTCCCGCCCGCCGCTCTACAAGATCAAGTGGGGCCGGGACGACTTCGAGTACGCGTACTCGGACCGCGAGCGCGACGCGCTGATCGAGCTCGGCCGCCAGAACGGCAAGCGCATCAAGGACGACTCGGTCCAGCGCTTCAAGGGTCTCGGTGAGATGAACGCCGAGGAACTGCGCATCACCACGATGGACCAGGAGCACCGCGTCCTCGGCCAGGTCACCCTCGATGACGCCGCCCAGGCCGACGACCTCTTCTCGGTCCTCATGGGCGAGGACGTCGAGGCGCGCCGCGCGTTCATCCAGCGCAACGCCAAGGACGTCCGCTTCCTCGACATCTGAGTCGGTCTCAGCTGACCGCACCAGAAAGGATCTTCACCAGCAATGGCCGACGAGAACATTCCGAGCATCCCTGAAGAAGAGGGTCCGGCTCTCCGTGTCGAGCCCGTCGGGCTCGAGACGGAGATGCAGCGCTCGTACCTCGACTACGCGATGTCCGTCATCGTGTCGCGCGCGCTGCCCGACGTACGGGACGGCCTCAAGCCCGTCCACCGCCGCGTCCTGTACGCCATGTACGACGGCGGCTACCGGCCCGAAAAGGGCTTCTACAAGTGCGCCCGCGTCGTCGGCGACGTCATGGGCAACTACCACCCGCACGGCGACTCCTCGATCTACGACGCGCTGGTCCGCCTCGCGCAGCCGTGGTCGATGCGGATGCCGCTGGTGGACTCCAACGGCAACTTCGGTTCCCCGGGCAACGACCCGGCCGCCGCCATGCGGTACACCGAGTGCAAGTTGATGCCGCTGTCCATGGAGATGGTCCGCGACATCGACGAGGAGACCGTCGACTTCACGGACAACTACGACGGCCGCTCCCAGGAGCCGACCGTTCTGCCGGCCCGCTTCCCGAACCTGCTGATCAACGGCTCGGCCGGTATCGCGGTCGGCATGGCGACCAACATCCCGCCGCACAACCTCCGTGAGGTCGCGGCCGGCGCCCAGTGGTACCTGGAGCACCCCGAGGCCTCCCACGAGGAGCTGCTCGACGCCCTCATCGAGCGCATCAAGGGCCCCGATTTCCCGAGTGGTGCCCTGGTAGTGGGCCGCAAGGGCATCGAGGAGGCGTACCGCACGGGCCGTGGCTCCATCACGATGCGCGCGGTCGTCGAGGTCGAGGAGATCCAGAACCGCCAGTGCCTGGTGGTCACCGAGCTCCCCTACCAGGTCAACCCGGACAACCTCGCGCAGAAGATCGCCGACCTGGTGAAGGACGGCAAGATCGGCGGCATCGCGGACGTCCGCGACGAGACGTCGTCACGCACGGGCCAGCGGCTCGTGATCGTGCTCAAGAGGGACGCGGTCGCCAAGGTCGTTCTGAACAACCTCTACAAGCACACTGACCTGCAGACGAACTTCGGCGCCAACATGCTGGCGCTGGTGGACGGCGTCCCGCGCACGCTGTCGCTCGACGCGTTCATCCGCCACTGGGTGACGCATCAGATCGAGGTCATCGTCCGCCGTACGAAGTTCCGGCTGCGCAAGGCCGAGGAGCGCGCGCACATCCTGCGCGGCCTCCTGAAGGCCCTGGATGCCATCGACGAGGTCATCGCGCTGATCCGGCGCAGCGACACCGTCGAGATCGCGCGCGAGGGCCTGATGGGCCTCCTGGAGATCGACGAGATCCAGGCCAACGCGATCCTCGAGATGCAGCTGCGCCGGCTGGCCGCCCTGGAGCGCCAGAAGATCATCCAGGAGCACGACGAACTCCAGGCGAAGATCCGCGAGTACAACGAGATCCTCGCCTCGCCGGTGCGCCAGCGCGGCATCATCAGCGAGGAACTCGCCGCGATCGTCGAGAAGTTCGGCGACGACCGCCGCTCCAAGCTGGTGCCCTTCGACGGCGACATGTCCATCGAGGACCTGATCGCCGAAGAGGACATCGTCGTCACCATCACGCGCGGCGGCTACATCAAGCGCACCAAGACGGAGGACTACCGCTCGCAGAAGCGGGGCGGCAAGGGCGTACGCGGCACGAAGCTGAAGCAGGACGACATCGTCGACCACTTCTTCGTGTCGACGACGCACCACTGGCTGCTGTTCTTCACCAACAAGGGCCGCGTCTACCGCGCGAAGGCGTACGAGCTTCCGGACGCCGGCCGTGAGGCTCGCGGCCAGCACGTCGCGAACCTTCTCGCCTTCCAGCCGGACGAGGCGATCGCCGAGATCCTCGCGATCCGCGACTACGAAGCGGCGCCTTATCTGGTCCTCGCCACCAAGGGCGGTCTTGTGAAGAAGACGCCCTTGAAGGATTACGATTCCCCGCGCTCCGGCGGTGTCATCGCGATCAACCTCCGTGAAACGGAGGACGGTTCCGACGACGAATTGATCGGAGCCGAGCTGGTTTCGGCAGAGGACGATCTGCTTCTGATCAGCAAGAAGGCGCAATCGATCAGGTTCACCGCTACGGACGACGCGCTGCGCCCCATGGGCCGTGCCACCTCGGGCGTCAAGGGCATGAGCTTCCGCGAGGGAGACCAGCTCCTCTCGATGAATGTTGTTCGACCCGGTACGTTCGTGTTCACTGCCACAGACGGCGGGTACGCGAAGCGGACCGCCGTCGACGAGTACCGCGTCCAGGGTCGCGGCGGCCTCGGTATCAAGGCCGCCAAGATCGTCGAGGACCGTGGGTCGCTCGTCGGCGCGCTGGTGGTGGAGGAGACGGATGAAATCCTCGCCATCACGCTGTCCGGCGGTGTGATTCGCACGCGAGTCAACGAGGTCAGAGAGACAGGCCGTGACACCATGGGCGTCCAACTGATCAACCTGGGCAAGCGCGATGCCGTGGTCGGTATCGCACGTAACGCCGAGGCCGGTCGCGAGGCGGAGGAAGTCGACGGCGATGTCGCTGTGGACGAAGCCGCCGAGGGCGTGGAGGCCGTCGGTACGGACGAGGGCGAGCCGTCCTCGGACGAGTAGCGCGAGGAGTGAGGCATCGTGAGCGGAGCCACGGGCGCCGGATCGACCGGTACGGAAACGGACGGCGGCCGTGGCCCCGCCACGGATACTGACTCCCATGACTCTCATGGATCCCAGGGGGGAACTGTGACGGACACCCGAGGCCCGCAGGCCCAGCAGTACGCGGGCGGGCAGGCGGCCCCAGCCGCGGCGCCACCGGCGCTTGGCTCGCCGCCGCCGGGTTCGCCGCTTCCGGGGGAGCGGCAGCCGCAGGCTGCTCAGCCGTACCACCCGCCGCAGGCGTACCCGGCTCAGCAGCCGTCGGCGGGCGCGGTCCGTCGGCCACGCACCGGGGCGCGTACGACACCGCGCACGCGCAAGGCGCGGCTGCGAGTCGCCAAGGCCGACCCGTGGTCGGTGATGAAGGTCAGCTTCCTGCTCTCCATCGCGCTCGGCATCTGCACGATCGTGGCGGCCGCGGTGCTGTGGATGGTCATGGACGCGATGGGCGTCTTCTCGACGGTCGGCGGCACGATCTCGGAGGCGACGGGGTCGAACGAATCCAACGGATTCGACCTCCAGTCCTTCCTCTCGCTCCCGCACGTCCTGATGTTCACCACGGTCATCGCGGTCATCGACGTGGTCCTGGCCACCGCGCTGGCCACCCTCGGAGCGTTCATCTACAACCTCTCCGCGGGCTTCGTCGGCGGCGTCGAGCTGACGCTGGCCGAGGACGAGTAGACGCCGGCAGGCGCCCTCTCAAACGTCCGCCGACTATCGATTTTGGGACTGGCCACGTCGTGCGCTAATCTTCAGAGGTCAGCGCGCGGGACACACACCGCAAAGCGCGGCGGGGCTATAGCTCAGTTGGTTAGAGCGCATCCCTGATAAGGATGAGGCCACAGGTTCAAATCCTGTTAGCCCCACCAGCGCAAAGACCCCCAGCCGATCATGGTTGGGGGTCTTTGCGTCGAGCGCGCCGAGAGGTCTTTGTGCCGACCCCTGCCGAAGATCAGTACGAGCGTTGCCAGAAGCAAGAATCTCGGTAGGGCGTAGGGCGTAGGGCGTAGGGCATGGCGGTGGCGAATTGATCGACTCCCTGGCCCTGGACCATCCCCGGTGGCGGTTCCTCCAGGGGATCGCCGTACAGCAGAGGCGTACAGCGGGGCCGTACAACAGAGTCGTGCAGCTGAGAAGTACAGCAACCCTGCCGATCGGCAGCAACCATCCAGCTGGCGGTGCCCTGGCACGCGGAAGGCCCGGCAACTCATACGAGTTGCCGGGTTGCCGGGCCTTCGCCCTGTGTGGCTTTGTACGCAAGTTCGCCGCTACGTCAGGGGTGCCGTGGGTGGTGCCGCGCGCTCAGAGCTGGAGGGGCGTGATGGGCTCCGTGACGAGTTCTGTGTCGGCCTTCGCGAGGGCTTGGGGGCTGCAGAGGGCCGCGAGGTCCGCCATGGCGTCGTCGGCGGGCGGACGGTGGCGGCAGCTCGGCGAGGAGCCGTGGGCCTCGGCGCGGATGCGTTGCTTCATCGTGGGGGGTAGGGCCCGGCTGTTGGACCAGGTCCCATAGGACATCGCCGGCAGTGTCAGGGAGGGCGCGCTGTTGCGCGTCGCCTCGGCCTGCGGTACCGCGGCGGCCGCGGTGGTCGTGATGAGTCCGAGCGTCGTGCACAGCGCCAGGAAGGCGGTGACGAAGGCGGTCCACAGCTTCATGACCTTGTTCTGGGTCATGGCCCCTCACTTTCGGGTCAGGCGATTTGCGTACTTTCCTCATGATGTGTATGTGGGCCGTGAAGTGGTGGACCGACGCCCGTGGCGCGTCGATGTTCAGATGAACACCACCCGGATGGCCGCAAGAGACCCGAAAAGTCGCAGATCATGGTGAAAGTCACCGTCTGTGAGATGCGATCACCCTGTGATCACTCTTCGGTCGGAGTGGTCGCGTCCGGATCTATTGCTGTGTTCCGGGCGGGAGTTGAGGGCCGATCCAGGTCACCGATCGATATCGGTCGGTGTGTATAGTCGGGCGCCAGAGGTCCCTTACGTCAAGGAAAGACGAGGTCGCGCGGTGAAGAAGCTTCTCCTGGTCGCACTGGCCGCCATCGGCGGGCTCCTCGTGTACCGCCAGATCCAGGCGGATCGCGCCGAGCAGGATCTGTGGACGGAGGCGACTGACTCCGTGCCCACGGGTTCGTGAGTATCGACAACAGTCTCAGAGCAGACCCCGGCCGCCTCGCGGTCGGGGTTTTGTGTTGTCCGGAGAAGGTTTTGTGCTGTCCGGGGAATCTCGGATTCACCTGCGCAAACAAAATGATTGCGTTGGCAACGCCTGAGTAAGGGCGAGGGCTCGGTACAAGCTCCGTTTCGGCCGCTCGTAGGGATAGCACGGGTGGCGCGGTGGTCGGCGGGGCAGTATGGCCACGGTCCGGGGCTTTGACGAGGGGCGAGGGACGAAAGGTGGCGTGTGATGGGGCGGCGCACGGTGAGGTGGTACGGCCGCGTGCTCGTGGCTTTCGCAGCGGCGTTGTGCGTGATGCTCGCGGGGGCGGCGGGGCAGGCCGCCGCGGACGGCATACCCACGCCGTACGCCTTCGCCCAGGACGCCACCACCGTCAAAGGCACGACGGACACCACCAACTCGGTACGCCTTGAGCCGGGCAGGGCCTACAAGAGCTCCATAGGCAGGGACGGCAAGCTCTACTACCGCCTCGAACTCGACACCACGTCCAACGCGTACGTCTCGGCCACCGCCGTCCCCAGGCCGGGGACGACGGTCTCTTACTCGGACGGCGTCAAGGTGTCCGTGCAGGACGCCAACAGCCGCCACTGCTCCTTCTCCGGAACCGCCCACTTCGGCGCCACCCAGAGCCCCCATCCCATCGCCGCCTGGGCGTCACGCGAGACGGGCGGCGATCAGTACGCCTGTCAGACGGCGGGCACGTACTACGTGGTCGTCGAGCGCAGCGGTACGGCGAACTCCCCGTCCGGCGACTGGGACCTGGAGCTCAGCTATGTGTCGGAGCCCGCCCTGAAGAAGGCGGCCGGTTCGACAAGCGCTCCCGAGGTCTGGAACTCCGCGTCGCCCGACGCCCTCGCGGGGAATCCGAAGCGCCGCAGGGGCGGGGCCGGGTTCGCCACGGCGACCTCGCTGAAGCAGGGAATCTGGCAGGACGGGATCAGCCCCGGACAGACGCTCTTCTACAAGGTGCCGGTCGACTGGGGACAACAGTTCTACGCCACAGCAGATCTGGGCAGTTCGAGCCGCGGTAGGGGCTATGTCGGCACCGCTCTCGTCATGTCCCTCTACAACCCCGTGCGTGGCTTCGTCGACGACGTCGGCTCCGGCTACGACGGCAGCCAGCGCTCCGCCGCGCTCGATCCACTGCCTCCCGTCGCGTACGAGAACCGCTACGCCCTCAACGACCGCGTGAGCGGGATGCGGTTCGCGGGCGCCTACTACCTCGTGGTGCACCTTTCCGCGCAGGTCGCTGACAAGATCGGCGACGGGCCGTTCGGGCTGACACTGCGCGTGCGCGTCGATGGAACGGCGCGGACAGGTCCCGCGTACGCGGGGCAGCCACAGCCTCGCGACGCGTTCGCCCTCCCGGCGGGGGACTCCGACGAGGTGGCCGACGGCACGGTGGGCGGTGCGGCCGCCATCGGAGGCGGTGGCAGCAGTGGCAGTGGCAGTGGCAGTGGCAGTGGCACGATGAGGTTGGTCGCCGCGGGCGGGATCGGTACGGGGAGCGCGCTGGTGCTGGGGCTCGGGCTATGGGCGGTGGTCGCGCGGCGGCGGGCGGGGGTGGCGCCGGAGGATGCGGATACGGCTTCGGCTCCGATGCCCGCGCCCTGGGAGCGTGGGGCGCCTCGGGGCCGGTGACTTCAGCCGGCTCGCTCAGATCTGGGCCAGCGCCCAGAAACCCACCGCGAAACAGGCCAGCGCGAGCAGCAGGACAGGGACGGCCACCTTGGCGGGCGGCCCTGGACGCGGCCGTGCGCGCCTGGCGCGGTGCCCCGGAATCGCACCCGCCTGAGGCGGAACCTGCACGGACCGAGCGGTGTATGAAGCAGTAGAGGCGTACGCGTGCTGCGGCATCGCGGCGGACGGAGCCGCGGGCCGATGGGGGGAGGGCACTTGCGAAGGTGTGGGGGTGGCAGTGGGAGTCGGCGTGGGTTCGAAAGGCGAGGTGTAGAGGGGAGTTTGCGCCGGGAGCCCGACCGCGGTGGGCGGAGTGGGCGGCTGCTCGGGCTGGGGCCGCGAATGGTGCGGGGCGGGCTGCAGTTGCGTCTCGTGCCATGCTTGCTGGGGCTGTTGCTCGGGCTGCGAGTGGCCTTGAGGCCGCGGCTGCGACTCTGTGACGGGAGCGGCAGGCTGTGGTGGCGGCAGGTGGAAGCTGCCGGTGTCCGACATCGTGGACGGCTGTGGGGGGACGGTGTCGGGGGCGGGGACAGGTTGGGGCGGTACGTCATCGGGAGCGGGCTTCGGCCCTACGTTGCCGGGGGCGGATTCCGGCTGTCCGTCACTGGCAGCGGACTTGGGGGGTACGCGATCGGGGGTGGCCCCCGGGCGTTCACGATTCCCGGCGGCCTCGGAGCGTACGTGGGCGGGGGCGGACTCCGGCCGTATATGCCCCGTGTGGAACTCCGGGGCTACGCCATCGGTGCCGGACCCGGGCCAGCCGTTCCCGGAAACGGCGTCCTGAGACAGCGTTCCCGAACCGTGGTGCCATGGCCCGGAGCCGGAGCCGGAGCCGGAGCCGGAGCCGGAGCCGAGCCCAGGACCGGAGTCGGCAGCAGAACCCGGACCGGAGTTGGGGCCGGAGCCGGAGCCGGCTCCGGAGCCGGAGCCGGCTCCGGCGCCGGCGCCGGAGTTGGAGCTGGCGCCGGAGTTGGAGCCGGAGTCGGCTTCGGGGCCGGGCCAGGACGGCATGTCGTCGTGGCCGGGCCGGGACAGTGTGTTGTCGGGCCCGCGCCAGGACGGTGTGTCGTCGGGCCCAAGCCAAGACGACGTGTCGTCGGGGCCGAGTTGTGGCACTGCCGGCGCGTCCGGACGCGTCCCGGACGACGAGCCCCCGGTGCTCGCCCCCGGCGCTGCTCGCAGAGGTCCTCTCAGGCCGAACCCCTCCGGGAGCGGGCCGAGTTGGTCGAAGACCTCCACGAGCTCGTCATCGGGCCCGGGCTCGGGCAGCAGCTCGGCGGCCGAGGCGAGAGCCTTCCGCGCCCCGGTGGCGGTGCGGAACCGCGCGTGCGGGTCGGGTTGCACCAGCGTGGCCACGACCTGCCACAACGGCTCGGGGATGCCCCGCGGAGCGGACGGCGTGCCGTTCTCGGCGAAGTACTCGATCAACGCCTTGGCGTCGGGCTTGGCACCCTCCAGCAGATAGAGGGCGACCAGACCCACGGCGAACAGGTCGGCGGGGAAGTCCGGTTCGGCGCCCATCATCTGCTCGGGGGCGAAGTAACCGGGCGTTCCGACCACGTAGTTGGTCTCCGTCAGCCGTGGTTCGCCCAGCCGCATCGCGATGCCGAAGTCGGACAGGCGCAGCCGTGGCCGAGCCGTGCCGGTCGCTTCGAGCAGCAGATTGGCGGGCTTGATGTCGCGGTGCACGACCCCCTCCGCATGCACCGCGGCGAGGCCCGCCAGCAGCTGGTCGAGCAGAACGCAGACGAAGGGGGGAGGTAGGGGGCCGTAGTCATTGACCAGGTGGACCAGGGAGCCGCCGGCAACCAGATCCATGGTGAACAGGACCTTGTCGTCATCGGCGGCCCAACTGGCGGGAGCGAGCACATGTGGATGGTCGATCCGCAGCGCCTGCTCCCGCACGAAGCGCAGCAGCGCGTGCGCGTCGCTCTGCTGCAGCACCTTGGCGGCCACATACCGGCGCCGCCGGTGGTCCCAGGCGCGCCAGACCGCACCGACTCCCCCGCGTCCGATCGGGTCGACCAGTTCGTACCGGCCTGCGAAGACCTCACCCATGGTCGTGCGTCGCTCCCCTTCGGCGGTCGGTCCGGAGACCTCTTCCGAGGTGCCCGGCTGCCTGACTTGCGGCGGCTGGAAGGTGTAACGGGCCTTCAGCGGCCGGGCGTTCGGCGGCCGGGCGGCCTGCTCAGCTCTGGTGGGACTGGTAGTGCGCGACCGCGTCGGAGGTACGGCCGGCGCCGTACACCCGGAGGAACTCTGCCAGTTCCGGGTGGGTCGGGGCGAGGGTGTCCGCCGCCTCGATGATGTCCCCGGCGGCCGCCACCGAGCGCAGCAGCGACTGAATCTCCCGGACTACCCGCTTGACCGTCGGCGCGCCCGAACTGGTCGTCGACTGCGTGGTGTTGCTGAGCACCGATCCCCCCTGCGACTTCTTGATCTCGTCCATGCGTTCGGTCGCCTCGGCGGCGCTGACGCTGCCGTCCGCAACCTGCCCCGCCAGGTCCTGCAGCAGCTGCACACGCTGGACCACCGCGGGATTGCCGATCTTGGCGCGCTGGCCGCTCATCAGCTGCGACAACATGGGCGCGGACAGGCCCAGCACCCCGGCAAGACGCGCCTGGTTGAGACCCAGATCGTCTATGAGCCTACGGAAGAGCGCCCCCAACGGCTCCCCGTACCAGTTCCGCTGCAGCTCCCGGGCTCTTGCGGTTGCTTCCTGCTGTGCGGCGTCCATTGCGTCTCCCCATCGCTTCCCCTAATACCGCGGTTCGCTGTAGCGAACCACGTCGAGCATCTTACGGAGAGTGGTCGTCCACGGGGACCCCCAATCTTTTTGCGAGATCCCGGGGGTGACCCGGTACTCTGGTCTGCGGCGCTCGTCGACAGGTGGTTCCTGTGGCCGGACGCTCCTCTTCCGGGGCCTTAGCTCAGTTGGTAGAGCGCTGTCTTTGCATGGCAGATGTCAGGGGTTCGACTCCCCTAGGCTCCACACCTCGGACCGGTCAGGCGCGCCTCGCGGCGGCCTGGCCGGTTTTTTGTATGTCCCATTTTCTTCTCCCGGCGGGCCCGATGCAGGCGGCGGTGGGGAAGCGGCGGGGGCGACGCGAATTGGGGGCGGTGACGTGTGTCACAAACAGGGCTTTGCAGGCGTTGCAATTCTTTGCGCAAATGGATGCCGGGAGTGGTGCCTGTGCATCCACGTGTCGGCGATCGAAGTGGTGCATGCGGGGGGCGTCGCTCGGCGTGGGAGCCTTGCGTGAGCTGGCGCGAGTGGGTGGGAGTAGCCGGAGCATCACACTCCGTCAACAAGATCTGCACGGATGCTGCACACGTAGGCCGTTGCAAACGTCATCGCGGGCCGTATTCGTGAACCTGCCTCGCCGGCGTTCGTGTGTCGGCCTCACGTCTGTTCCACGTGAAACAGCGCCGTGGGGCAGAAGACCTTCAAGTCTTCTGCCCCACGGCGCTGTTGAGTGAGGTCGCGCTCAGCCGCGGTCGTCGCGCTCCGCCGCTTGCTCCTCGGCCTCCTTGGCCTGGACCTCGGGGTCCAGGTCGGACCGGCCGGTGCCGTCGACCGACCTCAGGCGATCGCTCGCCGGAACCTCGGTCGCGGCGGGCGGCTCGACCAGCCAGTCGGGATTGGCCTGCTTGTCCCACCACTTCCAGGCGGCGAAGGCGCCGGCCGCCAGAACTCCCGCGATGGCCAGTCCCTTGGCGATACGGCCGACCCTCGCCCGCCGCTCGTGCTTACGAACCAGCTTCTGGATCTCCTTCGGCGAGACCTGACCGCGCAGCGCGGCCAGCGCCGCCACACCGCGCGAGGCGGCCTCCTCCCGAACGGGCTGGGCCGCGGCCACCGCCTGCTCGATCCGCGGCTTGGAATAGTCGGCGGCCTGACGAGCTGCCTTGCGCGTACGGGTGGCGGCCTCATGGGCGGCCTGGTCCACCTTCGGCGGCACATGGGTACGGGCCTGCTCAAGGCGCGGCGCGAGATGGGCGTCGTACTGCACGCGGGCCTGTTCGGCGGCCTGCGACACCTTCGGCGCGAGCCGTACACGTGCCTCTTGCGCATAGTGCGAGGCCCTGTCCTTGGCCGTGTCGGCGTAAGGCGCCACCACTTCCGCGGCGTGCAGCACGCTGTCCTTCGCCGAGCCGGTCGCGGCGCGCACGCTGTCGATGCGGGTCACGGGTTTTCCTCCTCCTCGGTGGCGTACGTCGGGGGTCCGGGTACCCCCAATGACACACAGTTCACCTTTCCACCCTTAACGGGATCATGCCCGCCCACGAGGTCCGGGGCATGTGAGGACGGGCATCCGGGTCACCCGTACTGACCACGGGTTACTCCTGAACGGGACCCGGTCGGGTGTCGATCACGTGCAATAGCGGATTAATACGGGGCAACGGGAGCTTGTCGTCGACAATGCCACGGATCGACGCGACGCGCCCCCGCCCCGGGGGTACTCGCCTGGTTTTGTGTAACCGCGACGCACGGATAGACGCCCAGAGGTGGTGGTCGGGCGACGCGTGGCCCGGTCCGTGCGAGGATCGGGAAGTCAAAGAAGGCAACGGAAGGCAGATCGTGGCTGAGCAGCTCTACGCCACCCTGAAGACCAACCAAGGCGACATCGAAGTCCGGCTTCTGCCGAACCACGCGCCCAAGACGGTCCGGAACTTCGTCGAACTCGCCAAGGGCGAGCGTGAGTGGGTCAACCCGGAGACGGGTGTGAAGTCCGCGGACAAGCTCTACGACGGCACGGTCTTCCACCGGGTGATCAGCGGCTTCATGATTCAGGGCGGTGACCCGCTGGGCAACGGTACCGGCGGTCCCGGCTACCAGTTCGAGGACGAGTTCCACCCGGACCTCGCCTTCGACAGGCCGTACCTGCTGGCCATGGCCAACGCCGGCCCGGGCACCAACGGCTCGCAGTTCTTCATCACCGTCTCCCCGACGGCCTGGCTGACGCGCAAGCACACCATCTTCGGCGAGGTCATCAACCCGGCCAGCCAGAAGGTCGTGGACGCCATCGCCGGCACCCAGACCAACCCGCGCACCGACCGCCCGGTCAACGACGTCGTCATCGAGTCGGTCGTTGTCGAGACCCGCGAGGGCTGAGCCCCGACGGCACGCCGGGGCTCGGCACAGCAGAGTCCGAAGGCTCCCGCAGGGAACCAAACGCCCCGTTCATCCGTAAGGATGGACGGGGCGGTGCGTTGTGCACACGGACCCGGTGCCCGCGCGCGAGCCGTCGTACGGAGATTGAGGGGACCCCATGGACCAGGCGCCAGGCAGCCCGCAGGACCCGCGGGATCAGGGACCGCAGGACGCCCGGAGCCTGCCCACTTGCTACCGGCACCCGGACCGCGAGACCGGCATCCGCTGCACCCGCTGCGAGCGCCCGATCTGCCCCGAGTGCATGGTCAGCGCCTCCGTCGGCTTCCAGTGCCCCGACTGCGTGCGCAGCGGCTCCGGCACCGGCCACTCCCCGGCGGCCACCCAGCCCCGGACCCTCGCGGGCGGCACCGTCACCGCGGACCCCAGGCTCGTCACCAAGATCCTGATCGGCATCAACCTCGCCGTCTACCTGGTCCAAATGTCGGTCGGCGACGCCTTCACCGACCGCTTCGACCTGTTCGGACGCGCGTTTCTCTCCGGGCAGCTCCAGGGCGTCGCCGAGGGCCAGTGGTACCGGATGCTGACGTCGATGTTCCTGCACGGCAGCTACGTCCACATCCTGTTCAACATGCTCAGCCTGTGGTGGATCGGCGGTCCCCTGGAGGCTGCCCTCGGCCGCGCCCGCTACCTCACCCTCTACTTCGTCTCGGGCCTCGCGGGCAGCGCGCTCAGCTACCTCCTTGCCGCGCCCAACCAGCCGTCGCTCGGCGCCTCCGGCGCGATCTTCGGCCTCTTCGGCGCGACCGCCGTCCTCATGCGCCGGCTGAACTACGACATGCGCCCGGTCATCGCGCTGCTGGCGATCAACCTGATCTTCACCTTCAGCCCCGGATTCAACATCGCCTGGCAAGCCCACATCGGCGGCCTCATCGGAGGCGTGCTCGTCGGCTACGCGATGGTCCACGCGCCGCGCGAGCGCCGGAACCTCACTCAGTACGGGGTGAGCGCCCTGATCCTGGTCGCCGTGGTGGTCGCGACGCTGGTCAGGACCGCTCAGCTCACCTGAGGAAACCCACAGCTCACGTGAGAGAGGGCCCGGCTCACCTGAGGAACCGTTGTTGTCCACAGATCGTGGCGGATCTTGTGCACGCTGTGCGAGAACAGCTGTGCCCCCTGTCACTGACCCGAGTTTTTCCAGGTCGGACAGGGGGCGAACAGGTTTGCGGATACCGGTAGGTCAGTCACACCGGTGTCAACCTCGGATGAGTTATCCACAGATCGTCGTTCTTTTTCCACCTGTGGACAACCGCTGTGGATAACTCAGTGGATATCCGTGGGCAGAGCTACTTCCACTGCGTGGAGACGCCGAACCCCGCCGCGATGAAGCCGAAGCCGACCACGATGTTCCAGTTGTCGAGAGCGTCGATCGGCAGGGACCCGTCCGTCACGTAGAAGACGACGATCCAGGCGAGGCCGATCAGGAACATGGCCAGCATGACGGGTGCGACCCAGCCGCGGCTGGTCAGCTTGATGTTGGTCGCCTGCTTCGCCGGGGGCGGCGTGTAGTCGGCCTTCTTGCGGATACGTGACTTCGGCACGAGGGTCTCTCCTGTCGATGCGCTGCGTGGCCGCGCAGGGAACTGGGGGCGGGCTCCGGGGCAGCGTACAAGGGGACACTGAGCGCTCCCCCGGGCGTCCGTTAGCGTAGTGCTTCCGCGGCGCCGAAGGAGATAAGGGTACGTTGAGCAATTCTGCCGACACCCCAGGGACGGGTTCCAGTCCTGCCGGTACGCGCCGTTTCCGTCCCGTACGGGTGCTTACCGCGGCCGTGTTCGCTCTCGCCGGCCTCATTTTCTTCACCAGCTTCGATACGGCCAAGGGCACCAATATCCGCACGGACACGTCCTTGCTGAAGCTCTCCGACCTGATCCAGGAGCGCAGCCACAAGAACGCGTCGCTGGACGAGTCCAACGGCACCCTGCGCGACGACGTCGACGCCCTCGCCGGGCGGGAGGACGGCAGCAGCAAGGCCGAGGACGCCAAGCTCGCCGCCCTGGAGGAGAACGCCGGCACCCAGAAGCTCAACGGCAAGGCCGTCACGGTCACGCTCAACGACGCCCCGCCGAACGCCACGGCCAAGCTGCCCGGCTACCCCGAGCCGCAGCCGGACTACCTGGTCATCCACCAGCAGGACCTGCAGGCAGTGGTGAACGCCCTGTGGCAGGGCGGTGCGAAGGGCATCAAGGTGATGGACCAGCGGCTGATCTCCACGAGCGCCGTGCGCTGTGTCGGCAACACCCTGATCCTCCAGGGCAGGGTCTACTCGCCCCCGTACAAGATCACCGCCGTGGGTGACCCGCAGAAGCTCCAGGACGCGCTCGCCGCCTCCAAAGCGATCCAGAACTACATGGTGTACGTCAACGTCTACGGGCTCGGCTGGAAAGTCGAGGAGGACGGGACGGTGACTCTTCCCGGCTACTCGGGCACAGTGGATCTCCACTACGCGAAGCCTGTGGAGTAGCTGAAGCAGCTGCCGCTGGGGGGACCTTGTGTCGGTGCGAGTGGTCGTCAGGACGATCAGCGAACTGTGCATCACCGTCGGCACGCTGATCGTGCTCTTCGTGGTCTACGTGCTGTTCTGGACGGGCGTGAAGGCCGACAGCGCGATGGACCACCAGATCGATGTGCTGCAGAAGCAGTGGTCGAAGGGGTCGGTCGGGCATGAGTCGAAGGCGCCCGCAGAGGGCACAGGTGCCACCGAGAGCCCCAAGGCGCCCGGCTCCTACAAGTACGGTGGGCCCTTCGCGGTGATGTACATCCCGCGGCTTGGTTTCACGTGGAACAAGCCCGTGCTGGAAGGCACCGCCACGGACGTCCTGAAGAAGGGGCTCGGCCACTACAGGGGCACGGCCCAGCTGGGGCAGGCGGGGAACTTCTCGGTGGCCGGCCATCGGCGCACGTACGGCGATCCCTTCAAGGACTTTCCGAAGCTGCGCCGGGGCGACGCGGTGGTGCTGACCGACGGGACGACCTGGTTCACGTACCGGATCGACAAAGGTCCTTACAAAACCGTGCCCTCGGACATTGAGGTGATCGACCCTGTGCCACGTAAGTCCGGGTACACGCGGCCGGGCCGCTATCTCACGCTGACCACGTGCGACCCGGAGTGGGGGCACAGCCACCGGCTGATCGTCTGGGCACACCTTGATTCCACGCAGCCGGTGGAGGCAGGGAAACCCGGGGCTCTACGCCGTTAGTCTGGTGCAGTACGGCATGAGTCCTGTGGTGTGGGATGTGACTCTGGTGCCGTGGTGCGACGGAAGGGACGGCATGTACGGCTGGATCTGGCGGCATCTGCCGGGGAGCGTATGGGTGAGGGCGTTGATCTCACTCGTACTGGTCCTCGCGGTGGTCTACGTGCTCTTCCAGTACGTCTTCCCGTGGGCCGAACCACTGCTTCCCTTCAACGACGTGACGGTGGACAACCAGTGAGCGCGCGCATCCTCGTCGTGGACAACTACGACAGCTTCGTCTTCAACCTGGTCCAGTACCTGTACCAGTTGGGCGCCGAGTGCGAGGTGCTGCGCAACGACGAGGTGTCGACGGCGCACGCCCAGGACGGCTTCGACGGGGTGCTTCTGTCACCGGGTCCGGGCGCTCCTGAACAGGCTGGGGTCTGCATCGAGATGGTCCGGCACTGCGCCGCGACCGGCGTCCCTGTCTTCGGTGTCTGCCTCGGCATGCAGTCGATGCAGGTGGCGTACGGCGGTGTGGTGGACCGGGCGCCCGAGCTGCTGCACGGCAAGACCTCGCTCGTGGAGCACCAGGGCAAGGGAGTTTTCGAGGGGCTGCCGTCGCCCTTCACGGCCACGCGCTATCACTCGCTGGCGGCCGAGCCGGAGACCGTGCCGGACGAGTTGGAGGTCACGGCCCGGACCCACGACGGCATCATCATGGGCCTCAGGCATCGCGAACTCCCCGTCGAGGGCGTGCAGTTCCACCCCGAGTCGGTGCTGACCGAGCACGGCCACCGGATGCTCGCCAACTGGCTGATGGAGTGCGGCGACAAGGTGGCCGTGGCGAGGTCGGCGGGGCTCGCCCCGGTGGTGGGCAGGGCCACGGCGTGACCGCGCTGCGCCCCGAGCGCGACAGCTCCCCCTACGGCGGCGAGGCCGCGTACGGGGGCGCCGACGCGTTCGAGGGTGCCGGCGCCGGTGCGTTCGAGGCGGCGGTCGAGCGGCTCGCGGACCCGCTGACGGATCCGCTGCCCGGGCATCGGCCGACGGCTCGGCAGGAGGAGTGGTACGACCCGGAGGGGTACACGCGCGACTGGTACGCGGGGCAGGACCCTGCGCAGCCGCAGCCGCAGCCGCAGCCGCAGCCGCAGCCGCAGCCGCAGCCGCAGCCGCAGCCGCAGCCGCAGCCGCAGCCGCAGCCGCAGCCGCAGCCGCAGCCGCAGCCGCAGCCGCAGCCGCAGCCGCAGCCGCAGCCGCAGCCGCAGCCGCAGCCGCAGCCGCAGCCGCAGCCGCAGCCGCAGCCGCAGCCGCAGCCGCAGCCGCAGCCGCAGCCGCAGCCGCAGCCGCAGCCGCAGCCGCAGCCGCAGCCGCAGCCGCAGCCGCAGCCGCAGCCGCAGCCGCAGCCGCAGCCGCAGCCGCAGCCGCAGCCGCAGCCGCAGCCGCAGCCCCAGCAGGCGCGCCAGGTGCAGCAGCCGCTGCAGCAGACGCCGCCGTCGTACGAGGAGACGCACTCCCCGCCGTACGAGGAGCCGGTGGCGATCCCCTACGAGAGACCGGTCGTCGCTCCCTACGAGGAACCCGTCGTCGCGCCCTTGTCGTTGGACGACGAGACGGTGGCGCTGCGGATCCCGGACGCGTCCCGAATAGCGGGAAGCGGCGCGGGCGTGGCCGGGGGCGGGTCTTTGCCCGCGCCAGGGGGCCGTGCGGCCCGACGCAAGGCGGCACGGCGCCATGGGCGGCGCGGGGGCTCTCAGGAGCCCCAGGAGTCGCAGGAGCCCCAGGAGTCGGCGGAGAAGGCCGCTGAGGCGCCTCTCAGCCGTATGGAGGCCCGGCGGGCGGCCCGGGCGCGGAAGCCGAGTGCCGGCGTCATCGTGAGCCGGGTGCTCGGGGAGGTGTTCATCACCACCGGCGTGGTGATGCTGCTGTTCGTGACCTACCAGCTGTGGTGGTCGAACGTGCGGGCGCACCAACAGGCGGGCAGCGCCGCGCACCACCTCCAGCAGGACTGGGCGAACGGCAAGCGGAGCCCGGGGACCTTCGCGCCCGGGCAGGGGTTCGCCATTTTGCACATCCCGAAGCTGGACGTGGTCGCGCCGATCGCGGAGGGCACGAACAAGACGAAGGTGCTCGACCGCGGGATGGTGGGCCATTACGGCGAGGGCGCGACCAAGACCGCGATGCCGGACGCCAAGACGGGCAACTTCGGGCTCGCGGGACATCGCAACACGCACGGCGAGCCGTTCCGGTACATCAACCGGCTCAAGCCGGGCGACGAGATCGTGGTCGAGACGCAGGATGACTACTACGTCTACGAGATGACGTCGATTCTGCCGGTGACGAGTCCGAGCAACACGAGCGTGCTCGATCCGATACCCAAGGGTTCGACTTTCACCAAGCCGGGCCGCTACATCACACTGACCACCTGCACGCCGGAATTCACCAGCAAGTACCGGATGATCGTCTGGGGCAAGATGGTCGAGGACCGGCCGCGCAGCAAGGGCAAGCCGGACGCGCTCGTCAACTGAGCGCACGGCAGCACGTCGTCGGCCGAGAGCGCGACGGCACGTGAGACAACCTGAGACAGACCAGACGGGGCAGATGCACAGTGGCAGCGAGGACCGACCACGACGAGCGTGCCGAATCAGCGGCCGGGGCCGGATCGGCCGCGCCCGCACCGCGACGCCGCGGCTCCGGCCGTGTCGCGATGGCGGTCAGCGTCTTCGGTGAACTCCTCATCACCGCGGGTCTGGTGCTCGGCCTGTTCGTCGCCTACTCGCTCTGGTGGACGAACGTCGTCGCGGACCGTGAGGCGCACAAGCAGGGTGACAAGGTCCGCGACAACTGGGCGCAGGACAAGGGCGGCCCGGGGGCGCTGGACACCAAGGCCGGCATCGGCTTCCTGCACGTCCCGGCGATGAAGAACGGCGAGGTGCTCGTGGAGAAGGGCACGTCGACCAATGTTCTCAACAACGGCGTCGCCGGCTACTACACCGACCCCGTCAAGGCGTCCCTGCCGATGACCGGCAAGAACGGCAACTTCACCCTCGCCGCCCACCGCGACGGCCATGGCGCGAAGTTCCACAACATCGACAAGGTCAAGAAGGGCGACCCGATCGTCTTCGAGACCAGGGACAAGTGGTACGTCTACAAGGTCTACGACATCCTCCCGGAGACCTCGAAGTACAACGTCAAGGTCCTTCAGCAGGTCCCGAAGCAGTCCGGCAAGAAGAAGCCCGGCCACTACATCACGCTGACGACCTGCACGCCGGTGTTCACCTCCCGGTACCGCTATGTGGTGTGGGGCGAGCTGGAGCGCGTGGACAAGGTGGACAGCGACCGGACGCCACCGAAGGAACTTGGTTAGCGTGACGTGTTGTCACGCCTGACATGAGCTGGGCCCGAAGTCGCAACTTGCCTTTGCGACTTCGGGCCCTCTTCGTTTGTTCCCTGTGTGCCCCTAGCCCTAGCGCAGTGCCTTGAGACGCACCCCGGCGCTCCACGCCTCCAGCTCGACGCGGTTTACGGTGATGATCCCGCTCAGATCAGCGATCGCTTGCGCTTCGCTGCTGAAGTTGGAGGTGGCGATGAACAGGGCCACGTCCACGGGGTTGATGGTCCGTGCGGCGCCGGCAAACTTCTGCATGTCGGCGCTCGGAACGGACGAGCGGCCGTCGCGATTCTTGCACTGGACGGCCACGGTACGTCCATCGGGCGTGCACGCCGTGACGTCGATACCCCGGTCACTGCGGGCCTGCCGTACGAGGACCTCTGTGCAGCCGTCGCGACGCAACAGGTCGGCGACATGACGCTCGAACGCCTGCCATGTCATGGCTTTGATGGACGCCCTGACGGCATCCACAGGGGTTTCTCCTTCCAGGCCACTGATCCGTCGGTGATGCCAGCACAGCCTGCGCTCGACATTCTCGATGTCGTCTCGGAGCGCGATGAGTTCGCGACGGTGCTCGCCCGAGGTCTCGATGAGGGCGTTGAACATGGGGACGACGGTTTTGCCGAGTACGTGGGCGATGCGTTCGTCGATGTGGTTGTCGAGGGAGACTCTGTCCGCGCGAGCAGGCTTGTCCACAGGCTGCGTACGCGCTAGGTACTCCATGTCGAGGAGGTACTCACGCACCTGACGTGCGACCTGGCTGTCTCGGAGCAGCATAGCGGCGTTGAGGACCGCGCGGCGCGACCAGAGAGCCAGGCTGGAGCGCCGCTGTGGATAACCCCCCGAAGAAAAACTCAAGTTGAGTTCCTGAAATTCCCGCAGGTCAGAGCCGCGAAGTACGCGCAGTCCGTTGGATGCGAGCTCTTGCCGATGACGGCTGAGCAAGTTATTGATCACTGTCTCTGCGACTTCGAAGTACGTCGCGACCATAGCCGTGGTCACATGCATACCGTCCGGCAGCAGCGACAGCGCCTTCACTCTGTCGAGCGCTTCCGTGCGCCCCAGCGCGCTGTCCCTCAGGGTCTTCGATTCCAGTAGAGCCGCTTCGTTGATCATGCTCTGTCCCTTCTGCTCGTCTGCTCGTTTAGTGCCTGGCAGTGTGGGGCCGAGCTCCGCTTCCCCACCCCATGCCCTCAACGAGGTGAGGAGTATGAAGATGCGGTCGAATGTCGTACTGAAGGTCGGAACAGAAGGGCAGACGGTGAGGGGCTCCGTCAGTTTGCGTGACCAACTGTCGCGCGGGCGCCCAGGGCAGGGCGCCACGGATATGCCTTCGGTTTCCCCGAGCCTGGCGGGTTGCGTACGAATCCGCCCTTGCTGAACGGAGGATGCCGCCGTTGTCGAAACTGACGACTGGCGCACCGGTCTACACGTCCCGGTACCGGTACCAGGACATCGCGTGGGGCGAGTTGCTCCGGATCGACAAGGTGCACAGCAAGCGGACACCGCCGAAGGAACTGTGCTGAAACGACCGAGCTCCCGTGCGGGAGGCCCGCACGGGAGCTCGGTCATGAGTGGACCGGGTCAGCAGCGCGTGCTGCTCTGACCGGTGCCCTGGTGGTAGCCGTCCGAGGAGCTGCCGCTGGAGTTGGTCACGTCGAGGAAGCCGTACCCCGCCGTGCACGCGCTGGCGGTGGAGGCCGCGCCCGACCAGATCTCGGTGACGTCCCAGTCGCCCTGGCTGGCGTGGTTGTAGTTGTCGCTCGTCGTCAGGACGCCAGCCGAGGCGAACCAGTGCGAGTGCGCGCTGCGGAAGCTCTGCCACACGTACACGTAGCCGTAGTTCTTGTTGCAGCTCGGCGAGTAGTACTGCTTGACCGAGGCTGCGGTCGCGCCGTCCACGGTGATGTAGCCGGTGCTGCCGATCTGGTACGCGTCGCTGCAGCTGGGCCCGGTGGCGGCGGACGCGGTGCCCGTCATGCCGACGACCGTCGCGGCGGTCAGCGCGAACGTGATGAGAGCGGCCGAAGCAATACGCTTCATTCGTATCCCCTGTGTGAAGCCTGTAGAGGCAATCAATGGAGATCGGATTCAATCGGCCAGACGTTCGAACGTCAAGATCCTTGATCTTGAAATGCCGGACATGGTGATCACTGAGCATGTGTGATCTGAATCACAGGAGCCGGAGCGGCAAAAGCCCCCGGCGCCACGCGACACCGGGGGACTTCCGCCGTTTCAGGAGGGGCCGCCTCAACCGCTCGTACCACCGAAGATGTTGGTGCCGCCGTTGTTGTTGCCGTTATTGCCGGAGTCGACCGCGACGAGACTGACCGTGTCGCCTGCCTTGACTTCCTTGCCCTCTTGGGGGTCCTGACCGAACACGATGGCATTGTCGTCCCTCGCGCCCTGGACATTGCCGAGCCGGAGCCCGTTCTGGGCGATGATCTGCTTGGCTTGGGCGACGGTCATCTGGGTCAGTTTGGGCATCGCGAACTTCTTTTCCTCAGCCGACTTGCCGATCTGGATCGACACCTTGGACTGGGGGTCGACCGAGCGGCCGAGCACCGGGACGGTCTGGATGACCTTGTCGACCTGGTTGGGGTCGTTGGTCGGCACCTCGGTGCACTCGCCGACGAGGTTGTTGGCCGTCATCAGCTGGATGGCCTCGTCACAGGTCTTGCCGGTGACATCGGGGACCGTGACCTGCTTCTTCTCCACGGCGATGGTGAGGGTGATCGTGGATCCCTTCTCCACCTCCTTGCCCGGGTCCGGGTTCTGTGCGAGGACCGTGCCGGCAGATTGGCTGGACTCCTTGTTCTGCGTCTTAACGTCGAACTGGTACTTGTCTGCTTCGAGCTTCGACTTCGCCGTGTCGACGTCGTCGTCGATGACGTTCGGCACAGCCACCTTCGGCGCCCCCGTAGACACGACCACATTGATCGTGTCGCCCTTCTTCACCTGAGTACGCGGCGGCGGATCCTGTGAGCAGATGTTGCCCTTGGGCTCCTTCTCGCAGGTCTTCTTGGTGGTCGACAGCTTCAGATCGCGGTTCTCGGCCATCTTCCGGGCGTCGGGCAACGTCTGGCTGACGAAGTTCGGCGCCTCGAACGTGTCATTGCTCGCCCCCTTGCCCTCGAACGCCCACTTCCCGATCAGGATCGCTCCGACGAGGACCAGGATGCCCGCCACGACCAGCAGGATCGTGGAGGTGTTGTTCTTCTTCTGGCGGCGGCGGTCGGGGCGGTCGTCGTAGCCGTAGCCGCCGTCGTCCGGGTTCATCGGGGGCAGCATGGATGTGGCGCCCGCGTCCGTGGAGCGCAGGGCCGTGGTCGGCTGGTCGTCGGGGTAGCCGCCGTAGCCGACCGAGCCCATGGCGGCGGTGGCCGCGACGGGCTGGCCGTCGAGGCAGGCCTCGATGTCGGCGCGCATCTCGTCGGCGGACTGGTAGCGGTAGTCCGGGTCCTTGACCAGGGCCTTCAGGACGATCGCGTCCATCTCGGGCGTGATCTCGGGGTCGAAGACGGAAGGCGGCTGAGCTTCCTCCCGTACGTGCTGGTACGCGACCGCGACCGGGGAGTCACCGATGAAGGGCGGGCGGACCGTCAGGAGCTCGTACAGCAGGCAGCCGGTGGAGTAGAGGTCCGAGCGGGCGTCGACCTGCTCGCCCTTCGCCTGCTCCGGCGAGAGGTACTGCGCCGTGCCGATGACCGCGGCCGTCTGCGTCATCGTCATGCCGGCGTCGCCCATGGCGCGGGCGATGCCGAAGTCCATCACCTTGACCTGGCCGTTGCGCGTCAGCATGACGTTCGCCGGCTTGATGTCGCGGTGGACGATGCCGTTTCTGTGGGAGTACTCGAGCGCCTGGAGGATGCCGATGGTCATCTCCATGGCGCGTTCGGGCAGCAGCTTGCGGCCCGAGTGCAGCAGCTCGCGCAGCGTGGACCCGTCGACGTACTCCATCACGATGTACGGAATGGAGGTCCCGTCGATGTAGTCCTCACCCGTGTCGTACACGGCGACGATCGCGGGATGGTTGAGCGAGGCGGCCGACTGGGCCTCCCGGCGGAACCGGGCCTGGAACGACGGGTCGCGTGCGAGGTCCGCCCGCAGCGTCTTCACCGCCACGGTGCGGCCGAGCCGGGTGTCATGCGCGAGGTAGACCTCCGCCATGCCACCACGGCCGAGCACCTGGCCCAGCTCGTACCGGCCGCCGAGGCGACGCGGCTCTTCCATAGCTACCTACCAGCCCTCTCCGTCGGTCCCGACCGCACCTTTGTGTGGTCCGGCGGTGTGCTGTCCGGGCATACCGTACCCGGCTCCGCTTCTGTGACCTGGCCAGAACCGTCACCCGATACAGGACCGGTATCGCAACGTGCACCGATGTGAAGGGGACGTGAGCGGGGTCACTTCTTGCTGTCGATGACTGCCTTCATCACGTCCCTTGCGATGGGGGCGGCGAGGCCGCCACCGGAGATGTCGTCACGGTTGGCGCTGCCGTCCTCGACGACCACGGCCACGGCGACCGGCGAGCTGCCGTCGCTGAGCTTGGCGTACGAGATGAACCAGGCGTACGGCTTCTCGCTGTTGTCGATGCCGTGCTGGGCGGTGCCCGTCTTGCCGCCGACCGTCACGCCGGGGATCGCGGCCCTGGTGCCGGTGCCGCCCGGCTTGATGACCGTCTCCATCATGGACTGCAGGACCTGAGCGTTCTTCTGGGAGAGCGGCTGGCTCAGCTTCTGCGGGTCGGTGTGCTCGATGACGTCCAGGTTGTGGGTGCTCAGCTCGCTGACCATGTACGGCTTCATCAGCGTGCCGTCGTTGGCGACGGCGGAGGCCACCATGGCCATCTGCAGCGGGGTCGCGGCGGTGTTGTACTGGCCGATCGAGGACAGCGCGGTCTGCGACTTGTTCATGCCGTCGGAGAAGACCGAGGCGTTGGAGCGGACCGGCGTGAACTGCTCGGAGCCGAAGCCGAACTTCTTGGCCTCTTCCAGCATCTTGTCGTTGCCGAGGTCCGAGCCGACCTTGCCGAAGACGCTGTTGCAAGAGACCTGAAGCGCGACCCGCAGGGTGGCGTTCTTGCAGGGGAGGTTGCCCTCGTTGGGCAGCACGGTCGTGGTGCCGGGCATGGTCCACGGGTCCGGCGAGTCCGTCTTGGTGTCCGCGTCGGGGACCAGCCCGTTCTCCAGGGCGGCGGCGGCCGTGACGACCTTGAAGGTGGAGCCCGGCGGGTAGGTCTCGCGCAGCGCCCGGTTGAGCATCGGGTCGTCGGGGTTGTTCTTCTTCTGGAGCCTGTTCCAGGCCTTCGTGTCCGTGTCGGTGCTGTTGCCGGAGAACGTCGACGGGTCGTACGACGGAGTGGACGCCAGCGCCAGGATCGCGCCGGTCTTCGGGTCGATCGCGGCGACGGCGCCCTTCTTGTTGCCCAGGCCCTGGTAGGCGGCCTTCTGCGCCGCGTCGTTGAGGGTGGTGACGACGTTGCCGCCCTGCTTCTTCTTGCCCGTGATCATGTCGAGGGTGTTGCGGAAGAAGAGCCGGTCGTCGTTGCCGGTGAGGATGCCGTTCTCGAGGTTCTCCAGCTGGCTGGTGCCGAAGGCCTGCGACGCGTAGCCGGTCACGGGCGCCCACATCGGGCCATCCTTGTACGTCCGCTTGTACTCGAAGTCACTGCCCGAGGTCTTCGTGGACCCGGTGATCGACTTGCCGTCCACGATGATGTCGCCGAGCGGCTGGGCGTATCGCTCGATGGCGACGCGGCGGTTGTGCACGTTGCTCTGCAGGTCGTCGGCCTGCACGTACTGGAGCCAGTTGTCGCGGATGAGGAGGGCGAGGACGAGCAGCCCGCAGAAGATCGCGATCCGGCGCAGGGGCTTGTTCACGGGCGGACCACCTGGGTCATCTCGGCGTCGGGGTTGGGGGCGGGGGCAGGCGCGGGGCGGCGTGCCGTGTCGCTGATGCGGATGAGGATGCCGATCAGGGCCCAGTTGGCGATCACGGAGGAGCCGCCGTACGCGACGAACGGCATCGTCATGCCGCTCAGCGGGATCAGGCCCATGACGCCGCCCGCGACCACGAAGATCTGGATGGCGAAGGCGCTGGAGAGGCCTACGGCGAGCAGCTTGCCGAAGGGGTCGCGGGCCGCGAGCGCCGTGCGGACTCCGCGCTCCACGACCAGCCCGTAGATCAGCAGGACCGCCATGACACCGGCCAGCCCGAGTTCTTCGCCGAAGGTGGCGAAGATGAAGTCGGAGTTGGCCGCGAATCCGATCAGGTCGGAGTTGCCCTGGCCGAGGCCGGTGCCGAGGACGCCGCCTGAGCCGAAGGACATGAGTGACTGCGCGATCTGGTCGCTCTGCGCCATCACCGACTTGGAGAAGGGGTGAAGCCAGGCGTCGACACGCTGCTGGACGTGCGGCTCGAAGCTGGCGACGCCGACGGCGCCGGCCGCCGACATCAGCAGACCGAAGACGATCCAGCTGGTGCGCTCGGTGGCGACGTACAGGACGACGACGAACATGCCGAAGAAAAGCAGCGATGTACCGAGGTCGGTTTCGAAGACGAGGATGAGCAGGCTGATCGCCCACACGGTGATGATCGGTCCGAGGTCACGGCCGCGCGGCAGGTACAGACCCATGAACCGGCGGCTGGCGAGTGCGAGTGCGTCTCTCTTCACCATGAGGTAGCCGGAGAAGAAGACCGCGATGATGATCTTCGCAAACTCACCGGGCTGGATGGTGAATCCGCCGATGCTGATCCAGATCTTGGCGCCGTTGACCGCGGGGAAGAACACCGGTGCGACCAGCAGTACAAGCGCCACGACCATGGAGATGTATGTGTAGCGCTGCAGGATCCGGTGGTCCTTGAGGAACGCGATGATCAAGGCGAAGAACGCGATGCCGAGTGCCGAGTACATCAGCTGTTTGGGGGCGTCCGGGCTGAATCCGCCGAACAGGGTCTTGGCGCGTTGCTGCAGCCGGGGCGACTGGTCCAGACGCCAGATGATCACCAGGCCGAGCCCGTTCAGCAGCGTCGCCAGCGGCAGCAGCAGCGGGTCGGCGTACGGCGCGAACTTGCGTACGACGAGGTGGCCCACTCCCGCGAGCAGGCCGAGGCCGAGGCCGTAACCCAGCAGACCCGACGGCACGGAGCCGTTCATCGCCAGGCCCACATTGGCATAGGCGAACACCGGGATGACGACGGCGAACACCAGGAGTGCCAGCTCGGTGTTGCGTCGACTCGGTGTGCCGATCGAGCCGATCGTGGACGTGTGGTGCGTCGGCGTGTTCGTGCTACTGCTCATCGTGTGACAGGGCCCCTCACGGCTGCTTACTGCTTACCGCACAGCGAGACCAGCTTCTGCTCTTCGTCGGAGAGGCTGGGGCCGGGTGTGGGAGTGGGTGCGGTCGTGGACTTGGAGGACGACGGTGCCGAGTTCGACGGAGCCGGCGTCGGGCTGGACGTGGCCTTGGACGTCAGGGAGGTCTTTGTGGTTCCCGTGGTCCCGCCGGCCTGGCCTTCACCGGTCTTGGAGTTGTTCTCGCTCTCGGCGGCGCGGCGCGCGGCGTCCTTCTTGCACGCGGAGGCCTGTACGGCGAGTTCGTCGACCTTCGACTGCGCGTCGCTCAGGCCGCCTTCGGCGATGGTCGCCTTGACCTGCTTCTGCTGGTACGGCGGCAGGTACTTGAGTTCGATCTCGGGGTGGTCCTTCTCCACCTTCGAGAGCGAGACCCAGGCCAGGTCCTGGCTGATGCCCCGGTACAGCGCGACGTGCTCGTCCTTGGTGCCGACGTAGTACTGCGTCTGCGTCCAACGGTAGCCGCCGTACAGGCCGCCGCCGATGACGGCGAGCGCGAGCGTGATGTAGAGGGATCTCTTCAGCCACTTGCGTCCGGCGCGCGGTTTGACGAAGTCCTCGTCGGAGTAGTCGCCGAAGCCACCCGTGGGCACATAGCCGGTGGTGTCGCCGCTGCCGGGCGGGCCGAACTCGCCGCCGCCACCCTGTCCGGGCACCGGACGGCCGAGGCTGGAGGCGCGGCCCGCGGGTGTCTGCATGGCGCCGTTGTCGTGCAGCTGGTGCTGGTTCTCGGCGACCGCGCCGACCACGACCGGGGTGTCGGAGAGCTGCCCGGCGAGGGTGTCTCCGGAGTCGATGTCGAGGACGTCGGCCACGATGACCGTGATGTTGTCGGGGCCGCCGCCGCGCAGCGCGAGCTGGATGAGCTCCTGCACGGTCTCCTGCGGGCCCTGGTAGCTGGCGAGGGTGTCCTCCATCGTCTGATGGGAGACGACCCCGGACAGTCCGTCGGAGCAGATCAGGTACCGGTCGCCGGCGCGGACCTCACGGATTGAGAGGTCGGGCTCGACGTGGTCGCCACTGCCCAGCGCGCGCATGAGGAGCGACCGCTGCGGGTGTGTGGTGGCCTCTTCCTCGGTGATGCGTCCCTCGTCGACGAGGCGCTGCACCCAGGTGTGGTCCTGCGTGATCTGCGTCAGTACGCCGTCCCGCAGCAGGTACGCACGCGAGTCGCCGACGTGTACGAGACCGAGCCGCTGGCCCGTCCACAGGAGCGCGGTGAGGGTCGTCCCCATGCCTTCGAGCTGGGGGTCCTCCTCGACCATCATCCTGAGCTGGTCGTTGGCACGCTGTACGGCGGTGCCGAGCGAGGTGAGGATGTCGGATCCGGGCACGTCGTCGTCGAGCGCGACGATCGTGGAGATCACCTCGGAGCTGGCGACCTCGCCGGCGGCCTGGCCGCCCATCCCGTCGGCGATCGCGAGCAGGCGGGGACCGGCGTAGCCCGAGTCCTCATTGCCCTCGCGGATCATGCCTTTGTGCGATCCGGCGGCGAAGCGCAGTGACAGACTCATGCGCACCTCGCCCGTCGGCTCCGGGTACATCCGCACGGTGCCCACCCTCCGGTCGGGAGCGCGCCGGGGCCCGTCGTGTGGACCGCCGTTGCGTGCTCGCTCCGCTCGCTCATTGTCGTACTACTTCCGCAGCTCGATGACGGTCTTGCCGATGCGGATCGGCGCGCCCAGCGGTACGGGCGTGGGAGTCGTCAGCCGGCTCCGGTCGAGATACGTGCCGTTGGTGGAGCCGAGGTCTTCGACGATCCACTGGCCGTCCCGGTCCGGGTAGATCCTGGCATGCCTGCTGGACGCGTAGTCGTCGTCCAGCACGATGGTGCTGTCGTGCGCGCGGCCAAGCGTGATGGTCTGCCCCTGCAGCGCCACCGTGGTACCCGTCAGGGTGCCCTCGGAGACGACCAGCTTGCTGGGGGCGCCGCGGCGCTGTCGGCCGCCGCCGCTCGGTGCCGCCTGCTGGCGCTGCTGCGGCGGAGCAGCGGGCTGGCGCGCCGCCTGCTGCGGCCTGTTGGCGTCCCGGCGCGAGCCGCGCTGCGTGACGCGCGTTCCGAACAGGTCGCTGCGGATGACCTGCACGGCCACGATCACGAACAGCCACAGTACGGCCAGGAAACCCAGCCGCATGACCGTGAGGGTCAGCTCTGACATTGCCCCCGCTTCACCCTTCGGCTTGCCGGTAAATGATGGTGGTGCTGCCCACGACGATCCGCGAGCCGTCGCGGAGCGTAGCGCGGGTGGTGTGCTGCCCGTCCACCACGATGCCGTTGGTGGACCCGAGATCCTGGATCGTCGAGGGCGTTCCGGTCCGGATCTCACAATGCCGGCGCGAGACGCCGGGGTCGTCGATCCGCACGTCGGCTTCGGTGCTGCGGCCCAGCACCAGCGTCGGGCGGGAGATCTGATGGCGGGTGCCGTTGATCTCGATCCAGTGCCGCATACGGGCGCCCGACTGCGGGCCGGCCGGGGGGCGTGCGCCCATCGGCTGTCCCATCGCGGCCGGGCCCGGCCGGCCACCGGGCGGCGGCGCGGACGGCATGGGGGGAGCGGCCGCGGGCGGATAGCCGTAGCCACCCTGGCCGCGCGGAGCCGCCGGAGCGGGGCCCGCGGGGGCGCGCTCGGGAGCCTGCTGGTTGCTGGAGGAGGCGAGCGTACGGCTGCGTACCCGGTACAGACCGGTGTCGAGGTCGTCCGCCTTCTCCAGGTGGACCTTGATGGGGCCCATGAAGGTGTAGCGCTGCTGCTTGGCGTAGTCGCGCACCATGCCGGCGAGTTCGTCGCCGAGCTGGCCGGAGTAGGGGCTGAGGCGCTCGAAGTCCGGCGCGCTCAGCTCCACGATGAAGTCATTGGGGACGACGGTCCGGTCCCGGTTCCAGATGGTCGCGTTGTTGTCGCACTCCCGCTGGAGCGCTCCCGCGATCTCCACGGGCTGGACCTCGGACTTGAACACCTTGGCGAAGGTGCCGTTGACCAGACCTTCGAGACGCTGCTCGAACTTCTTCAGGACTCCCATGGGGCACCTCCTCCTTCGTAGCCGTCCTGGTACAGCTTGCTGTCGTCTTCTTGGCCCTGCGGGTCTTGCGGACCCCGCTGGTCCTGCGGGTCTTGCTGGTACTGCTTACTGATCGTATCCACGCGTCGGGAAATCGGCTGGTTCCCCCTGTCGGCCCGGTCGACGGGTTGTCGACGCCATCCGAAGTCACCTCCCGAGGTTCCCTCCGGGACACCACTTCGAACTCCTCCCGGCACTACTCCTGCCAAGGATCGTAGAGGCGCCCCACGACCAGTGTCCCGCACCTGACCGTGCGGCCCGTCCGGCTCCTGGGGAGATGCCCGGGACCGGTACGAGGTTGATACGTGAACCGGTTCGGGCTGAGACGTACGACGTGCGCCGACGTCGATATGGGGGACGTGGCCTGCGCGGGAGCCCTGTCGGGCGTGGCCGCGGGGCCCCGGGAAAGGGATGTGATTCCACCCCTGGCAGCGTGCTAATCTTCTCGATGTCGGCAGGCGCTCACACCACTTGGTGAGAGACGGACGACACACCCAATGCGCGGGTGGCGGAATAGGCAGACGCGCTGGATTCAGGTTCCAGTGCCCGCAAGGGCGTGGGGGTTCAACTCCCCCCTCGCGCACAGCGAAGAACCGACGGAACGGGTCTTCACCAGTGACGAAAGTCCTGGTGAGGCCCGTTTCTCGTTTTGCGGTGGGCTGCGGCCCGGACAGTGACGCGGCAGGGCCCCGACGGTGAGCTATCTCACGGTCGGGGCCCTGCTTTTTGCGCTGCTGGTTGTTCTCCGGTTGGTGCTGGGGTGGCGAGGGCTCGGGTCAGGCGGCCGGCACCAGATGGCCGGTGGGTGTGTCCACGTCCCGCGGTCTTTGGTCTTCCGCTTGTGGTGGGTTCGGCGGCGAGGGCGCTCGCCGCCGAGCGCCAGCGTCTCAAGCCATTTCTTGATCTTGCGGCGGTTGGCGTGGGCGAGCTGGAAGGCCAGGAGGATCGTCCGGGCCGCGATGCCTCGGATGCGGCGTGAGCCCGCAGCTTCGATGCCCTCGGCCAGTGGGTTCTTCGCGTAGCCGTTGTGGCCCTCGACGCTGTTGCGGAGCCGGAAGTAGATCTTCTGCCATTCCGGGCCGCCGTACTCCAGGGCCTGCCAGTGCTTGGCGCCGGTTTCGGGGCTGACGGTGATCGTGCGCTGGCGGCAGACCTTGAGCGGGCCCGCTGGGCTGGGCTCAGGGTCGACGAGGGGGGGGGGCTGGACGCCGCGGCCGAGGGTGTGTGGCTTGATGGGGCACTGGGCTTTGCCTGCTTCGGCGGGGCACATCATCCGCTGGTAGCCGTCGGCGTCGGCGTTCTCTTTGGGCATGATGCGGTAGCCGCGGCGGGCTGCGATCAGTCTGATCCAGGTCTCCTGGTCGATGCGTTCGGCGTGCAGGTCGATGGTGGCGTTGATGAGGGGTTCGGGCATGGACGGGCAGTACCAGCGGCCCTCGACGAGGATCGCGCCGTCCGTCTCGGCCTGCTTGCCGAGCTGGTCTCCCCGATAGTCGTAGACGGGCTTGTAGCCCATGGCCCGGATGGGGAGCTGCCATTCGTCGGGCTCGGAGTTGTTGTAGGCGCGGTCGCCTGCAAGATATCCGGGCTGGTAGCCACGCTCTTGCATGCGGTTGAGGATCTTCACGCCGTTGTAGGCGGGCCGGTGGCCGGGCTTGTCGAGTGCGACGCCGAGGACCAGTACTGGAAGGACATCGGGGTTCGGGGTGCCGTCGTCGAGGAGGACGACGTCGTCGTGCTCGGCATCCCGGGTCACGATGAGGTGGGCGTCGTAGCCGAACAGGTACTTCTTCTTGAGCGAGGCCTTCTTCTTGACCAGAGACGTCTTGGCTTTGCCCTTCTTGACTGGCGGTGGAGACGGGCGCATGGAGTCGGACACCGGCGCATCGGGATCCCTGTGGTCGCCTTCGCGTACGTACCAGCCGGCGTCCGGGTCGGTGGCGAGCTCGGGCCCGTTCGTTCGACGACCGCGGGAGAACGTACGGACAGGAGTGGCGTCGATGCCCAGGGAGACCTCTGTCAGTTCTGCCAGGAGATCGTGGAGGGAGCGCACAGAGGCGTCCAGCACGAACTCGGTGAACAGCGCCAGCCGCCGCTCCCGCTCCGCCAACTCGTCGACGTCGGCCGCCGCCGTCAGCGCGTTCGCCTCCATGCGGGAGAGGTGCCCGTTGGGCGTCAGCGGGGCGGGGTTCATCGCGTCCTTCATGGCGTGGAAGATTCGCCGGACCACGGCGTAGGCCGCCTCGAATCCCTGGTCGTGGTCTTCGTACTCGGGTATGTCGAGCCGGGCGCGCAGCTGCGGGCTGATACGGAAGTACAGGATGTCCGTGACCCGTTCCAGGACGATCTTGCCGCCGGTGTCCTGGGTGCAGAGGTGGAGGCCGATCAGGGGGTTTCTGAGGTGCAGGGTGCGGTGTCGGCCGCGCGGGAGGTGGACGAACTCCTCCAGCAGGGGGACGAGTTGGCTGTTGTCGACTTCCTCGATCGCCGTCTCGACGTCGGCGCCGTCGACGAGTCGGCGCTTGGCGCGCATCGCCAGGAGGCGGTCGTGGGGGTCGCTGGGCAGGCTGCGTGGCGCTGTCATTGGCTGCCTCGCAGCAGGCGGGCCGCTTCTTCGGCGGGGACGGCGCGCAGGAACGGCAGGATGCGGGAGAGGCCGTGGAGGGTGTCGACGCCGGCCGCCGCCACGATGACGGTGATGGGAAGCCGCTCTTCGAAGAGTTCGGCCAGCCACGTGGACCTGAGATGGCCCGTGACCAGGCGAGGGACGTTCGGGCTGGGCTGGGTGCGGGCCAGGAAGTTCGTGACGGTGTTGGTGCCGCGGCTGTGGGAGTTGGGGCGGAACAGGTACCGGGCGGCGCCCTTGGTCTCGAGACGGCCGGCGGCGGAGGCCAGGACTCCTTCCCAGGGACGGCGGCAGAGGATCTCGCGTTTCCGGGGCCCGCGAGTGGCCACGACGACCGGGCCGCCACCGCCAGGCGTTCTGCGGATGTCGTGGACGCGGACCGGGATGACCTCCGGTGAGTCGAGGCCGACTCCGAGCCCGAGTGCCATGAGTGTCTTGCAGCCCCATCGGAGTTCCTCGGTGGGCTGCCCGCTGACCCAGCCCCACAGGTCCGCGAGTTCGGTCCGAGTGTAGGGGCTGTTGGGAACCGAGGCCGACAGCTTGGCGGGGTTCCCGGTCCGGCATTCGCCGCCCAGGACGATCTCGCTGAGCCGCAGGAGCCTGGTCCGGTAGTTGCCGCGGGTGCTGTCCCTCACGTTGGGGCAGCCGACCGCGATGAACCTCTCGATCACCTCCAGGGAGAGCCACACCTCGGCTTTTCCAGGAAGGCCCTCGCCGTTGCAGAAGAGCGCCAACTGGGCCAGCGCGGAGAGCAACTCACGTGCTTTGTAGGACGTCAGGGGATCGGCGAGGCGGACGACACGGCGCACTTCGTCGCCGACGCGGCTCCACCCCGCGGGGGAGCCGGACGGTCCGTAGGAATCAATCCGCTGACTCATCACATGTCGCCAAACCAACACCCCAGCCGGAGGGTGTTATTCGAATAACATGTATCCGCGGCAGCGGCCGCGTGCGACCCCGATGTGCGGATCGGCAGAGTGCCGTCCATGTACGGCATTAGGGCAGTTCGAAAGGCAGGCGAAGCCCATCCAGGGGGGTGACGCACGTGCACATCCGGTCTTCGGGCAACAGCTTTGCCGCCCCGAGGATGACAGCCCGCAGCCGCTCCAGATTGGCCTGGAACACTGCGAAGACGGTCTCCTGGTCGACGCTCTCGCTACGCTGAATGCCCGCGTCATGATCGGTCACCAGTGCCACGGCCGTGTAACAAAGGGCGAGTTCTCGTGCCAGGACCGCTTCCGGATGGCCGGTCATGTTGACGAGGGCCCATCCGGCCGCCGCATACCACTGCGATTCGGCGCGCGAGGAGAAACGCGGGCCTTCCGCCACCACCATGGTTCCGCCGTCGTGGGCGTCGGTACCGATGGACGAGGCGGACTTGAGGACGGGCCCCCCGCTGTGCGGCTGGTGCAGCAGTACCCGCGCCCCGGGCAGCGCCGTGCCTTTACCCGGAGTGCCTGCGCCCAACAGGACGGCTGCGGCCGAGGCGGCCTGGCCGATGCAGACCGCCTGGATGTCGGGCTTCACGAACTGCGTCGGAGATCTTGAAGCGTTCTCCCGGAGGCTCAGCCGATGACAGCTGCCTTATGCCCCACGCCACCCGCGTGCACGCTCAACCACCCCGAACGGCGACGACCTCAACAACCCGCCGTACACCACGTCCGTGGACGTGACCGACTGGGGCCCGGGTGATTGCACGGCGAGAGCAGCCAGGTGGCTGGTGTCGAGGGCCACGTCGGTGATCTGCCAGCCGGGCGGGGCGGAGGGCAGCTCCGTCGCGCCCACATAGTCCGAGGACAGGGGCCGGGACAGTCCAGTTCCGATGCCTTTGAGGTACGCCTCTTTGCGGCACCAGACGCGGGCGAAGGCCCCTCGCCGTTCGGACTCCGGCAGCACAGACAACTCGGCGCGCTCGGCCGGGTGCAGGCGTGGGCTGAGCAACGTCACCGTGGCGTCGCTCGCCGGCGCCTCCAGGTCGACGCCCACGGGTGTGGAAGCGATCGCGACAAGCCCCGTGCCACCGCTGTGGCTCAGGGAGAAATGCACGGGATCGCCCGCTACGCCGGGCCGGCCGTGTGCCGCGCCACAGATCGGGCAGACATGCCGGACGAGGGGCACGGCGGTCGACGGCAGGTCCAGTACACGCCCCAGGACGAGCCGCAGCGCGAAGTGTACGGCCACGTACGTGTCCCTGTCGGAGCGCAGGTGAAACTGGGCGGCCCGGGTCTGCTCCTGCTCGCTGAGGACCGAGGGGACAGCGCTTTCCCATGCCCCTGCCAGGTCTTCGGCGTGCACCAGGAACAGAGCCGCAGCCGCTGCCGGCTCGGACGTCCGAACCGGGCGCGGCTCCAGGAAGGACCGGGTCACGTGAGCCACGAGCCGGGCGCCGGATTGCCTATCACCTTGATGGCTCCGGGCTCGTCCTCCAGGATGTGGCTGCTGCCGACGATGGCCAGGTCCCAGACGTCCACCTTGATGTCGAGTGACTCCAGAACACGGGTGAACTCACGCCAGGGGAGCAGTTCACCGCGCTCCGTACCGTCCAGCCAGTCGCAGATCCTGCCCGCCGGAGCCGCCAGGTCGGGGCGTTCCGCGGCGCACGCCTGTGCCAGCTGACGGATGCGCCGGACAGCGCCGTCCCGGTCGAGCGTGACGCTTCCGAAGTCGCCGGAGTGCAGGATACGGTCGATCAGCTCCTCGTCGACCGCCGAGGGGACACCTTCGTACAGGCGACCGAGCAGACGCTGTCGAGGCGCGGGATCCATCAGCAGGTTCAGCTCGCGGATCAGGTCGGCCGGCTCGTCCGCACAGTGGATCATGCTGCACAGCCGGTTCGGGCGCTTGAGGATGCTGCGCAGGCTGTCGGGCGCCTGCTGCGATATGTCCGCCTTGCCCTTGAGCGAGCTGAGGTGCACGGTCGCGGGCACGATGTGGTCGCCGTGGCTGCGCAGCAGCAGTAGCAGGGTGGGGGCCGCCTGAAGCACGATGTCGATGACGGCGAGCCTGTCCAGCGAGGCGAGCGTGTGCTGGTGGCGCCATAGTTCGCGCCCTGTATGCCGGTTGAACCGGAAGAGCTCTGCGCCGACGATCGAGAAGTCGTGCTCAATCAAGAAGTCACGTATGTCCCCGAGCTTGCCCGTGGCCATGCCGTCGGGCTTGACCAACATCAGCGCGGAGCGGTGCAGAACCTCCTGCTGCCGGTCTCCGAAAGCATCCTGTACCTCGCTGTATCCCTCGCGGAAGCAGGTGTCGAGTTGGTAGTGGTACGCCTTGACCGGCATACGGGTGAGTGCGCTCCAGTTCGTGGGGCCCATGGTGTCTTCGCTCTCTCGTTCCTCATGAGTGGGCCGTCCCGGCCCACCATGGTCAGGCGCGCAGGGTCGCTGCCAGCCGTGTGTAGTTGGTGTCCAAATCGGGGGCGAGGCCGAACTCCAGCAGGTCCATGCTCCCGAGCCGCGTGCGCAGGTCGTCCTCGGCCCGGTCCCGGGCGTCGGCGTCGAGCTTGCCCGCCGTGAAGTCGCTCCGGCACAGCTCGATCACCGCGTCGATACCGACTGACCGGATCTCCTGGTGCGCCCGGGTCAGGACGAGCAGCGCCTGCGGGCGTACGGCGGTCAGCAGGCGGCTCTCGAAGGACGGTGGCCACTCCAGGCGACACTTTTCCCGCGCCGGGACCATGGCGGATACCGCGTCTGTGAGTTCTGGCCTGCTCTTGACCAGGGCCGGGTCGAGATAACTGCATCGGGGGTATCCCCAGAACCGGCCCTCGGGATCGTCGATGTGGCGCATCATGGCGTCCTCGCCGATGAGCGTGGCGCCCTGGAAGAGTCCCCAGGCGGTGAACGTGGACTTGCCGACACCGCTGTCGGCGGTGACCAGCGCCGCTCGGGAGTTCAGGGAGAGAGCGCCAGCGTGCAGCCCGTAGTGGCGGTCGGAGCGCAGTGTGAGGACGAGGAAGGCCTTCTCCACCAACCAGCGGCCCCAGACGATCGGGTTGTCCAGGTCCGAGCGGGCGAGCTGCACCCGCACCGCACGGTCGGCGAGGCAGACGACGGCGGTGGAACTGCCCGTGTCGAGGACGATCTCGTCAAGCTTTTCCCAGTGCGGCGGGAAATAGGGCGGAGGCACGGGGGCGTGGCTGTCACCGGTCACCTCGAAGGACAGGTGGACCGTGTCCGTGCCCGGCCACGGCAGGTGTGGATCCACGATCGGCTGGGCGCCGAAGAGGCGCTGTACCACCGGCTGCGCCTCCGCCGGTGCCGTGCAGGCGACTCGGTAACCATAGAACTCGTGGAACGTCCGTTGCATGTGTTGTGTCCCCATTCGCGCTGTCGGCGCCTGTCAGAGTCCGTTGTCGTCGGTCCGGTCGTGTCGTCGCGCGTCGGGGAGTCGGCACGTAGCGCGCCTTCGACGTCGCCGTACTGTTCCTGGCCGAGACGGCGCAGAGGTGCGGGAGTGCTCCAGCCGGAGTCGGGCAGCTTCCCGCACGGTCCGGTTGTCCTGTGCCGCCGGGAGGAGCACCGGCTCGGCGAGGCCCGAGCAGTCGAAGGCGATGCGCGTCACCGGCCGGAGGGCGTCGGCTCCGGCCTCGGTCAGACCGAGGGCGATGCCGTACGTGTCCACTGCGAGGACGCGGAAGCGGCCCTCGGCCCTCTCGGTCGTCCGATGGGAGTCGGGCATGCGTCAGCCATTCCCATCCGTCAGGAGTCGGGCTCGCAGCCGCTCCGCCGTGGCGTCCAACAGGCCGACCCTGTCCTTGAGGTAGCCCTGCACGGAGCCGTACCGGGTCTCCAGATCCGCCAGGACCAGCTCCATGACGACCGCGGGCGCGCGTCCGTACGCCGGCCACTTCAGCTCGCGCCCGGGATGTGCCGCGTGCCAGTCCGCGATCAGGCGCTCGGTGGCCAGCTCGGTCAGCGCGAAGTCGGCGAGTACGTCCTCGCGTGGCACGTCGAGCAGGGTGAGCACGAGCGCACTGATCAGGCCGGTCCGGTCCTTGCCTGAGGTGCAGTGGTGGACGACGGGGTGCGGGGCCTCGGCGATGTGCTCCAGTACACCGCGGATCTCGTCGGCCCCGTCCTCGGTCACTTCGGCGATGCGATCCGCGAGGTAGCGCCAGGGGTCGAGGGCGGGATCGATGGACGCCTGGTCGTAGGGACGGTGTTCGATGCTCAGGTTGACGTAGTGGAACCGCTCCGCCTCCGGCACGCGGCCCTTCGTCTCGATCTCCCACGGGTAGCGCAGGTCGATGACGGTGCCGATGCCGAGCCCGAGGAACTTCTCCCAGTCGGAGCCGCGGAGTTTGCCGAGCGAGTCGGCGCGGTAGAGGGTCCGCCAGGCGACCGTGCGACCGCCGGCCGTGCGATAGCCGCCCAGGTCACGGAAGTTGTGCAGGCGGTCGAACTCAATGTGCCGGTTCATCGGCGCTTCCCTTCGTCGTCGTGTACCGCTTGCGCCGCCGCGGCCAGCTTGCGGTTGCTCCACGCGGGATTTCCGGTCACTTCCTCGCCGAACCAGTCCGGCGGCCGGAAGTTCCTCGCCGCCTCGACGCTGTCGAACTCCACCTCGACCACGCGGAGTCCGGTCAGCGGTCCGTCGTACTCGTCGACCGACGCCACGTGGTCCCCGAGCGGCACCGTCCAGCGGAACTTGGTCAGTGAGTCACGCCGGGCCAGCTCCCAGAACTGCTCGAACGCGGCGGCGTCGATGGGGAACTCGACCTCCTCGCGCACCATCGCCCAGGACGCGCTGTGGAGGCTCTTCGCGGTCAGGACCCGGGCGCTGCCCGCGGCCCGTACCCGGAACTCGACCGACGCCCCCGTCGGGGTCAGATACGCCTGACGCAACCGCACGCCGACCGCGTCGTCGGGGACCTGCCAGTCCTCCGCCACGGTGAACTTTCGCTCGATCTCCATCCTCATCGCAGCGCCACCCTCAGATCGACGTCGGTGGACAGCCGGGCCCGGTCGAGCTTCCCGGAGGGAGCCAGGGGCATCTGCGAGACCACGACGATGCGGTTGGGCACCATGTGGACGGGCAATCGGTCCTGGCACACCGCACGCAGCCGCGCCGTGTGCTCCGCCGTCGCCGCCTGGTCCTCGGCGAGGGTCACGTAGCCGACGAGGAGGGACTCGCCACCGCCCGCCTCCTCGGTCAGGGCCACCGCGTCGAGCACGGACGCCTCCTTGCGCAGGACCGCCTCGACCTCGCCGAGTTCGATACGGAACCCGCGGAGGTTGACCTGGCGGTCGTTGCGGCCGAGGTATTCGTACGTGCCGTCGGGCAGCCGGCGCAGTACGTCACCGGTGCGGTACCAGACGCACGCCGCCGCGTCGCCGTCGAGTGTGAGCTCGCGGAAACGTTCAGCCGTCAGGTCCGGCCGTCCGACGTAGCCGTGGGCGAGGCCGGGGCCGGATACGTACGCCTCACCGGGCTCGCCGTCGGGTACCGCACCGTCGTCCGGTGAGAGCAGCACCATGCGGTGGTGCGGCAGGGGCGTCCCGATCCAGGTGCCGCCTCCGTCGGACGCCACCCGTTGCGCGGTGAGGGCGCCGAACGTGGTGTGCACCGTCGTCTCGGTGATCCCGTACATGTTCACGAGGGTCTCGGCGTCCGGCCGCAGCTCCATCCAGTTGCGCACGGAGACCCGGTCCAGCTGCTCGCCTCCGAAGACGACGTAGCGCAGGGCGAGCGGGACGGGCTTGCGTTCGTACGCCTTGGGCAGGTACTTGAAGAAACTGGGCACCGTGCTGAGCACGGTCACCCGCTCGCGCGCGAGGAACTCCAGGAACGCGGCGGGCCGGGTGGTGGTCTGTGCCGGGACGACCACGACCCGGCCGCCGAACAGGAGGGCACCCCAGATCTCCCACACGGAAAAGTCGAAGTTGTGGCTGAAGTACAGCGACCACGTGTCGTCGGGGCCGAACGAGAACAGCCCCGGGGAGCAGGACCGGAAGAGTTCCAGTACCGCGCTCTCCGCGACGGCGACTCCCTTGGGCACTCCGGTGGAGCCCGACGTGTAGATCACGTAGACCGGCGTGCCGTCCGGTCGTGGGAGGGGGACGGCGGTGGTGATCTCGTCGGCGGAGCCGCGTGTCACGCGGACGACGTTCTCGGGGAGCGGTGAGCCGTCCGGGTGCGCGATGGCCACCCGGATGCGGCTGTTCTCCACCATGAGGGCCAGCCGGTCCGCGGGGTAGGCCGGGTCCAGCGGTACATAGCCGCACCCCTGGCCGAGCACGGCGAGAATCGCCGCGACGACCTCCCAGCCCCGCGTGAGGCTGATGCCCACCAGGTCGCCGGGCCGGACACCCTGCTGCTCCAGGCGTGCCCGGTACGCCAGGGCGCCGTGCTCCAGTTCGCGGTAGCTGACGTCGAGCGAACCGTCGGTGACGGCCACGGCGTCCGGGTGACGCTGTGCCTGGCCCGCGAACACCGCGTACAGCGACGTGGCGTGCTTGAGCTGTTGCATGGGCTTTCGCAATGGGTCCTCAATCGGTCCTCAGTGGGTCCTCAGGGGCGAACAGGAGCTTGTCCGGTCAGTCGGTGGAGAGCACGGGAAGGGCGGCCAGGGCCGAGTGCAGCCGGTCGTAGCTCTCGTCGAGGTCGTCGGAGACCTCGAACTCCCAGACGGGCACCCCCGCCAGAAGCCGCCGCAGATCGTCCACCACCGCCTTGAGGTCCGCCTCGTTCTTCGCGGTGGCGTAGTCCTCGCGGCACCGGTCGAGGGCCTCGGCCGTGGTCAGCTCCCGGAGGCCGCCGTCGCCGCGCACCAGGAACACCAGGCACGTGGGCCGGGCCCGGGAAAGCAGGCGGTCCTCCAGGGCCCGGGGAACAGTGACCCGGCACTTGGTCCCGCCCTCGATCGGCGTGACCGGCGCCCCCCGAAGGACATCACTGCGGGCGATCATCTCCGGCGTGACGTAGAGGGCACGGGGATAGCCCCACACCACGCCGCCCGGTTCGTCCATGTTCCTGGCGAGGATGTCCTCCCCTACGAGACGAGCACCGCGGTGCAGAGCCCAGTAGGTGAACGTCGACTTGCCCACACCGGCGGCCGCCGTCAGCACGGCCACCCGGCCGTCGGCCTCGATCGCTCCGGCGTGCAACGGGTAGCTGCGCGGCGAACGGCAGATGAGGTAGAGGAAGAGGCGTTCCAGGATCCAGCGGCCCCACACCTGGGAGTCGCCCAGGTCGGCCCGGCCCACGGTGACGGTGCCCGAACTCGTGGACGGGTCGAACACGCACCGTGAACCGCCCGTGTCGATCACGATCGGATCCCCCGTCATGACCTCCAGGTTGTGCGGCGGGTTCACCGGCGTCACCACCGGGCCGTCCTGCACCGCGAAGTCCAGCCGCACGGTCCGAACATGCCCGGCAACCGCGCCGTCCCGGTCCACGGCGGGGCCGAAGAAGTCGTCCACGACCCTGCGCGCCGCACGGTCGTACGAGCATTCCACGCGGTAGCCGTAGCACTCGTGCACGGATTCGGCGCGCGCGGCGCCCAGCGTCGGTGCGATGACCCGCGTCGTGGCCGAGATCTCCTCCTCGGCCGGGACGCAGTGCAGCTGCTGGATGTCGGAGGCGTTCTCGCCGATGCTCCCGCACCCGGCGCACGACCGCCGGCCGAAACCGCCGAACCGGTAGGTCACTTCCACGATCCGGTTGCGCTCCGTGGGGCGGAAGTCGGCCGTCAGGTGCACCCCGGCCGCTCGGGCCTGGGCCTTGAGCCAGCGCAGGATGGTGGCACCGATGCCGAAGGAGACCACGCGGCAGGAGGTGGCCAGCAGCTTGATGCGCCAGTGGGTGCTCCGGCGTGCCAGGAGCACCACACCGACGGCGCCGTGGCTGCCGAAGCGGTCCGTCAGGCCGGCGACGAGCACGTCGTGGTCGGGGTCGGCGAGCAGAGTGCGCAGGTCGGCGTCCGAGTAGTGGATGCCGGTCGCATTCATCTGGCTGGTGCGCAGGGTCAGTTCCTCGACCCTGCCCAACTGCTCGGCGCTCGCCTGCTCGATGGTCAGCCGCAGGTCGAGGGAGCGGAGGAACTCGTCACTCGACCCCCTGTGCTCCGCTTCGGCCTGCTCGCGCCGGATGCCCGCCTGGTACATGGCACGCCGGTTGGCCGCGTCCTCCGTGACGTGGTCCGGGCTGAACTCGGGGAGGCCGGTCAGCCGTGCGGCCCGCTCGGCCTCGTACGTCCGCACGTCGGGCAGTTCGAGGGCCACCTCGGCGCGCTCCGCGGGCTGGTCGTCGATGAAGGCGATGGTGGACGGGGCGAACTTGAGCTGCTCCGCGATGGCGCGGACGGAGTCGGACTTCCTGCCCCAGTTGATCCGGGGCAGGACGAAGTACTGGGCGAGCCCGAGTTTCTCCAGCCGCTCCCAGGCGTGGTCGTGATCGTTGCGGCTGGCGATGGACTGCAGGATGCCGCGCGCGTCGAGTTCCTCGATGGTGCGCCGTATCTCCTCCGGCAGCCTGACCTCCTCGTCCTCCAGCAGCGTTCCCTGCCACAGAGTGTTGTCCAGGTCCCACACCAGGCACTTGACCAGGGCCTGCCCGGCTGTGGTGGGATTCTGCGCGGCTGTGCTGTGCGACATGATCAGATCTCCCAGAGCGTGGCCGCCCAGGCGGCAACCGGACTGTTGTTCAGGACGAGAACGTGGTCGCCGCGTCGTAGACCGCCCTCGGCGAGCACCCGCTGAAGGTTGAGTACGACGTCCATGGCCCCCAGGTGGCCGTGCTCGGCGAGATGACGCCGGCAGACCGGGTGGATGGGCAGGCCGAGCAGGGTCTCGTAGAAGTCGAAGGCACCGGCGGTGACGTTCTGCATCAGGGTCGCGGCGATGTCCGCCTTGCCCAGACCCGCGTCGGCGAGCACCTCGTCGACCAGCCGGGACAGCCGCTGTCTGCTGTGCAGAGCCAGCTCGAACCGGTAGCGGTCGGCGGACTGGCACTCCTCGCGCCACTCGTACCAGGGCGCGCGCTTGTAGTCGACGCGGAAGAGGTCGTGGAAGGTGCCGTCGCTCTCCATCCGGTGTGCCCGAAGGACCGGACGCCCCCCGCGCACCATCGTCATGGCGTACGCCCCGTCACCGATCACGGTGACCGGATGGCGCACCCGGTCGGCTCCGGTGGGGCGGCTGGCGTGGGCGATCACCGCGCTGGTGCGTTTGGGGTCGGCCACGATCAGATCGCGGGCCATGGCCCACGCCGCGCTGGAACCTGTGCAGCCCAGTCCGTCCACGGTGAAGGAGAACGCTCCGGCCAGGCCCGCCTCGGACTGCACCTGGCCGACGTCGGAGCCGAGCAGCACGTCCGGTGAGCGCGGGCTGACCAGGATGAGCAGGTCGGGGCTGGCGTCCACCGCTGCGCCGAGTCCGCGGACGGCCTCGGCCGCCAGGCCCGCGGTGGCGCGTCCTTCGAAGACGCTCACGGTGTCGATGCCCGAGCCACGAGCGAAGTCCATCTCGTCGCGGCTGAGCTGCCCCCACTCGGGCAGGTCGCCCACCTTGACGCGTTCGTCCGGCAACAGGCAGTGCACGGCCCCCAGGCCGACCTCGTCGCCGCCCCCGTCGTTCATGGTCATCCCCACACCGTCATCGCTTCGTCAGCCAGCAGGAGCTGGCTGATCTCGTTGCTTCCTTCGATGATTTCCATCAGCTTCGCGTCCCGGTAGGCGCGCGCCACCACGTGCGAGGAGTGCGCCCCCGCGGAGGCCAGCACCTGCACGGCGCTCGCCGCGCCCCGCGCTGCGTGTCCCGCGGCCACGTGCTTGGCCAGCACGGCGGTCGCCATGTGCCGCGGCTGCTTGGTGTCCCACTCCCGGCTGGCGTGTTCGCACGCGAACGTCGCCGTGCGTTCGTCGGCGTGCAGTTCCGCGATGTGCCGTTGGACCAGCTGGTGTCGGGAGAGCGGACTGCCGAAGGTGACGCGCCGGGAGCTGTGCCGTACGACCTCGCGCAGGCAGGCCCGCAGAATGCCCACGCAGCCCCAGGCCACGGAGATCCGGCCGTGCGTCAGCGGCGACGAGACCAGCATCGTGACGGGCATCCCCGCGCCGCCGAGAAGGTGGCCGACGGGCAGCCGGACCCGGCCCAGGCGGACGGTGGCGTGCCCTGCCGCCCGGCAGCCGAGCGGGGAGGGGACGCGCTCGACGGTCACCCCGGGAGCATCGGTCGGCACGACCGCCATGGCGGCACCGTCGCCGTACCGGCCGAAGACCACGAGCAGGGACGCGTAGTGGGCCCCGGTCACCCACGTCTTCACACCGCTGACGACGATCGTGTCCCCGTCACGGACGATCTCGGTGGTCATCGCGGCGAGGTCACTGCCGGCGCCGGGCTCGCTGAACGCGACCCCGGCCGTCTCACCGGAGGTGAGCCGCGGCAGGAACTCCGACTGCTGAGCGGCCGAGCCGAAGCGTGCCACGGTCCAGGCGGCGATGCCCTGCGAGGTCATCACGCTCCGCAGCGAGCTGCACCTCTCCCCGGTGGCGGCGATCAGCCGGCCGTTGTCCTGGCTGCCGAGTCCCAGGCCACCGAACGACTCGGAGACGTCGGCGCAGAGCACGCCCTTGACACCCAGTTCGTGGATGACCTCGCGGGGCAGTTCGGCGCGGTCGTCCCATGCTTCGGCCCGGTCCGCGGCCAGTTCCGTGACCAGCGCGGCCGCCCACTCGACGGACTCACGCACGGGAGGGTTCCGTCCCGCCGTCCGAGCAGAGCCGCTCGATGAGCGCCACCATGGCCCGCACGCTGCGGAAGTTGTCCATGTTCAGCTCGTCACCCACGACGGCGACGCCGTACGCCGTCTCCACGTGCATGACCAGTTCCAGGGAGAAGAGGGAGGTGACGGCACCCGAGGCGAACAGGTCAGTGTCGGACGCCACGGCCACCTTCCCGCGGCTGTGCAGGAAGGCGAGGAGTTCGGCCTCGATCTCGGCGGCCGTCGGCTGGGTGGAAGGCTTGGCAGACACGGTGGTTGGAGCCTCTCGTTTCGGGGTCGGATGGACCGGCGCTGATCGCGTCAGGATTCGTACGCGTAGAAGCCACGGCCTGTCTTGCGGCCGAAGTCGCCCGCGTCGACCTTGCTGAGCAGCAGATCGCACGGGTCGAAGCCCGCGTCGCCGGTGTGGGTGTGCAGCACGCGCAGGCTGTCGACGACGTTGTCCAGGCCGATCAGGTCCGCTGTGGCGAGCGGACCGGTCGTGTGGCCGAGACAGCCCTGGAAGAGCGCGTCCACCTCCTCATGGGTGGCGATCCCCTCCTGGACGATCCGCGCCGATTCGTTGATCATCCGTTGCAGGATCCGGTTGATGACGAAGCCGGGTCCGTCACCCACCACGATCGACTGCCGGTCCAGGGTGGTGAGGAGCCGAAGGGTCCGGTTGAGCGCGTCTTCGGTCGTCCGCGGCCCCCGGATCACCTCGACGGTGCGGATCAGGTACGGCGGATTCATGAAGTGGGCGCCGAGGACGCTCGACGGGCGGACGGTGTGTCCGGCGAGCTCGTCGACCGGGATGCCGGACGTGTTGCTCACCAAGGGGGTGCCGGGCGCCACGAGTTCGGAGACCTCGTGCAGCACCTTGGCCTTGACGTCGGGCAGTTCCACGACGGCCTCGATCACCACCGTCGCGTGGGCCGCCGCCTCCAGTGAGGTGGAGGTCGCCAGGCTCGGGAGATCCGTGGTCCGCGGGAGCTTGCCCAGCAGTTGGCCCTGACGGATGCGCAGCGGTACGGCCCGGGCGGCCTGGTCAAGGATGTCGTCGTCGATGTCGACGAGCACCACGGGGACGCCGTGACCGAGCACGAGGGCGGCGATGCCCACGCCCATGACTCCCGCCCCCAGCACAGCGACGAGGCCCTTGTGCTGTCCTTCCATCACAATTCCCCTACTCGTCTCGGTCGGTGCCGGACATGTCGTCGGCGCCGAGCAGTTCCAGATAGGCCGGCTCCTTGGTGGCGAGATGGCTGAGCGCGGTCCGCAGCAGCTCCCCGGTGGGGGCGGGATCGTGCCCGGCCTCCGCCAGCCAGGGGCGCCATGCCTCGGCCTCCACGGCGGCGTCGCCGCTCTCGTGTCCGGCGAGGTCGTAGAGCGCCATGCTCATCAGCACGTCGTTGTCCCCGGCACGGGCCCGATCGGCCACCGTGGCGAGCCACTCCGCCCGGCTCAGCGGTTTCGTGGGCAGCCCGGCGGCACCGAGCAGCGTGAACAGCCGCTGTGCGCTGACCCCTTCGCGGGCGACCAGGTGAAAGGCCCGGCCGGCCGTCCCGGGGGTGAAGAGCAGGTCGACGACGGCCTGTGACACCAGGTCGACGGGTGCCATCGGCATCGGCCGGTCGTCCAGCGGGTGCGCGCCCACCGCGACCCCGGCGGCCAGCATGCGCCACAGCATGTCCTTGGGGTTGCAGGCGCCGGTGGTGCCGGATCCGAGGAGGAGACCGGGACGGAAGACCCTTACGCGCATCCCCTCGGACTCCGCGCGCGCCAGCAGTCGTTCGCAGACCCACTTGCCGACCCCGTAGCCGCCCTGGGCGGGGTCGAGGGGCTGCTCCCGGCTTTCCGGGATCCGGCCGTCCGCCCCCAGCGCGGGACCGGTCGCCGCCAGGGAGGAGATGAAGCCGAACTCGCGTATCCCGTGCTTCCGCGCCCAGCACATCAGCCCGAGGGTGGGCAGTACGTTGTCGCCGCGCAGCTCGCTGTGGGGCTCGGTGAACACGACTCGGGCGGCGCAGTGCAGCAGGTGCCCGACCCGCCGCGCGAGTTCGCCGTCCCGGTAGCCGGCACAGACGTCCTCGACGTCGCGCAGGTCGCCGACGACCACGCGTACCCGATCCGGATCGGGGGCGGGCAGTGCGTAGGAGGCCGCGGCCTCGCCGAGGCGCCGCAGGCCTTCTTTCTCGCTGTCGGCCCGGACCAGGCAGTACACCCGGCGATCGGTGCGGGACAGCAACTCGTGCAGCAGGAAGGCGCCCAGGAAGCCGGTGGCTCCGGTGAGCAGGACGTCGGTGCCCGTGGCCGTGCGGGGCGAGGCCTCGCCCAGCGACAGGGTGAGGTCGGCGTCGACGAGAGATGCCTGGCCGTCGGCGACCTCGTCCTCGGGGGACGCCGTCCGTTCCGCCGCGCTCGCCGCCCGCACGATCCGGGCGAGCCCGCGTACCGTGGCGCGGCTTCCGCCCGCCCGGTGCAGGTTGACCAGGACCCCCAGGCGAGCGTGCACTTCGAGACCCATGCGGACGGACAGCAGCGAGGTCCCGCCCAGGGTGCCGAACTCGTCGTCGAGTCCGATCGCCGGGGTGCCGAACAACTCCGCCCAGATGTCGAGGAGGGTGTTCTCAACCGCGTCGGTGCCCGTCCGGGGGCGCCCGGCCGCCGGCACAGGGTCCGGGAGAGCGGCGGGGACCGTCGGCCGGAGGTCCACGTGGTCGAGGGCCCAGTACCGGCGCCGCCGGTAGGGATAGGTGGGCAGGGCCAGCCGGCGTCCGCGGCCGTTACGGGCCAGGTACTCCCAGTCGACGTCCGCACCGCCCAGCCACGCGGTGGTCAGCGCCTCGTCCCATGCGTCCGGATCCGGCACCGCCCCGCCGCCGATGTCCAGTACGGGACCGGACCCGTCGGCGTCGGCCGACAGCCGGAGCACGTACGCGTCCGCCGGCGGTTCGCCGGGCACGGCGGCCACGACCTCGGCCCGTCGGCCGAACGCCCGCACCAGGTGGTCCAGGAGCCCTGCGGGAACGGCCGTGCCGGGCCCGGACGTGACCAGGAGCACCCGGCGCGGTTCGACCCGCACGGTGCGCGCGTGCGGTGGCCGCGGCAGCCGGAGGGCGGCGGCGATCCGGTCCGGGGCCGCCGTCACCACGCGCCGTTCGGCGAAGGCACGGCGCCCCACCCGCAAGGTGTGCGCCACATCGCCGACCGGTGCTCCGGCGTCCAGCCGATCGGCGACGGCTCGGCACAGGGTGTCCAACTCGGTGCGGTTGCGTGCGGAGAGCACAAGCCGGACCACGTCGGCCGGCTCGGCCGCGGGACGCGTGGGAGCGGGTGGCGGAGCGAGCACCACGGCGGCGTTGGTGCCGCCGAGGCCCATGGAGTTGACCAGCACGTGCCAGTCGTCCGCCGTGCCGACCGACACCGGCTCGACGGGGATGTAGAAGGGGCTGTCCGCCAGCACACCCGGGTCACGGGGATGTTCGAAGGAGGGGTGCGGAGGCACCGTGCCCGTACGGGCGACCTGCACCGCCTTGATGAATCCGGCGATGCCGGCGGCCCAGCCGGCGTGGCCGATGTTGGCCTTCACCGAGGCCAGGGCGCAGCCGCCGCTGCCCGGCATCGGTGTACCGAGGTCCTCGCCGGCCGCGTGGAACCCCTCGGTGAGTCCCCGGAGTTCGAGGCTGTCTCCCAGCTGGGTGCCGGAGCCGTGGGCCTCGACGTAGCGGACGGTGTGCGGTGCCACGTCGGCCACGGCCAGCGCTGCGGCGACGACGCCCGCGAGTCCCTTGGCACTCGGCGCGGTGAAGCCGGAGCGCAGGGCACCGTCGTTGCCGATCGCGCTGCCCCGGACCACGGCGAGCACGGGGTCGCCGTCGGCCAGCGCATCGGTGAGGCGACGCAGTACGACGGCCCCCACGCCCGCGCCCGCGGCGGTTCCCGTGGAGCGCGCCTCGAACGGGCGGCAGTACCCGTCCTCGGACATCACGCCGCCGGGCGTGTGGGTGTAGCCGACCAGGGGGTCGCTGAGCGCCGCGCCGCCGACCAGAGCGAGGTCGCACTCGCCGGACAGCAGGCTCAGCACGGCTGAGTGCACCCCGGTGAGGGAGGACGAACAGGCCGTCTGCACACCCACGGACGGGCCGCGCAGACCCAGCTTGTACGCCACGCGCGAGGCCATGAAGTCGGCCGTACCGCCAAGGGTGAGGTCCAGGTCGTCGACGGCGGCGGCGAGGCCGCCCTCCCTCAGCTTCGCGGCCTGGAGGGCCACGGTGTACGGGCTCGGGCCGCCACTGGCGAACACAGCGACCACAGGCCCCCCGGATCCGGTCGGCGCGTGACCGGCGGACTCCAGGGCCTCCCAGCACACCTCGAGGAAGAGCCGCTGGCCGGGGTCGATGCTCTCCGCCTCGGCCGGGGAGCAACCGAAGAACTCCGCGGCGAACAGTTCCACGTCCGGCACCGTCGCGGCGACCGGGACGAACGCCGGGTGCTTCAGCTCCGCCTCGGACAGGCCGGTGGCGCGCAGCCGCTCCTCGGACTGCCGGCGCGTCGAGACGACACCTGACCACAGGTTCGCCCAGAAGGCGGCCGGATCGGGGGCGTCGGGGAAGCGGCAGCCGACACCGACCACCGCGATGTCCGTGGCGCGGCTCATGCCTGGTCCTCGGTGACGGCGCGGCCGCGACGGCGGCCGAGCAACTGGGAACGGGCGCGCGCGCCCAGCCCGGCGTCCACCGCGCTGTCGGCTCCGGAACGGCCGGCGACCAGACCGGCCTGAGCGCGGATGGTGGGTTGCTCGAAGAGGTCCTCGATGGCGATCTCCCGGCCGGCGAGTTCTTCCAGGTGCTCTTGGAGGACCATCACGAGAAGCGAATGGCCTCCGGCGTCGAAGAAGTTGACATCCACGTCCTGGATCTCGGTGGCGAGCACCGTGCTCCAGATGTGGCGTACGTCCTCCACCGGCTCCGTCATGGGCGTGTGTCTCCAGTCTCAGGGCCCTTGCCGGGCCGGTCGGTGTGTGCGCTGTCGTGGTCCGGACGCGGTGGGAGGACCGGGTGATCCGGCTGCTCGGCCAGCCGGTCGGCGGCTTGGGCGATGCCGTCCAGCAAGGCGTCGATGGACCGGGGGTCGAACAGGGCCGTCGCATAAGCCAGTTCGACGTCGAAGCAGTCGTCCGTGGCCCGCAGGGTCAGCTCGAGTTCGTATTTGATGCGCAGGCCGGGCGGTGGGACCTGCCGGCCCTTCACCCCGGGGCCCAGGTCAGGCACGGCGGGCGGATCCGTCACTGCCGTCACGAGGACGGGGGTGAGCGGCGGGCGGCTGAGCCCCCGGCCGGGATCGAGCTCGGCGACCAGTGTCTCGAACGGAACGTCCGCGTACTGGTAGCAGGCGAGGCTCTCCTCCTTGACCGCGGCCAGCAGGTCCCGCCATGTGCAGGCGGTCCGCAGGTCCACGCGCAGCGCCAGGGTCTGGATCAGCATGGCCACGGCCTCGGTGGCGGCGGCGCTGTCGCGGCCGACCCAGGGGAAGGCGAAGAGGAAGTCGCGCTGGCCGACGGCCCGGGCGAGGGCGGCGGCCAGCAGGGCGGGAGCGGCCATGGAGACGGTGGCCCGCTCCTCGGCAAGCACCGTGCGCAGCTGGGCGCTCGTCGTGGCGGACAGCCGTCGGTGACGTACGGCGGCCGTGGTGTCCTGCACGGCGGGCCGCTCCCGGTCATGGGGGAGGGAGATGTCGGTGGGCGCCCCGCGCAGGCGCGCCAGCAGGGCTTCGGCCCGCTGCGCCGATCCGGCGCCGGGCGCCGCCGGGCCGTCCACGAGGGTGCTGGGGTGCACCGTCGGCGGCAGTTCGGGCTCCAGGCCTGCCGCCACCGAGCGGTAGGCCTGGGCCAGCTGACGCAGCAGAAGCTGCTGAGCCCATCCGTCGGTGACGATGTGGTGGATCACCAGGGCCAGCACCGTCCGGCTGCCCGCCCGGATGATCTCCGCCCGCACCGGTGCCTCACCGGCGAGGTCGAACGGCGTCCAGCAGAACGCGCGCAGGTACTCCGTGAGCCTTTCGTCGCCGTCGGTCCACGCCGTCACCCGGGCCTCGGCCGCGGCGCCGTCGGTCGTGTAGAAGACCTGCCGACTGTCGCGGTCGAGGGTGAACCGGGAACGCAGCGCCGGGTGGTGTCCGAGAACGTGGTCGACGGCGCGGGCCAGTGCGTGGGCGTCCACCGGGCCGGTGAACTCCACGACGGTGGGCGCCAGATAGGCCGAGCGCTGGCTGGCGATGCGGTCGAGGAACACCATGCGCTGCTGGATCGGCGTCGCGGGGTGGCGGCCCTGTGCCGCCTCCACGGCACCGGCCTTCGCCCCGCCCGCGGCGGCGCGGCGCAGCCGGGCCAGACCGGTCACCGTCGGGCGGCTGAGGAAGGCGCCCAGCGGCACGGAGATGCCGTGCTCCCGCTCGATGGCGGCGAGCATGCGCACGGCCAGCAGCGAGTGGCCCCCGAGGGCGAAGAAGTCGTCGTCGGGCGCGAGAGCGGCCTCGACTCCGCTGGGGAGCCCGCCGGCCCGGTCATCGTCGCGCAGCACGGACAGGAACTGCTCACTCGCCCACTGCTGTGCCGCGTCCAGGTCGGCCCGGTGGCGTGCACCCCTGGGGAGCGGAGCGGTGCGCAGCACCCGCAGTGCCCGGAAGTCGGTCTTGTCGTTCGCGGTCATGGGTAAGGCGTCCACCGGATGGACCGCGTCGGGCAAAACGGCCGTCGGCAGCCAGCGCAGCAGCGGCCGGACCACCTCGTCGTGGGTGGGCGGATGCGCGGTGTCGGCGAGGACGAGATAGGCGACCAGACGTGCCGGGTCACCTTCGGTGGTGACGGCCGCGGACTGGACGGCGTCGTGCCCCTCCTCGAGCAGAGCGGCGACTTCCGCCGGCTCGATCCGGTTACCGAGGATCTTGACCTGGTCGTCGGCGCGGCCGAGGTACTCGATCAAGCCGTCGGGGCGCACCGCCACGCGGTCCCCGGTCCGGTACATCCGGGCTCCCGGCTCGTCGTCCGGCGCGAAGGGATCCGTGAGAAAGGCCCCGGCAGTGAGGTCTGGGCCGCCCACATAGCCCTTGGAGACGCCGGCACCCGCGAGGTAGAGCTCCCCGGGCACACCGAGCGGCAGTTCCTCACCGGCGGGCCCGAGCACATAGGCGCGGGTGTTCCAGACGGGTGCACCGATGGGCGGTGCGTGCGGGTCGGCGGGATCGACGACGGCCGACAGGCTGGTGCACGACACCTCCGTGGGGCCGTAGACGTTGCGGAGCGGAACGTTCCAGCGCTTCGTGCACTCCGTCACGAGAGAGCGGGTGAGCTTCTCGCCGCCGAGGTGGATGAGCCGGAGCGCGGAACCGGCCAGGCTCGTCGACGAGGCGTCCTCGGCGTCCAGCACCGCGCGCAGCATGCCAGGGGTCATGGAGACCACCGACGCGGTGCGCAGCAGCCGCAGCAGGGCCCGGCCGTCCTTGCGTTCCACGTCGTCGGCGTAGACGAGTTCCGCGCCGGAGGCCAGAGCACGGAAGGTTTCGAAGGTGGCGGGGTCGAACGAGGTGCCCACGACGCACAGCAGCCGGTCGGCCGGACCCACTCGCGCGTCCTCGGTCCACCACAGCACCGTGTTGGCGAGGCCGCGGTGTGGTACGGGAACGCCCTTGGGCCGACCGGTGGTGCCCGAGGTGTAGATGACCACGGCCGTGTCGTCGCCGGTCAGCTCGGGGGACCGGCGCGCTCCGGGCGCGGTGTTGCGCAGGGCCGTCAGGTCGACGACCCGGACGCCGGTGCTCACCCGCCGGATCGCCTCGGCCCCGGCCTCGTCGGCGAGTACGACCTGCGCGCTCAGGTCGCCGAGGATGTACTCCAGGCGCTCGAGCGGTGTGTCCAGGTTCAGTGGCACGTAGGCGTTGCCCGATCGCAGCGTGCCGAGCCAGGCCGCAGCCAGAGCGGGGCCGCGTGCGGCGAGGACGGGCACGATCCCGGCTTCCGGGCCCAGGCGCTCGGCAACCGCCCAGGACCAGTCGTCCAGCTGTCGCCGGCTGAGCCGGGCGTCGCCCGCACTCACGGCGATGGCGTCCGGTGCCTCGGCGAGCCGGGCGGAGATCAGGTCGAGGAGGGTCCGGTCGGTCGGCGGGGTGGTGCGGCTCAGGTCGCGACGCTGTCCTGTGAGGACGCCCGGCACCGGGGCGCCCGGCGCGCGGTCGGACAGCGGGAGCGACGCGAGGGCGCCGCCCGGGGCGTCGACGGCCGCGGCCAGCAGCGCGACGAAGTTGTCCCGGAACCGCTCGGCCATGTCGTCCGAGCACAGTTCGAGGTCGTACTCGATGGTGCCGGTCACCCCGTCGGCCCGCTCCTCGACCAGGAAGAGCATGTCGTATCTCACGGTTCCGGTGGGCAGCAGCTCGGGCTGCTGCCAGCGGGCGTTGCCCGTGGACCGCGGGGCCGGCATGTTCTGCACGCCGAAGGCCACCTCCACCAGGCGCCCGCGTCCGGTTCCCCGCTTCGCGGCGGTCAGGGCGGTGACCCGGTCGAAAGGGAGGTCCTGACGGGCCAGCGCGCGGAAGGACTCGGTGCGTGACCGCAGGCACAGCTCCTCGAAGGTCATCCCGGGAGCGGGACGACAGCGCAGCGGGACCGTGTTCACGAAGCAACCGACCACATGTTCCAGGGCAGGCTTGGGCCGGTTCGCCATGACGGTGCCGACGACGAAGTCCGATGCCCCCGACCAGCGGCGCAGCACCTCCTGGAAGGCGGAGAGGAGCACGACGAAGGGCGTGGCCCGCAGACGGGTGGCCAGCAGGCAGGTGGCCCGCCAGACGTCGGCCGGCACGGAGAACGTCAGATGACCGCCGGGGCGCACATCCGCGCCGCGGGGGCCACGACCCGGGAACAGAGGCGAGTCAGTGGCCTCGGTCAGCTCCTCGGCCTGTCTGGCGGACCGTCCCTCCACATCGCGCCGCCCCCAGGACTCGCGCTCCCAAGTGGCGAAGTCCGTGTACCGGCCGGACGGTTCCGGGACGGACACGTCGGTTCCGGCCAGTGCCGCCTCGTAGGCCGCGAGCAGGTCGTCGAACAGGGGGGACAGCGACCACCCGTCGACGGCGATGTGATGCACCGTCAACAGGACCGTGTCGCCCTCCGGCGCACCCTGCCAGACGTCGCAGCGCACCAGTGGTCCGGCCGCCAGATCGAACGGTGCCCGGCCGCACGCCAGGACCTCGTCCCGGTCGGGCCGGACAGCGTTGTGGCGCACGGACACCTCGACCGGGCGCGACGGACCCACGTGCTGCACCGGCCGGTCGCCGCGGAGCCGGTATGTGGTGCGCAGCGCCTCGTGCCGTGTCGTCAGCCACCGCAGCGCCTGACGGAGCGCAGGCACGTCCACCGGCTCGTTCCACCGGATGAGAAGGGGCACGTTGGAGGCCGCGGTACCGCGATGGGCCCGGTCCACGAACCACATGCTCTCCTGCGCCGCCGACAGGGGTACCTCGACCGTGTCCTGCGCGTGCGTGCCCGGCTTGGTGTGATGATGCATCGTTACCCCCGGTCAGGCCTGAGCGGACGCTGAGTTCCGCACCGTGTCGATCAGGTCGGAGAGATCGGCCGCCAGCAGCACGTCCGCCGGGCTCAGCTCGACGGACGTGGTCTCGCCGATGCGTGACGACAGCTGGATCGCCAGGATCGAATTGCCGCCCGACTCGATGAAGTTGTCCTCGAGGCGGGCACCGGCCACTCCCAGCACCTCGCACCACAGCCGACGGACCTCACCGGGCACGGCATCCGTGCCGAACGATTCGCCGTCGGGCTCGTCGGGCTCGTCGGGCGCGGCCGTCGCGATCCCCGCGAGCAGCGCACCGCGGTCCACCTTGCCGGTGGGGCCGAGCGGCAGTCGCTGCAGCACGGTCCACCGCGCGGGCAGCATGTAGTCGGGCAGCAGGGCGGCGAGAGCCGACCGGAGCTTCTCCGCGACGGTGTCTGAGCCGGCGCCACCTTGGTCGGCGGGCAGGGCGAAGCCCACGAGGGAGGCCGACCCGCCTTCGCCGGCCTTCTCCACGACCGCCTCCGCGACCAGGCCCGTGGCGATCGCCGCTCGCTCGACCTCCTCCAGTTCGACGCGGAAGCCGCGCAGCTTCACCTGCCGGTCGAGCCGGCCGAAGATCTCCAGCCGGCCTTCCGGCGACCGTCGGACCACGTCTCCCGTGCGGTACACCGTCCCCGGCTCGTTGGCGCCGGTCAGGGTGACGAACCGTTCAGCGGTCAGGTCGGGGCGGCCCAGATAGCCGAGTGCCACTCCCGGCCCGCCGATGCACAGTTCGCCGCGCTCCCCGTCCGCAACCGGACGCAGGTCCGGGCCGAGGACATGGAGCGACGTGTGCTGGATCGCGTGCCCTATGGGCACCTGGTCCACGCGGTCGAGCCGTTCGGGGGTGAGGTCGTAGTAGGTGGCGAAGGTCGTGGCCTCCGTCGGCCCGTACACGTTGACCAGCCGGCCCGGGGGAGCGGCGGCGAGCACCCGGCGGGCCGCTTCGGGGTTCATCGCCTCACCGCCCACGAGCAGTGTCTCCAGCGTGCCGAGGGCGGCGGGCCGCTCCAGGGCGATCACGTGGAACAGGGAGGTGGTCAGGAACAGTGCGTCGACGCGTGCAGTGCCCAGCAGCTCGGTCCAGCCGTCCAGCCCCATGACGGCCGCGGACGGCAGGACGACGACGGTGCCGCCGGCCACGAGAGTGGCCCAGACCTCGAAGGTGGTGGCGTCGAAGGCGGGGTTGGCGGCGTTGCCCACCCGTGTGCCCGGCTCGATGCGGCAGTAGACGGGGGAGTCGGCAAGGCGGCGCACGGCGCGGTGGGGCACCACGACGGCCTTGGGACGGCCGCTGGTGCCGGACGTGAAGTTCACGTAGAGCGGGTCCTCGCCCAGGACCTCGGGGTCCGGGTCCTGAGGGTCCTCGCCGCATTCGCGTACCATGTCGACCACCGGGATTCCGGCCGGCAGTGCCGTCGCACGGTCCCGCTCCTCCGGTGCCCCGATGAGACAGCGGGCCGCCGCGTCGGTCAGCTGGGCGGCCGAGCGCTGCCGCGGTGCGCCGGTGTCCAACGGGACGTAACAGGCTCCCGCCCTGGCCACGGCGAGCAGGGCGACGACGAGGTCCGCCGAACGGCCGAGGTCGATGCCGCAGGCGTCTGCGCGGCGCACGCCCGCCGATCGCAGCCGCGCGGCCAGCGCGCCTGACAGGTTCCACAGTTCCCGGTAGGTGACCTGCCGTCCGGTGGTCGGCTCGATCACGGCGAGGGAGTCCGGGCGACGCCGGGACTGCTCACCTACCACTTGGTGCACGGGGTCCGAAGGTTCGACCCGCAAGCGGGCATGCTGCTGGATGTCCATGAGGAATGGGATTTCTTGAGAGGGCGGATACGGGCGGTGGCTCGACGGAGTTCGCCCTATCCCGCGGAGTCGGCCAGCTTCCAGAAGTTGGCGAGCCAGCACAGGACGTTGCGCATGGCGTGGTGGTTCACATCCGGCTTCAGGGCCCCGCCCTGGAAGAACCTCTGCCCCTCGATGGCGGGACCGAGCACGGTGATCCGCCGGTCGACGGAGCCGTCCGGACGGACGACCTGGAAGTCTTCCGTGAGGTCGAGTCCGCCGGGTTCGAAACCCGGGCCGCCGGGCTGCGGGTTGTGCCATTTCCGCACGATGCCGCGACGCAGCAGGTTCGGGTAGAGCGGCGCGATGTCGTCCGAGGCGTCGAAGGAGGGGACGCGGGCATCCACCAGGACGTCGATCCGGCGCACGGCACCGGTGCGCGGTCCGACGACCACCAGGTCGTCACCGCGGGTGTCCACCCGGGCCTGCGGTCCCGGTGACACGTCGAGGATGCCGTGCTCGATGAGTGCCTGGATCCGCTCCATCACGTCCGGCACCGGACCGTACGCCAGCCGGTTGTGCTGACGCAGCCATGTGCTGAGAAACTTCCGGTGCGCCTCGGCGTGCAGGCCACCGAAGTTGACGGCGTGCACGATGACGGGGCGCAGCCCGCGCCACACGCCGTCCGCCGCCGTCTTGGCAGGGTTGACGAAGACGCCCTGACGCGCCCGGAGATGGTCGGTGGTCATGAACTCGACCATCGCCTTGCGGTACTGCTCCGGCGACGTCTGCTCACTCTCCGGGATCGGGTTGAGCGTCCGCTCCCAGGAGAACAGGTTGCCGGAGGGAAGCACGGCGTGCCGGGTCGGTGACTCCAGGCCGGCGATCAGTGAAGCGACCTCCGCCGGATCGTCAAGGACGGCTTCCAGACGCTTCCGGGCGTCCTCGCCCAGGACCACTTCCGCGTACCGCTCGAGGAGGGCTTCGAAGGACCAGGGCCGCTCGGCGGACCGGAGCGAGGCGTACGACGACCGACCCAGCAGCAGGGACTCGAGGGCGGTGACGGCCTCGGCGACGCTCTCCTGCATGGGGGCCGTCAGCGAGCGGACCGAATCCTCCGCCGGCGCGGTCCCCGCGGTCCGGCCGAGGAAGTCCTCGCGGGCGGCGGCCGATACCTGCGTGAGGTGCCGAGATAAGTCGGGGCCGAACAAGGTCGCGTAGTACAGCAACCACATCTCGGCGACGATGAGCGGTAACAGATGGCGGTCGTAGTCGAGTTGCCGCGCCGTCACCTCACCGACGCGGACCGGGTCGCTGCCGAAGTCGCGGCGCAGCCGGTCGACGGCGTCGACGGTGAGGAAGACGCCCTGGTGCTTCGGCTTCGGCGCCCCGGGCGGGCTGAACTCATGGGGCCGGGCGAAGGCGAACAGGCCGGACTCGCTGAAGGCGACGATAGAACGCGGTTCTTCCCCGGACGGCACGTAGCGCAGTCCACCGGTGTCGGTTCTGCGGAAGCGGCCGCCGCGTCCCTCGGTGAGGTGCAGGATGAGGTCGATCCCGGTCAGCATGGTGCCGGCGCATCCGACCACCTTGCCGGGCCCTGCCGTGCGGGGGGTGAGGCGTTCATGGAGCGGGTAGGCGCTCGGCACGTAGACGGCACCGGGTACGGCCTCGGCGCACTGGGCCCAGTGACGGGTGCGCCCGGCGCGCATGGGGTCGTTGCAGGAGTGACCTGTCAGAAGAAAGACCTGGTCGACGGCCGTTCGTACGGGAGTGCCGGCCTCGTCGTCGACCACCGCGACCGAGGTGATCAGCAACGGCCCGTCCGCCCCCGGGAGGTCGGCGAGATCCTCCATGTCGGTGACTTCGGCATGGTGCAGCGTGACGGTGACCGAGGGCCAGGAGCGCAGCGACTCCACGTACCGGGAGAACTGCTCGCGCAGGGCCATGCCGTGCAGATAGCGCCTGGGCCAGCTGTCGGGCTCGATGTCGAAGCGCGGGTCGGCGGTCTCCGCGAACTTACGCCGACACCACGCGTACAGGCTGGGGCGGTCCCGCTCGGGCAGGAGAGCGCCTGCCACCTCGTTGCTTTCGTCCGCACCGAACGACACATGGTCGGCCATGCGGTTGAGGAAGCTGGTGGGAGCCTGCAGGGGACTGTGCACCCCGCCTGCGCCGAACTGGCCGGTGCGGTCGAAGACATGAATGTCGAGGGCCGCCCCGTTGCGCGCGGCCACTGAAGCGGCCAGCCGCTCCATCGCGTATGTGCAGTACGGACCGCCACCGACAATTGCCAGGCATATCGGACTCACAACTATCTCTACCCCGTTGTTACTGATAAAGGTGAATCCGGACATGGCTGTCCATGTTCGGACCTACCGTAGATGCACACACACCTTCGATTCCGTCTGGTCAAAAGGGATTAGTGGTGTGAGTGCCACCGTTCAGCGCGTCATGACCGCGCTGGATGTGCCGCAGAATCTGCCGTCGAGCCCCCTCCCCGTGTCTCGTTTCACTTCCCCGGACGTTCGGCATGTGCCGCACGGGGAAGTGCTCGAGGTCGCTGGAGTTTAGCTCCCGGCATGACCTTTGACTACTGCATTTGATCTAGCCCATGCAGTGCGGAAGCGAGGGGCGATTGGTGCGTCAGTAAGCCTTCTGCAGCTTGAAGTTGCTGGTCACGGGGTGAATCCAGCTTGGTGGGGGTCCGCGGGCCGCAAGGGTGCACAGCGGGGTTTACCTGAATTTGAAACTGTCGGCGCCCGGCGAGGACCGAGGGAGAATCGGAAGCGGAGCCTCACTTTCCGCGCGGGCTCCGCTCCGACTCAGGCAGACTTCAAAGACTGGACAGAGGCCAGGGTTTCCGCGAGGTTTTTCCAGATCTCCGCGGCCAGATCCATGTTGGACGCCTCGTGCGCCTCGCGTGCCAGCTTCTCGATGGCCTGCACACCGGCCTCGACCTGTCCGGACACGATGTCGAGGAGATGGACGACCACTTCGAACCGGACCCTGTCGCGGAACTCGAGATCCTCGGCGTCGGAGCCGATCTCCGCGCACAGGGCGCGCGCCGCGTCGAGCTCCCCGGCCTGGAACAGCGCATGGGTGCGGATCACGCGGAATTCCAGGCGCTGCCTGGGCGTCCCGACCAGAGCCAGGGCCGGCTCCACCTCGTTGATGGCCTGCTGGGCTTCTGCCAGGCGGCTGGGATGCATCTGCAAGTAGAGCGATGCGGCAGCGAAGCGCAGCCGCATCCACTGTTTGAGGTCGTCGCCGCTGCTGCTCAGCTCCAGGGCCTCGGCCAGGCAGGTCGCGGCGGCTGTGTGGTTTCCGTGCCGGACGTACACACTGGACGCGGTCCACAGGGCTTCGACCCGCATGGCTCCAGAGACGTCCCGCGAGAGCACTTCGAGGTCCGCCACGTGCTTCAGCGCGTCGGGCAGCCGACTCACTTCGGCCTCGGTGGAGATCAGCACCATGAGGGTCCGCACCACATCGGCCTTGGGAAGTTCGTGCTGGATCGCGTCCGCGTATGCATCGGACGCGAAGGAGTTGGCTGCCTTCATGTCGCCGATGGAGCGGTGCAGGCGCGACAGCAGGACACGGGAGCGGACGCGCAGCTCCGGCACCCCGCTCTCATCGGCAGCCTTGAGCAGCTCCTGGCCGACGGTCAGCTGCGCCTCACGGGAGGTGCGTTCCACTTGCAGCTCGGCCAGTGACCACAGTGCCAGCCACCGCAATGCGAGCGACAGGTCGGCCTGGTCGTGCACGACACGTTCGAGCAGGGCCAGGGCATGGCCGTCGCCGCTGTCGGGTGCGGTGACTGCCTTGACCAGATCCTCGGTCGGTGCCCCTTCCACAGGGGGAGGCCCCTCGAAGGCCGAGACAGGCACATCCAGCACGTCGGCGAGGTAGGCGACGACCTTCGGTGTGGGCGGCCGCGCGCCGGACTCCAGGCGGGAGAGGTAGCCCGGAGACATGCTGTCACCGGCCAGCTTTGCCTGGGAGAGTCCTCTTTCCTGCCTGAGCGTGCGCAGTCGCCTGCCGAAATGTGGCTGATCGAGCATCGCGGAACCCCTTCCTGGCCAGGCCGTGCACGTGGGGGTGGGAGGCAACCGCATGGTTGCCTCCCACCCCCCACTGCTTGGCAGCTTGACAGTTGCCAGAGCGCTTGTCAATTTTTGGTAATATTTACTGTTGTCAACTCGGCAATGCTCTGGCAAGTCGCTCAGTGCGCCTCGGTAAACGGAGCTTACGGCCAGTCAATCCTCGTGCCCTCGGGGCCTGCCATGGAAGCCGTGTGGGACGAGGAGCCCTTCGGCGTGGTGTCCCCGACGTGGCTGATGCCGAAGAGGATGGCGAACAGGCTCAGAGCGGCTCCGCAGCGGGCTATGTATCGCATGTCCAATTCCCCCAGTAAGTGTGAAGCACCTGTTGACCTGGTGCTCGGCGCGAGTTGCGCACGGTCGTGCCCGGTATGGGTCGTCGTGTACCCGTCCGCCCGGTGCCAAGGTGACCTCCGGGGTGGACGTGACTCACGCTAGCGATCTGGCACAGGATTGACAACCTCTTGGCAAGTCTCGATCCGATGTGCCAACATTCGTGACAGCGACGTGCCAAGCTGTGTCACGCAAGATGACACGGCGTTGCCGCGTCGCTCTGGTGGTCGGTAACCCGAGGAGTGAGGCTTGATGGTGAATCCGCTCGATGATCCCCAGGGGCGGTTTGTCGTGGTGGTGAACGACGACGGTCAGCACGCGCTCTGGCCGGAGTTCTCCGACGTACCCGCCGGGTGGGCGGTCGTTCATGGGCCGGCCGACCGGCCGGCGTGCATCGACTACGTCAACGCGCACTGGACGGACATCAGGCCGCTGAGCCTCGTGGCGCAGATGGGTGCGGGCCGGTGACCACCGTCGCCGGGCAGCGAGGTGCCCGAACACCGGATGCGGCCGAACCAGATCCGGCCGCCCAGACGCGGCTGGACTCCATGTCGCCGGCGAAGCGCGCACTTCTGGCGAAGCGCCTGGCCGGCCGAGGCCGGGGGGCGGGCGCCACACAGGCTTCCACGGACGAGGCGGAATCCCGTCCGCTCTCCGCCGCTCAGCGGCGCGGACCGCTGAGCTTTCCCGAAGAACGTTTCTGGATCGCCTACACCTTCGAGGACCAGTCGTCCGCCTACCACGTGCCGGTCACCCTGCACCTCAAGGGGGCACTGTCCGTGCCGGCCCTCACGGAGGCGCTGCGGACACTGACCGCCCGGCACAGCATCCTGCGCACGCGCTATCCGATCGGCCCCGAAGGCGAACCGATCGCCGTTGTCGGCGCCCACGAGCCCGTCGACCTGCCCTGCCGGGACGTGGCGGGCGATCCGTGGGAACTGCTCGACCGTGCCACTGCCGCACCGTTCGACCTGGAGGTCGACGCGCCGATCCGTCCTGTGCTGCTGAGGCTTTCCGACGAAGAGCACTACCTGCACATCACACTGCACCACATCGTCACGGACGCCTGGTCGACCAACATCCTGCTCCAGGAGCTGAAGACCGCGTACACCGCGCACGCCCGGGGCGAGCGGCCCGCGCTCCCCGCGCTCACCGTCCAGTACCGCGACCACGCACGTGGGCAGCGCGCCCAGGCCGAGCGGTTCGCCCGGCAACTGGCCTACTGGCAGAAGACGCTGGACGGCGTGCCGCGCGACCTCGGGCTGCCCACCGACCGGCCCAGGCCGGCGGAGCACCGGCCCCTGGTCCCGGGGCGCTGTTTCACCGCCGCGATCCCGGCGGATCCGGCCCTCCAGCTGAGCCAGTGCACGGGGACGACCCTGTTCATGGTGCTGCTCGCGGCGTACTCGGCGGTCCTCGGCCGCCGCGCGGGCCGCGAGGACGTGGTGGTCGGAACGCCGGTGGCGGGCCGGCCCGACCCCGCGGTCGATCCGTTGATCGGATGCTTCATCAACACGCTCGCGATGCGGACGGACCTGTCCGGTGACCCCACCGTCGCCGAGCTGCTCTCCGGGGTGCGGGAGCGCACGCTCCATGCCTACGAGAACCAGGAAGTGCCGTTCCAGCAGGTCGTCGAGTGCGTGGGCGAGCGGACCGGCGGACGCAAGGCGCTGTTCCAGGCCTGGCTGGCCCTGCAGAACGTTCCCGACGCGCCGCTGGAGATGGCGGGCCTCGAGGTCGAGGAGACGGCCGACGTCATCGAGGCGACGAAGTTCGACCTCACGTTCCATCTCCTCCCCGCGGGGGATCGGCTGGAACTCCGAGTCGAGTACGACACCTCGCTGTTCGACGAGTCGACGGTGCGCGGCCTGGTCGAGGAGTTCAGCGCCTTCCTCACGGCTGCCGCGGCCGACCCGGACCGCCGGCTTTCCGAGATCGCACCCCGTACATCCGATCTGGAGGTCCTCCAGTGGCGGTAACCGCCAAGCCGGGCTCGCTCTTCCGGCACCGAAGTTTCTTCCTCCTGTGGTCCAGTCAGTCCGTCTCGTTCCTGGGGACGCAGATCACCTATGTCGCACTCCCCCTGACCGCGGTGCTGGTTCTGGACGCGACGCCCATGGAATCCGGGCTGGTGGGGGCGCTCGAGAAGCTGCCGTTCCTCTTGTTCGGACTCTTCGTCGGCGTCTTCGTGGACCGGCAGGCCCGACGCCCGATCCTCGTCTGGACCAACGCCGTCCGGTTCGCCGCGCTGGCCTGGATCCCGTTCGCCTACATGCTGGACATGCTGACCATGGGGCAGCTGTTCCTGGTCGTCTTCGTCGTCGGCACGATGACCGTCTTCTTCGAGATCGCCTATCCGTCCTATGTTCCCGGCCTGGTCGGCCGCGAACGGCTGATGGAAGCGAACGGGAAGCTCCAGGTGTCGGAGTCCGTGGCGGAGGTCGCCGGCCCCGGCACCGCGGGAGTGCTGATCAGCGCCCTGAGCGCGCCCGTGGTGATCCTTCTGGACGCCGTGAGCTACGCCGTTTCCGCCCTGACCCTCCTGAAGCTGCCGGCGGACGCGGCTCCGCAGGCCCCGAAGGACACCGATCGGAAAGCGCCCTCGGTGTGGGCGTCTGTGCGCGAGGGATTCAGCGTCATCAAGCAGCATGCCCTGCTGTGCTGGTGCACGGTGGCAGCCGTCTTCACCAGCCTCTTCTTCAGTGCCGTGATGGCCGTGTACTTCCTCTTCCTCATCAGGGAGGCCAAGGTCGGAGCAGCCGAGATCGGCGTGATCACGGCAATCGGCAGCGCCGGTGCCCTGTGCGGTGCGCTGGTCGCCGACCGGTTGACGCTCCGGCTGGGCGTCGGCCCGACGTTGGTGCTGTCCCTCGGTTTCCCGGCATTGGGCTACCTCGTCCTCGCGAGCGTGCACGGGAACTCCTTCGGGGCGGTCGCCACCGCGGCGGTCGCGAGCTTCGTCGCCCTCTTCGGCATCCCCGTCTTCGACGTGACCGTCATCAGCTTCCGGCAGGCGGTGACCCCGGACCACCTGCTGGGGCGGGTGAACGCCACGGTGCGCACCTTCGCCTGGGGCGCCCTTTCGGTGGGCTCGCTGCTCGGTGGCGTGCTCGGTTCGGCCCTGGGCCTCCGGCAGGCCGTCCTGGTGTCGGCGATCGGCCTGTTCGTGCCGTCCGTGATTCTGCTTCTTTCCCCGGCTCGCGGTGTGCGCCGGCTGGACGAGGCCGCACAGGCCGCAGCCCAGGCGCAGTTCGCCCAGCCGCCTCTCCAACTCGACCAGTGAGGACCGTCATGACCGCAACGTCTCCCACGAGCGTCCGGGGCATCCGTCGTCGTGTCGCTGTGTCCGGCACGCAGGACCTGGTGTCCGTCGGCCACAGCCCGCACTCCGTCATCTCCGTGATCGAGCCCACGGCGCCCTCGGTCGACCTCGGCCACTGGGTGCGCACGAACCGCTCCCGCGTGGAGGCACTGCTGGGCGAGCGCGGCGCGGTGCTGTTCCGGGGCTTCTCCATATCCTCGGCCGAGGACTTCCACGCCGTCGTCAAGTCGTGGTCCCCGCAGCTGCTCAACTACACCTACGGATCGACGCCGCGCAGCCGCGCGGACGTGGCCGGCGTGTACACCTCCACCGAATATCCCGCCGACCAGACCATCCCGCAGCACAACGAGATGGCCTACGCACGGATCTGGCCGACGTACCTGTGGTTCTACTGCCACCAGGCCGCCGCTGCGGGCGGCGCGACACCGCTCGCGGACAGCCGCCGCGTCGCGGCGCACCTGGACCGTTCGCTGCTGGACGAGTTCGCCCGGCGGGGGGTGCGCTACGTGCGCAACTACGGGACCGGGTTCGACCTGAGCTGGCAGCAGGCGTTCGAGACCGAAGACCGTACGGAGGTCGAGGCTCTCTGCCGGGCCCAGGGCATCGAGTTCACCTGGCACGGGGACGACCAGCTGCGTACCTCGCAGATCTGCCAGGCCGTGATCGAGCACCCCGTGACCGGGGCGGAGCTCTGGTTCAACCAGGCGCACCTCTTCCACACCTCCGCACTGCCCGACGAGGTGAGCGCCGAACTGCTGGACGGCGACCCCGCGGACATCCCGCGGCAGGTCCACTTCGGGGACGGCGAGTCCATCGAGGACGCCGTTCTCGACGAGGTGCGCGCCGCCTTCGCCGCCGAGACGGTGCGCGAGCCCTGGCAGGAGGGCGATGTCCTGCTGATCGACAACATGCTCGTCTCGCACGGGCGGGACCCGTACGAGGGCCCGCGCCGGGTCCTGGTGGCGATGACCGACGAGCACAACGGATCTCAGAACGAATGTACGGGGGAATGACAATGACCGCGGTCGAACCCGAGCAGATCGAGGGTTACCAGCTTTCGCCCCAGCAGCAGGCGGTGTTCCTGCGGGAGGGTGCGCGCAACCGGGCCGAGCGCAGCGTGCGCTGCCCGTCGAACATCGCCCCGGGCCTGCTGGCCGGGCGGATGGAAGCACTGGTCGCGGAGCACGAGATCCTGCGCACCAGGTACGTGTCCCTTCCCGGGCTGCGGCTGCCCGTCCAGGTGGTGGACGCGGCGGGACCGGTCGACGTCGGGCCCGGACCGCTCGGCAGCACGCTGCTGCGGGCCGGCGAGTTCACGGTGGAGCACACCGACAGCCCGGACGGCACCCTGCTCCGCCTCGGTCTGCCGCGGCTGAGCGTGGACCGTACGACCTGGAGTCTGATCATCGGGTTCCTGCTCGGCCAGGCGCCCCAGGACACCGACGCGCAGGCTGCGGAGGAGAGGCTCCAGTACGCCGACGTCGCCGACTGGCTCGCCGATGAACTCGCTTCGTCGGACCCCGCCGAGGAGACGGAGGAGACGGCCGGCACCCGGACCGCACTTCCGTTCCTCGCTCCCGCCCGCCTGTGGAACCCCGACGCCGAGCCCGAGACGCTCACCCTGACGGTCGAGGGCCCGGTGCTCCAGCGGCTGCGGACCGCCGCCCGTGACCTCGACGTGGACGAGGCGGCGTTGCTGCTCGCCGCATGGCGGTCCCTGTACGCGCGCTACACCCACAACAGCGACGACCGGGTCCTGATGGTCACGGACGGGCGCTCCGCGGACGGACTGGGCGGAATGCCGGGCCCGTTCGACCGCCCGGTGGTCACGCGCCTGCCCCTCGACCCGGAGGACGCGTACGCGAGCGCCGCGCGTGCCGCGGCCGGTGCCCTGCGGGACGCCGCGGCGAAGGAGTGCCACTGCGACCCGCAGACCACCGTCAGCGGCGACTCCGGCCCCGTACTCTCCTTCCGCTACCAGCGGGACCCCTGGGCCGCGGCCACCGAACCGGGGCTCCTCGACAGGTCCGAGACGCCGGGCACGCTCCACCTGGAGTGCATCGAGGGCCCCGAGAGCCTGTACCTGACCTTCGCGGGCACCGGCGCGCGGATCGCCCTCGGTGACCTGGTACCGCTCGCCGAGGCGTACGAGCAGCTGCTCGCCGACGCCCTCGCCGACCTCGGGCGGGCCGCGGGCACCCTGCGTCTGGTCGCGGCCACCGCGTCCGTGCCGCCGGCCGACCTCGCCGACGAGCAGGAGACGGTACTGCGACGCTTCCTGGAGCAGGCCGGGCGAACGCCCGACCTGGCCGCGGTCCGCAGCGGGGACGAGACGCTGACCTACCGCGAACTGGCCCGGCGGGCCGAGGCGGTCGGTGCCCTGCTGCGCACCCGGGGAGTGCGGGCGGGCGACCGGATACCCCTGCTGGCCCCGGCATCGGCGGACACGCTGGCCGCCATGCTCGGCATCTGGCTGGCCGGGGCCGCGTTCGCGCCCGTCGACCCGGCGTGGCCCACGGAGCGCATCGAGACCGTGGTCGGCCAACTCGGCTCCGCACCGGTTCTCGTGCCCCGGGCCGCCGCGCATGTCGCGCTCTCCGTCCCGTCGCTGCCCGTGCCGGACCCCGACGGCCTGCCCGCCGGCCTCACGCCGGTTTCGGCCACCGCCGAGGGCCCCGCGTACGTGATTTTCACCTCGGGTACCTCGGGGCTGCCGAAGGGCGTCGTAGTGGGCCACCGCCAGCTGGCCCACTACGCCGACGCCGCTCTGCACCGGTTCGGGCTGCCGGAGGGCGCCGGGTTCGCGGCCGTGTCCACCCTGGCCGCGGACCTCTCCTACACGGCCGTGTTCCCCACGCTCGCGAGCGGCGGCTGCGTCCATCTCTTCGACACGGATGTCGCCACCAGCCCGCGGGTGCTCGCCGAGCGGCTGCGCGCCCACCCCGTGGCCGCGATGAAGCTCGTACCCTCGCACCTCTCCGCGCTGCTGGCCGAGGCCGACGACCCGCGGGAGCTGCTCCCGCGCGAGGTGCTGGTGCTCGGCGGCGAGCCGCTGCCGCGCGCGCTGCACGACCGGCTGCGCGAACTCGCTCCGGGGCTGCGGGTGTTCAACCACTACGGGCCCACGGAGACCACCATCGGAGCCTCGTGTCTGCCGCTGGGGGCGGCGGTCGACGAGCGGTGCTCCTCGGTGCCGGTGGGCACCGGCCTCGGGCGCAACACGCTGACCGTGGTCGACGGCGAGGGCCGGCCGCTGCCGCCGTGGTGCCCCGGCGAGGTGCTGATCAGCGGCCCCGGCGTCGCCCTCGGCTACCTGTCCGAACTGGACGAGGGGCGCGCCGGCTTCGGCCGGCCGGGCGACGAGGGAGGCTACCGGTCCGGCGATGTCGGCCGGCTGGTGCCCGGTGTCGGCGTCGAGGTCATCGGCCGCCTCGACGACCAGGTCAAGCTGCGCGGCTACCGGCTCCAGCTCGGTGAGGTCGAGGCGTTGCTGCACTGGCAGCCCGGCGTGCGCGCCGCGGCCGTGGTCGCGCGTACCGACGACAACGGCCTGGTGTCCCACCTCGACGCCTACGTCGTGGGAACCGCCGAGGAGAACCCTCCGTCGGTCGCGGACCTGCGGACGGCTCTCGGCGGCGAGCTCCCCGCGGCCCTGGTCCCGACCGGATGGCAGGTCCTGGACCGGCTGCCGCTGACCCGCAACGGCAAACTCGACCGCAAGGCCCTGGCGCCGGTGGAGGCGCAGCGCACCCGGGCCGGCCGCCCGCGCGACTCCGTCGAGCAGCGGCTGCTCGTGCTGTGGTCCGAGGTCCTGGGCGTGGACGGCATCTCACCCGAGGACGACTTCTTCGAGCTCGGCGGGCACTCGCTGCGCGCGATCAAGCTGATCTCCCGTACCAACGCCGCCTTCGGCTGCCGGCTTCCGATGTCCTCGATCTTCAGCGCGCGGACCGTCGCCACCATGGCCGAACTGGTGCGCGGCAGCGATGCGCAGGACTCCAACCTGGTGCCGCTGCGGCACGGCAAGGGCGCCGCCCCGGTCTTCTGCATCCACCCGGGTGGCGGAAGCACACTCAGCTACTGGGAACTCGCCCGCCTGCTGCCGGCCGACCGGCCCGTGCTCGGCGTCGAGTCCTGGGGGCTGCACGGCAGGCCGCCGCACGTGGACTTCCACGAGATGGCGGAGAACTACGCGGAGACGATCGCCGCGGCCTGCGACGAGCCGCCGGTGCTCATCGGCTGGTGCTACGGCGGACTGATGGCCCTGGAGACGGCCCGGGCCCTGCGTCGCAAGGGCTGCGAGGTGGCCAGGCTGGTGATCGTCGACTGCCCGGCGCCCGGGTACGACGAGGAGGACGAGGCCGGTGACGCGCCACAGCCGCTGACCGAATCGGTCCTCGTCGGCCGCTTCGCCTGGCACTACGAGCTTCAGCTGCCCGAGCAGCTGCCCTCGGGACCCGCGGCGTACGACCTGCTCCTGGAGGCCATGCAGAGCAAGGGTCATCTGCCGCCGACCGCCGGCGGGGACGAGCTGCGCACGCTGTTCGACGTCTACGCCTCGAACATGACCGCGCTGGAAGGGCTCTCCGAGGACACGGACACGAGCACCAGGACTCCCGACTACCCCGTCCTGCTGGTCCGCGCCGAGCCCGCGGGCGAGCCGCAGGACGAGGACCGGACCTGGGGCTGGCGTGCGCTGGTCGGGCCCGGTCTCTCGTGCGCCTCCGTCGACGCGGACCACCACGGCATCATGCGCGCGCCCGAGGTGGGCGAGCTCGCCGACCTGGTGGCGCGGGCCGTCGAGGAGCCCACGACTCGGGGGCGGGGCGACCGTGACTGAACGTCGACAGCCAGTCCCAGAGCCGTCCGCGTTGCGTCTGCCGACGGACCGGGTGCCTTGCGCCGAGCGGCGCCGCGGCACGCAGTCCCTCGGGTTCACCCTGGACCCGGCCACGGTCCGGTGCCTCGACGAGGTGGGCCGGGCGCACGGAGTCACCCGCTCCACGACACTCCTCGCCGTCTTCCAGCTCGTCCTGGGCCGGTACGCGGGCGTGCGGGACGTCGGCGTCGACGTACGGGTGTCGTCGGACGACCGCTCCGCCCCCGGCACCCAGGTCGTCGTCAGGGCGCGCTGGGAGGACCAGCAGAGCTTCGCAGAGTTCCTGCGAGAGGTAAGGGAGTGCGTACCGGCGGCCCTCGGGGCGTCGGACGTGCCGGGCACAGTGCCACCGTTTTGGACCGAGGACCTGTCCGTGGCGTGGCAGGCGGAGCCGGCGGAGCACTCGGGTCCGGGCGCGCTGCGCGGTACGGCCGAGTACGACGGCGACCTGCTCGACCACGCGACGGTCGAGCGGCTGGCCACGCACTACCTCACCCTGCTCGCATCGGCGCTGGCCTCGCCCGAGGCACGCATCGCGGACCTGGCACACACCACGCCCGGGGAACGCTCCCTGCTGGCCGCCTGGGGAACCGAAGGGGGCGCGGCCCGCGCCGGGAGCGTCGTGGAAGCCTTCCACGCCCGGGCCGAGGCCACCCCGGACGCCGTCGCGCTGGTCTACGGCGACGAGACCGTCACCTACGCCCGGCTCCGGGAGCGTGCCGCGCACGTGGCACACCGGCTCATCGAGCGCGGCGTCGGGCCGGAGAGCGTGGTCGGCCTCGCCATGGAGCGGTCGGCGTCGCTGGTCGTCGCCATGCTCGGCGTCCTCACCGCGGGCGCGGCGTACCTGCCGCTGGACCCGGGACACCCGGAGGCGCGGCTGGCGTTCATGGTGGAGGACAGCGGGGCGTGCCTCGTGCTCGCCGACCGTGACGTCGACTTCGCCGACGGGGTGCCGGTCCTACGGGCCGACGAACTGGGCGCGTCGGGCGCGGACCCCTCCCGGCCCACGGGGGAGGTGCGTGCGGTGCATCCGGAGCAGCAGGCGTGTGTGCTCTACACCTCCGGATCCACCGGCCGGCCCAAGGGGGTCGCGATCACCCACCGGGGGATCGTGCGCCTCGTGTGCGACGCGGACTACCTCGGCTTCGGGCCCTCTGACGTCGTGGCGCAGGTGGCCAACACCTCCTTCGACGCGGCCACCTGGGAGGTCTGGGGCGCGCTGCTGAACGGTGCCCGGCTGGTCGGGATCCGCAAGGACGAGGCGCTCACGCCCGACCTGCTGCGGGCCCGCATCGAGGAGCACGGCGTCACCGCGATGCTGCTCACCACCGCCCTCTTCCACCGGTGCGTCGACACCGCGCCGACCATGTTCGCCTCGCTGCACACCCTCTTCTTTGGCGGCGAGGCGGCGGACGCCCGGCGGGTGGCGGCCCTGCGTACGGTCGCGCCCGGGCTGCGGCTGGTGAACGCGTACGGGCCCACCGAGGGCACCACCATCGCCAGCACGTACGACGTCGTGGACACGGCGCCGGACGCGGCCCGTATGCCCATCGGCCGGCCCATCGCCGACACCCGCCTGCACGTGCTAGACCCGTACGGCAGGGAGTCCGGCATCGGCGTGCCCGGCGAGCTGTACATCGGCGGCGCGGGCCTCGCGCGCGGCTACGTCGGACGGCCCGACCTGACCGCGGAGCGGTTCGTGCCGAGCCCGTTCGGCGTGGGCGAGCGCCTGTACCGCACCGGCGACGTGGTGCGCTGGCGCGAGGACGGTGTCCTCGAGTACCTGGGGCGCGCGGACACGCAGGTGAAGATCCGGGGCGTGCGCATCGAGCCCGACGAGATCGCCGGCGTGCTCTCGACGCACCAGGACGTGCGGGCGGCCGTCGTCGACGTGCAGGGCGCGGACGGCTCCGAGCGCCTCGTCGCGTACGTCGTCCCGCGGGGCGAGCGGCGGGCGGCGCCGCGCGAGCTGCGCGCGTACGTCGCGTCCCGGCTGCCCGAGGCGATGGTGCCGGCCCGGTACGTGACGCTGCCCGAATTGCCGGTCACCCCCAACGGCAAGCTGGACCGCCGCGCCCTGCCCGCGCCGTCGGACGCGGACGGCGTCCAGGCCGAGACGTACGTCGCGCCGCGTGGCGCGACCGAGGAGCTCGTCGCGCGGGTCTGGGGCGACCTCCTGGACGTCCCGAGGATCTCCGCCCACGACGACTTCTTCGCGCTCGGCGGTCACTCCCTCCTCGCGACGCAGGCCGTGGCGCGCGTCGCGGCGCATCTCGGGGTGGAACTCGGCGTCCGTGCGGTCTTCGAGGCACCGACGGTCGCGGGGTTCGCCGCGCGCGCCGCGGCGGCCCGCCGCGGGGACACCCACCTTCCCGTCGCCGCCGCCGGCGACGGCCCGCACGCGCTGTCCTTCGCCCAGCAGCGCATGTGGTTCCTGGACCGGCTGGCTCCGGGCAGCCCCCTGTACAACGTGCCGTTGGTGCTCACCGTCGACGGACCGCTCGACGTGACCGCTCTCGGGGAGGGCGTCCGAGCGCTGGTGCGGCGCCACGCCTCGCTGCGCACCCGGCTGGTGGCGGACGGGGACGAGCCGCTCCAGGTGGTCGACGCGGACGCGGAACTCCCCGTCGAGGTCGAGGACCTGCGGCACCTGCCGGAGGCGGTGCGCGAGCGTGAGGCGGACGAGCGCGCGCAGCGCGAGGCCGAACGACCCTTCGACCTGGCCCGGGGGCCGTTGGCCCGGGTCCGATTGCTGCGGCTCGCCGAGGAACGGCACCTGCTGCTGCTCACGATGCACCACGCTGTCTCCGACGGCTGGTCGGTGGGCGTCCTGATCCGCGACCTCGGCGCGCTGTACGAGGCGGCCCGCAGCGGCGCGGCGGCATCGCTGCCGCCCCTCCCGTTCCAATACGCGGACTACGCGGCGTGGCAGCGCCGGTTCCTCGACGGTGGCGCGCGCGACGAGCAACTCGCCTACTGGAAGGACCGCCTCACCGGGGCGCCCGCCGGGCTCGACCTGCCGACCGACCGCCCGCGTCCCCCTGTCCCCCGGCACTCGGGGGAGGTGTTCCCGTTGCGGCTGACCCCCGAGCTCACCGAGCGCCTCGGCGAGGTGAGCCGGGCGCACGGCGTGACCCGCTTCATGATGCTCCTGGCCGTCTTCCAGCTCGTCCTGGGCCGGTACGGGGGGGCGCGGGACGTCAGCGTCGGCACGCCGGTGTCGGGGCGCACCCGGCCGGAGTTCGAGGATCTCGTCGGCTTCTTCGTGAACACGCTGGTACTGCGCACCTGCTGGGAGGACGGACTCACGTTCGCGGAGTTCCTCGCCCGGGTGCGGGAGACCACGCTGGGCGCCTACGAGCACCAGGACGTGCCGTTCGAGCAGGTCGTGGAGACGGTACGGCCGCCACGCGACCCGAGCCGGACGCCGCTGTTCCAGGTGATGCTGGCGATGCAGAACGCGCCGGCGGGCACCACCGCGTTGCCCGGCCTGACGGTGTCACTGCGCGAAGGCGCGGTCAGGGTCGCCAAGTTCGACCTGACCGTGGCGTGGGAGGAGGCGTCACTGGACTCCGGCGAGCTGTGCGGCTCGGTGGAGTACGACGTCGACCTTTTCGACCGCACGACGGTCGAGCGGATGATGCGGCACTACGTCACGCTCCTCGGCTCCGCGCTCGCCAGGCCCGACGCACGCCTGACCGACCTGGAGATGATCGGCGCCGAGGAACTCACCGCCCTGGTCGGGTCGGTGGTCGAGGCGCCCGAGCGGCCGGCCGCCACGTTGCACGGGCTCGTCGACGCCGCGGCCGCACGCGCGCCGGAGCGCACGGCACTGGCCCACGGCGACCGGTCGATCGACTACGCGGAGCTGCGGAAGCGTTCGGACGCCGTGTGCGCGCATCTCCGCGCGCACGGGGTGGGCGCGGGCGACACCGTCGTCGTACGGATGGACCGCTGCCTGGAGTGGCCCGCCGCGCTTCTCGGTGTGGTCAAGGCGGGCGCCGCGTATGTCCCGGTCGACCTGGGCACCCCGCCGGAACGCCTCGGCCACGTGCTGCGCGACGCGGCGGCCGCCCTGGTCCTCGGGTCGCGCGCGGACGGCGCGCCGCAGGACGTGGCGGTGCCCTTCGCCGCCGTGGAGGACGCCTTCGAGGCCGGGGCCGACGCGCCCGTCGGGGAGCACGCCGTGCACCCCGCGTCGACCGCGTACATCCTGTACACCTCCGGCACGACCGGCCGTCCGAAGGGCGTGTGCGTCAGCCACGCGAACCTCGTGCACACGCTGGAGGCGGTCGCGGAGCGGTACGGACTCGGCGCGGAGGACCGGGTCCTGCAGTTCGCGTCGCTCACCTTCGACGTGGCGGCGGAGGAGCTCTTCGCGAGCCTCGTCCGCGGCGCGAGCGTCGTCCTGCTGCCGACGGGGCACGTACCGGGCATCGACGAGCTGACGTCCCTCGCCCGGCGCGAACGCCTGTCGGTGCTCAACCTGCCCGGGTCGTACTGGCACGAGTGGGTGTCCGCCCTGGACCGGCACTCGCCGGCGGCGTGCCACGCGCTGCGCCTCGTGGTCGTCGGCAGCGAACGCGTCGACGGTGCCAAGCTCGCCGAGTGGCAGGCCACTGCGCCCGCGCACATCCGGCTGCTCAACGCCTACGGTCCGACCGAGACGACCATCACGGCGACCGTCCACGAGCCGTCCGCCGCCGCGGTGTCCGGGCGTGCGCCGGGCGGCACCGTCCCGATCGGCAGACCGCTGCCCGGGGTGCGCGCCTACGTGCTGGACGCCGCGCTGCGGCCGGTTCCGCAGGGCGTCCCCGGCGACCTCTACATCGCCGGTCCCGGAGTCTCGCACGGCTACCTCGGCGACCCCGGGCGCACCGCCGGGTCCTTCCTGCCCGACCCCTGGGGGCGGCCCGGCGAGCGCATGTACGCCACCCGGGACCGCGCGCGCCGCGGTGCCGACGGCGAACTGGAGTTCCTCGGGCGCACCGACGACCAGATCAAGCTGCGCGGCTTCCGCATCGAACTCGGCGAGATCGAGGCCGCCCTCGCCGCGCACCCGGGGGTGCGGGACGCGGCGGCGGTGCTGCGCGAGGACACCCCCGGCCGGCCGGAGCTCGTGGGGTATGTGGCGTTCGCGGGCGCCACGTCGGAGGCGGAGCTGCGCGCGCACCTGGAGCAGCGTCTGCCGGGCTACATGGTGCCCACCGCGATCGTCACGCTCGACCGGCTGCCGCGCGGTGAGCGCGGCAAGACCGACCGGCGCGCCCTGCCGCCCCCCGCGCGCCCGAAGCGGACGACCACGACGCCGGACGGGCCCATGGGTGACGTGGAGCGCGTGGTCGCCTCGATCTGGCGCGAGGTCCTCGCCGCCGAGCACGTCGGCGTGGACGACAACTTCTTCGAACTGGGCGGCCACTCGCTCCTCGTCGTGCGGGTGCAGTCGCGGCTGACCGAGACGCTCGGCACGGCGGTGCCCGTGGTCGACCTGTTCCGGTACTCGACGGTGCGCACCCTCGCCCGGCACCTCGCCGCCGGCGACGGGGCCACGGCGGCCGCGGGCGGCGAGGGACGCCGCCGCGCCGCCGCCCGCCGGCAGCGGCAGGGCGCACGGGCGGCGAGGACCAGGAGGCAGCCGACATGAGACCGCAGACGCCGCGGACGGATGTGAAGCCACCGATGACGGACCACTTGGAGACAGAAGCGATGAGCGACGAAAACCACCTGCCCGCCGGCGCCGTTGCCGTCGTCGGTATGGCCCTGCGGGTTCCCGGCGCCCGCACGCCGGACGCCTTCTGGCGCAACCTGCGCGACGGCGTGGACAGCGTCACGACCCTCACGGACGAGGAACTGCTCGCCGACGGCGCGGCCCCCGAGGAGATCGCGCACCCTGACCACCGTCCGGCGCTCGGCGTCCTCGACGACATGGAGCGCTTCGACGCTCGGTTCTTCGGGTTCTCCCCGCGCGAGGCCCAGATGCTCGACCCGCAGGCCCGGATCTTCCTGGAATGCGCCTGGGAGGCCCTGGAGCACGCGGGCCGGCCCTCGGACACCACCGACGCCGTCACCGGCGTCTACGCCGGCGTGGGCGAGAGCGCGTACCTGCGCCACAACCTCCTGGCCCACGACGGCCTCGTCGAGCGCATCGGCGCCTTCCAGACCTCCATCGGCAACGACAAGGACTTCGTGCCGACCCGGGTCTCGTACAAGCTGAACCTGCACGGTCCGAGCGTCAGCGTGCAGACCGGCTGTTCCACCTCGCTGGTTGCCGTGCACACCGCGTGTCAGGCCCTGATCGGCGGCGAGTGCGACGTCGCGCTCGCCGGCGGGGCGACCGTCGTCCCGCACCGGCGCGGCTACCGGTACGAGGAGGGCGGCGTCCTGTCCGAGGACGGCCGCTGCCGGGCCTTCGACTCGAGCGCGTCCGGCACCGTGCCGGGCAGCGGCGCCGGTGTCGTGGTCCTCAAGCGCCTCGCGGACGCCCTCGCGGACGGCGACGTGATCCACGCCGTGATCCGCGGTTCCGCGATCAACAACGACGGCGCCCGCAAGGTCGGCTTCACCGCCCCGAGCGTCGAGGGACAGGCCGACGTGATCACGGAGGCGCTCGACGTCGCCGAGGTCGACCCGGCCAGCGTGTCGTACGTGGAAGCCCACGGCACCGGCACGCAGCTCGGCGACCCCATCGAGGTGGCCGCGCTCAAGAACGCCTTTGCCGACGTGGGCGCGGCGCATCGCTGCGCCCTCGGCTCGGTGAAGACCAACATCGGCCACCTCGACACCGCCGCGGGCGTGGTCGGCCTGATCAAGACGGTGCTGGCGCTCAAGGCGCGGGAGCTCCCGCCGTCCCTCCACTACACCGAGCCGAACCCGCAACTCGGCCTGGACGAGGGCCCGTTCTATGTGAACGCCGCCCTGACGCCGTGGCAGGGCGACCTGCTGCGCGCGGGCGTCAGCTCCTTCGGGATCGGCGGCACCAACGCCCACGTGATCCTGGAGGAGGTGCCGGAGCGTCCCGCCGCCGGGCCGGGTCGCGGCCGGCACGTGCTGCCCCTCTCGGCCGCCACGCCCACCGCGCTCGACGCCGCGGCCGCGGCACTCGCTGCCCATCTGCGCGCGCATCCGCAGGAGCGCCTCGACGAGGTGGCCTACACCCTGCAGCGCGGCCGCTGGACTCTGCCGTACCGGCGGTTCGTCGTGGCCGACACTCCGCAGGAGGCGGCCGAGGCGCTGAGCGGGCCCGCCCCGGCGCGCCCCGCCGAGCCCGAGACGGACCGGGACCGCGAGATCGTTTTCGCCTTCCCGGGGCAGGGCGCACAGCGCATCGGCATGGGGCTCGCCCTGTACGAGCGCGAGCCGGTCTTCCGGGCGGAGGTCGACCGCGCCGCCGAGATCCTCCTGCCGGTCCTCGGCGAGGACATCCGCCGCCTGTTGTACCCCGGTGAGGCGGAGCGGGAGAGCGCCCAGGAGAGGATCCGGCAGACCGCGTACGCGCAGCCCGCCCTCTTCGTCGTGGAGCACGCCCTCGCCCAGCTGTGGATCTCCTGGGGCATCCGCCCTGCGGCCATGCTGGGGCACAGCCTCGGCGAGTTCGTGGCCGCATGCCTGGCGGGCGTCATGTCGTACGAGGACGCGCTGCGCCTGGTCGCCGTGCGCGGCCGGCTGATGCAGGACGCGCCCGCCGGCGCGATGGTGGCCGTGCCGCTGCCGGAGGGCGACGTCACGCCGCTCCTCGGCGCGGAGGTGGCCCTGGCCGCGGTGAACGGTCCGCGCGAGTGCGTGGTGTCCGGTCCCTTCGACGCGGTCGGCGCGGTCGAGGAGCGCCTCGCCGAGCGCGGGGTCACCACGAAGCGGCTGCGCACCTCGCACGCCTTCCACTCGCGCATGATGGACGACGCCGCCGACGCGTTCGAGGCGGAGGTCGCGCGCGTCGCGCTGGCGACGCCCCGGATCCCCTTCGTGTCCGATGAGACCGGCGCGTGGATCACGGACGAGGAGGCCACCAGCCCGGCGTACTGGGCCCGCCACCTGCGCTCCACGGTGCGGTTCGGTGACGGCCTGCGCACGGTCGCCCGCCCCGACGCGATCCTGCTGGAGGCCGGCCCGGGCCGCGTCCTGACGGGCCTCGCGCGCGGCACGAACGACCTGCACGGGGCGGTCGCCTCGCTCCCGTCGGCCACCCCGGACGCCGACGCCGAGCAGGAGGTGCTGACCGCCGCCGGCGAGCTGTGGCGCCTGGGAGCGCCCCTCGCGTGGGAGGCCCTGCACGGCGAGGAGACGCCGCTTCGCACCGTGCTCCCGACATATCCCTTCGAACGCGAGCGGGTCTGGGTCGACCCGCCGCGCGGCACCCGCACGGGGCGCGCGAACCCCGAAGGGCTTGCGGTGCGCGGCTTCCGCAGGGTGGGCCCGGCGACCCCCACGGGCGTACGGGACGGCGCGGCACCGGCCGCGTGGCTGGTGGTCACGGACCCGGCGGGAGCCCTCGACGGCCTCGCCGAGCGGCTGCGCGGCACGCACGCCCGGGTGGTGGAGGTCCCGGTCGACGCCGTCGGCACCCAGGACGACTGCGCCCGGATCCTCGCGTCCTCGCTGCCCGCGGACGAGCGGATCGCGGGCGTGGTCCACACGGCGCTGCTCGGCACCGGCGCCGAGGCCCGCACCGGTCGCGCGCCGGAGGAACTGGAGGCCCTGGAGCTCGCCCTCGCGGCACGCGGGGACGACGGCGCACGGCTCCTCGCCGTGGTGTCCGGCGCGCTCGACGTCACCGGTGAGGAACCGCTCGCGCCCGGGCGGGGCGCGCTGACCGCGTGGGCGCGCGCCGGACGGCCGGGCTCCCGGACGCTCCTCGACGTGCCCGCGCCCGGGACCGCCGCGGCCGCCCGCCGTCTGGCCACCGCCGTGGTCGCCGAGGTCGACGGCACACCCGCGGAGCCCGTGGTCGCGTTCCGCGGCGGGCACCGCTTCGTGCCGGATCTGGAGCCCCTGAACACCGCGGTGGGCGCCGACACCGGCCGGCACGCCGGTGCGTACTACACGTCGACGGGTGACGAGCGGGTCGCGACCGTGTTCAGCCGGGCCCTGACCCACGCGGGCGCCACAGTGACCCCGCTGTCCGCCGCCCCGGCGGTACGGTCCACCGTCCTGGTCCTGCTCGACGCAAGCGCCCCGCAGGCCCGTGTGCTGGACGACCTGGAGCGCGCCACCACGGCGGTCGCCCAGGCATCCGAGGGCACCGTGCTCGCCTGCGAGGTCCATCTCGTGGGCGGCGACGACTTCGAGCCGTCCCGCTCGCCCGTCGCCGCCGCCGTCGAAACGCAGGTCGCGCTGGTGCGCCGCGAGTCCGAGATCTCGTGGACCGGCTTCGTCTGGTCGCACGCGGACCACGCCACGGTCGAGCGGCGGGCCGCGCGCGTGGTGGGCGCGGCTCCCGGCAGCTGCCAGGCGGTCGTGGAGCCGAGGGCCGACCTCGCGCAGGACTCCGCGCCCGCGGCGCAGACGGCGACCCCGCAGGGCCGCGCGGACTACGCCGACGACACCGAGCGCCAGGTCGCCACGATCTTCTCGGACCTCCTCGGCGTCCCGGACATCGCACCGGACACCAACTTCTTCGAGCTCGGCGGCCACTCCCTGCTCGCAGCGCAGTTCGTCGCGCAGGTCCGCACGGTCTGCGGCGCCGAGGTCCCGCTGCGCGCGTTCGTCGGTGAGCCGACGATCCGGGGTCTGGCCGCTGTCGTGCGCGCCGCCCGCGCCGAGGCCGGGGACACCCTGCTGGAAGCGCTGCCGGCCGTGGTGCCGGACCCGGCGAACGAGGGCGTGCCCTTCCCGCTGACGGACGTCCAGCAGGCGTACTGGATCGGCCGTACCGGCGTCTTCGACATCGGTAACGTCGGTATGCACGGGTACGAGGAGTTCGACGTCCAGGACCTGGACCTGCCCCGCATGGAAGAAGCCTTTCGCCGGCTCATCCGGCGGCACGGCATGCTCCGCGCCATCGTGCTCCCGCACGGCGATCAGCAGATCCTGACGGACGTCCCCGACTACGTCATCGAGACGGAGGACCTGCGCGGGCTGCCCGAGAACGAGGTGTACGCGGCGCTCGAGAGCACCCGCGCCGCCATGTCCCACCAGAACTTCCAGGCCGACCGCTGGCCGCTGTTCGAACTGCGCGCTTCGGTCCTGGACGGCGACCGCACCCGACTGCACTACAGCATCGACGGCCTGGTCACGGATGCCCGGGCCTCCAACGTCCTGCTGCGCGAACTCGCCCACCTCTACGAGCACCCGGACGTCGAACTGCCCGCGCTGGAACTGTCCTTCCGCGACTACGTGCTGGCGGAGAAGAGCCTGGAGTCCTCCGAGCTGTACCGCCGCGCGGAGACCTACTGGAGGGAGCGGATCCCCGGCCTGGCGCTCGCCCCGGAGCTGCCGCTGGCCTGCGACCCGCGCACCGTCGACTCCCCGCGCTTCAAGCGGGTGGAGGGCATGCTGCCCCGGGAGACCTGGGAGCGCGTCAAGGGATGGGCGTCGCAGCGTGGCATCACCCCCACGGCACTGCTCCTGGCCGCCTACAGCGAGGCGCTGGCCACGTGGTCGAAGAACCGCCGCTTCACGCTCAACCTCCCCATGGCGAACCGGCTTCCGCTCCACCCGGAGGTGGACGCCATCGTCGGTGACTTCACCTCGGTGACGCTGCTGGAGGTCGACGCGGCGAACGAGGCATCGTTCGAGGCGCGGGCCTGTGCCGTGCGGGACCGGCTCATCACCGACATCGACCACCGTGTGTTCAGTGGTGTCCGCGTCATACGCGAGATGAAGAAGGTGCGCGGTGACGCCGCAGCGGCCATGCCGGTCGTGTTCACCAGCCTCTTCCTGGACCACGGTCAGGACACGCCGATCGGCGAGGTGGCGTACAGCATCTCGCAGACGCCGCAGGTCTGGATCGACGCACAGGTCTACGAGGTGGACGGCGCGCTCGCGTTCGACATCGACGCCGTCGAACAGCTCTTCCCCGAGGGGTTGGTCGGTGCGATCCACGCGGCCACCCTGGAACTGCTGCAGTGGCTCGCGCGGGACGAGGAGAACTGGAGCCGGCCCGCGCCCCTGCTCGTGCCGCGCGCCGAACTGGCCGAGCGGGAGGCCTACAACCGGACCGAGGGCCCACTGCCGTCGGGGCTCCTGCACGCGCCGTTCTTCGCCACGGCGGCCCGGACACCCGAGCGCACCGCCGTGATCACCCCGGGCCGCACGCTCAGCTACGGGGAACTGGCGGCGCGGGCCGGCGGCATCGCCCGCCGTCTGACCGGCTTCGACGTGCGCCCCGGCGACCTGGTCGCCGTGGTGATGGAGAAGGGCTGGGAGCAGTGCGCCGCCGTCCTCGGCATCCTCGCCGCAGGCGCCGCCTACCTGCCCGTCGACCCCGAACTGCCCGATGAGCGCGTCCGGCTCCTGCTCGAGCACGGACGGGCCCGCGCGGTCCTCACCCAGGGCCGGGTCGCACAGGGTGGCGAGGACCGCTTCGCCGGTGTGCCGGCCGTCTTCCGGGTCGACGAACTCCCCTTGGAGGAGCACGCGGCCGAGGGGCTGCGGCTGGACGGTCCCGCCACGCCGGACGATCTCGCGTACGTCATCTTCACCTCGGGTTCCACCGGTCTCCCCAAGGGCGTGATGATCGACCACCGCGGCGCCCTCAACACGGTCGTCGACATCAACGACCGCTTCGGTGTCGGGGCGGACGACCGGGTCCTGGCCCTGTCCTCGCTGAGCTTCGACCTGTCGGTGTACGACGTCTTCGGCCCGCTGTCGGTCGGCGGTGCCGTCGTCATGCCGGACGCGGGCGCGCACCGCGACCCGGCGGCCTGGCTCGACCTGATGGAAACGGCCCGGGTCACCCTCTGGAACTCCGTGCCGGCGCTCATGGAGCTGCTCGTCGAGCACATGAGTGTGAAGGAGGTGACCAGCACGGCGCTGCGGCTCGTGATGCTCAGCGGCGACTGGCTGCCTGTCACGCTGCCGGACCGCATCCGGCAGGTGCTCGGCGCCCCCGAGGTCGTCAGCCTCGGCGGTGCGACGGAGGCGTCGATCTGGTCCATCCTCTACCCGATCGGCGAGGTGCCCGCCGACTGGCCGAGCATTCCGTACGGCAGGCCGATGCGGAACCAGACGTTCCATGTCCTTGACGAGGCGCTCCGGCCGCGGCCCACTGGCGTTCCGGGCCAGCTCTACATCGGCGGCGTGGGCCTGGCCCAGGGCTATCTGCGCGACGAGGCCAAGACGAAGGCCAGCTTCATCGTCCACCCGGAGACCGGCCGGCGCCTCTACCGCACCGGAGACCTCGGACGCTTCCTGCCGAGCGGCGACATCGAGTTCCTCGGCCGCGAGGACTTCCAGGTCAAGGTGCAGGGCTACCGCATCGAACTCGGCGAGATCGAGACCGCGATCATGCAGCACCCGGAGATCCGGGCAGCGGTGGCCGTGGTCCAGGGAGAGCCGCGCGGCGCGAAGCGGCTGGTCGCCTTCGTCGTCCCGCAGACCGCACACGAGGTCCCGCGGGATCTCCGCGACTTCCTCGGCACGAAGCTGCCCCGCTACATGGTGCCGGACGTCTATGTCGAGATCGACGCACTGCCGCTCACCGCGAACGGCAAGGTGGACCGGCGGGCACTGGTGGTTCCCGAGCAGGTGGCCGAGGAGGCCGGACCGCCCTACGTGGCCCCGCGGACGCCGGTCGAGGAGGCCGTCGCGGAGGTCTGGGCGGGCATGCTCGACGTCGAGCGCGTCGGCGTCCACGACAACTTCTTCGCCCTCGGCGGAGATTCGCTCATGGCCATGCGCGCGGTCGTCCGCCTGCGCAAGGCGTTCGGCACCGAACTGCCGATCCGCGTCCTGTTCGACAGCCAGACGCTGGAGGACACCGCGCTCGTCGTCGAGGACCACATCCTCGCCGAAATCGAGGAAATGACCGAGGAAGTAGCCCAGGCGCTGCTCGCCGACTGAGCCGATCTGTCACGGAGACCTCAACGTGAACCGAACCGCAACACCCCGCGCGACGCGTGCCCACGGCTGGATCGTGGGCGCGCGGCGCCCGGCCGCACCGGCCGTCCGTCTCTTCTGCCTCCCGTACGCCGGAGGCGGTGCCTCGACCTACGCCGCATGGCCCGCCTCCTTCCCGGACGAAGTCGAAGTGTGTCCGGTCGAACTGCCCGGCCGGCTGACCCGCTGGAGCGAGAACGCCTTCGAACGGGCCGAACCGCTCGTCGAGGCGCTCGCCACCGCGCTGGAGGGCGAACTCGACGTCCCCTACGCACTCTTCGGGCACAGCATGGGCGCCGTTCTGGCGTTCGAACTGGCCCGGGCGCTGCGCAGGCGCGGCGCCGACGAGCCGCGCGTCCTCTTCGTCTCGGCCGGTCCCGCACCCCAGCTCCCGCGCCGGCTGCCGCGGATTCACGACCAGCCGGACGACGTCGTGGTGGCCAGGCTGCGCGACCTGGGTGCCGTCCCGGAGGACGTGTACGCCGAACCGGAGCTGCTCGAACTGCTCCTGCCGACCATCCGCGCGGACTTCTCGGTCGTCGAGACGTACGCGCACCGGCCCGAGCCACCGCTCGGGTGCCCCGTCGTGGCCTTCGCCGGGACGGAGGACCGAGAGGTGCCGCCCCATCACGTGGCGCCCTGGAATGAGCAGACGACGGGCGGCTTCGCCCGCCACGTCCTGCCCGGCGACCACTTCTTCCTGCACAGCGCGCGGACCGCGCTCCTGGACACGGTCCGCGCCGCGCTGGTCACCCGATCGACCCGATGAGACGACCCGATCCGAAAGGAGCAGTGATGAACACGATGGAGGCCCACGGCCTGACGCTTCCCCGGTGCTGCGCCCACCTGATGTCCTGGGACGGCGGCCCGCGCACCGCCCGCACTCACACCGACGCCGTCCCCGCAGGGCTCTCGACCAGGGCCCGGGCCTCGGAGCCGGCGGCAGCTGTCGAGCCCACCGTGCTCCGGCAGGACCTCGGCCACCCCACTTCTCCGCGGAGGACTCACCGCACTTCATGAACAGCGACAACGACCTCCAGATCGCCGGCGACATCCTCGAAGTCCAGCACCTCCTCCAGGCCCCGCGCGAGCATCCGGTCACCGTCGCCGAGTTCGTCGGCATGGCCCGCTCCATCGCCGCCGACCGCTCGCAGTGGGAGCACCTCGTCCAGTACGACGCCACCTCGCGCTGGTACCACCGGCTGCGCACCGGCCCCGGCTACGAGGCGTGGCTGCTGTCCTGGGTACCCGGGCAGGGCAGCGAGCTGCACGACCACGGCCGCTCGTCCGGGGTGCTGACCGTGCTGGAGGGCACGCTGACCGAGTGGACGGAGCGGGGCACGCGCGCGTTGGGGGACGGCGCGCAGCGGGTGTTCGCACCCGGGTACGTGCACCGGGTCGTCAACGACGCACTCGAGCCCGCGGTCAGTATGCACGTGTACTACCCAGGCCTGACCGAGATGCCGATGCACACGGCCCCGCACTGCGAGGCGTGGCATCGGTGGAGCCCCCGACTCGGTGATGTGCACGCTCGGCGGTGGTAGCCGATCGCGCAGCCGGATCACCGGATCACCGGATCACCGGAGCAACGGCCGTGCGGGGTGCGCGACGTGTGCCGCGCACCCCGCACGGCTGCTTCGGGGTCTGCGCCGGGTCGTCCCCGCGGTGAGCCGTGCCCGGTCACATCCGCTCGGGCGCGGAGACGCCGAGCAGGTCCAGGCCGTTGCGCAGCACCACGCGGCTGGCGTCCGTCAGCCACAGCCGGGCCCGGGTCAGCGCGTCCGGCTCCTCGCCGCCCCGGGGAAGGACCCGGCAGCTGTCGTGGAACCGGTGGTATGTACCCGCCAGTTGCTCCAGGTAGTGGGCCAGCCGGTGGGGTTCACGCAGCAGGGCGGCGGTGGCTATGACCTGCGGGAACTCGCCCAGCACGCCGAGCAGGTCGGTCTCACGTTCATGGCCGAGAAGAGACGGCTCGAAGTCCTCCGGGCCACCGTTGTCCGCCCCGTTCTCCAAGGCCCTGCGCCGGATGGCGCACAGCCGCGCGTGGGCGTACTGCACGTAGAACACCGGGTTGTCGTTCGACCGCCGGGTGAGCAGACCGATGTCGAGGTCGATCGTCGCGTCGATGCTCGCGCGCGCCAGCGCATACCGTGCCGCATCGACCCCGACCGCCTCGACGAGGTCGTTCAGCGTCACCACCGTGCCCGCGCGCTTGCTCATGCGCACGGGTCGGCCGTCCTCGACCACGTTGACCAACTGGCCGATCAGGATCTCCAGGGTGCTGTCCGGATCGTCACCGAAACAGGCCGCCATGGCCTTCATGCGGCCGATGTAGCCCACGTGGTCGGCGCCCAGCATGATGACGATCTTCTCGAACCCACGCGTCCTCTTGTTGAGGTAATAGGCGCAGTCCGCGGTGAAGTACGTCCAGGTGCCGTCGCTCTTCAGCAGGACGCGGTCCTTGTCGTCACCGAAGTCCGTGGTGCGCAGCCAGACCGCGCCGCCGGCCTCGAAGACGTGCCCCCCTTCCCGCAGGCGGGCGACGGCCGCGTCCAGATCCCTCCGGTCGTGGAGGTCCTTTTCGTTGAAATAGACGTCGAAGTGGGTGCCGAACCCGGCGAGCGACGTCTTGATCTCGTCGAACATGAGGGAGGTTCCCTCGGTCCGGAAGACACCGAGCGCTTCCGGACTGTCCAGGTCCGGGGTCTCGGGACACCGCTCCAGAATGGTGCGGGCCAGCTCCTCGATGTAGGCGCCGCTGTAACCGTCCTCGGGTACCGGGACGCCCTTCGCCGAGGCGAGCAGCGACCGCGCGAAACGGTCGATCTGCCCGCCCGCGTCATTGAAGTAGTACTCCCGGGTGACGTCCGCGCCGGTAGCTTCGAGGAGTCTGGCCAGTGCGTCTCCCACTGCCGCCCACCGAGCACCGCCGATGTGCACGGGACCGGTGGGATTGGCCGAGACGAATTCCAGATTGAGTCGCAGACCCGCCATGCGGTCCGTGCGACCGTACTCCGTGTCGGCCGCGACGATGTCACGGACGATGGCCCCCCTGGCGGCACTTTCCAGCGTGACGTTCAGAAAGCCGGGGCCCGCCACTTCCACTGTGTGAATACCGGGGGCGGCGCTCACCGTCGGCGCCAGCACCTCCGCGACCGTACGGGCGGAGACGCCTGCCGACTTGGCGATCTGCAGGGCTACGTTGCTGGAGTAGTCACCATGACTTCGCCGGCGAGGCTTTTCCACTTGGACTGATTCGGGCGGATCTGCGGCTATCAGTCCCGACTGAATCGCTTCCTGTATGCGGCCTAAAATGACGGTGGCAAGCTCTTCTGGAGTCACGAGACAAGGCTATGCAGTACTCGGTCAGGTCTGTCTTGATCTCGGTGTGGTCATGCTGGGCCAGGCGCTGTTCGGTGAGGAAGGCGTGGGCGGCGGTGACGAGGGTGGCGAGGTGGTGCCAGCCGTTCCAGGAGCGGCCTTCGAAGCGGTCCAGGCCCAGGTCGTGGTTGAGTTCGCGGTAGTCGTGCTCGATGTGCCGGCGGATGTGCCAGAACCGGGTCGGTGCGTCCTCGCTGTCGGGCCACTCGGCCGGCAACCGCACGTCGGGCAGGACACCGTCCCACTGGCCGTGCCCGGCCACCGCGGCTGCCTGGGCCGGCCGACGCGAGCGTACCCCGACCCGCCGGACCCGCATCGCGAGGAACCGCGAGGCCTTGGGCCCCAGGAGCCTTCCCGCCAGGTCACCTCCTTGAAGGCGTCCCGTCCGGCGGCCGCTGCCAGGTTGGCTACCGACTCCGGTGGCTGCCGGTAACGGGTCAGCGGCGGGCGGCCGTTGCCGGACCAGGCCGGGGCATCGGGGTGCGCGTCATGTGGCTGGATGGTGATGTCGCCGCGGAGGCCGACCACGTACGCGTGCCCCCGCTCGGCCAGGCCGGCGCGGAAGCCGGCGTTCTGGGGTGCCCGACGTCCTTGGGGACGCCGGTCCGTCGACGCCGGACGGCGTCTGCCCATTCCTGGGGCAGGAACAGCCGCCAGTTCAGCGGGCACGAGGCCGCGTCGGAGACCGCGTGCAAGCTGACGGCGACCTGACAGTTGGTCTGCCTGCCCAGCGCACCGCGGTACTGGTGGGCGACGCCGACCCGACATCCTGCCGTCCTCGGGGAACGACACGTCATCGACCGCCCAGGCGTCCGGGCCGATCCGCGGCACAAGCCGCTCGGCGATCCGTCGGCGCACAGCCACCGGATCCCAGGTGGACTGGTTCACCGAGGCGAACACATCCGCCACGAATAACGCCGACGTCGCCCGAACACTTCATGTGCGTCCACACCGTCCTCATGCCCCTGAACATGGGCGACACACAGACCTGACGGAGTCCTACTAGCCGGGTACGGAGACCCCATCAAGATCCGCCCGTGTACGGCCACGCGCCCGGAGCGGCAGGTAGCAGAACGCTGGGCACGGTGTGCGCAGTCGCCGCCCTCAGCAGGCCATGACCTATGCCCGCCGCACCATCCATGAGGCCAGGGGACCAGATGCCCCCGGGCACCCCCGTGCGTACCTGCCCGGCGAGAACACGCCGGGCAACGTTCCCGGCTTCGGCATGGGCTGCCCGAATCAGATCCTCTCGCTCCAACAGGTGCCCCGCTGCCTGGAGGGCCTCGACGAGTCCGAGAGTGCCATGACACAGCGAGTCATTGTCGATTCCTCGGGCGAGAGCGCCTTCCACGGCAGAGAGAACCGAACTGGAAAGGGAGAGACCGTCTGGAGTCAGGGCACAGACGCCCGAGTCGGCCAGGACAAGGCCTGCCGTGCCGCGGCACCAGGAATTCTCCTGTGGCGCGGGACTGTCGGGTGCGGAGCTCCGCCACTTGGCAGCCTGCGTGGCCCCGCCCAAGGCCGCGACAGCGGCGAGCGCGTACCTGACTCCTGCGGCGCCGGATGAAAAGCCTGCATCGGCCGGCATCCCTTCGTTCAGCAGATGACGGCCCATGTCGTCGATGGTCTTGCGCAGGGCGGTGGTCGGCTGAGCGCGGTACAAGGTGATCAGGGACAGCACGGCTCCGGCAACTCCATTGGTGACGCCGGGAGGTTGAGCGGATTTCAAAGCGACATCGAATGCGGGAACCAACAGCCCGGCAGTGCTCAGGAGTTGGGGGGAGAGCCAAAGATCTCCCAGGCGGGTCAGCAGTCTCACGACACCGCCCAGCTCCGCGAATGCTCCGATGCCCAGATCTGCAAGTTCCTCTGCCTCCGGCATGTCGCTGGGATCCGCCAGGGCCTGGACAACGTCCTTGGCCAAGGCCCGGTACCTGGCCTTTCCGGTCACCTCGCCCAACTCGGCAAGGAACAGGGCGATGCCGCTCACGCCCGTGTAGAGATCCAGCCCGCTGGAACCGGTGATCCAGTAGCGTCCCCCGAGCAGTTTCAAGCACGGCCATTCGAAGGCCCCGGACTCCTCGTCCGCCACGACTGAAGCGCAGATCCTGTCCCCGATTCTGATGGCCGCGGCCACGTTCAGTTCCGGGTCGGAGCCGGGATTCACGAAAGCGGGCAGTGGCGTCATGGATGTCCGGGCGTGTTCGGTGTGGCCGCCCTCCGTGAGACTGGCCACGGCTGCTTCGATGAACCAGACCTGCTGCTGAAGATCTCCCTCGGAGAATGAGGCGAGGCGTTGTTCGGCTGCCTCCATGCCGCTCACCGAGAAGAACACCCCGTCAAGTACCCCGACGTCATCGGACAGCGCGGTCTCGCCGGGAACGGCGGAGAAGACCGGTATGTCACCAGCGGTCAGCTGGCGCTGTTCACTGAGATGTATGGGGGTGATGTCCGTAGCCGGAAGCAGCCCGGCAAGGTGTTCCGCTCGCTTGTCGGGGCCGGCCAGGAGATCGGGGTCCCAGGACTCGTTGAGCAGCGCCCGGTAGTCCGAGGTGTCGCGCAGCACCGGCCGAACGCGGTCTTGGGCAAAGGCCGCCAACGGGCCGTCAGGTTGCAGGAGATCGCCCCGGTGTGCGAGGAGCAGGCGGTAGCACTCGGTGAAACCGTCGATCAGGTCGTTCTTCCAGCGACGAGGGTCCGGGTGTCCGCCTTCGTGGACAGGACGGTTGCCGGTCTCGGGCAGAAGCTGCCGCAGACGCACCAGTTCGAGCTGGTCGGTGCCGTTGCCCACATAGCTGATCTCAGGTTGGAACCACCGCGCTCCAGGCTCCGCGCCGCCGGTCAGACCGCTGACGTCCATGGCCTGAAGGTCATCGACCTCGCCGGTCACGCTCCGGTACGGAAGCAGACCGACGGCCAGTACGGACTCGCGTATCAGACGAGCGATGGGATCATCGGCTTCCTCGGCCCATACGGGGTCCGCCGGCTGGGTGTAGAAGAGGGCTTCGAGATCGAAGTACACCGGATGCTCGCCGACAGCGACGACATTCTCGAAGTGCAGGTCGTAACCGCGCAGCAGATGGAACACGGCGAGGAAAGCGCCCTGTCGCCGGTAGAACGACTGGACCGCGGTCTCGTCGGGGCAGTCGGCTGCCTGATAGCGGACGACCCAGCCGTAGTCGTGACGGTCGATCACCTCGGTCGCTCGCAGGGGCCTGCTCAGCCCGGTCCGGTTCAGCCAGGAGATGAGATCGGCGAAGTGAACGTCACAGGACAGGGAACGCGGTTTGTACACGACTCCGGGCCCGGTCCTGAAGGACACCATCGCCACGCTCCTGCCACCGTAGTGAGCGTCTCCGGCGCCGAAATCCACAGCGGTGACATCGGCGACCGAGGCCGCTGTGACGGCCAACTGCTCGCGCAGCAGGGGAAGATCCGCTGCCAGCCGGGAAGCGAACTCCGTACGCGTGATCAACCAGCGCTGAAGTTCTGCGACGATCTCCCCACCCAGCACGGGGTAGCGTTCCAGGAGCTTCCAGGCGTAGTCGGCATCGGCCAGGCGATCCGCGAAGCAGGCGAAACGCTCGACAGACGAGTCACCCGTGAGTTCACCGGCCAGGCGTGCGGTTCGCAGTTCCGCGGCAAGGGTGGGTTTGATCATGCGGAGCAACCGGTCGGTCGGCAGGGGGAGCACACCGGGCGCCTGACCGAGCCGAGCCGTGGTCCGCGTGGCCTCCAGCCTCTGTCGCAGCTCCGCTTGAGCCCAGCGGGCCAGCGGGCCGATCCAGCCGAGCAGCTCGCCATCGCCGGCCGCAACCGGTTCCGGGTAACCACCGCCGGAGAAGCGCTGCCACGCCTCGGCGAGCAGATCGTGCTGCGAAGCCATCGCTTGGTCCAGTTCGATTGTCACCGCTTCAAAGTCCCAACTGTTTGAGCAGGGCTCGGCCGCTGTCATCAAGTGAGTAGAAGACGCTGCCCCCGACACGCTGCTTCCACACGATTCCCGTGTCGGCCAGCACGGTTAAGTGCTGTGACACCGTGCTCTTCGCCAGGCCCACCGCGGCAGCCAACGAGGTGGTGGTCTGCGGCGATTCCAGCGCGCGAACCACCTGCGCCCGTCCTTTGCCGAGGAGGAGCGCCAGCCGGTCATCGGTCTCCTGGCCCCGTGCGTACCCCGTGAGCACGCGGACGTGGCCGCTGGCCCGAGCCTGATACGACATGGCCACTGTGCCCTCTGCCTCTCGGAAGAGCCGGAGGCCGCCGGCGAAGACCGTCGGCACGAGCAGCAGGTGCGACCGGGTCACGGACACGGCCATGTCGCGGTGATACGGCGCTGTCAGCGTGGGCCGCGACCACATCACCCGGCCGCCCAGCTCGGCTAGCATGGCTTCGGGCCCCTGGACCACGAGAGTGCGCCCCCGGAAAAGTGTTTCCTCTTCCAGCGAGGCGCGAATCGAAGGCCAGTGCGGGGCGATCGACCAGTCCCAGTAGCGCTCGATCAGCTGGATGAGGCGGTCTGTCTCACGTGTACGGGGGTTCGTTGCACGCAGGTGTTCCAATTCATCCGCAATGCCGATCCGCGACGGGTCAGGGACGGGTATGAAGCCCGGGGCGAGAAGCGGGGAGACACGCTGCCGTATCGCCTCCACGAGCTCATGGCTCAAGTCGGCCGGCATTCCAGGACGCACAGACCGAACCCACTTCGCGTACGGGGAGGGAGCCTCACCTCGGTAGCGAGCCAGGATGGCCAGGCTTCCTATCGCTTCCCACAGCGGGCTAGTCGTCAGGCGTATCGTGTTCAGACTCGCATCATCGACCTGCAGGCGTATCAAGGCGCCGGCACCAGACTGGAGAGTGACGCGCTACTACTCAACGATGCCCCTGTCGGTCAATTCGTCGAGGAATTCCCGCACGTCGGCTATCGCCTCTTCCTGGTCGATGCCGAACTCGGCCACGAGGAGCCGCGCCACGTCCGCGACGCTACGACGTCCGTCCAGGGAAGCGAAGATGATGTTGCCGGGACCGGTGAGATGGAGTGCTACGTCATCCGCCCCAATGTGGTAGTCACCCCGAACCAGGCGTATGCGGGTGCCGAGCACCCGGCGGGGCACGTCATCAAGGCTGCGCAGGCCGTTGTCACTCATGAGGTCTCCACACGCATCGCGATGTCCTGGCAAACAGTCAGAACGTCCGTGATCCAAGGCCGGGGATCCGTTGGGTCGTACGCCTGCATGGTCTCGAGCGCCCAGTAATCCTCGAACGAGATCACCGACGGAGCAGCGGCCTTGAAACGGTTGGCTCGCCACTTGGGAAAGGGACTTCCGTATTCGCCCGCTCCGTCAAGAAGGGCGTCAATGGCGTGTCCGAAGGCTGTACGAGCGGAGATCGTCGCACTGTACAGGTCGCCTGATTCCATCTGGCCGAGGGCGTCTTCGACGGCGTCATCCGCGGCCCCCAAGGAACGGACGACCGTGAAAGAGCGGAAAGCCGAGTCCGTGAGGCGCTTCCTGGCCTTCTCCAGCCAGTCTTCGTCGACCAGCGGCAGGCAGTTGCCGAGACGTGCCAGCGCCAGTTCCTCTTTGCTGGTGAGCGCGTTCTCGGCGATGATTCCCGCCTCGTATGCCTGCCACGAGACCTTGGCAAGCATCTGATCGACCTGGTTGTCCAGCCAGTACACGACTTCCCAGCGCTTCCCTGCCTCGTAGAAGCTCTCACTCCGAACGAAGGGCGGATCAAGCGGCACGGGAATCGAGTCCGCTGCCTCCGGCAGTCCGTTCCCGCTGAGGACGACATAGACGTCACAGTCGCTGCGCGCATTGTCCCAGCCGCGGGCCGTGGAGCCCACGACGTAGGCCGCGAGAGTCTCTTCAGGGAGCAGGTCTCGCGCTTTCAGGATCGCCAGCCGGTCGTCCGGTGTCATCTTCTGCATGTCATGAACCCTTCATTGGTGTGCGCATCATAGTGCTGCCCCTCCGTCATTCCTGGTGTGCGGCACTCAGATCACGGCGATGACGTACCGACGTCAGCAGGAGCATCAGGGGGGCGGCGAGCGCACCTGCGCAGGTGGCCCAGAGCGCCACTCTCAGCCCCGCCGCCGAGGCGAGAAGACCGCTCAGCGCGGCGCCGAGAGGCAGCGCTCCCCACGAGACGAAGCGGACTGTCGCCATCACGCGGGACAGCAGTTCCGGGGGCGAATCCGTCTGCCGGTGGGTCCGGGTCATGATGCTGCCGACGACAGCGCCGAACGAGACGCCGGCCATGCCGAGCCCGTAGAAGTAGATGTCCGAGAGCGAGGTGGTCAGCGGCATCAGCAACGCCAGCAGCCCCCCCAAGAGGCTGCCCACGATGACGGTGCGGGCGGTTCCGACTCGCCGGGCGAGCCGCGTCGCAACAGCGGAGCCAACCAGTGCGCCTACGCCGTCCATGGCGATCACCATGCCGACGACGGTGGCCGACACCTTCGCCTCACGCACGAGGTACAGCGGCGTCAGCGCGAACAATGCCGCGATGACGAAGTTCATCATCGTGGCCCACATCATGCAGGGACGCATCACCGGGTGGCGGATCACATAGTTCCAGCCCTCACGGATCAGATGCAGCGCCTTGGTGCCTGACTGCACCTCGGGCCTGCGCTCGGGCAGGGTGCGCAGCGTCAGGGCCGAGACCAGGTAGCTGACCGCGTCGATGGTCAGCACACTGACAGGGCCTGCGAGCTGAATGAGCAGGCCACTCGCGGAAGGGCCTCCGGTCTCGGTCACCGCGAGGGTCCCCGACATCAGACTGTTCCGGGAGTTCAGCTCACTCTTGTCGACGATGGCCGGCAGGAAGGTCGAGTTCCCGATGTCGAACAGCACGGTCGCCAGACCGGTGACGAAGGTTGCCAGCAACAGGTGGACATAGGTGAGGTGCCCCATCCACCAGGCCGCCGGTATGGAGCCGATCGACGCCAGCCGCACCAGGTCCAACGTCACCTGCAGTCCGCGCAGCGGGTAGCGCTGGACGATGACTCCGGCGGGCAGTCCGAGAATCAGCCATGCCACCTGACTCGTTGCGGCGAGCAGCGTCGTCTGGAGCACCGTCGCGTCGAGAACGGTGACCGCCACCAAGGGCAGTGCCACGGCGGTCATGGCCGAGCCGACCCCGCTCACGGTCGTGGCCAGCCAGTATCTCCAGAACACCTGGGATGCACCGGACTTGTGGGCAAGGGACGTTTGCGCGGTCATGTTGTGACCTCACTCGGCACATAGGCGGTCGTCTCGGAATCCTGGGGACGGCTGAGCAACCCCGCCTCCTCCCATGAGGCCAGTGTCCGGGCATCATCAAGCGCGCCCGCTTCGGTGAAGTAGCGCATCAGCTGGGAGGCCGCACCGGAAATGCCCTGTCGTACCTTGTGAACAGGCCAGGATTCGGCGATGACCTGGTCGATCTCCTCGCGGGTCAAGCCGATCCAGCGCAGGTGACAGGCAGCGCGAGCGTAATCCGGCTCAAGAAACGCAAGGATCGCATCGGGTAGGAGCGGGCCCACGGCACGTCGCTCGGCGGGCGTCAGCGCGGGCCAGAGATGCCTCAGTACCGAGCGGAAGTACACATGGTGACGGCCTTCATCCTCGGCATGGTCGCGAACCACCTCCCGCACGGCCTGCGGTAGCCTCCCGTCGCGCGGAATGTCGGAGAGGATGCCCGAGATCAGCGTTTCGCTGACGATGGCGAAGAGGAGGGACTCCACTCCTCTGAGCTCGTGGGGCAACCGCTCCCGCAGCTCGTCGAGTCTGGACAGGAATGCAGGGCCGTGTGACGCGTCGGCGTCGAGCCGTGAACAACCCGTCGTGGTCGCGATCTGATGGGCGAAGTCATAGGAGAACTGGGCATGCCAAGCCTCATCGGTGACGATCTTGTAGGCGTCCGCCCTCATCCGCTCGGGCAGAATCAGGCCTGACCGTCCCCGACTGATTTTGGTCGCGACCGGTATGACGGCGAGGTTCTCCAGTTCGGTCGTGAAGTCCAGGTAGTCATAGAGGCGCTGCAGGAGCAGTCCTCGGACCACGGCTTCACCCTTGTCCGCAACGATCGGGTGCAGTACCACGGGGTACAGCTCCGGCGGAAAGTAGAGCCCGAGTCCCTCTACCTCGAACTCTCGTCGGGGCTTCCGGCGCACACTCGCGAGAGCGTCCCAGCGTTCGAAGTGACTGATGTAATCCCCGCTGTGAAATCTGGCTGGGGCAAGCCCTCTCAACAACTGCTCCTGGAACGCGCGCACGTGCATGCCGCCACCGTCAACCGGAGGTGGAGAGCAGTTGCTGCTCGAAGAGAGTGTCCAGCTCTGTCCGGACGTCGTCCAGGGCCACGCCTGCCTTGCTCAGGATCGTGGCAAGGCTGGACTGACCCTCCATGAGGCGCAGGACAGTGAGGATCGGAGTGTCCTCCTCCAGCGCGAACTCGATCTGACCCTCATTCGTCAGGTACCAGTTCCCCTCACCGTCCGTGAGCAGCAGAACCTCCTCACCTGGCACAGGAACCAGTTCGAGGTCGTACTCACGGGCTGGCGCGAACAGGTCGCCGGTGGTCACGACCGGATCATGTCCGGCCTGCAGAGCGGGACGCGGCGAGCCGGCGGACATCTCCTCGAGCCGAGGCTGCTGCACCACCATGTCCGCGAGCAGCCCCATGTTCACCACACGCATCAAGAGCTCGACGGACGCGGAGTCCGTGTCACCACTGCCGAAGCCGGCCAGTTGCTGCCTGATGGCATCCCCGTTGAGATACGTGTCCGCTCCCGGAGCCGCAAGCGCCCGCTCGATCAGCTCCTGGTCGTTGCTCCGCATCAGGCGCACGAGCATGCGGTAGGCGAAATTGGTTCCGGCGCCGTAGAAGAAGGGGCCCTTCGGCCGCTCGGCGATCCGTTGAGGGAGATGGGACTTCATCGCATCGCGCAGAATGCGCTTGTCCCACAGGAGTTGCGGACGTAGATGCTCCGGGACCGCCGCGCTCAGTTCCACCAGCCGATGGTCGAGGAATGGGACGCGTGCCTCGATACCGCTTCCCGCAGCGGTCCGGTCTTCGTGCCAGACGTTGTACTGCTGCACCTTGCGGTATTCGGACTCGATGTACGCGCGGTAGGCGTCCGACTTCCGGTCGCTGCGCAACTCTCCCAGTATTCGGTCCGAGAGGAAGGGCGTTTGACCGGACCACCAGTGCCGCAGCCCCGACCGTCGGTCAAGCCGCGTCTGCCGGTCCATTCCCTCCAGATTGGCCAGGAAGCTGTCCCAGTTGTCGCCGTTGTCGTCCGAGTAGCCGCCGTTGAACTCGTCACTGGCAGCGCCGAGGAGCATGCCGCGCAGTTCCGGGCGCTCGCTGCGGGCGAAACGGTGGAGCTCGTGCTTGTAGTAGATCTCCGGCCCGGTCATGGGAGTCTCGGTCAGCCAGAGCAGGCGAACCCATTCCTCAGGAGTGGGCACGTGATCCGGCGCGAAGACAACCTGATGGTTGTGGACCCCCAGCTCCCGGGCGAGCCAGTGAGCGTTTTCAGCATCCCCGTTGACCCGTGTTCCTCCGGAGAGGACCGTGAACGTGTGTATCTCGTCGACCTGCGCGAGCGCCAGCGCCAGCACACTGGCGGAATCGATCCCGCCGGACAGGAAAAGGCCGAGTTCAGCGTCTGCGGTGGCACACTCCCGAACGGATTCCCGCAGCAGTTCGCCGTAGCGCTCCACGAAGGACTCCGCGTCGGGTGACTCATCGCTTTCGGCAGACAGTTCCCAGTAGCGATGCTCCGTCGTCCGTCCGTCGTGCAGGTCGATGCGGAGGATCGTTGCCGCGGGTACGCTCTCGACGCCCTCGAAGCACGTGGGGAGCTGGGGTGCCATGAAGCGTGGTGCCGCTGCGACCAGCGGATCCGCGAGCGCTTCCTCCCAGGCGAAACGGCGGGGCGTCGCGGGATCGGCGAACAGTCCCTTGATCTCCGACGACAGGACGATGCGCTCACTGTTGCGGTGGTAGTAGAGCGGCTTGATGCCGAACCGGTCCCGCGCGAGGACCAATTGCCCTTTGACGCGGTCCCACAGAATGATCGCGAACATACCGCGTACACCGCGAAGGAAGTCCAGACCGTGCTGACGGTAGAGGTAGAGCAGAACCTCGCAGTCCGAACCGGTCTTGAGCTTGACGTCAGAAGGCAGTCCCGCGGCGAGCTCTTTGTGGTTGTAGACCTCGCCATTGGCGATCAGGACGAGATTTCCGTCGTCACTGACCAAAGGCTGGCTGCCGTCCTCAGGGTCTACCAGCGACAGTCGGGTGAAGGCCAGTCCCACGGGCCCACTGCGGAGCAATTCCTGCTCATCGGGGCCCCGGTGCCGCAAGATGTCAGCCAGCTGGTTCAGCAGGACATCTGCCTCTGGACCAAGTTTCTGCCCATCAAGACGGGCAACGCCTGCGAGACCGCACATGTGTCTTCCTTCGAGTCCGCCTGTACTCGGCGTGGAAACGTGTGGGCAGGATATGCGTGTCTTTTTGAGAACACGCATATCCTGACTAATGCGCCTGAAATCAGACGGTCCGACGCAGGACGGTACCCTGCGAGACGGTCTTGGCGGACGGCTTGGTGTACTTACGCATGCGAATCACCTCACTTTTTCGGGAATTCCCGGCTTCTCAAGAACCCTTTTAGGGCCCCTGCCTCTCCGGTGAGAGGATCTAAGCACCACCCCGCACTGCACGACCAGGCATTCGTTTCTGACCGAACACCTCAAACCGCGACTCGTCAGCGATCGTGAGTCAGTGGTCCGGCGAAGTGGTGTGACGGCCATGCCCGGGGACTTGGGCCGGATCACTTCGACGAGTCTGCGCGGTCCGCTTCCCACGGGTCAGCCAGGGAGCCGTAGCGTTCGGAGCGGGACTGGTCCGCTGTTGTCCACCTCCTCGATCGCTGCCGTGACGGCAGGTCGTCGATGAACGTGCGCTCGGCGCGCATCTCCAGGAGGCGCTCGTGACGGTCGCTGGGCGAGCGGGACTGGGTCTTGGTCATGGGCCGCCTCTGAGCAGACGGGCGGCTTCCTCGGCGGTGACGGCGGGCGGAACGGGAGGATGCGGGACAGGCCGTGAAGGGTGTCGACCCCGGCAGCAGCCACGATGACCGTGATGGGGAGCCCCGCATCGAAGAGCTCAACCAGCCAGGTCGACAACAGACGGCCCATGACCAGGCGTGGGCCATTCAGGCTGGGCTGACTGCGGGCCAGGAAGTTTGTGACGGTGTTGGTGCCGCGGCTGTGGCAGTTGGGGCGGAAAAGGTGCCGGGCAGTGCCTGGGGTGGCGAGGCGGTCGGCGGCAGAAGCCAGGACTCCTTCCCAAGGGGGGCGGCACAGGATTTCGCGTTGCGCCTCCATCGAGCCGAGCCGCGTCGCGGCCACGAGGTAGGAGGCTGCTCCTGCTCGCAGACTCCGGCCTCGGGTGGCTGCTGTCACGGCACACCGGGGCGAGTGACATCAAAGCTGTGGGTGACTCTGCCGCGAGCCACCTTGGTGAGTTGTAGCTTCAGGGGAGCCCTGGATGGTTTGCTCGGACCAGATCGTCTTGCCGTTCTGGCCATGGCGGCAGCCCCATCGTCCGCCGAGTTGAGCGACGAGGAACAGGCCGCGTCCTCCCTCGTCGGTTGTGCGGGCACGCCGCAGGCGGGGTTGAGTGCTGCTGGAGTCGGTTACCTCGCACACCAGGACGTTGTGGCGAATCAGACGGAGGTCCATCGGCGGACGACCGTAGCGGATGGCATTGGTCATCAGTTCGCTGACGATGAGTTCGGTGGTGAAGAGGAGGTCGTCCAAGCCCCACATGGTGAGTCGGCGGGTTATCCACTCTCGAGCCTCGGAGACGGCGGCCGGATCGGCCGGGATGTCCCAGTGAGCGGTGTCCGCCGCTGGGACGGCGCGGGTGCGGGCCAGCAGCAGGGCCGCGTCGTCGCGCGGCGGCTGGTCTGCCAGGTCGGCGAGGAGAGTCCGGCCGGTTTCGTCCAGGGCACGATCCGGACGGCAGGAAGCGGCGAGGGCTTCCGTCAGGCGCCGCAGGCCTTGGCCCATGTCGCGATCGCCCCGTTCGATCAGGCCGTCGGTGTAGAGAGCGAGGACGCTGCCCGGCTCAACGTCGATCACGGTGGTCTCGTACGGCATGCCGCTGAGGGCCAGTGGTGGCCCCGGGGAGATCCCGACTGCTTCGGCGGTCCCGTCGAGCCGGACCAGGACGGGTGGGGGGTGGCCGGCACTGGCCATGGTGCAGCGCCTGGTGACCGGGTCGTAGACCGCGTACAGGCATGTGCCGCCGACGATGTCGCGGTCGCCGCGTGGGGCTTCGGCCGCGAGGCGCTGGACCAGGTCGGCGATCCGGGTGAGCAGCGTCAAGGCTGAAGACGACTGGTTCGCCGTGTCGGAAGCTGCGCAGCAGGGGGTGGTCGGGAAGGGGCGGGATGGACTGGCCGCGCTTGATGCCAGCCGGCCACACCGCAGTGGTCGGCGCAAGGGCCGCGTTGGCCATGTCTCCACCGTTTAGCTGCTTCGAGGGTTCGTCCCCGTCGAAAACGGAGTGCGCAAGGTCGACTGCGGCGAGATCCCCGAACGCAGGTGCGAGAACGTCCGCAAGGTCCTGCGCAGTGCGCACGACGTCCAGGGATCCTCCTACTCGCTCGGCCACCTCGCGGGCGAGATCCAGATGACGGCGGGCACGCATCTGGTCGGCGTTACGCGGCGAGGCGCTCCGCGAGCTCCTTGGCCTTGGCGGCCGCGTCGTCGAGGGCCTTGCTGCGGGAGGCCTCGAAGAGGGGGACCAGCTCGGACATCGCCGGGTTGTGCGGTGCCATCGTGAGCTCCGGGACGATGAAGTCGACGTCCAGGGCGAGCATGTCGCGCAGGAGGGCCTCCAGGTAGTTCTGCACGTACTCGTAGCCCTCGCGCGGGGTGCCCGGCGCGTAGGAGCCGCCACGGCTGGCGACCACGGTGACCGGGGTGCCCTTCACCTTCGACTCTTCCGCCATGGCGGTGCGGCCCATGAGGACCACGTTGTCCAGCCACGCCTTGAGGGTCGACGGGATCGCGAAGTTGTACATGGGCGCGCCGATCAGGATCGCGTCCGCCTGCTCCAGCTCCTCGATGAGCCGCACGCGGTCGGCGAATGCGGCCGCCTGCTCGGGGGTGTGGGTGTCCGGGGCGGCGAAACCGGCGGTGTGGGCGTCGGCGGTGATGTGCGGCACGGGGTTCGCGGCGAGGTCGCGGTAGATCACCGTGCCGTCGGGGTGCTGCTCCTCCCATGCCTTGCGGAAGGCGTCCGTCACCACGCGGGAGGCGGAGGCGGAGCCCGGGAACACGGACGAGTCGATGTGAAGGAGGGTGGCCATGGGGTTCTCCGAACAAGCGGGTGTGAATGGGTCGTGGAACCGGGGGCCCGGGGTGGGCTTCCGTTTCGTACTCGACTAGAGATAACACAGCTACTTACTCTTTTTCATCCCCATACGAGGACGCAGTACTCTGAACCCATGGCGGAACTGGGAAGCCACGAAGCGGGGCCCTGTCAGAAGGTCGACGACGGCATGACGCGCGTCTTCCAGCTCCTCGGAAAACGCTGGACGGGCCTGGTCGTGGCCGTTCTGCTGCAACGTCCTGTCCACTTCGCCGAGCTGCGCAGGGCGATCCCCGGCATCAGCGAACGGATGCTCTCGGACCGGCTCACCGAGCTCGGCGCGGCCCGACTGGTCGTGCGCGAGGTCGACGAAGGGCCTCCGCTGCGGGTCTCGTACCGGTTGACGGAGGCAGGAGCGGCACTGGAACCCGCACTCAAGGAGCTCGGGTCCTGGGCGGAGAGGTACCTGCCGGAGAGCGGACCGTGCCCGGGGGAGCTCCGGAAGCATCCCGGTGCTTCTGTGGCTGAGTAGCCCTGGTGCTCCCGTGGCTGAGCAGTCCGGCACTTTTTCTCGCTGAGCAGCCCGGATCTCTGTGGCTGTGGAGTTGTCCACAGGGTCTGACGCGTTTCGGCGACCGGCTGTACGGTCAGCACGAGTTGATGTTCGTGCACGGGGGAGGCGGTCGGAATGACCGAGCTCGGGACAGCGGTTCCGGCGCAGAACGCGCCCAGGGCTTTCGGGGTACGGGAATTCGCGGTGCGCGGATTTGCCGCACGGCCCGTTCAGGGCTCGCCCAAAGAAGAGGGGAAGGCCCTGCGTGGGCAGATGCCGCGCGGCGCGCACGCCGAGCTGACGGTGGACGCCGGCCGGCCGGACGCCGTGACCGCGGTCGAGGAGTCCAACCGCGGCCGGATTCCCGCGCTCACGCCGATCCGGGTCGGCAGGATGGCGGCCACCCCCTTCGCTTTCCTGCGCGGTTCGGCGGGCCTCATGGCGTACGACCTCGCGCGCACCTCCGTGACCGGCATCGGCGCCCAGATATGCGGTGACGCGCACGCGGCGAACTTCGGTCTGTACGGGGACGCGCGTGGCGGCCTCGTCATCGACCTGAACGACTTCGACGAGACGGTGCACGGCCCCTGGGAGTGGGACCTCAAGCGGCTCGCCACCTCGCTCGTGCTCGCGGGCCGGGAGGCCGGGGCGGACGAGGACACCTGCCGGGCCGCCGCGCACGACACCGTGGGCGCGTACCGCCGCACCATGCGCCTGCTGGCCAAGCTGCCGGTGCTGGACGCGTGGAACGCGATCGCCGACGAGGAGCTCGTCTCGCACACCGACGCCCATGATCTGCTCGGCACGCTGGAGCGGGTCTCGGAGAAGGCGCGGGCCAACACCAGCGGCCGGTTCGCCGCGAAGTCGACGGAGCCGGTGGAGGGCGGCGGCCGACGCTTCGTGGACGCGTCGCCGGTGCTGCGCCGGATACCCGACGCGGAGGCGGCCGCGGTCGCCGCTTCCCTGGAGCACTACCTGACGACGCTCTCGGAGGACCGCCTCCCGCTCCTCGCCCGGTACACGGTGCACGACGTCGCCTTCCGTGTCGTCGGCACCGGCAGCGTGGGCACTCGCTCGTACGTCGTGTTGCTCCTGGACCACCGCGGCGAAGCCCTCGTGCTCCAAGTGAAGGAGGCCCGTGCCTCGGCGCTGCTCCCGCACCTGGCGACCGCCGGACACCCGATACCCGACGTGTCGCACGAGGGCCGCCGTGTGGTCCTCGGCCAGAAGCGCATGCAGGTCGTCAGCGACATCCTGCTCGGCTGGACCACGGTCGAAGGCCGCCCCTTCCAGGTACGCCAGTTCCGCAACCGCAAGGGCAGCGTCGACCCCGCGGCCCTCGCCGCCGACCAGGTGGACGACTACGCCCGCATGACCGGTGCCCTCCTCGCCCGCGCCCACGCCCACAGTGCCGACCCACGCCTCATCGCCGGGTACTGCGGCAAGAACGAGGAGCTCGACGAGGCCGTCGCGTCCTTCGCCGTGGCGTACGCGGACCGGACGGAGGCGGACCACGCGGAGTTGGTGGCGGCGGTGCGGGACGGGCGGGTCGCGGCTGAGCTGGGGGTTTGAGCTCGGCGCTGAAGGATCCCCTGCGGACGCGGTCGTCGGGGCGGAATGGACATGGCGCGGAGTGGTGTCCGGCAGGTGGTGATCGGCCGGTGGGGCGCGGGGCTTGGCGTCGGCGGCGCATAGGGGCTTGGGCTTGGCGCCGGCGTGGCAGGGAGCTCGGCGCCCGCAGGGCACGCGGGCGTGGCGCCGGCGGGGCACGCAGGTGTGGCGTGGGCAGAGCAGAGGCTCGGCGAAGGACTTCGCGGCCACCGCACGACTCCGCGGCCACCGCCTCCCGCCCGTGGCCTACGCTGGTCGCGTGACGACGCCGGAAGCCGAGCAGAGCCAGTCCGAGCCCACCGATGAGGGGGGACGGGAGCAGTCCGGTGCCCTGAAGGGCGGTGCGGACGAGTCCGCCCGGTCCGACGCGACGGGGTCGCCGCAGGAGGCTCCCGAGGGCGAGACGTTCCCGGAGGCGGAGGCGGCGCCCGAGGGCGAGACGCCCCAGCCCGCGGACACCGAGGGTGCCGCGCGGCCCGAGGAACGGTTGGAGCGGGCCGTGCGGGCGGCCGAGCAGGCGTTGATCGAGTTCGAGATCGCCGTGGAGACCTTCCGGGTCGAGGTCGAGAACTTCTCGCGGCTGCACCACCAGAAGCTCGGACCCATGTACTCCCGGCTCGACGAGCTGGATGCCCAGATCGCCGAGGCGCGGGCCGCGCGCACCGGCGACCCGGAGGACATACGCAAGGCGCACGAGGCGCGGGCCCGGGTCATGCCCATGCCCGGCGTCGAGGAGCTGTTGCACGGCTGGATGGACTCGGAGGGCCTGTTCCCGGAGGCTGTGGCGATGCTCACCGACCAGCCCGTACGGCCCCCGCAGCGCGTGCGCCCCAGTGAGGAGGCCCGCAAACTCTTCCGCGAGCTGGTCCGAAAGGCCCACCCGGACCTGGCACAGGACGAGGACGAGCGCAAGCGGCGCGACGAGTTCATCGCCCGGGTGAACGCGGCGTACGGCCGGGGCGACGAGGCGCTGCTGCGGGAGCTCTCCGAGGAGTGGGCCGCGGGTCCTACTGCCGAGGAGTGGAAGCCGAGCCGCAGCGAGGAGCTCTACGCCCGCCTCGAATGGCTCGCCCAGCGCAAGGAAATGCTCACCTTCGTCGCCCACGAACTGGAAGAGAGCGCCATCGGTGCGATGCTCAAGCTGGCCCCGGACGACCCGGACCGCCTCCTGGAGGAGATCGCCGAACAGCTGCTGACCCAGGTCGACGAGCGCAAGGCGGAGCTGGCCCAGCTGATCGCCCAGGCTCCCTGAGGACTCCGACGTCCTTGAAGGACAGCGGGCTGTCGACAGGGCACCGGGCTGCCCACGCGGTCAGGTAGCGTCGGAGGCATGAGTTTCGGAGCTGGTGTGCCCACGGTCGAGGTCGGGAATCTCACGGACGGTGACTTCCTGCTGGACGTCCGGGAGGACGACGAGTGGGAGGCAGGTCATGCCGAGGGCGCGCTGCACATCCCCATCAGTGAGTTCGTCGCCCGCTACGGCGAGCTGACCGAGGCGGCCCCGCAGGACGGTCGGGTCCATGTGATCTGCCGCTCCGGTGGCCGTTCGGCCCAGGTCACGCAGTACCTGGTTCAGCAGGGCATCGACGCCGTGAATGTCGACGGCGGCATGCAGGTCTGGGCAGCCGTCGGCCGCCCGGTCGTGGACGACAAGGGTCAGCCGGGCTTCGTGCTGTAGCCCCCGGTGACCGGGGGTGCCGGCCACCCGCGGCGGCGAAGGTGAGCCCGCGCGGTGGCGCCGGCCCGGCGATCAGCCCGGCCAGTGCGGTGCCTGACAACTGCGCCGCCCGGCCGGTGCACTGTGGCGTGGCGGGATCAGCCCGGCGGATGCGGTCGCCCCGGCCTTCACCCCAGCGGATGTGCTGCCAGCAGATCCCCCAGCGTCTCCTCGTGCGCCGGCGCCGGTCCGAGCGAGAGTTCCAGCTGCTTGGCCCAGGCGTGGTACCGGTGCAGCGGATAGTCGATGTCGGCGCCGAATCCTCCGTGCAGGTGCTGGGCGGTCTGGACGACTCGCCGTACCCCTTCCGAAGCCCAGATCTTGGCGACAGCCACGTCCCCCGAGGCCGGCAGCGCACCCCCGGCCCCCGTACTGATCCGCCAGGCGGCCTGCCACAGTGTGGCCTCCATGGCGCGCAGGTCGATATAGCGGTCGGCGGCCTGCACGGCGACCGCCTGGAACGTAGCGACCGGGAACCCGAACTGCTCGCGCTTGCTGGTGTACTCACTGGTCATTCCGAGGACGCCCTCCCCGAGCCCGAGCGCCAGCGCACATGTCCCGGTGGCCAGCAGTTCGCGCAGCCACTCCCACGCCCCCTCCGCGTCGATGACGTCCCGGACGGAGATCCGCGCGGACTCAAGACGCACTTCGCCGAGCCGCTCACCGGTGGTGGAGATCTGCTCGGCGAGCACGACCCCTTCGTGGACGCGGGGGACGAGGGCGAGGACCGCCCGGTCGGCGTCCGTGTGCGCGGGTACGACGATGTAGTCGGCGTTGTGGGCCCAGGCAACCGCCGTCTGCACTCCGTCCAGCACCCACACGTCACCGTCCCGGCCGTCGTGTCGTGCGGTCACGGCGAGCTCGGCCGGATCGTGGCCGGTGCGGCCATGGGCGGCGACGGTCAGCACGAGCTCGCCCCGGCCCGCCCGGGCCAGCAGCTCCGCCTTCAACTCCGCACCGCCGTACGTCTGCACGGCCACCGCCGCCGCACAGCTCTCCAACAGTGGCACTCGCGCCAGCACCCTCGCCGACTCGCGCAGCACCAGGCACAGCGCGACCGCGTCCAGGCCCACCCCGCCGTACTCCGCGTCGAGCAGCAGGCTCAGCAGGTCCGCGTCGGCGAGCCTCGTCCACAGCGGCCGGTCGAAGTCCTCGGCGACGGCGCCCGCGGTGAGCGCGGGGCTGGGCACCCCGTCCGGCGCGACCCCGCCGAACACCGCCTTCGCCGCCTCGACCGCCGCCTGCTGCTCCTCGGTGAAGGTGAAGTCCACGGTCCTGTCCTCCCACGCGCCGGCCAACCGACCGGAGTTCCGGATCTCCGGGCTCCTGATCTGACGGACCGTCAAGATAGAACAGGTTCTGTGAGAAGGGAACGGTCGGCCTCGACTCACCGACGGTCACGCAGAGCCGCCGACTGCACAGAGCCGTCGGCCGGAGCGAGCCGTCGGCCGGCATCGAGCCTGCCGGCCTCGACCTACCGGTCGAAGTCCAACTCCACCTTCTCCGTGGCCGGATGCGACTGACAGGCCAGTACGTACCCCGCCTCCGTCTCCTCCGGCTCCAGCGCGAAGTTGCGGTCCATCCGCACCTCGCCCGAGACCAGGAAGGCGCGGCAGGTCCCGCATACCCCTCCCTTGCAGGCGTAGGGCGCGTCCGGCCGGTTGCGCAGGACCGCCTCCAGGAGCGACTCGCCGTCGTGGACGGGCCACGTCCCGCCGCGGCCGTCGAGCCGGGCGGTCACCATGCTGTGCGCGGGGGCCGACACACGGGGAGCCGTCGCGGCCCCCTCGTCCACATGGAATATCTCCTCGTGGACGCGCGTCCGCGCCACGCCGAGTCCGCGCAGCGCACGCTCCGCCCCCTGCACCAGACCGAACGGCCCGCAAAGGAACCACCCGGCGACCCGGTCCACGGGCAGCAGCGCCGGAAGCAGCCCGGTGAGCCGCTCCTGGTCGAGCCGCCCGGACGGCAGTCCCGCCTGCTGCTCCTCCCGGGAGAGCACCGTCACCAGCTGGAACCGCTCGGGAAAGCGGTCCTTGAGGTCGGCGACCTCCTCCAGGAACATCGTCGACGCCGACGTCCGGTCGCTGCGTATGAGGCAGAACCTCGCCTCGGGCTCGCGCGCCAGCAGCGTCGAGACGATCGACAGCACCGGGGTGATCCCGCTGCCGCCCACCACGGCGGCGTACAGCCCGGCCGCGGGTTCGAGCGTGAAGCGTCCCGCCGGCGTCATCACCTCCACCTCGTCGCCGACGGCGATCTCCTTGAGCGCGTACGTCGAGAACGCCCCGCCGTCGACCAGGCGCACCCCGACCCGCAGCGTTCGCGGGCCCTCGTCGGCGGAGGCGGGCGCCGGTGAGCAGATCGAGTACGTACGGCGGACCTCCGTGCCGTCGACCGTGCGGCGCAGCGCGAGGTGCTGGCCGGGCGCGTGCCGGTAGTCCTCACGCAGGGCGGGCGGTACCGCGAAGGTCAGGGCCACCGAGTCGTCGGTGAGCCGGTCGACCGCGGCCACCGGGAGCGGGTGGAACCGGGCCATCACAACTCCTTGAAGTGGTCGAACGGTTCGCGGCAGGACAGGCAGCGGCGCAGCGCCTTGCACGCGGTGGACGAGAAGCGGCTGAGCAGCTCGGTGTCGGCGGATCCGCAGTGCGGACAGCGCACCGGCTCCAGCTCCGGCTTGGCGGTCACCGTCCGAGTGGGCCCCAGTGCGACGGTCACCGGCCCCGTCGGGCGTCCGCCGCGCGGCGGTGCTATCCCGAACTCCCGTAGTTTGCGGCGGCCTTCGTCCGAGATGTCGTCCGTCGACCAGGCCGGGCTGAGCACCGTACGGACCGACACCTCCCGTACACCGTGCTCGTGCAGCACCCGCTCGATGTCCACGGACATCGCCTCGATGGCCGGACAGCCGGTGTACGTCGGGGTCAGCTCGACCTCGACCGAGTCCGCGCCTCGGACATGCACGGCGCGCAGTACGCCGAGCTCCTCCAGGGTCAGCACGGGCAGCTCGGGGTCGGCAACCGAACCGGCCAGTCTGCGCAGTTCCTCCTCGAGGGCGGTGGTCGTCACCATGACGCCCCCGGATGACTGCGGTGCAGATGCTGCATCTCAGCGAGCATCCGCCCGAAGGGTTCGGTGTGCAGACCCTGGCGACCCGCGCCGGCCGTCCACGCCCCGGACTGCGGTCCCTCGGGGAGGGACAGGGTGGCGCGGCGCAGAATGCTCCCCACGGAGTCCAGCCAGGCGACCTGCATGCCGTCCCAGTCGATGTCCACGCCCTCGATCGGCTGGAACATCTCGCCCGTGAACCGCCACAGCGCCTCGCATGCCCGTCGCATCCGCTCATGGCTGACGTCGGTGCCGTCGCCGAGCCGCAGCGTCCACTGCTCGGCATGGTCCTGGTGGTAGGCGACCTCTTTGACCGCCTTCGCGGCGAGCGGCGCGAAGGCACCCTCCCCGGAGGCCAGTTGCGCGTACAGGAGCCGCTGGTAGGTGGAGAAGTACAGCTGGCGGGCGATCGTATGGGCGAAGTCGCCGTTCGGCTGCTCGACGAGCTGGAGGTTGCGGAAGGCGCGCTCCTCGCGCAGATAGGCCAGCTCGTCCTCGTCACCGGCCATGGTCAGCAGCACCCGGGCCTGGCCCAGCAGGTCCAGAGCGATGTTGGCCAGGGCGACTTCCTCTTCGAGGACGGGAGCGTGGCCCGCCCACTCCCCCAGACGGTGCGAGAGCACCAGGGCGTCGTCGCCGAGGGCCAGGGCGGCCGCGGTGTTCACGGTGATCGTCACAGGTGCTTCACCCCTTCCGGGATCTCATAGAACGTCGGGTGCCGGTAGGGCTTGTCCGCGGCCGGTTCGAAGAACGGGTCCTTCTCATCGGGCGAGGAAGCCGTGATGGCGGCAGACGGGACGACCCAGATCGAGACGCCCTCGCCGCGGCGCGTGTACAGATCGCGTGCGTTGCGCAGGGCCAGCTCGGCGTCCGGCGCGTGCAGGCTGCCGGCGTGGGTGTGCGAGAGGCCGCGGCGCGAGCGCACGAAGACCTCCCACAGGGGCCAGTCGTTGGTTGTCATGCTCGCGCCTTCCCGTTCTCGCCGGCCGTGCCGCCGCTGTGTTCGTCCCCGCGCCCGGAGGCGGGCTCCGCACGGTCGGCCTGCTTGTCCGCGTACGCCGCGGCGGCCTCCCGGACCCACGCGCCCTCGTCGTGTGCGCGCTTGCGCTGCGTGATGCGCTGTTCGTTGCAGGGGCCGTTCCCCTTGAGGACCTCCCAGAACTCCGTCCAGTCGATCGCGCCGAAGTCGTGCTGCCCCCGCTCCTCGTTCCACACCAGGTCCGGGTCCGGCAGGGTCAGGCCCAGTGATTCGGCCTGGGGGACGCAGATGTCCACGAAGCGCTGGCGCAGCTCGTCGTTCGAATGGCGCTTGATCTTCCACGCCATCGACTGCGCCGAGTGCGAGGACTCGTCGTCGGGCGGGCCGAACATCATCAGGGAGGGCCACCACCAGCGGTTCACCGCGTCCTGCGCCATCTCGTGCTGCTCGGGGGTGCCGCGGCTGAGGGCCAGCAGCAGCTCGTACCCCTGGCGCTGGTGGAAGGACTCCTCCTTGCAGATGCGGACCATCGCGCGTGCGTACGGCCCGTACGAGCAGCGGCACAGGGGGACCTGGTTGGTGATCGCGGCGCCGTCCACCAGCCAGCCGATGGCGCCGACGTCTGCCCAGGTCAGCGTCGGGTAGTTGAAGATCGACGAGTACTTCTGGCGGCCGGTGTGCAGCTTGTCCAGGAGCTCGTCGCGGCCGGTGCCGAGAGTCTCGGCCGCGCTGTACAGATACAGCCCGTGTCCGGCCTCGTCCTGGACCTTCGCCATCAGGATCGCCTTGCGGCGCAGGGAGGGCGCGCGCGTGATCCAGTTGGCTTCCGGCTGCATGCCGATGATCTCGGAGTGGGCGTGCTGCGCGATCTGCCGGACCAGGGTGGAGCGATAGGCGTCGGGCATCCAGTCGCGGGGCTCGATGCGCTCGTCGGCCGCCACCGCGGCGTCGAAGACGGCCTCGTGCGCCGCGGTGCGCGCCGCTTCGGCCGCCGGTCCGTCCGCTTGTACACGGGCCGTGTGGTGCGCTGCTGCTGTCGCCATGCGGTCCCCCTCGACCTCTCACTCCCGACCGACCGATCGTTCGGTCCGCTCGAATCCATGGTCGGCCGAGCGCCGTAAGGTGTCAACCGCTGTGGATAACCTCATGGGCACTGGTGTGGCCGCTGTGTCTCATGGGGCTGTGCCGGATGGCACGGTCTGAGTACGGTGCCGGTGCGAACGTCGCGGCGCGGTACGCGGTGACGGTACGGTGCCCGCGGCCCGGCGGCCGGCATCGGATTCGGGATCGTGAATCGGGGCGGAATGGACGCGTACGACGAGAGCGCGAGGACCGGGCCAGGGCCGGACGGTGCCACGCCGGACGCTTCCCTGCCCGATGGGTCTGTGCGGGACGGGTCTGTGCGCGATGGGTCTGCGCGTGACCGGGCCGCGCGTGACAGTTCGGTGCCTGACAGCTCCGTGACCGAGCCCCGCACATCGGAAACCCCCACATCCGAGGCCGCCACATCCCGGCCTCCCGCCTCCCCCGAGCCTCCCGCCTCCCCCCGGCCTCCCGCGCCTCCCGCGCCTCCCGCGCCTCCCGCGCCCCCCGGGCCCCCCGCCTTCGAGGTATCAGCGTCCGAGGCGCCTGCCCGCCAACAGACGGAGCCCGTCGTCGAACCCTCCACACCCACCGGCATCGCCGCCCTCCCCCTTCGCTCCCAGATCGCCGCCGCCCTCGCCCTCGCTGTCGTCGCGGTCGTCGCCTGTGTGCACCTCGGCATGGTGTTCCTGCACGTCGCGCCCTCGAACACGGTCACCAAGCAGCACGGCCGGGCGATCGACGAATGGATCTATCCCGAGTTCGAGCAGAACTGGAAACTCTTCGCCCCCAACCCGCTGCAGCAGAACATCGCGATCCAGGTCCGCGCCCTGGTCCGCGCTTCGGACGGCACCAGCCGCGAGACCGGCTGGTACGACCTGTCCGCGCTCGATGGCCAGGCCATCGACGGCAATCTGCTGCCGAGCCACACCCAGCAGAACGAACTGCGCCGCGCCTGGGACTTCTACGCCAGTACGCACGACGGCCAGAACCGCCCCGCGGGCCTGCGCGGCGACCTCTCCGAACGCTATCTGCGCCGGATCGCCGTACTGCGCCTCGACCGCGAGCACGCGGGTGGCGCGGGCGCCGTCGTCGAACGCGTCCAGGTCCGCTCCCGCACCACCAATGTTCCGCCCCCCAAGTGGAGCGAGGAGAAGGTGTCCGACAAGCCCATCGTCCGCGAGCTGCCCTGGTGGTCCGTCCCCGAGAGCGACCGCAGGGGCGGGCTGATGGAGGCGAGCGCCCGATGAGCCGATTCGCCCTGTTGGTCTCGCGCGGCATCACCCGAGTCACCGAGAGCGCCCTCGGCCCGTACCAGAGCGCCGTGATCCGCATCGGTTTCGCCGCCACCTGGCTGCTGTTCCTGCTGCGCGAGTACCCGCACCGCCAGGAGATGTACGGGCCCGACGGACCGTGGAACTGGGACCTCGCCCAGCAGCTCATAGCGACCAATCACTCGTTCACGGCCCTGATGTGGTCCGACAGCCAGGTCTGGTTCGAGATCGTCTACGCCCTTGCCGTCCTCTCCAGCGGCCTGCTGCTCGTGGGCTGGCGGTCCCGCACGATGTCCGTGCTCTTCATGGTGGGCGTGCTCTCCCTGCAGAACCGCAGCGTCTTCATGGGGGACGGCGGCGACAACGTCATCCACCTGATGGCGATCTACCTGGTGTTCACACGCTGCGGCCAGGTGTGGTCGCTGGACGCTTGGAGGGCGCGGCTCGCGCGGGAGGCACGCGCGCGTGGCGAGCGGACCGGACCCGACCGCGTCGGGCCGGCCCTGTGGGCGGTGCTAGGTCTGGCGCTGGCCGGGGTGACGCTCACCGGCCGGGTCGGCCCGGGCTGGCTGGTGTTCTTCTGGGGACTGTGGGCGGCGCAGGCCCTGTGGTGGGTCGTCGGCCGCCGCGCCCGCACCGCGGAGCCACGGGTCCTGCTGGACGTCTTCGCCAACCTCGTGCACAACGGGGCGCTGCTCGTGATCATGGCCGAGGCGTGTCTGATCTACGCGACCGCCGGCTGGTACAAGATCCAGGGCTCGCGCTGGCAGGACGGCACCGCCGTCTACTACCCCCTCCACCTGGACTACTTCTCGCCCTGGCCCGCGCTGTCCGACCTGATGTCCGCGCACGGCACGATCGTGATGGTGGTGACGTACGGGACGGTCGCCGCGCAGGTCGCCTTCCCCTTCACCCTGTTCAACCGACGGGTCAAGAACGTCCTCCTGGCGGCCATGATGACTGAGCACGCCGTGATCGCCGTGGTCCTCGGACTGCCGTTCTTCTCGCTCGCGATGATCGCCGCCGACGCGGTGTTTCTGCCGACCCCCTTCCTGCGGAGCCTCGGCGGACGGGCGGCACGCGCGCGTGGAGGGCTGTTCGCGGGCCGTGGCCGTACGGTGCCGGGGCCGCGCGAGCAGCAGGAGCGCATCCCGGAGCAGGCCGAGGACACCCACGTAGGCTTCACGGCATGAACGAGACGGACGCCCGTACGCCGGACGAGGAGATCGGCGCCGGTACGCCGGGCGACGAGCGCGCTGCCGGCACTCCGGACGTCTCGGGCGGTGCGCATGCCGTACGCGCCTGGCGACGGCTCGCCGACGGGTCCGTCCTGCTCGACGGTTTCCACGCGCTCAAGCACGCGGTGCGCTTCCAGGCGCGTATCCCCGCGGCCGTCACGACCGACCGGAAGGCGGCGCTCGCGCTGGCCGACGAACTGGCCCCTGACGTACGCGAGGCCGTCGACGCGCTGCTGGTGGAGGTCTCGGAGGCGACGTTCGCGTCTCTCGTGGCGCGCCCGCACCCCACCGCGATGGCGGCTCTGGCCGTACGTCCGTCCAGGGCGGCCAATCTGGAGACGCTGGCCCGCACGCCCCGCAGCACGCCCGTCGTCGTCCTCGACAACCCCCGCAACCTGGGCAACGCCGGTGCCGTGATCCGGCTCGCGGCCGGCTTCGGCGCGACCGGTGTGGTCACCACGGGCACGCTCGACCCCTGGCACCCCACGGTCGTGCGCGGCGGGGCCGGCCTGCACTTCGCGACCGCCGTGGAGCGGCTGCGGGTGGACGAGCTGCCGCCGGGCCCGGTGTTCGCCCTCGACCCGGAGGGTGAGGACATCCGGGGGCTGAAGCTTCCCGACGACGCCGTGCTCGCCTTCGGCTCCGAGCGCAGCGGCCTTTCCCCGGAACTCCGCGCCCGAGCCGACCACTTGGTGTCGCTGCCGATGCGCCCCCAGGTCTCCAGCTACAACCTCGCGACCAGTGTGGCCATGACGCTGTTCCACTGGAGTGCGACGGGGAGCGCATCGGCGTAGCCACGGCACGGCGCCGGTGTAGGCGCCGCCCCGGCGCAAACGCTTATGCCTCCCGGCGCACCTCGACCACCCGGAAGCGGTTGGCGACGAAAGCCCCGTCGCACAGCGCGGCGTTGGCGGCCGGGTTGCCGCCTGAGCCGTGGAAGTCCGAGAAGGCCGCCGTCTGGTTGACGTACACCCCGCCCGTGAGGTTCAGGGAGAGCTGGGCGCACTCCTCCAGGCAGGCCTCCTGCACGGCCTGCTCGACCTCCTCGTCGGTGGTGTAAGCGCCGACCGTCATCGCGCCCTTGTCCCTGATGGTGCGGCGCAGCAGCTCCACGGCGTCCGCGGCGGAGTCGACCGCGACGGCGAAGGAGACGGGCCCGAAGCACTCGCTCATGTAGGCCGATTCGTCGTCCGGCTTGGCGCCGTCGAGCTTCACGATCAGCGGCGTACGGACGACCGCGTTCGGGAACTCCGGGTTGCTGATCTCCCGTGAGGGGAGGGCGACTTCGCCGAGACCCGTGGCGGCCTCCAGGCGGGCCTTCACGTCCGGGTTCACGATGGCGCCGAGCAGCGCGTTGGCCCGGGCGTCGTCGCCGAGGAGTCCGCCGACCGACTTCGCGAGGTCGGCGACCACCTCGTCGTAGGACTTGGGGCCCTCCTCCGTGCGGATGCCGTCGCGGGGGATCAGCAGGTTCTGCGGGGTCGTGCACATCTGGCCGCTGTACAGGGACAGCGAGAACGCCAGGTTGGACAGCATCCCCTTGTAGTCGCCGGTCGACTCCACGATCACCGTGTTGACGCCGGCCTTCTCCGTGTAGACCTGCGCCTGGCGGGCGTTGGTCTCCAGCCAGTCGCCGAACGCCGTCGAGCCCGTGTAGTCGATGATCCGGATCTCGGGCCGGACCGCCAGGGTCTTGGCGATGCCCTCTCCGGGGCGCTCGGCGGCCAGTGCCACCAGGTTCGGGTCGAAGCCCGCTTCGGCGAGCACCTCGCGCGCGACGTGGACGGTGAGCGCGAGCGGCAGCACCGCGCGCGGGTGGGGCTTGACCAGGACCGCGTTGCCGGTGGCGAGGGAGGCGAACAGGCCCGGGTAGCCGTTCCACGTCGGGAAGGTGTTGCAGCCGATCACCAGCGCGATGCCGCGCGGGACGGGCGTGAACTGCTTGGTCAGCGCGAGCGGGTCGCGCTTGCCCTGGGGCTTGGTCCACTCGGCGTTGTCCGGGGTGCGGACCTGCTCCACGTACGCGTACGCCACCGCCTCCAGGCCGCGGTCCTGCGCGTGCGGGCCGCCCGCCTGGAACGCCATCATGAAGGCCTGGCCGCTGGTGTGCATGACCGCGTGCGCGAACTCGTGCGTGCGGTCGCTGATGCGCTTGAGGATCTCCATACACACCACGGCGCGGATTTCCGCGCCCGCGTCGCGCCAGGCGCGCTGTCCGGCCCGCATGGCGGGCAGCAGCACGTCGAGGTCCGCGTGCGGGTACGTGACGCCCAGATCGATTCCGTACGGCGACTTCTCCTCGCCCACCCAGTCGTCCGTGCCGGGCTGGCCGAGGTCGAGGCGGGTGCCCAGGAGGGCGTCGAAGGCGGCCTTGCCTTCCGCCATGCCCAGGCTGCCGTTCTCGCCGTACGCCTTGGGGTGCTCGGGGTGCGGGGACCAGTACGCGCGCGTGCGGATCGCTTCCAGCGCCTGGTCGAGAGTGGGCCGGTGCTGGGCGATCAGCTGGTGCGCGGACAGTTCGGCGGCCATGCGGGACCAACTCCTCGTCTCAAGAGCTCTTCGTTGAACTCATGACCTGGGCAGAAACAGCCGGACAGAGTTAGAGTAACCGAACGATCGGTCGGGACAAGGGGGTCCGCCGCATCTGTGGAAAACCCCGTGCGGGAGGATCGCGCACATGACAGCACTCGACCTCAGCAGCCCCGTGGCAGTCGTCGGCACCGGCACCATGGGCCAGGGCATCGCCCAGGTCGCGCTGGTAGCGGGCCACCCCGTGCGGCTCTACGACGCCGTTCCCGGGCGTGCCGACGCCGCGGCCGAAGCGATCGGCGCGCGCCTCGACCGGCTCGTCGAGAAGGACCGGCTCACCGGCGCCGACCGGGACGCCGCCCGAGCCCGGCTCCAGCCGGCCGGGAGCCTCACCGACCTCGCGGACTGCGTGCTCGTCGTCGAGGCGGTACTCGAACAACTCGACGTGAAGCAGCAGCTGTTCCGCGATCTCGAGGACATCGTCGAGGACGACTGCCTGCTCGCCACCAACACCTCCTCCCTGTCCGTCACGGCCATCGGCGGCGCCCTGCGCAACCCCGGCCGTCTGGTAGGACTGCACTTCTTCAACCCCGCGCCCCTGCTGCCCCTGGTGGAGGTGGTCTCCGGGTACGCGAGCGACTTCTCGTCGGCCACGCGCGCGTACGAGACGGCTCGCGCCTGGGGGAAGACGCCGGTCGCCTGCGCCGACACCCCCGGCTTCATCGTCAACCGCATCGCGCGGCCCTTCTACGCCGAGGCCTTCGCGGTGTACGAGGCCCAGGCCGCCGACCCGGCCACCATCGACGCGATCCTGCGGGAATCCGGCGGCTTCAGGATGGGCGCCTTCGAGCTCACCGACCTGATCGGCCAGGACGTCAACGAGTCCGTCACGCACTCCGTGTGGCAGTCCTTCTTCCAGGACGTGCGGTTCACTCCCTCGCTGGCCCAGCGGCGCCTCGTCGAGTCCGGCCGACTGGGCCGCAAGACGGGACATGGCTGGTACGACTACGCGGACGACGCCGAGCGCTCCGAACCGCACACCGCGGAGAAGGCACAGGCGCCCGCGTACGTCGTTGCCGAGGGCGATCTTGGACCGGCCTCCGAGCTGCTCGCCCTGATCCGCGAGGCGGGCATCCAGGTCCGCGAGGACGAGGAGGACCACGGAACCCGCCTGGTGCTGCCCAGCGGCGGCCAACTGGTCCTCGCCGACGGCCAGACCTCGGTGGAGTTCCGCGACGTCGTCTACTTCGATCTGGCGCTCGACTACCGCAAGGCGACCCGGATCGCCCTGTCGGCCTCCCAGGACACCGCTCCCCGGACGCTCTCCGAGGCCGTCGGACTCTTCCAGGCGCTCGGCAAGGACGTCAGCGTCATCGGGGACGTCCCCGGCATGATCGTCGCCCGGACGGTGGCCCGGATCGTCGACCTGGCGCACGACGCCGTCGCCAAGGGAGTGGCCACCGAGGAGGACATCGACACCGCGATGCGGCTCGGCGTCAACTACCCCCTGGGTCCCTTCGAATGGAGCCGCAGGCTCGGCAGGAGCTGGGCGTGCTCCGTCCTGGACGATCTGCACCAGCGTGACCCCTCCGGGCGCTACGCGCCGTCCCTCGCGCTCTACCGCCACGCGTACGCCTCCGAGAAGCGGGAGGGCACCTCATGACCACCGCCAAGCGCGACACCTACACCCCGGAGACCCTGCTCTCCGTCGCCGTCCGGGTCTTCAATGAGCGCGGCTACGACGGCACCTCCATGGAGCACCTCTCCAAGGCGGCCGGCATCTCCAAGTCGTCCATATATCACCACGTCGCGGGCAAGGAGGAGCTGCTGCGCCGGGCCGTCAGCAGGGCCCTCGACGGCCTCTTCGGGATCCTCGACGAGGAGCACGCGCGCGTGGGGCGTGCCGTGGAGCGCCTGAAGTACGTCGTGCGGCGCATGGTCGAGGTGCTCACCGCCGAGCTTCCGTATGTGACGCTGCTGCTGCGGGTGCGCGGCAACACGGACACCGAGCGCTGGGCCCTGGAGCGGCGCCGCGAGTTCGACCACCAGGTGGCCGAGCTCCTGAAGGCCGCGGCCGCCGACGGGGACCTCCGCGGCGACGTGGAGGTCCGGCTCGCGACCCGGCTGGTGTTCGGGATGATCAACTCGATCGTGGAGTGGTACCGGCCGGACGGGCGGGGCATGGGCGAGCGGGAAGTGGCCGACGCGGTGGTGCAGTTGGTCTTCGCGGGACTGCGCAGCGAGCGCTGAGACTCAGCCCTCCGGTTCCAGGTCCTCCTCCTCGAAGACCAGCAGTGTGCGCGTACTGAGCACCTCCGGAATGGCCTGGAGGCGGGTGAGCACCAGCTCGCGGAGTGTTTTGTTGTCCGGCGTGTGCACCAGGAGCAGTACGTCGAAGTCGCCGCCCACCAGCGCGATGTGGGAAGCCCCCGGGAGCGCCCTCAGCTGCTCGCGCACCGTGCGCCAGGAGTTCTGCACGATCTTGAGGGTGATGTACGCCGAGGTTCCCTGTCCGGCGCGCTCGTGGTTGACGCGGGCCCCGAAGCCACGGATCACGCCGTCCTCGATGAGACGGTTGATCCGCGCGTAGGCGTTGGCCCGAGACACATGGACGCGTTCGGCCACGGAGCGTATCGAGGCGCGACCGTCCGCCTGGAGCATCTGCAGGATGTCTTGATCGATGGCGTCGAGCGGGCGGGCGGGCGGAAGGACGGGGCCGGCCTCCGGTGGCTCGGCCATTTGTTCAGGTGCCATGTCCCCCCGCCTCCCTACCATGGACGTACTGCGTCCATCTCAGGCTGTGCAGAACCGTTTGTCCACAGCCTGGCGGTGCCTGTAGCCAAAATGTGCCGACGACCGAACAATCGGTAGGTGAGGCGCCTCACACCCGTGGTGCGCCTGAAGCCGCTCCCACGAGGAGGTGCCGTCATGACGGTCATGGAGCAGCGAGGCGCTTACCGGCCAACGCCGCCGCCCGCCTGGCAGCCCCGCACCGACCCCGCGCCGCTGCTGCCCGACGCGCTGCCGTACCGCGTCCTCGGCACCGAGGCAGCCGCGCAGGTCGACCCGGGACTGCTGCGCCGGCTGTACGCGGAACTGGTGCGTGGCCGCCGTTACAACACGCAGGCCACGGCCCTCACCAAGCAGGGCCGCCTCGCCGTCTACCCCTCCAGCACCGGCCAGGAGGCCTGCGAGGTCGCCGCCGCGCTGGTCCTGGAAGACCGTGACTGGCTCTTCCCCAGCTACCGGGACACCCTTGCCGCCGTCGCCCGCGGCCTCGACCCCGTCCAGGCGCTCACCCTCCTGCGCGGCGACTGGCACACCGGGTACGACCCCCGCGAGCACCGCGTCGCACCCCTGTGCACCCCCCTAGCGACCCAGCTCCCGCACGCCGTGGGCCTTGCACACGCCGCCCGCCTCAAGGGCGACGACGTGGTCGCGCTCGCCCTGGTCGGCGACGGCGGCACCAGCGAGGGCGACTTCCACGAGGCACTGAACTTCGCCGCCGTCTGGCAGGCCCCGGTCGTCTTCCTCGTCCAGAACAACGGCTTCGCCATCTCCGTCCCGCTCGCCAAGCAGACCGCCGCCCCGTCGCTGGCCCACAAGGCCGTCGGCTACGGGATGCCGGGCCGGTTGGTGGACGGCAATGACGCGGCCGCGGTGCACGAGGTGCTCGGCGAGGCCATCGCCCACGCGCGCGCGGGAGGCGGTCCGACGCTCGTCGAAGCCGTCACGTACCGCATCGACGCCCACACCAACGCCGACGACGCGACCCGCTACCGCGGCGACGCCGAGGTGGAGACCTGGCGTGCGCACGACCCGATCGCGCTCCTGGAGCACGAGTTGACCGAGCGCGGGCTGCTCGACGACGAAGGCATCCGGGCCGCGCGCGAGGACGCCGAGACGATGGCCGCGGATCTGCGCGAGCGTATGAACCAGGAACCGGTGCTCGACCCCATGGATCTGTTCGCCCATGTGTATGCCCAGCCCACCACTCAACTGCTCGAGCAGGAGACCCAGTTGAGGGCCGAGCTCGACGCCGAGGCGGACGGTCCGCATCACCACGGGTCGGAAGGAGCCGGGCGATGACCACCGTTGCCCTCAAACCGGCGACCATGGCGCAGGCCCTCGGGCGGGCCCTGCGCGACTCCATGGCCGCCGACCCGACGGTCCACGTCATGGGCGAGGACGTCGGCACCCTCGGCGGTGTCTTCCGGGTCACCGACGGGCTCGCCAAGGAGTTCGGCGAGGACCGCTGTACGGACACCCCGCTGGCCGAGGCGGGCATCCTCGGGACGGCCGTCGGCATGGCCATGTACGGCCTGAGGCCGGTCGTGGAGATGCAGTTCGACGCGTTCGCCTACCCCGCGTTCGAGCAGTTGATCAGCCATGTCGCGCGGATGCGCAACCGCACGCGGGGCGCCATGCCGCTCCCCATCACGATCCGCGTTCCCTACGGCGGCGGCATCGGCGGCGTCGAGCACCACAGCGACTCCTCCGAGGCGTACTACGTGGCGACTCCGGGGCTCCATGTCGTCACGCCCGCGACGGTCGCCGACGCCTACGGGCTGCTGCGCGCCGCCATCGCCTCCGACGACCCGGTCGTCTTCCTGGAGCCCAAGCGGCTGTACTGGTCGAAGGATTCCTGGAACCCTGACGAGCCGCCGGCCGTTGAGCCGATAGGCCGCGCGGTGGTGCGGCGCTCCGGCCGGAGCGCCACGCTCATCACGTACGGGCCGTCCGTGCCCGTCTGCCTCGAAGCCGCCGAGGCGGCACGGGCCGAGGGCTGGGACCTCGAAGTCGTCGATCTGCGCTCGTTGGTGCCGTTCGACGACGAGACGGTGTCGGCCTCGGTGCGGCGGACCGGGCGCGCGGTCGTCGTGCACGAGTCGGGCGGGTTCGGCGGCCCGGGCGGGGAGATCGCGGCCCGCGTGACCGAGCGCTGCTTCCACCACCTGGAGGCGCCGGTGCTGCGCGTGGCCGGGTTCGACATCCCGTATCCGCCTCCGATGCTGGAGCGGCACCATCTGCCCGGCGTCGACCGGATCCTGGACGCCGTGGGGCGTCTGCAGTGGGAGGCGGACAGCTGATGGCGCAGGTGTTGGAGTTCAAGCTCCCCGACCTCGGGGAGGGGCTCACCGAGGCGGAGATCGTCCGCTGGCTGGTGGAGGTCGGCGACGTCGTCGCCATCGACCAGCCAGTCGTCGAGGTGGAGACCGCCAAGGCGATGGTCGAGGTCCCCTGCCCCTATGGCGGTGTGGTCACCGCCCGCTTCGGCGAGGAGGGCACGGAACTGCCCGTGGGCGCGCCGCTGCTGACTGTCGCCGTGGGTGCTCCGGCATCCTCCGTCGGCGGTGACGCGGGCGAAGAGGGATCCGGCAATGTGCTGGTGGGGTACGGCACGGGAGCGCCTCCGGCGCGGCGCAGGAGGGTGCGGCCGTCCGCCGGGGCGGTTCCGGTACGCCCGTCGGCGGGTCCGCCCGCGGGCGAGGACCGCCGCACGGCCACCACTCCCGTGCGTCGCGAGCCGGGGCGGACAGGGCAGCTCACCGACGCGCGCGGCGGCGGTCACCACAACGCCGCGCGCCTGCACGCCGACGGTCCCGTCCCCGTCATCTCACCGCTTGTGCGCCGGCTTGCCCGGGAGAACGGAGTGGATCTGCGGGAGTTGGAGGGCTCCGGGCCCGACGGCCTGATCCTGCGGGCGGATGTGGAGTACGCGTTGCGTGCGGCGGCCGGTCAGGTGCGGACGCCCGCGCCTGTGCCTGCCCCCGTGTCGGCGCCGACTCCTGCTTCCGGGGAGTTTTTGCAGACCCCTCCCGCCACGCGCGGCATGGGAGCGCCCGCCTCACCCGGGCTCACCGGGGCGTCGTCTCCCGCGCACGGCATCCGGGTCCCTCTCCGGGGCGTCCGCGGCGCCGTCGCCGACAAGCTCTCCCGCAGCCGCCGCGAGATACCCGACGCGACCTGCTGGGTGGACGCCGACGCGACGGAGCTCATGCACGCGCGCGTGGCGATGAATTCCGCGGGCGGTCCGAAGATTTCCCTGCTGGCGCTGCTGGCCCGCATCTGTACCGCCGCGCTGGCGCGCTTCCCCGAGCTCAACTCGACCGTCGACCAGGAGGCCCGCGAGGTCGTCCAACTCGACCAGGTGCACCTCGGCTTTGCGGCGCAGACCGAGCGGGGGCTCGTCGTACCCGTTGTACGGGACGCGCATGCGCGCGACGCGGAGGGGCTGAGCGCGGAGTTCGCCCGGCTGACCGAGGCGGCGCGGACCGGGACACTGACGCCCGCGGAACTCACGGGCGGCACCTTCACGTTGAACAACTACGGGGTGTTCGGCGTCGACGGCTCCACGCCGATCATCAACCACCCCGAGGCAGCCATGCTCGGCGTCGGCCGCATCGTCCCCAAGCCCTGGGTGCACGAGGGCGAGCTGGCGGTGCGGCAGGTCGTCCAGCTCTCGCTCACCTTCGACCACCGGGTGTGCGACGGTGGCACGGCGGGCGGCTTCCTGCGGTATGTGGCGGACTGTGTGGAACATCCGGCGGTGCTGCTGCGGACGCTGTAGCCCCGCCGCGGCCACCCCCGTCCACATGCTGTGCACGGGGATGGCAATGATCCTTCGGACGCCCATACTCGGGGGATGACCGCGTACGAGCCACCAGGTACGCCCGAGACACCGGGTACGCCCGGGCCGTCGGACAGCCCCGTGCCACCGGGCACCCCCGGCGCCGATGTCCCGTACGACGCTGTCGTGCTCGCGGGCGGAGCCGCGCGGCGGCTCGGCGGCGCGGACAAGCCCGGCGTGCGCGTGGGCGGCCGGGCGCTGCTCGACCGGGTGCTGGCCGCCTGCGCCGATGCCGTCACCACGGTGGTCGTGGCCGAGCCCAGGGCGACGGCACGCCCTGTGGAGTGGGCCCGCGAGGACCCACCCGGCGGAGGACCACTGGCCGCGCTCGACGCCGGGCTGCGGCACACCGGCGCGGAGTACGTCGTCGTGCTCTCGGCCGATCTGCCGTTCCTGGACGAGAGAACGGTACGGCGCCTGCTGACCCCCCTTCTGGAGAGCCGCTCCCCGCAGCAGCCGGCGAAACCGGACGGTGTGCTGCTCACCGACCCCGACGGCCGGGATCAGCCCCTCGTGGCCGCGTACCGCGCGCAGGCCCTGCGCCGCGAGCTGGCCGCGCTCGCCGCCACCCACGGCGCACTCACCGGGCTGCCGCTGCGGCGGCTCACCGCCGCGCTCGACCTCACCCGCATCTCCGACCCCGTCGCGTCCTTCGACTGCGACACCTGGGACGACATCGCCGCCGCCCGGGCACGTATCAGGGAGCATGGACACGTGTTGGACGAATGGATTTCCGCAGTCAAGAACGAGCTGGGCCTCGACCTGGAGGTCGACACCGGCGTCCTGCTCGACCTGGCGCGCGACGCCGCGCACGGGGTGGCCCGGCCTGCCGCACCGCTGACCACGTTCCTCGTGGGGTACGCGGCCGCGCGGGCCGGCGGAGGCCCGGAAGCCGTGGCGGAGGCAGCCCGCAAGGCCGCGGCGCTGGCGCTCCGCTGGGCCGACGAGGACGCCTCGGCCGCCAAGCCGGGCACCGCAGACCCTTCGGCCGCCAAGCCGGACACCGGAAGCACCCCTCAAGCCGGGACGGACGCCGGATGACGCCCGCCCACTCGACCCGGGACAGCCAGGACGCCGACGACCTCGACGTCGAGGAGGCGCTCGCCTTGGTCAAGGAAGACGGCGCATCCGCCCCCGAGGGCCGTTCGGTGCCTGCGCCCGCCCCCGGAGCCGAGCAGCCCGGACGACGGTCCGGGCACGCCCATCACAAGGCCACTCCCTGGCCCGAGGCCCGCGTCGTCGCCGAGCGGGCCGCCCGGTCCGTGCCCCGTCGGGCCCCCGTCTCCGTACCCCTCGACGCCTCCCTCGGCCTCGTCCTCGCCGCCCCCCTCACCGCGCTCACGGACCTCCCCTCCTTCGACACCTCCGCGATGGACGGTTGGGCGGTCGCGGGACCCGGGCCCTGGGAGGTCCGGGAGAACGGCGTGCTCGCCGGGCACGCGGAGCCGGAGCCGCTCACCGACGGCGAGGCGGTCCGCATCGCCACCGGGGCGAGAATCCCGTCGGACGTCACCGCCGTACTGCGCAGTGAGCACGGGCGGATCGACGACAAGGGGCGGCTGCACGCGACCCGGGATGTCGTGCACGGGCAGGACATCCGCCCGCGCGGCCAGGAGTGCCGCAGCGGCGATCAGCTGTTGCCGGTCGGTGTGCTGGTCACGCCCGCCGTGCTGGGCCTCGCCGCGGCCGCCGGGTACGACACGCTCGCAGCCGTACCCCGTCCGCGGGTCGAAGTCCTCGTGCTCGGTGACGAGTTGCTCACCGAGGGACTGCCCCAGGCGGGGCTCATCCGGGACGCGCTCGGCCCGATGCTGCCGCCGTGGCTGCGCGCGCTCGGCGCCGAGGTCGTCGCGGTGCGCAGGCTCGGCGACGACGCCAAGGCGCTGCACAAGGCCATCGCCGGCTCGAACGCCGATCTGATCGTCACCACCGGCGGTACCGCGGCGGGCCCTGTCGACCATGTCCACCCCACCCTGCGCCGCATCGGCGCCGAATTCCTCGTGGACGGCGTCAAGGTGCGTCCCGGGCATCCGATGCTCCTCGCCCGCACCAAGGAGAACCAGCACCTCGTCGGGCTGCCCGGCAACCCGCTGGCCGCCGTTTCCGGCCTGCTCACGCTCGCCGAGCCCCTGCTGCGCACCCTCGCCGGACACACGGCCCCGGAGCCGTACACGCTGCCCCTCCAGGACGCCGTGCACGGGCACCCGCGCGACACCCGACTCGTTCCCGTTGCGCTGCGCGCCGACCGGGCCGTGCCGCTGCACTACAACGGTCCGGCGATGCTGCGGGGCATCGCGGCGTCCGACGCCCTCGTGGTCGTACCGCCGGGCGGCGCACGGGCGGGTCAGGAGCTGGAACTTCTCGACCTGCCCTGGGCCACCGCCGGGATCGACGCGTGCTTCACGTGAGCGAGGACAGGCCGCGATTCACATGAATCCACATGGGGGGTGCGGTTCACATGAATCCGAACGGGGCGCGGTTCAGATGAATCCGAACGGGGTGTGTTTCACGTGAAACTTCCGGGCCATGACGCGATCGCCCGCCAAGCGGACGAACATCTCGTGACCCATCGCGTGAGACTCCCGAGGAGAGTCGTGGAACGCCCGATCCGCCAGGTCCTCAAGCGGCTGGCGATGGCGCTGCTGGTGCTCGTCGCCACCGCGCTCATCGTCTGGGCGGACAGCGATGGCTACAACGACAACTCGGACGGCGCGGTCGACCTGCTCGACTCCTTCTACTACGTGACCGTCACCCTCTCCACCACCGGATACGGCGACATCACCCCGGTCAGCGACGCCGCCCGGCTCACCAACATCTTCGTCATCACGCCGCTGCGTGTGCTGTTTCTGATCATCCTGGTCGGCACCACGCTCGAGGTCCTCACGGAACGCACCCGGGACGAGTGGCGGCTGAACCGCTGGAGGGCGGCCTTGAGGGATCACACCGTCGTTGTCGGCTTCGGGACCAAGGGCCGGTCGGCCATCGAGACCGTTTGCGCGACCGGGCTGAAGAAGGAGCAGGTCGTGGTCGTCGACCCCAGCTCCAAGGTGGTCGACGCCGCAACGGCCGAGGGGTATGCGGGGGTCGTCGGGGACGCGACGCGCAGCGATGTGCTGGTACGGGCGGAGGTCCGCAAGGCCCGGCAGATCATCATCGCCACGCAGCGGGACGACACCGCCGTGCTGGTCACATTGACCGCCCGCCAGCTCAACCGTGCGGCGAAGATCGTCGCCGCCGTACGAGAGGAGGAAAACGCGCCGCTTCTCAAGCAGTCCGGCGCCGACGCCGTCATCACCAGCGCCAGTGCCGCCGGCCGGCTGCTCGGACTCTCCGTGCTCAGCCCCGCCGCGGGTATGGTCATGGAGGACCTCATCCAGCAGGGCACCGGTCTCGACATCGTCGAACGGCCGGTCATAAAGTCCGAGGTCGGCAAGGGCGTACGCGAGACGGACGACCTGGTGGTCAGTGTCGTACGAGGACACCGGGTCCTCGGCTACGACGATCCGGCCGTCGGGACACTCCAGTTGACGGACCGCCTCATCACGATCGTGCGGGCGACACCGGGCACACAGGTGGCGCCCCACATGCGACCGCTTCCTCAGGACTAGGGCCTGTCGTTCGGATCAGGCCGGGCTCGCCATCCGCGCGCGGAGTCTCCCGACATCCCGGCCTCGGCCGAGGAGTAGCGTCCCCCTCATGTACGCGATCACGATTCCAGAACCTGGTGGGCCCGAGGCGCTGGTGTGGGACGAGGTCCCGGATCCGGTGCCCGCCGAGGGCGAAGTGCTGGTCGAGGTGGTGGCCAGCGCCGTCAACCGCGCCGACCTGCTGCAGCGGCAGGGCCTCTACAACCCGCCGCCCGGCGCGTCCCCGTACCCCGGGCTCGAATGTTCGGGACGCATTGTCGAAATCGGTCCCGGTGTATCGGGGTGGGCGGTCGGTGACGAGGTGTGTGCGCTGCTCGCGGGCGGTGGATATGCCGAGAAGGTCGTCGTTCCGGCCGGGCAGCTGCTGCCCGTGCCGGCGGGCCTGGACGCCAAGCAGGCGGCCGCGCTGCCCGAGGTGACCTGCACCGTCTGGTCCAACGTCTTCATGGTGTCCCACCTGCGCCCGGGCGAGACCTTGCTCGTGCACGGCGGCTCCAGCGGTATCGGTACCATGGCGATCCAGCTGGCGAAGGCCGTCGGCGCGACGGTCGCGGTCACGGCGGGCAGCAAGGAGAAACTCGACTTCTGCGCCGAGTTGGGCGCGGACATCCTGATCAACTACCGCGAGCAGGACTTCGTCGAGGAGATCAAGCGGGCCACGGACGGCGCCGGCGCCGATGTCATCCTCGACAACATGGGCGCCAAGTACCTGGATCCGAATGTGCGCACCCTCGCCGTCAACGGACGGCTCGCGATCATCGGAATGCAGGGCGGAATCAAGGCCGAGCTGAACATCGCCGCTCTCCTCAACAAGCGTGCCGCCATCAGTGCGACCTCGCTGCGTGCCCGCCCGCTCGGCGAGAAGGCGGCGATCGTGGCGGCCGTACGCGAGCATGTGTGGCCGCTGATCGACTCCGGCCATGTACGCCCGATCATCGACCGCGAGCTGGCGATGAGTGACGCGGCGACGGCGCACCGGGTCCTGGAGGAGAGCAGCCACATCGGCAAGGTGCTGCTCGTCGCACCCTAGCGAGCGCACTGCCTGGCGAGCGCACCCCCTGGCGAGCGCACTGGCCGTGCGGCGCCGTACGCCTTCAGCGGCGCCGTACGCGCAGGCCGACGAAGGCCAGCCCCAGGCCCAGCCCGATCAGGATCAGTCCGCTTCCGAGGGGCAGGATCTGCAGGACCGGTTCGGGGGCGGGCGCCGGGCCGACCCCGTTCTGCCGGACGGGGATCACCGCGTTCCCGGGCGGCTCGGTGGCGGCGCTCGCCTCCGGGCGGCCGGGGACTGCGGGATCGAGGCCGGCGTCCGTCGGCTCCCCGTCCCCGGTGTCGGGGTCGTCAGGGGTGTCCGGCTCCATCGGCTCCGCGCGCCCGGGCCGGGCGCGCCCCTCACCTGCGACGCTCCCCGCGCGGGAGGCGTCTGCCGAGGGGGCGGGATCGGCGGCGTACGACAGGGGTACGGCGCCCGTCATGAGGGCGAGCAGCAGTCCTGTCACGCGCAGCGTGCGAAGCCATGGAGTCATGCCGGTGACCCCCTCCTGGTGAGGAGTCCCGAGATCAACGGGACAAGCCTCACACGCTCCTTTTGCCCCGGCATCCCAGCGGCCGCCCATTGAGGGACATACACGGTGGATCACCCCGCAGTGGGGGCACCACAGAGATGTGGTCCACGGGTGCGAGAGAATGGCGGCATGGAGATGCCGAGGAACGAAAGGTCGCCGGAGAACCCTCAGATCCTGGTCGTAGGCCAGGACGGAATGGCTCTCGGTGGCACCGGAGACGAGGACTCCCGCGAGGTCCCGGTGACTGAGATGGTGGAACAGCCCGCCAAGGTGATGCGCATCGGCAGCATGATCAAGCAGCTGCTGGAGGAAGTGCGAGCCGCACCTCTCGACGAGGCGAGCCGTGTCCGGCTCAAGGAGATCCACGCGAGCTCCGTGAAGGAGCTGGAGGACGGCCTGGCCCCCGAGCTCGTCGAGGAACTGGAGCGGCTCTCCCTGCCCTTCGCCGACGAGGCGACGCCCAGCGACGCGGAACTGCGGATCGCGCAGGCCCAGTTGGTGGGATGGCTCGAGGGACTGTTCCACGGGATCCAGACGACCCTGTTCGCCCAGCAGATGGCGGCCAGGGCCCAGCTGGAGCAGATGCGCCGCGCCCTCCCGCCGGGCATGGGAGGCCCCGACGGCGACGAGGACCCCCGCGCGGGCGGCCGCTCGGGCGGACCGTACCTGTAGCCGGGGAGCGACACCCCCTACGAAACCGGGGAGCTACACCCCCTACGAAAGGGCCCGGCACGAAAGTGCCGGGCCCTTCGCTTGTCAGAGGCGCATCAGCGCGCGCCGAACGTGGATCAGGACGGGTTGCCCGTCGAGATCTTGAGCTCGATCTCGGGCATCTCCTTCGGGTCGACGTCCGTCCCGGCGGAGGGGAACTGGTCCATGACCGTGCCCTCGCCGAAGGTGTTCTCGTCGACCTTCGTCTCCTTCATCTGCCAGCCCGCGGCCTGGAAGCAGGACTTGACCGACTTGATGTACTTGTAGGTGAAGTCGGGGACCTGGATCTTGTCCGGGTCGTCGTACGACTCCTGCGGCTCCGTGCACTTGGCCGTCTCGATCGTCTTCGTCGTGTCCGGCCCCTTGTGCCCCGCCACCACGGAGGGCGACTTGCTGGCGTCGCTGCCGCCCTTGTCGTCGTCGCTGCCGCCGTTCAGCGTGAGTGCCGTGATCAGGCCGCCGATCGCGACGAGCGCGACCACGATCGACCCGACGACGACGCCCTTGTTGCTCTTCTTGCTCCCCGAACCGCCCGAGACGGGGGTCGTGGGCTGAGGCGTCAGGTTGTACGGCGGCGGAGTGGACGTCCCCTGCTGCGGGGAGTACGCCGCGGTCTGCGGCGGAGTCTGGTAGCCGCCCTGCTGCGGATAGCCGTACGCCGGGGAAGGGGCAGGGCCCGGCGCCGGAGTCGGGGTGCCGTACGGGCCCGGCTGGTACGGCATCTGTACCGGGCCCGGCGCCGGGGTGCCCTGCTCGACCGGCGGGAAGACGGCGGAGCCGACGCCCGCGCCGCTCGACGTCTGGGCGCCCGGCACGATGCTCGGAGCGGCGGCCTGGAACGACTGGGCCACGCGCAGGCATTCGTCGCGCATGGTCTCGGCGCTCGGGAAACGCTCGTTCGGGTTCTTCTTCAGTGCGCGGGCGACCAGCGCGTCCACGGCAGGCGGGAGCGAGCGGTTGATCGAGGAGGGCGCGACCGGCTCCTCCTGAACATGCGCGTAAGCGATGGCCAGCGGGGAGTCCGCCTCGAACGGCAGCCGCCCGGTGACCAGTTGGAACAGCATGATGCCGACCGAGTACAGGTCGGATCTGGCGTCCACGCCTCTGCCGAGGGCCTGCTCCGGGGAGAGGTACTGCGGGGTGCCGACGACCATGCCGGTCTGCGTCATCGAGGTGACACCGGACTGCATGGCGCGGGCGATGCCGAAGTCCATCACCTTGACGACGCCACGCTTGGTCATCATCACGTTGCCCGGCTTGATGTCCCGGTGGACCAGGCCCATCTCGTGGCTGATCTCCAGGGCCGCGAGCACGTCCGCGGTGATCTTCAGGGCCTTGTCGGCGGGCATGGCGCCGTACTGCGCGATGTCCTGGTCGAGCACGGAGCCGAGCGGGCGGCCCTCGACGTACTCCATGACGATGTACGGAGTCGTCATGCCGTCGAGGTCGTCCTCGCCGGTGTCGAAGACCGAGACGATGTTCGTGTGCGTGAGCTTCGCCACCGACTGGGCTTCGCGGCGGAAGCGCTCGCGGAAGGCCTGCTCGCGGCCCAGCTCGGTGTGCAGGGTCTTGATCGCCACTTGGCGGTCGAGCACCGAGTCGTACGCGAGATGCACCGAGGCCATGCCGCCCTCGCCGAGCAGATCGCGCAGCTGGTAGCGGCCGCCGGCGACCGCACGCCCCGCGTACCGGCCCTGTGCGCCGTCCTGGCTCATGTTCTGCGTCCCCCATCGGCGCGGCGGCAGCGGCTGGTTGCTCCCGCGGTCCGTGATCTGTTGTGTGGCGCGCAACTGAGCGGTGCGCGGCCGGTCTTCGGTGATCGATTGGCTTATTCCCGGCCAAGTCTGCCCCAGGGCCCTGACACGTCAAGCTCGGTGCCCGTTCCGTGACCGTCTGCGAAAGAAGCGTCGCGGAAGCGTTACAGGTGCCGTACGGCCGGTACACAGAATTTGCATGCGGGCCCCTGTGACGGGTTTGATGGCCGGTCCATCTCACGTCCATCTCGGCTCGGCGCCTTGCGCCGAGCCTGTAGCGTGGCCCGACGGAGACCGTAACAACCACCGCGCAGACCGCGGGCAGAAACGACGGCGAGGACTGATGGCACAGCAGCAGCGCGCTCAGGGCCCGTCCGACCCCGAGGCGACTGGCGGCGGTATGTCAGATGCGCCGGAGATGTGGGGTAACGGCGGGCTGGTCGGCGACGGCCGATATCGGCTGACCCGCAGACTCGGCCGGGGCGGCATGGCCGAGGTGTTCGCGGCCGAGGACGTGCGCCTCGGACGGACCGTCGCGGTCAAGCTGCTCCGTTCCGATCTGGCCGAGGACCCGGTGTCCAAGGCCCGCTTCACCCGCGAGGCACAGTCGGTCGCCGGGCTCAACCACCACGCGGTCGTCGCCGTGTACGACTCCGGCGAGGACGTGGTCGGCCACGGCGTCGTCCCGTACATCGTGATGGAGATCGTCGAGGGCCGCACGATCCGCGATCTGCTGATCAACGCCGAGGCCCCCGGGCCCGAGCAGGCGCTGATCATCGTGTCGGGTGTCCTCGAGGCGCTCGCCTACTCGCACCAGCACGGCATCGTGCACCGCGACATCAAGCCGGCGAACGTGATCATCACGGACACCGGCGCGGTCAAGGTCATGGACTTCGGCATCGCGCGCGCCCTGCACGGCGCGCAGTCGACGATGACGCAGACAGGCATGGTCATGGGCACGCCGCAGTACCTCTCCCCGGAGCAGGCGCTCGGCAAGGCCGTCGACCACCGCTCCGACCTGTACGCGACCGGCTGCCTGCTCTACGAACTCCTCGCGCTGCGGCCCCCGTTCACCGGTGAGACGCCACTGTCGGTCGTCTACCAGCACGTCCAGGACACTCCGGTACCCCCTTCCGAGGTCTCGGACGCGGCGCCGCCGGAGCTCGACGGGCTCGTCATGCGCGCGCTCGCGAAGGAGCCGGACGACCGGTTCCAGACCGCCGAGGAGATGCGCGGGCTCGTCCAGTACGGGCTGCAGATGCTGTACGACCAGGGCAGCCACACGGGCACCTGGAACACCGGCCCGGTCACCGTGCACGAGGGCCTGCACACTCCGGCGGCGGGTTTCGCGGGCACGACGGTGCTGCCGCACCCCACCGACTCGGGCACCACGCAGATCCCGCAGCCGATCCTGCCCGCCGGATACGGCGGCGGGGACGACGGCGGTTTCGAGGGGCACGGCAATCGGGGCGGCGGCCGCGGCAAGCTGTGGATCCTCGCGGTGCTCGCGGTGATCGCGATCGCGGCGGGTGTCGCGCTCGCGCTCCACAAGACGGGCGGCGGCAGCGGCGGGGACACGGGCACGACGCACTCGCCGGCCACCACGCACGCCAGCACCGAAGACCAGTCCACCGAGACGCCGAGCGACGAGGCGACCGACGAGGCCACGGACACCTCCACGGACGACTCCACCAGCACCGGCGGCAGCTCGGACTACACCCCGTCGTACACGCCCTCCGCCAGCGACACCAGCCGGCCGACGGACCAGCCGACCGACGAGCCGACCAAGACGACGCCGACCACCGATGAGCCGACGGACGACCAGACGACGCCGACGGACGACCCGACGACGGCGGCTCCGACGGACGGCGGCGTCGACATCGGTGGCACGACAGCCGGTGGCGAGGGTGGTCCCTGACCCACGCTGTTCGGCTGACCCGCTGAGCGAAAACGCCCTCCACGCGCGCGTGCGGCCCGAATCGGGCTCCACGCGCGCGTGGCGTTCGACCAGGCTGCCCGGGGTGTGAGGATCACCCCACGAACGCCTCGCACACCGACTCGTACTCCCGGGTCCACCACACCGCCAGCGCCGAGGCCGCCGGGAACTGGGGATCGGCGCGGGTGTCCCCGCGCTCGTAGTGCCAGCGCAGTATCCAGAAGTCGTTGAGGCGCTCCCACCACACGCGGTGCACAGCGGCCGTGAGTTGGCCGGGTGTGGCCCCCGCGGCGCGCCGGTACGCGCGCGCGTAGGCCCGCACCTTCGTGAGGTCGAGTGTGCCGACGGGGCGTACGAAGAAGATCACCGCGGCACGGACCGCCTCCTCGGCGCGGGGGTGGACGCCCAGCCGGTCCCAGTCGACGATCGCGGCCGGTTCGCCGTCGCGATACAGCAGGTTGAACGGGTGGAAGTCGCCGTGCACCCAGCCCACCGAGCCGCCCATCGGGGGCCGTCGGTCGGCGTGCCGTTCCAGGAGGGCGCGCCGTTCCAGGAGCCGGTGCCGGGCCAGCTCGTCGAAGGCGTCGGGGGGACGGTGCCGGCGTACCCGGGCGAGCAGGCGGTCGATGAGGGCGAAGGTGTCGGCGGGGTCGGCGCCCCGGGCGGGATCGACGCCTTCCGTGGTCCAGGCGCCCTTGGTGGACTCGCCGTCGGCCGGTCTCGCCGCCGCCCGCCCCTGCGCCGGCATCACCCGTTCCAGACTCGCGTGTACGACGCCCAGGAGCGCCCCCAGGCGCGCGCACTGCTCCGTGGTGAGCTGGCCGCCGTGCCGGTGTCGCCCGTCGATCCACGGGTGCAGCGCGTAGGAGTGGCCCCCGACGATGGCGACCGTGCGCCCGTCGGTGCCGGTCAGCGGTGGGGCGACGGGAACGCCGAGGTCCGCGAGGCGCTGGGTCGCCCGGTGCTGGCGGGCGATGGCGGCGGGGTCGGCGGTCTCGGGGTCGAAGTGGTGCTTGAGGAAGTACCGGCCGCGGGTGGTGCACAGCCGGTAGCCGCGGTTGAGCAGCCCCTGGTCGACGGGATCGCAGGTGAGCGCGGACCCGGCGGCGTACTGGCGGAGGAGGGCGCCCAGAGGGGGCGCGTGAGACACCGGGGGTGGTACAGAGGAACGCGGCACGCGGCAGATGCTAGGGCACGAGTCGGGGCCCTGACCTCGACGTTGTCACAGACAGTCGTCTTCGATCACGGCAGAGTCACAGGATGTGCTGGAACTGCCGTTCCAGGCCACCGTCCGTCGAGTGCACGGTGGCGAACTGCGGGTCGATGCCCAGATAGACCGGTTCGAAGGGCTCGCCGTCGACGAAACGCGGAGCGGGACCGAAGAGCTCCCGTTCGGCCTCGGTCGGCGCGATGGGCTCGCAATGGCCCACGACCTGCACGGACCACAGGCTCTCGCCCGGTCGCGCGGAGCTCAGGTTGTCGGTGCCGTACGCGATGACGCTGCCCGCGCAGGCGTGGTGATAGCCGCAGTTGCGGGGCATCCGCAGCAGCACGCGGCCGTCGACCACGATGTGGCGGGCGAACGCGAGGAAGGGCAGTGCGCGCATGCTGATCGGCCACCCGGCCGTAATCGGTGCGGCCGATCAGCTCCACGGCGAGCTTTTCGTCGGCGGACCGCTCGTCGGCGGACCGTTCGTCGGTGGGCATGCCTCCCAATCTCCGGCACCTCGGGGCGCCGGAAAAGGGGCACCCGCCCCCCTGTGGGGGGCCGAAAGTCCCGAATCAATCGGCGGCGTGCGCGAAAAGCCGGCTCAGCGGTTCTGCTTCTCCGCCTGTACCCGCGCCACGTACGCCGCCGCCTGGGACCGCCGTGCCATTCCCAGCTTGGACAGCAGACTCGAAATTCTTGATCGTTTTCTCGGCGAGGTGCAGCCGTTCCCCGATCGCGCGATTGGTGAGGCCCTCGCCGATCAGGTCGAGGATCTTGCGCTCCTGCTCGGTGAGGTGCGCGAGTTCGGCGTCGTTCTTGGCGCCGCCGCCGTCGCGCAGCCGTTCCAGGACGCGGGCGGTGGCCACCGGGTCGAGCAGGGACTGTCCGGCGGCGACGTCCCGTACGGCCGAGAGCAGTTCACTGCCGCGGATGGCCTTGAGGACATAGCCCGAAGCGCCGGCCATGATCGCGTCGAAGAGGGCCTCGTCGTCGGCGAACGAGGTCAGCATCAGGCACTTGATGTCCTCGTTGCGGGACCGGATCTCGCGGCAGACCTCCACGCCGCTGCCGTCCGGGAGCCGTACGTCCAGGACGGCCACGTCCGGTCGGGTGGCGGGAATCCGCACCAGCGCATCGGCCGCCGTGCCGGCCTCGCCGACCACCTCGATGTCGTCCTCCACCGAGAGCAGCTCATGAACTCCTCGGCGCACCACCTCATGGTCGTCGAGAAGAAATACGGTGACTTTTCCGTCTTCGCGCACAAAGTCAGTGTCACACACAGCCATCGGCCCTGCCGGAAGTGAACTCTTCCCGAGTCCGGGGTGGCCGGGATAACGTGCCGGTGTTCCGGCCTCCTGCAAGGCTGTGACCAGTGCTGTGACCAGCGACTGTTCCCGACGGACGCGAATTACTTGGAAATCCGACTAAAAAGTACTTGGAAATCCAAGCAAAAACGCAGGTCAGGAGGGGTTTCACAGAATTGTGAAGCACTGGGTAACGTGACTGTTGCAGGGCGCTCGCCGGGGCACCTGTCACGCCTGTTCCCGGCCGAGTGCACCCACCCCGTGCACGGGTACTGGAACAGGCGAGCCGCACTGGCCACCCGGCAACCCCTGGGGCCGGACCGACGGAGGAGCACACGTGACCGTGGAGAGCACTGCCGCGAGCAAGCCGCGACGCAGCGCCGGTACGAAGAGCGCCGCGAGCGCCGGTGCCAAGCGCACCAGCCCGGCCGCCAAGAAATCGCCGGGTACGACGGGCGCCGAGCCCGAGCTCGTTCAGCTGCTGACCCCGGAAGGCAAGCGGGTCAAGGACGCGACGTACGACCCGTACGTCGCCGACATCACCCCCGAAGAGCTGCGCGGCCTGTACCGGGACATGGTGCTGACCCGTCGCTTCGACGCCGAGGCCACCTCCCTGCAGCGCCAGGGCGAGCTGGGCCTGTGGGCCTCGCTGCTCGGCCAGGAGGCCGCCCAGATCGGCTCCGGCCGGGCCACCCGCGAGGACGACTACGTCTTCCCGACCTACCGCGAGCACGGCGTCGCCTGGTGCCGCGGGGTCGATCCGACCAACCTGCTCGGCATGTTCCGCGGCGTGAACAACGGCGGCTGGGACCCGAACAGCAACAACTTCCACCTCTACACGATCGTCATCGGCTCGCAGACGCTGCACGCCACCGGCTACGCCATGGGCGTGGCCAAGGACGGCGCCGACTCGGCCGTGATCGCGTACTTCGGAGACGGCGCCTCCAGTCAGGGCGATGTCGCCGAATCGTTCACCTTCTCCGCGGTCTACAACGCCCCCGTCGTGTTCTTCTGCCAGAACAATCAGTGGGCGATCTCCGAACCGACCGAGAAGCAGACCCGCGTCCCGCTCTACCAGCGCGCGCAGGGCTTCGGCTTCCCGGGCGTCCGCGTCGACGGCAATGACGTCCTCGCCTGCCTGGCCGTCACCAAGTGGGCGCTGGAGCGGGCCCGCCGCGGCGAGGGCCCCACCCTGGTGGAGGCGTACACCTACCGCATGGGCGCGCACACCACCTCCGACGACCCGACCAAGTACCGGGCCGACGAGGAGCGCGAGTCCTGGGAGGCGAAGGACCCGATCCTGCGCCTGCGTACGTACCTCGAAGCCTCGAACCACGCGGACGAGGGATTCTTCGCGGAACTCGAGGCCGAGAGCGAAGCGTTGGGCAAACGAGTACGCGAAGTCGTACGGGCCATGCCGGACCCGGACCACTTCGCCATCTTCGAGAACGTGTACGCGGACGGGCACGCGCTCGTCGACGAGGAGCGGGCCCAGTTCGCCGCCTACCAGGCGTCGTTCGCGGATGCTGGGGAGGGCAAGTAGCGATGGCTGCAGAGAAGATGGCGCTGGCCAAGGCGATCAACGAGTCGCTGCGCACGGCCCTCGACGCCGACCCCAAGGTCCTCATCATGGGCGAGGACGTCGGCAAGCTCGGCGGTGTCTTCCGGGTCACCGACGGCCTGCAGAAGGACTTCGGCGAGGACCGGGTGATCGACACCCCGCTCGCCGAGTCGGGCATCGTCGGCACGGCGATCGGCCTCGCGCTGCGCGGCTACCGCCCGGTGGTGGAGATCCAGTTCGACGGTTTCGTCTTCCCGGCGTACGACCAGATCGTCACGCAGCTCGCGAAGATGCACGCGAGGGCGCTCGGCAAGATCAAGCTCCCCGTCGTGATCCGCATTCCCTACGGCGGCGGCATCGGCGCCGTCGAGCACCACTCCGAGTCCCCCGAGGCGCTGTTCGCCCACGTGGCGGGGCTGAAGGTGGTCTCTCCGTCGAACGCGTCCGACGCGTACTGGATGATGCAGCAGGCCATCCAGAGCGACGACCCGATGATCTTCTTCGAGCCCAAGCGGCGCTACTGGGACAAGTCCGAGGTCAACACCGAGGCGATCCCCGGCCCCCTGCACAAGGCACGCGTGGTGCGCGAGGGCGCCGACCTGACACTCGCCGCGTACGGCCCGATGGTGAAGGTCTGCCTGGAGGCCGCCGCGGCCGCCCAGGAGGAGGGCAAGTCGGTCGAGGTCCTGGACCTGCGCTCGATGTCCCCCATCGACTTCGACTCCGTCCAGGCCTCGGTCGAGAAGACCCGCCGCCTGGTCGTGGTGCACGAGGCCCCGGTGTTCCTCGGTACGGGCGCGGAGATCGCCGCCCGCATCACGGAGCGGTGCTTCTACCACCTGGAGGCACCCGTCCTGCGGGTCGGCGGCTATCACGCCCCGTATCCGCCGGCGCGCCTGGAGGAGGAGTACCTTCCGGGCCTGGACCGGGTGCTCGACGCCGTCGACCGCTCGCTGGCGTACTGAGGAGAGGGTCGTGACGACGATGACTGAGAACGCGTCGGGGCTCCGCGAGTTCAAGATGCCCGACGTGGGCGAGGGACTCACCGAGGCGGAGATCCTCAAGTGGTACGTCCAGCCCGGTGACCAGGTCACCGACGGCCAGGTCGTCTGCGAGGTCGAGACCGCCAAGGCCGCCGTGGAACTGCCCATCCCCTACGACGGTGTGGTGCGCGAACTCCGCTTCCCCGAGGGGACGACGGTGGACGTGGGCCAGGTGATCATCGCGGTGGACGTGGCCGGTGGGGCACCCGCCGAGCAGGTCCCGGCCCAGGAGACCGTCACCGAGGAGCCGGCTCCCGCCGAAGAGCCCAAGCCCGAGGGGCGCACGCCTGTGCTCGTCGGGTACGGCGTCGCCGAGTCCTCCACCAAGCGCCGCCCCCGCAAGGGCGTCGAGGTCCCGGCGCAGCAGCCCGAGCCGTTCCTGGCGGCCACGGCGATCCAGGGCGAGCTCAACGGCCACGGACACACCCAGCAGCGTCCCCTCGCCAAGCCCCCGGTCCGCAAGCTCGCCAAGGACCTCGGCGTCGACCTGGCGACGGTCACACCGTCGGGCCCGGACGGCATCATCACGCGCGAGGACGTGCACGCGGCGGTCGCCCCGGCACCCGCCCCGGCCCCGGTCGTGGCGGAGGTCCCGGCTCCGGTTCGGGCCCAGGCGCCCGCCCCGGCCGTCACGTACGACACGGTGCGTGAGACCCGTATCCCGGTCAAGGGCGTCCGCAAGGCGACCGCTCAGGCCATGATCGGCTCGGCGTTCACCGCGCCGCATGTCACCGAGTTCGTGACGGTCGACGTGACGCGCACGATGAAGCTCGTCGAGGAGCTGAAGCAGGACAAGGAGATGCAGGGGCTGCGGGTGAACCCGCTGCTGCTCATCGCCAAGGCCCTGCTGGTCGCGATCAAGCGCAACCCCGAGGTCAACGCGTCCTGGGACGAGGCCAACCAGGAAATCGTCCAGAAGCACTATGTGAACCTGGGCATCGCCGCGGCCACGCCCCGTGGCCTGATCGTGCCGAACATCAAGGAGGCCCACGCCAAGACCCTGCCCCAACTGGCCGAGTCACTCGGCGAGTTGGTGGCCACGGCCCGTGAGGGCAAGACCTCGCCCGCCGCGATGCAGGGCGGCACGGTCACCATCACGAACGTCGGCGTCTTCGGCGTCGACACGGGCACGCCGATCCTCAACCCCGGCGAGTCCGCGATCCTCGCGATCGGCGCGATCAAGCTCCAGCCCTGGGTCCACAAGGGCAAGGTCAAGCCCCGTCAGGTCACCACGCTGGCGCTCTCCTTCGACCATCGCATGGTCGACGGCGAGCTGGGCTCCAAGGTCCTCGCCGATGTGGCGGCGATCCTGGAGCAGCCGAAGCGGCTGATCACCTGGGCGTAAAGCCCGCAGTCCGTCACAGGGCGCCCCTTCTCGAACGAGAAGGGGCGCCCTGTGCGTGGGATCCCGAGTGTTCCGAGCGAATGGAACCAGCCAAGTTTCGAATTACCTGCTTTCCTTGATCTTTGCCTGCCTGAGATCACCACCGTCGGGTGGTTCGACCAGCCATTCGGCAGCTGGCGGGGGGAAAAGGGCTCGAGCCCGCCGACTCGGAAGTCGTTCGGCGGGCCCACCTTTTCGGACGTGGGCCCTACTCGAAAGGAAATCCCTTGACGGTTGGAAATTCCCGGACGATGGGCAAGTCTCTCGCCATGTTCGCCCTCGTGGGCGGCGCGCTCGCCGGCGATATCGCGTTCGCCTCTCCGGCGGCCGCGGTCAGCTCGTGCTCGGATGCGTTCGCGCACCAGTTCAACATTGTTTTCCCGGGTCAGAAGCCCGAGACGACGTACTACATAGAGAACTGTGCCGCCGTGACCTCGGGGAAGATGACCGCGTCGAGCAATGTCACCTGGAATATCGTCGACGACCAGGTGATCGACAACAGCAAGAGATTCACCTCGTTCAAGATCACCACGCGAGTCGAGTCGCGTGCGGACTCGGGCGGCAGCGACACGATCGTGGCCTCGAAGACGTACGACTGGACAGCCCTGTTCAACAACGACTACTCGGGCCCCGGTGAGCCCGGTCCCGCGAGCACCTGCACCGTGCCGTCGGTGACGTACAACAAGGACCTGTACTGGTCCTCGGACTCGACGGTCGTGTACGACATCGAGGGCGACGGCAAGGGCGCGATCACCAAGGAGCTGTACGGCTCGCCGCTCATGCACGGCTGATCCCCGCAGACCGAAGAGGGCCTGCCGCGCGGCTCGCGGCAGGCCCTCTTCGTCGTGTGCGCGGGCCTCCTGGGTGAAGGTCCGTGTGCCTCGGCTACTTGGCGAAGCCGTAGCTCATCAGCTTCTTCGCGTCCGCCGTGCGGGCGTCGATGGAAGTGGAGGCGAGGACCGTGCCGATGACCGTCTTGCCGTTGCGGGTGGCGGCGAAGACGAGGCAGTACTTGGCCTCGGGACCGGAACCGGTCTTGACGCCGATGGTGCCGGTGTAGCCGGTCAGCAGCGGCTTGTTGGTGTTCTCCCAGGAGTAGTAGCGGTAGCCGCCGCTCTTGGTGGTGGCCTTCTGCTTGGTGCTGACCGTCTTCACGATCGACTTGAAGGTGGAGTTCTTCAGCGCGCTGCTGGCGATCTTCGTCAGGTCGCGCGGCGTCGAGTAGTTGGCGCCGTGGCCGATGCCGTCGAACGAGTCGAAGTGCGTGTTCTTCAGGCCGAGGCTCTGCGCGGCGGTGTTCATCTTGCCGATGAACGACTTCACGCGCGCGGCACGGGTCGTGCCGCTGCCGAACTTGTCGGCAAGCGCGTAGGCGGCGTCACAGCCGGACGGCAGCATCAGCCCGTACAGGAGCTGACGAACCGTCACCTTGTCACCGACGATCAGGTGCGCCTGGGAGGCGTTGTTGGCGACGACGTAGTCGCTGTACGCCTTCTGGATGGTGACCTTGGCGTCCAGGTTGAGGTTCGACTGGGCCAGCACCACCTTGGCGGTCATGATCTTGGTGGTGGAGCCGGTGGAACGGCGGGTGTTCGCGGCCTTGGTGTAGAGGGTCGTGCCCGTGCCGTTGTTCATCACATAGCCGCCCGCGGCGGCGATCGTGGGCGTGGTCACAGCGCCCGCGGGCGCCGCACCCAAGGCGCCGGCGGCCAGCACGGCGCCGGTCGTGAGAGTCACAGCGGCGGCCCTGCGGAAACGCGTGCCCTTAATGCCGGTAATCAAAATGAACGCTCCGAATGCGCGAAATGCCCCTGGGAGAACGACACATGGCAGTGCCGTCTCCCGTACGGACCAGTGAGGCGCGGAAAGGGATGTACGGCGAAGGGGTGAGAGTTTTGTGACGCGGGTTACATCGGAAGCGTCGCGTGATCCATGGGCATCTCCCGTGGTCCGCATGCTGGAATGCCCGCGGCCATGGGTGCGTGTTGTATCTATGATGTGCGCATGCCCTCAGCCCCATCCGTGCCCGCGAACCAGTCGCTGAAGCAGTCCATGAAGCAACCCCCCGCCGCCGACCGTGTCTACGCGCACGTCAAGCAGGGTGTGCTGGAACGCCGTTACGAGGGCGGGACGCTGCTGACCGAGGGCGAGCTCGCCGAGGCCGTGGGGGTCTCGCGCACGCCGGTGCGCGAGGCGCTGCTCCGGCTGGAGGCCGAGGGGCTGATCAAGCTCTACCCGAAGAAGGGTGCGCTCGTCCTGCCCGTCTCCGCACAGGAGATCGCGGACGTGGTCGAGACCCGGCAGCTCGTCGAGGAGCATGCCGCGCGCAAGGCCGTGCCGGCTTCTCCCCAGCTCATCGCACGTCTGGAGGAGTTGCTGGCGCAGCAGAGGGAGCAGGCCGCCGCCGGGGATCTGGCGGGAGCCGCGATCACCGACCGCTGCTTCCACGCGGAGATCGTCCGCAGCGGCGGCAACGAGATCCTCTCCCGGCTCTACGACCAGCTCCGAGACCGGCAGTTGAGGATGGGAGTCGCCGTCATGCACGCGCACCCCGACCGGATCACCAAGACGCTCGCCGAACACCAGCAGATCCTCGAAGCGCTGCGCTCCGGCGACGCGGAAGTGGTCGTCGGCATCATTCACCGGCACGTCTCCTGGTTCTCCAACCTTGCGCGGGGCGAGGTCCGATGAGCTCCAGCTCCGCCCTGTCGCTGCCCGGAGACCCGCCCGGCGGTCGGCGCGCGATCGCCGTCTGGGGCATCGGTGTCTCCGTCTACTTCGTCGCCGTCATCTTCCGCACGTCGTTGGGGGTGGCCGGGCTCGATGCCGCCGACCGCTTCCAGGTGGGCGCCTCCGCGCTGTCCACCTTCTCGATCCTCCAACTCCTCGTCTATGCGGGCATGCAGATACCCGTCGGCCTGCTGGTCGACCGGCTCGGCACGAAGAAGGTGCTGACCATCGGCGTCCTGCTGTTCACGGCCGGGCAGTTGGGCTTCGCGTTCTCCTCCTCGTACGGCATGGCGCTGGCCTCGCGCGCGCTGCTGGGCTGCGGCGACGCGATGACGTTCATCAGCGTGCTGCGGCTCGGCACCCGGTGGTTCCCGGCCCGGCGCGGTCCGATGGTGGCGCAGCTCGCCGGTCTGGTCGGCATGGCGGGCAACCTGGTCTCGACCCTCGTCATCGCGCGGCTGCTGCACGGGGTGGGCTGGACGGCGGCGTTCGCGGGCAGCGCCCTCGCCGGCGTCGTGGTCCTCGTACTCCTGCTGTTGTTCCTGAAGGACCACCCCGACGGACACGAGCCGGAGCCGTTCCCGCACCAGGGGGCCGCATACGTCCGTCGCCAGATCGCCGCGTCCTGGCGGGAGCCCGGCACGCGGCTCGGCCTGTGGGTGCACTTCACGACGCAGTTCCCGGCGATGGTGTTCCTGTTGCTGTGGGGCCTGCCGTTCCTGGTCGAGGCGCAGGGGCTCAGCCGGGCGACGGCCGGTGAGCTGCTGACGCTCGTCGTCCTCTCCAACATGGTGGTCGGCCTGATCTACGGGCAGATCGTCGCCCGGCATCACGCGGCGCGGCTTCCGCTGGCGCTCGGCACGGTGACGGCGACGGCGATCGTCTGGGCGGTGGCGTTGGCCTATCCCGCCGAGCACGACCCGATGTGGCTGCTGATCGTGCTGTGCGTCGTGCTGGGGGCCTGCGGCCCGGCTTCGATGATCGGCTTCGACTTCGCCCGGCCCGCCAACCCGCCCGAGCGTCAGGGCACCGCCTCCGGCATCACCAACATGGGCGGTTTCGTCGCCTCCATGACGACCTTGCTGGCCATCGGCGTGCTCCTCGACGCGACCGGCGACAACTACCGCGTCGCCTTCGCCGCCGTGTTCGTCCTCCAGGCGGTCGGCCTGAGCCAGATCTTCCGGTTGCGGAAGCAGGCGGCTCGCAGGGAGCGGGAGCGGTTGGTCGCGAGCCGGGTGGAGACGGTGCACGTGCCTGCGTAGCGGTGCGTATGGCCCAGCGATGCGTCAGGGGCCGCGGTGCGTCAATGCGCAGTGGTACGTCAGGTCGTGGGGACCAGCGTGAGGTAGGCCAGGCCCAGGACGCCGCGGTAGCCCATCCAGGCGCGGCGGTGGCGGTCCAGGCGTTCCCGGGTCTCGGCCGCGAGGGGGTGGTCGGGGTGGCCGGCGAGCCACACCTCCGCGTCCGCCTGGTAGCCCGACTCGAACTCCTCCCACTCCTCCAGGGAGGCCGTCTCGATCCACTCGGGCCGGAAACCGGCCGCGACGGCGAGATCGACGAGTGCCGGGAGTTCGTACTGCTCGTCCGCCGAGGCGCCCGGCCACATCCCGGACAGCTCGGCGGGTGTGGGCGTGCGCTGCCAGAACCCCTCGCCGAGCAGCACGCGGCCCTCGTCGCTGACGAGGCGGCGCAGCTCGCGGAGGGCTTCGACGGTGTGCCCGGGGGGTTCGGCCTCGCTGAGGGCGTGGCCGGCACCCAGACAAAGGACGACGTCGGCGGGGCCGTGAGCCGTGCCGAGTGCGGACTCCTCGACGAACTCGACCCTGTTCGCAAGCCCTCGCTGCGCCGCGTTGCGTCGGCCGCGGTCCAGGTCATCGGCGTTCAGGTCGATGCCGATGCCCTTCGCGCCGGGGGCGGCGGCCAGGAGACGGAGCATCAGCTCGGCCCAGCCACAGCCGATGTCGAGCACGGTGGTGGGGTTTGTCCGGGTCAGGCGCTGCACCAGGCGCGTTGCTCGTGCCTCGGAGAGGGGGCCGTGGAAGGTGAGGCGGGTGAGGCGGGGTGGGGCCGAGGGATCGGTCATGGGGGAAGGGTAGGTTCGCGGGGGCGGCGGCAGTAGTTCTTTTCGCCCCCACCGCCCCTGGCCCGTCCCGTATCCGGAGGGCTGCCGCCCCCCGGACCCCCGCTTCGGCCTTGACGGCCTCGTCCTCGAACGCCGGACGGGCCGAGAACTTCCTACTGCGTGATGGCCAGTGACCTGAGGATCGCTGCCGTCAGGTCCGGGTCGCCCTCTGCCTTGATGCGGTCCGCGACGGCGTCGGCGTGGACGCGGCCGCAGGTCAGGCGGACGAAGGTTTCCCAGTCGAGAGCGAGGGAGGCGGCCGGGCCGAGGGAGGGGGCGCCGTCTATGGAGCCGCGTCCGTCGGCGTCGACGCGGACCGTGCGGAGGAACTCGACCGGCCCGTGGACGTCGAAGACGACCGCCGAGTTCGCCGGGGCACCCGCGTCCTTGGCGACCACCTTCGGGAGCGCGGCGAGGAGTTCGTCGCGGACGATCTGCGCGCCCGGGGAGTCGAGGTTGCCCGGCCGGCCGAGGGTGGCGCGGAGGTCCTGCTCGTGCACCCAGACGTCGAACGCGCGGTTGCGCATGGCCTGCTCGAGAGTGATCTCGGTGCCGAGGGGGCCGCGCACCTTGGTGTCGGGCTGCCGGGACTCGTTCCGCAGCTGGCGGTTGCGGCGGATGATCGTGTACTCCAGCTCGGAGGTCATCTCCGGCGCGGTGTGGTGGCGGCGTACGTCGACCTGCATCTCCATGTACCGCTGGTGCTCGTTCGTCACGTGGTACAGGTCGCGGGGGAGCGTGTGGATCGGCCGCGGGTCGCCGAGCATTTCGCAGTCCATCCCGATGACGTGCGAGACGAGGTCGCGGACGGACCAGCCGGGGCACGGGGTCCGCCGGTTCCACTCGCCTTCCACAAGGGGCTGCACCAGCTCTGATATCGCTTCGATCGAATGGGTCCAGGCGTCGGCGTAGGACTGAAGGCTGGGATGCAGACTCACGGAACGGGACCCCTCGGGCGGTTGGGCGCGGGCAGTGCACAGGCAGCGGGTGTCTTGGGACGCTAAGTTACGCTGCTGTGAGGCACCCCGGCAGTGCTTTCGTGTGACGATCGTAGGCCCGTATGGACGGCTCGAATGCCAGGACGGTGGTAGTGTGCGCGCCTCTCTCCTCCAGATCGACGTAAACGAGGCGGAATCGGTCGATGCGCGTCGGCAGCGTGTGGCGGCTCTCGTACGAGAACAAGCCGGTGCCGATCTCGTGGTGCTGCCCGAGCTGTGGACGACCGGGGCGTTCGCGTACGAGGGGTTCGGGGCGGAGGCCGAGCCGCTGGAGGGGCCCACGTACGAGGTGATGGCCAAGGCGGCGAGCGACGCGGGAGTGTGGCTGCACGCGGGCTCGATTCCCGAGCGGACGGCATCCGACAGCGGCTCCGCCGCGGGCGAGGGGCCCCTGGGGCCCCTGTACAACACCTCTCTCGTCTTCTCGCCCTCCGGTGAACTCGCCGCGGCCTACCGGAAGATCCATCGGTTCGGCTTCGACAAGGGCGAGGCCGTGCTGATGGGAGCGGGGGCCGAGCTGGTGACGGTGCGGCTGCCGCAGACGGTGGTCGGGGTTGCCACGTGCTACGACCTGCGGTTCCCGGAGCTCTTCCGCGGACTTGTCGACGCGGGCGCCGAGACATTTGTCATCCCGGCGGGATGGCCCGAGCGGAGGCGCTCGCACTGGACGCTGCTTGCGCAGGCGCGGGCCGTTGAGAACCAGGCGTTCGTGCTGGCCTGCGGGACTGCGGGCACGCATGCGGGAGTTCCCCAGGCGGGGCACTCGATCGTGGTCGACCCGTGGGGGGAGGTTCTCGCCGAGGCGGGGTCCGGAGAGGAGGTCCTCACCGTGGACTTCGACCCCGCCAAGGTCGCGACCACGCGGGAGCAGTTCCCTGCGCTGAAGGACCGGTTGCTGGGGCTTGCCGCTCCTCGCCGCTGATTGCTTCGGCACCCGGCGTCGGCGCCCGGCGTCGGCACCTGGCGTCGGCGCCGAGCTCGGGGTGGGTTGCGCAGCCCGGCGCTGTGGGTGCCGCTGCGCCCACCCGTGCCGCCCCGGCGGCACGACTGCCCGCAGCTGTGACGGGTGGGTGGGGCGCCGTCCCTCGCCGCACGCCTGCTCGCAGCCGAGCCGACGTCAGTCCTCCGACCGTTCCTTCTCCGCCAAGTGGATGACGCATACCGCCACCGCGATCAGCAGGGCGGGGTCGGTGTCCTCGCGTACGACGTCGACGCCGTACGTCTCGCGGATGTGGAGCCGGCGGCGGGAGATCTGGGCGAGGAGTTCGTTGTCGTAGTCGATGGCGAACTCGCGGTCGAGGATCTTGCCGCTGACGTCGAGTTCGGTGCCGTCGACGAGGGACACACGGTAGTGGTTGCGGAGCAGGGACAGGCGTTTGCGCTTGATGGTCGCCAGAGGACCGCCGTCCCGCTCGATGATCATCGTGTCGCGCAGCGCGAGCATCTTCTGGTGGATGTCGATCAGGACCCGCCCGCCGGTGTCCTTCAGCTCGAAGGTGTCCCGCAGCCGCATGGCCTTGCCGTCGACGAGGAAGACCTTGTTGCCACGGTCGTCCTCGATCCAGTAGTCCTCACCGAGGCCGAGGAGCCGGTCGCGTACGAGGTATCTCATGCCCTCACCGGTTCCCCGGTGGGCGGTCCGAAACGCCGTCGGTAGGCCGACGGGCTGAGTCCGGTCGCCTGGCGCAGTCGCGCCCGCAGGTTCGCGGCGGTCCCCAGACCGCTGCGATCCGCCACCACGTCCAGCCGTTCCTCCCCGCGCTCGATGAGCCGGCAGGCGAGCGCGACCCGCTCGCCGGTGAGCCACGCGAGGGGGGTCGTCCCCAGTTGGGCGCGGAAGCGCCGGTGCAGCGTCGCCGGGCTGAGCGCCGCCCGCGTCGCCAGGTCCGCGACCGTCAGCGGTTCGCCGAGCCGCTCCTGCACCCAGGCCAGCAGGGGTGCGAGGGACTCGTCCGGTACGTCGGGTACCGGCCGCTCGACGAACTGGCGCTGCCCGCCGTCGCGATGGGCGGCGAAGACCAGCCGGCGGGAGACCGCGTTGGCGATCTCCGCGCCGTGGTCGCGCCGCACGACGTGCAGCCCGAGATCCAGCGCGGACGCGCTGCCGGACGCGGTGAGGATGTCCCCGTCGTCGACGAAGAGGACGTCCGGCTCCAGGCGTACCCGCGGAAACCGCGTCCGGAAGGACTCCGCCCACATCCAGTGGCAGGCCGCCCGCCGCCCGTCCAGCAGTCCGGCCTCCGCGATCGTGAACGCGCCGGAGCAGAAACCGATGAGCCGGGCGCCCCGCTCGTGCGCGCGGCGTACGGCGTCCAGCACCTCGGGGGAGCGCGGGGCGTCGGTGTCGGGCCGGTTCGGCACGATCAGCGTGTCCGCGCTCTCGGCGGCGTCGAGCCCGGCGACATCGGTGAGCGTGAAGAACCCGTCCCGCATCCGGGTGCGTGGCTCGGCGGCGCACAGCCTGAAGTCGTACAGCTCCCGCCCGAGTTCGGGCCTGCGCAGCCCGAAGATCTCGATGGCGCAGCTCATCTCGAAGGGATTCGAGTTCTCGTCGACCACGAGGACGACGCGGTGGGCGGCCCCGCGGTGGGTCACCCCACGGGGCGGCGTCTGAGAGGATCCTTGCGGCATATGCGATTTCTAGCACTCGCGGCGACGCGCGGCCACCGCCGAGGATCCCCCTATGAGCAGCGAACCCGAGCCGATCAGCGAACCCGAGCCGATCAGCGAACCCGAGCCGATCAGCGAACCCGAGCCGATCAGCGGATCCGCCCCGCGCGGCGAACCCGTCCTGCGCGGCGAACCGGTCCTGCGCGGCGAACCCGTCTCCCTCTCCGCCGCCCTGGCCTCCTTCACCGACCTGTGGAGCCCCCGCATCGTCACCGCCGTCAATGACTACGACGTACGCATCGCCAAGGTCGAGGGCGAACACGTCTGGCACGTCCACGACCACACGGACGAGTTCTTCCTGGTCCTGGAGGGCGAGTTGACCATCGCGCTACGGGAACCGGACGGCGAGCGCACCGTCGTCCTCCCCAAGGGCTCGGTCTTCACCGTCCCGCGCGGCACCGAGCACAAGCCGTACGCCCCGGCCGGCGCCGCGATCCTGATGTTCGAACCCACGGGCACCCTCACGGTCGGCGACCGCCACGACGAGGTACCGGACCACGTGGACGCGACGACGGGGCGCGCGCTGGCCTGAGCACGGACGCGGTCGAGCCCCCCGCTGCCGTGGCGGCGGGGGACTCGACGCGTTCTGCTGCGCGGCTGCTAGAAGCCGTCCCGACGCATGTCGTCCTCGTCCTCGACGGGGTGGTCGTCGCGGATGGCGCGGTCGCGCATGTCGGAGTCACGCATGTCCGAGTCGCGTTTGTGGTCGTCCCGTATGCCGGAGCCCGGCCCGCGGTGCTCCGTCCGGTCGTCGTCCCGCATCCGCTTGCCGCCGGGGTCCCGCACGGCGGCGTCGCTCATGCCGGAATCGCGCATCTGGGAGTCGGGCGTGCCGGATTCGTGCGTACCGGGGTTCTTGGGCTTGCGTCCCATGGAAACTGCTCCTTCGCAGTGGCCCCCCTGCGTGACTAGAGCATCTCTCCGTCCCGGTCCGTGCGCATCCGGTGGCCGAACACGCACACTCGGTGACCGCCGTGCCGATACCCCGTGGCGGGCGACGAAATACGGGAGACACCCAGGACACCCCCGCCGACCTGCGAGGATGTATCGGCATCCTCGAGTACATGAACCGGGTTTCTCCCTACCGGGATCCGGAGACGCTCGAAACCGTGAGTATCGGTGAGGGGATCATCACGGTCGGGGAGCGTGAGCTCATCCTCCGCCAGCTCGAAGCGCGGACGTTTCCTCTGGCGGGAAAGCGGCACGGCCACAAGCAGGGCAAGTCACTGCTCACTGGCGTAGCGCGCTGCGGGCTCTGCGGGGCTCGGATGAGCAAGGCCGGCACGTCGTACCAGTGCTCCAGCCACCGGATGGGGCGAGGATGCTCCGGCGTCTCGGCTCGGGTGGAGAGCATCGACGACTACGTGACCCAGGCATTCCTCTCACGCCTGCCGTCCCTGGAGCCCCAGGACTCGCTGCTCGCCGTAATTGCCGATCGCTGGGTGCAGAGGCAGGACCCGGAGGTGTTCGCTAAGCGAGATGCCATCGAGGCGGAGATCGAGGACGAGGAGGCCAGGTACGTCCGTGGCGAGTTCACCGGCGCAGACGCGATCGACCGGTACAACCGGCTCGCCGGACGACTTCATACCCGGATCGAGGGGCTGCGCGCGGATCTATGATGCCGCCCGGAGGGCAGGGCAACACCACGAGCCTCCGCACTCGTCACCTCTGATCGGGACGGCGAGCGCAGGGGCTCTCGCCCCTTCGCTGGCACCCCAACCGCTTGTCTGAAGGCCCTCTTGCGCGGCTCAGCCGCAGGGGTGAGGCTCGTGCACGCTGGTGCAACCCACTCGACGGCGGGAGCGACCATGACCCTAAAGTTCCTCGGCATCATCCCGAACACGCCGCCTGACGAGTCTCCGACGATCTGGCTCCACGAGGAGACCGGCGACCTTCTGATTCAGTCGTACAAGGCGACCGAGGACGAGGTGAAGGCGTGCCAGGAGATCGGTTCGATCCCGGGCCACTCCATGGACGTTCCAGACCACGAGACGATCATCCGGTTGCCCGCGGTGATGCTGAATTACATCCCGCGCCCGGACGACAACTGAGAGGCAGGCCGTGCAGCCACCCGCCCGTCATGCAATGGCACGAGCACAGCACTCGGCGGTGCACCTTGAGTTGCGTGACAGCTACATGCTCGATGACCCCGAGTTCATCGCGTGGCAGCAGGGGAAGCGCCTCGACCCCGGTGACCGGTCTTCGTGGTGGGGCGGCTGGCACGACGCGGTAAGCGAAGCGACGGCCCGAGGGGTCGTGGTCCGGCGGCTTCGGATCGTGTCGGAGCCGATCAGCGACTACGTGCGGTACGAGCACGACTGCACCTTCACGAACATCGCGGCGGGTGAACTGGTCCGGTGGCTGCCACGGCGGCAGACCACGGACTTGGCCTTGCCGGGTACTGACTTCTGGCTGTTCGACGGTGGGCAAGCGCTGTTCCACCACTTCACCGGGAACGGGCAGCTCGACCAGGACGGGCGGGAGTACACGGAGGAGCCCGAGCGGGTGAAGCTGTGCGCCGTCGCCTTCGAAGCAGCCTGGTAACGGGCCGTTCCGCACGAGGAGTACCGACCGCGCTGAGCTGTCACCACCATGGCCGTCTCACCCTCATCAAGCGCACAGCAGGCCCGGCAGGCTCTGGCGAATCGACTCGCTGAGCTGTGCCGGGATGCCGGCCTCACCGGACGGGACATCGCCCGTCTGTGCTCCTGGCACCCGTCCAAGTCGTCACGGATCATGAACGCGCGCACGCCCCCGTCCGCTGACGACATCCGGGCGTGGTGCCAGGCGTGCGGGTCGGAAGATCAAACGGAAGACCTGTTGGCCTCGCTGCGCACCGCCGAAGGCATGTGGGTCGGGTGGCGGCGCATGGAGCGCGCCGGGCTCAAGCAGGCACAGGAAGCCCGTCTCCCGCTCTTCGAGCGAACCCGCCGGTTCCGCTCCTACTCCTCGTGGTTCATCCCGGGCCCGATCCAGACCTACGGCTACACCGAAACGGTTTTGCGGGCCGTCCAGTGGAGGCGAGTAGAGGTGGACGACGTGGCCGACGCGGTCGCCGTCCGCATGGAGCGTCAGCGCGTCCTCTACGAGGGTGACCGGCGGTTCGCGTTCCTGGTTGAGGAATCGGTCTTGCGGAACGGGCTCGGCGGGGCGGACGTGCAGGAGGAACAGCTCCGCCACCTCCTCACGGTCGGCTCACTGCCCAGCGTCAGCCTGGGCGTGGTCCCCACACGGACCGAACGCTCCCGGATGCCGGTGGAAGGGTTCTGGATCTTCGACACCGGACAGGTCAACGTCGAGCTGGTCTCTGGCTACCTCACGCTGACCCAGCCGAGCGAGGTTGCCGCGTACGCGGACACGTTCACCGAACTCGCCGACATGGCCGTCTACGGAGTGAAGGCCCGCGCGCTGATCACGAGCGCCATGCAGACACTCAGGTGAAAACCGTGCAACCTCGTGCAATCTCCCGGGAGTTGCAGCTCCGGCGTTCCTAGCGTGGTCGCTACACCGACGACACAAGGAGCGGGGCCGTGAAGGCGATCACGTATACGCAACCCCCGGTAGAGCTGCCATTGCGAACAGACCCCGAGCCCGTACCGGTGGCCGGCTGCGGGGTCTGCGCCGCCCTGGCTACACAGCGCCGGGAAGCCCGCCTCCGGGGCGACCACTCCAGGGCCAGCGATTGCAACGTGGAGCTTCGGAACCACCCGCACCCCGAGGGAGCCGCATGACCGTGAGAGCCGTGCTCCGGTACGTCAGCTACGTCATGCACCGCCACCCCTCAGCGGAGACGACGGCCACGGCGCGATGCCTGAACCCGGATTGCCAGTGGACAGCCGCGCCGACCGGGAGCGCGGACGTATGCACCAGACACGTGGCGAATGGCTCCCGCTTGTCCTCGGTGCGGTCCGGCAGCGCTATGAAGCTCTGTTCCGTCCGCGCCGTCTCACCGGCAGTCGTCTCGTTCCCGTCCGCAGCCATTCGTCGCTCCCCCCGCCGTACGCGTGTGATCCGACGTTCATACCAGGATGGCAAGCTTTGAAGCATGAACGATGCTGCCCCGGCGCCCACCCCCGCGCCCGCACTCCGCAAGCGTGCTCGTGTCCGTGCCCCCGAGCTGATCGGCAAGGGCGGCTGGATCAACACCGGTGGGAAGGACCTGAAGCTCGCCGACTTCCGAGGTCGCACATTGATTCTCGATTTTTGGACGTTCTGCTGCATCAACTGTCTGCACGTCCTGGACGAGCTGCGGGAGCTGGAGGAGAAGCACCGGGACACGGTGGTGATCATCGGGGTGCACTCGCCGAAGTTCGTGCACGAGGCCGAGCACCAGGCGGTCGTCGACGCGGTCGAGCGGTACGGGGTGGAACACCCGGTCCTCGACGACCCCGAGCTCGCGACCTGGAAGCAGTACGCCGTGCGCGCCTGGCCGACGCTCGTCGTGATCGACCCCGAGGGGTACGTCGTCGCACAGCACGCCGGCGAGGGGCATGCGCACGCGATCGCCCGGCTGGTGGAGGAACTGGAGGCCGAGCACGCGGCGAAGGGCACTCTGCGGCGCGGCGACGGACCGTACGTGGCGCCGGAGCCCGAGCCCACGACGCTCCGCTTCCCCGGCAAGGCACTCGCCCTGCCGAGCGGGAACCTGCTGGTCAGCGACACGACCCGGCATCAGCTGGTGGAGCTGGAGGCCGACGGCGAGACCGTCGTACGGCGTATCGGATCCGGTGTACGGGGCTTGGTGGACGGCGCGGCCGAGGCGGCCGGGTTCAGCGAGCCGCAGGGGCTGGCGCTGCTGGACGACGGGGCCGTGGTCGTCGCCGACACCGTGAACCACGCCCTGCGCCGCCTCGATCTCGCGACCGGCGAGGTCACGACGCTCGCGGGGACGGGCCGCCAGTGGTGGCAGGGCTCGCCGACGTCCGGGCCCGCGCGGTCGGTCGACCTGTCCTCGCCGTGGGACGTGGCCGTGTTCGGCGGGCGCGTGTGGATCGCCATGGCCGGTGTGCACCAGTTGTGGGCGTACGACCCGGCCGACAAGACCGTCGGGGTCGCCGCCGGTACGACCAACGAGGGGCTCGTCGACGGGCCGGGCGCCGAGGCCTGGTTCGCGCAGCCGTCGGGGCTCGCCGCCACCGCCGACCGGCTCTGGCTGGCCGACTCCGAGACGTCCGCGCTGCGCTGGGTGGACCTCGACGGTGTCGTGCACACCGCCGTCGGCACCGGACTCTTCGACTTCGGACACCGCGACGGAGCGGCCGAACAGGCGCTGCTCCAACACCCGTTGGGCGTCACCGCGCTCCCGGACGGCTCGGTGGCGGTGAGCGACACGTACAACCACGCGCTGCGCCGCTACGACCCGGTGACCGGCGAAGTGACCACGCTGGCCACGGACTTGCGGGAACCGAGCGACGCGGTCCTCGTCGGCGACGACATCGTGGTCGTCGAGTCCGCCCGCCACCGGCTGACCCGGCTGCGGCTCCCCGAGGAGGCCGTGCGGGTCGAGTCGGTCGCCCACCGCACACAGCGCGCGGCCACCGAAGTCGCCCCGGGTGGCCTCCGGTTGGAAGTCATCTTCCAGGCGCCGGCCGGCCAGAAGCTGGACACCCTCCCCCAAGTTCTCGACTCCGCTCGAGCAGGGGGGACCCCCATCGGCCCGTCCACCCGGCTGCTGGTCTCCTCGACCCCGCCCGAGCTGCTGATCGAGGGCGAGGGCGCGGGAACCGATCTCTTCCGCGCCCTGGAGCTGAACCCGGCTGTCACCGAAGGGGTTCTGCACGTCTCCGCGATGGCGGCGTCCTGCGACGACGATCCCGCCAACGAGTACCCGGCCTGCCACGTCCACCAGCAGGACTGGGGAGTACCGGTCCGCCTCACCGAGGGCGGTGCGGACCGGCTGGCGCTCGTCCTCGCGGGCCTGGACGACTGACGTACGGCCGGACTTGAGCGCTTACACGCCGTATCCGTCGTTGTAGCCGCCCCGGTGGTGTCGTTCCTCCTCGACCACCGGGGTGGTCGGCGGCACGACCACCCGCCTGCGCCGGGCGATGCTGCTGAACGTCGCCACGCCGATCAGCCCGACGATCATGAAGATGACCCCGACCAGGTCGAGGTTGACTCCCTGCATGTTCCAGTCGGTCGCGAACGTGAGGATCGCGCCCGCGGCGATCAGGATGATGCATCCGCCCAGGCCCATAAGTCTCGCCTCCCTGCCCGGTCCAGGTGTTCCGGGCGGGAGCCGAGTACCCGCGACCCCACGGGCCATGCGGAATCGCCGTGGGGGAACGACGGGGGACTATCCCTCCAAGAACGCCACCAGTGCGTTGGCCAGCAGGAACGGGTCGTCGGCGCCGCAGAGTTCGCGGGCGCTGTGCATGGAGAGGATGGCCACGCCGATGTCGACGGTCTTGATGCCGTGCCGGGCCGCGGTGATGGGGCCGATGGTGGTGCCGCAGGGCATCGCGTTGTTGGAGACGAAGGACTGGAAGGGCACTCCGGCCTTCTCGCAGGCGGCGGCGAAGATCGCGCGGCCCGAACCGTCCGTGGCGTAGCGGTTGTTGACGTTCACCTTGAGGATGGGGCCACCGTTGGCGCGCGGGTGATGCGTCGGGTCGTGCCGCTCGGCGTAGTTGGGGTGGACGGCGTGGCCCGTGTCGGAGGACAGACAGACCGTGCCCGCGAAGGCGCGCGCCCGGTCCTCGTACGAGCCGCCGCGCGCGAACACCGAACGCTCCAGCACGCTGCCGAGCAGCGGCCCGTCGGCACCGGTGTCGCTCTGCGAGCCGTTCTCCTCGTGGTCGAAGCCCGCGAGTACGGGGATGTACGGGAGCCCGGAGTCGCCCGCCGCCGCCGCGACCAGCGCCGCCGTACCCGCGTGCAGGGAGAGCAGGTTGTCCATGCGCGGGCCCGCCACCAGCTCCTTGTCGCGGCCGAGGTAGGAGGGCCGCTCGACGGAGTGGGTCATCAGGTCCCAGCCGGTGACCTCGCCCGTGGCGAGCCCCAGCTCCTCCTCCAGGAAGGCGATCAGGTCGCCCTCGCGGGGGTCGCCGAGCCCCCAGACGGGCTGCAGATGGCGCTGCTTGTCGAGCTTGAGCCCGTCGGTGCTGACGGAACGGTCGAGGTGGACGGCGAGTTGGGGCACGCGCAGCAGGGCGCGGTCGATGTTCACCAGGCGGGTCGAGCCGTCCCGCAGCGACAGGCGTCCCGCGAGGCCGAGGTCGCGGTCCAGCCAGGAGTTCAGCAGCGGTCCGCCGTAGATCTCCACGGCCACCTGCCGCCAGCCGTGCGCGCCGCTGTCCGGCAGCGGCTTGACCCGCAGGTTCGGGGAGTCGGTGTGTGCGCCCACGATCCGGAACGGGGTGTGCGGCGCGGCGCCCTCCGGCACGTACCAGGCCACGATCGCGCCGCCGCGCAGCACGTACTTCCCGCCGCTCGTGCCCTCCCAGGCGTCGGTCTCGGCGACCTGACGGAATCCGGCCTTCTCCAGTCGCTCGGCGGCGTTCGCCACCGCGTGGTACGGCGTCGGGCTCGCCGCCAGGAAGGACATGAGGTCGTCGGTATGGCCGCGATCGAAGCGGGAGGGTGCACTCATGGGTTCACCTTAACGACGCACAAAGGCCCACTCCCCAAGGATGGGAGCGGGCCCTCGTAAGGGGGATGGGGAGGGTGGGGCGACCGACCGGACGGACAGGGTCCGGTCAGTCGCCCCACCCGGTCCCGGGTGGGGTGATCGCGCCGGGCGCGCAGATCACCGTCCTGGCTACGGGCAGGTGTGTCGCAAGGGGCGGCACCCGTCCCGAAGAGAGCGGCACCCTGCCCGGTGCCGATGAGCGCACCCATCCGACGGCAACCCCGAGCCCGGGTACCGGGCAGGGCCGGCGTGCATGCCCGCAGCTGTGCGGGTAGGTCGCCCCAGCGGCACGACTGCCCGCAGCCGCAGCCAGGACCGGCGGGCAGTCGCCACTTGCGGTGGGACTGCCCGCAGCCGCGGCGGGTGATCTCTTAGAACGCCGCCTCGTCCAGCTCCATCAGGTCCAGCTCCACACCCTCGGCGAGCTTGCGGGCGCCGGTGACGCCCGGCAGGACGTTCGCGGCGAAGAACTTCGCGGCCGCGATCTTGCCCGTGTAGAAGGGCTTGTCCTTGGCGGAGGCCGTCTCCAGCTTCTCGGCGGCCACGGCGGCACCGCGCAGCAGCAGGTAGCCGACGACCACGTCGCCGGAGGCCATCAGCAGGCGGGTCGTGTTCAGGCCCACCTTGTAGATGTTCTTGACGTCCTGCTCGGTTGCCGCGAGGTCGGTGAGCATCAGGCCGACGATGGCCTCCAGCTCGACGGCCGCCTTGGCGAGCCGCTCACGGGCGGTGGAGAGCTCCTCGCCGCCGGTGCCGAGCGCCAGGAACTTCTTGATGTCCTCGGCGAGGGAGTTCAGCGCCGTGCCCTGGTTGCGGACGATCTTCCGGAAGAAGAAGTCCTGGCCCTGGATCGCCGTCGTGCCCTCGTACAGGGTGTCGATCTTGGCGTCGCGGATGTACTGCTCGATCGGGTACTCCTGCAGGAAGCCGGAGCCGCCGAAGGTCTGCAGCGACTGGGCGAGCTGCTCGTAGCCCTTTTCGGAGCCGTAGCCCTTGACGATCGGCAGGAGCAGGTCGTTGAGGGCCTCGAGGGCGGCGGTGTCCTCGCCGGCGGCCTCCTTGACCTGGATCTCGTCCTGGATCGCGGCGGTGTGCAGCACCAGAGCGCGCATGCCCTCCGCGTACGCCTTCTGCGTCATCAGCGAGCGGCGCACGTCCGGGTGGTGCGTGATGGTGACCTTGGGCGCGGTCTTGTCCATGAAGTTCGCCAGGTCGGGGCCCTGGACGCGCTCCTTGGCGTACTCGAGGGCGTTCAGGTAGCCCGTCGACAGCGTGGAGATCGCCTTCGTGCCGACCATCATGCGGGCGAACTCGATGATGCGGAACATCTGACGGATGCCGTCGTGCTTGTCGCCGATCAGCCAGCCCTTGGCGGGGTGGCGGTCGCCGAAGGTCATCTCGCAGGTGTTGGAGGCCTTCAGGCCCATCTTGTGCTCGACGTTCGTCGCGTAGGCGCCGTTGCGCTCGCCCAGCTCGCCGGTCTCGAAGTCGAACTCGTACTTCGGGACGAGGAAGAGGGACAGGCCCTTGGTGCCGGGGCCGTGGCCCTCGGGGCGGGCGAGGACGTAGTGGAGGATGTTCTCCTCCATGTCGTGCTCACCGGACGTGATGAAGCGCTTCACGCCCTCGATGTGCCAGGAGCCGTCCTCCTGCTGGACCGCCTTGGTGCGGCCCGCGCCCACGTCCGAGCCCGCGTCCGGCTCGGTGAGGACCATGGTGGAGCCCCACTGCTTCTCGACGGCGATCTTCGCGATGTGCTTCTGGACCTCGTTGCCCTCCTCGTAGAGGATGCCCGCGAAGGCCGGGCCGGAGGAGTACATCCAGACCGCCGGGTTGGCGCCGAGCACGAGCTCCGCGTACGCCCAGATCAGGGAGCGGGGCGAGGTGGTGCCGCCGATCTCCTCGGGCAGGCCGAGGCGCCAGTACTCGGATTCCATGAAGGCCTTGTAGCTCTTCTTGAAGGTCTCGGGTACGGGCGCCGTGTTGGTCTCCGGGTCGAAGACCGGCGGGTTGCGGTCGGCGTCCGCGAAGGACTCGGCCAGCTCGTTCTCCGAGAGGCGCGTCAGCTCCTCGAGGATGCTCTTGGCGGTGTCCGTGTCCATCTCCGCGAACGGGCCGGTGCCGTACAGCTTGTCGCGCCCGAGCACCTCGAAGAGGTTGAACTCGATGTCGCGGAGATTCGACTTGTAGTGCCCCATGGCGACGGCTCCGTTAAGGGATCGGCGAGGCACTGACTCCTCGCACCTAGTTCACGTACCAACAAGTAGCTACGATGATGCTACCCGTCAGTAATAAGAATCAACCCCTGATGGTCCATATGTGGCCCACTACTCTTTGACGCATGTACGGCTACGACCAGAGCGCAGGCGCCCAGCAGGGGTACGTCCCGCCGCAGCAGCAGATGCCGGGCGGGCAGATGCCCGGCGGCTACGGCCAGCAGCCCCCGCTGTACCCGGAGCCGTCCCCACCGTCCCTCGCGGACGGGGTCCGCGCGTTCACCACGGGGTCGATGTCCGCCGAGGACTTCCAGCAGGTCTTCGCGACGTCGAAGGTGTACTGCCCGCGCGGCGACAACCCCGGATTCCTCGCGCTGCACAACACCCAGCAGCCGGTGATTCCGATGTTCACCTCGCTCAAGGAGCTGCGCCGGTACGCCGGCAAGGAGTCCAAGTACTTCGTGATCACCGGTGCCGAGGTGATCGACCTACTGCCGACCGGCTACGGCTTCGTCCTCGACATGGAGGGCGAGCACCGGATGGTCTTCGATGCCAAGGCCGTCGAGCAGATGGTCGACTTCGCGATGCGTCGTATGTACGGATAGGCCTCAGGGGCCACAGGCCCCGCTCTCGTACGACATCCCGGACGCCCGGAGGGAATGCCCTCCGGGCGTCCGTTGTTATGGGTGGCGGAAAGTTCATCGTTCAACTAAACTCGGACCACAAGGAGGTACCGACATGCCTGCAGTGACTGTCGAGAACCCGCTGACCCTGCCCCGTGTGGTCGCGCCCGCCGACGCCGTAGCCCGTCCCGTGCTCGCCGTGACGACCGCGCCCAGCGGCTTCGAGGGCGAGGGCTTCCCGGTCCGCCGGGCGTTCGCCGGGATCAATTACCAGCACCTGGACCCGTTCATCATGATGGACCAGATGGGTGAGGTTGAGTATCAGCCTGGGGAGCCGAAAGGGACCCCGTGGCATCCCCACCGCGGCTTCGAGACCGTCACCTACATCATCGACGGGATCTTCGACCACCAGGACTCCAACGGCGGTGGCGGCACCATCACCAACGGAGACACCCAGTGGATGACCGCGGGTGCGGGCCTGCTGCACATCGAGGCCCCGCCGGAGCACCTGGTTGTCTCGGGCGGCCTCTTCCACGGTCTCCAGCTGTGGGTGAACCTGCCGGCCAAGGACAAGATGATGCCGCCGCGCTATCAGGACATCCGCGGCGGCAACGTCCAGCTGCTGACTACGCCCGACGGCGGCGCGCTGCTGCGGGTCATCGCCGGTGAGCTGGACGGCCACCAGGGCCCCGGCATCACCCACACCCCGATCACGATGATCCACGCGACGGTGGCACCGGGCGCGGAGCTCAACCTGCCCTGGCGCGAGGACTTCAACGGCCTGGCGTACGTCCTGGCCGGCAGCGGCACGGTCGGCACCGACCGTCGTCCGGTCAAGCTGGGCCAGACCGCCGTCTTCGGCGACGGCTCCGCGCTGACCGTCCGCGCGGACGAGAAGCAGGACTCCCACACGCCGGACCTGGAGGTCGTCCTTCTCGGCGGACAGCCCATCCGTGAGCCGATGGCGCACTACGGCCCGTTCGTCATGAACACCCGCGAGGAACTCCAGCAGGCGTTCGAGGACTTCCAGAAGGGCCGGCTCGGGACGATCCCCGCCGTGCACGGGATGTCCGAGAGCGGGCTGTAGGCCTCCGTCGGACGAGTCACGGGAAAGCCCCGTCCGTTTCACCGGACGGGGCTTTCCCGTGCGCGCGTGCTGTTCGGCATGCCCGCTCGGTGCTCGGCGGGTAGCTTGTCGGGCAGACGTGTCGGCGGGGTCATCGCGACCCGGCTCTTCTCCTCCGAGCCACCGCAACTCACCTGCTAGGAGCGCTCCATGCTCACCTCGACAGACGTTCCGGGCGGGCCGAACTGGCTCGACCTGGGGACACCGGACATCGACGCGGCCGCCGCCTTCTACGAGGGCACGTTCGGCTGGCAGTTCCAGTCCGCGGGACCGGAGGCCGGGGGGTACGGCTTCCTGCAGAAGGACGGCAAGACCCTGGCCGCGGTCGGCCCGCTGACCGAGGAGGGGGCGTCGTCCGCCTGGACGGTCTACTTCCGCACGCTGGACGCCGACGCCACCGCGAAAGCGGTGGAACAGGCCGGCGGCACGGTCCGCTTCCCGCCCACCGACGTCTTCACCGAGGGGCGGATGGCCGGTTTCACGGACCCCACGGGCGCCGAGTTCGCCGTATGGGAAGCCCGGGACATGGACGGCCTGGAGGTCGTCAACGAGCCCCGCACCCTCAGCTGGATCGAGCTCTACACCACCGATGCCGCGGCTGCGAAGGATTTCTACCGCACGGTCCTGTCGTGGGACATGCGCGACATGCCCATGGGCCCGGACGTCGTCTACACCATCGCCGGTCCCGCGGGCGGCGGCGAGACGACCATGCACGGCGGCATCATGCAGCTCCCGGCGGAGCACATGCAGCGCGGTTCGTCCTCCGAATGGCACCCGTACTTCGAGGTCGAGGACTGCGACACCGTGGTGGCCAGGGCCCAGGAGCTGGGCGCGACGGTCATCATCCCCGCCGTCGACGCCGAAGGTGTCGGACGCCTCGCCATGCTGCTCGACCCGTTCGGAGCGCCCTTCGCCGTGATCACCAGCGCCACGGCCTGACCGTACCGCGTGGCGCCGGTCGCTGACGCTGTGTCACCCGGGCGGGCCCTCACCGGAGGACGGCGCGCCCGGCGCGTGTTCGGGTGGAAGCGTGCAGCTACTCCCCGAAGGCGCCCGGCGGCTGGCCGCGTGGTGCGTCGTGCTCCTGCTCGTCGCCGGTGTGGCGTGGGTCGGGGTCCGGCTGTGCGGGGAGTTCCGTACGGCGGTGGTGCCGGTACTGCTCGCCCTGCTCGGGACCGCGCTGCTCAGGCCGCTGTACCGGCAGTTGGTGAAGGTACGGGTCAACCGGTCGCTCGCCGCCGGGCTCACCTGTGTCGCCGTGGTCGTGGTCGTCGGTGGCGCCGTCTACATCGTCGTCGCCGCGCTCATCGACACCGGGGACCAGATCGTCGCCTCGCTCAAACAGGCGGCGAAGTCCGTCGCGGAGCACTTCGGGGCGGCGGGCACCTCCCTCGACGACCTCGCCTCCAACTCCAAGGATCTGCTGACCAAGTTCGGCGGCACGGCCGCGTCCAATGTCATCAGCGGCGTGAGCGTCGTGGGCGAGTCCATCGCCGTGGCCGTACTGGCGTTGCTGCTCGTCTTCTTCTTCCTGCGAGACTCGCACCGGGCGGTCGGCGCGCTTCGGTCGCTGGCGCCGCGCGGCACCTCCGACACGGTCGAAGCCATGGCCCGGCGCGCCTTCCAGGCCGTCGAGGGCTTCATGCGCGGGACGACGATCATCGCGCTCATCGACGCCCTCTGCATCACCATCGGGCTGCTGATCCTGCGCGTCCCGGGCGCGGTGGGGCTGGGTGCGCTCGTCTTCGTGACCGCGTACATCCCGTATCTCGGCGCGTTCCTCTCCGGCTCGGTGGCCGTGCTGGTCGCGCTCGCGGACCGGGGGTTCGTCATCGCGCTGTGGGCGCTCGGGGTGGTCCTCGCCGTGCAGGTCCTGGAGGGGCATGTGCTGCAGCCGATGATCCAGAGCCGGACTGTGCAGATGCATCCGGCGGTGGTGATGCTCACGATCACGGGGGGCGCGTCCGTCGCCGGAATCCTGGGCATGCTGCTCGCCGTCCCGCTGACCGCGGCCGCGTTCGGGGTCGTCTCGGAACTGCGGACGCGCTACGCCTCGCCGGACGGCTCGGCGGGCTCGTAGAACTCGAACCAGATGCTCTTCCCCTCGCCCCGCGGGTCCACGCCCCACGATTCCGCGAGGAGCTCCATGAGCACCAATCCCCGCCCCGAGGACGCCAGTTCCCCGGGATGGCGCCGGTGCGGCAGGTCGTCGCTGGCGTCGGTGACCTCGACGCGTATCCGCCGCTTGCCCGGGTCGCCCGCCACCTCGGCGACGAGCAGCGCGTCGGCGTCGGTGTGCACGAGGACGTTGGTGACCATCTCCGAGACGAGCAGGACCGCGGAGTCGCGCTGGTCCTCGCAGGCCCAGTCGTGGAGGAGTTCCCGCACCTGCTGGCGGGCCCCGGCGATCCGCTCGGGCTCGGCCTGCGCCACGGTCAGCATCGTGCGCCGCATCGGCGGCCGTACGGCCGTGACCGTGTCGCCGCAGCCGCAGCCGGGCGCCACCCGGCACAGCAGCAGTACGGCGATGTCGTCCTCGCGCCGGTCGGCCAGCGGCCCGGTGGTGTGGTGCGAGGAGGGCCCATGCACGGCCTGGACCAGGGCTTCGGCGAGGGACTCCATGTCGCCGTCGTGGGCTTCGAGGGTCCGGCGGATGCGCCGCCAGCCGGTGTCGAGGTCGTGGCCCCCGGTCTCGATCAGCCCGTCGGTGCAGATCAGCATGGTTTCCCCGGGCTCCAGGACGAGCCGGGTCGTCGGGTAGTCGGCGTCCGGATCGATGCCGAGCGGCAGCCCGCCCGCGGTCGGCCGCATCAGCACGGTTCCGTCGGTCATGCGTATCGCTGGGTCCGGGTGCCCGGCGCGGGCGATGTCGAGCGTCCCGGTCGCCGGGTCGACCTCGACGTACAGGCAGGTCGCGAAGCGCAGGTCAGCGCCGTCGTCCCCGTCGGGCCCGCCGCCCGCGCCCTCACTCGTACCGCCGCCGCTCGACCCGTACGTCACCGAGTCCGTGACCCCGTACAGGAAACGCGAGGCCCGGGAGAGTACCGCGTCCGGGCGGTGGCCCTCGGAGGCGTACGCGCGCAGGGCGATGCGGAGCTGGCCCATCAGGCCGGCCGCGCGGACGTCGTGGCCCTGGACGTCGCCGATGACCAGGGCGAAGCGGCCGGTGGGGAGCGGGATCATGTCGTACCAGTCGCCGCCGACCTGCAGGCCGCCACCGGTGGGCACATAGCGGGCGGCGACGGTCATGCCCGGGATCTCGGGGCCCAGCGTGGGCAGCATCGAGCGCTGGAGGCCGTCGGTCAGCTCCCGCTCGGTCTCGGCGGCTCCGGCGCGCGAGAGGGCCTGCGCGAGCATGCGGGCGACGGTCGTCAGAACCGAGCGCTCGTCGGGCGTGAAGCTGACGGGATACGCGAAGGCCGCCATCCACGCGCCCATGGTGCGCCCCGCGACGGTGAGCGGCAGGAAGGCCCAGGAATGCCGGCCGAAGGTCTGAGCCAGCGGCCAGGAGACGGGGTAGCGTTCTTTGTAGTCCTCGGGGGAGGAGAGATAGACGGCACGGCCGGTGCGGACGACCTCGGCGGCCGGATAGTCCGTGGTCAGGGACATGTGCGAGAACGGTTCCTCGGCCCCCGGCAGATGCCCGTGATGACCGATGATCGTCAGCCGGTCGCCCTTCGCGCCGAAGACGGCGAGCCCGTCCGGCGAGAACCCGGGCATCGACAGGCCGGCCGCGACCCGCAGCACCTCCGCCGTGGACCGCGCCTCGGCGAGCGCCCGTCCCGCGTCCAGCAGGAACGCCTCCCGAGAGCGGCGCCAGTCGCCGGTGACGGGGGTGCGCGCGGCGGCTCCCGGCGGCTGCTCGCTGACCTCCTGGAGGGTGCCGATCAGCTCGTACTCCCCGGTCTGCGGGTCGATGATCGGCTTGGAGCGGCTGCGGACGGTCCGGATCACCCGGCCGTGCTCGTCCATGATCCGCATCCGGGCCTCGGCGAGAGTGCCCTCGGCGACGGCGAGCTGCACGACTCCGTCGATCTCGTTCCAGTCGACGGGATGGAAATGGGCGCGTGTGCCCGCCTCGGTGAGTGTCGTGGGCTTCGGGGGCAGCCCGATGAGCCGGGCGGCTTCGGCATCGAAGGTGACCAGCCCCGCGGCGTTGTCCCAGCGCCACAGGCCGGTCGCGAGGGCGGCCAGGACGTCCCCCACGCCGGGCAGGGGCTCACCAGTGCGCATTGCCCCACTGTATGAAGAGGTAATCGATGCCTGCCACCGAGAGTATTGGGGAGTGGCGATCTTGGGGTGCCCGGTACCCTTGGGAGGTCCGGGCTTCGGCCCCGACGTTTCACGTGAAACAGACCCGGATGAGCAGATCCGGATCATCAGCCCCCAATCCGCGAAGACTGGATGAACGACGATGCATCGGTACAGGTCCCACACCTGCGGCGAGCTCCGCGCCTCTGACGTCGAAAGCGACGTCCGGCTGAGCGGCTGGCTGCACAATCGCCGAGACCTGGGTGGCATCCTCTTCATCGATCTGCGCGATCACTACGGCATCACGCAGCTGGTCGCCCGCCCCGGCACGCCCGCCTACGAGGCCCTCGACAAGCTCTCCAAGGAGTCGACGGTCCGCGTCGACGGCAAGGTCGTCTCGCGCGGCGCGGACAACGTGAACACGGACCTGCCCACCGGCGAGATCGAGGTCGAGGTGAGCGAGGTCGAGCTGCTCGGTGCGGCCGCCCCGCTCCCGTTCACGATCAACGCGGAGGACGGGGTCAACGAGGAGCGGCGCCTGGAGTACCGCTTCCTGGACCTGCGCCGCGAGCGCATGCACCGCAACATCCTGCTGCGTACGGCCGTGATCTCGGCGATCCGTCACAAGATGACGGCGCTGGGCTTCAACGAGATGGCGACGCCGATCCTGAGCGCGACCTCCCCCGAGGGCGCCCGCGACTTCGTCGTGCCCTCCCGTCTGAACCCGGGCAAGTTCTACGCCCTCCCCCAGGCTCCGCAGCAGTTCAAGCAGCTGTTGATGATCTCCGGCTTCGACCGCTACTTCCAGATCGCGCCGTGCTTCCGCGACGAGGACGCGCGCGCGGACCGCTCGCCGGGCGAGTTCTACCAGCTCGACGTGGAGATGAGCTTCGTAGAGCAGGAAGACGTCTTCCAGCCCATCGAGACGCTCATGACGGAACTCTTCGAGGAGTTCGGGAACGGCCGTCATGTGACGTCCCCCTTCCCGCGCATCCCGTTCCGCGAGGCGATGCTGAAGTACGGCTCCGACAAGCCGGACCTGCGGGCCCAGCTGGAGCTCGTCGACATCACCGACATCTTCGAGGGCTCCGAGTTCAAGGCCTTCGCGGGCCGGCACGTACGCGCCCTGCCGGTGCCGGACGTGTCGTCGCAGCCCCGGAAGTTCTTCGACCAGCTCGGTGACTTCGCGGTCTCGCAGGGCGCGAAGGGCCTGGCCTGGGTCCGTGTCGCCGAAGACGGCTCACTGACGGGGCCGATCGCGAAGTTCCTGACGGAGGAGAACGTCGCGGAGCTGACGAAGCGCCTGTCGCTCTCCGCCGGCCACGCGGTCTTCTTCGGAGCGGGCGAGTTCGACGAGGTCTCGAAGATCATGGGCGCGGTGCGGGTGGAAGCCGCCAAGCGCGCCGGTCACTTCGAGGAGAACGTCTTCCGGTTCTGCTGGATCGTCGACTTCCCGATGTACGAGAAGGACGAGGACGGGAAGATCGACTTCTCGCACAACCCCTTCTCGATGCCGCAGGGCGGCCTGGAAGCCCTGGAGACCCAGGACCCGCTGGACATCCTCGGCTGGCAGTACGACATCGTCTGCAACGGCGTCGAGCTGTCCTCCGGCGCGATCCGGAACCACGAGCCCGAGATCATGCTCAAGGCCTTCGAGATCGCGGGCTACGCCCGTGAGACCGTCGAGGAGCAGTTCGCCGGCATGCTCCGCGCCTTCCGCTTCGGCGCCCCGCCGCACGGCGGCATCGCCCCGGGCGTCGACCGCATCGTCATGCTGCTCGCGGACGAGCCGAACATCCGCGAGACGATCGCGTTCCCGCTCAACGGCAACGCGCAGGACCTGATGATGGGCGCGCCGACGGAGCTGGACGAGGCCCGTCTGCGGGAGCTGCACCTCTCGGTGCGGAAGCCGCAGCCGAAGTAGTTCTTCGTGTGAGGGTGGCTCGGAACCGACACCGGTTCCGAGCCACTTTTGCGTGAACACGCGAAACCACAGTCCTTACCCACGTCATTGACAGGTTCCGTCCCTAGCGTCCGGCGCATGACTGAGACCCAAGGACCGGCGCACAAACGGAACATGACGCGACGCAAGGTCGTCGTAGCAGGTGGAGCGGCTGTCGCGGCCGTGGGCGTGGGCGGCGGCATCGCCGTGAACGCGTTCGCGGGCGAGACGGGCGGCGACGCCTCGTCATCAGCGTCGAGCGCCGAGACGTGCTACAAGCTCACCACGGAGACCACCGAGGGCCCGTACTACATCGACGCGGACAAGATCCGCCAGGACATCACCGAGGACCAGGAGGGCATCCCCGTGACCCTCGAGCTCAAGGTGATCGACGCGGAGACCTGCAAGCCCGTCAAGAACGCGGCCGTCGACATCTGGCACTGCACGGCGCTCGGCGTGTACTCCGGCTACGAGGCGATGGGCAGCGGCGGAGCGGGTGGCGGTGGCACCCCGCCGTCCGGTGCTCCCTCCGACGCCCCCTCGGGGACGCCCACGGGCGAGCCCCCGTCCGGCGCGCCCTCGGGCGGCACCGGCGGCGGCCACTCCGAGCCCACCGACGACGAGCGGTACCTGCGCGGCACCTGGAAGACCGACAAGCACGGCTACGTCACCTTCAAGACGATCTTCCCGGGCTGGTACCAGGGCCGCTGTGTGCACATCCATGTGAAGGTCCACGTGGACGGCGAGTGGACGTCCGCCGGTTACGAGGGTGGCCACACCTGCCACACCGGCCAGCTCTTCTTCGCCGAGAAGGCGGTCCTGGCATCGGCGGAGGTGTCCCCGTACTCCACGAACACCACCACCCGCACGACCCTCGACGAGGACACGATCTACCCGGACAACGGCCACGAAGGCGGCCTCCTGTACCTCAAGTACAACAAGAAGAACATGGCCAAGGGCGTCCACGCCCACCTGACGATGGGCGTCGCCCCGGACGAGACTCACGACAGCACGGACACGCAGCCGAGCGCGTCGGCTTCGGCGAGCTGATCCTCGTACGGACATGACACGAGGGGCCCGGAACCAGCACGGTTCCGGGCCCTTCCCCATGCCCCTCTTGGTTGTCCTGCCGCTCAGATCACATTGAGCAGGCCGTTGCCGCCCAGCAGGACCAGGGTGCTCTGGGTGAGGCCGACCGAGGAGGGAAGGATCATCCTGCTGCCTGTGGTCGTGGGGCGTGTGGAGGCGCCGGGCAGGACCCAGACCGCGCCGAGCGAGAGGTTCTCCCCGGATGCGCTGATGAAGAGCTCCGGCTTGCCGTCCCGGTTGATGTCGGCGGCCGAAACCGTGGTCCCGAAGAAGTCGTCGGTCTCCGAGCTGCCCGGCATACCGGAGGTGTCCTGCGTGTAGGAGTACGACCCGGTGCCGAGCGCGCCCGACGCCCGGCCGGGGATCACGGTCACCATTCCGGCACGCTTCGCGCCGCCGAGGCTTTCGTACGGGGTCCCGACGACGATGTCGGCAAGATCGTCGTGGTTGAGGTCGACCACCGCCACGGACCCGCCGAAGGCGTCGTACTTTTCGCTCGTGCCGGGTACGCCTGCGGTGTCCTGCGAGATGCGCACGGGCTGCGCGTCGGTCGCGATGCCATCCGCCGACCCGTACCAGACGGAGACACTCCCGCCCAACGCGCCGTCCGCGCCCGGGACTTCGGGCTCATCCGGGTCGCCGACCACCAGGTCGTCGTACCCGTCGCCGTTGAGGTCGCCGTAGGCCGCGACCAGACCGTTGCCCTTCTTCAGGGAGGTCGGCCGGTCGGCCCCGGACTCGGGGTTCAGATAGATCTCGCCGCCGGTCAGCCCGCTCATGCGTGAGGTGATCACTGCCTCGTCCGGCGACAGGTCCTCATTGACGTCGCCGAGCGCGACGGTCTCGACGGATGGGGTTCTCTGGTTCAGGGAGGCGGATCCAAAGGTGCCGGTACGGCGGAACGGTCCCCGGAAGCGGACGGATCCGTCGTACCCGCTGACCAGGACCTCGGTGTCCGGGCCCGGCCCGCTGCTGAGTGCGGCGACATCGAGACCGAAGTACCCGGGGTCGTCGGAGGGGGTTGGCAGGTTCGTGCCGTTGGTCAGCCCGCCGCTGCCGCCCCACAGGACCGTGACCAGGCCGGAGTCGGCGCCTTGGGAGGTGTCCTCGTAGGGCGTCGAGACCACAAGGTCGGCGTAGCCGTCGCGGTTCAGGTCGGCCGTGGTGGTGGCGGTTCCGAAGCCGTCGTACGCCTCGCTGGTGCCCGGCACTCCGGAGGTGTTCTGCGTGATGGTCTTCCGCCGCGTCGTCGAGAGTCCGGACGCGGATCCGTACAGCACGACTACCGCACCGGCGCTTTCCTTGCCGGACACGTTCGCGCCGGGAGCGGGCAGAACGGCGTCGCGATACCCGTCACCGTTAAAGTCGCGGGGAACCGGCCCGTGCACGGCGGCGGCGGGAGCGGCGGGCAGCAGCGCGCCCCCGACCACCCCGGCCAGCACGATCGCCGCGGCTCTCCACCAGCCTCTGGTTCTGGTCATGCGAGCATTTGTCATGTGAGCCCCTTCGCCCCAGGCGCAGCACCTGTGCGCCGACATCACGCGGGGATTGTAAAGCGCCCGGGGCCGTGTGCTCCGGGTGCTCCACTCATTGCTCAACCTGGCGGTCAGAACAGGGACTTGCAGCCGGAGCACTGACAGTCAAGGCGAGGGTTCCTGTACGTGTCCGGGCTCTGCCGCGAACAGGTCCTCGGTACGGGTGACGGTGAAGGCCAGGTTCAGCCACCGGGTGAGCGTGGCCAAGTCTGAGCAGGCTGTGACGCGTTCCCAGGTGTTGCCGGTGATGTGGACGTTCCTGGCCTGCAGGACCCTGAGCACCGCCGTGGCACGCCCCTCGGCGAATCCGTCGGCCCATCCCTCTGTGTATTCCTCGGCCCAGCCTCCTGCCTCGGAACGCAGGTAACTGACCTCGTGCAGCGCGAGGGAATCGCGTCGGCTGATTTCGTTCAGGTGCGCGTTGTGGTCGGCGATCGCCTGATCTGTGGGCAGGCCGATGGCCATGCAGAGCGCCGTGACCGTCATGCGACCCCTCAGCTTCTCCTGAAGTTCCGGGCTCAGCCGGTCGAACTGGAGGTCTGGCTTCATGGGGTGGCGTCCTCCGAGACGTCGCCGTCCCCGGTGAACAGGTCCTCCGCGTGAGCGACTGTTCCGGCCCGGTCGAGCCAGTCGTTCAGACGATCGAGGTCGGTGCATGCGGTGATGCGTTCACGGACGACGTCGGAGATGGGGAGGCCGCGCACCTCCAGGACACGCAGGATGCCCTTGGCTTCACCCTTGGCTTCACCCTTGGCCTCTCCCCTCGCCTCACCTTCGAGGAAGGTCTTCTCAAGCAGTGTGCCCCGGCCGGGGAAGTAGTTGACGAACGTCACGATGTTCCTCCATTTGTCTCCGGCGGGGGATGCCCCCAGGGCACTGTCCAGGAACTGGTAGAAGTAGCTGGCGGCGTCCGGCTCCATGCCCGCAAGGGCACGGCCCAGTGAGTCCAGTATGCCGTCGACGTCGGGGCTGTTGGCGTGTGCCAGGGCGGAGAACGCGGCCATCGCGGGCTTCTCGGCCGCGGTTCTCTCGTCGGCGATCACTGGGAGGTTGTCCGGCCCGACGACCAGCGGGTACGTCCGCTGCGCGGTCCAGCCGCGGGCTCCGCAGTCGAATGGACCGGCTGCCCATTTGGTGGTGGCCCGGTCCCGGCAGACGACGAGAAGCAATACGGGCAGGCTGTACTTCGCTTGGAGATAGGCGACGTAATAAGGCCAGCTTGACTCCTTCTTGCGGTCTCGTCGTTCCTGCGCCTCGACGGCGAGCAGGAAGTCGTCCCCGTCGGAGGGCCCGACACGCAGCACGGTGTCGATGTGCCGGGCCATGGGTTTGGCCTCCGTGGCGTCGGTGGCTACCGCGTAGACGGCCGCCTTCTCGGGTAACTCGATGCCCAGCACCCCAAACACGGGAGCCAGGATCTCGGGCCGCTCCTGGAAGATGCGGTGCATGCCCTCGTGAGCTGATGTGACCATGTGCGCAACCTAGGTGGATCAAGGACCGTGGTGCCCGGCCGATGGCTATGCGTTCACTCTTTCGGGGACAGCGAAAACGTTCACGCCGTCGCGGCCAGTTCGCACCAGATGTACTTGCCGTTGCCGACGACGTTCTTGGTGTCCCGTTGGGGGACCCAACCCCAGGTGTTGGCGCAGCTGCGGACGAGGGTGAGGCCGCGGCCTGAATCGGCGTCCGGGGTGGTGTGCCGGGGCGGGTGCGATGGTGTGGGGTCCGCGTCCCAGACGCCGATGCGGAGGGCGCCGTTTTCCGCGCGGAGCTTTATGGCTGCGGGGCCCTTTGTGTGTTGTACGGCGTTGGTGACCAGCTCGGTCGCCAGCAGCTCGGCGGCTTCCGTGAAGTGGGGGAGGCCGTGGGCGGTGAGGATCAGACGGAGCGTGCGGCGGCAGATCGTGACGGCGCGGGGGTCGTTGGGGATGTAGAGGGTGTACTCCCAGGGTTGGTCGTCGGTGGTTTCTCCGGTTTCGGGCATGCGGGACTCCTGGTCAGGGAGGGGGAGTTGGGGGGAGCTGTGGTTTTCGGGCGGTGGCATGCCGCCCCCGTCATGGCGTGGCGGGGCGGTGCGCTTCCGGGGGCCCCGGGGTTCCGCAGCGTGTGCGTCGCGTCACTGAAGGTAGGGGAGAAATTTCTCCTCGCGCAAGCCGTGAGCGTAATCTGGCACCCGAACGAGGTCACCAACCGGCGCTGCAAGCAGTGCCGTTGAGGAGATGAACCGCATGGCGCCGAGGAGTCAGCCCACCGCGCGTCAGGTGCGACTGGGGGCCGAGTTGCGCAAACTGCGGGACGCGGCAGGGATGTCGGCCCGTGAGGTGGCAGAGCTCCTGTCGTCCACCTCGGCGCAGATGAGCCAGGTCGAGTCCGGCCTTTCCGGGGTCAGCGAGGAGCGCGTACGGAAGCTTGCCGCCCTTTACGCCTGCGCGGAGGAGGAGTTGATCGAGGCGCTGGTGGCGATGGCGACGGATCGTACGCGAGGCTGGTGGGAGGAGTTCCGTGGTGTGCTGCCACCCGGCTTCCTCGACCTGTCTGAGCTTGAGCATCACGCGCGCTTCCTGCGGGTGATCTCCACAGCTCACGTGCCGGGTGTACTGCAGACCGAGGAGTACGCCCGAGCCGTGTTTGCCTACATGGTGCCGGAGTTGCCGGCGAGTGAGCTGGAGCCGCGCGTCGCGCACCGTATGCGCAGGCGGGTCGTGGTCGAGCAGGACGAGGCGGTCTCGTACGAGGCAGTCGTGCACGAGTCCGTGCTCCGGACACGTGTTGCCGATCGCCGCGCAGCGCGGGCCCAACTCGAGGAAATCCTGCGGCAGTCGGAGCGCCCGAACGTCTCGGTACGTGTCATTCCGTTCGACGTGGACGGCTTCGCCGGTGCCAACGCTTCGATGCTGTACGCGGGTGGTCCCCTGCCTCAACTGGACACCGCCAAGCGCGATGCGCCCCACGGGGGCCCGTTTCTGGACGCGCAGTCCCAGCTCGCCCGGTTCCGAACGCTCTTTCGTAAGGTGGAGTCGGCTTCGCTCGACCCGGCGAAGTCGCGGGACTTTGTGCACCGTATGGCGAAGGAGCTGTAGGGCGTGAACCAGTGGCAGAAGTCCTCCTACTCCGGAGGCGGCGATGGTGACGAGTGCGTGGAACTCGCCCACGGCAATGGCACGTTGCTGCTCCGCGAAAGCGACGAGCCCGCCCGAATACTCCCCGTCTCCCGAGACGGCCTCGCCGCCCTGCTCAAGCGGATCCACGCGGACCGTACGTGAGCGACGACGAGTTCGCCCGCGTCCTCGAAACCGTCCTTCGGGACCTCCGCGCCCAGTGCTCCGTACAGCCCGACGTGCGCGAGCCCGAAGACGACTACCCCGGCCTCATGCTCCACGCCCCCGACGGCTCCGGCCAGGGCGTGTACTGGGGGCCGGACGACCGGCCCGGTGTGCGGCTCGCCGAGGTCGCGGACCAGGTGCAGGAGTGGGCGGTCGAAGCGCTGTGGACGGAGGGCGAGTCGGCGGTGTGGCCGCGCTGCCCGGCCCATCCGGACTCGCATCCGTCGGCCGCGACCGTCGTCGAGGGCGTGGCGGTGTGGGTCTGCCCGAAGACCGGGGTGAGCGTGAGCCGCATTGGCGAACTTCCCCCACTGGGGGACACCGTCCGCACGCCGTGACGGCCTCGTCCCGGCTCTGTGACACCAGGCGTTCCAGTGCTGCGGTGGGACGACGCCGTTGCTACGGTCCCGCTCCGGGGTGCGGCCGATGAGGCCGCTTGTGACCAGGGGGACGTCCCAGATGAATGCCAACCGCCTCAGACCCGCCGTGCTCGCGCTCACCGCCGTCGCACTGACCGCCATGCTCACCGGGTGCCAGAAGGACGGCTCTGCCACCGGGGCCGGCGGGGTGCCGAGCGCGGGTGCCACGGCCGCACCATCGCTCAGCAGGACGGCCGGGGCGCCCGACGGGGCGCCTAGCGGGGGAGCCACGGCCACCTCGTCGTCCGGTGCGGCCGACAGCGGCACGCCGGCCGCAAAGCCCGCCGTCCAGCACACCGGATCAGCAGCGGCCGGCGCGCCGGCCGCCAAGTGTGTCGACGAGCCGCCGAGCCCGGACCACGTCGACCCCGACGAGATCGCCGTCTACCGCGTCGAGGAACTCGACGGCAGCACCGGGAAGGTGAACCTCGTCATCCAGCACGGGGCCTGGGGATGCCCGGGGAAGGACACGGACGGCGCGCCCTTCGTCGTCACGGGCGAGGACAGCCGCTGGGCACTCGACCAGGCCGCGTATGTCACCGCCACCAACCCCATCACCGACAGCAGTGAGAACCAGCGGATCGGCGTGCAGGAGCTGATCGACTGGATCGATGCGCACCCCGACTCCGGCCTGGTGTTCAAGTACGAGACCGGCGACGACGGGGCCATCCACCGCCTGGAGCAGGTCTTCACGCCGTAGTCGGTGGGCGCCCGGCCGATCTCCGCCCTGGCTGAAAATCCCGGCAACCTTTCCCCTCCCCGCGACCATTGATGAGTCGGAAGCCCCGTTCACCGGGGCTCCACACGCACAGCACGTGCTCCACAAACACGTAAGGACTCATCCTTGGCATCCCCCTCTACACCATCAACTCTCGGGCCAAAGCCCAGGTAATGGCCCGGGGCGCTTCCTCTGTCCCGGGCCTTTCGGATCGGCCCTGGCGAGACGGTCGGGGCGAGGTCCGTGCCGCGCGGCGGCGGGGTGTCGCTCAGGTGTCGTACGTTCCGTCCCACGGCTCGCCGAAGCCGAGGCGGTCCGGGTAGAGCTCGGCCCAGGCCTCGCCCTCGTCCTCTCCCGTCACCAGGCCGAACAGCACGCCGTCGACGGTGAGGTGGAAGGGGCGGATCGCGATGTCCGTGTAGGAGCGGCGCGGGAGGCTGCGCAGGAGCTTCGCCAGGTGGACCCGGGCGCGGGAGAGCACCGAGTCGTCGCCGTGCGGGTTGCGCTGCTGTTCGGCCCAGGTGCCGGCGCACCAGATCTCCGAATCGCGGTAGCTGCCCGCGGAGTCGAAGGTGTGGAGCACCACGTAGAGGCGCTTGTGCTCTTCCCAGCCGTCGTCGGGACGGAACCCTTCGGGGAAGGCGTACGTGATCGTCGCCAGAAACTGACCGTCCGCGTACCGTCCGATGGTCTCGGTACGGTGCTTCGGCTCGTAGGCGATCGGAATGAGCTCGGGGACTGGGACTGCCATGGCGGAAACCATACGGGTGAGCGGGGACATGCCAGAAGCGGGGGCCACCCCTTCGACACCCGCCTTCGCCCGCTCCTGAGCGGTTTGCTCTCAGGCTCCCGTCGCGCCGTTCCGCCATGTTGTGGCCTTTCCGTCGCCGGTGGTGCGCGGGTATGGCGAAGGCCCGGGAGCGGTACGCTCCCGGGCCCCGATCGCCGGTGGATCACTCCGGTGCGCCGCCGAAGCGCTCCTTGTACGTCTCCAGGTCCTCGTCCGTGATCTTGGCGAAGAGGACCGGGGGGACCGTGAAGGGGGTGCCGGCGGGGACCGAGTCCAGGGACTTGGCCTCGTCGGTCGTGACCCAGGCGGCCGTGTCGTCCGTGAGGGCGAAGGCCGAGCGCATCGCGCGGGAGGACGCGGGGATGAAGGGTTCCGAGACCACCGCGTAGAGGTGGATCAGGTTCATCGCCGTGCGCAGGGTCAGCGCCGCGCCCTCGGGGTTGGTCTTGATCTCCAGCCAGGGGGCCTTCTCCTCCAGGTAGGAGTTGCCCGCCGACCACAGGGCGCGCAGCGCCGCCGCGGCCTTGCGGAACTGGAGGGCCTCCATCTGGGTCTCGTACTCGGCCAGGAGACCCGCGATCTCCTCGCCCAGCTTCGCCTCCGCCTCGCCCGCCTCCGCGCCCGCCGGGACCTCCTCGCCGAAGCGCTTCTTGGAGAAGGACAGGACGCGGTTGACGAAGTTGCCGAGGGTGTCGGCCAGGTCCTTGTTGACCGTGGCCGTGAAGTGCTCCCAGGTGAAGGACGAGTCGTCGGACTCGGGGGCGTTGGCGATGAGGAAGTAGCGCCAGTAGTCGGCCGGGAGGATGTCCAGCGCGTGGTCGGTGAAGACACCGCGCTTCTGGGACGTGGAGAACTTTCCGCCGTAGTACGTCAGCCAGTTGAAGGCCTTGACGTAGTCGACCTTCTTCCAGGGCTCACGGACGCCGAGCTCCGTGGCCGGGAACATCACCGTGTGGAACGGGACGTTGTCCTTCGCCATGAACTCCGTGTAGCGGACCGTGTCGTCCGCCTCGTACCACCACGACTTCCAGTCGCGGTTCTCCGGGTCCTGGTCCGCCCACTCCTTCGTCGCGCCGATGTACTCGATCGGGGCGTCGAACCAGACGTAGAAGACCTTGCCCTCCGCCGCCAGCTCCGGCCATGTGTCGGCCGGAACCGGGACGCCCCAGTCCAGGTCACGGGTGATCGCGCGGTCGTGCAGACCCTCCGTCAGCCACTTGCGGGCGATGGAGGAGGCGAGCTGCGGCCACTCGTGCTCGTGGCGCGCCACCCACTCCGAGACCTCGCTCTGGAGCTTCGACTGGAGCAGGAAGAGATGCTTCGTCTCGCGGACCTCCAGGTCCGTCGAGCCGGAGATCGCCGAGCGCGGGTTGATCAGGTCCGTCGGGTCCAGCACGCGCGTGCAGTTCTCGCACTGGTCGCCGCGCGCCTTGTCGTAGCCGCAGTGCGGGCAGGTGCCCTCCACATAGCGGTCCGGGAGGAAGCGGCCGTCCGCCGGCGAGTACACCTGGCGGATCGAGCGCTCCTCGATGAAGCCGTTCTCGTTCAGGCGGCGCGCGAAGTGCTGGGTGATCTCGCGGTTCTCCGGGCTGGAGCTGCGGCCGAAGTAGTCGAAGGCCAGCTCGAAGCCGTCGTACACGGCCTTCTGCGCGTCGTGCGCCTGCGCGCAGAACTCGTCGACCGGCAGGCCCTGCTCCTTGGCTGCCAGCTCGGCCGGGGTGCCGTGCTCGTCCGTCGCGCAGATGTAGAGAACGTCGTGACCGCGCTGGCGGAGGTACCGGGAGTACACGTCCGCCGGGAGCATGGACCCCACCATGTTGCCCAGGTGCTTGATCCCGTTGATGTACGGAAGGGCGCTGGTGATGAGGTGTCGAGCCATCGCGGGCTGCTCCCAAGTCGCTACGTGGGGTGACGATCGTCGGTTCAGGTCGTGTCGTCGGTCGTCTTACGAACCTTGAAATCGTAGCCGACATGGGTGGGCCGCCCGCTTCCCGTTTTAAGGGGTGGGAAGGGGGCGGCCCGGTTCCTCGTGGCGGGGGCGGCTACGGGCGCCAGTTCTCCAGTACGCCGTCGTAGATCTCCGCGTCCGTCAGCTCGCGCGGGGTCGGGCCCGCGTGGAAGAAGGCCGTGTTGTCGGTCTTCAGCTTGCGGAGATAGTCGAAGGCCTTGTTGTCGTGCTCGCCGAAGGCGACGAACGAGAAGAAGACGGTGGGGTGGTCCTTCGCCGCGTCCGTGAGGGACTGGGTGGCGGGGGTCTTGGCGTCGGGGGCGCCGTCCGTCTGGAAGATCACGAGGGCCCGCTCCGCGTCCGGGTGGTGCTTCTCGTGGTGGGTGAGCACTTCCTGTACGGCGGCGTGGTAGCTGGTGCGGCCCATGCGGCCGAGCCCTGCGTGCAGGTCGTCGATCTTGTTCTCGTACTCGGTGAGGGTGAGCTCGCCGGTGCCGTCCAGCTCCGTGGAGAAGAAGACGACGTGGACGGTGGACTCCGGTTCCAGGTGGGCGGCGAGGGCGAGGGCCTGTTCGCCGAGGGCCTGGGCGGAGCCGTCCTTGTAGTACGGGCGCATGCTCGCGGAGCGGTCGAGGACGAGGTAGAGGTGGGCTCGGGTGCCGGTGAGGTCCCGCTTCTTCAGCGCGGTCCCCGCTTCCCTGTACGCCGTGACCAGGCTCGGGGCGTGGGTCTTGACGTGGGTGAGGGGGGTTGCGGGCTTGCCGGGCGCCTCGGCTTCGCCTTCGGCCTCCACCTCGGCTTCGCCTTCGGCCTCCACCTCGGCTTCGCCTTCGGCCTCCACCTCGGCTTCGCCTTCGGCCTCCACCTCGGCTTCGCCTTCGGTGGCTACCGGCTCCGGGTCCGTGGACTCCTCGGCCGTCGGTTCGGGCTCGGCCTCGGCTTCGCCTTCGGCCGTGTCGTTCCCGCCCGCACCACCCGTGCTGCTCTCGTCGTCGGCTGCGGGTGGCCCCTGTGGGGCCTGATCGCCGTCGGCGGCCGCCGGCTCGTCCGCCTGTGCGGCAGCCGGCTCGTCCACGTGCGCCGATGCGGGCTCGTCCGCCCGTGCGGCGACGGGAGCGGGCTCCTCGGCGACGACAGGGTCCGGCTCTGCAGCAGCTACCTCGACCACGGGCTCCGGCTCTGCCGCCGGGACCTCTTCCGCTACGGGCTCGGGGGCGGCCTCGACCTCGGTCCCGGACTCGACCTGGGGCGCGGGTTCCGGCTCGGCCGCGGTGACGGGCTCAGCCTCGGTCTCGGTGACGGGCTCAGCTTCGGCCGCGGGCTCCGGTTCAGCCTCGGCCGAGGGCTCAGCCTCAGCGACGGGCTCCGGCTCGGTCTCGGTGACGGGCTCGGCCTCGGCCGCGGGCTCCGGTTCAGCCTCGGCCGAGGGCTCAGCCTCAGCGACGGGCTCCGGCTCGGTCTCGGTGACGGGCTCGGCCTCGGCCGCGGGCTCCGGTTCAGCCCCAGCCGCGGGCTCAGCCTCGGGCTCGGCCTCAGTCGCAGCCTCGGGTGTCACCTCCGCCACCGTGGGCTTCGCCGCCTCCGGTGTCCCCTCCAGTGTCTCCGCCTGAGGCGCCGACGCCGGCTTCGGGACCGCTACGTTGTCGAATGCCGCCGACACCAGCTCGTCCACCACGGACGGATTGGCCTCGGGCGTCGGCTCCGGCTCGGGTGAAGGAGACGGAATCTTCGGCTCGGCGGCGGACTCCTGTGCGGGAACCCGTTCGGCCTCCTCGGAGGAGGGAACCGGTTCGGCGGCGGGGGCCGGAACCGTCGGAGCCGAGGCCTCTCGCGAGGTCTCCGCGTCGGCGTCACGACCCTTGCGTGAGCGGCCGAACGCGTTCCGCAGGAGAGTGAGAATGCCCATGTGCGCAACCCTTCGCGTGAGTTGATGCCCGTTAATCCCTGGCCAGGACGGACACGTAAGGTTAGCGGCCGCCGCCGGTGATCTTGGGCAGGGGCGGGGGGCCGTAATGCCGCCGTGTCAATACCCCCTCGGCTCCCACAGGTTCACTCTTCGTTCATCGGAGTGCAGCGTTCCTGCACGCACGCCCCCCTAGCGTCACGTTGACACCAAGGACTCGCATGGGGAGAGTAAAGTGCGCAGACTGCTGCCGTTGATCGGAACGCCGGGGACATCAGGAACGCATCCGGGCGGCCGCTCCGCCATGACCTGTCGGTTCCGCTGTGGTGACGCCTGCTTCCACGAGGTGCCCAACACCAGCGACAACGCGTACGTCGGTGACGTCATCGCCGGCGCGCTCAGCCGTCGTTCGATGATGCGGGCCGCGGCCGTCGTCACGGTGGCCACGGCGACGGGCGCGGCGGTCGTCGGCACGGGCGCCCCGCAGGCCCGAGCCGCGACCGAGTCGGCGTACAAGGGCGAAAAGGGGGCGCGTGGGCTTCGCTTCACGCCCGTCGCTCCGAACACCACCGACGCCGTCGTGATCCCGGACGGATATCGGCAGAACGTCGTCATCCGGTGGGGCGAGCCCATCCTCCGCGGCGCCCCCGCCTTCGACCCGGAGAACCAGACCGCCGCGGCCCAGGCGGGCCAGTTCGGTTACAACAACGACTTCCTCGCTCTCCTCCCGCTGCCCGCGGAGCACGGTCGTCAGGTCCTCGTCGCCAACCACGAGTACACCGACGAGATCCTGATGTTCCGGGGGTACGACGCCGAGAACCCCACCCGTGAGCAGGCCGAGGTCGCCTGGGCCGCGCACGGCCTGTCCGCTGTCGTCGTGCAGAACGACCACCGCACCGGCAAGCTCACCGCCGTCTCCCGCCACCCCCTCAACCGCCGCGTCACCGCCACCACCGAGTTCCGGCTCACCGGCCCGGCCGCCGGATCGGATCTGCTGAAGACCTCCGCCGACCCGACCGGTCGCAAGGTCCTCGGCACGCTGAACAACTGCTCCGGCGGTACGACCCCCTGGGGGACCACCCTCCACGGCGAGGAGAACTTCAACCAGTACTTCGCCAACAGCAGCCGTGCCACGGACAAGCGGTACGGCATCGGCACGGGCCCCACAGAGCGCAAGTGGGAGCGTTTCGACAAGCGGTTCGACGTCGCCCAGGAGCCGAACGAGGTGCACCGCTTCGGGTACGTCGTCGAGTTCGACCCGTACGACCCGACGTCCACGCCCCGCAAGCACACCGCCCTCGGCCGCTTCAAGCACGAGGCGGCGACCGTGCGTCTGACGGAGGACGGCCGGCCCGTCGTCTACACCGGTGACGACGAGCGCTTCGACTACTTCTACAAGTTCGTCGGCAGCAAGCGGATGAAGAAGGGGCCGAGCAGGGCCGTCCGCGAGCACAACCTCTCCCTGCTCGACGAGGGCACGCTGTACGTCGCCAAGCTCACCGGCGACTCCCCGGCCGCCGACATCGACGGCAGCGGGACGCTGCCGGCCGACGGCGAGTTCGACGGGAGCGGGGAGTGGATCCCGCTGGCCACCGCGACCGCCGACGGCGCCGTCTCGCACGTCGACGGGATGACGGCCGAGGAGGTCTTCGTCTTCACACGGCTCGCCGGCGACAAGGTCGGCGCGACCAAGATGGACCGACCCGAGGACATCCAGCCCTCGCCGCACACCGGCAAGGTGTACGTCGTCCTCACCAACAACACCAACCGCGGCAAGACCGGTTTCGCCGCCGCCGACGAGGCCAATCCCCGCAACGCCAACAAGCACGGCCACATCCTGGAGCTCACCGAGCGCCGCAACCGCGCCGAGAGCACCACCTTCGCCTGGTCGCTGTTCCTCGTCGCGGGCGACCCGGCCGACCCGGCCACCTACTTCGCCGGCTTCCCGAAGGACAAGGTCAGCCCGATCTCCTGCCCCGACAACGTGGCCTTCGACTCGTACGGGAACCTGTGGATCTCCACCGACGGCAACCAACTCGGCTCGCACGACGGCCTGTTCGGTGTCGCGACCAAGGGTGAGCGGCGCGGTGAGCTGAAGCAGTTCCTGACCGTGCCGACCGGCGCGGAGACCTGCGGCCCGCTCGTCCAGGACCGGCGCGTGCTCGTCGCCGTGCAGCACCCGGGCGAGATCGACGGCGCGTCCGTCGAGAAGCCGGCGAGTGTCTGGCCCGACGGCCCCGGGAAGATCGTCCGACCGGCAGTGGTCGCGGTGTGGCGCACGGACGGCTGCGACGTAGGGGTCTAGCGGTAGCTGTGCATACGGCAGGGGGCGCTCTTCGAGTCGAAGAGCGCCCCCTGCCCGTACCGGATCACCTGGAGACCGCGGATCGTGACGGCACCGCCGATGCGTTCAGCGGACTTCGGTCCCTCGACGCAGCGGGGCGGACGTTCTCTGGCAGCGGTGGGGCGAACGTCCCGTCAGTGCGGTGACGCGATCGACCGCGCCGCCGCGACCTCCTGGCGGAGCGGTTCGAGCACGGAGCCCGAGGGCCCCGTGAGATCCGTACGGACGGCGACGAGCACGTCGGTCTCGCGCAGCCCCTCGGACAACTCCTGCAGCTGGAGGACGACGTGGGCGACCTCGGCGGCGGACGGCTCGGGCGCGCCCTCTTTGACACGGACCCGGGCCGCGGTCGTGGCGTCCACCATCCGTTCGACGGCGACGACGAGCGGCGACCAGGCGGCCGCGCGGCGCCCGATCGGCGGCGGTTCGGTCAGGGCGCGCTGGAACTCCGCACGGATGGCGGAGAGGTCGCGGTAGAGCCGTCGTCGTGCGCGGGCGCGGGCGGCGGGATCGATGCCGGCCCCGAACGCCAGCTCCACATAGCCGGCCGTGTCCGCGACCGCGTCCGCGAGCCGCTCGCCGACCCGGGTGTGCCAGCTCTCCGGCCACAGCAGGTACCCGGCGACGAGCGCGATCGCGCACCCCATCAGGGAGTCGACCAGGCGGGGGACGAGGAGAGCCGTGCCCTGGTGGTTGAGGATGTCGGAGAGGAGGAGGATCACCGGGGTGATGGCGGCGGTCTGGTAGCCGTAGCCGCGCGGGGTGAACGCCGGGATGAGCGGCCCGAGGACGAGCAGGACGGGCACGTCCCACCAGCCGCGCGGTACGACGGTGAGGACCGCGGCCGCGACGACGAGCCCGGCCACCGTGCCCAGCGCGCGCAGCAGCGCCCGGGAGAACACCGAACCGAAGTCGGGCTTCATCACGAAGGTGATGGTGAGCGTGACCCAGTACGAGCGCGGCACCGGGATGATCGAGACCAGCACCTGGGCGAGGCCGATGCACAGGGCGAGGCGCAGCCCGTAGCGCCAGGAGGCGCCGGACAGCAGGACGTTGCGGGCGGCGCGCACGGCGCGGACACGGAGGGCGGCGGGCCGACCGAGGCGGTCGTCGACAGGTTGGGCGTCCGGCGACCGGGCGGTCACGACGTCGGCGGCGTGGCGCAGGGCGTGGTCGACGGCGCGCGCGGTCTCGTTGGACGGGGCGGGCAGCCGGAGTCCTATCGGTCCGGCGTAGCCGGTCTCCACGGCCTCGGCGAGATGGCGTACGGCGGCGGGGATCTCGGCGGGCAGCGGCTTGCCGTACTGGTGGGCGGCGGGGGCGGCCTCGACGACGGGCGTGACGGCGTTCAACTGCGCCAGCAGCCGGACGAGGTCGGGGCTGCGGCCGTGGCGGAAGGCGCGCCGGGCGAGGACGACATCGTACGACTGGTTGAGGGACTGGGTGACGGTGACGCGGAGGTCGTCGTAGGCGTCGGTCCCGCTCGCGGCGAGCAGGTCCGCGACCGTGCGGTACGTGCTCGCGACGGCGGCCCGCTCCGGCACCCCCGACCGCAACGGCCAGGCGAGCAGCGCCAGAGCGAGGACGAGGAGCCCGCCGCCGGACATCAGCAGCGGTGCCAGCCACCACTCGCCCGGCAGCGGAAGTCCGGCGCCGATCGAGCAGTTCAGGAGCAGCAGCAGTCCGGACACGGACGCCACGGCGCCGATCGACGAGATCATCCCGGAGACCAGCGCGACCCCGGTGACGGCGGCGACGGCGAGCCAGCCGTGCCCGAACACGAGCGAGCCGATCGTGACGCCGACAGCGCCGAAGAGCTGGGGCACGGCGATGTTGAGGATCCGCAGACGGTAGGCGTCCGCGGTGTCGCCGATGACCCCGGACAGGGCGCCCATGGAGGCGAGGGCGCCGTAGACCGGCTGTCCCGCGGCGAGTCCGATGGCGAGCGGGAGGGCCAGGGCGATCGCGGCGCGGGCGACGGCGGCCCAGTTGACGGACGCCTGCTCCGGTTGGAGGTTCCTGACCAGCCAGTCGGGAGGGGTGAGGCCGATGGGGAACTCTCGGGACATGGACCAAGTATGACGGCCGTGCCGGGCCGCCCCCGGGGTCATCGGCGCTGGTGGAGGGTGAGATCGACGACGAGCGCGCGGTGGTCGGTACCGGTGATGCGCGGGAACGTCGCCTTGTTCGCCGAGAAGTCCTCGGAGACGAGCACATGGTCGATCTGCGCGCCGAGCGTCGGGGTGGTCCTCGCGGGCCAGCTCGGGGTGCGGGGGTCTCCGGCGAGCCGGGCGCTGTCGCGCAGGCCGGTGTCGAGGACGCGGCGGAACGCGGCGTGGTCCTGGGAGGCGTTGAAGTCCCCGGCCATGATGGTCGGACCGCTGCCGTGGGCCGCGTAGTCGCGCAGCTCGCCGAGCTCGCGCCGCCAGACGCCGAGCTGGCCGGGGAGCGGGGGCATGGGGTGCGCGAGCTGCAGCCGTACGTCGTGCCCGCGCACGTCGGCGACGGCTCCGGGCATGCCCATGGTCCCGCGAACGCCGTCGGCCCCGGTGAGCGGGAACCGGCTGATGATGACGGCCCCGTCGGATCCGGCCCCCTCGACGGCCTCCCGGTAGGGATAGACCCCGTCGGTTCCCCCGAAGGCGTCCCGCAACGCCCGCGAACACCCGTACTCGCACTCCTCCACGAACAGGATGTCGGGCTTCTCCCGCCGCACCACCGGAATCAGTGCGCCGGTCCCCCGCCCGAACTCCACGTTCGAGGTCATCACCCGCAGTTCGGCGAGCGGAGCCCCACCGGGTTCGCTGGTCTTCCCGTACGGCTCGATGAACCATGCGACGATCCCCAGCAACAGCACCGCCCACACCATCCCGATCCGCCACCGCGCGAGCAGCGCGAGCAGCAGCGCGAGCCCGGTGGGGGCCAGCAGCCACGGCAGAAACGCCAGCAACTGCGGCACGGGCGTGATCCCGTCACTGTCGGCCGCCCGGCAGCCGATGACCACGCTCACCCCGGCCAGCAACAACCCCGCCGCCCAGGCCCCGGCCACCCGTCCGGCCCGGCGCTCGTCGACCGGTCTCTCCGAGCCCGTCCACTCGGCCGCCGCAGTGTCCAAGTCCCGGCCTTCCGCTCGTTCGTGAGGGGTGCCCGAATCCTCCCTCAAAGACGGGGCGTTGCGGTGGAGGGTTGCCCTTTGGCGGTCACCCGGGTCGGCTCCCGGCCGCGCCGGGTCGGTTGCGAAGCTGCGACGGGCTCGGATTCGGAGCTGCTGCGGGTCGGATTCCGAGCTGCTGCGGGGTCGGTTTCGAGCAGTGGCGCGGCTCAGTTCTCGATCCGTGCCAGGAAGACCGCCAGCACCTCGTTGAACTCCTTTGCCCGTTCCAGGTTCGGCATGTGCGCCGCCGAATCGATCACGTGGAGCGTGGAGTCGGGGAGCGCCGCGTGCATCGCCTGCGCGTCGGAGACCGGGGTGTACTCGTCGTCGGCGCCCACGACGACCAGGGCCGGGACGGTGACCTGGGTCAGCAGTTCGCGGTAGTCGGGGCGTTCGGCCCGGCCCCGCAGGGCGGCTGCCGCTCCCTCGGGGGGCGTCGAGGTCATCATGCGCTGCACATGGGCCGCGACCCGCGCGTCGGCGTACGGCGCGACCATCTTGTGCAGCACCTCGTCGGCGTACTCGCGCATTCCCTCGCGCAGGAGTCGGTCCGCCATGTCGTTCCGTGTCTTCTTGCCCTCGGGTGTCTCAGCGGCCGGGAAGGTGTCGGCGAGGACCAGTCCGCGGATCCGTTCCGGGAACTGCCGGTAGCACTCCATGGCGATCTGTCCGCCCATGGAGAGCCCGGCCAGGACGAACTCCGCCACCCCCAGCTCGTCGAGCAGCGCGGCGATGTCCTCGGCGAAGGTGGAGAGCGGAGTGAGCCCGGGGACCACAGGGGACGCGCCGTAACCGCGCAGGTCCGGGGCGATGACGCGGCGCACCGCCGAGAACGCGGCGATCTGCGGAGCCCACATGGTGTGGTCGAAAGGGTGGCCGTGGATCAGGACGAGGGGCGGCGCCGTCGAGTCGGCGCCGCCCTGGTCCTCGTACGCGAGGAAGGGTGCCATGGCCACGACCCTAGGCACGCCCAACTCCTCGGTGCAATAAGATCTTTGCCCTCGGTGCAATCCTGCTCCGGGGCGCGGAACAGGGGGTTCACGTGGTGGAGGACTACCGGCGGATCGCCGACCGGATCGCCGACGACATCGCCGCCGGGCGGCTCAAGCCCGGTGAACGGCTGCCTCCGCAACGGGTGTTCGCACGGCGGCGCGGGATCGCCGGATCGACTGCCGGGCGGGTGTACGCCGAGCTGGTGCGGCGCGGGCTGGTCGTCGGCGAGGTCGGGCGCGGCACGTTCGTCCGGGCCGCGCCGCCCGCCTCGGGCCACGCGCTCGCCGAACCGGCGACCACGTCGCCGATCAACCTGGAGCTCAACTACCCCTCCGTGCCGGGGCAGTCGGAGCTTCTCGCCCCCGGCCTCGCGCCGCTGCTGCGCCCCGATGTCCTCACGGAGTCCCTGCGCACCGCTCCCGCCACCGGCACGGCCGCCGCCCGCGAGGCTGCCGCCGCCCTGCTCGCCACCCCGGGCTGGCACCCCGCCCCGTCCCGGCTGGCCTTCGCGGGCAACGCCCGTCAGGCGATCGCGGCCGCGCTCGCCTCACTCGTCCGGCCCGGCGGCCGCGTCGGCATCGAGGCCCTGACGTATCCCCTGGTCAAGGAGATCGCGACGCGCCTGGGCAGCACCCTCGTCCCGCTGCCCATGGACGAGGAGGGGCTCCGCCCGGAGGCGGTCGCGGCCGCCCACCGCTCGGCACCGCTCTCCGCCGTGTACGTCCAGCCGACCCTGCACAATCCGACGTCGGTGACGACGAGTGAGCGGCGCAGGCGCCAACTGGCCGCCGTGGTCACGGACTTGGATCTTCCTGTCGTCGAGGATCGCATCTGGTCCTTCCTCCACGAGGGGCACCTCGACCCGCTCGGCGCGTACGCCCCCGAGCGCACGTATGTCGTCGACGGTCTCTCCAAGCGCGTCGCACCGGGCCTGACGGTGGGTTTCCTCGTCGCCCCCAAGGGGCGGGTGGAGCAGGTGGCGGCGGCCCTGCGCTCGGGTGCGTGGACCGCGAGCCGGTTCGCGCTGGAGGCGGCGGTGCGCTGGATCGCCGACGGCACGGTGGACCACCTGGTCCGCGCCAAGCGGGCGGATGCGGCGCGTCGGCAGGCGCTCGTCGCCGAACACCTGGCCGGCTTCTCCGTACGGGCCGACCCTTGCGCGTATTACGCCTGGTGGGAGCTGCCGTACGCCTGGCGAGCCGACGTCTTCGCGGCGGCGGCGGCGGACCGGGGGATAGCGATCACTCCGGGTTCGGCTTTCGCCGTTGGGGGTGCTTACCGGCGCTTGCCGGGTGCCGCGCTCTCGGGGACGGGGGCTGCCCCTGGCAGCACGCACGCCCAGAGCCACGAGGGCCTGCTGGACACCCGTGCCCAGGACTGCGTCAGGCTCGGACTCGCGTCGACTCCTCCGCAGGAACTTGCCGGCGCGCTGCGGACGCTCGCCGGTATCGCGCGTACGCGCTCGTGAGCAGGGCGCCCAGGGCCACGGCGAGGCCCAGCGCCAGCAGCCCCCAGGAGACGAGCCGCAGCGTGTCCGTGAGCGCGTCGTACACCGCGCCCGCGGCCGTGCGCGACACGTCGGGCGGCAGATCGGCGAGGGTGAGCCGGCGCCCCAGGGCGATCCCGGCGCCGAGCAGCGCGGCGCCCGACGCGGTGCCGAGCCCGGTCGCGAACACCGCCCGGCGACGGCCCACCGCCAGAAGTACGCCCGCGAGGGCGAACACCACCGCCGCGACCGGCAGCCAGACTGCGGCGACTTCGAGCACGTGGAACCCCTTTTGGAGCTGGGCCAGATCCTCGGCTTCGAGCACGGTGATCTCGGTGTGCTCGACGGGGATCCGGTCCGCCAACGGCATGTGGTCATCAGCGAGTTGACGCTTCACCTGCTCGGTGACCGGCGCGAGGTCGACGGTCACCGCCTCGTCGCGGTCCTCGCGCAGCGCCCGCATCACGGCGTCGTGCGCGGCCATGTTCGCGGCCTGCCATGCCGTGCGGTACGCCTCGGTCTCGGTGAACGAACGCACCGCGTCCCGCACGAAGTGGTCCACCGGCCCCTGCAGCCGCGGCCGTACGTGGACTTCGCGCAGGATCCCGTCCGTCACGCCGGCCGCGATCGCGTCGCGTACATCGGCGTCCGCGGCGAGCGGCGCCATCGTGGCCTCGTACCGCACGGGGTCGCCGAGCCCGTACATCGCCCAGGTCGACAGCGCGCCGAGCGGCGCGAGCAGGCAGGCGAGCACGATCAGCACGGCCGACAGAGCGCTCCGGAGACCTTGGGACACTTCACCAGGCAAGGCGTCCGGGCCGCCTCGCGCGAGCGGTTCGGCTGCAAATGGGCGCATACGACAAGCCGAACGGGGCTCGCGGGTCACTCCCCCGGGTCCCGGCCGCAGTTCGGCCGTTGCCGGGCCCGGCACCCCGGTCCTCACGGGCCGGGAGGCTCTCCGGTGGAGCCTTCACCCGAACGGGTGTTTCCTGGTTCTGGGAGAAGGAGGCCGATGAGGCACCACTTCGGCCCTGCGGACCCTGGCCGCGGCCCCGTCGGCCGTCGGCAGGCTCCGACCGGGCAGCCGCGAGAGGGGAACCACTCGGGGTGGAACGACAACTCCAACAGGAACGACTCCGGCTGGAGCGACGACTCCGACCGGAACGACTCGTCCGGGTACGGCGACCTCTGTGACGACCCCGGCCGGAGTTCCTCCGGCTCGGGAACCTGGAGCTTCAGCGTCTTCGGCTCGTTCGGCCGGGGCCTGAACGGCTCCTCCTCGGACTCCTGGGACTGGGTCCCAGGTGGCAGTAGGTGAGTGAGGGAGACGCACGAGACCCCGGCAGCCTGCCGGGGCCTCGTGCGCCGTGTGCCGCTCAGCGCGGATCGGGGTGCCCCTCGGCGTCCTCGTGCGTGTAGTAGCGGTAGAAGGTCACCGCGAACACGCCCGCCGCGACGCCCAGTGCCATGAACGTGGACCGCAGGACGGTCTCGCCGGTCTGGCTGTACAGGAACCCGAACGTGATGCCCGCGAACGCGGTCCACAGCACCGCGTGCAGTTCGCGCTTCAGCAGCGGTGCCAACTTGCGGACGCCGATGTAGAGAGCCGCGAACGCGATGGCGCACACGAAGCCGAACAGGACGTTCCAGCCCGTGATCGGGCCGCCGCTGCGGTTGATGGCCGCGGCCCAGAAGCCGTAGACGAGCCCGCCGCCGACGGGGAACGCCCAGTTGGCCATGGTGTGATAGCGCTCGTCGAAGACATCGGGTGTGCTGGGTGTCGGTGTCCGAGGTGCCTTCGGGGCGGATGACGCCGGTGCCGCATGAGCCATGGGAGCACTCCTCTCTCCTCGCCCCCCGCCTTCCAGAGCACACCCCGCCGGGGCGCCTGGCAAGTCGGGATGCGGCGGCTTTGGCCCCGTGTTTCGCTGAGTCCCATGAAGCTCGTTCTCTTCGGCGCCACCGGCATGGTCGGGACCCGTATCGCCACGGAGGCGTCGGCGCGCGGATGCCAGGTCATCGCGGTGAGCCGGTCCGGGCAGTCGCCGATCCCCGGGGTCACGGCGGCGGCGGCGGACGCCTCCGACCCGGCGAAGGTGGCCGCGCTGGCGTCGGGCGCGGACGCGGTGGCCTCGGCGTGTGTGCCGCCGAGAGACGGTTCGGACCCGCGCGAGCCCTTCCTGGCCCTCAACAGGGCGCTGGTCGAGGGCGTACGGCAGGCCGGAGTGCGGCGGCTCATGGTCGTCGGCGGTGCGGGCAGCCTGGAGATCGCGCCCGGCCAGGCGCTGGCCGACCAGCCCGGCTTCCCCGAGGCCTATCTCCCGGAGGCCCTCGCCCACCGCGACGTCCTCGCCTTCTACCGCGCCCTCGACGACGAGGATCTGGACTGGACCTACGTCTCGCCCGCCGCCGAGATCCGCCCCGGTGAACGTACGGGCACGTTCCGTATCGGCGGCGACCGGATGCTCACCGACGACCACGGCAACAGCCGGATCAGCGCCGAGGACTACGCGATCGCCTTCGTCGACGAGCTGGAGAAGGACGCCCACCCGCGCGCCCGGATGTCGGTCGCGTACTGATGCCGCCCGCGACGCGCGTCGCGGGCTGACGAGGACGAGAACGAGGTGGTACGGCGAGGTGGGCGGCCGGAGATCCGTACACGACCGACCGCCGCATGTGCGGCGGGCGGACGCCGCCCAGCGGCAGAAACTGCTGCGGGTGCGCGGCCGCAGTGTCGCGTGGCTGCCACCGCTGCTGCTGCTCGTAGCCATCGCGGTGCTCGACTGGAACACCTCGGGCCAGTTCCGGATCATCTCCTGGATCGTGCTGGTGCCCGGTATCGCGGCGGCGATCTGCGGGGTGTGGGGCACGGCGGTGCTCGCGGTTCTCTCGCTTGCTGCCTACTTCATCGTGGACACGTCCTGGCCGCACCAGTACCAGACGGGTCTTCCCGACTTCATCCTCGTCGCCCTCGGCGGCATCCTCGCCGTCCTCGCCTGCGCCGTCCGGGTCCGCGGCGAGCAGCGCATGCTGCACATGCGGGACGTCGCCGAGACCACCCGGCGCACCGTGCTGCGCCCGCTGGCGCCGGGCTGGGGCGATCTGGACCACGGGGCGGTGTACCTCTCCGCCGACAGCGAGGCCCGCGTCGGCGGGGATTTCTACGACATCCAGCCGGGCCTGTACGGCACACGTGTCCTGCTCGGCGACGTCCAGGGCAAGGGGCTCGCGGCGGTGGAGGCGGCGGCCGCGCTGCTCGGCACGTTCCGTGAGGCGGCGTACCACGAACCCCTCCTGCACACGGTCGCCGACCGCCTGGAGACCGGGATGATGCGGCACGTCCGCTACTCCACCGCGCTCGGCCGGGGCGACAGCGACCGCTTCGCCACCGGGATCCTGATCGGCTTTCCGAAAGCGACCCCGGACGCCCCGGACACCATCGAGGTCGTCAACTTCGGCCACGAGCCACCGCTCGTGGTCGCCCCCCACGGCGTGCGGTCGCTGCCGCCCGGCGACGGACTGCCGCTCGGGCTCAGCGAGTTGACGCACAGCCCGCCGCCCGTTCTCAGCGTCGCGCTGGCCCGCGGCGAGACGCTGCTGCTGGTCACCGACGGCGTGACGGAGGCCCGTGACGCAGGCGGCGTCTTCTTCCCGCTCCGCGACACCCTCGCCGAGGCCCTGGCGCAGGACCCGCGCACCGCCGACCCGCAGCTGCTCGTGCGCTTCGTCCGCGACGGCACGCTGCGGCACAGCGGTGGCCATTTGGCGGACGACACGACGATTTTCGCCGTACGACGCCGGTAGCTCCGGGGGCGGCGCGTCGTCGGCGGTCGTTCGTACTCCGGCCTCGGCGGTCGTTCGAACTGCGGCCTCGGCGGTCGTTCGTACTCCGGCCTCGGCGGTCGTTCGTGCTCCGGCCTCGGCGGTCGTTCGAACTGCGGCCTCGGCGGTCGTTCGTGCTCCGGCCTCGGCGGTCGTTCGTGCTCCGGCCTCGGCGGTCGTTCGTGCTCCGGCCCGGCGAACGTTTGCACTCCTGCCGTCCCCCCTTTGCAGGCGCAGCGGTTACGGTGTGCTGCCGTACGTGATCGATGGGGGAGGGAACCTATGCCCGGAACCGTGCTGCTCCTCGCGGCCTCGCCGGTGGGCAAGGGGTGTCTGGTGGACGCGGCGTCCGTGCTCCCCGTGCTGGCGGCGGTGTCGCCCGCGGTGCTGTCGGGCACCGACACCGCCAACGTCGTGGAACTGGCCGACCCGCTGGAGCCGCAGGCGGTCCTCACCCGGCTGCGCGCGGCGGCGACGGCCCCCGGCCCGCTGACGGTGTTCGTGACCGGGCAGCTCCAACTGGACCGCCGTCAGCACCTGCCCCACCTGGCCCTCGCCCGCACCACCCCGGCGACGGTCCGCTACACCGCCTTCCCGTGGCACTGGATCACCGAGGAGCTCCGCCTGCGCCCACCGGGCACGACCACCCTCTTCGCCGACCTGCACGCCGACGCGGAGACCTGGGACCACCTCGTCGCCCGCCCGCTCACCGCGGGCCCGTCCGCCGCGCTGTACGGCCGGGTCGCGCCGCCTCCGCCGCGCCGCACGGTGGCGTCACCGATGTACATGCGAGCCGTCGCCACGATTCTCCGCAGCGGTTACCGTCCGCCGTTGTCGCACCTGCACCAGCAGGCGCTGACACGCGTGTTGGGCGAGGGCGCGCGTACGGACCTGGTGCTGGCGCCGGGGGCGCCCCCGATGGCGGCCCTGCTGGTGACCGCCCCGTCGGTCGCCGCCTCGCCGGTGGCCGCCTCGCCAGTGTCCGTCCCGCTGGTGGTGGGACCGCCGGTGGTGGCACCGCCGGTGGCGGCGTCGCCGCCACTTCCGGCGCAGCCGCCCGCGGCCCCCGCGGACCCGCACGAGACCATCTCCGCCGCCGTCCAGGCGGGCCGGCACGGTGAGGCCGACGCGCTGGCCGGACAGCGGGAGCAGGAGGCGCTGCGGATGTACGGACCCGCCTCCGAGACGGTGCTGCACTGGATGGAGGTCCGGGCGGACCTGGCGATGTTCGCGGGAGACGCCGAGCGCAGTTGCCGTACCTGGCTGGCGATCGCGGGCGCTCGCCTGAACGCGGGGCAGGCCCCCGACTCCCCGGCCGTGGAGTCGGCCGTGGACCGGGCCCACCACCAGTGGGGCCGTCTCGACGACGCGGCGCGCGCCCGTGAACTGGGGCCCGCGCTGGCCGACTTGAGGCTGCGCGTGCCCGGGCGCAGGCGGGGCGCGCTGGACCACGTCCAGCAGCAGCTGCGCCGGCTGCAGCCCCAGACGCAGGCCTGAGGGTCACCCCGGCGACAGCGAGGTGAGCGCTCCCGACACCAGGGTCCGCACGCCCGGCGCGACCGTCGACAGATCGGGGGCGAAGTGCGGGCTGTGGTTGCTGGGCACGGCCGCGAGCTTCTCCATGATGTCGCCGCCACCGGGAGCCGCGTTCCACACATCCGCCGGAGTGCTCGTCACGAACCAGTAGGAGTACGGCAGTCCACCCTCCGCGAGCCGGGGGAAGTCCTCGCTGCCCATCGCCGGACCGGGGTCGAGGATGGTCCCGGCGCCGAAGACCTCGCGGTGCACGGCGGCGATGCGGCGGTCGGTGTCGGGGTCGTTGACGGTCATCGGGAAGCTGCTGCCGACGGTGACGTCGGGCTCGCGCGGGCAACCGGCCGCCAGGCACTCGCCGGCCGCGATGCGCCGGATCGCCGCGATCATCCGCTGCCGCACGTCCTCCGACTGCGTACGGAGGTTGAGGGCGAGGTGGGCCTCGGACGGAATGATGTTGTGCCGGGTGCCCGCCTCGATCCTGCCCACGGTCAGCACCGCCGACTCGCGCGCCGCGATCTCCCGGCTGACGACCGTCTGCAGCCGGGTCACGAGGTAGGCCGCCGTCACCACGGGGTCGACGGTCGCCTCGGGCCGCGAACCGTGCCCGCCCCGCCCGTGCACGACGATGTCGATGTCGGTGGAGGCGGACATGATCAGGCCGGGCGAGTGGGCGTACAGTCCCGCCGGGCCGGGCGCCACGTGCTGGGCGAGCAGCACGTCGGGGCGCGGGAAGCGCTCGTACAGCCCGTCCGCGAGCATCCGTGCCGCGCCTTCCCCCGTCTCCTCGGCGGGCTGCCCGACCACGACCAGCGTGCCGGACCAGGTGTCGCGCCCCGCCGCGAGCGCGTCGGCGGCGCCGGTGAGCCAGGTGACGTGCAGGTCGTGACCGCAGGCGTGCATGACTCCGGCGGTCTCGGAGGCGTACGACAGCCCGGTCTCCTCGGTGACGGGCAGCGCGTCCATGTCGGCGCGCAGGAGCACGGTGGGCCCGTCCCCGTTCCGCAGGACCCCCACGACGCCCGTACCGCCCACGCCGTCGAAGGTCTCGTACCCCGCCTTCCGCAGCCGCTCCGCGAACGCGGCCGCCGTGCGGTGTTCCCGCAGCGACAGCTCGGGATGCCGGTGCAGATCCCGGTAGAAGTCCTCCAGAGCGGGGACCGCGAGGTCGGCGGTGAGGTCCAGCGCGGTGCGGGCGGCGGCAGAGGTCACGGGGTCAGGGTATGCGGGGAGAGCCGGAAGCGGCCGCCGGCGGAGGGGGGATTCTGCCGACGGCCGCCGACGGGGAGATCGAGGCGTGGCGGTTCCCGGCTGCGGGGCACCTCGGTGAACGCCGCCGCGCGGGGAAGCCACTGACCCCGACCGTCGGACTCGGGCCCGGTACGAGGGGCGGATCAGCGGGTGGCCGTGGATCCGCCGATGTACTGGGCCTGCGGGGCGGGGTGCTGCTCCGCCGCCCTCGCCGGGCCCGCGTTCGCCGCCGTGACCAGCGCTGCCACGGCGATCACGGCCGCACTGAACCCTCTGAAGTAGCGCGCGTAAATACGTCGGAGCACAGCGACCTCGCAACAACAGCGGCGTATTAAGCATGCTTAACCTGTCGCTTAACGTAGAGGCTTTCGGCATCAAAGGGCAAGAGGTACAAGGGGAGTTGGATATTGTTCAGGAGCCGACTGAATGTAAGTCGACTCAATGGCATGCTTAATCCATGGCGGAGCGTGACGGCCCGGAGATCATCGGGCGCAGGGTGCAACAGCTGCGTACGGAACGTGGGTTGACGCAGAAGCAGTTGGCGGAGCCCGCGTACACGCCCGCGTACATCTCCACGCTGGAGGCGGGGCGGGTACGGGCCTCCGAACCCGCGCTGCGGCACATCGCCGAGCGGCTCGGGGTCGCCTACGACGAGCTCGCCACCGGGCGGCCCGCCCATCTCGCCACCGACCTGCGGCTGCGGCTGACCGACGCGCAGCGCACGCTCGCCACCGGGGAGGCCGAGGTCGCGGCGGAGCAGTACACCGGGCTGCTCGCGGAGGCGGACGCGCACGGGCTGCTCGCCGAACAGGCAGTCGCGCTGCTGGGGCTCGGCGAATGCGCCCTGGAGACCGGCGACCTGAGCACGGCGCGTGAGCGCTTCGAGGAGTCCGAGCGCAGGATGGGGGACGCGCCGCTGCCGCAACGCGTGCCCGCCGTGCGCGGACGCGCCGTCTCCCACTATCTCGCCGGTGAACTCCGTTACGCCTGCTACCTGTTCGAGTCCACGCTGGACGAGCTCAACCGGACGGGACTGCACGATCCGGACGCGCTGCTGCTGCTCTACACCGGGGTCATCGCGCCCTACATGGACATGGGCGCGCATGCCCGGGCCGCCCAGGCGGCCGAGTTCGCGCTGGCCCTCGCGCCGCAGGTCGGCGACCCCGCGCTGGTGGCCCGGATGCACCGTTCGGTGGCCCGGACGATGATCGCCGAGGGGCGGATCGCCGAGGCCGACGTGTCCCTGGCCAAGGCCGCCGAGCTCTACCGTCAGCTCCAGATCCGTACGGAACTCGCCAACTGCCACTGGATGCGCGGTTACTTGTACGTCCAGAACGGTGAACTGGAGCGTGCCGAGGCGGAGTTGCGCGAGGCACAGGCCATGCTCTCCGCCAAGCGCGCCGCCCTCTACACCAGCCAGGTCGCCGTGGAGCTTGCGGATGTGCTGCACCGGCGCGGGAAGTCCGACGAAGCCGCCTCGTTGCTGCACGAGGTGCTCGGGGACCTCAGCCCCGAGCGCGGGGCCGTGCACTCGGCCGGGGCGCACCGCCTCCTCGGGATCATCGCGGAGGACGCCCGGGACACGGAGGCGGCCGAGGAGCACTACGTGCGCGCGATGAGCCTGCTGGAGCGGGCCGGAGCGGCCGGGGACCTGGCCGACCTGTGCCGGCTGCTCGGGGATCTGCTGCGGCGTACCGGCCGGGTCGAGGCGGCGCTCGACGCCTACCGCACCGGACTCGGACACCGCACCGCGCCCGGCACCACGACCCTCGGCCCGGCTCCGGCACAGCCTCCCCTCTAGTGCCCCGGCAGGCAACGTTTGCCCGTCAAGGAGCGGCGTCCGGTGCGGCGAGAGGGCGTGCCGGGCGTCGCGACGGGGCGAACGTCGCCTGCTGGGGCACTAGGTCCTGTCGTCGAACTCCCGTCGTCCACCGGGAGGGCGGGCGGAGCGGCGTCCGGTGCGTGCTCTCGGTGTGCCGGGTGCAGGCCCTCGTACTGGATGTACTCGGGTCCGTGCCCGGTGCGACGAGTGGGAGTCCGCCCCTGCGGGCTCACGACTGCACGGTGCCGCAGAGGGGGCCTTCCGCGACATCGCCGACGTCATCGGTCGGCACCTGAACCTGCCGGTCACGGGCGTTTCGGGTGAGGAGGCGGAGGCCGACCTCGGCTGGCTCGGCGCCTTCGCGGGGCTCGACGCCCCCGCGTCGAGCACCCTGACCCGGACGTGGCTGGGCCGGCACCCCGTGCAGCCCGGGCTCATCGCGGACCTCGAAGAGGGCCTCTACTTCAACGGCTCGAAGAGCTGAACCCCGGCTCACGGCCGAGGAAGGCAACGAGGCGGTCCACGGCGGGGGCGTTCTCGTCGACGGGGACGATCTCGCCGAACGGCATGTTCTCGCCCCGGTACTGCGGGGGCAGGGTGGCCTTCGCCCGGTTCAGGGTCTGGGCCCCCTCCTCCTCGGTGAAGGGGACCGGCCGGCCGGTGGCGACCGCCAGGTCCCAGCCGTGGGTCAGGTACTCCATGAGCGTCATGTTGAACACCGTCTCGGCGGGCAGCTTGCGGCTGCCGGTCACGGCGACCTCGCGGTCGAAGCCGTAGCGCTCCCAGCCGGCGACGAGACCGGCCGCCGCGGCGCGGAACTCGGCGGCGGGGTCGGCCCCGCACTTGTACTGCCCGGGATCACCGTCGTACGACCGGCCGTGGCAGGCGGACTCGAACAGCAGGAGCCAGCCGACGAGGTGGTCGACCAGGGTCTGGACGTCGTAGTCGTGGCAGGGCGTCGGGAGGCTCAGCCGGTCCGCGCCGACGCCCTCGACGAGGTCGCCGGTCTTGGCCAGGACGCCCGCGAGAAGACCGACTCTGTCCACGGGTGGATCGACGGGGGAATCGTCTCTTTCCATGGCCGAAGTGTAGGAACGCGCGCGGCCGCGGTCTTGAAGAAACCCGACACTTCGCTCTCGCCGCCTCGGTGCCCTCGCTATCTTGGTTGCGTGACTCGGCCGGCCGAACAGGATACCCGGGGCATCGTCGACCCCCGAGCCGGGTTCGAGCGCTTCACGCTGACCCGGCATGAGCCCTCGGCCGACCTGGCCTGGGCCGTGGACCGCTACTGGGTGGTCCGCTGGGAACTGCACGACGGGGACACCTACGAGCAGCGCGTGATCCCGCACCCCGCCACGCACCTGGTGTTCGAGGCGGGCGCCGCGACCGTCGAGGCGATTTCGCCGCATGAATTCGTACGGCGGCTGGAGGGCCGCGGCCAGGTCCTCGGCGTCAAGTTCCGGCCGGCCGGCTTCCGACCGTTTCTGCGGGGCGCGATGGCGGACATCGCGGGGCGGCGGCTCGCGGCGTCGGCCGTGTTCGGTGCCGGGGTGGACGGTGCCGCCCGTGTGCTGGGCGGGGCGGACGACGTGAACGGATGCACGGCCGTCGTGGAGGACTTCCTCCGCTCCTTCGGTACCCGGCCGCTGTCCAGGACCGCCGCCCTGAACGCCGTGGTCGACCTCGTCGTCGCCGACAAGTCCCTCACCCGGGTCGGTGATCTCGCCGAGCGGCTCGGCATGAACACGCGGACCCTGCAGCGGCTCTTCGCCGAGCATGTCGGGCTCAGCCCCAAGTGGGTCATCAACCGGTCCCGTATCCACGAGGTCGCGGACCTCGCCACCCGGCAGGAGTCCATCGACTGGGCGGCCCTCGCCGTCGAACTCGGCTACAGCGACCAGTCCCATCTGGTCCGCGATTTCACGGCGACGGTGGGCATTCCGCCGGGCCGGTACAGCAAGAGCTCGACCCCGGACGCCTGATGCGGCTCGGGCCAGGGGTTTTTCGCCCCCTCCGTGCTGGACGCCACCTCGGTGAAGAGGGTGAAGCAGCCGGAGAACCCGTACGAGAGGCGTTGGTTCGGGTTACGGCGTGACGACGGGGAAGGCCTTGTCCGGCTCGGAGGCGTACGAGAGCAGGCGGGCCAGGAGCTCTGTGTCGCCGTCCGTCTCGATGCCGGCGAGGCCCTGGCCCGAGAGCAGCCCGAGCAGCTCGGGCCGGGTGAGGATCAGCGTCAGACCCGCGTGCGGCTTGGGCGTGTGGTGGATCGGCATGCTGCGATGGGTGAGCGCCCCGTGGTGGAGATTGACCCGGTGGCGGCGCTGCTCGTCGATGACGACGAAGTCGAGCGTCAGGTGTTCGTTCCAGGCGCGCGGGCCGTCGATGCGGACGGCGAGCGAGTCGAGGAGCATGCTCACGGTCAGCGCGGACGTCATCCCGGAGCCGGAGGTGTCGATCTCGACGGCGGCCGGGCCCTCGCGCAGCTCCAGGGCGGCGGTGAGGTAGAAGTTGCGCCAGGTCCCGTTCTCGGAGCCGTGCCCGAGCCTGTCGTAGACGGTGGCGAGGGCTTCCTTGGCCGCGGTGTTGTCCGGATCGGCGAAGACCAGGTGGTTGAGCAGGGTCGCGGCGAAGCGGAGATCGCCGCCGTCGGCGTAGGCGCGGGCCTTGTCGAGCACCTGCTCGGCACCGCCGCCCAACTCCACGTACCGCCGGGCGAGTTCGACGGGCGGATGCTCCCAGAGGTGGGCGGGATTGCCGTCGTACCAGCCCAGGTACCGCTGGTAGACGGCCTTCACGTTATGACTCAAGGACCCGTAGTACCCCCGCGCATGCCAGGAGTTCTCCAGGGCGGGCGGCAGGCGCAGCTCCTCGGCGATCTCGGGGCCGGTGAGGCCGTTGTTGAGCAGGCGGAGGGTCTGGTCGCGCAGGTAGGCGTACAAATCCCGCTGCTCGCCCAGGAACCGGACGACGTTCTCGCGACCCCAGGTCGGCCAGTGATGCGACCCGAAGGCGACGTCGTACGCATCGCCGAAGATGTCCATCGTCTCGTCGAGGTACCGGGCCCAGACACGGGCGTCGCGGACGAGGGCGCCACGCAGGGTGAGCAGGTTGTGCAGGGTGTGGTTGGCGTTCTCGGCCACGCACAGGGCGCGCTGCTCGCGCAGCAGGAAGTTCATCTCGGCGGGCGCCTCGGTGCCCGGCGTCAGCTGGAAGACGAACCGCACCCCGTCGACGGTCTCCTCCTGCCCGGTACGGGTGATGTCCACGTTCGGCGCGACGAGCCCGGTGCTGCCGGTGGAGATCACGGTGCCGAGCCCGGTACCGATCTGACCGCGCGGCCCCTTGGGCAGCCGGGTCCCGTGCATGAAGTCGGCGCGCCGCAGCATCGCGTTCCCGGCGTAGACGTTCTCGCTGACCGCGTGCTCCAGGAACCCTTCGGGCGCGAGCACCGGCACCCCGCCCTCGCTCCCGTGCGGCAGCACCCCGCGCGAACCGCCGAAATGATCGACGTGCGAGTGCGTGTAGATCAGCCCGGTCACGGGCCGCTGCCCCCGGTGCTCCCGGTACAGGGAGAGGGCGGCCGAGGCGCACTCGGCGGAGATCAAGGGGTCGACGACCAGCACGCCCCGCTTGCCCTCGACGACGGTCATGTTCGAGAGATCGAGCCCCCGAACCTGATCACACCCTCGGTGACCTCGTACAACCCTTGCCGCGCACACAACCGCGCCTGCCGCCACAGACCGGGATGCGCGCTGTCCGGACAGTCGTCCCCCAGGAACGAGTACGCGTCCCCGTCATAGACGACCTGCCCCTCCGCGTCCCTGACCTCACCCGGCACCAACGCCGCGATGAACCCCCGATCGGCGTTCTCGAAGTCCGTGAGATCGTCGAAGGGAAGGTCATCACGCGCCGGGGCAGTCATGCGTCCAGCCTGTGTCGCGGGCTGGGGGGTGGCTAGCGGTGTGGGCCGTTCGGGGAGTGGGTCAGAGTCGGTCCATCCGGGTGTACGGGCTGAGGACGCGGACCTGGCGGGCGCCGAAGTCGACGAGCATCGCGATGCCCTCTTCGACACCGACGATCGTGCCCAGGCCGTACTGGTCGTGGGAGACGCGGTCTCCGAGGCTGAACTCCTTGGCCACGGGGACGACCGGGGCGGCGAAGGGGCTGGTGGGCAGGTGGCGCCGGGGCGCGGAGGGTTTCGTCATCGTGTAGCCAGTATGGGCCCTATTTTTTTGCGGGGGGTAGGGCCTTATGGTCTCGATCCCGCTCCGACTCGGGGTCCCCGGCCTTCAGCCGGTCCCCCGGGCCCTCGACGTCTGTGCGGGAACGGGGACCGTTCCCCAGGCCGGCGGCGCCAGCCGGTGGCGTACGTCCGCGGTGATGCGGGCGGCGAGACGGGAGGCGCCGGCGGGAAGCTGGGCCGTGCGGGGTGGGTGTTTGCCGTGTGCGGGGTGCTGGGCGAAGAGAGCGACGGTCACGGCGAGTCGCGGGTCGTACGTGGTCTGCCACAGGGTCCGGGTCCCCGCGCCCGCCGTGTACGTGGTCAGGGGGGACGGATCCGTGGCGTGCAGGACCTTGGTGATCGTTCCCGCACCGAACCGGTCCATCGCCGTTCGGGTGCGAGGGCGGGCCGTGAAGAGGGTGCGGCCCGCCCGGGTGATCTTCTGGACGGTGTAGGGCTGGGCGTAGGTGCCCCCGGCCGCCGCCGTGGCGTACGCGGCGGCCATGTCCAGGGGCGTGGGGGCCGTGCGGCGCGGCAGGGCCGTCAGGGGAGCGCCCAGTTTCGCCGCCGTGAAGGGCTCGAGTGCCGTGCCCGCCTCCACCGCTCCGTGCAGCGCGTCGTTGAAGGGCTGCCGGGCGTAGTCCGCGCCGCCGTACAGGACACGGACCGCGCCGTCGCCCGGCACCGACGCGACCACTGCCGTGTGCAGCCGGGTGCCCTTCTCGGCCGGCCTGTGCGGATCGACCGGCTCGTCACTCACCAGTTCCGCCGTCGCGTCCTGGGCCGTGAGGTCGAAGGTGGTGCGGACCGTGTAGCCGCCGCGAGCCAGCTCGTCCTGGGTGATGCCCAGCCGGTCGGCGGCCTCCGCCGCGGCCGCGTCGATCAGGTACTGGCGCTGGCCGTCCGTGTCCCCCGGCGGGTAGAAGCGGAACGCCGGGAAGCGGGCCGCGGTGCGCTGGGCGGGTGTGATGGCCCCGCTGTCGGCCATGGCGTCCAGCACCCACTCCCACCGGTCCGTCAGCTTCGTCGTCACCTTCGCGTCCGAGCCCGCCTTCTCGTAGTACGAGGGGATGTTGACGATGGCGGCCAGGGCGGCTCCCTGGCTGACCGTGAGGTCCTTCGCGTCCACGCCGAAGTAGTTGCGGGCTGCGGCCCGGATGCCCGCCGCGCCGCGGCCGAAGTACACCGTGTTCAGGTAGCCCTGCAGGATCTCGTCCTTCGACCGGGTGCGGTCCAGCTTGATGGCGATCAAGGCCTCCCGTGCCTTGCGGGACAGGGACTGCTCCGGGCTGAGCAGCGCGTTCTTCACGTACTGCTGAGTGATCGTGGAACCGCCCTGCCGGCCGCCGCCGCTCACCGTCGACCACGCCGCCCGGGCGATCGCACTCGGCGAGATCCCCGTGTCCGTACGGAAGGAGCGGTTCTCCGCGGCGATCACCGCCTCCTGTACATGCCGCGGCACCTGCGAGAGCGGGATCTCCTGACGGTCGACCGGGCCGCGCCGCCCCAGATAGTCCCCGTGGGTGTCCACGAAGACCGTGCTCTGCATCGCCGTCTCCGGGTGCGGCTCGGGGACCACCGTCAGCCTGTAGGCCACCACGGCCGCGCCGACGAGCGAGAGCAGCACGACGAGCAGGGCGATCAGCACACGGCGCAGGCGCCTGCCACGGGTGCGGCGGGCCCGGACACGGCGGGCCCGGAGGTAGCGGCCGAGGCGGGCCCGGGCGCGGCGCCGCAAGGTCGGGCGGCCGGCGCCTCGCGTGCCGGCGCTCCTCAGGGCCCTCACGGCGCGAACTCCTGGTTCGCGATCACCCCGCCCGCCGAGTCGTACACGGTGACTCTCTTGGTGACGCCGGTCACGCCGCTCACGGACGTCACGGAGTCCGGCACTTTCGTCCGCAGGTACCAGACGCCCCAGCCGGGCCTGCCCGCGAGCGTGAGCGCGGTGCCGTTGCCCTCGCCCGCGGTGGTCTCGACCTCGACGCGTGCCGGTTCGCCCCTGCCGTGGAAGATGCCCGAGAGGAAGTAACTGCCGTCCTGCCCCGACTCCTGGAGGCTGACGCCGGGCCTGCTCATGTCGAGGTTGCCGTCGGAGACACTGCGGAACTGGGCGCCGGGCGCCCCCGGCTCCAGCCAGTGCTTGCCGTCCTCGGTCAGCCAGATCTTGATGCCGGGCGCGACCTGCACCCGCTCGCCGGGCGTCACGACCCGCACCCTGCCCGCGGGCACCGAGGGCGAGGGGCTCGGGGTGCCGGCGCTCGCGGCGGGCGGCTTCACCCACTCGCCGGGCCCGGCGGCCGCGCCGTCGCGGAGCACTACTACGGCCAGCAGCACGACCAGTACCCCGCAGGCCGCCCCCAGCACGGCGGACCCGCGGCGCCGCCTGCGCCGGCGGCCCTCGCGCTCGATGGCGGCCAGCGGCACCGCGGAGGGCGTGACGTCGTACGCGGCCTCGGTGAACACCTCGCGCAGCCGATCGGCCTCGGCCGGGGGGCGCGGGGAACGGAACGGGTGGTTCATGGGCGGGCTCCGGAAACGGGGTGTCGGCCGTCGAACAAGGGGTGGGCGCGCAGGGCCTCCAGGCCGCGCCGGGCATGGGTCTTGACCGTGCCGACCGAGCAGCCGAGCAGCTGGGCTATCTCGGGCTCGCCCAGGTCCTCCCAGTAGCGCAGCACCATCACGGCACGCTGCCGCGCCGAAAGCGAGGCCAGCGCCTGGCCGAGGGCCGCCCGCTGCTCGACGGCCTCCGCGTGCCCGGGCTCGCGCTGGTGCACCCGCTCCGGCAGGAACGGCATCAGCAGATGCGCGACCCGTCTCTTGCGCACCCGGCTGAGGTTGTTGTTGACCAGCGAGCGGCGTACGTAGAAGTCGACGTCGTCGCGCGGGATGCGCCGCCAGCGTGCGTAGACCTTGGCCAGCGTGGTCTGGACGAGATCCTCCGCCTCGTGGAAGTCGCCGGTGAGCATGTGCGCGGTGCGCACGAGGCGCGGCCAGGCCGCGGTGGCGTACGCCGCGAAGTCACCGCTCTCGGCGGCGACCGGGGAGGCGTCAGCGGGAACTTCGCGCGGCTGCGCGGCGATTCGGGAGGCGTCGGTGGGGTTGTGCGGCACGGCCGGCGGTCCCTCGGGTCGGGTACGTGGGGGGTGGGGCGGTGCGGGGGAGCCGAGACCTGAACAACCCGACTCCCCCGCCCGCAGGATCAGTTCAGCTTCAGCTGGGCGTAGACCTTGCCCTGGGTGGTGCGGACGGTGACCTTCTCGACGTAGCCGAGCCCGCCCTTGTCATCGCTCGCCGGCACCTCGGCGGTGGCGTACCAGACGCCCCAGCCGGGCCTGCCCGCCAGCTCCAGCAGCTTGCCGCGCACGGCTGCGGACTTGGTCTCGACGGTGACGCGGGACGCGGTGCCCTTGCCGCCGTAGTAGAGGCCGGAGAGGAAGTAGTGGCCGGCCACGCCCTCCGACTGCATCGACACACCCGGCTGCGTCAGGTCGATGTTCCCGTCGACGACACTGCGGAACTGCGGCTCGGGATTCTCCGGCGTCGTCCAGTACTTGCCCTCCTTGGTGAGCCAGATCTCCGCGCCGCCAGGGACCTTCACGTGTTCGCCGGGAGCGACGATCCGAGCCGCAGGGGCCTTCTTGGCAGCGGCTTCGACGACCGCGGCCTTCGCCTCGGTGACCCGCTGATGTGTGCCGGACGCCGCCTTCCCCTGTGAGGCGGCGTACGACACCGCAGGCGCCCCGACCAGTGCGACGGCGACCGCGGTGGCGGCCACGTACTTCTGTATCCGTGTCATGAACGGACAACTCCTCGCGTTGCAGCGATGTGCGATGTACGAATCGGACTGGAGGGCGCCTCTCCACTCCTCCAAACTCCGGTCACCCGCGCCCCGGATGACACCGGGGCCGAAATTTCTCGCGCGGAGTTCACGAGAGCGCGCTTCCTGCCCGCCACTGCTCCCAGCTCAGGTTCCAGTCGCCGTATCCATTGCCCACGGCCACCGGGTCCGTGGAGCCGACGACCGTGACGACGTCGCCCGGGATGACCTCGTCGTAGAAGCTCTTCGCCGTGCCGTCGGTGGCGAGTCCGATGCACCCGTGGGTGACGTTCCGGTGACCCGCGTAGGTGTTGGCCTTCGGGTTCTGGTGGAGGTAGGTGCCCGAAGAGGTGAGGTGCACGGCGTAGGAGTAATAGCCGGCGTACGCGTCGCCGTAGCCGACCGTCCGCGAGTTCATGAAGACCTTGGTCGCCTTGTCGGAGACGACCATCGTGCCGTTCCAGGTGTCCATGCCCGGGGCGCCGGCGGTGATCGGAACGCGGTGCGTCGAACCGGCCTTCTCAACCGTCATGGAGTGTGTACGCACATCGACTTCGGCGACGAGGGAGCGGCCCACCGTGAAATGGCGAGTGATCCCGGCACCGGCCCGGACGGTGACCACCGTGCCCGGCTTCCAGTACGTGCGCGGCCGGAAGTCGACGCGCTGCCCGTCCAGCAGATTGCGGTCCTTGATCCAGCTCCAGGAGCCCTCGACGTCCGCGGTGACCTTCAACTGCCGTTCCACGTCCGCCCGTTCGGCGGCAGGTATGACGTGGTCGAACGTCACGGATATGGGCATGCCGACGCCCACGGTCTGCCCGTCGGCGATGTTGACGCGGGCTCCCTTCAGGGACTTGAGCGGCGTGGACGTGGGCTTCGGCGTCGGATTGACCGTGGTGGTGACGGCCGGCTTCGCGCCCGCGCCCGTCCCGGCGCCCGTGCCTCCGCTCCCGTCCGCCAGGGCCCGTGCCGAGCAGCCCGCCAGCGCGAACGCGCACACCGCCGCCGCGCCCCAGGCCCGCCCGAGCCGACGCCGCCTGCCTCTCCCGATCCCCCAACTGCCCGTACTCCCCGTGCCGCCCGTGGTCATCGCGCTCCCCCTGTGGTGTGTTTCGATGTGCGACGTACGGGACCTGTACGCCCGGCAGGGACGGCCGGGTTGCATCGGGCCGCGGAAATTCCGGAAACTCCGGCGGGGGGCATGACCGAGGAAGAGTTCGACGCGTTCTACGCCGCCGCGTTCCCCCGGCTGACCGGCCAGCTCTACGCCTTCACCGGGGACCACGGCGAGGCACAGGACGTCGTCCAGGAGGCGTTCGTACGCGCCTGGGACCGGCGGCGGGAGTTCCTCGCCGACGGGGCTCCCGAGGCGTGGATACGGACCGTGGCGATGCGGCTCGCGGTGAGCCGCTGGCGCCGTGCGCGCCGCTGGCTCGAGCTCGTACGGCGCACTCCGCCGCCCGAGCACACCCCGGGCCCCGACCTCGAGCGCACCGCCCTGGTCGCCGCGCTGCGCACGCTGCCCGAGCCGCAGCGGATGGCGCTGGTCCTGCACCATCTGTGCGACCTGAGTGTCGAGCAGGTAGCCTCCGAAACCGGTGCCCCCGTGGGCACGGTCAAGGCCCGCCTGTCCCGCGGCCGGGCGGCGCTGGCACGGGTGCTGTCCGCGGACTCGGCGGACCCGGCCGGCAAGGGGGAGAGGGAGGACGACCGTGTCCGATGAACTCACCTCGGAACTACGGGAGTTGGCGGCCGAAGGGGAGATGCTCCCGGCGCTGTCGGGTGCGGAGATCCGCGGCCGGGCGCTGCGCCGCCGACGCCGCCGCCGTACGACGCTGGCCGTGGCCGGCGGCTTTGCCGCGGCGGGGCTGGCCCTCGCGCTCGTCCTGAACCTCGGCGGCGGCACGGATCAGCGCCCGGCCCCGGCCGCGAGCCCCACCGGCACGCCCAGCCTCCCGGCGGTACCGGACGCCACGGTCGACCTGTCCCGGCGGGTGATCTCGGTGGCGGGTCGCGAACTGCCGCTCTCCTCCGGCTCCGAGTGGACGCCCACGGGGACGGGCCGGATGACGGTCACCGCCAAGGAGTCCGTCAAAGTGATGCCGGGCAGCGTGGCCGGCATCAAGGGCGACTACCACCTCAAGGTCCCCTGGGTGATCGAATTCAGCGCCTCGGACGGGACGGCGAACTACATCGCCGGCCTCACCTACGACGAGAAGGCCCCCGGCGACTACGACCGCACGACCGGCTGGATCGGCCTGCGCCAGGCCGACGCGAAGTGGCTGTACGGGCAGTTGAGCCCGGGCTCGGTGATCGACGTCGAGGGGACGGCCCCCACGGACACCCCGACAGCGAGGTCGACTTCCACGCCACCCACCGCTCTGCCGGGTGCGGGTGCGGGTGCGGGTGCGGGATCGGGCACGTCGGGCGGCTAGTGCGCTGCGCCAGAAGTTCGTCGGTGGATTCGCGCCTTGCCCGGCCGGGTTGGTTGTCCGCCCATCCAGCCCCGGCCTGCGAGTATTCGGCCAAGTCGGCGGCAGTGGGGCACCAAGAACTAACGACGAATTAGTGGCGCAGGACACTAGGGGGTCGCGGCGTCGAGGGTGAACGAAGCGCGCTGCCGGGCCTGTTGCGCCGCATCGGTTCCCGCGGCGGCGGGTCCTAGGATCACGGACCATGGAAATAACGGGTCTCTTCGTCCTCGCCACGCTCATGATCGCGAGCTTCGCGGGGCTGGAAAGCAAGCTGGGCCGCACCGACCGCAGAATCGCGCGTGTCGAGCACAAACTCGACCTGATCCTCGACCACCTCGGCCTCCACCAGGACGACCCGCACCTTCCCCAGGTCGCCACCCTCCTTCGCGACGGCAAGAAGATCCAGGCCATCAAGGCGTACCGCGAGGCCACGGGGGCCGACCTCAGGGAGGCCAAGGAGGCGGTCGAGCGGATGGGGTGAGCGGGCGCGCCCCAAAGACTGCGCACTTCCCCGCGCCACTGAAAAGGGGCGCGGGGAACTGCGCGACGAGCCCCCACGCACCCGCAGCCGAAAGGCCGGTAAGGGACGGACAGGGGCGGAGGGGGCGAAAACTCAGCCCTGTGTGGGCGGGGGCGTCTTGCCCGCCAGGACGTCCTTCAGGCGGGTGGCGCCCGCTTGGGCGGCCTGTTGGGTGGAGGCATCGTCGGCGCCGTTGAGGCCGCCGTTGCTGAAGGACAGGGCGCTGTCGCCGACCCGTACGGCAGCGAAGTCCAGGGTCAAGGTGGAGGGATCACCGTCCAGTTCACCGTTCATGGTGATCTGCAGCCCCTGGCGGGCGTCGCCCACGTTGGGCAGCGACATCGAGATGACCTGGACGGTCTGCTTCCCGCCCTTGTTGTCGACGGCGGTGAACTGATCGCACTTGTCCGGCAGCGTCTTCAGCCACGACAGCTTCGCGTCCACGTCGGACTGCGTGTACCCGGCGACCAGGTAGTGCATCTGCCCGTCGTTGTCGCTGTCGTCGAACCCGGTGACGGCCTGCCCTCCCTTCGGGTCGCCGAGCAGGTCCTCGGCGTACAGACCATCGAGCAGTTTCTGGCAGTCGACGGCGTTCTGCTTGTCCGTGACGAAGGCCTCCGTGTCGACCTTGCTCTTGAGCAGCGTGTCGTGCCAGGTCGCCGTGCCCTGCGTCTCGGTCCACTCGGACCCCAGGTCGGTGTTGGTGATCAGCGCGGCCATGGCCTGGGCCTCGGTGAGCGCGGTGGGCGAGTCCTTGGCCGCGGGGGACGCCGGGACATCCGTACGACCGGAATCAACACTGTCGCCTCTCGAACACGCGGCCGTCGACAGCAGCATGCCCGCGGTCAGGGCGGACGCGAGGAGACAGGACGGACGGTTCATGGCGAAGGCCTCCCGAGGACGCGGTGTGTCCTCCCACGCCACCACCCGGGAGGGCCGCCCACCAGCGCACGGGGCCGTCCGGGTGAGCCCGGCTCCGCCCCGTCGACGGACACCCTTGGGGCGCCTTCCGTGGATCTGTCAGAGTGCAGGTGATGCACCTGACCCAGGGAACGTCAGCGAGTGCCACCGAGCGCTTCGAAGACGACGACTACCCCGCGTACACGATGGGCCGCGCCGCGAGATGATCGGTGCCACCCCCGTGTTCCTGCGCGCCGTCGGCGAGGCGGGCCTGATCACGCCGCTGCGGTCCGGTGGCGGCCACCGCCGCTACTCCCGCAGTCAGCTGCGCGTCGCCGCCCGCGCTCGCGACCTGGTCGACCAGGGCACGTCGGTGGAGGCTGCCTGCCGCATCGGCACCCTGGAGGACCGCCTCGACGAGGCCCTGCGGCTCAACGCGGAACTGCGCCGGAGGGCGACGCAGGACGCCTGAACCCTGGCGCTCACCCGCCTGCGGCACCGTCTCCGGCCGGCCTGAATATCTGTTTCGGCCGATGCAGAAAATGGCTCGGGGCGTCGTCAGATTTTTATATTCCCCGTAGTGGGGTGAGATAGTGCGCCCCCCCTCGGGGCCAGTACCGTGCTAGTGTCGATATCAGTTGCAGTTGTGGTTCCCAAAGTTTTTCCGGTGCGTTTTCCGGACGGGGCAATCATCGCGGCGACGCAGGTCCACACAGTGTGGGCCTTCGAGCTTTGCCCCGAAGGAGATATGACATGGCTACTGGCACCGTGAAGTGGTTCAACGCGGAAAAGGGCTTCGGCTTCATCGAGCAGGACGGCGGCGGCGCCGACGTCTTCGCCCACTACTCGAACATCGCCACCCAGGGCTTCCGTGAGCTCCAGGAAGGCCAGAAGGTGACCTTCGACGTCACCCAGGGCCAGAAGGGCCCCCAGGCGGAGAACATCGTCCCCGCCTAGTCCGGGACCCGCTGACGCCTGACTCCCGAGTCGGCCGACGCTTACAGGTGGCCGGGACCCGCACCCTGAGGTGCGGGCCCCGGCCACCTGCTTTTTGTTTCCCTCGGGCTTCTTCCCGGCTTCCTCGGGCCGTCTTCCGGGCGTCTTCCCTGAATGAATTTCCGGCGAATTTCCCGGCTCGTCCTACCCGTTTTCGGCGCCGCGAAACTCACCCTGCGGAGGCACCATGCGTTGCGTGCGACTTCACTGAGGCCGAGGTGGCCCGCGCCCTCACCCGCCTGGGCTTCGTCTGCCGCCCGGCCTCCGCCCCGGCCCGCCCGGCCTCCGCCCCGGCCCGCCCGGTCGTCGCCGGCCGGGCCGAGAGCTGGTCCGGACCCGCGTAGCCCGTGGCGCCCGTATGCGGCTGCGGTACTACACCGCCAGGACCGCGCGGACCGTCTTGCCGCCGAAGCCGGTGCTGACGACCTCCAGGCTGTGGGCGAGGTGCTGGACCATCGCGAGGCCGCGGCCGCTCTCCGAGTCGGCGTCCAGCGGGCCGACGCGGGGCCGCCCGGGGCTGTCGTCGTGGACCTCGACGGTCACCTGTCCGTGCCCCAGCTGCAGGCGCAGCCGGCAACCGGTGCGGCCGTGCCGTATGGCGTTGGCGACGAGTTCCGAGGCGATCAGCGTGGCGTCGTCGACCTGGTCGGCGGTCGGCGCCGGCATCCGCGGCCATGGCCGGGTGAGGAACGCCGACGTCAACCTGCGGGCCCTGCCCGCCGAGACGGCCGTACGCGGCAGTGTGTACTCCACGCGGGCGGTCGGCCTGACGGCGCGCTGGTGCGCACGCATGACGGACACCTCTCTTCCCCCTGCCAGGACAACCAGCACCCGGCGGCTCCATCCCCACCGACCGGGACTCGCGCGAAACGGTGCGCGGCCGGTCCTGCCTTCGGGTGATGCCCGCCCCTGGTGATCGGCAACCAGCGCCTTACGTCACAAAGCCGCGACGGAGCCCTCCGGGCAGGTGCCGGAGCCCCGATCAGAGCCCCGAGTCGAGCAGGCGGAAGTCCTCGTAGTCGAAGCCGGGAGCCACCACGCAACTGACCAGCACCTCCTGATCAGTTGCCGGGCGAGCGGACTGCCACACGCCGCCGGGGATCAGGACCTGGGGGCGTTCACCGGCCTCGATGGCCGGGCCGAGGCGGACGACCGTGGGGGTGGAGTCGGGGGTGCGGCCGTCGCCGCCGAGGAGCAGGTCAAGGGGGCCGCCGCGGTGCCACAGCCACAGTTCGTCGGAGCGCACCGTGTGCCAGGCGGATGTGTCGTGCGGGGTGAGCAGGAAATAGATCGCGGTCGCGGCGGCGCGGGGGCCGGGGTAGCCATCGGGGCGGAAGGCCTGTGGCGCCGTCCACGTCTCGACGAACCAGCCACCCTCGGGGTGCTGTTGCATGCCCAGTTCGGCGGCCAGCGGCGGGACGGCGGAAGGCGTCTCTGGAGAGGTCACCAGATGGCTGTACCACGCAGATGAAGGCGGTTCAACCAACTCCCGGTGCGCGCCCCGACATGTCTGAAAGGGTGTGGGGATGCCGGCCCTTCACAGAAAACTGCTAGGGCTGCTTCCCCGGATAGGGGTGCGGGTTCTGGATCTCGGTTCGGGTACAGCGTTGGTCTACCGGCGTGGTGAGCGCAGACGCGTTCCGCTGGGTATGGGTGCTGATCTGGTGCTGAGAGGCGCGACCGCGGCCTGGAAGAGCGTGTCTCTCGGGGACACCGGCGCCCGTCTGCTCCTCGACGAGAAGGCGACGGCGGCCGACGAACGCCGGTTCCAGCTGGCGGCCGCGGCCTACCTGTGCGGGCAGCACGTCGCCGCGCTCCTCGACCGGTACGAGGTGAACTGCGTCTTCGACGTGGGGGCCAACGCCGGCCAGTACGGCCGGCGGTTGCGCCGCCTCGGCTACAGCGGCCGGATCGTCTCCTTCGAACCCACGGCGGAGGCCTTCGCCAAGCTCCGGAAGGCCGCCGAGGAGGACCCCGACTGGTGGGTGTACCAGGTCGGGCTGGGCCGCGAAGACGCCACCCAGTCCATCCACGTGGGCTGGAACACCATGAACTCTCTCCTCCCGCCGAGCGATTACGGCAAGGACCGCTACAAGCGGTTCGCGAAGACGCGCACCGAGGACATCGAGATCCGCCGGCTCGACGGGGTGATGGACAAGGCGCTGGCCGGGATCACCGATCCCCGGCCCTATCTGAAGATGGACACCCAGGGGTACGACCTGGAGGTGTTCGCGGGCGCCGGGGACCGCGTCCCCGAGTTCGTCGGGATGCAGTCGGAGGTCGCGACGCTGCGGCTGTACGAGGGCAGCCCCCGGATGGGCGAGGCGATCGCCGTGTACGAGGGGAGCGGGTTCGAGATCACGGGCATGTACCCGGTGTCGCGGGAAGCGGCGACGGGCCGGGTGGTGGAGTTCGACTGCGTGATGGTGCGCGCGGCCGCCGTGCCCGCCTCCGAATGATCCGCCGGACAGGCCCTGACGCTACGCCGGATACGCGTGCGTCTGCGTGGCCTTCACCGTCGCCCAGACCGAGGCACCCGGGTGCAGGTCCAGTTCCGCCGCGGCGACCGTCGTCAGGTCGGCGGCGAGCGGGAGTTCGCCGGTGAGGTCCGCGCGGATCTGGTCGCCGTGGGTCTCCAGTCCGCCGACCCGGCACTGCCACAGATTACGGGCGCTGGAGCCGGTGGGGCGGTCGCGGTGCAGGGTGACGGCGCCGGGCGGGAAGGCCACGAAGGCCGGTCCGTCGAGGTCCTCGGTCGTGGTGATCGCCGGGCCCGAGTCGAGCCGTACGGTGTGGCCCTCGGCCTGCCCCCGGTAGAGGTTGAGGCCGACCAGCTGGGCGATGTAGTCGGTGCGCGGATGCCGGGCGATGTCCGACGGTGTGCCCTCCTGGACGACGCGGCCGTGCTCGATGACGACGAGCCGGTCGGCCAGCACCATCGCGTCCAACGGGTCGTGCGTCACCAGTACGGCGACGGCCTCGAAGTCGGCCAGGTGGCGCCGGAGCTGGGCGCGCACATCGAGGCGCGTACGGGCGTCGAGCGCGGCGAGCGGTTCGTCGAGCAGGAGCAGCCGGGGGTGGGTGGCCAGCGCGCGGGCGAGGGCGACGCGTTGCGCCTGCCCGCCGGAGAGCCGGCGCGGCTTGGCTCCGGCGTGGTCGGTCAGGCCCATGCGGTCCAGCCATTCGGCGGCCTGCGCCCGAGCCTCGGCCTTCCCCGCGCCCTGGCAGCGCGGTCCGAAGGCCACGTTGTCGAGGGCGGTCAGGTGGGGGAAGAGCAGATAGTCCTGGAAGACGACGCCGACGGGTCGGGATTCGGGCGGCGTACGGTCCAGCGCGGCGCCGTCCAGCCGCAGATGCCCGCCGTCGGACAGCGGGGTGAGACCGGCCAGCGTGCGCAGCGCGGTGGTCTTGCCCGCGCCGTTCGGCCCGAGCAACGCGACGACGTCGCCGGGGGCGGCGGTCAGCGTGACATCGAGGTGGAAGGCGCCGCGGTGGACGACGAGGCGGGCGTCGAGGCCCTTGTCGGGTCCCTTGCCGGCGAAGCCCCGCTCGGCGGGGGCGGTCGGGTCGGTCGTGGCGCCGTCACCGTCTCGTACACGTCCGTCCGTCATGGCGCCACCACCGTCTCGTACCCGTGCGTCATGAGGCCGCCGTCATCCAGCGGTCGCGCAGTCCCGCGAGGACCGCGATCGACACGGCCAGCAGCACCAGGCTCAGCGCGATCGCGGCGGCCGGGTCGTCCTGCAGGGCCAGGTACACGGCCAGTGGCATGGTCTGCGTACGGCCGGGGAAGTTGCCCGCGAAGGTGATCGTCGCGCCGAACTCGCCGAGCGCGCGGGCCCAGGCCAGCACGGAGCCCGCCGCGATCCCGGGCGCGATCAGCGGCAGCGTGACCCGGCGGAACGCGGTGAAGCGGGAGGCGCCGAGGGTCATGGCGGCCTCCTCGTAGCGCGGATCGGCGGCCCGCAGCGTGCCCTCCACGCTGATCACGAGGAACGGCATCGCCACGAACGCCTCGGCCACGACCACCCCGGCCGTGGTGAACGGCAGCGTGATCCCGAAGGCCGAGTCCAGCCACTGTCCGACGACTCCGTTGCGACCGAGGGCCAGCAGCAGGGCCACACCGCCCACCACCGGGGGCAGCACGAGCGGCAGCGTCACCAGGGCGCGTACGAAGCCGCGCCCAGGGAACTCGGTGCGCGCGAGCAGCCACGCGAGGGGCACGCCGAGCACCAGGCTCACCGCGGTCGCCGCTGTGGCGGTGAGCAGGGACAGTTGGAGCGCCTGCCAGACCTCCGTGCTGGTCAGCTGGTCCGGCAGGCTGCGCCAGGGAGCCCGTACAAGGAGGGCGAGAAGGGGGAGGAGCAGGAAGGCCAGGCCGACGAGGGCGGGCAGCAGCAGGGGGAGCGGCGCGCCGCGCCGCGTGCCCGTCCGGACGCGTCCGCGCCGCGGCCCACCGGTCAGGGTGTCGGCCGCGGCGTCGGAGGTGTCCAGCCCGGTGGTCACGGCTTGAGGAATCCGGCCGCTGTCAGGACCTTCTGGCCCTCGGCTGACTTCACCAGCTCGATGAACGCCTTTGCCGCGGCCGCGTTGTCCGCGTCCTTGAGCAGGGCCATCGGGTAGTCGTTGACGGCATTGGCCGACTCGGGGAACTCCACGCCCTCCACCTTGTCACCCGCCGCCTTCACATCGGTCTTGTAGACGACGGCGGCGTCGGCCTCCTTCAGCTCCACCTTCGTCAGGGCGCTCTTGACGTCCTGCTCGTACGAGACCGGGGTGAGCTTGAGGCTGCTGGCGTCCAGCGCCTTCTGCGCGGCGGCGCCGCACGGCACCGTCTTGTCGCACAGGACGACCTTCAGGCCGGACTTGGTGAGGTCCTTCAGGGAGGCGACCTTGTCGGGGTTGCCGGGCAGGGTGGCGATCTCCAGCTGGTTGCGGACGAAGGTGGTCGGGGTGCCGACCGCGTCGTTCTTGTCCGTCACGATCGCCATCGTCTTGGGGCTGGCGGCGGCGAACACGTCGGCCGGGGCGCCGCCCGTGATGCTCGCGGCGAGCGAGTCACTGCCGCCGAAGCTGAAGGTCACCTTCGTACCGGGGTGGGCCTTCTCGAACTCCTTGCCCAGCGTCGTGAAGCTCTCCTTCAGGGAGGCGGCGGCGAAGACGGTCACCGTGCCGGAGAGCTTCGAGCTGTCCTTGGCGGACGCCGAGGAGTCCGGCTTCGCCGAGGAGTCGGACGAGGAGGAGCAGGCGCTCAGGGCCAGCAGCGCGGCGGCGCCGGCGCCTGCCACCCGCAGGGTCCGGCAGGTCCGGCGTGCGGTACGGGTCATTACGGTTCCACTCCCTTTGAAGCCTCAGTCGTGCATACGCCGATCATACTTCCGCAGATGCCACCCAAAAGTCTCCTGTCACATCGCATGAGCTGGGTGATCGACGCATGGACGTGCGCATGTGCGTTTGTACGAGCCGGTGCTGCGGGTACGGTCTTCCGGGAGGTGGTACCCAGTGACCCAGTCCCTTACGGAACCGCCCGTCCGCCCGACGGCGGAGCACCCGCGGGCCCGGGTCGCACTGGCGTCGCTGTCGTCCGCCGAGATCAGACAGGGCCTGGCCGAGTTCGAGCTGGACGCGGCGATGACGTATCTCGACGACGACGAGCTGCGTCCCGCACGCGGCTTCCCGCTGTACGAGGAGCGGTATGTGCTCCTCACACCGGTGGACGGCCCGCTGGCCACGGCGCCGACGGCTCGCTGGGCGCAGGCGGCGGCGCTGCCGCTGTGTCTGCTCAGCCCCCGGATGCGCAACCGCCGGATCATCGACGCGTGCTTCGCCGCCGACGGAGCGACGGCCGCCCGGCGATCGAGTCGGACAGCGTCGCCGGGTTGTACGCGCATCTGCCGGGCGGCCGCTGGTCCAGCGTGATATCGCATGCCTGGCTGCACATGTTCGGGGTGCCCGACGGGATGCGGGTGGTGCCGCTGGAAGGACCCGCGCACGGGCCCAGGGTCGGGATCGTGGTGGCCCGGGAGGAGCCTCAGTCCGTGCTGGCGGAGGCGCTGTTGAAGGTGGCGCGGGAGGCGGACGTACGGGACGCCCTCGATGCGCTGCTGAAGGAGCATCTGGGCGGGCGGAGCCGATAGCCGCCGGCTGTCCGGGCACAGCAACGTTCGTTCGACCGGCGCGATCGACCCCGAGGATCGTGAAAGCACCTTCCGATCAACGCGGTTGAGGAGAGCCGCGTCATGGCCGAGGTGCTCTGCGTGCTGTACGACGAGCGACTGCGACTGCGACTGCGACTGCGACTTCGGCGACGACGTCGGCAGAGTCGTGAACCGCACGCCTCCTCACGTGCGGTCGATGTGCACGTTGGTCGACTTCACCCGGGCGGTGGCCTCCATGCCGACTTCCAGGCCCAGCTCCTCGACGGCCTCCCGGGTCAGCAGCGAGACCAGCCGGTGCGGTCCCGCCTGGATCTCCACCTGGGCCGCGACATCGCCGAGTTTGACGGCGGTGACGATGCCCGGGAACGCGTTGCGGACGGACGTGTAGGAGGCTCCCTCCTCACCACCGGCCCCGGCCAGCTCGACGGAGAACGCGGCGAGATCCCGCCCGTCGATGAGCCGCCGCCCGCCCTCGTCCCGATGGGTGGCCACCCGACCGGCGTCCGCCCACCGTCGGGCGGTGTCGGGGCTCACGCCGAGGAGCCGGGCGGCCTGGCCGATTGTGTAGGACTGCATGGGCGTCACGATAGGCCGGAAATCCGGCACAGCGTGCGCGGGCACCGGACGGACCGGACGAAAGCCCGCCGGCCCGATGACGGTCGGCGGTAATCTTCTCCGATGAACACCAGGGGTGTGGGGGACCCGGCCGACGCGGACCGTCAGGTTCTCGACGCGGATCAGGTGAAGCATCTTGAGTTCCTGCAGGGGGTCGTCTCACGGCTCGCCAACAACTCCTTCCTGGTGAAGGGCTGGGCGCTGACCCTGACCGGAGGCCTCCTCGCCTTCGCGGCGGGCAGCACCAGCTGGCCCATCGTCGCGACGGCGCTGATCGTGCTCGCGGCCTTCTGGTTCCTGGACGGCTACTTCCTGCACCAGGAGCGGCTGTTCCGCACGCTCTACGACGAGGTCAGGCGGCCCAGGAGCACGGTCGAGCCGTTCTCCATGGACCCCCGCCCCTACGCGGACCGGGTGAGGTGGCGGCGGTCCGCCTTCTCCCCGACGCTCTCACTGTTCTACGGCGGTCTCTGCGTCGCTCATCTCGCCTTCCTGGCCGTCCTGTTGCTCGGCTGACCGGCGCCCGCGCCCCGCTCTCACGGCCAGCCGCAGCCGCTCGGCCGCCGCGTCCAGCCCGGTGGGTTCCATGGGCGGTGACGGCGGCCAGAAGTTGCCGATCCGGTCACCCTCGTAACGGGCCACGACGTGTACGTGGAGGTGCATGACGCTCTGAGTCGCCGACGCGCCCGCCGAGTTCACGACGTTCAGCCCGGTGGGCCGGAAGGCGGCCCGCACCGCGTGCGCGACCCGCAGCACGCTCCGTGTCAACGCCGTGGCCGTCGCCTCGTCCAGGCCCCACAGATCCCGGATGTGCCGCCGGGGAATGACGAGCGCGTGCCCGCTGGTGACGGGCCTGAGCGGCAGGAAGGCCAGTGTGTCCTGGTCCTCGTGGATGACGCGGGCGAAGGCTGAACCCGCCGCGATCCTGCAGAAGGCGCAGTCGGAGTCCTCGGTGGCGCTGTGGTCCATCAGGCCATGGGCCACTTGGCCGCGGCGGCCCGCACCAGGCGCAGCACCGCCTCCGCCTCGGCCTCGCCCGTCTGGTCGGCCAGAGCATCCCCGACGGCCAGCAGAACGGCAGGCGTGCGGCGCCGGAGTGCGGCCGTGACCAGGGCGACCACCCTTGTCCTGAGCTGACCGCCGTCGCTCAGCAGATGCACCTGCTCGGGGTGGACCAGGGTGCGGACGGAATCCACGTACACGTCCCACCCGTCGCGGGTGCGGGCCACCTCGGAGGCCAGGATCAGCTCGATCAGTGCACGCTTCTCGCCGGGGGTCATCGGCGCGGCGCCGTCGGCACGAGGCGGCTCCTCCTCGGTGGGCGATGCCCGGGGCGTACGTGGCGCGGAGGCCGTGGGCGCCGGGGCGGCGGCGGTCAGCCCGAAGGCCGGAGGGAACCGTTCGGCGGTATCGGCGTCCAGCTCAGGCAGGGGTGCCGTGGCCGCCTGGACCATGTAGTCGGTCAGTTCGATGACGAACTTCTCGAACTCCTGCGGGTCGCCGCGCATGAGGTCGACCAGGCAGCTGTCCGCGTACGCGGCCCCGAGCTTCGGCATGCGGTACTGCACCGCCGCGACTTCGGGGGGCAGTGCCCGGGCGACCGGTACCCAGAACAGCGGAAGGATGGCGACCGGTTCCTGCGGAGCAGCCAGGCGCACCCGCTCCGTCATGACCGCCCACTCCCGCCCGCACCACTCGCGGTCGAAGTAGTCGTCGGAGAGGAGCGCGATCAAGAACCGGGTGCGGCCCAGCGCCTGAGAGAGCTTGCGCCGCCACTCGACACCGAGTTCCAGGTTCCCCACGTCGAGGAACCCCTCGTTGGTCGCGGACCGGCCGCGCTTGATCTCCACTTCCTGCTGGAGGCGGTCGTGGAACTGCCTGACGAGCGGGCTGTCCGCGCGGCGTACCGCGTAACTGGTGAAGAAGAACGGCGACCGTGTCATCGGTCCTCCCGGCATCTGTCATGGGGTGCCTATTGTCGCGGATCGCGGGTCCAAGCGGCCTTGGCCTTGTTGACCAAGCGCCGCACCTCGGCGACCCCGGCCTCGTCCTCCCCGAGCTCCTCCAAGGCGTCCGCGAGCGCGACCATGACCATTGAAGTCTCTTGGGACAACGCGAAGTTGACGACCGAGACGATACGGGTCCGGGTGGCCCCACTGTCGTTCGAGAGCGTCAACTGCGTCGGCCCGATCGCATACCGCACGGAGTCCACCCAGGCGTCGTACGCGTCCCGGGTGCGGCCCACCGGCGAGCGCGCCAGTTCCTCGATGAGGGTCCGGCGCTCCTCCGGGCTGAGGGGCCTGCCGGACTGGTCGGCCGCACGTGCGTGAGCAAGGAGGACCATGCCGCCGGGCGGCGTGTCGGGGTCCGTCCGGGGTGCCGGCGTCAGCGCCCTGGCGCACTTCTCGAAGCCGGAGTGGAGCACCTCCTCGGCGACCTCGAGCAGCAGTCCGGGATGGCCCTTGATCAGACTCGCCAGGTGCTCGGCCTGCTTCGAGTCCAGCTGGTCCTCGGCCTGGTCCAGGAGCAGTGCCTCGGCCTGCGCCTGACTGAGGCCACCGAGTTCCAGTCGGTTCTTCCCCCATGTCTCCCCGCCGGACCGGGAGGTGACGAGCCGGTGACCCGCGCCGGGGACGAAGTGCTCGTAGATCCGATCAGGGTTCGGCACGTTGTCGTAGACGAACAGCCAGCGTTTGTCGGGTCTGGGTTCGTGATTCGGCCCGAATTCCTGCGCGCACTTCTCGCGCAGCTGCCGGTACTGGTCGTCGATCAGTCCGCACAGCCGATCGTCATCGGTCTCGCCGTTGCACTCGAACCACCATGCCACGTCGTAACGGCGGTGGTAGCGGCGGCAGTAGGCGAGGGCCATCTGGGTTTTGCCGAAGCCCTGGAGCGGCGCGGCGGCGTCGTGCAGCAGCACGTGACCGTACTGCGTGAAGAGCTTCAACAGCGCCGCGATCTGGTCGTCGCGCCCCTGAAAGGGCAGGCCCAGTTCGCGGATATTCCATATGGGGGGCGGTTCGGTGGCCGAACGGGGTGGGCGCAGGCGGGCAGACGTCACCGGGCGTCTCCTCCGCGCTGGTCCGGGACCTGTGGATCGGGTTCGCGCACCAGGTCGCACAGAAGGCGGGCCTGGCTCTCGTCCGAGCCGGTCAACTGGGTGACCCGCACGCCACGGCGCACCAGCAGCGGACGGGGCTCGGCGTCGATCTGGACGGGAATGAGCCACTCTTTGCCCGGACCGACGAACGCGTTCTCCCAGTGGAGCGGATCGCCGGAGCCGGCCGCGAAGTAGCTGCGGGAGAAGACGACGACGACCCGCTCGGCCACCTCGTGTGCCCGTCGCACCGTCTCCGGCAACGACTCGTCCTCGGTCCTCCACCGCACCTGGGACACCTCGGGATGACCGGCCAGTTCCAGGATCTCCTCCATCCAGTCCGCCCAGGGCTGGTCCGCCCCCACGTAGCTGATGGCCACGGATTCGAGGGGGGCGGTGGGGAGGGGGGCATGGTGGTCGAGGTCCCCCAGGCCCGGCCCGGTACGGACCGCCGTGCGGGCCGGGGTGGTCTGGCGGGCGTGGGAGGTATACCCGAACGCGGGCTGTATGTCGCGGAGTTCGGCTGCGTCGGTGATCTCGGTGAGGCCGAGGCGTCTCGCCTCGGTGATGCGTTTGGCCAGTTGCCCTATCAAGGAGTAGTACGCCTCGTCGGCCGCCGAGCCGTCCGAATGCATCAGTCCGTGCAGCCCCGAAGTGACGTACCGCCGATATCCGTATCCGTCGTCCCACTCCGCGCCGATCGACCACTCCTCCGGGGCGGGCGCCCCCTTGGGAAGCCGCGGGACGGGCTTCCAGACGAGTGGGATCAGGCATTCGGACACGTCACGTTCGGCACGGTCTTCGTCCCGACGTAACCGACGTTGGAAGACGGCCAGTTCCAGACCGCAGTCCCGGTCCTTGAAGTACTCCGGCGAGTAGAGTGCGATCATCACCCCGACCCGGGTGATGGCGCTTTCGAGCACCGGTGGCGAACCGGGCTGTGGCCCCAGAACACCGCCCACCCATAAGCCTTCCTGGGCCCTCAGCCGGTACTCCAGGTCGGCGTGGAAGCGGCTGAGGGACGGCCACCCGTCGCTACGGGTGCAGCTGGTGTAGAAGTAGTTGACGGATCGATCCACGCGCCCCTCGCAGACTGCCGCCGGTAGTCCGGCAGGGCGAAACTCTCACTGGCATGGACATGGGCTTCGCAACGTCGTAGCTCCAGTCGGTCCGGTGGACCCCCGTTAACCGAGGATAGGCTTCCTTGACCGTGCTGGGTACAGTGGTAAGGAGCCTGACGGGCGCGCAAGTCAGGCGTACGGGCACACGTCAGGCGTACGGGGTGATATTCGCCGACGGCTCACGAGTCCCGGACTGTAGCAGGGTCTGTGACCCGTCCGATCGCTTCGGGGGCGGGGACGCGGGGGGAATGGGGGCCTGGGCGTGATGCAGAACGACACCGGGAGTGGCACCTCCCGAACGCTGGGCGAGTTACACGTGTTGGCGGACCTGGTGTCCGTCGAACGTCTGGAGCGGATGCCGCGTTCCGCGATGGTGGAAGCCCTGCTGAGGCAGCGTGCCCGCGGGGGCGGTACATCGGGGGAGGCGTCAGCGACGTCATCGGGGAAGACCGCAGCTCCCAGGTGGCACAGTGCGGTGTGAGTCGGCAACAGGTGTGCTCCGTGACTCATCCGCATTCTCGCAGTTCGTCGTCAAGCTCCACAGCAGGTGCAACTTCGCCTGCCCCGACTGCTATGTCTACGGGCTCCGGGACAGCGGCTGGTCGGCCCAGCCCCGGATGATGCCGCTCGCGGTCATGGAGCGGACGACGCGGCGGATCGCGGAGCATGTGCGACGCCACCGGCCCCCTGAGGCACGGGTGATGCTGCACGGTGGTGAACCGCTGCTCGCCGGACCGCGCAGGATCGGCCGCTTCGCCGAGGCGCTGCACAGTGCGTGGAGGGGGCTGGACACGGAGCTCGTCCTCGTCGTGCAGACCAACGGCGCGCTGCTGGACCGGCGTTTCCTGGACCTGTTCCGGCAGTGGGGCATCCGTGTCGGGGTCAGCCTGGACGGCACCCGCGAGGCCCACGACCGCCGACGCCGCCATCACTCGGGCAAGGGCACTCATGCGGATGTCGTACGAGCCCTGGAGCTGTTGCGCGACTCCGACTACCGCTCGCTGTACGGCGGTCTGCTGTGCACGGTGGACATCGCCGAAGACCCGGTGGACACCTATGAGGCCCTGCTGGCGCACGAACCTCCCTCGCTGGATCTGCTGATGCCGCTCGGCACCTGGCAGTTCCCGCCGCCGGGTCTGCCCGCGGCGCAGGAGGTTCCGTACGCGCGCTGGTTGGCCGCCGCGTTCGACCGCTGGTACGACGCGCCGGTGCGGGAGGTCCCGGTACGGCTCTTCGATTCGCTCGTCGATCTGCATCTCGGCGGGGCCGGCACCAGCGAGATGTGGGGGGCGCTCGGCTCGGATGTGGTGGTGGTGCAGCCGGACGGGAGCATCGAGCAGAACGACGTCCTCAAGGCGGTGCACGAGGGCGCCGCCCACACCGGCTACCACATCGATGCGCACGGTTTCGACGAGGCGAGTGCCCATCCCGGCTTCGCCGCAGAGCGAGAGGGAGTCGCCGGACTGTGCGCACAGTGCCGGAGCTGCGCTGTCGTGGACGTCTGCGGCGGAGGTCTGCGTGCGCATCGGTACCGGCCGGAGAACGGCTTCGACAACCCCTCGTGCTACTGCGCGGATCTACGCGCTCTGATCGAGCACGTACGCGACCGTGTCACCGGCACTCTTCTCGCTCTTGCAAAGGACTGTCACAAGGCGGTTACAGAGGAAGGGATTCTCCCTATCATGGGGATGCCTGCCGATGTAGAACCGTTGCACTGATCAGAGAATGATCCGGGGGACCCAGGGGCGGGAACGGGGGGCGAGGCATGGTCCCGTACTTCTTCATCAGCCATGCTGTGAGCGGCAGTGGCCGACAGGACGTTGAGCATTTTCGGGCGGATCTCCAGGCCGAGATCCGCGGCAGGCTGGGACGTGATCCCAGATTCGACGGAGCGCTTGCCGACTACCGGGGACTGGACGTCGGCGTCGGCCCACCACCCAACACCCCTGCCATGAACTGTCGTTCTCTCATAGTCCTCTACTCGCAGGAGTACTTCCACTCCCCGCCCTGCACCTACGATCTGGCCGTGTTCGACGAACGCATGAGTTGGCGACTGCACCGCACGGGCGAGGCCTCAGTGGCTCCCGTGGGGGTGGTGTGGAACACGATCGGTTTACCGGTGCGGCTGGCCGAGGAGACCGCCCGTCAGTCCGAATCGACGGGCAGCGACTATCCGCGGCGCAGCATCAGTCAGTTGCTTCGCGACCCTGCCGCGCGGGGCGGATACATCAAGGTGCTGCGCAGTGTCGCCGACCGGGTGCTGACCGCCGCGGACCGCTCACCACCCACGATGACGGCTCGTGATGTCGGCTACCTCACCTCATTCAGGTCTATGTCCCGTACGTCGCTCGCCTCCTGGGATATGCACCTTGCGCCCGTGCCGGTACCGTGGCACAACAGGCGCACCGGTTCGCCACAGGACACGGCTTCGATCGGAGCCGCGCTTGAACGGCCGGACTCGCCTCCCCGCACCAGATCGTGGTTCTCATCCCCGGGGGAAGGCGAACGCCCCATCCTCCGCGGCCCGCATGGCTGAGTGAACACGTGGAGCAGCATCAATGAGCAGCGTGGAGCCGGAGCCCCCCGGCGCCGAGGCCGCCCATGAACCGGCGACCATCGTCACCTTCTACTCGTACAAGGGCGGAGTGGGCCGCACCATGGCCCTCGCCAATGTGGCCTGGATCCTCGCCGGCCAGGGTTGCAGAGTGCTTGTCGTGGACTGGGACCTGGAGTCCCCGGGCCTGCACCGCTTTCTGCGTCCGTTCCTGAACGACCCGGAACTGGCCCGCACCCCCGGGGTGGTGGACATGGTCCAGGGCTACGGGAGAGGCGTCCTGAACCTGGTCGAGGCGGAAGGACTTGACGAGGCGGAGTTCGAGCGCCGGCTCCAGGAACTGCTCCAGCAGCACACCGACGTCCTGCAGCACCGTGACACCCTGCGATGGAGCCACTTCCAGCCGCCCGGGTCCATCGAATTTCTCGGGCCCGGTGTGCAGAACGAGTCGTACAGCACGGATGTGGCCCTCTTCGACTGGGCCTCGTTCTATCAGCAGCACCGGGGCAAGCAGTTCGTTCAGACGCTGCGCGAGCGGCTGCGGCAGGGGCCGTACGACTATGTGCTCATCGACAGCCGTACCGGCCACTCGGACAACGCGAGCATCTGCACGCTCTGGCTGCCCGATGTCGTCGTCGCGGGCTTCAACCTCAGCAACCAGTCGATCGAAGGCACCGCGAGCGTCGCCCGGCAGGTCCATCAGCAGGCCCGCGAGACCCAGCGGGACATTCGCATCCTCCCGGTGCCGATGCGCGTCGAACATTTCGACCCGAGCAAGGGCAGGCGGCGCAGGAGTTACATCCAGGGGCGGTTCGCCGGCTTGGTCGGCCCACTGACCAGGGGATCTCTGGAGGAGTACTGGGGGCAGGTCGAGGTACTGCACAACCCGGCCTTCGCCTACGAGGAAGTGCTCGTCCCCTTCACCCTGCTGCCCGGTTCGGCCTCGCCCCAGCTCACCGCCTACGTTCGTATCGCCGAGGAGATCAGCCGCGGACGGGTGACCGAGGCCCGGCCGGTGAAGGAGAACATCCGTCTCCAGTTCGCCGACCGCTTCGCCGAGGTCAGGACATCCGACCGGCGCACGGCCCGGATCGTCTACGCGCCGCGCGACCGTCAGTGGGCCGACTGGATTCGGTCCGTGCTGGCACGCGTCGGCATCAGCTGCGAGACGGCCGGCGACTGGCGGGCGGAAACGGGCCGGGCGAGCGCGAAGCCGACGTTCACGATCCTCGTGGTCTCTCCGGCGCTCCAGTCCGAACCCGCCCTCGACGCCGTCATCGACCAGCATCTGCGCGACGGCGGCCGCCTCGGCTCGGGCGAGCGCACCGGGTCGATCGTGCCCGTACGTGTCGAGGAGGCGTTGGTCAGGCCGCCCATCGCCGACCTGCGGGGACCACGTCTGCAGGAACTGGACGAGGCGGACGCGCAGGCGTTGTTGCTGGCGCACTTCGCCCAGGGAGAGCAGCCGGCGGAGCAGCGGAACCAGCCGAGCGACCGGTCGTCCGGCGGGGCGCGCTTCCCGGGCCGGACCCCCAGGCTCTGGAACAACATCCCGCAGCGTAACGCGATCTTCCAGGGCAGGGAGACGCATATCGGGCTGTTGCGCGACGGGTTCCCGCCCGGTCGTCCGGCGATGCCCGCGGTCCTCACCGGTCCGCTGGGCGTCGGGAAGAGCCAGATCGCCCTGGAGTTCGCGTACCGCTTCGCGGCGGACTACGACGCCATCCGGTGGATCAGGGCCGACAGCGCCGAAAACGTGGCGGTCGAACTGGCCGGGTTCGGCGAAGAGTTGGGGGTGACGAAAGCCACTGCCCCCGGCGCCGTGCAGGACACGCTGCGGGCACTGGCCGGCGGTCACGCCGACTACCACAGGTTCCTGCTCGTCTACGACAACGTACGCCGGCCCTCGGACCTGGAGGGTCTGCTGCCCAGCGGTGGCAGCAGCCATGTGCTGATCACGTCGGAGACCGACGACTGGAGCGTCACGGGACGGCAGCACGAGGTCGGTGTGCCGACCGAGGACGAGGCGCGTGGGCAGCTGCGCCGTCACTTCCCCGGGCTCCGCGACAAACAGGCCGATGACATCCTCGCCGTGTCGGGCCGTCTTCCGCAGACCGTCGAACAGGCGGCCGCCTGGCTCAAGGCCAGCGGGCTGCCGCGTCGGGAGGCGGCCGACCGCTATCGCGAGGCGATGTGCAACCAGTCCGCGGGTGCCGGGCCCAGGCGCGCGGCTCCGGGCCGAGGCGCAGGTTATCCGGCGGCGGCCCATGCCACCTGGTCGGTGTCGATGGAGTCGCTTCGGGTGGCGCGCCCCGTCGCGGAGGGGTTCCTGCGTCTGCTCGCCCACATGGCGCCGAACGGCGTGTCGATCGACGGGAAGACCGACGTACTGCGCTGCCAGGCCGCACTGGAGTGGTTGAGCTCGCTGGGCAGCGACCCGCTCACGGCTACGACGGCGGGGCTGGCGTTCCGCGCACTGTCGGAGCGCGCGCTGGCCCGCGTCGACTACGGAACCAAGCGCGTGGTGGGCGACCCGATGGGCCTGACCTTCCTGAGGAGCGGGCTGTCGGACGCCGAGTTCCAGGAGTCGCGTCGGGCGGCCCAGCGGATTCTGGCCTCTCTCTCGCCGCGCGACACGGAAGTCGACGACCCGACCCATGCCCCTGTCTTCGCCGAACTCGACCAGCACGTCGACCCGTCGGGTGCTGTGCACAGCGATGACGACGAGGTGCGGCGCTGGCTGGTCAACCAGGTGCGATACCGCCGCCTGGCGCGACGCCTCGACTCGGCGCAGAGTCTCGCCGAGCGGCTGCGCGACAAGTGGAACGAGCGGCACGGCCCCGTGGAGCGGACCGACGACGTACTCCTGCTTCGGCTGAACGTGGAACTGGGCAACATCCACCGTGACGCGGGCCGCTTCGTCGAGTCCGAGGAGATCAACCGCAGGGCACTGGAGCGGCTGCGCACCACGCTGGGCCTCGACCACCCGTACACCCTGCGCAGCGCGACCGGGCGGGGTGCCGAGCTGCGCGCGCTCGGCCATGTCCAGGAGGCCTTCGCCGAGGACCAGTCGACCGCCGACATCCTCACCGAGGTGTTCGGCCCCGACAACCCGTACACCCTGATGGCGACGGGCAATCTCGCGCTGTCGCTGGCCATGGTGGGTATGACGGCGGAGGCGCTGGACCTGCACCGGGAGACGTACGAGCGCTGCCGTGGGGTGCTCGGTGTGGAGCACGAGATGACATGGAGCGCGGCCACCCAACTCGGCATCCGCTACCGGGAATCCGGGGACTACGAGACCTCGCTGCTGCTGCTGCGGCAGGCCTTCAACGAGGCGGAGAAGCGCTTCGGGGAGGCCGATCCGGCGACGCTCCGCGCGGCCCGTGGTCTCGCGGCGACTCTGCGGCGCACGGCATGCGATGACCTGGACCAGATAGGCGCGGCGCGCAAGTACGACTCGGACGCGGTGGCGGGCTGGCTGTCCTACGCAGGCCCGGGGCACCACGAGCAGCTGGCCGGGCAGTTGGCGCTCGCGGCGGATCTGCGGCTGCTGGGGGAGGGGCGAGAGGCCTGCCGACTCGCGGAGGACGCCCTGGAACGGTTCGAGAGTTGGGGGGAGGACCATCCCTTCCGACGGATCAGTCAAGTGAACCTGGCCCTCTGTCGGCGCTCGGCGGGTCGGGTCGACGGCGCGCTGGAGCTCAGCGAGGCGGGCTGGCGGGGCCTGTGCGAGACGCTCGGATCGGATCATCCGCTGACTCTCATCGCGGCGCTCGACCACGCCAACGCCCTGGTGTTCTCCGGGGAGTCGACGGAAGCCTTGGAGATGGATCGTCGTACGTATGAGCGGCTGAGCGTCCGATGCGGGGCCGAGCACCCGCTGACGGGCTTCGCGGCGACGAATCTCCAGGACAGCGAGGCCCGGGTGCGGGACACCGGGGCAGCCCCGGGAGCGGAGCGCATCGAGATCGACATCGACCTGCCGTACATCTGACCGGAGCCGGACGGGCGACGGACAGTGCGGTGGTCGTGGGGCGTGGCAAGGAGGTCGGCAGTGGTGCGAAGGCCGGAGAGAGAGCTGGGCAGGCCCTGGTCGGCGGCCGTGGTCTCCGCGCGCCCGGGTGAGGGCGCGACGCTGGTCACCGCCGCCGCCGGGGCGCTGATCGACGCCGAGACCGGGCCCAAGGGACAGAACGTGATCCTTATGGACGCGGATGTGCGAACCGCAGGGCTCACCGCGCTGCTCGGCGCCTGGCACGCCGTGGGAACCGGTGATGAGTACGGGATGGGCACGGGCGCCGGTGACGGCGGTGGACTGCCCGGCTTCGCCTTGGACCGGCATGTCGCCCTGCGGGACCGCTCGGTCGAGCAACGGCTGCAGGAACTCCGCTCTCCCGATGGACGCAGCGGCGACATGTCACTGCTTGCGATGCGGGCACCGGGCAGTACGGCTCTGGCGTCGCTGCCGGATCTGTCGGAGATCACGGGTCGGGCGGTGGAGCTGCTGGCGGACCTCGCCGGTTGCCTGCTGGTGGACTGCGGACCGGGCTGGGGGCCGCTGACCCGGAGAATCTGCGAGACCGTCGAGTACGTCTTCGTGGTGGGCCGTGCGGACGCCCGTTCCCACCCGGACACCGTGCGGCTCGTCGAGCGCCTCGATGCCTCGGGCCTGCTGTCCAAGACCATCGGATACGTCGCGAACACACCCGGACAGAGTCCGCAGGCCACTCGGCAGAGTACGCAACTCGCCGGACAGTGCGCGGAATTCACCCGGCATAGTCCGGAATTCTCTGTTGGAGGAACGCATTCAGAGGGCACACTGGCTTTGAGAAGCATCATGGATCTGCCGTACGACCCCAGGGCCGCGCAGACGCTCGCACACGGAAAGCTGTCCGGCCCGCAGAGTCCCTTCGAGTCCGCGCTGTGCCAGGGCATGGAGGCACTCGAACCAGACCTGTTCCGCACCGGCTTCGACTTCGACATCACCTGAGGGGGAGTGATGGACACCGCGGACGACAGCCGCTCCGATGCCCCGGCGGGGAGCGCCTCGGTCATGACTCCCGCGCACCACAGAGCCGCTCATGTCACTGCCGACAGCGACGAGTTCATCACCATGTGCGCGCAGACGCTGCGCCCCGACGGGCTGCACCATGTGGCCGCCTATCACCGCGGGGTCTACAACTACTCGGTGGACATCCTGGACGGCCTGTGGCAGGCGGGCTCGCTCCCGGCCGGCACGGACACCAGATCCAGCCGCGAGCTCTACATCCGTGTGGGCCGGCAGCTGAACTTCCTGCTGGGGCGGATGGACCGGGCGCTGCGCCCGGTGGAGAGCGGACGGCTGATCCGGACCGTACTGCGCCTGGGTGAAGCATCGGTCTTCCATTACTACGTTCGGCCGGGCGAGTATCTGACAGGTGTCTCGCTGGGGCGGGACAACGACGAGTCGGGCGACCGGGCCATGGCCGGACTCGCCACCCGGTTCGGCGAGCTGCTGCGGCAACGCGGTCTGAACTACGGCGGGTTCGAGGAGGACACGCAGAAGTCCGAGGAGGGGCCGCGGCCCGGATCCGCGGCGGTTCCCGGGCCGTCCACGACCAAGGACGCGCTCCACTTCGAACGGTTCGGTATCCTCGGGCCGAATTCGGCCCGAGTGCGCGAGGCGTGCATCTCGGCGCTGTCCGCCGAGGATCTCCACTACGCGGCCTACGTCGACCCCGCCTGCGGGTTCCTCTCCGCCGACGTCCTCGAACTGGCCACGCTGGCACCCTACTTCCGCAACATAAGCCGACCGGGGCGCCGTGATCGCTACCAGGACATCGCGCGCAGACTGCCCTTCGTCGTGGCTCGGCTGGACCACTCGCTGAAAGCGGTGCTGCCGGGACGGCTGACCCGGACGGTGCTCGATGTGGACGAAGGGGCGCTTTACTATTTCGCCGCGGGGGACGGTCCTTTTCTGCTCGGCGTGACGCTGCACCAGGACCGCGTGTTCCATGCGGATCTTCGCATGAATATGCTATGTAATTCGGTACGTCACCTCCTCAAAGAAGGTGATGGCAACCGTAATTGACGGAGTGGCTGGTCGCGTGCTCTCTCAATGAGCGGGTTTCTGCTCGCTTTACGGCACAATTACCTGTTCTCGGGTCCTGATGGGCGGGAGAACTCTAAAGTCATCGGTGCGGCGGTGATCAAAGTGTCGGACGGGGGGTGATTCCCATGGCATCGGGCACGGTCCTCCGGGGCTTTCTCGGAGCCACGAAACACCTCTGGATCCTGTGCGGCATCATCGGGGTCGGCTGGGCGACCGGGGCCGGTGCCGGGACCGGGGACCTCAGCGGTTCCCCGCTCTATCTCTTCTTCACCATGCTGCTCCTGGCCGTCGGGCTGTACGGCAGCACCTCCGGGATCTCGCTGCGTGAGGCGAGCGAGGATCTGAGACTCCTGCTGCTCGCCGTGACCGTCGGAGTGGTGGCCAAGGCCGCGCTGATCGCCCTGGTCCTCTGGTGGGTGCTGGACGATCCCGCGTACCTGATCCTCGCCGTCGCGGTCGCGCAGATCGACCCGTTGTCCGTCGCCGCTTTGCGTGACTCCTCCCGGATGACCCCGCGCGGGAGGACGGTCCTGTCCGTCTGGGCCTCCTTCGACGACCCGGTCACGGTGCTGCTGACCGCCTACACCGCGCCCATCGCCCTGCGCGCCCTGCACGGCTCCCCCGGCACGGGCGGCATGGCGGCCATGTCCGGCCGCGATCTGCTGGACTACGCGGCGCAGCTGGGGTGGAACGCCGCGCTGGTGGCCGGGGCCGCGGCCGTGTGGCTGGTGCTGCGTGGTGTGCGGCGGCGTACGGGGACCGGGGACCCGTCACTGGGGGTCCGCACGGTGCAGGCGGTGGCCGTACTCGTCCTGCTCGTGGTGGCCGCCGCGTTCACCCTCATGCTCGGCATCGCCGTCGTCGGGCTGTTCTTCCGGCCCCCGGCGCTCCAGCGGCAGATCGGCCGGGTCACGCAGGGGGCCTACCTGGCAGCGGCCTTCACGCTGGGGTTGCTCCTGGTCGGGGGTATCGATGTGGCCTACGGCCTGGCGCTGGGCGCGGCGGCGTACGGTGCGCAGATCGCGGTGGGTACGGTGCTGGCTCGTAGGTTGGACCGGGTGGACCGTGTCTCGTTGGCCCTGGGCCAGCAGAACGGAGTGACCGCCGTCATTCTTGCCCTGTCGCTCCAACCGATGTTTCCCGAGGCGGTCGCGATCGTCGCTCCCGCCATCGTGACCGTCAATTTCCTCCATTTCGTGGCCAACTCCCTGTGGGGGCGGTTCCAGCCGGACCTTCCCGCACCGCGTCCCACCTCCCTGAGTCGGCCCGCTTCCCAGGACGCCGCTCCACCGGCAGCCATCACCGCAGACACGTGAAGGTGCCTGGTTATGGCCGACTGACGGCCCGGGCCGGCCTTCCGCACGGCCTGCGCCGCAGTCCCCGAAAGCCGCGGCGACTATGGTGTCGCTGCGTGTAGATGCGCATCGAACACCAGGAAAGACCACCAGGACAGCCAGGAACGTCGGCGAGGGGCGCGCAGTGTCGGACGAGGGGCGGCTGGTCGCCGGGCGCTACCGGTTGATCGACCACATCGGCCGCGGTGGCATGGGCACCGTATGGCGCGCCGAGGACGAGGTGCTGAGCCGCCAGGTCGCCCTGAAACGGCTGCACGTCCAGCCGCATCTGACCGACGACGAGCTCGCCACCCTCTACGAGCGCACCCGCCGCGAGGCGCGCAGCGCCGCCCGTATCGCCCACCCCAACGTGGTAGTCGTCCATGACGTCGTGGACGACCAGGGCCTGCCCTGCATCGTCATGGAGTACGTCCCCTCGACCACCCTCGACGCGCTGCTCAAGAGCGACGAGCTCCTCGCGCCCGCCGAGGCCGCCCGCATCGGCCTCGGCATGATCGCCGCGCTGCGTGCCGCGCACACGGCCGGGGTGCTGCACCGCGACGTCAAGCCCGGCAACGTACTGCTGGGTGCCGACGGCCGCGTCGTGCTCACCGACTTCGGCATCGCGATGACGAGCGGCACCTCGACGCTGACGAAGACCGGCGAGATCGTCGGGTCGATCGACTACATCGCCCCCGAGCGGATGAAGGGCCGGAACTCCGGTCCCGCCGCGGACCTGTGGGCGCTGGGCGCGACGCTGTACCAGTCCGTCGAGGGACGACCCCCGTTCCGCAAGGACACGGCCGTCGAGACGGCGTACGCCATCGTCGTCGACCCGCTTGCCCCCATGAAGCAGGCCGGGGCCCTCGAACTCCTCATCGAGGCCCTGCTGGCCAAGGATCCGGCGGAGCGGCCGTCGATGGAGGAGACGGAGCGGGCGCTGCGGGTGGTGACGTCGCAGGCTCCGACGCAGATGCAGACGCAGCCCTTGTCGCAGCCGGCACCGACGCGTTCCCTGTCCACGCGGCCGTCGGATCCCGCGCCCGTCGACAACGATGGCAGCGGTCGCCGCAGGAACAAGGACAAGGGCGGCCGTCGCAAGCGTCGCGGGCTCCTCCTGAGCGCGGTCGCCGTGACCGCCGCGGGCGCGGCCGTCGCGGGCGGGCTGTACATGGCGCACCGCGACAGCGGTTCGCGCACGCACGGCACCGAGGCGGCGTCCACGTCCACGTCCACGCCCGCGTCCACGCCCATATCCACGCACGTCCCCAAGGGATTTCACCTCGTCGAGGACAAGACGCTGGGCGCCTCCTATCCCGTCCCGGACGGCTGGAAGCGCGGCAATCCGAGCTCCGAGCAGGTCAAATACACCGACCCGTCCCGCCTGGTGGAACTCACCATCGGCACGGTGGACCCCGCGGGCCCGAATCCCGAGTCGCACTTCAAGAACATCGAGGCGAACACCAAGCTCAACTACGCGACATACCGGAAGATCCGGATGGAGCGGACCACGTTTCGGGGCAAGGCCGCGGCGGTCTGGGAGTTCACCTTCAAGGGGCGGGTACGGGCGTTCCGCGCCATCGACCTGGGCTTCGGGCAGGAGGGCGGCAGGGAGTACGACATCTACCTCTCGGCGCCGGAGGCCAGTTGGGACAAGTACCGCCCCGTCTTCGACCAGGTGAAGGCCGGCTTCCGCACGGACTGAAACGGGCACCGGCCGCACACCGAAGCACACCTTCGGGTGAGCGGAGGGCGGCGTGCGAGTTCACATCAACTCTCCGGGTACGCAACCCGGAAGAGGACTGGCCCCTCCTAGAGAACAGTCGAACCAACCCGGGTGCTCGGAGAGGACTGTCTGGTGGCCCGTCAGTTGTCCCGCCGCAGGTTCATGGTCTACACGCTGGCGGCGTCCACCCTGACCGTCGCGGCGCCGCTCGGCTGCGACGGATCCTCGGCGGAGGGCGTCGAGCCCACCGCGGCGGGCGTCCGCACCCCGTCCGGCGTCCTGGTGACAGGCACCGACGAGGAGATGCTGGTCCTGGAGGTCACCGCGGCCAACAAGGTGGTCGTCCGGCTGCCGCGCGTCGAGGTCGGCCAGGGCATCACGACCGCGGTCGCCATGATGATCGCCGAGGAGCTCGACGCCCGGCTCGCCGACGTCCAGATCCCGCTCGCCGAGGCCCGGGCCAAGGGGAACCAGTACACCGGCGGCTCCAACTCGGTCGGTTCGCTGTACGGCCCTGCCCGCGAGCTGGCCGCCACCGCGCGCGCGAAGCTGGTGACCGCGGCCGCGCGGCGCTGGCATCTGTCGCCGCGGCTGCTGCGTACCCGGGACACGATGGTGATCGCCCCCGACGGGCGTACGGCCACCTTCGGGTCGCTGACCGAGAGCGCCGCCAAGATCCACCGGCCCGCCGTGTCGACCCGGCCCAAGCCGGCGTCCGAGCACCGGGTGATCGGGCGGCCGACGACGCGGATCGACGCGCGGGACATCGTCACCGGCAAGGCGAAGTACGCCGGGGACCTGGCGGTGGCCGGAGCGAAGCCCACCGTGGTGGCGCGGCCGCCGACGCTCGGCGGGAAGCTGGTCTCGGTCGACGACCGGGCGGCCCGTGCCCTGCCGGGCGTCCACGCGGTCGTCAGGATCGCCGGTGGCGTGGCCGTGGTGGCGGAATCCTTCCACCACGCCTTCAAGGCCAGGGACGCCCTGCGGATCACCTGGGCCCCGGGGCCGCTCGCGGCCCTGTCCGACGCGGCCATCCGGTCCCGGCTGCGGGCCGCCGTTCCCGCGCTGGGGACGCCGCTGCTCGGAACGAGGCAGGTGACGGGCGAGTTCGAGTTCGCGTTCGTCAGCCATGCCCCGATGGAGGTGCTCACCGCGGTCGCGGACGTGCGCGCCGACCGTGCCGAGCTCTGGTTCTCCTCCCAGACGCCGATGGACGCGCGCGACAGCATCGCCTCGGCGGTGGGGCTGTCGGCGTCCAAGGTACGGGTCCATGTCACGCGGGGCGGCGGCTCGTTCGGACGGCGGCTCAACTTCGACGCGGCGATCGAGGCGGCCCTGATCTCCAAGGCGGCGCACCGGCCGGTGAAACTGATGTGGAGCCGCAACGACGACATCCGGCACGGCAGGATGCGCCCGGCCAGTCACCACCGGATCCGCGCCAGCCACGCGGGCGGCAGGGTGGTGGCCTTCACCCACATGATGGCCTCGGTGAACGAGTCCTATGAGCAGGAGGGCCCGGCCGCCCAGGGCGGCGTCACCGGCGCCGTTTCCGGCTTCCGGGCGGCGGACCCGCTGCCCAGCGACAGTGGCCTGTACAACTTCGGGCGCGTCTCCGGGGACTCGGGCGGGGTGGAGCTGGCGATGCCCCTCGGCGCCTGGCGCTCGGTGGACTCCGGGACGATGCGCACCGCGGAGGAGATCGTCGTCGACGAGGTCGCGGGGAGCCTGGGCGAGGACCCGGTCGCGTTCCGGCGTGCGACGCTCAGGAGCAAGACGGTCAAGGCCGTGCTCGACAAGGTCGCGAGCGCCGGGGACTGGGGCCGGACCATGCCGGCCGGCCAGGCCCAGGGCGTGGCCGTCCACGAGGAGTACGGCTCCTGCGTGGCCTGTCTGGTCGAGATCGACGCCACCGACCCGAAGAAGCCCCGGGTGACCAAGGTGGTCATGGCGGCCGACGTCGGAACGGCCGTCAATCCGCGCGGGCTGGAGGCCCAGCTCATGGGCACCGCCGCCGACGGCATCTCCACCGTGCTGCAGGCGGGCCTGCACATCGACCGGGGCGCCGTCCGCGAGGGCAGCTTCGCCGACTTCCACTACGCCTGCCAGCGGCACGCTCCGCTGCACTTCGAGGCGCACATCATGCCCTCCCGGCGGGACCCCGGCGGGGCGGGCGAACTCGGCGTCCCCGCGGCGGCGGGTGCCGTCGCCAACGCCTACGCCCGCGCGACGGGTACCCGCCCCCGCCGATTCCCGATCAACTTCTGAGACGGTGCCGATGCCCACCTACTCGTTCCTGCTCAACGGGAAGCCGGTCACCGTCGAGGCGCCGGCCGACATGCCCCTGCTGTGGGTCCTGCGCGACATGCTGGACGTCACGGGGCCCAAGTACGGCTGCGGGGTCGGCGTCTGCCGCGCCTGCACCAGCCACCTCGACGGGGCGGAGGTCCAGCCCTGCGTCGTCCCGGTCGCGGACTGCGCGGGCCACAAGGTCACCACCATCGAGGGCCTGGCCGACGGCGACACCCTGCACCCGGTCCAGCGGGCCTGGCTCGACTGCGATGTCGCCCAGTGCGGCTTCTGCCAGCCCGGGCAGATCATGGCCGCGGCGGCCCTTCTCAAGAAGACGTCCAGCCCGACGGACGCCGACATCGACCGCATCGAGAACGTCTGCCGCTGCGGTACGTACTCCCGGATCCGCGAGGCGATCAAGAAGGTATCCGCCCAGGGCTGAGCGGCCCGACGCTGCTCGACGACCACGGCGGCCGTGGGCGCGGCTGCGTGAGCCTGGCGCGGGAGCACATGAAGGAGCTGCTGCGCGCGCTCGATCCCGGCCGGCACCCGGTGATCGTCATGGGAGACGCCGGGTCCCTCGCCCGCTGACGTCCCGGTCGAGGACGTACGACAGGACCTGTCGAGGACGTACGACAGGACCTAGGGGACGGTGACCAGCACCCGGCCGCGGCCGCCGGCGTCGACGCGGTCGTGGGCGCGGGCGATCTCGTCCAGCGGGTAGCGGTCGCCGACGTCGACGGTGAGGGCGCCGACGGCGGCCGCGGCGGTGAGGTCGCGGGCGGCCTGTCGTTTCGCCTCGGCGGGGAAGTCGTCGCTGCCCAGCAGACGCAGGGTCACGTTGTGGAACAGCAGGGGCCAGAAGGGAAGTCGGGGCCGGTCGTCGCGGGTGGCATAGGCGGCGACGACCGCGTCGTTCGCGACGACCGCGGTGTCCAGGTCGGCGTTGTCGGACAGGGCCACTTCGACGACGCGGTGCACCCCGTCGGGCGCGTACGCGCGAATGGCCTCGACCGGGTCGTCCCGGTCGAGGGCGACGGCGTGGGACACCACGGCGGGGTCGACGCGGTCCAGGTCCTCGCCGCGCCGCACGGTGGCGATCACCGTCGCGCCGCCCCAGCGGGCGAGTTGCGCGGCCAGTGAGCCGACGCCGCCGAGTACGCCGTGCACCAGCACGGTCCTGCCGTCGACCGGGCCGTCACCGAACACCGTGCGGTGCGCGGTGATCCCGGGGATGCCCAGACTCGCGCCGAGTTCGTCGCTCAGCTGGTCGGGCAGCGGCACGGCTTGCGGGGCGGGCACCACGGTGTACTGGGCCGCGGTCCCGAACGGCCGGTAGGACTGGGCTCCGTGCACCCACACCCGCTGCCCGATGCGGTGTGCGTCGATCCCCTCGCCGACGGCGTCGACGACACCGGCCGCGTCGCTGTGCGGGACCACCCGGGGGAAGGGCATCGACGAGCCGAGCCAGCCGCGCCGCTTCTTGGTGTCGCCGGGGTTGACGCCCGACACGGTGACGCGGACGCGGACCTCGCCGGGGCCGGGCTCGGGATCGGGCAACTCGCCGACCTGGAGCACGTCGGCCGCCGGGCCCTGCCGGTCGTACCAGGACGCGAGCATCTGCGGACCTCCGTGGTCTGTCGGCGCGTGTGCCCGTCGAGCGTATGCGGATCATGGCCCCCGCGCGCGGAGTCCGGGTCGGCGCGTGAGCGTGTCGACCGTCCGAAGTGAGCCGCGGCTCCGTCGACGGCGGCCGAAGGGCACGGGGGCGACCGGTCCGAGGCGGGGTCACCAGCCGGTGAACAGCAGGTGATTGAGGGTCAACGCGAGGATGGCCTGCGCGGTGAGCCAGGCGCGCGGCCGGGGGAGGAACGCGCATGCCGGGAGCAGCCACATCGCGAACGGCAGCCAGATGCGCTCCGTCTCCGCCTTGCTCATGCCGGACAGGTCGGCGACGAGAAGGGCGAGCAGGGCGGCGAACACCAGTACCGACAGCCGGGGTTCGGCCGCGGGGTCACGGAGGCAGCCGCGGACGTCCTTGCGCAGGGGGGCCGCGCCCGCCCGGCGCAGGCCCGCCACCGTCGCCACGCCGACGATGAGCGCCGTGCACGCGAGGTTCGCCCACACCCAGTAGCCGTACGGGCGGATGCCGCCCGCCCCTTCGTAGTAGCGGGTGACGAGCAGGCGGTAGGCCTCCCACCAGTTGAAGCCGAGCAGCGTGAAAACCAGCGGCACGACGGCGAGTCCGGCGACGACGTACGGAAGGGGGTGCAGCCGTCGGCGCCCGAGCAGCAGGACGGCGCAGGCGATCACCGCGAACAGCGTGAGCCCGTACGAGAGATACGCGGTGAGGCCGAAGAGAAGCCCGGAGGCGAGGCCGGTCGCGCGCGGTCGGTGTCCGGTGACCGCGAGGGCGAGGAACGCGACGGCCCAGGCGGCGACCGCCGCGAAGTATCCGTCCGCGGAGGTGCCCATCCACACGGCGGCCGGCGCAAGGACGAGGAACGGGGCGGCACGGCGGGCGAGGGCTTCCCCGGCCAGCGTCCGTACGGTGACGAGGACCGCGGCGCCCGCCGTCGCCCCGACGGTGATGCACCAGACGCCCGCCCAGGCCCCGCCGCCCAGCCCGATCCGGTCGAGCAGAACGAAGGTGAGGGTGGCCGCGGGGGGATGCCCGGCGACGTGCGCGGGCCAGTGGTCGGGGGAGTGGATCAGGATGTGGTGGGTGAAGTCCCGCAGGGCGGCCGGGATGTCGTGGAAGCGGTTGACCGGGCTGATGACCTGCAGGTACTCGTACTCGGTCGTCAGTCGCCGAGCGATCCCGCGCTGCCAGCCGTCGATCAGCGCGAGGGAGTACGTCCACGCCATGGCGGTACCCCAGGCGGCGAACAGCAGCGCGCGCCACGGCAGCCGGGCGGCGAGCAGTGGCCCGTAGGCGATGACCGCGACGGCCACCACGATCGCGGCCGGGGTGCCGGGGCCGACATGCGGTTCCCAGTGGGCGTACAGCGGCGGCCAGCTGACGTGCAGTGTGCCGTCGCGGTGCTCGATGGCGTTGCCGATCAGGACGGCCGCCGTGACGAGCAGGGCCGCGGCGAGGGCGGCGGACAGATCGAGGAGAAGACCGCGGGGAAGGCCGCGGGGGTGACGGGGGAGATCGCCGGGTTCGCGGGGGCGGTCGCGGAGGTCGCGGGGAAGATCGCGGTTCACACCGGCACGCTAGGCCGGGAGCGCTCCGATGGGGCCGCCGCAGGGGTGGACGTCAGAGTTTCGTCATGGTTTGCGGAGCCGTTCGGGGGGTGTCCCCGGCCTACGGTCGAGGCATGCCACGGTCTCCCTCCTCTCCCGCGTTCTGGCGCAGTCCGCTGCGCGGCCCCTGGTTCACCTCCGTGCTGGGCATCGTGCTGCTCGGCGGGATCACGGTGCTGTTCGTGACGGGTCTCCTGTCGTACGCCGCCTACAACCCGAACCTGTCGCCGGTCAACGACATGACCCCCGACAAGGGGCTGCTCGGCTTCTACCTCTTCTCCTGGCCGACCGACCCGTCCTGGCTGTACCGGCTCACCCAGGGCGTCCACGTCACGCTCGGCATCGTGCTGATCCCCGTACTCCTGGCGAAGCTGTGGTCGGTCGTGCCGAAGCTGTTCACGCTGCCGCCGGCCCGGTCCTTCGCGCACGCCCTGGAGCGGATCTCGCTGCTCCTGCTGGTCGGCGGCGCCCTCTTCGAGTTCACGACGGGCGTGCTCAACGTCCAGCTCGACTACATCTTCCCCGGCTCCTTCTATCCGCTGCACTTCTACGGCGCGTGGGTGTTCTTCGCCGCGTTCGTGGCGCACGCGGTGCTGCGGGTGCCGATGGCGGTGCGCAATCTGCGCCATCTGAAGGACGAGCGTCCTGCGCGTCATCCGGCGGACGAGGGCGATGAGTTGGTGGCGCCGGACCCCGTCCCGCCCACCTTCTCGCGGCGCGGTGCCCTCGGGTTCGTCGGCGGCGGCTCGCTGCTCCTGTTCGTCACGACGGCGGGCCACAGCTTCGACGGGCCACTGCGGGAGACGGCCGTGCTCGCCCCGCACGGCGGCGCCGAACCGGGCTCCGGCCCCGCCGGGTTCCAGATCAACAAGACGGCCGCCTCGCGCGGGATCAGCGCGAGCGAGACGAGCGAGGAAGCCTGGCGCCTGGTCGTCGAGGGGTCCGGCCGGACGGTCCGGCTGAGCCGGGCCGACCTGCTGCGACTCCCGCTGCACAGTTCCGCGTTGCCCATCGCCTGCGTGGAGGGCTGGTCGACCTCCGACCAGTGGTGGCGGGGGGTGCGGATCCGGGATCTGGCGGCGCTCGTCGGGTACGAGGAGGGCGCGGCGCCCGACGTGCTGGTGGAGTCGCTCCAGCGGCACGGGGCCTTCCGTCGGGCCGCCCTGCGCTACAACCAGGTACGCGACCCGCGCTCCCTGCTCGCCCTGTTCGTCAACGGCGAGGAGCTGACCCCCGACCACGGCTACCCCGCGCGGATCATCGTTCCCGCGGCGCCCGGTGTGCTCAACACCAAGTGGGTGGCCCGGATGACGTTCGGAGACCTGTGATGCGACGGCCCTTCACCAAGCCCGCGCTGGGCAGTCCGCTCCAGATCCTGCTGTTCGCCTGCTCGTTCGCGCTCGCCGGGTACGCGGGGGTGCGGCTGCTCGGCGACAACTGGTTCGAGGTCGCAGTGTGGTTCGTGGGCCTGGCGGTGCTGCACGACCTGGTGCTGGTGCCGCTGTACTCGGGAGCGGACCGGGCTGTCACGGGGTCGCTGGACGGGGTCGGCCGCCGGGAGTGGACGGTCTACGTCCGGGTCCCGGCGGCGCTCTCCGCTCTCCTGCTGCTGGTGTGGTTTCCGCTGATCAGCGGGCAGGTGGCGGACCACTACAGGTCCGCGACCGGCCTCTCTGGCGACGACTTCCTGTCCCGCTGGCTGCTGATCACGGCGGTGCTGTTCGGCGGCTCGGCGCTGCTCCTCGTACGGAGGCTGCGGCGGTTGCGCAGGGCGACGAAGGAGCGGCCGCCGGTCGCCCACTGAGCGTCCGGGCGCCAGCCCGCGCGGGTCGCGTGCCGCAGCAGGGCCGGGGTGCCGAGGCGGGCCCAGGGGAAGGCCGGGCCGAGGTCACCGGCGCCGTCGTGGGCGCCGGTGACGCGGACGACGTGGACGTCGACACGTTCGTCCACGTCCACGTCCGGGACGGTCTCGGCGATCAACAGTCCGCCAGGGGTCAGGACGTGGCACATCCGGCTCAGCAGGGCGGCCGGGTCGCCGCCGATGCCGACGTTGCCGTCGATGAGGAGCGCGGTGTCCCAGCGGCCTTCACCCGGGAGCGGCTCGAAGACGGACCGGTGCAGCGCCTGCCCGCCGAGTCGCACGGTGTGCGAGACGGCGGCCTCACTGACATCGATCCCGAGCGCGGGCCGCCCCCGTGCCGCAAGCTCGGCGACCAGCCGCCCCGGCCCGCATCCCACGTCGAGCACGGCCCCTTCGCAGCGCCCCAGCACCTCCCGGTCGACCGCGTCGGCCCGCGCACACCAACGCTCGACATCGAGCGGGAGCAGCCAGCCGTCGGGACGGCGAAGGTAGAGGGGACCTCGACCGGTACGGAGCGCGTCGGAGTACGGGTCCGCGGACCAGGGCGCACTCGGGACCGCCGCAGCTGCGGGCAGGCGTGCCGCAAGGGGCGGCACGGGTGGGCGCGGCGGCACCCTGAGCGCGCCGGCAAGCGCACCCTCCCTGTGGCCGGCCCCTACGCCGGGTGCCGTACTCACCGGTGGCTCACCGCCTGCACGCGGGCCAACTCCGCGGCGAACCGCCCACCGGGCGCGACCGCGGCGACCGCCTCCGCGTCGGCGGAGGTGTCGACGTCCCGCAGCCGCGGCAGATCCCGCACCAGCAGCCCCGCGGCGACGAGCCGCTCCCGCTGCACGGCCCCCGTCGTCGGCGTGGACATCGGCACGCCCCGCAGCAGCCCGGGATCGGGCTTCGCAAGCCCCAGCGCCCAGAACCCCCCGTCCTCGGCCGGCCCGAAGTAGGCGTCGCAGTCGGCGAAGTCCACGGTGAGCAGCTCGGGCGTCACCTGCGGTGTGTCCATGCCGATGAGCAGCGCGGGCCCGTCGCAGCGGGCGAAGGCCGCGGCCAGCCGCTCGTCCAGAGCTCCCGCGCACTGCGGTACGACGTCGAAGCCGGGCGGCAGCCAGGCCCCCGGCTCTCCGTCGAGCACCAGCACGCGACGCCGGGCGGGGGTCGCCGCCACCGTACGCAGGGTGTCCACGAGGGCCGCCTCGGCGAGCAGCGCGGCTTCCCGGGGTGTGAACGGCGGCGTGAGCCGGGTCTTGACCCGTCCTGGCCGCGGTTCCTTGGCGATGACGAGGAGAGTCGTCACTGGATGGTTCCTCCCTGAGAGGGGGCGGGCGTCTCGACGCGCGCCGGCGGTTCCGCGAGGACGCGGCGCATGTCCCGTACCGCCTGCCAGGTGCCCCGCCAGGTGCCGGTGACCTTGGAGGTGCCGGTGCGCGGCAGATACGGAACGTCGTGCTCGGTGATGTGCCAGCCGGCGTCGGCGGCCCGGACGACCATCTGCAGCGGGTAGCCGCTGCGGCGGTCGGTGAGGCCGAGGTCCAGCAGCGGCTCGCGGCGGGCGGCCCGCAGCGGGCCGAGGTCGTGCAGGCGCAGCCCGGTGCGGCGCCGGAGCATCCGCGCCAGCGCGAGATTGCCTGCCCGGGCGTGCACGGGCCACGCCCTCCGGCCCCGCGGGCGGCGCCGCCCGAGCACGAGGTCGGCCCCACCGTCGCGCACTTCGCGGACGAACGGGACGAGGAGGGCCGGGTCGAGCGAGGCGTCGCAGTCGCAGAAGCACACGATGTCCGCGGTGGCGGCGGTCAGCCCGGCATGGCAGGCGGCACCGAACCCGCGCCGCGCCTCGCGCACCACGGTCGCGCCGAGCCCGTGGGCCAGTTCGGCCGAGCCGTCCGTGGAGCCGTTGTCCACGACCAGCGCGCGCCAGCCCGGCGGGATGCGGGCGAGTACCCAGGGCAGGGCCTCGGCCTCGTTGAGACAGGGGAGGACCACGTCGACTTGCGGGTCCGATGGGGGACAGGCGGGATGGGCAGTCACGGCCTTCACCCTACGAACGCGAAAGGTAAATATCGGACTTCGGGTCCTTACGAAACAGGGACGTCGGGCTCGTCGCGAACCCGCACGTCGGGACTCCTTACGAATCACGGACGTCCAGGTCGCGGGTCGGCACGGACCTGCGGCCGGTGGGAGGCTGGACGCATGCATCAGCCGTACGAAGCCCCAGGTGCCGCAGCCGCCCCGAGCGGGTACGGGGACACGACGCGCGTCCTCGTCGTGGACGACGACCCGACCGTCGCCGAGATCGTCTCCGGCTACCTCGACCGCGCGGGCTACGTCGTGGACCGCGCCGCGGACGGACCCGCCGCGCTCGCCCGTGCCGCCGCGCACTGGCCGGACCTGGTGGTCCTGGACCTGATGCTGCCCGGGATGGACGGCCTGGAGGTGTGCCGGCGGATGCGCGGGCACGGGCCCGTTCCGGTCATCATGCTCACCGCCCGCGGTGACGAGGACGACCGGATCCTGGGCCTGGAGGTGGGTGCGGACGACTACGTCACCAAGCCGTTCAGCCCCAGGGAACTGGTCCTGCGCGTGGAGTCCGTCCTGCGCCGGACCCGCCCCTCCGCCTCCGCGCATCCCCTGCACACGGCCGGTCTCACCGTCGACCCGGCCGCTCGCCGCGCCACCAAGGAGGGCGTCGAACTCGCCCTCACCATCCGGGAGTTCGACCTCCTCGCCTTCTTCCTCCGGCATCCCGGCCGCGCCTTCAGCCGCGAGGACCTGATGCGCGAGGTCTGGGGCTGGGACTTCGGGGACCTGTCGACGGTCACGGTGCACGTGCGCCGGCTGCGGGGGAAGGTCGAGGACGACCCGGCCAGACCCCGCCTGATCCAGACGGTGTGGGGCGTCGGCTACCGCTTCGACGCCACGCCCGGCGAGGGGGCGGTCTGACGATGTTCGCTGCCACGCCCGGCGAGGAGGCGGTCCGGCGATGTTCGCTGCCCTGTCCTGCCCGGAGGCGGTCTGACGATGTTCGCTGCCCTGTCCTGCCCGGAGGCGGTCTGACGATGTTCCGTGCCCTGTCCTGTCGGGAGGCGGTCCGACCATGCGCGACATGATGCTCATCGCCCTCTTCGCCTTCCTTGGTGCCGCCGCGGCCGGGCTGCTCGGCGCGGGTGTGCTCCGGCTGATCCGGCGGCGCTCGCTGACCGCGTCGCTCGCGGTCGTCGCCACGGTGGCCGTCACCGCGATGCTCGCGGGGACACTGGCCGTGGCGTGGGCGATGTTCCTGTCCCCGCACGACCTGACCGTCGTCACCACGGTCGTCGCGATGGCGGCGGTCGTCTCGCTGGCCACCGCGCTGCTGCTCGGTCGCTGGGTGGTGGCCAGCAGCCGGGCGCTCACCCTCGCCGCCCGCTCCTTCGGCGACGGCGGCGACTTCGCGGCCCCCGACGGCCCGGCGACGGCCGAACTCGCCGGGCTGAGCCGTGAGTTGGAGACCACCAGCGCGAAGCTCGCCGAGTCCCGCGACCGCGAACGTGCCCTGGAGACCTCGCGCCGTGAACTCGTCGCGTGGATCTCCCACGACCTGCGCACCCCCCTCGCGGGGCTCCGCGCCATGTCCGAGGCTCTCGAAGACGGCGTCGCCGCCGATCCCGACCGCTATCTCCGCCAGATCCGCACCGAGGTCGAGCGCCTCAACGACATGGTCGGCGATCTGTTCGAGCTCTCCCGCATACACGCCGGGGCCCTTGCTCTCTCCCCCTCCCGGATCTCCGTGTACGACCTGGTGGGCGATGCCCTCGCGGGCGTGGATCCGCTGGCCCGCGAGCACGGCGTACGGCTGGTCGGCGACCGGATCGAGCCGCTCCCCGTCGAGGTCGACGGGAAGGAAATGAGCCGCGTGCTGGGCAATCTGCTCGTCAACGCGATCCGGCGTACGCCTGCCGACGGTACGGTCGCGGTGGCGGCGGAACGCTCGTCCGAGGGGGTCGTCCTGTCCGTCACCGACGGCTGCGGGGGTATCCCCGAGGAGGATCTTCCGCGCGTCTTCGACACCGGCTGGCGGGGTACGCACGCGCGCACGCCTCCCGCCGGGGCGGGCCTGGGCCTCGCCATCGTCCGCGGCATCGTGGAGGCCCACCAGGGCCAGGCCGCCGTCCACAACGTCCCCGGCGGCTGCCGCTTCGAGGTCACGCTTCCCATGGCCAGGGCCTGAGTTCCTCGCCCCCGGTTCCCCGCGCCGCTTCAGGGGCGCGGGGAACCGGGGGCGATCTTTTGGCGGGGGTCTGGGGGCGGCAGCCCCCAGGTACGGGACGGGTAGGGGCGGAGGGGGTGAAAGCAGTTACTCCCCGCTCAACCGCGCCGCCGCGAACTCCCGCATTCCCTCCGCGAATCCGACCTCGGCCTTCCAGCCCAGCTCGGCCCGCAGCCGTGAGGAGTCGGCGGTGATGTGCCGTACGTCGCCCAGCCGGTACTCCCCGGTCACGACGGGCTCGGGCCCGCCGTACGCGGCGGCCAGGGCGCGTGCCATCTCGCCGACGGTGTGCGGTTCGCCGCTGCCGGTGTTGTAGGCGGTGAGCGCACCGTCGTGCGAGCTCGCCTCCAGCGCCGCCACGTTGGCCGCCGCCACATCCCCCACGTGCACGAAGTCCCGCCGCTGCCCGCCGTCCTCGAAGACGCGCGGGGCCTCGCCCCGGGCGAGCGCGGACCGGAAGAAGGAGGCGACGCCGGCGTACGGGGTGTCGCGCGGCATCCCGGGCCCGTACACGTTGTGGTAGCGCAGCGACACGGCGCCGCCGCCCGTCGACCGGGCCCAGGCCGCCGCCAGATGCTCCTGGGCCAGCTTGGTCGTCGCGTACACGTTCCGGGGGTCGACCGGTGCGTCCTCGCCCACCAGACCCGGCGTCAGTTCCTCACCGCACCGGGGGCACCGGGGCTCGAAACGCCCCGCGTCCAGGTCCTCGACCGCCCGGGGCCCCGGCCGCACCACCCCGTGCCCAGCGCACTCGTACCGCCCCTCCCCGTACACCACCATCGACCCTGCGAGCACGAGCCGCCGTACGCCCGCGTCCGCCATGGCGGCGAGCAGCACCGCCGTACCGAGGTCGTTGCGCGAGACGTACTCGACGGCGTCGCCGAATCCCGTCCCCAGCCCCACCATCGCCGCCTGATGACACACGGCGTCCACCCCCGGCAGCGCGGCCGCGACCGCCCCGGCGTCGCGCACGTCCAGGCCGTCGCGCAGGTCGAACACGACCGGCTCGTGCCCCCGCGCGGCCAGCGCCTGGACGACATGGGACCCGATGAACCCGGCACCGCCGGTGACCAGTACTCGCATGAGCCGAACGCTAGGGCCCCGGGCGCGGCGCACGGTGGAGCGCGCACGTCACGTCATGGGGCCGTAAGAATTGTCCCGTACTGTCCGCCGCTTCGAGGGAGCCCGCCACGGCAGCGTCGCCGTCCGCATCCCCGTCCGCGGATTCCCCGGGTACTGCCACCGACGACCCGTACCGCTGCGACGACTCGCGTGCCCGTTCATCAACTGCACCCTCAGGCCGTCGCCGCAGCAGAGCCACACCCGGGGAGCCCCGCCCGTGCGCGACCTGGATCACAGGGGTGGAGTGCATCCTGAAGGGGCCTCCAGTGTCTTTCCCCTTGTGCAGGGAGCCGGTGCAGGGAGCCGGCGAGAACGGGGACGGTGCGGATGGAGCAGGAGCGGGCCAATGGGTTCGACGGGTTCGTGGCGGCCCGTTGGTCCGCCTTGTTCCACCTCGCGCGGCTGCTCGCCGGCGGCGACCGGCACCGCGCCGAGGACCTGCTCCAGGAGGCCCTGGTCAAACTCTGGTTCGTCTGGCCCAAGATCGCCGAGGAGGCACCGGAGGCGTATGTACGCAAGGTCCTGGCCCGAGCGGCGGCACGCTCGGCCCGGCGGCGCTGGTGGGGTGAGCGCCCGGTCGAACAGCTCCTTCATCCCGCTCGCCCTGCAGATGCGCGGCCTGCGCCTGCCCACCCGGTTCACGCTGCTCGCCATCGCCGCGGTGGCCTCGGGTTCGTACGCGGGCTACGCCCTCTTCGAACTCGGCGTCCCGTAAAGGCCGTTCCGCGGCTCGCCCGACGTGACGAGGCCGAGCGGTCGGGCCACGCCGTCCCGCCCGGCCCGGGAGTCGGGGCCCGGCGGTCACACGGGTTCGGGGCCCCCGCGCTCGGCGGCGAGGACCACGAGACCGCCGACCACGGCGAGGGTCATCAGGGCGGTGCCGAAGAGGGTGGCTCCGGTGGTCAGCCCCTTTCTCGGACTTCTGGACCTCGTGGTGGCATGGGAGCCGGACTCACGCTGAGCCGGGGCGGTGCGTGCGCGGGCGGTGGAGTCACCAGAGGCCGGGCATACGCCACACATGCGAAAGCCCCAGGCCGCCGGCCTGGGACTTCGATGGAGACAGGGGTGACGGGGGCGGAACTCGCCGGACCTCGGAGGCCGGCCGGGGCGTGGCTCTCGCGGTGCGGCGGGCCTACTGGGCGGTCTCGGCTGCCTTGGCCTGGACGTGGGCGACGTGGCGGACGGTGAAGATCATCGGGGCGGCGAAGCCGGCGATCTGGATGAGCGTGGCGGAGGCCGAGTGGGCGTTTCCGGCGTGAGCGACGACGGCGAGCACGAGGGCGGTCAGGGCGAAGGCCACCGTCCATACGGCGGTGATGACGACGTTGGTCCGGATGAACGGCTTGAGCTCCCAGATCTCGCGCGGAGTGGTGCGCTTGGCGATGCCCAGCGTGAACGGCTTGCCGATGGCCAGCGAGCCCCCGGCGATGACCGCGAGGGTGCCGGAGGAGAGGGCCGCCGAGTAGTCGTGCACGCCCGAGTGCGGATCGGCGAAGGCCATGACGGCCAGGGCGGCGAAGAAGACCGCCGAGCCGAGCTCGATGATCAGCGCGTCGAATCCGGTGCCGGCCCGTACCTGCTGGGCGATCACCGCCACCGCGACCACCAGGGCGGCCAGTGCGGCCCATTGCCAGCTCCCCGAGGGCAGCACGGCGAAGATGATCCACGGGAGGAAGGTGCGCAGGTAAGACATGAGGTCTCCGTTTTCGGCGTTTCACTCGTAGTTCCGTTCCTGACATGTCAAAACTGGAAGGTCCTGTAGCGACATGTCAAGTGTGGAATGTAGAGTGGGGGCATGAGCCTCCGACACGCACTGCTGGGCCTCCTCTCCGATCGCCCCGCGAGCGGGTATGACCTGCTGAAACTGTTCGAGACGTCGCTGGCCAACGTGTGGCCGGCGACCCAGAGTCAGATCTACACCGAGCTGACCAAGCTGGCGGGCACGGGGCTGATCACGGTGGCGGCCGAGGGCCCGCGGGGCCGCAAGGAGTACGCCATCACCGACGAGGGGCTGGCCGAGCTGCGGTACTGGCTGACCGGGACCAGGCCGCAGCGCAGCACTCGAAGCGATGTTCTGCTGCGGGTGTTCTTCCTCGGGGTGCTGACGCCGGAGCAGGCGCGGGGCTATCTGGCCGAACTGATCGAGATGTCCGACCAGGGCCATGAGGACCTGCGTCGCCTGATGGAGTCGGTCGACTGGGACGACGACGACCTCTCGGCCTACGGCCGGATCGCCCTGGAGTACGGCCTGCGGTTCAACGCCATGCGCCGCGAGTGGGCCGAGTGGGCGGCCGGTCAGATCAAGTAGGGGCCATCCGTGGACGATTCCGGCCTGGATGATGCAGCGGATGGCCACGGGCTGTCGAACTCGTGTTCTCCGCAAGGGAAGTTGCCGGGAACCGGCGGTCCGTCAGATGCTGCCAGGGCTGTCGGACGCGATGCGCCACAGCGGCGCCGCGTACTGCTGCGGACGGCTGCTCAGCAGGAGTGTCCTGAGGTCCTGGCGCTGTTGGCCGCCGAGTCCGAGCGCCTCGGTGATCCTGCGGAACGTCATGTGGGTGATGCCCCGGGCGCGGGCCTCGGCCTCGAACCGGTCGAGGAGACGCAGCGTGCTGTCCGGGTCGAGCGGCTGTTGCGGTCGGCTCCCGAGCCGGCCCGTCCTGTTCCGCTCGTAGTCGATCTCCGAGTAACCGCAGACTTCGCGGCTGGCCTGTTCGGCCTCCTCGAGGCTCTCCGTCTCGAGGAGCGCGCGGGCGAGCTCATTGCGATTGACGGCGTCGTCCAGGTCCGCTTCGTGGACGGTGGGGCCTTCGTCGGTGAGCGGGACCGGCAGGCCGACGTCCCTGACTTCGCAGAGGCCGCGGACGCCCCGGGCCGTGGCCGCCAGCATGGCCGCCGCCTCGGACGGATGCCATTCCAGTACCGAGCCGACCGGTTCGACGTGCTCGGCCGTGAGTGTCAGGACCGCCGGGCCCATGCGCTCGCGCAGGTCCTCGGCCGGGAGTTCGCCGTCCAGTCCGGGACCGGCGACCAAGAGCCGCACAGGTGCGTTGACTTGGCAGCACGCGGCCAGAGTGAGGGCGTCCGCCAGAGGGCTGCGGAGGGTGGCCTCGTCACCCCTGGCGAGTATGTCGCCACCGACGTCCAGGAGGTCGATGGACTCGGGGTCCAGGATCTGGATGAGCTCTTCCAGCTGGCGCGTGATGCCCTCGGCGCCGTGCAGCGGATCGAGCAGGGCGAAGGTGTGCGGCAGCTCGGCCGCCAGGCGGGGGAGCGTCGAGCCCGCCGGAGCGATCGGCTTCGCGTCGGCGGGGACGGACCGCACGCTGCGCGTGAGGGGCCGCAGGCCGGTGAAGCTGTCCGGCCCTCGTGGCCCAGGCACCGGATCGATCAGCTGGCGGTCCCACGCGTAGGTGAGGACGAGCGCCGGACCGCCGTGATGTGCGTAGAGGGCCGCGTAGAGCATTGAGGCGGCGACGGCGTCGCCCCCGCCTCCGGCTGCCACGATCAAGCGCGTCACCCTCGTCAGCGTACGGGCTCGCCCCCTGGCCACTCACTTTATAGTGGCCAGTGGTAATAGCCACTTGCGCAAGGGGTCGCGATGCCGCAGATCGAAGAGACCCGGCCCAAGTACCTGCAGATCGCGCACCACCTTCGCGAGCAGATTCTCCGGGGTGACCTGCGGCCCGGCGACGAGGTTCCCTCGGAACGCCGGCTGGCGGCCGACTGGAGCGTGTCACGGCCGACGGCCGCTCGGTCGCTGGCGGCCTTGAGCCATCAGGGGCTGGTCGAGAAGCGGCAGGGATCGGGTACCTACGTGCGCGCAGTCGCCGCGAACCGGCGTGCCCGGGAGTTCTACGGACGGGCCAGGCAGATCGGCAGGATCCATCCGCCGGGCGAGTACGCGGTGATCACCTCGGCCGGCTGGCTGCCGGCGCCCGACCACGTTGCCGAGGCGCTGAGCCTGGCGCCCGGAGCCAGGGCTGTTCACCGGCGCCGGGTGACGAGGAACGAGTCCGGGCCGGTCGCGATCTCCACGTCCTGGTTCGGCACCGATGTCGGAGAGCGTGCCCCCAGGCTTCGTGAGCTCGACCGGATTCAGGAAGGCACGCTCCTGTACGTCGAGAACATGACGGGACGTCAAGGGAGCTATGCCGAGGACCGGTTGTGCGCGCGCCCGGCGACGGAGGGCGAGGCGGTCGACCTCGAACTCGAGCCCGGAGCCGCTGTCCTGATTGTCCATCACGTCGTCCACGACATGCGGGACCGGCCCTTGGAGTTCGCCGAGGCGACGTACCCGCCGGGCCGTTGGGCGTTCGAGCAGGGCTACCCGATCGGCTGAAGCGGCCTCGGGGAAGTGGGGTGCGTTTCCGCGTCGTCCGGTGCGGTGCATCGGCGTGCTGCCGCGTCGCCCTCGTACTGGATGTCCTTGGGTGATGTGGCGGTGCGGCGAGGTGCCGTGCCGGGCGGCGTGGGGGCGTGCCTCACTTCCCCGAGGCCGCTCAGCGGGTCGCGCCCGCCGCGTATCGCGGTGAGCGGCGGCCGTCGCAGGGCGTCAGTAGTCGAGGTTCGGGTACCAGTCGCCGCGGCCCTGCGGGGTCAGGTCGAGAAGGTGCCAGACGGGCGCCAGGAGGTCGATGCCGCCCTGGTCGATGTCGTCGGCCATGCGTGGGTGTGTGGAGTAGAAGTGGCGGACCGTGCCATCGCCGTCGCGGGTGAACACGGAGAGGGTGGAGTCCTGTTCGCCGTCCTTGTCCTCGCTGCCCAGGTCGTACTTGAACGTGCTGTCGCCGCAGCTCAGGAGCCGGAGCCGGTGCCAGCCGCGGTTGCGGGCGTGCTGCCGCAGGGCGGGCGGGTCGGCAGCCGCGGCGATGACGAAGTCGGCGTTGCGCTCGACGTGGCGGGCGACGCCGTTGAAGCCGTCGATCCACAGGGTGCACATCGGGCAGGGGTCGGTCTGCAGCTTGCCGTACATGAGGTGGTAGACGATCAGCGGGCGGTCCGGGGCGGTGAACAGCTCGCTGAGGGTGACCTCGTTGACCGGCGCGTCGCCGGCGTCGAGGTCGGTGGGGCCCTCGACGAAGGCGTAGTCCTCGACGGGCGACCCCTGCGGGAGCGCCCGTCGCAGGGCCGCGACCTGCTCGCGCCGGCGCATGAGCTCGATCTCGGCCAGGCGCAGCTCTTCGCGGGCGGCGAGGTAGTCCGCCGTTTCCCCGGCCAGTCTGGTGTGCCGCACCATCGCGTCCTCCTGGGGTGGCCTTCCCCCGCCCCGGTCCGGGGGCCCGGCTCCCGCGTCCCCGAACCGGTTCTTCAAGCCTAGGGCGGCCGCGTACGGTCCGCAGAGGCGAGCACGACGGCGCGAAGAGGCGTGGCTCGGCCCCGTCAGCCGATGCACACCACGAGCAGGCAGATCTCCGACGGCGACGTCGCTGCGGGCGTGGGGGCGGCCTGCGTTCCCGAGTCCGTGCCGGCGACGGCTGCGGGCGCGGACGTCTGATGGGCGGCCGTACCGGTGTGGTCGGGGACCGTTACGCCGGAGGACGGGGAGGCGATCGGCTGCTGCGGGGCCGACGTCGCCGTCGCGCCGGTCGTACGAGGAAGGGCGGTGGCGGTCGGCCGAGCGCTCGGCGGGGCGGTGCGGGGCAGGGTGGTGGTGGACTGCTCGCGCGGGAGGTTGGTCGCGGGCGACTGCGCGGAGGGAGTGGACGAGGAGCGGTGAGTGTCGGGCCGCGTCTCCGCCGGGCGGGTGTACTGCGAGGTCGGTTCCTCCTTGGCGCCCGTGCTCGGGAGCTTCGGTGCCGCGGCCGCCTGGGCCCGGTCGCCGGACTGCCGGTCCATCGCGGCAACCGTCAGACCGCCTCCGACGAGTGCGACGGCGGTCGCCACCACGGCCCGGCGCTGGTTCTTCTTCCAGCGGGCCCGCTGGCGACGCCGTGCCGCCCGCCCTTGCGGCGCGGGCGGTACGTCCTGGAGATCGCCGGACGGGCCGACCTGCGGGGGCTCGTCCGTGCCTGCCCCGATCGCTGTCCCGGCACGAAATCCTGCTGTCCCGCTACTGAGCCGGTCGTCGTGCCACGCCTCGGCGGCCGTGAATTCCCACGCGGCCACCGCGTCCGTCGTCGCCTGCGGCGCCCGGGCGGGGACAGTGCGACCGTCGGCCGCGGCCGGAGCGATGTCCGGGGCGTACGCACCGCACCCGGGACACACCAGGGCGCCGTTGAGATGCCGACGACACGAGGAGCAGTAGTCCATCTGCGGTCTTCCTGAGTTGACGTGCCGTCGCCCGCACCGGGCCGCAGCCTGGTCACGTTCGCACGTGGGGTCGAATGGCCAGCAACCTAACGAGTCTTTCGCAAGACTGTGTGCAGCCTGTGTGATGCTCCTGCACGAATCCCCTGGGGGCCTCGCGTGTGTGAACGGATCGACACGGTCGGGCCGCTGCATGGGGTGCGGCAGCCGACCGTCCGGGAACGCCGAGAAGAAGCGGCTCAGTTCGCCGGTCGTGCTGATCGCCGCTCGCGCCGCACCGGCCGCGGTGGGGTGGAAGCCGGTGACGTCGATCGTCCGACGGCACCCCGCCCGAGATGTGGATCAAGCTGGGCACCATCGTCGTCGTGCTCGTCCACCTGCTGCTCGGCACCGTCACCGAGCCGTCGCCGCCACCGCGTTTCAGCTCGCGTCCACGGTGAGGTGTGACCGTCCGTCGGCGACGCGTCCGGCGGTGGCGCCGGTCTCGGGGGCGGGCCGCCGCCCGGCGGTCACGCTGAGACAGCAGACGGCCAGGACCGACCTCCGTCGGCCGCCACGGGGTCGGTGCACGGGACGCCTCCCTTCACGGCCGGTTCGTGGCATGGGAGTCGGCGAAGTCCCACAGCACGGCGAGGAGTTGCTCGGGGGTCTCGAGCTGCGGCATGTGGCCGGTGGCGGGGAGCAGCTCGAACCGGGCCTCGGGGACGGCCGCCGCGTAGGCCCGCCCGTACTCGGCGTCGACGACCTCGTCGCTCTCACCCCACGCGACGAGGGCCGGGTGGGTGACCTTGGCCAGGCGCTCGCGGAGCGTGGGGTCCTCCATGACGTACGGCCCCGAATAGACCTGGAGGGCGGCGCGGTGTGCGGCCATCACCGCGCGGGCGGCATCCGGGAGGGTGGCGGGGTCGCCGGCGAACTTCGCGGGGTCGTGGAAGGCCAGCCGCGACAGCTCGGCCGGGGTGAGGGAGAAGGGGTCGGCGACCGGGTGGCCGGGGACCTTGATGCCGGCGGCGTTGACGAGGACGACGCTGCCGACCCGTTCGCTGTCGAGCAGGGCCAGTTCGGCGGTGATCCAGCCGCCGATGGAGTTGCCGACGACGGTCACGTCCGTGAGGCCGAGTTCGTCGAGCAGTCGTACATAGACCTGGGCGAGGGCGGCGACGTCGGTCAGCCAGTCGGGCCGGGCCGTGCCGCCGAAGCCGGGGTGCACCGGGGTGATGACCCGGGCCGGCCGCTGTGCCGCGAGCAGCCCGGCGAAGGCTGCGACGGTCTGTGGACCGCCGCCGCCGTGCAGCAGGAGGAAGGGGTGGCCCTGCCCCTGGTCGTCGACGGTGACGTCGAGGTCGCCGGAGGGGAGGGCGAGGGTGTGGACGGTGCTGGTCATGAAGTGTCCTCAAGGGCGTCGGGAGGCGAGGGGAGGGGCGGTCAGGCGAAGTCGGTGGCGGCAACGGTGGCGTAACGGCTCATCACCTCGACGGTCGCCTCGGCGCTCATCTCCCGGCCGCCGGCGATCATGTCCCGCAGGTCGCGGAAGTACTGCACGTACAGGTCGGGCGTGAAGGTGTTGAGCAGCACCGCCGGCTCGTCGCCGAGGTTGGCGAAGGTGTGCGGGGCGCCGGGCGGGATCATCGCCAGCGTGCCGGCGGGGGCGGCATGGGTGGTCTCCCCGACGGTGAAGTGCACGGTGCCGGAGACGACGTAGAAGCCCTCGTCGTGCTGGGCGTGACGGTGCTGCGGCGGGCCTTGCGTGTGCGGGGCGAGGGTGATCTCACCGATCCCGATCCGGTGCCCGGTGGTGCTGCCGTCCTCGAGGATGCGCATCTGCGTCGGTCCCAGCCGGATGGTCTCGCCGCCGTCCGGGCCGACCAGGGAAACCTCGTTCAATGCCGCTCCTTCGAGAGAGTTCGCTCTCATGAGTTTAGGGAGGCCGCTCTCGTTGTGCAAGTGAACTCTCATAACGAGAGTCAGCAGTGGTAAAGTACTTGTGCAGGGGGGATGGGCGGACCGGCAGAGACTCGAGACTGAGGACAGGGCATACCGATGGCGACGACACCGACGGACACCGGCCGCAGCAACCAGAAGAAGCGCACGCGCACGGCGATCGTCGAGGCCGCCCGCGAACTCATCGGCACGGGCGCCGAGGTGACCATGCCCGCGATCGCCCGCGCGGCCCTGGTCTCGGAAGCCACCGCCTACCGGTACTTCCCCGACCTTCCGTCACTGATCAGCGAGGCCTTGGCGGGCGTCTGGCCCGCGCCGGCCGACGCGCTGCGACCGGTCGCGGACTCCCGTGACCCCCTCGAACGCGTCGCCTTCGCCTGCGAGTTCCTGCTCCGCGGCATACTCGCCCGCCAAGGAGCGGTGCGCGCCATGATCGCCGCCACCATCACCCGCCCCGAGACGGTGACCATGCGACCCGGTATCCGCTTCGGCCTCATCGACCACGCGCTCATCCCCCTCCAGGTCACCTTGGGGGCGACCAATCCGGACGCCTTCGCCCAGCTCAAGCGCGACCTCGCGGTGGTCGTCAGCGCGGAGGCTCTCTTCTCTCTCACCGATCTGTGCGGACTCGACCCGGACGAGGCGGTCACCAGCGCCGTACGGACCGCGACGACCCTGACCGAGGCGGCGGTCCGCGCGGCGGGTTCCCTGAACTGCGGTGATGCCTGAGGTGCGTGGGTCCGGCAAGGTCGGTCGGAGACTGCCCGATGGGCGCTGCTCCTCGGGCAGCCCTCCGCCCGGGAGCCGCCGCGACGGCCCAGGTCCCTCTTCGCCCCTCGGTCACTCCGCTGCTATATAACCGGGGCATGATCTATCACGTCGTACCGCTCGGTGAGTGGAACGCCGACCCAGGCCGGCCGTACGCGCCCGCTTCCCTCGCGGAGGACGGTTTCGTCCACTGCTCACCCGACGAGGAGACGACGCTCACCGTCGTCAACGCGTTCTACCGCACCGCTCCCAGGCCGCTGCTGGCGCTGCTCCTCGACGAGGACCGGCTCACCGCGAAGTGTGTATGGGAGGCGGCCGTTCCCGCTCCGCCGCCCGGGGTGGCCGCGAGCACCCTGTTCCCGCACGTGTTCGGGCCCATCAACCGTGACGCCGTCGAGCGCGTCCTGGAGGTCCGCTGGGACCAGGTAGGCCGGGCGACAGGGTTGGAGGGCGTCGGCTGACGGTGGCCCGGTGGCGCGGGCCGATGTACGTGGGCCTTGCCGTCGCCGTGCCACCATCGGCGAAGGGCCTCCTCGATCGCCCTCGGAAGCCGCACTGAAGCCGCACCGGCGGTCATCGTGGAGGGGGCACTGGACATCCGGGCCCTGGCCCCGAGGGGTACGGTGAGATCCTGACATAGGGCGCAACTCCGAAAGACCCGGAGTGTGATGCCATGCCTCGTCGCCGCACCGACTCCTCCAGCGGCACGGCGGAGCTGCTGGACACGCTTGGTGATCTCACCGGCCGGATACTGGATCGGATCAAGGTCCAGCAGGCCCGCGTGGAACTCGCTGCCGCGCTGCAGCGTCAGGTCCTCGCCGCCGACCTGCCGGTCCTCTCCGGTCTGCACGTGGCGGGACGGTACGCACCCGCGCGGGCCGGGCTGGACATCGGGGGCGACTGGTACGACGGCTTCCTCATGCCGGACGGCTCGGTGGGGTTCGTGATCGGAGATGTACAGGGCCACGATGTCGAGGCCGCTGCTCTCATGGGGCAGGTGCGCACCTGTCTGCGCGCCGTCGCCACCGCCACCACGGACCCGGCGGAGGTGCTCCGGCGCACCAACGACCTGCTCGTCGCCCTGGACTGCGGGCTGTTCGTGACCTGCTCGTTCCTGCGCTTCGACCCGGTCACGAGCGAGCTCGTCGACGCCCGCGCCGGGCATGTCCCCGCCGTCTGGGCCACGGCGTCCGGCCGCTGCGACATCGTCCTGACCGACGGCGGCCTGCCGCTGGGCATCCAGGCCGGCGAGAAATACCGGTCGACCCACCGGCTGCTCGCCGACGTGGGCGCGTTCGTGCTGCTCACCGACGGTGTGGTGGAAGGCCCCGACTACCCGATCGAGGAGGGTCTCGAGCGGGTGGCCGAACTGGTCGTCGGCGCCTGTCGCACCGACCCGGACGAGCTGGCCGCACACGTGATCAAGGTGGCGGACCTCACCGGCCACAGCGACGACGCCGCCGTCCTCGTCCTCCGCTACGGGGGGCTCTGGGACTAGTGCGCTGCGCCAGAAGTTCGTCGGTGGATTCGCGCCTTGCCCGGCCGGGTTGGTTGTCCGCCCATCCAGCCCCGGCCTGCGAGTATTCGGCCAAGTCGGCGGCAGTGGGGCACCAAGAACTAACGACGAATTGATGGCGCAGGACACTAGGGCGTGTCGTTTGGATCAGGCCGGGCTCGCGGGGCTCGGCACGCACATCTGCGGCGTTGTCGTCACTCGCCGACTCCCCCACGCTCGGCTTCGCTCGCGCGGGGGGGACCCATCGCGTCGACTCCCTCCTCCGCCTTGCAGCTGCACGGGCCAAGCCCGCCTGATCCGGCCTGCTCCAGACGACAGGCCCTGGCGGCGTTGCAGAGGGCGACAGGAGCGGCCGCAGGGCGAAGAATGAGGGCATGCACGGCATGTGCGCCCCCGGTGCGGCGCGCCCCGCCCGGTGTGACCGCCGACGCGGGCGGGGATGATCGACGTGGCGCGCAGTGAGCGGCTCCGGCGGTACGCGGCCGAGGGCCTGCGGATGGCTGCCGTTGTGGCCGCCTACTATGTCAGCGCCAAGATCGGGCTGCAGCAGCAACTGGTGCGAGGGCAGATCACGCCCTTCTGGCCGCCCACCGGCATCGCTCTCGTCGCCCTGATGCTGTGGGGCCTTCGCATGTGGCCGGCGATCGCTCTCGGGGCGTTCCTGGTGAACGTGATGCTCGGGCCCTCGATCCTCCCCGTACTCGCCATCGCGGTCGGCAACACGGTCGCCCCGGTCTGCGCGTACCTCCTCCTGCGGCGTGTGGGATTCCGTATCGAACTCGACCGGCTGCAGGACGCGCTGTCGCTGGTCTTCCTCGGGGCCCTGGGCGGGATGCTGATCAGCGCCACGCTCGGCACCGGAGTCCTGGTGGCCTCCGGCGCGCTGACGGCGCAGGATTTCTGGCCGGCCTGGTCGGTGTGGTGGACGGGCGACGCGATGGGAGTCCTGGTCATTGCGCCGTTCCTGCTGGCCGCGCGCAACGCCCGATGGCCACGCGGCACACCCGTCCTGCGCTGGGTCGAGGCGCTGGCCCTGGTCGGCGGCACGGCGGTGGTCACAGCCGCGGCCACCCACAGCTCGCTCGACCTTCTCTTTCTCGTCGTTCCCTTCCTGATCTGGGCGGCCTTCCGCTTCCAGCTGGCCGGCGCCGCGCCCTGCGTGCTGATCGCCTCCGTGGTCGCGATCGACGCGGGTGCCGTCGGTTCGGGCCCGTTCTCCGGTCAGGACCTGCTCGCCAAGATGGTCATCCTGCAGGCCTTCAACGGCACCGTGTCACTGACGGCCCTTCTTCTCTCGGCGATGGTCGCCGAGCGGAACCGCACCCTCCGTGAGATCGAAGAGGCTTGCGAGCGCCTGACGGAAGCGCTGTCCCGGCTCGCCTCGGACGAGACGCTCGATCAGTGGCCGTCCTCCCGCCCGAAAAGACACGATCATCGCGAGTAGCACCGCCCGTGAGACGAGCGGGCCTGTCGGCAAGGGCGCGGACGGCTGTCCCGGCTCCCACGTCCGACGACGCCCGCTCGGTGTGAGAAGCAAAAGCGGGCGCGTCCGGCAGCTTGCCGGACGCGCCCGCCGGGGCGTAGGGACGACTACTTCGTGGCCGTCACCTGCAGGGGCGCGAGGTTCGGGCTCGGAGCGGACAGGGTGCTGTGGGGCGGCGCCTGAGCAGCCGTGCTCTGTGGCGCCACGCCCTTGTAGTACGACGTGTAGTCGTAGTGGGTACCCACGCCGATCGCCGCACCGATCTTGGGAAGGACGGAAGCGTCGACCGAAGCCGTGCCGCCGAAGACGGCCACGTGGTTCACACTCGACGACATCCGCATCAGGTACCGCTTGGTGTCGTACGGCAGCGAGGTGACGTCGGTCCACAGCAGCGGACCGTAGGTGGTCATCGCCGACGACGCGGAGACGCCGCCGCGCCAACTGCCCACGGAGGCCACCGTGGCGTTCGACGGCAGCGACCACCACAGGTCGGCGAGCTGCATGGCGTTCGACTGCGGAGTGGCGCCGGCGACCCGGTAGTAGCTGTACTTGCTGGGCCAGTGCGGCATCTTGCCGGCCTTGTACGCCTTGGCCAGTGCCGACTCGGCGTCGGTCCCCACGGCGATGATCTTCGTCGTGCTCGGGCTGTACTTGTTGAGGTAGCCGTAGACGGACGCGGTCATGGTCGAGCCGTCGGTCAGCAGCACGACCGCGGTCCCCGAACTGCCCATGGAGCCCGCGGCGGAACTGGCCGCCAGGGCGTTGTGGTAGTCGGTGCCGGTGGCCAGGAAGACGTACTTCGGCGTGCTGGTGATCGTCTTGGTCACGGCCACCGAGGTGGAGTAGCGCGAGACGTCGGACAGCCGCTTGGCCACGTACCCGAGCGAGGTCACCTTGGACGCCACCGCGCTGTTGAGGACCTTGGTGCCGCCCGGGCAGGTCGAGCGAGCAGATCCGCGCGGCCTCGTCGGCGGGTATGCCGAAGTGCCGCAGCCGGCCGCGTGCGACCAGGTCCGAGGAGTGCGCGTCGTCACGGTCGGGCTGTGCGTACAGCAGTGGGCCCACGGCCGGCTGGGCGCTCACCGTCATCGCCAGGGCGAGATCGAGGTCCTCCACCTCGAACCGCCCGGCGGCCGCCGCGGTACGGATGTCACGCAGTGCGCGTGGCGCCAACCCGCGGTCGGAGCAGGCCACTTCGAGCCCACGCTTCGGCAGGATCCGGCTGAGCTGCGGGCAGCGCCGGTGCAGGCGGCCGGTCATACGGAAGCTCTGGGCGTACGCGACGCCGGGTCGTCGATGTCGGCGGTGAGCCGGTCCATGAACTCGCCGAACACCGTGGAACGGAGCGTGCCCGTCAAATCCGTAGGTGGCGAAGCGTCGGAGTAGGGCGGCCCCGGTCGTGGTCGGCTGCGGAACCACGGGGCCGTGGGGCGCTCGAGTGGTACGTTCCGCCGATCAGGTGTTACCTGGTGTGAGGGGAGAAACCGGAGGGGTGCGGACATCTCGGGGCAAAGGAGACCGAAATATGCACAGGAACCCGGTCATGCGAACCCTGGCCGCCGCCCTCCTCGCGGGCGGCGTCATCGTGGGAGCGGTCGCGAGCCCGGCCTCAGCCGCAGCCACCACGCACGGTGCCGCGTCGCTGTCACCCAACAGCCAGGCCAACGGCGGGTGCCGGTTCGGTGTGGGCTTCAACCGCGGCTTCAACCCGTACTGCGGATTCGGCTACGGCTACCCGTTCGGTACCGCCGGGTTCTTCGGCGGGTACCCCTACAGCAACACCCCCGTAGTGGTCATCGTCCGCTGACGCGCCGACGGCGTAGAAGCGGACAGAAGGAGGGCCGCCGCGTCGCTGCGCGGCGGCCCTCCTACTTTGAAGTCGTGTGTGCGCCGGTGCGACGACCACTGAGGTCCGTTCTGATCCGGCTCCGTTCGCCGCTGTCGGTGTCGGCCGGTGAGGTCGGATCAGCGGTCCTCTTGGCATGCGGGGCCCACGAAGAGGCAACCGGTCTGTCGCGTGTTCCCCGTGACCGTCAGCCGACCGGCACGGTCACGGCACGGATCTCGCTGGACGGCGAGTAGTTCCCGGCCGCGTCGTAGGTACGGGCCCGGTACTCATAGGCGCGCCCGTCGGCGGCGGGGGCGCGTTGTCATGCCGGAGATCACGGAGGACCACCTGGGCGCCGCCCAGTCGGTCCGGGTCCGCTATCGCGCGCTGGACCTCGATCTCGCCGACGCGGTGAATGTGGCGCTGGCCGCCGACTATGACACCGACGCGATCCTCACCCTCGACCGGCGGGACTTCCGGGCCGTACGCCCGTTGGGCCGTCACAAGGCGTTCCGGGTGCTCCCCGACGACCTCCCGCTCTGATTCGAGATCCTCCGCGGCCAAGCGCCCGCTCCCGTAAGGCACTTGTGTACCCGCGACGGCCTACATGAAGTCGCGGGTCGGCGCCGTGCCACGACGTGAGCGGGGTGCGGCCGCAAGGCGCCTGTGCCCTCCGCGTGCCCCCTCTTTGGGTGCAGGGGCGTCAGTAGATCGCAGGAATGGCTCGCCCATACAAAAGCCCCAGGTCGCTGACCTGGGACTTCAAGAAGAGCGGGTGACGAGAATCGAACTCGCGCTCTCAGCTTGGGAAGCGACGGCGCTTGCGTGGACGGAGAGCTCCTGACCTGGGTTTGTGCGCTCCGGCGTGGTGCCCGAGAGCGCAGGATCGCACCGCTGTTGACCGTGGTTGACCCGTCTTACGGGCACGCTATGGGCACGCCGTCCGATCGGACTCGCCCAGAGCCCCTCTCGTCGGTTGAGGAGTTGCCGAGCACTGGAATCGGCCACTGGGCGGCCCCCGCGGCCGGGCTACGCGAGGCTGGAGGGGGAGCCGGCCTCGGACGCGCTGAGGGTGCCGTCCGCGGTGCCTGTGTCCAAGCCGGTGCCGGTGCCGAGGGCGGGGGCGCTGCCGGGGCTGTTCTCGGGTCCGGTGTCTCCAGCGGTGTGCGGACCTTCCGCGGAAGCGGACGGGGCGGTGGGGCGTTGGGCGTGCAGTTCGTCGCGGAGTCGGCGGACTTCTTCCGTGAGGGCGGAGATCTCGCTGCTCGTCTGGGCCTCGGTGGCTCGGAGTTCGGAGAACCGGTCCATGAACCAGGAGGCGAGTGTCGCGGTGACCAGACCCGCGAGCGCGATGCCGCCGACCATCAGCGCGATGGCGATCAGGCGCCCCTCGGTCGTCGTGGGGTAGAGGTCGCCGTAACCGACGGTGGTGACCGTGGTCACCGACCACCACAGAGCGTCGCCGAACGACGTGATCGTGGCGTCCGGGTTGCGCCGCTCGACGTCGAGGATCGTCAGGCTGGAGAGGAACAGCAGCAGCGCCGTGCAGGCTGCCACGTAGGTACCCAGACGCAGCCGGACCCGGCCCAGGGTGGAGGCGTTGCGGCGCACCACCATGAACACGATGGTCACCAGCCGCAGGGGGCGCAGCGGCGGCAGGACCAGGGTCGCCAGGTCGAACAGCCGTACCTTGACGAATTGCCACCGGCTGCCGGCCACGGTGAAGCGCAGGGCGAACTCGACGGCCAACAGCGCCCAGATGACGAAGGTCACGGTTTCGGCGGCGTTCCGCCAGGTGCGGGGCAGTTCCGGGGCGAGGATCGGCACCGCGTAGGCCGTGAGGTAGACCACCGCGAGGCCGATGAGCCAGCCGCCGGTGCGCTGCTCCCAGCGCCGAAGCCGTTGGTCCCTGATGGCAGGTGTGGCAGACATGGCACGCCATTGTGGCATCGGGCCCGGTACGACGGTCACGGCGGCCTGCGCTTCGGCCCACCGAGGGAAGGCTAGGGAACCGGCAGCGCGGGCAGGACGAAGCGAGGCTGTGATCCGCATGTGACCGCGGCCACGTAAGGTCCCCTGGGCCACGATGACTCGTGGCGACAGCAGGCGAAGACGGGGGCAGGACATGGAATACCGGCGCGCGGTGATACCGGCGGTGGCGGGCGGACTGATGGTGACGCTGCTCCTATGGTGGGCGGGGGCGAGCGCCGACGCGCTGCATCTGGAGGGCGCCACCGACGTTCTGGGCTACGAGGCCGTCGCCCGCCTCCAGAGCTGGCTGCTGCCCTGGGCGTACGAACCCTCCGGCGGGGCCGCGGGCGGGTACCTCGACGGGACCGGCGCTTCCCGTTATCTCGGCCTGCACCACACGGCGATCCAGATCCGCTTCGCCGCCGTGTTCGTCGTCTACGCGGCCGGGGCGCTCCTTCTGGTCCGGCGGCTTCCCCCGGAGCGCGGCCGGACGTGGGCCGCACTGCTCGCACTGTGGGCCTGGGGCCTGGTGGCGGCGACCCTGGCGGTGACGGTGTCGGCCCCCTGGCTCATCGCGGCTGGGGGGCACGGCAGCTACCGGTTCCTGCCGCAGTTGGCGTCCCTCTCCTCGGCCGGGCGGCCGATCGTGGTGCCGGTGGCGCTGGCCGCGGCGGCATGGACGGTGCTCGTGGCGCGGCTGGCGCTGAAGGGCGCCGAGCCCCAGCCACGCGAAAACGTTCCGGCGCGGCCGGCCCTGCTGGCCGCCACCGTCGGAACCGCGATGGTCGCGGTGTCCCTGGTCGTCCTGTCGTACCAGTCGAACGCCGCCACGCTCCAGACGGCCTTCACGGGCGGCGGGCTGCTCGGTGAACCGGGTGACCTGCTGCGCCAGTGGCTGCTGCTCGGAGCCTGGTCCGGTCCGGCCGGCGCACCGCTCGGCGACTGGCTCCTGTACCGCCTCGGGGACGTCCTGCTCCTCGCCGTGGTCTGGTGCGCCCTGCGGTGGCTGCCCGGGCGGCTCACCCGGGTGTCCGTCCCGGCGATGGCGGCGTGCGGGGTCTGCGCGGTCGTCCTCGGGCTGCTGGCCGAACAGGTGCTGCGCATGGCGAGGGACGGGACGCAGATGCGTTCGGGGCTGCTGTACATGGCGTCCGGCCTCGGTGAGGGGGTGACCGCCGCACTGCTCTGGGGCGTCCTCGCGGGCGTCGCGGCCACCGTGACCCTGCGGGCGGCCGACGGCCGTACCACCTCACCCTCCGACGGCCGTACCACCTCACCCTCCGGCTGACGTACGGACGGCACCACGGCGGACGGCGCGACGGTCACCTCCTCGGCCTTCGAGACCGTCCTGCCGTGGTTCCCGAAGCCCCTCGCCGTGGCCGTCCTGCTCTTCGCGGTCCCGCCGATGATCACCTGGTCGTACTGCGGCCGCACGGCGTGGACTCACCTGTTCGGCAAGACGAAGACCAGCGAGCGCGTCTACCAGCTGGTCTTCTGCCTGTTCCTCGTGATCGGCGCGGTGCTCACCTTCGGCAGCGTGCTGGACTTCACCGACGCGGTGCTGTTCTTGCCGGCTCGCCGTGGCTGTTCCCCGCTCGTCGGGCGCGACGCTCAGCCGCCGACCACTCCGGCGTTGATGCGCCGCCCACGCGACGTGTCCACGATGACGGGGATGCCATCCGGGATCCGTCCCTGGAGCCGGTCGAGCAAAGCTTTGACCTCTGCGTATACGGAATCGAGACCGTCCCGCCTGCCTCTCCCCACAACCCCGGAGCTGTCCCGTGTGTCTAGTGCCGCGTCAGCCAAGGTTTGCCCGTTAAGGAGCGGCGTCCGGTGCGGCGAGTGGGGGAGCGTGCCGGGCGTCGCGACGGGGCGAACCTTGGCTGACGCGGCACCAGGAACGAGTCGGCGGCCGGCCGCGCGGCGCCGCACACCCTGGTCACGGTGGTCACGCAGGACGTGGCCGTAGCCTCATCGGTCGAAGAAAGGACTTGCCATGCCCGGTCTCAGAAGTACGTCGGTGATGGTGGTGATGGGCGGGGTCCTGGTGCTGACAGGGTGCCAGGATTCGTCGGGTTCCCACGCAGGCTCGGGCGCCCCCTCTACCTCCTCGTCCTCGCCTTCCGCGAATGCCTCTGTCCGGTCGGGCACGCCTTCGAACGGTCCTGCCACCACGCCCCCGGCATCTGCCACCACCACGCCCACGCCGTCGCACACCTCTGCCGCCCCGGCCAGGGCCACATCTCCCACTCCCGCCGGAACCCTCCCCACGCCCGCGAACCACCCCGGCTGCCGCAATCTGGCCGCCGGTAGCGAAGTGAAGGCCGCTGTGACGGGGGCGTATCAGCGCAGCTTCCCCCGCTTCGTCCATGTCCAGCCGGTGCCGCACCAGTTCTTCTACGGCCAGTGCGGCGGCGTCCGCTACGCCGCCACCCGTTTCGAGGCCACCCCCGGTGCCACGCACGAGGAACTCGTGGGCATGCAGGACGAGGGCAGCGCCACCAAGTACTTCCGCGGCACTTCCGGGGGCAGTTGGATCTACATCGCCAGTGACAGCTTCCCCCGTGGGCCACACGGGTGCGGCGATGTCCCGCAAATTCCCGACAGCCTGGCCGCGGCCTGGGGAAACTGCCCGGTCGTGCAGTGAACTTCGAACGTCGGAGACTCTGACCGGCCTTCCGACCGGCGGAGGTCGGGGCCTCGTCGATACGGGGCGTCGAGGATGCCGACGACGCCGAGTCCCTTGCTCTTCGCCGGAGTCGTGTTCGCGCAGTCCGGGCACCCGGAGACTTCCGGATCCCGGCAGTGACGGCGGACCGTGCGCTGGGGCAGACTTCGCGCCGAAGCGCGGAATCGGAGTGGGACGTGGCGGTTTTCCTGTGGTGCTGGATCGGCCTGTTCGCTGCGGTGCTGCTGCCTCTCGGTATCGTCATGCTCCGCGGCTGGGCACCGAAGAGGGTGCGCACACGGTGGTCCCCGGCGCGGATCCGGGTGCAGGGAGTCTCCGCGCTCGTGCTACGCATGCCTGAGCTTCGGCCTCGCCTGTGCCCTCGTCCCTGTTGGGGTTGTTGTCTGGGCATCGTCCCTTTAGGCAAGGTGCGCGCCCGCAGGCCGCAACAACCCACCACTGTACGAACGGCCTGGACGCCACGGACCACGTCTGCTCGGCTCTGTCAGGGCCGATGGCAGGCGCGACGGAAGCTCACAGCCGGGGGCGCCCGGTCAAGCGCACGGCCCGGATTCGCCCGAACCGCCGGTCGAAGAGACGGGACGAGCAGAACGGCGAGCCCGATGACGGTGGTTGTGGTGATCGGCCTCGGGGTTGCAGTGGTCCAATGGCTCCTGGACCACTGGTGGATCCTCCTCCTCGCCGCCTTGGCCGCGACTGGGCTGCCGATTCGAAGTCCCCGCTGCCGAAAAGGACTTCGACAGCCGTCGCCGCTCCAGTAGCCACGCCAGTCGCCGCCGGGGTGACGACCTCGCTGTCGGCCCGCACCACATCCGTGCCGGCCGTCGGCCAGGTGTCCGGCTCCGGGCAGGCCTTCATAGGCGCGGGGTCGGGGCCGTCAGGGTGCGTCAGGGTGGACGGTGGGGCCGGGGAGCTCCAGGCCGGTGCAGCCGCGGCGCTCGGCCTGGTCCGCAGCGAACTCGTCGAGGAGGCGCCGCACTTCGCTCATCGGCAGCACCGACCGGGAGGCGTCCGGGGTGTAGCTGTTGGCGAGGAAGTTGGCGGACTCCCCGGCACACCGGGCTTTGGCGCGGCCGAAGTTCTCGCTGAGCAGCGCGTCGCGGGAGCTGTGCCCCTCCGGGATCCGCACGTTGGCCGCGAGCAGCGTCTCGAAGGGCTCTTCCGCCCAGTCGCCGTACCAGCCCGTGAGGCTCACGGCGGACTCGCCCGTCCCGGAGTCGATCAGCGAGCAGCTGGTGATCGGGGCCCCCTCGTCCGTGGGCGCGAGCACCTGCCACTCCTTGCCAGACGTGCTGCTGGGCAGCGTGTCCCGGGCCAGCCAGCCGCACATGGTGCCCTCCGCCTGGCTCAGGGACAGCTTCCTGGCGGGTTCGACGCGGTCCGGCAGCGGCAGCGGGTCGGCCCCGCAGCCGAGCTCGGCGTTGGCGCCGTTGGCGATGCGCACGGCCGTGCGCAGGGACTGGGGCGAGGGGTCGTTCTCCACCCCGTGGGCGTACACGTTGGTGACGAGGCGCCGCTTGCGGCCCTCGGCGTCGGGGCCGAGTTTCGGGCACTCCTGAATGATCACGGGGCCGAACTTGCCGTAGAAACCGGGGACTGACCTGGGATAGACGTAGTGGGGGTCTCTCGGGACAGTGAACTCCATGGCCAGCGGGCCCAGCGGCTCGCCCGTGTCGGTCTGTGCCTCGATCTTGAGGACGAAGTGCCGGCCGTCGCTCTCGTCCACCCCGCACCTGAGCGAGGAGCTCCCGGAGCCGAAGGTGTCCCTGCCCGCCTGCAGCCGTTCGTTCGGCAGCAGTTCGGCGAGGTCGTCGCCCGACAGGTTGCCCCCGCACAGCGTCGCGGCGTACCACCAGGGCTGCCACACCGGCTTCGCCGCCCAGCCGCCGCCCGCGACGACGGCGAGCACCACCGCCACGATCCCGAGCACTCGCCCGCTGGGCAGCCATCGCCGCCCCCGTATCCCCATTGCCATGACCTGCGGTCTCTTACCTTCCCAGGGCCCTCCGTCGACGGGCGCAGCCTACGTCACATCACGAGTAGGGCAACGGCGTCACCAGGGTTGGTTCACGACCTGCCGGAGCAGCACTCCTGCAGGTCGGAGCATCTGATCGGTCCCGACGAACCGAATGGAGTCGATCTTGTGGCACGAGTCCCGGACACTGGACGAGCCGTCGCCCCCGGCCAGAGCCAAAGGCCGTCCGACCTCGCTGAGGGGAACGGCATGCTGAGGGCTCGGATACGCAAACGCCTGCGGCGAGTGCCCTGAAACCACAGGCCAGTGGCACGATTCGGCGAACAGGGGCAGCGGCCGGGTGGCATCCGCCAAGCCCTCGTGCTCTTCGTGTGTCCAATCGACGCGTGCTCGGCAGACCAGAAACCGGTTAAGAACCATCGGCAATGCATGAACCCCAGGCCGCTGACCAGGGGTTTCACATGGAGCGGGTGACGAGAATCGAACTCGCGCTCTCAGCTTGGGAAGCCTTCCAGTCCGTGTCGCTCGGCGGTAGGTCGATCTCGCCGAACACCGCGTCCACCATGCCGTCGAGCATGTCCTCCCTGCCCGCGACGTGGTGGTAGAGCGACATCGCCTCGACGCCCAGCGGTTCGGCTATGGCCCGTATGGTGAGCGCGGTCGACCCCTTCTCGTCCGCCACCGCCACCGCCGTGCGAATCACCCGCTCGCGACTGAGCAGCGTGCGCGCCGACGCCCCGCGCCGGCCCTTGCCTCCCGCGCGCATCCGCCCTCATTGGTTGTCCGCGCTTACGTTACGGGCACAGTGTGGGCACAGGCCGTGAAGACAGGTGGGCAGAGCGGGCGCGTACGGGCGCCTGCTTGGCTCGGCTCGTTCGGACATCCGGCTCGGGAGAGCCTTTGCGAGTACACAGCCGGCCTCGGGGCCGGTCGCGGTCACGGTGCAGGAGCGTCAGCCCCTGCACCTGGCCGGTTGGCAAATGCGGCTGGGACGGGCGTGGCGCGCCCGGGCGGCAGCCGGCCCCGACAGGCGGCCCGCGGCAGCCGCGCGATCGGGCCGAGTTATGCGCGCCTGTCCCGCATATCGGTCGGTGCGGCCGTGCGGCAACCGGCGCGGAGGTCCGGTCGCTCCCTTACGACCCAGATCTGTACATTTATACGTCAGGACACACATGGCTGCCAGGCGTGCCGACGGTCGCGCCCGTGCTCAGGAACCTCGCAGGCTAGGACACCATGTTCGACTTGAGTGCGCCGATCGTGACCACGTTCCTCGTGTATGTGGCCGCCGTGATCGGAACGGGTGTCTGGGCGTACACCCGCACTCACACGTTCGCCGACTTCGCCCTGGGGAGCCGCCGGCTCAGCGCGTTCGTCGCCGCCCTGTCCGCAGGGGCCAGCGACATGTCCGGCTGGCTGTTCCTCGCGCTTCCCGGAGCGGTGTACGCGGCCGGCATCGGCGCCAGCTGGATCGCCGTCGGCCTGGTGGCCGGCACCTACCTCAACTGGCTGTTCGTCGCGCCGAGGCTGCGCACCTACACCGAGCACGCCGGTAACGCCGTCAACCTGTCGGCCTATCTGGAGGAGCGGTTCGAGGACCGCACCCGGATGCTCAGAATGGCCTCGGCGGCGGTCACCCTCGTGTTCTTCACCGTCTATGTCGCCAGCGGGCTGGTGGCCGGCGGTTTGTTGTTCGAGCAGGTCTTCGGCATCCGTTTCGGGCTCGGGGTGACCCTGACCGCCCTGGTCATCGTCATCTACTCGGGCCTGGGCGGCTTCCTCGCCGTGAGCCTGACGCATGTGATGCAGGGCGTGCTGATGTTCCTCGCCCTGCTCGTGCTCCCCCTGGTCGGTGTCGGGTTGCTCGGCGGCTTCGGGGCACTGCGCGACGCTCTCGACGACAAGGCGCCGGGTCTGCTGGACATGGGGGCCGAGATCGACTACACGGACGGCCGGTGGTCGGCAGGCGGGTCACTCGGTGCCGTCGCGATCATCTCGCTGCTCGCCTGGGGCCTCGGCTACTTCGGTCAGCCGCACATCCTGGCTCGCTTCATGGGCATCCGCAGCATCCGTGCCATCCCCGCGGCCCGCCGTATCGGAACGGGTTGGGTCATCGTCGTGCTCGGCGGTGCCACGCTCGTCGGCCTCGTCGGGATCGGGCGGCTCGGCCCGCCGCTCCGTGCCCCGGACACGGTGTACATCGTCCTGAGCCGGGCGCTGCTCAATCCCTGGATCGCCGGGGTGATGCTGATCGCCGTACTGGCCGCGATCATGTCGACAGCGGACAGCCAGCTTCTTGTGTCCTCCACCGCTCTCACGGAGGACTTCTACCGCGCGCTCCTCAACCGGCGTGCCTCGGACAGGGCGCTGGTGTGGGTCGGTCGCGGCGCCGTCGTCGTGGTGATCCTGGTGGCCTTCGTGATCGCGCTCAGGGGTGGTGGGCTGCTGGGCATCGTCGCCTACGCTTGGGCGGGCTTCGGAGCCGCCTTCGGGCCGGTCGTCCTCCTCTCGCTGTACTGGCCGCGCATGACCTGGGCGGGGGCCATGGCCGGGATCGTGTCGGGCGCGGCCACGGTGCTGCTCTGGAAGAAGATCAATCCACTGCTCGGGCCGCTCGAGTCGGGCATCTACGAAATGGTCCCGGGCGTGCTGGCCGCCACGGTCGCCGCACTGGTCTTCGGCAGGTTCGTCGGCCGTCCGCCGAAACGGGCCTTCTGGCGGATGCCGGGCGGCGGGGTGAACCAGCTGATGCTCGCGCCGTTCCTCACCCATGCACCGGTCGGCATCGCCGTCCTGGACACGGACCTGCGGTACGTCTGGGTGAACGAGCCGCTGGACCGCCTGATCCCCCTCGGACAACGGCTGGGACGGCAGGTGAAGGACGTGCTGCCGGTGCTGGAGGCGGAGGCCTTCGAGGAGAAGATGCGGACGGTTCTCCAGACCGGGGCCCCGGTGATGGACTACGAGTTCCGCGGCCCCGGTTACACGGACCCCGACCGCGAACGCGCGTCCTCCGCCTCCTTCTTCGCCATGAAGGACCGCCAGGGCCGGGACGTGGGCATCTGGTACATGGTCATCGACGTCACCGAGCGCCGGCGGGCCCAGAAACGCCTGGCCCTGCTGAACGACGCCGGTGCCCGTATCGGCAGCACGCTGGATGTGACGCGGACCGCGCAGGAACTGGCCGACGAGGCCGTGCCGTCTCTCGCCGACTTCGTCGCCGTCGACCTGCTGGACTCGGTCATGAGGGGCGAGGAGCCGGCCCCCGGACCGGTCGGCATGACGCCCGTCATTCGCCGCGCGGGGCAGCAGTCGGTGCGCGAGGGCAGTCCGGAGGCGAGTCTGGCCGTGGGAGAAACGGTACGGCGCGCTCCCTCGTCGCCCGTGACCCGCTGCCTGCTGGAGAGCAGGACCCTGGTGGAACGGATCCTGGACCCCTCCACCAGCGCCTGGGTGACCGAGGACCAGTCCCTGGGCGCCTCCATCCGCGCGTTCGACTTCCGCTCGCTGATGGTGGTTCCGGTGCGGGCGCGCGGCGTCACCCTGGGCGTGGCGACGTTCGCCCGGTCCCGGCGTCTCGGCCCCTTCGAGGACGACGACGTACGCCTCGCCGAGGAACTGGTCTCCCGCGCGGCGGTGTGCGTCGACAACGCGCGCCGCTTCACCCGCGAGCGCACCGCGGCCCGTTCCATGCAGCGTTTTCTGCTGCCGCAGGAGCTGACGGGAGGGTCCGCTTTGGAGGCGGCGTCGTGGTACCTGCCGGCGGATGCCCCCAGCGGTGTGGGCGGCGACTGGTTCGACGTGATTCCGCTCTCCGGAGCCCGGGTCGCACTGGTCGTCGGGGATGTCGTCGGACACGGCATCAACGCGGCGGCGACCATGGGGCGCCTGCGCACCGCGGTACGCACGCTCGCCAACCTGGACCTCCCCCCGGACGAACTGCTGGCCCATCTGGACGACCTCGCCATCGGCCTCATAGGAGCGCACGGCGACAAGGAGCCGGCGGAGGACGGGGACGAGACCGCGGGCACCGCGTTCCTGGGGGCCACCTGCCTCTACGCCGTGTACGACCCGGTCAGCAGACGCTGCACGCTGGCCCGGGCCGGTCACCTCCCGCCCGTGACTGTCGGCCCGGACGGTACCGTCGCCGTCCTCGACCTGCCCGCCGGACCACCACTCGGCCTCGGGTACCTCCCCTTCGAATCCGTCGAGGTGGAGCTGGCCGAGGGCAGCCTCATCGCCCTCTACACCGACGGCCTCATCGAGACCTACGACCGGGACATCGACGTCGGGCTCTCCCTGCTGTGCGACGCCCTCGCGGTGCGCGGGCCGACGCTGGAGGAGATCGGCCGGGGCGCGGTCGATGCCCTGCTGACGGGTCCGCCGTCCGACGACGTGGCCCTGCTCCTCGCCCGGACCCACGTCCTGGCTCCCGACCATGTCGTCTCCTGGGACCTGCCCAGCGACCCGGCCGCTGCTGCGCACGCCCGCACCCTCGCCGTCCGGCAGCTGGCGGAGTGGGGCATGGACGATCTCACCTTCACCACGGAGCTCATCGTCAGCGAGCTGGTCACCAACGCCATCCGCCATGCGATCGGACCAGTCTGTCTGCGCCTGATCCGGGACCGCGGCCTGATCTGCGAGGTCTCCGACGCCAGCAGCACTTCGCCGCGCCTGCGCCATGCCCGGACCACCGACGAGGGAGGGCGGGGCCTGCTGATCGTGGCCCAGCTCGCCCAGCGATGGGGCACCCGCCACACGACGACCGGCAAGACCATCTGGACGGAGCAGACCATTCCCGCCGACACGTTGGCGCCTTCCAGGTAGGTCACTTGGCTGCTGACCTGGGCCTCGCGGCTCCTCGGAACAGCCGACCTTCGACACTCTGCCTCTGCCGGCTTCGGGGCCGTGCCACTGGAGTGCCTGGCCGGTGACGGCCGCGATGCACTCGAAGTCCCGGTCGCGGTGCAGGAGAGTCAGTCCCTGCAACTCGGCCGTGGCGGCCACCAACAGGTCGACGGCCCCACCGCTGAGGTGCTGTCCCCGCTGGGTGAAGAACTCCTGGACCTGTCAGGCGCGGTCGTAGACGCGGTCATCGACCGGCACCCAGCCGAAGAGCAGGCGCATGTCCTCGATGCCTTGTGTACGGTCGGAAGCGGAACGCGCGCTGTAGAAGAACTCCAGCTCGGTGATGGGGCAGGTGGCGATGAGTCCGGCGGTTGCCGCCTGGTCCCATCCGTACTGCTCGGCGTCGCCGCGCAGCAGACGGGCGAGGGCACTGGTGTCGATCAGGAACTGCGCGGCGTTCACTGGCAGTAGACGCGCTTGCCGAAGCTGTCGGGATGCGGTGGCGGCGCCGAGCGGCACGATGAGCAGGATGCCGACCGGGCAACTGACCTGGGGTTTCTCTCAAGAGCGGGTGACGAGAATCGAACTCGCGCTCTCAGCTTGGGAAGCTGATGTTCTACCATTAAACTACACCCGCGTAAGACGCCGGTTGGGCCGGTGTCGAATATTCGCTCACTCTACCTCATGCTTGGGTCCCCGGTGCGGAAGCCGTGGGGCCCGGTCGCGTTTCGGAGGGTGGATGTGACTGCGGGGGACCGGAGTTGGGGCGTACCGTAGGGGCTCGGGAGGGGTCCGTGGGGGACCGGAGTGCCGCCTGGAGGGCCGTACCTTTCATCCCGTAATGTGGCTTTCGCCGTCGGTCACGCCAGTGCCTGACGAAGGCTCTTGGGGAAGGGACTCTGAGGACTTGATGGAGCGCACCGTCGTCCGTTGTGCCGAGGGGCACGTGTTCAGCACCGCTTCGTTCCCGATGCAGCAGGCCGAGCGGCTCGGTCCCGGTCGGTTGATCCGGTGTCCGCGGTGTGCGCGGCTCCGGAACGTTGTTCCGGTGGAGCTGGAAAAGCATTAGGGGCAGAAAACGAAGCGTTCACGCCCACGTGGGCAGGCGCGCGGACCGTCACGATTGTGGCCGGTCCGCGCGCCTTGCGTATCCTCGGGACGTGCTTCTCTCAGACAAGGACATCCGGGCCGAGATCGACGCCGGGCGGGTCCGGATCGATCCCTACGACGAATCCATGGTGCAGCCGTCGAGTATCGACGTGCGGCTCGACCGCTACTTCCGGGTGTTCGAGAATCACCGCTACCCGCATATCGACCCCGCCATCGAGCAGGCGGATCTCACGAGACTCGTCGAGCCCGAGGGCGATGAGCCGTTCATCCTGCATCCCGGGGAGTTCGTGCTCGCCTCCACCTACGAGGTCATCTCGCTGCCCGACGACCTCGCCTCGCGGCTCGAGGGGAAGAGCTCGCTCGGGCGGCTCGGGCTCGTCACCCACTCCACCGCCGGGTTCATCGACCCCGGCTTCTCCGGGCACGTCACCCTCGAGCTGTCCAACCTCGCGACGCTCCCCATCAAACTGTGGCCGGGGATGAAGATCGGGCAGCTGTGCATGTTCCGGCTCAGCTCGCCGGCCGAGTTCCCGTACGGCAGTGACCGGTACGGGTCCCGCTACCAGGGGCAGCGCGGGCCGACCGCCTCCCGGTCCTTCCTCAACTTCCACCGGACCCAGGTATGAGGGCGTGAGCGTGTCCCAGGTGCGTGAGAATCTCACCTACGAGGGATTCGGAGCCGCGGTTCGCGAGCTCGCCCGGATCATCGCCGACGACGGGTACGAGCCCGACATGGTGCTGTCCATCGCCGGCGGGCTCGCCTACGCCCTCGACTGCGAGAACATCCATCTCGTGAACGTCGAGTGCATGGGTCTGGCTGCGTAGCGTGTGACTGCTGACCTTGGCAAATGTGCAGGTGAGGGCACACGAGCAGCTGTCTGATCTTGTGGCTGGTTGGCGTTGATCACTGCTGATCATGGGGCTCGGTGGCGTCGGCGTCGCGGTGTGTGGGAGCGGCTGTGGCAATGCTCACCCGAATGCCTCGGCCGAGAGCTGTGGTCCATCCTGGTCGTCGTCGCCTCCGTCCGCGTCGCCCTGGTCGTCGATGACGTCGGGGTCGTCCCAGGGGGGATCAAGCAGGCGGGCGCCCCGGCTCTCCGCCACGCGGTGTACGTCGGTGAGGGCTTCGGTCAGATCGACGGCCAGTAGACGGAGTTCCCCCGGGGCAGCGTGAGGTGCCTGCTGACCGGCCGTCATGGCCGTGCCACCCCGGCATCCAGGGGCGGCGGCGCGACCCCGTTCCGGAACGTCACAGACTGCATGTCCCATGACCTCCAGACCCCAGAACCTCGGAGCACGCCATCGCCTGACAGCGAGTCCGGCACCTCATTCTCCCGCCGACCGGTCAAGATCCTCCCGGAGACCGGGCGCACTTCTTCCGGCTGAGAGCCTGCTGCGGTTGAGGTGGCCTCGACCGGAACGGCACGGTGGCCGACCACCTCCTGAGCCGCCTGACGTGGCGAAACGCGAAGAGAGGGGCTTCCGGCGGTGTGCCGGAAGCCCCTCTCTCGTGCGTGTGGAAGCACTAGGTGGAAGTACCAGGAAGTACTAGAACGTGCCCAGCTTGATGATCGACACGATCGCGATCAGCTGGATGGCTGACGCGCCGAGCGCCTTCGGCCAGGGGAGGTCGTGGGACTTGCTGACCATGAGGGTCAGCAGGGCGCCCGCCCCGACCCAGGTGACCCAGCCGAGGAGCTGGACGAAGGACGCGTTGCCGCCGAAGAACATGGCGACGAGCAGGCGTGGGGCGTCCGTGAGCGACATGATCAGCATGGAGAGGCCGACCGTGGGCTGCCAGGCCCCGTCGCCGCCGAGCTGGCGGGCCAGGGTGTGGGTGACCACGCCCAGGATGAAGGTGCTGATGACGATGGCGACGGCCGTCGTCAGGACGATGGGGATCGCGTTGGAGAGGGTGGCGTTGATCGCGTCCTCGCGGGCTCCGTCGAAGCCGAAGACCGCGAGCAGGCCGTAGATGAATGTCACGATCAGGGCCGGGGCCCACATCGTGTAGTCGCGCATCTGCAGGAAGGTCTGGTCGGGGGACAGGACGATGCCCCTGAGCAGGTCCTTCCAGTGCAGGCGGGGGCCCACCGGCGGGGCCGCCGCCTGGCCCGCGCGGTAGGTCTCGCCCTGGCTGTAGGGGTCCTCGCCGATTGAGAACGCCTGGGTGTGGCCGGGGCTGTTCGCCGCGTACGGGTCCGGGCCCTGCTGCGGGTGCCCGTCGCCGAAGTACTCCGGCTCGTCCTGGCCGCCGTTGCCGTTCTGGGGCCAGCCGCCCTGCTGACCGCCGCCGTAGGGCCGCTGACCGCCGTACTGCTGTCCCCCGTACTGCGGCTGCGAGGGCGCAGCCGGGTAGCCGTACGGCGGCTGCTGGCCTCCCTGCGGTGCCTGTTGCCCGTACGACGGTCGGTGTTGTTGCGGTCGCGCCTGCGGTGCACGGTTGTCCCGGCCGCCGCGTCCGATCCTGAATCCAGCCACGTCATCGAACGTACCTGGTCCCGCAGAGTCGCGTGCCGGGCCCGGGTGAAGGGCCCGGCATTGGGGCCGACCTGTGACATCCCCTACGGGAGATGCGAGCCGCCCCCTACGGGCCCTCCGGGGAGTTCCATGGCGGAGCCCTTCTCCTGTGTGAAAGCGAAGAGTCCGGCAAGGTGGTGGGACCACCACCGCTACCGGACTCGCCATCCTCATACGTCACGTACGCCTCAGCCGGTGATGGACGCCCCGAACCTCGGCGTTCCCGCTGTCGAGACGCCCAGCGTGGTCGGGCCGTAGGACACCGCTCCCGTGGTGGTGATGCCCGAGGACGCGCCGCGGAGGGACCGGAGCGCGCCGTCGGAGTTGCTGCATGCGGGGTTCTCCTGCGGCATGCGGGGACGCGTGGCGCGCGTCGGTAAAGAGTTGTGCGCGGATGGCCGGAAGGTGAACCCCGGCTACTTCAGCCGCAGCGGTACGCCGACGTCGTCGGGCGTGAACAGCCGCACCGCCTTCGCGTCGAACCCGGTGTCCGTCCCCCGCAGCACCAGATACGCGCCCTTCCTCTTCTCGTACAGCGGCGCGAAGACGACCGCGTCGGCGTGGTCGTCGCCGTCGACGTCGAGGAGCGGAGGCCGGTGGCCGAAGGCGTTCCAGTAGTACGGGTTCGGGGTGCCGGGCAGCCCCTCGGTCTCCGCGTCGACCACCTGCTCGCCGTCCAGGGACTGCACCCCGTCCGGTCCGCCGGGCAGCAGCGTCACCTTGCCGTCGTGGCGCCGGAAGCCCGGGGTGTCCACCACGACGTCCGGCTTCCCGTCGCCGTCGACGTCCCCGGCGGAGGGCGACGAGCCGAAGTCGATGCGGCGCCGGTCGGCGGTGTCCATGCCGCCGATCACGGTCTCCTTCCGGCCCGTGTTCAGGCCGGACTTCGCCCCGTAGAGGATCGTCAGCGCACCGCCCGCGCCGGGCATCTCCGCGGGGGCCGCGCTGAGCTGGGTGGGCAGCAGCAGGTCCGTGAGGCCGTCGCCGTCCGCGTCGCCCGCCGCAGGGGTGCGGGGGCCGTCCTGGGTCGCCACCGCGGCCGCGATACGGCTCTCCTGGCGGGTGTCCCGGACCAGGCCCTGCTCACCGCCCTCGTAGGAGCCGACGGTGTGCAGGTCCCCGGGCGCGGACTCGTCCTCCTCGGAGTCGAAGGAGTACGTGAACACCACCTCGGCCTTGCCGTCGCCGTCGAAGTCGCCGGTGGTGGCCGTGGTGGGCGTGGCGTAGCCGTGCTGGCCCAGGTCGAGCACGGCCTGGCGCTTCGGTGTTCCCGTGCGGTCGAAGGGGCCGTAGAGGAGCAGGCCGTCGCCGCCCGCCTCGGTGGCGTTGGGGTCGCCGGAGCCGCCGTGGCCGCCGTCGAGGAGGTCCACGGAGCCGTCGCCGTCGAAGTCGGCTGCGGCCAGCGGGCGGAAGCCGTCGGGCACGTCGAGCCGCCGGGCGGCGGCCAGCCCGTGCGCGCCGCCGAACAACGCGAAGGAGCCGCTCACGGTCCCGCCCGCGCCACGGCTGCCGACCAGGTCCGTGAAGCCGTCACCGTCGAGGTCGGCGCGCAGGGACGGCGACATGAACGAGGCGTACGGGCGGCTGCCGGCCGAAGTCCGCTGCGCCGTCGCGGTGTCGAGGCCCTCGCGCGAGCCGTAGACGACGACCATTGTCGCCGCGTACTTCTTCTTGTCCTTGGACGTCGATTCCACGATGTCGGTGAAGTCGTCGAAGCCGTCGCCGTTGAAGTCGCCGGAGTCGGGGTGCGCGGCAGGTTTCCCGGCGGTGGGGCGGGAGGAGTGGCCGGAGTCCGAGGAGTCGTCCCGGGGGTCGTCCTGTGTGCTGCATCCCGTGGTCGCGAGCAGCGCCGGGAGCAGGAGGGCGCAGCCCAGGGCGGTGATCGGTCGGGGTGCGCGCATCGGTGCTCCAGGCGTGGTGGGACTTCTGGCACTGCTTCTGTTTCGGGGGTGACTCGTGAGGTCGGTGAAGGGTTGTGCCGTCACCGGCTCAGGAACTCGGCGGTGGAGAAGGCGACGGCGGGCTCGGCGGCGACGGCACTCCCCTTCCCTCCGTTCTTCTTCGCGGCCGAAGACGACGTCGGCTCCGGCGGGGAGGGCGAAGCCGGTCCGGGTGGGGCCGGTGGGGGAGCCGAAGACGACGCCCGACGCCGAAGCGGTCCCGTTGTCGAGGGTCTCGCGCACGAGCAGGTCGTCGTAGCCGTCGTGGTCCACGTCGAGGGCGGGGGTGGCGGGGGCGGTGCCGGGGGAGGCCAGCGGCTTGCCCGCCGCGCGGAGGGCACCCTCAGGGGCCGTAGGCGATGGCGACCGAACCCGCGCTGTCCGCTGACCATGGCGCTGGGGGCCGGTGCGGCGGCGTCCCGTCTAGCCGTCGCCGTTGAAGTCGCCGACGAGGCCGGAGGGTGCGGCGGACGCGGTGCCCGGGAGGGCGATGAGGCCGCCGGCCAGGGTGGCGGCGGCCAGGAGGAGGGTGCGCTTGCGTAAGGTGCGGGCTCCAAGTGGGCGGAAGCCGGGCCCGTCCGCACGGGCCCGGCGAAAACAGCGAAACAGAAGGGGTACGGCTCAGTCGGCGAAGACGGCGCCGAACTGCGGCGTGCCGTCTGTCGAGACGCCCGAGGTGCTCGGTGAGACGGTGCGGCTGCCGCTCGTGGTGATCGTCGTACCGTTGGAGGGCAGGTAGGTCACCGCGCCGTTGCCGCTGTTCTCGTACGAGCCGACGAGCAGGTCGGCCTTGCCGTCGCCGTTGACGTCGTCGAGCTTGACGTCGGCGCCGAAGAGGTCGTTCTTCTCGTTGGTGCCGGGGACGCCCGCCGTGTTCTGGTGGAAGGCCTGGGCGCCGGAGGAGACCTTGACGCCGGCCGAGGTGCCGTACATGACGGTGACCATGCCGGCGTTGGTGACGCCGTTGATGTCCTCGTTCGGGGTGCTGACGACGAGGTCCTGGTAGCCGTCGCCGTTGACGTCACCCATGTCCAGGTCCCAGCCGAAGCCGTCGCCCTTCTCCGAGGAGCCGGGCACGTTGCCGGTGTTCTGGGTGATGCCGGAGGTGTTGGCGGGACCCGACGCGGAGCCGTAGGTGATGTTCACCTTGCCGCCGTCGGCGGAGCTCGGGACGGTCGTGCCGTCGGCGGTCTTGCTGTCCCAGCCCGCGCCGCTGACGATGTCGCCGTAGCCGTCGCCGTTGATGTCGCCGATCGCGGTGATGATGCCGGGCTTGAGGGCCTGGGCGGACGTGACGGCCAGGCCGCTCGCCGTGCCGGGAACGTAGTAGTTGGTGTTCCAGCCGTAGTCGGTCTGGGTCTCGTAGCCGTCGACGATCAGGTCGGTGCGGCCGTCGCCGTTCACGTCACCGGCGGTGAGGCTCATCGGGCCGTACGGGTAGTCGTTGGAGCCCGACTGGATCGGGGGCTTGATGGTGTAGCGGCCGCCCGGCGTGCCCGAGGTGGTGAAGCCGCCCTTGTAGACGTAGATCGTGCTGGACGAGCTGCCGACGGCGAGGTCCGCCTTGCCGTCGCCGTCGAAGTCGCCGGCGGCCAGGTCCTTGCCCCAGTAGTCGTGCGAGGAGGGGGCCGGGTCGGGGACGCTGCTGCTCTTGCCGGTGAGACCGCTCGCGGAGCCCCAGAGGATCGTCAGGAGGCCGCCGTTGGTGTCGGTGCCGACCTTCTCCCACGGGGTGGCCACCGCGAGGTCGTCGTACCCGTCGCTGTTGAAGTCGGCGTACGCCGTCTCACCGCCGAAGCCGTCCCCGGCCTCGGCGGTGCCCGGGACGCCCGTGGTGTTCTGGCTGATCGTGGAGCGCTTGGCGGACGATACGCCGGTGGCGGTGCCGTAGAGCGCGACGACCTGGCCGGCGCCCGCGTGGCCACTGACATAGGCACCGTGGGCCGAGGCGACGACGTCGCCGATGCCGTCGCCGTTGAAGTCGGCCTTCGCCGTCTTGAACGAGTCAGCGGCGGTCGCCGTAGCGGCCGAGAAAGTGAGCAGACCGCCTGTCAGCGCGGCCGCGGTGGCCGTCGCAAGGGCGAGTCGCAGGTGGGACCGGTGGTGCGGGTACTGCTTGTGCATGCGGGGTTCTCCTGCGGCATGCGGGGATGTCTGGCGGGACATCCACAGACAATGGGGTGTGGACCATCCGTGTTTGCCAGGAGTTGTCCTCGGCTTCACGGGTTGGTCAGCGATCAGGAGACCTTCGCCGGGGCGTAAGGGTTGTACGTGAGTTCGGTAAATTCCTGAGCCTGGTGGGGCGCCGGGCCGGAGCTCGACGACGCCCCGGGAAAGACGACGCCCCGGGAAAAAAAGGAGAGCCGCAGCCGCCCCGGGGTCAGCCGATGAGGCCGGTACCGAAGGATCCGTAGGTGCGGGATCTGCCCCCGAGGCACTACGACGTCAGGAACTCCGAGGTGGAGAAGGTGACCGTCGGCTCCACCGCGACCAGGCCCTTCGCCGTCCCCGGGTATACCGCGATCGTGTCCTTCGTCTCGCCCCGGTACGTCCGCACCACCAGGTCCGCACGTCCGTCCCCGGTGAAGTCGCCCACGGTCAGCACCCGGGTGGTGCCCTCGGTCGGCGGCTTCACGGTCACCATGCCCGCCGCGGACAGTCCGGCCGTACGGCCGCGCAGGACCCGCAACTCCGTACCGCTGGAGACGAGTTCGCTCAGACCGTCCCCGTCGAAGTCGCCGGAGGCGAGCACCGAGCCCGGGATGGAGACGCTGCCGCGCGCGGCGCCGGGGAGGTCGTAGCGCAGTGACGTTCCGCCCATGGAGCCCACCGCGGCGTCCAGCGCCTTGCCCTTGCCGAAGCGGCCGAACGCCACGTCGATGCCGGCCGGCAGGACGACTCCCGTACGGGCGGGGCCGTTCGGTCCGCCGAGGACCACGGCCGACTTGCCCGCGCCCTGCGCCGTACGGACGAGCAGGTCGTCGTATCCGTCGCGGTTCACGTCGGCGGCCGGACCCGTGGGGACCTCGCCCGGCGACGGGATCGGCGCACCGGCCTTGCGCGGGGCGCCCTTGCGGCTGAACGGGCCGCGCAGATAGCTGAGTCGGCCCGCCGAGGCGTGCACCACCAGGTCCTCGGCGCCGTCGCCGTCGAAGTCGCCGCACACGGGCTGGTCGGCCCAGTCGTTGCCGAAACGTGCCTGCGCGGGGACGGCGAGCTTGACCGCCCTGCCGGTGAGGCCCTTCGGGGAGCCGAAGAGGATCTGGAGGGGGACCGGCGGCTGCCCCTGTCCGTCGTACGGCGGGTCGGTCGACACGACCAGATCCGTGAAACCGTCCTTGTCGAGGTCGCAGCTCGCCTCCGCGTCGAAGACGGCGGGGAGTCGGCCCTTGGTGGGGGCGCCCTGTTTCTTCGGGCTGAGCAACTGCCGGGCGCCGGGCGTGAGTCCGCGCGCGCCACCGTAGACGATGCCGATGCCCGCGTCGTCCGCGTGGCTCTGTTCCTTGACGAGGTCGCCCAGGACCAGGTCGCGGTGCCCGTCACCGTTGAAGTCGTCGGCGACCTTGCTCCCCTTGCCCTGGGGGATGGGGAGTTGGGCCGGGGCGTCCGCGATGTGTGCCGGGGTGCGCTTGGCCGCCCCGGCGTTCGTGCCGGGGCCGCAGGCAGCGAGAAGGCCGCCCCCGAGGGCGCATACCGCCAGGGCTGCCGCCACCCGCGTTCCCGCTCTTCGCCCGCTCACCGCGCACCTCACCCGCCCCGAAGACAACAACGCGGGTCATCATGCACGTATTTCGACCGGTGGGTTAAGGGGTGCGGCCTGCGGGATGGGTCACGCGGGGGTCTGGACCCTGGCCTGCGCCCAGCCCTGCTCGGAAGGCTCGGACGGCCGCTCGGCGACGAATGAGCCGAGGCCGACCTCGGCTCGGATGAGCTCTTCCGCGCGTCGCCGAGAGCCGCGGCCGAAGGCTGGACCACTTGAACTGACCGGGTACGACCGACGCCCCCTGCCGGTGGGGCAGGGGGCGTCGGTCGTACCGCTCGGGCCGGCTACTTCACCGGCTCTGGTTCCGGCGCGCTCTCCGTCTCCGCCTCGCCCGCCGGGTCGACCGGCGTCTTGACGGAGTCGAGGAGCAGCTGGGCGACGTCGACGACCTGGACGGACTCCTTGGCCTTGCCGTCGTTCTTCTTGCCGTTGACCGAGTCGGTCAGCATGACCAGGCAGAACGGGCAGGCGGTGGAGACGATGTCCGGGTTGAGGCTGAGGGCCTCGTCCACCCGCTCGTTGTTGATGCGCTTGCCGATGCGCTCCTCCATCCACATCCGCGCACCACCGGCGCCACAGCAGAAGCCGCGCTCCTTGTGGCGGTGCATCTCCTGCTGACGCAGGCCCGGGACGGCGGACATGATCTCGCGCGGGGGCGTGTAGATCTTGTTGTGGCGGCCCAGGTAGCAGGGGTCGTGGTAGGTGATCAGACCCTCGACCGGGGTGACCGGGAGCAGCTTGCCCTCGTCGATGAGGTGCTGGAGCAACTGGGTGTGGTGGATGACCTCGTAGTCGCCGCCGAGCTGCGGGTACTCGTTGCCGATGGTGTTGAGGCAGTGCGGGCAGGTGGCGACGATCTTCTTCGCCGACTTGGGCTTCTTGGTCGACTCGTCCTCGTCATCCTCACCGAACGCCATGTTCAGGGCCGCCACGTTCTCCATGGCGAGTTCCTGGAACAGGGGCTCGTTGCCGAGACGGCGCGGGGAGTCACCGGTGCACTTCTCGTCGCCGCCCATGATCGCGAACTTGACGCCCGCGATGTGCAGCAGCTCGGCGAAGGCCTTCGTGGTCTTCTTGGCGCGGTCCTCCAGGGCGCCGGCGCAGCCGACCCAGTACAGGTACTCGACCTCGGACAGGTCCTCGATGTCCCGTCCGACGACCGGGATCTCGAAGTCGACTTCCTTCGTCCACTCCAGGCGCTGCTTCTTGGCCAGGCCCCAGGGGTTGCCCTTCTTCTCCAGGTTCTTGAGCATCGTGCCCGCCTCGGACGGGAACGCGCTCTCGATCATCACCTGGTAGCGGCGCATGTCGACGATGTGGTCGATGTGCTCGATGTCGACCGGGCACTGCTCGACACAGGCGCCGCAGGTGGTGCAGGACCACAGGACGTCCGGGTCGATGACGCCGCCCGCGGCGAAGCCGCTGTCGGATGCAGCCTCGACGGTGCCGATGAGGGGGCGTTCGGCCTCGGCGAGGGCGGCGGCGGGGACGTCCTTGAGGGCCTCGGCCGAGGCCTTCTCGTTGCCCTCCATGTCCTTGCCGCCACCCGCGAGCAGGTAGGGCGCCTTGGCGTGCGCGTGGTCGCGCAGCGACATGATGAGGAGCTTGGGGGACAGCGGCTTGCCGGTGTTCCAGGCGGGGCACTGCGACTGGCAGCGGCCGCACTCGGTGCAGGTGGAGAAGTCCAGCAGGCCCTTCCAGGAGAACTGCTCGACCTGGCTGACACCGAAGACGTCGTCCTCGCCGGGGTCGGTGAAGTCGATCGGCTTGCCGCCGGAGGTCATGGGCTGGAGCGCGCCGAGCGCGGTCCCACCGGTCGCGTTCCGCTTGAACCAGATGTTCGGGAAGGCGAGGAAGCGGTGCCAGGCGACACCCATGTTGGTGTTGAGCGAGACCACGATCATCCAGATGAACGAGGTGCCGATCTTGATCGTCGCGACCAGGTAGACCAGGTTCTGCAGCGTGGCGACGCTCAGGCCCTTGAAGGCGAGGACCAGCGGGTACGAGGCGAAGTACCCGGCCTCGTAGCTCTCCACGTGGTGGATCGCGCCCTCAAGGCCGCGCAGCACATAGATGGCCAGGCCGATGGTGAGGATGACGTACTCGACGAAGTACGCCTGTCCGGCCTTGGAGCCCGTGAAGCGTGATTTGCGGCCGGCCCGGGAGGGCAGGCTCAGCAGCCGGATCGTCATCAGGACGACGATGCCGAGGACGGTCATCACGCCGATGAACTCGGTGTACATCTCGAACGGCACGAAGTCGCCGATGACCGGCAGCACCCAGTCGGCCTTGAACAGCTGGCCGAACGCCTGCGCCAGGGTCGGCGGGAGCGTGAGGAAGCCGACCGCCACGAACCAGTGGGCGAAGCCGACGATGCCCCACCGGTTCATCCGCGTGTGGCCGAGGAACTCCCTGACCAGGGTCACGCTGCGCTGATAGGGGTTGTCGGTCCGGGCGCCGGCGGGTACGGGCTGGCCGAGCTTGAAATACCGGACGAACTGGCCGATGGCGCGTGCGAGCAGCGCAACGCCGACCACGGTCAGGACCAGCGACACGATGATCGCGGCGAGTTGCATTGGGGGCTCCTCGGGCCTGCGAGGTGTTGCTCCGAGAGTGACCTCGAAGGTGATTACTAAGCGGTAACTTATGCAGTCCGTCTGAGACTACCCACTTCTAGCGCCGCACTGTAGCCAGGGGTGCGGTGATCTGCGTCGCTGAGGGTCGCCTGAGCGGGTGTCTCCACGGGGGCCCGGCGGGGGCTCGCGGCCCGACACGTAAACCCGATCGTGTTATTCGCACAATACTGTGACATTCACGCCTAAATTAGCCACGTGTTGTACGGAATCGCCGCCGCCACGGCCGCCCTGTTGTTCACCGCCGCGCTCAGCGCGCTGCTGCGGATGTTCGCCCTACGCCTCGGGGTGGTCGAGCGGCGCCGTGTGCGGCCGGTTCCGCTGCTCGGCGGGGTGGCCGTCGTCGTCGGCACGGCGTTCGTGGCCGGGATCGGGGACTGGACGGACGTCGCCCCGCTGGGTCCGGAGGCCGAACGGGTGCTGATGGCCGCGATCGGGGTCGCCGTACTGGGGCTGGCCGGCGATCTCTGGGCCGTGCCGCTCGCGGTGCGGGTCGCCGGCGTGGTGGGTGCCGCCGCGCTGACCGTGCCGTACGACGAACTCGGGCTGCCGGCCGGGGTGCTGGCCGTCGCCTGGATCGTCCTCGTCGTGCACGCCTTCGACTCGCTCGATCACGCCGACGGGGTGATGGGGACCGTCGGCGTCATCACCGCCTTCGCGCTCAGCGGGTGTGCCGCCGCCGAGCTCATGGACGGACTCGCGGCGCTGCTGAGCGTGCTGGCCGCCGCACTCACCGGGTTCCTGATGCACGGATGGCCGCCGGCCCGGATCGTGCCGGGGCGGTGCGGTGCACTGTTCGCCGGGTTCGTGCTGGCCTCGGCGGTCGTGCTGGTGCAGGCCGGGCGGGAGGTCGGGCCGGGGCTCGGGGGCGGGTTCGCGCTGACGGCGGTGGCCAGTGCCGATGCCGTGCTCGTGCTCGTGTCGCGGCGGCGCGCCGGGCGGCCGCCGCTGCGATCCGCGCCGGACCATCTTGTGCACCGGCTGCGGCGGGTCGGGCTGACCCGGCAGGGGGCCGTGGTCGTCATCGGGGTCGCCGCGTTCGCCGGGGTGGTGGTGGGGTTGCTCATCGACCTGGGGTGGGTGGGGGCGGGGGTCGCGTGGTGGGTGGCGGGGGCCGTCGCGCTTGTCGCGGTCGTGGGGGCTGTGCGTCCGGTTCCTCGCCCTCGCCGCCCCTACCCCATTCCGTCCCCTGGGGCCCGGGGCGAAGCCGCCCATGGATGCGGCGCCCCCAGGCCGCCGTATCGGCCGGAACGGCCTCGTCCGCGAGCGCCGGGCGGGCTGATGGGCGCCGGGCGGGGTTGAGATCCTCCACTCGAGGCGGCAAAGTCGCAGTTCAGACCCCTCTTGCGCGTAAGGAAGAGATAAGAGTTGAGCCCCCTCGACTCAGCTCTGTTGACCGAGAGGCGGACGTCATGCACACTTGAGTCCGTTCCACTCAAGTCATTGCTGGAGGAATCGAAATGGCACGTGCGGTCGGCATCGACCTGGGCACGACTAACTCCGTCGTCAGCGTTCTGGAGGGCGGCGAGCCCACCGTCATCACCAACGCCGAAGGCGCCAGGACCACGCCGTCCGTCGTCGCCTTCGCCAAGAACGGTGAGGTGCTCGTCGGCGAGGTCGCCAAGCGCCAGGCGGTCACGAACGTGGACCGGACCATCCGCTCGGTGAAGCGTCACATGGGTACGGACTGGAAGATCAACCTGGACGGGAAGGACTTCAACCCCCAGCAGATCTCCGCCTTCATCCTGCAGAAGCTGAAGCGTGACGCCGAGGCCTACCTGGGTGAGAAGGTCACGGACGCGGTCATCACCGTCCCGGCGTACTTCAACGACTCCGAGCGTCAGGCGACGAAGGAGGCGGGTGAGATCGCGGGTCTGAACGTCCTGCGCATCGTCAACGAGCCCACCGCCGCCGCCCTGGCCTACGGTCTCGACAAGGACGACCAGACCATCCTCGTCTTCGACCTCGGTGGCGGCACCTTCGACGTGTCCCTGCTGGAGATCGGCGACGGCGTCGTCGAGGTGAAGGCCACCAACGGTGACAACCACCTCGGTGGTGACGACTGGGACCAGCGTGTCGTCGACTACCTGGTGAAGCAGTTCCAGAGCGGCCACGGCGTGGACCTCTCCAAGGACAAGATGGCCCTCCAGCGCCTCCGCGAGGCCGCTGAGAAGGCCAAGATCGAGCTGTCCTCGTCCACCGAGACCTCGATCAACCTGCCCTACATCACGGCGTCCGCCGAGGGCCCGCTGCACCTGGACGAGAAGCTCACGCGCGCCCAGTTCCAGCAGCTCACCGCCGACCTTCTGGAGCGCTGCAAGACGCCGTTCCACAACGTCATCAAGGACGCGGGCATCAACCTCTCCGAGATCGACCACGTCGTTCTCGTCGGTGGCTCCACCCGTATGCCCGCCGTCGCCGAGCTCGTCAAGGAGCTGACCGGTGGCAACGAGGCCAACAAGGGTGTGAACCCGGACGAGGTCGTCGCCATCGGCGCCGCCCTCCAGGCCGGTGTCCTCAAGGGTGAGGTCAAGGACGTCCTGCTCCTCGACGTGACCCCGCTGTCCCTCGGTATCGAGACCAAGGGCGGCATCATGACGAAGCTCATCGAGCGGAACACGACGATCCCGACCAAGCGGTCCGAGATCTTCACCACCGCCGAGGACAACCAGCCCTCCGTGCAGATCCAGGTCTACCAGGGCGAGCGCGAGATCGCGGCGTACAACAAGAAGCTCGGGATGTTCGAGCTGACCGGTCTGCCGCCGGCCCCGCGCGGTGTCCCGCAGATCGAGGTCGCCTTCGACATCGACGCCAACGGCATCATGCACGTGACCGCGAAGGACCTCGGCACGGGCAAGGAGCAGAAGATGACCGTCACCGGCGGCTCCTCGCTGCCGAAGGACGAGGTCGACCGGATGCGCCAGGAGGCCGAGAAGTACGCGGAGGAGGACCACGCCCGCCGCGAGGCCGCCGAGACCCGCAACCAGGGCGAGCAGCTCGTCTACCAGACGGAGAAGTTCCTCAAGGACAACGAGGACAAGGTCCCCGGCGAGGTCAAGACCGAGGTCGAGGCGTCCGTCGAGGAGCTGAAGGCCGCGCTCAAGGGCGAGGACACCGCCGAGATCCGTACAGCCACCGAGAAGGTCGCCGCCGTCTCGCAGAAGCTGGGCCAGGCGATGTATGCCGACGCCCAGGCCGCGCAGGCCGCCGGTGGCGCCGAGGGTGCCCCGGGTGCCGAGCAGGCCAAGGCCGACGACGATGTCGTCGACGCCGAGATCGTCGACGAGGACCGTAAGGACGGTGCCGCGTGACGGAGGAGACCCCGGGCTTCGAGGAGAAGCCTGACGTCCCCTCCGGCGCCACCTCTGACGACGCCGAGCCGCAGACCGCCACCCCCTCTTCGGAGGGGGCGGCGGCCCCGGACGGGGACGCAGCAGCACAGTTGGTCGGCATGACGGCCCAGCTGGACCAGGCACGCACGGCGCTCAACGAGCGCACGGCGGACCTCCAGCGGCTCCAGGCCGAGTTCCAGAACTACCGCCGACGGGTCGAGCGCGACCGGATCGCGGTCAAGGAGATCGCCATCGCGAACCTCCTGACCGAGCTCCTGCCCGTGCTCGACAACATCGTCCGGGCACGGGATCACGGTGAACTGGTCGGCGGCTTCAAGTCGGTGGCCGAGTCCCTGGAGACCGTCGCGGCGAAGATGGGTCTGCAGCAGTTCGGCAAGGAGGGCGAGCCCTTCGACCCGACGATCCACGAGGCCCTGATGCACTCGTACGCGCCCGACGTCACCGAGACGACGTGCGTGGCGATTCTGCAGCCGGGGTATCGCATCGGCGAGCGCACCATCCGCCCCGCGCGGGTGGCCGTCGCCGAGCCTCAGCCGGGGGCGCAGACCGTCAAGGCCGACGAGGCCGAGGCGGCCGACGACAAGGAGAGCGGTGGCCCGGACGAGGGCTGACGTTGAACGCATGAGAGAGGAGGGGCGCTGAGGATGAGCACCAAGGACTTCATCGAGAAGGACTTCTACAAGGTCCTCGGCGTCCCCAAGGACGCCACCGAGGCCGAGATCAAGAAGGCGTACCGGAAGCTCGCCCGCGAGTTCCACCCGGACGCCAACAAGGGCAACGCGAAGGCCGAGGAGCGCTTCAAGGAGATCTCCGAGGCCAACGACGTGCTCGGCGACCCCAAGAAGCGCAAGGAGTACGACGAGGCACGCGCCCTCTTCGGCAACGGCGGCTTCCGTCCGGGTCCCGGCGCCGGGGGCGGCTCCTTCAACTTCGACCTGGGCGACCTCTTCGGAGGCGGCGCCCAGGGACAGGGCGCGGGAGGCGGCTTCGGCGGCGGCATCGGTGATGTCTTCGGGGGCCTGTTCAATCGCGGCGGCGCGACCACCGGCACCCGTACGCAGCCCCGGCGCGGCCAGGACATCGACACCGAGGTGACGCTGAGTTTCACCGAGGCGGTGGACGGCGCGACGGTTCCGCTGCGGATGACGTCGCAGGCGCCCTGCAAGGCCTGTTCGGGCACCGGCGACAAGAACGGCACGCCGCGCGTGTGCCCGACCTGTGTCGGCACCGGCCAGGTCGCGCGGGGTTCGGGCGGCGGTTTCTCGCTCACCGACCCCTGCCCGGACTGCAAGGGCCGCGGCCTGATCGCGGAGCACGCCTGCCTGGTGTGCAACGGGTCGGGGCGCGCCAAGTCCTCCCGGACCATGCAGGTCCGTATCCCGGCCGGAGTCAGTGACAGCCAGCGGATCCGGCTGCGCGGCAAGGGGGCTCCCGGCGAACGGGGCGGCCCTGCGGGCGACCTGTACGTCACCGTCCATGTGGGCGCCCACCCGGTCTTCGGCCGCAAGGGCGACAACCTCACCGTCACCGTGCCCGTCACCTTCACGGAGGCGGCGCTCGGCGGCGAGGTGCGGGTGCCGACGCTCGGCGGACCGCCGGTCACCCTGAAGCTGCCGCCGGGCACGCCCAACGGCCGGACGATGCGGGCCCGCGGCAAGGGTGCGGTCCGCAAGGACGGCTCGCGGGGTGACCTCCTGGTCACCGTCGAGGTCGCGGTCCCCACGGACATGTCGGGCAAGGCTCGTGACGCCCTGGAGGCGTATCGCGAGGCGACCGCGGGTGAGGACCCGCGGGCGGAGCTGTTCCAGGCCGCGAAGGGAGCTTGAGAGTGATGGACGGCCGTCGACGCAACCCGTACGAACTGACCGAGGAAACCCCGGTCTACGTCATCTCGGTGGCGGCCCAGCTCTCCGGCCTGCATCCGCAGACCCTGCGCCAGTACGACCGCCTCGGCCTGGTCTCCCCCGACCGCACCGCCGGGCGGGGCCGGCGCTACTCGGCTCGCGACATCGAACTGCTGCGCACCGTCCAGCAGTTGTCGCAGGACGAGGGCATCAACCTGGCCGGCATCAAGCGCATCATCGAGCTGGAGAACCAGGTCGCCGCGCTCCAGTCCCGCGTGGCGGAAATGCAATCGGCCCTCGACGGTGCGGCAGCCGCCATGCAGCAACGCGAGGCGGCCGTCCATGCCTCGTACCGCCGCGACCTGGTCCCGTACCAGGAGGTCCAGCAGACCAGCGCGCTCGTGGTGTGGCGGCCGAAGCGGCAGCAGCAGTCGGACTGACGCCCGCGCGCACGTGAAAGGGGCTCGGAGGATTTTTCCGGGCCCCTTTTGTCGTGGTCGTCAGCTTCGTCCAGGTCGTGCTGCCCTGGCGGCGCCGGTGCCCCAGTTCTGGTCGATCGCGCTGCCGCAGTCCGTTTTCTTCGCTGTGCCCGAGAAAGTGGTGTTCGCGAAGAACTCCCGTTTGTGGGCGGGAGATGCGCACTTCGTCGCCGCGGGCGCAGGGGTGCCGGTCGCGGTGAGCGGACCGCCGGCGGGGGCGAGCACGAGGGTGGCGGAGAGCGCCGCGGTCGTTCCTCCGGCTGGGTTCATGCGTTCTTTCGGGAGTCCTGATCGTCAACGGCCGGCAAAGCCGTTGGCGATCAGGACTTCCGGGTACGGGAGTTGGTTGTACGACGGTCGATGACAGAAGGTGAAGCCGTGGGGATTGCTGGAAGGCAGGGCGTACCCTCTTCCCATCGTGTTCACTTGGGGAACACGGAACGCTGTTGCCATCTCGTTAAGTGGCTAGTCCTTGACGCTGAGGTGATCGCCGCGTTGGCTTTCAGCCACCTGGGTCGCAATGCTGCAACCTCGCCCGGAAGGCACCTGATGTGAACACTCGTAACACCCGTCTGCGTCGTACCGTCATATCCCTGGCCTCGTCCGCCATGGCCGTCACCCTCGCCGGCTGCGGCGTCGTGGACGGAATCGGCGGCAGCGACACCAAGGCCAGCCCCACGAAGGGCGACGACATCGAGGTGGGCCTGCTCCTCCCGGAGAAGGGGAACACCCGTTACGAGAAGTTCGACTACCCCATCATCAAGGAGCAGGTCGAGAAGCTCACCAGCAACAAGGGCAAGGTCGTCTACGCCAACGCCGAGCAGGACGCGGCCAAGCAGAACACCCAGCTCCAGCAGATGGTGGACGACAGGGTCGACGTCATCCTCGTGGACGCGGTGGACTCCAAGGCCATCGCGAGCGGCGTGCAGAAGGCCAAGGCGGCGGGCATCCCCGTCATCGCCTACGACCGCCTGGCGCAGGGGCCGATCGACGCGTACATCTCCTTCGACAACGAACTCGTCGGCGAGGTCCAGGGCAAGGAGCTCGTCGGGGCGCTGGGCAGCAACTCGGCCTCGAAGAAGATCATCATGATGAACGGCGCGACCACCGACCCGAACGCCGCGCAGTTCAAGTCGGGCGCCATCTCCGAACTCAAGGACAAGGTCGTCATCGCCAAGTCCTACGACACCAAGGACTGGAACCCGGTCAACGCCAAGGCCAACATGGAGAAGGCGATCGCCGCGGTCGGCCTCAACAACATCGCCGGTGTCTACTCCGCCAACGACGGTCTCGCGGGCGCCGTCATCGACGCCCTGAAGACCGCGGGCGTCAGCACGGTGCCGCCGGTCACCGGGCAGGACGCCGAGCTCGACGCGGTGCAGCGCATCCTCAAGGGCGACCAGTTCATGAGCGTCTACAAGTCGTACCCGCAGGAGGCCACCGCGGCCGCCGAGATGGCCGTGGCAAGGGTCCAGGGCCGCTCGATCGAGTTCGACGCCCTCACCCGCGACAAGGTCGACAGCCCCTCGAACAAGGACGTTCCGGCCCAGCTCGTGCCCGTTGTCGCGCTCAAGAAGGACAACATCAAGGACACGGTGCTCCAGGACGGCATCTACACCGTCAAGCAGATCTGCACAGCCGGCTACAAGGCGGCGTGCAGCGCGAACGGCATCAAGTAGGACCCACTTGACCCACTCGGGTAGGGCTTGCGCCCTACCCGAGTGGGTCAATCCGTGAATCCGTCGGTGGTTCAGTCCGCGGCCTCGATGGCGTACAGGAATTCGCTGTCGCTGCCCACGTACACCAGTCCGTCCGCGACGGCGGGCGAGGACCGCACGGGCCGGCCCGTGGGGAACCGCCACCGCTCCAGACCGGTGGCGGTGTCCACGGCGTAGACGTTGCCGTCGTCGCTGCCGAAGTACACGGTCGTGCCCGCCACGATCGGCGTGGACCGGATGGGTCCGTCGGCCGTGAACCGCCATCTCCAGTCTCCGGTCGCGGCGTGGACGGCGAACAGGCGGGCGTCGTCGTTGCCGACAAAGACCGTCCCGTCCGCGACCGCGGGGCTGGACTGGATGGGGCTGCCGAGGGAGCTGAGCCATATCCTGGCTCCGGTCAACGTGTCGAGGGCGTGCAGATCGCCGTGCTTGCTCCCGACGTAGAGGACCCCGCCGGCCAGGGCGGTCGGGCCGGAGACGGGGCCGGCGGGGACGCGGGCGCGCCACTTCCTCTTTCGGGAGAGGCCGTCGATGGCGTACACGTGCCTGCTGTTGTTGCCGATGATCGCCACCTGGCCGGCCAGTACCACCCACCGGTAGCGCGGCAGGCCGTCTCCGCCCCGCGCCCAGGCCTCGGTGCCGTCCGCGGCGTGGAGCACCCTCAGCGTATTGAGGCTGCAGATGTACACGCAGTCGGCGGCCGTCCCCACCGTCGCGGTTGCCGGGCCGGACAGGGCCGACTCCCAGTCGATCCGTCCGCTGCGGATATCCATGGCGAACAGCTTCCGGTTCGCGGGGACGTACACGAGATTGCCGTCGACCTTCGGTGCCGACCGGACGGCGCCGACCTGGAGGAAGCGGCTCCATTTCTCCTGCCCGGTGGCGGCGTCGAGGGCGTACAGAACGCCGGAGTCGCTGCCGACGTACACGACGCCGTCCACGACGGTCGGCACGGACTGCACGCAGCCGCCGGTCGGGAAACTCCACCGTACGGTGCCGGGGGTCCGTGGGGGAGCGGGGGGCACGGGTTCCCCTGAGACAGGTACAGCGGGCGGGGCTTCCCCTGCGCCAGGTACAGCGGGCGGGGAGACGACCGTGGCGAGGGCGGGCGTTGGCCTTGGCGTGTCGTCCTCGGCGGCAGGGGCAGGCCGGTCCTGGAGGTGGGCGGCGGCTGTGCTGGAGACGCTTCGGCTGTCGTCGTCCGCCAGGCGCTCCAGTTCCTCGGCCGCGCGTCGGCGTACGGTCTCGTTGCCGACCCGGTACAGGTGGGCGAGCGACTGCACGGCGCCGAGCCGGTCCGTCGCGATGGGGCTGCGCAGCGCGTTCCGAAGATGGGCGGGCAGGGTCCAGTTGATGTTCCGGGCGATGACGATGCGGCCCTCGACGTTGTCCTGCTTCTTGGGGCGTTGCTGCGGCATCTCGTCGACGACCTTGTCATGGACGTAGGCGTACAGCTCGTCGAGGGTGATGTTGCCGTCGCCGTCGAGGTCGGCGGTGCCCTCGCGCAGGCCCTGCACGAGATGGCGGGTGAAGACCGACTGCGGGGCAGTGCCGTGTACTTGATCGCCCTCGAACGAGTACTGGGTGGCGTCGGAGGCGGTCAGAACGGTGCGGCCGCGCCCCTGGAACCGCTCCAAGGTGTGGACTTCACCGTCGGCCTTGGCGAGCCGGGCGGCGGCCGGGAAGGCGCCGCTGTAGCAGCAGTCGAGAATCAGTACCTGGCGTCGTGACATGCAGCCGGCCATGGCCCGGTCGATCTGTTCGGCCGGCAGTGAGGTGAACATGAGGTTGTTACGGCGGGTGTTGGCCATGGCGAGGTGCAGCCGGCCCTCGTCGTCCTTGAGACCGTGACCGGTGAAGTACAGCAGGGTGAGGTCGTCGTGGCGGCGGTTGTGGAAGAGTTCGCCGAGGGCCTCGCCGACGCGGTGGTGCGGTTCGTTGACGAGAATGTCGACGTCGAACCCGGCGATGTCCGGATCACGGAGAACCTCGGCGAATGCCTCCGCGTCATGCCCGGGAGCGGTCAGTTGCCGTAGCCCTTCGTCCTGGTATGCGTACGTCGCGATCAACAGGGCGGTTCGACGGCCCACGGCTATTCTCCCGACCGGTGGCGGCGCACGAACCGGTCGATCAGCTCCCGGCGTTCGTCGGCGGACGCCTGCTCCAGTTCGAGCGTGTCTCCGTCGATGGTCACCGAGATACGGTTCCGCGCGGACTGCCGGCCGAGCCAGTCCCGCAGCGTCTCCACGAGCGAGGTGAGCACCCCGCCCGGAGCGCTCAGGGCGAGCACGACGGCGCCGACGGTGACCGGATCGACCGCCTTGGCACCGTCGGGTGGGGCGCCGTCGGAGAGGGGGCGCAGTGCTTCGACGTCGAGTCCGCGCAACTCGGCACGGAGCCGGGCTGTCAGTCTCTCGACCTCCTCGGGATCCGCGTCACCGTCCGGCGTCAGACCCAGCAGTACATCCATGGCGTCCCTACCTCCCCGTACGTCCCAGTGTGGTGAACCGGGATGGCTGGCGGGAAGATTTTCCCGGAAGTCGACGTAGCTCGGGGGGACCTCAGGTGTAGGTCTTGAGGTGTCGCAGCAGTGCGGCGAGTCCTTCGGGGGCGGTGGCGATGACGGTGCGGGGGGTGTCGCTTTCGCGGAGGCGGATCGTTCCGTCGGGGGCGGTGGCGACGTTGACGCACTCTCCCTGTGGGCCGCCGCTGTACGTCGACTTCTGCCAGTTGAGCTCGGACATCTGGGCCTCCCCTAAAGGGTGTAGAGAAGGTGCTGGATGAGGGCCAGCGAGTCCTTCACTGAGTGTGCTTCAGGGGCCAACGATACGTCGATGGGGGCCAGGGCGTTTTCGGCGAGGCGGTCGAACATCTCGCCGTACTGCTGCAGATGGGCCTGCTCGCTCAAGTACCGGGCCCCGCCGAGCTGTTCGAGTACGACGGTGCTCAACTCCGGGGCGCTGGGGATGATGTGGACGAAGTTCCCGCTGAGCGCGGCGTGCGCCTGCGCGCTGAACGGGTAGATCTGGACGGTTACGTTGGACAACCGGGCCAGTTCGACGAGTCGCAGCAGTTGTTCGCGTACCACCTGAGGACCACCGAATCGCATGTGCAGGGCGGCTTCGTGGATCACGGCATGCACGGCGGGAGGGTTGTCGCATGTGAGGATCCGTTGCCTCTCCATGCGGAACTTCAGGCCTTCCTCGATGTTCTCAAAGCCCAGTTTTGGGCTGTTGAAGATGGCCTGCGTATACGCGGCGGTCTGGAAGAGCCCTGGGATGAACAGCGACTGATGCATCCGTAGGACCACGGCGCTCGACTCCAACTCGGCCAAGCTGAGCGCGCCTGGCTCCATTGGCCCCTTGTACGCGCTCCACCAGCCCTTTCCGGTCGCCTCGGACAAAGTCACCAGGGCATCGACGTAGGTGTTATCTGTACACCCATAGACGCGGCACAACTCTCGCAGCCGCCCCGTCAGGATCGTCGTCTTCGCGGTCTCGATCTGACTCAGTTGGCCGCGCGCCATGCCGATCCGTTCGGCGGCCTCACCTGCACTCAACCCTGCCTGTTCGCGCAATTGTTTGAGCTCGAAGCCGAGTCGTCGCTGACGTTCGCTGATGGTGGTGCGCAGTCCCACTGGCCACTCCTCGTCGGTCCGCTCAAAGTCTCTCCAGGGCAAGGGAGTTCGTCCACAGATTCAAGAGACAAGCTTGAAAATTGTAAACCTGCTCCCCTGCCGTGAGTGTGGCGCCGCTAATGCTCCGGAACCGTACCGGAGTCGTCCAACTCTCCCTGCCCGCAAGCGAAAGTGCACTCGGAGCGTCATCCAGCCGGACCCGGACAATGCCATCGCGGGCGTACGACCACCCCCACCGCACCGCTCCGACAGGACTCGACGCCCATGGAAGCTGCCCGCAGAGCCCTTCACCGCCCCGCCCAACTCGCCTACGACTACAGCCTCTTCGCCCCCGCCGACGCCACCGCTCCCAAGGTCTGCCGGGACTTCGTGCGCGCCGTCCTCCTCACCCTCGACCGTGACGCGTTAGTGATTCCCGCGCCCCTCTGCACCTCGGAGCTGGTGACGAACGTCCACCTGCACACCAAGGGCACCGCGATGCTCCGCGTGCGGCTCACCCCCCGTACGGCTGCGGGTGAGCGTGTACGACGAGAGCCACGATCGCCCGGTGAGCCCGGCCACCGGGTTGACCGCCTGTTGGGGGCGGGGGCTCTCCCCCGTCGCGGAGCTGGCGGACCTGTGGGGCGTGGCGGCCGACCGGGCGGGGAGGTACGCGAAGGGGGGCGTGGCGCTGGCCGCCCACGGGGCGGTGGAGTTCGGCCTCGCCGTCGGGGTGGAGGTAACCGGACACTTGGCGGGTGGGCAGGCCGAGGCCGGGCAGGAAGGCCGCCGTCAGGTGGGTGATGTCCTGGCTTACGCCCGCGCTCTGCGCCCCTTTGACGTAGGGCGCTGTACGTAGCACGCCGGTCACTCAGTGACTTTCGCCGGCTCATGCGGCGTTTCGGCGCGTGCCGGAGCACGTGGCGGCCCTGGCCGGAAGGGGGATCCGGTCAGGGCTGCTCCTGGCACCTTGCGATACCTGGGGGAAGCGGCATCACCATGCAGTGCGGGGGCGGGACGCTACCACCGTCAGCTTGTTGCAATGGGTGGTAAGGAGGCCGGGAAATTCCATAATATTTGGGTGGAATTAGGTGCGGGCTCGGAGCGGTGTCGTGTTGCGGAGGCGGGCGGGTCCGCGCATAGTTGCGCTGCGGAAGACGCTGGAACGCAGGTAATTGCGCTGCGAAGGACGCTGGAACGCAGGGCTTACGCCGGGGTTGGAGCCAGAGGTGGGAGATGGCCGGGCACGGGACGGACATGCATCCGCACGGTGCTGACCGACTGTGCGAGGCCGGAGACCGGGTGTACTCCCGGGCCGTGCGGCGCGGCCGCGTGCCCCGCGAGGACGCCGAAGCGGTGCCCTGTCTGCTGGAGTTGGCGCTGCTGCACCCCGACCCCGACGACATGGGGTGGCTGGTCCCGACCTCGCCGCAGGAGGTCATGACACGGCTGCTGCGCGGGGTGTACGAGGAAGTCAGCGCGAGCCAGGTGCGGTTGGGCGACGCGGTGTCCGCGTTCGAGTGGTACGCGGGGCTCGGTGGACGCGTCCAGGCGCCGGCCGAGGGCGTGGCGATCCGCGTCCTCGACGGACTGCCGCGCATCCGGGCCGCCATGGACAAGGCGACCGAGGAATGCACGAGCGAGGTCCTCACCGTGCAGCCGGGCGGTATCCGCCGCGAGGACGAACTCTCCGAGGGCCTGCACCGGGCGCTGGAGATGCGCCGCAGGGGTGTGCGGATGCGGGACCTGTACACGCATGTGGCCCGGCACGGCCAGGGCCTGCTGAACTACATGGAGCTGATGGGCGAGGCGGCCGAGGCCCGCACCCTCGACGAGGTCGTCGAGCGGCTCATCCTCTTCGACCGCAAGGTCGCCTTCATCCCCGCGAACCCGGACCGCACGATCGCGCTGGAACTACGCCACCCGGCCCTCGTGGACTACTTGGTGACGGTCTTCGAGCGGTTTTGGCGCCTGGCGATCCCGCTGACCTCGCCGCTCCCGTCGACGGGCATCGAGGGCATCACGCACCGCGAACGCTCCATCGCCGCCCTCCTTGCCGAGGGCCACCAGGACGCGGTGGTCGCGGAACGGCTCGGGATCAGCGTCCGTACCTGCCGGGCGCACATCGCGCGTCTGTCGGAGACCCTGGGCGCGGCCAGCCGCACCCAGTTGGGCGTCCGTATCGCCCAGGCGGGCCTGGACGGACCTCCGCGGACCCCGGAACTCGAGACGATCACCGTTCCTGGGGTTGCTCCCGGGCCCCCTGGTGTTCCTGATCGAGGATCCCCGACTTCCCTATGAGGTAGCGGAGTTGGGCCCGGCCCCCACTGCCGAGAGTGGCGGCGAGTCCGGCGATGTGGACGCGGGCGGTGCGGACGTTCATGCCAAGTGGAGGGCGACCGCCGGTGCGACGGGTTCCAGCCAGTGCAGGTCCTCGACCTCCGGCTGGAGCAGGCCGAAGTCGATCAGGCAGGGGGCGCCTTCGGCGGCTTCACCCGCACACGCCCCTCGCGCAGCGCGCGGGCGTACAACTTCAGGCCTGCTTCGCACAGTTCGTCGGCTCCGTGCCCGTGCCCCCCGGTGGTCACCCGTTCCGTTCCTCCGCCAGCGCTCAGTGATCCTGTTTCAGGATGCCGGACTGCGCTATGAGAAAGCCGAGTTGTGCCCGGCTCCCGCTGCCGAGTGCAGTGGCAAGTTTGGCTATGTGGGCGCGGCAGGTGCGGACGTTCATGCCGAGGCGGCGGGCTATGGCCTCGTCCACGTGGCCCTCCACCAGGAGCTTGGCGATGGAATGCTGGATCTCCGTGATGCCGTCGGGGGCGGTCTCATAGGGGGCGCCGGTGGTCAGCGGGACCGCACGGCCCCACATGAACTCGAAGACCTTGATCAGGTAGCGGACGAGGCCCGGGTGGCGAAGCTCCAGCGCGACCTGCTGGTCGTCACGGGTGGGGATGAAGGCCACGGTCTCGTCGCAGATGATGAGGCGCTCGACCAGTTCGTCGATGGTGCGGTGCTCCACCTTGCCGTTGGAGAGCTGGCTCACGTAGGCCAGCTTCTCCGGGCTGTACCGAGCCGTGTGCTGATAGAGAGTCCGGATCCGCACACCACGTTCGATCAGGGGCCTGTCGCGTTCCAGCCCCTGGATGAGATTGCGCTCGGGGCGAGGACCGCTGGGCTGGACCGTGAGCATCTCGACCTGGCACTGGGCCGTGGCCAGGTCGAGCGCTGCGTTGATCCGGCCGTTGCCCTCCAGCACAGTGATCGAGTGCGTGGTCGCCGTGGCCTGGGCGCTGAGCGCCATGAACGGCTCGAAAGCATCGGCCAGTTCGATCGACAAGCGCCGGCGTTCGGTGATCTCGTGCTCTATGGGGTTGAGACGCTGGGCCAGAGCGATGGACGGTGGTACCGGACGCAACCAGTTCGCGTCGTCAGGATCGGGGTGCAGCAGGGCGAACTCCATCAGGCAGGGAGCGGATTCCACGTCCGCGCGAGCGATGCGTCCTGTGCGCAGTGCATTCGCGTAGATGCGGCCCCCTTCCTCGCACAGCTGGGTCACCGCATGGGGATGTGTCCCTCTAGTCCCATTTATTGCCAAAACTCCACCCCCCAGGGTCCTGAACGTGCAGGAACATGATGCATCGATTGTGTGGCCATGACGTGCCCGAATGAGCCATCGTCGTATCCGACGGGGGAAGAGGGGACCTTCAAGTGAGGACGAAGCCGACTATGCGTAACAAAATGCTTCGCTCGGCGCTTGTCGCCGCCTTCTCCGCCGTTATGGCCTTCGGAGCGCTGAGCGGTCTCTCCGATGCGAAGGGTGACGCCAGGGCGGACAGTGTCTGGCCGGCGGCGGCCGCGACCGTCGTGATTACTGGTGACAGCGTCTGGCCGGTGGCTCCGGCTGGCGAAGATGACAGTGTCTGGGCCTGATATGACCACTCCTCCCGATGACCGCTCCTTCCGCCGGGAAATGGCCACCGCCTACCGCTCCGGCTGGCACTTCATCGACCTGGCCACCGCCATCCCCCACAGCGGTGACTCGCTGATGGTGACCGTGTTCGGGGAACCGGTGGTGGTCACCCGGGACGAAGAGGACGACGTGCGGGCGTACCGGTGTCTGCGACGGCCTCGGGGGGCGCCGCAGCCAGTCAGGTGTGCCATCCGTTACGGAATGATCTTTGTGAACCTCGACCAGCGCGACCACCAGCTGGCCGAACCGGAAATCCCGGACGTACAGACCATTGCAGCCACCCCCCGCAGTGCCTGACGCGATTCCCCCGTCGTAGTAGATCGCGCAGGTACTTCCCCCCGCAGCGGCGTCACCGTGACCTGAACACGGTGACGCCGCTGCAGTTTTACGTGAAACCTCCAGGTGTCGGCGCATACCGAGAGCGGCTGGAATCAGCCGCGCCCCATCGCCGAGGTCAGTTCGATCTCGATCACCACCCGGGACGGGTTCGGCGACGGCACCCGCCCGTACCGCTCCGCGTACCGTCGCTCCGCCTCCGCGACGCGCGCCGGCTCGACGGATACCGTCGCCCGCCCCTCCAGTGTCGCCCAGCGGCGGCCGTCCACCTGGCAGACCGCGACTCGCGCCCCGTCCGCCCCCGCCGCCCGTACGTGGCCCACCTTCGCGCTGGACTTGTTGGTGATCACCCGGGCCAGGCCCGCCTCGGGGTCGTAGGTCACCCCGACCGGCACCACGTGCGGGCTCCCGTCGGGGCGGAGTGTCGAGAGTGTGCACAGGTGCCGCTCGCGCCAGAAGCTGAGGTAGGCGGCGTCGGGCTGCCGCGGGTCCACCGGATACGAAGCCATGAGGCCCGAATCTACGCCCCCGACACACCCTTGAGTGGAATAGACTCAACTTTGTGCCCGTTGGCACACTCAGTATGAGGGATGCATGCGCGAGGGACGTATGCAGGACCGCTGACGCAAGGAGGAGAACGCGACCGTGGACGCCGAGCTGACCAACAGGAGCCGGGATGCGATCAACGCGGCCACCAGCCGGGCCGTGTCCGAGGGGCACCCGGATCTGACCCCTGCGCACCTGCTGCTGGCGCTGCTCGGGGGGCAGGACAACGAGAACATCATTGATCTGCTGGCCGCCGTCGACGCCGACCAGGCCTCCGTCCGTGCCGGGGTCGAACGCGTCCTCGCGGGCCTGCCCAGCGTGACCGGGTCCACCGTCGCGCCCCCGCAGCCCAACCGGGAGCTGCTCGCCGTCATCGCCGACGCCGCCGAGCGCGCCAAGGAGCTCGGCGACGACTACCTCTCCACGGAGCACCTGCTCCTCGGTATCGCCGCGAAGGGCGGCCAGACCGGCGACGTACTCTCCCAGCAGGGTGCCAGTGCGAAAAAGCTGCTCGAGGCGTTCCAGAAGACCAGGGGAGGGCGCCGGGTGACGACCCCGGATCCCGAGGGCCAGTACAAGGCGCTCGAAAAGTTCGGTACCGACTTCACGGCCGCGGCGCGCGAGGGCAAGCTCGACCCCGTCATCGGCCGCGATCAGGAGATCCGACGGGTGGTGCAGGTGCTGTCCCGCCGGACCAAGAACAACCCCGTCCTCATCGGTGAACCCGGTGTCGGCAAGACGGCTGTGGTCGAGGGGCTCGCCCAGCGCATCGTGAAGGGCGACGTGCCCGAGTCCCTCAAGGACAAGCGGCTCGTCGCGCTCGACCTCGGCGCGATGGTCGCGGGCGCGAAGTACCGCGGTGAGTTCGAGGAGCGGCTCAAGACCGTCCTCGCCGAGATCAAGGACTCCGACGGGCAGATCATCACCTTCATCGACGAGTTGCACACCGTCGTGGGCGCCGGGGCCGGCGGCGACTCCGCCATGGACGCCGGGAACATGCTCAAGCCCATGCTCGCCCGTGGTGAGCTGCGGATGGTCGGTGCCACGACGCTCGACGAGTACCGCGAGCGGATCGAGAAGGACCCGGCGCTGGAGCGGCGGTTCCAGCAGGTGCTGGTCGCCGAGCCCACCGTCGAGGACACCATCGCGATCCTGCGCGGGCTCAAGGGGCGCTACGAGGCCCACCACAAGGTCCAGATCGCGGACAGCGCGCTCGTCGCGGCCGCGACGCTCTCCGATCGGTACATCACCTCCCGCTTCCTGCCCGACAAGGCCATCGACCTCGTCGACGAGGCCGCGTCCCGGCTGCGCATGGAGATCGACTCGTCCCCCGTCGAGATCGACGAACTCCAGCGCGCCGTCGACCGGCTCAAGATGGAGGAGCTGGCGATCGGCAAGGAGACCGACGCCGCCAGCAAGGAGCGCCTCGAGAAGCTGCGCCGCGACCTCGCCGACAAGGAGGAGGAGCTGCGCGGTCTCACCGCCCGCTGGGAGAAGGAGAAGCAGTCCCTCAACCGCGTCGGTGAGCTGAAGGAGAAACTCGACGACCTGCGCGGCCAGGCCGAACGCGCCCAGCGCGACGGCGACTTCGACACCGCCTCCAAGCTGCTGTACGGCGAGATCCCGTCCCTGGAAAGGGACTTGGAGGAGGCCTCCGAGGCGGAGGAGGAAGCAGCCAAGGACACGATGGTGAAGGAAGAGGTCGGGCCCGACGACATCGCCGACGTCGTGGGCTCCTGGACCGGCATCCCCGCCGGGCGGCTCCTGGAGGGCGAGACCCAGAAACTGCTGCGCATGGAGCAGGAGTTGGGCCGTCGCCTCATCGGCCAGACCGAGGCCGTGCAGGCCGTGTCGGACGCCGTGCGCCGCACCCGCGCCGGAATCGCCGACCCGGACCGCCCGACCGGCTCCTTCCTCTTCCTCGGCCCCACCGGCGTCGGCAAGACCGAACTGGCCAAGGCGCTCGCCGACTTCCTCTTCGACGACGAGCGGGCCATGGTCCGCATCGACATGAGCGAGTACGGCGAGAAGCACACCGTCGCGCGGCTGGTCGGCGCCCCGCCCGGGTACGTCGGTTACGAGGAGGGCGGTCAGCTGACGGAGGCCGTGCGCAGGCGCCCGTACAGCGTCGTCCTGCTGGACGAGGTCGAGAAGGCGCACCCGGAGGTCTTCGACATCCTGCTCCAGGTACTGGACGACGGGCGGCTGACGGACGGTCAGGGACGGACGGTCGACTTCCGCAACACCATCCTGATCCTCACCTCGAACCTGGGCAGCCAGTTCCTTGTCGAGCCGCTCACCTCCGAGGAGGAGAAGAAGCAGCAGGTCCTTGAGATCGTGCGGGCCTCTTTCAAGCCGGAGTTTCTCAACCGCCTCGACGACCTGGTGGTCTTCTCCGCCCTCGACAAGGAGGAGCTGGAGCGCATCGCGGGGCTCCAGATCGGCCGGCTCGCCAAGCGGCTCGCCGAGCGCCGGCTGACCCTGGAGGTCACCGACGCGGCCCTGGCCTGGCTCGCCGACGAGGGCAACGACCCGGCGTACGGCGCACGCCCGCTGCGCCGCCTCGTCCAGACCGCCATCGGCGACCGCCTCGCCAAGGAGATCCTCGCGGGCGAGGTCAAGGACGGCGACACGGTACGGGTGGACGCTCCCCCAGTCTCGGCTTCGCTCGACCGGGGGGACCCCCATGGCGGCGGGCTGATCGTGGGCCCGGCGACGGGCAAGACGCTGTAGGGCCGCGCTCACCGGGCCGGGACCTTCGCCCCGGCCCGGTGAGCCGAGGCGCTGTGGAAGAGCAGCGCCGAGACCCTTCGGAGGACCGGTGCCGAGGCTTCGCGCAGGGCCCCGAGCGGTGCCCGTGACCGGATCTTGCCAGCCCCCGGGCGACAGGCCCTGTCAGGGGTTGCCACTCCCCTCCCTGGATGGGGGAGGATGGCAGAATCCGTACGAAGGGAAATACACGGTGAGCATCGACCCGTCCTCGATTCCGAACTTCGGGGGCCAGCCCGAGCCGCAGCCCGGCGGCCCCGCGGGCCCCGTCGTCCCGGATCAGGACCTCGTGAAGCAGCTCCTTGACCAGATGGAGCTCAAGTACGTCGTCGACGACGAGGGTGACCTCGCGGCGCCGTGGGAGCAGTTCCGTACGTATTTCATGTTCCGTGGCGAGGGCGACCAGCAGGTCTTCTCGGTGCGTACGTTCTACGACCGGCCGCACCAGATCGACGAGAAGCCCTTGCTTCTGGAGTCCATCGACGACTGGAACCGCCGCACGCTGTGGCCCAAGGTCTACAGCCACACGCACGACGACGGCACCGTCCGCCTGATCGGCGAGGCGCAGATGCTGATCGGCACCGGCGTCAGCCTGGAACACTTCGTCTCGTCGACGGTCAGCTGGGTGCGGGCCGCCATCGAGTTCGACAAGTGGCTCGTCGAGCAGCTGGGCCTGGAGCAGGAGATCAACGAGGCGGAGAAGCCCGAAGACGACGAGGAGTAGTCCTCCGGGAACTCACAGCGGCGTGTGGGTGATCACCACCAGATACGCGCCGTATGCGAACGAGAGCCCGGCCAGGGCGCCGACCACCAGGGTCGCGTGCCAGGGCCGGGCTCTCGCTGTTCGCACCAGCGCCCGCGTCAGCGGCAGCAGCAGCGGGAAGGCCGGCAGCAGGAAGCGCGGCTTCGATTCGAAGAAGCCGGAGCCGCCGAGCGCGATCAGCAGCAGTACGCCGCTGTAGACGAGGAGCGGCAAGGGCGTGCGGTCGGCGATCAGCAGCGCGTACAGCAGGACGGCCGCGGTGACGATCAGCAGCGTCACGGGAAACACGAAGCGGTCCCCGTGCAGCAGCAGGTGCTTGATGAAGCGGAGCGAGCCCACCCCGAAGTCGAAGCGCGAGCCCCACAGCCGCTGCACCTCGAAATAGCCGCCGAGCGGATCGCCCTTGCGGTGCCCCACCCACAGCACGTAGCCGCCCCAGCCGAGCGGCGCGAGCGCGGCGCCCGTCCACAGCCTGTGGGGAACTTTTCGGCCGCGCCGCCGCCAGGCCTCCTGCGCCGCCGCCGCGAGGACCGCCGCCGCCACCGCGAACCCGTTCGGCCGGGAAAGACCCGCGAGCGCCGCGAGGGAGCCCGCCCACAGCCAACGCTCGCCGAGCAGCGCATACAGCGACCAGGCGGCGAAGGCGGTCAGCACGGGCTCGGTGTACGCCATCGACAGCACGACCGAGTGCGGGAGCAGGCCCCAGAGCAGGACGAGGGTGGTGCCGACCGCGCGGCCGTGCAGCCGGGCCCCGATCGCGTACACCCCGCAGGCGGCGGCCGCGGCCGCCAGCCAGGACACCAGCAGGCCCGCCGTGCCCGCGTTCAGCGGCGTCAGGGCGGTGGCGGTGCGCACCAGCGCCGGGTACAGCGGGAAGAACGCCAGGTCGCTGTGGACGACGGTGGGCTGGAAGTACATCGTCCGGCCATAGCCGTGCGCCGCGATGTGCAGGTACCAGATCGAGTCCCAGGACCGCGCGAGCAGGACGAGCGGGTGCTTGCCGGTGGCCCAGGCGGTCGCGGCGAGCACGAGGATGCCGGTGAGGCGTGCGGCGGCGAACAGCCCCAGCGCGGTCACCGTGGCGTTCGGCAGGCTGCGCGCGGCGCGGGGCGACGGGTGGGCGCGGTCCCCGTGCTCCGTGAGGGCGGGGCGAGCGAGGGTACTCGGGTGGGTCACACCCGAACTGTGCGTTCCCTACGGGGTATTCGCTAGATTTGTGCCTCCGTGCGGGTACGGTTCACCTCGCCCCGGCGCGCCGTCCGCGGGGACGGCGCGCGCAGTGCTAACGGAGGCGCCTCCCGTCGAGTTGCCGGTCGAGTTGCCGGCGGCGGGCCAGGCGTGAATACCGGCGCGCCGCTGTGCTGCCATGGGTGCGTCCCGCACTGCTGCCGACGGAGTGTCCCGATCGCCGCCTACGGAACTACCACGCCGCCTTGAGCCGTTTCGCCGCCTCCTGAAGCACCTCCGTCTGCTTGCAGAACGTGAACCGCACGAAGGGCGCGCCCGCCTCCCGGTGGTCGTAGAAGACGGCGTTCGGGATGGCGACGACACCGGCGCGCTCCGGCAGGGCGCGGCAGAAGGCGAAGCCGTCGGACTCGCCGAGCGGCCCGATGTCGGTGGTGATGAAGTACGTGCCCTGCGGGCGGAAGACCTCGAACCCGGCTTCCGTGAGCCCCGCCGCCAGCACGTCCCGCTTGGCCGGCATGTCGGCGCGGAACGCGTCGAAGTACGCGTCCGGCAGCGCGAGCGCCTCCGCCACGGCGTACTGGAACGGGCCCGCCGACACATACGTCAGGAACTGCTTCGCCGACCGTACGGCGCTGACCAGGGCGGGCGGCGCGGTCACCCAGGCGACGCCGTGTTCACGCACCCATTTGTTTCCCGGACTGTGATGTCGGTCCAGGCGCCGGCGCCCCGGCGGGGCATCGCCACTGGGGAGCAGCGGCGTCGCAGGAGCCCGGCCTCGACAACCTCGTCCTGCCTGGCGACGGCGGCGACGGATCTCACAGGCGTACCGCCGGGCTCGGTGGCACGGCACTGTCCGCCGTATCCTGACCACACACGGGAAGGAGCCGTCCATGAGCGTCGACGCGATCGTGCACACCGAGTTCCCCGAGGGGTACACGGTCCTGTTCGGGGCCGATGGAAAGGTGATCATGACTCCGCAGAGCGAAGAGCACTCCAGCACCATCAGATCGATGCAGATCGACTCCGCTCTCGCCCTCGGCCGTCACTCGAAGGTCACCTCCGACGTCTACATCGACTTCCCTGCCGACGAGAACTCCGCCCCCGATCTGGCGATCCTTCGCGAGGACGCCCGCCGGGAGGGCAAGCGCTACAGCTTCGAGGACGTCCTGCTGATCTCCGAGGTCGTCTCGACCTCCTCCGCACGCAAGGACTACGACGACTGCACCGCGAAGTACGGCCGCTACGGCATCCCCATCTACCTGGTCGTGGACCCCTACGCCCAGGAAGTCGTCCTCCACACCCAGCCGACCGCCACCGGTTACATCGCGGCACACACCCACAAGTACGGCACGGGCAAGCTCCCCATCCCCCTGGCCGACGGCCGCACCTTCACCCTCGACCTCGACGAACTCCCGCGCCCGGAGCCCGAGGCAGACGCCCGCTGACGAGCAACTCCCCGCCGGCCAGGCCCGTGCCGTCGGCACCGCAGTTGCGCGGACTCGCCGAATGGGCGGGGCAGGGCGGCCGCCCGGTGACGGCGACGGGACGGCTGCGGATGGCGGAGGCCCGCGAGCTGGTGGACGTGCTCGGCACCGGCGACAGGATTGAGGGGGTGCGCTCTTCGGCCGACCTGCCGCGGCTGGGACTGCTGATGGAGTGGGCGAAGAAGGCACGGCTGGTCCGGGTGGTCAAGGGGCGGTTGTACGCGGTGGCCAAGGCCCGGCCGGTGCTGGCCGACCCGCTCCAGCTGTGGCTGCGCGCCTTCGAGGCGTGCTTCGAGCTGCGGCAGGCCCTGATCGGGGCACGCAGCGGCTGGCACGTCGAGTCGCTGCTCTTCGATGTCTACGAGGAGGTGCTGGAGGATGTGCTGAACACGCTCTACAGCCTGCCGTACCCGATGCCCTGGCCGCGGCTGCGCGACACGGTACACCTGGCCTATCGGACCTCCTTCCAGCTCGACGCCGGGTTGGACCTTCAGCACCGGATGTGGTTCGAGCACGCCGACCGGGACCTGCGCGCGGTGCTCGACCTGCTGGACGACCTGGGCGCGATCGAGCGTGACCGTGGGATGGCCGATCCGGTGTTTCTCGACATCGACCTCTCCGATGCCGGTCCCGAGCTGCTCGCGGACATGCCGCCTGAGCTCGCGGAGCTGCTGGGCGTCGCGGGGCGGCAACGGACCCGGCGGCGCGGGAGCGTGCCGATGCCCGGCGAGAGGAGCTGACCGCCGGGCCGGTCGAGCTCATCCGTCTCACCGAGCTCGCTACCCGGGCCGTACGACAGCGGTTGCTGGCGGCCGGCAGGGACGCACCGTTGGTCGGTGAACTGGTCCAGGCGCCGGCGGCCGGCCTGCTGGGGGTGCTGGCCGAGGACTACGACCCGGACGCCGCCCGCACGGAGCTGGCCCGGCTGGATCACGGCCCGCGGCGAGCGGGAAGGTGCCCTGCGGCGGTCGACCAGGCGGCAGTCGAGTCCGGGTGCGCGGCGGCTCGGAGCAACCAGGCGATGTGGCCGGTACATGTGCTGGTGCGTCTGTGGCTGTCAGGCGGCCAGCGTCTTGAGTCGGGAGGCCGCCTCCTCCAGCACGCCTGTCCGCTTGCAGAACGCGAAGCGGACAAAGGGTGCGCCCTGCTCACGGTGGTCGTAGAAGACCGCGTTGGGGATCGCGACCACCCCGCAGCGCTCCGGCAGCGCACGGCAGAAGGTGAAACCGTCGCTCTCACCGAGGGGCCGGATATCGGTGGTGATGAAGTACGTGCCGGCCGGGCGGAAAACCTTGAAGCCCGCCTGCTCCAGGCCGCCCGCGAGCAGGTCCCGTTTGGCCAGCATGTCCGCGCGGAAGTCCGCGAAGTACGAGTCGGGAAGGCGCAGGGCCTCGGCCACGGCGTATTGGAAGGGCCCGGAGGCGACGTACGTCAGGAATTGCTTGGCCGAGCGGACGGCGGCGACGAGATCGGGGGCGCCGGTAACCCAGCCGACACCTCGTTCGCGCACATATTCGCGTGAGGGCCCACGGGGCTACACACTCGAGAGACAGTGAGCTGTTGTGTACACATGAGACACTCGTTACCCTTGGGTGCATGACGCAGCCCATGCCCATAGAGTCGATCCGCGATGTCCGGGCACACCTGGCCGAGGTCGTGGAGCGGGCCGACCGGGACGACGTACCTACCGTCATCACCCGGCGCGGCAAGCAGGTCGCCGCCGTCGTGTCCATCGAAGTGCTGCGCAAATACCAGGAGTGGGAAGAGCGCGAGATCAACCGGATCATCGACGAGCGCATGACCAACCCGGCACCCGGCATCCCGATCGAGGACATCATGAGGGAGACGCTGGCGCGCAGTGAGTGAGTACCGCACCGTCTTCCGAGCCGAGGCTCAGACCGAACTCCGCAAGGTGCCGCGAGACATGGCCCTCCGCATTTTGGCCAAGCTGGCTGAGCTGGAGAACGACCCGATGGGGTTCAACACCACGGCCCTCGTCTCCCAGCCCGACCGGCGGCGCCTACGGGTAGGCGACTACCGCGTGATCTACACAATCGACAACGGCGAGCTGGTGGTGTGGGTCGTACACGTCGGGCATCGCTCCACCGTCTACGACACCTGAGCACTCCTGACAGCGGGTCAGAATATCCAGACGATCCAGCACGGGATCGGTGAAGAGGCCGGGCCCGTAACAGCCTGCACCGCAGACGATGCAGGTGCCAGGCCGACCGGAGTGAGAGGGGAGGCCGTGCCGCAGGAAGGGCGACGTGCGGATACGTCGTGAGGGAGACGCCGCGATGAGGGCGAGGGTTGCAGCGGCTGCCGCGCTGGTGCTCATTCTCGTGACCGTTCCGCCATGACGGTCATCTCCGCCGAACGGCGCGGCAGTTGCCTCGGCGTCCTGGAACGCCACTGGAAGAGCAGGGGCTACCAGCTCGTCGCCACGAGTCCGAACGGCCTTGCGGCCGACTTCGAGACACAGGACGGGTTCCAGCTGGAGGTGCTGATCGGGCCGAACGGCCAGGCCCATCTGAGCGTCACCACCCCGTGCGTGGAGAAGTCCGAGGTTGCTCAGCCGACGAGCAAGTCGAATGGCCCCGACTACTCGAGGCAGAAGCTGCCGGAGCCGAACGTGCGTCCGCGTTCTGGTCGAGTACGACGCCCCTGCCCAGCTGACGGAAGACGACGTCCGGAGGTCGGAACTGCCGGGAAACGCCCGCCCTCGTTTCGTCTACGGCACCCGGGGCCTGTCGTCAGCCCGCCAGCGCTTTCAGACGTCCCACCGCCTCCTCCAGCACCGAGGTCTGCTTGCAGAACGCGAACCGCACGAACGGGGCGCCGGCCTCACGGTGGTCGTAGAAGACCGCGTTCGGGATGGCGACGACGCCCGCGCGCTCCGGCAGCGAACGGCAGAAGGCGAAACCGTCGCTCTCGCCGAGCGGGCGGATGTCGGTGGTGATGAAGTACGTGCCGGCCGGGCGGAACACGGCGAAGCCCGCCTCCGTGAGTCCCGCCGTCAGCAGGTCGCGTTTGGCGAGCATGTCCGCGCGGAAGGCGTCGAAGTAGGTGTCGGGCAGGGCCAGGGCCTCGGCGACCGCGTACTGGAACGGGCCCGACGACACGTATGTCAGGAACTGCTTCGCCGAGCGCACCGCCGTGACCAGGCCGGGCGCGGCGGTCACCCAGCCCACCTTCCAGCCGGTGAACGAGAAGGTCTTCCCCGCGCTCCCGATGGTGACCGTCCGCTCGCGCATCCCCGGGAACGTGGCCGGCGGCAGGTGCTCGGCGGCGTCGAAGACGAGGTGCTCGTAGACCTCGTCCGTGACCACAAGGAGGTCACGCTCCACAGCGAGCCTTGCGATCTCGGTGAGCTCCTCGCGGGTGAGCACGGTGCCGGTCGGGTTGTGCGGGGTGTTGATCAGCAGCAGGCGGGTCTTGTCGGTGACGGCGTCGCGCAACTCGTCGAGGTCGAGCCGGAAGCTGCCCTCGTGCGGGCGCAGTGTGACCGGGACCCGGGTGCCCCCCGCCATCGCGATGCAGGCCGCGTACGAGTCGTAGTACGGCTCGAAGGCGATCACCTCGTCGCCGGGCTCCAGCAGGGCGAGCAGGGTGGCGGCGATGGCCTCCGTGGCGCCCGCCGTGACCAGGACCTCGGTGTCGGGGTCGTACGAAAGGCCGTACCGGCGCTCCTGGTGCGCGGCGATCGCCGCGCGCAGCTCGGGGATGCCGGGACCCGGCGGGTACTGGTTGCCGCGCCCGTCCCGCAGCGCCCGCACGGCCGCTTCCCGGATCTCCTCGGGACCGTCGGTGTCGGGGAAGCCCTGGCCGAGGTTGATCGAGCCGGTGCTCATCGCGAGGGCCGACATCTCGGCGAAGATCGTCGTTCCGAACTCGGCGAGCCGGCGGTTGAGGAAGGGGCGCGCGCTGGAGGTCATGCCGGTCATCCTGCGCCCAAGCTCTGAACTTCCTCAACATGGCTTCGCGGATGAACGCCTGCGGTGGTACCCAACGCGCCATCTCTGGCCAGGGAGAAAGCGGGCGTGGTCTGTCGTCGTTGGCTGCCCTCGGACGGCCCAGAGACGGCCCCGGAGGGTGCCGCACCACGGCCCTCGACGCCAGCCCCGCGTTAGGAGCGAGGTGCGGCGATGGCCCCACGAGGACCCGAACGCACGTGATCGGTTGCTGAGGTTGCTGTAGTTCGCTGCGGTACAGCAACCTTTCGGATCGGGCTGGGGGATCGTGGTTGACCCCAGGATGTGGCACGACTATGGCCGGCACGAATGCAGACTGCATGCTGCTGTGCCTTGTGCACGGTTCAAAGTGCGTTGGCGGCCGTTACTGCCATTCCGCCCTGTGCGACGGGCTTTCCGACGGCGTTCTCCGCGACCACCCGAGGGGGCGGAACAATTAACCGAAATGAATTTTGATCCGAATCAGCTAGCCGCGGTCGTGTCGGATCGGGAACAGCTACAGGCGGTGGAATCAGGCCCTCAATATGTCAATGATCACGCAGCGAGACGCTGATTCGTCTCCCCTCGAGAGGAAAAAGAGAATGCATCGTGGCATTCCCTTGTCTGTGGTGCTGTCCAGCGTGGCGGTTCTGGCCTTCCCCACATCGGCCTCCGCCGAAGACACCCCCGTGACGCTGGAGGTGACCGGCGGCGGCCTCGGCATCACAGTGCCGGCAGGACCGGTCAACCTCGGTTCGACCGCCGTAAGCTCCAGCCCGCAGACGGTCACCAATCAACTGGGCAACGTCACCGTGACCGACCAGCGCGGCGCTACCGCCGACTGGACCGCCACAGCGCAGGCAGTGGACTTCACGGGCCCCAACAACACCACCATCTCGGTCTCCGCACCGAACTCCAGCACGTACCACGCTCCCCAGGCGAACGTCATCGGCACCGCCACGGTGACCCCGCACGACCTGAGCCCCATGTATCCGCCGGGCCCCGTGCAGACCGCCACGGGGGTCTCCGGCTCCAACTCGGCGACCTGGAACCCGACGATCTCGATCACGGTCCCCGCGAACTCGCTCGCGGGCACGTACAACTCGACCATCACGCATTCCGTGGCGTGACCTAGCGGCACCCAACCGAGGCTTCTTCTGTGCACAAGTACATTCCGGCTGGAGCGCTGGGGCTGCTGGCGCTTGCCGGGACCATCGGCGCCCCTCCGTCCGCAACCGCATCCCCCCGGGTCGCGGCGGAGGGCACTGACGTTCACGGCAGCTTCTCCGTGCGGCTCGTCGACGTTCCCGCGTCCCTGGTCAACGACACACGCGCACGTCAGTACATCATCGACAACCTGCATCCGGGAGCCACCATCCGCCGGCGCGTGGAGGTGGCGAACACCTCCGACGAGCCGGCGCGCGTGGTGGTGTATCCCAGCGCTGCGAGAATCAGGCACGGTTCGTTCATCGGAGCGTTCGGACGACAAAGAAGCGAACTGACCTCGTGGACGTCGCTGTCCAGGAAACGGCTCGAGGTGCCGGCCCACTCCACGGCCCGTACGTCCGTGACGATCCGCGTGCCCCGGGACGCGGCCCCCGGCGAGAGATACGGCGTCATCTGGGCACAGATGTCCGGAGGAGCCGGCCCTGGCGTCACGCTGGTCAACCGCGCAGGGATCCGGCTGTATCTCTCCGTGGGCGGCCACAATCCGCCGCCGACCAAATTCACGGTCGACACGATGACCGCCGAACGCGACCGGGCTGGTCGGGCAATCGTCAAGGCCCAGGTCCACAACACCGGCGGCCGTGCTCTGGACTTGAGCGGAACCCTCAATCTGAGCAAGGTGAGAGGGAGCATCAACGCCGGACCTTACGCGGTTCAGCTCGGCACCACCCTCGCGCCCGGCCAGTCCGAGCCGGTGACAGTGCCGGTGACCGACCAAGTGGCCAACGGCCCCTGGAAGGCCACGCTCAACCTCAAGAGCGGCCTGTACGAGGAGACCTACCGCGCCCGCATCACCTTCCCACGCCACAGAGGTCACGGGCGGCCGGTCCCGGCACACGCCGTTGTCGGCGGCAGGCACATGGCCTTCTACGGAGGGGCGGCCGGGCTGGCCCTGGGTGGTGTGATCCTTCCCGCTGTGATGCTGCGGCGTCGGAAGGCAGCATCCCAGGACACGTGAGCAAGCCGCGCAGTCGGGCCGAGTCTCAATGGCCGAAGCAAGCCAGTGACAATCTTGAAAATCGTCGTCGCAGCGATGTGACCGTGGGTTCAAATCCCACACCCACCGCAGGTGAACGGCCCCTGACCAGGCAACTCGGTCAGGGGCCGTTGCGTTGCCCACTGCCCCTGAGTGCCCGCGGTTCACCGTTGTTTCCCGCTCGATGAGGTAGAGAAATCTGTAACAAGATCGTCAGTGGCACATGGTCCTAGACGACAGCGCTCCGCTCGGCCAAGTCGCGCAGTGCCTCAGGGATGCGAGTTCCGGAGAGTTGGATCAAGTCGCGGATGACCTCGCGGGCCAAGTGATGGTCTTGGATCTGCTCGGGTGCCAGGGCTTCGGCTTCCAAGAGCGCGGCTGTGGCCTCACCGACGTGTCGCCGCTGCGCGTGCGCTCGCGCCACGTCAAGCAGGAAACGCGATTGCCGCTCGGGGGACAGACCCGATGCGTCGACCCGGTGGGCCACTTCCAGGGCAAGCCCGGCGTCTCCCAACTCCACGGCCGTGCTTACGGCATGGATAGACGGGGGCAAGCACGCTCACCCTCGCCCACTGGACCTACGCCGGCCACGGCCACACCCCCGGCGAATCCTGGCTCACCGCCAACATCCGCCGAGACATCCAACTCAACCGCGAGACCGCCCGCGAAGAGCTGCCCTACCTGCTCGCCGACGAGAGGGGCTGCTGACCATGGCCTCAGAGCTGCCGAACAGGTTCCTGACACCTGAGGACTTGGTCGAGATGTTCGAGCTGCCGAGCGTGGAGACGGTCTACCAGTGGCGCCGGAAGCACACCGGTCCCCGCGGCTTCCGGGTCGGCCGGCACCTGCGCTTCGACCCTAGCGACGTGCGGGCCTGGGTGGAGTCCCTCATGGAAGGGGCCGCCTGATGGCCGGACACATTCAAGATCGCTGGTACAGGACCGAGACCGGATCGGACGGCAAGCCCCTCAAGGTCAAGACCGACCGCTACGGCAAGGGCAGCAAGGGGGCTTGGTGTGGCGGAGCAACTTCAACGGCAAGGAATGGAAGCCCGCTCTCGCGGGCCTTATCCCGAAAGCGGACGATGACGGCAAGTACGAGTCGGCGCGTGAGCACGGCATGCAAGCCCTCCGGCATTTCTACGCCTCCGCGCTGTTGGACGCGGGCGAGAACATCAAGGCCGTCAGCGAGTACATGGGGCACGCCGACCCGGCGCTGACCCTGCGGGTGTACGCCCACCTGATGTCCGACAGCCGCGAGCGTGCCCGCCGTGCCATCGACACGGTGTTGCAGCATGCCTCGCAGGAAGATCACGGCCCACAGACGGCCCAGTGAGACCCTGACGGCCCCTGACCTGCCCTTCTGTGCAGGTCAGGGGTCGTTTCCCGGAGAGAACCCTCTGAACTTCCTCAACTCTGCTTTGGGCCGTGAGACGCGAGGGCATCCCCCTCTCACGCAAGAAGCGATACGGGAAGCACGGCCCACGGGGGGCCGCTTCGGGGGAACGAAAGGAGGGTGGCGCCATGGTCATCGGCATCATCCTGGCGGTCGTGTGCATCGTGTTCGTCGTGGCCTTCAAGGCCACCGGCCGCAGCCAGTCGAAGGTCACGCTCTCGAAGGGGGGCCGCCGTTCGCGCCGCGGCTCCTCGTCGGACAGCGGCAGTAGCAGCTGGTGGGCCGGCGGCGTCGGCGACAGCGGCTCGTCCGGGCACCACGGGGGCCACTCGTGCGGCGGTCACTCGTCGTGCGGAGGCTCGTCCTGCGGAGGCGGGTCCTCCTGTGGCGGCGGGGGCGGATGCGGCGGAGGCAGCTGACACGGGGCAGCTGAGCTCCCACTGGGGGAAGCGCATCCGGAGCACACGGAAGTGCCCGTCGGGCAACGGCTGCCGACGGGCACTTCCGTGCGCCGGGCGCACGCTGTAGTTGAACAGTTGAGCTGTGGAGCCCTCGGGGGGATGGAAACCCTACGAAGTTGGGTAAAAAGGCTGTGGCGGCGCCACAGTTCATGATTCCCTCTAAATCACCAACGCAGCCCCGAGGCCCTGTCGTCATCTTGGCGTCGGGTCGTCCTTCCTGACCAGGCTGACCGGGCCGTTCCCCCGGTGCCGACCGGGTGCGCCGGACCCCCACCTCACTTTGCGTGCTAGCGGAGCCGACCCATGCTCACGACCCTGAAAACCTCCTACACCGACACGCGCGCGGCCGATCTCGCGTGGACCCTGGGCCGCGAACCGCTGCCTGCCCTCGCCACGCTCGACCTCGAACTCGCCGGGTCGAAGCTCCAATTGAGACTCCTGGGCGCGTCCCACCAGGTGCTCCTGGAGGAGGAGCGGGGCAGTTGTTCGGAGACCGTCGCGTGCCTTCCCGGCAGCAGCACGCCCCTCCCGCTCGGCGTGGCGAAGCGGGTCGGCGACTGGGAGTACGAGTTCGCGGCCCGCGTCGAAGTGCTGCCCCCCGGCTCCTTCGCGGGCCGCGCCCAGGAGTTGCTGGCCCTGGTCTCCGACCACCCCAACGGTCTGGCGGGCGTCTTCCCCGGCAGCCCCCACGCCTTCACCGCCCTGCTCGCCCAGCGCCACGAGGGTCAGGTCCACTGGCGCACGTGGCACGCGTACCCGCAGGACGGCCAGTTGGTGGCGACGAGGACGAGAGTGGGGATTCGGGGGGCAGCGGGGGTTGATGGGGCGTGGGGCGGAGACCCGGATACGCCCTCCCCAACCCGGAGTGCCATAAAGCGCCGAGGTTCCACACGTGTGGGTGACGAAGCGTAGCGTCGCCGTGACGTAGCGTTCGCTGGGTGATCGAACCGCACGCGCCCGCTCCCCCCGGCGCGCCGCCGCCCTGGGCCGTCCAGGGCCAGGCGCGGCTGCCCGTCCGCCCGGGCATCGGCCGGTTCCTCGTCCTCGCCGGCGTATTCGTCTGTGCGGCGTGCGGACTCGTGTACGAACTCGAACTCGTCGCCCTCGCCTCGTACTTGATCGGCGACTCGGTCACCCAGGCCTCCGTCGTGCTCTCCGTCATGGTCTTCGCCATGGGCATCGGCTCCCTCGCCGCGAAGCGGCTGCGTCCCCGCGCGGCGGCAGGCTTCGGCGCGGTCGAGGCGGCGCTGGCGCTCGTCGGCGGCTGCAGCGCGATGGCGCTGTACGCGGTGTTCGCATGGACGGGGGACTGGGGTGGCGTCTGGGCGGACGGATGCCGCTATCTGCTGGTGGCCTTCTCCCTCACCATCGGCCTGCTGATCGGCGCCGAAGTCCCCCTCCTCATGGAGCTGATACAGCGCATCCGCCGCCAGGACCCGGGCGGAGCGGTGGCGGACCTGTTTGCGGCGGACTACGTGGGCGCGCTGGTGGGTGGCCTGGCTTTTCCCTTCCTCCTTCTCCCGCTGCTCGGCCAGCTGACGGGCGCGCTGCTCACCGGAACGGTGAACGCGGTGGCCGGCGGGGCCCTCGTACTCGGCCTGTTCCGGGGAGACTTGACCCGCCGGGCGCGCTGGGTCCTCCTGGTCGCCAACCTCGTCGTCCTCGGACTCCTCGCCGCGGCAGCGGTGTTGGTCGACGACTTCGAACGGGCCGCGCGGCACGCGGTGTACGGGACGGACGTGCGGGTCGCCCTCCAGACGGACGTCCAGGAGGTCGTCCTCACCGGCGGCACGCACGGCCGTCCGCTGCGCCTCTTCCTCGACGGTCGCCTCCGGGTCAGCGGCCGCGACGAGGACCGCTACCACGAGGCGCTCGTGCACCCCGCGATGAACGGCCCGCACGCGCGCGTGCTCATCCTCGGCGGCGGCGACGGGCTCGCTGCGCGCGAAGTGCTGCGCTACCCCGGGGTGCGCAGTGTCGATGTCGTCGAACTCGATGCGGGGGTGGTGCGGTTGGCGCGCAACGATCCGGCGCTGTCGGCCCTGAACGGCCACGCGTACGACGACCCGCGCGTGCACGTCATGACCGCGGACGCCTTCCACTGGCTGCGCAGCGCCCCGTCGACGTACGACGTCGTCATCTCGGACCTCCCCGACCCGGGCATCACCGCCAGTACGAAGCTGTACTCGCAGGAGTTCTACGGCCTGGCGCACCGCGTCCTTGCCCCCGACGGGCGCCTGGCGGTCCACGCGGGCCCGGTCGCCTCCCGCCGCCGCGTCTTCTGGACGGTGGACAGGACGATCCGGGCGGCCGGCCTGCGCACCGCCCCCTACCGCGTGGGCGGCCGGGACTCCGGCTTCGCGGCGGGTCCCGACCGTACGGCGGGCGGTACGTCGAAGGTCCCCCGGGACTGGGGCTTCATCCTGGCCTCGGCCTCCCGTACGGGCGTACGCCTGGGCCTCGCCCCGGACGGGCCGCGGCTGCGCACGCTGACCCGGGCGGCCCTGGCGGCGGACGCGCGGGCGGCCTACCGAACGCGCGTCACGGCCCGCCTCCCGCCCTCCACCCTGGTGCATCCGCGGTACGCCGACTGAGGTGGAGGCGGAGGAATCCCGTGATACGCGGGTGCGGTTCTGGCCGTGCTGGGTAGGCTCGGCTGACATGGAGCATGAGGTGTTCGTTCCGGTTCCGGCCGAGCGGTTGAGGGAGGCGCTGGCCGATCCCGTGCGGGTGGCCCGTGCGGTTCCAGGCCTCCAGCAGGACGCGGGGACGCCGCCCGTCTCCGGGCGCCTGAAAGTCCGCGTGAGCGGCCACACGATCACCTACCGCGGGGCGCTCCGGGTCACCGCCCAGGACGACGGCACCTACGCCGTCGAGGGCGACGCGACCGAGGCCCGCGGCACCGGCTCCGTGAAGCTCGCCCTCGCCGTACACCTGCGCGCCACCGACGGCGGCACCACCCTCACCTTCACGGGCACAGCCTCCGGCGACGGCCGCGTGGCGGAGCTCCCGCCGGACGCGGTGTCCTCGTCGGGGGCGCGGCTGCTGAGCCGGTTCGCGGAGAACTTGGGGGCGGAGGGTGAGCGGGAGCCTCAGCCGGACGCGGCGGTGGAGCCCGAGTCCCGGGCCGAGCCGGAGCCCGAGCCCGGTGCGGTGGCTCTGCCCGAGTTCCGGGACGAGTCCGAGCCGGATGTGGTGGCTGAATCCGAGGCTTCGGCCGAGTCCGAGTCCGAGTCCGAGTCCGAGCCGGAGTCCGAGTCCGAGTCCGAGTCCGAGTCCGTCTTCGAGGTCGAGGTTCCGGCTCCGTCGCTCGATTCGCTGGAGGACGACGAGCTCGTGGAGGAGGAGTTCGTGGTGGAGGCGGGGGAGCCGGGCGAGGAGGATGCCATGGCCGAGGCGGCGCACGCGCGGCGGACGATGATCGGTCGCAGCGCGGAGGAGGTGGACCACGCTCCGCCTCGCGGCCGCTACGCCCCCGTCCCGCCGCCGGAGGCCACCGCCGCCCGCGACACCCTCCGCTGGGCGGCCCCCGCCGCGGCCCTGGCCCTCGCCTCGGCGATCGCCCTGACCCGCGCCCTCCGTAAACGTCGCTGATTCCGCCCCCCGTAGGGGGCACGGGGAACTCCGCGACCAGCCCCCCCACTCACCGGCAGCCAAAAAACCACTCGAGGGCCCAGGGACGGAGCCCGAGACGGGGTGCAGGGGCCGCAACCCCCTGCCGGGGTCGAAGGGGCGGACCCCCGGTGGAGGGAATGGGTAGGGGCGGCGGGGGCGAAATCCCGCAGGCGGGCCCCGTCCCAGTAGGGTCAACTCCGTGAGTAACGAAGACATCACGCTGACCGCGGGTGACGCGGAGGTGACCGTGGCGCCGGCCAACGGCGGACGGGTCGGAAGTCTGCGAGTCGGCGGCGTCGAACTGCTGCGGCAGGGCGCGAGGTTCGGGTGCTTTCCCATGGTCCCGTGGTGCGGCCGGATCCGCGAAGGACGGTTCCTGGACGGCGCCACCGTCCAGCAGATGCCGCTCAACTCCCCACCGCACGCCATCCACGGCACCGCCCGCGACGGCGCCTGGCGCACCGCCCGCACCACGAAGAACGAGGCCGTCATCACCTACGACCTCGTCGCCCCCTGGCCGTACCCCGGCCGCGTCACCCAGGCCTTCACCCTGACCGAGGACGCCTTCACGCTCACGATGTCCGTGGAGACGTACGAATCGTCCTTCCCGGCCCAGATCGGCTGGCACCCGTGGTTCAACAGGAACCTGGGGGGAGACGGCGAGGACGCCCGCGTCGACTTCCGGCCCGGCTGGCAGGAGGAGCGCGGCGACGACCACCTGCCCACCGGGCGGCGGATCGAGCCGAAGCCCAGCCCCTGGGACGACTGCTTCGGCATGCCGGACGGCGTCGACGTGACGCTCACCTGGCCCGGGCAGCTCGAGCTGAAGGTCGCCAGCCGCGAGGAGTGGGTCGTCGTCTACGACGAGCAGGAGGCGGCCGTGTGCGTGGAGCCCCAGACGGGGCCGCCCAACGGGCTGAACACCCACCCCCGCCTGGTCACCCCCATCGAGCCCTTGGAGGCGACCACGACCTGGAGCTGGCGGCGCCTCTAAGCTGGCGGACATGAGTGACGTACGCGGCGCGCTGCTGCAGCAGATCAAGGACAAGGCCGTGGTGCACGGCAAGGTGACCCTTTCGTCGGGTCTTGAGGCGGACTACTACGTCGACCTGCGCCGCATCACCCTGGACGGGGAGGCCGCGCCGCTCGTCGGGCAGGTCCTCCTCGATCTCACGGCCGAGCTGGACTTCGACGCCGTGGGCGGGCTGACCATGGGCGCCGATCCCGTGGCCGCGGCCATGCTGCACGCGGCCGCCGCGCGCGGGAAGCGTCTCGACGCCTTCGTCGTGCGCAAGGCCGCCAAGGCGCACGGTCTGCAGCGGCGCGTGGAAGGGCCGGAGATCAAGGGCCGGCGTGTGCTCGTCGTCGAGGACACGTCCACCACCGGTGGCTCCCCGCTCACGGCTGTCGAGGCGGTCCGCGAGGCCGGCGCGGAGGTCGTCGGCGTCGCGACGATCGTCGACCGTGCCACCGGCGCCGCCGAGAAGATCGAGGCGGGCGCCGGGGTGCCGTACCTTTTCGCCTACGCGAAGGACGAGCTGGGGCTGGACTGACACGCGGACCCCTGGGACCGGTGTTCCCAGGGGTTACCGACGGGTGTCGGACGCCGTGGCCGGAGCACAGGGTCAAGTCTGGAAAGATGGGGCCGACGATGACGTCGCCCCCTAGGTCAGGGCCGTAAGCAGCAGTCCAGGCGTACAGCAGTACGCAGACCCGCACATACAAGGAGCGGACAGATGCCCATCGCAACCCCCGAGGTCTACAACGAGATGCTCGACCGGGCGAAGGCAGGCAAGTTCGCCTACCCGGCCATCAACGTGACCTCGTCCCAGACCCTGCACGCTGCGCTGCGCGGCTTCGCGGAGGCCGAGAGCGACGGCATCATCCAGATCTCCACCGGTGGTGCGGAGTTCCTGGGCGGCCAGTACAACAAGGACATGGTGACCGGCGCCGTCGCGCTCGCCGAGTTCGCCCACATCGTCGCCGCGAAGTACGACATCACCGTCGCGCTGCACACGGACCACTGCCCCAAGGACAAGCTGGACGGCTACGTACGTCCGCTGCTCGACATCTCCGCCGAGCGCGTCGCCAAGGGCGAGAACCCGCTGTTCCAGTCCCACATGTGGGACGGCTCCGCCGAGACCCTCGCCGACAACCTGGCCATCGGCCAGGAGCTGCTCGCGAAGGCCGTCGCCGCGAAGATCATCCTCGAGGTCGAGATCACCCCGACCGGTGGCGAGGAGGACGGCGTCAGCCACGAGATCAACGACGAGCTGTACACGACCGTCGACGACGCGCTGCGCACCGCCGAGGCCCTCGGCCTGGGCGACAAGGGCCGCTACCTGCTCGCCGCGTCCTTCGGCAACGTGCACGGCGTCTACAAGCCGGGCAACGTCGTCCTGCGCCCCGAGCTCCTCAAGGACCTCCAGGCGGGCGTCGCCGCCAAGTACGGCAAGGCGAACCCGTTCGACTTCGTCTTCCACGGCGGCTCCGGCTCCACGGCCGAGGAGATCGCCACGGCGCTGGAGAACGGCGTCGTGAAGATGAACCTCGACACCGACACGCAGTACGCCTTCACGCGCCCCGTCGCGGACCACATGTTCCGCAACTACGACGGTGTCCTGAAGGTCGACGGCGAGGTCGGCTCCAAGAAGACCTACGACCCGCGCACCTGGGGCAAGCTCGCCGAGGCCGGCATGGCCAAGCGCGTGACCGAGGCCTGCGCCGCGCTGCGTTCCACGGGCACCAAGCTCAAGTAGCGATCACCTTCGGTTCGGGCTCGGCACCCCCGCGGTGCCGGGCCCTTCCGTATGCTCCGAGGTATGGCTGCCCCTCTGCAGGAGAGACCGGGACAGAAACCGGCCGTACGGATCTCCACCCCCAAGGGCAAATGGATCCTGCTGACCACCGTGCTCGGCTCCAGCATGGCCATGCTGGACTCGACGGTCGTCAACGTCGCGCTGCCGACCATCGGCCGTGACCTTAACGCGAGCCTCGCGGCCCTGCAGTGGACCGTCAACGCGTACATGCTGACGCTGGCCGGGCTGATCCTGCTGGGCGGATCGCTCGGGGACCGTTTCGGGCGGCGCAAGGTGTTCGTCCTGGGTGTGGTGTGGTTCGCGGCCGCCTCGCTGCTGTGCGGTCTCGCGCCGAACGTCGGCGTGCTGATCGCCGCCCGCGCCCTGCAGGGGATCGGGGGCGCCCTGCTCACCCCCGGTTCGCTCGCGCTCATCCAGGCCTCCTTCCATCCGGACGACCGGGCCCGGGCCGTCGGCCTGTGGTCGGGCTTCGGAGGCGTCGGGGCGGCGATCGGGCCGTTCCTGGGCGGCTGGCTGGTGGACGGCCCCGGCTGGCGCTGGGTCTTCCTGCTGAACATCCCGGTGGCACTGGTGTGTGCCCCGATCGCGCTGCGCCACGTCCCCGAGTCGTCCGACGAGCGCACGCACCACGGCTTCGACGTCCTCGGCGCCGCGCTGGGCGCACTCGCGCTCGCTCTGGTGACGTACGCCCTGATCGAGGCACGCAGCGGCTCGGTGGTCGTCGTGGTGACGGCGGTCGCGGGCGTGGTCGCGGGGGTGGCCTTCGTGTATGTCGAGCGGCGCCGGGCCGATCCGATGATGCCGCTCGACATCTTCGCCTCGCGCCAGTTCACGGCCGTCAATCTCGTCACTCTGTGCGTCTACGCGGCCTTCGGCGGCTTTTTCTTCCTGACCGCGCTACAGCTCCAGGTCGTGTCGGGCTACTCGGCGCTCGAGGCCGGTGTGGCGCTGCTGCCGACGACCGTCCTGATGCTGCTGTTCTCGGCGCGCTCGGGGGAACTCGCCCAGCGCATCGGTCCCCGCATCCCGCTCACCGTGGGTCCGCTGCTGTGCGCGGCGGCCATGCTGCTGATGCTGCGCGTCGGCAAGGGCGCCTCGTACGTCGTCGATGTGCTGCCCGCGCTGCTGGTGATGGGTCTGGGCATGGTCGTCCTGGTCGCGCCGCTGACCGCCACCGTCCTCGCCTCCGTGGACACCTCGCGGGCGGGCCTGGCCAGCGGCATCAACAATGCGGCGGCCCGAGCGGCCGGGCTCCTCGCCGTGGCCGCGCTGCCGCTGCTCGCGGGGATGGGCCCGGATGCGTACCGCTCGGCGGACGCCTTCAACGCGGCCTTCCGGCGGGCGATGCCGCTGTGCGCGGGTGTGCTGGTGGTCGGGGCGGCGCTGGCCTTCGCGACCGTACGCCGCCCGCCGCCCGACTGTCGGCGCCCCCAGTGCCGTACGCACGGGTGTGTCACGGCACCTCCGCTGGAGCCGGCGCGCGCCGCCGCGCCTCCGGACTCGGTATCCGCCAAGGCTTCCAGCGCTGGTCCGGCTTCGTGACGGTGCCGCTGGTGTCGATCTTGTAGGTGAAGATCATCTGTGGCGTGTCCCCTGTTGTCGTGAACACGCGCGGCTTGGTGGCTGATCGCAGTGCGTACGCGGAACCGTTTGCTCCAGAAGGGCCGCAGCCAACCGCTACCGATCACGGACGATGCAGCAGACCGGAACCCATGACGATTCACGAGAACCTCCTCGGGGGACCGCCCCCGACCCACCTCCCCGACGACCCGGAGCCGCGCGAGCTCCTCGCGAACGGCACGGCCCCGGCCGATGCCGCCGCCAAGTAGCCCACCTCCTCGCTCGCCTGGGCGCAGCTCGGCGACGAGGCGTACGAGCGTGGCAGCGTCGTCGAGTCGTACGCCTACGCGCGGACCGGCTACCACCGCGGCCTGGACGCCCTGCGCCGCAACGGCTGGAAGGGCCACGGACCGGTGCCCTCGGAGAGGGGCGCTACATGTGATCGTGTAATCCGTGCCGCCATCTCCTGCTGAGTGACGACGGCACAGTCAACTCTGGCGCGGTGACTATCGCTTCAGCTCGGCGTACGCCTCGGCGCTGCTGTCCTGAAGGAACTGCCAGCAACGCTCCGTCTCGTCCTTCTCGTTGATCTCGCCGGCGGCACGAGCGAGGGCGGCAAGGCAGCGCAAGAACCCGCGATTGGCTCGGTGGTCCCAAGGGATGGGGCCATGTCCCTTCCACCCGGCTCGGCGGAGCGCGTCCAGACCGCGGTGATAGCCGGTCCGGGCGTACGCGTACGACTCGACCACTCGCCCCGCCTCGAAAGCGTCGTCGGCGAGCATCGCCCAGGCGAGCGAGAATGTCGGGTGCTGGGCCGCAACCTCGGCCGGCGGCTGGGACTCCTCGCCAAGCAGGCGGTACGCCTCTTCGTTCTCCGGCAGGTACGTCGGCTCCGGGCCGCCGAGCAGGTTCTTGTGAGTCGTCATGAACGCAGTCTGCCACTCATGGCCAGGCGTTCGGAAAGCCGACGAGGAATACGGACGAGGCGTGTGGTCGGCTGAGAACAGCGGTTGATGTGATCGATCCCGGCGTACGACGATCCGGCGCATGGCAGCACGTCGCTGAACTGCGGGGCCCAGTCGGCGAACAGGTCCGTGAGCGCGGCGCGGGCGCCGGCGGGGTCCTGGAAGGGGATGCCCGAGGTGGTGACCCAGTCCTCGGCGGTGCGGAAGGAGAGGTAGATCCGGATGCGGCCGTCGCCGTTGCGCTGTGCCGCCAGGGACTGGCCGTTGCCGATGGCCCAGTAGTTGCCGCGCCCGACCATGGCGGCGAGTTCGGGGTGGCCGCGATCCGCGTCGGGGATGCCGCACTCGACCATGGTGACGCCGATGTGGACGGGGCGGGCGTCGGTCACCAGCGGGCGGACACGGGAGCGGGCGCCGTCCGCGCCGACGAGCTCGACGAACTACGCGCTGCCCTGGTCGGACACTCGCAGATCACGGTCCGGCCTTTGGACGACGACGTCGACGACACCGCGAGCGCCCAGGCGCACGGGGTGCGGATCGTGATCAATACCGCCGAGCTGGAGGTGCCATGAGCACCGCCGTCCGCGTCAACACGCATGCCTACGCGGCCACACACGTGGCCACCGGGCTCATCAACAGCCTTCGTAAGATCGTCAAATCGAGCGACCTCGACCCAGCTGGGTTGACCGGTCAGTGGTCCGTCCTGGAGGCCGGTATCGCCGCTTGGCTCGAGTCCCAGCACCTGCGAGCCCTCGTCATGGAGATCTACGACCCTCGCCTGGCGTACGGGGACGATCTCGTCGGGCGGTTCGACTTCACAATCGACTACGGGTACTACCCCAACGGCGACGGTGAGTTGTGGCTGGACCCCGATACCGTCTACTACACAGTGCGCAAGGCAGGCAGTTTCCCCTCGCAGTGTGACTACCGCTTCATCGCCACCACCAGCTCAGGACGCCTGGACGTCCCCGGGTGGTCCACAACCAACCTGCGGTCCACCACCGGATTCACCCGTCACGATGTCGGCACTGCCATCGGCGGCGGGAGTCTGGGCGCCGGTCTCTCCTACTACACCCGGACAGCATCATGATGAGCATCCCCGAAGCCTTCGAGAAGTTCCGCGGGAATCTGGAGATCACCGAGACGGAGTCCCAGAAGGCCAGCCACCGACAGCAGAGCATCCGCAAGGAACTTGAGACCGCTCTCGATGTCGAAGACACCTTCCTCACCGGTGCCTACCGGCGCAACACCGAGACCAAGCCGTTGGCGGACGTCGACATCATGGTCGTCCTCAAGGACACGGCCTACCTCGACCTGCATCCTCACGAGGTTCTTGAGGCCGTGCGCAAGGTCCTGGCCCCTATCTACGGTGAGGGTCGGGTGTGTTGCGACCGGCGCGCCGTACGCGTCGACTTCGGAGTGAAGCTCGTCGACGACCTCACCGGCGACGTGGTCTCTTTCGACGTCGTGCCCTGCTTCGCCGAAAACGACCACTATCTGATCCCCGACGACGTACTCGCCGAGTGGATCCCCACCAACCCCAAGGTGCACGCGGAACTCGCGACCGAGGCGAACAAGGCGTTCTCCGAGCAATGGAAGCCCGTCGTCAAGATGGTCAAGACGTGGAACCGTTACCACGATCACCCCATCGAGTCGTCGTTCCTCATCGAGGTCATGGCCTTGAAGCTCCTCATAGGCAACTGGGTGGGGCCGTACCCCCTGGAACTGCGCCAATTCTTCACCACGGCCATCAGCGCCATTGCTCAGCGGTGGCCGGACCCAGCACACCTCGGCCCGGACGTCTCCGACATGTTCGACGGCCAGCCCGCCAAGCTTGAAACCGCCCAGCGTGCCCTGCGCACGGCGGAAGCCGTGTGCACCGAGGCGATCCGGCTGGAGCGCTCGGGCCGCACTGGCGAGGCACTGGCGAAGTGGCAGGAACTCTTCGGCCCTCTCTTCGTCAAGTCATGACCCACGGTCAGCAGTTGCCGGTACCGCCCGGTGCCTCCGGTCGAATCAATTAGCGCCAGGACCAGCCAGAGGACCTGAACAGGCTGCTGGCTTACTCCCACCTGTACAAGACGGCACTGCGATGGCGTCGCGTCAAGACCTGGGGAAACGTCCTTCTGGCCCTGACCGCGCCCCTGTTCGCGGTCTTCCTCCCCGGAAGCACGGGCACCCGCGGAGCGGTCGCTGCTGTCTGGCTGGTTCTGGGCAGGACCGTGCTTTCAGGGCTGGAGCGGAGTGCCACTCAACGCGCGGTGGACATCCAGGAGTTGTACGACATCAAGCTTTTCCAGCTGCCGTGGAACCAAGCAGTCGCGGGGCGCCCACCAGTACCGGACGACGTCTCTTCAGCCGCCCGCCACATCCGCGACCGCGAGCCCTACTTCGACTGGTACAGCGTCGACCTGGGCGACACCCCCTGGCCCGGCGATGTCCTCCTGTGCCAGCGCCAGAGCGCCGTCTGGAGCCGCCGAGACCACCATGCTTACGGCACCTTTCTTGCGATCAGCGGCAGCGTGTGGGCCCTCTCGATCGTCATCTTCGCCCTCGTACGCGACATGACGCTGCTCACCTTCCTCGTGGCGCTGTTCCTACCCAGCACCCCTGCGCTCCTCGACACCATCGAACTCGCGCAAAGCCATTGGCAGCAGTCCACTAAGCGCCGACAAGTCGAAGACGATATCCACGACGTATGGGACGAGTACCAGGACAGGCCCGGAGATGTTCCCGTCCAGGAATGTCGGCGCCTCCAGGACGCCACCTACCTCTTGCGCCGCGACGGGCCACCCGTACCCAACTGGTTCTATAGCCTGCGCCGCCGGGAGACCGCCGCCGTCACGAACGACGGCACTACGACGCTGCGGTCCTCCTCTGACCCCACCTGAACCCGGTCAGGCCCGGTCGCTCCTCACACCTCTGGCCTCACCCCTCGTGCGCATGCCGGTGTACCCCTTGAGAACCACGGCAACGAGCTCGTCGTCGCGGTCGGAGATCAGGGCGGCCGCTCGGCGACGTCACCCTTGCCGCTGCGAGCCCCACGAGCCCTTCCGCTTCGCCCTGGCATGAGACTTGCACCGCACGTCCGGCTCGCCGTATAAGTGCTGGTAGCTGTTCGGGGGCCTCCTGGGTCATTCGGTGACGTCGACGCCGTAGCCGCGGGCCAGGTCGGCCAAGCCGTGGTCGTAGCCCTGCCCGACGGCACGCAGCCGCCAGCCGTCGCCTCGGCGGTAGATCTCGGCGAGGATCATGGTGCGCTCGGTAGTAGCGGCGTCGAGGGTGGCCCGGGCGGTCGGTGCCGCGCCGATTCCGCAGGCGGCGGTGATCTCGATGGCGCCGACATCGGAGAACGTCGCGGCGCCGTCGATCGCGGCGGCAATGACGACCCGGCTGACCTCCAGGGGCAGCCGCTCGAGGTCGGCGGTGACAGCCTGCTCCGTCGGGCCGTCCGTAGCGAACCGTACGGTGCCGTCCGGGTGCTCGGGCGCGTTGTAGAAGACGAAGTCCTCATCTCCTGCCACCTGCTCGTGCGCGTCGAGCGCGAAGGCGACGACATCCACGTCGCAGGCGGCATGCTGACCCCACGTGGCGGCCACCGTCCAGGCCACATCGAGGTCGGGCAGGTCAATGACGGCGCCTCGGACCAGTACCTCTGCCATGTCCAGCTGGTCCCCGGCCACGCTCCGCCCCGGCACGGGCTTAGCCGCAGGGGCGGGTGCGGCGAGCCAGTCGGCGTCGTGCACGCGCAGGCCGAGGGAGGCGATGCGGTTCACGCGCCGGTCCGCTTCGCCGCCGGGCAGCGCCACGACATCGGTCACTCTGGCTGAGAGGTTGACCGCTGCGGAGGCGCCGAGATCGACAACGCGGGAACGTGCCGCCGCGGCCTCCTCGTGGGTGCCGCCCAGGACCAGGACCCGACGCCCGGCCAGCGACCGGTCCGCGTCGGCAGTGGGTGTGGTCGGTGCAGTGGTGCGCTGTGCCGGAATGCTCGGCGCGGGCGTGGGTTGTGCGGTCGTAGCGTTCCCGGGCGTCTCTGCCATGCGGTGTTGCCCGGCGGTGCCGGCGCGGGCGGTGCCCTTGGCCTGGCCGGGCTGCACGTTCTCCAGCAGCCGGAGGTAGGTGGACTCGTCCACAAGGGGGACGCCCTCGGCGGCGGCGCGGCACAGTTTGGCCGACGCCGCGCTGGGATCGTTGGTGACGACGACGCTGGTCTGGCGGCTGACCGAAGTCATCATGTTCAGCCCGGCCGCCACCGAGCGGGCGACCAGTTCCTCGCGGGAGACCTGGGTGTCCCCGGTGATGGCGACCTTCATCCCCTGCACCAGTGGCCCGCCCGCGTCCAGGCGGCCCGGGTTGCGGTAGGCGCAGGGGGTCTTGGGGACGTAGGGCTTGTAGTCCTGGCGGGGCGGGCAGGCCAGGAGCGGCAACGGCAGGCCCAGCCGCTCGGCGGCGCCCAGCGAGCCGCGAAGGACGCCGGAAAGTACCCGTACATCGTCCCGGGCGTCGTGGGCCCGCTCTTGACGCACGCCGTAGTGCGCGGCGAGAGTGCCCAGCTTGAAGTCGGGCGTCGCGGGCCCGACCAGGCGGTTGAGGGCCAGTGTGCACAGGCGTCTGCTGACGGGGACCCAGGAACGAACGCGGGCGAACTCATGGGCCAGGAAGTCGTAGTCGAACTGCGCGTTGTGGGCGACCAGGACGCGGCTGCTGAGCAGTGCCCCCACCTGCGGTGCTATGTCCTCGAAGGTGGGCGCGCCCGCAAGACGGGCGGGGGTGAGACCGTGGACGTGCACCGGGCCAGGGTCGCAGCCCGGGTTGAGGAGGGTGGAGAACTCTCCTGTCTGCCGGCCGTGTCCGTCCAACGTGATTACCGCGAGGGACAGGACGCGATCCCGGCCGGGCCTCAGCCCCGAGGTCTCCACGTCCACCAGCGCCCAGTCGTGGAAGTAGTCGGGCAGGGTGGGCCACTTCGGGCTCGACGACAGCACGGCCATGCTGGGGCTCCCCTCCCGGGGTGCGGCAGGCGGCGCGAAGCCTGCCTGCGGTGACGGTCGACCGGGTGGGATTCTCGCACGCGCCGGACGCTGTTCGTGGTGGAACCATCACGCAGGGCCATTCCGGCTGCTTAGCCGCTGCAGGCTCTCCAGGGCGAACGAGGCCCAGCATCTTCACCACCGAGACGCATCGCGCCTCAAGGCTCGGCCCCCTGTCCGGTGCAGGAAGCCACAGCTCTCGGCCCTGCACACGCCGTGACTCCGGGAGGAAGCCTTGCCCAAGAGCAGGGAACGACACGGCCGTCTGAGCCCAACGCCAACACACGAGAGGGAAAAGCCCCGCCCGCGTTTTGGTCGAGGCCATCTCCCCTGCCGAGTCCGCTCGACTTGTGCTACTGAAGCGCTCCCTGGCGCGCCCGCAGAAGTCCATCGAGGACGCGCACCGGTGACGTGTGGCTCATCGCGAGGCGGGCGTCGAGTGCCGTCTCCCACTGCTCGGTCAACCCGACCATGAGGCGCTTGCGCATGCCAGGGGTCACGTGGGCGTAGCGCGCCGAGACGGATCCGTCGATGTGGCCCATGCGCTGGTCCATGAGGACCTTCTCGGTGCCGAGGTCCTCCATCATCGTCCGGTGGGTATGGCGGAGGTCGTGGGGTGTGAGGCCCTTGGCGATTGGGAGCCAGCAGGCGTCGGCCCGCGCGCTGGCGCCGCGTCCTCGGGCCGGGACGCCGGGCCACGGTTCGCCGAGGAGTGGTACGGGGCGGGCCTCCTGTGGTGCCTTCTTCGGGTACCAGCCCGAGACCGCTGGAGTGAACAGCCACGTCGCGAAGCCGTTTCTTGCGCCAGTGGGCAGCGTGTTCCGACACTGCGCCGCCGCGCACGAAGCCCAGGTCCGCGACGGCCTGCTCCACCCTCACCCGCTTGGCTTCGGTGACGCGGTCGGGGTGGTTGAGGACGTTGGACACCGTGCCCGTGGAGACTTCGGCACGGCGTGCGACGTCGACGAGCTTCGCACCCTGGTGGCCGCCGGTGCGAGCCGCGCCCTGCCCGCGGAAGACGTAGGTCTTGCCGTGGCACGGGCAGGGTGTCGGCTTCGTACGGGTGACGTGGTTGGCGACCAGGGCCGACAGCCAGTCCATCGCGTCGATGTTGCGGTAGCTGTCGCCCTTGGGCGGACAGCGCACCAGCTTGCCCGTATCGAGTTCGTACAGCTGCCACTCGACGCGAACGGAGCCGGGGCGGGCGAATTCCGTCTCCAGGCCGACGATTTCACCCCAGCGCATGCCGGTGTAGCCCTTGAGGACGACGGCGACGAACTCGTCGTCGCGGCCGGAGAGCAGGGCAGCCCGTTCGGCGGTCAGCAGGATGCCGAGCGGGTCGGTGACGACCTTCTCCGGGCCGCGGTCTCGGGAGCGGCCGGCGCGCTTGCCGCGTCCGCGCCGTCTGGCGGCCGGGTTGGACGTGATCAGGCCCTCGTCGATCGCGTCCTCGAAGATCAGGTGGAGGGTCGAGCGCCAGGTCTTGACGCTGGAGGCCGCGTAGACGGCCTTCTCCTCCTTCTCCCACAGGTCGACGTCCGTGCGCAGGATGCCGGCGAGCGCCTTGTCCTCGAACTCGGGGAGCAGATGCTCCTCGATGTGGCGCTTGTAGTTCTGCATGGTCGAGGCGGCCAGGTCCTGGGCCTCGTACCAGCGGTTCGCGTACTCGCCGAAGGTCTCCTGGCCGAGCGCCGGGTCGCGCCAGTCGCCGCGCCGGTACTTGTTCTCGGCCTCGCTCGCGGCGCGTTGGGCCTCGCCCTTGGTGGCGAACCGGATCGCCTTGCCGTTCTCATCGACGACCGTGAGGTGTTTGCCGGGCCCGGTCTTGTATCGGCCGCGCCAGTAGTTTCCGCGCTTCTCCGCGGAACCCACGTGTTCCTCCCCTTCCTCGTCGTCCTAGGCGGCGGTCCCGAACAGGCCCTGGCGTGCTCGGCGTGGTGACCGGGCACGCAGGCGAGCTGTGGGCGCGGGAGACCGCGGGGAGGGCTGGGGAGTTGGCGGATTGGGAGCGGGGCGCGGTGGCCTACCGGACGCGGAGGACGAGGGCGGCCGGGGCTTGCTCCTCGTCGCCACACTCGCGGATCGCCACGGATTCGACCCAACGCCGTCCGGCAAGCGCTGCTGGGCCGAGTTCAAGGTCACCGCCCTGCTCCCGCCCGCACCGCCCCTTCCCCTACAGAGGAGTTGGCTGTTGACAGCCGTACGGATTCCCCCAGTCGCCGCCGAAGTGGTCGCCGTCCGACCCAGCAGCCCGCTTGCCGGATCCGTCACCGTCGACGGATCCAAGAACGCGGCTCTGCCCCTGCTGGCCACCGCGGCAGCCCTGCACCGTCCGGTGCATCTGGGCAACGTACCGGCGAACACGGACGTCGAGACGATGCTCACGTTGCTCCAGCAGGCCGGCTGGCACGCAGCCTGCCCGGTCAACGATCCGCACACCACTGTGATCCTGCCGAGCGACAAGCCCCAGCCGGGTCCCGATCCGGAGGTCGCCGCCCGCATTCGGGCCTCGTACTACCTCGTACCGGCTCTGCTGGGCGCGTACGGGCGAGCCAGGCTGCCATGGCCAGGCGGCTGCCGGATTGGTGAGCGCGGGATGGAACAGCACTTCAAGGTCTACGAGGGCTTCGGTGACCGTACGACCGTCGACGACCACGGCTACCTCGTGGACGCGGGCGCAGGCCGGATCGGAACGGTGTCCCTGGTGCTGCCCTTCCGGTCCCGCGGGGCAACCATCGCAGCCCTCCTCCGCACCGTCGTTGCCGGGCGACCTCTGCGTCTGGGTCAGCCCAACCTCTCACCCGAAGTACTCAGCGTCGTAGAAGCGTTGCAGGCGGCCGGATGGGAGTGCCGGGTCAGCGAGCCCGTCCTGGCGCTCGCACCACCCCCTTCCGTATCGGAGGAGTCCCTCGCCTGGAGGGTGCCCGGTGACAAGGTCGAAGCCGGGACGCTGGCGTGTGCGGTCGCTGCGACCGGCGGTGGCGCAAGCATCCTCGGCGTGCGCGGCGAGGACATCGCGCCCCTGGTCACCGCACTGCGGTGGCTCGGCATCCCCGCCGACATCGAGGGCGACGCCCTTACCGTCCAGGCCCACGACGCCGAGCCGACCGGCCGACCGCTGCGCGCCATCGCCTCCCTCGCACCCGGTGGCCTGGATGCCGACTTCGAGCCGTCGCTGATGGCCCTGGCCCTCACCCTGCCCGGCACCCATCTGTTCGCCGATGCCATCAATCCGGGCCGCCACGGCAACCTCCTGCCCCAACTCGCCCGCCTGGGAGCGGAGATCCAGGAACTCTCCCCCACCGAGTGCCGCCTCACCGGTCCGCAGCGGCTGACCGGCGCCGGGGTGGAGGCCACCGACATCCGCACGGGCTCCGCCCTGCTCATCGCCGGCCTCACCGCTCACGGCGTCACCACCCTCGGCGGCCTCGAACAGCTCCGTCGCGGCCACGCCGACCTGCCCGTCAAGTTGCACGCCCTGGGCGCCGACATCTGCGAGGTCACTCCATGACCCGGCGGCTCAGGCGGATCACCGCCACGACCGACGTCCACTCCTCCTTCGACTCGGCTGCGCCGATGCTCGCCTACCTCCACGAGGCCCGGAGCGAGAGCCTGATCGTGGACTGCGGTGACTTCTTCGAAGGCACCGGCTACTACCGCTTCGGCAAGGGCCAGATCGAACGCGATGTCCTTACGAGCCTGTACGACCTGCTGGTCCCGGGAAATCATGGCTGGCCGCACTACTTCGAGCCGGGGCTGCACGAGATGACTGTGTGCGCCAACACGGCCGACGACAGCGGTAAGCCGCTCTTCGAGCGCGTACGCATCAAGCGCATCGGCGGCCGTCGAGTCGCAGTCACCGGGGTGATCGGCCCGCAGGCGTTCAACACCATCCCTGCCAACCAGCGCCCGGGCCACCATGTCACCGATCCGGCCCAGGCCCTGCGCGCGGTGATGCTGGAGCACCACCACCGCACCGACGCCTGGGTGGTGCTGTCCCACTCCGGTTTCGGCGAGGACCTGAAGCTGGCCGTCGCCTGCCCGTTCGCGGACGTCATTTTCGCCGGGCATTGCCACAGCGACAGCTACGGACCGGTGCACGTCGGCGACACGCTCGTGGTCAAGGGACGCGAACTCGGCGCCGGATACGCCGTCGCCGAACCGTTCGGTGTCGGCTGGGCCGCACGCACCGCATCCTTCCCCGACAACGGCAGGCTTCCGGGCGAACTCGGCGGCCTCAAGGAGCAGATCGCCTTCATCGGCCGGATGCTCACCGCCAGCCTTGGCACCGTGAACGCCCCCTACCGGGGCATCGAGCTGGACCGTCACCACCTTCTTCAGGAGGTCGCCCTCCGGCTGCACGGCGGGCTGGGGGCCGACGCGGTGGTCCTCAACGAGACTGCCCTGCGGCCCGTCCGCCTCGGCGACCAGCTCGCGCTCGGGGACCTGCTGGCCATCGAACCATTCGAAAACCAGCTCGCCCACGCCTTCCTCCCCGGCCCATACGCGGAAGACCTGGATGGCCTCCTGGCGCACCTGACCGAGCAGGTCGGTCCCCTGGCCATCGCACCCCGGCCCTTACCGGAGGGGATCCGGTTCGTGCTGACCACCGACTACCTCGCCGACACCCACCTCGGCGGACGCACCCACCAGGCCGGACTCCGCCTTGGCCAGGCCGTCCGCCGCACTATCGCCACCCCGCTGGCTGAAGAGAAGGGAGAGGCCACTCGATGATCCTCACCGGCCCCGAGATCACCGCAGCCGTCTACGACGGACGCTTAACGATCGCCCCCTTCGAGGCGGAACAGGTCAACCCCAACAGCTACAACGTCCGCCTCGGCCCCACCCTGCTGACCTACACCGCAGCAGTGATCGACGCCCATCAACCCAATCCCACGCAGGCGATCGAGATCGGCGAGCACGGATACGTGCTCCAGCCAGGCGAGCTCTACCTCGGCCACACCTTCGAGCAGGTGGGCTCCGACATCTTCGTACCGCTGCTGTTCGGCCGCTCCTCGGTCGGCAGGCTCGGGCTGTTCGTCGAGATCACGGCCCCGATCGGCGACATCGGCTTCCACGGGCAGTGGACGCTGATGCTCACGCCGGTCAGGCCGCTGCGGGTGTACGCGGGCATGAAGATCGGCCAGATCATGTTCTTCGTGTCCACAGGCGACATCGATCTCTACCGTGGCAAGTACCAAGCTGCCGCAGGTCCCCAGCCCTCCCGCTACTGGCGGGACGTGGACCGCATCCGGGCGGTCGCCTCGTGATCCTCACCGGCTCTGCGATCGCCGCCGCCGTCCAGGCGGGCGAGATCACCATCGACCCCTACGACCCCGCCCGCATCTCCCCGAACGCCTACGACTGGCGGCTCGGCGACACGATCCGCATCTGCGACGGCGACCTGGACGCCGCCGCCCCCACCGCGTTCACCGAGCAGACCATCCCTGCCTCCGGCCTGGTGCTGAAGCCCGGGGTGCTCTACCTCGGCGTCACGCTGGAAAGGACCGGCTCGGAGACGTACGCGCAGATGCTCAACGGTGACTGCACCATCGGCTCCCTGGGCATCTGGGTCCACGTCTTTGCCCCGCTCGGCCACCAGGGCCACGCCATCCGCTGGACCCTGGAGATCCGCGCCACGAGGCCCGCCCGCATCTATCCGGCCCTGACCTTCGGCAAGCTCGTCTTCCTCACCGCCTTCGGCACCCCGGCCAGCTACCAGCAGCAGCGCGCCAAGTACGCCGCCACCAACGGCATCGACATCTCCCGCCTCTACGAAGAGATCCCTCAAGGAGCGCTGTGAGCCCTCGTGTGCACCCGGCCGCCGGGCCACTGGCCGCCACCTGCCTGGACCTGCCCGCCGGAAGCCCCGGCGGCAGCGTCGAACTCTTCCTCGACCTCTACACCGGCGACAAACCCCTCATCCCCGCCCGGGCCTTCATGCTCGCCCCGGCCGGTCCCAAACCCCGACTCCCGGCCGGACTCGACCTGCTGTCCGTGTCCGGGAAGTGCCTGGAGGGGCTCGCCTTCGGCCGCTACGTCACCGCCCTGCGCAAGGCCCTCGCGGGCTCGATCGACCCAACCCGGATCGGCATCCTGCACCTGCATCACCTCACCTTCGGCGCCACCCCCGCCCTCGTCCGGGCACTGCCGACGCACCCCCGCATCGCATTGGTCCACGGCACGGACCTGATCTTCGCCGAGGCCCACCGCGACCAGCTCCAGGTCCTGCGTGAGACCGTCAGGGCCGCCGACGCCATCGTGGTACCCACCTCAGCCGTCCTGCGTACAGCAGCCGTAGGTGGCTCGCCGAGGCGCGGCGGCGGACGCACCCACCAGGCCGGACTCCGCCTTGGCCAGGCCGTCTTCGACGCCGCCAGCCTCACCAAGATCCTCGCGGTGTGGTCATCCATCGGCGCGTTGTGGGAGGAAGGCAAGCTCGATCTCGACATCCCCCTCGGCGCCTTCTGGCCGGAGGTCGGCGGCCACCCGCTCGGTGCCGTGACCGCCCGCCAGTTGCTGACCCACACCGCCGGCGTCCCACTGCGGGCCCAGCTGAAGAACCTGTACGGCACCGATCCACAGGACATCCGCGACGGCGTCTTGCACGAAGCCCTGCACCGCCAGCCCGGCGAGGTCGTCGAGTACACCGACCGAGCCGCCCTCATCCTCGGCTACCTCGCCGAGCACCTTTCCGGGCAGCGTCTCGACCAGCTCGCCGCGGAACGGATCTGGCAGCCGCTGAACATGGACTCCACCCGCTTCGGGCCGCTGCCCGCGGAGATCGCTACCCGGTGCGCGCCGACCGAGTTCGACCAGGACATTGACACCCACCTGAAAGGCATTGCCCATGACTTCTCCGCCAGGCTCCTGGGCGGAGTGTGCGGCATCGCCGGCGTCTTCACTGTCCTCGACGACCTCGCTGTCTTCCTGCGCTACATGCTGGATGACGTCGCCACCCCAGGCGGGGCCGGATTCGGCCCCGCCTGGACCGCGGAGTCGCTGACCGTCCAGACCGGCGCTCTGGAACCCGTACGTGGCCTGTTCTGGCACCCAGCCCCCGGCACCGACCCCGCCGAGGACATCTGGGTTCACTACGGCTTCACCGGCACCGGCATGTGGATCTCACCCCGGCTACGGCGCTGGGCCGTGCTCCTGACCAACAAGCTCTACTGCACCCGCGACCGCCAGCCCCTGGCCGACGTCCGAAACGCCTTCCGTGAGCTCGCCTTCAACTGAGGCACAGGCATTGGCAGATGCTGGCCGAAGGCGGGCTTGCCCCACCATCCTCACACGTGCATAGAGTGGCCGCAGTTGATCACCAGGGGGAGCACCGCACCGCAGGCTCCCCGATGCGAGGTTGTCACGATGTCCGCGGTGCGGCGTGGCGCAGCGCTGCGGCGACGCTGCTGCGGCGGAGAGGGGAGATCTGAGCGGCTGCTTCCAGCAGCGGTCCTGCGAGTTCCTGCTGATCCCGCACGATCTGTGCCGTTTCGTCGTCGTCCGCTCGAGAGCGGATGAACGCGGTCAGAAGGGTGACGGCGTCTGGGCTTCGGTTGGCGTCCCGGAGAGCGGCGGCCAGAGCGGCGACGTCGGCGGCCGGTCGGGCGGCCGATTGATGGAGCAGGATGCGGCAGTCATCACGGCGGCCCGCTTCGGAGAAGGCTCTGACCAGGGCGGCGACGCGGTCCGCCTGCTGTGCGGAAAGTTCCCACAGGAGCGTCGCCACCTCTGCGGCGAGGCCGGACTCCTCCAGCGCGCGGGCGAAGCGGGGCGCGAATGACACGGAGTCGGCGACCGCCCGGCTCATGAGCAGGTAGGCGTCGCCACTGCGGCCCTCGTTGCGCAGCTGGCGCAGGCGGGCTGCCACGCGGTACGGCTCTTCCTCGCGCTCCTTGTGAGCCCATCCGAAGTCCGCACGTCGGGACTCCCGTTCCAGCAGGCCGAAGTCCAGGTCTCGTATGAGGACTTCCTCTTCTGTGGCTGAGGCGATGTCGCCGACCAACTGGCCACGCGGGTCGACGAAATAGCTGGCACCGTGAAAATCGTTGTCGCCGTATTGCGGTTCCTGGCCGATGCGGTTCACGGCGGCAACGAAGTACTCGTTGGCGACGGCCGCGGCGGGCTGTTCCAGTTGCCACAGATACGAGGAGAGACTGCGGTAGGCGGCCGAGGGGTTGTAGACCAGCTGGGCTCCTGACTGGCCGAGGGCCTGCCAGTACTCGGGAAAGTGGCGGTCGTGGCCCACGCAGACGCCGATCCGCCCGACGGCGGTGGCGAACACCGCCTGGGCGAGATTACCGGGCTGGAAGGCGGACCTCTCCCAGGACCCCTTGGAGTTCGGGATGTGATGCTTGCGGCATTTGCCAAGGTATGTTCCGTCGGCGTCGATCACGACTGCGGTGCTGTAGCCGGAGCCGTGGTCGTCAGCCTCGTGTACGGGTGCGACGGTCACCATGCCGGTTGCGTAGGCCAGTTGCTGCATCCGCCTGATGGTCGGGCCCCCCGGGACTGCCTCGGCATCCTGCTGGTTGTGGGGTGGCCGGAGTTGGCAGAAGTAGGGGGAGGTGAAGAGTTCCGGGAAGCCGATGATCTGCGCGCCCTGGCCTGCCGCCGCGCGGGCGAGCAACTCGTGCTTGGCGGTCATCGACTCACGGTCCCCGGTCCAGGAGCTCTGGACGAGCGCGGCCCGGACCAGCGGGTGTCTTTCGGACGTCAACGGGGCCCTCCGATTGATATGTCGCCGGACTCATCGACGGGCCCGGGTGGCGAGGCGTGTGCGGCGGGCGGCAGCGAAGCGCGATCCCCAGCGGCGGAGGTCGCCGTGACACCCTCTTTGTCGCTGTCGGAGACCAGTCGGTAGCCGACACCCCGTATGGTCTGTACGACCTTGGTGTCGCCGAGCTTGGCGCGCAGGGTCGCGATGTGGACGTCCAGGGTCCGGTGCGCGCCCGGCCAGACGCTGTCCCACACCTCCAGCAGCAGGCGTTCTCGGGACACCACGAGCCCTGGCTGCCGGGCCAGCGCGGCAAGCAGTTCGAACTCCTTGCGAGTGAGCGTGACGGGAAACCCGTCAGCCGTGGTCACGGTGTGCCGTGCGACGTCGATCCGAATCGATCCCACGGCCACCACGGGCCGGACCGCGGGGCGCACCCGGCGCATCACGGCGTCGATGCGGGCACGCAGCTCGGCGACGCCGAACGGCTTGACCAGGTAGTCGTCGGCCCCGGAGCGCAACCCGATGACCCGGTCGCGTTCTTCACCACGCGCGGTGACAGCGATGATCGCCACGTCTCCCGCGCTGCGCAGCTTCCGGCACACTTCCACACCGTCCATGTCCGGCAGGCCCATGTCGAGCAGGACCAGATCGGCGGCGGGCGCGGCCAGTGCCGCCGCTCCCGTGGCCGCCCAGGACACCTCGAAGCACTGCCGACGCAGTGCACCGATGAGAGCGTCAGCAAACCGGTTGTCGTCCTCTACAAGCAGGATTCGCATGGTGTGCTCAGCGTAGAAATCGCCGAGCTGTACGCATACCGCTCGAACCCTAGAGGAATCTCAAATCTCCCCTGCCCTCCCTTCTTGCACGGGTCAGGTCCGCCTAGCGTCCCATCCCACCGCACCGGCCGATGACCGGAGCGCAGGGACGAAATGACATCGGGACGAGAAAGGCAGGCGATCCCCATGCTTGTCAGAAGGACAGTGGCCCTCGCCGTCGTGGCGAGCGCCCTCGCCGCAGGCTGCGGCTCGAAGGGCGAATCCGCGAGCAGTACGACCGGTGACACGCTGAAGCTGGGCGCGTCGCTGTCGCTGACCGGACCGCTCGCACGGGAGGGCGGGCTGACGAAAGAGGGATACGAGGTCTGCCGTAGGGCCGTGAACGACAAGGGCGGCGTCCGTGTCGGCGCCAAGCGGCTCAAGCTCGCCGTCAAATACCAGGACGACACCTCCAAGCCGGACACCGCCGGACAGTTGATCGACCAGTTCAACGACCAGGGTGTGAAGCTCGTCCTCGGCCCGTACGGCTCTGCCGCAACTGAGGCTACGGCCGCCGTCGTGGAGCGCAACGGGCAGGTGATGGCGGACAGTTCGGGCGCCGACGACACCATCTTCCAGAAGGGCTACAAGCGGACGTTCGCTGTGCTGTCGCCGGCACGCGCCTACGCCGCGTCCATGGTGCGGGCGATCGATGAACTGGCCCAACCCAAGCCCCGCACCATCGCGTTCCTCTCGGCCGACGACGGGTTCTCCAAGACGGTGACCGAGGGCGGGGTCGACGAGGCTCGCAAGCTGGGCTTCAAGGTGGTCGCCACCGAGTACTTCCCCAACGGTGCCTCGGACGTGTCGTCCGCCCTCACCAAGGTCAAGCCGCTGAAGCCGGACGTGATCGTCTCGTCCGCGCATCTCGTGGAAGGCATCGCGGTGATCAAGCAGTCCCGCGAACTCGGTGTCACACCGGCCGGAGGGTTCGCCGAGACCGTCGCACCGCCGACGCCCGACTTCTCCGGCACGCTGGGCAAGGCGGCCGAAGGCGTGCTCGGTTCGACGCAGTGGACCTCGCGCACGGTCGGCAAGGACCGCTGGATCGGAACCGCCGGGGACTATGTGACGCTGTTCGGGAAGGTGTACGACGGCCGCAAGCCCGAGTACCACGCCGCCGAGGCCACCGCGGCCTGTATCGCGCTGGTCGACGCCGTGGAGAAGGCTGGGAGTACCGACGCGGACAAGGTCAGGGACGCGCTCGCCGCCTTGGACGAGCCCTCGTTCTTCGGCCCTCTGAAGTTCAATTCGGTCGGCCAGAACGTGTCCAAGACCATGGAGGTCATCCAGGTTCGCGGTGGCAAGCCGGTCACGGTGTGGCCGAAGGACGTTGCCGAGGCCAAGCTGAAGTGGCCTGCCGCCGGGGGCCGGTCATGAGCCAGTTCGCGCAGGCCACGCTCTACGGGCTGCTGCAGGGCGGACTCCTGGCCCTGATCGCTGTCGGGTTCTCGCTCGTCTGGGGCGTGATGAACGTTGTCAACCTGGCGCACGGCTCGTTCGTGCTCATCGGCGCCTATCTGGCCTTCGAACTCAACGGTTCCCTCGGCCTGGATCCCTTCCTGGCGATGGTGCCGGTCGCCGTGGTCCTGTTCGGTGTGGGCTATCTGTTGCAGCGCCACCTCATCAATCTGGTCGTCAAGGCACCGATCTTCATCACTCTGCTGCTGACCTTCGGCCTCGATCTCCTCCTGGTCAACGGTCTGATCTGGATCTTCTCCGCCGACTATCGCTCGGTGCCCACCGGTTATGCCGGGCGTAGCCTCGCTCTGTTCGCCGACGTGAGACTGCCCGTGGGCCGGTTGCTGGCCGCCGTCGTGGCGCTCGCGGTCACCATCGGGCTGGTTCTGGTCATGCGGCACACCCGCACGGGGCTGGCCATCCTGGCCACCGGCATGGACCGCGGGGCCGCCCGGCTGATGGGGATCCGCGCCGCCCACGTGTACGCGCTCACCTTCGGCGTCGCGGCTGCCCTCGCCGGTGCGGCGGGAGCCGCCGTCGCCACCGTGGGCACCTTCAGCCCGGCGGACGCGGGGCGATTCACCCTCTTCAGCTTCGTCGCCGCGGTCCTCGGCGGCCTCGGCAACATGTACGGCGCGCTCGTGGGCGGACTCGTCCTCGGGCTGGTGGAGGCGTGGGGCGGGCAACTGCTACCAGGCACCCTGGTCAACGCCGTCGCCTTCGCCGTCCTCGTCGTGGTGCTCGTCATCCGCCCGCAGGGCATCGCCGGACGTGCCTTCTACGCCAGCCGGGTCGAGGTGTGAACATGTCTTCCACGAACGCACCGAACAGTACCGCCACCGAGACCGCTGAGCGCCCCGAGGCCGCCGTGCCTTCGAGGGCGCGGAGACTGCGCAACGGCCGCAGACCAGCCTGGCTCGGCTGGGTGGGCGGACTCGCCGTCGTTCTGGGTTGCCTCGCCCTTCAGTCGCAGCTCTACACCGGCCAGGAGCGCACCGTCACCACGGTGTTCATGTTCGTCGCGCTGGCCTCCGCCTGGAATCTCATTGGCGGCTACACCGGTTACGCCTGTTTCGGCCAGGTCGGCTTCTTCGGGCTCGGCGGCTACACGACCGCGTTCCTCGTGGTCCACGGTGGTCTGTCGTTCTGGCTCGCCCTCCCCCTGTCCGCGGCCGTGGCGGCCGGTTTCGCCGCCGTCGTCGGGCTGCCGCTGCTGCGGCTGAAGGGCCACTACTTCGCGGTGGCCACCCTGGGCGTCGCGGAGGGGCTGCGCGAACTCGTGCTCAACGTGCCACGGTGGAGCGGCGGCGGGGCCGGGATCACGATCCCGACGGCCGGTGCCAAGGCGCCGACCTCGTGGATCGGCAACGACGGCTTCTACCTCCTGTTCCTCGCCCTCGCCGTCCTCTCGGTGCTGGTCGCCGCGCTGATCTCTCGCGGCCGCACCGGATACGCGCTGCGGGCCGTCAACCAGGACGAGGACGCCGCCGCCTCGATGGGGATCAACACCACCCGGGCCAAGACCCTGGCCTTCGGGCTGTCCGCGGGGCTCACCGGCGCGGCCGGGTCGGCGTACGCGTTCCAGCAGGTCACCATCTTTCCGGCGCGGCTGTTCGACGTGGACATCACTGTCCTGATGGTCGTCATGGTGGTGATAGGCGGAGCCGCCACGATCGCCGGGCCGATCCTCGGCGCAGTGGGTATCGCCGCCGTCTCCGAGTATCTGCGGCAGCACTTCACGGAGGCGCACACCTTCACCCTCGGTGCCCTTGTCATCGCAGCAGTCGTACTGCTCCCCCAGGGAGTCGTCAACTTCACGCGGGACGCCGCCCGTACACGGGACTTCTCGCTCCTCACCAACATTCGGAGGTACCGGCTGTGAACGGCACCCCACCGGCCGGCCGCACCGGTCCGACGCCGCCGGCACTCACGGCCGGCTCCGCACTCGCACCTGTACTGCAGACGATGGGCCTCGGGCGCCGCTTCGGCGGACTGCACGCCGTGTCGGACGTCGACCTGAGCATCCTGCCCGGCAGAACCGTCGGGGTCATCGGCCCCAACGGCGCCGGCAAGAGCACGCTGATCAACCTCATCACCGGGCATCTCACTCCGAGCAGCGGGCGAGTGCTGATCAACGGCGTCGACCTTACCGGGGCGCGGCCCTGGCGGGTGGCCCACGCGGGCGTCGCCCGGACGTTTCAGATCGTCAAGCCCTTCCGCGGGCTGACGGTGTGTGACAACGTGGCCGTCGCGGCACTGTTCGGGCCCTCACCGGCACACACCCCGACGGCCGCCCGCAAGGAGGCCACGCAGGTACTGGAGCGGGTGGGCCTGGGCGGCAAGAACGACCTCACCACCACGGAACTGTCCGTCGCCGACGCGCGCCGCCTCGAACTGGCCAAGGCCCTCGCCCTGCAGCCGAAGCTGCTCCTGCTCGACGAGGTCCTGGCGGGCCTGAGGCCGGTCGAGATCGACGCCTCCCTGCAGCTCATCGACGACCTCAAGCAGGCGGGGCTGACCCTCTTGGTGGTCGAGCACATCGTGCAGGCGATCACCGCCGTCTCCGACGAGATCCTCGTCCTTCACCACGGCCAGGTGCTGATGCACGGCCCCCCCGACCACGTCCTGAGCGACGAACGGGTCATCGAGGCGTATCTCGGCCGCCGCTACGCGAAGAGGAACCGGACATGAGGTGTCAGAGCGCATGAGATGTCAGATCACCCGGCTTACCGCCGGATACGGACGAGTCGAAGTGCTGCGCGGAGTCTCCCTGGAGATCGACGCAGGAGAGATCGTGGCGCTGGTCGGGCCGAACGGAGCGGGCAAGTCCACGCTGCTGCGCGCCATCACCGCGATGATCCCCGACCGTTCCGGATCGGTCCTCCTCGACGGTCAGGAGCTCATCGGCGGCACGGTCGAGTCGATCGCGGACGCCGGAGTGGCGCATGTGCCGGAGGGCAGACGGCTGTTTCCCGGGCTGACCGTGCGGGACAACCTCCGGCTCGGCGGCTGGCGCATCCGCAGGAAGAACCTCGACGAAGTGCTCGAATTCTTCCCGCGACTGGCCGAACGGCTCGACCAGGTCGCCGGCAGCATGTCGGGCGGCGAACAGCAGATGTGCGCCATCGCCCGGGGCCTGATGAGCCGGCCCCGGCTGCTGCTCATCGACGAGCTCTCGCTGGGCCTGGCCCCGGTCATCGTCGACGAGATCCTGGTCCGGCTCTCCGACGTGGCCGCCACGGGCACGGCCGTCCTGTTGGTGGAGCAGGACGCCGGCGCGGCACTGGAGATCGCCCACCGCGGGTACGTACTGGAACTCGGGCAGATCACCGTATCCGGCACGGCGTCCCAGCTCACGAGCAACCCCCGCATGCAAGCGGCCTACCTGGGCACCCCCGGTTAGCCCCCCGGCCCGCCCCCCGGCCCGCCCGCCGGCCGATCCGCCTACCGGCACCGGCCCTCCCCACCGGTACCGGCATGGACCCGGCCACTCCGCACGGCCGGAACGGCCGGGTCCCTGGATCGCCGGTTGCGGCGCTCCAGGGACACCCGAACGGCCGGTCCGGGGGCGCCAAGGGCCGCCGGATCGGACCGCCCGGGGCAGCCGTACCGGAACCGTCGGGGCAGCCAGTCCAGGACCACCAGAACGGCTGGACCACGGACGCCTGGACAGCCGGTCCGGGACCACCGGAACGGCCGGTCCGGATCCGTTGGAACGGCCAGTGCAGGACCACGGGGACCGCCCGTCCAGCGACGCCGGAAGCAATACGGAACCGCCTGAACGAGACCGCCTTAACAGATTGTTAGACAAATCGGTCGCGCCTTGTCCGGCCGTCAACGACGTGCGCAGGCTGTGAGTACCGGATAGCCGCGCGCCGACCGGGCCGGCTCATCCTTCAAGAGAGGCAGCCGAGCACATGTTCACCACCTTCACGCCTTCCCTCGGCAAGGGCCGCACTGTGCCAGGACTGCCCGCACGCCGCACCGAACTGTCGCTCGTCTGCACCCCTGGCTCCGTGGGCCGGGCACGGCACCACGCCGCCCATGTGCTGCGCGGCTGGCGCGCCCACGACGACACCGTGGACGCCGCGTGCCTCATCGTCTCCGAGCTCACCACCAACGTCCTGTGCCACGCGGAGGGGGGCGCGGACCGGCCCGGGTCGGGCGGCTCGTTCACCCTCGGGCTGGAGATCATGGGTGACCTGGTGGAGATATCCGTGTGGGACCCCGACCCCACCCCTCCGGTCCGGGCGGCCCCGGAAGCCGACCAGATCCACGGCCGGGGCCTGGTCATCGTCTCGATGACCAGCACCCGCTGGGGCCACCGCGCAGCAGCCCGCGGCCCGGGGAAGGTTGTCTGGGCGCGGCTGCCGCTGGTGCGCGGCGACGTGCCGGCCTCGGTCCTCCGGGATTCGGATCCGCCGGCCGCGGGGGACTGAGGTCGACAGGAAGACCGAGGGTGTCCATCCGTTGTGCCGAGTGCCATGCTTGAGAGGCGGGAATCGAGGCATCATGCACACGCTGCTCGTGGAGGACGACGACCGGCTGGCTCACGCGCTCGCCACGGCCCTCAGTGTCCACGGATATGTCGTCCGGCGCGTGAGCAGAGGTCAGGACGCGCTGCGTCTCATCCATGGAGCGGAGTTCGTCCTGCTCGACCTGGGGCTGCCCGACCTGGACGGCCTCGAACTGCTCCGCCGTTTTCGCGCCCTCACCGATGTCCCGCTCATCGTGGTCACGGCCCGTGACGGGCAGCGGGACATCGTGCAGGGGCTGCGCGCCGGTGCCGACGACTACCTGGTCAAGCCCTTCCACATGGTGGAGTTGATGGCCAGGATCGACGCTGTCCGCCGCCGCGCCCCCGGGCGGCCGCCGCATGCCGCCGGGGGCACACAGCAGGAGGGCACCGTACACATCGGCGACGTGGAGATCGACCTGACGGGCCGCACCGTACGCGTGGCGGGCGAGCCGGTGCATCTGACCCGCCGCGAGTTCGATGTCCTGGCCATCCTGGCGGAACACCCCGGCGAGGCCCGCTCCCGGGCGGAGATCCTCGACCGCGCGTGGGGCGACACGCTGCTGTCCGCATCACGCTCCCTCGACGTCCACGTCTCGGGCATCCGCGCCAAGACCGGACGTCCCGGCCTCGTCAGCACGGTGCATGCCTTCGGATACCGGCTGTCCACCGGGGAACTCGGGAGTCTCCCGGCACATGAGACATCGGAAACCCCATGGCCCGCCGACTGCTGATCATCCTGACGGTCCTCATGGGCATCGCGTCGCTCGCTCTGAGCGTGCCACTGGCGGACTCCTACGCGCGTGACCGGACGGAGCAGCTGCTGCTGCAACGGCGTACCGAAGCGGTCAGGTTCGCCAACCTGGCGGCCTCCGTGGTCACCGACGCGGACCGGTCGGAGGTCTCGACCGAGATGCGCCGGTACGCCGAGCTGTACGGCGCCGGCGTGGCCCTTGTCGACGGACAGGGCCATACGCTGCTCCACGTGGGACCCAGCGCGCAGTGGAGCACGCAGTCGGCGCGGGAGGCACGCGACCGCGCGCTGACCGGGCGGACCACCGACCGTCTGCCGACGATCAGACCGTGGGGGCCGGACCGTGTGGTGCTCGCGGAGCCGGTCGGCGGCGACGAGCAGCTCAGCGGGGCCGTCCTCATGACGGTGCCGACCACCGCGGCGGCCCATGACGTCATGGTGCGGTGGCTGCTGATCGCGGCCGGAGCGTTCACGGCCTTTGCCGCCGCAGCCGGCGTGTCCGTCTGGATCACCCGGTGGCTGCTGCGTCCGGTCCGGCAGCTGGACCATGCGGTGGACGACCTGGCCAAGGGCAATCCGGGCACGAGCCTTGGGCGGAGCACGGGACCGCCCGAGCTGCGACGGCTGGAGCAGCGCTTCTTTGTCATGGCCCAGACGGTGACAAACTCCATCCGCCGCCAGCGCGACTTCGTCGCGGATGCCTCCCACCAGTTGCGCAATCCGCTCGCCACCCTGGTGCTCCAGCTGGAGAATATCGAGCCGTATATCGTTCCTGCCGGCCGAGACGAGCACGCGCTCGCCGTGGACGAGGTGGAACGGCTGGGTAGGCTCCTCGAGGCGCTGCTGGTACTCGCCCAGGTCGAGTCCTCCGAGGAAGATCTGGTCGACCTCGACGTCTCCGGGGCCTGTCGCAGCCGGCTCGCGGCCTGGCAGCGCGTGTACCGGGCTGCAGGTCTGGAACTGGTGGACTCGGTCGCCGACGGTGTACGAGGCAGAGGGCTGCCCAGTGCCGTGGACCGGGTGCTGGACGCGGCGCTGGACAACGCGGCCAAGTTCGTTCCGAGGGGCGGTCAGGTGGAGGTCCGTGCCGCAGCGGGGCAGGTGACGTGCCGCGTGCTGATCCGCGACGACGGCCCCGGGCTGCCCGCCGACCAACTGGCCCGCCTGCCCCGCCGCTTCACCCGCGGCCCGGAGCATCAGAATCTCCCGGGCAGCGGGCTGGGCCTGGCGATCGCTGACGAGATCGCCAGAAAGAGCGGCGGACGGCTGACGCTCTCCGGGAACACACCGCACGGGCTCGTGATCGAACTCGTCCTGCCCGGCCTGCCTCCGCCGAACCCTCCCCGCCCGCGCAGCGCCACGGCGGCGCCGTGGGCGGGAGCGGCGGAACCGTTCGACCGCCGGCCGCCGCCCGGCCGGACCGCGTCGGACGCCCAGCCGTGACGGACCGGTAGTCAGCCGTGGACGGACCTGTAGTACGAGACCGCGCCTGGATGCAGCGGAACGGTTCCCGTGGAGATCGCGAACCGGGGCTCCAGGCGGACACCGGCCGACACCGGGCGCATGATGTCGACACGGTGGGCGAAGAGCACGCGCAGCAGCTCGTAGACGACGTCGTGGGGTATGTCGGGGCGGGCGACCAGGTAACTGCCGGTGCCGATGGTGGGCACGGGCGCGTCCAGCCCGTAGGGCTTGGCCGGAATCACCACCGTCGTGTACGCCGGGCCGTACTTCTTGCGCATGGGCTCCACATAGGTATCCAGAGCCAGCAGCCGCAGGGGCACCTCCCTGCTCAGATCGCGCACCGCTGGAGTTGGTACGCCCCCGGACCAGAAGAAGGCGCGGACGCGCCTGCGTCTGAGCGCTTCCACGGAGCCCTTGAGGCTCAGCTGCTCCTGGATCACGGCCCGGGAGCCGGTGAGCCCGGCGAGCTCCAGCAGCCGCTGGGAGATCACCTGCGCCCCCGAGCTCTCGGCCCCCAGGACCACCCGCTGGCCCGCCAGGTCCCTGACCGCAGTGACGGAGTCGTCCGCACGGACGACGAGATGCGTGTAGTTGACGTAGATCCGGGCGAGCGCGGTCAGGTGCACCGGGTGGGTGAACGGGTGCCGCCCGCGGATCGCGTCCTCGGCCACGTCGGCCGTGGTCAGGGCCAGCGCCAGGCCGCCCTTGTCGAGGCGACGCAAGTTGTCCACGCTGGCGGAGGTGGTGACGGGGATGATCACCGGCGAGCGGACGCTGTCCGCGACCGCGGCCGCGAACGCATGTCCGAAGGAGAAGTACGCCCCGCCTTCCGTCCCGGTCCCCAGCCGAAGACGCAGCACCGGCCCCCGGTCCGAGGAACAGGCTGCAGCCTGTACCCCGACCAGAACGGCGAGCCCTCGTCCGGCAAGCCGTAGAACACCCCGTCGGGTCCACATCACCGGACCCGGACCGCGTACAGATGACACGGAACCATCATGCACACGCGACAGTCCCGGACAGGGACGTGAGGACTGACGAGATTCAGTTGTGACACGCCTTCGCCGGCAGAGCTGGAAGATCCTCCGCGACTGCCGCCTGAAAGGCGACGACGTCCACCACGCCATGCTCGGCATCGCCCGGCAGCACAACCTCACCATCACTGAGTGACAAAGAAACGAGCAGGTCATCCAGCACGTCAGAGATCACTTACGGGACAACCCTCGGCGGCAGCCTGCCTGCGACTACGCACGCGCCGCATCCGATGTCCGACGCGCCATTGCCCCACCCGTCCTGCCCGCGCCACTACGCTGATCCGGCGGGCTGCCCACGGTGAACAGGGAGACCATGACGTACCGCACCAAGCGCATCGATCAACTCCTGAGCGAAGGAGCCCGCGACAAGGTCTACCCAAGCGCCGTGTGGGCCGTCGGCGACAGCGCCGCCCCCCGCGCCCACGGCACCACCGGCCCTCGACCCCGACGAGCCTGACCTGCCGATGCGGCACGACACCCTCTTCGACGCCGCTGGCCTCACCAAGATTCTCGCGGTGTGGTCGTCCATCGGCGCCCTTGCGGGAGGAAGGCAAGCTGAATCTGATGGAGCTGAGGTTCGCCCACTGCGACGAGGCCGCCGCGACGATGGCGGAGATGGTGATGCGCATGCTGGGCGCCTTCATGGACGACGCCCAGGAGGTAGCCCGCCGCCCCTTCCCCTCGCTCGGCTAACGGAAGCGGCTGGGAGCCATCTGGGAGCCAACCTGCTCCCCAAGCCCACCCCGCACCACGCGAAGCCCATCCAGACCAACGCTCTGACCTGCGTAAACACCAAACAGGCAGGTGTCGATCCCGCCCGAGCCTCATTCGGGACGAAGGGGTCGTGCGCTCAAATCCCGCTGGAGAGCGGCTTCTGTGTGTCCCGATTCGCCAGCCGCACCCGTCCGGCGGCTTGTCGCCCGTCCACTCCGTGGAGCAGATCCCGGCGAGGCCCCGCACCCACTCCAGGTCCGGCTCCGGCAGCTGTGCCGCGACGTTGTCCCAGCCGCTCCTGCTCCGTCATGTCCTGGTCCTCCCCGGCCGATCCTCAGTGGGAACATCTTCAACCTCTCCTGGGAGCACGAGCCGAACCGCGGCTTCCTGCGCGCCCTGCACGCTCTCGCCCGCGCCGCGCAGGCGATCGGCGAGCAGGAGGAGTACGAGCGCTGCAGCCAGTTCCTGCGGCTCGGTGCTGTCGCTGTGGGTGCGCTTGTGCAGGTCCGCCTGGTGTGACCAGGCGGACCTTGCGGTTTCGGGGCACGATTGTGGAGGATGCGCGGTGGGGACCGGGGCCCCCGTGTCGATAACGGCAGGGGCGGACCGCTACCCGGAGTACGCATCAGGAGACAGCGATGTCGTCCCATCCGGCTCAGCCCGCAGCGGCTCAGGAGCCCGAGACCCCGCATCTCGACTTCCAGGGCACGACCCCGTACGAGGACTACGTACAGGCGGATGTGCTCACCCACCTCCAGCACACCCTCTCCGACGACCCCGGAGAGATGGTCTTCCTGGTGACGACCCAGGTCATGGAGCTGTGGTTCACGGTCATCGTCCACGAGTGGGAGACGGCGGCAGGCGCCCTGCGCTCCGACGACGTCCCGACCGCCGTGGCAGCGCTGAAGCGTTCCGTACGGGAGCTGGAGGCGCTGAACGCCTCCTGGCGGCCCCTCTCGCAGCTCACCCCCGCCCAGTTCAACTCCTACCGCGCGGCCCTCGGCGAGGGGTCCGGCTTCCAGTCGGCCATGTACCGCCGGATGGAGTTCCTGCTCGGCGAGAAGTCCGCCTCCATGCTGGTCCCGCACCGGGGCGCGCCGCGCGTGCACGCCGAGCTGGAGAAGGCGCTGCACGAGCCGAGCCTGTACGACGAGGTGCTGCGGTTGCTGGCGCGCCACGGGCACGCGATTCCCGCGTCCGTGCTGGAGCGGGATGTGTCGCTGCGGTACGAGCCCTCGGGAGAGGTCGAGACGGTGTGGACATCCCTGTACTCGGGCCCCGGGGACGACGAACTCGCCCGCCTCGGCGAGGCGTTGACGGACGTCGCCGAGCTGGTGTGGCGCTGGCGCAACGACCATCTCGTCGCCACGCGGCGTGCGATGGGCGCGAAGGCGGGTACGGGTGGCTCCGCCGGGGTGGCCTGGCTGGAGAAGCGGGCGCAGAAGAACGTCTTCCCGGAGCTGTGGACGGCGAGGTCTCATGTCTGAGCTGATCCTCAAGGCGGAGAAGCTGGACTCGGCCGACGAACTGGCCGGACTGCGGGCGCAGTTCGTGCTGGACGACGGGGTGTACCTGGACGGGAACTCGCTCGGCGCGCTGCCGGTGGGGGTGCCCGGGCGGGTCGACGACGTCGTGCGCCGGCAGTGGGGTGAGCTGCGTATCCGCTCCTGGGAGGAGAGCGGTTGGTGGACCGCGCCCGAGCGGATCGGTGACCGGATCGCTCCGCTGGTCGGGGCGGCGGCCGGGCAGATCGTGGTCGGTGACTCCACGAGTGTGAACGTCTTCAAGGCGCTGGTGGGGGCGGTGCGGCTGGCGGGGGACGGCCGCGATGAGATCGTCGTCGACGCGACGACGTTTCCGACGGACGGGTACATCGCGGCGTCCGCGGCGCGGCTTACGGGGTGCGAGCTGCGGCCGCTCGACCCGACCGAGGTCCCGGGTGCGGTGGGCCCCCGTACGGCGGCGGTGCTGCTGAACCACGTCGACTACCGCACGGGCAGGTTGCACGACCTCCCCTCCCTGACCGCCGCGATCCATGACGCGGGCGCGCTGGCGGTCTGGGACCTGTGCCACAGCGCGGGCGCGCTGCCGGTCGGTCTGGACGCGCACGGCGTCGACCTGGCGGTCGGCTGCACGTACAAGTACCTGAACGGCGGTCCTGGTTCACCGGCGTACCTGTACGTCCGCAGCGACTTGCAGTCCCGCTTCGACTCCCCGCTGCCCGGCTGGAACTCCCACGCGGACCCCTTCGGCATGAGCCCGTCGTACGCCCCGGCTCCGGGTGCGCTGCGCGGTCGGGTCGGCACGCCGGACATCCTGTCGATGCTGGCCCTGGAAGCGGCGCTGGAAGTGTGGGACGGCGTCTCGATCGACTCCGTCCGCGCCAAGTCCCTCGCGCTCACGGACTTCTTCCTGGAGTGCGTCTCGGCGTACGTCCCCGAGGGCCGAGTGGAGTCCCTGACCCCGTCCGCCCACGCGGAACGCGGCAGCCAGGTCGCCCTGCGCTGCGCGGAAGCGGGCACCGTGATGAAGAGCCTGATCGAACAGGGCGTGGTCGGCGACTTCCGCCATCCCGACGTCCTGCGCTTCGGCTTCACGCCCTTGTACGTGGGGTTCGGGGATGTGGAAAGGGCGGCGCGGGTGCTGGGGGAGGTGCTGGGGTAGCTCTGGGGGCGTGCGCTGCTCCCTTCCCTCCCCGGCCGGGGCTTGATCTTTCAGCCCGTCCGGCGTGTGAGGACGAGGCCGTCAAGGCCGAAGCGGGGGTCTGGGGGCGGCAGCCCCCAGGGACGATGGGGGCCCCTGCTCGAGCGAAGCCGAGAGCTTGGGGGAGGGTAGGGGCGGAGGGGGCGAAAACCCTGCCCGCCCGCACCACCGCGTGGGGTCACCCGCCGACGACGTACACCCCGGCCGCGGCAGCGGCAACCGCGGCCTCGGCGGCCCGCTCGGCGGCGGCGGAGTCGGGAGCCACCCCGGTGGTGAGCAAGGCGTAGTAGAGCGGGGCCGAAACCGCCCGCACAACCAGGGCGGCATCGGTGCCCGTCGGCAACTCCCCCCGAGCGACCCCTTGCTCCACACACGGCGCCCACTCGGCGACCCGCACGTCGTAGAACCTCCGCAACGCCTCCGCCGTACGCACGTCGCACGCCCCCGCAGCGATGACCGCCCGAAACAGCGCCCCCTGCCGAGGATCCGCCAACGTCCGCCGCACCAGCGCGGCATTGGCCCGCAGATCCCCGAGTACGCTCCCGGTCTCCGTACGGGGAACCGACTGCTCGGCCATATCACTGAGCAAGTCGGCGACCAGCCCCGTCACCGACCCCCACCGCCGATACACCGTCGTCTTGCCCACCTCGGCCCGCCGAGCCACATCGGCCAGATCGAGATGCGCGAACCCGTGCTCGGCGAGCACATCCCCGGCGGCCCGCAACACGGCCGTACGGACACGGGCGGTACGCCCCCCGGGACGTACGGTGCCGGGCTCGGCGGACATGACGACCTCCTTCTGCGGGCATGCGGACGCTACCCGCCAGCGTAACGAAACAGTAGAACCGTTTAACCCTCACCGAGCGTGACAACCCCGTGTCGACGCACGTCACGCGCCTGATACCGTCCCCGCCAACGGCCGAATTCTCCCCTGGTCCGCCAAATCCGTTTCACCGCTGAGAGGTTGGAGCATGCAGGACGACGACGCCGCAGCCCAGGACGACGCCGCCGACGGAGCCGCCGCACAGCGCGCCGCCGCCGAGCGCGAGGCGGCCCTGCAGCGCGACGCCGCGCAAGAGGCGTCGGCCTTCTCGCACCCGCCCGTGGACCCCGACATCACCGCGTCGTACGGCGACCACCCGGACCAGGTGATCGACTTCTACGCCCCGCGTGAGCCGGACCCCGCGGTCCCCGCCCCCCTCGTGGTCGTCCTGCACGGCGGCGCCTGGCGTGCCCCGTACGACCGCCGGCACATCACCCCGTTCGCGGACTTCCTGGCCCGCCGCGGCTTCGCCGTGGCGAATGTCGAGTACCGCCGGGGCGCTGCGGCCCCCGAGCCGCACAGCGTCCCGATCCCGGCTCAGGGTCAGGGCGCCACGGGCCCGATCGCGGGGCGGTGGCCGGACACCTTCGACGACATCGCGGCCGCGCTGGACGCGCTGCCCGCCCTCGTACGCGAGAAGCTCCCGCAGGCCGACCCCCGGCGCACGGTGGTCACGGGTCACTCGGCGGGTGGCCACCTGGCCCTGTGGGCCGCCGCCCGCCACCTCCTGCCCGCCGACGCCCCCTGGCGCACCGACCGGCCCGCCGCCCTGCGCGGCGTCGTCGCCCTCGCTCCGATCGCGGATTTCCAGGTCGCGGAGAAGCTCGACGTGTGTGCCGGTGCGGCCCGCCAACTGCTGGGCGAAGGGAAGTTCGCCGAGCGGCTGCCCTACGCCGACCCGGTGCACCTGCTCCCCACCGGCATCGCCACCACCCTCGTACAGGGCCGCACCGACATCGTCGTCCCGCAGGCGGTCGCCGAGTCGTACGCCGATGCCGCCGCCAAAGCGGGAGAGGTGGTCGGCCTGACGCTCCTGGAGGAGGTCGGCCACTTCCCCCCGATCGACCCGGCGGCGGACGCGTGCGCCGTGGTGGCCGAGGAGATCGCCCAGCTGGCTTGGTGACATCCAACTGGCCTGGTGACAAGGGGACTTGTTGCTCCTTCGAGCCGCCCCGGTCATACCCGTAGTACCTGAGAGCTACCTCTCAGGTGAGCTCCCCAGCGGGACGCCGACGACACGTCACGGTCCGTAACTTCCCCTCCAGAGACGCCCGATGAGCGGGCGCGCTGGAAGCGAAGGACAGGACACGATGGGATTCCGGGCGAAGCCGAGCGCGAGGGGAAGAGCGGACCGGTCCGCGGACTCGACGCCGCCCGCGACGGAGCGGCTGGGGCGGGAGCACACGGGGCCGGACGGGCCGGGGGCGGAGCGTGCGGAGGCGTCGGGCGCGGGGGAGCCGACGGCTGCGGGAGTAGATGCGGCGGGGCGAGGGTCCGGCCGAGGCGGGGGCCGATTCGTCCGGCGTCTGCGTCGTACGCTGCTCGCCGCGCTCGTCATGGGCGCAGTCGTCGTCCCCGTGTCCGCCGCCGCCCGGCCCCGGATACCCGCCCCGGCGCCCGCGGTCCTCGCTCCGGTGACAGCGTCGACGCTGGACAAGGCGTATGCGGCCAACCGCGCCAATGCCGCGGAGGCGGCCCGCATGGCCGCGGACCACGGCGACCGCACCCGCGCCGCCGCCGACCGCGCCATGGCCGCCCCGTCCCGCCGATTCCTCTCCTTCGACGGCCGCGGCTCAGGCCAGGCCGTCGAGGTCGTCGGGGACCTCGCCCACGCCGACCGCGTGGCCGTCCTGGTCCCCGGCTCCGACACCACCCTGGAGACGTACGGCCGCTTCCGCGCGGGCGCTCTCGCCCTGCACGACCGCCTCGGCCCGCGCACAACTGTCGTCGCCTGGCTCGGCTATGAGACTCCGGGCACCGTGAGCACCACGGTCATGACGACGGGCCGCGCGGAGAACGCGGCCCCGCGCCTGAAGGGGTTCATACGCGAACTGCGGGGCGTCGTAGGCCAGTCGGCGCACCTGTCCCTGCTGTGCCACTCGTACGGCACGGTGGTCTGCGGCCGCGCGGCGCGGGGCCTGGACGTGGAGGACATCGCCCTCCTCGGCAGCCCGGGCACCGGCGCGGACTCCGCGGCGGCGCTGCACACGTCCGCCCGCGTCTGGGCGGCCCGCGGCGCCGACGACTGGGTCGCGAACGTCCCGCACACGAGGGCCGACCTCTTCGGCACCACGATCGGCTTCGGCACCGACCCCGTGTCCCCCGCCTTCGGCGCCCATGTCTTCGCGGCGGGCGGCGGCGGCCACAGCGACTACTTCACACCGGGCTCGGTGTCCCTGGACAACCTCGCCCGCATCGTCCTCGGCGACACCTCGGAGGTGACCCGTGCGTGAGTCGAGTCTGCGTGAGCCCCGCTGTCGGGAAGGTGCCCGGGCCGCCGCTCCCGGCACACGGCCGGGTGCGCCGCGCATACGGGCGGGAGTCCGCGGCCGTATGCGTGCGGCGGTGCACGGCCTGCGGGACGGAGCCCGCCGGATCGACGAGGTCACCCCGGCGGAGCGCGACCGCGCCGTGGACGCGCTGCGCGCCCTCGCCATCCTCGGCGTCGTCCTCGGCCACTGGCTGGTGACGGCCCTGGTCGCGGACGGCGGCGCGCTGCACACGGCGAGCCCGTTGCAGCACATGCCCTGGCTGGCCCCGATCTCCTGGGTCTTCCAGACGCTCGCCGTGTTCTTCCTGGTGGGCGGCCATGTGGCGACGAAGAGCTACGCGTCGGCGCGGGCGCGCGGGACGACGTACGGGAGGTGGTTGCGCGCCCGCCTGAGCCGTCTCTTCAAGCCGGTGGCGGCGGTGCTGACCCTATGGACGGTCGCCACGGCCTGCCTGCTCGTGTCGGGCGCGGACTTCGCGACCGTCCACACGCTGGTGAAGCTGGCCCTGTCCCCGCTCTGGTTCCTCGTGGTCTTCGCGGTACTGACCGCGGTGACGCCCCTGGTGACGCGTATCAACCCGCTGTGGCCGCTGGCCGTCGTTCTCCATATGGACCTCATTCGCTTCGGTCTCGGCGGCCCGTCCTGGCTCGGCTGGGTGAACGTCGCGGCGGGCTGGCTGGTGCCGTACACCCTGGGCGCGGCCTGGACACGCGGTGAACTGGACCGACGGCGCGCGGGCTGGGTGCTGTTGACCGGCGGCGCGGCCGCGACGGCGGCACTGGTGACGTGGGCCGCCTATCCGGCCTCGATGGCCGGCGTGCCCGGCGCGCCGGTCTCCAACCTGAACCCACCGACGCTCGCCGCGGTCACCTTCGGCCTGGCCCAGTGCGGCCTCGCCCTGCTGCTGCGCGAGCCGCTGCGCCGGGCGATGCGGCGTCCGCTGGTCTGGGCGGGGACAGCTTTCGCCAATCTCTCCGCGATGACGATATTCCTGTGGCACCAGACCTCGATGATGGCCGTCACCGCACTCGGTCTCCTCACGGGCCGTCTCCCCGGCCTGCACACCATCCCGGACGGGCTGGGCTGGGTGGTGGCCCGGCTGGCCTGGCTCCCCGTGTTCGCCCTGGCCCTCGCCGTCTGCTGGTCCGCCTTTCGCACCTACGAACAGGGTTCCCGCCGCCGCACCGGCCGCCCGTCCCGAGTCGTCCGTGTCCATCGCCGCCCCGGCCCTGCTGGAGCGAAGTCGACCCCTCGTGCCTAGGGTTGACCACGTGACCAGCGAGGAGCACCGGGACCCGAACAGCGAGCCCCCCATGCCTCCCATGTCCCCCCGCCCTGGGGCCGATCCGCAGGACGCCACGAACAATCCCGAGCCGCGGGACGCACTGCGCAAGTCCCCCCGTCAGGAAGCCGAGCCCAAGCCCACCCCTCAGGAAGCCGCGCGCGAGTCCACCCCTCAGGATGTGACGGACAAGCGCAACCGCCCGGAGGCCTCCGGCAACCTCGCACCCCCCGAGGCCCGTCCCACCAGCGCTCCCAGTCCTCCCACTCGCTTACAGCGCGTCAGTGCTCTGATACGTGCGGTCCTGAGCGATCTCGCGTCCCCGTCGGCCGCACCACTGCCGCCGCTGACCCGGCCGCGGTGGCTGCGCCGGCTGCCGCATGTCGTGGTGTGCTGGATCGCCCTCGGCATCGCGCTCGCCGGCGCGGACGATCTGAACAGCAACTATCAACTGGGCTTTGGACTGGGCACGGTGACCGGGCTCGCGCAGGGTGTGGCGATGGCCCTGGCACTGTGGCGGCCCGTTCCCGCCTGGTGGCTCTCGCTGGGCGCGACCGTCGTGGCCGCCGTGGACGCGCGTTCGCACATGGCGGTGGGTGTCGCGTCCCCGGGCGGCCTCGACTGGTCGTGGAGCCCGCACGTGGACGCGCGTTCGCACATGGCGGTGGGTGTCGCGTCCCCGGGCGGTCCCGACTGGCCATGGAGCCCGCCCGCGATCATCGCGCACGCCTTCGTGCTCTTCTTCCTCGCGCTGCGGGTACCCACGCGCGTGACCGTCGGCGCGCTGTCCCTGACGGCCCTGGCCACGTACTTCGTGCAGGGCGTGGTCGGCGGGCAGGTCTACCGCCCCACGGGACTGCTGGCGGTCGTCGTCTTCGCCGCCGTGGTCCTCCTCGGCACCGCACTCCGAGGCCGCCGGGAAGCCCGTACGCAGCTGGTCGAGCAGGCCTCGCTGACCGAGGAGGAGCGGGCCCGCCGCACGCTCTTGGAGGAGCGCAGCCGTATCGCGCGCGAGCTGCACGACGTGGTCGCCCACCACATGTCGGTGATCTCCATCCAGGCCCAGGTCGCCCCGCACCTGGTCGAGAACCCCACCGAGGAGCTGAAGGAGAACCTGGAAGGCATCCGGCAGAACGCGCTGGAGGCGCTGACCGAGCTGCGCCGTGTCCTCGGCGTACTGCGCTCGGAGAACCTCGACGACCCGTACGGCCTCGGTGCGGGCACGGGCGCCGCCCCGAACTCCCCACAGCCCACGCTCGATCGCCTCGACGCCCTCGTCGAGAACACCCGGGCCGCCGGGCTGGACGTGACCACGGAGATCTCCGGCGAGCGGCTTCCCCTCGCACCCGGCGTGGAGCTGTCGGCGTACCGGATCATCCAGGAGGCGCTGAGCAACGCCCTGCGGCACGCACCCGGTTCCGCGGTCCGTGTCGAGCTCTGGCACTTCCCGCGCGGTCTTCAGGTGCGGGTCGTCAACTCCAGACCCGAGCGGCCCGGCCCGCCGTCCCCGGGCGCGGGGCACGGTCTGCTCGGCATGCGCGAGCGGGCGGCGATGCTCGGTGGCACCCTCGTGACCTCGCAGACGTCGTGCGGCGGCTTCGCGGTAGCGGCTTTTCTGCCCCGAAACGGCGCCGCTCCCACTGACGGCAACTCCACCGACGACAACTCCACAGGCCCGACTGGAAAAGAGACCCCATGACGAGCGCGAGCGGCACCATTCGCGTACTGATCGCCGACGACCAGCAGATGGTCCGGCAGGGCTTCACCGTGCTGCTCAACACCCAGCCCGACATCGAGGTGGTCGGCCAGGCGGTCGACGGCTTGGACGCGATCGCCAAGGTCGCCGAACTCGCCCCGGATGTCGTCCTGATGGACATCCGTATGCCCGAACTCGGCGGCATCGAGGCCACCCGCCGGATCACCGACGAGACGCCCTGGATCAGGGTGCTGGTGCTCACCACCTTCGACCTCGACGAGTACGTGTACGACGCCCTGCGCGCCGGCGCCTCCGGGTTTCTGCTCAAGGACGCGTCCGCCGACCAGCTCGCCGAGGCGGTACGGGTGGTCGCTGCGGGCGACGCACTGCTCGCGCCCGGCATCACCCGCCGCCTCATCGCCGAGTTCTCCCGCCTCGGCTCCACGCCTCGCGTCCCCCTCAAACAGCGCGTGGGCGAGCTGACCGAACGCGAGACGGAGGTCCTCGCACACATCGCCCAGGGCCTGTCGAACGCGGAGATCGCCGAACGCCTGGTCGTCGCCGAACAGACCGTGAAGACCCACGTAGGCCGCATCCTCGTAAAACTCGGCCTACGCGACCGCACCCAGGCAGCGGTCTTCGCCTACGAGTCCGGCCTGATCCGCCCCGCAGGCTACTGAGCCGAGCCCCGACCACCCCGCCGAAGGACCTCCGCCCCTACCCGTAGTACCTGAGACGGCCCCACAAGGACCCTCCTCGCAGGTGACGACCGCGACCCCCACCACGGCCTACCGCTTTGAACGTGACCGAGACGACCCCGACGCAGATGACGCCGCCGGGCGAGGCCAAGCCACGCAGCCCGGAGTTCCGGCTGGCCGCGGACGCCCTGCGCGGGCTGCGGCAGGACTTGTTCCACGACGCCTTCGCCTACCACCCGCTGCCGCGCATGCGCGTGGACGGCCCGCTCACCCGACGCCTGCCGACGACCAGGTGATGGTCCGAGAGGGCTTCTCCGTGCTGCTCGGCGCGATACCGGACATCGAGGTGGTCGGCGAGGCGGTCAACGGCCGGGACGCGGTCGAGCGGGTCCGTGAGCTCGCCCCGGACGTCGTGCTGATGGACATCCGTATGCCGGAGATGAACGGGATCGAGGCGACCCGGGAGATCGTCGCGGCGGACGGGGCCGCGAAGGTGCTGGTCCTGACCACGTTCGACCTCGACGAGTACGTGTACCAGGCGTTGCGCGCGGGAGCCTCCGTACGCAGGCGGCGGTGTTCGCGTACGAGGCGCGGTTGGTCACGCCCGGGTGATCAGGGGCGTGGTCGACGGGCCGGGCGGGGTCGTTCGTCGAGACGCCCTGTTCGGAGGGGGGTGCGCCGGGCTAGCGTCCGTCCATGGCAGCTTTGGAGACTCCGCAGACCTTCGACCCGTGGGACCCGGCGTTCGTGGCAGACCCGTACCCGGCGTACGAGGAGCTGCGTGCGCGGGGCCGGGTGCACTACTACGAGCCCACCCACCAGTGGCTGGTGCCGCATCACGCGGATGTGTCGGCGCTGCTGCGGGACCGACGCCTGGGGAGGACGTACCAGCACCGGTTCACGCACGAGGACTTCGGGCGGACGACACCGCCGGCCGAGCACGAGCCGTTCCATGTGCTCAACGACCACGGGATGCTGGACCTGGAGCCCCCGGACCACACGCGTATCCGGCGACTGGTGTCGAAGGCGTTCACGCCACGCACGGTGGAGCAGTTGAAGCCGTATGTCGACCGGCTGGCGGGTGAGCTGGTCGCCGGGCTGGTGGAGGCGGGCGGCGGTGACCTGCTGACCGACGTCGCGGAGCCGCTGCCGGTGGCGGTGATCGCCGAAATGCTGGGTATTCCGGAGTCGGACCGGGCGCCGTTGCGGCCGTGGTCGGCGGACATCTGCGGGATGTATGAGCTGAATCCGTCGGAGGAGACGGCGGCGAAGGCGGTCCGGGCGTCGGTCGAGTTCACCGAGTACCTGCGGGAGCTGATCGAGGTCCGGCGCAAGGAGCCCGGAGACGACCTGATCTCGGGGCTCATCGCGGCTCACGACGAGGGCGACCGTCTCACCGAGCAGGAGATGATCTCCACGTGCGTGCTGCTGCTGAACGCGGGACACGAGGCGACGGTCAACTCCACGGTGAACGGCTGGTGGGCGTTGTTCCGCCACCCCGAGCAGCTGGCCGCCCTCCGCGCGGACCACTCCTTGATCCCCACGGCGGTGGAGGAGCTGATGCGCTACGACACGCCGCTTCAGCTCTTCGAGCGCTGGGTGCTCGACGAGATCGAGATCGACGGTACGACCATCCCCCGCGGTGCGGAGATCGCCATGCTGTTCGGCTCCGCCAACCATGACCCCGCGGTCTTCGCCGCCCCGGAGAAGCTGGACCTCGCGCGCGCGGACAACCCCCATATCTCCTTCAGCGCGGGCATCCACTACTGCATCGGCGCGCCACTGGCCCGCATCGAACTGGCCTCCTCCATGACCGCGTTGCTGACCCACGCCCCGACGCTCACGCTTTCCGAGGAGCCGACCCGAAAGCCGAACTTCGTGATCCGGGGCCTGGAGGGCTTGCGGGTGACGCTCTGACGAACAGGGCGAATGCAGGCGGATCTCGCCCCCTCCGCCCCTGGCCGATGGGCGACCCGGACCTGGGGCCTTGAGGGGCGCGGGGAACTGCGCGACCGGCCCTCACTCACTCGCAGCCGAAAGCCGCTACGGGGCGGGGTGGGGGTGGAGGGGGCGAAAACCCACCCCACCTCCACCCCCCCCCCGCCCCTGTCCCCTCACGTACTCAGATCCCGCCGCCGCAACGCGGCCAACCCCGCCGCAGTCAGGACCGCCGCGATCCCCGTGAGGAAGAGCACCGGCGTCCAGGTCATGTCGCCGCCGGGCAGCTTCGGGAGGTGGCCGAAGGGGGAGAGGTTCATGACGGTGCGGGGGACGTTCAGGGCGGGGCCGATCCAGCCGAGGAGGAGGGCGAGGCCTGCTGCGGCCCAGGCTCCCGGCGCCCACTGGGCGGAGAGGCCGTACAGGAGGACGGCCAGGGCGCCCAGGGTCCAGATGGCGGGGACCTGGACGAGGCAGGCCGCGAGGACGGTCCCGAGTTCGGCGCCGTAGCCGAGGCCCAGGCCGAGCCCGCCGAGCAGCATGATGAGGACCGCGCCGCCGAAGGCGATGACGAGATGGCCGCAGGCCCAGCGCAGCCGCCCCACCGCGTTCGCCAGCACCGGCTCGGCCCGCTGCGAGGTCTCCTCGCCGTGCAGCCGCAGCACGGAGGACACCACGAACAGTGCGGCGACCATGCCCAGCATCCCCACCATCGTCGCGAGGAACGCGTCCGTGATCCCGGTCTGCCCGCCCACCCGCTCGATGATCTCGCGGGTCTTGTCGTTGTTCCCGACAAGGTCCGAGGCGCCCTTCGTCATCCCGCCGAACGCGGCCCCGGCGGCCAGGAACCCGAGGCTCCAGCCGAGCACGACGCCCCGCTGCAACCGCCAGGCCAGCGCCCCGGCCGTACCGAGGCGCCCGGATGCGGGACCCGGCCGCGTCGGCAGGAAGCTCATGCCGACGTCGCGCCGCCCGGCGAGTTCGTAGGCGACCGCGCCCTGCACAGCGACCGCCGTGATGAACGGCAGCAGTACCCACCAGCGTTCGTCCGCGAAGGACCTCAACTCCTCCAGCCAGCCGATCGGGGAGATCCAGGTCAGGGGCGACGAACCGTCGTTCGTCGCCGAGTCGCCCGCCGCCTTCAGGACGAAGGCCGCGCCGAGCAGCCCGCCCGTCAGCCCCTTCGCGAGCCGCGCGCTCTCCGTCAGCTGGGCGACGATCGCCGCCATCGTGGCGAAGACCATCCCGACCCCGGCGACGGCGAGTCCCAGCGCCAGTGCCCCGGCGCCGCCCTGCCCCGCGAGCCCGCCCGCGATGAGCAGCGCGAGGACGCCGTTCGCGACGAGGGCCGCCAGCAGCGCGGCGGTCAGCGGCGCCCGGCGCCCGACCATCGCCGAGGAGATGAGTTCCTGGCGCCCGCTCTCCTCCTCGTCGCGGGTGTGCCGGACGACGATGAGCAGGCTCATGACTCCGGCGAACACCCCGGCGTAGCCGCCGATGCGCCAGGCGGTGAGTCCACCGAGCGAGTCGCTGAACACCGGCCCGTAGGTGGCGCGCAGGGAGCTGTTGGTGAGCATCTGCCGTGCCACGTCGGCGCGTTCGGCCGGGGTGCCGTAGATGGTCTTCAGCGAGTTCGGCATGGAGAGGACCAACAGGCCGATCACGCCGACCCAGAGCGGCATCATCAGCCGGTCGCGGCGCAGCGCGAACCTCAGGAGCGTGCCGGTTCCGGCCAGTTGACGGGACTTGCCGGCCCCTACCGCATACGTCGCGGCAGTCGTGGCGGTCATCGCGCCATCGCGTCCGTGCGGACATCCTCCTGGTAGTGCCGCAGGAAGAGCTCCTCCAGCGTCGGTGGCGTCGACGTCAGTGACCGTACGCCGGAGTCGGTCAGCGAGCGCAGTACGGCGTCCAGCTTGTCCGTGTCGACCTGGAGCTTCACCCGCTTTCCCCGTATGTCGAGGTCGTGGACGCCGGGCAGGTGCGCCAAACCGTTGGGGGCGCCCGCGAGTTCGGCGGTGACGCTCGTGCGGGTGAGGTGGCGCAGGTCGGCGAGCGAGCCGCTCTCGACGGTCCGGCCCTTGCGGATGATGCTGACCCGGTCGCAGAGCTCCTCCACCTCGCTGAGGATGTGACTCGACAACAGGATCGTGCGGCCGCGGTCCCGTTCCTCCTCGACGCAGCGCTGGAAGACCTCCTCCATCAGTGGGTCGAGGCCCGAGGTGGGCTCGTCCAGGATCAGCAGGTCGACGTCCGAGGCGAAGGCGGCGACGAGGGCGACCTTTTGGCGGTTGCCCTTCGAGTACGTGCGTCCCTTCTTGGTGGGGTCGAGTTCGAACCGCTCGATCAGGTCGGCCCGGCGCGCCTTGTCGAGTCCGCCCGCCCGTCGCCCGCCACCACCCTGCCTGACGCTCCCCCAGAGCCGAAAGCCTGGGGGGACCCCCATCGCGCGGCCCCCGTCATGCAGTCGCCCGTACAGGTCGATGACCTCGCCGCCGGAGAGGTTGCGCCACAGCGTCACGTCGCCGGGGACGTACGCGACCCGGCGGTGCAGTTCCACCGCGTCCGCCCAGGGGTCCCTGCCCAGCATCTGGGCGGCGCCGGAGTCGGCGCGCAGCAGGCCCAGCAGGACCCGGATGGTGGTGGACTTCCCGGCGCCGTTCGGGCCGAGGAAGCCGTGCACCTCACCGGTCTCGACGTCCAGGTCGAGGCCGTCCAGCGCGTGCGTCTTGCCGAACGACTTGTGCAGTCCGGAGACGGTGATTGCCTTCGTCATGGTTCAGAACGTACGCTATATTCACAAATTTGTGAAGTTAAGGAAGGGCGTAAACGCCGGATACACTTGAGGATGGCGCGCGAGCACGGGAGATGATCCAGGGATGACGGAGACGACAGCGGGGTCCGGTGCGGCGGAGCGTGATCCGGAGGCGGTCTCGAAGTTCGTCGAGAGCTTCGCGGCGCAGCTCGTCGAGGCCGGGATGCAGCGGATGCCGGCACGCGTCTTCGGGGCGCTGCTCGCCTCCGACACCGGCACGCTGACCTCCGCCGAGCTCGGCGAGCAACTGCAGATCAGCCCGGCCGCGGTGTCCGGCGCGGTGCGCTATCTCGCGCAGCAGCACATGGTCTCGCGCGAGCGGGAACCCGGGTCGCGGCGCGAGCGCTATCGGGTGCACAGCAATCAGTGGTACGAGGCGTTGACCAACCGCGAAGCGGTGCTCAAGCGCTGGGAGTACGCCCTGCGCGAGGGGGTCGAGAGCCTGGGCCGGGAGACGCCCGCCGGTCGGCGTCTCGCCGAGACGCTGGCCTTCTTCGAGTTCGTCGACGGGGAGATCGCGCAGATGATGGAGCGGTGGCGGGTGTATCGGGAACAGCACTTCGGCGAGGGCTGAGGGCCCCCGCCGAAATGCTGCGTCGGTGAATGCGGACCTTCTGCGGCCCGTCACGTCCGAGCGGAAGGGCCGCAAGTGCGGGGCCGTAGGTGTCACCGCCCCGCCCGCCCGACGGGGCACGGGGAGCCGCGCGACAAACCCTCACCGGCCCGCAGCCGAAAGACCAGTACGGGACGGGCAGGGGTGGAGGGGGCGGCACACTCCCGCCGTCACCTGAGCGGCAACGTCAACCCCCAGGCCGCCTCCCGCACCGTCCACGTCCGAGTCCGTACGGGCCCGCCCACCACTGAGTCCGCCCGGTACCGGAAATCGGCCCCGGAGACGGTGACCCGGCGCCCCACGGCCCGGAGGGGCGACGCCTCCGCGCCCACGGACACCGGCCGGACCTCGACCTCCGCACCGCCCGCGGGGAAGCCCGGCGTCACGCACACCGTCTCCACGGGCTGGTCGAGGTCGACGACCGTGACGCCGTCGACCTCGACGCGGAGCCGGGAGGGGCCGGGCCCGGGCACGGACGCCGGCCGTGGGGGCCGGGTCACGAGGGTCCTGACGAGGGACTGGCAGGTGCGCAGCCAAGGGTGGGCCCCGGCATCGCCGTCGAAGGGGGGCGGCACAGGGGCGGGGGAGGGCAGCGAGGGGATCCGCAGCGCTCCCAGCACCACCCCGTCGCTGTCGTCGACGAGCAGATCCATCCGCCGCTCGGCCCCGTCGAGCACCGCCCGGGCCGCCGCCACGGCCCCCGCGGGCACCCCCAGCGACCACGCCAGCGAGAGCACGCCCCCCACCGGCACCAGCGACAGCGCACAGGCGGCGAGCTCCCGCTGACGGTGCAAAAGGGACACCGCCCGCAGCAGAGCCCGGTCGTCGCCGACGACGACGGGCCTCCGCGACCCCCGACGGGCCAGTGCCCGGGCGAATTCCTCGGGCCCCTCGGGGAGGCACACTTTTGTCGCCGCACCCGCGCTGAGCACGTCTTTCGCGATCCGTACAGACTCGCCGTCCGTCCGTCGGGCGACCGGGTCGATGACCACCAGAAGCTGGTCGGAAGCCGCCACCTCGGTCATGCCTCGCTTCCTCGGGTAGCATCTTGGTGCAAGAGCCCCTTGCGCTATTGCGCCAGGGGCTTCGTCTATTCCGGGGCATCCGGTCCGACGGTCGCGGCCAAAGGAGGTCGCCGGCGTACGCAGCCGTATCGAAAACCAGCCGCGTACGTCCCCGACCTTGGACATGCCCCGCCCGGAAGGGGTGTACGCCTGTGCCCGCACTTGTGCTGCTCGGTGCTCAGTGGGGTGACGAAGGCAAGGGAAAGGCCACCGACCTGCTCGGTGGATCCGTGGACTATGTGGTGCGCTACCAGGGCGGCAACAACGCCGGCCACACGGTAGTCGTGGGTGATCAGAAGTATGCCCTCCACCTCCTCCCTTCCGGAATCCTCACGCCGGAGTGCACTCCGGTGATCGGAAATGGAGTCGTCGTCGACCCCTCGGTCCTGTTCTCCGAGCTGAACGGGCTCAACGAGCGCGGCGTCGACACCTCCAAGCTCCTGATCAGCGGAAACGCGCACATCATCACGCCGTACAACGTGACGGTGGACAAGGTCACCGAGCGCTTCCTCGGGAAGCGGAAGATCGGGACGACCGGGCGCGGCATCGGGCCGACGTACGCGGACAAGATCAACCGGGTCGGCATCCGCATCCAGGACCTGTACGACGAGTCGATCCTGACGCAGAAGGTCGAAGCGGCCCTCGAGGTCAAGAATCAGCTGCTCACCAAGCTCTACAACCGGCGCGCCATCGAGGCCGGCCAGGTCGTCGAGGAGCTGCTGAGCTACGCGGACCGGCTCAAGCCGTACGTCGCGGACACCGTCCTGGTCCTCAACCAGGCCCTTGAGCGGGACAAGGTCGTGCTCTTCGAGGGCGGCCAGGGCACGCTCCTCGACATCGACCACGGCACGTACCCCTTCGTGACGTCCAGCAACCCGACCGCCGGTGGTGCCTGCACCGGTGCGGGCGTCGGCCCCACGAAGATCAGCCGGGTCATCGGCATCCTCAAGGCGTACACGACCCGTGTCGGCTCGGGCCCGTTCCCGACCGAGCTCTTCGACGAGGACGGCGAGGCGCTGCGGCGCATCGGCGGCGAGCGCGGTGTGACCACCGGCCGTGACCGGCGCTGCGGCTGGTTCGACGCGGTCATCGCCCGCTACGCGACCCGCGTGAACGGTCTGACCGACTTCTTCCTCACCAAGCTGGACGTGCTCACCGGCTGGGAGGAGATCCCGGTCTGCGTGGCGTACGAGATCGACGGCAAGCGCGTCGAGGAGCTCCCGTACTCCCAGACCGACTTCCACCACGCGAAGCCGATCTACGAGACGCTCCCGGGCTGGTCGGAGGACATCACGAAGGCCAAGACCTTCGCGGACCTCCCCAAGAACGCCCAGGCGTACGTCAAGGCCCTTGAGGACATGTCCGGCGCGCCGATCTCCGCGATCGGTGTCGGCCCGGGCCGTGACGAGACGATCGAGATCAACTCGTTCATCTGACAAGGCTCTTGAGCAACTCGTCGGTCGAGTACGGCTTCTGATCAACTCGTAGGGCCACAAGGCTCTTGGACGCGCCCCCGGTAAGGCTTCGGCCGACCCGGGGGCGTTGTCGTGCCATGCCCATCCTTGACCGGGACATGGGCTGTTCCTGGTTTCGGCAAGGACGAGGTGCGACCACGATCTACGCGTGTAGTCCCCGTACGGCTCGCACAGTCCGTTCACCTGCCCTCGCCGCCCCAGTCCCAGGAGTCCCGTATGCCCGTGAACCCCTTGAACCGCCGGGAGTTCGTGAAGAAGTCGGCCGTCACCGGTGCGGCCGTGGCCGTCGCGGGGACGGCCGCCGCGGCGCCCGCCCGAGCCGCCGACCGGCGCCCCGAAAAGGCGCCGCGCACCTGGTCGTTCTCCATCCTCGGCACCACCGACCTGCACAGCCATGTCTTCGACTGGGACTACTACACGGACGCCGCGTACAAGGACAGCAAGGGCAACTCGGTCGGCGTCGCCCGTGTGGCCACCCTCATCAAGCAGCAGCGGGCCGCCAAGGGCGAGCACCGTGTCCTGCTGGTCGACGCGGGCGACATCATCCAGGGCACCTCACTGGCGTACTACTACGCGCGCGTCGCCCCGATCACCGGCACCGACGGTCACAAGGGGCCCAAGCACCCGATGGCGATCGCCATGAACGCCATGCGGTACGACGCCGCCGCGCTCGGCAACCACGAGTTCAACTACGGCATCGAGACGCTCCGCACGTTCGAGAAGCAGTGCCACTTCCCGCTGCTCGGCGCCAACGCGCTCGACGCGAAGACCCTCCGGCCCGCGTTCCTGCCGTACACCGTGAAGCGCATCTGCGTACCCGGCGCTCCCGACATCAAGGTCGGCATTCTCGGGCTGACGAACCCCGGAATCGCCCTGTGGGACAAGGACAACGTCTCCGGGAAGATGGCGTTCACCGGACTCGTGGAGCAGGCCGAGAAGTACGTCCCGCGCCTGCGCGCCCTCGGCTGCGACGTCGTGTTTCTGACCGACCACTCCGGGCTCGACGGCTCTTCCTCCTACGGCACCGAACTCCCTTACATCGAGAACGCGTCGAACCTCGTGGCCGAGCAGGTCCCCGGCATCGACGCGATCCTCGTGGGCCACACCCACACCGAGGTCTCGTCCTACACGGTGACGAACACCGAGACCGGCAAGGACGTCGTCCTCTCCGAGCCGTACTGCTACGGCATGCGCCTGACCGTCTTCGACTTCGAGCTCGAACTCGTCCACGGTCAGTGGAAGGTGACCAGCACCAAGGCGCAGACCCTCAACAGCAACACGGTCGAGGAGGACGCGGAGATCACCGAGCTCCTCAAGGCCGACCACGACCTCGTGGTGAAGTACGTCAACACGCCGGTGGGCACGTGCACCGCGGACCTCTCCGCAGCCGAGGCCTGCTGGAAGGACGTCCCGGTCATGGACTTCATCCACCAGGTCCAGATGGCGACGGTGGCCTCCGGCCTGTCCACGGCCGACGCGGCCCTCCCGCTCATCTCCGTCGCCGCGCCCTTCAGCCGTACCGCCGACATCCCCCAGGGCGACGTCACCATCCGCGATGTCGCGGGGCTCTACATCTACGACAACACCCTGTACGGCAAAAAGCTCACGGGCGCGCAGCTCAAGGACTACCTGGAGTACGCGGCGAAGTACTACCACCGGGTGCCGAGCGGTACGAAGGCCGACACCGCGACGCTGACGAACGCCAACAACTTCTGGGACTACATGTACGACACCGCCGCCGGTGTCTCGTACGACATCGACATCGCCCAGGCCGAGGGCTCGAGGATCAAGAACCTCACCTACAACGGCACCGCGGTCGCCGACGACCAGGTCTTCGTCGTCGCCGTCAACAACTACCGTGCCAATGGCGGCAGCGGCTATCCGCACATCGCCTCGGCCGACATCGCGTACAGCTCGACGAACGAGATCCGCCAGCTGATGATCGACTACGTGACGTCCAAGGGCACGCTGAACCCCGCCGACTTCGCCGTGGCCAACTGGAAGCTGACGCAGGACGGGACGGCGGTGTTCTAGAGACGTACCTGGCCTACGAGTTGGCGCCACCGGCAGAAGGGCCTCGTGCCACCGGGGTGCTGGCGTGACGGCGCTGACGACGGCGGACGGTGCGGGGTGGGCCACCTGCGGCTCCGCCCCGCGTCTCCCGGTCAGCTGAAGATGATCATCGAGCCCTGGGCGAGGCTCCGGGTCGCGGCGGCGTGCAGGCCCAGCCAGACGTGACGTTCGCGGGCGAAGGGGCTGGCGTCGTAGGGGGCGGGGGCGGCCGGTTCCTCCAGCTCCGTGGGGGCCATGGGGGGCTGGGGGGCGGCGGGCGGGTTCGCCGGGTCGATGCCGATCGACGGGGCGACGAATTCGAGTTCGCGCAGGAGGGTCTGGGAGGAGCCCAGGGGGCCGCCGCCCGCGAGGAGTTCGTCGTTGGCGAGAGGGTGCGGGAAGTCGACGGGGACGTACGCACCCGCGTGGTCGTAGTGCCAGACCAGGTGCGACTGCTGGGCGTTCGACTCGAACATCTCGAGCAGCTGCTCGTAGTCGCCGCCCAGTTCGTCCACCGGCGTCACCGCGAGCCCGCACATCTGGAGGAGGTACGCACGGCGCAGGAAGTGCAACGCGTCGTAGTCGAAGCCCGCCACCGGGGCCACATCACCGGAGAGGCCCGGCATGTACGCGTACACCGGGACCGGCGGAAGTCCGGCCTCGCCCAGCACCTTGTCGTAGAGGGCGAGTTCCTCGGCGAAGGGGTTGTCGGGGGTGTGGCACAGCACGTCGACGAGCGGGACCAACCACAGGTCACAGGCCAACAGACGGCTCCTCTTGCTCCTTGGGTGCAGGGTGGTCAGGGCAGCGTAGTGCGCGCGGCGGCCTTGGGAAGGACCGGTGCACAACTCGTCGGGTTCGCGGGGGCCGGCCCCTCTCGAACCCCCGATCGCCCGGAGAGCTGGTCCTCAAACTCCGGACGGGCCGGAACCTGTGTCCAGGCGCTCGATCAGGGCGAGCGAGTGCGCGTTGTACGCCGAGACGATCGCCCGGGCCGCCTCCGGGTCGCGGCGGGCCAGCGCGTCCACGAGCTCCGTGTGGCCGGACCACAGGTAGCCCTTCAGGTCCTCGACCCGGCGCAGGTGCTGGACCGTGCAGACCCAGGACTGGACGCGCAGACGGTGCAGGAAGTCCGTGAGGTAGGGGTTGCCGAAGAGGCCGCTGAGCTCGCGCCAGAACCGGAGGTCGTAGCCGATGAGGATGTTCAGGTCGCCGGCGGTGGCGGCGCGCTGAGCCTCCTCGCCGCGGCGGCGGACGCCGGCGAGGGCGACGGCGGCGCGGCCGGCGTTGAGCTGCTGCATGCCGCCGGCGACGAGGCTGTGGAACATGCCGTCGGTGACCAGGCTGCGGGCCTCGATCATGCCGCGGTGGTCGGCCGCCGAGTACTCGTGCACGTGGAAGCCGCGGTGCTGGTCCGCTTCCAGCAGGCCCTGGGCCGACAGGTCGACCAGGGCCTCACGGACGGGGGTCGCGGAGACGCCGTACTGCTCGGCGATCTCCTTCACCGTGAACTCCTGGCCCGGCTGGAGACGGCCTGCGAGCACCTCGTCGCGGAGCGCGTCCGCGATCTGCTGCCGCAGGGTGCTGCGGGTGACGGCCCCATTGCTGCCGCTGCCGGGCATGGTGTCTCGCTCCCCCATCGCGTGGGTACGTGGTCGGTCTACTCGCGTATCACTCCGAGCACGCCACCATACGCGGTGGGGGGTGGGGGACGGGTTTCGCGCCCCTCCCGGCCCCGTAAGGGGCGCGGGGAACTGCGCGGCAAGCCCCCACCCGCCCGCACCCGAAAGACGATCCCAGGGGGTCCGGGAGACGCAGCCCCAGGTACGGGACGGGTGGGGGCGGAGGGGGGCGAAGACCCCTACGGCCTCATGCCGTGTGTTCGTCCGCCACTGCCAGCGCCGCGTCCAGCGCCGCCAGGCCCTCCTTGGCCTCGGCCTCCGTGATGTTGCACGGCGGCACGACATGGGTGCGGTTCATGTTGATGAAGGGCCACAGACCCTGCGCCTTCGCGGCGGCGCCGAACGCGGCCATGGGAGCGTTCGCCTCACCCGCCGCGTTGTACGGAACCAGCGGCTCCCGGGTCTCCCGGTCCTTCACCAGCTCCAGGGCCCAGAAGACGCCCGTGCCGCGCACTTCACCGACACTGGGGTGCCGCTCGGCGAGATCACGCAGCCCGGGGCCGATGACGGTCTCACCGATCCGCGCGGCCTGCCCGACGATGTCCTCCTCCTCCATCACGTTGATGGTGGCGACAGCGGCAGCACAGGCCAGCGGGTGCCCGGAGTACGTGAGCCCACCGGGATAGGGCCGACGGGCGAAGGTCTCCGCGATCGCACCGGAGATCGCGACACCGCCGAGCGGCACGTACCCGGAGTTCACGCCCTTCGCGAAGGTCATCAGGTCCGGCGTCACGTCGAAGTGGTCCGCCGCGAACCACTTGCCGGTACGCCCGAACCCGGCCATGACCTCGTCCAGGACGAAGACGATCCCGTACCGGTCGCAGATCTCCCGGACACCCGCGAGATAGCCGGCCGGCGGCGTCATGATCCCCGCCGTGCCCGGAATCGTCTCCAGGATCACTGCCGCGATGGTCCCCGGGCCCTCGAAGGCGATGGTGTCCTCAAGGTGCTGCAGCGCCCGCTCGCACTCCTGCTGCTCGGTGCCCGAGTGGAAGGGCGAGCGGTAGAGGAAGGGCGCCCAGAAGTGGACGACACCCGCCGCGCCGATGTCGTTGGGCCAGCGCCGCGGGTCACCGGTGAGGTTGATCGCGGTGGAGGTGGCTCCGTGGTACGAGCGGTACGCGGAGAGCACCTTCGGCCGCCCGGTGTGCAGCCGGGCCATCCGCGTGGCGTTCTCGACGGCCTCCGCGCCGCCGTTGGTGAAGAAGATCTTGTCCAGGTCGCCCGGGGTCCGCTCGGCGATCAGCCGGGCCGCCTCCGAGCGCGCTTCGACGGCGAAGGCGGGCGCGAACGTGGACAGGGTTGCGGCCTGCTCCTGGATCGCGGCGACGACCTTCGGGTGCTGGTAACCGATGTTGGTGAAGACGAGCCCGCTGGTGAAGTCCAGATACCGCTTGCCTTCGTAGTCCCAGAAGTACGACCCCTCCGCGCCGGCGACGGCGAGCGGGTCGATGAGCTCCTGCGCGGACCAGGAATGGAACACGTGCGCGCGGTCCGCGGCCTTCACGGCGGCGCCGACCTGGGGGTTGGGCTGAGGGGTCATGCGCCGAAGCGTAAATGTCCACGCGGTGGACGCGATATCGGCGTCCTGTCTGTGGTCGGGGGCTTTCCGCGACAGTCTGTCGGGCTTGGCCGCCAAGCCTCCCTTCCCTGCGCTTGTAAGTATCCTGTCCAATTGACAGCATGCTTACATAAGCCTGCCTGTCCGAGGAGGAACCATGGACGCCGCCACCCCTGTCGGCCGCAAGCCCGTCCACCTCGCCGTCTACGACACCTTCGCCGACTGGGAGACGGGGCACACGACCGCGTATCTCGCCCGCGCCGGGTACGAGATCCGGACGGTGGGCCCCACCCGGGAGCCGGTCACCACCATCGGCGGGGTCCGTATCCAGCCCGACCTCGCGCTCGACGACCTCCGCCCCGAGGACAGCTCCCTGCTGATCCTCACCGGCGCCGACCTCTGGACCGAGGCATCGGCCGCCACCGCGGCGGGCGACGACGACCTCGCTCCCTTCGCCCGCAAGGCCCACGCCTTCCTCGACGCCGACGTGCCCGTCGCCGCGATCTGCGGGGCCACGGCCGGGCTCGCCCGCGAAGGGCTGCTCGACGACCGCGACCACACCAGCGCCGTGTCCCTCTACCTCGCCGCCACCGGGTACGCGGGCGGCGAGCGGTACGTGGACGCCGACGCGGTCACCGACGGAAAGCTCGTCACGGCCGGTCCCACCGAACCCGTCGCCTTCGCCCGCGAGGTCTTCCGGCTGCTCGGCGTGTACGAGGGCGAGGTGCTGGACGCCTGGTACCGGCTGTTCCACGACTCCGACGCGGCGGCCTGCGCCGTCCTCGAAAAGGCCGCGCGGTGAGCCGGGAGCGTCAGGACCTGTTCAGCCGCAGCGCCCTCGCGGCCTTCCGGCTCAACGGTCAAATCCTGTCCATCGCCGAGGAGTTGGCCAAGCCTGCCGGGCTGACCGCCGCCCGGTGGCAGGTGCTCGGCGCCGTGCTCGGCGAGCCCCTGCCGGTGTCCGGGATCGCCCGCGTCATGGGCATCACCCGGCAGAGCGTGCAGCGCATCGCCGACCTCCTGGTGGACAAGGGGCTCGCGGAGTACCTGCCCAACCCCGCCCACCGCCGTGCCAAGCTGCTGTCCCCGACGGACGAGGGCCGCTCCGCGATCGCCGGGATCGGGCCCGGCCACGCGGCCTTCGCCGACCGCCTCGCCGAGGCCCTCGGAGACACCGAACTCGCGGAGACCGTACACGTGCTGGAGCGCCTGTCCGCGGTGCTCGACGAGCTCACGGCTCCGGTCGCGGAGGGCGCGGCGCCGGTTACGGAAACGGCACCCGCTGTTACGGAACCGTAGACACCGCCCCATCCACCTCCCCGTACGGTCGCCGTATCCTCGGGATGTTGCACACATACGGGGGAGGGGTGGGCGCAGCCATGGAGAAGCTGGGGGCGGGGGATCCGCAGCGGATCGGGGCGTATCGGCTGCTGGCGCGCCTCGGCGCCGGCGGGATGGGGCACGTGTATCTCGCCCGGTCCGACCGGGGACGTACTGTCGCGGTCAAACTCGTACGCGAGGAACTCGCCGAACAGGAGGAGTTCCGGGCGCGCTTCCGGCAGGAGGTGCAGGCCGCGCGGCGCGTGGGCGGGTACTGGACGGCGCCCGTTCTCGACGCCGACACGGAGGCCGAGATCCCGTGGGTGGCCACCGGTTACGTCGCCGGGCCCAGTCTGCAGGCCGTCGTCGGACACGACCACGGCGCGCTCCCCGAGCGTTCCGTCCGCATCCTCGCCGCCGGGCTGGCGCACGCTCTGCGGGACATCCACGCCGCGGGGCTGATCCACCGTGACCTCAAGCCGTCCAATGTGCTGGTCACCATCGACGGGCCGCGCGTCATCGACTTCGGCATCGCGCGCGCCCTGGAGACCGTGACCGACGGCGGCCTCACCCGCACCGGCGCGCTCGTCGGATCGCCCGGTTTCATGGCCCCCGAGCAGGTCCGCGGTGACCGCATCACGCCCGCCTGCGACGTCTTCTGCCTCGGCTCGGTCCTCGCCTACGCCGCCACCGGCACCCTTCCCTTCGGGTCGACCAACAGCGGTGTGCACGCGATGATGTTCCGCATCGCGCAGGAGGAGCCCGATCTGGAGGGGCTGCCCGAGGGCCTCGCCGACCTCGTGCGCGAGTGTCTGCGCAAGGACCCCGCCGCCCGGCCCACCCTCGACCGGATTCTGGAGCGTACCGGCGCCGAGGACACCGTCTCGGACGGGCGCACCCGCGACCCGTGGCTGCCGAGTGCGCTGGTCGCCCAACTCGGGCGGCATGCGGTGCAGTTGCTGGACACCGAGAACCCGGACGAGGCGTCGGGCCAGGCCCCGGTGCCGAGCGCCCCGGCCCTGCCGCCGGCGCCCCCGGCTTCGGCCCCGGATCTCTCCAAGCCCCCGTCCGCCCCGCCCCCGGCCTCCCCGGAACATGCCCCCGCCCCGGCCGAGGAGGGCGCCACCCCGCCCGCGCCCGGGCAGCCCGCTCCCGTGAACCACCTCCCCACGATGATCGCGGGCGTCGGCCGCACACCTCCGCCGACCGCGCCGCCCGCCACCCCGCACCCCGCGTACGGCTACCCCCAGCAGCACCCCCAGCCCAGCGGCCCGGGCACGCCCCACCCCGCGTACGGCTATCCCCAGCAGGGCTGGGCCCAGCAGCCGGGCCCGTACTCGACACCCCCGTACGGGCCGGGCGTCGCCCCCCATCCGTACGGCCCGGGCGGCGCGACACCCCCGTACGGTCCCGGTGTCGCTCCCCAGCAGCCGGAACCCCCGCGCAGAAGCAGCCGTTCCACCGCCGCCCTGGTCGTCGTGGCCCTGGTCGTCGCGCTCGGCGCGGGCGGCAGTGTGTACGCGTTGATGAAGGGCAGCGGGAGCGACGAGGACAACAAGAACGCCGGGGCGTCGCCCGCGCCCAGCGCGCCCACGACGCCCGGCCCGACCACATCGGAACCGTCCCCGACGACCGAGTCGCCCAGCGCGTCGGCATCCCAGGGCGGCACAATCCCGGAGGCGTTCCTCGGCACCTGGAACACCAGCATCGACAACGCGACCGGCCACAACACCCGCCGACTGACCCTCCAGCAGGGCGAGGTGGGCGACACGGTGCTCTCGCTCATCGCGGACGGTCCGGCCGGCAGCGGCACCTACCACTGCGTCTTCCAGGCCGAGCTGGCCGAGGCCCCGAGCGCCGGTGGCCCCCTGGAGATCGGCCCCTCCGAAGTCACAGAAGGGCCGGCCACCTCCTGCTCACCGGGCGCCGCCTCCGAGGTCACCCTCCTCTCGGACGGCAGCCTGCGCCGTGTGAACAAGGGCTCGGGCGAGGCGCTGACGTACACGAAGGGCGGCTGATGAAGGATCAGCTTCAGTGGCCAACCGGTGTGAAATGAAGGGCTGTTGAAGTTCACTTCCCGTATGTCGGGTGTTTCCGGCCCGAGTCGTCCCGTGACCGCACGGTGAGGCTCGGGGGAGTGGCTCAAGTGGAGTGGCTGAGCGCAGAGAACGTCGTGGCCGTGGCGACCGCTGTCGTGGGCATCGTGGCCTCCGCGGGAATGGTCTGGTACGAGCGCCGGGTGCCCCGGCGCTGGGGGCACCTCCCACGCCCTTAAGGCAGTGGGGGAGGATCGGGTACCGCGTCCAGATGGACAACCCGATCGGCGAGAACGTGAGCTCGGGGCGGGCGAACGTGCGGCTCGGCTGGTTCGACGAGGCGCCGGGCGTGGCGGACGCCACCTTCGTCCTGCTGCGGGTCGAGAACGACGGTTCGCAGAGCATCGCCGACAACGACTGCACGGGCCGTGAACTGCACGGTCTGACGGCGGTGTTCGCGGACCGCACGATCCGCGGTGTGTCGGTGACCCAGTCGCCCGGTACCGACCGCCTCATGGACCACTTCACCCCGTCCGCCGGCCTCGACTACGAAGGCGGCACCCTGCGCATCCGGCGCGTCCCGCTCAACCGGGGCGAGCACTTCAAGCTGCTCGTGCTGCTGTCGGGCGGCCATGTGGGCAGCGCGGTACGGCTCATCGGCGGCATCCGGGACGGCGAGGTCAGCCCCAACCGCAGTACGACCCCCGACGATCAGCCGCCGCTGTTCAGCCGCGCGGCCCGGCTGATCACCGTGATGCTCACCGTGTGCGTCGTCACGCTCGCACTGATCGTCGTGCTGCATGACGACACCCCGCCCCCGGCCGGATGCGAGAAGGGCACGCTGACGGTCACCGGCTCGACCGCCTTCGAACCGGTGATGCGTGAGCTGGCCAAGAAGTACGAGAAGGACTGTGTGGGCGCCACCGTCACGGTGGATCCGCACGGCAGCACCGCCGGGGTGCGCGAACTCGACGCCGCCGGGGCGAAGTCGAAGAACGGCTCGGTGGCGTTCCCGGACCCGCAGATCTGACGTACGTCCGCGTACTCCGGTGCCCCGGGTCTTCTTCGGTGGTACTCCGGTGCTCCGGTGCTCCGAGGGAAGCATGGGAGGTGCAGAAACGCCTGGGCCGCCCCGCCCACATGTTCACCCAGTGGACGAGGGCGCACGCGGGGGCATTCGGCCCGTCCGGCGTGTGAGGACGAGCGCAAAGCGCGATACGGGAGTCTGGGGGCGGAGCCCCCAGGTACGGGACAGATAGGGGCCCAGGGGGCGAAACCCTGCTTCTGTCGAGGCTCCGGCGGCGCTTCTACCGAGGCTCCGGCGGCCGCTGCCGAGGCATGTTGGGCCGGGTCCCCGGAGGCAACGGCAGCCGCCCGGGCGAGGTTCCTTCGGGCCGGGGCGAACCGGCCAGGGAGGATTGAATACCCAGCGGCGCCGGCCCCGTCCGGAACTCAACCATCCAGTCCGCGGTCTCGACCCGCACCAGCTCCGTCACATCCTCGGAGAACCGTCGCAACACCCCCAGACACCGCTCCGCGGCCTCACTCGCCGTCCCCTCCGCCGGCCCCAGAACCTCCCGCACACACTCGGACGCCCAGTCGAACTGCAACACCTGCAGCCGCCGCTGCACGGCCTGAGCCGTGGCCACATCCCTTATCCACCCCGAGGTCACCCCGAAGAACCGGTCCCCCGCGACGCACGCGACCCCGAGCAGCAACGCCAGATACCCCCACGGGGCGACCCCGCCCACCACCCCGGTGAGGTCGAGCAGCGGCAGCGCGGCCCCGGCCACGGCCCCCGCCGCGGCCCCGCCCCGCAGCACCCGTGCCCCCCACCGCTTCCACACCCGGTCCGTGAGATACCAGGAAGCCGTGTCGAGCGCTCCGCGCTCCACCCACCGGTACAGCTCGTGGAGCCGCTCCGCGGGCTCCCCCCAGTCCCCGAGCGGAAACGGCCGGCCCGTCAGGTCGCCCGGCCGCAGCTCCGCCGCCCCGTCGCTCCGCCCGTCCTGGGGCGGCCCCTCGGGCTGCATCTCCGGTTGACTCACCCGGCACTCCCTACTGACGACGGTGATGACGCTGCACTGACGACGCTGCGTGATGCATCGTGACGTGCGGTGGCAAAGCGCCGCACCCTTCCTACCTCCCAATGGGTGGCGATGGCCCGGGTTTCACCGCTTTTCCGCCCGGAAGGGGGCCTTGATCAAGTATAGGAATCCAGATCGTCTCACTCGAAAGAGTGCTGGAGCGATCGCCCACTGAAGCACGTAGGCTCGTGCCAGGCGGGAAAACCCTGCCGGAAAGCCGTACGAACCAGGAGCTGATCGTGATTCCCGGTGGTGGCCAGCCCAATATGCAGCAGCTGCTCCAGCAGGCCCAGAAGATGCAACAGGACCTCGCGAACGCGCAGGAGGAGTTGGCGCGCATGGAGGTCGACGGCCAGGCGGGCGGCGGCCTGGTGAAGGCGGTCGTGACGGGCTCCGGCGAGCTCCGCGGCCTGGTGATCGACCCGAAGGCGGTCGACCCCGAGGACACGGAAACCCTCGCCGATCTGATCGTCGCGGCCGTCCAGGCGGCGAACGAGAACGCGCAGGCGCTCCAGCAGCAGAAGCTCGGCCCGCTCGCCCAGGGCCTCGGCGGCGGCAGCGGCATCCCCGGCCTGCCTTTCTAAGACCGGCGGCGGCCAACTACCGTACGCACCAGGACGACAAGACCAAGCAGGATCCACGAACCCGGGAAAGGCAGTCCGTTGTACGAAGGCGTGGTCCAGGACCTCATCGACGAACTGGGGCGGCTGCCCGGCGTCGGTCCCAAGAGCGCGCAGCGGATCGCCTTCCACATCCTGCAGGCCGAGCCGACGGACGTCCGCCGTCTCGCGCAGGCACTCATGGAGGTCAAGGCGAAGGTCCGCTTCTGCGCGACCTGCGGCAATGTCGCGCAGGAGGAGCTGTGCAACATCTGCCGCGACCCGCGCCGCGACCTGTCGGTGATCTGCGTGGTGGAGGAACCGAAGGACGTGGTGGCGGTCGAGCGCACCCGCGAGTTCCGCGGCAAGTACCACGTACTGGGCGGGGCGATCAGCCCCATCGAGGGCGTGGGTCCGGACGACCTCCGGATAAGGGAACTCCTCGCGCGCCTGGCCGACGGCGCGGTCACGGAACTGATCCTCGCCACCGACCCGAACCTGGAAGGCGAGGCCACGGCCACGTACCTCGCCCGCATGATCAAGCCCATGGGCCTCAAGGTCACCCGCCTGGCCAGCGGCCTCCCTGTGGGCGGCGACCTGGAATACGCGGACGAGGTCACGCTCGGCCGCGCCTTCGAGGGGAGACGACTCCTAGATGTCTGACGCCACGCTGCACGCGACCAGCCAGGACCCCGACGACTTCGTGGTCCAGATCGCGGACCAGGTAGAGAGCTTCCTGGTCGCCGTCACCGAGGTGGCCAGGGGCGACGAGCCGGACTCGGCCGTGCCCTTCCTCCTCCTGGAGGTCTCCCAGCTTCTCCTGGCCGGCGGCCGTCTCGGCGCGCACGAGGACATCGTCCCCGACGAGCGCTACGAGCCCGACCTGGGACCCGAGCCGGACGTCGACGAACTCCGCGAGCGCCTGGCGGTGATGCTGGAACCGATCGACGTCTACTCCGAGGTCTTCGACCCGTACGAGCCGCGCAAGGCCCCCGTGCCGGCCCGTATCTCCGACGACCTGGCCGACGTCATCACCGACCTCCGCCACGGCATGGCCCACTACCGCGCGGGCCGCACCACGGAAGCCCTCTGGTGGTGGCAGTTCTCCTACTTCTCCAACTGGGGCTCCACCGCCTCCGCGACCCTGCGCGCCCTGCAGTCCGTGGTGGCTCACGTGCGGCTGAACCAGCCCCTGGAGGAGCTCGACGGCCTCGACACCGACCAGGACCTCGGCGAGGAAGTCCTCGCGGAGGAGGCGGGCAAGGTCATGGCGGAGGAGATCGCGGGGCCGCTGGGCCTGCGTACGGTCAAGTAGGTCCTGCCTGCTGCCTTCATCTCCCGGTGCGCTGCGGCCATGCGGCGACGCCACCGCTGATGCCCGCGCCGAGCAGGACGAGCGCGAGGGTCAGTGCGACCCAGTGGTGCGTCACCAGGTCGAGAACCCCCTGGTTCAGGGCGCCGGCGGCCTGCGCCCGTTCCGGGTGTGCCGGGTTGTAGACGACCGTCGTCGCCACCCGGCCCTCGGCGTCCCGGGGGCCGTGCGGGACATAGAGGGAGCCGTCGATCGCCTCTTCGGGCTCGGCGACGGGCCGGCCTGCGGTATCCGTGAAGTCGAGCCACACGGAGGACGTGGCGCAGCTCGTCCCGCGCCCTCCGGTGGAGCAGGTGGTGGCGAGGGTGGCATGGGCCGACGTGTGCCGGCCGTGGTCGCGCAGCGCGGTCAACTCCGCGTCTCCGTACCGGAGTCGGAGTATGTGGCCGGTCAGGAGCAGACCACCGATCAGCGCCACTGCCAGTGCGGCCGCGACCGGCCACCAGCGGCGCACCGGGCCCTCCATGTCCTGCACTGCAATCCTCCTCGCGACCGTCGACCTGGTCGGCACCGTGGTCGATGCCCGCGGTGACCATGCGCCGAGGATGCGCGCGCCGCCTTCACAGCACCCACAACCCCTTCCCCAGCGTCGTGACCCCGCCGGTCAACGCCAGCGACAACACCAGCATGCGGGCCCGCTTCTCGGACACGCGGTGCGCGAGCGCCCGGCCCGTCAGGGCGCCCACCGCCATCCCCGTCACCGTCAACCCCCAACGCATCCCGCCAAGATGGGGCACCCCGTTCGCGGCCACCGAGAACGCGTTCACCACCACCCCGTAGAACTGCGCGTTCGGCACGAACTCCCGTACCGTCCAACCGGCGTTGACGGCGTACAGGGAAACCGGCGGACCGCCGACCCCCGCCGCGGAGTTCATGAACCCGCCCGCCGCCCCCGCGGCCACCGCGCCCTTGGTCCCGCGCAGGGCGGGCACCCTCGCGCCCCGCATGACCAGCGCCACGGCGACGGTCACGAGCGCGCCCATGAGCACCAGCAGCACGGGCTCCGGCAGTCGCCGGGCCAGCCACGCACCGGCCGGGACCGTGCAGGCCGCCGCCACGCACAGCGGCACCATCGCGCGCGGCCGTACCCGGCGCCACCCGCCCGCGAGCCCCACGACACTGATCGCCCCGGCGGCGCAGTTGGCGAGGACGACCCCTTCGGCCGGGCCGAGCAACAACACCAGCGCGGGCACCGCGACGAGCGCGAAGCCCATCCCCGTGAGCCACTGCACGCAGGACCCCACCAGCACGATGACACCCAGCAGCAACTCACCTGTCATGGAAGGCCTTTGCCCCCAGGCGCGCTCCCGCACGCGGACCCGAACCTCTGTGACCGACTCGTCGCGCTACGCGAGTTGGGCAGGAGTTGGATCAGCCCTGCACTTCCGCTGCACGGCCGCCAAACGGCGCGCAGCAAGTCTGGAGTCACTCCCACCGCAGGGGAGTACCCCACCTCACCCGCACTGGAGACGCGATGCCCCGTCGTTCCACAAGCAAGCGCGCAGCCGTCGTCACCGCTACCGCGTGGGCGTGGGCGTGAGGGCCACTTCCTCGCCGTCAAGACGTACGCGGGCGGCCTTGCGGTCGACGGTCGGGCGGGGCCTGTAACGGTCCGGGCCGCTGTCCGCGGGGGTGCGCGGCGCATCACCGCCCTTGTCCGCGCGATGACCTCGCGTACGCCGAAGGGCTTGGACACATGGTCGTCCGCGCCGATCTCCAGGCCGACCACCCGGTCCGGCTCGTCGCTGCGCGCGCTGATCACGATGATCGGGATCTCGCCGCGCGCCCGCGGCGCCTTGCAGACGTCGAGGCCATCCGTGTCGGGCAGGCCGAGGTCGAGCAGGGCGACGTCGTACGGGCCCTCGTGCGCCGGCGCCGCGCCGCCCGTGGTCACCCACTCGACCTCGAAGCCGTAGCGCAGCAGTCCGCGCCGGAGCGATTCGGCGACCGGCTCGTCGTCTTCCACCAGGAGTATGCGCACAGGCGGAACCCCAGTGCTTGAAACTTCAGTCACGGGGGCCCCGTGTGACACGGGGCACTTTCGGAGTGGCGGGCGGGAGGGCGGGCAGGTGCCGTCTCGGAGCGGCCGGAAGGCCCGGCTGACCTGACGTCACCGGAGTGATCACGTCGTGAGCGGGACATCTCACGATGCGATACTTCGAAAGGGATTTCCGGCCGCTCGTTAGACTGAGCCGACCGCAGTTGTGCGGTGCAGAGACAGAGTGAGCGAGGAGCGCACGTGGGCCTTGTCGTGCAGAAGTACGGAGGCTCCTCCGTAGCCGATGCCGAGGGCATCAAGCGTGTTGCCAAGCGGATCGTGGAAGCGAAGAAGAACGGCCACCAGGTGGTCGTGGTGGTTTCCGCGATGGGCGACACGACGGACGAGCTGATCGATCTCGCCGAGCAGGTATCCCCGATGCCCAGCGGACGAGAATTCGACATGCTGCTGACCGCCGGAGAGCGGATCTCCATGGCCCTGCTGGCCATGGCGATCAAAAACCTGGGCCACAGCGCCCAGAGCTTCACCGGCAGCCAGGCGGGTGTCATCACCGACTCGGTCCACAACAAAGCGCGGATCATCGACGTCACGCCCGGCCGGATCCGCACCGCGCTGGACGAGGGCAACATCGCCATCGTCGCCGGCTTCCAGGGCGTCAGCCAGGACAAGAAGGACATCACCACCCTCGGCCGGGGCGGGTCCGACACCACGGCGGTGGCGCTGGCGGCGGCGCTGGATGCCGAGGTGTGTGAGATCTACACCGATGTGGACGGCGTGTTCACCGCCGACCCGCGGGTGGTGAAGAAGGCGAAGAAGATCGACCGGATCGCCTTCGAGGACATGCTGGAGCTCGCCGCGTCCGGCTCCAAGGTGCTGCTCCACCGCTGTGTGGAGTACGCGCGCCGCTACAACATCCCGATCCATGTGCGCTCCTCGTTCTCCGGGCTGCAGGGCACCTGGGTCAGCAACGAGCCGATTCAGCAAGGGGACAAGACGGTGGAGCAGGCCATCATTTCCGGTGTCGCGCACGACACCTCCGAGGCCAAGGTCACGGTCGTGGGCGTGCCGGACAAGCCGGGCGAGGCCGCCTCGATCTTCCGCGCGATCGCCGACGCCGAGATCAACATCGACATGGTCGTGCAGAACGTGTCCGCCGCTTCCACCGGGCTGACGGACATCTCCTTCACCCTCCCCAAGACCGAGGGCCGCAAGGCCATCGACGCCCTGGAGAAGGCGAAGGGTGTGATCGGCTTCGACTCGCTGCGCTACGACGACCAGATCGGCAAGATCTCCCTGGTCGGCGCCGGTATGAAGACCAACCCGGGCGTCACCGCCGGTTTCTTCGAGGCCCTCTCGGACGCGGGGGTGAACATCGAGCTGATCTCCACCTCCGAGATCCGTATCTCCGTGGTCACCCGAGCCGACGACGTCCCCGAGGCCGTCCGCGCGGTGCACACCGCCTTCGGCCTCGACTCCGACAGCGACGAGGCCGTCGTCTACGGAGGCACCGGACGATGACCCGTCTTCCGCACGGCCGCACCGGCCGCTGATGGCCAGTCCCGCGGGACCGACGCTCGCGGTCGTGGGAGCAACCGGAGCCGTCGGCACGGTCATGCTCCAGATCCTGTCCCAGCACGCGGACATCTGGGGCGAGATCCGTCTGATCGCCTCGCCGCGCTCGGCCGGCCGCAAGCTGGCCGTGCGCGGTGAGCAGGTCGAGGTCGTGGCGCTGTCGGAGGAGGCCTTCGACGGGGTCGACGTCGCGATGTTCGACGTACCGGACGAGGTGGCCGCCCAATGGGCGCCCATCGTCGCCGCCAAGGGCGCGGTCGTCGTCGACAACTCGGGCGCCTTCCGGATGGACCCGGACGTGCCCCTCGTCGTCCCCGAGGTCAATCCGCACGCCGCGCGTGTGCGACCGCGCGGGATCATCGCCAACCCGAACTGCACGACCCTCTCCATGATCGTCGCCCTGGGCGCGCTGCACGCCGAGTTCGGACTGCGCGAACTGGTCGTGTCCAGCTATCAGGCGGTCAGCGGCGCGGGCCGAGCGGGCGTCGACACCCTGCGCCGGCAGATGTCCCTCGTCGCCGGTACGGAACTGGGAACCAGCCCCGGTGACGTACGACGTGCCGTGGGCGACAGCACCGGGCCGTTCCCGGAGCCGGTGGCGCTGAACGTGGTGCCGTGGGCCGGGTCCCTCGCCGAGGACGGCTGGTCCTCGGAGGAGATGAAGGTACGCAACGAGTCCCGCAAGATCCTCGGGCTGCCGGGGCTGAAGGTCGCCGTGACCTGCGTACGCGTCCCCGTCGTCACCACGCACTCCCTGACCGTGCACGCCCGCTTCCAGGGCGACGTCACGGTGGCGAAGGCGCGGGAGATCCTCGCCACCGCCCCCGGGGTCGTCCTGTTCGACAACCCCGCCGCCGGTGAGTTCCCCACGCCCGCCGATGTGGTGGGCACCGACCCGACCTGGGTGGGCCGGGTGCGCCGGGCGCTCGACGATTCCACGGCTCTCGAACTGTTTGTGTGCGGGGACAACCTGCGCAAGGGTGCTGCATTGAACACCGCTCAGATCGCGGAGTTGGTGGCGGCGGAGATCATCGGGGCGTAGGTTCTGCGTTCTGGGCGTGGGCTGGGGTCCGCAGGTTCTGCGCCCCCGACGTCCAGCAGCCGGATTCTCGGTGGCCGTCGAGGGATTCGTTTGTAGGATCTGTGTGATTTCTGTGGCCGGAGTAATGGTCCGGACCACTTGAATCGAACCCACTCGGCGTTCGAAGATTTAGCTCCCCGTCCTCCGCAACCGCGCGGAGGGCGGGGAGCGTCTTTGCGGTCGCCATTCAGGGGGCGGCCGGAGCGGTATGGCATATGGGGCATAGGGGATGAGCTGGTACGCATGAGGGCATTTGGCGCATTGTCGAACGGGGTGCCTGACGCAAAAGCGATGCCTGATGCGTACAACCCTCCTGGGTGGACGCGTGTCCAACTGGCGTGGCAGAGGTACTCGAATTCACCGCGGTCAAGACGAGGGGCACAGCCCTTCGTCCACCCCGCCGACTCCGCAGCCCCGGCGCGCCCGGCGGCATGCCGGTGATCGCGCCCATGCCCGCAGCGCGGCCGGCCCGCATACCGAACCAGCGCGACGGCGCTGAGGACAGCCTGGCGGCGGGTACCACCGTCGACCATCTCACCGAGACCTACCGCGCCCATTACCGGTCGCTCCTGGGCCTCGCGGCACTCCTGCTCGACGACACCGCCTCCTGCGAGGACGTCGTCCAGGAGGCCTTCATCCGGGTGCACTCGGCGCGCAAGCGCGTCCGCGACCCGGAGAAGACGCTCGCCTACCTGCGCCAGACCGTCGTGAACCTCTCGCGTTCCGCTCTGCGTCGGCGCATCCTCGGCCTCAAGCTCCTCTCGAAGCCGATGCCCGACATGGCGAGCGCCGAGGAAGGCGCATACGACCAGCTGGAGCGGGACGCGCTGATCAAGGCCATGAAGGGACTCCAGCGCCGTCAGCGCGAGGTCCTGGTCCTGCGCTATTTCGCGGACATGACCGAGGCCCAGGTCGCCGAGACGCTCGGGATATCGCTGGGCTCCGTGAAGGCGTACGGCTCGCGCGGCATCGCGGCGCTCCGTATCGCCATGGAGGCCCCGGCATGAGCGAGCGACGTGACACCCACGACCGACACGAGCCCTACGAGTGGCATGAGCCGATGGACCGGCCCGAGCCCCACGAAGACGAGCGCGAGCAACATGCTGGGAACGGAACTGTGAACCACGGCCCTGACGGACACCGCCCCGACGGACCGGACCCCGACGGGCTCGGCTCGGACGAGCTGGCGCTGCGCCGGCTGCTGCACCAGGCCGTCCAGGAGATCGAGCCCACCGACGGCACTCTTGAGCACCTGCGCCGCGCGGTTCCGGCCAGGCGGGCCCGCAAGCGCCAGGCCGTCGTCGGCATGGCGGCCGCCGCACTCTTCATCGGCACGGCCGTCCCCGCCTTCGTGCACGTCTCGAACTCCTCGGGGTCCAACGCCGACCCGTCCATAGCCGCAAACACCTCACAGGCCCAGGGCGGCGCGGGCGAGGGCAAGGGTCCGGACGGCGGCGACGGGAAGGCCGCGGGCGGCTCCGGCGATACCTCCAAGGACACGGGCAAGGACGGCCAGAAGGACGCGCCGGACAAGGGCAAGGACGGGGGCGGCGGGGCCACCACGGGCGGTGCCGACCCGACGGCCTCGGCCGTGACCGCGGTCGCGTGTACGGCCGAGCAGCTCGGCGGGGCCACCAGCGCCGTCGGCACCCCGGACTCCGCCGGCGCGGTCTACGGCTCCTTCTCCGTCTCGAACATCTCCACGACCGCCTGTACGGTCTCCAGCGCGGGCACGGTGAGCGTGGCGGCGCAGGGCGCGGCGGACCCCGCAAAGATCGGTGTGGCGACGCACGTGTCGGGCGACGCGGCCACCGGGCTGCCCGATCCCTCCACGGAGGTCACCTCCATGGTGCTCCAGCCGGGCGCCTCGTACGTGGTGAAGTTCGCCTGGGTGCCCTCGGAGACCTGTCCGACCACCTCCGAGCCCTCACCGGACCCGTCCCCCACGGAGGGCGCCACCGACACCGGCGGCACCTCCGCCGAAACGGGCGGCACCACGGCACAGCTCGTCACGGAGGACGGCGTGGCCGACGGCAGCGTCGTCGTCTCCAACATGGCGGAGACGGGCACGGCCACATCGTCGGCGACGGTGTCCAACGCGTGCGCGGGCACGGTCTATCACACGGGGATCCTGGCGGCTTCCTGAGCGGACGCGTCCGGCCCTTTGGGCGTGGCGGCTTCCTGCCGGTGTTTCCGAGGGAAGGTCGTCGCGTCCTGGGCCCGGTGACGTCCCTTGCCTCTCGTCCCTTGCCCCTGGTCTTCGTCCTCGGACGAAGTGGCGACCGCTAGGCGGCGGGCGCCGCGGACGCGGGGGCGCTCGTCCCGCCCTCGGGCCGCTGCTCGTCCTCGTCCTCGGCCCGTCGCTCGCCCCCGGCCCGCTCCGCGGCCTCGTCCGGGGCCAGGCCCAGCTCCGCGTCCCGTGCGAACTCCACCTCGCGGCGCAGCAGCCGGAACCACATGAAGACGACGAAGCCCGCGAAGACGAACCACTCCCCGGTGTAGCCGAGGTTCTGGAACGCCTTCAGGTCCAGGCCGCTGTTCTGCGGCGCGGTGGCAGGCACCGCCTTCATCCCGCTGTCCGCCTTGTCGAGGGTGATCCACGCGTCGTACGGCTTGTACGGCACCAGGTTCACCAGCGACGCCGAGCTGATCGCGCCGGTCTGCCCCTGGGGGAGCCCGCCGGCCGCACTGACGCCGTTCGACCCCGGGCTCTCGGACGCCTGCAGCGCACCCGTCACCGTGACCTCACCGGTGGGCGCGGCCGGTGCCTTCGCCGGGTCCGCGTCACCGGGCAGCCAGCCCCGGACGACGGGCAGCGCCTTGCCGCCGTCGATCCGCAGCATCGTCAGCACATAGAACCCGCGCTTGCCATCGAGCCGGCGGTCGGGCACCAGCAGCTGCGTGTCGTACCGGCCGGTGGCGGTGGCCTGCTTGCCCGACGTGTTCTGGTCCACGGGCAGCAGCTCGGTGAGCGGACGGGCCGCCTCCGTCTTGGCCGACGTGACCTGTTCGCTCGCGGTCCGGTGGTCCTTGACCCGGTCCTCGAACCGCCCCAACTGCCACGACCCCATGAAGATGCAGAAGGGGATGGCCAACAGCACGAAGACGTTGATCCCCCACCAGCGGGGCGTCAGCAGGAAGCGGTACACGCCTTCCACGGTACGGGGCCCGTACGGGCGGTCGGGCCGCGGGGTCAGTACCGCTCCGTCAGGTGATCCCGGCCCGCCGGGGGTTCGTACGGCTCCGGCCAGAAGTCGGTGACGGAGGCTATTCGCCCTGATCCGTCCCCCGTGAAGAACGAGATGGCGTACATCTCGTCCAGACCTACGGTGAAGTGGGACCAGGTGACGACCCGATCGGGCTCGGCTATCACGCGCTCGACCGTGAGATGCCAGTCGCCCGGATACTCACGGTTGAACTCGACGTATCGCTCGCGGCCGCGGATACGCTCCCGCGTCTGCGGCAGCGTGTACTCGACGTCCTCGGCCAGGGTGTCGGAGAACGCGGCCCAGTCCCGGGCCTCGGCGGCGGCCCAGAACCTCTCGACTGTCTTGCGCAGATCGGTCATGCGAGGAAGTCTGCACCCCGCCACTGACAATCGCCCTGACCTGCGCAAATATTCCAGCCGGCGTCATCCTTCGCGGGGGTGTCCCTTGCGGGCCTTCAGCGAGTACATGAGCGGGATGCGCGGCCGGTCCGCCGGGAAGCGGTAATACCCGTCGCGTACCTCGAAGGACTCGAACCGCCGGAAGAGTGAGACGTCGTGCTCGTGCAGGAACTCGATGCGCAGGCCCGCGCCGGCGAGCGCGGAGACGACCTCGCCGAGCGAGTGCTGCCACTCCACGCTGCGGTTGTGGGTCGTGGCGGCATCGAGATCGGCGTACGTGCCCGACAGCTCGTTGATCCAGGCGTCCCGAGTGAAGTAGTCGTTGATGATCCGCGAGCCGGTCTCGTCGTCCAGGACGTCGGTGAGCGGGTGGAACTCGGCGAGGTAGAGGAAGCCGCCGGGGGCGATCAGCGCGGCGACGGTCTCGGCCCAGCGGCGGATGTCGGGCAGCCAGCACAGCGCGCCCACGCCCGTATAGACGATGTCGTACGAGGAATCCGGCACGGCCTCCCTCGCGTCGTACACGTCGGCCGCGACGAAGGCCGCGCGGTCGGCGGACAAGCCCAGCTCACCGGCGAGATCGCGAGCCACCTCGACAGCGGGTTCGGAGAAGTCGAGGCCGACGACGCGGGAGGTTCCGTGCCGTGCCCACGACAGGGTGTCCAGGCCGATGTGGCACTGCAGATGAAGAAGGGATCTTCCTGTCACGTCCCCGACCTCCGCACGCTCGAAGTCGCGCAGGGCGTCCTTACCGGCGCGGAAGGTGTTGAGGTCGTAGTAGTCGCTGGCGACGTGCAGGGGAACTCGCTCATCCCAGTGGGCGCGGTTGGCCTCGTGCCAGTCGGCGGGCGTCGGAGAGTACATGGCCGCGAAGTTATCCACAGGCTGGGGACCTCGCCAGCGAATTGTCGGGCGGGCCAGGCACTATGGGGCCATGACTGAGAGCAACGGGTCCATCGAGCAGCAGGCGGCCGTCGAGCAGCCGCAGGAGCAGCGGCAGGCGGCCATGCCCGACTGGGAGAAGCGCTTCCGGGCGCCGAGGGTGTCGCTGCCGGACTGGGCGGAGGACGCCCCGCACCGCTCCCTGTTCGTCTCGAACGCGACGGGGACGTACGAGCTGTACGCGTGGGACCGTGCGACGGGGGAGCAGCGCCAGGTCACACAGCGGGCGAACGGCACGACGGACGGGGTGCTCTCGCCCGACGGCGAGTGGATCTGGTGGTTCGACGACAAGGACGGCGACGAGTTCGGCATCTGGCGCCGCCGGCCCTTCACCGGCGAACCCTCGGGCGGGGACGTCGACGCCCCGGCGGTCCCCGGCCTCGAACCTTCCTACCCCGCAGGACTCGCCATCGGACGTGACGGGCGCACAGCGGTCGTGGGCCGCTCGACGGACGACGACGGCTCGACGATTCATGTGGTCCGGGCGGGCGAGGCCCCCGTGGAGATCTACCGCCACCGTGAGTCGGCCGGGGTCGGCGACTTCTCGCACGACGGCTCGCTGATCGCCATCGAGCACACCGAGCACGGCGACGCGATGCACTCGGCGCTGCGGGTGCTGCGCCCGGACGGTTCGACGGTCACGGAGCTCGACGACACCAAGGGCGGCACGGTCGAGCTGGGCCTTGAGGTGCTGGGTTTCGCACCGGTCGACGGGGACACCCGGCTGCTCATCGGGCATCAGCGGCGCGGCCGCTGGGAGCCGCTGGTGTGGGACGTCGGGTCCGGCGAGGAGACGGACCTGGGCCTCGACCTGCCCGGCGACGTGGCGGCCGAGTGGTACCCCGACGGTTCCGCCCTCCTCATCGCCCACAGCTTCGAGGCCCGCAGCGACCTGTGGCGTTACGACCTCGCCTCCCGCGAGCTGACGCGGGTCCCGACGCCTCCCGGCACGGTGTCCGGGGCGACGGCCCGCCCGGACGGCACGGTGGAGTACCTGTGGTCCTCGGCGGCCGAGCCGTCGGCGGTCCGCTCGACGACCGGCGAGATCGTCCTCGACCCCCCCGGCCTGAAGTCCCCGGGAGCGGTCCCGGTGGAGGACGTCTGGGTCGAGGGCCCCGGCGGCCGCATTCACGCCCTGGTCCAGAAGCCGGCGGGCACCACGGGCCCCCTCCCCACGGTCTTCGACATCCATGGCGGCCCGACCTGGCACGACAGCGACTCGTTCGCGGCGGGCCCCGCCGCCTGGGTGGACCACGGCTACGCGGTGGTCCGGGTCAACTACCGCGGCTCCACGGGCTACGGCCGGGAGTGGACGGACGCCCTCAAGCACCGCGTCGGCCTGATCGAGCTGGAGGACATCGCCGCGGTCCGCGAATGGGCGGTGACGTCCGGTCTGGCGGACCCCGACCGGCTGATCCTCACCGGCGGCTCCTGGGGCGGCTACCTCACCCTCCTCGGCCTCGGCACGCAGCCCGACGCATGGACCCTCGGCATCGCCGCCGTCCCGGTCGCCGACTACGTCACGGCGTACCACGACGAGATGGAAGCCCTCAAGGCCATGGACCGCACGCTCCTCGGCGGCACCCCGGAGGAGGTCCCCGAACGCTTCGAGGCGTCCTCCCCCCTCACCTACGTCGACGCGGTCAAAGCCCCCGTCTACATCTCCGCAGGCGTCAACGACCCCCGCTGCCCCATCCGCCAGATCGACAACTACGTCACCCGCCTCGCCGCCCGCGACGCCCTGCACGAGGTCTACCGCTACGACGCGGGCCACGGCTCCCTGGTCGTCGACGAACGCATCAAGCAGGTCCGCCTGGAACTGGACTTCGCGGAGAGGCACTTGGGCAGCCTCTAGAGGTTTTCAGCCCGTCCGGCGTTCGAGGACGAGCGCGTCAGCACTACAGCGGGTACCTGGAGGCGGCAGCCCTCAGGTACGGGACGGGTAGGGGCGGAGGGGGCGAAAAGGCCCTACGCCCCGGCCCGCTCCCGACGCCTCCGCCCGAGCAGCTCCGCGAGCCCCCGCCGGGTCGCGGCCAGCACCACCCGGTCCTCGGGGCGGAGCACGTAGGTGGGGGGAAGGTCCCACACCAGCCCAGGGCTGCGCGAGCCGGACGCCGAGCCGGACGACATCGGATCGCCCCGGCGCGCACCCGGCGCCGCCGTGTCCAGCGCAAGCACCCGCCACGCCCCCGCCCGAAACGCCTCCCTCACCGTCCGCCCCTCCAACTGCGGATGCCCACCCACATCCACCGCGGCGAAGAGCAACACCCGCCGCTCCACGGGAATCGCCCCAAGGATCTGCCGCCCCATCATGGCTCCGGCAAACGCGGGCGCCGCCAGATGGGACACACTCCGACTCCGGGTGAGCGCATCGGGATACGCGGCCCGCAGGGTCCGGTACACCGCGGTCGCGAAGTCGTCGTCGTACAGCCGCAGCACCACCCGCAAATCGGGCCGCACGGTCCGCGCGTACAACGCGGCCTCCAGGTTCATCGTGTCCGCGCTGGTCAACGCGAGCAGCGCATGGGCCCGATGAATCTTGGCGGCCTCCAGCACCCCTTCCTGAGTCACATCGCCCAGCACCACCGGCACCCGAAGCCGCCGCGCCAGCGCCAGCCCCCGCGCCTCGGGATCGGCCTCGATGCACACCACGGGAATGCGCAGCTCCCGCAGCCGCGCCAGCACTCTCGTGCCGATCTTGCCGACCCCCAGCAGCACCACATGCCCGGACAGCCCACGCGGCGGCCGCCGCAAGGCGGATCCGCTGCGGAACGTACCGAGCGCCTCGAGCACGGCGGCCAGCAGCACCGGCAGCAGCAGCAACCCGACGAGTCCGGAGAAGAGTTGGAGGATCTGCCGCCCGAGGGGCTGCCCGACGGCGGGGTCGTTGATGGCGAAGAGATCGAGCAGCGTCAGATAGGTCGCCTGCAGCGGTTGCTCCCCGGTGACCAGCATCGACGCGACGGCGAGGCCGACCACACACCCCACGAGCCCCGCGAACGACCAGCGCAGCCGCCGCGACAGCAGCGACGCGAACGGCACGACGCTGCGCCCGGCCGACAGCTCGGGACCGGAGTACGACACGTTCTGCAGTACGACGGTGCCGCGCCCGGTGGCGGCGGCCACCGCCCGCTCGTCGGGCAGGAGTTGGGGCCCTTGCGCCCCACTGCTCTCGGATCCGTCGGCACCGGCGGGGTCGTTGGTCGTCGCGGACAGCAACGCCAGCGTGCACAGCCCGGGATCGGCGACCTCACCGGGCCCCGGCGGCGGCCGCTCCACCGCGTGCAGCATCAGCCCGTCGGTCTGGACGACCTTGCTGGTGCCGGCCACGGCGGTCGCGGCCAGCGCGGGCGCGGCGGTGTCTGCGTCGGACAGCACCGTGGTGGACGCGTCGAAGGCCTCGACGCCGCTGTCGATCCCCGCGGCCGCCGCGTCTGCCGCGGCTCGCGCGGCGGCCAACGCCGAGGCCTGGTCGAGCAGCGCCTCGATGTGCTGACCCAGGCGCCGGTTGTAGAGCCGCAGGACCAGCCGGATCCGCGGGTTGAGCCGCCGGGCGGTGAGCGCGGCCCGGATGTTGGTCTCGTCGTCGTCGTACACGAGCGCCAGCGCGGCGGCCCGCTCGACGCCCGCGTCGGCGAGCACGGCCTCGGTGAGCTCGGCGGCTTCCAACAGGCGCTCGGAGCCCGTGGGTTCAAGGGGTCGGGTGCCCCCGGAGTCTCCGTTCCCGGAGGCCCGGTTCACCGCCGCGGACACCCGGTCGAACAGGGCTGTGGCCCGAGTCCGCCCCACCACCGGCGGCCGCACGCTGCGCTGGGCCGGCGGCACAACCAGGGTCACCTGCTCGCCGTACACCCCCCGCAGCTCGGCGGCCAGCCGGTGCGCCAGGGCGTCGTCCCCGGCCACCACCATGTGCGCGGAGGCATCGGTCGACGCACTCTGAGACGGAAGGTTCCCCGGGTTCCCCACGGAAGAGAAGACTGCCGTACTGGTGCGGGTGGTTCCACTGGGACGGGCCGGTGAGCACCCACAAACTCCCGGGCGCCACCGCCCCGTAGAGGATGTTTCCGCTACGAGGCAGCAGAGGCCGTTCCGCCCCCCGAACCGCTCCTGAACCGTTCTCGCACCTCGGCCCGTTCGGCCAGCCGCGCCGGATACCCGGGCCCGAGCCGCGGCCGGGTGTCCTCCGCGGTCATCGCCTCGCCGCACGAGGAGCACACCACCTCGGCATGCCCCTCGTGTCCGCACCGCTCGTGCCGGAAGACGATGGGCGCGCCCTCTTCCCCGGCGAGCCAACGGTCCCCCCAGGCGTTCACGGCCATCAGCACGCCGAAGAAGTCCCGCCCCTTGGCGGTGAGCAGGTACTCGTACCGCACCGGCTCGCTCTGATACGGCCTCTTCTCCAGCAGCCCCTCGTCCATCAGCCGTCGCAACCGCTCCGCCAAGGTGTTCCGCGCGATCCCCAGCGACTGCTGGAACGCGTCGAAGCGCCGCACCTCGTAGAACGCCTCGCGCAGGACGAGCGGCGTCCACCAGTCCCCGAGGAGATCCATGGTGCGGGCGATGGAACAGGGCCAGTTCGCGAAGGACGTCCGCCTCATGCCCGTCAGGGTACGGCCGCTCTCACCACGATTCGCGTCCTGTCCGGGCGGGGTGACCGCGCACCGGCGTCCGATGGTCACGCCGGCCAACGCCGACAGGGCATCTCCTTCGCCGGCACCTCTCGCTACGCCCCCTTCGAAGACGTCACGACCGGCGTGGGGCTTCGAGCGGCTCGGGCCGGCGGCCCGAAAGCCATCGCATGAGCCGGCACGGCCACCTGCCGTGAGCCCGCCCCTCACCGCAACAGCTCATCATTGGTTGCGGCGTCTCACGCAGCCGGGTGTGGTGGGGGTTATGCAGCCAGAGTCTCTCGCTTCGGACGGCGGTGCCTCAGGGCCGCCGGACCGGCCGCCGGCCGAACGGTCGCACTGGGTGGCCTTCGCCGGGGTCATGCTGATGCTGAGCGGCCTGTTCGACCTCATCAATGGCTTCGTCGCCTTGCTGGACAAGGGCTATTACTCCACAACCGTCGACCACGGTAACCGGCTTCTGATCTTCAACTATGCCTTCTGGGGCTGGGTGTGGATCCTCGTAGGCATTGCGCAGGTCCTGGCCGGTCTGGGCGTCTTCTTGGGGTCGAGATTCGCGCGGATCACCGGCATCGTGCTGGCCGGTGCCTGTATGGTCGGCCAGCTGATTTTCCTGTCCACGTTCCCTCTCTGGTCGCTGGCCACCATGGCGCTCTCCGTGCTCGTCATCTACGGGCTGGTCGTCGTGCCTCGCCACCTTCCGGGCGAGCGGATCTGAACCCGCCCGGGAAAGCCAACGCCGCACACGAGCCGACCGCCCCGGCAGCGCGCTTCTCCCGCGCCGACCTCGCGGTGGTTTCCACGGACGAACCGGGTCTTTGCGGGGGTGTTTGCGCTTCGGCTTGTCGGCAGCCGAGGACTGTGTCGGTTGTCGGCGGCCAAGGACTGCCCGCCCGCCTGATCGCGCGCATGGATGCGAGGCTGAGGGACGGACCAAGACGACCCTCAGCCAAGATCCCCCATCTCACTTCTCCCAGCGCCTCCCCGGGTCGCCGGCCGTGGAACGGACACCCGGCGAACCGATCGCGGCATTGTGGCGCGCACTGACTCGACGCTCTGTCCGAGGGAGGACTAGAGCACGATGATCACGACACCTCCGTGGTTGAAGAAGAAGCGGTGGTTGTCGAAGCGGTTGTCGAAGCGGTGGTCGAAGCGGAACCCGTGGTGGTCGAAGCCATGGTCGGAGCAGTTCCCGCCCCAGTCACCGCGGTCGCCGCACCAGTCGTTGGTCACATGAGTGTGCACGGCAGGGGCTGCTGCTGCGGCCGTACCTGCTGCGCCGATCGCGGTGCCGCCGGCCATCAGAATGCCGACCGCGGACACCGCGGCGAGACGCCTCGCGCGTTGTGCTCGCATGATGGATGCACCTTTTCCTCCATCGTCTCGCGCAGCTCTCAGCGGCACGAGATGGACAGCCGCAGCCGAAGGCGAGGAGCGGCGCGGTCGCAGGCGTCGCCTCGCACGTACGAGGAGCACGTCTTGCAACCAAGATCCCCGCGGTACGGGAACCAGCCGACCGGGGCGTATCCCCGGATTGCGGCTCTCATTTCAGTTTCAGTACGTTGACGGCGCCCTTTTGGATTGCCGCGTCGGCGGGAGGTCCGTGAAGGGGCTTGCACCTCACGGGCTGTGCCACACGGTCAAGGCGCGCTACTCGCACAACACTCGACAGATACGCGACGACCTGATGGCGCACCTCACCACAGAGTGGGAAGCGGCGCTCGACGCCCGGCTGGCGATGTGTCCCACATCACCGGTTGCCGTGCTTCGCCGACCTCCTGCAGCAGCGTCACAGGGCGCGTCGGTAGGCGCCGTCCGGGAGAGAAGAATCCAAGATCTCCTCTCCCGGATTTCTCCCAGGAGGACTCCACACAACAGAATCAGGGCCAGGTACTCACGTGAGTACCTGGCCCTGACCTGGTGTTTCAGCTGTCGGGGTGGCGGGATTTGAACCCACGACCTCTTCGTCCCGAACGAAGCGCGCTGCCAAGCTGCGCTACACCCCGATTGTCGCTGCTTGTCGCGGCGACGTCGTTTACTTTAGCCCACTGCTGGCCGGAGACGAAATCCGGTTTTCACGGCGTAGAACCCGACGGCGGGCCGGGTCGGGGCGCAGGTGGTCGACCGCGACGGCGAGGAGGGCGAGGACGTAGAAGGCGAGGCCGAGGATCGCCGCGTTGCCGAGGATGCCGGCGTAGCCGTGCCGGTCGACGTCCACGAAGGGATAGAGGTAGCGCAGGGGAGTGCCGGGGGACATCATCGCGCCTCGGGCCAGCGAAAAGGCCAGGTAGGCGAGGGGGTAGACGAGCCAGGTGGCCGCGTTTCGCACGACCAGCGGGGTCGGGCGGGTCAGCAGGAGCCAGTCGGCCAGTACCGCGATCGGCGTCACCGTGTGGAGGAGGTGGTTGGCCACCGCTTGCCAGCCGGTGAGCGGGGCGACGTCATCCGTTATCGAGAAGCCGCCGGCCTGGTTCGTCAGGATCAGGTGGTAGACCAGGCCTGTGATCGAGATGTAGAGCAGCGTGCCGCCCGTCAGCATACCGGGCAGGGGGCGACGGGCTGTCCACGCGCGCCAGGCCGATGCGGTGAAGACGAGGGCCACGAGAGCGTTGCTCTGGATCGTGAAGTGACTGAGGACGTGGACCGGGTTGCCCAGGACCAGGTCGATGGTCACGCCCGTCGCCGCCGCGAGGGCCACGAGGAGGCGGAAGGCCGCCGCCAGCGGGCGGCGCGTGGGGGCCACCACCGCTGTCGCGGGGACGATGGAGGGGGGCGGCGGGGGAACACCCGGTATCGCGGGGAGGTCGGGTATGTCCTTGGGCAGGGGGGCGATCATGGCCCCACGGTAAGTGGATCGGGTAAATCGGGCGATATGGGGCGTCTGGGTGGGTTACAACGCCCCCACCGGCGCCCCTGCCTTCGCCTGAACCTCGGCCCTGATCTTCGTCCCTACCTCCGCTCCACCAAGGTCAGCAGCGACGCCTCCGGCGGGCAGGCGAACCGTACCGGCGTGTAGCGGTTCGTCCCGCAGCCCGCCGAGACGTGCATGTACGACGTCCGGCCCTCCGCCGTATGCGTGGACAGGCCCTTCACACGGTCCGTGTCCAGGTCGCAGTTGGTGACGAAGGCGCCGTAGAAGGGGAGGCAGATCTGCCCGCCGTGGGTGTGGCCGGCCAGGATCAGGGGGTAGCCGTCGGCCGTGAAGGCGTCCAGGGTGCGCAGGTACGGGGCGTGGACCACGCCGATCGAGAAGTCGGCCGACTCCGACGGGCCGCCGGCCACGCGTGCGTAGCGGTCCCGTTTGATGTGCGGGTCGTCGAGTCCGGTCAGCTCGATCTCCGCGCCCTCGACCTTCAGCATCCCCCGCGTGTTCGTCAGGTTCAGCCAGCCCGCCGTGTCGAAGCCGTCGCGGAGGTCCTCCCACGGGTTGTGGATGGCGCCCACGACCGGTGGGTTGCCGTTCAGACCGTGCCGACCCTGCGTCTTCTCGAACAAGTAGCGGACGGGGTTGCGGGGTTTGGGGCCGTAGTAGTCGTTCGAGCCGAAGACGTACGCCCCCGGGAACTCCATCAGGGGGCCGAGTGCGTCCAGTACCTCCGGCACGCCTTCCGGGTCGGAGAGGTTGTCTCCGGTGTTGATGACGAAGTCCGGACGCAGCCCGGCCAGCGAACGCAGCCAGCGCTGCTTCTTGCGCTGGCCGCTCACCATGTGGATATCGGAGACCTGGAGGACGCGGAGCGGTCGCATCCCCGGCGGCAGGATCGGCACCGTCACCCGCCGGAGACGGAAGGAACGGGCCTCGAAACCCGCCGCGTACAACAGACCGGCGGCGCCCACCGCTGTGATTCCCAGGGGTACTCCGTATCGCGCGTGCATAAGTCCATCGTGTCAGACCCCGGTAGCCCCGCGTCCCCGCCTGTGGACAGCCTCGGGCGTATGCACAGCTCGCGCCGAAATCAGCAGGCGATCGCCACACCACACCTGCGACAATCGACGGCATGACCACGCTCAAGTCGAAGCTGCAGGAAGACCTCAACGCCGCGATCAAGGGGCGCGACGAGCTCCGCTCCTCGACGCTCCGGCTGACCCTCGCCGCCATCACCAAGGAGGAGGTCGCGGGCAAGACCAAGCGCGAACTCTCCGACGACGAGGTGCAGAAGGTGATCACCCGCGAGGCCAAGAAGCGGCGTGAGGCCGCCGATGCCTTCGCGCAGGGCGGGCGCCTCGAGTCGGCCGAGCGCGAGAAGGCGGAGGGCGAGGTTCTCGCCGCGTACCTGCCCAAGCAGCTGTCCGACGAGGAGCTCCAGCAGATCGTCGCCCAGGCCGTCGAGGAGGCGAAGGCGGCGGGAGCCGAGGGGCCGCGTGCCATGGGGCAGGTCATGAAGATCGTGAACCCGAAGGTGGCCGGCCAGGCCGAGGGCGGCCGCGTCGCCGCCGCGGTGAAGAAGCTGCTCGCCGGCTGAGGCCTCCCTGTACGAGAGGTGCTCGTACGAGAGATGAGGGGTGCCCCCTGTTCACAGGGGGCACCCCTCATTCTTTGTCCGTGCCCTCGGCGGATATTTCGAAGAATTCGCTCCGAAAATCAGGCGGGTTCGCCGGGCGCATTGAAATAGGACTCTCTGGGTCCAGGGGCAATCTTCTTGGGGCATCGCCCGAAAATAGGTGAGAGAGATTGGCGCAAATACGACAGTCGAATGGTGCCATTTCATCACATTGTTCCGGATCCTTGATCTTGTCAGCAGTGGGCCGGTGTGGGCATCATCCTCGTGCAAATCACTTACGGGAGGATGGAAATGGAAAAGTCGCGCAGGATGAAATCGCTCGCCAGGATGGCGCTGGTTCCGGTGGCGGCGGCGGTGGTCTCTCTGGTGCCTCTCGGCGGGACCGCGTACGCGGCCGGGTGCAACGGCACCGGCTGCGAGAACAAGGGGCCGGTCTCCATGGGGTGCGACAAGGATGCGCACACCGTTCTGGTGGGTGAGGTCTATTCGACCGCCGGCGGCAGAACAGATTTCGAACTGCGGTGGAGCAACTCCTGTTGGGCCGGCTGGGCGCGCACCGGCGATTCGGTCTACGCGGCGACCATATCCGTCGAGAAGTGGAACCCGGACAGGACCACACTCATCAGCCGTCGAACCGTGGATGTCAAAAACGGTCAGCACGACTGGACCAACATGGTCGGCGGCAAGGGTTATATGGTCCGTGCCTGCGGCAAGGAGAAGACCTCCGGGAAACTGAGCTGCACGCCTTTCGCCGGCACCGACTCGTAGGCGTCGATTCCTTTTCTTATTCCTCCGGTCGCGGCTGAAGGGAGAAGGAAACCGGTCTTCCTCCGGTCGCGGCTGGAGCAAGAAGGGGACCGGCTTCGATGCAGACCTGGGAATCTGCAATGCGCGCGTGACGGCAGCCGTCACGCGCGCATTGCTGGTCCACGGGCCCCGGATTTCACCGACGGGCAGTACGACCGAGGTGCATGCCCGCAGGCAAGGACCCGGAGGTCACCCAGGTGCATGCCGGCAGGCAAGGACACCGAGGTCACCCGGGTGTCCACGGCCGTCCGTACGGGTCGCTAGTGATCGGTGGAACCACCCAGCAGTCCGAGTTCCTGGGCGCGCGCCCCCAGGGCCACCCTCCCGTTGGCCTGGAGCTGTTCCATGAGCCGGTGCACTTTGCGCTGTATCGTGCGGTGCCCCACTCCTAAGTGCCGTGCGATCGACGCGTCGTTCAGCCCCTCGTACAACAGATTCAGTATCTTCTGGTCGTTGGCATCGATTCTCGGATTTCCGGCGTTTATTTCTGGCGTAACGGTCAAGTCGCCTCCCCCAAGTAGCAGCAGTCGATCGCTACCTCTCGGGGGGCCAGTCTAGGAAGCGCTTGTGGATCCGGACAGTTGAATAAATCTCACCAAAGACGGTTAACGGGGCGAGCGGGGTGACGCAATTACGCCATCCCCGCTCGTTTTCCGGCCATAGGTGGTGCGGTGGCCGATAGGACTCAGTACCAAGGGGTGCACGACTCGTCGCCCGAGGGGTCCTCCACGCAGGCCCGCATTTCGTAACCCGACGGGTTGTAGTACATCGGGGTGCGTGTGAAGTAGTAGTTCGTTCCCCCGGGTATCTTCGAGGTCCAGCCCGAGGCCCCGCCCTTCTTCTCGCCCAGGCGCCAGTAACAGGTCGAGTGGCTCTTCGTGCAGCGCTGGACGTAGACCGTCCACTTCTGCTCGTCCGAGCCGCTGATGTACCACAGCCGGCCCCAGCTGTACTGGTCCCCGTCCGTCTTGCCCCAGCGCAGCTCGTACTCGAACGAGCCGCCGAGGTCGTACGGGCCGTAGGGGCTGACAGGGCCGGTCTGCCAGGTCTGGACGTTCGGGTCGTGGCCGTCGCAACCGAAGTTGTCGCAGGAGGCCGCCTGTGCCGAAGTGGGTATGGCCACGGCCAGGGTCAGGGAGCCGAGCAACGCACTGAATGTGACACCGAGCCGGGATCTGAGTTTCATGTCCCCTCCACGTGAGACGGCAACGACAAGGGCACCCTCAAGGCGGGGCCGGAGGCGAATATGTCACGGCCTCCGCCGAGAAGGTGCCCTTACTGTGGAGCTGACGTAATTACGTCAAGGCGTACGGTTCAGCCGCGCTGCCCGCCGTTTCCGTTACCGCTGTTGGTGTTGCCCTGAATCCATCCCTCGGGAATGGAGAAGGAAGGCGTCGGGAACGTTCCGCCGTCGGTCTGACCGACGATGGTGTTCCCGTCGGTGGTGTTCCCGTTCCCGTTCCCGTTTCCGTTCCCATTGCCGTTGTGGTCGCCGTCGCCCCCGTCGTGCCGGTCCTTGTCGCCGTCGGGAATGTCGACCAGGTTGAAGGACGGGGAGTCCTTGCCCGTGAGGGCGCCGGTCATCAAGTCCCGCCAGATGGGCCCGGGGACCTGACCGCCGTAGACCTTGTCGCGGTACACGCCGCCGATGTTGATCCTCACCATCTTGACCTTCTGGGTGGCACTGCCGACCCAGACAGCGCCGGACAGGTTCGGCGTGTAACCGACGAACCAGGCGTTCCTGCGCTCGTCCGTCGTACCGGTCTTACCGGCGTTGGCGCGGTCGGTGAGACCGGCCTGCTGGCCCGTACCGGAGTCGACCACGCCGCTCAGCAGGGTGTTGACGGTGTCCGCGGTCTTCTCGGACATCGCCCGCGAGCACGTCGACTTCGGCACCTCGAGGGACTTCTGCGTGCCGTCGATCTTCTGCGCGATCGACTCGATGGCGATCGGCGTGCAGTACATGCCGCGGGAGGCGAAGGCGGCGTACGCGGTGGCCATCGTCAGCGGGGAGATGCCCTTGGCTCCGAGGGCGATGGAGGGCACCTGGGGGAGCTTGTCGCCGTTGCCCTGGACCACACCGAGCTTGCCGATCTGGTTCATCACCGGGCAGAGGCCGATGTCCGAGATCATCTGCACGAAGTAGGTGTTGACCGACTTCTCCATCGCCTCCTTCAGCCGGTACGGACCGACCTCGGACAGGCTCTCGTTCGGCACCTGTTCGTTGGCCTGGTTGGTCCAGGGCTTGCTGCCGCACGTCTGCACGGGGCTGGGGTAGGGCATCTTGTTCGGCGACGAGTACTCCTTCGTCGCCGGCACGCCCTGCTCCAGCGCGGCCGCCGCCACGAACGGCTTGAAGGTGGAACCGGTCGGGAAGCCGTAGTTCGAGCCGCCCATGTCGTTGTTGACCGAGAAGTTGTACTCGGTCTCGTTCTTCCCGTAGCCGTAGGGCTTCGACTGGCCCATGCCGAGGATCTTGCCGGTCCCGGGCTCGACCAGGGTGGCCGCCGCGGCGACCTTGTCCGACTTGTAGACGTGCTCCTTTATCGACTTCTGCACCGACTCCTGGGACTGCGGGTCGAGCGTCGTACGGATCGTCAGGCCGCCCTGGTTCCAGACCTTCGCCCGGGCCTCCTTGGTCTTGCCGAAGACCGGGTCGTTCAGGAAGACGTGCTCCACGTACTTGCAGAAGAAGCTGGCGCCCCTGACGGCCGTGATGCAGCCGTTCTTGGGCCGGCTCACGTGCAGGCCGAGCTTCTTCTCCTTGGCCGCGTCCGCTTCCTGCTGGGAGATGTCGTGCACCTCGGCCATGCGCTGCAGCACGGTGTTGCGGCGCTTGGTGGCCTCCGCCTCGTCGTTGACCGGGTCGTACCGGCTGGGCGACTGGACGATGCCCGCGAGCAGCGCCGACTCCTGGAGGTTCAGGTCCTTGGCGGGCTTGGAGAAGTAGCGCTGGGCGGCGGCCTCGATGCCGTAGGCCTGCTCGCCGAAGAACGTGATGTTCAGGTAGTTCTCGAGGATCTTCTTCTTGCCGAGCTTCTCCTCGAGCTGGATCGCGTACTTGAGCTCGCGGATCTTGCGGCCGAGGGTCTGCTGGGTGGCCTCGGCGACCTTCGTCGGGTCGTCGCCGGCTTCCTCGACGAAGTAGTTCTTCACCAGCTGCTGGGTGAGCGTGGAGGCGCCCTGGGCCACTCCGCCGTTCTGCGCGTTCTGGTTCACGGCGCGCAGGACGCCCTTCAGGTCGATCGCGCCGTGCTGGTAGAAGCGCGAGTCCTCGATCGCGACGATCGCCTTCTGCATGTACGGCGAGATGTCCTTGAGGTCGACCACCGTGCGGTCGCGCGAGTAGACCGTCGCGATCTGACCGCCCTGGTTGTCCAGGATCGTGGTCCGCTGACTCAGCGACGGACTCTTCAGGTTGTCGGGAATCTCGTCGAACCCCTGAACGGATCCCTTGGCCGCCAGGCCGAGCGCGCCCGCGGCGGGCAGCGCGATTCCGGCCATGACGGCGCCTGCGAGCACGCTGACACCGAGGAACTTGGCGGCCTGCTGCGTTGCCGACAGGCCACCGCCCGAGCGCTTCTTTGGCATGAGGGCAGCCTACGTTCTCATTCGCCGGACACGCGTATATGCCTTGGCCTAAGCTGCTCTCAACTGTCACAGCAGTGCGGCCACGTATCAATACGTCCGGCGAACCCGAATCGTTCCGGAGGATCCCCAACTTTTTGTCGGGGGTTCGTTGAGGGCGTGTCCGAATCAGCCTCATGCGTCACCAGGCGTCCGTTGTGACTCAACTGAACTGTCCCGGTTTGCCGGGATAATCACGCATGTCCTCAGCTCACTCCCCCGGGTGATCTGCCGCTTACGCATAGTCCGTTCGGGCCATTCAAGATTGGGCCCGAAGGGGGTGTTGCGCTGTGCCCACCTTCCGTAACGTCCTCAACTGGCGGCGGTGAATATGCCGCTGCCGCCGTGGGGGAGCCTCGATTCGGGAGAGGACGGCGCCGGTATGGGCTGGGTAACCGACTGGAGTGCGCAGGCGGCCTGCCGCACTACCGATCCGGATGAACTGTTCGTTCAAGGAGCAGCGCAGAACAGGGCGAAGGCAGTGTGCACCGGATGTCCGGTACGCACGGAGTGCCTCGCCGATGCGCTCGACAACCGCGTCGAATTCGGCGTGTGGGGTGGCATGACGGAGCGGGAGCGCCGCGCATTGCTGCGCCGCCGGCCGACCGTCACCTCGTGGCGTCGCCTGCTGGAGACCGCGCGTACGGAGTACGAGCGCGGCGCGGGCCTGCTGCCCCTCGACGAGGAAGAGGTGTACGAGCGCTACGCGGCGGTGGGCTGAGGGCGTTCCTCTCAGACCCCCGGTTCGAGGGTCGTCTCGGGCAGCTCCGGCCGATTGGCCGCGAGCCGGTCCCCGATGTCCCGCAGCCCCGCGAGATCGTGTACGTCGCCCGGCAGGGCGGCCACTTCGGCCACCGCCACCTCGGGGTGGAGCGCGGCGAAGCGGTCACGCGTGCGCTGCTCGCGGGAGAGCAGCTGCATGCGCTCGGCATGCAGCCTCAGCAGGTCTGCGGTGAGCTGCTCAACGGTCCGGTCGGAGTCCGTGGTGGCGGCCCGGTCCTCGTCCGTGGTGGCGGTCTGATGCTCGTCCGTGACGGCGGTCCTGTCCGTGGTGGCGGGGGAGCCTTCGTCGGAACCGTCAGGAGCTGGTGCTTCGGAAGCCGGAGATTCTGAACTGTCGTACGTGTCGGGAGAGTTACGAAGTCCAGCTTTCCCGTACCTCTGATCGACAATGCGGGCCTCGTCAAGATTTTCTGCAGCCACGGCATCAAGATCTTCCGCGGCGGCGAGTGCCCGCTCGGCGGACAGCTGAGCGGCGCCGCTGCCGTGCACCCGGTTGAGCACCAGACCGGCGAACGGCATGTCCTCGGCGGCCAGCCGCTCCACGAAGTACGCGGCCTCGCGCAGCGCGTCCCGCTCAGGGGCCGCCACCACCAGGAACGACGTGCCGGGCGCCTGGAGCAGCTTGTACGTGGCGTCCGCGCGCGTACGGAATCCCCCGAACGTCGTGTCCATCGCGGCCACGAATGTCTGGACGTCCTTGAGAAGTTGGCCCCCCAGGAGCTTGCCCAGGGTGCCGGTCATCATCGACATCCCCACGTTCAGGAACTTCATCCCCGCCCGGCCGCCCAGCTTCGCGGGCGCCGTCAGCAGCCGGATCAGCCTGCCGTCCAGGAACGAGCCCAGCCGCTTCGGGGCGTCCAGGAAGTCCAGCGCCGAGCGCGAGGGCGGCGTGTCGACGACGATGAGATCCCATTCGTCCCGCGCCCGCAGCTGCCCCAGCTTCTCCATCGCCATGTACTCCTGCGTGCCTGCGAAGCCCGCCGAAAGCGACTGGTAGAAGGGGTTGTTGAGAATCGTGGCGGCCCGCTCGGGGTCCGCGTGCGCCTCGACGATCTCGTCGAAGGTGCGCTTCATGTCGAGCATCATGGCGTGCAGCTCGCCGTGTCCCTCGATGCCCTTCACGCGCCTCGGCGTGTTGTCCAGGGAGTCGATGCCCATGGACTGGGCGAGCCTGCGCGCCGGGTCGATGGTGAGCACGACCACCTTGCGGCCGCGCTCGGCGGCGCGCAGCCCCAGGGCCGCCGCCGTGGTCGTCTTGCCCACGCCGCCCGAGCCGCAGCACACCACGATGCGGGTCTTGGGGTCGTCGAGCAGCGGGTCGACGTCGAGTACGCGGGCCGGGTTCAGACTCATGAGATCCCTTGCGTGCGCAGTTCCGCGGCGAGCTCGTACAGGCCCGCCAGGTCCATTCCGTCGGCGAGCAGCGGGAGTTCGTGCAGGGGCAGGTCCTGCTCGGTGAGCACCGCCCGCTGCTCGCGCTCCAGGGTGTGGCGCTCGGCGTACTCCTCGGCCTGCTGGAGCAGCGGGTCCACGAGCCGCTCGGCGAGCCCGCCGCGGCGGGCACCGCCGAGTCCGGCCGCGGAGAGCGACTTGGCGATGGCCGTACGGGGAACGGCGTTCGTGAGCTCCAGGTCGGTGTCGTCCAGGAGCGCGGGCCGCACCATGTTCACGATGATCCGCCCGACCGGCAGCTTCGCCGCCCGGAGCTCGGCGATGCCGTCCGCGGTCTCCTGGACGGGCATCTCCTCGAGGAGCGTCACCAAGTGCACCGCGGTCTCGGGGGACTTCAGGACGCGCATGACGGCCTGTGCCTGATTGTGTATGGGCCCGATCTTCGCGAGGCCGGCCACCTCGTCGTTGACGTTCAGGAAACGCGTGATGCGCCCGGTGGGCGGCGCGTCCATCACCACGTAGTCGTACGCGAACCGCCCGCTCTTGTCCTTGCGGCGTACGGCCTCGCAGGCCTTGCCGGTCAGGAGCACATCTCGTAGACCTGGCGCGACGGTGGTCGCGAAGTCGATGGCGCCGAGCTTCTTCAGGGCACGTCCGGCGCTGCCCAGCTTGTAGAACATCTGGAGGTAGTCCAGAAGGGCCAGTTCGGGGTCGATGGCGAGTGCGTACACCTCCCCGCCCCCCGGAGCGACGGCGATCTTCCGCTCCTCATAAGGCAGCGCTTCTGTCTCGAAGAGCTGCGCGATGCCCTGTCTGCCCTCGACCTCGACGAGGAGGGTGCGCTTGCCCTCGGTCGCGAGGGCGAGCGCGAGGGCCGCGGCCACCGTGGTCTTGCCGGTACCGCCCTTGCCGCTGACGACCTGGAGCCTGCTCACGTATTCGAGCCTAACCAGTCCGCCGCCGTAGTACGCAGGAGGCTGTGGACAACGTGTGCGCGAGGCCCCGGACGGCAACGGCTGAAGTCGGCCGCATGACCAAGCGGTTACGCCACATACGATGGCATGAGTCAGGGGGCCTCTGACCTGCGGCTATGTCCGTTCGGCCACGAAGTAGCCACGGCCGCTCACCACGTACATGAGACCCTCAGGGCGGAGACTGGCCAGCGCACGGGATGCCGTCGACTGTGAGACGTCGAACTCAGCAGCCAGTGCCACAGTGCCAGGCGGACGCTCGCCCGGGGCGTACGTGCCAGCGTGAATGCGCCGCTTGATTTCTGCTGCCACCTGCGGCCAATGCGGCTCGGTCCTATCGATCTCCAGGCGGGACCGAGCGGCCCTGATCATCGCGACCAGGGCCTTGAGCCGCATACCAGGCCGTTACCGACGCCGCCCACGGGGAATTACGTTTTGATAACAGCCCGACGCTATGCAGTCAGCGCGCTGCCTTGAAGTCCTCCAGCGAGTCGAACGTCCGGTAGACGGAGGCGAAGTCTTCAGCTTCGCTCCACGGCCGCCTGCGGGCACGACGAAGGACCCCGGTCCCGCTGGACCCCGGTCCCGCTGGACCCCGGTCCCGCTGGACCCCGGTCCCGCTGGACCAGGGACCCTCTAAACGTGGCGCTCAGCGGCGCCTACACCCACTCAATGGACACGCGGCCCTCGATCACTGCCTTTGCCTTGTTCCCCCGGCTCTTCTCGTCGCTGCGCGCCTTACGTACCTCGATCCGCCGGACGAACAGCGAGACGAACGAACGGCGTTCCGCGAGGTTCGCTGACTCCCACCAGGACCCCGGGCCCAGCGGGTCACCGTTGTCCGACTCCAGCCATTCGCCGATGGGTAGCGTCAGCGAGCCAGCCTGACCCAGAGCCTCAAGGCGGCTATCAGCGGCCCGCAGACGCGCTTGCTGGGCCTTGATGTCCTCTTGCCAGCGTGCACGGCCCACGGGGTCACCAGCGAACAACTCGCGGTCGTCATAAAGCTGCGTCAGAGCCCGCGTAGCGTCTGCCCGCTCCTGCACTACTGTGTTTCGCTCCTGCGCCGTCTCGGACGTTTCGTTGATTTCGGCGTAGTGCGCTGCCACCCGCTCAAGAATCTCGCGCGATTCCTCGTCCCACTCGGCAGCAGCGATCAGGGCGAAGGTGCTGCGCACTACGTGATCGTCCAGCGCCGTGCGGCTGATGTAGCTGCGCCCCTCATGGTCGCCCGGAGCAGTGCTCAGCGGCTTACCCGCTGGCCGGTTGCAGAAGTAGCTAGGGCGGGCCGAGTTGTTCGCGCTCATGCTGCACCCGCAGGCGCATTTCATGACGCCCATGGACGACAGTAGCGCCGTGGTCCGGTGCTCATTCATGCGGACTGGCCGAGCGTCGAGCCAGTCCTGAATGGCGAACCAATCAGCCTCGCTGAGAATGGGCTCCCAAACGCGCGCAGGCTTGCCCTCAGCGTCACGGCGGACACGGTGGCCGGTAACCCGCCCATTGGTGCCGTAGATGGCCTCAGCGTCGAACCCGGCGAGGTGCGGGTGCCGGAGCATCCGAATAAGCGTCTTGGGGTGCCAGGCACTACCCGCCGTCTTCTTGCCCCGCGAGGCGCCCAGGGTCGGCACCCCTTCGGCATTCAGCGTCGAGCAGACGGAGTGCACAGAGTCCGTGCCAGCGAGCAGAGCCTTCGCAATGCGCCGGATAACCTCCGCCTCATCCAGCTGAGTTACCAGGGTCTGTACGGCAACAGGCTTTCCGCCAGGGGCAGTTCGGTTCTCCTGCTTGAGTCGGCGACCGTAGGGCGCCTTACCCCCGACATAACCGCCCAGCGAACGGGCCAGCGCAGCAGCGTCACGGACGGCCGTCGACTTGTTCTTGGACTCCTGGTAAGCGGCATCGAGCCGGAAAATCAGGTGAATCAGGTCCATGGTGTCGCCGGGCCGGAATACACCCTCCATGGTCGACACGATGGTTACGCCCAGCGAAAGCAATTCGTTGACGATCGGGATGGCGTCGCGCGGCTCCAGGCGGGAAAGCCTCGCAATGTTGTAGACGATGACGACGTTGACCCGCCCCATGCGGCAGTCACGCAACAAGCGCTCAAAGTCGGGCCGCTCGGTCCCGCTGTAGGCGGATGTGCCGACGTCCTCATAGTGACCGTGCCACGAAGCCTCGCGCCCCTGCCTGGCGGCCTCAGCGGCGAACGACTCGAAGCGTGCCCGGTTGGCGTCCCGTTGGCTTGCCGGGCCGGCCTCACTGCCGTTGACCCTGCCGTACGACTGCCGTGTGTAGCCTGCTACGTGCAAGTTCATACCGCTTACCACCTGGGGTGTTGTCATGGCTGAAGGTAGCCGTCGTTCGTGGGAATACGCAACCGTGCCGCTGCTCGTCCATGCCACGAAGCAGATTCTGGACACCTGGGGCGAGGACGGCTGGGAGCTCGTCCAGGTCGTACCCGGGCCGAACAACCCCGAGCAGTTGGTGGCCTACCTGAAGAGGGAGAAGTCGGCATGAGCGGCGCCGTCGAGTCGAAGCTGGCGGAACTCGGGCTGAGCCTGCCGGACGTCGTGCCGCCGCTGGCCGCGTACCAGCCCGCCGTGCAGTCCGGTGTGTACGTCTACACCGCCGGCCAGCTGCCGATGGTGGATGGCAAGCTTCCGGTCACCGGCAAGGTGGGCGCCGAGGTCACCGCCGAGGAGGCCAAGGAGCTGGCCCGCACCTGCGCGCTGAACGCCCTCGCCGCGGTCAAGTCCGTCGCGGGCGACCTCGATCGCATCGCGCGTGTCGTGAAGGTCGTCGGCTTCGTCGCTTCCGCCTCGGACTTCACGGGTCAGCCCGGCGTCCTGAACGGCGCGAGCGAGCTCCTGGGCGCGGTCCTCGGTGACAAGGGCGTCCACGCCCGCAGCGCGGTCGGCGTGGCGGTCCTCCCGCTGGACGCCCCCGTGGAGATCGAGGTCCAGGTGGAGCTGACGGAGGCGTAGGACGCGGGCGGCGGGAAGGGGTCGTGCAGTTCCCGACGCCCCTTTTACGCGGCGCGGGGAACTGCGCAGTCCTTTGTCGCGGTCTGCGGGCGCAGCCCCCAGGTACGGGACGGGTAGGGCCGGTGGGGGCGAAAGTCGCCCCCACCGGCACCCCGGCACCGGACGCCGTGATCGTCGATCGCCTCTCGAACATCCGCCCGGTACGGGATAGCCTCCGCCCATGGCGAATGGGCAGTGGTACCCACCGGAGTGGCCCGAGAGGATCCGCGCGCTCGCGGAGGGCACCCTGACACCTGTGGTCCCCAAGCGGGCGGCCACCGTCATGCTGCTCAAGGACACCGACGCCACCCCCGTGGTGCACATGCTGCGCAGACGCGCCTCCATGGCCTTCGCCGGAGGCGCGTACGCGTATCCGGGCGGCGGCGTGGACCCCCGCGACGACGAGCACCAGATCCGCTGGGCGGGCCCCACGCGCGCGTGGTGGGCGAACAGACTCGGCGTGGACGAGACCTCCGCCCAGGCCATCGTCTGCGCGGCGGTTCGCGAGACGTACGAGGAGGCGGGCGTCCTGCTCGCCGGGCCCACCCCGGACACCGTGGTCGGAGACACCAGGGGCGAGGAGTGGGAGACGGACCGTGCGGCCCTGGTCGCCCGCGATCTCTCCTTCGCCGAGTTCCTCGACCGCAGAGGACTCGTGCTCAGGTCCGACCTCCTGGGCGTCTGGACACGGTGGATCACCCCGGAGTTCGAAACCCGCCGCTACGACACCTGGTTCTTCGTGGCCGCCCTCCCGGAGGGCCAGCGCACCCGCAACGCCTCCACGGAGGCCGACCGCACCGTGTGGATCCGCCCCGTGGACGCGGCCGACGGATACGACAAGGGCGAGCTCCTGATGATGCCGCCCACCATCGCCACCCTGCGCCAGCTCGTCCCCTTCGACAGCGCCGCCGCCGTCCTCGCCGCCGCGCCCGCCCGCGACCTGACCCCGGTCCTGGCCAGGGCCCGCCTTGAGAACGGCGAAGTGATCCTCGCCTGGCCCGGCCACGACGAGTTCACCAAGCACATCCCGACCGGTGGAGCCCCCGCATGACCGATGCCACCGCCCTCCCGGGCCAGCCACGCGGTGGAGTTCTCTCCGGCCCCGCCACTTCGCGCACGGTCAACGTGCTCGCCCCCAACGCGTCCGCGATGACCCTGGACGGCACCAACACCTGGATCGTCTCCGAGCCGGACTCCGCGCTCGCCCTGGTGATCGACCCAGGGCCCCTGGACGACGTACATCTGCGCAATGTCGTGGATACGGCGGAGAAGGCGGGGAAGCGGGTCGCCCTGACGCTGCTCACGCACGGGCACCCCGATCACGCCGAGGGGGCGGCTCGGTTCGCCGAGCTGACGGGCACGAAGGTGCGGGCCCTGGACCCGGCGCTGCGGCTCGGGGACGAGGGGCTGGCCGCGGGGGACGTGGTCGCCGTCGGCGGGCTCGAGCTGCGCGTCGTGCCGACGCCCGGGCACACCGCCGACTCGCTGTGCTTCCATCTCCCGGCCGACCGGGCCGTCCTGACCGGTGACACCATCCTGGGCCGCGGCACGACCGTGGTGGCCCATCCGGACGGCCGCCTGGGCGACTATCTCGACTCTCTGCGCCGGCTCCGCTCGCTGACGGTCGACGACGGCGTCCACACCGTCCTGCCCGGCCACGGGCCCGTCCTCGAGGACGCCCGGGGCGCCGTCGAGTTCTACCTCGCCCATCGCGCCCACCGCCTCGCCCAGGTCGAGACGGCGGTCGAGAACGGCTACCGGTCGCCGGAAGAGGTCGTCGCGCATGTGTACGCGGACGTGGACCGTTCGCTGTGGCCCGCGGCGAAGTTGTCCGTGCGAGCCCAGATGGACTACCTGCGCGAGCACGGCCTCATCTAGACCCGTACTGCGAAGTACGGGTCTAAAGCACTTGGACAACGGGGGCCTCCAGGCGTTTTTGAGGCCCCTGGGGAGGCACTCAGGGGCGCGGGGCTTTGATGCCGTGCACGCGCGCGTACTCCCCGGCCAGCCACGGCCCGAGGTCGGCGACGTACGAGCGCAGGAGGGCGAGGTCCCCCGTCGGCTCGTATCCGAGGACGGCCGCCTCGCGCAGCCGCGCGGCCCGCTCCGGGTAGTACGCGCCGAACGCCTCGGCCATCTCCTTCAGGTCGCTGGTCCAGCCGTTCCAGCGCGGCATGACGAGTGTGAAGCCGGTACGGACGAGATGGCGTGACATGAAGCGGACCAGTGGGCGCCTGGCCTCGTCCGTGTCGGCGGCATCGGCGATCCGCTCCCGCCACCGGGGCAGGAGCAGGGCGAGGTCGCCGTTGGTCTCCCGGGCGAGACGGGAGTCGGGGCGATAGCGCGGCAGGAACTCGGCCAGATCCTCGCCCAGGAGAGGCGTACAGAGGCAGGCGACGAACCACCCGAGGTCGTACGTCTCCGGGTCGCTCAGCAGCCGCTCACGGCTGAACAGCAGCGTCCCGGCACCGTCGATCTGCCAGAACTCCTTGTCGAGCGCCTCGTCGAGCGCTCGCGCGTCCACGCGGTCCGCCTCGGTGGGCTCCTCGCGCAGCGTCAGCAGCAGATCCAGGTCGCTGCGCCCTTCGCGCGCCGTGCCACGCGGAATCGACCCGTAGAGGTAAGCGCTCGTCATCCGCGCCCCGAAGGTGTCCGACAACCGATCGCGGGCCGCGGCGACAACGGGCCGGAACGCGTGCGGAATCCGCCCGAGGGATCCCTCGGGCTCGATGTACCCCTGGGCGTCGAGCCCTCTGTGCCGCCCATATCCAGCCATGCGGTCACTGTGCCCTGTTGGGGTTGGCGGGGCAGGTCATTTTCGGCTGAGCGTCCGGGGCTGGAGATTTCTTGGCCCTCCGGCGTTCGAGGACGAGGCCGTTCAGGCCGAGGCGGAGGTTTGGGGCGCCGCCCCCAGGTGCGGGACGGGCAGGGCGGCGGGGGCGAAAACCATCCCCGGCAACCACAACGGGGCCCCGCCTCCCAAGAAGGCGGAACCCCGTCGACGTACAGCCGAGACTCAGCGCGAGCGCTTGGCCAGCCGCTCCACGTCCAGCAGAATCACGGCCCGCGCCTCCAGGCGGAGCCAGCCACGTCCCGCGAAGTCCGCGAGCGCCTTGTTGACCGTCTCGCGGGATGCGCCGACCAGCTGGGCCAGCTCCTCCTGCGTGAGGTCGTGCACGACGTGGATGCCCTCTTCGGACTGCACGCCGAAGCGGCGCGAGAGGTCCAGGAGCGCGCGGGCCACGCGGCCGGGCACGTCCGAGAACACCAGGTCGGACATCTGGTCGTTCGTCTTGCGCAGACGCCGGGCGACGGCGCGCAGCAGCGCGGCGGCCACCTCGGGCCGTGCGTTCAGCCACGGCTGGAGGTCGCCGTGGCCGAGGCCCAGCAGCTTGACCTCGGTCAGCGCGGTGGCGGTCGCCGTGCGCGGGCCCGGGTCGAACAGCGACAGCTCGCCGATCAGCTCACCGGGGCCGAGGACGGCGAGCATGTTCTCGCGGCCGTCGGGGGAGGTGCGGTGGAGCTTCACCTTGCCCTCGGTGACCACGTAGAGGCGGTCCCCGGGGTCACCCTCGTGAAAGAGGGCGTCACCGCGTGCGAGGGTCACCTCACTCATGGAGGCGCGGAGCTCCGCGGCCTGCTCGTCATCGAGCGCCGCGAAGAGCGGGGCGCGCCTCAGAACGTCGTCCACGAGTTCTCTCCTTGTCGACCTGCTCAGGGGATCTTGCTCCCCCTTGGTACCAGGGGACCGTGTTCCCCATCTTGCCGGACGGTCCAAACAGTGTGATCAGTCACAAGTCTGCCGCACTGGCGTCCCGGGCAGTGCGGCAGGGGGCCAATTGGGCGCCGATCTCCTGGGTCCGGGGCGGATGTCGGTGCCGGGCTTTAGGCTGGCCGGGTGTCCAAATCGCCGGTGAGAGCACAGGACAAGGGGGCTGGGCGGGTGGTTGTACGTCGCGATTCCGCTGTGGGCGAACAAGCGCCCGACGGAACCAAGAAACCGACAAAAGCGACAAAGGCGACGGCTACGGCTACGAAGGCGGCGGCCGCCAAAAAGGGGACGGCGACGAAAGTGACGGCTGCCAAGAAGACGTCGGCCACGAAAGCGACAGCCACCACGAAGTCGACAGCCGTCAAGAAGGCCACGGCTGCCAAGAAGGCCACGGCGGCCGGTACGACCGTCGCCGAAGCCGCCGCAGACAAGACACCGACCTCCGCCAAGAAGGCCTCCGCCAAGAAGTCCTCCGCCAAGAAGGCCCCGGCCAAGAAGTCGCCCCCGGCCAGGAAGCCCCCGCAAAAGGCGCCCCCGCCGGACACCGCCCTCGTCCGCCGAGCCCGCCGCATCAACCGTGAGCTCGCCGAGGTGTACCCGTACGCCCACCCGGAGCTGGACTTCGAGAACCCCTTCCAGCTGATCATCGCCACGGTCCTGTCCGCCCAGACCACCGATCTGCGGGTGAACCAGACGACTCCGGCGCTCTTCGCCAAGTACCCGACCCCCGAGGACCTGGCCGAGGCCAACCCGGAGGAGGTCGAGGAGATCCTCCGCCCGACCGGGTTCTTCCGGGCCAAGACCAAGTCGGTGATAGGGCTCTCCAAGGCGTTGCGGGACGACTTCGGGGGCGAGGTCCCCGGCCGCCTCGAAGACCTCGTCAAGCTCCCCGGTGTAGGCCGCAAGACCGCCTTCGTCGTCCTCGGGAACGCCTTCGGGCGGCCCGGAATCACCGTGGACACCCATTTCCAGCGGCTCGTCCGCCGCTGGAAGTGGACCGACGAGACCGACCCGGACAAGATCGAGGCGGCCGTCGGCGCGCTCTTCCCGAAGAGCGAGTGGACGATGCTCTCCCACCACGTGATCTTCCACGGCCGCCGCATCTGCCACGCCCGCAAGCCCGCCTGCGGCGCCTGCCCCATCGCCCCGCTCTGCCCGGCCTACGGGGAGGGCGAGACCGACCCCGAGAAGGCGAAGAAGCTCCTGAAGTACGAGAAGGGTGGCTTCCCGGGCCAGCGCCTCAAGCCACCACAGGCGTACCTGGACGCCGGCGGCATCCCCGCACCCCCACTGGGCGCCGGATGACGGAACGAACACGGCACCGGCAGGCGTTGGGGACAGCAGGACGGGGGTGGCGATGACGCACACGAGCAACACACAGGGTGGGCCGGTGGCACTCAGCAAGGACGGCCTGCCCGACTGGCTGGCCCCGGTGGTGCACGCCGCCGAGACGGTCGAGCCGCTCCAGCTGAGCCGCTTCCTGCCCCCGGAGAACGGCGCGGGACGCCAGTCCGCCGTCCTCATCCTGTTCGGCGAGGGCGACCGCGGCCCCGAACTGCTGCTCATGGAGCGTGCCGGCTCCCTGCGGTCGCACGCCGGGCAGCCCTCGTTCCCCGGCGGCGCCCTCGACCCCGAGGACGGCGATCCGAAGGCCGACGGGCCGCTGCGGGCCGCGCTGCGCGAGGCCGAGGAGGAGACCGGGCTCGACCCGAGCGGCGTCCAGCTCTTCGGCGTGCTGCCCAAGCTGTACATCCCGGTGAGCAGCTTCGTGGTCACCCCGGTCCTGGGCTGGTGGCACCGCCCGACCCCGGTCGGTGTCGTCGATCCCGCAGAGACGGCCCGGGTCTTCACGGTCCCCGTGGCGGATCTCACGGACCCCGCCAACCGCGCCACCACCGTGCACCCCAGCGGCCACCGAGGTCCGGCATTTCTGGTCGAATCGGCCCTGGTCTGGGGCTTCACGGCCGGAGTGATCGACAAGATCCTGCACTACGCGGGCTGGGAGCTTCCCTGGGACCGTGACAAGCAGGTCCCGCTGGACTGGCGCGCATGACAAGGTGACCTTCGTGCTGTGTCTGCCTGGGGGACAACCCCCAGACCCCCGGCCGGGCGATCGCGACCGGAAAGTGATGAGGCGAGGCTAGAAGCGGTGAACGTGCTGGACATCCTGTTGCTGGTCGCCGCCGTGTGGTTCGCGATCGTGGGCTACCGCCAGGGCTTCGTCGTCGGCATCCTGTCGGTGATCGGCTTCCTGGGCGGTGGCCTCGTCGCCGTGTACCTGCTCCCGGTCATCTGGGGCTGGGCGACCGACGACACCAAGGTGAGTACGACCGCCGCCGTCGTCGCGGTGGTTGTCGTGATCGTCTGCGCCTCCGTGGGCCAGGCTCTCACCACCCACCTCGGCAACAAACTGCGCCGGTACATCACCTGGTCCCCGGCCCGCGCCCTGGACGCGACGGGCGGCGCCCTGGTCAACGTCGTGGCGATGCTGCTCGTCGCCTGGCTGATCGGCTCGGCCCTCGCCGGTACGACACTGCCGACGCTCGGCAAGGAGGTCCGCAACTCCAAGGTGCTGCTCGGCGTGTCCCGCGCGCTGCCCTCGCAGGCCAACACCTGGTTCGCAGACTTCTCCTCGGTCCTCGCGCAGAACGGCTTCCCGCAGGTCTTCAGCCCGTTCGCCAACGAGCCCATCACCGAGGTCAAGCCCCCCGACCCGGCGCTCGCCCACAGCGCCGTCGCCACTCGCGCCCAGAAGTCCATCGTCAAGGTCATGGGCACTGCGCAGAGCTGCGGCAAGGTCCTCGAAGGCACCGGCTTCGTCTTCGGCAACCGCCGCGTGATGACCAACGCGCACGTGGTCGGCGGAGTCGACGAGCCCACCGTCCAGATAGGCGGCGAGGGCAGGAAGTACGACGCCAAGGTGGTCCTGTACGACTGGGAGCGCGACATCGCGGTACTCGACGTGCCGAACCTGAACGCGCCCGCGCTCAAGTTCTCGGCCCAGGACGCCACCAGCGGCAGCGGCGCGATCGTCGCCGGGTTCCCGCAGAACGGGTCCTACAACGTCCAACCCGCGCGCGTGCGCGGCCGCATCACGGCCAACGGACCGGACATCTACCACCGCAAGACGGTGCGCCGCGATGTCTACTCGCTCTACGCGACCGTCCGCCAGGGCAACTCCGGCGGCCCGCTGCTCACACCCGAAGGCAAGGTGTACGGCGTGGTCTTCGCGAAGTCGCTCGACAGCGCCAACACCGGGTACGCGCTCACCGCGGACGAGGTCCAGGAGGACGTCACCAAGGGGCGTACAGCCAACCAGCAGGTGGACAGCGACAGCTGCGCGCTGTAGCTCCGGCGGGTGAAAGGCGTCGCCGCGGGCTCAGCCGCGTGGGTGGCGCAGCCGTACCGAGACCCAGCGGGCCCGGCGGCGCAGAATGTGCGGAATCCCCACTCGGGGGTCCGTGCCCGCCAACTGCGGGGTGCCCCTCTGATGGGAGCTCAGGCCCGTGGCCGAGCGGCGGTTTCGTGCTGCGTCACTGTAGTCGTGCGTCCAGCCCATACCTCGACGTGTGCCCCTGCCCCAAGGTCGATAACCGCGCCCCGGCCCCCCAATTGGCCTATGCGCCAGGCAATTGGCTGTTCGTAGGACAGGCGTTCTCGTTCGGGTGCCGGGCGGGACACACGGCGCGTCCGGACGGTCACCGACGGGTCATGGATGACACGCCGATGAGGTGACCATCGGTCACCGGTCGGGTTCGGGGTCCTTCAGCCAGTTGACGAGCTCGGAGGAGAAAGCCACCGGATCCTCCTCATGCGGGCTGTGCTGTCCCGGGGGATGACCCCCAGCCGGGCGCGGCGGGGGCGTGCTTCAGCGGTCGGGTTCGGGATCCTTCAGCCAGTTGACGAGCTCGGAGGAGAAAGCCACCGGATCCTCCTCATGCGGAAAGTGCCCGAGGCCGTCGAACAGCCGCCAGCGGTACGGCGCTTCGACGTACTCCCCGGATCCGGCCGCGCTTCGCGTCCGCATCACCGGGTCGAGTGATCCGTGCAGATGCAGCGTCGGCACCCGAACCGGCCGCTTCATACGCCGGTTGAACTGGATGCCGTCGGGGCGGGCGATGGACCGCACCATCCACCGGTACGGCTCGATCGAGCAATGCGCCGTCGACGGGATGCACATGGCGCGGCGGTACGTCTCCACGGCCTCGTCGTCCGGCAGCCGCGGCCCCGACCAGTCCCGTACCAGACGGCCCACCAGGGCACCATCGTCCGCGGCGAGTTGACGCTCCGGGATCCAGGGACGCTGGAACCCCCAGATATAGGAGCCCGCGGCGGTCTGTTTGACGTCGGAGAGCATGGCGGAACGCCAGCGCCGGGGATGCGGCATGGACGACACCGCGAGCCGGCGTACGAGCTTGGGCCGCATCACTGCCGCCGTCCACGCCAGGTATCCGCCCAGGTCGTGCCCGACCAGCGCGGCGTCGGGCTCGCCGAGGGACCGTACGACCCCGGTGATGTCGAGCGCGAGGTTGGCGGGGTCGTAACCGCGCGGAGTGCGGTCGCTGCCGCCGACGCCGCGCAGGTCCATGGCCACGGCCCGGAACCCCGCGTCCGCGAGCGCGACCAGCTGATGCCGCCACGCCCACCAGAACTGCGGAAAGCCGTGGAGCAGCAGGACGAGCGGCCCGTCGCCCATCTCGGCGATGTGGAAGCGCGCGCCGTTGGCGGCGACGTCCCTGTGCGTCCAGGGGCCGTCGAGCCGTACAGCTGAGGCAGGTTGCGCCGAAGGTGTGGCGGGGTCCGTCATGAGGACGAGCGTGCCACAACCTCGACGGTGCCCTCGACCCGCTCCGGGCGGGGATGCGGCTTGGCGTTCTGCAGAACACCCGCCGTCTCCTTCATCGAGGCGGCGACCTTCTGCGGGCCCTGTCCCTTCTTGGCCTTCTTCGCGAAGACCACGCCGATCAGCGCGAGGATGCCGGCGACCAGCACATTCGCCGCGAACGAGAGCACGAAGCAGATCGCGAGGTTCCAGTGGCTCCAGGTCCGGATGCCGTACGCCAGGGCGAAGTTCAGCATCGGCAGGGAGAAGAGCAGCACCGCGCCGGCCGCCGTGAACGCTCCGCCGCCGACCGCACCGCGCTTGACGTCCTGCTTGAGCTGCGCCTTCGCCAGCGCGATCTCGTCGTGCACCAGCGCGGACATCTCGGTCGTCGCCGAGGCGAACAGCTGGCCGATGCTGCGTTCGGCGCCGACCGGGCTGCCGTCGGGTGCGCTCATCGCGATCTCCCTCTTCTGCATATGTGGGTGCGGTCCGGTTTCCGCGTCCGCTTTTTTCGCTTCACTTGGGTTTGTTCCGTTTGTTCTGTTTCGGTACGGTCCGGCATCTGCGGCAGTTTTCCCGTTTGCGCGGTCTGGCGTCTGCTTCTGTTTGTACCGTCTGGTCAGATCATGCCGGACCGTCGTCCCCCTCGCTTGCCCCGCCCGCCACTTCGGCAAGCCTCCGGTGTTCGGCGGCCTTCCGTTCGTAGATCTCGGCCATGCGCAGGTGGTACGCCGGGTTGTCCTGCTCGTAGATGTCGGGGATGCCGTCGAGGTCCTCGTCGCGCTCCTCCGCCTCGCAGAGGGCGCGGTACTTGGCGTTGCGCACCTTCAGCAGGATCGTGGCGAGTACGGCCGCGATCAGCGAGCCGATCAGGACGGCGGCCTTGACCTCGTCGGTCAGTACCGCGTTGTCGTCGAAGGCGAGCTCGCCGATGAGCAGAGAGACGGTGAAGCCGATCCCCGAGAGGCTCGCGACGGCGAAGACGTCCGGCCAGGCCAGATCCTCGCTGAGCGAGGCCCTCGTGAACCGTGCGGTCAGCCAGGTCCCGCCGAAGATACCCACCGCCTTGCCGACGACGAGTCCGATGACGACACCGAGGGTCTCGGGCCGGGTGAACACATCCCCCACTGCGCCACCGGAGACCGTGACCCCAGCGCTGAACAGCGCGAACAGCGGCACGGCGAGCCCCGCGGACAGCGGCCGCACCAGATGCTCGATGTGCTCACCGGGGGAGTGCTCCTCGCCCTCGTGCCGGTGGCAGCGCAGCATCAGGCCCATCGCGACACCGGCGATGGTCGCGTGGATGCCGCTGTTGTACATAAGCCCCCAGATGACGAGGGCGAGCGGGACGTAGACGTACCACCCGCGTACGCCCTTCCGCAGGAGCAGCCAGAAGACGGCGAGTCCGACGACGGCCCCACCGAGAGCCGCGAAGTCGATGGTGCTGGTGAAGAACACCGCGATGATCAGAATCGCGAACAAATCGTCGACGACGGCGAGGGTCAGGAGGAAGGCGCGCAGGGCGGACGGCAGCGACGTCCCGATCACGGCCAGCACGGCGAGCGCGAAGGCGATGTCGGTGGCGGTGGGCACGGCCCACCCGTCGAGCGCGCCCCCGCCGGTGATGTTGGTGAGGGTGTAGACGAGCGCCGGCACGGCCATACCGCAGACCGCGGCGGCCACGGGAAGCAGCGCGGCCTTCGGATCCTTGAGGTCTCCGGCCACCAGCTCGCGCTTGAGCTCGACCCCGGCGACGAAGAAGAACACGGCGAGCAGCCCCTCGGCCGCCCAGTGCTGCACGGACAGATCGAGCCCGAGGGCAGCGGGCCCGAAGTGGAAGTGGCTGACGCTCTCGTAACTGTCCCGCAGCGGAGTGTTCGCCCAGATCAGCGCGGCGATCGCAGCCACCAGCAGCAGTACGCCACCCACGGTCTCGGTACGGAGCGCGTCCGCGACGAAGTTCCGCTCGGGCAGGGACAGCCGTCCGAGCAGCTTGCGAGTGGTGGTGCGGGGCGCGGCCACGAGGGAGACCTCCGGTCGGGTAGGCAGGACTGAGCACTTGCCGACCAGACTTCCCGGCACACCTTGGTTCTTCTTGTCACACTGTTGACGCGTTCTTTAGCTTACCTAAGATGTGGCCGGGCTTTTACGGCGATCTTCACATTAGGTGCAAAAGGCGGCCCCGGTGCGGTGCCATGGCAGGCCGGGGCTTGATCTTTCAGCACGCCCGGTGTCTGAGGACGAGGCCTTTGAGGCCGAAGCAGGGGTCGGGGTGCGCGGCCCCCAGGTGCGGGGCGGGTAGGGGCAGGGGGCCGAAATCACCGGCTTCTGCGCGGCGCCCGGGGCAAGGTGATCCTGGAGGCGAGCGTGCCAGGGCCGCGGCGAGGGTGGCCCGGCAGAGGGGCACGCGGGGCGGCGTGGGCCTTTGGGGGCTCGACCGGGGGGTGGGGGACGCGGCCTCGCGACAACGTGCAGGGGGACGCAGCCCCCGTCGGGTGCAGGGGCGGAGCCCTGCCTTCGCCGGGGTGTGGGGGCACTGCGTGCCCCCACACCTGAAAGGGGCGGGTGGGCCGGGAGCCTCAGTCCTCGCTCGGCGCCGCCGGCAGCTTCGCCTGGATCAGATCCATCACCGTGGAGTCCGTCAGCGTGGTGACGTCACCGAGCTCCCGGTTCTCGGCGACGTCCCGCAACAGCCGCCGCATGATCTTCCCGGACCGCGTCTTCGGCAGCTCCGCCACCGGCAGCACCCGCTTCGGCTTGGCGATCGGCCCGAGCGTGGTCCCCACGTGATTGCGCAACGCCGCCACCAGCCCTTCATCCTCGGCAGAAGCCGACCCGCGCAGGATCACGAACGCCACGATCGCCTGCCCGGTCGTTTCGTCGGCCGCGCCCACGACCGCCGCCTCGGCGACCGAAGGATGCGAGACGAGCGCCGACTCGACCTCGGTCGTCGAGATGTTGTGCCCGGAGACCAGCATCACGTCATCCACGCGCCCGAGGAGCCAGATGTCCCCGTCCTCGTCCTTCTTGGCGCCGTCCCCGGCGAAGTACTTCCCCTCGAACCGCGACCAGTACGTGTCGATGAACCGCTGGTCGTCCCCCCAAATGGTCCGCAGCATCGAGGGCCACGGCTCGGTCAGCACCAGATACCCGCCACCGCCATTCGGCACTTCCCGAGCCTCGTCGTCGACGACCGTCGCCGCGATACCCGGCAGTGGCCGCTGCGCCGACCCCGGCTTCGTCTCGGTGACTCCCGGCAGCGGCGAGATCATCATCGCTCCGGTCTCGGTCTGCCACCAGGTGTCCACGATCGGGGTACGGTCACCGCCGATGTGCTTCCGGTACCAGACCCACGCCTCGGGGTTGATCGGCTCACCGACCGACCCGAGCAGCCGCAGCGACGACAGATCGAACTTCGCGGGGATGTCGTCGCCCCACTTCATGAACGTACGGATCGCCGTGGGCGCCGTGTACAGGATCGTCACCCCGTACTTCTGCACGATCTCCCAGAACCGTCCCTGGTGCGGCGTGTCCGGCGTGCCCTCGTACATCACCTGCGTCGCACCGTTCGAAAGCGGTCCGTACGTGATGTACGAGTGCCCGGTGACCCAGCCGATGTCGGCCGTGCACCAGTACACGTCGGTCTCCGGCTTGAGGTCGAAGACGGCGTGGTGGGTGTACGACGCCTGCGTGAGGTAGCCGCCCGAAGTGTGCAGGATGCCCTTCGGCTTCCCCGTCGTCCCGGACGTGTAGAGGATGAACAGCGGCTGCTCGGCGTCGAACGCCTCCGGCGTGTGCTCGGCGGACTGCCGCTCGACGATCTCGTGCCACCACACGTCGCGGCCCTCGGTCCAGGCCACCTCCTGCCCCGTACGTCGTACGACGAGGACGTGCTCGACCTGATCCACCCGGTCGATCGCGTCGTCGACGGCCGGCTTGAGCGCGGACGGCTTGCCGCGCCGGTAACCGCCGTCGGAGGTGATGACCAGCTTGGCGTCGGCGTCCTGGATGCGTGTGGCGATCGCGTCCGCGGAGAATCCGCCGAAGACGACCGAATGCGCGGCGCCGATACGGGCACAGGCCAGCATCGCGACGACGGCCTCGGGAATCATCGGCAGATAGACCGCGACCCGGTCGCCCTTCCCAACCCCCAGCTCGATCAGGGCGTTGGCGGCTTTCGACACCTCGTCCTTGAGCTCGGCATAGGTGATGGCCCGGCCGTCGCCCGGCTCGCCCTCGAAGTGGATGGCGACCCGGTCGCCGTTCCCGGCCTCGACGTGGCGGTCCACGCAGTTGTACGCGACGTTCAGCTTCCCGTCGGCGAACCACTTCGCGAACGGCGGGTTCGACCAGTCCAGCGTCTCGGTCGGCTCGGTGGCCCAGGTCAGCCGGCGGGCCTGCTCGGCCCAGAAGCCGAGCCTGTCAGCCTTGGCCTGCTCATACGCCTCCGCGGTGACGTTGGCGTTCGCGGCCAGGTCGGCGGGCGGCGCGAACCTGCGCTCTTCCTTCAGCAGGTTGGCCAGGCTTTCGTTGCTCACGACATCTCCCTTTCCCAGGGTGTCCGTTGTGTCCCAGGCCACAGCTCATCAGACCGGGGGGCCCGGTGACAAGGGCCGACCCAAAATTGGTTTAGACCTATTGATGTGTAGTGGCACCCCTCAGGGGCACGTACCGGCCGGCCGTCGGGTTCACTCGGCGCCCTGCGACCCCCCATGCGAGTCTCAACTCCAGCCGGGAAGGGACGAAAAGACGGAAACCCCGTCATCCGCAGAACGGCCATCCGCTCGTGCGCGGGTGACCGATTCATGGTGCGCGACCCCGCCGACCGGGGCCGCGCACCACGCCCGGGTCACGCGGGACGGCGCAGATCCTCCGCCGCCCCCACGTGATCGAACAGCTCGCCCCCGTCGCCGGCGGTCAGCAGATACGCCTGAGCCTCTCCGACGTGGAAGTACATTCCGTGCAGTTCGAGCACACCCTCCCGCAGGGCCCGCGCCACGGACTCATGCGCCCGCAGATGCTCCAACTGCTGCACCACGTTGGTCAGACAGAGCTGCTCCACCGAGTCGGCCGGCGCCCGCCCGGCAAGCCGCGCCCACGGCCGGTCCTTGGCGGCCATGCGCTCCAGGCTAGGCACCCCGTGCCGCAGCCACCGCTTGAGCGGCGTGAGCGCCCCACCGGGTTCCGAGGTCATCAAGGCCTGCATCGCCCCGCACCCGGAGTGTCCGCACACCGTGATGGACCGCACCTTCAGCACATCCACCGCGTACTCGATCGCCGCGGCCACCGAGTCGTCCCCGCTCTCCTCCCCGGGCAATGGCACGAGGTTGCCCACATTCCGTACGACGAAGAGGTCACCTGGACCACTGGAGGTGATCATCGACGTGACGAGCCGTGAGTCGGCACAGGTCAGGAACAGCTGGGACGGCCGCTGCCCCTCCCGCGCCAGTCGCGCGAGCTCACCCCGCACCAGGGGCGCCGTATTGCGCTGGAACGCGCTGATGCCACGCGCCAGTTGGTGCCCGCTCTGCCCATCGGACCCGCCCGGATGGCCGCCGGGAGGTGCGGGCTGGGTGCCTGGGGAGGTCTCGCATTGGTGGTTGCGCCAGGGCGTCCAGGGCCGGCAACGGCAGTGGGCGGAACTCGCGGGCTCGGCGATCCGGGTTCCGGCCCGCCCGGTGAGCTCGACCGCGCCGCCTCCCGCGAAGTGCGCGCTCTGCCAGTCCTGCAGTGACTCGTACGCCGCGTGGTCCATGAACGATCCGTCCAACTCCACGACGGCGTCGGCCCCGTGGGGTACCAGATGCAGAGCACGGCTGAGTCGTGGCACCGCGAGGAACGTCAACTGCCCTCGTACGCGTACGTAATGGACTCCCTCCTTCTCCTCGTGCGTGATATGGGTGCGGGCGAGGCGGTGCATGGCGACGCCGACGGCAACGGAGACCCCCAGCACCACGCCCTCGAGAACTCCGAGGAACACGACGCCGAGTGTGGTGACGGCATATACCAGCACCTCGCGGTGGCGGGTGACCGTGCGGATGTGGTGCAGGGACACCATCTGGATGCCGACGGCCATCACCAGGGCGGCGAGCGATGCGAGGGGGATCAGCTCCAGGATCGGGACCATCAGCAGCGCGGCAACTACTACGAAAACGCCGTGCAGCATCGTGGAGTTCCGGCTCACGGCACCGGCTTGCACATTCGCGGAGCTTCGGACGGCGACTCCGGCGACCGGCAGTCCGCCGAGCGCCCCGGAGACGATGTTGGCGGCGCCCTGCCCGAGCAGTTCCCGGTCGAGATCGGAGCGGCTCACCCGGGACTGCAGCTCGGGCCTGCCGGCAACCATCTTGTCCACCGCGACGGCGCCGAGCAGCGACTGCACGCTGCACACCAGCGTCACGGCGAGGACGGCGGTGGCGACACCGAGTACCGGACCCTCGGGCAGTCCCGCCAGCGCATGGCTGCTCCAGGACGGCAGGTCGACCTTGGGCAGGGTCAGCCCGGCGAGCGAGGCGGTAGCGGTGGCTCCGGCGACGGCGATGAGCGCGGCGGGGGCCTTGCGCAGCATGTGCCCGGCCCGCCCGGGAATCCGCGGCCAGGCGAGCAGGAGCGCCAGCGTCAGCACGCTCATCGTCACCGCGGCGGGGTGGACGTGCACCAACTGGTTCGGTAGCGCACGCAGGTTGTCGAGGACGGAACTCTGCGGGGTGCCGCCCAGCACGATGTGCAGCTGGGCGACCGCGATGGTCACGCCGATGCCGGCGAGCATGCCGTGAACGATCGCGGGGCTGACGGCGAGTGCCGTACGGGCCACGCGCAGGCAGCCGAGGCCCAGTTGGGCGATTCCGGCGAGGACGGTGATGGCGCAGGTCGCACGCCATCCGTAGTGGTGGATGAGCTCGGCGGTGACGACGGTGAGCCCGGCGGCGGGCCCGCTCACCTGGAGCGATGAGCCGCCGAGCCGTCCGGCGACGAGTCCGCCCACGGCGGCGGCGACTAGGCCGGCCTGGAGCGGCGCGCCGGTGGCGAGGGCAATGCCGAGCGACAGGGGCAGGGCGATCAGAAAGACCGCGATGGAGGCCGACAGATCGGCACCCGCGATACGGATTCGGCGGGGCGGCGGCGTCGGCGGGGGGCTGTGGGGCTGATGGATGCGCTTGGGCCGAGTCGAGTCGGCGGCGCGGGTGGGGACGCAGGCGGGCATGGTTCCCGTCTCCTCCGGGGCAGCGCGGTCGCGGAACAGGTGGTCCCCGTCCAGGACGGCGGGGGGCGGATCGCGGCCGTGGGTCACGGCGTGCAGCGGCGGGATTTTCAACAATCAGTAAACGGATCGTAATGCAGAGTAAAGGCATCGTGCGAAATTTCGGATCAAATAGGGCAGTAATTCACCCTCCAGGGTGAACCTGGCATTTTGTCGGCTTGTCATATTTATTCCTCCTTCGGTCCCGTGCGACGTTGGCCGCGCTGTCGGCAAATCGCCGCATATCAGCACAGAACGCCCTAATCGGCGTTGCCTCGACCGTAGGAAGAAGGAGGGCGGAATATGGCCGCCACCCAGAGGATCGCCGCGGGCGCAGCGCTCGCTGCGGCCTGCGCCACGGCGCTCGCCGGTTGCTCGAGCGATGCGACCGGTTCCAAGGAAGGCGCGCACGGCGCGAAGGAGGCGGCCGGGGCCCCCGCGCCCCAGAGCGCGGTCCGCCTGATCGGCGACGGTTCCACCGCGTACACCGGTGCGCAGCCGCATCTGCCCAAGCCCGTGCGGCTGAAGCCCGGTCAGAAGCCCCCGCAGTTCGTGGTCTTCTCGTGGGACGGCGCCGGCGAGGACAGCCAGAAGCTCTTCTCACACTTCCGGAAGATCGCCAAGGCCAACAACGCGACGATGACGTACTTCCTGAGTGGCCTGTACCTGCTGCCGGAGGACAAGCGCGACCTGTACAGACCCCCGCAGCACTCACCCGGCAGTTCCGAGATCGGCTTCAACGACGAGCAGGGCATCAAGGACACCGTGAATCAGCTGCGCGGCGCGTGGCTGGAGGGCAACGAGATCGGCACGCACTTCAACGGCCACTTCTGCGGCAGCGGAGGCGGGGTCGGTGAGTGGTCGGTCGCGGAGTGGAAGAGCGAGATCGCCCAGGCGAAGTCGTTCGTGAAGTCCTGGAAGACCAACACGGGCATGAAGAAGGCGTCTCCGCTGCCCTTCGACTACGACAAGGAGCTCATCGGCGCCCGCACGCCGTGCCTGGAAGGCCAGAAGAACTTCATGAAGGCGGCACGCCAGCTGGGCTTCCGCTACGACACCAGTGGTGTCAACAACCAGGTCTGGCCCAAGAAGAAGCAGGGGTTGTGGGACCTGTCGATGCAGCTCGTACCCTTCCCCGGGCACTCCTACGAGCAGCTCACCATGGACTACAACTTCATGATCAACCAGTCGGGCACCCGGACCCAGGGTGACCCCGACAAACAGGAGTACTGGGGCGACCAGATGCGTGACGGCCTGCTCAAGGGCTTTGACCGCGCCTACAACGGCAACCGCGCGCCGCTGATCATCGGCAACCACTTCGAGTCCTGGAACGGCGGCAATTACATGCGTGCCGTCGACGAGGTCGTCGAGAGTGTCTGCACCAAGCCCGAGGTGCGCTGCGTCTCCTTCCGGCAACTGGCCGACTGGCTCGACGCCCAGGACCCGGCCACCCTCGACAGGCTGCGTGGCCTCAAGGTCGGCGAGGCCCCGAAGCAGGGCTGGGCGTCCTTCCTTTCAGGCCGCCCCGCGCCTGCCCCGAAGGGCGTCCCCGGGGCACCGGCGGTCAAGCCGTAGCGGCGGCTCCAGGCCCCCGGCTCGAGCCGCAGCGGTCCCCCGCGGGCCGGCGGCTCAAGCCGTGGCCACCAGGCCCTCACCGAGTACGAAACCGGGGTCGACCTGCGCGGCCAGGTCCGCCCCGGTCTTCGCGTTGCCCCAGCTGCTCGCGTTCTTCAAGTGGAAGTGCACCATCTGGCGCGTGTAACGCTCCCAGTCGCGCAGTTCGTACGTGGCGTCCGCTGCGGTCTGCAAGGTGCGCAGGGAACGGCGGTTGGCGTCTTCCAGAAACTCGAACCGGGGCGGGCGGCCCTTCTCCATGGCGCGCACCCAGTCCGAGTGCCCGACGGTGACCAGGAGGTCGTCGCCGACTTCGGTGCGGAGGAAATCGATGTCGTCCTGGCCCTGCACCTTGTTGCCGACGACCTTCAGGGTGACGCCGAAGTCGCGGGCGTACTCCTTGTACTGGCGATAGACGGAGACCCCCTTCCGCGTCGGCTCGGCGACGAGGAACGTGATGTCGAAGCGGGTGAACAAGCCGGACGCGAAGGAGTCGGAGCCCGCCGTCATGTCGACGACGACGTACTCGCTCCGGCCGTCGACGAGATGGTTCAGGCAGAGCTCCACTGCACCGGTCTTGGAGTGGTAGCACGCCACTCCCAAATCGGCCTGGGTGAACGGGCCGGTGACCATCAAACGGACGGCGCCACCGTCGAGTTCCACCGAACGCGCGCAGGCGTCGTACACCGGATTGTTCTCGCGCACCTGCAGCAGCCGCGATCCCTCGCCGGGTGGGGTCGTCTTGATCATCGTCTCGACGGACGCGATGCGCGGGTTGGAGCCGCGCAGGTAGTCCTTGATCAGGGGCAGCCGTTCACCCATCGCGGGGAGTCCGGCGGCATCCGTCTCGTCGAGGCCGAGCGCGGCGCCCAGGTGCTGGTTGATGTCGGCGTCCACCGCGACGACCGGCGATCCGGTGGACGCGAGGTGGCGGACGAAGAGCGAGGACAGGGTGGTCTTGCCGCTGCCGCCCTTCCCTACGAAAGCAATTTTCATGTTCACAAAGAGTAGTGGGATGATTGCTCTGAGTGCCTGCTGTACGTGAAGAAGACCACTCCTTCGTGGGGCAGGCCGCCGGGGTGCGTAATGTCGTACTCATGAGTACGACAGGCGCGACCGCCGATCCGCTAGCGGCCCTGGGTTCGCTTCCCGGAGTGGCCGAATCCGTGGAGTCCGTCCGCAAGGCCGTGGACCGGGTCTACGGCCACCGGATCATGCGACGCCGCAGTAACGAGATCACGTCCGAGGCGGCACTGCGCGGCGCGCGCGGTTCCGCGGCGCTGTCCGGTGCCGACTGGGCCCTCGAAGAGGTGCGCCGCCGCACCGACTTCAGTGCGGACGACGAGGCCCGGACGGTCGGCGCGGCCCTCAGGCTGACCGCCGAGGCGGGCCAACTCCTGTCCATCTGGCGGCAGTCGCCCCTTCGGGTGCTGGCCCGGCTGCATCTGGTGGCGGCCGCGGACAAGGGTGACGAGGTCGGCCGGCCGCGGCAGAACGGCGAACCGGCCGACGAGCCCCTCGTCGAGCTGCCGCTGCCGGACGCGCATGAGGTGGCCGGGCGGCTCGAAGGCCTCTCGCGGCTGATCATTACGGGCGGTTCGGCCCCCGCACTGGTGACCGCGGCCGTCGTTCACGGCGAACTGCTCGCCCTGCGCCCCTTCACCTCCCACAACGGCCTCGTCGCGCGCGCGGCCGAACGCATCGTCCTGGTCGGCAGCGGGCTCGACCCGAAGTCGATCTGCCCGGCTGAGGTCGGTCATGCCGAACTCGGCCGTGCTGCCTACGCGGCGGCCCTGGACGGCTACGCGTCCGGTACCCCGGAGGGCATGGCGGCCTGGATCGCCCACTGCGGCAAGGCGGTTGAGCTGGGCGTGAGGGAGTCGACGGCCGTCTGTGAGGCGCTTCAGCGCGGGGCGGCGTGAGGAGCTCGAAAATCGCCCTCCACAAGGGAATCGCCCTCCACTAGGAGGGCGAAAACTCCCTCCGGGAAGGCGAAGAACTCCCTGAGCAGGGTTGCGGCGGTACGAGTTCTCGTACCGCCGCTGGCATGCTCACCGGGTTACCAAGCGTCCTCGATATGTTGCCCATCAGGTCGGGAACTGTGGCCCGTGGCCTGGTGCGGCTGGCCCGTAATCGACGGGTCGACGTCGCGTGGGTGCTCGGCGTTCATGCTCGGTCCGTGGGGCCTTGGTTGCGTTTAAAGGTGATCCTCTCGGATGTCCTTGGTCTCGCGGGCCGTTAACCCCTTTGTACTCCAGGTCCCGAGGAAGCGGAAGCCCTGACTGCACTTCTTTACTTTTAGGTTCAAACGGGTGTGAACCGGACCTGAATGTGCTGTTCGCACAGAGGTGACGTGATCACATGGCGGTCGCGCGCCGCCGACTGGCGTACCAGACGAGCCCTGCCGTGGCCGCTGCCGCGCCTATGGCGGCCGCCGCGACGAGTGCCGGACGGGGCGGTACGGACAGTGAGGGCAGTCGCTGCTTCAGCCGGACCGGGCGGTGGAAGTCCAGAATCGGCCATGAGCGGGCGAGGGCCTCGCGGCGCAGCGCGCGGTCCGGATTCACCGCGTGCGGGTGGCCGACGGACTCCAGCATCGGCAGGTCCGTCGCCGAGTCGCTGTAGGCGTAGCAGCCTGCGAGGTCGTACCCCTCGGACACGGCAAGTTCCTTGATCGCCTCGGCCTTCGTCGGCCCGTAGGCGTAGTACTCCACCTCGCCGGTAAAGCAGCCGTCCTCGCCCACGATCATGCGGGTCGCCACCACCCGGTCCGCGCCGAGCAGTTCACCGATCGGCTCGACCACTTCCGTTCCGGACGTGGACACGATCACGACGTCGCGCCCGGCGGTGTGGTGCTCCTCGATGAGGGACGCGGCCTCGTCGTAGATGATCGGGTCGATCAGGTCGTGCAGTGTCTCGGCGACGATCTCCTTGACCTGCTGGACGTTCCAGCCGCGGCACATCGCGGACAGGTACTTGCGCATCCGCTCCATCTGGTCGTGGTCGGCGCCGCCCGCCAGGAACACGAACTGGGCATATGCGGTACGCAACGCGGCCCTGCGGTTGATCAGCCCGCCTTGGTAGAACGACTTGCTGAACGTGAGCGTGCTCGACTTCGCAATGACCGTCTTGTCCAGGTCAAAGAAGGCTGCTGTGCGAGGCAAGGAGTGGTTTTCCACGAGCCCGAGCATAGGCGCCCACCATTCGGCGTAAGGTGAGGCGCGTGGGTTTGCCTGAGAGGGCTCTCGGGTACACCATGGAAGTCACGGATCGTTCGCGACCGTGCTAACCCGGTCCGACTCCTCCCCCCCCGAGTCGGCCGTGGGGACGACCCCCGCTCTCCCCCCCGGCGGGGGTCGTCGCATGTCCGGATGGGTTTTTCCCCCCTCTTGCGCGGCCTCGGGGCCTTGTTGTCACCGCTCTGGCCGTCCTCTACGCACGCCCGCGGCCCGTCACTGTGTGTAGCCGTTGGGCTGCTCTAAGGAAGTCGTACACGAGTCACCGGTATGGGTGAAGGCGATATTCACAACCACTGAGTTGTCCACAGTTATCGACCAAGATCCACACGATTTCCGGGGTCGCTGCACCGTGATTCCAGCGCGCTCCGGCGGCGGCAAGTTCCTCGCGGCGAGTTCATGGCCGGTTCCGTTTGTCGGGCGCGTTTGGCCGGTTCGTATCGGCCGTTCATATGGAGGCCGGTTGCCGGTTCTTCACACGAGCGGGAATCGCGGGTCCGCAGAGGACCCTGCGAGCCCCGCGCAAGAAGCAGCGAAGGGGGCTGGAGATCGTGGCGGGAGCCATCACGCATGACCGGCCGGGTGCCGCCGAGGGGCGGCAGGGCGGACCGTTGATCGTCACGGAGGACGCCGAACTGCTGGACGACCTGCTGCGCCTGTGCGCGGCGGCGGGCGCCAGGCCGGAGGTCCACCACGGAGTGCCGGAGCGCAGGGGCAGCTGGGAGGCGGCGCCTCTCGTACTGGTGGGCGACGATGCCGCCCGGCGCGTGCGCGGGGCCGCGCGCAGAAGGGGAGTGGTGCTCGTCGGGCGGGATCAGGACGATTCCGGCGTCTGGCGGCGGGCGGTCGAGATCGGTGCCGACCATGTCCTGGTGCTGCCCGATGGTGAGCAATGGCTCGTCGACCGCATCGCCGACGTGGCCGAGGGAGTCGGCAGGCCGGCCCTCACCGTCGGGGTCCTCGGCGGCCGAGGCGGCGCCGGAGCCTCCACGCTGGCCTGTGCGCTCGCCGTCACCTCCGCGCGCGAGGGGCGTCGCACCCTGCTCGTGGACGCGGATCCGTTGGGCGGCGGACTCGACGTACTCCTGGGCGGAGAGGCGGCCGAAGGTCTGCGCTGGCCGGCGTTCGCCGCCTCCCGCGGCCGGGTCGGTGGCGGCGCCCTTGAGGAGTCCTTGCCCGAGCTGCACGCGCTGCGGGTCCTGAGCTGGGATCGCGGTGACACCGTCACCATTCCCGCGCAAGCCGTACGAGCGGTGCTGGCCGCCGCCAGACGGCGCGGCGGCGCGGTGGTCGTCGACCTGCCCCGCCGTATCGACGAAGGCGTTGTCGAGGCCCTCGCCCAGCTCGACCTGGGGCTCCTTGTGGTCCCCGCCGACCTGCGCTCGATCGCGGCGGCGGGCCGGGTGGCGTCCGCGGTCGGCATGATCCTGCGCGATCTGCGGGTCGCGGTGCGCGGCCCCTACGCGCCGGGCCTGGACGACCGAGAGGTGGCGCGGCTGCTCGGACTTCCGCTGGTGGGCGAAGTGCCCGCCGAACCCTCGCCGTTGGACGGAGGCCCGCCACCAGGAGGAGCGGTGCGGGGGCCGCTCGCCCGGTTCTGCGCCGCCTTCTGGGAGCGGGTTCCGGTGGAAGGCGGGGGCGTATGAGCTGGGATGCCGCCACAGGGATGGACTGCGGCGCGGGATGGGACGGACGTACGGTCCCGCGGGACGGGCATGCGGGCTCGCTGGAGGGGTGTACCGGCCTGCTCGACGGCGTACGGCAGTGGCTCGCCGAGAGCGGCTCCGAGCCGACGCCCGCGCGCGTGGCACAGGCGCTGCGCGAGCAGGGGCGCGTGCTCGGGGACGCCGAAGTCCTCGGCGCGGCTGAGCAGTTGCGCTCGGAACTGGTCGGAAGCGGCCCGTTGGAACCCCTGCTCGCCGACCCGTCGGTTACCGATGTGCTGGTGTCCGCGCCGGACCGGGTGTGGGTCGACCGGGGCGCAGGCCTGGAGCTGACAGCCGTCTCCTTCCCGGACACTGCGGCGGTACGACGCCTCGCACAGCGCCTCGCGGCCGTGGCCGGACGGCGGCTCGACGACGCACGTCCGTGGGTGGACGCGCGGCTTCCAGACGGCACACGTCTGCATGCGGTGCTGCCGCCGGTCGCCGTCGGCTCCACCTGCCTGTCTCTGCGGGTCGTACGGCCGCGTGCGTTCACGCTCGACGAGTTGGTGGCGGCGCGGACCGTGCCGCCCGGCGGGGACCGGGTGCTGAGAGCGCTGCTGGACGCCCGGCTGTCCTTCCTGATCAGCGGAGGCACGGGCTCCGGCAAGACGACGCTGCTGAGTGCGTTGCTGGGGCTGGTCGGTCCCGGGGAGCGGATCGTGCTCGCCGAGGACTCGGCGGAGCTGCGACCGCACCACCCCCATGTGGTGCGCCTGGAGGGGCGGCCGGCCAACCAGGAGGGGGTAGGGCTGGTCGCGCTCCAGGACTTGGTCCGTCAGGCCCTGCGTATGCGACCGGACCGGCTGGTTGTCGGCGAGGTGCGCGGACCGGAGGTGGTCTCCCTGCTGGCCGCGCTGAACACCGGCCATGAGGGTGGCTGCGGCACGGTGCACGCGAACGCGGCGGCGCAGGTGCCGGCGCGCCTGGAGGCACTGGGCACCGCGGCCGGGCTCGACCGGGCCGCCCTGCACAGCCAGTTGGCGGCGGCGTTGTCCGTGGTCCTGCATCTCGTACGCGACCGGGCCGGGCGGCGGCGGATCGCCGAGGTGCATGTGCTGGAGCGTGCCCCGTCCGGGCTGGTGGTGACGGTGCCGGCACTGCGGTGGGGCGCGGAGGCCTTCACGTACGAGCGGGGATGGGAGCGGCTGCGGGGGCTGCTCCGGGATGGGAGTGAGGGGAGCGGGCTGTAGTGACGGAGGTCGGTGACGGGAGTGAGGGGAGCGGGCTGTAGTGACGGGAGTTGGTGAGACCTCGGTGGCGGCGGCCATGGTGTGCGCCGTGGCGGCGACCTGGTTGCTGGGCGGCTGGGATTCCGGGGCGCGCAGGGCCCGATTGCTGTGCGCGGGCGGGGTGGTGGCGACCGGTCCGCCGTCGTGGGAGAGGGCGCTCGCCGGATGGCGGCGGGTGCGCGGGCGGCTGCGGGCTGGAGGGTGGCCGGTGGTCGCCGCGTTGGTGGTCGCGCTTCTGGGCGCGTCCGTGCTGCCGTTGCTTCTCGGGGCGGCGGGAGTGCCGCTGCTCCGGCGGGTACGGCGGGCCACGGAGGCGCGGCGCGAGCGGGAGCGTCGGGGTGATGCCGTGATTGCCCTGTGCGGGGCCCTGGCCGGGGAGGTGCGGGCCGGGCGGCAGCCGGGCGAGGCGCTGGTCAGGGCCGCGCGCGATTCGGGCGGGCTGGGCGAGGCGAAGGCGGTGGTGCTGGCAGCGGCGAAGTTCGGCGGGGATGTGCCGGGCGCGCTCACCGATGCCGCGCGGCAGCCGGGGGCCGACGGGCTGGTGGGACTCGCCGCGTGCTGGCGCGTGGCCGTGGACCGGGGCGCGGGCCTGGCGGCGGGTCTCGACCGCCTGGAGGGGGCGCTGCGCGCGGAGCGGGACCAACGAGCGGACCTGCGTGCCCAGTTGGCGGGGGCACGGTCGACCGCGGTGATGCTCGCGGGGCTGCCGGTCCTGGGACTCCTGCTGGGCACCGCACTGGGCGCAGATCCGCTGCACGTGCTGCTGCACACCGGACCCGGACTGGGCTGTCTGCTGGTCGGCGGGGTGCTGGAAGGCGCGGGGCTGTGTTGGGCGCTGCGGATCGTGAGGGGAGCGGAGGCGGCATGAGCGCGGAGGTTGTCCACAGGCTGGGGGCGATTGTGTGCGGGGTGCTGGCGCTCGGGTGGCTGATGCAGTGGCTCGGGGTGGCGCGGCGTGAGCGGCTGGCGCGCAAAAGGCTGGCGGAGTTGCTGGCGTCGGGGATGGCGCATGCGGAGCGGCCGCGCTTTGAGGTCCGTGACGTGGCGCGGCGCCGGCTGCCGGTGGCGGGTGCGGTGTGCGCGGGCTGGGTGCTGGTCGGCGGTCTTGCCGGGGTTCTGGTGGGACTCGCGGCCGGGTTCGGGGTTTGGCGATGGCTCCGACGGCGGCGACTTGTGCCTGTGAAGGAGCACGACGCGGCGCTTGCCGCCCGACAACTTCCCCTCGCTGCGGACCTGGTGGCGGCCTGCATCGCGGCCGGGGCAGGCCCTGTCGTGGCGGCCCAGGCCGTGGGTGAGGCCCTGGGCGGGCCCGTCGGGGAGCGGCTGGCACGGGGCGCGGCCGAGGTGCGCCTCGGCGGTGAACCCGCCGAGGCGTGGCGGAGGTTGGCGTCGATACCGGGTGCCCGGGCATTGGCGCGGCTGCTGGAGCGGGCGGGTGAGTCGGGGGTACCGGCGGCCGTGCCGGTCGGGCGGCTCGCCGCGGAGGCCCGCGCCGAGTGGGGGCGTACCGCTACGGCGCGGGCACGCCGGGCGGCCGTCATGGTCACCGCGCCCGTGGGGCTGTGCTTTCTGCCCGCCTTCATCGCGATCGGCGTACTGCCCGTGGTGATCGGACTGGCCGATGGGCTGCTGGGAGGAGGTGGTGGGTGACCGACGAAGGCGACGGCACGCGGTGAACGGCAAATGATCAACGGGGTTGAACCTTACGGGGGTTGAAATGCGCAGGACGGTACGAGGACTCGTTCGGGGATGTGCGTGGGCGCAGGCACGGATGCGCGCACTGGCGGCGCGGAGGGACGCGGGAATGGTCACCTCCGAGTACGCGGTGGGAATCATCGCGGCGGTGGCCTTCGCGGCCGTGCTCTACAAGGTGGTGACGAGCGGGCAGGTCAGCGAGGAACTGCAGGGCATCGTGGGGCGGGCGCTCAATGTCCAGATGTGAGCGCGTGCCCCGGGGCCGGGTGGCTCGTTCCGGGGGCGCATGGTGGACGCCTGGTCCTGCCGCTTCGGCCGGGCGTGAACGGCGGGCGCGTGGCCCGGCCCATGCGCCGGGGCGCGAACGGGCTGCCAGTGGCCCGGCCCCGTGTCGGGATCGTGGATTCGTGACCGCCGAGGCCGCCGTGGTGCTGCCCTCGCTGGTGCTCGTCGGAATAGCGCTGGTCTGGGCCCTGCTCGCCGCGTCCGCGCAGATCCAGTGCGTGGACGCGGCGAGAGCCGGAGCCCGCGCGGCGGCGCGCCAGGACCCGCCCGACATGGTTCTCGCGACGACCCGCCGCGCGGCACCGCGCGGCGCGAAGGTGACCGTGAGCCGGGAGAACGACCTGGTCCGGGTGACGGTCACCGCGACTGCGCCGGGTCCCGACGCGCTGTCCGTGGAGCTGAGCGACGAGGCCGTTGCCCTGGCGGAGGAGACGGTGGGGGTGGTTGGCGGATGAGGGAAGGTGGTTGGGCCACGCGGACCCCTCACGCCACGCGTGCCCATTCCTCTGTCGGAGGATCGGCGACTTCCTCGGACAGAGGGTCGGCAACGGTCTGGACCGTCGGGGCGATCGCCGCGCTGTGTGTTGTGTTCGGGGCGGTCCTGGCAATGGGGCAGGTCGTCGTGGTCCGGCACCGTGCGGCGGGGGCGGCCGACTTGGCGGCACTCGCCGCGGCGGACCACTGGATGGACGGTGGCACGGCGGCCTGCGCCCGGGCGGAACGGGTGGCACGGGCGCAGCGCGCGCGACTCGTCCGGTGCGCGGTCGAGGGTGAGCTCTCGGACGTGACGGCGGCGTCGGGCAGAGGACCGTTCGCCGCGGAGGTCAGATCGAGGGCGGGACCCGCTGGACCGGTCGAGCTCGGCCCCGCGGGACCTACAGGGCCGGTCTCCCCAGGCCCGGCCGTCGGCCCGCCCCGGCCGGACCCGGAGCCGCCGGCGGCGGTCAATCGCCAGGCGCTCCATCGTCCTGCGCTCGGCCCTCCTGCGCCGCCCGCAGCAACTCCGTGAGCAGCCGTACGGCGCCCCGCTTGTGCAAGGGATCGTTCCCGTTGCCGCATTTGGGCGACTGGATGCAGGAGGGGCAGCCGGCGTCGCACTCGCAGGAGGCGATCGCCTGGCGGGTGGCGGTGAGCCAGGTGCGGGCGGTGTGGAAGGCGCGCTCCGCGAAGCCCGCGCCGCCGGGGTGACCGTCGTACACGAAGACGGTGGGCAGCAGGGTGTCCGGATGCAGCGGGACGGACACGCCGCCGATGTCCCAGCGGTCGCAGGTGGCGAAGAGCGGCAGCATGCCGATCGACGCGTGCTCGGCGGCGTGCAGGGCGCCGCCGAGGATCTCCGGGCTGATGCGGGCCGCGTCGAGCTGGTCCTCCGTGACCGTCCACCAGACGGCGCGCGTGCGCAGCGTACGAGGAGGGAGGTCGAGTTTCGTCTCGCCCAGCACTTCCCCGGTGATGACACGTCGACGCAGGAAGGAGACGACTTGGTTGGTGACTTCGACGGAGCCGTAGCACAGTCGGCCGTCGCCCCAGGGGACTTCGACGTCGGTCTCCAGGACGGAGATGGACGTCGTGTCGCGGGCGACCGTCGAATACGGCGGGTTGGCCTCCTCGACGAGTGCGACGGAGTCCTCCAGGTCCAGCTTCTGCACCAGATACGTACGGCCTTGGTGCAGATGGACCGCGCCCTCGTGGACCGTCGTGTGCGCGGCGCCGGCGTCGACCGTGCCGAGCAGCCGACCGGTCCCGGCCTCGACGACCTGCACCGGGCTGCCGCCCTCCCCGCGGATGTCGGTCAGATCGGCGGCCCGCTCCCGGCGTGTCCAGTGCCAGGCCTTCGTCCGGCGGCGCAGCAGCTTCGCGGCCTCCAGCTGCGGCAGCAGATCGGCGGTGGCCGGCCCGAAGAGCTCCAGGTCGTCGTCCGTGAGCGGTATTTCGGCGGCGGCGGCGCACAGGTGCGGGGCGAGGACGTACGGGTTGTCGGGGTCGAGGACGGTGGATTCCACGGGCTGGTCGAACAGTGCCTCGGGGTGGTGGACGAGGAACGTGTCCAGTGGGTCGTCGCGGGCGACCAGGATCGCCAGCGCGCCCTGCCCCGAGCGTCCTGCCCGGCCCGCCTGCTGCCACAGGGACGCGCGGGTGCCCGGGTAGCCGGCGATGACGACGGCGTCCAGGCCGGAGACGTCGACGCCGAGTTCGAGGGCGGTGGTGGCGGCGAGGCCGAGGAGTTCGCCGGAGTGCAGGGCACGTTCGAGGGCGCGGCGTTCCTCGGGGAGGTAGCCGCCGCGGTAGGCCGCGACGCGCCGGGCCAGCGAGCGGTCGACCTCGGCGAGGCGCTCCTGGGCGATCACCGAGATCAGCTCGGCGCCGCGCCGGGACCGTACGAAGGCGATCGAGCGCATGCCCTGGACGGTGAGGTCAGTCAGCAGATCGGCCGTCTCGGCGGTGGCGGTACGCCGAACGGGTGCGCCTTTTTCGCCGTGCAGCTCGGTGAGCGGAGGCTCCCAGAGGGCGAACACCAGTTCCCCTCGTGGGGAGGCGTCGTCCGCGACCTCGACGACGGGGAGGCCGGTCAGCCGACGCGCGGCCACCGACGGCTCGGCGGCGGTCGCGGAGGCCAGCAGGAAGACGGGAGAGGCGCCGTAGCGGGCGCACAGGCGGCGCAGGCGGCGCAGCACCTGGGCGACGTGGGAGCCGAAGACCCCGCGGTAGGTGTGGCACTCGTCGATGACGACGTAGCGCAGCGAGCGGAGGAAGGAGGACCAGCGGGGGTGGGAGGGCAATATCCCGCGGTGCAGCATGTCGGGGTTGGTCAGGACGTAGTTGGCGTACTGGCGCACCCATTCGCGTTCCTCGAAGGGTGTGTCGCCGTCGTACACGGCTGGGCGTACGGCATTGCCCAAAGGTTGTGAAAGTTCCTTCACGGAGCGGCGCTGGTCGGCCGCGAGGGCCTTCGTCGGGGCCAGGTACAGCGCGGTGGCGCCACGGCCGTTCGGGGCCTCGGAGCCGTCCAGCAGGGCCGTCAGGACCGGGGCGAGGTATGCCAGGGACTTGCCGGACGCCGTGCCCGTGGCGACGATCACCGACTCGCCGTCCAGGGCGTGCTCGGCGGCCCGTGCCTGGTGGGCCCAGGGGTGCTCGATGCCCGCGGCCTGCACCGCGGCGATGACCTCCGAGCGGATCCGGTCGGGCCAGACGGCATGGCGGCCCTCGCGCGGGGGCAAGTGCTCCGTATGAGTGATGCGCGAAGTCCGGCTCGGTCCCGAGGCGAGCCGGTCCAGGATTGTGCCCGGCGAGGGGCGGGAAGCGGTGTCCGACGAGGGTCGATCGGATCGGTGATTCTTGGCCATCGGCATCGAGTGTGTCACTGGCGTGACGGACAATGGGGCCAAGGCGTCGTGCACGCCTGCCGGTAAGTGATTGAATGCCATCGCGGCTGGCGAACCGTCCCGGGGGCTCTGCCGAGGTGTCCCATGGGGCGACCGCTCGATAGCAAGGTGCTGGAGGATCCGTGGACCTGTCCCTGTCGACTCGCAATGTGCCCGGCCCTAACGGCGACCGTACGGTCGTCGAGGTCGGTGGCGAAATCGATGTATATACCGCGCCAAAGCTGCGCGAGCAGCTGGTCGAGCTGGTGAACGACGGCAGTTTCCACCTTGTCGTCGACATGGAGGGCGTGGACTTCCTCGACTCCACCGGGCTCGGCGTGCTGGTGGGCGGCCTGAAGCGCGTAAGGGCCCATGAGGGCTCACTGCGACTGGTCTGCAACCAGGAGCGCATTCTCAAGATCTTCCGTATTACCGGTCTCACCAAGGTGTTCCCGATTCACACCTCGGTGGAGGAGGCGGTCAACGCCACCGACTGACCATCGGTCTTCCCGGGCCGTGTGCCCGGGCTCGCCAGAAGTGGGGGACTGGGCCACAGCCCCGTCCTCCCGACAGCACGCCCGAAGTCTGAGGGGGATGCATGGCCACCGTTGAACTCCGCTTCAGCGCGCTGCCCGAGCACGTCAGGACCGCCCGGCTTGTGGCGGCAGCGGTGGCGCGCAGGGCCGGAGTGGACGAGGCCGTCCTCGACGAGGTCAGGCTCGCTGTCGGCGAGGCCTGCAGTCGTGCCGTCGGACTTCACCAGAGCAGCGGCATCTCGGCGCCGGTGCGGGTGTGCTTGATCGAGGACGAGAAGCAGTTCTCCATCGAGGTCGGCGACGAGGCGCCGCATGCGGTTACTGGTGGGACGGTGTCCGCCGCCGCCCCCGGTGACTCGGACGCCGACGCCGAGGAGGACGAGATGGGCCTCGCGGTCATCAGCGGCCTCGTCGACGACGTGGAAGTCACCGCCGGGGAGAACGGCGGACTGATCAGGATGAGCTGGCCAACCACGCCGCCGGCCACGCTCGCTTCCTGACCCCCCGACCGCGGCTGGATCGCATCCCGGTCGCAGCCCCGGCGCAACCTCGTGGCAAACCCGAAGGGCCCTGCTCAGCAGGGCCCTTTTGCGTGCCCTGCCCGGGCGCCCGCCTTTTCGTGAATTCATTCACGATCAATCACGCGATTATTTGATCAAGCGTCAACGCTTTTAGGGCATTACCTCTTTCGGGTTCCGTGGACACGCGTCGATCATTTGCTGAAGAGCATGTGAAGGCTAATTCCGTTTACCGCGCACTGTTTTGATCAGGTTCCGGTACCTACAATCCGTCCACATCTTGAGCTCAGCACAGGCGTCAAGGAGGACGAATGGCGGGGCTTTCTACCCCTCATCAGTTTGACCAATCCACAACCTTCGCAGCCGCAGTACTGACCGACGACAACCGTCTCATCGTGATGGCCATCGGGGCCGTCGCGCTGGCAGCGCTCGTGGTCGCCGGGGTCCTGGTGCGCCAGGTGCTCGCGGCGGGCGAGGGCACCGACAGCATGAAGAAGATCGCGGCAGCGGTCCAGGAGGGCGCCAACGCCTATCTGGGGCGGCAGCTGCGCACCCTCGCGGCATTCGCCGTGGTGGTGTTCTTCCTGCTCATGCTGCTGCCCGCGGACGACTGGAATCAGCGTGCGGGCCGATCGATCTTCTTCTTGATCGGCGCGGCGTTCTCGGCGACCACCGGTTATATCGGTATGTGGCTCGCCGTACGGAGCAATGTCCGCGTGGCCGCCGCGGCACGGGAAGCGACCCCGGCGGAGGGTGAGCCCGAAAAGGATCTCACTGCCGTCTCGCACAAAGCCATGAAGATCGCTTTCCGCACGGGCGGCGTCGTCGGCATGTTCACGGTGGGGCTCGGTCTGCTGGGCGCCTCCTGTGTGGTGCTGGTGTACGCGGCCGACGCGCCGAAGGTCCTGGAGGGCTTCGGTCTCGGCGCGGCGCTGATCGCCATGTTCATGCGTGTCGGCGGCGGCATCTTCACCAAGGCCGCCGACGTCGGCGCCGACCTGGTCGGCAAGGTCGAGCAGGGCATTCCGGAGGACGATCCGCGCAATGCCGCGACCATCGCCGACAACGTGGGCGACAACGTCGGCGACTGCGCGGGCATGGCGGCCGACCTTTTCGAGTCGTACGCCGTCACGCTGGTCGCGGCGCTCATCCTGGGCAAGGCGGCGTTCGGCGACTCCGGTCTCGCGTTCCCGCTGATCGTGCCCGCGATCGGCGTACTCACCGCGATGGTCGGCATCTTCGCGGTGGCGCCCCGGCGCTCCGACCGCAGTGGCATGTCCGCGATCAACCGCGGTTTCTTCATCTCCGCGGTGATCTCACTGGCACTGGTGGCCACGGCCGTCTACGTCTACCTCCCGGCGAAGTACGCCGATCTGGACGGCGTCACGGACGCGGCGATCAAGGCCAAGGACGGCGACCCGCGGGTCCTCGCGGTCGTCGCGGTGGCGATCGGAATCGTGCTGGCCGCGCTGATCCAGCAGCTGACCGGTTACTTCACCGAGACCACCCGCCGTCCCGTACGGGACATCGGCAAGACCTCGCTCACCGGCGCGGCCACCGTCGTCCTCGCCGGTATCTCCGTGGGTCTCGAATCGGCCGTCTACACCGCCCTGTTGATCGGCCTCGGCGTTTACGGGGCGTTCCTGCTCGGCGGTACGTCGATCATGCTGGCGCTCTTCGCGGTGGCGCTGGCCGGTACCGGACTGCTCACCACGGTCGGCGTCATCGTCGCCATGGACACCTTCGGGCCGGTCTCCGACAACGCGCAGGGCATCGCCGAGATGTCCGGCGACGTCACGGGCGCGGGCGCCCAGGTGCTCACCGACCTGGACGCCGTGGGCAACACCACCAAGGCCATCACCAAGGGCATCGCCATCGCCACGGCCGTCCTCGCAGCCTCTGCGCTGTTCGGCTCGTACAGGGACGCGATCACCACGGCCGCGAGCGAGGTGGGCGAGAAGGTCTCGGGCGCGGGTGCTCCGATGAACCTGATGATGGACATCTCGCAGCCCAACAACCTCGTGGGTCTCATCGCGGGCGCCGCGGTCGTCTTCCTCTTCTCGGGGCTCGCGATCAACGCGGTCTCACGATCCGCCGGGGCAGTGGTCTACGAGGTGCGGCGGCAGTTCCGCGAGCACCCCGGGATCATGGACTACACCGAGAAGCCCGAGTACGGGCGCGTCGTCGACATCTGCACCAAGGACGCGCTGCGCGAACTCGCCACGCCCGGCTTGCTCGCCGTCCTCACCCCGATCGCGATCGGGTTCACGCTCGGGGTCGGCGCGCTCGGCTCGTTCCTCGCGGGCGCGATCGGCACCGGCACGCTGATGGCGGTCTTCCTCGCCAACTCCGGTGGTGCGTGGGACAACGCGAAGAAGCTCGTCGAGGACGGTCACCACGGCGGCAAGGGCAGCGAGGCCCACGCCGCTACGGTGATCGGCGACACGGTCGGCGACCCCTTCAAGGACACCGCGGGCCCCGCGATCAACCCGCTGCTCAAGGTGATGAACCTGGTGTCGCTGTTGATCGCGCCGGCGGTCGTCAAGTTCTCGTACGGCGACGACAAGAGCGTCGGTGTGCGGGTACTCATCGCCGTTCTCGCGATCCTCGTCATCGTGGGCGCGGTGTACATCTCCAAGCGGCGCGGGATCGCTGTGGGTGACGAAGGCAACGCCGAGCGGGTGTCGAAGCCGGCCGATCCCGCGGTGGTTTCGTAGGCAACCGGACCGTTTCTGGCCTCGCACCTGGTCAGGGTTCCGCGCACTGGGCGGGCGGAGGCGCGTATTCACGCGCCTCCGCCCGCCTTGTGTGTGTTCACACCTTCTCCGTGAGCCTTCTCTCGCTTGGTACAAATGGCTACAAAAGCTGTTCAGACGGACATTCGGCACGCTAATGTCGCCCGCTTGGCGTGTATGTTCCGGGGCCGAGAGCCATGGAAGGGACCAATCCGGTGAACAAGAAGCTCGCGGCCGCACTGTCCGGCGGTGCGGTACTGGTACTGGCGCTGTCGGGATGCAGTAGCAGCAGCGACAACAACGACAAGCTGAACTCCTGGGCCAAGCAGGTCTGCGTCGCGGTGCAGCCGCAGATCAAGAAGATCGCGACCGCCAACGTCGCGATCCAGAAGGAGGCCTCGGACGACAGCGCGCCGGAGGACGTCCAGAAGGCCGACACCAAGGGCTTCCAGGACATCTCGGATGCCTACAAGGTGATGGCGGCCGCCATCGAGAAGGCCGGCCCGCCGGACGTCGACGACGGCAAGAAGAAGCAGGAGGACGCGGTCAAGGAGCTCAACGACCTTTCCGCCTCCTACGCCGACCTGGGGAAGCAGTCGCAGGCCCTGAACACGAAGGACCAGGCGAAGTTCGCCGATGGACTCAGCGGGGTTGCCGAGCAGCTCGGCAAGCTGAGCCAGAGCGGTACCGACGCCCTGAAGAAGCTGGAAGAGGGCGAGGTCGGCAAGGCGATGGCCACGCAGGCGAGCTGCAAGGCCGCGTCCGCGTCGCCTTCGGCGACCAAGGGCTGATCCCTGGGAGAGCGGTCGTTCGGTCAATCGAAGGAGGGCCCGGTACGCGTGCGTGCCGGGCCCTCGGCACGGGGTGGGGGCGTGCCGGTCCTCGGCGTGAGGTGCGCCTGTGCCGGTTCTCGGCGCGGGCTGCGGGTGCACGGGCCCTCGGCATGGGGTTCGCGCGTGTATGGGCCGCTGAGTGGGCTGCGTGCCCCCGGCACGGGCTGTCCGCCGTGGGCCGCTTGGCCGCCCGTGGAGAGGCGGCGGGCGGTGGCCCGCCGACGTAGGCACACGGCTGTCCACAGGCGTCGGCGTGGGCTGTCCACGGGTGTACGTCCCTTTCGTCGGGAGCGGACACAATGGGAGGCGTGAGTCATACCAGCCTGTCACCGTTGCCCTCGTCCGATCGCGTCGACGTCGCCGCTCGGCTGCGGGACGCCCTGCTCGGCGCCTCCTTCACCGCCGACGGACTGCTCGACCTGCTCGGCGCCCCCGCGTACGCGGCGCTGGCACGCAGTGAGACCGTGCCCGCCCTCCGGGCGACCCGCGGGGACACGCCGCTGGAGGCGCTCGTACGGCTCTTCCTGCTGCAGCAGCCGGTGCCGCGGGCGCGCGTGGCGGACGTGCTGCCGGTCGAGGACTGTCTGGACAGCGGCTGGCTGGCCCGGGTGGGCGGGGGCGAGGTCGCCGCGACCGTGGACATCCGGCCGTACGGCGGGTCCGACGGCGACGACTGGTTCATCGTGTCCGACCTCGGGTGCGCCGTCGGCGGCGCGGGGGGTATCGGCAGCCGGGAGGAAGGCGTCGTCCTCGGAGTGGGCGGGGCCTCCACGACCCTTGCCGGCATCACCGTCCGTACGCCCGTCGCCGCCGCGCTCGACCTCGGCACCGGCTCCGGGATCCAGGCCCTGCACGCCGCGCAGCACGCGACGCGTGTGACCGCGACCGATCTCAACCCCCGTGCGCTGCACATCACCGCGCTCACCCTCGCGATTTCCGGCGCCCCGGCCGCCGACCTGCGCGAGGGCTCCCTCTTCGGGCCGATCGCCGACGACGAGACGTACGACCTGATCGTCTCGAACCCGCCCTTCGTGATCTCGCCAGGCGCCCGGCTGACCTACCGCGACGGCGGGATGGGCGGGGACGATCTGTGCCGCACGCTCGTTCAACAGGCGGGCGATCGCCTGAACGAAGGGGGGTACGCGCAGTTCCTGGCCAACTGGCAGCACGTGGAGGGCGAGGACTGGCAGGACCGGCTGCGCTCCTGGGTGCCGCGCGGCTGCGACGCGTGGATCGTGCAGCGCGAGGTCCAGGACGTCACGCAGTACGCGGAGTTGTGGCTGCGGGACGCGGGCGACCATCGCGACGACCCGGCCGAGTACCAGGCGCGGTACGACGCGTGGCTGGACGAGTTCGAGGCGCGCAAGGTGAGGGCCGTGGGCTTCGGGTGGATCACGTTGCGCAGGGCGACGGCCGCCGTGCCCTCGATCACGGTGGAGGAGTGGCCGCACGCCGTGGAGCAGCCGCTCGGCGAGACCGTGCGCGCGCACTTCGATCGCGTCGACTATCTCCGGGCGCACGACGACGCGGCTCTGCTCGCCGGGCACTTCAAGCTCGTCGAAGAGGTCGTCCAGGAGCAGGTGGGGCTGCCCGGCGCCGAGGACCCGGAACACGTGGTGCTGCGTCAGCACCGTGGGATGCGCCGGGCCACCAAGGTGGACACGGTCGGCGCGGGCTTCGCGGGCGTGTGCGACGGCACGCTCAGTGCGGGCCGGATTCTCGACGCCATCGCCCAATTGGTCGGCGAGGACCCGGTGTTGCTGCGCGACCGGACACCCGCGCAGATTCGGCTGCTGGTGGAGCAGGGGTTCCTCGAACCCGCGGTGTGAAGAGGGGCGCGGACGAGTCGGCTGCGTAGCTCCTGAGGCGTACCCGCACCGCTGAGTCGCATGTGCCCGTTCTGGCGGGATTGGATGCGATTGGCCCGCAAAAGGGCTCCTGTCAGTGGTGCGTGCGAAGCTACCTTCAAGAGACAAGCTCCACGCGCCCTCGGGGGAGGCGCGCTGTCTCGGGGGAGGCGTGATGGCGGGGGAGACGCCGGATCAGGGCGAGGGCAGGGTCATCAGTGGCCGGTATCGGCTGCTGCGGACGCTCGGCGCGGGCGGCATGGGGCGCGTATGGCTCGCGTACGACGAGGAGTTGGCCTGCGAGGTCTCCATGAAGGAGGTCGCGCTGCCGGACGTGCCGATGGACGCGAGCGAGCCCGTGCAGCGCATCGCGCGGGCGCGCAGCGAGGCCCGGCACGCGGCGCGGTTGCGCGGGCATCCCCATGTGGCCACCGTGCACGACGTGGTGGTGCACGAGGGGTTGCCGTGGATCGTCATGGAGTACGTGCCGGACGCGATCGATCTCCAGGCGGTGGTACGGCAGTCGGGGCCGTTGTCGCCCGCCGGGACTGCCCGGATCGGGCTCGCCGTCCTCGACGCGCTCACCGCGGGACACCGGATCGGCATCCTCCACAGGGATGTGAAACCGGCCAACATCCTTCTGGCGCCGGATGCTTCGGGCGACCCCTACGCGCGCGTGCTGCTCACCGACTACGGGATCGCGCTCCAGCCGGAGTCCCGCGAGCCACGGCTCACCGCCACCGCCGGCATTCTCGGCACGCCCGGGTATCTCGCCCCCGAGCGCGCCCGCGGCGAGCCGCCCACCCCCGCCGCCGACCTCTTCTCCCTGGGCGCCACGCTGTACGCGGCCGTCGAAGGCCGCGGCCCCTTCGACCGCCGCGGCGACTACGCGACGCTGACGGCCCTGCTCGGCGAGGAGCCCACGCCGCCGACCCGCGCCGGTGAACTGTCGCCCGTGCTCCACGGGTTGCTCGTCAAGGACCCGGTGCGGAGGTCGTCGCCGGAGGCGGTCGCGCGGGGGCTGGAGCGCGTGGTGCGGGGAGCGGCGGGCGCTGGGTTCGGGCCCCCGCCCGGGTGGGGAGCGACGCCCCTGCCGGAGCCTGCGCCCGGCGGAATTGGGCCGCCGCCCGGCCGATTCGGGGCCGCGCCCGGCAGCCCGTCCGCGAGCGTGCCCTCGGACGAGGTCGCGGGCGCACCTCCGGGGTATGTGGGGGGCGCGCCTCCCGGGTATGTCGCGGGCTCGCCCCTGGGGCAGTCGGGGGCTTCGGCGCAGGGGCCGTACGGCGGTCAGTACGCGGACCCGGCCGGGGGATCGACGCCGGGTACCCCATCGACCCCGCACAGCCCGCAGACGCCGGGCGCGCCCCCGACGCCGAACACCCCGCAGACGCCGGGTGGTCCGGCCGGGCCGGGCACGGGCGACACCCCCGGAGCCGGCGGTCCCGTCACACCGGGTGGCCCCGCCGCACCGGCCTCCGGCACCCCGCCGCCGTACGCCCCTTGGAGTTCGGCGGCCCCGCAGGGTGCGTACGACTTGCGCAACAACCCCTACGCGTACGGCCCGGACTCGCCGTACGCGGGGACCGGCGAGGGCAGCTCGCCCCCGCCGCCCCACCCGTCCGTGGGCAGCCGCTCCGTGCCGGGGCCCTACGCGGGCGGTCCGCCCGGACCGCCTCCGCCGCACGCGGGGCGCAAGAAGCCTGTCGCCGCCGTCATCGCCCTCGTCGTGGCCGTCGTTCTCGTGATCGCAGGCGGCGCCTGGGCAGTCGTCTCACTGACCGGCGGCGACGGCGGCAAGAAAGACAGCGGGGCGAAGAAGGCCCCGTCGACTTCGGCGAGCACGTCGGCGCCGGAGCCGACGGGGCCGGTCTACCCGTACGGCGAACAGGCGGGGCTCACCGACCCGTTGCAGGCGGGCGACTGTGTGAAGGCGGTCTGGTCGGGCACGCCGTTCAAGTCGGTGCCGAACCTGGGCGTCGTGGACTGTGCCGACGACTGGCCGGACGGCCAGGTCGTGGCGGTCGACACGGCGAGCGACTACGCCGACGCCCGCGCCCACGGCACGACACGCTGCGCGGCGCAGGCCGAGCCGGTGGCCACGGCCCTGCCCGACGCCGGTGCCTATGCCCTCGTCCCGACGAAGGCGGGGTTCACGGCGGCCGACGGGGCTACGGCATGTCTCGTACTCGGACGGCATGTCCCCATCGGGGGCGAAGTGGCACGGTTCCGCGACAAGAACATGGACCTGTACGCCGCGCAGATGGCCATCGGGGACTGCTGGACGTACGTCGACAAGGGTGGCGACTCGTTCGATTCTCTGCTGACCGACTGTGCCAAGCCGCACACCGACCAGGTCGTCGGCTTCGCCGCGGCGCCCAAGGACATGGATTACAAGAAGGGGATCGACAACGGAGGAAAGCTCTGCAGCAACAAGTTCGAGTCGAGTTGGGCGCCCGGATCGGAGCTGAAGACCTACGGCTGGCTGGGCGACAAGGAGGACTGGAACGACGGATTCACCACAGTCGTGTGCACGGTGGGCCACACCGACAACACGAAGACGACCGGGAAGATACCCACGCCCGGCACGGTCTGAGCGCCCCATGGGATTCTGGTTGCCCGGCGTTCACCGCAGGTTCGCACGTCCGCTTCCGGGGCGTGCCAGCCTCCCGAGCCTGAGGACTCGGGGCGGAAGGACACACCATGGAAAGCGGACCGGCGATCTTCGCGGGGACGGTGTTCGCCCTGTTCGGCGGCGGACTGCTGGCCTGGACCGTGGCCCGGCTGCGGCAGGGCGAGCCCGTCGCCCACGGTGTGAACCGCGTCGCATCGGCGACGCTCGCGAGCGTCGCCGGAACCGGTGCGCTGGCACTCGGGATGTGGTGTTTCACGCGCGCGTGAGGACCGGGGCTCCGGTAACTGGGAGGTCACGCTCCGGATAGGCCCGAAAGGGCTGGTGGACACTCCGGGCGGCAGGAATGGCGGTAGTCGGGTTACCGTTCGAGTGGCCGTTGCGGGCTTTTCCCGTTTGACACGGGGGCGGGATGTACCGTCACACTCCGCAGCGTCAGCACGACCCGACCCCCGGGAGCAAGACCTGGGGAGGACCCCCCGCGTCGACCGGAGAGAAGAGCGAAGTTGTCCCCGACCAGCGACACCGCACACGGCGGCCGCCGACTCGTCATCGTCGAGTCGCCTGCCAAGGCGAAGACGATCAAGGGCTATCTCGGCCCCGGCTATGTCGTCGAAGCGAGCGTCGGGCACATCCGCGACCTCCCGAACGGCGCCGCGGAGGTGCCGGAGAAGTACACCGGCGAGGTGCGCCGCCTCGGCGTGGACGTCGAGCACGACTTCCAGCCGATCTACGTGGTCAACGCTGACAAGAGGGCCCAGGTCAAGAAGCTCAAGGACCTGCTGAAGGACTCCGACGAACTCTTCCTCGCCACCGATGAGGACCGCGAGGGCGAAGCCATCGCGTGGCACCTCCTGGAGGTCCTGAAGCCCAAGGTCCCGGTCAAGCGAATGGTCTTCCACGAGATCACCAAGGAGGCCATCCGCGAGGCCGTCGCCAACCCGCGCGACCTCAACCAGCGCATGGTCGACGCCCAGGAGACCCGCCGCATCCTCGACCGCCTCTACGGCTACGAGGTCTCGCCGGTCCTGTGGAAGAAGGTCATGCCGCGCCTGTCGGCGGGCCGTGTCCAGTCCGTGGCGACCCGCCTCGTCGTCGAGCGGGAGCGCGAGCGCATCGCCTTCCGCTCCGCCGAGTACTGGGACCTGACCGGCACCTTCGGCACCGGCCGCGCCGGTGACTCGAGCGACCCGTCGTCCCTGGTCGCACGCCTGACGACGGTCGACGGCAAGCGCGTCGCCCAGGGCCGCGACTTCGACTCGCTGGGGCAGCTCAAGAGCGCGAACACGCTCCACCTGGACGAGGCGAACGCCCGCGCGCTCGCCGCCGCCCTGGAGAACACGAACTTCTCGGTCCGCTCGGTCGAGTCCAAGCCCTACCGCCGCTCGCCGTACGCCCCGTTCCGTACGACGACGCTCCAGCAGGAGGCCTCGCGCAAGCTCGGCTTCGGCGCGAAGGCGACCATGCAGGTGGCGCAGAAGCTGTACGAGAACGGCTTCATCACCTACATGCGTACGGACTCCACGACCCTCTCGGACACGGCGATCTCCGCCGCCCGCGCCCAGGTCACGCAGCTGTACGGAGCCGACTACCTGCCGGCGCAGCCGCGGACCTACGCCGGCAAGGTCAAGAACGCGCAGGAGGCGCACGAGGCGATCCGGCCCTCGGGTGATCGTTTCCGCACCCCGGCCGAGACGGGTCTGACCGGTGACCAGTTCAAGCTGTACGAGCTGATCTGGAAGCGGACCGTCGCCTCCCAGATGAAGGACGCGGTCGGAAACTCGGTCACCGTGAAGATCGCGGGCACCGCTTCCGACGGTCGCGACGCCGAGTTCAGCGCGTCCGGCAAGACGATCACCTTCCACGGCTTCCTGAAGGCGTACGTCGAGGGCGCGGACGACCCGAACGCCGAGCTCGACGACCGCGAGCGCCGCCTTCCGCAGGTCAGCCAGGGCGACCCGCTGTCCGCCGAGGAGATCACGGTCGACGGGCACGCGACCAAGCCGCCGGCCCGCTACACCGAGGCCAGCCTGGTCAAGGAGCTCGAAGAGCGCGAGATCGGCCGCCCGTCGACGTACGCGTCGATCATCGGGACCATCCTCGACCGCGGATACGTGTTCAAGAAGGGCACGGCACTCGTGCCGTCCTTCCTGTCGTTCGCCGTGGTCAACCTCCTGGAGAAGCACTTCGGGCGGCTCGTCGACTACGACTTCACCGCCAAGATGGAGGACGACCTCGACCGCATCGCGCGCGGCGAGGCGCAGGCCGTGCCGTGGCTGAAGCGGTTCTACTTCGGCGAGGGCGAGGCGACCGGTGCCGCCGAGGCCGGCAACGGCGACGGCGACCACCTCGGCGGCCTCAAGGAGCTCGTCACCGACCTGGGTGCCATCGATGCCCGTGAGGTGTCGTCCTTCCCGGTCGGCAACGACATCGTGCTGCGCGTCGGGCGCTACGGCCCTTACATCGAGCGCGGCGAGAAGGACTCCGAGAACCACCAGCGCGCCGATGTGCCCGAGGATCTGGCCCCCGACGAGCTGACGGTCGACCTCGCGGAGGAGCTGCTCGCCAAGCCGAGCGGTGACTTCGAGCTGGGCGCCGACCCGGAGAGCGGGCACCAGATCATCGCCAGGGGCGGCCGCTACGGCCCGTACGTCACCGAGGTGCTCCCCGAGGGCACCCCGAAGACGGGCAAGAACGCGGTCAAGCCGCGTACGGCCTCGCTGTTCAAGTCGATGTCGCTCGACACGGTGACGCTCGAGGACGCCCTCAAGCTGATGTCCCTGCCGCGCGTCGTCGGCAAGGACGCCGAGGGCGTGGAGATCACCGCGCAGAACGGGCGCTACGGGCCGTACCTGAAGAAGGGCACGGACTCGCGCTCGCTGCAGTCCGAGGACCAGCTCTTCACCATCACGCTCGAAGAGGCGCTGGAGATCTACTCTCAGCCCAAGCAGCGTGGCCGAGCGGCCGCCAAGCCGCCGCTGAAGGAGCTGGGCGAGGACCCGGTCAGCGGGAAGCCCGTCGTCGTCAAGGACGGCCGTTTCGGGCCGTATGTGACCGACGGCGAGACCAACGCGACCCTGCGCTCAGGCGACAGCGTCGAGGACATCACCTCGGAGCGCGGCTACGAGCTGCTCGCCGAGAAGCGCGCCAAGGGCCCGGCCAAGAAGACCGCGAAGAAGACGGCCGCCAAGAAGGCTCCGGCCAAGAAGGCCCCTGCCAAGAAAACGGCGGCAAAGAAGACGACGACTTCGAAGACGGCTGCCAAGAAGGCACCCGCCAAGAAGGCCGCCGCGAAGAAGACGGTGGCTTCGGAGGGCTGAGGCTTCTTTACGGAGGCGGTGGCTTTGGAGGGCTGAGGCTTCTTTACGGAGGCGGTGGCTTTGGAGGGCTGAGGCTTCTTTACGGAGGCGGTGGCTTTGGAGGGCTGAGGCTTCTTTACGGAGGTGCCGGTCTCGGAGAGCTGAGGCTGCAGGGATGACGGCGGCCTCCCGAGCGTCGTGATCCGTGTGCCTGCCAAGGCTCGGTCCCGGTGCCTTGCGATCGTCGGATTCTGTGTGCCCGACGTGCCCGGCACGCGTACGCCCCCACACCTTCCGGTGTGGGGGCGTCCGTATGTTCGGCCACCCCTTCGGGGAGTCAGTGGGTCCGGATAGGCTTGCAGGATGACGCGAGCCGAGCAGCCAACGGCCCACAACCCGGCCCCCGACGACGCCCTGGTCGCAGATTCCCGCGAGCGCGCCGTGCGCGCGCTGCTGCGCCAGCCGCAATTGAAGCGGCTGTGGAGCGCACAGCTCGTAGGAGGTGTCGCCGACGCCCTGGCCCTGCTCGTGCTGGTCGTCCTGGCCCTCCAGGCAGCGATCCTCGAGGGTTCCTTCGGCGGTGGCTACCGCGGAGTGGCCTTGGCCGTGGCGGCCGTCTTCGGGGCACGCGTGCTCGCGACGCTGCTCTTCGGAGCCGTACTCCTTGGGCCGCTCACCTCCCTGACATCACCGGAGGGGCCCCTCGACCGGCGCTGGACCATGGTCGGGGCCGACGCTCTGCGGGCAGTGCTCCTCATCGTCGCGCCCCTGTGGATCGACTGGACCCCGGACGACGCGCTCGCCGTCGTCCTGGTCACCGCGTTCGTGACCGGTGTCGCCGAGCGGTTCTGGACGGTGTGCCGGGAGAGCGCCGCGCCCGCGCTGCTGCCCGCGCCGCCGATGGAGGGTGCCACGGTGCGCCCGCTGCCGGACCGCATGGATGCGCTGCGGCGCCTGTCGCTGCGTACGGCGTTCATGGCGGTGCCGCTGGCGGCCGCCGCGCTCGTCGTGGCGTCGCTCGTCAACAACCTGCTGGGCGCCGGGATCGACTGGTTCGACCAGCACCAGGTGGCGCTCGCCTCGTACGTGGCGGCCGGACTGTTCGCCGCCTCGCTCTCGGTGCTCACGTTCCTCGAACTGCCCGACGCACGCACCCCGCGCGCGCGGTCGCCGCTGGAGGGCCTGCGCCGCCCCAAGACGGGCACCGGCATCGACACGGGCCGCACCGGCGCGATTCCGCTGCTGGTCCTGGCCTGCGCGGCGGTCGCCGGGGCCATCTCGGCCGCCGTCGCCGTCTCCGTGCTGCACGCCAAGGACCTGGGCGGCGGACCGGTGACGTACGGGCTGCTGGTGCTGGCCCTGACCGGGGGTGTCGTCATCGGCATCCGTACGGCCCCTTCGGTGCTGCCGTCGCTGTCGCGGCGCAGGCTGCTCTCACTGGCGATCGCCTTCACCGGAGTCGCGCTGCTGGCCGCCGGGCTGGTCCCGGACGTCACCACGGTGCTGCTGATCGTCGCCTTCGCGGGCATTGGCGCCGGCGTCGCCGCGCACACCGGGCACGCGCTGCTCGACCAGGAGGCCGAGGAGTACCGGCGGGCTCGGACGACCGAACACCTGCACGCGGTCGTACGGGTCCTCGTGGCGCTCGGCGCGATCCTGGCGCCCCTGGTGGCCGCCGCGATCGGTCCGCACCGCCTGGAGAACGGCAAGTTCGTGTTCGCGCACGGGGGCGCCGCCTTCACGCTCATGCTGGTGGGCGCGCTGCTGCTGCCCGTCGCGGCGCTGGTGCTCGCCAAGGTCGACGACCGCTCCGGAGTGCCGCTGCGGCACGACCTGCTGGACGCGCTGCGCGGCGGCGACGACCCGGCGCAGGTGCCCGCCACGAACGGCTTCTTCATCGCCCTGGAGGGCGGCGACGGGGCCGGCAAGTCCACCCAGGCGACGGCGCTCGCCGAGTGGATCCGCGCCAAGGGCCATGAGGTCGTGGTGACCCGGGAGCCGGGCGCCACGCCGGTCGGCAAGCGGCTGCGTTCGATCCTGCTGGATGTGTCCTCGGCGGGGCTTTCGCACCGCGCGGAGGCGTTGCTGTACGCCGCCGACCGCGCGGAGCACGTCGACACGGTGGTGCGGCCCGCGCTGGAGCGCGGTGCCGTCGTCATCTCCGACCGGTACATCGACTCGTCGGTGGCCTACCAGGGCGCGGGCCGTGACCTGTCTCCGACGGAGATCGCCCGCATCAACCGCTGGGCGACGAATGGGCTCGTACCGCATCTGACGGTTCTGCTGGACGTGTCGCCGGAGGCGGCCCGCGAGCGGTTCACGGAGGCGCCGGACCGGCTGGAGTCGGAGCCCGTCGAGTTCCACACGCGCGTGCGGTCCGGTTTCCTGACGCTCGCGGCCGCAGACCCGGGCCGGTACCTGGTGGTCGACGCGGCGCAGGAGCCCGAGGCGGTCACCACGGTCGTCCGGCACCGCCTCGACGTGATGCTGCCCCTCTCCGAGGCCGAGGTGAAGGCCCAGGAGGAGGCGCGCAAGGCGGCCGAGGAGGAAGCCCGGCGCAAGGCGGAGGAAGAGGCCGCGCGCAAGGCCGAGGAGGAGCGGCTGGAGCGCGAGCGTCAGGAGCAGCTCGCCAAGCTCCGTGCCGAGGAGGAGGAGCGCAAGCAGCGCGAGCTGGAGGAGGCCCAGCGGCGCGAGGCCGAGCGTCAGGCGGAGGAGGCCCGGCAGCGTGCCGAGGAGGCCCGCCGCCGTGCCGAGGAGGAGCGGGTCAGGCGTCTCGCCGAGGAGCAGGCGCGGGCCGCCGAGGAGGAACGTCGGCGCAAGCAGGCCGAGGAGGAGGCGCGGCTGCGGGCCGAGGCCGAGGCGCGCCGCCTGGAGAAGCAGCGCAAGGCCGAGGAGGCCCTGCTGCGGGCCGAGCAGGCCCGGCGGGCGGCGACGGAGGCCGCGGCCGCGTCGGCGGCTGCGACGGCCTCCGCCGAGGCGGCGGCGTCGACGGCCGTGGCGCCCGTGACCGGGGCTCCGGCTGGTCCTCCGGCGGCGCCCGTGCCGGACAACGAGACGACGGTGCCTACGCCCGTGGTGACGCCGACGAACGCGTCGGGTGGGCCGGTGGACGAGACGGCGGTGCTGCGGCCGGTGCGGGCGGACGAGAGCCCTGCCGCATCCCGGTCCGGCGCGGGTGAGGGCCATGCCGGTGCTCGGTCGCGCGCCGGTGAGGACACCGCCGGCTCTCGGTCCGGCGCTCGCCCCGATGGGGAGGAGACGGCGAAGCTGCCGAAGCCGCCTGTGCCCGAGGGCGCGGCGGACGAGACGGCCGTGTTGCCGCCGGTGCCTCAGGGCGCGGCGGACGAGACCACCGTGCTGCCGCCCGTGCCTCAGGGCGCGGCCGATGAGACCGCGGTGCTTCCTCCCGTACGGGACGGGCGTGCGGGTGCCTCTCCGGGTGCTTCCACGGCCGGTGCTGCCGCCGGTGATCCGGCGGACCGGGTGCCGCCCGGCTTCTTCCGCGACGAGCGGCCGGCACCGCGGCCGGACGGTTCGGGCGACCGTACGCGCGAGCTGCCCCAGGTCGACGACGAGGGCGCCCCGCGTCGCCGTCCTCGATCCGACTGGGCCGAGGAGACTCCGCTGGACGACCTCCCGACCCTGGCCGACGAACTCCTGGGTTCGCGCGAGGACGACGACTGGGACGAGGGGCGGGGCGGCCGCCGCCGCTGAGTCCGGGAGGTCGGCGCTGCGGGAGGACCGGTGAGGGGCGGGCCCCGCTCGCCCTGGCCGGGGCCGAATGTCAGTGGCGACCCGCACAATGGACGCGGCAAGGCAAAGTGCGACGAAAGGGCGGTGCCCCATGCCCGTGTGGGACGACCTGGTGGGCCAGGAGAAGGTGAGCGAGCAGCTCGCCGCCGCCGCCCGCGACGCCGACGCCCTCGTCACGGCGGTCGCCGCGGACACCCCGCTCCCCGAGGCGTCCAAGATGACGCACGCCTGGCTGTTCACGGGCCCGCCCGGTTCGGGCCGCTCCACCGCGGCGCGGGCGTTCGCGGCGGCGCTCCAGTGTGTGAGCCCCGACCGGGCGCTCGGCGGAGTCCCCGGCTGCGGCTTCTGCGACGGCTGTCATACGAGCCTGGTGGGCACTCACGCCGATGTGCAGATCGTCCGCACCGACCTCCTCTCCATCGGCGTGAAGGAGACCCGCGACCTGGTCCGCCGCGCCCAGATGTCCCCGGCGAACGGCCGCTGGCAGGTCATCGTCCTGGAGGACGCGGACCGTCTCACGGAGGGCGCGGGCAATGTTCTCCTGAAGGCCGTCGAGGAGCCCGCCCCTCGCACGGTCTGGCTCCTGTGCGCCCCGTCGATCGAGGACGTCCTGCCCACCATCCGCTCCCGCTGCCGCCTGCTCACCCTCCGCACCCCGCCGGTGGACGCGGTCGCCGACATCCTCGTACGCCGCGACGGCATCGAGCCCGACATCGCGGCGGCCGCCGCGCGCGCGACGCAGGGCCACATCGGGCGGGCCCGCCGTCTCGCCACGGACCCGAACGCCCGCGCGCGCAGAGCCGCCGTCCTCAAGCTCCCGCTCCGGGTCGACGACATCGGCGGCTGCCTCAAGGCGGCCCAGGAGCTGATCGACACGGCTGCCGAGGACGCCAAGCAGCTCGCCGAGGAAGTCGACGTGAAGGAGACCGAGGACCTGAAGGCGGCCCTCGGCGCGGCCCAGGGAAGCCGTATGCCGCGCGGCACCGCGGGCGTCATGAAGGAGCTGGAGGACCGGCAGAAGCGGCGAAGAACGCGTACACAGCGCGACAGCCTGGACCTGGCCCTGATCGACCTCACCGGGTTCTACCGCGACGTCCTCGCCCTTCAGCTCGGTTCCCGTGTGGCCATCGCCAACGGGGAGGCCGAGGACACCCTGGAGCGGCTGGCCCGCGGCAGCTCGCCGGAGGCGACCCTGCGCCGTATCGACGCGATCGCCGCGTGCCGCGAGGCCCTCGACCGCAACGTGGCTCCGCTGCTCGCGGTGGAGGCGATGACGATGGCGCTGCGGGCGGGCTGAACGCATCGGGAGCCCTGCGGACCACCCTCAGTGCTCGGAACGTCGGGCCTCACCGGCACGACGGAGCGTACGGACGGGCGCGCGACGTCGTACGTCAAGTCGTGCATGTGCGCCACCGGGCGCACGATGGGATGCATGACGGGACGCACGACGAGTTGACCCAAGTCACTCGTACGAGGCGCATCCGCGACTGAAGGTGATCAATTGATCGCGCAAGGTTACGCTCGCGGGATGTACATCAGGCACACCCAACGGCCGACCCGGCCCCTCCGTACAAGTGGCGTGCTGCTGGCCGTCGCGGCGCTGCTCATGTCGGCCTGCTCCTCCGGGAGTTCGACGACGGCGACAGCGACGGCGACGGCGACGGCGACGGCGGACGCGGTGCTGGCCGCGCTGCCGAGTTCCACGCCGTCGACACTGGCGCCGTACTACGGACAGAAGCTGAACTGGCGCACCTGCGGGGTCCCCGGCTTCGAGTGCGCCACGATGAAGGCGCCGCTGGACTACGCGAAACCGGCCTCGGGCGACATCAGGCTGGCGGTCGCCCGCAAGAAGGCCACGGGGCCGGGGAAGCGCCTTGGCTCACTGCTGGTCAACCCGGGGGGACCGGGCGGCTCGGCGGTCGGCTATCTGCAGCAGTACGCCGGTATCGGCTACCCGGCAGAGGTCCGCGCCCGCTACGACATGGTCGCGGTCGACCCGCGCGGCGTGGCCCGCAGCGAGCCGGTCGAATGCCTCACCGGCCGCCAGATGGACACGTTCACGCAGACGGACACGACGCCGGACGACAAGAAGGAGACGGGGCAACTCGTCGACGCGTACAAGAAGTTCGCCGAGGGCTGCGGTCAGCGCTCGCCCGATGTGCTACGGCATGTCTCCACGCTGGAGGCGGCCCGTGACATGGACATCCTCCGCGCCGTGCTGGGCGACCAGAAGCTGACGTATGTCGGGGCGTCGTACGGGACGCTCCTCGGGGCGACGTATGCGGGCCTCTTCCCGGGCCGGGTGGGCCGGCTGGTCCTGGACGGCGCGATGGACCCGCAGCTCACCGCGCGCAAACTCAATGAGGACCAAACGGCGGGCTTCGAGGCGGCCTTCCGGTCGTTCGCGAAGGACTGCGTGCGCCATAGCGACTGCCCGCTGGGCGGCGCGGGCACGAGCCCGGAGCAGGTGGGCAAGAACCTGAAGGCGTTCTTCCAGCAGTTGGACAAGGCGCCCATCCCGGCCGGCGACGCGCACGGCCGCAAGCTCGGCGAAGCGCTCGCGGCGACAGGTGTGATCGCGGCGATGTACGACGAGGCGGCCTGGCCGCAGTTGCGCGAGGCGCTCACCTCGGCGATGAAGGAGAAGGACGGCGCGGGGCTGCTCGCCCTGTCCGACAGCTACTACGAGCGCGACGCCGACGGCAAGTACGCGAACCTGATGTTCGCCAACGCGGCGGTGAACTGCCTCGACCTCCCGGCCGCCTTCGCCACCCCCGACCAGGTGGAGAAGGCCCTCCCCGCCTTCGAGAAGGCGTCCCCCGTCTTCGGCGAGGGCCTGGCCTGGGCCTCCCTGAACTGCGCGTACTGGCCGGTGAAGCCGACCGGCGAGCCGCACCGCATCCAGGCGAAGGGCGCCGCCCCGATCCTCGTGGTCGGCACCACCCGCGACCCGGCGACCCCGTACCCGTGGGCCCAGTCCCTCGCCTCCCAGCTCTCCTCCGGCACCCTCCTCACCTACGTCGGCGACGGCCACACCGCATACGGCCGCGGCAGCACCTGCATCGACTCCACGATCGACCGCTACCTCCTCCAGGGCACCCCGCCCGCCAAGGGAAAGCGCTGCTCATAGCCCGTCCGTACACCCTGGCTCCGGAGGCCCCGGGGCGTGTACGGAGCACCCCCGGAAACTGTGTAGACTTACCGGCGTTGCTGATCGCACCATAGTGCGGACAGCGCGCCGCCTTAGCTCAGATGGCCAGAGCAACGCACTCGTAATGCGTAGGTCTCGGGTTCGAATCCCGAAGGCGGCTCTGTAGAAGCCTCAGGACTCACTCGCCGTGACCTGGGGCTTTTGCTTTTCTTTGACCGAGGAAGGCCCCTCCGAGTTGATCTCGGAGGGGCCTTCCTCATGGTCTGCGTGAGCGAATGGGAACGCCCTGGGAACCTGCCGTCAGGCGGCGTCCTGGTCGGGAACATCCCGGTGTTCACCGGTGTCCCCTCCGTCCTGCTCCTCCTCGTGTTCCTCTTCCGCTGTCGCGGGCTCGTTGTCCGCCTCGGGCTGCGGGATCACGCGCTTGCGTGCGCGAGGCACAACGGAGACGGTCGCTTCGGCGGCCTCGCGCTCCACCTCTGCCAGGACGGTGGTGTAGATGTCCGAGGTGACGCGGATCGAGGAGTGCCCGAGCCTGCGCTGCACGGCGACCATGGCAACACCAGCGCGCAGGGCGAGCGTTGCTGAGCCGTGCCGGAGGTCATGCAGCCGGATCGGCGGAAGGTCGGTCTTCTTGTAGAGGCGTTCGAAGCGGTCGGAGAAGTACTGCGGGTGGTACTCCGTACCGTCCTCAAGAGTGAAAACCCGGCCGCTGTCGGTCCATTCGCCCGTGGTTTCGAGCCACTCATTCTTCTCGGCTTCCTGACGGGCGCGCCACCAGCGCAGAAGGGCGATCGTGTCCTCGTCCAGAGCGATGTCGCGGATGTTGTCGGACTTGGGGGTGTCCTCGTGCGGCTCGTACGCGACAGTGACGATCTCCTCCGTGATGTGGATCACGCCGGCGTCGAGGTCCACTTCCGCCCAGGACAGGGCGCAGGCTTCACCGCGGCGCAGGCCGAGGAAGGCGATGACGACCCACAGCGGGTAGAGCCGGTCGTAGACCACGGAGTCGAGGAACGTGCCGGTCTGCTCTGGCGTCCAGACCATGACGGGGGAGGGCTTCTTGCCGGTCTTGCGCCACGCTTCGACGCGGGCGGGGGTCCACTCCAGGGCCTTGGCCTTGCGTATGCGAGGCGTCTGGACCAGGGCCGCCCAGTTGTCGGTGATCATCCGGCGCTTGCGGGCGTCTTCGAGGGCCGAACTGAGCGCCATCTTGATGCGGTGCTGCGTCGCGGGACCGGTTTCGCGGCGCGGGAGCGCGAGGGCGGCCTTCAACGCTGCCTTCGCTTCGATCCAGGTTTTCCTGAGCTGCGGATCGCGAGGGGCGATGGCGTCACGCCAGGCTGCGTGCGCCTTCTGCTCGGCCGCGCGGGCCAGTTGGGCCGCCTCCTGGTTCTTCTCCTTCACCTTGTTCTCGGCCTGGATGGCGGCGAACATCTCTTCTATGTGGCGGGGGCGCAGCTCGCGGAGCTTGATGTGCCCGAGGTGCGGCGTGAAGTACAGGCGCAGGTAATCCTCGTAGCCGTTCCTGGTGGTGGCCTTGAGGTCGTGCTGGTTGTCGAGCCAGCGGCGCAGATACTCACTGACGGTCTCGTCGGATAGGACGTCGACTCCCGCTTGTGCGTCCCGGTAGACCTTGGTTGCTTCGGCGGCTGCCTTCTCCTGGGTCTTGAACCCGCCCTTCTTGGCTCGGCGGCGCTTGCCGCCGGGGCCGGCGGGGATCTCGATGGAGTAGTACCAGGAGCCGTGGTCACGCCGCTTGAGTTTGGGGCACCGCTTTTCCAGGTAGCCGATCTTGGGTGTCCCGTCCTCGTTGAGGATCGGTTTGCCTGCCTTGTCGGTGAGTGGGCCCTTGCAAGCGCACCGCTGGTAGGTCTTGTCCTTGAACACAGGTCTCCCCTGGGCGGCTGGCTGGCTGCCAGCGATCGTGCTGATGGTGTGGATCTTGGTCTGCGTGGAGTTGCAAGATCCTTCTCCATCTTGTTGGGGGTGTCGGACACTGTTGTAAAGTCAGCTTCAAGTTGGCGCGGGGGAGATTGCGACCAACGACATGACTGCTCAGGAAGCGGGCGGGCAGGCTTCGGCCGGAGCGATGGGTCTGGAGGAGCTGCTGGCTCTTCCGGCCACGGTCAACGTGACAACTGCCGGGCGCGCTCTGGGAATCGGCCGCGACAAGGCGTATGAGTTGATCCGCACAGGGGGTTTCCCCGTCCGGACGCTCCCGCTGGGCGGCACGGTTCGGGTGCCGACGGCGGAGCTGTGGAAGGTCCTCGGCGTGGAGCGGCAGCGTGGAGCCGAGGTGAGTACGTGAACGACATGTGTTGAGGTGTTCGTTTGTTTCTACAACGGTGTGACCTATCTCGGGTAAATTAGTACAGGCCAGGGGGTCGGCAGAGGGGCGAGAAATGGCAAGGCTGTACGGCTTTGAAGACATGGCGTACCGACGGGTGCGCGAGGGTGAGGCGGAGGTCCTGCGGGTCGCCGCCTCCCGGCGTCTGCTCAAGCAGAGTTACGACGCCATCGTCGAGTGGATGAACGCTGAGGGCCACCGCACCACGCGCGGCGGTCTGTGGCGGCCCGCGGTGCTCGCCTCCGTCCTCGATCACCCGGCCATCGCCGGTTGCGAGGAGGACGAGAACGGCAAGCTCGTCGAGACGGGCGGCCCCGTGATCATCCCTCGGGCGGACTTCGAGGCCATCCGCGCCATGCGCCGCACCGATCGGGCCGAGCAGCGTGAGTACCTGATCCCGGGCGGACCCGTTGGTGTCTGCGGCCTGTGTGCGACCACGCTGGGGTCATCGCCCTCGAACGCCGGTAGCCGCGGCTACCGGTGTTCGCCGAGTACGGCCCAGCATCCCGGAGGGTGCGGCAAGATCCGCATCAACGCCGACCTGCTTGAGAAGTACGTGGCTGAGCATGTGCTGGCGGAGTTGGCCAAGCCAGAGGTCAGCGCACTGATCAGTCAGGCGCGAGAAGAGATGCTGGCCCAGGCTGCCGCTCTGCGCAAGGAGGCTGCCGCTGCGCGCCGTCGGCAGGACGAACTGGGCGAGGACTATGCGCGGTCGCCGGACATCTCGATCAAGACCTTCCGGTCGGCTGACCAGGAGCTCAAGCAGCTGATCCGCGAGAGCGAAGGCCAGGCGCGAGTCCTGGAGCAGGTCAAGCACGTGCCTGTGGGTGATATCCCGGACCTCGTCCGGTGGTGGAAGCACGCCCCGATGAAGGCGAAGAAGGGTGTCCTGGTCCTCATGCTGGAGCAGGTCGCCGTGTACCCGGCCGCGTCCAGGGGCTCGCGCACCGTGGACGGTGACCGGGTGGCACTGCGGTGGCGTCAGTGGGGGGTTGCAGAAGAGAGCAAGGAGTCTGCTTAGACCTTGCTGCCCGCGTTCCGTTGACTGAGCTTGACGCTGACCGTGGCCATGGTGAGGCCGATGGCCACGCACCCGATGCATAGCCCCGCCAAGGCGGGGCTGATGGCGTTTTCCCAACTGAGGGGCCAGGCGTGGCCGTTTTCGTACGCGAGCAGGTAACTGCCCCGGCTGACGGTGTAGGCGACGCCGAATGCGGCCCCTGCCGACGCGATGGCGAGTCCGGTAGCAGCGGGGCGTCCCTGGCGCCAGATTTCGCGGGCGAGCTTGCTGGAGCGGAAGGTGACCTCCGCGCCTGCGGCGGCTGAGGCCCCGAGGTACGTCAGGAGATAGAGCCGCACATCGCTGCTGTGCGCGTACGCGGTGGACAGGTCCTGGTGCACGGTGTCGGCGCGGTGGAACTGCCAGATCATGAGCCCGACGACCGCGCACGCGAACCCGAGGCGCAGGGCGATGCCGGCGTGGTGGGCCGTGGAGTACTCCCAGTCGATGATCATGATTTGGAGGCTCGCGCAGAAGATGACCGCCGCCACGTCTGACATGAGGGAGGACACCTCGTTGGAGGCGGCGCTGCGGTCAACTGCGTCGGCGATTGTGGGGATCGCCAGTAGTGAGCCGAGGAAGCAGGCTGTCAGGGCAGCCAGGTGGGCCCGGCGGGCTATGCGGTAGGTGGACTTGTGGCGGCGTTCGTATGCGCATCGCAGGGATATGGCGGTACTGAGCGATGTGAGCACCACGCAGAGGCCGAAGATCGGGCCTTCCAAGAGGTTCAGCGTCCTTCCAAGTAGTCCGCTGCCCGCTCAGCGGCTTCTTCCAGGCTCAGTCGGCGACGCGGTCGCCCCTCGCGGGGCTGGTCGACGCCGGGGGGAGGTGGGGGGATCGCGGGGACATCTTCAGACAGTCCCGCGCGACGACGACTCTCCCGGAGCATCGTCATGATTTCTAGAATGTCCTGCACCTCAAGGCCCTGCATTAAACGTATGACTTCGCGGGCTTCGGGCCGCTCCACGAACACGGTGAGCGCCGCGAGGTCGTCCCACTCCCGTCCGGGCAGCAGGAAGGCGGCAGGGGCGTCGAGTGCCTGGGCGAGAGCGGCGACCGTAGACGACGTGGGGTTGCTACTGGTGCCGTTTAGCAGGCTGTTGACCTGACCGTGTGAGAGACGAGGTTTGCGCTGGCCTGCCTGTGCGCTCGCATCTGCAACGTCGCGGGCGCTGGGGGTGAACCCGTCGGGGTCGCGGCGCAGGCGCAGCAGGGCGAGCAACTTCGCGCTCAGGCTCAGCGGTTCGGGCCGGTCAGGGGTGTCTGCCATATCCGTCTTCTCTGGCCGTGTCGTATGCTCGCCGCAGGTGACTGGCCGGTAACAATCGTCCTTGGCTCTACAGTACATCCCTGGTCGGAGGGGTTATAGGGTTCATCGGACAGTTTCTCGGGGAGCGGCCGGCTGGTGTGCGGCGGGCACCGGCGCGCTCCCGCGCCTGACTTGGGCGGGCGCGCCGAGGGAGTCGAATCTGGGCGGGCGAAGGCGGCGCGCACGCCGTTCACGGGAGGAATCGCATGTCCGAGCTTGATGAGCGGTGGATCGCCGAGATGGCGAAGAAACCCTCGCAGATGCTCCGGGGCGGAGCAGGTCCGGCGGCGCTCAACGAAGCGCGCAAGGTGTTGGAGTGGCAGGCCCTGATGCATCGACGGAAACAGGGCCCGAGCGCGCAGGAGGATGACGGCTGATGAGCTGTCGGGCGACGCCGCGCCCGCCTCCATCGAGATAGATGACATTCTCTAGGTCGTGTTGTACGTTCTTACGTGCCGGTGCGGGCACAGCAGCCGCAGGACCCCGCATCTGGCAGCGTCGTGATGAGCGGCGTCCTTCCCTGCTCCTCGCGGGTGGCCGACCCCCCGCGCCCCGCCCGCGAGGAGCTGGCCGTATCGGTGCGGTCGTTGGGGTGCGTGATGGGAGTGGAGCCCGTCGTGGTCGTGAGGCCATGGCGGGCTCGCTTCATGTCCGGGCTCAGCCCTCTTCGCACCCCCGCCCGAGGTGCGCGCGGCATCCGCCGGCGCGCGGCCCGCAATTCAAGGAATTGAATTCCTGAAATTAAAAGGAATTCCCTCTTGAATTGGCGGTAATTGGGATTAAGATATAAGTGTAAGAACAAAGGGAAAACTTCAAAGGAATGGTTTTCCGGAATTAGAAAGGCGCGGGAATAATGTTCGCAGACCTCCAGATTGACCAGATCGCCGCCAACCCCGGGCAGCCCCGCAAGTTCTTCGACGAGGACAAGCACAAGGAGCTGAAGGGCAGCATCGAGGAGAACGGCCTCCTTCAGCCGGTCGTCGTCCGGCCCGTCGAGGACGGCGACACCCCCTACATGCTGATCGCGGGCGAGCGCCGGTGGCGGGCCTGCAAGGCCGCCGGCCTGACCGTCATCCCGGCGAACGTCCTCGAAGACACCGACGACGAGAAGGCGTACGTCCTCGGCATCGCCGAGAACGTCGGCCGCGCCGACATGACGATCATGGAAGAGGCCGGAGCGTACGCCGACCTCAAGGCCGCAGGCTGGGAGCCCCTGAAGATCGCAAAGCAGTTCGGCAAGACCGAGACGGCCATCAAGTGGCGGCTGGGCCTGCTCACCCTGCGCAAGGAGGTCGCCGAGATGGTCGACCGGGGCGAGATCAAGAACAACCTTGCCTGGCACATCGCCCAGCTCAACCCCGGCAATCAGATGGTCGCCGCCAGCCGCTACGTGCGCGGCGACTTCGACTCCGAGGCCGAGGCCCAGCACTTCGCCAACGCGCTCAAGATGATGGAGCAGCAGACCTCCTTGACCAACGAGAAGGCTCCGAGCGCCGAGGAGACGGAGAAGCGCAAGAAGCAGAAGGCCAAGGCCAAGGACGGGCTGGGCAAGGCAGAAGAGGTCCTGCTTCCCCTGCTGGAGGAGCTGGCGGAGAAGAAGCCGGAGGACCTGGCCGTCATCCTCGGCGACGACCTGTCCCGCCACATCAAGGTGGTCGGCAAGCTCTACAGCCAGGTCCAGCTGGTCCGGAACCTCCTCAGCAAGGCTCAGGGCATCCAGCGGGCCATGGCTGAGGAGTTCAACAAGAAGGCGCTGGAGGTCCAGCAGGAAGCGGCCAAGGAGAAGCAGGAGGCCAAGAGCGACCCGAAGCCGGAGGCCCAGCCGAAGCCGGTCGCGAAGAAGGCGGCGGACAAGCCCGCGGCCAAGCCTTCAGGGGCTGCGCGCACGCAGAACCGCCCGGCGGCCGGGACGGCAAGCAAGACCACCCCGGCGCGCAAGGTACCCGCTCAGAAGAAGGTGGAGCCCACCGCCGAGGTGGCCAAGAAGGCGGAGCCCGCGACGGCGAAGTGAGACGGAGGGGGCCCGGCACGGGCCCCCTCCCTTCTTCTCTCCACAGCGGAGGGCGCGGCCTGGAGGACACCCGGCCGCGCCCTCCGCCTGCCGCTCCTCCGGAGCAAGCATTCAAGGCACCTAATTCCCGCCACCGGAATTCGAGGAAATCAATTCCGGTGGAATATGTACCAGGTTGCTGAATTCCAATAAGATATAAGCAAGGAAAGGGAAATTCCCTCACAGGTTAGGGGTAAGAAATGACGGAAAAGGCAACACTGGACTCCGTCGGAATTCACCAGGTCAGGCCGGAGTGCGTGGACTGGAAATCAAAGTCGGCCCACCCCGGGATCCGTCAGATCGCCGCCCACCTCTCGCGCCTCCTGGCGGAGTCGAGGGAACTCATATCGGGACCGGCCTCGGAACTGGTCCTGGACGTGGAGGAAACCACGGCATCGCAGTACTCCAACGAGACCAACCGGGTTCTCCGCGTCACGGCCGACCTGGAGGGTGAGTCGGTGGCCTTCGATGTGGTCGTACACCTCGCAGCCTCCACCGTCTTCACCTCTCCCTACGTGTAAGAGGCGTAGCCGGTCTGGCGTACCAGCCAGACCGGCCAGCGTCGTCGGTCAAGCCGGGCCCGCAGGGGGAGTCCTCCCTGCGGGCCCGGTGCCGCTCGGGCTCGCTCGGGTCCGAGCGGATGGCGCCGAAGGAATCCGGGCCCGCCGGCGCCGCCGCGCACGCCCGGTCGCTGAGCAGCACGAAAGGAACAGCTGCGTGCTAACCCTGTTCACCAACCGCTATCAGGCGTACCAGCCCCCGCAGGGGGTGCCGGTACGCATCACGCTGGGCGCTCCCCGCTTCAAACTCCCCTACTCCCTCACGCACTCGGTGCGGGAGCTCGCGCCACGTAGGGACTACCTCTCCTTGTCCGAGCCGGAGTTCACCAAGGCGTACCGAGCCGATCTCGACCGGCTCGGTCCCGCGCGGATCGCGGAGCGGCTGAAGGAGATCGCAGAAGCGGAGAGCGATCACAGGCTGGTCCTGCTCTGCTTCGAAGACCTGTCCAAGCCGGCCCTGTGGTGTCACCGGCGAACCTTCGCCTCCTGGTGGAAGGACGCCACCGGTGACGAGGTGCGGGAGCTGTCCCCCATGGTCGACCAAGGCACCTTGATGTGAGCGGCGGAACCGTACTCGCTAGATAGGTGACATGATTTCAAGGGGCTCTGTGCTCCTTGTGTTAGGTTCCAGCACAGCGCCCGGCCCGGCACCCGCCAGGCCGGGCGCTGCCGTTTCGTGCCAGCCGCCCAGGAGGCGAGAGATGTTCCAGGGCACCATCCCAGGCCCCATGCGCGCCATCGTGCGCGAGACCGCAGACAGGTGGCCGCGCGGTGAGGTCTACGTCCCGTGCTGCGGGAACTTCACCATCGAACGGTCCCTGGCCGGCATGGGGTTCGCGCTCCACTCCTCGGACGTGTCCATCTACACCACCGCCATCGGCCGGTGGCTCACCGGACAGCCGGTCGGCATCCAGCTCCGCGAGGAGAGCACGGATCAACTCGGCTGGCTCGCAGACTCCTTGGACGACGGCGTGGGCACGGTGGCCGCGATGATGCTGGGCACGCGCTTCCTCGCCAGCGTCGGCCGCGAGGGGCTGTGGCATCAGCGGGTGGTGCGCTCCTACCGGGACCAGTGGAAGGCCAAGCACGCCGAGACTGTCGAGCGGCTGTCGGGCTCGGATGTGGCTCTGGCCTCCTATGAGGTGGAGGACGTGCGCAGCTGGTTGAAGAAGGTTCCGGCGGACGCTCCGGTGTGCTCCTTCCCTCCCTTCTACGGTGGCGGGTACGAGAAGCTGTACGAGCCGCTGAACGAGCACTTCACCTGGGATGCGCCTCAGTACGAGCCGCTGTCGGATGCCGATGTGGTGGATGTCCTCGGCGCGATCACCGACCGGCCGTACTGGCTCACCGCCTCGAACCACGACGTGCCGGAGCTGCAACCGTTCTTGCGCGGGGTCATCAAGGCCACCCCGCGTGCCGCTCCCTTCTACGTCTACGCCTCCGAGGCACCGACGCGGGTCGTCTCGCCCCGACAGCCGATCGAGCCGGTCAAGGCTCCTCGGCTCCGGCGCGGTGAGGAGCTGGTCGGGCCGCTGTCGCTGGCGTTGCTCAAGCCGGGCCAGTTCAACGCGTTGCGCTCCCGGTACCTCAACCCGCGCATCGCACCCGGTGCAGCGAACCTTGCGGTCGCGGTGAAGGACGGCAACGGCAAGATCCTCGGCGTGTTCGCGATGGCGCCGAGCACCTTCGTTCCCGACGAGGCGTATGTGCTGTCGGACTTCGCCGTTGCTCCCACCGATTACGCCCGGCTGTCGAAGCTCATCGTCCTTGCCGCCACCAGCAGCGAGGCGCAGCGCCTGTGCCAGCGGGCGTTCTCGCGGCGGATCAGGGCGGTGGCGACCACGGCGTTCAGCAACAACCCGGTCTCGATGAAGTACCGCGGGCTGCTGCGGCTGACGAAGCGTGGCCCGTCGAACGAGGACGGCTGGAAGTTCCAGCTCCAGTACCGGGGCGCGATCGGTGAGCACACGCTCGCCGAGGCCCTGGAGAAGTGGGCGAAGCGGTGGGGCGCCCGTACCACGACGACGAAGACAGGAGCCTGATCATGGATCAGACGACGCCGCTTGCCCCGCCGCAGATGGTGGAGGGCGACCCGCGCACGCTGACGCTGTTGGACATCAACGCCCGGTTCCTGCCGCACGAGCAATTCCGGCAGCTGGTCGCGAACATCAAGCGGGATGGTCACCTGACCTCGACGCCGCTGGTGTGGAACGACGTGGACAGCGGGCGGCTGATCGTGCTGTCCGGGAATCACCGGACGCTTGCGGCGATCGAGGCCGGCCTGTCGCAGATCTGGTGGATGCAGATAGACGAGCCGCTGCCGAGGCAGCGGCAGATCGCGCTCCAGCTTTCGCACAACGCGATTGCGGGTCAGGACGATCCGGCGATCTTGCGGGAGCTGTACGACGAGCTGGAGAACGTGGAGTGGCGGCAGTACACGGGCTTGGACGATAAGACGTTGGAGCTGCTGGAGAAGGTGGACGTTTCCAGCCTGGGTGAGGCGAACCTCGACTTCGCTTCGGTCCAGCTGATGTTCCTGCCCGACGAGCTGGAGCGCGCTGAGGCGGCCTTCGACGCGGCCCGGTCGACGGGTTCGGCGGATCAGCGATGGGTGGCGGCTCTGGAGCAGTACGAGCCGGTGCTCGATGCGCTGGAGACGTCTCGGGCTGCGTACAAGATCGGCAACAGTGCGACGGCGCTGGGCGTGATCCTCGCGGTGTTCGAGCGGCACCTGGGAGAGCTGGCCGAGGGCTGGTTCGACGCGGCCTCGGGTGAGGCGCACCGCGGGGGCACGGCTCCGCTGGAGACGGTGTTCGGCGTGCGGGAGATCCCGGTGGAGACCGCGGCCACTGTGCGGGCTGCCATCGACCGGTTGGTGAAGGACGGGAGCGTGCCGGAGTCCGAGCCGTGGCGTGCGCTGGAAACCCTCGCTGCTCAGGGGCGCTAGTAGGGCCGTTGGCCAGGAGGTGAGCGGTGGCTGAGGGCCCCGTTGAGCCCTGGGAGCGGCAGAGCGGTGAGTCCCCCCAGGCGTTCGAGGCGTTCGCCGCATACCGCGATCTCGGCCCCGTACGGAGTCTGACGAAAGCGGCACGAGAGTTGGATAAGTCCCGGACCCTGCTCGGCCGCTGGTCGCGGCAGTACGCGTGGGTGATGCGGGCGAGTGCGTACGACCGCGAGCAGGACCGAGTGTTCCTGGCGGAACAGCAGCAGGCACGTCGTGATATCGCCCGTCGGCACGCCAAGTTGGCGCAGGCGTTTCTGGGTAAGGCGGTCGCCCGGCTTCAGGGTCTGGACCCGCGCGAGCTGTCGCCGGGCGAGCTGCTGCGGTACTTCCAGGTCGCCGCCGAGATCGAACGTCGGGCGGCCGGCGAGGAACCGGCGGGCGTGGTGGCGCAGGACAGCGCGGATGGACCTGACCTTGGGTCGCTGAGCGATGAGGACCGCAGGAGTCGCATGGATCTGCTGCGGCGTGAGCTGGAGCGGCGCCTGGCGGAGGACGGTCGATGAGCCGCGGGTGGGCGAAGCGGCGTGCGATCGAAGGTTTGTCTGATCCGGGCGTCATGAGCCTGGACCAACTCAAGTCCGAGGTCACCGCGCTGCTCCGCGCCGATGAGCTGTCGGCGCGCAGGTGGGCATGCGAGGTACCGGACTGCGACGGACTCCCGCACGAGGGATGGCGGCACCATCACGCCCGCGCGGCGCAGCGCCAGCCGTCGTGGCTGTGGACGGTGTGGATGCTGCTCACCGGCCGTGGCTGGGGCAAGAGCCGGACGGCGGCGGAGGCGGTACGGGCGTGGGCGCAGACGCCGGGATTGCAGATCGCGGTGGTGGCGAAGAACGCCACGCTCGTCAGGGACATCTGCTTCGACAGCCCGAAGTCCGGTCTGCTGTCGGTGTTCCCGCCCGAGGAAGTGGCGAAATACAACTCGTCCCTGGGCGAGACGACGCTCAGGTTGAAGAACGGCACGCTGATACGCGGCTTCGGCGCGGAGACGCCGGACAACCTGCGCGGCTGGGCTTTCGACAAGGCGTGGTGTGACGAGTACGCGGCCTGGTCGCGGCACACCGCGCAAGAGGTCTACGACATGCTGTGGTTCTGCCTGCGCGAGGCAGACGCCCCGCAGGTGGTCATCTCCACGACGCCGAAGCCGCTGCCGCACGTGAAGCGTCTTGTCGAGCGCGGCCGGGCGCAGGAGAAGAAGGCCCGTGAGGGCGGCGAACCGCCGCGGGTGGTGCTCACGCGCGGGCACATGCGCGAGAACGACGCGAACCTGTCGCAGGCGGCCCGCGCGGAGCTGGAGGAAGAATACGCCGGCACCAGGCTGGGACGGCAGGAGCTGTCGGGCGAGCTACTCGAGGACGTCGAGGGCGCGCTGTGGCAAGGCTGGATGCTGGAGGTCGAAGGGTTTCGTGCGAGGCCGGAGCACCTGCCCGACATGCAGCGCCTCGTGGTGGCGGTGGACCCGGCGACCAAGAGCCACGAGAACGCCGACATGACCGCCTTCACCGTGGCGGGGCGCGGGTATCCGATTGAGTCGATGTTCGGGGACGACCGGCCGCGCGGGTATCTGCTGCACGCGGAGCAGGACCGGCACACGCCGACGCAGGCCATGCAGCGTGCGGCGAAGCTGTACCACGAGCATCGGGCCGACTGCGTGGTGATCGAGGCGAACAACGGTGGTGATTACCTGCCCGCCCTGTTGGAGCAGGTTGATCCGACAGTGAACTGGAGAATCGTTCATGCGACGCGGGGGAAGCGGGCGCGTGCTGCTCCGGCGGCGCAGCTGTACGAGCAGGCGCGCATTCATCACGTGGGCGCGGCGCGGGTGTTCGCGGAGTTGGAGGAGCAGATGACCACGTTCGTCGGTCAGGGCGAGACGGAGGACTCGCCGGACCTGCTGGACTCGGCGGTGTGGGCGTTGTGGGATCTGTTCCTCGATCCGACGATGCCGCCTCCACGGGGTGGAGATGACCAGCGGTTGAGCGGTCGGCGATGAGGTGTTGAGTTCTCCAGCACGTCCCCACCTCTCATTTGTGCTGCGAGGTCAGCTGTCGGGGGTCCGGTTTTCCTGGTCCCTCCGTGCCGCTTCCTCCCACGTCAGCGTGGACTGGTAGTAGAGCTTCTCGATATCGGCGTTGAGCACGCGCTTCAGTTCAGCCTTGGTGCGCTCACGCGCTGCTCCTGCGCCTCCTCTGCCCGCCACTCGACAATCTCCTCGGGGCTGGCGTCCACGACGATGAAGGAGTCGGTGACGCTGGAGAAGACGGAGAGTCGGCCGTCCGGCTGCTTGATGATCTGCTGTCCCATACGGCTCTCCTGTCGTATTGAGTGCGGGCGGTGGAGGTGCAGGGGTGGGGCCGTACGGGCTTACGACCCCGTTCGGCGCTCGCGCACGGCGGGCGGTTACTGATGGGCGGTACGGCCCCACGCGAGCAGAGTTCCACAGCTGTCGGACGAGCGTTCGGGGCGGGCGGGTGATCGCTTAGTGTGAGTGCAGGCGTGGGGCCGAGCTTCCTGGAGTGGATGTGGGCCTGCGCCAGTTCGTTATCGATGCGTGGTCGTGGCTGAATTACAAGCCGGTGATGGCGGATGCCGGCCGTCCGGGGAACCGCTCGTTTCCGGAGCTGGCGGCAACGTGGTTGCCGCCGCACGAGTTGCGTCGCTTGGCTGCGTACAAGGTGCTGGCGGCGTACGACAACAACCAGGCTGGTCAGTTGGCCGCTGCGTCGGGTGATGAATCGGCGCTGGAGCGCCGCGAGTTGGGTGATGCGGCGAACCTTGTGGACACCGCCTTGGGGTACCTGCTGGGCTCGGAGCAGAAGATCACCGTGGAGGGCGCGGAGCACGCCGATGAGGAGGCTCCGAAGCCGGGGTCGACGGAGGCCGCAGCGGTCCAGGAGCGGCTTCGGAAGTGGGCTGACAAGGAGCTGCTGACCCTTCGTGTCCAGCAGGCGGAGCGTCCCGCTGTGCTGTTGGGCGATGGGGTGTTCGTGCTGGCGTGGAATCCGGAGAAGCAGCGGCCGACGCTGCGTACGTACGATCCTGGGTTCTACTTCCCGCAGTGGGAGGACGAGGACCAGGACTTTCCGTCGCGTGTGCATCTGGCGTGGGAGCTGCCGGAGGACGAGGACGCGGGGCTGAAGGCGCGGGTGCGTCGGGTGACGTACGAGCTGGGTCCGATCCTCGAAGGCGCTGAGGGCGAGGGGCGGGTCTACCCGTGGGAGCCGGGGCGGGCGTCGAATGTGACGTGCTACCTGACCGATGCGGAATGGCTGCTGGAGGATTTGAAGCGCGGGGAGACGCTGGATCGGCTGCCGATGGATAAGGCGGCGTTCCGAGTGCGGCCGGACGGCACGGAGCTGAACGAGCTGGATCTGATGATCGACTTCGTGCCGGTCATCCACATCACGAACACGATCCCGGATGGCGGTGAGCACTGGGGGCGCTCGTCGATCGCCCGTGTTCTTCAGGGCCTGGATGAGCTGGCGGCCACCGACTCCGATAGCTCGGCGGCCTCGGCGACGACGGGCACGCCGATCATCGGGCTGGCGGGTGCGCGGCTGCCGGTGGATCGGGCGACGGGCAAGCCGGAGCAGTTGAAGGTGGAGGCCGGCGCGGTGTGGCAGCTCGGGGACTCCGGGCGGATGGACGCGTTGGACACGTCGCCTCAGCTGGCTGAGTTGCGGGCGCGGGTGGAGCACCTATTGGACAGGGTCGCGGCCAACAGCCGTATCACGGCGGCCGGGTTGGGGACGTTGGATGCGACGGAGGTTCCCTCGGGGTACGCGCTGAAGCTTGCGCTGGGGCCGCTGGATGCGCTGGTGGGCGTGATGCGGCTGGCGAGGGAGCACAAGTACCGGCTGTTGTTCAAGATGGTGCAGCGGCTGCACCAGGCGGGCAGGGCTGAGGGGTGGACGGCTGGGGAGTCGTTCCCGGCGCGGCTGTCGTGGGCTCCGCACACGCCGACGGACCGGGCGGCTGTGTTGGAGGAAGTGGTCCAGGCGTACGGGGCGGGCGTGCTGTCGCTGGAGACGGCGGTGGCGATGTTGATGGACGCGGGCTATCCGATCAAGGACGCGTCGCAGGAGGTGGCGCGTATCCGGGCGAAGGCCGAGCAGGAGATGGCGGCGCGGATGGCGGAGGCTGCTGCCCGTCGCGGGGAGCCGGAGGGTGAGGAGGAGCAGGCGGACGAGCGCGACCAGGAGGCGCAGCGTGCCGGTGCTGTCGGGGAGACGACGGAGCGGGAGCCGGTGTCGGCGAGTCGGTGACCGGTGGGTCGTCGGGGTGCGTGCGGAGCGGGGGTTAGCGCCAGATGCCGCGGGTGCGCATCAGTTCGATCTGGGCTTTGGTGACGAACTGGTGGTAGGCGGCGTGGTGGAGCGGGGCGCGGTCGGCGTACAGGTTCGCGGGATAGATCGGCTCCTCGTACAGGGTCTGATACAGCTCGGTGCGTAGGTCCTTGGCCCAGTTCGTCCACGCGGAGGCGGTGCGCTGGCGGCGCAGGGCGGCGAGGTCGATGGTCGCGGTGACGAAGGTGGCGATGCCGCCGTGGTCGACGCGGCCGACGGGGTTGCCGAGGTGGTTGACGATCATGGACTGTCCACCGAAGAAGTCCACGCGCAGGCCGTCGCTGCCGGTGTAGGCGGCGGGGTTGGGGGCGAGGACGTACATGGTGTTGTCCAGGGCTCGGGCCCGGTTTTGGATCTCGAATGCGCCCGAGGCGACGCCGGGCAGCGGGAAGCTGGTGCGGTAGGCGATCTCGCAGCCGCTCAGGGCCAGGCCGCGCGCGTTCTCGGGGTAGGAGGCTTCGTTGGCCATCATGACACCGAGCCGCCCGATCGGAGTGTCGGCGACGGGCCAGAACGCGTCCGGGCCCCGGCCGTGGAGCTGGGTCCACTGGTCGAGCACATCGTGAGGGCTGACGCTGTGCTCGATCGGCGGCAGTGGCGTGAGCTTGTAGTGGCGCAGGATGACCTCGCCCGAGGGGTCGAGGACGAAGCCGACGTTGAAGTACCGGTCGGGGAATCCGGGGTGGCGGGCCTTGGCCTGCGCCATGATGTGCACCCCGAATTCGCGTGCCCAAGACCCGAGTTCGTCGGTCTCGGGCCCGGGGATGTCAATGGCGCAGGTGCGTGCGTAGGTGGCGTGGTCGAGGTCGTGGATCTCGTCGGTGAAGCCCTGGAGGGAGCCTTCGGGCAGGGCGAGGAGCTTGACGGGAACGTCCAGGCCGCCCATGGCGACGGCTGTGCGGGCGAGTTGATGCAGGTGTTCGAGGTTTGTCGCTATGTCGTCACGGTGTCGGATCTCGGTGATCTCCGGGATCAGGCCGACAGCGGTGTACGGGTCGAGGGTCATGCTCAATGCCTCCTGACTGGTTCGCTCGCCATCCTCGCGCGGTGGTCGGACACGGCCTTGGTGGCGCTGTCGGCGCAGGTGGCTACACTGATCGGCAGCGCGGGGGCGCGCACCAGGAGGAGTTGTATGCTCCGGCCCCTGCCGACTCGCAGCCCTGTCGGCTATCGCCGTGATGGGCGGCCGATCTTCCCCATTCTCGGGGCCTCGTCGGAGGACGAGACGAACGAGCACCTGGACGACGCCGACGACGGCGGCGGCCAGGAGCAGCAGGTCACCGTGACCCAGGATCGCCTGGGGAAGATGCTGACCAAGGAGAAGGCCCAGGGTGAACGAGCCGCCATCAAGCGCCTGTTGTCGACGCTCGGATTCGATACGCCGAAGGCGCTGACCGAGTTCGTCGCCGTACAGCGCGAGGCCGAGCAGGCCGCGCTGACGGAAGTTGAGCGACGCGAACAGGCCGCCTCTGAGAGGGAGTTTCAGGCCGCGCGGCGAGAGGAGCTGGCGGCTGAACGAGAGCGTGCCGCTCTTCGCCGGGCCGCGCTGGTGTCGCTCGGCGCGGAGGGCGACGACCTCGTGGACGCAGAGCGGCTGCTTGCCGTCGATGACGAGGACGCGGACGAGTCGCAGATATCGGCCGCGGCGGAGGCGCTGCGGTCGCGGCGCCCGGAGCTGTTCGGCGAGGTACGCAGGCAGGTGCCGGCGGCTCCGGACGGAGCTCCGGCCGGACGGGGCCCGCAGCGCACGACGCCGGTGAGACGACCGGGTTCAGCCGGTCTGGAGATGGCGCGTCGGCGCGGGCTCGTACCGGCCGCCGAGTTCAGCGACGCCCGCTGATACCAAAGCAGTTGGGGGACCACGCCCCCAGAACTTCGTGGACGGCACCGCCCCCATGGGCGGTGTGCGGACAGTTACCGCATTCGTCCATGGAGACACAGCGTGACCATTCAGCCTGTTACGACGTCCGAGTACGTGACCGCCAACCGCGAGTGGCTGGCGGCACTGCACGGCACGGACTCGACCGACACGATCACCCTCGACCTTTCGCTGTTCACCGAAGGCGTGCACTACCAGTGCGGTGACGGTTGCGACCCGTACGGCCGGGTCTTCTCCGGCGTACCGGTCGGCAAGGTCGCCGAGTCGAAGCTGTGGGGACCGTACGACCCGGAGGCGCACTGCGGCCGTCAGGTGCTGCGCGGCTTCGTGGTCGCCGAGGCACCGTTCGCTCCGGGCCAGACCCGGGTACCGGCCGCGCTGCTGTGGCACGGCGCGGTGAAGGCGTCGAAGGTGCCGGGCGGCATCGACCTGTCGCAGCTGACGTGGCACCCGCGGGCCGCGCAGATCCGCTTCGTGTGAGCGGGGGCTGAGCGATGACGATTCAGGACCTGTTGAAGGACGTCTCGGTCGTTGACCTGACGACGTTCGCCCGTGCGATCCCGTCGCCGAAGGACTTCTTTCTCACCCAGACGATCTTCCCGACGCTGGAGCTGCGGGAGGTCAAGTGGCGGACCAAAGACTCGGGCCGGTACGTGAACGTGGCGAAGTACCGGGCGTTCAACGCGTCGGTGCCGTTTGCCACACGTGAGGCGTGGCAGACCTCCCGTGAGGGGGCGCTGCCCGCGCTGGGACAGAAGCTCGTGGTCTCCGAGCAGGAGCAGATCCTGCTGGAGGCGTCGCACGGCTCGGACCAGGACCGGCTGATCGAGCTGCTGTATGACGATGTCGAACGGCATGTGGAGGCGATCCGCTCACGGCTGGAGCTGGCGGCCGGCGACGTCCTGGCCGACGGGAAGTTCGAGCTGGTGCAGGAGAACGGCCTGACGCTGGAGGTGGACTGGAACGTCCCGGCGGAGAACATGCCGGTCGCCGCCCGCCCGTGGTCCGATCCGGCGTCCGATCCGATCGCTGATGAGCTGCGGTGGATCCAGCACCTGGACGACATCGGCGCTCCGGAGCCTGAGATGGTCGTGTCCTCGCGGAAGGCGTTCAGCTACCTGGCGGCGAACAACGCCTACAGGGCGGCGTACTACGGGTCTGTGAATCCGTCGACGACGCCGACGGCGACGCTCACCCCGCAGCAGATCAACGTGGTGCGCGGCAACTACAGCCTGCCGCCGATCACCTTCTACAAGGCCCAGGTGCGCGTCGACGGCAAGGCCCGCAAGGTGCTGCCCGAAGACCTGTGGATTCTGGTGCCGCCGGATCGCGAGAAGTGGGGACAGACGCAGCTCGGTGTGACGGCCGAGGCCCTGGTCCTGTCGCGCGGCACGAACCCGGAGATCATCCGGGAGGAGGCCCCGGGCCTGATCATCACCCGCGGTGTCCAGGATGACCCGGTGCAGATCTACACCAAGGGCGCCGCGGTCGGCATGCCGGTGCTGCACACCCCGGACGCACACATCGTCGCGAAGGTGCTGTGATGCCGCGTCTTGTTGCTGCCGTGTACGTACAGGACCCATCCACGCGGGAGGAGCTGATCCTTCTGCCCGGAGAATGCCCTGATCCGGAGCTCGCCGCGCTGGTGACGAACCCAGACGCCTGGGACGTGCCACCCGACGACTGCGAGCCAGAACCGGAGCCGATCGCAGTGGGGGAGCCCGACCCCACCGCGGGGAAGGGCGAGCAGGAGTCGGAGCAGGCGGAGGCCGGCGGGGGTGGCGGCGCGAAGAAGTCGCCACCGCGGCGGGCTCGCTCGTCGGCGTCGTCGTGATCGTTCGTACGGCCCGGTACCAGGGAGGCTCCCCGGTGCCGGGCAGTACCTCGTGTGGAGAAGGAGGACCTGGTGGACGAGTTCCAGCGGTCGTGGCTGCTGGCGCAGCTCGGGCCGGACACTGACCCGGCCGACCTGGAGCGCCGGTTCTTCCGGCTGCGGTCGGTGAGGGCGGTCGCCCTGGAGGTGCTGGGCGAGCGGCGCGCGAAGCTCCTCGCCGACCCGCTGAAGGTCACCGTTGACGGCGTGGTAACCATGGACATGCAGGAGAACCTGCGCGGCATCGAGCGGCAGATCGAAGTCGTACGACAGGTGCCTGCGCCGGACGATCCGCAGGACGAAGGCGAGGCGAGCGAGGCACTGGCGGCGACGTGGCTAGTGCCGACCCGCCGCTACAGATAGTGCCCGGCGTGGGGCCATTTCGTGCAACGCACCGAGAACATGCTGAGGCTGCCCGCGGTGTTGTCGGCCACCGCCAAGCCCAGCATTCGCTTGAGCGCCGAGCCGATCGCTCAGCGCGCCTTCGGGACTGGACGGAGGAGGAGTTGCTGCCGCTGTGCATACCAGCCGCCTAGCGGCTGGTATGCACAGCTCGGTTATGGGCAGCCGAGTGATTCCTCGGCGACCTACGGACCACTGGCACGGCACACCGGTCTGTACCGTCCAGTCACCATTCCATGGCCGCGAGGGCAGTTGCCCCGCATCCGGTCTTGGCTCAGGCTCCCACTACCAAGGCCAGTAGCCCCAGCCCACCAGCCCGAACAGGAGAGATACACCCGCCGCGATCACCGGCGAGACGTACACCGCCAAAACGGTGCGCCCGCCGATCTGAACGTGCACGCCCTCACGCGGCACGACCGAGGCCGCTCCGGCCGGAACGTCCGGGATCAGACCGTTGGCAGCCGGAATCCCGGGGGATGACTCCCCACTAGAAGGTGTGCCATGGTAGGCGGTCACGAGATGTCCCTTCTTCGAAGCGCAGCCACCGTCTCCCCGGCCTAGGAACCTGAAGACGGCGGCGCGCGACACTCGAGTCCCCCCGGATCCGGGAGGACGCAAAAAGGGCCCCACCATTGGCATGGTGGGGCCCTCATTGCTGCGGTGACGCTATCGGAGGTGGAGGGCAAGAGCAAGTTCGGCTTCCGCGTATGTCGGTCCGTCACATCGCGGCGCTGAACGGCGGGTTGTCCCCAGCAAGGATCGTCTGGGGAACCCCTGGACCGTCGCATCGTTCGTGATCAACCTCGCCCCTGCAGCAGAAACGCCATCAGCGCGCCGGCCACGTCGGGGCCGAAGCCGTGGCCGCGCGCCTCGGGGATGAGAAGAACGTCGATGCCGCCATCCCTTCCACCCTCGCACGAGTACTGCGCGTACCCCACTGGTCCGCTGGCGGCCAGCACAAGGAACGACTCCACCTCAGGCCGGAGGCGCCCCACGTACTTGGCAGCTACTTCCTCACGGGCCAATGGCGCACCGCCCCAGTGCTTAACGAAGGCGGAGTCGGCGAACCAGCCCGCCAGCAGGTCGAGGTCCTGCTCGCCCACGGGGACGAGGCGTGTCAGCTCCCCTTCGATTGACATCGCGGTGGGCATCCGGCGACTCCTGGTTTCGAGAACACGATGGGACCACCCCACCGTAGGCGCCTCAGCGGTCGCGACCGTCCCGTTAGGAGGTCCTTAGCCGAGGACGATCCCCTACTATCGAACACATGTTCTTTTGGGAGTCGCCCGCTCACCACCCTGTCATCGCTCCAGTCGAGGTTCCGCCTCGCGCCGAGCACGAAACCGTCGGCGTACGGACCGACGTGTACCCGGACAGGCACGAGCCAGCGGTATGGATCTGGGTCGACTCCGCGTGGACCCTGGCGACCATTCGCGCGCAGCACCGATACCCGGACGGTGTCCTCGAACTCCAGGTGTGCCTGCCCAACGACATTCCCGCTCGTGAGCGCACCTACAGGTGGGGGCCTGGCGTACTCCTCGCCCATCCTGGCCATCGAGCTACCCGGCTGCCCGGCCTATCTGGAGCGGGGGCTGGGTGCGTCTGATGGCCGGGGCAGGCGCACGTGGATGACGGGCAGCTCGCCAGGGTCAGGGAGTACATGGCTGGCTGGAGGCACCGAGATGGCCAGTTGATCGGGATCTTCGCCATGCAGCGCGAAGACGTGCTGCCGTTCACCGGGTCCTAGCCAGGGTCAGCGACGAGCAGCTTCCGGAAGTCCGGCCGTAGCGCGCTTTCGGCGACGGAGAAGGGTCAGGGCTGCTACCGCTGCGAGGGTCATCCACGCCTTGCCGAGGATCTGTCCCGGCAGGTACTCGAAGGAGTCGAATGCAAGCTTGAGGAACAACAAGCTGTCCGAAAGCAAACCGACCGCGTTCGAGGCGAGCATCGCGATCAGCAGGCCACGTTCCCGCAGAGGCTCATAGACGGCGAAGTCCATGCTTTCGGCGACCACGAAGGCCGCAGCTGATGCCATCGCGAGCGCGGGGTCAGCAAGGAAGTACGACAAGACGGTGCCGATGGCTATCGCCGCGAGGACCGCCCTGCGGCCGGCCGCCTCCCGTGCAAGGTCACGGAGGACGAGGGCTAGTCCGACCATGTAAACCCCGGCTGGGGCCGCGTAGCCGAAGCCCACTGGGACGGCTCCGAAGTGTGTAACAGCAAGATTGGCCGCGGGAATGGTGGCCACGTAGGCAACCAGCGTCGCGATACCGGCAGGAGCGGGGACGTTCACGATCTTCTCTCTGTCTGGTGAAGCAGGAGTTGCACCCAGTCCCCTCCGTGAGCGGACGGCGGGGCAGGCGCCCAGACAGTACAGCCCATGCCACTGACAACAGGAGTGAGCCCAGCCCTCAGGACTCTGGCCAGGAATCGCTCCCACGCCGAGGTCGCACACAGACCGTGTAGGCCACCGGATCGGCCTGCTGCAGCAGACGGACGGCGGGAAGACTGATGAAACGCTGCAGTTCACCCAGCTCTCGCTATCTCGCTGCGGCGACCGGCCAGAGCGGCTGCCGGAATCTGACGGCCTCCTGCACCTGGCCCGCCCGGCTCTAACGCAGGTGTTCTTTCGGCCGTCTTCAATCGCCGCCTACGACTTCAGACAAGATCAGGCGTGCCGCGTTTGCCTGACATTGTCCCTGTACTTCACGCGAGCGGTAGCTCCAAGGAGCCCCTCCCTGTGCCAATTTCGAATGTGTATACGAATTTCGCTATTAGTCCGTTGACCTTGTTGTCAGTGGTTCCCTCTAAGCTCATCGACGTTGGTATACGAGCAGGTGGGGGCGAGAAGAAGGATGTCTTCAGGCTTCGCGATAGGGCACCTCGTCGAGTTCACAGCGGCTCCGGGGGTTGGCCGAGTAGGAGCCATAGACGGCGACATGCTGCGCATCGACTTCTTCGAATCAGTAGCGGAGGAGGTCGTCCACTCCCAGCATGTGCCTGCCAAGAGCTGCTGGCGCGCCCGGCTCGAACCCGAGACACGGGTCTACTGGCGCGAACCGAGCACCGGAGACTGGCTGGCGGGCCGGGTGACGGGAGAACACCTCCCGGAATACTTCATCCAAGTTCCCAACAAGATGTGGAACGAGCGGGCGAGCGAGCGCGACCTCCGGGTGCGCTGGGACCGCCCCGTCCGCGACCCCCTCCAAGTCCTTACGAGCGGCGGCAACGAGTCGGGGTACTTTCGCGACGCTCGGCTGCCCTTCCTACAAGATCTCGTAGCCCAACGAGCCGCCTGCGCGAACATGGCGGCGCTGCTGTCCTCAGCTGCCGAGATTTTTCCGCATCAGGTCCGGGCAGCGATGACCGTGCTCTCCGATCCGGTACAGCGATACCTCATCGCCGATGAGGTCGGCTTGGGGAAGACCATCGAGGCCGGCTTCGTCATCCGCCAGACGCTTCTCGATGATCCGCAGGCACAGGTCACTGTCATCGCCCCTGAACCGCTTCGGCGCCAGTGGGACAAGGAACTCCGCAATAAGTTCTTCATCGACGACTTTCCGTCAGCCCGGATCGTGATCACGTCGCACGAGACGCCGGAGAAGTGGTCCGCCTACCACGACAGTGCCCTTGTCGTCGTGGACGAGGCGCATGCGCTGGTCCAGGACAGCGGCGAAAACCTCACGCCCTACCGTGAACTGGCCGCCTTGGCGCACGCTGCTCCAAGGCTTCTACTGCTGTCCGCGACCCCTGTGACTTCTCGCTACACCACTCACCTCGGGCTGCTGCACTTGCTCGACCCCAACCTCTACAGCTGGGACGATCGCGAAGCCTTCGAACACCGCTATGCCCTGCGCGCCGAGTTGGCGGACAGCGTCTATGCCCTGGACGCCACCTTCACCTTCCTGCTGAGGTCTACGCTTGACGACATCCGACGGCTCCTCCCCCAGGACCCCGGATTCGAGAATCTTGCAGCTCGGGTCGTCGAGTGCCTCACCGAGGACGATGACCTCCGTGACGGAGTGGAAGCCGACGGTCTTTCCCTGCGCGTAGAGGAGCTACGAGGGCACATCAGTGAGACGTACCGCCTGCATCGCCGGGTGATCCGGCACCGGCGCGACCAAGTGGCGCTTCCAGACGACGAAGACGAAGAGAGCGAGCCCTACGCCGTCCGCGGCCGGGAACGGCCGGAAGTTCTTCCCCTTCCCTCCGCCTTCGATGCCGTCGAAACTGCCCTCGTTGAGTGGCGTACGGGCGTGTCGGATCATTTGCTCGATGCCAGCCTAGAAGGCGAGACCACAGCCTACGGACGCATCCTCAGCGTCCTCACTTCCCGAGCAGGCGGGCCTTTCGACGACTTCGCCGACACTTTGCGCTGGCGCGTAAACGGAGACGCTCAGGCGGCACAACGAGCCGGTCTCAGTCCTCAAGAACAAGCCCTGCTCGCCGCCCCCACCCTCATTCCTGCAGAGGAGCAAGCACTCCTTGGGCTTGAGAGGGAACTCAACGAAACAGAGGACAACCAGCAGGTCAAGGCGACGGCCCGCGCTCTCATCCCGGCGCTGAAGCTTGGTGGACGCATCGTTGTGTTCTGTGGCCCGGGGGCACTGGCGCACCAACTCGCAGCACGCCTAAGAGAGTTGTCCCGGACTGCGCAGGTTGCGGAGCACACCCGCCGGATCGGCGCCGCGGGTTCCGAGGACGCGGTCGCAAAATGGCGCACAGCGGCGGGCACGTCGGTCCTCGTCGTCGACGACACCGCCGAAGACGGACTGAACCTTCAGGTCGCAGACGCCGTCGTCCATGTACGCCTGCCGTGGAATCCAAACCAGCTTGAGCAACGAATCGGACGAGTAGACCGCTATCGCAACACCGAATCCGTCAGCCAGTCCGATGCCGCCAGCCAGTACGTGCTCAGCGCAAGCGCCGAGCACGAAGCCCTCGGCGCAGCGTGGCTGGACCTGCTGCTCGACGGTTACAACATCTTCTCGAAGTCGGCGTCGACACTGCAGGACGCCATCGCGGAAGGCCTCGACGCAGTCTGGACCGACGCACTGCGGGACGGCCCTGCAGGGCTCGCATCTGCGCAGCAGCGCGTAAAGGATCAGCTCCTCGAAGCTCGCCAGCAGATCGAGAAGATGGACATGCTCGAGGCCATCTACCTTGACGCCGATGGCCGGGACAACACGGCCAAGGCCCTCAGAGACCTGGAAGTGGACTGGAAGGACATCCAACGCGCTGTCTTCCAGTACACGAGCGAAGGATCTGGCGGCATCAACATCCGACGCTCTGATCACATCATTGGCGAAACTGTCTTCGACCTCGTGGAGTCCCGGCCGCATGTGCCACCGCGTCTGTACCTGGCACAGACTGCCGCGCTGACTCCAGCCGTGACGCGGGGGACGTTCAACCGGTCAAAGGCTCTGCGCTCCCCAGGCACCCGGGTGTTCCGTATCGGCAACCCCTTCATCGACATGCTCTCCTCGCTGAGCGCCATCGACGAACGTGGCCAGGCAACTGCCTTCCAGCGCATTGACCCCAGCCACATGGGGGATCCAGAACCCTACTTCGGCTTCGACTTCCTTGTTGAGGCCGATATTTCGGCAGCAGCAGACACGATGACCAACCCGGAAGAGGTGAGCCGGGCGTTGCAGCGACAGGCTGACCTCCTTCTTCCGCCGTTCACTCGCCGAGTGTGGGTGCGGGCAGGGAGCACCGAGGCGTTGACGCTCGCCACGGCGCTCGAGTGGCTGAACAGCCCTTACGACAACCGGAAGTGCCGGAACTTCAACAACCAGCGGGTTCGTGAGCTTGTCGGCATCTTCGGGGGCTGGTCGGAGTTTCAGCACTCTGCTGAATCCGCCGAGAAGGTCGCGCGCAACGAACTCTTCCGCGTCACCGACCTGGCGGCGCTCTGCACCGAAGCCCAGGAACGGGCTCGCCGGCGACTTGCCGTGACCCGGGCCCAGGCAGAGGCACGCAGGGCTGCCGGACGTCTCCTGCGCGATACCGAGAGTCAACTGGCCGACGTGAACACCGCCAGTCTGCTCATCGACGGACTCACGCAGCCGAACGTACGGCTCATGTCCGCTACGTGCATTGTCCGCGGGGGAAAGGGAGCCCAGCGTCATGCGTGACAGTTGGACCGGGGCTCAAGAGCTCTTTGACACCTGGCCGTTGGTTCCCCCGACGTCCGAGGACACGGAATACCGTGGAACTCTGCGACGGCTCAAGGACACCCTCGAAGGGCTGATGGAACGCCGGTCTTCATGGCGTGACGTAGCAGCACTGACACGACAGATCCTTCTTGAAGCCCAAGCACACGGAAATAACTTTGGCCTCGAAGTCCCGCTCGGCGCACCGCTGCCCACACGGCTGCAGTGGGAACAACTCCACTGCCACGCCCTCCCAGCTGGTCGTCGCGTCCTGGTCACAGCCCGGCCATGGCACCCCGACGTATCAGACCAGAAGGCCACCGAGGCCTCTGAGCACGACTTCCAGCAGATTCACCACGGAGAGAGCCTCCATCGGCATCTTGCATTGGAGCCCTGCCCAGCCGACCCCTTCTGGATCCAGGCTCTCGGCGAGGACTACGCCGAGTACAAGTCGATCGGCCAGCGCCAAGCAGCACGTGCCGTAGCACTCGCAGAACCGGGCAGCACTGTGATCGCCTGCCTGCCGACCGGCCACGGAAAGACTGCACTCGTGCAGGCTCCCGCGCTCCTCTCAAGTAAGCGCAGCGGCGTGACCCTGGTCGTCGTGCCCACGGTTGTGCTCGCCCTGGACATGGAACGCCGCGCGCAAGAGTTGCTGAGCGCCCGCGGCCGGCAGAGCCCTACTGGCCGCTACGCCTACATCGGCAACCTGGACGAGAACCTCAAGCAGCAGTTGCGAGAAGACATCCGGTCTGGCAGCCAGCGGCTGGTCTTCACGAATCCTGAATCGCTCGTGTCCGGCCTGAAGTCCGCTCTCGAAGACGCTGCCGAGGCAGGCCACCTGCAGTACTTCGTCGTCGACGAGGCGCATCTTGTCGAGCAATGGGGCGAGGGATTCCGGCCTGAGTTCCAAACCATGTCCGTCCACCGTCGTACCTGGTTGAGCACCGCCCCTGCAGGGCGTGAACCCGTCACTGTCTGTATGAGCGCGACACTGACCGAACAGCAGGTAACCACGCTCGAGAAACTCTTCTCAGGGCCCAAGGCCGCTGAGATCGTTTGGGGCGCCCAGTTGCGCCACGAGCCTAGCTACTACATCGACGACTTCGCCGAAGAAGAGAAACGCACGGAGGCAGTCCTTCGTGCCGTCGACCGGCTGCCGAAGCCACTGGCTCTATACGTGACAGAGCGGAAAGACGCCCGGGCATGGGCTGACCGCCTGCGCACAGCTGGCTACCGGCGAGTCGCCGATGTCGCCGGCTATTCAAGCCCCGACGAACGTCGACAGGCCGTCGAAGGATGGGGCGGCCGTTCCGCCTTGGGACCCATCCCCACCCAGTACGACATCGTGGTGGGAACCTCAGCCTTCGGCCTGGGTGTTGACCTCTCCGACGTCCGCAGCGTGGTGCACGCATGCCTGCCGGAAACCGTCGACCGCTACTACCAAGAGGTGGGACGGACCGGCCGGGACGGAAGCCCGTCCGTGGCCTACCTGGCATCGGCCCCCCGAGACCTCCCCGTCGCCGAGGGCATCAACCGGCAGGCGATCATCAGGGCCGACACTGCCTGGTCAAGATGGCGGTGGATGTGGGACGTCCGGGATAAGACGTATGCGCGTCCGCGGCACTACCTCGTCAACCTCGACTCGATCCCGGACAACGTCCATGACATCTCGGAGGCCAACCGGGACTGGAACATTCGCACCCTGAACCTCATGCTGCGCGCAGGGCTCATCGAACTCCATGTCCCTGAACCACCCAAGCGGAGCGGAGGCGAACCGCGTGCCGTCTTCCAGGAACGCCTCAACCACTTCTACGAGTTGGCGTCCACGCATGTCGACGTCTCCATCGCGGACACTCAGACCAACGATGAGGGACATTTCCAGGCTCGCTTCGAAGCTGAGCGCCGGCGCTCGATCACTGCTCAGAGGAACGCACTTGCTGATCTTCGGACCTTGCTGCGCGGCGATCGGTGCACAGGCGAGGTGCTCAGCACTTACTACCGGGTGCAACGAGGCGCAGCGGCACTGATGTCGGGCATCAACTGCCGAGGTTGCCCTAATTGCCGATCGACAGGTCTTCCTGCAGACAACGGCTTCTACAAGCTGGCAGGAGACCCCCATCCGCTGGTCCCTGCCCCGACCAGGGCTGGTCGGGATCCTCTCCGGAGTATGCGCGGCACCGCTCCATGCCTCAGCTTGTGGTGGGGAACCGAATCCGAGCGCCAAGTTCATGTGCCCCGGTTGCTGGAAATGCTGGCCCTTCGCGGCATGAACGTGATCGGCGGGCCAGGAATCACCTCACGCCTAGCCGAGGCCCTCCAGAAGGATGTGGCACCCCGCCCGATCATCTGTGACACCGACGCAGATCTGCTTCGCTTTTACGACGGCCCCATCGTGTGGGTTCTGGACGATGACCCATCATCCGTAGACAGCGTGCTTAGATCGCGCCTTGGTTCACCGGATGTGACGTACCTGATCCATCCGCGGAGCACGCCGCATCCTGATCGACCCGACCTATCCTTCACTGCCTTTCATCGTCAAAGCTTCCCCGTCCGGAATGCGTTGGAGTCGTTCTGATGGCCCTGATCAACGTGGACGCTTCGCGCCCTGACCCCATGTGGGCGGTCGTCCGTCTACTGGCTCACTCGAAGAGGTCCGTATCGCTCAGCAGCGCACGTGCCCTGCTGAGTCCGCCGACGCTTGCTTCCCGAGACAGGGACGATGCGTCGGAGATGTTCAGCAAGGCCATCAAGACGCTGCGGGAACTGGGGTTGCTGCAGATTCACGACTCCACTAGTGAACTGGAACTCGTCGGACCCGCTGCAGTTCTCGACGGCCGCGACTGGGATGCCTTCTCCGCTGCTCTGCGTACTGCGGTGCTCGCGCCTGAGCGCAACAGCGGTTTGGGAGACAACGATGAGCAGAGAGAGTCCCGCGACCTGACCCGAGCCTTGGCCTGGTTCCTCACGCTAGATCCAATGGGCCCGCCCGTGGACTGGGACCAGGCGCAAGACCTCATGGGGGACGCTTCGCTCAAACCGGAGGCCGGACCAGCCGTCGTCAATGCCGAGCGGTGGCGACAGTTCGGTGACTGGGCCCCCGCACTCGGACTCGCCGCCCGCCCGCTCCTCGCCGGTGGGGGCGGTAGTCCGTTGGTACCCGACTGCACCACTGCCGTCAGGTATGTCATGCAGCGTCTGTGGGAGCCGGGCACTCAGGTCAACGCCGTAACGGCTGCCCGAAGCATCCGCGAGCACCTGCCGGTACTTCCCGGTGGCGAGTATCCGCGGGCTCTGCAACTTGCTAACCCAGGCGACCGCATCGCCGGCAGTTCACTCTCCTTTGCCCTTCTGCGCGGCCACGACGAGAAGTGGCTGCGCCTGGAATCCGATTCCGACGCCTCTCTGGTGCTGCAGGTAGCCGACCCAGAGCAGCCTTCGAGCCCACGGTACGTAAGCGACATCACGATGCAGGAGGTCCCCGGTGCCTGACTTCCGCGGAAAGATCTGCTGGGACCCCGCGACAGCCGCCAACACCATCGGCGTCGAGGCCATCTCCCCGTCTCCTGCCGTCTTCCGGGCCACGCATGCTCCTCTACGGATCCAGCGGGCACGCCTCGACGGTCGCAAGCTTGTACTCGAGGGGCAGCCCGTCGACGAGCGTGCGGTCCTTCATGACTTCCTGAACCATGAGTCCAACACCGGCGCGCTGCTCATGCCCATCGTGGGCGAGTCTGGTTCTGGCAAGTCGCACCTCGTCAGGTGGGTTCGTGAGCATCTCGACCTGGTAGACGATCGGCAAGAGTCCCGTGAGGTGATCTACCTTGAGAAGCATAGGACTAGCCTCAAAGCAGTCGTGCAGAGCCTGATCGCCAAGGCCGACAGCGACGAACTGAAGCAACTGAAGTCGGAAATCGACAAGTTCACCGCAGACGTCGATGCATCAGTGCTCGCTCGGCGCCTTATCCATTCCCTCAACGAGACCCTTGTAGCCGAGACGGGGCGTGGGGTTTCAGGGCCAGCGCGGCAACTCTTCGGGCCCCACGGGCTCGGAGCACTACTTGACGATCCACACGTCAGTGAATTCATGCTCAGGCCCGAGAAGTTTGTTCCACAGTTGGCCACTTACCTCCTGCGAGACCGCGTCAAGGGAGACGGAGATCGCCCTCCGAAGTTCACTGTTCATGATCTTCCGCTGGACATCACCGATGTCAGCAAGGCATCGGCCCTAGCCAAGAAATGGGTTCAGGTTCTCAGTTCCAAGGCCGAACTTCAGGAGATCGCGATAGACCTCCTGAACGAGCACCTGGAAACTGCGATCAACCGCAGCTTCAACCTGGGCATGGGGCGTCTGCTAGAAGCTATGACCCTTGTCCGTGAGGAGTACCACCGGCAGGACAAGGAGATCATTCTCCTCATCGAGGACTTTGCCCTCATCCAGGGCGTTCAGAAGGACCTGCTGGACGCCCTCGTCGAAGCGGCTCACCGTGAGGGCTCCACGCGGCTGGCCCCCATTCGCACCCTCATGGCGGTAACCACTGGTTACTTCCGTGACCTGCCGGAAACGGCCCTCACCCGCGTACGTGCAAATCTTGGCTACGCCTACGACCTGGATGTGCCGTTCAGTGAGGAAGACACCGGCGAGGAGGCGATCGCAGCATTTGTAGGCCGCTACCTCAACGCGGCACGTATCGGCAAGGATCGACTGGAGCAAGCAGGCGAAGCCGAGCCGACGAACGCATGCGACGAGTGCCCGTTCCAGGCGCGCTGCCACGATGCGTTCGGGGCATCCGCAGACGGGTACGGCCTGTACCCCTTCAACAGGTCGGCCCTGACTCGCATGGTCCACTCGACTGCTTCGAAGAGCGAACCGTGGGAGTTCGTCCCCCGGACGGTGCTGGGGAGCGTGGTACGGCCAGTCCTCATTCAGCACGCTAGCTCGCTTCAGAGAGGAGAGTTCCCAGACTCTTCCTTCTCCGAGGGCTTTCCGACAGCCGAGATCGACCAGCCGCTCAGCACGGCCGTACGGGATGTCATCGAAAACCATGACCCTGTTACCGCCGACCGGCGCAAGCGGGTTCTTGAGTTCTGGGAGGACGCAGCGGCTAAGGGCGTTGAAATCAACCCCACAGTGCTGGAGGCCTTCGCCCTCCGAGCTCTGGCTGCCGGGACGCCGGCCCTCCCGGAACAACCGCAGCGTGCTTCAGCGCCCTCCCGGCAATCCAGCACCTCGTCAAGCACCGCCAAGACGGAGGATAAGAACTATCCGCCGTCGGTGCAGCGGAGCCTTCAGAACATCGAGGAGTGGGTGACCCGCGGCGACGACCTCAAGCAGGATCACGCTCGGATGATCCGCACAGTCGTCGCCACCGCGGTGGCCCAGCGGTATCGCTGGAACGCGCCGCTCATGCAGGCGCAAGCCAACGTGAAGGACAAGGGCTGGCCAAACAACGCGACCATTGTCAGCATCGAAGGCACAGTGGTCGCAGGCATCAGTGGTGCCGACAGCGCCCCCATCCAGTTCAAGCGGAGCGCGACGAACAGCAGGTTCTTCCAGAGCCTGATCCGTGCGCAGTACGGGCTGGATCAGGTCCGCGGGGAGGACGTCCGCAGGCTGGCTACCGTCGCCGAAGAGCAGTCCAGTGCGTTGGCAACCAGAGTTCAGCGCAACTTGGAGGTCACAGACGACGATCTCGTGCTCGGGCTCCGTGCATCGCTTTTGGGAGCGGTTCTTGCGGGTCGCGGATGGCCTGGCATGAGCATCGAAGAGTTGCTGGCAACTGCAGTGGACGACGGCGAGAGCTGGAAGGGCGCCGGCACCATGCCGCGTCCTGACCGGTGGACCCTCGCGCTCAACCAGCACCTTGCTGCCCGCAGTGCCCTGGTAAAGCGCATCCGTGTCGGGGTCGGTATCTCGCAGGGCAGCAGAGGGGCGGTGGGCATGATCGATGCTGCCCGGGCAGTCCCTCTGTTGGAGGAGGCGGCTGCCAACTGGTCTTGGGAAACGCCGGTGAGCACCGTCCCGGAGTGGGTTAAGCCTGCAGTCAGGCCGTTCGTGTCATGGCCCTCCCTGGTCGACGGACAGATCACGATGCTCAACGAACTGCTGCAGGAGATTCGACTGCGGCACCCGCGCAGTACCCCGGGGAATCACACGCTTTCCAGCATCAGGTCTGCTGTAGACCGGGCTAGGGAAGTCAGTCTGTCGCTGTCTACCCAGCGAGCGCGCGGTCTTGATGCACTACTTGAGCAGGCGAGCGCCGTGGACTGGTCCACGATCTCCGCGCTGGAGGATGAACTGGATCGCTGCCAGGACGACGCCCGTCCAGAGGCGGCCCTTCTCACTGCACGCATCCGCACGGCCGCCCAGGACCGGGGATCCTCCATCGAGGTCATTCGAAATCTGTTGTGTGTGGCTGATGAGTGGCTCGACGAAGCCCTGAAGGGTGCCGAGATGCGGGCAAGTTCTTCGGCCGCCAAGAGCGCAGCCGATGGCGTACAGGAACTCGTTGCCGAATGGCGCTCGCTGGTAGCCGAAGGGGTTGATGGCCAGTGACCCAGATGTCCGTGTACGAGAAGGCAAAGCTGCTTGAAGATCACGCCTCGCGCATCGCGGATGGCGAAGAATCCCAGCGCCAGGCAACCCGGGTTTCAACTCGGCTGATGGAGCTGCGCTCCCAGATCAACCAACTGCGCTCCCAGTTGGCCGTCACTCAAGCTCTGCAGGCCCGTGGCGCGGGCCTCGACATCAACCTGTCCGGCATCGATGACGGGAGAGCAGGCTTTGAGCGCAGCTTGGGGCCCAGCGGCCTCCCCTCCAATCAGGTGTTCAACACGGCGAAGAAGAAGACGCAGGCAGTTACTGATCGTCTTGGAGAAGCCAATCAAGCGGCTTGGTCTGCTTGGACAGGACGGCTACTCGAGGAGTTGCCCGTAGCGCGGATTTCAATGCTTCTCGACCCAGGGGCCGAGAAGCAGGCATCCGCCCGCCATGCCGAACTTGAGCGCGTGGCAAGGGGAAAGGCATCCAAGGACGCCATCACCACCTTTGCCGTCACGCATGCCGGCTTGGCTGAACTACTTCAGGACGCTCAAGACCCGCCTCAGGCACTAGCCGTTCTGCTGGATCGGCTGCGCGAGCAGTCCGGTCTCACGCTACGCGACATCACTGACGAAGAGATCGCGCTCATCCGTGAATACGGGATGGATGCCCACATCAGCCTGAAGAGGAAGGGCTCGTGAACCAGCGCAGCATGGACCAGGACTTCACCAATGAGCTCCTCAACCGCTTGGAAGACCTTGAACTGCCATTGCTCTCGTGGGGCGTGACGGAGGGTGCGCTCTCTGAGGACGACGTGGTCGAATGTATCGAGTCTGTTCTCAGCGAACATCCGAAAGCCCCGGAGAACGTCTCACCTCATGACGTACTCCAGGAGATGCGCGGCCTCGCCCTGGTCTGGAAGGTGCCCTGGCCGAATGACGGGCCAGCGCGCTATCGCACTCGATTCGCCGAGTCGCTCCGGCTCACAGCCGGACTTCGCCAGCTCTTCCGTCCTCGGGGCGACTGGGCAGACGAGGCACCGAGTGGATGGTGGCGTCAAGGAAGGCGCCTTGTTGCCGATTATCGGCTGCACACGCGCTACCGGCGCTACCCCAAACGTGACATCTCCGCCTCAGCGGCGCTCAAGGAGTTGGGGACTTCGCCTAGTTGGGGAGGCCTCCAGGACCAGGTAGCAAAGGCCTATCTGGGCGGAAAGAGCTTGGCAGGCTTCCAATTGGAAGCGACCCAGGCCGTCTATGAATCACTTGCCCACCAGGACAAGTCCAGCGGAATCATTGTCGGGGCCGGCACCGGCAGCGGCAAGACACTCTCGTTCTACCTGCCCGCGTTCGCCGCGATGGCAGCACACGCTCCGGGCAGCGTTCACACTCTGGCCCTGTACCCGCGTACTGAACTGTTGCGCGACCAACTCAAAGACGCCGTCACCGAAGCCAGCAAGGTTGAACAGGCGCTTGCGCAACAGGGGAGGCGCTACCTTCGCATTGGCGCTCTCTATGGAAGCACCCCGAACGACTCCAACGATCCCCGACGGCTAGCCGCGGGCAGGGGATCAGGTCGTTGGAAGCGGTTCCAAGACGGGTTCATCTGCCCCTTCCTTCCGTGCCCCAACGATGAATGCGAGAACGGTGAGTTGGTGTGGTCCGATCAGGACCGCGCGGCCGACATCGAGCGGCTCGTCTGCTGGCGCTGCCAGCATGAGGTGCCGGACGGGCGGCTTGCCCTCACTCGTAAATCCCTGCGGAGCAGTCCACCCGATCTGCTGTTCACGACGACCGAAATGCTGAACAACTGCAGCGCGGACAGCTTCCTCGAAGGCCTTCTAGGCTGGAGAGGCGGGCAGGTTCCTTCGCTGATGCTCCTCGACGAGGTTCACACCTATTCCGGCGTGCATGGTGCCCAAGTCGCCTACCTGCTTCGCAGGTGGCGTGAGGCAGCCCGCAAACCTGTCACGTTCGTTGGCCTGAGTGCCACGCTTCGCGACGCCAAAGAGTTCTTCGCCCAACTCGTCGGCCTACGCCACGCCGACATCGACTCCATCGCTCCGTCCGAGGACAGCATGGTGGAGGAGGGCCGCGAGTACGCGCTGGCCCTGCGCGGCGATCCTGTGGCAGGGGCCAGCCTGCTGTCGACGTCCATCCAGACCGCGATGCTCTTCGGCCGAGTGCTCGACCCAAGTGACGAGACCTTTCTGTACGGATCCACCGGATTCCTGTTCACCGACGACCTGGACGTCACCAACCGCTTCTATAAGTACCTACGCGACGCGGAAGGCGACCAGGACCACTTCGGTCGCATGAGCCGACGTGGTGAAGTACTTGCCGGGCTCCGCTCACGCGCACGGCCTGAGCCCGAGGCCCGGTACAACGAGGGCCAGTCATGGGATCTCGTGGAGAAGATTGGGAACGAACTCGCTCCCGACCTGCGCATGCACCACTTGATCATTGGTCGCACGTCTTCGCAGGACGCCGGCGTTAACCACAACGCCAGGCTGACTATCGCCACCGCCTCCCTGGAGGTGGGGTTCAACGACCCCCGAGTTGGCTTCGTGCTTCAGCACAAGGCACCTCGCAATGCCGCCTCCTTCATCCAGCGCCGCGGACGTGCTGGTCGTGCTCGGGGGACGCGGCCAGTGACCGTCGTGACCCTCTCTGACTACGGTCGTGATCGCCTCGCCTACCAGGGCTACGAGACGCTCTTCGCACCAGAGGTCGCGGCGATCAAACTGCCTCTGCGGAACCGGTATGTCCTCAAGATCCAAGGAGCCCAGGCCCTTCTCGACTGGGCAGGGCGCCGACTGCGCAGCAAGGGTGTCCGGAATGCAGACCCGCGCAAACTCCTGAAAGCACCGGCGGCGGGAGCAGTGAATCCCCGCTATGAGGCAGAGCACAAGGCCCTCATCCAGGTTTTCGATGAGTTGCTGAACGACAGCCGTGTCCAGGACCAGTTCGCAAAGCACCTCACCAGGGCGCTGCAACTCCCTGCCGACGAAGCGCAGGCCGTGTTGTGGGAACAGCCACGGTCGCTGCTACTAGCCGTGGCGCCCACCGCACTACGACGGCTCAACTCCGGTTGGAAACCACTGGTGACTGACGCTGGCGCCGTGAACGGCGCCATGCTGCCCGAGTACATCACTCGAGCTCTGTTTGAGCCCTTGAATCTTCCAGAGGTCGATCTGGAACTCCCCTTTGACGACGGAGATGGAGCCGTCGAGCCGATGCCGATCGGGAGAGCCCTGACGGAGGCAGTACCCGGCCGAGTCAGCCGACGATTCGGGTACTTGAGCGATGACCATCGCACGTGGCTTCCTCTCCCTTCCGAAGGCAGTGACGTTCTGAATCTCACCCAGTTCGTGAGGGATGGGATGCCCGAGGGCCCTTGGCGGCCCCATGAGCACGGCGGGGCGGAATTCGAGGTCGTAAGGCCGAAGCGGATAGGGCTGGTCGAGCCAGATGGCGACATCATTGACCAGTCGCAGGGCGTCCCGGTGTGGGGTACACAGGTTGTTGTCCCTAACGATGTTCCGTTCGACGAAGGGATGGTGCCGAAACCGTCCCCATGGCAGCGGCGGATCGACGCCGTCAGCTTCGCGACACACGCCGCTGGGAACCCCGTCGAGGTGCGGCGCATGACGATCGGTGCCGAGTGCACGGTCCGCCGTGAACGCCAGGACAGCGAGAACCAGTCCGTCCGCTACGAACTCCGCGGTAAGCCAGCTGCCCTCGGTTTCCGCCTCGGCGTCGATGCTGCCTGCTTCAGGTTGCGTCCTTTGAACGTCGAAGACCCGGCGGTCAAGCAGTACCTGGCCCAGCCGCAATGGCGGGCCCTTGCGTTCTCACACGCGGTTCAAGAAGATCCAGAACTCGCCGATATCTCGAACTTCTTCCAGCGGGAGCGACTCGCTCAGATCTACCTGACGGCGTTCGCGTTGGCTGGTCTGGCTGCCGAGCGAACGAACGAGGAGATCCGCACGCTCCTCGCGAGTGGTGGCTGGAGCAGGGACCTGGCAAGAATCTTCCAGGTGCTCTATCGCGATGCCGACTTGTCCGAGGAGCACATGGACAATGACCGCCTTGTTGCGGAACTGAGCACACTGGTCACCCACGGCACGGTCATCGCGGCTCTTAACCGAGCAGCTAACCTCCTTGTGATCGAGGACGTGTCCGCTGACACGGCTGACTTGGCGCGGCGGGCCTACCGCGACACCATGGCCGCCGGGATCCGGGCTGCCGCCCAGCGTGCTTGCCCGAACGCGCAAGACGGCGACCTCATCGTCGATGTACTGCCAGCCGACGAACCGGACGGGCTGACGACCATCTGGCTCAGCGAGACCTCCGTCGGGGGCCTCGGCGTGATCGAGCAGCTGATCGACTACTACTCGGCGGATCCTCGACGGTTCTGGGGACTTGTGACGAACAGCCTCGCGCCCAGTGAATTTGAGTATGTGGATGCCACTTTGACGCGTCTCCTCGAGCACGTCACTGAGGAACCAGGCGGTGCCGCCGCACGTGCCATGGCGACACTTCGCGCTAACGTGCCGGCGCAGCAAGCCCAGGACGCACTCGGTGATCTGCGGGAGGCATGGGCTCGATTGGACGGCCCGCCTCGGCATGCGGCAGTCGCGGCCTTGTCCACACGCTTGCTGCGCCCGGGCTCCGGGCCCGACATCGACGCCGCGGCTCTCGCTCTCGTAAGAGCCTGGGCTGCACTCGAAGAGCGTCTGGGGATTGAAGTCGACGCACGCGTCGTGGCCTACGCCGTGGGATCGAAGCAACTCGAACTGCCCGGAGTCCGTTCGCTCAGCGCCGACCAGGTCTTCAGCCTCCTGTGGCCTCGGGGTCACCAGGCTCGTACCCAGGACTTGAAGCACTACCAGCCGTACGCCAAGTCCCCGGTACTGGAACGGCTTCTGGTCCAGGCCGCCCACGATGACCGGCTGCCCGAGGTCGATGTGACGCAGCCTGCCTGGGTTGAGTCCTACTGCAAGCGTCTCGCAGAGACCTCTGCCGTCGATCTGATCTGCCCGGCGGGCAAGGAGCAGTCAATGGCGCAAGCCTTGAAGCAGATTCCTGTCACCCACATTGACCGGGACGTACTGCGCGTCTACGGAGAGGTTTGCGGAATCCTCCGTCAGCAGCACGAACTCCGGGTCCGCATCGAGTTGCGGGAGGCCTCGCAGTGAAGTCCCAGGAACGCACGATCCGCACCGGGCTACACACCACTGTGCGCGTCGACACCATGCTGACCTCGGCTCTGATCGCGGAGTTTATTGCTCCTAGCGATCACTTGTGGCTGGTGTCACCGTGGATCACCGATGTCCAGGTCCTCGACAACAGCCACGGTTCGTACGATGCGCTGTTCGGCGATGTTCCACCACAGAGTTGTCGCCTATCCGATGCCATCGCCCGCATCGCCCACGGTGGCGCGAAGATCCACGTCGTTACACGCCCCGACGCACACAACGACGACTTCCTGCGCCGCCTCACGAAGGCAGCAGCGCCGGAGCGTGTCCACTTGGCGCAGGATCCGAACATCCACGAGAAGACCTTGTGCGGCAACGACTGGATGCTCAGCGGCTCGATGAACTTCACCGTTCGCGGCATGGCGAAGAACGACGAGAGAGTGACCTACACGGCAGGTAGTGACGCCGCTGCCCAGGCACGCCTGGACCTGGCCGAGCGGTGGGGAGATGCCGCATGACTCAGCCCAAACACTGGACGTCGGAACGTATCCAGGCCTTCCTCAGAGCATTCTTTGGAGCAGGAAACGACGCCTGGCCGGACATGCGCCCGGACTACACTCACAAGGAGCGCACCGAGCCCTTCGTCAGCGTTTTGCTGAACGGCGGCGATGCACCTATCGTCCTGCCGCGGTGGGACGCCGACAGCCAACAATTCGCCATGTACGCCATTGCACGCGACCAGGCTGACGTAACGAAGACAGCTGAGTTGATCGAAGCCTTCGCAGGGCCGACGTACATCTATTGCGACATGGAGCGTGGCGGGCTGCGCCCAGCCCGGCTCAACCCGGATGACCCGGTAGAGCGTGCCATCTTGGACTTCGCCGGCGAGCGCGTGACCTTCAGGCTGACAACCGCGCAGCCCTCGCGTTACCGACAGAGCCTCACCGACGCATTGCTCTTGATGCAGAAGACCTACACAAGCCGCCCTCCTCGCCTGTGGCGTGCAGTCAAACCCATCGGTCGTCTCATTGCGGAGTTCGATGCTGCTCTCGCGGCGGGCGGTGAAGCAGCTTCCCAGGATCTACTCGAGCAGCTGGCGGCGGCCGGTGGACTCACCGCCACGAACCTGGCGCATCTCAGGCTCAAGCGCCTGGATCGCCTCGGAGTGAGCAACAAGGTTCTCGCATTTCCGAACCTGCCGGACATCGTGCACCAGGATCCACCCGCTGCGGTGAAGGCCGCCATTCTCAACGCTGTTTACACGGTGGCCCTCGAGGAGCCTCTCGCTACGCGAGACCTCGACGCGGCTAGAGAGGGTCTCATCGCCCACGGCAGGGTGGTCCCTGAACTGCTTGGCGGCGATCCCCGGTCGTATGGTCCTCAGGCGATGACCGTCGTCTTGCTTGCGGCCGTGATTCTCGATGATGTGACAGTTGCTCGCCGGGCATTGGCGGCCGTCGAGGAACTGGATCAGGCGCCCCAGATCGCGGCGCTCGTTCTGAGTGAGGCCGAGCGTCTGGCGGCTATGCCGGTTCCTGATGCGGTGGACGAAGCATCCTCGAAGGTACCCCCTGACGCTGATGCAGGCGTGCCCGTCGAGTCTTGGCCAGAGTTGTTCTCTGCGCTTGCTGATGGAAGCCCGGTGGGCAAGCAGGCCGTCGAAGACGAAGTGTGGGCGCTGTGGCCCTCCCCGGCGCAGAACGATGACGTTCTGGCGGAGTTCTTGGACGGGTTGAGCGATGGCGCGGCGGGTGAACTGTGGCGTGCTGTTGGTTCGTTCCTCGATGCCGTGGGTTACGACGAGCCGGCGCCGAAGAGCGCGCATGCCTTCATCCGTAATGCCGTGGCCTTCGGCCGCTACGGCCCGGGTGATCTGGCTGTGCTGCAAGCTCTGATGGACATCGCTCTCCGGGCCTCGCCCGCCGCCGACACCTACGGAGAGATCCTCAAGGACGTTAGCTCGGAGTGCAGTCGGTGGATCGCTCCCGAACGGGCCTCGGCCGCCTTGGACTTCGTTGACCGCCTATTTCTTGCTGCGTGCCCTGACGTAGACGCCCGTGAGAGATTGTGTGTCGATCTCCTCGCACCGTTGTCCGTTCACCGGCACCGCCTTGCGGAAGCTGACCTGGCCTTCGCGCAGCGGCTCACTCATGAACTTGGCCTGGACGGTCTCGATTGGGCCGTCCCCGCAGAGGAGGGTGTGCAGGATGACCCCCTGGCGTCGATGCCACCTTCGACGCTGCTCCTGTACTCCCTGGACGAGGCGGTACTTACCCGGTGCCGGGAGGAGTTGCAGAAGATCGCTCCTGCTGTGAAGGTCGCGACTGCCTATGACCACGTTGGCACGCCGCAGTTGCGAGAGAAGGCTCGCAGGGCGGACGTGGTCGTTCTAGCGACGCGTTGCGCCAAGCACGCCGCCACCGGCTTCATCACTCAGCACAGTGGCAATGACGTGCCGATCGAGTACGCGAATGGCAGTGGCTCGGCGTCTCTCCTGCGCGCAGCAGAGCGAGGTCTACGGCGCACGATCGCCGAGAGCGTCTGACGCACTGGTGGTCTCCCCGAGCTGTTCGGGGAGACCACCAGATGATGCCGCAGAACTTGGCTACTTGCTGACTAGGGCCTGCAGGTGGGTGCTGAGCAGCCGCACGTCGTTGGCCGTGTTCTGGAGACCGTTCCAGCTGCGTTCCTGGCCATCCGAGAACTTCCACGTGCCGGAAGTCCAGGCCACGTGCTTCTCGAGTCGGCGCAGGGTGATGCGGGTCTTGTCCCAGTTGACCTTGTCGAAGGGGACGCCTGTGGTGAGTCGGTCCATGACATAGCCCATGGCCTGGATGCCCACACCATGGGTCAACCTCGACTCCTTGGGAGGCTTGTTCCACGCATCCTCGAAGAGGTTCTCCACTGCCGTCCAGAAGGACAGAAGGTGCGCCAGCATCGCGTCCTCGTCCCCGGTGCCGTCCTCAGCGTTCCGGTACTGGTACAAGGCGCCCTCGTAGATGCTGTGCTCCAGCATCCTCAGAATGCTGTTGTCCTTGATATTGCCGGTAGGCGATGTGGGGCTGCTGATCCTTCCGCAGAACGGACCGTCCCCCATATTCAGCAGGACCATGATCTTCGCAGCGAGCTGGCGGCGCGCGTACGAGCGCGGCAACTTGCCAGTGGTTTCCGGCAGCAGTTCGTACACGAGCCCCTTGGGCAGTGGCTTAGTCGAGTTGACCAAGATGAACTGCGACCGCTGCTCTTCCTGAGAGGCGATGAAGCCCACAGCTGCGACGGGGAACTCTGCGAGGTCAGCGTCCCTGATGGCCGCACTGCGCTGCTGACCGTCCACGAGCCAGGCCGGCTTCTCTTCGTCAGGCAGCGACTCGTCGACCGGGATGATCAATTCGCCGGGGATGGAGTAGCTCACACTGCCGCCGCGGACCGCGGGTTCGAACGTGACGCGATCATCGAAACCGAGAACCAGGGCGTTGGGAAGCATCGCCCCCTCGGACTCAAGGTAGCGCCGGATCGAGCGGATGTGGCTTAGGACCTCAGGCCGCTGATACCCCTGCAGCTTCTTCTGGCTGTCGCGGCGGATGCGCGAGACGGCGGCAAAGTCTTCCAGCTTCTTGCCGTCGACAGCGAAGCAGAAGATCTCCTTGTCGCCTTGGAGCACCTTGAGGGCGGGAACCTTCAGAACGTAGCGGTCGGCCACATCATCTCCTGTTTAAGTTGCTTTGAGTGCTATGCGCGATCTGGGCGATTATGTGAGCGGCAGCTTGCGCATCTTGGCTTCGAGTACCGTCATGTTATGGAACCCGCGACGCTTATTTCGCTCTGTTCCACGGAAGATAACCATGTCGATCTTGTGCTTCTTGCAGAGTTCGCATCGACAGTGCTCCCAAGGGCGGTCGACAAGGGTTTCCCTGTAGTGCTCGACCTTCTTCAGTTTCTTGTCGTCACCGAGGAGGGCTTGATAGGCGTACAAGGCATCCATGACCTCCTGCACGTCGAAGTTCTCGTCGGCTTCATACTGGCGCAGCAGTTTGAGGCATTCACGTTCGGCCTTAATGGCCGCCGACTGCGACACCACTCCTGCCAAGATCAGCCGCTTAAGAGTGGGGTTCCCGTCCACCTGGGGAACTCTGATAGCCAGGTATGACCGGTCGGCAGTGTGGTAGTTGTTCTTCTCGTCCATAAAGGCTTGCCGGAATGCTGATGTACTGTCGAAGCTGGTGACGTGATACTTTACGAAGCGTTCCATGCTGTCGATACGGGTGATTCCAAGGAGGTGGAACACGACGCCACTCTTGCGAACTTCAGAGATCCCCTCGAGGCAAGCGAGGATTTCCGGCGTCTTTAGCGGAACCATGCCACCCAGGGCGATCCGCTTGTAGCCCATTTTCTGGAGTTGGGCGACACTGTCCGCGTAGCTGGCCGGACTCCATCCCTGCGCCGCACCAACCGGTTCCAGATGCTGCTTCCTGTCAGTGACCAGGCGATTGTGACTCTTGGTGGCTTCGATGAATTGCTCTGCCAACTCGAGCGAAATCTCGCGACGCTTCACCCATGCCGGATCAACGTCCTTTTCAGAGGCATCAGGTCGATAGCCGAAGATCACATGGTCGATACTGATTCCTGAGTTGAATCGGCACTCCGTGTAGTAGTGGAGAACGTCCTCAACTCTGTACGGGGGGCGCTCTTCATTGATGTAGTTGAAGGATCCGCAGTCGCCGAGGCTTTCCATCGTGTCAGGCAGCCCGAAAAAGGTTCTCACTCCGTCTCGGTAGAGCCGGTCCCTCTGAGGGGCGCTGTACTTCCCAGCCCCCTTAACCGACCCATCCACGATGGCCTTGCTGACCAGTATCCCGTCGTAGGGCGCGGGCTTTACTGCCTGATGGGCATACAGATCGTCCCTCTGCCGATGCCGCTGATCCGGGTACTCATCGTTGATGAAGTCATACCTGGGATAGATCTGATCTTGGCTATCAGGGAAGTAGAACTTCACGAAGCACTCATCCTCGAATCGCGATAAACGCGAATCAGAAAGTTTGACAGGATACTGATATGGCGGGGAGTGTTTTGCAACTCGTTCCAAGGGGTGTTGATTTCAGGCCAGCGCCCCTTGGTCCAATGACAGTGCGGCTTAATGAGCGCCAGTTCAGCCATGACCCTGTCGCTAATATCCGGCGAGTCGATATCGGCATCAAACAGAACTCGCTCCATGACCCGGTCCATGAGACGGCCCAGCGACCTGATTCCGACACCATGCATAAGGCGACTCTTGGCTGGAGGGAGCCCCCAGGCTTCAGGGAAAGTCTCCCTTACTGCAGTCCAGTAGACCACGAGAATCTTCCTAATGGCCGCGGTGTCAGTAGTTCCGTTGGACAGATTCTTGTACGAGAAGAGGACACCGGAAGGTGACAATGATTCAGTGATCGCAGTAATGAGACTGTTGTCCTTGACGACCGTGTCCGACTTCTTATCGGGAGTCGTCGACGCCTGCTTCACGAGCCCCTTGAAAGGCGAGTCACTATCCTGGTTGAGCGCGTTAACGAGGATCGCGGGAAGCTTCCGGGCGGACAGCCGGGTCGGCAGTTGGGTGTTCACTTCCGGGAGGAGTTCGGATACCAAATTGCTCGGAAGTGGAGACACCGTATTGACGCGCAGGAACTGATCGCGCTGGATGTCAAGATCTTCGGTCACGAACCCCGCAACCGTGATCGGCAAGGTGGATCGCCGAGTGAGTGCAAGCGCGCGGCTTCGCTGCTGACCATCAACGATCAGAGCCGGACGAGGCGCGTCCCGCGACTCCGGCAGCGGAATCTCAAGAGTTCCGATGGTTGCCAGTCCGTCGCTTGGGTTGGGGCCGCGACTACCTTTAAACCGCACCGTGGTGGGCAGGGCGAGGATGAGCCCATTCGGGAACAGCACATCCTCACCGTCGAGGTATTCCAAAATTTGCTTAACGTGCTGCTTCTTTTCGGGACGTTGATAGCCGAAGAGCTTGCCAGCCTCATCCCGGGAGATCCGTGCAACATCGGCTACTAGATCGACTTCTCGCGCTTCCAGGGCAAACAGATACAGGGGAATGTTCGGGTTCTGCTCAATGCGCAGGGCTCTGCGCTTGATGAGGTTCTCTGTCACCGTTCCCCCATAGCTCGGATGTACAAGTTGGCGAACCTGCTCTGCTCGCATGCCTGGTTGCCGTCACGCAGAACACGCAGGAGTCGCGACCGCGAGATGCCCGGATGTGACGCGTTCTCTCGCTTGATGAATGCCATGACGTCCTCGTCGGACATCGGCTTCCGGTCGTACCGCTCAGGCTCAGCTACGCCGGAAGCCCACTGCTGCCACGAGTCACGGGTGGCAGTCGAGGTCAGCCTGCCGTCCTCGCAGTGCTCAAGCCATGAGGCGGCCATGCGCACGTTCAGGCTCGTCAAAGTGCCGCCGAGCGTGCGTCGCAGACCCGCGTTGGAGGCGACTCTCTGGATGCCGGGGACCTCCTCGACGCCTCCAACCAGCAGGACCTCGCCCCCAACGCTGGCCAGCGCGTGGATCTCGGCCTTCATGGCGTTTGCGTACACCTCGGACAGGACCATGAGGACCGGACCCTGTCGCCCCAGCTCCTCCACGGTCTTGCGGCCAGTTCCTTCCTGAAGGTGCCCCCACCACTGGGCGCTGTCAGCCGTAGAGGCGGCGACGGAGTCGGCGTGTCGCGTACTGAAGGTCGCCGCGTAGGCAGGCGCCGCCGCCGATACTGACCGGAGGCCGAGGCCGGCCGACGCCACCCACAGTTCCGCTTCAAATCCGACCTTCTCGGCCGCTGCAGTTAGCCGACGGGACTGTGTCCAGTGGTCGCCCCGATAGAGCTCGCTTAGAGGCTTCGTGTTCGAAGCCGTCTCGACGCGCTCTCTCCACGCTGCGGAGCGTTCCTTCACGCTGCCGGCCGGTAGCGATCTTGCATGGAGCGTGGCCTCCGGCACAGCGGCCTTACGGTCCGTGCAAGTCACCACCAACGATAGTTGCCTCACGCAGCTCGACTCCCGACAGCCTTAACTAGTAACTTATCGCGGTTACTCTACCCGTCAGTTTTGGCGCTAGGGTGCACCAGTACACGCAGAGCTAACTAGGGAGCAAGGCATGGGACGTCCCGCGATCGTTCTACTGAGCGGCGGCCTGGACTCGACGACAGTTCTGGCCATCGCCAAGGACCAGGGCTACACGCCGTACGCGCTCAGCTTCCGGTACGGCCAGCGGCACAGTGTGGAACTGGAAGCCGCCAAGCGCGTGGCAGAGACTCAGGGCGTAGCCCGCCACGTCATCGCAGACATCGACCTGCGAGTTTTCGGTGGCTCCGCCCTTACTGCTGATATCGACGTCCCGAAGCACGACTCGCTCGACGATGCCAGCAACAGTGACGCAGACAGCAGCGTGCCCATCACCTACGTGCCGGCACGTAACACGATCTTCCTGTCATTCGCCCTGGCCTACGCGGAGACCGTTGGTGCGAGCGACATCTTCACCGGCGTGACCGCCGTCGACTACAGCGGCTACCCCGACTGCCGTCCTGAGTACATGGACGCCTACGCCAAGATGGCGAACCTTGCGACCAGGGCTGGCCTTGAGGGAACTCAGGAGCTCAAGCTCCATTCCCCCCTCATCGCGATGTCCAAGGCCGACATCGTTCGCGAGGGCCTGCGCCTGGGCGTGGACTACTCCCAGACCTCTAGCTGCTATGACCCGGACGAGCAGGGTCGGGCCTGCGGCCGTTGCGAGACTTGCCTGCTCCGCCTGAAGGGCTTCGCTGAGGCTGGTACCACTGACCCCGTGCAGTACCAGGGCGTCTGAGAATGACCTATCTGGTCAAGGAGATCTTCTACACCTTGCAGGGCGAAGGGAGCCATGCGGGCCGGCCCGCTGTCTTCTGCCGCTTCTCGCGGTGCAATCTCTGGACAGGACTTGAGAAGGATCGGCATCGGGCGATCTGCCAGTTCTGCGATACCGATTTCGTTGGAACTGACGGCGAAGGTGGCGGCCGGTTCGCGTCCCCTGATGACCTTGCCCGAGCCGTCGAGCAGGCGTGGCCTTCAACCTCCGCGGAACACCGCTTTGTGGTGTGCACCGGCGGCGAGCCGCTCCTGCAGCTTGACGAGGCAGCCATCGAAGCTCTGCACGCCAGGGGCTTCGAAGTTGCGGTGGAGACGAACGGCACCCGCGTACCGCCACAGGGCATCGACTGGCTCTGCGTCAGCCCGAAGATCGGCTCTGACCTGGTCGTCACAAGCGGCGACGAGTTGAAGCTCGTCTACCCGCAGTTGGGCGGAGACCCGGGCCAGTTCGAGCACCTCGACTTCCAATTCTTCCGCCTCCAGCCCATGGACGGACCCGACGCAGAAGCCAACACCCGGGCCACAGTCGACTACTGCATGAAGAACCCGCGCTGGATCCTCTCTCTCCAGACGCACAAGTATCTGGGAATTCAGTAATGGAAATCTTTCGCGAGTTCACGTTCGAAGCCGCGCACCGTCTGCCCAAGGTTCCTGAGGGCCACAAGTGCGCGCGCCTGCACGGCCACTCCTACAAGGTCATCGTCCATGTAGAGGCTCCCGTCGATCCTGAGGCTGGCTGGGTCATGGACTTCGGTGACGTCAAGCGAGCCTTCAAGCCGCTCGAAGCTCAACTGGACCACTACTACCTCAATGAGATCGAGGGCCTCGAGAACCCGACCAGCGAGGTCCTCGCCCGCTGGATCTGGGAGCGGCTGCAGCCGACGCTGCCCGCCCTCTCAGCCCTCACCGTCCGCGAGACGTGCACATCCGGTTGCACTTATCGGGGCGAGTGAGCATGCACGACATTCAGAATGAGACTGACTCTCGGGGCATCGAACTCGATCAGGTCGGCATCAGTGGCCTTCGCTATCCCGTGTACTTCGAGGACGGCTACCTCCGTCAGGACGGCATCGCGGACATCGCGGTCACCGTGCGGCTCCAGCACGACCGCCGTGGCACGCACATGAGCCGCATGGTCGCCCTCGCGCACGACCACCTTCAGAGGTTCGACCCCCGGCAGCTGCCGCAGGTCCTCAAGGCCGCAGCGGATCTGCTGGATGCGCCCGCGGTTACTGTGACGGTGGCCATGCCCATCAGCACGACCGTAGTAGCGCCGGCCAGCGGCCGTGAGTCGAAACAGGTTCACGACGTCCGTATCGAAGGGCACTGGGACAACGGTGACGTGACGGTGGCAACGGCAGTGACCAGTGAGGTCACCAGCCTCTGTCCATGTTCGAAGGCAATCTCCGACTACGGTGCGCACAATCAGCGCAGCCGGATCACGCTCAACGTGATGGGCCAGGGAGACACCCCGTACCCCCTGCCGGTCCAAAGCGCGGTGCGGTTGTTGACGTCGTCCGCTTCGGCGCCTGTAGTGCCCTTGGTCAAGCGCGCAGACGAGCGTGTCCTCACCATGCAGGCGTACGACCACCCTGTGTTCGTCGAGGACATGGCCCGCGACGTCAGCCTTGCGTGCCGGGATCGAGGCCTTCGCTACTCGGTGCGCATCCGCAACCTCGAAAGCATCCATAGCCACGATGCTGTCGCATACGTCGCTGGATAAGACCGGCAGCAAGTTTCAACGCTTGATCTCTACTCGTGCTACTGGCTCAGCCCAGGACCTCGCGCTCGGGCTGGCCAGCTTCGGGCCCCCCTGGTGCGAGGCTCAAGCCCCCACGGGGAACTTTGACCGCAGGAAGCGGGCAACGTACGACTGCACGTACTGCACCAGGGCCCTTCTGCCGCCGCCGCGCCGCTGGTCTGTCCGTGAGACGGCGATGGTGAGTTCTTGGACGGTGACCACATCACCGCGCCCAACCCACTGTGGTTTCGTCGGTGCCGACGCCGGCGGCTCTTCAGACATGGCCCTCCATCCACCACCGCTCGTCGGGAACTGCGAGAGAGACCACCTGCTGACGGGGAGCACGGATGGCTACCAGGGGGAGGCGCCGTTCCGGAGGTAGCGTGGCCGACCGTCTGCGAGGGCGGCGAGAGCTGCTTCGAAACGGCGGGTAAGCCGTGGCCCCAACAGTGTCCCGGCTTCAGTGGGGGAGAAGAACGCGAGCTCGGCAAGCTCTTCGTCCTGCGGCCGCAGCGCGCCAGCCGCTTCTTCGTCGATGATGCCGCCGTCGAAGATGAACGCCAGCTGGTCGTCCCACGGCCCGTGCGGTCCCACCCAGTCCACGACCAACTCCCCCCGCAGGGTGACGTGGAGGCCCAGCTCCTCCTTCAGCTCTCGGACTGCTGCGTCCTCGGGGGGTTCGTTGGCCTCGACCATGCCGCCGGGCAGATCCCATGCGGGCTTGTACGTGGGGTTCACCAGCAGCACGCGGCCCTGGCCATCGCGCAGCAGGACATCGGCGGAGACGCGCTTGCGGGCCTGGGTGGCGTTGCCCTCGGCCAGGTAGGCGTTCCAGGCGGCTGGGTCTGCGGGTGTGGGCCTCATGGAAGGGTGCCTCCGCTGTGGGGCGTGATGATGTCGGCCAGCAACAGCATTCTGGCCCGTGCCGCGTCATCGAATCGAGCCAGGAAGTCCCGCACGGGCGGGTATCCCCGGTGGGGCTCCACCATGGTGCGCAGTTCCTCGAGCTGGTGGACGACTCGGATGGAGCTGAGGTTGGGGCTCGTCGTCAGCAGCGTGAGCCCGAAGTGGACGGCGGCGTCGAGGTCGGAGCGTTGGACGTGGATGCCGACGAGGGTGATGCGGCTCAGTGCCAGTGACCGTGCCCGGCCGTTCTCCCGGAGACTGATTGCCCGCTCCGCATGGGAGAGCGCCTCGTCGTACCTTTCCAGGTCCCGCATGACCAGAGCGGCTTCACTCGCGAGCGCGGCGGCGTCGAACGGGCTGATCCACGGATGTTCTGCCTCCACCGATGTTCCGAGAACCGTGTGGGCCGTGTCGAGTGCGCGCACCGCGGGATCGTGCTGCTGCGTGACGGCGAGGGCCCGGGCATGCATGGTGTGCAGCCTTGCGGTCAACGACGGGATCCGCGGGCCGTGGGCCACATTCTCGAGGCCAGTCCGAGCCAAGTGCGCCGCCTGGACCGGATCACCTGTCTGGAGGGCGAGATGGCTGCTGCTCGCCGCGATGTTGGCCCCCAATGTCAGGTCGCCCGAAGTGCGGGCGAGGGGCAGGGCACGGTCGAAGTGCTGCTGGGCGAGTTCATCGCGTCCTGTGTCGTGGGCCATCCAGCCGGCCATTTCGGTGAAGGCCGCGGCGGCCGCGAAGACCTGAAGCCCAGAGCGGGCATCGACGAGTCGCGGTCCAACGTCGTTGTGCAGATGGCGGACGACTGCGCCGTACAGACGGCCGCCGCCCGCTTGCCGGTCTGCATCGCGGAACGCATCCATGGCGGCCAGGTCGTCACCGTTCGGCGGTGTCTCCACAGACTTCTGCGGTGTTGGGGCTTGGGGTTCCCAGGAGCGGCGCGCGAGCCCGAGCAGGTGGCCGGGAATGTGGAGGGCGTCGGCGATCTGCTCGAAGACCGAGAGCTTCTCCACTCGGCTCTTGCCGTTCATGTAGTCGTAGAGCCGCCCCTGCGTGACGTCCACCGCTGCCGCGATGCGGCGGGTGCTGACGCCGCGGTGGTTGAGCAGCCGGAACAGGGCCCCCATGTCGCGCTCCGCACACGCGGCAAGCAGGCGTGGATCACCGAGCAGCCCGGCGACGACCTCGCGTAGATCCTGATGCTGTCGGCCCATCAAAAGCGCCCCCTCGTAGCGTTCTTCGAGGTTATGACCCATGAGGACGCGGTGACTCCATCTTGGAGTCACTGGCTGGAGTCACATGGAGCCCGGGTCACGGCGTTGACTTATGTTCTGCCAGCCCGGAGCGAGAGAACCGCAGCGTTCCTGCTTCGGCTGGTTGCCAGATCGGCGGTCCCGCCCCCGTGTCCCCCGTCGGGGACGGGGCCGCCCTCGTCCGTTTCGGAGGCGTCCGCCATGCCCGCCATGCCTACGCTCGTCACCCGCTTCGACATCACGGGCACCAGCAGCGAGGTTCCTGCTGCCCGGCGCGCGATCGTCGAGAAGACCCGGGCGTGGGGCGTCGCCCTGGACGACGACACCGCCTACACCGTCGGTGTTGTGGCATCCGAGCTGGTCACCAACGCGGTCGTCCACACCACCGGGGCGGTAACTGTCTCGCTGTACCACCAGCCCGGTCGCCTCCTGATCGACGTCCTCGATACCAGCAGTGATGCCCCGCTGGCGCACGAGGCCGGTGTCGAGGAGGAGCACGGCCGTGGCATGGAGCTCGTCGGCGCTCTCGCCGCCCGTACTGGCTGGCAGCACGTCGAGCGCGGCAAACGCGTGTGGGCCGAGATCGCGGTACCGAAGCCGCCCCCACTCTTGCGTGCTGCCGTCTTGCGCCGGTACTTCACAGCGCGATCAGGACCGTGCCTCCACCGCGTGCTGCAGCCGTTTCTTCCCAGCCATCGGGCCGAGACGACGTACCGGCCGCAGCCCACTGGCCTTGACTGGGCGGGGTACGACTCGTCGCCCGGGTCGGGCCGCTGGCGGTGGAGGGCAGTTCCTCTGCCCTCCGTCGCCTGACCGGTGAGGGTCTGTCTGCACCACGGCACAGGATGCGCCCGGCTCCGCATCCACCCATTGCGCAATTCCGACGCACCGCGTCTGCGGAGCCTGATGCGCAGACGGTCGAGCTCGACTCGCCTATGAGGAAGTCGTGCTGTCCGCTGCCGTGTGAACGAAGTCATTGTGGATTCGCTCGAGTACGCCGTGCAGTGACTTCCACGGGAAGGGATCCGATTGATCGGCTGGCAGTATGCGCACACCCCACTCGCGCAGGGACTGCAGGGCAGGTTCGTACAGCGGATGCCCCGCCAGGCTGGAGTTCGTCCACGGCACCGCGACCACCGGGACCTGAGCCCCTACAGCCTCGGCAGTCACCGCGAGGGCCAGAGTGTCAGCGATCCCCGCGGCGAGCTTGGTGATCGTGTTGAACGTTGCCGGCGCGACAACGACCGCGTCTGCCTGCGGTAGTGCCACAGGGTCATCTGGGTCGAAGTCCCAGCGCACCGCCTGCCCAGAGCACTGTTCGGCATGGCCAATGTCCAGGAATCGACGCCCCACCGGACTGGGGACGATGCACGGATCCCATCCGGCCGCCCGCAGCGCGGACGCGAAGTCGGGGAGATCCCCGGTAGGGCGTGTTCCACAACCCACAAGATGCACCACTGGACGCATACGAAACCCCTCCCTGTCGGCGTTGATCTTGCCATCCGGACCGCCTCAAACTCCGGCATAGGGGAGCATCACAGCGGCCTATGGTGTGTGGCATCTGACGCGTACATGTATCACTGCGCGGTACGAGAAGGAGACCTGCGTGCCAGAGACCAACGAGACGCTGCACAACCGTTTCATAGAACTGTCCGGGCTTCCGGAACGGGGCCGGGTGGTTGACCTGGGCTGCGGCGCGGGCCCGGCCCTGGCAGCCTTCGCGAGACGCTTTCCGCAGGCGCACCTCACAGGTCTCGACCGCTCTGAGCAGGCGTTGGACACGGCCCGCGAGCGGCTGCAACACCGTTCAGGCATCGTGGAGTTAGCTTCCGTAGATCTGCGAGAGAAGCTGCCGCTTGCCGAGGCGAGCGTGGACGCGGTGATCTCGTCCAACCTTCTGGAGTGCCTGCCCGACCCGGCGCAACTACTGAAAGAGATCTGGCGAGTGCTGCGGCCAGGCGGCCGGGCGGTCTTGTCCCATTCGGACTTCGACGCGATCGTGATCTCCGGTGTCCCTGTCGACCTGGACCGCAGGGTCGGCCACGCCTTCGCCGACGACGCTCCACCGTGGATGGATAGCTCTGACGGCAGGATCGGTCGCAAGCTGCCCGGCTTGGTCCACGCATCACCGCTTGTCCGGACGCATGTGGAGACCGTGGTGACGTCCTCGACTGAATTGACCGGCCACGCAGCCCGGCGTGTCGGTGATATCCGGGGAGCGTTGCGGTCCACCGCCAGACGAGGACACGGCACGGTGGGGCTGGACGAGATCGACAAGTGGTACGACGCGGTTCAACAGGCGGCCGATGCTGGGGACTTCTTCTTCGCCGAGACGGCAGTGGTTGTCGCAGCTCATGCCGTCTGACGAGCTGCGGGCTGCTCGTCCACGGCGTCCAGGAGTGTAACCAGCGGCTGGTTGTCACTGCGGAGCTCTGCATCCCAGTCGGTCAGAACCTCTTCAAGCGCATCGGTGTAGTACCGAATGGCCGCGGTGATGCCGTAGCGGTTGTACGGGGCAGGTGCTGAGGTGAGTCTTGTGGCCCATGCATCCCAGCGGCTTCCGCCGAAGCGGTGGTGGTCCGTGCCGGTGTCGCGGTCGCGTAGGAGCATGGCAGCCACGAGCACGTGCCGGGCGAGCTGCAGCGTGAGGTGGGCACCGATTAGGACGTCTCCGCGGGCCGCCTTGACCGCTGCGAGAACGGCGTCGAAGCGGAAGTCGTTGACCAGTTCGGCCATGGCACACGGCGGATCGTCGCCGACCGCGTGGATAGGGCCGGGTGGTGCCTTGCGGTCAACGGGGTCCGCAGCGGTGATGTCGAGCCGGCGCAGGTCGGACAGGACCAGTCGGAGGGTGTAGCGGACGGAGCTCCCGCTGCGGCTGGTGGCGAATATGGGAGAGTAGCGGGCGCTGATCCCACGGGCGAAATCCTCCGCGACGGCAAGCGGCTCGGCGGTAGTGATTGACAGGTCAAGATCGGACCACCGGTCGGTGCAAGGCTGATCACCGGCCGCGGAACCGTAGGGCCTCAGTTCCTGGATGCGGCTGTCGCGGGAAGCCATTTCCTCCAGCTCGGGGAGCATCTGCAACTGCCAGTTGGCGCCCTGCTGTCCGCCGCCTGTCATCCTCGTCTTAACCATGGAGAGCAGGTTGGCATGGCCTGACAGGTGCCGTCCTCAGTCTTTAGCACGAACCAAGGGTCCCGTCCCCACGAGCGTCAGTGGCTAATTCCATGGACGGCAGCCATTCAGGCCGAATAGCGTCTCCGGATGGCGAATCTGGAAGAGTTGCTGCATCAGAGGCTGGCTCCGGCGTTCGAATCGGTGGCGGGCACCCCCGTCGATCCGACCATCCGCCGATCCCAACGAGCACACTTCCAGTCCGACGCTGCCCTCCCTCTCGTCCGCAAGCTCGGTGGCAACCCCCAAGACATCGCCGCCCAGGTGGTGAAGGTTGCTCAACTCGACGACCTATGCTCATCGGTCGAGGTCTCCGGCCCCGGCTTCATCAACCTGACGATCGCGAACGCCACCCTGGGCCGACTGCTGGCCGAGATCTGTAGCGACGAGCGGCTCGGGGTTCCTCAGACCGGGGCGCCGCAGAGGATCACGGTCGACTACTCCGCGCCGAATGCCGCCAAGGAGATGCACGTCGGGCACCTTCGGTCGACGATCATAGGCGATGCGGCGGTGCGCCTGCTGGAGTGGCAGGGCCACACCGTCATCCGGCAGAACCACATCGGCGAGTGGGGCACGCCCTTCGGCATGCTCGTCGAGCACCTTCTGGACATCGGCGAATCCGAGGCTGCCCACGAACTGTCCGTCGGCGATCTCAACGGCTTCTACCAGGCAGCCCGGCGCAAGTTCGATGCCGACGAGCAGTTCAAGGATCGCGCCCGCAAGCGGGTGGTGCTGCTCCAGAGGGGCGATGAGACGACCCTGCGCCTCTGGCACACCTTGGTCGACGAGTCGAAGAAGTACTTCATGACCGTCTACGGGCTCCTGGGCGTACGGCTCACCGAGGCGGACTTCGTCGGCGAGAGCGCCTACAACGATCACCTGCAGCAGGTCGTAGACGAACTCGACGAACGTGCTCTTCTGCACGAGAGCGAGGGTGCGCTGTGCGTCTTCCCTGAGGGCTACACAAACCGTCACGGGGATCCGCTTCCGATCATTGTCCGCAAGGGCGACGGCGGTTTCGGCTACGGGGCCACCGACCTGGCCACGATCCGGCATCGCCTGCACAACCTGCACGCGACCCGGCTGCTGTATGTGGTGGGGCTTCCTCAGAGCCAGCATCTCGACATGATCTACGCCGTAGCGCGGGATGCTGGCTGGCTCGTGCCGCCCGCGCGGGCTGAGCACATCGGGCACGGGTCGATCCTCGGCGACGACGGCAAGATGCTGCGCACTCGGGCCGGCGCGTCAGTGAAACTGGTCGATCTGCTCGAGGAGGCGGTGAGCAGGGCGGCCGCGGTCATCGCCTCCAAGAACCCGCAGCTTGATGACGAAGCGCGTGCCGCTGTCGCCAGGGCCGTGGGCATCGGGGCGGTTAAGTACGCCGACCTATCGACCGACCGGCTCAAGGACTACGTCTTCGACTACGACCGGATGCTGTCGTTCGAAGGCAACACCGCGCCGTACCTCCAGTACGCGCGGGCCCGCATCTGCTCCATCTTCCGGCGTTCCGGAGCTGAGCCGCCGCAGGACATCGAAGCCTTGGCGATTACCGAGCCCGCGGAGCGGGAGCTCGCGCTGGAACTGCTCGCCTTCGGAAGCCTGGTGGCCTCGGTCGCCGAAACGCTCGAGTTCCACAAGCTCGCCACCTACCTCTACTCCCTGGCCAGCACGTTTACCTCCTTCTACGAGAAGTGCCCGGTGCTTCGTTCCGAGGGCGAGACCCGACAGAGCCGCCTGGTCCTGTGTGACCTGACCGCACGGACACTCGAACTTGGCCTGCGCCTGCTCGGTATCGAGTCTCCCGACCAGATGTGATCGCACACGGAACGGTCGATGCCAGCACGGCTGCGCATACGTGCTGGCAGGATCGTGCGTCATGCCGACGCATCCGCTGCTGGACGTTGCCTCTGTCGAACGGCTGGAGCCGTACCTGGAAGGCGTAGGTCACATCTTCCGGGCATTCCGGGAGCAAGACTCCGGCTGCGTGTCGTACGGCGTCGCAGTCGGAGGCGAGCGATGGTTCGTAAAGAGTGCAGCCACTCCGACGGGAGCAACTTCGTTGGGGCGTGCTCTGGGTGTGCACGGTGCGGTGCAGCATCCGGCGATCGTGCCCCTACGCCACCATTTCAAGATCCAGGGCGGCCTGGCGCTGATCTATCCGTGGGTCGACGGAGAGGTCTTGTACCACCCCACCGTCTCCCGCCATGGTGGCCGGTCGGACCCGACGAGTCCGATGGCTCTATTCCGGAATCTCCCTGTCGCGGACATTCTGCGGTCCCTGAACGCGATCCTCGACGCACATCTGGCCGTGGAACAGGCGGGGTTCGTCGCGGTCGACCTGTACGACGGATGCCTCCTCTACGACTTCGAGGCGCAGCGCATGGCCCTGTGCGATTTGGACGAGTACAGGCCGGGGCCGTTCATCCTGGAAGCCGATCGGCTGCCAGGCTCGCGCCGTTTCATGGCGCCGGAGGAGTTCTCCAAAGGCTCGACCATCGATATCCGAACGACCGTGTTCGTGCTCGGCCGGGTCCTGCGTCTGCTGCTGGATGCAGGCGATGACGAGCGGAAGTGGCGCGGTTCGTCGTCACAGCTGAAGGTCATCGAGCGTGCGACTGCCAGCGATCCTGCTGACCGGTTCGCCTCGGTTGAAGCTCTGGTACAGGCATGGCGTGGCGCATGCAGTGGGCGCTGTTGATCTCAATACTGTCGTGGTGAGACGGAACTGCACCTTGTCTGCCGCGCCTGCGCGAGAGATCTCGAACGCGATCAACGGTCACAGGAGGCAACGGACAACAGCTCGCCCGCACAGGGTGCAGTCGACTGTGGGGGTAGGCCAGCAGCCATCCACAGCCTGTGGAAAGTTTTGGCGGCCGACCCGTGCGCACATCGGGCATGGCGCACGACGCTCACCCGAGCAATTGAACAAACCACATGCGTGACGCGTCCTGGATACCGATAGTGGCTGCATGGATCCCGTTGTCGTTGCCCGCGCCGTTGTAGAGGAACGTCATCCTGTTGCTCGTGCGGCGTTTCTGGGGGGCAACGTACTGACGGAGCGCCGCACGGCCTTGTCCGACTTGGACATCGTGGTGCTGTTGCATGGCCTGCCGGCTCCGTACAGAGAGAGCCTTCAGTACGGTGACTGGCCCGTGGAGCTCTTCGTGCACACCGAAGAGTCTTGGCACGCATTCGTGGACCGGGAAATTCGCAAGCGCCGGTCCCCGCTGCTGTGGATGTGTGCGGACGGCGAGTTGCTCTTCGACGTGGATGGGCTCGGTGAGCGTCTGGCTGCCGAAGCCAGGAAGCTGGCCCTCGCGGGTCCACCTGCGACGACAGCGGAGGAGATCGAGGACTTCCGCTATTCGATCACGGATCTCCTGGACGATCTCGCCGGGTGTACCGATGAGGGTGAGCGGCTGTTCATCGCCTCAGAGCTGGCGAGACGGACGGGCGAACTGGCGCTGGCGCTCGGCGGGGCATGGGGTGGCGGCGGGAAGTGGCTGGCACGTCGCCTCGAGGACGCAGCACCTGGCCTCAATGTGCGCCTGCACCATGCTGTTCGTGGGGCGTTGAATGGGCAGGCCGAAGCCCTTGTTGGCGTCGTTGACGAGGTCCTGGTGCGGGCTGGCGGGCGACTGTGGGTCGGGTATCGGCGCAGTGGGACTCCGTGACGGGTGGGACGGGCTGCGATGACGCTGATCGACACCGTAAGCGGTTCCTCGGCTCTACCGTGGGGCGGTGGCTGAAGCTCTGGAGGGTCGCGCTCCGTTCCAGGTGTTGGTGCTGCCGTACCGGCAGATTGAGGGAGGGCTGCTCTACGCCTTGTTCCGTCGCTTGGACGGCGCTTACTGGCAGGGGGTTGCTGGTGGTGGTGAGGCGGGAGAGACACCGCTACAGGCCGCCAGGCGAGAGGTAGCCGAGGAGGCCGGACTGGCCGGCGCCTTCGAGTTCATCGAACTGGATGCGCAGGCGACGATTCCAGTGGTGAGTGTCACTGGTGAGTTCACGTGGGGGCCGGATGCGCTGGTGATCCCCGAGTACACCTTCGGGGTGCAAGTCGACGACCCAGAGTTCACTCTCTCCAGCGAGCACACCGAGTACGGGTGGTTCGCCATCGACGCGGCGATGGCGACCGTGCAGTGGGGCTCCAACCGGACGGCCCTGTGGGAGCTTGATCACCGCGTCCGGCGCGACAGGCCGGTTAAGCACTCGTGAGCGGAGAGAGGTAGGTGCGCGCTTGGTGCTCGTAACGGATCAATCGCGCGCCAATCTCGTTGTGGCCGAACTCTGGACCCTCTACTGTGCCTCGTTAACACGCAGATGGAGACGAATAGCGCCGGGAGCGGTCAATGCAGGTGGGTGATTCCTTCGTTTTCCACGGTTGGCTGCGCCACCGCTGGCTGGTGAAGGCTGCCGTCTCTGCCCTTGCCCTCTGTGAGCTTCTCCATCTAGACGCCTGCCGCCTCAAGTTGGCGGTGCTCACCGCGTGCGGCACGTTGCCCCTCAACTCTCAGGTCTTGCCCCGACTAGCGGCCTGACCAGGAGTTCGGGAGACGCTCGGCATTCATTGCCCCAGCGTCCATTGGTCCCGTTGCTCTCTGCGGCGCGGCCAGGCGGCAGCACCGGCAAGATTCGGCACGGCCTGCTGATCCTTCTGGCCCCGTTCGCGACCAGTTCAGTCACCTGCCCCTGCCTGCCGTCCGGTCCTCGTGCCCTTCTGACGAAGCCCGGTTCGCAGGCACTTCTCGAACGAGGGAATCTATGCCTGACCCCATTCCAGCACAGCAGTTTGATCCACATGCCATCGAAGCTCGCTGGCAGCAACTTTGGCGGGAGAAACGGACGTGGGAGGTTACAAACACGTCCGCGCCGCACAAGAACGCGTACGTGCTGGAGATGCTGCCGTACACGAGCGGGGAGCCGCATGTAGGTCACCTCAAGAACTACGCGGTGGGTGATGCGGTGGCGCACTTCCTGCGGCGGCAGGGCCACTATGTGCTGCACCCGATGGGGTTCGACGCCTTCGGCCTGCCCGCGGAGAATCATGCGATCCGGACGGGGAAGCATCCTCGGGTCTCGACGGATGAGTCGATCGCGTCGTTCCGTGAGCAGTTCAAGCGGTGGGGCATCTCGATCGACTGGTCGCGGGAGGTCAGCACCCATCAGCCAGGCTACTACCGGTGGACGCAATGGATCTTCCTGCAGCTGCTCAAGGCCGACTTGGCGTACCGCAAGCGGTCCGCGGTGAACTGGTGTCCGTCGGATGCGACGGTACTCGCCAACGAGCAGGTGGTGGATGGGCGCTGCGAGCGGTGCGGCAGTCTGGTGGAGCTCAAGCAGCTCGAGCAGTGGTTCTTCCGCATCACCGAGTACGCCGAGCGCCTGCTGAACGACCTCGACAGCCTCGACTGGCCCGAGCATGTGAAGACCATGCAGCGTGCTTGGATCGGACGCTCCGACGGGGCCAGCGTGTCCTTCCGGTGTGCCGAAGTCGACTACGAAGTCCGGGTGTTCACCACTCGGCCCGACACCCTGTACGGCGCCACGTTCCTCGCGCTGTCGCCGGAGCACCCTGACCTGGAGTCCCTCACCTCAGGCACCCCGCAGGAGGCCGCGGTCCGCGAGTACGCCCATGCGACCCGACGCGCCGGGCACAGCGACCGCGGGAACGATGAGCGGCCCAAGACCGGCGTCATCACCGGCCGGCACGCCGTCCACCCCCTGACCGGGGACAAGATTCCGATCGTGGTGGCCGACTACGTACTCATGGAGTACGGCACCGGCGCCATCATGGGCGTGCCGGCACACGATGCCCGAGACTTCGGCTTCGCCCGAGTGCTCGGACTGTCCATCCAGCCGGTCATCGCCCTCCCTAACGGCACGATTCCCGAACTGCCCTATGCCGGGCAGGGAGTGGCCATCAACTCCGCCGGGGTCGACGGAGCACCCAGCGGTGATGCCGCGGCGCGCATCACCGCGCAGCTCGCCGACGCCGGGCAGGGCGAGGGGGTGGTCAGCGTCCGGCTCCGTGACTGGCTGCTGTCACGGCAACGCTATTGGGGCTGTCCTATCCCCATCGTGTACTGCGACGACTGCGGGCCGGTACCGGTGCCAGAGGACCAACTGCCCGTGCCGCTGCCCGACGTGGAGGACTACGCCCCAAAGGGCAAGTCCCCGCTCGCAACAGCCGATGAGTGGGTACGCACCTCGTGTCCCGAGTGCGGAGCCGATGCCCGGCGCGAGACGGACACGATGGATACATTCGTCGACTCGTCCTGGTACTACCTGCGCTACTGCGACCCGGACAACAGCACCGCCCCGTTCAGCCAGGAAGCGATGCGCGCCTGGATGCCCGTCGACCAGTACATCGGCGGCGTCGAGCACGCCATCCTGCACCTGCTGTATTCCCGATTCCTGTGCAAGGCACTGGCCGACCTCGGCCACCTGCCCGTTCAGGAACCGTTCGGGAAGCTCTTCACGCAGGGAATGATCACTAGAGACGGCGCGAAGATGTCCAAGTCGAAGGGCAACGTCGTCTCGCCCCGGGCCATCGTCGAGAAGTACGGCGCAGACACAGCCCGCTGCTACGTGCTGTTCATGGGACCACCGGAGCAGGGCGCCGACTGGTCCGACGAGGGCCTCGAAGGGGTGTCCAGATTCTTCAAGAGGGTCTGGCGCTACACCGAGGAGATCAATAGCGGCGACAACACCCTCATCGGCAAGGTGTCGGATCCCGGGCGTGATCTTGCGCTGCGGCGGAGGACAGCCTGGGCCATCAGCAAGGTCACCGAGGACATGTCGGGGCGGTTCGCGTTCAACACCGCCATCGCCGCGCTCATGGCACTGTCCAACGACTGCAGCAAAGCCCTGCAGGACGGCGTCTCAAGGGACGTGGCTATCGAAGCAGTGAGCACGCTTGCCTCACTTCTCCTGCCCTTCGCTCCCCACGTGGCCAGCGAGGTGTACCACCGGCTCACCGGCAAGCATGTATGGGAAGAGCCATGGCCCGTCGCCGAGGAGGGACTGCTGCACGAAGAGGCGGTCGAGATGATCGTTCAGGTCAATGCGAAGTTCCGTGGCCGCATCAGTGTGCCTGCGGATGCTTCCGACGACGACGTCCGACGTGCAGTCCTGGAAGTCTCCGCAGTGCAGCGGGAAGCCGAGGGGCACAACGTGAAGCGCATCATTGTGGTCCCGGGCCGGCTGGCGAACGTGCTGATCGAGTAGAGCCCCGCCTGTACCTCCGTGCCGCCTTCAGGTAGCGCGGAGGTACGGCGACAACCACCGGAACCAGCCAAGGGGCGCGAGGGTCTTCGCGGGTCAGGTCACTCGCTGCCCTCGGCGAGCTCCACAATCGCTGCGTCGATGCGGGCCAGTGTGCGTTCACGGCCGAGGACCTCGACCGACTCGAACAGGGGCAGACCCACGGTTCGTCCCGTGACGGCGACCCGGACCGGGGCCTGCGCCTTGCCGAGCTTGAGCCCGTGCTCGGCAGCGGTCTTCTCCAGCGCGGTTTTCAGCGCGTCGGCTGTCCACTCCGCATCGGCCCAACGGTTGCGAGCTGAGCGCAGGATTGCGTCCGTACCCGGCTTCATGGCTTTCGCCCAGGACGTCTCGTCGTGCGGCGCTTGGGCGAGGAACAGCCAGTCCACGTATTTGGTGATCTCGCCCAGCACTGTCAGCCGGGTATGCGCAAGGCCTGCCACCGATCGGAATGCCGCCTCGTCGAAGGCACCCTCGCCCCAAGAGGCGTGCGGTACCTCAAGCCACGGCCTGCATGCGGTGACGAAGTCTTCCTCACTGAGGTTGCGCAGGTACTCGCCGTTGAATGCTGCGAGCTTCTTCACGTCGAAGAATGCGGAGGACTTGGTGACGTCCTCCAGCTGGAAGCGGGCTTCGAGTTCCTCGTAGGGGCGGATCTCGATGTTGTCGCCTGGCCCCCAGCCGAGGAGCATCAGGTAGTTCACCATCGCCTCGGGCAGGTAGCCCTCGGCAAGGTAGTCCTCCAGGGCGACCTTGTCGCGGCGTTTGGACAGCTTCTGCCGCTTCTCGTTCACGATCACTGGCAGATGCCCCCACACCGGAGGTTCGGCGTCCAGGGCCTGCCACAGCATCTGCTGCTTGGGCGCGTTCGACAGGTGCTCCTCGCCTCGGATGACGTGGGTGATGCGCTCTCGGATGTCGTCTACCGCGTTGGCGAGGATGAACACCGGGGTGCCGTTGCCGCGGGCGATGACGAAGTCTTCGATGGCGGGGTTCGGGAACTCGGTGCGGCCGCGCACGACATCGTCGATGACGGTGTCGCCGTCGTCCGGGGTCTTGAACCGCAGCGCCCGGCCTGGTTCGTAGCGGAGGCCTCGGTTGCGGCAGAAGCCGTCGTAGCCGAGGTGCTGTGATCCGGTGCGCGCGGTGAGCTGTTCCCGGGTGCAGTCGCAGTAGTACGCGCGGCCCGCGTCGAACAGATCGAGGGCCGCCTGGCGATGGGCATCGGCGTTGTGGGACTGGAAGTTGGGGCCTTCGAAGACTGGGTCTTTGTCGCTGATGCCGAGTGCGGCGAGTGCTCTGAGGATGCCGTCCGCCCATTCGGGGCGGTTGCGTTCGCTGTCGGTGTCCTCGATCCGCAGGACGAACCGGCCCTGCTGCTGTCGTGCCAGTGCCCAGTTGTAGAGGGCGGAGCGGGCTCCGCCGACATGGAACATGCCCGTCGGGGACGGGGCGAATCGGACACGTGGCGTCTTCGACATGACCGGAGGGTAGTGGGGTGTATCGCCAGTGTGCCTGCTATTTATGGGCTGCGGATTCCCTTCGGGCGGGTGGTCTTGGTCAGTGTGTCCAGCCGCGTCGGTCGGCGAGCCAGCGCAGCGTGACTTCTCCGCACCAGGTCTGGTGCTGGCGGATGTATGGGGACCAATCGGCTGGTGGCTGAGCGCCGGAAACGAGAAAGAACCCGGAGAGGGCAGCCAGGGCCGCGTCGAGCTGTTCTCCGTCGACTCCACGGCCGGTGGGGTGGTCCTCGAAGAGGGTGGTGGCGTCGTGTCCGTCGGCGTGTGCTGTGGCCAGGAGCAGCACAAGGTCGAACCAGCTCGCTGCGAGGCAAGGCCAGTTCCAGTCGCAGATCCAGGCAGCGCCTCCCGTGTCGATCAGGACGTTGTCCTGACGCAGGTCATGGTGGAGGACAGCATCGCCGGCCACGGCTTGTCGCCAGTGGGATTCCAGTTCGGCCAGGGCGTCGAGCCTGTCGGTGGGCACCCATTCCGGCAGGATGCTCGGGCTGGTGGCGCCGCCGGTGAGGTCACGCCAGTCCGCGAAATCACTGCCGTCACCGATCGGCTTGAGCCCGACCTTTTGGAGTGCCGCCGAGGGCATGGAGAGCGCCTCGGCCTTGATCGTGCAGGCGTCGAGGGTCGAGGCAAGCTCGTCAGGCTTCCAGGGCGCGGCAGGCATGCGTCCTCCCTCGATCGCGTCGAAGCCAAGAACGATCCATCCGTCTTCCGTGCCCTCGGTCCACCGCAGGCGGGGTGCCGGAACCTCGATCGGCAGGGCCTGGTTGATCAACGCCTCGCGCTGGTAGCAGTCGGCGATCACCGCGTTCTCGTTGGCGTTGACCGCCTTGACGAACTCGGGCTCCCCAGCTCCACGGAGCACGGCGGCAAAGCCGCTGGTGAACCCGCTTCCGGCACTCGGCCCCGCGTCCACCACACCACCCAGGCGCCGGGAGATGAGCCGACGGATGCCCTGCGGGAGGTCGTCCCAGCGTGGGCGTACGGCCGTGGAGCTGTACTGGAGACGCGGAGTGATGATGTTCGGCATCCCCTCACAGTGGAGGAAGGCCTTGCCCCTTCGCGACGGATTTCTCGTACAGGACTGGGCTGATCCATCCGGTGGTGGCCACTACCTGGCGCGCGATGTCCACGACGGAACGACTGTCGGTCGCTACCCGCGCGATATCCGCAGGTGCTTGCTCATCCAGTAGACGTGCCTTGTAGGCGCTGCTCTCAATCTCCTTCTCGAGCTCCGAGCCGAGCTCCCGGCCCGCCAGCCGTTCGCCGGCAGTGGCGTCGGTGGCGGTGAGTAGGACCCGCACGAGCCGCACGTCCGGCCCCATCACGCGCTTGAACATGCCGACGGCATCGGATAGCACGCTGAGGGGATTCGTGTAGATAAGCCGCCTGTACCCGAGTTCCACATAGTTCTTCCACATGGCGGCAAGGTTTCGCTCGACGATTGCCGAGCGGCGCGGATCGCCCTCCGGAGCTGGATGCACCTGCCCCAGGCAGTCTCCTTCTACGACCACGTGGGCAATGTCCGCGGCGCGCAGCTGTGCGGAGACCTCCCACCCGACCGTTGTCTTGCCGACGCCGGCACGCCCACCGATTAGCAGCACCTCGTTTCGCTTCACGGAGGCAGCCTGTCAGCACCCGGTGGCGCTCCGCCACAGAGTTGCTTCACCTCGGGCCTTGCTGAAGCCCCCACTGTGTGACAGATGACGGGATTCGCCCTGAGGGCCTGAAATTGATTCGACGCAACACAACCAACCCGCTTTCCTTTCAGGGTAGTTACTCCCATCGAGAAGGACGGGCATGTCCAGTAGAGGACTTTCCGTAACGCAGGTGAAGGAGTTCGTTGACAACGGCTTCGTCCGGGTGGACGAAGCATTCCCTGCCGACGTGGCGGCTGAGTGCCGTGCCATTTGCTGGCAGGAGACGGGATGCGACCCGGACGATCCTGCGACGTGGACCGAGCCGGTGATCCGGCTGGGCTCCTGCGCTCAGGAACCGTTCCGTACTGCTGCGAACACTCCCCGACTCCTGCGGGCATTCGACCAGCTCGCGGGGTCGGGCAGATGGATACCGCGCACCAGCATCGGGTCAATCCCGATTCGATTCCCCCACCCCCGCAGCCCCGGTGACGACGGGTGGCACATCGACGGCAGCTACCACCCCGAGGAGCAGAAGAGTGGCCCTCCGTGGGTGAATGTCCGCTCGCGCGGTCGTGCCTTGCTCATGCTGTTCCTCTTCTCCGACACCGCGGAGCACGACGCTCCCACGCGGATCCGCGTGGGCTCGCACCTGGACGTCCCCTCACGCCTGGAGGCCGCCGGGGAGGAAGGGATGAGCACTGGTGAGCTTGCCGCTGCGGGCCTGTTCGAGGCGACCGCAGGCCTACCGCAGGTCCTGGCCACGGGCGAGGCGGGCGACGTCTACCTGTGCCACCCGTTTCTGGTGCACGCCGCCCAGCCTCACCGCGGGATGTCCCCGCGGTTCCTGGCGCAGCCGCCGCTTTACCCGGCTGAGCAGTATCGGCTCGACCGCCCGGATGGACGCTATTCGCCCGTGGAGGTCGCCATCCGGCGCGGTTTGGGCAAGTGAAGCTTCGGAACCGGATAGATCCCGGTTGAGTGCTATGACGCTGTTTTGGCTGCGCGGTTCCGGGCGGTGAGGTGCTGTCTTCGGAGGCGGCGGCGGCTGCGAGGTCAGCGCCGCGAGAGAGCCGTCGGCGCGGAGCCGCGAGGCTGGTGGTTGATGCTGGGCCGCAGCATCGGTCCGGTGAGTTCTGGTGGAGCTTGCAGGCCATCCAGCAGTTGAATGATCTTGTCGATGTTGGTCAGCTTGCGGGCTCCGGACTCGAGCATCGACAGGAAGGCTTGGCTCAAGCCGGTGATTGCAGCGATGTCGTCTTGGCGGATCCCACCGTGCTGTCGGATCAACTGGCACATGCGTCCGAATTCGCGGTTGACCAAGGCTTGTCGGACATCGGGTAACTGCCAGATGTCCATGGGGACGCTGGGCGCGGTCCCTGTCTGGTGCCGGTTGTCGCGGCTGCAACCGGCGCACAGGTCTTCCCCGTTGTACCGACTCAGGCGGCATCGGCAGAGGCTGCAGAGCCGGGTGATGCCAGCAGGTGTGAGAGTGTCTGCGACGATGCGTTCCGTGTCTGACGGCGGTAGGGCGGCCTCGGACGGGCGTCGAGACGAGTAGTCACTGCCGGCCATCCCATCCGTGCGTGCGCGCGGGCAACTCCTGGATGCGTCGCCCCAGGCCTTCGCGCCGGAAAGTGCCGTGTTCAATCCCTGATCGGGCACCGGTTGCCTCCGTTAGTCCGTGATGCCCTCAGGTTGGCGCCGGTCATGACGAAGGACCCGGACAGACTGTCCGGGTCCAATTCCTCTTGTTTTTCGCAGTATTGATGAATAGTCAGGAAATGATCCTGCCAGCCTCATCGAGTACGGCTTCCCACGGGTATCGGCGCCCCGGCATCCCTGCACGCGGCTCGGCGAGCGGCCACACCTCGTCTCCGTGGATCAACCGCACCCCCGAATCGTGAAGGGCTTTGATGTGTCCCTCCCATGCGGGGTGGCGGGTATGCGCGGCGTTCACCCGGGGCCAGACGACTACAGGGAGGTCCTGTGTCCCGATGGCCTCGTTGACCTGTGTCAACGCCTGGTTGTCTGAGATTCCCAGGGCGAGTTTGGCGACGGTGTTGGCGCTCGCCGGGGCGACGACGTAGCAGTCGACTGGCGGATGCGGCCGGGCGTCACCCGGCAGACGCGGTTCGGCCCGTACGGGAAGGCCGGTCAGCCCTTCGAGTTCTGCGGTCTGCCCGCTGGCGCGGAGCCACTGACCCGCGGTCGGTGTGAGCGTGACCGCGACCGTCCAGCCCCGTTCGAGCGCCGGGACCACGAGCCCTGTACGCAGTTCCTCGACCCCGCCGGCGCTCGATCCCACGACGCCCAGCACCTTGCCTCGCATCGAACTCACTGCACCGCCCTGCATCGTTGGGCCATGGCCAGCAGCTCGGACGAGCGGCTGCCGCCCGTGACCGGGGACTGTTTCCTCAGGTCTCGAAGGGTCTCACGTACGCGTGGATTGTTCCGTACGAGCTGCGGCGAGGTGCGTTCGGCCTCCCGCAGCTCGCTGAATGACTCGTCGACGCGACCGCTGAGGCAGAGGGCGCGGGCGTAGTCGATGCGATGGGACACGGCGCGTTCTGCCGGCATGTGGGAGACGTTGATGTCGCCGTGCTCGACGACGTACGGGATGTTCTCCAGGTCAAGCTCGATCGACAGGCGGTGCAGCTCGACGTTCGTGGGACCGAAGCACGTCTGCCAGTGGTTCTCGTCGGAGCCGAGCCGGTCGGCGAGCCGCTGTGCCTTTCCCAGCAGGGAGTTGGCGGTGTGGCGATCCTGGTGACGTGCGGCGGCCACGGCGGCTCGCAGATGAATCATGCCGAGCAGGCTCAAGGCGGCCGGGTCGTCGTCACGGACCTGACCCGAGAGCCAGGCTGCCGCGGTATCTCCCAGTTCGAGGGCATCCGAGTAGCGCCCGTTGGCCAGCAGTGCGTGCGTGCCGGAGCGGGCAGCGGAGACGAGGGACAGAGGGTCCTCGGATTCGTCGGCGGCCCGCATGGCGCGCTCGGCCGCGAGCCACGACAGGTCGGACTCGCCGACCTTGGCGAGAGTGGTCGCCGCCAGGTGATGCGTACGAGCCGAGACGGCGAGGCCGAGTCGGCGCTGATCGCCACTCGGAAGGTCTTCCAGCTCCTGGGCAGTCCTGAGCAGCCCTGGCAGGGCGGCGATGACGTCCCCAAGAACGCCGGCTTGGTAGTCGCCCCAGCTGCGTTCGACGAAGACCTGCGCCTGATCCGGCTGAGGCAACTGCCGCTCCGCCGTACGACCGAACAGCAGCTTGGACAGACGCCGAGGGCTCATCAGCGCATCGCGGACGGCCGGCACGTCGTCCATGTGCTTCTCCCCGTCTTCCAGGAGGACGGGTTGCCCCATCAAGTCGCCGAGGGGCACCCGCAGTACACGGGCGAGTTCGGCCAGTTTGTCGATCCGTGGCGGCTTGCGTACACCTCGCTCGATCTTCGACAGCCAGTCGGTGCTGTGCCCGACGAGCCCGGCGAGCACAGGCTGCGTGTAGCCCCGGCGCTCGCGGTAGAACGCGATCCGCTCGCCGATGCTGAGGTGATCCCCAAGACCACGCATGCGCGCTGCCTCCCCGACGGTTGGTCCGTCATCCACGTTAGCTGCCGAGCAGGCCCTCCAATTCGGGCTGCCGTGCCGTGCTCAACATCCGCTATCGGGCCTAGAACGGGCCGGACACTTTGTCCGGCTACACCAACGGGTCTACGAGGAGCCAGACCGTTGCACGTCCGCCCTCAGGGCAGACGCTCGATTCCCTGAGGGGCTTTGCGTGGCGGCGCCATGAAGTGGAGGCTTGCGAGCCGAGCCCGAAGGAAGGAGACCGCGCCGCCTTCGATTCCTGCGCTCCGTGATCACCGTGGATATCGTCGGCTCGTACACGAGGCCTGGATGACAAGCGGGGGGCTGGTCGGGGCAGTGCCGAGCTGTGCCGTGAGGTGAAATTCGTTGGCTGAGGGGCGGCAGCGCGCCCTAGTCTCAGGCGTAACGCGATGACGGAGATGAGTAGCCCGGGGTTACGCGAGTCGAGAGAGCCGCCGAATGCTGTGAAGGCGGCCTCGCTCCTTGGGGTGAATCCCCTCCTGAGTGCGAGGAGGAACGGCCGCTGGGAGTGGTCCAATGCCTCGCCGGTCGACCCCCGTCACCGGGTCTGAACGAGACCGCCACAGGCTGTGGTGGTGAAGGCGCGGTGGCACCGCGAGTTGCCCCTTCTCGCCCGCGCTCCCAAGGGATCACGCCCATGACGGGCTGATCGAACGGAGCACCAGCCATGCTGGACGTCACTCTCATCCGCAAAGACCCCGAGTACGTACGGAAGGCGCTGGCCAAGCGGGCCGTGCACATCGACACAGACGCCTTCCTCCGCCTGGACCAGGCTCTGCGGCAGGCGCTCAACGACGTGGAGCAGTTGCGCAGAGATCGGAAGGCGATCTCGGGGAAGATCGCTCAGCTACAACGTGCGGGCGAAGCCGTGGAGGATCTGCGTGCAGAGGCCAAGACCATCGCCGAGCGCCTGACCGCCGCCGAACGTGGGCTGGCCGAACTGGAACAGGCCCATCGTGCGTTCCTCGACCCCTTGCCGAACCTCCCCGATGACGATGTGCCCGCCGGCGGTAAGGAGCACAACGAGGTCATCCGACTCGTTGGGCAGCCGCCCCGGTTCGGCTTTCAGCCGGAGGACCACGTCGATCTCGCTGACAAACTTGGGCTCATCGACTACCAGAGGGGGACGAAGCTCGGCGGCAGCGGCTTTTGGATCTATCGCGGCAACGGCGCGCTGCTGGAGTGGGCGCTGCTGAACTACTTCGTCGAGGCCCACGTGCGGGACGGCTACGAGTTTCTGCTGCCGCCGCACATCCTCACCTACGAGGCCGGGTACACCGCGGGGCAGTTCCCGAAGTTCACGGACGAAGTACTCACTCTGGAGCAGGGCGAGAACGGCCCGGCACAGTTCTTGCTTCCGACGGCGGAGACCGCGTTGGTGAACCTGCACCGAGATGAGACCTTGCCGGAGGCCGAGCTGCCCAAGCGGTATTTCGCCTACACGCCGTGCTACCGCAAGGAGGTAGGCGGCTATCGCACGGCCGAGCGGGGAACTCTACGCGGTCACCAGTTCAACAAGGTGGAGCTGTTCCAGTTCACACGCCCCGAGGACTCGCAGGCGGCGCACGAAGAACTCCTCGGCAGGGCCGAACAGTTGGTTAGCGGCCTTGGCCTGCACTACCGCGTTACGCGCCTGGCTGCCGAAGACACGAGCGCCGCTATGGCCAAGACCTTCGACGTCGAGGTGTGGCTGCCGAGCCTCGGCACGTACGTCGAAGTCAGCTCGGTATCGAACGCCCGTGACTACCAAGCCCGGCGAGGCAACATCCGATACCGGCCGCGCCAAGGAAGGTCGGCTTTCGTGCACACCCTGAACGCGTCGGGACTCGCAACCAGCCGACTGCTGCCTGCGATCCTCGAGCAGTATCAACGGCCCGACGGCACCGTGGTCGTTCCTGATGCCCTGAGGAAGTGGGTGCCCGGCGAGGTACTCACGCCGGGGAAGTGAACTGCGTAGCCCTGAACTGCCGCTGTCCCGTCCCGCCGGAAATTCAGGAGCGCAGTCTGTGAAGGCGCGGGATCATGAGGCATGCGCCCGGATGACTGGCACCTCACCGATGACGTCGACAGCTTCCTAGACCGTGCAGCAGACTTCCTGCACTCGCGCCCAGCCCTGCACACCCTCCCCCTGACAGTGACCGAGGCACTGCGTACGCGGGGGGCAGACGCGTACGGCACCGACGCCCCCATCTTCGGTCGGCTGGAGCGGGCTGGCGAGGTCCGCGCCACTCTCTTCCACACCCCACCCCGCCGCCTGAACCTCACCCCTCTCACTCCCGAGGAGGCCGACAGCCTCGCCGCCCACCTGGCTGGCCTCGGCCGCCCGCTCCCCGGCGTCATTGCGGACCACGACACCGCCACCGCCTTCGCCGAGGCTTGGCAGCGGCACACGGGCGCGACAGCGATGCTCCACGAGCGGGAGCGTCTGTACCGCCTCCACACACTCACCCCACCGGAGCCACTCCCGCAGGGCCGGGGTCGAGTCGTGGGCGAGCAGGACCGCGAACAACTCATGCTCTGGTACCGCGAGTTTGTCGCTGCCATCGGCGGATCCGCCTCCGTGGATGCCAGCTCCTGGGCCGACACGCGCATCACCCACGGACGCGTCACGTTCTGGGAGACCCCGGACGGCACCCCCGTCTCCATGGCGGGCATGACCCCGATGGTTGCAGGCCAGATCCGCGTCGCCCCCGTTTACACCCCGGCCCACCTACGCGGTCACGGCTACGGGGGCGCCGCGACAGCCGAGGTGAGCCGGGCCGCGCTGGCCGCAGGCGCGACGGAGGTTGTGCTGTTCGCAGACCTGGCCAACCCCACCAGCAACGGCCTGTACCAGCGGATCGGATACCGCCCAGTGACGGACTTCGCGTTGTACAACTTCTCGTAGTGGTTGCCCGGATAGGGGCGCCGAGTAGAGTCCCCAGCCATGTATCCGGTCCAGCACTCCACCCCACGACTGTCTCTTCGGGAACTCACCGTGGACGACGTCGACGGCGTCCTGGCGATCTACGGTGATCCGGAGGCGACCCGGCACCTGTCCTTCGAGCCTCGAACCCGCGAGCAGGTTGAGGCTCTCGTCAGGGGGGCGATCGCCGCGTCCGGTGCTGAGCCCCGCACGGAGTTCGCGCTGGCTGGCTCTCAGGAGACTGGTGGTCTGATCGGCTTCGCCCGTCTCGCCATGGACCCGCACCAGCAGCGGGCCGCAACGCTGGGGTTTGCTCTGCGTCCCGATGTGTGGGGCCAAGGTCTGGGCGTAGAGACAGTGCGGGCTGTTCTGGCTGTCGCCTTCGGCCCACTGGATCTTCACCGAGTGTGGGCTGCGCGGTCTCCGGCGAACACGGTGTCGGAGAAGACTCTGCTGCGCGCTGGCTTCGTGGAGGAGGGGCGCATCAGGCAGCACGTATTCGTTCATGATGCGTGGCGGGACTCTCTGACCTACGGAATCGTCGAGGCGGAGTGGCGTGCGACGTTGTGAGTGAGCTGCTGTGACGTCGAGGCGACGGGCGCGACGCCAACCAGAGGCCCATGCGGAAGCCGGAGGGCACGGTCAGGGCAACGTCGAGCTGCTCGACGTCCAAGCTCTCACCAGGTGCGACGCATGAACGCTGCCCGATCAAGCCGCCAGATCTGGTGCACGCCGCTCTCTCCTGGCACCTGGGGCACCCTCGTTCGCACATGGCTCCGAGCGAAGCCCAACCGCTCAGGGATGCCGCGGCTGGCGTGGTTCAACACGTCATGGTCAATCTCTACCCCCTCGATGCCGGGGAGTTCGAAGGCTTGGCATGTCAGCGCGGCGACCGCAGAAGTCGCCAGACCGCGTCCTGTGTACGGAGGGGCGAGCCAGTAGCCGGAGTCCAACCAGGCGCTGTTGGCCAGGCGAACAAGGCCGCAGCTTCCTACGATCACGCCCTTCGATGTGATGGCGTACTCATAAGGACCGCCCGATATCCAGGTTCGTTCGCAGCGAGCGGTGAACTCTTTGGTCCGTTCAAGGCTGTGCCCCGCCACCCAGGGCATCCAAGGACGCAGATGATCAAGTGCATCGTGCACCAGTCGGTACAGCTCATCAGCATCTGAGGTTCGCCATCGGTGTAAGACGACCGGGCCGTACGCCAGAGTCTCAGCGGGCACAGTCGCCCTCACCAAGATCGAGTCCGGGTGCCGCTCGCCTCACTGCCTTTGGGGGCTGGCTGGCGAGGCGATGTCCAGGAGCTCCGCACGCAGCTGCCCACAGGCGGCTGCGGTCTCCCGCCCTGCGGACAGATGGTGGGAGACGATCCAGCCGTTCAGGCTGCTGGAGAGCGCGTCGATAAATTCCTCTTCCCGCGGGCTTGGCCGGAGTGGACTCCCCTGCACGGGGTTGAGGCTGGAGGTCCTCAGAAGGACGAAACGGCCGGCGTACGGGGTGAGCAGCTCAAGCAACGCTGCCTCGTCCTCCGGCCTGGTGTTGTGCTCACACAGGACATAGTTCAGCACTACGGGACGCAGTTCCGCGACGGATGCCCACAGAGGCAGTACGGCCGATGGGGCGTCCGCTCGGGGAATGACGAGCCGCCTCTGATCTGTGGTGGCACCGTGCAGGGAGAACATGAACCGGTCGGGCAGCCAGGAATCGGGCTTTAGGAGTGTCCTGACCCACGATTGCGGGGCGATGCTGGTGACTTTCACTGAGCGGGCAAGATCGCGAGCCAGGATGGTCTTCGCGGCAGTGGTTACGTGGGCCCAGTTGGCGGCGACATCTCCGACCCCTGCGAAATCGACCCAGACGAGTGGGCCTTGATGATTGCGTACGTCCTCCAGGGACTCGACTGCAGCGACGATCTCCTCTGGCTGAAGGTTCCGGACGAAAGGAGTGGTCGCGAAGGTCGTCGCGCAATGCTTGCAGCCGTAATTGCATCCTGCCTGGGCTGACATACAGACGGAATAGGCTTCGTGTTCCCCCTCCCAGAGTTGCACGGCCTCGAACGTGGCCCTGTCTGACGTCTTGAACACATACTTGACGCTGCGATCGAGTGCTCTGCTCGTGGAGACAACCTCAATTAAGCCGCCACTGCGGGTCGAATCGCCCATCATGCAGATCCCTTCCCGTGGAGTCCGTGCGCGCCTTACCGCAATCGACCGATTTGCGATTGCGTCTCAGAATGCCAATTCTCCGGCAGGCCGGAATGCCCCTACCGGATTCTTGCTGGCGTCAGCGAGAAATCACCCTAAAAGGGGGACAGAAAGTACTTACACTGCACCAATAGGTTCTGGCTCGCAGGGCAGACTACAGCCCAAGAAACTGAGCTCAAATTACAGCAGTAATATCCAGTGGCTGGGGCGGTCGGACAGCGAGACCGGCGGAGGAGCTGAGCCACTGGGTCTGATGGCCTACTGGGAAATCTTGCTGCTCTGCGCTCCTGGACCGCTATGCTCAGTTCCAACGCGTTGACGGAGACAAGTAGCGACGGGATCCGCGAGCAGAGAGAGCTGCTGGTAGCTGTGAAGGCAGTCTCGCGCCCCACGTGAAGACCCTCCCGAGCGCGGGGAGAAACGGCCGATCGACTCGGCCCAATGCCCCGCCGGCTAGCCCCCGTGACCGGGCCTGAATGAGGCCGTCGCCATCTGGTGGCGGCAAAGGCGTGGTGGCACCGCGAGTCCCCTTCTCGCCCACGCCCCCAAGGGATCATGACGACGCCCCTGGAGGGCCCGAGATGATCCACACGACTCCCCGTGTATTGGTCTCCGACCTGCGAGAACACGTTGGCGAGACCGTTTCCGTCTGCGGCTGGGTGAACACCCTTCGGCTGCAGCGCAAGATGCAGTTCGTCATCGTCCGCGACCACACCGGAATGGTGCAGGTCACCCACAAACGTGGCGGCGAGAGCGACAGCACCGAAGCCGCCCTGGAGAGCCTCACCACCGAGTCCGCGGTCAGGATCACCGGCCGCGTAGTCGACAACCCGATCGTCAACCTCGGCGGCCTGGAACTCGTGCCCGAGCAAGTCGAGGTTCTGAACCGGGCCGAGACACCGCTGCCGATCGACGAACACACCGGCCTGGAGCACCGCCTCGACTGGCGGTTCCTCGACGTGCGGATGCGTCCGCAGGCGCAGCTCCTGTTCGCTGTGCAGACCACTCTCGAGCAGGGCATGCGCGAGTACGCCTACAGCCAGGGCTGCACCGAGATGCACACCCCGAAGCTGATGGGAACGGCGAGCGAGTCCGGGGCCGAGGTGTTCAAGCTCGGCTACTTCGATCGCTCCGCGTTCCTCGCGCAGTCCCCGCAGTTCTATAAGCAGATGGCGATTTCCGCCGGCATCGACAAGGTCTTCGAGATCGGCCCCGTCTTCCGCGCCGAGCCGTCGTTCACGTCGAGGCATGCGACGGAGTTCACCGGCGTCGATGTGGAGCTCGCCTGGATCAACGGCGTCGAGGACGTCATGGTCTTCGAGGAGCAGATGCTCACTCACGCCATCGCCAAGGTCGCCGACGTTCATGGTGAGGCGATCCGCGAGACCTTCGGCGTCGACGTCACGGTCCCCACGATGCCATTTCCTCGGGTGACCATGGCCGAAGCCCAAGAGATCCTGCGGGCGGGCGGCTGGGACCCGGAGGGCACGAAGGAGGACCTGGACCCGGAGGGCGAGCGGGGCATCTCCGCGCACTTCAAGGAGCAGACCGGGCACGAGTGGGTGTTCGTCACTCACTACCCGACGAGCATTCGCCCCTTTTATCACATGCGCCCCGAGAGTGACCCGGGCTTGACGCTGAGCTTCGACCTGCTTTGGAAGGGCCTGGAGGTCACCACCGGCGCCCAGCGTGAGCACAGGTACGACGTACTGCTCAAGCAGGCCGCCGAGAAGGGCATGAGCACCGAGCCGTTGCAGGACTACCTGAACGCTTTCCGCTTCGGCTGTCCGCCGCACGGAGGCCTCGGTATGGGCCTGGGTCGGGTGCTGATGGTCATGCTCGGACTCGACTCCATCCGCGAGGCCGCCTTCCTGTTCCGCGGACCGAACCGGCTCACCCCGTAGGACCCTTGTCGCTTCATGCGATTGGGGCGGTCAGCACTCTGGCTGACCGCCCCAATATGGTCTGTTCAACGTGCTGCGCGTGTACGGCGCTTCGTCGGCTTCGGTCCTGGTGGCCGAGTGCCGCGCCCCGTCTTGCCCGTCCGGGGAGGCCCGCTGCCGGCGCCCCCGAGCGGTAGCAGAGAGTCCAGGCGGGCACCGTTGTTCCAGGAGCCGAACAGGTCCCGGTTGAGCGCGACGATGTTGTGCTTGGCGGCGAGGGTTCGGGCGGCAGTGCTGTATTCGCAGGTGGCGACGAACACGGCTACGTCTGCGTGGTGTTCGGCGAAGGCCATGCCGACGAACTTCTGCATGTCCCCGCTGGGAACGGTGCGATGCGGTGCGTAGTGCTTGACCTGGACGACGAGCCGCTGGCCGTGCGGCATATGACCGAGGACGTCGGCGGCGAGGTCCCCGGAGCCGCCCACCACGCGCACATTGGTGCAGCCGTCCCTGCGGCACAGCTCCGCGATGTAGTGCTCGAAGTCCTGCCAGCTCATCGCGTCGATTGCCGTCATGGATCTCTCCATGGCCATACGACGATCCTGCTCGCGCCAGGCCCTGTCACCGTCACGTGCGCGGCGATCGACTCTCCGTAGGGCCCAGACCGCGGCCCCGACTGCAGTCGCTAACAGCAACCCCAGCAGTAGCCACGGCACTTCGAGGAAGACGAACACCATCGCGACGATCGCCGCGGCCGCGATAGTGACGCGCTGCTGGATGAGGCTCCGCCGTTGCGCCTTGGTGCGTCGACGCTTCCGTTTGGCCACGCCGCCTCCCCCTTGGTGAACCTGCCCGCAGTGTGGAACGACCCTTTGCTGGGGCCAAGAGCGGCTTTCCGGCCAGTCAGTAGCGGACGTTGCGGAGATCGTGCATCCACGCTTCGTCGGGATGCTTGTCCCAGTAGGCGCGCAGCGCCAACTCTCGGTCTGAGAAGCGGCCCTGATGGCAGAGCCCGCCGTGGGCAAGGGTGACGCTCATCGCGAGTGGCGACTCGGTAGTCACCCAGTGCGGGGTCAAGGCGTGACTCCACAGCCTTTCGCCCGGCTCCATACGAACCGAGAGCCGGTCGGCCGGATCGTGCTCGGGCGGCTCCTCAGCGGTGGTCTCGCCAACAACAGCAGCCTCGGCGGACAGGACGCTGCCGGGGTCGTGGTAGCTGTGGAACGTCTTGGTGCCCTCGATCTGCCACACCAGCCCGTGGGAGTTGTCGTTGTGATACGTCGACGCGGCACCGGCTGTGGACAGAAAGAGTAGGGGCGCACATCGCTGCCACGTGTATCCCCAGCCGGACATCCGGGTGCGCCAGGGGATCATGACCTGTTCTTGGAAGCCGGCGAGTATGCCGGAGTAGAAGCGGGTGAGGTTGAAGTGCACCAGCCGGAACGGCCACGTGACGATCTCGTCGATCGGAGCAGTGCGGAAAGCGGCGGTGCGATCCATGCGGAGGGCCCAGTCGTCGTCACCGAGGATCGTGAACCGTACTTCTTCGTCCTGCCGGACCGCAGCGAGAACGTCGACGGCGGGCGGGAAGCTGTAGTCGAAGCTGATCAGTTCGCTGTCGACCGGGAAGTTCGGCGGGATGCACCAGCGGTCGAGGAACTCGTCTCGGGTGGTGATGGGGTTCGTCATGGGCTGCTCCCAGGTGGGGGTTCGGCGCGGCAGATGGCCGCGCAGGACGGGGTGGTCCACTCCTGGGGCTCGGCGTTGAGGAAGTCGCGGATGGTCGCCCTGGGGGCGGTCACGCTCACCGAGGCTGTGCCGTAGGGGCAGCGGCGGATCTCACCTCCCGCGGACACGTACAGGGACGGGCCCTGGCAGCGTTGCCTCCCAGGTGGTTCGCGGTGCAGGGCCTGGAGGTCTTGGACGTGCTGGTGGAAGCGCGACGTGAGGCGGAAGCGGGTGCCCAACAGGGCGGTGTCCTGGCTCTGCTGATCGAGATAGTCGGGCAGGCTCCACCCTGCGCGAGTTCGGTCGGCTTCATCGAGCATGACCGGACTGAATTGGACCTCCGCTTTCGCTCCGGCAACCAGATCATGCATGGCGCGGCACTCGGCATCGGTGAGCTGCCAGTAGGTGACGTGCAAGATCCTGCCCCGTGTGGCGCTGAGCTTGTCGAGGGTGGCGATCCCCGTGGCGGCGCTGCGGTGGGTGCGACCGAGCTTCATCGCGGCAGCTGAGTCCGCGGACACAGTTACGTTGGCCAACAGGTGCGCCACTTCCTCCAATCGTTCCACGTCCTCGGGGGCGCGGGCGGAGGTGACCACGGAGATCGGCATGCCGAACTGGTGGGCCAGACGCACGAGTTGCCGCAGCTCTGGGTGGTGGGCGGGCTCGCCACCGGTGAGGCAGATCTCTTCGGCACCTGCTTCCTTCAGTCGGGACAGGCTGCGGGTGTAGAGGGGCAGGGGGAGGTAGCCGTGGGCTCGGTCGGCGCGGAAGCAGAAGCCGCATGCGATCTTGCAATGCCCGGCGGTGCTGATCAGCGCCGACCGAAACCGCCCCCGGCCAGTCCGTGGTGCGGGCGGCCTGGTCGCGGTGTGGGTGTTCACTGCACCCCCGTGCTGTCCCACACGGCGATCTCGACCGTGCTGGTGTAGAACGCGCACATCTGCGGGTCCGGCCGCTCCCCACCGATCAGCAGCTGCTCATTGCGGGAGGGGCCACCACAGATCGCCAACGCTGGGCAAGTGCCGCACTCCGGCAGAGGCGCCACCTTCTTGGCGATGCCACCCAACAGACTTGTATCAGCGCGGATTTCATCGAGGGTGTGGAGGAACTCGGGTTCGGTGAAGTTGATGTCGCACAGACTGACCCGCTGGCCTGGCAGCAGCGCCACGTTCAGGGTGCGGTCGCTCTGCATGTGATCCAGCAGCATGGGCCGGCGCCGGTCGAGTGCCTGGAAGGCGCGGTCCAGGACAGAGAACATCATCCCGCCACGCCCCAGGGCAACAAGCCGCGCCTGGTACAGCTCCTTCGACAGGTCGGCCCCGTTGACGATCCAGCGGCCTCCGGCGGGGATGGGGGTGTTGGCGTAGATGAACTTCAGCCCGAGTTCCTCGATGATCCATGTGACGGTCTCAGCCAGGCGGCCGATGTTCGCCGGTGTCGGGGTGAGATTGCAGCCCACGTGGATGCCATCGATTTCCAGGAGCCGGCTTACGTTGCGGCGGATGCGGTCATCGGCTGCTTGCCCGCCGAGGAGTCGTCGGTGCGCGGAGTTGATGGAGGGCGGCCCGTCGATGGAGATGCCGACCCCGTACCGGTAGCGGGCGAAGTGCTCGGCCATATCGTCGGTGAGGCGGGCGCCGTTGGTGACGACGGTCCGCCGCACCTGCTTTACGCCGTATTCGGCTGCGAGCTTGTCGGCGAGGTCGTCGCCGTATTGCATCAGGTCGAAGCGGGTTGTTGGTTCGCCGCCGAACCACTGGATGGCTACCTCGTCTTGGCCGGCGTTGGTCTCGAACAGGTAGGTCAGGCCTGCGGCGAGGTCGTCCTCGCTCATGTCCGGCTTGCCGGTGTTCGTGTCGACGAAGCAGTAGCTGCATGCCATGTTGCAGCGGTCGGTGAGCACGACGCGAAGGCCGCTGATCCTGACCGGGGTCGCATCAAGGCCGAGGTTGCTCAGGCGGGTATGGAGTGCCTCACGCGGGTCGACCTCGGGGGTGTCGGGCGTGAAGCCGAGCTCGGAGAGAGCTGTGTGCGTCGCGGTCGGGGGGACCGCGGAGAGGTCGGTGACCTCCCCGCGGTCGAGGTACACGCTGTCCAGCGTGACCGGGTCGAGGAGAGCAGTCTGCCCGTCCCGGTCGTACTGGATGTACTTCCCCCACAGGAGCTGTGAGGAGGCCACTGTGGTTACGCGGCTTCCTCGGCGACGATCCCGCGCTCGGCCATCACCTTGCGGACCAGTTCCTCGCCCGCGGCCTGCAGCTGCGCCGAGGCCTCCGGGGAGCCGCCGTCGGCGAGGACGATGACGCCGGGCAGGGTCGGGTTCGCGGCGATGAACGTGATTCCGGCGGGCTCGGTGCTGACCATCATGATCGCGTTCTCGACCGGGACCCAGTCGGTCTTGTCCTTGACCCCTTCCAGGATCTCGGCCTGCTTGGCCTGGAAGGCGTCACGCTCCCCCATCCAGACCCCTGCCTTGCTCTTCGAGTCGACGACGTCCGCGTAGATCAGGTGGTCATTCTTGGCTCGGCGAGGTGTTGGCATAGCACTCATCTCCTATAGCTGGCTCGGTCTGTCTCGGATCTGACGTTGTGCTGTGCGGCCCCGATAATTCGCTGGGCCAGTCCATGAGGGTGCTACCGAAACCCCGTGAAGTCATATCCCGGAGGTGATATCACTCGAGCGATATCTCCACGGTGCACCTGAGCAGCTTTGATCTGCCTACGCCTACTCGTCGTCTGGGGCCGCGTCGAAGGGTCGTAGCATCGGTCCTGTCAGTTCAGGGGGCACATCTAGCCCTTCGAGCAGAGCAATGATCTTGTCGATGTTCGTGAGCCGACGGGTTCCGGACTCCAGCATCGACAGAAACGCCTGGCTAAGGCCGACCAGGGCAGCCAGGTCTTCTTGCCTTAACCCGTCTATCTTGCGCAGGAGTTGGCAGAGCGTACCGAAATCTCGTTCCACTAATGCTTTTTGGACATTGAGATCCAGCCAGACGTGCGGAGGAACTGACGGATCCACCGGCAGAGACCCCCTGGTTCTTCGGCTGCAGACCGTGCAGCGCCCCTCGTTGTTGTACCTGCTCAAGCGACACATGCACCCGCCGCAGCGTCGGACCTGCCGTACAGCAGAAGGCCGGCTACCTTGTACCGCCAATTCGCCCGGAATCGCTGACACAATCCGCTCGCCTCTCGCCCTTAGAGCATTCGAACCGAAGCAGCCGCCACGGCCGACCGACCTTTGTCTGCGTGCGCCACCTGGAGCGCGATCCGCTGCCGCTGGGCTGGCAGACACGGTGGGACGTTGCAACGGCTCACCAAGGACATCGGGTGGAGGCCACCCGGGGTAGGTGATCCAGCGGTCAACTCGGTCAACTTCACGGCACTTTGCGAGATCCTGGTGTCGGAGACGCCTCCCGCCTGGTGTGGTGATGGGCGAAGACTGCAGTGGAGAGGACAATCGATGTCGACGGCAGCCAGGGAACCCAACATGGTGCTGGCCGGTTGCCTGGAAGATCTTGGCTGGAGCCCGAAGGTGCTGGCTCGAAAGTTGAACCGCGCCTTCGGAGTGGGGACTGTTGCCGAGTCCGCGCCGTACCACTGGCGTGATGCCGGGCGTGTCCCACGGGCTCCGCTCCCAGCCATGGCTGCCTATGTGCTGTCGCAGGAACTCGGCCGAATTGTGTCAGTGGAGCATTTATGGCAAGGCAAGGCGTCTGACGCACCGATGCTCGCGTCAGCTGTATGCAACTTGCAACATCCATGGGGCTACCAAGAGTTGCGGCAGATACTGGAGGACTGGGTGCTTGGAGGACTAGTCGATCGCCGACAGTTCCTTGCCATTTCAGGCGCTAGCCTGCTTGCGGCAGTTTCTCAATATCTAGAAGGAGAGTTGAGTCAGGAGAGCCGCCGCTCACACGCGGTAGATCAAGTGTCCATCGATCCGCTCGTTTCTCAGGTCGAACACAATCTGCCCCTTCTACAGATGCTTGATGATGAGCACGGTGGCGCACGACATCTACCTTATGTGGGGGCCCAGTTCCGGTCCGTAGCTCTTCTGATTCGAGACGGCGGGCACTCCGAACTCTCGACCGTGTGCCTGATTCGTGCGCTGGCTGAGATTGGGCAGCTTGCTGGATGGATGGCCTTCGATGCAGCTCAACATGGGTTAGCGCAGCGGTACTTCATAACAGCCTTGCGTGCCGCACATCATGTGAACGATCGCTCCCTATGTGCGCATATCCTGGCAGACATGGCTTTCCAGGCGGCCTCCCGGCAGCATCCTGCTGATGCCGTCTCACTTGGTGAGGCTGCATACAGGGCAAGCGAAAGCGGACCCGTCGCGGTTCGCGCCTCAGTCCTCTCTCGCTTGGCACATGCCTATGCATCGTCCGGCGAAGTCTCAGATTTCGAGCGAACCAGTGGTCTTGCAAGAGATCTCCTCGAGCAACGTCGCGACGTCAGCGACGAGCCTCGGTGGATGTACTTCCTCACCTCCAATCACCTTGAGTGCCAAGCAGGGTATTCGCTGATCAACTTGGGGCGTACTACTGCCCCGGCCGGCGGTCGGGCGGCTGGACGGCGCCTCGTGCGGCGTGGAGAGGAACTCCTGGAAACGGGCGCTCACGCTGTATCGAAGGGAGATCCGAGCCAGCGCAGGGCCCTGTTCGAGGGAGCCTGGCTCGCATTGGGTTACAGCACCTCCGGCGACCTGGAACGCGCCTGCGATATCGGGCGGACCGCAGCGGCACGGCTCGAAACGGTGCGCTCCCCCCGCAGCACGGCCCTGCTGCAGCAGCTGGCCGAGGAGATGCGACTCAAGCGTAAGAACGTACACGTCAACAGCTTTCTCCCAGAACTGGAGGAGGCATTGGCCAAACATGCCGGTCCACGCTCTGCTCGACCGGCTACGGTCGGACCATGACCACAGACGAGACGATCGTCGTTGTCGGCGGAGGAGTTTCCGGCCTCACGACGGGCATAGCCCTGCTTGAGGCAGGGTTGCCTGTGCGGTTGTTGGCCGCGGAGATCCCCGCCCGCACCTCACTGGCCGCCGGCGCGATGTGGGGCCCCTACTTGGTAGAGCCATGGCCGAGGGCACGGGGCTGGAGTCTCACGGCCTTGGAAGTCTTCCGTGAGCTGGCCGGAGACCCCCGGACCGGTGTCTGTATGGTCAGCGGGATCGAAGCGGCACGCCACCCAGCATCAGCCCCGGACTGGGGTGAGCTACTTCCGGATCTACGCCGCTGCACGACTGACGAACTGCCCCCCGGCTTTGCGGTCGGCTATCACTTCACCGTTCCGTTGATCGACATGCCTGTCTACCTGTCGTACCTCCAGGGTCGCTTCGCTGATGCGGGCGGCATGGTGGAAGTGCGCATGCTCGCATCGATCGATGAAGTCGAGCGTGCCGCCGCGCTCGTGAACTGTGCTGGGTTGGGTGCTGGACCATTGGTTGGTGATGACGGCCTTCGCCCGATCAGAGGCCAGCACGTCGTCGTGGAGAACCCTGGCATCAGCGAGTTCTTCTCCGAAGACACAGGGATGTCACCCGACCTCGCCTGCATCTACCCGCACGGCGACACCGTGGTTCTTGGTGGAACTGCCATCGACGGGGACGGGACTCTGGCACCAGACAGCGTCGCTGCTGCCGGAATCCTCGCGCGGTGCGCTGCAATAGATCCGCGCCTGGCCAACGCTCACATCATTGAAGACCGGATAGGTGCTCGACCGACACGGTACGAGGTCCGCCTCGAGCTGGACCACCGGTCGGACGGCCTCCCCCTGGTCCACAACTACGGCCATGGAGGTGCCGGGGTCACGTTGTCCTGGGGATGCGCGCGAGAAGTTGCTCAGATCATGAAGGTTGCGCTTCCATCCCGCTCGAAGAGGTAGCACGCCGTCGCCGGTGCATGGCCGCCACCAACTGGTCGAGCGTGACAGGAGCTTCCAACCGCTAGGAAGCCCACTGTCCTTGAACTCCCGAGCCTCAGGAGAGACGCCAGCATGGGTAGGAGAGAGCACTACTACGGCCCCGGAGGGCCCAAGGCCAACACCCTGATCCCGGCCAGTAATCTCCTGGTCATCAGAAGCGATGGCGTCATCCTGTTGCAGCGCCGACGCGATACCGGCCAGTAGGGCCCTTCCTGGCGGAGCCCAGGACATCGGAGAGAGCCCAGCCCAGTGCGCGAGTGCGAGTGCGAGTGCGAGGAAGAGACGGGCGTCATCGCGGAAGTCACGGGCTTCCTCGGCGTCTACTCGAATCCCGCGCACATCGTCGCGTACACCGACGGCGAGATTCGCCAGCAGTACGAGGCCACGTACATCGGGCGGCCCGTAGGCGGAAGCCCAAGGGTGAACGACGAGGCTGACGGTGTGCGTTGGGTGCGCCCGGAGGAACTGGGCGAGCTCGACATTCGCGACAGCATGCGTGAGCAGATCAGGCACTATCTCGATGGCGCCTATCCGTATCTTGAGTAGAAAGAGGTGAGCACACCAGCATGGCAGCGGCTCTCCCAGCAGCTCCCCCTGGCAAGGTCGACGCCTGCGTGATCGCCGCCATGCCGGGCACCCCACCACCGACACACGAGCCGGCGAGTTGCAGCGGGTTTCGAGATGGTCGCTTTGCGCATTCTCGGGGGATTCGTGACGACCTGGAACTGGTCATGCCGGACCTCTAGATTCGGCCAACATCTCTGCAGACCCTGCGTGTTGGCGCATATCGGTGCTGATATCACGGTGGTGATTTTGCCCCGCAGCGATCAAGGATCACGCTGTGTGTCAACCGACAGTTCGAATGGAGGACGTTATGGCCCCTCAGTCGACGACCATCGAATCCGTGAAGGTCGAGTCCGACCGCACTGAAGTGCACAACCTGGCACAGATCATGTCGCGCACGCTCCCGGAGGCCGGCATGGACTGCATGACCAGCCAGCGGGTCGAGGAGGTACTGGCCGTACCTGCGCTGACAGCGCACATCTAAGTACGGGCGCACGGCCCTCTCGAGAGCCAGGGAATGGAGTACACGGTGAATAGCTGGGAAAATGTCACGCTCCTGTTTTCCGCGGGAGCACGGCAGCTCAAGCCGGTGGACAAGCTCACGCTCGGAGAACTTCTGCTCGCGAACCGGCTCCCTCCTACGCTGTTCCAGGCGTACGAGGTTCCCGGCGACGGCACCTTGAAAGCCGTACCCATGTCCCTGGCTCTCGACGAGATCCCCGAGGGGCGCAAGGTCATCCTGCAGTGCATACGCAACACGGACATCGACGCGCTGCGGCCCACTGAGATAGAGACGGTGCATCACAGCCAAGAGCCCGTCGCGGCGATGTTCGACTTCCAGTACGCCGACGAATCGAAGAACCCCACGCACCGAGTGCACCTGATCGACGCCGCCGGGATACAGGACATCGTCTTCGGGAAGATCTCAGACTTTCTCACCGAGCAGGGCCCCGAACTCCCCTTGGTTGCCGGCATCTCCGGTGGCGGCGACAGCAACACCCTGGTTCAAGGCGTCCATCGCTACGTGACCTCACACGATCTGGACGCCTCCAAGGTCACATGCTTCACCCTCGTCATGCCCCCAATCTGGCCCGACTCCGCAGCCGACAGGGCCCGCGCTCTGTGCTCGGAGGCCGGGTTCGACCACCGTGTCCTCTACCCCAGGGACATGGCTGAACTGCTCGGGATGAACGAGTCCCCTGAGCGTCTGTGGGAAGAGCTCTCCGACCGCTACACCGCTGACCTGGCCCACTTCTTCGGCACGTTCTTCATCAACCTTGCAGGCCGGGCGATCTGCGATCAGGTGGAAGGAAGGAATCTCCTCGTCGGCTACAACCGCGAAGACGTGATGGCGGAGCTGCTGTTCTGCCTCATGAACGGCCGTCGCCCCATGCCCTTCCCGAAACGGAGGACTGGCGGAACCGATGTGCTGATGCCGGTCTGGGACGTTCCGAAGAACATGCTGGACTCGTGCTACCCGCACTTCAGCGAGATCAACTACACCGAGCGCGTGGATTCCTCCGCGGTACGGCGCTCATCGATCTACTACATGTCGCACGCCCTGGACGCGCTCGTCCCGCAAATGTCGACGTCCCTGCTGAAGGGCACAGCCAAGCTGATGGACGAGCTCGGCGGCTGGCAGGAGCTGAGCCCGGTCGAAGGGACGCCCTTGATGCACACGGGGTACGGCGACCCGAAGGAGCAGGCAGAACTCCTCAACCTGCTGCAGCGGTACTTCCCGCAGTGGCATCCGGTGATGGAGCAAGCGCAGTAGGATTTCGGCGGATCCAGACGCCGCAGCACTCCACACCATCAGGAGAACCACCAGCATGGCGCAGGCCGCTCAGGCACCGTCGGGCACCAGGGACTTGTTGGCCGATGAAGTACGCCGCCGGAAGGCAGCGTTCAACACTCTCGCGCAGATTTTCGAAGGATTCGGGTTCGATCCGCTAGAGACGCCCGCTTTCGAGAACCTGGATGTCATCACCGGCAAGTACGGCGAAGAGGCGTCGAAGCTTATCTTCAAAATCCTCAAGCGCGGCATCCATGAGGCATCAGGACAGGCTGACCTCGCCCTGCGCTACGACCACACCGTGCCGCTAGCCCGTGTCATCGGCACCCACGGAGCGAAGCTGCCCACCCCGTACAAGCGGTATGCCATCGGACCGGTGTGGCGTGCCGATCGCCCACAGGAAGGGCGCTTCCGCGAGTTCGTCCAGTGCGACATCGACACAGTCGGTTCGCTGTCACCGCTCGCTGACGCAGAAGTCGTCCTCGCGCTCGCCCAGGGCCTGGATGCCCTGGGCGTGCACGACTTCACCTTCATGGTCAACTCCCGCAAGGCGCTCTACGCGCTGCTCGAGGCGTACGGTATCGATACTTCTGCCGGCCCGGCCGTCCTTGCGACCCTCGACAAACTCGACAAGGTCGACGCTGCTGAAGTCGTCAAGGAACTCACCGCGGCACGCGGCTTGGACCCTGAGGTTGCAGAGGCGCTCGTGGGCGATGTTGCCGCAGAGACGAGCGACCGCGTTCGTGAGCGTCTGGGCACGACAGAGCAGGGTCAGGCAGGACTTACAGAAGTTGACCGACTTATCGAGTTGGCCATCAGTGCGGGACTCGCCCCTGAGCGCATCGTCTACACGCCTCGTATGGTTCGCGGTCTCGACTACTACACCGGCGCCATCTACGAGGTGGTCGCTGCCGGGTACCCGGGCTCGATTGCTGCCGGCGGACGCTACGACCACTTGGTCGCCACGTTGGGTGGCCCAGATACCCCCGCCTGTGGTGGCTCCATCGGCATTGAACGCATTCTTGCCATCCAGGGGTCCGAGAACACCGAGCAGCGGGGTCTCGACGTGGCGCTGACCGTCCTCGGCAACGAGGAGCACCTGATGCGACTGGCTACTGAACTCCGCAGCAAGGGCTTGCGTGTGGGCACGTACCTCGGCTCGTCTACGAAACTCGGCAAGCAACTCAAATGGGCCAATGATCAGAAGGCTCGAATTACGGTTCTGTACGGCGCTGATGAGCAGGCCGCTAGCGAAGTCACTCTGAGGGATATGCAGACCGGCGACCAGAGGCGGGTTCCTCTTGGCACGGCTGCCGCCGACGTCTGCCGAGTTCTCGAACAGTCCTAACTGCCCCGAGGCCTGCCCCCTTCGTGGCAGAGGCAACCCCTGCCCGCGAAGGGGCCGGTGAGGAATACACGTATGCCCACCTCGCGGTCGGCCTCATGAGGGGGTTGTTCCACCGGGGTCCTCAGGCGGTGGTCCACTGCGATGAACGCCGGCCATTCGTGAAGGCCCACACGTTGAGCAGCCGCACGAAACCGACCACCTCATGGGCCTGATCGTTGTGACCCAGCAGCAGGAAGAGACCGATGCAGACTGAATTCGAAGCACGGTTCCTCGAAGCCGACGCCGCAAAGATCGTCGAGCACCTGACGTCACGCTCAGCCACCTGTACCGTGCCCCGCACCCTCATGCGGCGGATCGTGTTCAAGAACAACGACATCGAGGCCCGCGGTGGCTGGCTGCGCCTGCGACAGCAGGGTGAGAAGACCTTCCTCACCTACAAGCAGGTCACCTCGGTGGTGTCGGCAATCGACACCACTCTCGAAGCTGAGGTCGAGGTCGGCGGCTTCGATGCGACGAAGACGCTGCTGGAGGCAATGGGTTTCACCGCTCTGCGCTACCAGGAGAACTACCGCGAAGAGTGGAAACTCAACGGCGTCACCTTCGACATCGACACCTGGCCCGACCTTCCCACATTCCTTGAGGTCGAGGGGCCGGACGAGAACTCAGTGCACAAGGCCGCTTCTGCTCTGGGGCTCGACATCGCGCAGGCCTCGTACGGCACTGTCGATGAGGTCTACCTAGCAGTCCTGGGCCGGGACATCCTCGCCGAGTCGGAGCTCGTGTTCACTGCGTAGAGGCTCGTCAGATGCTGATCTTCCCGTTCTCTCCAGTACGGGTTCCCACGGATACCTGCGGCCCGGCATCCCAGCCCGCGGCTCGGCGAGCGACGAGAGCTAGTGTCGGGACTGTGAGGGTTCGCCAAGTGCTCTGATTCTGGGTCGCGACCCTTGGCTTCGATGGTGTTGGCCCGGAGCCGCGGATATTTCAGTGGCTGCTGTTGTGCCGAACCGTCACTGTGTGGGGGTGACCGTCTTCTATCTGGTACAGCATGCGGAGAAGGAACGTCAGCCGGGTGACCCGGAACTGACCGAGCTGGGACGACAACAGGCTGCCCGGACTGCCGACTGGCTACAGCGTGTTGGTGTGCACGCGGTCGTGAGCAGCCCGTTGCGGCGCGCTCGCGAGACTGCATCGTTCATTGCCTCCAGCACCGGACTGCGTGTTCAAGAGGACACCCGCTTGCGCGAGAGGATGAGCTGGGACGGAACCCAACCCCTGGGGAGCTTCCTGGCGGAATGGGCCACCTCGGTGGAGGACCGGGATTTCGTACCTGCTTCTGGTGATTCCTCCCGCGCTGCCGCAGAGAGACTGCGCGCCTGCCTGGTCGACTTGGCCGGGGAGCCGGGCCCCGTTGTCCTCGTGACACACGGCGGAGTCACCGTGGATCTATTGCGCACCTTGATTGGTGACCTCGCGGTGCCGGCCGAGTTGATGCAGAACGGCGTCCCCTCCTGTGCGATCACCACGCTGGAGAATCTAGCAGTGGTGGCTATCGCTTCGGTTGCGCACCTGGAGTGACCAGGTTGCCGGTTCCACCTGGTGCTTCGCCAGCGTCGGGGCCAGTACGCGGCGACTGCAGAAGGTACCAGGCCCCGCCGTGATGATGAGACGGTATTCACCTCAGCAGATGCCGTTTTCGCGATGTTCGCGGGTATTTGTCACCCTGACTGAACGGCCAGCCTCTCGATGGACGTTCGAAGCTTCGAAATGTCTTCGAGGCTGTCGAGGATGATGTCAGCTCCCGCGGCTGCAAGTTCGTTGCCTGTGGTCTTGCCCGAGGTGACTCCGATGACCGAAGCGCCGCCTTCAAGGCCGGTGCGGACGTCCTCGAGGGAGTCTCCGATGATCACGGTGTTGGCATGCGTGAAGACCGTCTCGTATTTGGCCTGCGCACGCTTCTGTGCGATGCCGACGAGCGCGGGCCGGTGGTCGTCGTCGGAGGCGAACCCGCCGATGTCGGCATCGAGGTAGCCGTCGAGGTTGAAGGCCGTGAGCTTCAGCAGGGCGTTCGACCTCAGGTTGCCGGTGACGACCGTCGGCACCCAGTGCTCGTGCTCGTGCACGGCCTGGAGTGCGGCCTCCGCGCCGGGCATGAGAACGCCTTGGCTGCAGAGGTCTTCTGTATGGGCTGCGAGCCGTTCGGGCAGCAGTTCCACCATGCGCGGCAGCAGCTCTGGGACCGTCTCCTCCGGTACGCCGTTGTCCAGGAGCAGGGAGCGGATGGCGAGAGGCATGGTCACGCCGGTGCCGCGAGCCGGCAGACGCACGGCAGGGCGACCTACCACTTCAGCGAACGTCTCGCGGTACACCTGGCGGTCGATGTCGCCGACGTAGAGCAGTGTGCGGTCAATGTCCCAGAGGATGAGAGTCTGCCGCTCTTCGATGTCGATCATTCCTCTTTTCGCGGCAGGTCGTGCTGCGGTGACCGCGTTGCGTAGTGTGCCAGTCGAGTAACTGTGGGGCGCGAGCAACTCAGTGCGCAGCGCCGAAGGTGAGCAGGGGCACATCGTAAAGCGCGGGGTTACGCGGCCGGGTCATGGTCGGCGCGACGACCTCGACCACGAAGAGCTCGCTGAGGAACTGGACCTTGGCGCTCAGTAGGTGGCTGGTGCGGCCGTCAGCCGATTGTGCCTTGAGCCCGGCGGAAACGTGGATATGCGGGAGGACTCCGCCGGTTTCCGGATCGTGGGCGAGGGTGCCAGCGCCGAATGCCTCGACATTGGTGACGTACGTCTTGGCCCAGACCGGGGCGTCGGGGTCCTCCAACTTCTCGCAGGCTCCGACGATTTCTGCTTCGGCGAATGCGCCGATGAACGAGGGAACGTAGCCCTGGCGTATCCCGTTCTCGCGGCAGAACACGGAGAGCGTGTCGAAGAAGTCCTCGCCGTGGTCGAAGGTGACGCCGAAGGTACGGCCGATGGTCAGTTCGTGGGCACGCATGCGGGAATCCCTAGAGTCTGAAGGCGGGCTGTTGAGCGGCGGTCATTCCGCGAAGGTCGCGAATGCATCGGTGATCGTGCTGTGGTCGGCGTCCTGGGCGAGCAGCGCATGGAGCAGGAGCCTCGCCTGGTACGGGCCAAGGCCGTCGCCCGGGATGAGACCGCGGCCGATAAGGTCCTTCTCCGATCCGGGGAAGCTGTACGTTCCGGTCAGGACGGGGCCGTTGCCGATGCGCGAGGCGAGTACCACAGGAATACGCGAGGCCAGTTCACCCAGTGCCTCGACGAGCGGCTGCGGGACGTGGCCAACGCCGAAGGCAGCAACAACGAGGCCGTCGCACTGGCCGCCCCACGCGTGCAGCAGGGTGCCGTCGTCGCCGAGGCTAACGGTGTACAGGCCCACGCGCGCGTCACGGGTCGGCGGCTGCACCACACTGCGTCGGCGTGGCAGGGGCATTGTCAGGCGTACACGATCTTCGGTCACGCGGCCGATGGGGCCGGTGCCTGGTGAGGTGAAGGCTGCGGGGCTGGTGCTGTGCGCCTTGCGGACGTGCCGGGCCGCGTGGATCTCGTCGTTCAGGAGGACCAGAGCGCCGGCTCCGCGCAGCTGGGGCTCGGCTGCGGCAAGAATGGCTGCGTACAGGTTGGCAGGTCCGTCGGGTCCGGCCATGGTGGGGTTGCGCATGGCGCCGGTGACGATGAGCGGCTGGTCGCGGCTGTGGTGGAGGTCGAGGAAGAACGCGGTCTCCTCAATGGTGTCCGTGCCCTGCGTGATCACGACTCCGTCAATGTCGCCACCATCGAGGTGCTTGTCGATTGCCGCACTGAGTTCGGTGAGGTCGTCGAAGGTGAGCGAGGCGCCGGGGACTCGGCGGAAGTCGTGAACACGCAGATGGATGCCGCGGTGGTCCAGGCCGGGGACGGCTGCGAGGAGGTCCTGGGCAGACAGGGCTGGTACGACACCTCCGGTCGTCGGGTCGGTGGTCATGGCGATGGTGCCGCCCAGTGAGTAGACCGCCACCGTTGTTGTCGCGCCGGCCATTGCCTCAACTTCCCTTCCGTACCTGCCCGCTCGCATTTCAGTGGATCTCACTCGATGGAGATCGTTTGGTGCAGGTTATCGGGTCTCCTCGGGATGGCCGCCAGCCTCGGGCTGCAATTCAGCGGCCACGTAGGAGCAGGCGATGTCCAAGGCATCGAGGCTGAGGTGGCGGCTGCGGGGTCTGGCCAGCCCTGTGGTGCCCTCGGCTGCGAGCTGTCGGCAGCGGCGGGTCAGCCACGGGCGGTCGAGGCCGAGGTAGTCCGCGGTTGCTGCCAGCCGTTGTCCAGGCGTCGATCCTGCGGTGATCGAGTGTGCCTGCGCGTGCCCGGCAAGGTCCGTGAACGTCCTCAGCATGGGAGCTGCGGCGGCCAGAGCGGTCTGGGGCGAGGGCTCGGCACGCACCCAAGTAGCGATGGCGGCGCGGTGTCCGGGGACCAGTACGAAACCGTCCGTCTGCTGGAGGTCTGACTCGTCGGTGAGCCAGGTCGTGACGCCGTACGACTCCATTAATGCGAGCGCGAGGAACAGCAGAACACGCTCGTACGTGGGCGAGGCAGTGATCTCGGAACGGGGGACGCAGAAGGCGCGCCCGACCCCGCTGTGGGCCCGTCTGGGAGCCATCTCCTGGAGGTAGCGGTGCTTGTGCTGGAAGATCAGCCACGTCGCGGCCTCTTCCCCGCGCTGTTCGCGGGTCCAGAAGACCGGGTCGTCGGCCAGTGCGTCGCGCTGTTCGAGGATGAACGAGGCACACATCTGGGAGCCGACGAGCATCTGCGATCCGTCGGCGAGGCTGTCTCGGGCGGGCAGCGTGCCGTTGTCTTCTAACGGGGGCTGCGGTGGAGGAGCCAGCAGGTCGTGGAGGGCCGTGTCGTCGCCAAGAATGGCGGAATCGAACCCCGCTACAGCCCACAGGATTCCGTAGGTGAGGTCGTCGAGTTCGTAGGCCGCGGGGATAACGAGGAAGCCGCCCGCCTGCTGCCGGTCGCCTTGGCGTGCGTCCATGACGAAGTGCCGTCGTGTCCCGTCGACGGTGCGGGAGGTGGCGAGCAGTGCCCGGAGCGGCATCCGGCTCCATGCCTCGGTGTCCGTGTTCGGCGAGAGCCACAGCGTGTTGCCGCGAAATGAGGCGGCCGGTCTGGTTAGCGCGGGCAGCACCGTGGGAGCGAGATTGCGGCCGCCGGGCAGGAGCAGGTGACCTGGTCCCTCTGTGAGCGTCTCACCGGTGTCCAGGCTTACAGGTGGCTGAGCCCGGCGAGGAAGCGGCAGTGGAGAGATCTCGGAAGGTACCCCGAGGCCGGAGAGGAACTCGGCGATCTTGTCGATATTGGTGAGGCGTCGGCGCCCTGCTTCTAGCATGGAGAGGAACGCTTGGCTGAGGCCCGTTAGTTGAGCAACGTCGTCTTGGCGCAGAGATCCATGCTGGCGGATTAGGCGGGCCACCTGGCTGAAGTCCCACGATGCCAAGGCTTGTTGAACATCGGTATTTCGCCACACGTGTTCTGGAACGGAGGGAGTGGCTTGGGGCAGGTTGTGTGAGCGGAGGCACGCCGAGCACAGCGTTCCGGAGTTGTACTGGCTTAGTCGGCAGCCGCACCGTTCACAACGTCGCGGCGACTGCGCAAGCACTTCTGCCTCCCCGATTGAACGCGGGCCTTCTGCCCCAACTACCCCTGGTGAAACTGAAATCACTCCAGTGATATCACCTGAGCAATGTGCGCGCCGCGCGTTTTCCCACCACTCTGGGGGCTCCCGCAGTGCACAGCACCGACGGATCATTCAGGAACGGATCTTTCGGGCGGGCGCATGCTACTTGCGCTGCAGACTCAGCTATCCCTGATCTCGGCCACCGGAGTCCAAGGTGCTTTCGGCCTTACGCGTACGGATGGATCAGCCCTTACTGCGGATGCCCCAGTGGCATCCGGCGGTGCAGCACCAATCGCGCCGCGGCAGGCACCTCCGCCTGGAGGTCCGCTGTGGTCGTTAGCTTCTCCGCCGTCGTGCTCCTGGGCGTGATCGTTTTCCTCCTCATGAAGAAGGCGGGCCTGAACGTCGCGCACGGCATCGTGTGCATCCTGTTCGGCTTCTTCCTGGCCAGCAGCTCTGCGGCACCGAGCATCAAAGAGGGCGTGCAGGGCGCGGTCGAGCTGATCGCAAAGATCGACTTCTAGGCCGACCGTCGGGGCATGGGCGCGGTTGTTGGCTCCCCTCCCTTCACCCCCATGCCCTGACGGTCTTTCCACCACCGGACGTGATCCGAGGACTTTCGATGATGCCGATACCCGATGTGCCTGCGCGCCGGGCGGTGATCCTCGCCACCGCTGCGGCGCCGCTGGGGGCCCGACGCCTCTCACTGCCCACGCTGGACGGCAAGAGCGCAGTTCAAGCGCGAGGGGAAGCCTCGCTCGTCGGGGCTCAGCAGCTCGCCCCATCTGTGGAGCACGCGAGACAGGAGGGCCATGGGTAGGCACAGACCTGCCCTCGACCGGCATCCGGCCCGGGACGACGCCGCCCTTCGTAGGGTGATCGAGGATGCTGCGATGGGTCGCTGGGAAGGAGCTCGCGAGCTCCTGGCCTCGACGGGGGCCGACTGGGACAGACGGATCTTCCGCCTGCAGGTCCTCGCCCGTATCGGAGTGCGGTTGACGTTCGCCGACACATGGGCGCAGGCAGAACCTCGCTCCCCTCACGCTCTGGCTCTGCTGGCCAATGTATTGGCCTTGAGGTCGATGGCCGACGGCCCGGGGCGGGGGCCCACCGAGGGGATGCAGCAGGCGTGGAACACGTGCGATGCCGCCGCCGACGTCCTGCCGAACGACCCATCTCCCTACGTTGTCATGCTCGCGTTGACGCGCTTCCATTCGCCGCCCCGAGACCCCGAATGGCGCGCGACGGTGAAGCAAGTGTGGAAGCAGGTACTCGAGTGCGATCCCTGGAATCGGGAAGCGCACCACGAACTGCTCACCTACCTCTTCCCCTCCTGGCACGGCACAGGCGGCGAGGTCTTCCACTGGGCGCAGGAACGGTGCGCCCACACCCCCCGAGGGCTGCCGCTGCACGTGCTGCCGCTGGTCGCACTCGCTGAATCCCACCGCCTGCGCATGGAGGTGGACGGAGACCGCTACGGACTGACCGTTCATCCGTGGACGGACAACCCGTCGACCGGGCAGGCGTGGGAGAACTGGTGGGACTGCCGGGCGCCCAAGCGACCGCACGCCGCCTTCCACGAGGACGCCAACTACCTGGCGCACGCCTTGTCGTTCGCGGGACGGCATCTGGAAGCCGCAGATGTCTTCGACGCCATCGGCCCATACGCAACTGATGTGCCGTGGAGCTACTGCGGCGACGCCACGACGCTGTTCAACCGACATCGCACCTGGGCGGTCAAGGCGTCTGCACCGTAACGCCTTCGAGGGCAATATCCGCAACACCGCCTGTCAACCCACCAGTTACGACGAAGAGAAGAAGGGCCTCGCCATGCCATTGGACATACCAAGCGTCACGCCATCGGAAGAGGAACGTCTCGCAGAGCTCGGCATCACCCAGACCCTGGACCGCTCCATGTCGGGCCGGCAGAACTTCGCCGTCTCGTTCACCATCATCAGCATCCTGTCCGGCTGCCTGACCATGTACGGGTTCGGCATGAACACCGGCGGCCCCTCGCTGATCATGTGGGGCTGGGTGCTTGTCGGCCTGATGACCCTGTTCGTCGGCCTGGCCATGGCGGAGGTCTGCTCTTCCTACCCGACATCCGCCGGCCTGTACTTCTGGGCCCACAAACTCGCTCCCCGTAAGTCCGCTCCGGCCTGGGCCTGGTTCACCGGCTGGTTCAACACCCTCGGCCAGGTCGCCGTCACCGCTGGCATCGACTTCGGCGCTGCCTCGTTCCTCAACGCCTACCTGAACCTTCAGTTCGGGTACGCCGCCACCCCTGGCCACACCATCACGCTCTTCGGCCTCATCCTGCTGCTGCATGCTGCCGTGAACACCTTCCGGGTGCGCATCGTGGGTTTCTTCAACACCGTCTCCGTGTGGTGGCATCTGATCGGCGTCGTCGTGATCGTCGGCGCGCTCCTCGCCATTCCGGACAAGCACCAGTCACCTGGTTTCGTGTTCACCGAGTTCGTCAACAACACCGGCTGGGGCTCCGCCGTCTACGTGGCCCTCATCGGCCTGCTGATGGCCCAGTACACGTTCACTGGCTACGACGCTTCCGCCCACATGACCGAGGAGACGAAGAACGCGTCCGTGGAGGGTCCGAAGGGGATCGTCCGGTCCATCCTCGTCTCCTGGGCGGCTGGCTTCGTCCTCCTCTTCGGCCTGACGTTCGCCATCCAGTCCTACACAGGCTCCCTCGAGTCCGAGACGGGAGTGCCGCCAGCGCAGATCTTCATGGACGCCCTCGGCGCCAGCACCGGCAAGATGATGCTCCTCATCGTCATCGGCGCCCAGCTGTTCTGCGGCATGGCATCCGTGACCGCGAACTCCCGCATGATCTACGCCTTCTCCCGTGACGGCGCGCTCCCGTTCTCCACCGTGTGGCACAGACTGCACCCCGGCACCCGGACGCCCACCAACGCGGTGTGGCTCGCTGCCGGCAGTGCGTTCGTCCTCGGTCTGCCGTACTTGTACAACGTCACTGCGTACGCCGCCGTCACCTCCATCGCGACGATCGGTCTCTACATCGCCTACGTCGTCCCGACGTTCCTGCGCCTGCGCCAGGGCGAGAACTTCCACCGGGGTCCCTGGCACCTGGGCCGCTGGTCGACGCCCATCGGGGTGATCGCGGTGGCCTGGGTGGTGGTGATCACGGTTCTGTTCATGCTGCCCCAACTCGCCCCGGTGACGCTGGAGACGTTCAACTACGCGCCCGTCGCCGTCGGTGTGGTGCTCGTTTTCTCCGGGACCTGGTGGCTCGTCTCTGCCCGCAAGTGGTTCCTCAACCCGAACCACCCGCGGAACACCGCACCCCTCGCCCCCGTGCGGCAGAGGGCGGTCCGGTGACGCGCGGGTTGATCATCTGATGTCCCGGTAGGCGGGCCGTCTGGCCTGCACGGCGGCGAACCGCGGAGTCAGCACACGCGAGTTGGGTGATGCACAATCCCATCTCGAGGTGAGGTGCGTTCCGTCCATCGGGCAGCAGAGCCTGCGGAGCGGCGAGCGGCAGAGGCCGCTCCGCAGGCTTTGCTGCCGTGTTCGTGAGATTCCTCGTGGCTGGATCTCGCAGTTCCTTCAGAGGAGCTGCGCTTCGCTGCTTCCGTCTTCGCCAACGGACTGCTCGGTTCGCCCGTTCTCTTCGCCATATCGGCTGTTCCCGCATCGGCAGCCGACAGGCACACCGGTGTCCATCCGAACGAACGTCGCAATGAGAAGGGCTAGTTCCATGACCGCACGTCCCGGCACCGTTCCTGCAAGATTCACCCCAGCCCACCTCCGCATCCTCGCCAAACTGGCGACCGGCGCCAGCAGCGCGAGTGCGGCCCTCGACTTGGACATCACCACCGGCACTTTGGGGACACAGGTACAGGCTATGGGTCGCCGGGCCGGCGTCAGCGGGCGCGCCCCGCTCCTCCACACCGCTTACCGCACCCAGCAGCTGCGGCGCCCCGAACGAGCCGTCTTCGACGGTGTGCTGGACGACATCGAGCTCCAGATGGTGCAGCTGGTCGCTTCTGGGGCTTCAGTCCAGGAGATCGCTGACGCTTGCCGGATTTCCCGTGACACTGCGAAGGTCCGCCTGAAACGCTTGCGGGACCGGGCGGGGGCCGAGAACGATGTCCATCTCGTCGCGCAGGGCTGGCGCTATGGGTGGATCGACGAGTCTCTCACGGTGAAGCCTGCGGGCTTTCTCGGCGCAGTTCCAGTTCGTGGATGACGTCCCAGCGGTAAGCGCGTCCTTCACGACGGAGTTCTACCAGCTGGACTCGCTGAACGGGAACGTCCACGGAGTCGAGGGCGCGCAGGGGCTGCACGGCGTCGCGCACGATGTTCGCGGGCATGCGGCGGTTGCTGTAGCCGATGCCGATGTGCGGGCGAAGAGCTGACGTCGGCTTCTTCGGTGGTAGCCCGACCTCGGTCCCGGCCCGGCCGAGGGCCGCGTGCAGCTCGATGGTGGGGTTCCACGGGGCGACGCTGTAGCGGATCGCACCGCGGGATGCTGTGAGCGGCACCGCACGAAGGGTGAAGGCCGCAGACTTTGCCTCGCGCGCAGTAGCGATCAAGCGGTCCAGCTGGCTGGGTGCGACCTGTTCGACGGGGCCGATGCGTCCCAGCGTCAGGTGCAGGGCATCTTCGTCGACATCATCGAATCCGAGGGCACGGAGTTCTCTCTGGCACTGACGTGCCTGGTTGATGAGGGGGGTCGCGTCGGGGAAGGTGAGCATCCAGTAGTAGGCGCGGGTCGAGGAGGTCCAGCCGGGCCGGTCCCAGTGGTTGGTCATCTCCTCGACGTTGGTGAACGCGGCCCAGTCGTGGTCCGCGATCACCGATGCGTCACTGGTGCTGGGTGGAGGGGTGGGAGGGAATGCGCCCGGGTCTGCCGTGAGCTGCATCCGCTGCCCCTCTCCTGTGCTCCGTCGGGTGTGACATTTTGGCAGACTTCGCGAGGTCCCTCGTCTGGGGGGCGGACTGCCAGGAGCGTAGGGCGTCGGCGTACTCCCTGACGACGGCTACGTCTTTCCACTGGGTGGCCTGGGAGTGAAGTTCGCCTGCGCGCTGCACCACGGAGCGGATCGGTGGTCCGCCGCCGGCCTCGAGGACCTGTCGGCCCAGGACCATGGCGTGCTCGATGTCCGGGCGCGGGCCTGCCAGGAGGGCGGTGGCGACGTCCAGGCGGACGAGGGCCTGGCTCCAGGCGGAGTCTGACTGTTCGACGAGTTCGTCGATCTGGTCGGCATATCCGAGTACGCGTGGGGCGTTGGCGAGCGCGACGTGGGCGGTCGCGGCGTTGGCCAGCGTCCGGGCCCTGCCGTAGGGCTCGAAGGAGATGCAGGAGGTCAGTCCCGCGGAAACGGTGTGCCGGCTGCTCAGGTCTTCTGCTGCTGCGATCGCGCGCTCGGCGCCTGCGCGGTCTCCGAGCTTGCCCAGGGCCCTGGCGAGGCCGTTGGACTGGAGTCGGATGGCTTGCGGATGGGTCGGGTCGATCGCAAGTCCCGTGTCGGCCCACTGAACGGCCTGGTCGTAGTGGCCCGCGTAGTAGGCGTTGAGTGATCGCGTGCCGTGTGTCCACATGATCAGCTCATGGTCGGCGATCTCCTTCGCCAACTGCTCAGCCTCTGCGCAGTAGGCCTCGGCCAATGCCTCCCGGCCGGCGTTCACGGCCATGTAGCCGAGCAGTCCGGAAGCTTGGGCGGCGAGCCGGAAGAGGGCCTCGCGCTGCCGGGGCGGCTGTCGCCCGTCCAGCCGGTCCTGGATGAAGTTGCGGAGGTCGACGGCTTCGGGAGCCAGCCGGAGGGGGCCTTCGGTCTCATAGCGGTCGACGAGATCCGTCACGCCTTGCTCCAGGAGCGCGACCGTCGCGGGATCAATGTTGGAGGTGGTGGTGGCGCTCAATCTCTTCGCGATGTCCAGCGGGTTCTCCCACGCTGGAGCGGGTATCAGGATCGGCTGCGCGCCGCGAGCCCGAATCCCATTCGGGGCGGCGGATCCCGGGATGGGGATCGGCGCGATGTGCGGGGGTACGTCCATGTGCTGAAGGACAGTGATGATCTTGTCGATGTTGACCAGCCGCCGTGCCCCTGACTCGAGCGTTGACAGAAACGACTGGCTCAGTCCCGTGATCGCCGACATGTCTTCCTGGCGCAGGGAGGCGATCTGGCGGATCAGCCGGAAGGCTGCACCAAAGTCCCAGGCGGCCAGGGCCACGGACACATCTCGGCTCTCCCACACATGATCTGGCACCCTCGGCGACGCTGCGGGCTCGTTGCCGACGGACCGGGTGCACGCGGCGCATCGCACGTCGCTGTTGTACCGGCTCAGGGGACTGCCGCACCGGGTGCATCGCCGCCCTTCCTCGTGTGCCACTGCTGCCTCCCGCCAGAGCCGAGATCCTGGTCGGGGATCTTCGTTTGGGCGCAATCACCCCAGTGATATCACCAGGCGGATGTGCGAACGCGGGCTTTCCGCCACATCCTTGAATGCCCGTCACCGCAGAAGACAGAGCACGTAGACGGCACCTGGCGCCAGCCTGTTCGGCTCGCTCAGAGCACGCCCGGGTTGGATTGTTAGTGGCGGTTGGCAAGCTGCATATCCACGGGACGTCGCTATGCGTCATCAATCGATCACGAATGGTGGTGCGGGCTGGCTTCGCATATGGAGGACGTACCACTGTGACCGACATGCCCGAGATGGTCCACCGCTTGGTGGCGTCAAGGACCAGCAGCTTCCGCATCATCGCCGATCACTCATCGGCCGGTGACGGACGTCCCAATGTGTGGGAGGTCGAAGACGCGGACGGGCGCCGGTGGTTCGCCAAGCAGAACCCGGGCCCCAAGCTGCATCAGCGTGAAGCTCACGCCTATCAGCTCGGCTGGACCGACGCACTGGGGAAGGATCGGGCCCCCGCTCTTGAAGCCGTGGACAACGAATCGCGCGCCATCGTGATCACCGCAATGCGCGGCAGGCCTCTCCGTCACCTCCGGCTAGACGCGAGAGAGGAGCAGGAGGCGTACCGCCAGGCCGGTCAGCTCCTCGCGCGGCTCAATGCCGCAGAGACTGGCGAGCCTGAGTCGGCCGCGAGCACAGGAGGCTGGGATGAGAGCGTCGAGAAGATGCTCGCCAGTGCCGCCTTGTACCTGGCTGCCGACGACGTGGCGATGCTCCGCACGATTACCAAGGATGCCCCAGCCGAGCTGCCTCGCGTGGTGTCGCACGGCGACTTCATGCCCCGGAACTGGTTGTGGGATCAAGCCGAGCAGCGGCTGAGGATCATCGACTTCGAGCGGACCTGTATCGAGTCGGCCGTGTGGCGGGACTTCCCTCGTCTCCGCTACCGCGTCCTGCGTGGTCGGCCCGATCTGGAAGTGGCGTTCGAGGCGGGCTACGGGCGCGCACTCACCACCGATGAGCGCCGGGCATGTTCCGCGTACGCCGCACTCGATGCGGTGAGCGCCCTGCGCTGGGGCATCGAGCACCACGACATTGAATCCGTCGACGAAGCCCACACCATGTTGCGGCACCTTCAGGATGAGCACCACGCCCGCGTCCGGAGGGGCAGGAGCCGATGAGCGCGTTCACCGGCACAGCCGACTATTACCGGGAATTTAGGCCGGGATTCCCCGATGAAATCGTCATGCTGCTCGATCAAGTCGCCCCGACCGGCTCGCATCGACGACTGCTCGACATAGGCACTGGCCCTGGTCTCGTCGGCGACGGCGTACTCGCCGAGGACAACGCCTTCACCGTGCTCACGGCGCGCCGCCCGACCTCACGCGAAGACCGGTGAACGGCATGCACGACGGGGACTGGGAAGAGGAACTGACGGCTGACATGCTCGCCGAGCGGTACGGGTTCACGGTCGAGGCGGTCGAGCGGGTGCCGATGGGCACCGACACCGTCAAGCGACGGGTTCTGACATCCGATGGCCGGCGGCTGTTCGTGAAGGAGTACGCGTCGACGGCCGACTTGGACGCTGCGCGGTCGGCCTGGGACATGTCGGAGTTCTGCCGGGCGGCTGATCTTCCTGTACCAAGGGTCTGGCCTGACCGTGACGGCGACCTCATTGCCTTGTCCGAAGGCAGCGCGTGGGCCGTGGTCGACGAGGCTCCCGGCAGGGTGGCCACGACTGCAATGAGCGTGGCGCGCGCGGAGCACATCGGCATGGTGCTCGGGCGCATGCACCGGGTGCTGGCCGCCTACCCCCTGCCGAAGCTCGTGCAACAGTCACGGTGGCGAACCGGATCCGTCGAAGACGCCCTGGCCAAGTGCAGCGCCGTATCGGCAATGGCGAGGCGGAGAGGTCACGGCAATCTGGCGCAGTTGCGTGAACAGCTCGACCAGCGCCGCCAGGACCTCACCAAGCACGTCTGCCGCCTCCGGGCCGGGCTGCCGGAGGAACTGGTGGAGCAGGCTCTGCACGCGGACTTCACTCGCCCCAACATGCTCGTGCTCACCGATGTCGTCACCGGCATCATCGACTTTCGCAGCGCGAGAGCCTTCCCCTCGTGGGAGTTGGGGCGCGCCGCATTCGACCCCCGGACGGTCGCCACCGGCGACCAGTGGGCGGCCTGCGCGACGGCGATGGTGTCCGCCTACCGCTCAGAGAACCCCAGCCTCCCGCTGCGCGATGTCCTGGCGTGCCTTCGGATCGCGCTGCTCTACATGTTGTTCAGCTTCTACGGCGCGACCACCAGCGAGTACGGCCTGCCGCACGAGGCAGAAGTCGACCTGCAGCGGCACTGGCAGGACCGGCTGGTCGCCATCCGCCGCCTACTGGACAACTTCGACGACCTCGAGGACGCGCTCAAGACTGCGTCCGATCGCCCCGGGGACCGCCGATGACCGACGACCGCGAGCGGCTGGCTGACGATCCGCGCTTCCGGGATACCCACTTCGTGGTCCTCGACTTCGAGGGCACCACTCCCAAGGGCTTGCCTCCTGAACCGATCGAAGTCGCTGCCTTGGGGCTCAAGCACGAGCCGGGCAGGGGCCCAGTGCGCAGCGGCTTCTCGTTCGAGTCGTTCATCAAGCCGCCGCCTCATGCACCGGTCCAGCCGCTCGACGTCGCGCAGACCGGCATTACGCCTGCGGACGTCGCCGACGCCCCTCGCGCTTCCATCGTGCTGCGCGCGTTGGACGCTGCGCTTCCTGAGCGTCCTGTGCTGCTGGTCGCTCACCATGCACCGGTTGAAGCCAACATCATCTACGCATATAGGGAGGCGTGCCCGCGTTTGGTCTACACCCGGATCGTGGACACCCGGCTGCTCGCCAAGCATCTCAAGCCCGAGTTGCCCGTGTACGACCTTGATTCGCTGCTGGCCCACTACGGGATTCCGCAGCCTGAGAGCCGGCACCGGGCTATGGACGACGTTACGGTCACCGCCGCCCTCTTCCGCGCCCTGCTGACCGAAGCTGCCCGGCACCACAAGGTCACCAGCGTCGCCGAGCTCGTCCGCGTTGCCAGCCGGACGCCACGCGCCGCCCAGCCAACCCAGCTCGAACTGTCCTGACCGCCGCCAACTCCCCAAGGAACCTCGCGTGCCCGAGCTCAACAGCCCACCCCCTATAAGCACGCCGACGATGGAGGAGGTGCGTGCGTACTATGCCGCACAGCCAGCCCCTCTGTTCTCCGCCACGGGTTTGGTTGTGGACACACGTGACCGCGTGCTGTTGCTCAGCCCCTCATACAAAGATCATCTGGAGCTGCCGGGCGGGCTGATCGCCGACACTGAATCGCCCGAGGAGGGACTGGCCCGGGGGCTGAAGGAGGAACTGGGCCTGGCCGTGCCGGTCGGTCGACTCCTGGCGGTGGACTCCGCTCCCTCCGCCGACCTGGGACGGTCAGCGGTGATGCACCTTCATCTGGTCGGCCCGCTGGACGAGGATCAGGTCGCAGAGATCTCGTTCCCTGGCGGCGAGATCATTGCGCCGAACTGGTATGAGCCCGAGGAGGCTATCGCGCGTCTGCCGGAGCCACTCGCTGCGCGACTGCGTGCGGGCCTGTCGGCGTGGTGCATCGGGTCGGTAGCCCACTTGGTCGATGGCCAGGTCCAGCCCGGCTCACCCTCGGGGCTTGCCGCGCAACGGCGGGCCGAACTGGAACGTGCGAACCTCCTTGATGCGGCTTCACGCCGGGCAGTTCGGCCGAAGGTGCTGGCCGGGTCGACCGTGCTGTTCACCGACGCAGCCGGACGGGTCCTGCTGATCGAGCCCACCTACCGCACGGATGGAGGGTGGGAGCTGCCGGGCAGCGATGTGGACAGCGATCTCGGGGAGAACCCGAGGCAGGCCGCACGCCGTGCAGTCCGCGAACAGCTCGGTCTGGACGTCCCGATGGGTCGGCTGCTGGCGACGAACTGGGCGAACAAGACCCCCCACCCTGCGCAGGTCGGGTTCACCTACAACGGCGGGGTGCTCGGCGAGGCTGACCTAGCGCGGATCCGTACCGACACCGCGGGGATCCGCCAGTGGCGCCTGGCCGAGTTGAGCGAGGTGGCATCCGTGGTCGCCCACCCGCTGTACTCGCGTATCGAAGCCTGCCTGTCCGCGCTGCACGAGGCCGCCGGCCCGCTGGAGCTGTATGGGGGCGTCCCTTGGGCCTGACACCGCCAGCCTGCCCATGCCGGAACAGACAGGAGCATCGATGACGAAGCAAAGTTCGCGTCCCGACGATGCGTCGTCTGCGGAGCCCTCCGAGTCAGAGCATCTGCTCTTCGGCGGCCCTCTGCGCTACGACCTCGGCTGGAATAAGCACCAAGATGCCTTCCTTCACCTGGGCTTACGGTCGATGGTGACGCGGCTTCCACATCTGCTCGTCACTACAGGCCAGTTGGCTTGGCAGGCGGATAAGCGCGCTTTGCGTCTGGTCGCGTGCGCGGAGATCGGTCGGGGCATCAGCCAGGCGGTCGGCCTCATCGCTGTGAACCGGGTTCTCGGCCATATCCTCGGCGGAGGCACCACTTCCGAGCGGTTGACGGAAGCGGGACCGGCCTTGGCCGTCGCCGCGTCCGCCGCTCTGGTCGGTGCAGTGCTGAGGGCTCTCTCTACGGCAGGCACGGGCCAGTTGGAGCCGAAGGTCGAACGCGTCGCCACTGAGCGATACTTGGAGCACACCGCCAACGTCGAGTTGGAGGCTGTCGAGGACGACGAGTTTCACAAGCTCCTCGACAGCGCGCAGTACGGAGCTGGATCCGCCCGGCGCATGGTGAAGTACGCGCAGAACGTCATCAACGCCTTGATGTCGCTGATCGCCGCGGCGGGGGTTCTTGGGATCTTGCACCCGGCGCTTCTGCCTCTGCTCGTTGCGATGACGCTTCCCAGCGCATGGGCCACGCTGTCGGTGGCACGGCGCCGCTATATGTCCTTCCACGCCTGGTTGCAACATTCGAGGGCCGGCCAGCTGATCAGCCGCCTGCTGATCTCCACTGAAGCGGCGCCTGAGATCCGTGTCCACAACGTCGGCCCGTTCCTCCTGCACCATTTCCGGGCCATGTCTCAGTCCCAGGAAGGGGAACAGAACAGGCTCGCGCGGCTCGCCGCTCGCACAGGTCTGATCGCCGCCGGATGGACGGGCCTTGCCACTGCTGCCGCGTACGCCACCCTCGGCGGACTGCTGTGGACCGGGGCCATGGCTCTCTCCGTCGGCGGCACTGCCGTCCTCGCCATCCGTACCGGGTCCTCCAGCCTGGAAAGCCTCGTCAACCAGGTCGGCTTCATGCACGAGGAGAGCATGTTCGTGGGGGATCTGTATGAGCTCTGCGATGAGGCGACGAAGCGAGCGATCCCGATCGGTGGGTTGCCCCTCCCCAAGAAGCTGAAGCAGATCACGTTTGAGGACGTGACCTTCACTTACCAGGGCAAAGACGCCAAGCGGGCCCTCGACGGCGCGAGTCTGACCATCCCCACGGGGAAGATCGTCGCGCTCGTGGGTGAGAACGGCAGCGGAAAGACCACATTGATCAAGTTGCTGTGCGGTCTGTATCAACCGGATTCAGGTCGAATCCTGTGGAACGACGTCGATGCCGCGCAGGCCGACAGGCAAGAGCTGGTCTCCCGTGTCGCAGCCGTGGGCCAGGACTTCTACCGGTGGCCATTCACGGCAGCAGTAAATGTCGCCATCGGGCGCCCCGAGACCGTCATGACGGACGATCGTCTGGAAGTCGCAGTCCGATATGCCGGCGCCGAGGAGCTGATCTCCGAGCTGCCAGGCGGATGGAAGACGCTGCTTGCCCGCGGGTATAAGGGGGGGCACCAGCTCTCGGGCGGCCAATGGCAGCGTCTGGGACTCGGCCGCGCGCACTACAGGCAAGGCGAGATCCTCATCGTCGACGAGCCGACCTCGGCACTCGATGCGAAGGCGGAGCAGGAACTCTTCGAGAAGATCCGCATCCTCGCCGATGCCGGGCAGACGGTCATTCTGATCACGCACAGGCTCGGATCCGTGAGGGCAGCAGACTTCATCCACGTCCTCGATCACGGCCGGGTCGTGGAGTCCGGCACCTTCACGGACTTGTTGTCCGACGAGGTGGATGGCCCCAAAATCTTCCGGGGCCTATACCAACTTCAGGCGGCCCAGTACGCAACTGAGGCCCCTGCCGTCCCCTCCCAGAACGGGCACGCCCAAGCTCAGGGCTCGGCGAAGGGCGGGCTCCAGTGACCGCTGCTGCGCCCGTCGGCAGCCTGTGGCGACACGGTGATTTTCGCCGGTATTGGGGCGGACAGGCCGTGACCGTCACCGGTTTTGGCATCACCACCACCGGCGCCTCGGTCATCGCGGTGGTGGACCTGCACGCATCGACAATGCACGTCGCGCTCATCGCCGTCTCGGGAAAGTTGCCGCAGCTGCTGCTGTCCCTGCACGCGGGCGTGCGCGACCTGGGTACGTGGTTCGGTGTCCGGACCGCCTCGCCAACGGTGCCGGGATCCCGGCTTCTCCGTTGCTGGTGTTGCGGGACTTGCGGAATGCCTCCGGGAGACCGGCCTGTTCAGAGACGAGCCCGCTCAGGATGGCGAGAGCGGTAGCGAGCCAGGGACTGATGGCCGGTGTCCTTGATCGGGAAGCGGGGGCATCATCCGCAACAGTCGCACCCGGGCTGGCAGCCGCACGTATCGCCCTCTGTCTTCTCCGCCGCAGCGGGGGCGGCACAGCAGCCCTTGCCGTGCCAGGCATCGCGGCCCTCCTTGACTGCGACGGCGGCGATGGCCAGAGCAGCGACCGGATCGGCCCAGGACCAGCCCAGCGTGGCGTTGAGGACCAGGCCGAGCAGCAGCACGGCGGACAGGTAGGTGCACAACAGGGTCTGTTTGGAGTGTCGAAGCTCTTCGCTCGGTCAGCCGGATGCGGGAAGATTGCTTGTGTGAGTCCTGCCCAGCTTGTGATGCCAACCGCCGCTCCGTCATTCAGGGACGTGCGCCTCCGAGCCTTTGAGGAGCGCGATGTGGGTATGCTCACGGACCTGTCGACCGATGCATACGTGCCAAAGACCGGCTCGCTACCTGGCAACGCCAGCCGCCAGGAGGCCCTCGCATACATCGAGCGGCAGATCAGCCATCTCCGCACCGGGACTGGCTACTCCTTCTGCGTGGCGGACAAGGACACCGAGGAGGCGCTCGGGACGGCCGGTCTGTACCTCGCACCCATCGCCGCAGGCCGGGCTACAGCGGGGTACTCCGTCGCGCCTCGCTACCGGGGTCGCAAGGTCGCGGGTCACGCGCTCATCGCGCTGACGCGGTTTGCCTGGTCCATACCGGAGCTATATCGAATCGAGCTCTACATAGAGCCATGGAATGTGGCTTCCGTGCGCACGGCTGAACTCGCAGGATTTGAGCGCGAGGGGCTGCTTCGAAGCCATCAGGAGATCGACGGCAAGCGCGTGGACATGCTCGTGTATGCCGCGATCAGACCGACAACAGATTGAGACCTCCGGGTGATACGAACGTGTGTCAGGGGTGGCATGACGTTGCGTGATCCGACGTGGACGGCTGCCCTACCGCCGCCGTGGAGCCCCTCTCGGGTGCTGGGGGAGCTGTCCGACACGGTTCTAGCGCGATCGTGCGTCGTGTCTGGCCTGCGCCACACCTTGAATGAACTGCGTGAGGAGGCCAGCGCAGCCGCCGGCGAGGACTGCGGCGACGATGCCGCCGGTGGCGATGTCAGGCGTACTGACGATGATCGCGATGGCGACGACGCAGGTGATGACGATCCCCAGCGGCTTGGTGGGTATGCGGTACCACCACGGCGTGCGTGCCCCCATGACCGCCCTTCCTGCCGATGAGCTGACCGATCGGTGAGGCCAGAGTAGTGAGGGCGAGGGGAACGTGTCTTGCCGACCATCTGATCATCCTTGCTCGGTACCTCCTGGACTGCATGGATCACTCTGGGAGGTACGACCCTGCTCCTTGCTCTTCACGCGGGCGCCTGAAAACCGATGGCTTACATCTTGCGACGGGCTGAGCTAGGTCTCCGGTCGTGTCATGAAGGGCATCCGCGCCGTGCCGTAAGCGGGCAGACTGCTGCTGACGTCGAGGAAAGGGCGGCCCGATGCCGTGGGATCCGGATACACAGTTGCAGGAGCACGCCGAGGAGTATGCGCGCGCCCACGACGGCCGGCACCCGTACACCGACGTGTGGCCGTGGGCCGAGGCGATCGGGGCGTGGCGTGAACAGTGGCCTGGCGGGACCTGGCGCCGTCGCGTCGAGCTGCAGGAAGGGGACCGGGACTTGGTCGTCGCCGGGGTCGCTGAGTCGTTGAGGCTCCTGATGGGGCGCAGCAACCGGCCGCTTGGCGATCTGGCCCTCGACATGCTCAAGGGCGAGTTGGCCGTGTGGCTGCGCTACGGCGTCGACTACCCCGTGCCCGGCGAGACGGGATGGCCAGCCCCCACGGGCCCGTACGCCGATCGCTGGGAGGCGGTGATGGACGTGGTCCGTTCCGACGATGTCCGCGGCCGTCGTCTCGGACGGGCGGTGACGGAGATTCTCGGGGCGTTGCTGGCGTACGGCAGTGAGCGGCCGCACTTTCCGGCCCCGGTCTACAGCGGCGAGTTGATGGCGTACCGGCTTGACGAGCAGGGGTACGACTACGTGAGTCTTGCGGAGGTCGCCCCGGTGCTCGGCATGGCCACGGCGGTGCCCGTGATGGACAGCCGCTGGTACGAAGGCATCGTCGGCCTCACCGTCGTTGAACAGTCCGCCTGATCCGCCGCGCCCGCCGCCCGGTGATCCCTTTTGGAACTTGCGGACTCAGCACGGGACTCTCACAAGATCAGAGCCACAAGACCGCACGTAGGCGCATTGGGGCGGTACCCCCCCGGGCTCCGGATACGAGCTCTCTGTAACCGCGCGCCGATGCTGTCCGACAGCCGTTCTAGCGTGGGGTGAATGGATCAGAACAACGACGAGAACCTGCACAGTGTGCGGATCACCGCTCGCGGCGCGAAGGCCGCGATCGAGATCGACGGGCAGCGGGTGGACCCGGGTGCCCTGAGCGGATACACCGTCAGTCACCGGGAGGGAGAGCCGCCACAGGTAGTCCTCTACTCCGGGGACCACGCCGAGACCGCCTTCGAGGGCCTGGCCCGCCTCGCTGTCGGCGATATGCCCGACCCTGGCCCGGCCGCCGCGGTGTTCCTGTCGGCGATTGATGCCGAGGAACTGGAACGGACCACGCTGGCCCGGCCCGACCTGGGCACGGGCCCGCATTCGCTGACGCAGGCGATGCTCACTCAGCTCGGGGAGTGGGCTCGTGGCGTTTGATGTGGAAGGGGTGCGGCGGGTCGTCGGGCGCATCCTGGACGACAAGCTGGAGGCGTGGCGTGACAGCGGCGGCCGCGCGGACGACTATCTGGACGAGGCGACGGGGAAGCTGGTGCCGCCGGCGCCGGATGAGGTGCTGATCTGGGACGGACTCGGCGCGGTGATGCCGCTGGGCCGCCCGGCTATCACCAGGCCGCTGAGCGGTGCGGTCGCGCCCGAGCCGCCGACCACCGACTACCAGGCGGTACTTCCGGTGCAGGCCCCGGAGTTGCGGCCCGACGACGTGATCCGTGTCGCCGGATCCGTACGGCCGGGTGGGCCGCGTGACCCGCAGCTGGTCGGCCGCCGCTTCCGGGTGTCGGACACGAACGTCGGCACCTACAGCGTGGTGCGCATCGTCCGGGTGCAGGTGATCGACTGATGGCGCCTGCGAACCCGCATCCGAACGCGCATCCCGACGCCACGGCGTTCCGTGACCCGATCGCGCTGGCCGCCGCGCTCGCACGGATGGGCCCGGCCGCCCGCGCTCGTACGCGCACCATCACCCGGCACCACGCGATGCTTCTGCGCGTCCGCATCCAGCGCAATGCCTCCGGCAGGCCGGGTCCGCGAGTGATCACCGGCCAGTACCGTGCCTCCTGGAACGTGCGAATGGACAGCGGCGGTGGGCAGGTGACGGCGGAGGTGTACTCCAACGCCCCGCAGGCGAGACGGCTGGAGTACGGCTTCGTCGGTGTCGACTCCCTCGGCCGCCACTACCGGCAGCCGCCATTCCCGCACGTCGAGCCCGCCTTCCGGCAGACGCAGCCCGGCTTCATCCAGGCCCTGGCGGACGGAGTCCTGCCATGACCGCCCCGCGACGCCTGCCCGTCACCCGGGCACTCGCCGCCCTCATCGCGAAGACCACCGGCCGGCCATGCGGCATCGGCGAACTCCCACGTACTCGGGACGAGTCCGGCGACTGGAAACCCGCCCCCGCCCCGTACACGATCCTCGACTCGCTGCCGGGAGAGTTCAGCGGGCCGCCGCTTTCGGACTGGCACGCGGACGCCGCCTGGACGTACCAGGTGACCTCGGTCGGCGAACGGGACGACCAAGTGCAGTGGCTCTCCGACCGAGTACGCCATGGCGTCGTCGGCCGCACCGACGACGAATGGGCCCATGACCTGCATGTTCCCCAAGCCCGCGTGATCGACCGGGAGTTGGATCACGACTCCGGAGGCGAGCCCTCCGTGTCGGCGGCAGGCGCTATCGTGTCCTACGTGCAGCGGTTCACGATCACCGTGACACCCGCTGCTGCATAAACGTTTCCTCACCGCGGAGGCCCGCGCGGACGCTAGGCCCCAGGCCAGGCGAACCCCCTTTGAACCTCAAGGGGCAGGGCCTCGGCACCGGTGCGCTGCCCCAGAAGTGGGAGCGGACCTGTGTCCCTGAAGAAGCCTGCCACCCAGACCCGATTCCTGCGGCGCGGCATCTCCAAGATCTACTGGCTCAAGCAGATCAGCGACCCGAAGTGGCCGTCGCGCAAGGAGATCAGCGAGCCCAACCGGTTCGACCTCACGAGCGCAGTCTCGGACATCGAGGGCTGGGCGCTGGAGAACGACCCGATCGAGACCCCCGACATGGGCTCGACGTTCAACTCCTCGATCCCGGGCAACGACAAGGCCGAGAACAGCTCGCTCACCTTCTACGAGGACCGCCACTCGGACGAAATCGAGCAGCGCCTGCCCAAGGGGGCGAAGGGCTACGTCGTCCTGCTGCGCAAGGGCGACATCCCCGGCTCCCGCTCCGTCGACGTCTTCCCCGTACAGGTCGCCACCCGCGCCGCGACGTACTCGACCGGCAACGAGGCGGCCAAGTTCAAGGTCGACTTCACCATCACGGACGAGCCGTCGCTGGACGCCGTGGTCCCCGAGGCGTTCCACACCCTCCCGAAGCCGTCCGAAGACTGCGACGACGACCACGACCAGGACAAGGACCACGGTGACCACGACGGGGACCACGTGGACGTCACCGTCGTGGCCGCGGCCAAGGCCACGGTCCACGAGCACAGCGAGGAGTGACGGTGTCGCGCCCCGCACCGGCCAAGCGCCCGTCCCCTCCCCATGAGACGCCGACGGAGGGGGCGTGGGCGGCCAAGATGGACCGCCTGCGCCGCCGCGCCCGGCCGCAGAACAAGCTCCGCGTCTGCGATGACGACCAGCTCAGAAAGCGTGTCCAGGACGCCGAACAGGACGCCCAGAGGGCCCGGTTCATCGCCGAGGCCACGCCGGACGACGAGCTGGCGGCGCAGCGCGCTGCCGAGGCGGAAGCGACCGCCGAGACGGTGCGCGCCGAGCTGGATGACGCCTCGGACTTCCTGACGTTCCTGGCGCTGCCGCGCCCGGTACTCGAGGAGCTGATCGCCGCGCACCCGCCGACCGAGCAACAGGCGGAGGAGGGAGCGGTGTTCAACCCGGACACCTTCCCCGCCGCGCTGATCTCGGCGGCGTCGTTCGACGGGATGAGCCAGGACGAGGCGGCCGAGCTGCTGTCCACCTGGTCGGCGCCGGACGCCAACCTCCTGTGGGAGGCGGCCTGGCAGGTCCAGCAGGAAAGCCGGGTCGACCTGGGAAAAGGCTGAGCCGTGACGCAGGGCTGAGGGCCGAGCTGGAGTTGTGCGAGAAGTACCGCATCCCGCACTCCCAGCTCCTCGGCGGCGACGGCCGGTGGACGGCGCTGGACCGGGCGAAGGCTCTGGCCTGGGCGGAGTGGCAGCGCGCGGTGTGCCCCGAGTGCCACACCCGGCTGGAGGAGTGGGACCAGGGGCGCGGCGGTGACCCGCACGCCTACGTCACCGACACCCTGCGCTGTCCCGGCTGCGAGCTGATCGAGCAGGAGCGCGACCACGTCCCCGGCGACCGCTCCGGCTACGGCGTGAAGATCCAGCTCCTTCCCCGCCACCAGCACCGCGACCACACCTGATCCAACCCGCACGACGTACGTAAGGAGCACGGCGGTGGCCGGGTTCACCCTGACCGTGGCGATGCGCGCCGAGGTCCGCGACCTGATCGCGGGAACTCGCGCTGCCTCGGGGCAGATGCGGACCCTGGCCGACCGCACCGACGCCGCCAACCGCTCCCTCGCCCGCCTCGACGCCAACGGCGCTCGCCTCGCCTCCCAGTTCGCCGCGCTCAACCGCTCCACCCGCGCGGCCGTCGGCGAACTGAACCGGATCTCCGCCCGCGCCGCAGCCGCACGCGCCAGCCTGCGCGCGGCCGGAGACGACGGCGCCCGCTCCATGTCCCGGCTGCAACGCGCCATGGCCGGCGCGGGCAAGCGCGGCGTCTCCGCCACCAACATGCTCGCGGGCGGCAGTCTGCTGCTGGGTGCGGGCGAGATGGTCCAAGAGGGCAACCGCTACCAGAAGCAGATGAACCTGTTCCGGGCGGTCACCAGCGCCACTGCCGGACAGATGAAGCGCGCTTCGGTGATGGCGCAGGAGCTGGGCAACGACCTGAGCCTTCCGGGTTCGACCGCGGCGGACGCGGCCGAGGGCATGGTCGAGCTGTCGAAGGCAGGCTTCCGCGCGGACCAGTCCATCGACGCCGTCCGCGCCTCGCTCCAGCTCTCCGCAGCTGCTGACGTCAACGCCGCAACGTCGGCGAAGTACTTGGGCGACATCATGGACCAGTACGGTCTCGGTGCTGATCAGGCTTCGCGGGCCTCGGACACGCTGGCCGCCACCGCGAACAACGCCTCCGGCTCGATCACCGACATCTACTACTCGATGCGGTACGCCGGACCGGTCGCCAACGCGCTCGGTGTCTCGCTGCAGGACACCGCCGCCGCAGTCGGCATGCTCGGCAAGAGCGGCATCCTCGGGCAGACGGCGGGCACATCGCTCAGGGGCATCTTCGCGAACCTGGCCGCGCCCACGCCGAAGATGCAGAGCGCGCTGAAGGACCTCGGCATCGACGCCTGGACCGCGCAGGGACAGTTCCGTGGCCTGCGCGTGGTCATCGACGGGCTGTCGAAGGCCGAGCACAACCTGTCCCAGAAGGACTTCACCGCAGGCGTCACCAAGGCGTTTGGCAAGCCAGCGTTGAGTGGCGCGGCGGCGCTCGCGCACCAGGGAACCGAGTCGTTCGATGCCCTCTCCGTGGCGGTACGCCAGACCGGGGCCGCTGCTTCCATCACCGCCTCGCGCGGCCAGGGCCTGACCGGTGCGATGACGCAGCTGCGCACCCAGGCCAAGCAAACCGGGCTGGCGCTGTACGAGGGCATGGCCCCCGGCCTTGAGTACGTCACCCGACTGCTCACGCGTGGGATGGCCGGAGCGACGCCGTACCTGACCACCGCGCTGGAGTACGGCCGCAACCTCGCGATCCTCTACGGCCCGGAGCTGAAGGCGAAGGCGGGCTCGGGCCTGGGCGGGCTGATCGACGAGGCTCGCGGACTGCTGGGGCCGCTCAGGGAGATCGGCGAGCACAGCCTCGCCACCGGCCTGAACCTGCTGATCAACGCCGCCCGCACGCTCGGCGATGTCCTGCGCAACGCAGCCGACGGCGCGGAGCCCGTACTGGCGGCAATCTCGGGCCTGGGCAAGGACGGGGGCGCTGCGGCCGGCACGCTCGACATCATCGCCACCGTCGCGAACGCGGCCATGGACGCGGTGTCGGGTCTTTCCGCTGTCCTGGTGCCGATCGGGCACGTTGTGGGCGGGCTGGTCAGCGCCTTCGGCGCGCTGCCTGCCCCGATTCAGTCGGCGGCCCTGGCCATGCTGCTGTTCCGCAGGGCGCAGCCCGGTCTGACCAGTCTCGCCAACACGGTCACTGGTCCCGCGCGCAGTGGATTCCAGAGCATGGCCCAGCAGATGCGAGTGCAACAGACCCTCGCCGCTGCCACGGGTGCGTCTGTGAGCAGGTACGGCGCGGCGTGGGCCGCCGTTCAGGCGCGCGTCGGCTTCCTGGGGAACATGACGGCCGCGTTCCGCAGTGCGAACGGCGCGGGCACCACCTTCACCGGCACCCTCAACGGCATGAGCCGCGCGGCCGGCTCCGGCCTGCGTTCGGCGCTCGGCGGTGTGACCAACGCGCTCGGCGGCCCGTTCGGGGTCGTCATGGCGGGCGTAGCGGTCGGCCTTGGAGTGCTCGCCGCGCGGCAGCAGAAGGCGGCACAGTCGGCGGCCGAACACCAGCAGCGGATCTCCTCGCTCACCTCGGCTCTGCGTGAGTCCGGGGGGCAGATCGATAGCAACGTGCGCAACCAGGCCGCGCAGGCTCTGCTCGACACGAAGACCGACCAGGGCCAGCTCACGAAGGTCATGTCGGAAGCCGGAGTGCCGCTTGCGTCCCTGACGGACGCCTACCTCGGGCAAGGCACGTCCCTGGACGCGTTGCAGAAGAAGCTCCAGTCCACCGCGGATACCCACAAGGTGTGGAAGGACGTCGCCGGTGGCAAGGCCACCGTCCAGGACTACTCGCCCGTCGGCCAGCGGTACAAGGACGCCGCCGACGCCCTCAGCAGCGTCAAGGGCGAGATGGCCGAGTCCATCAAGAACGCCAAGGAGCTGGCCAAGGCCACCCAAGGTGCTGGCGACGGCACCTCCGCCTACGACCGGCTCAAGAGCGCCGTCGGCGGCCTGGCGGATGAGACCGCCGACGCCGACACCCGCACTCGCTCACTCAAGAGCGCCCTCGACCTGCTCTCGGGCGGCCAGATCTCCCTCCAGGCCGCGAAGGCGAAGGTCAACAGTGCCGTCCTGGACCTGAAGGAGGGCGGCAAGAACGTCAACCAGAAGGAGGGCTACGGCGGCAGGCAGCTGGTCAACCAGGACAAGACCCTCAACACCACGACCCGCAACGGCCAGCAGCTGTACACCCAGCTCACCGCCCTGTCCGACGCGGCGGCCGACGCCTCGGTGGCCACCTACGATCTGGCGCAGCGCAACGGCGAGGCGCTGCCCGAGGCGCTGGCCAAGGCCCGCGGGGAGATGAGCCGGGCGCGCGCCGAGGCGATCCGGGCCGCGCGCAGCTACGGGCTGACCAAGACACAGGCCGAGGGCGTCGCTGACAGCCTCGGCCTGCTGCCCTCCAAGGTGTCGCTGCTGCTCCAGACCAAGGGTATGGACAGCACGCTCGCGAACCTGATCGCGGTCCAGGCGGAGTTCCACCGGCTGCCGAAGCAGCGGACCATCAAGGTCGACTCGCTGAGCGATGGCGCGCAGAAGAAGCTGCGCAGCCTCGGCTTCACCGTGAAGACGGTGCCGGGCACCCGGCAGATCAAGATCACTGCGCCGACCGCCGGGGCGAGGAAGAACCTGGACGGGCTGATCGACAAGCTCGGCCGCACGCCGAACTCTAAGAACGTCCGGGTGTCGGCGCCGACCGGGGCCGCGATCAAGAGCCTGGAGGCGGTGCAGGCGAAGATCCGGGCGACGCCGGGATCGAAGTCCGTGACCGTCCGCGCCCCAACGGCGCAGGCGCGTAAGGAGTTGGAGGCGCTGGGCTTCCGGATCGAGAAGGTGCCCGGTTCCAAGAACGTCAAGGTCACCGTCCCGACCGGCGGAGCACGCAAGGCGGCCGACGACATCCAGGGCCGCATCAACGCGCTGCGCGGCAGGACGATCCCGATCTTCACCTCGCTGATCCGCAAGCCGTCGTCGCATGACAAGGACGCCAACGGCATCCCCGACATGATCCAGAACCCCAACTACAAGGGGTTCAACCAGGCCAACGGCGGCGTCGTGGAGTACTACGCCGACGGCGGGGTCCGGGAGGGCTCTGCCCGTCCGCGCCGGCGTGAGCAGCACGTTGCGCAGATCGCACCAGCTGGATCGTGGCGCATATGGGGTGAGCCGGAGACTTTGGGCGAGGCATATGTACCCCTTTCCCCTGCAAAGCGCGCACGGAGCAAGGCAGTTGTGGAGGACGTCGTCGGACGCTTCGGCGGCCAGGTCGAGTGGTTCGCCAACGGCGGCGTCACCGGCCGCACCGGTCGCGACTACGCGCCGGTGGTGGCCGGCTCGTTCAAGCGCGCCAAGGGCGCAGCAGCCATGGCCGATGTCGTGCGCCGCTTCGACATCCGCACCGGCGGCGACAGTGCCCGCGGCCGGGTGGTCGATGCCCGTGCGGGCGGGCGTGTCCAGGTCGTCGTCGTCCGCGAACAGCAGCCGCTGATCGGCACCATGCCGGTCACCGTCAGCGACAGCTCAGCAACCCCCGAGCAGATCGGCACGGAAATGATGCGCAACCTGCGCAACGCCCAACGCGGCGGGAGAGTCGGATGAGCACACCAACCCAGCACAAGGCCCCGATCGACCTCGCCCCGTGGCAGTTCGAGATCGGCGGCGTCGTCCTCGGTAAGGGCACCCGCATACCCATCGGCAATATCGAAGGGCTCGGCTCACCCGGCGTCCGTGCACAGGATGTGGACAACCCGACCGGCGACGGCACCCACCCGGGCCAGGACTTCTACGGGCCGCGGACCGTACGGATCGAGGCTGGCATCAAGACCCCGGGCGATCCGACCGCAGCCGCCGACCTCCTCGCCCGCCTGGAGCTGGCCGTCGATGACCCGGCCGCCCGCACCCGCCCCGAGGGGCGGGCCGTGCTGCGCGGCCGCTGGCCCGGCCACGGCATACGCCGTCTGCACGGGCGGCTGCGCCGCATGGAGGCGACCAGCACCGCCAACGCGGTCAACGGGTGGATTCCCCTGGACATCGAGTTCGCAGCCCTCGACCCGCGCTGGCACGCCGACACGCCTTCCCATCTTGCGCTCGCACTCGACCAGGCCGCCGACCACAAGGACGACGACCCCAGCCTCCCGGCGCCGCTGTGCGCGCCCGCCGGCTGCGGCAGCGCCGACCCCGACGACCGGCCCGGATGGATCACCAACCACGGCAACGTCTCGGCCTGGCCCAGCATCCGCATCCACGGCCCGGTCACCAACCCGCGCATCTGGAACACCGCCACCGGCCGCGTCCTCGAACTCGGCCTGGAGCTGCGTGCCGGGGAGTGGGTGGAGATGGAGACCCGGCCCGGCACCTGCTGGGCCCTGCGCAACGGAGTGACCAACGTCGCGAACGACCTCACCCCCGCCTCGCGCCTCGACCTGTTCGCCATCCCGCCGGGCCGCTCGGAGATCGGCTGGAGCGCGGAGGACCCCACCGGCACCTGCCGACTCGACGTGTCGTGGCGATCGGCGTACACCGCCCTGTGAATGGAGCAGCAGTGACCCTTGTCCAGCCCCCGATGATGGTGCACGGCGGCAACCACCCAGCGCGTGCGATGCGCCTGATGATCCGCGACCTGGCGCGCGGCCGGCAGGGCGTCGCCGAAGCCGGGGACCTGAAGGTCCGGCCTCTGGAGGCACCCGGGCCGGGCGTCCGCGTCGGCGACGGCTCGGCCCTCATCCACGGTGCAGGGCCCTGGCAGGGCGCCTACACCCAGAGCAACATCGGCGACGCCGTGGTCGACGTGCCGCCGACCGGACCATTCGCCCGGACCGACCTGCTCGTCCTGCGTATCGAAGATCCTGAATTCGAGGGCGAGCGGGACCCGCGCACGCAGGACATCGGCTACTTCCACCTGATCAAGGACATCGGGAACGAGGCGACCCCTGCGCCGCGTGGCATGACCGCTATCCCGCTGGCGCGGATCACCTTGCCCCGTAACACCGCGGCCGTCACCGCGGAGATGATCACGGACCTGCGGCGGATCGCCAACCCGCGCATCGAGCGGACCCTGCGCACCGTGCACCCCGACAACACCGAGAAGGTGCCCGGCAAGCATGGCCACTGGGCGGCCTGGCCCAAGGATGCGGCCTGGGACGTGGACGTGCCAGCGTGGGCGACGAAGGCCACCATTGTGATCACCCTCTCCGGTTTGCGCGCGGAGGCGGGCAGCATCTACGCCGAACTGCGCACCAAATTCGGTGAACGCAACGCCAAGCCGACCGTCGTGGACGACGACGGCACGACCACGCGCCGTGCGGCCGTCGTGCTTGCCGACACCCTCGCCGTGCCGCCCGCTTACCGCGGCACCCGCCAGCACCTGGCTGTGCAGATCAACCAGATCGACAAGTACGGCGACGGCGACCTGTCGGTGGCCAAGGGCACCACGGTGACGGCCGACATCGAGTTCACGGAAAGCCCGGTGTGACGATGCCCGACTACCGCTACATCGTCGCCCGCGCCGCGACCGGCGAGGTCCTGCACTGGAACCTGCCGTTGAGCGAGGTGGAGTTCGGGCCCGAGATGTCCGGGCCCGGCTCGCTGAGCGCCACCCTGAGCCCGACGTTCGCCCGCCCCCTGAACGACATGCTCGACGCCGGAAACGCCGTGGTCCTCGCTGAGCGGGACGCCAAGCTCCTGTGGGGCGGGCTGATCTGGCGCGCGGAACCCCAGGGCCCGAAGCTCCCCATCGAAGCCGCCGGGTTCACCAGCTACCTGCACCGTCGCTTCGACCTGCACGGCAACCTGGGCGGACGTGGCCCCTACATCGAGGCCGACCCGTGCACCGTGATCCGTGACGTGTGGGCCTACGCCCAACAGCAGCCGGACGGCGACCTCGAGGTCGCCGTGGACGACACCAAGTCGCAGGCCAAGACCGGCACGGCGAAGGACCCCTACGACATCCCCCGCTGGGATGCCCGCAACCTCGGCGAGATCGTCGACGAGATGGCCGACATCGATGACGGCCTGGAGTGGTCCGAGACCGTGGCATGGCGCGGGCGCCGGGCCGAGCGGCGCATCATCCTCGGCGCACCGAAGCTCGGCCGGCGTCGCGAGGACCTGACGTTCACCACCGGCGCCAACGTGGTCGGCGAACCCCAGGTGATCAAAGATGCCGACGAGTACGCCCAGTGGGTCGTCGGCCTCGGAGCGGGGGAGGGCAAGAAGCGCAAGATCGCCGTCGACGGCGTCCGCAACCAGCGGCTGCGCCTGGAACACAAGCTGGAGACCAGCGAGAAGGACGAGACCAAGCTCAAGCAGCGCACCCGACGCGAACGCCTGGCGCGGCAGATCCTGCCCACGCTCACCGGGCTGGAGATCATCGATCACCCGGCCGCGCCGATCTCGTCGCTGCGCATCGGCGACGACGTACGCATCCGGCTGCACGAGCCGCACACCGCCTACGACGGATGGAACCGCATCATCGGCTGGACCGTACGGCCCGGGCAGGGCGAGACCCCCGAGCGCGTGACGCTGAAGCTGGAACGCACTGTGAAGCCCGCCGACAGCGCGGATGAGGCGGAGGAGAAGTAGATGCCGGACACGATCGCCACGCTCGCGCGCCGCCTGGCCCGACTGGAGCGGCGGGTGACGGTGCTGGAGCGGGCTCGGCGCGCGCCGTACCCGCCGTGGCGTGACCTGCCGCTGACTGGCGACACGGCAGTTCCGGACTCCGTACAGCCGCCGCAGATGCGCGCCAACCTGTGGGACACGCTGGAGTTCAGCGGTCGAATCGGTCTGCCAGGTGGACGTGCGGTGGACGAGTCAGTCGTCGCTTTCCTGCCGGACGGCTACTGGCCAGCCGTGCCTCGCACCGTCCCGGTGGCCTCCGATGCGAACCGCCGTGAACTCCATCTCGACATCAGCCCCGAGGGGAGGATGACCCTGCGGGTGCAGGACGGCGGCAGCGTGAAGGCCACCTGGCTCAGCCTCGATAGCGCCTCGTGCCGCATCGACGGCGACGACGAGTAAGCGCCCACCAGCAGCAACGACGCGGCTCGCTGTATCAGCTGCTGGGTACCATGACGACCGGGTGACCCTCCACCCAACGCTTCGCAGCCAACTCCCCGAGGGACCGGCCCAGACCCATGGGTCCGGCCATCGCCATACGGCGCAGGGGAGAAAGGCGAAGCGAGCGTGGCAACCCCTTTGAGCGCGGACAAGTTCCTGTCCGTGCTGAAGCACGCGGGCCTCGGTGTCGTCGAGCACGGCACATGGCGCACGCACAACCGCAACACCCACGGCAACTGGGGCCCCATGAACGGGGTCATGATCCACCACACCGGCCCCTACTCGTCCGAAGCCGACATGGTGGACCTGTGCCGCGTCGGCTACCAGGAACTTCCCGGCCCGCTGTGCCACGGAGTGATCGACCGGTCCGGCGCGGTGCACCTGGTCGGCTACGGCCGAGCAAACCATGCAGGCATGGGCGATACGGACGTGCTGCTCGCTGTCATCGCGGAGAAGGAGAAACTCCCGCGCGACAACGAGGAAGACACGGACGGCAACCGGCATTTCTACGGCTTCGAGTGCATCAACTCCGGCAACGGGAAGCAGCCCTGGCCCACGGCGCAGCTGGATGCGATGGCGCGCGCCGCGGCCGCGATCTGCCGTGCCCATGGATGGAACGAGCACAGCGTCATCGGGCACAAGGAGTGGAAGCCGTCCAAGCCCGACCCCGCCGGCATCGACATGGACGACTTCCGGGCCCGTGTCGCCAAGCACCTCAAGGACGACGGCAAGCCGCCCGGCAAGCCGAAGCCTGACCCGAAGCCCAAGCCCAAGCCCGATCCGAAGCCGAAGCCGAAGCCGAAGTATGCCGCCTACCCCGGCAAGGACTTCTTCCGCGACGGACGCTCCTCGCCGGTGATCGCGGCTATGGCGAAGCGGCTGGTCGCCGAGGGCTGCGATTCCTACGAGACCCGGCCGGGCCCGGTCTGGAACGACGCGCACCGCCGCTCGTACGCGGCCTGGCAGATCAAGTGCGGCCACCACGGTGCTGCCGCCGACGGCATCCCGGGCCCGGAGACCTGGGCCAAGCTGCGCGTCCCGCATCCGGCCGGCGCTGCCGAACCGACACCCGACCAGCATGAGCAGGAGAAGCCCGACCCCATGCCGCAAGCCCTCGCCGACGTCGCCGAACGCACGATTGCCACCTACCTTCAGTCCGTGCTGGGCCTGATGGCCGCCTCGAGCACCACCGACCTGGTGTCGCTGTCGGCGTGGCAGGCAGCCGCCGTCTCCGCGATACCCGCAGCACTCTCGGCGCTGAAGTCCACCCTGGGCACAGTCCTCGGGCGGCCGGGCACCGCCTCATGGCTGCCCCTCAAGCGCGACCCGGCCACCCCCGCCCCCTGACCCGCGCCACGAAGGAAAGGAGAAGTGCCGTGCCGGAGGGAGAGGTCGCACTGGCCCTGGCCGAGCTGCGCAGCGCGCTGGAGGTCGGCCTGGCGAAGATCGACGGGCAGCTCGCGCTGCTGGTCCAGCGCAGTGACCAGACGGACAAGGCAGTGGAGGACCTGGAGCAGCGGGTGGCGTCGTTGGAGAAAGGGCGGTGGCCGCTGCCGACTATCGCCGTCCTCGCCAGCATCACCGCGGTGGGGCTGACGCTGTACGCCGTGGTCAGGGGCTGAAAGCCGAACCCTCCCAGCTTGACGGGGGGTTGTCCGACCCTCCCAGTAGCGTTGGCGGCACATACGTGTCTTCCTGCGGCCTGGGGGTCTTCATGGATACAGAGCATCTGATCGTCACCGACTTGGAAGTGGACACCGCACTCGCGGACCTGTCGGTCCCGCCGGCCCTCCGCGCCGTGTGGCAACTTCTGTCGGAATCCGACATACGGCTGGACGAAGCGGTCGCCCTGAACGTGCCGGACGTGGAACTTGCTGATCGCCTCGTCGTCCTCCATGACACCAAGGAGGGCGGCATGTACGAGTCGGGGATCACTGACGCCACCGCCGCGGTGCTGGCCGAGCTGATCGGCTCACGGCCGAGCGGCCCGGTGTTCGCCGTCGATTCGCGCCGTCTGCGCAAGGAAGAGGTCGCGGCACGGTTCCGGCAGATCACAGGCAAGAGCGTGCACGCGCTGCGCTTCACCCGCCAGGCTCGCCGCCACCGCAGTACCGCACGTCCCCAGCTCGTCGCACGCACGCAGACCGACGAGGAAACCGCGGCCCCCGCGTAGCGCGTGCACGACGGGAATCCGCAGACGAAACAGAACAGCCCCCGCCGGAGCGGGGGCCGTTCAGGTCCTCTTGGAAAAAGACCACTGCCCACGGTAGCAGGGCCCTGTGCTGAGCGGCGCCGTGCAGTGCGCGGCTACCCTTCCGACCGGCACGCGAAGGCGAGAGAGCGAAGGACAGGGCGATGACTGCGAGCAAGCCATGGCTGGTCGGGCACCAGGAGTTCGCCGCCCTCTACGGGGTGGAGGCGAAGAGGGTGGCGAAGTGGCTTAGCCCGAGCCTGGCCACCCTGGACCCAGCGACCGCCATCGTCGTCTCCGGTGTCCGCTACTGGCCCCTGGGCTTCGCCTGCCGCTACGGGAACACCACACCCCGGTTCAAGCAGATCCACATGCGGGTCAAGGAACGGCTCATCGCAGAGCAGGGCGAGGGCTGGGAGGCCGACTCCCGCGACCAACTGCCCCCGATCGTCGGACAGCAGGAGATCATCGAGCTGTTTCACCTGCCGTCGCAGGGCAACCTCGCGACGGCGATCGCCACCGGGCGCTTCCCGGAGGCCGACTGGCTGCTGTCCGGATCGCGGCTGTGGCTCCTGGACACGGTGATCAAGGCCGCGCCCGCGCTCCGCGAGAGCGCCCGCAGCCTGCCGTGGGAGCCCGACGAGACGGTGGCCGAAGCCCTGCGCACGGGCACCTACGACGGTCCCGGCTCCGTCGTCCTGACCCGTGGCCGCCACGCCAGGAATGGCCTCTGACCTGCGCAAACACTGTACGTAGAGCCTGTAGGGGAATAAGATATATGCATACCCCTTCGGGGGTGCCGATCCCCACTCATGCAAGGAGGCAACGCGTGCAGATCATGCACACCCCCGGCGGTGATGTCGTCGCCGTGATGAAGGCGAAGGAACTGCTCTTGGCCGAGGTGGCGCTGGTGGTCTATGTCGCCGAGAATCCGGATTCCAACCTCGCGGTCCGCATGATGCAGGACGTCGTCACCGCGAACGAAGACGTCGAGCGGCGCGCGGAAGAAGCTGCCGAGAGTGCCGAGGCCGCAGTGTCGGCCTGATGCCGCAGGCGTGAAATCGCGCCTCCCCGTAGCGGGGTTGATCATCCGTCCTTCGTCCCTCAAGATATGAGACACGATTTAGATCGGTCATTGAGGGGGCGAGGTATGGCGGTCGTCCAGGACGAGATTCCGGGCCTGGTGATTCACACCGTGCGGCAGCCCGACGGTCACGAGGCGACGATCCAGGCGCAGTTCGAGGCGTTCCACCAGCTCAACCCCTGGGTCCTACGGGCCCTGGAGAGCCTGACCGCCGACTACCTCGCCCGCGGCGCCCGGCGCGTCGGCATCGGGATGCTCTTCGAGGTCCTGCGCTGGCGCTACGCCACCGCTACCGAAGGCGACGACGAGTTCCGCCTGAACAACAACTTCCGCTCCCGGTATGTCCGCCTGCTCATCGAGCGGCACCCGGAGTGGACCCCTGCCTTCGAGGTGCGCGCGCTGCGCACCGACTGAACCGATCCTCTTGGAGAAAGAACAGTGAACGACCAACAGCCCAGCGAAGCCAAGGCCATCGAGGGCACCGTCGTGGAGGCGGCCCCGAAGGTCGCTCCAGCCAGCGGAACGAGCGCCATCGTTCTGCGCGCGGACCAGGACGAGTTCGACCACAAGCAGCTGAGCACGCTCGCGCTGCTCAGCCCTGGACTGTCCGCCGCTCCCCGCGGTCACCTGGCGATGTTCTTCCACTACTGCGTCCGGACCGGCCTCGACCCGTTCGCCCGGCAGATCTACATGATCGGGCGCACGAACTGGAAGGCGGAGAAGGACCCCGACGAGCCGGAGAAGACCTGGACCATCCAGACCGGCATCGACGGCTTCCGTACCGTCGCCCACCGGGCTGCCGCGAAGGCCGGAGAGGCCATCTCCTACGAGGACACCGTCTACTACGACTCCGAGGGCAAAGCCCACGAGGTGTGGCTCTCGAAGGCGTACCCGACGGCCGTGAAGGTCACCGTCCTGCGGGGTGCCGCCCGCTTCCCGTTCATCGCCAAGTGGGACGAGTTCGCCCCCACGTACTACGACGCGAAGAGCGGCACGTACGTGGTGGCGAAGATGTGGCGGCAAATGCCCGCTCACATGCTCCGCAAGTGCGGCGAGGCCGGTTCATTGCGGATGGCCGCCCCGCAGGACCTGTCCGGCGTGTACGCGGACGAGGAGATGGAGCACGTCGACGCCGAGGCCGTGGCCGGCGTCGCCGAGGACGCCGCCCAGCGCCTTCGTGCCGCCGCAGGGCTGGAAGGCGCCGACCAGGACGGGAAGGGCGGCGGCACCGCCGACGAGCCCGCCGAGGACCCGGCCGACAAGCAGGAGCAGGCGGAGCGCAAGCCCGCGCCGAAGAAGCGGACCAAGCCTCGCCAGCAACCCGAGCCCGAGCCCGACCAGGCCGAGGAGGCCCCGGCCCCGCGCAAGCGTGCTGCTCCCCGGAAGCGGACCGCGCCGGACAAGGACAGCGCCGCTTCTTGACCCCTTCCCGATCCGTACGGGTGCCGCCCGCTTCGCGGCGGGCGGCCCCGCCTTCTTCTGGAGACCTGTATGACCATCATGGCCGAGCGTCCCGTCAGCCTGTGGCCTGCGGCCCACAAGGCCGACGCGCGCCGCCCCCGCTCTTTGCAAACCAAGATCGGAGCCAGCGACACCGTCTGTGCCCGCCGCGCCGGATACCTCCTGCACGGGCGCACGCCCACCGACGGCGGCGAGAAGCGCAAGGCGATCCTGGGCACCTGGCTGCACGCCGGAATCCTGGCCGCTGCTCGAGAGGAATTCGGGTGGATCATCGAGCGCCGTGTCGAGGACGAGACGATCCGGGGCCACATCGACGCGGTCCAGCTCGACGGCGACACCGCCGCGCGCCTGCCGAGGCGGCTGCGCCCCAGCCTCCCCGCGGAGGAGACGACCGTCGAGGACGTGAAGACCAAGAGCACGTACCAGTGGGACAGCGTCCTGCGCTACGGGGCCAGCGACGCCGAGATCCGCCAGGTCCTGCTGTACGCGGACCTGCTGCGCAGCGAGGGGTTCGCCGACGTCGAGGGACAGCGGCAGCTTGCCCGCCTCGGCCCGGTGAACGTGGGGCGCATTCGCTTCCGGTTCATCAACCGTGACAACGGCGACGACCATGTCCAGGAGATGGCGTTCAACGCCGAGCGCGCCAGCGGCGCGCGGTGGTGGGTCCAGCAGGTGAGGGCAGCCGCGACGCCGGAGGAGCTGCCGCGCACCTTCGAGGGGCCGGGCCTGTCGGCCATTTGTGATCACTGCCCGTTCAAGACGGCCTGCTGGGGCAGTGTCGCCGCCGGCCGCCGTCCGCAGAGCATCCTCATCCACGACGACGCCGACCGGGCAGCCGCGCTGGAGGAGTACGTCGAGGTCACCGCGGAGATGAAGCCGCTCAAGGAGCGGTTGAAGTTCCTGCGGGCCAAGCTGGATGGCTCCGATGCGGGTGTCTACGGCGACAACGTGCTGACGTGGAGCGGCGGGAACCCCACCAAGGTCGATGACGTCGACGCCATGGCCGCGCTGTACCGGCGGGCCGGGCTTGAGGTGCCGATGGCGCCGGACGCCTCAGCGATGAGGGCGCAGCTCAAGGCTGCGGGCATACCCGTGCCCGTACGGCTCGACCACGACAGGCGCACGTCGGTGAGCATCAACGTCAGCCTGCGCAAGAACCCCTGAGGCCGCGAACCGGTAGGGGCAGGGCGGTTGTTGGCCCTGCCCCTACCCCAGTGCGCCCCCGAACGCACGTGACATGGAGAGGTGCCGGTGAGCATCCAGTTGATGGTGGTGGCGGCCTATCTGCCCAAGGAGGTGATCAACCAGACGCAGAAGTTCGTGCTGATGAAGATTGCGGACTCTGCGGACGATCAGACGCGGCTGGCGCGGCCGGGGCTGGAGCGGATGATGGCCTGGGCCGGCGTGGGCGAGAAGCAGGTCATCGCGGTCGTGACGGAGTTGGTGGGGCTCGGCCTGGTCGAGCGGGTGGAAGTCGGGCGCGTCGGCCGCCGTGCCGAGTACCGGGTGTTTCCCGACGGTGTTCCTCCGATCCCTTCTACGGAGGAGCTGATCGAGCGGCGCCGCGTGGCGCAGCGTGCCCCGAAGAACCCCCGGCTGGCACGTCAGGTCGAGCATCGCAGACGGCCGTCAGCGGCGGCTCGCACCCAAGATGATGTGGCCGCGCGGGAGGAAGCACGCGACGCGGCGCAGGCCGCTGCCGAGGGAGGGTTCCCCCAGGGGAACCCTGAAGACGGGGAGGGGAGGGTTCCCCCACGGGAACCCAGTGGGTTCCCCCAGGGGAACCAAGAGGGTTCCCCCAGGGGAACCCCTTCTCTTCCTTCTCCTTCCTCTTTCCTTCCTATCCCCCCTACCCCCACAGCGGACGCTGCGGGGGAGCCCGCCGCGGCCGGGCACGAACAGCAGCCGGACGGCTGCCCGAAGCACCCGGAGCCGGTGGGCAACTGCCGGGGGTGCGGCACCAACCCGCGCGCCGGTCGTGAGCAGGCGCGGCGTGACGCGATCCAGGGCGAGCACGCCTCGCAGCAGCAGTGGCTGCGGGAGTTCTTCGCCGAGCGGGCGCGGCGCGTTGCCGCGTCGGACCCGCAGGCCGAGGAGATGGCGCGCAAGCGGGTGCGGGAGTTGGCCCGCATGGGGCGTGAGCGCGGGCCCAACGCCCGTCGTAAGTAGGTGATTTCGGTGATCGCCAACATTGACGCCCTGACGTACGGGATTAAGATATAAGTATCCAGTTCGGAACTCACCCGGACTCAACCTCTTGGGAGAACCCATGAACACCCTGACCCTCGACCCCATCGGCTACATCGTCGTGGCCGAAGTCGCCTGCGGCCCGCAGGCTGAGCCCATCCTCGGCAAGGGACTGTTCTGCTCCATCGACTGCGCCGCCCACGAGGTGCGCGACCTGGCCGTCGCGCTCGGCCTACTAGAGCGGGGCGCGACGTTCCTCGCCCGCCACGAGGGCCGCCCCGTCGGCATCGCCGTCACCCGTGGCGGCCGGATGTGGACGGTGGAAGTCCACTCGACGCACGAACTGGCCAACAACAGCTAAACCCGTCCCCTGAGATAGGAGACATTTTCCAATCGGTGGACGCCCGATGTGGGCGTCCACCGGCAACGCCCCTCTTGGAGAACGACATGACCATCGCGGCACTGCCCGACCACAACAACCTCACCGACCCGCTGTGGCAGAAGCTGTTCCACGGCTACCGCCACGTCATCACCCCGCTGCGCCGCAACGGCTGGACGACCGACGTCGAGCTGTGCGGGGGCGAGTACCACGTCCGGGCCGACCTCGGCGACGGCACCGAGCTGATCATCGCCTCCACGCATTCGCTGCCCGTCGACGCCAGCGAGGTGAACGGCTGGACAGTGGTGCGCCAAGGCATCGACCACCCTGACGTGCACACCGCCCTGTACGACTCCACCCCCGGCGGACCGCAAGGCCACCACGGGACCAGCCTCACGCCGATGTTCGCCCGCATCGACGCCTTGGACGCCTGCGCAAGCCCGGACCGCCTGTGGGTCTCGGCCTCCACCGTCACCCCCCACGGCGCCACCCACCACCAGAGCGGCCCCCTCGAAGCGCCGGGCGGAGCCATGGCCCGCTTCTTCGACTGGTCCCACCACCTCCAGCACGACGGCTGGCGGCTGGCGATGGCAGCGGAGCAGGACAAGGAGCACGAGCCGTTGGCGATCTACGAACGCGACCGCCACGTCACGCTCCTGCGGCTCACACCGCACCATGACTGACCCCGCCTCCGGCCCCTTAGCGGCCCGTGCGCAGGGAGGCGAGAGCCAGTGATCATCCTCCTGGTCCTCGACGTGTTCGGCCTCCTTGCTCTTGCGGCGTTCATCGCCCTCGGCGTCGAAGACGCCCGCCACCACCGCGCCTTGGGCGCCTTCGACGAGTCCTGACCCCACGGCTGCCCGGCCTGAACCGGGCCGGGCAGCCCCTTCCTTCTTGGAGACCAACCCCTGTGCCCCGCGCCATATCCCTGCTCTGCGGAGCAGGCGGAGACGCCACCGGCCTCAAGGAAGCCGGGTACGAGCCGATCCTCGGCATCAACCACTGGCAGACCGCCATCGACACCTTCGAGATCAACCACCCCGGCGCCAAGGCGCGCTGCGCCGATGTCCGCAACTACCCCATGCGCTGGCTGCCGCAGGCGCTGATCCTGTGGGCCAGCGTCATCTGCACCGAGATCAGCCCCGCCGGCGGCAAGAAGCGCCAGGCCGACCCCACCCAGGACGCCTTGTTCGAGGAGGAGGAACAGTGGCGGGAGCTGCCCCAGGAAGCGTTCGAGCAGACCCGCGCGACTGCCTGGTGCGTGCTGCGCGCCGCTGAGGCCAAGCGGTACCCGGCCATCGTGGTGGAGAACGTCACCGAGTTCATCACCGACTGGATTCTGTTCCCGGAGTGGATCAGGGCCATGCGCAAGCTCGGCTACCGCGTCCAGATCGTCTCGGTCTCCTCCGCCCACATCGGCTCCGAGACCAACCCGTACGCGCCCCAGTGGCGCGACCGGATCTACGTGGTGTTCACCTTGAACGGCGTACGCCGCCCGGACCTCAGCCCGCGCCCGCTCGCGTACTGCGTCGAGTGCGGCCGGGACGTGCGCGCTCGGCAAAGCTGGCGCAACGACAAGGTCCGTGTCGGCAAGTACCAGCAGCAGTACGACTACCGGTGCCCCAACAATCGATGCGGCCACGCGCTGGTGGAGCCGTACGTGCGCCCCGCCGCTGACGTGATCATGTGGGACGACATCGGCCAGCGCATCGGCGACCGTGCCCGGCCGCTGGTGCCGAACACGATGAAGCGGATCGCGTCCGGGCTGGAGAAGTTCCCGTACGCGCCCAGCGTCATCACCCTCACCCACGGCAAGGACGGCACCGACCGGGCGTTCGCCCCGCACGAGCGGCCGTTGCCGACGCGCACGGCGAAGCTGGGCGAAGCCCTGCTGGTGCCGGTCGGCGGATCGTGGAACGAGACGGCCACCTCGGTCGGCGCACCCATGCGCACCCGCATGACCCGCGAGAGCGAAGCCCTGGTCACCGTTGATCCGGCCCCGTTCATCGTGGAGTTCCGCAACAACTGCGACGCAGCTCCCGTGGACAACCCGCTCAGCACGCTGAGCACGGCCCGCCACCACGGCCTGGTGGTGCCCGATGGGGTGGCCCGTGACCGGGCCCGCAACACGCTGGTCATCCCGTACCGCAAGAGCGCGCCGAAGACCGCGGCCCAGCCTCTGCACACCCTGAGCACTCGTGACTCGGCGGCCGTGGTGCGCAGCGCGCCGGACATCAACGACTGCTTCTTCCGCATGTTGCAGCCGCGCGAGCAGCTGTCGGCGCAGCGGTTTCCCGAGACGTACCAGGTCGTCGGATCCAAGGCCGCCCAGACCATGCAGGCCGGCAACGCCGTGAGCGTCAACGTCGCCCGCTGGATCGGCGAACGCCTCAAGCCCGTTCTGGCCTGACCCCACCGAGAAGTAAAGGAATCAGCACCATGACCCCCGCAGCAGCGGATCACCTGGCCATCGTCAAGCAGCAGCGTGAGGACCTGCACGCTCAGTACAGGCAGATCGAGAAGGCGCACGCCCTGGCCGTCCTCGATCACCTGGCCGCCTACCTGCGCGACGCCTGCCCGGAGGCCGTCTACGTCACGTTCGCCTACTACGGCAACACCCGGACGCTGGACCTGAACGGGGTGCTCGGCGCGCAGTCCAGCCCCCTGGGCGCGTGCCCCTGGCTATGGGACGGCAGCGACGAGGCACACCCGCTGGCCGAGATAAGCGAGGACATCGAGCTCGACCTGGCGTCGGCCCTGGCCCCCTATGACTCCCCGGCCTGGGCGTGCGTCAGCCGGAACTCCGCCAGCGACGGCAACAGCTGGCTGCTGGAGCTTCCGCCGCCCGACCGCGCCGCGCGCATCGCGGAGCTTGTGCGCGGACACCACCCGCAGGCGACCGCACTCGTGGTGGATGGGCGCAGCGCGGGCGGGCGCGTCCTCGAGGTCGTTGAGGGCGTCACCGAGGACGGCTCCGAAGCCCGTGCCCGCCGACGCTGGCCGCGCGAGTGCGACGACGCCATCACCCGGCTCGTCGCCCAGATCTTCGCGCTGCCCGAGCTCGCGGACCGGCATCTCGTGCCGACCTACGGTCTCTACGCCGCCGGGGACGGCAGGGGCTCCAGTGACCTGGTGCGCCTGCTGCCGCTGCCGCCGACTGCGTAGCCGCAGCCCAGCGGAGAGCACCTGATGAGCGGCACCGAGTGGGTCAGCGAAGCGCCATGCGTGGGCGACCCGCGATTCACGATCCGACCGACATGGCCCGCGTTCGCAGGCGAGCTGCCGCAGCTGCTGCTGCGGGTGTGCCAGGGCTGCCCGTTCCGTTCGGAGTGCATCGAACTCGTCCTGCCGCGCAAGGCCCGGTTCGACGGGGTCTGCGGTGGCCGTCTGTTTCTCGACGGCCAGATCTACGCGACCTGCCAGGGCGCAGACCCCGACGAACTCACCGAACAGGGCACGTACATCGCCCACGGCACTGAGGCCGGAGCCCGCGCCCACAACCGGCTCGGCGAACCGGCCTGCGCGTGGTGCCGGGAAGCCGGGCGGATCGCCCAGGCCCAGCGGCGCGCGAAGAAGCGTGCCGAGCGCACCGACCATCCCAACCCACCCCAAGGAGAATGATGTTCACGATCCAGGCGGACGCGCTGTCCGCCATCCTCGACAAGGTCGCCCCCCACCGCCCCTCCGGGCCAGACATGGAGCACCTGGACATGGTGCTCCTCGACTGCAACCGCGGCTGGCTGCACGCCATCGCTGGCGGAGACCGCACCCTCGCAGTCGCCCGCACGACCGTCGCCGCTTCGCACTGGACCGCACCCCTCGCCTTCGACGACGCCTCCGCCCTGCGCGGCTGGCTGGAGTCCTCCGACCACGTCCTGGTGGAGCACCTGCTGGAGGACGGGCGACAGCTGCTGCGCTTCTCCGAAGGTTCTGCTCAGACGACGGTGCCGGTCGCCACGTACATGGCCGACCTGCCCTGGCGCACCCTGCTGCGAGCGGAGGCCGGGCCCCCGTCCTACGAGCGCGGCCCCGTCCGGCTCAGCGCCGAAGACCTCGCGCTGTGGGAGCACGCCGGCGAGGAGGTCGAGGTGCGGCACGCCGCCCGGCGGGCTGCGCTCGTCGTCACGGCGGGACCGGACTTCATCGGATTGCAGATGCCGCGCCCCGGCCACCGCAGCGTGAACGCGCTGGACGGGTGGAGCACCTCGGTCCGCTCGCGGCACTTCCTGTACGAAGGGGTGCCCTACGAAGTCGGGGGCCTCTATATGGGCGGCCTGGGGGCGGTGTGGCGGGTGGTGGCGCGGCCTGCCCCCGGCGAAGAGCCCGTGGTCGTCAGCGCGGATCGATCCGGCGTGGTGCTGCCGCTGGCCGCCGTGCTCAAGGTCGGGGGGCGTCTGATGCCCATGGCGGTGTGATCACCTCGGCCTCAAGATAGGAGACATTGATGAAACAGAGCGAGTTGCTGTGGGCGTCGCCGCCCGGCCACCGGGCCGCCACAGACCCCGAAGACGACCCGGGTGTTGGCCTGAGCGCCCTCCCGGCCGCGTGGCGCGCCCCGCGGCACCCCCGCACCTCACCCAGCCCAACCTGTCGCCCCTGCACACGAATCGAGAGGAATCCCCAGTGAACAAGGCCCAGCTCGTCGAAGCCGTCGCCGCGCAGACCGGTGGCCGTGCCAAGGCTGCAACTGCCGTGGACGCCGTACTCGACGCCATCGTCCGCGCCGTCGTCGCCGGAGACACCGTCTCGGTCACCGGCTTCGGCAGCATCTCGGCCCGCGACGTCCCGGCCCGCTTCGCCCGCAACCCGCAGACCGGCGACCGGGTGAAGGTGCCCGCCACCCGCGCCCTGCGCTTCCGCCCCGGCGCGAAGTTCAAGGACCTCGTGGCCCGACGCGAGCCGCTCCCCGCCTCCGGCAACAGCATCCAGAAGGCCCCCAAGACCCCCCGCCCATAACCCCGTACGACGGCGTGCCGCCCCGGCCTCGGGCCGGGGCGGCCCTGCCCCGAAGGAACTCTGATGAACGACCCTGTCGGAACCGAGATAGCAGCCACCGCGACGTGGCTGGAGGAGCACGCGGCACCCGGCGCGGCCACCGTCCTGCGCCGCGTCGCCCGTCAACGTGACCAAGCGCGAAGGGATCTGGCAGCCGAACGCGCCCGCCCCACAGCAGCGCCCGCCGCGCCTCAACAACCCCGGCACAGCGCGGATGACCACCCCAGCGTGCCGCCCGCCCCCGAGGCCGCCCGCGTCATCGCGATGCTGCGCACGGACCTGGCCCGCTTCCAGGCACTGGCCGAACGCGCAGGCTGGGTACCCGACGGCGGCAGCAAACGGCTGTGGCGCTGGCGCGAAGGCTGGTGGGAATTGGGCCACCGCAAGAAGAACCCGAAGGACGGCTACCACGACACCGGCTGGTATCTGTGGGGTCCGGACGGCAGCTTCGGTGAGTGGATCGCGCCCCACAAGTCGGACGCGATGACCGACGCCGACCGGCTCATCACCCAGCACCTCGCCGCCACGGCGGAGGTGAAGCCGTGACCGGCCAGCTCGAACTGCTCACCGCCCGCGACGCGCACGGCCCGGACCCGTCGCCCGACCTTGCTGCCGCCGACAGAATCGTTTTCAGCAGCAGCGGAGGCAAGGACAGCCAGGCGGCGCTCGACGAAACGGTACGTCTGGCCGACGAGGCCGGCGTGCGCGACCGCATCGTGGTGCTGCACTGCGACCTGGGCGTCACGCCCCGCGGGCACACCGTGGAGTGGCCGGGCACCCTCGACCTCGCACGGAAGCAGGCCGAGCATTACGGGCTGCCCTTCGAGGTGCGGCGCGCGGCCCGGTGGGCCTCCCTCGTCCACCGCATCCGCGCGCGCGGGCGGTTCCCCAACCTGTTCAACCGCTACTGCACCGGCCTGAAGCGGGACGTGTCGCGGACGTTCATCACCGAGCAGGTCAAGGCGCTGGGCATCACCGGCCGCCCGGCGCGGATCGTGCTGGTCCTGGGCCTGAGGGCCGAGGAATCGCGGGCCCGCGCGGGCAAACCCGCCGTGGAGCTCGACCAGCGCGCGAGCAGCGGACGCCGCACCGTCACCCTCTGGTACCCGGTGCTTCGCTGGAGCACCGCCGAGGTCTGGCAGCGCATCCGCGAAAGCGGCGTCCCCTACCACTGGGCGTACGACCAGGGCATGTCCCGCCTCTCATGCAGCCTGTGCGTCCTGGCGTCGATTCCGGATCTGACCTGCGCCGCGCGCCTGCGCCCCGAACTGGCCCAGGAGTACGCGGACCTGGAAACGGAGTTGGGCGAGCCTTTCCGCCGCGAGCTGCCGATGGCCGAAGTCATCCGGCGATCCGGGACGGCAGCATGACGGCCCTGCTCCAGAGCGCGCCCGTGACCCTGCCCAGCGTCCAGAGCGCGGGGGAGTGGCAGCCGCGCGTCATCGGCCTGGACCTCTCCCTGACCTCCACGGGCATCGCGGGCACGGACTGGGCGCAGGCAGCTCGCCCCGGCAGGCGGCGCAGCCATGAGCGGATGGACTGGCTGTGCGGGCATATCGCTGACGGCGTGGACGGCGCCGACCTGGTGGTGGTCGAAGGCGCGGCCTACGCCCAGGGCGCGCAGGCCGGCCACCACGAACTGGCCGGACTGTGGTGGCTGGTGACCCAGTACCTGTGGCGCCACCGCATCCCGTACGCCGTGGCCAACCCGCATCACCGCACGATCTACGCCACCGGCCGCGCGAATCCGGCCCAGGACTACCCGCGCAAGGAGCGGTCGCGGGTGGCCAAGGGGATGGTGCGCAGCGTGGCCGTCGAGCGGTACGGCGTCGAGTGCGAGGGGCCCGGCCGCTACGACCAGGCCGACGCCACGGTTCTCGCGCAGATGGGCCTCGACTGGCTCGGCTACCCGACCGTGCCGGTGCCGGACACCCACCGGCGGGCGCTGGAGGCCGTGCGGTGGCCGGAGCTGATCCCCGTCGCCGCGAATTAGGGAATTGAATTCCCGGAATCAATTCGAACCCAAAAGATGTAATTATTGCATTCGCAGTATTTGGGATTAAGATATAAGTAACAAGTTCGGAAATGCCGGACGGAATGGAGGAGGAAATGAACGGCTGCCCGTGCGAGTGCAACCGCGGCGGATTCTGCGGCGGCTGCGGCCACGCCGGATGCGGCGGACGCCGCCGCTAAGCACCAGCAAGCACCAGGTCACACCTCGCGCCCCCGGCCCACCGCCGGGGGCGCACCCATACGCGCAAGCGTCCTCTTGGAACGAGAACATCGCATGACCCACAGCCGAGGAATTCAAACCCTCTCCGAACAGATCGGCGTAGAACCCGACCACGTCGCTCACGCCCTGCGCCTCGCCTCACGCACCTTCGCCGCCATTCAGACCACCCACTTCCGCGACATGACCGCAGAGCAGTTCCGGCGCCTCATCGGCAGCGACCGCCACGCCGTCGCCATCGTCGCCAACCTCGCTATGCGCCACGCCAAGCGCATCGAGGATGCCCAGATCCTGATGAGCGTCTACAAGGCCAGTTCGGGCATCGCTCCCCACCGTCCCGTCATCCGCAAGGGCGTCGGCACTCTGCCCGAGTACCGCGACCACGCCTACGTGCGGCAGGCCATTCACATCCTGCAAGCCGCCGACCTGCCGCCCATCCACACCGACGGCACCCACGAACTGAAGCCCGGCTTCCAGGTCATGCCCGGCTGCGACGACCTGCCCGGCTGGCTCTTCATCGCACCTGACCCCGACGCCGAAGCCCGCACCGGCTTCGCCGGCGGGCGACTCGGCTACCTCGCCGTCATGCGCTGGGCCGGATGGGGCGTCATCACCGAACCCCTCACCGACGACCACCTGTGGGCCGTCTGCCACCCCGACTACCGGAACAACCCCTTCCCCTCCTGACCGCGCCCGGTCCCGGCCCGCCGACCAGCGGGCCGGGAACGGCCGAACGAGAAAGGCCACCAGCACCGTGAAGTTCCCGGTAGACGACGACATGCTCACCGCCTGGTCCACCCTCCTCGGCCTCACCAAGGAGCAGTCCAACGATGTCCTGCGCGAGGTGGAACAGGCCCTGCGGCGCGGCTACGCCTTCCGGCCCCTGGCCGTACGCCACCTCAGCTTCGAGCAGGTCACCGCAGACATGGACGTCGACGAGTTCGCCCTCATGTACCTGACCTTCGGCCTGCACCGCGCAGGCCAAGACGAACTGGCCGACGACGTGATGGCCCGCGCTCTGGCCCCCGCCACAGCCCCCCGCCGCACCCTCTGACCCCACCACCCGCAGCAACACCGCCGCCCCGGCCGCGTACCGCGCACCGGGGCGGCCCCATGCGCGCAGACAGGAGACCCATGTCCGACGACGAACTGTTCGTCCCCCGACCGGCCACCCCCGCCGCGCGGCCGGTCCCGGCCTGGGCCAAGAAGAGCCCGCCCAAGTCGAAGGCCGCCATACGAACCGCACCCAAGGTCGCCGCGCGGAAGTACCTCGCACCCAGCGACCCCCACGAGCACGCCCGCAAGATCGCCGAAAACGTCATCGACGCCTGGTACCAGAGCTTCGGCGGCAGCAGCATCGACATCCCGCTCGGCACCGTCGGCGCGCTCGCGCTCCTCCGTCAGCCCAAGGAGGTCGGCAGCGGCCTGGCCGACTGGATCCTCAACCTCCAGCCGCACGAACTCCCGCAGCTCTTCAAGGAGATCTACCTCGGTCACTGGATCAAGCGCCCGGACCTGATCAACCGAGCCTTGCGCCTGCACGACTGGGCATGGAACCCCGACCCTGACAAGCAGCAGCTCCGCGCCGTCCACGCGGTCACCCACCGCGCGATCAACACAGGTCTGTTGGACCTCACCGGACACGACGACCCGTACTGGCGCTCCGAATCCGACGTTCTCAGCCCGCTGCTGACCGGCCTGCGGCACAAGAGCGACAAGAAGTGGCGCGGCGAGTACCACACGCCGGCGTGCGTGACCGACCTGATGGCCCGGGTCCTCGTGGACAAGGACTTCGCCGGACCGGACATGGCCATCCGCGAACCCGCCGTCGGCTCGGGGACCATGCTCCGCTCCGTCGCCCAGCGCCTGCGCGACCTCAACCTCAACCCGCACGACTACACCTGGTACGGCAACGACGTCGACTCGCTCGCCGCAGCCTGCGCCGCCGTCAACACGATCATCTGGGACCTCGGCCCGCGCGCCCTCATCGGCTGCGCCGACTCCCTCGCCACCGAAGACGGCGGCTACGCGCAGACCCTCGCTGAGGCTCAGGACGCCTTCAAGCAGCGCGACGACTACGTGGACACCGCGAGCGCGATCGTCGCTTACCGCCGCGCCTTCCGCCTCCTCGACCAGCTCATGCCCGACAAGGAAGACGTTCCCGCATGACCGAAGAGCACGACCTCGCGCGGCCCCGCGCCACCCCCGCACCACGTCGTCACAAGCCATCCTTCGCCACCGCCAAGGGCAGCGTCGCCGTACACCCTCTCGACCAACTCGCCCCCGACCTCGACCAACCCTGGCTCAAGGAGGACACCGACACCCCTGACCGCACCACCCTCTACACCCACCCCGAAGGCCACCGCATCGGCCTGCGCCTGCAACCCGACGACATGACCATCCAGACCTGGATCACCGCAGGCCCCGACCTGCCGCCCATCCCCGCCGGCACCGCCGAAGAGAAGGCCGCAGCCCAGGCAGCCAACGACGCCCGACTCCGACCCGGCCGCTCCTGGCACGCCACCGTCACCACCCGTCACCCCAGGTACGTCCGGGGACTCCTCGGCACCGTCATACGCGACCAGTTGATCCCCGCGCTCATCAACAAGCCGAAGCGAGTACCTACCGCGCTGGTTCGAAAGCCCCCGACCGCCGAGGCCGCGCCCGAGGCGAAGACGGCTCCGGCCAAGAAGCACCGTGCCACCACGAAGAAGAAGGAGACCCCGAAGTGAACATCCCCGAGAAGAAGCTCACCATCCGCAGCTTGGCCAACCTCGCCGAGATCCTGCCGTTCATGCTTGACCACTACCCCGACGACAGCATCGTTCTCCACTGCCCCGGCCCGAACTTCATCGACGGGCCGAGCATGACCTGCCCCCTGCCCGACGATCCCAACCACTGGAAGCAGGTTGCCGAAGCCGCTGCCTGCAACTTCATGCAATACGCCCAGAGCAAGGGCCACGGCCTCGACTGCAACGTCATCATCTACCTCTGCCGCGAGCCGCGCCCTGGCCAGACCGCCGAGGAGACCGCCGAACTCCTCCGCCCCGTCTCCGACTGGCTCGTCGATGCGCTCACCGAACACCGCGGCGTTCCCCAGCAGACCATCGGCCTCGTCGCCGGACGCTGGTGGGGCTTCGAATGCGACCTGCCCGGATGCTGCGAAGGCGAACCGCTCCCCGGCCTCGACGACCCCACCAGCGCCACCGCACAGCTCATCCGGCTCGGCTACACACCCGGCCGACGCACCAGCGACATCCTCGCCGACTTCCAGCCCATCGACCCCGCTACCGCCCCGCGCCTGCTCCAGGACCTCAAGAACGAAGGACTCAGCTACGCCAACCAGTGCGCCCATCCCGGCGGAGAAGACTCGGCGCTCGCCGCCACCCGCCTGCTCCTCGAAGGCGCGATGCGCGACTTCCGCAACGGGGCCACCGAGATCGCCGACGACGTAGCCGCCCGACTCATCCACGGCCTCCAGGACAACCACGCACGCGACCACGCCTTCGAGTTCGCCGAGGACGACGACCTCCCGCACGCACGACGCCTGTGGACCTACCTCGCCCGCCGCTGCGTGGCCCCCTTCACCGGCCAAGCGGTCCCCCTGCTCACCGCCCTGGCCTGGGTCGCCTGGCGACAGGACGACAAGATCACCGCCCGCCTCGCACTCCGGCAGGCACTGACCACCGATCCCGACTGCGCCATGGCCGACATCCTCCACGACGCCATCAACACCGGCGCCGACCCCCTGGGCCTCCTCGACATCGTTCGCGGTGAACGAGCTGAGCGGCTGGAGCGCATCCCGCACCAGGACACCAACGCGAACTGAACGCTCGGCGGCCCCGGCACCAACCGGGGCCGCCCCCATCCGAGAGACCCGAGCATGACCACACCCACCGAACCCCTCGGCGCAGTCGCACGCCACACCGCCTACCTTCCCCGCTTCTGGGACAAGACCCAGAACGTCCGCGACGTCTGGCGCATCGACTACGGCCACCCCGGCTTCACCTACCGAACCCCGCCCGAGCCCACAACCGACCACCAACCAACGGTCATCACCCGCAGTTGGAACCAACCCGCTCCACAGAAGACCGAAGAGACCTGGGCCTACCTCAACCGCGGGGCCTGCCTCGGCTGCACATGGGAAGGCCCGGATCGCCGACGGGCAGACGAAGCGGTAGAGGACGCTCACGACCACACCCACCCGAGGTGGCGGGCCCTGCCCCCGCTCCCCGAACGGCGCGGCCGGCACTGGCTCACCCACGCCACACGCCTCTACCCGGACAACTGGTTCGACAACGGCGGACCGATCCGCACGATCCGCATGGGGATCGAGAAGCGGCACGTGCCGGGAGCGGCACCGGGCGGCGGCTACGACCTCGCAGTGCTGCCCCGGAAGCGGGAACACGGTACGGCGATCACCGAGCCCTTGCCCTTGCCCCTGGACAACGGCGCCACCGAGGCAGCGTGATCGACGTGGAATCCATCACCTGGCTCCGCCCCGAGTTCAAGGGCCGAGAAGACGAACTGGTCAGCCTCGCCGCTGGAGGCGAACTCGTCGGCGTCAGCCGCTCCGCCGTCAGCAACTGGGCGAAGCGCCATGCCGACTTCCCGAAGATCGCGCTGCTGACGGGCATCGGGGACAGGCGCATGAAGTACGTCCCCCGCTCGGAGTTCCTCGACTTCGCCCGCGTGCAACTGAACAAGAAGCGCGACTCGGGTCGCCCGACGGCACCCCGCCGCCCCGCAGCACTCCTCCGGGCTGAGGAGGTCGCTCACTCCGAACGCCAGATAGCCCGGCTCAGGGAACTCGAGGCGCGGCAAACAGCGACCTTGGCCAACACCCGAAGGGCCCTGAAGAAGCACAAGGCACGGCTCGAACGCGCCAAGCAGCGTCTTGCCGAGGAGGTCGCCGCAGTCCACCGCCTCGAATGCACGGAAGGCACGTCCCGCGCGGACCTCGCAGCATCATCGGACGGACACGTGACGGCGGGGTAGTCTGTGAGGACGCGGCTGACCTGCGAAAACGGTCACCGGCTCCGCCCCGGGCGCAGGGGAAGTGAGCTCGCGTTCATCCCGATGCAGGTGCGAAGCTCCCCAGATCGGCCCCCCACTCCAACCAGCGACGCTGCCGTTCAGCACGGTCCTGGGGCCGGAGCACGGGAACGGATGGGAACCTGGTGGGAACGGAAGGATCGGGAACGATGTGGCAAGGCCCAGCGAGGGCGGGCACCCGTAGCCGCTCTGACCTGCAACTTTCCCTAAAATCAGGCCACGTGGATCAAGGTCATGATGATCATGTGCTGACTCGTAATGCGTAGGTCTCGGGTTCGAATCCCGAAGGCGGCTCCATGGTGAACCCCAGGTCAAGCCTTTGACCTGGGGTTTCTTCTTTTCGTTGACCTTGGAATTCGGGCCAAACGGACACGCGCAGTCTGCGCATCGCAATGCGTAGGTCGAAGGTGTGGCCTCTGCGGTGATACCTAGGCTCAGGGTCCCTGAGCTGGGCTTTTGCGGGAACGATGGCGTTGGCTGAGGCACCATCAAGGACCATGTGCGGCCAATGTGCGGCCATGAGTGCAGCGACAGTGCCGGAGCGGCCATCGGAGGCCGAGTTTCTGGGCTCATCGTTGACTGATGCTTTGTTGGTATTCGACAACCACGCCGATGGACTCGAACCCGCCAAGTGGGCACGCAGGTGATCGTCGAGCTGCGTGCGGCAGGCGCTCGGGCCGCTGCAGTCGAACTCACGCCCAGCGTGATCGGTGCGGCAAGGGCCTTTTGGCCTTCTGGTGCATCGGCGCCCTCCTGCACTGCGAGGCGCAGGTCCGTGTCGGCGTATCGATCGTCGGCCAGGCCCGCTGAAGTGCTGGGCGCAGTCGGGCTGCTCCCGCAGGACGGAGGCCACGAGCACGGCAGCTCCGTCGGTCAGGCCGCGCACCAGGGTCTGATCTTGTTCTGCGGGAGCCATTGGTCCCAGGCTGCGTCCCAGACGCACAGGGCACGAGCGGCCCATCCGGTGCTTGCTGCGGGCTTCACCCACGGCGACGGCACCGTGATAGAGGGGAAGGACACCGAGCGGCTGCTGTGGAGGTTCTGGCACACCGGTTGCGAACTCGGCTACCTCGAGTCGGAACGGTTCATCGACGCCCTGATCTCCCTGTCCACGACTGGCCGCGCGGCCGCCCTCGCGGCGCTCCGCCTCCATCTGAGCGCGCCTCAGCGGGCTGTCAGGCCGGCGTTGGTGAGGCGTCGCATCAGCGAGGACTTGCCGCGGTGCTGCTCGCGCAGGGCGTGCAGGCGCCGGGCGAACTCCTCGGGGGTACCCGCCCGGTCGTGGACCTCGCGGAGATCCTTCAGCAGGGTGACGGCGTTGTCGTAGGGGCCGGGCTGCTTCTGCCCGATCAGGTGGGCGATGTCCTGCCAGGCTTGCTCGGCGTTCTCGGCCAGGCGGTCCAGGTGGCTCTCGTGAGCCCGCTGTTCGGCCCGGCGGGCCTGGTCGCGGGCCTGCTCTTGCTGCCGTGTGTGCTCGCTGCGCACCTCGTGGGCGGCGTCGAGGAGCTCCGCGGCTGAGCGGCGCGGGGAAGCGGTGGACGGTTCGGCCATACCACGGGACGCGGCGCGGTGGCGGGCCAGCAGAGTGGGGCCCGGCTGCGGGGCGGTGCCCAGGGCCGCGTCCAGCAGCAGGGTGTCCTTCTCGCATGGTGCCAGGGCTCGGATCCAGGCGGCCAGTGCGTCCTTGTCGATCGCCGGGGAAGGGGCGGCACCGCCGACGCGGGCAGCCGCGGTGAGCAGATGCGGGTCGACGTGCAGGAAGTCCGCCAAGGCCTGCTGCGGACCGGTGAGTTGGGCAAGGCCTGCGGGTACGGGCGGCTCGATGGCGTGGGTGTACTCGTCCTTGTCGACGCCTTCCTCCAGCTCCCAGCGGGTGAGCGCGGAGAGCCAGGCCAGATAGAGGGGGCGCAGGTCGCCCGCGGCGAGTTCGGTACGCAGGGTGGTGAAGGAGGCGAGGGAGAAGGAGGTCTCGAAGTCCCATTCGCCGCCGTCTTCGGACGAGTAGGAGAAGTCGAGCAGGAGGTGCCCTTTCCTGGTCCAGCAGGTCAAGGCGTCTTCCGCGCAGTACGGTTCGGCGTTGCGGGCGGGCAGCAGTGTGGTGGGCAGGCGCAGCATCAGGCGCCGCGAGCCCCAGTTGGCGAAGTACAGGTGGGCGTCGTACAGCTGCTCCATCAGTTTGCGCTCATCGCCGCGGAAGTTGCCGTAGTGGTACTCGTTGACGAAGTGCGTCGCGCTGATCCTGGCCCGGCTCGACAGCGCCCGCACCCCTTCGAGCTCGTCCTTGGTCAGCGGTCGGTCGATGGCCTGGAACTCGTAGTACTGGTACTCGCTCACGGCCGTGCAGCCTACCGACAGGCGCTGCGGCTCGTCTCACGGGACCTGGCTGTGATAGCTCGTTCGGGGCCCGTCCACGGTTACGGTCCTGGCGGTGGCGTCCGGTTCGTAGGATCGAGCCGAGAACGACGTACCCGCAGGGGCGGAGGACAGGCACGTGGTGGTGACACCGAGGGAACGGCTGGCTGGGCTGCTCGGCGGGGCGAAGAAGGCGGGGGCTTTCAGTGCCCGGCTGGAGGCACCTGTGGCCGGACTGGGCCTTGAGGTGGCCGGGGTCGGGCCGGTGAACCTTCCGCTGCGGGCGCCCCAGGTGAAGCGGCTGATCTCGGTGGCACGGCCTGCGTTGTTCGGGCGGGGCGAAGAGACGCTGAGCGACACCAGTGTGCGTGACACCTGGCAGATCCTGCCGGATCAGATCAGTCTTGCCGGTCCTTCCTGGCCGTCGCTGCTGAGCGGCGCGCTGGAGCATTTCCGGGACGCTCTCGGGCTCCCGGCGTCGACCCGGCTGCGGGCTGAGCCGCACGCGATGCTGGTGTACGGCAAGGGCCAGTTCTTCCTTCCGCACCAGGATTCGGAGAAGGACGACGCCATGGTGGGCACGCTGGTGCTCTCCCTGCCCTCGGCACACACAGGGGGAGAGCTGGTCATCGAGCACGGCGGGCACCAGTGCGCCTACCGTGCCTCGAAGACGGATCTGACCCTCGTCGCCTTCTACGCCGACTGCCGGCACCAGGTCACTCCGGTCCGAACCGGGTACCGGGTGACGCTCACCTTCAACCTGCTCGCCGAGCCGGGGACTTCGGCGGAGGCGTCCGGACCGCTGGCGGAGCTGGCACACAGTCTGGGCCGGCACTTCGGCTCGCCCGCCAAACCGCGCTACGGCACCCGTGAGTTGGATCCGCCGACCCGGCTCGTGTACCTGCTCGATCACGAGTACACCCAGCGGGGTCTGAGCTGGGAGCGGCTCAAGGGCGCCGACGCGGCGCGTGCCGCTCTGCTGCGTGCCGCTTCCGGGCAAGCCGGGTGCGAGTCGGTGCTCGCCCTGGCCGAGGTGAAGGAGACCTGGGATGCATATCCCGAGGGGGACGATCCCTGGAACGACTACGGGTACGACGAGGACGAGGACGGTGATGAGGACGGCGGTGCGGGCGAGGACGGGGACTACGTCCTCCAGGAGTTGATCGACGATGAGGTCAACCTGGGCTGGTGGACCGGTCCGGACGGCACCGGTGGCGAAGAGATCTCGTTGCGGGTTCAGGACTACGAGGTGTGCGCGAGCACCGAAAGCGCGGACCTGACGCCCTACGGCTCCCAGTACGAGGGCTACATGGGCAACTACGGCAACACGCTGGACCGGTGGTACCGGCGGGCCGCGGTTGTCGTGTGGCCGCGTGAGCGGGCCTTCGCGGTACGCGGCGAGGCCGGATCGCGGTGGGCCCTGGAGGAACTGCGCGTCGGCATCGCGCGGGGCGACCTGGACCGGGCGCGCAACCAGGCCCAGTCCCTCGCACCGTTCTGGAAGCACACCCGTCCGCAACCCGAGCTGCTGGACTGCGCGCTGCAGGTGGCCAAGAGCCTGGATGCGGCCGAGACCGCAGCGATGCTGCTGGAGCCGTTCAGGGCGGGCGCGCTCAGCCCGGAGCACGCGGGCGCACTGGCCTCGGCAGCCGAGCGGTACGGAACCGGATGGACGGGCCGGGTCGTCGACGCCTGGTTCGTATCGGAGGACCGCCTCCAAACGGAGCAGTACCAGTGGACCGAGCGGTTGCCGGAACTGTGCGCGGCGCTGCGCGCCCATCGGGCGCCGGCGGTGGCACGGCGGCTGTCCGCCGGGGTCTGGGCCGCGGTGGACAGTGGCCTGCGGTTGTGGACCACGACCGGGCCTGCCGAGATCCGCCGAGCGCAGCTGCAGCAGCTGGCCCTGCCGCTGCGACACGTCATGGCGGCGGCCGACGAAGAGCTGAGGGACGGGATCCTGGCAGAGCTGCGCGAACGCGGCAACACGGTGCTCGAGTGCCTGATGCCACTGCTGCGCCGCGCCGCGGAGGCGAGCACGTCGGCCGAGTGGGGCGTGGCAGGACTCGACGCGCTCGCACAGGACAGCGCGGACCGGCTCCGCGCGGTGTGTGAGCGGCCGTCACGCGCTGCTGACGACTGGTCAGTCGCCTGGGACGGGTGCGGCTGCGAGCTGTGCGGTGTCCTCGGCGCCTTCCTCGGGTCCCGGTCGCGGCGGGTTCTCGAATGGCCGCTGGCGAAGGAGGGGCGGCGGCATGTGCACACCAGGATCGACTCGGCCGAGCTGCCGGTGCGCCACCAGACCCGGCGGCAGGGGCGCCCGTACACGCTGGTACTGACGAAGACCCAGGAACTGTTCACCCGTGAACGGACGGTCCGCAGCCAGGCCACGGCGGACCTGGCATGGCTGATGTCCCTGCGGAACGGATGACCGCGGCTTCCGGCTCGGCGGCCTGTCGCGCGGATGCGCCCCGGTCGGCGTGTGCGGCCGCAGTCACTGCGGCGGTGGAGTCGGTGCTGGCGTGCTTGAGCGTGTTGGTCCGGGCTTCTTGGGCTATGCGGTGGATGGCGAGCTGGGCACCCGCTGCCCGCCGCGTCGAGATCGCCCACTCCGGTAGGTCACGGCCAGCCCCGAGCCCAAAGGGGATCCAAGTCATGGACCCTGGACTGCGGGTTGAGTAGTCCCTCGCCGTCCTGCTCCTCGCGCAGCACGCGGCGTAGTTCGCCAATGGCCTGGCGGCCGGAGTCGCCCAGGACGCGCAGGGGCCCCCGGCGGACCGCTCGTTGCGGTGGGCAGCGAGGGCAGAGGCGCCGTCGGCCTTGGCGACGACTGGCCCGCTGTCCGCAGGCATAGGTGGCTTCGAACACATCACGGTGCCATGAGGCTGGGTGGGCTTCGGCTGCACCAGCGCCGTTGCTTTCAGAGTTGTCCACCGCACCCGGAACGGTTCATCCTCACGGGCGCCTGGGGTGGGCGGCCTGGTAGGCGTCCCAGATCGCAGCCCGCAGCTTTCCCCGGGGCGGGACGCCGATGCCCTGGCCTCGGGCCCACGAGCGGACCTGGGCGGTGGTTGGCTCCTGCGCTCGGTCCTCGGCTACGGAGGCAACGCGGGGCGTGCCGCGTTCGCCACCGGGACGCGGTGTCCGACCCGACTGCGGGTCCGACCGTGGCGGGGCCGCGGTGGTGAATCCTCGGCGGTCGAGGATCCTGCGGCGTTTGTGGTGCATTCGCTCCAGCAGCGGTACCTCCGAGTCAAGGTAGTCGTGGACCTCGACGTGGCTCTTCTTGGCCTCGGTGTTGCGCATGATCCGGCCGACCTGCTGAATCACCCGGCCCTTGAACGAGATGGGGCTGGCCAGGAACAACGTGTCCAACACGGGTGCGTCCAGCCCCTCCCCGGCGACCTTGTCGATCGCCAGCAGCACCAAGGGACCGGTACGGGCGCTGGACAGTTCGGCACGGACGCGGTCCCGGTCGGTCGTGGGCAGGCCGCCGTGCAGGAGCAGTGCTTCGATGCCGTGCTCTTTGGGCGCGGATGCGAGTTGGTTGACGTGCTCGATGCGATTGGTGAGGGCCAGGCTGCACCGGCCACGCCAGTAGGCGTCGGCGATGTCGGCGGCGATCTGCTGGTTGCGCGCCTGGTCGGCGGCGAGTTCGCCGTAGATGGCCTGGATGGAAGCGCCGTCGGTGCCGGGCTCGTCGGTGATGAAGTGGCAGCGGTGCACGATGAGGTGTTTGGCGAAGCTGCTCTGGTCTTCGATCTCGTGGCGGATCGGCCCGCACTGCATGGTGATCAGGGCGTCCATCTGGTCGGCTCGGTACGGGGTGGCGGACAGGCCGATCCACCGCTCGGCCTTGACCTTGCGGATCGCGGCCTCGGCGGCCGGAGCCCCGATGGCGTGGCACTCGTCGACGACGATCAGGCCGTAGCCGTCCAGCAGTCCTGTGGCGGCCTCACGATGGGCCAGCGACTGCAGCATGATCAGGTCGACCACGCCGCCGCGGCGGTCTTTGCCCGCGCCGAGCGACCCGACGGCGTGCTCACCGAGGTCGAGGAACGTCTCCAGACGCTCGCGCCACTGGGCCAGCAACTCTGCCCGGTTGACGATGATCGCGGTGGGCCGGGCGTGAACCGCGATCAGGGCACAGGCCATCACGGTCTTACCCGCACCGGGTTGGGCGACCAGGACCCCGGTGGGGTGGGCGGTCATCGCTTCGACGGCCCGGGCCTGTACGGCGGTGAGTTCGCCGGTGAACCGGGCGCCGATCGGGGCCTGGTCGGGGCAGGTGCCGGTGACTTTCAAGGTACCGCCGGCGGCGGCGATCAGGCTGGCGGCTTCGTCGCGCAGCCCCCGGGGCAGGGCGGTCCACTTCGGGTCGGTGGCGTCGAAGCAGCAGATCAGGCGTGGGGTGTTGAAGGTGGAGAACCGCTGGTTCTGGCGTCGGTAGAACTCGGGGTTGTGGAAGGACGCGGCGTGCTTGAGCGCCGCGATCAGTTGCGGTGGCAGTCCGGTGGTGGAGATGCGGAGCATCGCTCCTGCCTTGGCCATGACCGTCTTGGGGGCCTTGCCCAGCGCGCTGCGGCGCGGCCGGGCCGGCAGCACCGGCGTGGTCGGGCTGGGGCCGGCCTGCAGCGGGCCCAGCGCTTCCACCAACTCCTGCACCTGCCCGGGCGCCAGGCGTTCGGTGTGCGACAGGTAGGCGAACTGGTCTTCGTACGGTGTCCAGGTGGCAGGGTCGCAGAAGAGTGTGGTGCCCGCGGTGCGGGAGGCTCCGTGCAGCGGCAGCGCGATCAGATTCCCGAACCGGGCCCCGCCCTTGGAGTGCGTGGGAAGGAAGTCCTGGGCGGGGAAGAGCCGGTCGTAACTGGCCAGGGACATCCCGTCGCGAGCGTCCATCGCGCGCCGCAACAAGGCCATGCCCAGTGCGCGGGCCAGGCTGGCCGGTACCGGCGCGGTGAAGAAGATCCATACGTGTGCGCCGGACCCGGAGCGGGAGACCTCCGCCAAGGCGGGGACCCCGGCTTCCGTGCAGGCCGCCACGTAGGCGGCGGCGTCGCCTTGCCAGTCCTTGTCGTCGAAGTCGCATGCCAGCAACTGGGTCGTGTCGTCGGGGAACATCGGGTACAGGCCCACATGCAGCTCGCGCTGTCCCGGCTCGGGCCGACTCAGGTGCCGGAAGATCACCTGGTCGGTGAGCGGGAAGAACACCCGCTCGGCGTCCGACTTGGTCTTGTCCCAGGGGTTCTCCTCGGCCGGGCTCCATCCGGTCCGGCCGTTCTTCGCGCTCACCCACCGGTTCGCGTACACATTCGCGCGGCCGACGAACAGTGCGCGGAACAGGGCGACCTTGGCCTGTGGGGCGGAGGCCGCGTCGGCGTAGGGCAGGCCACTGCCCTACGGCATCTCGGGCAACGTGGGCGGCGCCGGCCTTTCCACCGCTTCGGGCTGCTCGGGCACGGTGTCGGGTGCCGGCACTCCGAGGCGTTCCCGGAGCCGCCGGTTCTCCTCCGTCAGCTCGGCGATCTGCTCGAGTGCGACGTCGAGCCGGATCCGCAACTCGGCGGGGTCGTCCCACCCGGACCAGTCATCCACGGGTCAATGATCCAAAAATCCTGACCGGACCGCAGCCGATCAGGACATTTCCGTCCTCGTTTCCCTCGCTCTCCTGGTCCGGGTGGCCACTGGAGGCATCGACTGGTGAGGGCTGCATCAGATGGGCACGATCCACGGGCGCGAGCGTGGCGTGCTGGGCGTGGAACGTATCGCGCTGCGAGCCCCGCTCGCAGTCTGACTTCGGACCGGGTTTGTTCTGGCTCTCCGCAGGACCAGCGACCCGTGAGGTGCGTTGGTCTGGAACACCCACTCGGCAAGGTCCCAAGGTCCGCGACACCGGTACGGTCCACCTCATCGAGTGCGCCGACGAAGCGCTGGCTGCTCTCCTTGCGGGTGACCGCCGCCTGCACGCCCTCTGCACCCGCCTCGGTGAGCTGCAGCTGGTCGTCCCCGCTGAATAGCTCCCCGCGTTCCGCAAAGCCCTGCTCGCTCAGGGCTACCCACTGGCCGGACCCGGACGGATCCGCTTCGGCTCCTGCAGGCCCTGATCGACGGCAGATGGCTGTGGCTGTCCGGGGCCGAGGCTGGGCATACTGAGCGTATGGAGACACGGGTGCGGTACGCGGAGATCCGGCCGTACACGGTTCCGGAGACCCTGGATGAGCTGGCCGGTCCGACGGACGGGATCGTGGTTTTGCCGACCGCGTTGGACTGGACACCGAAGAGTGCCTACGACCTGGCGGACGACGTTGACCTGCGGATGCTCTATGAGACGGTCATCCGCGAGGCCATGCATGTGGAGGAGCTGCGGCAGTTCCTCGACCGCGTGCTTCTCTCAGTCGTGTGGCAGAGGCTGTGGCTTCCGCCGCGGGTGCGGCTGATGTGGGAGGGGCGCTTCCCGGAGCTGGCCCGCAGGGCTGCATAGTATTCGTCGGCATGGATCCGTTTCACTCCCGGCTCGCCCGTATCGGTCTTGGAGCCGCCGCGAGGTACGGCTTTGTCCTGGCCGGCGGGTATGCGGTGCAGGTGCACGGGTTCCTGGAGCGGCTGTCGGATGACGTCGACCTGTTCACGGACAACGCTGACCCGGTTGCCTTCTCCGAGGCAGTCGATGCGGTGGCTGCGGCGTACCGGGAGGCAGACCTGACCGTTGAGGTGGAGAAGTCCGGTGGGGTGTTCGCCCGGTTCGCGGTTACTGACGAACAGGGACACACGGCGAAGGTGGAGCTCGGGTGCGACTGGCGGGCTCGGCCGCCTGCTGTTTTGGAGATCGGTCCCGTACTACACCCTGACGACGCGGTGGCCAACAAGGTGACCACGCTGTTCGGACGGGCCGCGCCGCGTGATTACCTCGATGTGAATGCCGCGCTTGCTTCCGGGCAGTACTCGGGTGGTCGGCTGCTGGAGTTGGCGTCGGAGCACGATGCTGGGTTCGATCCGCGCTATTTCGCCCAGGCGCTGCGGGCGGTCGACCGTTGGCCGGACCGGGAGTACGAGGCCTACGGCGTCGATGGTGGCCAGGTAGAGGCCATGCGCCGACGGCTGCGTGGCTGGGCTGCCGAGATCCTCGATGAACGGCTCGACGAGAGATGACCCAGCAGACCCTGGCGCCAACTGGTGCGGGCTCTTTCACCGGTTATCGGCACTTCGGAGCAGGAGCAGGAGCAGGAGCAGGAGCAGCATCATTGCGGCTGCCCTGTAGGAGGGTGACAATGGCGTTCCGGCCGCCCGGAACACCCGTGGGTGTGGCCATGTGCGGCCACAGTGCGGCCGGATGCCTTTGGACGAGGTAATACAGGGCGTCACTGTAGAACTGTCCGTACGTGCTCTGATCAGGCAGAACAGCACCGGGCGGCATGAGCCGGAACCAGCCGTCACGAACCCCCGTGGTCTCGTAATGCGTAGGTCTCGGGTTCGAATCCCGAAGGCGGCTCCATGGTGAACCCCAGGTCGGGCCTCTGACCTGGGGTTTCTTGTTTCTATTGACCTTGGAATCCGGGCCAATCGGACACGTGCGATCTACGCATCGTAATGCGTAGGTCCAAGGTGCAGCTTCTGTAGTGATGTCCAAGGGCATGGTCCCTGAGCTGGGCTTTGTGGTGAAGACGGCGTTAGCTGATGGGCTGTCAAGGATCAAGTGCGGCCAATGTGCGGCCATGCGTGCAGCAATTGTGCTGGGGTGGCCATCGGGAGTCATTCTTCTGGGCTCAGTGTTGGCGGATAGCTTGTAGGTATTCGACAATCAGGTGGAGGGGTCCCTTCCCGCCATGGCTCCGGATCGCCGCCCTCACGGACGCCTCCGGCTGGGCGTCGTACGATCCCGCTCAGGATGCCCAGGGAGCGACGTGGGCGCAGGAGCGGGACGCGCGGCGGCAAGGGAACCCTGGACCGGCACGCCGCGTGGGCGAAGGAGTGCTGGGACGCGAAGGACTAACTACAGGCGTAGGTCTGGCTGCCTGCGGACACAAGCTGGCGCCTGCGTGCCATCGCGGCCAGGGCGAGCTGGACGGTCCAGCCTCCCTCCTTCCCTTTGCGGATGTCCGCCGTGGACGCGATGTTCGTGATCGTCGTCAGGAGTTGGTCGGAGATGAAGCGGAGCGACGTGCGGGCGGCTTCCAGCAGGTCTCTTCGGCGTTCGGCTTCGGTGGCCTCCGCTGACGCCTGCCGGTCGGCTTCGCCGCGTCGCGCGGCCTCGGCCCGGTTGGCTTCGGCCAGGGCAGCGGGCCCACCCGACAAGGAGGAGGCTGGAAGGCGGCGCAGCCTCTCCAACACGTTGCCGACCGTGGGGCGGCCCTGCGGGGCGCGGAAGAGGCACTCGGTCATCAGCGCTGCCAGAAGGGGAGGAGCAGTGGTGAGGGGCGGCGGGGTTCCGTGCAGGTGCTGCTCGTAGAAGTCGTGCTCGTACGGTCCGGTGAAGGGCATGGTGCCCTCCAGCAGCTCGTGCGCAAGGACACCCAGGGCGTACATGTTGCTCGCGCTCGTGGCCCGGTCGCCCTTCCAGCGCCCGGGGAGTCGTTCGCCGACGCGGTAGAGGAGTTCGGTGCCGCGCCTGCCTGCCGGGGCAGGGAAGGTGCGCCCCGGGATGCCAGGCGGCGCAGCGAGAGCCTGGTGCAGCGGCATGCGAGACGTGCGGGTGGGATCGCTCGATAGCATGCAGCGCCCGCTCGGCCGATACGCGCCGCTGATCATGTTTGAGGAGCCTTTGTGTCCAGCCGTGTCCAGCCGGTGCACCCTGGCGATCCTCGCCGCATAGGCCCCTACCGCGTCGTCGGGCGGCTCGGGACGGGCGGCATGGGCTCCGTGTATGCCGCAGTCGATTCTTCAGGGCTGCAGGTAGCGGTCAAGGTCGTCCACCCCGCGCAGGCGGCAGATGAGGAGTTCCGGGCCCGTTTCCGCCGGGAGGTGCGACTCTCCCAGCGGGTGGCGGGCCCCTGTCTTGTGCCCGTGCATGATGCCGACACCGACGGCCCCGTTCCGTGGCTGGCCACTCCGTTCGTGCCCGGCCCCACCCTCGACCAGCATCTCGCCGCGAACGGCGCCCTGGAGGGAGTCCACCTGTACGCGCTGGCCGCCGGAACCGCGGCCGCGCTCGCCGCGGTGCACGAGGCGGGCATCATCCACCGGGATGTGAAACCCCAGAACGTCATCCTCGCCCCGGCCGGCCCCCGGTTGCTGGACTTCGGCATCGCCCACCTCCTGGACGGCACCTCGGTGACCCGCACCGGGGTGATGACCGGAACCCCCGGCTGGATCAGTCCGGAGCACTACCGCACAGGTGAAGTGAGCCCCGCAGGGGACATATTCGCCTGGGGCGCCTTGATCGCCTACGCCGCCACCGGCCGCCTCCCCTTCGGCACCGGCGCCCCCGATGCCGTGGCCTTCCGCGTTCTCTCCGCCGAGCCGGACCTGAGGGGCACACCCGAGACCCTGCTGCCGCTGGTTGTGCAGGCACTCGCCAAGGAACCCGACGCCCGGCCGACCGCCGCCGAACTCCGCGACGCCTGTACAGCGCTGCTCGCCGCGCAGGCCACGGCCGCCACTCCGCGCGATCGGGAGCAGGCGACCCTGGTGTCCGATCTGGTGAGCGCCCACTGGGACCTGCCGCCCGAGTACGGCGCCGCCTGGCCCACCGCTGCCCGGAACCGCCGCGTCAAGGTACTGGCCGTGGTCGTTGCCGTCGCGGCTGTTGCGGGCGGCGTCGGCGGAGCAATCGCCGCATCATCAGCGTCCACACCCCCGCAGGGCCGGGAAAGGGCGACGTCCAGCAGCCCAACAAGGGCCGTCAGCGCCCCGCCCGCAGCGGAGTCGGCCCGCAACGGCGAGGGGGACTCCGCGTCGCCGACGCCCTCCCCCGCTACGCCCTCGGCCGTTTCCGCAGAAACCCGCACGCCGTCGCCGACGTCCCCCTCACCGTTGCAGCCCCCGCCGTTCACTTACCTGCCGGACCAGTTGGACTGCGCGCCCAGGAAAGAAGCAGAAGTCGACGGGGCCTGGCAGTACTTCGCCCCCGGCGACGTCCGGGCCGGAGACGCAGTGGAACTGACCCTGCGCAACAAGTACGGCAACATCGAACCCGTACAGACCGAGATGCCCGTCCTGGCCCGCATCTACATGCCCGACGGCACCTCACGCCTGGCACGAACAACCGTGTACTCCGACAATCCGGCCACCGCGGTCTGGCCCGGAGACTTCCCAGGAGCCGTCGCCGACTACCCACCGGGCACATACACCGTGGTCTGGTCCGTCGGCGACGGCTCACAGGGCTTCATCACCTGCACCGGGTTCGCTGCGCAATAGCCACCTGCTCCCCAGCAGCGGCCGCGTCCTGTTGATCGCCGGCATCATCACCCACCCGCCACAACCGCGCTGATCACAGTCGCTCAGGCTCGCCCGCCGTCGTGACGGGTGAGCCCGAGGACGAGGGGAGCCTCGCCCAGCGGGCCGTCAGCGATCCAGAACCGGTGGGCGGACAAGATCGTGCGCAGTACCTGTTCATGGCAGCCTGCTGGGCATCGCACAGCCCTACGGGCAGGTGGCGAGCGGCCGCCGGGTCCTGCTGCCACACCAGGCGCAGCGCGCGGCGGCCCTCCGGAACCAGGGCCACGCCCGTCTCCTCCCCGTCCGCGGCCGCCTCGAAGTTGTACGGCGGCAGGCCGGCCAGCAGTACAGCCTCGAGGACTGCCCGCGCCAGTTGCTCCTGCGTCTCGGTGAGCGCTACGCCGTCCATCACGGCCCTGGGCGCGAAATGGCGTGCCTGTTGCTCGTAATTCCCGCCGCGTGGGTCCATGACGTTGCTCCCGCTTCCCGTCCGTCCGATGTGCGACCGAGTGGTCAGGTGTCAGGAGTGATGATCTCGTTACCGCTGCTCAGATGAGAGCGAACCGTGTACTCACCGTCCGGAGACGGCCGGTGGGATCCCCCGTCCTCGGTCCCTCCCCCGCGATCCCGTGGCGTACCGGCCCGGTCATGGACCGTAGGAGCGGTGCTGGGGCGAGCGCCCCCAGAACCCGAGAACGTCCCCGACCGACCGATCAGACGATCTTCACCGTGGACATCGGCCGACGACCAGCGCGAGCTCTCCTCCCGTCTCTCACACCACACCTGTGACCTGCGACTTCACGATGCACGCCGCCTCCCACTGGCAAGTGGAGCGGACCCGATGCGGCCTCACGGCCTCCTCCGCACCTTCCCTGCAGAGGGGCCGCACCCTACTGGAGCCCCTCGACCTGGTCCTTGGCCCACCACAGGAACGCCGCAGCGTGCTGCTGATTGGCGAAACCCTCGCCGACGAGGTCATTCAGGAGGTCATTGCTCCAGAGGATGAGCCGACCGAGGGTCCAGTTCACCGACTCGGGTGCTGGCAGCTCCAGTCCGTAGACCATCCGCGCGATCTCGCGCTTGCCGCCCGCCTCCGTCGTGTACTTGAGGATCGTCAGGAACCGGTCGGGGTCGATCACGCAGAGAACCCTCGTGAGGAGGGCTTCCTTGAAACCGGTCATGGCGAACGGCTTGGTGCCGGACAGCAGGTGCTGGAGCCGGTCTTCGAGCGGCACGTCGTCAGGTTCGTGCAGGAGGTACTCGATCGTCCTGCGAGTCGCCTCTCCGGCCGTGGCATCGCCCATGTCGTTCCACGCGGAGTTGAAGGTGGCCTGGTTGCCGGGGCGGGCTCCGACGTCGGAGTTGGCGAAGTCCTTGAGGGCTCTGGGGTCGCACGTCCACAGCCCGTCGGGGGAGAAGATCTGCTGATACTTCGACCAGTAGGCCGCCACGTCGGGGTCGAAGTCCGGCTTGACGGCGAGGTACTGCTCCTTCAGCCGGGTCACGCGCTCCAACTGCTCGGGATCGACGTCCTCGGTTTTCGGGAAACGGGCCTTGAGGTCGTTGAAGGAGTGGAGCGGGTTCCTCTGCGGGACGGTGGGCTCCTTGTGCTCCCATTCGTAGCCGCACCGGTGCTTCACGAGCCGACGTCCGCCGTCGAGCGTGCGGATCACCTCGATGCCCTCGTCGTCGCTGCACAGTGGACACATGACCAACGCCATGGCTACCCCCGTTCCAACAGTGCTCGTGCCCGCCCCGAGACGATGCACTTCTCCGCCCAAGGGCCGCATTCTTGCATTCGGCAAAGGCGGGCGGGATGTGGGGCCATCCGGCGAGACTGGGGTCGGGGAACTCTTGTCCGTCGGATCCGCCTGTCACCGGCTACGGCTCGTACCGGCTCTCGGCGCCCCATGGCAGCTTGGGCAGCGCCGCCGCCCTGCCGTCGGGCAACGGATCCGAGCGGGGTGTCTCTCAGTACGAGAAAAGGAGCGCCTCGCGGGGCCATGCTGGGCATCCTGAGCAACAGCTTCATTGGTGCCCGGGAGGTGGCGCTGTTCCACGTCGACGAACTGGCGGATCAGATCGTCTACTCGCACGAGATCGGCATCGGCAAACCTGACGTGCGAGCCTTCGAGCAGCACGCGCCAGCTGGGACGTGCGTCCACTATCTCTTCATCGACTATGTCGCAGTCACCGTCGAGGCCGCCCAGGCCGCGGGCATGCAGGCGCATCTGTTCGAAGACAATGTCCGGACCATCACGCGCATCGCAGCTCATGAGAGGGCGGTACCCGCCCTCTCAGAGGTCCCGCTTCTGGGCTCGGCGCTGACCGATGCCTTGTAGGCTCTCGACAGCCAGGCCAATGGTCAACCCGGTCAAGTGGGTTCGGCAGGTGATCGTCGGCCTGCGTGGGATGGTCGCGATGCTTCGCCACCTTGCTCGCCCCCGCCCAAGACGGTGCCGAACTCCTGGCCGACGGGATCTCAGTGAACAGCCAACCCAATAATTTGATTGGCACTTGACCGCATCGACAGATGCTCGTCAGTAAAAGCGTCACGAGTGGCAAGCAGGCGACGGGGGAGAGTAGATGATCAGCGACATAGCCGGGATCGCGACGGCGGTGGGCGTGCTGCTGGCGGTCGGAGGGCTGCGGCAGGGCCAGCGCCAACGGATCCGCGCGTTCGAGGACTTCTATGTCAGCCGCTATTGGCTGCTTCTGGATCGCCTCTCGCTCCGCGCTACCACAGGGCACGATAACGGCGAGGAACTCGAGGAGGAGGACCACAAGGCACTGCTGGCTTATCTGTCACTCTGCGAGGACGAACTCGACCTGCGCGCCTCCGGATGGATCAGCGACGCCACGTGGGACATCTGGCGGAAGGGGATGCGAACCCAGCTGGACCACTGGCCAGTCAGCAAGGTATGGAGTCAGGCACAGCAAGCCGCCGAGCAAGGTCACGGCCAGGCGTTCACCCAACTCCGCCGATTCATGTCCAGCGGCCCTGGAGGCGAAGATCCGTGCGAGCTGAGCGGGTGGACTCGCCGTCTTCGAGGGCTGCGAGGATGGATCGTTCCCTGACATCGAAGATCCTGGCGAAATGCGCCGGACCCCCGCTGCCTGTCTGCCTCGTCAGCGCCAGCAGCGACCTCTGCTGCGCTGGACGTGGATCCGGAGCCGTACGCCAGCGCGGGACATCGCCGACTTTGATGGCGGGCAGCCGCTGCGGGTTGTCGGGTTCACGCAGAGCATCGGCGGACGGTCGAGGTCTCGGTCGGCAAGGGTAAGGAGGTCGCGCGGCTGGGGCAGGGGTATCTCCGGCTCGCCATCGGTGAGGCACCGGTCTGGAGCGACGCGTGAGGAGACCGGAGCGCGACCCTCCAGGCGCTGTTCCGCCTAGCCAGCGGGCGGGAAGGTCCGGCTGGCGCCGAAGTTCGAGCGGTACGAACTCGTCACGGGCGCGGGGGCGTACGACCTCGCGGTGCCGAAGAAGGGCGGGGAACTGGTGCGCCATACGTTCGGTGGCGGGGCGGGGCTTCGGTGAGCGGCGGGTGAGGCCCGCGCGGTCAGTGTGTTGGGATCGAGGCAACACCCTGACCCGCGCGGCTGACCGAGGGCGTCCGCGACGGCCGGGCTGGTTGAGCGTGTCGCTCGAGCCCGGTGGTGGCCGTGTCCGCGATGAGGCCGCGCTACACGATCGACCACACTCGGGAAGCGCGAGCCCGCCTTGTCTCAGTCGCCCTCGAACCGCTCCAGCGGACTGGGCTCTGCCGCCAACGTGCTGCCCGTTCCGCAGGCCAGTCGCGCCATCCTGTTCCGAGAGGCGTGTTGCCGCTGACGGGTACGGTTCCGGTGCCGGAACAGCACCATTGCGGCTGCCCTGTCGGAGGGTGACAATGGCTTCCGGCCGCCCGGAACATCTGTGGGTGTGGCCATGTGCGGCCACAGTGCGGCCGGACGCCTTTGGACCGGGTAACACAGGGTGTCACCGTGGAACTGGTCGCAATTGCTCTGATCAGGCAGAACAGCACCGGGTGGCACGAGCCGGAACCAGCCGTCACGAACCCCCGTGGTCTCGTAATGCGTAGGTCTCGGGTTCGAATCCCGAAGGCGGCTCCGTGGTGAACCGCAGGTCAAGCCTATGACCTGCGGTTTTTCCTTTTCCTTGACCATGGAAACGCCTATTTGGAGCACCGGTTGGCCTACGCATTCCGTGCGTAGGTTGTGAGGTCTCCACGCTCAGTGAATCTGACGACAGGTAGGCCGTTGACCTGCATATTTGTGCGGATGGGCCTGTTTCGGGCCGGGGCTGTGGCGCAGGGACTGCCGGAGGCCGTGGAGACGGCAGCCTCGTTTCTCGGCGCACTCCGGGAGCGCGGTTTCCGGGGCGATGAGGAGATGGCGGGCCGGTTGTGCACGGCGATGGGAGACGCGGCGATTCCCTTTCTGCGCCCGCTCGCCGTCGATCTGGAGATGCTCGCGATGCGACCCCTGGAATCTGCCTGGGAGGCAAGCAGTTTCGCTCCCGCGGATTCGCCGTGCGGGTGCGGTGTCGGCTGCATACTCGGTTCGTGATCGAGACTGACAGACCCGTTTCGCTGCCCGGCTCCTCCATACCCGAGGGTGTGTCCGAGTGGACGGCGCAGGACGCCGGAGGGTGGGCGGCGCCGCACCCGCCCCGTTGGGCCCGCCCGCTGTGGCCGGCACTGGTCGCGTTGGCCGCGGCTCTTGTCGCCGCTTTCCTCCCCGCTACCGGCCCGGCCTGCGGCACTGGCGACCCCTGCGGACCGGACTGGCTCGGGCTGTGCACATGGGGTCTGGTTCTGGGCCAGGTGCTGTGGTCGCTGTGCTTCTGCTTCCCCGAACTGGTGCTGCTGGGCGCTCCGGCGCTCATGACGCTGGTCGTCGTCGAGACCTTTCCGCTGCCGGGCGGAGTCTACGCGGCCGTGACCGGGGTGGTGTTGACGGCCTCGGCCGCGACGTGGGCTGCGGCGGGGTGGCGCCTGCTCGCACGGCGACGGCAGCGGCTGGCGGCCGGCCGGGTGGCCGGTGCGTCGCGTCACCGGGTGCCGGGCGGTGAGGCGGCTGCGCTGCGCGGCACGATCCGGATCGTCGTGGCGCTCGTACTGCTCGGGGTCGTGGCCGGAGCGGTGGGCATGGCGCTGCGCGGTATCCACGACGATGCCCGCCGGGCTGAACGGGCCGCCCATCTCACCGGCACGGTCGTAAAGACGGGGGACGTGAGTATCCGTGTCCGCGCAGGCGGTGTGACGCGCACGCTGGACGCTGAGTCTCCCCACGACTACAGGCTCGGCCAGCGGGTCGAGGTGCTGGCCGACGGGACTTGGGCCCGGCTTGCCCAGGAACCGTACGCGCCGGTCGGCTGGCAACTCCTCGCCCTCGCCGTCGCCCTGCCCGCGCTGCCCCTGCTCACCTCCGGCATCCGCGCCCGCCGCCGCGATACGGCGCTGCTGCGCCGTCCGGCGCCGGTACTGCGCGCCGTGGCGGTCTTCGACGGGCGCGGCAACGCGTGGGTGCGGCCCGCCGACGAGGCGAGCGGCCGGTTCGTCCTGCGCTGCTGGGCCGAGCCGCTAGGGAACGGGCCGGGGACACGAACGCGGACCGACGCACCGCAGTGGGAGGCGGCGGGCGACAAGGACGAGGCCGAGGTCGACAGGCGGCCCCGCGAGGTGCTGGTGTACGGCGCACCGCGGGCCTCCTCCCCGGTGGTCCTGGTCACCGCGGTCCCCGACGACGGCCCCGCGGTGCTGCGAACCGGGCCGCTGGTCCTGCCGCGCGCAGGTGAGCTGCCGCGGTGGGACCGACCCCGGGTCTCGCGTACGGTGCCGGTGCCCGCACCGGAGCGGCTCCGGGAGATCGGCGCGCGGCTGCCGACGGGCGGTCGCGTACGGCGGTGGGGGCCGAGTGTGGCGGATCGGGCGGGGGCGGGTGCCGTGGTCCTCACGGCGGCCGCGATCGTCTGGGCTCAGGGCGCCCGGCTGCGGTCGGGCGCGGACGTCATCTCCGGAGCGCCCCTGCTGTGGATGGTGTTCGCGCCGTGGTTCGCGGCGGTGCTGGGTGCTTGGCGGATCACCGCCGACCGCGGCGGCGTATGGCTGACCGGCGTGTGGAAGGTCCGGCACATTCCGTGGGAGCAGGTGACGCGGGTGGCCTGGACCGAGGAGGGACACGCCGAGATCTCCGGATCCGCAGGTGTGCGGTGGCAGCGCGCGAGCCTGCGCCGTCGGCGGGGCCGTTCGTCGAGCGCGCGTCCCGCGCACCTGCGCGCGGCCGAGGGAATCGCGGCCATGCAGGCGCATCCGCAGCTGCGGCCCGGCGAGGACAGTCGCACCCGTGACCGCGGGATGCCGCTGGGCCCCCTGCTGGTCGCCTTCTTCGTGCTGTGGACGGCTGCGGCGTTCCTTGTCTGACCGGGAGGCGCGCACCTGTTGCGGCGGTGGTGGACGTCTCGCTTCGAGAGCATGCTTGAAGGGAGCGTAGGGGGCGTGCAGGGAACTGTCATGAAGGCACAGAGCGACCAGGTGCGGGTGGTGTCCCCTGGCGACCGAAGGAGCGGTCCGCCGACGCCGGGGATGGACCGGCAGGAGGCGTTCACCACCGACGGTATGTGGAGCGGACTGGTGCACACGGAGCCCGGAATGGCATCCGCATGGCACCACCATGGCGAGTACGACACGGTGGTCTACGTTCTCACCGGTGCCCTCAGGATGGAGTTCGGCCCGGACGGCTCGAGCTCGGTCGAGGCCGGTCCCGGCGATTTCGTCTGCGTCCCCAAGGGCGTCGTCCATCGAGAGAGCAATCCGTCCGCGGAACCGGCCGAAGCGATCGTGGTCCGTGCCGGTCACGGGGAGTCGACGTTCAATGTCGCGGGGCCGATGAGCGGCTGACCATCCGTCGCTGGCGGGCGCGCCAACGCTCAATCCGGGCTGTCTCGTCTGTGCGGAACGCGCGCGGAGCGGCCCCTTGCGCCGCAGGTCCCCCCGGGATCTCATCGGCCAGGTATGAGGCTGGCCTCATGGTTCGGTACGGGTGTGCCGACGGCGACGGCGATAGCGTGTGGGACGACGACGAGCCATATGCGCGGAGCCGTTGAGTACACCCGGCGTGCCAAGCCTGAACGGTGCTCAGGTCGGCCCCGGCCCCGACCTCGCCGCCCCCGGATGCGGATGAAGGTCGGGCGGCGCCGCCGTGAAGGGGCAGGCGGCGGTGCCGTCGAGGTGTTCGGCGATGTGCATCGGATTGCGGGAATGTACGGTCCCAGTTGTCGGTCTCGGGCGAGCCCGGCAGCACTCGTGCCGCCCAGGCGCCGTGCGGCGTCGGCCTATCGCCGGGTGCCGCAGGAGGGACAGAAGGCAGCGCCCTGTGGCACGGGGTTCCGGCACGAACCGCACGGGTCGGGCTGGGCCAGGTGGTGGCCGCAGCCGGAGCAGTAGGCGGCCCCCCTGGATTCGGTGGAGCACTGCGGGCACACCAGTTGGCGGTCCGTGTTCACGTCGAAACGCTGGCCGCTCTGCTGTCCGACGGCGTAGGAACGGTCGGATACCGCGTCGTTGAGGCCCTGCTGGCGGGCGGCGAGGGCTTCGGCGGCCGTGTCCGGCAGGCACTGCAGGCACATGCCCTGTCCGGCGTTCCAGCAGCGGTCGCAGACGTAGTCGGTGCACCGCGGGCAGCGGTTGAAGTGCGACTGTGCGCCGGTGATCGCATGGCGGAAGGCCTCGTCCCTGGCCGGGCCCCAGCCGGCCTCGGCCAGGCCGTCCACGGCGCGCGAGGCGCCGTAGCCACCGCTGCCGAGGAATCCGGAGGCGAGGCCGGAGGCCTTCTCGGCCCAGCCCGCCATGCGTCCGCGGTTGTACGGCGTGAAGGGCGAGCGCCAGGTGTCGTGGCATCGGGAGCAGTAGAAGTCGAACTGGAAGCCGGCTCCCGACCCGTGCTGTTCGCACTGGTCGCGGTAGTTGCTGCTGAAGTAGATCTCGCCGTCGTTCACGCCGGCCCCCGTCTCACCGTTGTGCATGTCGTTGCGTTCCGTTCCTCGTCCCTCGGCTGCGGTCGCGGCGCGAGCCGGCGGGAGACGGCGTCGTCTCCCGGGCTCCGGTCCGACCGCCCTGCGCGGCCTCGGCCGTCTCGGTGCCGGTCTGGCTCCGCACTTCGAGTTCCCGGCTGACCGCGCCGCACGGTGCACAGCTGTCGCGGATACGTCGCGGAGAAGCTCTCGCCGGTCGCCTGGCGGCATGCCCTGGCCACTTCCTCGTTGGTTCCGACTGATATGAGCCAGTATGGATGCAATGTTAAGCGATATCCATCCTAGTTGACAGTCCGCCGATTCGGCCAGAAGGTGAGGGGGCATTAGCTCATATGAATGTGACGTTCGCGTTCTCTACGTGGGCTGATGCCCTTGCCCGCGCCAGTCCCTGTCGTGCCGTCCCCGACGAAGTGAGACCGACCAGATGCGTTTCTCCGTGCCGCGTACGACCTCGCCTGTATCCCGCTGCCTGCCGCATCCGCCGCGCCTGCACCGGGGCGTTCCCGTCGGAGCCTCCGTGTGCCTGCTGCTGGTGCTGGCGGGCTGCGGCGGTTCGGGCAGCGCGTCCGACGGGACGGGCGCGACCACCGCGACCCCGTCCTCCGCGGGGGCCGGCGGACAGGACGCGGCGCAGGCGTCGGCCTCGTCGGCGGCGACCCGCGCGGTCGCCGCCACGGTGTCTTACGTCGGCCCTTCCGGGCAGAGCGAGACCTTGTACCCCAAGGTCGCCTGTTCGAGCTACGGGAAGCAGGGCGACTTCGCCGTCCTGGCCTCGAACCCGGACGACGGCAAGGCCACCCTCAGTGTCGTCGTCAAGAACGGGAAGTACGACCAACTCGGGTTCACCACGAACGACGGCCACAACTGGATGGCCGCGTTCGGCGGCTCGGAGCCGGCCAACGCCGCCCGAGCACCGCGGACCAGTGACGGGACGCTCCTCGACCTCGATGGCGTGCAGCTGTCCATGAGCGACATGGCCTCGGGCGACACAGGGGTCCGGTTCACGCTCACGGGACGCCTCGCCTGCACCTCCGGGCGCATCGACACCGGGGACGTGGTCACGGGGGACACCGGGGACGTGAACACCCTCCGCGTCACCGGCGCCCGCGACGAGGAACTGAGACTCGGCGAGGTGCTGTGCAGGCCTGAGGGCGACGGGGTGATCGCGGTCGGCCAGCGGGAACGGGACGCGGGCACGGACAGCCTCACGATCACCGTCACCGACGACCTGGCCTCCGTGCAGCTCTCCGTCGACAAGGGAGAGGGGGGCGGCTTCGACACCTGGGGTGCCGCCTCGTCCCGGAGCGAGCTCCCGGTGAAGCTGGACGGCAAGCGGATCGTGCTCTCGGACGTGAAGCTGCCCGGCGACGGAGACCTGAAGCCGGTCACGCTGAACGGGGTGCTGCGCTGCACGGAGGGGGCGCTGCCGCACTGAGCCCGGCGCGGGGTGCCGGGGCATCGGAGACGGGGTGGGGTGGCGCGGAAGTCTTCTCGGGCCGCCGTCCTCGCGGGTCCCCCGCAGGTCACTGTCCTCGTCGGACGGTCGAGGTGCGCCCGACTCGGGCGTAAAGCGCAGGTCTCCGACGGGAGTCGGGTGTGCCGTGCGACGTCTGTCAGGGGATCGCGGTCGACGCGATCGGCCCAGGGCGGGGGCGGCGCGAGGTCACGTCTTCCGGAGTGGCGTCCCGTTCCAGCCGGAACGAGCACAACCCCTGTCGGCATCCGCCGCCGGCCGGGCGGCGGATGCCGACAGGGCGGCCCCGACGTCGGTGGGTGAGGCGTCCTGGCCGGTGTGCGCCTCTGAGCCCCGCCCGCCAGCCGGCCTGAGGTCCGAGGCCCGCCCGTCAGCTAGGATGAATGGAGCAGCTCTTCCCGCGCCGGTGGGGGAGGAGTCGCGAAGGAGGTGCCGAATGGCCGAGTCGGATGCATCGACGCTGGCAGCGAAGATCGACGCGCTGTTCCGTGTGGTGCGCAGGCCCAACCGGGAGCAGTACAGCCACGAGGAAGTCGCCAGGGCGTGCCGGGAGGCGACCGGCGAGAGCTTCTCCGCGACGTACCTGTGGCAGTTGCGTACCGGGCGACGGGACAATCCGACCAAGCGTCACCTGGAAGCGCTGGCCCAGTTCTTCCAGGTCCCGGTCGCGTACTTCTTCGACGAGGTGCAGGGCGCGGCGATCGCCCAGGAGCTCGAGCTGCTCGGAGCGCTGCGCGACGCCGGGGTGCGCAGTGTGGCCCTGCGGGCGGTCAACCTCTCCGCCGAAGGAGTCGGCACCATCAGCGACATGATCGATGTGATCGCCCGCCGGGAACAGGGCACCGACTGACCGAAGCGCTGCGCGGTCGGCGGCCCAGGGGAAACGGAAGAGGACCGGCGTGAAGGCTGACGGGCCCGGACGGATGTGGGAACGGTGCCGGCACATCGTCGACGGACTGGAACTGCCCGATCCCTTCGACGCGGTGACCTTCATCGAGATGCTCGGGCGGGCGCGCGAGCGTCCGATCGAACTGGTGCCGATCGCCGCCGGTCCGCACATCCCGTGTGGGCTGCTGGTGACCACGGACCACGCCGACCGCATCCTGTACGCGGCTGACACCACGCCACTGCATCAGCAGCACATCCTCCTGCATGAGGCGGCCCATCTCATCTGCGGCCACGACAAGACCGCCCAGGCCGATTCCGCGGCCGCGTCCCCGCTGCTGCCCCACCTCCCCGGGTCCCTGGTCCGGCGCGTACTGGGCAGGACCGTCTACACCGAGCCGCACGAACGGGAGGCCGAACTCGTGGCCTCGTTCATCCTCTGCCGAGCGGCGGCCAGGACGAACGGCCCGCCGCCCGGCACGCCGCGGACCAGGCTGGAGTCCGTGCTGGGCGCGCGGGGAGGCCGGAGCCCTGGGCGTGGCTGACCTCATGGCGTATCTCGCGGCCGCGGTCTTCCTCGTCTTCGCCGTGCACCGCCTGATGGTGACCCGCGGTGCGGGAGCCGATCCGGCGCAGGGCTTCCTGGGCGGGTCCGCACTGTGCATGGGGGTGGCGATGCTGCTTGGCGCCCCGGCGACGCAGGCGGCGCTGGACCGCCTGACGCCGGCGGACAAGCCGGTCATGCTGCTCACCCAGGAGCTGATGACGGCCGGTCTGAGTTTCCTCGTCCTGGCGGCGCTGCCTCTGCGGAAACCGGCTGCGACCCGGACGGAGACGCGGGTGCAGGCCATCCTGGCGATCATCGTCCAGGTGGCGTCGCCGGTGCTCTTCCTCCTCAGCGGCACCACAGCCGAGGGGGACGTCGTGGTGGCGGCCGACGGCCGGGGACCTCAACTCGCCGCGTACAACGGGCTCTTCGTGTGCTACGGCTGCTGGTGCCTGCTGGCCCTGGGCCGGGAACTCGTCCGGCACCTGCGACGGACCGGCCCCGGTCTGCTGCGCTCGGGCCTCCGGCTGATGACATCAGCCGTCGTGGTCGGCACGGTGTGGACCCTGTGGGCACTGGACGACATCGCGGCCATTCTCGTGAACGGGCGGCAGAAGGCCGGAGAAGACCTGGTGTCCACGTCCCTCGGTATGGTCACCGCCGCCCTCGTGACCAGCGGCGCGACCATCACCCTCTGGGGTGGGCGGCTCGCCGCGGCACTGGATCGGCCCCGAGCGCATTGGCGCTACCGGGCTCTGGAACCACTGTGGTCGGCGCTGCACGCCCAACTGCCGGAAATCGCACTCGCCTCGGCCGTTCCCTCCTGGCGGCCCTGCAGCCTCCGGCTCGCGCACTTCGTCCTCTACCGACGCGTCATCGAGATCCGCGACGGACTTCTGGCGCTGCGTCCGTACATCCACCCCGACGTCCCCGCCTGGGTGGCCGAGACCGCGGGTCCGTCACCGCACGGAGCGGTGGTCGAAGCCGCCATGATCGCGGCGGCACTGGAGAACCGGCGCGCCGGGCGGCGATACGGCGGCGCACCGGACGCGAACCAGGCCTCGTACGCGGTACCGGGCACGGTCGACGCCGAAGCCGCCTGGCTGCTCCAGGTCACGGACGCGTTCACCCGTTCCGCGGTCGTCGCCGACGTCCGCAGCCGGGTACGGGCCGCACACGCGGGGTGCCGTGTGGACTGAGGCGGTCCCCGGAACAGGGCGGCCGGGGCCGCTCTTCCCGTACCGATCCTCGTCGACGAAGACCTCGTTGTGGGACAGCCTTCGGCCGGCCCGGGTGGGGGTCCGGGACCCCGGCCACACCTGCGGAAGGGAGCCGGTGATCCAACGGCTGCCGCCGGTCAGGACGCGTCGGTTTCGGACGACGTGACGATCGACTCCTGCACGGTCGACGGCACCACGAAGATCCCCAAGGCCGAGTTCACGGTGACCAACCACGGCATCGATGCGGCGACGTACATCATTCAGCTGCAGTTCGTCGACGGCAGCGGGACCAGGGCTGCCTTGTCCTCGCCCGACAACCTCGCCGACTGTCCGGACGTGTTTCCGGACAAGTGTCGGTGGACATCGGTACCGACCGATGAGGCTGTACGGACGGTGCCCCGAGTGGTCGCCCTCGTGCCGTGGCCGGATTCGCCAGGCCGACCAGATCCGCCGACGCTTCGGCCTCACCCTCCCCATCGAGATCGCCTACGATCGCCTTCTTCGAGCGGGCCGGGCCTCCGAATCCGGCACCCGGCCGCTCCGCCAGGGCGGCGCCGCCGGAGTGTCGTGGCCGCGGCGCACGGCACCAGCCCAGCCAGTACGGCCCCCGTGCGCGGCGGTCGTTCCAGATGTTGAGCGCCGCGGCACCCCGCAGCAATTCCAGGGCCTCGCCGATTTCGCGGATCCTGTGATCGCCCGCCCGCGGGAAGAGGTCAAGACCCGTGACCGCGCCCCGGCCCCGTGCTTCGAGCGAGCCAGAGGTCCCGGTTGCCTGCGATCAGCACGCGCCCGTCCGCGAGGGTGACCGCCGTTCTCGGGGGGTCCTCGCTGCAGCCGAGGCCGGCGCGTTTCCAACCCGTGGTCGTCCCGTTGCCGACCCAGACGGAACCGCACAGCACTGTGCGGGTGTTCGGCTTGGACTTGGGCCGGGGGGCCGAGCCGACCAGGACCGGGTGGCCCGCGGAGTCGACGGTCGCGGCAGTGATCTCGCCGTCGCCCATGGCCGAGGTGTCCATCCGGGTCCAGTGGGCGCCGTCCTGGCTGGTGAGAACCAGCGGGAGGGAGTCGTAGAAGGCGCCGGCCTTGGCATAGCCGCCCACGGCGAACCAGTGGCCCGACGCATGCAGAACGCTGTGCACTTGTGTGCCCGGTGGCGTCCCGGTGATGTCGCCGGACGTCCAGTGCGCGCCGCCGTCGGCGCTGCGCCAGAACGGGATCGTGCCCGAGGAGTGGAAGTCGTAGGCGTTGGTCGCTGCCGCGCCGAAGGCGACGACCTCCTTGCCGTTGACGCCGAAGTCGCCCACGGGTGTGGACGGTTGCCGACCGTCGATCGTCGGCAGCGGCACGCGTCGCACGGTCTTGCCCGCGTCGTCGGACGCGAACACGTACGGGGTCTCCACCTGGTCGACGGTCTGGCCGCCGCCGATCAGCAGGAGCGAGCCGACCTTCACCGCGGTGTTCACCGAGGCGTCGTCCGCGGTCTCCTGCTCGGGGCGGGTGTTGAACGTCAGTGGAAGTGTGGCGAGCCGGGACTGCTCGCCGTTCGGCGTCCGGCGGGTCAATGTGGCGCCGACGCCGATCAGTGAACCGTCGTCCCACGGCACCACCACGTCGCCCGGCAGGCCGCCGCCGGGCCAGCCGCTGCGCATGGAGTACGGCACGTCGGTCTCGTCGGCGGCGCCCGGCTTCGGGGTGATCGAGAGCTTCGTGCAGCCGTCGGAGCCAGTCCAGTTGACGTTCACATAGCGGTAGCCGTTGGCGAACGTCCCCTCGCCCAGGGCACAGTCGCCCAGTGGCACCAGCTGGCGCAGGCCCTCGCGGGGCGCTACGTACCCCTTGTTATGCGGGCCGGTCACCGACGGGTAGTCCACCGCACCCGCATACTTCTTGAACCCGAGTTCTGCCGCGCTCGTGCCCCCCGTACCGGTGTCCCGTGTGCTGATCCTGCCGCATCCGCCCAGTACCAGGGTCGCACCGGCTGCCAGGCTCGCGACGACTGCGAGCCTCCCCCCGCGTCTTCTCATCCCTCCACGCTACTGAAATCCAACGCGAGATGCCGGGAGCTGCCATGGCGCGTGCTGCATACGAGCCCCGACTTCCTTCGCAGGGCCCGAGCAGGCGAGTGCGGTAGTTTCCTCGAGGGGGCGCGCGGATCTCGTCCTCCGTGGCAGGGCGTGGAAGCCGCCCGTGACTGCGGGCCGCGTTTCGCTCAAGCCACGACTCGACCCTCCCCCACACCTCCACGGTCGCCTCTTCGTGAGCCTGCTGATCATCGGTCATGATCACGACCCTGCGACCCGCACACCGCCCAGTGGGCACACTTCAACCCGAAGTCGTTGGCCGTGAGCCTGGCCCGCCTGGATCCGACCCCACGGCTACTGCCGACGCCTTCGGTGCGAACAGCGACGCGGGCGCCGGTTTCGTCGAGACCGAGGAGTACTGAAGGCTGCGCTGCGCGCATGGCTTCGGGCCGTGCAGAGGCCGTCGGCCCCGGCATCGCTGCTCCCAGCGCCGGGTCAGGACGCCAGCAGGTGCGGCGCGTACTCGCGGACCGCGTCCAGCAGTTGTCGCTTCGACGGGTTGACCATGGCGTGCCCGGCGACGGTGACGGTGGGCACCGTCTCGTTCCCGCCCGCGACGGAGCGGACGAACGCCGCTGCGTCCTTGTCCCGCCAGATGTTCCGCCTGGTGTAGCGCAGGCGGGTGAAGAGCAGGCTCAGTCGCAGTTTCATGCAGAACACGCAGCCGGGCCGCCAGTACATCACGACGCCGTCCTGTTCCTCGGGCATGGCCCTCCCCATGTGGTGTCGCTGTCTCTGGCGGCTGCAACGCCCAGGCTACTGGACTCCAGGGTCCGTCCCCGCGGGGCGTGGCCAGGATCTCGGGGCCGCCGGCCGGGGTGATCAACTGGGTCAGGATCCGGTCGGCGAACGGGGAGATCGGGGCGAGATGGTTCTCGCGCACCGAGCGCCACAGGCGCAGCGCGGGCTCGGAGTTCGGGCCGGGCCTCGTCACACAGGCCCGCGCGGCCCGCCCTCGTCCGGCGGGCGGGATCGGCGGCCTCGGGGTGCTCGGCGGCCGGCCAACGGCCGGCCTTGGCCATGGTGTCGGAGTTAATCCCAGGTCAGGCCTTTGAACTGGGGTTTCTTGTCTCGGACGACCTTGGAATCTCGGCAAATCGGGCGCTGTCCGTCTGTGCATCGTAATGCGTAGGTCGGAGGTTTGGTTTCTGTGACGAGATCGGTGATCTAGCCCTCTGACCTGGCCCTTTACCTGCTCGCAGCGGTTTGATCATGCTTGCGCGAAGGGTCCCGGTGGACGACCGGTGGACAGCCGTGCGTGACCCTCCATCAGGCACCCTTGCTGCTTCTGGGGCGATGGGTGAAATCCACCGGTCTCCGGTGGGACGATGGGCGTCGTCGGGACTGTCCGGTCCGGACAGGTCTCACGTCCGGCTCGGGTCCTGGCGATGGTTGGCCGCGAGTGCACGCAGTGGCCGCCGGGGATGAGGACGCGAGCACCGGTGTCGGCCTGGATCCTCCCGAGAGACCAGAATGCGGTCTTCCGCGCCTACCGCTACGGGCCGGAGCACACGACCTGGCTGCGGCGGGAACGGGACTGACGGGCACGGTGGCCGAAATGTCATCGGTCGAGATCCTGGTACTCCTTCGCGGGCACGCCGATGTCCGAGAAGATGTCCCATGCCTGCTGCCTCATCAGCGCAGCGGCAGCGCCGTCGGTCTTTCGATGGGCGCGGGCGAGTGTCATGAGGGTGCGGGCCTCGCCGAGTCGGTGGCCGGTCTCGCGGTGTATGGCGAGGGCTTGTTGGCCGAGAGGGACGGCCGTGGCATGGGCCGAATCGGACTCCGCTGTCGAGCACAGGGCGGTCAGGGCCTGACCTTCCACGACGCGGAAGGAGCTTTCGCGGGCCAGGGCCAGTGCCTGTTCGGCGTGGCTGCGGGCCTCGTCGTAGCGGCCTCTTTCCTGGTGGGTGAGGGAGAGGCTGACGAGGCTGTCCGCTTCGGCGCGTTTGAATCGTGCCTCGCGGGCCAGGGCGAGAGCCTGCTCGTCGGTCTGAAGGGCTCGGTCCAGACGTGCCAGTCTTCGGTGGGCCGCGGCGACGGTGTTGAGGATGCCGGACTGGACCCAGTACCGTTTCGCGTCCTTGACCATGGAGAAGGCTCGCTCGGCCTGCTCCAACCCCTCTTCATGACGGCCGAGTTCGAGGTTGATCTTCGCCATGGCGTCGAGCATCATCGCGTGGCCGTTGCGGTAACCGGCCCTTTTGTCGGAGGCCACCTCCGGGCTGAGGAGGCCGAGCCCGTCGGCGAGACGGCCGAGTTCCCAGTAGACCCCGCCCAGGGCCTGCAAGGACGCGCCGGCGTCCCACCAACTGAGCTCTGCCTCAAGGCCGACGGCACGTTCGAGGTGGTCGGCCGCCTCGCGCAGCCGGCCCAGGTCCCGGCAGGTCATACCGAGGCCGACCACGCCGAACCCTTCGAAATAGCGATTCCCGGCCTCCCGGAAGATGCGCTGGCCGATGCTGAGATCGTCGTGCGCCGCGTCGAGGCGCGCCATGCTCCACTGCGTGAAACCTCTGAGGCCGAGAGCCGACGCCTCGCCCGCCGCCCAACCGAGCTCCCGGCTGATGTCCAGTGCGCGTGCGGCGTGCTCCATCGCCTGTCGGACATGCCCCCGGTCCCACCGCGCCGCTGCCAGGCAGGAGTGCATCGCCGACTGGCCGAACAGGTCGCCTTCGGCCTCGGCGGCGTCCAGTGCCGTCTGTGCGGTGGTCTGCCATGCCTTCCGTGACAGATGGATCCAGAAGTGACTGAACAGTGCGGAGGTCAGGTACCAGGCGATGGGGTGGGGACCGTGGCGGCCGGCATGGTGGATCACGGCCAGCAGATTCGCCCGTTCCGCATCCAGCCACTGCTCGGGATCGGTGGTCGACGGTATGCCCGGGCGCTCGCAGGGGCGGAGGCTGCCGGGCAGTTCCGGAAAGAGCCCGGTCCCCGCGGCGGCACGCGTGGCGTTCAGGTACCAGATCAGGAGCCGTTCCAGCGCGGCGTCCCTGTCCGTGGCCGTCTCCTCCGCCGACGCCCGTTCCTGCGCGTACTCGCGGAGGAGATCGTGGAAGCGGTAACGGCCCGCTGTCGCGGGTTCGATCAGATGCGCCGCGGACAGGGCGCCGAGCAGGCGGCGGGCCTGCGGCGGTGGCGCGTCCAGCAAGGCCGCCGCCGCCTCGGCGGTGAACTCCGCTCCGGGGAACAGGCCGAGCAGCCGGAACAGTCGGCGCGCGCCGGGCGCCAGGACCCCGTACGACACCGAGAACGCCGTACGCAAAGGGGAGTTGGCGTCACCGCCCGACTCAAGCGCCTCCAGCCTGTTTCCCTCGGTCATCTCGGCGACCAGGTCGGCCGTCCGCAGGGCCGGGTCGCCCGCCAACCTGGCGGCGGCCACGCGCAGCGCCAGCGCAAGGCCACCGCACAGCCCGATCAGCTCGTCGACCGCGCGCTCGTTGGCGGCGACCCGGTCCGCGCCGAGTGCCCGGCTGAGCAGGGCACGCGCCTCGTCCGGTTGGAGGAGGTCCAGCGGGAGGGCGTGAGCCCCGTCGCGGGCGACGAGGTCGCCGAGCCGGTTGCGGCTGGTGACGACGACGCAACAGGTCGGGCTGGACGGCAGCAGCGGACGTACCTGCTCTGCCGAGGCCGCGTTGTCCAGCAGGACGAGCATGCGCCGATCGGTCAGCAGGGTCCGGAACACGCGGCCCTGGGCCTCGTGGTGCGGGGGGATCTCCGACGCCGCGAGCCCCAGGCTGCGCAGCAGCAACTCAAGGGCCTCGCCGGGCTCGAGGGGCTGCCGGTCGTGGTCGAAGCCGTGGAGGTTGACGTAGAGCTGGCCGTCCGGGAAGTGCTCGCGGACCTGATGTGCCCAGTGCACGGCCAGCGCTGTCTTGCCGATGCCGGCGGCGCCACCGATGGCGGAGATGACAACGGTGTTCGCAGCCACCTGGTCCTGCGCGGGCGGAAGCAGGGCGTGGAGCCGGGCGAGTTCGGCGGTGCGGCCCGCGAAGCCCGGGGCGTCGTGTGGGAGTTCGGCGGGCACGGCGCTCTCGCCTGGCGTGGTGAGCCTGAGCGGGGAAGAAGCCGGCGGACGCAGGAGGAACACGTCGTCCTGGTGCAACACCGCTTCGTGCACCCGGCGCAGCTCCTCACCGGGATCGGCTCCGAGCTCGTCACGCAGTCGTACGCGTATGTCCTCGTAGGCCTTGAGTGCTTCCGCCTGACGTCCGCAGCCGTACAGGGCCCGCACGCGCAAGGCCGTCAGCGCTTCGTCGTAGCGGTCGGACGCGGACAGCCCGCCGCGGTCGTCGAGGGCCTCGCCGAAGCGGCCCAGCAGGACCAGGCACTTGAGCCGCTCCAGCCGGAGCGTCCGCCGGCGCTCCTCCAGCCGCTGCCGTTCTTCCTGCGCGAACGGTCCCGGAAGGTTGGCCAGGGGCTCGCCCCGGAACAGCGCGAGGGCCTCGGACAACTGAACTGCCGCCGCGGCCAGATCGCCCGATGTGACGGTGCGCAGTGCCTCGTCGCTCCGCGCGTCCAGATCCGCCGTGTCGAGCCGAACCGCCTCGACGACGAAGCGGTACCAGCCCTTGCCGCTGCGGATCACCGACTCCGCGGGCTGGGTGCTTTCCGGATCGAGGGTCCTGCGCAGCGAGTTGACGTGAGTGGGCAGCACCTTGCGGCCGCCTGCGGGCGGCTCCGGCCCCCACACTGCGTCGAGCAGCCGGTCATGACTGACCACGGCCCCTTGGCGCAGCAGCAGCGCGGCCAGTACTGCCTGCCGCTTGACCGGACCTAGCTCCAGGGGCGTTGCGCCCCGCCAGGCCCCTAACGGCCCGAGCACCTCGAATCGAAGTAGCTGGGGAGATCCGCCGTCCACCGCGAAGCCTCCGTTCCCGTGAGTCATCGAAATTTCATCAGCATTGCAGCACCCCCGGCCATGGTGAGGGACACGACATCGCACAACCCGCACAAGCCAAAGGGGCCCGAGTGACCGAAGTGGAGTTGGTGGCCACCGCGTTGGCCACAGGGGCGGCGGCCGGGCTCATCGACACCCCAGGCGGGGTTGTTTACGACCTCCACGCCGCGCTGAGAGAGGCAGTCCGCCGACGGTTGGCCGGTGGCAGCTACGGCGTGCGGGTACTGGACGCGTACGAGACGGACCCCGACGTGTGGTGGACCCGGCTGCTCCGGGTCCTGACGGCCTCCGGGACGGAGATGGACGAGGAGATCCTCGCGGCGGCCCGCGCTGTGCTCCGCGCGGACCGCCGGACAGGGCACATCACCGTGGACGCGGTCGGCTCATGACGTAGTGGGCGACTCTTGCGGGCACGCTGTTGGGTGTGGGAGGTCGTCGTAGGGCCCCCGCTATTGGTGGAGGCACGCAAAGATCACCGCGAGCCGGTGCGGGAGGACCGCAGGCAGACGTACAACGTGACGTCCGAGTGGCGCAGGACCCGGCGTGGCCTGTACGCGGAGTTCCTCGCCGTGCCGACCCGGGCGGAGCGCAGGACTCCGGCGATCAAGAGTGCCCTTCCTTGGAAGGGCCGGGGCAGTGCCACGGACTGATGTACGTCGATGCCGCCGAGGGCGTCCTGATCTCGGCGGTGGCGATCTATGGGGTCGGGGGATGAAGGGCGGAGAGCACGTGGCTGCAGGGGCACAGGGGCTTGTTGGGAGTGTTGCGCTTCGTAAAGGTCTTGATGGCCAGTGGTCGGTGGTCGGAGCGCCCTCGGTTGTTCCGGAGAGACCCTCCTTGGTGACCATGTCGGAATGGAGCGGGAGACGGGGATGCACGTGACAGTGCCCAGCGGGACCGAGGAATGGCCGGCGCGCAGTCTGCTGGGGAGGCTGTCTCCCCCGGCGCGGCGGGAACTGCTCGAGCTGGGGACCGAGGTTCGGTTCGATCTGGACGCCGTGTTGCTGCGACAGGGGATGAACGACCAGCACGTACTGCTGCTGTTGTCCGGTTGCACCAAGGTCTCGGCGATCGTGGAGAACGGTGAGACCTCGCTCCTCGCCATCAGGGCCGTCGGCGACACCGTGGGTGAGATGGCCGCCATGGACGGGTCGGCCCCACGCTCGGCGACGGTCACCGCCTGCGGTCCGCTGACCGCGCGGGTGGTGTCGGACGTCGCGCTGCGGGAACTGCTGGCGCGCCGCCCCGAGGTCTCCACGGCCCTGACCGCGGTCCTCGCCGACCGGCTGCGCTGGGCCAACCGCAGGCGGCTGGACTTCCGGGGGTACCCGGCGAAGGTGCGGTTGGCCCGGGTGCTCGTGGAGCTGTCCGCGTCGTACGGAGCTCCCCGGGCCGACGGAGTGGTGATCGACGTCAGGCTGACGCAGCAGGAGCTGGCCACGCTGGTCGGCGCCGCGGAGACGACGGTCCACAAGGTACTGCGCGAATTGCGGGACGAGGGCCTGTTGGAGACGGGCTACCGTGCCACCGTCATCAGAAACCTGCCCCGGCTCAGCCGGCTCGCGGACCTGGCGGATGAATGACCGCAGCCAAGCTGTCGTCAGCCGAACCCCCGTCAGCCCAGTACCGGTCGCAGGGCCACGCTCAGCCCGGCGCTCACGCCCATGACGGCCGTGCAGACCACCGCACTTGTCAGCCAGCGGTATTTGAGCACGGCGACATGGGCGAGGAACCGCACCGTGTGCGACAACTCCCGGCGATCTGCGGCCTCGTCCGCGTGCGCGTTCTCGGCGGGCAGGATGTCGGGGCCCGACCGCAGGTGGACGAAGCTGTACCGGTTGGCGGCCCGGTCCCGCAGCAACCGCGGGCTCAGCACCGCCGCCAGACTCACCGCCCCGCCGATCAGGCCGCAGACGAACAGGGCCAACAGCGTCCCCGCGAACACGCCGGCCACGCCTCCCTGTTCGCAGACGAGCACGGCCCCACGACTCCAGGCCCCTGCCGTGCCGGCGAGCCCGGCCTGCGCCGCCGCCAGAATGCCGGCCTTCGCGTCCGCGTGCTGGTGGGTCGTCTGCAGCGCGGTGAACATGTACTGCGCGGGGCGCCTGTCGGCCGCCCGGGCGCTGGGTGTCATGGACGTCGTCTCCTCCGTCGGCGAGGGGTGTTGTGTCCAGTAACCGGTGATCGCCCCGGCCGAACCAGTCACTTCTGCGGGTTCTGGGAGTTTCGCGCGCGTTCTCACAGCTCTCGGCATTGCGTATTTCCACGGGGTTCCCACCGAGGTTGTGGGTGTACGACTTCAGTACCGGCGCTCGTACGAGGGGAGCGGGCGCCGGTCTGTCATGGAGCACATCCGTTGGTCAACAGGGGATTTCCGTGAAACGGGGTCGTCCACCTCACATGCGTGGAGCGAGAGGTGTCATGACAGAGAGCGGCACGGAAGGACCGGGCGGCACCGGAGCGTTCGAGCGCAGGCTGTTGCTTGCGGTCGACGCGAAGGGATACGGCCGCGCCGATGCGGTGACCCAGCGTGAGTTCCAGGAGGCGATCACGCGACTGCTGGGCGAAGCGGCCGCCACCTCGGGGCTGGAGCGCGCGAGCTGGGTGACCCAGGAGGGCGGGGACTCCGTGTTCGCCGTCCTGCCCGAGAGAGCCTACGAGCCTGCCCTGATCGACACCTTCATGCGTGCTCTGGACGCCGGACTACGAGCCTTCAACCAGAATCGGGTGCCTCAGGCCTGGCTCAGACTCAGGGCGGCCGTCCACTTCGGCTCGGCCTCGCCGGGAGCCAACGGCTTCGTCGGCCGGGCCCCCGTCGAGATCGGACGCATCCTCGACTGCGCGGCCCTGCGCAGGGTTCTGGAGGTGGCGCCGTACGCCTGCCTTGCCGTTGCCGTGTCGGCGACCGTCTTCCACGATGTCGTGGGGGACGCGTACACGAGCATTCCGGCGGAGGAGTTCCGTCGAGTGCGGGTCAAGGAGAAGGAGTACGAGGGAGAGGCCTGGATCTGGGTCCCGGCCGACGATGTACGGCAGCTGGACCTGGTTCTGGACCGGTCGCCGGTCGCGCTGGGCGTCGCCAGTCCTGAGAGCCCCGGCAGCCCCGGCAGCCCCGAGGATGACGAAGGGCCCGGCGGCGCCGCGACAGCGCCGCGACCGCCGGAGGGGTCCACCGGCCCCGTGGACAAGAGCGGCGCGCCCCTGGTGCAGATCGACTTGGAGACGGAGGAAGTAGCGGGAACCGCGACCATGGTGCGCACGGACCAACTCGAGGGCACCATCAAGGCCCATGCCAAGATCGGTCGCGTGACGTCCGAGGGAACCTTTGTCGGGGCGGACATCCGTACCACCAGGGACAAGAAGTGACCGCCCGGGCCCGGTCGGGCCGCGCCTTCGAGGACGTCGTCCGAGCTCGGACAGAGGCGGACTTCGTCGAGCGCGAGTGGCTGTGCGGCGGGATCGAGCGGGCTCTGGACTCCGACCGGGGCCAGTACGTCCTGGTGACGGGCGAGCCGGGAACGGGCAAGACCAGCCTGCTCGCCGGTATGGCGCGGGCACATCCCGAACGGCTTCGTTACTTCTTCCGACGGGACAGCCGGATCGCCCTCACCGGCGGGGACATCCAGTCCTTCCTGCTGTCCATCGGGCATCAGCTCGCCCGCGTGCGTCCGGAGCTCTTCAAGCTGGAACACCTCGAGGTGGTGATCAAGCAGCACATCGAGTCGGTCGAGGCCGAGGGCCACGTGGTCGGCATCAGGATCGAGGACCTGAGCGTGTCGCCGTTCCACCGAACCGCCACCCTGGAGATCGAACAGCGCGTCGGCACGCTCTCGGGCGAGGCCCACGCCGTCGAGATCGGCTCGGCCCGACTGGAGCCCCGCCTGCTGGACCCCGACAACCTGGCGCACCTGGCACTGATCGGGCCCGCGCAGGTCCTGGCCGCGCAGGATCCCGAGGCCAGAATCGTCATCCTGCTCGACGCGCTGGACGAGATTGCCGACGACGACACGACCGCGCCCAAACAAGGGCTCCTGCACTGGCTGGCCCGCTCACCCGAACTGCCCGCCAACGTCAAGGTGGTCATCACCTCCCGACCGCACTCCGGGCTGCGGCTGTTCCGCGCGGCCCGCGAGGACCGGCTCACCGACGTGGTCATCGACGCCGGCTCACCCCAGGTCGTCAACGACCTGCACACGTACGCGAACCGCGTCCTGGAGACGGATGCCGTCATCGCCGCGGAAAGGTCCAGGGGCAACCTCCCGGGCAGCACGAAGCGGTACGCCGTCCACCGGGCCGCCGGGAACTTCCTGTATCTGGCCACGTACGCACGGGCGCTGATCGACGCCGCCGAGAAACAGAACGACGAGATGGTCGACCGGCTGCTCGTCTTCAGCGGCGTACCGGGGAATCTGCCCGGGTTGTACGGCTTCTTCGTGGAGTTGGTCCGCGAGGAACTCGCCCCGTGGCCGAGGAGCCCGGGCGGTCCGTCGTCCGGGTGGGAAGGCGTGGGCCTGCCGATCATCGGTGTGCTGACCGTGGCGCGGGAGGCGCTGTCGGAAGACCAGCTCACCGCGCTGTCCGGCACACCCGTGCGGGAGGAGCCCGCGCGGAAGGTTCTCGAAAGCCTGCGCTGGCTGCTGGAACGCCGAAGTGACCGGATCGCCTTCTTCCACACCTCGGTCGGTGAGTTCCTCGCCGGGAAGGAAGCGCAGGAGAAGCACCCGGAGTGCTGGGTCGACGAGTCCCGGTGGCACGAACGGATCGTGCGGCACTACCGCGGCGCCGCGCCGAGCTGGGCGGAGGTGGACTGGACGCAGATGGACCGCTACGGCCTGGCCCACCTGGTCGCACACCTACTGAAGGCCGGGCCGGGCAGCTTCGACGAAGCCCTTGACCTGGTCTGCCCCGGTCTGCGCAAGGCCGTCCGCATCGAGTTCGGAGCCGAGGGCCGGTTTCTCGAACTCGTCGACAGCATCGCCCACCACGTCGCGGACACCGCACCCGTCGCCATCGGGCTGCCCGCGATGACGTACCTCGCGGTCGTTCGCCACCAGGCCGCGCAGTCCAGCGGCGCGCTGACGCCACGGGCGATCGGCCTACTCGCCCGGATGGACCGCCTCAAGGAGGCCCTGGAGCACGCGGCCGGGATCAGGCCGTCGCTGTGGCAGTTCACGGCCTTCACGGAGATCCTTCAGTACGCGCGCCCCAAGCCCGGCGACCCCTCGCCGGACGACCTGTTGGACCTTCTGGTCGAGTCCGCGCTGACGATCCCCAGACGAGGCGGCTTCTACGGCAACAGGGACGCGGGGCGGGCGGCCGAGGCGGCCGCACGCCTGGTGGCGCCCCACGATCTCGAACGCGCGTTGCGGCTGTGGCGGCACGGACGGGACGCGGCGACACGGGAGCCCCTCCCCGAGGAGGAGCCGGACGCCGTGTACCGCGCAGCCGTAGCCGCCGAATCGGACATGGACAAGGCCCGCTCCCTCCTCGACAGGATCAGCGGCGAGCGCTGGGCGGACTACCTGGACCTGGCGGAGCGCACCGCCCCGGCAAGGGCCTCCGAGCTGCTGCGCGCGGCCGAGTCCTGCCTGGAAACCGTGGATCCGGCGACCCGTGTCCTGGCCTTGGCGAGGCTGGCCTCCGCCTGGGCGGCACACGATCCGGACATGAGCCGGCGGTTCCTCGCCGAGGTGCGTGCGCAGGTCTTCGATGCCGGCGAAGCGAGGGAACTGGCACCCCGGCTGGCCGAGGCGGCAGGTGTGCTGGCGGACGTGGACCGGACCACGGCCCGCTTCCTGCTGGCCCGCTTGGACACAGCTGTGCTCGACGGGATTTCGCAACGCGCCATCCTCGACGGAGTGAGCCTCTGGGCCCGCTGGGAGCGGCACGAGCGCGCGCGGACTCTCGCCGACCGGTACCTCGCGAAAGCCCTCGGCGACTGGGAGGGACTCGATGTGATGAAAGCGCTGGGGCGGTCGAGCCGGGCGAAGGAACTGCGGCTCGTGGAAGGGATTCACGCCGCCCTCCCCGAGCCACCCGCCGATCTGAGGGCGTACGCGTGGCGCAGCTCGGACCGCGACGATCAACTGATCCGCGTGGTGAAGACCATGGCCGAGTACGACGTCGGGCGGGCAGAACAGATGGCCCGGGGCATAGCCCGAACCACCTGGAGGGACGACTGGTACGGCCGGCATTCATCTGGAGAATCTCAGCCTGCAGCACGACCTGAACCGGCGCGATCTGGCCGAGATCATGGCGGCCGCATGCGCATACCACGAGTACCGGATCGCCCGTGAGGTACCCAAACGTCGGATCCGCACACCGAAGGTACGCCTCGACAACCCGGTCTACGCCGCGGCCGTGGACCTCGTGAGGCCCGCACCCGGCGCCCCGCTCAGCCCTTCGTTCATCGAACGCCTGCGGAAGTTGCTCGACGCCGGCACGCTGCCCGCGACAGCGGAACTGCTCGCGTTCGCCGCGGACGTCAGGCCGGAGAACCGGCACACACTTCGCGAGCTGGCCACGGAGGTCATCGCGAAAGCCGGTGACGGTTCCGCGCTCGGCGTGGACGCACTGGCTGCCCTGGCGGTGTCGCCCGTTCTCGGCGACCTGGTGGATCCTGTCGGACTCCTGCACGAAGCCGAACGCTGCGACCCCCGCTATCCGTTCTATGAGTGGATCCCCAGGCATGTCGTGGTCCGTCTCTTCCCGGTCCTGCTGGAGCGCGCCCCGGCGGTCGCCCTGCGTAAGTTCTACGAGTCCGCTTCGGGCGACTGGTCCTCCGCCATGTGGCTGTTGGAACACGCGCCGGACGCCCTGCTCAAGGCACTGGGCACCGGAGCGGCGGCCACTCTCGGCTCGGCCATCGACCGAGGCCTCGCCTGCACCTCTCCCGAGGGCGTGGCCCCCGACGTCGTGGACGGGGTCCGGCTGGCGCAACTTGTCGCCACAGGCCCTATGGAGAGGGGGCAGGCCTCATGACGCATCCCGTCGATCCCGCGGTGGCGCGGGCTCATGCGCACGTCCTGGACCTGTTCCGCCCAAGTCCCGCCGGACCGGACGAGAGGTCCGGACTGGCCGAGGTGTGCCGCGCGGCCCGTGACCGGCTCGCGGCCATTCCGGCCCTCGACCCGCTCGATCCGCGCACCTGGAACTCGTACGCAGTGATCACGGCGGATGTACAGACGCTCCTCGGCTACCTGCGCGAAGCCGGTGTCCCGATCAGCGAGCCGGAGAGCTTCCGGTCCTTGCTGATCCGCGTCCTCTACTACCTCTACGAATCCGAGAAGGCGAAGACCGGTGTCCTCCTCGCGGAGCTCCTCCACCGCGACTGGCAGGCGCGGCTCGGGGAGACGCACGCCGACACGCTCCATGCCACTGCGCGCCTTGCCGCGTGCCTGTACGCACAGGGTGAGCCGAAACGGGCTCGGCCGCTGTTCGAGTGGGTCCATCAGCAGCAGGCGGGCCAATTCGGTGGCGACGATCCCGCCACCCTCCTCGCGGCCTGCAACCTGGGCGCGTGTGTCACCGAACTCGGGGACCACCGTGTGGCGTTCCTCCTCAACGAGGACACCGTACGGCGTTGTGAGCGACGGCTGGGAAAGGACCACGAGACGACGATCCTGGCCACGCAGAATCTCGCGGGCAGCCTCTTCGGCCTGGGGCGGCACCGGGACGCGCTGTCCCTGTACCGGGATATTCATCAGCGGCAAAGACGGGCGTCGGGCGAGGACTCCCTGCTGACGCTGAACGCGGAGGCGAGCATTGCCATCACCCTCCACAAGCTCGGGGACTACGAGGCGGCATGTGCCGCCAACGCGGACCTGTTGCCGAGGTTCGAGCGCGTGGCCGGAAAAGACCACTCGGGCACCAAGCACACGCACGCGCGTCTGGTGAGGAACCTCCGGGCGCTCGGGCGTTACGAGGAAGCCGACGAAGTCCACGGCGGGATACCGAAGTATGGATCACCGACGCCCCATGGAGGGCCGGGGGCCCTCGCGCCTCGCTTTCGAGGAGACTGAGCGCTTCCAGCATCCGCTGCGGGCGTTCCCGTCATCGCCGCAGGAATTGGCGGCCGCCTTGCCCACAGGACGCGCTCAGATCATGTACGCCACCCACAGCTCCGTCTTCGTCGACCCTGCCGACTGCCATCAGATGGGCCACCGGTGCCGTGCTGTGGACGAGGGGCATCCGGTCACCAGGTGTGATGGACCACGGGACGGTGAGGTAGCCGACCGAGCCGTCCTCGCTGATCGGCTCGAAGCGGCAGCCACCGGTGTCCCGGATGAGGAGGGCCGGAGCCACCCAGCCGGGGTTGTCGGCGAGGTACTGGCCGAAGCCCTTGGCGTGGGCGATGTCCACCTTGCGGTTGTCCGGGTCCGGCTTCGCCGGGTCGGGGATGGTGAGGATGACCGAGAGGTCGGCGAGCGGGATGCGCGTCGAGTAGACGGTCCGGCCGCCCTGGCCGGTGCGGATCGCCAGGTAAGTGGACTCCTCACGCACCAGGGAGAAGCGGGACGAGTCGACGGTGATGGTCATGGATGACTTCCTTTCCGAGCGGGTAGCCCCCGGGGGCAGTGGAGGGAGAGGGCTGGCAGCACGTGAGCCCGCCGGGTGGGGCGTGTGGGTCAGGCGTCGGCAGCGGTCGGCGGGTGGACCTGGCCGTGGACGGTGAGGGAACGGCTCCGGGTCGGCGCGTGCGTCGGGTGCGGCGTCCCCGGAGGCGAGGCGGTTGTGCCCAGCCGGAGCGACCCTCCGTATGGCCTTCTGTCGTCATTGCCGCCTTGGCGGGCCGCAGGCTGCGGCGCCGGGGCAGGAGGAACTGCCCTGTTCGACAGGCAGATTCGGGACGGCGCGGGCTCCGACTGCGACGTCAGTAGTTGCCGTTGCTCAGGATGTCGCCGTCAGCGTTGTAGACGGTGACAAGGCCGTTCTTGCTGGCCTTCCCCCGGCCGGCCTGGAAGTCGGCGAAGGCCGAGGCGAGCAGCTTGGCGTTGCCGGTATCCGCGCTGGCCAGGTCCCCGGTGTAGTCCGTGTAGATGTCAGCCGTGTCCAGGATGTCGTTGTTCTTGTCGGCGCCCTGGACCTTGGTGACGTGCGTCGCGGCCTCCCGCGTCTTCGCGGACTCGTGCTTCTTCACGTACGCCTTGAAGGCGTCGAGGGTGGACTGCTGGGGCGCGGCGGCCTTGGCGGAGCTCGTGGCCTTGGAGTTGGGGGCCTTGGCGGAGCCGGTGGACTTGGAGGTGCCGGCCGACGCGGCGGAGGACGCGGCGCTGGACGAGGAGTCGCCCGAGCCGGACCCCACCGCGGCCGCGATACCACCGATGACGATCGCGGCAGCCAGGATGCCGCCGCAACCGAGGCAGCCCAGCTTGGCCTTGGACCGCTTCTTCTGCGGCAAGGGAGGCTGCGGATAGCCCGACTGCTGCGGGAAGCCGGGCTGCTGCGGATAGCCCGGCTGCTGCGGGGGCTGGGTGGTCATCTGGGTTCCTCCCTGTTTCGGGTGCGATGTGCGGTGAGTGGCGACAGCGATGCGGAATGGACGCCGGGGCCGGCGGCGAGGGCAGCCCTCACCCATGGCGTTGCGGTGGAAGGGATCGGCAGGGATCTGGAGAGACCGGATGCGCGGCTCGGTACGACGGTCAGGCTCCCCACAGGGCACCCTCGGTCGCCGCTTCCACTCGGAAGCAGGATTAGGTAAGCACAACACTGAAAGCGGCGTCAAACAGATTGACGGACTTGACGGCCGCTGTAATGTGTTAACCATCCACTACCCGACTGGCCCGAGAGGTGCGGAACCCCACGCCATGCCCCAGCAGCCACCAGCCCAGCCGGCGCCCTCCGCGCACGTGACGGCCGCCGAGATCTCCCGCATCGCAGGGGTCACGCGCGCCACCGTCAGCAACTGGCGCCGCCGCCACGACGACTTCCCGGCCCCCAGCGCAGGCACGGAGACCAGCCCGCTCTACGACCTGCCGGCCGTCCAGGCATGGCTGCGGGGACGCGGGCACACCTCCACCGCCTCGCCGACCGAGGAGCTGCGTACGGCGCTTCGACTGCTGGGACCCGGCTCGGGTGTGACCGCGCGACTGTTCCCGCTGGTGGCTGCCGCGTCCCGCCGCCCGCCGGAGGAACTGGCCGAACTCGCCGCCGTGCCCGACGACCAGCTGATCGCCCAAGCGGAGAAGACCGCGGGCGAGCTCCCGGCTGCCGTGCCCGAGGCCGAGCCGGTCCGCTACGGTCCGGACGACGCGGGCGTGGTCCGCGCGCTGCTGGGTTGCGTCCGTGAGGCGGGGGCACAGGCCGCCGTCGACGTCCTCGCCGAACGCGAACTGGACGAGGGCGCCGCCAGCGGCGTTTACCAGACTCCGGAGGGCCTGGCCCTGCTCATGGCACGGCTGCTGCCCGCCGGCGCGTCCCGCGTCCTCGACCCTGCCTGCGGCAGCGGCACGCTCCTCGCCGCCGCCGCCCGGCAGGGCGCGCAGGAGCTGTTCGGGCAGGACTCGCTCGCCGTCCAGGGCCGGCGCACCGCGGTCCGGCTGCTGCTCGCCGCGCCCGAGGCCGAGACGGCGATCCGCGTCGGCGACAGCCTGCGCGCCGACGCCTTCCCCGACGTCACCGTGGACGCCGTCCTGTGCAACCCGCCGTTCGCCGACCGCGATTGGGGTCACGACGAGCTCGCCTACGACCCGAGGTGGGCGTACGGGCTCCCACCGCGCTTCGAATCCGAACTGGCCTGGGTGCAGCACGCCCTCGCGCACCTGGAGCCCGGCGGCCACGCGGTCATGCTGCTGCCGCCCGCGCTCGCCTTCCGCTCCTCCGGCCGCCGCGTCCGCGCGGAACTCATCCGCGGCGGGGCCCTGCGCGCCGTCGTCTCACTTCCCGCGCGTGCCGCGTATCCGCTCCACATCGGCCTGCAGATCTGGGTGTTCCAACGCCCCGAGCCGGGCGGCACGGACCGTACGACGGTGCTGTTCGTCGACGGGGAGGGCGAGCAGCGGGACGGCGCCGCGGGCACGCCGTCCGCCACCGATACGGCCACGGCCGGCGCCGGCACCCGCGGCGGCTCACGCCCCCGCCGATCCGGCTCTTCCTCTTCCGCCGCCTCCTCTGCCCCTGCCTCTTCCGCCTCCGCCGCCTCCTTCGACTGGGCGGGGCTGACCGAACGGGTCCTCGGCCAGTGGGCCGCGTTCAGCACCGCCCCCGACACCTACGCCGACGAGCCCGGCGTCGCCCGCGCGGTGCCGCTCGTCGACCTGCTCGACGACGTCGTCGACGTCACCCCGGCCCGCCATGTGCGGGCGACCGCGGCCGACATCGACCCGGCCGCCCTGACCCGCCGTGTCCGCGACCTGCACGAGCAACTGGCCGAGCAGGTCGCCACCCTGGCGGCCGCCTCCGCGTCCGGCGGGTGGCAGCCGTCCGGGGCCACGGCCCGCGAGTGGCGTACGGCGACCGTCTCCGACCTGGCACGCGGCGGGGCCCTGACCGTGCTGCGGGCGGCGACGCCCGGCACACGAGGCTCCAAGGGCTCCGCCGCCCCCGCCGAGGACCGACCCGTCCTCACCGCCCAGGACATCTCCGCCGGAAACCCCCCGTCCGGTGGGGCCGTTGACGTCCACGCCGACGCCGCGCAGCCCGTCGCCGCCGGGGACGTCCTGGTACGCGCCGTCGCGGGCGGCGGAGACGCGGCCGCGATGACCCGGGTCGCGGACGACCAGGACGCCGGAGCCCTGCTCGGTCCGCACATCCACCTCCTGCGCCCCGACCCGGCCCGCCTCGACCCCTGGTTCCTGGCCGGGTTCCTCGGCGCCGAGGACAACATCGCCTCCGCGTCCACCGGCAGCACCCTCGTGCACGTCACACCGGGCCGCCTGCGCGTACCGCTGCTGCCCCTGGAGGAACAGCGGCGCTACGGGGAGGCCTTCCGCCGCGTGTACGAACTGCGCGCGGCCGTCCGCCGAACCGCCGACCTCGCCGCCGACACCGCGGCCACCCTCACCACCGGCCTCACCGCCGGCGTACTCCTGCCACCGGACACCCCGGACACCCCGGACAGCCCGGACAACCGATCCGCCTGAAACGCCCAACACGTCCCACTGCACACGACCACACTGGATCCCTGCCGTCCCACGCCCGGACGGTGCTCTTCGGAAGGAAGCCGGGACCTCTTGAACAGCAGCAAGCACACGGAGCTGGCGAACCACGCCTGGTCCGTCGCCGATCTCCTGCGCGGCGACTACAAGCAGTCCGACTACGGCAAGGTCATCCTGCCGTTCACCGTGCTGCGCCGCCTGGAGTGCGTCCTGGAACCGACGCGCGAGAAGGTCGTCGAGACCGTCGCCAAGTTCGCGGGCCAGGAGATCGACACCGGCCACTTCCTGCGCAAGGCCTCGGGCCACTCCTTCTACAACAAGAGCGACCTCACGCTGCGGAGGATCGCGGCCGACCCGCAGAACGCCGCGAAGAACCTGCAGATCTACGTCGGCGCCTTCTCCGACAACGCCCGCGAGGTCCTCGACAAGTACGAGTTCAACCAGCAGGTCAGGAAGCTCGACGGCGCGAACCTGCTCTACCAGGTCATCGGCAGGTTCACCGACCTCGACCTGCACCCCGACGTCGTGCCCAACCACAACATGGGCTACATCTTCGAGGAGTTGATCCGCCGCTTCGCCGAGCAGTCGAACGAGACCGCGGGTGAGCACTTCACCCCGCGCGAGGTCATCAAACTGATGGTCAACCTGCTGGTGGCGCCCGACGCGGACGCCCTCAGCCTGCCCGGTGTCGTCCGCACGGTCATGGACCCGGCCTGCGGCACGGGTGGCATGCTCAGCGCCGCCGACGACCGCATCAAGGCCCTCAACCCGGACGCGACGGTGGAGGTGTACGGGCAGGAGCTCAACCCCGAGTCGTGGGCGATCTGCCGGTCCGACCTCATGATCAAGGGCCAGAACCCCGAGAACATCCGCTTCGGCAACTCCTTCTCCGACGACGGCCACGCCCGCCGCGCGTTCGACTACATCCTCGCCAACCCGCCCTTCGGGGTGGAGTGGAAGAAGGTCAAGGAGGAGGTCGAGTACGAGCACAAGTCGCTCGGCGACGCCGGCCGCTTCGGCGCGGGCCTGCCGCGCATCAACGACGGCTCGCTGCTCTTCCTCCAGCACATGATCTCGAAGATGAAGCCGGTGGACGTCAACGGCGGGGGCGGCTCCCGCATCGCCATCGTCTTCAACGGCTCCCCGCTGTTCACGGGCGCGGCCGAGTCGGGCGAGTCCAACATCCGCCGCTGGATCCTGGAGAACGACTGGCTGGAGGCGATCGTCGCCCTCCCGGACCAGCTCTTCTACAACACGGGCATCTCGACGTACTTCTGGATCCTGACGAACCGTAAGGACGCCGACCACAAGGGCAAGGTCGTGCTGTTGGACGCACGCGACCAGTGGGTGAAGATGCGCAAGTCGCTGGGCGACAAGCGCAAGGAACTCGGCGACGGGACGAACGGCCGCCCCGACCACATCGGCGACATCACCCGACTGTTCGCGGAGGCCGTCCAGGTCGCTAAGGACCCCGAACACCCGCTGCACGGCAAGGTCAAGGTCTTCGCCAACGAGGACTTCGGCTACCAGCGCATCACCGTCGAACGACCGCTGAAGCTGCGCTTCGAGGTCACGGAGGAGACGTTGGCGGCGCTGGCGGAGGCCAAGCCGGTGGTGAAGCTGGAGCAGAGTTCGGAGTTCGTCGCGGCGGTGCGTACGCTGCTCGGCTTGTCCTGGACGACGAAGTCCGAGGCGTTCATCGCCCTCAAGGACGCGGTGGTCGCGGCCGGCCTGGCCTGGCCGTCGGGAGCGCCGTTCGCGAAGGCGGTACGGGAGGCGGTCGGGGTACGGGACCCCGAGGGGGAGGTCCAGAAGGTCAAGGGCGCGCCGGAGCCGGATACGGACATGCGGGACTACGAGAACGTTCCGCTCGGCGAGGACGTCGAGGAGTACCTCAAGCGCGAGGTGATGCCGCACGTGCCGGACGCGTGGATCGACCACACGAAGACGAAGATCGGCTACGAGATCCCGTTCACGCGGCACTTCTACGTGTACAAGCCGCCGAGGCCGCTGGCGGAGATCGACGGGGAGCTGAAGTCGCTGGAGGCGGAGATTCAGGCGCTGTTGGGTGAGGTGACGGCATGACGGCCACGAACATCGCGCCGTGGCTCGCGCAATCCCGTTGGCCGACAGCTCCAATCCGCCTTGTCGCTCGTCTCGGATCTGGTCACACGCCCAGCCGGAGTGTTCCTGAATACTGGGAAGACTGTACGGTGCCCTGGATCACCTTGGCTGATGTTTGGCAGCTCAGGAAAGGGAACGTCAGCGTTATCTCCGAAACTAAGGAGAAGGTGAGTCCACTTGGCCTGACGCACTCTGCCGCTGTTAAACATCCGGCAGGGACCGTCATTCTTTCCCGCACGGCCTCAGTCGGATTTTCGGCCATTATGGGAACCGACATGGCAACAAGTCAGGACTTCGCAACCTGGACTTGCGGACCACGCTTGGAGCCAAGGTTCTTGCTGCACGCGCTCAGAGGCATGGCTCCAGACTTGATGCGCGTCGCCACGGGCTCGACGCATAAAACCATCTACATGCCGGATATTGAGCAGCTCAGGGTTCCGCTACCCCCACTGGAGGAGCAGCGCCGCATCGCCGACTTCCTCGACGCCGAGACCGCCCGCATCGACGGCCTTGTGAACGCGGAACAGCGCGTACTGGACCGTCTGGCCGAGCGTCGGACAGCTGGAGTGGTAGCTGCCGTGTCGGGCGGCGAACATGCCGGGCGCTGCGCGTCCACGCTTGCCTGGCTGGAGACGATCCCGGAGCCGTGGCAAGAAGTGCGCGTCGGACTCATGGCCCGCATGGGCAGCGGTCATACGCCAAGCCGGTCTCACCCAGAGTGGTGGGTGGACTGCACCATCCCCTGGATCACGACGGGCGAGGTGAAGCAGGTACGAGACGATCGCCTCGAAGACCTGCACGTTACGCGCGAGAAAATCAGCGAGCTGGGTCTCGCCAACTCTGCTGCGGAGCTCCATCCGAAGGGGACTGTCTTTCTCTGCCGAACGGCTTCCGCTGGATACTCGGGAGTGATGGGCTCGGACATGGCCACGAGTCAGGACTTCGTCACCTGGACCTGCGGTCCGCGTTTGAACCCGTACTTCTTGCTTTGGTGCCTCCGCGCTATGCGTTCGGATCTACTGGGTCGACTGGCGATGGGCTCCACACATAAGACGATCTACGTGCCGGATCTGCAAATGTTGCGTATCCCTCTGCCGTCACTGGATGAGCAGAGCGAGATCGTCGAGTCCATCCGCCGGCAGAACTCACGCATCGACAACCTCACCGACAAGGTTCGCCGACAAGTCGAACTGCTGACAGAACGCCGCCAAGCCCTCATCGCCGCCGCCGTAACCGGCCAATTCGACGTCTCCACCGCCAGCGGGGGCGCAACGTAACGGACGGATTGAATCCTCCCCTCCCTGAAGGGAGGGGATTCCTGGCTCACGTTGGCTGCGTACCAGCGGTCCGTCAGCTCTTACACGATCAGCACCAGCCGGGTTGAGACCAGCCCGGGCGAGCATCACGCGGGCGGAGTTCTTGTCCCTGGGGGACACGGCTCCGCACGCCGTGCAGGCGTAAGTTCGTTCTGAGAGAGGTAGTGCGTGCTTGGTTCTCGCTCCGCACTGTGCGCAGTCCATGGTGGTGTGCGCGGGGTGTACGAGGTGCAGTTCACGGCCGTGCTTGCGGGCCATGTGGATCAGAGCCTGCTTGGTCGCGCCGATCGCGGCGTCGGCCGCTTTGCGGGCCATGGTCGACTTGGCGAGGAACTTCGGCCGGAAGTCCTCCACCGCGAGGCGGTCGTGGTCGGTCACGACCTTCTTCGCCCACTTGCGTCCGGTGTCCTCACGCTGCCGCGCGACCTTCTTGTGCAGCTTCGCGGTCTGCCGCTTCGCTTCCTGGTAGCCCTTCGATCCGGGCTGTCCGCGCTTGGGCTTTCTGCGGGCCATCATCCGCTGGTAGCAGGCCAGGCGCTGGGCCGCGTTCTTGCCGTGCTGGGCGTGGGCAAGGTCGTGGGTGTCGCTGGTGGTGGTCGCGGTTTCCTTGACGCCCCAGTCGATGCCGATGTCCTGCCCGGTGGCAGGCAGCGCCTCGGTGCTCGTCACCACGACGAACGAGGCGTACCAGTGGCCGAGGCTGTCGCGGTAGACGCGAACGGAGGACAGCGACTTGGGCAGGTCCCTCGACCACACCACCGCCAGTACGATCCCGCCCGCGAGTTGCAGGCGGCCGTCCTTCAGACGGAACCCGCGCTGGGTGTAGTTCAGCGTCGGGTCGGCCGCGTGCTTCTTCTTGTACTTCGGCATCCCGGCGCGCTGCTGCTGCGGCAGCCGGGTCCTGACGTCCTTCAGGGCCTTCGCGCGGGATTTGGCGAAGTCGCGGATGATCTGCTGCTGCGGCACCGAGCTGCCCGCGCGCAGCCACGCGTTCGCGGTGCGGGCCTCGGTCAGCACCTTACCCAGCCGGGCCGGGCCGCACTTCTCGCCTTCGTGGTGGGCCTTCTTCGAGCGGGCGCAGCATTCATTCCAGATCCACCGGCACCGCGCCCACTCCGCGAGCAGCCCAGCGCGGGCGGTCGACGACACGCGCAGACGGTAGGTGTAGCGGGCATACCCGGCCTCCGCAGCCGCCCTCACCTCTGCCATCTGTTCCCCCCTCACGCTCCCCGGCAGGAAGACCATGGCCTCCCGAGCCCTCGGACGAGACCGTATGTGCGACCGCCGCACACCCGTACCCCAATCGCGCAGCCACCACCCCAACCAGCGATCACTGGCACACGCGTTCGTATCACCCTGGCTCCATCGGTCAGCTGTAGGGATACTCCGCGCCCAGAACCGGATACGGCGACGCTCCGCGTCGCGACGCCCGGATGCGATTCCTCTCCTCCACGGCGTGAACGCCGGGGCATCCTCCACAAGAAACGGGTGAACGCGTAGCCATGAGCCCCATCCACACGGAGTCCGCCTTCGGGGACGCCATCGTCGCCGCCATGGTCGAGCGCGGTTGGCGCGAGGCTCGCCCGCAGGATTACCGGGCCGATCTCGGCCTGGACACCAACGAGTTGTTCACGTTCATCGGGGCGACCCAGCCCGACGAGTGGAGCGAGCTGCTCACCGTCTACGGCGGCGACCCGAACGAGGCGCAGCGTGGGTTCGCCGGCCGCCTCGACCAGGCCATTGCCACCAACGGGCTTCTCGATGTGCTCCGTAACGGCGTCAAGGACCGGGGCGTCCTCCTCCGCGTCGCGTACTTCAAGCCCAACCTCGTCGCCCACGACTCCGTGCTGGACGGCTACCGAGCCAACCGCCTCACCGTCGTCCGCGAACTCGAGTACGCGACGAAGCAGGCCGACTGGGGCAACCGGCTCGACCTCACCCTGCTCCTCAACGGAATCCCCGTCGCCACAGCCGAGTTGAAGAACCCGCTGACCAAGCAAGGGGTGGAGCAGGCCAAGGAGCAGTACCGCACGGACCGCGACCCCACCGAGCTGATCTTCACGCGTCGTGTCGTCGCGAACTTCGCCGTCGACCCGGACCTGGTCTTCGTCGCCACCCAGCTCAAGGGCAAGAACACCCGCTTCCTCCCCTTCAACACCGGCTCCAACGGCCCCGGTCAGCCGGGCGGCGCGGGCAACCCGGCCCCGACCGCCTACGGCACGTACGCGACCTCCTACCTCTGGGAGCAGGTCTGGCAGCCGGACAACTGGTTGGACCTGCTCCAGCGGTTCGTGCACCTGCACAAGAGCAAGACGCCCGGCGGCGGCACTACCAAGACGATGGTCTTCCCTCGGTTCCAGCAGTGGGACGCAGTCAAGAAGCTCACCGCGCACGCCGCAACGCACGGCGCCGGTCACGACCACCTGGTCATGGCCTCGGCCGGCTCGGGCAAGTCGAACACCATCGGCTGGCTCGCGCACCGCCTCAGCGACCTGCACACCCCCACCGACCCCCGCGAACTCGACGCCGAGGCCGTGGCCAAGGGCCTCAAGCCGGGCGTGCCGGTCTTCGACAACGTCATCGTCATCACCGACCGCCGCAACCTGGACGCGCAACTCCGCGAAACGGTCGGCAGTTTCGAGCAGACCGCGGGCCTCGTCGTGAAGATCGACGAGAAGCACGGGGCGAAGGGCGAGCAGCTCGCCAAGGCCCTCTCCCGCGACACTGGGAAGATCGTCACCGTCACCCTGCACTCGTTCCCGGCGCTGATCTCGTACATCGAGCGCAACCCCACAGAGATCCGGGGCAGTCACTTCGCGATCATCGTGGACGAGGCGCACTCATCGCAGTCCGGCGACGCCGCCAAGGACGTACGGGCCGCTCTGCGTGACCTCGGCCTGGACTCCGACTCGGAGGACGCGGGCGCGACCACGGTCAAGGCCGAGGCCGCCACCCTCGACGAGCAGCTCAAGAAGCGGGCCGAGCAGCGTTCCCGCGCCGCGAACCTCTCCTACTTCGCGTTCACCGCCACGCCGAAGGCCAAGACCCTCGAACTCTTCGGCACGCTCCAGGACATCGACGGCAAGGCGACCTACCGGCCCTTCCACACGTACTCCATGCGGCAGGCGATCGAGGAGGGCTTCATCCTCGACCCGCTGCGCAACTACGTCACGTACAACACGTACTGGAAGCTGGTGAACCAGAACCCCGACGAGCGGGAGGTCGACCCGTCGAAGGCGAACGGCCTGCTCGCCCGGTACGCGCTGACCCATGACTCGACGGTCGCCCAGCACGCCCAGGTGATCGTGGAGCACTTCGTGGCGCACAGCCGGGGCCGTCTCGGCGGGCGGGCCAAGTCCATGGTGGTGACCGCCTCCCGCCAGTCCGCCGTAGAGATGGCGCGCGCGATCAAGAGCTACATCAAGGACCGGGACTACGACACCAAGTACCCCGACCTGGGTGTCCTCGTCGCGTTCTCCGGCTCGCTCACCCTCGACGGCGAGGAGACCACCGAGCCGAAGGAGAACGGCGGGCTGTCGGAGAGCGCGCTGCCGAAGGCGTTCGCGTACACGCGTGCCGACGACAAGGCCGCCCGAGCCGGCGGTGCGGGCCAGCGCGAGTACCGGATCCTGGTCGTGGCGGAGAAGTACCAGACCGGCTTCGACCAGCCGCTGCTGACGACGATGTACGTCAACAAGACACTCACCGGCATCTCCGCCGTCCAGACCCTGTCCCGGCTGAACCGGACCGCCGAGCGCAAGACCCAGGCGGACCTGGCGGTCCTGGACTTCGTCAACGACGCCGACGACATACAGGACTCCTTCCGCCCGTACTTCGAGGAGGCGAACACCCTCCCCTCCGACCCCAACCTGCTCTACACCGCGCAGAGCCGGGTCATGCAGGCGCCGATCCTGTCCGGGCAGGAGATGGACGAGTTCGCCGCCGCGTACTTCGCCGCCAAGGAGAAGGCCGCAGGGTCACAATCCAAGTGGGAGAAGCTGCACGCCGAGCTGTACCGGCTGCTCTCGCCCGCCGTCGCCCGCTTCACGCCCCTGCTCGAAAGCGAGGACGAGGACGACCAGGAGACGGCGGAGGGCTTCCGCGCCGACCTCAACGACTACGTCAGGAAGTACGGCTTCCTCGCGCAGATCGTCCCCTACCGGGACGCCGAGCTGGAGCGGCTGCACCTCTACGGCCGCTACCTCCTCAACCGGCTGCCGCGCCGTGCGGACGGCGGTGTGGACATAGGCGAGATCGACCTCAGCCATATGCGGGTGGAGAAGACGGGCGAGTACGACGTCTCCCTCACCGCCGAGGGGCCGACGATGATGCAGGGCTTCGGCGACGGCTCGGGCGGCGCCAAGGAAGCGGAGAAGTCGCTGCTCTCGCAGTTGATCGAGAAGTTCAATGAGCGCTTCGGCACTGAGTTCACGGAGCAGGACGTCATCCGCCCGTTCGAGGAGGCCAAGGCCGACCCGAAGGTGCGGGCGGCGGCCGTCGTCAACGACGAGGAGAACTTCGGCCTCGTCTTCGACAACGTCTTCGCGGACAAGATGGCCGACCACATCGACACCATCGCGGGCATGGGCCGCCAGTACTTCGGCCCGGACAAGGGCTTCAAGTCCAGCCTGGACCGCAGCGCCCGCAAGGCCGCGTGGCGGATGATCCGCCGCGAGGAGGGCCTGGACGACGACGTCTGATGCGTACGCCCCGGCTGGATATGCCGGCCGGGGCACCCTCTGAAGGACATCGTGAGCACAGCCGGACCACGGCACGGAGCTAGCTGGTCCCGCGGCCCGAACGTACCCCCGACGCCGTCCGCGTGGCGCTCGCCCGGAGCCCCTCACCGCCCGGACGAATGCGATCTGCGGGATCGCTGCCAAGCACTCTGATACTGAGGTGACGACATGATTCTCTCTGCTTACGAACAACGGGAGTGGGACCGACTCCAGAAGCGGAAGGCGGATTCCCTCAACAAGCAGGTGCGGAACCTCCTTCCGCAATCGGCCCGGGACCGACTCGCTTCGCTCGGCCAGAAGGCGATGAACACCCCGGGAGCCGACAAAGTGGCTGCCGCCTATGGCGGAGCCGCAAAGGGTCTCGGCAAGGTCGTGGGAGACACCGCAGGCCGGACAGTGAGCAAGAAACGTGTCGTTGAGCAGTATCGACGTACCGGACACGACATTGCCGGGTTGGACGAGATCCGTGAGCTCGACCTGCGGGTCGTCGATGAGGTCGCGAGGCACAACTTGGTTCGGTATGGCCACGCGCTCTCGGCAGCGGCAACCGGCTTCGGATCCGCTGCGGCCGTGACCGGCGGAGAGGTGCTCGCCAGCGCCGGAACAATTGCCGGCGCGGGCGCGGGTGCCGCACCCGGACTCGGGACCGTAGCCGGGGCGATGCTCGCCGACACCGCGATGATGCTCGCCCTTGCCACGCGAACGGTCGCCGCCACAGCTCTCTACTACGGCTACTGCCCGAGCGATCCCGAAGAAGAACTCTTCGTGATGTCCGTGATTGCTCTGGGAATGGCCACGGGCACATCGGCGAAGACGGCCGCGTACCGCGAACTGTCCCAACTCACCCAGTTGCTGGCAAGGAACGCTCCTTGGGCCAAGTTGAACGAGAAGGTTCTCACCAAGATCGCCCAGTCCTTCGCAGCGAACTTCACGCAGCAGCTGACGAAGAAGAAGCTCGGGCAGTTCGTGCCCATCGCCGGAATGGCTGTCGGCGCAGGGCTGAGCTACAGGCACATCGATCGCATCGCTGTTTCGGCGCGCGACGCATATCGCGAACGCTTCCTGATCGAGAAGTCGGGGGGCGACCTGACCGGTGACCCGAACTGCGGCGACGGCGACGGCGACTCCGTGCAGGACGATGACGCGATCGGCGTGATCGAACTGCTCCGGGAGGAGGATGCCCTGCCGACGTCTACCCCGTCCGACTCCGGGGACCAACCGGACAACTGAACTGCACGGCGAGGACGCCCGCGCAGTCCTGCCCGACCACCGCCCAGCGAAATGCCGGACCTCGTCGTTCCCTTGCATGAATGCGTTTCGCCAAGTGACCTGGATCTGATCCAGCGATCGGTCCCCGGCTCTTCGGAGCGCCGGCGTCTTGCTGTCTCAGCTAAGCGTGCAAGACGAGGGGCCCAGCCGCCGGTGCGACTGAGCCCCCACGGGGTTACGGATGTACGCTCAGATGGTCTGGTCGGCGGCCAGCCGGACGAGCCCGGCCCACGCGTCGGAGGTGACCGTCAGGACCGGTCCGAATCGGACCTTCGAGTCACGGATGTGTATGCCGTCGACGGCGGCTGCGATCTCTACGCAGTCGCCCCCCTCAGCGCCGCTGTAGCTGCTTTTGCGCCAGGTGAGTTCCAGAGCGGCATCCGAGCTCTCTGTGGTGTTCATAGCTCTCCCAGCAACTTCTCGATGAATCCCAGGGACTCTCGCGGAGTGAGAGCCTGCGACCGGATGATCCCATAGCGCGCGGCGGCGAGACGTACCTCTTCTCGGTCCGTCAGCAGGCTGCTGCGCCCCTGGACCTCCATATACGTGAACTGCTCGCCGCCCTTGCGCGTAAGAACTGTGAACGGGCCGTCCACTCCCGCGTTGTCCTCACGGTCGAGCGGCATGACCTGGATCTCCACATTGCGCTTCTGGCCGATGAGCAGTATCTGTTCGAGCTGCCCTCGCAGCACTGCCTTTCCGCCGAGAGGCTTACGCAACACGGACTCTTCGAGCACGAAGCTGAGCAGCGGCGCAGGCCAGCGCTCGAAGATTGTCTGCCGAGCGAGCCGCGCAGCCACCCGCAGTTCGATCGTCTCCTCGTCCAGCAGCGGGCGTCGCATGCCGAGCAATGCCCGCGTGTACTCCTCCGTCTGCAATAGCCCCTTGACCACGTGGGAGTCGTAGGAGCACAACTCGACGGCCTCCGCCTCCAACCGCGCCATGTCCCGGAAGAACGCCGGATACTGTGCCCGCCCCACCTCCTCCTTCAGCGCCTTGAGGACGCCCCCGGCGTCCAGCACCTCGTCCGCGCGGTCGATGAACCTGGGTGAGGGAATCCGCCGCCCTTGCTCGAAGGAGGCGATCGACTGGCCCGCGTAGCCCACGAGCTTCCCGAACTCCGGCCGTTCCAGGCCCGCCCGTACCCGCAGCAACTTCAACTGCCGCCCGAACGCGGTCACCACGCCCGATCCCGGCTCGTCCTCCGGCCTCGGCCCGGCGTCCTCCCGCTCGCCCCCGCCCTCGTCCTGCTCCACCGACTCCATCGGCCCCACCGCCTCCCCGGCCCCGTTCCCCGGCCCGACGCACCCGCCCCGAGCCGATCACGCGGCGCGCCTCGTACACCTCCCGCTCCGCCGCGTACAACCGGAACGCGGCGGAGCGTCACCACTGGTCACGCTACGCCACCGCGGGGAGCGTCGAGGGCATGAACAGTGAGACCGCTCCCCCGACCGCGTAGCCCACCCCACCAGCCCCACAGGCCACTTCGCGATGCGGTTCAGCTCCACCCCGCGCGGCGCACGGCTCGCCCGGCGGCTCGCCGGGCAGCGGTTCGACGCGTGGGGCATCCCCTACGACCATGACCCGCACCACACACTGACGCTGATCGTCGCCGAGCTCGCCCCGGACCGCAGCGCCCGCAAGGCCGCCTGGCGGATGATCCGCCGCGAGGAGGGCCTGGACGACGACGTCTGACCCGTAGTCCCCGGCTGGATAATGCTGGCCGGGGCACACCTTGGAGGACATCGTGAGCACACAGCCGGACCACGGCACGGAGCTGGACCCTCGCGCCGAACATACCCCCGACGCCGTCCGCGTGGCGCTCGCCCGGATCGCCCCTCACCGCCTGGACGAGATGGAAAAGCACAAGGAAGAAGCCCTCGCCGCCGCCATTCGGACCAACAGGATCGGGCACCTTCAGCACTGGCTGACCCACTGGGCCGCTCAGGTGGAGATCGAGCGTCGCCCCGACCTCTCCGCACGCCGTAGCCGTGCTCTCGCCACGATCCACGGCACGACCAGCAAGGGTGACCCCGCATTCCGATCCGCCATGGACGAGCTGCGTGCCGTCGAGCACATGGCGACGCAGGCGGTGTAACCGTGCAGGACTGGGGGCTCAGCCGCCTGCGCGGCTGGGCCCCACGGGGGTCGCGAATGGGTTCGGTGGTGCACCCCGGGCGCAGGCAGTGCAAGGGGAGGGGAAAACGTCCTGGCCCGGGGCGGTTTACAGAGCCGTGCGCGAGGCACTGCCCTTCGGTGGCTGGGGTATGGCAGCCGGGGATCAGGGGCCCCTGGGGATGGCCAGGAGCAATGACAGGACCAGCACGGTGACGGCTGCCACGCAGAGGACTTGAGCGGTGATCTGCCGCCATCCCCACTGGCGCCTCCGGCGGCGCGGGCGTGTCTTCGTGGTGGCTTCTTCGAGGGTCTTGTCGAGTCCGTCGAGGATCACGGGCCGGATGCCTTCAGCTCGGCCCATAGCGTTTTGCCGCCGCCGCGCACCGGGAGGATGTCCCACGCCGAGGCGAGTGCATCCACCACGTCCAGGCCGCGGCCGGTCTCATCGCCGTCGCCCGGCGCTCGCCGTACGACGCGGCGCGGCGAAGCATCCGTGACCCACACCCAGACTGTGTCCGGTTCCGGCTGCTGAAGCGTCAGCCTGCACCGGCCCGGCTCGTCCTGGGACGGCGCCGGAGGGCGAGCGTGCCGTAGGGCGTTGGTCACCAGCTCCGACACGATCAACTCGGCGTCGTCGGCCAGCTCGTCGAGCAACCAGCATGCCAGCGTGGTGCGTGTCGACATGCGGGCCAGGGCTGCGGATGACGCCACCAGGGACAGGGTCTGCGTGTACGTGGGCACGGTGTGCTCGGTGGGACCGAACGGCAAGCTCGGGGCGATCAGGTTCACGACGCCGACTCCTGCACGCCGTACATGCCCGCACACAGGATGCACGCATGCAGGCGGACACCGGCCACGCGCAGTATCCGGACGGGGAACCGGCGGTCCGGGGTACCGCTGCACCAGCAGCACGAGCGGCCCTCGCGCTGCCGGTCGCTCAGCCTCTCCAAGTGGATCGCAAGGGCGTCCACGAGTTCGTCGGCTACGGGTGTGGGGGTGGTGCTTCGCGTCGTCATGGGTCGTTTGCCTCGCCCTTGCAGTCGCGGTCGGCGCCCCGGCCCGCCCCGGCGGGGATCGGGGAGCGGGCGGGGCCGTACGCCGTCGGCTCCGGGTAGTTGCAGCTGCGGAGCGGCGAGCGGCGAGGGACAGATTGCGCCCGGCCCGGGCAGCTTCGCCACGCCCTACCGGGTGCCATCTGACGCTCTTTCAGGTGACCTGCGTGGCGCGGGGGTAGCGTCAACGTGTCATGTGCGGTGGGGGTGTTGCGCTGCCGAAGGGTTGGCGGTTCCCCTTCCAGTGAGGGAAGCGCCAGCGCGAAAGCGCCGAGAGGTCAGGGAGCGGCATGAGTAAGACAGCTCGGACGCTGCTGAAGGTCTTAGTGGATCAACGGCGTTGGCGTTATGTGGACTTCGAGCGTGCTTTCCGCCGCGCGGCAGCCCAGGTGCTTACTGAGGGATCCCGGAATCTGACGGTGTCCGAGGCGCAGTTTCGGCGCTGGACGGCCGGTCGGGTCCAGACCCTTCCGGGGCCGGAGGCGTGCACCGTGCTGGAGCACATGTTCGGGGTCGACGCGGCGGCCTTGTTCGAGGCGCCTCCCTCAGTGGCACCCGCACCCAAGTTCAACCTGGAAGACGAAATCCTGATGACTGCACGTGACGCCCAGAGCGAGGCCGCTGAAGCCGCCGCCGCTTCCATCTCGGACACGACCCTTGACCAACTGCGAGACGACGTAGCCACGCTGGCACGCGCGTACAGCCGCACCGCGCCCTTCGATGTGTTCCAGCGGGCGCGGGAACTGCGTGAGGAGGCCGAGACACAGCGCGGCCGGACGCAGGTCCCGGCGCAGTCGCAGGACTTGCTGATCGTGGCGGGGCAGGCGTGCGCGCTGCTGGCCACGGCGGCCTTCGACCTCGGGTCACTGGACGGGGCGAAGCGCCTGTGCCGTTCGGCTGCTCTGTATGGGGAGACGGCGCGGTTCGATCCGCTGCGCGCATTCGCCGGCGGGACGCTGGCGTACATCGCGTACTTCTCGAACCAGCCCGCGGAGGCCGCACGCTTGGCGCGACAGGCCCAGATGTTCACGGGGTTGGGAGACCTGGCACGGCGCAGGCTCGCGGCGATCGAGGCCCGAGCATTCGGGTACCTCGGCGATGCCGCCTCCGCACAGCGGGCGTTGGACGCTTCGCAGGCCGACGGGCAGGGGGCAACGGATGACCTCCACGACGGTGTGGCCGGAGAGTTCGGGTTCACCGCCGAACGTCTCGCGATGTCGAACAGCTCAACATGCCTCCTGCTCGGCGACGGGGACCAGGCGGCGGCCGCCGCCACGAGGGCGCTGGAGCTGGCAGCCCAGCGACCGGCGGCGCTGCGCTCGGCCCGCGTGATCGGCGGGGCGGGGGCAGACCTGGCCGCTGCCCGGCTGCTACGAGGCGACCTCGACGGCGCGGCCGAAGCCCTCGAACAGGTGTGGGTCGTACCGCGCGATCAGCGCGCCACCGGCCTGCTGACCCGCACCGCACGGGTACGGCGCGCACTGACCGGCGAGCCGTTCAGGGGTGCCCAGCTCGCCGGGGAACTCGGCGAACGGATCGAGGACTTCACCCGCCTGTCCGCACAGCATCAGCTCGGAACCGGCTCCGGCCTGCTCGCCGCCCTGGAAGCCTGACGCCGCCTGTCAGTTCGCCCCCGAGAGAGACGCAAGGATCTTCGCCTCTTTCCCGGGGGCGATGCCGTGTTCAGCCCACCGGGGATGCTCGACAGGGCGCCCGCCGGCCTGGAGCCACGCCCAGGTGTCGGCGATCGTCTCGCCCAGCGGGCGGCAGCGCAGACCGGCAGCCACGGCCCGAGAGGGGTCGACGGCCCACACCCCGGCGTGCGTGCGCCACAGGGGCAGTTCCGTCCACTGCTTGACGCCGTAGTGGGTGAGGTCTTCCGGAGCCGTCCACACGGGCCGCCCCGCGCCTCCGGTCACGGTCAGGCAGGCGGTCACGAACTCGGCGAAGTCGAGCCCTTCGGGGTGGGCGACATTGAAGGCTCCGCCGGCGCTCGTAGCGGCGGCCTGGTCCAATGCGAAGGCGGCCACGTCGCGGACGTCGACCGGCTGAATCCGCCTCTCGGCCGGGGACGGCGCGAGGATCCGCCCGCCGCACTCGGCGCGGGTCAGCCACCAGGGCAGGCGGCCGACGTACTCGCCGGGGCCGAGGATCACCCCGGGCCGCAGGAACACCGCCCGGTCGCCGAGCGTTTCGGCCACTGCTCGCTCTCCGCCCGCCTTCTGAAACCCGTACTTCGTCGGCGACCCGTCCGGGCCCGTGTAGCCGAACGTGCCGTCGGCGTCCGCAGGGCAGACGAGAAGCGGCGAGTCCTCCGTGAGCGGGTGGTGCGGCCAACCCTCGTACACAGACACCGTGGACACGTGCACCCACCGCGCCGCCTGATCGGCTAGAGCTCGCGCAGCGAGAAGCACGTCACGCGGCGGAAGTTCGGAACTCGACGTGTCCACCACGGCATCCCACGGGCCGTGCGAGGCCAACCGCTGAAGGTCTTCCGGGTTGGTCCGGTCGCCATGCACCGCATGCACACCGACGACATCGTCCCCCGACCGGCCCCGGTTGAACGCCGAAACCTCCCACCCGCGCGCCAGCGCGCCGACGACCAGCTCTTTGCCCAGGAACCACGTACCACCAAGCACCAGTATCCTCATGTGCCCCGATCCTGCCGGGTGGGCCAACCAAGGGGAAAGTCAACGACGGAGGGATGTCACCCTCGGACTACCTGATTGCATACGTCCTGCCGGCGCCAGGCCGTACCGGCCGCCGCACCCTCCTGCCCGTCGTCCACCGCCAGGCTCAAGGCCAGTCGCTCCGCGCCCGCTGGACGGCAGATCGACGCAGCGGTCACACTTGACCCCTGACCGTGACTGTTCATCACGCACACCGGGGGCAAGGTGCCGCAGGAGGCGATCTCCGACCGTTACGAACTCCTGGAGGAGCTCAGCCACGGCGGCATGGGCGACGTGTGGCGCGGCTACGACGCCGTGCTCGACCGGCCCGTCGCCGTGAAGCTCATCCGGCAGGCGTCGGTCACCTCCCCGCAACTGGCCGAGGAGTTCGCCAAGCGCTTCCGTCGCGAGGCCCGCATCACCGCGCGCATCCAGCACCCCGGCGTGCCGCAGGTGTACGACGCGGTGCTCGACGCGTCGTACGAGCGGCTGTTCCTGGTGATGGAGCTCGTCGACGGCGTACCGCTGTCCGCCTACCTCGACCCCGGCCGGCCGCTGCCGGTCAGCTGGGCGGCCGCCGTCGCCGCGCAGATCGCGACCGTGCTGTCGTACGCGCACGACGTGCCGGTCATCCACCGGGACCTCAAGCCGGGCAACATCCTCGTCGCACGCGACGGCACCGTGAAGGTCCTCGACTTCGGCATCGCGGCGATCCTGCGCACCGACGTCACCAAGCTGACCGCCACCGGCAGCCCCATCGGCACCCACCAGTACATGTCGCCCGAGCAGGTCCGCGGCGGACGCATCACCCCGGGGACCGACCTGTACGCGCTGGGCTGTGTGCTGCACGAACTCCTCAGCGGGCGCCTCGCGTTCGAGGCGGAGAACGAGTACCTGCTGATGTACCAGCACGTCAACTCCGCCCCCACCCCGCTGCGACAGCTGCGGCCCGACGTTCCCGAGGCGCTGGAGGAACTGGTCCTGCACCTGCTGCGCAAGGCGCCCGAGGCGCGGCCCGCCGACACGCAGGAGGTGTACGCGCGGCTGCTGCCGTTCCTCCCGCCGCCGGGCCAGGAGCCCGGCACGGCCGATGCCGGGCCAGTCGGCGCACCCGACCCGACGGGCGTGTTCCGTCACCCTTTCGCGCCCCGCGCCCGCGCCCAGGCCCCTGCGCCCGGCGGTTCCACGCCGACAGCCGTCCTCCCAGGGGCCCAGCCGGTGCCCGTCCCCGCCCAGCTGCGCGAGGACATCAAGGAGGCGTACGCCCGCTCCGACGCCCTGCTGGAGGAGGAGCGGTTCGCGCAGGCCGCCGAGGTGCTCGGCGAGGTCATCGAACCCGCGGCCCTCGCCCTCGGCTCCGAGAGCAAGCCGGTCCTGGCGCTGCGCCGCCAGCGAGCGGCGATCCGCCTCCTCGGCGGCGACTACCGGGCCGCCCTGCCCGAGTTCGACGCCCTCGCCGACGCCTACGCCCGCATCGCCGGACCCACCGGCGAACAGGCCCGCGCCTGCCGCGCCCAGGCGGCCCGATGCCGCGCCGAACTCGGCCAGGTCACCGACGCGCTCGCCGCGCTCCAGGGCGTGCTGAACGTCGTACGGGCCGTCGACAGCGACGTGAGCGAGGAAGCCGTGGAACTGCGGCACAACATCGGGATGCTGCTGCTCGCCCAGGGCCGGGCCGTCGAAGCCCGGCAGGTCCTCGAACCGCTCCACGAGGACATGTGCATGGTGTTCGGCCCCGACGACGAGATGACCGTCGAGATCGCCGAGGCACTCGCCGTGATCCGCCTAGGCCTTGACGGTTCGGCTTCCTGACCCGGGTTCTCCAGAAGCAGCATCGGCCGAAACCATGCTGCTCGCGACGAGTTCGGATCCACGCCGCATCGGTGACCACAACGTGCGAGCCGGACTTCCTGGGTGAGCGACAGCCTGAAGGCGCATGAGCCCTGCGGGCTGCTGCCGAGGGAGTACGGAGAACAACCCTGTCCCACGGCCTCGGCCGGTGGTCTCGAACCACTCGTCGTCCAAGGTCACGATACCTACGGGACCATATGGATTGTCAGACTGCGCGGATAACGACGCGTACTGCCGTCACGGCACTGTCCTCTTCGCTGTTCACCGTGTCCGGCTCTAACCGGGCGCCAGGTTTTACTCCGCCCGCGACGGCAGCGGACGAGGTGAGCTGCGATACAACCCTGAGCGCCGTACTGTCCGGCAGCCTCCCCACCTGTTCGGCACTTGTGCCGTACGCGTGGGCATCTCCAGGCGACTCGGCCGCCTGGGCGCGGCCGCTGTACCCCTGCACCGGGCAGCCTGGCATGCCTCCACCAGGACGATCGAGAGTGCCTCCCGATCCATGTCACCTTGCGAACGCTGAAGGCGCGTGACGCAGCCCGCCCCGTTGACATCGCCGCACGGTGGCGGCCAGCTCGCCCACCTGCACAATCGTGACCGCTCGCCAGAGTTCCAGAGCGTGGTCGGACGAGCCATGCCTGACTATCGGGCGCGGAGGGAACAGTTGGATTGGCTTGCCACCCAGTTCGATGGACCGAGACCACGTCACCAAGCTGATCCAACCGATGCGGTGTCGGCCAACGGACTCGTTACCGGGTTTCCATCGGTGAGCACATGCAAAACGCCGCCGGGGGCTGGGAAGTCGGACTACTCTCGCCCTCGGGACCGGTCCGGCGGGGGAATATGGCGGGGACTCGAGGGAAGCGTCTTGCGGCGGTGCAGGTCCGGCTCGCGCGCGGCGAGGTGACCGGTCCGGACGCGCTTGCGGACGCCCGCGGGCTCGCGTCCGTCCTGCGCGACGGAGACCTTGAGGCCGCTCACCCACTCGGCCTGCTTCACTTCGCCCGTTTCGAGGCCGAGCACGTTGAGGCCGATCTCGATCAGGCCGCCGACCTGCTCGGCCCCTGTTTCGTCGCCGGCATGGAGGATCTGCCGGCACTGCTGGTGCCGGTCCTCGCCGCAGAGGCGGTCCGCACGGCCATCGACTGGTACGGATCGGGCCCCGAGGCCGCCGACACCCCGCACCTGACCGCCACGATCGACCTGTTCCGGCGCATCCTGGCTGCCATTCCCGACGACCACTCACGCCGGACGCCGCTGCGTTCAAGTCTGGCGATCATGCTGGCTGCGCGTGCCGAACGTCTCGACGTACCCGCTGATCTCGACGAGGCCATCAGGATCGGTCAGCGGCTCGCCGTCGACGTCTCGGCCGACGACCTCAACCGTGGCGTGTGCCTGTCCAATCTGGCGATGGCGCTGCTGTGCCGCCACGAGCACACGGGCGACGACACCGACCTGGACGAGTCCATCGAGGCCTGTCGCGCCGCCGTCGACGGCACGGCCCCCGACAACCCCGACCGGATCACGTACCTGTCCAACCTCGGGACAGCTGTCCTGACACGATTCGAACGCACCGGCGACGACGGAGACCTGCGCGCGGCGATCGACGTCGGCGAGGAGGCGGTGCGCACCGCTCCTGCCGGGCACCCCGAGCTGCCGGCGATCCGGTCCAACCTCGGAGCCGCCGTACAGGCCAGGGCCGAACGGACCGGACAGGGCCATGACGCCGCCGTCCGACTGGCCAGGGCCACCGTTGACGCCGTCCCCGATGACCACCCCGATCGTGCCCTCGCTCTCCTCAGCCTCGGCAACGCGCTGCACGAGCGCGCCGAACGCACGGGTGGCTCCGGGGACCTCGACGAGGCCATCGCTGTCCTGCGCGCCGCCGCACCTGCCGGAGGCGCCGGCCGGCTGAACAATCTGTCGAACGCACTGCGTCTGCGCTACGACAGGACCGGAGCGCAGGCCGACCTGGACGCCGCCGTCCTGGCTGCCGAGGAGGCGGTGCGCAGCACGCCGGTCGGCCACATCGAACGACCTGGGGCCCAGTCCACGCTGGTACTCGCGCTGAGCAGCCGCTACGACCGCAGCGGGGCGCTCGCCGATCTGGACGCCGCGATCGCCACCGCGGAACAGGCCGTGTCTGCCACTCCCGCCGGCCGGCCGGGCCGCCGCGCCGGAAGGCCGACGACGAGCTCAGGTCTGCCGTGGCGGCAGATCGACGAGCAACCCGTCCAGTTCCTCGGTGACGGTCAACTGGCAGGCGAGACGGCTGCCCGGGCGGCGTGGGGAGGCGGCGCCGTGCAGCACGTCGTCCTCCAGCGCATCCATCGGCGGCAACGCGGGGGTGCCCCCGGTTGGTCGCATTGATGCCGGACCGGGGCCGGTCCTGGGCGTTCATCAGGGTCGATCCCTCGGCTGTCTGGGCGCCGCCGAGGCGGCCCCGACGGTCATCCGTCATCGGTCCGACTTGCTGGCGGCTGATTCCCTAGACTGTGTGCGTGTCGGTGTTTCCCGGAGCGGATGCGGAGGGCGGAGGTGCGCGATGACCGTCACTGAAGATCGGCCGCAGATGCTGGGCGAGGAGTTCGAACGCATTGCTGCTGCTGCTGAGCGCGAGGGCGTTCGGCTGGAGTTCGTCCACGGGAAGCTAGGGGTCAAAGCGGTGCCGGACGGGGATCACGACGTGATCATCCGCTGGGTTATGGAGCACTGTATGCAACAGCGCTCAGACCTGTGGCTCTACCCGGAACGCGGCTTGAAGGTGGAGACCTACCGAAAAGGCCACGCGAAGTTTAGCTGATGATCTATCAAGTCATGTGTGGCCAATGTGCGGCCATGCGTGCAGCAACAGTGCTGGGACGGCCATCAGGAGCCATCTTTCTGGGCTCAGTGCTGACAGATGCCTTGCGAATGCCGCCTGGCTCACCCTCGCCGCCCTGGCCCACAACCTCACCCGCGCTGCTGATCGGTACAGACCCGGCGCCCGCATCTGCTTCGGGGACGGGCTGTGCGGGGCGGCCCGCAGTTCGGCGTGGACACCGGCCACCAGCCCGTCCGGTTGATCCCCGCCCAGCGTGTCGAACGTTCCCGCCCAACGGCCCTGCCCGGATGGGGGAGTGGCGTCTTCGTAACCGCCACGCGACCGAGCAGGGCCACCCTCATGATCAAGGGCCGCCGGAGCGGAACCCACGTGAACAAGCCTCCGGGTGTGCGAGCACGCCCGATCGAGCCGTACGGACCATGAGCTCTCTGGGGCCCCGGTGGGCGGGCGGGTCAGCGCAGTCCGGCGAAGAGGTCGTTCTCGGGCACGGCCGCGCCGGTGGTGTCCTGGACACGTACGAAGGTCTCGACGCCCATCAATTCGGTGAACCTCTCCTTACCCATCCCGAGGAAGAAGATGTTCTCGCCCTGGCTGGCGTGCGCGGCCAGCGCATCGAACTTCTGGCCGCCGAACGCGGTGGTGTCCACCCAGGTGGTGATCTCCTCGTCGGGGAGTCCGATCTCGGCCATCGCGGCGGCCTCAGCGGGATCCGGCTCCTGCCCGTCCGCACCGAACTCGCGCATGACCTCCCCGAACCGCTGCATCATCGAGCGGGGCGCCGTCGTCCAGTACACCTTCGGTGTCAGCGCGGTCATCGCCAGCGCGGCCATCGTGATGCGGTGGGCCTGGATGTGGTCGGGGTGGCCGTAGAAGCCGTTCTCGTCGTAGGTGACGACCACATCGGGCTGGTAGCGCCGCATGAGTTCAGCGAGTCGGGCGGCGCCCTCCTCCACAGGTGTCTGCCAGAAGGATCCGGGGGCGTCATTGGTCAGCCAGCCCATCATCCCGGAGTCGGCGTAGTCCAGCATCTCCAGATGACTGACCTTCAGGACTTCGCAGCTTGCCTCGAGTTCTTGACGCCGCATCGAGGCGACGGCCGCCGGATCGTGCCCGGGATCGCCCGGCTTGACACCCCCCGGTCCGTCACCGCAACCGCCGTCGGTGCACGTCACGAGGACCGTGCGAATGCCCTCCGCCGCGTACCGCGCGAGGACACCTCCTGTTCCAGTGGCCTCATCGTCGGGGTGGGCGTGTACCGCCATGAGCGTCAAGGGCCAGTCATTCATGAAACAGTCCTCCTGTGTGAAAGGGCATCGGTCCGAGTCCGCGGCGGGCGTATGAGCGGTCGCCCTGCAATATCGGATGTCGGATGACCGGCGTACCGCGGACCAGAGGGCCCCGGGTCACGTCGGGACGGCCTGTTGGTCTCTGTGTTCCCCGCCCGCGCGGCGCCGGTCTCTTGGCCGGTGCAACAGTGCCGGGTGGACCGGCTGTTCCCGCCGCGCACCGGAACATCCCTGGGCCTTGGCCTTCGCGAGAGCGCCGGCTCGCTGCACCGGCCCGGGCCGCTGCAGGCTGATGCGCGGATCGCGACTCCTGACAGAAGGTCCGCGGCCTCCCGTGCGTGGGCCAAGAGGCACGTCGGGCAGCATCCGGCGGCCGGCTTCGCCTGGCCCGCGGAGCGGGTCTGCCGGTGCAAGGCAGCGCGCGGGGCAGAGGGGACGACGCGACGCCGGTCCCCGGTCTGGGGGAGATGGCCGTCCTCGAACGCCGACGGGCCCGCAAGCTCTCCGCACGGGCCGTGGGCTAGCGGTATGGCAAGCGCGCCTACATCTTTGACGGCACCCTCACCGTCACCGCGATCGTCATCTGGCTCCGCGACACCGTCCAAGAGCCATCAGAAGCGACCTAGGTCAGCAGAGAGGTGATGCCCCGTCGAGGGCTGTCCGGATGTTCTGGCCCAGTCGCTTCCAGCCGAAGTGGTCGCTGGTCTGCCGGACCAGCTCGTCGCCGGACCTGAGGGCAGCTGGCGGCCGACCGGGGGCGACCTGCACGGACGGGCCGCCGAAGCAAGTACGCTGGGTCGAGCGTTGTCAGGCCCGTCGAGCATGCCAAGGGGGTTCGCCATGACCGCTGAGATGGTCGCTCCGGCGTGGATGCATGCGCAGGTCACCGCGGAGCAGTACGACTCCTGGTCCGAGGAGCAGTGCGCGGGTATCGAGGTCGTGGACGGGATGGTCGTTGTGAGCCCCAGCGCATCCAAGCGGCACAACCGCCTGGCCCGGATCCTGGCGAATGCCCTGGACGCCACCGCAGGGCCGGACTGGAACGCGGACACCGACTTCGACGTCCGTCTGCAGGACGTGCCGCTCACCAACCGCCGCCCGGACGTCGCCGTCTATCGCGCGGACACCCTCGACATCACGCCGACCCGCCCGGAGCATGTGCTCCTGGTGGTCGAGGTCGTCTCACCCGGTTCGGAGACCACCGACCGGATCGTGAAGGTGGACCAGTACGCCAAGGCCGGCATCCCCTTCTACTGGCGGGTCGAGCAGAGCGTTACGGGCCTTCCTCTCGTCTACACGTACCTTCTCGACCCTGCCAGTCGGGTCTACCGCGACGGCGACGTTTTCACCGGTGTGGTCAAGGCCGCGGCGCCCTTCCCGGTGGAGATCGACCTCGGCACACTCTGACGGGAGCTATGGCACACGCCGGTGAGTTGGTGGCCGCGTCGGGTCCCGCTTCGGTGAGGTCCATGGGGGATGTCGACAAGTCTCCTGGGACGCTCCGGCCCGTCCACGTGAGGCCATGTGCGGCCAGGAGTGCAGCCGCAACGTTGGGACGGTCATCAGAGGTCCCATTCCTGGGCTCGGCGCAGACCGATGCCTTGTAGGCTCTCGACAACCAGGCCAATGGCCAACCCGGTCAAGTGGGCTCGGCAGGTGATCGTCGGCCTGCGTGGGACGGTCGCGATGCTTCGCCGTCTTGCTCGCCCCCGACCAAGACGGTGCCGAACTCCTGGCCCACGGGATCTCAGTGAACAGCCAACTCAGTAATCTGATTGGCACCCAGGCGTTCACCTGGGGCAACTCCGCAAGCGCGGCAGGGATCGCAGGCGCCGCGGCGGTCGCGGGACGGGTGGTGGTCACGATCGGTGCACACCGCGGTTTCGGTGAGGCAGCGGGGGCCACGGTGGTGATGATGGCCTCTGCACCCGGCCCCGGAGCCGCAGCCACCGCCGCCGTCCCGCAGGGGGTGGCTGGGGGCATGCGCGGCGATCCGCCTCCGAGTCGGCCGTCGGGTGGATCCCCATGGCGGTCACCGCCTGGCAGGGGGTGTGAAAGGGGCGCTTTGTAGCACAGGTGGCATGAGCCGGGGAGCGGCTTACCCGCACTGGTCGGGGTGCGGCAGACTGTGCGGTCCGGCGGTGTCCGGCCGGACGCGCACCAGCCGAGACAGGGGAGAAGGGAAGCCCGCAGATCCATGAGTGACGAGTTCGACGCCCCGGAGCCTGTCGACGAGGGCGCGTTCGGTATCGACGCGTTCTCCCTCGACGACCGGCTGCGGCTGTTCCACTTCGCCTCCGCCGAGAAGCGCCACGAGTACCTGTGGCTGCTGCGGGCCTTCGACCGCGGGCGCGCCAACTACCAGGTGCTGCTGCACGCTTCGGACGCGGTGGGACTGCTGGAGCGGCTCGCCGTCGACCACCCCGCGGCGGGCGCTGTCGGTGCCGCCGGGGGGCCGGCCGGTGTTCAGCCGCTGCTCGACGCGCTCGCGGAGTGGCAGGTTCTGGACCGGTCGTACGACGGGACGCGCGCCGCGAACCTGGCCGAGTACCGCAACCGCCACTACGTGTACCAGTTCACCCAGGCGGGATACCGGGCGTACCGGGCCGTGGAGGACGTACTCGGCGCGAGCCTGGAGGACGCCCAGCTCTCCCGCCTTGTCTTCCCCGACATCCTCGGCGACCTGCGCGCGCTGGCCGAGGCCAACACCGCGGGCGACGGCGAGGAGGTGTACCGCAAACTCGGCCGTCTCGACTCGGTGCTGAACGAGATGGCGCAGCGCGCCGCCCGTTTCTACTTGATGCTGGGCGACCTGGCGCGTACCAACGACACCCGGCCCGAGGTGTTCCTCACCCACAAGGACACGCTCCTCGCGCACATGCGGGAGTTCACCGCCGAACTCGGGCGCTACGCCCCGCTGCTGGCTGAGGCGGTCGAGAAGGCGGCGGCCACCGGTGTGGACCGCATGATCGAGTACGCGGCCGAGGCGGACGAGCGGCTCTTCCGCAGTCCGGCCGAGCGCCTGGCGGACTGGCGACACCGGTGGGACGGCATCGTCCATTGGTTCGCGGAGCGCGAGCACAGCGAGACCGAGCGGCTGCAGGACGCCACCGTCACCGCGATCCGTTCCGTCCTGTCCCTGCTGCGCCGGGTCACCGAGGCGCGCCGGGGCGGGGTGAGCCGGGAGAGCCAACTGCGCCACCTCGCCCAGTGGTTCACCTCCTGCGCGAGCGACGAGGACGCACACGCCCTGTTCCAGGCGGTCTTCGGGCTCGGCGCACCCCGCCACATCGCCGTCCCGTACGCCGACCCGGAGCAGATCCCGGGGCGTACCTCCTGGTGGGAGGCAGAGCCGGTCGAACTCGCGCGCACCCTGGTCCAGTCCGGCCGAACCCCCGCCCTGCACGGCCCCGGCCGCATCGAACGCGACGACGACCGGCGGGCCCTGCTCCGCGCCGAACAGCTCAAGGAACAGGCCGAGCGCCGCGGTGCCGCGAACTCCCTCGCCTCGGACGGTGTATACGGCCGGACGCTCGACGAGCCCGAGACACGGGCGCTGCTCGCCCTTCTCGACGTGGCACTCGCCGCCCGCGTCCCCGCCAGCCGCCTGGTCACCGCCGCATCCGGATCCGCCCACGGGGTACGGCTCACCCTCACCCCCGCCGAAGGCTCCACGACCGTCGACACCGTGCGCGGGCGTCTCCATCTCGACGGGCTGCGTCTGGAGGTCACCGCATGAACCGTCACCGAGGCAGGACCGCATGAGCCGTGTCGCCGAGGGGGTCTCCCCGCTCGAACTCGCCGACTACCAGAAGGCGGTACGGCTCGTCCTGCGGCATCCGCTGATCACGCCCGGGTACCCGGACAAGGCGGCGCTGGCGACCGTGCGCCGCTGGGCCGGGCAACTGCGCACCGATCTGATGGAGGTGCTCGGTTACCGGCTGGTCACCACCGCCGACACCGCCCGGCTGCAGCGCGCCCAGGACGGCCTGGACACCACCCGCCCGGCCCTCACCCGCGCGGGCCGGCCCTTCGACCGCCGCCGCTACGCCTACCTCGTCCTCACCTTCGCGGCCCTGGGCCGCCACGGCGCGCAGGTGGCGTTGGGCGAGCTGGCCGACGCGGTCGCCGCCGACGCCGTCCGCATCGACGGACTCGGCCTCGACACCGCGCGCAAGCCCGACCGGGACGCCTTCGTCGACGCCGTCACCTGGCTCACCGAACGCGGCGCGCTCACCCTCGCCGATGGCTCCGCCACCGCCTGGGCGGGCGATCCCGAGCGCGCCGAGGCCCTGTACGACATCGACCGGGAGATCCTCCTCGCCGTCCACCACCCGACCCGCGTCCTGCAGCATCTGACCTCGGTCACCGCGCTCCTGGACTCGGCCGGCGCGTTGGGCATGTCCGCAGGGCGTGCCGCTCAGCGCCGGGACCAGGCCCGCCGCGCCCGCCGTCTGGTGTTGGAGAACCCGGTCGCGTACTACGCCGACGCCGACACCGAGCTCCTGGGCCAGCTGCGTGCCCCGGCTCTCGCCGAGGACCTGGAGCGCCTGACCGGGCTGACGGTGGAGCGGCGGGCCGAGGGCGTGTCGCTCATCGACACCTCCGGGCGGTTGTCCGACATCCGCTTCCCCGGTGGCGGTACCGCCGCGCAGGCCGCGCTGCTGCTGGCCGCCCGGATCAGTGCCGCCGTGCAGCGTTCCGGACGGCACGCCCTCGAACTGCTGCCCGCGCCCACCGCCGCCGAACGCCTCGCGGCGCGCGCCCGGCGTATCGACGCGGCCCTGCCGTCGCGTGGTCCGATCGCCGAACTCGCCGAGCCGGACGAGGCGTCGGCGTACGAGGCATCCGGCGACGAGGGCCAGGAACCGGCGGAGATCCGTTACCCCTTCGTCACGGACTCCTGGCTCCGGGGCAGACTCAGGGAGATCACCGCCGAGTACGGCGCGGGCTTCGCCGCCGACCTGCGCGGCGACCCGGACCGGCTGCTCGGCCAGGCGCTCGACCTGCTGGCCGCCATGTCGCTGATCGTCCGGGTCGACGGCGGGGCTCTCGCTCTTCCGCTGCTCGCCCGCTACCGCGGCGTCACAGCCCGAGTGAAGACTCGTACGAGCGCACGATCGCCTGTTCGGACCGCTCAACCACCCTCCCGGACCGCCCTGTTCGCCGACGACACCGCCAAGGACCCGACTCCGTGAGCATCCCCGCTCCCGCCCAGGCCCCCACCCCCTGTGCCCGGTTCGTCCCCACCCGCGCCGGGATCATCAACCTGTGGGACTACCGGGACGAGGAGTTCTCCTTCGCGGGCGGCTGGCTGGTGCTGCGCGGCCCCAACGGATCCGGCAAGACCAAGGCCCTCGAAGTGCTCTTCCCCTTCGTCCTCGACGGCCGTATCGACCCCAAGCGGCTCAACCCGTTCGCCGCCGAGGACCGCACGATGAAGTCCAACCTGCTCTTCCGCGGGCAGGACAGCGCGCTCGGCTACGTCTGGATCGAGTTCACCCACCGGGAGACCGGTCAGGCCGTAACCTGCGGCATCGGGCTGCACGCCCAGCGGCACCGCGACACACCCGCCCGCTGGCACTTCGTCGCCGACGGCCGCGTCGGCGAGGACTTCTCCCTCCTCACCGACGACGACCGGCCGATGACGAGGAAGCAACTCGCCGCCGAACTCGGACGCGAGCTGATCACCTCCACGGCCGACTACCGTGCCGCCGTCGACCGGCGCCTGTTCGGCCTCGGCCCGGAGCGGTTCGAGCAACTGCTCACCCTGATTCTCACGTTGCGCCGCCCGCAGCTCGCCAAGAACCTCGACCCGGCCAAGCTCTCGGACACCCTCACAGCCGGTCTGCGCCCCCTCGACGAGGACCTGATCGCCGAGGCGGCCCGCTCCTTCGACGACATGGAGTCCGTGCAGCGCACCCTGGAGGGGCTGGCCGCCGCCGACGACGCCACCCGCGCCTTCCTCGCGAGCTACTCCACTTATCTGCGGGTCCATGCCCGCGCCGCCGCGGACCGGCTCACCGGCCGCCGCGCCGAGACCGCCGAGCGCGCCGCGGCGCTGCGCACCGCCACCACGGACCTGACGGCGGCCCGGGAACAGCAGGCCGCCGCCGAGACGCGCGCCGAGTCGGCAGACGCCTCGCTCGCCGCCCAGCGCGCCCGCCTCGACCAGCTGCGCTCCTCCGCCGCCTACCAGGCCGTCGAGCAACTGGCCGACCTGGAACGCCTGGTGCGCACCTGCGAGCAGACCGCCCGGCAGGCGACCGCCGACCGTGAACGCCGTACCGCCGCCACCGGCCGCGCCCGCGCCGAGGCCGAACACGCCGTGCGACTCGCCGCCGAACTCGACGCCGCCGTCTCCCGGGACGCCGCCGCCGTCGCCGACCACGCGCACACAGCCGGCCTCCCCTGGACTCCGGCCGACGCCGAGCCCACCCGCCTCGCCGAACGCTCCGCCGCACTCGCCGCCGCCCGCCACGAGGGCGTACGGGCCGTGCGCGCGGCCCAGCAGGCGGCACGCGGCGCCGAGCAGACCCGTGACCTCGCCCGGGTCTCGCTCGACCGGGCGCAGGAGGCCGTCACCGCGGCCGAAACTGCGGAAACAGCCGCCGAGTCGGCCCTGGAAGCCGCCCGCGAACAGGCCCGGACGGCGCTCGGCCGGTGGACGCAGACGCACGGCGAGTTTCTGGCCGAGGAGGGGACCAGCAGGCTCGCCGAAGCCCTCGAACGCACCGGCGAGGCGGATGCGGTCACGCTCGCCGACGCATTCACCGAGGCCACCGCTCCCGCCGTGCAGGAGCTGCGCGACACCCTCGCCTCCCTGCGTGCCCGGCGCACAGACGTCGAGCGCCGCCGCGCCGAGACGGAAGCCGAACGCGACCGGATCGCCGCCGAACACGACGACGCCCCGCCCCCGGCCCGGGGACGTAGTGTGGAAAGGGCGCTGGGTGACGGCGTCCCGCTGTGGCGGCTCGTCGACTTCGACGACGAGCTGAGAGAACGTCAGCGAGCCGGTCTGGAAGCGGCCCTGGAGGCGTCCGGCCTCCTCGACGCACTCGTCACCGCCGAGGACACCCCCGTGGCGGCCGGACACAGCGAGGGCTACCTCCGTGCCGGCGCCCCGGTGAACGGCCCGAGTCTCGCCGACCTCCTGCGCCCCGAGATCCCGGAGAACCCCCAGGGCGAGGCGGCCATCCCGACCGCCGCCCGGATCACCGCCGTACTGCGCTCCGTCGCCGTCACCGGCGACCTCGACACCGGCGTCCCGCTGATCGGCCCCGACGGCCGGTACGCGGCCGGTGTCCTGGTCGGTGTCCACACCAAGGAGCACGCCGAGTACGTCGGCGCGACCGCCCGCGCCCGTCGGCGCGCCGCCCGGATCGCCGCCTGCGAGACGCTGCTGGCCGAACTCTCCGACAGGCTCGACGAGTTGGCCCATGCGCAGGCCCGTACGGACGCCGCCCTCGACGCGTACGCCGCGGCCCGCGCCGCCCTGCCCCGCACCGCCGGCATCACGCAGGCGCTGCGCGAGCTCGACCGGGCCGCGGCGAGGCTGCGCGCCACCCGCGACGCCGCCGACGCATCCCAGGCCGCGTACGACGAGTCGGTGGCCGCCTGCTCGGTCGCCGAACGCGCCCTGCGCCGCACCGCGGCCGAGCATGCCATCGAGTCCGAACGCCTCGACGCCGTCGAGACCGCCACCCGCGCCTTCGAGACGGCGGTCCGCGAGCTCGCCGCCCGCCGCCGCGAACACGCCCGCCAGAGCGAGGCGGCCGAGGCCGCCGCCGACCGGCTCGGCGCCGCCGCCGAGGACGAGGAGGCGGCAGCGGACACCGAACGCGCGGCGCGCCGCCGGCACACTGAGGAGGCCGCAGGGCTGGAGGCCCTCCAGGAGGCCGTCGGGGCCGAGGCGCAGGAGGTGATGCGTCAGGTGCAGCAGACCGAGGACGGAATCGACGCCCTGGTCCGGGAGGCCGAGGCGGCTCGCACGGCCCAGCACACCGCGATCGCGGGCACCGCGGCGGCCGAGGCCCGCCGTACGGCCGCCGCCGAGGCCGGGGCGGTCGCGGCGGCGGAGGAGAAGGACACCGCCCGCGGTCTACGCCCGTTCGCCGCCCGTGAACTCCTTGACATTCTGCGCTGCCCGCCAGGCCTCGTCTGGCCCGCCCAGGAGGCCGACTGGGCCGGCGGGACACTACCGTCGGCCGTGGTCGCCGTACACGAGGCGATCCTCTCCGCGACCCGCGACCTCACCCCCACCGAGACCAGCCTCAAGCAGTCCGTCACCCGTCTCACCAAGGCCCTGGATGACCTGCAGGCGCAGCTCGCCGCCGCCGGACAGGACTACCGGCCCGAATGGGACGGCTCCGACGGTGTCATCGTCGTCCGCGTGGCCGACGAGGAGGGGCCGCTGCCCGTGGCGGCCTTCGCTCAGAAGATCTCCTCCCACCGGCGTGACCAGGCCGAACTGCTCTCCGAGTCCGAGCAGCGCATCCTGGAGGACGCCTTGCTCACCCGGCTCGCCCAGCAGATCCACGACCGCACTGTCGACGCCCGCGACCTGATCAGGCGGATGAACACCGACATGCGCAAGCGGACGATGTCGTCGGGGACGACGGTCGGAGTGAGCTGGCTGCTCGCCGACCATCTCGACGACGAACAGCGTGCCGTCTGCGGCCTCCTCGACGCCGACGCCGCCCGCCTCGGCCCCGAGGGTCTCACCCGGGTGCGCACCCACTTCGCGGCGCAGATCAAGACCGCCCGTGCCCGCCACCGTGACCAGCCCTACCGGGAGTTGCTCGCTGAGGTCCTCGACTACCGGCGCTGGCGGCAGTTCGCGTTCCAGCTCGTACGCCCCGACAGGAGCGAGGAGCGGCTCACCCGCGCCCGGCACAGCCGGCTGTCGGGCGGTGAGCAGTCCGTGTCACTGCACCTGCCGCTGTTCGCCGCCGCGCACGCCATGCTCAACTCCGCCGCCCCGCACGCCCCGCGCCTGCTTGCCCTCGACGAGGCCTTCGCGGGCGTGGACGACACCGGGCGCGGCGAACTCATGTCGCTGGCCGCCCAGTTCGACCTCGACCTGTTCATGACCGGCTACGACCTGTGGGCCGCCCACGCCTCCGTGTCCGCCGCCGCCCACTACGACCTCGCGCACACCGCCGTCGACCACACCGTCTCCGCCCTGCTGCTCGTCTGGGACGGCGACCGGCTCCTCGCCGACGACACCGGCGACCTCACCGCCGCTCTCGGCTCGCCGGGCACCCGGCGCGCCTCGGCGCCCGAGGAGGCCGCGGTTGTCGGCTGAGCGGCGTGAAAGCCATGAGGACGACGAGTTGCGGGGCGAGGGATGGACCCGGCTGCTCACCGCCGCCCGCCGCAGACTGGAGCGCACCGGAGGCGCGCTCGACGGCGACATCGGGCTCACGAGGCCCAGCGACGCCGAGCGCCGCACCGTCATCGGCATCACCGGCCGCTACCGGCCCGAGACCGTGGGGCGTCTCGCCGTACCCCTGCGTGACCTGGACGGGTATCTGCACGACCGTTACGGCACCGGTCTCCGCCAGATCCTCGGCCGGCTGCACGGTCCGCTGCGTGACCGGCCGGCCGAACGGGCCGACGAGCAGGCCCGCCGGGAGCAGGCCCTGAAGTCGGCCCACTCCAGCCGACTCGCCGGGCAGGGATGGTTCGCCGCCTGGCTGGACCGGATCGCCGCCGACGGCACCCTCACCCGTCTCGTACGCCGGGGGGACACGCCGCTCCTCGATGCGGCGGTACATGTCCTGGAAAGGCTGACCGGTGACGGGGACCGCTTCGCGGGCTCCCCGCACCGGGTCCCCGGTGTCCTGCCGCTTCCGGTGCTCGCCGAGTGGGCCACCGGCGACACCAAGGCCCTTGTGCCCGGCGCCCCGCTGGAACAGCTCGTCCTGCGCGCTCTCGCCCAGCGCGTCGGCGACGGGTGCGTCGTCCCGCGCGAGCGGGCAGGGCGGCGCGCCCTGTGGGAGAGCGCCGGCGCCATCGCGGACGACCTCGCCAGCCAGGTCCTCGTCCTCAACATCGGCGCCGAGGGGGACACAGTGGTCTGCGACTGGCTGCGCGACGCCGCGGGCTTCGGCATTCCCTTCCGGCTCACCCTCCACCAACTCGCCACCGGCCCCGTTGTCCCCGCGGCCCGCACCATCTTCGTCTGCGAGAACCCGGCCGTATTGCGCGCCGCCGCCGGCGAACTCCAGAACACCGGCGCCGCCCTCGTGTGCACCGAGGGCGTCCCGTCCGCCGCCTGCCACAAACTGCTCGGCGACGCCGTAGGCGCGGGAGCCCGGCTGCACTGGCGCGCCGACTTCGACTGGGCCGGCCTGCGCATCACCGCGGACGCCGTGGCCCGCCACGGTGCCCGTCCCTGGCGGATGAACGCCGCCGACTACACGGCGGCACTCGGCGAGGGCGAGTCCACACCGCTCGCCGGACCGCCCGCGGCCAGCCCCTGGGACCCCCAACTGGCCCTCGCGATGGAGGCGTCAGGCAGCGCGGTCATGGAGGAACGCCTCCTGCCCGCGCTCCTGTCCGACCTCACCCGCGCCTGATCTGGCGACAGCGCCCGAGGAGAACGATCCCGAACGCCGACTCTCTGTGCCGCTCCTGGGGGATCCCATTCCGGTCACCGGGACATGGAACTCTTCATCGGCGGTTTCGGTGATCGCGTCATCACCGATCGGCTGCCGGGCTTCGGCAGCGGCAAGCGGCCCAAGCCAGGATTCCTGGACGACCTCGGCCGGCCCGTCACCAGGGTCGGCCGGGCTGGATGAGCACCAGGTCCGCCGCTACCCCGCCTGGGCCCGCTGGGTCACCCTTGCGATGCCGGTCCACGCCTTCCTCGCCGTCGTCCGCGCCTTGCCCGGCTGGTGCTTTCCGAGGCGCTGTCCCAGCTGGTGCTGGGGCTGCCCGGCCTGGCCCTGGATGTGCCGCTCGCCGAGGTCCCGCTGCGGCTGCGCACGTCGGTGTTCGGTCTGCTGCGGCTGCCGATCCGGTTCTGACGGATCACTGACGGTCGGGCGGTCATTTCTATCTGACCGAGACCTGCGCCGAGGTGGCCGCCGAGATCACCGGTGTTCTGCGGAATTCCGAGGAGATGTCGCGGGTGTGACGCCCGGGGTATCGGCGACCGGGCGGACGCAGGTCGCCGATACCCGCGTGGGTCAGGTGCGGTAGCGGAAGAGGATCCGGCCGCGGGTGAGGTCGTAGGGGCTGACCTCTACGAGCACCCGGTCGAACGGAAGAATCTTGATGTAGTTCTTCCTGATCTTGCCGCTGATGTGCGCGAGGACCTTGTGTCCGTTCTCCAGTTCAACCGTGAACGTTGCGTTGCGCATGCTCTCGATGACTGTGCCCATGAGCTCGATGCCGTTTGCTGCTTTTGTCATGCTTCTCGCACTTCTGTGAGGGATGACCACGTGGTCAGGGAATTCGCCGACTACCCGTGTGCCACGGGTTTCAGTGGAGTTCGAGTTCCAGGTTGGTGCTGATGTGCTGGGCGCCGATGGTGGTGAAGAGGGTGGTGGCGGCTGTGTTGGATTCGTTGATTTCGGCGCTGGCGGTGGTGATGCCGTTGCGGTGGAGGGTGCTCAGGGTGTGGGTGAGGAGGGTGCGGGCGATGCCGTGGCGTTGGTGTTCGGGGTGTACGGCGATGAGGCCGATGCGGGGCATGCGGGGATTGCCGGTGACGCGGATGAGCCCGGCGTAGGTGCCGTTGCGGACGGCGACGGCGTGTTTGGCGGGGGTGGCGTACTGGGAGGGGTCTGTGGTGGTGGTGCCTTCGGGGACGGGCAGGACCTCGGCGGGCATTTCCTGCCAGCCGTGGGTGGTTTGGATGTGGGTGCGCAGGGTGCGGTCGAGTTCGCGCAGGGGCTCTTCCTCGGCGGTGCCGAGGGGCAGGACGGTGATGTCGCTGGGGCCCGGGGTGTGGGGGTTGAGTCCGGTGGTTGCCGGGTCGGTGGGCAGGTGGCATTGCCATTCGCGGCGGCGGGTGGTGAAGCCGGCGCGCTGCCAGTGGGTGGTGAGGTCGGTGTCGGCCTCGTCGACCATGGTGTGCAGGGGGCGCGGCAGTTCGGCCAGCATGGCGGTGGCGAGGTCGTCGAAGACCTCGGGGTTCCAGGCGTCGATGCTGATGAAGAGTCGTCCGTCGAGCCTGCGCCAGGTTTCACCGCGGCCGATCACCCGGTCGTCCTGGAGCGCTTGCCACTGTCCCAGCGCGGCCCTCTCGAGCACCGCTGCGTGATCACTCGTACCGGGCGTGTTCAAAGGGAAAATAGGTCTCATCCTTCGGGAGTGCCTGTGTCGAGGCGCTCCCGGTGACCTATGTCAACCGCCCAGCCGTGACGAAGAGGGGAGCACCCACATGGGTACGTTCATCATGGGACTCACCCCCTCTCGCGGTTTCACGGCCTTCCGGAAGATTATCAACTGGCACGGCTGCATGCCAACAGCGTTTGTCTGCACGGAAGTTACTCAGGTTGAACTCGTGGAGTCCGCGGGCTGCTGACTGCTTGATCCCTGCGGCGCGAGTGCGGGGAGTCGATCGATCGTCGGAGGCCGACGCGTCCGCCCGCACTGTCAGGCTGAGGGATGCAGTCGTCAGAACCGCGCCTCTAGCGTGACACAGCCCCGACGACTACGAGCAGGGCCGCCAGGGGAAGGACCATCGCTGTGTTGCTGCCCGCGTCCGCCTTCAGGTGGTAGCCCGTGTCGCAGGCCGGGCTCTTTCCGGCGGAGATGAGTGTGCGTACTCAGGCGCCCCGGCCGACCCCTCTGCCAACCTGGCGTCATGCCTTCTCGCGAGAGCCGTACGAGCCGTACGAGCCGTACGAGCGCCGGCCGCGCCGTCCTCCTGGTCGTGACCGCCGCGACCGCCGCCGCATGTCTTGCCGCGTGCGGAACTCAGCGGCCGGCCGCGGCACCGGCCGTGGCCCCCACCTCGTCCGCCGGCTCCTCCTCGTCGCCCGCGAGCCCGCACGCGGAGCCGGACAAGGGCGACAGCGCGCCGCACAACGCCGAGAACAACATCGGCCGGCTGCCGGCGGACATGACTCCCGCCGACGAGGCGGCCGCGAAGGAGCAGGCCGAGAAGGTCAAGCCCGTACTGGAGAAACTGCGGAAGCAAGGGCGCATCAGCCCCAAGGACGTACGTCCCGCACTCGCCGGCCTGGGCTTCCGAGCCTCGGACCTGCGCGTCCAGGACCCGTGGTCGCGCTGGAACGTGGACCACTCGGAGAAGGTGCCGGGCACCTTCTACGGGATCTGGGTCGGCAAGACCGCCTGCATCTCCGGCGCGGTGAGCGAGGACAGCGTGTGGGTCGAGGTCAACGGCCCCTATCCGGAGACCGCCTGCATCGTGCCGCCGGTCGCCCACTGATTCCTGTCACACCTCCCCTCTCCCGTGCGTCAGGGAGATGACGGCGCCGCACCACGCGGCCCGGTGAGAGGGAGATGACGACATGACTGTTCTGATGGTGCGTTCCGCGGTGAAGCCCGAGTTCGTCGGAGAGCTCGAAGAGGCTCTGAAGAAGATGTTCACCGCCATCGACAGCGCCCGGCCCGAGGGCGTGCGCTACACCTCGTACCGCCTTCCCGACGGAGTCACCTATGTCGCGCTGCTGGAGCTCGCGGACGGCATCGAGAATCCGTTGCCGGCGATCGCGGAGTTCCGGGAGTTCCAGGCGGGCCTGAAGGACTGGCTGGCCGGTCCGCCGTCCGCCGAGCAGTTCGAGGTCAGGGGTGCGTACGCGGCCTGACGCATTCCCCGGCGGGCGGTGTCATCCTTCGGAGATGGGTGTCTCCGGCGCGGCGAGGGGCGGGTACTCCGGTACACCGCTCGCCAAGAAGATCGGTATCAAGGCAGGGCAGCGGGTGCGGCTGACGCACGGGCCGAAGGGCTGGGACATCCCCGGGCTGCCCGAGGACTGCGCGGTCTCTGTCGGTGGCCCGAAGGGAGCGGACGTCACGGTCGCCTTCTTCCGGGCCCGCGCGGAGCCGGCGGCACAGGCGGCCGGGCTGGTCCGGGACCTGTCCGACGAGGCGATGCTCTGGATCGCCTGGCCCCGGCGCGCGGCGGGCCACGACAGCGACATCACCGAGAACGATCTGCGGGAGATCTTCCTGCCGCTCGGGGTCGTGGATGTGAAGGTGGCGGCGCTGGGAGACGACTGGTCGGGCCTGAAGTTCGTACGGCGCAGGGAGAACCGGCATCCGGGGAACCGGCATACGTGAAATCGGTGTACGGAGAACGGGCGCACTCCAGGGGGAAGGCCCGGACGTACGTTCGGACATACATCGGGGCGTACCCGAGGGGGACTTCCGGTGAACGGCTAGCATCGCGGCACAGTTGTCGGCCGGGATGAGGTGGATGTCGTGTCACAGGCGGAGGAGGGGCCGCGGGTTGCCGTCGCCGTGGTGACCATGGGGAACCGGCCGGCCGAGGTCGACGCGCTGCTCACCTCCGTGGCCAAGCAGGATGTCGCGCCCGCACGGATCGTGATCGTGGGCAACGGCGCTCCGCTGCCCGAGTTCGCCGAACGCCTCGGGCTCCCCGGGGAAGTGACCATCATCGAGGTCGAGGAGAACCTCGGATGCCCCGGCGGGCGCAATGTCGCGCTCCAGCGTCTGAGTGAGCTGGGGGACGTCGACGTCGTCGTGGAACTCGACGACGACGGGCTGCTCGTCGACGGGGACGTCCTGCGGAAGGTACGGGACCTGTACGCCGCCGATCCGCGGCTCGGCATCGTCGGCTTCCGCATCGCCGACGAGAACGGGGAGACACAGCGCCGGCACGTGCCCCGGGTCGGGGCCAAGGATCCGATGCGGGGAGGGCCGGTCACCGGCTTCCTCGGAGGCGGCCACGCCCTCTCCCTGCCCATGCTCGCCGAGATCGGCGACTGGCCCGCCGAGTTCTTCTTCGCGCACGAGGAGACCGACATGGCCTGGCGGGCCATCGACGCCGGGTGGACCGTGCGGTACGAGCCCGAGCTGCTGCTCCAGCACCCGAAGACCTCGCCCGCGCGGCACGCCATCTACTACCGGGTGACCGCCCGCAACAGGGTCTGGCTCACCCGTCGGCGGCTTCCCCTCCCGCTGATCCCCGTGCACCTGGGCATCTGGATCCTGGCCACACTCGTACGGACCCGGTCCGTCGGCGGGCTGAAGGCCTGGTTCGGCGGGTTCGCGGAAGGGCTGCGGGAGTCCGGCGGGGAGCGGCGGCCGATGCGCTGGCGCACGGTGTGGCGGCTCACCCGGCTCGGACGCCCGCCGGTCATCTGACGGCGGTCCGTCTCCCCGGACAGACGGAGGCCCCGGTCGTTCACCTCCGACGACCGGGGCCTCGCGCGTCCCCGGATCCGGCCACGGCGGCGACACTCCCCCGAGTTACGCGTAGTACGCGCGCACCGTCGGGACCAGATCCGATGAAGTGATCACATCAGGCCACGCCAACGGATCGCTAACATGAGGCCAACGGTTCGAACGGGAGCCGTGAGTGGGTCGGCGGGAAGTCGCCGGAAGAAGGCGAGAAGTCGCCGTGGCGCGGCCGGAGCGGCCGCGCGGGAAGGCAGTGGGCGGCGTGATGCGGAACGAGCTGCGGTTCGGACTGCTGGGGCCGCCGGTCCTGTACGACGCCGACGGCGAGTTCAGATCGATCGGCGGCGGCAAGATGCGTGCCCTGCTGGCGGCGCTGCTCCTGGAACCGGGCCGGGTCGTCTCGGTCGACGTGCTCAAGGACGCGCTGTGGGGCGGGGCGCCGCCCGCCTCCGCCCACGCCTCGCTGCAGAACCATGTGACGCGGCTGCGGCGCCTCCTCGACGATCACGAGCGGCTGCGCGCGGTTCCCCCGGGATACGTTCTGCGGGTCGGCGAGGGCGAGTTGGACGTCCGCGTCTTCGAACAGCACGCCACCGCTGCCCGTACCGCCCACGCCGAGCGCGCCTGGGAGCGGGCGCTGAGCGAATCCACGTCCGCGCTCGCACTGTGGCGCGGCACCCCGCTGAGCGGCCTGCCGCCCGAGATCGGCGGACACGCCTTCGTCCAGCGTCTGGAGGAGGCCCGGCTGCTGGTCCTGGAGTGGCGCTACGAGGCCGAGCTGCGCCTGAGCGACCTCGGGGAAGCTCAGGCACGCCCCCGCGCCGCCCGGCACACGCCCGCACCCTCGAACTCGCCGCGCTCGGCTCGGGCGGGGGGACCCCCTTCGCCGGACCGGCCGGAGGCCGAAGGAGCCCCTCCCTCACGTGCTGGGCTCGGCTCGAACGGGGGAGACCTCGGTCGAGGACCCTCGTCCGGCACACCGGACGCACCCATTGAACGACGCGGGAACGTACCCGAGCTTCCAGGAGGCCGCTCGGCCCCCACACCCGACCGACTCGACCGGCTCGCCCCCGAGTTGGCCGCACTCACCGCCGAACACCCCTTCCGCGAGGCCTTCCACCGGCTTCTGATGCTCGTACTGCACCGCACAGGGCGCCAGGCCGAGGCCCTCGCCGTCCACCGTGACCTGCGGGCCCGCCTGGTGGAGGAGCTCGGGATCGAGCCCGGCCCGGCCGTGCGTGAGGCGCATCTGGAGATCCTGCGTGAGCGGGACGGCACGGAGAGGGCGGCGGACGTCGCCGACGACGCAGGGCGAGCAGAACGGGAGGCCGCGGTCGTCCCGTCCGATCCCGGCCCGCTGCGGCCCGCCCAACTCCCGCCCCCGCCCGCGTACTTCACCGGACGTGACGACCTGCGCCAAAAGCTGCGCCTGGCGCTGGACCCGGAGCGCCGGATCGGCGGACCCGGCGTGGCGGCGGCCGACGGTACGCCGTGTGTCGCCGTGATCAGCGGCATGGCCGGCGTCGGCAAGAGCGCGCTCGCGCTGCACGTGGCACACGGACTGCGGGAACGTTTCCCCGACGGTCAGCTGTACGTCAACCTGCACGGCGCCACCCCCGGCATGACCCCGCTCAGCTCCGGCCAGGCGCTTGCCGCGCTGCTCCGCGACCTCGGCGCCGAACCGCGCCGGATCCCCGAACACCGGGACGCGGCGGCCGCGTTGCTGCGGTCGATACTCGCGCCCACCCGCACCCTGATGGTGCTCGACGACGCCGCGCATGCCGCGCAGGTACGGCCGCTGCTGCCCGCGGGCGCGGGCTGCGCGGTGATCGTGACGAGCCGTTCGCCGCTCACCGCCCTGGACGGCGCGCACCGCTTCCCGCTCGCGCCGCTGTCGGACGAGGACAGCGCGGCGCTGCTCCGCGCGGTCTCCGGCCGCCGCAACGGTCTCGACGGCGGGCACCCCCTCGTCGAACTCACCGGCCGGCTGCCACTCGCGCTCCGCGTCGTCGCGGCCCGCCTCGCCGCGCGCCATGCGCTCACGCCGGACATGCTTGCCGGTCAACTGGCCGCCACGGAAGGGCGGTTGCACCACCTGGAGTACGACGACCTGAGCGTCCGCCGCTCCCTCGCCGTCGCCCACGACGCGTTGCGCGCCTCGGAGCGCGAGGCCGACCGGGACGCGGCGCTCGCCCTGTGCCGCATCGGCGCGCTCGACCTCCCCGCGTACGGGGCGCCCCTCCTCGCCCGCCTCTTGGGCATCGCCGAACGCCGCGCCGAGGCCGCCCTCGACCGCCTCGTCGACGTCGCCCTCCTGGAGGAAACGGCGTACGGCCGCTACGCACCGCACGACCTGGTGCGGGACTTCGCCCGCGAGATCGCGGGGGCAACTTCAGCCCGTCCGGAGTTCGAGGACGAGCGCGGCAGCGCGATACGGGGGACCTGGGGGGCGGAGCTCCCCAGGGACGGGACGGGCAGCGGCGGAGGGGGCGAAAACCCATCTGGAGCGCGCGCTGTGCCTTCACATGCCGCGGACAGCCCCGCTCCTGCGGGCCCGGGCACGCCCGCCGCGGGCGTAGGCAACCCCGCCCCCGCGGGCACGGCTACGTCCGCTCCTGCCGGTACGGGTGGTCCTGTTCCCGGCGGTGCGGGTAGTCCTGCCCGTGGCGGCGCAGACAGGTCCGCTCTTGCTGGTACGGGTGGTCCTGTTCCCGGCGGTGCGGGTAGTCCTGCCCGTGGCGGCGCAGACAGGTCCGCTCTTGCTGGTACGGGTGGCCCTGTTCCCGGCGGTACGGGTAGTCCTGCCCGTGGCGGCGCAGACAGGTCCGCTCTTGCTGGTACGGGTGGTCCTGTTCCCGGCGGTGCGGGTAGTCCTGCCCGTGGCGGCGCAGACAGGTCCGCTCTTGCTGGTACGGGTGGCCCTGTTCCCGGCGGTACGGGTAGTCCTGCCCGTGGCGGCACAGCCAGCCCCGCCCCCGTTGGCACGGGTGCGTCCGCTCCCGCCGGTACGGGCAGCCCCGCTCCTGCGGGCACGGGCACGACTGCCCCCGCCGGCAGCGACGCAGTCACCCCCGGCGGCCAGGGCGCGGCACTCGCCGCCGGCCACGACGCGGCCGTCGCCGAACGCGCCCTGCGCTGGTACGCCGGTGTCGCCGCCCGCTCCCTGGAGGCGATCCTCGAACCCGGGCTGGACCGCGAGGACCGCAGCCGCCCGACCGCCTCGCAGCCGCCCCCGCACACCGCGGACGTCGCGGCCACCCCGCCCTTCTGCTCCGCGAAGGACGCCTTCGCCTGGGGCGATCTGGAGCTGGAGAACCTGGTGGCGCTGGTGGAGCGCCACGCGGAGAGCTCCCCGTACATCCCCGTCCTGGTCCGCCTGCTCAACCCGTACGTCCAACGCAGTGGCCGCGTGGCCGAGCTGGAGATCCTCCAGCGGGCCGCGCTCGGCGCGGCGCGGCGGCTCGGGGACGAGGCCGCCGAGGCGTACGCGCTCGGGGACCTGGCGGGCCTGCACTTCATGACGGGCCGCGCGAGCGACGCCCTGGTGCTCAACGACGAGGCGCTGGCGATCTGGCGCAGGCTCGGCGTCCTGTCCTGGGTGCGGCGGGGCCTGAACAACCGCGGCATGCTCCTCGAAGGACTCGGCCGCTACGCCGAATCCAGCGAGGCACTGCTGCAGAGCCTGGAGTTCTCACGGGAGTTGGGCGACCCGCACATGGAGGCCATCACCTACAGCCACCTCGGCAACCTGTACGAGCACTCGGACCCCCGGGCCGCCATCGACCACCACAAGCGCAGCCTCGCAATCGGTGACACGATCCAGGACGTCATCATCCGCCACTCCGCGCACTGCAACATCGGCTATGCCCATCTCACCCTCGGCGAACCGGCCGCCGCCGTACCGCACTTCGAGGAGAGCCTGCGCATCCTCGGCAGCCACGGTGACTGGCACGGCGAGTCGCAGACCCGGCTCGGACTGGTGCGCGCCCTGCGCGGGGTGGGGCACGGGGAGCGGGCCGCGCGCGAGTGCGATCTGCTGCTGTGCCGCGCCGACCGCCGCGCCGACCGGTACACCGGAGGGCTCGCCCGCCATCAGCGGGGCCTGTTGCTGCGGAGCCGGGGGGATGCCGAAGGGGCGTACGAGCAGTGGGAGTCGGCCCTTGAGGCACTGGCGGAGACGGACAGCCCGGTGGTGGGGGAGCTGCGCACACTCCTGGCGGAACAGTCGGAGCGGGCGTAGCAACCGACCCGGACGTGGCGTCACTTGGCGTCCGCGTAGCACTCCACCACCGCCGTGGTGAACGGAAAGCGGACCGGTGTCTCCCCGAAGGTGAGGCGCCCGGCGAGGTCGGCCGCCTCGCGGATCGCGGTCACCACGGTGTCGGCCTCCTCGGCGGGGCAGTGCACGATCACCTCGTCGTGCTGGAAGAAGACCAGTTCGGCCGAGAGGCCGGCGCAGGTGCGCCGGAGCGCGGCGAGCACCAGCAGGGCCCAGTCGGCGGCGCTGCCCTGGACGACGAAGTTGCGGGCGAACCGGCCGCGGGCACGGGAGTCGGAGGAGGCGTACCCCGGAACCCACCCCTGCTCAAGGCCACTCTCCACGGGATCGTCCTGTGGGATACCCGCCTCGTCCCCACTCCCGTCCGACGAGCCCGCCGCCGGCGGAGAGGTCCGCCCCAGCCAGGTCCGCACGAGCCGCCCTTCCTCTCCCGCCCGCGCCGCGTCGTCCACGTATGCCACGGCCCTGGGAAAGCGGCGGCGCAGCAGGGCGAGGTTCTTCAGCCCGTCACCCGACGTCTGCCCGTACACGGCCCCCAGCACAGCGAGCTTGGCCTGCGCCCGGTCACCGGCGAACGCCCGGTCCGAGACAGCCTGATACAAATCGGTCTCCCGCCCCGCGACCTCCATCAGACCGGGGTCGCGCGAGATCGCGGCCAGTACACGCGGCTCCATCTGATCGGCGTCGGCGACGACGAGCCGCCAGCCGGGATCGGCGACGACGGCCCGCCGGATGACCTTGGGGATCTGCAGAGCGCCCCCGCCATTGGTCACCCACCGCCCGGTGACGGTTCCGCCCGGCAGGTACTCGGGCCGGAACCGCCCGTCGCGCACCCAGTCCTGGAGCCAGGACCACCCATGGGCGACCCAGATCCGGTACAGCTTCTTGTACTCGATCAGCGGCTTCACGGCAGGATGATCGATCGACTCGATCTCCCATCGCCGCGTGGACTTGATCTTGATTCCGGCCTGAGCGAAGGCCTTGACCACGTCGGCGGGCAAATCAGGTCTGACCCGTCTCCCGAAGGCCGCGGACACCTCCTCCGCCAGCTCGGCGAGCCGACGGGGTTCACCCCCTCCCGCGTAGCGCTCCCCGAGCAGCTCGTGCAGCACCTCGCGGTGGACGTCCGCGCGCCATGGCAGCCCCGCCTCGTTCATCTCGGCGGCGACCAGCATCCCGGCCGATTCGGCGGCCGTCAGCAGCCGCATCCGCTCCGGATGCGTGGCCGCGTCATGCCGCCGCTGCTGGTCCGCGTACACCTCCAGGAGATCGTCCAACGGCACCTGGACCGGGCGCGGCTCGAAGAGCGAGGACTGCGAACCGGGCTCGGCGGACCGCTGCGGTGGATCGGTCGGTACGGGCCCGCCGCGCAGCCTCGCCAGCGCGGCGGCCGCCGACCGGGGCTCGCCGAGCCGTCCCTCGTGCCCGAGCAGCAGCGTCTCGGCGGCCTCCATGTCATAACACCGCTCGACTCGCACCCCCGCGGCGAGCAGGCGCGGATATACGTCCGCGGTGGACCGCCAGACCCACCGGCCCACTTCCGGTCTCGACCGCACCGCCTCCGCCAGATCCGCCTCCCGGCGGACCGGCCCCGCGGGCAGCCCGTCGGGGCCGAGGACGGCGACCTCCGCGCCACCGTCCTCGGCCGGCGCGAGAGCCCAGCGCTCGGTCATGATTCCGAGTCTCGCAGGGAGGTCTGACAATGGCGCCGCCTCGCGCACGGGCCCAGGCTGCCGGATCGCTCAGCCCGCGCTCGTCTCCCCCCGACCGGTCACGACCTCCTCGAGCATGCGCGCGATGTGCCCCTCGGTCGTCGCCTTGTCGACGCCCTCCCCGCTGAGAACGCCCTCGCCGTTCTCGTACTCCAGAAGGGCCAGCAGGATGTGCTCGGTGCCGACGTAGTTGTGGCCGAGGCGCAGGGCCTCGCGGAAGGTGAGTTCGAGGGCCTTCTTGGCGGCGGCCCCGTAGGGGACGAGTTCGGGGACCTCGTCGACGGCCGGCGGGAGCGCCGCCTTCGCCGCCCCGCGCACCGCGTCGAGGGACACGCCCTGGGCCGTGATCGCCTGGGCGCCGAGCCCCTCGGGCTCGGCGAGAAGCCCGAGGACGAGGTGCTCGGGCAGACCCTCCGCGTTTCCCGCGGCCTTGGCCTCGCTGTGCGCGACCATGACCACCTTCCGGGCACGCGGGGTGTAGCGCCCGAAGCCCTGGTTCGGATCGAGATCCGACTCCGCCTTCGGGACGAAACGCTTCTGGGCGGCCTGCCGTGTGACCCCCATGCTCTTGCCGATGTCCGTCCAGGACGCGCCGGAACGCCGGGCCTGGTCCACGAAGTGCCCGATCAGATGGTCGGCCACGTCACCCAGGTGATCTGCGGCGATCACCGCGTCCTGGAGCTGGTCCAGCGCGTCGGTGTGAACCTTCTTGATGGCCTCGATGAGGTCGTCGAGACGTACGGATGCAGTGCCGAGAGGGTTCGTAGTCATGTGTCAACCGTAGGTTGACACCCCCGCAGTGTCAACCCGAAGTTGACACCCGAGGTGACAGAAGCGCACCCCTCTGCGGCGACTCACCTCCTCCGCGGTTCAGCTCGGCGACTCACCCCTCCGCGACTCACCCTCAGCGACTCACCCCTCCTCGACTCACCCTTGGGCCGTATCGGCTACTTCGGTGAGGCCGCCAGCCGCACGGCCAACCCCGCGAACACGGTCCCGCTGAAGATGTTGAGCCCCCGCGACACCCGCCGACTGCGCCGCAACAGAGCGGACAGCCGCCCGGAGAGCAGTCCGATCGAGCCGTCGACGGCGAACCCCATGACCACCATGGTGGCCCCCAGGATCATGAACTGCCGGGCCACGTGCCCCAGTTCGGGCCCCGACCCACCCACGAACGGTGGGCGAAGCCACCCACGAACGGTGGGCGAACCACCGGCCGTCGTCACGTCCGCCGCCACGCCCCGGCCACCGCCGCCCCGACCCGTGACACGATCGAGGAATGAGCAGCAGTAACCCCAGCCCCGGCACGGTCGAGCGCGCCTTTGAGGCCGCCCTCTACGCCGACTCCGACACGGCCCTCGACACGGGCGCCTCGCTGCTCGCCGCCGATCCCGCGTCCGACGCCGAACTCGCCCGGCGCGGCGAGGAGTTCGTCGCCGCGGCCTGGCGCCGCGGCTGGGAGCCCGCCGATGTCGTACGGATCGTCCGCCGCGAGCTGGAGGACGTACACGTTCAGCTGGTGTCCGCGCTGATCCTCAGCGAGAACCGCAAGCCGCGGAGCCCGCGCTGGGCCGCACAGCTCGCGGAGCTGGCGTCCGAACCCCGGGCCTCCCGCGCCGACCGCTTCTCGTACGTGACCGCCGTACTGGAGCTCTACCGGCTGCTGCTCCGCCTCCCCACGATCGAGCCCCTCGACGCACCGCGACAAGACGCCCACCACGCCTCCCACGCCCCCCAGGACACGCGCATGCTCACCCGCATCCGCGCCCTGCTGGCCAAGGCCGAGGCGACCGGGTTCCCGGAGGAAGCGGAGGCACTGAGCGCCAAGGCGCAGGAGCTGATGGCGCGGCACAGCATCGACGAGGCGCTGCTCGCGGCGCGTACGCACGCGAAGGACGCGCCCGGCGCCTGCCGGATCGGCGTCGAGCCGCCGTACGAGACGGCCAAGGCGGTGCTCCTGGACGCCGTGGCCGGGGCGAACCGCTGCCGGGCCGTGTGGAACGAGGCCCTCGCCTTCTCGACCGTCGTCGGCTTCGAGCCCGACCTGGAAGCGGTCGAACTCCTCTACACCTCACTCCTCGTGCAGGCCACGGCGGCGATGACCAAGGCGGAGGCCGCGCAGCGGGCGGGCGGGCGGAGGCGTACGAAGACCTTCCGGCAGTCCTTCCTCGCCGCCTACGCGCACCGGATCGGCGACCGCCTCGCGTCCGCGACCGAAGGGCAGGAAGCGGCCACGGAGGGGGAGCTGCTGCCGGTGCTGGCGGCCCGCGACGTGGCGGTCGCGGACCACATGGACCGGATGTTCCCCGAGACGGTGACCACCCGGCTGCGCGGGGTCAGTGACGCGGCCGGGTGGCACGAAGGGGCCGCGGCGGCGGACCGGGCGCAGGTCAAGAGGCGGCCGCCACTGCGGTGATCAGTCGCCGGCGTGCTGGAACGGGCTCACGGAGGCGTTGAGGTCGGCCGCCTCGCTCTTGCCCGCGACGGGCCCGTAGGACCACTTGAAGTCCTGCGTGGCGGTGGCACCGGGCAGGCTGATCTTCAGCGTCTGCGCGTCGAAGGTCTTCGCGTCGCCCTTCGTGCCCCGGACGTAGGTGAGGGTGAAGGTCGCGGTGTCGCCCTTCGCCAGGGTCAGCTTCACCGGGTTCGCGGACTTCTCCGGTGCGATGTGCGTGGAATCGCCGCCGGCCTGGGCCTCGAGGCCGGGGAAGCCCTTCAGGGTGCACGTGGAGTCGCGGTTGGTGAGGGTGACCGGGACGTTGCCGGTGTCCCCGGCGGCCGGGGCGGCGTTGGCGGGGCCCACCTCGATCCCCACCTTGTCGATCCGGCAGTCGGTGGAGGAGTTCTTGGCGGTCTTGTCGGTCTTGGCGGTGCTGCCGCCGCTGTCGTCGCAGGACGTCAGGGCGAGGGCGGCCGCGAGGACGGTGACGGCGATGGGCAGGGCGCGCATGGGTTCCCCCGGGGGTGGTGACGGTGTGCATGGATCATCACGCATGTCGATCCCCGGACGTTGCGGGCCCCGGCTGTTCACCTCCGCCGCGCCGCGAATATCCCGAACTCTCCCTTGTGCAGGCGCCGGCTCCGGGCGCTCAAGGAGACGGCACGCTCGGGACTGACGATCGAGCGGAAGCGTCTCGCACCGCTGCTGGAGGCCCGTAACGCGGCCGCCGTCGACACCGCCGGCCCCCGACGGCGGACGAGGGCGGCGAGTCCACCCGCGCGAAGCCGGTCGGACGCGCGAAAGTACCGAGACCCTGAAGCGCCCGAAACACGCCGACGGGCCACGGAATCCGAAGGATTTCGCGGCCCGCAGGTGAGTGATCCGGCGATCAGGAGCCCAGGCTCGCCGTAGGCAACCCGGTGGGCAGCTGCTGCCCGCCCTCGCTCTTCACGTACGACTCCTTGCCGAGCCCGCCCTGCCATGTAATCTTCAGGCTCGTACCGCTCACGGAGTCGACCATGCCGACCGCGCGGTCCGCGTTGCCGTCCGTGCACTTGAGACGAATCATCTGCATGCCCGACTCCTCGGTCGCGGTACCGCTGCACACGGTGCCCCCGGTCGTGAAGAGCGCGGCCTTCTTGCCGGTGACCATCAGCGCCACCGCCTTGCCGCCCGTGGTGGCCAGCCAGCTGCCTTCCAGCTTGCTCTTGGTGCCGGAGGTGCCGCCCGAGCCGCCGTCCGTGCCGGCCGTCTCCGTGGCGGATGTGCTCGGGCTGGTGGACTTGTCGCCGGAGCCGCCGTCGTCGCTGCTGCAACCGGCCAGCACGAGCGCGGCCGCCAGACCCGCGGTCGCCGCCGCGATACGCGCCTGCCTGCGCGGGAAGGTCGCCGAAGTCACTGAAGCTCCCAAGGGTGGGTGAGGATGCCGAGGTCGTCGGAACGACCGCAGCAAGCTACCAGGAGGACTTGCGAACGCCCGGGAGGAATCCCGCGTGCGCTTGCTCACGCAGATTCACCCGGGAAAGGCCGAAGGCACGCAGACAACCGCGTGGGCGGCCGTCCACACTGTCCCGGTTGCGTACGCGGGTGGCGGCGGCGTCGCGTGGCTGCCTGCGCAATTCCTCCTGCGCGGCGGCCCGTTCGGCGTCGGTCGAGGACGGCCGGCGGATGATGTCCTTCGGCTCGGCCCGCCGGGCGGCGTACCGCGCGACGATCTCCCGGCGCTTCTCGTTCTTCGCGATCTCGCTCTTCTTCGCCATCAGACCTCCACTCCTTGGGCACGGATCCGTGCCACGGCCGCCTCGACGCCGATCGTCGACCGTCCTGATCCCCTCGTGCTCAGCCGCAGCCGTACGCGGCGGCCCTCGCTCGGCAGCCAGTAGCGCTTGCGCTGGACGTTCGGTCCGAAGCGACGCGAGGTGCGCCGGTGGGAGTGCGAGATCCGGTTGCCGAAGCCCGGCCGGGCCCCGGTCAGCCGTACTCGTCCCGGTAGCCCCGACCGGGACCACATAGGTAGGAGATTCCCTACGGTTGACTCGTAGGGAATCTCCTACCTATTCTCGTGTCCATGAACCCCATGGAACCCACGAACATCACCCACGCCTCCTTCGTCACCATCCCTGTCGCCGACCAGGACCGCGCCCTGCGCTTCTACACGGACGTACTCGGCTTCGAGGTCACCGCGGACCGGGACACGCCTCCCGGGCGGTGGCTCCAGGTCGCGCCCAAGGGGGCGCAGACCGTCTTCACGCTCTCGGGCCCGGGCATGGGCGGTTTCACGCCCGGAGAGACCCGGGGGATCATGTTGGTCACGACCGATGTCGACGCCGACTGCGCGCGGCTCGCCGCCGCGGGCGTCGCGGTGGAAGGTCCCGACGACCTCCCCTGGGGCCGCATGGCCTCGTTCCGCGACCCGGACGGCAACGGTCTGATGCTGATCACGGAGAAGGAAGGCTTCTGATCGCGCCATGACGACCATCGGGGCCCATGAGGACCGTCTCTTCGCCGCGCTCGCCAACGCCACCCGCCGAGAGGTGCTGCGGCTGCTGCGCGACGACGGGCCCCAGCCCGTCCAGGCGCTCGCCGACCACTTCGACATGCGTCGCCCGAGCCTCTCGGAACACCTCAAGGTGCTCCGGGATGCCGGGCTGGTGTCGGAGGAGCGCGCGGGACGGCAGCGGATCTACCGCCTGGAGGCCGCGCCGCTCGCCGATGTGCAGGACTGGCTCCACCCGTACGAGCGGTTCTGGCGCGACAGGCTCAAGAGCCTCGGCGATCTGCTGGACCGCATGCCCGACGATGACGAGACATGAGCCCCGTTCCGCAGTCCGAGCCGGCGGAGGACCTGACGACCATCCGTGTCGACCAGTTCCTCCCGCACCCGCCGGCCAAGGTCTGGCGCGCCCTCACCGAGCCCGAGCTGCTCGTGCAGTGGCAGATGCAGGGGTCGGAGGACTTCCGGCTCGAAGTCGGCCACCAGTACACGCTGGCATCGGTCCCGCGCCCCAACTCCAACTTCTCCGGCACCGTTGACGTGCGCGTTCTCGCGTACGAGCCGGAGCGGATGCTGCGCGTCCGGTGGGCGGACCCGGATCCCGCCAATCCCGCGGATTGGACCATTACTTGGACACTGGAACACGAAGGCCGCGGTACGCGTCTGTTCCTAGTGCACGAGGGATTCGATCCGGACGATCCCGCACAGATGATGGCGCGGAAGGTCATGGACGGGGGATGGAGGTCGCATGTGATGCGAGCTCTGGGGAATGCGCTGGACCGGCTGTAGCTCTTTTGCGAGCCGGGGAGCAGCAGGCCGTAGTCAAGCGAACAACAGTCGGTAGTCAAATGCCGGTAAAAGCTGTAACCGCGGGACCACCCCGCGTGCACGTGCATCTGCCCATGCATCTGCACATGAACAGAGCTATGATCCGGGTCAGTTGACCACTGCATCTATGGCCACTTCAGCCACTGCACGACCGGGGAGCGACCTGTGGACCACGACGTGTACGACGTGGATGACGTGTACGACGGCATGGCTGACGACGTGTACAACGGCATGGCCGCGACCGCACTGAACGGGGTGGCCTGGCAGAAGAGCCGGCACAGCAACTCGCAGGGCTCCTGCGTGGAGTTCGCCCGGCTGCCAGGTGGTGATGTGGCCGTGCGGAATTCGCGGTTCCCCTCGGGGCCCGCACTCGTCTACACGCGTGCCGAGATAGAGGCGATGCTCCTGGGCATCAAGGACGGCGAGTTCGACCACCTGATCGCGGGCTGATGACACCCGCCCGCCGGTGCGACCGAGGGCGATCGTCGCTCAACGCTGTGTAACGCGCGTAGAACCGCGGCGCCAAAAGGCGCCGCGGTTTTCTACTCGGCCGTCGCCGGCGGCTGCAGCCGGAACAGCGCCCAGACGACCTTGCCGCTGAGGGTGCCGGCGAGCGGGTGCCAGCCCCAGCTGTCGGCGAACGAGTCGACCAGGAAGAGGCCGCGGCCCGACTCCGCCGAGAAGTCGTCCGAATCGCCCGCGACCGGGCTGTCGTGACTGGGGTCGCGTACCGCGCACACCAGGCGTGAGGTCCACCGCATCAAGTGCAGCCGCACGGGCGGGCCTTGGTCGTCCCGGGGCGTGTCCGAGGGCAGTGCGTGCCGCAGCGCGTTGGTGACGAGCTCGGAGACCACCAGACAGGCGTCGTCGAAGCGGTCACCGATGTCCCACTGGTCCAGCGTTCTTCGGGTGAACTGCCGTGCCTCCCGCACCGCTTCGTAGCGGGCGGGCAGGGCACAGGAAGCGGCGTCGGACACGGCCGCGGGGTCGAGCGGCGGAAGTCCCTGCCGTAAGGGCTCGAGCATGGTCGATCCATTCGTCCCCATGCGAGGCACTCCCGGGTGTTCGCGGTCGTTGCGATGCAGCGGTGGCGCGGGGACCATGGTTCCGAATGCGTACAGCAGATGCAAGGGCAGATGCACGTGCACGCGCCCGAATTAGACCTTCGTCTACCGGTTCTTGCTCATTTCTTCTGTCACCTTCTTCCCTCTTGTTGCCCCTCTCCTGAACTTTTCCTGTGTGGCTCCTTTGGCTACTTTCCGTTTCCGTAATCGAACGAGTACTGCTTGAAGTGTTTTAGTGGCAGACTTCGGCCCCGGAAGACGGTTGGGGAGGCGGACGAACGTGAGCGCTGGTGAGTCGAGCGGCTCGGTGGTGCGGCGCATGCTGCTGGGGTCACATCTGCGGCGCCTGCGGGAGGCGCGTGGAATCACCCGGGAAGCGGCCGGTTACTCGATCCGTGCCTCCGAATCGAAGATCAGCCGCATGGAGTTGGGACGGGTGAGCTTCAAGACGCGCGACGTCGAGGACCTGCTGACGCTGTACGGCATCACGGACGAGGCGGAGCGCACCTCCCTCGTCTCGCTCGCGAAAGAGGCCAACGTCGCGGGCTGGTGGCACAGTTACTCCGACGTCCTGCCCAGCTGGTTCCCGACCTACGTCGGCCTCGAAGGCGCGGCCCATCTGATCCGGGTCTACGAAGTGCAGTTCGTGCACGGCCTGCTGCAGACCGAGGCGTACGCGCACGCGGTCGTCGCGCGCGGCATGAAGGGCGCGTCCGTCGCCGACATCGACCGCCGCGTGGCGCTGCGCCTGGAGCGCCAGAAGTACCTCGTCTCCGAGAACGCCCCGGAGTTCCACATCGTCCTCGACGAGGCCGCGCTGCGCCGCCCGTACGGCGACCGCGAGGTGATGCGCGGACAGCTCCAGCATCTGATCGAGGTCTCGGAGCGTCCCAACGTACGGCTTCAGGTCATGCCGTTCAGCTTCGGCGGGCACTCCGGCGAGAGCGGCTCCTTCACCATCCTGAGCTTCCCGGAGTCCGACCTGTCGGACGTCGTCTATCTGGAACAGCTCACCAGCGCGCTCTACCTGGACAAGCGTGAGGACGTCACCCAGTACGAAGGTGCGCTGAAGCAATTGCAGCAGGACAGTCCGGGTCCCTCCGAGAGCCGCGACTTGCTGCGGGGGCTGCTCCAGCTGTCCTGAGAGTCTTCACAGAGTCTCCGAAGGCATTCTCCAACTCCCTTGAAACACAAGTACGATGACGCGTGATCAGACCGTGATCGGATGTCTGCTTCGGCAGCGCAGGGATTGAGGGATCGAGGAGCACATGTCGTCCTACTTCACCGACCTGGCCCAGCAGTACATCGACGGCGAGTGGCGCCCGGGCACCGGCTCCTGGGACATCATCGACTTCAACCCGTACGACGGCGAGAAGCTGGCGTCGATCACCATAGCCACGAGGGACGAGGTCGATCAGGCCTATCGCGCGGCGGAGCGCGCCCAGAAGGAATGGGCCGCGACCAACGCCTACGCCCGTCGCGCGGTCTTCGAGAAGGCCCTGCGGATCATCGAGGAGCGCGAGGCCGAGATCACCGAGGTGATCATCGCCGAGCTCGGTGGCACCCACCTGAAGGCCGGTTTCGAACTGCACCTCGCGAAGGAGTTCCTGCGCGAGTCGATCCACCTGGCGCTGCGCCCCGAGGGCAAGATCCTCCCCTCGCCGGTCGACGGCAAGGAGAACCGCGTCTACAAGGTCCCCGTCGGCGTCGTCGGTGTGATCAGCCCCTTCAACTTCCCCTTCCTGCTGTCGATCAAGTCCGTCGCGCCCGCGCTCGCGCTCGGCAACGGTGTGGTCCTCAAGCCGCACCAGAACACCCCGATCGTGGGCGGCTCCCTGGTCGCCAAGGTCTTCGAGGACGCGGGCCTGCCGGGCGGTCTGCTCAACGTCGTCATCACCGACATAGCCGAGATAGGCGACGCCTTCATCGAGCACCCGGTGCCCAAGGTCATCTCCTTCACCGGCTCCGACAAGGTCGGCCGCCACGTCGCCACCGTCTGCGCCGCCCACTTCAAGCGCTCCGTCCTCGAACTGGGCGGCAACAGCGCCCTGGTGGTCCTGGACGACGCGGACATCGACTACGCCGTCGACGCGGCGGTCTTCAGCCGGTACGTCCACCAGGGCCAGGTCTGCATGGCCGCCAACCGTGTCCTCGTGGACCGCTCGATCGAGGCCGAGTTCACCGAGAAGTTCGTCGCCAAGGTCAAGACTCTGAAGGCCGGCGACCCGAGCGATCCGCAGACGGTCATCGGCCCGGTCATCAACTCCTCGCAGGCGGATGCGATTTCGGGCGCCGTCGAGCAGGCGATCGCGGAGGGCGCCACGGCCCTCGTGCACGGCACGACGACCGACAACCTGGTCGAGCCCTCCGTCCTGACCGGCGTCCCCGCCGACTCCTCCCTCCTCCAGCAGGAGATCTTCGGCCCGGTCGTCTTCCTCGTCCCCTTCGACGGCGAGGGCGAGGCGGTCCGCCTCGTCAACGACACCCCGTACGGGCTGAGCGGCGCCGTCCACACGGGTGACATCGAGCGCGGCGTGCAGTTCGCCAAGCAGATCGACACCGGCATGTTCCACGTCAACGACGGCACCGTGCACGACGAACCGCTGGTCCCCTTCGGCGGTGAGAAGCACTCCGGCATCGGCCGTCTGAACGGCGAGACGACCGTCGACGCGTTCACCACGGTGAAGTGGATCTCGGTGCAGCACGGGCGCAGCTTCTTCCCGTTCTAGGGCGCAGCCTCTTCCCGTTCCAGGACGTCTTCGCGGTCGTGGAACGTCTTCGCCCCGCCCGGACCCTTGCGGACAGAAGCTGACCGCAAGGGTCCGTAGCTTCGTCGGTGTCAGGCAGCAGGTGCCCGGCAAGAGGTCCCGACGAAAGGCGGCCGGTCATGGTGACTCATGTGCGAGCGGAGGCTCAGGGTGACGAGCGCGGGGCGTTGCTCTCCTTCCTGGAGGAACAGCGGGGCGGTATCCGACGGGCACTGCTCGGGCTGACCGAGGAGCAGGCGGCTTCGCGCCCCAGCGCGAGTGAGCTGTCCCTGTCCGGGCTGCTCAAGCACGTCGCCGAGACCGAGCAGGGCTGGGTCGCCCGCGCCAGGGGCGAGTCGCCGGCCGTCAGGCGGGACGAGTCGAACTGGCACGAGTGTTTCGTCCTCGTCGAGGGCGAGACCGTCGATGCGCAGCTCGCGTACTGGGAGAAGGTGGCCGCCGAGACGGACGCGTTCCTCCGCTCGGTGCCCAGCCTCGACGACACCTTCGCGCTCCCGAACGATCCTTGGTTCCCACCGGAAGGGCGGGTCTCGATGCGCTGGCTGGCGCTCCATCTGATCCGCGAGACGGCCCGGCACGCCGGCCACGCCGACATCGTCCGCGAGTCCCTGGACGGCGCGACCGCCTTCGAGCTGGTGGCCCGGGAGCAGGCGGTCTGACGGGCCCACCATCGGGCGGGCCGCCCGTGGCGCTCTACTGTGGACCGCATGTCAGCGATCCGTCTCCTGGTGCTGGGCGCCGTCCGCCAGCACGGGCGGGCCCATGGCTACCAGGTGCGCAACGACCTGGAGTACTGGGGCGCGCACGAGTGGTCCAACGCCAAGCCCGGCTCGATCTACCACGCGCTCAAGCAGATGGCGAAGCAGGGACTGCTGCACGCCCATGAGATCGCGCCGTCGACGGCCGGCGGTCCGCCGCGCACCGAGTACGAGATCACGGACAAGGGCACCGAGGAGTTCCTGGCCCTCCTGCGCGAGTCCCTGACGTCGTACGACCAGAAGATGGATGTCCGGTCCGCGGCGATCGGCTTCATCGCCGATCTGCCGAGGAGCGAGGCGGTGGGGCTCCTGAAGGAGCGGATCCGGAGGATCGGGGAGTGGCGGGCCGCCGTCACCGAGCACTATGTGCCCGAGGACGGCCCCGAACAGCTCGGCCACATCGGCGAGATCATGAACCTCTGGGTGCACACCGCCGACGCCGACGCCGAGTGGACGCGCGGCCTGATCGCGCGGATCGAGGGCGGGGCCTACACCTTCGCGGGTGAGGGCGAGCCGTTCGTCGGCGTTCTGGCCGAAGGCGAGGAGAATCCGTACGCGACGGGGGCGCCGCACCCGGGGGACCGCGACTAAGCAAGTTTGACTAATGAAGTCTCCGGCGTCACTTTCGAGAGGTAGTCAAGTTTGACTAGCGAGGGAGAGGCCAGTGGCGGACGTGGCGATCACCGTCGAAGGGGCACGCAAGAAGTACGGCGGCAAACAGGCACTGGACGGGCTCGACCTGCTGGTCGGACGCGGCATGGTGCACGGAGTGCTCGGCCCCAACGGTGCGGGCAAGACGACCCTGGTCCGGATCCTGTCCACCCTGCTGCGGCCCGACGGGGGCCGCGTGGAGGTCGCGGGTCACGACGTGGTGCGCGAGGCGCGCCGGGTACGGCTGCGCATCGGGCTGCTCGGCCAGCACGCCGCGCTCGACGAGGAGTTCGGTGGACGCCAGAGCCTGGAGATGTTCGGGCGCCTGCACCATCTGGGCGCCCGGCACGCGCGCGTGCGGGCCGACGAGCTTCTGGAGCGCTTCGGGCTCGCGGACACCGGCCGCAAGGCGGTCAAGCGCTACAGCGGCGGCATGCGGCGCCGCCTGGACCTCGCCGCGTCCCTCGTCACCGACCCGGAGGTGCTCTTCCTGGACGAACCGACGACCGGGCTCGACCCGCGCGGCCGGGCCGAGGTGTGGGCGTCGGTGCGCTCGCTGGTCGGCGGCGGCACCACGGTCCTGCTGACCACGCAGTATCTGGAGGAGGCCGACCAGCTCGCCGACCGTGTCTCCGTCGTCGACCACGGGCGCGTCATCGCCGACGGCACGACGGACGAGCTGAAGGCCCGCACGGGCGGCGACCGCATCGACGTGGTGCTGCGCGACGGGGGCCAACTGGGCGCCGCCGTGGCCCTGTTGCCGTTCCCCACCGAGGGCGTCTCGGTGGACACCGACCGCCGGCTCCTCAGCGCCCCGGTCACCGACCGCATGACGGCGCTCGCCGGGGCCGTACGCGCCCTGGACGAGGCCGGGATCGAGGCGGAGGACATCGCGCTGCGGCGGCCTCGGTCAGGCTGCCGAGGTCGATGTCGACCGGGAAGGGGACGACCGTGGTGAGCTTGCCGGTGTGCACGGGCCGGTCCGGGCGCGGGACGAGGACCTCACTGTCCTCGTCGAGCCAGAACTGGTGGACCTCCGGAACGTCGTCCTCGCCGCGCTCGACGCGCCAGTAGTGGGCGATTCCGGCTTCGGCGTACATGCCGGGCTTGCGGAAGCGGTCGTCGGTACGTGAGCCAGGGGAGACGGTCTCGATGGCGAGGACGACGCTCGCGACGGGCGTGCAGTCCATGGTGCGGATGTCGACCTCGGTCTTGTCGTACACGACGATGTCCGGCCTCGGGACATTGTGATCATCGAACTGGGTCCAGCGCTCGACGGCGGTGCCGTACGGCGGGCGCTGGACGCTCCTCAGCCGGAAGTACAGCTCGTTCCGGACCTGGTCGTGCCACCACGTCGTCACCCCACGTACAACGATGTTCCCATCCACGAGATCCCAGTCGAACGGGACGTCCAGTTCCTTGACCTGGTCCCACGTCCAGCCCTCCTCGGGCGGGTACATCCAGTTCTCGGAGGTGGCCCGCAACGCCTGCTCGCCGGTGTGTGCCTCTGCGGCCATGACTGCTCCCATGAAGGAGATCGTGAGTGGCGGTGCTCTCAGCTGTTCCCCATACGACAGTAGTGTCACTCGCCCGAGTGAGGGGGCATCGTTCTTGCGTGCCTGGTCCTAGTGGTGGAAGCTGGTCGCCCTGTCCTTGTCGCGGGTCAACGGGTGCGACTGTCGGCGCAGTTCGGGAAGGAGGCGGCTCAAGTCCTCCATGAAGAGGTCGGAGAGATCGGTCGTGAAGCCGTTGCGGCACACCACGCGCAGGACGGCCAGGTCCTCGCGGTTCGCCGGGAACGTGTACGCGGGCAGCAGCCAGCCGTGCTCGCGCATCCGCCGCGACACGTCGAACACGTCGTACGAGGTCACCTCGGGCGCCGTCGTGAAGGCGAAGACCGGCAGCTGGTCGCCTCGGGTGAGCAGCGTGAAGTCACCCAGCGCCGCGACGCGCTCGGCGAGCCCGCGGGCCACGTTGCGCGTCGTCTCCTGCACCGCCCGATAGCCCTCGCGGCCCAGGCGCAGGAAGGTGTAGTACTGCGCCACCACCTGAGCGCCCGGCCGGGAGAAGTTGAGCGCGAAGGTCGGCATGTCGCCGCCCAAGTAGTTGACGCGGAAGACGAGTTCCTCCGGCAGCTCGGCCGACGAGCGCCACAGCGCCCAGCCGACGCCCGGGTAGACCAGGCCGTACTTGTGCCCCGAGGTATTGATCGACGACACCCTCGGCAGCCGGAAGTCCCAGACCAGGTCCTCGTCGAGGAAGGGCGCGATCATGGCCCCGGAGGCGCCGTCGACATGCACGGGGATGTCCAGGCCGGTGCGCTCCTGGAGTTCGTCGAGGGCCGCGCACAGTTCCGCGATCGGCTCGTACGACCCGTCGAAGGTCGACCCGAGGATGCCGACGACCCCGATGGTGTTCTCGTCGCACAGCTCGGCCGCCGCGCGGGGGTCGAGGTGGAACCGGTCGCCCTCCATCGGGACCAGGCGCGGCTCGACCTCCCAGAAGTTGCAGAACTTGTCCCAGCAGACCTGGACGTTGATACCCATGACGAGATTGGGGCGCGCCCCCGGGTAGCGGTCCGCGTTCCGTGTGGCCCACCGTCGCTTCAGCGCCATCCCGGCCAGCATGCACGCCTCGCTCGACCCGGTGGTCGAACAGCCCACGGCGGCCGCCGGATCCGGCGCGTTCCACAGATCGGCGAGCATCGCCACGCAGCGCCGCTCCAGCTCGGCCGTGCGCGGGTACTCGTCCTTGTCGATCATGTTCTTGTCCCGGCACTCCCCCATCAGGATGCCGGCCTGCGGTTCCATCCAGGTGGTGACGAAGGTGGCGAGGTTCAGCCGCGAGTTCCCGTCCAGCATGAGTTCGTCGTGGACGAGCTGGTACGCGATCGTGGGCGGCAGCGGGCCATCGGGGAGCCGGTGCTTCGGCGGGGCCTCGACCATGTCGCTGATCGGATTCGTCTCCCCGTAGAACGGGTTGACGGACCTCGGGCGCTCGTCGGGCTTCTCGGGGCCTCGGTGAAGTGGCATGGCGTCTCCTCGTTTCCTAGTGGACTGGGCTTCCGTCGTCGTGGAGCTGCATCTGCGGTCTGCCGGTCACCAGCAGCCAGGCCGGCAGCGAGGCGATACACAAAAGGGCGAGGGTCGTCGGCGAGGCGACGAGGACCGCGGCGGTGAACAGGCTCACCCAGCCCTGCCGGGTGATGGCCAGGAGCATGCCCAGCACGCCCGCCGCCACGCCCACGGCGGGCTGGACGCCGGACACCAGGGCGTGGGCACAGAGGCCGAGGGCGGTGCCCACGAACACGGCGGGGAAGATCCGGCCGCCGCGGAAGCCGCAGGACGCGGCGACCGCCAGGGCGGCCAGCTTCACCACCGTCATCGTGGCGAACTGCCCGGCCGACCAGCCCTCCGGGTCGCGGGCCAGCTCCGCGATCTGGTCCAGCCCCTTGAAGAGCGTCAGCGGGCCGCCCAGGGCCCCCAACGCCCCCAGGACGAGCCCGCCCACCGGAAGCATCAGCATCGGATGCCGCAGCTGCTGGAAGGCCGAGTGGAGGTACGGGAAGGCGTAGACGGCGCACATGCCGAGCAGCGCGCCGACCGACGCGACGACGATCGCCGCGAGCACGTCGCCCCCGTCCGTCCGGCCGATCGGGGGCAGGTGGAGGTCGAAGGTCGCGTGGTGGACCAGGTCGGTCGTCAGGGCGCCGGCCGCGGCGGCGGCCAGGGGAGCGAAGAGGTTGTCCCACAGCAGCCCCTTGATCGGCTTCCCGGCCAGCGACTCCGAGATGACCAGGGCCGCCGCCACCGGTGTGCCGAACAGCGCGCCGAGCGTCGCCGCCTCCGCCAGCGCCACCCACAGCCCGCCCGGCAGCCCGGAGATGAACCGGCGGCCCAGCCACACCGCCAGCCCGACGTTCACAGCGATGATCGGGTTCTCGGGGCCGAGGCTCGGGCCGCCCGCGAGCATCAGAGCGGCCGCCAGCAGCAGGCCCGGCAGCACGACGGGCGGCAGCGCGGGCGCGTTGAGCCCCATGGTGGCCGGGTCGGGCCCCGCGTGCCCCGGCACCTTCCACACCACCAGTCCGACCGCGATGCCGGTCGCGGTGAGCATGACGAACATCCACAGCACGGAGTAACGGCCGATCCCCAGGGCGTCGGGCAGGTTCTGCCACAGCACCCCCTGGAGCTTCTCGGCCGCCACGCTCACCCCGACGAAGAGCAGGCTCGACACCACACCCACGACGAGAGCGGGCAGGATCAACGGCAGCAGGGCGCGCGCGGGGGCCGCGGGAGCGGTGGTGGGCGCCTGCTGCGCGGAGTCCTGGGCCACGGGCTCACCATATGCGGGTGAAACGGGCCCAACATCCGGAGCGGCGCAGGCGAGGCACGCCGCGGAAACGGGCTTGCACCTCACGCCACGTAAGGGCCCACCGTGGAGTGCGTACCGACACAAGGAGCGGAAGTGAGCTACTCAGTGGGCCAGGTCGCCGGTTTCGCCGGGGTCACGGTGCGCACACTGCACCACTACGACGAGATCGGCCTGCTCGCGCCCGGCGGGCGCAGCCACGCGGGCCACCGGCGTTACGGCGAAGCCGACCTCGACCGGCTGCAGCAGATCCTGTTCTACCGAGAACTCGGCTTCCCGCTCGACGAGGTCGCCGCCCTGCTCGACGACCCGGACGCGGACCCGCGCGCGCATCTGCGCCGCCGGCACGAGTTGCTGACCGCCCGGATCGAGAAGCTGCAGAAGATGGCCGCGGCCGTGGAGCACGCCATGGAGGCACGCAAGATGGGCATCAATCTCACGCCCGAGGAGAGGTTCGAGGTCTTCGGCGACAAGGACCCCGAGCAGTACGCCGAGGAGGCGGAGCAGCGCTGGGGCGGCACCGAGGAGTACGCCGAATCGCAGCGCCGGGCCGCCCGTTACACCAAGGACGACTGGAAACGCGTTCAGGCCGAGGTCGACGCCTGGAGCGAGCGCTACCAGGCCCTGATGGCCACCGGTGAGCCACCGACCGGCGAGGCGGCCATGGACCTGGCCGAGGAACACCGCCGGCACATCTGCAAGTGGTTCTACGAGTGCTCGTACGAGCTCCACCGGTGCCTCGGCGGGATGTACGTCTCGGACGAGCGGTTCAAGGCGTTCTACGACGCCATGCGGCCGGGCCTCGCCGAGCACCTGAGGGACGCGATCACGGCGAACGCGGCGCGGCACGCGCGGGATGCCTGACGGCGGTACCCGCGGGAAGCGCAGGTAAGGGCCGTCCGCCTTGGCGGACGCCCCTTACCGGCGTGCGTGCGCTGCTCCGCGCACCCGCGTGCGCTACACCTTGACCAGGACCACCGCCGTCCCGTATGCGCACACCTCCGTCCCCACGTCCGCCGCCTCCGTCACGTCGAAGCGGAACATCAGCACGCCGTTGCCGCCCCGTGCGCGTGCCTGCTCGACGAGCCGCTCCATGGCCTGGTTGCGGGTCTGTACGAGCGTCTTGGTGAGCCCCTTGAGCTCACCGCCGATCATCGACTTCAGACCCGCGCCGATCTGGCTGCCCAGGTGCCGGGAGCGCACGGTGAGGCCGAAGACCTCACCGATGACCTGCTGGACGCGGTAACCGGGTACGTCGTTCGTCGTCACGACCAGGACGTCCGACTGGGGTCCCTGGCCGCCACCGTATTCATCGATGCCCATGGCTCACAGCTTTGTCCCAGTCGCCCCACAGTGCATCCTGGAGTCACCGGTGGAACCTGGGGTCGACACATTGCGTTGATAGCTTTGTGCGGCCGTACCAGGACGCCGCCTCTTCCTCCACCCCTTCAGGAGCCCGGAACCGTGACGACGCTTGCCCTTGGTCCAAGCTGGCTGGATCCGAACACGCTTCTGGACAACTTCGGCATCTGGGGCCTGCTGCTCGTCGTCTTCGCCGAGTCCGGCCTGCTCATCGGCTTCTTCCTGCCGGGCGACTCGCTGCTGTTCACCTGCGGCCTGCTGATCACCGCGGGCACGATGGACTTCCCCCTGTGGGCGGCCATCGTGCTGATCTGCCTCGCCGCGATCCTCGGCGACCAGGCGGGCTATCTCTTCGGCAAGAAGGTCGGCCCCTCGCTCTTCACCCGCCCGAACTCCCGCCTGTTCAAGCAGGAGAACGTGGTCAAGGCCCACGAGTTCTTCGAGAAGTACGGGCCCAAGTCCCTGGTCCTGGCCCGCTTCGTGCCCATCGTGCGGACGTTCACCCCGATCATCGCCGGCGTCAGCGGCATGAAGTACCGCTCGTTCATCACCTTCAACATCATCGGTGGCGTCCTGTGGGGCGCGGGCGTCACGCTGCTCGGCTCCTGGCTCGGCAATATCGACTTCGTCCACAAGAACATCGAGGCGATCCTGATCCTGATCGTCCTCGTCTCGGTGGTCCCGATCATCATCGAGTTCCTGCGGGCCCGCTCCAAGGCCAGGAAGAACCCGCCGCAGGAGCCTGCCCGGCCCCGGACCCCGGCCCGGACGCAGGCCGCGCCGCCGGTCATGGACGACGCGACGAGGCCGCTGCGGCTGCAGAACCCCCCGTATGACAACCAGCCCCACCAGGACCAGGGTTACCCGCACCAGCAGCAGTACCAGGAGCCCTACCCGCAGCAGTACCAGGAACCGCACCAGCAGCCGTACGGCTACGACCAGGGCTATGACCAGAGCTACGACCAGGGCCAGGCCTACCCGCCTCAGCAGTACCCCCAGGGTCACCAGCAGCAGCCGTACGCCTCGGACCAGGGCTACTACGGCGAGGGGTACCCGCAGAACTTGGGCTGAGCCGTCGGGGGAGCGGGGCTGAGCACTGGGCGGCCCCGCCGCGTGGCGCGAGGAGCCACGGACGACCGGCAGTCGCCGCCCGACGGAAAGCACCGGGCTGTCGGGCGCCCGGCCCTCAGAAGCCCCGCGTCCGCTTCGCGGCCCGGCGGCCGGCGGCGGACCCTCCAGGAATCCGCAGGAACAGCCGAGAGATCTCCGACCCCAGATTCACCCCGATGGCGATGGCCATGGCGAGGGCAGCGGCCTTGCTGAGAGACACCAGCCCCTTGTCCACCTCGCTCTGCGCGATCGACAACAGCCCGAAGTAGGTGGCCGACCCTGGCAACAGGGGCCCGATCGCCGCGGTGGTGTACGGCAGCGCCGACGCGAACCGATACCGCGACAGCAGTTGCCCGAACAGCCCGACAAGCCCCGCCGCGACGGCCGTCGAGGCGACCGGCGAGATGCCGCCCGCGTAGTGCATCGCCCCGTACACCGACCAGGCCACGCCCCCGTTGAGGGTCACCGCAAGGACGGTGGACCGTTCCTGCTGGAGCAGGATCGCGAAGGTGAGCGACAGCAGCATGGACGCCGCGATCTGCAGAACGGGCCGCTCGGAGATGCTCAGGGCCTGGTCCGGATTGAGCTCGGCGCTCAGCTTCACGCCGAAATAGAGCACCACCAGGACGCCGACGACGATGCCCACGAAGAAATACATGACTTCGAGCAGACGTGCGGACGCCGTGATGTAGAAGCCGGTCAGCCCGTCCTGTACGCCCGCGACGAGCGCCCGCCCGGGCAGCAGCGCGAACAGCCCACCGGTGATCACGGCGGACGCCTTCACATCGACGTTCGCCAGCTGGAGCGCGACGCCGATCGCGGCCGCGGGCATCGCGGCCACCGTGAACTGGTAGAACTCCGGCAGCCCGCGCCCCGCGCACAGCCACGCCAGCCGGTCTCCCAGCATCGCCCCGAGCGCCGCGGCGACGAACACGAGCGCGTCACCGCCGACCAGCACGGAGGCCGCGCCCGCGAGCAGGCCCCCGGACGCGGTCAGCACCCAGCCGGGATACGGGTGCCGGTTGCGGCGGATCTCGGCGAGCCGCCGGTAGGCGTCCTCCAGGGAGATCGAGGTCTCGGGATCGCTGAGGTCGTCGACGAGCCGGTACACGGCCGCCAGCCGCGTGTAGTCGGTGCCCCGGCGGCGTACGGTCCGCGAGGCCGTCACCGGGTCGTCCACCAGGGACGGCTGGTACGAGATGGACAGCAGGGTGAAGGTGACGCCCGGCTCGCAGCGGTCCAGGCCGTACGAGCGGCAGACCGCGAACATCGCCGCCTCCACGTCCTCGGCGCCCTCACCGCCCGCGAGAAGCAACTCGCCGATACGCAGGGTCAGGTCGAGCACGCGCGGGACGGCCGGGCCCGCCTCGTCCTCCTTGTGCACCGGCTCGGGCGCGGGCCGCTCGGCCACCGGCATACGCAGCATGGTGCGCATGCGGTCCTGCCAGGGCACGTCCTTGGCCAGGCTGACCACAGGGATGCCGGTCGCCGGGGTGAAGGCGGGCGGCGCCTGCTTGGCGCTGTAGGTGCGCGGAGTGCTGAACGCCGAACCTTCCGCCTCGGCGCCGGGCGGCTGCGGCACGTCGAGCCCCTCGGGGAGCGCGAACTCGGACGTCGTCGACGACTCGTCGTCCACCGCCGGGGGCTGCGGCGCCGCCACACCGGCCGGCTGGGTGAAAGCACTCCTCGCCTCGTCCGACTGCGGCTTGCGGTCTTCCGCCTCCGGGTCCGACACCACCACTCCCGACTAGGACCTTTCGTACGCCCCAGTATGCGTACGGATACACGAACGGGCCGCGCGACCCCGTCAGGGTCACGCGGCCCGCAGGTCACAAGGGGTCAGTGACCGCCCTGCTCCTTGAAGCGCTTGTAGGAACGCTCGATCTCGGCCTCGGCCTCGGTGCGGCCCACCCAGTTGGCGCCCTCGACGGACTTGCCGGGCTCCAGGTCCTTGTAGACCTCGAAGAAGTGCTGGATCTCCAGGCGGTCGAACTCCGACACGTGGTGGATGTCGCGCAGGTGCTCCACACGCGGGTCGTGCGCCGGGACGCACAGCAGCTTGTCGTCGCCGCCGGCCTCGTCGGTCATGCGGAACATGCCGATCGTGCGGCACTGGATGAGGCAGCCCGGGAAGGTCGGCTCGTCCAGAATGACCAGGGCGTCCAGCGGGTCGCCGTCCTCGCCGAGGGTGTTCTCGACGAAGCCGTAGTCGGCCGGGTAGCTGGTCGAGGTGAAGAGTCGACGGTCCAGGCGGATCCGACCGGTCTCGTGGTCCACCTCGTACTTGTTCCGTGAACCCTTCGGAATCTCGATCGTGACGTCGAACTCCACCGGTGGCTCCTCCATGATCAACACATAGTTCTGGTGGTTAAGTGTCCCTCACGCAGGTGTGTGATCGCGAAAGGGGCTGGTGGTCGTGCCAGAGCTGAGGGCTTGGCGGGCCGCGAGACCGCATGTGGTGCGGGTCGCGCGGACGGTGAAACCGCATGTGGCGCGGGTCACTCAAGCCGTGCGGCCGCGTCCCGTGCAGTTCACGACCTTGCAGCTCACGGCCGTCGCCGCCACCGTGGGCCTGGCGCTCGCGGCCGGGGCGGTGGCCGCGGCCGGTCCCTGGGACTCCTCCGGTCAGCGTACGGCGGAGCGCGACTGGGCCGCATCGCGGGAGGGTGAGGGTGGCGCAGATCACGGCCATGCATCCGCTACGTCCCAGAACGCGCCCCGGCCCGCGCCCAGCGCCGTCTCCGTCCTGGCCGGACTCGGCGGCTCCACCGGCACCGCGCCCGCCGAGCAGGCCCTCGCGGACGTCCTGAACCCGCTCCTGGACAACGCCGCCCTGGGCGCGCAGCGCACCGCCGTCGTCGTCGACGTGGCGACGGGCAAGCGGCTGTACAGCAAGGGCGCGGACGAGGTCCAGATCCCGGCCTCCACCACGAAGATCGCCACGGCTGTCGCCGCGCTCACGGCGCCGGGCCCCGACCACCGCATCGAGACACGTACGGTCCTGGAGCCGGGTACCAAGGAGGTCGTACTCGTCGGCGGCGGCGACCCGACGCTGACGGCGCGCAAGGAGGCCGACGGCTGGGCCAGCCTGCGCACCCTCGCCGACGGCACGGCCACCGCCCTGAAGGCCCGTCACATGGACCAGGTGACGCTCTCGTACGACATCTCGCTGTACGCCGGCCCCGCGATGCACCCCATCGGCATCAACGAGAACATCGCGCAAGTCGCCGCGCTGATGGTCGACGAGGCCCGCCTCGACAACTCGATCAGCGGACCGGCCGGGCGAGCCCCGGACCCGGCGGCGGACGCGGCCCGGAAGTTCGCGGACCTCCTCCACGACAGGGGCATCAAGACGACCTCCCCCGGTGTCTCGAAGGCGACGAGTCGCTCGCAGGCCCTGGCCTCCGTCTCCTCGCCGCCCGTGTCCGACCTGGTCGAGCGGATGCTGACCAACAGCGACAACGACATCGCGGAGGCCCTGGCCCGCCAGGTCGCTCTCGCCTCGGACGAGCGGCCCAGCTTCGAGGGCGACGCCAAGGCGATCCACACACAGCTGGACAAGCTCGGACTCCCGCTGTCCGGCGCGGACTTCGCGGACGGCAGCGGCCTCAACCGCGCCGACCGGCTCTCCGCCGACCTGCTCACCGGGCTGCTGGCCAAGGCCGGGGACCCGGCCCACCCCGAACTCCGTACGGTCCTCACCGGCCTGCCCATCGCGGGCTTCACCGGCACCCTCAGCACCCGCTACACCGACGCCCCCACCGCCACCGGCGTCGTCCGCGCCAAGACCGGCACCCTGACCGGCGTGAACACCCTCGCCGGCACCGTCGTCGACACCGACGGCCGCCTCCTGGCCTTCGCCTTCCTCACGTCCGACGAGGCACACCCCCCGAACGCGCTGGAGGCCAGAGCGGCCCTGGACCACACGGCAACGGCGTTGGCAGCCTGCGGCTGCCGGTAGTTGCCGCCTCGCGACCGCCCTGCCCGCCCGACTGCCGCCGTCACCGCTGTGCCACCCGTCCCGCAGGGCGGGACGGGTGGCACAACCGACAGCGCCGGGCACCGACGAAACGAGCCCAGCCCCCGCCTACCCAGGGGGCGCCAAAAGCCCCGCCGGTCCCGCATCGGGGGCCACCGGCGGAACGTACCCCTAACCGCAGCCGGACGTGCTCACGTACGGTTGACGCATGACGAGCATCGGTGGTGCCGAGATGGTCGACTGGAATCTCGCGGTCGCGACCGCGACCCGGCTCGTGCGGCCGGGCCCCGAGGTGAGCCGCGACGAGGCCAGGTCCGTCGTCGCGGAACTGCGCCGGCACGCGAAGGCCTCGGAGGAGCACGTCCGGGGCTTTACTCGTATGGGCGAGGACATCGTGCACGACACCCCCGTACTCGTCGTCGACCGCCCCGGCTGGGTGCGGGCGAACGTCGCGGGGTTCCGGGAGATCCTCAAGCCACTCCTGGACAAGATGCAGGAGCGGCGCGGGAGCAGCCCGGGCGGAGCCGTCCTCGGCGCCGTCGGCGGCAAGGTCACCGGCGTCGAGCTGGGCATGCTGCTGTCGTTCCTGTCCTCGAGGGTCCTCGGGCAGTACGAGACCTTCGCCCCGGCCACCCGCGAACTGCCCGCCGGTGAGAACGGCGGCGGCAGGCTCCTGCTGGTCGCGCCGAACATCGTGCACGTGGAGCGCGAACTCGACGTGGAGCCCCACGACTTCCGCCTCTGGGTCTGCCTGCACGAAGAGACCCACCGCACCCAGTTCACGGCCGTGCCCTGGCTGCGCGACCACCTGGAGGGCGAAATCCAGTCGTTCTTGGCGGAGACCGACGTCGACCCCATGACCGTCCTGGAGCGCATCAGGGAGGCCGCCCAGTCGCTCGCGGGCTCACGCCCCGACACCGAGGAGGACGACGGCGGCCGCTCCCTGGTGGAAATCGTGCAGACGCCCGCCCAGCGCGAGATCCTCGGCCGGCTCACCGCCGTGATGTCCCTCCTGGAGGGCCACGCGGACTTCGTCATGGACGGCGTGGGCCCGGCGGTGGTCCCCTCCGTCGGCGAGATCCGCGAGAAATTCCAGCAGCGCCGCGCCAAGGGGGCCTCCCGCCTCGACCTGGCGCTGCGCAAGCTCCTCGGTCTGGACGCCAAACTGAGGCAGTACAGGGACGGCGAACGGTTCGTCAGGGCGGTCGTCGACCAGGTCGGCATGGACGGGTTCAACCGCGTGTGGACCTCCCCGAACACCCTCCCCACCAAGACGGAGATCGCCAAACCGGCGGACTGGGTCGCACGGGTGCACCGCAAGGCGGAGTCGTGAACCCTACGGGAAGGTCGTGAAACGAATCCGGCCGACGGCAGGCGAACGCCCCTCCAATCACCCGTCCGAGGGACCGTGGGGCATGGGTAGGCGTGCAATGCTCGGGGAACGGCCCGGTTCTGTCACCATCTACACACTCTGAGTGACCGAACTCGGGCTCACCCCCCGAAAACTTCATGAAGGGAACCGGACATGGGTCCCCATCCTGCGGTCGCGGCGATACGCCTGGCGGTTCGCCGCGTACTCCACGACATCCTCACCGAGCACCCGCCCGCCCCCGACACCCGGCGCACGCCCGTTTCCGGTGCCGCGCGCCCGTCCGCCCCCGAGGCGGAGCGCGTGCCCGCCCCCGGTACGCGGCGCACCACCAGCCCTGCCCAGCCCCCGCGAGAGCAGCCGCCCGCAAGCTCCCGGCTGCGTCCGAGCAGGGAGGCACCCCCTGCGCCCCTCGTGCTCGTCGCGTGCTCCGGCGGCGCCGACTCCATGGCGCTCGCTTCCGCCCTCGCCTTCGAAGCCCCCAAACTCGGCATCCGCGCCGGTGGCATCACCGTCGACCACGGTCTGCAGTCCGGCTCCGACCTGCGCGCCGACGAAGTCGTGCTGCGCCTCACCGAACTGGGGCTGACCCCCGCCGAGTCCATCGCCGTCACCGTCGGCCGCGACGGCGGGCCCGAGGCCGCCGCACGCGACGCCCGGTACGCCGCCCTGGACGCCGCCGCCGAGCGCCACGGCGCCACCGCGATCCTGCTCGGCCACACCCGCGACGACCAGGCCGAAACCGTCCTGCTCGGCCTCGCCCGCGGCTCCGGCATCCGCTCCCTGTCCGGAATGGCCGCGGTCTCGGGGGCCGACGGCCGTTACCGCCGCCCGTTCCTGCACCTGGACCGGCAGACCGCCCGCAAGGCCTGCATGGCCCAGTCGCTGCCCGTCTGGGACGACCCGCACAACGCCGATCCGGCCTACACCCGCTCCCGGCTGCGCCACGAGGGCCTGCCCGCCCTGGAGAAGGCGCTCGGCAAGGGCGTCGTCGAGGCGCTCGCCCGTACGGCCCAGCTCTCCCGCGACGACGCCGACGCCCTGGACGCCTGGGCCAGCCAGGCCGAGGCCTCCGTGCGCGACGCGGCGGGCCTCCTGGAGTGCGCCAAGCTCTACGCCCTGCCCCCCGCCGTACGCCGCCGCATCCTGCGCCGTGCCGCCATCGAGGCGGGCGCCCCGGCCGGTTCGCTGTTCGCCCGCCACATCGAAGAAGTCGACCGGCTGATCACCGGCTGGCGCGGCCAGGGAGCCATCAGTCTCCCGGGCAAAGTCGTCGCTCAGCGGCAGGGTGGCAGACTGGTGATTCGGCAAGGCTGAAACCGGACCCTCCACCAGGACCGCTCACGCGGCGCGTGGGTGGTCCGAGCGGCCGGTGGGACGGACGACCGAAAGTGATGCGGGTGGACGCGAAAGACATGAGCACCGACCTCAAGTCGGTGCTCATCACCAAGGAAGAGATCGACGCCAAGCTGGCTGAGCTGGCATCGAAGATCGACGCGGAGTACGCGGGCAAGGACCTGCTGATCGTCGGTGTCCTCAAGGGCGCCGTGATGGTCATGGCGGACCTGGCGCGTGCGCTGTCCACCCCCGTCACCATGGACTGGATGGCCGTGTCCTCGTACGGCGCGGGCACCCAGTCCTCCGGTGTGGTGCGGATCCTCAAGGATCTCGACACCGACATCAAGGGCAAGCACGTCCTCATCGTCGAGGACATCATCGACTCCGGGCTGACCCTGTCCTGGCTGATCTCCAACCTCGGCTCCCGCGAGCCCGCCTCCCTCAAGGTGTGCACGCTGCTGCGCAAGCCGGAGGCGGCCAAGGTCGCGATCGACGTGGAGTGGGTCGGCTTCGACATCCCGAACGAGTTCGTCATCGGCTACGGCCTCGACTACGCGGAGAAGTACCGCAACCTTCCGTTCGTCGGTACGCTCGCGCCTCACGTCTACGGCGGCTGAGCACCCGCCCTTTCCGAGGGCGGCTCAGTCCCTGTAGGACGATCGGGAACCCCAGCGGGTTTCGCGCCGTTGGAGCATGCGTAGGCGGGAATGCCAGCAGTCCCCTGCGGCTTCGGGTGACAATGCTGGGGTACCGTCCGAAGAACAGTCTTTATCAAACTCACTATGGCAGGAGGGACGGGGCGGCACCGCTCCGTATGGATGGACGTGAAGCGATACTTCCGTGGGCCGGTCATGTGGATCGTGCTGGCCGTCCTTGCCGTGGTCGTGTTGATGCAGGTCGTCGGTTCGTCCGGCGGCTACAAGACGGTGGACACCGGCCAGGTCGTCCAGGCGATCAATGACAACAAGGTCGAGTCGGCCAAGATCACCACCGGCGACGAGCAGATCATCAAGGTCTCGCTCAAGGACGGCGTAAAGGTCGAAGGCAGCTCGAAGATCCAGTCGAGTTACATCGGCGACCAGGGCGTGGCCCTGGCCAACACACTGCAGGACAAGTACCAGAACAAGCAGATTCCGGACGGCTACACGGTCTCGCCGTCCAAGCAGAACCCGTTCGTCGGCATCCTGCTGTCTCTGCTTCCCTTCGTCCTCATCGTCGTCGTGTTCCTGTTCCTGATGAACCAGATGCAGGGCGGCGGCTCCCGAGTCATGAACTTCGGGAAGTCCAAGGCGAAGCTCATCACCAAGGACACCCCGAAGACGACGTTCGCGGACGTCGCGGGTTCGGACGAGGCGGTCGAGGAGCTCCAGGAGATCAAGGAGTTCCTCCAGGAGCCGGCGAAGTTCCAGGCCGTCGGGGCGAAGATCCCCAAGGGCGTGCTCCTGTACGGGCCTCCTGGTACCGGTAAGACGCTGCTCGCGCGCGCTGTCGCGGGCGAGGCCGGCGTTCCCTTCTACTCGATCTCCGGTTCCGACTTCGTCGAGATGTTCGTCGGTGTCGGTGCCTCCCGAGTCCGCGACCTGTTCGAGCAGGCCAAGGCGAATGCTCCGGCGATCGTCTTCGTCGACGAGATCGACGCGGTCGGCCGTCACCGCGGCGCCGGCCTCGGCGGCGGTCACGACGAGCGCGAGCAGACGCTGAACCAGCTGCTCGTCGAGATGGACGGCTTCGACGTGAAGGGCGGCGTCATCCTGATCGCCGCCACCAACCGGCCCGACATCCTCGACCCGGCCCTCCTGCGCCCCGGCCGCTTCGACCGCCAGATCGCGGTCGACCGCCCGGACATGCAGGGCCGTCTGGAGATCCTCAAGGTTCACCAGAAGGGCAAGCCGGTCGCTCCGGACGTCGACCTGTCGGCGGTCGCCCGGCGTACGCCGGGCTTCACGGGCGCGGACCTGTCGAACGTGCTGAACGAAGCGGCGCTGCTCACCGCGCGTGGCAACGGCAAGCTGATCGACAACAACATGCTCGACGAGGCGATCGACCGTGTGGTCGCGGGCCCGCAGAAGCGGACCCGGATCATGTCGGACAAGGAGAAGAAGATCACCGCGTACCACGAGGGCGGTCACGCCCTGGTCGCGGCGGCGTCTCCGAACTCCGACCCGGTCCACAAGATCACGATCCTGTCGCGCGGCCGTGCCCTCGGCTACACGATGGTCCTGCCGGACGAGGACAAGTACTCCACGACCCGCAACGAGATGCTCGACCAGCTGGCATACATGCTGGGCGGGCGTGCGGCCGAGGAGCTCGTCTTCCACGACCCGACCACCGGCGCTGCGAACGACATCGAGAAGGCCACCGCAACGGCCCGCGCGATGGTCACGCAGTACGGCATGACCGAGCGTCTCGGCGCGATCAAGTTCGGCGGCGACAACACCGAGCCCTTCCTGGGCCGGGAGATGGCGCACCCGCGCGACTACTCGGAAGAGGTCGCCGCGCTCGTCGACGAAGAGGTCAAGAAGCTCATCGAGAATGCGCACAACGAGGCCTGGGAGATCCTGGTCGAGAACCGCGACGTCCTCGACCAGCTGGTGCTCCAGCTGCTGGAGAAGGAGACACTGAACAAGGAGCAGATCGCCGAGGTCTTCGCTCCCATCGTCAAGCGCCCGGCCCGCCCCGCGTGGACCGGCTCCTCCCGCCGCACCCCGTCCACCCGCCCGCCGGTGCTCTCCCCCAAGGAGCTGTCACTGACGAACGGGGCGAACGGCTCGTCGCCGGCCATCGCCAACGCGACGGAATCGGTCCCGGCCGCCGAGGCGGCTCCGGATGACCGCACCGAGAGCTGATTCCCGGCTCCCGGTGGCCTCACCAGGCCCGGAATTAATGCCGCACCCCCCAGGTTTTAGCCTGGAGGGTGCGGCATTTTGGTGTGCCCGCATGCTTGGGGCGCGTCGACTGGCACGCGCAAGATCCACAGGAACGAGGACCAGATGACCGACCCCGTGACGCTGGACGGCGAGGGCACGATCGGCGAATTCGACGAGAAGCGCGCCGAGAACGCCGTACGAGAGTTGCTGATCGCGGTCGGCGAGGACCCGGACCGCGAGGGCCTCAGGGAGACGCCGGGGAGGGTGGCTCGTGCGTACAAGGAGTTGTTTGCCGGGCTGAGGCAGGTTCCGGAGGACGTACTGACGACGACGTTCGACCTTGGGCACGACGAGATGGTCCTGGTCAAGGACATCGAAATTGTCAGCTTGTGCGAGCATCATCTGCTGCCGTTCCACGGGGTGGCCCACGTCGGATACATCCCGGCGGACACCGGCAAGATCACCGGCCTGTCGAAACTCGCCCGCCTTGTCGAGGTGTTTGCGCGTCGTCCCCAGGTACAGGAACGACTCACCACGCAGATCGCCGACTCACTGATGCGGATCCTTGAGGCGCGTGGCGCGATCGTCGTCATCGAGGCCGAACACATGTGCATGTCGGTGCGCGGTATTCGCAAGCCGGGAGCCAAGACCACGACCTCTGCAGTACGTGGGCAGCTTCGGGATGCTACGACCCGCGCTGAGGCGATGAGCCTGATACTGGCGCGCTGACCCGATTGTCAGTGATGTCCGATACGGTCCCCGATCAGTGAACTTGATCGCTGATCAAGGGGGATCGTGGTGGGGTGCGGGGTGCCCAGCGGTCAGACGGTGAACGTGGTGGGCTACGCCACGGGAGCCGTCCCGCCGTTGTTCTCGTCGTCCTCGGGGAGCTTGCAGACGCGTTCCAGGAAGAAGCCGGCCGCTATGACGCCGATGCCGGCGACGACGGAGAGGCCGGCGTAGATGGCCTGGTCGCGGCGGGCGGGGATGTCCAGGGATTCCAGCAGGAATACGCCCGTGCCGCCGTACATCCCGGCGACCAGGGCGGCGACCAGGGCGCTCGCCTGCCCGAAGACGACCGCGCGGGCCGCCATCAGCGGGTCGACGCCCTTGGCGCCGGGGCGGCGCTCGCGCTGGGCCTTGAGCCGGGCGCGCAGCGAGAGCGCCGTCGCCAGCAGGACGACCGCGATCAGGGCCAGGACGATGGGGGCGGCGAGGGGGACCCGGGGGAGCGTGCCCACCGCGTTCCACAGGCGGGCGCCCGCCCAGGACAGGACACCGGCCACGACGAACACGGCCACCAGCGTCCTGATGCGCAGCTGTTTCACTTTGCCCCTTCGGTCATCCGCGGCCTGATGGTCGTCTTGACCTTAACGACTACTCGGGCAGCCGGAGTTCCAGGTCGGCGCGGGGCGCGATGCCGTCCCGGGTGATCGTCGCGAGGAGCTGGGCGACGGGGCCGCGGCCCGGCAGTTGGGCCTCGGGCTCCACGTCGTGCCAGGGGGCGAGGACGAAGGCCCTCTCGTGGGCGCGCGGGTGAGGGAGGGTCAGAACCGGGTCGTCGGAGACGACATCGGCGTACGCCACGATGTCGACGTCGATAGTGCGCGGGCCCCAGCGCTCGTCCCGTACACGGTGGAAGGCTTCCTCGACCGCGTGCGCCCGCTCCAGGAGCGAGGACGGGGGGAGGGTGGTCTTGAGGACCACCACCGCGTTGAAGTACGTCGGCTGGCTGCCCGGTTCGACGCCCCAGGGCTCGGTCTCGTAGACGGGGGAGACCGCTTTGACGCGGACGCCGGGCGTGTCCTCCAGCGCGTCGATGGCGCCCTGGAGGGTCTCCAGACGATTGCCCAGGTTCGCGCCGAGGGAGATCACCGCGCGTTTGGGGTTCTGCAGGGTCGTGTCGGCGGCGTCCACCTGCTTCACCACGGAGGCGGGTACCGGCTGTACGGTCGGGTCGCTCTGACCCTCGGTGTAGAAGGCGGTCATACTCGGCTCCGGGTGATGGTGACGGTCACGTCGTCGAAGGGGACCGTGATCGGCGCGTCCGGTTTGTGGACGCAGACCTCGACCTCCTGAACTCCGTCGTGTTTGAGACATGCCTGGGCGATGCGCTCGGCGAGCGTCTCGATGAGGTCGACGGGCTCGCCCTGGACGACGGCGACGACCTCCTCTGCCACGATGCCGTAGTGCACGGTCTTCGCCAGGTCGTCGTCGGCCGCGGCCGGCCGGGTGTCCAGGCCCAGCGTCAGGTCCACGATGAAGGTCTGGCCCTCCTCGCGTTCCCTCTGGAAGACACCGTGGTGCCCGCGGGCCTTGAGGCCGCGCAGCGCGACACGATCCACGCGAATCACTCCTGCAATCGTCGGTAGCGGCCATCGTGAACCGAGTGCGGTCGGCACACCAGCCTCAAACGAATCTACCTGCGGGCACTGACAACGTTCGCCCACGGGGACGCGCGCCCGGGCGAAGGCCATCAGGCTTCACCGGGCGTTTCCCCTGGGGAACACGGCGGCTCACGGGTTGGTAGCCGCCCCTACCCCGAGGTTCGTGATTCCAACCACTTCTTGGTTCCTGTGAGTCGACTACCCACTCAACCGGAGGTGTCGTCGTCCTCTTCCTCGCCGGACTCGGCGAGGACGGGGGAGGCGTGGTGCGACCAGAGCTTCCAGCCGTCGGCTGTGCGGCGGAACACATTCGTGGCGACCACCAGCTGGCCCACGAGCGGGCCGAGCTCGTCGCTGTCGTCGGGGGTGGGACCGCCGCTGAGGATGTTCTCCGTGCAGGTGACCAGCGCCATGCCGCCGGTGACGGAGACGTGCACGTCGGTGAGGAAGAACTGGATGTAGTCCGTGTTCGCCATGATCAGCGCGTACGAGCGCAGCACCTCGCCGCGACCGTTGAGGACGGGCCAGCCGGGGTGGACGCAGGAGATCACCGCGCCCTCGCCCTCGACGTCGTCCTCGGACGTGTCCAGCGGGGCCAGCCACAGCGAGGACAGCAGTTCGAAGTCGCCCCGCTCCATGGCCTCGTAGAACGCCGTGTTGGCGAGTTCGACCTGTTCGACGTCGGTGTGGGGGGTGCTCACCGGGCTCCCTCTGCGGCCTGGGCCTCCGTGTCCGGTGCCCCCGCCGCGCGGGCGCCCTCGACGGCCCGGGCGACGCGGACGGCATCGGCGGTGGCCCGTACCTCGTGGACGCGGACGGCCCACGCGCCCTGCTGGGCGGCGAGCGCGGAGACGGCGGCGGTCGCGGCGTCCCGTTCGCGCGCGGGCGGCGGGGCGCCCTCCGGGCCGGCCAGTACGCGGCCCAGGAACCGCTTGCGGGACGCGGCGACGAGCAGCGGGTGACCGAGTTCACTCAGCCGGTCGAGGTGGGCCAGGAGCGCCAGGTCGTGCTCGGGGTCCTTGGAGAAGCCGAGACCCGGGTCGACGACGATGCGGTCGGGGGCGATGCCGCCCGCCAGAACGGCCTCCACGCGTGCGTGCAGTTCGTCGATCACTTCGCACACGACGTTCTCGTACGACCCCTTCACGTTGCCACCCTGCAGGAAGCCGCGCCAGTGCATGACCACGAAGGGGGCGCCGGTCGCCGCGACCGCGGGGATCATCGCGGGATCGGCGAGGCCGCCGCTGACGTCGTTGACCAGGGCGGCGCCCGCGGCGAGCGACTGCTCGGCGACGCTCGCGCGCATGGTGTCGACGGAGACGGTGACGCCCTCGGAGGCGAGGCCGCGGACCACCGGGATGACGCGCTTGAGTTCCTCCGCCTCGTCGACGCGGGTGGCGCCGGGGCGGGTGGACTCGCCGCCGACGTCCACGAGGTCGGCGCCCTCGCTGACCAGGCCGAGGCCGTGCTTGACGGCGGCTGTCGTGTCGAACCAGCGGCCGCCGTCGGAGAAGGAATCGGGGGTTACGTTGACGACGCCCATGACCGCGCAGCGGTCCCATGCCGGCAGTCCCGCGACTCGGCCGCGCCCGCGCTCATTGCTCATACGTCCAGCCTAGGCCTCCGGCGGGGGGCCGAATCGCCTCCGGGAGGCTCACTCGGTTCGACCGACCGCCAGGTATTTCGGCGGGCGGCCTGAGCGAGGGCCCAGGGCTGGGCGGTTCGGGCCCTCGCTCAGGCCTGTTCCTGGGTGCCTACGCCGCCCTGATCCCGTGCTCCGCCACCGCGTGCGCGCACGGGCGCGGCGTCGGCGTCCGGCGGCGCAGCAGGCGCGGCAGCGCCAGGTTCACGAAGCCCTCGGCCTGCATGGCGGCGAAGCCGATGCGCGGGAGGTCGCGGGAGGAGCCGTAGACGACGAAGCGGGGCTCCCAGCGCGGGCGGAACTTGGCGTTGAACTTGTACAGGGACTCGATCTGGAACCAGCGCGAGAGGAAGACCAGCAGGCCCCGCCAGGCGCGCAGCACGGGTCCCGCGCCGATCTTCTCGCCGCGGGCGAGGGCCGAGCGGAACATCGCGAAGTTGAGTGAGATTCGCCGGATGCCGAGGCGGGGAGCCGCCTGGAGCGCCGCCACGATGAGGAGTTCGTTCATGCCGGGGTCGGCCGAGCGGTCCCGGCGCATGAGGTCGAGCGAGACGCCGTCCGTGCCCCAGGGGACGAAGTGCAGGACGGCCTTCAGGTCGCCGTACGGGCCGGGTTCGGCGTCGGCCTTGTGGGCGGTGGCGATCAGACAGTCCCCGTCGGCCGGGTCGCCGATGCGGCCGAGCGCCATGGAGAAGCCGCGCTCGGTGTCCGTGCCGCGCCAGTCCTCCGCCGCGCGACGTATGCGGTCCAGTTCCCCCTCGCCGAGGTCACGGATGCGCCGTACCCGCGTCTCGTAACCAGCCCTCTCGATGCGTTTCACCATCTGGCGCACATTTCGCATCGCGCGCCCGGCCAGGGAGAAATCCGCGACATCCACCACCGCCTCGTCACCCAGTTCGAGGGCGTCCAGACCGGTCTCGCGGGTCCACACCTCGCCGCCCGTCTCGGAGCAGCCCATGACGGCGGGCGTCCAGGAGTGTGCTCTGGCCTCGTCCATGAAGCGCTCGATCGCGCCGGGCCAGGCCTCCACGTCGCCGATCGGGTCGCCGCTGGCCAGCATCACGCCCGACACGACGCGGTACGTCACCGCCGCCTTGCCACTGGGCGAGAAGACGACGGCCTTGTCGCGGCGGAGCGCGAAGTGGCCCAGCGAATCGCGGCCGCCGTGCTTCTCCAGGAGGGCCCGCAGCCGGTTCTCGTCGTCCTCCGTGAGGCGTGCGGCGGGGTGTTCGGGCCGGAAGGCCAGGTAGATGGTCGTAACGGCGGTCAGCCAGCCGAGCGCGCCGAGCGAGAAGGCGACCGTCCAGGACGTGGGGTCGGTGTAGTCGACGGGTCCTTCGAAGCCGACCAGGCCGTACAGGACGTGGGTGATGCGGTCGGCCAGACTGGGGTCGCCGATCATGTGGTTCTCGTGGACGCTGACGATGACGAGCCCGAGGACCAGGGAACCGGCGCCCATGAGCACGAAGTTGGCGAGCGCGCGCCAGCGGCTGCGCGGATCGGGCAGGGCCGCGAATTCGCCTCGGTGGCGCAGCAGCGGTGCGAGCAGCGCCAGGGAGATGACGGCGCCGATGAGGGAGTGGCGGTACGCGAACTGCGCGACGGCACCGGCCGGCAGCAGTACGGCGGCGGCCCGCCATGCCCGGCGCTTGCGTCGCCGCAGCCCGTGAGCCAGCAGCAGAAGAAGCACGCCGGTACTGAGCGACAGCGCGGCGGCGAACGGGCCGAACGAGCCGGGCAGTACCTCGGCCAGGGCGTGCATGCGGCTGCGCCGGAAGCGCGGGAAGACGCCGGCGGCGATGTCCAGGAGTCCGACGAGCGTGCAGGCCCTGGCGACCAGGGCGGGGACGGCCTCCGGGCGCGGACCGCGGACTATGCGCCGTGACCGGCCAGTTCGGCTCGGAACCTCGCCCGACATTTCCCCATCTATCCTGACAGACATCGCATCCCGTAGTTCTGCGAGAGACCTTGAATCCGGTGCCAATTCCGGCATCCGGCGACATTGCGCCCTCTAGGACGGTGTCTTGGGGAGACAGGTTCACTCCCTTCCGGAAAGCCGGTTCAAAAGGCAAGGAAAGTCCGGGGCAAGCGCACGCGAAGGAGCTGCGCAGGCCGGGGACGGAAAGCGCAGGCGGGAACAGCTCATGGGTCTCACGAGCAACAAGGTTCTGGTGCTGGCGGTCCTGCTCGCCGTGCTGCTGTTCGTCGGCACGGTGTGGTGGTGGCCATGGCTGGCACGGCGCAACTGGCGGGCCGTCAGCGGACGGGTCGGCCTGTTGCTGGCCACCCAGGTGGCGATCTTCGCCTCGATCGGCCTCTTCGCCAACCAGGCGTTCGGGTTCTACGCCAGCTGGGCGGACCTCTTCGGGCAGGAGAGCGGCGAGGGGGTGGTCATCGACCACAACGGCTCGGGCGGCGGCCCCCTCCAAGTGGTCGACACCCAGCAGGTGAATGTGTCGGGCGGTTCCCGGCCGCAGATCGGCGGCCAGATCCAGAAGGTCGACATCGTCGGCCGTACGACGCACATCGCCACTCCGGCGTACGTCTATCTCCCCCCGGAGTACTTCCAGCCGCAGTACCGCACCCGTACCTTCCCCGCCGCCACCGTCCTGACCGGCTACCCCGGCACCGCCGAGGCGCTCATCAAGGGGCTGCACTACCCGCAGACGGCCCACGAGATGGCCAAGAACGGCAAGATGCAGCCGATGATCCTCGTCATGCTGCGGCCGACCGTCGCGCCCCCGAGGGACACCGAGTGCGTCGACATCCCCGGCGGCCCGCAGGCCGAGTCGTTCTTCGCCAAGGACCTCCCCGACGCCGTGTCGGCCCACTACAGGGTGGGCAGGAAACCCGGCAGCTGGGGCATCATCGGCGACTCCACGGGCGGCTACTGCGCGCTGAAGCTCGCCATCCACCACCCCGAGGTGTACGCCGCCGGCGCGGGCCTTTCGCCGTACTACAAGGCACCGATCGACCCCACGACGGGCGACCTCTTCCAGGGGAACAAGGCACTGCAGAACAGCGCCGACCTGCGGTGGTACCTGAAGAACAAGCCCGCGCCCGACACCTCGCTGCTCGTCAGCAGCAGCAAGCTGGGCGAGGCCAACTACAAGGCCACGCTCGGCTTCATAGACCTCGTGAAGTCCAAGCAGCTCACCCGGATCTCGTCGATCATCCTCGACAGCGGCGGCCACAACTTCAACACATGGCGGCGGGAGATCCCGGCGACACTGCAGTGGATCAGCGGGAGGTTGAGCGACCGCTGATCCATGAACCCCGGCTGGAGAAGGAGGCCATGCACGGCGTCCCCGAATACGCGGCGACGCCCGCGGAATTCCTCAACCTGAAGGGGAACGGACGAAACGCGAAGGCGGTCGCCTCCAGTGGATGCCGACGCCACGGTCGCCACGCCGAAGAAGCCGGCCGGGCGGATGGGCCTGAAGGTGCTGCCCGCCGGCGGCGCGGTCGACCAGAACGCGTTCGCGGTGAGCTCCGAATTCGCGAAGAAGCGCGCAGCCTCAAGGCCCTTTCGGATCTCGGGAAGTCGGGCCTCGAGCTCGCGATCGCGGTCGCCGGCGAATGCGAGACGCGGCCCCTGTGTGCGCAGGGGCCGAAGAGGACGTAGGGAATCGATATCTCCGGAATCGACCCCCAGGGTGTCGGTACGACGCGGCCCAGCAGGCGGTCAAGAACGGCACGGACCACGAATGATCTTGTGGAACTCGACCGGAACGTCGACGCGGAGTGCCGGAAGGAGGCGGATGTCGCCAAGGAGTATCCGCAGTCGAAGAAGTATCCGCAATCGAGGGGTTTGATCAAGAAGTAGCCGCACGCCGAAGGATAAGTGGCCGCGCGTCGGGAGAAGGGGTCGCCCCGGCGGGAAGTGGTGGTGGACGAGGGAACAAGCGACCCTTCTGGGACGTGCGGCGGGCCTTGTGGACGGCTGAGGTGGTGTGAAGGCTGCGGGATGGCTGTGTTTTTACCGCGCGGGACACCAAGATTCGCCTACGCGCGGTAAGTTTCTGGCCATGCCACGTGGACGTCACCGCCATTCCCCGCCTTTGCACAGGCTGCTGCCTCCTTCGGCGATCGCAGGCGTCTCGCTCGTCTGCGCCGTGGGGCCCTGGCTGTTCACGGAGCCGCTGGTGCTCCGTGGGCTGGCCGCGGGTGCCGCGGTGACGGCGGTCGTCGGCGCGGTCGTCATGCGCCGCTGGGACACCGCGGCGGGCAAGCGCGTCGCGGACCTCACGCGCGCGCGGGCGAGTGACGAGTGGCGTCACGAGGAGCGCGTCGCCGAGCTGGAGACCGACCTCGACGAGTCGCGCGAGCTGCGCACCAAGCTGGAGCACAAACTGCGCGCGAAGCGCACGGAGTTGGCGGGCCTGCGCAACGAGCACGCGGCGCTGCTGCGGCGGTACGCCACGGCGGAGACGGAGCGGGCGAGCGCCCTGGAGGGGCGCCGACAGCTCGCTATAGAGGCGTCGACTCCGGCCCGTGCGCTGCCCGCCGCGCGGACGGCGTCGGCGGAGCCGGAGGCACCGGGAGCGCCGGCCTCCCCGGAAGCGCCGGGCTCTGCGGACGCGGTGGCTTCTTCGGAGGCGGCCGAGGTGGCGCAGGGGTCCGAGGGCACGGCCGCCACGAGCGCGTCGACGGCCACCGAAGCGGAGGCTGCCGCCTCCGAGGATTCGGAAGCCTCCGAGGCCTCGGTGGCGACGGACGATCCGGCGTCTGCCGAGGTCTTCTCCCCGGCCGGGTCGTCGCTCTTCCTGCGGGCCGACGCGGCGTTGAGCCGGATCGTGAGCGGCGCTGCGGAGGAGGAGGCCGCGGAGGCCTCGTCACCGGCCTCGGCGCCGGCCGAGTCGGTCGAGGCCGACCCGGCGAAGTCCCACTCTGCGCAGTCCCCCTCGGTGATGGGCGAGCCCGTGAGTGGTGAGTCCGCGGAGGCCGAGCCCCCGAAGGGCGGCTCCGCCGAGGCGGGCCCCTCCGCGGACGCCGCCGTGGAGGAGGGCGAGGCGCAGGGGAAGCCCGAGGCGGTCGACGGGCATCAGCGCGCGGCCGCCGAGGCGAAGCCCTCCCAGCCCTCCCAGCCGTCGCAGGCGTCTGCGTCCTCCAAGTCGCCGCGGGGTTCGAAGCCCGCGGCGCCCGCGACGCCGTCCGGGCACTTCACGGTGCCGACAGCGGTGGCCGTCGTACCGGCCGCGCCCGTGCGGCGGCCGTCGGTCGAGGGCGGGTTCGACTTCTTCGGTACGCAGAAGGAGTCGTCCGCGGCAGCGCTGGAGGCCGTACAGAACGAGGACCTCGCGGACGTGGTCGGCCAGGAGGCGCTCGCCCTGCACAAGGCCGAGGCCGAGGCCGGGTTCAAGCGCGCGGACGAGGGCTCCCGCAGCGTGGGTCACCAGGTCATCGACCTGACCGCCCACGACGAGACGGAACAGATCGACGTGGCGGGTTTGCGGAGCGCGGCTTCCTGACCGGGGCGCCGTACTGACTGTGGTCATACCTACGGCAAGGGACGGCAGCCCACCCTCGACGGTCGTACCTGCGGGCAGGAGTGCCGCTGGGGCGGCACCCTGCAAGAGCCGGTTAACCACACCCCCCGACGCCGACTGCCACGCGGGGCACCCACGAACCAGGCGTCATGGGGTGGCAGCCGTCACGCCATCCACCGATCGGGCCGAGCCTCCCGCCGCCCCGTACGGGACCGGTCGGCCTGGGCCCGAAGGAGCTCCGCCGCCGCGGAGGCGTCCCGCAGCCGCGCCGTCACCGTCTTGTCGGCCCCCGTGTCGACATGCACGTCGGCGACCCCCTTGAGCCGTTCCCACGGCCCCTGCGTCAGCCGCACGCTCTGCACCTTCGCGTGCGGCACGAGCGAGAGGCTGCGGCGCAGCAACCCGTGCCGCGCCGCGAAGACGGTGTCGGTGACCGCGAGCCCGTATCCCCGCCACCAGAACGGCACACACCAGCCGGCCCGCCGCGGCGGCCGGGACAAGGACGTCGGCACCATCACCCCCGGCAGCACCCGCGCTATCACCGACCCGGCGGCCTCGCGCGGAGCGACGGGCACGAGCACGGAGTTCGACGACCCGGCCACGTCCAGCTCGACGCGCACCCACCCGCGCCGCCGCCACAACAGCGGCTCCACGATCCGTACGGTCTGTACGCGTCCCGGCGGCACCGTCTCGTGCGTACGGTCGAGGAGCCCGTGGTCGATGCGGAGCCCGTCCGGCGATTCGCCCACCGTCCAGTCGTACTCGCCGACGAACCGCCCCACACTGCTCGCGCCCGCCGCGCCGAGCAGTGGTACCCCGGTCGCGAGGACCGTCCACACGCTGTGGGTGGCGAGCCACAGCACGGGGGGTACGACGAGTGCGGCGGCCAATGAGCCCCAGGTGGCACCGGTGAGCACCAGGGAAACGGCCAGCACGCGCGCGGGGACGTGCAGCAGCTGCCGTACCGGCGCCTCGCCGACCTCGTGCGCGGTCTCCGGGGCGAAACCGGCCGCGCGGGCAAGGAGTTCGGCGCGCAGCGCGCGGGCCTCGCCCTCACCCAGGTACGCCAGTTCGTCCTTCTTGTCCGTTCCGATGACGTCGAGTTTGAGCTTGGCGACGCCCGCGACACGGGCCAGCAGAGGCTGGGTGACGTCGACGGCCTGGAGCCGGTCGAGCCGGATGTGCGCGGTGCGGCGGAACAACAGGCCGGTGCGTATGCGCAGTTCGGTGTCGGTGACCGCGAAGTGCGTGAACCACCAGCTCAGGAAGCCGTAGAGGGCGGCACCGGGGACGAACACGGCGAGCCCGACGAGCAGTGCGGTGGTCGTGAGCCTGGTGAGCTGCTCCTGCGCCTGGTTGGGGTCGTGGACCGCCCAGCCGGCGATCACGGCGACCGGCGCCCAGGCCCGCCGGAACGGCGTCACCGGGTGCAGCCGCCGCTCGACCAGCGGCTTCTCCTCCCGTACGGCGTCCGCCGTGCCCGGCGTCGGCGTCGTCACAGCCCCGCCGATCGTGCCTCGCCCAGCTCGGTCAGCCGGTCCCGCAGCCGCTCGGCCTCGGCCGGGTCGAGACCCGGAATGCACGCGTCGGTCGCCGCGGCCGCCGTGTGCAACTGCACGCTCGCGAGTCCGAAGTGCCGCTCGACGGGCCCGGAGGTCACCTCGACCAGCTGCATCCGCCCGTACGGGACCACGGTCTCCTCGCGCCACAGCACACCCCGGCTGATCAGCAGGTCGTCCGCGCGCTCGGTGTACCGCCAGGAGCGCCAGTTGCGCCCGAGCATGCGCCAGCCCCAGGCCATCAGGGCGAGCGGCAGCAGGGCGAAGGCCGCCGAGACCGGCCCGGCGAGCAGCCCGAGCAGCAGCCCCACGGCGAGAGTCAGCAGCCCCAGCCACACCACCAGCAACAGCCGTCGCATCCGCAGCAGCCCCGGGGGCAGTCCGGTCCAGACCGGGCCCGCATCGGCGTTTTCCATGGTCCCCGTCTCCATGTGGCAAGCGTACGTACGAGAGACTGTTCCCATGACTCCTACGACGGAGACCATGGTCGGTATCGGCGGCGCCGCGGAGAGCACCGACATGGTGCTCAACATCGGCCCCCAGCACCCGTCCACGCACGGCGTGCTGCGACTGCGGCTCGTGCTCGACGGCGAGCGGATCCAGCACGCGGAGCCGGTCATCGGCTATATGCACCGCGGCGCGGAGAAACTCTTCGAAGCGCGCGACTACCGCCAGATCATCATGCTCGCCAACCGCCACGACTGGCTGTCCGCCTTCTCGAACGAGCTGGGTGTGGTCCTCGCCGTCGAGCGGATGCTCGGCATGGAGGTCCCCGAACGCGCGGTGTGGATGCGCACGCTGCTCGCGGAGCTCAACCGGGTCCTGAACCACCTGATGTTCCTGGGTTCGTACCCCCTGGAGCTGGGTGGGATCACCCCGATCTTCTACGCCTTCACGGAGCGCGAGGAGCTCCAGCACGTCATGGAGGAGATCTCCGGCGGGCGCATGCACTACATGTTCAACCGGGTCGGCGGCCTCAAGGAGGACCTTCCGGCCGGATGGACTTCACGCGCGCGTGCCTCCGTCGCCGCCCTGCGCTCGCGGTTGGACGTCTACGACGACCTGGTGCTCGGCAACGAGATCTTCCGGGGGCGTACGCGGGGGGTGGGCGCCCTCGCGCCGGAGACCGTGCATGCGTACGGAGTGAGCGGGCCCATCGCGCGCGCCTCCGGCGTGGACTTCGACCTGCGCCGCGACGAGCCGTACCTCGCGTACGGGGAGCTCCAGGACACCCTGAAGGTGGTCACCCGCCAGGAGGGCGACTGTCTGGCCCGCTTCGAGTGCCTCCTGGAGCAGACGCACAACTCGCTCGACCTCGCCGACGCCTGTCTCGACCGGCTCGCCGAGCTGCCGCCCGGGCCGATCAACCAGCGCCTCCCCAAGGTCCTCAAGGCACCCGAGGGCCACACGTACGCGTGGACCGAGAATCCTCTCGGCATCAACGGCTACTACCTGGTCAGCAAGGGCGAGAAGACCCCGTACCGCCTGAAGCTGCGCTCGGCCTCGTACAACAACATCCAGGCGCTCACCGAGCTGCTGCCGGGAACTCTGGTCGCGGACATGGTGGCGATCCTGGGGTCACTGTTCTTCGTGGTCGGGGACATCGACAAGTAGTCCCCCAAGAGGAGCGTTCGGGATTCCAACCGGCTGGAGCAGCCAGCCGAAGTCGCCGAGGCCGCCGGGCGCGGTGAGTTCCGCCGCCGCGCCCGCGCTGGCGAGGGCACGTACGTAGGCACTGGGGTCCATGGAGGCGAGCGCGAGCGGAGGGCGTGCGCCGCTCACTCCCAGCGCGCGCAGCGCGGTGCGCTGGGTCATCACGCGCCCTCCGGGCAGCGCGCACGCGTCGAGCGCCACGTGCGCGGTGATGTCGCACGACCCGTCCGGCACCGGCACCGTCTCCCGGCCCTCCCGGAAGCCCGTGAGCGTCCCGAAGGGCGGCCGGGCGGCTGCGAAGTGCGCGTAGTCGGCGGCGACGGCGAGTCCCCGGTCGAGCGTGGACACGGCGAAGGCCCAAGCGGTGTCCCTGGGGAGCCCGATTTCGGCGCGGGTCCCTTCGGACGGCACAGCCACGGATGCCGACGCCTCGGACGGCAGGGGCCACCACCTCCGCAGCCACTCAGCGTCCGCCCCCGCCACGGGCTCCCCGAGGCGTTCGGTCCCGTCACCTCGCACGAGAACCAGGCGTCGTACGCCGTCGGGGTCCGTCTCGGCGACATCCACCGGTACGTTGTCCAGCCACTCGTTGGCGAACAGCAGACCGGTGATCCCCTTCGGGGGCTCGGCGAGCCACTCGATCCGGTGATCAAGGCCGGCGGGGCGGGCGGCGCGCTCGACCGCGTACCCGCGCGCGCGGGAGGCCACATCCGCGGGGAGCGCGGCGAGGACGCCGGTCACCAGCTCGCCGCGGCCCGCCCCCATGTCGACGAAGGCGAGCGAGGCGGGGCGGTCGAGCGCTTCGTCGAGGCGGCACAGCAGCCGGGCCACGGCCTGCGCGAAGAGGGGCGACGCGTGCACCGAGGTGCGGAAGTGGCCCGCGGGCCCCTCGGGCCTGCGGTAGAAGCCGGAGGGCCCGTAGAGCGCCTCCTCCGTCGCCTCACGCCAACCCCGCCACTCGCCCGTCGCCTCACGTCTCACCGGGCCAGGCTAAGCGTCACGGAGTGCAGAGCCTCCACCTTGGGGAGTACGAGTGCCGATTACGGATCGACCCTCCGGTTGACCCCTGCACACGGCGTGCTTCCCTACTCTGGGTTACGTGCAGCGCCTCTATGACTTTCTCCGCAGACACCCGACGTGGGTCGACACCGCCTGGGCCGTCGTCCTGCTCGGGCTCGCCGGCGTGAGTGCCTCGAGTGTCAACGGGGTCCCGGACCACCACGGATCGTTCGCCGAGGCGTTCGCGATCTCCGCCGTCCTGTCCGTCGTCGTCGCGCTGCGCCGCCGTATGCCGGAGAGGATGCTCCTGCTGACCTGCGCGGTCGGGGCGGTCCAGCTGGTCCTGGACGTCGAGACGATGGTCGCCGACTTCGCCATGCTGGTGATCGTCTACACGGTCGCCGCGACCGGCGCGCGCTGGGCCTCCAGGCTCGCGCTGGCCGTCGGCCTGTGCGCGGCGACCCTCGCCGAGGTGCGCTGGCCGCAGGGGGGCACGAGCGCCCTGGGCCATGTCGCGATAGCGGTCTTCCAGACGGTGCCGTTCGCTCTCGCCTGGGTGCTCGGCGACTCCCTGCGCACCCGCCGCGCCTACTTCGCCCAGCTGGAGGAGCGCGCCGCCCGCCTGGAGAAGGAGCGCGAGGCGCAGGCCAAGGTCGCGGTCGCCGCCGAGCGTGCCCGGATCGCGCGCGAGCTGCACGACGTCGTCGCGCACAACGTCTCGGTGATGGTGGTCCAGGCCGACGGCGCCGCATACGTCATGGACACCGCGCCGGACCAGGCCAAGAAGGCCCTGGAGACGATCTCCGGAACCGGCCGCCAGGCCCTCGCCGAGATGCGCCGCCTGCTCGGCGTGCTGCGCACCGGCGAGCACCAGGAGAGCGGCGAGTACATGCCGCAGCCCGATGTCGAGCAGCTCGACGACCTCATCGAGCAGTGCCGCACGTCGGGCCTTCCCGTCGACTTCAAGGTGGAGGGCACCCCGCGCCCCCTCCCCAGCGGCGTAGAACTCACGGCGTACCGCATCGTGCAGGAGGCGCTCACCAACACGCGCAAGCACGGGGGGCCGAACACGGGTGCGAGCGTGCGACTGGTCTACTTCGACGACGGCCTCGGGCTCCTCGTCGAGGACGACGGCAAGGGCGCACCCCACGAGCTGTACGAGGAGGGGGGCGCCGACGGCCAGGGTCACGGCCTGATCGGCATGCGCGAGCGCGTCGGCATGGTCGGCGGCACCCTGGACGCGGGGCCCCGGCCCGGTGGAGGCTTCCGCATCAGTGCCCTGCTCCCGCTCAAGCCCGCCCACTGACACCTGTAACGACACCCTTTGGCCGCTTTTACAAGTTTTTTGACTTCTGGCAGAGCTTTTCACGGAGCTTGTGACAGAGAGGGAAGAGGACCCCGATGGCGATCCGAGTCATGCTCGTCGACGACCAGGTGCTGCTGCGCACCGGTTTCCGGATGGTGCTCGCCGCCCAGCCGGACATGGAGGTCGTGGCCGAGGCGGGCGACGGCGTCGAGGCCCTCCAGGTGCTGCGCGCCACCGCGGTCGACGTGGTGCTGATGGACGTCCGCATGCCGAAGCTGGACGGCGTCGAGACCACCCGGCGCATCTGCTCCGAGCCCAACCCGCCCAAGGTGCTGATACTCACCACCTTCGACCTCGACGAGTACGCCTTCTCGGGACTGAAGGCGGGCGCCTCCGGCTTCATGCTCAAGGACGTGCCGCCCGGCGAGCTGCTCACCGCCATCCGCTCCGTGCACAGCGGTGACGCCGTGGTCGCGCCCTCCACCACCCGGCGCCTGCTGGACCGTTTCGCGCCGATGCTTCCCAGCGCCGGCAAGGATCCCCAGCACAAGGAACTGGAGCGGCTCACCGACCGTGAGCGCGAGGTCATGGTGCTGGTCGCGCAGGGCCTGTCGAACGGGGAGATCGCCGCGCGCCTCGTCCTGTCCGAGGCGACCGTGAAGACGCATGTCGGGCGCATCCTGACCAAGCTGGGGCTGCGGGACCGGGTGCAGGTGGTCGTGCTCGCGTACGAGACGGGGCTGGTGCGGGCGGGCGGCCACGGCTGACTCCGTGGCCCGGCGCGGCCGCGGGCGTTGAGCCGCCGGGGGCGTGACCGCGGCGTAACCGGCGCCCACTAGGGTCTGCGCATGCTCCTGTGGATCAACGGCCCCTTCGGGGGCGGCAAGACACAGACCGCACACGAGATCCAGCGGCGGCTGCCCGACAGCGTCGTCTGCGACCCGGAACACGCCGGCTTCGGCCTGCGCCGCATGCTGCCGCCCCCGAACTGCGCGGAGATTTCCAGGACTTGGAGTCCTGGCGGCGGGGCGTCGTCGAGGTGCTCGACCTCGCCCTCGGCAAGCACGACGGCGTCGTCATCGCACCCATGACGGTCACGAACCCCCGCTACTTCGAGGAGACCGTCGGGCGGCTGCGCGAACTGGGCCACGACGTACGGCACTTCACGCTCCTCGCCGAGCGCGAGACCGTGCTGAAGCGGCTGCGCGAGCGTGGCTTCGGGCACCTCCTGCAGTACGTCGCCGGCAAGGACGCGCCGCTGCGGCGCGAGAGCTGGGCCGTGCAGCAGCTCGACCACTGCCTGGAGCGGCTGCGCGAGCCGGAGTTCGCCGAGCATCTGTGGACGGACCACGCGACGGTCGCCAAGACGGCCGACCGCATAGCCGTGTTGGCGGGTCTGACACTCACGCCGAACAAGGACGGCGTGCTGCGGGGGCGCCTGCGGCGGGCGTGGACGGGTGCGAAGCACATTCGCTTCGACTGAGCCGCGGGCCGCGGTTGTCGGCGCGAGCGTCCACGGTCCGCAAGGTGCCGGCTGTCGACGCTGCGGCCGGACTGCCGACCGCACGTGACGCCGCCAGGCCTCAGCGCAGGATGCCTTCCAAGAAGTCACTCCCCAGTCGAGCCACCACGGCGACGTCCAGTTGGTGCAGTACATACCGGCCCCGGCGTCTCGTGGTGATCAGCCCCGCCTTCTTCAGCACACTCAGATGCCGGGATATCTCGGGAGCCGTCATCCCGTGCACCTGGGCCAGCTCGCCCGTGGTGTAGGCGCTGCGCGCCAGATGGCGGCAGATCCGCATCCGGAGCGGGTGTGACAGCGCCGTCATCCGCAGGGTCAGCTGCTCGACCGAGGGCGGCGCGGCGAGCTCGGGGGAGCCGATGGGATAGTGCAGCACCGGCTGCCACCCGTACCGGTGCAGCACCATCAGGTGAGGCCGGCCGAGGCTGGAGGCCCTGGGCCGTTGGCTGCACGGGCGCCGTGTCAGCCGCTGACGTCGGGCAGCCGCTCCACGAAGTCCCGCACCGCCGCCTTGACGTCGTCGGCCGTCCACTCCAGGCCGGGCGCCGCCACCGTGACCTCGGTGAACGCCAACCCCGGGCCGCCACGGACCCAGCTCTGCGCGAAGAGGCCGGTCTTCGTCTCCTCGGCCTGCCGCAGGCCCGCGTTCGACAGGGCGTCGGGGTCGTACGGCAGCCAGACCTGGAACTGATGGGTGTGCGGCTCCTCGGGGTGGACGCGCGCCCACGGGACTCCGGCCTCCGCGAGCCCCTCACGCATCGCGGCGGCGACCACGCGCGCGTGGGCCACGTATTCCGGCAGCCGGGGCAGCTCCCGCTCCAGGCCGATGAGCGCGGCCAGGGCCGTCGGGAACTGCTGGAGGATCATGCCGCCGTACCGGTGCCGCCAGGCCTTCGCCTCGTCGATGAGGGTCTTCGGGCCCGCGATCGCCGCCCCGCCGAAGCCGCCGAGCGACTTGTAGAACGACACGTAGACGCTGTCGGCGAGATCCGCGATCTGGTCCAGGGAGCGGCCGAAGTGCGTGGCGCAGTCCCACAGCCGGGCCCCGTCGAAGTGGACCACCGCGTCGCGTTCCCGGGCGGCCTCCGTGACCTCGGAGAGCTCCTCCCAGGAAGGCAGGACGAAACCGGCGTCCCTGAGCGGCAATTCCAGCATCAGTGCCCCGAAGGGCTCGTCGAAGTCCCGTATCTCCTCGGCGGTCGGGAGCCGGGGCAGGTCGGTCACACGGGCCGGACGCAAGCCGCTGACCTGGCTGAACGCATGACGCTCATGGACCTCGGGATGGCCGAGCGCATGCACGGCGACGGTCGCGTTCCCGGTGCGTCCCGCCCAGCAGCGCAGGGCGACCTGCTGGGCCATGGTGCCGGTGGGGAAGAAGGCGGCGGCCTCCTTGCCGAGCAGACCCGCGACCCGCTCCTCCAGCGTCTCGACGATCCCGTCGCCGTACATGTCCGCCCGCCGGTCGAGGTCGTACACGCCCTCGGCGCTCTCGTTCAGCCAGGCCAGGAGCTCGCGGATCGTCCGCTGGTAGCCGGGCCTCCACAGCACCCGCTCCGCTGCCCTCCAGACGACAGCACGCCGTTCGAACCGCTGCTCCGGGGACAGCTCCGCCGTCTCCTGCGTGACCTGTTCGGCCGTCCCGCCCACGGGCTGGTTCGCGGGCTCTTTCTCGGTCTCTGCCGCCGTATCGCTCATCCCTGGATGATGTCGCGAGCCCACCTGACCGGTCACCCCGATTTCCGCACCCCCACGACCTGCGGAAACCCACAGTCTGTGGACAGCCAAACGGCCGTCGAACCAATCGCGTTAACATGACGAGAAATCGTCCGGTACCCCGAGCGGACTGGAACGGAAGGCCGCCGTCGAGTGAGTACATCCCCCCAGCCAGACCCCAAGGACCGTCCCGCGCGGCTCACCGTCGGCGTTGTCGGCGCCGGCCGTGTCGGTCCCGCGCTCGCCGCGGCCCTCCAGTTGGCCGGGCACCGCCCCGTGGCCGTCTCGGGGGTCTCCGACGCCTCCAAGCGGCGGGCTGCGCAACTGCTGCCCGACGTGCCGCTGATGTCCCCGACACAGGTCCTGGAGCGCGCGGATCTGGTGCTGCTGACCGTCCCGGACGACGCCCTGCCCGGGCTCGTCGAGGGACTCGCCGAGACGGGAGCCGTGCGGCCCGGCCAGCTGCTCGTGCACACCTCCGGGCGCTACGGCGCGCGCGTGCTCGACCCGGCGCTCAGGGCGGGCGCGCTGCCCCTCGCGCTGCACCCCGCGATGACCTTCACCGGCACCCCTGTGGACGTACAGCGGCTTGCCGGATGCTCCTTCGGGGTCACCGCGCCCGAGGAGCTGCGGCTGGCCGCCGAGGCCCTGGTGATCGAGATGGGCGGCGAGCCCGAGTGGATCGCCGAGGAGAGCCGGCCGCTCTACCACGCGGCTCTCGCGCTCGGCGCCAACCACCTGGTGACCCTGGTCGCCGAATCCATGGAGTTGCTGCGCGCCGCAGGCGTGGAGGCCCCCGACCGGATGCTGGGCCCGCTGCTCGGCGCCGCCTTGGACAATGCCCTCAGATCGGGCGACGCGGCCCTCACCGGGCCCGTCGCGCGCGGGGACGCGGGCACGGTCGCCGCGCACGTCGCCGAGTTGCGCAGGCACGCCCCGCAGACCGTCGCCGGTTATCTCGCGATGGCCCGGGCGACCGCCGATCGCGCGCTCGCCCACGGACTGCTCAAGCCGGAACTCGCCGAGGACCTGCTCGGGGTACTCGCCAACGGCACCGAGGGAGATGCCGGATGACCACCGCCCTGCTGCGCACCGCCGACGAACTGCACGCACGCACGCGTGCGGGCCGCCGAGCCGTCGTGATGACCATGGGCGCCCTCCACGAGGGGCACGCCGCACTGATCCGCACCGCCCGCGAGATCGCCGGGGACCAGGGCGAAGTGGTCGTCACCGTCTTTGTGAACCCGCTCCAGTTCGGCAAGGGCGAGGACCTCGACCGCTATCCGCGCACCCTCGACGCCGATCTCAAGATCGCCGAACAGGCGGGCGCGGACGTCGTGTTCGCCCCTTCCGTCGACGAGGTCTACCCGGGCGGCGAGCCCCAGGTCCGGATCAGCGCGGGCCCCATGGGCGAACGCCTGGAGGGGGCCGTGCGCCCCGGCCACTTCGACGGCATGCTCACGGTCGTAGCCAAGCTGCTGCACCTCACCCGGCCGGACGTGGCGTTGTACGGGCAGAAGGACGCCCAGCAGCTCGCCCTGATCCGGCGCATGGTGCGCGACCTGAACTTCGGCGTGGAGATCGTCGGCGTGCCCACCGTGCGCGAAGAGGACGGGCTCGCCCTCTCCAGCCGCAATCGCTACCTCTCGACCGAGGACCGGCGCACCGCCCTGGCCCTCTCGCAGGCCCTGTTCGCCGGCCGCGACCGGCACGCCGCGCAGGAGGCGCTGCGCGCGCGTGCCCGCGAAGTGCCCGCCACGCGCGCGCGTGCCGAGGCCCTCAGCGCCATAGGCGAGTCCCGCGCGGCGGCCGACGCGCACGCCGTCGCCAAGGCCGCCCCCGGCGGCCCCATGGGCGTACGCGCGGCCGCCCGGCTGATCCTCGACGAGGCGGCCCGTATGCAGCCGCCGCTGGTCCTGGACTATCTGACTCTGGTCGACCCGTCCGACTTCACGGAGGTCGAGGACGACTTCACCGGCGAGGCGGTTCTCGCCGTCGCCGCCCGGGTCGGGACGACCCGGCTGATCGACAACATCCCCCTCACCTTCGGAGCCGCCTCGTGACCGGCAATGGCACAGGTACAGGTACTGGCATACAACTGCACGCGCCCGCCCCCGGCTGGGCCCTCACCGCGGACGTCGTGGTCGTCGGCTCCGGGGTCGCGGGACTCACCGCGGCCCTGCGCTGCGAGGCCGCGGGCCTGAAGACCGTCGTGGTCACCAAGGCGCGCCTCGACGACGGCTCCACGCGCTGGGCGCAGGGCGGCATCGCCGCAGCCCTCGGCGACGGCGACACCCCCGAGCAGCACCTCGACGACACCCTGGTGGCGGGCGCGGGCCTGTGCGACGAGGAGGCCGTACGCATCCTCGTCACCGAGGGCCCCGACGCCGTACGCCGCCTGATCGCCACCGGCGCCCACTTCGACGAGTCCACCGAAGGTGAGCTGGCACTCACCCGCGAGGGCGGCCACCACCGCCGCCGCATCGCGCACGCGGGCGGCGACGCGACAGGCGCCGAGATCTCCCGCGCCCTGGTCGAGGCGGTTCGCGCGCGCGGTCTGCGCACGGTGGAGAACGCGCTCGTCCTGGACCTCCTCACGGACGCCGACGGCCGCACCGCGGGCGTGACCCTGCACGTCATGGGAGAGGGCCAGCACGACGGCGTGGGAGCCGTACACGCCCCCGCCGTGGTCCTCGCGACCGGCGGCATGGGCCAGGTCTTCTCGGCGACCACCAACCCGTCGGTCTCCACGGGCGACGGCGTCGCGCTCGCCCTGCGCGCGGGCGCCGAGGTCTCCGACCTCGAATTCGTGCAGTTCCACCCGACGGTGCTGTTCCTGGGCCCGGACGCGGAGGGCCAGCAGCCGCTGGTCTCCGAGGCGGTACGCGGCGAGGGCGCCCACCTGGTCGACGCGGACGGCGTGCGCTTCATGGTCGGGCAGCACGAGCTGGCCGAACTGGCACCCCGGGACATCGTCGCCAAGGGCATCATGCGCCGCATGCAGGAGCAGGACGCCGAGCACATGTTCCTCGACGCCCGGCACTTCGGCGCCGACATGTGGGAGCACCGCTTCCCGACGATCCTGGCCGCCTGCCGCGCCCATGGCATCGACCCGGTCACCGAGCCCGTCCCGGTCGCCCCGGCCGCCCACTACGCCTCCGGAGGCGTTCGCACGGACGCGCGGGGCCGCACCACGGTGCCGGGCCTGTACGCGTGCGGCGAGGTCGCCTGCACCGGCGTCCACGGCGCCAACCGGCTCGCTTCGAACTCCCTCCTGGAAGGCCTCGTCTACGCCGAGCGCATCGCCGTCGACATCGCGGAGAGCCAGGCGGAGAACGGCCTCCACGCGCGCGTGCCCGTACCGGTCCCGCACCCCGAGACGCCCGCGCACCCGTTGCTCGCCCCCGAGTCCCGGTTCACGATCCAGCGGATCATGAGGGACGGCGCGGGCGTGCTGCGGTCGGCCGAGTCCCTCGCTCAGGCGGCCGACCGGCTCCAGCAACTGCACACCGAGGCGCGCGACGCCCTCGACGAGAACGGCAAGACCTCCGAGCCCGGCGTCGACACCTGGGAGGCCACCAACCTCCTGTGCGTGGCCCGGGTCCTGGTCGCCGCCGCCCGGACGCGCGAGGAGACCCGCGGCTGCCACTGGCGCGAGGACCACGCCGACCGGGACGACACCGTCTGGCGCCGCCACATCGTCGTACGGCTGAATCCCGACCGGACGCTCGCCGTGCACACCACCGACACAGCAGACTTCCCCCCGACCGTCCCCCAAGCCCTCGGCTTCGCTCGAGCAGGGGGGACCCCCATGCCCCAGCCGGCGCTCGAGCCCCGTCCCCAGGAGCAGTGACAGCAGTGAGCACCCCCGACCTTCCCCTCGCCCAGAGCGGCGGCTGCGGCGACGGCTGCGGCTGCGGCGCCGACACGGACGAGGCGTACATGGAGTGCGGCCTCGACCCCGCACTCGCCCAGCTCCTCGCCGACGCCGGTCTCGACCCCCTCGAGGTCGAGGACATCGCGAACGTGGCCATCCAGGAGGACCTCGACCACGGCGCGGACGTGACGACCGTCGCGACCATTCCCGAGGACGCCGTCTCCACCGCCGACTTCACCGCCCGGGACGCGGGCGTCGTGGCCGGACTGCGGGTGGCCGAGGCGGTCATCTCCGTGGTCTGCACCGACGAGTTCGCGGTCGAGCGGCACGTCGACGACGGCGACCGCGTCGAGGCGGGCCAGAAGCTCCTCAGCGTCACCACCCGCACCCGCGACCTGCTGACGGCCGAGCGCAGCGCGCTGAACCTGCTCTGCCGCCTGTCAGGCATCGCGACCGCCACGCGCGCGTGGGCGGACGCTCTGGAGGGCACCAAGGCCCGCGTGCGCGACACCCGCAAGACGACGCCGGGCCTGCGCTCCCTGGAGAAGTTCGCGGTGCGCTGCGGCGGCGGCGTCAACCACCGCATGTCCCTCTCGGACGCCGCGCTGGTGAAGGACAACCACGTGGTCGCCGCGGGCGGCGTGGCGCAGGCCTTCAAGGCCGTACGGGAGTCCTTCCCGGAGGTTCCGATCGAGGTCGAGGTCGACACCCTGCACCAGCTGCGCGAGGTCGTGGACGCGGGCGCCGACCTGATCCTTCTGGACAACTTCACGCCCGTCGAGTGCGAGGAGGCCGTCGCCCTCGTCGACGGCCGCGCCCTCCTGGAGGCCTCGGGCCGGCTCACCCTGGACAACGCCGGGGCCTACGCCGAGACGGGCGTCGACTACCTGGCCGTGGGCGCCCTCACGCACTCCTCGCCGATCCTGGACATCGGCCTCGACCTGCGCGAGGCCACGCCGGACGAGGTCTCGGCACACGACGCATCGGCGGACGTGGCCTCGACGAACGAGGCGGAGTAGGGCAGATGCTCCTCACGATCGACGTCGGCAACACCCACACCGTCCTCGGCCTCTTCGACGGGGAGGAGATCGTCGAGCACTGGCGGATCTCCACGGACGCTCGCCGCACGGCCGACGAGCTCGCCGTACTCCTCCAGGGCCTCATGGGCATGCACCCGCTGCTCGGCGAAGAGCTCGGAGACGGCATCGACGGCATCGCCATCTGCTCGACGGTCCCGTCCGTCCTGCACGAGCTGCGCGAGGTCACACGTCGCTACTACGGCGACGTCCCGGCCGTACTGGTCGAGCCCGGCATCAAGACCGGCGTACCGATCCTGATGGACAACCCCAAGGAGGTCGGCGCCGACCGCATCATCAACGCGGTGGCCGCCGTCGAGCTCTACGGGGGACCCGCCATCGTCGTCGACTTCGGCACGGCGACGACGTTCGACGCGGTGTCCGCGCGCGGGGAGTACGCGGGTGGTGTCATCGCGCCCGGTATCGAGATCTCCGTGGAGGCGCTCGGTGTGCGGGGTGCTCAGCTTCGCAAGATCGAGCTGGCTCGGCCGCGGGCGGTGATCGGGAAGAACACCGTCGAGGCGATGCAGGCCGGCATCGTGTACGGGTTCGCCGGGCAGGTCGACGGGGTCGTCAACCGGATGGCCCGCGAGCTCGCCGACGATCCCGACGACGTCACCGTCATCGCCACGGGCGGCTTGGCCCCGATGGTCCTCGGCGAGGCCTCGGTCATCGACGAACACGAGCCGTGGCTGACACTGATCGGACTGCGGCTGGTGTACGAGCGGAACGTGTCGCGCACGTAGGTTTTTCGCCCCGCTCCTCAAACGCCGGAGGGGCTGAACTTTTGCCGGCCGGGGCTGGAGATTTTCAGCCCGTCCGGCGTTTGAGGACGAGCGCGTCAGCGCGATACGGGGGTCTGGGGCGGAGCCCCAGGTACGGGGGTAGGGGCGGAGGGGGCGAAAACCCTCCCGCCGCACCCAGAGGGAGACGCGCCGCATACGCCCGCTATACGGCTTTTGTCTGATTAGCGCGTATCGTCGGCGCATGCCCACGCCATACGGATCCCGCGGCGGCATGGCGTTCGGTGCGGAGGAGCTGCGTGTGCTCCGTCGCGCTCTCGCCCTCGCCCTGCACCCCAGCCCCGCCTCGGCCGACGACGTCCAGGAATGCCTCCGTCTCGCCGAGTCCGTCGACGAGGCGGCCCGCGAGGGAGCCAGGCTCCGGGCCTTCCTGCTGGCCGACCTCGCCCGCTACCGCGCTGCCCTGCCGGGCGCCACCGGCGGTTACCTCGCCCTCCTGGAAGAGGCGCTCGGCGCCGGCTACCGGCCGCATCCCGACGACCTCGCCGCGCTTCGTGCCCTGAGCGGCAACCCCGCGGCGGCCGACCTCCTTGACCGCTGCAGGGCCCTTGCCGAACGGGACGTGCGCGCCCGCCTGGCGGGCCGCACGACCCAGATGGTGCCCCCGTCCCGCACCCGACTGCTGGCCCTCCCCGGAGGCCTGGCGTCGGAGGAGCCCGCCAAGAAGCCGGCGGAGAAGCCCGCCGCCGAGCCCCGGCCGCACCCTCCGGTCAAAACCCCACGCCCGGACCGGCCCATCCCCACACCGGGCGAGGTGTTCCCGCCGAAGCGCAAGACCGCGCCGCCACCGGCGGACCCCCCTCAGCAGCTCGCGGCGGGCTAGCTACTCTGGAGGGCATGGACTATGTCTCCGCGCTCGTGCCCCCCGTAGTGATGGCCGTGTTCTTCATCGGGCTGATCGTGACGATCGTGAAGACCCAGGGCGGGGCCAACAAGGCCAAGGAGGACGCGGTCGTCGACGCCGCCCTGGCGCGCACGGAGAGCACCCGCCAGGCCTCCCGCGACACCGAGGTCTGAGCCCGGCCGACGACGGACCCGCAGACCCGCCGGGCCGACGGACCCGTGGGCCGCAGACCGGCAGGCCGTAGACCCGCAGGCGGACGGGTCCGCAGGCGGACGGGTCCGCAGGCGGACGGGTCCGCAGGCGGACGGGCCCGCAGGCGGACGGGCCCGCAGGCGGACGGGCCCGCAGGCGGACGGGCCCGCAGATCCGCCGGGCCGACGGGCCCGTGGGCCGCAGACCGGCAGGCCGTAGACCCGCAGGCGGACGGGTCCGCAGGCGGACGGGCCCGCAGATCCGCCGGGCCGACGGGCCCGTGGGCCGCAGACCGGCAGGCCGTAGACCCGCAGGCGGACGGGTCCGCAGGCGGACGGACCCGCAGACCCGCCGGGCCGACGGGCCCGTGGGCCGCAGACCGGCAGGCCGTAGACCCGCAGGCGGACGGGTCCGCAGGCGGACGGGCCCGCAGACCGGCAGACCCGCCGGGCCGACGGACCCGTAGATCCGCCCGCAGGCCGCAGGGCCGCAAGCCACAAACCCGCAGGTGGACGGACCCGCAGGCCGGCAGACCCGCGGGCCGACGGGCAGGCAGGCCGCGGGCGGGCAGGTCGACCGGGACCCCGGGGGCGGCTGCACCAACCCCTGCCGCACCCTCCTCCGCGTAAGACGGCGTACGACTCATACGTTTTTCGAGTCGTACGCCCTTTTTGTTGGTGATCTCCCACTATTGTTCTGAGCTGTGCCTCGCCCATTGGGAGAACTCGAAGACGCGGTCATGACGCGGGTGTGGAAGTGGAACCGCCCGGTGACCGTTCGAGAAGTCCTGGAAGACCTTCAGCAGGAACGGTCCATCGCATACACCACGGTGATGACCGTTTTGGACAATCTCCATCAGAAGGGCTGGGTGCGCCGTGAGGCGGAAGGCCGGGCCTATCGATATGAGGCGGTCTCCACACGTGCCGCCTACGCGGCCGCACTGATGAACGATGCCTGGTCGCAGAGCGACAACCCCGCCGCGGCTCTCGTCGCCTTCTTCGGCATGATGTCCCCGGAACAGCGCGAAGCCCTGAGCGATGCCGTGCGTATGGTCCAGGGACCGGAAACCCGCGCCGAAACGCCCGCGCCGGAGAACCCGGCCGGGAACCCGGTGGGCGAGAACCCCGCCGCCACCGAGGGTGACGCCGGGCGATAGCGTCCGCTCATGCCAGCAGAGCATCCCGCAGAGGTTCCCGCAGAGCATCCCGAAGCCGCAGCAAAAGCCATCACCGTCCGCCGGGCCAGGACCAGCGATGTCCCGGCCGTACGCCGCCTCCTTGATGCGAACGTCCGGCGCCGCATCCTGCTCGACAAAGCGACGGTGACGCTTTACGAGGACATCCAGGAGTTCTGGGTCGCGGAACGCGACGACAACGCCGAGGTGGTCGGCTGCGGTGCGCTGCACGTGATGTGGGAAGACCTCGCGGAAGTCCGCACTCTCGCGGTGAACCCCGTGGTCAAGGGGCTCGGTGTCGGTCATCAGTTGCTGGAGAAGTTGCTGCAGACCGCCCGTTGGCTCGGTGTTCGACGAGTTTTCTGTCTGACCTTCGAAGTCGAGTTCTTCGCGAAGCACGGCTTCGTGGAGATCGGCGAGACACCCGTCGACACCGATGTCTACGCCGAGCTCCTGCGTTCCTATGACGAGGGCGTGGCGGAGTTCCTCGGTCTCGAACGAGTGAAACCGAACACCTTGGGCAACAGCCGGATGCTTCTGCATCTGTGATCGCCGACGGCTATTCCGGCGGACAGGCTTGCCCAGGTTCCCTATGTCCGAAACGCGCACGTTTCCGGTCTGCCAGTGCCCTGTGAGTCTCCCCCAGGGGTTTGTGTTTTTCACGCAAAAGCGGTTTGCTTTCCGACGTACTGCAGTACTGCATATAACAGGGGACGGTGAAACGGCGGACGCCGCAGACCCCCGGCCCTGAAGTTATCGATGAAAGGAAATCCGGTGGCACAGAAGGTTCAGGTCCTTCTTGTCGACGACCTCGACGGTGGCGAGGCGGACGAGACCGTGACGTTCGCGCTGGACGGCAAGACGTACGAAATCGATCTCACGACCGCCAATGCGGACAAGCTCCGTGGCCTCATCGAGCCCTACGTGAAGGGTGGTCGTCGTACCGGAGGCCGCGCTTCGGGAGGACGCGGAAAGGCGCGCGTCGCTTCCGGTGGCAGCCAGGACACCGCGCAGATCCGCGCGTGGGCGAAGGAGAACGGCTACGAGGTCAACGACCGTGGTCGAGTTCCCGCGTCCATTCGTGAGGCCTACGAGAAGGCCAACGGCTGAGCGCACGCACGCCGCAGGCTAACCCGATGGCACTGGGTTGCCATCGTGTCCACGAGTCGTACGAGATCGGGGGCGCCCCCACCGCCCCCCACGGCCGACAGTGTCGGCAGCGAGGGTTCGACCTCGCGCCCGAATTCGGGGGGCCGCAGCCACACGGCGGCCCCCTGTGAGTTTTTCGGGACAGTGGGCAGTGCGGGCATGCCCGCAGGGTGGGGAGCCCCGACCATTCCCGGTGGCAGTGGAGCCTCGACGCTCCCGCCCGCGCCGATCGCCGTGAGATCCAGCGCGAGGGCGCCCCACTCCAGCCAGTCGAGCAGTCCCGGCAGTTCGTCCGCGCTGCCCGCGGCCACGAGGAGTCGCATCCGGTTCCCCTGCAAGGCCACGGGAGACGCCGGGCCCAGATGCCGCAGCGCCGCACGTCCCGCCTCCGTCGGCACCTCCAGCACGTCGAAGCGCAGGCCCGTGACGAGGCGCGTCGGCGGCCCGGGCACTGCCGCCCAGTCCAGTTCGTTCTCGTACCACCGCTGTACCGGATCACTCGAGTCGAGCTGCAGACGAGGGAGAGGGACGATGGGAACCGTGGGAACCATGCCAGGAGCAACAGTCGGAAGAGCTCCAGAGTTACGCTGAGTATTTCGGCGAGTACGCAGAGTGTCGGAATCGGGGGCGTGCGGAGGTGTTCGGCGGCGCAAGGATGTTCGCCCATAGCGGAGGGAACCGGTGTGCGCCGCATGGAGTGTCAGTGCGTACGGGTAAGACATCCCTAGTGGGAGGGGCGACACGCATGGATCGGGCATCTCGCGTTCGCCATCGGCGTACAGATGGTGAGGGTATCTGCCTGGCCTGCGGGAACATCGTCTCGCACCATCAGGTTGGAGCATATGTCGGCGTTCGGGGTCAGGAGGCCAAGGACGGTGTCGGCAGTTGGAATGAGCGGTCCCCGCTTGCGGGACTAAGCTGCGGAAGGACAGCGAGGGGAGCGTCCCCTCACTGCCTGACCGCTCTGAGGAGCGATTAACGATGTTCGAGAGGTTCACCGACCGCGCGCGGCGGGTTGTCGTCCTGGCTCAGGAAGAAGCCCGGATGCTCAACCACAACTACATCGGCACCGAGCACATCCTCCTGGGCCTGATCCACGAGGGTGAGGGTGTCGCCGCTAAGGCCCTGGAGAGCCTCGGGATTTCGCTCGAGGCGGTCCGCCAGCAGGTGGAGGAGATCATCGGCCAGGGCCAGCAGGCGCCCTCGGGCCACATTCCCTTCACCCCCCGTGCCAAGAAGGTCCTGGAGCTGTCGCTCCGCGAGGCCCTTCAGCTGGGCCACAACTACATCGGCACGGAGCACATCCTGCTCGGCCTGATCCGTGAGGGCGAGGGCGTCGCCGCCCAGGTCCTGGTCAAGCTGGGCGCAGACCTCAACCGGGTGCGGCAGCAGGTGATCCAGCTGCTCTCCGGCTACCAGGGCAAGGAGACGGCCGCCGCCGGCGGTCCTGCGGAGGGCACCCCCTCCACGTCCCTGGTTCTCGACCAGTTCGGCCGGAACCTCACCCAGGCCGCTCGTGAGTCCAAGCTCGACCCGGTCATCGGGCGCGAGAAGGAGATCGAGCGGGTCATGCAGGTGCTGTCCCGCCGTACCAAGAACAACCCGGTCCTGATCGGGGAGCCCGGCGTCGGCAAGACCGCCGTCGTCGAGGGCCTCGCCCAGGCCATCGTCAAGGGCGAGGTGCCCGAGACCCTCAAGGACAAGCACCTCTACACCCTGGACCTCGGCGCCCTGGTCGCCGGCTCCCGCTACCGCGGTGACTTCGAGGAGCGCCTGAAGAAGGTGCTCAAGGAGATCCGCACCCGCGGCGACATCATCCTGTTCATCGACGAGCTCCACACGCTGGTCGGTGCGGGTGCCGCCGAGGGCGCCATCGACGCGGCTTCGATCCTGAAGCCGATGCTGGCCCGTGGCGAGCTGCAGACCATCGGTGCGACGACGCTCGACGAGTACCGCAAGCACCTCGAGAAGGACGCGGCCCTCGAGCGCCGCTTCCAGCCGATCCAGGTGGCGGAGCCTTCCCTCCCTCACACGATCGAGATCCTCAAGGGCCTGCGCGACCGCTACGAGGCTCACCACCGCGTCTCCATCACGGACGAGGCTCTGGTCCAGGCCGCGACGCTCGCGGACCGCTACATCTCGGACCGGTTCCTGCCCGACAAGGCGATCGACCTGATCGACGAGGCGGGCTCCCGGATGCGCATCCGCCGGATGACCGCTCCGCCGGACCTCCGCGAGTTCGACGAGAAGATCGCGGGCGTGCGCCGCGACAAGGAGTCCGCGATCGACTCGCAGGACTTCGAGAAGGCCGCCTCCCTCCGCGACAAGGAGAAGCAGCTCCTGGCCGCGAAGGCCAAGCGGGAGAAGGAATGGAAGGCCGGCGACATGGACGTCGTCGCCGAGGTCGATGGCGAGCTGATCGCCGAGGTCCTCGCGACCGCCACCGGCATCCCGGTCTTCAAGCTGACCGAGGAGGAGTCCTCGCGTCTGCTGCGCATGGAGGACGAGCTCCACAAGCGGGTCATCGGCCAGAAGGACGCCATCAAGGCGCTTTCGCAGGCGATCCGTCGTACGCGAGCGGGTCTGAAGGACCCGAAGCGTCCCGGTGGGTCGTTCATCTTCGCCGGCCCCTCGGGTGTCGGTAAGACGGAGCTGTCGAAGACCCTCGCCGAGTTCCTCTTCGGTGACGAGGACGCGCTCATCGCCCTCGACATGTCGGAGTTCAGCGAGAAGCACACGGTCTCGCGTCTCTTCGGTTCGCCCCCCGGATACGTGGGCTACGAAGAGGGCGGCCAGCTGACGGAGAAGGTGCGGCGCAAGCCGTTCTCGGTGGTCCTCTTCGACGAGGTCGAGAAGGCCCACCCGGACATCTTCAACTCGCTGCTGCAGATCCTGGAGGACGGTCGTCTGACCGACTCCCAGGGCCGGGTCGTGGACTTCAAGAACACGGTCATCATCATGACGACCAACCTCGGCACCCGGGACATCTCCAAGGGCTTCAACCTCGGCTTCGCGGCCGCGGGTGACGTCAAGACCAACTACGAGCGCATGAAGACCAAGGTCAACGACGAGCTGAAGCAGCACTTCCGCCCGGAGTTCCTGAACCGTGTCGACGACACGGTGGTCTTCCACCAGCTCACCGAGGAAGACATCATCCAGATCGTCGACCTCATGATCGCCAAGGTGGACGAGCGGCTGAAGGACCGGGACATGGGCATCGAGCTCAGCCCGAACGCCAAGTCGCTCCTCGCGAAGAAGGGTTACGACCCCGTCATGGGCGCCCGGCCGCTGCGCCGGACGATCCAGCGCGAGATCGAGGACGCGCTCTCGGAGAAGATCCTCTTCAGCGAGCTGCGTCCGGGCCACATCGTGGTCGTCGACACGGAGGGCGAGGGCGAGGCCAAGACCTTCACCTTCCGAGGTGAGGAGAAGTCGGCACTCCCCGACGTCCCGCCGATCGAGCAGGCCGCGGGTGGGGCCGGTCCGAACCTGAGCAAGGAGGGGTAGGCGCCACGGCGCTCGCCTGAACAAAAGGGGCTGCCCCAGGACTTCGGTCCTGGGGCAGCCCCTTTTGGGTTTGGAGGGGTCCCGGTTTCACGTAGCCCGCGTCACATTCCCGGGCACCCGGATCTATGCCGTCGGTGACATGACGCACAGGCGTTTTGTCCGGTACTAGGTGGAATAGTGGGCTGACAAGAACGGACAAAAGGGGCATTTGACCCGGAACCCTCAGGGTGGCTTCTGTGGCGCGGGTACGTCGAGGCCGAGGGGGCGTTTCCCCAGGAAGGCAATGCCTCGAAGTGGGGCTAAACCCAAGTTTCCGCAACAAATCCGGAAGATCCCTTATAGGGACATCGGTGCTGTCAAGGTTCATCAAGTTTTGGGGTGAAGTACGACTCTACGTCGTAGATAGCCGTTTTGGGGCTTTGTGGGGTTGGGGGTTACCAAGGGATGGCCCACTCGGTGGCCGGCTGCGCGCCGGGTGGTGTTCGACCCCCGTCCCCGTCCTCGTGAGGTCCCCATGTCGAAGCGCGTCACGTTCCGTCTCTCCCGTACGTCCATCCGCTCCCGGGCGGCCGTTCTGGCCGTCGGTCTCGGCGCCTCGGTCGTGCTGGGCGCCGGAGTCGCGACCGCCGACACCCTCGCCGCCGGCGGAACCGCCACCGCGGCGCACACCGTGCAGACACAGGTCGCCGCTCAGGCCGAGGCCGCCGCTGCCAAGAAGGCCGCCTCCTGGGTCGACCCGGTGAAGAAGTACGCGCTGTCCGCCACCTTCAACCAGGCCGGCGGCATGTGGGCCCACAAGCACTCCGGCCAGGACTTCGCCGTGCCGCAGGGCACCGAGGTCGTCGCCGCGCACGGCGGCACCGTGGTGAAGGCCGGCGGCAATGGGGCCGGTGACGGTCCCGCCTACGGCAACGCCATCGTCATCAAGCACGGCAACGGGACCTACTCGCAGTACGCCCACCTGTCGCGCATAGACGTCAGGGTCGGCCAGGTCGTCGCCACCGGCCAGCACATCGCGCTGTCCGGCAACACCGGCAACTCCAGCGGGCCGCACCTGCACTTCGAGATCCGTACGACCCCCAACTACGGGTCCGCCATCGACCCCGTCGCCTTCCTGCGCGCCAAGGGTGTGACCGTCTAAGACGGCGCCGCGCCTCCGTGCGCCTGCGTCACCAGATCGATCGCGACCTCCAGGACCGCCTTGCGCTTGTCCTCGGGGTCGCCTTCGACGTCTTTGAGGACGAACATCCCGGCATGCATCGTGAAGAGCGCGCTGATGCAGCGGACCTGGTCGGTCAGCGGCGCCTCCGGCTCCTTGATGATGTCGAGCATGCTGAGCATGCGGTCCTTGAAGGTCTCGCCGATGCTCAGCTCTCGTACCGTCGCCTGGTTCTCCTGCATGAAGCGGAAGAGCGGGGCCGCGCCGGTGAGGGCTTCGCTGTAGCGGCGCAGCACCTCCTGTTTGGTCTCCAGGGTGTGCGGCTGCTGCCCGCCCCACTCGATCAGCTCGTCGAGCGGCCTCGTCAGATCCTCAAAGAGGCTGATGAGGATCTCTTCCTTGGTCTTGAAGTGGTAGTAGAGCGCCGCCTTCGTGACGTCGAGGTGCTCGGCGATCTCGCGCAGCGAGGTCTTCTCGTAGCCCTGCTCGGAGAAGAGTTCGAGGGCCACGTCCTGGATGCGCTGGCGGGTGTCCCCGCGGCGCTGTCGCTTGGTGCCGTCCATGGTGCCGCCCATCCTCGTACTCGTTGCGCTCCCTGAAAACTTACCTGTCGCCCGGCTGGTAAAACTACTCAAACTTACTTGACGCCCGGCTAGTTACGGGTCTAGTTTCCCTGAGTGTAGTCAACTTGCCGGTCGGCAAGTAAGTAGTCGGCCCGCCGGCAGCGGTACCTAGGGGAGTGAAACGATGGCGGACAACACCGAAACGGTCGCACAGACCGAGAAACAGCCGGCGGAGCAGACCGACAAACAGCCACGCAGCGTACGGGTCGTGCTGCTCGCGCTCATGATCGCGATGCTGCTGGCGATGCTCGACAACATGATCGTGGGTACGGCGATGCCGACGATCGTCGGCGAACTGGGCGGCCTGGAGCACCTGTCCTGGGTGGTCACCGCGTACACGCTCGCCACCGCCGCCTCCACCCCGATCTGGGGCAAGCTCGGCGACATGTACGGGCGCAAGGGCGCCTTCATGACCTCGATCGTGCTCTTCCTGATCGGCTCCGCGCTGAGCGGCATGGCCCAGGACATGGGTCAGCTCATCGGGTTCCGCGCCATTCAGGGCCTGGGCGCCGGTGGTCTGATGGTCGGTGTCATGGCGATCATCGGCGACCTGATTCCGCCGCGGGAGCGCGGCAAGTACCAGGGCATGATGGCCGGCGTGATGGCGTTCGCCATGATCCTCGGCCCGCTGGTCGGCGGCACCATCACCGACCACTGGGGCTGGCGCTGGTCCTTCTACATCAACCTGCCCCTCGGCGTCGTCGCGCTCCTCGCGGTCAGCGCCGTACTGCACCTGCCGAAGAAGCGGGTCGAGGCGAAGATCGACTACCTCGGTGCGGGACTGCTGGCTCTCGGTATCTCGGCCATCGTGCTGGTGACCACCTGGGGCGGCTCCGAGTACGCCTGGGGCTCCGCCCGCATCATGGAGCTGATCGGGATCGGCGTCGCCGCGCTCGTGGGCTTCGTCTTCTGGCAGACCAAGGCCGCCGCGCCGGTCGTGCCGCTGCACATCTTCAAGAGCCGCAACTTCACCCTGATGTCCGTCATCGGCTTCATCACCGGCTTCGTGATGTTCGGCGCGGTGCTCTTCCTGCCGCTGTACCAGCAGTCCGTGCAGGGCGCGTCCGCCACGAACTCCGGGCTGCTGCTCCTGCCGATGCTCGGCGCGATGCTCGCCGTCTCGATGGTCGCGGGGCGGGTCACCACCAACAGCGGCCGCTACAAGGTCTTCCCGCTCGTCGGCAGTGTGCTGATGATCGTGGGGCTGTTCCTGCTCGCGCAGATGGACACCGAGACGACCCGGCTGACGTCCGGGCTGTACATGGCGGTGCTCGGTGCGGGCATGGGCTGCCTGATGCAGATCACCATGCTGGTCGCGCAGAACAGCGTCGAGATGAAGGACATGGGCGTCGCGTCCTCGTCGACCACCCTGTTCCGGACGCTGGGGTCGTCCTTCGGTGTCGCCATCATGGGCGCGCTGTTCAACCACCGGGTGCAGGACGTGATGGCCGAGCGGGCCGGGGCGCTCGGGTCCAAGGTGACCGAGAAGTCCGCACAGCTCGACGCGGCCAGCCTGGCGAAGCTGCCGACGCCGGCCCGCGAGGCCTACCAGCACGCGGTGTCCTCGGGCACGCACTCCGCGTTCCTGCTCGGATCCGTGGTGGCCGTGGTGGCGCTGGTCGCGGCGGTGTTCGTGAAGGAGGTTCCGCTGAAGGGGGCGGGGCCGGCCGCGCCGAAGCCTGCGGATGACGTGGAGTCCAAGGAAGCCGTGGCTGAGACGGTCTGATCTCTCTTGGTCCGAAGGCCCCCGGCGTTGTCCGCCCCGGGGGCCTTCTTCATGAGCCTTCCCGGCTCTTCATGAGTGCGGGTGCACGAGGCGGGGGCCAGCCGGTTTCGCCCGCTCCGCCCCCGCCCGTCCCGTACCTCGGGGCTCCGCCCCCAGCCCCCGTTTAGGCCTTGACCGCCTCGTCCTCGCGCCGGACGGGCCAAGAGCGACTGTCAGTCCCCCGTGCCACCATCTGAACCGTGGACAGAATGCGGCAGCCGCGGCTTGCCAAGGACGCGATGGATCGGGACTGGGCCGAGCCCGGGCTCGATCTCGACGCGGTGGCCGCACATGCCGGCTACTCGCGCTATCACTTCATACGGGCCTTCAAGGCGGCGTACGGCGAGACGCCGGGCCTGTATCCGACCCACCGTCGTATCGACCGGGCCGAGGACCTGCTGTGCACCGCGAACCTGTCGGTGACCGAGATCTGCAACCTGGTCGGCTTCAGCAGCCTCGGTACGTTCTCGGCGCGCTTCAAGGCATGGACCGGGCTGACTCCGAGCGAGTACAGGAGTTCCTGCAGGAGCCGCAGGAGCGCCCGTACGGGACGGAAGCGGTGTTCCGCGACGACTCCGGGAAGTGGTTCTCGTTCAACCAGCCGCGAGAGGGCAGGCTCGACCTGGAGAAGGACTGGGGCTGCTGATTCCCCTTCCGATCTGCTCCGGGGACGGCACCTGCGCCTGGGGCCGGATCGTCGTCGGCGCCGTCGGGATGCACGTCTGGGTGGACCGCAGCAGCGACGGCGGGTGCACCTGGAAACCGCAGCTGGGCCGGCGGGAGATCGAGAGCGGCGGCAGCGTCTGGACCGAGGCCTGGCGCGACCGCAACGGCCAGCTGATGCGGGCCTGCGGAGAGTCGGGCTACAACACGACGATCCACTGCACCAAGTGGTACTAGGACCAAGTGCCGCGTCGGGCTCCTGAGTCCTCCTGATGAGGCCTCCTGACCGGGCCCGTATGCGCAAGGGGCGTGGCGGGAATTCTCCGGCCACGCCGCTTGCCTGTCAGCGCGCTACTTCCGCGACCCCGGCAGCATCGGATAGCTCCCCGTGTTCGTCGGCGCGTGCTCCGGCAGCCACAGCACCGCGACCGCGCCCTCGGCGGGTACGTCGTCCGGTGCCCCCGCCGGGCGTACGTTGCGGAAGGTCAGCCGAGCGCCCAGCACCCGGGCCTGGCCCGCGGCGATGGTCAGGCCCAGGCCGTGACCGTGGCCCGCACGGTCGGTGCTGCCGGTGCGGAAGCGGCTCGGGCCATCGGCGAGAAGCGCTTCGGGGAAGCCGGGGCCGTGGTCGCGGACGCGGATGACGCGGCCCTCCACGGTGACCTCGATGGGAGGCTTGCCGTGCCGGGAGGCGTTCGCGAGGAGGTTGAACAGAACGCGCTCCAGACGCCGCGGGTCCGTCGTGACCTCCGACTCGTGCACCACACGCACCTCGACGTCCGCGTCCTTGGCGGCCACACGGCGCGACACGAACTCGCCGAGCATGATGTCCTGCAGCTCGGCCCGCTCGGACGCGCCGTCGAGCCGGGCGACCTCCAGGACGTCCTCGACGAGGGTGCGCATGGCCTGCGCCCGGTCCCGGACGAGCTCGGTGGGACGGCCGGGCGGCAGGAGCTCCGCGGCCGTCAGCAATCCGGTCACGGGCGTACGCAGCTCGTGCGCGATGTCCGCGGTCACCCGGCGCTCGGCCTCGATGCGCTGCTGGAGCGCGTCCGCCATGGCGTCCACGGCACGCGCGAGGTCGTCGGTCTCGTCGCGCACGACACCGCCGATCGCGTCCCGTACCCGTACGTCGGTCTCGCCCTTGGCGACCTGGTTCGCGGCGGACGCGGCCTTGCGCAGCCGGCCCGACAGCTGGCCGCCGATGAGCACGCCGAGCGCGCTGCCACCGAAGACGACCGCGATGGAGCCGATGATGAGCGCCTGGTCGAGGTCCTTCATCACGTCCGCGCTGCGGTCAGTGAACCGCTCGTGCCAGGACAGCACCCTGCCGTCCCTGAGCGGGACGGCAGCCCAGATGTCGGGGACCCCGTTCGGGCCGTCGGACACGTAGGTGGCCCGCCGTCCCTCCGAGACCTTCGCCAGCAGGTCCGCCGGGATGGCCGGATCGTCGAGCTTGACCCCGACGGGCAGCGGCCGGCCGGGCCCGTATACGCGCTGTGCGAAATGGATACGCTCGTTTGCCAGGTCGCGCGAGTTGTCGAGCATCGAGACGCGCGCCGCGTTGTGCACGACCAGGCTCAGCGCGATCGCGACCAGGGCGCCGACGAGGGCGATGGCCGCGCTGAGCTTCCACCGGATGCCGGTGCGGATGGCCAGGCCATCACTTGTACCGCCGGCCACGCCCACACTCATACCGTTGTCCGGGCGTCGAAATATCCCCCGCATACCCCTGCTCAGGCCTTCAACTTGTAGCCGAAACCGCGGACCGTCTCGATCCGGTCCTGGCCGATCTTCGTGCGCAGCCGCTGCACATGGACGTCGACGACCCGGGTGTCTCCACCCCAGCCGTAGTCCCACACACGTTCGAGCAGCTTGTCGCGACTGAGCACGGTACCCGGCGCGGACGAGAACTCGAGGAGCAGCCGCATCTCGGTAGGCGTGAGCGCCACCGGCGTACCGCTCTTGAGCACCTCCATGCCCTCGGTGTCGATCTCGAGGTCGCCGAAGGCGAGCACCCCGCCGTCGACGGACGAGGCGACCTCGGCCGCCTGGGCGCCGCCGTTGGCGTGTCCGAAGCGGCGCAGTACGGCACGGATGCGGGCGACCAGGACGGCGCCGTCGAACGGCTTGGTCACGTAGTCGTCGGCGCCCGCCTCCAGGCCGAGCACGACATCGATCGAGTCGGCGCGCGCGGACAGCATGATCACGGGGACGGTCGACTCGTCACGGATCCGGCGGCACAGCGAGACCCCGTCGAGTCCGGGCACCATGACATCCAGCAGGGCGATGTCGGGGCGGTCGGCGCGGAACGCCTCCAGACCGGACAGTCCGTCGGGCATGGCGGTGACCGCGAAGCCGTCGCGCTCCAAGGCGAGCTGCGTGGCCTCGCGGATGACGTCGTCGTCCTCGACGAACAGGACGTGGGTCTGCTCTGCCATCCGGCTGCTCCGTGTGCTCTCAGTTCGAGGGGGCGGGCGAGTCGGCGCCGCCCACCGCGTTGCTGTAGTCGTTGTGGATCCGGGACCGCTCGGTGAAGCGGGCCGCGGACCAGCCGTAGGTGATCACTTCTTCGCTGGAGGGATACGACACCGGGTCGTCCGTCTTGTACAGCTGCTGGGTGACCACCAGATCGCCCCGGTCGATCTCGGCGTAGACGGGAGGCTGCTCGGCCTTGAAGACATTCTCGTACTTGCCGTTTTTCTCGCGGTACACGTACGAGCCCATGCCGACGGCATCGGCGCAGGTCATCACGTTGATCACGATGTCGTCCGAGGAACCCCCGGTCAGGTTCCCGTACGACACGTCGACCGGATACTCGTCAGCGACGCACGGCTTCAGATCGCGCTTGACCGACGCGCTGACCTGTGGGTCGTCCTTGACGAGTTGGACCGCGTCCACCCGCTTGGCCGCCTTGCCGGGCGAGGCGGAGGCGGTGGGCGAGGCGGCGCCCTTGGCCACCGCCTCACTGCCCGCCGGACCCTCGTCGCGGGCGCCCGTACCCCCCGTGGCGCAGGCGGTCACGAAAAGGCTGAGGGCGGTGAGCACGGCCGCTGCCGTACTCCCCGCCTTCAGGACCTCCCTGGCCCGAGTTCCTAGGCCGCGCAACGCTCCCGCTCCTCACTCGGTTCGAGCGCGCGGGCGCCGCGCTCCTCGTAGTTCCGGCTCTCCAGCTCCTCGCGGAGCCGGGCCAGCGCCCGGTGCAGCGTGCTCTTGACCGTTCCGGCCGACATGCCAAGCGCGGCGGCCGTCTCCTCCGTGGACATCTGCTCCCAGTGTCGCAGCACCACGACACTGCGCTGCTTGGGAGCGAGCACCTTCATGATGTCCATCAGGAGCGCGCGATCCGCGTGCTGCTCGGTGGAGTCGTCGATGGACGCGTCCGGCAGCTGCTCCGTCGGGACCTCCTCCAGCTTCCGGGCCCGCCACCACTCGGTGCGCGTATTGATCATCACGCGGCGCAGGTACGCGTCGGCCAGCCGTTTGTCCGCGATGCCGTCCCAGCGGCCGTACGTCCGTACGAGCGCGGTCTGCAGCAGGTCCTGGGCGTCGACCGGGTCGGGGACCAGGCGGCGGGCACTGCGCAGCAGCGCGTCCTGCCGAGTGCGGACGTACTCTTCGAATTCGAGCACCTCGCCGTGCGCCATGATCAACCGCCTCCATCCCCGTTTCCGACCTGCCTGCTGCCGGTTGTCCGTTGCTGTGCCGCGTTGTGTGCGGTACGCAAATGAAGCTACGGAGGCGTTGTCACGGGGTTGTCCGAGCCAGCCTGCGGCAAGCAATCGGCTGTCCGTCGGTTGTGTAACGGATGTAGGTGCGGGGTAAGGCGAGGTGGCTGTGCGTCCTGTTTGATCCGCCTTTGCTCTGCGGATCGCCTCAACTGCTAGGTCAACGGCAGCCGATACAGACCGCCCGCGAGCGGTTCCACGAGTCCGTCGGCGACGAGACCGTCGAGCGCGCGGGCCCGCTGCACGGGTTCGTGCCATACGCGGTCCAGGGCGGCCTGCGGCACGGGCCCGACTGCCTCTCTGAGCACGGCGAGGAGCTTCCCACGGACCTGCCGGTCCGTACCCGCGTAGGTCTGTCCGCGCCTCGGGGGCCCGTCGTGCTCCGGCTTGCCCGCCAGCCGCCAGGTGCACTGCGCGGCGATCGGGCAGCGGTCGCAGGTCTCGTTCTTCGCCGTGCAGACGAGCGCGCCGAGCTCCATGGACGCGGCGGCCCAGCGGGAGGCCGTGCGCTCGCTCTCGGGGAGCAGCGCGCGGGCGAGCTTGCGTTCGGCGGCGGTGGTGGCGTTCGGCGGGTACTGCACGCCGGTGACGGCACGTGCGAAGACCCTTCTGACATTCGTGTCGAGCACGGCGTGCCGCTGCCCGTACGCGAACGACGCCACCGCCGCGGCGGTGTACTCCCCGATGCCGGGCAGCGCGAGCAACTGGGCGTGCTCGGTGGGTACGTCGCCGCCGTGCCGCTCCGTTATGGCCACCGCCGCGCCGTGCAGGCGCAGCGCGCGCCGGGGGTAACCGAGCCGGCCCCAGGCGCGGACGGCCTCGCCCGGCGCTTCCTTCGCCAGGTCGGCGGGGCGGGGCCAGCGGGCCAGCCACTGCTCGTACACGGGCAGGACGCGGTTCACCGGGGTCTGCTGCAGCATGAACTCGCTGACCATCACTCCCCAGGGGCCGGCGTCCGGGCGCCGCCAGGGGAGGTCGCGGGCGTGCTCCTCGAACCAGGCGATGACGGGGGTGTGCAGGGGCTCGCCAGGGGCGTTTTGGGTGGGCTTGGTGGGTGCAGTCATGGCGTAGTCGATCCTGCCATGCGGGGGTTGGGGGTGCGCGCTCGACGCCGGGTGCGGACGGGGTGGTTTTTCGCCCCCTTTCGCCGCACCCGTCCCGCTCCTGGGGCCCCGGGGTCCCAGGAGGGGCCCTGTAAGGGGCGTGGGGAACGGCGCGACAAGCCCCCACCCACCCGTACCCGGAGAACAGCCCGGGGGTCTGGGGCAGAGCCCCCCGGGGGGCGAACAACCGCCTGGCGTCGAGATGATGATCCGGAAAAGTTGAAGTCGGGGCGGCGGGTGGGGCAAGCGCCGGGGCGGATCTCTCGTACAGTTTGCGCCGTGGGATCTCTGCGCAATCCGGTCGGGCCGCTTCCCTCCACCATCTACTGGCGTCGGAGGGCCGTTCTGCTGTCTGTGGTCGCCCTGTTGGCGCTGCTCATCGTGTGGGTGGTCGGCTCCGGCGGCGGAGGCGGCAAGAACAACGCCGACGGGTCCAACGGCAAGAATCCCGCGCCCTCGATCACTCCCGGCCCCTCCGGCTCCGGCCCCGCGATCAGCCAACACCCGGGCGGTCGCGACGAGTCGAGCGGCAGCGACAGCAGCGGCGGAAGCAGCGACGGAAGCGGGACCGGCGACGGGACGGGGTCCGCTTCGGGGGGCTCCAGTGGCAGCGGAGGCGCGTCCAGCGGCGGGTCCGACGACGGATCCAACGGCGCCGGAGGGGCGGGGGAGCAGCTTCCCGCCGGGTCCAGCCTCCCCAACTGCACTGCCGACGCGGTCAAGTTGACCCTGCGCAGCGTGCACAACACCTACGCCCCCGGCGACAAGCCCACGTTCGAGCTCATCGCCAAGAACTCCTCCGGCAGCGCCTGCAAGGTCGATCTGGGCCCGAAGAACACGGTGCTGACGATCACTCAGGCAGGCAGTGACACCGACATCTGGTCCTCGGACGACTGCCCGAAGAGCGTCGGCAGCCTCCTCTTCCGCGTACCGGCCGACGGGCGGGTGACCTACAGGGTGGAGTGGGACCGCAGGGGCAGCGCCCCCGAGTGCGCCACGCCTCCGGCCGGTTCGGCGTCCGCCGGTACGTACTTGGTGGAGGCGAAGGCGCCGGGACTGACGAAGGCCCAGACGTCATTCGTGCTGTCGAAGGACTAGGCCCCAGCGGGCTCCGCGGTCCTGGCGGCCGCGCCGGTGAGTCGCGAGCCGAGAGCCCGTGCGGGACGAAGGTCCGGACGTCGTTCGTGCTGTGGAAGGACCAGGGCCCAGCGGGCTCCGCGGTCCTGGCGGCCGCGCCGGTGAGTCGCGAGCCGAGAGCCCGTGCGGGACGAAGGCCCGGACGTCGTTCGTGCTGTCGAGGGACTGGGCTCCAGCGGGCTCCGCGGTCCTGGCGGCCGCGCCGGTGAGTCGCGAGCCGAGAGCCCGTGCGCGATGCCAGACGTTCCGCTCCCGCTCCCGCCCCGGCGCCGCAGCGCCGGGCGCCGGGGCGGGACGTTGCCCCAGGTCGGCCGTGAAAACCGCAGAGGCTAGACGTACCGCTCCAGGATCGACGACTCCGCCAGTCGCGACAGCCCCTCGCGGACACTGCGCGCCCGCGCCTCGCCCACCCCGTCGACCGTCTGCAGGTCGTCCACACTCGCGGCGAGCAGCTTCTGCAGCCCTCCGAAGTGCTCCACGAGCCGGTCGATGATCGCGCCGGGCAGACGGGGCACCTTGGCGAGGAGGCGGAAGCCGCGCGGGGAGACGGCCGAGTCGAGGGCCTCGGGGGAGCCCGTGTAGCCCAACGCCCGTGCCACGGTGGGGAGTTCGAGGAGCTCCGCGTGGGTGAGCGCGTCCAGCTCCGAGAGTGCCTCGTCGACCGTGCGGGAGCGCTTGGCGGTCGGCTCGGGCACGTAGTCCCGGACCACGAGTTCCCGCTCGGGCTCGACGCCCGCGATCAACTCGTCCAGCTGGAGTGCGAGAAGACGCCCGTCGGTGCCCAGTTCCACCACGTACTCGGCGATCTCGGTGGCGATGCGCCGCACCATCTCCAGACGCTGGGCGACCGCGGAGACGTCCCGGACGGTGACCAGATCCTCGATCTCCAGCGCCGACAGCGTGCCCGCGACCTCGTCGAGGCGGAGCTTGTAGCGCTCCAGGGTCGCGAGGGCTTGGTTGGCGCGGGAGAGGATCGCGGCGGAGTCCTCCAGGACGCGGCGCTGACCGTCCACGTACAGGGCGATCAGGCGCATCGACTGGGACACGGAGACCACCGGGAAGCCGACCTGCTTGCTCACCCGGTCCGCGGTGCGGTGCCGCGTGCCCGTCTCCTCCGTCGGGATCGTCGGGTCGGGCACCAGCTGCACGCCCGCCCGCAGGATCTTGGTGATGTCCTTGTCGAGCACGATGCCGCCGTCGAGCTTGCACAGTTCGCGCAGGCGGGTCGCGGTGAACTCGACATCCAGGACGAATCCGCCCGTACACATCGCTTCGACGGTCTTGTCGGAGCCGAGCACGATGAGTCCGCCCGTGTTGCCGCGGAGAATCCGCTCAAGCCCGTCGCGCAGCGCCGTGCCGGGTGCCACGGCGCTCAGTGAGGCGCGCATCAGGCCATCGGCACCGGAGCTCCCACCGGACTTTCCGGGAGCTGCTGCCCGGTCGTTGGCTGCCACTGCACTCCTCCGGTCGCAGGTTTCCGGTCGCCCTCGGTTCGTACGGACGGGCGAGACCAGGGCAAAGTCTACCGGCGGTCCTCGTCCTCCCGTGGGGCCTCTCTGCGACGGGAGCGCGGAAGGACTCGCAGCGCGTCGCCCATGTCGGCGACTTCCAGGACCTTCATACCGGGAGGGATCTTGCCCGGGTCGGTCGGTACGAGGGCGTGCGTGAAGCCCAGGCGGTGCGCTTCGGTGAGCCGGCGCTGGACGCCCGTGACCCGTCTGACCTCGCCCGCGAGCCCCACTTCGCCGATCGCCACGAGGTTCTTGGGGAGCGGGGTGTCACTCGCCGCGGACGCGAGGGCGAGCGCGATCGCGAGGTCCGCCGCGGGCTCGGAGAGCTTCACGCCGCCGACCGTCGCGGAGTAGATGTCCCGCTTTCCCAGGGCGCTGATCCGGCCTCGCTGCTCCAGGACGGCGAGCATCATCGAGACGCGGGAGGTCTCCAGGCCGGAGGTGGTGCGGCGGGGGGAGGGGATCTGCGAGTCGACGGTCAGGGCCTGGACTTCGGCGACCAGCGGGCGGCGGCCTTCCAGCGTGACGGTCAGGCAGGTGCCGGGGACCGGCTCGGCACGGCGGGTCAGGAACAGGCCGCTCGGGTCGGCCAGGCCCGTGATGCCCTCGTCGTGCAGCTCGAAGCAGCCGACCTCGTCCGTCGTCCCGTAACGGTTCTTGACCCCTCGTACGAGTCTGAGGCGTGCGTGCCGGTCGCCCTCGAAGTGCAGGACGACGTCCACGAGGTGTTCGAGGAGCCGTGGGCCCGCGATCGCGCCGTCCTTTGTGACATGGCCCACGAGGAGCGTGGACATACCGCGCTCCTTGGAGGCGCGGATCAGGGCGCCCGCCACTTCGCGGACCTGCGCCATGCCGCCGGGTGCGCCGTCGATCTCCGGAGAGGCCACCGTCTGGACCGAGTCCAGGATCAGCAGGGACGGCTTCACCGCGTCCAAGTGTCCGAGGACGGCGGCAAGATCGGTCTCCGCGGCGAGATAGAGGTGGTCATCGATCGCCTTGATGCGGTCGGCTCGGAGCCGGACCTGGCTGGCCGACTCCTCACCCGTCACGTACAACGTGCGGTGCTCGTCGCTCGCCGACTTCGCCGCCACGTCGAGCAGGAGCGTGGACTTGCCGACGCCCGGCTCGCCCGCGACCAGGACGACCGCGCCGGGGACCAGCCCGCCGCCCAGGACGCGGTCCAGCTCGGGCACGCCGGTCGTGCGCGCCGTGGCCTGGCGACCGTCGACCTGGCCGATGGGCACCGCGGACGTGGTGACGCGACCGGGCGTCGTCGTCCGCACCGCGGGCGCGCCGTACTCCTCGACCGTGCCCCATGCCTGGCACTCGGGGCAGCGGCCGAGCCACTTGGCCGTCTGCCAGCCGCACTCTGTGCAGCGGTAGGACGGTCGGTCCTTCGCGGTTTTCGTACGGGCAGCCATGCACGGAACCGTAGCCGAGGGCACTGACATCGCGGAGCCGCGCTGGGGGTCCGCCCTGCGGGGGCCGACGCGCGAGGCGACTCGGGGGGCTGTCGCAGCTGTGGGCATGCGTGCCGCCAGGAGCGGCAGGCATGCCCACAGCGGCACCCCGTCGACGTCAGGTTGCGCGATCCACCCCGAGCTCACCCCCGGTGTCGGGACCATTCCGGTCGGTCCGGTCCGAGATCAGTCCGGTCGGTCCGGTCCGATCAGTCCGATCAGTCCGATCAGTCCGATCAGTCCGGTCGGTCCGGTCGGTCCGGTTCGGGACCAGTCCGGTCGGTCCGGTGCCGGATCAGCTCGGCACGGCCACCGCGACTCCTTCGTCCGCATCCGTCGTCGGCTCCTCCGCCGTACCTCCGCGCAGCGCGAGCAGCACCAGCAGTGCCGCGAACAGGGCCGCCGAGCCGCACACCACGAAGCCGATCGAGTAGCCGTGGCCGAGCGCGTCCAGGGCGTACGAGCGGGCCGCGCCCGGTGGGGAGCTCGCGGGGACGGAGTTGAGGGCGAGTGGGCCCCCCTCCTTGAGGACCTCGTGGGCCGCCGCCTGTGACGCGGGGGCCAGCTGGGATCCGGCGAGCGACTTCGTGACCTGGGAGGCCGCCTGGCTGAGGGCGACCGCGCCGATGACGGCGGGGCCGAGGGTGAAGCCGAAGTCGCGCAGCAGGTTCGTGGAGGCGCTGGCCATGCCCGCGAGGTGCACCGGCACGGTGTTGACGGCCGTCGCCGTGATCGAGGAGACGGTGAACGCGAAGCCGATGCCGACCAGGCCGAGCGGCAGGATCAGCGAGGTCAGCGCCCGGTCGTCCACGTCGAGCGTGGCCGCGAGGTAGTCACCCGCCGCGATCAGCAGCAGGCCCGCCGTGAGCAGCCGGCGTGCGGAGACGCGGGCGAGGAGCCGTGAGGTGAGCGGGGTCAGGAACGGGGTGATGCCGTTGAGGAGCAGGAACGCGAAGGCCGTACGCATCGGCGTCTGGTGCTGGATCGGACCGAGCCGGATGCTCGCCCCGTACGCCGTGCCGAGGAAGCTGAACATGCCGACGACGGCCACGACGGACGCCACCGCGAAGGAGCGGTTGCGGAACAGGTCGAGGCGCAGGAGCGGGGAGGCGGCGCGGCGCTCCGCGACGACGAAAAGGGCGAGGAAGGCCGCAGCGACGATGAAGGCGACGACCACCGGGCTCGCCCCCCAGCCGTCGGTCGGGCCCTGGATGACGGCGTACAGGAGGGCGAACAGGCCGACTCCGATGGTGATCTGGCCACCGATGTCCAGCGAACGCCCTTCCGGGGAACGGGAGTCGGCGGCGAGCAGGACGCTCACCAGTGCGCTGACCACGGCGACGATCGCCACCACGACGAACGACCAGCGCCATGATCCGTACGTTCCCGTGATCCCGCCGAGCAGTGGCGCGAGGAAGCCGCCCGCCGACAGGCTGGACGCCCAGACGGCGATCGCGCGGGCCCGCTGGGCGTGGGTGTGGGTGCCGGCGGCGATCATCGCGAGCGAGGTCGGGAAGAGCGCGGCCGCGCCGAGGCCGGCGAGCGCCTGGCCGACCCAGAGCTGGTGGACGCCCGCGCTGGAGGCCGCGACGACCTCGCCGGCGCCGAGCAGGAGCGCGCCGCCGACGAGCAGTCGCTTGCGGCCGAAGAGGTCGCCGAGGACTCCGAAGGACAGCTCCAGGACGGTGACCGGGAGGAGGAAGGCGTCCGATATCCAGGTCAACTGCGAGCCGACCGGGTGCAGATGCTCCTGGAAGAGGCCGTTGAGGGTGGCCGGGATGGCGATGCCGATCTGGGCCAGGCAGACGGCCAGACAGCCGGCGATCAGGGTGCCGAGGGGGAGTCGGGGCATGGGGTGTCCCTACGTTGCTGGTGCCAGGGGTGGGTGCGCGTGCCGCCGTGCCGCTGTCATGGGTCGGGGCCGCGCCGGTACATCCGCCCGCATCCGAACGGATCGGCTGCGGGGTGGAAGGGTGCTGTCCTTTTGGATCCGTCCGGATGCGGGCATTCGATGCACCGGCACGGCGCCTTGTGCGGGTGGGCGGCTGCGGGCTGAGTTTCAGCCCGTTCGGTGTTCGAGGACGAGGCCGTTCAGGCCGATACGGGGTCTGGGGGCGGAGCCCCAGGGACGGGACGGGTGGGGCGGAGGGGGCGGGAAGACGCCCGTATTCAGCGGCCCCCCGTCAGTTCTGCCGGGCGGTACGCGGTGTACGCCGCACCGTCCAGGCCCAGACCGAGGGCCGCCTTCTGGAGGGCGGCCGGTGCGGCGGCGTGGTCCCAGCGGCCGGTGGTCACGCGGTGTTCGACGGCGTGTACGGCGGCGAGTGTCTCGGCCGTGGTGAAGGTGCAGTGGCCCTGGCGTTCGACGTAGGCCTGCCGCAGCAGCTCGGTGTCGCCGGAGGCGCGCACGCGGTCGGCGAACCGGTTCTCCTGCTCCACCGGTACGAGATTGTCGGCCGTGGTGTGCACGTCGAGGAGGGGTACGCCGAGTCCCTGTCCGGCCGAGGACGTGCGCTGTGCGGTGCGCACCGCGGCCGGGTCGGCCGCGATGTCGGCATCGTGGGTGAGGGTCCGGAGGTCCGTGTGGAGGTCCAGGCCCGCCGTCCGGTACAGCGCGCGGACCTGCGGGGCGTGGACGGAGCGCGCGAGCAGGCCCGCGTAGTCGATGGCCCGGTTCCAGGAGTTGTTGCCGCCCACGGACTGCTCCACGGCGTACCGGCCGCCCTCGACGAAGGACAGCAGGCCCTGGGCGAGCCACGCGTACTGCTGTTCCTCCTGCCCCGCCCAGTCGTCGGCGGCGGGGCGGTCCTCGCCGGGCGCCCAGGCCGGGAGGTTGAGGAAGGCGGCGGCCAGGGCGACGCGGGCCCTTCCCTGGGGGGACGCCTGAGCGGCGGTGACGGCCGCGGTGAGGCGGTCGGCGGTGGCTGCCGCCTCGGCGGCCGAGGTGAAGTTCACCAGCTTCAGGTCCTCGGCCGGCAACAGCAGGCGGGCGATCGTGTACTCGGCGTCCAGCTGATAGTTGTCCAGGTCGGTGCCGCCCGCGACCAGGCCGCACAGGCCGAGCGCGCCGTCGACGCGGCCCGCGCCGTCCCGGGCGATCCGGGCATTGACCAGGCCACCCATGGACTGGCCGAGGGAGAGCGTGAGCCGCGGCTTGCCGATCTCTGCCTTGACGGCGGCGAGGGTGGCGAACTGGTCGCGTTCGGCGCTCTCCAGCGCCCACATGGACCCCTTCGGGTCGTACGAGGAGCCGGCCAGCGCATAGCCCTCGGTGATCAGTCGGCTGCGGGCGGCGTCCGAGGGCGCGTCCTTGGCGACGGTCGGGCCGAAGCCGTGGCTGAACAGCAGCAGCGTGCCGTTCCAGTCGGCCGGGACATCGGCGATCCACGTGGCGCCGTCGGTCAGGGTGCCGGTCAGCTGCCGGGTGACGGGTGCGTCCGCACGGGCGGCGGGGGCGGTGACGGAGAGGGCGGCTGCCGTCCCCAGAGCTGCGGTTGTACGGGCCAGGCGGGTGCGTGCGGGCATGTCCTGGGGCTCCGATCTGCGGGCTGACGGAGGAGGGCGGGAGAGGGCGGGAGAGGACGGGAGCGCTCGGTGCAGATGCTCAGTGCACTGAATGCCTGGGAATGTAGGGCGTTTATCTGACTGCCGTCAATGGAGTGCACAACATCAGTGGAGGAGAGAGCCAGGGAGGGAGGGGGCACCGCGGCGGGTGCGAAAAAAGGGATCGGGTGCGAAGAGGGATGACGTACGGCCGTGGACGCCGAGACGCGTACGAGCGAAAAGGGCGGCCAGGGGCCTGTCCTTCGGATCACGCCGACTTCGGGTTACGGCGCCTCACAACTGCCGGCACACCCCACGGCCCAGGCGTGATCCGAAGGGCGGGCCAGATGCCGTACGCGAAGGCGGGCCGGCCTACGCCTCTGCCGGTACCGTCTCCAGGACTCGTCGCGCCGCCTCCCGCGCGGGCGCGTCCAGGCGTGCGTGCACCGCCCGGAACGTCTCCTCGGCCGGGGCTGCCGGCCAGTCGGCGGGGAGGTGCTGCACGGGCAGGCGCGGGTCGCTGCGGATGACCTGGAGCCACTCGGTGGACAGGCGCAGGCGCAGCGCGAGGGCGTCCTCCGGGGGCTTGCCGCTCGCGCCGGGGCGCTCGCGGAGCGGGCGCCAGGCGTCGTCGAACGCGCGGTAATCGTCGGCGAGTTCGGCGAGGTCCCACGTGTCGTTGATCATCTCCGCGATGTCCATGCCGATGTCGGCCCGCGCGCGGAACACCTTGACGTGCGCCGCGAGGCCGAGTTCCGCGACGATCCCGGAGACGTCGACCTCGCCGGGCGCGATCCACAGGCCGCTGAACAGCGGGCCGAAACCGGCCCAGGTGAGCTGCGAGCGCAGATCGTGCCGCCGGCGCTGCCACGACTCGGGCAGCGAGAAGCCGAGCAGCGACCAGGTGCCGTCCCAGTCGCGGTTGACCGCGCCGCCCTTCCAGATCCGCTGCTCGCCGTCGCGCAGGATCGCCTCGGAGCGCTCGGTGAGGCCGAAGTAGGTGCGGCGGCCCTCGCGGCGGCGGAGCAGCAGCCCGCGGCCCACCATCCGGGTCAGCGTCGAGCGCGTCGCGTGCTCGCCGACCCCGGCCCGCGCGAACACCTCGATGACGCTCCCGGAGTACACGCACACGCCCCGGCCCAGCACCTGGTCGCCGAGGAAGGTCAGCATCAGGGACTGAGGGCGCGGGGCGTTGTCCATGGGCACGGGGGTACGGTACGACGTCGGCGCCCGCAGGGGACTGTCGGTGGGGATACGAGACGGGTGACCCGGCGGGGCTACTTCACGACCCGGAACCGCAGATGCGTGACCTCGGGCGACTCGATGACCTGGAAGCGCTCCAACTCCACGCGCAGGTCCGCGAGGTGGTCGAAGAGGCGCGTGCCGGCCCCGAGGAGCACCGGCACGACATGGACGGTGATCTCGTCCACGAGCCCGGCCCGCAGCGCCTGCCGGACCGGCGTCGCTCCGTGCAGCGCGACCACGTTGTGGTCGCCCGCCGCCTTCGACGCCTGGGCCACGGCCGACTCGATCCCGTCGGTGACGAAGCGGAAGACGTCGGGCGCGGCCACCGTCTCGGGAGGCGGCGGATTGTGGGTGAGGACGAACACGGGGACCTTGCCGACCGGGCCGGTGTCGCTGCCCTCGAACGTGTCGTAACTGCGACGCCCCATGATCAGCGCGCCGCACCGGGCGATCGCGGACTCCAGGAAGACGCTGTCGGACTCGGCCATCGGCGGCATGAGCCACCGGAACAGCCGTTCGCCGTCGACGCCCAGCGGGTGTGCGCGGTCATTGCCCGCAGCGGTGACGAAGCCGTCGAGGGACATGGAGATGGCGGATGCGATGTAGGTCATGCCATGGAGACTCCGGCGCGGGGCCGAAGTCATCGCGGTGGCCGGGCCTTCGGAAGGTCCAGGTGATGGTGTCCGGCAAGGCATTTGCCATGGCCTGCCATCGCCGCCCGTGAAGGCCTGGGCCATGGAAACGGAGGTTTCTGTCCTCTTATGAGGGATCGTTTCACCCGTACGGATTAAATGTGCTCAAGGGGGAAGAAGGGCCCACCCTTGGGCGCCTACGGTCGCACAGGTGATGAGCAGCAGTCCGGAGACCTCCACGCAGACCACCGGCGCACACCGGGCGCACGGAGACGCACGCAAGCGGGTGACCGCGACCCGTGGCGCGCACACCCGCACCCCGGCTCAGCGCCCTCCCGCGCACTACGAGCCTTATCTGGACGGCCTGTTCACCTACTGCCTGTCCGTGCTGTGCGACCACGATGCGGCCACCGCCGCCCTCGGGGAGGCTCTCGCGCTGGCCGAGCGACGGAGTCCGCGCCGTCCCGAGTCCGCGGACGACGGCAGGGCCTGGCTGTACGCGCTCGCCCGCTGGTCATGTCTGCGCAAACTCACCGAGGCCCGGCGCAGACGCCAGGCGGCGCACGCCTCCGGCCGGCGCGCGACCCGCAAGAGCGAGGCCAAGGGCGCCTCAAAAGGCGCTCACAGCGGCGCCGCCGACCGGCACGCGGCCGAGGCGCTGAGCGCCCCCGTCTCCGAGGAAACCCAGACGCAGCGCCGGCGCGAACTCGCCTTGCTGGCCTGGCCGGAGGCCGCCGGCACCACTCCCGAGCAGCGCGAGGCGCTCGAACTCGCCGTGCGTCACCAGCTCGCCGCCCACGAGGTCGCCGCCGTCCTCGGCATGGACCTCGCCCTCGCGCGCGAGCTGCTCGCCTCCGCCGCCTGCGAGGTCGAACGCACCAGCGCCGCGCTCGCCGTCGTCGAGACCGGCAGTTGCGCGAGCGTCGCCCGCCTCACCGGCGACAACCAGCTCGTTCTGAGCACCGCCCTGCGCCGCGAGCTGGTCCGGCACGTCGACGACTGCCCGCGCTGCCGCCGCATCGCCGAGCGCGCGGTCCCCGGCGCCTGGCCCGGCACCAGCGTCACGCCCGCCGCGCTCCCCGTCCTGGAGGCCCCGCGCACCGCCCTGCATCTCGCGATGGCGCACGCCCCGCGCGCGCGGGGCAGTGCTCCGCGCTTCGACCGGCGCGGCTTCCCGATGGACCCCAAGGACCACGCCGCACGAAGGGACCGGCTCCGCGCGCGGGCCATCACGACAACCGTCGTCGCCACCGTCGTCGCCGCACCCGTCCTCGCCCTCTGGGCGGCCTACCGCGGCGCGCCCCTCACCGGCGAGGGCACCGACGGCCGCCCGGTCACCGCGAGCGAGGCGCACAGCCCCGACGGCATCAACGGCGAGGAGGCGGGCGGCTACGAGAACGCCGGCAACGCCAGCACGAAACCCGATGCCCACTTCACCAAGGGCAGCCGCTCGCCCGACGTCTCCGTGGAGGTCGTCAGCGCCCCCGGAAGCACCTCGGAACCGGGCGTCGGACACCTCTCCGTGGCGGCGGGCAGCAGCGGCGACACGACCCTAGTCACGCTGACCGCGTCCGGCAGTTCACCGGTGCACTGGGCCGCGTACAGCGGCGCCTCCTGGCTCTACCTGAGCCAGTCCTCGGGAACCCTCGAACCCGGCGAATCGTTGACGATCAAGGTGTACGTAGATCATCTTCGTGAGCCGGTGGGCTCCTGGAGCGCGCGGGTGTCGATCGCACCGGCGGGCGCCGTCGTCACGATCGACGGGTACGGGAACGCGGGGCCGTCCGACCCGGGCAGCCACGACCCCGGTGGCCACGACCCCGGCCCGACTGCCAGCGATCCGACCCCCTCCGACCCCGGCCCGACCCCGAGCGACCCGACACCGACGCCCAGCGATCCGACCCCGTCCGACCCCCAGCCCACCCCCACGGGCTCGGCCCCCTCCGACCCGGGCGGTTCGACGCCACCGCCCAGCGACAGCGGCGACCCGAGCCCGTCCTCGTAGCGCCGACCAAGCGCCGAAAAATGCCGGACCGGGTAGCGCCGACACACGGCGGACCGGGTGGCGCCGGAAAATGCGGGACCAGTAGAGATCAGGCCACCGGATCCGCCGGATGCGGTGCCAGCAGGGGCAGCTGCGAGGCCAGCCGCTCCTCGCAGAGCTCGACCAGGCGGTCGTACCCCTCCTTGCCCATCAGCTCGATCAGCTCCGGGCGGTACGAGACGTACACCGGGTCGCCCGCGCCGTGCGCGGAGGTCGCCGACGTGCACCACCAGTGCAGGTCGTGGCCCCCGGGACCCCAGCCGCGGCGGTCGTACTCGCCGATGGAGACCTGGAGCACCCGGGTGTCGTCGGGCCGGTCGATCCACTCGTACGTCCGGCGCACGGGCAGCTGCCAGCAGACGTCCGGCTTGGTCTCCAGCGGCTCGCGGCCCTCCTTCAGGGCGAGGATGTGCAGCGAGCAGCCCGCGCCGCCGGCGAAGCCGGGACGGTTCTGGAAGATGCACGAGCCCTGGTACGGGCGAGTCTGGCGGTCGCCGTCCTCGTCCTCGGAGACCCAGCCGGTCGCCACGCCCACGTCATGGTGCTGCCAGATCTCCGGCGTGAGCCTCGCCACGTGCTCGGCCACGCGCTTCTCGTCGTCCTCGTCCGAGAAGTGGGCGCCCAGCGTGCAGCAGCCGTCGTCGGCGCGGCCCGCCTGGATGCCCTGGCAGCCGCTTCCGAAGATGCAGTTCCAGCGAGAGGTCAGCCATGTCAGATCGCACCGGAAGACCTGCTCGTCATCGGCCGGATCCGGAAATTCCACCCATGCGCGAGCGAAGTCGAGTCCCTTCTCGTCGGACACGGAGGTCTTCTTCGGGGACTTCTTGGACTTGGGGGCCGTTGCCTGCGAAGAGCCCTTGGCCGATTTGTCGGGCTTCGCCTTTTTCGTCTTTGGCACCCGTCCAGGGTAAGTCGCTTCAGCCCACTCCGGGGACGGTCGATCGCCGTAAGCGCAGTAGCGTTCCGTACATGAGACTCGGTGTCCTCGACGTGGGTTCGAACACGGTGCATCTGCTGGTGGTGGACGCACACCCCGGCGCACGCCCGCTGCCCGCGCATTCGCACAAGGCCGAATTGCGGCTTGCCCAACTGCTCGACGGGAGCGGGGCGATCGGCCCCGAGGGCGTCGACAAACTGATCGAGACGGTCCAAGACGGGCTGCAGGCCGCCGAGGACAAGGGCGTCGAGGCCCTGCTGCCGTTCGCGACCTCCGCCGTGCGCGAGGCCAGCAACGCCGATGACGTACTGGCCCGGGTGCAGGCCGAGACCGGCGTCGAGCTCCAGGTACTGACCGGCGCGGAGGAGGCCCGGCTCACCTTCCTGGCCGCCCGCCGCTGGTTCGGCTGGTCCGCGGGCAAGCTGCTCGTCCTCGACATCGGCGGCGGCTCCCTGGAGATCGCGTACGGCATAGACGAGGAGCCGGACGCGGCCGTGTCGCTGCCGCTCGGCGCCGGACGGCTCAGTGCGGGCTGGCTCCCCACCGATCCCGCCGACCCTGCCGATGTCAAGGCGCTGCGCCGCCATGTGCGGGCGCAGATCGCCCGGACGGTCGGCGAGTTCAGCCGCTTCGGCGCCCCCGACCACGTGGTCGCCACCTCCAAGACCTTCAAGGCGCTCGCCCGCATCGCCGGCGCCGCGCGATCCACGGACGGCCTGTACGTCCAGCGCGAGCTGAAGCGCCGCTCCCTGGAGGACTGGGTCCCCCGCCTCACCTCGATGACCGCCGAGGAGCGCGCCGAACTCCCCGGCGTCTCCCCGGGCCGCTCGGGCCAGCTGCTCGCCGGCGCCCTCGTGGCCGAGGGTGCGATGGATCTCTTCGGCGTGGAGAGCGTGGAGATCTGCCCATGGGCGCTGCGGGAGGGTGTCATCCTGCGCCGCCTGGACCACATGGCATCGGAATAGGACGGGACGCACCCGCGCCCGCCAGGGGCGCGGGGCCGCGACATCATGCGGCTCCGCCGCGCGGGCGCGACCAGCCCCTCGAGCCCGCACTCGCCTGTGGCGAACGCCACGACGGCGGAAAAGCGCTTTGGCCGGGGGGCACCGACAACCCTCGGCCAACGCCCACCACCCCCGGCAAACCGCCGGAGGCAACCCGTACTCTGTCCCTCGTGGCAGAACCAGTGGTGCGCATCCCGGATGCGAAGGTCGCGCTGTCCACGGCCTCCGTGTACCCGGAGTCGACGGCGACGGCCTTCGAGATCGCCGCGCGCCTCGGCTACGACGGTGTCGAGGTCATGGTGTGGACCGACCCGGTCAGCCAGGACATCGAGGCACTGCGCAGACTCAGCGACTACCACCAGATGCCGATCCTCGCCGTCCACGCCCCGTGCCTGCTGATCACCCAGCGCGTCTGGTCCACCGACCCGTGGGTCAAGCTCCAGCGCGCCCGGGCGGCGGCGGAGAAGCTCGGCGCGTCGACCGTGGTCGTCCACCCCCCGTTCCGCTGGCAGCGCCAGTACGCCCGCGACTTCGTCAGCGGGATCTGGCGGATGGCGAACGAGACGGACGTACGGTTCGCCATCGAGAACATGTATCCCTGGCGCTACCGCGACCGCGAGATGCTCGCGTACGCCCCCGACTGGGACGTGACGAAGGAGGACTACCGTCACTTCACCGTCGACCTCAGCCACACCTCGACCGCCCGCACGGACGCCCTGCACATGATCGACCGCATGGGCGACCGCCTCGGCCACGTCCACCTCGCCGACGGCAACGGCTCCAACAAGGACGAGCATCTGGTCCCGGGCCGCGGCACCCAGCCCTGCGCCGAGCTCCTGGAGCGCCTCGCGCTCTCCGGCTTCGACGGCCACGTCGTCATCGAGGTCAACACCCGCCGTGCGATGTCGAGCGCCGAACGTGAGGCCGACCTGGCGGAGGCCCTGGCGTTCACCCGGCTCCACCTCGCCTCCGCGGTGAAGGTGCCCCGCCGGTGACGGACGCCGCCCCCCGCCGAGGCCGGGGACGCCCCTCCCGTACGCAGACGGAGGCGGCCCCCGCCACCCGCGACCGCATCCTGGAGGCGGCCCGCGAGGAGTTCTCCGAGCGCGGCTACGAGAAGACGTCGGTCCGCGGCATCGCCAAGGCCGCCGGCGTGGACTCCGCGCTCGTGCACCACTACTTCGGCACCAAGGAGCAGGTCTTCGAGGCGGCCATCGAGGTGGCCTTCGCCCCCGCCCTGGACGCTCCGGCCGCGGTCGAGGAAGGCCCCCTCGAAGCTGTCGGCGAGCGTCTGACCCGCTTCATCTTCAGCGTCTGGGAGAACCCCGCCACCCGTACGCCGCTGCTCGCGATCGTCCGCTCCGCCGTGAACAACGAGACCGCCGCCGCCGTCTTCCGCCGCCTGATCGCCGCCCAGCTGCTGCGCCGCATCGCCGGGCAGCTCGACCTCCCGGACGCGGAGCTGCGCGCGGAGCTGGCCGCCGCCCAGCTCGTCGGTGTCGCGATGCTGCGGTATGTGATCAAGGTGGAGCCGCTGGCGTCGGCGGACCCGGAGCGGATCATCGGGCGGGTCGCCCCGGTCGTACAGGGGCACCTGACGAACCCGTGAGCGATCGGGAGCAGCGTCGGCGGACAGTTGCTTCACCGCAGGGCCGCCGACGAGGGCGTATGCCGTGGGACGGTGGCCGGAGGTCGAGACGTGCATCCCGCATTCCGGACGGCCTGTCCGGATCCTGGAGCACCGGCGTACGCTCGACACCAGCCATAACTCTCCTCATGCCTCCCCGAAGGAGCGAGCGAAGATGCCCGAGCTGAGGTCCCGCACAGTCACCCACGGCCGCAACATGGCGGGCGCACGCGCCCTTATGCGCGCCTCCGGTGTACCGGGCGCGGACATCGGACGGAAGCCGATCATCGCGGTCGCCAACTCCTTCACGGAGTTCGTGCCGGGCCACACCCACCTGCAGCCGGTCGGCCGCATCGTCAGCGAGGCGATCACGGCGGCCGGGGGCATCGCGCGCGAGTTCAACACGATCGCGGTCGACGACGGCATCGCGATGGGCCACGGCGGCATGCTGTACTCCCTCCCCTCCCGCGACCTGATCGCGGACTCGGTCGAGTACATGGTCGAGGCCCACTGTGCCGACGCCCTGATCTGCATCTCGAACTGCGACAAGATCACCCCCGGCATGCTGATGGCGGCCCTGCGCCTGAACATCCCGACGGTCTTCGTCTCCGGCGGTCCCATGGAGTCCGGCCGAGCCACCCTGGTCGACGGCACGGTCCGCACCCTCGACCTGGTCGACGCGATCTCCGACGCCGTGAACGACAAGATCTCGGACGAGGACATCCTCCGTATCGAGGAGAACGCCTGTCCGACCTGCGGCTCCTGCTCCGGCATGTTCACCGCCAACTCGATGAACTGCCTGACCGAGGCGATCGGCCTGTCCCTCCCCGGCAACGGCTCGGTGCTCGCCACGCACACGGCCCGCAAGGGTCTGTACGAGGACGCGGCCCGCACGGTCGTCGACATCACACGCCGCTACTACGACCAGGACGACGAGTCGGTCCTGCCCCGCAACATCGCCACGCACGCGGCGTTCGAGAACGCCATGGCCCTCGACATCGCCATGGGCGGCTCCACCAACACGATCCTGCACCTGCTGGCCGCCGCCCAGGAGGCGGGCGTCCCCTTCGGTCTGGACGAGATCAACGAGGTCTCGCGCCGGGTGCCGTGCCTCGCCAAAGTCGCCCCGAACGTCGCGAAGAACCGCACGTACTACATGGAGGACGTGCACCGCGCGGGCGGCATCCCGGCCCTGCTGGGCGAGCTGCACCGGGCCGGCCTGCTCAACGAGGACGTCCACTCGGTCCACAGCCCGTCCCTCTCGGACTGGCTGAAGACGTGGGACGTGCGCGCGGGCTCCCCGTCCCCCGAGGCGATCGAGCTGTGGCACGCCGCCCCCGGCTGCGTCCGCTCCGCCGAGGCCTTCTCCCAGTCCGAGCGCTGGGAGGCCCTCGACGAGGACGCCGAGAACGGCTGCATCCGCTCCGCCGAGTACGCGTATTCCAAGGACGGGGGCCTGGCGGTCCTGAAGGGCAACCTGGCGGTCGACGGCTGCGTCGTGAAGACGGCCGGCGTCGACGAGTCGATCTGGACCTTCGAGGGACCGGCGGTCGTCTGCGAGTCGCAGGAAGAAGCCGTCGAGAAGATCCTCAACAAGCAGGTCACGGACGGCGACGTCGTAGTCATCCGCTACGAGGGTCCCAAGGGCGGCCCGGGTATGCAGGAGATGCTCTACCCGACGTCCTTCCTCAAGGGCCGCGGTCTCGGCAAGACCTGCGCCCTGATCACCGACGGCCGCTTCTCCGGCGGCACGTCCGGTCTGTCCATCGGCCACGCCTCCCCCGAGGCGGCCTCCGGCGGCACCATCGCCCTGGTCCAGGACGGTGACCGCATCCGCATCGACATCCCCAACCGGTCGATCGAGCTGCTCGTGTCGGACGAGGACCTGGCCGCCCGCCGGGACGCCCTCAACGGCGTCTACGCCCCGGCCGACCGCGAGCGCAAGGTCTCGGCCGCGCTGCGCGCGTACGCCGCGATGGCCACGAGCGCGGACAAGGGCGCGGTGCGGGACGTCTCGAAGCTGGGCTGACGCCTTTGGGTCGGGGGCCGCTCTTTCGGGAGCGGCCCCTTTCCGTTGTTCCGCTTCACCAGGCCGAGGGGTCGCGGGCGTCCACTGCGAAGAGGGATCCGTCGGGGGCGGTCGAGTAGATCTTGTTGTTGGCGGTGACGGGGGCCGGGATCGCGCTGACCAGCGAGCCCCTGTCATTGCTGAGCCGCACCTTCGTCTGCCCGAGCATCTTTCCCCGCGCGGTGTCGACGGCGAGAAGGCGTCCGTCCACGGCGGTGAGGTAGAGGCGGTGTCCGGCCACGACGGGGGCGGAGGCCTTGCTGACGGAGGTCTCCACCCGCCACAGCTGGTCCGACGTCGTGGTGTTCATGGCCACCAACGAGCCGTCGCCGCCCAGCAGATACGCCGTGTCCCCCCGTACGACGGCCTGTGCCTGCGGCAGCGGAAGAGGCAGCGCGATGCGATGAGCCGTGCCGTTCGCGACGTCATAGCGCACGATGGAGTCCGTGTACTGGTCGATGGTCGTCGAGGTGAACCAGACCCGTCCGTCATGGGCGCCCACGAGGCTGAGCCCCGCGTCCATGCGCCGCTGCCAACGTGTGGCACCGGTCTGCGGGTCCACCGCGGTCACCCGTGTCGCGTTCCCGATCGGCGTCACGGCGTAGGCGACCCCGTCCTGGTACGTGAGGAATTGAGGCAACGACTGCCCCGGGATCGAGTGGCGCCACTTCTCCTTGCCCGTAGCGGCATCCAGTGCGACGACCTTGGAATCGGGGCCGGAGAGCAGGACGACGCCGCCGACTTGGGCGATGCGGCCGTCGTAGCGCGCGATGTCGCGGCTCCAACGGGTCGCGCCCGTGGCGGGATCCAGCGCCGTCAGGTGCTCTCCGTTCCGACTGACGACCTGTAGGAGCCCACCGGCCACTACCGGCGTCGGCGTGGCGTACGTACTCGCCCCTCCTGTGTCACTCCGGGACCACAGCACATGGCCGTCCGCCGGATCGAGGGCGGCGGCCAGGACACCGGGTCGGGCGCAGTACAACGTCCGGGTCGTGTATGTGCACTGCGGCAGGCCGTCGGCTTTGGCGCCGGAGGCGGTCAAGTCGACATCCCACGGCCGGAAGCTGCTCTTCAGCTGCTTTCCGTCGTGCTTCTTCGGGGACTGGGCTTCCGGGTCGTTGAGGAGAGTGACGGCGCCGACGGCCGCCACGAGCACGGCGGCGGCGATGGCAGCGCGAAGCCGCCAACGCCGCCACTCAGGCGCCTTTTTCGCATCCGAGTCGGGTCGGCCGCGCTCGGGCTCGGGAGTAATCCCCTTCCCGGATCGTGCCGACTCCCTGTTCCCGGTGCGCTGTTCCGGTATGAACGCCTGGGTGTCGTACGAGGCCGAAACCGACCGCAGCGCCGTCATCAGCTCGTCCGGCGTGGGCCGGTCCTCGGGCTCCTTGGCGAGACAGCGGGAGACGAGGTCGACCAAATCCTCCGGTACGCCTGTCAAGTCCGGCTCGTCGTGAACGACTTGATACGCGACGAGATACGGACTGTCGGAGTCGAAGGGCCCGCTCCCGGTGGCCGCGTGCACGATCACCGAGCCCAGAGCGAAGATATCGGCGGCCGGACCGACCTGCCGTGGCCTGCGGAATTGTTCGGGAGCCATGAACGGCGGAGTCCCGATCAACTTGCCTGTCTCCGTGCGCAATTCACTGTCGGAGGGCCGCGAGATACCGAAGTCGATGACTTTCGGCCCGTCGTCGGCCAGCAGGACGTTGCTGGGTTTGAGATCTCGATGTACGACCCCGGCCCGGTGAATGTCCCGCAGGGCCTCGGCGAGGCCCGCCATGAGATGGCGCAGCCGTGCGGGCGGCAGCGCGCCATTCCGCTTGACATGCTCGGCAAGGGTCGGTCCGGGGATGAACAGCGTTGCCATCCACGGATGGTCAGCCTCGGGATCGGCGTCCACGACGGGCGCGGTGAAGGCGCCGCTCACCCGCCGCGCGGCTGCGACTTCCTGTCTGAACCGCCCCCGGAACTCGGGGTCTTGGGCAAACTCGGCGTGCACGACTTTGACGGCGAGCCGCAACCCGGAGGCGGACCGCGCCAGATGCACGATGCCCATGCCACCGGAGCCGAGTTCCGCCTCCAGCAGGTACTGCCCGGCGTAGCGCGGATGTTCCGCTTCCGGGTCCGTACCGGTGCTGCGCTGTGGCGGCATCACTCACCCCCGTGTGGTCCGTCCGCATGCGCGACGCGCAGAGCCTAGTCGATGCTTCGTGCGAAACCTCGGCGGCTTGCTAGCCTCAGCGCTCAGCACGATTTTGGCGTGAACCATTCAACGGGGGAGGCCAGGATGGCCACGGAAGACATTGAGATCGCAAGCGCCGGGGAGACGGCGGCTGTCGAGTCCCTGAGCGCCGAGGCGCTGCGCACGTACCCGATCGCGCCGGGGTACAACGTCAACGTCCGCAGCGGCCCGGGAACCCACTTCAGCATCGTTCGCATCCTGCCTGCGGGCTCGCGCGTCCCGATCTACTGTCAGTGCCCGGGAGGGACCGTCAGCGGTCCGTACGGGACGACAAAGATCTGGGACAACATCTCCAACGGGCAGTTCGTGTCGGACGCGTACGTGAATACGGGCAGTGATGGCTACGTCGCGCCGCACTGCTCCTGATTCACGGTGGTCAGGGACCCGCGGCGCGCACCGGAGCAATAATCGTCGAGTGAGCGACGAGACCGAGACCGGAACCGGTACCCCCGCGGGGCCCCAGCCGGAACCCCTGCGTTTCTTCGGGGCGACCTGGGTGGAGCACGACGGCGGCTACAGGGCCCGCCGCATCGGCCTCGCCGTGGGCTCCCTGACGGCCGCGGTGGCCGCCTGCTTCGTCCTCCGCTTCGCCTACCAGGGCCTGGCGATCGCGGACGTGGGCAAGCCCGTGACCGTCCTGGTCGTGGTCATGTTCGCGGTCTGCAGCGCCCTCGCGTTCCGGCACACCTGGGACGCGTTCGGCAAGCGCCCCGACCCCGACCGCCAGGCCTCCCTGCGCGGCCTCTTGGCCATCGGCTTCATCGGTTCCCTCCTCGCCTACTTCTTCCGCTCCCTCACCGAGGCCCCGGGCGAGAAACTCCACCGCGAGGAGTACGAGACGGCACGGGAGCAGTACGAGCGCCGTACCAAGCGCCGCACCGGCAACCCGTCGCGTAAGCGAGGCCGCCGCTCCTAGCCGGCAATAGCCCGCTCGGCGCTCGAGGACGACCGCATCCGTCCGACAGCGGGGTCTGGGGTCGCAACCCCTGGCTACGGGACGGGCAGGGGCGGAGGGGGCGAAAACCTGCTACCCGCGCCCCCAACCCACCCGCCACCATGACGGTATGACGACGCCGCCTCTCCAGCCTCCCACCGCCACCCGAGCGCACTCCTTCAACGCCGCCGCAGCCCAATACGCCGCAAACCGCCCCTCCTACCCGCCCGCACTCTTCGACGCGATCGAAACCCTTGCGGCCCGCCCCCTCACCGGCGCTCGGGTCATCGACGTAGGCGCGGGCACCGGCATCGCGACCGCCCTCCTGCACGCAAGGGGCGCGGACGTCCTCGCCGTCGAACCCGGCGACGGCATGACCGCCGAATTTCACCGCGCCCTCCCCCGCATCCCGATCGTCCGAGGCAATGGCAACGCCCTTCCCCTCGCCACCGCCTCCGCCGACTTCCTCACCTACGCCCAGTCCTGGCACTGGACCGACACGGCCCACTCCGTGCCGGAGGCCCTGCGGGTCCTGCGCCCGGGCGGCGCCCTCGCACTCTGGTGGAACACCGAAGCCCTGGACGTTCCGTGGATCGCCGAAGCCGCCGAGCGCGCCGAGCGCTATCTCGGCATCGACCAGGTGGGGGAAAAGAGCGGCAGCGGCGCAAGGGCCGCGTCCACCCTGGTCGCCGACCCGAGCGGCCGATTCGCCTTCGACCGCCGCCAGGTGCGCTGGAGCCGCCGCGTCCCCCTGGACACGCACCTCGCCAACATCGGCAGCCACTCGGCGTTCCTGGTCCTCGGCGAGGAACGCACCGCGGAGTTCTTCGCCGAGGAGAGGGGGCACCTCCTCCAGACCTTCCCGGACGGAATCGTGGAGGAGACCTACGTCGTGGACCTGCTGGTGGCGACCTGCTCGTGATCCCGCCCGGCGGCCCATCCCTCCAGGGCCGCCGCACAGGCGTGGTCCACATGACGCAACCCGCCCAACTCCAGCCGTACGTCCCGGTCGTGGGGCAACGCCTCCAAGGCGTCCAGCAGCTTGGGCAACCGCAGGAAGGTCGCATTGCCCACCACCCGTACGACCATCCCGGAGGCCCCCCGGTCCTCTGTCTCGATGTGCACATGGCTGACGTCCCACGCCGTCTTGGCCACGGCGAGCGCGAGCCCGACCAGCACGCCCTCGAAGAGGTTCCCGGTCACGATCGCCACCGCCGTCACGGTGAGCACCACGAGTTCCCCCCGATGCGCCCGCCACAACGGTCCCAACTCCCGCACCGGCACCAGCTTGCAGCCCGCGTGCACGAGCAGCCCCGCCAGCGCCGCCACCGGAATCCATCCGAGGACGCCGGGCACCACGGCCGTGAAGACCAGCAGCCACACCCCGTGCAGCACACGCGACACCTTCGTCCGCGCCCCGGCGTGCACTCCCCAGAGGGGGCACCCCCAGCCGCGCTCCGCACGGTCACCGCGGTCATCGGCAGCGCCCCGAGCACCCCGCACACGGCATTCCCCGCGCCCTGCGCGATCAACTCCCGGTCGTAGTCGGTCCGCGGCCCCCGATGCAGCCGGTCCACGGCCGCTGCGCTGAACAACGACTCGGCCGACGCGATCAGCGCGAACGCCAGCACCGTCCCGATCACGCCCACTTCCGTGAGCCGCCCCAGATCCCCGGGTGACGGCAGTCGTACGGCATCGAGCAGCCCGCGCACCTCGACCCTCCGCACGGACAGGTCGCACACCCCGGTCACGGCCGACGCGAGCGCCACCGCCAGCAGCGGCGCGGGCACCACACGCGCCCCCCGCCGCCAACGCGGCCACAGCACGAGTACGACCACGGTGGCGCCGCCGAGCGCCAGCGCCATCGGGTCGGCGGCGCCGGGCAACGCCACCAGCCCGGCGATCTTCCCGAGCCCGCTCGTGGGCGCGGCCGCGTCGCCCATCGCGTACACCTGGCCGGCGATCAGCACGAGCCCGATCCCGGCGAGCATCCCTTGCACCACGGCCACGGACACGGCCCGGAACCACCGCCCGAGCCGCAGCACCCCGAGCCCGAGCTGCACCAGCCCGGCCGCGAACAACAGCACACCCAGCGCCCGCACGCCGTACGACTGCACCGCCTCGTACACGAGTACGGTCAGCCCGGCCGCGGGCCCGCTGACCTGCAGGCTGCTGCCGGGCAGTATTCCGGCGACCAGCCCGCCGACGATCCCGGTCACCAGCCCCAACTCGGCGGGCACACCGGAGGCAAGGGCAACCCCCACGCACAGGGGCAGCGCGACGAGAAACACGACGAGGGACGCGAACAGATCCGCTTTACGCATGACAACGACACCTCCGATGGGGAGCGGGAGATGCGTGGGTGCCGAACCGGGGGAGGGCACGGCGGATGTACGACGCGACGCACAGACCCGACAGGGGTGCTTGTCCGCGCACTGAAATCCATTATCGGTAACGGAAGTTGATCGTGCAGCCCTTCCGGGTAACCGCCGCGTGAAGACGGGAGTGCGCCACCCCGCTACGCGCCGGAGCGCCCCCTTCCGATCACGCCGACGCGTGCCTGCGCCGCCTGATGCGACGGGGCTTGACCAGGCCGCCCCTCGGGAGGAATATTCATCACGTGATGATTATAAACGAGCGCCCACCCGACTCCGCGGATTCACCCGACCCCGCGCAGTCGCCCGCCGTCCGCGCCGAAGGCCTCACCGTCGTACGCGGCACCCGCACCGTCCTGCGCGGCCTCGACTTCGCCGTACCGCGCGGCCAGATCACCGGCCTCCTCGGCCCCTCCGGCTGCGGCAAATCGACCCTGATGCGCTCGACGGTCGGCACCCAGGCCAAAGTCGCCGGCACCCTCGAGGTCCTCGGTCACCGCGCCGGTCACGCGACCCTCCGCTCGCGCATCGGCTACGTCACCCAAGCCCCCTCCGTCTACGACGACCTGACCGTCCGCCAGAACCTCGACTACTTCGCCGCGATCCTCGACCCGGGCCGCGCCGCCGCCGAACGCCGCCACGCCAACGTCACTCAGGCCATCGCCGACGTCGACCTCACCTCACACGCCGACTCCCTGGCCGGCAACCTCTCCGGCGGCCAGCGCAGCCGCGTCTCCCTCGCGGTAGCCCTGCTCGGCACTCCGGAACTCCTGGTCCTCGACGAACCCACCGTCGGCCTCGACCCCGTCCTGCGCCGCGACCTGTGGAACCTCTTCCACGCCATCGCCACGGAGCGGCAGGCGACTCTCCTGATCTCCTCCCACGTCATGGACGAGGCCGAGCGCTGCCACCGCCTCCTCCTGATGCGCGAGGGCGAGATCCTCGCCGACGACACCCCCGACGCCCTGCGCGACCGCACCGGCTCCGACACCGTCGAAGCCGCCTTCCTCCACCTGGTCGACGAGGCGATCGCGGCGGGCAACCAGCCCGCGACGGGCAACGCGGCCGACACCGGTTCAACGTCCGGTGAGCACCCCCGCAAGGAGACCGTCCGATGAGCACCACCGCACCCACGAGCGTCAGCACAGGCAGGCCGGCGACCCCGACGCCTCGCCCGAGTGCCCTCAACCTCTCCCGCACCACCGCCACGGCGACGCGCGTGCTGCGCCAACTCCGCCACGACCCGCGCACCATCGCGCTGATGATCCTCATCCCGTGCGTGATGCTCGTACTGCTCCGCTATGTGTTCGACGGCAGCCCGCGCACCTTCGACTCCATCGGTGCCTCCCTCCTCGGGATCTTCCCGCTGATCACGATGTTCCTGGTGACCTCGATCGCCACCCTCCGCGAGCGCACCTCGGGCACCCTCGAGCGCCTCCTCGCCATGCCCCTCGGCAAGGGCGACCTGATCGCCGGCTACGCCTTGGCCTTCGGCGCCCTGGCCATCGTCCAGTCGGCCCTGGCCACCGGCCTGGCGGTCTGGTTCCTGGGCCTGGACGTGGTCGGCTCCCCCTGGCTGCTCCTGCTCGTCGCCCTGCTCGACGCGCTCCTCGGCACCGCCCTCGGCCTCTTCGTGTCGGCCTTCGCCGCCTCCGAATTCCAGGCGGTCCAGTTCATGCCGGCCGTGATCTTCCCCCAACTCCTCCTCTGCGGCCTCTTCACCCCCCGCTCCAACATGCACCCCGCCCTCGAAGCGATCTCCGACGTCCTCCCCATGTCCTACGCGGTCGACGGAATGAACGAAGTCCTCAAACACACCGACATGACAGCCAACTTCGTCCGCGACGCACTGATCGTGGCGGGCTGCGCTCTACTCGTACTGACCTTGGGCGCAGCAACACTGAGGCGGCGAACGGCATGACGCAGCCGACGCCCGCAGCCATGGCTGCGGGCCGTCGTGCCGCACGGGCGGCACCCGCCCCACAGAAAGCAGCACCCCCTCGGCGCCGGTCGGCGCACCCACCCCGAGCCCAGCCCCGGCCTCGGGCAACCGGACAACCGGTGTCCCGCCCAACGGACAGCCCCACCCAACCGGCACTCCCGGTGCGAGGATGGACCCCGGACGACGCACCCCTCGGAGGGCACCCGCACCATGACCCAGAAAGTCGCAGTCCTAGGCACCGGCAAGATCGGCGAAGCGCTGCTCAGCGGAATGATCCGAGCCGGCTGGGCCCCCACCGACCTCCTGGTCACCGCCCGCCGCCCCGAGCGAGCCAAGGAACTCCAGGAGCGCTACGGAGTCACCCCGGTCACCAACCCGGAGGCAGCGAAAACCGCCGACACCCTGATCCTCACGGTCAAGCCGCAGGACATGGGCACCCTCCTCGACGAACTCGTCCCGCACATCCCTGCCGACCGCCTGGTCATCAGCGGCGCGGCAGGCATCCCCACCTCCTTCTTCGAGGAGCGCCTGGCCACAGGCACCCCAGTCGTCCGTGTCATGACGAACACGCCCGCTCTTGTCGACGAGGCCATGTCCGTCATCTCCCCCGGCAGCCACGCCACCGCCGAGCACCTCGCGTACGCCGAGGAGATCTTCGGTGCCGTCGGCAAAACGCTCCGAGTCCCCGAGTCCCAGCAGGACGCGTGCACCGCCCTCTCCGGCTCGGGACCGGCGTACTTCTTCTACTTGGTCGAGGCCATGACAGACGCGGGCATCCTGCTCGGCCTGCCCCGCGACAAGGCGCACGACCTCATCGTCCAGTCCGCGATCGGCGCCGCCGTGATGCTCCGCGACAGCGGGGAGCACCCCGTGAAGCTCCGCGAGAACGTCACGTCCCCCGCGGGCACCACGATCAACGCGATCCGCGAACTGGAGAACCACGGCGTGCGTGCCGCGCTCATCGCCGCGTTGGAGGCGGCCCGTGACCGCAGCCGCCAGCTCGCCTCCGGCAACAACAGCTGACCCATACCCGGCGCTGGGGGTGCGCTGCCTCCGGCGCCGGGGCCGAACCTCGCTGCTAGGGCCCCCGGCGCGGCAGGCTGCGCCCACCCTCCCCCCCCCAGCTCTCAACTTCGTTCGAGCAGGAGGGACCCCCACTGCCCTGCGGGGCGATGACCCACAGCGGGAACAGTGCTACTCCGTCGCCGGCAACAAGCCGATGGCCCTGTACGCCGCGTCCACCCTTGGCCTGGCCATCTCTCTGGCCTTTTCGGCACCGTCTCGCAACACCCCCTCCACGTACGCAGGATCCGCGCACAACTGCTTGTGCCTTTCCTGTATGGGTCTGAGGAGCTCGACCACGGCCTCTGCGGTGTCCTTCTTCAAAGCGCCGTACGACTCATATACACCGCTCAAGGCTTCGGGGTTCCCACCCTCGCAGGCCGCGAGAATCTCCAGCAGATTCGAGACCCCGGGCCGTCCCTCCGGGTCGTACTCGACATCCCGCCCGCTGTCCGTCATGGCCCGCATGATCTTCTTCCGCACGACATCCGGCTCGTCGAGCAGATAGACGACCCCGGGTCCGACATCGTCGCTCTTCCCCATCTTCGACGTCGGCTCCTGCAGATTCATGACGCGCGCGGCCACCTCCGGACGCGTGGCCCGAGGCACTACGAACGTGTGCCCATAACGCTGGTTGAACCGCACCGCCAGATCCCGGGCCAGCTCGACATGCTGCGTCTGATCGTCACCGACCGGCACTTCATCGGTCCCGTACGCCAGGATGTCCGCCGCCATCAGCACCGGATAGGTCAGCAGCGACAGCCGCACGCTCCCGCCCCGACCCCGCTCGCGCGCGGCCTTCTCCTTGTACTGGATCATCCGACGCATCTCCCCGTCGGTCGCGACGCATTCCAGCAGATACGAAAGCCGCGCGTGCTCATCCACATGACTCTGTACGTACACGGTGCACAGCTGCGGATCGAGCCCCGACGCAAGCAACAGCGTCGACGCCTGCCTACTGAGCCTGCGCACCCGCCCCGGATCGTGGTCCACGGTCAGCGCGTGCAGGTCGACGATGCAGAACAGGGCGTCGGCCCGATGCTGGTCGACGTCCGCCCACCGGCGCACGGCCCCCAGGTAGTTCCCCAGCGTCAGATGCCCGGTCGGCTTGATCCCACTGAAGATCCGCGTCATCTCTCCACCTCCTGGTCGAGGCCGCCGCGCCCGCCGGCCGGCTCTCCAGGAGGGAGACACAAAAACGGCCGCCGGGGCGGCGGCCGTTGAGTACATACGTGAGTACGGCCGCCGTCAGGCGGCCCACCACTGCTGCGTGCACGTATGCGTAGTCATGGGCACGAGGGTACGCCTCCGGGACGGCTCCCGGAGTGAAGTTGACACACCCCTGCCCGCTACGTAATGTTCTCCGAGCTGTCCGACGTGAGCGTCGACTCCGGTCGGTCCCCGGACAGCCATTCCGCAACAAGCACTCAACGAACGACGATCCGTCGTCGGCTCGTTTTCATGCGTGTTTGCGAAATGAGGAATCCGCGTTCGAAAGAACGCCACCCCGATTAGCTCGGGAGCCAGGAATCCGCTAAAGTCTCACTCGTCGGAACGGCCCAACAGCCGCGAAGACAAGCCCGCTGACTGGGAGTCAGGCCCGAAAGGATCTGATAGAGTCGGAACCGCCGGAAAGGGAAACGCGAAAGCGGAAATCTGGAAAGCACCGAGGAAATCGGATCGGAAAATGATCTGATAGAGTCGGAAACGCAAGACCGAAGGGAAGCGCCCGGAGGAAAGCCTGAGAGAGTCTCTCGGGTGAGTACAAAGGAAGCGTCCGTTCCTTGAGAACTCAACAGCGTGCCAAAAATCAACGCCAGATATGTTGATACCCCGTCCATCGGAAACTTCCGGTGGCGAGGTTCCTTTGAAAAAGTCCTGCCGGACAGTGTTCGGTAGGCGCACAGCGAGGACGCTGTGAACCGTCCGATTATTCCTCGGACGGTTCCGCTCTCGTGGTGTCGTCCCGATTACGGGAAAACATTCACGGAGAGTTTGATCCTGGCTCAGGACGAACGCTGGCGGCGTGCTTAACACATGCAAGTCGAACGATGAAGCCCTTCGGGGTGGATTAGTGGCGAACGGGTGAGTAACACGTGGGCAATCTGCCCTTCACTCTGGGACAAGCCCTGGAAACGGGGTCTAATACCGGATAATACTGCGGACCGCATGGTCTGCGGTTGAAAGCTCCGGCGGTGAAGGATGAGCCCGCGGCCTATCAGCTTGTTGGTGAGGTAGTGGCTCACCAAGGCGACGACGGGTAGCCGGCCTGAGAGGGCGACCGGCCACACTGGGACTGAGACACGGCCCAGACTCCTACGGGAGGCAGCAGTGGGGAATATTGCACAATGGGCGAAAGCCTGATGCAGCGACGCCGCGTGAGGGATGACGGCCTTCGGGTTGTAAACCTCTTTCAGCAGGGAAGAAGCGAAAGTGACGGTACCTGCAGAAGAAGCGCCGGCTAACTACGTGCCAGCAGCCGCGGTAATACGTAGGGCGCAAGCGTTGTCCGGAATTATTGGGCGTAAAGAGCTCGTAGGCGGCTTGTCACGTCGGTTGTGAAAGCCCGGGGCTTAACCCCGGGTCTGCAGTCGATACGGGCAGGCTAGAGTGTGGTAGGGGAGATCGGAATTCCTGGTGTAGCGGTGAAATGCGCAGATATCAGGAGGAACACCGGTGGCGAAGGCGGATCTCTGGGCCATTACTGACGCTGAGGAGCGAAAGCGTGGGGAGCGAACAGGATTAGATACCCTGGTAGTCCACGCCGTAAACGGTGGGCACTAGGTGTTGGCGACATTCCACGTCGTCGGTGCCGCAGCTAACGCATTAAGTGCCCCGCCTGGGGAGTACGGCCGCAAGGCTAAAACTCAAAGGAATTGACGGGGGCCCGCACAAGCAGCGGAGCATGTGGCTTAATTCGACGCAACGCGAAGAACCTTACCAAGGCTTGACATACACCGGAAACGGCCAGAGATGGTCGCCCCCTTGTGGTCGGTGTACAGGTGGTGCATGGCTGTCGTCAGCTCGTGTCGTGAGATGTTGGGTTAAGTCCCGCAACGAGCGCAACCCTTGTTCTGTGTTGCCAGCATGCCCTTCGGGGTGATGGGGACTCACAGGAGACTGCCGGGGTCAACTCGGAGGAAGGTGGGGACGACGTCAAGTCATCATGCCCCTTATGTCTTGGGCTGCACACGTGCTACAATGGCAGGTACAAAGAGCTGCGAAGCCGCGAGGCGGAGCGAATCTCAAAAAGCCTGTCTCAGTTCGGATTGGGGTCTGCAACTCGACCCCATGAAGTCGGAGTTGCTAGTAATCGCAGATCAGCATTGCTGCGGTGAATACGTTCCCGGGCCTTGTACACACCGCCCGTCACGTCACGAAAGTCGGTAACACCCGAAGCCGGTGGCCCAACCCCTTGTGGGAGGGAGCTGTCGAAGGTGGGACTGGCGATTGGGACGAAGTCGTAACAAGGTAGCCGTACCGGAAGGTGCGGCTGGATCACCTCCTTTCTAAGGAGCATCTAGGCCGCCAAGCTTGCTTGGTGGTCCAGGGCCACAACGCAGGCGAATGTCCTGCGGTGGTTGCTCATGGGTGGAACGTTGATTATTCGGCACCTTCAGCCAACTCGGGCTGCCAGTACTGCTCTTCGGAGTGTGGAACGCAGGCCACGGGTGGCGGGGGTGTCGGGCACGTTGTTGGGTGTCTGAAGGTACGGCCGAATGTGGCTGCCTTCAGTGCCGGCCCCAGTGAACTCCGGGTTGTACCGGGGGTGATGGGTGGTTGGTCGTTGTTTGAGAACTGCACAGTGGACGCGAGCATCTGTGGCCAAGTTTTTAAGGGCGCACGGTGGATGCCTTGGCACCAGGAACCGATGAAGGACGTGGGAGGCCACGATAGTCCCCGGGGAGTCGTCAACCAGGCTTTGATCCGGGGGTTTCCGAATGGGGAAACCCGGCAGTCGTCATGGGCTGTCACCCGCTGCTGAACACATAGGCAGTGTGGAGGGAACGCGGGGAAGTGAAACATCTCAGTACCCGCAGGAAGAGAAAACAACCGTGATTCCGGGAGTAGTGGCGAGCGAAACCGGATGAGGCCAAACCTCAAGCGTGTGAGACCCGGCAGGGGTTGCGCTTGGGGGGTTGTGGGATCTCTCTTCTGTCGTCTGCCGGCGACAGGACGAGTCAGAAACCGTTGATGTAGGCGAAGGACATGCGAAAGGTCCGGCGTAGAGGGTAAGACCCCCGTAGTCGAAACATCAGCGGCTCGTTTGAGAGACACCCAAGTAGCACGGGGCCCGAGAAATCCCGTGTGAATCTGGCGGGACCACCCGCTAAGCCTAAATATTCCCTGGTGACCGATAGCGGATAGTACCGTGAGGGAATGGTGAAAAGTACCGCGGGAGCGGAGTGAAATAGTACCTGAAACCGTGTGCCTACAAGCCGTGGGAGCGTCGGACAAGCACTTGTGCTTGTCTCGTGACTGCGTGCCTTTTGAAGAATGAGCCTGCGAGTTTGCGGTGTGTTGCGAGGTTAACCCGTGTGGGGAAGCCGTAGCGAAAGCGAGTCCGAACAGGGCGGTTTAGTAGCGCGCTCAAGACCCGAAGCGGAGTGATCTAGCCATGGGCAGGTTGAAGCGGCTGTAAGAGGTCGTGGAGGACCGAACCCACCAGGGTTGAAAACCTGGGGGATGACCTGTGGTTAGGGGTGAAAGGCCAATCAAACTCCGTGATAGCTGGTTCTCCCCGAAATGCATTTAGGTGCAGCGTCGTGTGTTTCTTGCCGGAGGTAGAGCACTGGATAGGCGATGGGCCCTACCGGGTTACTGACCTTAGCCAAACTCCGAATGCCGGTAAGTGAGAGCGCGGCAGTGAGACTGTGGGGGATAAGCTCCATGGTCGAGAGGGAAACAGCCCAGAGCATCGACTAAGGCCCCTAAGCGTACGCTAAGTGGGAAAGGATGTGGAGTCGCACAGACAACCAGGAGGTTGGCTTAGAAGCAGCCACCCTTGAAAGAGTGCGTAATAGCTCACTGGTCTAGTGATTCCGCGCCGACAATGTAGCGGGGCTCAAGCGTACCGCCGAAGTCGTGTCATTGCAGCATGAGGGCCAACGCCCGCTGTGATGGGTAGGGGAGCGTCGTGTGCCGGGTGAAGCCGCGCCGGAAGGCAGTGGTGGACGGTTCACGAGTGAGAATGCAGGCATGAGTAGCGATACACACGTGAGAAACGTGTGCGCCGATTGACTAAGGGTTCCTGGGTCAAGCTGATCTGCCCAGGGTAAGTCGGGACCTAAGGCGAGGCCGACAGGCGTAGTCGATGGATAACCGGTTGATATTCCGGTACCCGCTGTGAAGCGTCAAACATCGAACCAGGCGATGCTAAGTCCGTGAAGCCGCCCCGGAGCCTTCGGGCAAAGGGGAGTGGTGGAGCCGACGGACCAGACCTGTAGTAGGTGAGTGATGGGGTGACGCAGGAAGGTAGTCCATCCCGGGCGGTGGTTGTCCCGGGGTAAGGGTGTAGGCCGTGCGATAGGTAAATCCGTCGCACTTGTGGCTGAGACCTGATGCCGAGCCGATTGTGGTGAAGTGGATGATCCTATGCTGTCGAGAAAAGCCTCTAGCGAGTTTCATGGCGGCCCGTACCCTAAACCGACTCAGGTGGTCAGGTAGAGAATACCGAGGCGTTCGGGTGAACTATGGTTAAGGAACTCGGCAAAATGCCCCCGTAACTTCGGGAGAAGGGGGGCCATCACCGGTGAGGGAACTTGCTTCCTGAGCTGGGGGTGGCCGCAGAGACCAGCGAGAAGCGACTGTTTACTAAAAACACAGGTCCGTGCGAAGCCGTAAGGCGATGTATACGGACTGACGCCTGCCCGGTGCTGGAACGTTAAGGGGACCGGTTAGTCACAATTCGTTGTGGCGAAGCTGAGAACTTAAGCGCCAGTAAACGGCGGTGGTAACTATAACCATCCTAAGGTAGCGAAATTCCTTGTCGGGTAAGTTCCGACCTGCACGAATGGCGTAACGACTTCTCGACTGTCTCAACCATAGGCCCGGTGAAATTGCACTACGAGTAAAGATGCTCGTTTCGCGCAGCAGGACGGAAAGACCCCGGGACCTTTACTACAGTTTGATATTGGTGTTCGGTTCGGCTTGTGTAGGATAGCTGGGAGACTGTGAAGCATTGGCGCCAGCCAGTGTGGAGTCGTCGTTGAAATACCAGTCTGGTCGTGCTGGATGTCTAACCTGGGTCCGTGATCCGGATCAGGGACAGTGTCTGATGGGTAGTTTAACTGGGGCGGTTGCCTCCCAAAGAGTAACGGAGGCGCCCAAAGGTTCCCTCAGCCTGGTTGGCAATCAGGTGTTGAGTGTAAGTGCACAAGGGAGCTTGACTGTGAGACCGACGGGTCGAGCAGGGACGAAAGTCGGGACTAGTGATCCGGCGGTGGCTTGTGGAAGCGCCGTCGCTCAACGGATAAAAGGTACCCCGGGGATAACAGGCTGATCTTCCCCAAGAGTCCATATCGACGGGATGGTTTGGCACCTCGATGTCGGCTCGTCGCATCCTGGGGCTGGAGTCGGTCCCAAGGGTTGGGCTGTTCGCCCATTAAAGCGGTACGCGAGCTGGGTTTAGAACGTCGTGAGACAGTTCGGTCCCTATCCGCTGTGCGCGTAGGAGTCTTGAGAAGGGCTGTCCCTAGTACGAGAGGACCGGGACGGACGAACCTCTGGTGTGCCAGTTGTCCTGCCAAGGGCATGGCTGGTTGGCTACGTTCGGGAGGGATAACCGCTGAAAGCATCTAAGCGGGAAGCCTGCTTCGAGATGAGGACTCCCACCCCCTTGAGGGGTTAAGGCTCCCAGTAGACGACTGGGTTGATAGGCCAGATCTGGAAGGCGGGTAACCGCTGGAGGTGACTGGTACTAATAGGCCGAGGGCTTGTCCTCAGTTGCTCGCGTCCACTGTGTTGGTTCTGAAACCACGAACAACCCCATGCCCCGGGGCCACCGGGCATGGTGCGGTTGACAGTTTCATAGTGTTTCGGTGGTCATAGCGTGAGGGAAACGCCCGGTTACATTCCGAACCCGGAAGCTAAGCCTTACAGCGCCGATGGTACTGCAGGGGGGACCCTGTGGGAGAGTAGGACGCCGCCGAACTAATTGTAGAGAAAACCCCCTTGCCATGCGGCAAGGGGGTTTTCTGCGTTTAGGGTCTAGTTATGCGCTACGACCTGGTGATCTTCGACAACGACGGCGTCCTCGTGGACAGCGAGCCGATCTCCAACACGATCCTGGCCGCCTATCTCACCGAGCTCGGGCACCCGACCTCGTACGAGGAGTCCCTCAGGGACTACATGGGGTCAGCCATGCACCGCATCCACGAGGTCGTCCAGGAGCGCAGCGGCCGGCAACTGCCGGACGACTTCGACGACGTCTTCCACGGGCGCGTCTTCGCTGCTTTTGAGCGCGAGTTGGAGCCCGTTCCCGGTGCCGTGCAGGTCCTTGAGAAGCTGGCCGCGGACGGGGTGCCGTACTGCGTGGCCTCCTCCGGGAGTCACGAGCGGATTCGGGTGGGGCACCGGAAGACCGGGCTCGACCGGTGGTTCGACGAGGGGCGTGTCTTCAGTTCGCAGGACGTGGGGCGCGGCAAGCCGGCGCCGGATCTGTTTCTGCATGCGGCCGAGCGGATGGGCGTACCGCCTCAGAAGTGTGTGGTCGTGGAGGACAGCCCGCTCGGCGTGCGAGCGGCGAACGCAGCGGGGATGGACGTGTACGGGTTCACGGCCATGACGCCCGCGGCCAGGCTGGCCGGGGCCACTCAACTCTTCTCGGACATGGGGGGGTTGGCTGACCTGCTCGTATGACGGTGTCCATCGCCCGGTACTGACATTTGTCATGGCGAGCTCCGGACGATCGTTTCTGTTGGCGGACGGGGTCCGACCGCGAAGCTGAGTACATCGAAACGGGACGTACACAGTGACGACGGAGGGACCCGATCATGAGCATCACGGCCACCGAGAGCAGCATCGAAGCGCCTGCCGAGACGACCATCGCCGCTACCGCCGCCAAGGACGGCGGGAGCGCCGCTCGGCAGACCTTCCTCCCGCTGATCCTGGACGTGGCGGTGCCGATGGGGTCGTACTACCTCCTCAAAAGCGGGTTCGGGATGAGCACCATGGCGGCGCTGGGATGGAGCAGCGTGGTGCCCGCGATGCGGACCGCGTGGGGCGTGGTGAGGGAGCGGACGTTCAACGGGCTGGCCGCGTTGATCCTCTTCGTCAACCTCGTGGGTCTGCTGCTCGGCCTGGTCGCCGGTGACCCGCGGCTGATGCTGGCCAAGGACAGCGGGGTCAGCAGTGTGGTCGGTATCGGCATCCTGGTCTCCGTGATGCTGGGCAAGCCGATGATGACGGCGGGGCTCAAGCCGTTCATCACCAAGGGCGACGCCGCGAAGACCGCCGCCTGGGAGCGGCTGCTCAGCGGTTCCGAGCGGTTCCGGAAGTTCGAGCGGACGTTCTCCCTCGTCTGGGGCGTGGCTCTGTTCGGCGAGTGCCTGGCGCGGATCGTGGGCGCGTACACGCTGCCGATCGACACGATGGTCTGGCTGGGCACGGTCGTCATGGTCGCCACGATCGCCCTGGCCATGGTGGTCAGCGGTGGCCTCGCCGCCGGTCCGATGGGGAAGATGCTCGAGGACGAGCTCGCCGACCAGTCTCGGTAGGACCGTCCGCCGTAGAGCTGAGCAGAATTCATCTTCGGCTTGATCTACCCACCGGTAAGCCGGGGCCCTACGCTCGCCGCCATGACAGATGTGCTGCGGCGCGGTAGGGCCTCTTTGGCGTTCAGCTTCTTCGCTCAGGGCGCCACCTTCGCGCTGCTCGTGACGCGCATTCCGGCCATCCAGGACCGGTACGGGGTCTCCGACGCGTTGCTGCCCGCCTTCCTGGCGGCCGTGCCGATCCTGGCCGGCGTCGGAAGCGTGACGACGGAGCAACTGGTCAAGCGAATACGGCCCAGCCGCCTGCTGCGCTGGTCCCAGCCCGTCGTGCTCCTGGCGCTGCTCGGGGTCGGGGCCGGGGACCAGTTGGCCGAGCTGGCTGTCGCGCTCGGGGCCTTCGGGCTCGCGGTGGGCGCGCTCGATGCCTCCATGAACATGCTCGGGGTGAGTCTGCAGCGGACGTACGGGCGCAGCATCATGCTCGGCTTCCACGCCGCGTACAGCCTCGGCGGGATCGTGGGCGCCTCGCTCGCGTGGGCGGGCGCGCACTGGCATCTGTCGTTGTTCGTGTCCTACCTGCCGGTGGTGCTTCTGCTGCTGCCGGCCACGTTCGTCGGGAGTCGGTGGTACGTCGACGGGGTCGCCCCCGACGCGAAGGAGGCGGCCGAGGCCGGGCCCGTCGTCTTCAAGCTGCTCCTGCCGCTCTGTCTGGTGATGACGTTCGCGTACATCGGGGACTCCACGGTCTCCAACTGGAGCGCGAAATATCTGCAGGACGTGCTGGGCAGCTCGGAGCAGCTGGCGACCGTTCCGTACAACGTGTACATGGTGATGACCCTGGTGGGGCGCGCCGTCGGGGACCTCGGGGTGCGGCGGTTCGGGGCCGTGGCCGTCGTACGGCTGGGGGCGGTGGTCGCGGCGCTCGGATTCGCGGTGGTGGCGGTGGCGCCGGGGGCGTGGGTGGGGATGCTCGGGTTCACACTGCTGGGCCTGGGGCTGTGCGTGATCGTGCCGCAGACCTTCGCGGCGGCGGGGCGGCTCTTCCCGGGGGCGTCCGACACGGCGATCGCGCGGCTCAACATCTTCAACTATGTGGGGTTCTTGATCGGTTCGCCGTTGGTGGGTGCGCTGGGGGACGCCTGGAGCTACCGCGGCGCGATGCTCGTACCGATGGTGCTCGTCCTGGTGACCTTGGGGTATGCCCGGTCGTTCGCTCCTGAACCAAACCGATACGGTGACGGACATGAGCGGCCGCGCACAGCTGATGTGGGACGAGGCAGTAACGGGCTATGACTTCGGTCCGGAGCACCCGATGGATCCGGTCCGGCTCGCGCTGACCCGGCGACTGGTCGACGCCTTCGGGCTCGACCGCGAGGTCGACGTGGTCGCGGCGCAGCCCGCCGGCGAGTCGACGCTGCGGCTCGTGCACCGCGAGGACTACGTGGAGGCGGTCAGGGCCGCATCCGCTGATCCGGATTCCGCCGACTCGTCGTACGGGCTCGGGACCATGGACGATCCCGCCTTCGCGGGGATGCACGAGGTGTCCGCGCTCATCGCCGGGCAGTCCGTGGGGGCCGCCGAAGCGGTGTGGCGCGGGGACGCGCTGCACGCGGTGAACTTCGCCGGCGGGCTGCACCATGCGATGCCCGGTGGCGCGTCCGGGTTCTGCATCTACAACGACGCCTCGCTGGCGATCGCGCGACTGCTCGAGCTGGGAGCGGAGCGGGTCGCGTACGTGGATGTGGATGTGCACCACGGCGACGGGGTCCAGGCGGCCTTCTGGGAGGACCCCCGGGTTCTGACGATCTCGCTGCACGAGCATCCGCGGACGCTGTTCCCGCAGACCGGGTGGCCGGAGGAGACCGGCGCCGACAGAGCGGAGGGCTCCGCCGTCAATGTCGCCCTGCCGGCCGGCACCGGGGACGCGGGGTGGCTGCGCGCCTTCCACTCGGTGGTGCCCGAGCTGATCGCCGATTTCCGGCCGCAGGTCCTCGTCACCCAGCACGGCGCCGACACCCACTTCGAGGACCCGCTGGCGCATCTCGCGGTCTCGCTCGACGCGCAGCGGGCCGTGCAGGTGGCCTGTCATGAACTGGCGCACGAGTACGCGGACGGGCGGTGGGTCGCGCTCGGTGGTGGCGGGTACGCCGTGGTGGACGTCGTACCGCGGTCCTGGACGCATCTCGTCGCCATCGCGGCGGGGCGGCCCATCGATCCCGAGACGGTGATTCCGGAGAGCTGGCGGCAGGAAGTCTTCGCCCGTACACGGCAGTTGGCGCCGGTGCGGATGACGGACGGGCGGTGGCCCGTGTCCTGGAAGGACTGGGAGTCGGGGTACGACCCGGCGGACCGCCTCGATCAGGCCATCGTGGCGACGCGCCGGGCCGCCTTCCCGCTGCGGGGACTTCTGCCGTAGGCCGCTGCGAGGTCCACGGCCGATGTGCGCTGTGGGCAGGGCTTACTGCCGTAGAGCCTCGGTCGACGAGGTCAGTAGCACAGGCTCGTCTCCGAGTTGTAGTAGATGTCGATCGTGCCGCTCCACGTCATGCACTCGCCCGCCTTCGGGTGGTCCTTGTACACGGGACCCGCGTACGTGGTGAACGAGCCGTAGTCCCGGGCCGGGTTGCCGCTGGTGGGGTCGGTGTCGAGCGTGACCTCCATGAACACCCGGGCGCCGGGGTTGTTGCGGATCGTCACGGCGCAGAACCCCTGGTTCCCGACGTTGTACGTGACGTACGTGGTGCCGATGGTGGCGGTCGGCGAGGACTTGATCGGTGTGGACGCGGTGACCCGGTAGCCGGCGCCGCAGGCGCCGTTGTAGGCCGCCGTGGTGGCGGCGGACGCCGGAGTGGTCGCGGCGAGGGTGCCGCCGAGGGCCAGGACGGCGAGCGTGGCGGCGGTTGTCGTACGACGGGACAGCTTCATGGTGTTCCCCCTGAGATGACGGTGATGACAGCGATGAGAGCGCTGTCTGTGCTGGCAGCGATGTCTGTGGTCACTGGGCTGACAGCGATGACTGTGCTGAATGTGGTGAGCATTGATCACTGTGTCGACTGCGCCGACGGTCAACTGGCGCTTGCCGCACACGTGTTGTGAGACCAGGGGCCCCGGCGTTGGTTGTGGGGTCATTTGTCACTGTTCTGTCACCGGCGTCACGCGGATGCGGTGGCATCTCATGGCATCCGGGATACCCATTAGGCCAACTGTGCGGCATTTTCCGTGTTTTGGGCGTAAGACGGTGGCCGATGCGCCAGCATCGCTGACGTGTTGAGCACCGGAGCACTGCGTGCACACCTTCTGGCCGCCCGGTTGGCCGGGCCCGTGGCCACCTCGCGCGAGGAGAGCCTGCGCAGCTATCGGCTCTTCGCCGCCCGTGATCCCCGCATGCTGCTCGGGCTCGATCCGGAATGGACCTGGCGGCAGCGGGACTTGATCGAGTTGATGGCCGACAAGTGCGGGGTTTCGGCCGATCCGTTGCACACATCAGGGCATGATGTGATCGATCCTGAGCGGACCCTGGCGGCTCTCGACGCCTTCGCGGAGCGGATCGGCGAAGCCGCCCGCAACCGTGACCCCGTGCTCCTCGGTACCGGTCATCCGCATCGACTGATCGGTTTCTACGCCGCGCTGGCGGACGCACTGTCGGCGGCGGGGTGTGCCGTCCTCACCCCCGCGCAGGGTAGCTGTGTCGACATAACGACCCGGTTCGGCCTACGCACGTACAACCTTGACTACGTACAAGGTGTCGCGCTGGTGCGCGAACCCGGCTTGCAGGCCACCGGTCGTGCGACCGGCGCGCACACCCACTCACCTCTCCCGGTTCGGACCGCTCTGGCCGCCGCCGCGGAGTCCGGCGGGCCACTCCCGGAGCTCGTCATCGGGGACCACGGATGGGTCTGCGGAGCAGGTCAGCTGGGGTTCGAGGCGATAGGGCTGGCGGATACGGACGATCCTGCGCTCTTCGTGGGTGAGGCGGAGGGACAGGTGTCCGTCGTCGTTCCGCTTGATGACGCTGTGCGGTCTGATTACTACCGACCGCTTACTCGCTATGTACTCAATCGAGCGTGTCTGTCACAGTAGGCGGCCGATGGCAGCTCCTCTTCCCCACTCGCATCACCCGCCCCTACTCTGGGGAGTGAGCACGCAACGACGAAGTGTCACCGGAAGGGGAAGCCGGTGGCCGTCGAGTGCGGAAGGTTCAGGTGTGTCATGGCTGCAGCTGGCGAGAGGCCTCTGAACGAGGTTCAGTTCCTGACCGTGGCGGAAGTCGCCTCGGTGATGCGAGTGTCGAAGATGACCGTGTACCGCTTGGTGCACAGCGGTCATCTGCCGGCGATCCGGGTGGGGAGGTCCTTCCGGGTGCCGGAGCAAGCGGTTCACGAGTACCTCCGCGAGAGCTATGTGGGGGTGGAGACAGCCTGACGGTGTTCCGGGAGAGCGGTTCAAGATCTCCCGGAACCCCTCGATTACGACCTCGGCGCTCGGACCGGTAGGCTGGCCCCTCATAGGTCGTGTGGGCCCATGCAGCCCAGCACCGAGTAAAGAGAAGTGAGCGAGGGTAGTCGTGGGCTCTGTTATCAAGAAGCGGCGCAAGCGGATGGCGAAGAAGAAGCACCGCAAGCTGCTCAAGCGCACTCGCGTTCAGCGTCGCAACAAGAAGTAAGCGGCGCCGCAGAAGCGCGTACTGTGGCCCCCCACCAGTCGGTGGGGGGCCACAGTCGTATCCGGGGCGACCCACCAGCCGGTGGACAGTTGTCCGGGGCGATGTCCGAGATCATGGCCGAGTCCGCGGTCGGTGCGTTTCCGGCCATGCAAACACCGGGCGTACGCCTGTAGGCCGAATGGCTTGGTCTGGTCGTACGTCTGTGGGTGTCGTCACTTCGTGCATCGGGCGGTCATCACAGTGCAACATCAACCCGCTAAGTTGGCGGCACACGGGGAACGCGGCAGTACGAGCGGAGCTACGTCCAGTTCTGGAAGGAAGGCGCTGATCTTGGGGAAGGTCGTGCTCGTGACCGGAGTGGCCCGACAGCTGGGGGGCCGGTTCGTACGACGGATCCAGCGTGACCCGCAAGTGGACCGGGTGATCGCCGTGGACGCGGTGCCACCCGAGCACCATCTGGGCGGTGTCGACTTCGTCCAGGCCGATATCCGGCAGCCCACCATCGCGCGGGTGCTCGCCGAGCACTCCGTCGACACGGTCGTCCACATGGATGTGACGGGCACGGCGCTGGGCAGCGGCAGCCGGACCACGGTCAAGGAGACCAACGTCATCGGCACCATGCAGCTCCTTGGCGCCTGCCAGAAGTCTCCGACGGTCAAGCGGCTCGTCGTGAAGTCCAGTACGAACGTCTACGGCTCCGCGCCCCGCGACCCCGCCGTCTTCACCGAGACCACCCCTCCCAAGTCGCTGCCCAGCGGTGGCTTCGCGAAGGACACGGTGGAGGTCGAGGGGTACGTACGCGGCTTTGCGCGGCGCCGGCCCGATGTCGCCGTGTGCGTGCTGCGGTTCGCGAACATCCTGGGGCCGAGCGCGGACTCGCCGCTCGCCTCGTACTTCTCGCTGCCCGTGCTGCCGACCGTGTTCGGCTACGACCCGCGGCTGCAGTTCGTGCACGAGGACGACGTCATCGAGGTGCTGCGGATCGCCTCGCACGAACCGGAGCGCGGAACGCTCAACAGCGGGACGTTCAACATCGCCGGAGACGGCGTCCTGCTGCTCTCCCAGTGCGCGCGCCGCCTGGGCCGTCCCACTGTGCCGCTGCTGCTGCCCGCGCTCAGCTGGGCGGGCACTGCGGTGCGTACCCTGGGCGTCACGGACTTCTCGCCGGAGCAGTTGCGGCTGCTCACACACGGCAGGGTCGTGTCGACGAACCAGATGCGCGAGACGCTGGGATACAAGCCGAAGTACACGACGGCGGAGACCTTCGCCGACTTCGCCCGCAGCCGGGGGCCCGGACTCCTGCCCCCGGAGGCCCTTGCGGGGGCCGTCGACCGGATCGCCGCGCTGCCCTACCTGGGCGGCGGCCACCCCCTGACGCAGAGCGCCAACTGAGGAGCGCATCAACGATGGCGGACGCCAAGGTCATTCCGTTCGACGACGACCGGTCGCGCGGGGGTGCTGTGCAGCGCCCGCCGCGGCGGCGGAGCGCGGGGAGCCGGCGCAAGGGCGATCCCGTGGTGGTACGTGAGGTACAGCCCCTGCCGGGGCGGCCCGTCCAGCAGGATGATGTTCCCGTGACGCGTGAGGAACAGCCGCCCCAGAAGCCGCAGGAGAGCCCGGGCGGCGGTCTGGAGCGGCGTATCGCCGGCGGCTTGGCCTTCCTGCGCCGACGCCTGACGGGCGATTACGAGATCGACGACTTCGGCTACGACGCCGAGCTCACCGACCAGGTCCTGATGTCCCTGATCCGGCCGCTGTACGAGAAGTACTTCCGTGTCGAGGTGAAGGGCATCGAGAACATCCCGTCCGAGGGCGGGGCGCTGATCGTCGCCAACCACTCCGGGACGCTGCCGCTGGACGGCCTGATGATGCAGGTCGCCGTCCACGACAACCACCCCGCGGACCGCCACCTGCGCCTCCTCGCCGCCGACCTCGTCTTCATGCTGCCGGTCGTCAACGAGCTGGCCCGCAAGGCCGGTCACACGCTTGCCTGCGCGGAGGACGCCGAACGGCTCCTGGAGCGCGGCGAACTGGTCGGCGTGATGCCGGAGGGCTTCAAGGGCATCGGCAAGCCGTTCAGCGAGCGCTACAAGCTCCAGCGGTTCGGCCGCGGCGGCTTCGTCTCCACCGCGCTGCGCCAGGGCACCCCGATCATCCCGTGCTCGATCGTCGGCGCGGAGGAGATCTACCCGATGATCGGCAACGCGAAGACCCTCGCGCGCCTCCTCGGCTTCCCGTACTTCCCGATCACTCCGACCTTCCCGTGGCTCGGCCCGCTCGGTGCCGTCCCGCTCCCCACGAAGTGGACGATCCAGTTCGGCGAGCCGATCCCCACGGACGGCTATCCGCCGGAGGCCGCCGAGGACCCGATGCTGATGTTCAACCTGACGGATCAGGTCAGGGAGCAGATCCAGCACACGCTGTACAAGTTGCTGGTGCAGCGCAGGTCGGTTTTCTTCTGATCATGGACATACGTTTCTTCTGATCGTGCCCGTGCGGCCCGTCCGCGTGCGACTCGTCTGAACACGGCGGTACGACGGTGGGGCGCCCTTCTCGAGAAGGGCGCCCCACCGTCGTACCGGAAGTTGCTACTTGGTGTCCTCGCTGTCGATGCCCAGCCCCGGCAGGAGGCCGGGCAGCAGGGGCGGCAGCGTGACGTCGGCTTCACCGGCCGGCGTGCTCTTGCTGCTGGACGGGGACGAGCTGGTGTCGTCCCCGGGCGGGTCCAGGAGACCGCCCGTGCTGCCGCCGAGCAGGCCGTCGCTGCTGCTGCCCGAGCTGGAGGGCTTGGGCTTGCCGCTGCTGTGGCTGCCGGTGGAGGAGCTGCTGGTGGCGCTGGGCGCCGAACCGTCCGTACCGGACGTGCCGGCGGACTCCTCGCTCCTGCCCCGATGGCGGCCGGTGCCCTCCGTGGAGGGGGGCTGCGGGAGCAGCGAGCGCAGCGGGCCGACCTCTTCGTCTATGGCGTCGAAGACCGACGACACCTGGTCACTGACATCGCCGAGCTGCACGGGCAGCCGGTCGCGCAGCGCGCCCCAGGCTTGGCGGTGCGACTGGGAGAAGGCGGACAGGGCCTGGATGGGGCCCAGTGAGCCGTCCCGCTCGTACGCCTCGTGCAGCAGGCGGTGGCCTTCCGAGGCGTCGTGCTGCATGCCCGACAGGGCACGGCGGATCTCGCCCAGGGACTCGTGGTCGAGCTGCCCCGAGCGGCCGCGCTCCATCAGTCGGCGCGCCTCGCTCAGCCGGGTCGAGGCCTGGTCGAGGTAGACCTCGCCCCGGTCGCTGTCGCCGTGGGCCAGGCCGAGTTTGATGTCCTCCATGCCTCGCTTGAGCCCGTAGAGCGAGTCACCGGGCAGGGCGTCGGAGCTGGCAGCGGCCACGCCGCCGAAAGCTCCTGCGGCCACACCCACGGTGAGCCCGCCCGCGGCGAGGCCCTTTGACAGCCGGGACCGCGGTCGCAGTTTCCCCAGCCCGCTCGCCCGATGCGCGCCCCTGGCCCGATGGGACCGTTGCTCGGGCATCGCAGGATCCAAACCATCGCCTCCGGCAGCGGTGCCCTCCAGCAGCATGGCCTCCATCGCGGCGACGAGCTGCGCTCGCTGCACGACCTTGACCTCAGGGTCCAGCTCCGGTTTGGGCAGCTCGCCGAGACCGGTGGCGAGGGCCAACAGCAGGCCCTGCTCGGTCTGTTCCGACGCAGCCTGGGACGGTGCCGATCCATCGGGCTGCTCGGCCGCCGTGCCCTGGTCGGACTGCTCCTCCAGGGCCTGGGCGAAGGCGTTCGCCCGCCGGTGTGCCGATACGTTCGCGATCACTGGCGGCACCTCCTCTCGTCATGACGGTCGACTCCCCAGGGGGTCCTGAGGGTTGCACTCCCTGACCAGATCCACACGATCGAGTGATCGGTGCTGGCCAGAGAGTGACCACAGGGAGCCTGTATCCCGCACAACGAGCGTCGCGGCACTTGGGTTACGGACGATGGATGATCGGACCGCGAAGTCAACGGACCTTTACGGAAGGTGAGTTGAGCGTCGCTGAGCGTATGGAGTCGTACGGGGATCCTGCGCGGTATGGACGTTTCTCAGCGGGTGCTCAGCGGGCGTCGTCCGGAAGGAGCCGGGCGAGGGTGCGCACGGCCCGGTACTGGAGGGTCTTGATGGCGCCCTCGTTCTTGCCCATCACGCGGGCGGTCTCGGCGACGGAGAGCCCCTGGAGGAACCGGAGCGTCACGCACTCCTGCTGCTGGGGGTTGAGCCGCCGAACGGCGTCCAGCAGCGCCGCGTTCGACAGGGACTCCAGGACGGAGTCCTCGGGGGAGCGCTCGACCTCGTTGGCGTCGAGCATCTCCCCGGTCGTCACCTCCAGCCGGAAGCGGCTGGACTTGAAATGATCCGCGACGAGATTGCGGGCGATGGTGACCAGCCAGGCGCCGAAGTCGCGACCTTGCCAGGTGAAGGTGCCGATCCGTCGCAGCGCCCGCAGAAAGGTCTCACTGGTCAGGTCCTCCGCGGTCGCCTTACCCCCCACCCGGTAATAGATGTACCGATAGACCGTGTCGCTGTACTGGTCGTAGAGACGTCCGAAGGCGTCGGCCTCGCCGGCCTGGGCGCGCTCCACGAGGTCCATCATCCGGGCGCTGTCACTGTCTGCGGCCGGGCGGCGTGCGGTGGTGGCTGAGCCCGAGCGGCCCCGTCTGCCGACCGCCGCGTTGCCGTCGGCCAGGGCGTAGCAGGGGCCGACGGGCGCGGGGACGGCGAAGGCGGGGATGGCGTACGCGGTGGGGACGAAGCCGCGCAGACGGTCAAGGACCGTTGCGCGCAGCGTAGCCAGGCCCGAGGCGTCAACCCCGACGTGTGAGTACACGGGACTCCCAGAGGCAGAGCTTCCATCACGTGCAGTGCGGGACCGTTCACCCGTCGTAGCGACGGAGGGGTACCGGTTTGCGTCTGAGGAGAATAACGCTTCGTACAGGCAGCGCTACACCCAGTTGCTCAAATCATCGATTACGGCGCTTCTGTAACTGATTGACGCCTCTTCAAGTGCCAGGCAGTGACCGATTGTTGATCGAATCAGTCCGCGTTCCGTTTGAGTGCGGGGCGTGTTGTGGCCGTCTGCGGATAACGGGACTGGCGGGGGTGCTGGGCGGGTAGGACCCCGTGATTGCCTCCGGCTCGCCGCTACGGCCGAGCTCCAAGCGGTATTCGCCCCCTCCGCCCCTGCCCGTCCCGTACCTGGGGGCTCCGCCCCCGCACCCCCGTATCGGCCTTGACGGCCTCGTCCTCAAACGCCGAACGGGCTGAAGACTTGCCGGCCGGGGTGCAGGGGGCATCTGGGGCGGGTGGGACACACGAGCAGTCGCACACGCGTCCCCACGACCCCGCAGTTGCGAACGCACGCCCCATGGCGGACTTGAGCCCCGGACCCGCAGTCGCCCACGCGCGTTTCCACGCCCCGCAGTTGCGGACGCACACTCCCCACGAAACCGCAGCAGCCCACGCACGTCCCACGGACGCGCAGTTTTGTACGCACGCCCCCACGCACTCCCACGCACCCGCAGTTGCCGATCACGTCCTACGAAGCCGCAGTCGCGACGCACGCCCCCCACGGAGCCGTAGTTACCGACGCACGCCCCCGGCCGGAAGAGGCCGCACTCCCCACGCACCCACCCGCAGCCGCCGACGCCCCACTCACCCGCAGTTGCCAACGCGACGCACGCCCCGGTCAAAAGGCCACACGCCCCCACGCACCCGCACCCGCCGACGCACGGAAGGGGCCGTGCCGGTACATCACATGCCCCGTCGCTTACGTGGTTGCCAACAAGCCGAGCCATGAAGCCCAAGCGATCTGCCACCGGCGACGGGGCGGATGTACCGGCACGGCCCCGACCCACCCGCCGGCCGCACGCGGAACCGCCCACCGGCGGAACGCGCGGAGCAGAGGGCGTCAGCGCCGTCTGCGGTGCAGGGTGCCGGCGACGGGGCGGATGTACCGGCACGGCCCCGACCCACCCGCCGGGCCGCACGCGGAACCGCCCACCGGCGGAACGCGCGGAGCAGAGGGCGTCAGCGCCGCCTGCGGTGCAGGGCGATCGCGGCCGCCGTGCCGCCCGCCACCGCGCCGACCCCGGCCGCCGCCGGAATGCCGACCTTCGCGGCCTTGCGTGCCGTGCGGTAGTCGCGCAGCCGCCAGTCGAAGGTGCGGGCGTGCTTACGGAGCTTCGTGTCGGGGTTGATGGCGTAGGGGTGGCCGACCAGCGAGAGCATCGGGATGTCGTTGTGGGAGTCGCTGTACGCCGCGCAGCGGGAGAGGTCCAGCCCCTCCGCCGCGGCCAGCGCGCGGACCGCCTCCGCCTTTGCCGGCCCGTGCAACGGTTCGCCCACCAGTTTGCCCGTGTAGACGCCGTCCACCGACTCCGCGACCGTGCCGAGGGCTCCGGTCAGGCCCAGACGGCGGGCGATCACCGTGGCGATCTCGACCGGCGCCGCCGTGACCAGCCACACCTTCTGGCCCGCATCGAGATGCGCCTGCGCCAACGCCCGCGTACCCGGCCAGATCCGCTCGGCCATGTACTCGTCGTAGATCTCCTCGCCGATCGACATCAGCTCCGAGACCCGATGGCCCTTGACGATCGACAGCGCCGAGTCGCGCGCGTCCTGCATGTGCTCGGGGTCCTCTACCCCGGCCAGCCTGAACCACGCCTGCTGCCAGGCGAATCGGGCGAGGTCACGCGTCTCGAAGAACCTCCGCTTGTACAGGCCCCGGCCGAAGTGGAAGAGGGCAGCGCCTTGCATCACGGTGTTGTCGAGATCGAAGAACGCGGCGGCCTTGTCGTCGCCGAGCACCGGGAACTCCGGTTCCTCGACGGAGACGTCCGGCGCGGCTTCGTACGCGAGATCCTCCAGTTCCTGCGAGGACTTGCGCGCTGCCTCCGCCGAGGCCTCGCCTGCCAACACGCTCCGCGCGGTAGCGGAACGCCTACGGGGAGTGAGCCATCCGAGAGCGGCCATGTCGTGAGCATAGCCAGTCTGTTCGGCACTTCCGGAGTCGAGAGGATTCCGTGCTGTGAACTCTCCGCGACCGAGCCGTTAAAGATGCGATCCGCACGGCGCGTCGGGCCAGCGCGGGGGCGGGCTGTGGCGCGGGGAGCCGACGGGGGTCCCGTGCGGCGCGGTGGCGCGAGAATGGCCGGTATGAGTTCCATGTTCCGGCGCGGTGGGCGTCGTACGGAGAAGAAGGCTCCCGGGGAGCGGCTGGTCACACTGATCAGGAAGCCCGGCTGTCATCTGTGCGATGACGCACAGGAAGTGATCGAGAAGGTGTGTGGTGATCTCGGGGTGCCCTGGGAGTCCAAGGACATCACTCAGGACGAGGACCTGCACCGCGAGTACTGGGAGCAGATCCCGGTCGTGCTGGTGGACGGCGCCCAGCACACCTTCTGGCGCGTGAACGAGGAACGCCTTCGCAAAGCCCTCACACAGTGAAATCCGTGAAGGGTGCGCCCATCGTGGCCCTGATGTGACCTGACTGAGTAGTCCAAGTGGTCCGGAAAGTCGCCTAGGATCGACGGCGATTGGTCTCGGGGGCGGGATTCGTTGAGGAGAGTGTGCGGTTTTGCCCCCTTCAGGTGCGGAACGAAGTTGTCCGTGCGCCGGTTCCATACCCGCGCGCCGGACGTGCGTGACCCCGGTCACGTTGGCCGGGCAAATCGGACACCATCTTTGTGCACGCGTTCACAAAGACATAGCCTGCATTCGACGGGGCGGTCTAGGTACGTGTGACCGCCTGCAGCCCCGCTCTACCCGCAGGAGCACCGTGGCAACTGGCCGAACTCACCGACCGGCGACCCGCAGCCGAGGGATTCCCGAGGCCACCGTCGCCCGGCTTCCGCTGTACCTCCGAGCCCTCACCGCACTGTCGGAGCGCTCGGTACCCACGGTCTCCTCCGAGGAGCTCGCGGCCGCGGCGGGGGTCAACTCCGCAAAGCTGCGCAAGGATTTCTCCTACCTCGGCTCCTACGGGACGCGTGGTGTGGGGTACGACGTCGAGTATCTCGTGTACCAGATCTCCCGCGAACTGGGCCTGACCCAGGACTGGCCGGTTGTGATCGTCGGTATCGGTAACCTCGGCGCCGCGCTGGCCAACTACGGAGGGTTCGCGTCCCGTGGTTTCCGGGTCGCCGCGCTGATCGACGCCGATCCCGAGATGGCCGGCAAGCAGGTCGCCGGGATCGCCGTGCAGCACAGCGACGGCCTGGAGAAGATCATCGACGAGAACGGCGTGTCCATCGGGGTCATCACCACCCCGCCGGGCGTCGCCCAGCAGGTCTGCGACCGCCTGGTCGCCGCCGGGGTCACCTCCATCCTCAACTTCGCGCCGACCGTGCTGTCCGTCCCGGACGGCGTCGACGTACGCAAGGTCGATCTCTCCATCGAGCTGCAGATCCTCGCCTTCCACGAGCAGCGCAAGGCCGGCGAGGAGGCCGAGGCCCAGGCGGGCGCCGCGGTCCACGCCGCCCAGGAGAACGACCGTAAAGGGCCTGACGGGGACCTCCCCGCCGTGATGCCGGCATGAGTCTCCTCGTCGTCGGGCTGAGCCACCGCAGCGCTCCGGTCAGCGTCCTGGAGCGGGCCGCGCTGTCCGCGGACGCCCAGATCAAGCTGCTGCAGGACACGGTCGCCGCCGAGCCGGCCACCGAGGCCGCGGTGCTCGCCACCTGCAACCGCATCGAGCTGTACGCCGACGTGGACAAGTTCCACGCGGGTGTCGCCGAGCTGTCCACGCTGCTGGCCCAGCACAGCGGGGTCGGGCTCGAAGAGCTCACTCCTTACCTGTACGTGCACTACGAGGACCGGGCGGTCCACCACCTCTTCTCGGTGGCCTGCGGGCTCGACTCGATGGTCGTGGGCGAGGGCCAGATCCTCGGCCAGATCAAGGACGCGCTCGCCACCACCCAGGAGCTGCACACGGCGGGCCGACTGCTGAACGACCTGTTCCAGCAGTCGCTGCGGGTCGGCAAGCGCGCCCACTCCGAGACCGGCATCGACCGCGCCGGACAGTCCCTGGTCACCTTCGGCCTGGAGCAGCTGTCGTCCGGCGCCGCCGTCGACGCCTGGCTCAAGGGCAAGCGCGCCCTGGTCATCGGCGCAGGCTCCATGTCGTCCCTGGCCGCCGCGACGCTCGCGCGCGCCGGGGTCGCCGAGATCGTCATCGCCAACCGCACGGTCGACCGCGCGGAGCGCCTCGCCCAGATCCTCACCGACGGTGACGACACGGATGTGCTGGCCCGCGCGGTACCGATGGACTCGGTACCGGTCGAGCTGACACGTGCCGACGTCGCCGTCTCCTGCACCGGCGCCACGGGACTCGTCCTGTCGGCCGAGTCCGTCGTGGCCGCCGTCGAGGGACGCACGGGGAGGTCCGCTGCCGAGGGCGCCGACTCCGTCCGTACGGCGTCGCCCGTGGCCGTACCGCAGAACGCGCAGCTCGCGCCCACGAGCGTCGGCACCGAAGAGGGCTGCCCCCTCGACCTGTCCGCCGTGCAGGGCACGGCCGGCTTCTCGGTGCTCGGCGAGGCGGCCGTGGCCGGCATGGCCGCGGCGGAGCTGGAGCAGCACGCGGCGTGGGTGGACAAGGGGGACGCGGCGGGCCGCGCGCAGCGCCCGGCCGCGGGTGCCGTCACCGTGCTCGACCCGGAGGCCGACGCGGATGCCATCGCGGCGCTCGCGGCCGCGGCCGCCACAGTCGGGCGCGTCCCCGAGCGTCGCAGGCCCGAGCCCGTCGTGGAGACCCCGCGGCCCGCGCCCGTGCTCGCGCTGCTCGACCTCGCGATGCCCCGCGACATCGACGCGGCCGTGCACCGGCTGCTCGGAGTGCGGCTCGTCGACATCGAGTCGCTGGCCGAGGCGTCCGCCGACGCACCGATGGCCGCCGACGTGGACCAGGTGCGCAGGATCGTCTCCGACGAGGTCGCCGCCTTCAGCGCCGCCCTGCGGGCCGCGCACATCACCCCCACCGTCGTGGCGCTGCGCACCATGGCCGCCGACCTCGTCGCGAGTGAGATCGCGCGGCTCGACGGACGGCTGCCCGACCTCGACGACAAGCAGCGGGGCGAGATCACCCAGACCGTGCGGCGCGTCGTGGACAAACTGCTGCACGCGCCGACCGTACGGGTCAAGCAGCTGGCCGCCGAGCCCGGCGGTGCCGGGTACGCGGACGCGCTGCGCACCCTGTTCGACCTGGACCCCGAGACGGTCGCCTCCGTCTCGCGGGCCGAGAACAACAACGAGAACGCCAAGAACCGAGGGCGAGCATGAGTGAGCAGGCACTGAGGCTGGGGACCAGGCGCAGCAAACTCGCCATGGCCCAGTCCGGGCAGGTGGCGGACGCCGTGAGCCAGGTGACCGGACGGCCCGTCGAGCTCGTTGAGATCACGACGTACGGGGACACCTCCCGCGAGAGCCTCGCGCAGATCGGTGGCACGGGCGTCTTCGTGACCGCACTGCGCGACGCACTGCTGCGCGGCGAGGTCGACTTGGCGGTGCATTCGCTGAAGGACCTGCCGACCGCGCAGCCCGACGACCTCGCGCTGGCCGCCGTTCCGGTGCGCGAGGACCCGCGTGACGTGCTCGTCGCCCGCGACGGACTCGTCTTCGCCCAGCTTCCCGACGGTGCGCGCATCGGCACCGGTTCGCCGCGCCGCATGGCACAGCTGAACGCCTACGCGCGCAGTCACGGGATGACGATCGAGACGGTCGCGATCCGGGGGAACGTCGACACCCGGATCGGATATGTACGCAGCGGGGAGCTCGACGCCGTCGTGCTCGCCGCCGCCGGACTCAACCGGATCGGCCGTATCGACGAGGTGACCGACTTCCTGTCGGTCGACATCGTTTTGCCCGCCCCCGGCCAGGGGGCCCTCGCGATCGAGTGTGCCGCGGACAACGCGGACCTCATCGCTGCGCTCGGAGAGCTCGACGACCCGTTCACCCGGGTCGCCGTGACCGCCGAGCGATCTCTGCTGGCCGCCCTGGAGGCCGGCTGCAGCGCACCCGTGGGTGCGCTCGCCGACCTGCTGGCCGACGGGCAGATTGCCAAGGAAATGCGCCTGCGCGGCGTCGTCGGCACGACCGACGGCTCGGCGCTGGTGCAGCTGTCCACCACCGGTCCCGTGCCCGAGACACATGACCAAGCAATGGCGCTCGGCCGTGAACTCGCCGCCGAGATGCTTGCCAAGGGCGCGGCCGGTCTGATGGGGGAGCGAGCACTTTGAGCCCCACCAACCTTCCCGCCGGTCCGGAGCACGGGCACGTCACCTTCCTCGGTGCCGGACCCGGAGATCCAGGACTGCTGACACTGCGCGCCGTCGAGGCGCTGGCGAACGCGGACGTCCTCGTCGCAGAGCATGAGGTGCTCGACGTGGTCCGTGTGCATGCCAGACAAGGCGTCGCCGTCCTGAACACGGATCCGGACACTTCTTCGGACCCGTACTTGGGCACAGGCACGCCTCAGCTGACGGTTGTTGACGGCACGTCAACAACCGTTGGTGACCCCGCGTCGAGGGACGCCGCCAATCTTGTCATGGAGGCCGCGCGGGGCGGCAAGCGGGTCGTACGTGCGGTGTCCGGGGACCCGGGACTTGATACGTACGCAGCCGAGGAAATGCTCGCCTGCGCTGCCGCCGGTGTTCCGTTCGAGGTGGTGCCCGGTATCGCGGCCGCCGTCGGCGTGCCCGCGTACGCGGGTGTGCCGCTGCGTGACGCGCAGGGCGCGGATGTGCGGTTCGTCGACGCGCGAACGGCCTCGGACCGGTGCTGGACCGAGGTCGGGGCATCGGACGGCACGGTCGTGGTGTCCGCGACGCTCGACTCGGTGGCTTCGGCCGCGGGTGAGCTGGTCGCGGCCGGGCGCAAGCCCGACACCCCGATGACCGTGACGATCGCGGGTACGACCACGCGCCAGCGCACCTGGTCGGCCACTCTCGGCACCATCGCGCAGACGCTGAAGCAGGCGAAGGTGCTGCCGTCCCCGGACGGCGGCCGACCGGTGATATCCGTGGTCGGTGAGCGTTCCGCAGCCGCCCAGCGCGACCAGTTGTCGTGGTTCGAGTCCAAGCCGCTGTTCGGCTGGAAGGTGCTCGTGCCGCGCACGAAGGAGCAGGCGGCTTCGCTCTCCGACCAGCTGCGGTCGTACGGGGCCGTGCCGCACGAGGTGCCGACGATCGCCGTCGAACCGCCGCGCACACCCCAGCAGATGGAGCGCGCGGTCAAGGGACTCGTCACCGGGCGGTACGAGTGGATCGCCTTCACCTCGGTGAACGCGGTCAAGGCCGTGCGGGAGAAGTTCGAGGAGTACGGGCTCGATGCCCGTGCGTTTGCCGGGATCAAGGTCGCGGCGGTGGGGGAGCAGACGGCGAGGGCGCTGATCGCCTTCGGCGTGAAGCCGGACCTCGTCCCTTCGGGGGAGCAGTCGGCCGCCGGTCTTCTCGAGGACTGGCCGCCGTACGACCCCGTCTTCGACCCGATCGACCGGGTGTTCCTGCCGCGTGCCGACATCGCCACGGAGACGTTGGTCGCCGGGCTCATCGAGCTGGGCTGGGAGGTCGACGACGTCACGGCCTACCGGACCGTGCGTGCCTCGCCGCCGCCGGCGGAGACGCGGGAGGCGATCAAGGGGGGCGGTTTCGACGCCGTGCTCTTCACGTCGTCGTCGACTGTCCGGAACCTGGTCGGTATCGCGGGCAAGCCGCACAACGTGACGGTGATCGCCTGTATCGGGCCCGCCACCGCGAAGACTGCCGAGGAGCATGGGCTGCGGGTCGATGTCATGGCTCCGGAGCCGTCTGTGCACAAGTTGGCCGAGGCGCTGGCGGACTTCGGTCTCAGGCGGCGGGCTGCCGCCGTGGAGGCCGGGGACCCGGTCACCCGGCCCAGCGAGCGCCGACCTGGCTCGCGGCGGCGCCGCACCACCTAGTGCCGGTGGGGGCTGGGGGTGGGTTCTCTCGCCCCCTCCGCCCCTACCCGTCCCGTCCCCTGGGGGGCTTCGGCCCCCAGACCCCCCGTATCGCGCTTCGCGCTCGTCCTCAAACGCCGGTGGGGCTGATTCTCAGCCCCACCGGCGTTTGAGGAGCGGGGTTCGGGGCGGGGCCCCAGGTAGGGGCGGAGGGGGCGAAAAACCGTCCCGGCCTCGCCCCCGGGTACCGGCAAGCTGTCGGCAAGAGGGCCCGTGGAGCGGGCGTAGCGTAGAGGGCATGACGAAGTACGGATCCTTCCCCGGTACGCGGCCGCGGCGGCTGCGTACCTCGCCTGCGATGCGGCGCATGGTCGCCGAGACCCGGCTGCACCCCGCCGACTTCATCCTCCCCGCGTTCGTGCGGGAGGGCGTGAGCGAGCCGGTGCCGATCGCGGCGATGCCCGGGGTCGTGCAGCACACCCGCGACAGCCTGAAGAAGGCGGCCGTGGAGGCGCTGGAGGCCGGGATCTCCGGGATCATGCTGTTCGGCGTGCCGGAGGACGAGAAGAAGGACGCGGTCGGGACTCCGGGGACGGATCCGGACGGGATTCTGCAGGTCGCGATCCGTGATGTGCGCGCCGAGGTCGGCGACGAACTGCTGGTGATGTCCGACCTGTGTCTCGACGAGACGACCGATCACGGGCACTGCGGGGTCCTGGACGAGCAGGGGCGCGTCGACAATGACGCCACCCTGGAGCGGTACGCCGAGATGGCTCAGGTCCAGGCCGACGCCGGAGCGCACATCGTCGGGCCCAGCGGCATGATGGACGGTCAGATCGGGGTCGTCCGGGATGCCCTCGACCAGATCGGGCGCGAGGACGTCGCCATCCTCGCCTACACCGTCAAGTACTCCTCCGCCTTCTACGGCCCCTTCCGGGAGGCCGTCGCCTCCTCGCTGAAGGGCGACCGGAAGACGTACCAGCAGGATCCCGCCAACGTGCGGGAGTCCATGCGGGAGTTGGCCCTCGACCTGGAAGAGGGGGCCGACATGGTGATGGTCAAGCCGGCGGGTCCGTACCTGGACATCCTCGCGAAGGTCGCCGACTCGGTCGACGTGCCTGTCGCCGCGTACCAGATCTCCGGTGAGTACGCGATGATCGAGGGCGCCGCGGAGAAGGGCTGGATCGACCGGGACAGGGCGATCCTGGAGACCCTGACCGGCATCAAGCGGGCGGGTGCGCAGAACATCCTCACCTACTGGGCCACCGAAGTCGCGCAGAAGCTAGGGCGCCAGTAGCGCCACCAGGCGTGAGAGGCCGTCGCCGGCGTATCCCTCGGCGACGGCCCGGTCCAGCAACTCGCGCATCGGCTCGAAGAGTTCGGTGCGGACGCCCTGGTCGGCGAAGGTGTGCAGGAGGCCGGGGAAGGCCGCCTGGCTCACGGCGAGGCTGGAGACGTCGGTGAGGTGGCGCCCGGTGTCGACGGCGTCCGCCGTGCCGGGCACCAGGCCGCTCGCCATCGCCGTCAGCCAGTCCTGCAACAGGGGGGCCAACTCCCGGGCGGGGATGCCCTCCGAGCGGATCAGGGCGTAGGCCTGGGCCACCCCCGCGACCATCCCGTACATGCCCGTCAGCAGGGACAGATCGTACAGCGCCGCCAGGCCCGGATCCGTGCCGGTCCAGCGGGTGCCGCCCAGCGCGGCGAGGGTGGCGCGGTGTGTCTCGTACGCCCGCTCGTCGCCGCTGTAGAGGACGTACGCCGCCGGGGTGGCGATCATCTGCGGTACGGCCATGATGCCGCCGTCCACGTACGCGATGCCGTGCTCCTGCGCCCAGGACGCCAGCTTCCTTGCCTGGACGGGCGTTCCGGTGGTGACGTTCACCAGGGTGCGGCCGGTGAGGGCGGTGGTGTGCGGGTGGAGGAGCTCGGTCACGTCGTCGTACGTCGTGAGGCAGACGAGGGTGAGGGGGCCGCCCGTGATGGCCTCGGCGGGCGTACCTGCCGGGGTGGCGCCCTGGGCGGTGAGGGGGCCCGTCTTGGACGGTGTGCGGTTCCAGACCGTCGTGGGGTGGCCCGCCTTGAGGAGGGCGGCGGCCAGGGCCGTGCCCATGAGGCCCAGGCCGAGGACGCCGACCGGGGGCTTGGTGTGCTCGTCGGATGGTGTCGTCATGACGAACATGCTGGTCGGGCCCCCAACTCACCACAAGTACCCACTTATTGGTCGGCTGCTGACCATTTGGTAAGTGAGCCTCAGCGGCCCTCGGGTGCTCTCAGTAGGCCAGCGCGTCGTCCAGGCTCTGCTGCCAGTACGTCACGGTGAGCTTGTCGTCGACGTACACGCCCTTCGCGGGGAGCGCCGGCTGTGCGCTGCTGCCCTTGTCGAAACCGACCGTGAGGGTCTTGGCCGTGTAGCCGTTCCCGCCGCTGCCGTCGCCGGCGGAGAGGAGGACGCCCGCGTAGCCGGACTCACCGGGAGTGAGCGTGACGACCGCCTGGGGGTGGGTCTCCTCGGCCACCGGGGGGACCGCCTGGGCCTCGCCGAAGCGGGCGACGGGGTAGCCGGTGAGGTCGCAGTTCTTCGAGCCGGTGTTGGTGACGGTGAGGAGGAGGTGGTTGAGCGGGCGGGTGACTTCGGTGGCGGTGGTCTTGGTGTTGGCGCCGTTGCAGGGGGTGTTGCGGGTGGTGCCGCCACCGTTCGACGTGCCCGTGGATCCGCCGGTCGTGCCTCCGGTGCCCTTGCCCGTCGAGCCACCGGTGGAGCCACTCGTGGAGCCGCCCGTCGTGCCGCCGGTGTTCCCGGCCGGCTTCGCCGTCGAACCCCCGGCGGGCGCCGACCGGCTCGGCTGGGTGGAGGGCTTGGACGCGGAGGACGGGCCCTCGTCCCGTACGCCCTTCCCGTTGTCGCACGCCGAGAGGGCGAGCGCGGCGAGCGCGACCGTCGTGGCGGCGAGGAGACGAGTGCGGGTGGTGCGTGCGGACATGAGTGATCCCCCTGTGTGGTGTGGCTGGTTGAAGTGGCCGCTCGACCGGTCGAGGAGAGCGGCGTGCTTGGATGACCACAGCTTGTGCGGTGATCCGTCCCGGCCGCCACGGTTGCCGGGGTATTCGGGACGCCGGAACGTTCGCACGAGGTCTGACCTGGGGGAATGACATCCCCCTGGAACGCGGCCCGGGACACGGGGGGTGGAGGAACGGTGGCGGGGGACGAGTTCGCGGAGCTGCTGCGGGAGCTGAAGGAGCGGTCCGGACTCAGTTACGGGGTGCTCGGCAAGCGGCTGCATGTGAGTGCGTCGACGCTTCACCGGTACGTCAACGGGGATGCCGTACCGACGGATTACGCGCCCGTGGAGCGGTTGGCCCGGCTGTGCAAGGCGACTCCGGAGGAGCTGGTGGAGCTTCACCGGAGGTGGGTGCGGGCCGATGTGCTGCGGGGGCGCAAGGGGGTGGAGATCCCGGCGGCGGAGACTTCGGCCGCGGAAGCTCCGGCCGCACCCGATGTCGTACCGGAGCGGGAGCCGGAGCCGGAGCCGGAGCCGGAAGGTGTGGGCGGTGGGCGGCGGCGGGAGCCGGAAGGTGTGGGCGGTGGGCGGCGGCGGGAGCCGGAAGGTGTGGGCGGTGGGCGGCGGCGTACCGTCGCGCTCGCCGGCGCCGCTGTCGCTGCCGCCGTCGTGTCCGCCGCACTGGTCGTGACCCTTGTGCCCGGCAAGGGCGACGGCCGCGACGAGGGAAGGTCCGTGGGTGCCGCCGCCTCGCACACCTCCGGCCCGCCCGATGCCGGCGCCTCGTCCGGCGTGAAGCCCCCGTCCCCCTCGGTGTCCGCTTCGCGCAGTGGTAGTCCCGAGGCGTCCGCCTCGCGGGGCGGCGGAGCCGCGGTGCGGGACGGTGCCTCCCTCGACGTGGCACCCGAGGACGGCGCCACCGCGCCGGCCGTCGCCACCGATCCGTACAAGTGGGACGGCCCGTGCAGCCAGCACTACCTGGTGAACCGGAAGGCCGCGCAAGTGCCCCCGCCGCCGAACGAGTCGGACGCGCGCGGGTGGGTCACGGCGCTCGGCGGGGTCCCCGGCGAAGAGCAGATGGTCGCGCTGACGGTGCAGGGCACCGGGAAGGCCACCGTCGTACTGGATGCGCTGCATGTGCGCGTGGTGGGCAAGAGCGCGCCGCTCGCCTGGAACGACTACGCGATGGGCGTCGGGTGCGGCGGTGGCGTGGAGACCGCCTCGTTCCGCGTGGACCTCGACGCGGGGCGGCCCGTGACCACGCCCAAGGCCGGGCAGCGCGACTTCCCCTACAAGGTCAGCGAGTCCGATCCCGAGGTCTTCTACGTGTTCGCGGACGCGCGGGCGCACGACGTGAGCTGGTACCTGGAGCTGGACTGGTCCAGCGGAAACCGGCACGGGACGGTGCGGATCGACGACAAGGGGAAGGCGTTCCGCACGAGCGGCAACGCGGGACGGCCGGCGTACGACTATCCGCTGGGCGGGAGCGAGTGGGAGACGGCGGCTTCTGCCGGCTAGGGCCGGGCCCCGCGTCTTCGGCATGACCGCCGGACAGGCCCTGGGTCGCGGCCCTGGGTCGCGGTTCCTGAGGTGCTCTGTCACCGTCGTGCCACAGACCGCCGAACAGGTGAACCCCCGAAGCCCGCACTGCGCTCTGAAGCGACGAGTGCCGATGAGAGACAGGCACCTGAACTTCTACTTCGGGGGATTTCATGCAGAACGGGACGCAGCACCGGACGGGTATCCGCAGAGCCGCTCTGGCGATGGTGACCGCGTCGGCGGCCACCCTGCTCATGACCGCGTGTCAGCCGGGCGGCAGCGGGGCGGGGTCGGCGGCTTCACCGTCGGGCGTGCCGGCCAAGCCGGCGGCCTCCTCCGGTGCCCCGACGTCCGCGGCGTCGCGACCCGCCGGCACGGACGCGTCGACGCCGCCCGCGGTGAACGCCTCTCCCTCGGCCGCCGGCTCGGCTTCCGCGACGGCGACCGCCTCCGCGAAGACGTGTACCGCGTCGGACCTGGAGGCGTCCATGTACCAGGCCGGTGTCCGGCCGGAGGGCACCGGGACCGGAGCGGCGATCGTCGAGTTCACCAATGCGTCCGGCAAGCCGTGCCTCGTCCAGGGGCATCCGACGGTGGCGGGGGCGGGCAACGGTTCTCCGGAGAAGAACCGCCCGCTCAAGGTGACCCCGTCGGGCTCCGCGTCCAAGGTGCTGGTCGCACCGGGCGGCAAGGCCTGGACGAAGCTGACGTTCGTCCAGGTCCAGGGTGAGGCCGACGGCTACTGCGTGTCCGGATCGACGCCTGTCACCTATCCGACCCTGGTGGTGGGCCTCGCGGCCGCCGGGTCACACCAAGTCGCCCTCGACGACGGCGTCCTGGCCGAGTGTGACGACAAGGTGACCGTCACCGCCGTATCCGCGACGAAGCCTTCCTGAACTTCCTGGGCACTATCAAGTCCCCTGGAGAGTTGAGTTGTTGCCCGTTGAATGACCTCACTCTCCAGGGAGAGGCTTTATGGGACGGGCAGGGGCGGCGGCGAAGAAATCGCCCCGCGGTCCGTATCGCGGAATTGGCCGGTGTAGGCGACAGCTGTCTCCTTAGGCTTCCGTGCCGTAGTGGAGCCGTAGCAGAAGGAGCCCGCCGTGACCGTCGTCGAGAATGTTCCTGCCGCGAGTGGCAGTTCGTCCCCCGTGCCCCCGCTCGCCGCGCGGGTCGCCGAGGTCGGTGGGTCACCGGTGCGCGACATTCTCGCGGTCACGGCACGGCCCGAGGTGATCAACTTCGCGGGTGGGCTGCCCGCGCCGGAACTGTTCGACGCGGAGGGGATCGCCGCCGCGTACCGGGACGTGCTGGCGGAGGTGCCCGAGCGGGCGCTGCAGTACGCGACGACCGAGGGAGAGCCCGGGCTGCGGGCCGCGCTCGCCGAGCGCACGAGCCGGCGCGGTCTGGCGACCCGGGCCGACGAGATACTCGTGACCACCGGGTCGCAGCAGGCACTGTCCCTGCTGGCCACCGCGCTGCTCGAACCCGGCGACGCCGTGCTCGTCGAAGACCCCTGCTATCTGGCGGCACTTCAGGCGTTCCGGTTCGCGGGAGCCCGGGTGATCGCCGTGCCGGGCGACGCGGACGGCATCGATCCGCGGGCACTGGAGGAACTGGTGACACGGGAGCGGCCCAAGCTGCTCTACACCGTGCCGACCTTCCAGAACCCGACCGGCCGCACCATGGCGGCCGAGCGGCGGGCCGCCGTCGCCTCCGTGGCCGCGCGGCGCGGGCTGTGGATCATCGAGGACGACCCTTACGGGGAGCTCCGCTTCGAGGGCGAGCGGGTGCCGTGGATCGCCTCGTACGACGGCGCCGTGGACCGGACCGTGCTCCTCGGGTCGTTCTCGAAGGTGATGGCGCCCGGGATGCGGCTCGGCTGGCTGCGCGCGCCCGCCGCGCTGCGCCGGGCCTGCGCCGTCGCCAAGCAGGCCGCCGACCTGCACACCCCGACCGTCAACCAGCTCGCCGCCGCACGCTACTTGGCCGACCGGGGCCTGGACGCCCATGTGGCCCGGGTCGCGGGCGTCTACCGCGAGCGGCGTGACGCCATGCTCGCCGACATCGCCGACGCCCTGCCGGCCGGGTCCACGTGGACCCGGCCCGAGGGCGGCATGTTCCTCTGGGCGCGACTGCCGGAGTCGTACGACACCACGGTCCTGCTCCCGCGCGTGGTGGAGCAGGACGTGGCGTACGTGCCCGGGGCGCCGTTCTACGCGGGCACGCCGGACGCGTCGACGTTGCGGCTGTGCTTCGTCACGCAGACCCCGGACGAGATCGGCGAGGGGCTGCGACGGTTGGGGAAGGGGCTGCGCGGCTAGGGACGATCGTCAGTCTCCGTACGGCCGCCCCGTCCTCTTACGGACGTCGGCCCATCCTGTCCACCACCCCGACTTCACGAGGTCCTTGACCTCCGTGAACCTCACGCCGCGCTGCTCCTTGCCGTCCACGACCTTCCCCGCCGTGTGGCCCCTCTGGCGAGGCCCAGGTAGGCATAGGTGTCCCGGTCGAAGACGAGGCCGAAGGGCATCTTGGGGTAGGAGATCCCGATGCCGTGCCGGCCGAGGGCATCCACCTCGTCGTCGACGATTTTGATGCGGGGCAGCTTCGCGACGGCCTCGAACGCGGCAGCCTGCAGGCCCGGCGGCATGACCCGCGGGCCGCGCATAGCAGCACCGCGTCTACGTACGCCTTATGGATTTCCCTCGAAGACGCGGGCATGGTCGTCTGCTGTTGGCCGATGGCCGCGATCGAGTTCCCAACCTCGTGCTCCCCCCGTCCCGTGGGGACTCAGTCCCACCAGAACTGCCAGACCTGCTTGCCCAGCACCTCCTGTACCGCGTAGGCGCGCAGGACCTCGTGGTAGCCCTGTGTGACGTTATCCGGGCAGAAGGCGAAGTGCTCGGCGGCGACCGCCTCGGCCTCGGCCTGTGTCGTGGGCGGGGCCGCCACCGAGAGGACCAGCTGGTCGAAGGTGAGGGCCACGACCCGTATGCCGAAGCGGTCCTCCCAGGAGCGCAGGACCGCGCACAGGCGCGCCACGTCATCCTCGTAGTTCAGGGGCCCCGTCCAGCCGATCGCCGCCGGGATGTCCGCGCTGCGGCGCGCAGGGACGAGCGCCAGACGTGGCTCCTTCATCCAAGTGCCGCTGTCCGTGAGGGAGTCGGCGATCTCGGCGGCGCGGGTGTCCGGGTCGGCGTCCTGCTCGGTGGCCGGCGCGAGGCCCGGCCACTGGGGGCCGCACGGCGCGACCTTCTCGTCGTATGTCTTCGGCTCCCCGAAGATCTCGATGACCCTTTCCTTGCCGGGGTAGTCCTCGTCGGTGCCCAGCTCGTCCGCCGCGTACTCCTCCCAGAACTCCGCCAGCACCTCCTCGGCATCGTGATCCCCGGGATACGACACCTCGTCGGGCATCAACTCCCAGTCCTCCGGCCCGCCTTGGGTGCTGCCCACGTCTATCAGCAGCGGAAGCAGGCCGGCGGCGCGCGGAGCGTTCTGCTGCGCGGCCCAGTCGCCGGGGGACGCGGACGCGTCGGCGTGCCACAGCAGCGGCTCGTGCCACGGACCGTCGTTCGTCGCGTCGATCAGTCTCCCGGCCGGGAGTTCAAGCCCGAGCTCGCGCCCGCTCGGGTCGGCCGCCAGCAGGGGCAGCGGGTTGGGAAGAGTCGCCATGTCGGTGACTGTAGGGGCAGGCACTGACACAGGCGTGCGTGGGCCGCCATGCCTCCCCCGCGCGGCATGGCGGCCGTTCCCCCCTGGGCTCATAATTCTTGGGTTCGGAGGGACACGCGATGGTTTCGGTTCTGGCCGAACCGTGCCGAGGTGGGTGGTGGCGGAATGCTGCGGGTGCACTTCACGGCCGAGGACCTGTTACGGGTGTCGTTCGCGCCCGAACCCGCCCCGCTGATGGAACTCGGCTTCGCCGTAGCCATGTTGCGGCGCCATGACACCCCCGCCGTCCTCAGGCGCTGGCGGCACCGCGCCCACGCGGCCTTCCCGGACGAGGCCAGGCCTCTGCTCGACCTCATCCCGCCCTCCGCCAGGAGCCCCTTGTTCCTCGACCCCCTGAGCTCTGGTCTGGAGGACGGCCTCGACACCGTCCTGCGCACCCCGTCCGACCGTGTCCGCGCCGAACTGGACCGCCGTGTACCGGACGTCCTCGCCCCCACTCCTTGGCTGCGCCGGATCGCCGACGGTGACCGCGAGGCCTGGACCGACCTCGAACGCGCCCTGCGCAGCGCGTACGGCAGGCTGCTGGCGGAGGCGTGGCCGACCGTCCGGGCCGCCTTCGACGCGGAACGGGCGTGGAGGACCAAACTGTTGGGCCAGCACGGCATCCGCACCACCCTGGCGGGGCTGTGGCCCGGCGGACGGTGGGAGGGGACTGTTCTGGTGTACGACGAGGTGGGCGGCCGGGGTGCGACGGTGGACGCGGTCCTGTCCGGGCGCGGGCTCGTCCTGCTCCCGTCCACCCTGTGGACCGGACGCCCCATGATCTCCCGGCACGAGGACGGCCCGGGCATCCTGCTCTACCCGGCGGCGGCTCCGCTCCCGCTGCACGAGCAGCGCGCGGCCGTCTCCGACGGGGAGCGAGGAGGCCCGCTCGGTGCGCTCCTCGGCCGCACGCGCGCCGCCGCCCTGGAACTCCTCGTACGCCGGCGCACGACCAGCGACCTCGCCCGCGAACTCGACATCAGCAAGTCCTCGGCGTCGGAACACGCGAAAGCCTTGCGGGACGCCCGTCTGATCACAACTCAACGGGAGGGCAAGGCCGTTCGGCACGAGTGCACGCCGTTGGGGCTGGAGCTGCTGACGGGGGCGGGGACGGAGACCGTCACCTCGTGGCGGTGAAGGCCGCCCAGGCGGCGGGGCTGACGGCGAGGGTGGGGCCGCTGTCGGGGTTGTTCTTGGAGTCGCGGATGTGGATGGTGTGGGGGCAGGTGGCGATCTCGACGCATTGGCCGCCCTCGTCGCCGCTGTAGCTGGACTTGCGCCAGGTGTAGGCGACTTCGAGGCAGGCGCCGCCCTCGCTGCCGCTGTAGGTCGACTTGAACCACTGAAGTGCTTCGGCGCTCATTGCTCTCCTAGTAGGCGGTCGAGCAGGCCCATGGAATCCTGCGTGGTCAAGGCCTGCGTCCGCAGCATCGCATACTTGCGCGCCAGGATGGACACCTCATCCGGGCCGGAGACCCACTGGCTGCCGCGCTGCGACTCGGTGTAGGCGAGGTGTTGGTGATCCGGGGTCTCCAGGAGGATGAAGGGGCCGTCGAGCCCGGCATGGTACGGGCTGTTCAGCGGGAGGAACTGCAAGGCCAGGCCCGGGAGTTCCGCTACTGCGCGCAGGCGGCGGAGCTGCTCGGCGCGTACCTCCGGGCCGCCGATCGTCAGGTGCAGCACCGGCTCCCAGACGATGAAGCTGAGCGTGGGCGGGATCCCGCGTTGCAGGATCTCCTGGCGCTCCATGCGGGCCGCCGTACGGGTCTCGACCTCGTCCTCGTCGTACGCCGGTACGCGGTTGCGCAGTACGCCGCGTGCGTACGCCTCGGTCTGGAGCAGGCCGGGCAGGACCATGGCGTCGTACCAGGACAGGGCGATGGCCTCGCGTGTTCCTGAGGTACGGCGGCCGCGGTGACGCGCTGCGTGTGGAGGTGCACGACAGCGGCGGTGGCATCCCACGCATTGCCGACGAGGCCGATGAGGGCGGACGCGGGCTGCTGCCGGTGGCCGCGCTCTCCGACAAGTGGGGGTGGGAGGAGCGGGACCCCGGGAAGGTGGTGTGGTCCGAGTTCGCAGCCGACGCGTAGCGCCCTCTACTCGGGTCGCGGAAGCACGACACTGGCAAAGAAGCGGGCGGCCCCGACGCTCACGCCGCAACCGGCGCTCGGCCCGGCCGACCCCGTGTCAGAGCCGCTCGGGCGTCCTGATGCCCAGCAGGGCCATGCCCTGGTGCAGGGTGCGGGCCGTGAGGTCGCACAGGAACAGGCGGTTCTCGACCTGGGCCGGGGTGTCCGCCTTCAGGACCGGGCACTCCGAGTAGAAGGTCGTGTAGTGGGATGCCAGCTGGTAGAGGTACGCGGCCAGCTTGTGCGGCGCGTACTCCTGCGCGACCTCCGCGACCGTCTCCGCGAAGCGGTCCAGGTGCAGGCCCAATGCGCGCTCGGCGGCAGCCAGTTCGAGCTCCGGGTGGGGGGCCGGGCGGACCTCGCCCGCCTTGCGGAGGATCGACTGGATACGGGCGTACGCGTACTGGAGGTACACCGACGTGTCGCCGTTGAGCGAGACCATCTGGTCCAGGTCGAACTTGTAGTCGCGGTTCGCGGACGTCGACAGGTCCGCATACTTCACCGCGCCGATACCGACCTGCCCACCCCGCTCCGCGATCTCCTCCTCGGACAGGTCCTGGGCCTTCTCCCGTACGACGGCGGAGGCACGCTCGATCGCCTCGTCCAGCAGATCCACCAGCCGCACCGTCTCGCCCTCACGGGTCTTGAACGGCTTGCCGTCCTTGCCGAGGACCGTGCCGAAGGCGAGCTGGTGCGCCTTCACGTCGTCGCTCAGCCAGCCCGCCCTGCGCGCGGTCTCGAAGACCATCTTGAAGTGCAGGGACTGGCGGGCGTCCACCACGTACAGGAGCGTCGAGGCCTTCAGGTTGAAGACGCGGTCCCTGATCGCGGAGAGGTCCGTCGCCGCGTAGCCGTAGCCGCCGTCCGACTTCTTCACGATCAGCGGGACCGGGTTGCCGTCCGGGCCCTTGACGTCGTCGAAGAACACGCACAGCGCGCCGTCGGAGCGGACCGCCACGCCCGACTCCTCCAGGAGGCGGCATGTCTCGTCCAGCATGTCGTTGTAGCCGGACTCGCCGACCACGTCCGCGTCGTTGATCTCCATGTCCAGCTTGTCGAAGACCGAGTTGAAGTAGATCTTCGACTCGTCGACGAACACCTGCCAGAGGGCCACGGTCTCCGGCTCGCCCGCCTGGAGGTCCACCACCCGGCGCCGCGCCCGCGTCTTGAAGTCCTCGTCGGAGTCGAAGACCGCCCGCGCGGCTTTGTACAGCCGGTTCAGGTTCGACATGGCCTCCTCGCCGGAGACCTCGCCGCTCTTCTTGTGGTCCAGCTCGTGGGGGTGCTCGATCAGGTACTGGATGAGCATGCCGAACTGGGTCCCCCAGTCGCCGATGTGGTGGCGCCGGATGACGGACTCGCCGGTGAATTCCAGGATCTGGACGACCGCGTCGCCGATCACCGCCGACCGCAGGTGACCTACGTGCATCTCCTTCGCCACGTTCGGCTGCGCGTAGTCGATCACCGTCGTGCCCGGGTGCTCCGCGAACGGCACGCCGAGGCGCTCGCCGTCCGCGTACCGCGCCGCCAGGTTCTCGGTGATCGCCTTGTCGGTGATCGTGACGTTCAGGAAGCCGGGCCCGGAGACCTCGACATCCTTGATCACGTCGCCCGTGGTGATCCGCTCGACGACCTGTGTCGCCAGGTCCCGCGGGTTCGCCTTCGCCTTCTTCGCGAGGGCCAGGATCCCGTTGGCCTGGAAGTCGGCCCGGTCGCTTCGTCGCAGCAGCGGGTCCGCGGAACCGGCCTCCGGCAGGGCTGCCGAGAGGGCGTCCGCGAGGCGCTGGTGGACGGAAGCGGTGAGGGACGTGACCGAGGCCATGGAGTGGGTGCCGTTCTCCTCGAAGGATTCAGATGGACCTGGCCAGTATCCCATGGGGGGACAAGCGGATTTCGCGCTCCGTGTCCGGCCGTGCGACGTGTGCCGACCGCTGTCGTGGGGGTCGGACTCCGACGTGACTCCGACGGCTGCGGGTGCGTGGTGCCCCGCCCTCCCCGTGGGGGCAGTCCGTCTTCCGGGTGGGCACGAGGCTGTGAAAAGCCGTTTTCGCGGTTCCCGGCGTTGCTGGGAGAATGGTGCGGTCAGCCGTACTGGCGTATCAGAAAGAAGGACGTGCCGATCGTGGCTCAGAGCACCGAGACCACCGACTGGGTCTCCCGTTACGCGGATGAGGTCATCGAGGAGTCGGAGCGTCGGGCCCCGGGCAAACCCGTCGTCGTCGCGTCCGGACTCTCCCCCTCCGGCCCGATCCACCTGGGCAATCTCCGGGAGGTCATGACGCCGCACCTCGTCGCCGACGAGATCCGGCGACGTGGGTACACCGTGCGCCATCTGCTCTCCTGGGACGACTACGACCGCTACCGCAAGGTCCCGGCCGGTGTCCCCGGCATCGACGAGTCCTGGGCCGAGCACATCGGCAAGCCGCTGACCTCCGTGCCGGCTCCGGCGGGCTCGGAGTACCCGAACTGGGCCGAGCACTTCAAGGCCGCGATGATCAAGGCGCTGGCCGAGCTCGGCGTCGAGTACGACGGGATCAGCCAGACCGAGCAGTACACCTCGGGCGCCTATCGCGAGCAGGTTCTCTTCGCGATGAAGCACCGCGGTGACATCGACGCCATCCTCGACCAGTACCGGACCAAGAAGGCCCCGGCCAAGAAGCAGGGCCAGAAGCCGGTGGACGAGGCGGAGCTGGAAGCCGCCGAGGGGTCCGGGGCCGCCGCCGAGGACGACGGCAGCTCGGCCGCCGGGTACTACCCGTACAAGCCCTACTGCGGGCAGTGCGAGAAGGACCTGACGACCGTCACGGCGTACGACGACGAGACCACCGAGCTGACGTACACCTGCTCCGCCTGCGGCTTTTCCGAGACCGTGCGGCTGAGTGAGTTCAACCGCGGCAAGCTGGTCTGGAAGGTCGACTGGCCGATGCGCTGGGCCCACGAGGGCGTGATCTTCGAGCCGAGCGGTGTCGACCACTCGTCCCCGGGGTCCAGCTTCCAGGTCGGCGGGCAGATCGTCGGGATCTTCGGCGGCAAGCAGCCGATCGGCCCGATGTACGCCTTCGTCGGCATCAGCGGCATGGCCAAGATGTCCAGCAGCAAGGGCGGGGTGCCCACCCCGGCCGACGCGCTCCAGATCATGGAGCCGCAGTTGCTGCGCTGGCTGTACGCCCGCCGTCGGCCCAACCAGTCGTTCAAGATCGCCTTCGACCAGGAGATCCAGCGGCTGTACGACGAGTGGGACAAGCTGGCGGGGAAGGTGGCCGACGGGTCCGTGCTCGCGGCCGACGCGGCCGCGTACGCCCGTGCCGTCGGCACCGCGGCCGGGGAACTGCCCAGGACGCCCCGCCCGATGCCGTACCGCACCCTCGCCTCCGTCGCCGATGTCACCGCCGGCCACCAGGACCAGGCTCTGCGGATCCTGAGCGAGCTCGACCCCGAGAACCCGCTCACCTCGCTCGACGAGGTCCGGCCCCGGCTCGACAGGGCCGAGACCTGGATCAACACACAGGTTCCGGCCGAGGAGCGCACCGTCGTGCGCGACGAGCCCGACGTGGAACTGCTGAAGTCGCTCGACGACCAGGGGCGCGAGTCGCTGCGGCTGCTGCTGGAGGGGCTGGAGGAGAACTGGTCCCTCGACGGCCTCACCCACCTCGTCTACGGCGTCCCCAAGGTCCAGGCCGGCTTCTCCGTCGACGCCACCGCCAAGGAGCTGCCGCCGGAGATCAAGGTGGCCCAGCGCACGTTCTTCGCGCTGCTGTACCACCTGCTGGTCGGGCGGGACACCGGGCCGCGGCTGCCCACGCTGCTGCTGGCCGTGGGGCAGGACCGGGTGCGCAAGCTGCTGGGCGCGTAGCGGTCTCGGCCGTACGACGGAGGGGGCGCCCGGTGATCACCGGGCGCCCCCTCCGTCGTACGTCGGTACTCAGGCGATGTGGTCCTCCTCCAGTTCCGCGTTGAAGCGGTTCTGGAAGCGGTTCATGTAGCGCCTCAGCTCGCTGTCGGTGAGGGTGACGCCGTAGGTGGCCTCGACGTTGTTGCCGAACTCACCCTTCGTGGGCAGGCCCTGGCCGTTTATCGACTGGCGGAACACCTGGTAGAAGCTCTCCTCGCGGGTCTTCTCGTCGGCCAGCGGGGACTGCTCCTCCCTCGGGGCCGGGATGGGGAGCTGCTCCGGCTCGGGGGCGGCGCCCTCGCCCAGCTGGCGGGTGCGGCCGGGGCCCGCGGGGATGGGGAAGCTGCCCGTCTCCTCCGGGCCGGGCTCGTACGCCTGCGCCTGCTGCTCCTCGTACCACTGCCAGCCCTCTTGCTCCTGGGCGTACGACGGGTCGTACGGGGGTTGGTACGCGGGGTCGTAGCCGCCCTCGTAGACGACGTTCTGCTCGGGGGGTGCGAACCAGGGGCTCTGGTCGGGGTCCTGGGGGCTGTCCAGTTGCTGTGGGTCCTGGTTGCCCTCGGGGTTTCGGCGCTGCTCGCCGGGAGGTACCGCTCTCTGGGGGACAGGCGTCGCCGCAGCGGCACGATGGCCCGCAACCATGTCGAGTTCGGGGGCGAGTGCCGCCCCGGCGGCACGGTCGCCCGCAGCCGGCTCGGATTGCGGAGCCGGAGGCAGGAGCGCGGGCTCGATCCCCGCCGCCGCCAGCCCCGAGGGCGCGGTCTGCGCGAGCGGGACGCCGTACCGGGCGAGCCGCAGTGGCATCAGGCTCTCCACCGGGGCCTTGCGGCGCCACGCGCGGCCGAAGCGGGAGTGGAGGCGGGCCTGGTAGACGAGACGGTCCTGCTCCAGCTTGATGACCTGTTCGTAGGAGCGCAGCTCCCACAGCTTCATACGGCGCCACAGGAGGAAGGTGGGGACCGGGGAGAGCAGCCAGCGGGTGAGGCGGACGCCCTCCATGTGCTTGTCGGCGGTGATGTCCGCGATCCGGCCGATCGCGTGCCGGGCCGCCTCGACCGACACCACGAAGAGCACCGGGATGACGGCGTGCATGCCGACCCCCAGCGGGTCCGGCCAGGCCGCCGCGCCGTTGAACGCGATCGTCGCGACCGTCAGCAGCCATGCCGTCTGGCGCAGCAGCGGGAAGGGGATGCGGATCCAGGTCAGCAGCAGATCCAGGGCGAGCAGGACGCAGATGCCCGCGTCGATGCCGATCGGGAAGACGTACGCGAAGTTCCCGAAGCCCTTCTTCAGGGCAAGCTCGCGCACCGCCGCGTACGAACCGGCGAAGCCGATCCCCGCGATGATGAGCGCACCGGCGACGACCACGCCGATGAGAACGCGGTGCATCCGTGTGAGCTGAATGGGCGCGGCCACCCGTACTCCCCTCCCATTGCGCGTTGTTGCGGGCAACAGGGTGGCACATGTGTGCGGCGTACGGGTGGGCGGTACGGCAGGAGCCCGGTCCCCGCGGGGGCCGGGCTCCTGCAAATGGCTTGGTGGGGCTACGGGTTGAGCCCCGGGCGGAGCCGGATGTCCGTCAGCTCTTCTTGGTCGCGGACTTGGACGGCGACGCCGACTTGGACGGCGAAGCGGACTTCGACGCCGATGTGGACGGGGAAGCCGACTTCGACGGGGAGGAGCTCGCCGTGGAGCCCCCGTCCTGGTTCGCGGCGGACACCGCGGCCACCGCCTCCTTCGCGGCCTTCTCGGCCGCCTTCAGCAGGTCGGCGGGGTTCGGGGTCTTCTCGCCCGCCAGGCCGGCACCGTTGTAGTCGAGCGTGACGACGACGTTCTCGACCCGGGTCACGATCGTCTGCTGCTTGAAGGAGCCTTCCTTCTTCTTCAGGTCGTAGCTCACGGCCGTCGCCTCGTCGCCCGTCCCGGACACCGGCTGCGACTTGGTGTTCTTGGCGCCCGCCACCGACCGGGCGCCCGTGACCTGCTTCTCGAAGTAGTTGTGCGCGAGCCGGCCGCCCTCGCCGCGCGAGTCCGAGTCGAAACGCAGCAGGGCCACGTTCAGCCAGCGGAACTGCGAGCCCTTCACGCCGTTGTTGTCGAGGCTGCTCCAGTAGCAGTTGCCGCGTGTCGCGACATCGTCCGACTTGCCCTCCTTGCCGGACTTGCTGCCCTTTGGAACCAGTTCGCCCAGCGTCTTCTTCGACAGCACCGAACAGGGGTCGGGCAGCGTCGCGTACGCCGCCGGCTTGACGGCGTTCGCCGAGGCACTCGCGGACGCCTTCGCGTCGGGGCTCGAACCGGCACTCTTCTTGGCGTCGTCGCCGGAGCCGGAGTCCGAGGAACAACCGGCGGCGACAAGCATCACCGGAACGGCGGCTGCGCTGACGAGGATGCGGGTGAGTCGCGGTGCTCGGCCTACTCGCTGTACTGGTCGGTGCATGGTTCCTTCACTCGTGGCGCTCGTGGTGCGGCCGCACATGGAACGTGCGACCGGTCGGGTCCGAGGGGCCACGGTACGCGGTGAGGCGGCTGCGCGTTTCCGGTTCGAGGGGTTTGAGCGAGGGGGCCGGGAGGCGCCGCGGGCCCCCTATCCGTTGAGCGTGTCCGCGAGCTTCTGCGCCAGTTTCCGCGCCCTGTCCTGCATTTCCTTGCTGTCCGGAGCGTCGGTGGAAGCGGTCGGCTGCTCGGCGTACTCGATCGTCACGATCACATTCGACGTGCGGAACACCACAGTCACCGTGCGCTGCTGGGCCGCCGAGGACGCCGAGCTCAGCTTGTCGTTCAGGAACGCCTCGTCGCCCAGACCGTCGAGCGTACGGGGCTGGAGATCGGCCGGGGTCTCGGTCGGGGAGGCGGTCGCGGACGAGGAGGAGGACGGGGACGAGGAGGGGGACGCGGACGAGGAGGGGGAGGAAGGGGTCGCGGTGTCGGTGCTCGCGGTCGAACCGGAACTGGAGTCGGCCGGCTCGGGAAGGTCGGCCGTCGTCTCCTCGCCCCCGTAGATCTCCTCGGCCTTGTTGGCGTCGCTCACCGCGTTGTCGTACGAGACCACGCGCTGGAAGTCGATGAGAAGGTGATCGGTGGCGGACGTGGACTCCACCTTCCAGCGGCAGCCGTCGCGCCGGTCCGTGTCGTAGGTGAGCGTGGCCTCGCCGTCGTATGCCTTGTCGCGCGTGTCCGCGTCCGCGATCTGCTTGATCCCGGGGAGCATCGAGTCGAGGCTGTCGTGCCCGACCGCGCCGCAGGCCTCCGGGAGCGTGCGGTACTTGCCGGGCTGGGCCGCGGGTGCCGTCGTACTCGTGTCGCTCCCCTTGGAGTCGTCCGCCGAGCCGCCGCTGCTGCCCGAACTGCCCGTGCAGCTCACCAGCAGTGCCGCGAGGAGCACGGCGATGCCGGGTACGTACGCCTTCCGCTGCACGGTCAGGCTCCTCTCGACGGTTACCGACGGACCTGCGGCCGGGGTGTCCGGTGGTTATTCGGTTGCCGCGTGGGGGCGGCCCCTGGAGACAATGTGTATCGCACGCACTGCCGTGAACGCCGGTCCGTTGTCCCATACGTCGACCTTGGCGCCGGTTTTGCGATTTATGACTTCTGCTGTTTTTCGGGGGAATGAGGACAATATGTCGTACGTAGAGGTTCCGGGGGCGAAGGTTCCCATCCGCATGTGGACCGACCCGGCGTCGGTCGAGGACGTCGCACTGCGCCAGCTCCAGAACGTGGCCACCCTGCCCTGGATCAAGGGCCTGGCCGTCATGCCCGATGTGCATTACGGGAAGGGCGCGACCGTCGGCTCCGTCATCGCCATGCGGGACGCGGTGTGTCCCGCGGCGGTGGGGGTCGACATCGGGTGCGGGATGTCCGCGGTCAAGACCTCGCTCACGACCAATGATCTGCCGGGGGATCTGTCTCGGCTCCGGTCGAAGATCGAGGAGGCCATTCCGGTGGGGCGGGGGATGCATGAGTCCCCGGTCGAGCCGGGGCGCTTCCATGCGATGGCCACGGCCGGGTGGGACGACTTCTGGGGGCGGTTCGACGGGGTCGCCGAGGCGGTGAAGTTCCGTCAGGAGCGCGCCACGAAGCAGATGGGAACCCTCGGGTCGGGCAACCACTTTGTCGAGGTCTGCACCGATACGACGGGAGATGTCTGGTTGATGCTGCACTCCGGTTCGCGGAACATCGGCAAGGAACTGGCCGAGTACCACATCGGTGTGGCGCAGAAGCTCCCGCACAACCAGGGTCTGGTCGACCGTGACCTCGCGGTCTTCGTCGCGGACACTCCGCAGATGGCGGCGTACCGCAACGACCTGTTCTGGGCGCAGGAGTACGCGAAGCACAACCGCGCCCTCATGATGGCGCTCCTGAAGGACGTGGTCCGCAAGGAGTTCAAGAAGGCGAAGCCGACCTTCGAGCAGGAGATCTCCTGCCACCACAACTATGTGGCGGAGGAGCGCTACGAGGGCATGGACCTGCTCGTGACCCGCAAGGGCGCGATCCGCGCGGGCTCCGGCGAGTACGGGATCATCCCGGGCTCGATGGGCACGGGTTCGTACATCGTGAAGGGCCTCGGCAACGAGAAGGCGTTCAACTCGGCGTCGCACGGCGCGGGTCGGCGGATGAGCCGCAACGCGGCGAAGCGTCGCTTCTCGACGCGCGACCTGGAAGAGCAGACCCAGGGCGTCGAGTGCCGCAAGGACTCCGGTGTCGTGGACGAGATCCCGGGCGCCTACAAGCCGATCGAGAAGGTCATCGACCAGCAGCGCGACCTCGTGGAGGTCGTGGCGAAGCTGAAGCAGGTCGTCTGCGTGAAGGGCTGAAGTCCAGCACTCCACCCGGCCGACGGGCCCCGGACTCCGCAGTCCGGGGCCCTCGCTGTGAGCGGGGGACTGGCGCCTGGTGGCAGAGCCGCGCGCCATGGATCCCGGGGAGCTCTGGAGCTCGATCGGGTCGGTGCGTGCCCTGGCTGCGGGGCAACCGCGTGCTCAGGAGACGATGCCGGCCATCGCTCCGCCGCCGGTGGAGACGCCGCCGCTCGGCTTGGGTGCGGAGAAGGGGGGCGTGTCCGGTCGGCACGTTGTTCCGACCGGTGGAAGGGTGCCGTCGATGAAGTAGCGGCTTTCGTGGGCCGCGATGCAGCTGCTGGGGTTGATCAGCGCGGTGTGCCCGTACCCGTTGTTGGTGAGCAGGCGGGCGTTGGCCAGTTCTTTGGCCATGGCCTGCGAGTTCGTGTAGGGAGTGGAGGGGTCGTAGGTGGTGCCGACCACCAGAAGGGGGTGCGCCGTCGGCTTGTTCCACGGGCCGCGGTAACGGTTGGCGGCGACCGCCGGCCAGGTGGCACACCCCTCGGCGGCCCAGGTCCAGAAGCGTCCGGTGTCGCCCGTACGGGTGGCGCTGGCCTCCTCCAAGGCGTGATAGACACCGGGGTCACGCGGATTGGGGCTGTCGGAGCAGAGCACCGCAGCGGCCTGTTCCTCGCCCACGTACGGATGCGGATTCGGGACCGGGGGCGCGGGTGGGAGTGGAGACGGCCCCGGGACGCGGCCCTGCCACAGGTCCTGCAGCCTGCCGGCGAGGTCCGTCCATCCGGGGTGGACGACGTAGAGGCTGTTCACCACGTCACTGACCGTACGGCCGTAGGTCCACGCGCCGACGGGATGGCCCCGGAGCCGCCGCACCAGCTGGTCGAACTTGTCCCGGGTCGCTTTCGGGCTGCCGGCGGAGAAGGCGCAGCGGGCGGTGGTGGCGGACCCGCACAGGGAGAGGAACCTGTCCAGGGTTGCCGCCACGGAGCGGTCCGAGCCCATGCGCAGGAATGTCGTGAGCCGGGGGTCGTCATCGGAGGCATGGTTCGTCCAGGCATGCGGGTCGATGTTGCTGTCGAGGGCCATGGCGCGGACCTTGCCGGGGAAGAGGTTGGCGTAGGTGGCGCCCAGGATCGATCCGTAGGAGATCCCGAGGTAGGTGAGTTGTGGGTCGCCCACCGACTGGCGGAGCTGGTCGAGGTCGCGAGCGGTGTCGGCGGTCGAGACATGGCGCAGGAGCTCGGGGTCACGCTGTCGGCAGCGCCGGGCCAGATCCTGGTACGCGGCGATCCAGTTCTTCCGCTCCTGTTCGCCGACCGGGAAGCCGGCCGGTCTGCTCGCATTCCAGGCGTTGGCCTCCTTGGGGCTCGCGAAGCAGTTCACCGCGGTGCTGTTGCCGACCCCGCGGGGGTCCCAGCTGACGATGTCGAACCGCTCCCGGACCTCCCGCGGGAAGAACTCGTAGTTCTGTGGCATCTGAATCGTTCCTGCCCCGCCGGGTCCGCCAGGGTTGAAGAACAGGGTGCCGACGCGCCGTCCCGGGCCGGTTGCCTTCCGCTTCACGACGGCCAGTTCGACGCTGCGGCCGCGCGGGTTGCGGTAGTCCAGCGGCACATTCGCGGTCGCGCAGTCGAACGGGCTGCCCTGAACGCAGGGTCTCCAGTCCAGCTTGGGGGCGGGCACCGAAGGTGTCGGCGTACCGTCGGCCGCGGCGAGGTCCGGCCCGGGCAGTGCCGTCCAGCAGGCCACCACCGCGGCGATGGCCGCGGCGCAACTCCGACGGCCCGCTATGGGTCCGGATATGTGCATGCCTTGTCCTTTCACGGCTGAGCGCCCGACGTCGCCCATGCGCTCGACGTCGGCACGCCTCCGTGTCCACAGCACCGCGGTCCGGCGACACGCGCGAGCCGGCCGCAGCCGAATGGCCGAGCGTGGATGTCGCCGGAGTCCCTTTTCTCCCCGTGGCCTGGCGGAAGGTCAGAGGGAGGGGGCGGAGGGTTCTTCGAGGAGGACTGCTCGGAGCTCGCTCGTGAATGTGGTGTCCAGGCCGAGGGCGCCCGTGACGTAGTTCTGTACTGAGCCGTGACGGGACTTCAGGGCCGACAGGAAGAGCGTCATGACCTCGGCGGGGGCGCTGCCGTATGCCGGCCAGGTCTGGGTGCGGTGCGGGTTCGTGGCGTGCCAGTCCGCCAGGAGGGCCGCCGCGATCACTTTGCGTGCGTCACGGCGTAGATCATGACGAACGCCACGATGTGGATGCCGAAGAGGAAGTAGGCCAAGAAGTACCAGACCTTGCGTTCGTTCCTCGTCTCCTCGGCCAGGCGGCGCTTCTCGAGGGAGTCCTCCGGGGTCTGCGGTGTCTCCGGCTGTTCTGTCATCACGACTCCCGGTGGATCTTCGTGTTCGACGCCTGCGCGCGGGGGCGTACTACCAGGAGGTCGATGTTGACGTGGCTGGGGCGGGTGATCGCCCAGGTGATGGTGTCGGCCACGTCGTCGGCGGTCAGTGGTTCGGCCACGCCCGCGTACACCTTCGCCGCCTTGTCCGTGTCGCCGCCGAAGCGGGTCAGCGCGAACTCGTCCGTCTTGACCATGCCGGGCGCGATCTCGATGACGCGGACGGGCATGCCGACGATCTCCAGACGGAGGGTCTCCGCGAGGACGTGCTCGGCGTGCTTGGCGGCGACATAGCCGCCGCCGCCCTCGTAGGTGCCGTGGCCGGCGGTGGAGGAGAGCACGACGACCGTGCCGTCGCCGCTCGCGGTGAGGGCGGGCAGGAGGGCCTGGGTGACGTTCAGGGTGCCGATGACGTTCGTCTCGTACATCTGGCGCCAGTCCGCCGGGTCGCCCGTCGCGACCGGGTCAGCGCCGAGCGCGCCGCCCGCGTTGTTGACCAGGACGCCGACCGTCTTGAAGGCGGTCGCGAACTCGTCGACCGCCGCGCGGTCCGTGACATCCAGCGCGTACGCCGCTGCCTGGTGGCCCGCCGCGTTGATCTCCTCCGCGAGCGCCTCGATGCGGTCCTTGCGGCGCGCGGTCAGCACGACGCGGTAGCCGGCCGCGGCGAGCCGCCGGGCCGTCGCCGCGCCGATACCGCTGCTCGCGCCGGTGACGACGGCGATGCGAGAGGGGGCGGACGGCGCGGAGGGCGCGGACGGCGCGGTCATTTTTGGCTCCTCGGGCGGGTGCTCGTGCGGTGCCGTACGAGACGTGTGCTCGTGCGGTGCGTACGGGCGTGTGTACGGGAATCCTCGCCAGGATAGGCAGGTGGTGGGCGTCGGCGTCGAGTTGTCCGGGCTCCGCGGCCGACGGGCGGTGGGGTGCTGTGACACCGTCGATGCGTGGTGCGGCGTCAGCTGCCGCGTGGCGCGTACATGATGACGGCCATTCCGGCGAGGCAGATCAGCGCGCCGGTGACGTCCCAGCGGTCGGGGCGGTAGCCGTCCGCGATCATGCCCCAGGCGAGGGAGCCGGCCACGAAGACTCCGCCGTACGCGGCGAGGATACGGCCGAACTCGGCGTTCGGCTGGAGGGTGGCCACGAAGCCGTACACGCCGAGGGCCATGACGCCCGCGCCGATCCAGAGCCAGCCGCGGTGCTCGCGTACGCCCTGCCAGACCAGCCAGGCGCCGCCGATCTCGAAGAGCGCGGCGAGGACGAAGAGAGCGGCGGACCGGACGATCAGCATGCGGTCACTCTCGCATGCGCTCGTGTGGGCGATTGCGTCACCTGATGGACGGCGCCTGTCGGCGGCCAGGGGTGGGATACATCCCGTGACGGTGGCCTGGTCACCCGACCGTGGCCTGATCACCTGACGACCTGTCGGCCTAGCGAAGGAAATGACGTCATGCGGATGGGGATGCGAGTGCTGGGCGTGGTGGGTTCGGGGGCGTTTCTGCTGGGGGGTGCGGCGGCGCCGGGCTTCGCCCTGGCTCCCGAGGCCGATCTCGCCTATCACGGGTACGTGTCCATGGCCGCCGGGAGCGTCGACGTCCGGTTCACTCCGCAGAACCACGGGCCGACCGCCGTTTCCGACGCGACCCTGCGGCTGCGCTGGTCGGCTCCGCTCGCGGATGGGCAGCGGCTGCCGAAGCAGTGCGCGCGGTCGGGGGAGCGGACGGTGGTGTGCCGGACGGGGGCGTTGGCCGCCGACGGGCTGGGGGAGGAGATCGGGGTGACGGTGCGGCTGGCGGGCGTGCCGTCCGAGGTGACTCTCGAGATCGACACGGTGTGGGGTGGCGGGGCGGTGGATCGCAACCATGCGAATGACCGGCAGCGGGTGTTGGCGCTGGATACGGGGGATTCGTATGTGTTCTAGCGGGGGTGCCTGCGTCCGTGCCTGTGCCCGTGCCCGCGCCCGCGCTCGTGCCCGTGCGCGTGCCCGTCCCGCGAAACCGTGCGCGTGCCCGTCCCGCGAAACCGTGCCTGTGCCCGTGCCCGCGCCTGTGCCCGCGCCTAACGCGATCGTGCCTGCGTCCGTGCCTGTGCCTGTGCCCGTGCCCGCGCCCGCGCTCGTGCCCGTGCGCGTGCCCGTCCCGCGAAACCGTGCCTGTGCCCGTGCCCGCGCCTGTGCCCGCGCCTAACGCGATCGTGCCTGTGCCTGTGCCTGTGCCTGTGCTCGTGCCCGTGCCCTGTTCGTGCCCGTGCTCGTGCTCGTGCCCCCGGGTCGGTGGGGGGTCGGGGCCGTGCCGGTACATCCGCCCGTCGCCGGTGGATCAGACGTTGGGTCGTGGGGAGCCGTTTCCAGCTCCGGACGTGAGCGACGGGCATTCGATGTACCGGCACGGCCCCTTCCGTGCGTTCGCGGCCGTGGGTGCGTGGGTGCGTGGGTGCGTTGGGGCCGGTCACGGGTCGGTGGCTGGCGCGTCCGTCGGATGTGTCTGCGTCGTACGATTTCTGTTCGGCGCAGAGGAAGGGTGTGCGTGATGACGGGGAACGTGCGAGGACGGCTGCTCGATGAGTTGTCCGTCGTGTCGCGTCGCTATATGGCGTCGTACGCGCTCTTCAACCAGGCCGTTGCTGATCATTTGAAACTGCACCCGACGGATCTGCAGTGCTTGAATCTGCTCAGCCTGGAGGACGGGGCGGTGACCACGGGGCGGATCGCCGAGCTGACGGGGCTCACGACCGGCTCGGCGACGCGGCTGGTGGACCGGCTGGAGAAGGCCGGGTATGTCGTGCGGGAGCGGGACGCGGTGGACCGGCGGCGGGTGCTCGTGGCGACCGTGCCCGAGAAGATCGCCCAGTTCGGGCGGATGTGGGACCGGCTGGGTGGCGGGTGGTACGAGCTCTTCGATGGGCTCGAGGATGCGGAACTCGCCCTGATCATCGGGCATATGCGTCGTACGGTCGACTTCAGCGCGGAGCAGATCGCGCGGCTGCGGGGCGGGGGCTTTCAGGAGGCCTCGGAGGACGCGTCGTAGCGGTCGCGTGCCTCGTTGACCTCCTCGATGTGCCGTTCCGCCCAGTCCTTCACGGCGGTGAGCAGGCAGCTCAAGTTCATGCCCAGGGGCGTGAGTTCGTAGTCGACCCGGACCGGTACGGACGGGGTGACGGTGCGGGAGACGATGCCGTCGCGCTCCAGTGAACGCAGTGTCTGCGTCAGCATTTTGGGGCTGACGCCCGCGATCTTGCGGCCGAGGTCGCTGTAGCGCATCGACCCTTCGGCGAGTGCGCTGACGATCAGGCTGACCCACTTGTCGCTGATGCGGTCGAGGAGCTGGTTGGTGGGGCAGCTCTTGATGAACGCGTCGTACTCGACGCGCGCCTTCTCGCGCCGCTGGGCCGCCGTCGTGGTCGCCATGGCTCACCTCCGGGTGACGTACGCACCTTCAGGTGCCTACTTACCGAGAGATAGTAACTCTTCATAGGGTTGTTGCAACGGGAAGGAAACCCGGGCAAAGCATCATTGAGTGGGGAGAGTTGCCATGCGCGCAGCGGTTGTGAACGCTTTTGGTGGTCCGGAGGCCGTGGAGATCGTCGAGGTCGAGGTGCCGGAGCCGGGTGCCGGGCAGGTGCGGATCAAGGTCGCGGCGGCCGCGCTCAATCCGGTCGACGCGGGGGTGCGCGCGGGCGGCTTCGGGGGTGCGGGCAAGCAGTTGGGGCTGGGGTGGGACGTGGCCGGGACCGTCGATGCCACGGGTGTGGCGACGGGGTGGACGGTGGGCGATGACGTGGTGGCGCTGGCCTACGGCCCCGCCAAGTCTCTTGGTACGCACGCCGATTACGTGGTCGTGGACGCCGGTGCCGTGGCCAAGGCGCCCGCTTCGGTGGACGCGGTGCAGGCGGCGAGCCTGCCGTTGAACGCCCTGACCGCCACGCAGGCCCTGGATCTGCTGGGGCTGGAGCCGGGGCAGAGCCTGCTGGTCACGGGTGCGGCGGGCGCGGTCGGTGGCTACGCCGTCCAACTCGCCGCGCACCGCGGGCTGTCCGTGACCGCCCTTGCCCGAGAGGTCGACGAGGAGCTCGTACGGTCGCTGGGGGCGGCCCAATTCGTGTCGGGTGCCGTGGCGCCGGGCAGCGTGGACGGGGTGCTGGACGCCGCGATCCTCGGTGCGGCGGCACTGGAGTGGGTGCGCGACGGCGGCGCGTTCGTGGGGGTCATCCCGGGCGCCCACCCGGCGTCCGTACGGGGCGTGCGGACCGGCTCGGTGGAGGTCGCCGCCGACGGGGCGCGGCTCGCGGAGCTGGCGGCGCTCGTCGACCAGGGGGTGCTGACGCTCCGGGTCGCCGAGACGTACGCGCTGGACGAGGCGGCCAAGGCGCACGCCCGGCTGGCGGAGGGCGGTCTGCGGGGGCGGCTGGTCCTGCAGCCCTGAGCGGCCCCGGGAAAGTGCGGGTGGGTCCCCAGGCCCCTCAGTGATGTTGTTCCTCCGGTGCCTTGAGCGGCAGCAGGCCCACGAGGGGGCAGCACAGGAGGGTGACGGCGGCGACGGCGGTGAGGCTCACGGCGGTGGCGTGGGTCTCGCCGCCGTTCGCCTTGAAGTAGACGGTGGTGACGGCGGCGGCGCCGATCGCGTTGGCGAGCTGCTGGACCGCGCCCAGTGAGCCGCCCGCGCTGCCGGCCTCGTCGGCGGCGATGTCGCCGATCGTGACGTCGTACACCGAGCCGAAGCAGGTGCCCATGCCGAGACCGACGACGAGCAGCGGCGGGACCAGGGCCCAGCTGCCGGTGCTCGTCCCGGAAGCGGCGACGAGGGCGAGCAGGTAGCCGGTCCCGGTGAGGGTGATGAGCAGGCCGATGAGGACGAGGCGGCGGCCCAGTGCGCCGATCAGTCGGTAGCAGGCGATCGAGGCGATGACGATGCCGGCGGACAGGGGCATCAGGCCGAGTGCGGCGCCCGCCGGGGAGCGGCCGAGGCCCCGCTGGAGGAAGAGCGAGACGACGTAGAGGAGTCCGGCGACCGCGGCGAAGAAGACGATGCCGAGGACGAGTCCCGAGGTGAAGCCCCGGTTGTGGAGGAGGGAGGGCTGGATCAGGGGGTTGGCCGCGTTGCGCTGGCGGCGGCAGAAGGCGCCGAAGAGGGCGACTCCGGCGGCGACGAGTGCGGTGCTCGCGGGGGTCCAGCCGTGCGCCGAGCCTTCGATGAGGCCGGCGAGCAGGCCGAGCATGGTGGCGCCGAGGAGCGCGGAGCCGAGGCCGTCGACGGTGACCGTGCGGTCGCCGGGGTCGCGGGGGAGCAGGCGGGCGGCGGCGAGGAGGGCGGCGCCGCCGAGGACGAGGTTGATGAGGAACATCGAGCGCCAGCCGAGGCCGGCGATGTCGGTGTCGATGAGGAATCCGGCGAGGATCGGGCCGCCGACGGCGGAGAGGCCCATCACCGGACCGAAGAGGCTGTACGCCTTGCCGATCTGGTCCCGGGGCCAGCAGGCGCCGAGGATGCCGAAGCCCTGCGGGATGACGAGCGCGCCGAAGGCGCCCTGTGCGAGGCGGGCGGCGACGAGTGTGCCGGGAGTCGGCGAGAGCCCGCAGGCGAGGGAGGTCACGGTGAAGCCGCCGAGTCCGGCGAGGAAGAGACGGCGGCGACCGTACTTGTCGCCGAGCCGTCCGCCGAGAACGAGGAGCACGCCGAGCGCGAGGGCGTAGGAGGCGCCGAGCCACTGGATGAGGCCGGCGCCGCCGCCGAGGTCTTCGGCGATGGTCGGGGCGGCGATGTTGGTGATGGTGCCGTCGAGGAGGTCCAGGACATCGGCGGCGAGGACCACCCCGAGGATGGCCCAGCGGGTGCGGGCGGGAGGATGCGAGGTTTCTTTTGTGTCATGCAGTATCTGTGTCACGCAGGTAAATCTGGCGCATGACGGGTGGGTGGGTCAAGCGATTAGCCGGAGGAGGTGCTCGGGGTGCGTGGAATAGCGGCCGGGGTGTGGTCGTTGGGGGGTATAGTTGAATCGTAAACAACTTGGAGGGTGAGCGACCATGCAGTTCGGGATCTTCAGCGTCGGCGATGTGACCCCCGACCCGACCACGGGCAGGACACCGACCGAGCACGAGCGCATCAAGGCCATGGTCGCCATCGCGCAGAAGGCCGAGGAAGTCGGCCTGGACGTCTTCGCGACCGGCGAGCACCACAACCCGCCGTTCGTGCCGTCGTCGCCGACCACCATGCTCGGCTACATAGCCGCCCGCACCGAGAAGCTCGTCCTTTCCACGTCCACGACCCTGATCACCACCAATGACCCGGTGAAGATCGCCGAGGACTTCGCGATGCTCCAGCACCTGGCCGACGGCCGGGTCGACCTGATGATGGGGCGCGGCAACACCGGGCCGGTCTATCCCTGGTTCGGGCAGGACATCCGCCAGGGCATCAACCTCGCCATCGAGAACTACGCGCTGCTGCACCGGCTGTGGCGCGAGGACGTGGTGACGTGGGAGGGCAAGTTCCGTACGCCGCTGCAGTCGTTCACCGCGACGCCGCGGCCGCTGGACGGCGTACCGCCGTTCGTCTGGCACGGCTCGATCCGCTCGCCGGAGATCGCCGAGCAGGCCGCGTACTACGGCGACGGCTTCTTCCACAACAACATCTTCTGGCCGGCCGACCACACCAAGCGGATGGTCGAGCTCTACCGCGAGCGGTACGCGCACTACGGGCACGGCACGGCCGAGCAGGCGATCGTCGGGCTCGGCGGCCAGGTGTTCATGCGGCACAACTCGCAGGACGCGGTACGGGAGTTCCGGCCGTACTTCGACAACGCGCCGGTGTACGGGCACGGGCCGTCCCTGGAGGACTTCACCGAGCAGACGCCGCTCACCGTCGGTTCGCCGCAGCAGGTGATCGAGAAGACGCTGTCCTTCCGCGAGTACGCGGGTGACTACCAGCGCCAGCTCTTCCTGATGGACCACGCGGGGCTGCCGCTGAAGACCGTCCTCGAGCAGCTCGACCTGCTGGGCGAGGAGGTCGTGCCGGTGCTGCGCGAGGAGTTCGCCGAGGGACGGGCGGCCGATGTGCCGCAGGCGCCGACGCATGCGGCCCGGGTGGCCGCCGCCGCTTCGGCGGCGTCGCAGGATTCAGAGGTTTCGGAGGGAGTGACCGTCGTATGAAGCTCGTCGTCGTCTCGGCGGGGCTGAGCGTTCCGTCGTCCACCCGGCTGCTGGGTGACCGGCTGGCGGCCGCCGCGGTCCGGGGGACGGCCGCCGACGTCCAGGTCGTCGAGTTGCGCGACCTCGCCGTCGAGATCGCCCACAACTTCACGAACGGCTTTCCCGGGCCGGGGCTGTCCGACGCGATCGACGCCGTGACGTCCGCGGACGGTCTCATCGTCGTCACGCCGGTCTTCTCCGCCTCCTACAGCGGGCTGTTCAAGTCCTTCTTCGATGTGCTGACCGTCGGGGACAAGGACACGCTCGCCGGGAAGCCGGTGCTGATCGCGGCGACCGGCGGTACCGGGCGGCACTCGCTGGTCCTTGAACACGCGCTGCGTCCGCTCTTCGCGTATCTGCGGGCTGTTGTCGTGCCCACCGGGGTGTACGCGGCGTCGGAGGACTGGGGAGCGGAAGGGCTGGCCGAGCGGATCGAGAGGGCGGCGGGAGAGCTGGCGCGGCTGATGGGGGCCCTGCCGACGGCGGCAGCGGCCCCGGTCAAGGCCGGGGTCGCGGGCAGGGCCGGGGTCCCGGTCAGGGCCGGGGGCGGCTTCGAGGTGATCCCGTTCCAGCAGCAGCTGGGGGCGTTGCGGCCGTAGGGGTGTCTCACCCCCTCCGCCCCTGCCCGACCCGAACCCGGGGCTCCGCCCCGGACCCCGTTCGCGCAGTTCCCCGCACCCCCTTTTCAGGGGCGCGGGGAACTGCGCAGTCTTTTGGCGGGGGTCCGGAAGCCGCCCCGGCCGCCCCCGAGCTCCGGCCGGCCCCGAGCCGGGGGAGCCTCGGGGCGGCCGGGGCGTGTCAGGGGCTCGCCCGTCCTGACATACGGGACACAGTGACCGGGGGAGGTAAGGCGACGCGCCCGGACGTGGTGAGAGGCGGGTAAGAAGGGTGGTCGCGGGAACTCTCATCAGGTGGTCCCCGGCCGAGGGCTTGGCAGACTGGTGGGGTGCCCCAGAATGTGCTGCTCGCCGAGGACGACCGTGCCATCCGTCACGCCCTGGAAAGGGCCCTGGCACTGGAGGGCTATGAGGTGACGGCCGTCGCCGACGGGGTGGAGGCACTGGCCCAGGTCCACCGCACCTCACCGGACGTGCTGGTGCTGGACGTGATGATGCCCGGCATCGACGGACTCCAGGTGTGCCGCGTGCTGCGTGCGGAGGGCAACCGCACGCCGATCCTGATGCTCACCGCGCTCGTCGAGACCGCGGACCGCATCGCGGGCCTGGACGCCGGCGCCGACGACTACGTGGTCAAGCCGTTCGACGTCGAGGAGGTCTTCGCCCGGCTGCGCGCCCTGCTGCGCCGCACCGGGACGGACGCGGCGAACGGCACCCCCGTCGACGTACCGCCGTTGAAGGAGCCCGACGGTCGGATCGTCGCGGCCGGGCTGCGCATGGACATCCAGGCGCGACGCGCGTGGCGCGAGCAGCGGGAGCTGGAGCTGACCCGGACCGAGTTCGAGCTCCTCGAACTGCTGGTCCGCAACGCGGGCATCGTCCTCGACCATGCCACCATCTACGACCGGATCTGGGGCTACGACTTCGGCCCCGGCTCCAAGAACCTCGCCGTGTACGTGGGGTACCTGCGGCGCAAGCTCGACGAGCCGGGAGCACCGGCGCTGATCCACACGGTGCGGGGCGTGGGGTACGTACTGAGGGAGGACTGAGTGCCGCCCGGCTCCAGCAGATCACCCGGCTCGCCCCGACCCACCTGGTTGCGCAGGCTGCTCCGGTCTGCCCGGCCCCGGTTTCGGCGGGTGTCCTCCCTGCGGGCCACGTTCACCGTGTCCTTCGCGGCTGTCGCCGCCGCCGTCACCGTCCTCGTCGGGTTCCTGAGCTACGACGCCGCCGCCCGGCTCGTGCGCGTGGACCAGCAGACCGTGTTCGCCGAGGTCGTGCAGGACCTGCGCGACCAGGTGCGTGAGCACCCGCTGCAGCCGGGCGACTTCGCCTCGTCCGACCCCGACCACGACGGGCCGCTCGACGACATCATCCGGCCGAGCCGTACGGACGTACAGGTGCTCGGGCCCGGCGGCGCGATCGTCGACCGGGGCAACCCGCCGCTGCCCGTGAACAGTCACGACCGGGCGATCGCCGACGACGGGACGGCGGGCAAGCTGGAGGAGCACAAGGAGGTCGACGTCGCCGGCGACCGCTACCGGGTGGCGACCGTCGCGCTCGGCGGCGCGCGGGGCGCCGTGCAGGTGGCCCAACAGTTCAGTGACACCGAGGATCTGCTGCGGGAGCTGCAGCAGCGCACCGTGCTGCTCGTCGGGGCGGTCGTGATCGCGGCGGGGCTGTTCGGCTGGTGGCTCGCCCGGCGGATAACGCGGCGGCTGGTGCGGCTTGCCGGGGCTGCCGAGGATGTCGCGCGCACCGGGCGGCTCGGCATCCAGGTGCCGGTCACCGGGCACGACGAGGTGGCCCGGCTCGGCCGCTCCTTCGACCGGATGCTCGGCCGGCTCGCCCAGTCCGAGGAGGACCAGCGGCGGTTGGTCCAGGACGCGGGACATGAACTGCGTACACCGCTGACCTCGCTGCGTACGAACATCTCCATGCTCCGCCGTATCGACGAGCTGCCGCCCGCCGCCCGCGAGGAACTCGTTGCCGACCTGGCTCTGGAGTCCCGCGAACTGACCGACCTCGTCAACGAGTTGGTCGCCCTCGCGGCCGGCCGGTCCGACACCGAACCCGTCCATCGGCTCGACCTCGCCGACCTCGCCGAGGACGTCGCGATCGTCGCCCGGCGGCGTACCGGGCGGGACATCACCGTGCGGGTGGGCGGTGACACCACGGTCGACGGGCGGCCCACCGCCCTGCAGCGGGCGATCTCCAACCTGGTCGAGAACGCGGCCAAGTTCGATCGGGCGGGGAAGGCGCCGATCGAGATCGTGGTCGAGGCGATGGGTGCCGGCCGTCGTGTCGCCGTCGATGCCGACGGTGGCCGTCCCGACGCCGACGCGGTCGCCGCGGCCGGTCGTCCCGGGCCGGTCCGCGTCGAGGTCCTCGACCGCGGTCCCGGCATCGCCGACGGCGACATCGTCCGCATATTCGACCGCTTCTACCGCGCCGCCGACGCCCGCAGCCTGCCCGGCTCCGGGCTCGGTCTGTCCATCGTCCGCGAGGTGGCCACCGCTCACGGCGGCACGCCTTTCGCCTTCCGGCGGGACGGGGGCGGCACGGTGATCGGGTTCACGGTGGGTGGGAACGGCCCGGCGGAAGAGGGCTGAGGTGCGTGGCTTCGTCGCCCCCGGCCGCCCCTGCCCGCCCCGACCCCCTGCATGTCGTGCAGTTCCCCGCGCCCGTTTCAGGGGTGCGGGGAACTGCGCAATCTTTCAGGGGGGTCTGGGGGCGCAGCCCCCAGGGATGGGACGGGCAGGGGCGGCGGGGGCGAAAACCGTTCCTCTAGCCGACGTGGACGCGCGGACGTCGCGAGCGGTTGGGTTCCGCTTCGCGGAGGACCTCTCGGGTGACGGGGGCGACCTCGCCCTGGCCGAAGAGGAAGAAGCGGAGGAAGTTGGTGAAGGGGCCGCCCTCGGTCCACTCGAAGTAGATGTGGGGGGTGCAGCCGGTGACGTCGCGGACGTGGAGGAGGAGGGCGGCCAGGGCGTTGGGGATGGAGGAGGATTCCAGGGTCAGGACGCGGTAGCGGCCGTGGAGGACCTCGCCGCGTACGTTCAGACCCGCCTCGAACTCCGAGGGGTCGAGGACGGTGACCTCCAGGAAGACGAAGTCCTCCTGGGCCGGCAGGTCGTTGTCCGCCCGGATCTGCTCGACCTTCTCCCGGTACTCGGTGATGTCGCGGTTGTCGGGCTCGTTGGCGATGAACCGGATCCGCCGGCTGGCGATGTCCCGTACGAACCGCTCGGCCATATCGTCCAGGGTCACGCTGGTGACGCGCAGTTCGAAGGCGCGGGCCAGCCGGGACAGGAGCGAGACGAGGATGATGCCGGCGATGAAGCAGGCGCCGATCTTGACGCCGTCGGGGCGTTCGATGACGTTCACGACCGTGACATAGAGCAGGACCGCGGCGACGATGGTGAAGCCGATCGTCCAGTTGCGCTGCCCGGCCTTGCGCGCGGCGATCGTCACCGCGATCGCCGCGGAGGACATCAGCACCAGGACACCAGTGGCGTACGCGCCGCCCTGCGCGTCGACGTCGGCGTCGAAGATCCAGGTGACCAGGAAGGCGACCAGGGTGAAGACGATCACCATGGGGCGGACGGCGCGTGCCCAGTGCGGGGCCATGCCGTAGCGGGGCAGATAGCGGGGCATCAGGTTGAGCAGCCCGGCCATGGCGGAGGCCCCCGCGAACCACAGGATGGCGATCGTCGATGCGTCATAGACGGTGCCGAAGGTGTTGCCGAGGTACTCGTGCGCCAGGTAGGCGAGCGCGCGGCCGTTGGCCTGGCCGCCGGACTGGAACTCCTTCTCCGGGATGAGCACGGTGGTGATGAAGCTGGTGGCGATCAGGAACACGCTCATGATCAGCGCGGCCGTGGTGAGCAGCTTCTTCGTGCCCCGGATACGGCCGGTCGGCTTCTCCTCGGTGTCGTCGGCATCGCCCTCGACGTGCGGCATGACCGCCACACCGGTCTCGAAGCCGGACAGTCCGAGGGCCAGCTTCGGGAAGACCAGCAGGGACACCCCGATCATGGCGAAGATGTTTCCGTGCTCGGCGGTCAGCGCGCTGGACCAGTCGGTGACCACATGGCCTGCGGTCATCACGTGCCACAGCCCCGTGATCACGACCACGGTGTTGAGCCCCAGATAGACCGCCACCAGGACCACGGCGACCCCGATCGCCTCCAGGAAGCCCTTGAGGAACACCGCGCCGAGCAGGGCGACGAGGCCGAGGGTGATCAGCATCTGCTGGTTGTGGAGGGTGGACGTCAGATGGGGGTTCTCCACCAGGTGGGTGGAGGCGTCCGCCGCCGAAAGGGTGATGGTGATCAGGAAGTCGGTGGCGGCGAAACCCAGCAGGGTGAGGACGAACAGCTTGCCCTGCCAGAAGGAGAGCAGCCGCTCCAGCATCGCGATGGAGCCCTCGCCGCGCGGGCTCTCCTCGGCCACCCGCCGGTAGACGGGCAGTGCGCCCGCCAGGGTGACTATGACGAGCACGATGGTGGCCACGGGGGACAGCAGACCGGCCGCGAGGGCGGCGATGCCCGGCTGGTAGCCGAGGGTGGAGAAGTAGTCGACGCCGGTCAGGCACATCACCCGCCACCAGCGCTGTCCCTTGTGCGCGTGCTCCGTCTCGACGGCCCGCTGCCCCTGCTGGTGCTTGGCCATGTCGGACAGGCCTTCCAGCATCCACCCACGCAGGCGGCTCGCGCGGGCGTCGTGGTCCGTGGCGGCCATCGGCGTGCTCCTGACGTACGGCTCTTCGAAAGTTTCCGGCCATCGAGGACACGGCAGGACCAGCGTATGCAGAGAGTGATCCCCGGGCCCACGGATAGCTGGGCCGAACGCGTCAAGGCTGCGTTAAGACCTGCCGGTCGCGAAGACCTGCCGGTCCCGGACTGGACTCTCACGGGTCACGCTTCCCGGGCCGTGAAACCGCCGTGAAACCGTGCTGATCCGTCCTCCCCGCACCATGCGGAGCAGTGCACAGCCAGGTGTACCGAAACCGAACACGGCCTTCTCGACCGCCGTGCCGCCGAGCGGGCCGAGGACCTGGCCTCCGATCTGCTGCGCTCCAGCGCGGAGGCGGAGGAGGGGCAGCGGCTGACCCGGCAGGAGATGATCGCCTTGGTCTTCCTGCCGATCAACACGGGGATCGCGCCGCCGGCGTTCTTCCTCACCGACGCGGTGCTCGCGCTGCTCGACCGCCCGCAGGAGGTGGCACGGCTGCGCGCCGAGCCCGGACTGCTGCCGGGCGCCGTGCAGGAGCTGCTGCGGTATGTGTCCGCGGTCCGCGTCGGCGCCACCCTGTACGCCACCGAGGACGTGGAACTGGGTGGAGTCCTGGTACGTCGCGGAGAGGGTGTGACGAGCGGGCTGCTCGCTGCCAACCGCGACCCCGGCACCCTCGCCGGCCCCGGGCGGCTCGACCTCACCCGGGAGGCCGCGCGCGGCGCCGGACACATCGCCTACGGGCACGGCGCGCACCGCTGCATCGGCGCCGCGCTCGCCAACCTGCAGACCGAGGTGATCCTCGAACAGCTGTTGCTGCGGCGCGAAGGATTCACCCTCGCGGTCGGGCGAGGCGACCTCCAGCGCATCGAGTTCGCGGGCGACGGCACTAGCCCATGGCGGTGCGCGCCCCCGCGCTCCACCGCCCCAGCACCGGTTCCGCAAGCGTCCGCGCCGGCAGGCACAACGTCTGCCCGTGTCGGGCGAAGAGTTCGTCGCGGGAGGTGAAGTGGCCAAGGTCCAGGCGGACTTGGGCGGAGAGGTCGCAGACCGTTCCGGGAGCGCCGACGCAGCTCGCGGGCGCCGCACCGTCCCAGTCGACCGCCGTACGCGCCACCGCGTCGAAGAGGGTCTCACCGCCCTTGTTGGTGAACCCGCCGGACGTCGCGCTCAGTTCGGTCAGGGTTCCGAACAGTTCGGCGATCGGGACCCATTCCCCTTCCAGGAGGAACTCGGGCCATGCGAGCAGGACTTGTTCCGGCACGAGCGGCTTGAGGCGAGGGAAGCGTGGGTACCAGAAGGAGCCGTCCACCAGCAGTCCCCGCACCCGGGTGGGCACGTCCAGCGCCCGCGCGACCGCTTCGAGCACCGCCATCCGCTGGCTGCACGAGCCGCGCCCGAGCTCCAGCGTCCGTGAGGCGCGGCGCAGGTCGTCCACGGAGTAGACGGGCCGCACCTCGCGCGCGATGATCCCGTGGGCCACGCGCAGCGCCTCGCGTGCGTCGCCGTTCCGCGGGATCCGCTCCACCAACGCCCGGACGGCCGGGTGTTCCCGGTCCAGGATCGCGGTGGGCCGGGTCGAGTCGCCTACGGGCTCGGGCGTCCCGGCCGGTGCGGCATCCGCGCGCCGACACGGCATCAACAAGCGGCTGGTCATGTCCGTCCCCCTGTCCCCGTGGGCCCATCCCTGCCATCGTCACACGGACCCGGCCCCGAGTTCAGGACCGCGGCAGGACCAGTCGGAACGTACAGCCCTTCCCCGGCGCGGTGTCCAGTTCCAGACGGCCGCCGTGCCCCCGCGCGATCGCGCCGGCGATGGCGAGCCCGAGCCCGCTGCCGCCCCGGCTGTGCGACCGGGACCGGGAACGGTCCACCCGGTAGAAGCGCTCGAAGGCGCGCCGGGCGTCCTCGGGGTCCAGGCCCGGCCCTTCGCCGGCGATCTCCAGCACGGCGGCGGTGCCGTACGGCAGCGGCGGCGACGGGCTGGTGAGGCCCGGCCGGTCCACCCCACCGGTGTCCGGGCCGACGCGAACCGTTCCGACGCGTACGTGGACGGGGGTGCCCGGAGTGTGCGTCCGCCCGTTGGACAGCAGGTTCTCGACGACCTGCCGCAGCCGGTGCGGATCGCCGACGGTCTCCACAAGGTCCGGCTCGTCTTCCTTGCGCAGCGGATCGAGGCCGATCGGGTGGCCGTCGCTGTCCAGGGCGGCGGCACTCACGGCGTCGACGGCCGGCGAGAGGAGGTCGACGGGTTCCCGGCGGTAGGAGGGCTCCTGGTCGAGCTGGGCGAGCAGTTGCAGGTCGTCGACGAGCAGGCTCACGCGTTCCGCGTTCTGGGCGATCAGCAGGTTCGCCTCGCGTCCGCCCTCGGCGGACTGCTGCTCGTGCCGGAGCGCCGGTTCGGCGAAGCCCTGCGGAAAAAAATACCGCCCTGCCGCGGGACGTAGCCCCGACACTGAACCGCATGACGACGCAACTGACCCGACCGTCCCAACTGACGGAACCACCGCGCCTGGTGTGGCCCACGGCAGCGGTGCGCGACTCCTACCTGGCCGGTGAGCGCGCCGACTGCGTGGCCGAGGGAAGGCCCATGGAACGGCTCGGCGCGGCGGCCGACGACTTCGACGCCTTCGTCGCACAGCGCCGCGGCGAACAGATCCGTTGGGGCGTGCCGTCCACCCTGTTCTGGTACGTCTCGGGTGAGCACTACATCGGCACGCTCGTCGTACGGCAGCGGCTGACACCGGAGCCGGCCGAGGCCGGAGGCCATGTCGGCTATCACGTCGTCCGGCCGTGGCGCCGTCAGGGACACGCGACGAGGATGCTCGCGGCGGGCCTCGCCGAATGCCGCAGCCTGGGCCTCGACCGCGTCCTGCTGACCTGCGACGTCGACAACGAAGCGTCACATCGGGTGATACGGGCCAACGGCGGGGTCCCCGACGGCCGGATGCACGGCGAGGACCGTTTCTGGATCACCCTGGAGGCCGCCTGATCCTGATCACCGCGTCGAGCAGGGCGCAAAGAGCGCCAGGGGTGGGGGTGAGGATCGTGGTGGGGCGGTCGCTTTCTCGGAGACAGAGGGTGGTGGGGGAGGAGGCTACTTCGATGCAGTCTTCGTCGCTGTCGCCCGAGGAGAACGACGACTTCTGCCAGTGGAGGGCCGAGGGCACGGGCTGCCTTTCAGAGTTGTTGAGCGATGGTCCGGATGAGGTCGAGGGATGGGGCGGGTGCGAGGGCGGTGCTGCCGATGCGCACAAGGCGGGTCCGAAGGCGGTCCAGCTTGGCGCCGGCGTCGACGAAGAGGCTTCCGTTGCCGGTGTCGACCTGTGCGGTGTCGAGCTGAGTCACCTTGCCACCGACGTACAGCAGCGACTGGCCGGCACCTGCGAAGTCGTCTGCTGTGAACGGGATGACCCGGATGGTGACCGACTCCCGCTCGGACTCCTCGAGGATGCGCTCCAGCTGGGTGCGGGCCGCCCTGGGACCGCCGACACGCAGACGAAGAGCTGCCTCATGGATGACGGCGTCGTACGGACGTCCGGCGTCGAGCACCTGCTGGCGGCGCAGACGGAACGCGATGTGCTCCTCCCGAACAGCTTCCGACAGCTCCGGTTCGGCGAATGACGAAGCCGCCCGGATGTGTTCTTCCGTCTGCAGGAGTCCTGGGATGTGCACGACCTGGAAGGTGCGGAGGCACGTGCCGTGGTGCTCCAGTTCAGCGAGATCAAGAGCCTTGGGGGGCACCTTGCCCCGACACTCCTCCCACCACCCTTTGTCCCGCTCGTTCGTCATCTCCACGAGGGCTTCGACGAGTTGGGCGTTGTCGCAAGCGTAGATCGCGGCGAGCCTGCGCACCCGCTCCTCGCTCACGCCATTCTTCCCGGTCTCGATATTGCTGATCTGTGCCTGGCTCGTGCCGAGGAACTCGGCGGCGTCACGGGACACCACACCCGCGGCTTCGCGCAACTTGCGCAGCTCCACACCGAGACGCCCCTGACGTGCGGTGGGGATGGTCCTCGGTGGCATGGCGTGCTCCTTGTGATCGCCCCTGAGTCTGCCGCCTCGTCGACTCGACCACCACGGAGTTCAGGGCGATTCGGCCGCCGCGCGAACACGGCACCCCGGGGCCGGTCACATGAGGTGGGCGAAGACCACCAGGTTCTCGGTGTAGTCCTTCGCGGTGTGGTCGTAGTCGCCGGCGCAGGTGATCAGCCGGACCTCGGCGTCGGGGGTGTCGGCGTACACGAGCTTGTCGGGGAAGTCGTCCTTCTCGAAGGTCTCGGCACTGTCCACCACGAACGAGGCCGTGCGCCCGTCGGCCCTTTTGACCTTGAACTTGTCCCCCTTCTCCAGCTCGCTGAGGCCCGCGAACACGGCGGCGGACGTGGCCGTGTCGACGTGCCCGGCGATGATCGCGGTTCCCGCCTCTCCCGGGGACGCGCCGTCCGCGTACCAGCCGACCAGGTTCGTGTCGTCGGCGGGCGGCGGGTCGAGCTTGCCCGCGGAGTCGATGGAGAGGGTGGTGAAGGGGGCATCCACGGAGATCTTCGGGATGAGCAGCCGCGTCGGCGTGGACCGCGGCAGATGCCTTCCGCTCGACCCCATGGCCGACTGCCTGTGCGCCGCCGCGGTACCGGGCGTAGAGGAATCGTCGGACGGTCTGCCGGGGCCGCCGAACAGGTTCAGCGCGAGGGCCAGGAGCAGGACGGACCACACGGTCCAGGTCACCGCGCGGCGGAAGCCCTGCTTGGGCGGCACGGGTTCGGGCTCGATGAGGGAGGACAACCGGGCTGCCATCGGGCACCACCTCACTGGGATCACGGCAGCGGATCGGATACGGCACGAAGAGAGCCGGCCGGGCCGCCGCGCGATGCACGGACGGCGGCCCAGGCTGTCATGACGCCTATGTCACCTATGTCGTCCGACATCGGTCAGGACCCACCGCCCTGCGCACTCTTACGGCGGAGCAGGAACGCACCCGCGCCGGCGACCCCCAGGACCGCCAGCCCGCCGGCCGTGACACCCGTCGAGGCGAGCGCGCCGCCGCCGGTGTGCATGCCGCCCTTGGGATTGTCGCGGCCGGAGTCGGAGTCGCCCCCGTACGAGTCCTCCGAGTCCTCCTTGCCGTAGTCGGAGTCGGAGTCCTTGTTCTTGTAGGTCTCCGGGTCGAACCTCTTGTCCCCGTCCTGCTTGCCCCCGTCGTCGCTCCTGAGGAGGGCCAGCGCGCCGCCACCGGTGTGCATGCCGCCCTTCGGCTTGTCGTGGCCGGAGTCGGAGTCGCCCCCGTACGAGTCCTCCGAGTCCTCGTCGTGGTCCGAGGAGCCCTTGTCGTGGCCGGAGCCGGAGTCGTCCTTGCCCTGACCGGAGCCGGAGTCGTCCTTGCCGTGGCCCGAGCCGGAGTCGTCACTGCGCACCGTGGTCAGCGCACCGCCACCCGTGTGCATCCCACCGCTCGGCTTGTCGTGGCTGCTGCCGTTGCCGTGCTCCTTGCTGTAGGAAGAGTCATCGCTGCTGTTCTTGTCGTGCTCCTGGCTGTACGAAGAGTCGTCGTTGCTGTCCCGGTCACCCGCGGCGGCGCCGTAGGCGCCTGGGGCACCGATCGCCAGAGCGGCCGTGGCCGTCGCGGTAGCGAGGAGCATGCGGGCAGATCGCATCGTCGGTGTCCTTCCGTCGCAGCCGGGCTGCTGACACCGCGTCAGCGTGAGAAAACCGGGCCCCGACGTGATCCACCGTCAGGCCGTCCCGCTCCGCTCACCACTCGAGCCGCTCACCTGGCGCACCCCCGAGGCCACGCCCACGGGCGTCCCGCTGCCTGCCCTCGGCCACAGGGATCACTTCTGACCTGGAGTTTCGCCTTAGCTCAGCAGCGGCGTTCCGGCGCGCGACGCGCCGTACATATAACCCGATCGGTCGCAACACGACTGCGCACACGAGGAGGCGTCAGGACCGGCCGGAGTCACGGGAGTCGCGGGAGAGCCGCCCATTTCCGGGGCGCGCCCGGCCTCGCCGCGTCCTTGACGCCCCGCACCGCGGGGTCCGGTCAGACTGACCCCGAACAGCCCCCACCCCCTGCACCGCGAGGTCCCCGATGGCGTACGGCCTGGCCCGCCGCGAACTGCGGCCGAGAGTCCCGTTGCGGCACGGCGAGGGCGACAAGTCCCGCCTCACCAGTCTCGAAGGGCTCGCCGCGCTGTCGCTGGACGCGCTGAGCTCGGTCGCGTACGGCCCCGAGGCGATCGTGCTCGTGCTGATCGCCGCCGGGACGGGCGCGCTGAGCGCCACGCTGCCGGTGACGCTCGTCATCGCCGCGCTGCTCGCGGTGCTCGTCGTGTCGTACGGGCAGGTGATCGCCGCGCACCCGGACGGGGGCGGCGCGTACGCGGTGGCCAAGAAGGACCTCGGGCCGACCGTCAGCCTGCTCGCGGCGGCCAGTCTCGTCGTCGACTATGTGCTGACCGTGACCGTCAGCCTGGCGGCCGGCGCGGCCAGTCTCGCCTCCGCCTTCCCCTCCCTCGGCCCGCATCTGCTCGACATCTGTCTCGTCGGGCTGGCGCTGATCACGGCGGTCAATCTGCGGGGCGTGGCCGAGAGCGCCCGGGTGCTGATGCTGCCCACCGTGCTGTTCATCGTGAGCATCCTCGGCATCGTCGTGCTCGGGCTGGCCCGCGACCATCCCGTGGCCGTCGTCGGACGGGCCCAACCCGTTCATGCCACGGAGGCGTTGGGAATCCTTCTGCTCCTCAAGGCATTCTCCGCCGGCTGCTCCGCGCTCACCGGGGTCGAGGCCATCGCCAACGGTGTGCCGAGCTTCCGCGAGCCGCGCGTCAAGCGGGCCCAGCGCACCGAGCTGATGCTGGGCGCGCTGCTCGGGCTGATGCTGATCGGCCTCGCCATGCTGATCCGCCGCGACCATGTGGCCCCGCGCGGCGGCGTGACCGTACTCGCGCAGCTGACGGCGGGTGCCTACGGGACCGGATGGCCGTACTACGCGACGAACCTCGTCGTCACCCTCGCGCTCGCCTTCGCCGCCAACACCAGCTTCGGTGGCCTGCCCGTCCTGATGAGCCTGCTCGCCAAGGACCACCGGCTGCCGCACCTGTTCGGACTGCGCACGGAACGGCCGGTGTACCGGTGGGGAGTCGTGGCCCTGGCCCTGCTGGCCGCCGGCCTGCTGATCGCGGTCGACGCCGACACCCACCGCATGATCCCGCTGTTCGCGATCGGGGTGTTCATCGGCTTCACCATCAGCCAGATCGGGCTCGTACGGCACTGGGCGCGGGAGCGTCCGCCCGACTGGATGCGGCGCGCGCTGCTCAACGGTCTGGGCGCGACGCTCACCACGGTGGCGGGCCTGGTGCTGCTGAGCACCAAGTTTCTGGAAGGGGCCTGGGTGGTGGTCGTCACCATCCCGCTGCTGATGCTGCTGTTCGCCCGCGTCCAGCACTACTACACCGCGGTCGGGCGGGAGCTCGGACTGGGCGAGGTCCCGCCGCCCCCGCGCGTCACCGACTCCCTCGTCATCGTGCCGGTCGGCGAGGTCAGCAGGCTCACCCAGCTGGCCCTGACGGCCGCTCGTGCCCTGGGCGACGAGGTCGTCGCGGTCGCCGTGCACGGAAACCCCTCCAGGGCCCGGGCCCTGGAGGAGAGTTGGGCCCGCTGGAACCCGGGCGTACGCCTCGACATCATCGACAGCCCGCAGCGCTCGCTCGTCCAGCCGATCGTCGAGTACGTCCAGCGGGCGGCAGACGGCGGGCGACAGATCGCCGTCCTCATCCCGGAGGTCGAGCCCCTCCACCGCCGCTACCAGATCCTGCAGAACCAGCGCGGCCTGCTTTTGGCCACCGTGCTGCGGGCCCGCACCGACGTCGTCGTGTGCGTGGTGCCGTACCGGCTGAGCCTGTGACCGAACTGCCTCGGCTACAGCCCGACGTCCCGACGGCTCATGTCGTCCAGCGATTCACGGCGTACGAGGACACGTGCGATGCCGTCGGACACCACGACGCCGCCGGCGAGGCGGGGACGCCGGGTGGACCTCGGGCGTTCAGCAGCCCGTGCCGGTCGGGGTGAACCTCATGCGGGTGTGCTCGTGCGTGCCGAGGGCTTCGTCGTAGGTCGCGTAGGTGACCTGGTACCAGACGTCGTCCCTGGCGGTGTCGCCGCCCACGTCGTCCAGGCTCACGCACCACCGTTCCGGCCGGACGACCCGCCGGTATGTCTCGGTGCCGCTGCGGACCTTCTCGCAGTCCTGATATCGCTCAGTGGTGTACCAGGTGCGGGTCTTTCTCTTGGTGCCCGTGCCCGTACTGGCCGAGTGCCTGACCCGCCTGGTGGCTGACGTGCATCTCCTGACCATGTGCGGCCGGGTCGCCTTGACGGTCTGCCGGGAGAGGTGCCGGACGGTGTCCCGGAGCCCGGAGACGGTGTCCGCCTGCGGCGGGGCTTGCTGGGTGGTGTCCTCGCTGCCCTGACCGGTGGCGGTCGCGGAGCCGGTGCTGTCGGTACCACCGTCACCCCCGCCACTGCAGGCACCGAGCGCTGTTATCAGGAACGCTGTCACGCCGACGACCATCAGGCGCTGCTTGTTGAACATGTCTCCCCCTGCGGCCGGCGGACGTGCCCGGCAAGGAGCTCCGGTTCACACGGCCCGGGCAGCGTCCGCGCCGCGGCGGCGGTCAGCGTAGCTGACGCTTGGCCGAATCTGATCGGTGCCAAGGCGCCAAGACGCCCGGACTGGACCGCAGGGGCGGCTTCGGGGAGCGGTCAGTCGTTCTTGCGGGCCACTGCGCCGCCGTTTCCCATGCTTATGTGTTTTGGCCGCCTGACGGCCCCGCCCGGCACATGACGAGGGCGGGACCCCCGAGAGCCCCGCACGAAACCCATGAAACCCCAGCTCAGGGCCAAACAAGGCAATAAGGCTGATGCCCCGCCTCATGCAACCGATGGCTGAAGTCCTGCCACTCGTGCAGCGATTGGTGATGAGAGGGCGCTGACCTGGGGTTTGGTAAGGAAATGTGCGTTGACCTGGGAAAACTCCTTTCGGTAGTTCTCACGGGTCAACGCCGTTTCCCGGGCTCATGTGCCCTGGATGTGCCCTGGCGCGGGTAGTCCACCAGTCGCCACTGCTGAAGCGCCGCCCATCCTGAGCCGTCTGCACGACACCGGGACGCTGGACCGCGACACCGTCCTCGGGCGTGCTCGCTGCCCGCGGCGCCGCCGCCCGCGCCCTGAAGAACCTGACCAAGCTCATCGACGTGCTGGGGCACTGACCGCCTACCCCTGCTCGGCCCACCGCTATGCCCATACTGCCGAACAACAGAGGGCAGGGATAGGCGGTGATCGCAGAGACCAGGGCTCGCCCGCCGTCGATTGTCGGTGCCGGGCGTCATGCTGGTTACTGTGACGATGACACCGCACGGGCATCCTGTCGTGGACGCCGATGACCCGGCCACCTGGCCCGGCCCTCTGGCCAAGCTCGTAGACGAACTTGCCAGGGACTCCGCGCGCATGGGCCCGGCCGACTACAGGGACCTGTCCCTGTACGGGTACGAGGACCAGGTGCACCGACTCCTGGACGGACACCTGGTGCGCGCGTGGCACTGCACCCGTCTCCTCGACCACGAAGTTGACGCCATCCGCAGCCAGGGCCTGCGCAGGCTGGACGCGAACCTCGTCGAAGGCCGGCTCGGCGAAGCGCACCGACGTGGTCTGCTCACGGACGAGCAACACACGGCGCTGAAGGCGAAGCACAGCCTCGCTCCCGGCATGAAGAACAGAGGGCGGCGTGAGGGGCAGGTCTGCCTGGCCATGTCCACAGCCGCGTTCCTTGACGAGCCGGACGGGTTTTGGCGCCTGCTGGCTCACTGGGGCGGCGAAAGCCTCTACGCCTACCACGAGCAGGACCCAGACCTCGCGGGCGTCCTGCGGAATCTGGGCAAGCCCGCCGTGGTGACGGCGCTCATCGACCTGTCCGATCCGCGTGCCCACTCGGTGTACACCGCTCTGCCGAACCTCTTCGTCGGTAAGGCCCTTGGCACTCAGCCAGCCCACGCGGAGGTCTTCTACCGCTTCGCCATCCCGGCCGAACACATCGAGTCCATCGCCCATCCCGGTGACGACGACTACGATCGCTTCCCTGGACTTGTGCGCGTGTAATTCCCCGATTCCGCTAAGGATTCTCAGAGGTCTCGGCGCCGTCACACAGTCCAGGCACCACACAGGTGCTGTTCGTGCAGCCAGGACGACCAGACCCGTGGCTGACAGTCGAAGTCGCGTCGGCGTCCGCTTCTTCTGCACGGTGGCCCTGGGGTGCGGCCCAGTTGTCCCAGTAGACTCGCTGGCCTCGGGCCTTCCGGTCTGGATGGTGCGACGACCGACAACGGGGGAAAGCTAGGTGGCGGCAGGTATCGGCGACTACCAAGGCAAGTGCCGGGACGGCGCCCTGCACGCCTTCGGGACTGCGCGCATCTTCGAGCAGCGGGCCAATCGTCTGAAGCGCAAAACCGACGCGCTTACCTGGGTTGGTCTCGTTGTTCCTTTGCTTATCGGAGCACTCGTGGGGACGTTTGGCCGGAACAAGCTCTGGAGCCTCGTCATCACCATTGCTGCAGTGATCGCAGCCGTGCAGCTCGCAATAAGCCTGTGGTCCCTCATCAAGCGCTGGCCAGAGGAACTGGCCTACTCCTCAGGCTCAGTCGCGTCCAACGACTCGTTGGCTACCAGATACACCGCGCTGGCTGATGACCCGCCGGCGCTCGCAACGCTGCGGGTCCAGTTCGAGAAGCTTGAGGTTGAAGACACATCAAGGCGGGACAGGGACAGCGAGAAGGGCGTAACGGAGAAGGAGCGCCGCATGGGCATGCGCGCTGCGCTCCGCAAGTACCAACGCCCGTGCGCGGCCTGCCTAGTAGTCCCCACGACGATGGAACCGTCAACCTGCGGTGTCTGTGGTCAGTTTTAACTGCGAGCAAGGGATCAATAGATGGACAACCAGGTAGCCACCGTCATGCGAGGCTTCCTCGCTCTCACGCCAGCTCAGCAGAACGAATACATTGCCGCCCTCAGCGAGTACGTCCAGGGCGGTCCCCTTACCCAGGACCGCATCCGCCGGGAATCCACACGGAACTGGGGCCCGATTACGAAGGTCGACCTCGGCCCGACGACTACCCACACTTGCACCTGCTGCGGCAGGTAATGCGGGGGAAGCAGCGTCTAGCCGCCAGTTACGGGTCGTGCTATTCCCTGTGCTGCCCGGGGGCTACATGGTGGCTCTGAAGGCAGCGCAGCATTCGCCGGCCCCCGGCTGTCCAGGGGCTGGCAGGCGGGTCCTGGTCCGCGCTCATGGGTGGGATGGACTGCGGGATGGACCTCACCGTGATCGGGTCGTCCACTGCACGGCACGGTGACTGCAAACCGGGGTCTGTCGCGGTTCAGCGCACCCCGCGGTGTCACGCGACTGTCTGCCCTCAATCGCCAGAGGCCATTGCAGGCAAACTATTGGATCGATCAACGATCCAATCCACTGGCAAGCGAGGATAATTTTGGTAGCCGCGATCATCCCCTAGGATTACACTCGGATCCATGGATATTCGGGCGAGTGCCATTCAGCAGGGCATAGCGAACGACACGGCCTGGGTAGGTCGGCTTGCTGCTGACTTCGGAGACCCGAAGCGCGCCGAATGTGCCGGTGTAATCTCCCTCTGTGTAATGCCATACATTGCACTATTCGTTCATGAGTCATATGCGAAGCTAGCCACGAGCGATCCGGCGCTGGCGGCGCACGTGTCAACCGACTTCAAGGCGATCGTGGCTCGTGCCCGCCATAGTCTGAAGCTATTCGAGGATACGAACCGTCGAATTGGCGGGCAGCTCGACTACTTCCGCGATGAAATCCGCGCGGCACACGCGGACCACTTCACCGGTAACGCGCCACGGACCTTCCGATTCCTCGAAACCGACCTTGGTCTGTTTTCATACGCTTCGCGACTTATCTCGACAACTCACGTCGCAAACTTCCACCTCGGAATTTCGCCACGCGCCACGCTAGCGATGACTGGCCAGGAGATCATGGCGATTACTGAACAGTACGGTCGGTACTTTAGGTATCTGGGTGCCCAGATACCAGCCGGGGGTGGTGCGACATTCTTCAGTAAAATCGACCCGCAGAAAATGGGCGAGATTGGCAATGATATTCACTCTGTCGACTACTACGGCCGAGGTTTCGATGGTCCCGGAAGCATGGATCTCAATGCCCTTCTGACAGTGTTTCGCTGCATGGTGAATTTCGTTAGTACGGCTATCCCGTCGGTCGACGCCGATGGGGGGTTCGACTATACGGAGTTCAAGATCAGGTTCCTGACGATATACCAAGTGCTCGGCAGCTTGAAAGTCCTGCGCACCGATCAGGGGTACCCGCTCACGCCTCGGTCGACCCGGGCTCTTCAGGAAATTCTCGATGCACCTGCTGCACGGGTGATCATGAATCGGAGTGCAAAGCCATTCCGCAACACCCTGATACATTACGACCTCAATCGGCGCATCGACCTGTCAAAGGTCGACTTCAATGCCCCCGTGTTTAATCTAGCCGCAGTCTACTTTCCACCCTGCAATGACTTCGACGATCTCGCCGAGATCGTCGAACAGGCGCTGGCGAACACCGCGGCGGTCATCGACGAGTGGGCCGATCCGGAAGGTTCCGTGTAGAACGCCGACTGTAGAATTTGCTCAAATTTCCCGGGCGGTCTGCAGCTGGTTCTGGCTCTTTCGGTCTTGGGAGCCAAGACCCGGTTACCTGAGCGAGCCGGTACCGCTACTTGTGCTTGCCATGGCGCACAACGGATCGCACGCACGGTCCACTGTCGAGATCCCGTGCCCCCAGGTGAAGTGGATCCTGCACTTGCGTGCGGTCGGCGCCACGGGCGAACAGTCGACCTGCAGCTGGGGCCGCCTGCCCAGCCGCTTTCCCACGGGCAAGTCGAAGTCGGTGGGCTTGGCAATGATCACCGACTCGGCACCTCTCACGACGGCCCGGCGCACCCGGTCGACCGTCTGGCGATTTACGATCCTGTGAACGACTTTGACGCCTTGAAGGTTCGAACTGAGGACGACAAGGCGGCTTGGGCTGATTGGCCACCATAGGCTGGAGCCGGTAGTTGTGGAGGCGTAGTCCTGCCCGGCCTCGGGCGACAGCTGGACTGGCTGGTCGCTTGTGACGAAGCGGCCTCTAGGGTCGTCCCACAGTTCCAGTTGCCGGGTCGAGTGTTCGTCGGCAGCGTGGAAGGCGCTGTCAAACATCGCCGTGACGTGGCTGTCGGCTGTCAGGGGCCGGATGGCCTGAGCGGCCCGATCCCGTTGCCAGGTGTTGATGGCCGCTAGGTGGCGTCTGACCTGAGGTGTCCGGTTGCGTTGGAACGCGAGTATGACCGCGAGTGACATGAAGTCGTCGAAATTGAAGTCATCTCCCGGTGCCCAGGAGTGCAGTGTGCGCAGGAGTCGCGCGGTTTCGTCATCAATGACGGCCAGCATCGCCTCGGCCTGATTGTGTGCCTCACCGCCCTCGGCGAGCCGGTAGAAGTTCTCCCTCACACAGGTATCGCGCAGGCCCTGGAGCCGTTCGGTGCCGTTTCGGGTGTCCAGTACCCGCACTCGCCGACCGTCCGGGCTCCACGCCCGTAGGTAAGACTGCGGCACGTAGTGGTGGCGACGGGAGACGCAGTCCCGGCGGCTGGCTTCTTCCCTGACCCGGGCCATGTAGCTGGCGACTGGCGCCACCACGCTTCTGCCGCCGTCCGATACCGGCACCTGCCCCCAAGGATTGGGCACTGTCTCCACGAGCCTCCACCCCATGCCGCAATCCTTTCCGCGGCCTACCGGCCGGTGACCGCCCCATGCTCATGTCCATCCACCCACCGGAACCACCTTCCGGGCGGTGCTGCGCTACCCGGGACGGCGCAGCCGGACGGCGGCAGGGTTTGCCCGAGGCCGAAGCAGGAAGGGCGGGGCCTGGCGCGTGGATGTCCCTATTGCTCAAGTCGCCTTCATTTCAGCAGCAAGGCCGTGGTGGATGCACGGTGTCACGCATCTTTTCCGAATAGCGACAAGAGGCGCTTCCAGCCTACTTCCGTCTGACAGCCCCCGAGGCGACGAGTTGAACATGAAGGAGAGGTGCTACGGCCGACCGCTCTGGAGGAGCAGACATGACACAGCAGAACGTGGACGAGCGGCCGGGCATCGCCGCAGCCATTGAGGGGCCTCGCGTTTTCCGGACAGGTATCTGACCGTCTATTTCACGCGGCGATTCGCAACTTCTCGTACTCGGCGTGGACTTCGCGTGGAGGGCGGTAACCCACCGACGAGTGGAGGCGCTTGCGATTGTACCAGAATTCGATGTAGCGAGTGATGTCCTGCCGGGCGGCCTCGCGGGTCAGGTAAGTCACCCTTGATACACGCTCGTTCTTCAGTGCGCCGAAGAATGATTCGGCCATGGCGTTGTCGAAACAGATCCCGGTGCGGCCGGAAGATCTGCGGAGCCCGAACCGGTCGAGCGTCTTCCCGAACTCGGCTGACATGTAGTTACTTCCGCGGTCGGAGTGAAATATTGCGCCGGCCGAGAGGTTCCTGTTCCGTGCCGCGTTGCGGATCGCCCTGGATATCAGTGGGGTTTGGTAGTGGTCGTCCATCGCGTAACCGATGACTTCCTTCGTGCAGCAGTCGATGACCGTTGCGAGGTACAGCCAGCCTTCCCCAGTCGCGATGTAGGTAATGTCGCCGACGAGCTTTTCGCCGGGCGCGTCAGCGGTGAAGTTGCGGCCGACGAGGTCCGGCACCTGACCGGCCGCGGCCCGGGTGAGGCTGAACCTCTTCGGCCGCGGCTGGCAGGGCTCAAGGCCCAGCTCGCGCATGAGCCGGCGGACCAGTTCCAGGCCGGCGGTGACGCCCCAGCGGTGCAGCTGGGCCTGGATGCGCCGATGTCCGTAGGTGCTGTCGGACATATCGAAGGCTTTCTCGATGAGCAGCTTCAGTTCGTCGCGCCGTTGGCCGGTCGCGGTTTCCGGGCGGGCTCGCCAGTCGTAGTAGCCGGATCTGGATACGCCGAGTCGGCCGCACATGAACTCGACGCTGTATGCGTACTCCTCGGTGTCGAGCCGCATCTCGTCGATGAACTCGTACTTGCTTGCTACCGGGGATCCTTCGCGAAGTACGCTGCGGCTTTTTTCAGGAAGGTAACTTCCATCTCCAGCTCGCGGTTGCGTCGTTCGAGTTCCTTCAGGCGCGCCCGCTCGTTCACTGTCAGTTCCGAGTCGGGGGCCGGTTCCTGCTGCTTCTGGTGCTTCTTGACCCAGCCGCGTAGCGTCTCCGGGTTCAGCTCAAGCTCCCGGGCGACTTCGGAGATCGTCTTGCTCGACCTCAACGCGATCTGGACGGCTTCCTCGCGGAACTCCGGTGAGTACTTGCTGGGTGGCGCCACTGCTTCCTCATTTCCTGTTCAGGACAACCCTATTGGGTCCCTGTCCGGAAACTTCGTGGCCCCTCACATCGTCGTTCGTGAGGGCGCGTGCTCATGGCGCGCCGTTGCGGGGGTACCCCTATGCCCTGCGTCAAGGGAAACGGGAGTGCGTTGGGTCCGGGAGCGGGCAACATGGCGGGGTGGCTGATCTGTTGTGGGGTGACGTGAGCTGCTTCTTCGACCCGGACTTGATGGGGACGCTGCCGGACGTGTGTGTCCCGAATACCTCGAGGGAGGACTGGCAGGCCGTCCTCGATCTTGTCGCGGAGAAGGGCTGGAAGTGCCAGTACTCCGAGGGAGAAACGGTGCTCCCGGTGCCCCGGGCGGAGGACGTGTTGTCGCGCCCGGCGGATGCGGAGTGCCCGAACCTGCGGGTCTGGCCGGCGTCCGATGTGTTGGCGATCTTCCGTTTCCATGCCGACGATGAAGTCGACTTCGACGTCGACCTGCGGGAGTTGCAGGGCCAGGAGCGACTTCATGTGTTCTGCGGCTTCCTTCGGGAGATCGGGCGGCGCTTGGGCAAGCCGGTGCTGATGGCCCCGGAGGGTGACTACGGCCATCCCGTGCTCGGCTTCGACGTCAAGGCTGATCGACTCGTTCTCCTCGCAGACCCGTAGGTCAGCTAACTGAGGCCGACGGCTGCGACGGACGTCGAAGCAGTGGAAATGCATGAGAGTTGTCGGCGAGGCGATTTACGATCGTTGGCTATGGTCGTATACACGAGCCGGTATCGGACTGATGCGGCGCCGAAGCGAGCGGCAGAGCCGCACGCCGAGTTCTTCGATAGGATCGCCGGTCCGTTCTGGGACCAGGTTCGGGACGTGATCAACGAGTGGTGGTCGCATCTCCCGGACCAGGCTCAACCCGCCATGCTCAGTCGGCTGCGGGACCGGAATTCCGACACGAACATCTTCTCAGCGTTGTGGGAGCTGTACCTGCACGAGATGCTGATCGGCTCCGGTTGCACCGTCGAGATCGAGCACAAAATAGGCACTCGTGGCAAGAGCCCAGACTTCCTCGTCGCCCGAGACGGCAAGCAATTCGTCGTCGAGGCAATCTGGACGGCCCAGCACTTGGGCGACACCATGTCTAATGCGCTCCCACCTCAGCTGGCCGATGCCATTGATGGTGTGCCGAGCCCTAACTTCTTCTTGTCGTACAAGCTTGACAGGGCCGGCTCGGCAACACCTCCGCAGAAGCGGCTGAAGACTGGGCTGACGCGGTGGCTCGCGAGCCTGGACCCCGACCAAGTCATCGCTGAATACGTGCGTAAGGTGCCACTGCCCAGGCACACTTGGCAGGAGGCTGGCTGGTGCCTCACGTTCGACGCGATCCCCCGCAGCCCCGGCAAGCGAGGTGATCCAACGAGCAGGGCAATCGGCATCCACCCCGCAACAAGCTGGCTTGACGACGAGTCGGATCGGGTGTTCGAAGCGGTCAAGAAGAAGGGCGGGAAGTACGGCGACCTAGCACTGCCGTTCATCGTGGCGGTTGGCCACGCGGCCTTTTTCCCCGAAGACGAGGACACCGAGACCGCGCTGTACGGGACCTCGGTCGAATACGCCCACGGCAGCACACCGGCCTTCGGCCGAATGCCTGACGGCTACTGGACTGCCACCTACGACCACGCGCACAGCCGGGTCAGCGGCGTGCTCATCGTCGACAACCCAGCACCCTGGACCTGGACGAAGAACACCCCCGTTCTCTGGCAAAGTCCCGACCCCAGCTCGCTTCCAGCCCCCGTCCTTCCTGCCTGGGCAACCGCAGGGCTGGTCGAGGCCCAAGTCGAACACCGGACAGCAGCTTGCCCCACCCACACCGCCCTCGGTCTGCCCAAGCACTGGCCGGTTGGTGACGCTTTCCCCCGACGTCCTCTGAGCAACCCAAGCTGACTGTAAGGGCGCGGGAGCAAGCTGACGGACCTCATGCAAGATCGCGGCTAACGCCGCTGGGCTTCATACCGAGGACCCGGAGCACCTACCCCTTGGCAAGGACATACGCGAGTGTCGCCGCCCGCTCTGCCATCCCCCGCTTCCACGGGATCCCGTCTTCCTCGGCGATCTCTCGCCACAGTGCCGCGGTGGCCACGCCGAACGCCGCGAGGGCTTCCGGTTCGGCGTCCCGCCATGACGGGAAGCGGCCCGCGAAGGCGACCACCTCCTCCACCGGGTGGCCGGAGTCCATGAGCCGCAGTGCCAGGGCGCCCGGGTCGATCCATGCTGCACCTCGCGTCGGCCACGCCCAGTCGACGAGCCGGGCCCGTGTGCCGACGATCAGTACGTTATCCGTGGCGAAGTCGGTGTGCAGGAGGGTGTCACCGCTGAAGTACTGCAACGTCCCCGGCGGGGCGTAGTCCGCCCACCGGTCGACAGCGTCCTTGATCTCGATGTCGGCCGGGGCCGTGACTGCTTGTAGTTCGGTGAGCGCGGCTTCCATGAGCGGCAGGTCGGGTGAGCCGGGCGCGTAGTCGGCGTGACGGCCGTCGACCACCTCGTAGCCGAGAAGGCTCCAGCCATCGAGCTCCAGGTGCCAGTACAGGCGTGGGCAGGACGCCGGAAGATGCGGGGCGATCGCCGCCTCGCGGCGCTGTGCACCGACCTGGGGGTGGTCGGTCGGGATGCCCTTCACGAAGACCCGGCCGCTTTCGGTCTCCAGGACGGAGGCGATGCCGGAGTTCATGCCGCCCGGCGCGGTGGCCGCCTGATGGACGGCGCCGGTTTTGTCGGCGATGGCCCGGCGGATGCCGGCGGGGAGCTGCTCGAAGGGGATGCGGGACATGGACACGCGCGGTTCCTCAGGGGTGCTCGGGTACAAGGGAGTGCCGCCCCGGCCAGGGTACGGCCGGGACGGCACTGAAGGGGTGGAACGAGCGGGCGGCACGGGCGCCGCCCGTGGTGGATCTAGTAGGGCTGGTCGTCACCGGCCGAGCAGCTGCACTCGGCGCCCTCGGCGGCCTCGTCCAGGTCGGCGAGGATCTGGAACTCGTCGTCCTTGATCGACGCGGTGGTCAGCGGTACCGGCAGAACACCGGTCGGGCCGTCCGCCGGGCGTCGGCCGATGGTGAGCGTGACCGGTTCGCTGGGCGGGGTCAGGATTGCGGTGGGCGGAGTCATGATCCGTAACCTCCATGCTGGCAGTAGAGCTCTCGTCGGTCCCCCGCCTCCTGGTAGAGCCTGGCCAGCGGTCGGCATGTGCGGCACGTGCCGACCTTCGTGCAGCCAGAGCATCCACCGGTGCGGAGCTGTAGGGACTCGGCGACCGCGCCGAGTCGGGGGAGGGCTTCGACGCCCTCGGTGATGAGGTTCACGCTCGGGTCACGGCCGACCTTGCAGATCGACGCGATGCCATGCGGGTTGACGTGGAAGAACGTGTGGCCGGCGTTGCAGCCGGTGAAGATGCTGCGGGCCTTGAGATGGCCCAGTGCCTGCGTCGCCAGGGGGTTCGCCTCGCCGTCGATCGTGGGCGACATGTTCGTGAAGACCTGGTGAGGGAAGCCGTACGACTTCGAGAGGCGCACCATCGCGTCTGTCTCGTGCGCGTTGCCGTCCGACACGATCACGTTCAGGCGGACCGGCAGCTTGTCCTCGCGGGCGGCATCCAGGCCCTTCAGAAACCGGCCGAACGCCCCGCGATTCCGCGTCACCTTGTCGTACGTTTCGGCGGTGGCTCCGTAGACGCTCAGGGTCAGTCGGTACGGCCGGTGGCGGGCGAACAGGTCCCGGATCGGCTGCTTCCGCAGCGAGGAGCCGTTCGACGAGACCTGGACCATCATCCCGAGCTGGTGGGCGTACTCGTACGCCGCGCCGAACTCGCGGTCGATCAGCGCCTCACCGCCTGTGATCTGCAACCACAGGACACCGGCGTCCCTCAGTGTCTGGAGCAGCGTCTGCTTACCGGCCCAGTCCAGGCCCTCGAACCGCTTCTCCCCGAGGTAGCAGAACTCGCAGTCGTAGTCGCAGCCGAGGTTGATCTCCCACGACGCTTTGCCGTACCCGTACAGCGACCGCTCGCGGACGAGGACGATGTCGCCGACCGGCGACGAGGACAGCTCGGTCCCCCACGCTTCCCTCGCCGCGTCGGCCAGCCAGTCCGGGACGGATCGGCCTTCAGCGCCCGCGGCCCGCAGCTCCTCGTAGCGGACCTCCGGGATGCGCACGCCGGCCGCCCGGCCGGGCCTGACGAGGAGGTACTGGGCGAGAAACGGGCTGGCCACGAGCTGCGGAATTACTTTGGGCCGCAGCCCCTTGCCGTTGGTCTTCGTCTCGATCATTGGACCTCCACGAGGTGGGTGCGAGGGGTTGGTCGGGCCTGGTGGTGGGCGGCGATCAGGTTGGCCGCCCGCTCGGCCGGTGGGTCCCTTCACCAAGCGCGGGTCAGGGCGTGAGCCGTGCGGTCGAGGCGGCCACGCCGATCACGAAGCCGCACGAGGCGGACCCGAGCACGATCAGCAGTGGTCCGGCGTAGCGGGCGGCTCTGGATACCTGGGCGGCGACACGGCGGTTCACGGCTTCCACCAGGCCCTCCACGGGCGGGTGATGATCTCCCGGTACGTATGGTGTGAGGGGTTGCGGCCACCATGCGTGAACACCCAGCTCTGCGGTTCGGCGAAGTCGGTGCCGGACAGTGAGGTTCGCCACAGACCGAGCACTGCATCGCGTACGTGGTGGGCTCGGCGTCGGATTCCCGGTCGGGCTGGAGGGTCCACCGCTTGCGGCACATGATCGCGCGGCTGGTCATCGAACCGACTCCAGAGTTGTGGCGACGTAAGGGTGCTGGAGAGCAGCGCGGAGGGCATGCGTGTCGGTGAGGGTGTCGTCGTCGGGTAGCTCGCACCATCCGCCGAACCAGCCGTCGAGCAGTTCCAGGCCGGGGGCGACGAGCCAGGAGTCGGCGGAGAGGTGCCGTACCGGCAGATCGTCCCAGCTGGCTTCGGAGCCGGTCGGGACGGCGTAGTAGAGACGCCCGTTGGGCCTGTCGTAGAGCACGGGGCCGACGGAGGCACCGGTGCCGCGCAGGTAGGCCAGAGCCAAGAGGCCGATCTCGGCCGAGGTGCGCACGACGTCCCAGCCGTCGCCGACCTTCAGTAGCCGCAGTCCCGGCACGTCGTTCACCATGGGCGCACTTCGCAACGCGTCACGCACGGACATCACACACCTCCCTGCGGCCGAAGGCTTTGGCTTGCGCTGAGCGAAGAGGCGGATCGCGTGGTCGGTGTGAGAGGGCGGACCACAATCAGACGAGCGCCTGTTGCTGTTATCTGCCGCTCGCGCTCGGTGCCGAGGCCCTTCGGGCCGAGGTGGCTGAGAGCTGGAACTACGGCCCCGTAGGCATCGGGGAGTTCGAGCGCGTCGAGCAGACCGACGAAGGCGGGGGAGCGGACGATCACTGTGGCGTCGCGGTCGGTGAAGACGCCGCACAAGGCTAGTTCGTGCCGGTCGCAGTATTCGGTGAGGCAGTCGACGAGAGCCGTATGGCGGGGTAGGCCGCCGGTGACGTGACGCAGGTAGCCGAAGACCTGAGGGAAGGCGATGGGGCGGCGTTCGGTGATGAGGTCGTCGTCCATGCCCACAGCGTCGGCCGTCGTGAACGGCCTCGAAATGACCTGCTGTTGTACTTCCGTTGCACTTCCCGCCCCACGTCGTCACTGACAGTGCTTCCATACGTGACGTAGGGAGGTCATCCGTGGTCAGCGTGCAACAGTGGACAGGTCGGGAGGCGAGCGCCCTGCGCGCCGCGTTGCGTATGAGCATGCGCGCTTTCGCCGAGCACCTCGGTGTCGCGCTGCGCACGGTTGCGAAGTGGGAGAGCCTCGGCGCGGAGACGCAGCCACGCCCGGACACCCAGGCCATCCTCGACACTGCGCTCGCACGGGCGGATTCCGCCTCCCAATCCCGGTTCGAGACAGTGTTGTTCCCTGAACGGCAGAGCGCGCGGCCGACGGACTACGAGACCTGGACCGAGGACATCGAGCGCGCTGTTGTCTGCATCAGCCGCCAGGACTTCCCTTTCGCCTCAACCCTGTTGAACCGCTGGCTGGGCAGCCGTGCACCACACCAACTGGACGACAAGGGCCTCTATTTGTACGGCCGTTCCCTCGTGCTCCTTGGCGACCTCCAGCGCGATCAGGGCGCGATCCTCGGCCCACTCTCAGCCCGACACTCCTACCTGACCGCTCGCGGCATGTTCACCGAGCTCGACATCCCGCGCCGGGTGGCCCAGATCGAGCTGTCCCTCGCTGTCGTCCAGGAGATGTCGGGCCAGCTGGAATCCTCTGCCCGCCACTACGAACTGCTCGCCGGGGACGAGCGCTTGAGCCCGCGCGACCGCGCCAGGGCCCGGCTCTGGGTGGGTACGGCGCTGAGCAAGGAGGGCGACAACGAGTACGCCACCGGCGTCATGGTCGAGGCCACCCGCTCCTTCGAGGACCTGGGCGAACCGGAGGACTGGTCGGTCGCGCACCAGAAGCTGGCCCTGGCCCACCGCGGTGCCGGCGACCTGAAGCAGGCCCTGCACTACATCGGCATCGCGCGCACGACCGGCACGGTCGACTCCCCGATGCAGCGGGTGCGGTTGGACACCGCGTACGGGCACATCCTTCTGTCGGATGCGGCGACCCGGAATGATGGGCTGTCCGTCCTCGATCAGGCGGCACACGTGGCCCGGCAGTACGGGCTGAGCCACCAGTTGCGCAGCATCGAGGGCATCCGCAAGGACCAGCAGGGATGAGCCAGGGAGTGCCAGTGCCGGAGCACGAGCAGCGCCAGATCACCGACGAGCAGTTCCACGACGCGACGCTGATCTGGAACTACCACCAGATGGACCACGAGCAGCGGCCCTGCTCGGCGGCGATCGGCCTGGGTAGCCACGACCTCGGGGTGGCCACCGCGGCCGCCGATCTGTACCGCGCCGGTCTCTTCTCAGTCGTGGTGTTCAGCGGCGGCAACAGCCCCACCACCCGGGCCCGTTTCCCGCGCGGCGAGGCGGTGCACTACCGCGAGCATGCGCTGAGCCTGGGTGTGCCGGACGCAGCGATCCTGGTCGAGCCGAAGGCAGCCAACACTGGTCAGAACATCACGTTCTCCCGCGAGCTGCTGGCCGAGGCCGGCATCGCGGTGGAGTCACTGCTGCTGATCTCCAAGCCGTACATGGAGCGCCGCTCGTACGCGACGTGCCGCAAGCTGTGGCCCGAGGCGGAGGTTGTCTGCGCCTCCGAGCCACTGGAGTTGGACGACTACATCAAGTCCATCGGCGACGAGAAGCTCGTCGTCGACATGCTCGTCGGCGACCTGCAACGGGTGATCGAGTACCCGAAGCTCGGCTTCGCCGTCGAGCAGGACGTACCGGGGGATGTGTATGACGCTTACGAGCGCCTTCTGCGCGACGGATTCGACAGCCGCCTCATCGGCACCTGACCCTTCCCACGCCGGTTCGCCGGGCGGGGTGTGCGCCATCCACCAACCGAACCTGTTCCCGCGGCTGTCCACGGTGGCGAAGCTGTACGCCGCCGACCGGTGGATCGTCCTCGACGACGTCCAGTTCGCCCGGCGCGACTACCAGCACCGGGCTCGTCTGGCGGCCCTGGACGAGCCCGCTCGACAGCAGTGGCTCACGCTCCCGGCCCGCCTTCCTCACGGGCGCCCGACACCGATCGACCAGGCACGGCTCGCCGAACCCAGCCGATCCCGTCGCACCGTCAGCCTGTTGACACGCCAGTACTACGGCCGCAGCCGCTACTGGCCCGCGGTGCGCGACGTCCTGGACGCGGTTCTCGATCAGTTCGAGGACACCGACCGTGTATCCGACGTTGCCAAGGCGTCGACGGTCGCCCTGCTCACCGCGTTGGGCTGGAGCGGCGAGGTACTGCGCAGCAGCGCGATTCCGACCCGGGTGGGCCGGTCAGAGAGACTCGCCGACCTCGCCGCGGCCACCACCAGCACCCACTACCTCTGCGGCACGGGGGGCTGGCGCTACCTCGACACGCAGGCGTTCGATGGCCACGGCATCCAGGTGCTGTCCTTCCACACCCCTGTGGACACGGGCGACCCACTCTGGCGGTGGGCCCGCCACATCAGCAGCCTCTGGGCGCTGAGCCGGATCGGGCCGGAAGCCCTGGCTGCCATGCTGGCGGCCCAACGAGACCATCGGCTTATGGGGGGCTTCACGTGACCGAGCCGCAGGTGCCGGGCAAGAAGCCGTTCCTGTACGTCGTGGTGTGCGCGGCCGGGGTCGCCGGCGACGTCGGCAAGCTGATCACGGCTGCTCAAGAGGCAAACTGGGACGTCGGCGTGGTGGCCACTCCGCAGGGCCTGGGTTTCATCGACACGGAGGCGGTCGAGGCCCAGACCGGCTACCCGATCCGCTCGGCCTGGCGCTCACCCGGCGATCCTCGCCCGTTGCCGCCCGCCGACGCGATCGCGGTGGCGCCGGCCACCCTCAACACGGTCAACAAGTGGGCGGCAGGGATCTCCGACACGCTGGCCCTGGGCATCCTGTGCGAGTCATACGGCATGGGCATCCCCACCGCCGTCCTGCCGTACGTGAACTCGGCCCAGGCCGCCCATCCCGCATACCGGCAGAGCCTGGAGCGACTGCGCGAGATGGACGTCCTGATCGGCTCGTACGAGCCGCATCGACCGAAGGCCGGCGGCGGGGCCGACCACTACCGCTGGGAAGAGGCGCTGGAACTGCTCACTCCCAAGGTGTCCGCGCGGCCGTAATCAGCGCCGCCGTCCTGGTGGCGGCTGCGGCGCTGGAGGGGCTGCCGCCGGTTGGACAGGAGCTGCCTGGCGTGGTGTGACGCTGCGAGCCCTGGCTGCCTCTGCTTGCGGACCCGGGGCGTGGCGTTCGCCGAGGCGGCGGATGCGCCAGGTGAGTGCGCGGGCGGGGCTGTGGGCGTCGTCCAGGGTGCGCTGGCTAAGCGCCTGGTCGAGGACAGTGGCCGCGTTGTGTCCTGCTGCTTCGGCCTCGGCGAGCACGGTGGCGAGTGCGTCCCAGGCCGAGTCGGCCAGGATGCGCTCGGCGTGTTCCGGCACCGCCTCATGGAGGTGGTGGGCGAGGCGGCGTTTTGTCTGCGGGCTGGGCGCCCGGCTGGCGAGGCCGACCAGGACCGGCTCGGCGACCTGCGCGTACGCGACCTGCAGGTGGACGAGGGCTTGTTCCGCTGCGGCCTCCTGTTGGGCGTGCTGGCGGCTGCGGTGCCAGTGCATCGCGTAGGCGACCGCGGTGAGCGCGACGTCCAGCAGCATCGCCAGTCCGGCGATGTCCCCGTGCCGTGTGGGGTCCTTCCAGATCGCCTGGACGCTGCGGCGCAGGACGCGTGTGCTGTCGAGGTCGGCGGCGATGCGGGAGCGGGTGGCGCGCTCGAAGAGGGCCGCGGCCTGTTCGAGTTCGGCCTGCAGTGCCGCCGGTGCGGTGACGGGCAGGAGGTCCAGTGCGGCGCCGAGCGCGACCAGCTGTCCTTGGGCCGTGGGGTCGTCGCCGTGGGTGAGGTGGTGGGGGATGCGTTCGGTGGCGGCGGTGGCCTGGTGCCACGGATTGCCCGGCCGGACAACCGCCGGTTCGGGGCTGGTGGTGGCGAGGCGTCGGCGGATCTGGGGGAGGGAGAGGTCGGGGGCGAGGGTGGAGCCGGAGTAGAAGACCGGCTCGCCCTTGTCGTTGGTGTCGCCGGGCAGGGCGAAGTTGCAGCCGAGTGCGTCGCCGGACGGGCCTCGCTTGAGGCGCACGCTCACGCCGGTGGCCTCCAGCAGGGTGAAGAACTCGGCCTCGTCCGTTGCGGCGGCGACGGCGCGGCGGACCCGCAGGCGCAGGACCTCGCGGGAGGTGGTGTCCTGGCCCAGGCGCTTGGCCTTGAAGTGTTCCTTGCTGGTGGGGCGTTTGGCGGCGGTGCCGTCGCCCGGCTTCAACCGCCTGAGCCCGTAGTCGACCTCGATTTGGCGGGCTTCGCGCTGGACGGCGCGCTGGTCGTAGTCGCGCTGGGGGCGGCGGCCGTCCTGGCGTACGAGGGTGGCGGCGATGTGGATGTGGTCGTCGGCGTGGCGGACAGCCACCCAGCGGCAGGCTTCCGTATCGCCTTCCGGGGCGATGCCGGCGGCGGTCACGATCCGGCGGGCGATGTCGGCCCACTGGGCGTCGGTGAGGATCGGGTCTTCGGGTGCGGCCCGGACGGGGCAGTGCCACACGGTGTGCTTGGGTGCCTTGTCGCCCAGCATCTTCACGGGTTGGTCGAGTTGCGCGGCGAGCTGGGCTTCCACTTCCTTGGGGTCGCGGTGGGGGCTGCGGCCGGGGTCGGGTGCGAAGTGGTTCCAGGAGGCCACCAGGTGCGGGTCGATGTGCTCGTTGGCCCGGCCCTTGCCGAAGAGGTAGCCGATCGTGCGGCGCGTGGCGTGGGGCCCTTTGCCGAGGATGATCTTCGGGATCAAGGGCTCACCGCCCCTCGGTGATCTGGGCGACCGCGGTGTCCACCTCGGCGATGGACGCCTCGACGCGGTCCAGGATCCGTTGGACGGTGTCGGGGCGGGGCCAGGCGCCGTCCCTGTTGAGGTGGCAGGTGAGCTGGTTGAGGTTGTTGCCGATGCCGCCGAGTTGCCGGTTGGCGGCCATCAGCGCCTTGACCATGGCGCGGTAGTCGGCGACGGCGGCGGTGGGGTCGTCGGCACGGGCGGCGGCGAGCGCGCACTCGGCGACATAGCCGCCGGGCTTCATGCGGCTCAGGGCGGCGGCCTTCTGGACGAGGGCAAACTCGTCGTCGTTGTAACGGGGGTGGACGCGGCGCTCGCGCAGCTGCTTGTCACGCAGACGGCGACGCGGCGCAGGCTGCTGCGGCACATTCGACGACGGCTTACTGCCCCCACTCCCGGTCGGCTCCCCCGGGCCGACCGACCCCGGCGCCCCCGCGCCGGGTGCCTCCGCCTCCCCTGGGGCGGGGGTCGGGTAAGGACTCCTTATCCGACAACTTGCTGTGCGACGTGAGGTCGCATTTTCCGAAGTGAGGTGGATTTCGTGGAGAGGCTCTGACAAAGGAATTTCCTCCGAATCAGTGTCTGGATTCGTCCCCGCACTCACATGCGTCGCTGGCAACGGCGGGGTGTGAAGCTGAGCGTTCACGCCCAAGGGGCCTCGGCCATCGAGGGCCACAGGCAAGGGGAAGGCTGGACGGGCGAACACGCGTGAACTCCTGGTTGATGCCTCGTGATATCGAACCCTGGGATGGCTGGTCTTCGCAGGGAAGGGCCCGGTGCTGCAAGGCACCAGCGGCTTCCGGTGCAAGCAACATCGGAAGTAGGACACCGACGGCCCCGGGGTATAGGGAGCGCCCACCCCAGCCGCATCTTCGAAATGCGGAACACGGAAACCCTGACGGGGTCCGGAGGAATCCGGTAAGCCGACCGTAAGGAAGGCCCAACTCCCCGGCAGGAACAGGATGGTCCAAGAAGCGAACGCCGGTCGGCCGAAAGGTCAGGGGAAACCGGGTGGCGGCCCTCTCCGCCCGCCGCCCGCCATAACTCGCCGGATACGGGCCCTGGTGGCCCGGCCCGAAAGGGCGCCCACGTGGACCAGGTGAGCCTTTGAAGCCCTACGCAAAGGCGCCGGAACCAAGGGACAAGTTAGATGCCGGAGGCGCGCATGAGCAGCACAGTGGCGTGGACCGCCCGCGCGTCCGAGGTGAACGGACCCGAAGGCTATTCGCCCACACGAACCTGGCACAGCGTTGACTGGGCCGCGTGTGAGCGGAATGTACGGCGGCTGAGGCAGCGGATTTTCAAGGCATCGCGGGAAGGGGACCTGAAGAGGGTCCGGAACTTGCAGAAGCTCATGCTGCGAAGCCGCAGCAACACGCTGGTGAGCGTGCGGCGGGTGACGCAGCAGAGCAGGGGGCGCAAGACCGCTGGCATCGACGGAGAACGTGCCCTCACACCGGCGGCGCGGGCCAAACTGGCAGCTCACAGCCACCGGTTGGCCACTCCGTGGAAAGTTCAGCCGGTCAAGCGCGTGTACATCCCCAAGGCGAATGGGAAGCAGCGCCCGCTCGGTATTCCGGTCATCCGTGACCGGGTGCTCCAGGCCCGTGTGAAGAACGCGCTGGAGCCCGAGTGGGAGGCCAGGTTCGAGGCGAGATCGTATGGGTTCCGCCCCGGACGTGGCTGCCAGGACGCGATCTGTGCCATCCGGGCCTCCACGCGGGACCCCAAGGCGAAGCGCCGTTGGGCGCTGGACGCGGATCTGGAAGGGGCGTTCGACCGCATCAGTCACGATCACCTGATGGCCATGATCGGGCAGTTTCCCGCCAGGAATCTGCTCCGGGGCTGGCTGCGGGCCGGCGTGATGGAGAACGGCCGTTGGGCGCCGACCGAGGAGGGCACTCCCCAGGGCGGCGTCGTGAGCCCTTTGCTGCTGAACATCGCCCTGCATGGGATGGAAGAGGCCGCGGGATTCCGCTATGAGAACCGCAAGGGGCGGGAGACCAACACCGCCCCGGGAGTCCCCGTGTTGGTGCGGTATGCCGATGACTGTGCGCCACGAACACAACAGGAGGTTCTGATGTAGACGGAAGCTCTTGACGTGGTGCTGCACTGGTGATGGAGGTAGGCCCTCCGGGATCGCCCACACAGGGGGAGATCTCAAATCGCCGCAGGTTGCTCCGGTGAATGAGCCGGGGTGATGAGCACTGCGGAAAAGGCGCACGAGATGCGTCAGGTGCGTGCCGAGAAGGCGAACGCGAGTGAACCACTGCTGAAGTGTCGTAAGCGTATGAGTGGTTGCCGAAACCGGGGTCCAGTTGTTGCCCCGGGACAAGTCTGGCGGGTTCCTGTATTCCTGGCCAGGTGGCGGCCCGGCATGAAGGTGGCGCGAGCTCGGTGACAGGCACCAGTGCGGAACGTGGGAACCCCTCGCCGCGATGCTGCCGACGGTCAAGTTGAAGGCCGGTTGGCGATAAGGGAGAACCCCAAGCAGCTAAAACTGTGAGGGGCTGAGTACCGATGCGTGGCAGGGGGACGGACCGCCTCGTAGTAGTGATGAAGTCCCTGTAATGGGGATGGAGCGAAGGGGGCGGGTTGTCCTGATCTTGTTTGGTGGTCAACCGGTATGTCCGGGAGGAGCCAGGTGAACGGATCAAGGCCGCAGGCCGAGGTCAAGTCGTTCTATATTTCCAAGTCGATGGTGTGGGAGGCGTATCTGAGGGTCAAAGCCAATCGGGGTGCACCCGGGGTGGACGGCGTTTCGATCGAGCAGTTCGAGCAGAACCTCAAGGGAAATCTGTACAAGCTGTGGAATCGTATGTCGTCTGGCTCGTATTTCCCTCCGGCGGTGAAGGCCGTGGAGATCCCCAAGGCGGGCGGGAAAGGTGTCCGTGTGCTTGGGGTGCCCACTGTGGCTGACCGGATCGCCCAGACGGTGGCCGCGATGTATCTGGAGAGGCGGGTGGAGCCTGTGTTCCATCCGGACTCCTACGGGTACCGGCCGAGGCGGTCTGCGCTGGACGCGGTGGAGACGTGCCGGCGGCGTTGTTGGCGGAACGACTGGGTGGTCGATCTCGACATTCGGGCGTTCTTCGACAGCGTGGACCATGAGCTGATGCTCAAGGCCGTCGAGCGGCATGTTGACGCAGACGGGAAGTGGGTCCTGCTTTATGTCCGGCGGTGGCTTGTGGCGCCGCTGGCGAAGGCGGACGGTTCGGTGCAGGAAAGGGATCGCGGGACTCCCCAGGGGTCGGCGATCTCGCCCGTGTTGGCGAATCTGTATCTCCACTACGCGTTCGATGAGTGGCTGGGGCGGGAGTTTCCGCACATCACGTTCGAGCGGTATTGCGACGATGCGGTGATTCACTGCCGCAGCGAGCACCAGGCCCGCCGCGTGCGGGACGCGCTCGCAGCGAGATTGGCGCAGGTCGGCCTGGAGTTGCATCCCGGCAAGACGCGCATCGTGTATTGCAAGGACGCTGACCGACGCGGCTCGTTCGAGCACACGTCGTTTACGTTCCTCGGGTACACGTTCCGGCCGAGGCTGGCCAAGAACCGGTATGGGAAGCACTTTGTGAACTTCCTGCCCGCGGTCAGCAAGGAGGCGATCAAGGCGATGGGCAAGGAGATGCGTTCCTGGCGCATCGCTCAACGCAGTGACAAGTCCCTGATGGACCTTGCACGGATGTTCAACAGCGTCGTGCAGGGATGGATCAACTATTACGGACGCTTCTACAAGTCCATGTTGTATCCCCTTCTCCGGCGCATCAACCGCATGTTGGTGGGCTGGGCTTGTCAGAAGTACAAACGACTACGCCGCCGGGAGAAACGCGCGGGAGAACTACTGGCTGGCACGGCCCGCCGGTATCCCAACATGTTCGCCCACTGGCGGTTCGGCCTCAAACCTGATGGCTGGGCAATGGGAGCCGTGTGAGCCGAGAGGCTCCCGCACGGTTCTGCGAGCGGCGGCGGGTGAGATTCCCGCCGCCGACTCACCTCGTGGTGTTGTGCCACAGCAAGGAGGAGGCATATCGGGCGAAGGAGGATTTGACGGCCTGGCTTGCGCCCAGGGGTCTGCGCTTCAACGAGGCCAAGACGCATGTGGTCCACCTCGATGAGGGGTTCGACTTCCTGGTATTCACCGTGAAGCGACACGGGGACAAGCTGGTCATCAGGCCGAGCAGGGCAGCGTGCAACAAACTCCGGAAACGGCTGAGAGCGGACGCGCGCGCTCTGCGTGGCGGTCCGGCCAAGGCCGTTGTCCACGCGTTCAACCCAGTAGCCAAGGGTTGGAGTGCGTACTACCGGAGTGCGGCGTCCTATCGGGCCTTCTGCTCGATGGACTACTACATGTTCACGCTGCTCTACAAGTGGGCGAAGCATAGTCACTCGAATCGTTCGGGGCTGTGGATTAAGCGGCACTATTTCGGCCGGTTCAACAAGTCCAGGCGGGACAACTGGGTATTCGGCGACAAAGCCAGTGGCGCCTACCTCCAGAAGTTCGCATGGACTGCTTATGCCCGCCATGTCCCAGTGAAGGGGGCGGCGTCTCCGGACGACCCGGCCCTGAAGGGCTATTGGCGGGCGCGTCGCCGCATCAAAGCGCCGCCGCCGATGGGGAAGACGAGTCTGCTCCTGGCGGCGCGGCAGAAGGGCGTGTGTCCACTCTGTCGTGAGGCGTTGATCGAAGGAGCCGAATACGAACCGGACAATGTGCGTGAGTGGATTGCCTGGTTCTCGGCGTCGAGGAAGCTGCTCAACAAGCACCACCTCGTTTACCGGAGAGACGGCGGTACAGACGCACGAGCCAACCTCCGCCTCGTGCATGCTGATTGCCATCGTCAGCATCATGCAAACGACGGAAATCAGACCGTAAGTTCACGTCCCGCGAAGCCCAAGTGGCTTGCTTGAGCCGGATGCGGTGAAAGTCGCACGTCCGGTTCTGAGGGGGCCGGGGCGCAGTGATGCGCTCCGGCTACCCGACGCGCGTGTGACAGGGGTGGTCGCCATCTGCTTCTGAGGCATGGGGTGTTCGGGGTGCGGGTCGCGCATCGGAGTACTCCGGTGGTGAGTGAGGGTGGGAGGTGTGTCACGTGCGTCGCATCCGTCCCATGCCTGGTCAGGACAGGTACGGACACTCGGGCAGGTACGGAGATGTCCGTCCCGGTGAGGACATCCGTCCCCGCGTTGACCTGCGCGGGGACGGATGCGACGCAGTGATACGGACCCGGGGGGAGGCGGGTCAGCGGGCGGGCTTGGGGCCGGTGGCGCCGCCGGGCGGGCCGATGGGCAGCTGGCCCGCCGGGGCGGCGGGTGGCTTGCCCTGGGTCGGGCGCGCGGGTGTGGCGTCGTGCGCGGGGGCGGGTGCCGTCTCGGTGAGGTCGGGGCAGTGCCGGGCCCAGCTGTCCAGGAACCGGTTACGGGCGTACCCCTTGGCCTGCCTGCCCTTGTCGAAGCGGTAGTTGGCCGGGCGGATGTCGAAGTCCCGAAGCATTCTGCCCAGGTGGTAGGCGCTGAGCCCGTTGGTGCCGTGCTCCGCCCAGGGGGCGTCGGGGTCCTGGAGCAGGGTGGTGACCAGATCCAGGGAGGACAGGGCCTCGGGGTTGCCGTGTGCCTGGAAGATGCGGTGGATGTCGCGCAGCAGCCGTGTCTTCAGGTTGGTCTGCTCGTCCTGGACGGCCTCGTAGCGGGTCATCGCCACGCAGGCCGCACGGGCACGGGCGGGCCAGTGGCCGCCGGCCAGGTCGGCGATGATGACCAGCGGTTCCCAGGTGTCCGCCGCCCGGTCCTCCACGGGCATGGTCGGCGCCATGCGGCCGGCTGTGCCGCGCAGCGGTCCCAGCCAGGCGGCCAGCTTGTCCCGCAGCGCGTTCAGTTCCGGTGTGGCGTAGCGCGAGCGGAACGGGGTCACCTTCTCGCCGAGCTTGCGCTTTTGCATGCGGAGCACGACCGCCCGGTCCGTGATCGTGTCGGGCAGGTCGCCGATCGAGGCCAGCGCGGCCATGGCGAAGGTCGGATACGGGGTCGGCTTGTGCTCCGGACCGGAGATGCGCCAGGCGGGCCGGTTGCGCTGGTGCCCGGCGTTCAGCAGACCGCGCAGTTCCTCGTTCTCGCCCGCCTTGCTGAAGATGGTGTCGGCCTCGTCCACCAGGATCGTGCGCGGGTTCTTGCCGATGACGCGGAACAGCACCGCCGTGGACATGTTCACCGTCATGATCGGCTGGTGGACGGTCTCGTGGAGCACGTCCAGCACCCGGGACTTGCCGCAGCCCTTCGTCGGGCCGACGACCGCCAGACGCGGCGCATGCTGCAGGACGCTCTGGATGTGCGTGGCCGCCACCCACAGGGTGACCGCGGTCAGCGCCTCGTCACTGGGCAGCACGACGTACTTGCCGATTGCCGCCCGCAACTCATCCAGCAGTACGGCACCCTCACCGGAACCCTGTTCCGAGGGGGCTGCCGGTCCCCGAGGAGGTCGGGGGCCGGCCTCCTGATCCGGTCCCCGTGCGTCGACGGGACCGGTCCCCTCCTGCTGGGCGGTTCCCGCCACGGGTGTGTCGGTCCCCAGCGACCGGCGGGGACCGTGCTCACGGTCCCCATTACGGTCCCCTGGTGCAACTGCAGCCTCTTGGGGACCGGTCCCCGATTTCCCGCCGCTGGCCTGCGGGTTTGCACCGGATGTCGATTCGGGGACCGGGACGTGCGGGGACCGAGTGCCGGGCACGTCGCGGGGACGGTCCCCAATCGCCGCGTCGGCAGACGGCTGGGGACGGTCCCCGCGTGCTTCCGCTTCCGCCGGGTTTTCGACGGTCCCCGACGCGGGGGACTGTGTGTCCTGCTGATCCTGGCGGCGCCAGGGGATGCCCTCGCCGGGGACCGCGGGAGTGGGCCAGCCGGTGGGGGAGGTGTTCGTGGTGCTGGGGGACGTAGAGTCCTCCATAGGCGTTCCTCTCCGGTGAGGGGCAGGACGGGCAAGGTCCCGCCCCTCACCAGCTCGTTCGATCAGGGATGGGCGATCGGCAGGGGAGTCTTCGGCCCCCGGCGTTGGCGCGCCGGGGGCCGCTTCGTCGTCCGCGCCAGACGCGGGGTCAGGCCGTGAGGTCGTACGACGTCTGGGCATCCAGCCACGCGTCCACCTCCCGCCAGCGGTAGCGCAGGTGACGGCCGACCTTGTGGACGCTGGGGCCGATGCCCCGGTACTTCCACTGGTAGAGCGTCTTCACCGGCACCCCGAGATAGGCGGCGACCTCCGCAGGGGTGGCAAGGGGGCCACGCTGGGCAGCCGCAGCGGTGGCAGGGGCGTTGGTGCTACGGGGAGGGTTCTTCGGCACAGGGCTCCTTTTCGGTCTTGAACAATGGGCTGGACAACACAGCCACACCACCCGGAGAAAAGTCCAGAGTCGGTTCTGAAACTCCTCACTACTTCTTTCGGCGTGGCCGGGGAGAGGGAAACAGTAAGGGTGGATCCCCGGTTGCCGAAATCGCTCCCGCCGGGCCCGAAATTTTCTTGCGGCGAAGCAACCGGTCGAGGTGCCGGAATCCGGTACCTCCGCAGCTCAGAGGTAACACTTGGCGGGCAGGGGCGACGTGACTGACCCGCCGGGCATCATGGCTGATGTGTGTTCAAATCACCCAACTCGAAAACGGCGGGGGAAGTTAACACGACACCTCGGCCGAAACGTCTCGCGATGTACCGGAATTCGACGAGACGAACGCCACTTCGCCCCCGAACGACTATTGGAGAGTTTAAGAGCTAACTCTTGCCATGCCGCCCGGATGCAAGTTACAGCTATCTGTCATGCCCAACCGACCTGTCGAAATAGGCCCCGCCGGCCTCCACACCGCCCGCGCCATCGAGCACCTACGCCTCGTACGCGGCCTGACCCAGCACCATCTCGCCGCCCACTGCACCGCACTGGGCCGCCCGATGGCCAACACCGCCCTCAGCCGCACCGAACGCGCCCGCCGCCGCTGCGACGTAGACGACCTCGTCACGATCGCCACCGCGCTCGGCGCCCCTCCCGCAGCCCTGCTGCTCCCGTGGCCGACGCACTCCCCGGTGTCCCACGCCACCTCCCACTCCCTCATCCCCACCCAGGAGGCCCTTCTTGGCTGACGTGTACGACCGCTGGCACAAGTCCCACCCCAAGCCCACCGAGGCCGAGTGCGGCGAGCACAAGAGCCGTACGAAGCGGATGGTCCCCACCGCCGACCACGGCATCGGCAAGCGTTGGCAGGTCCGCTACCGCGACCTGGACGACCGCCAGCGCAAGGAGAACTTCCACACGAAGGCCGAGGCGGACAACCGCGCCGCCGAGGTCGACGTCGAGATCCGGCAGGGCTCCTACGTCGTCCCCGCCGAGACGAAGCAGACGCTCGTCGCCTACGCACAGAAGTGGCTCGACGCGAACTCCGTCGGCCCGACGACCGCGCTCCGCTATGAGGCGACGGTCCGCAACCACATCACCGAGCACCTCGGCCGACGCGAGCTGCGATCCCTCAACCAGCCCTCGGTCATCCAGAGTTGGATCCGCACACTCCAGGACGGCGGCCTGGAGGTGTCGACGATCGAGGGCATCTTCGACATCCTCTCCAGCATCCTCGGCGCGGCCGTGGAGGACGGGCTGCTGCCGAAGAACCCGTGCAAGGCGAAGTCGGTCAAGCTCCCGACCGCGACCAAGAAGAAGATCATCCCTTGGTCGTTGGAGCGCGTGCGCGCGGTCATCACCGAACTACCGAAGCGCTTCCAGGCCGGGGGCAAGCTCGCATTCGGCTGCGGTCTGCGGCAGGGCGAGGTGTTCGGCTTCGCCGTCGAGGACATCGACTTCAAGGGCGGCTGGATCCACGTCAACCGCCAGGTGCGGCTGGTCGGTACGAAGCCCGTCTTCGCCCTGCCCAAGGGCAACAGGATCCGGTCAGTGCCCCTGTCGGCTCAGCTCGCCGCAGCCCTCAAGGCGCACATGAAGGAGTTCCCGCCGGTCGACGTCACCCTGCCGTGGACCAAGCCGGACGGCGAGCCGAAAACCTTCCGCCTCCTCTTCGTCGACAAGAAGGGGCGGGCCTACAACCGCAGCGTCTTCAACATGGGCGACTGGAAGCGCGCCCTTGCCGCCGCCGGCGTGATCCCTCCCCGAGAGCGCGGGGCGCGCTACCTCCAGGCGGCTCCGGAAGACGGCATGCACGCCCTCCGGCACGCGTACGCCTCCGTGCTCCTGGACGCGGGGGAGAGCATCAAGGCGCTCTCCGAATACCTCGGCCACTCGGACCCGGGCTTCACGCTGCGGACGTACACGCACCTGCTGCCGTCCAGCGAGACCCGCACCCGCAAGGCGATCGACGACGTCTTCGCAGAAGCCGAGGCAGAAGCCGAGGACGACCGGCCCGGCACCCAGGGCACATCAGTGCCCCCAGCGGAACCCATGTGCCCTCAATGTGCCCTGGCCGCCTGACGGCCTCTCTCCGCACATGACGAGGGCGGGGTCAGAAACCCCGCCCGAAACCCCTGAAACCCCAGGTCACGGCCACACAAGGCAATAAGGCTGATGCCCCGCCTCATGCAACCGATGGCTGAAGTCCTGCCACTCGTGCAGCAGCTGGTAGACGTTGAAAGCGTCCCGGGGTCCGCCCCGGTCCGGCACGGTGGACCAGATGAAGGCGGCCGCGCCGACCGCTTCCTCGCCGATGCCGCGGAGGGGGTCCACGACGGTCATGGGGAGCTTGACCACCGCGTAGTCGGGGTGGAGGACGACCAGCTCCAGCGGGGGCACCTTGTGGAGGGGGACACCCTCGATGCCGGTGAGGACCATCGCGGCCATCGTCTCCGGCTTGATCTTGGTGAACATGCCGTTCATGCCGAGCTCGTCGCCGCCGAGTTCCTCGGGGCGCATCGAGATCGGGACGCGGGCCGCCGTCGCTCCGTCCGGCGCGCCGAAGTATTTGTACGTCACCCCCACCCGGCCACCATTCCCGCTCCCCGCCCGCAGTCGCTCGACCGTGCGATCGAGCCGCTCGGCGTCACCCTGCGATCCTTGTGTCTGTCCAGCCCGGGTCTCGGCCGCTTCCTCCGCCTCGCGCCGGTGCCTTCCCCGCCGGGCACGCCGAGGGCCGAGGTCATCGGTCCCCTCGCCCAGTCCGCCACCGCGATGCATATCTCCACCCGACTGCTTTTCTAAGGCGCGCGACCCCCGCCACGCAACCCGATCATCGTGACAGTGACCTCCCCCACGGCCGCACGCCGAAACGTGCACTGAAACACCTGACCGCAGGATCTTCGCGGGCTCTGAGCACCATGAATCATGTGAGCTGTCCGTACGAAGTCCCAGTTTCGCAGATGGCCGGGGGACCGCGCCCGGTTGTCGTACCGCGCATCGGTCCACGGCGCCCCGCGATGGCCGGGATCTTCCGTATGTGGAGCCGTACGTCGAGCGGCGATCCTACGTTCATCGGTTCCGCGCTCTTCCGGTCACGCCGTCCCGCTCTTGCGCGCACGGCCGCCCGGAGCCGCTGGCCTACCCTGAGGAGGTCACTAGCCCCCCGGAGTCGGAGACGTCGCAGGTCATGACCGAACTGCCTTATCCCTACGAAGCCCCAGCCTCGCAGTCGCTGTTCGACCGTGCGGCGGCCGTCACACCCGGCGGCGTGAACTCTCCCGTGCGCGCCTTCCGTGCCGTGGGCGGTACACCCCGGTTCATGGTGTCCGGTACCGGTCCGTACCTGACCGACGCCGATGGCCGTGAGTACGTGGACCTCGTCTGTTCCTGGGGGCCGATGATCCTCGGGCACTCCCAGCCCGAGGTCATCGCCGCCGTCCAGGAGGCCGTCTCCCGCGGTACGTCCTTCGGTACGCCCGGTGAGGGCGAGGTCGCGCTCGCCGAGGAGATCGTCGCGCGCGTCGAGCCCGTCGAGCAGGTCCGGCTCGTCTCCAGCGGCACCGAGGCGACCATGTCCGCCATCCGGCTCGCCCGGGGGTTCACCCGGCGGTCCAAGGTGATCAAGTTCGCCGGCTGCTACCACGGGCACGTGGACTCGCTGCTCGCTGCGGCGGGCAGCGGCGTGGCGACCTTCGCGCTGCCCGACACCCCCGGTGTCACCGGAGCCCAGGCCGGCGACACCATCGTCCTTCCCTACAACGATCTCGAAGCCGTGCACGCCGCCTTCCACGCGCACCCCGGTGAGATCGCCTGTGTGATCACCGAGGCCTCGCCCGGCAACATGGGTGTGGTGCCTCCGGCGCCCGGGTTCAACCAGGGCCTCAAGGACGCGTGCGCCAAGAACGGCGCCCTGTTCATCTCCGACGAGGTCATGACGGGCTTCCGCACCAGCAAGGCCGGTTGGTACGGGATTGATGGTGTACGTCCGGATCTGATGACCTTCGGCAAGGTGATGGGCGGTGGCTTCCCCGCCGCCGCCTTCGGTGGCCGCCAGGACGTCATGGCGCACCTCGCGCCGGCCGGCCCGGTCTACCAGGCGGGCACGCTGTCGGGCAATCCCGTCGCGACCGCCGCCGGGCTCGCCCAGCTGCGGCTGCTCGACGACGCCGCGTACGACAAGGTCGACGCGGTCTCGGAGCAGATCCGGGTGCTGGTGACCGAGGCGCTCACCAAGGAGGGCGTCTCGCACCGGCTGCAGAACGCCTCCAACATGTTCTCCGTCTTCTTCACCGGCCGTCAGGTGCGCGACTACGAGGACGCGAAGGCGCAGGAGTCCTTCCGGTACACCGCGTTCTTCCACTCGATGCTGGCGCAGGGCGTGTATCTGCCGCCGTCCTCCTTCGAGTCGTGGTTCGTGTCGACGGCCCACGACGAGCAGGCGGTTCAGCGGATCGCCGACGCCCTTCCGGCGGCGGCGCGGGCAGCGGCGGAGGCCACGGCATGAGCGAGACCATCGACACCACCGGCAACGGCGACATCACCGTCGTGCACCTGATGCGGCACGGCGAGGTCGCCAACCCGGACGGGGTGCTGTACGGGCGACTGCCCGGGTATCACCTGTCCGAGCTCGGGCGGCAGATGGCCGACCGGGTCGCCGAGCACCTCGCGTCGCGCGATGTCACGCATGTCGTCGCCTCGCCGCTGGAGCGGGCGCAGGAGACGGCCACCCCGATCGCCAAGGCGCACGGTCTGGACCTGGCGACGGACGGGCGGCTCATCGAGGCCGACAACGTCTTCCAGGGCAAGACGTTCGGGGTGGGGGACGGCGCGCTGCGGCGGCCGGAGAACTGGAAGCACCTCGTCAACCCGTTCAAGCCCTCATGGGGCGAGCCGTACGTCGAGCAGGTCGTGCGGATGATGGGGGCGCTGGACGCCGCCAAGGACGCCGCCCGCGGGCATGAAGCGGTGCTGGTCAGCCACCAGTTGCCGATCTGGATCGTGCGGTCCTTCGTGGAGAAGCGGCGGCTGTGGCACGACCCGCGCAAGCGGCAGTGCACGCTGGCGTCCCTGACGACCTTCACCTACCGGGGCGACAAGATCGTTTCCGTGGGCTACGCCGAGCCCGCCCGCGATCTCGTCCCGGCCCATCTCCTCGCGGGCGCCAAGCCGGTGAAGGGGAAGGACAAGGCGTTCGGCGCGTAACGGCCGCGCCAGGGAACTGATGCGGGAGTACGTACGTCTCTCCTAAGGCGTACGCCCCGTCACAAAGCGTATGGGTTCGTGCTATATGAGCGTAACTTCGTAAAATCAGCTAAATATGCGCGAGTTTGACGGAACCTCCGTCTTCATCGCGCCCTCTCAATAGGTGCCAGCTGGGAGCCAGCTGAGAGGGCGCGATGAAATGGGGACCGCATGCGGGACATCAGCCGGAGGGGAATGATCGGCCTCGGGGCAGGTGCCACGGCCGCGCTGGGACTTGCCGCGTGCGGCACCGCACAGCTAGACGGCCCGAGCCGGGGCGGTGGTTCCCGGAGCGGGCAGCCCGGTGCCCCCAAACACCCCGCGCGTCCCATCGGTGACGGTTCCACCGCCTACACCGGCAAGCAGCCGAACCAGCCGAAGAGGCCCGAGCCGCTGGAGCCCGGCGAGACCCCTCCGCAGTTCGTGATCTTTTCCTGGGACGGCGCGGGAGAGGTCGGGACCGGCCTCTTCGACCGCTTTCTCGAACTCGCCAAAGACCACGACGCGCACATGACGTTCTTTCTCTCCGGGCTGTATCTGCTGCCCGAGTCGAAAAAGCGCATGTACTTGCCGCCCAATAACCCCCGGGGCGCCTCGGACATCGGTTATCTCACCGACAAGCACGTCAAGGCGACGCTGAAGCTGGTCCGCCGGGCCTGGCTCGAGGGCCATGAGATCGGCACGCACTTCAACGGCCACTTCTGCGCGGGATCGGGCACGGTCGCCAACTGGACGTCCGCGCAGTGGCGCAGCGAGATCGACCAGGCGAAGGCCTTCGTCAAGGAGTGGCGGACCAACACGGGCTGGACCGACCTGCCCGCGCTGCCCTTCGACTACGAGAAGGAACTCGTCGGCGGCCGCACCCCGTGTCTGCTGGGCCAGAACAACCTGCTGCCCACCGCCAAGGAGCTCGGCTGGCGCTACGACGCCTCCTCGCCCGGCGGCCGTCAGCGCTGGCCGCAGAAGAACCAGGGGCTGTGGGACCTGCCGCTGCAGGCGATGCCCTTCCCGGGGCACACCTTCGAGGTGCTCTCGATGGACTACAACATCCTCGCCAACCAGTCGATCAACTCGACCAAGGCGCCCTCCTACAACTACCCGGCGTGGCGCACCCAGGCGACGAACTCCTACATAGCCGGATTCAAGCGGGCGTACGAGACAAATCGCGCACCCTTCTTCATCGGCAACCACTTCGAGGAGTGGAACGGCGGTATCTACATGGATGCGGTTGAAGAAGCGTTCAAGCACATCGCGCGCGAGAAGGAGAAGGGCGGGGACATACGCCTCGTCTCCTTCCGGCAGTTCGTGGACTGGCTCGATGTCCAGAAGCCCGAGATGCTGACCAGGCTTCAGTCGATGGACGTCGGGCAGCAGCCGGCCGGTGGCTGGAAGTCCTACCTGGGAGGACAGGCCGCCTGATATGCGGGTTTCCGCCCGCAAGGGGGGTGCGGAAGATCCCCGAAACGGGCATGCGAAACTTTTCACATGAGTGCCGCCTGCCGTGCCGACCAGCGCCCGAACCGCACCCGTAGCCGCGCCGCCCTGCTCACCGCCGGGGCCGCCGTCGCCGCGCTCGTCCTGTCCGCGTGTGGGTCCGGGGGGACCTCCGGGGGAGCGGGCAACACCAACTTCGTCGCCGGCAAGAACGGCGTCGACACCGCCGCCAAGGGGGAGCGGGCGGCGATCCCCGACCTCTCCGGCAAGACCATCGACGGCAAGCAGCTCGACGTCCGCGACTACAAGGGCAAGGTCGTCGTCCTCAACGTCTGGGGATCCTGGTGCGGGCCCTGCCGCGCCGAGGCCAAGAACCTGGAGACGGTGTCCCAGGACACCAAGGACCAGGGCGTGCAGTTCGTCGGCATCAACACCCGCGACACCAGCACCGGTCCGGCCCTGGCGTTCGAGAAGGAGTTCGGGGTCACCTACCCGAGCCTGTACGACCCGACGGGCAAGCTGATGCTCCGCTTCAAGAAGGGCACGCTGAACCCGCAGTTGATCCCCTCCACGCTCATCATCGACCGGGACGGCAAGGTCGCGGCCCGGACGCTCCAGGCGCTCAGCGAAGACAGCCTGCGCAAGATGCTCGCCCCCGTCCTCGCGGAGAAGTGACCTGACGTGTCCCTTCTCGCCATGACCCTGGCCGAGGCCACCGGCAAGAACGAGACGGTCTACAGCGGCGCCCTGCTGGTCGCCCTGCCGGTCGCCGTGCTCGGCGGACTCGTCTCCTTCTTCTCGCCGTGCGTACTGCCGCTGGTGCCCGGCTATCTCTCGTACGTCACGGGGGTCAGCGGCACGGATCTGGCGGACGCCAGACGAGGGCGGATGGCCACGGGGGCGGCCCTGTTCGTGCTCGGCTTCACCGCGGTGTTCGTCTCCGGGGGAGCGCTCTTCGGGTACTTCGGCTCGACCCTGCACGAGTACCAGGGGACCCTGTCCAAGGTGCTCGGCGGGCTCATGATCCTCATGGGCGTCTTCTTCATGGGGCTGATGCCCTGGCTCACCCAGCGCGAATTCCGTTTCCACAAGCGGCCGGTGGCAGGTCTCGCGGGCGCGCCCCTGCTCGGCGCGCTCTTCGCGATCGGCTGGACCCCTTGCCTGGGCCCGACCCTCTCCTCCGTGCAGATTCTCGCGGCGAACCAGGCGAGCGCGGGGCGCGGGGCCATACTGACCGTCGCGTACTGCCTCGGTCTCGGCGTGCCCTTCGTCCTTGCCGCGGTCGCCTTCCGCAAGGCGCTCGGCGCCTTCGCCTGGGTCAAGCGCCACTACACCTGGGTGATGCGGATCGGCGGCGGCATGATGATCGCGACCGGCCTGCTGCTGCTCACCGGTGCGTGGGACAGCATCGTGCAGCAGATGCAAACCTGGTCCGACGGCTTCACGGTAGGGATCTGACCCATGAGCACCACTGACACCGGCAAGACCCCTGACACCGGCAAGACGCCGGACCCCGGGAAGACGCCGGACCCCGGGAAGACGCCGGACCCCGGGAAGACGCCGGACCCCGTGGCCGCCAGGCGCCACGTCGGTGTGGCCGCCGACGGCGAACTCGGCGAAGCGGGATCCCAGCTGTCCACCGCGCCGGTGGACACGGCGATCCCCGGCTCCTTCGGCGGGGCGCGGGCACCCGGCGCCATGGGATGGATCGCCTGGACCGGGCGTGAGGTCATCGGCTGGGCCCGCTGGTTCTGGCGGCAGCTGACGTCCATGCGGGTCGCGCTGATCCTGCTCTTCCTGCTGTCCCTCGGGGCCATTCCGGGGTCGCTGATCCCGCAGTCCGGTACCGATGCGCAGAAGGTGGCGGACTTCAAGGAAGCGCACAGCGTGCTGGGGCCGGTCTACGACAGGCTGGGGCTGTTCCACGTGTACAGCTCCGTGTGGTTCTCGGCGATCTACATCCTTCTCTTCGTCTCGCTCATCGGCTGCATCGTGCCGCGGACCTGGCAGTTCGTCGGGCAGCTGCGCGGCCGTCCGCCGGGCGCGCCGAAGCGGCTGACCCGGCTGCCTGCCTACGCGACCTGGCGCACCGAGGCCGAGCCGGAGCAGGTCCGCGAGGCCGCGCTCAAGGTGCTCAGGCAGCGGCGGTTCCGGGCCCACGTCGACGGGGACGCGGTCGCCGCCGAGAAGGGCTACCTCCGCGAGACCGGCAACCTGCTCTTCCACATCGCGCTGATCGTGATGCTCGTCGCCTTCGCCTGGGGCCAGCTCTTCAAGTCCGAGGGCAACAAGCTGATCGTCGAGGGCGGCGGCTTCTCCAACACGCTGTCGCAGTACGACGACTTCAAGTCGGGCAACCTCTTCAGCAACGACGACCTCACGCCGTTCAGCTTCAACCTCAAGCAGTTCACCGCCACGTACGAGCGGACCGGGCCCAACAAGGGCACCCCGCGCACCTTCCAGGCGGACATCAGCTACAGCGAGGGCGCCTACGGCAAGGAGAAGAAGACCACCGTCAAGGTCAACGAGCCGCTGAAGATCGGCGACTCGAAGGTCTATCTCGTCAGCCACGGCTACGCGCCCGTGGTCACCGTCCGCGACGGCAAGGGCAACGTCGTCTTCCACGAGGCCGTGCCGATGCTGCCGCTCGACGCGAACGTCACCTCGCAGGGCGCGATCAAGGTCATGGACGGCTACAAGAACGGGCAGGGCCGCAGCGACCAGCTCGGCTTCTCCGCCTTCTTCGTGCCGACCTTCGCGGGAGCGGGCAAGGGCACCATGTTCTCCCAGTTCCCCGCGCTCGACTTCCCCGTGCTCGCGCTGTCCGGCTTCCACGGCAGCCTGGGAGTCAACTCGGGCATCCCGCAGAACGTGTACCAACTCGACACCTCCCAGATGAAGCAGTTCAAGGACGCCAAGGGCGACATCCTCAAGAAGAGGCTGCTGCCCGGCGAGACCATGAAGCTGCCGAACGGCGCCGGCTCGATCACCTTCGAGAAGGACATCAAGGAGTGGGCCGGCTTCCAGGTCACCCAGCAGCCCGGCAGCGACTGGGCGCTGGCCGGAGCCTTCACCGCGATCTTCGGTCTCGCCGGCTCGCTCTTCATCCAGCGCCGCCGTGTCTGGGTGCGGGCCACCACCGGCGCCGGCGGTGTGACCGTCGTCGAGATGGCGGGCCTGGGCCGCAGCGAGTCCGCGAAGCTCCCCGAGGAGCTCGGCGACCTGGCCGCGCTCGTGCACGAACAGGCGCCCAGCGCACCCGACCCCGACCCGGACACCCCCGAGCCCGATTCGGACACCCCCGACCGTCACGCCGTACCTTCCGCCGAAGGGGCTGAGAAGCAGTGACTCTGGCCACCGCAACCAACGAACACCTCGCCAATATCAGCAACACGCTGATCTACTCCGCGATGGCCGTCTACACCCTGGCCTTCTTCGCCTACATCGCCGAATGGCTCTTCGGCAGCCGGAGCAAGGTGGCCCGCACGGCCGCCGCGCTCACCGAGAAGACCGAGAAGGCCAAGGCCGCGGCCCCTGCGGTCACCGTGAAGAAGGCGGGCGGCACCACGGTCCTGGAGCGGCCGCAGGTTGTCACCCGGTCCGCGATCGGCGCCCGTGACGTGCCCGATGGGCCCGGTGCGCACGGCGGGGACGAGCAGGGCGACCTCTACGGCCGTATCGCCGTGTCCCTCACCGTGCTCGCCTGGGGTGTCGAGGCGGCCGGTGTGATCGCCCGGGCTCTGTCGGTGCGGCGGGCGCCGTGGGGCAACATGTACGAGTTCAACATCACCTTCTCCACCGTGGCCGTCGGTGTGTTCCTCGTGCTTCTCGTGCTGAAGAAGAACGTCCGCTGGCTCGGCCTCCCCCTGGTCACCACGGTCCTCCTCGATCTCGGTCTCGCCGTCACTGTCTTGTACACCGCGAGCGACCAATTGGTTCCCGCGCTGCACTCGTACTGGCTGTACATCCACGTCTCGACCGCGATCATCTGCGGCGCCGTCTTCTATGTGGGCGCCGTCGGCACGCTGCTCTACCTCTTCAAGGACTCGTACGAGAACAAGCTCGCGAGCGGCGGTCAGCCGGGCCGTTTCGCGACCTCCGTCATGGAGCGGCTGCCCGCCTCGGCCTCGCTCGACAAGTTCTCCTACCGCGTGAACGCGGCCGTCTTCCCGCTGTGGACCTTCACGATCATCGCGGGCGCGATCTGGGCCGGTGACGCCTGGGGCCGCTACTGGGGCTGGGACCCCAAGGAGACCTGGGCCTTCATCACCTGGGTCGCCTACGCCTGCTATCTGCACGCCCGCGCGACGGCCGGCTGGAAGGGCCGCAAGGCGGCCTACATCGCCCTGATCGCCTTCGGCTGCTGGCTGTTCAACTACTACGGCGTCAACATCTTCGTGGGCGGCAAGCACTCCTACGCGGGCGTCTAGCACTCCTGCGCGGGCGGCCGCCGCATCCCGCGTATCCCGCTTCGGGCCGAGGCCGGTTCTCTGTGACGTGAGTCGCCGGAACCGGCCTTCGTCATGCGGACAGGTGGAGGGTGTGGAGACGACGATGACGACGCTGAGGAAGCGCATCCGCGCGGGGACCATGACGCCTTCGGCGAGCTCTGCGACGCGTGCGCGCGCTCCGTCGACAACCACGCCTACCGCCTCACCGGGGACTGGGCGCAGGCAGAGGACGTGGTGTCGCTGACCTTCCTGGACGCCTGGCGCCTGCGCGAGAAGCTCGACGAGGAGGGCGGCGGGAACCTGCCCAAGGCGGGGATCAGGAAGCGGCAGGTGCTCAGCAACACGGCCGTCCTGCGCCGCACCGTCGTCGACAAGGCGGGCCGGCGGTCCTGAGCGGCTAATGGGCAGGTCAGAGGCCATAAGGGGTGCAGAACGCGCGCTCACGGGCCACGCTGGTGTCATGACCCAACCCACCCGGTCCATCGAAGAGGGCACCACGGAGATCCGGGGTGACGCGCAGGTCGCGCACTACCTGCTGCGGTTTCCCCAGCCTGTGGAGAAGGTCTGGGCGGCACTGGCCACCCCCGAAGGCCTGCAGGGGTGGCTGGCCATCGCAGAGGTGTTCGAACCGCGGCTCGGCGGTGCGGTCACCCTGCGCGGGCTGGGCCCCGGCCGGATCACGGCCTGGGACGTGGAGCGGGTCGCCGAGTACACGGTGGAGGGGCGGGGGCGGGTCCGGTTCCATCTGGAGCCGGGGGCGCCGGACGGCACCGGCACCACGGTCCGCTTCACCCATGAGTTCGAGCGGGAGCGGGAGCAGCCGGTGTGGCGCGCCCGTTTCGAGCGCTTGCTCACGGCCCTCGACGCCTAGTGCCGAGTCGGCCAAGGTTCGCCCCGTCGCGACGCCGGGCACGCTTCCCCACTGCCTCAAGGGCGTGGGAGGTGTCCCCACTCGCCGCACCGGCCGAAAGCCCAAGTACATCCAGTACGAGGACTTCCGGCCGGCACTCCCCCAGCCTTCGGCCGGGGGGACCCCCCGAGCACGCACCGGACGCCGCTCCTTGACGGGCAAACCCTGGCTGACGCGGCACCAGGAACGGCGACCGGCACTCTTCCTGACGCCTGGGAATGGCGACAGACACTCCTCCCGACGCCTGGGAATGGCGACAAGCGCTCTTCCTGACGCCTGAGAAAGGTGCAGGCACTCCTGACATCTAGGAGGGCGGCAGGCACTCCTGCGCCGGAGGCTTTCCCTCCGGCCAGGCGATCTTCACGAAGCGCGAGCGGCTGTCGGGGGTCAGTTCCACGATCGGTACGGCCTTGTCGTACGGATTGCCGTGGGCGTCCAGGCAGATCCACCCGCTCGCCCCGTTGACCCGCAGCTGCTTGCCCTTCACCTGTGGCCATTGGAGCCCCACGTCCGCGAGGGCCGGGATCTTCCCGGTCGGCGACGCCCCGCGGATGCCGTGCACGGCGAGCCGCGTCGCGTCGTACGCGATGATCAGCTGGCCGTCGTCCAGGGCCACCTTGCCGACCGGGCCGACCGGCTCCCGTCCGGCGCTGTCCAGCAGCGCCTGGAGCACCCGCGCGTCGGCCGCGCTGCCGCCGGTCTTCGCGGTGTCGCTCACCCAGGCGTCCGGGTGGGCGAGGGCCGTGTAACGCACGGACAGCAGGGGGTCCTTGAGGGCGCGCGGATCGAGGTCCTTGTCGCCGGCCAGGTACGAGCCCTCGTCGCCGGTGAGCACCGTGAAGCGGCGGTCGACGCAGCCGCGTGCGCCCAACGCGTTGATGAACTGCCGCAGTTGGGTGTGCCGTCCGGCGAAGAGGATGGTGTCCGTGCTTTTCGGCGTGGTGCACAAAATGGTGGTGATCTGCGCGAAGACGTTGGCGGTGCTGCCCTCCTTGCTGCGGTCGGCGGGCGGCGTGAACGGCTGGGCCTCGTAGCGCGCACCCTTGAGCATCTTCTCGAAGGACTTCTGCAGGGTGCGCGTGTACGGGTCGCCCGTGCGGTCGTACACCAGGAACGCGTTGGCGGCCGACACCTTGGCGAACGAGGCGAGGGCGCGGGCCTCGTCGGTGTTGGTGGGGGAGACGCGGGCGAGCCCGGGGAAGGGGTCCTTGCCGTTCTGGCCGTTGGCGAGGTCGTCGGCGGTGATCGAGCTCCCTATCACCGGGATGCCGCGCCGGGTCAGCTCCTTGACGGCCTTCTTGTTGTTGTCGGTGCTCAGGCCGACCCCGGTCACCGCACGCAGCCGGTCGGGTCCCTTCGTCATCCGCTCCAGCCGGTCGACGGTCTGCCGCCAGTGCGCGCCGGTGGCCCCGGGGTTGGCGAGTACGAGGCGGATCTTCGGCTTCAGGCCGTTGGTGTCGTGGTTGGCCTGGTACTGGGCCAGATAGGCGCCCTGGAGCTCGTGCAGCACATCGGCCAGATTGTCGGCGTCGGTGGCGGTGAAGGGTTCGAGCAGCGCGACGGTGACGTAACTGCCGGGCGTCAGACGGTGGTTCTCACGGTCGATCGCCCGGACCGTCTCGGCGAACTGCGGACGCCCGAAGGAGTACGTCGTCCACGAGACGCCCACGCACTCGTCGCTGCCCTCCGGCTGGACGACTCCCGGGGCGCAGGAGCGGTCCTCCTTCGTGGCCGTCATGCCGCCCCATACGCCGAAGGCCGCGAGCACGGCCGCGAGGCTCAGCGCGACATACCGGCGGAAACGTATCTCCCAGACGTCCTCGCGCAGCCATGTCCACACACGCGCCATCAGTGGCCCCCGTCCTCGCACCGCCGCGCCATCACCGGCCCCCGTTCCCGCTCGCGTTCTCGTCGTCGTCGCCCGGGATACGGAAGGGGCGGCCGGCGAGGGCGTCCGACGGCCAGTCCCGCGAGGCCCGCCACAGCAGGGCGTTGCCCGCGGGCCGCAGATTCGACAGCTGCTCCAGCTCGAAGCGCAGCCGCTCGGTCACCTGCGAGTCGGGCAGCACCAGCGGGTCGGTCAGCTGCCACACGGCGTGCAGCAGCCGGCGTACCCGCAGGTGCAGTACGGCGTCCACGCTGTCCGGCGGTTGCTGGGCCGCGTCCGTGTGTCCGAGCGCGACGGAGGCCCGGTGGTCGTGGCCGTCGAAGTCCCGGCCGTCCGGGTCGTGCGCGTGGTAGTACGGCGCGGACGCGATGAAGACCAGGGACGACAGCCAGCCGCGGGTGTCGGTGCGCGGGAAGGTGTCGCGCAGGTGCGCGACCGCGAAGTCGGCCTTGCCCAGGGCGAGTTCATGGTGCAGCCGGTAGCGGGCGCTGTCCGGCGGGGCGGCCCGGTCTTCGTCCCGGTAGTGGTCGATGAGGGTGCGGTGCACGGCTCGCCACCGCTCGTGGTCCGGGTCGCCGTGGTGCAGCCGCAGCAGGAGCAGGGAGCGCAGGAACGGGTCGCCGACGAACTGCCCGTCGGCGGCCGCCCAGCCCTCCTCCGTCAGTCGCTCCTCCAGGTCGAGGACGCCCGACGCGCCGAAGTCGTCCGGGAGTTGGGCCTCGGCCAGCGCGCACGCCGAATCGCGGTCGTGGGCCGCGGCGAGCACCGTCAGCTCGTCCAGACGGCCGCCGGGCACGAGCCGGTCGAGGAGTTCCTGGTAGGCGGGACGGCCGTCGTGGTCCTCGTGTACGGCGACGTCCGAGGTGAGCAACTCACCGAGGGACGCGGCCCCTTGGGGCAGGTTCTGCTTGGCGGACTCGGCGAGCAGGGTGATGCCGAGCGGGCTGCCGCCCGTCAACCGATGAGTGGCGTGCGGAAGTTGCGACGGTACGGCGGGACCGCCGGCGTTCGGGGCCAGGCCGTCGGAGGCGGTGTCCACGACGTGCAGCGTGTCATCGGGCGTCAGCGGCGGCAGCGAGACGAGCAGCGCGCGGGAGGACGGTGAGGTGCCCGCCTCCCAGCCGGCCTCCCGGGTGACCTCGGGGAGGGTGCGGCGCCCCGCGTTGCGCAGGGCCGCGTGGTCGTATCCGCGCAGGGCCGCGAAGAACACGACCTCGTCGGCGATGCCGTCGGCACGGTCGCGCAGTACCGGCTCCAGGAGCCCGAGACCGGCCGGTTCCTGCACGTTGTCGATCAGCACGACGGGGCGGCCCCGCCGGTGCGAGCGCTGCACGACCCCTGCGTACGCGTCGTCGAGGTCGGCCAGCAGGGCCCGTACGAGATAGCGCTCGGCGTGTCTGCGCGAGTCGCCGCCGGCCCTGAAGTGCCGGGACAGCAGGATCAGCGCGAGCTTGGGGCTGCCGCCCGCGTTCGGATAGTCCCGGTACCAGGTGGCGGCCCTGCGCAGTCGGCGGGGAGCAGGGCCGATGCCCTCGGCGAACGCCTCCAGGGTGGCTTCGATGATCGGCGCGATCACGGGGCCCGTACCGCTCAGCGAGGCGACGAGCTTGGAGACGATCTTGCTCACCCAGCGGCCCGCGAACCCCGAGATCCATGAGCCGGTCTCGTTCAGCAGCAGGATCCGCTCCGCCTCCTGCCGGATGCGCGGCACGTCACGGTCGCTCCAGCCGCCCGCCGCGACCGCGAGCAGCCCGGCCGCCAGCCGTGGAAAACCGATCCGCCCGGCGCCCGTCACCGGCTCGGCGAGCTGCTCGGCGACGGTGGTGAGAGCCTGCCCCACCGGCGACCACGCCTCCTGTGGCCGCTCGGCCGGCGGAGCGGCGAACTGCCGCTCCTCCCCGTCGATCAGCGCGACGGGTGTGTGCCCGCGATAGGCGTCGCGCAGCTCGCGCAGCACGGCACTCTTCCCGAGCCCCCGCCCGCCCGCGAACACGACGAACGGCACCTCACCCGCGTGCTCGTACGGTGTCGCGCGCAGCTGATACGGACGCAGACCGACAAGCCGTGACGCGAGCCCGGGCGGATCGGTGTCGAACAGCGCTCCCCGGCCGTGCAGCCCTGTGTGCACCGCATCTCCCCCTGGCGCGGTCCGGTCCGATGTGCTGCTGTGAGGTGTATCAACACCAGTGTAAAAAGGGGGACTTGGTTCGGGATAGGGCGCCTGGTGTCCGTTGGGTTACGAAAACTATCCGCCACTCGTCCGACGATGATCGGGTCCGGCTTCTGCCGCGGGTAAACATGTGAATCGGTTCCGGCTCAACCACTGCGAGGCAGCCATGACGACACCGAACTGCTACGCCTGCGGTCAGGAAGCCCGCCTGGACGGGTTGCCACTCAGCGAACGCATCGCTCTCGATCGGCATTGGCGGGTGGCTCACGCTTTCGGGACCGCGCTCCCCGGCTGGCTCGTCCTGCTGCCGCGTCGCCATGTGACAGCCGTCCACGAGCTCACCGACGCCGAGGCGGCGACGCTGGGGACGTGGCAGGTGCGACTGTCCCGAGCGCTCCATGAGGTGACGGGCTGCGTCAAGACCTACGTGGCCCAGTTCGCCGAGCTCGAGGGCTTCGCGCACGTCCACTTCCACGTGATGCCGCGCATGGCGGAGCTCTCCGAGGATCTGCGCGGGCCGCGCGTGTTCGAACTGCTCCGGCGGCCTGCGCCACAACAGGTGACACCCGACCTGATGGACAAGATCGCGGACTCCCTTCACGCCCGCCTGATGTGTTGATGCGGGTCATGATCAGCCGACGGTGATCGAGTCCAGCTTTTCGCGCAGGTAGACGTGGGAGTCGACCGGTTCGTACGCCACTCGGCCGACCGGTGCGGGGACGGACTCGACGCGGGTGCCCGGGGTGCACTCGCCGAAGTAGACGAGGGACATCAGCTCCTCGGCGGGGGCGTCGGCCGGGGGTGGCAGGACGCGATGGCGGCCGGAGCGCCAGCGGTCGCCGGTCCAGCGGGCCATCAGGTCGCCGATGTTGATGGTGAAGGCCTCCGGGTCGAAGGGCGCGTCCTCCCAGCCGCCCTCGTCCGTGTAGACCTGCAGGCCGCCCTTGCCGGCCTGGCGGTCGAGGATCGTGACCGTGCCGAAGTCGGTGTGCGGGCCGATGCGGAACTGGCCCGGCCGGGGATCGCCGATGACCTCCGTGCCCGGGTACCAGTTGATGTTGAAGCCGTAGGTCGGGTGGTCCATGTGCCGGGTGAAGAAGTCCGGTTCCAGGCCGAGGGCCTCGCCGAGGAGGGCCAGGAGGTGGTTCTCCAGTTCGCCCATCCTCCTCAGGTATTCCTCGCAGAGCTTCTGGAGTTCCGGGGTCTCGGCGGGCCAGATGTTCGGGGCGTACCACTCCGCGTTGATCTCCGGGTCCTCGAAGGGCTCGTGCGTCGCGAAGGTCAATGACTCCTTGAGGTCCGGTGGGGTCTCGGTGCCTTCCGAGTAGGCGTTGGCCTCGACGCCCGGGCCCAGCCAGCCGCGGCCGCCGACCCGGGCGGCGTACGGCTGCTTGGTCTCGGTGGGGAGGGTGAAGAAGGCGCGGGCCGCTTCGCGGATGCGGGTGCGCAGGGCCGCGTCCACGCCGTGGCCGGTCACCAGGAGGAAGCCGGCCGTCTGGAGGGCTTCGTCGACCGTGCGGGCGATGTCCGCGCGGGCCTTGGGGTCTCCCGAGAGCCAGGGACGCAGGTCGACGGTCGGGATGCGGGGGCGGGTCGGGGTGTGGGGCTCAGTCACCGATGTCCTCGTTCCACAGTGCCGGGTTGTTCTTGATGAAGTCGCGCATCAGGGACGTGCACTCGGGGTCGTCGAGCAGCACGATCTCCACGCCGTGCTCCGCCAGCCAGTCGTGGCCGCCGTGGAAGGTCTCGGCCTCGCCGATCACGACCCGGGAGATGCCGAACTGGCGGACCAGACCGCTGCAGTACCAGCACGGCGAGAGGGTCGTCACCATCGTCGTACCGCGATACGTCCGTTGCCGTCCGGCGGCGCGGAAGGCGGCCGTCTCGGCGTGCATCGAGGGGTCGGCGTCCTGGACGCGGCGGTTGCGGCCGCGGCCGAGGAGAGTACCGTCCGCGCCGTACAGCGCGGCCCCGATCGGGATGCCGCCCTCGGCGAGCCCGGCGCGGGCCTCGGCGACGGCGGTGCCGAGCCAGGCGCGTGCCTGTGCCTGATCGACTGGTTGATCGATGCGCTCCATGACTCCACTCTCCTGTGGCCGAAACACGAGGGCAACGTGCGGAAAGTACTCTCCGGGCAACCCGCACCCGGACGGACTGTCAGCGCCTGACGGAGGTACTCGTGCCCGCACTCACCCCTCCACGACATCCTGGCCCTCGACCCCGTCCGCTGCGCCGAGCCCGAACTCCTCGCGGGCGAGGCCGCCTTGGACCGGCCCCAGCACCGCCGTGCCTCCGACCGCCGCGGCCATCCCCAGGAACCGTGCCCGGCTGATTCCCTGCATCGCGCCTCCCCGCGCCGTCGTCGTGGCCCCCAGTCCGGGAAGCGGCCGGGTCTTCCGCAGTCCGCCGATGGTCTATGTACGGAGGACGAAGGGATGAGCCAGGCGCGACTCAGGAGAAGGACGTAGGTGACTTACGAAGAGGACGTCAGGTAGGCGTGCAGGGCGCCCGCGCCCTCCAGCATGGCCGTCGTGCGCGCAGTCAATGCCGTGCGGCGCAGGCCCTCCAGGACGGGCCGGATCTGGGGGAAGAGGTAGTGGCTTCGGCGGAGGGTGTGGATGAGACGCGCGTCCCGCACGTCGGCGGGCGTGAAGAGGCGGTACCCCGATCAAGGCCGCGGGCATCGCGATGATCGGCACCCTGAGTGCCTTCGTGCTCGCCGCCACGGTGGCACTGCAGTGAGCTCTGTCGGGGTTCACGCACCCACTCGCAACAGGAGCTTGCCCGTGCTGCTCCGCGTCCCCATCAGCCGATGGGCCTCCCCCGCCTCCGCGAGGCCGAACTCCGCGGTCACCGGCAGGGATACGGATCCGTCGACCACCGTACGAAACGCACGCTCGGCGATCTCGCGCAGTGCCGCAGGGGCCGTCTTGGCCAGGCCGAGGATGGAGAAACCGGCGACCGACAGACCCGTGGGGTAGAGCTCCGGCTGTCCCACCGTCCACGGCTCCGCCGAGCTCGCGTTGCCGAAGGAGACCAGGCGGCCGAAGGGGGCCAGGGAGGCGAGGGCGGCGCGCAGGGTGTCGCCGCCGACGGGGTCCAGGGCGAGGTCGACCCCACGGCCGTCCGTCGCGGCCCGTACTTCTTTCGCGAAGGCGCCGACGAAGACCTCGTCGTAGCCGTGGCCCAGCGCGTACTTCGCCTTGGCCTCGGCGGACACCACGCCGTACACCGCTCCGGCCCCCGCGGCCTTCGCCAACTGCCCGAGCACGGTGCCCACGCCGCCCGCCGCGCCCTGCACGAGGACGGTCTCGCCGGGCTGCAGCCGCCCCACGGTGTGCAGCAGGGCGTACGCGGTCGGCACGACGGTCGGGAGCGTGGCGCCGGTGCGCAGGTCGACGCCGTCGGGGAGCGGGAAGACGGTCACCGCGTCGGCCACGACCACGTCCGCGTACGCGGACCCCTCGGTCAGCGCGGCAACCTCCTGCCCGGCCTCGAGGCCCTCGACGCCCGGGCCGACGGACCGGATCCGTCCGGACACCTCGAGACCCGGCACGAAGGGGAGACTCGGCACCCGATACCCCTCGGACCTCGCCTTGAGGTCGGCGAAGTTCACGCCGGTGTACGCGACGTCGATGCTCACCTGCCCGGGGCCCGGATCGGGCACATCGGCCTCCACCGTCTTCAGGACCTCGGGACCGCCGTACTCCTGGAACTGGACCGCGCGCATGGCACACCCCTGACGAGTGCTCGACTGTTCAACGGAAAGCGAACACTCGGGAGTGTATGGTTTTCATCGAACACTGGGCAAGTGCAGGGGCATGGACGCAGGGAGGCGGGCGTGGCGCAGCGCACCAGTCATCGGGTGGCCCCCGAGCACACCCACCCCGACGAGGTCCCCGTCCGGACCGCCCTCGCCGCCCTCGCGGATCCCGTACGCATTCAGCTGGTACGGGAGCTGGCGGGCTCCGCCGAGTGGAGCCGCAGCTGCGGCAGTTTCGACGTGCCCGTCGGCAAGGCCGCCCTCAGTCATCACTTCACCGTCCTGCGCGGCGCGGGGATCGTCGAGCAGCGTGACGAGGGCCCCAGGCGCGTCAATCGGCTCAGGCGGGAAGAGTTCGACACCCGCTTCCCCGGCCTCCTCGCGCTCGTCCTCCGCGAGGAGGCGTCGGGGCGGCGATAGCCGCGCCACGCCGGGTCGATCGCGCGGTTGTGCACGCCGGCCGGGTGGCCGGTGTGCCGTCGGGTGCGTCCCGCTCGGTGCGCGGCGTGATCCCTGTCGGCGTGAGCCCCGGCCTCGAAGTGGTCGCCCGGTGCGACGGCGGGGCCGCAGGTCCTGGGCTGCCGGGCGCATCACGTGCTGTTCCGGTCGGCGATCCGGTCGTGATCGTGTCCGGCCGGGGTGGCCCTCCGCTCGTGATCGTGTCCGGCCGGAGTGGCCCTCCGATTGCGGCCGAGGCGACGCCAACTTAGCGTCGGGACGTCGGAATTTTGCCGACAGGTCCACATAAATCCCTTATGTCGACCTTCTCGTCATGCCATCGAACGGAGCATTCATGTCGGTGATGACCGGTCCCCAGCCCCTGCAGCAGTTCGGTCAGCAGATCGGCGGCGCCCCGCAGCAGCAGATCGGGCAGGTGGTCCAGCAGGCGATCCAGCAGGCTTGCCAGCAGGCCAGCACGCAGATCGCGCAGCGGATGCAGCAGACGCTGCAGCAGATCCAGCAGGTCCAGCAGCAGCTCCAGCAGCAGGGTCTGGCCCATCAGGCCCACCCGTACCTGGCGCTCGCGCTGCACCACACGCTGCACGCGGGCGTCCGCTCCGCCGTGGAGCAGTCCGTGCAGCAGGCGCTGCCGACCGCGATCGTGACGCTGCTCCAGCAGAGCCAGCAGGGTCAGCAGGGTCAGCAGGGTCAGCAGGGCTTCCAGAGCCAGCAGGGCCAGCAGCCGTGGGGCGGCGGGTTCGGCCAGCAGTCGTACGGCCAGCAGTTCCCGCAGTACCAGCAGTCCGGCTTCGGCTACGGCCAGATGGGTCAGCCCTTCGGTATCGGCTGATCCTGGCGGCGCGTGATGCGGTGTGCCCGGAGTTCCCGGGCACACCGCATCACCGTGGAAGCGCGGGATCACCGTGGCAGCCCCGGCCGCCCGTCGCCGGATCAGGAGCACAAATTACGAGGTAGGCGTGGTGAAGGTGGACGTAATGGTCAAGGAAAGGCCCGCAAACAACCGCGAGAGCGCGTCCGAGGGCGCGGGGGCAGGTGGGCGGGGACCCGAGGGCGGACAAACGGGACCGCGCAAGGAACGCGCGAAGTCGTCGCGCCCGGTGCAGCCGCGCCGGGAGCGGTTCTTGGTGACATCGCTGCCGCAGAATCTGCTCCCACCGGGTGTGCCCGAACTCGGCATGGACGCGGTGTGTGACCAGCTGGACCGGATGCCCGAGGTCAAGGTGATCCGCAGAATCCGGCCGTCGGAGAAGCTCCAGTCGGTCGGGCTGACCCCCTCCTGCCCGGAGGTGGCGGTCGTCGAGGCGGCCGAGGCCCAGGTGCCGGCGATGCGGTCCCTGCACCTGCACATCGAGCAGGACCTGCCGCTGGCCGGAACGGGGCCCGCCGCCATGCCGACCGCGGGGATTCTGCCCCTGCGCGATCCGGGGCTGGTCATGCCGCTGGAAGAACCTGTGGACATCTCGTTGCGCGTGTGCGGCCCGGACGGCGAACCGCTGGCCGGCGCGGGAGTGTTCCTGATCGGGGCGACATGGCCGGGCCAGGGCGTCACCGGCGCCGACGGGACGGTCACCGTCACGCTGGCGACGGAGACCGCACAGTCCGTTCGGGCCCTGTACGTCCGGCCCGCGGGCGGATACACGGACCGCTGGATCCACCGCCCCGACCTGTCGGCGACCGGGGAGAACCTCGTCACCCTCACCCCGTTGGCCGAGGTGTACCCGGAGCTGGAGAAGCGGCAGCAGTACGGCTGGGGCCAGCAGGCCATGCGGCTGGACCGGCTGCCCCCCACGTTCCGCGCCTTCGGCGTCAAGATCGCGCTCATCGGTTCGGGCGTCAGCGCCGAGCACCCCGATCTGAAGGAACGGGTGCGCTCCGGGGTCGATCTCGTGCGCGGCACGGACGGCGGATGGGCCCACGACATGGTGGGCAGCGGTACGCACGTGGCGGGCATCATCGCCGGGGCGGACACCGGCAAGGGCATCATCGGAATCGCGGTCGACGCCGAGATCGAGGTCTGCCAGGTGATGCCCGACGGGCATTTCAGCGACCTCATCACCGCTTTGGACCACTGCATCGACCGCGAGGTCGACATCGCCCACATCGCGGTGGCCACCCCGTACTCGTCGGCGCTGGTCTCACGCAAACTCGCCGACGCCAACGCGGCGGGCATCGCCTGCGTCGCCCCGACGGGCGACACCGGCGGGCCGGTCGCCTTCCCGGGCTCGCTGCCCACCGTGTTCGCCGTGGGGGCACTGGGAGTCTTCGGCTCGTACCCGCAGGACACCTCCCAAGCCACCCATTCGGGGCCCCAGTTGACACCGGAAGGGTTGTTCGCGGCGCCGTTCAGCGGCTACGGCCCGGGTATCGACGCGGTCGCCCCCGGTGTGGCGGTCATGTCGTGCGCCCCGCAGGGCGGCTACGCGGCCCTCGACGGCACCGGCACGGCCTCGGCCCACGTCGCGGGCCTCGCCGCCCTCGTTCTCGCTCACCACGAGGACTTCCACGGTCAGCTGCTGCCCCGCGGACCTGGCCGGGTGCAGCACCTGTTCGAGATCATCGCGGCCAGCTGCCGCCAGTTGGCTTTCCCGGGCACGGCGGAAGGGGCCCGGGTCGGACGCGGTTTGCCCGACGCTCTCGTCGCCCTCGGCCTGGCCCCCGGAGTGCAGCTCGCTCCGGCCCTGTCGCCGTACGCCGCGTCCATGGCCGGTTAGGCCCGTCCCCGGGGCACACCCGCAGAACGGCACCCGCCCCAGGGGCCGGGTGCCGTTCTGCGTGCCGGGACAACGCACTTGGCCCTTGCGCAGCGCCGCGCTGAACGCGAAGCCGACCAGGCGGCGGGTGAGGTCGCCGAAGGACGGGTGGTGCTTACGCATCCAGCTCGTGGACCAAGTGGACCAAGTGGACCAAAGGGCTGGAGGGCTCGGCCGGCTCCACTGCTGCTCTTCGGCACCCTCGCGGTGGCCTGGCTCGTCCCGGCACACGCCGTGCTCTCACTGCCCTTCGCCGCACGGCTCGCCGCCGCCATCGCCCTGGCCTTCGCCCCCATCTTCTGTGCCAACCTGATCTTCTCGGACCGCCTGGCGCTCGCCCCGGACCCGACATCCGCGTTCGGCGCGAACCTGCTGGGCGCATGACCGGGGGCGCGCTCGCGTATGTCGTCGGCGTGGGTCAGGCCCTCCTCGCCGCGCTCCTCTACGGTCTGTCCACCCTGGTCACCAAGCGCATCACGGGCGTCCGCCCGCACCTCATCGCCCTCGTCCAAGTCCTCGTCGGCATCCCGCTGTTGCTCCCCTTCGCCGACTTCGGCGCGATGCGCGGCGAGGGCGCGGACTGGGGCTGGCTGGTCGGGCTCGGGATCATCCACACCGGGCTGATGTACGTCCTGATGTACGCCGCGTACGCCAAGCTGCCGACCTCGAAGATCGCCGTGCTCGCCTTCACCTATCCGGCCGTCGCGATGGTCATGGACTGGGCGGTGTACGGCCACCACATCGGGCTCGTCCAGGCGCTGGGCGTCCCGTTGATCGTGCTGGCAAGCCTGAAGGTCACCCTTCAGAGGGCTCCGAAGGGGCCGCGGACTCCTCGGACACCAGCCGCCGCGCCTGCTCCACGAACAGCCGGACATGCCCCGGAAGCCGCTTCCCCGACCGCCACGCCAACTGCGTCCGAAGCGTGAACGGCGGCTCCCACCGCAGTCGTACGAGAGCGCCCTCGGCGAGTTCGGCGGCGACCGTCACCTCGGGCAGCAGCGAGACCCCGAGACCGGCCGTCGCCGCGCGTTTGGTGGCCTCGATGGTGCCGAACTCCATGAAGGAAACCGGGTCTGTACCAAGGGAGTCGAGCTCCCGCTCGAACAAGTCCCGGTAGGCGCAGCCGGGTTCGGTCGCCAGCAGCGGCTGTCGTACGAGGTCTGCCGTCCCGACCGGTTTCCCGGCCAGCGGGTGCCCGGGCGCCGCCACCAGCGCCAGCGGCTCCACCGTCAGCACCTCGGACTCCAGCCCGACGTGCTCGGTCTCCTCCTCCATCAGGAAGCCCACGTCGTACGTGCCCTGACGCAGCGCCTGTCGGGTCTCGTCGCCGATGGTCGTGCGCAGCGAGAGGCGTACGCCCGGGTAGCGGTGGTGGAAGAACTCGAGGAGCGGCGGCAGACGGTACGACGTCAGCGACTCCATCGTGCCGACGGTCAGCGCGCCGACCGGCTCCTGCGCGCCGACGACCGCCGCCCGGGCCTCCTCGCTCAGCTCGATGATCTGCCGGGCGTAGGGGAGGAGCCGTTCACCCGCCTCCGTCAGCCGGATGCGGCTGCCGAGCCGGTCGAAGAGCTCCGTGCCGAGCGACGATTCCAGGGCACGGATCTGACTGGTCACGCTGGACTGCGCGTACGTCAGCTCGGCGGCAGCCCGCGTGAAGCTCAGCACGGTCGCGACCTTTTCGAACGTGACCAGCAGCCGCAGCTCCATCAGCCCCCGGACTCCTCACCCCGCTCGCGCCGCCGCAGCTCTTCCTCGCGGCGCCGCAGGTCGGCCTCCCAGTCCTTCAGGAGTGCCTCGTCCTTGCGGTGCTCCGCCTTGAGGGAGTTGAGGAACTCGGGGTTGTCGTCGGGCGCGACGTACTGCGTGCGGTGGTTGCGATGCCACTCGGAGGGCGTGGAACCGCCCGCCGGACCCCGCCGATTCCTGCCCGCGACCAGCCAGGCGATCGGGCCGACCAGCACCTCGCCGAAGAGCAGGATGATGATGACCCAGACCACCTTGGGCAGGCCCCGGACCTCTTCCTCCGGCGTGTTCAGGCAGTCGATGAAGGCGTAGATCCACAGCGCCAGGACCAGCAGAAAGGGCAGATACCTGAGCATGGCCGAACGTTCCCCCAGTGAGCTACGGCGGGGCGGCACAGGGCCCCGGTGACGGGCACAGGGTAGCCGGTGGCAGATACTTGGACACATGGCTTACGACGATCTTCGCTCGCTGCTCCGGGCACTGGAGCGCGAGGGCGACCTCAAGCGCATCAAGGCCGAGGTGGACCCGTATCTGGAGGTCGGGGAGATCGTCGACCGGGTGCAGAAGGCCGGTGGGCCCGCGCTGCTCTTCGAGAATGTGCGCGGCTCCGCGATGCCACTGGCCATGAACGTCTTCGGAACCGACCGGCGGCTGCTGAAGGCCCTCGGGCTGAAGTCGTACGGCGAGATCTCCGAGAAGATCGGCGGGCTGCTCAAGCCCGAGCTGCCGCACGGGTTCGTCGGGGTGCGCGAGGCCTTCGGGAAGCTCGGCGCGATGACCCACGTACCGCCGAAGAAGGTGAAGGAGGCGCCGGTCCAGGAGGTGGTGCTGCGCGGCGACGACGTCGACCTCGACACCCTCCCCGCGCTCTTCACCTGGCCGCAGGACGGCGGCTCCTTCTTCAACCTCGGGCTCACCCACACCAAGGACCCGGTGAGCGGCATCCGCAACCTCGGGCTCTACCGCCTCCAGCGCCACGACAAGCGCACCATCGGCATGCACTGGCAGATCCACAAGGACAGCCGGAACCACTACCAGGTGGCGGCGAGGCGGGGAGAGCGACTGCCCGTCGCGATCGCCTTCGGCTGCCCCCCTGCCGTGACGTACGCCTCGACCGCCCCGCTGCCCGGCGACATCGACGAGTACCTCTTCGCCGGGTTCATCCAGGGCAAGCGGATCGAGATGGTGGACTGCAAGACGGTGCCGCTCCAGGTCCCGGCGCAGGCCGAGGTCGTGCTGGAGGGGTGGCTGGAGCCGGGCGAGATGCTGCCCGAGGGGCCGTTCGGCGACCACACCGGGTTCTACACGCCGCAGGAGCCGTTCCCGGCCCTCAAGATCGACTGCGTCACCATGCGGAAGCGGCCCTTGCTCCAGTCGATCGTCGTGGGGCGGCCCCCGACGGAGGACGGACCTCTCGGTCGGGCGACGGAGCGGTTCTTCCTCCCTCTCCTCAAGATCATCGTGCCGGACATCGTGGACTACCACCTCCCCGAGGCGGGCGGTTTCCACAACTGCGCGATCGTCGCGATCGACAAGAAATACCCCAAGCACGCTCAAAAGGTGATGCATGCCATCTGGGGCGCCCACATGATGTCCCTGACGAAACTCATCGTGGTCGTCGACTCGGACTGCGATGTGCACGATCTGCACGAGGTCGCGTGGCGGGCGCTGGGGAACACCGACTACGGCCGTGACCTCACGGTCGTGGAAGGGCCGGTCGACCACCTCGACCACGCCTCCTACCAGCAGTTCTGGGGCGGCAAGGCAGGCATCGACGCAACGAAGAAGTGGCCCGAGGAGGGCTACACCCGGGACGGCGGCTGGCCCGAGATGGTGCTGTCCGACCCGGAGACGGCGGCGAAGGTCGACCGTCGTTGGAAGGAGTACGGCCTGTGAGTTCAGCTTCCGCGGCGCTCCCGCAGCCGGGCCGCACCAAGGCGTTCCTGCGCCTCGTCATGATCGAGCACTCGGTGTTCGCGCTGCCGTTCGCGTACATCGCCGCGCTCACCGCGATGTTCCAGTGGGACAAGAACATCCACTGGGGCCGGCTGCTGCTCGTCACGATCGCGATGGTCGGGCTGCGCACGTTCGCGATGGCGGCGAACCGGATCATCGACCGCGAGATCGACGCCCGCAACCCCCGCACGGCCCATCGCGAACTGGTCACCGGCGCGATGTCGGTGAAGCACGCGTGGACGGGCGCACTGGTCGCCCTGGTCTTCTTCCTCGGCGCGGCCGCGCTGTTGAACCCCCTGTGTCTCGCCCTGGCCCCCATCGCGGTCATCCCGATGGTCGTCTACCCGTACGGCAAGCGGTTCACGAACTTCCCGCAGGCCATCCTCGGTCTCGCCCAGGCGATGGGCCCGATCGGCGGCTGGCTGGCGATCTCCGGCGAGTGGTCCTGGAACGCCTTCGTCCTCGGTCTCGCGGTGGGCGTCTGGATCGGCGGCTTCGACCTGATCTACGCCTGCCAGGACGTCGAGACGGACCGCGAGATCGGCGTGCTGTCGGTGCCGGCGCGCTTCGGCATCCCGGCCGCGATCTGGGGCGCTCGCGGCTGTCACGCCGTCACCACGGCCCTCTTCGTCTGGTACGCGGTGGCCACCGGCGCCGGTGCCTTTTTCTGGCTCGGCCTGGTGATCGTCGCGGGTGCCTTCCTCTACGAGCACTCCATCGTCAAGCCGCACGACCTGTCCCGCCTGAACCGCGCGTTCTTCAGCGTCAACGGTTTCATCGGCATCGCCCTGTTCGTCTGCGCCCTGCTCGATCTGCTGGTGCGCGGGCTCACGGTCTGAATCTCGGCAGTGGCCGGATAGGCTCGACATCATGAAGCCAGGACAGACGCAGCGCCGGCCTTGGATCGTGGGGGTGTCGGGTGCCTCCGGTACGCCGTACGCCGCCGCTGTGCTGCGTGCGCTTCTTCAGGCGGGGGAGAGCGTCGACCTGGTGGTCTCGCGCGCATCCCGGCTCACCCTGCTCGACGAGACCGGCCTGCCCTTCCGCGACGCCCACTGGCGCGGCGACCTGCGGGAGTGGCTGGCCCGCGGCGCCGACGGCAAGCCCGGCACCTTCGACGCCTTCGAGGGACGTATGGACGCCGTACGGCACTGGAGCGCGGGCGACTTGGCGGCGGGACCGTCCTCGGGCTCGTACCCCGCGAAGGGCATGCTCATCGTGCCTGCCTCGACGGCCTGTGTGGCCGGGGTCGCCCTCGGACTCTCGAAGGACCTGCTGCAGCGCGCCGCGAGCGTCACGCTCAAGGAGGGGCGCAAGCTCGTCGTCGCCGTCCGCGAGACCCCGCTGAACGGGCCGACGCTGCGGCACCTGGTCTCCCTGGACGACGCGGGCGCGATCGTGCTGCCCGCCTCGCCGGCGTTCTACGCGGGAGCCACGCACATCCAGGACCTGGTGGACTTCGTCGCCGGACGGGTCCTCGACGCGGCGGGCGTCGAGCACGACCTGTACCGCCGGTGGGAGGGCCAACTGGGTGGCGGTTCGCGAGGCAGCACCACCTGAGCACCGGGCAGTACCCGGTCACCTAGCAGTACCCAGTCACTCAGCACTTTCAGGCACTTCAGGAACTCTTCAGACCTTTTCAGTGGAAGGCTTCGATCGCATGGACGCGGTGGACAGGCAGCTCATCCAGGCCCTGAGGGAGAACGGCCGGGCCTCCTACGCGGAGTTGGGGCGCCTCGTCGGTCTGTCGGGACCCAGCGTCACCGACCGCATCAACCGGCTGGAGGCCGCGGGCGTCATCACCGGCTACCGCGCGACGGTCGACTCGGCCTCGCTCGGCCTCGGCGTCACCGCCCTGATCGGCATCTCGCTCTCCGACGCCGCCGACCACGAGGACGTGGCGCACCGGCTGCGGGACCTCAGCGAGATCGAGGACTGCTGGTTCATCGCGGGCGACGACTCGTTCATGCTCAAGGTGCGATCGAGCGACGTGGACGGGCTGGAGAAGACCATCCGGCGCCTGTCCGGGACGAAGGGTGTCTCCCGGACCCGTACGACGATCGTGCTCTCCACGAAGTGGGAGAACCGGGTCGGGGAACTGCCTGAAGAGGGCTAGGGCACGAAGTGCCTGATGGGGGCACCTCCTGCCCGAAGGGTGGGGGAGTACGGTTGTCGGGGTTCGTCACAGGGAGAGGTACACGCATGGATGTCGGGCTCAAGCGCGAGCTGGAGGACAAGGTCCGGGCCGGTGAGCGGCTGACCCGCGAGGACGGCATCGCGCTCTACGAGTCGGACGATCTGGCCTGGCTCGGCGGGCTCGCGCACGAGGTGCGCACCCGCAAGAACGGTGACGTGGTCCACTTCAACGTCAACCGTCACCTCAACATGACGAACGTGTGCACCGCGTCCTGCGCGTACTGCTCGTTCCAGCGCAAACCGGGCGAGAAGGACGCGTACACGATGCGCATCGAGGAGGCCGTCCGCCTCGCCCAGGCGATGGAGAACGAGAACCTCACCGAGCTGCACATCGTCAACGGCCTGCACCCCAACCTGCCCTGGCGGTACTACCCCCGTTCGCTCAGCGAGCTGAAGAAGGCCCTGCCGAACGTCTCCCTGAAGGCCTTCACCGCCACGGAGATCCACCACTTCGAGACGATCTCCGGGCTGTCCGCGTCCGAGATCCTCGACGAGCTGATCGACGCGGGTCTGGAGTCGCTGACCGGTGGTGGAGCCGAGATCTTCGACTGGGAGGTCCGGCAGCACATCGTCGACCACCGCACCCACTGGGAGGACTGGTCGCGCATCCACCGCCTCGCGCACGAGAAGGGTCTGAAGACCCCGTGCACGATGCTGTACGGCCACATCGAGGAGCCCCGCCACCGCGTCGACCACGTCCTGCGGCTGCGTGAGCTCCAGGACGAGACCGGCGGCTTCCAGGTCTTCATCCCGCTGCGCTACCAGCACGACTTCGTGGACATGAAGGACGGCAAGGTCCGCAACCGGCTGCAGGCACGCACGCAGATGGCGACGGGCGCGGAAGCCCTGAAGACCTTCGCGGTGTCCCGTCTCCTCTTCGACAACGTCCCTCACGTCAAGGTCTTCTGGGTCATGCACGGCGTGCAGACCGCGCAGCTCGCGCTCCAGCACGGCGCCGACGACATGGACGGCTCGGTCGTCGAGTACAAGATCACGCACGACGCGGACAACTACGGCACGCCGAACAAGCTGACCCGCGAGGACCTGCTCGACCTGATCCGCGACGCCGGCTTCCGGCCGGTGGAGCGGAACACGCGCTACGAGATCATCCGCGAGTACGACGGCCCCGACCCGGCGCGCCGGGAGTCGCCGCAGCCGATGCGGGTCTGAGTCCCCCGGGGGCGGCGACCCGGTCTCAGCGGCCCGGATCGCGGAGCTTAGGCTCCATGACCATGGAGTTGTGCACGAAGCCGCGCTCGGGGCCGGCCACGGTTCTGGACTTCCGGCTCGCCCCGAGCTCACGGCCGGCCTCCTCGACGAGTTGACCCGGCTGTGGGCGGACGTCAGCAACGCGGGCGGCGCGGTCGGCTTCCCCGGCCGGGTGACGTACCGGTACGCCCCGAGACCGACCGCTACGCGCGGACCGTCGCCGAGGGCCGGCACCGGCTGCTGGCCGGGTTCGACGGCGCGGGACGGCTGCGCGCCACGGCCTTCCTCGGCTTCAACACGCACCGGCTCCAGGACCACTTCGCCTGGGTGACCACGGTCATGGTGGACCCCGCGCTGCACGGCGGCGGCCACGGCAGGGCGCTGCTGACCGCCGTCGAGGAGCACGCCCGGACGCTGGGCCTGGAGGCCCTCAAGCTGACGTGCCGGGGCGGGACGGGCCTGGAGCGCTTCTACGCCTCCTGCGGTTACCAGGAGGTGGGCCGGGTGCCCGGGGGACTGCGGGTCTCGGCGGACGACTACCGCGACGACATCATGATGTGGCTTCCCCTGCGCTGATATCGCCCGCCGACCCGGCCCCCGTTCAAGATCACCGTCCAGGCATGCTTCACTGGACGGTGCCCTTTGGGAACATTCGATACGGAAGAGTGGATTGACATGGGCCGCTACACACTGATGCGCCTTGGTATCTTCGCGGGCTGCCTCGTGGTCGTCTGGGGCCTCGTCTACTCCGGTATCGCCCCGCGCGGGCTCGGCGACTCCAACTACATGTGGGTCGTCCTGCTCTCCCTGCTGATCTCCGCACCCATCAGCTTCGTCGTGCTGCGCAAGGAGCGCGACCGCGCCTCCGCCCAGGTCGTCGCGCGCGTGGACCGCATCAAGGCCAACCTGGAGAGCAACCGCAGCCAGGAGGACATCGCGGACGACGCGACGCACGGGGCGCAGGGCCAGACCTCGTAGCACTCCTTACCGCCCCATATCCTCCCTGCCGCTCCTGACCGTCCCGGCCCGGGGGCGGGCGATCGTACGCTTGCCCGCATGGGTGCTGTGAAGAACAAGCGGATGCCGCGTGCGGTGCGTGAACAGCAGATGCTGGACGCCGCCGTGTCGACCTTCGGGCAGCGGGGGTACCGGGCCGCCTCGATGGACGAGATCGCCGAACTGGCGGGCGTGTCCAAGCCGTTGGTGTACCTGTACCTGAACTCGAAGGAAGACCTCTTCACCGCATGCATCCGGCGTGAGGCCAAGGCGCTCACCGAAGCCGTCCGCGCGGGTGTGCGGCCCGGTCTGCCCGCCGACCGTCAACTCTGGGAAGGGTTGCGGGCGTTCTTCACGCACACTGCCGAGAACCACGACGGCTGGGCGGTTCTGCATCTGCAGGCCCGTACGCACGGTGAGCCGTTCGCGGCCGAGGTTGCCGCGATGCGCGAGGAACTCGTCGTGTTCGTCACGCAGTTGATCGTCGTGGCCGCCCGTGAGGCCCACCGCGATCCGTCCCTCCCCGAACGCGAGGTCGCCGGTCTCGCCGAGGCCCTGGTCGGCGCCGCCGAGTCCCTGGCCGCCTGGGCCAACGCCACCCCGGGCGTCTCCGCCAAGCAGGCCGCCGCGACCCTGATGAACTTCGCCTGGGCGGGCCTGGGCGACCTCATGGAGGGGCGGCCCTGGCCACTGCCCGCAGTGGAGACTCAGTCCGCGTAGCCCTGGGTTGCCGCCCTGTCGTGGAGGCTCGGCTCGAGGAGCCTGGGTTGCCGCCCTGTTGTGGAGGCTCGGCTCGAGGAGCCTGGGTTGCCGCCCTGTTGTGGAGGCTCGGCTCGAGGAGCCTGGGTTGCCGCCCTTCGCGGAGGCTCCAGTCCGCAACACGCGAGCGTGCAGCAGCCGGTCGGCCTCGCTCTCGAAGGCGGATGTCGCCGTCCGCTTCAGGGTGGTGTTCCAGGTCATGCGCGGATCACCTTTTCCAGGAAGGCGGCCGCCCGCTCGGAGGTGTCCGGCTCGAGACAGTCGGCGACGTCCGCACAGGCGGTGATCGGTCTCGCTCCCGGGCGGTGCCGCCCGGTCATGCCTGCCCCCAGCGGCGGAGGGCGGGTGCGACCTTCTCGCGGCCCACCCGGTAGAGGGACTTGGCGCCGCTGCGGGCGGCCCGGCGGACGACCGCCCTGAGGGGACCCGCGCCGCCCCCGCCCAGAGGAACCGGCAGCGGCCTGCCCTTCTCGTCGAAACCGTTGCGCTCCAGGATGCCGCCCAGATAGGCCCCGGCCCGCTGCGGCGAGTAGTACGGCCGCAGCGGCGGCAACGATCCGTCGGCGCGCAGCGCGTCGAGCCGGGCACGGGCGGCGGCGTACGGGTCGCTCTTGCCGATGCCCTGCCGCGCCGCCCACACCGGATCGACGCGAGGCAGTGCTCCCGCGTCCAGGTCGTCCCAGGAGGCGAGGCAGCCGGAGTGCACGAAGTAGTGGTTGCCGTGCGCCTCGCGGACACCGAAGTCGGTGAGGATCGCGGTCGGGATGTCCCGGTGCATCGACTCCAGCGCGGCCGTGGAGCTCACGGTCACCAACAGGTCGGTACGGTCGAGGACTTCGCCCATGTTGCCGTAGACGAGCTGGAAGTTGGCGGGCGCGGGCTGGGCCAGCTCCTCGACGAGCACCTGGTACGGGTTGGCCTCGACGTGCGTCGTGTGCTCCCCGGGAAGACTGCGCAGCTTCATCAGGACGAGCCGGTCGGGATGGAGCCGGGCGTGCGCGGCCGCGCGCTCCAGCAGCTTCAGCCGGGACTCCCGGCCCTCGGGCACGGAGGGCTGGACCGCGAAGACAAGGGTGAAGGGGCGGTCGGCGGACAGCGCGTACGGGGCGCCGCCCAGGAACGGCAGCGCGCACTCCACGACGGAGTCCGGATCCACCCCGACGCTGGCGAAGGCGCCGCGGAACCGGTCCGCGTCGTACGCGGTGTTGGCGAGGACGACATCGGTGCCGGCGCGGCTGGAACCGCGCCGCACAGCCCCGGTTTTCCGGAACCCCCGCCGCCGCGGGGGCCGTAGGGGCCGCGGGAGCGGGGGAGCCCAGAGGCCTCGGGAGCGGCCGGAGCCGCCGTGGTGGTCCCCGCGGCCCCCGCGCTCAGTCGGACAACGCCCGCGTCTCACCACTGAGGTGGACCCGCTCCCCGCCCCGCAACTCGAAACGCCCGCCGTCGGCCGCGTACGTCACTGTGCCCGGGAGCGGAACGGGCGCCTTGAACTCCGCGCGCACATATACGGATTCGTCGAGCTGCTGCGCGGCGAGACAGCGGGCGATCGTCCACATGCCGTGGGCGATGGCGCGGGGAAAGCCGAAGAGGCGAGCGGTGAGGGGGTAGAGGTGAATGGGGTTGCGGTCCCCGGAAGCGGCCCCGTAACGCCGCCCGACGTCTCCGGCGAGACGCCATTCGGCGAGGGAGGGAAGAGCGGGGAGGGGCTCGGCGTCCGGGGGCCGGTGCGGAGCGGCGGGCGTGTCGGTCGTGTGGTCGCGGTTCTTCTCATTCCTCCGGCCGTGCCGCGCGAGGTACGTACTCCGCGACTCCCATACGAGGCTGCCCTCGGTCCGCGCCTCGGTCATGACGGTCGCCTCGGTGCCCCGTCGGTGCAGCGCCAGGCCCGCCACGTGCACGGCGAGTTCGTACGCCGTCGTGGCCGCGAGCTCGCTTCGCCTGGTGATCTCGATCGACGTGTGCACCAGTCCGAGCAGTGGCAGCGGGAAGGCACGGCCCGCCATGATCCGCATGGCCAGCGGGAACCCGAGGACGTGCGGGTAGGTGACGGGCAGCGCGTCCGCCCCCGTCGCGAAGCCGCACACCCGCTCGTAGGCGGCGAGTCGGGCGAGGTCGACGCGCACGCCGGGGAGTACCAGCCGGGTCGCGGGCACGGCGGCGTCGGGGCGGGGACGCTTGAGCGGGGAGAGAAGGGCACCGCGGGCGAGGAGCGGCCCGAGCGCGGGGGAGCTGGTGAGGGTGTCGGACATTACGCCCCCAGCAGACTCTGGCCGCAGACCCGTACGACCTGGCCGTTGACCGCGCCGGAGGCAGGGTGGGCGAGCCAGGCCGTCGTCTCGGCGACGTCGGCGGGCAGTCCGCCCTGGGCGAGGGAGTTCATCCGGCGGCCCGCCGGGCGGATGAGGAGGGGGACGGCGGCCGTCATTCCCGTCTCGATGAAGCCCGGCGCGACCGCATTGACGGTGAGCCCGTGCTCCGCCAGGGCGCGCGGGGCGAGGGAGCGGACCAGGCCGGGCGCGGTGCCGGCGAAGCTCAGATAGCGGTCGGCCATGTCCAGCTCCCTGCCCCTCGGATGCTTACTCTGGAGTAAGGTTACCGTAGGTAAGTCCATGTCGGCGTATGTCAAAGGTGAGGGGCAGGTCGAGATGAGTCTCCTGAAGCCGCCGAAGGCGCGCCCCGTCGCGGTCGTCGGCGGTGCCCGTATCCCGTTCGCCCGCTCCGACGGCCCTTGCGCCACCGCCTCCAACCAGGAGATGCCGACCGCGGTGGTCGACGGCCTCGTCGAGCGGTACGGGCTCGAAGGGCCGGGCGCGGTCGGGGAGTTGGCTGCCGGGGCGGTCCTCAAGCGCAGCCGGGATTTCAACCTCGCCCGCGAGATGCGCGCCTGAGCGGAGCGCCCCGCCAGGGGCGCGGGGAACTGTGCGACAAGCCCCCACCGGCCGGCACCCGAAGGACAACCCAGGGGGGTCTGGGGGCGCAGGCCCCAGGTGCGGGACGGGAAGGGCCGGAGGGGGCGAAAGAAGCCCTCGATACCCCGGGTAACTCGCACCGCGCCCGCCCCAAAGCCCCACAAACCCCACACGCACGCGCCGTAGGATCCCCGTCTCACCCGGTTGCCGACACCCCGTGAACCCCTCACCCCCCAGGGCCGTATGAGGATTCGCGCCCTCTGGCGCGCCCTCGCACCCGCCCCGGCCCCCGGCCGACAAGGAGCCGCCCGTGTCCAGCCTGTACTCCCCCGAACCGCCCCCCACGGAGCCCGAGATCAGGCGGCTGGACGGAGTCGTACGCGAGGTCGCGCTGCCGCCCCTCGTCGCACCGGTGACCCACGGTTCCCTCGCGGACATTCCGTTCGACAACGCGAGCGCCACCCCGGGGGAGGCGGTCCTCAGTCGGAGGTCCCAGGACGGCACCGGCTGGACGGATGTGAGCGCGGCGGAGTTCGCCGCGCAGGTGCAGGCGGTGGCGAAGGGGCTGATCGCGGAGGGCCTGGCCCCGGGCGACCGTATCGCCATCATGTCCCGGACGACGTACGAGTGGACGCTCCTGGACTTCGCCGCCTGGGCAGCGGGCCTCGTCACCGTCCCCGTGTACCCGACCTCCTCCAACTACCAGACCCGCTCGATCCTTCAGGACTCGGGCGCCGTAGCGCTCGCCGTGGAGACCGTCGCGCAGGCGGCCGCGCTCGGCCCGGAGCGGGACCGCATACCCGACCTGCGCCACATGTGGGTCTTCGAGAAGGGCCATGTGGAGCGCCTCGCCGAGCTCGGGCAGGACGTCCCGGACCAGGAAGTCACCGTACGGCGCGGGGTGTTGGGTCCCGACACGCTCGCCACCCTCATCTACACCTCGGGCACGACCGGTCGCCCCAAGGGCTGCGCCCTCACCCATGGCAACTTCTTCGCCGAGGTGGACAACGCCGTCGAGCTGCTCTACCCGATCTTCAAGTCCCGCACCCAGGACCCGGCTTCCACGCTCCTCTTCCTTCCGCTCTCGCACGTCTTCGGCCGTATGGTCGCGGTCGCCTGTCTGCGTGCCCGGGTGAAACTGGGCCACGCGCCGAGCCTTCAGACCGAGGACCTGCTCGCGGACCTCGCCTCCTTCAAACCGACCTTCCTCCTCGCCATCCCCTACGTCCTGGAGAAGGTCTTCAACACCGGCCGCGCGACGGCGGAGAAGATGGGCCGCGGCTCGTCCTTCGACCGCGCGGCGGGCATCGCGAGGAAGTACGGCGAGGCGGTCGAGGCCCGGCAGCACGGCACGGGCCCGGGGCCCAGCCGCAGCCTCCGCGCGGCCCGCGCCCTCTACGACCCGCTCGTCTACCGCCGCATCCGCAACGCCCTCGGCGGCAGGGTCCGTTACGCCATCTGCGGCGGTTCCCCACTGGGCCGCCGCCTCGCCGCCTTCTACGCGGGCGCCGGCATCGAGATCTTCGAGGGGTACGGGCTGACGGAGTCCACCGCGGCCGCGACGGTCACCCCGCCGCAGAAGCCGCGGCTGGGCACGGTGGGATGGCCGCTGCCCGGCACCCGGGTGCGGATCGCGGGCGACGGGGAGGTGCTGCTGAGCGGCGGGCAGGTCTTCCGCGGCTACTGGGAGCCGCACGCGGGCGGTGTGGTCGCCGCCTCGCCGGACGGCTGGTTCGCGACCGGCGACATAGGCGAGCTGGACGACGGGGGTTACCTGACCATCACCGGCCGCAAGAAGGAAATCCTGATCACCGCCGGCGGCAAGAACGTCGCCCCGGCCCCCATGGAGGACTGGCTCCGCTCCCACCCCCTCATCTCCCAGTGCATGGTCCTGGGCGACGGTCGTCCCTACATCACCGCCCTGATCACCCTCGACCTCGACGGGATCACCCACTGGCGTCAGATGAACCGCAAGCACCCGGTTCCGGCGGAACTCCTCGTGAACGACGAGGAGTTGCGCCGGATCCTCCAGCGAGCGGTGGACGAAGCGAACAAACTCGTCTCCCGCCCGGAGTCCATCCGCCGCTTCGCCGTCCTGCCGGTGGACTTCACGGAGGAGGCGGGCCATCTGACCCCGTCGATGAAGCTGCGCCGGGAGGCGATCATGCGGGACTTCGGGCGGGAGGTGGAGGGGCTGTACAAGCGGTGAGCAGCGCGGGTTCGCGAGGTCGGCTCAGAGCCGCCTGATCACCGTCAGCCGCAGTGGACGTCCGTCCACTGGTCGCCGACCGCCCTGGAGCCGCTGGGAGATGTCACCCAGCCGCTGACCGTGACGCAGTGTCCGTCCATGCTGGTCAGGCTGACCGGGCCGGCGTACTCGTAGAAGTAGTCTTCCTGCTTCTTGAACCGGTCGCCCTGCCGGACGGTGACCTTGAGCAGTTGCTTCTGCCCGTAGTACTTCCGCGCGACGTTGACCACACAGTTGGTGCCACCGTTGGCGCTCGAGTAGAACCCCGCCGGCCACGGCGATGGCCCCGAACGACACGCCGACGATCCCGCCGGCGAGACAGACGAGGGCGACGTCCCTGAGCAGTTCCCGGTCGCCGGTCAAGGGTGTTCGGAGTAGCGAACGCATGTTTTCTACAATGAACAGCGAGTGCTCTGTTCGTCAAGGAGAACGATCGTACCGATGGAGCGAACGAAGTGACTGACGCAGAGGGCGGGACCCCGTCCCGCCTCCCCCTCGACTGGATCGCTGCCTCGCTGCGCCGCGAGCGCGCCCGCGCCGGACTCTCCCTGTCCGAACTGGCCAAACGCGCCGGCATCGCGAAGTCCACGCTCTCCCAACTGGAGGCGGCGAGCGGCAATCCGAGCATGGAGACGATCTGGGCGCTGGGCGTGGCGCTGGGGGTGCCGTTCAGCGCGCTGGTCGAGCCGCCCGCTCCGGCGGTCCAGGTGATCCGCGCCGGTCGGGGGCCCGCTGTCGCCTCGGAGCAGGCCAACTATGTCGCGACCCTGCTGTCGGCCAGCCCGCCCGGCGCCCGCCGGGACATCTACCACCTGCGGGCGGAGCCGGGCGCGGCCCGGGAGTCGCAACCGCACATCCCGGGCACGGTGGAACACCTGATCGTGAGCACGGGGAAGGTGAAGGCGGGGCCTGCCGGGGACGCCGTGGAGCTGGGGCCCGGCGACTACATGTCGTACCGCGGCGACGTGCCGCACGCGTACGAGGCGCTGGAGCCCGGGACGACGTTCGTGCTCGTGATGCAGCACGTGTGAACACAAAGGCAGGAGCCCCGCGACCGGCTGGCGCGGGGCTCCTTGGGTACTGCTATCCGTTCCGGATCAAAGCATTGGGCTCATGGAGCCGAATGCTTACATCGGGGTGACGTTCTCCGCCTGCGGGCCCTTCGGACCCTGCGTGACGTCGAAGGAAACCGCCTGGTTCTCTTCGAGAGAGCGGAAACCGCTCGCGTTGATCGCGGAGTAGTGGACGAAGACGTCCGGGCCGCCGCCTTCCTGGGCGATGAAACCAAAGCCCTTTTCAGCGTTGAACCACTTCACGGTTCCGGTAGCCATAAGCCCTCCTTGGGCCCAAAGGGTTGCCCTGCTCCAGAACCTGCGATTGTGTAAACAACTGCATACGTCTGAAAACGACGAGAGCCCGCGGTCACATGCTCCGCAGGCTCTGTACTGCAAGGGAAACCAAACTGCAACTTGCGGCGAGCCTAGCACGCAGGCAGCCGAAAGCAATAGAGGACAAGATCACGTCACCCGAATGTTCGACCCCGGTCGGGGATGGGTTGACGTCGCGGTGTCACAAGGGTTGACACAAGGGGTCGAGATAGTTTCCGGAACCACTCCGGGACCCTGAGGCCTGCACCGTACCTCATGGGGTCTAGCCTCGCGATGTGGACAATTCTCGCACCCGGCCGCGCGTCGGCCACATCCAGTTCCTGAACTGCCTGCCCCTGTACTGGGGGCTCGCGAGAACAGGGACGCTCCTCGATTTCGAGCTCACCAAGGACACCCCGGAGAAGCTCAGCGAGAAGCTGGTGCAGGGCGACCTCGACATCGGGCCGATCACGCTCGTCGAGTTCCTCAAGCACGCCGACGAGCTGGTCGCCTTCCCGGACATCGCCGTGGGCTGCGACGGGCCGGTGATGAGCTGCGTGATCGTCTCGCAGGTCCCGCTGGACCAGCTGGACGGTGCCCGGGTCGCGCTCGGCTCGACCTCGCGGACGTCCGTTCGGCTCGCGCAGCTGCTGCTGGCCGAGAAGATCGGCGTCCAGCCGTCGTATTACACGTGCCCGCCCGACCTCAGTCTGATGATGCAGGAGGCCGACGCCGGCGTACTCATCGGTGACGCGGCGCTGCGGGCCAATCTGCTCGACGGGCCGAAGTTCGGTCTTCAGGTGCACGACCTCGGCTCCCTGTGGAAGGAGTGGACGGGCCTTCCGTTCGTCTTCGCCGTGTGGGCCGCCCGGCGCGACTACCTGGAGCGCGAGCCGGCCGTCACCCGCAAGGTGCACGAGGCCTTCCTGGCATCCCGGGACCTCTCCCTCGACGAGGTCGGCAAGGTCGCCGAGCAGGCGGCGCGCTGGGAGGCCTTCGACGAGCAGGTCCTGGCGCAGTACTTCACGACGCTCGACTTCCGCTTCGGCCGTCCGCAGCTGGAAGCGGTACGGGAGTTCGCGCGCCGGGTCGGCGCGACGACGGGGTTCCCGACGGATGTGAACGTACGACTGCTGGAGGCCTGAGGGCCCTTCGGGTCCTCGGGCGTGGGGCGCCTGCGGCGGCGCATACGGCACTACGCTGCTGGGCAGTGCGTCCGGTGCGTACGGGGGAGGGATGAGCCGTGAGCGCCATGCAGCCGCTCGGAGTCGACGAACCCACAGCCGTGGGGCCCTACCGGCTGCTCGGCCGGCTGGGCTCCGGCGGCATGGGGCGCGTCTACCTGGGCCGCAGCGCGGGCGGCCGTACAGTCGCCGTCAAGATCGTGCACCCGCACTTCGCTCTCGACGAGGAGTTCCGCGCCCGCTTCCGCCGTGAGGTCGAGGCCGCTCGGCGGGTGGGCGGCGCGTGGACGGCCCCGGTCCTGGACGCGGACCCGGAGGCATCGGTCCCCTGGGTCGCCACGGGGTACGCGGCCGGTCCCTCGCTCACCGCCGCCGTCGCGGACGGCGGTCCCCTCCCGGTGCATTCGGTACGAGTCCTCGGCGCGGGCCTCGCCGAGGCGCTCTCGGCGGTCCACACACTGGGGCTCGTCCACCGCGACGTCAAACCGTCGAACGTGCTGCTCACCCTCGACGGTCCTCTGCTGATCGACTTCGGCATCGCACGCGCCACGGACGGCACGGCGTCGCTGACCTCGACGGGGGTCTCGGTCGGCTCCCCCGGCTACATGTCGCCGGAGCAGATCCTCGGCAAGGGGGTCGGGGGGGCGGCGGACGTCTTCTCCCTCGGCGCGGTCCTGGTGTACGCGGCGACGGGCGAGTCCCCCTTCCCCGGGGACTCCTCCGCCGCTCTCCTCTACAAGGTGGTGCACGAGGAGCCCCGACTGGGGGCCATGGAAGGGCAGTTGCACGAGCTGGTGTCGGCCTGCCTGGCGAAGGACCCGGGGGCGCGTCCGACTCCCGACGAGGTGGCGGTCCGGCTGGCCCCGCAGGGCGCGGCCCGGCTGGTGACGGCGGGATGGCTGCCGGGCGCTCTGGTGGAGCAGGTGAGCCGGAGCGCCGTACAGCTGCTGAACCTTGAAGCTGCGGGGGCTGCGGAGGCGGCGCCTTCCGGGCCGGTGGGCTTCAGCAGCCCTTCGGTGGAGGCGGGTTCAGGGGCCGGAGCCGGGGCAGGGGGAGGGGCCGGAGCCGGGACCGGAGGCGGGGCAGGAGGAGGGACCGGAGCGGGGACCGGGGTGCCGCTGTCGGGCGGGGTGTTCGGGCCGCCGCCTGTGATGCCTGCGCAGGTACCCGGCGTTCCGGATCAGCGGGAGCCGCAGGACGCGGTGCCACCGCCCCCCGGACATCCGGGCAAGGTCTCCGTCAGCGTGGCCGCGACCTCCGTACCCGGTGCGAACGGCCGTGGCCACAGAATGAGTTGCACGGTCGCCCTCGCCGTCGCGGGAGCGCTGGCGGCGGTGACGGTGGGCTCGGCGTTCCTGTTCGACCTGATGCCGGGAGGCGGCGGGTCGAACGACGCGGGCAGCTCGGCGGGTGGCGCGCACCCCTCGGCCACGGTGAGCGCGAGCGCTCCGGGCGACGGGGAGTATTCGTCCGCGATCCCGACCTCCTACCTGGGCACTTGGGAGGGCGACGGTCTGGCACTGGGTGGCACCCTCCCCATGGGCACCTTCCGGGTCACCGTCCACCAGGCCGCCGTGGGCAAGGAGTTGGGCACCTTCCGCCAGACCGACCAGATCGGCGGCCTCTGCGACGACGTACTCATCCTGAAGCAGGTCACGAAGAAGCAGCTCGTCGCCACGAGCATCGCCAAGAAGTCCAACCGGGACGTCTGCACCAAGGGCGAGCACGAGGTGCGGCTGACTCCCGTCGGGGGTGACCTCAAGTTCGAGCAGGACAACTCGGAGGCGGGGGATCCGGTGGCACGGATGGCGAAGGTCAAGTAGCTGCCGGTTCAGATGCTCGGCGCCGCCTGGCGTACAGACCGCAGGCCGTGATCAGCAGCACCGCGCCGACGACAGTCGCGGCCAAGCCCACGAGGGAGACGTAGGGGTAACGGCCGCTGATCCAGCAGTACTCGCCGGACCTGCCCTCCTCGTCCGTCCCACCCGTTACTACTGTGTCTGCGAAAGCGAACAACGTCACGCGCACCGCACGGACGGCAATCCGTACAGGCGACGCAGAGGCGACAACGGGGAAGGCCCGACCATGGAGACACTGCAGCCGGACGATCCGCGGGAGTTGGGCAGCTACCGGTTGCTGCGAAGACTGGGTGCGGGCGGCATGGGCCGGGTGTATCTGGCCCGTTCGCCCGGCGGACGCACGGTCGCGGTGAAGGTCGTACGCCCGGACCTGGCCGCGGACGGCGACTTCCGCCGCCGCTTCGAGCACGAGGTCGAGATAGCCCGCGCGGTCTCGGGCCGCTACACCGCCCCGGTCGTCGACGCCGACCCGAGCGCGGCGCTACCGTGGCTGGCCACGTCGTACGTGCTCGGCCCCGACCTCACCGACGTGGTGGAAGCCCACGGCGCACTCCCCGAACACACGGTCCGCGCACTGGGCGCAGGGCTGTCCGCCGCCCTCCAGGAGATCCACGCGGCGGGCCTGATCCACCGTGACCTCAAGCCCTCGAACGTCCTGCTGGCCGCCGACGGCCCCCGCGTCATCGACTTCGGCATCGCACGTGCGGTGGACGGAAACCGCATGACCCAGACGGGAGTCGTGGTCGGCTCACCCGGTTACATGCCGCCCGAGCAAGCCCTGGGCCGGGACGTCGGCACACCGGGCGACGTCTTCTCCCTGGGCGCCGTTCTGACCTTCGCGGCCACCGGACACAACGCCTTCGGCGACGACGCGGCGTCCCACGCGGCCATGCTCTACCAGATCGTCCACGGCGAGCCCGACCTCACCGGCGTACCGCAGTCCCTGCTCGGTCTGATCCGTGCCTGCCTGTTGAAGGACCCCGCCCAGCGGCCCGCCCCGGGCGAACTCGTGGCGGCCCTGGCCCCCGGCGGCGTCGAGACCGTACTGACCAACTGGCTGCCGTCGGCGGTGGCTTCGACGATCGCCACGCATGCGGCGGGGATCTTGGACCTGGAGGCCCCGGACGCCCCGGCACCGGTCTTCGGCCCGGCGCCGACGATGCTGGATGGCGCCACGCCTGCACCGGGCGCAACGCCGTTGCCGGGGTACGGCACACCCGCCCCTGCCTATGGCACTGCGCCGGGGGGCACACCGGCCCCGCCCTACGGCACGGGCACGCCTTTCCCCGGCACCGTCCACCTCGGTACGGCGGCTCCCGAACCCGTCGGCCCTTCCCGCCGCCGTCTCCTCGGCCTGACCGCCGGTGTTACCGGGGTCGCGGTGCTGGGCGGTGGCACCGCTTGGTGGCTGTCTCGGGACGGCGGTTCAGATACGTCGACCGACGGGAACAGCACGACCGGTTCGACCGAACCAGCCACGGAGAACTTCACCACGCCCCCGGCGGGGACTGAGCCACAGGCCTTGTGGCACAAGCCGGTGGCGGAGGACAGCATCAGCACCAACCAGCCCCTGTTGACGTATGACGGCATGCTGCTCATCAGCGGCGACCCGCTGGTGGCGTACGACGTGAAGACGGGTAAGGCACGCTGGTCCCGCAAGGACGTGTGCCCGCCCGGCGCCCCGCTCCTGGTCGCCGAGGGCAAGCTGTTCCTGGCCGACACGGACATCGACGGTGTACTCAAGGCCCTGGACCTGAAGACCGGCAAGGAGGCCTGGCGCAGCCGCCTGGGCAAGGACGTGACCGTCGAGAAGACGATGGCCATCGACGCGAAGAACGTGTACGTCGTCGTCACGGACCACAGCGACTCGCGCAGCGCCACCGACTACCGCACCGGTGTCGCCGCGATCAGCCTCAGCACGCGACAGAAGGTGTGGCTGCAGAAGCGCGACTGGGGCACCACTGACTGGGGCGTGGAGGGGACGGTCTCTGGAAAGTACCTCGTCTACACCGACTCCAAGCACAACGTCACCGTGCGCGACACGGCCACCGGAAGCCAGCTGTGGACCAGGAAGATCGGCGACGACTGGGGCTGGACACCCACCGTCGCTCCGGGGCCGGGCCTCGTCTACCTGCCAGGCGAGAAGCTGACAGCGGTCGACATCGAGACCGGCAGAACGCGTTGGACGCTGTCGCCCAACGGCCGCCGCGGCTTCCAGAATCCGACGCTCATCAACGGCGTGCTCTACACCAGCGACTACGACCACGGCGTGTGGGCGATCAACCCCGCGAGCAGCAAGAAGATCTGGCTCTGCGAGGACCCCGGCGCTGACGAGGCCCCGACGACCTTCCTCCGGGCCGGGGAAACCCTGTACGGGGCGTCGTTCATGGACGGCGGCGGCATCTTCGCGATGGAGGCGAAGACCGGCAAGACGCGCTGGGTCTACAACGACAACAAGGACCCCGGCGAGCCGTGGCGGGTCGCGATCTCCGGCAATCGCCTCACGGCGATCCACGGTTACGAGATCTACGCACTGCCTGTGGTGTGATGCGACCGGGGCGACAGAGTCCGTCCGGCCCTGTCGCCCCGCCCGTCGGGGCATGCCACGCGTCCTACATCGGCGTCGTGACCGTGATGTGTTCCCCGCTGCCCAGGTGCAGCATTCCCTTGCCCGGCGCGATGGGACCCCCGACCATGCTCCGAGTCGTACGGATACCGATCAGTTCACCGGCCGACGACTCCTGCGGCGACAGCAGAATTCCGCGGCGGGCCTTCTTCGCGTCGACCTGCCACCCGGAGAAGCCGTCGCAGATCTCCTCTTCGTCACCGGCGATGACAAGGGCCAGTCCGTCCTCGGTGCCGCTTTGCAGGATGCGCTTGAAGACGTCCTCGGCGTCGCAGTCGTCCAGCACCTCGGCGTCGTCGACCAGGACGACGATGGGCTGCGCCGGTGTGGCCGAGCCGACGGCTTCCTCGAGCTCGTCCTCGTCGATGTCGCGGCCGGTGAAGACCTTCAGCACTCCCTCCTGGCCCTCCAGCTCACGCAGGGGCGACTGGCGGGGCGCCGCGACGATCAGGCGGACGCCCTGCGCGAGGTAGGAGCGGGCGAAGTTCATCAGGACCGTGCTGCGGCCGGACTTGGCGGGGCCGCCGATCACGAACGCCGGAACGCCCCGGGCGAGATCGGGACCGAAGGCGGTGAGTTCGTCGCCGCCGACGCCGACGAGGGCCCACAGCGGACCGGCGGTCGTCTGCGGGTCGCGCATGGCCCACGCGTCCGCGAAGGAGATCCGGCTCGGCAGGACGTCGACCCGGAACGGGCGTCGGGAGCGCGGGACTTCGGCGTCCCGGGCCGCCGCCGCGTCGCCGATCGCGACCAGCGCGGCGGCCTGGCCCTGACCGGTGGTGTCCTCGGAGAGCAGTGCGAACTGCGTCTCCGTGGCGGTCTCGTTGCGGAAGGCGCGGCCTGGCGGGATCTCCTCGGGGATCTTGCGGGCGTTGATGTCCAGAGCCGAGAAGTCGCCGCGGTCGGCTAGGCGCAGGCCGTACTTGTCCTCGGTGAGGGAGGAGATCCGTCCGACGAGAAGCTGACGGTCACCGGTGACGATCGCGTGGATGCCGACGCTCGCGCCCTCGCGCATCATCGCCATGACCTGGTCGGTCAGGTCACCGTGGTTGTGTTCGCCGAGCGTGGGCAGCCAGCCCTCCCAGCGGTCGAGCAGCAGTACGATGTGCTGCAGCCGCTCGTTCTCCGAGGCCGCGGCGGCCCGCTGCTCGCCGATGTCAGCGTAGCCCTTGTCGGCCAACAGCTCCTGGCGGCGGGTGAGTTCACCGGAGAGGCGGGCGAAGAGCCGCTCGACCCGCTCCAGTTGGTTGCGTCCGACGACCGCGCCGCAGTGCGGCAGACGGGTCAGCGCGTTGAGGGCGCCGTTGCCGCAGTCGATACCGTAGAGGTGGACGTCGGCCACCGAGTGCGTACGGGCCAGCGAACCGGCGATGGTGCGCAGTAGCTGTGAGCGGCCGGAACGCGGGGCGCCGCCGACGATCAGATGCCCGAAGGTGGCGAAGTCCACGGCGACCGGGCGGCGGGCCTGGTCGGACGGGAGGTCCTCGATGCCGTACGGGGCGGCGGGCAGCGCCCCCTGGCTGCGCGCCGGCGGGACGTCGTCCAGCAGCAGGGTCTCGTCCAGAGCGGGCAGCCACGGGGAGTGCTGGGCCGGGATGCCCAGTGCCTGATTGGCCTCCCGTACGGCGTCCACGAGCACCTTGAGGTCGGTGATCTCGTCGTCCTCGCGCGCCTCGGACTTGGGCTTGCTCAGCGCGGCACGCCCCAGGTCCTGCCAGGACAGCGGCCCAGCCCATGGCGCCAGCGCCTGCGGGTCGGCCGCTCCCGGCCGGCGGCCGCCGACGCGGCCGGACTGGAAGGGGATCAGGGAGGCGTGGCCCAGGCGGACGTAAGCGCGACCGGGGGTGCTCTTGGAGATGTGGCCGGCCTCGGGCGCGTCGATGACGTCGGTCGACTCACCGGCATCAGTCACGCGCAGCGCGATGCGGAGGTTTGTGTTGGCGCGGATCTCGGGGGAGACGACACCGCTGGGCCGCTGGGTGGCGAGCAGCAGATGGATGCCGAGGGACCGGCCACGCTGGGCGATGTTGACCAGACCGGCGACGAAGTCCGGCAGGTCGCGGACCATCGACGCGAACTCGTCGATGACGATGAGCAGTCGGGGGACGTGGGGATGCGAGGGGTCCCGGCGTACCAGGTCCTGGTAGTCCTCGATGTCCTTGGCGTCGGCCGCAGCGAGGATGTGCTCGCGTCGCTTCAACTCGGCGCCGAGGGACTCAAGGGCGCGCTCGACCAGGTGCGCGTCAAGGTCGGTGACCATGCCGACGGTATGCGGCAGTTTCACACAGTCCTTGAAGGCCGACCCGCCTTTGTAGTCGACGAGTACGAACGTCATGTTCTCAGGCGTGTTGGCGACGGCGAGCGCGGCCACGATGGTCTGCAGCAGCTCCGACTTACCCGAACCGGTTGTACCGGCGATCAGACCGTGCGGCCCGTCCCGCCTGAGGTCGATACCGAAGGGCCCGTCGTACGACTCACCGATGACGGCCATCGTCGACTGTCCGCCCATGCGCCAGCGGGCAGCGACGGCGTCGCGGGTCGGCGGCTCCAGCTGCAGCACGTCCAGCAGCCGGCTCGAGCCGGGCAGCGCGGAGTCCTCGGTCTCACCGCTGATGTCGCGCAGGGGGGACAGCGAACGGGACAGTCTTGCGCACCAGGCGGGCGAGACGAAGTCGGGTCGTACGTCGGTCCTGCGCCGGGTGGCGCTCTGCTCGACCCGCAGCCGCAGCTCGAGGGCCTGCTCGGTGGTTTCGTGCGGCTGCTGGGCGGTCTGGTGCCAGGCGTGGAAGGAAGGGAAGCCGCCTGCGGCGGGTTGCGGTGTCGTCGTCGACAAGGCGCCGGGGTTGTCATCGATGCGCCGCGGCTCGGCGATGACGACGGCCTGACACTCGCCGGGCAGGAACCGCTCCTCCTCGTCCAGGCAGATTGCGTACATGGCGACGGCCGGACCTTCCCGCAGCAGCCGTACGACACCCGGCATCGAGCGCAACCGACGGGAGCCGTCCCAGACGACCACGATGTCGGGGTCGGAGAACGCCGGACCCTCACGGCGCCCGCCCTCCTTCAGGGCCTTCTGGCGTGCGTCCAGCAACTGCGTGAGCTCACCGACGCGGGCGCCAACGGTCTCGGAGTCCATGCCGATCAGGATGTTGACGTCCTGACCGCCCGACGGCCGGGCGTGCGGCAGCCAGCGCACCCAGTCCCAGCGCGTGTTGGCGTCGTTCTCGGTCAGTACGCAGAACTGCACGTCCATGGGGCTGTGCAGGACCGCGGTCTGGGCGACCGCCCACCGTCCCAGCGCCTGCGCGGAGTCGCCGGGTCCGGCGATGCCGATGACACCGAGGTCCTTGAGCGGCAGTGCGACGGGCGCGTCCTCGATGTACCAGGTGACCTTGCGCCTGTGCTCGTCCTGCTCCGGGTCGTCGAGGACGACCTCGGACGGGAGCCGGCCGGTACCGACACGCAGGAGCAGATGGTCGGCGTCGGTGCGTCGGCGCTCCCACAGCCGGGTACGGGGCCCCGTACCGAAAGCGAGGGCGGCGGCGGGGTCGGGGATGGCCAGCCGCCGATCGGAGCGCTCGGTGACCAGGGCGTCCTGGGCTTCCTTCTCGATCCGCTCCTTGTGCTCCTTGTACTCCTTGGCCTGCTTGGAGTGCGACTTGCGGCCGTGCTTCTTGTCCATGAAGTAGTTGCCGAAGAGCATGACCGGGCTCATCACAGCCATGATCAGGTAGTACCAGCGGCCGAACATCATCACCGATACGACAGCGCCGACGAGCGGGAACAGGGCCATGAGCCAGGGCAGCGGCCGTGCTTCGTACTCCCCGGGCGGATTGGGCAGTGAGAACTGCGTCTTACGCTCCGCCGGACGCAACCGGGGCGGCCTGTTGTAGTCGAGCCCGACGCCGTCGTCCGACCACTTCAGGGCCGCGTTGGGCGGGGTGTACCCGGTGATCTCCAGGAGGCTGTTCCCGAGGGCGAGTTGCGAGCCGAGGGACCAGGTGCCGCCGTCGAACGCCTCACCGTCGAGGCGGGGGGCGCGGGCGTCGGGCTCGCCGCTTCCGTCGGCCTTGCCGCCTGTCTTGTCTTTGCCGTCCAGCATGTCTGCGACGTGCAGGGTGACTTGGCAGGTCCCGTCGATGGCGATCGACAAGGTGGCGGCGCGCTCGGCCAGTTCGGGATCGTCGATGCGGAGCTGTGCGGACAGGCCGCTGCCGATGTCGTACCGCCCCACACCGAGCCGGTGCACGGCACCGGCCGCGGGACCGCCGACCACCCGGAATTCCACGACGCCGGTCGGCTCCCCGGGGAGGCAGCCCGCCGGATCGTGCAGGCTGACGACGGCCCCCTCCCGAAGCGGCGATCCGACGACGGTCGCGCTCGGGTCCAGGGCGTAGCCATCGACGAATGCCTGCGGCGTCCCGCCAGGGCTCCGTTGACCCCCGATGGGGATGATCTGTGCCCCGTCGCCCAGACCGACCTGCCGCGCCAACTCCCTGGTGATGTCGCCGACCGACGACTCCGGATCGGCGTCGAGCATCACGTCGGCGCTGGCACCGCCGATCGGGTCGACGACGGTCAGACTCAGGCGCACGTTCGTCCTCCTCGCTGGGCAGAGGCCGCCCCCGGAACGCTGAACACAGTGGGATCGACCTTAGCCGCCCCACCTTTCCCTGCCGTCATGGGATGTGCAGTCGCTTACGGTTCCGTCACACAACAGGGATGTGATCCCAACAGCCACACCCGTAGGATCTTTGCGCGTGCGGACGACCGGTGGACTGCCAGGTGATCTGCACGACAGAGCCACGGGGGCAGGCCCTGCGGCCACCGAACGGGAGGGAGAGCCGTCATGGCCAAGAGCAAAGACGCAGACCTTACTTATGCCGAGATGGAGAAGGTCGCGGGCGACCTTCTGAAGGACATGCACACCCTGGAAGACCAGATCAACTCCGTAGAGAAGCGGGTCAAGGCGCTGGTGGAGCAGGGCTTCACCACCCAGAAGGCCTCCGGGGCCTACGAGGATTCCATGCGGGAATTCGCCAAGGGCGCCGTGAAGACCATCCACGGCCTCCACGGCCTGTCCGAGTTCCTGAAGAAGGCCAAGCAGGCTTACGAGGACCTGGACCACCAGCTGGCCCAGAGCACCAAGGGTTAGTAAAGTCCGCGGTCTGAGTGCTGCTCGGGTGCGATGGGGCGTGTTTCAGGCTCCATCGCACCCGAGCCTTCGCTGGACCGCTGACGCCGGCGCTTGTTCAAGAGGCCCGGTCGGCCAATCGCTGACAGCCCATCGTGAAGCAGTCTCACACGACCTCTAGGCAGGAAGTCTCAACCCGTGGCGGACAGAACGCGATACGACCTTGACCTGATCAAGGAGTGCTCGAACTCGCTCTACCGAATCCACCGCGAGTTCAAGGAACACGGCAACCCGGCCGACGGCTACGGCGACGAACTCGGCGCCGACAAATTGCGGGACGTCTTCGACGACTTCTCCGAAAACTGGAAGAAGAACCGCAAGAAGCTCATGAAGGACATAGAGAACCTGGCCAAGTACACCGACAACGCGGCCAAGTCGTACGAGAAGATCGACCATGAGCTGGCTAAGGCGCTGCGGGATGCCAAGAAGAGCGGGAAGAAGGAGAAGTAACAGTGACAGCCCGTCCCAAGGACTGGTCGCCGTTGTGGGACTCCGACCCTGTGCCCGGTGACCCGTACGAGGTGGCGAAGCTCGGCAAGAAACTGCGGGGCATGGCCGATGAGATCGACAAGCAGGCCCGGAACATCAAGGCGTTGGCATCGGTCGACGGCTGGGACAGTGACGCGGGCCGTGCCTTCCACGAAATCGCGGGCGATGCGGCCGGTCGGCTGAAGAAGGCGTACGACCGCTATGACGAGGCCGCGTCGGCGCTCGGCACCAAGGTCCGGGAGGACGACGGCGAGTCGGACGAGTACGCCAGCGAACTCCGCCGTGCGCAGCGTATGGCGGACGAGGGCCTGCAGGAGTACCGCGACCACGAGGTCGACTACAAGGCTGCCGCCAAGGTGCTGGACCCGAACCAGGGGAAGGTCCTGACGGGCAATGAAGCGGTGGAGCACAGCAAGCAGCAGAAGAAGCAGGACGATGCCTCGGCTCTCATGACCAAAGCCGGAAGCAAGATAATGAAGGCGAAGGTCATCCGTGACGAGGCCGTGTCACGGGCTGCCAGGAAGATCAAGAACGTGATCCACCATGACGGGGTCCACGATCCCGGCGGAATCATGGACTGGCTCGCCGATCATGCGGATCTGTTCTCGACCATCGCCACGTACGTCGCGGCGGCGGCCCTGATTGCGGCGGTCATCCTGTCGGCCGGCGCGCTGACCCCCGTGCTCCTTATCGCCTTGGCATCCGTGATGAGCGCCACCGCACTGACAGGCCGTCTGTACGACGTCTTCGCCCGTGGCGGAAAGCTCGATCTCCTGGCGATGGGCATGGATGCCCTGGGCATCATTCCCGGCCTCGGTGCGCTGAAGGGATTGAAGGCTGCCAAAGGGTTGCGGCTGCTTGCCGCAAAGGAGGGTATCTGGATGGCCTTCACCAATGGCTTCGCCGTGAAGAACATCAACAAGGGCGTCGTCGCGGCCTCCAAGTACCTTTCCAAGAAGGGCCTCAAGGTGCTCCCGGAGGAAGGGTTCAAGCCGGAACTCCTCACGCGGTTCATCAAGGGCGCTGCTGTGAGCAACCTTGCCGTCCAACTCGGGATAGCGCACTACACCAGCACGGATAAGTCGGACAAGACCAGTTCGCCCCCTGGTGACGCCCGGCCCACCCCCGCACCGGACTTGACGCCCAGTCCTTCCGGCGGCTCGAAGACACCGTCCCCGACACCGCAGCCAAGCCCGTCGTCGACGTCGTTCCACGCCGCTCTGGCGCCCACAGGCTGAGGAGAGTCGACTCATGGGTGACTACCAAGCACTTGAGTTTGGGAAGTTCGTGGATGACCAGGGGACCGTCCACGACGTGATCCCCTCGTCGGTCATCGCCGCCGTTCCGGCTGCCAAGGCAGCTGCCGAACGCTACGGGAGAGAGGTCCGCTTTGATTTCCTCGATGACCGGGCCGTGCACTGGATGCTTTTCCAGCGGCGCGACGACACCGAGAAGGGCAGCCTCCTGGGCTGTCTCCTCGCCATCCCGATTTTCATTTTCGGGGTCGGCGCCTGGCCTTTCTGGGATCTGGTCGCATCCGAGAGGTCCCGGCAATTCCAGATTGCCTTCATCGTAGTGGATGCGCTGCTGCTCGTCGCCACCACGGCGCCGCTCTTCCTGTCGCGACTGCGCGATGTGCGCGAGAAGACTCTCCGCAACACGCGCTGCAGGGCCCGCCTCTATCGCAAGATCGCCGGCATCGCACGACGGGGCGGTGCCGACATTCCGCACCTGTACCCCTATTACGGCATGTACGCGACATCGCGGAAGTTCTTCCCCGAAGCACCCGACCGTCCCATCCCTGACCAGGAACAGCCCTCGTGACGATCCAGACCGAACCGCTCACACTGATCCCGACCCAGGCCGCTCCGCCCACCCTCCACGCGGACGACATCCACGTCCGCTGGGTGATGCCGGAGATCTACCACGACCTCCCCGTCCAGGAGTCGGACGACGACGAGATGGTGCGACTGTTGGAGGAACTCGTCAACAAGGCGCTCCCGGGCGCCGAAGACGACGACAAGACGACATTCGGGGTCATCTGCGCGCTCGTCTCCGGCGATCTTCAGGCCGTCGGAGCCGAGTACGCGAGCATCTGCCTCACCGCGGTCGACGGCTCCCCCTGCACGGCGACAGTGGTGGCCTACCTTGTCGACAGCCCGGAAGTCGACGGCGGTGTGCGGGGCGCGGTGAAAGCGATCGCATCGAGCCTGCGCCGGATCGAGACCGGCGAGGTCTCCGAGATCGAGCTGCCCTGCGGATCCGCGGTCTCGTGCATCGGTACCCGGGAGTCGAAGCTCAGTGGCGAACTGACCGAGACGGGCGAGAGCCTCGCCTTCCCGACCTGGTACATATGCGTCCACGTCCCGCTCCCCAACGACACCACCTTCGCCATGGAGATGGCGACCCCCACGGCGGTCGGCTGGGACACCCTCTCCACGATGTTCGGCAACACCGTCAGCAGCATCCGCCTCTTCCACGCCGACGGCTCGCCGCTGATCACCTCCGCCGAGGCCGGGGCGTGAGCACCGCCACGACTCCGCCTTCGGACTACCGCATCCTCGTACCCCGCGACTGGTTCCGCGTGGACCTCACGCACGAGCGCTGGCGCCGTCAGCTGAAGACCTTCGTGGACAAGGAGTCCGCGGGGAGCGGTGTCCCCGCGGAGGTCGCTCGAAGCATCTGGACAACCCTGCGCAACACCGCCGAAGTCGGCGTCGCGCAGGGCGCGTTGGAATTCTTCCTCAAGACGGAGTCGCCCGGCGGGTCGGCCCTGCCCGCCTCCCTCCTGATCTCCTTGGCACAGACGCCCCGAGGACTGGCACCGGAGGCGGACGAGTTCGCCCGGGCACTGGCTCAGCGCATGGGCCCGGACGCAGCGGTGGATGTCATTGAGCTGCCCGTGGGCCGGACGGTCCGCGTCATCACCAAGACGACCATGGATTTTCACGTACACATGCCCGGCGGAGTGGGCTACCTACACCTGGCTTTCTCCACGCCGCTGAGCGGCACCGAGGGCCCGATGGGGGAGCTGTGCGATGCCATCGCCCACTCCCTGCGGTGGGTCTGACCCACGGGATCACCTGAGACGCGCCCTGTATGCCGTCAGCACCTGCCACGCCGATCAACCAACTGAGGGCAAGCGCCATGATGACGGATGACGGCTGCGGCTTGGCCGACCCGGACGGACCGCCGCACCAACCTGGTCTGCCGGACGGGCTGTCGACGTACGAGCAGGATGTGACGGGCAAGGAGATCCAGTCCATCGACCGCCAGAGAGGCAGGCACGGAGGCGACTCCGTGCCTGCCCGCGAACTCGCCAAGGGCGTCAAGTGCGGGTGAGTCCGCGGTCGCACCCGTTCGTCAGGCGTCGACCCTGCTGACTGCCGTTCCGCCTCGTTCACCACAGGAATCCCCGCTGCAGTGACTGTCTTACCGGCGCCTTCCATTCACCCCTCAAGCAAGTCGGTGACGTATTCCCTAAGCGGGATCGGAAGCTCCTTCAGGTTGATCTCACTCAAGCGTGAAATGTGACCCAAATTGACGTGGCCAGTTGACGTAAGTTCAAGGATGGCGTGGAGTTGAGCCTCCAGAGCCTCATGACCCTTTTCGCAGGACGCGGTCGCCGACAGGATCGTCGCCAGAGCCGCAGCCTCAGCGGCAGAGTAAGCGCTCAAGTGGTCAGTGACTTCGTCTGCCCCACGTTCTCGCTGGCGCGGCTCGGCGTCCATAACCTTTCGAATCAGATCCAAGAATTCACGCGGACTCATGAAACTCTACCTACTTTGAAATTAGTAAGGAAGCAAGAACGGGATCGGCCACGGAATATGCGTGGCATTGGCGCCATTTGGATTATAATGCGGACTGTTCGGATTATGGACGTTTCGGTGGTAAAGGTTTCCTGCATCATCTTGATATTTACCGCCGATCGATATTCGATAGACGTCGCCGTTGGCAGCATTCGAACCCGCTGGGGCGGTGCCGTCCTTATCGTGAACTCGAAGTCGGACCGTGTTTCCTGTTTCAGGGTCCTTCCACTTGTATTCAACACCATTCTGGGCGCCACCGTTGGCATCGGGCGTGAGTACACGCTTTTCAGCATCACCAGGGATAATGCTGAGCGGGCTCCGCCCTCTCAAGTCCCAGCCGCCGTCTTTGACACGGGTTGGATATGGACTGAGGCCGAGAGGATCCGTCCAAACATGCGGGTTGAGGACGTAGGTGGCGGGGTTGGGTGCCGGCTCGAGCCCGAGTGGGTCCGGGGTGAGGTATCTGGCGGTTTCGGGGTCGTAGTGCCGGAAGTAGTTGTAGTGGAGCCCCGTCTCGGGGTCGTAGTACTGGCCGGGGAAGCGCAGGGGCGTGTACGCCGTGCTGTCCGCTGCCCAGGCGGTGGTGCCCCACAGGGTGCTGCGGGTGCGCCATGCGATCTCGCCGTGCTCGTCCACGAGTTCGCTGGGAGTGCCGACCAAGTCAGTGACGACGGCGAAGAAGCGGGAGTCGATCTCTTCTTGCGGTGCATCCGCCGCCGTGATGCGCTCGGTTTGAGCGATGGGGCGCAGGTCCTGGTGGTCCCAGGTGAGGGTCACTGGGTTCGGCAGGGCGGGGGACATGGTGGTCTGTTCGCACAGGGTCGTGGCGTCCCAGGTGAAGTCGACCCGTTCGATGACCGTTTCGCCGTCGCCGACTAGGCGGAGCTTTGCCGTGCGGCGGCCCAGCGGGTCGTAGGTGTAGCGCCAGCGGGCGCCGTCCGGGGTCGTCACTGCCGTGAGACGGTCCTCCGCGTCCCATTCGTAGCGCCAGGTGTCCGGCTTGCGGGACAGACGGGTCTTCTGGCGCAGGACGATGCGGCCGAGGGCGTCGTGTTCGTAGCGGACGTTGCCCGCGCGGGTGATACGGGTGCCCTCGTATGTGCGCTCCCCCATCGCGTCCCGGCCAAGTTGTGATGTCGACCAGGACGCAGAGGTCTGGTTGCCCGCCTCGTCGTACGCGTACGTCTCGGTCCAGTTCGCCGCGTGCACCGCCGTGACCCGGCCTGCCGCGTCCAAGTCGAAGCGACGCTTACCAGAGAGCTGGTCTTCGATCCCAACCAAGTTGCCATCGGCGCGGTACGTGTACGCCTGGTGCTGGACCAAGCGGCCACTCGCGGCCGTCACCGACTGAGCGGCCAGACGGCCCAGGGGGTCGTAAGTGCGGGTCAGGCCGAGCGTCCCGCCGATATGGCGTGCCAGTTCGCGGCCTGCCTGGTCGTAGGTGAATTCGATGCTTCGGCCCGAGGCCACCATATGACTACGGTTGCCTGCCGCGTCGTAGGTCCAGCTGCTCTGCGCACCGCTGGGCGTGGTGCGGCCTGTGCGACGGCCCAGCTCGTCGTAGGTGTACGTCACCGTTCGGCCGTTGATCGTCTCCGAGCGGAGGCGCCCCAAGCCGTCGCGGACAAGAGTGAGCGTCGTGTCCAGGCCCGCGGCTTGGGCCAGTTGGTCCGTCAGGTCGTACGCGAACGTCGTGACCTGGCCCGATACATCCTTCCGCGTCACCTGGCCCAGCGCATTACGCTCGAACGCGACCGACTGCCCCAGGGCGTCTGCGCGGCACCTCAGGAAGCCCGCCGCATCGTACTCGTACGTGCGCGTGCGGCCGTCAAAGTCCGTTTCGGAGACCAGGTTGCCGACCGCGTCGTACTCGTATGCCCACGTCAGGCCCTGCGGGTTGGTGACCTTTGTAACGCGCGTCTCAGTGTCGTAGGCGAACTCGTACCGGACACCGTCCGAACCCGTGCGGGCCGACAGTAGTTCGAAGTGCGTGTACTCGAAGTGGGCGACGGCGCCCATCGCATCGATGTGGCTGATGCAGTTGCCCTCGCCGTCGTAGAACCACGACTCGGTGGCGCCATCCGGCCCGACGGCACAGGCTGGCTTGCCTTCGATCGTCCACTCCAGTCGTGTCGTGCCCCCTGACGGGTCTGTGATCACGGTCGGGCGACCGAAGGGGTCCAACTCATATGTCGTGACAGCGCCCGACGAGTCCGTGATCGCGAGGGGCAGGCCTACCGCGTCACAGCGGAAGAGCGTGGCACTGCCGAGTGCGTCGACGGTTGACGTGGAGTGGCCCACCGGGTTGTACGTCACACGCGTAGTGGCGCCGGACGGGTCCGTCACGGCGGTGCGGTTGCCACGCCCGTCGTACTCCAGGCGCCACATGCCCCCGTCGGGACCAGTCACCGCTGTGGGCAGGTCGAGCTCGTTGTACTCGGCGATTGTTTGGCGGCCGTCTGGGCGAAGGATGGACATCACCTGCCCGCTTGGGCTGTAGCCGTATCGGGTGGTATGGCCCAGCGGATCGGTGACTGCGGTCAACCTGTGCTCGTCGTCCCACTCCTGGAGGGTGACCTGCCCCAGGGGATCAATTGAACGGATGAGACGGAGCGCCTCGTTGTGCTCATACAGTCTGGTGTGTCCCAGGGAATCTGAGACGGTAGTCGTGCGGGTGGCGTCGTCGTAGACGAGAGTGCCGGTCAGGAAGTCGTCGCTGCCCTCGGTGCGGACGACCCGGCCGTGTTCGTCATACGTGTAGGCGTACGTGGTGCCGTTGCGGTCGGTCCAGGAGGTGATGCGGCCGTTCGCGTCGTAGGTGTAACGCATGGGCAGGCCCGAAGAGTTGGCCTCCTCGGTCAGGTGGCCCTGCTCGTCGTAGGTGAAGGTGAGCAGGGTGGTACCGGGGGCGGCTGGTGCGGTGGGGTCGAGGAGACGCAGGCCGGTGATGCGGGACAGGGCCGGGTGACGGTCCAGGACTATGTGGTAGCCGCCCGAGTGGACGACCGCGGCGGGGATGTCGCCCTCGGCGTAGACGACGGTGATGCGGTTGCCATTGCGGTCCTGGATGTGCTGCAGGGGCAGGTCGACCGCCTCGTCGTCGGCCGTCGCCACCGGGGAGTGGAAGACGTGGATCAGCCCGGTGTCCGGGTCGGTGATGCGGACCGCGCCGTCAACCTCGTCGTCCCAAGAGAGCGTCAGCCGGGAGCCCGGGGTTTCCGGTAGGACCGGGGTGTTGGTCTCCGGGTCCGGGACGGGGAAGCACAGCCGGGCGCCGTCCGCGGCCGCGTACACGAATCCGTCCTCGTCGGCCTGGACGCGCTGGTCGAGGGTGGAGGCCCAGGACGGGCCGAACCAGCCGCCGAACCGGTAGGAGGAGAGGTGGGTGCGCTCCAGGATCAGCGGCAGTACGCCCGGCAGCTGGACGTCCACGCGCGGCAGGGCCATGTCGCCGGTGGCCACGTCGATCGGGTCCCGCACGAACTTCTTGATCATGTTGCGGATCGAGGCGGGCAGCTTGTTGAAGCCCGGGTTCAGCTTCAGCCGCTCGAACGAGGCGCAGTTCAGCTTGAACAACTTGCTGAGCTTGGACAGTTCGGCCGGCTTGAGCGCCTTCAACCCCTTGCCCAGCGCCTTGCCGAGCACGCCGAATCCGATGCCCATCAGGGCGCCCTCGGTGAGGATGCCGGCCAGCTTGTCCGGGTCCTTGAACGCGCCCGGGTCCTGCAGCAGCGTCTCGAAGGCGGAGAACTTCGCGCCCTCCTTGGCCATTTTGGCGACCGCCGCGACGCCCTTGATCTCCTTCAGCGCCTTCAGCGCCCGCTCCACGCCCCGGATGACCTCCATCACCCCGCGCACGGCCGAGCCCAGTGTGGTGCCCTCTTCCTCGATCCGCCCGATCAGTGCGACGACCTTCAGTGCGCGCTCACCGGCCATCAGGTTGGAGGCCACCTCGGACGCCCCGGCGGTCAGCACGGACAGGGCCAGGCCCGCGATCTCGAACTCGACGATCTCCGCGAGGATGACGCCGATCTCGGAGAGCAGCTCGTGCGCTTTGTCGGCGAAATCGTCCAGCGCCTTGGCGCCCTCCCGCAGGGAGTGCGCCATGTCGGTGGCGTTCTTACGGGTCGCCTTGGACCGCTTGTGGAAGGCCTTGGCGGTCTTGCCCTCCCACTCCACGTCCGACAACGCCCGCCCCGCGGCGGCGGCCGCGTCATCCAGGCCCGTGGCCAGATTCCGCCACTTCTTCGCGATCTCCCGCACGCCGTCCGGGTCCACCGCCGGATCGGAGATCCCCAGGAACTCCAGACCGCTGGCGACACTGTCGCCGAACATGTGGTTGAACTTGTTGATGTAATGCAGCGGATTGAGGTCGACCACGAGAGCCTCAGCCCTTCTTCCCGCGAGCCGCCGCGGCCAGCAGCACATCCAGCAGGTCGAAGGCGTCCGACACCTCGCCCATCAGCTTCGCCTCCGCCTGCCACTCCTCATCCAACTGCTTGGTCAGCTTGGCCAGGGTGTGCATGCCGTCGCGTATGTCGTCCTTCGCGCCCAGCAGCGAGCCGAGCTTCCCGAGCGCGCCCAGGTCATCCGCCTCCGCCTTGAACTCCTGCAACGGCTTCGTCGTGTGATGCCCCACCTTGCGCAACCCGGCCGCTGCCTTGTGCAGCGACGTCGCTTCCTTCTTCAGGTCCGACATGCGAGTCCGCCCCCGTAGTTCACTCTGTGCACATGCCAACACAATGACCGTAGTGAGGAGGGTTATTGGGCTGGCATGGCCCAGGTCAAGGGCAAGTAAAGGTAGTCGCGCGCAAGGGGGAACGACTGAGGTGCGCAACCGAGAGCGGTTGCGCACCTCAGGCCGCCGTGATTATCGGCGGACACTTGCCCGTCTTGGGTTGCCCCGTCACCGGTTGACGGACTGGATCTCCTGAACAGTGATGTCCTGCGTTGTCCCGAAGGTGCCGTCAGGAAGACCGCCGCCTGCACCACCGGTGCCGGTCCAGTCGATCTCCCACGTGATGGTCGCCTTGAGTTTGTACGCCCCGTCGCCCGACGAGCGGAGGTACTTGATGCCGCACGGCGGTGTCTCGTCGGACTTGCCCTTGGCGTAGGGCTCGCCGATCGAATCGTCGTCGTTGATCTGGCACTCGCCGGAGGCCGGGTAGGTCTCGGCGTCCTCGGTGCCCGGCTCCAGCTTGAGGGACACCGGCTTGGCGGTGGTCGTGGCCTGGATGTTGAAGCCGGGGACGTTGATGGCCGCCGTCGCCTGGATCTCGTCGAAGACGGCTTCGTCGAGCCAGGCCCAAGTCGGCAGATTCACCTTGGTGGTGGCCTCGGGAGCGAGGGTGACCTTGGTGTCGGGGAGCTGCATGTGTTGGTACGCGAGGGCGGCGAGCAGCTCCGGAGTGATGGCCTCCTCGTACTGGGGCGGCGGGGCCTCGCCGTTGTCGACCCAGAAGGGGAGGTCGGTACACGATTTCCGCTTGAGATAGTCCGGCTCGTCGGGGTTTTCGACGCCGGCCCAGAACATCCCTTCGCCGTCTTTCTCGACGTTGTAGTCCTTGTAGCCGGGGGTGTCGGTCCAGCCGTACTCATCCTCGTAGTGGCGCTCCACCTCGGCGATCGCCGAGCCCGCGTGGCCAGTCATGCCGGGCGCGTTCTTTGAGCTCTCGATGTCCTTGGACATCTTCTTCTTGAAGTCCTTGGCGCCGAGGTAGGGGGCGTACCAGCAGGGTGGTGGCGTCCAGTTGACGTCGGAGGAGGTCACGTTTCCACGGCCGCCGCCCTTGGCGACAGCTCCGGAGTACTGGACCCGTGCGGCTGCGTAGATGCCGGTTTCGTCGCCGCCGCCCTTCTCTTCCGTGCCGCCGCCCTTGCCTGTATCCACTGGTTCCGCCGAGGAGTTGGGAGCCGTGAGGATGAGGGCGCTGATCGCGATGGCCAGGGTAGCGGTGCTGGTGCCGAGGACAGTGCGTCGTGACCTTTTCACCGGCACTTCTCCGCCTTCGTCTCGACGAACACCTTGGATGCCTGCCACAGGCCCTCGCCCGTGGGGAACTTGACCATGATGATCTTGTAGAAGTCGAAGTCCTTGATGCTGGGCTTGGCTTTCAGGACCTTCCCCGTTTTGATCTCTTTGCCGTAGAACTTCCCGGTGTCGGCGCAGAACGCGACCTCCACGGAGTTGCCGTTCGGAGCGGACCGTGTGGTGGCCTCGTAGTGACGGCGGGTGCCGGTGGCCGTCCAGCCGCCCTTGATCCATTCGTTGATCTGTACCTTCGCGTAGTCGAGCCCCTCGCCGGTGGCGTAGGCGGTCAGGGCCGCATCCTTGGTCGTGCGCTTGTCGACGCCCCGGTAGATGGCGCGGAGGTAGTTCGCGGCGTCGTCCATCGCGGCCGCTTCGTTCTTGTCCTTCGGCTTGTCCCAGTCGAAGACCAGGTTCATGTCCTTGGGCAGGGACACGTCCACGCCGTCCGGCTTGTCCTCCGCCGGTGCCGCCGACGGTTCCGCCGACTCCTTCGGCGTCTCCCCTCCCTGGTCGGCGCCGGCGATCTTGTCGTTGTCGCTGGACTTGTCGTCCCCGCTGCCGCAGGCCGTCAGCAGCAGGGCTGCGGTCGCGGCGAACGCGGCAGCAACGGGCAAAGAGCGGCGCTTCACAGTGGTCTCCCCGTGGGACAGAGGTTCAGTCAAGAGCAATGACGGTATCCGTGTGGCGATCGGTTTCGCCACAGTGAACTTCCTTGCAGAATTGGGTAGATAGGGAGGAAAGGGGCGGGATGGCTGGTCTTGTGGCTCGATCGTGTCTAGGCGCGCAGCGGCTGTCGGGGCCACGCTGACGGTCGTGATGGGGTGAAAGAACCATGGCCAGGGGGCGTGTTGGCGACTCGCCCCGGTAACTCGCTCGTCTGAGCTCTGGGCTCGGCGGGGCTATGTGTGACGCACCCACCTACTGCCGCACGGTCGGGGCCTGTTCGAGGATGGGACTGTTGCCGCAGTGACGTACTGTCGATGCAAGGTGGCCCGCTCGCGGTAGTGCAGGCGGAGCGGATGCGGCATGTGGATGGTGTGAAGCAGTGGGGACGAAACGTTCCTTGCTTCTCTGTGTCGCGAGGCAGCCCTTTAATCTGGCGGATCACTCGGGGGAACACATCTACCAGGAGTTTCTTTGCTGTACAGGAAGACCGCGCTGCGCGCCGCCACGCCCGTTGCCGTACTCGCTCTTTCGCTGACCGCGTGTGGCGGCGGGGGCGACGACGCGGACGCGAAGCCGAAGCAGTCGGAGTCGCAGTCGACGGCCGAGGCGTCCCAGTCCCCGGCCGAGGCGGCCTCCGGTGGCAAGCTCGCCACGGGAGAGAGCGCCACGGGGAAGGTCAAGGAAGGCGACGCCGAGGTGACCTACGACATCGCGGCGCAGAAGGTCGACATCGGTACGGAGGCCGAGGCCCAGGCGCTGGTGCAGGACAAGGCGGACGCCAAGGGGATGGTGCTCGCTGTCGCGCATGTGAAGTTCACGCACAAGGCCGGCCCGGCACTCACGGACAGCCCCGACGCGAACGACGGCACGACGATCTGGGCTGACGGAAAGCGCGGTGCGCTGCTGATCGGGGCGTCCGACGACTCGGCCGGCTGCGAGGACCCGTACGACATCGAGGGGTGGAAGCAGGGCGAGAGCCATGTCCTGTGCGAGTCCTACCTGATCCCCGCGAACGCGAAGTCGGTGGAGGTTCACTGGTCGGAGGAGGACGGCGAGCCGTACATCTGGACGTTCCCCAACAAGTAGGCCTTCGGCGCGAGGTGATGCGTCGGGGCGGGCGGCCCCGTACGCCTTGAGTGGCGTGCGGGGCCGAGTTGTTCCTGTGTGGGGTGCGGCGGTCAGCGTGTGGCAGGTCTGCACCTCGGACACTTGCAGGGCGGGAAGGCCGAGGTCTGTGGGGTGGGGTCGATTCGGCTTCCGGTCCAGGTGTGGACTTCGCCGCGGTCCTGGGCGACCGCGCCTTCGGCGGTGACCCTGTAGACGCGGATCGTCATCCGGGACGGCCTCGGGGTGGCTTCGAGGAGCTTCAGGGTGTCCATCAGCGGTGGGTAGTGGTCGGCGCACTCCGGGCAGGCGTAGACGTTGAAGCCTGGGCCCGTCGCCGCGTGCACCTCGTGGCCCGTTCCCCCGCCCCGCAGGAGGTGTGCTGCCGTGACTGTCATGAGCGATCTGATCGAGCGAGGCGGTATCCCCGGGGGCTACAAGATCGAGCTCTTCGACGGAAGGGTGATCATGACCCCGCAGAGCCGGGAGCGGGACTGGACCGTCTCTGATGTCAAGGACGCCGTCAAGGCTGCGGGTATCGCACGGGAGCGCGTCTTCGGCGATGTCCTGGTTACGTTCCCCGGGGAGAACGACGCTGCGCCCGATCTGACGATCGTCGGATGCGACGCCGAGCGCCGGAAGAACAGTTACTCCTGCATCGACGTACTTGCCGTGGTCGAGGTCCCCTCCGAGCCGGAGGATGAGAAGGACTACGTCCGTAACGTGCAGAAGTATGGGCGGTACGGGATCGACTTCTACATGATCGCCGACCCGTTCAAAAAGATGGTCACGCTGATGTCGGAGCCGCATGCCTCCGGCTACGGGCGGGCCGCAGAGATCCCGTACGGGCAGACGGTCAGCTTCCCTTGGCCACTGGTGAGCGTGTAAAGGTCGACACCAGTACCTTTCCCACGCGCGATGCGTGACGCGTAAGGGGAGGCCTCGGGTCCGCCCTGAATGAGGCACTGGCACCGAACGCCGGGAAGGGCTCGGGCCAGTGCAGGTCACCAGATCAACCGAGCTTCGCGTTCTGCGCCTTGACCACGCTCGTGGGCAACTTGGCGTCGATTGGCCTGGATTCGGCAATGGCCGTGCCGTTCACCGAGAAGTAGACGGCGATGGCGTCGTCGTAGCGCACGGCTGTCGAGTGGAGTATGCGCGTGACGCCCCTGAACGTCATGGTGGATTTGAAGGCGAGGGACTCGTCTCCCGCCTTGTCGGTGGTTTCGGCGGTGACCGAGTCGTACGGGCTGTTGTTGCCATTCGCCTTGGCGGTGAAGCCGCTGCAGGTCGCTGCATGGGCCTCGTGGGCTCGACAGGGTCGTCGGCGGTGCGCCGACGGCGAGTGTGACGTGCGACCGGTGGGCGTGCGGTCACCGGGGGCCCGTCGGGCGGTGTCGTGGATACGGTCCTCGCAAACTTGAGCTGAAGCCACGACGCTGGACGTATACGCCGCGTATACTGATTGCATGTCCGACGTCATGATCCGCGTTCCCGCCGAGGTCCGTGACCAGCTCGCTGCCGTCGCCGAAGCACGTGGCACCAGCCTTCGAGCTCTGATGCAGGAGATAGCCGCTCAGACGCTCACCCCGGAGCAGATTCGGGAACGAGCCGATCGCATGCGGACCCTTCTCGCCGAGCGGTTCGGCCATTACGTGACGGACGAGGAGTCCGCCGAAATGCGTCGCAAGATGCGTGAGGCCACTGCCGCTCACCGTGCCGCCCTCGCCGTGACGGAGTCCTCCCGTTGAACGAGACTGAGCACTACGTCTTAGACGTCCCGACTCTCCTGGCGATGGGCGGCAACAAGCAGGTCTCCGGTCTCATACATGCCGCAGCGGCCAGCAGTGACGTTCGGCTGTGGGTGCCTGTCCTGTGTCTGCTGGAAGCGGAGCGCGAACGTGCGGGGATCGTTGAGCACGTCGGCGTACTGGTCGACGTACTGCACCTGATCGACGATGACTACGCGATGGCGGTGACCATTGCCGAACTGTGCCGCGACGGCGTCTCCTTCGATGTCGGCGCCGCCGTGCACGCCGCGCGGCCGAATCAGATGCTTCCCGAGGGAGCCCTCGTCGCCACCGTTGCGCCGGAGTCCTACGAGGGACTCGAAGTCGGAGTCATGGACCTGAACCGCTGAGCAGCCGACTCCACCCGAGCCCGAGAGTGGTGCGCGGTCGTCCCGCGCACCCAGGGATGGCGTACAGGTTTCCAGTGACCTTCCCTGCTGGCGTGAGCCGCTCTCATGCAGTCTGATCATGTGGCGTTTTTTGGGCGGCTGGCGGTGCGGAGGCCGCCCGGCGGATTCGTACGGGCGGCCTGGCGGCGGCGCCGGCGAATGGCCCTTCCGTCACCTGCGAGTTCCGCCCGGCCTGCGCGCGGGCTTGGCCCTGTTGCTGACGGGCGTGTGGGACGTGGTGGGCATGCGCGCCGCGGGACGGATCTGCCGGGCCCGGACGCGGGCCGTGGCGGGTCGGCTGCCTATGCTGCCCTGATGGCTGAAGTGGACATGAAGAAATCACAGGGTGGGACCGTGGACCGGGGTACGTACCTCCTGCTCACCCTCGTCGTGGTGGGGCTCGGCTGGGTCATCGCGGCGGCCAACACCGGGATCTCGTATCTCGCGTTGGGCATGGAAGTGATCCCGATCATCACCGGGCTCATCGGGTGCCTCGTCTTCGTGATCCTCCTGCGTTTCCTCCACCACGCGTGGTGGCTCGCCTTCTTCTCCTTCCTGCCGGCGGTGTTCGTCCTCGTGGGCTCGGTCCAGTACGCCCCCGAGGCCGCGCTTGACAGCCGTGGGGTGCGCGAGACCGTCCGCATCGCAGCTGACAGCGCCGCCGACGACGACGGCTCGAACCACCGCTTCACCCTCATCGGCCGGTCGGGGGAGCTCAAGGAGACCTTGGACTACGACGGGGCCGACCCGGAGTGGGAGGTGGGCGACCGGATCGAGGTCATCAGCGACCCGGAGGGCGTCGTCCCGCTGGAGGCGGCCTCGGATGTCGATCCGGGCAGCCAACTCGGCACTCTCGTCATGGGCGTCGTCGGATGGACGGGCATCACCCTGCTGGCGGGCCGGCGCGGGTTCGTACGCCGCCGCACGGGTCGGCGCCCCGCGTTCGAGGACCTCGACTGAGCCGCGTCGGCCGGTGTTCGATCCGGCCGCCGTCACCCGTACTGGGTCCGGTCTTTGGTTGTAATCAAAACTGGGTCCTGGTCCCGGCCGGGACAGGGAGCCGGTGGGAATCGATGTGGGGCGCGTGCGCAGCTCACCGATGACGAATGGCGGTTGATCGGGCCGTTCCCGCCGGTTGGCAGGTTCGGCCCGTGCCCTGAGCGGCTGCGCGACCAGTTCGAGGGGGTGACCTGGCGGTTCCACAGCGGCAGCCAGTGGCGCGAGATGCCGGCCGGGTTCGGGACCTGGTAGACCACCTACAACCTGTTCGTCCAGGCGTGTAACGCGGGCGTCTTCGAGGCCGTCGCCGCCCCCGGCTATCCGACTAACGCGGCTGCCTTGCTCGTTCCTCATGAGACTGAAAGACCACCACGCCTGCCCGCCGCCCCGTGAACACCTCGTGCAGACTTCGCGCCCCCCGTGACGAACCGCCAGGCCGGGTCCTTCTTCGCTTCGCGCGCGCACACCGGTGCTGGTGTCCGTAATCCCGCCCTCAACAGGGAACCACCCGCCCCCGTTGCGCGTGGATAACGTCGAGTCCCGTGAGCTTCGCGAGCCGTAACGCGCCTTGAGGGGCTTATGTGCGGCTGATACGGTGCCATGGCTTGACACTCGCTTCAGCGCTGGCTATTTGGCCAGGTCGGGCGGTACGTCCGGCAAGGGCGGACCGGGGCGAAGTGTCCCAATTGGCATGTGAATTGGCAGAAATTTTCTTGGGTGTACGGGGAGCGGTTGCGTGAAGATCCAAGAGCGTCCGGGGGCGGGCAACCACCGTTCCGCCACGTCGGCCCAGCCGGCGATGGGTGAGCGTCTTCCCACGCCGCCTCGCGAGCGCAAACCCGCGCTCGCCGCTCTCGCGGTGCTCCTCATCCTCGTCGGTGCGCTGGGCGCCACGATGCTCGTGCTGCGCGCGGGCGACCGTGTCGAGGTCGTGCAAGTGACGAGCGACATCCAGGCCGGGGAGTCGGTGGGCAACCACGTGACCTCCGTGTTGGTCGCGGATGACGTGAACATCAACTACGTCAAGTGGACCCAGCGCGCGGCTCTCCAGAAGCTGAAGGCCAAGTCCACCATCTACAAGGGCACGGTCGTCATCGGCGACATGTTCGCCAGCAAGAGCAGTCTCCCCACCGGCAAGGCCTCCGTGGGCCTCGCCCTCAAGGAGGGGCAGTACCCCTCGACCCTGAAGGCCGGAGAGCTCGTCGCCGCCTACCGCGTCGGCAGTGACAGCAGCAGCTCCAGTTCCGACAAGGGCACGTCGTCCGGTGGTACGTCGAGCAGCAACTCCCCTCTCGTCGACAGCGCCCGCGTCGACACGGTGAGCAGCAACGACGACTCCACGATCAGCACCGGCAACCTCTCCATCACCCTGCTCGTCGATCAGAGCGACGTCCCCGCCCTCACCGCGGCCGCCGCCGCAGGCGAGGTCTCCGTCGTGCTCGTCCCCGGCAACTAAAGGCGAGTGAGTAAAGAGACATGGCGCTCATCGCCCTCGCCGCAGACAAGGGTTCGCCCGGCGTCACCACCGCTGCCGTAGCCCTGTCGGCGGTCTGGCCCCGCAGGGTCCTGCTGGCCGAGACCGACCCGGCCGGCGGAGACCTCGTCTACCGCAGCGCCGCGGCGCACGGCGGTCCGCTGAACCCCAACACCGGCATGCTGTCGATAGCGGCGACCGCCCGTCGAGGCCTCGTGCCCGATCAACTCTGGGACCACGTCCAGCCGTTGAGCGGCGGGCTCGAAGTCCTCGTCGGGCTCGGTATCGCCGAGCAGGCCGCCGGGCTCGCCGGGCTGTGGCCCACCCTCGGCCGTGCCTTCGCCCAGCTCGGGGACTCCCCGCACGCGCCCGCCGACGTCATCGCCGACTGCGGGCGGATCAGCGGGGACACCCCGGCCGTGGAGATGTTCTCCCAGGCCGCCCTGGTACTGCTGATCTCCCGCACCGAGCCCGAGGCCATCGCCCGCGTACGCGACCGGGCCGCGGCGCTGAGCGCCAAGTTGCACGGCGGTCCGCGCGGGGCCGCCACGCTCGCCACGCCCCTCATCGGCGTCATCCTCATCGCCGACCCGAGCGACTCCGCGAAGCTCGTCCACCAAGTCAACGACATGCTGGTGGCGGCGCAGACCGGTGCGCGGGTCGTGGGCACGCTCGCCGACGACCCGGCGGGTGCCGACCAGTTGGCGGGGCGCAAGCGCGGTCGGCTCGACAAGTCGCTGCTCATCCGCTCGGCCCGCAAGGTCACCGCGGACCTGTACCAGCAGTACGGCGCCGCGTGGGCCGTACCCGCGCAAGCGCAAGGTCCCCAAGCTCCTCATGCCGGAGCCGGCCGATGACCGCCGTCGACCACCAGCTGGTCAAGCGGTTCCGGCAGGACGCCGGTGACCGTATCGCCGAGCAGCGCCGCGAGGACCAGGTCCGCAACGTCACGCCGATGTCCAACGAGGACGAGCGGCACTACGCGCGCGCCGTCATCGCCCAGATACTCGAGGACTACGCGCGCACCGAGATCAATCTCGGCCGCACTCCCCTCGACGCCGAGACCGAGGAGCAGTACGCGGCCGCCGTGCACGCGGCGCTCTTCGGCGTCGGCCGGCTCCAGCCGCTGCTCGACAACCCGGAAGTCGAGAACATCGACATCAACGGGTACGACCAGGTCTTCATCGGGTACGCGGACGGACGGGAAGTAACAGGCGATCCCGTCGCCGAGAACGACGAAGAGCTCATCGAGTTGATTCAGGTCCTCGGCGCGTACTCGGGACTGTCCTCCCGGCCCTTCGACTCCGCCAATCCGCAGCTCGACCTGCGGCTGCCGGACGGGTCCCGGCTCTCCGCCGTCATGGACGTGACGCGTCGGCCCGCCCTCTCCATCCGTCGCGCGCGGATGGGCAAGGTCTTCGTCTCCGACCTGGTCGGGAACGGGACGATCACGCCCGAGGTCGCGCACTTCCTGGCATGTGCCGTGCGGGCCCGTAAGAACATCATGATCGCGGGCGCGACGAACGCCGGTAAGACGACCCTTCTCCGCGCTCTCGCCAACGAGATCCCGCCGCAGGAGCGCCTCATCACCGTCGAGCGCGCCCTGGAGCTCGGGCTCGACACCTTCACCGACCTCCACCCGAATGTCGTCGCATTCGAGGAGCGCCTTCCCAACTCGGAAGGCCAGGGCACCATCTCCATGGCCGAGTTGGTCCGCCGGTCCCTGCGTATGAACCCCTCCCGCGTCATCGTCGGTGAGGTCCTCGGCGACGAGATCGTGACCATGCTCAACGCCATGTCGCAGGGCAACGACGGTTCGCTGTCCACGATCCACGCGAACAGCTCCAGCGAGGTCTTCAACCGTATTTCCACGTACGCGCTCCAGGCGTCCGAGCGGCTGCCCATCGAGGCCAGCCAGATGCTCATCGCGGGCGCGGTGAACTTCGTCGTCTTCATCCAGCGGCGCAACAACTACGAGTCGGGCGGCCGCCTCCAGCGCATGGTCACCTCCGTCCGCGAGGTCAACGGCGTGGACGGTCGGGTGCTGTCCAGCGAGGTGTTCGCCGAGGCTCCCGACGGTCGGATCGTGCCGCACGCGCCCATAGCCTGTCTCGACGAACTCGTCGCGCACGGCTACCGGTTGCCCGGTGGCGGAAGCTGGGGGTGACCACCGTATGACGTCCACGTCCGTTACTTCTCTCGCGGCTCTCGACTCGCTCGGTTCCATGGGCGGGCTCTTCTCCACGACCGTCCTGTACGCGCTCGCGTCCGGTGTCGCCGTCGGCGGCGGCCTCGCGCTGTTCGCCGTCGCGGTGCGGGGACTGCCGGCCAAGCCCGAGCACGAGAAGCAGAAGGCGAGCGAACGGGCCGGTGAGCTGGTGCGGTTCGCCGGACAGCGCGGCTCCATCGCCGCCGGTGCCGGTCTCGTCGTGCTGCTGCTGACGCGCTGGGCCGTGGCGGGTATCGCGGCCGGTGTCCTCGTCTTCTTCTGGGACAAGCTCTTCGGCGGTGCCTCGGAGGAGCGGGCCGCCATGCGCCGCGTGGAGGCCCTGGCCTCCTGGACGGAATCGCTGCGCGACACGATCGCGGGCGCGGTCGGCCTGGAACAGGCGATTCCCGCCTCGGCGCGCGCGTCCGCTCCGGTCCTTCGCCCGCACCTCGACGCCCTCGTGGACCGGCTCCGCTCACGCACGCCGCTGCCCGAGGCCCTCCAGCACCTCGCCGACGAGATCAACGACGCCTCCGCCGACATCATCGTCGCCGCGCTCATCCTCAACGCCCGCCTGCGCGGCCCGGGTCTGCGCCAAGTGCTCGGCGCCCTGGCCAAGTCGGCGCGCGAGGAGGTCGACATGCGACAGCGGGTGATGGCACAGCGCGCCTCCACCCGCCGCTCGGTCCAGATCGTCGTCGCTGTCTCCATCGCCTTCGTCCTCGGGCTGTCGATCTTCAACCGCGAGTTCGTCAAGCCGTACGGCACGCCGGTCGGTCAGCTCGTACTGGCCTGTGTCTGCGGCCTGTTCGCGCTCGGCTTCTGGTGGCTGCGCAAGCTGTCGACGATCGAGACGCCCGAGCGCTTCCTCGTACGGGACGAGTCGTCGGTCCAGTTCGTACGTCCCCGGACGCCGTCCCAGCAGGAAGAGGGGGTACGGCGGTGAACCTCACCATGCCGATCCTGATCGGCGCCGTCATGGGCCTGGGCATCTACGCCCTCGTACGTGCCCTCATGCCCTCGAAGCGGAGCGCGGTCGCCCAGGTCGCGCGCATCGACGCGATGCGGGCGCGGGGAGCGGCGTACGAATCCGCGCACCGCGGCGGGACGGACGCGGGGCGGCTCGGGAGCGTACGGGCCCAAGTCGGCCGGCGGGTCGCCGAGTTCTATATGCAGCAGGGCTGGGAGCAGCGCTCGCTCCGTGCCGACCTCGCTGTACTGGACCGGAGTTGGGAGAAGTTCCTCGCGACGAAGGTTCTGCTGGCCGCGGCGGGCCTCTTCTTCGGCCCGTTCCTCTTCGCCATCGTCTGGACTCTGGGCTTCGGCAGCAGTCCGATCATCCCGGTCTGGCTGGCGCTGCTCTTCGCGGGAATCTTCTTCATCCTGCCGGACGTGGAGGTGCGGCGGGACGCGGCCGACAAGCGCCGTGACCTGCGGCGCGTGATCGGCGCGTATCTGGACCTGGTGTCCATGAGCCTCGCCGGTGGCCGCGGCCTTCCCGAGGCGCTGATGGCGGCCGCGGAAGTCTCCGACGGATGGGCGACGCAGCGCATCCGCAACGCGCTGGCCGACGCCCGCATCACCGGCATCAGCCAGTGGCAGGCGCTCGGCTCGCTCGGCGAGGAACTGGGCGTCGAGGAACTGAAGGACCTGTCGGCCTCGCTGGCGCTGGTCGCGGACGACGGCGCGAAGGTGCGCGAGTCGCTCGCCTCGCGCGCCGAGACGATGCGGCACCGCGAACTCGCCGAGATCGAGGGCAGCGCGGGCGAGAAGTCGCAGTCGATGCTCGTGGCCCAGCTGCTGCTGTGCGCCGGCTTCCTGGTGTTCCTGATCTTTCCGGCGGCGATGCGCGTGTTCCAGGTCTGATTCCGAACCGGCCCGAAGACGACGATTTTCTTTTTGAGAGGACAACTCACCATGAACGGACGGAACTTCAGCACCGGGATCCCGGGGGTGGACTTCCTCATCACCTTCCTCCAGGGCCGGGTGCAGCGCGCCCGCTCCGGGGAGCTCGACCGCGGTGCGTCCGCGGTGGAGTGGGTCATCATCTCGGCGGTCGTGGTCGCGATCGTCGGCGTGGTCGCCGCGATCATCAACGCCGCGCTGAGCGACGGCGCCAACAAGGTGGGCGACTGCATCAAGGGCGCGGACGCGGGCAAGACCTGCTGAGTTCTTCGTCCACTTCTCATACGGGGATACGGGTGCGCGCACGCCGAAGGGTACGTCGCTGGGTGCGCCGCAGGGTGGAGGCAGCCTCCACCCGCGGCGACTCCGGCATGACCGCGATCGAGTTCGTGCTGCTCACACCGGTGCTCTTCTTCATGATCTTCGCGACGGTGCAGTTCGCGCTGTACTTCTTCGCGGACCATGTGGCCCAGGCGGCGGCCCAGGCGGGCGCGCGCAAGGCCCGCGCGACGGCCGACGAACAGCCCGGCGCGTGGCGGGGCGAGGCGCAGGACGTGGTCGACAGCTATATCCAGCAACTCGGCCCGCAGCTGGTTCTGGGCCCGAACGTGAAGATGCTCCAGCCCGAGCAGAACAAGGTCGGGGTGGAGATCACGGCCCGGGTCCCCACGGTCTTCCCGGGGCTGAACCTGACGGTGCACGCGCAGTCGGTGGGGCCGGTGGAGAGGTTCGTGAAGGAGGGGGAGAACTGATGGCTCTCCTCTCCGTGGTGAGGCTTCTGAGGGCCAGGATTACGGTGGGCCGCGAGCAGTCGGGCAGAGACGGCGGCCTGTCCACGATCGAGGTCGTGATCCTCGCTCCGGTGATGATCCTCTTCATCCTCGTCCTGGTGGCCTTCGGGCAACTGGTCGACGGACGCGGGGCGATCGACGGGGCGGCGCGGGACGCCGCCCGCGCCGGTTCCCTCCAGCGCGAGGTGGGCACGGCCATGTCGGAGGCGCAGAAGGCGGCCGACGCCGACCTGTCGGACGTCTGCTCGGGCCCGGTGGCGGTGACCAAGACCAGCGCCGGTTTCAAGGATGCCGACCTCTTCACGGTCGAGGTCAGCTGCGAGGTACGGGGACTGGCGATGCTCGGCCTGGACGTGCCGACGCGGCTGACGGGTTCGTTCACGGCGCCGTTGGACCCGTTCAAGAGGAAGGCGTGACGGGGGAGATGGAGTATCTGAGGCTGTGGGTCGAGGCGCGCAAGGCCCGCCTGGACGACCGAGGCTCGGGCGCCGGCGCGGTCATCATCTTCGCGATCGTCTTCCTCTCCCTCTCCGCCTTCGTCATCGACGGCGGCATGTCCATCTCGAAGCGGGAACGGGCCGCCGACATAGCGGAACAGGCCGCCCGTTACGCCGCCCAGGACGTGGACAAGGAAGCCCTGTACCAGAACCAGGGCAAGGACGGAGCCCCCATCCGCTACGAGAACTGCGGCGCCCGCGTGAAGGCATTCGCCCGCGAGATGGGCATGTCCGGCGCCGACATCGCCGCGACCCACTGCGTGGCGGCGAACGCCGACGAGGTCGAGGTCGAGGTCCAGCTCACGTACTCCCCGGTCTTCACCGGCATGTTCTACGGCGGAGACGTCGTCGTGCACGGCCAGGCGGTCGCGAAGAACGAGGTCGGCTGAGCCATGGGCATCCTCGGGCGCAAGAAGGACGAGCCGACGATCGACCCCGTGCCCTGGGACGGGTCCGGCGGACCCGACTGGTTCACGGTCGGCGACGTACTGCGCTCCGCGACGTTCCGCCGCAAGGCGCTGACGGGAGAGCGGGCCGTGCGGGTGCCGACGATGCGGGACGGGGTACGGTACTTCGCCCCGGCGGCACTGGTGTCGTCGGCCGACCGAGCGGACTCCGAGCCCCCTTCGTACGAGCTGCATGAGGCGGAACAGTCAGGCAACCTGCTGTGCGCACTCACCCCGGTGAAGGGCGGCGCACGCTACCGCGTCACCGACGCTCAGGGCGAGGAACTCGGCCTGGTCCACCGCACCCCCGCCGCCAAACGCACCATCCAGCACAGCTGGTGGCTCCAACAGCCGGGGCACTCGGACATCGTGGCCCGCTACCACTGGGCGAGGGGCAGTGCGAAGGAGATCGCTGCGCGGGGCAAGGAGAGAGCGAAGCGTGAGGCGGGCGAACTCGCCGGCAGCGTGGTCGACTCCATCCTGAGCTTCGGCGCCGAAGACGACGAGCGGGCGAGCTTGCGCACCCCGAACCACGTGACCTGGCGGGCAGAGGGCGAGGAGGAGCGCGTCGTCCTGACCCTCGGCCATCTGGACGGGGTCACGGTGTACCAGCCCCACGCCAGCTGGCTGGACCGCCGCCTGGCCTTCGCGCTGGCGGTGTTGCGGGAGGCGTAGGGGGCGGAGGGGCTACTTGGCGCCGCCCTTGCCTCCGCCCTTCGTCTCTGTCCTCACGCCGCCCGAGACGTACTTGGCGACCAGCCGGACTCGAAGTCGTACAGCGAGCCCTACGTCAGGGGCATGGCGAGGGCTCCCGAGCGTATGCCGCACAGGAGTTGGGCGAGGGGGGTGGGGGTGGTGGTGAGGACGGTGGTGGGGTCGTCGGATTCGCGGAGGCGGAGGGTGGTGGGGGTGGCGGCGATTTCGACGCAGGCATTGCCATCCCCGCTGCCGGAGAAAGATGACTTCTGCCAGTTGTCGGGCGTGCTCATGGTGCGCCTCACAGTTCCTTCGCCAGCCTGTGGATGAAGTCCCGCGACCGCTCGGGTTCGAGTGACGCGGCCTTCATTCTACGGAAAAGCGTTCGAAAGCGGCTGAGTTGGGCCTCGGAGTCGATGAAGGCCGTGCCGTGTGGAGCGTCGCGCACGACCGTATCCAGTTTGGGTACCGCTCCGCCCGCGTACACCATGGTGCTGTCCGCGCCGGCGAAACCTTGCTGGCGGCCGAGCTGGTCTCCAACGCCGTACGGCATACGAAGGGGCCGGCGGCCCTGCGTCTGTGCTGGCGCGACGGAGTCCTGCGCATCGGCGCGTGGGACGCGAGCCCCGAACCACCGCCGACCCGGCTGGAGCTGACCCACGTCGTCGACGCGGAGGAGGGCCGTGGACTCGAACTCGTCCGGGCCTGCGCCGACGACTGGGGCTGGTATCCGCGGCGTCAGGGCGGCGACACCGGCAAGTACGTGTGGTGTGACCTCCTTGCGGCGTAGCGCGTTGATCACGTCGTACCGAAAGGAGAGCTGATGGTCAGCTCGTCGCATGAGGCCCTGCATCGGATCTTCCAGAAAGACCCGGCGTTACTGACTCGCGCCCTGCAACGCGTGCTGCACGTGCCGTTCCCGGAGCCGCGTGAATTCGTGGCCATGAACGTCGACTTGACGGAAGTCGCACCGGTCGAGCGACGTGTCGACACGCTGATGCGGGTGGAGACGGATGAGGGTGCCTACCTCCTGGTCGTCGAGTCACAGAGGAAGAAGGACGAGGGCAAGCGCGGAAGCTGGCCCTACTACCTCTCATACCTGTACGAGAAGTACCGCTGCGAGCCGGTGCTCATCGTCATCACCCAGAGCAGTGCCACGGCCCGCTGGGCGGCACAGCCCATCCGGCGCGGCCTGCCCGGCTGGCACTCGCTGACGGTCCGGCCGCTCGTGCTGGGGCCGAACAATGTGCCGGTGATCGCGGATGCGCGGGAGGCCGAGCGGGACGTTTCGCTCGCGGTGCTCTCGGCGATGACACATGGCACAGGCCCGCAGGCCGCCGCCATACTGGATTCCCTGGCCACCGCTCTGCGGACCATCGATTCCGACAGCGCGGCGGTCTTCGTGCAGTTCGTTGATTCATGCCTGGCCGACCCCCAGGCGAAGCAGATCTGGAGGGACCTGATGACGGCGATCCAATACTTCTGGCGGCACCCGCTGGCAGAGCAGGTCCGCGAGGAGGGCCGGGAAGAGGGCCGGGAAGAGGGGCGAGTCAAGGATCGTGCGGAGATGACCCTGCGCATCCTGGAGTGGCGTGGACTCCCGGTACCTGACGCTGTTAGGGAGCGGGTTGAGGCCTGCTCCGACCTGGTGCAGCTGGAGACCTGGGCTCAGCGGGCGGTCCACGCAGCGAAGGCGGAGGACTTGTTCGCCGACGACCGACCCTGATCCGGCCGCCGGGGGCCGGGAGTGTCTCAGCGGTTGAGCGACTGGATCGTCTGGGTGGTCTGGGAGGGCCGTCCGGCAGGTCGTCCTTCGAGTGGGAGGAGGCGGCCTCCTCCCTCGCATCAGACCGGCATGGCGCGCGCGTGCTGGTCCCGCAGAGTCCTCCAGGCCAGTTCCTGGGCATGCCCGGGCATTGCGGGAGCAGGATGGCCGGCGCGGTCGATGAGCACCAGAGAGGTCGCGATGAAACCGAGGGACAGGGACCGTAGGATCCCCTGATCCGACGTGCTGAACCGGTCGACAGCCGCGGCGGAGAGCCCCCCGAAGTCCCGGAAGTCGATGACGCATACGCCGTCGGCGGGCAAGCCGGTGCCCGAGCCGACGCCGAACACCCCGGCGAAGACCTCGGCGGTCCCTACGAAGGCGTGGGCGACGTCGGCACCGGGGCACCAGATGTCCCGGCCGGGCAGGTCGCTGGAGTGGAACCTGAACTTCACTGGCGGCTCAATCAAAGTCCATGGTGTGGGTTTCCCGGCAGTAGGGTTGCGTGATGAGGGCCAGGCGCTGGGGGCGCCAGAGGTCGTCGTCCTCGTTCAGGCTCAGTCCGCCATTCCGGCGGAGCAGCCAGATCTCCTCGAACTGGTAGTGCAGCACCGTGTCGCCGTCGATTCGCCCCAGCAGCGGCACGACCAGCCGGAGCATGTCGTCCTGCTGGTCCGAGATTTCGATGCCGCTGGCCATACGGAACACCACGGCGGCGGTCGGAATGAAGCGTAGATCGTTGATTACGGGGGGCCACAGAGACGGTTGTTCCTCAGCCACGCGAATCCATGTGTCCAGCCGGGCGTTCACCCCCTGTTCTACCAGCAGCTCGGAGGTAACCGACGCATCAAAGACACCGAGGTCTTTGCCGATCTCTTCCAGTCGGTTCGCAACCTCGACCACGGTCAATTGCGTCGCGCAATCGAGGTCGTAAGCGATTGCCATGCAGGTTATTTCCTTCGAATTCAACGGATAGAGGTGGAACGCGTTCCCGGTGCGGTCGATCATCAGGACCTCTTTCAGCCGGTCGAGGGGCCAGTCCTGGAACTGCTAGTCAATTTTGTAAGTGGTGCGGTCGTAGTCCTGTGAGATCAGCGCGAGACGGTGTGGCGTCCACACCGGTCCGTTCGCATCGTGCGGAACGGGCCGGCCTTCGTTGGAGCGTGTTACCGGTTGATCGACTGGATCTCCTGGACGTTGATGTCCTGGGTGCTCTGGAAGGTGCCGTCGGGGAGGTCGCCCTTGGCTCCGCCCGTGCCCTGCCAGGTGATCTGCCAAGTCACCGACGCCTTCAGCTGGTACGGCTTTCCGCTCGTGGCGTGGAGGTAAGTGATGCCGCAGGGCGGCGTCTTGTCGGCGTCGCCTGTCTTGTACGGGGTGCCGATGGAGCCGTCCTCTTTGAACTTGCACTCGCCGGAGGCGGGGTAGGTGTCGGCGTCTTCCGTACCGGCGTCGAGGTGGAGGCTGACGGGCTTCGCCGTGGTCTCGGCCCACAAACCGGTGTTCGGGAGCTCGGCGCGGACCGTGACGTCCTGGAACGTGCCCTTGTCGAGCCAGATCCAGGTGGGCAGGTTGACTGTCGACTTACCTTCGGGCTTCAGCTCGATCTTGGTCTCCGGGACCTTGACCTGGTTGTAGGCGTACTCGGCCAGCGTTTTCGGGGTCGGCGCGTGCGGGATCTTCGGGATCTGCGTGTCGGGCTCCCAGAACATGATCCGGCCGCAGTCCCAGGAGTCGGGGTCGGTGTCGTCGGGTGCGACGCTGCGCCAGAAGTAGCCGCCCTTGCCGATGTTGTAATTCTTGTAGCCCTCGGCGGCGCTTTGCTTGTCGTCGAAGTTCGTCTCCGGCTTGCCGTCCTCGTAGTGGTCGGTCCACAGGCGCTTGCCGAACCAGGACTCGTGGACGCCCACGTCGCCGTTGCCGTCCGACTTGTCCACGAACGCCTTCAGACCCTCGGGCGTGAAGACGGGTTCGTACCAACAGGCGGGCGGCTTCCAAGTCGTGTCCGCCGACGTGACGTTGCCCCGCTTTCCACTGGTGGGGCCCTTCACCTGACGGACCTTGATCCGGGATTGCGTGGCCGAGGCGTACGCGGAGACGTTGCCCTTGCCGTCGGTCTTGCCGCCGGAGTCGTTGGTGCCCCCTCCTCCCACCGCGCCGGCCGGGGTGGAGGCGAGGAGGAGTGCGGCCACTGACGCGGTCGTCAGGGCAGGTATTCCGCGCTGAGGCCTCATCACTGGCAACCGCCCCTCTTCGACTCGGTGGAGACGTTCTGCCAGACGCCTTCGGAGTTCTTGCGGAGCGTCACGGTGTAGAACACGTGGGGGTTCGTGCCCGCGGGGTTGCCCTCGACCTTGCTCGTCTTGCGGTCCCTCGTGTACGCCTTGCTCTCGTCCGTGCAGTAATTGAGGACCGCTCGTGTCTTGTTGTCTCCGAGGAGGGCGCCTTTGGCGTCGAACGCGGGCAACTTGCCGAAGACCGTGAGGTTCTTGTCGGTGTAGGTCTTGATCCACCGCCGGTCCTGCGAGAGGCCGGAGTCGGTGTCGTAGAAGGCCAGGGCCGCCCCGCCGTCGGGCTTGTTCGCGGTGATCGCCGCATATCCTGCACGGAGCTGCTCTCTGGCGTCGTTGAGAACTGCCTGTTCGACAGGGTCGCTGCTCGTCCAGTCCTGGAAGGTCAACTCGAAGTTCTTCGGGAGGGTGATCTCCGGACGCTTCACGTTCGAGGCACCGGACGCGGAGGCGGAAGCCGACGGCGACCCCGACCCCGTATCCGCCCCCTTGATGTCACCGGACGACGAATCGTCACCTCCGCCGCAGGCAGTGAGCAGCAGTGCCGCTGTCGCGGTGAGTGCGGCGGCGGTGGTGGTCATGGCGCGACGGGACACGGGCCTTCTCCCCCTATGTGCGGCTTTCGGTGTGTGCGCAGCTGTGTGCAGCAGAGAACGAAGCTATCAGGGGCCCGTAAAGGGCATTGGTGCGGCAAAAGGGGATTGTGTGGGGACCGTGAGAACTGTGACGTGACGGTTGCGAATGCCGTGGAAGCTGGACACTGCACGGGAAGGGGGTGCGGGGCAACTCGGGCTTAGGGGACTGGTGGTGAGGAATCGGGTGGGCCGTCCGACCTTGCCCCCTGTCTGCTCTTCGACACCCTCCTTAAGATCTCAGTAGGCTCAGCTCACCCCACTTGACCACTCCCTCCGCACACGACCCCAGGACACCTGCCATGGCGCGACGCACCACTTCCAGCTCGACGGGAAGCTCGCCGGGTCCGAGGAATCGGACGCCGCAGCCCCTGCCCCGGCGTCGTCGGACGTTCGGGGACTTCCTGAAGGCCTTCTTGGCCTTCGTGGCGCTCGTTGTGCTCGTGGTCGGCGTGCCGGGGGCGCTCGCCGTCATGGTCGGCTGGCCGTTGCCGCACGGGGTGCCGTCGCTGGACTGGCTGCAGCAGGAGATCACCGTCGGCACGTTCGTCCACGTGCTGACCGTGGTGGTCTGGCTCGCCTGGGCGCAGTTCACGGCCTGTGTGCTCGTGGAGGTGAAGGCGGCGCTGTCCGGCGTGGGGATGCCGGGCCATGTACCGGGTTCGGGGCCCAGCCAGTTGCTGGCGCGGCAGCTCGTCGCCGCGCTGCTGCTCGTCGGTGCCACCGCGGCCAGCCTCACGCCGGGGCTGTCGCAGCTCGGGCACAGCATGGAGGGGAACCAGAAGGGGACCGTCGCCGCGGCGCAGCAGACCCCGGGCGGGCTGTTCGGGCAGCAGCAGGAGCAGGCCGCAGACACGGCCGCCGCGATCGCCGAACAGGCCGCCCACGCGGCCTCGCATGCCGACAGCGGCAGTACGGCCGAGCAGGGCGACACCAAGTACTACCGGATCCAGCCGCCCGAGGGACGCCACCACGACTCGCTCTGGGAGATCGCCCAGCGGCATCTCGGGGACGGGCGCCGGTACAAGGAGATCTACCAGCTCAACAAGGACCGTACGCAGCCCGACGGGTCCAAGCTCTCGGAGGCCAGCCTGATCCGGCCCGGGTGGATCCTCGAAATGCCCGGCGACGCCCATGGCGGCGAGCTCGTGGAGATGCCCGACGAGGCGCCCAAGGTCTCGGAGCAGGTCCAGCAGCAGATCCACGACTACGCCAAGACCGGGGATCACCAGCAGGGCGGAGGCAGCCAGCAGGGCGGCAGCGGAACTCAACAGGGCGGCGACCGGGACACCGCGCACATCCACGTGCCCCAGCAGCGGACCGGCAGCGACCAGGGCAGCGGCAACCAACAGCAGGGGCAGGCCGGTTCGGAGGAGAGCGGGTTCTCCTTCGGGCTGCCCGAAGCCCTCGTCGGCGCGCCTCTCCTCGCCGCCGGCCTCCTCGGCGCCCTCGGCCGCCGGCGCCGCCAGGCGCTGTGGCAGTCCGCGCTCGGTGCGGTCGGCGGGCGGCGCGGCATGGAGCCGCCGGTTCCGACCGGGTCCGCCGCGGACGCCCAGGACGCGCTGCTCGTGGGTGCCGACCCCGAGGGCGTACGCCTGCTCGACCTGTCCCTGCGCGGACTCGCGGCGGCGCTCGCGGCCGAGTCACGCCCGTTGCCGACCGTCTACGCGGCCTGGCTCAGCGGCAACGGCGATCTGCACCTGCAGCTCGCCCAGCCGGCCGGGAAGCCGCCCGCGCCCTGGCAGCTCGGGCAGGACCAGACGTTCTGGATGCTGGCGCGGACGGACGCGGAACGGTACGAGGACGTCGACACTGCCGCGCCCTACCCCGGGCTGGTCAGCCTGGGCACCATGGACGACTCCCGGCTGCTCCTCAATCTCGAGTCCGTCCCCGGCATCGTCTCGCTCAGCGGCAGCGAGAGCGACCGTGCGGGCGTCTTCGCCTCGGTCGCCGCGGAGTTGGCGACCAATGGATGGTCGGACCGCATGACGATCACGCTCGTCGGGTTCGGGCAGGACCTGACGCCGCTCGCGCCCAACCGGCTGCGCCACCTCGACGACGTCGAGGCGCTGGTGGAGACCATGGAGGCGGAGACGCGGCAGCGGCGCGGTGCGCTGGGGGCCGCGGGTCACGACTCGGTGCTCACCGGCCGCACCGGCCCCGCCCAGCACACCCGTTGGGCGCCCCACCTCGTGCTGCTCGCCGCCGAGCCGTCCGGCGAGGACGCCGTCAAGCTCGCCGAACTCGCCGCCGACGCCAGCCGGTTGGGCATCGGCTATCTCGTCGGCACCGAGAGCGGCGATCTGCCGGGCGCTGCCTGGGAGATGGAGATCACCAGCCAGGGCAAGCTGCTCGCCCCGCTGCTCGGACTCGAACTCGACGCGCAGTTGCTGCCGGTGGCGCAGCAGCGGGCGGTCGTCGAGCTGTTCGTCGAGGCGGACCCCGAGCGGGAGAGCACCAATGCCTCCGCGCCGCCGTTCCTCGTCGACGTCAGCGAGCAGGGGCGTCCGGCGGTGTACGCGCGCCTCGTGGGCCCGTACGAGATCATCGGTCTGGAGACGCCCGACGGCGAGCGCAGCCCGCTGCTGCACGAGGCGCTGGCGCTGCTGCTCCTGCACCGCGAAGGCGTGCATCCGCGGGTGCTGTCCTCCGCGCTGTGGCCGCGCGGTGTCACCGACGACGTGCGGGACGCGCTCGTCGAGCGGCTGCGCGACTGGCTCGGCAACGAGCCCGACGGCACGCCCCGCCTCGGCACCGACACGACCGGGCGGCTCACGCTCGCCAAGTCGGTCGTGTCCGACCTGGATGTGCTGCGCTCGCTCTACCACGAGGCGACGCAGGGCAAGGGCGTCAACAGCCGTGCTGTGCGTGGGCGGTTGCTCACGGACGCGCTCGTGCTCGTACGCGGGCCGCTGCTCGCCGATCGTCCGCGGGGGCGGTACGGCTGGCTCACACACGAGATCATCGACGCCCAGCTTCCGCTGCTCGTGGCGGACATCGGGCTCGCGCTCTCCGCGTTCCATCTGGAGAAGGACCGGGCGGAGAAGGCGATCGAGGCGCTGAACGCGGCGTTGGGGTCCGCCCCGGGGGACGAGCGGCTCTGGAACGAGTTGCTTCGGGCGACGCACGCCACGGGGGACAGTGAGCGGTTGAAGCGGCTCGCGGCCGACCTCGTCGCCCGCAGTGGGGCGCGCGGGTTGCCTCCGCGGACGGAGGCGTTGCTGGATGAACTGCTGCCCACGTGGCGCAGTGGCGTGGCCGCTGTCGGGTGACTTGCCCCGGCCCTGGGGCTGGACCTCTTTTGTCCGGGCGCCCGGCGCTGCAGGCTGTGCCCACCCTCGCCCCATCTCTCGCCTTCGCCCGACCAGGGGGACCCCCATCGCCCTGCGGAGCGACTGCCCACAGCGGTAGCGGCAACGGTGGCGACAGTCCTCGAACGGCCTACGTAGGGTGTGCGCGTGGATCTCGATCTCTGGTTGACCGGCGGTGCCGCCCTGTGGGGCGCGGCGGCCGGGTCGCTGGTGCCGCGGGCCGCGTACCGGTTCTCCGTCGAGCCGGACGAGGCGTGGCGGGACCGGTGTCCCGAGGGGCACGCGATAGCCGGGGTCGCGGACGGCTGGCTCGGGCTCGCCCGGTGCGGTCGATGTGCCGACTCCGTTCCCACGTCTCCCACGTCTCCCACGTCTCCTACGTCTCCTACGTCTCCTACGTCTCCTACGTCTCCTACGTCTCCTACGTCTCGTGCGGCGGAGGCCGTGCACGACGATGCGGGACACGTGGCCGCCGGTCGCGCCCCCGCCTCGTACGGACCCGGTGCCCTCCTGCTCTCCCTCGCCACCGCACTCGTCTGTGCCGGGCTCGCGCTCACGACAGGTACGCGGCCGGAGCTGGTGGTCTGGCTGCTGCTCGCGCCGCTCGGTGTGCTGCTCGCCGTCGTCGACTTCAGGGTGCAGCGGCTGCCGGATCTGCTCACCCTGCCGCTCGCGGGCGCCGCTCTCGCGCTGCTCGCAGTCGTCGCGGCGGTGCCCGAGCACGCGGGGGAGTGGCTGACGGCGCTGTTCGGAGCGCTCGCGCTGGGGGGCGCGTACTTCCTTCTCTTCCTCATCAACCCCCATGGGATGGGGTTCGGGGATGTGAAGCTCGCGCTGGGGCTCGGGGCCCTGCTCGGCTGGTACGGGTGGAGCGTGGTGTTCCTGGGGACCTTCGCCGGGTTCCTGTTCGGCGGGCTGTACGGGATGGGGCTCGTCGTGGTGAGGCGCGCCGGGCGGAAGACATCGATCCCGTTCGGGCCGTTCCTGATCGCGGGCGCGTACGTCGGGCTCCTGATCGGGGCGTACGCGGCCTGAGCAGGGCGGAATCGACGGCGCACGCGGCCTGACGTCGGGGGCCGCAACCGGCTGGCGTAGGCTGGTTCGGTCCGTCCACAACCCTTACGAAAGGGACGCCCCGGTGACCGAGAAGGCCGACCTTCAGTCCGTCCTCGACCGTGCCGCCGAGGGTGGGCGGATCACCCCGGAAGAGGCGCTCGACCTCTACCGCGACGCCCCGCTGCACGCGCTGGGCGCGGCCGCCGACGCCGTACGCCGCCGCCGGTACGCCGGTACCGAGCACATCGCCACGTACATCATCGAGCGCAACATCAACTACACGAACGTGTGCGTCACGGCGTGCAAGTTCTGCGCGTTCTACGCGGCCCCGAAGGACACGGACAAGGGCTGGACGCGCGACCTCGACGACATCCTGCGGCGGTGCGCCGAGACCGTCGAGCTCGGCGGTACGCAGATCATGTTCCAGGGCGGCCACCACCCGGACTACGGCGTCGAGTACTACGAGAAGCACTTCTCCGCGATCAAGAAGGAATTCCCGCAGCTGGTCATCCACTCCCTCGGCGCGTCCGAGGTCGAGCACATGGCCCGTATCTCCAAGGTGAGCGTGGAGGAGGCCATCCAGCGCATCCACGCGGCCGGCCTCGACTCCTTCGCCGGCGCCGGCGCCGAGCTGCTCCCCGAGCGGCCGCGCAAGGCGATCGCCCCGCTGAAGGAGAGCGGCGAGCGCTGGCTGGAGATCATGGAGACCGCGCACCGGCTGGGCGTGGAGTCCACGTCCACCATGCTCATGGGCACCGGCGAGACCAACGCCGAGCGCATCGAGCACCTGCGGATGATCCGTGACGTACAGGACCGGACGGGCGGCTTCCGCGCCTTCATCCCGTACACCTACCAGCCCGAGAACAATCACCTGAAGGGCCGTACGCAGGCCACGCTCTTCGAGTACCTGCGGATGATCGCCATCGCGCGGCTGTTCATGGACAACATCGCCCACATCCAGGGCTCCTGGCTCACCACCGGCAAGGAGGTCGGCCAGCTCTCCCTGCACTACGGAGCGGACGACCTCGGCTCGATCATGCTGGAGGAGAACGTCGTCTCCTCGGCCGGCGCCAAGCACCGCTCCAACCGCATGGAGATCATCGACCTGATCCGCAAGGCCGGGCGCGTGCCCGCCCAGCGGACGACGACGTACGAGCACATCGTCGTCCACGACGACCCGGCGAACGACCCGGTCGACGAGCGGGTCATGTCCCACATCTCCTCGACGGCGATCGAGGGCGGCACGGCCCACCCCGAGCTGAAGCTGCTGGCGTCCAACTAGCATCGGTCGGAGCTGACTTGGAGACGATTCACGCGGCCGACGAGCTGTGGATCAGCTGGCACACCGGAGAGCCGGTCAAGGACGGCGCGGTGATCGTGGGCCGTGACCGCGTCGGGGCCGTCGGCACCTTGGCCGAGATGCGGGAGAGGGCTCCCGACGCGCGCGTACGGCGGTGGCCCGGCGCGCTGGGGCCCGCTCTCGTCCACGCAGGCCCGCTCCCTGACGCGCCGACACCGCGTGAACGTATTCACGCGGTGCTGAAACTCGGTGCGGTGGCAGTCCTCGAGGAGTACGTCGATACGCCCGAACTCCGGGCCGCCGCCGAGCGGAACGACGTCGTGGTCCTCGGGAGTGCGGCACGGCGGCCCGCGATCATCCAGACCGGCCGCGCCGACCTCGCCGTCTTCGGTGAGGACGGCGCCTGCATCGCCACTGTGTGCGCGGGACGTCTGGTGCACAGACGCCGCTGAGCTTGCCGGCCCCGTGCGCTGGAGCTCCCGTTCAGGGATGCGGGAACTGTGCGAGTGGCCCAGGGCGGTCCGCAGCTCCCCTTCAGGGATGCGGGGAACTGTGTGAGCGGCCCAGGGCGGTCCGCAGCTTGCGCACTCAGCCGGCCAACGCCTCCGCAAACGCCCCCGAACTCTGCGTCACCCCACTGCAGTTGGTTGCCGCATCGTCGGACGCGGAGTTGTCGTCCTCGCACTGCTGGTCCCGGAAGGTCGACCATATCGACACCCAGGCCACCCCCTTCTCCTCCGCGAATGCCCGTACCTGCGCCGCGTCCGAGAGGGTGAACGTCTAGCCCGAGACGTCCTGTTCGCCGATCATCGAGGTGAGGGCGAGCCCCTGCCAGGCGCCCGCGCTCGACAGCCCGAAGACATCCTGCAGTTGATCGTGGGCCGCCTTGGCGGACGTCTCGGCGTAGTCGCCCATGTCGCCCGTGTACGAACTGCCGTAGTTCATCGTCATGATGTTGACGGTGGAGACCCTCACGGCGTTGTCGTTGGCGGACTCCAGGAGCGCCAGGCTGTCGTCGTCGAGGCCGGACGGCATCACCGGTAGTGTGAAGGAGACCTTCAGGTCGGTGCGCTCCTTCTGGAGCAGCGCGATCGCCTTGGAGCGCAGCGCGACCGAGTCGGAGTCGGTCAGCGCGTCCCCCTCGATGTCGAAGTCCGCCTGGGCCGAGCCGGCGGCGTCCAGAACAGCCCAGTATGCCGCAGCGAGCTCGGTCGCGCTGTCGCAGACCTCGGCCGGCTCCTTGCCGGACGCGCCGCCGAAGGAGACCCGCACGCTCGCGCCGGACTCCTTCAGCGCTGAGATCCGGGTCTTCACGGCCGCGTTGCCGAGGGTGTACGTCCCGTTCCACTTCGGCGTGCAGTCGCTGCCGTCGGAGATCACGAAGGCCAGGTTGTATGTCGTCGGCGACCCGGTGGAGTCGGTGTCGGACGCGGTGGTGGCGCTCACGTACGGGGCGTACGAGGTGGTCGACGAGGACTCGCTCTCGGAGGGCGCCGCACTGGTCCGCGGGGTCTGCGCGGGTGCCGCGTCCGATGCGTCGTCACCGCCCGAGGAGCACCCCGCACAGGCCAGAGCTACCAGGCAGACGAGCCCGGCGGCCGGCTTCAGGAAACTCCTCATTGCGCATGCACCCGCTCTCGTGATTTCTGTCTCAGGACGGAAACAAAGTGCGATTCCGGAGTTCAAAGGTGGCACATCCGGTGGTGATTCATGAATACAGGAAGTGCATGGGAAGGGCACAGGAAAGGGGGTGTAAAGCGGATGAGTAGGGCGTGAGGGTGGGACATAAGGGGCATATGTGCCCGGCCTGAGCTGCGCAGATGTTCTTGCATTCTCTTAGGGAACGGACAGTTTGGGCGCACTCTCATGGTCCTCTCACATGAGAAGCAGAGAATTGGCCACATAAAGGCGCCCTAATATCCGGGGAATGCAATCCGAGTCAGCCATCGAAAACCGCGCCCAAGTGCGCGGCCGCCGCCGCAAACGCGGCAACGGGGCCGGGGACGGCCCCGTGTTCGTTGACAACTCTGGGCGCCGGGCCCGCCTGCTGCGCAGAATCGGCATGCTCGTCGGCGTCGTCTGTCTCGGCTACGCGGTCGTGCTCGGTATGGCCTTCATGGGCTGGGGCACCTCGCTGACGCCTTCCTCACTGTTCCCCTTCTGCGGCGGCCGGGCCGGCTCCGCTCCCGGGGGCAACCTGCAGCCGCAGGGCGGCGCCGCCGCCACCGGCACCCCGCCCGCGAGGCCCACCGGCACTCCGCCCACGGGCGCCGCCACGGGCGAGCCTCCGTCCCCCACCGCGTCCGCCTCCACCGGCGTCAACTGACTGGGACGCATCCACACCCATGACTTCGACCACGCCCTCGCGCGGCCGTCGGCGCGCCCCCTCCAAGATGGAGCGGGCGGCCGGCAAGGCCGCGGCGCTGCAGAAACCGCGCGTCATCCTCGCCCTGCTGCTCCTGCTGGCGCTCGTCAGCGTGATGCTGCTCGACGGCTACCTGCGCTCCGAGATCGGCAACGACTCGCGTGTACGCGACGGCGCGGCCTACGACAAGGTCCCCCAGAAGATCCTTGACGGCGGCCCCCTCCTGACGTTCAACAACGGCACCGCGAAGACCGAGTCCGTGCCGAACAAGACCATCGTGCTCACCTTCGACGACGGGCCGACGGCGACCTGGACCCCCCCCAGGTCCTCAAGGGCCTCGAGGACAATGACGTCGAGGGCACTTTCTTCATGGTCGGCTCGATGGTCTCGCGCTATCCCGGCGTGGTGAAGGACCTGGTGGACCAGGGCGACGAGGTCGGCATCCACACCTTCACGCACGTCGACCTCTCCTACCAGAGCACCGCGCGGCTCCAGCGCGAACTCAAGCAGACGCAGCTCGCGCTCGCGGGCGCCGCGGGGATCCAGACCACGCTGTTCCGCGCCCCGTACTCGTCGGAGATCAACGCCGTCGACAACTACAGCTGGCCGGTCTACCAGCAGATCGGCAACCTGGGCTACACCAGCGTCTTCGTCGACACCGACAGCGACGACTGGAAGAAGCCCGGCGTCTCGAAGATCGTCCAGTGGGCGACGCCGAAGAAGAACAGGGGCGCCATCGTCCTCATGCACGACGCGGGCGGCGACCGTTCGGAGACGGTCACTGCGCTCGGCACGTACATCAAGAAGATGAAGGCGAAGGGCTACACCTTCACCACCGTCAGCGGCGCGATGGCCAAGGCCAACAACCAGAGCCGGCAGCAGAACGCCCAGCAGGCGGGTGCCGCCGGGCAGCCCACCGGACAGGCCACCGGTTCCGGACAGCAGCCCGGCGGTGCGCAGCCGACCGGCGGGCCCCAACAGGGGCGCGGCACGAGCGCGGCCGGCACGGTCCGCGTCGAGCAGGCCGCCCACAGCAAGGCCACCGGCGCCACCCTCTACGAGGGCAAGGCCCTCATCTGGGCGGTGCGGTCGCCGAGTGGGTCGTTCCGGTGCTGTCCTACTTCCTGATCGTCGTCGGTGTCGCCGTGATGGGCCGGTTCGGGATGATGCTGATCCTCGCCCGCCGCCACTGCAGACAGCGCAACAGAAAGCGCGGCAGGGGCGGGAAGTTCGGCTGGGGGCCGACGGTCACCCGGCCGGTGACCGTGATCGTGCCCGCGTACGACGAGAAGTAGTGCATCGCCAACACCTTGAAGTCGCTGGCGAAGAGCACCCATCCGATCGAGATCATCGTCGTCGACGACGGTTCCGAGGGCAACACGTCCGAGATCGCCGAATCGCTCGGCATGCCGAATGTCCGGGTCATCCGGCAGGAGAACGCGGGCAAGCCCGCCGCCCTCAACAAAAGTGTGTGCAAAGCGAGTTACGACATCGTCGTGATGATGGACGGCGACACCGTCTTCGAACCCGACGCCGTGCACCAGCCCGTGCAGCCCTTCGCGGACCCGGAGATCGGCGCGGTCGCGGGCAACGCCAAGGTCGGCAACCGCAACACCATGATCGGGGCCTGGCAGCACATCGAGTACGTGATGGGCTCCCCTCCATGGGTGTGATGTTCGCGCTCGCCGGCTCGCTGATGGCCAAGTCCCTGGAGCGCCCCGCGTTCAAGGTGGTCAAGAGCCGGATGCGACGACTGCTGCCGCCCTTCTGGTTCTGGGGATTCTTCGTCGTGCTGGCGATGCTGATCCACGACTGGATGCCGGGCTGGCAGATCGTCTTCTGGATCGTGCCGGTCGGCGACCCGCCGGGTAACCAGTGGGGCGTCCAGGCCTGGGAGATCCTCTGGTACCTGCGGACGTACCTCTGGTTCGTGCTGCTGTCCCCGCTGCTCCTGAAGGTCTTCCGCAAGGCCCCGATTCCGCTCCTGCTCCTCTCCCTCGTCCCGATCGTGGTCTTCCAGTACGGCTGGCAGCCGCCGTGCAACCGCTTCGGCAGCGGTCTCACGGACTTCGCCACCTTCCTGTTCTGCTGGCTGGTCGGCTTCGCGCACCGCGAGGGCGTGCTCCAGCGGATGAAACCGGCCCTGGTGGTCCTGGCGTCGGGGGCCCTGCTGGCGTACGGCGGCTGGTACGCCTTCGGGCACCAGGCGGAGTTCGGCACCTACGACCTGGACGAGGTGTCGCTCGCCCAGACCTTCTGGTCGGCAGGCTTCGTGACGCTGCTGATGTACTTCAAGGCGTACTACAACGTCGACTTCGGCTGGCTCGCCCGCTTCAAGCGGCTCGACCGGATCGTGACGATCTTCAACGGGCGGGCGGTGACGATCTACCTCTGGCACGAGATCGCGTTGGTGCTCGCGGTCCCGCTGATCGACCAGTTCTGGAAGGTGCCCGCCTTCGAGAAGTGGCTGCCGCTGGAGAGTCAGTGGTTCATGTTCGGCATCGGCTGGGTGCTGATCTGGGTCGCCATCCCGCTCGTCGGGTGGGTCGAGGACGTGGCCGCGAAGAAGAAGCCGAAGCTGCTGCCTTGAGCGCGCCCCGAGGGGTTGTGTGAGACCGGCGTACGGGCCGGGTGCTGGAGAGTCGTCCGGTCCGTACTGCCACAATGGGTTTGTGACCCGCGCATCCCTGGACAAGCAGCCGCACGAAGTCGCCTCGATGTTCGACAACGTGGCGGAACGGTACGACCTCACGAATGACGTGCTGTCCCTCGGCCAGGACCGGCGATGGCGCAAGGAGGTCGCGAAGGCGGTCGACGCGCGGCCCGCGCAGAAGATCCTGGACCTGGCGGCCGGCACCGCGACCTCGTCCCTGCCCTTCGCCCGCACGGGCGCGTACGTCGTGCCCTGCGACTTCTCCCTCGGCATGCTGCGGGTCGGCAAGAAGAACCACCCCTGGCTCCCCCTGACCGCGGGCGACGCGACGAAGTTGCCCTTCAAGGACGACACCTTCGACGCGGTCACGATCTCCTTCGGACTGCGCAACGTGCAGGACACCGACGCCGCGCTGAGCGAGCTGTACCGGGTGACCAAGCCCGGCGGTCGCGTCGTGATCTGCGAGTTCTCGCACCCCACCTGGGCGCCGTTCCGCACGGTGTACACCGAGTACCTGATGCGCGCGCTGCCGCCGGTCGCCCGCGCGGTCTCCTCCAACCCCGAGGCGTACGTCTATCTCGCCGAGTCCATCCGCGCCTGGCCGAATCAGCCCGAGCTCGCCGAGCGGCTGCGCAAGGCCGGCTGGTCGAAGGTGGCCTGGCGGAACCTGACGGGCGGGGTCGTGGCGCTGCACCGGGGCTTCAAGGCCTGAGGCGCCTCAGCCGTGCGGCCCTTGAAGGCCTGAGGCGCTTCCATGCCTGAGCCGTTTCGAGCCGGAGCCGTGCGGCCTCTCGGGTTGTGCGGTGCCTCAACCCGTGCGGGCGCTTCGGGTTGTGCGGTGCCTCAACCCGTGCGGGCGCTTCGGGTTGTGCGGTGCCTCAACCCGTGCGGGCGCTTCGGGTTGTGCGGTGCCTCAACCCGTGCGGGCGCTTCGGGTTGTGCGGTGCCTCAACCCGTGCGGCGCTTCACGGCCTGACCGGGGCACCTGCACACCCGGCACCGATCACCTGAGAACCTCGAACGGGTCGCCCGGCTCGTCGAGCTCGCGGCGCATCCCGCCCGACGGCGGCCGCGGCAGCCGTGGCTCGCGCACCCCCGCGCCGCCGCCCTCGGAGTCACCGAGGTCGAACCACACCGTGACCACGGCACCGCGCGGGACCTCGACGCCGGGCAGGGGATATTGGCGTACGACGTAGTCGACGACCGCGAGATGGAAGTCGGGCCGGTCGGGCGCGGCGAGCAGCACTCCTCGCGCCTCGGCCGTCTCACGCGCGTCCACGGCCATCAGGCCCACGAGCCGCGGTACGCGCACTTCGGGTGTCTTGGGTGTTAGGCGCACAGACGTCACCCCCAGCGGTACCGGCAGGGTAAGCCGGGCCCGGGCCATTCCGGAAGCCGTCGGATGGCTTGCCGGGAGCCGTCAGAGGGCCAGTCGGTAGCAGTGCGCGGGCTGCTCCAGCGTCGGGTGCGGGAAGTGCTCGGCCAGTTCCATGCCGAGGCGCCGGGTCACGGCGATGGACCGCTCGTTGTCGGCTCTGACCATGGCGACGACCTGGGAGACGCCCGCCGCGCGCACCCTGTCCAGCGTGGCCAGCCCGGCCGCCGTCGCGTACCCCTTGCCCCAGTGGGCCCGACCGAGCCGCCAGCCGATCTCGATCTCGCCCGTGGGGCCCCATTCCTTCGGCCACGGTTGCGCGCCCGTGAAACCGAGCACCTCGCCGTCGGAGTCGACCATCGTCCACAGACAGAACCCGAGCTCCGCGTCGTGCCGTCGCTGCCGCGCGGTGAGCTCCTCGTACACGGACAGCTCGGCCGCCCGGCCCCCGTGGAACTCCATGACTTCCGGGTCGGCGAAGACTCGGTGCCAGGCGAAGACGTCCTCGTCGGTGGGGACACGGAGCTGTACGTCGGGCAGAGCTCGGTTCACGGGGCAGCCCTTCAACCAGGTGATCAGTACCGCTGCATAGACTGCCCGTGTCCAGTGCCCGTCGGCACGTTGATTTCGCATCTTGGGGAGAACCCGCCGTGACCGAGCCCCAGCCCCTCTCCGAAAACACCGCCGATGTCATCGTCGTCGGGGCCGGGCCAGCCGGTTCCACCACCGCGTACTACCTGGCGAAGGCGGGACTGGACGTCCTGCTCCTCGAGAAGACCGCGTTCCCGCGCGAGAAGGTCTGCGGTGACGGGCTGACCCCGCGCGCCACCAAGCAGCTCGTCTCGATGGGCATCGACATCTCGGAGGAGGCCGGCTGGCTGCGGAACAAGGGCCTGCGCATCATCGGCGGCGGCGTCCGCCTCCAGCTGGACTGGCCGGATCTCGCCTCCTTCCCCGACTACGGCCTCGTACGCAAGCGGGACGACTTCGACGAGCAGTTGGCGCGGCAGGCGCAGAAGGCGGGCGCGCGGTTGTACGAGCGCTGCAACGTCGGCGCCCCGATCATCGACGAGCGCACCGGCCGCATCACCGGCGTCCACGCCAAGCTCGGTGACGCCTGCGAGAAGCGCGAGGTCACCTTCCACGCGCCGCTGGTCGTCGCCGCGGACGGCAACTCCACCCGGCTGTCCCTGGCGATGGGCCTGCACCGCCGCGAGGACCGCCCGATGGGCGTCGCGGTCCGTACGTACTTCACCTCCCCGCGTCACGAGGACGACTACCTGGAGTCCTGGCTGGAGCTGTGGGACCGGCGCGGTGCCGAGGACCGTCTTCTGCCCGGCTACGGCTGGATCTTCGGCATGGGCGACGGCACGTCGAACGTCGGCCTCGGTGTGCTGAACACCTCCGACTCCTTCAAGGAGCTGGACTGGCGGGAAGTCCTGAAGGCGTGGTGCGCGTCCATGCCGGAAGACTGGGGTTACACCCCCGAGAACATGACCGGCCCGATCCGCGGCGCCGCCCTCCCCATGGCCTTCAACCGCCAACCGCACTACACGAAGGGGCTGTTGCTGGTCGGCGACGCCGGCGGTCTGGTGAACCCCTTCAACGGCGAGGGCATCGCCTACGCGATGGAGTCCGGCCAGATCGCCGCCGACGTCATCGTCCAGGCCCACGCGCGCGCCACCCCCGGCCAGCGCGAACTGGCACTGCAGCGCTACCCACGGGTCCTCAAGGACACCTACGGCGGCTACTACACCCTCGGCCGCGCCTTCGTGAAGCTCATCGGCAACCCGAAGGTCATGAAGATCGCCGCCCAGCGCGGCCTGACCCACCCCCTGCTGATGAAGTTCACGCTGAAGATGCTCGCGAACCTGACGGACCCGACGGGCGGTGACGCGATGGACCGCATCATCAACGGCCTGTCGAAGGTGGCTCCGAAGGCGTAGCTCCCCGGGCTACCGGCTGAGTTCGGCTTCCTTGTCGGCGCGGCGGGCGAGCACCCGCTCGCGCCGGTCGGCCACCTGCCGCAAGGCGTCCTTCCGCTCCCGCTTGGAGAGCCGGTCCAGGTAGACGCGACCGTTGACGTGGTCGGTCTCGTGCTGGAGACAGCGGGCGAAGTACCCGGTTCCCTCGATGACCAGGGCGTTCCCGTCCCGGTCGACGCCGCGTACGACAGCGCGATCGGGGCGGGGCACGTCCATCACGGCGCCCGGTACGGACAGACACCCCTCGCCCTCGTCGAGGAGGCGTCGGCCGGCCGGGTCGAGCTGGTCCAGGACCGGGTTGGCGATGTGGCCGACGTGCCGGACCCCGTCGTCGTCCGGGCAGTCGTACACGAACAGCCGCAGGTCGACGCCCACTTGATTGGCCGCGAGCCCGGCCCCGTCGGCGACGTACATCGTCAGGAACATGTCGTCGATGAGCGCGGCGAGGTCGGGACCGAACTCGGTCACGTCCCGGCACGCCTTGTGCAACACCTCTTCCCCCACCTCGGTGATCCGCCGCACCGATCCGCGAGCGGCGTCCGGCGTCAACCGGGGGTAGGACGTGACGGGCTTTCCCTGGACGAACACACGGGGCATGGCTGGTTCTCCTTCGGTCGGTGTGTGGATGCTGTGGGTGGCCGGGCGACGGCCTTCCGGCCTCCGGCGCCGCTCCCTACCCTCCCGTACTCATGACAACAGAACACTCGGAACAGTCCCAGGAGCACATCGGACACTCACGCAGACGCTTCCTGGCCGGTGCCGGAGGTGCCCTCGGCGCCGTCGCCTTATGGCCCGGGAGCGCGAGCGCCGCCTCAGGCAAGCGTGTCGCCGTCCTCGGGGGCGGTGTCTCCGGCCTCAGCGCCGCCCATGAACTCGTCGAGCGGGGCTACGCGGTGACCGTCTACGAGTACTACGACGTCCTCGGGGGCAAGGCCCGCTCGATGGACGTCCCCGGAACGGCCGGCGGCGGCCGCAAGTCGCTGCCCGGCGAACACGGCTTCCGGTTCTTCCCCGGTTTCTACCGGAACCTCCCGGATGTGATGCGCCGGATCCCCTTCCCAGGTAACGCGAACGGCGTCCACGACAACCTCCGCGGCGGCACCGAGGCCCTGTTCGCCCGCGAAGCCGGCCGCCCCGATCTGCACTTCCCGCTGCGGCGGGTGACCACTCCGCCCGCACCCGGCGACGTCACCCCGTCCTGGATCCGCGACCAGCTCCTGTCCGTCCTGGACCTGGGGACGCGGCTGCCCGCCCACGAGGCCGCGTACTTCGCCGACCGCCTCCTCGTCCACCTCACCAGCTGCGACGCGCGCCGAGAGGACCAGTGGGAGAAGACCTCCTGGTGGGACTTCATCCGCGCCGAGAGGATGAGCGAGGAGTACCGGACGCTCCTCGGCATCGGCCAGACCCGCAACCTCGTCGCCACCCGCGCCGAGGTCGCCTCCACGCGCACCGTCGGCCGCGTCATCATCGAGGCGCTGCTGCTGTGGGGTCTGCTCGGCCGCGGCATGGACGGCGACGCCGACGTCGACCGCGTCCTCAACGCCCCGACGAGCGAGGCGTGGATCGCTCCGTGGGAGGCGTATCTGCGCTCGCTGGGCGTCGAGTTCGTCATGCGAACCCAGGTGCGGGAGGTCCTGTACGCGGGCGGACGTGTCACCGGTGTACGCGTCTCGGCTCCCGACGGAAGCCAGGAACGCACGATCACCGCCGACCACTATGTCTCGGCGATGCCGGTGGAGCATGCCCGCGGGACCTGGGGCCCGGCCCTGCGCGCCGCCGACCCGCAGCTGGCCAAGTGCGATGCCCTGAAGACGGACTGGATGGTGGGCATCCAGTTCTATCTGCGCACGCCGATGCCCGTGGTGCACGGACACATCAACTGCCTTGACTCACCGTGGTCGGTGACGGGCATCGGCCAGGCCCAATTCTGGGACGTACGCGACTTTTCGGCCGACTACGGAGACGGCAGCGCCCACGACTGCCTCTCGGCCATCGTCTCGGAGTGGGACAAGCCGGGGATCCTGTACGGCAAGACAGCCCGTGAGTGCACCAAGGAGGAGATCGTCGCCGAGGCCTGGGCGCAGCTGAAGGACGGCCTCAACGACTCCGGGAAGACGACGCTCACGGATGCCGACCGGCTCGGCTGGTTCATGGACCCGGCGGTGACGGGGCTCGGCGGCCCGGACCCGCAGAACCGGGAGCCGCTCCTCATCCACCCGACGGGAACCCTCTACAACCGTCCGTCCGCCCGCACGGCGGTGCCGAACTTCTTCCTCGCGGGCGACTATGTCCGCACCGACGTGGACCTGGCCACCATGGAAGGCGCCAACGAGTCCGCACGCCGGGCCGTCAACGCACTCCTGGATGCGGACAATTCGGGCGCAGAGCGCTGTGGGATCTGGGAGCTGTACCGGCCGCCGGAGATGGAGCCCCTCAAGCGCGTGGACGAACTCCGCTACAAGCTGGGCCTGCCCAACACATTCGACCTCGGATAGAGCGAGTTCGTACCAGGGCAATTCATCCTGGATGGGGCGAAAGGGTCGCCGCCCCCGAGGCGGCGACCCTCAGATCGTGTGGCTCGTGCGCCTTAGAGGACCCGCACCGCACCCGTCGCCGGGTAGCCCGAAAGGTCCTGAATCACCACACCCTTGGAGGGGTTGGCGGCGTCCAGGTACTGCCCGTTACCGATGTACACACCCACGTGGTACGCCGAACCGGCCGAACCCCAGTACAGGATGTCGCCGACCTGGACGTTGGACAGCGAGACCGGCGTACCGGCCGTCGACTGGTCCTGCGAGACGCGCGGCAGATCGACGCCGACCTGCTTGAACGCGGCCTGCACGAGACCGGAGCAGTCCCACGCGTTGGGGCCGGTGCCACCCATGACGTAGGCGTCGCCGACCTGCGCCTTGAGGAAGGCGATGACGGTCGCGACACTGCCGCTGGCCGGGGCGGAGACGTTCGAGCTCGTGGAGGCGGACAGGGCGGTCCGCTCCGAGGAGCGCGAGGCGGCCTGGGCGGCGGCGGCCTTGCGAGCGGCCTCGGCCTTCTTCTTGGCCTCCGCCTTCTTCTTGGCCTCGGCGAGGTCGGCCTTGGCCTGCTTGGCGGCCTTGGCGGCGGCCGCGTCACGCTCCGCCTGCAGCTCGTAGTTGGCCGCGGCCTGCCGCGTGGCGTCCGCCGACTGGGCGACCTGGGTGGCCAGGTCGGCCGTCAGGGTGGGCATTTCGAGAGTCTGCGTCGTGGATTCGGCAGCGTTCGCCGCACCCGACGCACCGGCCACTGCCAGGGTGCTGAGAACGCCACCGGCAACTCCGGCGCGCATCGCGAGCGACGACGCGTTGCGACGGGGCTTCCGGTGGCTTCGTATGTGAGCGGTGTGGGACATGGGTACAAGCGGTACCAGGGGCTCCTCCATACCTTCAAGAAACGTGTGGTGCGCCACAGTTGTTCAATCCCCGGCCGAATTTGCCCCGCGTCACTCTTTATTGACGCCGTAACGGGCATTGCGGACATGGCCCATCAAGGCCGTGATCAAGGGCTTTCCGCATTACGTCCGAATTGCCCGCCACCTACCACTGGTGGGAACGGATGGCCAAGCCCCGCTTGTCTGACCCATAGGTAGATGTGGCGCAGGTCACGGAACGGTCACCGCGAAGGTGGCGTCTCGCGCGGGAGTCCCCGCCCCGTTCGCTCGTGAACGTGTGCACGCGTCCACACCCGTCCACACACCTCCCCCTGAGGTGTGAATGCGGTCCTCTATCAAGGCGCCACGTCCAGCACCAATTTGCATGCAGCGGAACCCTCTTGATATGGAGACGCCGCCCGGGACCTGCGGTGACGAGCGGAAATGTCACCTCTGGTGATCGCCCGGACGCTTCACGTATGAAGATCACTGCTCATCCGACTTCATGATCGTTCGTCAGGTGGTGGAGATCACAAAGCTTGTGCAATACCCCGTGTCGCAGATCACAGACCGCCGGGCATAAGATGCGAGGCAGTTGGGCTTGTGACCTGCTTCACATGTTCGCGATCTTCGCCGGGACGCACGGGGCTCGTGGGACACGTGGGGCAGAAGTGCTCGCCCGACGCAACCGCCAGCAGTCAGTGCCGACTGAGAGGAGCGAGGAGCGTGAACGCATATGCGCCGATCCTCGTACTGGGAGCCCTCGGGGCAGGCTTTGCGATCTTCTCCGTGGTCATGGCCACGCTGATCGGTCCGAAGCGGTACAACCGCGCCAAGCTCGAGGCCTACGAGTGCGGTATCGAGCCGACCCCCACGCCGGCCGGCGGCGGGCGCTTCCCCATCAAGTACTACCTGACGGCGATGCTCTTCATCGTCTTCGACATCGAGATCGTCTTCCTCTACCCCTGGGCCGTCACCTTCGACGCCCTGGGTGTTTTCGGGCTCGTGGAGATGCTGCTCTTCGTGCTCACCGTCTTCGTCGCGTACGCGTACGTATGGCGGCGCGGCGGCCTGGAATGGGACTGAGGGGCCTTTAAGACATGGGACTCGAAGAAAAACTGCCGAGCGGATTCCTGCTGACCACCGTCGAGCAGGCCGCGGGCTGGGTGCGCAAGGCGTCCGTCTTCCCCGCCACGTTCGGACTCGCCTGCTGCGCCATCGAGATGATGACGACCGGCGCCGGGCGCTACGACCTGGCCCGCTTCGGCATGGAGGTCTTCCGCGGATCACCGCGCCAGGCAGACCTGATGATCGTGGCCGGCCGGGTCAGCCAGAAGATGGCGCCGGTGCTGCGGCAGGTCTATGACCAGATGCCCAACCCCAAGTGGGTGATCTCCATGGGGGTTTGCGCCTCATCAGGTGGAATGTTCAACAATTACGCCATTGTGCAGGGCGTCGACCACATCGTCCCGGTCGACATCTACTTGCCCGGCTGTCCGCCGCGGCCCGAGATGCTGATGGACGCGATTCTCAAGCTCCACCAGAAGATCCAGACCTCCAAGCTCGGCGTGAACGCCGAGGAGGCGGCCCGCGAGGCGGAGGAAGCGGCGCTCAAGGCGCTCCCCACCATCGAGATGAAGGGCCTGCTGCGGTGAGCGACGCGAACGGTAACGGGGCGAACACGTCGGGCAACGGCGTCAACCCCGAGAAGGACCTCGGCGCCCAGAACCTTCCCGGCCAGCGCGGCGAGGGCGGCGAGGAGATCCGCGTCCAGCGCGGCATGTTCGGCGCCAACAACGGTGGCGACACCTCCGGCTACGGCGGCCTGGTCCGCTCCATCCGGCTGCCCGGTCCGGCCGCCCGGCCCTACGGTGGCTGGTTCGACGAGGTCGCCGACGAGCTGGAAGGCGCCCTGGAGGAACAGGGACTCGTCCCCGACAACGTCATCGAGAAGACGGTCGTCGACCGCGACGAGATCACCTTCCACATCGAACGCGAGTACCTGGTCCGCGTCGCCCAGACCCTGCGCGACGACCCGGCCCTCCGCTTCGAACTGTGCACGGGCGTCAGCGGAGTGCACTACCCCAGCGACAAGGGCCGCGAGCTGCACGCCGTCTACCACCTGCGCTCGATCACCCACAACCGGCTGATCCGTCTGGAGGTCAGCGCCCCCGACGCCGACCCGCACGTTCCCTCGCTCGTCTCCGTCTATCCGACGAACGACTGGCACGAGCGCGAGACGTACGACTTCTTCGGGCTGATCTTCGACGGTCACCCGGCGCTGACGCGGATCATGATGCCGGACGACTGGCAGGGCTTCCCGCAGCGCAAGGACTACCCCCTCGGCGGCATCCCCGTCGAGTACAAGGGCGCCCAGATCCCGGCTCCGGACCAGCGGAGGTCGTACTCATGAGCACGCAGACCCCTTCTTCTGCAGCATCCGCTGCGGCCCGGGAGACGACCGAGGGCACCGTATATACGGTCACCGGTGGCGACTGGGACGAGATCGCCCAGTCCGCGGCGAAGTCCGACGACGAGCGCATCATTGTCAACATGGGGCCGCAGCACCCCTCCACGCACGGTGTGCTCCGGCTCATCCTGGAGATCGACGGCGAGACGGTCACCGAGGCCCGCTGCGGCATCGGCTATCTCCACACCGGCATCGAGAAGAACCTCGAGTTCCGAACGTGGACCCAGGGCACCACGTTCGTGACGCGCATGGACTACCTGACGCCGTTCTTCAACGAGACCGCCTACTGTCTCGCGGTCGAGAAACTCCTCGGCATCACGGACCAGATCCCCGACCGGGCCACGATCATCCGCGTGCTCCTGATGGAGCTGAACCGGCTCTCCTCCCATCTGGTGTGCATCGCCACCGGCGGCATGGAGCTGGGCGCCACCACGATCATGATCTACGGCTTCCGTGATCGTGAACTCATTCTCGACATCTACGAGCTGATCACCGGCCTGCGGATGAACCACGCGTACATCCGTCCCGGCGGACTCGCCCAGGACCTGCCCCCGGGGGCGGTGGACCAGATCCGCGAGTTCGTGAAGAAGATGAAGAAGAACCTTCCCGAGTACGACAAGCTCGCCACCGGGAACCCCATCTTCAAGGCCCGTATGCAGGACGTCGGCTACCTGGACCTGGCCGGCTGCATGGCCCTCGGCGCCACCGGCCCGATCGTGCGCTCCGCCGGTCTGCCGCACGACCTGCGCAAGAGTCAGCCGTACTGCGGCTATGAGACGTACGACTTCGACGTCCCGACCGCCGACACCTGCGACTCCTACGGGCGCTTCCTGATCCGCCTGGAGGAGATGCGCCAGTCGCTGCGGATCGTCGAGCAGTGCCTGGACCGGCTGCAGCCCGGCCCGGTCATGGTCGCCGACAAGAAGATCGCCTGGCCCGCCCAGCTCGCGCTCGGCCCCGACGGTCTCGGTAACTCCCTCGACCACATCAAGAAGATCATGGGCACCTCCATGGAGGCCCTGATCCACCACTTCAAGCTGGTGACCGAGGGCTTCCGCGTCCCGCCGGGACAGGCGTACGCGGCGGTCGAGTCGCCCAAGGGCGAGCTCGGGGTGCACGCCGTGTCCGACGGAGGCACCCGCCCCTACCGGGTCCACTTCCGGGACCCGTCCTTCACCAATCTGCAGGCCATGGCGGCGATGTGCGAGGGCGGCCAGGTCGCCGACGTCATCGTCGCCGTGGCGTCCATCGACCCCGTGATGGGAGGCGTCGACCGGTGACCACCACCCCCGAGGGCGTCAGCCTGGGCATGCCCCAACTGCCCGCGCCCGACTACCCGGACGACGTTCGAGCCCGGCTCGAAGCGGATGCGGGCGAGATCATCGCCCGCTACCCGGACTCCCGCTCGGCGCTCCTTCCGTTGCTGCATCTCGTGCAGTCGGAGGAGGGCCATGTCACGCGCACGGGGCAGCAGTTCTGTGCGGACATGCTCGGCCTGACCACGGCCGAGGTCGCCGCGGTCGCGACCTTCTACTCGATGTACCGGCGCAAGCCGAGCGGCGACTACCAGGTGGGTGTCTGCACCAACACCCTGTGCGCGGTCATGGGCGGCGACGCGATCTTCGAGGCCCTCCAGGACCACTTGGGCGTCGGCAACGGCGAGACCACCGACGACGGCAAGGTCACCCTGGAGCACATCGAGTGCAACGCGGCCTGCGACTTCGCGCCGGTCGTGATGGTCAACTGGGAGTTCTTCGACAACCAGACCGTGGACTCCGCCAAGAGCCTCGTCGACGACCTGCGCGCTGGAGCACAGGTCGAGCCCACCCGCGGCGCCCCGTTGTGCACCTTCAAGGACACCGCCCGGATCCTGGCGGGCTTCCCCGACGAGCGTGCCGGGGCCGTCGAAGCGGGCGGCAGCGCGGGACCCGCCTCCCTGATCGGCCTTCGTCTGGCCAAGGGCGAGACCGCCCCAGCGCGCGTGGTGCATCCGCGCGGCGGAGAGGCACCCCAGGACGAGTCGCCTGCCGAGCACTTGAGCTCACACGACGCGCCGCAGGACACATCGGCCTCCGATCCGTCCCACCCGGCGGGTCCTGCAGCCGAGGAGGGGGAGTGATGACCTTGGCACCCGAGATCAACGAGACGAGCCCCGAGAAACTGCTCGTACCCGTGCTGTCGGCCTTCTGGGACGAGGACGAGTCCTGGACGCTCGATGTCTACCGGCGGCACGAGGGGTACGAGGGGCTGCGCAAGGCGCTGGCCATGTCGCCGGACGACCTGATCGCGTATGTCAAGGAATCCGGACTGCGCGGCCGCGGCGGCGCGGGATTCCCGACGGGAATGAAATGGCAGTTCATTCCCCAGGGCGATGGCAAGCCTCACTATCTAGTTGTCAACGCCGACGAATCGGAGCCGGGGACCTGCAAGGACATCCCGCTCCTCTTCGCGAACCCGCACAGCCTCATCGAGGGCATTGTGATCGCGTGTTACGCCATCCGGTCTTCGCATGCGTTCATCTATCTGCGCGGTGAAGTGGTCCCCGTACTGCGGCGGTTGCACGAGGCCGTGCGTGAGGCCTACGCGGCGGGCTACCTCGGCGAGAACATCCTGGGCAGCGGACTCGACCTCAAGCTCACCGTGCACGCGGGCGCGGGCGCGTACATCTGTGGTGAGGAGACCGCACTGCTCGACTCGCTCGAAGGCCGCCGTGGTCAACCGCGGCTTCGTCCCCCTTTCCCTGCCGTCGCGGGCCTCTATGCGTGCCCAACTGTTGTAAATAACGTCGAGTCGATCGCGTCAGTTCCCGCAATTCTGCAAAAAGGCAAGGAATGGTTCCGGTCGATGGGAAGCGAGAAGTCCCCGGGCTTCACGCTGTACTCACTCAGTGGACACGTCGCCAATCCCGGCCAGTACGAGGCCCCGCTCGGCATCACACTCCGTCAACTCCTGGAGATGAGCGGCGGGATGCGGCCCGGCCACCGGCTGAAGTTCTGGACGCCGGGCGGCTCCTCGACGCCGATGTTCACCGACGAGCACCTCGACGTCCCTCTTGATTACGAAGGAGTGGGTGCCGCGGGTTCCATGCTCGGGACCAAGGCCCTGCAGTGCTTCGACGAGACGACGTGCGTCGTCCGCGCCGTCACCCGCTGGACCGAGTTCTACGCCCATGAGTCCTGCGGCAAGTGCACACCGTGCCGCGAAGGCACGTACTGGCTCGTGCAGTTGCTGCGCGACATCGAGGCAGGCAAGGGCGTCATGTCCGACCTCGACAAGCTGAACGACATCGCCGACAACATCAACGGCAAGTCCTTCTGCGCCCTCGGCGACGGTGCCGCCTCGCCGATCTTCTCCTCTCTCAAGTACTTCCGCGAGGAGTACGAGCAGCACATCACGGGCCGCGGCTGCCCCTTTGACCCGGCCAAGTCCACGGCTTGGGCCGACCGCACGGAGGTGAACGCATGACGGTGACCACCAGCGCTCCCTCCGGTGGAGGAGAGAGGGCGGTTCCGCCGGAAGATCTGATCTCGCTGACGATCGACGGCGTGGAGATCAGCGTGCCCAAGGGCACCCTGGTGATCCGGGCCGCCGAACAACTCGGCATCGAGATCCCCCGCTTCTGCGACCACCCGCTCCTCGACCCGGTCGGCGCCTGCCGCCAGTGCATCGTCGAGGTCGAGGGCCAGCGCAAGCCGATGGCGTCCTGCACGATCACGTGTACGGACGGGATGGTCGTCAAGACTCACCTCACCTCCCCGGTGGCCGAGAAGGCCCAGCACGGTGTCATGGAGCTGCTGCTCATCAACCACCCGCTGGACTGCCCCGTCTGCGACAAGGGCGGCGAGTGTCCCCTGCAGAACCAGGCGATGTCGCACGGCAACGCCGAGTCCCGCTTCGAGGGCAAGAAGCGTACGTACGAGAAGCCGGTGGCGATCTCCACCCAGGTGCTGCTCGACCGCGAGCGGTGCGTGCTGTGCGCCCGATGCACCCGGTTCTCCAACCAGATCGCGGGCGACCCGATGATCGAGCTGCTCGAGCGGGGCGCGCTCCAGCAGGTCGGCACCGGTGAGGGCGACCCCTTCGAGTCGTACTTCTCCGGGAACACGATCCAGATCTGCCCGGTGGGCGCGCTGACGTCGGCGGCGTATCGCTTCCGCTCGCGCCCCTTCGACCTCATCTCCTCGCACTCGGTGTGCGAGCACTGCTCCGGCGGCTGTGCCACCCGCACCGACCACCGGCGCGGCAAGGTCATGCGGCGGCTCGCGGCTCCCGACCCCGAGGTCAACGAGGAGTGGCTCTGCGACAAGGGGCGGTTCGCCTTCCGGTACGCGCAGCAGCGGGACCGGCTGGAGACGCCTCTCGTTCGCGACGAGTCCGGTGAACTCGTGCCCGCTTCCTGGCCGGAGGCCCTCTCGATCGCCGCCGAGGGGCTGTCGGGCGCCCGCGGCCGGACCGGCGTCCTCATCGGTGGCCGGCTCACCGTCGAAGACGCCTACGCGTACAGCAAGTTCGCGCGCGTGGCCCTCGACACGAACGACATCGACTTCCGCGCGCGTGTGCACAGCGCCGAGGAGGCCGACTTCCTGGCGGCCCGGATCGCCGGACGCGGACGGGACCTCGACGGTACGGGCGTCACGTACACCTCTCTGGAGAAGGCGCCCGCCGTCCTGCTCGCCGGATTCGAGTCCGAGGAGGAGGCGCCCGGCGTCTTCCTGCGACTGCGCAAGGCGTGGCGGGGGCACGGACAGAAGACCTTCTCGCTCGCCACGCACGCGACGCGCGGCCTGGAGAAGGCGGGTGGCACGCTGCTGCCGGCCGCGCCCGGCACCGAGACCGAGTGGCTGGACGCGCTCGCGAGCGGTGTCGGCCTGGAGGGCGACGGTGCCAAGGCCTCCGAGGCGCTGCGCGCCGAGGGTGCGGTGATCGTCGTCGGCGAGCGGCTCGCGGCCGTGGCGGGCGGGCTCACCGCCGCCGCGCGGGCCGCGTCCGCGACCGGCGCCCAGCTGGTGTGGATTCCCCGCCGGGCGGGCGAGCGGGGCGCGATCGAGGCGGGCGCGCTGCCGTCGCTGCTGCCGGGCGGACGTCCGGCCACCGATCCGCGCGCGCGGGACGAGGTCGCGGCGGCCTGGGGAGTCTCCGAACTTCCGCACCGCTACGGCCGCGACACCGGACAGATCGTCGAGGCCGCCGCCGGTGGCGAACTGCGGGCCCTGGTGGCCGCGGGCGTGGAGGTCGGCGACCTTCCCGACCCGGCACGCGCGCGTGCGGCACTGTCCGAAGTGGGCTTCCTGGTGTCGCTGGAAATGCGCCCCAGCGAGGTCACCGAGCACGCCGATGTCGTCCTTCCGGTCGCCGCGGTCGCCGAGAAGGCGGGCACGTTCCTCAACTGGGAAGGCCGGGCCCGCTCCTTCGAGGCGGCGCTCAAGCCCGACCAGATGACCCGCCGACTGGCGCCCACCGACGCGCGCGTCCTGCAGATGCTGGCCGACGCCATGGACGTACACCTGGGGCTGCCGGATCTGCGCACCGCGCGCGGGGAGCTGGACCGGCTCGGTGCCTGGGACGGGCCGCGGGCCACCGAGCCCCTGGAGGTCGCGGCGCATTTGCCGCGCCCGGCCGCCGGAGAGGCCGTACTGGCCGGGCACCGGCTGCTGCTCGACCAGGGCCGCCTCCAGGAGGGTGACGAAGCGCTCGCCGGGACCCGGCACGCAGCACGCGCGCGCCTGTCGGCCGCCACGGCCGCCGAGGCGGGCGTCAAGGACGGCGACGTCCTTGCCGTGGCCGGTCCCACCGGAGTGGTTGAACTTCCGCTGCAGATCACCGAGATGCCCGACCGCGTGGTCTGGCTCCCGCTGAACTCCACCGGAGGGGGCGTCGCCTCCGACACCGGGGCGCTGTCCGGCGCCCTCGTCCGCATCGGCCCGGCGACCCTGCCCGCCGAGGCCCCCAAGGAGGTGGAGGCATGAGCCCGTACCTCGCCGCTGAAGACCTCTCCATGTTCGGCCGCGACCCCTGGTGGCTGGTTGTCATCAAGGCGGTCTTCTGCTTCGCCTTCCTGATGGTGACCGTGCTGTTCTCCATCGTGTGGGAACGCAAGGTCGTCGCCTGGATGCAGCTGCGCATCGGCCCCAACCGGCACGGCCCCTGGGGCATGCTCCAGTCGCTCGCCGACGGCATCAAACTGATGCTCAAGGAAGACGTCATCGTCAAACGCGCGGACAAGGTGGTCTACGTCCTCGCACCGATCGTCGCGGCCATCCCGGCCTTCATGGCGATCGCGGTGATCCCCTTCGGACCGGCCGACAACGAGATCTCGATCTTCGGCCAGCGCACCACGATGCAGCTCACCGACCTCCCGATCGCGCTGCTCTACATCCTCGCGGTCGCCTCGGTGGGCATCTACGGGATCGTGCTCGCGGGTTGGAGTTCTGGATCCACCTACCCGCTGCTCGGTGGCCTGAGGTCCTGCGCGCAGATGATCTCGTACGAGATCGCCATGGGCGCCGCGTTCGCCTCGGTGTTCCTCTACTCCGGGTCGATGTCGACGTCGACGATCGTCGAGCAGCAGCACGACCGCTGGTACATCGTCCTGCTGCCGGTCTCGTTCCTGATCTACATCGTGACGATGGTCGGCGAGACCAACCGCGCCCCCTTCGACATGCCGGAGTCCGAGGGCGACCTGGTCGGCGGCTTCAACACCGAGTACTCGTCCATCAAGTTCGCGATGTTCATGCTCGCCGAGTACGTCAACATGGTGACGGTCTCGGCCGTGTCGACCACGCTCTTCCTGGGCGGTTGGCGGGCCCCCTGGCCGATCAGCACCTTCTGGGAGGGCGCCAACCACGGCTGGTGGCCGATGCTCTGGTTCGTGGTGAAGGTGCAGTTGCTGCTGTTCTTCTTCATCTGGCTGCGCGGCACGCTCCCGCGTGTCCGCTACGACCAGCTGATGAAGCTCGGTTGGAAGGTTCTCATCCCGGTCTCCGTGGTCTGGCTGATGCTCGTCGCGACGGTACGGACGCTGAGGAACGAGAACTACGACTTCGCGGACATCGCCCTCTACGTCGGCGGAGGCGTCCTCGTCCTGCTGCTGCTCTCTTTCGCCGCGGACATCTTCCGCGACAAGCAGGGTGCCGAGGAGGCGCCCGCCGAACCCGCCGCCTTCGACCCGATGGCGGGCGGATTCCCCGTACCGCCGCTGCCGGGACAGGAGCTTCCGCCGGTACCGCGGCGCCGCCCGCGCCGCGAGCGGGAGTTGATTGTCAGTGGTGGGTCGGATACTGCGAGTGACGGATCGATTGACGGATCTCGTGACGGAAAGGAGGGGTCCGATGGCTGAGGAGCCGAAGGAGACCAAGCCCGGTTTCCAGAACCCCGTCGCCGGCTTCGGCGTGACCTTCAAGGCCATGTTCAAGAAGCGGCTGACCGAGCAGTACCCGGAGCAGCAGAAGACCACCGCCCCGCGGTTCCACGGCCGGCACCAGCTCAACCGCCACCCGGACGGCCTGGAGAAGTGTGTCGGCTGCGAGCTGTGCGCCTGGGCCTGCCCCGCGGACGCCATCTATGTGGAGGGCGCGGACAACACCGACGAGGAGCGCTACTCGCCGGGCGAGCGGTACGGCCGCGTCTACCAGATCAACTACGCCCGCTGCATTCTCTGCGGCTTGTGCATCGAGGCGTGCCCCACGCGCGCGCTCACGATGACGAACGAGTTCGAGCTCGCCGACAGCAGCCGCGCCAACCTCATCTACACCAAGGAGCAACTGCTCGCCGGGCTTGATGAGGGCATGGTCGACACACCGCACGCGATCTTCCCCGGCACGGACGAGCAGGACTACTACCGGGGCCTGGTGACGGAGGCTGCGCCCGGCACCGAGCGCCAGGTGGCCTTGTCCAAGGGTGAGAAGCCCGCTGGAGAGGAGGTGGAGGCATGAGTGCGCAGCTCGCCGCCTACTCCACCTCCACCGGAGAGGCCTTCCAGTTCTGGGTCCTCGGCACCGTCGCCGTGTTCGGCGCCCTGGGCACCGTCTTCATGAAGAAGGCCGTGCACAGTGCGCTCTGTCTCGCCGGGACCATGATCGTCCTGGCGGTGTTCTATCTCGCCAACGGCGCGTACTTCCTGGGCATCGTGCAGATCGTCGTCTACACCGGCGCGATCATGATGCTCTTCCTCTTCGTGGTCATGCTCGTCGGCGTCACCGCGGCGGACTCCCTGAAGGAGACCATCAAGGGCCAGCGCTGGCTGGCCCTGGTGTGCGGGCTCGGCTTCGGCATCCTGCTGTTCGCGGGCATCGGCAACGCGTCCATCAAGGACTTCAACGGCCTGGCCAAGGCGAATGCGAACGGCAATGTGGAGGGGCTCGCCGCCCTCATCTTCACGAAGTACGTGTTCGCCTTCGAAATCACCGGCGCCCTGCTCATCACGGCCGCCGTCGGTGCCATGGTCCTCACGCACCGCGAGCGCACCGAGCGTGCCAAGACCCAACGCGAGCTGTCCGAGCAGCGCGTACGGGAGGGCAAGCACGTACCGCCGCTGCCGGCCCCCGGCGTCTACGCCCGGCACAACGCGGTGGACATCGCCGGCCTGCTGCCCGACGGCACCCCGTCCGAGCTGACCGTCAGCAAGACGCTGCGTGAGCGCGGGCAGATCCGTGACGTGTCGACCGAGGCGCTGAGCGATCTGAAGGCCCTGGAGCAGCGCGCCGAGGAGCGCCTGGAGCGCACGAACTCGGGAGAGGGGTCGAAGTGAACCCGGTCAACTACCTCTATCTCGCCGCCCTGTTGTTCACGATCGGCGCCACAGGCGTGCTGATCAGGCGGAACGCGATCGTGGTGTTCATGTGCGTCGAGCTCATGCTCAACGCCTGCAATCTCGCGTTCGTCACCTTCTCCCGTATGCACGGCAATCTCGACGGCCAGGTCATCGCCTTCTTCACGATGGTCGTCGCCGCCGCGGAGGTCGTGGTCGGGCTCGCGATCATCGTGTCGCTCTTCCGTTCCCGCCACTCGGCCTCGGTCGACGACGCCAGCCTGATGAAGCTGTAAGGGGTCGCTGAATCGTGGAGAACCTGATTGCGCTGCTGGTAGCGGCGCCCCTGCTCGGAGCGGCCGTACTGCTGTGCGGCGGACGGCGCCTTGACGCCGTCGGCCACTGGATCGGTACGGCCCTCGCGGCCACCTCCTTCGTGATCGGCGTGGTGCTCTTCGCCGACATGCTGGGGAAGAACGCGGAGCACCGGGCCATCGGCCAACACTTGTACACCTGGATCTCGGTCGGCAGCTTCCGGGCCGACGTCTCCTTCCAGCTCGACCAGCTGTCGATGACGTTCGTGCTGCTGATCACCGGCGTCGGCTCGCTGATCCACCTGTACTCGGTCGGGTACATGGAGCACGACGAGCGCAGGCGCCGCTTCTTCGGCTATCTGAACCTGTTCCTCGCGGCGATGCTGCTGCTCGTCCTCGCCGACAACTACCTCCTGCTGTACGTCGGCTGGGAGGGCGTCGGTCTCGCCTCGTATCTGCTGATCGGCTTCTGGCAGCACAAGCCCAGCGCCGCCACCGCCGCGAAGAAGGCCTTCCTGGTCAACCGCGTCGGTGACATGGGGCTGTCGATCGCGATCATGCTGATGTTCACCACCTTCGGGACGTTCGCCTTCGGGCCGGTGCTCGGCACCGAGGAGCATCCGGGGCTGGTCGGAGGCGCCACGGAGGGCAAGCTCACCGCCATCGGCCTGATGCTTCTGCTCGCAGCCTGCGGCAAGTCGGCCCAGGTACCGCTGCAGTCCTGGCTCGGGGACGCGATGGAGGGTCCGACCCCGGTCTCGGCCCTCATCCACGCCGCGACCATGGTGACCGCGGGTGTGTATCTGATCGTCCGCTCGGCCACGATTTTCAATGCCGCGCCCGACGCGCAGCTCGTCGTCACCGTGGTCGGCGCCGTCACGCTCCTCTTCGGTGCGATCGTCGGTTGCGCGAAGGACGACATCAAGAAGGCGCTCGCCGGTTCGACCATGTCGCAGATCGGCTACATGGTGCTGGCGGCGGGCCTCGGCCCCATCGGCTACGTCTTCGCGATCATGCACCTGGTGACGCACGGCTTCTTCAAGGCCGGACTGTTCCTCGGCGCCGGCTCGGTCATGCACGGCATGAACGACGAGGTCGACATGCGCAAGTACGGGGGCCTTCGCAAGTACATGCCGGTCACCTTCGTCACCTTCGGCTTCGGCTACCTCGCCATCATCGGCTTCCCGGGCCTGTCCGGCTTCTTCTCCAAGGACAAGATCATCGAGGCGGCCTTCGCCAAGGGCGGCACCGAGGGCTGGATCCTCGGCGGCGCCGCCCTGCTGGGCGCCGCGATCACCGCGTACTACATGACACGCGTGATGATCCTGACCTTCTTCGGGGAGAAGCGCTGGCAGCCGGACGCGGATGGCCACGAGCCGCACCCGCACGAGTCGCCCAAGTCCATGACGATCCCCATGGTCGCGCTGGCCTTCGGATCGGTCTTCGCGGGCGGTTTCTTCAGCTTCGGCGATCGCTTCCTGCACTGGCTGGAGCCGGTCACCGGGCACTCGGAGGGCAACTCGCCCGTCAGCGCCCTCACGGTCACGCTGGCCACCATGGTGCTGCTTGTCGTCGGCGCCGGAATCGCGTACGCCCAGTACGGCCGTAACCCCGTTCCGGTCGTCGCCCCGCGCGGCTCCCTGCTCACCCGGGCCGCCCGGCGTGACCTGCTCCAGGACGACTTCAACCACGTCGTGCTGGTGCGCGGCGGAGAGCACCTCACGCGCTCCCTGGTGTACGTCGACCACACCCTGGTCGACGGGGTCGTCAACGGGACGGCGGCCTCGATGGGCGGCCTCTCCGGGCGGCTCCGCAAACTGCAGAACGGCTATGCGCGCAGTTACGCGGTCTCGATGTTCGGCGGTGCGGCGATCCTCGTCGCCGCGACCCTGCTGATGAGGGCGGTCTGATACCGATGTCCTTTCCTCTGCTGACAGCGACGGCGGCGCTCCCGGCCCTCGGGGCGATCGCCACGGCTGCTGTGCCGGCCGCGCAGCGCGTCGCCGCCAAGTGGCTGGCGCTGCTCGTCTCGCTCGGCACCCTGGTGCTCGCCGCCGTCATCCTGGTGCGTTTCGATCCCGGCGGCGACCGCTACCAGCTCACCGAATCCCACGCCTGGATCAAGGACTTCGGGGTGCGGTACGAGCTCGGGGTGGACGGCATCGCGGTGGCGCTCATCGCGCTCACGGCGCTGCTGATCCCCTTCGTGATCCTCGCGGGCTGGCACGACGCCGACCCGCACGAGACCGGAAGCAGGCGCTGGCGGCCGACCCAGGGTTTCTTCGCCCTGATCCTGGCCGTCGAGGCGATGGTGATCATCTCCTTCGAGGCCACCGACGTCTTCCTCTTCTACATCTTCTTCGAAGCCATGCTCATCCCGATGTACTTCCTCATCGGCGGCTTCGGGGACCGTGCCCACGAGCACGGCGACAAGGCGGCGGCGACGCAACGCACTTACGCCGCCGTGAAGTTCCTCCTCTACAACCTGGTCGGCGGTCTGATCATGCTGGCCGCGGTGATCGGTCTCTACGTGGTGGCCGGAAACTTCTCGCTCCCGGAGATCGTGCAGGCCCGCGCCAACGGTTCGCTGCACATGGCGACCAGCACGGAGCGGTGGCTCTTCCTGGGCTTCTTCTTCGCGTTCGCGGTGAAGGCGCCGCTGTGGCCGCTGCACACCTGGCTGCCCAACGCCATGGGTGAGGCCACCGCCCCGGTAGCCGTACTGATCACGGCAGTTGTCGACAAGGTCGGCACTTTCGCGATGCTCCGCTTCTGCCTCCAACTGTTCCCGGAGGCGTCGAAGTGGGCGACGCCCGTCATCCTCGTGCTGGCGCTCATCAGCATCATCTACGGGGCGCTGGTCGCGGTCGGCCAGCGCGATATCAAGCGGCTGGTCGCGTACGCGTCGATCTCCCACTTCGGCTTCATCGTCCTGGGCATCTTCGCGATGACCAGCCAGGGCCAGTCGGGCGCGACGCTCTACATGGTCAACCACGGGATCTCGACCGCCGCCCTGATGCTGGTGGCGGGCTTCCTGATCTCGCGGCGCGGTTCGCGTCTGATCGCCGACTACGGAGGGGTGCAGAAAGTCGCCCCGGTGCTCGCGGGCACCTTCCTGATCGGCGGCCTGGCGACCCTCTCGCTCCCCGGGCTCGCGCCCTTCGTGAGTGAATTCCTGGTCCTGGTCGGCACGTTCACGCGCTACCCGGCCGTCGGCATCATCGCCACCTTCGGCATCGTCCTCGCCGCGCTCTACACACTCGTCCTCTACCAGCGGACGATGACGGGCCCGGTGAAGGCGGAGGTCGCCGAGATGCCCGACCTCAGGGTGCGTGAGCTCCTGGTGGTCGCCCCGCTGATCGCACTGCTGATCTTCCTGGGCGTCTACCCGAAGCCGGTCACCGACATCGTCAATCCGGCGGTCAAGCAGACCATGTCCGACGTCCAGCAAAAGGACCCCAAGCCCGAGGTGGAGGCGGCCAAGTGAGCACAGCAGCCGTCCACAGCCTGTGGACAACGGCGACCGATCCGATTTCCAAGATCGACGCGCCGAAGATCGAATACGGGCAATTGTCGCCCACCTTGATCGTCATCGGCGCGGCGATCGTCGGGGTGTTGATCGAGGCGTTCCTGCCGCGCAAGTCGCGCTACTACGCCCAGGTATTCGTCTCCGTCGTCGCACTCGCGGCCGCGTTCGCCGCGGTCGTCGCGCTCGCGGCAGGCGGATACGGCACCACCAAGGCGCACATCGCGGCGATGGGCGCGATCGCGGTCGACGGCCCTTCCCTGTTCCTGCAGGGCACGATCCTGCTCGCGGGCATCCTCGGCGTATTCACCTTCGCCGAGCGGCGGCTCGACCCGGAGGCGCACGGCAATCGCGTCGATTCGTTCGCCGCGCAGGCCGCCTCCGTGCCCGGCAGTGACAGCGAGAAGGCCGCCGTGAAGGCAGGGTTCACCACCACTGAGGTGTTCCCGCTCCTGCTTTTCGCGATCGGCGGCATGCTGGTCTTCCCGTCGGCCAACGATCTGCTGACGCTGTTCATCGCCCTGGAAGTCTTCTCGCTGCCCCTGTATTTGTTGTGTGCCGTGGCCCGCCGCAAGCGGCTCATGTCGCAGGAGGCCGCGGTCAAGTACTTCCTGCTCGGCGCCTTCGCCTCCGCGTTCACGCTCTTCGGCATCGCCCTGCTCTACGGCTACGCGGGCTCGGTGTCGTACGCGACGATCGCGCAGGTCGTCGACGGCACGATCACGAATGTCGACCCGCCGCTGGCCGGCACCATGGGCAACGACGCGCTGCTGCTGATCGGCGCGGCCATGGTCGTCATGGGCCTGCTGTTCAAGGTCGGCGCGGTGCCGTTCCACATGTGGACGCCGGACGTCTACCAGGGCGCGCCGACACCGGTCACCGGCTTCATGGCGGCGGCGACGAAGGTGGCCGCCTTCGGCGCGCTGCTGCGTCTGCTGTACGTCGTCCTGCCGGGCCTGCGCTGGGACTGGCGGCCCGTCATGTGGGCCGTCGCGATCGTCACCATGCTGGGTGGTGCGATCGTCGCGATCACCCAGACCGACATCAAGCGGCTGCTGGCGTACTCGTCGATCGCCCACGCGGGCTTCATCCTCGCGGGTGTCATCGCGACCTCGCCCGACGGCGTCTCGTCCGTTCTCTTCTACCTGGGTGCGTACTCGTTCGTCACGATCGGCGCCTTCGCCGTCGTGACGCTCGTCCGGGACGCGGGCGGCGAGGCCACACACCTGTCCAAGTGGGCGGGGCTGGGACGCAGGTCCCCGCTGGTGGCGGCCGTGTTCGCGGTGTTCCTGCTGGCCTTCGCGGGCATCCCGCTGACCTCCGGTTTCGCCGGAAAGTTCGCCGTCTTCAAGGCGGCGGCGGAAGGCGGCGCGGGCCCGCTGGTCGTGGTCGGTGTGATCTCGTCGGCGATCGCGGCGTTCTTCTACATCCGAGTGATCGTGCTGATGTTCTTCAGCGAGCCGCGGCCGGAAGGGCCGACGGTGGCCGTGCCGTCGCCGCTGACCATGACGGCGATCGGGGTGGGTGTGGCGGTCACGCTGGTGCTGGGTGTGGCGCCCCAGTACTTCCTCGACCTCGCAGGCCAGGCGGGGGTCTTCGTCCGCTGAACCGCGCAGGTGCCGGGCCTCGCTCCCTCCTCGGGAGCGGGGCCCGCAGCACGTTCAGTGGGCGGAGTGTGTCGAGGGGGCTGTGTCGGCTGGGCACTTCACCGTGGGATTCCACCGGTCGAACAGGCCGTGGGGGTTGCCTTTGTAGAGCCAGCGTGCAGGTCGTAGTGGATCGGCATGGTGGCGGTGTGGCCGGGCATCGGTCCGCGGTCGCGAGGGGTCGCCATGCGGAAGGGGCCGACGGGCTGAACGCCGACAGGGCGTGTCCGTGGCAGCGCGAGGGGCCGGGCGCCGGTGCGTACCGAAGCCGTCCGGTTGCAGCCTGTGGATAACTCTGAGGCTGTCGGTGCGGGGCCCTATGGTGGCTGTCGTGGGCGAAGCACGACATACGGGGGACGACGGGCGATGAGCGGGATGGGCGGGGCAGGTGCGATGACCGGAGCGGACACGACGGAGACACTGGGCGACAGCGAGGCACTGGCCACGCTCCACCGGGTCTTCGGGTACGACGCCTTCCGCGGCGAGCAGGAAGCGATCATCGAGCATGTGGTGACGGGCGGTGACGCCGTCGTCCTGATGCCGACGGGTGGCGGCAAGTCGCTCTGCTACCAGATTCCCGCGCTGGTCAGACCGGGCACGGGCGTCGTGGTCTCCCCGCTTATCGCGCTGATGCAGGACCAGGTGGACGCGCTGCGCGCGCTGGGCGTGCGCGCCGGGTTCATGAACTCCACGCAGGACTTCGACGAGCGGCGGGTGGTGGAGGCGGAGTTCCTGGCAGGGGAGCTGGACCTGCTCTACCTGGCCCCGGAGCGGCTCCGTCTGGACACGACGCTGGACCTGCTGTCGCGCGCGAAGATCTCCGTCTTCGCCATCGACGAGGCGCACTGCGTGGCCCAGTGGGGCCACGACTTCCGCCCAGATTATCTGGCGCTGTCGCTGCTGGGTGAGCGCTGGCCCGAGGTTCCGCGGATCGCGCTGACGGCCACGGCCACTCGCGCGACGCACAAGGAGATCACCCAGCGCCTCGGCATGCCGAAGGCCCGGCACTTCGAGGCGAGCTTCGACCGCCCCAACATCCAGTACCGGGTCGTCCCGAAGGCCGACCCCAAGAAGCAGCTGCTGTCCTTCCTGCGCGAGGAGCACGCGGGCGACGCGGGCATCGTGTACTGCCTCTCGCGCAACTCGGTGGAGAAGACGTCCGAGTTCCTCTCCCGCAACGGCATCGAGGCAGTTCCGTACCACGCGGGGCTGGACGCGGGCACCCGTGCGGCCCACCAGTCGCGCTTCCTGCGCGAAGAGGGACTGGTCGTGGTCGCCACCATCGCCTTCGGCATGGGCATCGACAAGCCGGACGTGCGGTTCGTCGCCCACCTCGACCTGCCGAAGTCCGTCGAGGGCTACTACCAGGAGACGGGCCGTGCGGGCCGTGACGGACTGCCGTCCACGGCATGGATGGCGTACGGCCTTCAGGACGTGGTCCAGCAGCGCAAGCTGATCCAGGGCTCGGAAGGCGACGAGGCGTTCCGCCGCCGGGCGGCCGCCCATCTGGACTCGATGCTCGCGCTGTGCGAGACGGCCCAGTGCCGGCGCTCCCAGCTCCTGGCCTACTTCGGCCAGGACCCGCACACCCCCGCGTGCGGCAACTGCGACACGTGTCTGACACCGCCCGAGACCTGGGACGGCACGGTCGCGGCGCAGAAGGTGCTGTCCACGGTGGTGCGGCTGCAGCGTGAGCGGGGACAGAAGTTCGGCGCGGTCCAGATCGTCGACATCCTGCTGGGTCGCCGGACCGCCAAGGTGATCCAGTTCGACCACGATCAGCTGTCCGTCTTCGGCATCGGAGAGGAGCTGTCCGAATCCGAATGGCGGGGTGTTGTACGGCAGTTGCTCGCCCAGGGGCTGCTCGCGGTCGAGGGCGAGTACGGGACGCTGGTGCTGACCGAGGCCAGTGGGACGGTGCTGCGGCGCGAGCACGAGGTGCCGTTGCGCAAGGAGCCGCCGAAGCCGGTGACCTCCCGGTCGGGGTCCGGCTCGGGCTCGGGCCGGGGCGAGCGCAAACCCAAGGGCCCTGTGGCCGAACTGCCTCCCGAGGTCGTCCCCGCCTTCGAAGCCCTGCGCTCCTGGCGCGCCGAACAGGCCCGCGAGCAGGGCGTCCCCGCGTATGTCATCTTCCACGACGCCACACTCCGGGAGATCGCCGCGGTGGGGCCCACCTCGGTGGCCGAACTGGGCACCATCAGCGGCGTGGGAGAGAAGAAGCTGGCGACGTATGGGGAAGGGGTGCTGGGGGTGCTTGCCGGACTGGGCGGCGCTCCCGGGGCGACTCCGGCTCCGGCGACCGGCGAGGCACCGGATCCGGACTGGCCCGAGATGGACGCGGAACCGGAGCCGGAGGACTGGATATAGGGGCGCGGCATCCCCCTGGGCGCCGGTGCCCTCGCAGCGCCGCGCAAGGGCGCTCGGCATCGCTTTCGGCGTGAGGGTGGGGTGTGCAGCCCGACGCTTGAGAGGTGCCGCTGCGCCCACCGGTGCCGACGCGGCGGCACCATTGCCCGCAGCGACGACGGCGACGGTCAGAGCGCCCGCGGCGCATACGCCCTGACGTCCGTACCGGCACGGACCCTTCCGTGCGTGGGCGGCTGCGGGCGCGTGGGGGCCAGGGCCCCGGCGTCACCCGGGCTTGTGGGTGTTGAGGTCCTGGCGTCTCGCGGATCTGTGGGTGTTGAGGTCCTGCGTCTCCTGGACCCGTGAGCGCTCAGACCCTGGCGTCTCCCGGATCCGTTGACGCTCAGACCTCGGCGTCTACTGCACCCGTGGGGGCTGAGACCCCGGCACCCCCGTACCGCGGGGCTCGGGCCGGGGCCCAGCGCTTCCCGTGCGCCGCCGCGATGACCGCCCTGTTGGCCCCCAGGCGTCGAGGCTGTGTCCTCTTCAGGCGCCCGGTGTGATTCGACCCGTCACCTCGCCGAGGCCTACTCGCGTGCCGCCCGGCCCTGGAGCCCACGCCGTCAGGGTGACCTCGTCGCCGTCCTCCAGGAAGGTGCGCTTGGTGTCGGGGAGGGCGAGGGTGTCGCGGCCGTTCCAGGTGAGTTCGAGGAGGGAACCGCGTTCGGTCTCGGCGGGACCGCTGACGGTGCCGGAGCCGTACAGGTCGCCGGTGCGCAGGGAGGCGCCGTTGACCGTCATGTGGGTCAGCTGCTGTGCGGCGGTCCAGTACATGGTGGAGAAGGGGGGTTCGGAGACTACGTGGCCGTTGATCGCGACGGAGATGCGGAGGTCGTAGCCGCCGGGGTCTTCGGAGGAGTCGTCGAGGTAAGGGAGCAGGGGGTGTGTGCGGGCCGGGGGCGCCACCCGGGCGTCTTCGAGTGCGTCGAGCGGGGTGATCCACGCCGACACCGATGTGGCGAAGGACTTGCCGAGGAAGGGGCCGAGGGGGACGTACTCCCATGCCTGGATGTCGCGGGCCGACCAGTCGTTGAGGAGGCAGAGGCCGAAGACGTGGTCGCGGAAGGCGGAGAGGGGCACGGGGGAGCCCATGGGCGAAGGGGTGCCGACCACGAAGCCGACCTCCGCCTCGATGTCCAGGCGGAGGGAAGGGCCGAAGGTGGGAGCGGTGTCGGAGGGAGGCTTGCGCTGGCCCGACGGGCGGACCACCTCAGTGCCGGACACCACCACCGTGCCGGAGCGGCCGTGGTAGCCGATCGGCAGGTGCTTCCAGTTGGGGGTGAGGGAGTCGGCGGCGTCGGGACGGAAGATCTGGCCGACGTTCCGGGCGTGGTTCTCGGAGGCGTAGAAGTCGACGTAGTCCGCCACCTCGAAGGGGAGGTGCAGGGTCACCTCGGAGAGGGGGTGGAGGTGGGGTGCGAGGGTCTCCCGGTGGGCCGGGACCGTCACCCAGGCCGTGAGCGCGCGCCGTACGTCGGACCAGGCGGTGCGGCCCGCCGCGAGCAGCGGGTTCAGGGTCGGCTGCGCCAGCAGCTCGGCGTACGGGGAGCCGAGAGCGCGGGCCGCCGCGCCCGCGTCGAGTACGTGGTCGCCGAGCCGGACGCCGACGGTTCGCTCGGACGAGCCCACCCGGCTGAAGACGCCGTACGGAAGGTTGTGCGGGCCGAAGGGATCGCCCTCGGGGACATCGAAGGGGGGCATCGGGTGCTGCCTCACTTTCGGATTTGTACTCGCCATGTGATTCATGTGTTCCATGTGGTCGGGGCACACGTTACGGGGGAGTGACCATGCTGTGGCAGTGCCTAAAGAGTTTGCAATGTCCGAATTGGTCTTGTCGGACGTGGCAATTCCGGCTTAGCGTCCCTTTGGGGACACGGACGGGGTGGGTCCGGTCCGTAGGGGGGACGCGTGGGGGGACCCGTGGCCAGGAACTCCAGCAGTGTGCCGGTCGACGCCGACCGGGAGGTTCCGGGCCTCATCGTGAAGTTCGGCGACTACCCGCTGCACCACGGTGGGGTGGGCGCCATCCGCAGTCTGGGCCGGCTCGGCATACCGATGTATGCGATCACCGAGGACCGTTACACGCCCGCTGCGGCCTCGCGCTATCTGCGGCGTGCCTTCGTCTGGCCGACCACCGGGACGGAGGAACCGGAGCGGCTCGTCGAGGGGTTACTGCGGATCGGGCGGCGGATCGGGCGGCCGACGGTGCTCGTCCCGACGGACGAAGAGGCCGCCGTGCTGATCGCCGAGCACCAGGACGAGTTGGGGAACCGCTTTCTCTTTCCGCGCGTCGACGCCAAGCTGCCGCGCCGCCTCGCCAGCAAGCAGGGGCTGCACGAACTGTGCGCGGAACACGGCATCCCCAGCCCGCAGGCGGCCTTTCCCCAGTCGTACGAGGAGATCGTCGCGTTCGCCGAGAGCGCCCGCTTCCCGCTCGTCGCCAAGAACCGCGAGGCGTTCGTGCGTCGCAGCCGGCCTGCGGTGAACGGGACGACGCGGATCGCGACCCGCGAGGGGCTGCTGACGCTCGCCCGGGACTGGGGCGCGCAACCGGGTGTGATCCTCCAGGAGTACCTGCCGAGGGAGGAGGCCGAGGACTGGATCGTGCACGCGTACTTCGCCGCGGACTCGACGCCGCTCGCGATGTTCACGGGCGTGAAAGTCCGCTCCTGGCCGCCGCACGCGGGAATGACGGCGAATGCGTACGTCGTCGACAATCCGGAACTCGCGGACCTCGCCGCGCGTTTCATCAAACAGATCGGCTTCAGCGGCGTCATCGACCTCGACCTGCGCTTCGACCGGCGCGACGGACAGTACAAGCTCCTTGACTTCAACCCGCGGATGGGCGCGCAGTTCCGGCTCTTCGAGAACGAGTCGGGGATCGACGTCGTCCGTGCCATGCATCTGGATCTGACCGGGCGCACCGTTCCAGAGGGGGAACAGCGGGCCGGTCACCGCTACATCGTGGAGAACATCGACCTGCCGGCCCTGCTCGCCTACCGGCGCAGCGGCTATACGACACCGCACGCGCCGGCTCGCGCGAGCGGTACGGAGCTGGCGTGGCTCGCGGGTGACGACCTGCGGCCGTTCTTCACGATGCTCGCGCGTTTCGTGCGGCCGGGCGCGAAGCATCTGTATCAGCTGTGGCGGACCAACCGCCGTGGCAGCACCAACAGTTCCACCGCGAAGTAGACGTAGTACGTCCTGGGGAGGGGACTTCGTGATTCATCCGGTAGCAGTCATTGGTGCCGGGCCATTCGGCCTGTCCACCGCCGCCCATCTGCGGGCGCGCGGTGTCCCGGTGCGTGTCTTCGGCGAGCCCATGGTGAGCTGGCGCGATCACATGCCCGAGGGGATGCTCCTCAAGTCGACCCCGGTCGCCTCCAGCGTCGACGCCCCGCAGCGCGGGCACACGCTCGTCGACTACTGCGACGCGGCGGGGATACCGCGGCTGGTCACGGACGAGGACATCATCCCGGTCGAGACGTTCATCGCGTACGGGGAGTGGTTCCAGCAGAAGCTGGTGCCCGAGCTGGAGCGGGTGCGGGTCGTCTCGGTCGACCGCAAGGACGGCCGTAATGGCTCCGGCGGCTTCGAACTCAAGCTGGGTTCAGGGGAGTTGTTCACGGCGCGGGCGGTCGTGGTGGCCACCGGTCTGTCCGGACTCGCCCATCTGCCCGCCGAACTCGCGGCAGCGGCGGCCGACGGACCCACCCCCACGGGCCCTGTCTCCCACAGCTCCCAGAACCATGACCTGACCCGGTTCTCGGGCAAGGAGCTCATCGTCGTCGGCGCGGGCCAGTCCGCGCTGGAGACGGCCGCGCTCGCGGCGGAGGCGGGAGCGCAGGTGCGGGTGGTGTCCCGTGGCAAGGGCGCCGTCGACTTCGGCGCACCCCCGTGGCAGCAGCCCAGGCTGCGTCCCGAGTCACCCTTCGGTCGCGCCTGGTCCCTGTGGGCACTGAGCTACTACCCGCAGCCCTACCGCTATCTGCCCGCGCAGGCCCGGCACTACCTCGTCCGCCGTGTGCTCGGTCCGCTCGGCGCCTGGTGGCTGCGCGACCGCTTCGAGGGCAAGGTCGATGTCCGCGAGGTGTCCCGGATCGTCCGCGCGGACGCCCGCGGTGGCCACCCCGTCCTCTCCGTCCAGACCCACGGCGGCCGGACCGAGGAGCTGTCCGCCGACCACGTCATTGCCGCGACCGGCTATCGCGTCGACATCGCCTCGATGGACTTCCTCGGACACGAGCTCCGTACCGAGCTCGCGGTCAGCCGGGGGACGCCGAAACTCGGCGCGGGGTATCGGTCGTCCGTGCCCGGGTTGTACTTCACGGGGTTGCCGGCGGCGGCCTCGTACGGGACGGTGATGCGGTTCGTGTGCGGGACGGAGTTCGCTTCACCGCGGCTGGCCAAGCACTTGGTGGCTGCGCACGGGTGAGTCGGGGGCAGGGGGCGCCCTTGCCGATGGGTGCGCCCCCTGACCGTCGCATCACATCGGTGCGGCTCGGGGCCCTCGTCCCGCCCGCGGCTCGCGGCAGGCCAACTCCGCATCTTGGAACGGCCGTTGGACGTCGACATGGTGGCCTGCGTCGGTGTGGACGGGAGTGGAACACCCACGGCCGGTACGGCCGATAAGGCCCGTACCGCCCATACCGTCCGTGCGGTGAACGGCGTTGCTGACGGGATACCGGACGTCGTCCGGTTCACGCCGGGCCGATGAGACGTTCGATCCGTATTCTTCGGATCATGGCCGCTCCGACTGCATATTCACTCATCGCCACTGACCTGGACGGAACGCTGCTGCGCGGCGACGACACACTCTCCGACCGGTCGCGCGCCGCGTTGGCGAGAGCCACGGCCGAGGGTGCCCAGCATCTGGTGGTGACGGGACGGCCGGCGCCGAGGGTCCGACCGCTGCTGGACGAACTCGGCGGCCAGGGACTGGCGGTGTGCGGGCAGGGGGCGCAGTTGTACGACGCCGGGGCGCACCGTCTGCTGTGGTCGGTGACCCTGGACAGGGAGCTGGCGGAAACCGCGCTCGGCAAGATCGAAGCGGAGGTCGGGCTGCTCTACGCGGCGGTGGACCAGGACGGTGTGGACGGCCTGACGCTCATCGAGCCGGGATATGTCATGCCGCATCCGACGCTGCCGGCCGTGCGGGTGCCGCGCCGCGACGACCTCTGGTCGGAGCCCATCAGCAAGGTGCTGCTCCGTCACCCTTCGCTGTCCGACGACGAGTTGGCGTCGGCGGCGCGGGGAGTGGTCGGTTCGCTGGCGACGGTCACCATGTCGGGGCCGGGTACCGTCGAACTCCAGCCATGCGGCGTGACCAAGGCGACGGGGCTCGCCCTCGCCGCCGCCCACCTCGGTCTCAGCCCCGCCACCACCCTCGCCTTCGGCGACATGCCCAACGACATCCCCATGTTCGACTGGGCCGCCCATGGCGTCGCCATGGCCAACGCCCACCCGGAGCTGAAGACGGTGGCCGACGAGGTGACCCTGTCGAACGAGGAGGATGGGATCGCGGTGGTGCTGGAGCGGCTCTTCGGGGCCCAGGGGAGGGCCCGCGAGAGCGTGGCTCAGTAGGCGCCGTTGACGTTGTCGATCGAGCCGTACTTCGCCGCCGCGTAGTTGCAGGCGGCCGTGATGTTCGCGACCGGGTCGTAGGGGTCCATCGAGGTGCCGGGGACGTGGTACGCCTTGAAGGTCGGGTCGATGACCTGGAGGAGGCCCTTGGACGGGATGCCGGCAGCGGCGTTGGAGTCCCAGTTGTTGATGGCTCGGGGGTTGCCGGAGGACTCGCGCATGACGTTGCGGTGGATGCCGTTGTAGGTGCCTGGAATGTGCGCCTTGCCCATGATGTCCAGTGACTGCTTGATCCAGCCGTCCAGATTGTTGGCGTATGTCTTCGTGGAGGCGGGGGCGGCCGGCGTCGCGGACGTGGTGCTCGCCTTGGGCGCCGAGCCCAGCTTCACGGTCTTCGTGCCCACCGTCAGCGTCAGGCCCGGGGGGAGGATCGCCGGGTTCGCACCGATCACCGCGCGGTTGGCGTCGTACAGCTTCTGCCAGCCGCCGCTCTGCGGGTACTTCTGCGCGATCTTGGACAGGGTGTCGCCCGCGACCACCTTGTAGGTGACGAGCTGGACGTCGGAGATCGTGACTGTGGCGGCCTTTGTGGCCTGCGTCACCTGCGTCACCTGCGTCGGCTGGGCGGCGTGCGCGCCGGTCGCGCACACAAGGGGGAGTGTGAGCGCGACTCCGCCCGTGCCTGCGGCGATCATGCTGCGGATGAGCGGGTTGGGCTTGGGGTGGCAGTGCTGGCCTCGTGCGGGCATGACGACCTTCCTCTCCGGCGCCTGCGAGGTGAGCTGTCGGGTTCGGGCGGGAGGTGCCCGGCCGCGTGGGGGCGCGGCTTTACCCCAAGCCGTTCCGGTGTCCGGATCGGCGGCTTACCTGGGTCCCCCGCTCCTGCCGTGCGTGGGTGGGTGGGTTTCCGAGCGGCGGCAGGATTCGGCGATCCGCTCGGATCGGGGCGAACGTATGCGAGAGCACATGTCGGGAACAAGCCCCGAATTCATGGCTCTGTCCGCTTTAACCTCGAAAAAGGAAGGGATGAAATGCCCGATTATTGCGGAATGTGATCCTCAACTTGCCTTTCGCGAAGGGGGAATCGAGGTCAGGAGGTGTGACGCCGGGGCAAGTCGGACGTGACTCAATTCACGCGACCAAGGCGCATCAAAGCGGCAATGCTTTTAATTCGGACATTACGCTTCGAGAGTCCAGGCCGGGGAATGCCGGTGAGGAGCCGGGCGCACTTCCCACACGCAGAGGCCCGTGTCGCGGTCGTCGTCGGGGAGGCGGCCCGCGTTGGGCTTGAAGTAGAGGCCGTAGTCCCAGTATTCGGGGAGTTCGTGGCACATCAGGTCGGGGTACGGCCCGAACTTCCGTCCCTGGTATGCCCAGTTGATCCTCGCGACGGCTTCCGCCCGTGAGATCCCGAAGCGCGTGACCATCTCGTGGGCCATCTCGCGGAAGTACGCGAGCATGCCCTCGTCGAGGTCCATCAGGAATTCCTCGGTCCGTGTCTGCGCCATGGGCTCAGGGTTCCCTACGGCGCCCCGGCCCTCTAGAGCCTGTCGTCGAACTCCCGTCGTCCGCCCGGAGGGCGGGCGCCGCGGGGCAGGCGGGAGTTCGACGGCAGGGCCTAGCCCGCCGTTCGGGGGATCCGCTTCTCCCAGGTGCGGTGGAAGACCACCTCGTCGCCGTCCTTGCAGATGACCTCGTTGGAGGTGATGAAGTCCTCCGCGTCACAGGTGATTTCGGAGGTCGTCGAGATACGCGCGTCCCAGGGCAGGTCCGGGCGGTGCAGGCGGATCGACCACGTCGAGCGGGCGCGAGCGGAGAGGGGGTGGAAGTCGTTGATGGTGTACGTCTCCAGCGCGTTCTCGGTGAATTCGAGGCCGTCGGGGTAGACGCGGGTGCCGCCGTAACGTGGGTCGACCTCCAGGCGCCAGGCGCTGGCGGCCACGTCGCGAACCACCAGGCGTTCCGGGCGGGGTTCGTCCAGCGTCGTCGGGACGATGACCCCGAGCGGTTCGGACTGCTCCGGTTCCTCGAACGTGATGGAGGGCGTCGACTCCCGTGTCCTTACCGGGAGTTCCAGCAGGCTGCCCGTCGGGTCCAGGGTGAAACCGACCTCCGAGCCCGGCTGCGGCCAGATCCAGGGCCAGTACGCGGAGGAGACGGCGAGGCGGATGCGATGGCCCGGCGGGAACGCGTAGCCGATGCCGTTCAGGTCGAAAACCACCTCCTCCGTAGCACCAGGCTTCCAGGGAATTGCCTGTTCGCGGCCATGACGCTTTGCCAGGTTCAGTACACCCCGGGTGACGAGTGTCGAGGCTCCGTGGGGGGCCACATCACACAGGCGGGCGATCACCTGACCCCGGGGAACCGAGGACGTCAGCCGCAGCCGGACTCTCGGACGGCCCAGAACCCAGGTCTCCTCCGGTACTTCGAATTCGAAGCAGGCGGATCTCGCGTCCTCCTCCCGTTGGTCCGGGGGCAGGTCCGCGTCGTTCCCGAGAGGGAAGAAGCGGCCCGCGTCCGCCCCCGTGTGCTGGGGAGAGCGGATCACCACCGGGTCGCCCTGGAGGGCGTACGAGACAGGGGTGACGGAGGGGGAGGGCCAGGCCGGGTCGCCCACCCAGCGGCCGGGGAGCTCCGGGTACATCGTCGCCGGGAGGTGCGCGTCCATCACGTACGAGCGCAGGACGGGGGTGGACAGGGCGCCCGTGTCCTTGTCCCGGAGCCAGAGGTCCCACCAGCGCAGGGTCTCCTGGAGGAAACCGATCGCCGGGCCGGGCGGCAGGCCGCGGTCGGGGTACTGGTGCGACCAGGGACCGATCAGGCCGCGTACGCGATCTCGCGGAAGGTGTTCCACCAGCCGCAGCACCGTGTCGCGGTACGGGTCGTGCCAGCCGCCGACCGCGAGGACCGCCGCCCGGATCGCGCCATAGTCCTCGCGGACGCTGCCGTGCCGCCAGTACGCGTCCCGGGTCTGGTGGGACAGCCAGGTATGGATGAGCGGGTCCACCGCCTGCAGGCGTTTCACCCACATGTCGCGCCACATCACCTGGCCCACGTGCACCGGGTCGGGCGGGCGGGAGGCGAAGGCGAGCATGGTGGCCGCCCAGGCGTGCATGTCGACGGCGAGGACGGAACCTCCCATGTAGTGCACGTCGTTGTCATAGCGATCGTCCGTCGAGCAGACCGTGACGATCGCCTTGAGCGGCTCGGGTGCGAGGGCCGCGATCCGGAGGGAGTTGAAGCCGCCCCAGGAGATACCGAACATGCCGACCTTGCCGGTGCACCAGGGCTGGGACGCGAGCCAGTTGACGACCTCCACCCCGTCGGCCAGCTCCACCTCCGAGTACTCGTCCGTCGGCAGCCCCTCCGAGTTGCCGTGGCCGCGGACGTCCACCCGGACCGAGGCGTAGCCGTGGCCTGCGTACCAGGGATGGCGTTGCCAGTCGCGGGGCGCGGTCCAGTCCGTGAGGCGGCACGGGAGGTATTCGAGGAGGACGGGCACGGGCTCGTCGGTCAGCGGGCGCCAGACGCGGGCGTAGAGGCGGGTGCCGTCCGGAAGCGGGATCCAGAGGTCTTCGTGAGTGGTCTCGTACGGGAAGGACGTACGGATGTGCATGAGTGTCACCCCAGTGGCTTCAGTGGACCGGGTGCATCGTGCTGCGCGGCCAGGGGGCGAGGGCCGTCACGGCCGGGCCCGAGGCGTTGGCGATCGTGCCGTTCACGCCGAAGCGCGCTGTCGGCCGTCCGGCGGCGGCGCGGAGCACCGCGAGTGCGGCGGCCGCCGGCAGCCCCAGGACGATCGGGCGGACCGCGCGGCGCATCGTGCCGGGCCCGAGGGCGGGCTCCGCCGCGTGTCCGCGTCCGGCCGGGTGACGGCGGCCCGCCACGCACGGGGGGAGACCGAACATCATTCCGATGGCCGCCGCCGAGAATCCCCCGTCGTCGTCGGTGAGCCGGCCGCCGGCGACCGAGGCCAGGTGGGTGAGCGTTCCGTACGCCGCCGACACGGGCGCCGTCGTGCCCGTGCCCACGCTCATGCCGCCGTGGGTGACGGTGGCGCAGAGGCAGAGAATCAGGATCGGGATCGCCTGCATGCCGAGGAACGAGAGGCGCTCCGGGACCTTCGGGCCGGAGAGGGCCGGCAGGCCCCTGGGCCCGCCGAAGAAGGCCTGGTCGTCACCCGGCGGCTCCCGGCTGCCGGGGGCGTTCTCGACGGCGCTTCGGGACACGGTGGGGTCCCTCCGGATGGGGCGTGGCATGTCCGGTCGTATCAGCTGATCAAGAACATACCGCCCGTAATCCGATATCGCCCGGGCGAGCGGGGTACCTGCTGCTGGAGCGAAGTCGGGCGGGGGGACGGTGGGCGCTCGTGGTGATCGAAACGTGACCGGATACGCTGACTTGAGTGATGGCAGCGACACATCGACAAACCGTGTCATCGACCGAATGATCGACCGAGTTCGCCATGTGATCGTCAGCAGACAGGAGAACCTCTCGTGACCGTCGTCGGGCCGTTCGGGCTGAGCGTGCGGGACCAGGCTCTCGAAGCCGATGTCCAGGCCGGATTGGCGGCTGTGGAGGAGGGCTTGCTCGAAGTCACCAAGAGCGAGGTCCCCTTCATTACGGAGGCCGCGCAGCATCTCCTCCGGGCCGGTGGCAAGCGGTTCCGTCCGCTGCTCGTGATGCTCGCCGCGCAGTTCGGTGATCCGTACGCGCCAGGTATCGTGCCCTCCGCCGTGGTCGTCGAGCTGACCCATCTCGCCACGCTGTACCACGACGACGTGATGGACGAGGCGGACGCGCGACGCGGGGTGCCCAGCGCGAACACCCGCTGGGGCAACTCGGTGGCCGTCCTCACCGGTGACTTCCTCTTCGCGCGCGCCTCGCACACCCTGGCCGACCTCGGGCCCGAGGCCGTCCGGATCCAGGCCGAGGCGTTCGAACGGCTCGTGACCGGGCAGATCCTGGAGACCGCGGGGCCGCGCGACGGGCGCGACCCGGTCGACCACTACCTGGACGTGCTCAGCGGGAAGACCGGCTCGCTGGTCGCCGTCGCGTGCCGGTTCGGGGCGATGATGTCGGGGGCCGACGAGACGGTCGTGGACGTGTTGACGCAGTACGGGGAGCGGCTGGGTGTCGCCTTCCAGCTCGCGGACGACGTGCTGGACATCGCGTCCGACTCGCACGAGTCCGGGAAGACGCCGGGGACGGATCTGCGCGAGGGGATTCCTACGCTGCCCGTGCTGCGGCTCCGGGAGCGGGCGGAGCGGCTGGGTCTCGCCGAGGACATCGCGCTGTGCGAGCTGCTCGACTCCGACCTGACGGATGACGCCCGACACGCCGAGGCGCTCTCCCGGCTGCGGGTCCACCCTGCGCTGGAGCAGGCTCGGCGGGACACCGTGCGGTACGCGGAGGATGCGCGGGCCGCGCTGGCTCCGCTTCGGGAGTGTGATGCGAAGGCCGCGCTGACGGAGCTTGTCGACGCGGTGGTGCACCGGGCCGGGTGAGGTCTGCGTTCCGGGTGCCCGGCGGTGGGGTTGCCGTCGGGGTGGGGCGCGCGGCCCGCTGCTGTACGGGGTGCCGCTGTGCCCACCTGTGCCGCCCCGGCAGCACGATTGCCCACAACTGGGACGGCTGACGGCACCCGGCGCCCTGGCACCCGGCACCCGGCGCCCTGGCACCCGGCACCCGGCGCCCTGGCACCCGGCGTCCTGGCACCCGGCACCCGGCGTCCTGGCACCCGGCGCCCCGGCACCCGGCGCCCCGGCACCCGGCGCCCTGGCACCCGGCGCGCATGTCTACTGCTGCGGCGGCTGTCTCAGTATCCCGATCCTCCCGTGTTCGTCGCCGGCTCGCCCGACGCCTTCGCTCCCGTGGGTGTCGCCGCGAACCACGTTCCGTCGACTCCCTGGCCGTACGCCTCCTTCGGTTCCTCGTCCTTGCTGTAGCGGTAGAGGGGCCAGCCGGCGAGGGTGAGTTGGGTGGTGCCGTCGGTGCGCTTCACGGTGGAGACGAGGTTCTTGTCGATGCCCTTGGTCGTGATGGCGCCCTGAGCGGTCGCGGCGGGCCAGAGCGTGGCGCACGCGGCGTAGCAGGTGACCTTGGTCGGGTTCGCGGAGTCCGCGTCGAAGCGGTAGAGGACGAAACCCTTGCTGTCGGTCACGACCGTGCCGACGTTCTTGACGTCGGCGGCTGTCAGCGTGGTCCCCGACGCCGTCGAGGTGCCGGCCTTCGTGGCGCCACCGCCGCCGCTCCCTCCGCTCCCGCACCCGGCGAGCGTGAGCGCCACCAGCGCGGTGCCCGTGGCCGCGTAACCAATGATGTGCCGCATGGCGACCCCCTTGGCCGATGCCAATTGCTGCCATTCAGATGTACGGATTTGGGTGAGTTTTCGCTTGCCCCTCGAGTGGTGTGACGGGTGTCACATAGTTGGATTGAGTCCAGGGTCGGATTCAGTCCGTACTCATGCCCAGAGGCTGACGCAGGGGGTGTCAGCTGAAATACGGGGAGAAAACAGAATCATGGGATCGAACGCCACGTTCACCACGCGTCGCAAGAGCCTGATCCTGACCGGCGTCGCGGTGGCCGCCGCGGCCGGTGTCGCCGCCGCCGTCATCCCGGCGGTCGCCGACAGCGGCAGCCACGGCACGAGTAACGGCATGGCCGGCATGAGCCACTCCGCGCACGGCGACCAGACCATCGTCACGCAGAGCGGCGTCATGGGCGGCAGCGGTGGCACCATCCTCGCCACCAGCCTCCGCGGCGCCGATGAGGTGCCCGTCCAGGCCGGCCCCGCCGTCGGCGACAAGGACGGCGCGGCGCTGGAGTTCATCAAGGTCAAGGGCAACAAGGTGTCCGTCGCCGTGACCTGGCGCGGCACCGGCAGGCCGACCCTGCTCCACATCCACCAGGGCGCCAAGGGCACCAACGGCGGCGTCAAGGTCGACTTCAGCAAGTTGCTCGACAAGATCAAGGGGCGCAGCGTCGTCGGTACCGTCAAGGTCGAGGACGCGGCTCTGCTCGCCGCCCTGAAGTCCGACCCCGGTTCCTTCTACGCCAATCTGCACACCGCCGAGTTCCCGGGCGGCGCCGTCCGCGGCCAGCTCCACAAGGTCACCAGCTCCTTCGACTTCCGGCACGCCCTGAACAACTTCCAGGCGTCGGTCGTCAAGGGCAAGCAGATCTACGAGTGCAAGCCCGTCGAGGGGGGCGGGTACGCCTTCGCCCAGCGTGACGTCGCGGCCCTGCTCGGCGGCAACATCGCACACTCGTTCGTGAAGCCCAACTCGGGTACGCCCCAGTGGGTCGCGCCCGACCGCAGTGCGGTCACCGGCGCGCTGATCTCCAAGACCCCGAACGGCGACAAGAACATCCCGGAGCTCGACCTCAAGGCCACCCGGTCCGGCAAGCACCGCGGTCTGTTGGCAGGGACGCAGGAGATCCTGCGCCTCAACACCGTCGGCGGTATCGCCCCGGCCGGGTCCTGCTCGCCGGGGACGATCGTGGGTGTCCCCTACCAGGCGGACTACGTGTTCGTGCAGCGTTGACCGACCGAGCGCATCGAAGGCGGTGCCTCCGTCGACCCTTACGGGTCGGGGGAGGCGCCGCCTCCTCACGTCATACCGCAGGAGTACGTGGAGTTGAGCCCGGGGTCTGACGCTTCTCTCTGGCCGATTTGGTCAGATTGAGTACACCACTCCTCACCGGTTCGGGTGAGAATGGCGGCTCAGGGGTGGAAGAGCGTGAGGACGGTAGGCCGCCGCCGACGACGGAGGTAAGGCACACATGGCACCGTACGAATCCGACGACAGCACGAAGGCCGACGAGGCCGGGGACGTGCGCGCCGGGCGACGCAAAGCCGCGCGGTACGTCGTCCCGGTCGCGGTGGTGGGGGTGGCGGCGGCGACCATCGGGCTCGTCCCGGCGCTCGCCGACTCCGGCGACCCCGACCTGCCGAAGATCACCGCACAGCAGCTCATCGAGAAGATCGCCAAGTCGGACGTCCAGCAGATGTCCGGCACCGTCAAGATCAGCACCGATCTCGGACTGCCCAACCTGGGCGGCCTGGAGAGCAGCTTCGCGTCCGGCGCCGCGCAGGGCGACGGCGGCTCCTCCGCCGACCCGCAGTCCAAGCTGCTCGAACTCGCCTCCGGCACGCACACGCTGCGCGTCGCGGCCGACGGCCAGGACAAGGGCAAGGTCTCTCTGCTGGACAGCGCCGCCGAGTACAGCGTCATCCACAACGGCAACGAGGTATGGGCGTACGACAGCAAGTCGAACGAGGCCTACCACGCGCCCGCGCCCAAGTCCGAGAGCCAAAAGGAGAAGGAGGACGTCCCCTCCACGCCCAAGGACTTCGCCGGCGAGGCCCTGAAGTCGGTCGACGACACCACCTCCGTGACCGTCGACGGCACCGCGCAGGTCGCCGGCCGCGACGCGTACAAGCTGCTCATCAAGCCGAAGCAGTCCGGCTCCACGGTCGGCGCGATCAGCATCGCGGTGGACGCGAAGACCGGGCTGCCGCTGAAGTTCACGCTGACTCCGGCGAGCGGTGGCGCCGCCGTCGTGGACGCGGGCTTCACCAAGGTCGACTTCGCCAGGCCGGCCGCGTCGACGTTCGACTTCACGCCGCCCAAGGGCGCGAAGGTCACCGAGGGCGACGACCTGAGGAGCGAGGAGAAGGCGCAGCCGAAGGGCGGCGAGGGCTTCGCCAAGGGCCTCGACGGCCTGAAGACCCTCGGCAAGGGCTGGAACTCCATCGCCGTGTTCGACACGGGCGGCCAGGGCGTGCCGTCCGGCTCGTCCGGCAACGGCGACGTCGACGGGTTCCTGAACTCCCTCGGCGACCACGTCACCGGCAAGTTCGGCGCGGGCACGGTCTTCTCGACCCGCCTGGTCAACGCGCTGATCACGGACGACGGCAAGGTGTACGCCGGTGCCGTCACCAAGGACGCCCTGGTGAAGGCTGCCAACGCCGCCAGGTAATCACCGTATGCGCACGATGAATTGAGGGAGCCCATGGAGGAACTGTCCGCCGCGGAACCGGACATGGTGGATACGGGAGGCGCAGTGGTCGCGGAGGACACCGTGATCGCCACCCGCGCGCTCACCAAGCGCTACCGCGGCGGACAGCTCGCTGTCGACGGTCTGGACCTGACCGTCCCGGCAGGCAGCGTCTTCGGCTTCCTCGGGCCGAACGGCTCGGGCAAGACCACCACCATCCGCATGCTGATGGGCCTGATCGAGCCGACCTCGGGCACGGCGCGCGTGCTGGGGCGGCCCATGCCCCGGGCCGCGCGGGCCGTGCTCCCGCATGTCGGCGCCCTCATCGAGGGACCCGCGCTGTACGGCTTCCTCTCCGGGCGTGACAACCTCATACGGTACGACTCCGCCGACCCGACCGCCGACCCGCGCACCCGGCGTACGCGCGTCGCGGCCGCCCTCGACCGGGTCGGGCTCACCGCAGCGGCCGCCAAGAAGGCGAAGGCGTACTCGCTCGGTATGAAGCAGCGGCTCGGGCTCGCGGCCGCGCTGCTCCAGCCCCGCCGGCTGCTCGTTCTGGACGAGCCGACCAACGGCCTGGATCCGCAGGGCATGCGGGAAATCCGCTCCCTGGTCAGGGAGTTGGCCTCCGACGGCACGACCGTCTTCCTCTCCTCGCACCTCCTCGACGAGATCGAGCAGGTGTGCACACACGCGGCCGTGATGGCGCAGGGGCGGCTCATCACCCAGGGCGCGGTGGGCGATCTGGCGGCGGGTGCGCGGGGCAGGCTGGTCGTGACCACCCCGGACCCCGGGGACGCGGCGCGTGTACTCAAGGAACAGGGCGTCACGGATCTCGTCGTGACCGAGACGGGCGTGACCGCCGAGCCCCCGGACCGCGAACTCGCCGAGCTGAACTCCGCGTTGGTGGTGGCGGGCGTCCGGGTCCGCGGCTTCGGGGTCGAACGGGCTTCACTGGAGGACGCGTTCGTGGCGCTGACGGGGGAGGGGTTCGATGTCGCGGGTTGAGGCGGCGCCGGGGGCTGAGGCGTTGCCGGTCAAGGACACGGCGGTACGGAAACCGAGCCCCCTGTGGACCTTCGGACTCTTCCGCAGTGAGCTCGTCACCACCTTCCGGCGCTGGCGGACGATCGCGCTGCTCGGCGTGCTGGCGGCCGTGCCGATCCTCATCGGCATCGCAATCAAGATCGAGACGAGCGACGGTTCGGCGGCGGGCGGTGGCGGCGGCGAAGGGCCGGCGTTCATCTCACAGATCACCAACAACGGCCTGTTCCTGGTGTTCACGGCGCTGGCCGCGACGCTCCCCTTCTTCCTGCCGATGGCGATCGGTGTCATCGCGGGCGACGCGGTCGCGGGCGAGGCCAACGCGGGAACGCTCCGCTATCTCCTGGTCGCCCCCGCGGGCCGTACCCGCCTGCTCCTCACCAAGTACGCGACCACGATGACGTTCTGTCTGGTCGCGACCCTGGTCGTGGCGGCGTCCGCGCTCATCGTGGGCGCGCTGCTGTTCCCGCTGGGCGAGCTGACCACGATCTCCGGGACCCGGATCAGCTTCACCGAGGGGCTCGGGCGGGCCCTGCTCATCGCGCTGGTGGTCGCCGCCTCACTGATCGGTGTCGCGGCGCTCGGCCTGTTCATCTCCACCCTGACCAACAGCGGCATCGCGGCGATGGCGACGACGGTCGGCCTCCTCATCACCATCCAGATCCTCGACCAGATCCCCCAGCTCCACGCGCTCCAGCCGTACTTCTTCTCCCACTACTGGCTGTCCTTCGCCGATCTCATGCGCGACCCGGTGTACTGGGACGACCTGGCCCGCAACCTCGGGCTTCAGGCGCTGTACGCCGCCGTGTTCGGGTCGGCGGCGTGGGCGCGGTTCACCGCGAAGGACATCACGGCGTAGGACTCACCGGGCGGCGGTCTCGTGCGGGAATTGGGCGAGCGGCGGGTCCTGTGCGAAGAAGGTCTTCGCGCGCGCCAGTGCCTCCGTGTCGTTCAGTACGTCGCCCCGCGCGCTGCCGTTGCCGAGCAGCACCCCGCCGAAGCGCATCTTCAGGTACGCGGCGGAGTTGTTGAGCGTGCCGATCAGCGGCTCGGCGACCTCCGGTTCCTTGTCCGCGAGGGCGGTGACACCCCAGAGCGTGCGACCGGCCAGGGTCGCCTTGAAGTCGACGCCGGGGGTGCGCAGCCAGCCCGACCAGTAGTCCAGGTAGCGCTTGGTGAGGCTGGAGACCGAGTACCAGTACAGCGGCGAGGCGATCACGATGTCGGTGGCGGCGAGCGTGGCGTCGAGCAGCAGCGCCGGGTTGCTCCCGTCGGGGGAGCGCACGTGGTCACTGTCGCGCCGCAGGTCCACGAAGTCGGGCAGCGGATGCTCGGCGAGGCTCAGCCAGCGCTGCTCGACATCCGCGGGCAGCTGCTCGGCGGCCTTGCGGGCCAGTATCTCGGTGTTGCCGTCGAAACGGCTGCTGCCGAGCACGAACAGGAAACGGCGGTTCATGGGTCCCCCTTGGAGCGCGTGAGCGCGCGTGAGTGCGCGGCGAACGGTGACTACATGCGTGGACAATATATGCGTGCGCATTCAATTGTCCAGGGTGCTGCCACGATCGCGGCGCGGAGCGGTTCGGGCGTCAGGCTTCGAGCAGGGCCGCCCAGGCTCCCAGGTCCAGCAGGAGAGCCATGACGCCGACCAGTGTCGCGCTGCTGACGATCTCCCGGCGGGCGATCATCCCAGGGATGTCGGCCAGCGGGATCCACTCGAGGCGGTCCGACTCGTTGCGTTCGGTCGGCTCGCCGACCCGGGTCGCACGGTCCGCGCGGAAGACGAAGTGCTGGGAGTCGGTGATCCCGCCGGCCGGCTGCGCGTAGATCAACTCCCGCAGCGAGTCCGGGCGCCGGCCGGTCTCCTCCTCCAGCTCGCGCGCCGCCGCGTCCTCGGGGCGCTCCCCCTCCTCGACCAGGCCCATGGGCAGCTCCCATCCCCAGGTGTCCGTGACGAAGCGGTGGCGCCACATCATCAGTACGCGCCGCTGTCCGTCCACCGCCGCGGTGACGGCGACGTCCCGCAGCCTGACGACGTGGTAGTCGCCGCGGGTGCCGTCGGGCCGTTCGACATCGAGGGAACGCAGGCGGACCCAGGGAGTGTCGTGCAGGGTGCGCTCGCCGTGGACGGTCCATCGCATCAGAAGGGGTCCTGTTCTTTCGTCCGGTTGAGCTCGTTCAGCTGCGCGACCCGGAGGAGCAGCGGCTCGGCACCGTGCCGGGCCACGAGCTGGAGGCCGACCGGGCAGCCGTCGGGGCCGAGGCCCGCGGGGATGCTCGTCGCGGGGTGGCCGCTCAGGTTGAACGCCCAGGTCAGGGCGGTGGAGTAACGGTCGCCCGGTCCCTCGTGGCCGTGCGGCGGGTTGGGCGTGGTCGGGGTCAGCAGCAGGGGAGTCTCGGCGAAGAGCCCGGCGAGCAGGTGGTCGTTCGCCTCCCGGAGCGGCTGAGCCACGGCGGCGTCGGCACCCGGCGTCCGCAGCGCCAGCCAGGCGGGGCCGGGGTCGTCCAGGCACACGTCCCGGGACATCAGCCGTACGATGCCCGCCTCGGCGAGCCGTTCCACCGCACCGTGAGCGACGGCGGCGATGTCCGCATCGGTGTCGGCGAAGCCGAGGTCGGGGGACCAGACGGCGGGGATGGGGGACGGGGACTGGATCGGGCGGTGGTGCGGGGGCCGGCTCGGGTGCGGGTGTGAGGTCCGGCTTTGGTCCGACTCCTGGTTCGAGCCCGGATGCCGGTCGAGTGCCGGGGCATGGCTCGGGCGCACATCTGAGCTCGGGGCCGGGGCATGGCTCGGGTGAAGGTCTGAGTGCGGGGTCGGGCCGTGGCTCGGGCGCAGGTCCGGGCTCGGCCCCGGGCGATGGCGCTGGTCCGAGTCCGGGCTCGGGGCGGGGTTCCGGCGCGGGTCCGGGACCGTACCCGTACCCGTACCTGCGCCTGTGCCCGGGCTCGGACAGCGGCTCGCGTGGCCCAAATCCGGACCCTGGTCCGGTGCCTGGTCGAGCCGCTGGTCCGGCCTCCGCGGTGTGCTGCCGGACACGACCCGCCAGTACGCGGCCGCGTCCGACGCGTTGCGCGTGAGAACGCCGGCCGCCGTGAGGCCCGTACGGTCGGTGGACGGCAGTCGGCCGTTCGTGGTCTTGAGGCCGAAGACGCCACACCACGCGGCGGGGATCCGTACGGAACCCGCGCCGTCGCTGCCGGTGGCCATCGGCACCAGTCCCGCGGCGACGGCTGCCGCGGAACCGGCCGAGGAGCCGCCCGGGGTCCGGTCGGCGCGCCGGGGATTGACGGTCCGTCCGTGCGCTCCGAGCCCCCATGTCTGCCAGGCCGTACCCGGGCCGGGCACCGACGTGGCCCCCACGGGCACGCACCCGGCGGCGACCAGCGCGCCCGCCGTACGCAGCCCGCGACGCCCCTTCACGCCGATCGGAACCCCCGCGAGGGGCAGCCATTCGCCCGCGGCGACCCGCGCGTCCACCTCGCCCGCCCGCCGCAGCGCCTCCTCGCCCCACACCTCGGCAAACGCGGAGAGGGCCGGCTCCACCCGCTCGATCCGCGCCAGCGAGGCAGCGACCACGTCCACGGCGCCGACCGTGCGCGCGCGGACGGCGGCGGCGATGTCCTCGGCCGACAGGGACGGATAGCCGTCCGGCGACAGATCCGGTTCCATGGGTGCTCGCAGACTCCTTCGGCGTGACTCGTACGGGGTTGGCTCGTGCGCGGTGACTCGTACGCGGCTCAGCGGGCGGGACACCCGGCCGGGACCCGGTGGCTTCGGCTGCTGGGGGAGCTGCGGGCGGAGCGGTGCCGACGCGCCGGCGGCGGGAGGCCGCCCCGGCAGGCTTCCGGCACCGGAAGTACTGCCACCGACCCCGCGGAGCTTCGCGGCCTGCGCCACGGGATTACCCGGACCCGCGGCCGACTGCGGACCCGCAGACGCGGCCGGAGCCGTCGACGCTGCTGGGTCGGCCGTCGACGCCGCCGAAGTCGCAGGTGCCGTCGGCGCCGCCGGTGTCGTGGATGCCTCCTGGGCCATCTGCTCCTTCGTCAGATACGGGCGTCCTCGTTTCCGTCCGATGCCGACCGGGTAATCCTCCGCGCGTCGGTTCAGGGTAGGGCAGGCGATTCACCTGCGGTGAGGGGTGGGAAATGCAGAGGGAGAGGGCGATGGGCGTGCACGCGGCCGCTCCTGTCTGGCGCAAGAGTTCCTACAGCGGCAATCACGACGCGACCTGCGTGGAGATCGCCTGCATCGCCGTCAAGGTCGGTCTGAGGGACTCCAAGAACCGGCAGGGCCCGGTGCTGCTCTTCTCGCCCGGAGCCTGGGGAGGATTCCTCGCAGGGGTGAAGTCGCAGCCGGAGCGGGCCGACGGCTGGGGACGCGTAAGTCCCTCGCGTCGGGCAGCGCGTCCGACCGCGGCCCCGCCCCGCTCACCACAGGCTCGTGTCGTAGGGATCGGGCTCCGGCGCGGTGTCGTCGAGCGGCGCTTCGGGGACCTCGTACGCCTGGGTGGTCGGGGCCTGCTTCGCGCGGTGGCTGCCCGCCTTGCAGCCCGCGAACGGGCCGGTGGGGGAGCGGAGTTCGGTGAGTACGGGTCCGAGGTGGTCGCGGTGCCAGACGGCGGGCCCGGACGCGCCCGCGGCCGGGTCGGTGTACTCCTGCCAGGCCAGCCACAGCCCGTGCAGCCGGACCACCGTCTCCAGGTGTTCCCACCGGCGCGGTCACCACGGCTGCTGCGAGGTGACCTCACGTCCGTACACCGGAGGCAGCAAGTCGGCGACCCGGACGTCTAGTTGGCGCATGTCCTCGGCGTGCTCCACGCCGTCGAAGTGGCCCGCCAGGCGGGTGCCCTCGATGGTGGCGGCGTCGGCGAGCATGTCCCACCATGAGGCGCGGGGGGTGCCAGCGATGTCCGGAGGGTCGAATGTCCACACCCGGCCGACGTGTTCGCGTTGCGCTCGGGTCACGCTGTAGACGTCCGCCTTGTTCGACGTCAGCAACACGCTGCCGCGGGCCCGCAGGACGCGCGGCACCGCGATGCTCGTGGACTTGCCCGGCCGGGGCCATCAGGTCCAGCTCCACGTCCTCGTAACTCGAGCAGAGCTCCGGGCTGCCCGGTTCGAGGGTGCCGAGCAGGTTCCGGTGTTGTCCGGGGTGATCTTGCCGAGCAGACCCAGCGGATCGAGTCCGGGACGGCGGAGCCTGCGCCAGTTCCCGTGCACCCGATCCTGCACGTCTACAAGCTGCACACCGGCATCGACTTCGGCGCCGCGGCCGGTACGCCGTTCAAAGCGGCCCGGGACGGCACGGTCACCTTCGCCGGCTGGTCCAACGGGTACGGGAACCGTGTGGTGATCTCCCACGGAACCATCAATGGTGACCAGATTTCGACGACCTACAACCATATGTCGGCCATCGACGTCAGTGTCGGACAGAAGGTGAAGGTCGGCCGGCAGGTGGGCGCGGTGGGCTCCACCGGTTACTCGACCGGACCACACGCGCACTTCGAGGTCATGCAGAACGGCAAGTACGTGGATCCGGCACCCTGGCTGGGACGGAAGTGAGGAGGGAGGCGAGGATGAGGACGCGCACGAATACGGGTATGAGGACAGGTACGACGACGATGCCGAGATCGATCGCCGTGGCGGTCGTGTCCGTCACGGGGCTGCTGGCGTTGACGGGCTGTGGTTTGCAGGATCACCGTGACTCGGTGGGCGTGCCCGGCTCGTCGCCCTCCTCGGTCCCGTCGGTGGCGCCCAAGGCGCCACTGCTGTCGGGCAGGCCGCTGGGCGCGGATGCGCGGGTGCCGAGCCCGTCGGGCGTCGACGGGACGGACGCGACAGAGGTATCGGAGGCGTGGGCGGAGGTGGCGTACGGCTATGACACGAAGTACGACTCCGGTCCGCACGATGCCGTGCTGTGCTCGGCCCGCTGGTTCACGGCGAAGAAGGCCGCCGCCGAGCGGTCGTACCGGCCCGCGAGCGGGGCGGGCAACCACTGGAACACCTGGGCCCGCCACAAGGCGTGGACCACGGTGGACGTGACCGCGGACGACGACGGCGACGGCCCCGTCGACACCGCGGTTCTGGCCTACCGTGCCCTGTTCGTCGAGGGCACGGCTCACGGCCGCGACGGCTGGACGGGCACGGGGCCGCGCGCGAACGTCTATCTCAAGGTGACGCGCGCGGGTCGGGGACAGCCGTGGCACGTCGACGAGGTGACCGGGGTGGAGGCCGGGGTTCCTCCGTCCCCCGCTTCTTCGTCCCCCGCTTCTTCGTCCTCCTCTTCTTCGTCCTCGTCTGTCTCTTCCTCGTCCACCCCTTCGTGAGGGAACCGATGTCTCGACTCAGCCGCGAACAGAAGCGGGAACTCAAGCAGCAGCGCGCGGCCGGTGGCGTGCCCGGGGGGCAACCGGCCGCCGGGTTGACACCGATCGAGGTGCGGGTGCCGTCCACGGGTAGTGCCACAGGTGGTGACACCGGCGGGGCCACGGTCGGTGGCATGCCCGTCTTCGCCGCGCCCGGCGAGACCGTCCGGGCAGCCGTCCTGAACTACCTCCACCGCCTCGCGCTCGCCACAGGCCACCCCGTCCTCGCCACCATCCACGACGAACGCATCGGCTACGTCGTACCGCTCCAGGTGTCCGTGGACGGCTCCAGCCGGTACGCCGGGGAGCCGGTGCGGGCGGGGGCCGGGACGTCGGCGGTGCCGGGCGCTTGGGTGGCGGGGAATGCGAAGGAGCCGCAGCCGGGAGGCCAGATCCAGCGGCCGCAGCCGCAGGAGCGGCCGGGGCTGGGCGAGGCTCGCGAGTCCGGGGTCGCGCAGGCACCGCGACAGCAGCCGTGTGAGCCTGAGATTCGGCAGTCGCCGCGGCCACCGGCCGCACCGGTTCCGCCCGCCCCCGTCTTCCTTCCGCCATCCGGTGACCGGGTGCCTGAGGGGCCGACGACCGGAGTGCCGGCAGCACCCGAAACGCCGCCGGTTCCGCGCCGCGACAAGGCGACCTATGTGCTGCGAGCGGTACCGGAACCGACACCCGAGCCCGCGCCTGAGCCTGTGCCTGCTGCGGAACTTGCGCCTGCGCCTTCCGCGGAGCCCGAGCGCGAGGCCGCGCCGGTGCCTGTCGCGGAGCCGGAGCTTGGCACCGCACCTGTGCGGAGCCCAGAGCTCGCGCCCGTACCTGTCCCGGGTCCGGAGCCCGCGCCCGCGCGTGACGCGGAGCCGGAGCATGCGCCCATGCCCGAGCATGCGCCCGCGTTCCCGCACGTACCTGGGCTCAGCACCCCCGCCCCGCGGCCGCCGGCGCCCCCCGTGGCCCCCGAGCCCAGCACCCCCACCCCGTCGACCTTCGTGGTGCGGGCGGTGCCCGAGCCCAAGCCACTGCCCGGGAGCGCGGCGACGCATGTGCTGCGCGCTGTGCCGGAGTCGGCGGCCGGGGTGGTGACGGCTCCGACGGGGGAGTTCGGGCCGGCTCCGGTGGTTGAAGGCGTTCCTGTGCGGAAGGCGGCTCCGGGGATGGAGGCCCTGTCCGTGCTGGAGCCCGAGCCGGAGCCGAAGCCCGCTCCTGTGCGGGGCTTCGACGCTGTCGCCGAGGCGGTGCTGGCGCCGGCCTCGGCCCAGGAGCGCGACGGCGCTGCGGCGTTCCTCGTGGAACCGGTGGCGCGGATCAACGAGGCCGTGAAGATGGGCCGGATCGAGGCGGCCGCGGGGATGGCGGAGCGAGCTGTCGCGGAGGCGGCCCAGTCGCTGGGCGAGGAGCACCCGGAGGTGCTGAAGCTGCGCGAACTGACCGCGTACATCGCCTACTTGGCCGGTGACGCGCTCAGATCGTTCCACCTGTCGCTCGACCTCGCCCGGGTCCGCCGACGCCACCGCGACCCGCGCGCCGCGTACGGCAACGTACAGAGCGCGGCGGCGGCGTGGCGCGCCGTCCGCGACCCCCTGCAGGGACTGCACCTCGGACGCGATCTGATCCGCGTGTGGACCGAGCTCACGGCCGACGGCGGCCCCGCCGCGGACGACATCGAGCAGCTTGAATCGGCCCGCACCCGCATGGGCCGCCTCGCCGAACGTGCCCGCGTCCTGGCCGACAACCCCTACACCCAGGGCCCGCGAGCCCATGGGCAGTGACGACCGAAGGGATCGAAGGACGGGAGCACAGAGGCCGGACCAGCCCGTCGTCGTCGGTGGCGGCGGCGGTGGCGGTCCGGCCGGGCCACGGCGAAGCGGCGGCGACCGCGACCGGGCCGATGCCGCCCGCCGTCGCTCAGCACGTCCGCACGAACGGCACGCACGCGAACCGCGCCCGCGCCCGCGTGTCGAGGTCTACGGCAACGAGCTGACCGGCACGATGAGTTGGCGCACCCTCGCCGCTCCCGGCGGAACCGCCGAGCGCGGCGGCCCGCGTGCCCGTGGCGCCTCCCGGGGCGCCGCGCCCATCCCGACGCACCCGGCCGCCGTACGCGCCGCGGTGAGTGTCCCGGTCGAGACGCTCACCCCGGACCAGTTGCGGCATCACCTGGCCCAGGTCGGCGCCCCGCGCTCCCGTGTCGCGGCCGACGTCGCCCTCGGCGCGGGCGTGCCGACGGCTGTCGCGGCCCGTATGCGCTCGGGGTCCACACCGGTCGCCGCACATGCCCTCACCGTGGAACGCTCCTCCACGGCAAGGGAGTTGGCCCGACGAAAGCCAGGGCAACCTACGCGGACAACTCCCTCACCGCACGCGCCGACGCGTACGCCTGCCGGTCCGGCGCCGCGCCGCTGAACGGGCTGCCGCCGGGAAGGCCGGCGCTCTCGAAGGGGCATGTCCGGAGCCAGGGCCTGTCGTTTGGATCAGGCCGGGCTCGCGGGGCTTGGCACGCACATCTGCGGCGTTGTCGTCACTCGCCGACTCCCCCACGCTCGGCTTCGCTCGCGCGGGGGGACCCCCATCGCGTCGACTCCCTCCTCCGCCTTGCAACTGCACGGGCCAAGCCCCGCTCCCCGATCCGGCCTGATCCAAACGACAGGCCCTAGTGGACGCAGAACTCGTTCCCCTCCGGGTCCGCCATCAACACCCACTCGCCCGCCGGCTCCTTCACCCGCCGGAGCACGCTCGCCCCCAGCCCCTCCAGTCGTTCGACCTCGTCCGCTCGGCGCCCCTCACCGGGGTGCAGATCGAGATGGAGCCGGTTCTTGACTGTCTTCGGCTCCGGTACGCGCTGGAAGAGAAGCCGTCGGCCGAGGCCGGTGCCCCGCTCCTCGTCGTACGGGTCGTCCGGGTGCCGTACGGCGATCAGGTCCCGGAAGGCCGGGCGGCCGTGGAACCCGACGGTGGCCTCGGCCGGCAGGGCGCCGAGGCTCAGCAGCCGTTCCACGAAAGCGCTGTTGTCCTCGACCTCGTAACCGAGCGCGGCGGCCCAGAAGTCGGCCTGGGTATGCGGGTCGGCCGCGTCGATGACGAGCTTCCAGTGCAGGGGAGTGGGCGTCATGGTCACCACTTATAACGTCCCGCCCCGCCCGCTGTATGCCGACGGGGCTTTCTCGCCCCCTCTACGGCTTGGCGTCCACGGGGCCGGGTCCGGCCGCCACGCTGTCCGCGTTCCGCGCGGCGCTGACCGTGCCCGTGGTGATGGTCGTCCTGGGAACCCTGGTCTCGGCCCTGAGCGCGCGGGCCGCACGGCGCGCGGTGCGCAGCGCGTCGAAGGTGAGCAGCGACAGCGCCAGCCAGACCAGCGCGAACCCGGCCCAGCGCTCGGGCGGCATGGCCTCGTGGAAGTAGAAGATGCCGAGCAGGAACTGGAAGACGGGGGCGAGGTACTGGAGGAGCCCGAGGGTGGAGAGGGGGACGCGAATGGCGGCGGCCCCGAAGCAGACGAGGGGGATGGCGGTCACGAGCCCCGTCGCCGCGAGCAGTGCCGCGTGCCCCGCGCCCTGCGTACCGAAGGTCGCGTCCCCCTTCGTCCCCAGCCACAGCAGATAGGCCAGCGCGGGCAGGAACTGGATCGCGGTCTCGGCGGCGAGCGACTCGATACCGCCGAGGTTGACCTTCTTCTTCACCAGCCCGTACGTGGCGAAGGAGAAGGCGAGACACAGGGAGATCCACGGCGGGCGGCCGTATCCGATCGTGAGGACGAGGACCGCGGCGAAGCCGACGCCGACCGCCGCCCACTGCACCGGCCGCAGCCGTTCCTTGAGGAGCAGTACGCCCATCGCGATGGTGACGAGCGGGTTGATGAAGTAGCCGAGCGAGGCCTCGACCACGTGCTCGGAGTTCACGGCCCAGATGTAGACGCCCCAGTTGACGGTGATGACCGCCGCCGCGATCGTGATCAGGCCCAGCTTGCCCGGCTGCCGCAGCAGTTCGCCCGCCCAGGCCCAGCGCCGCATCACCAGCAGCGCGGCACCGACCACGACGAGGGACCACACCATCCGGTGGGCGAGGATCTCGATCGCCCCGGCGGGCTTCAGCAACGGCCAGAAGAGGGGGACGAGCCCCCACATGCCGTACGCCGCGAAGCCGTTCAGCAGACCTATGTGCTGCTCGCCCTTCGCCTTCCCGGCCACCGGCGCCTCCCTCTCGTGTGACGGCCGCTCCCGTGTGGCGGAGCAGCCTGAAAGAAGGTAGCGCCGAGCACCCCCGGCTGTCATGCCCGTATCGCCATACGGTCATGACACGCGGGGGTTCGGACGGCGACGCCCAGCCCGGAACGAGGACTGCGCCCGGGGAACCGCCGGGAGGGTCGGCCGGTCAGCCCTTCAGCGCTGCCTTGATCGACTCGGTGATCGGCGTGGTCGGGCGGCCGGTCAGGCGGGACAGGTCGCCGGTGGTGACGGCCAGCTCGCCCTTCTCGATGGACGTGTCCACGCCCGCCAGGACCGCGACGAGACCCTCGGGCACACCGGCGTCGGCCAGGATGCCGCTGTAGACCTCGACGGGGACGGCGTTGTAGGCGATCTCCTTGCCGGACTGCTCGGCGATCTCGGCGGCGTACTCGGCGAAGCCGAAGGAGGTGTCGCCGCTCAGCTCGTACGTCTTGTTCTCGTGACCCTCGCCGGTCAGCACCGCCACGGCGGCGGCCGCGTAGTCGGCCCGCGCGGCGGAGGCGACCCGGCCTTCGCCGGCGGCCTGGACGACGGCGCCGTGCTCGAGGACGGGAGCGAGGTTCTCGGTGTAGTTCTCGTTGTACCAGCCGTTGCGCAACAGGGCGTACGGCAGACCGGACGCCAGGATCGCCTCCTCCGTGGCCCGGTGGTCGTCGGCCAGGGCGGCGGTCAGGGTGCCGGGGGCGCTGGTGTAGGCGAGGAGCGCGGCGCCGACGGTCTTGGCGGCGTCGAGGACGACCTGGTGCTGGGCGACGCGGCCGAGGTGGAACTCGTTGCCCGAGATGAGCAGTACCTTGTCGCCGGCGGAGATGACGCCGTCGAAGGTCTCGGGGGCGTTGTAGTCGGCGACCGCGATCCGCACGCCGCGCGCCGCGAAACCGGCGGCCTTCTCCCGGTCGCGGACGACAGCGGTGATCTGGTCCGCCGGGACCTTCTCCAGCAGCCCCTCGATGACGAAACGGCCGAGGTTTCCGGTGGCTCCGGTGACGACGATGCTCATATCTGAAACAACTCCTTGTGGGATTGGGTCTGTCACTAACCCTAGGAGGTGCACTAACTCGACGAAAGTACCCACTTTGACGTAAGGTACTGGCATGGCCGTAAGTAGGACAGCGACAGCAGTCGGCAAGTACGACACCGGCGAAGCGATGTGCCCGTACCGCCTGGTCCTGGAGCACGTCACCAGCCGCTGGGGTGTGCTCGTTCTGATCGAGCTCCTGGAGCGCCCCTACCGCTTCAGCGAGCTGCGCCGCGCCATCGGGCGCGTCAGTGAGAAGATGCTCACGCAGACCCTGCAGACCCTGGAGCGCGACGGTCTCGTCCACCGCGACGCCAAACCGGTCATCCCGCCGCGCGTCGACTACTCGCTCACCGACCTGGGCCGCGAGGCCGCCGCGCAGGTGAAGTCGCTCGCGATCTGGACCTCGGACCGGATGGACGACGTCGAGAAGGCCCGCCGCGCATACGACGAGGCCCGGGCGGCGAGCGCCCGGGCCTCGTGAACCACCGGTTCGGCTAGCCGACGACCGTCCAGGTGTCCCCGCCCGCCAGCAGCGCTGCGAGGTCGCCCTTGCCGTTCTGCTCGATGGCGGTGTCGAGTTGGTCGGCCATCTGGGTGTCGTAGACCGGGCGGTCCACGGAGCGGAGCACGCCGATGGGGGTGTGGTGGAGGGTGTGGGGGTCGGCGAGCCTGCTGAGTGCGAAGGCGGTGGTCGGGGACGTGGCGTGGGCGTCGTGGACCAGGATGTGCGCTTCGTTGTCGGCGGTGACGGTGACGACCTTGAGGTCGCCGGTCTGTGGGTCGCGTACGACGCCGCGGGTGCCGTCGGCGCCGAAGCGGATGGGCTGTCCGTGTTCGAGGCGGATGACGGCTTCCTGGGACTGCTGTTTGTCCTTGAGGGCGTCGAAGGCGCCGTCGTTGAAGATGTTGCAGTTCTGGTAGATCTCGACGAGTGCGGTGCCGGGGTGTGCGGCGGCCTGGCGCAGTACGTCGGTGAGGTGTTTGCGGTCGGAGTCGATGGTGCGGGCGACGAAGGAGGCTTCCGCGCCGAGGGCGAGGGAGACCGGGTTGAAGGGTGCGTCGAGGGAGCCCATCGGCGTCGACTTGGTGATTTTGCCGACCTCTGATGTGGGTGAGTACTGGCCTTTGGTGAGGCCGTAGATCCGGTTGTTGAAGAGCAGGATCTTGAGGTTGACGTTGCGGCGCAGGGCGTGGATGAGGTGGTTGCCGCCGATGGAGAGGGCGTCGCCGTCGCCGGTGACGACCCAGACGCTCAGGTCCCGCCTGCTGGAGGCGAGTCCGGTGGCGATGGCGGGGGCACGGCCGTGGATGGAGTGCATGCCGTAGGTGTTCATGTAGTACGGGAAGCGGGACGAGCAGCCGATGCCGGAGACGAAGACGATGTTCTCCTTGGCGAGGCCCAGTTCCGGCATGAAGCCCTGGACCGCCGCGAGGATCGCGTAGTCACCGCAGCCGGGGCACCAGCGCACTTCCTGATCGGACTTGAAGTCCCTCATGGACTGCCTGGCCTCGGCCTTGGGAACGAGAGAAAGCGCCTCGATCGTGCCCGTGCCTTCCGTGGACGTCTCAGCCATCGATGGCCTCCTTGAGAGCCGTGGCGAGCTGCTCAGCCTTGAACGGCATGCCGTTGACCTGGTTGTACGAGTGCGCGTCCACCAGATACCTGGCCCGGATGAGCGTGGCGAGCTGACCGAGGTTCATCTCGGGGATCACCACCTTGTCGTAACGCCTCAACACGGTGCCCAGATTCCGCGGGAAGGGGTTGAGGTGGCGCAGATGGGCCTGTGCGATGTCCTCCCCGGCCGTGCGCAGCCGGCGTACCGCCGCCGTGATGGGTCCGTAGGTGGAACCCCAGCCCAGCACGAGGGTCTTGGCCTGGTGTGGGTCGTCGACCTCGATGTCCGGGACGTCGATGCCGTCGATCTTGGCCTGACGGGTGCGGACCATGAAGTCGTGGTTGGCAGGGGCGTACGAGATGTTGCCCGTGCCGTCCTCCTTCTCGATGCCGCCGATGCGGTGCTCCAGGCCGGGTGTGCCCGGGATGGCCCACGGACGGGCGAGGGTCTGCGGGTCACGCTTGTACGGCCAGAAGACCTCGGTGCCGTCGTCCAGGGTGTGGTTGGGGCCCTGGGCGAACTGCACGCGCAGATCAGGAAGTTCGTCGGTGTCCGGGACGCGCCACGGTTCGCTGCCGTTGGCCAGGTATCCGTCGCTCAGGAGGAACACCGGCGTGCGGTAGGTCAGCGCGATGCGGGCGGCTTCGAGGGCGGCGTCGAAGCAGTCGGCGGGGGTGCGCGGTGCGACGACCGGGACCGGCGCCTCGCCGTTGCGGCCGTACATGGCCTGCAGCAGGTCGGCCTGTTCGGTCTTGGTCGGCAGGCCGGTGGACGGGCCGCCGCGCTGGATGTCGATGACCAGCAGCGGCAGTTCCAGAGACACGGCCAGGCCGATGGTCTCACTCTTGAGGGCCACGCCGGGGCCGGAGGTGGTGGTCACGGCGAGCGAGCCGCCGAACGCGGCGCCCAGCGCCGCGCCGATGCCGGCGATCTCGTCCTCGGCCTGGAAGGTCCGTACACCGAAGTTCTTGTGCTTGCTGAGCTCGTGCAGGATGTCGGAGGCCGGGGTGATCGGGTACGAGCCGAGATACAGCGGCAGGTCCGCCTGGGTCGAGGCCGCGATCAGGCCGTACGACAGGGCCAGGTTCCCGGAGATGTTGCGGTAGGTGCCGGCCGGGAAGGTCTGGGTGGCCGGGGCGACCTCGTAGGAGACGGCGAAGTCCTCCGTCGTCTCGCCGAAATTCCAGCCCGCGCGGAACGCCGCGATGTTGGCCGCGGCGATGTCGGGCTTCTTCGCGAACTTGCTCTGCAGGAACTTCTCGGTGCCCTCGGTGGGCCGGTGGTACATCCAGCTCAGCAGGCCCAGCGCGAACATGTTCTTGGAGCGCTCGGCCTCCTTGCGGGAGAGCGCGAACTCCTTGAGCGCCTCGACGGTCATCGTCGTGAGCGGGACGGGATGGACGTTGAAGCCGTCCAGGGAGCCGTCCTCCAACGGGCTGCTGGCGTAGCCGACCTTCTGCATGGCCCGTTTGGTGAACTCGTCCGTGTTGACGATGATCTCCGCGCCGCGCGGCACATCGCCGATGTTCGCCTTCAGGGCGGCCGGGTTCATGGCGACGAGCACGTTGGGCGCGTCACCGGGAGTGAGGATGTCGTGGTCCGCGAAGTGCAGCTGGAAAGACGAAACGCCCGGCAGGGTGCCTGCGGGCGCTCGGATCTCGGCGGGGAAGTTCGGCAGGGTCGAGAGGTCGTTGCCGAAGGAGGCTGTCTCGGAGGTGAAACGGTCGCCGGTGAGCTGCATCCCGTCACCGGAGTCGCCTGCGAACCGAATGATCACTCGGTCAAGGCGGCGGACGTCTTTGACCCCGGCCGCTTTGCGCTGTTCTCCTACGACGGCTCCGTCTGCCTGCTCCGCTGGGCTACTGACCTGGCTCGTCACTGAACTGGACCTCCCTCGAGGCGGCTGTCTGGGAGCGGCCTTCCCGCAGGCCCTCCCAATTTCAACCCTACGTCGGTAAGGGTCGCCTTCCCGCGGCCATTCGCATGATGGACACCATTTTGAGACGGCCGGACACCCTGACTTGTCATGATTTACCCGCCCCCCGGTCCTTCCTTGAAGACGCTCCCCGCTCATCCATTGGTTCTGGGTTCCTGGCTTTCCTGGATTCTGGGCTTCTCGTGGCAGATGCGGTGGCACATGGAGTCGTACCAGCCACCTGACACAGTGTCAGGTGCTCATGAGTTCAGGTAGGTGAGCACGGCCAGAACACGCCGGTGATCCCCGTCACTCTGGGACAGGCCCAGCTTCAGGAAGATATTGCTGACGTGCTTCTCGACCGCGCCGTCGCTGACCACGAGCTGCCGAGCGATCGCCGAGTTCGTCCGGCCCTCGGCCATGAGCCCGAGGACCTCCCGCTCCCGCGGGGTCAGCCCCGCGAGCACGTCCTGCTTGCGGCTGCGGCCGAGCAGCTGCGCCACGACCTCCGGGTCGAGCGCGGTACCCCCCTGGGCCACCCGCACCACCGCGTCCACGAACTCCCGCACCTCGGCCACCCGGTCCTTGAGCAGATAGCCGACGCCACGACTGGAACCGGCCAGCAGTTCGGTGGCGTACTGCTCCTCCACGTACTGCGACAGCACGAGTACACCGAGTCCGGGATGTGCCTTGCGCAGCTGCACCGCCGCCCTGACACCCTCGTCCGTGTGCGTCGGCGGCATCCGTACATCGGCGACGACGACGTCCGGCAGCGCGTCCTGGGCCGCGAACTCGGTAATGGTCTTGATCAACGCCTCGCCGTCGCCGACACCCGCCACGACGTCATGCCCGCGGTCGGTCAGCAACCGGGTCAGGCCCTCCCTGAGCAGCACTGAATCCTCGGCGATGACCACCCGCACCCTGTCCTCCACGATTCTCGGCCCCCCAGAGCCCGTCCCCGGGCCCGCACCGGGACAGCCCGGCCCGACCCGAGTCCCTTCCCGGCCCGCGCCGGGTTCGTCCCCGCTCGTACGACAGCCCCCAGCATTCCAGCATTCGGACCGGACTGCGCCCGGGCAGCGAGAATAGGCACAAGGAGACCTCACCGGGATCTTTCAGCAAGTCCGGCGTGCGAGGACGATGCCGTCAAGGCCGACAGCGGGGGTATGGGGGGCGCAGCCCTCCAGGTACGGGACGGGTAAGGGCGGAGGGGCGAAACACCGTCCCCCCGAGGGGCGAAAGACCCTCCCACTCTCGCCCCGCACCGATTCATCCTCGCCAGGGCAGCTCCGCTCATCCCCGCCAGGGCAGCTCCGCCGTAATCCGCGTGGGCCCACCCACGGGCGAATCCACCACCAGAATCCCGTCCACCGCATCGAGCCGCTCCGCGAGCCCCGCCAGCCCCGACCCGGCGGAGACATCGGCCCCGCCCACACCGTCGTCGCCGACCTGGATCATCAGCCGGTTCTCGACCCGCCACACATCCACCGTGGCGCGCGTGGCCCGCGCGTGCTTGCTGATGTTCTGCAGCAGCTCGGAGACCGTGAAATAGGCGATCCCCTCCATCGCGGGCGCGGGCCGGGAGACGAGATCCACGTCGACCTGCACCGGCACCGTGCACCGCGAGGCCACCGCGGACAGCGCCGCGTCCAGACCACGGTCGGTCAGCACCGCCGGATGGATCCCGCGGGCCAGATCCCGCAGCTCCTGCAACGCCGTCTTCACCTCGCCGTGCGCCTCGTCCACCATCCGCGCCGCGGCCTGCGGGTCCTCCGTCAGCTTTTCCTTGGCCAGCCCCAGGTCCATCGCCAGGGCGACAAGGCGGGCCTGCGCCCCGTCGTGCAGATCGCGCTCGATGCGCCGCAGGTCGGCGGCGGCCGTGTCGATCACGACCCCCCGGTCGGACTCCAGCTCGACCACCCGCGTCGCCAGCCGCGACGGGCCGAGCAGCCCGTGCACCATCAGCCGGTCCACGGTCGTCAGCGCCCGCACGATCCACGGCGTGGCCATCGTGAAGAGCAGCCCCACCAGCGCGGTCGCCGTGATCTCGAACGGGTTGTCCAGATAGATGGCGTGCGTCTCGTCCCCGTAGAGCTGCAGCCCGCCCTGGCCTCCGTACATCGGGAAGAGCCAGAACCACAGCGGATACGTCAGCAGCGCCCACCCGTACGCCCAGAAGTTCAGCGCCACCACGAAGGAGAACACCGCCCACGGGAACTGGACCACCGCGTACAGCAGGTGCCGCCACGAGGCGCCGCTCTTGAGCATCGCGCCCATCCACGCCATCGCCCCGCGCTGCTTCATCCGCAGCGGCTCCGGCTCGGACACCTCGACCCCGAGCAGCCCGCGCGCCCGCGCCCGCTCCAGCGCGCCGAAGCCGCGGCAGCCGGCCAGGGCGGCGGCGAGCACCGGTATCCCCAGGAAGGTGATCAGCAGGCCGGCGCCGAGCGAGAACATCGTGACGGCGAACGTGAACATGATGATCCCGAGCGGCAGGTTCAACATCACATAGCCGAACTCGCGCCAGCTGCGGGCCTCGATCGGCGCGCGCAGCGGGGCCGGGAGACGGTGCCGCCGCTCAGCCGCGTCCGCTCCGCGGAATCCGGGCCCACTGCGGTGCCCGTACTCCTGTCCGTACTCCGTGGCCATCGGTCTCGTCCGTTCTACTCGTCCTGCTCGTCGGCTCGTACCTCAACCCTGCTGCCCACGGGGCTCGCCGACCATGGAGCGGGTCGGCGTCTTGGGGCGGGGGTTTTCCCTACCTCGGGAGGGGACCGGAGCTGCGGCCGGGCACGTGCCGAGCGCTTGCCGGAGGCTTCCACCGGGTTCTCGCCGGGGTTCTCGAGGTGGCGGCCCGAGGTGGCGGCCCGAGGTGGCGGCCCGAGGTGGCGGCCCGAGGTGGCGGCCCGACGTGGCGGCCCGAGGCGTACGAGCCCTACCGTGCGGGCTCGTCCTGCCGGTCCCGCCACGGCAGCTCCGCCGTGATGACGGTCGGACCGCCGAGCGGCGACTCGATGACGAACAAGCCGTCGACCGCGCCGAGCCGGTCCGCGAGCCCCGCCATCCCGGTACCGCCGTCCAGGCCGGCCCCGCCGCGCCCGTCGTCCGACACCTGGATGAGCAGCCGCTCGTCCGCCCGCCACACATCGACCGACGCGGACCTTGCCCCACTGTGCTTGCTCACGTTCTGCAACAGCTCGGAGACGGTGAAGTACGCGATGCCCTCGATGGCCGCGGCCGGCCTGCTCTCCAGTTCGGCCGTCACCTTCACCGGCACGGTGCACCGCGAGGCGACCGACGACAGCGCCGCGTCCAGCCCCCGGTCGGTGAGCACCGCCGGGTGGATGCCACGCGCCAGATCGCGCAGTTCCTGCAACGCGAGCTTCACCTCGCCGTGCGCCTCGTCGACCATCGTCGCCGCCGCGTCCGGATCCTCCAGGAGCTTCTCCTTGGCCAGACCGAGCCCCATCGCGAGGTTGACAAGCCGGGCCTGCGCCCCGTCGTGCAGATCGCGCTCGATGCGCCGCAGGTCGGCAGCGGCCGTGTCGACCACGACCCCCCGGTCGGACTCCAACTCGGCGATCCGCCGCTCCAGTTCGTCGGAGGGCGACAGCAACCCGCGTACCAGGGCCCGGTCCACGTTCGTCAGCCCCCGCGCGATGAACGGCAGCACCGGCCACAGCACGAACAGCGACGTGAGCGTGACCACGAAGGTGGCGATCCCCCACGGCAGCCGTATGAAGTCGTACAACACCGTCCGCCAGCCGACCGGGTCCTTCAGGCTCGACCAGAGCCAGCCGAAGAAGCCGGTCCTGTGCACCGGGAGCGGGCTCGGCTCGTCGATCCGCAGCCCGAGCAGCGCCCGCGCCCGCGCCCGCTCGGCCTTGCCCAGCTGACGCGCGCCGCGCAGCCCGACCGCGAGGAGCGGCAGCCCGATGACCGTCACGGCGAGCCCGGCGCCCGTGAACATCAGCGTGACGACGTATACGAAGCCGACGATGGAGAGCGGCAGGTTGGCGAGCAGATGCGCGATCTCCTTCCACGTCTGGCGGTCGAAGGCGAAGCGCGCGGGAGGCAGCCGGTCGCCGTCGGAGGGCTCGTCCGACGGACCGGTGAGCGTGATGCGTTCGGTCATATCCGCTAGCCTGCCCGGCGCAGAGCCGCCGCGCCATGAGGTGGACCGCCGCGATCCACTGGGGAAAACCCCACCCCACAGGGTGCGAATCGGACACGATCATGGGGCGGAACCCGGCTACGTCGACGAGGCGGGACGCGGATGCGTCTACGGGTGGGACGACGTGGACGCGTCTAGGGGTGGACCTGGTGCGTCGACAGGTGGGACGTGGATATCAAGGACAGGTGGACGTGGATATCGAGGCGAGGTTCGCTCGGATGCGTCGACGGGGTGGGAGCCGGACACGTTCTCGACGCGGGAGGCGTACTTGTCCACCTGGCGAGACTGGGACGCGTCTGCGATGGTCCATGCGTGACGGGCTGCTTACCGTCTCTTTAGCAGGCCCTAGACTCCCGTCCGTACAGATCGTCGAACACGGCGCATCACAGAGTGCGCGACGGCGCACTCCGGGGCGCATACGAGGTCAGGGAGCGAGGGGCTGACGTGCCGGAACCGACCGTCGTCGCGGCGGGCTACTTCCAGTCCTACTCGGTCGTCGGACTGCTCGCCGTCGTGGGCGTGCTCTTCGTCGCCGTCGCCTTCGGGGCCGGCCGCCTGCTGCGGCCCGTGGTCCCCACACCCGAGAAACTCCTGACGTACGAGTGCGGTGTCGACCCGGTGGGCGAGGGCTGGGCTCACACACAGGTCCGTTATTACGTCTACGCGTTCCTCTACGTCATCTTCGCCGTCGACTCGATCTTCCTCTTTCCCTGGGCGACGGTCTTCGCCGCGCCCGGCTACGGCGCCACGACGCTCGTGGAGATGTTCATCTTCCTCGGCTTCCTCGCCGTCGGCCTGCTGTACGCATACAAGAAGGGCGTCCTGACATGGACGTGAACCCCTCGCCCCCCGAGCCGGTGCTGCTTCCCGAGCCGAAGCGGCTGGGCGCGCTCGCCCGCCTGGCCCCCGAGCCCATGAAGGTGGTCCTGAACTGGGGACGTCGCTACTCGCTCTGGGTCTTCAACTTCGGCCTCGCCTGTTGCGCCATCGAGTTCATCGCCGCGTCCATGGCCCGCCACGACTTCATCCGCCTCGGCGTGATCCCGTTCGCACCGGGCCCCCGTCAGGCCGACCTGATGGTGGTGTCGGGCACGGTCACGGACAAGATGGCCCCGGCCGTCAAGCGCCTCTACGAGCAGATGCCCGAGCCGAAGTACGTCATCTCCTTCGGCGCCTGCTCCAACTGCGGCGGCCCGTACTGGGACTCGTACTCCGTGACGAAGGGCGTCGACCAGATCATCCCCGTCGACGTGTACGTCCCCGGCTGCCCGCCCCGCCCGGAAGCGCTGCTCCAGGGCATCCTCAAGCTGCAGGAGAAGATCGCCCGCGAGTCGCTCGGCGAGCGGTACGGGTCCGGGGCGGCACGTCCGTCCGCTGCCGCGCTCCAGAGCGGCCTGGTGAAGCCGCCCGTCCCGGGGGAGGACCGATGACCGTCGGCTGGCTCCCCGCACCCGTCGAGGAACTCTTCGGCCCCGAAGCCACGGCCGAGGAGTCGTACGAGGTCCTGACGGTCGACGTACCGCCGACGTCCTGGATCACCGCCCTGGAGACCGCGCGTGACGCCCTGGGCTGCACCTACTTCGACTGGCTGAGCGCCGTCGACGAACCCGGCACCGGTTTCCGCGTCGCGGCCCACGTCGTGGCGCTGCCCCCGGCCGCGGTACGCCGCCTTCTCGTCCGTACAACCGTTCCGCACGCGACGCCCGTCCTCGCGTCGGCGGTCTCCGTGTACGCGGGCGCCGGCTGGCACGAACGCGAGACCCACGAGATGTTCGGCGTGCACTTCGAGGGCCACCCGGGCCTCGACCCCTTGCTGTTGCCGGAGGGCTTCGAAGGCCACCCCCTCCGCAAGGACTTCGTCCTGGCCGCCCGCGTCGTCAAGGCCTGGCCGGGAGCCAAGGAACCCGGCGAGTCCGAGCACGGCGGCCCGAAGCGCCGCCAGATGCTCCCGCCCGGCGTCCCCGACCCGAACGAATGGGGCCCCCTCAAGGGCCAGCTCCCGCCGGCCCCGGCCCGCCCGGCCCGCGGCGCCGCCCGCGCGGCCGGAGACCGTCCCGTGCGCAGGGCCCGCACCGCGGGGGAGGGCTCGGCGAGCCAGGCCGCTGCCGCCGGTGGCGCTGCTGCCGCGGGGGCTGGTGCCGCCGCGGAGGCCTCGGTTCCACCGCGCCGCGCGCGCAGTGCGAGCCAGGGTTCGGCCAGCCAGCAGGGGGCGGCTCCGCCGCCGGAGCAGCAGGCCACCGCTTCGGCACCGGCTTCCACCGAGCCGACGGCTCCCGCCCCTGACCAGCAGGCGACGAAGTCCACCCCCGCAACCCCGGAACCGACGACCCCGGCCGGACCGCGCCGCACGCGCAGCGCGAGCCAGGGCTCGGCGACACAACGGGCGGCTGCCGCCGAGCCGACGGCTCCCGCCACTCCGGCGAGGCCCCCCGCCGCGCCGCACAGCGCGGATGCTCCGTGGCACCACGCCCGCCCCGCTTTCGCCGAACCGGAGCCGAAGCCGGAGCGACGTTCTCCGGAGCCGGAGCCGGAGCCGGAGCCGGAGCCGGAGCCGAAGTCGGAGCGACGTCCTGAGGACACGTCGGGACCCGCAGCCGGTCCGGAGTCGGACGTTGTCCCGGAACCCGAGATCGCGCAAGAGCCGGATGCTGTCGCGGAACCCGGCGCTGTCCCGGAACCGGACCGTGTCGCGGAACCTGGCACAGCTCCGAAAGCGGAACCTGGCACAGCTCCGAAACCCGAGGCCGCCCCGGAACCGTCGGCCGAGCCGGACGCTGCCCCTGTTCCTGGCCCCACCGCCAAGCCCCAACCCGACCCCGACCCCGAACCCGAGCCCGAAGATCCCTCCGGAGGCCCGCAGTGAACGACGCTCTCGACGTCGCCTTGCGACTCCTCGTCGTCTTCGTCGTGTTCCTGACGTTCCCCCTGATCGTCGGTCAGACCGAGCACAAGGTCATGGCTCACATGCAGGGCCGCCTCGGCCCGATGTACGCGGGCGGCTTCCACGGCTGGGCCCAGCTCGTCGCGGACGGCGTGAAGTTCGCGCAGAAGGAAGACGTCGTCCCCACGGGCGCGGACCGCCGTATCTTCCAACTCGCCCCCGCCGTAGCCCTCCTCCCGTACCTCCTCGTCCTGCTCGCCATCCCCATCGGCCCGGGTGAGGGCGCCGTCGGCGAGGTCGTCGACGCGGGCATCTTCTTCGTGCTCGCCGTGATGGGCGTAGGCGTCCTCGGCTCGCTCATGGCGGGCTGGGCATCGGCCAACAAGTTCTCCCTCCTCGGCGGCCTCCGTACCGCCGCCCAGCTCCTCGCCTACGAACTCCCGATGCTGCTGACCGCCGCCTCGGTGGCCATGGCAGCCGGGACGGTCTCGCTCCCCGGCATCGTCGACGCCTTCGAGTGGTGGTGGCTGCCCTGGCAGATCGTCGGCGCGATCGTCTTCTTCGTGGCCGGCCTCGCCGAACTCCAGCGCCCGCCCTTCGACATGCCCGTCGCCGACTCGGAGATCATCTTCGGCGCGTACACCGAGTACACGGGCCTGCGCTTCGCACTCTTCCTCCTCGCCGAGTACGCCGGAATCGTCGTCCTGTGCGGCCTGACCACTGTCCTCTTCCTGGGCGGCTGGCACGGCCCGTGGGGCGCGGACGGCCTCGGCTGGGTCTGGACCCTCCTGAAGGCCGCGATCCTCGCCTTCGTCGTGATCTGGCTGCGCGTCACCTATCCCCGCCTGCGCGAGGACCAGCTCCAGAAACTCTCCTGGACCCTCCTCGTCCCCCTCTCCCTCGCCCAGATCGCCCTCACCGGCATCGTCAAGGTGGTGATCTCCTAGTGGCCCCCATTCCCGGCTCCGGTCTCGCCAAGGGCCTGGCCGTCACCCTCCGCACGATGACGAAGAAGACCGTCACCGCGCAGTACCCGGACGCCCAGCCCGAACTCCCGCCCCGCACCCGCGGCGTCATCGGCCTCTTCGAGGAGAACTGCACGGTCTGCATGCTGTGCGCCCGCGAGTGCCCGGACTGGTGCATCTACATCGACTCCCACAAGGAGACGGTCCCGCCCGCGGCCCCCGGCGGCCGCGAGCGCAGCCGCAACGTCCTCGACCGCTTCGCCATCGACTTCGCCCTGTGCATGTACTGCGGTATCTGCATCGAGGTCTGTCCTTTCGACGCGTTGTTCTGGTCCCCGGAGTTCGAGTACGCGGAGACCGACATCCACGAACTCACCCACGAGCGCGACAAGCTCCGTGAGTGGATGTGGACCGTCCCGGCCCCGCCCGCCCTCGACCCCGGCGCCGAGGAACCGAAGGAGATCGCCGCCGCCCGCAAGACCGCCGACAAGCTGGCTGCCGAGCAACTCGCCGCCGGGCAGGCCGAGCAAGCAGCGCAGGCCGAGCGTGCCGAACAAGCGGCGCAGGCCGCGCCCCCGGCTCCGGCCGGGACCGAGCCCCAGGCTCCCACCCAGGCCTCCGAGCCGGGCGAGTCCCCGGCCACGGGCGGCTCCGAGTCCTCCGAGCCGCGGGAGGGCGAGTCGTGAGCCTCGCAGCAGCAGCCACGGCCGCCGCGGCGCGGGCCACGACCACCGCCGCCGAAAGCCACGCCTTCCTCTCCCCGACCGGCGTCGAGATCGCCTTCCTCCTCGTCGGCCTGGTCACCTTCGGCGCCGCGATCGTCACCGTCACCACCAAGCAGCTGGTGCACGCCGCCCTGTGGCTGGTGGCCACGCTCGGCGGCCTCGCTGTCGAATACCTCTTGCTCACGGCCGAGTTCATCGCCTGGGTGCAGGTCCTCATCTATGTCGGTTCCGTCGTTGTCCTCCTCCTGTTCGGTCTGATGCTCACCAAGGCGCCCATCGGCCGTTCCCCGGACGCCGACTCCGGCAATCGCTGGGCCGCCCTGACCGTGGCCGTCGCCGCGGCCGCGGCCCTGGTCTGGGTCGTCGTCGACGCCTTCCGCACGACCTGGGTCGACCTGGACGGAGCCGCCGCCGGCTCCACCGAGGTGACCGGAGCGAGCCTCTTCCAGAACTGGGTCCTCCCCTTCGAAGCGCTCTCCGTCCTCCTCCTCGCCGCCCTGGTCGGCGCGATCGTCCTCTCCCGCAAGGCCGCCGCGGACAAGGCCGCACCGGCCCTCCCGACACCGGGCACGCCGTCGGGCACCCTGCCCCCGAGCCGCACCGCCGCCGACACGACGGCCTCCGGCGAGCAGACCCCGGCCGAGGAAGGGACCCGCTGATGCACCTCGCCTATCCCGCCGTGCTCTCCGCCCTCCTGTTCTGCACGGGCCTGTACGGAGTCCTCGCGCGACGCAACGCGATCCTGGTCCTGATGTCCGTCGAGCTGATGCTCAACGCCGTCAACCTGAACCTCGTCGCCTTCGACGTCTGGCTCTCCAGGGCCGCCCGCGACACGCTGCACTCCGGCCAGGCGCTGACCCTGTTCACCATCACGATCGCCGCAGCCGAGATCGGCATCGGCCTGGCGATCGTGCTCGCCGTGTACCGGGGCCGCGGCACCGCCGACATCGACAAGCTCCGCGACAGCGCCGAGCCGCACGGCCCCGACGAGGCCACCGTCACGGCAGACGAGAAGGCTGAGGCCACCGCGTGACCACGACCACCCTCGCCGTCCTCGTCCCCCTCCTCCCGTTCCTCGGCGCCGTGGCCGGACTCCTCCTCGGGCGCACGGCCCCCGGCTTCGTACGACCCCTCGCCGTTCTGCCTCCGCTCGTCTCGCTCGTCCTCGCCGTGCTGGTCGCCGTGCGCCAGGGCGGCGGCCAGGCCATCGATACCCACACCGAGTTCACCCCGACCGGCTCGGTCCCCATCGAGCTCGCCCTGTACATCGACGGCTTCGCCGCCCTCGTCGCCGTACTGGTCGCCTTCGTCGCCTCCTGCGTGCAGATCTACTCGACGGGCTACCTCCGCGACGACCCGCGCTACCCCTCATACGCCGCTCTCGTCTCCCTCTTCACCTCCGCGATGCTGGGCGTCGTCTATTCCGGCGACCTGATGGTGCTCCTGGTCGGCTGGGAGATCATGGGCATCTGCTCGTACTTCCTGGTCGGCCACTACTGGGAGACCCCCGAGGCCCGCGCCGCCTCGATCAAGGCCTTCCTCGTCACCAAGCTCGGCGATGTCCCCTTCCTCATCGGTCTGTTCGCTCTTGCCACCGACGCCGGGTCCTTCCGCATCACCACGGTCCTCGGCACCGTCGCGAGCGGCGGACTGCACCATCCGACGCTGGTCGCGCTGCTGCTCCTCGCCGGTGTGGCGGGCAAGTCGGCGCAGTTCCCCCTGCACACCTGGCTGCCCGACGCGATGGCGGGCCCCACGCCCGTCTCCGCGCTGATCCACGCCGCGACGATGGTCGCCGCCGGTGTCTACTTCGTCGCCCGGCTCCTCCCCGTCTTCCAGGCCTCCTCGGCCGCGATGATCGTCCTCGCCGCCATGGCCGCGATCACGATGGCCGGCTCGGCGCTCGCCGCGCTCGCCCAGGACGACATCAAGCGCGTCCTCGCGTACTCGACGATCGGCCAGCTCGGCTACATGACCGGCGCCCTGGCCGTCGGCGACCGCGGTGCCGCCGTCTTCCACCTCCTGGCCCACGGCGCCTTCAAGGCGCTGCTGTTCCTCGCCGCGGGCGTGATCATTCACGCCTCCGGCACCAACTCGCTGGCCGTGATGTCCCGTATGAAGGATCTGCGGGCCCGAGTCCCCGACGCCTACTGGACGATGACCGTGGCGCTGCTCGCTCTCGCCGCGATCCCGCCGTTCAGCGGCTTCTTCTCCAAGGAGGCCGTCCTCGGCGCCGCCGAGCACGTCGCCACCGGCCACACCGAGCACGCCCCCGGTGCCTCGGGCTGGATCGTCCTCGTCGCGGGCCTGATCACCGCCGTACTCACCGCCGCGTACGCCACCCGCCTGTGGCTGCTGGCCTTCCGCGGCCAGGGCGCCGAGGCCCCCGACCACGGCAGACAGCCGCTCACCATGACGGTCGTGCTGTGGGTGCTCGCCGTCCCGTCGCTCGCCTTCGGTCTGGCGTACGGCCCGCTGCCCGACTGGTTCGACGGCCGTGATCTGACGCCGGTCCTCACCACCTCCGTCCTGGGCACGGGGCTCGCTCTGGTCGGCGGACTGGTCACCTACGGCGCCTGGCGGCACACCAGCGCGATGGCTGCGTGCGTACCTCCCCCACTCTCGGCTCCGCTCGAGCGGGGGTACCCCCACGGTGCGGTCGTTGCCCACCCCGATGCCGACGCCGGAACCGTCGAGGCCGAGGCGATCGCGATGCACGCGCCGACGTTCGGAGATGTGGCTTCCGCGTCCGACCCGGCGGACCCGGGCCGACTGCTGCTCGGCCCGCTGCACCGCCATGCGGCCGTCGGCTTCCACCTCGACGCCGTGTACTCGGTGCTCTTCGTCCGCCCGGTCCAGGCCGGAGCCTCACTCGTCCGGTTCCTCGACCGCGAGGTCGTCGACACCTACGTACGGGGTGCGGGCGCCCTACCCCGCTGGCTCGGCGCGGCCGTACGGCGTGCCCAGACCGGCAATGTGCAGACCTATGTGAGCGCGCTGCTCGCCGGCACCGTCGTCCTGGTGGTCGCCGCCCTCCTCGTCGCCACGGGAGCGTGAGCAGGCGTGATCGATATCAGTGAATCCGTGATGCAGATCCTTCTGGCATTCATCGTCGTCGGCCCGCTCATCGGGGCCGCCGCGGCTCTTCTTCCGGCCCCGCCCGGGCTGAAGGGGAAGTCGCCCGAGCAGGCCGTGCTGCGGCACGGCGTGACGGTCACCGGCGCGGTGCTCATCGCCGCGATCGTCCTCACGCTCGGCTTCGACCACGACCACCCGTCGAAGATGCAGGCCACGACGGACATCAGCTGGATCCCCGCACTCGACGTGCGGATCCACCTCGGCATCGACGGCATTTCCCTCCCCCTTCTGGTCCTGACCGCGCTGCTGACCTTCCTCTGCGCGCTGTACAGCTACTTCAAGATGCCCGCGGGCCCGACCCCGAAGGCCTTCGTCGCACTGCTGCTCGTCCTCGAGTCCGGCACGCTCGCGACCTTCGCCGTTCTCGATCTGCTGCTGTTCTTCCTCGCGTTCGAGATGGTGCTCATCCCGATGTACTTCCTCATCGCCCGGTGGGGCGGTGCACAGCGCCAGGCCGCCGCCTGGAAGTTCATCCTCTACACCCTGCTCGGTTCGGTCGTCATGCTGCTGGGCCTGCTCCTGATCGGAATCAAGTCCGGCACATTCGACATGGTGGCACTCGCCACTGACAACGGCCGCGGGCTGACCACATCCGTGCAGGTCATCGCCGTTTTGGCGATCGGAATCGGACTCGCGGTCAAAACGCCGATGTGGCCGCTGCACAGCTGGTTGCCCGACGCCCACACGGCGGCGCCCACCGTCGGCTCGGTCCTGCTGGCCGGTGTGCTGCTGAAGATGGGTACGTACGGGTTCGTCCGCATTCTGCTGCCCATCGCGCCGGACGGCATGCGCACCTTCGCCCCCTACCTCGCCGCCTTCGCCGTGGTCGGGATCATCTACGGATCACTGGCCTGCCTGGCCCTCGCCAAACAGGGCGCGAAGGGCGATCTCAAGCGGCTCATCGCCTACTCGTCCGTCGGCCACATGGGCTTCGTACTCCTCGGCATCGCGACGATGACCCCGACCGGCGTGAACGGCGCGCTGTTCGCCAACATCGCCCACGGCCTCATCACCGGCCTCCTCTTCTTCCTCGTCGGGGCGTTGAAGGACCGCACGGGCACGACCGACCTCGACACGCTCGCCGAGGGGAGCGGCGCCGCGTTGTACGGAAAGGCCCCGCGCCTCGGCGGCCTGCTCGCCTTCGGCGCCGTCGCCTCACTCGGGCTGCCGGGCCTCGCCGGGTTCTGGGGTGAAATGCTGGCGCTGTTCGGCGCGTTCAAGCCCGCCGAAGACCTCAGCCGCCCCGCGTTTTTGACGTTCATGTCGATCGCCGCCTTCGGCACGCTCCTCACCGCCGCGTACATGCTCGTCGTCGTACGCCGCGTCTGCATGGGCGCGACCCCGCAGCCGGGGAGCCCGAAGCTCGCCGATGTCCAGAGCTACGAGTTCGCGGCCTGGACGCCGCTCGTCGCCCTCACCGTCGTCGCCGGCCTGTGGCCCAGGGCTCTCCTCGGTCTGACCGATCCGGCCGTACAGCAGCTCCTCGCAGGAGGCACCCGATGAGCTCCCTGGTCCAGTCCGTCGACTGGCTCGCGATCGCGCCGCCCACCCTTGCCGCGGTCGTCGGACTCGTCGTGCTCGTCGCCGACCTCTTCATCGGCGAGGCGAAGAAGGCGGTGCTCGGCTGGGTGTCCGTGGCCGGCCTCGCCGCGTCCGCGCTGCTGCTGCTGCCCATCCTGGACGGCGATCGCGCCACCTTCTGTCTGACGGGCAACGCGAACGTCTGCAGCTATACGGCGGACCGGTTCACCCTCGTCATCCAGTTCCTGGTTCTCGGCGGTGCGCTTCTCACGGCCTTGCTGTCGGTCACGGCGCTGAAGGACGCCAACAAGGAACTCCCCGAAGGGGAGTTCTGGTTCCTGTTGCTCTCCTCGGCCGCGGGCGCCGCCCTGCTGCCCGCCTCCCGAGACCTCGCGACCCTCATCGTCGCCCTGGAAGTCGCCTCCCTGCCCGCCTTCGCGCTCGTCGGCATCAAGCGCGGTGACAAGAAGTCCTCCGAAGCGGCCCTGAAGTTCTTCCTGTCCTCCGTCACCGCGACCGCCGTGAGCCTCATGGGCGTCAGCTTCGTCTACGCCACGACCGGCACCCTCTACCTCACCCGGGTCGCGGACAAGATCCAGCACGTCGACGGACAGTTCCACGCGCTTGCCCAGACGGGCGTCGTCCTCACCCTCGTCGGCTTCGCCTTCAAGACGGCCGCCGTGCCCTTCCACTTCTGGGTGCCCGACACCTATGTAGGGGCGCCTTTGCCGATCGCCGCCTACTTGTCGGTCGTCGGCAAGGCGGTCGGCTTCTCCGGGCTGATCCTCGTCACCGTCGTCGCCTTCCCGTCGTACGCGGACGTCTGGGGCCCGGCGCTGGCAGCCCTGGCCGCCCTCACCATGACGGTCGGCAACGTCGGCGCCCTGCGGCAGCAGGCCACGCGCGCGTACAGCGCGGTACGACTTCTCGCCTGGTCCTCCGTCGGGCAGGCGGGCTACCTCCTGGTGCCGATCGCGGCCGCCGCCTACTCCAAGGACGCCGAGAAGGCCATCGGCTCCACCGTGGCGTACGCCCTGATGTACGCCGCGGTGAACCTGGGAGCCTTCGCCGTGGCTGCCCTGGTCGCCCGCAGGAGCCCCCTGAACCGCATCAGCGACTACCGGGGCCTGTATGCCGCAAGCCCCCTGTCGGCGCTGCTCCTCGGCTTCTTCCTGCTCTGCCTCGCGGGCCTGCCCCCAGGCATCATCGGTCTCTTCGCCAAGGTCACCGTGTTCTCGGCGGCCGTCGACGCGGGGCTCGGCTGGCTGGCCGTGGTCATGGCCGTCAACGTCGTGATCGCGCTCTTCTACTACCTCCAGTGGACGACCCTGCTCTTCCGTGCTCCCGAGGGCGAGCCCGGGAAGCACCGCGTCCCGGCTCCGCTCACGGCGGCGATCGCCCTGACGGCCGTCCTGGGAATCGCCCTCTCCGGGGCACCCCAGCTGGTCCTGCGCTTCTCGGCCACCGGGCTGTTCTGACATTCACAGGGCACGCGCGCGTGAGTTCGTGGCCCACGCGCGCGTGAAGTGGCGTCCGCCACCACCCGGACGGCCCACGCGCACCGCCGCGCGCACAAGGGAACTAGTGCTCCCCGTCTGGCGTTGACCAGTACGGGAGGGTCCACTGAAGAGTGGAAGCAGAGCATCAGTAAGCAAAGGGTTCCCCTGCCGTACCACTTGGAGGGCGTACCGTGCACCGCCGGCACAACGGGCTCAGGACCGCCGTACTCCTCGGGGGACTGTCCGCACTCATCATCGTCATCGGCAGCTTCTTCGGGCGTACCGGCCTCGTCGTCGCACTCTTCATCGCGATCGGGACGAACGCTTACGCGTACTGGAACAGCGACAAGCTGGCTCTACGCGCGATGCGCGCGCGCCCGGTGAGCGAATTCGAGGCCCCGGCCCTGTACCGCATGATCCGCGAGCTCTCCACCCAGGCTCGCCAGCCCATGCCACGCCTGTACATCTCGCCGACGGAGGCGCCGAACGCGTTCGCGACGGGCCGCAACCCGCGCAACGCAGCCGTCTGCTGCACCGAAGGCATCCTGCGCATCCTGGACGAGCGAGAGCTGCGCGGCGTCATCGGCCACGAGTTGAGCCATGTCTACAACCGCGACATCCTGATCTCGTCGGTCGCCGGCGCCCTCGCCTCAGTGATCATGTTCCTGGTCAACTTCGCCTGGCTGATCCCGGTCGGCCGCTCGAGCGACGACGAGGGCCCGGGCATCCTCGGCTTTCTGCTGATCATGATCCTGGGACCGATCGCCGCTTCCCTCATCCAGCTCGCCATCAGCCGCTCCAGGGAGTACGAGGCGGACGCGTCCGGCGCCCAGCTCACCGGCGACCCGCTCGCGCTCGCCAGCGCGCTGCGCAAGCTCGACGCGGGCACCAAGCAGCTGCCGCTGCCCCCGGAGCCACGCATCGAGACCGCCAGCCACATGATGATCGCGAACCCCTTCCGCCCGGGACAGGGAATGTCGAAGATGTTCTCTACGCATCCGCCGATGGCGGAGCGGATCGCCCGGCTCGAGCAGATGGCAGGTCGCAACCAGTGAAGACAATTCTGAACGTCATTTGGCTCGTCCTGAGCGGCTTCTGGCTGTTCCTCGGGTATCTGGCCGCGGGTGTGCTGCTGTGCATCACCATCATCGGCATCCCCTTCGGCATAGCCGCCTTCCGCATCGGCATCTATGCCCTGTGGCCCTTCGGCTACACGACGGTGGAGCGCCACGACGCGGGCGCGCCGTCCTGCATCGGCAATGTCCTGTGGCTGGTCCTCGCGGGCTGGTGGCTCGCTCTCGCCCACATCGTCACCGGTATCGCCCTGTGCATCACGATCATCGGCATCCCGTTCGGCATAGCCAACTTCAAGCTCATCCCGGTCTCGCTGCTCCCCCTGGGGCGCGAAATCGTGCGTACGGACCAGCCGTTCGCGTCGCGCTAGGAGGTGGGCGCGGGGGTGGAGCCGCCGAGGTACGTGCTGCTTTCGTACGACTCCGAGGCCGAGTTCAACGGCGAGGACGGGTACGAGGAGACATGGGCCACGTGCGCGGAGACCGAGGGTCTCTTCGGGGACCCGCCCCCTCCCGCGCGCGGGACGTACGAACTGCTCGGCTGCGTGCCCGACGGCGAGTTGAGTACCGCCCTCGCACGTGCGCGTGCCGAGGGTTCGGCGCCGCTCGGCTCTCTCGCCCTGGAGACCCTCGACAAGAAGGGCGAGCGCGTCGGTGTCTGGCTGTGGCACTTGGAGGACGTACGCGTCCTCGGCGACCGCCCGTGCGCGCGTGACCTGTCGCTCCGCGACCTCACCATCGAGGCGTCCGAGTCGCAGGACAACGGGTCCGACTATCCACAGTGCCCGCCGCTCTCACCGGGCTATCGGTTACTCAGCGCCGAGGAGGCCCCGTGGGGCACCTGCAAGGACTTGGCGCACGTCCGGTACGAACAGCGACCCGAACCCACGGAGCCCCCGCTGCGTCTGCTCGGCTGCCTACCCCGCGGAGCCCTCCAGAGGGCTCTGAACGCGGGCGAAGAGGACCTGGGGCACGCGAAGGTGCTGCGCCTTGACACGCACGGCTGCACCGTCCAGTCGGCCGTGGAGGGCGAACTCACCGCGTGGATCCCGTCCGCGCGTGGCCGCGGCCTGATCGACCTGACCCTCGAACCCTGGTCGGAGCGCCCGCCGACCGCGGCCTCGGAGGTCTGGGACCTGTGGTGGAAGGGACGCCCCTCCACGCGTAATCTCTGGGCGCGGTGCGGCCCCAAGGGCCGTGACTTCTGGCTCGGCACAGCCCTGGAAAACCGTATGCACGGTGAGCCGGACAGGCCCCTGGGCGTGACGTACCACCTCGACGGCCGCCACATCCTCGACGAGCGCGGCTTCTTCTGCGCGCTCGGCGAGGCGGTGAACGGTCCCGGCGGGTACTTCGGCTGGGGCCTCGACGCCCTCAACGACTGCCTGCGCGGCCGCTGGGGCGCCGAGCCGCCGTTCACGCTCGTCTGGCACGACGCGCACGTCGCCCGCACCTGCCTCGGCGTCACTCCGCACACCGGCTGTCGCCCGCTGACCTTTGAAGAACTGCTCGCCTTCTTCGTCGAAAAGCGTGTCGACGTCCGTCTCGCCTGAGGGTTGTCCACAGCCCGCCCGATTGTCAGTGACGCGCTGCATCATGAACCCATGACCGAAATCGAGCAGTTGCTGGCACGGGTCGCCTCAGAGGCCCGCAACACCCGGCCGTGGGGTTGGCCTTCGCTCCCCGAACCTGTGGACGCTGCCGCACTCTCCCGCGCGGAGGCCGCTCTGGGCTTCGCTCTGCCGCCCCTGCTCGCCGCGCTCTACCTGCGTATAGGGGACGGCGGATTCGGTCCGGAATACGGCCTGTTGCCCCTGCTCGACGGCCCCCCGTCCGGTGAACCTGCGGTCGTTCCGCAGTACCTCGCCAACCGTGAAAGCGGCCGCAAGGACCCCGACTGGCCCTGGCCCGAGGGCATCTTGCCGATATCCCACTGGGGCTGCGGAATGTACGCGTGCGTGGACTGCCACAGCCCCGAGGGCCCTGTCCTGCTGTTCGAGCCGAATGCCGACGAGGCCGACCACGCCTGGTACGTGGACGCACCCGACCTCACGACCTGGATGACCGCCTGGCTAGACGGCACGGGTTGGTACGAGGAGTCCAATGACAGTACGGACATGGCGCCTTGGCCCGACTTCCGCATACGCACAGCGGCGGCACAGGCCTCCTAGCCCACCGTCCCGCCGCGAGGGCGGTGCGAGGGCGCAGGGAGGCGACAGTGTCGGGCGCCGCCGTGGTCGGCCCCGACCTCGTGGCAGGCCCAGGCGGCGGCACGCCGCGTCTCCGTCGGCGGCGCAAGCGGTGGCACCCCCCGTCCGCGTCGGCGGCGCAAGCAGTGGCACGCCGCGTCTCCGTCGGCGGCGCAACAGCGGCGCGCCCCAACCGCGGTGGGTGGCTACCGCGCAGCCACCCACCGCCGTACGCCGTACGCCGCAGCCCCCACCGCGAGCACAGCCGTGCCCACCACCACGGAAGCCCCGGGCAGCGCGAACGCCAGCGTCACGCACCCGACGAGCCCCACCACCGGCCCAACCCGCGCTGCCGGAGCCGAACTCAGTGTCCAGGCGGATGCGTTGGCCACCGCGTAGTACGCCAGCACACCGAAGGAGGAGAACCCGATAGCACCCCGCACATCCACCGTCGCGGCCAGTGCCGCGACCACCACGCCCACGGCCAGCTCCGCCCGGTGCGGCACATGGAAGCGCGGATGTACGGCGGCCAGGCCGCCCGGCAGATGACCGTCACGGGCCATGGCCAGCGTCGTCCGCGAGACGCCCAGGATCAGGGCAAGGAGTGAGCCGAGCGCGGCCACGGCGGCACCCACCCGTACCACCGGCACGAGCCCCGGCACACCGGCCGCCCGCACCGCGTCGGCCAGCGGCGCCGCGGCATGCCCGAGCCCACCCGACCCGAGCACGGAAAGGACAGCCACCGACACCGCCGCGTACACCACGAGCGCGACGCCCAGAGCCAGCGGGATTGCGCGTGGGATGGTGCGCGCCGGATCCCGTACCTCCTCACCGAGCGTCGCGATCCGCGCGTACCCGGCGAACGCGAAGAACAGCAGCCCGGCCGCCTGAAGCACCCCGCCCGCACCGGCGGAGACGCCGATGTCCAGCCGCCCGGCGTCGGAGGCGTCCGAGCCGAGGCACACGACGACCACGGAAGCGAGGACCGCCAGGACCACCGCCACGATCGCCCGCGTCAGCCAGGCCGACTTCTGTACGCCGCCGTAGTTCACCGCGGTCAGGGCCACCACGGCCGTGACCGCCACCGCGTGCGCCTGCCCCGGCCAGACGTACGCGCCCACGGTGAGCGCCATCGCCGCACAGGAGGCCGTCTTGCCGACGACGAAGGACCAGCCCGCCAGGTACCCCCAGAAGGCGCCGAGCCGCTCGCGCCCATAGACGTATGTGCCGCCAGAAGCGGGATACAGGGCCGCCAGCCGGGCCGAGGACATCGCGTTGCAGTAGGCAACCACGGCGGCGACCGCGAGCCCGAGCAGCAGCCCGGACCCGGCCGCCCGCGCCGCGGGGCCGAGCGCCGCGAAGATCCCCGCACCGACCATCGAGCCGAGCCCGATGACCACGGCGTCCCCGACTCCCAGGGTGCGCTGCAACTCGGAACCGGACTGTGTCATGTGCGGCACCCTACTGATCGCTGCAACCGACCGGCGCCGACCAGGCGTCCTCCCCGGCAACGCGACACGAACACCAGCACGGCCAACGGGCTGCTCGAACTTGAAGGCATGGACACAGCCCGGCCGGAGCAGGTGCACAGCACACGCACAGCACGGAGAGGCAGGTTCACGGCATGAGCATCATCAGCTGGATCATTCTGGGGCTGCTGGCCGGAGCCATCGCCAAGTTCCTGCTGCCGGGCCGTGACCCGGGCGGCTTCATCGGCACGACCCTCATCGGCATCACGGGGGCCTTCATCGGCGGCTGGATATCCGCGCGCTGGCTGGACCACCCGATCACCAAGCAGTTCTACGACGGTGCCACGTGGGCCGCCGCGATCGGCGGCTCACTCGTCCTGCTCGTCCTCTACCGCATTCTGTTCGGCGACTCGCGCCGCTGAGCGCGCACCCCGAGGCCGCAGCCAGCAGGCGAGAAGGGTGGGCACCCCCGGGCGCCCACCCTTTCTCGTACGTGCAACGAACCGACGGCTACCGGTAGTTCACGAACTGCAGCGCGAAGTCGAAGTCCTTGCCCTTGAGCAGGGCCTGCACGGCCTGCAGGTCGTCGCGGCTCTTCGAGCTGACGCGCAGCTCGTCGCCCTGAACCTGCGCCTTCACGCCCTTCGGGCCCTCGTCGCGAATGATCTTCGCCACCTTCTTCGCGTTCTCCTGGGAGATGCCCTCTTCGATCGACGCGAAGATCTTGTACTCCTTGCCGGAGAGCTGGGGCTCACCGGCGTCCAGCGACTTCAGCGAGATGCCGCGCTTGATCAGCTTGGTCTCGAACACATCGAGGATGGCCTTCACCCGCTCCTCGGAGTTCGCTTCCATCAGGATCTTCTCGCCGGACCAGGAGATGGAGGCGCCGACGTTCTTGAAGTCGTAGCGCTGCGAGATCTCCTTGGCGGCCTGGTTGAGGGCGTTGTCGACCTCCTGCCGCTCGACCTTCGAGACGATGTCGAAACTGGAGTCGGCCATGTCCTGTGGCTCCTTGTATCGGGGTGGGGATCGGGGTGCATGGAGATGCATGGGGGCAGCCGTCGAGCCCGCCATCGGTCCCGGGCCGCATCCGCATAAGCCTAGCCACCCCCTCCCCTCCAGGCGCCGATCAATGGGGTGGCGAAGCACCCCCGGGCATCAGGTATCGTTTACGTCGTTGCCAACGAGCACCACCAAAAAGTGGGTCTCAAGGCAGCAACCCCGGCGGTGTGCCCGAGCGGCCAAAGGGAGCAGACTGTAAATCTGCCGGCTCAGCCTTCCCAGGTTCGAATCCTGGCGCCGCCACGCTGGGGAGACCCCCTCCGAACTGCGATCGAGCAGTTCGGAGGGGGTTTCTTCGTACCTCGGGCGGCCTTTCGACTGTAATCGAAACAGGGTGACTTGTCTCACGTCGTCGCGCCCGGATCCCGGGGCCGATCAGAGTTTCCGGACCAGACGCGGACCAGGTCTGAGGACGTCGGTGGTGTTCGAGAGACGACATACCAGCACTGCGCCGACCGGCTGTGAAGAGGTGTGGATGAGCGGGCAGTCAGTCCGCTCAGCGCGCGTTTGGGCGGCGGCCAGCGATCCCGGTCCATGGCCCGACGGGTGAGGTAGCTCGCCTTGGCCGGCGAGATTCGGTTCGATCCTGAACGGCCGTAGAGTCGCTCTAGGTGTATCGCCCTGTGGCTGGTCGCGTTCATAGCGGCGTATGGGCCGGCCGGTCGCGCGGTCCAGGTGCGTGAGGCGGGTCAGACCGAAGCGGGTCAGTACCCGGTGGACGGTCGAGGGCACCAGCTGGAGCAGATGCGCGATGCGGGCCGGGCCCCACCGGCGCGTGAGCCTGACCTTGATGATCCGCCGCTCTGCGCGGGTGGGGGAGACGAACGCCAAGGTCGAACGCCTCAACCGCACCCTGCTCGACGAATGGGCCTACGCCCGCCCCTACCGCTCAGAGCAGCGGGCGAACTGGTGCACGTGGACATCAAGAAGCTCGGCAACATAGTGCGGCGCGGGCTGGTGTGCGGGCGGCAGGAGCGGTTGGTCATCCCGGCCTCGCCCAGGGCCCGGTAGCGGCCGGCCCACCGCTGGGCTGTGGTCGGCGAGACCTGGAAACGCTCGGCTGCCCGGCGCAGCGGCCAGCCGTCCTCGACCACGCAGCGGGCCAGACGCAAGCGGCCGGTCTCGGTCAGAGGTGCATTACGGTGGGGCACGAGGGCCTTTCTGTTGCTGGTCGTAGATGTCGCAATCCACACCGGGCCAGAAGGCCAGGGCTCCGTCGTTCTCGCGGTTGGTCCGGAGCACCGGGTATGGGCCCAATACCCCAAGTCGGCGGTGGTGGGCGGTTCGCGAGGGGCGGGGATACGCCTGCAGGCACGGCTTCCGGTGATCATGGAGTGTCGAGTTCGCTGATCACCACAACGGAAGACCGTGCCTGCTGCGCCATCATCACCCATCCCCGTCGGGTTGGGCCAACTCGCGGGCCGTGATCCCGCCTGTCCTGACGAACTGCCCGGCCTGCTGACCTGGCTGGCCCGCGTGCCCGACCCGCGCCGCCACCGGGGCCGCCGTCACCCGCTGCCGTACGTCCTGGCAGTCGCCGCCTGCGCGGTCCTTGCCGGAGCGAAGTCCCTCACCGCGATCGCCGAGTGGGCTGCCGATGCCTCTGACCGGCTGCTGTTCTGCTGCGGGGCCGCGCTGCGTGATCCGGATCGGCCCTGCCGGGCGCCCAGCGAGGCGACCGTGCGCCGGGTACTGCAGCGCATCGACGGCGACGCGTTCGATGCGGCGATCGGAGGCTGGCTCACCGCTCGTGCCGCCGCCTCCCGCGCCGCCGACCAGGACAGACACCCGCCTGCCCGCCCGGCGCGGGCAGCGGTCGCGGTGGACGGCAAGTCCCTGCGCGGAGCGGTACGCGCCGACGGCCGATTGCGTCCACCTGATCTCCGCTCTGCGCGACGACGGCATCGTGCTGGCCCAGCGCGAGGTCGACACCAAGAGCAACGAGATCACCGCGTTTCGGCCGCTGCTGGACCCGCTGGACCTGACCGGCGCGGTGGTGACCTTCGACGCGCTGCTGACCCAGACCGACCACGCGAAATACTTGGTCGAGCAGAAAGAAGCGCACTATATCGCCGTGCTCAAGGGCAACCATCCAAGCCTGCACGCGCTGGTGAAGAACCTGCCGTGGAAGGAGGTTCCGCTGCTGGACCGCACCCGGGCCACCGCACACGGCCGTGACGAGATCCGCCGGCTCAAGGCCGCCACCGTGCCGCATCTGCCGTTCCCGCACGCCGACCAGGCACTGCAGATCGTCCGCCGACGGCGCACCCTGCGCACCGGGAAGGTGTCGATCGAACGGGTCTACGCGATCACAAGCCTGAGGACGCACCAGATGAACACGGCCGACCTGGCGGAACGCGTTCGCGGGCACTGGGCTATCGAGAACCGCGAGCATCACGTCAGGGACGTGACGTTCGGCGAGGACGCCTCGCGGGTGCGGACCGGCGGCGCGCCGCGGGCCATGGCCTCCCTGCGGAACCTGGCCATCGGCGCACTCCGCCTGGCCGGGCGGGGCAACATCGCCGAGGGCCTGCGCCACCACGGGCGGGACATGACCCGGCCGCTGGCAACCCTCGGACTCACGTGATCATTCCGGATCGATCGCGAGAACGACGGAGCCCTGTCGACTGGACGCATCCGGACGGCCCGATGGTGCATGTACAACGGCAAGTAGTTCACGATGGCTCGTTCCTGACGTACGCCCTCCCCAAGGGGGGAGACGACGATGACCCGAAGGACCGCTGGATCGAGCTCACGAATGACGTGGCCGTCCCCCTGCGCGAACACATGGAGAAATACCCACCCGTCGAGGTGACCCGACCGTGGAGCCACAGGGGCGGCGCACCGGTCACAGTGCAGCTGATCTTCTATACACGGGAGAAGACCGCTATTCAGTCGAACTGGTTCAACTCCTACCGCTGGAAACCAGCCCTGGCAGCAGCCGGCCTCATCAAGCCCCTTGACCCGGACGCGAAGGGACGGCGCTGGGAGAAGTCCCGCGACATGATGATGCACGCCCTGCGACACCTGTACGCGTCGATGATGATCAACGGCGGGGTGGACGTGTACACGCTCGCCGACCGGCTCGGACACACCGATCCTGCGTTCACCCTCCGTAAGTACGTACACCGGGTCGCGGGAGCCGGTTCCAAGATCCGCATCGCGGTCCGGAGCGCCTACACGAGGGCCGCCTGACACCCGCACTGGTCGGCGTGTGCAGCGTTTGTGCAAGATGATCTTCAGAAGGTTCGTTTAAGCAGGTCAGAGAGGCTGTAGAGGAGTTCCGCGACATCTGACCGGCGGGGTGTCGTGCCCCTTGGGGGCACGGGGCACGACATCTCAATAGCCGAGCTGACCTGCGAATATCTCCCTCCCCCTCCACTGGTCACTGTTGTTTTTCAGCACCTCATGCAAGGCCCGTACAAAATGATCTTGAATGGTTGACGGTACGGTACGCCAGAAGCCTTTGAGCATCCGTCAGCCTTCACGAGAGTGGTCGCCGAAGTGACCTCGCAACGTCCGATGTCGGTCGAGTCACGCCGACTACGTCTGGTCGACGAGGTGAACCGGCATCCGCCCGACGGCTCCGGTCTCGCGACGCAGCCTGGGGTTCGCCCTGCGCACAGAGCGGACCCCGAGACCGAGGGCGCCCACAAGATACTGTCCGGCTGCCGTGAAAATCTGACCCCCGCCAAGATCCGGGCCGCGCCCTCCAGCCCGGATGCCTTGCGCGAGATACTCGCCGCCCTCGGCCAGACCGACGCCGTGGTGAACCGTCCCGGTTCGGTGGGGACTGGGCGTAGGGTGGCGGGCTGCCAGGGTGCTTCACAGCGTGGCTGGAGATCACTTATGAGTCGTGGTAGGGGTGGGCGGCTGCCGTCCGCTGTGACGGGTGTCCTGGTGGCGGCCGCCGTCGGCCTCGTGGGCAACCTTGCCACCAACACCGTGGAGCTGTCGTGGCGGTGGTGGCCGACTGTGGCGTGGACTGCAACCGGGGCGCTTCTGGCGGCCTCGGCAATCCTCGAGTGGGTGCGGCACAGGTCCGGCGCGGATCCGGTCAGGATGGGCACCTCCGGGTCGGAGGTCCGGGTGTTCGGGGCGATTCCACAGCAGGCGTGGCATTGGCAGGAGCGGACGGATGAAGCGGCTGTGCTGCGTGAGACGCTAGGAAGCAAGGGCAAAGCGGCGTTAGTCGCGCTGCCTGGTGAGCGGGGTGCCGGCAAGTCGCAGTTGGCGGCGACGTACGCCCGCCGGTGCGTGGCTGACGGCTATGACCTGGTTGCGTGGATCAACACCGAGTCGGGGCCCGTCACCGGACTGGCGCTGCTGGCCGATCAGCTGGGTCTCAGCGAGGCGGAGCAGACGCCCGAGGTGGCGGCGGCTGCAATGCGACGAGTGTTGGAACGCGACGACCGGGCCCGGCGGTTGGTGGTGTTCGACAACGTGGACGACCCAGACGCGCTTAACAATTTCCTGCCGACGACAGGCACCTCAAAGGTGATCATCACCAGTAACCGCAGGGAGTTCACCAGCTTGCCGGGTATTACGGCGGTGCCGGTCGGCATGTTCACGCCTGCTCAGGGGCTGGCGTTCCTCGGTGAGGCGACCGGCCTGCCTACCACGAATGATGCTCGTGAGGTGGGTGAACAGTTGGGATGGCTACCACTGGGGTTGGCGCAGGCTGCCGCGTACATGGTTCAGGCCAGGCTCTCGTATCGGCAGTATCTCGCTGCCTTGGAGGAACAGGACCTGGATGAGACGCTGCGTCGCCAGGCCGGCACCGACCACCCCGGGGTGCTCAAGGCCACGCAACTCGGCCTCGCCGGATTGCGCCGTACCGCCGCCGGCGGCAATGCGGCTCGGCTCGTGACGGTGTTGTCGCTGTTGTCCCCGAGCGGAATCAGCCGCACCCTGCTGACTCAGGTGGAGACCGCCTTGAGCCTCGAGGGCAGGCTGAGGCACGCGCTGCAGGTGCTCGCGACCCGGTCCCTGATCACGCTCGGGGGTACCACGCAGGACCAGCACGGCGGCGACGGCGTGGTGGTGTCGATGCACCGTCTGACCGCTCGGGTGATTCGCCATCAGGCCGGTAAACCACCAGGCAGGACGCTCGCCACCGCCATCACCACCGCGACCCGGATGCTGCACACGCTCACCGACGAGTTCCCGTATACCCAGGTGGCCCACCGCCGCGCCGAACTCGACGAGCTTGTCGCCCACGTCCTGAGCCTGCGAGGCTACAGCCACGACCCGTCGCACCTGCTCTTGAGCCAATGCGACTGGGCCGGCAGAGCCCTGTACGAGACGGGAGACCTCACCCGTGCCATTCCGGTACTCGCGAGCACCCTCGCCGACAGGGAGCGGGTCCTCGCACCCGACCATCCCGACAGCCTGACCTCCCGCAACAACCTGGCCGCCGCCTACCGGGCCGCCGGGCGCCACCACGAGGCGATCGCCCTGCACCGGAGGACCGTCATTGACAGGGAGCGGGTCCTCGGGCCCGACCACCCCGACACCTTGGGCTCCCGCAACAACCTGGCCGGCGCCTACCGGACGGCCGGGCGCCACGACGAGGCGATCCCACTGATCGAAGCGGTGCTCGCCGACAGAGAGAGGGTCCTCGGGCGCGACCACCCCGACACCTTGGGCTCCCGCAACAACCTGGCCGCCGCCTACCGGGCCGCCGGGCGCCACGACGAGGCGATCCCACTGATCGAAGCGGTGCTCGCCGACTGTGAGCGGGTCGTCGGGCCCGATCACCACGAGACCTTGGGCTCCCGCAACAACCTGGCCGCCGCCTACCGGGCCGCCGGGCGCCATGACGAGGCGATCCCGCTTGCCGAAGGGGTGGTCGCGGACTGCGAGCGGGTCCTCGGGCCGGACCACCCCCACACACTGACGAACCGCAACAGCCTGGCCGAGGCATACCGGTCGGTGGGACGCCTCGACGAGGCGATCGACCTTTACCTGCAGACGCTCGCCGACTGCGAGCGAGTCCTGGGACCCGACCACCCACTCAGCGTCGCTGTTCGAGACAACCAAGCCTCAACTCAGCGAAGTAGAGGAAGCGTTGACCGGCCACGGTGAACCCGGGGCGACAGGCCCATCTCCTCCTCGATGGCACGGCCGATCTCTGGCCACGGCGCGCGCAGCGCACCGACGAGCGCCCAGTAGTTGGCATGTCACTGAACAGAGCCCCGGCACCAAGACGTGCGGTATCTCGGTCAACGACCCCTATGATGCGCCGGGTGATTCCTCCCGCCCCTCACGCAGACGGCGGTTCTCCCGCCGCAGCGCGGCCGGTTCTTCGCATTCGCTGCTGGTCAGGCCGTCCCGCTCGCCCGCGCCGACCTCGACGGATCGAGCCCATCTCGACCTGTTCGGGAACGGGTTCGCCGGTCAGGGCTCCGTCGTTCTCGCGGTTGGTCCGGAGCACCGGGTATGGGCCCAATACCCCAAGTCGGCGGTGGTGGGCGGTTCGCGAGGGGCGGGGATACGCCTGCAGGCACGGCTTCCGGTGATCATGGAGTGTCGAGTTCGCTGATCACCACAACGGAAGACCGTGCCTGCTGCGCCATCATCACCCATCCCCGTCGGGTTGGGCCAACTCGCGGGCCGTGATCCCGCCTGTCCTGAGAAGCCGTATTCCTATCGATCATGAGGGCGGTTCTGATCGAACGGGTTCCCTGGTCGGGTGATCTTGACCGGGTGGGCTCATGAAAGCAGGACCTCCGGTGCAGCACGAGGGTTGCGAAGCCAACTCGTGCACCAGGAGGCCCTGTTGTCCCAGTCTTGCGTGACGACACTGTTCCCGTCCAACTCCCGCGTGTCGGCGTGCGATTGCCTCGCTCACCGGTTCGGGAACGCGGCAGACCGTCCCGACCGGGTGCGGCAGTACCCCTCCGACATGACGGACGCCGAGTGGGCGGTGGTGCGTGACGCGCTGCCGGTCCCGGCCTGGCTCGAGGGCCGGGGCGGCCAGCCGGAGGGCTACTGCCACCGGCAGATGTTGGACGCGATCCGGTACGTCGCCGACAACGCGATCAAGTGGAGGGCGATGCCCGTCGACTTTCCGGCGTGGGACCGGGTGTATGCCTTCTTCCGCCGGTGGCGTGACAGGGGCCTGGCCCGCGAGTTCCATGACCGCCTGCGCGGACGGGCCCGCCGGGCCGAAGGCCGGGAGGCGGAGCCGACCGCCGCGATCATCGACTCGCAGTCGGTCAAGGGCGCCGCGTCGGTGCCCGCCGCCTCACGCGGCTACGACGGCGGCAAGAAGATCAACGGGAGGCGCCGACACGTCATCACGGACAGTATCGGGCTGCTGCTGATGGTCCTGGTGACCGCGGGGAACGTCACCGACCGTCAGGCCGCCCGCGTCATGCTGCCCAGGCTCCGGGAGAAGTTCCGGAAGATCACTCTCGTCTGGGCGGACGGCGGCTACCGCGGCCGCCTGGTCACCTGGGCGAAGGAGAAACTCCAGCTCACGCTAGAGATCGTCAAGCGCAGTGACGACATGAGCGGCTTCGTGGTGCTGCCCAGAGGGTGGTGCGTGGAGCGAACACTGGGGTGGCTGATGCGCTCGCGGCGCCTGGTGCGGGACTTCGAGACGCTGCCCGCCTCCAGCGAGACGTTCATCTACTTCTCGATGGCCATGCTCATGAGCCGCCGCCTTGCCCGGACGGCATCCCGCCCGCGAGGTGAGCAGGCGTGGTGGGCTCGCGCGGCGTGAACCGCCCCGTCGGCGAGGCGGTCAGCCAGCCCCGCTCGGCCAGCCGTTTCGCCTTCGAACGCACTCCCTCGATCTTCGCCGGCACCGCCTCAAGGCCCAGCCGCCCGGCCAGTTCCTTCGCCGAGATCCCCTCGCCGTTGTCCGGACCGGTCTCCACCAGTTCCACGATCCGCCGGTAGTCCACCGCGAGCGCCTGAACCGTCGCCCCCGCATGCCAGCGCGACACGATGGAACCCGCGACCGGGGCCCTCGCCGTGTCCGCCACCGTCGCGGTCGTCGCCTCACTCACCGGGGCGGCCGGCTCCTTCAGCATCGCGTCCCGGCCGGCCAGGGTCTCGGCGAGCTCGGCCGTCGCGATCACCCGCCGCTCCAACAACGCCTCTGCCTCGGCGAGTTCAGCAAGAACTCGCTCAGCCTCGGCGCGAAGCTCCTCCGCCCGCCCCCGGGCAGCCGCTTCCCGCTCCTCCACCAGCGCCATCACTGACGTCACGCTCAACTCCGCATCGCCGAGACCGAACCAGACGCCCGAACTCTCCCGCAGCGGCGCCGACACCATGCCTAGCGAGTAGCCGGGAGGTGAGATCCCTCCCGGCTACTCGCTAGAGGGGTTTTCTTGTTGGTCGCCCCTGTTCCATTCGGTGTGGACGGGGCGTGGACGTGTCTCATCTCGTTTCGCCCATATCCCACCGTCAATCAGTGCGTGTCCCCCAGACGTCCCCCGGGGGTGAGCATGGTCACTCCGGTTCGTTCCACTCCCGAAATGCTGCGTCGATCCGGCTGTTCGCCCGCTCCCGGGACTGGTCAAGCACCTTGGCGTACACCTTGTGGAGTACCGCGATGCTGTGCCCGGCGCGCCGCGCACACTCCATCGCGTCCACCCCGGAACTGAGCCAGAACGAGACGCCGGCGTGCCGAAGGTCGTAGGGGCGGCGAGCCGTTTCCGCCTCGTTGAGCACGTCCTTCCGAGCCTTGGCCCACACCTCCCCGTAGCCGGTCTCCTGTAGCAGGCCACCGCGGTTCGTCCGGAAGAGGCGGCCATCGGATGCCGCGCCGTGCGTGGCGATGTGCTGCCGCAGCAGACGGACGAAGTGTGGGGGGATCGGCACCGGATGGGAGTCCTTCTTGGCGCGGGCCTTGAGCCGGCGCATCTCATGCGCCGTTCCGTCGTCGGTCCAGCTAGGTCCAGCCCGGGCAACTCCCACGTCGGCGGCTGCCACATGGCAGACAAACGCAGCAAGGGCGCCAGCAGGGAGCAGGCGTGGCGGGCCCTCACCGTCGACGGCATCGATGCCTGCCCGCACTGCCGGCCCGACACCGATTTCGGCGTACTCGACTAGGCGCCGCGTCGCGGCTTCCGTGCCGTCCTCTTCGCGGGCGCCTTCTTCGCCGTCTTCTTGGCTGTCTTCTTCAGCTCGGAGAAGTAGACCCCACGGCCCGATAGGGCATCTGGCTGCGATTTCGCACAGCAAGGTGTCCCAGTGAGGGGCCGTGGGCCGTGGGTGGGCCGCCAAGCCCGGCGGCCGGCTTTGTCGCACGCGCGCGCTCGGTCTCGGAAACGGATGGCGTTGCCGTTCCCGACCGAGACTGTGCCGTACTCGTCAGGCCGCGCACACGCTCTGAGCTGATCGGGTGAAATGCGATGGCAACGCAAAGAGATCGACGGATTACACAGTAAACGCTCGTCAAGATTTACGGGAGACCCGTCATTCGCGTGATTCGTAATGGGCGGGTCGGCCCCCTGTGACGCTAAGGAGCAAAGATGTTCCCCAAATTCATCGTAGCGCGCGTCGCTCAAAGCCTCGGCCTCGGCGCCGTACTGGCGATGAGCGCGACAGCCACCCCGGCGGCGGCGGCACAAGCAACGTTCGTTCCCTGCGACCCCGGCCAGCTGTCGGCGGCCATCGCCACCGCCAACCAGCAGGGAAGCGGTGTGCTGTCCCTTGCCCCGAACTGCGTGTACACCCTGAGCAGCCCACTTCCGGCCATCACGGGGAACATCACCATCGACGCGAACGGCGACACCATCACGCGGTCCAGCAGCGCGCAGAACTTTCGCATCTTCACCGTCGCCGCCAATGGTCACCTGACCTTGCAACAAGCGACCGTGTCAAACGGAGTGGCTACGGGAAGCTTCCCGGACAACTTCGGCGGAGGCATCGCCAACTTCGGATTCCTCGATGTCGTGGACAGCCGGATCAGAAACAACACTGCCGACTTCTCCGGCGGCATCGGAAATGTGGCAACTGCCATGATCGTGCGCACCACCGTTTCGGGCAACACCACGACGCACAACGGTGGCGGCGCCGCCAACGACGGGTCAATGACGATCGTCAGGAGCCGCTTCAACAACAACTCTGCCACCGGGTTCGGCGGCGGAATCGCCAACGACGGAAGCCTCACGGTGCGGGACAGCAACGTGAACGGAAACGTGGCGTCTGATGGTGGCGGAATCGCCAACCTTACGATCGGTTCAAACGCCGGAACCGCGATCGTGCAGAGCTCGAACGTCAACGACAACACGGCCACCGACGGCATCGGCGCAGGCGGCATCCTCAACCAGCCCCCCGCATCCGTCACCCTCACGGACAGCCGTGTCCGTGGCAACACTCCGACAAACTGCGCCGGTACCGTGCCGGACTGCACCAACTGAGTCGCCCAGGGCGGCTGACTGCTCAAAGCCGCGCACGCCGACGAGCGGCGTAACTTCCGTTCAGCAATGCGGAGGTGCTACGCCGTTCCGCCGCAGCTGGACCTCAGGAAGCCGGCTCATCCGCTCGGGGCCGGCTTTCCTTCCCAGCTGCGGGCGGTGCCCTTTCAGGCCAGTGTCCTGAGCCGGGAACTCGGCTCGGATATCCGGCGAGGCGGTGGTTCTGCACTGACGCAGGCTTGCAGTCGCTGGACGAACTGCCGGACGCGGCCGGCTTTACTGGCGGCTCCTGCAACCCCATGCCCTGGACCTCTTCCATCGGGCCACAGCCACTGCACTGCCCGGTCAAACACTCCCAGACGCGGCGGGCGCGGCTGGCCGCGTAGCCCGATACTCGCGGATCAGAGGCCTGTACGGCCGGGCGCGCAGCGAGTTCGAGGCCGTCCTTGCCCACCGGCGCTACACTCTCGGCGACATCCACCCAAACACCCTCACCACCCGGCACGCACTCGCTTACCTTCAACAGTCCCGTGTGGTCGACTGACCAAATCATCAGCCCCCAATGGCTGCCGGGCCGAGGCTTCGGGACGAGGGGTCGTGACGGCGGATTTTGACGTGTCGGGTAGGAGGCCCGGATTCCCCCAGGTGTCCCCCAGCAGCGGCAGACGCAGGAAGAACCGCAGGCCACGCATGGCGGACGGAGCCCGCTGTAAATCTGCCGGCTCAGCCTTCCCAGGTTCGAATCCTGGCGCCGCCACGCTGAGGGAGACCCCCTCCGAACTGCGATCGAGCAGTTCGGAGGGGGTTTCTTCGTATACGGGGCCAAACTCCGTTGTCGGCGCCCCGCGAGCGGTTGGGATTCTCTCCGTATGGCCAACTGGGCAACCTTCGTCGCCGGAAGCGGCGTTTCAGGGCGAGACCGGCGTGATCCGGAGGTCAGGTTTCAGTTCCCCGCCACCGACTTGACCGCCACCGAGATCGGTGTCGAGCCGCTGATCAGTTCCAGCGTCAGGCCCGTCGTCGCCGGGGTGTCCACCAGTTCCGCGAGAACCGCGGCAACGTCGTCGCGCGGGATCATGCCGCGGCCGGTGGAGGCCTCCAGACGTACGAGGCCGGTGCCGGCGTCGTCGATGAGGCTGCCGGGGCGCAGGATCGTCCAGTCCAGGCCCGTACGACTGCGTACGTACTCGTCGGCCTCGCCCTTCGCGCGCAGATACGCGTCGAAGACGTCATCGCCCTGGTGCGCCGGGTCCGCACCCATCGAGGAGACGACCACGTGACGGCGCACGCCCGCGCGCTCAGCCGCTTTCGCGAACAGGATCGCGGCGCCCTTGTCCACCGTTTCCTTGCGGGCCGACCCGCTGCCCGGGCCCGCGCCGGCCGCGAAGACGGCCGCATCCGCACCCTGCAGATGCGCGGCGACCTCCTCCACCGTGGCCGACTCCAGATCGCACAGGACCGGCTCGGCGCCGGCCGCTCGTAGATCGTCGTTCTGTTCGGCGCGGCGGACGATCCCCGCGACCTCATCACCGCGCGCGGAGAGCAGCCGCTCCAGCCGCAGCGCGATCTGACCATGACCTCCAGCGATGACAATGCGCATGTTTCCGACCGTACGCCCGGATGGACGCCTTCGCCGCACAACCCTGTGGACAACTCACGTGTCACATGGTTGATCACTCCGAACGAGAAACAACGCAAGAACGAAAGAACGAGGGGATGCCGTGCGGCACCGCGCGGCGTCGTAGAGGAGAACACCATCAACGCCATACGCAAGACCGTCACCGCGGCCGGCTGCGCCGCCGCCGTCCTCGCCACGGCGGCCGCCTGCGGCACGGTCCAGAACCTCACCGCGGGGCAGAAGGTGGATCACGCCGTCGACCGGCTCGGCGAACAGAAGTCGCTCGCCTTCCAGTTGGACCTCGACGCCGACTCCGACGCGCTCACCGCGCTGGCGGGTGACGCCGGCTCCGAAGAGGCCCTCCCGCCGGAGTTCGCGAAGCTCCTCAGCGGGCTGCGCGTGGATGTCGCCGTCAAGTCGAAGAAGGCGCTGGCGGATTCGGGCGAGAAGGACCTCATCGGTACGAGTATGAAGATCACGGGGGCCGAAGGCGTCCTGGTCGAGTACCGGGTCGTCGGCGACTTCACGTACTACCGCGCCGACATGAAGGCCCTCGGCAAGGCGATGGGCTTCCCCATGCCGTCGGCCGACGACATCCCGGAGAGCGAGAAGGAGTTGAGGAAGGTCCTGGAGGGAGACTGGGTGAAGATGAATACCCAGGATCTCGCCAAGGCGCAGGAGTCCTCGGGGTTCTCGAAGTCCTCCAAGGGGGCGGACGGCGCCGGCGACATCGACGCCAAGACCCAGCGGAAGATCGTGGCAGCCGTACGCGGTGTCATCGCGCACGACGTCACTTTCCGGGCCGAGGGCGGCAGCGGCGACACCGAACGGGTCGTCGCCAAGGCCAACTTCCGGGAACTGATCAGGGGAATCTTCGACAAGCTCCGGCCGCTGGAGGGCGACCTTCCGCCGGGTACAGACCTCCCCTCGGACAAGGACCTCAAGGAAGCTCCCAACAAGAGGGTCGCGGTCGACTTCACGCTGAAGAACGGCGACCTCACCCAGGTCAAGGTCGACCTCTCCGTCCTCGCCGACGACCCGAAGACCCCCAAACTGCCGCTGGTCCTGAAGTTCTCCGAGGCGGGCGACGTCAGCGCGCCGTCGGGGGCCACGGAGATTCCCGCCGACAAGATGCCCGGCGGCAGCCCGCTCGCCGGTGGCCTGTTGGGCGGCGGCGAGCTCTGAGCGTCAAGACCGCTGGCGACTCCCAGTAGTCGCCGTAGTCGTCATAGTCGCCGCGCACGCGCGCGTGGCCATACAAAACGTGGACGTACAAAGCACCCACGCGCGCGTGGACATACGAAAGCACCCACGCGCGCGTCGCGGGCACGGACCTCCACGCGCGTGACGGCCACAGACACCCCGGCGGGCGGGGCGGCTTACGACGGTTCCCCCCGCCCCTGCCGAGGCAGGTCCAACCCCGCTGCGGCCGCCGAGTTGCAGTACTCCCGCACCGCGCTGGTCCGCGCCACCACGCGCCCCCGATGCACCACGATCCGGCTGTACGCCAACGACAGCGCTCCCGCGAGCCGGTTCCCGCGTACGGCGAGCAATTCGGCCGGAAATCCCGCCTCCACGCGCACCTCGGGCAACCCGAGGGCGGCCCGGGCGGCGCAACTCACCGCGCCGTAGGCGTCGTCGGGCCGCATCCCGTAGCGCGAGGCCAGCAGATACGCGGCCTCCAGCGGGTCCCCGCGCCCCACCGGGTTCGACATGTCGCGCAGGGCGCCGCTGCCCGCCGCGACCCGTACTCCGGCCGCCCGCAACAGCCGTACGGGTGCGATCCCGCGCTGTTCCACGGCACCGCAGCCGCCCTGCGGCAGGCACACCACGGACACGCCCGCCGCGGCGAGTCGGTCGGCGGCCCGGGCGGCCGTCGCGACGGGCAGCCGGCCGAGCGCGCCGCACGGGCCGAGCGTCACCCCGTGCCGCAGTCCACCGGCCATCGCCGCGAGCCGGGCGAGCCGGGCGGGGTCGTCGCCGTCCGTGTGCAGGTCGACCGGACAGCCGTGCTCGGAGGCGAGTTCCAGGATCGCCTCCGCGTACCCCGTCGGATCGGGGTCGACGTCCGGGCAGCCGCCCAGCACGGAGGCGCCCATCTTCACGGCGTCCCGCAGCATCGCGAGCCCGTCGGCCCCGGCCACCCCCGTCAGCACCCGGGGCATCGCCACCGCCGTCAGCTCGGCGAGCCCGCGCAGCGACCGGCGCGCCTGGAGGACCGCCGTCAGCGCGTCCAGCCCCTGTACGTCGCCCACGCGGACGTGTGAGCGCAGCGCGGTGGCTCCGTGGCCGAGTTGCAGCAACGCGGCCTCGGTGGCCCGGCGCTGGACCTCCTGGGCGTCGTATGTCAGGGGGCTGTCGCCGTCGGCCGTCAGGGCCGTGTCGCCGTGCGCGTGCGGCTCGGCCGGGGCCGGCAGGAGGAGGTAGCCGTCGAGGTCCACCTTGGCGGCGAGGACCCCGGAGCCGCCCGTCGCCAGGCTCCCGGCGGTGCCGACCGCCTCGATGCGCCCGCCGCCCAGCCGCACGTCCACGGTCCGGCCGTCGGTGAGCCGTGCCCCGCACAGCAGGAGGGCCGCCGTGTCGGTCTGTCCCGACCAGGAGTGGGGCGGCTGCGGCTGACTGTCGGGCATCGCGCTCCTGGGGCTCGGGGGCGGCTGCGGGAGGGACGACTGCGGAGAGTGACGGCACAAGATCACGCAGGGTGAGTCGAGCCTAGGGTGGCGATCCGTCCGCGTCGGGGAGGAGCGCAATAGTCGTACCGGTGTGGTCCGCAGCCGTATTGGTGTGGTCCGGTGACTCCCACCCGTACGGCCTGAGGGGCTCCTACCCGTACGGCCTGACGGGCTCCTACCCGTACGGCCTGACGGGCTCCCACCCGTGTGGTCCGGCAGCTCCCACCTGTGTGATCCAGGAGCTCCCACCCGCGTGGTCCGGCAGGTGAGGAGGGGCCCGGCACGGACGGGTCCGGCTGTGAACCCGTGGTGCGCGCGGGGCTCATGAGCGGCTACGGGAACGCCCGGGGAAACGGCGGGGAACAGGCCGGGGCGGGTGCCGCGAAACGGATTTGGGCGATCGGCGGCCGACCGTGTAATGTCTTCATCGCTCGCCCCAATAGCTCAGTCGGCAGAGCGTCTCCATGGTAAGGAGAAGGTCTACGGTTCGATTCCGTATTGGGGCTCTGGTGTGAGAGGTTCCCGTCGCAAGGCGGGGCCCGATCGCATCACAGCGGTGTAGCTCAGTCGGTAGAGCAAGCGGCTCATAATCGCTGTGTCACCGGTTCAAGTCCGGTCACCGCTACTGACAGTAGCCGATTGTGGGGTCGGTCCTTCGATCGGCTACTCTTCTATGCGTTAATCGTCCCATCCGTTCGTCAAGGAGCACTCCTGTGGCTGCCACCGACGTCCGCCCGAAGATCACGCTGGCCTGCGTGGAGTGCAAGGAGCGGAACTACATCACCAAGAAGAACCGGCGTAACGACCCGGACCGACTGGAGATGAAGAAGCACTGCCCGCGTTGCAACGCGCACACCGCGCACCGCGAAACGCGATAAATCAGGCTCGTACACGAGGCCGTCCCCTTTGCGGGGGGCGGCCTCGCGTCGTTATAGAGCAAAGACAGTCCGTCCGGCTAAGACGGTTCAGTCCAGCTGTGACAACCGGTCCAGCCGTGACTGCCAGTCCAGCGGTGACTGCCAGTCCGGCGAAGACAACCAGGAGGTGCTGAGCCCATGGCGCTCGACCAGTCCTTCGTGGGGCGGTCCTACCCGCCCACCGACCCCTATGAGGTCGGCCGGGAGAAGATCCGCGAGTTCGCGGAGGCCGTGGGGGACAGTAACCCTGTGTACACGGACCCGGAGGCCGCCAAGGCGCTCGGGCACCCGGATGTGATCGCCCCGCCGACCTTTGTGTTCGCGATCACCTTCAAGGCCGCGGGCCAGGTCGTCCAGGACCCGCAATTGGGCCTCGACTACAGCCGCGTGGTGCACGGCGACCAGAAGTTCGCCTACACCCGCCCGGTGCGCGCGGGTGACCGGCTCACGGTCACCTCGACCATCGAGTCGATCAAGTCCCTGGCGGGCAACGACATTCTGGATATCCGGGGTGAGGTTCACGACGAGGCGGGCGAGCATGTCGTGACGGCCGTCACCAAGCTCGTGGCGCGCGCGGCGGAGGAGGGCTGACATGACGGCGAAGATCTCTTACGCGGATGTCGAGGTCGGCACCGAGCTGCCGGCCCAGACCTTTTCCGTGACCCGTGCCACGCTCGTGCAGTACGCCGGTGCCTCCGGGGACTTCAACCCGATCCACTGGAACGAGAAGTTCGCGGTCGAGGTCGGTCTGCCCGACGTCATCGCGCACGGCATGTTCACCATGGCCGAGGCGATCCGTGTCGTCACCGACTGGGTCGGCGACCCGGGCGCGGTCGTCGAGTACGGCGTCCGCTTCACGAAGCCTGTCGTCGTCCCGAACGACGAGAAAGGCGCGACCATCGAGGTCAGCGCCAAGATCGGCGCCAAGCTCGACGACAACACCGTCCGCGTCGACCTCACCGCGACCAGCGCCGGCCAGAAGGTCCTGGGCATGTCGCGGGCGGTCGTACGACTGGCCTGAGTGCGTAGTGCGTAGTGCGTAGTGCGTAGTGCGTAGTGCGTAGTGAGCAGTGCGCGAAGTGGTGCTCAGCGTGTGAAGTAAGGGGCGTTCTCCATTGTGGGGCGCCCCTTACTGGCGTGAATCCCCCTACTTGCGACAACGTTCTTTGCTTGGGGGGGCGTTCCGGCGTCTGCGTCGTGTTCCGGCACTTGGGCGGCGTTCCGACGTCCTGCGCCGCGCTCCGGCACTCGGGTGGCGTTCCGGCCTCTGCGCGCACTCCGACACTTGTGCGCCGTTCCGGAGTCTGTGCGCCGTTCCGGAGTCTGCGCACCGCGCTGGAGTCTGTGCGCCGTTCCGGAGTCTGCGCACCGCGCTGGAGTCTGTGCGCCGTTCCGGAGTCTGCGCACCGCGCTGGAGTCTGTGCGCCGTTCCGGAGTCTGCGCACCGCGCTGGAGTCTGTGCGCGGTCCCGGAGTCTGTGCGCCGTCCCGGCGTCTGTGTACCGTCCCGGCGTCCGCGCACCGCGCCGTTCCGGCCGACTCCGACACCCTCTTGACGTACTTAGTGATTGAGTACTAACTTACTCCCCATGGTCAGGATGAGCGCAGAAGAGAGGCGCGAGAGCGTCATCCGCGCGGCGATGAGCGAGTTCGCCCGGGGCGGCTATCACGGCACGTCCACCGAGGCGATCGCCAAGCGTGTAGGTGTCTCGCAGCCGTACCTCTTCCGGCTCTTCCCGGGTAAGAAGGCGATCTTCCTTGCGGCGACCGAGCGCTGCATGGAGCTCTTCCGGCGCACCTTCGAGGAGGCCTCGGAGGGGCTGGAGGGCGAAGAGGCCCTGCACGCCATGGGTAACGCGTACGTCAAGGTCATCGAGGATGAGCCGGAGCGGCTGCTCATGCAGATGCAGACGTATGCGGCGGTGGCGGCGGCCGAGGAAGCGGGTGACCGCGAGTTCGGCGAGGTGGTGCGGGCCGGCTGGATGCGGCTCTGGGACGCGGTGCATGTGCCGCTCGGGGCGGACGTGGACGAAACTGCGACCTTCATGGCGTACGGAATGCTCATCAACTGCCTGGTGGCCATGGGCTTTCCGCCCGAGCACCGGGTCTGGGAGGGGCTCTACCCGTCGGCGCGGGCCACAGGCCGGCTGGAGAAGTAGGTACAGGGAAGGCGAAGATCGGCGCCTTTTCATGGGCGCGAAAGTTAGTCAGCAATAACTAACCATTGATAACGATCACTCCTGGTGGAGCGATGTCACCACAGACAGCACGTCGCGGAGGAGCCGCCTGGGCCCTCGTCATCACCAGCGTCGCCGGATTCATGGCGGCCCTCGACAACCTCGTCGTCACCACCGCACTGCCCTCCATCCGAAAGGACCTCGGGGGAGCGCTGGGCGACCTGGAGTGGACCGTGAGCGCGTACACGCTCACCTTTGCCGTGCTGCTGATGTTCGGCGCGGCGCTGGGCGACCGGTTCGGCCGCCGACGGCTCTTCCTCGGCGGACTCGCCGTCTTCACCGGCGCGTCCGCCGCCGCGGCCATGGCGCCCGGCATCGGCTCCCTGATCGCGGCCCGCGCGGTCCAGGGCGTCGGCGCGGCGATCATGATGCCGCTGACACTGACCCTGCTGACGGCCGCCGTCCCGGTCGCCAAGCGCGGGCTGGCGTACGGGATTTGGGGCGCTGTGAACGGACTCGCCGTCGCCTCCGGGCCACTCATCGGGGGAAGCCTCACCGAACACGTGTCCTGGCAGTGGATCTTCTGGTTGAACGTCCCGCTGGGCCTGGCCGTGCTGCCGCTCGCCCGGCTGCGGCTCGCCGAGTCCTACGGCACCGGCGCACCTCTGGACATCCCCGGCACCCTGCTCGCCAGCGGCGGTCTCTTCGGCATCGTCTACGCCCTGATCCGCGGCAACATCGACGGCTGGACCAGCGGCCCCGTGCTCACCGGCCTGATCGCGGGCGGTGCGCTCCTCGCCGGCTTCGTCCACCACGGCATCCATCACAAGAACCCGATGCTGCCGATGCGCCTCTTCCGCAGCCGCGCCTTCTCCGCGATCAACGCCGCGAGCCTGCTGATGTTCGTGGGGATGTTCGGATCGATCTTCCTGCTCAGCCAGTTCCTGCAGGGCGTCGTCGGCTACTCGCCCACCGAGGCAGGCCTGCGGATGCTCCCCTGGACCGGTATGCCGATGATCGTCGCCCCCATAGCGGGGTATCTCTCGGACCGGATCGGCGGCCGCCCGGTCATCACGGTCGGCCTGGCCCTGCAGTCCGTCGGGCTCGGCTGGTTCGCCCTGATCGTCGCCCCCGATGTGTCGTACGCCGCCCAGCTCCCCGCCCTGATCATCAGCGGGATCGGCATGGCCCTGTACTTCGCCCCGGCCGCGAACCTCGTGATGTCCAGCGTCCGCCCGTCCGAGCAGGGCATCGCCTCCGGCGCCAACAACGCGCTCCGCGAGGTCGGCGGCGCCCTCGGCATCGCGATCCTGGCCTCGGTCTTCTCGGCCCAGGGCGGCTACGAGTCCGCGCAGCGTTTCGTGGACGGGCTCTCGCCCGCGCTGTGGGTGGGCGCGGCGGTGGTCGGCGCGGGAGCGGCGGCCGCGGCGCTGCTGCCCCGCCGCCGACCGGTGACCGGGACTCCCGTGGCGTCCTCGGCCGAGACCCGGGTTCTGGAGAACGCGCTGAGGTAAGTCCTGCCCCGACGGCGTCCGCCGAAGGACTGCCCCTCGACCGGGCGCAGGTGCCGCGGCGCTTCGTCGAACAGCATCCGCAAGGACCCGACCAGGACCCGACCAGGACCCGACCAGGACCCGACCAGGAACGGCCCCGCCCCTACGGGCGGGGCCGTTCTCATGCCTCGCCCGCACGGGTGGCGGGGCGCGATCCCGTAGCGCGTGCCCACCGGCGGGTCGGGCGGAATCCCGGACCACGTACCCACCGGTGGCCGGGCGGCCCCGTGCCTTCTCGTACTCTTGAGCCCGTGCAGGAACTCCACGACGCCCCGCTCGCCCCGCTGACCACCTTCCGGCTCGGGGGCCCGGCCACCCGGCTGATCAACGCCACGACCGACGCCGAGGTGATCGCCGCCGTGCGCGAGGCCGACGACGCCGGCACGCCGCTGCTGCTCATCGGCGGCGGATCGAACCTGGTCATCGGCGACAAGGGTTTCGCCGGGACCGCACTGCGCATCGCGACGAGCGGCTTCGCGCTCGACGGTACGAGGCTGGAGCTGGCGGCCGGGGAGGTGTGGACCGACGCGGTCGCCCGCACCGTCGAAGCCGGGCTCGCCGGTATCGAGTGCCTCGCCGGGATCCCGGGCTCCGCGGGCGCGACCCCGATCCAGAACGTGGGCGCGTACGGGCAGGAAGTGTCTTCGACGATCACCGAAGTGATCGCGTACGACCGGAAGACGCGCGAGACGGTCACGCTGACGAACACCGAGTGCGCCTTCTCGTACCGCCACAGCCGCTTCAAGGCCGACCCCGAGCGTCATGTCGTGCTGCGCGTCCGCTTCGAGCTGGAGGACGCGGAGGGACTGTCGGCGCCGATCAAGTACGCGGAGACGGCTCGCGCGCTGGGTGTGGAGCCCGGCGACCGGGTGCCGTTGGATGCGGCTCGCGAGACGGTTCTCAAGCTGCGTTCCGGCAAGGGCATGGTGCTCGACCCCGAGGACCACGACACCTGGTCCGCCGGATCGTTCTTCACCAATCCGATCCTCACGGACGAAGAGTTCGCCGCGTTCCACGCGCGCGTGCAGGATCGGCTCGGCGCCGACGCCGTGCCGCCCGCGTACCCGGCGGGCGACGGCCACACCAAGACCTCCGCGGCCTGGCTGATCGACAAGTCGGGTTTCACCAAGGGCTACGGCGGCGGGCCCGCCCGGATCTCCACCAAGCACACGCTGGCTCTCACCAACCGTGGCGAGGCGACCACCGAGGACCTCCTCGCGCTGGCCCGTGAGGTGGTCGCCGGCGTCCGCGATGCCTTCGGGATCACGCTGGTCAACGAGCCTGTGACGGTGGGCGTCAGCCTCTGAGGGGGCTCTGCAGAGGGGCGCCTTTCGAAAACGGCGCCTAGTAGGCGACGCCCACGCCCTGCTTCACCGTCCTGGGGTCGTCGATCATCGCCAGCATCGCGTGCGCCACATCGGCGCGCGCGATGAACCGGCCCTTGAGCGGGAAACCCCCGACGACCGTGCGGTACGAGCCGGTCACCGGCTTGTTCTGCAGCCGCGGCGGACGTACGACCGTCCAGTCGGTCGTGCTTCGGGCGAGCTCGTCCTCCATCTCCTTGAGATCGGCGTAGACGTCCTTCAGAATCCCCGAGATCAGGCCGCGCATGGTGCGGTCGACGAGTGCGGCGCCCTCCGGGTCGGGACCGACCGGGCCCGCGCTCACCACCAGCAGCCGCCGCACCCCCTCGGCCTCCATGGCGTCCAGCACCGTACGGGTCAGCCGGGCTGCGACCCCGGCGTCCTTGCGGCTGCGGGCGCCGAGCCCGGAGAGGACCGCGTCCCGGCCCGCGACCGCCGCGCGCAGCGCCTCGGGGTCCGTGACGTCCGCGCGGAAGATTTCCAGGCCCCCGCCCGTCACGGTCAGGCGCGTCGGATCCCGTACGACGGCTGTGACCTGGTGGCCCGACTTCAACGCCTGCCGGACGATCTCCTGGCCGATGCCTCCGGTGGCGCCGAAAACGGTGAGTTTCATGGTGTGCTCCCCTCGAGTGGGTGAGTATTCACTCACCCTTGCTTGCTCCTAGAGTGAGTAAGTACTCACCCACCCGTCAAGCCCGATGGGACCGGCCATGGAATCCTTGCGCCCATGCAGCAGAAACCGGCCCGGATCCGCATCGTCGACGCGGCGTACGAGCTCATGCTCACCGTCGGCCTCGCCCGCGCCACCACGAAAGAGATCGCCAAGGCGGCAGGCTGCTCGGAGGCGGCGCTCTACAAGTACTTCGCGAGCAAGGAAGAGCTGTTCATCCGTGTCCTGAAGGAGCGGCTGCCCACGCTGGGCCCCCTCCTGGACAGGCTCATGTCCGAGCCGGAGAAGCACACCGTCGAGGAGAACCTCACGGAGATCGCCCGACAGGCGGCCCTTTTCTATGAGCAGAGCTTTCCGATCGCCGCCTCCTTGTACGCGGAGACACAGCTCAAGCGCCGCCACGACGAGGCCATGCGGCAGATGGGTGCGGGTGCCCACATGCCGATCCGGGGTGTCGCCGCCTATCTGCGCGCGGAACAGCAGGCGGGGCGCGTCCACCCCTATGCCGACACTTTCGCGGCCGCGTCGCTGCTCATGGGTGCCTGCGCACAGCGCGCCTTCGCCTACGACGCGACGGCGGAGGGCAAGCCGCCTCCCGTGGACACCTTCGCCCCGGCCATCGCCCGCACGCTCCTGCGCGGTATTTCGCTTGCCGGTGGCCCGGCCTGAAGATCACCCTGGGGTCATGAGGCATCCCGAATGCGGTTGAGGCTCCGCCAGTTCAGACCTCGCACCGCGGCCCGCACGAGCACCGTGTCGTGCAGCCCTGGACACCGCTGCGCCACACCTCGCTCCGTGACCCCGAGGTCTCGCTCGGCATGCTGATGGGTGACCACGACGGGCTGAACCGGCTCGCCGGCCTGTTCTCGTTCGCCGCCTACTCCAGGCACACGATCGTGCATGTGCCCCTACGGGAGGGTCCCCCGCCCTACGTGGGCTGCCCCGACCTCGTCGACCTCGTCCTGGTCCATCACTCGGCGGGCCTGCGCCCGAGCAAATGGCCGGAACTGCGCCGCAGGCTGACGCACAGCACCCCGCTCACCGTCCGCACCGACGAGGCCCGCACCGCGCGCGACGCGGAGGCCTGGCAGCGGCGGCGCCACCGCACGGACCTGCGGGACCTGCTCCGGCACAGCAGCCATGCGCGGACGTTCTTCCTGATAGGCAGCCGTGACGTCTTCGCCTCGGCGGCCACGGCCTTCTCGTACGCGGCGGGCTGGGGACCGCGCCAGAGGGGTGTGGTCAAGGGGAAGACGGCCTTCATGACCTCGATCTCCGGCGAGCTGCAGGAGGAATCGGGCACCCGGCGCAGCCCCGAGGTCGTCATCGGTTTCCAGCCGTATCCGCCGTATGCCCACTTCAAGCGGCCGGGCCCCTGAGCCAGTCGTCGACCCCGCCCAGCAGCTTCGCGCGGACGTCCTCCGGGGCGGCCGAGCCGCGGATGGACTGCCGGGCCAGCTCGGCCAGTTCGGCGTCCGTGAAGCCGTGGTGGTGGCGGGCGATCTCGTACTGGGCGGCCAGGCGGGAGCCGAAGAGCAGCGGGTCGTCGGCGCCGAGGGCCAACGGGACACCGGCCTCGAAGAGCGTGCGCAGGGGGACGTCCTCCGGCTTCTCGTAGACCCCCAGGGCGACGTTCGAAGCGGGACAGACCTCGCAGGTCACCCCCCGGTCCGCGAGGCGCTTGAGCAGCCGCGGGTCCTCGGCGGCGCGCACCCCGTGACCGATCCGCGAGGCGCCCAGGTCGTCCAGGCAGTCGCGGACGGAGGCCGGCCCGGTCAGCTCGCCGCCGTGCGGCGCGGACAGCAGGCCGCCCTCCCGCGCGATCGCGAACGCCCGGTCGAAATCCCGTGCCATGCCCCGCCGCTCGTCGTTCGAGAGCCCGAAGCCGACGATGCCCCGGTCCGCGTACCGCACCGCCAGGCGAGCCAGCGTGCGGGCGTCCAGCGGATGCTTCATGCGGTTCGCGGCCACCAGGACGCGCATCCCGAGGCCGGTCTCCCGTGCGGTCGTGTCCACCGCGTCCAGGATGATCTCCAGAGCCGGGATCAGACCGCCCAGACGAGGCGCGTACGACGTCGGGTCGACCTGGATCTCCAGCCACCCCGAGCCGTCCTTGAGGTCCTCCTCGGCGGCCTCGCGCACCAGTCGCCGAATGTCATCGGGGTCTCTGAGGCACGACCGCGCCGCGTCGTACAGCCGCTGGAAGCGGAACCAGCCCCGCTCGTCCGTCGCCCGCAGCTTCGGCGGCTCCGCGCCGGTCAGCGCGTCGGGCAGATGGATCCCGTGCTTGTCGGCCAGTTCCAGCAGGGTGGTGTGCCGCATCGAACCGGTGAAGTGCAGGTGCAGATGGGCCTTCGGCAGTTCAGAGAGATCACGTACGCGCTCCATTCCAGGATCCTGCCGCACGTTCCTGCCGTCCCGGTAGCGCTTTCCCCGTTAGTGGTCTTGCTCGCACGAAGAAGCGGGCCGTCTCCCCGAAGGGAAACGGCCCGCACACGCGCGTGGAGCGCGGAAACGTCAGTCGCGGGCTTCCGCCAGCAGCTTCTGGATCCGGCTGACGCCCTCGACGAGGTCCTCGTCACCAAGGGCGTACGACAGACGCAGGTAGCCCGGCGTGCCGAAGGCCTCGCCCGGGACGACCGCGACCTCGGCCTCCTCCAGGATGAGCGCGGCCAGCTCGACCGTGTCCTGGGGGCGCTTGCCGCGGATCTCCTTGCCGATGAGGGCCTTCACCGAGGGATAGGCGTAGAAGGCGCCCTCGGGCTCCGGGCAGAGCACGCCATCGATCTCGTTCAGCATGCGCACGATGGTCTTGCGGCGGCGGTCGAAGGCCTCGCGCATCTTGGCGACGGCCGTCAGGTCGCCCGAGACGGCGGCGAGCGCGGCGACCTGGGCCACGTTCGACACGTTCGAGGTGGCGTGCGACTGCAGGTTGGTCGCGGCCTTGATGACGTCCTTGGGGCCGATGACCCAGCCCACACGCCAGCCGGTCATGGCGTAGGTCTTGGCCACGCCGTTGACGACGATGCACTTCTCGCGCAGCTCGGGCACCACCACGGGCAGGGAGTGGAACTCCGCGTCCCCGTAGACGAGGTGCTCGTAGATCTCGTCGGTCAGGACCCACAGGCCCTTCTCGGCGGCCCAGCGGCCGATCTCCTCGATCTGCTCGCGGGTGTAGACCGCGCCCGTCGGGTTGGACGGGGAGACGAACAGCAGCACCTTGGTGTTCTCGGTACGGGCCGCCTCCAGCTGCTCGACCGAGACGCGGTAGCCGGTGGTCTCGTCCGCGACGACGTCCACGGGGACACCGCCGGCGAGACGGATCGACTCCGGGTACGTCGTCCAGTACGGCGCCGGGACGATGACCTCGTCGCCCGGGTCGAGGATCGCGGCGAAGGCCTCGTAGATGGCCTGCTTGCCGCCGTTGGTGACCAGGACCCGGGCGGCCTCCACCTCATAGCCGGAGTCGCGCAGGGTCTTCGCGGCGATCGCCGCCTTCAGCTCGGGCAGGCCGCCGGCCGGGGTGTAGCGGTGGTACTTCGGGTTCTTGCACGCCTCGATGGCGGCCTCGACGATGTAGTCCGGGGTCGGGAAGTCGGGCTCGCCCGCGCCGAAGCCGATCACCGGACGCCCGGCGGCCTTGAGGGCCTTGGCCTTGGCGTCCACGGCGAGGGTGGCGGACTCGGAGATCGCGCCGACTCGGGCGGAGACCCGGCGCTCGGTGGGAGGGATTGCAGCGCTCATGGGACCCATCGTTTCAGACTGGAAACGCCCCCGGCACGCGGGTTTCACAGACTGAACATCGGCAGAACATCCGTCCGGATCCGGGCGGCTCACCAGTCGATCTTCGGTGGACAAGGCCCGTACGGACACTTTCTGTTCGACGACCGGCTCAGGACCACGTACACTCTCACCTCGTTGGCCTTCACCGGCCGCACTCACCCGGTGCACACCGAGCACTTGGGCGGATGCGGTACGTTGGGGGAAATCAAAGGGTCGTAGCTCAATTGGTAGAGCACTGGTCTCCAAAACCAGCGGTTGGGGGTTCAAGTCCCTCCGGCCCTGCTACACACACCTTTCGCCAGGATGTGTGCGCATGTACGTACTGCAATGCACCGCCGTGCGGCTCAACCGGGCGCGGCACGGCCACGACCCGGAATCAGGTGAGGACGAGTGACGGACGCCGTGGGCTCCATCGACATGCCTGATGCCGAGGCGCCCGAGTCCAAGAAGAAGGCCCGCAAGGGCGGTAAGCGTGCCAAGAAGGGCCCGCTGAAGCGCCTTGCCACCTTCTATCGCCAGATCGTCGCGGAGCTCCGCAAAGTCGTCTGGCCTACTCGCAATCAGCTGACGACGTACACCACAGTGGTAATTGTCTTCGTCGTCATCATGATCGCCCTGGTGACCGTGATTGACTATGGGCTCAACCACGCCGCCAAGTACGTCTTCGGCTGAGCCGAGAGCGAAGGGCGCCGTCACCGGCGCCCCTTTCGCGTGTTCCACCCCCATGTATCCAGGAAGAAGCAGCCACCGTGTCTGACCCGAACCTGAACGACGCCAGCGAGTCGGTCGAGTCCGTTGACGACGAGCTCGACATCGTCGAGGGCGCGGACGTCGAGGACGAGGTCGAGGCTGCCGACGCCGACGCCGGCGAGCCCGCCGAAGAAGCGGCCCTGCACGTCGAGGACGAGTCCGGTGACGACGTCGAGGCCGAGGACGTCTCCGAGGAGGCCCTCGCCGACGAGGCCGAGATCGCCGACGAGGCGGAGGCCGAAGAGGCCGAGCCGGTCGACCCCGTCACCGCCCTGCGCGAGGAGCTTCGCACCCTCCCCGGCGAGTGGTACGTCATCCACACGTACGCCGGTTACGAGAACCGCGTGAAGACCAACCTCGAGCAGCGTGCCGTCTCGCTGAACGTCGAGGACTTCATCTTCCAGGCCGAGGTGCCGCAGGAAGAGGTCGCGCAGATCAAGAACGGCGAGCGCAAGACGATCAAGCAGAACAAGCTCCCGGGCTACGTCCTGGTCCGCATGGACCTGACGAACGAGTCCTGGGGCGTCGTCCGCAACACCCCCGGCGTCACCGGCTTCGTGGGCAACGCCTACGACCCGTACCCGCTGACCCTGGACGAGATCGTCAAGATGCTCGCCCCCGAGGCCGAGGAGAAGGCCGCCCGCGAGGCCGCCGAGGCCGAGGGCAAGCCCGCTCCGCAGCGCAAGGTCGAGGTCCAGGTGCTGGACTTCGAGGTCGGCGACTCGGTCACCGTCACCGACGGCCCGTTCGCCACGCTGCAGGCGACCATCAACGAGATCAACGCCGACTCGAAGAAGGTCAAGGGCCTCGTCGAGATCTTCGGCCGCGAGACCCCGGTCGAGCTCTCCTTCGACCAGATCCAGAAGAACTAGCTCCTTCTGGACTCACCGCTTCCGAGCAGGTCAGACGGGCTGTCAAAAGCCCGTCTGACCTGCTCGGTTTTTGGCCGCGCATGGATACCCGTTATCGTTGTGCGGTATGCCTCCATCCGGATGAACCGGGCGGAAGCTGAAAACTCTCACTAGGACCCGGAGAGAGCACATGCCTCCCAAGAAGAAGAAGGTCACGGGGCTTATCAAGCTCCAGATCCAGGCCGGCGCCGCCAACCCGGCTCCGCCGGTCGGCCCCGCGCTGGGCCAGCACGGCGTCAACATCATGGAGTTCTGCAAGGCCTACAACGCCGCGACCGAGTCGCAGCGCGGTTGGGTCATCCCGGTGGAGATCACGGTCTACGAGGACCGCTCCTTCACCTTCATCACCAAGACGCCGCCGGCCGCCAAGATGATCCTCAAGGCCGCGGGTGTCGAGAAGGGCTCCGGCGAGCCGCACAAGACCAAGGTCGCCAAGATCACCCAGGCGCAGGTCCGCGAGATCGCCACCACCAAGATGCCCGACCTCAACGCCAACGACCTGGACGCCGCCGCGAAGATCATCGCCGGCACCGCCCGTTCCATGGGCATCACGGTCGAGGGCTGACACCCACCTTCAGGAAATCCGTGGAAGGGCCTGCTCGGCCCGCACCACGACTCCTCAGAACACATACAGGAGCAGTAGTGAGCAAGCGCAGCAAGTCTCTCCGCGCTGCGGACGCCAAGGTCGACCGGGAGAAGCTGTACGCCCCGCTCGAGGCCGTCCGTCTCGCCAAGGAGACCTCCACGAGCAAGTTCGACGGCACCGTCGAGGTCGCCTTCCGCCTGGGTGTAGACCCGCGCAAGGCCGACCAGATGGTCCGTGGCACCGTGAACCTCCCGCACGGCACCGGTAAGACCGCCCGGGTCCTGGTCTTCGCGACCGGTGACCGTGCCGAGGCCGCGACTGCCGCGGGCGCCGACATCGTCGGCTCCGACGAGCTCATCGACGAGGTGGCGAAGGGCCGCCTGGACTTCGACGCCGTCGTCGCCACCCCGGACCTCATGGGCAAGGTCGGCCGCCTCGGCCGTGTCCTCGGTCCGCGTGGTCTGATGCCGAACCCGAAGACCGGCACCGTGACCCCGGACGTGGCCAAGGCCGTGACCGAGATCAAGGGCGGCAAGATCGAGTTCCGCGTCGACAAGCACTCGAACCTGCACTTCATCATCGGCAAGGCGTCCTTCGACGACTCCCAGCTGGTGGAGAACTACGGCGCCGCGCTGGACGAGATCCTTCGTCTGAAGCCGTCGGCCGCCAAGGGTCGCTACATCAAGAAGGCCGCGATCAGCACCACGATCGGCCCCGGCATTCCGGTCGACCCGAACCGCACCCGCAACCTCCTCGTCGAGGAGGACCCGGCCGCCGTCTGAGCCTCCCGCTCATCCCGGTGACCGCGTCGCGCACGCGTTTTTGACACGGGCCCCGCAACCTTTCGAGGTGCGGGGCCCGTCCTTGTCTGCGGACACCGAATCCGGATACGGGTGTCAGTGGGCTGCGCTAGCGTGCAGAGCACAGGATTCTCATAGGGGTGGGGACGAATGAAGAGCACGACCGTGCGCCGCGTGACCCTTTCGATCGCGCTGGTGACCGCGCTGGCGGGGGTGGCCGCCTGCAATTCCTCGGACTCCTCCGGAGGCTCCGGGAAGGATGACAAGGCGGGGCACAAGGGCACGACGCACGTCAGCCCCATAGCCGCCCTGCGTTCCGCCGAGAAGTCCACGGACAACGCCGACTCCGCCAAGGTCGAGTCCACGACGACCATGGGCACGATGATGTCCATGAAGGCGGACGGCGTCATGGGCTGGGCCGACGGTCTCACCGGCACCATGACGATCACGTACACCGGCGGCACGATGGCCGACACGATGCGTCAGACGGGCAGCACGTCGATGCAGGCGCGCTATCTGCGCGACGCCTACTACGCGAGGATGGGCGACAAGTTCGCCCAGCAGTCGGGCGGCAAGCACTGGATCAAGTACGCCTACGACGACCTGGCGAAGCTGGGTGGCGGCTCGGGCGCGTATCTGAAGGACCAGATGCAGAACACGACGCCGAACCAGTCGGTGAAGCTCCTGCTGGCCTCCGGCGACGTGACGAAGGTCGGCGAGGAGACGGTGCGCGGCGAGAAGGCCACGCACTACTCGGGCACGGTGGACGTCGCGGACCTGGCGACCAAGACCTCAAATCTCAGCGCGAGCCAGCTGGCCGACCTGAAGAAGCAGCTCACGGCGGCCGGCGTCAGCACCGAGAAGGTCGACATCTGGGTCAACGGCGATGACCTGCTGGTCAAGAAGGTCGAGAAGGGCGAGCTGTCGACCGGCACCATGTCCTCGACCGCGTACTACAGCGACTACGGGGTGAAGGTCTCCGCCACGGAGCCTCCGGCGGGCGACACCGCCGACTTCAAGGACCTGCTGAAGTCGCAGGGCAACACGGGCGGCACCACCTCCTGAGTCCCATGTGAATTCAGGAGACCACTGAAACCCCCTGGGATACGCTCGCGGCCGTGCTGTGAACTGCAGCCTTGCTGTGCATCGATCATCTGTTCCCTGGGGGGAATCATGGAGTTTTCTGTACGTGGAACCGTTCGGCGCAGAGCGGCGGGCGCGACGCTCGCCGCCCTGGTCCTCGGTGGGGGTGCCGTCGCCTGTACGAAGAGCGACGCGGAGGAATCGCCGGAGATGACGCCCGCCGCGGCCGTGGCCAAGGCGGCGAAGAAGACGGAGGACATCACGTCCCTCCGTTACCGGATGACCGGCCGGGTCCCGGAGGAGGGCCGTGTCAGCGGTGAGGCGGCGATGAGCATGAAGCCGCTGGCCATGAGCATGAAGATGACGGCCGAGGACCAGGCCACCGACGGCCAGGTGGAGATCCGGCTCGTCGACAAGGCGATGTACATCGGCGGGGGCGCACAGGTCGCCAAGGAGATGGACGGAAAGAGCTGGATCAAGTTCGACATGTCCGCGCTGGGGGCGGACAAGCAGATGAACGCCGACCAGCTGGGCGCCGGACAGGCCGACAAGAATCCGGCCACCGAGTCCACTTTCCTCACCGGCTCCAAGGACGTGAAGAAGGTCGGAACCGAGACCGTCGACGGCGTGAAGACCACGCACTACAAGGGGACGGTCACCCTCGAGGAGTTCCGCGACTCCCTCAAGGGCAAGGACAAGGCCACCCGTGAGAAGCGGGAGAAGAGCCTCGACCAGTACGAGAAGATGGGCATCGACGCGCTCACGATGGACATGTGGATCGACGGTGACGACCACACCAAGCAGTTCCGCATGCGGGGCGACGCCGACAAGGGCAAGCTCGACATGACCATCACCTTCCTCGACTTCAACAAGCCGGTGACGGTCAAGGCCCCGCCCGCCAAGGACACCGCCGACCTCGCCCAGATGATGAAGGAAGCGCAGCAGGGCTGAGCCCGGTCACCGTCGGGCCTGAGGCGCCGCAGAGCGGATTTGCTTGACAGTGACCCATTCACGTACTCTTCCCCAGAAGCCAAAGACCGCTGGTCGTTGCCTTGTGCTCGCAAGAGGGCAGGGCGGCCGAAGGATCCGCTGAAACTGCGGACGACCCGCGTAGGTGACTGTGGATGTGCTCCCGGAGTTCGCTTGCCCCGCTTGCGGATATACCGGTCGAGCTACGCCCCGTGCGCCTGCGCCGGGGCGTTTCGTTTTCCCCAGCCCCTTCCGAGCGGTCGTCATCACCCGGAAGGAGGCCGACGCTCTATGGCAAGGCCCGACAAGGCTGCCGCGGTAGCCGAGCTCGCGGAGCAGTTCCGCAGCTCGAACGCCGCTGTGCTGACCGAGTACCGGGGTCTCACCGTGGCGCAGCTCAAGACGCTGCGCCGTTCGCTCGGTGAGAACGCCCAGTACGCCGTGGTGAAGAACACGCTGACCAAGATTGCGGCCAACGAGGCCGGGATCTCGACGCTCGACGACCTGTTCAACGGTCCGACGGCAGTTGCCTTCGTCACCGGTGACCCGGTGGAGTCGGCGAAGGGTCTTCGTGACTTCGCCAAGGACAACCCGAACCTCGTCATCAAGGGCGGTGTCCTTGACGGCAAGGCGCTGTCCGCCGACGAGATCAAGAAGCTTGCGGACCTCGAGTCCCGCGAGGTTCTGCTCTCCAAGCTGGCGGGTGCCTTCAAGGGCAAGCAGTCCCAGGCTGCTCAGCTCTTCCAGGCGCTTCCCTCGAAGCTCGTCCGCACCGTGGACGCTCTTCGCGCCAAGCAGGACGAGCAGGGCGGTGCCGAGTAATTCGGCTCGCGAAATGACCGCAGCCGCCTGAGGCCGTGGTCGTAGCGGGCCAACGTACGCCCGCCAAACATGTACATCCGGCACCAGCCGAATTAGTGGAAGGATCGCCCACCATGGCGAAGCTCAGCCAGGAAGACCTGCTCGCGCAGTTCGAGGAGATGACCCTCATCGAGCTCTCCGAGTTCGTGAAGGCCTTCGAGGAGAAGTTCGACGTCACCGCCGCCGCCGCGGTCGCCGTTGCCGGCCCCGCCGGCCCGGCCGCCGTTGCCGAGGCCGCCGAGGAGCAGGACGAGTTCGACGTCATCCTCACCGGTGCCGGCGACAAGAAGATCCAGGTCATCAAGGTCGTGCGTGAGCTGACCTCCCTGGGTCTGAAGGAGGCCAAGGACCTCGTCGACGGCGCCCCGAAGCCCGTCCTCGAGAAGGTCGCCAAGGACGCCGCCGAGAAGGCCGCCGAGGCCCTCAAGGGCGCCGGTGCGGCCGTCGAGGTCAAGTAACACCTCGCGGTCCCTACGGACTGCTCGCGAGCTGATACAGCCGCTCTCGTAGCGCTGTAACGCTGACGCACCGAAGAGCGATCACCCATCTGGGTGGTCGCTCTTCGGCGTTCCAGGGGGTCCGGCGGCGGCTGCCTTGCACTGTCGGTGGCGGCGAGTATGGTGATCTTCGTTGTTGTCTCCGGCCGAGCCCGTGACGGGCTGCAAGACGGGCTGCAAGACAGGTTGCACGTGACGTTCGCGGCACTTGCTTTGGGCATGGGGGGCCTTGACGAACCGCACGCAGCGCGCAATTCTCAGGACGCGTCGTCACAACGATCCGGATCCGAGGCATGGATCGACGACGAAGAGGGCAGTATCGATGTGCATTGAGGGCGTGGCTTGCCGCAGGTGTTGAGAACAACGAGGGTCTCAAAAAACCGGGACTGGACATCAGTGGGCCGAGTGGCTACACTGACCCTTTGCGCTGCCTGTTAGCTGCCTCCTGCCCGTCACCAGGGGCATGCCCATGCTTGAGCACCGACGATTGAATCGTCCCTGACCTGGCCTTCTTCGGCCAAATCGGGAACGGCCTCTCTCTGTGTCCGACATGGGACCGGTACGCGCGTAGTGAGTCCGAGCCCTCGGAAGGACCCCCTCTTGGCCGCCTCGCGCACTGCCTCGACCGCGAATACGAACAACGGCGCCAGCACCGCCCCGCTGCGCATCTCCTTTGCAAAGATCAAGGAGCCCCTCGAGGTTCCGAACCTTCTTGCGCTGCAGACCGAGAGCTTCGACTGGCTGCTCGGCAATGCCGCGTGGAAGGCTCGTGTCGAGGCGGCTCTGGACAGCGGACAGGACGTCCCCACGAAGTCCGGTCTGGAGGAGATCTTCGAGGAGATCTCCCCGATCGAGGACTTCTCCGGGTCGATGTCGCTGACCTTCCGCGACCACCGCTTCGAGCCTCCGAAGAACTCCATCGACGAGTGCAAGGAGCGCGACTTCACGTACTCCGCGCCGCTCTTCGTCACCGCCGAGTTCACCAACAACGAGACCGGCGAGATCAAGTCCCAGACGGTCTTCATGGGCGACTTCCCGCTCATGACCAACAAGGGCACCTTCGTCATCAACGGCACCGAGCGTGTCGTGGTGTCGCAGCTCGTCCGCTCGCCGGGTGTCTACTTCGACTCCTCCATCGACAAGACGTCCGACAAGGACATCTTCTCCGCGAAGGTCATCCCGTCCCGGGGTGCCTGGCTGGAGATGGAGATCGACAAGCGCGACATGGTCGGTGTCCGCATCGACCGCAAGCGCAAGCAGTCCGTCACCGTTCTCCTGAAGGCCCTCGGTTGGACGACCGAGCAGATCCTCGAGGAGTTCGGCGAGTACGAGTCGATGCGCGCCACCCTGGAGAAGGACCACACCCAGGGCCAGGACGACGCGCTGCTCGACATCTACCGCAAGCTGCGTCCGGGCGAGCCCCCGACCCGTGAGGCCGCGCAGACGCTGCTCGAGAACCTCTACTTCAACCCCAAGCGCTACGACCTCGCGAAGGTCGGCCGCTACAAGGTCAACAAGAAGCTGGGCGGCGACGCCCCGCTCGACGCCGGCATCCTGACCGTCGAGGACATCATCTCGTCGATCAAGTACCTGGTGAAGCTGCACGCCGGTGAGACCGAGACCGTCGGTGACAACGGCACGCAGATCGTCGTCGAGACCGACGACATCGACCACTTCGGCAACCGTCGTCTGCGCAACGTCGGCGAGCTCATCCAGAACCAGGTCCGCACGGGTCTGGCTCGTATGGAGCGCGTCGTCCGCGAGCGCATGACGACTCAGGACGTCGAGGCGATCACGCCGCAGACCCTGATCAACATCCGGCCGGTCGTCGCCTCCATCAAGGAGTTCTTCGGCACCAGCCAGCTGTCGCAGTTCATGGACCAGAACAACCCGCTGTCGGGTCTCACCCACAAGCGCCGTCTGTCGGCTCTTGGCCCGGGTGGTCTCTCCCGTGAGCGGGCCGGCTTCGAGGTCCGTGACGTGCACCCGTCGCACTACGGCCGCATGTGCCCGATCGAGACCCCTGAAGGCCCGAACATCGGTCTGATCGGCTCGCTCGCCTCCTACGGCCGGGTCAACGCGTTCGGTTTCGTCGAGACCCCGTACCGCAAGGTCACCGGTGGCGTCGTCACCGACGAGGTCGACTACCTGACGGCCGACGAAGAGGACCGATTCGTCATCGCGCAGGCCAACGCGCCGCTGACGGACGAGCTCCGCTTCGAGGAGTCCCGCGTCCTGGTTCGCCGCCGTGGCGGCGAGGTCGACTACGTCCCCGGTGACGACGTCGACTACATGGACGTCTCCCCGCGCCAGATGGTGTCGGTCGCGACCGCCATGATCCCGTTCCTCGAGCACGACGACGCCAACCGTGCCCTCATGGGCGCGAACATGATGCGTCAGGCCGTGCCGCTGATCAAGTCCGAGGCGCCGCTGGTCGGCACCGGCATGGAGTACCGCTGCGCGGTCGACGCCGGTGACGTCCTGAAGTCGGAGAAGGACGGTGTGGTCCAGGAGGTCTCCGCGGACTACATCACCACCGCCAACGACGACGGTACGTACACCACGTACCGCCTCGCGAAGTTCTCCCGCTCGAACCAGGGCACCTCTGTGAACCAGAAGGTCGTCGTGGACGAGGGCGCCCGGGTCATCGCCGGCCAGGTTCTGGCCGACGGTCCGGCGACCGAGAACGGCGAGATGGCGCTCGGCAAGAACCTGCTCGTGGCGTTCATGCCGTGGGAGGGTCACAACTACGAGGACGCGATCATCCTGTCGCAGCGCCTCGTGCAGGACGACGTCCTCTCCTCGATCCACATCGAGGAGCACGAGGTCGACGCCCGTGACACCAAGCTCGGCCCCGAGGAGATCACCCGGGACATCCCGAACGTCTCCGAGGAGGTCCTCGCCGACCTCGACGAGCGCGGCATCATCCGTATCGGTGCCGAGGTCGTCGCCGGTGACATCCTCGTCGGCAAGGTCACGCCCAAGGGTGAGACCGAGCTGACCCCCGAGGAGCGTCTGCTCCGCGCGATCTTCGGTGAGAAGGCGCGCGAGGTGCGCGACACCTCGCTGAAGGTGCCGCACGGTGAGATCGGCAAGGTCATCGGCGTCCGCGTCTTCGACCGTGAAGAGGGCGACGAGCTGCCGCCGGGCGTGAACCAGCTGGTTCGTGTCTACGTGGCGCAGAAGCGCAAGATCACGGACGGTGACAAGCTCGCCGGTCGTCACGGCAACAAGGGCGTCATCTCGAAGATCCTGCCCATCGAGGACATGCCGTTCCTCGAGGACGGCACCCCGGTCGACATCATCCTCAACCCGCTGGGTGTCCCGTCCCGAATGAACCCGGGACAGGTCCTGGAGATCCACCTCGGCTGGCTCGCCAGCCGCGGATGGGACGTCTCCGGCCTCGCGGACGACTGGGCGCAGCGCCTGCAGGCCATCGAGGCCGACGTGGTCGCGCCGGGCACGAACGTCGCCACCCCCGTCTTCGACGGTGCGCGTGAGGACGAGCTCGCGGGTCTGCTGCAGCACACGATCCCGAACCGCGACGGCGAGCGCATGGTGCTCCCGACCGGTAAGGCGCCGCTGTTCGACGGCCGCTCCGGTGAGCCGTTCCCGGAGCCGATCTCGGTCGGCTACATGTACATCCTGAAGCTCCACCACCTGGTCGACGACAAGCTGCACGCCCGCTCGACCGGTCCGTACTCGATGATCACCCAGCAGCCGCTGGGTGGTAAGGCCCAGTTCGGTGGCCAGCGCTTCGGTGAGATGGAGGTGTGGGCGCTGGAGGCATACGGCGCCGCGTACGCCCTCCAGGAGCTGCTGACCATCAAGTCCGACGACGTCACCGGCCGTGTGAAGGTCTACGAGGCCATCGTCAAGGGCGAGAACATCCCCGAGCCCGGCATCCCCGAGTCCTTCAAGGTGCTCATCAAGGAGATGCAGTCTCTCTGCCTCAATGTGGAGGTGCTGTCCAGCGACGGTATGTCCATCGAAATGCGTGACACCGACGAGGACGTCTTCCGCGCGGCGGAGGAGCTCGGCATCGACCTGTCCCGGCGCGAGCCGAGCAGCGTCGAAGAGGTCTGACGGGAGTTCGGTGGGCCTTGAACGCCTTTGGAACAGGTGAACAAGGCCCGCCGGCCCCAGGACCCCCGTATCAGACCCCTAAGACTTACAACCCTGAGAGGGATTGACGCATAGTGCTCGACGTCAACTTCTTCGATGAGCTCCGGATCGGTCTGGCCACCGCTGACGACATCCGTCAGTGGAGCCACGGCGAGGTCAAGAAGCCCGAGACCATCAACTACCGCACCCTCAAGCCCGAAAAGGACGGACTCTTCTGCGAGAAGATCTTCGGTCCGACCCGGGACTGGGAGTGCTACTGCGGTAAGTACAAGCGTGTCCGCTTCAAGGGCATCATCTGTGAGCGCTGCGGCGTCGAGGTCACTCGCGCCAAGGTGCGTCGTGAGCGGATGGGCCACATCGAGCTGGCCGCTCCCGTCACCCACATCTGGTACTTCAAGGGCGTTCCGTCGCGTCTGGGCTACCTGCTCGACCTCGCCCCGAAGGACCTGGAGAAGGTCATCTACTTCGCGGCGTACATGATCACGTACGTCGACGAGGAGCGCCGCACCCGCGACCTGCCCTCGCTGGAGGCCCACGTCTCCGTCGAGCGTCAGCAGGTCGAGAACCGTCGCGACGCCGACCTGGAAGCTCGCGCCAAGAAGCTCGAGACCGACCTGGCCGAGCTGGAGGCCGAGGGCGCCAAGGCCGACGTGCGCCGCAAGGTGCGCGAAGGTGCCGAGCGTGAGATGAAGCAGCTGCGCGACCGTGCGCAGCGCGAGATCGACCGTCTCGACGAGGTGTGGACCCGCTTCAAGAACCTCAAGGTCCAGGACCTCGAGGGCGACGAGCTCCTCTACCGCGAGCTGCGTGACCGCTTCGGCACGTACTTCGACGGTTCGATGGGTGCCGCGGCGCTGCAGAAGCGCCTCGAGTCCTTCGACCTCGAGGAGGAGGCCGAGCGCCTCCGCGAGATCATCCGCACCGGCAAGGGCCAGAAGAAGACCCGTGCGCTCAAGCGCCTCAAGGTCGTCTCCGCGTTCCTGCAGACCAGCAACAGCCCCAAGGGCATGGTGCTCGACTGCGTGCCGGTCATCCCGCCGGACCTGCGTCCGATGGTGCAGCTGGACGGTGGCCGCTTCGCGACCTCCGACCTGAACGACCTGTACCGCCGTGTGATCAACCGCAACAACCGTCTGAAGCGACTCCTTGACCTCGGTGCTCCCGAGATCATCGTGAACAACGAGAAGCGCATGCTTCAGGAGGCCGTCGACGCGCTCTTCGACAACGGCCGTCGTGGTCGCCCGGTCACGGGCCCCGGCAACCGTCCGCTGAAGTCCCTCAGCGACATGCTGAAGGGTAAGCAGGGCCGATTCCGTCAGAACCTGCTCGGCAAGCGTGTGGACTACTCCGCGCGTTCCGTGATCGTCGTCGGTCCGCAGCTGAAGCTGCACCAGTGCGGTCTGCCCAAGGCCATGGCGCTGGAGCTCTTCAAGCCGTTCGTGATGAAGCGCCTGGTCGACCTGAACCACGCGCAGAACATCAAGAGCGCCAAGCGGATGGTCGAGCGCGGCCGCACGGTCGTGTACGACGTCCTGGAAGAGGTCATCGCGGAGCACCCGGTTCTGCTGAACCGTGCGCCCACGCTGCACCGCCTCGGCATCCAGGCCTTCGAGCCGCAGCTGGTCGAGGGCAAGGCCATCCAGATCCACCCGCTCGTCTGCACCGCGTTCAACGCGGACTTCGACGGTGACCAGATGGCCGTCCACCTGCCGCTCTCCGCGGAGGCGCAGGCCGAGGCCCGCATCCTGATGCTGTCCTCGAACAACATCCTCAAGCCCGCTGACGGCCGTCCGGTCACGATGCCGACCCAGGACATGGTCCTCGGTCTGTTCTTCCTGACCACCGACGGCGCGCTGCGCAACGTCAAGGGCGAGGACCGGTCCTTCGGCTCCGCGGCCGAGGCGATCATGGCGTTCGACGCCGGCGAGCTCTCGCTGCAGTCGCGCGTGGACATCCGCTTCCCGGTGGGCACCATCCCGCCGCGCGGCTGGACCCCGCCGGCGCAGGAGGAGGGCGAGCCGGAGTGGCAGCAGGGTGACACCTTCCGCCTGAAGACCACGCTGGGCCGCGCGCTCTTCAACGAGCTGCTGCCCGAGGACTACCCGTTCGTCGACTACGAGGTCGGCAAGAAGCAGCTCTCCGAGATCGTCAACGACCTCGCCGAGCGCTACCCCAAGGTCATCGTGGCGGCGACGCTCGACAACCTGAAGGCGGCGGGCTTCTACTGGGCGACCCGCTCCGGCGTCACCGTGGCCATCTCCGACATCGTCGTTCCCGAGGCGAAGAAGGAGATCGTCAAGGGCTACGAGGCGCAGGACGAGAAGGTCCAGAAGCAGTACGAGCGCGGTCTGATCACCAAGGACGAGCGCACGCAGGAGCTCATCGCGATCTGGACCAAGGCGACCAACGAGGTTGCCGAGGCGATGAACGCGAACTTCCCGAAGACGAACCCCATCTTCATGATGGTTGACTCGGGTGCCCGAGGAAACATGATGCAGATGCGTCAGATCGCCGGTATGCGTGGTCTGGTGTCGAACGCCAAGAACGAGACGATCCCGCGTCCGATCAAGGCCTCCTTCCGTGAGGGCCTGTCGGTGCTGGAGTACTTCATCTCGACTCACGGTGCTCGTAAGGGTCTGGCGGACACGGCCCTGCGTACCGCCGACTCGGGTTACCTCACCCGTCGTCTGGTCGACGTCTCCCAGGACGTCATCATCCGCGAGGAGGACTGCGGCACCGACCGTGGCCTCAAGCTGCACATCGCGGAGCGCGGCGCGGACGGTGTCCTGCGCAAGGCGGAGAACGTCGAGACCAGCGTGTACGCACGTGCGCTGGCCGAGGACATCACCGTCGACGGCAAGGTGCTGGCCCCGGCCAACACCGACCTCGGCGACGTCCTCATCGACGAGCTGGTCAAGCACGGCATCGAGGAGGTCAAGACCCGTTCGGTCCTGACCTGTGAGTCCGCCGTCGGCACCTGCGCCATGTGCTACGGCCGTTCGCTGGCCACCGGCAAGCTGGTCGACATCGGTGAGGCGGTCGGCATCATCGCCGCCCAGTCCATCGGTGAGCCCGGTACCCAGCTGACGATGCGTACCTTCCACACCGGTGGTGTGGCCGGTGACGACATCACCCAGGGTCTGCCCCGTGTCGTCGAGCTCTTCGAGGCCCGTACGCCCAAGGGTGTCGCCCCGATCTCCGAGGCCTCCGGCCGCGTGCGGATCGAGGAGACCGAGAAGACCAAGAAGCTCGTCGTCACCCCGGACGACGGCAGCGACGAGACGGCGTTCCCGATCTCGAAGCGCGCCCGTCTGCTGGTGTCCGAGGGCGAGCACGTCGAGGTGGGCCAGAAGCTCACCGTGGGTGCCACCAACCCGCACGACGTGCTGCGCATCCTGGGTCAGCGTGCCGTCCAGGTCCACCTGGTCGGCGAGGTCCAGAAGGTCTACAACTCGCAGGGTGTGTCGATCCACGACAAGCACATCGAGATCATCATCCGGCAGATGCTGCGCCGGGTGACGATCATCGAGTCGGGCGACGCGGAGCTGCTGCCCGGCGAGCTGGTCGAGCGCTCGAAGTTCGAGACCGAGAACCGTCGTGTGGTCCAGGAAGGCGGCCACCCGGCCTCCGGCCGTCCGCAGCTGATGGGTATCACCAAGGCCTCGCTGGCGACCGAGTCGTGGCTGTCGGCGGCGTCCTTCCAGGAGACGACCAGGGTTCTGACGGACGCGGCGATCAACGCCAAGTCCGACTCCCTGATCGGCCTCAAGGAGAACGTCATCATCGGTAAGCTCATCCCGGCCGGTACGGGTCTGTCCCGCTACCGCAACATCCGGGTCGAGCCGACCGAGGAGGCCAAGGCCGCGATGTACTCGGCCGTCGGCTACGACGACATCGACTACTCGCCGTTCGGCACCGGCTCCGGCCAGGCCGTCCCGCTGGAGGACTACGACTACGGTCCGTACAACCAGTAAGCGAGTCGCTTCGCAGTAACTGAAGGGCGGTCACCCCGGGTTCGGGGTGACCGCCCTTCGGCGTTTGTCAGCGCGGCAGTGGGAGGTACGGCTCCAGGGCGCGGATGCGGGTGATGTTGTCGGGGTGGGTGGTCAGGAGCTTGGCCAGGCCGCCCGGCTCCTTGAGCCTCTTGCCGCGCGCGGCGGCGTACGCCTTCATGGCGTCCTCCTCCGCCTGGAAGTGGTGCAGCACCTGGACCATCTCGGTCGCGAAACCGAGGGCGGCGGCCTGCTGGTCGGCGCGCAGCTCGCCCTGGCGGCCCGCGTAGGCGAGCAGATAGGGCGCGATCACGAGGGGGACGGTGATGTACCAGGCGACGAGGAAGCCCATCACCACGAACATCCCCATGAAGAGGACGAGAATCCCCGTCGCGGCCGCCGAGAAGACACTGGCGACGGCGATCGCGATTCTGGCGAGTCCCCGGGTCAGGGCCCAGGCGATCCGGCCGGGCAGCGAGTACCAGTAACCGAGCAGGCCCGCCCAGGCGTGACCGCCGACGTGGTGGCCGAGTTCATGGGCGAGTACGGCGGCGAGGTTGCTGCTCGGGATCTTGTTGAGCGCGTACGTGGTGACCCCGACGACGTGCCCGGCCACCGCGGACGCGTTCAGGTCGTCGCTGTTCTCCACCATCAGTTCGTAGGTGTCCGCCTCGATGCCCGCGCGAGCGGTGACCTCGCGCCAGATCGGCTCCAGACGGGCCCGCTCCGCCGCCAGCGGTGCCCGCAGCTTGAAGGCGCGCCGGGCGAAGAGCAGCTCGGCGGGCCGGTGGAAGACGAGGGCCCCGGAGGCCAGCCAGGCCAGGACGACCAGCCAGCCCACGGCCGTGCCGAACATCGCCACGGCGAACGCCGCGACCACCGCGAGGCTCACCAGGAAGCTCGGGACCTGGGTCGCCAGCTGCCCTATGGCGGTGGCGTCCGCGCCGCGCTGATGGGCCGCCACATGCATGCGGCGGCCCTGATGGCGGTAGTCGAGGTCGTCGGGGGCGACGGGCTGCTGCGGCACGAAGGGGGCCTGCTGCGGGTGCTGAGCCGGGTACTGCGGGGCGGTGCCCGGGTACGGGGCCGCGGCTCCGGGGTACTGCGGGGCCGGGCCGGGGTGGGCGGGCGGGGCCGTCGGGTACTGGGGCTGGGCGGGGGCGGCCTGCGGGTAGGAGGGAGGCGCGGCGGCGGTCCCCGGGTACTGCGGCTCCGGGTATTGCGGCGGGGGAGTGGTGGCGCCGGGGTATTGCGGCGGTGTGGGGGCGGCGGCGCCTGGGTATTGCGGCGGCGGGGGAGTGGTGGCGCCGGGGTATTGCGGCGGTGTGGGGGCGGCGGCGCCTGGGTATTGCGGCGGCGGGGGAGTGGTGGCGCCGGGGTATTGCGGCGGTGTGGGGGCGGCGGGGCCCGGGTATTGCGGCGGAGGCGGGGCCGCGCCCGGGTACTGGGGCTCCGGATAAGCGGGGCCTGGTGGCTGGGACATCTGGGGCTCCTTCGGATGGGGACGTCAGCCGATGAGCAGCGCGGTGGGCAGCAGCGCCGTGCCGGTGCAGAAGGCGATCAGACCGGTGCGGATCCACTGGTGCTTGCGGGCGGCGATACGGCTGGTCTCGGTGAGGGCCGCCGTGAGTCCGGCGGCGGGGTCGTGGTCGGTGTCGGCGAGCGCGGCGGCCAACCGGCCTTCGCGTACGGCCTGTTGGATGTCGCCGAAGTAGCACAGCGGCTGCCCTGGGGCCCAGGAGCCGATGCGGTAGCGGGGGAGTACGGCGAGGAGCAGCGCGAACAGGGAGAGCGCCAGGGCGGCGGCACCGGCCCACCACAGGGCGGTGCCGGCCCAGGACAGTTCCCTCGGCGTCCAGCCCCGCCCGGCCAGCAGTCCGCTGAGCACCCCCGCCGTCATCCCGAGCGCCGCCACCAGCACGGACGCCTTGCTGTCGGCCCGGGCGATCTCGCCCCGCAGTTCGGTGAGCAGCCGCTCGGCGGTTCGGGCGCCCGCGTGGGTGTCCGGGGTGGTGGTCACGCGGGGCCCGCCTCGGGGGAGTCCTGCGGCGGTACGCCGGGCCCGGCGGGCTCGTCGACACCCGGAGCCGGGGGTACGGCGGGAGCGGGGCCCGTGGCCGCGTAGGGCGGTGCCGGCTGGGCGTACGGGGCGGCCGGCGCCTGCGGCGAAGGGGGCCCGTAGGAGGCGCTCGGCGTCTGCGGGGCGGGCGGCTGGGTGTACGGCCCGCCCGGCGGCTGCGGCTGACCGTAGGGAGTGGCCGCGTACGGCGCCGGTGGCTGGTACTGCGGTGCGGAGCCGTACGGTGGCTGGGCCGACGGTGGTGGCGGGGTCTGGCCGGGGTACGGCAGCTGCGGCGGTACGTACGGCTGTCCGGGCGCCGCACCCGGGGGCAGCGCGCTCTGCTCCGGCGCCGCCTGCTGCTGGATCAGGTCGTTGATCTTCGGCAGCATGGAGCGGGCGGACTCCGCCTTCTGGAAGTCCTCCAGCGAGTCACCGGCGATCAGTTCCAGCTCGCTCTTGATGAAGGAAAGTTGATCCTTCTGGATGGAGCCGACGACCAACTGGGTGTCCTCGGGATGCTGGGCGAGATGCATCGCCCAGGCGCCGACACCGCCGTGCTGGAGGTGGTACTGGTAGAAGTTGATCTTCTCGGCCATCAACTGGTGGTGCTGCTGCTGGCGCAGGACTTCCAGTTCGTGCTGCTGCCGGGCCTGGCGCAGCCTGAACTCGTGCTCGGGGTCGAGCATTTCGGACTCGTAGCGCAGGCTCCGCTGCCGCCGCCGGTGCGCGATCGCGTCGTCGTCGAGGCGAAGTCGTACGACACACGTCACGGAGAGGCCGATGCCCGTCGCGAAACCGCCCGTCTCCACGGCCTGTTGGACCGCGCGCTCGGCCGATGGGCTGTCCTCGATGGGGAAGCGCCGGCTGACCGGCCGTGCGAACTGGTGGAGTTCACGGGTCAGCCGGGTGGGCACATCACGCTCACCGCTCGCCACGTACCCGATCGGATCGGCGACCCGCCAGGTCAGATCGGCGGTGGCGCCGAAGGAGAACGCGTCGTCGTCGCTGGGCAGCTCCAGGTCCAGCTGCACCGGATGGCTGCCCATGTCCACCTCGTACACGGAGGTGTAGCGGCGGGTCGCCGCGTCCGAGCGGGTCGGCCGGTGCGGCGGGATGTAGACGTCGTACGAGCCCTTGGCGGTGACGAAGACCAGCGCGTGGTCGATCGCGGTGACCGGCCGTCTGGCGGTGTAGTCGAAGCGGGCGATCGGCCGCACGGTGAGCACCGGGTCGATCAGTGTGCTGTGCCGGTTGGCGTCCTGCTGCCACTCCGGCTGACGGCGGAACTCCGCCATGGTTCAACTCCTCGATGGCTCTGCGGTGGAGGGGGTCAGTACGCCGATCAGCCGGTCGGCGATCGGTGGGCGCGGGCCGCCGTCGGGGGCGCGCAGATTGAGCAGCTCGTGACGGAGGCGCTTGTGGTCGTCGGCCGTCACGACCAGCGCGGGGAGCAGATACTCCAGCGCACGCGCCGACTCCGCGCGGTGCTCGGCCACGTACACCCAGGTGTGCAGGGCCTCCAGGGCGCCGCGGGTGTGCGCGCGGTCGCCGAGCGCGGTGCGCCAGAGGGTGGCGAGATCGCGGGCCGTGTCCGGCTCGTACATGCCCGTGGTGGCGTACCACTCGACGAGCGCGTTCTCCTCGTCGTTGTCGCAGGCACGGACGAACCCGGCCAGCGCCAGCGCGCGGACGGACGGTGTGTCGTGATGGAGCAGACGCACCAGCTCGGAGAGCATCTCGCCGCGCCGGGCCCCGACCGAGAGCAGCAGGGCCGTGGACTCGATCAGGTTGTTCGCCTCGGCCGGGCTGCTGCCCCCGGCACGGGCGCGGGCGGAGAGCGCGCTCAGCGCGGGGCCCGCCAGGTCGGGGCGGAGCGGTGTGAGCAGCCCGAAGGCGCGGATCGCGGTCCAGCGGCGGGCCCAGTGGGAGTCCGTGCACCACTGGGTGAGCAGGCGCAGCACGACAGGGGCGTCGAGGAGCTGGGCGAGCGTGAGCGTGTTCGCGGCCGTGACCCGGGGGCCGAACGACTTCGAGACGGCCCAGCCACTGATCAGCAGCGCCACCGCCGAGGGCAGGTCGGCGCGCGCGAGCAGCGCGGTGGCCGCGGCGGCCCGGGTGCGTACGACCGGGCGGCCGTCGCGGGCCAGCTCCTTCAGCCAGGCGACCAGCGCGGGCCGGGCCGACGGATGGCCCGTCCAGACCTCGGTGAGCAGGGCGCTCGGGGTGTTCTCCCTGCGGAAGTACGCCGTGAACTGCGGCACCGAACCCCACTCGGTCGCCTCGTCCCGGACCTCGCCCTCGGCCCGCGCCCGTTCCAGACGGGTCTCGGCGGCGAGTCCGAACACCGGGATCTCCGGAGGCCGTTCGGGGTGCTGAAGCCGCTGGAAGTGCACGTACAGCTTGTCGGCGAGCTCGGCGGCGAGAACGTACGGCGCCTGGTCGAAGACGGCGAGCGAGATGAGGAACGCCTTGTCCCGCAAGGTGGCTTCGGGGTCGCTCAGCCACTCCCGGCACTGTTGCTCCACGGCGGCCTGCCCGAAGTCCGCGAGGCGCGCCGCAGCTTCCTCGCTGCCGTCGTAGCCGGCCACTTCCGCGGCGAACCGGGCGGCCTCTGCGGGCCGGTGGGCGCCGCGGGAGAGGAAGTCCCGAACGGGGCCGAGGGAGAGGAGGCCCTCGATGTCCTCGCCGCGTCGGTGGTCGGCCAGATGCGCGCGCAGCACGGCGGCCGGCTCCGGCGGCTCCCACCGCGAAGGAGTGGCCCCCAGCAGGAACGGGGAGTTCTCGATGGTCACCACCAGATACCCGTCGACCTTCTTGAGCTGGTCGCGGGCCGCGTGCAGGTGGGGATCGCGCAGTGGCCGGTTGCGGCTCAGCGGCAGGTCGCGCAGGACATGGCCACCGGGTGCGGCGAGCTGGGCGGCGAGGGCCGCGGGGCTCGTCTCCGAGGAGAGGGCGTGCACGGCGGGGACGCCGAGGCGGTGCAGGAGCATCAGCGCCGCGGCGTTGCGGCCGGTGGCGTGGGCGCCGGCGAGAACGAGGACGCGTTCCTCGCGCAGGCGCGCCAGGGCGGACGCGAAGGCGGGGCTCTCGACGAAGACCGCGGACAGCGCGTCGAGGTCCGCCTGCGGGATCTCCCCGGAGGCGTACGCCGCCGAGGCCGCCGCCATTGTGTGGTGGTGGATCTCCGTCTTGCCGCCCATGAACACATCACGGGCCACGCCGCCGGAGACGCCGTGCTGGGCGCCGCCGACCAGGCTGCCGCCGAACGACGCGGCCTCGCTGAAGATGAATCCCGGGGTGTGCGCGACGAGTTCGCGCTGTGCGGCCCGGGCCTCCTGGGTCCGCTCCTGCTCCTCGTCCTCGGCGGCCCGGTGCGGTTCCTGCCGCGGTACGTCGTCGGGGGTCGGCTCCGCGGGTGGAGGCACCGTCACGCCGACTCACCCCCGGACCCGCCCTGGTGGACGTCTCCGGTGACCTGGCCGCCGGAGACGCCGTGCTGGTCTCCGGCGACGAGACTGCCGCCGAAGCTGGGGGAGCCGTTGAAGTGGAAGACGACGCCGCCGGGAGGGGTGGCGGGCCGGGCAGGGGCGGCGGGGCCGGCGGTCCTGCCCGGCCCCGCCGCTGCCGCCGCCCCCGGCGCCGGGCTCTCCCCCGAGTCGCCCGGCGCCGGGGTTCCCCCCTTTTCACTGTGGTCCTCGGTGTCCTGCGGTACCGGGTCGCTGTGGTCTTCGGTGTCCTGCGGTACCGGGCCGTGCAGCCAGGCCCGCAGGGGTCCGTTCTTGCTGTCCACCGTCACCGAGTGGAAGTCCTCCGCCGGGATGCCGGGGTGGCTGTGGCGGACGATCCCCGTGTGCACGCCCTCCGAGACGCACAGGGCGAAGTCGTTCGGCCGCTCGCGCAGGGCCGCGCGCAGGAGCTGGGCGTCGAGGAGGCGGCAGGCGTGGTTCAGGTCCGAGCCGACCCAGCCGTCGTGCTCGTCCACGGCGACGTATCCGGTGGCGACCACGCCTCGCAGCCGGATCTGGGCGGAGCTGGAGGCCATGCGGTTGACCGCCCGGAGCTGGGCGGGGACCTCGGTGAGCAGGGCGCGCAGGAGTGCGGTGACCGAGGCGTTGGCGTCGATCAGTTCCATCACGGAGTCGCCGCGGTCGGCGCGTAGGCGCAGGCGCTCGTCGATGCCGGCGGCTTCCAGTGTGCGATCGGTGATGTCGTACAACATGCGCCGCAGATAGGCCTGCTCGATGTCGTCCCGGTCGCTGTACTTCTCGATGTCGAGCAGGAGGATGGTCCGGCTCACGGGGTCGGTCATGGTCGCCTGGTCGCCTTTCGGTGGAGGCCTTGCCTGGCAAGCAGGTTGGCGGTCCCGGCGGCCGGGCTGTGAGGGCGGATGACCCACTTCAACTGTGACCGTGTGCACAGAAGACGGATTTCGCCCCCGCCGCCCCTACCCGTCCCGTATCTGGGGGCTGCGCCCCCGGCCCCCTTGCGTTGTTCTCTTTGCGGGCCGGTGGGGGCTTGTCGCGCAGTTCCCCGCGCCACTTCAGGGGCGCGGGGAACTGCGCGAAGAACTCACCGTCGTGCGATCTGGCGCAGGACGTCCATCCGGACGATCACCATCGTCCGCCGCCCCGTCACCACGGCCCCGCGCTCGCGGAGCTCCTTCAGCAGTCGCTGGACCATCTCCCGCGACGCGCCGACGGAGCCGGCAAGTTCCTGCTTGCTCAGGGGGACCGACAGCTCGATGCCCTCCTCCGTACGGTGGCCATTGGTGCGGGCGAGATCGAGGAGAAGCGCCGCGAAGCGTTCGCGGACACTCAGGGAGGCGAATTCCAGGCGGCGCCGGTCGGCCGCGCGGGTGCGGTCGGAGGTGAGGCCGAGGAGGGCGAAGGAGACGGCGGGGGAGCGGGCGAGGAAACCAGTGAAGTGCTCGCGCACGACGGCGACGGTGCGGACCGGCTCGAGGGCGGTGACCGTGGCCGAGCGCGGACGCCCGGTCAGCGCCGCCGACTCGCCGATGATGTCGCCGGGCCCGCGCAGCGCGAGCAGCGCCTCGTAGCCATTGGCGGCGGCCGCGGTCACCTTCGTCCAGCCGTGCGTGACGATCAGGACGTGCGAGGACGGCTCGCTCTGGTGCAGGAGCACCGTGCGGGGGGTGAAGGACAGTTCGTGGCCGAGGGACAGCAGCGCGGAGCGGTCCGCGCTCTCCAGCCGGGCCAGGAACGGCACCCGGTCGTCCAGCCCCTCGTCACCGGGTAAATGCGTGGCCGTCATGAGTCTCCCGTCCCCCGATCGGCGCCATGGCCGATGCACAGCGACCGATCAACGTACTCATCCGGTGATTGCCATGCGCGCCGAACCATCGAGAAATCGCGGAGAATCACCGACATTCACAGATTGTCGACGCCGAGCGCCGTACCGAGCGCCCGAGGCGCCTTGACGCGCCCCCAGAAGAAGCATGACAAGTCCGGCGTGTCGGGCCCCAAGGCATTTGTTTTGACCGAAGTCCGTGAGGTAGGTACGCTCAGACCTTGTGCCTGGGGTGTGCCCTGGCTCTCGTGCGTGCCTTCAACCGCACTAGGGGAGCCGTAACCGGCCACTGCAATCTGCGCCCTTTTCGCCTCGCGGCGAGAGTCTGCAGTTTCGACACACCCGACCGCGTGGGTCGGCGATGTTCCAGGTTAGCTTCACCATTCGGCACACAGAAACCGGAGAAGTAGTGCCTACGATCCAGCAGCTGGTCCGGAAGGGCCGGCAGGACAAGGTCGAGAAGAACAAGACGCCCGCACTCGAGGGTTCGCCCCAGCGGCGCGGCGTCTGCACGCGTGTGTTCACGACCACCCCGAAGAAGCCGAACTCGGCCCTGCGTAAGGTCGCGCGTGTGCGTCTGACCAGCGGGATCGAGGTCACCGCTTACATTCCGGGTGAGGGACACAACCTGCAGGAGCACTCCATCGTGCTCGTGCGCGGCGGCCGTGTGAAGGACCTGCCGGGTGTTCGCTACAAGATCATCCGTGGTTCGCTCGACACCCAGGGTGTCAAGAACCGCAAGCAGGCCCGCAGCCGCTACGGCGCCAAGAAGGAGAAGTAGAAATGCCTCGTAAGGGCCCCGCCCCGAAGCGCCCGGTCATCATCGACCCGGTCTACGGTTCCCCTCTGGTGACCTCCCTCATCAACAAGGTGCTGCTCAACGGCAAGCGCTCCACCGCCGAGCGCATCGTCTACGGCGCCATGGAGGGTCTGCGTGAGAAGACGGGCAACGACCCGATCATCACGCTGAAGCGCGCGCTGGAGAACATCAAGCCGACCCTCGAGGTCAAGTCCCGCCGTGTCGGTGGTGCGACGTACCAGGTTCCGATCGAGGTCAAGCCCGGTCGCGCCAACACGCTCGCGCTGCGCTGGCTCGTCGGTTACTCCCGCGCCCGTCGCGAGAAGACCATGACCGAGCGTCTGCTCAACGAGCTTCTCGACGCCTCCAACGGCCTCGGTGCCGCTGTGAAGAAGCGCGAGGACACCCACAAGATGGCCGAGTCCAACAAGGCCTTCGCGCACTACCGCTGGTAGTCGCAACCCACATCGAGACCGAGAGAAGACTGAAGCCTTATGGCTACCACTTCACTTGACCTGGCCAGGGTCCGCAACATCGGGATCATGGCCCACATCGACGCGGGCAAGACGACCACCACCGAGCGGATCCTCTTCTACACCGGCGTCAGCTACAAGATCGGTGAAGTCCACGACGGCGCTGCCACCATGGACTGGATGGAGCAGGAGCAGGAGCGTGGCATCACGATCACCTCTGCTGCCACCACCTGTCACTGGCCGCTTGAGGACAACGACTACACGATCAACATCATCGACACCCCGGGCCACGTCGACTTCACGGTCGAGGTGGAGCGCTCGCTGCGCGTCCTCGACGGTGCCGTCACGGTGTTCGACGGTGTCGCCGGTGTCGAGCCGCAGTCCGAGACGGTGTGGCGTCAGGCCGACCGTTACGGCGTGCCGCGCATCTGCTTCGTGAACAAGCTGGACCGTACCGGCGCCGAGTTCCACCGCTGCGTGGACATGATCAAGGACCGGCTTGGCGCCGTTCCGATCATCATGCAGCTGCCGATCGGTGCCGAGATGGACTTCAAGGGCGTTGTGGACCTGGTCCGCATGAAGGCGCTCGTGTGGTCCGCCGAGGCGGCCAAGGGCGAGATGTACGACGTCGTCGACATCCCCGCCACGCACGCCGAGGCTGCCGAGGAGTACCGCGGCAAGCTGGTCGAGACCGTCGCGGAGAACGACGACGAGATCATGGAGCTGTTCCTGGAGGGCCAGGAGCCCACCGAGGAGCAGCTGTACGCCGCGATCCGTCGCATCACCATCGCGTCCGGCAAGGGTGACGGCGTCACGGTCACCCCGGTGTTCTGTGGCACCGCGTTCAAGAACAAGGGCGTTCAGCCCCTGCTCGACGCGGTCGTGCGCTACCTGCCGACTCCCCTGGACGTCGAGGCCATCGAGGGCCACGACGTGAAGGACCCGGAGCTGGTCATCAAGCGCAAGCCGTCGGAGGAGGAGCCCCTCTCCGCGCTCGCGTTCAAGATCATGAGCGACCCGCACCTGGGCAAGCTCACCTTCGTCCGGGTCTACTCGGGCCGCCTGGAGTCCGGCACCGCGGTGCTGAACTCCGTCAAGGGCAAGAAGGAGCGCATCGGCAAGATCTACCGCATGCACGCGAACAAGCGTGAGGAGATCGATGCGGTGGGCGCCGGCGACATCGTCGCCGTGATGGGCCTGAAGCAGACCACCACCGGTGAGACGCTTTCGGACGACAAGAACCCGGTCATCCTGGAGTCCATGGACTTCCCGGCGCCGGTCATTCAGGTCGCCATCGAGCCCAAGTCCAAGGGTGACCAGGAGAAGCTGGGTGTCGCCATCCAGCGTCTCGCGGAGGAGGACCCCTCCTTCCAGGTTCACTCGGACGAGGAGACCGGCCAGACCATCATCGGTGGTATGGGCGAGCTGCACCTCGAGGTGCTGGTCGACCGTATGCGCCGTGAGTTCAAGGTCGAGGCCAACGTCGGCAAGCCGCAGGTCGCGTACCGCGAGACGATCCGCAAGGGCGTCGAGCGTCACGACTACACGCACAAGAAGCAGACCGGTGGTACCGGTCAGTTCGCCAAGGTGCAGATCGCGATCGAGCCCATCACCGAGACCGATGGTCCGGCGTACGAGTTCGTGAACAAGGTCACCGGTGGCCGTATCCCGCGGGAGTACATCCCGTCGGTGGACGCCGGTGCGCAGGAGGCCATGCAGTTCGGCATCCTGGCCGGCTACGAGATGACGGGCGTCCGCGTCATTCTTCTCGACGGTGGCTACCACGAGGTCGACTCCTCCGAGCTCGCGTTCAAGATCGCCGGTTCGCAGGCCTTCAAGGAGGCCGCGCGCAAGGCCAGCCCTGTGCTGCTCGAGCCGATGATGGCCGTCGAGGTCACCACGCCCGAGGAGTCGATGGGCGATGTCATCGGCGACCTCAACTCCCGCCGTGGCCAGATCCAGGCCATGGAGGAGCGCAGCGGCGCCCGCGTCGTGAAGGGCCTCGTGCCCCTCTCGGAGATGTTCGGCTACGTCGGCGACCTCCGCAGCAAGACCTCGGGTCGCGCAAGCTACTCGATGCAGTTCGACTCCTACGCCGAGGTTCCCCGGAACGTCGCCGAGGAGATCATCGCGAAGGCCAAGGGCGAGTAACACACCCCGTTTACACGCTTTAGGCTTGACACCGACCGCCGGGGCTCACCCGGCAGGGGAGAACCCCGGCGGGCGGCATCCCAGCAAAGATCACCTGGCGCCGATGAGTAAGGCGTACCAGAACCACTCCACAGGAGGACCCAGTGGCGAAGGCGAAGTTCGAGCGGACTAAGCCGCACGTCAACATCGGCACCATCGGTCACATCGACCACGGTAAGACGACCCTCACGGCCGCCATTACCAAGGTGCTGCACGACGCGTACCCGGACCTGAACGAGGCCTCGGCCTTCGACCAGATCGACAAGGCTCCCGAGGAGCGCCAGCGCGGTATCACGATCTCCATCGCGCACGTCGAGTACCAGACGGAGGGCCGTCACTACGCCCACGTCGACTGCCCGGGTCACGCTGACTACATCAAGAACATGATCACGGGTGCGGCGCAGATGGACGGCGCCATCCTCGTGGTTGCCGCCACCGACGGCCCGATGCCGCAGACCAAGGAGCACGTGCTCCTGGCCCGCCAGGTCGGCGTTCCCTACATCGTTGTCGCCCTGAACAAGGCCGACATGGTGGACGACGAGGAGATCCTGGAGCTCGTCGAGCTCGAGGTCCGTGAGCTCCTCTCCGAGTACGAGTTCCCGGGCGACGACGTTCCGGTCGTCAAGGTCTCGGCGCTCAAGGCGCTCGAGGGCGACAAGGAGTGGGGCCAGTCGGTCCTGGACCTGATGGCCGCCGTCGACGAGGCGATCCCGACCCCCGAGCGTGACGTCGACAAGCCGTTCCTCATGCCCGTCGAGGACGTCTTCACGATCACCGGTCGCGGTACGGTCGTCACCGGCCGTATCGAGCGTGGTGTCCTGAAGGTCAACGAGACCGTCGACATCATCGGCATCAAGCCGGAGAAGACCACCACCACGGTCACCGGCATCGAGATGTTCCGCAAGCTGCTCGACGAGGGCCAGGCCGGTGAGAACGTCGGTCTGCTCCTCCGTGGCATCAAGCGTGAGGACGTCGAGCGCGGCCAGGTCATCATCAAGCCCGGTTCGGTCACGCCGCACACCGAGTTCGAGGCCCAGGCCTACATCCTGTCCAAGGACGAGGGTGGCCGCCACACGCCGTTCTTCAACAACTACCGTCCGCAGTTCTACTTCCGTACGACTGACGTGACCGGTGTTGTGACCCTCCCCGAGGGCACGGAGATGGTCATGCCGGGCGACAACACTGAGATGAAGGTCGAGCTCATCCAGCCCGTCGCCATGGAAGAGGGCCTGAAGTTCGCCATCCGTGAGGGTGGCCGGACCGTGGGCGCCGGCCAGGTCACCAAGATCAACAAGTAGGTCTTGTCGGCTTGATCGCCTGGTAGCTCCTCAGAGCTCCTGAAGGGGCCCGTACGACTTCGGTCGTACGGGCCCTTTTGCTGTATCCGGGGGCATCGCCGCCTCCGGGCGCGCTCCGAAACTATTCGACGCCGACGAAACCGGCACGCCGTGTCCGCCGTGCGCGACAGCAGCGGAGCCGTCGTGACGCCCGGGCATGACCCGTATGGCGGTACGGGGGAGTGGTCGTTCCGGCGCAACGCGGACGCGATCAAGGCGTACTGGCGCGAGGGCATCCGGCGGATGGTCGAGGAGGACTTCGAGGGCGTCGTCACGCTGGGCATGCGAGGGAACGGCGACACGAGCCAAGTGGGAGTCCGTCGAGCCCACGCGCGGGACCTACGACTGGTCGAAGGCGGACGCGTTGGTGCGCTTCGCGCGGGACCACGGCCAGGCGGTACGGGGTCACACACTGCTCCGGCACAACCAGCTGCCGGGCTGGCTGACGACGGGTGTCGCGGACGGATCGATAGACGCGGCCGAGTTGAGGGGCATCCTCCACGACCACATCACCACCGAGGTGAAGCACTTCAAGGGCAGGATCTACCAGTGGGACGTGGTGAACGAGGTCTTCGATCGAGAAGCAGGCGACCCAGGCCACCTACTTCCGCGGCCTGTTGGATGCCTGCCTCGGCTCGCGCAGCTGCATGTCCTTCACCGTGTGGGGCTACACCGACAAGTACTCATGGGTGCCGGGAGTCTTCTCGGGCCAGGGCGCGGCGGCGCTGATGGACAAGAACTTCGTGACGAAGCCGGCGTACGCGGCGGTGCGGGAGGGCCTGGCGTCCGGACGCCGAGTTTTCCGGCACCCGGGTTCACCAGGCGATCGGCAGGGAGATGGGACCGCGGATCATCGTCTGCTGCCGGAAGGGGACCTCCTCGGCGGGCATGGCGAGCCGGAGGTCCGGGCAGCGCTCCAGCAGGGTGTCGATCAGCAGCTCGATCTGCATACGGCAGAGGACGGCGCCGGTGCAGTAGTGCGGTCCGTTGCCGAACGCCATGTGCGCTCCGGCGTCCCGGTCGACGTCGATCCGGTCGGGGTCGGGGAAGACGTCGGGGTCGCGGTTGGCGGCCAGGTAGGAGACGTAGACGGGGTCGCCCGCCCGGATGCGGACGCCCTGGATGACGACGTCCTCCAGGGCGACGCGGGGGAGGCCGACGGCGGCGCGGTGCGGGATGTAGCGGAGCAGTTCGTCGATGGCGGCGGGGCGGCATGCGGGGTCGTTGCGCATGCGGTCCATCAGCTCGGGCCGGGTCATCAGGAGGTAGAACATCTGGCCGCTGTTGTTGGTGAGCGCCTCGCCGCCGATCTGGAGCGGGCCGGCGACGCTGATCGCCTCCTCCTCCTTGAGCTCACCGCTGCGCACCGCACCGCCGAGCAACGACAGGACGTCGTCGCCGTCGCTGTCCTGCCGGTCCCGGATGGCCTGCGCGATCCATCCGAACAGGCCTTTCTTGGCGCGCTCGGAGGCCTCGGCGCCGCCCGCCGTGGAGATGATCTCCCGCGTCCAGTCGTGCACCTTCTGCCGCTCGTCCGCGGGAACGCCCATGACCTCGCAGACGACGGAGATGGGGAGGGGTTCGAGGACCCGCTCCACCAGATCGGCGGGCGGCCCGTCCTGCACCATGGCGTCGACCAGTTCGTCGAGCATCTCCTGGACGCGGGGGCGCAACCGCTTCACCGCGCCCACCGTGTACGCGGTCGAGGCGGCCCGGCGCAGCCGGTTGTGGTCGGGCTGGTCGGCCCAGGCCAGCGCCCCGGGCCTGGGCGCGAAGTGCGGCGCCAGCCGCGTGAACTGCCGCACGGACGCCTCCCTGCGGCTGAACCGCGGATCGTTCGTGATCATCTTCACGTCGTCGTAGCGCGTCGCCAGCCACGCCCACTCCTCCTCCCCGTGCGGCAGCCGGATCCGCGTCAGCGGCCCTTCCTCCATCAGCTCCGCGAGCACCGGGTCGAACTCGGTCCCCTGCACTCCTGCGTCGGGCCAGTCCCGTACGGGGGGAGGGGTCTGCTCGGCGAGAGTGGTGGTGTCTTCTGCCATGGGTCCACCTTCGGGCGCTCCCGGTTCGGTGTCGCGGGGGAGTGCTCCAGACGGATCTTTTCGCTGGGTCTCAGCCCTCCGGGTAGCGCGGCAGGTCCGTGGTCGAGATGGTCCAGTCGGCGATGGTGACGTCCTCGCCGTACACGAAGTCCTTGCGGGTCGCGTAGCGCGGGCCGGTCGGTGTCTCGTGGATGTCCGACAGCACTGCGCCCGAGCCCGTGCGTGGATCGAAGATCACGTACAGCGGGATACCCAGCAGCGGGTAGTCCCGTACTTTGCTCACCCAGTCGTTGTCCGGATTGGACCGGGAGACGACTTCGACGGCGGCGATGAGCGTGCGCGGGTCGAAGGAGCCGTCCCCCTCCATGTCGGCCTCGGCGATCAGCATCACATCGGGGTGACGCATGATGCCCTCGGGTACGTTCTCCACGTCCGGGGTGCCCGTGTGAGCCACGAGGTCCTCCGGCATGACCTTCTCGAGGCGTTTCCGGAGGCGCAGCGCGGTGAGTTCGTGCTGCTTCACGGGCGACATCATGTCGTGGACGATCCCTTCCTTGGTGATCTCGAACTTGCCGGGAAGGGTGTCGTCCATCGACTGAACGAACTCCCGCATCGTCCGGTACAGGTGGTGGGTGTCCCGCCGCGCGTCGTCCGGGGCGATGCTCATGGCGTGCGCTCCTCGTCGTCTCTGCCCAGGGGCAAGGGTCGTCACGTTCATGCTAGGCGGCCTCCATGACGTCGGGGTCGGTGCGGCAGTCGCGGCAGTGGCCCGGTTCAGGGGATCTGAAAGCGCGGTCGCAGGTGTCGCAGGTCTGGAAGGGGTGCGGGCGGGCTGGGGCTGGACGGCAGGGGGGCGGGAGTAGCTCTGTCAGGCGGTGGGCCAGGAGCGCGGCCGGGTGGCGGAGCGGCTCATGGGGGAGGCACGCGGTCAGCGTGCGCTGTACGGCTTCGGGGTCGGCGCCGCGCTCCAGCCAGGTGGCGACGGCCGGGGCCAGACGGCGCACGTCGCGCTCGGCGAGCAGCAGGCGGGAGTCGTGGCGGTGCAGGTCGCCCAGAAGGGCGATGGGCCCGGGCTGACGGCGTGGGCGGCGGACGGCAAGGCGCTTCGGGGCGCGAAGGACCAGGACGGGAAGGCCGTGCGGCTGTTGGCGTTCATGGAGCACGACCGTCAACTGGTGCCCGGGCAGGTGCAGATCAGCCCCGGACGGTCTGCCGTTCCCGCACGTCAGCCAGGTCTTCCTGTGTGAACGCTACGTGAGTGACCTGGACGGGAAGCTGGTGAGCGCGGTAGCGGTCCTGGGCGTCACCAGCGCCAGTGCCGAGCGGGCCGGGGCCGGCGAACTCGCGCGCTTGTGCTCGGGCCAGTGGCAGCTGGAGGTGCTGCACTTCCTACGGGACACGCTCTACGCCGAGGACGCCTCCCGCGTGCGCACCGCTTCAGGCCCGCGCGTGTCATGAAGCAATTTTGGCTGCTTCTCATGCTGGTGATCTGTTCACCTCCGTGCCGGGGCGTGAGCTGGTGGACATTTGTGACGACTTCAGTGGTGAGATGCTGGTTGCCTTGCGATCGTTCCCGAGGGACTGAGTCTTTTGGCGTCGTTGCTTCAGCCTCGATCCACCGCGTGACGGTTGCCCTTTGAAGAGGGAGACGAGAAGAGGTGCCTGCTGACCTGGGATGATGGGAGTTCTCACGCTTCCAACAGGCCCAACCAGCAAGGCACCTGGCCGGAAAATCCCGGTAGTTGAGGGCAGGCGGCGGTCTGCTCCGTGCTCGCGGTGCTGGTTACGGGCTCCGGCTGCCTCGTGCGTTCAGGCGGGGTTGGGGACCAGTCGGTGGTGGAGCCGTCCACCACGGCTCACCCGGACGCGGCATCCCGCACTTGGAGGCACACCATGAGCATCGAGCAGTTGGCCCGTGACGCGGGGCTGACGGTCCCTCGTCGCTACCAGGTGGACTGGGACCGCGCTGAGGCCGCCGTCGGTACGCGCCTGCCGGCGGACTTCAAGGAGCACGTCTACTGGTTCGGCCCGGGGCGCTTCGGTGACTACTTCTTCGTGAGTGTCCCCGGCGTCGAGAACTCGAACATCGAGTTCGTGGCCAATATGCGCACGGAGGGGGAGGATTATCGTTCCTGGAATGCCGGGGACCAGCGGCCACCTGCGACTGTGCCGTTGTTCCCCGGGCCGGGCGGCTGGCTGCCGTTCCTCGTCACCTGGGACGGATGCGCCGAGGCTGGAATCGGGCACGAGGGTACCGCCTCCGTCGGATGCGATGAGGGCATGCGCTTGGCACGTTACGATCCCACGAACGAGCCCTCCGGCACTGTCCCGCCCCGAGCGGTCCGCAGGCAGTGGGGTCCTCGCGGAGAACGTCCCGGAAGCCAGGTGACGTGCTGAGGCTCGAACGACTGGAACAGGCGCTGCCGCCCCTGCGCGACCACCGTGTCCAGGGGGGACGTGGCATCGACTGGGCGTACGTGGCGGCGGAGCGGGGTACCGCACTGCCGGCCGATTTCGTCGAACTGGCCGAGGCGTACCCGCCCTTCGTCCTCGACGACTTCCTGTCGCTGCACATTCCGGAACCGGGCGAGGAGCGCTATTTCGGAAGGGGTGTCCGGGAGACGCTCGGGGAATTGTCGGACCTGCGGGACTCGGGAATGTCCCACGGCCATGTGCCGTATCCGGAACCGGGCGGGCTGATCCCCTGGGGCGACTCGTGCGACGGCGACACGTTCTACTGGCGCACGGCTGGGAGCCATCCGAACTCCTGGACGATCCTCGTCAGCGGGCACAACGACGACTGGTGCGAGTACCGGGGCACACTCACCGAGTACCTCTCCGGTCTCCTGACCGGAACGGTTCCCCCGGACGGCCTCCCCCCCCGGACTTCCCCCGGGCTTCGCCGACGCTCGAATTCGACTGAAGACAGCACGGCGGGGACTGGCCAGCGCCGGTCGGGTTTCGTATGTTCGTCCTGTCAACAAATGGGTACGACCGTGCGTCAGGGCTCGCCTGGGCGCCCAGGTGTTCAGGGGCATTCACGGCAGGCCGTAGGGAAAAGGCCGCGGGGCAGGACGGGTGTTCATCGTGAACGACGCGGCGCCCGCCGGTGCGGGTGTACGACAGCTGCTGCTGGCACTCGGCGAGCCGGTCATCGACCTGGTCGCCGCGCCCGCCGGACTGGACGACGGGATCAGCGACGTCGAGATCAGTGACGTGGCGATCCTGGACGCCGACGAGGAGCCGGAGACGTACCACGCGGACCTGGTCCTGCTCATCGGCGCACGGGGCCGCCGGGCGCTGCGCCTGGCCCGGGCCGCGGCTCACCGGGGCGCGGCCGCGGTGGCGGTCAAGGTGGATCCCGGCGACGACCGCCAGGCCCTGAAGAATCTTGCCGAGGACGCGGGCGTCGTCGTCCTCGGTATCCGCCCCGAGATCCGCTGGGCGCGCCTGGACTCCCTGGTCAGGGAGGTGGTCGCGGACGCCCGCGTGGCCGGGGCGGCTCCGGAGGCCGGTCAGCCGGCCGACCTGTTCGCCCTCGCGGAGACCGTCGCCGCCCTCACCGGCGGCATCGTCAGCATCGAGGACAGCGCCAACCGCGTCCTGGCCTACTCCCGCTCCGACGACGAGGTCGACGAGCTGCGGCGGCGTTCGATCCTGGGCCGGGAGGGCCCCGCCCACTACCTCGCGCTGCTGCGCCAGTGGGGTGTGTACGAGCGGCTGCGGGCCGGTGACGAGGTGGTGCACGTCGAGGAGCGGCCGGAGCGCGGCATCAGACGACGGCTGGCGATCGGCATCCGTGTCGACGAGCAGATGCTCGGCTCGATCTGGGTCCAGGAAGGCCGGGACGAGCTGTCCGACACCGCGGAGAGCGCGCTGATCGGCGCGGCCCGGACCGCGGCCCTGCTGCTCGTACGGCACCGCACAGGCGTGTCCTCGGACCTTCGGCTGGAGGACGCGCTGCTCAGCCGGATGCTCGAAGGGCACATCGACCCGCGCACGCTCGCCGCCCGCATCGGGGCCGACCTGACCAAACCGGCGGCGGTGGTGGGGTTCGCGCTGCGCGACGCCACGACCGGCGCTGACGCCGACCGCCCCGTCTTCGAACTGCGCCGGGCGGCCATGACCAGCCTGGTCTCCGTGCACGCGGCCGCGTTCCGGCGCCGCGCCCTGGTGGCCGGCACCGGTGCCCGGGTGTACATGCTGCTGCCAGGGCTGCCAGGACTGCCGGAGCGGTCCGGCGAGAGCCTCGTCGCCGGACTGGCGCACGACATCGTGCGGGCGGCCGGCCAGCGCCTGCGACTCGACGTGTGCGCGGCCGTCGGCTCGGTGGTCGACGGGCTGGACTCGATCGCCGAGTCGAAGGCCGAGGCCGACCGGGTGCTCGACATCATCGCGGACCGGGCGGAGCGGCGCGTCGCCACCATCGACGACGTCCGCTCGGAGGTGCTCCTCGGCGACACCCTCGCCCTGCTGGAGCAGCATCCGCGCCTGCGGGACCCCCGGATCACCGCGCTCCTCGCCTACGACGCGGAGCACGACACCCCTCTCGTGCCGTCCGTGCTCGCGTACTTCGCCGAGCAGTGCAACATGCGGGCGGCGGCCCGGCTGCTGCACGTGCACACGAACACCCTCCGTTACCGGCTGAGGCGGGCGGAGACGATCAGCGGGATCGACCTCACCGATCCGCACCAGTGCCTGTTCTCGCATCTCCAGCTGCTGCTGGAGACAGGCGCGATGCCCGTGCCGCACGCGTCGCACGTGCAGCACGGGCATTGAGAGCCTGCGCCTGAGCCAAGCCGTACGGCCTGTACGGGCGCGTTACCCGACCTCCTCCACGGCCGCCACCGGCTGCTCCCGCTTCGACCCCACGTCGCCGGAGCGCAGCGCCGCGTGGAAGCGGGCCAGCTCCTGCTTGACGAACGGGGCGAGCAGGTAGAGGCCCACGATGTTGACCAGCGCCAGCAGGAACAGCACCGCGTCGGTGAAGTCGAGCACGCTGCCGAAGGTGAGCACCGCGCCGATCACGATGAACAGGCAGAAGATCAGCTGGTAGACGCGCTCACTGGTGCGGGTCTTGCCGAACAGGTGGGTCCACGCCTTCTGGCCGTAGTACGACCAGGTGATCATGGTCGAGACGGCGAAGAGCACGACGGCCACGGTGAGCACCTTCGGGAACCACGGGAGCACGGTCTCGAAGGCCGAGGAGGTGACCGTGACGCCGTCCGCCTTGGTGCCGTCCGCCGCGTACTGCGCCTTGGCGTCGTTCCAGAACCCGCTGTCGGCGATGACGATCGTCAGCGCGGTCATGGTGCAGATGACGACGGTGTCGATGAACGGCCCGATCAGCGCGACCAGGCCCTCGGTCACCGGGTACCGGGTCTTCACCGCGGAGTGCGCGATGGGCGCGGAGCCCAGGCCGGCCTCGTTGGAGAAGGCGGCGCGGGTGAAACCGACGATCAGCGCGCCGACGACACCGCCGACGACTCCCTCACCGGTGAACGCCTCGTGGAAGATCGAGCCGAACGCCGCCGGAACCGCCGTGGCGTTGGCCAGGATGACGATCAGGCAGGCGCCGACGTAGATGATGGCCATGGCCGGCACCAGACGGCCGGCCACCTTGCCGATCGACTTGATGCCTCCGAGGATCACGGCGCCGACGACGACCGCCAGGATGATCCCCATGATCAGGGCGGATCCGCTGCCGCCGAGCGCGCCGTCGTCGCCGCCGGTGATGTTGCGGATCTGGGTGACGGTCTGGTTGGCCTGGAACATGTTGCCGCCGCCGATGCCGAACAGCAGGATCATGACAGCGGCGAGCGCGGCCATGACCTTGCCGAGGATCCGGCCGCCCGAACCGGGCAGCCGCTCCGCGAGCCCCTTGCTCAGGTACTTCATGGGACCGCCGGAGAAGGACCCGTCCGCGTGCTGGTCGCGGTAGCGCACACCGAGCGTGCACTCCACGAACTTCGACGCCATGCCGAGCAGCCCGCACAGCACCATCCAGAACGTGGCACCGGCCCCGCCGATGGTGATCGCCACGCCGACGCCCGCGATGTTGCCGAGGCCGACCGTGCCCGACAGCGCCGAGGACAGCGCCTGGAAGTGGGTGATCTCGCCCGGGTCGTCGTCCCTGCTGTAGCGGCCGCGCAGCAGGTTCAGGGACAGCTTGATGCTGCGGAACTGAATGAACCCGAAATAGAGGGTGAAGACCGCACCGGCGACCACCAGCCAGGCGACGATCCACGGGAAGGTGATCCCGAAGACGGTGACGTCGGCGAACACGAAGTTGCCGAGCCCCTTGGCGAGCGGCTCGAACAGAGAATTGATCTTGTCTTCCGTCTGCCCGAGGACGCCCTCTTCCGCGCCCTGCGCCTGGAAGCGGACGCTGCTGAGGACAGACTGCAGCGCTTGAACCTGCGCCATGGGGTGATCCTTTCCGCCGACCCGCCGACCTGGCGACGCACCGGTGCCGACCGGGCCCGAACTGGGGGACTGTGCTGCCGGGAACCCGTTTGCGAAAACCCATTGGGTTTCGGCAAACCGTAGGGGGTGGCGGTCGGCCCGGTTCTCGTACAAGTGGACAAAGAACCGGCTGGTACGCCGTCGATGTGACACCTGGGCACGCGTCTCGCCGCGAAGGCGACTCGGACCGGTACCGGTTCGATCACGGCATTCGCACCGCCCTTGTGCAGCGCTTGTGCACAGTGGACACACCGTCTAGGAATGATCACGCGCGGGCGTCCGGGCCGTGTCCACCGGAGCTCGCCGACCCGGGGGAGGACCGTGGCCGGGCGCGGGCGCCGTGTCCTGCACCGTCCGACGAGAGTGAGCCCGTGAGCACCGTCCCGCCTCCCGAACAGCCCGACGAGACGTCCTCCATATCCGACGATCAGTGGGAGACGTTCCTCCGTGAGACCGCGGAGGGCGGCGGTGCTCCCGCACCGAAGGAGCCATCGGCGCGGGCCCGGATGGTGACCCGGCGGCTGCGGGAGGCGGACGCGGCGGAGTCCAACGGCCGTGACCGCCGCCGGTGGCGACCGCGTGTCCGGCGGCGCAAGGAGGCGCCGGCCCCGCAGCCCTGGACCCCGGCCGGCTGGCACACCGGACCCGCGTGGCGGGAGATCAACGGCAGCGCACGCCGCCGACGCCGGGTGTGGTCGGCCCTCGGTGTGGTGCTGGCCGTGGCGGTCGCCGTGGTCGCCGTACGTCCCTCGCTGCTGCTGGACCGCCTCCCCGGCCACGACTCGGCGGCCTCCGGTCCCGCGGCCTCCCCGTCACCGCTGCCCGCCGAGACGGCTTCGCCCTCCGGCGCCCCCGGCGATGTCGCCCAGGCCGCGGCACCGACGCGCGACCACCCGTTCCTCGGATCACCGGCCCAGGCGTGGGCCGAGGGCGCGGACGCCATCGAACTGCCGCACGCCAAGGCCATCGGCGGGATGAGCAAGGACGACGTGGCGCTCGCGCTGCGCCGCACCAAGGAGTACCTGGTCGCCACCAACCTGGACCCGGCCGTCCTGCGCGGCGGGCAGCCCACCCGGGCGCTGGCCGTCCTCGACCCGAAGGGGCCGGACGTGTCGGCGCGGCTGCGGCGGTCGCTGCGCGATCCGGACCGCGAGCACGACCCCGTGGACGTCGTCACCCGTTTCAACCCGGACGAGGTGCGCCTGACCGGCAAGGTGATCAAGGTGCGCGGCCGCATGACGTTCACCGCCGGGCGGCCCGGTGAGGTGCAGGTGCACGCGGACTACACCTTCGTCTACCCGCTGGTGCAGGCCCACGGTGCCGGCGACCACGTGGAGCGCACCATCGTCCGCCGCGAGGTGACCATGGTCCTGGCCGACCCGCGCAGGTGGTCCGCCACCCAGGGCAAGCTCTTCCTCAAGACCTACAACGCCGAGTACTCCAACATCCGATGCGGGATCTACGACGGCTACCTCCAGCCATACTTCCTCAGCGACACCCCCAGCGGCGCGCCGGCCACCGGCCCCGCCGAGGACCCCTACGACCGCAGCCGGCCCCTCCCGGACCCCCGGAAGGGCCAGGACGATGCCTGCGGGACGGTCACCCGTACCTGACACAAGAGGACGGTCACCCGTACTTGACACAAGAGGACGGTCACCCGTACTTGACACAAGGTGACGGTCACCCGTACCTGACACAAGAGAGGGACGAGTACCTGTGAGTGAGAGACAAGCCGCCGGAACGCAGGGCACCGACGAGGCGCGCGTCGAGCTGCTGCACACGGCGACGGTCGACCAGTTCCGGGAGGCGCTACGGGCCCATGCGAAGGTCTCGCCCGCCGCGCGGCGGCAGCGGTGGACGGTGATCGTGGCCGCCCTGGTGATCGCAGCGTCGGGTGTGCGGCTGAGGCCGGGCGGTGGCACCGTGCATCCGCTCTGGCCACTGACGGCGGCGGTCTTCCTGTTCCTCGTCTTCGTCGTCTCCCCCAGGCTGCGGGCTCGGCAGGCCCACCAGGTGAGCGCTGCCAAGGGCGGCGGCGGCCGCCGGATCGCCGTCGACGGGACGGGGGTGTCCGTCGAGACGGCCCACACCTTCACCCGGTTCGCCTGGCCCGCGATGTCCCGGTACGTCGAGACGCGCACGCTGTTCGTCCTGCTGACCGCCGACAAGAGTGAATCCTGCCTGGTCTTCCTCCCCAAGCAGAGCGCGGACGGCGTGGACGAGTCCGCACGGCTGCGCGGACTCCTCGGAGCCCACCTCACCCGGGGCTGATGGGAAAGGGAGCAGCCCTTTTCCGCCGAGCCTCAGTCCTCTGAGCCTGGATCCACCGCGTGATACTCGGTCTGTGGGCGACGAAAAGAGAAGAGGTGCCTGCTGACCTGGGATCATGGGAGTTCCTACGCCCACACCAGTCCCACGAAGCAAGGCACCTCGTAAGTGAAAGTCTCCCACAGGCCCGCGGAGCTCTTCGCCGCGTTCGACGACCCGGACCTGATCGCGCACGCCGGGCTGGTCCCGACGATCCGGCTGGCCGAGCGGTGCGGTCTGCCCCGGCTGGTGGCCGAGAAGGTCCACCTGACCGGTGCGAAGAACGGTGCCGGTACGGCAGCCGACGCGAAAGCCATGTCGATCGTGGGCGGCATGGTCGCCGGGGCGGACAGCATCGACGACCTGGACATACTGCGCCACGGCGGGCTGCCGCGCCTGTTCGGCGGAGTGCGGGCGCCGTCCACGCTGGGCAGTTTCCTGCGCGCCTTCACCTGGGGGCATGTGCCCAACTGGAGTCCGCCGCACGGGCGTTCACCTGCCGCCTGGCCGCGCACACCGGCATGGTCCCGCAGCGGGACGAGGTGGTGTTCGTGGACATCGACTCCAAGGTCAAACAGGTCTACGGCCCCGCCAAGCAGGGCGCCTCGTTCGGCTACACCAAGCAGCGCGGCCTGCACTTCCAGATCGTCACCGTGAAGACCGGCACCTGCGCACCCGTGATCGTGGCCACCAGGCTGCGCAAGGGCTCGGCAGGCTCCGGCAAGGGCGCGGCCAGTCTGCTGCGCGAGGCCCTGGCCACGGTCCGGGCCATGGGCATCACCGCACACATCGTCGTCCGTGCGGACTCGGCGTACTTCTCCCACAAGGTCGTCGATGCGTGCCGCAAGGCTGGCGCAGCCTTCTCCCTGGCCGTCGCGGTCAAGAAGACCATCCGCGAGGCCATCGTGCAGATCCCCGAGGATGCCTGGACGCCGATCAAGTACGCCAGCGCCGTCTGGGACGCCGAGGAGGAACGCTGGATCTCCGACGCCGAGATCACCGAGATCCCCTTCACCGCGTTCACCAGCAAGAAGAAGGCGTTCCACACCACTGCCCGGCTGATCGTGCGCCGCGTGAAACGGCTGAACCCCAAGAGCGTGCCCGCCGGCCAGGCCGAGCTGTTCGGCGTCTGGCGCCACCACGTGATCTTCACCGACAGCCCCTTCGTCCTGGCTCAGGCCGAGCCGATGCACCGCGAACACGCCGTCATCGAGCAGGTCTTCGCCGACCTGGAAGACTCCGCACTCGCCCACCTGCCCTCGGGGAAGTTCACCGCGAACGCGGCCTGGCTGACCCTGGCCGCCACCGCCTACAACCTCACCCGCGCGAGCGGCCACCTCGCCTCCGCCTTCCATGCCAAGGCGAGGACCGGCACCATCCGCCGCCACCTGATCAACATCCCCGCCCGGATCGCCACCCGAGCCCGCCGCGTCACCCTCCACCTGCCCGAACGCTGGCGCTGGGCCGACGACTTCACCGACCTGTGGACAGCCACCGGCCAGCGCATGCTCACCTGAACCACACGCTCGACCTGACCGCCCACGACCTGGAAGAACCTCGGAGACCCCGCACCGGACGGCCACCCGGCCCATCGTGCTGCCCGCACCCCGAAAGATCACCCCGAGCCCGCCCGATACCGAAGATCAGAATTCACGCGGTGGATCCAGGCTGAGTAGCGCGGCAGGTCCGCGGTCGAGATCGTCCAGTCGGCGATGGTGACGTCCTCGCCGTACACGAAGTCCTTGCGGTTGTCGCGGCGAGCACATGCCCGACAACCGGCGCTGAATCCAGCCGAGTTGGTGATCGCCACTCGTACGGGTGACGGGCGGCGACGGGCAGGTTGGTGGGGTTGGGCGGGGGATTTCCCTCGGGGATCTAAAGACTTGGTGTCGCGCCCGGCCGCGTCCCCGCTCACCGTGATGTGACGGACCGCGATCCGGCCGGTACGAGAGCCGGCTCGGCCCAGACGGTCTTGCGCGGTGCGGGCCCCGGAGCCACGCCCCAACGGTCCGCGAGGGCCTCCACGAGGAGCAGACCGCGACCGGACTCGGCGTCGGGCGCTGTCGCACCGGCCCGAGGGAGTTGGTCACCCCGGGTGTCGCTCACCTTGATGCGGAGGGTTTCGCCGACGACGTACAGCGTGAGCCGGAAGTCCCGGCCGGGCACGCGGCCGTGGGTCGCCGCGTTGGCCGCCGGCTCGGCCACGAGGTGCTCCGGCGGGTGCAAAGGGAGTCCCCAGGCGCGGAGTTGCTCGGCGGCGAGCAGCCGGTTCAGTATCCGGGGCGGAGTGATGCCCCGGCTTCAAAGAATCCGCACAATGAATGTGCAACCACGGCACGGTGCGCGATGAACCCGTACAAGGCATGCCGGGTGGTGCCTCAGTCGCGCGGAGTGCACCCTTTCGGATCGTGGTGGCAATGCCGGTCACGTTCCGATGCCGCGCAGAATGTGGAGAAGCCTCCCCAAGGTCGTGTGCATGCCTGCACGGATCGGCAGCCGGTGCGTTCAACCGCCTGGGTGGGGGCGCCCGTTGAGTGGATGACCGGCGTGCTCCGTGCTTTGATCCTGTCCGTCGCAGAGGTTGTGCACAGGCTCCCGGGAACGGGCGCCGCACGCCTGCGGTCGCGGCCCGCCATCTGTCCCCAGCGGGACGCTCCCCCCTTGTGGAACCCCATACGAAGGGCAGCTTCATCATGAACTCCGCTCCCCAGGTTCAGACCGTTGAGATCTCCGACGCCGAGTTGGACAGCGTCTCCGGCGGCCTGCACCCGCACGTCAACGTCGTCGCCGGTCCCACGGCGATCAGCGACTCGGATGTCCTGGCTCAGGCCGATGCGGTCAAGGACCAGTTCATGGGCGCTGTCGGCCAGTTCCACCAGGTCGGCGTCAGCGTGTCCCTCTGATCGGCGGCCTGACTGCCCGTCAGTAGACCTCTTCCGACCTGACGAGTGGTTGGGGTGCCGGCGGACGCGGACGGTACGGAACGGCGAAGCTCCTGGCGGCAACGGTCTTCACCAAGATCACCCGCGTTTGCCAGGAGCTTCGTGTGTTTGCCCACCCGGGCGCGCCAGGCCGGCGTGGAGTTCGTGACGCACGCCTCCGGGAGCGGACTTCTCAACTCGTCGTGTTCCACCTGCGGTTGACGCCTCGCGTGGGGCACGCTCCTGTCCGGCGGCATGGCGATCCGCGCGCAGCGGCAGGCCTCGAAGCGTCCTGCTGAGGCGAGTTGAACACCCGTGCAGGCAGAGAAGCGGGCTCCCGTCTGCGGGTTACGGCACCTTGATCTCGTACACCACCTGGCGGGACGTCATCGTCCGGCGCCGGTACCCGCCCTTGGGCTGCGCCGCTGTGTGCTCGAACAGGCTTGCCGTGCGCACTCGCAGGGGTGACGCATGTCATGTTATGCGTCGATCGTTGCGGAACGTGACTGTTCAAAAAGGGGTACACCCGAGGGTTCCGGGCGAAACCCGAAGGGGACGAGGCATGCTCGCTACTTTCAGGCTTCCTTCCCGGCGACCACCGGGACCCCATGCGTTGCCTGTGAAGAATCCGAGTGGCTAAAGTTCCGTCGTCTTCACTCGAACGGGGGTCCGACCTCCCCCGCGAGTCTGGAGACACATCGACAACACGACAATTTCAGGGGGGACTTGTGTCTTCGTTCGTCAGGAACCTGACACGTCTGGCCGTGGCGGCCTCGGCGGTCGCGGCGATGGGCATCGCCGCGCCGGCCACGGCATCCGCCGCTTCCGCGACCGTCTGCGGCAGCGGGTACGAATTCACTGACGCCAAGCCGCTGCCCAGCAAGGACAAGCGCTACGGCACGCTCTTCTTCTACATGAAGGGCGACAGTGCCTGCGCGATCCTCGACAACAACACGGCCGGCGGCGCCAACTACATGGACCTGCGGATCTGGCCGGGGGACAACAAGTCGGCCGGTGACCGCGACCACGGCTCCTTCTCCCAGTACGCGGGCCCGGTGTACAGCAGCACCCTCGCGAGTGGAGGCCGCTGCGTCGGTATCTCCGCGCTGATGAAGAACGAGGCCGGGACCTCGAACCTCATCAACTGGCAGGGCGGCTACGTCTTCTACGTCGGGAGCAGCTCGTCGGAGTGCGCCTGACCTCGGCTGATCGGACACACCACCGGACAGGCCCGGCATACCTCGTGCGGTATGCCGGGCCTTTCCTGCTTCGAGGGGCGCCCCTTCGCGGGGCGCGGTAGATCTCAGCACACAAGAAAACCGGGGAACTTCTCTCTTGAGACTCAGACGAAAACTTCACATATCCATGGCCGCCACAGTGGCGTGTACCGCGCTGACCGGCGGTCTACTCCAAGCCGCTCCGGCCTCCGCCGCACCCGACAAGGCCACCGGCTCCGGCCACACCGCCCGGCCGGCAGGGGCGGCGTCGTCGGCTCCGACGTCGAGCCGGGTCCCGGACCCGGGCAAGAAGCTCGGCAAGGGCTGGAAGAAGTCCAAGGACCGGGCCGTCACGGCCGCCGCCGACGCCGACGGTCTGCACGTGCTCGTCGCCGACTCGAGCAAGGCGTACGCGTGGAAGACCGCCGCGATCCTCGCCGAGCCCGGCATGCCGGCCGACTCCTGGATCGGTAACCAGTGCCTGATGGACCGTGACCACGCCGCCGTCGTCTACGCGCCGCGCGCGTTCACGAACAAGCCCGACCTGTACCAGGGCGGGGCGTTCACGGCGATCGTCGACACCACCACGGGCACGGTCACCAAGCTCGGGTTCACCGCGTCGCTGGCGTACTTCGACCCCACCTGCAACTCCACCGCCCACACCGCCGCCTTCACCGCCTACCGGGGCATGAACAACCCGGCCGAGCTGAAGACCCGCGTGGTCACCGTGAACACGGCGGGCAAGCAGCTGTCCCAGGCGTCGGTGAAGGGCGAGGTCACCTCGGCCGCGCCGGTCACGGGCGGCGTGGTCGGCGCGCTCGGCCGCGACCTGGTGCGCGTCGGCCACTCGGGGAAGACGAAGAAGGTGGCGCGCGCCGACGCGGTCGCCTTCGACATCCGACCGCTCGACGCCCAGGGCAAGAACATCGCCTTCGTCGAGCGCGGCACCAAGAAGCACACGGCGAAGATCTGGCACGGGCACGGCAAGCCGGCCACGGTCGCCTCCGCCCGGCCCGGCGAACTCGACCTCGTCCCCGGCGGGCCGGGGAAGGCGTTCCTGACCGGCGAGCCGACCGGTGACGTGCACGCGAAGGGCACGGGGATCACCCGGCTCGCGGCGCCCGCCGACACCGACGTCTCCACGCAGGGGCGGCTCGCCGTCGACCCCGTGCTCACCCCGGGGATGAAGGCCGGACTGGCCCGCATCAAGAGCGCCGGGCGCGGCTTCACCAAGTCGGCGCAGCCGAAGGCCTCGGCAGGGTCCACCGGGCCCGCCACGTCGCCGGAGCAGGCGGCGAAGACGGAGCCGACCACGATCACCTCCACGGCCACCACCACGGGCACCGCGGTGACGCAGAAGGTGGCGCCGCAGCCGGCGGCGGGCGCCGAGAAGGCCTCCCCCGCCCTGGGCGGCGGCACCAAGCCGGTCACCGAGGCGCCGCCGCAGGGCGTGCACACCCAGATGGAGCGCACCGCCCTCGCTGCCACCGCCACCGGTGGCAGCGACCCGGCCCACGACCCGACCGACTCGGGCCGCTGGTGCTCCATCTCCCGCAACGACGTCAACGCCCAGGCGCTGCAGCCGACCCCGAACCAGGTCGAGTGGGCCGTGGACATGGCGGTACACGGTGACCTGACCGCTGGCTGGCTCCGGCAGGGCGGATACCGGGACCAGGCCGGTCTCGGGACCGTCGACCCGCAGGGACTCTTCCCCCGTCCGAAGCTGAACGGCGATGGCCGGATCCCCGCCAACGTCCTCCTGGGCATCCTCGCCCAGGAATCCAACCTCTGGCAGGCCGAATCCGGCGCGGTCCCCGGCCAGATGGGCAACCCGCTCGCCGCCGTGGACGGCTACTACGGCCACCAGGCCGGCGGATCGACCGCCGACTACTGGAAGATCCACTGGGACAAGTCCGACTGCGGCTACGGGGTGGGCCAGGTCACCGACGGCATGCGCCTCGCCGGCCATGAGAAGGACAATGAGACCTCGCTGTCCCCGGCGAAGCAGAAGATCGTCGCCGTGGACTACGCGACCAACGTCGCCGCGTCCATGAAGATCCTCGCCGACAAGTGGAACGAGGTGCACACCGACGGTCAGACGGTCACCGTCAACAACGACGACCCGGCGAAGGTGGAGAACTGGTTCACCGCCGTCTGGAACTACAACCTCGGCTTCAACGCCCCCGGCGCCCCCGGCCCGTGGGGTCTGGGCTGGTACAACAACCCGGCCAACCCGGTCTACAAGAACGACAAGCCGTTCATGGACACCACCGTCGACTCCGATGCCAACCACGACGCGGCGCACCCGCAGGACTGGCCGTACGAGGAGAAGGTGATGGGCTGGGCCGCCTGGTCCATCGACACCGGCTTCTCCTACGGCACCGACGGCCGCCAGGACTGGCAGGGTGAGTCCGGGTTCTCCTCGGCGGGCTTCCGGCCCGCCTGGTGGGTCTCCGACCTCCAGCGCTCCCTGGTCTCACCGCCGAAGAGCACCTTCTGCAACATCCACAACGGCTGCGACCCGGCCGACCCGCCGCACTGCCCCGACGCCGACTGCTACTCCCAGTACTGGTGGAACCAGTCGAACGCGACGTGGAAGGACGACTGCGACACCACCTGCGGCAACGAGAACATCAAGTACGCGACGCTCAGGGCCGAGCCCGGACGCGGCTACCGGCTGAAGAACGGCACCCCCGTGTGCAGCGGGGCGCCGTCGAACTCCACCGTCGTCGCCTCCGTACCGAACGGCACACCCACCTGGAGCGACTGCGGCCCCGTCCAGTCCAAGGGAACCTTCCGCTTCACGTTCGCCCCCGACAGCGACGGGCGGTACGAGGCGAAGGCGGACCTGCACCAGATCGGCGGCGGCTACGGCGGTCACTTCTGGTACACCCACACCCGCAACGCCGCACATCTGGGCGGCAACACCTCCGGCCCCCTGACGATCAGGGGCACGTGGATCCCCAACGGCGACTTCGATCTGGCCCAGGTCTGGGTGCACGTCCCCGACACCGGGGCGCAGACGAAGCGGGCGCACTACGAGATCGGCGGTGCCGTCGGCGGCCCGTACGACCGGTACGTGGACCAGGACGGCCACAACAACAAGTGGGTCTCTCTGGGCGCCTACAAGTTCGACGGCACCCCGAGTGTGACCTTGTCGAACTTCACGCCCACCGGGAGTGCGGACCATGACATCGCCTTCGGGGCCGTCGCCTTCCAGCCGGTGAAGGGCACGTTCGTCCACCGCACCCTGACGGCGGTCTCGGTCTTCGACCCGAACCAGGAACTCAACTCCAACTGGCCCGTCACCGACCTCAATACCCCCATCCGGTCGATGAAGTCGCTCCACGACTGGGCGGTCGAGTTGTCGCACGGCACGGACGGCGGACCGCTGTGGGACGGCGCCGCCAGCAACTCCGTGTCGTCGGAGGGGCTCACGGGGTGGGAAAGGTGCGCGGACCGAGTGACGGAGACGTGCACGGGCAAGAAGACCTACGACGCGGCCGAGCAGTGGTACCAGGACGTCAAACAGGGCGGGTACAAGCCGACTGCTGACGGATCGGTGCCCGCGATGTCCATTCCGATGTGGATGGGCATGTCCAACACGCGCCCGAACCCGTCGGAGGCGCCCTCCCAGGCGTATCAGGACGCGAACAGCTACAAGATCAAGAGTGATGTCGGCGTGACGTTCGTGAAGGACGACACGGGACACGTCATCGAGGGCAGCGAAGGCGCGAACTACCAGGTCGAGATCGGCAACGCCCACCTGCCGGCCTTCGTCACCCAGCTGATCAAGGGGATCTCGGCGGACTACGGCATTGCCGCCCCCGACCTGACCTACACCACCCCTGACGCCCTGGAATACGGACACACCTACACCGCCGACCCCCTCCAGGACGGGGACACGCCGGGGCAGGCCTACTTCCCGCACTTCCGGGGCGCGCGCCTGAACTCCGACAAGACGTGCGTGGACATTCGCGCCGTGGGCGGCGGCGTCCATGGATACCGCGCCATGATCGGCCAAAAGTCCATCAACGACAACGTCAAGGCATGGCTCGACAAAATCAATTCCAGCCCTGACACCAACTATGCGGTGCGCCGTGCGGCGGGTGACATCTACTCGATGTTCTTCCACAACTCCGGTGACTGGAACAACAACATGTGGGGCACCATGATCGGCAACGCTCCGCCGATCTGGCACGACATCGCCGCCGGCTTCTGTGCCGACGGCGGCGTGAAGCCGACGCACGAGGAGGAGAGCAAGGACGCCGCGCCGAACAACGGCATCGTGTTCCAGAGCTACATGCCCGACCTCTACGTCTACGTCGACGGGAAGATGACCGACAACCTCGGCCGTCCGTCCAGCAGGAGGGTAAGCGGAGGGGACTGGAAGAATTTCTCCAACTTCCCCGCCACTGCTCCCAACGGCAACGCGTTCGGAAGCTGTGACGCCGCCAACCGGGGAAGCGGGGGCAACCCGTGGAGCGTGGCACCGCCCGTCCCGGTCCTCGGCGACGGCCCGGGGAACCGGCCGTCGAGTGTCGTCCACTGCGACGAGCCGGCGACCAAGTTCACGACCAACATGACGTCGTGACGCCGTGACGTCGGATGATTGAATGACCGGGGGTCGAGCGACGGCTCGGCCCCCGGTCCGGGTGAGACAGAGGGATGCGCCATGGGAGCAGGGTTCATATTCATATTCGTCCCGCTGTTCTTGTACCTGACTCCCACGACCCTGCTGTGCGTGAAAATCGCCGACAGGACATCGTGGAAAATGGGACTCGTCTTCGCGAGCGGTCTCATATTCCTTCCCGCCGCACTCGTAACGGTCTGGGTCCTCGTTGAAACCGGCACCTGGTGAACCGAAGGGCTGAAGAGTTGTGACTGCCGTTGTTGTCGCGCTGGCGGTGGCACTCATAGCCACTTCCTACGTGTGGCCTTTCGTGCCGCTGACCTTTTACCCGATGCGCAGGTGGCGAGGATTCTGGGCCGCGCTCTACTGCGGTGCGCTCGGTCTGATCTGCGCGATAGAGTTCCGCGACTTCCACTACATGATCGGCGACTTCTTCAAGGCTTCCGTGGTCACCGCCGTCGCCAGAGCGATGGTCGAGGTCTGCGGGCTCGCGGAACCGCTGCGCCGACGCAGGGAGCGCGCCTCCCAAGGCCGCGACGCGGGGTGACCCTGCGCGCCCGGCGCAGGTGGCGGGTTTGACGTCCGTCACTCACCGGGTACGATTCTCGGCTCCGATTGGCCAGCCCCCCGCCCCGTATGGCAGACTAGCGGGGTTGCTCGGTCGAGTGCCGATGCTGCGCGCCTCCCGCCGGGAGGACTGGAAGCGAGTCCCACAGTACTCGTCGCCCGATCTGTCGAGAGGCAGCGCTGGGGCGGACGTACGGGAATCTTCCGGGAAGTGTCAGCGGGGTGCCGGCCAGGCGCCCGGTGGGTGTCCAGCCCCCGGTCCTGCGGTTGTCTTTTGGGCTGAGCCGCGTCCCTTGGTAGGGAAATCCTCTACGGATATCTCTGTCAGCAGGAGCGCGACACGCCCGACCGCGTGGGTCGGAGGTAAGGGACGCGGACCCCCGGGTACCAGAGCGTTTTACGAGACAAAGGACTACTGAGTAGCCATGGCGGGACAGAAGATCCGCATCCGGCTCAAGGCCTACGACCACGAGGTCATCGATTCCTCGGCGAAGAAGATCGTCGAGACGGTGACCCGCACTGGTGCGTCGGTCGCGGGCCCGGTGCCGCTGCCCACTGAGAAGAACGTGTACTGCGTCATCAAGTCGCCGCACAAGTACAAGGACTCGCGCGAGCACTTCGAGATGCGCACGCACAAGCGCCTGATCGACATCCTCGACCCGACGCCCAAGACCGTTGACTCTCTGATGCGACTCGACCTCCCGGCCGGTGTCGACATCGAGATCAAGCTCTAGGGATCGGTGATCTGAGAATGGCTAAGCAGATCAAGGGCATCCTGGGCGAGAAGCTCGGCATGACGCAGGTGTGGGACGAGAACAACCGTGTTGTTCCGGTCACCGTCGTCAAGGCCGGCCCCAACGTCGTGACCCAGGTGCGTACGAACGACACCGACGGCTACGAGTCGGTCCAGATCGCCTTCGGCGAGATCGACCCGCGCAAGGTGAACAAGCCCCTCAAGGGCCACTTCGCCAAGGCCGACGTCACCCCCCGTCGTCACCTCGTCGAGATCCGTACCGCTGACGCCAGCGAGTACACCCTCGGCCAGGAGATCACCGCCGAGACCTTCGAGGCCGGCGTCAAGGTGGACGTGACCGGCAAGAGCAAGGGCAAGGGCTTCGCCGGTGTCATGAAGCGTCACAACTTCAAGGGCCTCGGCGCCGGACACGGCACCCAGCGCAAGCACCGCTCTCCCGGCTCCATCGGTGGCTGCGCCACCCCGGGCCGTGTGTTCAAGGGCCTCCGCATGGCGGGTCGCATGGGCAACGAGCGGGTCACCACCCAGAACCTGACCGTTCACGCCGTTGACGCGGAGAAGGGCCTGCTCCTTATCAAGGGCGCGGTTCCTGGTCCGAACGGCGGCCTCGTCCTGGTCCGCACCGCGGCCAAGGGGGCCTGAGGACTATGAGCACCATTGACATTCTGTCGCCCTCCGGCGACACCGCCGGGACCGTTGAGCTCCCGGCCGAGATCTTCGACGTCGAGAAGATCAGCATCCCGCTGCTTCACCAGGTCGTCGTTGCGCAGCTGGCCGCTGCCCGTCAGGGCACGCACAAGGTCAAGCGTCGTGGCGAGGTCCGCGGTGGTGGCAAGAAGCCTTACCGCCAGAAGGGCACCGGCCGCGCCCGTCAGGGTTCGACCCGTGCGCCGCAGTTCGCCGGCGGTGGCGTCGTGCACGGTCCCGTGCCGCGTGACTACTCGCAGCGGACCCCGAAGAAGATGAAGGCCGCGGCCCTGCGCCACGCCCTCACCGACCGGGCCCGCAACAACCGCATCCACGTCGTCACCGGCGTGGTCGACGGCGGGATCTCCACCAAGGCCGCGAAGGGCCTGCTCGGCAAGATCTCGGAGCGCAAGAACGTGCTCCTGGTCATCGAGCGCTCCGACGAGGCCGCGCTGCTTTCCGCGCGCAACCTGCCCCAGGTCCACATCCTGGAGCCGGGCCAGCTGAACACGTACGACGTTCTCGTCTCGGACGACGTGGTCTTCACCCAGGCCGCTTTCGAGTCCTTCGTGTCTGGCCCCCAGGCCGCTGACACCGAAGGGAGCGAAGCCTGATGGCTACGCGTCACCCGAGCATTGCCTCGAAGGCCGCCAAGGCCAAGAAGGTCGCGCGCGTCGCCAAGGCGAAGCGTCACGAGGCCGAGGGCAAGAACACCGTCGAGACGCCGGTGAGCAAGAGCTTCACGGACCCCCGTGACGTCCTCCTCAAGCCGGTCGTCTCCGAGAAGAGCTACGCGCTGCTCGACGAGGGCAAGTACACCTTCGTCGTCGCGCCGGGCGCCAACAAGACCCAGATCAAGCAGGCCGTCCAGGCGGTCTTCTCGGTCAAGGTCACCGGCGTCAACACGATCAACCGTCAGGGTAAGCGCAAGCGCACCAAGAGCGGTTTCGGTAAGCGTGCTGACACCAAGCGCGCCATCGTGACCCTCGCTGAGGGCGACCGTATCGACATCTTCGGCCAGGCCTCCTAACGGAGCGCCCTGGTCCGAATATCGGACGAGGACTGAGAAATGGGAATCCGCAAGTACAAGCCGACTACGCCGGGCCGTCGTGGCTCCAGCGTCGCCGACTTCGTCGAGGTCACGCGGTCCACGCCGGAGAAGTCGCTGGTCCGCCCGCTGCACAGCAAGGGCGGCCGTAACAACGCCGGTCGTGTGACCGTTCGCCACCAGGGTGGCGGACACAAGCGCGCCTACCGAGTGATCGACTTCCGTCGTCACGACAAGGACGGCGTGCCGGCGAAGGTCGCGCACATCGAGTACGACCCCAACCGCACCGCGCGCATCGCGCTGCTGCACTACGCGGACGGCGAGAAGCGCTACATCCTCGCCCCGCGCAACCTGTCGCAGGGTGACCGCGTCGAGAACGGTCCCGGGGCCGACATCAAGCCGGGCAACAACCTGGCCCTCCGCAACATCCCGGTCGGTACCACGATCCACGCGATCGAGATCCGTCCCGGTGGCGGTGCCAAGTTCGCCCGCTCCGCCGGTGCCTCGGTGCAGCTGCTCGCGAAGGAGGGCACGATGGCTCACCTTCGTATGCCTTCCGGTGAGATCCGCCTGGTCGACCAGCGCTGCCGCGCCACGGTCGGCGAGGTCGGCAACGCCGAGCAGAGCAACATCAACTGGGGTAAGGCCGGCCGCAAGCGCTGGCTGGGCGTTCGCCCGACCGTCCGCGGTGTGGCGATGAACCCGGTTGACCACCCGCACGGTGGTGGTGAGGGCAAGACCTCCGGTGGTCGCCACCCGGTCTCCCCGTGGGGTCAGAAGGAGGGTCGTACTCGTTCGCCGAAGAAGGCTTCGAACAAGTACATCGTCCGCCGCCGCAAGACGAACAAGAAGCGCTAGGAGCGGGTTTAGATGCCGCGCAGTCTCAAGAAGGGACCCTTCGTTGACGGCCACCTCGTAAAGAAGGTGGACGCTCAGAACGAAGCCGGTACCAAGAACGTCATCAAGACCTGGTCCCGTCGCTCGATGATCATCCCGGCCATGCTCGGCCACACGATCGCGGTGCACAACGGCAAGACCCACATTCCGGTGTTTGTCACCGAGTCGATGGTCGGCCACAAGCTCGGCGAGTTCTCGCCGACGCGCACCTTCCGGGGTCACGTCAAGGACGACCGGAAGTCGAAGCGCCGCTAACGCGGGGTGGAATGACCATGACAGACACTGGAAGGACAACCATGGAAGCCAGGGCCCAGGCGCGGTACATCCGCGTTACGCCCATGAAGGCCCGCCGCGTGGTGGACCTTATCCGTGGCATGGATGCCACGGAGGCTCAGGCGGTCCTGCGTTTCGCCCCGCAGGCCGCGAGCGTGCCGGTCGGCAAGGTGCTTGACAGCGCCATTGCCAACGCCGCGCACAACTACGACCACACCGACGCCGACAGCCTCTTCATCTCCGAGGCCTACGTCGACGAGGGCCCGACCCTGAAGCGGTTCCGTCCGCGTGCCCAGGGCCGCGCCTACCGGATCCGCAAGCGGACCAGCCACATCACCGTGGTCGTCAGCAGCAAGGAAGGAACCCGGTAATGGGCCAGAAGGTTAACCCGCATGGGTTCCGGCTCGGTGTCACCACGGACTTCAAGTCCCGGTGGTACGCCGACAAGCTGTACAAGGACTACGTCAAGGAAGACGTCGCCATCCGTCGGATGATGACGTCCGGCATGGAGCGCGCCGGTATCTCGAAGGTTGAGATCGAGCGCACCCGTGACCGCGTGCGGGTGGACATCCACACCGCGCGTCCCGGCATCGTCATCGGCCGCCGTGGCGCCGAGGCCGACCGCATCCGCGGCGACCTCGAGAAGCTGACGGGCAAGCAGGTCCAGCTGAACATCCTCGAGGTCAAGAACCCCGAGACCGACGCTCAGCTGGTTGCTCAGGCCGTTGCCGAGCAGCTGTCCTCCCGCGTCTCCTTCCGTCGCGCCATGCGTAAGAGCATGCAGTCGGCGATGAAGGCGGGCGCCAAGGGCATCAAGATCCAGTGCGGTGGCCGTCTCGGCGGCGCCGAGATGTCCCGCTCGGAGTTCTACCGCGAGGGCCGCGTGCCCCTGCACACGCTCCGCGCGAACGTCGACTACGGCTTCTTCGAGGCCAAGACGACCTTCGGCCGTATCGGTGTGAAGGTCTGGATCTACAAGGGCGACGTCAAGAACATCGCCGAGGTCCGCGCCGAGAACGCCGCCGCCCGCGCCGGCAACCGCCCGGCCCGTGGCGGTGCCGACCGCCCGGCCGGCCGTGGTGGCCGTGGTGGCGAGCGTGGCGGTCGCGGCCGCAAGCCGCAGCAGCAGTCCGCGCCGGCTGCCGAGGCCCCCAAGGCCGAGGCTCCCGCCGCCGCTGCCGCTCCGGCTGAGAGCACCGGAACGGAGGCCTGACCGACATGCTGATCCCCCGTAGGGTCAAGCACCGCAAGCAGCACCACCCGAAGCGCCGTGGCATGGCCAAGGGCGGTACGACGGTTGCGTTCGGCGAGTACGGCATCCAGGCCCTCACGCCGGCGTACGTGACCAACCGCCAGATCGAGGCGGCTCGTATCGCGATGACCCGCCACATCAAGCGTGGCGGCAAGGTCTGGATCAACATCTACCCGGACCGCCCGCTGACGAAGAAGCCCGCCGAGACCCGCATGGGTTCCGGTAAGGGTTCGCCCGAGTGGTGGGTCGCGAACGTGCACCCGGGCCGGGTCATGTTCGAGCTGTCCTACCCCAACGAGAAGATCGCCCGTGAGGCCCTGACTCGCGCAGCCCACAAGCTGCCGATGAAGTGCCGGATCGTCAAGCGCGAGGCAGGTGAAGCGTGATGTCGGCCGGTACCAAGGCGTCCGAGCTGCGCGAACTGGGTGACGAGGAGCTTCTCGCGAAGCTTCGCGAAGCCAAGGAAGAGCTGTTCAACCTCCGCTTCCAGGCGGCGACCGGTCAGCTCGAGAACCACGGTCGGCTCAAGGCCGTCCGTAAGGACATCGCGCGGATCTACACCCTGATGCGTGAGCGCGAGCTGGGCATCGAGACGGTGGAGAGCGCCTGATGAGCGAGAGCAACGTGACTGAGCAGAAGACCGAGGCGCGCGGTTTCCGCAAGACCCGTGAGGGTCTCGTCGTCAGCGACAAGATGGACAAGACCGTCGTCGTCGCCGTCGAGGACCGCGTGAAGCACGCCCTGTACGGCAAGGTCATCCGCCGTACGAGCAAGCTCAAGGCCCACGACGAGCAGAACGCCGCCGGTGTCGGCGACCGCGTCCTCCTGATGGAGACCCGGCCGCTGTCCTCGACGAAGCGCTGGCGCATCGTCGAGATCCTCGAGAAGGCCAAGTAATTACCTGAGGGGTATCCCTCAGGTTCGTTCCGCCAGGCTCGGGGCGGGGTCCGTCGTGAAGGACGGCCCCGCCCCGGGAACCGGCAGACAATCAGGAGATAGACGTGATCCAGCAGGAGTCGCGACTGCGTGTCGCCGACAACACTGGTGCGAAGGAAATCCTTTGCATCCGTGTGCTCGGTGGCTCCGGTCGCCGCTACGCGGGCATCGGTGACGTCATCGTCGCCACCGTCAAGGACGCGATCCCCGGTGGCAACGTGAAGAAGGGTGACGTCGTCAAGGCGGTCATCGTTCGCACCGTCAAGGAGCGCCGCCGTCCGGACGGCTCGTACATCCGCTTCGACGAGAACGCCGCCGTCATTCTGAAGAACGACGGCGACCCTCGCGGCACCCGTATCTTCGGCCCCGTCGGCCGTGAGCTGCGCGAGAAGAAGTTCATGAAGATCATCTCGCTCGCGCCGGAGGTGCTGTAAGCATGAAGATCAAGAAGGGCGACCTGGTCCAGGTCATCACCGGTAAGGACAAGGGCAAGCAGGGCAAGGTCATTGCCGCTTACCCGCGCGACGAGCGCGTCCTGGTCGAGGGTGTCAACCGGGTCAAGAAGCACACCAAGGCCGGCCCGACCGCCAGCGGTTCGCAGGCCGGCGGCATCGTCACGACCGAGGCCCCGATTCACGTGAGCAACGTTCAGCTCGTCGTGGAGAAGGACGGCAACAAGGTCGTCACGCGTGTCGGTTACCGCTTCGACGACGAGGGCAACAAGATCCGCGTTGCCAAGCGGACGGGTGAGGACATCTGATGGCTACCACCACCACTCCGCGTCTCAAGACGAAGTACCGCGAGGAGATCGCGGGCAAGCTGCGTGAGGAGTTCTCCTACGAGAACGTCATGCAGATTCCCGGCCTCGTCAAGATCGTGGTCAACATGGGTGTCGGCGACGCCGCCCGTGACTCCAAGCTCATGGACGGTGCCGTCCGTGACCTGACCACGATCACCGGTCAGAAGCCGGCCATCACCAAGGCCCGCAAGTCCATCGCGCAGTTCAAGCTGCGTGAGGGTCAGCCGATCGGTGCCCACGTCACGCTCCGTGGCGACCGCATGTGGGAGTTCCTGGACCGCACCCTGTCGCTCGCGCTGCCGCGCATCCGCGACTTCCGCGGCCTGTCCCCCAAGCAGTTCGACGGCCGTGGCAACTACACCTTCGGTCTCACGGAGCAGGTCATGTTCCACGAGATCGACCAGGACAAGATCGACCGCGTCCGGGGTATGGACATCACCGTGGTGACCACGGCGACCAACGACGCTGAGGGCCGTGCCCTTCTCCGTCACCTCGGCTTCCCCTTCAAGGAGGCGTAAGCGAGATGGCGAAGAAGGCTCTGATTGCCAAGGCTGCTCGTAAGCCCAAGTTCGGTGTGCGTGGCTACACGCGCTGCCAGCGCTGCGGTCGTCCGCACTCCGTGTACCGCAAGTTCGGCCTGTGCCGCGTCTGCCTTCGTGAGATGGCTCACCGTGGCGAGCTGCCGGGCGTGACCAAGAGCTCCTGGTAATCCCGGTAATTCGGGATTCCAGAGGCTCTCGGTAAGCAAAGGGCACTGTCAGGGGCCCACCCCTCCATGGCTTAGGCTAGGAGGGTTGGGCGCCTGACGCCCGTACGACTTACTACGCCGTAGGTCCCCGCACCGCACCCGTCCCGCCTCTGAGCGGGGAGAGGGATGGCGCATACAGGAAACCCCGGCGAGAGAGGCCGAAGGCCAATTCATGACCATGACTGATCCGATCGCAGACATGCTTACGCGTCTGCGTAACGCGAACTCGGCATACCACGACTCGGTGTCGATGCCGCACAGCAAGATCAAGTCGCACATCGCGGAGATCCTCCAGCAGGAGGGCTTCATCACGGGCTGGAAGGTCGAGGACGCCGAGGTCGGCAAGAACCTCGTCCTCGAGCTGAAGTTCGGCCCGAACCGTGAGCGCTCCATCGCGGGCATCAAGCGGATCTCCAAGCCCGGTCTCCGGGTTTACGCGAAGTCCACCAACCTGCCGAAGGTGCTCGGCGGCCTCGGCGTGGCGATCATCTCCACGTCCCACGGGCTCCTCACCGACAAGCAGGCCGGCAAGAAGGGCGTAGGCGGAGAAGTTCTCGCCTACGTCTGGTAGCGGAAGGGAACGGAGGAAACAGCTATGTCGCGTATTGGCAAGCTCCCCATCACGGTTCCCGCCGGCGTGGACGTCACCATCGACGGCCGTACGGTGCAGGTGAAGGGCCCCAAGGGCACCCTCTCCCACACCGTTGCGGCGCCGATCGAGATCGCTAAGGGCGAGGACGGCGTGCTGAGCGTCACCCGCCCGAACGACGAGCGTCAGAACAAGGCCCTCCACGGCCTGTCCCGCACGCTGGTGGCGAACATGATCACCGGCGTGACCCAGGGTTACGTGAAGAAGCTCGAGATCAGCGGTGTCGGTTACCGAGTCCTGGCGAAGGGCTCCAACCTGGAGTTCTCGCTCGGCTACAGCCACCCGATCACCGTCGAGGCCCCCGAGGGCATCACCTTCAAGGTGGAAGCCCCCACCCGTTTCTCGGTCGAGGGCATCGACAAGCAGAAGGTCGGCGAGGTTGCGGCCAACATCCGCAAGCTGCGCAAGCCTGACCCGTACAAGGCCAAGGGCGTCAAGTACGAGGGCGAAGTCATCCGCCGCAAGGTCGGAAAGGCGGGTAAGTAAGCCATGGCATACGGTGTCAAGATTGCTAAGGGCGACGCTTACAAGCGTGCTGCCATCAAGCGTCGTCACATCCGGATCCGTAAGCACATCTCGGGTACGGCTGAGCGTCCGCGCCTGGTCGTGACGCGCTCGAACCGCCACATCGTGGCCCAGGTCATCGACGACGTTAAGGGTCACACCCTGGCGTCGGCGTCGACCCTGGACACCACGATCCGTGGTGGCGAGGGCGACAAGTCCGCGCAGGCCAAGTCGGTCGGCGCCCTGGTCGCCGAGCGCGCCAAGGCCGCCGGTGTCGAGGCTGTCGTATTCGACCGTGGTGGCAACCAGTACGCCGGGCGCATCGCCGCCCTGGCGGACGCCGCCCGCGAAGCCGGACTCAAGTTCTGAGCCGCTTCCGTAGCTAGCGGAAACAGAGAGAGGTAATCCAATGGCTGGACCCCAGCGCCGTGGAAGCGGTGCCGGTGGCGGCGAGCGGCGGGACCGGAAGGGCCGTGACGGCGGCGCTGCTGCCGCCGAGAAGACCGCGTACGTTGAGCGCGTTGTCGCGATCAACCGCGTCGCCAAGGTTGTGAAGGGTGGTCGTCGCTTCAGCTTCACCGCGCTGGTCGTGGTGGGCGACGGTGACGGCACCGTGGGTGTCGGTTACGGCAAGGCCAAGGAGGTGCCGGCCGCCATCGCCAAGGGTGTTGAGGAGGCCAAGAAGCACTTCTTCAAGGTCCCCCGTATCCAGGGCACCATCCCGCACCCGATCACGGGCGAGAAGGCCGCGGGCGTCGTCCTGCTCAAGCCTGCTTCCCCCGGTACCGGCGTTATCGCCGGTGGCCCGGTGCGTGCAGTGCTCGAGTGCGCCGGCGTTCACGACATCCTGTCGAAGTCGCTCGGCTCGTCCAACGCGATCAACATCGTGCACGCGACCGTGGCGGCCCTCAAGGGTCTGCAGCGTCCCGAGGAGATCGCGGCTCGCCGTGGTCTGCCCCTCGAGGACGTCGCCCCCGCGGCTCTGCTCCGTGCACGTGCGGGAGCGGGTGCGTAATCATGGCTCAGCTCAAGATCACGCAGGTTAAGTCGTACATCGGCAGCAAGCAGAACCACCGCGACACCCTGCGTTCGCTCGGGCTCAAGCGCCTGAACGACGTGGTCGTCAAGGAGGACCGCCCCGAGTTCCGCGGAATGGTGCACACCGTCCGCCACCTCGTGACGGTTGAGGAGGTCGACTGATCATGGCGGAGAACAACCCGCTCAAGATCCACAACCTCCGTCCCGCCCCGGGCGCCAAGACCGCCAAGACCCGTGTGGGTCGTGGTGAGGCGTCGAAGGGTAAGACGGCCGGTCGTGGTACCAAGGGCACGAAGGCCCGCTACCAGGTTCCGGAGCGCTTCGAGGGTGGCCAGATGCCCCTCCACATGCGTCTTCCGAAGCTGAAGGGCTTCCGCAACCCGTTCAAGACCGAGTTCCAGGTCGTGAACCTCGACAAGCTGGGCGCGCTGTACCCGGAGGGTGGCGAGGTCACCGTCGAGGGTCTCGTCGCCAAGGGCGCCGTTCGCAAGAACAGCCTCGTCAAGGTCCTCGGCCAGGGCGAGATCTCCGTGGCGCTGCAGGTGACGGTCGACGCCGTCTCCGGCTCCGCCAAGGAGAAGATCACCGCCGCCGGCGGTACCGTCACCGAGCTCGTCTGACCTCATCAGGCGTCTCGATGACTTGAGCGATCCCGACCGGGGATGCCCCACAAATGGGGCATCCCCGGTTGGTCGTTCCAAGGGGGGCAGTGTCGCCGGTAAGGTGGCCTGCACTGCACATTTTCGTCCGGTGTGCCTCACGGGAACTCCGGACAGCATTTGACTGTTGGTTAGCTGTCAGTTATCCGTCGAACCTCAAGACCGTCACCTCTGACGCACTTGCGCGGGGGTCGCAGGAGGCACCGTGCTCACCGCGTTCGCCCGGGCGTTCAGGACGCCCGACCTGCGCAAGAAGCTGCTCTTCACGCTCGCCATCATCGTGGTGTTCCGGGTCGGTACGCACATCCCGATCCCAGGCGTCGACTACAAGTCTGTCCAGACCTGTATGGATGTGGCCAGCTCGAACCGCGGCCTGTTCAGTCTGATCAATATGTTCAGCGGTGGCGCGCTGCTCCAGATCACTGTCTTCGCGCTCGGCATCATGCCGTACATCACGGCGAGCATCATTCTCCAGCTGCTGACCGTGGTCATCCCGCGACTGGAAGCCCTCAAGAAGGAGGGGCAGGCCGGCACGGCGAAGATCACGCAGTACACCCGTTATCTGACGGTCGCCCTCGCCGTTCTGCAGGGCACCGGCCTGGTGGCCACCGCTCGCAGCGGCGCCCTCTTCCAGGGCTGCCCCGTGGCGAACCAGATCGTGCCCGACCAGTCGATCTTCGCCACCATGACCATGGTCATCACGATGACGGCCGGTACCTGTGTCGTCATGTGGCTGGGCGAGCTCATCACGGACCGCGGCATCGGCAACGGCATGTCGATCCTGATGTTCATCTCGATCGCCGCGACCTTCCCGAGCGCGCTGTGGACGGTCAAGCTCCAGGGCAAGCTGGCCGACGGCTGGATCGAGTTCGGCACGGTGATCGCGGTCGGTCTGTGCATGGTCGGCCTGGTCGTGTTCGTCGAGCAGGCCCAGCGGCGGATCCCGGTCCAGTACGCGAAGCGCATGATCGGCCGACGGGCGTACGGCGGAACGTCCACGTACATCCCGCTGAAGGTCAATCAGGCCGGTGTCATCCCCGTGATTTTCGCCTCTTCGCTGCTCTACATCCCGAGCCTTGTGGCCCAGTTCGCGGGCGGCAACTCCGGCTGGAAGACCTGGGTCAGCAACAACCTGACCAAGGGCGATCACCCGATCTACATCGTCACGTACTTCCTGCTGATCGTCTTCTTCGCCTTCTTCTACGTGGCGATCTCCTTCAACCCCGAGGAAGTCGCCGACAATATGAAGAAGTATGGTGGCTTCATCCCGGGCATCCGGGCTGGCCGACCGACCGCTGAGTACCTGAGCTACGTACTCAACCGGATCACCTGGCCGGGTTCGCTGTATCTGGGTGTGATCGCTCTCGTACCGACAATGGCGTTGGTGGGCTTCAACGCGAACCAGAACTTCCCGTTCGGCGGGACCAGCATCCTGATCATCGTGGGTGTCGGTCTTGAGACGGTGAAGCAGATCGAGAGCCAGCTCCAGCAGCGCAATTATGAAGGGTTCCTCCGCTGATGCGAATCGTCCTCGTCGGGCCGCCCGGTGCCGGCAAGGGAACGCAGGCCGCGTTCCTCGCCAAGAACCTGTCGATCCCGCACATCTCCACGGGCGACCTGTTCCGCGCCAACATCAGCCGGCAGACGGAACTCGGTAAACTCGCGAAGTCCTACATGGACAAGGGCGAACTGGTGCCGGACGAGGTCACCATCGCGATGGCCCAGGACCGTATGGAGCAGCCCGACGCGGAGAACGGCTTCCTCCTCGACGGCTTCCCGCGCAACGTCTCGCAGGCCGAGGCGCTCGACGAGATGCTGCAGGCCGAGGGCATGAAGCTGGACGCGGTCCTGGACCTGGAGGTCCCCGAGGACGAGGTGGTCCGGCGTATCGCGGGCCGCCGCATCTGCCGCAACGACTCGTCGCACGTCTTCCACGTCGCCTACAAGGCGCCGAAGAAGGAGGGCGTCTGCGACGTCTGCGGCGGCGAGCTGTACCAGCGCGACGACGACTCCGAGGAGACCGTCCGCAAGCGCCTGGAGGTCTACCACACGCAGACCGAGCCGATCATCGACTACTACAAGGCCCAGGGCCTGGTGGTCACGATCTCGGCGCTCGGCAAGGTGGAAGAGGTCACGGCGCGCGCCATGGAAGCACTGTCGCGCCAGGCCGCGTAAGCGGTAGCTGTACGTCGCTCCGGCCGCGGCACCCCGGGAGGGTGCCGCGGCCGAAGTGTGAGGCGGTTCCCTCGGCCCGTGCCTGTCACCCTCGCCCGTGACCGCTCGTCCGCCTCGCGCCGCGGGGCCGGTGCCGTCCCCCGTATCGTTGGAGAAGTCCGTACTCCCCGGTCCAGAAAGGCCGCAGCCGCCATGGTGCAGATCAAGACCCCCGAGCAGATCGCCAAGATGCGTGAGGCCGGGCTGGTCGTCGCCGCCATCCATGCGGCCACGCGTGAGGCGGCCGTGCCCGGTGCCACGACCAAGGACCTGGACGAGGTCGCGCGCAAGGTGCTCGCCGAGCACGGGGCGAAGTCGAACTTCCTGGGGTACGGCGGTTTCCCGGCGACCATCTGCACCTCGCCCAACGAGGTCGTCGTCCACGGCATCCCGAGCGACGAGGTCGTCCTGAAGGACGGCGACATCATCTCCATCGACTGCGGCGCCATCGTGGACGGCTGGCACGGGGACGCGGCGTACACGGCGTTCGTGGGCTCCGGTCACGCTCCGGAGTTGATCGAGCTCTCCCGGGTGACCGAGGAGTCGATGTGGGCCGGCATCGCGGCGATGAAGCAGGGCAACCGGCTTGTCGACGTCTCCCGTGCCATCGAGACGTACATCCGCCGTCAGCCGAAGCCCGGCGGCGGGCGCTACGGGATCGTCGAGGACTACGGCGGCCACGGCATCGGCACCGAGATGCACATGGACCCGCATCTGCTGAACTACGTCGAGCGCAAGCGCGGTAAGGGTCCCAAGCTGGTCCCCGGCATCTGCCTGGCCATCGAGCCGATGGTGTCCTTGGGCACACCGAAGACCGAGGTCCTCGAGGACGACTGGACGGTCATCACGACCGACGGCACCTGGTCCTCCCACTGGGAGCACTCGGTCGCCCTGACCGAACAGGGCCCGCTCGTGCTGACGGCTCCGGACGGCGGCAGCGCGAAGCTCGCCGAGTACGGAGTCACCGCGGCCCCCGATCCGCTGGCGAACTGACGTACGTATTTGATCAAGGACGGGTAAAGGGGCCGCCCGAATACGGCACTCGGCAGACCTACTACAAGGTGCCGATCAACAAGAGCTGGCCGAACGGTACGGACGTCTGCGTCCAGGCCTTCGTGGACGGCACGGCGTCCAACGGAACGGCCTGTGTGACGGTGCACAACTAGCCGATCCGGTGGACAGCCCGCCCCGCCCATCGCGCATACCGCGTCGATGGGTGGGGCATTGTCATGAGAGGCGAAGGGGGCCGGGAGAATTCGTCTTTCCGGGGGCTCTGACGTAGACTGACTCGTCGGCTCTCGTGCACCCGCATGCCTGCATGCGCTCGTGCGGAGTCGATCAAGGTAGTCGATTCGAAGGGCGAAGCGTGGCCAAGAAGCAAGGTGCCATCGAGATCGAGGGCACTGTCGTCGAGTCTCTTCCGAACGCCATGTTCAAGGTCGAGCTCCAGAACGGCCACCAGGTCCTGGCACACATCAGCGGCAAGATGCGTATGCACTACATCCGCATCCTCCCTGACGACCGGGTCGTGGTGGAGTTGTCTCCGTACGACCTGACGCGTGGCCGGATCGTCTACCGGTACAAGTAGATCTTGCCTTTGCTCCGTGCTCCCGGTTCCGGGACGCGGGGGGTGGCACTGACCCGGAGAACCTCACCTAATGAAGGTCAAGCCGAGCGTCAAGAAGATCTGCGACAAGTGCAGGGTGATCCGCCGTCACGGCCGGGTCATGGTCATCTGCGAAAACCCGCGCCACAAGCAGCGCCAGGGCTGACGCACGACCGAACCTTCTGCATCCGCAGATATTCGCGCGACGCAAGCAGTACATGTTCATACGCAGAATCCAGGGCTGAGTCTCATCAGGCCTGACACCCCCGGTCGGAGGCCGGGGACCCGGTTCGTACCGAATCTTCGATCTTCGCAAGAGAAGAGGACGGCGGGCGGGATCCGGTTCTGCGGAAGACCTCCGAACGACAACTGGAGCCATTGAATGGCACGCGTTTCCGGTGTTGACATCCCGCGCGAGAAGCGTGTGGAGGTCGCCCTGACCTACGTGTTCGGCATCGGCCGGACCCTTTCCCAGCAGACGCTGGCCGAGACCGGCGTGAACCCGAACACCCGCGTTCGTGACCTCTCCGAGGAGGAGCTGGTCAAGATCCGCGAGTATGTGGACGCCAACCTGAAGACCGAGGGTGACCTCCGTCGCGAGATCCAGGGCGACATTCGCCGCAAGATCGAGATCGGTTGCTACCAGGGTCTGCGCCACCGCCGTGGCCTGCCCGTCCACGGTCAGCGCACCAGCACGAACGCTCGTACCCGCAAGGGCCCGCGTCGCGCCATCGCCGGTAAGAAGAAGCCGGGCAAGAAGTAGTCCTCAGCGGACGCTGCGGATTTTCCGGGTCTGCCCCGGAGCGCCGCATACAAGCGGTCTTCGCTGTAGGACCGACCACCTCCCCGTAGGAGTAATAGATGCCCCCCAAGGGTCGTCAGGGCGCTGCCAAGAAGGTACGCCGCAAGGAAAAGAAGAACGTCGCTCACGGGCACGCTCACATCAAGAGCACGTTCAACAACACGATCGTCTCGATCACGGACCCCTCGGGCAACGTGATCTCCTGGGCCTCCGCCGGCCACGTCGGCTTCAAGGGCTCGCGCAAGTCCACCCCCTTCGCCGCGCAGATGGCCGCCGAGTCGGCCGCCCGCCGCGCGCAGGAGCACGGCATGCGCAAGGTTGACGTCTTCGTGAAGGGCCCGGGCTCCGGTCGCGAGACCGCGATCCGCTCCCTCCAGGCCACTGGCCTCGAGGTCGGCTCCATCCAGGACGTCACCCCCACCCCGCACAACGGCTGCCGTCCGCCCAAGCGCCGCCGCGTCTGAGGCTCGGTTGTCTTGAGGTTTCGGGCGGTACGGCTCTTCGGAGCGGTGCCGCCCGTACCCTTGCAATACCCGCACTGTGAAACGTGCGGTTCCGTCGGGCGTCAAATAGCGGGCGTCCACGAAAGAAGGATCTGATCCACACATGCTGATCGCTCAGCGTCCCTCGTTGACCGAAGAGGTCGTCGACGAGTTCCGCTCCCGGTTCGTGATCGAGCCGCTGGAGCCGGGCTTCGGCTACACCCTCGGCAACTCCCTGCGTCGTACGCTCCTCTCCTCGATCCCGGGTGCGGCGGTCACGTCCATCCGCATCGACGGTGTCCTGCACGAGTTCACCACCGTGCCGGGCGTCAAGGAGGACGTCACCGACCTGATCCTCAACATCAAGCAGCTGGTCGTCTCCTCGGAGCACGACGAGCCTGTCGTGATGTACCTGCGCAAGCAGGGCCCGGGTCTCGTGACCGCCGCCGACATCGCGCCCCCGGCCGGTGTCGAGGTGCACAACCCCGACCTCGTCCTCGCCACGCTCAACGGCAAGGGCAAGCTGGAGATGGAGCTGACCGTCGAGCGCGGTCGCGGCTACGTCTCCGCCGTTCAGAACAAGCAGGTCGGTCAGGAGATCGGGCGCATCCCGGTCGACTCGATCTACTCGCCGGTGCTGAAGGTCACGTACAAGGTCGAGGCGACCCGTGTCGAGCAGCGCACCGACTTCGACAAGCTGATCGTCGACGTCGAGACCAAGCAGGCCATGCGTCCGCGTGACGCCATGGCGTCGGCCGGTAAGACCCTGGTCGAGCTGTTCGGTCTGGCCCGCGAGCTGAACATCGACGCCGAGGGCATCGACATGGGCCCGTCCCCCACGGACGCCGCCCTTGCCGCCGACCTCGCGCTGCCGATCGAGGAGCTGGAGCTCACGGTCCGCTCCTACAACTGCCTCAAGCGTGAGGGCATCCACTCCGTGGGTGAGCTCGTCGCCCGCTCCGAGGCCGACCTCCTGGACATCCGCAACTTCGGTGCGAAGTCCATCGACGAGGTCAAGGCGAAGCTGGCCGGCATGGGCCTGGCCCTGAAGGACAGCCCGCCCGGATTCGACCCGACGGCCGCTGCCGACGCCTTCGGCGCCGACGACGACGCGGACGCGGGTTTCGTGGAGACCGAGCAGTACTGATCCCGGTACTGGGACGGCTCCCGTCCTCCGGGGTCCTTCGGGGCCCCGGATCTCCGACGGGCAATCGCCCGCTCGGACACTGACCTCGGTACCTGATACGGCCGGGGCAGACACCTAGGAGAAACACCATGCCGAAGCCCACCAAGGGTGCCCGTCTGGGCGGCAGCGCCGCGCACGAGAAGCTGCTCCTCGCGAACCTCGCGAAGTCGCTCTTCGAGCACGGCCGCATCACCACCACCGAGGCGAAGGCCCGTCGCCTGCGCCCGTACGCGGAGCGTCTGGTCACCAAGGCGAAGAAGGGTGACCTTCACAACCGCCGTCAGGTGCTCTCGGTGATCACGGACAAGAGCATCGTGCACACGCTCTTCACCGAGATCGGCCCGCGCTACGAGAACCGCCCGGGTGGTTACACCCGTATCACCAAGATCGGTAACCGCCGTGGCGACAACGCGCCCATGGCTGTCATCGAGCTGGTGGAGGCCCTGACCGTGGCCCAGCAGGCCACCGGTGAGGCCGAGGCGGCGACCAAGCGTGCCGCGAAGGACGCCGAGGCTCCGGCCGCAGAGGCCAAGACCGAGGCTCCGGCCGAGGTCGTCGAGGACGCGGCTCCGGCCGCGACCGAGGGCGACGAGTCCAAGGACGCCTGAGGCTCTGCCTTGCGGTGAGCGGGTCCGCCCCTGCGGGGCGGGCCCGCTTTCGCGTTTGCCCACAGCCTGTAACGGTGCGGTCGGCTGCTGCCCACGGTCCGTGGGCGTGATGGCCTGAGAGGATCTAGGTGTGAGTGACGAAGTGCAGCCCGGGTTTGTGCGTGTGCGGATGGACCTTTCCTACGATGGGAGCGAGTTCTCCGGGTGGGCCAAGCAGGCCAGGGGGCAGCGGACCGTGCAGGCGGAGATCGAGGATGCTCTGCGAACGGTGACGCGGTCGAAGGCGACGACGTACGAGCTGACCGTGGCCGGGCGGACCGATGCCGGCGTCCATGCGCGGGGGCAGGTGGCGCATGTCGATCTGCCGGTCGAGCTGTGGGCCGAGCATCAGGAGAAGCTGCTGAAGCGGCTGGCCGGGCGGCTGTCGAAGGACGTCCGGGTGTGGTCCCTGACCGAGGCGCCCGAAGGATTCAACGCGCGCTTCTCGGCGATCTGGCGGCGATACGCCTACCGCGTCACCGACAACCCCGGCGGTGTGGACCCGCTGCTGCGCCATCATGTCCTGTGGCACGACTGGCCGTTGGACGTCGATGCCATGAACGAGGCCGCTCAACGGCTCGTCGGGGAGCACGACTTCGCCGCCTACTGCAAGAAGCGCGAGGGCGCGACGACCATTCGTACGCTCCAGGAGCTGAGCCTCGTGCGCGGTGACGACGGGATCATCACCGCCACCGTCCGTGCCGACGCCTTCTGTCACAACATGGTGCGCTCGCTGATCGGCACCCTGCTGTTCGTCGGGGACGGGCACCGCGAGCCGGACTGGCCCGGGAAGGTACTGGCCGCCGGCGTACGGGATTCGGCGGTTCATGTCGTACGGCCGCACGGACTCACGCTGGAAGAAGTCGGTTACCCCGCCGACGAGTTGCTGGCCGCGCGGAACAAGGAGGCGCGGAACAAGCGTTCGCTGCCCGGGGCGGGGTGCTGCTGAGCGACCTTTGGGTCGCGGGATTTCCAGCATTATGCGGCATTTCACGGTCCATGACCCCGGCGACGGACCGCCCCCGCAAGGCGCATCCGCTCCTCGGGTACGCGGTCTCGCCCGAGGAAGCGCTGCAACGGGGCCGACCTCGTGCTGCATCTGACCGAGTGGCCGCGGTTCCGTGAACTGGACCCCGGGCGGCTCGTGTCACTGGTGTCCCGTCCGCGGACGTGGACGGCAGAGGGGTGCTCGACGCGGACCGCTGGACCGCGGCGGGTCGGCAATGCCGGGCGCTGGGACGACCCGCGCCCGTAGGGGAGGGGAAGTAGGACATGACGTACGACGTGGGGGCGGACGCGGCGGTCACCGTGGTGATGCCGACGTACAACGAGGCGGCGAATCTGCCCCGGATGACCGAGGCCGTCCTTCAACTGCCGCTCGCCGGGCTGCACTTGAAGATCGTGGACGACTCCAGCCCGGACGGCACCGGGCGGATCGCGGAGGATCTCGCGGAGAAGTACAACGCCGACGGGCGGCGCCGGATGAGCGTGCTGCACCGGACGGAGAAGGACGGTCTGGGGCGGGCGTACACGGCCGGGATGAGTGCCGCTCTCGACGAGGGCGCCGCGTATGTCGTGCAGATGGACGCCGACGGCAGCCATCCCGTGGACGCCGTGCCCCGGATGCTCGGCACGGCCGTGGCCACCGGCGTGGGGCTTGTCATCGGCAGCCGATATGTCGAGGGCGGCTCGCTCGACGAGGACTGGGGTGTGCACCGGGTGCTGCTCTCGCGCTTCGCGAACGGCTACGCCCGTGCCGTGCTCGGCACCAAGATCCGGGACATCACGGCCGGGTTCAACCTCTGGTCGGCCGCGACCCTGGGCGATGTCGACCTGGCAACGCTCGACAGCGCCGGCTACAGCTTCCAGGTCGAGCTCAAGTACAAGGCGGTGCGCGCCGGACACAGCGCCGTGGAGATCCCGATCCGCTTCGAGGAGCGGACCGAGGGGGTTTCCAAGATGACGCTGCGTACGCAGCTGGAGTCGGCGGTGGTGCCGATTCGGCTGCGGATGAAGCACAAGTAGGGCAGTAACAAGCGGGGGAGCCCACGTAGGGCAGCAACACGCGGCGCGGCAGCAAGCAGTGGCGTAGCCCAGTAGGCCAGTAGTCCCGTATCCCGCAGTGCCTCGTGCGGCGGCGGTCGATCCTCGTCGGCCGCCGCCCGGGGCCGCTACTCGCTGGCTGCCGCCGACGCCTGGGCCTCGCCGCGCCGGCGGATCTGCCGGAAGGCGAACTCGGCGATGTCGTCGCCGCTGGTGAAGACCTTGGTGTCCTTCGTCGTCACGTCCTTGCCGTTGGTGAACCCGGCGAGGGTGAAGTAGGCGTAGCGGCCGTAGGAGTTGGTGGTCGAGCGGCAGACGGCGGAGTCGCAGAAGGACTTGACGGCGTTGCCGGACAGCGAGGTGACGATGCTCTTCTTGTCCGCATCGCCCTTGGCCTTGGTCGCCTGCGCCTCGGTGTCGAAGACGGCCACGCCGACCGTCACCGCGACACCGTCCTTGGTGTAGGTGACGCGCAGGACGCGTGTGCAGCCGTTCTTGGTGAGGATCGCAGGGAGGGTGCCCTTCGTGGCCGAGGCACAGTTCTTCGTGTCGGCCGTCGGACCCTTGCGGTAGACGCGGTCGCCCATGGTCAGCTGCGTACCGGGGAAGAGGATGTCCGGGCTGAGCGGCGCCTTGTCCTTCTTCGCGCTGGATATGAAGTCCTTCGGGTCCAGCGGGGGAGGGGCCGACGTCGGCTCGAACGACGGGGCCGGCGCGGTGGTGTCGCTCGGGATGGTCGCGGTGGCGGGCAGGTTGGAGGGCTGATTCGAGGCCTGGCTGTTCCCGTTCGCGGACACCACGGCCACGGCGACGGCCGCGCCGACCCCGATCGTGGCGAGCGCTGCGCCGCCGATGAACAGCAGCCTGCGCCGTTTGTTGCGCGACTCGGACGCCTCGGCGAGTGCCGCCCAGTCAGGAGTCCGATCGGTGCTCTGGCTGCCCCAATGAGGCTGCTGAGAACCCGGCTTCCAGGGATCCCACGGGGGCTGCCCCTGCCCACCCTGCCCATAACTCATGCGCCGCATCTTAGACGGGTGTTGGGGGGTGCCGTTCCGCATCACAGCGCACTTGAGCCCCTAGCGTGACCTGCATGAACGAGGACAAAAGTGACATCTCCGGGTGGTTGGTGCGACGGGCGTCCTGGCATGCGTGGGCGGTGTTGGCCCTGGTGCTGTGCGTTCCGGTCGTGAACGTCGCGCGCAGGAGCTCGGACGGCGGGATGGACAACGCGATCGTCGTCCGGGCGGCCCGGACCTGGCTGGACGGCGGCTCGCCGTATGCCGACCCGCACTTCCTCTATCTGCCAGGCGCGGTGCTCGCGGCGGTGCCGCAGGCGCTGCTGCCGCTGGCCGTGCTGCGGGTGCTCGTGCCACTGGCGGTGACCGTACTGCTGGCGGCGGGCTGGGGCTGCGCGCTCCGCATCCACGGGATCGCGTGGCGCAGCCGCTTCGCCGTACTGGGCCTGACCGGGCTCGCGCTGGGCTTCGCACCCTTCGGACATCTGGTGACGCTGGGCAACTGGACGGTGACGGCGGCGGTCGCGCTGCCGCTGGGGTTGCTGTGCGCGGTACGGGGGCGGTGGGTCGCGGCGGGGGTGGTGATCGGCGCCGCGATCGTCCTGAAGCCCCTGCTCGCGCCGGTGGCGCTGCTCTTCGTCTTCGCCCGGGAGTGGCGCGGGCTGGGCTCGCTTGTGCTGGTGCCCGCGGTGGTCTCCGGTGGGGCGGCGCTGCTGATGCCCGATCCTGCGGGGTTCGTCACGCGGACGCTGCCGTTCCTGCTGCGGGGACACGACAGGTTCGTACGACTGTACGAGGCTTCGCCGGGGCCCGTGCTGGCACGGCTCGGGGTGCCGCAGGGGGTGGCGACCTCGGTCGCCTTCGTGGCCGCCGGGGTGGGGGTCTGGTGTGCGCACCGGCGCTGGTCTCGGGTCGATCCTGGGGCGCTGCGGCTGGTCGAGACCGCCGTGACGCTGATGCTGTCGGCGTTTTTGGTGTCCCGGCCGTCGTACGACCACTATCTGCTGGTCGTGGTGCCGCTGCTGGTCGCGGGGGTGCCGTTTCCGGGCTCGGTCGCCCGGAGTCCGTGGTTCTGGCTTGCGCTGGTGCCGCAGGTGCCCGGTTTCAGGTGGCCCTGGCTGGAGCCGGTGACCCGGCGGGCCTTCCGGGACTGCCTTACCTTGTGTGTGCTGGTTGCTGCCGTAGCCATTCGGGCGGAGCTGTCCTTGGGGCGTGTCGGAAGGCGCCAAGCCCTGCAGGCTGTGCCCGCCCGTCCCGCGCTGCGGGACGATTGCCCACAGCGATGAAGCGGCGGCAGCGGTAAGCGACGGCACGGTAGCGACGGCGGCGGTAGCGACGGCAGCGGGTAGCGGCCGCGGCGGTGATGGCCGCGGCGGTGGTGGCCACGGCGGTAGTGACCCTCGCCGCGGTACCCGGAGCGCCGCAACCCCAGGGGGTTCGACCCGCGTTTTGACCCTTCAGGGCCAGCGCGGGTAGGCTAGCGATTCGTTATGTGTATTGGCTTGCTCATTCTCACGTGAGGGGCCCTTACACCGGTCCACCGGGGCCGATGACCAGCGACCAGCACGCGGTATGCGTCACCGCAGTGCGGTCAGGGCTGTCGTGATCGTCCGTGGTGGCCTTGTCAGGACCCACTCACTGAAGAAGCGAAGGCTACGAACCGTGCGTACGTACAGCCCCAAGCCCGGCGACATCACTCGCCAGTGGCACGTCATCGACGCCCAGGACGTCGTCCTGGGACGTCTGGCGACCACTGCCGCCACCCTCCTGCGGGGCAAGCACAAGCCGATCTTTGCCCCCCACGTCGACGCTGGTGACTTCGTCATCATCATCAACGCGGACAAGGTGCACCTGTCCGGCAACAAGCGGACGCAGAAGATGGCGTACCGCCACTCCGGTTACCCGGGTGGTCTGCGCTCCGTCCGCTACGACGAGCTGCTGGACAAGAACCCCGAGAAGGCCGTCGAGAAGGCCGTCAAGGGCATGCTCCCCAAGAACTCCCTGGGCCGTCAGATGCTCTCGAAGCTGAAGGTCTACTCGGGCGACCAGCACCCGCACGCTGCCCAGCAGCCGGTGCCGTTCGAGATCACCCAGGTCGCGCAGTAGTTCCGGCCACCCCCTAAGACACAGAGAATCTGAGGAGAATCGTGGCCGAGACCACCGTTGAGCAGCCGGTCGAAGAGACTGAGCTCGTCGACATCGACCAGTACACCACCGAGTCCGAGGTCCCCGTCGAGGGCGAGTACACCTCGGAGTCCCTCGCCGGCCGCTTCGGCGAGCCGCAGCCGGCCGCCGGCCTGGGCCGTCGCAAGAACGCCATTGCCCGCGTCCGGATCGTCCCGGGCTCCGGCAAGTGGAAGATCAACGGTCGCACCCTTGAGGACTACTTCCCCAACAAGGTGCACCAGCAGGAAGTCAACGAGCCCTTCAAGGTGCTCGAGCTCGACGGCCGCTACGACGTCATCGCCCGCATCTCGGGTGGCGGCGTCTCCGGTCAGGCCGGAGCCCTGCGCCTCGGCGTGGCCCGCGCCCTGAACGAGGCCGACGTGGACAACAACCGCGGCGCCCTGAAGAAGGCCGGCTTCCTCAAGCGCGACGACCGTGCGGTCGAGCGCAAGAAGGCCGGTCTCAAGAAGGCCCGTAAGGCCCCGCAGTACAGCAAGCGTTAATCTTCGCTGCCTGCTCGTACGCGTCGCAGTACGCGGAGTACGTCCGAACGCCCCGGCGGCACGCCACAGTGCCGCCGGGGCGTTCGTTTATCACAGTCATGGGCGTATAACGGCACAAGGTGCTCAAAGGCTCGTGTGATCGGATGACTTCCGAACTCTGAAGCTTCCTCAGGAGGACAAGTGGGACGACTCTTCGGCACGGACGGCGTGCGCGGTGTCGCCAACGCGGATCTGACGGCCGAGCTCGCGCTCGGGCTCTCCGTGGCAGCGGCGCACGTACTGGCCGAGGCGGGCACGTTCGAGGGCCACCGGCCGGTCGCGGTGGTCGGGCGGGACCCGCGCGCGTCCGGGGAGTTCCTCGAGGCCGCCGTGGTCGCGGGCCTGGCCAGCGCGGGCGTGGACGTCCTGCGCGTCGGTGTGCTGCCCACCCCCGCGGTGGCGTACCTCACCGGTGCGCTGGGCGCCGACCTCGGCGTGATGCTCTCCGCCAGCCACAACGCCATGCCCGACAACGGGATCAAGTTCTTCGCCCGCGGCGGCCACAAGCTCGCCGACGAGCTGGAGGACCGGATCGAGGGCGTGTACGAGGAGCACCGCACCGGCGCTCCCTGGGACCGGCCCACCGGTGCCGGCGTCGGGCGCGTGCGCGCGTACGAGGAAGGGTTCGACCAGTACGTCGCCCACCTCGTCGGCGTCCTGCCGAACCGCCTGGACGGTGTGAAGGTCGTCCTCGACGAGGCACACGGCGCAGCCGCCCGGGTCTCGCCGGAGGCCTTCACGCGGGCCGGCGCCGAGATCATCACGATCGGCGCCGAGCCGGACGGGCTCAACATCAACGACGGCTGCGGCTCCACCCACTTGGCCAAGCTCCAGGCCGCCGTCCTCGAACACGGCGCCGACCTCGGCATCGCGCACGACGGCGACGCCGACCGCTGCCTCGCCGTGGACCACACGGGCGCCGAGGTGGACGGCGACCAGATCCTGGCCGTACTCGCGCTGGCGATGCGGGAGCGTTCCGCACTGCGCTCCGACACCGTCGTCGCGACCGTCATGTCCAACCTGGGCTTCAAGCTCGCCATGGAGCGCGAGGGTCTTTCGCTCATCCAGACGGCGGTCGGCGACCGTTACGTCCTGGAGGAGATGAAGGAGCACGGCTACGCCCTCGGCGGCGAGCAGTCCGGGCACGTCATCATCCTCGACCACGCCACCACCGGCGACGGCACGCTGACCGGTCTGCTGTTGGCGGCCCGGGTCGCGCAGACGGGCCGTACGCTCCAGGACCTCGCCTCGGTCATGGAGCGGCTGCCGCAGGTGCTGATCAATGTGCCCGACGTCGACAAGTCGCGGGTGAAGACCTCGGCCGAGCTGGCCACCGCGGTGGCCGACGCCGAGCGCGAACTCGGATCCACCGGCCGGGTGTTGCTCCGTTCGTCGGGCACCGAGCCGCTCGTACGGGTGATGGTCGAGGCCGCCGACATCGACCATGCGCGGTCGGTGGCAGGGCGGCTCGCCGACGCGGTGAAGTCGGCGCTCGGCTAGGCCCGCACTTCGCAGGTCGCCGAGAAGGTTCGCCGTAGCGACCTCCGGGCCTCCGATCTCGACCGATCCGGACCGGCACGGCTCTCGCCACTACGGTTCCGATCGACAAGCAATCGGCTATGACCGCTTGATCTTCACGATCGGGTGACCTGCGAAGTACGAGGCTAGGCCGACAGGACCTAGAACCGGCTCAGTGCGGCGGCGCGTTCACGCTGCCGGGCCCAGAACCACTTCTGGGCCAGCAGCGTGAGTGTGCCGGCCAGCACGATGCCCAGCAGGTTCAGCAGCAGCTGCTCGGTGGAGCGCCACGCCTGGTGGTACTCGGTGTAGCTGAAGGCGACGGCGGCGTTCGCGGCGGCCGGGACCGTGGTCACCGAGATGGCGACGCCCACCAGGGCGCCCGACTTGGCGGAGGTCAGGGACAGCGTGCCCGCGCAGCCGGCAAGGACGGCCACGACGAACGAGAACCAGTCGGGCCGGTAGATGAAGTGGGTGTTGGGGCGCTCGGCGTCCAGCTGCGTGTCGCTGAACAGGCCGACCGCGTCCATGAAGTAGCTGAAGGCCACCGTCACCAGCATCGCGATGGCGAAGCCCACCAGCAGCGCGGTCAGCGAGCGCCACGCGAGCCGCGGGGCGCGGCGCACCAGGGCCGTGCAGAACCCGGCCAGCGGTCCGAACTCCGGTCCGACCGCCATCGCGCCCACGATCAGGATCGCGTTGTCGAGGACCACACCACAGGCCGCGATCATCGTGGCCAGCGTGATGAACGCGACGTAGGTGACCGAGAGCGTGGACTCCTCGTGCGTCGCGTCCGTCAGGTGCTCCCACAGCACCGCGTCGGCACCCTCGCCCGGTGCTTCCTCCTCCGCCTTGTCGGCCCGCTTCGACAGCGACAGGTCGATGTTCTCGACGGCGATCGAGCCGCTCCGGTCGATCCCCAACTCCTGCAGCCCGGTCAGGAGTTCGTCACCGGCCTCCCGGGCGACGTCGCACATGACGACATCGCCCACGGGGTTGCGGGCCGCCCCCGGCAGCACGGCCAGGTGGGTCGTGCCGACCGTCCGCTCGATCAGACGTATGACGTCATCGGTGCGGTCGGCGGGGGTGATCAGGCGCAGATGCAGCATGGCCGCAGCGTAATGGTCAGAGCTTGCGCAGGCTCAGGCGCTGCACCTTGTGGTCGGGGCCCTTGCGCACGACGAGGGTCGCCCGGCCGCGCGTCGGGGCCACGTTCTCCAGCAGATTGGGCTTGTTGATGGTCCGCCAGGTCGTGCGGGCGTAGTCGAGCGCCTCCTCCTCGGAGACCTGGGTGTACTTGCGGAAGTACGAGTCGGGCTTCTGGAAGGCGGTCGCGCGCAGCTTGCGGAAGCGGTTGAGGTACCAGGCCTCGATGTCCTCGGGCCGGGCGTCCACGTACACGCTGAAGTCGAAGTAGTCCGCGAGGCCGACGCGGGTGCGGCCGTCCTTGCCGGGCAGGGCCGGCTGCAGCACGTTCAGGCCTTCGACGATGAGGATGTCGGGGCGGCGGACCGTGAGCCGCTGACCGGGCACGATGTCGTAGATCAGATGCGAGTAGACGGGGGCGGTGACCTCGTCCTTGCCCGCCTTGATGTCGGCGACGAACCGGGTCAGGGCGCGGCGGTCGTACGACTCGGGGAAACCTTTACGCGACATCAGACCGCGCGCTTCCAGCTCCTTGGTGGGCAGCAGGAAGCCGTCCGTGGTGACCAGCTCGACGCGCGGGTGCTCGGGCCAGCGGGAGAGCAGGGCCTGCAGGAGCCGGGCGACGGTGGACTTGCCGACGGCCACCGAACCGGCGACTCCTATGACGAACGGGGTGCCCGACTGGGAGCCCTTCTCGCCGAGGAAGGTGTTCAGGGCGCCTCTGAGTCCGTCGGTGGCGCCGATGTACAGATTGAGCAGTCTGGACAGCGGCAGATAGATGTCCCGGACCTCGTCGAGGTCGATGACGTCGCCCAGACCGCGCAGCTTCTCGACCTCCTCCGCGTTGAGCGGGAGCGGCGTCTTTTCGCGCAGCGCGCTCCACTCGGTACGGGTGAGGTCGACGTAGGGAGTCGCCTCCGGCCTGGACCGGTGGGCGCTCCGGGATATCGAGGAGACCGGAGAGATCACAGTCCATTGTTACGGGAGTACGGACGGCATGGGGGGTGGGGTCCGTCACGCGGGATGCGCTCGGGCCCGTGCCCCGGGAGAGGACACGGGCCCGAGTGGCGCTGTCGCCGACCGGTCAGCCGAAGGCCTTCTTGCTCTCCCAGCCGCCGCTGATGACTGTGATCGGCGTGCCGACGCCGGTCTTGGTGCAGGCGAAGAAGACGACCGAGCCGTCCGCCTTGCGCGCCCAGATGTCGGGGATCCCGTCGCCGTTGACGTCAGGGGTGCCGGACACCAGGGTGTAGGCGGTCTTGCTCCATCCGGTGGCGTACTCGGTGTCGGTCCCGGTCAGGGAGTCCGCGGCGTGACCGAGGGAGGCGAGGGTGGTGCCTCCGTTGCTGTCGGTCACCCCGAAGCGGACCAGCAGGCGGTCGGTGGCGAAGGTGCGGTAGACGAGGTCGACCTCGCCGTCGCCGTTGACGTCGCCGACGTTGATCAGCTGGCGGTTGTCCCAGGTGGTCGCGGTGATCTGCTCGGCCTTGGCGAAACTGCCGCCGGTATAGCCGGTGAACGCCCACAGGGCCGTGCCGGAGACCGCGAACATGTCCGGGCGCTTGTCGTTGTCGTAGTCCCCGATGGCCAGGATCTGGCTCAGCGAGGCCGGGGCGGGGGCAGCGTCGGGGAGGCGGAACTCGACGCGCCGCGAGACGTCGACGCTGCCGTAGCCGTCGCCGGGGTAGATGTACAGCTTGCCGTCGGGCATGCGGGCGACCACGTCCTGGATGCCGTCACCGGGCAGGAAGTCGCCGTTGTGGGTGATCAGCGCCGGGGTGGTGACGGTGTCGTCCACCCAGTAGAGGCCGTAGTCCGGGATGCCGTCGTCATCGGAGTCGGTCTCGATGATCTCGCCGTCGTCGTGGGCGGCGGGCAGCGAGACGTGGATGTCGCCGTCCTTTTCCGCCGGGTACAGCCTGAGGTCACCGGTGGCGTCGATGACGAAGAGATCGGCGAGGGCGTCGCCGGTCACGTCGCCGGCCGTGTCGGCGGTGTCGCGCGGGGTGACGTAGAACAGGTACTTCGTCGGTTCCGGCGAGGGGTTGCCCGAGCCGTCCAGGGCCCTGACGTAGAGGATGTTGGGCCCGGCGGTCGGCGGTGTGAGCGAGCGGGTGGCGTAGGCTCCGGCGCTGACCGTGACGGACTCGGTGTCGTTGAAGCTGGTGCCGTTGAAGCGCCACTGGTACTTCACGGTGTCGGCCGAACCGTCCGGGCTGAAGGTGAAGTTGCCGGCCGTGCCGAAGTCCACCGTGCTCCACGTGGTGCCCTGGCCGTCGTCCTCCGGGAAAGCGGTGGACGTCACCTTGGGCGAGTTGGGCGCCGACGAGTCGTACTTGAAGCCGCAGTTGACGGTGGAGGGCGGCGCATAGGTCGAGGCCGCGCCTGTGGAGTCGATGGCACGCACCCGCCAGTAGTACGTCTTGCCGTTGGCGAAGTTGCTGCTGGTGCCGTCGGCGCCGTCGAGGGTGATGCTCGCCTTGCCGGTGGAGTCCACGGCGACGTTGCCGTCGTAGATCTTGGTGGCGACGCCCGACTCCCAGACCTCGAAGTCGAGGTACTTCAGGTTGCCGTCGGGGTCGGAGCTGGTGGCGTCGAAGGTCAGGTCGCTGGCGCCGACCGAGGCGTACGGGCTGGTGGTGTCGCAGTCCGGGCCCGGGGTCATGTGGAGCTTGGTGGGCTCGGCGGGCTTGCGGTTGTAGTTGATGGTGATCTTCGGCGCGGACTCGCCCTCGGCCTTGAACTTCTTCCAGGAGTACGAGGAGTCCTCGGTGGTGGCGCGCAGGCCGATGTTGAAGCTGGTCCAGCCGCCGTCGGCGGCGTCCTGGGCGATGGACTTGCCGTCGTAGGTGACGTACGCGTCCGGGCAGGAGGAGCTCCAGCCGTTGGCGAAGGACTTGGTGCCGAGCTTCGTCTTCCAGGACGGCTGGTTGTTCCAGGTCGTTGACGAGGAGATGCCGCCCGTGTACCACAGCTGCATCTCGCGCGCCGAGCACGACCAGGAGTAGGTCTCCAGCAGGCGGATGGTGGCGGAGCTGACGATGGCGCCCTTGATGCTGGAGGTCCAGCCCAGGCGGAAGAAGGAGCGGGACAGGCCACCGGTGGTGGACTCGTAGCCGACGCGGGCCTCGGTGGTACCGGTGTTGTAGTTGGCGCCGTCGTAGAAGTTGGAGTCCGGGTACTTCTTGTAGACGGTGGTCCAGTTCTTGGTCTTGCCGGTGATCGACGGATCGATGAAGACCGGGTACCGGGTGTCGTCGTCGGTCAGCAGTGAGCGGTCCGGGGCGACGGTCAGGACGGCCGAGCCGGTGCCCTGGCCGCTGAGTTCGGCCTTGCCGACCGCGCGGTGGGTGCCCGGCTGCGGGCCGGCCAGGCCCGGCAGGGCGAGGACGTCGTCGGCGGCGGTCGAGGCGAACGCGGCGGTCGTGACCCGGGAGCCCCGGGTCCAGTGGTACGAGGACTGCTGCGCCGTGCCCGAGCGGCTCGCGCTCGGCTCCTGCTGCGGATCGGCGGTGTCGTCGGTGTCCGCGCCGCCGGTGGGGTTGTCGGACGCGGCCTCGCCGGGCCCCTCCGAGTAGGCGGGCGAAGGCTCCTCGCCGGGCTCGGCGGGCTGCGGATCGGCGCCCTCCGTGACGGCCGGCTTGCCGGCCGAGTCCCACAGGTACGGCGTCGGGGAGACGGCGAGCTCGTTGCCGTCGTTGTCCTCGGCGGTCACGACCTGGGTCACCGCGTCGCGGTGGAAGGTGAGGTCCGGGGACGACAGCCGGTAGGTGAGCTCGGCGAGCGAGGGGTTCTGCGCGGCCGCGGAGCTGTGCACGACCAGGACGTGGGTGAAGCCGCTGTCCTGGGCGGTCAGCAGCAGGTCCACCCCGTCGAACACATTCGGGTAGAGGGCGCTCGCGCCGTCGATGACCGGTGTGGGCAACGCGCCCGGCCAGCTCATGGTGATCTCGTGGCCGCCCCCGCTGAACGTGACCAGGTCGGTAAAGGCCGGGTCGGACGCCTGGACGCTGCCGGTGCGCTGGGCGCGGGAGGCTGCGTACACCGCAGGGCGGACGACGGCCGTACCGCTCGTGGCGCTCGCGTGGTGGGTGACGGAGTGTTTGCCGCCGGCCGAGAACACCACCGGCTCGGTGGCCGCCTTCGGCGCCCAGCCGTCCTTCGTGTGTGTCAGCGTGGTGTCGATGCGCTTCCACTCGCCGTCCACCTCGGCGCGGATCGGCGCGGCGTACGCGGTCAGCTCGAAGCTGCCGTCCGGCAGCGCGTAGGTGGTGGAGGTCGCGTCGCGCCGGGCGGTGACCTCGACGCGCTTGCCGGTGCTGCGGGCCTTGCGCTGCGCGGCGCTCTCGTCCAACGGGCCCTTGGCGCTGTGCTGTTGCCCGGGCTTGGCCGTGTCCTCCGGCCCACCCCAGGAGGGGGAGAGCAGGGCGGCGCCCAGCGCGGCGGCGACCAGTCCGGCCACTCCGGCCGTGGTGCGCCGGGGTACGGCCCGGAGTCTGGGCAAGGCCCGAATGAGACGACGACGGTCCACGGTGCTGGATTCCCTCCCTGATGAAGCCCCCCGCTCCGGGCCCACCGAAACGCACGGTGCTCAACGCACAGCAGCGCGACATGGCAGACGGGAGCGCCTGAGAAGGATGGCCGATGGACCCGGATCCGGCCACATGTGCCGCTGCCGGGGTCCGCCCGAGGTGAGTCCATGACCTGCGGCGGAGCGGGGGCCGAGTGAAGCTCCGACGAGTCCGAAACAGGGCCTAAACAGTCATCAAAGGCGCGAAAACGTAGTGTGTGCAGAGTAATTGAGTATCGCTCGGATAGAGATGTCCAAGTTTTGGAGAAACCGCCAGATGTGGAGAGGGAATGTCCTGTGGGAGAAATCACAAGCCATTAAGGAGATTTGACGGAACGTAAACCCATGGCTGAATATCCACCCCATCAATTTCCGTCGGACACCTGCGCGTTCCCTGCGCTCGCCGTCTGTATCGGATCGGACTGTGGGGGGCCGCGGCCGTCGTGTGGGGATCTCTTTCGTGGAGTGGCCGGGGCCTTCTGCCTCGTACACGCGCCGGGCGGAACAGACGCAGAACAGCACGGGTCGGTGTGCTCCTCGCGCTGCTCATGGCGCTGACGGTCGGCACGCTGAGCGGCGCGTACGCCGTGCCGCCGCCCGGCGACGACCGGACCGGCGTGGACCTGGTCGACCTGCCCGTCGCCGAGGAGGCGAGTGGCGAGGACGGCGGCTCCCTCGCCGACATGACCACGGGCGACACGCAGCCCGAGACCGTGTACGAGCCGACCAAGACCACCGAGCCGACGGCTGCCACCGCCACCGAGACGGTGTCGAGCCTGACCGCCGGCGAGACCGTCCCGGTGGGCACCCTGCCCGTCGAGGTCGGCGCCCCCGCCACCGCCACGGCCACCGAGGCGACGGCGCTGGAGGGCGACTGGCAGGCCACCGTCGTCGACGACACCACGCTGGCCGGTCGTGACATCAACGGCCTCGTCTTCCAGGTGGACCCGCCCGACACCGCCACCGGCGACGCGGTTGTCGCCCTGGACTACACCCAGTTCGCCGAGCTCTACGGTGCCGACTGGGCCGACCGGCTGCAGATCACGAAGTACCCCGAGTGCTTCCTGACCACCCCGGACACCGCCGGCTGTTCCGACCCGACCGAGGTCGACACCAAGAACGTCGTCGAACCAACCCTCGACGACGTCACCGGTGACGGCGTCCTGGACGGCGTGCGCCGCGTCGAGGCCACCATCGATGTCGCCGAGCTCACCGACTCCACCGCCGGCGGGACGGTGAACCCTGCCACCGCCACGGGCAAGGGCGTCGTCACCGACGGCGTCTACCACACGAGCAAGACCGGCACATCGGTGCGCACCGCCAGTGTCCAGTCCGGCTCCTCCGTGCTGGTCGCCACCTCCTCCGGCAGCGGCGCCAAGGGCGACTTCTCGGCGACGCCGCTGGTCAGCGCGGGCTCCTGGGCGGCCGGCAACAGCTCGGGCTCCTTCACCTACACCTACGGACTGCAGCCCCCGGAAGTTCCCAACGGGCCCTCGCCGAGCATCGCCTTCGGCTACAACTCGCAGGTCGTCGACGGCCGCACCTCGGCCACCAACAACCAGGCCTCCTGGATCGGTGACGGCTGGGAGTACAACCCCGGCTCCGTCACCCGCACCTACCGCTCCTGCCGCGACGACCTCACGAACGGCAACAACGCGGACCACAAGACCAGCGACCTGTGCTGGGGTTCAGACAACGCCACCCTCACCCTCGGCGGCACCACCACCGAGCTGGTCAAGGACGACACCACCGGCACGTGGGAGACCGCCGGCGGCGACGGCTCCCGCGTGGAGCTGCTGAAGGACACCTCCCTCGGCAACGGCGACGCGGACGGCGAGTACTGGCGCGTCACCACCACCGACGGCACCCAGTACTACTTCGGCAGGAACAAGCTGCCCGGCTGGGCCGGCGGCGACGACACCACCGACTCGGTGCTGACCGTGCCGGTCGCCGGCAACCAGTCCGGCGAGCCCTGCCACGCCACCGCCTTCGCGGACTCCTTCTGCGACCAGGGCTGGCGCTGGAACCTCGACTACGTCGTGGACCCCCAGGGCAACGCCATGAGCCTGTGGTGGAAGAAGGAGACCAACCACTACTCCAAGAACCTGAAGTTCAAAGCGCCCGTCACCTACGACCGCGGCGGCTACCTCAGCCGCATCGACTACGGCCAGCGCTCCGACACGCTGTTCTCCGCCGAGCCCCTCGCCCGTGTCTCCTTCACGGTCGACGAGCGCTGCTTCACCGAGGACGGCATCGCCTGCACCAACGACAACTTCACCTCGGGCGACTGGGCGAAGACCCACATCTGGTACGACACCCCGGCCGACCTGTACTGCTCCGGCGCCTCCGGCAAGGAGTGCTTTGTGCCGGTGCCGACCTTCTGGTCGCGCAAGCGCCTGGCGCAGGTCACCTCCTACGCCCAGCGCACGAAGGGCTCCACCGCGCTGTCCAAGGTGGACTCGTGGAACCTGGAGCAGTCGCTGCCCGCCGAGCGCACCGACGAGGGCACGGCCCTGTGGCTGGAGTCCATCACTCGCAAGGGCTACGACACCGCCGGCAAGGCGCTCTCGCTGCGCCCGGTGACGTTCGTCGCCAACACGGAGTCGATGCCCAACCGGGTCAAGGAGGGCGCCGGCGACCCGAACCCGACCTTCGACCGGCTGCGCATCGAACGGGTCGTCAACGAGTACGGCGGCGAGACCCTCGTCGACTACGCCGCACCCGCCGGCGCCTGCGCCACCGGCACGGGCTTCCCGAAGCCGGAGGAGAACACCGGGCTGTGCTTCCCGGCGTACTGGCACCCGGACCCGGACAAGGCCGACGAGTCCATCGACTGGTTCAACAAGTACGTCGTCGACAACGTCCAGGAACTGTCCGGCATGACGGGCGTCCCGGCGGTCACCACCTCGTACGAGTACGAGGACGACGCCGGACACAAGAACTATGGCGCCTGGGCGCTCAACCAGGCCGAGTTCTCCAAGAAGAAGACCCGCACCTACGACCAGTGGCGCGGCTTCGGCCTCGTGCGCACCATCGGCGGCGCGGACGACAGCGAGCAGTACGCGAGCACCGAGCGCTCGATGTCCGAGACCCGCTACTTCCGCGGGATGGACGGCGATCCGCTGCCCGACGGCACCACCCGCTCGGTCACTGTCAAGGACTCCACCGGCGCGACCATCGCCCCCGACAAGCTGCCCTACCAGGGCCGCGTCGCGGAGACGCTGACGTACACCAAGTACGGCGGCACGCTGCTGACCCGTGACGTCGAGTACCCGACCTATCAGGTGCTGGCCACGCGGGTCCGCGACGGCGGCATCCCCGCCCTCAAGGCGTACCGCGTCCTCGACGACCACACCATCTCGGTGACCCGCTCCTCCGGCACCGGCGACGACACCCGCACCTCGCGGACGGTCAAGACGTCCACCACGTACGACGACACCTACGGCCTGCCCGTCCAGGTCGATTTCCTGGGCGACAAGGACAAGACGGGCGACGAGTCCTGCACCGTCACGTCCTACGTCCACAACACCACCAAGTGGCTCATCGGCCTGCCCAAGCAGACGCTGACCACCGCGGGCACCTGCGCGGACGCCGCCACGGCCACGGCCGACGACTGGATCGCCGGTTCGCGCATCGCCTACGACGGCGGTGCCTACGGCGACGCCCCGACCGGCGGCCTGGCCACCACCACCTGGGACGTCAGCGGCGGCGGGGGCAGCTGGACGCAGAGCGCCGCCCTCACCTACGACGCCTACGGCCGCTCCAAGACCACGACCGACGCCGCGGGCAACAAGGACACCACGGACTACGACCCGCCCACGGGCCAGACCTACACGATCACGTCCACCAACGCGCTCGGCCACGAGACGGTGTCCACGATCGAGCCCGGCCGCGGCACCACGCTCACGGAGAAGGACGCCAACGGCCACACCACGACCTACGCGTACGACGCGCTGGGCCGCACGGTCGCCGGCTGGAAGCCCTCGCAGTCCACGTCGGGCAACCCGTCGGTGAAGTTCACGTACAACACCACGCCCGACGAGCCGGTGTCCGTGGTCACCTCCGCGCTGAACGACCGCGGCACGTACGAGGACTCGGTGGTCTTCTACGACGGCCTCGGCCGCGAGCGGCAGACGCAGGAGTCCGCGGTCGGGAAGGGCCGCCTGATCACGGACGTCCACTACAGCGCCAACGGCACGATCGAGCGTACCGACAACGCCTACTACGCGCCGGGCGACCCGCAGACGGTGATGTTCGAGGTCGCCTCGGACTTCCAGATCCCGAACGCGACGATGTACGCGTACGACGGTCTGGGCCGCGAGGTCTCCGAGACCCCGTACGAGGCGGGCACTGTCAAGCCCGAGAAGTCCACGCGGTACGTGTACGGCTACGACTACTCCACCGTCATCGAGCCGGACGGCGCCGCCGCGCAGCGCAGCTGGAGCGACGCGCTCGGCCGCACGGTCCGCGTCGACACGTTCACCGACAAACTGCGCTCGGCCCACCGCGAGACGCGCTACGAGTTCGACGCGCGCGGCGACCAGGTCGAGGCGACCGACACCAAGGGCAACAGCTGGAGCTGGACGTACGACGCGCGCGGCCGCCGGCTCTCGGCGACCGACCCGGACACCGGCACGACGTCGACCACGTACGACGTGCTCGACCGGCCCGTGACCACCACCGACGCGCGCGGTGTGAAGGTGTGGACCGGCTACGACGAGCTGTCGCGCCCGACCGAGCAGCGCCTGGACTCCTCCACCGGCACCCTGCTGGCGCAGAACGCCTACGACGAGCTGATCGGCGGTGCCGGCCTGCCCTCGTCGGCGACCCGCTACACCGACGGTCTGCCCTACACCACGAAGATCACCGGCTACACCGACGACTACCAGCCCACCGGCAAGCAGATCACGCTGCCGCCGCTGGTCGCGCAGAAGTACGGCCTGGCGGAGATGTACACGTACTCCTACGAGTACTCCGACAGCGGTCTGCTGAAGTCGGTGAACCTGCCGAAGGCGGGCGCACTGGACGCCGAGAAGGTCGTCACCCGCTACAACGAGGACGGACTGCCGGTTTCCACCTCCGGCCTGGACTGGTACACGGCCGACACGACCTACAGTCCCTACGGCCAGGTCCTGCGCGCGGTCAGCGGCGAGCACCCCAACCGGGTGTGGACCACCAACCTGTTCGACGAGCGCACCGGCGCCCTCACCCGGTCCATCGTCGACCGCGAGTCGACAACCGACACCACGGGTGTGGCCGGCCACCGCGTCAACTCGCGTACGTACGGGTACGACAACGCCGGCAACGTCACCAAGATCGAGGACACGGTCGACTCGATCACGGACCGCCAGTGCTTCTCGTACGACGTCATCGGCCAGCTCACGCAGGCGTGGACGGCGAGTGACTCGGCGTGCGCCACGAACACCGACGGCACCCCGACCTCGGCGACCGCCGGCACGCGCGGTGACGGCTACTACAAGTCGTACGAGTACGACGAGCTGGGCAACCGCAAGAAGCTGGTCGAGCACGACACGAGCGGGAACACCGCCAAGGACGCCACGACCACGTACGCGTACGGCAAGGCGGACGGCACCCAGCCGCACACGCTGACCGGCATGTCGCACACGTACACCGCGGACTCGGGCGCGCAGGTCACCGAGGCGTCGACGCTGACGTACGACACCGTGGGCAACACCGAGACCCGCACGTACGCCGGCGACGAGCAGGCCCTGTCGTGGACGTGGGACGGCCAGGTCGAGAAGATCACCGGTTTCGGTGAGGACGGCCAGGGCGCGTTCGTCAACACGCCCAATGACAAATGCCTGGACCTGCAGAGCGCCTCGACGGCGGCGGGCACGCCCGTCCAGATCTACGACTGCAACGGCACCAAGGCCCAGAAGTTCCGCATCGACTCGGCCGACCCGGCCAACCCGTCCACGGGCGCGCTGAAGATCCTCGGCAAGTGTGTGATGCCGAGCGGCGGCGGCACGGCGAACGGCACCGCGGTGGTCGTCGCGGACTGCACGGGCGCGGACGGTCAGAAATGGACGGCGACCGCCACCGGCACGCTCAAGCACGTCGCCTCGGGCAAGTGCCTGGACGTGCCGAGTTCGGACTTCACCAGCGGCAAGGACCTGCAGCTCTACACCTGCAACAGCTCGGACGCGCAGGTGTGGGTGCCGGCGGACGAGACGACGTACGTGTACGGCCCCGACGGTGAGCGGCTAATGGCGCTCAGCGCGGCGGACAACGTCCTGTACCTGGACGGCACGACGGTGGCGACCACGGCGAACGGCACACCGGCGTACACCGAGCGCTACTACGCCCAGCCGGGTGCCCCGACGGTGATGCGGCACGTGCAGGGCAGCAACAAGTCCACCCTGCACGTCCAGGCCACCGACCAGAACGGCACGGCCTACGCGGACGTGACCCTGGCGGCCGGCAACCGGGTCGAGTTCTCGCGCACCGACGCCTTCGGTGTGAAGCGCAGCGAGCACAACAGCTGGCGCTCGCACCAGAGCTACATCGGCGGTGACGACGACACGTCCGGTGGACTGGTGCACCTGGGGGCGCGGGAGTACGACCCGTCGACGGGCAGGTTCCTGTCGCCGGACCCCGTGCTGGACCTGGACGACCCGGTCCAGATGAACGGGTATGTGTACTGCGAGAACAACCCGGTCACGTTCTCCGACCCGTCCGGCCTGATGTCGGTGGCCGACGGAGGCGGTGGCGGGGGCGGCGACTACGGTGGCCCGTCCGGCTCCGACGTGGCATGGGCGAACAAGCAGATGCACACGTCGCTGACGGACATCATCCTGTCGGTCGGCGGGGCGATGCTGAAGGAGTTCCTGGGCTGGAACGACATTGTTGGCTGCTTCTCCCGCGGTGACCTGTGGTCCTGCGGAAGCCTGATCATCGACGCGATCCCGTGGGGCAAGCTGGCGAAGATCCCGGCAGTGCTGCGGATGGCGAAGCGGGTCGCCGGGGCGGTCAGCGCGTGGCGCTCGGCCGTGTCCAAGGCCCGCAAGATCATCGAATTGGCCAAGAAGGCCGCCGAGATGGCCCGCAAGGCGAAGGCGGCGGCGAAGGCCGCGGCCAAGAAGGCGGCCCAGCTGGCGAAGAAGAAGGCCAAGGAGGCGGCGACCAGAGCGGCGAAGGCGGCCGCGAAGAAGACCGGCAACCGGGTCCAAAAGGCGAGGAAGGCGGCTGCCAAGGCCAGCGAGAAAGTCAAGACTGGCTATCAGAGAGCCCGGAGCAAGCTCGGCGGAGGCAAGTGCAACAGCTTCGTCCCCGGCACCCCGGTCCTGATGGCCGACGGCACCGCCAAGCCGATCGAGGACGTCAAGAACGGCGACAAGGTCGTCGCCACCGACCCCGAGACCGGGGAGACCAGCACTGAGACTGTCACCGCCGAGATCAAGGGCCATGGGCTCAAGCACCTGGTCAAGGTCACGATTGACACCGACGGCGACAAGGGTGACAAGACAGCCTCGATCACCGCGACCGACGGACACCCCATCTGGGTCCCGGCGCTGAACAAGTGGGTCAAGGCCACGGACCTGAAGTCGGGCGAGTGGCTGCAGACCAGCGCCGGCACGTACGTCCAGATCACGGCGATCGAGCGGTGGACAGCCCAGACGTCCACGGTCCACAACCTCACCGTCGACGACCTGCACACGTACTACGTGCTGGCGGGGGCCACACCGGTCCTCGTTCACAACTGCAACGGCGCGACGCTTGAGCTGAAGTACAAGAAGAGCTGGGACGAGGATCAGATAGCCGCCGCTGATCGCAAGGTTGCTGCTCTCAATACCGCGGGGGCCGACGGCAAGCTGGTCGTGACGAAGGTGGAGCGGTCCGGAAGCGCAGCGGACATGTGGCGTCGTGCGGGCAATGAGACGGTGGAGGGATCGGACATCGATCACATCATCGAGTTGCAACTCGGCGGCGCGGACGATGTGGGGAACATGATCCCGCTCAACAGTTCTGTCAATCGAAGTATCGGCTCACAGATTTCGCGCCAGTTGAAGAAGCAGGGGCTCAAACCGGGTGATCGTGTATGCAAAATCAACATAAGTAAACGGTGCTAGGGCTGGGAGCGAGCTATGGCTTTGTCGGAACTCGATGTGACGGAGACGGTGGGCACATCGGCGGGGATGTTCGCCTTGTGGCGGCTCTCACGCTTCGCCTCGGTCACCGACCTCGACGACTGGGAGGACGAGGTCGCGGATGACGAGAGCCTGGGCGAGGCAGTCCAGGAAGGTGCTCTCGTGCCCATCAACATCGGTGGTGACGGGGCCTATCAGTTCACCGTTCGCGGGGTTTCGGCGCTGGGTGGCCTCACGCAGCGCGAGGCCCGGTACCGCCTGGTCTCGTCGCAGCCCTACCTTCTCGTCTCCGACGGTCTCGTCGGGCTGGGAGGACTCGAGGCCGTTGGGGAGTACACCGGAGCGGACCGGCTCCGGATCCCGCTGGATCCGGGAAGGTATGAGGTTCAGGTCCATCTGATCGACTGGAAGGCCGAACCTGGTGCGCTCGCGGCGGACGGAAGGCCGACGAAGGACGCCCTGGGAGACTTCGTCGTCGAAATCTGCCGAGAAGCCCCGGAGACGGGCCTTGGATATCGGCAGAGCCTGGAGACGTTCACTAGGTAAGGGCCGGGCCCATCGGCGGGCTCCCGCCGACCAGGATGGTGGCCCGGTGGCCATATGTACCTGACGTGTACTGAAAGCATGCGGAGAACCTCCGCAGATCTGAAGAGAAAGTGATTCCCCTGTGAGACCCACCGCCGTACGCCGTACCGCACTCGCCGCCTCCGTCGCCGCGCTCGCCCTGCTGGCCACCGCCTGCGGCGGCTCCTCCGACGGCGGGGACAAGTCCGGCGACGGCAAGACCGCCCAGGCCGACAAGACCGTCTCCGCCACCCCGGCTGCCGCCAAGGTGCTGACCGCCGCCGAGTTGGAGAAGGCCGCGCTCACACAGGCGGACGTCAAGAGCGGCAAGGTCGTCACCAAGGTGCCGGCGCGGGACGACATCGCGCAGGACAAGGTGAAGACGGACGACCCGGCGTGCGAGCCGCTCGCGTACCTCCAGGGCGGCTCCTACGTGGGCAAGCCCGCCGACACGGTGAAGCGGTCGTGGACGGGCGACGCGAAGAAGCCCGCCGCGGGCGCGAGCGCCGAGGACACCATGCTCGCCGCCGTCGACCGGGCGAAGGTCGTACTGACGCTCGCCTCCTACGAGGACGGCGGCGCCGAGAAGGCCTTCGCGGACCTCAGCACGGCCGCGGCCAAGTGCGCCGGCGGCTTCACCTTCACCGTGGGCAGCGACAAGACCAAGATCCTCAAGGTCGTGACCACCGACGCGCCCCAGGGAGCCGACGAGGCGCTGGCCCTGACCTCGACGGTGGACGCCGAGGAGGGCATCAAGGCCCCGGTGAAGGGCGTGGTCGTCCGCAAGGGCGCCACCCTCGCCTACTTCCCGGCCGTCAACATCGCCGCGGCCGCCACAGGCAAGGACTTCGATTTCCCGATGGAGCTCGTCGAGGCCCAGCTCACGAAACTCGGCTGATGCGCGGATCCGGTTCGCTCTGATTCGCTGTGACCCGATTCCCGCCAGGACCTTCCTGCCCTGGCGGGAATTTCCGATTTCGGGCACGCGGGAGCCCGTTCGGGCGGGTGACGGCCCGTAGGCTGCCGCTCATGTGCGGAATCGTTGGATACGTGGGGTCGCAGGCGGCGCTTGACGTGGTGATGGCCGGACTGAAACGACTGGAGTACCGGGGATACGACTCGGCGGGCATCGCCATGCTCGCGGACGGGGGGCTCGCCGCCGCGAAGAAGGCCGGCAAGCTGGTCAACCTGGAGAAGGAGCTGGTCGACCGCCCGCTGCCGACGGGCACGACGGGCATCGGGCACACCCGCTGGGCCACGCACGGCGGCCCCACGGACGCCAACGCGCATCCGCACCTCGACAACGCGGGCCGGGTCGCCGTCGTGCACAACGGCATCATCGAGAACTTCGCCCTGCTGCGCGCCGAGTTGGCCGAGCGGGGTCACGAGCTGGCCTCCGAGACGGACACCGAGGTGGTCGCGCATCTGCTCGCCGAGGAGTTCTCGTCCTGCGCCGACCTGGCCGAGGCGATGCGGCTGGTGTGCCGGCGGCTGGAGGGCGCGTTCACGCTGGTCGCCGTGCATGCCGATGAGCCGGATGTGGTGGTGGGGGCGCGACGGAACTCGCCGCTGGTGGTGGGCGTCGGAGAGGGCGAGGCCTTTCTCGCCTCGGACGTCGCCGCTTTCATCGCCCATACGCGGTCGGCGATCGAGTTGGGTCAGGACCAGGTGGTGGAGCTGCGCCGGGACGGGGCGACGGTCACGGGCTTCGACGGCCGCCCCGCCGACGTGCGCTCGTACCACATCGACTGGGACGCCTCCGCGGCCGAAAAGGGGGGTTATGACTACTTCATGCTCAAGGAGATCGCCGAGCAGCCCAAGGCTGTCGCCGATACACTCCTCGGCCGCATCGACGCGTCCGGCTCGCTGACGCTCGACGAGGTACGGATTCCGGCCGCCGTCCTGCGGGAGGTCGACAAGGTCGTCATCATCGCCTGCGGTACGGCCTTCCACGCCGGACTGATCGCCAAGTACGCCATCGAGCACTGGACGCGGATCCCGTGCGAGGTGGAGCTGGCGAGCGAGTTCCGCTACCGGGATCCCATTCTGGATCCCCGTACGCTCGCCATCGCCATCTCGCAGTCCGGCGAGACCATGGACACGCTGATGGCGCTGCGGCACGCCCGCGAGCAGGGCTCCAAGGTGCTGGCGATCTGCAACACGAACGGTTCGACGATCCCGCGCGAGTCGGACGCGGTGCTGTACACGCATGCCGGTCCCGAGGTCGCCGTCGCCTCGACCAAGGCGTTCCTGACACAGCTGGTCGCCTGCTATCTGGTCGCGTTGTACCTGGGCCAGGTGCGTGGCACCAAGTGGGGCGACGAGATCCAGGCCGTCATTCGCGAGCTGTCCCGGATCTCCCGCGAGGTCGAGCGGGTCCTGGAGACCATGGAGCCGGTACGGGAACTGGCGCGCTCCCTGGCCGACAAGAACACCGTGCTGTTCCTCGGGCGGCACGTGGGCTACCCGGTCGCGCTCGAAGGCGCCCTCAAGCTGAAGGAACTGGCGTACATGCACGCCGAGGGCTTCGCGGCGGGCGAGCTGAAGCACGGTCCGATCGCGTTGATCGAGGAGGACCTGCCGGTGGTGGTCGTGGTGCCGTCCCCGCGTGGCCGCTCGGTCCTGCACGACAAGATCGTGTCCAACATCCAGGAGATCCGGGCGCGGGGCGCCCGCACCATCGTCATCGCGGAGGAGGGCGACGAGGCGGTGGTCCCGTACGCGGACCATCTGATCCGCATCCCTGCCACGCCGACATTGCTGCAGCCGCTCGTCGCGACGGTGCCGTTGCAGGTCTTCGCGTGTGAGTTGGCCACGGCTCGGGGCAACGAGGTGGATCAGCCGCGGAACCTGGCGAAGTCGGTGACGGTGGAGTAGTCCTGCTTCAGGGCTTCGACGAAGGTGGTGAAGGCTCCGGTCGGGAAGGTGAGGGTTGCCCTGGCCGGGGCCTTTGTGTCGCGAACGGCTATGTGGGTGAGTGTGTTTGCGATCTCCACGCACTCGTTGCCGTCGCCCTCGCCCGAGTAGGACGACTTCCGCCAGTTGTCCATGGGGTGCCTCACAGCTCTTTCGTCAGCTTGTGGATGAACTCGCGCGACTGTTCGGGTTCGAGTGATGCGGCCTTTACTCTACGGAAGCTCGTTCGATAGGTGTTGAGCTGCGCCTCAGAATCAATGAAGACCGAGCCATGGGGTGCGTCGCGCACTACTGTGTCCAGCTTGGGCAGGGGGCCGCCCACGTACGTCATCGTGCTGGACGCTCTGGCGAAGCCGTCCAGGTCGAAGGGTACGACCCGCAAGGTGATGTGGTCCGCTTCGGAAAGTGAAAGCAACTGGGCGAGTTGAGCCTTCGATGTGGCGCGATCGCCGACCCGGATCCGTAGCGCCGCCTCATGGAGCACCACTTCGTACGGGATGCTGATCTCCTGGCGTGTCATCCGGTGCCGGATGCGCAACTCCACTTCCTCGTTGGTGAGTTCGGGAAGCCTGGAGGAGAAGACTGCGCGTGCGTAGTCCTCCGTCTGCAGCAGGCCCGGCACGTACAGGATGGCCGCGTGGCGTTGGAACCGGGCGTGGTGCTCCAGCTCGGACAGGTCCAGGAATGGCGTCGGCAACAGGCCCCGGTACTCTTCCCACCAGCCCCGCGTCCGATCGGTGGCCATTGCGACCAGCGCGTCGATGAACTCCTCGTCCGTACAGGCGTAGTGGGACGTGAGGCGGCGCAGTCGCTGTTCGCTCACTCCCGTCAGTCCGGCCTCGATCTGGCTGATCTGGACGTTGCTCACGCCGAGCAGGGTCGCTGCCTCCCGGGCGGTGAGGCCTGCCGCGTCGCGGAGTCTCCGCAGTTCGACCGCCAGGCGCATCTGACGTGCCGTTGGCTCGCGCCGAGTCGTCATCGACTACTCCTCCTCGTTCGAGGTCAGATTACCGGGATCGGCTTGCTCTACCGAAACTTTCAGGTCTACCGTCAGTGACGCGACGCACACTCTGCGAACCCGGGATCCCGGAAGCGCACTGCTCCGTCCTGCCATGACGGCTGCGGCCATGCCACCGCCCGCCACCCGCAGACCTCTGAAACCCCACCACCGAACCGGAGTTGACGCATGCCTGAAACCGAGTCCGAGCCCTGGGAGTACTCCCTCTACATCCCGAACGACCCCCGAGCCGTCACCGTCTGTCGCCGCACTCTCCGTCTGATCCTCACCATGCACGGACTGATCGGCCTCGTCGACGTCGCCGAACTCCTCGCGAGCGAGCTGGTCTCCAACGCCGTACGCCACACCAAGGGGCCCGCGGCCCTCAGGATTCGCTGGTCGGCGGCGGTGCTGCGGATCGGGGCGTGGGACGCGGACCCGGACCCGGAGCCTCCTGAGCCGCCGGGGAACTTGGAGCAACTCGAGGAGGCGGAGGAGGGGCGGGGGTTGGCACTGGTGCGGGCGTGCTCGGATCTGTGGGGGTGGCAGCCGCTGTCCAGGTTCGGCAACCGCGGCAAGTACGTGTGGTGTGACCTGGTGACGGTGTAGCTCGTTGATCACGTCATACGGAAGGGAGAGCCGATGGTCGGCTCGTCGTACGAAGGCATGCACCGCATCTTCCAGGAGCGGCCCGAGATCCTGGCTCCCGTCTTCAAAGGTGCTGGGCATCGCGTTACCCGACAAGGCGACGGTGTACGCGATCGTCTCCGACGCGACGGAAAGCAGGCCCCTGGAACGCCACATCGACACCGTGCTGCGCGTCAGCCCGTCCGACGGGGACGACTTCCTGCTCGCCGTCGAGGCGCAGGAACGGCGCGATCCGAAGAAGGCGTCGAGTTGGGCGTACTACGTCGCGTATCTCCGGGCGAAGTACGGTCTGCCAGTGCTGCTTCTGGTGGTCTGCCGAGACCGGGCCACGGCCAAGTGGGCGACCGGTCCCTTCGATTGGGGAGCCCGCGGCTGGACCGTACAGTGGACGTACCCCCTCGTCGTCGGACCGGACAACCTCCCGGTGATCACCGACGCGAGGACAGCAGCCGCGAAGCCTGCGATGGCCGCATTCTCCGCCCTCGCCCACGCCAACAGCTCCGACATCGACGCCATACTGGACGCACTGGGCCGTGCCCTCGCGGGGATGGACTGGAGCGCCGCCAGTTACTTCTACCTCTGATCTTGCGCAGTGCTCTCCGGTTCACGGGGGAGGCGAGGCGCATCTCAAAGCTGCTCTGACCTGCGCGTGAGCGCGGGTCTGCACCCTTGGCCTCAGTCGACTGCATGGGGCGCTGCTGGTTCTCGATACTTTCGTCAACTACTTCCCTGGCCGGGGCACGGTCATGGAGAAGGCCTACCTCGATGGCAAGGCCGAGGGCGAGGCCAAGGGGATCCTGCGCGTCCTGGAGGTGCGTGGCCTGCCCGTCTCCGGCGACGTCCGTGAGTGCATCACCACGTGCACGGATCTCGGCCTCCTCAATGACTGGCTCGACCGGGCCGGTGCGGTTGAGTGCGCGGAGGACCTTTTCGCCCCGGACACCTCGCACTCCGGGGACGCCCCATGAAGGATGCGCTGACGTGACTGCCGTGTCTTACGTGAGGAAGTCGTCGCAGGTCGGCAGTCGCCCGTGACAGGTACGTCGTCCGAGACGGGCCGTCGTAGGCTGCCCGGCATGAGCATCATCGGGGTCGGTATCGACGTGGCCGAGATCGATCGGTTCCGGGCATCGCTGGAGCGCACGCCCGCGCTGGCCGAACGGGTCTTCCTGGAACCGGAGTTGTACCTGCCGAGCGGCGAGCGCCGGGGCATCGCGTCGCTGGCCGCACGCTTCGCCGCGAAGGAGGCGCTCGCCAAGGCACTCGGCGCTCCCGCGGGCCTCCACTGGACCGACGCCGAGGTCTATGTGGAGGACAGCGGCCAGCCGCGGCTGCGGGTCAAGGGCACGGTGGCGGCCCGGGCGGCCGAACTGGGCGTGCGGTCGTGGCATGTGTCGCTGAGTCATGACGCGGGGGTGGCTTCGGCGGTGGTGGTGGCGGAGGGGTAGTTCGGCCAGTTCGGCAGCTCGGCCGGGGGCGACGCCGGGGGGCCTTCCTGGGCTTCGAGTGGCATGCCGGGGTGTCGGCGTGTCTCGAGCGCAGGGCGAGCCTTGGTTCGTTCGACCGCGCGCCGGGTGTCGGTGTGTTTCGAGCGGGCGCCGGGCCTTGGCTCGTTCGAGCGGGCGGCGGGCGGCGGGCGGCGGGCGGCGGTTCGTTCGGGCGCGCGCCGGGCCTTGGTACGGGAGACTCGGCGGTATGCGTACTGCGTACAGCGTGGAGACCGTAAGAACCGCCGAGCGGGAGCTGATGGCGCGGCTTCCCGAGGGGGCGTTGATGCAGCGCGCGGCCGCCGGACTGGCCGCGGCCTGCGCGGAGTTGCTGGGACGGGTGTACGCCAGCCGGGTCGTGCTGCTCATCGGCAGCGGTGACAACGGCGGCGACGCCCTCTACGCGGGGGCGCGCCTCGCCCGCCGCGGCGCGGGTGTCACCGCGGTGCTGCTCGCCCCCGAACGGACGCATGCCGGGGGGCTGGCGGCGCTGCGGCGGGCGGGGGGTACCTCGGCCGCCCCCGCTGCCGCCGAGCGTCTCATCCGGCGCGCCGACCTGGTCGTCGACGGCATCGTCGGGATCGGCGGCAAGGGCGGGCTGCGGCCCGACGCCGCGCCGTTGGCCGAGTTCGCCGCGGACTCCCGTGCCGCCGTGGTCGCCGTCGATCTGCCGAGCGGTATCGAGGCGGACACCGGGGAGGTCCTCGGCGCGGCGGTGCGCGCCGATCTCACCGTGACTTTCGGGACGCACAAACCGGGGCTGCTCATCGATCCGGCCCGCGGATACGCCGGTTCCGTACGCCTCGTCGACATCGGGCTCGAACTGCCCGCCGAGGCCGAGCTGGAGGCGCTGCAGCACGCGGACGTCGCGGCGCGGCTGCCGGTGCCCGGGGCGGAGAGCGACAAGTACCGGCGCGGTGTCGTCGGGATCGCCGCCGGGTCCGCGCGCTATCCGGGGGCGGCGGTGCTCGCCGTGTCCGGTGCGCTGCGGGGTGGGGCGGGAGCCGTGCGGTACGTGGGACCCGCGGCGGACGCGGTGATCGCGCGCTTCCCGGAGACCCTCGTCTCCGGCCAGGGGCCCGCGCGGGCCGGACGGGTCCAGGCGTGGGTCGTGGGACCCGGGGCCGGGGACGACGCGTCGGCTGTCGCGGAGGTGCTCGCGGCGGAGGTGCCCGTGCTGGTGGACGCGGACGGGTTGCGGCTCGCGGACCGGGACGCCGTACGGGCGCGGAGTGCGCCCACGTTGATGACCCCGCATGCCGGGGAGGCCGCCGCGCTGCTCGGGGTTTCGCGGCAGGCCGTCGAGGGGGCCCGGCTGGCGTCCGTGCGGGAATTGGCGGGGCTGTACGGGGCGACGGTGTTGCTCAAGGGGGCGACGACGCTGGTGGCCGATGCGGGGGGCGGGGCTGTGCGGGTGAACTCCACGGGGACGGCCTGGCTGGCCACCGCGGGGAGCGGGGACGTGCTGTCCGGGCTGGCCGGCTCGCTGCTCGCGGCCGGGCTGTCCGCGTCGGACGCGGGGAGCGTTGCCGCGTACCTCCATGGGCTCGCGGGGCGGTTCGCCGCGGACGGGGCGCCTGTCGGAGCCCATGACGTGGCCTCCGCCATCCCGGACGCGTGGCGCGACGTCCGCGATTGAACGCCGGGAGGGTTTCGCCCCCGCCGCCCCTACCCGTCCCGTACCTGGGGGCTGCGCCCGCAGACCCCCTGGGTTGTCTTTTGGCCGTGGGACGGTGGGGGCTTGTCGCGCAGTTCTCCGCGCCCCTTCAGGGGTGGCGGGGGCGAAACAAAGCCTTGGCCGAATGGGGGACCCGGTCCGCGCGGCTCAGGCGGAACCGGCGATCCGTTGCGTATGGCTGATTGCATGATGATCGGACATATGAGGTGCCGGGGCGCGGCGGTGGTGCTCGCGCTGTTGGCCGTGTTGCCCGTTGAGAGTGCCCTGGCGGCGAGCGGTCCCCCCGCTCCCGGACCGGGGAGCGAGCTGGTGCCCGGCGTGCCCCCCGGCCCCCATCAGCCGTGGCAGATCGACACGCCGGACCAGATGCTCGCGCCGAGGGTGTACACCCCCACGGCCGCGGAGGACGCTGTTGAGCCACGGAACGCGCCGGCCGGAACGGACGTGCTCATCGAGTACGTACCGCTCAGCGACGCCGCCGCGGGCAAGGCCGTGACGTGCAGCAAGCGGACGGGGCCGTATCAGCGGCAGGTGGAGCGCTGGCTGAAGCGGAAGGTGGACGGGAAGCAGTCCGCCGCCGATTGTGCTGCAATTCGGTCGTTTCAGACGAAATATGGGATCAAGCCGAACTCCGGGTACGCGGGACCCGTCACCTGGGCCCATATGCAGCTGCTCTCGGCGAGGAAGAACCCGAACGCGGCCGGAAAGTGCCCCGTCCGGTCGTACCGCGTCGCCTGTGTGGACCTGAAACGCCAGCTCACCTGGGTGCAGAAGGGGAAGAAGGTGTTGTGGGGGCCGGTGCCGATGCGGAGCGGGCGGGCCGGGTACCGGACCCGCACAGGCTGGTTCAAGATCTACTGGAAGCACAAGAACCATTGGTCGACGCTCTACAACAGCCCCATGCCGTACAGCCAGTTCTTCAGTGGCGGACAGGCCTTTCACGCCATCTACGGCAGCATCTACGATCCCAACGGCTCGTGGGGATGCATCAATCTGCGCCTCGCCGACGCCCGCAAACTGTGGAGCGTCACGAAGACGGCCGACCACGTGTACGTGTGGGGACGCAGGGCCGGCACCTGATGCCGGACGGCCAGACGGCCTCCTTCCGGTACCGGCCCCGGGGCGCTGTCGGCCCCCTCTGAGAGACTGGGGGCGCGATGAACGAGACAGCACCCTTGCGCGCCCGCGCCGAGATCGACCTGGCAGCCCTGCGGGCCAACGTGCGGACCCTGCGCGCCCACGCGCCGTCCGCGGCCGTGATGGCCGTGGTCAAGTCCGACGCGTACGGCCACGGGGCGGTGCCGTGTGCCCGCGCGGCGCGCGAGGCAGGCGCCACCTGGCTCGGCACCGCGACCCCCGAGGAGGCCCTCGCCCTGCGAGCGGCCGGACTCGAAGGGCGGATCATGTGCTGGCTGTGGACCCCCGGCGGCCCTTGGAAGCAGGCCATCGAGGCCGATCTCGACGTGTCGGTGAGTGGCATGTGGGCGCTGCGGGAGGTGGTGCAGGCGGCCCGGGACGCCTCCGCGCCCGCCCGCGTCCAGCTCAAGGCCGACACCGGCCTCGGGCGGAGCGGCTGTCAGCCCGCCGACTGGCCCGAGCTCGTCGGGGAGGCGCTGAGCGCCGAGGCCCGGGGGCTCATCACCCTCACCGGTCTCTGGTCGCACTTCGCCTGCGCCGACGAGCCCGGTCACCCCTCCATCCAGGCCCAACTCACCCGTTTCCGCGAGATGGTGGCGTACGCCGAGGAGCAGGGCGTCCGTCCCGAGGTCCGGCACATCGCCAACTCACCCGCCACGCTGACCCTTCCCGAGACCCACTTCGACCTCGTTCGCACGGGCATCGCGGTCTACGGCATCTCGCCGAGCCCCGAGCTCGGCACCCCGGCCGACTTCGGGCTGCGCCCGGTGATGACGCTGAGCGCGTCGCTGGCGCTGGTGAAGCATGTTCCGGGCGGCCACGGCGTCAGTTACGGGCATCACTACACCACGCCCGGCGACACCACCCTCGGCCTCGTGCCCGTCGGCTATGCGGACGGCATCCCGCGCCACGCCTCCGGCACCGGCCCGGTGCTGGTCGGCGGCAAGTGGCGGACGGTCGCCGGCCGGGTCGCGATGGACCAGTTCGTCGTCGATCTCGGCGGGGACGAGCCCGCGCCGGGCGCGGAGGCGGTTCTCTTCGGCCCGGGCGACCGCGGCGAGCCGACCGCCGAGGACTGGGCCCGGGCGGCGGGCACGATCGCCTACGAAATCGTCACCCGGATCGGAACCCGCGTCCCGCGCGTCTACGTGAATGTGTACGAGGAACAAGACGGGTAACACCCCCCTGGCAGAGCAGAACCCGGCGGCGAGCGAAGAAACGAAGAGGAGCGGGACGTGAGCGAGAGCAGCGCGGAGGTCGTCGCGAGTGCGGCCTCGGCGGCCGCCGCCTCCGCCGGGAACTGGCGCAAGGCCGGTGTCGTGGGCGCCGCGATAGGCGTGGTCGCGGCGGGCGCCGCCGCAGGAGTCGCCATAGAGCGGCTCACGGTGGGTCGCGGCATGCGCCAGAAGGCCCGCCTCGCCCTCGACTCGGCGGGCCCGTACGGCTCGCTGCGCGGCATCCCCGGCAAGGCGTACGCCGATGACGGCTCCGAGCTGTACTACGAGGTCGACGACGCCGAGCCGGAAGCCCCGCTCGCCCCGCGCCGCCGCCGGCTCTTCGGCCGCAAGGCCCCGGTCCCCGTCACCGTCGTCTTCAGCCACGGCTATTGCCTCAACCAGGACTCCTGGCACTTCCAGCGTGCCGCGCTGCGCGGTGTGGTGCGCACCGTGCACTGGGACCAGCGCAGTCATGGCCGGTCCGGGCGGGGCGTCGCCCAGACGGAGGACGGGACGCCGCTCACCATCAATCAGCTCGGGCGTGACCTGAAGGCCGTCATCGACGCTGCGGTGCCCGACGGGCCGATCGTGCTGGTCGGGCACTCGATGGGCGGCATGACCGTCATGGCCCTCGCCGACCAGTTCCCCGAGCTGATCCGCGACCGGGTCGTCGCCGTCGCCCTCGTCGGTACGTCGTCGGGGCGGCTCGGCGAGGTCAACTTCGGTCTGCCCGTCGCGGGCGTCAACGCGGTACGACGCGTGCTCCCCGGCGTACTGAAGGCGCTTGGACAGCAGGCCGCCCTGGTGGAGCGGGGACGGCGGGCCACGGCCGATCTGTTCGCCGGGGTCATCAAGAGGTACTCGTTCGCCACCCGGGACATCGATCCCGCGGTCGAGCGGTTCGCCGAGCGGATGATCGAGAGCACGCCGATCGACGTGGTCGCCGAGTTCTATCCGGCGTTCACCGAGCACGACAAGACCGCCGCGCTCGCGCACTTCACCGAGATGCCCGTACTCGTCCTCGCCGGGGTCAAGGATTTGGTGACCCCGAGCGAGCACAGTGAGGCGATTGCCGACCTGCTGCCGGACGCCGAGCTGGTGCTCGTACCCGACGCCGGACACCTGGTGATGCTGGAGCACCCCGAGGTCGTCATAGACCGTCTCGCCGACCTCCTCATGCGCGCGGGTGCCGTCCCGGCAGGGGCTACCGTGGGTGGCTATGGAAGCACCAGCAGCACCGCACAACCCGGCTGAGCCCGCGCAGGACGGCGTCAGCGTGCAGATCACCGTCAACTCCCCCGAACAGATGCAGGAGTTGGGCCGCCGACTCGCCAAGCTGTTGCGCGCGGGTGACCTCGTGCTGCTGAACGGGGAGCTCGGCGCGGGCAAGACCACGCTGACGCGTGGGCTCGGCGAGGGGCTCGGCGTCCGGGGCGCGGTCACCTCTCCGACCTTCGTCATCGCGCGGGTGCACCCCTCCCTCGGCGATGGTCCGCCGCTCGTCCACGTGGACGCGTACCGCCTGGGCGGCGGGCTCGACGAGATGGAGGACCTCGACCTCGACGTCTCGCTCTCCGACTCGGTGATCGTCGTGGAGTGGGGCGAGGGCAAGGTCGAGGAGCTGACCGACGACCGGCTGCACGTCGTCATCCACCGGGCCGTCGGGGACACCGTGGACGAGGTACGGCACGTCACGCTGACGGGACTCGGCGAGCGGTGGGCGACGGCCGATCTGAGCGTGCTGTCGGCCTGACCGGTTCGGCGCGCCCCGGTCACCCGGCCATCGCCTCCCGGCCTGGGCTTTCGTAGATTCCGACCAGTTCTTCATGAACGTTCCGACAAGACGTCGGCAAGATATTGCGTTCGGCATCCCGGCCGTGGTCACATGGACATCAGTTCGTAGTTAGGTCTACCTAACCACGCTTGCCCCCGAAGCCCCAGGAGGCGTCCATGTCGGCTTCAGAACGTGACGAGCCGGCGCAGCCGTGCGTGGTGGCCGGGGTGTCGATGCGGGATCTGCTGGCGTCGTGCGCCGCGGCCGAGGCGGTGTCGAGGCCGCCTCGCGAGCCCGCGCCGCGCGCGACGGAGCCCGTGCAGGCGCGGCGCGTACGACGCCCGGAGGCGGCGTAAGCCCGCTACTGGATGACGACGACCTTCACGCCGATCGTCGCGAACTGCCACATCGCGTTGCCGTTCGCGCGGGACTCGCGGATGCCGCCGAGCTTCTTCGAGCTGTCCGGCGCGGCCGTCGAGCCGTTCACCGCCGCGCTGAAGCCGACCGCCACGCCGTCGACCAGGGCGAACCGTACGACATGCTCGATCTGCGCCCCGTCCGATCCGGTGACCGCGCGGTTGCGGGACGTGACCGCGTAGGAGCCGACGGTCGGGTCGATCGTGCCCGGGGTGACCTTGAAGGTGTGCTGGACCTTGTTGTCCGTGCCGACCAGCCACACGCGGTCGTCGTCCGTCGAGTAGACGACCCGCTCACCGGTGCCGGACCGGGCGGGCAGCGCCGCCGGGTTCTTCTTGTCGCGGGGGGCCTTCGAGACGGAGGCCTTGGGCGATGCGCTCGTGTGCGGTTTTCCCAAAGTGTCCGGCACGTTCGCGGACGCCTGGTAGGCGAGGAAGCTGACTGCGGCGACCGCCGCCACGGTGAGCCCGGCCACGAATCCCGAGCTGCTCCTAGCCACCTTGTGTGCCCACCTCTCGTACTTCGTACGTCTTTGCTGTGACGGTAGCAGCAGGGGACCGCGAGACCTGGGCGGCCGTACGTCCGGCTCGGGCGCCGTAGGCTGTTTGCGTGCTCTTGCTCGCTCTGGATACCGCCACCCCCGCCGTGACCGTCGCCCTGCACGACGGCACGTCCGCCATCGCCACATCGAGCCAGGTGGACGCGCGCCGGCACGGAGAGCTGCTGCTGCCGGCCGTCGACCGGGTGCTCGCCGAGGCAGGCCTCAACCTGGACGCCGTCACCGGCATCGTCGTGGGCGTCGGCCCCGGCCCGTACACGGGGCTGCGCGTCGGCCTCATGACCGCCGACACCTTCGGGCTCGCGCTCGGCGTGCCCGTGCACGGCCTGTGCACCCTCGACGGGCTCGCGTACGCGGCCGACATCGAGGACCCCTTCGTCGTGGCGACGGACGCCCGGCGCAAGGAGGTCTACTGGGCGCGCTACGCCGACCGCCGGACGCGCGTGTCGGACCCCGCCGTGGACCGCCCCGGCGACCTGGACCTCGGCGGTCTGCCCGCCGTCGGCGCGGGCGCGCTGCTCTACCCCGACACGTTCCCGGACGCCCGCGCGCCCGAGCACGTCTCGGCGGCCGCGCTGGCCGCCCTGGCCGCGGAGAAGCTCGCCGCCGGCGAGGAGCTGGAGGCACCCCGGCCGCTGTATCTGAGGCGCCCGGACGCCCAGGTGCCCAAGAACTACAAGGTGGTCACCCCCAAGTGACGGCCGAGCTGCGCGAGATGCGCTGGTGGGACATCGATCCCGTACTGGAGCTGGAGAAGGACCTCTTCCCCGAGGACGCCTGGTCGCGCGGGATGTTCTGGTCCGAGCTGGCCCATTCCCGCGGGGCGGAGGCGACGCGGCGGTATGTCGTCGCCGCCGACGGCGATCGGCTCGTCGGTTACGCGGGACTCGCTGCCTCCGGCGACCTCGGCGACGTACAGACGATCGCCGTCGCCCGTGATCAGTGGGGCACCGGGCTCGGCGCCCGGCTGCTGACCGAGCTTTTGCGGGCCGCGACCGCGTTCGAGTGCGCCGAGGTGATGCTCGAATGCCGCGTGGACAACGTCCGCGCACAGAAGCTGTACGAGCGCTTCGGATTCGAACCCATCGGCTTCAGACGCGGCTACTACCAGCCGGGGAACATCGACGCCCTGGTCATGCGCCTGCACATGGCATCCGACAGCGGCTCCGCCGTGGGCTCCACATCGGTACAAGGAAACGAGACCAATGGCTGACGAACCACTCGTCCTCGGCATCGAGACCTCCTGCGACGAGACCGGCGTCGGCATCGTCCGCGGCACCACCCTGCTCGCGGACGCGATCGCCTCCAGTGTCGACGAGCACGCGCGCTTCGGCGGTGTCGTGCCCGAGGTCGCCTCCCGCGCCCACCTGGAGGCGATGGTGCCGACCATCGACCGGGCGCTGAAGGAGGCGGGGGTGAGTGCGAAGGACCTGGACGGCATCGCGGTCACCGCCGGGCCCGGGCTCGCCGGTGCGCTGCTCGTCGGGGTCTCGGCCGCGAAGGCGTACGCGTACGCGCTGGGCAAGCCGCTGTACGGCGTCAACCACCTCGCCTCCCACATCTGCGTGGACCAGCTGGAGCACGGGGCGCTGCCGGAGCCGACGATGGCGCTCCTCGTATCGGGCGGGCACTCCTCGCTCCTCCTCTCCACGGACATCACGTCCGACGTACGGCCGATGGGCGCGACCATCGACGACGCGGCCGGCGAGGCCTTCGACAAGATCGCGCGGGTGCTGAACCTCGGCTTCCCGGGCGGCCCGGTCATCGACCGGTACGCGAAGGAGGGCGACCCGCGTGCGATCGCGTTCCCGCGCGGGCTCACCGGGCCGCGCGACCCGGCGTACGACTTCTCCTTCTCCGGTCTGAAGACCGCCGTGGCCCGTTGGATCGAGGCCAAGCGGGCGGCGGGAGAGGAGGTGCCGGTGCGCGATGTGGCCGCGTCCTTCCAGGAGGCCGTGGTGGACGTGCTGACCCGCAAGGCCGTACGGGCCTGCAAGGACCAGGGCGTCGACCACCTCATGATCGGCGGCGGCGTGGCCGCCAACTCGCGGCTGCGCGCGCTGGCCCTGGAACGCTGCGAGGCCGCCGGGATCCGGCTGCGGGTGCCGCGGCCGAAGCTGTGCACCGACAACGGCGCGATGGTGGCCGCGCTGGGCGCGGAGATGGTCGCGCGGAACCGGGCGGCTTCCGACTGGGACCTGTCGGCGGACTCGTCACTGCCGGTGACGGACCCGCATGTGCCGGGACGCGGGCATTCTCACGATCACTCGCATGATCATGTGCATGAGGTCAGCAAGGAGAACCTGTACTCGTGACCGTCGCGCTGATGTGGGAGGCGCGGGCGGTCGCCGGGCGGGGCGGGGAGCTGCTCGACTGGGTGCGGGAGCGGTCGAAGCAGCTGCCGGGGCAGCCGCTTCGGCTGGAGATCCTGCGGGCCGCTCAGGATCGCGTCCTCGTCATCACGTGGTGGGACGCCGAGTACGACGCCGAGCTGCCCGAACTTCCGGAGCCGGACGGGGAGTTGGTGACCAGGGCCGTGCACCGTTGGCGGTTCGAGGCGGTCTCCTGACGGCCGCGTTTCCGGCTGGGCCTCCCGCCGACCTCTGTTTTCCGGAAGACTCCTGCAAAGTTTCGCTGGTGAGGCCGGAGCTGGTGGGGGAGTCTTGAACACGTCGACGGAGGTGGGCGCAGTGGCCCGGGAGAGCATCAAGAACAAGGTGACGATCACCGAGATCGCCCGGGAGGCCGGGGTCTCGGTGCCCACCGTGTCGCGTGTCGTCAACGGCCGCTCCGACGTGTCCCCGGAGACCCGGGCCCGGGTCGAGGACCTGTTGCGCCACCACGGCTACCGGCGCAAGTCGTCCGCGCCGGGCGACCGGGCCGCCCTCATCGACCTGGTCTTCAACGACCTCGACAGTCCCTGGGCCGTGGAGATCATCCGGGGGGTCGAGGAGGTCGCGCACGCCGCGGGCGTGGGCACGGTGGTCTCCGCGATCCACGGCGCTTCGGGCTCGGCCCAGCAGTGGATGACCAATCTCCGGGCCCGCGCCTCGGACGGGGTGATCCTGGTGACCTCTGTCCTCGAACCCCGGCTGCACGAGGAGTTGCGGCGCCTCGGCGTGCCGCTCGTCGTCGTCGACCCGGCGGGGTCACCGTCGCTGGACGCGCCCACCGTCGGCGCCACCAACTGGGCGGGCGGCATGGCCGCGACGGAGCATCTGCTCGGCCTCGGTCACCGCAGGATCGGCTTCGTCGCGGGACCGCCGCGGCTGCTGTGCTCGCGGGCCCGCCTCGACGGCTACCGGGCGGCCCTGGAGAGCGCGGACATCGCGGTCGACGACGCCCTGATCGTGCCGGGCGACTTCTACCACGCGTCCGGCTTCGACGGCTGCAACACGCTGCTCGACCTGGACGAGCCGCCGACCGCGCTGTTCGCGGCCAGCGACCAGATGGCGCTCGGCGCGATCGAGGCGCTGCGCCGCCGTGGCCTGCGGGTTCCCGAGGACATGAGCGTCGTCGGCTTCGACGATCTGCCGGAGGTCCGCTGGTCGGCTCCACCGCTGACGACGGTCCGTCAGCCGCTCGCGGACATGGGCAAGCTGGCGACGCGTACGGTGCTGCGGCTCGCGCTGGGCGAGGAGCCGGCGTCGCCGAGGGTGGAGCTCGCGACGGAACTGGTGATCCGGGCGAGCACAGGCGCCCTGTAAGGGGCGCGGGGAACGGCGCGCGACCTGCCACGAACCATCCGCGGCCGAACAACCACCCGATATTTGTCAGGAGCGTTGACATACTCACCCCACGCCCGTAATTTCCGTGCGCACTCGACCGATAATTTTCGGCACTCTTCCGGAAGGTGCGCGATGCGAGCGTTGGGCAACACCTACACCCCCCTCAACCGCCGGAGGTTCCTGGCGGCCACTGCGGCGACCGGACTGGGCGCGGCCGCCCTGAGCGCCTGCGGCTCGTCCGACGGCGGGAGCAGCTCGGGCAAGACCACCATCGAGTGGTGGAACATCACCACGACCCAGCCCGCGAAGAAGCTGTGGGCCCAGCGCGCCAAGGAGTTCGAGGCCGCGAACCCGGACGTGAAGATCAAGGTCGTCACGATGGAGAACGAGGCCTACAAGTCGAAGATGACCGCGCAGATCGCCTCGGGCAAGCTGCCGGACATCTTCCACACCTGGGGCGGCGGCGTCCTCAAGCGGCAGCTCGACGCAGGCCTGGTCGAGGACCTGACGGGCAAGGTCCCCTGGACCGCCGACTACGTGCCCGCCTCGATGGCGGCCTACAAGTACGACGACAAGTTGTACGCAGTCCCCTTCGACATCGGCGCGGTCGGCTTCTGGTACAACAAGGCGCTCTTCAAGAAGGCCGGCATCACCACGCCGCCCACCACCTGGTCGGGCTACCTCGACGCGATCCAGGCCCTCAAGAAGGCGGGCATCACACCCATCGCCCTGGCCGGCAAGGAGAAGTGGCCCGGCATGTACTACTGGGCGTACCTCTCGATGCGCGTCGCCGGTCTCGAAGCGATGCAGAAGGCCTCCGACGACGCCGACTTCACCGGCGACGACTTCGTCAAGGCGGGCCAGCACCTCAAGGACCTCGTCGCACTGCAGCCCTTCCAGAAGGGATTCCTCGGCGGGGCCTACTCCGACCCCAACGGCGAGGCGGCCCTGATGGGCAACGGCAAGGCGGCCATGGAGCTGATGGGCCAGTGGGCGCCGATCGTCGAGGCCGACTCCGGCAAGGGCATCGGCAAGGACCTCGGCTTCTTCTCCTTCCCGGCCGTCGAGGGCGGAAAGGGCGCGCTCACCGAGGTGTTCGGCGGGGGCGGCGGTCACGCGCTGCGCAAGGACGCGCCGAAGGAGGCGCTGGACTTCCTGAAGTTCTTCGCCGAGAAGGAGTTCACGGAGAAACTCATCAAGCAGACCGGCCTGATACCGGTGTCCAAGGCCACGCTCGGCGCGCTCACCGACCCCAACCTCATCGCCGTCTCCGGGATGCTGAACAAGGCCACCGGCTTCCAGCTCTACCTCGACCAGGCGTACGCCCCCGCCGTCGGCCAGGAGATCAACGACAGCGTCGCCGCCCTCATCGCGGGCTCCAAGTCGCCCGAGCAGGTGACGCGTTCGGTCACCCAGGTCGCCAAGAGCGAGAAGAGCTAGCGCCGCCGATGACCCACTCGACTTCGACCTCCGCGACCTCTTCAGGGGGGCCGGCGCCGTACGTGACCGAGGTCGGCAAGTACACCGACCCGGACCTCGCCGCCCCCGGCCCGGCGCGCCGCAGGTCGCCGCTGCGCCGGCTGAACGACTGGCTGTCGGCCGTCGTGTTCACGGTCCCCGCCCTCATCCTGTTCGGCCTGCTCGTGCTGGTGCCGATGGGCTACGCGATCTACGTCAGCTTCTTCAACTGGGGCGGTTTCGGCTCGCCCTCGGACAGCATCGGCCTCGACAACTACACGCGACTCTTCAAGGACCCCGTGTTCATCGGGGACTTGGGGCGCGGCGCGCTGCTGATCGGCTTCTCCATCGTCGTGCAGCTGCCGTTCGCCCTCGTCATGGCCGTGCTGCTCAACCAGAAGCTGCGCGGCCGGGCCGTGTACCGGATGCTGTTCTTCGCCCCGTACATCCTGTCCGAGGTCATCACCGGCGTGCTGTTCAGCATGATCTTCGCGCCGGGTGAGGGGCTCGCCGACAAGGTCCTCGACAAGGTCGGGCTCGGCGGGCTGGGCGGCGACTGGTTCGCCGGTCAGCACAGCGTGATGCCCACCCTCTTCATCGTCATGACGTGGAAGTACTTCGGCTTCCACATGATGCTCTACCTGGCGGGCCTTCAGGGCATTCCGGCGGAACTGCAGGAGGCGGCGCGCATCGACGGCGCCGGCACCTGGCAGCGGTTCTGGCACATCACGCTGCCGCTGCTCGCGCCGACCCTCCGGATCAGCGCCTTCCTCTCCGTCGTCTACTCCATCCAGCTCTTCGACCTGGTCTGGGTCATCACCACAGGCGGCCCCGACCACGCCTCCGAGACCATGGCGATCAGCATGGTCCAGTACGGCTTCAAGCGCTATCAGATGGGCTACGCCAGCGCCATCAGCGTCGTGATGTTCCTGATCAGCCTGGTCTTCGCGCTCGCCTACCAGCGCTTCGTGCTGCGCCGGGACACCGAAGGAGCCATCACCAACATGCGAGGAAACCGATGAGCGCCACGACGGAGCTGCAAAAGAGCGCACGGCGGCGCCGGCGGCTGCGCAGCCTGCCCGTGTACGTGACGCTCTGGGTGGTCGGCGTCTTCATGGTCACCCCGCTCCTCTACGCCCTGATCTCCGGCTTCAAGTCCACCGACCAGCTCTCCTCCAACCCGTTCGGGCTGCCCTCGCCGTGGGTGACCTCGAACTACACCTCGCTGCTCGGCTCGGGCTCCTTCTGGCGGGCCATCGGCAGCAGCACGGTGATCGCGGTGGGCGCCACCCTGCTGACGGTGGCGACGGCGGCCCTGGCGGCGTTCGCGCTCGCCCGGTTCTCCTTCCGCGGGCGTGAGTTGATGTTCACCCTGTTCACGATGGGGCTGATGTTCCCGTTCGCGGTCGCGATCCTGCCGCTGTTCATTCTGCTGCGCACCTTCGGACTGCTGGACAACCCGTGGGGCGTGATCCTGCCCGAGGCGGCCTTCGGACTGCCGGTGACGATCATCATCCTGCGCGGCTTCTTCCGGGAGATCCCGGCGGAGTTGGAGGAGGCGGCCACCCTCGACGGCTGCACCCGCTTCGGGTTCTTCTGGCGCATCCTGCTGCCGCTGGCCCGGCCCGCGCTCGGCACGGTCTCCGTCCTCGCCATCGTGGGCAGCTGGAACCAGTTCCTGCTGCCGCTGCTCGTCTTCAGCGAACCCGCCTGGTGGACCATCCCGGTCGGCATCCAGCAGTTCCAGGGCCAGTACTCCGCCGACGTGGCCCGCATCTTCGCCTACCTGGTGCTCGCCATGGTGCCCGCCCTCGCCTTCTACGCGGTCGCCGAGCGGCAGCTGATCGGCGGCATCACACTCGGCGCGACCAAGGGCTGACGGCCGAACACCCCATAACTGTGAGGAGTTACATGACCCACCCCTGGCAGGACCCCGCTCTGCCCGCCGCCGTCCGCGCAGCCGACCTGCTCACCCGTATGACCACCCAGGAGAAGATCGCCCAGCTCTACAGCGTCTGGCCCGGCTCGAACGAGACGCCGGGCGGGGACATGGCGCCGCTTCAGCACGCCCTGTCCGAGGACATCGACCTGGCGGAGCTTCTGCCCAACGGGCTGGGCCAGTTGACCCGCCCCTTCGGTACCGCGCCCGTCGACCCGGCCGAGGGCGCGGCGCGGCTCGCCTCCCTCCAGGAACGCATCCGCTCCGCGAACCGCTTCGGACTGCCGGCCCTCGCGCACGAGGAGTGCCTCACCGGGCTCACCGCCTGGCAGGCGACGATCTTCCCGACCCCGCTCGCCTGGGGCGCGAGCTTCGACCCCGCCCTGGTCAAGGAGATGGCGTCGTCGATCGGCGCCACCATGCGGTCCGTCGGCATCCACCAGGGGCTGGCCCCCGTCCTCGATGTCGTACGGGACGCACGCTGGGGCCGTACGGAGGAGGCGATCGGCGAGGACCCCTACCTCGTGGCGACCGTCGGCACCGCCTACGTCCAGGGGCTGGAGTCGGCGGGCGTCGTCGCCACGCTCAAGCACTTCGCCGGGTACTCGGCCTCGCGCGGCGCCCGCAACCACGCGCCCGCGTCGATCGGCCCGCGCGAACTGGCCGATGTCATCCTGCCGCCGTTCGAAATGGCCCTGCGGGAGGGCGGCGCGCGGTCGGTGATGGCGGCGTACAACGACGTCGACGGGCTGCCCGCACACGCGCACCACCAACTGCTCACCCAACTTCTGCGCGAGGAATGGCAGTTCACCGGCACAGTCGTCGCCGACTACTTCGGGGTGACCCTCCTGGAGTCGGCGCAAGGGCTCACCGACTCCCCGGCGGGGGCGGCGGCAATCGCGCTCGCGGCGGGCGTGGACGTGGAGCTGCCCGCCGTACGGTGCTACGGATCGGGGCCGCTCGACGAGGAGCTGGTGGACCGGGCCGCGCTGCGCGTGCTGACGCAGAAGTGCGAACTGGGGCTGCTCGACCCCGACTGGGCGCCCCCCGCCGCCGAGGACACGGTCGACTTCGACCCGCCCCATATGCGGGACCTGGCACGGCAGTTGGCTCAGGAGTCGGTCGTCCTGTTGGCCAACGACAACGGCCTGCTGCCGCTCGCGCCCGAAGTGCGGCGCATCGCCGTCCTCGGCCCGCTCGCCGACGACCCGGCGGCCATGCTCGGCTGCTACACCTTCCCCCGCCATGTCCTCCTCGACCACCCCGACGTCCCGATGGGCGTCGCCGTACCGACGCTGCTCGACGCGCTGCGCGCGGAGCTGCCGGACGCCGAGTTCGGGGACGACCCGGCGGCGGCCGATGTGTGCGTGGTCGCGGTCGGCGACCGGTCCGGACTGTTCGGGCGTGGCACCTCGGGGGAGGGCTGCGACGCGGCGGACCTCGAACTGCCCGAGGGTCAGGGCGAGTTGGTGGAGAAGGCGCTGGCCGCCGGGACGCCCGTCGTGCTGGTCGTGTTCTCCGGGCGGCCGTACGCGCTCGGGCGCTGGGCCGACCGGGCCGCGGCGCTGGTGCAGGCGTTCTTCCCCGGCCAGGACGGCGGCACCGCGGTCGCGGGCCTCCTGTCCGGGCGGGTCAACCCGTCGGGGCGGCTCCCGGTCAGCGTGCCGCGCGAGCCCGCCGGGCAGCCGTACACCTATCTCGCCCCGCCCCTCGGACAGGTCAGCGGGGCGAGCAACCTCGACCCGACACCGCTGTACCCCTTCGGGCACGGGCTGTCCTACTCGACGTTCGACTGGCAGGCGGCGTCCGTCGACGCCGAGTCCGTCCCGACCGACGGCGAGACGGCGCTGCGGGTGACGGTCCGCAACACCGGGGAGCGGGCCGGAACGGAGGTCGTCCAGCTGTATCTGCACGACCCGGTCGGCAAGGTGGCGCGACCAGTGGTCCGCCTGGTCGGGTACACGCGGGTGCCGCTCGAAGCGGGCGCGTCGGCGGAGGTCCACTTCACGTTCCCGGCGGACCTGGCCGGGTACACCGGGCCGAACGGCGACCGGATCGTCGAACCCGGCGCCCTGGAACTGCGGCTCGCGTCCTCCAGCGCCGAGACCGGCATACGGCATGTGGTGCCGGTGACGCTGACGGGGGAGGAGCGGGTGCTCGGCGTGGAACGGCGGATGCGGTGCGAGGTGCGGGTGAAGTGAGGTGACCTAGCCTCGTACTTCGCAGGTCACCCGATCGTGAAGATCAAGCGGTCATAGCCGATTGCTTGTCGATCGGAACCGTAGTGGCGAGAGCCGTGCCGGTCCGGATCGGTCGAGATCGGAGGCCCGGAGGTCGCTACGGCGAACCTTCTCGGCGACCTGCGAAGTGCGGGCCTAGCTGCCACCAGGGGCGGGGGCACCTCCCGCCTTTCCGGGGTAGGTGCCCTCGGTCCGTACCCATATTTCTGCACGAGTTTCCGGACGATCTCCGAATGTTCCGGGAAATCCCGGTCTCGGAGAGAATCCGTCATGACCATGCGCAGGGATACCATCCCGCTCATGAATCCTGCGAAGCCCGTGGAGTCCCGGCCGGCGGCGAGGTCCACCCAGACGGCGACGCTCGCCGAGATCGCCCGCGAGGCAGGCGTATCGGCTCCGACTGTTTCGAAGGTCCTCAACGGCCGCGCCGATGTGGCCCCGGCGACCCGCACCCGTGTCGAGGAGCTGCTGCGCGCGTACGGCTACCGGCGCCGCCGGGCCGAGGCGACCCGTTCGCCCCTCATCGACCTGGTCTTCCACGAGTTGGAGAGCGCCTGGGCGATGGAGGTCATCCGGGGCGTCGAGAACGTCGCCCGGGACGAGGGGCTGAGCGTGGTCCTCTCCGAGAGCGCGGGCCGGCTGACCCCCGGCCGCACCTGGGCCGACCAGGTCGCCGCGCGCCGCCCGTACGGCGTGATCCTCGTGCTGTCCGGGCTCGACGAGTCCGGACGGGCACTGCTGACCAGCAGGTCCATCCCGTTCGTGGTGATGGACCCGGCCGGCGACCCCGGCGACGACGTGCCGTCCATCGGCGCCACCAACTGGCACGGCGGGCTGGCCGCGACGCGCCATCTCGTCGAGCTGGGCCACACCCGGATCGGTGCGATCAGCGGGCCCTCGCGGATGATGTGCAGCCGAGCCAGGGTCGACGGCTATCGCGCCGCGCTGGAGACGGCGGGACTGCCGGTCGACCCGGCGCTGATCCGGCCGGGGAACTTCCACCACGACAGTGGGTATCGAGCGGGACTCGAGCTGCTCCGGCTGCCCGGCCGGCCCACCGCCGTGTTCGCGGGCAACGACCTGCAGGCGCTCGGCCTGTACGAGGCCGCGCGCGAGCTGGGGCTGCGTATCCCGGAGGACCTGAGCGTCGTCGGGTTCGACGATCTGCCGGTGGCGCGCTGGGTCGGGCCGCCGCTGACGACCGTACGGCAGCCGCTGACGGAGATGGCGGAGGCTGCGGCGAAGCTGGTGCTCGAACTGGGGCGGGCACAAGGGGCGTCGGCGGCAACCCGACTGGAGTTGGCGACGACTCTGGTGGTGCGCAGCAGTACGGGGGCCCCTGCCGCGTGAGCCCTGGGGCGACGGTGGCGCGAAGTTGACGTATTGACGGGTGAGGCATCCCGCTCCACACTCCTCCGAAGTCAATCGGTTGTACGACCGAAACTTTCGGAGGCACCCGCAATGAGAACCTCCAGAACCTGGTTACGTTCGCGCCTGACCGCCCTGCTCGCGGGCGCTGCGGCCGTGGGCACCCTGCTCGCGGTCGGTACGACGGCCCACGCCGCCGACATCCCCCTTCGCGACCTCGCCGCCGCCAAGGGCGAGGTCATCGGGACCGCCGTGACCGGCTCCAAGCTCACCGGCACGTACGGCGACATCGCCGGGGCCCAGTTCAACTCGCTGACCCCGGGCAACGCCATGAAGTGGGGCTCCGTCGAGCCCACCCGGGGCAGCTTCAACTGGGCCGAGGCCGACCGGATCGTCGCCTTCGCGCAGGCCCACAACCAGCAGGTGCGCGGTCACACCCTGGTCTGGCACAGCCAGAACCCGAGCTGGCTGACCAACGGAACCTGGACGACCGCCGAGCTGAGCGGCCTGCTCGAGGACCACATCACCACCGAGGTCACCCGCTACAAGGGCAAGCTGGCGGCCTGGGACGTGGTGAACGAGCCCTTCAACGAGGACGGCAGCTACCGCTCCACCCTCTGGTACAACGGCCTCGGCGCCGACTACATCGCCCAGGCGCTGACCTGGGCCCACGCGGCGGACCCGAGCGCCAAGCTCTACATCAACGACTACAACGTCGAGGGCGTCAACGCGAAGAGCACCGCCCTGTACAGCCTGGTCAAGTCGCTGAAGGACCGCGGTGTCCCCATCGACGGCGTCGGCCTCCAGGCCCATCTGATCCTCGGCCAGGTCCCGGCCACACTCCAGCAGAACATCCAGCGCTTCGCCGACCTCGGCGTCGACGTCGCGATCACCGAGCTGGACATTCGTATGCAACTCCCGTCGGACAGCGCGAAGCTGACGCAGCAGGCGGCCGACTACAAGGCCGTCTTCGACGCGTGCGTGGCCGTGTCCAGGTGCTACGGCGTCACAGTCTGGGGCTTCACCGACTCCGACTCCTGGATCCCGGACGTCTTCTCGGGTTACGGCGCGGCGACACCGTACGACGAGAACTACGCGCCGAAACCGGCGTACTCCGCGATCGCGACCTCGCTCGGGGGTACGCCGACGCCTCCTCCCACGGGCGGATGCGCGGCGACGTACGGGATCAGCAGTCAATGGAACACGGGGTTCACCGGGCAGGTGACGATCGCCTGCTCGGGGGCGGCGCTCTCCTCCTGGAAGGTGAGCTGGACGTACGGCGCGGGTCAGCGGATCACCCAGGCCTGGAACGCCACCTGCAGCCAGTCCGGAACCGCGGTGACGTGCGTCAACTCCTCCTACAACGGAACGGTTGCGGACGGCGGATCGGTGACGTTCGGGTTCAACGCGTCGTGGAGTGGGAGCAATCCGGTGCCCACGGTCACGCTGGGCTGAGGTCTGCCTGAGAAGTCTGAGATTTTCCGAAGGAAACCCGAGAAGAGGTTCCTGCTCGTAATAATTCGGACTTACGTTCCTCCGCGTGACTTCTGAAGACGAGCACGAGGACGGCAACGAGGACGCCGCGAGACGCGGTGGCCGACGTCGAGGCCTGCTGAAGGCCGCCGGCATCGCGCTCGCCGGCGTCCTCGTACTCTCCGCCGCGGGGGCGAGCTGGGCCTACTGGCAGCTGAACCACAACATCAAGAGCGTCGACATCAACAGCGCGCTGGGCGACGACCGCCCGGCGCGGGTCGTGTCGACCCCGTCGGTGTCCGCCTCCGCCGCTGCCACACCGCTGCCGAGCGGTGCCCTGAACATCCTGGTCCTCGGATCCGACTCCCGCAGCGGCAAGGCGAACGCGAGGCTCGGCGGTGGCAGCAGTTCCGGTGCCCGCTCGGACACGGCGATGGTCGTCCACATCGACGAGGGCCGTACGACGGCGACCGTGGTGAGCATTCCCCGGGACACCCTGGTGACCCGCCCTTCGTGTCCGACGTCGTCGGGCGGCACGACCTCGGTGGCGTACCACGCGATGTTCAACAGCGCGTACTCGGTGGGCGGCCCGGTCTGCGCGGTCAAGACGGTCGAGTCCCTGACCGACGTCCGTATGGACCACTACATCGAGATCGACTTCTCCGGCTTCGCGGACCTCGTCGACGCGCTCGGCGGCGTCACCGTCACGACGGACGAGGACATCGACGACGACAAGAGCCACCTGCACCTCACGGCCGGCGAACACCACCTCGACGGCACGAAGGCGCTGGCGCTGGCCCGCACTCGTCATGGTGTGGGCGACGGCAGCGACCTGGGGCGCATAGGCCTGCAACAGAAGCTGGTGAAGGCCCTGTTGCAGCAGATCGCGTCGACCGATCTGCTCACCGACCCGACCAAGCTCTACAAGGTCGCGAACGCGGTCACGGGCAGTCTGACGACGGACACGGGTCTCGACTCGCTGGGTGAGCTGATGAAGCTCGGCCAGAGCCTGAAGGGACTGTCGTCCGAGGACGTCAAGACGGCGATGATGCCCGTCGTGACGGCTCCGTCGGACCACAATCGGGTGGTGGCGAACGAGCCGGAGGCGAGCGAGCTGTGGGCGTCGCTGAAGTGAGCCGGGACGGCATCGGCGGTGCGGGGGCGGGCGGCGGCGGGGCGGGTCCCGCCGCCGCCCGCCGAGACGGTCAACTCCGCGGTGCGAACACCGCGGTGTACCCCTTGGGCAGCTGCCCGTCCGCGTAGCTGGAGTCGTCGAACATCGCGACGTCACCGCCGATCTGCGCCGGGATCAGCGTGCCCTTGGCGAGCGGCGTGGCCTTGCCGCTGCTGAGCGAGATGCTCGCCGGGGTCTCGGTGACCGCGCCGACACTGTCGGCCTTCGTGGCGAAGCCGTACGCCGTGCCGGTGCTGTCTACGGAGAGCAGCGGGATGCGATTGCGCTCCGAGCTCGCCCCGTAGCAGTACCCCTTCTTGGCCTTGAGATCGAAGGCGACGACGTCGTTGATGAGGTAGTCGCCGCCGGTGGAGATCCGGTACGGGTTCTTGTTCTGCGTGTCGTTGCCGTCGTAGCGGTTCTCGCAGGTGACGGAGGACTCCAACGCGCCGGTTCCGGCATCCTGGACGGTCCAGAGGCTCTCCCCCGTCGCCGTACGCCGGGTGGCGAGGGCCTTCCCGCCCGCGTGCAGCCTGGCGATCGCCTTGGCGTCCCCGCTCGCCTCACTCGCGCCGGAGGGCCGGTCGTTCTCGCTGTACCAGCCACCGCCATCGGTACCGGACAGCCAGTACGTGTAGACGCCGTTCACCAGCGGACCGTGCGGCGTGGCGGCCACGAACTCGGGGTCGACGTCGCAGTCCGCGAAGCCGTCGCGGCAGCCCTTGGCTTCGGCGGGCGCCTTGAGCTTGGCGTCCGGGTACGTAGTCACGGCACCGGACACCACATCGACGGCGCCGGCGTCCCGCGCGGTCGAGAGCACCATGACTCCGTCGTCCTGCATCTGCCCCAGGCCCGTGGCTCCCAGGACCTGCGCGTTCGCCACCGGTGCCACCGCGTCGCCGGACGATTCGACGGCGTACGCGGCCGTGCGGGCCACGTCCGTGCCCTTGTTCACGCCGTCGTCGCCGGTCGAACCGTACGCGTTGAGGACCGCGTACGCCTTCCCCTTCTCGCTGGTGACCGAGAGCGCGGCGGAGTTGATCCCGCCGTCCTTCGGCTTCGGCAGTTTCCACGGCTTGCCGCTCCAGCGCACCGCGCCGGTCTTCAGGTCGCGCGCCACGACGGTGGCGGTGTTCGCGTCGGTGTCCTGTCGCACGAACAGCACGACGTCACCGCCCGGCGTCACGACCGGCGACGTCAGCCCCTCTGACGCCTTGACGGCCCAGGCCCTGGTCGCGTCGAATCCGGCAGGAACCTTCAACTCGGGTACGGCCGCAGCCTTCCCACCGCCGCCCGCGCCCCCCGTGCCTTCAGCGCCGTTGCCGGACCCGCCCGACGAGCCGCAGCCGCTGAGCACCGCCGCGGCAGCCAGCCCCGTCACGGCGACCCCCGTCGCCCTGCCGCGCCTGCGCATGAATGGTCCTCTCCCTTGCCGACATGATGATCAAGGGGGAGTCTGTCACCCCAACTCCCGGGGGCGAGTTGCCATTTCGTGGATCACGTCGGTTCGGCACAGGACCGTTACCACCACCTGTCCCTGCCCAGGAGAGTGCCGGCGCGGGGGAGGTCGACAGGCCCGGCGAACGATCCGCGGCCGTTCGTTCCGGGTGTGGGCGAGGAAGCGCCGGCCACGGTGGGTGGCGAGCAACCCGTCGACGACGGCCCTCAGTTGCTGCCGCACGTCCTAGCTAGCCCTCGCTGAGCTCCTCCCATCGGACCAGAACCGCCGCCGCTGGAACCGCCTGCTGATCCGCCGGGGCTTCGCCGCGCTGGGCCGCGCCAACGCCGTCGGCACGGGCGCCCCCGGCCCGTACGCCCTCCAGGCGGCCATCGCCGCGTGCCACGCGCAGGCGTACGCGTACGAGGACACGGACTGGGGCCGGATCGCCACCTTGTACGGCCTGCTGGCGGCCCGCTCTCCGTCCCCCGTGGTCGAGCTGAACCGCGCCGTCGCCGTCTCGATGGCGCAGGGCCCGGAGCCCGCGCTCACCATCGTCGACAGCCTCGCCGGCGAACCCGCGCTCCGCGACTACCACTTGCTGCCCAGCGTCCGGGGGGACCTGCTCGCCCGGCTGGGGAGGACGGCGGAGGCGCGAGCGGAGTTCGAGCGGGCGGCCTCGCTGGCGCGGAACGAGCGCGAACGCGCGCTGCTGCTCTCCCGGGCCCGGGAGAGCGGCTGACTCGCCGCGCGGCGGTCCCGTACGGAGCCCTCTCGTAACTCTGTTTCCCTGGGTTACTTCAGGAACTACAGTGACCCGGCTGCCATGACGCGGCTGTGAGTCTCTGGGGGAGAGGCGTCGGTCCGGCGAGTGAGCGGCAATTCCGACGTTTCTGATCCATGGGGGGTCAATTTGAGCATGCCGCACTCGCCTACACGAACACCTGGCGTGGCGGCGGGTGCGGCGATGAACGTCTTCGGACCCGTCCTGTCGATCTCGCGCGACACCCTGTCGAGCGAGGCCAAGAGCTGTCTGCTGCCGGAGTCCGCGAGCACGCAGTTCGTGGTCGGCTTCGGCGGCAGCGGGTCGATCGCGGCGGGCGCGCTGGACACGGCGGGCAGCTCGATCAGCGCGAGCAGCAGCCAGTTCGTGTACCACCCGTACTGCAACGGCCTGGAGCCCACGAGTGCGCAGCGGAGCACCTGCACGCTCCGCACGAACGGCGGTCATGCCGCAACGGTCGTGAGGTCGGGCCCGGTCGGCGCCGAGCCGAACCCGGCACCCCTCAAGACGGTCCACCACCAGTAGACGGTGTCGCGGGTGCCCCCACCAGCATGGTCGGGGCACCCGCCACCCGTGTGAGGAACACCGTCGCGGATCCGGGACCGTGCGCCTTGGGCAGGGCCTTGCGCCGCAGCTCCTCCGGCTCCACGGCCGACCCGCGCTTCTTCACCGTCAGGACGCCGACCTCCCGCTCCCGCAGCAGCGCCTTCAACTTCTTCACGCTGAAGTGGAGTTGATCGGTGATCTCGTATGCGGTGGCGTACGGCGTCGGGCGCAGCTCGTCCGCCGTGACGTACGCGATGGTCTCGTCGATCAAGCCGCCGTCGAGCTCCTCGGCCACCTCCGCGACCAGATGGGCGCGGATGACGGCGCCGTCGGGCTCGTACAAGTAGCGTCCCGGCGGCCGGACTCGGGGGTTCGGGAGACCGCGGCCGCGCAGCTCGCGGGGTCCCGGCAGCAGCGTGGCCCGCACCAGACCGGGTTCCGTGCCGAACCACAGCACGGCCTCCTTCACATCCCCGCCGTCCGAGATCCACTCGGCCTCCGCCTCGGCGGGGACCGCCTCGTGGGGGATGCCGGGGGCGATCTTCAGCGCGGCGAGCGGCGCCTTCAGGGCCGTCCCGACCGCCCAGGACAGCGGGGGCGAGTAAGCCTCCGGGTCGAAGATCCGGCCACGGCCGCCCCGCCGGGCCGGGTCCACGAAGACCGCGTCGTACTGCGCGGTGTCCACCTCCGTGACATCCGCCTCGCGCACCTCGATGAGGCCGGCGAGACCGAGCGCGTCGGCGTTCGCGCGGGCGACCTCCGTCGTCAGCGGGTCGCGGTCGACGGCGAGGACCCGGATCCCGGCGCGGGCGAGCGCGATCGCGTCGCCGCCGATGCCGCAGCAGAGGTCGGCGACGGAACGAATGCCCAGCGCCCGGAACCGCTCCGCGCGGTAGGTCGCCACGCTGGTCCGCGTCGACTGCTCCACCCCGTGCGGGGTGAAGAACATCCGCTCCGCGTCCTCGGCCCCGAACTTCGCCGCCGCCCGCTGCCGAAGCCGCGCCTGCCCGAGGGCCGCCGAGACCAGCTCGGCCGGGTGCTCGCGGCGCAGCCGGGTGGCGACGGCCAGCTCCTGCGCCGGTTCGGTGCCGCGCACCTCGTCGAGCAGGGCGCGGCCCTCGGGGGTGAGCAGGGAGGCGAAGGAGACGTCGTTCACCGGCCCATTGTGGGCCAGTCGGTGGACGCTGCGCGTTCCGGCGGCGGTGTCGGGGCCCCGTGCGGGGCATGACCTGCGAGGATCCGGCGCCATGCGACCTGTACGACAAAAGTATAAAAATGCGGCGAATGGGATGGGGCTTCGCGGAGGATTCGGCGCCCGCGGGAGTGCCGAATCCGGCAAGGGGGCCTGTACCCGCGGTGGAGTCGGTTCCCGCGGTGTGGTCGCCGTGCTCGCCCTCACCGCCCTCGTCTCCGGCTGCTCCGACGGTCACGGCGTGCGGCCGGCCCCCGGTCAGCAGGCGATGAAGGCGCCCCCCGCCCGTGCCCTCTACTCGTACGCCGCCAAGCTCCGCGTCGCGCAGGCCCAACGGGCCGCCGCGGCCAAACGCTGGGGACTGGCCAGGACGCCGCTGACGGCCCCGCCGGCGCCCGTCAAGAAGCCGGTGATCAGGGCCCGCGACGGGTTCGAGGTCGACGACCAGGAGGAGCTGGACCTGCCCCCGGTCTTCACCACCGTCCCCACCAAGGACAAGGTCGTCTTCCTCACCATCGACGACGGCGAGGAGAAGGACCCGAAGTTCCTGCGGATGATGAGCGATCTGAAGATCCCGTACACCGCCTTCCTCAGCAACTACCTGATCAAGGACGACTACCAGTACTTCCGGAAGATGCGCGACCGGGGCGTGACGCTGAACAACCACACGCTCCACCACCCCTACCTGCCCGGACTCTCGTACGCGGAACAGAAGGACGAGATCTGCGGCATGCAGGCCATCATGAAGCGGCAGTTCGGCAAGCGCCCCACGGTCTTCCGGCCCCCGTACGGCAACTACAACCAGGACACCCTGCGCGCCGCCAAGTCCTGCGGCATCAAGTACGCGCCCATCTGGGACGAGGAGGTCTTCGTCGACCACTGGGAGTACCGCGAGTGGGACCAGGACCTGCACCCCGGCGACATCGTCCTCACCCACTTCCGCGGCCGGAACGACTGGAAGGGCACGATGCCCGACATGGTCCGCCGCTTCATGAGGAAGGTGACGGACGAGGGATACGCGGTGGCCCGCCTGGAGGACTACCTGTGAGGGTGCGGGGACTGGTCGCCGGGCTGCTCGCCGCCGCTCTCCTGAGCGGCTGCGCGCAGTCCGTCGACCCGATCGAGCGGCTGGGCAAGAAAGCGGCGCAGAAGGTACGGCCACGCGAGTCGGCGTACCGCCGCTGGGGGCTCGCCGCCCCGCTCGCCAGGGCGCCGAGACCGCCCGTCCGGACCACCGCCCGCACCGCGGGTCCGGGCCTGCCGCCCGTCGTGGACCACGTCCCCACCCGCGACAAGGTGGTCTTCCTGACATACGACGACGGCGTCGAGCGCGATCCGCGGTTCGTCGACATGGTCCGTGAACTGCGGCTGCCGGTCAGCATGTTCCTCACGGACAGCGTCGTCGGGCCGGGGTACGGGCACTTCGCCCAGCTGCGCGCGGTCGGCGCCAGCGTGCAGAACCACACCCTCGACCACGCCTCCCTGCGCGGCCTGCCGTATGTCGGTCAGCGCGCCGAGATCTGCGGCCAGCAGGTCAAGCTCAAACAGCGCTTCGGCATCCGGCCCCGGCTGCTGCGGCCCCCGTACGGCAGGTACGACCGCACGACGTTGCGCGCGGCGGGGGACTGCGGGGTCGCTGCGGTCGTACTGTGGCGGGCGTCGATGAGGGCGGAAGGGCTGCGGTGCGCGGAGGGGGACCGGCTGCGACCCGGCGACATCGTCCTCGCCCGTCCGCAGGACACGGACGGCGTCACGCTCAGCGAGTCGACGACCCGGTTGCTGCGTCGCGTCCAGGCGCAGGGATTCACGGTGGCCCGTCTCGAGGACTACCTCTGACGGCGTCCGCATCCACCCGGTGCGACCAGAAACATCGCGGCGCGCCGGAGGCTTCTGGCACTCCGCTTGACCGAGTGCTAATCGCGGTCATAGTCTCAGGTCTGGCACTCCCCCCTGGAGAGTGCCAGTAGCGACGGGCAGGTCCGGCACCCGCGACGACGGATCGACCTGGTCGCCACCTCAGACAGTTAACCCCGTGAGATCTCCGAAGGGGGAGGTCGGATCGTGACGACCGCCAGCTCCAAGGTTGCCATCAAGCCGCTCGAGGACCGCATTGTGGTCCAGCCGCTCGACGCCGAGCAGACCACGGCCTCTGGCCTGGTCATCCCGGACACCGCGAAGGAGAAGCCCCAGGAGGGCGTCGTCCTCGCCGTGGGTCCGGGCCGCTTCGAGGACGGTAACCGTCTTCCGCTCGACGTCACTGTCGGCGACGTCGTGCTCTACAGCAAATACGGCGGCACCGAGGTGAAGTACAACGGCGAGGAGTACCTCGTCCTCTCGGCTCGCGACGTGCTCGCGATCATCGAGAAGTAATTCACCCCGTTTTGCAGTGAACTGCGCCCCTGGCCCCCGCGACCTTCAAAAGCCGGGCGCTGGGGGCGCAGTTCGTTTCTCCCAAAGTTTCCGAGAGGGCTGAATCGCTCCATGGCGAAGATCCTGAAGTTCGACGAGGACGCCCGTCGCGCCCTTGAGCGCGGCGTCAACAAGCTTGCCGACACGGTGAAGGTGACGATCGGCCCCAAGGGCCGCAACGTCGTCATCGACAAGAAGTTCGGCGCTCCCACCATCACCAACGACGGTGTCACCATCGCCCGCGAGGTCGAGGTCGAGGACCCGTACGAGAACCTCGGTGCCCAGCTGGTGAAGGAGGTGGCGACCAAGACCAACGACATCGCGGGTGACGGTACGACCACCGCCACCGTGCTCGCCCAGGCGCTCGTGCGCGAGGGCCTGAGGAACGTCGCCGCGGGTGCCTCCCCGGCGCTGCTGAAGAAGGGCATCGACGCGGCGGTCAAGGCCGTCTCCGACGAGCTCCTCGCCACCGCGCGCCCGATCGACGAGAAGTCCGACATCGCCGCCGTCGCCGGTCTGTCCGCCCAGGACCCGCAGGTCGGCGAGCTCATCGCCGAAGCGATGGACAAGGTCGGCAAGGACGGTGTCATCACCGTCGAGGAGTCCAACACCTTCGGTCTGGAGCTGGACTTCACCGAGGGCATGGCCTTCGACAAGGGCTACCTGTCGCCGTACTTCGTGACGGACCAGGAGCGCATGGAGGCGGTCCTCGAGGACCCGTACATCCTCATCCACCAGGGCAAGATCAGCTCCATCCAGGACCTGCTGCCGCTGCTGGAGAAGGTCATCCAGTCCAACGCCTCCAAGCCGCTGCTGATCATCGCCGAGGACGTCGAGGGCGAGGCCCTGTCGACCCTGGTCGTGAACAAGATCCGTGGCACCTTCAACGCCGTTGCCGTGAAGGCTCCCGGCTTCGGTGACCGCCGCAAGGCCATGCTCGGCGACATCGCCACCCTCACCGGTGGTCAGGTCATCGCCGAGGAGGTCGGCCTCAAGCTCGACCAGGTCGGCCTGGACGTGCTCGGCAGCGCCCGCCGGGTGACCGTCACCAAGGACGACACCACCATCGTCGACGGTGCCGGCAGTTCCGACGAGGTCGTCGGCCGCGTCAACCAGATCAAGGCCGAGATCGAGAACACCGACTCCGACTGGGACCGCGAGAAGCTCCAGGAGCGCCTTGCGAAGCTGGCCGGCGGCGTGTGCGTGATCAAGGTCGGCGCCGCCACCGAGGTGGAGCTGAAGGAGAAGAAGCACCGTCTGGAGGACGCCATCTCCGCGACCCGCGCCGCGGTCGAGGAGGGCATCGTCTCCGGTGGTGGCTCCGCGCTCGTCCACGCCGTGAAGGTCCTCGAGGGCAACCTCGGCAAGACCGGCGACGAGGCCACGGGTGTCGCGGTGGTCCGCCGTGCCGCCGTCGAGCCGCTGCGCTGGATCGCCGAGAACGCCGGCCTGGAGGGTTACGTCATCACCTCCAAGGTCGCCGAGCTCGACAAGGGCCAGGGCTTCAACGCCGCCACCGGCGAGTACGGCGACCTGGTCAAGGCCGGCGTCATCGACCCGGTCAAGGTCACCCGCTCCGCCCTGGAGAACGCCGCCTCCATCGCCTCCCTGCTCCTCACGACCGAGACCCTGGTCGTCGAGAAGCCGGCCGAGGAGGAGGCCGACGCCGGTCACGGCCACGGCCACGGGCACTCCCACTGAGGCACCGCTTCATGAAGAAGCCCTCGTTCCCGGTGTGGGAACGGGGGCTTCTCCCTTGAGTGCTGGTGCCGCGTCGGCCAAGGTTCGCCCCGTCGCGACGCCCGGCACGTTCCCCCACTGCCTCAAGGGCGTGGGAGGTGCCCCCACTCGCCGCACCGGCCGAAAGCCCAAGTACGTCCAGTACGAGGACTTCCGGCCGGCACTCCCCCAGCCTTCGGCCGGGGGGACCCCCAGAGCACGCACCGGACGCCGCTCCTCAACGGGCAAACCCTGGCTGACGCGGCACTAGGCCGCACTAGGCCTCCAGCGCGTCGAGCGCGCCGAGTTGGGCCATCAGCCCGAGCCGGTCGTACTGCCACCAGCCCTCGACGATCTTCCCGCCCTCCTCGCAGCGGAAGACGGTCGTGCCGGTCATGGTGACCTGCTGCCCGGTCGCGGGTATCCCCATGAAGTCGCCATTGTGGGTGCCGTTCCAGGTCCACCGCGTGCAGACGCGATCGCCCTGGGCGATCTGATCGTCGACCGTGAAGGCGAAGTCGAACCCGCCGCGCCACATACCGATCTCGCGCCGCATCGCGTCGAGTCCGATGGTGTCCTGCTCGTTGGCGGGATCGTGGTCGTGGTAGTCCTCCACCATCAGCGCGTTGAGCGGCGGCAGCTCACCCTTGGTGGCCACCGTTTCGAAGAAACTGCGGATGTTGGCCGCGTAGAGCTGCTCGTCGCGGACCACGTCCAGGTCCGTGAACGTCGGCATCTCGTCGCAGAGCGCCACCATCTCCTGGAAGATCCTGTCCGTCTCGGGAAGGTTCGAGTTCCGCATCGCCTCTTCGTACGAGGGGAACTCCACGATCTCTATGAAGTGGGTGGCGTCGGACCGGTCCTTGGCGATCATGCTGTGCGTCGCGGTCCGCTTGCCCTTGGTCTGTTCGACCCATGTGTCCATCAGCTGGTTCATCTCGTCGAACCGGCTGGTCTTGCAGTCGATGAGCTGTACGAATGTCATGGCGCCGCCTCCGGCCCCCTGGGTCCGGTTGAACACCCTCATCTTCCCACCGGAGGGGCGACACCACCTACCTCATGTGTACTTCACACCGGCTCTCACCGGGGGCGTACTTCCGCCTTCAACTTCCGTTGTCACTGCGGTCCGTACTTCCGGCCCGTCTTCGACGAGATCCCGCCGAGCAGCGCCCGCGGCGTCACCTTCACCAACCCCATCAGCGCCTTGTAGCGCGGATCCGGGATGGACAGCGACTTGCCGCGGGCCAGGTCCGCGAGCGCCGCCGCGACCAGCTTGTCCGCGTCCAGCCACATCCAGTTCGGGATGTTGTCCGTGCCCATCCCGGCCCGTTCGTGGAACTCGGTGCGTACGAAACCGGGGGCCAGCGCCATCAGCCGTACGCCGCTGCCCGCCAGATCCCTCGCCGCGCCCTGCGTGAACTGCACGACCCACGCCTTGGACGCGCCGTACGTACCCCGCGGCACGAAGGCGGCCACCGACGCGACATTGACGACCCCGCCCCGGCCGCGCTCCCGCATCGCCTCGGTCGCCGCCGACGTCAGCCGGAGCACTGCCTCGCAGTGCACCTTGAGCATCTTCAGCTCGTCGGCCATCGGTACGTCGAGATAGCGTCCCTTGTTGCCGAAGCCCGCGTTGTTGACCAGCAGGTCGACCGGGTTCTTGCGGTCGCCGAGGCGGGTGGCCACCGCCTCGATGCCGTCGTCGGTCGCCAGGTCCGCCATCAGCACCTCCGCCTCGATGCCGTGCCGGTCGTGCAGTTCGGTGGCCTGCTCGGCCAGCCGCTTCGTATCGCGTGCCACCAGCACGAGGTTGTGCCCGTCAGCCGCCAGACGCCGCGCGAAGGCGGCGCCGATGCCCGCGGTCGATCCCGTAATCAGAGCCGTTGTCATGGCGCAAGATTAGTGACCTGACCAGGCGCCCGGCGCCCGGCGCCCCCGCCATCCAACGCACAGCCTTGCTCCACGAGTTCCGCGCACGGCCGTCGGCCGGGGCCTACCCGCCGTACTTCGCCACGTACTTCCTCGCCTTCTCCAGCGACTCCGGGTGCAGTGCCTCGGCCGCCGCCAACAGCCGTGGCAGCAGGGCCCGTTCGGTCGTGATGGCGCGGAACTGGAGAGCGACCGTGACATCGTGGTCCGGCCGGTGCACGATCTCGATCGGGTCGCCGGAGCGGATCTCGCCGGGCTCGATCACCCGCAGATACGCGCCGGGCGCGCCCTTCTCGGTGAATCGCTTGACCCAGCCCTTCTCGCCGAGGTGTCCCTGGAAGGTGCGGCAGGGGATGCGCCCGCAGGTGACCTCCAGGACGACCTCGGAGCCGATCCGCCAGCGCTCGCCGATCCGCGCGCCGGACACGTCGATCCCCTCCGTGGTGAGGTTCTCGCCGAACACGCCGTTCGGCAGGGTCCGGCCGAGTTCGCGCTCCCACTCGTCGAGGTCCCCGCGCGCGACCGCGTACACGGCCTGCTCGTCCCCGCCGTGATGACGCGTGTCGCACACCGCGTCCCCGGCGAGACCGCTAGCGCCGACCCCCTTCGGTCCCGGCGCGGTCACCCGAACGGGCCCCTCGACCGGCTGTTTGTCGATGCCGGTCACGCCCTCCGGCTGGTCCGTGTACTCGACGGCCCGCGCACGGCCCAGGTTCAGGGAAAGAAGCTTCATACCGCCACGCTAGGCGACAACATTCAAAGCGGCTACGCAATATTCGCCGTCGCCCCCAAGTAACGCTTATGCTCGGAGGGTGATCGAGGCCCGTCATCTCCGTGTTCTGCGCGCCGTCGCCGCCACCGGCTCCTTCTCGGCGGCCGGGCGCGAGCTGGGCTGCACCCAGCCCGCTGTCAGCCAGCAGATGAAGGCGCTGGAGTCGTCCGTCGGCACGCCCCTGCTGATCCGCACCGGCCGCGAGATGCGCCTGACGCAGGCGGGCCAGGCTCTGGTCCGGCATGCGGCGGGCATCCTCTCCGGACTGACGGCCGCCGAGGAGGAGGTCGCCGCGATCGCGGGCCTGCGCGCCGGCCGGGTCCGGCTCGTCTCCTTTCCCAGCGGCAGCTCCACGCTCGTCCCGACGGCCCTCGCCGCGCTGCGGGCCGCCCACCCCGGTACCCGCGTCTCCCTGGAGGAGGCCGAACCGCCGGAATCCGTGGAAAAGCTCCGCGGCGGCGACTGCGACATCGCGCTGGCATTCCGGTACGAGGGCGCGGTAGGCGTCGAGGAGTGGGACGACCTGGTCGTACGGCCGCTGCTGACGGACCGGCTCGTCGCGCTCGTGCCCGAGCGGCACCGCCTCGCCCGCGCCGAGTCGGTCGCGATCGGTGAGTTCGCCGGGGAGTCGTGGATCGCGGGCTGCCCGCGCTGTCGCGGACAACTGGTCGAGGTCTGCCGCAGTGCCGGTTTCGAGCCCCGCATCGACTTCGCCACCGACGACTACCCGGCCGTGGTCGGCCTCGTCGGCGCGGGTCTCGGGGTGGCCGTCCTTCCGGAGCTCGCCATCGAGTCCGTACGACCCAAGGGGGCGCGCACAGTGACGGTGGAGCCACCGGTGCGACGGGAGATCGTCGCGCTCACCCTGCCGGATCTGGCGCAGGTGCCGGCGGTCGCGGCGACACTGGACCGGCTGGCGCGGGCCGCGGCGCGATAGCGAGGTACCGCTCGCTGTCCCCTGGGGCCCGGGAAGCGCCCCTGAAGTGGCTGTGGCCCGGGGAAGCGCCCCCGTTAGTAGCGAAAATAAGGGCACGCGCGTGCGTGCCCGTGTGCGCCCGAAGCGCAGAAACGTTCCTTCAGTTGTTCGAAGCGTGACCGCTTCCGGTGGTCGACGCCGAGACCAGCCGGTTGCGCGCCCGCCCCATGAGCTCTTCGCGCTCGTCCTCGGTCAGCCCGCCCCACACGCCGTACGGCTCTCTCACCGCCAGCGCGTGCGCCGCGCACTCCGCGCGTACCGGGCACCTCATGCAGACCTCCTTGGCCGAGTTCTCACGAGCGCTCCGTGCCGCACCGCGCTCGCCCTCCGGGTGGAAGAAGAGCGAGCTGTCGACCCCGCGGCAGGCCGCGAGGAGCTGCCAGTCCCAGAGATCCGCGTTCGGACCGGGAAGGCGGGAGAAATCTGCCATTGCGTGTCCCCTTGTTGCCGTTCTGGGCTGCTCTGTGCCCATCGACCGTACATCTACGATCTAAGGAGATGAAAATATGACTCATTGCGAATCTAGCCGCAGACACCAGCAAAGGGGAAGAAAACAGGCTAAATGGGGCATAGCTTGTGATGAAACATTGAGGGTCCGTCGTGCATGTCTGCACCGTGTCCGCGCCCTCACGTACAGTGCCGATGACGGCTGACTGCCCCGTAACTCTTTCGAGTGACCATCGTTGAGAGTGCGAGGCGGTTGAAGGAACAAGCGCTCGGGCAGGCGGCAGTATCCGTCGGCGAGTGTCGACCGCACAGGTGACGATTCGTACCAGCCTGGAGGCTCAAGGTGACGCGCATCAGCTGCGGAGGGCGGCCATGACATCCGTCCTCGTCTGCGACGACTCCCCGCTTGCCCGAGAGGCGCTCCGCCGCGCGGTCGCGACCGTGCCCGGCGTCGAGCGTGTGACGACGGCGGCCAACGGCGAGGAAGTCCTCCGCCGCTGGGGTGCCGACCGTTCGGACCTGATTCTGATGGACGTACGCATGCCCGGACTGGGCGGCGTGGAGACGGTCAGGCGGCTGCTGTCCGCCGACCCCGGTGCGCGCATCATCATGCTCACCGTCGCCGAGGACCTGGACGGCGTGGCGCTCGCCGTCGCGGCCGGTGCCCGCGGCTATCTGCACAAGGACGCCTCCCGCGCGGAGCTGCGGGCGACCGTGACGCAGGCGCTCGCCGACCCCACCTGGCGGCTCGCCCCGCGCAGACTGCGCTCGGCCGAGATGGGCGCAGCGCCCACGCTCACCGCGCGTGAGATTCAGGTCCTGGAGGGCATGAGCCACGGCCGCTCGAACGCGGAGATCGGCCGTGAGCTGTTCCTCTCCGAGGACACCGTCAAGACGCACGCCCGACGGCTGTTCAAGAAGCTCGGCGCCTCGGACCGAGCGCATGCTGTCGCGCTCGGATTCCGGTGGGGCCTGGTTCGCTAGGTGAGCCGCGTTGAGGGTATGACTGAAGTAGCCCCTGCCCGCCATCCGGCGGGTGGGGCCGGGCCCTCAGAGAGAGCCTCTTCGGTGCCCGATCCCCGTTTCCCGGCGGATGACGCATCCTTGAGGTGTGGAGTTCCTCGGGGACGAGTCGGGCGAGCGGAAGGGGAGGGCGCAGGAGATGAGTTCCGGCGCACCTGCTCATAACGCTTCGGTGCACAACTATGGACGCGGTGCCACGGATCGGACGACGCCGAGGCACCATGGACCGATGCGTGACGACGAGACGACGGTGATCGGTGCGCTCGTCCATCGCGCGGTCGACGGCGACGAGCAGGCCACACACGACCTGCTCGCCCATGTACACCCACTCGCGCTGCGCTACTGCCGCACTCGTCTGTCCCGACTTCCGGGTGACGCGCGGCACTTCGTGGAGGACCTGGCGCAGGAGGTCTGCGTCGCGGTGCTCCTCGCGCTGCCGCGCTACAAGGACACCGGGCGCCCCTTCGAAGCGTTCGTCTTCGCCATCGCCGCCCACAAGGTCGCCGACCTGCAGCGCGCCGCGATGCGTCACCCCGGCTCGACGGCCGTCCCCTCGGACGAGATGCCCGAGCGCCCGGACGACTCGTTGGGTCCCGAGGAGCGCGCCCTGCTCAGCAGCGACGCCGAGTGGGCCAAGAAACTCCTGGCCAACCTCCCCGAAAACCAGCGCGAGCTGCTCCTGCTGCGCATCGCGGTGGGCCTCACGGCCGAGGAGACCGGGCAGATGTTGGGAATGTCACCCGGGGCGGTCCGGGTGGCGCAGCACCGGGCGCTGAGCCGGCTGCGGGCGCTGGCGGAGCAGTAGCGGACCGCGCCGGGGCGGCGACCCTCTTTCCGCCGGGACGGCGGGTTTTTCCCGCCGCGACGGCGAAGAAGCGAGACGGCGCGGTCGGGCGGTGCCAAGCCCGGCTCAGCCGGGTCGGCTGGTTCCCTCCGACGCGTCGGCGGGGAGTCGGCCGACGAAGACCACCCCTCGCGGAGCGGCCCCAGCGGGGGCCGGGCGCCCCCGGGGATACGGGTCTGAACGGGGATGACCCCGACCCCGTACGAACATACGAAGCCGAAGCCCACCCTCAACCGTGGAATGAGAGAGCCATGCTTCCCGTTAGCATGGACATCCGCACCGATCAAGGCCATTTGGGGAAGGTGTCATGACTGCCAACGTCGACGGAGTGCCCGCCAAATTCGCGACACTCGGGCTGACCTACGACGACGTGCTGCTGCTGCCGGGCGCGTCGGACATGGCGCCCGACCAGATCGACACCGCCTCGTACATCTCGAAGCACGTACGGGTCAACATCCCGCTGCTGTCCGCCGCCATGGACAAGGTCACCGAGTCGCGCATGGCGATCGCGATGGCCCGCCAGGGCGGCGTCGGCGTACTGCACCGCAACCTGTCCATCGAGGGCCAGGCCAACCAGGTCGACCTGGTGAAGCGCTCCGAGTCCGGCATGGTCACCGACCCGATCACGGTGCACCCGGACGCGACGCTCGCCGAGGCCGACGCGATCTGCGCCAAGTTCCGCATCTCCGGCGTGCCGGTGACCGACGGCGGCGGAAAGCTGCTCGGCATCGTCACCAACCGTGACATGGCCTTCGAGACCGACCGCTCGCGCCAGGTGCGCGAGGTCATGACGCCGATGCCCCTGGTCACCGGCAAGGTCGGCATCTCGGGCAACGACGCGATGGAGCTGCTGCGCCGCCACAAGATCGAGAAGCTTCCGCTGGTCGACGACGCCGGTGTCCTCAAGGGCCTCATCACGGTCAAGGACTTCGTGAAGGCCGAGAAGTACCCGAACGCCGCCAAGGACGGCGAGGGCCGTCTCCTCGTCGGCGCGGCCGTCGGGGTGGCCGGTGACGCCTTCGAGCGCGCCCAGGCCCTGATCGAGGCGGGCGTCGACTTCATCGTCGTCGACACCGCGCACGGCCACTCCCGCCTGGTCGGCGACATGGTCGCCAAGATCAAGTCGAACTCCTCCGGTGTCGACGTCATCGGCGGCAACATCGCCACCCGTGACGGAGCGCAGGCGCTCATCGACGCGGGCGTCGACGGCATCAAGGTCGGCGTCGGTCCCGGCTCCATCTGTACGACCCGCGTGGTAGCCGGCATCGGCGTACCGCAGGTGACGGCCATCTACGAAGCGTCGCTCGCCGCCAAGGAGGCCGGTGTCCCGGTCATCGGCGACGGTGGCCTGCAGTACTCCGGTGACATCGCGAAGGCCCTGGTCGCGGGCGCCGACACGGTGATGCTCGGCTCGCTGCTCGCGGGCTGCGAGGAGTCTCCGGGCGAGCTGCTGTTCATCAACGGCAAGCAGTTCAAGTCGTACCGCGGCATGGGCTCCCTGGGCGCCATGCAGTCCCGTGGCGAGCAGCGTTCCTTCTCCAAGGACCGCTACTTCCAGGAGGGCGTCGCCTCCGACGAGAAGCTCGTGCCCGAGGGCATCGAGGGCCAGGTGCCCTACCGCGGTCCGCTCTCCGCGGTCGTCCACCAGCTGGTCGGCGGTCTGCGCCAGTCGATGTTCTACGTCGGCGGCCGTACCGTTCCGGAGCTGCAGGAGCGCGGCCGGTTCGTCCGGATCACCTCGGCGGGTCTCAAGGAGAGCCACCCGCACGACATCCAGATGACGGTCGAGGCGCCGAACTACAGCCGTAACAAGTAGTCGTACGGTGCCGTAAACGGCATCCACGCGCGCGTGCAGGGCGGTCCCGGAGGTTCCGGGGCCGCCCTTGGCGTAGGCGTCGGGGATACTGGGAGGCGCAGAAGCGAAGAGGGAAAGGCCACACACGTGACTGAGATCGAGATCGGGCGCGGCAAGCGCGGCCGCCGGGCGTACGCCTTCGACGACATCGCCGTCGTCCCGAGCCGCCGTACGCGAGACCCGAAGGAGGTCTCGATCGCCTGGCAGATCGACGCCTACCGCTTCGAGCTGCCTTTCCTGGCCGCCCCGATGGACTCGGTCGTCTCCCCGGCCACCGCGATCCGCATCGGCGAGCTGGGCGGCCTGGGCGTCCTGAACCTCGAAGGCCTGTGGACGAGGTACGAGGACCCGCAGCCCCTGCTCGACGAGATCGCCGAGCTGGACGCGGACACCGCGACCCGCCGCCTCCAGGAGATCTACGCGGCTCCCATCAAGGAGGAGCTGATCGGGCAGCGCATCAAGGAGGTGCGCGACTCAGGCGTCGTCACCGCCGCGGCCCTGTCCCCACAGCGCACGGCGCAGTTCTCCAAGGCCGTCGTGGACGCGGGCGTGGACATCTTCGTCATCCGCGGTACGACGGTGTCGGCCGAGCACGTCTCCGGCGCCGCCGAGCCGCTGAACCTGAAGCAGTTCATCTACGAGCTGGACGTCCCGGTGATCGTCGGCGGCTGCGCCACGTACACCGCCGCCCTGCACCTGATGCGCACCGGCGCGGCCGGTGTCCTCGTCGGCTTCGGCGGCGGCGCCGCGCACACCACGCGCAACGTACTGGGCATCCAGGTCCCGATGGCCACCGCCGTCGCGGACGTCGCCGCGGCCCGCCGCGACTACATGGACGAGTCCGGCGGCCGGTATGTGCACGTGATCGCCGACGGCGGTGTCGGCTGGTCCGGCGACCTCCCCAAGGCGATCGCCTGCGGCGCCGACTCCGTGATGATGGGCTCCCCGCTGGCCCGTGCCACCGACGGGCCCGGCAAGGGCCACCACTGGGGCATGGAGGCGGTCAACGAGGAGCTGCCGCGCGGCAAGAAGGTCGACCTCGGCACCGTCGGCACCATCGAGGAGGTCCTCACCGGCCCCTCGCACACCCCCGACGGCTCCATGAACTTCTTCGGCGCTCTCCGCCGCGCCATGGCCACCACCGGCTACAGCGAGCTCAAGGAGTTCCAGCGCGTCGAGGTGACGGTCGCGGACTCGCAGCACAAGCGCTGACCCGCGTCCCGAATACGGAGAAAGGGCCCGTCCACCAAGTGGTGGACGGGCCCTTTCGCGTACCGCTTTGCGGTTACTGACCGGCCTTTCGCGTGCTCTGGAACGCCACGTACGCCGCGATCGCGAAGAAGACGAAGGTCAGCGGGTCGGCCTGGGCCTTCCAGGCCTCCTGGACCACGTCGAAGTGGTCGAAGAACAGCTCGCTGAAGCCGATGCCGACTTCCTTGGCGCCGATCATGGCCTCACCGACCAACTGGCCGATGTAGACCGAGCCCACCGACAGGATGACGCTGACGATCGGCAGGATCTGGTTGCGGCCGCCGAAGCGGCCCGCGGCGAGGCCGATCAGGAAGCCGACGCCGACGGCGGCCCAGCCGATCTCGTGCTTGGTGAGGCCGATGATGCCGCCGTAGACGCCCGCCGCGACCACGGCGGCAACGATGGCGGCGACAAGGCCGAGCCCGAGGTTGTCGCGCACCGGAGCGGCCGGGGCGACCGGGGCCACGGGGAAGCCCGGCTGGGGCGCGCCCTGCGGGGCACCCTGCTGCGGGAAGCCGGCGTTGGCGGCGCCCGGCTGCGGGGCGGGCGGCTGGCCGGGCTGGCCGGCGTACGGGTTGTCGACCGGCGGACCGGACGGCGGCGGAGTCGACTGACTCATGTGGTTCCCCCCAGGGACGTCAGCGCACGCGTGTGCGCCAGGGATGTAAGCGGATGCACGCGCACATCTGAGGCGCCCGGGACGCGGGCGCACTTGTGTGCGAGAGCTGCCGCACATTAGCAGGCCGGAGTGACAACCTGTGAGGAGATTTCGGGGAGGTCAGAGACGGTGCGCCGCCCCGGTCGGGGTCGCCCCCCGCGTGTCGAGCAGCAGTTGGGCCTTCACGGACAGCCCTTGCAGGTCGTAGGTGCGGTGCTGCTGGAGCAGGATCGTGAGGTCGGCGTCGGCCGCGGCCTCGTAGAGGGAGTCCGCGCGCGGGACGGGGTGACCGAGGACGCGCCAGGCCGGGACGTGCGGGTCGTGGTAGCTGACGGACGCGCCGAGTTCCATCAGGCGCAGCGCGATCTCGTGGGCGGGGGAGCCCTGCTGGTCGGCGAGGTCGGGCTTGTAGGTGACGCCGAGGAGGAGCACGCGCGCGGCGCGGGCCGACTTCCCGTGCTCGTTGAGGAGCGTGGCGGCGCGCTGAATGACGTACTGGGGCATGTGGTTGTTGACCTGCTGGGCCAGTTCGACCATCCGCAGAGTGCGCCCCGAGTGGCCGGTCAGGTCCTGGGGGATGCCGTGGCCGCCGACGCCGGGCCCCGGCCGGAACGCCTGGAAGCCGAACGGCTTGGTCTCGGCGCAGCGGATGACGTCCCACAGGTCGACGCCCAGGTCGTGGCAGAGCACGGCCATCTCGTTGACGAGGGCGATGTTGACGTGCCGGTAGTTGGTCTCCAGGAGCTGGACCGTTTCCGCTTCGCGTGGTCCACGCGCGCGTACCACCTTGTCGGTCAGGCGACCGTAGAAGGCGGCGGCCGACTCGGTGCACGCGGGGGTCAGACCGCCGATGACCTTGGGAGTGTTGGCGGGACCGAAGTCGCGGTTGCCGGGATCGACCCGGCTGGGTGAGTACGCGAGGTGGAAGTCGCGCCCCGCGCGCAGCCCGGAGCCCTTTTCGAGGAGCGGGCGGAGGAATTCCTCCGTGGTGCCGGGGTGCACGGGCGACTCCAGGATCACCGTGGTGTGCGGGCGCAGCCGCGCTGCCAGAGTGTGGGCGGCGGCCTCCACCTGGCTCAGATCGAGACCGCCGTCAGCGCCCCAGGGGGTCGGCGCGCAGATGACCGCGGTGCGTACGCGGCCGAGTTCGGCCGGGTTGGTGGTCGGCCGGAAGCCCCCCGAGAGCATCCGGCGCAGTTCTGCGGGGGTGAGGGAGCCGCCTTCCGGCCCCGTTTTGTAGCCGAGCGTGGGGATGCCGGCGGTGACGGCGGCCTGGGCCAGGGGCAGGCCGAGATGACCGAGTCCGATGACGGCGAGATCTGCGGGCATGGCGTGGGCCGTCCTTCCCAGTAACCGAAGCGGGACAGGTGCGCAAGCCCTGTGGACAGGATGGGCGAGCGCAATGTCAGACTAGGAGTAAATATGACCGATTTGCTGGATTGTTCGACCTTGATTCCTTGCGAGTCGCCGAAGTTGTCCACAGGCTGAGGGTGGACGGTGGCCGAAGGCGGGCAAGGCGGTCAGACTTTGAGGAGGGGGATGCGAGCCGGGCCCAGCCGGACAGGTGCGGCCGGCGCGACAGACAGCGGGAGGCAGCGGTGAGGACAGCGACACTGGGGCCGGCGGAACGCGCCGAGTCACTGGCGGGAATGGCCGAGCGCGAGCTGGATGTGCTGGTCGTCGGCGCGGGCGTGGTCGGTGCGGGTACGGCGCTCGACGCCGTGACACGCGGCCTGTCCACGGGCCTGGTCGAGGCGCGTGACTGGGCATCGGGCACGTCGAGCAGGTCCAGCAAACTGATCCACGGCGGCCTGCGCTATCTGGAGATGCTCGACTTCGCGCTGGTGCGCGAGGCCCTGAAGGAGCGTGGGCTGCTTCTCGGACGGCTCGCGCCGCACCTCGTCAAGCCCGTCCCGTTCCTCTACCCGCTCCAGCACAAGGGCTGGGAGCGGCTGTACGCGGGCACGGGCGTCGCCCTCTACGACGCCATGTCGATATCGAGCGGCCACGGACGCGGACTGCCCACACACCGTCATCTGACCCGCGGTCACGCCCTGCGCGTCGCTCCCGCCTTGAAGAAGGACGCGCTGGTCGGCGCCCTGCAGTACTACGACGCGCAAATGGACGACGCCCGCTATGTGGCCACTTTGGTGCGTACGGCGGCCGCGTACGGCGCGAAGGTCGCCAACCGCGCGCGGGTGACCGGCTTCCTGCGCGAGGGCGAACGCGTTGTCGGAGCCAAGGTGCAGGACGTCGAGGGCGGCGGGGAGTACGAGATCCGCGCCAAGCAGATCGTCAACGCCACGGGTGTGTGGACCGACGACACCCAGGCGATGGTGGGGGAACGGGGGCAGTTCCACGTACGGGCGTCCAAGGGCATACACCTGGTCGTGCCGAAGGACCGGATCAACTCCTCCACGGGCCTGATCCTGCGTACCGAGAAGTCCGTGCTGTTCGTGATCCCGTGGGGGCGCCACTGGATCATCGGCACCACCGACACCGACTGGGACCTCGACAAGGCCCACCCGGCGGCGTCCAGCGCGGACATCGACTATCTGCTCGAGCATGTGAACTCGGTGCTCTCGGTGCCGCTCACCCGCGACGACGTACAAGGCGTGTACGCGGGGCTGCGCCCGCTGCTGGCCGGAGAGTCCGAGGCCACCAGCAAGCTGTCGCGCGAGCACACCGTGGCCCATCCGGTGCCGGGGCTCGTGGTCGTGGCGGGCGGCAAGTACACGACGTACCGCGTGATGGCCAAGGACGCGGTGGACGAGGCGGTGCACGGCCTCGACCAGCGGGTCGCCGAGTGCGTCACCGAGGACATTCCGCTGATCGGCGCCGAGGGGTACCGGGCGATGTGGAACGCGCGAGCGCGGATCGCGCAGCGCACCGGGATCCATGTGGTCCGCGTGGAGCACCTGTTGAACCGGTACGGATCGCTTGCCGAGGAGGTTCTCGACCTCATCACCGACAACCCGTCCCTGGGCGAGCCCCTGCCGGCCGCCGAGGACTACCTCAGGGCGGAGATCGTCTACGCCGCCTCGCACGAGGGCGCCCGGCACCTGGACGACGTGCTGACCCGGCGCACCCGCATCTCGATCGAGACCTTCGACCGCGGCACGCGCAGCGCCCGCGAGGCCGCCGAGCTCATGGCGCCGGTCCTCGGCTGGGACAAGGACCAGATCGAGCGCGAGGTCGAGCACTACGAGAAGCGGGTCGAGGCCGAGCGGGAGTCCCAGCGTCAGCCGGACGACCTGACGGCGGACGCGGCGCGGCTGGGAGCCCCCGACATCGTGCCGCTGTAGCCGGCTCTGCCCACCCGGATGTCACTCGAACGGGTGTCGTGAGCTGGGATCTTTGCTCGGAACCCGTCCGTTCTACGAGGTGCGGGGGCAGAACTCGGCAGCGAGCAGCGCGGGTTCGAGGTCCGGATCTGCCATCCCGTCCGTGTTCACCCGGAAGGTGAGGACACGACGACCGTCGACGGTGGCCGCGGTGCGCACGTAGCTGCCGGAGATACGGCCGTTGTGCCCCCACACCGTGGTGCCGCACGGCAGCTTCACGGGAAACAGGCCCATGCCGTACGAGCCGTGTGCGGCACGGGTGTCGAGCATCTCGCGCAGCCGGCGCGAGGGCAGCAGATCGCCGCCGAGCAGGGCCGCGTAGAAGCGGTCCAGGTCGGCGAGCGTGCTGATGAGCTCACCCGCCGCGCCGGCCACGCGCGGGTCGAGTTCGGTGACGTCGGATCCGTCGGCGGCGTATGCGCGGCCGTGCGGCGAGGGCAGCGAGGTGCGGGCTCCGGGGAACGAGGTGCCGGTCAGACGGAGCGGAGTGATGATGCGGCGCTCGGCCTCGACGGCGTACGAGTGGCCGGTGATCTGCTCGACGACCATGCCGAGCAGTACGTAGTTGGTGTTCGAGTAGGCGAAGCGGCCGCGGTCGGCCGGGGGGTGGGTGAGCGCGATGCGTACGGCCTGAAGTGGGGTGACGGGGGTGGTGCCCTTGGTGTCCGCGGTGAAGTCGTACAGGCCGCTGGTGTGGGTGAGCAGGTCGTGCAGGGTCAGGCGGCGTCCGTCGTTGCCCGCGCCGCGCACCAGGCCGGGGAGGTGATCGTCCACGGAGTCGGACAGGGAGAGCAGGTGTTCGGCGGCGAGTTGCAGGACGACCGTCGCGATGAACGTTTTGGTGATGCTGCCCGCGCGAAAGTGGTCGGAGCGGGATATCCCGTCACCGGCACTGGCGAAGCGCGAGCCCGTCTCCTCGCGGGCCAGCAGGGCGGCTGCCGGGGCCTTGCCGCGGGTGACGAGAAGGGCGAGGGCGGCGTCCGAGGCCGGGGTGGCGGGGCCTTGGGAGGCGGCCGGGGTCAGGCCCAGCAAACCCGTCTGAGCCAAGCCGAGCAGCGCCAGGGAGAGGGGAATGGACAGAAGTGTCCGAGGTTTCCGGGGCGCAGGCATCGGCGGTCCTTCCTTGTCGCGGCCCATCATGCGGGATGGCGCTGTGCGAACACAGGGGCAGTCCCTGTCCGACGGGTGGCTCGCGGGCCGGCTGGTTGTCGCCTCTGGGGCCCCCTGGGCGCTGAGCGCTTGTCGGGTGAGGGACAATGAAGGCTCTGTCAGGGCGGGTTGCATGAGGGGACGCATGTCGGAGGCGGAGCGGGCGGGAGCATCCCGTCAGGACAAGAGCGAACGTCTCCTCGCCGGGCGCTACCGGTTGGGGGATGTTCTCGGCCGCGGCGGCATGGGCACCGTGTGGCGGGCCCAGGACGAGACCCTGGGCCGTACGGTCGCGGTCAAGGAGCTGCGGTTCCCGTCGAGCATCGACGAGGACGAGAAGCGGCGGCTGATCACGCGCACCCTGCGTGAGGCCAAGGCGATCGCGCGGATTCGCAACAACGCCGCGGTGACGGTCTTCGACGTGGTCGACGAGGACAACAGGCCGTGGATCGTGATGGAGCTCGTCGAGGGCAAGTCGCTCGCCGAGGTCATTCGCGAGGACGGCCTGCTCACGCCGAAGCGCGCGGCCGAGGTGGGGCTGGCGATTCTCGACGTGCTGCGTTCGGCACATCGCGAGGGCATCCTGCACCGCGACGTGAAGCCGTCGAACGTGCTGATCTCCGACGACGGCCGGGTCGTGCTGACCGACTTCGGTATCGCGCAGGTCGAGGGCGACCCGTCCATCACCTCGACCGGCATGCTGGTCGGCGCGCCCTCGTACATCTCGCCGGAGCGGGCGCGTGGCCACAAGCCCGGCCCGGCGGCCGACCTGTGGTCGCTGGGCGGTCTGTTGTACGCGTCGGTGGAGGGCGTACCTCCGTACGACAAGGGTTCCGCGATCGCGACGCTCACCGCGGTGATGACCGAGCCCGTGGAGCAGCCGAAGAACGCGGGACCGCTGGAGAACGTGATTTACGGGCTGCTCGCCAAGGACCCCGAGCAGCGGCTCGACGACGCGGGCGCGCGGGCGATGCTCAATGAGGTGCTGCGCGCGCCCGAGCCCAAGGAGACGGTGCCGGAGCCGGCGGACGCGACGAAGGTCGTGGCCTTGCCGCCGATGCCGGACGAGGTTGCGGGCAGGGGGAGTTCCGGCGGTTTTGGGGCCAAGCGGGGCGAAGAGGCGGCGGATCGGCTGCGCGGGGCGTTGCGTTCTGTGCGAAAGGCTGCCTCGGCGGCCGGGGCTGCCACGGCGGCGGCCACCGCGGCGGCGACGGCGCGCGCGAAGGCCGCCGGATCGGAGGCCTCCGGCCCGGCGGGCGGTGAGGGTGCGGGTTCCGCGGATGCGGGCGCTGCCAAGACGTCGTCGTCGGTGTCTCCCTCGGCGCCTTCGACGCCGTCGTCCTCCGTGCCGCCGCATTCGTTGCGGAAGGCTTCAGGGGCTGGTGCGGCTTCCTCCGGAAACGCGGGGGTTCGTGACAGTGCGTCGGTGAACTCCGGTTCGGCGGGTGTTACGGGCTCTGAGGGTGCCGCAGGTGCCGCGTGGTCGGCAGGGCGGGCCTCGGGATCGGGGTGGCCGGTGGCTCCGGAGCGGCCGCCGCGGCCGGTGCCCCGGGCGCCGCTCACGGATGTGGTGCCGCGGCGGACGTTGGTGATCATCGCGGTGGTGGTGGCGCTGGCCGTGCTCGGCACCGTGCTGGCGCTCACGCTCGGCGGCGGGGACGACGGCGGGTCGAAGGACAACAAGAGCGGCGGCACCAAGGCGGCCGCGTCCAGCGGGGCAACCACCGGAAGCGGCGGCAAGGGCAGCAGCGACGACGCCCACACGGACAGTGGTGACAAGACGGGCGCCACCTCGGGTCCCGGCCCGGAGAAGACCGCGAACGCCACGGCGAGCGCGGGTGCCAGTGCGAGCGCGTCGAGCGGTGCGGACAACGGCGGCAAGGAGTCGGACTCCACCGACGTGTCCACGTACAAGGGCGGTCAGGGGTTCTCGATCGGGCTGCCGAAGGGGTGGAAGTACCAGTCCACGGACTCCGGGGGAGCCCGGTTCACCGGCCCCGACGGGCAGAAGCTCCTGATCGGCTGGACCACCACGCCCAAGGACGACCCGGTCGCGGACTGGAAGAACCAGGAGCGGTACATGACGCGCTCGCAGTACACGCGGGTGCGCATCGAGAAGGTGGACTACCGCGACTGGAACACGGCCGACTGGGAGTTCACCTACACGGACGGTGGCACCAAGTACCGGTCGATCGACCGGGGATTCGTCGTCAACTCGCATCAGGGATACGCGCTGATGTACACGGCGAAAGCGTCCAACTGGGACAGCGGGCTGCGCAAGGACACGTGGAGGACGCTGACCAAGACGTTCCAGCCGAAGTCGTGACGTACCGCTCGCCGATGTGACGTTCCGCCACGGATGGGGGCCCTGAGATCTCGCATCCCCACTTTGCGGGTTGCCTCCGGCACGTATCGTGAGTGGTTGCGGACCGTACGAAGCCATAACGGAACGCAAGGCGAACGGAATTGACCAACCGGTCGGCTGGGGGAGGCATCGTGGACGACTATGCGGGACGGGTACTGGCCGACCGCTACCGCCTGCCGCTGCCGCCGTCCGACGAGTACGAACTCGCCGAGACCCGGGCCTTCGACACCTACAGCGGCCAGGAAGTCCTGGTACGGCAGGTGCCGTTGCCGGAGGTCGTCGAGGCCGAGGTGCTCGACGCGGACGGGTTGCCCGAGGGGTTCGTGGCGCGCGACGGCGGGGTCCGGCGGCCGTCCGCGCGGACCACGCGCCGCCCCACCGAACCGGCCGTGCGCCGGGCGATCGAGGCCGCCCAGGCCGCCGCGCAGATCCCCGACCATCCCCGGCTCGACCAGGTCTTCGACGTGTTCGCCGAGGGCGGTTCGCTGTGGATAGTGAGCGAGTTGGTGCCCGCGAGGCCGCTGGCCGCGCTGCTCACCGAGAAGCCGCTGAGCCCCTATCGGGCCGCCGAGGTCGCCTCCGACGTCCTCACCGCGCTGCGGGTGCTGCACGCGCACGGGTGGGTGCACCGGAACATCACCGTACGCACGGTGCTCGTCTGTGACGACGGCCGAGTGATGCTCACCGGCCTGGCGGCCGGGGCCGCGGAGGAGGCGCTGTGCGGGTACGACCCCGTACCGGCCCGGGAGGACGTCGGGACTGAGCGCGGGGGAGCAGTCGGGGCCGGCTCCGGTGGTGGCACCGGGCAGGCGGGGCAGGGCGGTTCGCCCGGCGTGGGCGGGAGTGTTCCGCGCGGTAATGGGCCCGGCGGGCCCAGCGGTGCCGGAGCCCGGGGCCCGAGTGGGACGGGGTTCGGCGGCGGTGGTGCGCATGGCGTGGCCGTGGCGGCCACGGCGCCGGGCGCCGATCCGGAAGCCGCGCGGCGGGCGGCGATCGAGGCCCGGGCGGAGCGGGGGACGCCCGATCCGGGGACGCCCGCCGGAGGCGCGGCGGGCGTGGGCCGACGTGCGCTTGAACCAGGGGGCACAGATGGGTCGGGCGGCACGGCGGGCGCCGGGGGCGACATCCGCGCGGCACGCGCCGGGGCCATCGCCGCGTACCGCGCCGGAGCGCGCGCCGCCGCCCGCGTACAGGAAGAGCAACGGAGCAACCAGGTCGCGCTGCCCGCGCCCCGGCCCTCGACACCGGCTGAACACGCCGCCGACGCTTCGGCACCCGCGGCCCGGGCGCCCGGACACGACGGCTCGCCCCTGCTGCCCGGGCAGGACGGTTCGCCCCAGGTCTCCGGGCACGGCGGCGTACCCCAGGTCACCGGCTACAGCGGCCCGCCCCAGCTGCCGGGTGCTTCCGCACCCGCGGGCCGGGCTCCCGGACACGGTGGCTCGCCCCTGCTGCCCGGGCAGGACGGTTCGCCCCAGGTCTCCGGGCACGGCGGCGTACCCCAGGTCACCGGCTACAGCGGCCCGCCCCAGCTGCCGGGTGCTTCCGCACCCGCGGGCCGGGCTCCCGGACACGGTGGCTCGCCCCTGCTGCCCGGGCAGGACGGTTCGCCCCAGGTCTCCGGGCACGGCGGCGTACCCCAGGTCACCGGCTACAGCGGCCCGCCCCAGCTGCCGGGTGCTTCCGCACCCGCGGGCCGGGCGCCCGGACACGACGGCTCGCCCCTGCTGCCCGGGCAGGACGGTTCGCCCCAGGTCTCCGGGCACGGCGGCGTACCCCAGGTCACCGGCTACAGCGGCCCGCCCCAGCTGCCGGGTCACGGCGTCGAGCAGCGCCCCCACACCGCGCCCCCGGGCCAGATAGCCGACCCGTACGGGGTCGGGGGCGACACCAGCTGGCATGGCGCCCAGCCGCGTACCGGAGCCCCTGGCAGTGACCATGGGCAAGGGCGTGCCGCGCTCCCCGGCGGCGTGAACGGCGCCTCGGCCGGCGGAAACGGCATCCCGGCGCTCGAGTCCGGGCAGCAGCCCGCCGGCGGGCGCGGCGGTCCCGGAGCCCCGGCGGCCGTCGGCGGTCCGGACAACGCACCTGGACAGGCCGGCCGTTGGGACGAGCTCGTCGCCGGGGCTCCGCCGCGCCGGGGGCCCAGCACCGCCCTCGCCGCGGAGCGGGCCCGACATGCGCGGATGGCCGTGGTGGGACCCGTGACCGAGCGATGGGCGCCGGAGCAGGCCCACCCGGTGCAGGAGAACTGGCAGTTGGCGGCGCCGATCGGGCCCGCGACCGACCTGTGGGCGCTGGGCGCGCTGCTCTTCCGAGCCGTTCAGGGACATGCTCCCTACCCGGAGGAGAACACCGCCGAGCTGGTGCAGTTGGTGTGCGCGGAGCCGCCCGCGTTCGCCGAGGAATGCGGGCCGCTCCGGCCGGTCGTGGAGTCGCTGCTGCGCCAGGACCCCACCGAGCGACTCGAATTCGAGGAACTGCGCGGCTGGCTGCGCTCCCTCGTGCGGTCCGCGCCGGAGCCCGAGGCCGGGGCCCATGTCGTGGCGGCGCCCCCCGTCGACCCGAGCCGGCTGCCGATCGTACGGCGCCGGGGCGAGCTCGTCCGCAGGCGCCGCGCCGGGCTGCCGGCGACCAGCCCGCACGCCCGCCACAAGCGCGCCAAGCAGGAGAAGCCGGCCAAGCCCCGCCGGCTGGGCCGCAATCTGGTCCTGCTGGTCCTGCTTCTGCTGGCCGCGGCGATCACGTACGCCATGGTCTTCATGCCGAAGGCCGAGTCGAGCAGCGGCCGCGGCAGCGGTACGGACGGCGATCGGACCGGTGCGGCCGGAGACGTCGGCCCCGCCCCCGACACCGGCGGGGACAGCAAGGCGAGCAGTGAACCGCGGCCCGACCAGACCTCTCCGGCGGAGGACAAGAGCCCCTCCGGATCGTCCAGTTCGACGACGTCGCAGTCCGGGGACCCCGATGTCGCCCAGGGGTTCAAGCTGCGCAAGGATTCCGAGGGCTTCCGCGTCGCGGTCGCCGACGGCTGGGACCGTACGCCGAAGAACGGCAGTGGCCAGGTCGTGTACTCCCACGGGGACTTCGAGCTCATCGTCGTACCCGGCCGGGACAGCGCGGCGACGTACGGCAGCGATCCGATGACGTATCAGCGGGAGAACGAGAAGGAGTTGCAGCCCTTCCGGGACTCGACCTGGGCCACGTCCAGCGGGATGCGGCGGATCGACGTGGGCGGGCGGACCATGGCCGAGGGGCAGTTCACCTGGCAGGACTCCGCGGGGCGCTCGCTGTACGTGCGCAACCTCGCGATCCTCGCCGGCGGGCGCTACCACGTGGTGCAACTGCGCGGCCCGGAAGCCGAACGTGACGAGGTGACACGCCTGTACGAGCAGGCTTCGGCGACGTATCAGGTCACCGGCTGAGCCTTTCACCGTGCCATCCGGCCCTGAACACCGAATGGTTCCCTCCCGTACTCGGAAGGGAGAACCGTCACAGTGCGGTCTCCGTACGACCCCGCCGGTTCCCTGCGCGGGGGCCGCTCTTTAGTCTGACCCTGTCAAGACCATTGCGGGGAAACGTGAATCAGATGCAGGGCCTGCTCCTCGCGGGCCGCTACCGGCTTGTCGACACCATCGGCAGCGGTGGCATGGGCCGGGTGTGGCGCGCTCATGACGAGGTGCTGCACCGCGCGGTCGCGGTCAAAGAACTGACCGCCGCGCTCTATGTCGCCGAGGGCGACCTGGCCCGGTTGCTCGCCCGCACCCATGCCGAGGCGCGAGCCGCCGCCCGGATCAACCACTCGGCCGTCGTCACCGTGCACGACGTCCTGGAGCACGACAACCGGCCGTGGATCGTCATGGAGCTGGTCGAGGGCAACTCACTGGCCGACGAGGTCAAGGAGCAGGGGCGCGTCGAACCGGCCGAGGCGGCGCGTATCGGCCTGTGGGTGCTGCGCGCGCTGCGGGCCGCGCACGCCGCCGGTGTGCTGCACCGTGACGTGAAGCCCGGGAACGTACTCCTCTCCGCCGACCGGCGTGTGCTGCTCACCGACTTCGGGATCGCCCAGGTCGAGGGCGATACGACCATCACGCGCACCGGCGAGATCGTCGGCTCGGTCGACTACCTCGCGCCCGAGCGGGTGCGCGGCCACGATCCGGGGCCCTCGTCCGACCTGTGGGCCCTCGGCGCCACCCTGTACACGGCGGTGGAGGGACGGTCGCCGTTCCGGCGCACCTCGCCCCTGACCACCATGCAGGCCGTGGTCGACGAGGAGCCGGCGGCGCCGCAGCATGCCGGTCCGCTGGAGCCCGTCATCACCGCGCTGCTGTGCAAGGATCCCGCCGGACGGCCCGACGCGGCCGAGGCGGAGCAGATGCTCGCGGAGGCCGCGGAGGGGCGGCGCCCCACGGCGGCACAGGCGTATGTGCCGACGCAACATGTGGACACGGCCGTTACGCAGGGCCCGGGCCGCGGCGGACCGGGCCAAGCTCATGGGGTGACCGCATATGTGCCGGCGCCCCATAGGGGCCCGGGCGCAACCATGCATCAGCCCCTGCCCACCGCCGGTCCCATGCCGAGGAAGCGTCGCCGCGGCCGCACGATCGCGCTCGTCGTGGTCATGGCCGCGCTCGTCGGCGGTGGTGGCGCCGCGGCCATGAAGTACGCGGACGACTGGCGGAAGGACGCCGGTTCCTCCACCGGCAGCACGGTCGGGAGCGGCCAGAAGGACACACAGGACGGCACGAAGAGCGCGCAGCCGACGGCAGAAGGGGCCGTCCCCAGCAGCTGGGTGCGCGTCGACGACGTCGATGGCTTCAGCCTCGCCCTGCCCAGTAAGAGCTGGAAGCGGCAGGCCAACGGCACCCAGGTCGACTACACGCCCGACGGCGGCAAGCACTTCGTACGCATCGCGGTGGACGACTCGCCCGACTTCGACAACCCGTACATGCACCAGCTTGACCTCGAGCAGCAGTTGACGAAGCTGGCCGACTACAAGCGGGTGAGCCTGCAGTCCAACACCTTCCGGGACTGCCACGGTTCGCTGTGGGACTTCACCTGGACCGCGCTGCCGAAGCAGACGCCGTTCCCGGGGCAGCGCCGGGCGATCGAGCAGACGTATCTCGACCGTGACGGCGTCGAGTACGCGATCTACATGTCGGCGCCCGCGACGGACTGGGACACCGCACGTCAGCAGTTCGACGCGATCCTGCGCGGCTGGCGTCCCAAGGCCGGGTAAGGCCGGATAACAGCCACCGCGGAGCCGGGGCCCGGAGGGTCTGCGTCCGGTGCGGCATGATGGGGCCCATGGGGACCGAGGGGGAGAACGTCCGGGTGCTCGCAGGCCGTTACCGGCTGGAGGCCAGGATCGGGCGGGGCGGCATGGGCGTCGTATGGCGCGCCACCGACCAACTGCTGAGCCGCCGGGTCGCGGTGAAGGAACTCACGGTCGACGACTCGCTCTCGGAGGACGAGGCCCGGCAGCAGCGCGACCGCACCCTGCGCGAGGCCCGCGCCGTCGCGCAGCTGCACCACCCGCACATCATCGTCGTGCACGACGTGGTCGTGGACGACGAACGGCCGTACATCGTCATGGAGTTGATCGACGGCGGCTCGCTCGCCGAACGGATCTCCAGCAGGGGACCTGTCGACGCGCGCGAGGCCGCCCGCATCGGCATCGACCTGCTGGGCGCGCTGCGCCGCGCGCACGACGCGGGCGTTCTGCACAGGGACCTCAAGCCCGCCAACGTCCTGATGGAGGCGGGCACCGACCGTGTCGTCCTCACCGACTTCGGCATCGCCCAGGTCGCGGGCGCGACGACGCTCACCGAGAGCGGGGCGTTCGTCGGCTCACCCGAATACACCGCGCCCGAGCGGATGTCCGGGGTCAGGACGGGCCCGGAGTCCGACCTGTGGTCGCTGGGCGCGCTGCTGTGCACCATCCTGAGTGGCGAATCGCCGTTCCGTCGGGATTCGTTGGGCGGCATCCTGCACGCGGTCGTCGTCGACGAGATCCGTCCGCCCGCCCAGGCCGCGCCGCTGCTGCCCGTCGTACGGGGGCTGCTGGAACGCGATCCCGAGCGGCGGCTCGACGCGGGGGAGGCGGAGCGGATGCTGCGCGCCTTTTGGGACACGGGCCGTACGCCACGGCTGCAAACCCCCTACACGCCCACGCAGCGCGACGTACCGAGGCCGAAGCCCGTGCCCTCGCCGCCACCGCCTCCTGCCGCCGTGCCGGAGCGCCCGCCGAAGCCCTCCACGCGAGGCGTCCTCGTCGCCGCCGCACTGGTCGCGGCGATGGCCGGGGCGGGGGTGTCGGCGGCGGCGCTGCTGATGAACGACGGCGGGGGCGGTACGCCGTCCCCAACGAGTACGTCGCGGTCCACGGCGGGTACGTCGGCGAGCGCGTCGAAGCCGACGCCGGCTCCCGCGAGCCCCGCGCCCACCGTCACCGTGACCCGGCAGCAGACACCGACCACAACCGGTCGCAAGGCGCCTTCGGGCTACCGCCTCGCACCGGATCCGAACGGCTTCTCGCTCGCCGTGCCCGACGACTTCACGCGCGATCCGCAGGGCGAGCGCGTCTTCTACATGTCACCGGGGCAGACCTTCCGCATCGGCATCAAGGTCGCCGATCCCGAGACGGGCGGGCCGCTCGCGGTGATGCGCCGGGCGGACACCGAGGGACCCTCCACGAACCCGGGCTACCGCGACGGCACCGTCACGAGCACCACGCACAACGGACGGCCCGCCGCGCTCTGGGAGTTCACCTGGAACGGCTTCAGCAAGGCGGAGGGCGCACGGCACACGTACGACGTGTGCTGGGAGGAGGGCGGCCGGATGTACGACGTGTGGGTCTCGGCGCCGGTCGGGAAGGTGACGGAGGCGAAGGAGTACTTCGACGTGGCGGTGGACACGTTCGTGGCGTCGTGAGCGGGTGCCCACGTACGAGCGGGTGCCCTCGTACGGTCGTGGGCGGGCACCTTCGTGCGGTCCTGGGCTGGCACCTTCGTGCGGTCCTGGGCTGGCACCGTCGTACGCACGTAATCGGCGTACAAGAGGCGGCCCGCGTCACGGGTCTGTGACCGGAGAGCGATCGGGCTGGAAGCCGAACCGCTTGCCGCGATAGAGATGGACCTATGAGCAACAACGGGGGAGCCCCTTACGGGTCCGACGAGCCAACCAGTTTCGGTCTGCAACCGCCGCGGCCGGGTGTGCCCGCGCAGCAGTCGGGGGTGCCCGCACAGCAGTCGGGCGGGTCGGCACAACAGTCGGGCGTGCCTTCGCAGCAGCCCGGCGTCCCGTATCCGGGCAATCCCTATGCCGCACCCACCCAGGTCGTGCCCGAGCGAGAGGCACAGGACCCGGGAGCCGGACGACTGATCGCCGGCCGTTACCGACTCCTCTCCAAGCTCGGCCACGGTGGCATGGGCACCGTCTGGCGGGCCAAGGACGAGACGGTGGACCGTGAGGTCGCCGTCAAGGAGCCGCGCGTTCCGGACCATCTTCCCGAGCGTGAACGCGCCAACGCCTTCGAGCGGATGCGACGCGAGGCGCGTGCGGCGGCGCGGCTCGACCACCCCGCGGTCGTGAACGTCCACGACGTCGCGGTGGTGGACGGACAGCCCTGGATCGTCATGGAACTGGTGCAGGGCCGCTCGCTGGGCGTCGCCCTCCAGGAGGGCACGCTCGACGTCCGCGAGGCCGCGCGCGTCGGTCTGGAGGTCCTCGGCGCCCTGGAGGCCGCCCATGCGGCAGGAATCCTGCACCGGGACGTCAAGCCCGACAACGTCCTGCTCGGGCGCCACGACCGTGTCGTCCTCACCGACTTCGGCATCGCCCAGATCGAGGGCGAGACGAATCTGACGGACACCGGCGGCTTCGTCGGATCGCCCGAGTACATCGCCCCGGAGCGGGTGCTGGGCCAGCGGCCCGGCCCGGCTTCCGACCTCTGGTCGCTCGGCGTGGTGCTCTACGCGGCGAGCGAGGGCGTCTCCCCGTTCCGCCGCAGCAACACGCCCGCCACGCTCCAGTCGGTCCTCAACTCCACGCCCGCGCCACCCGCGTCGGCGAACGGCTCGCTCGCGGAGGTGATCAACGGCCTGCTCGACAAGGACCCGTCCCGGCGCCCCGACGCGACCCGGGTCCGCCGTCTCCTGGAGGCGGCCGCGCAGCCGCCGGCACCGGCGCCGACGCAGGTCGTGCAGATCGCGGGACCGGGCGGCAAGGGGCTGCCGGTCGGCCGCAAGACCCTGTTCGGCCTCGGCGCGGCGGTCGTCGCGGCGGCGGTGGCGGCGTACCTGGTGATCGCGAACCCCTTCGCGGGCCCGCTGCCGGACGGCTGGAAGAAGCGGCAGGAGAAGGCGCTGGGCGCGACGCTGGCCGTGCCGGCGGATTACCAGGTGGGCAGGCCCGAGAAGGACGCCACGGGCAAGGACAAGAACTGGGTGACGTACACCGACTGGAGCGGCAGCATCTGGATCGGCCTGAACCTCGCAAAGAAGTCCGAGGACACCAGCCACGAGATCAAGGGCTCCGCGAGCGCCGAAATGTACGCCGACGACGGCGAGTTCAAGGACAGCGGCGCGTACGAGCTGAGCATGCCCGAGAACCCGAACACGACCCCGGACAGGGAGGCGACGTACCACGGCAAGGAGGCCGCCGAGAACACGGTCGTCTACACGACCACCGACAGCCAGAACCCCCGCCCCCGCGAACTGAAGATCTTCTACTACAAGTCCGCGGCGGGGGACATGTACAAGCTCACGATCAGCTACCCGGGCAAGGGCGACTTCACGGCCCGGGGCCGTGAAGTCGCCAACGCGGCGATCGCGAACTTGGACATCGACAAGCTGTGAGGCCACCTCCGGGGAGGGGGCCCAGGAGGGTGCCTCAGGTTTTGGGCTGGGCGCCGAGGCAGGGGCTGGGGCTCAGGCGAGCTTGGCGGCCTGCCCCTTGATGATCTCCGCGGGTATGTCGTAGTCACCGGCGTCGGCGCCGTCCTCGCCGGAGAAGGCCGCCAGGCTGAAGGCGTAGTACGTGGCGATCGTGTTGCCGTGCCGTATGACCTCGGCGTGCACGACGACGTCATCACCGTCCGCGTCCCCAGTCGCCGCGAAGGCCACGGACTCGTCACCGGTGCCGGACGCCTTCTCGGCCGCGACCTTGGTGAACTTCTCGGTGCCGCCCTCGCACCGCCCTTCGGCGTGACAGTGAACCCGCTCGCGCACCCCTTGATCGCGTCGGAGACCGAGGACATGGTCTCCTGGGCGCCCTCACCCTCGTACGACGAGAGCGAGACGATCGTCACCGTCTGCCCGAGGGCATCGGTGATCGACTTCATCGCGTCCTCGAACTCCTCCACGGGCCTGACCACGCTGGGGGCACGCGAGTACGACCCGGACACCGGCCGCTTCATCTCGGCCGACCCGATCGTCGACTACACAGACCCGCAGCAGATCAACGGCTACGCCTACGCCAACAACAGCCCCGTCAGTTTCAGTGACGCGTCGAGTCTGCGGCTCGCGGACTGCGTGGGCGGATGGAACGAGTGCGGACCGGGGCCGTCGAAGCACCGGGGGGCGGTCGCTGACACCCCCGACTACGGCGCGACGTACACGCCCGCCCAGCAGAAGGCGGACGAAGCCCGCGCGAAGGAGGACGCGGCCAAGCAGCGCGCGATCGCCATCGCCAAGGAACTCGGCAAGATCATCGCCGACGAGCTGGGCATCAAGGACGCGCTGGACTGCTTCACCACGGGGAGTCTCGGCTCCTGCGGAGCGACCGCGGTCAACATCGTCTCCTCACTTGTGAGCGGTGGCCCGGTTGGCCGGCTGGTGTCGAAGTACTGGTACCGGGTGGACAAGGCGTATGCGCTGGGGAAGCGGATCGTCGGGCTGGGCAAGAAGCTCTACAGGGTCAAGGACTGGCGCAAGGGGAAGAAGGCCGCGGAGGCGGCCGAGAAGGTCGCCAAGGAGTGCAACAGCTTTACACCCGACACCAGGGTGCTGATGGCCGACGGCACCACGAAGAAGATCAAGGACGTCGACATCGGCGACAAGGTCGTGGCCACCGACCCTGAAACCGGCAAGACCAAGACCGAGACGGTCACCGTAGTTGACGGCAACGTCAGCGAACAGGTGCTGCAGAGGGGGAGCCCGTCGTAGGTGGGTGCGACCGCCCGCCAGTCATCTAAAGGTCTTGCAAAGGCGGCGAGGATTCATCCTGCTGTGAACAGATCCTCTGCCGCCGAAACCGTCAGGGACCGGTCGAACCAGGTGCCGAGGGTGTCCAGGTCGGTGCAGGTGGTGATGCGCTCGCGGACGGGTTCGGGGACGTCGATGCCGCGGAGGGTGAAGATGCGGAGGATGTCCTCGGCGCGGCTTCGGGCCTCGCCTTCGGCGCGGCCTTCGGCGAGGCCCTTGAGTCGGGTTTCCTCGATGAGGGTGCCGCTGCCGGGGAAGCGGCTGGCGCGCATGGTCATCAGGTGCCTCCAGAGTGCGCAGGCCTGAGTGTTGCCCAGGCCGATCTCGGTGAATTCCGCCCAGTCCGCCGCGGTCTCGCCGCCGACGTTGGCCAGTGCCGTCGCCAGCGTTTCCAGTATCGCAGGGAGGGCCGGGTCCTTGGCGTGGGTGAGAGCGGAGAAGACCGACAGGGGCAGGTCCTGGGCCGCCTCGTCCGGGTCGATGATGGCGGGGAGATTGTCGGGGCCCAGGACCAGCGGGAACACCGCCACGCTGGTGTGGACCGGCAGGCCGATGCGGATCGGGTTCGCCGCCCAGGACGCCGTGCCCTTGTCCTGGCACACCACCAGCAGGATCGGGGGCAGTTCGTACTTGGCGTAGAGATGTGCCAAGTAGTACGTCCAACTACTGAGTTTGTCCTGGTCGGTTACGGGGCCGTAAGCGCAGTCCAGGCCATGGCCGGCGGTGGGGAACGAGGTGCCGTCGAAGGGATAACGCGAAGGGTGATGTGAGGCTCTTTGCTCGTCTCGACGAGGTGGTTGAGCTGGGCCCGGGTCACATCGCGGCCGCCGAACTGCATGCGCAGGGCTGCCTCGTTGCCCGCGCCGTTCGACTTCGAGCTGGACACGTCGGGGTTCGCCGTACGCCCGGCCGATGACGGCCAAGAGGGCTCCGTCGGAGATCCGGCAGAGTGACCAACCCGTGATCGCTGGACCAGCAACGCCCTGATCAGGCACTTTATTGCCAGCGATCACTGGCGCCGTGTGTGTACTCCGTGAAAGGCCATTACCGACGGGTACCCAAAGGCGCCGGGCAGGCATACCCTGCGCCTCATGACGGACTCGCAGGCCGCGGAGCAGGCCACGGAAGACACCGGTACGGAAACCCTCGGTTCCGAAGCCCCCGGCACGGACGACACCACCGCTGCTGCCGCCCCGGTCGGCACCAACCCCCTCGCCCCCGCGCCCGCAGGGGCCCGCACCGCCGTCGACGTCGTCACGCCCGAGCTGGTCGCGCAGCTCACGAAGGGTGTCGTCGGGTCCGGACGGACCGCCAACCACACGCCGTTCACCGGCGAGAAGCTGGCGGACCTGCCCGAGTCCACTCCCGAGGATGTAGCGGAGGCCTTCGCGCGGGCGCGTAAGGCTCAGGTCGCCTGGGGCGCCACCCCTGTGCGGCAGCGCGCCGCCGTCCTCCTCCGCTTCCATGACCTGGTGCTCGCCCGCCAGGCCGAGGTGCTCGACCTCATCCAGCTGGAGACCGGCAAGGCCCGCCTGCACGCGCACGAGGAGGTGCAGGCCGTCGTCGTGGCCGCCCGGCACTACGGGCGCAGGGCGCCGTCGTACCTGCGTCCCAAGCGGCACACCGGTGCCGTCCCCACCCTCACCAAGGTCACCGAGCTGCGCCACCCGCGGGGCGTCGTCGGCCAGATCGCGCCCTGGAACTACCCGCTGGAGCTGTCCGTCGGCGACGCGCTCCCCGCCTTCGTCGCGGGCAACGCCGTCGTGATGAAGCCCGACACCGAGACCTGCCTGACCGCCCTGTGGGCCCGCGACCTGCTCATCGAGGCCGGGCTGCCCGCCGAGGTCTTCCAGGTCGTCATCGGGGACGGTCCGGTCGTCGGACCCGAGGTCGTCAAGCACGCCGACTACGTCTCGTTCACCGGGTCCACGCGGACCGGACGCGAGGTGGCCCAGGGCGCGGCCGCCCGCCTCGTCGGAGTCTCCCTCGAACTCGGCGGCAAGAACGCCATGGTGGTCCTCGAGGACGCCGACATCGACAAGGCCGCCGCGGGCGCCGTCCGCGCCTGCTTCTCCTCCGCCGGCCAACTCTGCATATCCATCGAGCGGTTGTACGTCCATGAGTCCATCGCGGATGTGTTCGCGGAGCGGTTCGCCGCGCGGACCAAGGCCATGCGGCTCGGCACGTCCCTCGCGTACGGGGCCGACATGGGCTCGCTGGTCGGGGAACGGCAGCTGGAGACGGTGACGCGGCATGTGGAGGAGGCCGTCGCGAAGGGCGCCGAGCTCGTCGCGGGTGGTGTGGCCCGGCCCGACATCGGCCCCTACTTCTTCGAGCCCACCATCCTCGACGGGGTGGAAGCTCCCATGGCCGTCTGCGCCGAGGAGACCTTCGGGCCCGTCGTCTCCCTCTACCGCTTCAAGACCGAGGACGAGGTCGTCGAGCTCGCCAACTCCACGCCGTACGGCCTCAATTCGTCCGTCTGGACCAAGGACGGGCGCAGGGGGCGGGCGGTCGCGGCGCGGCTGCGCACCGGCACCGTCAACGTCAACGAGGGCTACGCCCCCGCGTACGGCAGTGTCCAGTCGCCCATGGGTGGCATGAAGGACTCCGGCCTCGGCCGCCGCCACGGCTCCGAGGGCATCCTCAAGTACACCGAGGCGCAGACGGTCGCTCAGCAGCGGCTGCTGCCGATGGCGCCGTCGCTCGGCATGGACGACGAGGGCTACGCGAAGTTCATGAGCCGAAGCCTGCGGGTCATGAAGGCATTCCGGCTCCGATAGGGCGCCTCAAACAGTTCTCAACGAGGAGAGCAGCACGTGTCACAGGAGAACTCTGTCCACCACTCGGATGACGGCGCCTACGACTACGACGTCATCGTCGTCGGCTCCGGCTTCGGCGGATCGGTGACCGCCCTCCGGCTCACCGAAAAGGGCTATCGCGTGGGGGTGTTGGAGGCGGGCCGCCGCTTCACCCGCGACGCGCTGCCCAAGAACTCCTGGGACATCAAGAACTATCTCTGGGCCCCGAAGCTCGGCATGTACGGCATCCAGCGCATCCATCTGCTGGGCAACGTGATGGTGCTTGCGGGAGCGGGCGTCGGAGGCGGGTCCCTGAACTACGCCAACACCCTCTACGTACCGCCGAAGCCCTTCTTCGAGGACCCGCAGTGGAAGGACATCACGGACTGGGAAGGGGAGTTGAAGCCGTACTACGACCAGGCCCGGCGCATGCTGGGCGTGCGGCTCAACCCGACCATGACGCCGTCGGACGTGCATCTCAAGGCGGCTGCGGAGCGGATGGGCGTCGGCGACACCTTCCACATGGCGCCGGTGGGCGTCTTCTTCGGCGACGGGGAGGATGCCGACGGAGCGGTGAAGGCCAAGGCCGGTGAGGAGGTCGCCGACCCGTACTTCGGCGGCGCCGGCCCCACCCGCAAGGCCTGCACCGAGTGCGGCGAGTGCATGACGGGCTGCCGCCACGGCGCGAAGAACACCCTCAACGAGAACTATCTGTACCTGGCCGAGAAGGCGGGCGCCGTCGTGCACCCGATGACGACCGTCGTGTCGGTCACGGACGACTCGCAGGGCGGGTACGCCGTCCAGACCCTCCCCACGGACGAGAAGCGCAAGGGACAGGGACGAACCTTCAAGGCGCGCCGGGTCGTCCTCGCGGCCGGCACCTACGGCACACAGACCCTGCTGCACCGTATGAAGGCGGGCGGCCAACTGCCGTACGTCTCGCAGAGGCTGGGCGAGCTGACCCGCACCAACTCCGAGGCGCTGGTGGGCGCACAGACCGACAACCGCCGCTACCGCAAGGCCACCGGTGAGCCGAAGGTCGACTTCACGCGCGGAGTCGCCATCACGTCATCCATCCACCCCGACGAGAACACCCACATCGAGCCGGTCCGCTACGGCAAGGGGTCGAACTCGATGGGTGGCCTGTCCATCCTCCAAGTCCCTTACGCGGAGGGCTCGTCGAGGGTCCTGGGCTGGCTGGCCAACGCGGCGAAGCACCCGATCCTGGTGGCCCGCTCACTCTCCAACCGCCGCTGGTCCGAGAGGAGCATCATCGGGTTGGTCATGCAGTCGCTCGACAACTCACTGACCACCTACCTGAAGCCGAAGGGCACGGGAAAGGGGTTGTTGACCGCCCGTCAGGGCCATGGGGCGCCCAACCCCAAGCAGATCAGGGCGGCTTCGGAAGGCGCCTCCGCGATCGCCGCCGAGATCAACGGCTTCGCGGGCAGCAACGTGGGCGAGCTGATGGGTACGCCGCTCACCGCGCACTTCCTGGGCGGCTGCCCGATCGGTGCCGACGCCGAGGAGGGCGTCATCGACCCGTACCACCGGCTGTACGGTCACCCGGGCATCTCCGTCGTCGACGGCGCCGCCGTCTCCGCCAACCTCGGCGTCAACCCGTCGCTCACCATCACCGCCCAGGCCGAGCGCGCGATGTCGTACTGGCCCAACAAGGGCGAGGCCGATCCGCGTCCGGCGCACGGGGCGGCGTACGAGCGTCTCAAGCCGGTGGAGCCGCAGCACCCCGCCGTCCCCGAGGAGGCGTTCGGCGCGCTGAAGCTGCCGTTCCTGGGGATGCCGACGGTGCCGCCGAAGTCGTAACCCGTACCCCGTCATCCATACGACGAAGGACCTGCGCCCCCCTCCGAGCGCAGGTCCTTCTTCTTGTACGAGGCGTGATGCCTACGTGTGCTGTGTCCGGCCGCCTTACGCGGTCGCGTCACCCGACTTGCGGCGACGGACCACGAACACCGCACCGGCACCGGCGACGACGGCGAGACCGCCGGCGAGGCCGATCATCGGCAGGGCGGAGCTGGAGCCGGTCTCGGCGAGACTGCCGGTGACCGGCTTGACCCCGCCCTGCGGCTTCACGTTCTCGTTGACACTCGAGGGCTTCTTCCCGTTCGGCTTGGAGTCGCCGACGTCGCCCGGCGTCTTGCTGCCGGCTGCGAGCACCTCGAAGTCGTAGAAGTCACCGTTGCCGTAGCACGAGGTGCCCTTGCCCGCGTACACGGCCTGGCTCAGCGCGAACGACGAGCCCGCCGGGGCCGACGCCTTGACGCTCACGCGGAGGTCGAGCGCGGTCGACGTGTGCGCCTGGAGGGTGTCGAAGACGGCGGCGAAGCTGCCCGTGAGGGTCGTGCTGCCGAAAGACTCATGGTACGTGTTGCTCCACTTGCCGTCCTGCTTCACCTGGATGGTGGCCAGGTTCAGAGACAGCGAGTCGTCCGCGTGGACGTCGTCGTTGTACTCCGTGAGCGCGTTGACCCACACGTTCTTGAGGTCCTTGTCGGAGTCGTTCTCGACGGCGAACTTGAAGTTGTGCCAGCCCGAACCGGCGACGATCTTGCCGGGCAGCCCGGAGATCGTGGCGGTGAGCTGGTCGTCCTGGTGCAGAGACTTGCAGTCGTTGTACGGGTCGAAGTCGCTGTTCCCGGCGCTCGGGCTCGGGGAGGGCGGCGTGGAGTCGCTCGGTGAGCTGGAGGCGCTCGGCGAGGCTTCGCCGTCGGCGGGGGTGCTCTCGTCCGAGGCAGGGGTGCTGTCCTCGGCCGCGGGGGTGCTTTCGTCGGAGGCAGGGGTGCTGTCCTCGGCCGCGGGGGTGCTCTCGTCCGCCGCAGGGGTGCTGTCCTCGGCGGCCGGAGTGCTCTCAGCCACGGTCGGGGTCTCGCCGTCCGCGAACGCGGCCGGCGCCGACAGGAGGGCCAGCGGAGCTATGGCAGCCGTCGCGGCCGCAGCGGCCAGGGCACGGCGAAGCTTCATGAAGACCTCGAAAGTCTGGTGTGCCACGACATTGCAGCACGCGAGTAGGGGAGGCCTCCGCGTGTGGGGCGCGGGTGTGGCCGGTGGTTGCGTACGTGAGACCTGTGACCCGTGAGAAGGGTTGCCCTTCAGCTCGCGGGATTCTTATGTGAGTTGGGTCACGCCAGGGGGGCGGAGCGGGGTGCGCTTGGAATGCATCGCTTTGATGGTAAATTTCTTGTGTGCCTCGTCACTTCATATCCATGAAGTCATGTGCATGACTTGTATGTTTCTCGCGAGATCGCTTAGAACTTGCCCCCTCTTGTTTCACTGAATTTGGGGGGATTTCGTGCGTCCCGCACGTCCGCTTGTCGTTGTCGTCGCCTTCGTTATGGCCGTGTTGGCCGGAACCCAGCAGGCTGCACTGGCTGTTGACCAGTGGGCGGGTGATGGTTCCGCGGGGGACGCTCCCGACCAGCGGTGGGGGTCGGCGGCCGGTCGCCGCCATACCGCCCCGTCGGACGCCACGGACGCGTCCGCGAAGGGTGGCCACGTCGGCCCCCTCACCGGACGCGGCGAACTGCCCGCCGAGGGCGAGACGGGGACGACCCGGCTGGGCGGCACGCCGAAGTTGCCCAAACCGGGGCCGGTGAAGGAGACCAAGGTGCCCGGCGTGCCCGCCGTCCAGGGGTTCGACTCCAAGCGCAGCAAGGAGGTCAGGGGCCAACGCAAGGAACGGCAGCGGACGTTCCAGAACCCGGACGGTAGTTACACGACTCGCTTCTACACCGAGCCGATCAACTTCCGTGGCAAGGACGGCAGCTGGAAGGCCATCGACACCACCCTCGTCCGTCAGGACACCTCCGGTCCGAGCACGATGAGCGTCGGTGACGAGGGCTGGGAGACCCGCTCGACCGAGTCGCGGATCGACTTCGCCGGCTCGGCCGACGCTGACGAGGTTGTGCGGATGCAGGTCGGCGATGGCCTGTCGGTCGGCTACGGCGTGGACGGCGCGAGTGCCTCCACGGGGCAGACCGGCGGCAGCAAGGTCACCTACGCGGGCCTGCGCCCCCACTCCGACCTGGAGTTCCTCGCGGGCAGCGACTCGGTCAAGGAGACCCTGGTCCTCAAGAATGCGGACGCGCCCACCGAGTGGCGTTTCCCGCTCGATCTCCAGGGGCTCACAGCACGCATCGACGACCACGGCGGCGTGGTGTTCACCGACGCCGAAGGCATGGAGCGCGCCTGGACCCCCGCCGGGTGGATGCAGGACTCGAACTTCGCGAAGGACTCCAACGAGGGTGCCGTCTCCTCCGGCGTCACCTACAACCTGACCAAGGACAACGGCCGCCAGGTCCTCGTCGTCAAGCTCGACAAGCACTGGCTCAGCGCCCCGGAGCGGGTCTTCCCGGTCCGCGTCGACCCCTCGGTCAAGTCGTTCGACTCCACGTCGGGCACGTACGTCGAGTACCCGTACGACCAGAACTTCGCCTCCGACACCGTGCTGAAGGCGGGCACGTACGACGGCGGCAGCCACAAGGCCGCGGCGTTCCTGCGCTTCACCGGCGTGGAGAGCACCCTCAAGAACGCCTGGGTGGTCAACGCCAGTCTCGCCCTGTACAACACCTGGTCGCAGTCGTGCACGGCGCGCCCGGTGACCGTGCACCCGATCACCTCGAACTGGTCCGAGTCCACGACCACCAAGTACCCGGGTCCCGCGACCGGTTCGTCGCTGGCCTCGAAGAGCTTCGCGCACGGCTGGCGCCCGGAGGGCACGACGACCTGGTCGTGCGGACCGGCGTGGGAGGGCATCAAGCTCGGCTCGGCCGGACGCAAGCTGGTGGACGACTGGACGCACGGCCGCAAGAAGAACTACGGCGTCGCGGTGAAGGCGTCCACCACCGACTCCAAGGGGTGGAAGCAGTTCGGGTCCGACGACTACCCGAACGGCAAGCCGAGCCTGGACGTGACCTGGACGAAGTACGGCGCCACCTACAAGCTCGGTGATTTCACGACGCCGGTCACCGCCACGTCGCAGGGAGTGGAGAAGCTCACCGTCACCAACCAGGGTCAGGAGACCTGGCCCAAAGGCGGCAACTACAAGCTCCGGTACAACCTGTACGACTCCTCCGGCAAGGAGATCACCGACAGCTCCAGGATCGCGTACACCGAGATGCCGCAGGACGTCTCGCCCGGCGAGAGCGTCACGCTCGACGCGAAGATCGCGGCTCTCGACCCCGCCACGTACACGGTCCAGTGGACGATGACCGACTACGGGGTGAGCCGCTTCACCACCGCGGGCGTGCCCGGCCCCGCCGTGAAGATCGCCTCGGTGAACATCCCGCCGCAGCTGACCGCCGAGTCACCGGGCAGCGGCGTGACGGCCGACTCGCTCACCCCCACCCTGTGGGCCAAGGGCGCCGACGCGGACAGCTACCCGAAGTCCTCGCTGGAGTACACCTTCGAGGTCTGCGAGGTCGAGGGCAGCAACCTGCGCAAGAACTGCAAGAAGGGCACCCGCAGCAGCGAGCAGCAGTGGGCGGTGCCGACCGGCTGGCTGTCCTGGGGCCAGGCTTACGCCTGGTACGCGTACGCCTACGACGGCGCCGCGACCTCGGCCCGTCCCGGACCCGCGCTGCTGACCACGCAGGTACCGCAGCCCACCGTGACCAGTCACCTCGGCGGCGCGGACGGCGGCAAGGAGATCGGCACCCGGGCGGGCAACTACGTCACGGCGGCCACCGACGCGGCCGTCTCCACCGTCGGACCGGAGCTGGCGGTCACCCGCACCTACAACTCCCTCGACCCGCGCGTCGACGGCGCGTTCGGCACCGGCTGGACCACGCGCTGGGACATGCAGGTGCACGAGGAACCGGAAACCTCCACCGCTCTGGTGACCCTCGCCGACGGTTCCCAGGCACGGTTCGGCAAGAACACGGACGGCAGCTACGCCGGCCCGGCGGGTGGTTCCCTCACCCTCACGCACGACACGCAGGGCTGGACTCTGCGGGAACGTTCCGGCTCCACCTACCGCTTCCTGCCGAGCGGTGTCCTGTCCCGTGTCACGGACGTCGCGGGCCGCGCCCAGTCCGTCACCCATGAGACGGCAGACGGCGGCCCGGTCCAGAAGGTGACGGACGACCTGTCCGGCCGCTCGCTGGCCTTCAGCTGGACCGGCGGCCACGTCTCCTCGGTGACCACGAACGCCGTGGACGCCAACACTCCCGGGCTGACCTGGAACTACGCGTACGACGGCAACCGGCTGACCAGTGTGTGCCCGCCGTCGTCGGCCACCAAGTGCACGGCGTACGAGTACGGCGACGGTTCGGTCTACAGCAGCGGTGTGCTGGATGCGTCCCCGACGTCCTACTGGCGTCTGGGGGAGAGCGAAGGTGCCGTGGCGGCCAGTGAGGCGGTCTCGCGCACCGGCCTGAACGAGGCCGGCTATCGGGACGCCCAGCTCGGCACCGACTCCGCGATCGGCGGGACGACGGACACCTCCGTCGGCTTCGACGGCACGGACTCCGTGATCGAACTGCCTGCGGACACGCTGAAGGCCGCGGCCTTCCCGGCGATCGAGCTCTGGTTCAAGACGAGCACGCCCTCCGCAGTCCTGGTCGGTTTCCAGAACGCGGAGCTGGGCGACAAGCCCACCTCGTGGCGGCCGGTGCTGAACATCGACGGCTCCGGCAAGCTGCGCGGCGAGTTCTATCTGTCCGGCGCCTCCGGGGCGACGCCCATCGTGTCGCCGGGGACCGTCACGGACGGCCAGTGGCACCACGCGGTGCTGTCCAGCGCCGCCACCGCCCAGACCCTTTATCTCGACGGCGCCAAGGTCGGCTCGCTGAGCGGTGCCATCACCGAGCAGTCCCGCGACTACGCCTACATCGGCGGCGGTTACGGAAGTTCCGGCTGGATGGGCCTGCCCTCCGACACGTACCGCTTCAAGGGCCAGATGGATGAAGTGGCCGTCTACAACCACCCGTTGGACGCCGCGACCGTCACCGAGCACTACGCCGCCCGGTCATCGATCGGCCAGATGACCAAGGTCACCCTGCCCTCCGGCCGGGTCCACGCCACCGCCTCCTACGATCCGGTGTCCGGACGCCTGACCCAGCACACCGACGAGAACGGCGGCACCTGGAAGGTGTCGGCGCCCTCCTACTCGACCGCCTCCTCCTCGTACGCGGACACCATCCAACGCAGCGGCCCCACCGGGTACTGGCGCCTCGGCGAGCGCAGCGGCGCCCAGGCGAGCAGCCCACTGGGTGAAGGACTGGCCGGCGAGTACCTCGACGGCGCCCGGTTGGGCAGCGCGGGCATCTTCGCCGACGGCGACGACACGTCCGCGAGTTTCACCGGTGACGGGGCGGTCGAGGTGCCCGTCGAATCACTGGGCACCGGAACGTCGATGTCCGTGGAGCTGTGGTTCAAGACCACGCAGCCGGGAGTGCTGGCCACCAACCAGAACGCGGAGTTCGGCGACACCCCGACCGGCTGGCGGCCCATGCTGCTGATCGACGCGGACGGGAAGGTGCGCGGCAAGTTCACGCCGAGCGCGACCAGCATCCTGTCCAAGGAGGCGGTCACCGACAACAAGTGGCACCACGTGCTGCTGACCGGCAACGAGGGCATCCAGGCCCTGTTCGTGGACGGCAGCTACCAGGGCAGCACGAGGAGCGGCGTGGAGACGCTGCGCCACCCGCACGTGTTCATCGGCGGTGGCTACGCCTCCACCGGATGGGACGGTCAGGCAGGCGGTTACCGGAACTTCACCGGGCAGATCGACGAGGTCGCCGTCTACGACAAGGAACTGGTGCACTTCACCAAGGTCACCAATTCCGACGGCACCACGACCTGGCTCTACGTGCCGTTGCTGTCCTCGATGCCCGGCTACGCGGACACGCCCACGCGTCACGTCCAGGCGCGTACGGCTCTGGTCAAGGGCACCGGCGACCAGTACGGCGGAGTGACCGTCGCGGACGCGCCCGCCGCGTACTGGAGGCTGGGCGAGGGGACGGGCACCACCCTCCACAGCGAGGTCGGCGGGCCGGACATGAACGCGACCTTCGATGTCGACGGAGGCCAGGTCCACTACTCCACGCTTCACGACGACGGTGTGTTCGGCCCCGGTGACAACCGGGCGGCACTGCTCGGCAGCGGCGGCAACATCCAGATACCCGGCTCCATCCCCTCCGGCACCACCGACCTCTCCGCCGAGATGTGGTTCCGCACGTCGACGGCGTCGGCCGTGTTGATGAGCTTCCAGAACGCGCCCGTCGGCCAGACCCCGACGTCCTGGCGCCCGGTGCTGAACATCGACGGTGCCGGCAAGCTGCGCGGCGAGTTCTACCTGTCCGGCGTCTCCGGGGCGACGCCCATCGTGTCGCCGGGGACCGTCACGGACGGCAAGTGGCACCACGTGGTGCTGTCGGGCGCCGAGACCACCCAGTCCCTCTACCTGGACGGCGTCAAGGTCGGCTCCCTGGACGGCACCATCGCCGAGCAGTCCCGCCCGTACGCCTACGTGGGTAGCGGCTACGGCAGCTCGGGCTGGATGGGTCTGCCCTCGGACACCTACTCCTTCAAGGGTGACGTCGACGAGGTCGCCCTCTACCGCAGCACCCTGACCGCCGACCAGGTCTCCGCCCACTACCGCGCGCAGGCCGAGGCCGCCGGCTCCGGGCTGACCTCCACCGTGACGGTCACCGACCCCGAGCAGAGGACGAGCAGCACCGGTTACGACGCGCTGCACGGTCAGCGCACGGTGGCGCACACCGACGAGACCGGCGCGGTGACCAGTTACGCGTACGACAACGGCGGGAACCTGCACACCGTCACCGACCCGGACGGCCACACCACCGTGACGGGCCACGACGCCCGCGGCAACGTCGTGTCACAGACCACGTGCCGCGACGCCGACTCGTGCTGGACGAGCTTCCGCTCCTACTACCTCAACGCGAGCGACCCGCTCGACCCGCGCAACGACAAACCGTTGAGCTACCGGGACCAACGCTCGACCGACTACAAGGACGACCGCTACCGGACCTCGTACACCTACAACGCCCAGGGCCTGCTCACCACTACGGTCCGCCCGGACGGCGGCACGGCCTCCAGCACGTACACCTCCGGGAGCGAGGCCGCCGTGGACGGCGGCACCACCCCGGCCGGCCTGGTGGCCACGCAGACCACGCCGGGCGGTGCGAAGACCTCGTACCGCTACCGGGCAGGCGGCGACCTGGCCGAGGTCACGTCGCCGTCGGGGCTCGTCACCAAGTACACGTACGACGGTCTGGGCCGGAAGACCTCCGAGAGCCAGGTCTCCGACACCTTCCCGAACGGGGTGACCACCGACTACGCCTACGACCAGGCGTCCCACGTCGTCACCGAGACCGGCGCCGGCGTGCACAACGAGATCACCGGCACCACCCACACCGCCGAGATCACCCGCGGGTACGACGAGGACGGCAACCTGCTGTCCGAGACCGCCAAGGACACCACCGGCGGCGACTCCGAGCGCACCACCGCGTACCACTACGACACGCACGGTCTGAACGACAGCGTGACCGACGCCGAGCAGAACGCCACCCTGTTCGAACACGACGAGCTGGGCCGCGTCAGCGGCACGACCGACGCGGCGGGCACGCACGTCACGTACACCTACACGGCCCGCGGCCGGCACGCCACGACCGTCCTCCACGACTGGACGGGCGACCCCTCGGGCACCACGCGTGACCTGACCGTGGTCTCCAACGCCTACGACCCGTCCGGACGCCTCGCCTCCACCACGGACGCGATGGGCGCGACCACCGCGTACACCTACTTCGACGACGGCCTGGCGGCGACCACGACCGCCAAGCAGGTCACCCAGGCCGACGGGACCAGGCACGACATCGTCCTGGAGAGCGACACCTACGACCCGGCCGGGCACCTGACCAAGCAGGTCACCGGAGGCGGCGCGACCACGCAGACGTACACCGTGGACGCCCTGGGCCGCACCGAGCGCACCGTCCTCGACCCGGGAGGCCTCGACCGCGTCGGCACCTTCGCCTACGACGGCGACGACCGCGTCAAGGAACAGACGCAGTCCATCACCGGCGACAAGTCGCTGACGACGACGTCGGAGTACGACTCCGCCGGCAACGTGCGCAAGCAGACCGTCACCGACGGCACCAGCACCCACACGACGACCAGCACCTACGACGACCGCGGCCTCGTGCTGACCACCGTCAGCCCGCGCGGCAACGAGCCGGGTGCCGACGCGTCCGTCTTCACCACGACCTACCGGTACGACGAGCTGGGCCGCCTGGTCCAGCAGACGGCACCGCAGGTCAAGACGGAGGAGAACGGCGAGGCCGCAACCACCGCCGAGCCGGCCGTCCTCAGCGGCTACAACACCTTCGGCGAGGCGACCGAGACCAAGGACGCCCGGGGGAAGACCACGCGCGCCGAGGTCGACCGGCTCGGCCGCACCACCGTGGTGACCCTGCCCGACTACACCCCGCCGGGCTCCACCACCGCCCTGACGGCGACCACCCGCACCACCTACAACGCGCTGGGTCTCACCCAGTCGGTGACCGACCCGCTGGGCCGGGTCACCCGCTACGGCTACGACCAGTTCAGCCAGTTGACCAGCAGGACCGACCCGGTGGCGAACGCGGCCGACGCCCTGCAGGCGCAGCCCGACTCCGGCCTGGTGACGGGCCCGTCCACCGACGCCGAGGGCGGTGGCGTGACCCAGTACACCTGGACGCCCACCGGACACCAGCTGTCGGCCACCGACCCGACGGGCGCCCGCACGGAGGGCACGTACGACGAACTCGGGCGGCAGCTCACCGCGACCAGGGTCGAGCGCTATCCGAGCCTCACCAACCTCACCGGTCGCTACACCTGGGACGACGCGGGCAACCAGACCGCCTCGACGACTCCCGGCGGGATCACCACAGCGGTGGCGCACAACGCGGCCGGTGAGATCACGTCCGTGACGGACCCCGCGGGCACCACCGGTTACAAGTACGACGGGCTCGGCCGCAGGACCGAGACCACCGACGCGACGAACCGCCGGAGCACCACGGCCTACGACGCACTGGGCGATGTCACCGCGACGACCGACTACGGCACGGGCAGCACCGCGCTGCGCACGGCCGCGGCCGAGTTCGACACGGAGGGCCACCGCACCGCGACGATCTCCGCGCAGACCAAGGCGCGCACCACGTTCGCCTACGACGCGCTGGGCCGGATGACCCAGCAGGTCGAACCGGTCTCGGGCACGGAGTCGATCACGACCACGTTCGGCTACGACGCGGCGGGCAACCGCACACGCCTGACCGACGGCCGCGGCAACGACACCGTCTACACCTTCAACAGCTGGGGCCTGCCCGAGTCGACGATCGAACCGTCCACCACCGCACATCCGAACGCGGCCGACCGTACCTGGACGACCGCCTACGACACCGCCGGACAGGCCGTCACCGAGCTACTGCCCGGCGGAGTGAAGCGCGAGCGCACCTACGACGGACTGGGCCGCCTCACCCACGAGACGGGCACCGGCGCGGAGGCGGCCACCACGGACCGCACCCTGGAGTACGACCTCGCGGGCCGTCTCACCGCGGTGGGCACGGCGGACGCGCTGACCCGGAACACGTACACGTACAACGACCGCGGCGAGCTGCTGACCGCGGACGGCCCCGGTGGCACCGCCGGCTACACCTACGACGCCGACGCCCGTATGACCCACCGCAAGACCGCGGCGGGCGACACCGACTACGGCTACGACAGCGAAGGGCGCCTGGACTGGACCTGGGACGAGCTGACCGGCAACGACGTCTGGTACGACTTCGACGCCGCCGGACGGCCCGGACTTGAGCAGTACGCGACGAAGCCCGCGGGCGCCACGGACTACACCGTCACGGGCAAGCGCGTGTACAGCTACGACGATCTGGGCCGCCTGCACGACGACAAGGTCACCAGCCCGGACGACACCACCACGGTCGCGTCCACGACGTACGACTACGACCTCGACGACCGCCTGACGTCCAAGAAGACCACCGGCACCGCCGGCGCCGGGGACAACGGCTACGCCTACGACGACGCCGGGCGCATGACCGCCTGGACCCATGACGGCAGCACCACCGCCTACGAGTGGGACGCGTCCGGCAACCGCACCAAGGCCGGTGCGGTCACCTCGACCTTCGACGCCCGCAACCGCCAACTCACCGAAGGCGCAACGGAGTTCACCTACACGGCACGCGGCACCCTCTCCTCCGTCGACGACGGCAGCGGCACACCGCGTACGTCGGCCTTCGACGCCTTCGAACGCAAGACCAGTGAGGCCGGAGCCGCCTACACGTACGACTCGCTGGACCGCGTCCAGACCCGAGGCACGACGACCTTCACCTACGACGGAGGCTCCAACAACCTCGCCACGGACGGCACCAGCGCCTACGACCGCACCCCGGACGGCGCCCTGCTGTCCATCTCCACCGGCGGTACCGCACAGTGGGCGCTGACCGACCAGCACACGGACCTCGTCGCGGGCCTCAACGCCGACGCCACTCAGGTGACCGGTTCCACGGCCTACGACCCCTTCGGCACACAGACGGCGACCAACGGCACCACCGCGGCCGTCGGCTACCAGTCCGGCTGGACCGACCCGGCGAGCGGCGACGTCAACATGGCCGCCCGCTGGTACCGGCCGGGCACCGGCACCTTCACCTCCCGCGACACCTACCAGCTCGACCCGAGCCCCTCGGCCCAGGCCAACCGGTACGGCTACGCCAACGGTGGACCGCTCGACGGGACCGACCCCAGCGGGCACTGCCTGTGGGACCTCTGCATCGGTGAGGGCATCGGCGCGGTCGAGCTGGGCATCACCCTGACCAGTGCGTACGCCGCCTGGCAGGCCGGCCAGCACTCGTCCGACTGGGACTGGTCGTGGGGGGACTCCGGCACGACGACCGGTCACTACAGCCACACCACCAGCCACGTACTGTCGCAGTCCTACGCGGGCACGGCGGATGCGATCCGGGCCCAGGCCGACCGGTTCCGTGCCTCCGCGCACAGCTCGGGCGGCTCCAGCCACGCCGGCACCGCCCGGATCCCGTACCCGCACTACTACCCGTACCCGCACTACTACTACGGTTCCCAGGCCGCCGCGCACGCCGGATCCGGCGCCGTCGCGCAGGCCGTGCTCGCGCCGCCGAAGCCGCCCATCGACCAGAACCCGAACAACGGCAAGCACCCGAAGCCCGCCCCCACCCGCCCGGCCCCGAAGCCCGACTGGGACCCGAAGAACAGCGGCTGGGAGCCCGGCGACGTGGTGAAGCTGGTCGTCGGTGCGCTCAACATGCTGGACCTCGTCGACGACGACGGGTACGAGCCGGGCGACAGCTTGGAGACTCTGCCTGTGCCGACGGACAACCCCGGAGGCAAGAACGACGGCCGTACGCGTGACGACGACCAGTGCGACGACGGTCCCGGCGTGAGTCCTACGGGACATGCCGTATACCTTCCGCGTGAGCGCTACTACGACACGTTCGAGAACAGTGAGCAGTGCCGGGCCACCGGCGTGTACGGCCTGCTGGATATCAGTGACTACAACAAGGGCCGCAAGGCGCCGGGCACGAACACCAACAGCTCCACCAAGCCCCCGGGTATGCGGGAGATCGAAGGCCAGGGGTACGTCGCCGCCAATGGTCATCTGATTCCCGCGGCAGCGTCAGGATCCGGAATCGATCTGAGGAACCTCGTGGCGGAGTACGAGAAGACGAACACGCCGTATCTCAACCATGGCGTCGAAAGGGAGATCAGAAACGCCATCAAGTCGGGCAAGCACTTGGAGATATCCGTCATCCCGCACTACGGGAACAGCGGGAGCGGAATCCCGACCGAGATCGAGTACAACTACGGGACCGTGGAAGACGGCCGGATGAAGCACTGTGTGATCACTCAGTCGCCCACGGGTGGGACCACCCGGGGCAGCGCAGACTGCCCGAGGAGGTGACGGGGATGGACAAGGACCATCTCGGGCGCGTGCTGGAGATGCTCGGTGAGCCGTCGTGGCGGTATCGGGATCCCGAGGCATGGCGCAAGCTGGAGAGCGAGCTCGGGGCAAGCCTCCCGGCGGATTACAAGGAGATCGTCGACGCCTACGCCCCCGTCCACATCAACGGTCATCTGTACTTGAACCACCCGGCGACCGAACGCTGGAATCTCGGCGAGTGGATTCGCAGTACGTCCGACGCCTGGTCGCAGATTGAGTTCGACGAAGGGGAGCCCGAGGGTGACCCCCGTGTCTCACTCGGCGTCCCCGAGCTGGTCTTCGGCACTCCGGACGGTCTCATTCCGGTCGCCGGCACCGATCGAGGGGAAGCGATCTTCTTCGCGCCTCGGGGAGCTCTGGGACAAGGGTCGCTCTTCATCGAGAACGGCGAGGGCGAGTTCTTCGAGTACTCGTTCTCGTTCGCCGAGTGGCTCTGCCGCTGGCTCACCGGTGAGGAGGTCACGGGCCCGGGAGGCTCCGCCTTCTACCCCGGTCCCGTGGCCCTGCGGGACCTGCCGATGACACCGGACGACTGGCCCGCGACGCGCTACGGTCCACCCCGCGGTATGTGATCCGGTTACGTATGGATCCCTCCCGGACAGGGAGTGGGCGCACGGCGAAGGGCCCCGCGGGACAGATCCGCGGGGCCCTTCTTCGTCAGCACCGACGTCAGGGCAGCGCCGGTGCCTGGGAGCGGCGCCGGGGGGTTGCGCTGCTGGTCCGGGGGTGACCACCCGGTCGTGCGCCCCGGCGCGCGAGGGGCGCGCACATGGTGTCGACCATTGGCAGTCGGGACGTGGGGCTGTTCTCGTGGGCTGTTCTCGCATCGTGCTGGATGGGCAACGGCCTCCGCAACCGCCTGGACCACCTCTGAACAGATTCCGCCGGTCGGCCCCGGGCGTCCCCGGAGCCGACCGTTCTCTTGAGTGACCGGGCTGCTGTCCCCTGCCGTCCGGTCACATCCCTGGAGCGAGGTCCCACGACGCACGGCACGATCCGTACGCCTCATCGCTCCAGCGAAGCCACGCGTGGTTCTTTCGGGCCCGCCCCTGGCTGACACGGACACCGGGACCAACGAAGCCCGCGGCGAGGCGGTCACGCGCCGTACGGGTGAGACGGAAGGCGTACGTGCGTGCACCGAGTACGGGTTCATGTGCCGTGCGAGGGATTCAGATGCGACCCCGGCACAGCTCCAGCAGGGTCATGGCCAGCGTGGTGCCGGGCTTGCCCAGCGCGTCCCTGAAGTGGCCGAGGATCTCCATCTCGCGCGAGAGGTTCACCCGGCGGCCGCCGGAGGCGATCCGGGCCTCCTGGATCACCGCCGAGACCGCCATGCGTTCCTGGACTAGACCGATGATCCGGTCGTCGAGAGCGTCGATGCGCTCACGGGCGCCGGTGATCACGTCTGCGGCCTCGTCGGTGCGGGCGCCGGTCTTGTCGAGTACGTCGGCCATGGTGGGGCTCCTCGGTGGAAGGGGTGCCCCGGAGCGGCAGGGCCCGGAAACGACAGGCGCCCCGGGCCTTGTCGGCCCGGGGCGCCTGGGAAGTCGCTTGTCAGTTGCTCAAGCAGCACGACCATGGCAGCCGGTGGGCCGGTTGCCATAGGTAAACGCGAAGGTCTGGTGCGTGAGCATGGGAGCAGTATGCCCCTGGGGGCGGGCGGGGGCCAAGCGGGTTCGAATGCTGAGATCCGCGGGTGCGGGTCCAGGGGTTTCTCTCGCCCCTCCGCCCCTGAATGGGGCGCGGGGTACTGCGCGACAAGCCCCGCCGGCCCGCAGTCGAGGAACAAGCCGGCGGGACACGGGGCGGAGCCCCGGGTGCGGGTCGGGCAGGGGCGGAAGGGGCGAAAAACCGCCGTAGGCGCCCCCGCCTCAGCCCCCGGTAGAATCGGCAGCACACACACCCCTTGCTCACCGCCGGAAGGCAAACCGTGCCAGAAGCGTCCCCCGCCGCCCCCGACACCGTCCTGGTCGTCGACTTCGGTGCGCAGTACGCCCAGCTCATCGCCCGTCGCGTCCGCGAGGCCCGGGTCTACAGCGAGATCGTGCCGAGCAGCATGCCGGTCCAGGAGATGCTCGCCAAGAACCCGGCGGCGATCATCCTCTCCGGCGGCCCCTCGTCGGTGTACGCGGAGGGCGCCCCGCGCCTGGACCGCGAGATCTTCGAGTCCGGTGTCCCCGTCTTCGGCATGTGCTACGGCTTCCAGCTGATGGCGACGACCCTCGGCGGCACGGTCGACAACACCGGCGCCCGCGAGTACGGCCGTACGCCGCTGCACGTCTCGAAGCCCGGCTCCTCGCTCTTCGAGGGCACCCCGGACGAGCAGTCGGTGTGGATGTCGCACGGCGACGCCTGCTCCGCCGCCCCCGAGGGCTTCACCGTCACGGCCTCCACGGACGTCGTCCCGGTCGCGGCTTTCGAGAACGACGAGAAGAAGCTGTACGGCGTCCAGTACCACCCGGAGGTCATGCACACCACGCACGGCCAGCAGGTGCTGGAGCACTTCCTGTACCGCGGCGCGGGGCTCACCCCCTCCTGGACCACCGGCAACGTCATCGACGAGCAGGTCGCGCTCATCCGCGAGCAGGTCGGCACCAAGCGCGCCATCTGCGGTCTGTCCGGCGGCGTGGACTCCGCCGTCGCCGCAGCCCTTGTACAGAAGGCCATCGGCTCCCAGCTGACCTGCGTGTACGTCGACCACGGTCTGATGCGCAAGGGCGAGACCGAGCAGGTCGAGAAGGACTTCGTCGCGGCCACCGGCGTACAGCTGAAGGTCGTGGACGCGGAGGAGCGCTTCCTCGCCGCGCTGGCCGGGGTCTCCGACCCCGAGGAGAAGCGGAAGATCATCGGCCGCGAGTTCATCCGGGTCTTCGAGCAGGCGCAGGTGGAGATCATCGCCGAGGCCGCGGAGGGCGAGGACGTCGCCTTCCTCGTCCAGGGCACGCTCTACCCGGACGTGGTCGAGTCCGGTGGCGGCACCGGCACGGCCAACATCAAGTCCCACCACAACGTGGGCGGCCTCCCCGAGGACCTCGAGTTCGAGCTCGTCGAGCCGCTGCGCAAGCTGTTCAAGGACGAGGTCCGGATGGTCGGCCAGGAGCTCGGCCTGCCGGACGAGATCGTGCAGCGCCAGCCGTTCCCCGGCCCCGGTCTCGGCATCCGTATCGTCGGCGAGGTCACCAAGGAGCGGCTCGACCTGCTCCGCGAGGCCGACGCGATCGCCCGCGAGGAGCTGACCGCCGCCGGTCTCGACCGCGACATCTGGCAGTGCCCGGTGGTTCTGCTCGCGGACGTCCGCTCCGTCGGTGTCCAGGGCGACGGCCGGACGTACGGCCACCCGATCGTGCTCCGCCCGGTGTCGAGTGAGGACGCCATGACGGCCGACTGGTCGCGCCTGCCGTACGACGTCCTCGCCAAGATCTCGACGCGGATCACGAACGAGGTCGCGGACGTCAACCGCGTCGTCCTCGACGTGACCTCCAAGCCCCCGGGCACCATCGAGTGGGAGTGACGCCCCGGCTCACTTCCGCCTGAGAGCGCGCACCGGCTCTCCGGGCTTCCAGATCTCGACGACCAGATACGTGTCGTCCTCGACGTAGGTCCGTACGACCTCCGTCAGCTCGGTGCGGAAGAGGTGGAACGGCTGCGGCGGTTCCACCTCTTTCCCGTACGCGGCCTTCGTCGTCGGATCGTCGACCTCGATCGCCCGCCCGCTGATCCGGACGTCGCCGCCCGCCATCTCCGTGCCCGGCCCCGGATTCGCCTGGAGCGCGAAGCGCGGGTCGCGGCGCAGGTCCAGCGCCTTGAGGGAGTTCGGCATCATGCCGAGCCAGAGCTCGCCGTGCAGAAAACGGGCTTCGAGGCCGGTGGTGCGCGGCGAACCGTCCTTGCGGAGGGTCGCGAGCACGTGGTGGGTGAAGCTTCCGAAGCGGTCCTCGATCTTCTTGGCGCGGTCGGGTTCGGCGGTGGTGAAGGCTGCCCAGTTCGACGTCATACGGCGAGTGTTGCGTGGATACCCGACATCTTCTGTCCGGTTTCCCGGGCCCACTCAAAGGGTCAGACGGCCGCGTGGACACGGCGGGCGAGTCTCCGGCGGCGGGCGACCTCCCCATACAGGAAGCCCATGAACACGGCCTCCGAGGCGGCGAAGCCGGCGAGCGCCGCCCGCCAACCGGAGACGAGAAGGAACAGCCCCAGGAAGAGGGCGCAGCCAGTCATGATCACCGACCGGGCTCGCACGCTCAGATCCTCGGACACGGCATCGAGCTCGATCCGGTCCCGCAGTTGCCGCACGGCCTGTGCCGCCTCCGGCAGCGGTCTCAGGGTGCCGGAACGCAGCCCTGGCACCGCGGTCGAGTCCAGCGGTCGCGTGTCCGCCGGTTCCTCCACTCGTCCCTCTGCCTGCTCCTTCGCGCGCCCCTCCCGTACGACGTGGACCTGCAGTGCCCGGCCCACCCGGTGCGCCTCCGCGTAGCGGAATCCGTGCTGCTCGGCGACGTAGGTGAGCACGGCGAGCCGGCGTGGGGAGCCGCCGAGATCGCTGAGGACGACGAAGTCCCGCTCCGCGAGCTGTCGGAGCAGGGCGCGGATCCGCCGCTCTGCGCGGTTCATACGTGCCTCCTGGGGTCCACCGGGTCGCAGGCATCGATACATCCAGGCAGACAAGTGACCTCGGGCCACGGTTGTGCTCATCTCTTCACCGAACTGCTCTGTTCTCCTGCGCTGACCGGGGGTAACTTCCGCTCCGTACCGAACACGCCAGTGCTGGAGGACATATGCACGGGCCCACCCCGCCGCTGCCCCTGCCCACCGACCAGCTGCGGTTCGCCATGCCGCCGATGCACGAGTCGCCGGAGGACGAACGGCGGCACCGCAAGGAACGGCTGGCCGGAGCGCTGCGGATCTTCGGGCGGCTCGGATTCGAGGACGGGGTCTCCGGGCACATCACGGCGCGCGACCCGGAGTACAGCGACTGCTTCTGGGTGAACCCCTTCGGGATGCCGTTCAAGCACGTCACCGTGAGCGACCTGGTCATGGCCAACCAGGACGGGCAGGTGATCGAGGGCCGCTACCACATCAACCAGGCGGCGTTCACCGTGCACGCCCAGGTGCACGCCGCCCGGCCCGACGTGGTCGCCGTCGCCCACTGCCACTCCGTGCACGGGCGCGCCCTGTCCGCGCTCGGCGACCTGCTCGACCCGATCACCCAGGAGAGCTGCGCCTTCTACCAGGACCACGCCCTGTACGACGCGTACACGGGTGTCGCCGTGGATGCCGAGGAAGGGCGTCGGATCGCCGCCGCGCTCGACACCCGCAAGGCGCTCGTACTGCGCAACCACGGGTTGCTCACCGTCGGCGACTCGGTCGACGCCGCCGCCTGGTGGTTCCTGTCGATGGAGCGGTCGAGTCAGGTGCAGCTCACCGCGAAGGCCGCCGGGCGGCCGATCCTCATCGACCACAAGCAGGCGGTCGCCACCCGTGAACAGCTCGGCGGCGACCTCGTGGCGTGGATCAACTACCAGCCGCTGTGGCAGGACATCAGCCGCAGCGAACCGGATCTGCTGTCGTGAGACGCCAGGCCTGTCCAGTGCCGCGTCGGCCAAGGTTTGCCCGTCAAGGAGCGGTGTCCGGTGCGTGCTCTGGGGGTCCCCCCCGGCCGAAGGCTGGGGGAGTGCCGGCCGGAAGTCCTCGTACTGGATGTACTTGGGCTTTCGGCCGGTGCGGCGAGTGGGGGCACCTCCCACGCCCTTGAGGCAGTGGGGGAGCGTGCCGGGCGTCGCGACGGGGCGAACCTTGGCCGACGCGGCTAGAAGCCGCGCAGTACCGCCGCCTTCGTGGTCGCGAACTCCTCGTCCGTCAGTACGCCGTCGCGGTGCAGCTCACCCAACTCCCGTAGCCGGCGCAGGAGTACGTCGTGAAGGTCGGACTGCGGCGGTACGGCGGAGACGAGCTGGGGGTGGTCCACGTACTCGCCGGTGCGGGTGGACGGATGCGGCAGGCGGGCGGTGACCGCGGTGGCGACGAGCGCCGTGAGGAGGTCGCGGCGGGCGCTGCCCCACAGGTCGAGGGCGTACGGGTCCTTCTCGGGCGGCAGTTTGGAGAAGACCGTCTCGCGCGTCACGAAGCGCAGAAAACCGTCCTCGTAACCGGAGTTGGGCAGCCACTCCACCTGCACCAGGTCGCCCACGGCGATGATCCGCGGGCCCGTCGCCCGCTTGACCCGGTCGGAGGTGTCCGCCCAGTCGAGCCGCACCTGCGTGCCGTCGAAGGAGACCGTGCCGTCGCTGGAACGGACGGACACCGGGACGGGCGGGCCGGACAGGAGATAGGTCTTCGTCGGCTCCTTGGGGACCTGGTCCAGGAGCAGTGCGCGGCGGATCTCCTCGGCGACGTACTCGGCGACCCCGGAACGGTCGATGTCGACCGTGAGTTTGTAGGGGTCGGCCGCCTCGGGCAGCCGCCCCCCGGTCGCCTGCAGAAGAGGGTCGGCGCCCTCGCGGAGCCTCAGGCGCAGGCGGCCGCGTTTGCGTTCGGGTTCGTAGACGATGCCTGATACCGCCTCCAGGGGAACGGCGATCTCTCCGTACGTCTGCCGGAACAGCGGTACGGAGCGGTGGAGTCCCGGCGTGATCCTGACCGTGTTGCCGTCGAAGGCCCAGGTCCCGTCGCGCTGGATGATCTCGGCCATGGAGAAATTCTCCCAGCCGGGTCAACACGGGGTCCTGTGCTTCACGCGCGCTGACCAGACCTGCCGGATGCGGGCGGTGTTTCGTACGGCAGAATGCGCTGTCATCGCGAGGCAGTGGCAAGGCAGTTGTACGGCAAGGCAGTTGTACGGCAGTCAGGCGTAAGGAAGGTCTGGCCGCACGGGAGTTCTCGGCGCGGGGAAGGCGGCAGCGGGCGTGGCGGTGCAGGAGGCGAGACACGGTGCGGGGCGGGGTGCCGGGGGTGGTGCTGCGCGTGGTTCCGGGCAGGGGGCGGACCAGGGTGCGCACGAAGGTGGCTGCACCTGTGGGGACTGCCCGCACGGGGCGCGTGCGGGACATCGGCGCGCTGTCGCGGAATTCCTCGCGAAGCGCGACGAGTTGGCGTCCGGGCACGGGCTGCCCGCCGCCGTCGCGCACTCGGCTTCGGCGTCCCGGCAGTGGGTCTCCGACGAGCTGACACAGTCCGCCGACCTCGTCGCCGAGCGCGGTCGGGTCGAGGGCGAGGCGTGGCTGGGGCGGTTGTGGCGGTACACCGCGTACGCGGTCTGGGGTGCCGCCGTGGCGCTGCTCCTGGTGCAGGCGCTCACCGCGATCGGTGCGGGGTGGACGGCCGCGCGGACGGCCGGGCTGTTCGCGGCGCTCGTCCTGGCCGGACTGCTGACGGGTGCGGCCTGGTTGCACCGGGCCCGTGGGGGTGCCCTCGCCCCCGTCATCGGCGAGGACAATCGTCTCTCCACCTCGCAAGCGGTGGCGGCCGGGTGGGTGCTCTTCGTGGTGTTCGCGGTGCTGGTGCTGGTGGGGCAGCTCGCGGTGGCCTCCGCGCACCGCTCGCGGGACGAACTGATCGCCGGTCTCGAACTCGCCCGGGGCGCCGGTGTGGTGACCGTCGTCGCGGTGGTGTGCGGGATCGCGGTGCTGGTGCGACGGGTGGTGGGGTTGCGGGTGCTGGGGCAGCGCCTGCAGAAGGTGCGTGCGGACCGGCCGCGCGCCGCCGATCTGCTGACCGACGACTCCGGGCGGGGCCACTTCGCCGACATCCAGTACGTCGTGATCAGCGCGGTCGCTCTCGCCTTCGCGGCGGTGCGGCTGGCTCGGCGGCCCTCGCAGCTGCCGGATCTGCCCTGGGGGCTGGCGCTGCTGGTGCTGGTGTCGGCCGCCACGTATCTCGCCGGGAAGTACGCCGACGGTGGGCGTCCCGTGATCCTCTCCGTCGTCCGCGCCCGCGAGGCGGGCGACCTGGACGCGCCGATCCGCACCGGTGACGACATCGAGATCCGGGGGGCGGGGTTCGTGCCACCCGGAGCGCAGACGGCCGATCGGTTGTCGCGGATGGTGGTCCGGATCGGGCCGGTGCATGTGCACGTGCCGTTGGTGCCGGTGGCCGGGGGGTTCAGCAACCCCACGGATGCGGTGCTGACTGTGCCTGTGCCGGTGGATGTGGAGCCGGGGCGGGTGGAAGTGCAGGTGGTCACGGCGGCCGGGGTCGAGACGAACCGGTGCGCGATCGATGTGACGGACTGAGGGGCGGGGCGCTGTCGCGCGGTGCGTTGGTGGTTGGGGTGGGGTTTGCGCCGGTGGGTGGTTCCGCGTTCCGTCGGTGGGTGGGGCGGGGCCGTGCCGGTGCATCCGCCCCGTCGCCGGTGGCAGATCACTTGGGCTTTCATGGCTCTGCCTGTTGGCAACCACGTAAGCGACGGGGCATGTGATGTGCCGGCACGGCCCCTTCCGCGCGTCGGCGGCCGCGGGTGCGTGGGGAGTGCGGCCTTTTCCGGTCGAGGCATGCGTCTGCGACTCCGGGCGGGTGCGGGTGGGGCGTGCGTCTGCGACTCCGGGCGGGTGCGGGTGGGGCGTGCGTCTGCGACTCCGGGCGGGTGCGGGTGGGGCATGCGTCCCCACTGCGGGTGGATGCGTCGGGCGCGTGCGTGTGCGGGTGCGCATCGGCGGGTGCGGCGTGCGGTCTGTTGCCCTCAGCCGGGCGGCATCCCACCCACCCGACTGGGATCCCCCGTGCGCTCTTCATCTCGGGCGGCAGTGGAGATCTTTCAGCCCGTCCGGCGTTTGAGGACGAGGCCGTTCAGGCCGTTGTGGCGGTCTGGGGGCGGCAGCCCCCAGGTAGGGGACGGGTAGGGGCGGAGGGGGCGAAATACGTGGTGCCGGGTGGCTGTGGAGGTGCGGTCGGCTGGGTGAAGGCGAGAAAACGGGCTCCCGGGGATTGAGCGGGGGCCCGCTGTCGTACGTATGGTCTGTTTGAGGGGCCAACGGCACCTGGGCGAGAGGCGGCGGAGAGCGATGACTCACGGTATGCGGACGGACACCCACGCCCCCTATCTCGACGAGAGGCGGGACTGGCGGGACTCCGCCGCCCGATACGCCCTGTTGCCCCTACGCGTCTTCCTCGGCGTCACCTTCATCTACGCCGGCCTCGACAAACTCACCAACAGCGCCTTCATGAAGGACTCCGGCGCGGGCTCGATCGGGGACATGATGCGCACCGTGCGTGGCTCCTCGGCGGTCCCCGCCCTGGTCGACCTGTCCCTGAAGAACCCCGTCGGCTTCGGCTACGCCATCGCCTTCGGCGAACTGGCCGTCGGGATCGGCACTTTGATCGGGCTGTTGGCCCGTCTCGCCGCGGTGGGCGGAGCCCTCATCTCCCTCAGCCTGTGGCTGACGGTGAGCTGGGCGTCCGACCCGTACTACTACGGCAACGATCTCGCCTACCTGATGGCCTGGCTTCCTCTCGTTCTCGCGGGTGCTTCGGTCTTCTCCGTGGACGCGGCCCTGCGAGCCCGGCGCAGGCAACGCGCCGGGGGGTATCGCTAGGCGCTCAGGTCCGGAGGCCTGGGCTCGGCGCGGCGTCTGCGCAGGCCGCGGGTCAGGAGGGCGACCGCGCCGGCCAGGCAGAGGCCGCCTGTGACGACGGGGATCACGACGAACCAAGGGGTCTCCCAGGCGCGCCCCGCGTCACCGGCGAAGGCGACGCCGGCGACGGTGAGGAAGAACCCCGCGACCAGCTTTCCCGGCTGGAACTCATGACGTAGCACGGGTCACCTCCGCCTGCCCCACGCCCACATGCAGGTCGAGGTCGAGCGTGCCGCCGTTCTTGTCGGCGGTCGTGGGTGACAGCGTCACCTGCTTGGACTTGCCCGGCTCCACGTCCACGTCCTTCTTGTCGTCGCCCGGCAACTGGATGTCTCCGACGCCCACGTCCACGTTCAGCTTCACGGTCGCGTCCTTGGGGAGGACGACCTTGAGCCGGCCGACGCCCACTTCGGCGCTCGTCGTCGCCGTCTGGCCCTTGGCCAGGTCGAGATGAGTGAGGTCCAAGGTGCCGACGCCGGTGCCGAGGTCGTAGTTCTTCTGGAGTTGGGTAGTGGCAGTGGGTGTCCAATCCTTTCGCGTCCAGTGCGTGCTGATGTCCTTGGGGAGCGCCGCGGAGGCTGCCAGCAGGGCCGCCGTGAGAACCGCCAAGAAGATCGATCCCGCGCCCGTACGCCCGAGGAAGGCGCTGATGGCTATGCCGAGGCCGAACACGATCAGCGCGCAGGCCAGGCCGGTCTGCAGGCTGGTGCCGAGCGCGTGGTCGTTCCAGGTGAGGCCGGTGCCGAGGCCTCCCGCGAGGAGCGCGAGCAGGAAGACCCAGCCGCCGATCCAGCGGGGACCGCGCGGTTTCGGCTGCCGCGTCGAGCGCTGGTCGCGTATGTCCTGGCGCGTCGTGCCGCGGGCGATGTCGACCGCCGCCGCGACGTCCCGGTCCCGTGCGTCCTCCGGTCCCCAGAGATAGCCGGTGCCGCCGACGTGAGATCCGTCCTTGACGATCGGGTCGCGCCACCAGGAGGGATAGGAGGCGGGCACGGGCGGTGCCTGCGCCTCGGGCGGGGCGTCGGCGACGGCCTGGGCGGCGAGCGGGTCGGGGTCGGGGGCACCGCGCTGCTGCGACCAGTACCCCGCACCGGCCAGGAGGAGCGAGAGGACGACGGCGAAGGTCAGCACCCCGCCGTTGTTGAGCATGGAGAGGAACACCCCGCAGCCGACCAGCGCGAAGAGCACGGCCGCCAGTGCTTGCCCGTCCACGCGGCCGGTGAGCAGCTTGCGTACCTCGTTCTCCTCCTCGTCGTCGTACGGAACGAACAGCCACACGAAGCCGTAGAAGATGAGGCCGATGCCGCCGGTCGCGGAGAGCACCGCGAGCACGATCCGGAAGATCACCGGGTCCATTTCGCAGTGCCGGCCGAGACCGGCGCACACCCCGCCCAGCATCTTCTGGCGGTGGTCGCGCCGGAACTTGCGCGGGACCTCGGGCGCGGCCGGGTCCTCGTGCGCGCGCGGCTCCGCACCTTTGGCGGGGCCCGGTGCGGGCGGCACGGCGTCCCGCGGCCCGGTGCCCGGTGGTGGGGCGCCCGGGCCGGGGCCGGGGTCCGGCTCCGCGGCCGCGTGCTGCTGATCTGTCATGTGTCCATGGTGACGGGCGAGGAGGCGCGACGGCAGTCGGGATGACCCTGGCCGAACCCTGATATCGGCCCTGACGGGGGCCGGGGTGGGGCTTCACCCACAGGCTTCCTGAGGATCGATCACCGGCTCCCGAGAATCGATCACCGTTCCCCGAGGTTCGATCACCGGTTTCCCGAGCCTCGATCGATGGTTTTCCGGGCATCGGTCGATGGTTCTCCGAAGATCAGGGGCGTCTCGGGGGTCGACCCTGATGCCCAGGCCTGCCAAGCGTGTGAACATCGATGGCATGCCGGAAGCCGCAGCCCTGCCACTCGACGACCCGCGGCCTGCGCGCAAGCTCTACCGCAGCAGCGACGGGCGCTGGCTCGGGGGCGTGGCGCGAGGGCTCGCCGGGCATCTCGGGCTACCCGTGATCTGGGTGCGGCTGGTGTTCGTCGGACTGTTCATGGCGGACGGGCTGGGGGCGCTGCTGTATGCAGCGTTCTGGTTCTTCGTGCCGCTCGGCGTCGGCGGCGTCGGTTCCGGGCGCACACCGGCCTTCAGCACCGAGACCGCGCCCGACGGCCGCCGCAGACTGGTGGCCCGCAAGCCGGACAAGGGCCAGATCGTGGCCCTGCTCCTCATGGTCGTCGTGGCCATGGTCTTCGTCGGCAATGTGAACCTCGGCGGGGGAGCCAAGGCGTATCTGTGGCCGACGGTCCTCGTCGGCGCGGGCGTCGCCCTGGTCTGGCGCCAGGCGGACAACGCGCGGCGGGCCCGCTGGGTGGAGGTGGGCCGCCGCCGCCGTACGCTCACGCTGCTGCGTTCCGCGGCGGGCGTCCTGCTGGTCACGGCCGGAGTCTCCGGAATATTCGTCCTCCAGGGCTCGGCCGCCCACCTCGGCTCGGTCCTCCAGGCCGCCCTCGCTGTCCTCGTCGGCATAGCGCTGCTCGCCGGCCCCTATCTCGTCCGAATGACCCAGGACCTCTCCGAGGAGCGCCTGATGCGCATCCGCGCCCAGGAGCGGGCCGAGGTCGCCGCCCATGTCCACGACTCCGTGCTGCACACCCTGACCCTGATCCAGCGCAACGCGGACAATGGCAACGAGGTGCGACGGCTCGCCCGCGCCCAGGAGCGAGACCTGCGCGCCTGGCTCTACAAGCCGGAGGGGACCGGGAAGGACGAGGCCGACGAGCCCGACACCCTCGCCGAAGCGGTCCGGCGCCATGCCGCCGAGGTCGAGGACAAGCACGGCGTCCCGATCGAGGTCGTGGTCGTCGGTGACTGTCCGCTCGACGAAGGCCTGACCGCACAGATGCAGGCCGCGCGGGAAGCGATGGTGAACGCGGCCAAGTACGGTGGCGAGGGCGGCGCGGTGCAGGTCTACGCCGAAGTCGAGGGCAGGACGGTCTTCGTGTCCGTCCGCGACCGCGGCCCCGGCTTCGACCTCGACGCGATACCCGCCGACCGCATGGGCGTTAGAGAATCGATCATCGGCCGCATGGAGCGCAACGGCGGTACGGCGCGACTGCGCGCGGTGCCGGACGGCGGCACGGAGGTCGAGCTGGAGATGGAGAGGGCGGAGAAGACGTCATGAGCGACGTGAACGGGCCTGTGGAGTCCGGCAGTTCTGCGGAGAAGACCCCTTCGGCCGCCGCATCCGAAGAGGCCGTGGACGCGGCCGGGTCGGCCGGTGCCGGTGCCGGTACAGGGGCGGGTGCCGGGCGTCGTGCGCGGGTCGTGCTCGTCGACGACCACCGGATGTTCCGTACGGGCGTGCAGGCCGAGATCGGTCAGACCGAGCGGACCGGTGTCGAGGTGGTCGGCGAGGCCGCCGACGTCGACCAGGCGGTCACCGTCATCACGGCCACCCGGCCCGAGGTCGTCCTGCTCGACGTCCATCTGCCGGGCGGCGGCGGTGTCGAAGTGCTGCGTCGCTGTGCCCCGTTGATGGGTGACGCCGAGCAGCCGGTCCGCTTCCTCGCGCTGTCCGTGTCGGACGCGGCGGAGGACGTCATCGGGGTGATCCGTGGTGGTGCCCGGGGGTATGTCACCAAGACGATCACCGGCACGGACCTCGTGGACTCCATCTTCCGTGTCCAGGACGGCGACGCGGTGTTCTCGCCCCGCCTGGCCGGATTCGTCCTCGACGCGTTCGCCTCGACCGACGCCCCGCCCGTGGACGAGGACCTCGACCGCCTCACCCAGCGCGAGCGCGAGGTCCTCCGCCTCATCGCCCGTGGCTACGCGTACAAGGAGATCGCCAAGCAACTGTTCATCTCCGTCAAGACGGTCGAGTCCCATGTCTCGGCGGTGCTGCGGAAGCTCCAGCTGTCGAACCGCCACGAGCTGACGCGGTGGGCGACGGCACGGCGGCTGGTCTGACGTCGGCAGAGGCTCGCACCGGTGTGACCGTCCGGTAGGCGTGTGCGCGATCACGCGGATACCCTGTGCGCGACGGGAGGAGAACGGCATGCTTCTGAGATTCCGTGTGGCGAATGTGCGGTCGCTGCGCGACGAGCAGGAGCTGTCCTTCGTCGTGCCCCAGGGCGAGGAGTCGGACGCCGCCCGCACACTGACCTTGTCGGACGGCAAGTCGCTACAGGTCTATCCGCTCCTTGGAATCTTCGGCGCGAACGCTTCGGGCAAGTCCAATGTGATCTTCGCGCTGAAGAAGATGAAGGCGGCGGTCCTCGGGTCCTACGGCGAGTGGACGTCGTACCAGGGGATTCCCCGTGAGGAGTTCGCGCTCGACCCGAAGTCGGCCGCGGAAAGCACCTTCTACGAGGCGGATTTCGTACTCGATGATGGTGTGCGCTGGACCTACGGGTTCGAGCTCGGGCCGAGAGTGGTGGAGTCCGAGTGGCTGCACGCCTATCCCAAGGGGCGGCGCCAGGTCTGGCTGGACCGCGACGTCACGCGGGACAACGTATTCGAGTTCCCGGGCGACCGTATCCACGACCGCGCGCTGCTCGCCCGGACCACGCGCCCGAACGCCCTCCTGCTGAGTCGGGCGGCGAACGACAACCACCCTCAACTCACCAGAATCTACGACTGGTTCAACCAGAACCTGTGGGATGTCACGCCGGAGACCGAGCGCACGCAGCGCGAGGCCTACACCGCCCGGCAACTGCTCGACGAGGGTGCTCGCGACCGTATCGAGGAACTCCTTCGTGTCGCCGATCTCGGTATCCGGGGCGCGGAGGTGGAACAGCGCCCGGGGCAGTCACCACTCGTGCGGCTGTTGCACGGTGGTGACTCCGACGAACCCGTGGCACTGGACTGGCAGCGAGAATCGTTCGGCACACGTTCGTGGTTCGCACTGATCGGACCGCTACTGCTGGCGCTGGACAAGGGCGCCGTCCTGCTGATCGACGAGCTTGACTCCAGCCTGCACCCACGTTTCGCCGCAGAGGTCGTACGCCTTTTCCAGGCGCCGTGGGTCAACACAAAGGGCGCCCAGCTGGTCTTCACCTCCCATGCCCCGTCGCTTCTCAAGTCCCCCAGAGGCGGGCGCCCCCTGGAACCGGGACAGATCTGGCTCACGGAGAAGGACGCGGGCGGTGCCACGGAGTTGTACCCGCTGAGTGACGCGGAGCCGGGGCCCGACGAGGACCTCACGGACTCCTACCTCGCGGGGGCTTTCGGCGCCGTTCCGAAGGTGACCCAAGGACAGATCGGCCGCAGAGTGCTCACGGCACTGGCAGGGGAGGCAGAGCGTTCCTGATGGCGAGGGACAAGGGGCGGGACAACATCACAGGCCGGCACAAGCGAGTGCTGCCGCAGGATCGACCGCGTGAGGTGTACGTCTTCACCGAGGGCGAGGTCACCGAGCCGGAGTTCATCGAGTTCGTCACCGCACAGGGCACCCGCGCACAACAGGGCCGTGAGGTCATCTGCAGTGTCGAGAACCTGAACGCGCCGACGAAGCGCCGCAAGCCGCTGCCGCTCGTGGACGAGGCCATCGGGAAGTGGACCGAGGTCCAGAGGGCCGCCAAGAAGGCGAAGCTGGATCCCGAGAGCTGGAACTGGCCTCAGGTGTGGTGCCTCTTCGACCGGGACCAGCACGAGGACATCCCGACCGCGTTCTCGCGAGCCCGGAAGGCGAAGCTGCACGTCGCCTATTCCCACCCCTGTTTCGAGCTGTGGCGTCTGCTCCACTACCAGAACTACACGAGCACACTCGGCGGCGTCTGCGACAGCGCGGCGGGCAAGCTGAAGAACCAGCACGGCTTTGCCCAGACCTACGGCCCCACCATCCGGTCCGTCTCCCCGGAGCAGGCCAAGCGCGTCATGCCCGGTCAGCTGCAGGGGAAGTACAAGAAGGCCCGGCAGCACGCCAAGCAGATCAGCGCGGGGCACAAGGGCCCCGATCAGAACCACTGGGACCCGTACACCAACGTATGGAGTTTCGTGGAGGACGGCCTGGACGTGATCGACTACTGACCTGCTGGGGGCGCAGGCCGGCTCGGCACTCCTGCAGCGGACGGTGACTGGCTGGATACGGTGCTTCCGTGTGCCCGGCAAGCCGTAGGCTTCCCGGTGCATCCGCAACCGGACATCCAGTCATCTCAGGGGAGTGCCGTACGTGGCCAAGCTCACGCTCGCGCAGTTGGAACGCCATCTCTTCGCGGCGGCGGACATCCTGCGCGGCACGATGGACGCCGCCGAGTACCGCGACTTCATCTTCGTCCTGCTCTTCCTCAAGCGCGTCAACGACGAGTTCGAGGCCGCGCGCGAGGCGATCGTCGCGGAGCGGCTGAAGGCCGGTGAGAGCCGCGAGGACGCCGAGGACGACGCCGAGCAGTTCGAGTTCTACCGTCCTCGCGGTGTCATCTTCGTCCCGGAGAAGGCCCGCTGGGAGCTGCTGGCCGGTGCCCAGGACAACGTGGCCATGGAGTACCTCCAGCCCGCCCTGGACGCCCTGGAGAACCAGGAGGGCAACAGCGAACTCCGCGGTCTGTTCGGGCACGTCAACTTCAACCGTATCGGCGGCGGCAGCAGCGGCCAGGGCTCTGCGGCAGGGCTCGCCGACCGGCGTCTTGAGGCCCTGATCGAGCACTTCGGCAGCATCCGGCTGCGCGGGGAGGACTTCGAGTTCCCCGACATGATCGGCGCCGCGTACGAGTACCTGATCAAGGACTTCGCGGACTCGGCCGGCAGCAAGGGCGGCGAGTTCTACACCCCGCGTTCCGTCGTCCGCATGATGGTCGAGCTGGCCCGGCCGCACGGCGGCATGCGGATCTACGACCCGTGCGTCGGCTCCGGCGGCATGCTCATCCACGCCATGGAGTACATCGACGAGCACGGCGAGGACTCCGACGACCTGCTGCTCGCCGGGCAGGACGCGAACAGCGGCTCCTGGGTCATGGCCACCATGAACATGCTCTTCCACAGTGCCAAGCACTTCTCCCTGCGGACCGGCGACACACTCACCACCCCTCTCCACCCGGAGCGGGACTTCGACCTGGTCCTCAGCAACCCGCCGTTCTCCATGGACTACAAGCAGTCCGAGGTGCCGGACCTGCTGACGCGGATGCCGTACGGCCAGACCTCCGAGCGCGGCAAAGCCGACCTGATGTTCCTCCAGCACATGCTGGACATGGTGAAGAAACGGGCCGGAGCCGTGTTCACCGTCATGCCGCACGGTGTGCTGTTCCGCGGCGGCGAGGAACGCAAGATCCGCGCGGAACTGCTCAAGCACGACCTGATCGAGGCGGTCATCGGCCTCGCCCCGAACCTTTTCTACGGCACCGGTATCCCGGCCTGCGTGATCGTGCTGCGCGCACCGGGCCGGGCGGAGCAGCAGGACCGGCGCGGCAAGGTCCTGTTCATCAACGCGGACCGGGAGTTCCACGCGGAGCGCGCGCAGAACGTCCTCCTGCCCGAGCACGTCGAGAAGATCGTCTCCACGTTCCACGCCTTCAAGGACGCGGAGGGCTTCGCGCGGGTGGTCGACCGCGCCGAACTGGAGGAGAACGACTACAACTTCAACATCCGCCGCTACGTCGACAACACCCCGCCACCCGAGCCGCAGGACGTACGGGCGCACCTGGTGGGCGGTGTCCCGGTCGCGGAGATCGAGGCGAAGAAACCGCTGCTGGACGCGTACGGCATCGGGGTCCGGGATCTCTTCGCGGTCCGCGAGGACGACCCCGCGTACGTCGACTTCCTGCCCGAGGGCGAGCGCCCGGACGCGGCCCGCCTGGCCGAGCTGGCGAGCGGACGTGAGCAGAAGCTGTGGGCCGCCTTCGAGGAGTGGTGGGACTCGGAGACCGAGCAGATCGCCGCGCTGGAGCCCATCGAGGGCGACGACCGCACGGAGCATGAGCGCAAGGCGCAACTGGCTCGCCTGCGCGCCGACTTGATCGACTCCTTTCGGCAACGTCTGCTGCGGGTAGGCCTGCTGGACCGGTACGCACTCGCCGGCGCGGTCGCCGGATGGTGGCACGACGCCAAGAACGAGCTGAAGGCACTGTCGGTGAACGGCTTCGCCGGTGTCGTCGACGGATGGGTCGAGACGGTCGAAACGATGCTCGCGCCCGAGCCCGACCCGCGCACGGGCGGCGCTCGTGACCGTACGGCGGCGGAACGCCGGCAGGCGTACGGCCACAAGGTGGTCGCAGCGATCGCCCCCGACTTCCTGGAGGAACTGGCCTCGGCGGACCACACGCACGCGGAACTGGACGCGAAGGTGAAGGCGGGGCTGGAGGCGGAAGCCGCGCTGGCGGCGGCTCGGGCCGCGGCGGAGGCCGGTGAAGACGGTGAGTCCTCGGAGGACGGCGAGGAGTCCGGGGGAGCCGGGGCCGGGGAGATCGATCCCGCGCTGGCGGAGGCGGTCCTCAGCGACGCGGAGATGCGTGACCTGAAGAAGCGGCGCACTGCGGCGAAGAAGGTCATCGAGGAGTTGGAGGACGACTTCTGGCCGGTGCCGGGGGTCCGGAGGAAGAAGCGGGAGCAGTCGGAGAAGGCGGCCAAGAGGAAGGCCACGGCTTCGGCGGCGCAGGCTCAGCAGGAGACTTTGCTGACGCTTCCTGTTGAGGAGAGTGGCGGTGAGGTGGCCGAGCCCGCGTTGGCCGCGCCAGAGCCGAGGCTGAAGAGGGTGCGCCGGGCCGTGGCCGAGGCCGGGGGAGAACGGGACGTGGTCCTGGGCATCCTGCGGGACGACCTCGCGGGGAAGCTGGGCGGTCACGTGGTGCGTCGCCAGCGGGAGATGGTAGAGGCGTATCGGGTGTGGGAGGGGAAGTATGGGGTTTCGTTGCGGGATATTGAGGGGCGGCGGGAGAAGGCGGCTGGAATGCTGGACGGCTACCTGAGGGAGTTCGGGTATGTCTCGTGATGCCGATGCCCGTTGGATGTCCATCAATTCTGTGGCTACAGTCGCTTCCGGTGCGACACCTTCGAGAATTCGCGACGATTATTGGGTGGATGGAATTTACCCTTGGGTGAGAACTAGCGAAATCAACTTCAAGGCGATTGACGGCACGGCAGAGCGTGTTACAGAAGCGGGTAAAAGGGGGGCTAACCTCAAGATTTTTCCTTCGGGCACGATTCTTCTGGCCATGTACGGCGAGGGGGCGACCCGAGGGCGTTCGGCGATTCTGAATACTGCAGCCGCTGTAAATCAAGCCACCGCGGTAATCCAATGCAATTCACAAGATGTGGACTCTCGATATCTCTACCACTATCTTGAAAATAGCTATGAGGATATTCGAAAGATTGGGCAAGGGTCGAATCAGACCAATTTGAATGCCAGAATTGTTGGAAACATTAGAGTGGCGGTGCCATCGCTGGAGAGGCAGCGCAAGATTGTCGAGGTGCTTGCAGGGTTTGCTGATGAGGAGCGAACTGTCGAGGCTTCCATTGTGAAGCTCAAGCTCATGCGTGCCGGGCTTGTTCAAGGCTTGGACAGGTATGAGCAATGCACTCTCCGGTCGATTGTGATAGATGGCCCTCAAAATGGGATCTACAAGCCGGGTAGCTCGTATGGGCTTGTCGGCACTCCCATCGTTCGGATCAATAGTTTTGGCGGCGGGCCATCGGTTCTAAATTCCGGACTACTCAGGGTCGAGGTGGCGTCCGCGGAGGCTGCGAAGTACAGATTGAATGAGGGGGAGCTTCTACTCAATAGAGTAAATACGGTGGACCTTGTAGGTAAGGCGACCGTGGTGGCGAGGCTTGATGAGGAGACGGTGTTCGAGTCCAACATCATGCGCTGTGCGCTCGATCCTGAACGAGCTATTCCTTCCTTCGTAGAGGCTTGGATGTCGGGAACTTCAGTGAAGCGACATTTCCTGCGAAGAGCGAAGACGGCGGTTTCGCAAGCAAGTCTCAATCAAGGTGACGTGCTGTCTTGCCCATTTCCCTTTGTTCCGATTTCGACGCAAAGGAAATTTCTCGATGGTCTGGATCTCATTGATTCCCAGATTCAGGCTGGAGAGTTGGAGTTGAAGAAGCTGGGAGATGTTAGGCGTGGACTAGCTGATGATCTGTTGCCTGGCAAGGTCCGGGTGCGCGACGTCGCGTAGACCGACGGTGCTGCTGGAGAGCGGCGGGCCCGGAGGCCCACGTTGCGATCAGGCGGCGTGAGCCTCGAACCACAGCCACAGCGAGCCGAGGTCGTGGCCTGGTGTGAGCCGTACGTTGGCGTCGAGAGCGGAAGCAAGGGTGCGCAACAAGCTGACAGTGGGCTCGGTCCCGCCCTCCTCGATGCACTCGATTTCGTCCTGGGTCATTCCGGCCCGCTCGGCTAGATCCGCCGACGTCAGCCCCAGAGCCGTCCGGCGGTCGTAGAGGGCCTTGCCGAAGGCCAGCGCCTCCCGGATGGCGATCCGCTCCGGGTCATCGGTCTCGGCACCTGATGGTGTCCAAGGAATGTGCTCGCCAGTCATCACACCTCCCTCGGCTTTCGGAGTGGCCAACGCCGTACCACGCGTTGCGTCACCGTAGTCCTCAGCGCTGCAGCAGGGCTCGACGAGTGAGAGTTCGAACCAGACCGTCTTGCCGATGCCGTACGGCCGTGGGACCGCGCCCCAGGTGTCCGCGAGCGCGGTCACCAGCGACAGGCCGCGCCCGGACTCGTCGCCCTGGGCTGCGCATCGGGGCTCGGGCAGCGTGTCGTCAGCGTCCGCTACGGAGATGCGGAGGCGGTCGTCGTCCACCGCGCAGCGGGCCCAGATCTCTCGGCCCGGGGAGACCTTCGCGTGGTGGTACGCGTTCGTCATCAGTTCGCTGAGCAGGAGCACTGCCGTCTCCGTCACCTCGGTAGGGAGCTTCCATGAAGTGGCCTGCTCTCGGAGGAGAGTTCGGGCCCTGCTCACGCTGCGGGCGTGGCGGGGCAGACGCCACTCGATGTCCTGGGGGACAGCCGTAGGGGTCTCGTGGGGAGCGAGGCCTGTGGGGGGCTTTGGCATGCGCGCTTCGATCCTCGGAGGGAGTCTCTGTCATTTGCAGTGATCAGAGTGGTGATCGGCGCGTAGCCTCGGGAGTAGCGGAACGGGTACACAGCGTGCTTGTACACGGCGTGTCTACGGGAGGCGGGTGGACCGTGGCTTCGGGGGAGTCCCAGCAGGCGCAGCAGAACTGGCGTTACTGCGGAGGTCAGATCAAGCTGTGGCGGGAGGAATCAGGGGTCAGTCGCCAGCGGCTGGCCGACGAGGCCGGCTACGACTACGAGTACGTCAAGTCGATGGAGTGCGGTAGAAGGCGGCCGACGCTGAGGCTCTTGCAGGTCGCCGATCAATTGTGCGGTGCGCGGGGAAAGTTGGCGGCTGGACACGAGTTCCTGAAGCCTGAGCCCTTTCCTGCGCGGTCGCAGGAGTACATGGCGATCGAGGCCGACGCGATTGCCGTGCATGACTACTCGCTGGGGCTGATTCCGGGTCTGTTGCAGACCAAGGAGTACGCGCGGGCGCTGATCAGCGAGAGCTGCCCACCGCTGGACGACGAGACGGTGGAGGAGCGCGTTCGGGCTCGACTGGCCAGGCAGGAAGCGCTGAAGCGCCGCGCCAAGACGGTGTACGGCTTCGTCATTTATGAGGCCGCGCTGCGGACGGAGGTCGGCGGACGAGAGGTCATGCGGCAACAGCTGCTTCATCTGTCGGCCGTTGGCGCACTACGCAACGTGTCGATCCAGGTGCTGTTGTATGCGTCAGTTCCCCCAGTGGCACTCGGTGGGTCGCTGATTCTCGTGGAGACCAAGGAGCATGAGCACTACGCCTATGTTGAGGGGCAAGAGACGGGGGTGCTGTATGCCGATGCGGACAAGCTCAACGCCCTGACGCAACGCCATGGCATGATCCGCATGCAGGCGCTTAACGTCGAAGAGTCTGTTCGGTTCATCAGAAAGGTGGCGGAGGAGCTATGAGCGCCAGGCTGGCATGGTTCAAATCCAGCTACAGCGATGACCAGGGTGGCGCGTGCCTCGAAGTCGCCTACCCCTGGCGCAAGTCCAGCCACAGCGACGCTCAGGGTGGCGCGTGCCTCGAAGTCGCCGCCTGCCCCCACACCGCCCACGTCCGAGACTCGAAGCTCGGCGCTCGGAGTCCTCAACTCGCCGTGGCCGCCAGCGCCTGGGCCGCCTTCGTCGCCCACGCCCGCAGCCTCTGATCCCCGGCGCTTGAGCCCCGGGCTTCGGGCCCCGAGATCCGAGCTCTGTTTGTGAGGATTGGGTGGTTGGTTCAACCCAACCTCCCTCCCAACCTCCGCGCGCACCACCGAACATGACTTTTCGTGACCGGCTTGCCACGCGGCGTTGCGAACGTCTAGCGTTCGCGACAACAAACAAACGACCCCGGCAGGTGTTACCAGCACCAAACCGGGGTCTGACCTCAAGATCGGAATCAGCGATCTCATGGCTTCCCAAGACCTTAACGCGGTCATGCCCGCGCCCGCACACCCCATGGCCAACCCCGGCTACGGCAAACGGTCCGCCCCAGATCGGCAGCCGTCCCGCCCCGGCGGCTTCGATCACCTTCCGCCCCGTGAGCGCTACATCGCCGCCTTCATCGACCGGCTCCCCGACGGTGCCGCCATGGACGCCAAGACCCTCGCCAAGGCGCTGCCCCTCTACGGCCAACAGGCCGTCCGCACCGCCCTCAACGAGCTCTCCCGGGCCGGCCACCTCCGTCGCGTACGACGCCGTGTGGAGAGCACGGCAACCGGCGACGGCGGCGAGAACGTGACCCGTTGGGTGTTCCGCACCTACTGGTCCCGCACCGCACGTGACAGCGAATGGTGGGCCCGGCTCCTCGACGGTGACGTACCGACTGAGGTTACGGACGGGACCTCCGTAGCAGCAGACCAGGCTGCTCCTGCAACCGACGCAGGCGACACCGCCGTACAGACCAAGGAAGAACAGCAAGCGGATCAAGCCGATCCACCACGGTCCCCCACAGAGCACCCCCGTCCCTCGGCCGCCTACGAAACCCTCGCCCGACTCGGCCGCACCGAACCCCGCCTGGCGCTCTCCGCCGCCGACTGCGCCGCTCTCGAAGACCTCGCCGCCGCATGGCTCGCCCGTGGTACGACACCGGCCGGCCTGATGCAATCCCTCGTTGCAGGGCTCCCCGAGCAGGTGTACTCACCCCGGGCCCTCGTGCACCGGCGCCTCCGCGACAAAATGCCGCCCGAGCTGCCCGCCCCGGAGGAGCACCCAGCACCCCGCGCACGCCTGATCATGGAGTGCACCGAGTGCCGCGTTCCCGGCCGCCCAGAGGCCCTGCCCGGCGGTCTCTGTCGGGCCTGCCGTGGCGGCACCACGGCCGAAGCGCCGCCGCAGGCACTGCCTCCCACGGCTGTCCACGTCCGAGCCGCGCAGGTGCGCGAAGCGATCCGTATGCCGCTGCGTGCGTGAGCCAGCAGTAGCGGCGCGTGGTTGAGCCCGCCCGTGGCTTGAACCGCACATCCCCGCACCACTTCCGCCTCGTCTGCCGCAGAATGGAACATCGGTCGGAACCGTTGGCCGAGGCCAGGCAGCACACGGGGAGAGGCGCGTACGCATGGCACGGGGCACGGTCGAACTGGACGAGGTGGAACGCCCGTTCGTCGAGCAGCTGAAGGCGATGGGGTGGCGGCACGTCCACGGACCGGAGCTCACCGGGCCTGACGACAAGCGGGCGTACGGGGACGTCCTGCTCACCCGGCGTCTCGGCTCGGCGATCCGGCGGATCAACCGTGTGTCGCGCAGCGGCGAGCCCTGGATGAGTGACGCGGATGTCCACAGCGCCATCGGCGAGCTGCGCAGAGCCGCACGCAACGTCGCCACGAAGAAGCTGAAGGACGTCAACAGCGACGTGACGAGTCTGCTGCTCAGCGGCACGCCCGCGACCGGGCACGAAGTGCACCACCAGGGCAAGACGGTGCATGTCCCGTACGTGGACTGGGAGTTGGAAGCACTCGACGACGCCGAGATCCTCAGGCGGAACGAGTTCCTCGTCGTCGACCAGCTCAGAGTGCGTGCCGCCGACGGCAAGGACGTCGTCCTCGATCTCGTCCTGTTCGTCAACGGGATCCCCGTCGTAGCCATCGAGTGCAAGAGCCCGGACGTGAAAGACCCGATAGGGAAGGCGATCCGCGATCTGCGGGCCTACTGCGGGGAGCCCCTGGACGACGACGTCCGGGCGCCGCACGACCGGCCGAGCGGTGTGCCGGAGCTCTTCGCCTCCGTACAGCTGCTCGTCGCCGCCAGCGGGGACGACGCGGCCCTCGGCACCATCACGTCGACCGAGGAGCACTTCGCCGCCTGGCGCAGCGTCACCCCGGACTACGAGGACGACGCGGCGCTGGTGCGCGCGCTGCAGGCCGTCCGACAGGACGACGGCAGGCGGCTGCTCGTCGATGGGCAGAAACTCACCGACCAGCACAAGCTCGCCGCCATCGTCCTCAAGCCTCGCAACCTGCTGAACGTCATGCGGCACTACGTCTTCGAGATGCCGGTGCAGACCAAAGAGGGAGAGCCGCCGCTGACCGTGAAGGCGGTGTGCCGGCATCAGCAGTACCGGGCCGTCGAGAAGATCGTGGCCAAGCTGCGGACCGGGCGTACCCGCCTCGACCCGGCGGCGGAGGACGACGAGCGTGGTGGTGTCATCTGGCACACCCAGGGCTCCGGCAAGAGTCTGACCATGGCCTTCCTCGCGCGTCGGCTCCAGAGCAGCCGGGACCCCGAGCTCAATCGGTTCACCCTCCTGGTCGTGACCGATCGCAAGCAGCTCGAACGGCAGTTGTCGGCGGCAGTGCGGGTCAGCGGTCGCCCCGTACGCATCGCGAAGTCCCAGGCGGACGTGGAAGGGATGTTGCAGAGGGCGGGCAAGCCCGGCGGGCGCGCGGTGATCTTCGCCATGATCCAGAAATACCTGGGGCGGGTTCCCGGGCTCGTCGCGGATACGGCGAACGACGACCGCGACCCGAGTGTCGAATTCGTGGCGGCGCAAGAGCGGATCGCCGACGGCGAGTCCGCCGAGGAGGCCGCGGATCCGACGCCGGACGAGGACGTCATCGACGAGGTCAGGCGACGGTTCAGCGAGTGCAGCACCTCGCCGTACGTGCTGGTGCTCGTCGACGAGGCGCACCGTTCGCACAGCTCGGTCCTGCACGCCTGCCTGCGGGACGCGGTGCCGAATGCCGCACGTATCGGCTTCACAGGTACGCCGATCATGAAGGGCAAGCTGCACGACACCGGGCGGATCTTCGGTCTTGAGCCGGACGACAAGTTCCTCGACGCCTATCTCATGGACGAGGCGGAGCGGGACAAGGTGGTCGTGCCCGTCCGTTACGAAGGGCGGGCCGGGCCCGCGAACGTGAAGGACGAGCGGGGGATCAACCACAAGTTCGAGGACCTCATCGCCACCCTGAGCGACGAGGACAAGGACAAGGTCCGCAAGGGACTGAAGCCCACCAGCCGCGATGTCGCCGAGTCCCTGCCCATCATCCGGCGCAAGGCCGTCGACATGCTGGAGCACTACGTCACCGGGCCGCTGACTGGGGGCTTCAAGGCCCAGGTGGCCGCCGTGAGTCGTCGTGCCGCCGTGCTCTACCGGCACATGCTGAACGACGCCCGTGCCGAACTGCTCGCCAAGGTGCGGGCCTTCGACCCGGCGACGCTGCGCCACAAGGACCTCAAGGACTACACCTGGGACGAGCTGGTGCTGTTGCGCGCCTGGCACTACCAGGAGCTGCTGCGCCGTATCGAGTTCGTACCGGTGATCTCTGCAGGGAACGAGCAGAAGAGTGGTCTGTGGCAGGAGTGGACGGACCCGCAGCGGCAGCAGGAACACATCGAGCAGTTCCTGGAGCCCTTTCCCGAGCTGCCGAAGGACAACCCGTGGATGGTGGACCATCCGCTGGAATACGACTCCGAGCCGGGTGGCGCGGTCGCCATGAACCCGTGGAGTGTCCCGCAGACCGCCCTGGTGGAGACAGGGGTGAATCCGTGGAGCGACCGGGAACAGCGGCCGATCGCCTTCCTCATCGTGAAGTCGATGCTGCTCACCGGGTTCGACGCCCCCATCGAGCAGGCCCTCTATCTGGACCGTCCCATCCAGGACGCCGAGCTGTTGCAGGCCATCGCCCGCGTCAACCGTCCGCGCAACGGCAAGGAGGAGGGCCGGGTCGTGGACTACTACGGGGTGCTGAACAACCTCGCGGTGACCCTGCCCGCGTACAAGGGAGACGGACCCGCGCTGAGTGCCGTACGCCGTCTGTCCAGCGAGGTGCCGGATCTGGAGGCGGCGGCTGCCGAAATGCAGCGGTTCCTGGACGGGCTCGGGATCACGCGTCTCGACACGGCCGAGGGCGTCACCAGCGGTCTATGGGCGCTGGGCGACCAGTCCGCTCGGGCCGACTTCGACAGCAAGATGGGCGCTTTCCTGGGTGCTCTGGAGCGTGTACTGCCGCACGAGGCGGCACTGAAGCAGATCCCGAGCGCACGGCAGTGGGCCGTGTTGCAGAGGCGGGTGCGTCGGCACTACCGGGACGACACCGGCGGTCAGTTCGCCCTGCGCGCGTACGGCCGGAAGGTGCGGGCGATGATCGCTGATCACCTCGACCTGCCCGAGTTGACGCAGGTGATCGCGCCCGTGTCCATTCTCGCGCCGGACTTCGACGAGGTCGTGGGGCGCATTCCTGAGGCGCGGGAATCGGCGGCGGAGCAGGTTCAGGCGCTCCGTTACCACCTGGAGGAGCGTCTGGAACAGGAGGATCGCCCGGTCTACCGAACGCTGTCGCAGGAGCTCCAGGAGATCCTCGACCAGTTCGACGGCCGCTGGGAGGAGATCAAGCAGCGGGTCGGGCCGCTCATCGACAGGGCCCGGAAGGCGGAGCAGGCCGATCCGGCTGTGGCTGATCTGAGTCCCGTCGAGCAGCGGCTGTACACCAAACTGTCGGAGCAACTGGCCGAGCAGCCGGCCTTCGAGCAGCCGGGCCAGGAGTTTCTGCGTCGGCTGACCGTCGATCTCACGTTGCTCATCTCCGGGCATGTAAACCGGGCGTCCTGGTCCGCCGACGAGTCCAGCCTGAGCGATCTCCGGATCGCTGTCTGGCACCAGCTGCGAGACGTGGGGCTGAAGCCTCGCGAGCGCGACCCGCAGCCGCTTCGTGACCTGTCCAACGCGATCGCTGGATACGCACAGCAGCATGCCGCCGCGTTCCGCGCGCAGGGGCGGGGACAATAGGGGCGTGCCCGCTCCTGTCCTGCCCTCCGACATCACCGACCGTCCACCTCTTGTCGACGGTCAGGTGCTCGTGGTGGATGGCAGGGAGCTCCTGATCAGTGTGAGCGCTCGGCGGAAGCGGCTGGGTCTCACGGTCGAGCGGGACGGGACGCTTACCTTGCGCGCGCCTGCGAGCTGTGAAACGGCGAGGGCAGAGGCCTTCGTTCGGCACAGCCGGGCCTGGATCGAGTCCAAGCTCCGGCTACGCGACCAGCACCGTCCTGCGCATCCGGTGCGTGAGTTCAGAGAGGGCGAGAGCTTTCGTTATCTGGGGCGCGAATACCGACTGCTCCTAGTGGATGAGGGCGGGCCCCGGGTGCGGCTCGCGGCGGGGCGGCTGCGGATGGACAAAGCAGTCGCTGCGGAGCCGCGCCGGGCACGGCGTGAGCTGATCGCCTGGTACAGGAAGGCCGGTCTGCGGTGGTCCAAGGACCGCCTCCAGCCATGGGCCGCCCGGATGGAAGTCCCCGAACCTGCTGTGACCGTTCGGGATGTCGGGAGTCGATGGGGAACCTACCGGCCGGGTGAGGGAGAGGCCGGGAAGATGGCACTCCACTGGGCCGTCTTCCAGCTGCCTGTCCATCTTGTTGACTATGTGATCGCTCATGAACTGGCACACATCAGAATTTCCGGACATGGGCCGGAATACTGGACTCTGCTCAAACGGGCCATCCCCGAGTGTGAAGCGCGGAAAGAGGAGCTCGATGACCTGGGCCGACGGCTGTGGTTGGGACAGTCCGCTGAACAGGGCTGACTATCTGGACGGTGGGTTCACGGCGAGGCCCTTGAAGAACGTGTAGTGGAACGCGCCGTCGCCGGTGGCCGTGCGGTGCAGGTCCGCGATGCCGCGCGCCCAGTCCGACGGGGTCATCAGGCCCGCGGAGAGGGCGTCTTCGCGTACGGACTCGATCATGGCGATGAAGGTGTTGCGGGTGAAGCCGTTCACCAGGGCGGGGCGGGAGCGGTCCGCGTAGACCGTACGAGGGCGGACCACGAGGGTCTGCTCCTCGGCTATGCCGCGTCCCCCGCCACGGCCATCGCCGAGGGAGTCACCGCGATCGGCGACGCGCTACGAGACCTGCGCTGAGAGTCCCCGGGTCACACCACCCGAGTGGCCCCGGCGAACGGCATCTCGTCGATCGGAGCCAGCCGCACCGGAGCCGTCGGGTTCGGTGCGTGAATCATCATGCCGTTGCCCACGTAGATGCCCACATGGCTGATGCCCGAGTAGAAGAACACCAGGTCGCCGGGGAGGAGCTCGGAGCGGGCGACGCGCCGGCCGGCGTTGATCTGCGCATAGGTCGTACGCGGCAGGGAGACGCCCGCGGAGCGGTACGCGGCCTGGGCGAGGCCGGAGCAGTCGAAGGCGTCGGGGCCCGTGGCCCCCCAGACGTAGGGACTGCCGAGCTTCTGATAGGCGTACGAGACGGCCGCCGCCGCACGGGAGTTGGGGGCGGCGACGGTGCCGGACGACGACACCGGGCCGAGGTCGCGGGCCGCGGAGCGCGAGGCGTGCAGGCCGACGCCGCCGGCCTCGCCGAACTGCGCGCGCTGATCGGGGGCGAGCTGCGAGAGCAGCCGCCGTGCCGCACCGAGTTTCCCGTTGATCGTCTTCTTGTGCTGCTTCAGCTCGGCCTGCCGCGACTTGAGAGAGGCCAGCTCGACGTGCGCGGCACCGCGCAACTGCTCGATCTCCCGCAGCTGCTTGCGCACGCGGCCCACGGCCGCCGCCTGCCGGCTGCCCGCCCGCTCGGCGAACGCGGCCCCGTCCAGGTACTGATCGGGATCGTCGGAGAGCGCCAGCTGCAGGGCGGGGTCGAGGCCGCCGCTGCGATACTGCGCCGCGGCTGTCGAACCCAGCGCGTCCCGCGCCGAGTTGAGCCGGTCCTCCTTGCGCGCCGCCTCGTCGCGCAGCGAATTGAGCCGCTCCTCCGCCTTGTCGGCCTTCTCCTTGGCACCGTTGTACTTCTCGGTGGCGACCTCCGCCTCCTCGTACAACTGGTCGACCTTGGCCTTCACCTGCGCCGGAGACAGCTGCGGATCGGCGTGCCCGGTCCCGTCGAAGCCGGTCGCCGTCGCCGCGCCCGCGAGGGCGATCGTGGCGGCTGTGCGGGCCGTGCTTCCACCGAGCGAGCGCTGACTGGGCTTGCGGTGCGCTGCCACGAGGGCCCACATCCTTCCGTACGACCGCGAGGGGAGCGCGGTCAAGCGGCGACACGTCCGGCGGCGGCCCACACAGGGGGAGCGGGCCGCCGCCGGACCTTCTCGGCGGTGGTGGCCGACGGCCGCCCCTGGCCCGGGCGGTGGTGGGGAGCCGGTCACCTGGTGGAGGACGCTAAACCTGGGAGTGAGGGGCCGGTAACGCCATGTACGGAACTGGCGGCACTGGATCGTCCAGTGACCGTATGTGACCGTGATCCCCGCCCTGCGCCGCCGACTTCACGCAGCGCGATGACCGATGCGGCGAATCCGGGGCAACCGGGGTTGCCCCGGTGCTATGGGTTACAAGGGGTGGCCCGGTGCCAAGAGCGACTCGGGCGTCCGATTAGGCTCCGGCCTCATGGACGTACTCATCCATCTCTTCGTCGGCCTGCACATCATCGGCATCGCCTCGCTCCTCGGCGGCTTCCTCACCCAGATGAAGGCGATGGGCCGGGGCACCGCCCGCTTCGTCCCGGCGATGCTGCACGGCGCGCTGACCATGCTGGTCACGGGCGTCGTCCTGGTCGGCCTCAACCAGGCCGACGACCATCCGGTCAACAACATCAAGATCGGCGTGAAGCTGGCCCTGCTGATCGTGATCCTGGGGCTCGTCTATGTGAAGCGGGACGACGAGAAGGTGGACAAGGGCCTCTTCGGGCTCGTCGGCCTGCTGACCACCGCGAACATCTTCATCGCGGTGCTCTGGACCTGAGCGGGCCGGTCGGCCTGTCCGACCCGGTCGGACGGTGTGTTCCGGCCGTGATCATCACGTGGACCGCTCCCGCCGCGACGGCCAGCCACGCCGCCACCGAGATCCACAGCAGCACCTGCCCGGGCCCCTTGAGCCAGGAGACGCCGAGGGCGGTCGCGGCCGACAGAGACGCCACCGCCGTCATCCCCATCGGGAAGACGGTCGCCCAGCGGCGCACGTCGTAGCGGAGCTTCGGCCACCCCAGCTCCGCGACGGCGAGGACGCAGTAGGAGGCGAAGGCGAGCACGAGGAGCGCGACGGTCGCGGCGCGCAGGACGCCGCTGTCGTCTTCGTTCCACAGGTACGGGTTCACGTGGTGAGCGGCGATGAGCTTGGCCCCCGCCAGTGCCGAGATGGCGAGCGCGCCGCCCGCGACCCACTGGTCTCCGGCGCCCCGGACCACCTCCCGGACGTCGAAGTGCGTGAACGCCACTCCGTAGAGCACGATCCCCAGCCAGAACAGCACCAGCCCGGTGTGCGCGAGCCACTCCGGGCCGACGGCCGCGGCGAGCGCGGCGCACAGCACCGAGAGTCCCTGCGTGGCCACACACACCAGGAACACCCCTCCCGGCATACGGCGCTTCCAGTGCCGTAGGACGACGAGGAGCAGCACCGGCCACAGCACGGCCGACAGCGCGAGCAGGGCCTCGGCCGGCTGCTGCCACCCCAGCGCGGACAGCCGGGTCCCCAGCACGGTGGTCGCCGCGACGGCGGTGAGCCCGGGAGGCGTGCAAGCCTCCTCCAGCCACCGCGCGCGGTCCCACAGGAGGCGTACGACGAAGTCCGCGGCGAGCGCGAGCCAGGCGGCGCACGCCAGGACCAGCGAGATACGGGACAGGAACTCGTAGCCGGTCAGATGCAGCCCGATCGAGACGATGCCGGTGGCCATGACGGCGGCACCGGCGGCGGGCGGCCGATGCGCCCACCAGGCGCGGAGCTGGGAGATGGCTGGCATGCGCCTGATGCTAGGGATCTTCGGACGAGTTGCCCGCGGGGCACGCGCGCGTGGAGCGTGAAAACGTCGGGCACGCGCGCGTGGGGCACGGCAACGCGGGGCACGCGCGCGCCGGGCACGCGCGCGTGGAGTACGAGATACCCCACGCGCGCGTGCCCCGCACAATGCGTTGCTCGCGGAACTGCTGTAGGTTCTCATTTGACCTGTCGGTCGGGAGTCGTCCGACCTGGGCTTTTGGCGCTGGTTCTCGGCGACTTGTCGGCGGCTTCTTCTCACCGAACTGTCGGATTCCTCAGGCTCGACCGACACGTGGCAGGTCGCGATAGGGCGGCGGCGCGACAGCGACCCGACGCACACAAGCGGAGTGCACCGGTCGGCGGCCGACATGACCAGCCCGCTCGCGGCTGTACGATCTGCGTCGGGCAAGTCGCGCACGCCTCAAGCCGTTCACTGGCGCCCACGCCGCAGGTGATCGACCGGCCAAGGTCCTTCGGGGCCCGCGTCCTCCGGTATGCCTGAGCCCGGCGGGAGCGTGGGGGACCGCCAGGAACGAGCGCATGATGCCGAGGAAGCAGTCGACCGCCGCGCAGAAAGCCCGTCAGCGGCAGGCGGCCACCGGCGAGAAGTACACCATCGCCCTGCGAGCCCAGACGTCTGGACTGGTCCGGCACCGGCCGTTCAGCGCCAGGGGTGCGGGGTGGGCGCCCATCATCGAGCGGGCCGAGGGCCAGCTCAGCGAGGTCTGGGCCGACTGCCCGAGGCCTCACTGGGAAGAGAAGTTCGGCGACCTTTGCTGGAAGTACGTTCCGGCCGATGCGCCTCTGGACGTGTGGCGGGTCGTCCGTGTGGCTGTCAAGGAAGCCTCGGGCACGTGCCAGACCTGCCCTTCGCCCGGCCGGAAGCGTGTGGTGTGGGACTGGGACAGCAACTACGGCTGGGTAATGCCGTGGGTGAAAGCCTGCTGTGACGTCTGCTACCACGTGCCTGAGCACCTGCGGAATGACCGGACGTACCTGAACCTTGTCGAGCAGTACGAGGAGGCCGAGCGTGAGCCCGTCCCGGTCGGCTGCTGCGTAGCGATCGAGGAGGTGGCCTCGGTGGTATGGGACCGGTTCGACCAGGGCGGGGTGCCGGCGCTGCTGACGAAGCTGGGGGAGCTGCGCGAGTCGATGAGGTCGCGCAGTCCGCATTACGACGTCTTCAGCGGTCACGCGGTCGTGCTGGCCGTTGAGGAGGCGTGTGCGCCGTTGATGCACCGAGTGTGGCAAGCAGGTGTCGTGTCGGAGCCGGTGCTGCTCGCGGCAGAGCGGCGGCAGGTTCTCCAGGCCATCGACGGCATGCTGGGCGCGCTCAGCGAGATGGCCGCGGAGGAGCGCCGCGGCTGACAGGGACGTCGTCGCACCGGTGCGAGGATGATGGGGCCGTTAGCTCTTGGCTGCACGGCTTCCATCGGGGCGAGCTGCTCGCGTCGGACGCTGGAGTCTGAGGTCCGTGCGACAGGCACGGATGTCTCTCCTTGCGGTGAGTGTTCAGCGGATCGGAGCGCTGGCAGGGCCCGATCTCGCTACGGTGAGTGGCGTCGAGCCTGGGTATCTCCAGCAACCTGAAGTGAGTTGAGGGGAAGGTAGCTATGCCGCGGATATCGCATTTGCTGGCGGACTTCGAGCGGTTCCGGTCCCTCCCCGCGCAGCGCCGGGGCTACAAGTTGGAAGATCTGCTTGAGCAGGCGTTTCGGCAGGCGCACTTCCGTGTCATCCGGAACGCCGGAATCGCTAGTCCGCGACAGACGGACCTGGTTGCCCGCTATGGGGATACGCGGTACCTCATCGAGGCCAAGTGGGAGAAGAGCCCCGCTGACATCAACGTCCTCGACACGGTCCGGAGCCGGATGGGCCGGGCAGCGTCGTCCACCGTCATCGGTGTCATCGTCAGCGTCAGCGGCTTCACCGAGACAGTTGTGGATGATGTGCGCCAGCGGCGGGACTTGGGCCCCGTTCTCCTGCTCGGTGAGGAAGAGCTCACACAAGCTCTGAAAACACCCACGTCGCTGGCTCCCCTTTTGCGGCTCAAGCAGGAAGAACTCACCACCCATGGCCGCGTTCACTTGGCCGCGAGCCCTACACTTTCACGCCGCTCTCGGCCATTCACAGACCTACCCTCCTCCGAACTCCGACTACTCGATATCGATCTCAAGCCGCTCCCGCACATCAGGTCCGGAGGCGGACAAGCTGGATTCGTCTTCGCGCAGGAGCTACCGGATGTGGACTGGGACGCCGGGCACGGAAGCGGTGTGGCGCTCGACTTGCCGGTCAAACTGCTGGACGAGCAGGGAATCGCTGACCTCTTGTACGAGTTCCATTCCATGGGCTGGAGCGGCTCCGAGCCGCGATGGAACATTCAGCAAATCCGGACAACCTGGCAGGGCATCGGCGCACGAGAGTTCGTCGACACCCTCAGCTCGTGGAAGGAACGCTTCGAGGGCTTGGAGCATGTGCACCACACAGAGCAAGCCACCTACTTCGACACCTGCCCTGGTGGAGGCTTCTACACGATCACCGTGTTCATATCGAGTGATGCTTCTCGGACGACGCACCACTGCGATGTGTCCTTCCTGCTCCCTGGAATCCCCGTGGACCTTCGCCCGATCCAGCACCTAGCTGAGGAGTTTGACACCACGGCTGTCAGTTACTTCCGTCCGCTCGCTCGTCGGTCCGTCACTCGGCGCCGCCTTGAGGTGAGTGTGCCGCTGGAGGTCGTCGGCTACATCGTTTCCCAGAACGACCCGTTTCCCCCGCTGCCTGGCGAGCAGGCTCGTCTACCCACCGATTGGGTCACCGGCATCGTGGTTAAGAATCCTCACCGGGCCGGAAACGGTGCGGCGGCACCAGAGGACTGGCCTCAGCAGACCGATGACGGCGAATTCCTCGTCTGCGACCTACGGTCTCACCACCAGCTCACGGATCTCAAGGGAGCGTACTTTCTGCACTCTTGGGAGTATGCCTACACCTCCAACGCTGCGGCCTTCAAACCCGTAGCTGACTGGTAGGACCGGAGGGTAAGTGGATCGGTGTTGCAGTTTCGATGAGTGATAATCGCTGCGCACGACTAAAGCGTGTTACACAAGGCCCTGATGTCTTCCTGGAGTTCCCGTGCCATGCGGAGGTGGGCGCTGAGGATAGGTGAGGTTTCGGCCCCCAGATCGCAGTAAATCGCAACGCTCTCTTCCGCCATGGCCAGCGCCGTGGCGAGGTCATGTTGCCCGTTTCGCCGGACCCAGGCGGCCAGGCTGAGAGTACGGGCGAGTTCCGGTGCATTGACCGCAGGGTCGGCATGCACAAGCTGCCGCTGGATTTCCACTGCCGCAGCGGAGATCTCTGCGGCGGTCGTGTGCTGCTCATCTCCTGAATGGGCTCCGGCCAGGCTGGCCAGTGCCTTGGCCAGGTGGTGGTGATCCTGGGCGTTTCGGAAGAAGTCTGCTGCCTGGCGGTGGTCGTCGATGGCTTCGGAGAATCTCTCCATGTGCTGCAGGGCGTCGCCGCGGTTGTGCAGGGCAAGGGCCTCGCCATGCCGGTCGTGCATCTCGCGGAGGCGGGGGATGGCTTCCCCGTACAGGGTGATGGCTTGCTCGAACTTCCCGGTTTCCCGTAGAGCGGCACCGAGGTTGACCAGGGTCATGGCCTCACCGCGGTGGTCGCCGGTCGCCCGCATGATGCTGAGGGCCTGGCTCAGGACGGGGATGGCTTTGTCAGGTTGGTGCATTTCCCGCCAGGCCGAGCCGAGATTGGTCAGGGCCCGAGCCTGGCCCCGGAGATCCTGGGTTTCGTTGTAGATGGCCGCGGCTGCGGTGTGGGCGTCGATGCTTTCGCCGTACTCCCGTGTCTCCCGCCGGGCGACGCCGAGCGCGTCCAGCGCCATGGCCCGGCCGTGCCCGTCGCCGGCCTCGGCGAAGGCATCGGCAGCCGTCTGTAGAAGTAGAACCGCTGCATCGAACTGCCGTAGCTCCCGCTGGGCGATGCCGAGATTGACCATGGCCCGGCCTGCGCTCTGGTGATCGTCGGCTTGCTGGAGGATGGCCAGCGCGGTGCCGGTGACGGCGGTCCAGTCGGCGAAGTAGCGGTGCTGCTCGAAGAACCCGGCCAGGCTGAAGGCGAGGCTGGCCGCCGTGGCGGCAGCCCCGGTCTCGTGAGCGGTGGTGACGGTGGCGACCAGGTTTGCCCGCTCGCGCTCCAGCCACTCCAGCGCCTTCTCGCGGTCGGTGAAGAGCAAGGAGGGCGGACAGTCGGAACCAGAGGCGAGGTGCGTGCTGGCAGCGGATGCCAGGGTCCGGTAGCGCTCAAGAAGCCGGGAGCGGGCCGCGATCAGGTTTTCGCGCCTCTCTTGCTTCAGATGGCTGGTGGCGTAGAGACGGACCAGGTCGTGCATGCGCCAGCGTCCCCAGGCGGGTCCGGATGTCTCGATGAGGTGGGCGCGATTCAGGTCCTGAAGGATCTCCTCGGCGGTGAAGGCATCCACGTCGGCGAGAGCAGCGGCGCTTTCTGTCGACAGATCGGGGCCAACATTGAGGGTGTAGAGCCTGAACAGCCGCGCCGACGCTGTGCTGAGGTGCTGGTGAGACAGGTCGAAGGCGGCACGCACCGCACGGTCCTCGCGGCGTAGCCGGTCAAGTCGGGAGTGCTCTGCCCGTAGCGCTTGGGCAAGCGAGGTCAGTGGGCGGGTGGGAGCGTCGGAGAGCAGGGCGGCAGCGATACGCAAGGCCAGGGGCAGGCCCGCGCACAGGTCGGCAATGACAGCGGCTGCCTCGGGAGTGTCGTGGACGCGCATGTCGGCGGGTCCGCGGGCTTGCAGCAGGGCTTGGTGCAGCAAGGCGATGGACGCGTCGGTGTCCAGGACGTTCAGGTCGTGGAGACGGGCGTCAATATCGAGGGTGTGGCGGGAGGTGATCAGGACGGCGGTGATGCCGTCGGTGGGCAGCAACGGAGCTGCCTGGTCGGCACTGGAGGCGTTGTCGATGACGACTAGGATCCGTCGGCCCTGTTCGATGAAAGCAGCCAGCGCACTGCGGTATAGCCGCTGCAGGTCTTGCAGCCCGCTGGGGATGTGTTCGCCGGGAATGCCCAGAGCGCGCAGGAAACCGTCCAGTGCCTGCTCGGGGGAGAGCCGGCGTTCGGGGTCGTAACCGAACAGGTCGACGAACAGCACTCCCCCCGGGAACCAGTCCGGTTCGCGTAGGGCGCGGGCGGCGACCTGGACGACCAGCTCGGTCTTGCCGACACCGGCCAGCCCCGCCACCGCTACCCGTGACAGCTGAGGCGCCACCAGAACTGCCTGCTGTTCCTCACGGGGGGCCAGCGCGTCGAGTAGCTCCTCCACGTGTGCGTCGCGGCCGGTGAACGTGGGGGAGGGAGCGGGAAGTCCGGAGAGTGCTGGCGTGATCTTTGGGGGCAGCGCCACGGTGATGTTGCGGCCCTGGATCACCTGATGGAAGAACACGCCGCCGCTGATTGTGTTGGACACGTTCCCGCTCTCGTCGGCCATGCGGCTCAGCCTTGCGATGACCGCGTCTCGCCTTCGGGGGCGGTCGGAGGAGGGGCTGTGTTGAAGGACAAGCCGGAGAAGTCCCGGCCCTGCAATACCGGCCCGTGCTGGGTGCCGCCGCTGATCGTGTTGTGGACGTCACCGTCGCCGGTACGTACGAGCTTCGCCTGCTCATGCCACTGCCGCAGGTCGGCAGTGAACTCCGCGTCCACTGCGGCCCGCACTGACAGAGCGGTACTCAGTGCCTGAGCACGCGCTGAATCTCCAGGATCCTCCTGAAGCCTGACCAGCTCCGTCTCCCCGGAGCTGACGGCGGGAGCCTGTGCGGATTCGTCCTGGCCACGCGTGAAGGGGCGGCGCACTAGCGTGGTCAGCCCCGCCCAAGCTTGCCGTCCGAGCTCACCGCCGGCGCCTCCTGCTAGTGCCGCGAGCAACGCCACCGAAATCGGATCCATGCTGTACCACCCTCGGTATCTCTTGCTTCACCAGGAGTGGACACGCTACGAGAGGCCGCGGTTGCAATGGGTGCCGATCCGGCAATTCTGTCATCGGCCTGACAACGTCCGCAGAAGGCCGGGCGTGGGCTTCGAGATCGGCAATCCGCAGCCAGGCCGAACACGGATTGATGTCGCTGGGGATGGTGTCCCGTCAGTTGGTGCAGCCGATCACGATGAGGGCGCGTTCGTGTTGTTGGGCAGCACGTGGGCGCTTTCGGAGAGCGCGGTTGGGGTAGATCTGGTCCGTGCTTCCCTCGGGCAAAGAAGTCGACGATGCCGTTGGTGAGTTGCCAGTCATCCGGGAGCATGTTTCATGATCCCGGATGTACTCGAATCGGGAAGCACATCTTACTCAGAGGCGTACCATCGCCACGACTGGTGCCTTTCAGTCACGTGAGGTAACTGCTTCTGATCACGCAAGAGTTCTTCTCGTCCACTGGCTGCTCATTGCGGCTAGTTGCCGTCCCGGCGAGGGAGCTTGTCGCCGATCGCCTCGACCAGAGCCTTGACCTCTTCAGGGAACTTCTGGGCCCAGGTCGTCAGGAACGCGCTCTTGACGATGTGGCCTGAGGTGAGGTCCAGGTCGCCGCCGATCTGCTCCCAGATCGTGTGCCGGTCCCAGTTGGTCAGCGATCGCTCTGTCACCACCTTCTTCACCCGTTCCTGCGCATGTAGGCCCAGGTGGAGGGCCACGGCGAGCCGACCTGCTTCCTCGTCGAGACAGTCCAACACCCGTTCCAGCACATGGGCTTCGGGATAGCTGGATCCAGGAAGCGTGAAGATGCCCTTGTCCCGATCGACACGTTCGGCCTGGTCGCCGTCGAGTATGCAGATCGATGGATAGACCGCGGTGGGGTCGATGTTGTGATGGGTGTTGACCTTGATTGCAGGGTCGTGGCCACCCATCGCATGCACCTTGACCTCGTCCAGTTCGATGCCACCATGGCTGCGCAGGGCCGTGAGAACCATGAGCTCGGCGAAGTCGTCTTCGACGAAGATCGCGAGCTTGGCCTGGATCTGTCCGGTGATGGTCCGCAGGGCTTTGACGTCCAGCTTCCCCTGGATCACATTGCCTTGCAGAGCCGCCCAGACGGCCTTGGAAGGCAACGGAGCGAGCGCGTCGTTGGAGTGCGTGGTGAAGATGACCTGGCAGGACTTGCGATGGGCGACACCGATCAAATACTCGACCATGCGCTGAGTGGCCACCGGGTGCAGGCCGTTCTCGATTTCCTCGATGAGGATCATCGCCCCGGGCGAGGCCGCTTCGACCTCGGCGACGATTCGGATGACGCTCGCCTCGCCGGCACCGAAGTGGAACTCGGAGTACCCGTCCCCCCGAGGGGTGAGGCCGGAGAAGAGTGACACTCTTTCCGCGGCGTCCACATAGAGCTGCTGGAACCCCTCGATGGGCTTGGCCAGGATCTTTGCGGCATGCTGCGTGACCTCGGGGGCAAGGGTCACCTCGCGGACAGCGGCGAAGGATCCACCAATGGCGGCCTTGAGCTTGGCGCGCTCTGTGGCGGGCAGGGTCCGCTCGACTCCGAACACCAGAACCTCGCGTTCAAGAGCGGTGCGGTTCCACTTCAGTTGCTTGAAGCTGGCTGTGCGCGAGACCGAAAGACGCGGTGTGTGCTCTTTGTCGATGATTTCGTACTCGATTGACCAATTCTGCATGCTGGAGTCGTACTTGCCGCTCTTGGCGAAGAACCGTCCTGGCGAGACGCTCTTGTAGGCCAGTGCCGCCGCCCCCAGAACGGTTGTCTTGCCTCCGCCGTTTGGCCCGACCAGGGCGGTGACGGGGAAGTCGAAAGTGACCTCTCGGTCCGTGAAGCCCCGAAGCTTCCGCAAGGTCAGTCGCTTGAGGTACTTGCCGTAGTTCTCCTTGGCGACCTTCGTCTCCAAGTCGGTGATCACACTCGGTCGGACTTCGCTCCTGTAGTCAGTCACCACTGCCCCGTCTGTCTCTTGACTGTTATTGGTCATCGTCGCAGATCCGACAAAAAGACTCATCGAGTAAGAGGAAAGACTCATCGAGCTGTGCGGCGGCGCGATTTGTGGTGCTGGACTTCGTGCATGGCTGCGCGGAGCCCATCGGGTGTGAGCGCGTAGTAGGTACGTCGGCGACCGGGACCGCAGCCGACCGGGGCTCGCGCGAGCCAGCAGTCTTCGGCTTCGGGCCGGCTGGTGAGCCAGCCAGCCCGTTCCATCCTCTTGAGCTGGGGATAGAGGGTGCCGTTGTCGATGCCGGTTCTCGCATGGATCTGGGCGCCGTAGAACTCGTCGTTCTGGTGGTCGAGCAGGTCGCGCAGAAGTATGAGGGTGGAACCGGTGATTCGGATTCGCTCGGCGGTGATGCCGTCGCCGAAAGGTCTGAGCGGTCCGGGGCTTTGCCGGATGGTGAGGCGGACTGCGGCTTTGGCCAGCGTGGTCGGGTCCGGCATGGGAGTGATCTGGTCGGGGCCGAGTGCGGAGTGCATCAGCGCCTGGATGTGATCGGTGGCGAGGGAGCGCAGGAGGGCATTGCCGTGCCTGGTCGGCCGTTGGGGTTTCTTGAAGGCGGCGCGGTGGAACAGCGTGTGTCCGAGATCGCGTTCCAGGCGTTGGAATTGGTGGACCAGGGCGCCCCGGCAGGTGCCGAGGTAGTCGGCTGTGGTTTCGAGATTAGGCAGCGCCATGGAGATCTGGAAGCGGTGAAGGCGGAGCCAGCCGTGCAGCGTGCCCTCGACGGTTGCTCGGATGTTGCGCGGGATGCTCTTGTCGACCTTGGTGGTCATGACGGTGTGGCTGTGAACGCCCGGCGGACGTAGGGGGATGCCGAGTTGCAGGAACCGTCGGCGGACTGTTTCGTCTTCGGTCCCGAGTTGGGCGGCGATGTCGGCTGTTGAGCGCATGCGTGTCAGGTACTGCTCGCGCAGCCAGGTCGCGTCCATGGGGACGGGGCGTTGCGAGTAGTAGATGGTGAGGCCTATCGCCTTCGCCTGCTCGACGACGATGTGGCGGGAGATACCGGTTTCCCGGGCGATGCGGGTGAGTGTCTTGCCGTTCTTGGTGTACTCGCGCTCCAGGAAGGCGGCCGTGAGCACCGTGCGGGCGCGCTCTCGCAGTTTCCAGGCTGAGGTGGGGGTAGTGCGTGCCCATTGCCGTTCGCCATGGTCGATGTGTTCGAGAGCGAGTCGGACGTGTGTGACGGTGGTGTTCAGCTGGCGGGCTGCGTCGGATGGCTTGCGTCCTTCGGTGATCACCAGTCGTTTGAGGGTGTCGAGATCGATGTCGTCCAGCCGGGGACCGGGAAGGACCAGCCCGTGGCAGCAGTCTTCGGGCGGCTCCCATGTCACGGGTTCGTCGATCCCGAGATCTTCGAGCAGCCCCTGGGCGTGTTGGAGCAGGGCTTGTCTCTGTTGAAGGGAGAGCGAGAGGTTGAAGCCGACGTAGCGGTTGCGGTCGTCTGGGCTCTTCCAGGCCAGGGTGTGCTGGGTGTCGGTGAGATCGGCGCCGGTCAGCAGCTGTAGGAGATATCTCCTGGCCTGGAGCAAGCGGCCAGGGGCGGCGGGCGTACTCGTTTCGCCGGGGTGAGTGTTGGTGCGGAAGCACAGTTCCTGCCATGCGGCATTGCTGATCGTGTCGGCAGGGATGAGGGTCCGCCGCCGTTGGTAGTTGATCTCGCTGCCGTGTTCGTCGATGTAGTCGGCGATGCGGCAGAGGGCGGGAAAGACCTGTTCATAGCCGCTTTGGTTGATCACTTGCAGTGTGCGTGCGACGTAGTTGGGCAGGTGGCCGTGCAGCGGCTTGAGAAGGGCCTTCTTGTCCCTGCTGCCGGCGCCGGGGAGGAAGAGCAGGGCGGCGGCGGTGCCGCGGAACAGGTCGACCCGGAGTCCCTGGGGTGGAAGGAACCGCAAGGTCCAGTGGGGCCAGAGCAGTTGTGGGATGTGCTGGGAGCGGGAGGTGTGCGGGGCATCGCCGGGGACGGGGATGCGGGCCGCAGGACTGCCCGAGTGCAGGCGCACTCGGTCCAGCTGGCTGAGGTGGGCATCAGCCGCGTGGACGAACCTGCCACGCATGTGGGGTGAGAGCTTCTTCCAGTTCTCCATGGTCATGTCGGCGGGGTGGGGAGCTGTCGCGGCCCCCTGATACGTGTGGAGCTGCTGGATGCGGTGGACGGCGATGTCGTGGCAAGGGTCCAGCAGTGGACGGGCATGGTGCGTGATCACTGCGGTTAGCGGGGCGTTCATCGGTGCCAGCCTGTCGGGCGTGGCCTTGGTTGGGCGCTCGGCCCATGCTGTCGCGGCGTCGGTCCCCAGATGGGTGATCTCGTGCTCAGGCAGGGCGTGTAGGAACCAGCGCGACAGGTGGACCAGGTCGCTCAGGCTCGCGGCTGTAGCAGGGATGTCGGGATCGGCAAGGAGTTCGTCGATCCAGCGCTGAGCGGATAACAGAGGGCTGGTGTCGGGGAGTCGGTTCGTTGGCGCGATGCGAAGATCCGTGCCGCAGGGCGGGTCGTCACCGCGGCGGGTGATGCAGATTCCTGCCGGGTGGGAGCGGGTGCGGCCCGGGAGCAGGCGGCGTGGCTGGCAGCCGCAGCCGGGACACGTGTCGTGCAGCAGCGCGCGGTGGGTGGTGCAGGCGAACACGCAGGGCAGCCACCAGGCGAGTTTCCATCGCCCCTCGCGCTCGGCCAGACAGTCCGGGCAGTAGCGCGAGCCGCGGGCCTGCCGTGTCCGCAGCGGCAGGACGGGATCCGGCAGGGTCCGGTCCAGCTGGTGATCGGGCAGCTGGCAGCGGCGTTCCAGCTCACGAAGCTGGGAGGACGTGATGCTTGTGAAGAGAGTGGAGGTCAAGGAAGGGGTCGGCAGGGCGAAGTCGGTCAGAAGTGCCCGAAGGGAGAGCCCGTTGCGGCGGGCGAGTGCTTCGAGCCAGCTGTCGATCCCCTCGCCAGGGGCGATGGGGACCCGCAGCGGCAGGACGCGATTGCTGCCGAGGATCACGACGCCGCCTTGGACTTGGAGGACAGGGTGCCGTGGGCGAGAGCGGCCGCGAGTTGCTTGCGGGCCAGTTCGGAGGCTTCGTCGAGACGGACTTGGTCGAGCAGGTCGCGGTTCAGGGCCTCGGTCTTGCCACGGATAGCCCGGTAGCAACCGCGCATCAGCAGAGTGAAGTACGACCCAATGTGGCCGCTGGTGCGTTCGAAGAGGTATCCGGCCAGGTCGACGAGCATGCCGGGACGGTGTTCGGCCAGCACGAGTTGGCGCTCGGATGCCTTGAGCAGGCTCCACCAGTGCCGGCGTCCCTCGTCGGAGTTGAGGTGGAACGGTTCGACGCCGAGCCGGGTCCAGCGCCGGGCGGTCTGGGCGAGGACGGTGTTCTTCCCGGTCAGCCCGTCGGCGAAGAAGCGGCGTTCGGCGAGTCCGACGCCGACGTAGACAAAGGTGACGGGAAGTTCGTTGGCGAGCCACTTCAGATGGTTGCTCACCGCGAGCCCTTCCTTGCGGTCGAGGTCGATGAAGTGGATGTCGTCGATGATCCCCAGACGGGTGTCGCAGTTGAGCACGCAGTCCAGGGCATGACTGGCCAGGGCTGCGGCGCTGCCCCGGTCGGTGGCAGGGTGCCCGTAGAACTCGCAGATCATCCGGTTCAGCGTGCGCAGGGTGGTGTTCGAGGTCAGCCCGACCCGGAAGACCGGGACACGTTCGTTGCCCTCGGCTGTGACCGCTCCGAGTCGGCGGCGCTGTTGGCGGTCGTAGGTGCGGCCGTAGAGGTTGGCGATGGTGGTCTTGCCCAGGCCGGGCAGGGCGTCGATGACCGCCGCCGAGCGGATGCGGTCGCCGTCCTGCCGGTTGCTGGCCACGATCTGGTCCAGTTCCTCGTGGAGGGAGGCCAGCTGAGGGGTCTGGATGATGCCGAAGTTCGCATGCCAGTCGTGACGCTGGTCGTTGTAGTCCTCACGGGCGTCCTCGCCCAGCGCGTCCAGATGCGCTCGGGTGAGCATCTCCGGACGCTGTCGCGGCGGAGTGTTGACGTACTGGTTCCAGCCCTCCTTGCGGGACAGGCTGAACAGTCCTGGTGTGCTCATTCCAGTACCTCGAAGGCGTCCGCGTAGAAGTCGTCTCCGTCCGGGGCGTCGAAGATCTCGTCCTCCTCGTCCAGGTCGCTGGTGACGGACTGCTCGGGCACCAGATGCAGGCGGGCCGTGCTCACCGGTGTGTGGGGCTCTTCCTTTGGCAGCCGGGGCAGCGGGACCGCGGCGCGTTCGGCGGACAACCGCAAGGCCATGCGACGTTCGCGCCGGTCGGTGACCATGCCCTGGTCCCAGCGGGCCAGGAGCTCGGCCAGAGCCTCGGAGGCGTCGAGATGCCGCCCGCGCCGGAGCGACAGGCGCCGGGCGTGAGCCGCCGCCTCGGCGGAGAACGCCGTATTCAATCCGGGAGCGTGTTCCCATTCCAGCCGGTGCCAGGAGTCGTCGGCCGGATCCTGGAAGTAGACGAACCGCACGTCATCGGGGTGGACACGGATCGGCCAGCGGTCGGCCAGCAGTCCGCCGTACGGGCTCTTCTCGTTGCGGTAGCCGTCCAGGGCCGGGCCGTTGTAGCGCAGCCCGTCGACCTCGACGCCGTAGTGCTGGATCGTCCGTGGCTTGACCTGCAGGAAGTCGAAGACGAGGTCGGGCGACGGCAGAATGCGCAGCCGTCCCGCCCGGGCCAGACCGGCCTGCAGCATTTCCAGGGGCGAAAGCTCCACGCCCGGCCACTGAGGGATGACCAGCCCATCGTGCTGGGAACAGTGATACACCCCCGTGATCCACTCGCGGATCACGTCCTCCAGCTCGTGGATGTATAAGAACGCCTGGTCCTCCACCTTCTCCCCGCGGCTGTGCAAGTCCGGGCCCTTGTAAGCAGGAAGGTGCTGGATCAGTCCCTCGCGCAGAGTGCGGAAGAAGCGCTCGACCGTCGGCTTGTCGGTGGGCTTCTTCGGCTGGGCCGGCTGGATCGACATCCCCAGCCTGGTGCAGACACTGATCACGTGGGCCGACATGAATGCCCGGCCATGGTCGATGACCAACGTCTCCGGCGGACACAGCCCCCGGCCAGGGACCAGAGCCTCCTCTCTGAACACCACATTCTCCGGCACTCCGTGATAGGGCCCGGCAGCCTGGCCATCGCTGTCGTCCTCCGGCGGAGCGATCGCCTCGAACAGCACCCCGGCGACATCCACCGCTTTCGTGGACACCGCCGTCACACGCAGACCGACAATGCAGCGGCTGAACAAGTCCTGAGCGACGTTGTGGCGGTAGTTGTGGACTGACCGTTGACCGCTGTGAGACTGGAGGGACCACGGCGGTGTCAGCGAGGAAGGTCAGTGCCGTCGGCCTCTGCCAGGCTGGTCGATGCGGGTGATGTTGCTGGTGGACTCCAGGGCCTCGCGGAGGCGGGCGTTGTCCAGAGCCAGCCGCTGGATCTGGGCCGCTGCGAAGCGGAGGTTCTCGGTCAGCGACCGGTTGGCTCGCCGGAGCTTCGCGTTCCTGGCGACGAGGACATCGTAGGGACTCGGCCGTGCACCGTCGCCCGCCGGGGAGGTTGGGCTGCTGCGGAGGGCCGAGATTTCCTTGGCCAGCTCGGGGAAGTGCCGACGGAAGGTGGTGTTACTCAGGCCGAGTTGGGCCGCGAAGGCGAGGACGCTGGGGCGTTTGCCGTTGTCCCGGCACTCGTTCACGTACTGGTCCATGATCCGGCGGACACGGGCTTCGGCGGGGATGTCTGCGGGCCGGGTCACGGGGTCTCCAGAGCGGCGGTGTTCCGCTGGAGGAACGCGGTGATCTCCGCTCTGCGGGCTTCCATCCGGTGCCGCAGGAGTGGCGGAAGGGCCGGGCGGGTGGTCAGGCGGCGGGTGATGCGGTCGATCTCACGTTGCCAGGCGACGGTTTTCTCAGGGGTGAGGGCGACGTTTCGGCAGGCCAGGGGCTTGCAGCCGCCGTGGTCGGGGAGTCCTTCGCTGCGGCGGTGGCGGGCGCGTTCACACAGGGCCTTGGCGTGGTCGTGGACGCAGGTGATGTACTGCCCGGGATAGACGGCTGGGTCGTGCTTGGCCATGAGGCGCCGAAGTCGGTTGTCGTCCAGGACGACCGTCCCCTGGAAGCGGGCGCGTTCGCCGAAGGTCTCCAGACGGCGGGCGGCCTCGTCGGCGGCGGGGCCGGTGAGGTGGGTGTGTTCGTGGGCGTCGATCGCGGCCATGAGGTGCTCGCCGCGGGCGAGGGCCTGCTCGCTCTCGACCTCGGCGCGGAAGCCCGAGTCGCTGGTGCCCGCATAGCCTTCGAAGACTTGGATGCAGTGGTGCCGGTAGGCCAAGGCGCCGGCGATGACGCCACCGGGGCGGCGCGCGATGAACCAAGCCAAAGTGCGCCTGAGCTGGCTGTTTTTCAGACGGAAGGGCTGCTGGTTGACCAAGGGGATGCCATCGGTGCGGTCGTGGCGCTGGCAATAGTCGTTGATCCAGGCGGCGAACGTGTTCAGGCGGGCGTTGGTGGCTCCGCTGGTCAGCACCTGGCTGACGGCATTGCGCTTGACTCCGGGACTGTGCGCAAGGCGGGCGAAGAGGTAGTCGGTGCCGGGTGGCTGCAACTGCTCCAGGACGGCGATGGCCCGGGCAGCGGGTTCCCCGATGCTCCAGACGGCCGGGACGCCGGCGGGGTCGTCCTCGGATTTGAAGGCCAGGCTGTGCATCTTCCAGCGGTAGGGCGTCCCGTCCGCGTCACACTCGGTCCTCAGCCCACCGCGTTTGAGGTGCTTGATCTCGCTGTCGCGAGCGCCGGAGAGGAAGGAAAGGACCAGGTAGCAGGCGTCCTGCAGCATGCGGGCCAAGGCGGCGAGGCTGTCTGGCTCGGTGTGGTCGGCCAGGATCGCTCCGATCCACGGCTCGCCGTCGAGGCGGCCGCAGATGGGCCGGTCGCCGACGGTCTGGGGGGTGAGTCCCACGATGGAGGCGGCCTCCTCGATCAGATGCCGGTAGCGGCCGAGCGAGATCGGGTTGCGGCCCAGCGCCTCGGCGACCCCGGTGGTGCTGGGCTCGCCGCGCCAGCCGGGCAGCGGGCGCCGTGCCGCGATGTGCTCGTCCAGCCAGGCCCGCAGCTGGACGGGCAGGGCGCCGTAGACGTGAGGCTCGGCCGGCGCTGCCATGGGGGTCCGCCAGAAGCGGTCCGCGGCCAGGATGTCGGCGGAGAACTCATCGATGAAGCGCAAAGCCCAGACGAACAGTGGCCCGAGTACCTCTTCGGGGATCCGTGCGGTGGCGTTCTCACCGCCGTTTGCCTTGGGCTCACTCCATCCGTCGAGGTGCCGGGGGTCGAACCGAAGGGCGTCCGACGGCAGGGAGTTTCGCCAGATCCAGAACTTGCGCACTGCCCCGCGGGCCCTCTGACGGGCGTCAGACGAGGGCAGTGACTGGATCAGGAAGCGCTGGAAGTCCTCAAGGTCCCGTCCAGCCAGGGCATCCAGGCGCGTGGTGCGAACGGCGGCCCAGCGCAGGAACCGGACGTACTCGGTGAAGGCGGTGCGGATGCTGCCGACAGCGGGCGGGTCCTCGCCTGCCGGGACAGTCCCGGACAGCATCGCGTAGCAAAGCTCCTTCGCGGCTTGGCGGTGGATGGCGGGGACGAGGGTGAAGTCGAGGATGAACCGGCGCTCGTGTTTCTTGAGCATCGCCGGGCCCAGGACCCAGACATCGTCGCTGAAGCGTGAGGTGTCCTCCAACACCGCGCTGGCGCGCAGGCGGCGGCCGTGGAGGACGAACGGATCGGCCTCCACGGTGCGGGGCCGCGGAGTCGAGGGGACGACGGCCAGAGTGGACAGGGCAGTGGTCACGGCATTTCCCAAGGGTTCTCGACCAGGTCGAGCAGCGCATCGTGCGGCTTGTCGACCTGGGCCTGCTGGAGCTCAGCGGGAGTGAACTTGGCGAGGATGTCCTGGCGGACAGCCACCCAGGCAGGGCCGTAACGCACCCACCAGACGTCCTCGGCCAGTTCGCGGCGGCGCTGGGCCAGGGCGTCGAGCAGACCGAGAAGGCGGGGCAAGTGGTCGCGGGTGACCAGGCAGTTCCCGCAGTGGAAGCAGTCGAGGAAAGTGACCTGGCACGGTTCCTGGGTCAAGGGGTGCCGGTCGTGATCGGCGCAGGCGGTCCAGCCGGTGTCGAGGTCGCCGGCTGCGGCCTTGCCGGCCATGGCCGGACTGAGCCCGCTGTCCTGCAAGGCCGAGGTGTCGACCGGTCCGTTCAGGACGCGGGGACCTCCGCCGGCTGCTTGCACTGCTCGGTCGTGGGCCTGGCGCGCGGCCTGTTCGGCGTCGATGAGGGCCTCGCCGAGGACTTCCTCCGCCCAGGCGGTGATGACCGGATCCCCGCTGAGGTAGTTGCGGAACAGCACCGGCATGCTGTTGGACTTGGCGGCCGACGGCAGGTGGCCGCCCATCCGCTTCGTGCGTCGCACCTCCATGCTGGTCTTGACCCGATTGAAGCTGACCTGCAGCGGCAGCCTCGGGACGGCCGTCGCAGGTGATGCTCCCTCAGCTCCGGTGGAGGGCTGCGGATCGGCCAGCAAGGGCCGGGACCGGTTCGCCGCCCATGCTGTCGGCAGGACGGACGTGCAGCTCAGCGAGTCCTGGAACGGTGCGAAGTGGTCGTCCGCGACGCCGAGCCCGGCCCCGTGACCGTTGCGCCAAACGGACCACAGCAGCGGAGAGGTGCACCGCTGACGGCTGCGGGCCGTCAGCTCCAGCAGCAGGAGGTAGAACCCGCCCGGAGTGTGCAGTTCGCGGCCCGGGGCCCCGATCTCCCAGGTCACGGTCTCGAACCAGCGCCTTGCGCCCCGGCGCCGCTTGACGATGACCAGCTCGACCGCCCGGCCCTCCAGCACGCGGTGTCGGACCGGGAGTTCCTTGATGGTCTCGCCGTTGCGCTCCGAGAGCGCCGCCTGGAGCAGCATCAGCGGCGACAGGTCCCGCAGCCTCAGGAACAGCCGCCCGGCCAGTTCCTGACGCTCGGGGCAGAAAGGACTGGGCCGGACCGCGGCAGGCGTGGGCACCTGGCCAGTGGCGGCCATCTGCTCCAGCATCCGGCCCAGGTCCTGGTCGCGCTCGTCCAGGGCGAGCGGGTCGGCCCGGTAGCGACGCAGCAGGTCCTCGCCGGCCCGGATGCGGTCGCGGATCTTGGCGGCGTCCGCCCGCAGCGCGGCCAGCAGCCGCTCCAGTTCTCCGTCGGAGTAGCCGCTGGTCAGCCGCTTCGCACTGGCCGGGGGATTCTCAGCATCGGGGGCTGCGGTCGCGGGTTCGGGTGTGCGGGGTGTGGGCAGGCGCCGCTGAACGTGGTCGAGGACTTCAGCGGTGACCTTGTCGCGCAGGGAGGTCAGGGTGAACAGCATCCGGGCCTCGCCCAGGTCCCGCAGTGCCGTGGTCGGTGTCGAGTTGGCCCGGTGGTCGTGGAAGGCTTCCAGATGGTCGGGCGTGAGCTGGTCCGGGCTGGTCGGAGGCTGCGGGAGGGAGGCGAGGAACTTCACCAGTCGGCTCTGGGCTCCCCAGCCGGTGGTCGCTGCGGAGAACGTGCGGAGCCCTCCGCCGGGGCCGGTCCGCTCGGCGACCGCCGCCGCCAGGGGCTGATGCCAACCGGGCAGCGGGAGCCGGGAGATATCGAAGACTCGGCGGCGGTCATCATCGCCGTGGAAGGCCACCACCAGTCTCCCGTCAGGCAGTTCACGCACCGGCTCGGAAGGATCGTAGGTTCCCTGCGGTAGGGCAGAGGGTCGGCTGGGGCCGGTGCTGCCGCGTCCGTGCCGGGTCATTCGATCGCCTCCATCGCCTCGGCCAACGGCGGCATGTCGTCGCCGATCCGCTGGAGCGGGGTGTCGCGCGGGTCCTCCCAGGTGTCGGGGACCAGCGCCATCCGCGTCTCCATCTCCAGCTCCTGCAGAGCGTGCAGGTAAATGGCCGTGGTGAGGACGGACCGGTGTCCGAGTCTGCGGCGGACCCAGTCGAGCGGGTCTCCGAAGATGCGGGTGTAGTGGCCGCGTTGGGCCTCGTTGAGCTCGGCCAGGGCCGCGATGTGGCCGCGCTGGAGCTGTTCCAAGGTCACCACGGCAAAACCGTGCCGCAGAAGGTGGGCATGGCATGACAGGGCGATCCGCTGGTGCCGACAGCGGTCGTTGGCGTCGGCGAAGATGCTCTTCCAGGTCGAAACCGCCAGCGGCTGCCCGTCCTCGCCGAGCCAGAACAACGCCGGCTCCAGGCCGTCCGCGGTCTCCACCAGCAGCCGGCGCCGTTCCATCGGCTTGAGCTCGCGCAGGTTCACCGCCCGGCGGATACCGCCGCCGGTCACTCGCACCAGCTGCGGATGTGACGGATCATCAATCACCAGCGGGCGGCGCCACCGCCGGTAGCGTCCGGCCGCGCGGGCGTCCTCGACCACCTCCGCGCGGTCCAGTTCCGCGTAGGCGGCCAGGTCGCGCACCACGCTGTGCGGGACGTAGATCCAGCGGGCGGAGAAGTACTTCGCGATCGCTCCGGGCAGCCAGAACCGCTGGTAGCCGCCCAGCTCGGACCGGACCGGCATCTCCATCGTGGTCAGGTGGGACTGCTCGGACAGCCGCATGCCGGTGCGGACCATGAGATCTGTGAACGTCGCGTTCCTCGCCGACCAGCGGCCCTTGAACCGGTCCGTGGGCAGGCCGTCAGCCCCGTATCCGCGCAGGCCCACGTCCCGCCAGAGCCGGTAGGAAGCTGGCGGGAGCCACTCGATCCGCTCGCCGCCCTCGTCATGCGCGTAGGTCGCGGGGACCGTCTCCTCCTCGCGGGCCGCCGGCGTACCCGCGAACGTCCCCAGCGGCGCGGGCCGTCGCGAGCGATGCGGGATCGGCACGGCGCCGAGCTGGTTCTGCCGTACCGCCCATTCGAAGAACTGGTTGACGTGCGCGACCTCCTGGCTCCAGGTGCCGCCCGCCACCCGCGGACCCGCCGGATCGCGGCGCCGCCACCGATGAAACGCCAGATGATCGGCCTCGGTGGCCTGCCGCCACGACTTCCCGCCGCGGGCGCGGTGCAGGAAGTTCAGGTAACCCGCGAGTGCCCGGGCCCGGTTGGCGTTGCTGTTCCACGGCGCGTCGATCAGATCCACCCGATGGAAGTACGAGTTGAGCACCACGTCGTACTCGAATCGAGGCGACAGCAAGAACGGCAGCCCGTCCGGGAGACCGACCTCGTCGAGCCACGACATCAGGTCATCGGGCAGGTCACGCAGCCAGGACGGCCCAGAACCGGGCCGGTCGACGTCGCGGCTGGTGTAGTGCACCGTCCAGCCAGATCTCTGCATCACCGGCGCAACGTACTCGGTCAGTGACCAGCCGTGCACAAGCGACCGTCAGTTGAGCCCTCACCCAGCGGCAGGTCACCGGTTCCATCGCGAAGACGTCCAGATCCTGCGTGTCCAGCACCACGTACTCACCGGGCCTGGTGGCCCGCAGCCGCCCATAGACCCCCTTGGGGCGGTCAGCGATCGAGCGCCTTGCCTTCGCGCTGCCCGACAGAGCGTTCGTTCCCTTGCTCAACTCCTCCAGCCGCCGGTAAGCCGTCGCGTTCGATGGCAGCGGCACCACCCCCGCGCCGTACGACTCCTCCAACCAAGCCTGGACCCGCTTCAGCACCGCCGACCGTGTCGGCGTCGACGCTGTGACGTACTCCGCGAGCGCGATGTTGACAGCCTCGTCCCAACGCGGATCGACGCGAGAACCTCGCCTCTTGAGCAGGCGGGTGTCGACCAACGCGGCCTCGCCGCCCGCCTGATAGGCAGCGGCCCACCGCTCCACCGTCCGCGCCGACACCTTCAGCTCGGCGGCCTTGGCCCCGACCCGCTGCGTCAACGACCGTGCTTCGGAGAACTCGTCGCGCGGTTCACCGGGCCGAGCACCCTCAGCAAAGCCAGAACGGTAGCCGGTCAGGACCTCACGGATATGCCTGGCCCGCTCGCTGACCTCATCCCGCTGCTGCCGGGACAACGACGCCAGCACGAGGCCAGCACTGTCATCGGCCCTGGGCAGTGGTCCGGTATCCACCGGCTGCGAGCCTGCCGCCAGACGTCCCACCGAGACGGTGGAGAACTCACCGGTCCGCGTATTGCGGATCGTCACACCCAGGTGATTGAACTCGACCACTTCGACGACATCGCCGCAGAAGACCAGCCGAGAGCCGGGAAACACGGCAACGGCGGCACTTCTCATCCCCCCTGATCCTGCCCATCCGTGAGGCGAACCGGAGTCTGCGCACTCAACGGACGCGAGAGATCCGCCGACAGGGCACCGGACCACACCAGATGCAATAGCGCCGGACGGACGAGCTCCGCAGGATGCCGTGCCGCCAACGCCCTCTCGATCCCGCCGACGTTCGCCTGCACTCGGGCGGCTTCCAGCACCTCCGCAGCCAGGCGCACCGCGACACGCTCAGGCCGCCGGTAGCCGGCCAGGAACCGGACATTCTCCACGAGGACAGGACTGGCGCCAGCCCACACCTCGAAAGCCCAGCCTCGCAGCAAACACAGCTTCCGCATCCAGTCGAACTGGGCCACTACCTCCGGTACGTCCACACGGTACGGAGCCTTGACGTCCACCACTGTGACCAGCCCGTCCGCATGCGTCAGCAGCAGATCCGGTACGTGCCGACGGATGCGGACTCCGTCGTCCCCGCTTACCTGGAACGGCTGAGCGGCAATCCCGACCACATCCTGGGCAAAATCCGCCAGCAAGATGCGGGCGAGCTCCAAACGGCTCTCGTAGGCCACCAGACGATCGCCCGTCACCGCGTGGTACCAGCCCGAGTAGTGCCGACGCCCCTTGTACCAGCGGAACTCCCGCACCGGCAGCCCGGCCGCTACCTCTTCACTCACCAGCAGATCCCACGAGGTCTCCGCGAAGACCCCGTCTGCCTGGCGGTAGCGGACCTCCACAGCTCTGGCCTCAGCCATTGGCTCTCGAACCGAGACGTACGACACCGCCACCCCCGATATACGTAACCGAAGGGACACAGAAGGTGATCCCGGCCGAGACTGCCCATTGGCTGCGGCGTCCCATGCATCCGGGGAGGGCAAGAATGCTGTGAGTGGCCGAGAGTCACTCTACGGAGCGATTCTCAGCGATCTGTCGCAGACGACAAGTTGACGACAGATCGCTGAGAATCTGACAGATCTAAAGCGGCCCTACAACTGCTTACGCCGGGCGCACCACACTGTGGATCGCCGACGTGCCGTCGTAGTAGATCGACTCCTCGCGGACGTACGCTCCCGGCTTGGGCGCGTGGATCATCATCCCGTTGCCGATGTACAGGCCGACGTGGCTGACATCGTCGTAGAAGAAGACGAGGTCACCGGGCTGGGCGTCGGAGAGCGGGACGGTCGTGCCGGCGTTCACCTGGTCGTAGGTGACGCGCGGCAGCGAGACGCCGGCGGCTTTCCAGGCGGCCTGGGTGAAGCCCGAGCAGTCGTACGAGTCCGGGCCGGTCGCCCCCCAGACGTACGGCTTGCCGATCTGCGCGCGGGCGAACGCGAGAGCCTTCGCCGCCTTCGTCGCGTACGAGGAGTCGGTGGTCGTCGAGCTCGACGAGCCGGTCGTGGTGTCCGACGAGCCGGTCGTGGTGCTCGACGACGACTCCTGCTGGGCGGCCGCTTTCTTCGCGGCCTCGGCGGCGGCCTGCTGCTGCGCCAGCTCCGCCGCCTTGCGCGCGGCCTCCTGCTGCTTCTTCTTCTCGATCGCCGCCAGCCGCGCCTTCTCCTCGGCGGTCAGCTTCGAAAGCAGTTCGCGGGCCTCGGTGAGCTTGTGCTGAACGTCTGCCTTGGACGTCTTGAGCGCGGTCTGCGAGCTGGTCAGCGTCTCCAGACTCTTGGCGGCCTCCGTGCGCTTCTTGGTGGTGGCGGCCTGCTCGGTGATGTAGTCGTCGACGGCCGCCTTCTGGCGGGTGGTCAGACGGCTCATCAGCTGGGTCTGGTCGAAGTAGTCCTGCGGGTTGTCGGCAAGCAGGAGGGTCGCGGTGTCAGGGGCGGCGGCCCCGGTGCGGTACTGCGCCGCCGCGAACGAACCGAGCTCCTCACGCGCGGTGTTGAGCTTCTCGGTGCGCTTGGCGACATCGTCGAGGAGGGTGTCGACCTGCTTGCGCTGCTTGGAGGTCTTCTCCTTGGCCGCGTTGTACTTGTCGGTGGCCGTCTCGGCCTGGTGATAGAGGTCGTTGACCTTCTTCTCGACCTCTTCGAGGCTCGGCTTCGGTTCGGCCGAGGGGGCGGCGTTCGCCGTCTGGGAGAGCAGGGCGACGGAGGTGAGAGCCGCCGTCGCGAGGGCGGGGGTCCGTATGCCTGCTACGCGCGTACCCGTAGGACGCCATTTGCGGTGCGACGCCAAGAGAGGCGACTCCTTCCGTCATCCGCCTACCGAGTTAGCTGTCGGGTTCGGGCGGGTGGATCCGGAAGGTTTGCCCTACGGTCCTTGCCCCACAAGGCAGTTGGACCGATTCACCCCAAGGTCGGTTGGGTCCCCGGCTCCGGCTGCCACGGGGGCGCACCGGATTGAGCGGAGGCCGCACGGCCCGGCGTCGTTCGCCGGTGGGTGTCGAGCGGCCTGCCCGGCACGGTAGCCAACGCGTGTGGCTCCTGTGAAGTTTGATGTGCGATATGCCCGATACATTTTTGTGACCTTGACCTTGGGCATCACTCCGCGCAGTCAATCCGGAATGGTCTGTGGTGAGTTGTCCGGAGTGGCGACGTCCGTCTGGTTATCGGCATCGCGGCAGCGGTCGCCGAGGTCTTCCGGGGCGGCGGCTCCGCACCCCCCGACGGCCGCAAGATTCTCGCTGAGGCGCTGAGGCGCTGAGGCGCTGAGGCGCTGAGGCGCTGAGGCGCTGAGGCGCTGAGGCGCTGAGGCGCTGGGGTGTCGAGGCGGTGAGGCGCTGAGGCGGTGAGGTGTCGAGGTCGTGAGGCGGTGAGCGGCGACCTGGTGGCCGTCTCTCCTCAAGGTCTGTACGCCCGGCTCGGTCGATCACCGAAGGTGACGAGGCGATTCCGGAAGGTAGGAAGACCGCGGGCGGCCGCCACTGGAAGATCGTCGGCTCCCGAGACCGTGCCATGAGACCCACCCGATCGAGTTCCGATCCGTGTCACGAGATCCGGTCGAGTTTTCAGGGTGGCGGCGGGGTGTCAGTGCGGCCGCCTAGACTCGGAGAGCGATGAGCAGCCTCTTTGATGACAGCTTCCTGGCGGACCTCAAGCCCTCACGGGCCCACGAGGAAGAACCCCCGCCGCCGCCCGAGGACGATCACGTGCCGGAGCCCGTTCCGGACGATCTGTTCGGCGGGAAGTTCGACGTGCCCCCGGACCGGGACGCGTACTACCGCGACGGCGCCCACCGGCCTGCCGTGGACTCCGCGGCACTACTGGACGGGCTGAACGAGAACCAGCGCGCGGCCGTGGTGCACTCCGGCTCCCCGCTGCTCATCGTGGCCGGCGCGGGCTCCGGCAAGACCCGCGTGCTCACGCACCGGATCGCGTATCTGCTGGCCGAGCGGAATGTCCACCCCGGCCAGATCCTCGCGATCACCTTCACCAACAAGGCCGCGGGCGAGATGAAGGAGCGCGTCGAGCACCTCGTCGGCCCGCGTGCGGGCGCGATGTGGGTGATGACCTTCCACAGCGCGTGTGTGCGGATTCTGCGCCGCGAGAGCAAGAAGCTCGGCTTCACCTCCTCCTTCTCGATCTATGACGCCGCCGACTCCAAGCGTCTGATGGCACTCGTCTGCCGTGATCTCGACCTCGACCCCAAGCGCTTCCCGCCGAAGTCGTTCAGCGCCAAGATCTCGAACCTGAAGAACGAGCTGATCGACGAGGAGGACTTCGCGGCCCAGGCCACCGACGGCTTCGAGAAGACCCTCGCTCAGGCGTACGCGATGTATCAGTCGCGGCTGCGCGAGGCCAACGCGCTCGACTTCGACGACCTGATCATGACGACGGTCAACCTGCTGCGCGCCTTCCCGGACGTCGCCGAGCACTACCGCCGCCGCTTCCGCCACGTCATGGTCGACGAGTATCAGGACACCAACCACGCGCAGTACGCGCTGGTGCGGGAGCTCGTCGGCCCGGCGCGCGGCGCCCGCGCCGAGGACGAACCGTCCCGCGAGGACGACCTCGGCCCTGCCGAGCTGTGCGTCGTGGGTGACGCCGACCAGTCGATCTACGCCTTCCGCGGCGCGACCATCCGCAACATCCTCCAGTTCGAGGAGGACTACACGGACGCGACGACGATCCTGCTCGAGCAGAACTACCGCTCCACGCAGACGATCCTGTCCGCCGCCAACGCGGTCATCGAGCGCAATGAATCCCGCCGCCCCAAGAACCTGTGGACCAATGCGGGCGCGGGCTCGAACATCACGGGCTATGTCGCCGACACCGAGCACGACGAGGCGCAGTTCGTCGCCGACGAGATAGACCGTCTGACCGACGCGGGCGAGGCCAAGGCGGGCGACGTCGCGGTCTTCTACCGTACGAACGCGCAGTCCCGTGTCTTCGAAGAGGTCTTCATCCGCGTCGGCCTGCCCTACAAGGTCGTCGGCGGCGTCCGCTTCTACGAGCGCAAGGAGGTCCGGGACGTCCTGGCGTACCTCAGGGTGCTGTCCAACCCCGAGGACTCGGTCCCGCTGCGCCGCATCCTCAACGTCCCCAAGCGCGGCATCGGCGAGCGCGCGGAAGCGATGATCGACGCGCTCTCGCAGCGCGAGAAGATCAGCTTCCCACAGGCCCTGCGCCGCGTCGACGAGGCGTACGGGATGGCGGCGCGCTCGACGAACGCGGTCAAGCGGTTCAACACGCTCATGGAAGACCTCCGCACGATCGTCGAGTCGGGCGCCGGCCCGGCCACGGTCCTGGAGGCGGTCCTCGAGCGCACCGGCTATCTGGCCGAGTTGCAGGCGTCCACCGACCCGCAGGACGAGACCCGTATCGAGAACCTCCAGGAACTCGCCGCCGTGGCCCTGGAGTTCGAGCAGGAGGCGGGTGAGGGAGAGGTCGCGGGCGGCCTCTCCGACTTCCTGGAGCGGGTCGCGCTCGTCGCGGACTCCGACCAGATCCCCGACGAGGAGGACGGCAACGGCGTCATCACGCTGATGACGCTGCACACCGCCAAGGGCCTCGAATTCCCCGTCGTCTTCCTGACCGGCATGGAGGACGGCGTCTTCCCGCACATGCGCGCGCTGGGGCAGGTGAAGGAGCTGGAGGAGGAGCGGCGCCTGGCGTACGTCGGCATCACGCGCGCGCGGGAGCGGCTGTATCTCACCCGGTCGTCCATGCGCAGTGCCTGGGGGCAGCCCTCGTACAACCCGCCGTCCCGCTTCCTGGAGGAGATCCCGGACGCGCACCTGGAGTGGAAGCGCACGGGTGCGATGGCTCCCGTGTCGTCGGGTCCGGTCTCGGGTGTCGCTGCGTCGCTGTCGTCCTCACGGTCGCGGTCCGCGGCTTCGGGTGCCTCCGGGTTCGCGACGCGCCGCGGTGTCTCCGAGAAGACGGTCGTTTCGCTGGCGATCGGGGACCGGGTCACCCACGACCAGTTCGGTCTCGGGACCGTCGTCGGCGTGAAGGGGACGGGGGCGAACGCGGAGGCGACGATCGACTTCGGCGAGGCGAAGCCGAAGCGGTTGCTGCTGCGGTACGCGCCGGTGGAGAAGCTGTAGCCGGTACGGGGCGGTGGGGCCCGGCGGACCGTTACGTCCTACGTCGGGTCCAGGCCGTGGCTGCGCAGCCACGGCAGCGGGTCGATCGCCGAACCGCCGGCCGGGCGGACCTCGAAGTGCAGGTGCGGACCGGTGGAGTTGCCGGAGTTCCCGGAGAAGGCGATCGGGTCGCCGGCCTTCACGGCGGTGCCTGAGGCGACCTTGTAGCTGGAGAGGTGGCAGTACCACGTCTCCGTGCCGTCCTTCGCGGTGACGATTGCCATGTTCCCGTACGCGCTGTTCCACTGCGTGCGGACGGTTCCGTCGGTCGCGGCCATCACGGTCGTGCCGTACGAGACGGGGAAGTCGATGCCCGTGTGCACGGACATCCAGTTGATGCCGGCCTGACCGAAGTAGGCACTGAGCCCCTTCTGCGTCACCGGAAGCACGAACTTCGGGCGCAGCCGCTCCTTGCGGGCCGCCTCCTCCGCCGCCTTCTTCTTCTGGGCTTCCTGCTCGGCCTTGAGGTCGATACGCTCCTGCGTCCGGCTGGCCCGGTCTGCGAAGTCGTCGGCGCCCGCGGAGAGACTCTGGAGCTGGGTGTCCAGCTTGTTGTTGGCGGCGGAGGGTTTCACCGAGGTCGCGTCGGCCGCGCTGGCCGTCGTGTCCTTGCTGTCGTCCCCGCCGATGCTGCCCACGGAGGCGGCGGCGATCCCGGCGACCCCCATCACACAGGCCGAGGGCACGGCGACGGTCAGCAGAGCGGAACGTTTCGCGGGGCTGCGGCGACGGGAGCGGGAACCGGCCCGCGACGCGGCGCGGGGGGCCGGGATGACCTCTTCCATGTCGTCGAGCAGCGGCGTCTCGTGCTGTTCACCGCTGTCGTCCGCGGTCTCGAACTCGTCCTCGTCGGCGACGGGTTGCTCGTACGAGACCTGCTCGAAGGTGGCGGTCGCCTGCTGGTCGAAGGACTCGGGCTGTTGCTCGTACGACTCGGGCTGTGTGTGCTGTTGCTCGTACGACTCGGGCTGCGGGTGCTGCTGTTCGTACGCGTCGGGCTGCGGGTGCTCGTACGCCTGGTACGGGTCGTGGCCGGCGGCGGTGTTCCACTGGGTGGCGTCGTACGCGCCCGTGCCCTGGGCCGGGATGGTCCACTGCTGGGTCCCGTCGAGCGGCTGCTCGGGCTGCAGCCAGGCGGTCGCGTCCCACTGGCCCGAGGCTTCGGGGCCCGGATGCTGCGCGGGGATGTCGGCGAGCTGCTGGTAACCGGCCGCCCACGTGGTCGTTGCGTAGCTTCCGGTGTCGTACGCGGCCTGGTGCTGCGCGGCGTACGGGTCGTAGTTCAGCGTCTGGTGACTGCCGGTGCTCCACTGCGTGGTGTCGTACGAACCGGTGCTGTTGCCCGGCATGTCGCCGAAGAGGGGGTCGGTCTCGAAGCTCGCGGTCGCGTAGGCGCCGGTAGCCGTACCGGTGGCGCCGGCGTCAAAACCGTTCGCGGTGTAGCCGTCGTACGTGGTGAAGTCGCCGTACTGGGCTTCCTGCCCGCCGTACGACGCGTAGAGCGCCGAGGCGGCATCGGAAGCCGGAGCCGGGGGAGTTACGGTCCCCGACGGGTGACGGTCGTTCACCAACTTCTCTTTCGCCTCGACAACAGGGGCTGGCAGAGCAGTGCGGTGACTGTACCCGGCGGTACGCGGGCGCGACAATCTTCGGCAGGTTTCCTCCTCGCAGGAAACGGGCATTCGGCCGTGTTTCGGGGAAGTGTGGGCACGGCCTTGGCCTGGCGTTCGATGAACGTTCGAAGTCGCGGGGGTGTCAGGCGGCTGTGCGGCGGCTGTTTACGCCACTGTCAGGCCGTCGGTCTGGGCGGCGGCGCCGATTCCTGTCTCGTCGGCGTCGAGCGCCTGCCGTATCCCTGCCGCGACGGCGGGGTGCACGGGCAGGGCGAGATGGCCGACGCCGCTCACGCGTACGTTCTGCGCGAGCAGGTCCGGGTGGTCGACGCAGGCCGTCTCCAGCGGGTCCATCAGATGGTCGAGATCGCTCCAGAAGCTGACGAAGTGGGTGCGGCAGCCCGGTGCGGGCATGCTCAGCTCCTCGATCACCTCGGAGCCCGGGCGCATCTGGCGGACGATCGGGTGCGCGTTCATCAAGGGGGCCACACGAGTGCCCGAGTGCGGGGTGCCGAGTGTGACCAGGGTGCGTACGTGGGTGTCGCCGCCCAGGCACTGCACGTAATAGCGCGCGATCAGTCCGCCGAGGCTGTGCCCGACGATGTCCACCTGATCGTGGCCCGTGCGCTCGCAGATCTCCTCTATGTGCCGGCTGAGCAGCTCGGCGGCGGTGCGGATGTCGCACGTGAGCGGGGAGTAATTGAGCGACTCGACGTGCTGCCTGCCGTGCTGGGCGAGGTTGCGGCGCAGCAGGAGGAAGACCGAGCGGTTGTCGATGAAGCCGTGCAGCAGGACGACCGGGGGCTTGGCCTCGGTGGGCAGCCGGGCGGCGTCGGGCGAGGGAAGTGCGGGGGCGGTGCGGCGCTCCGGGGTGATACCGGAGGGGTAGAGGAGGAGGTGTCCGGCGAGGATCGCGATCTCCAGGGCCGTCGCCTTCAGGAGAGTCACCGAGAGTCCTACCAGTCTGCACGGAAACAGACGCTGACAGAGGGGGAGAAGGGGCAACGCTGCCCTGGTGACCTTCATGGCCGACCTCCAGTCGGCACGCGGCAGGACCGCTCTGTCCCCCGTGTGCCCTCGTGGACAGCCACGGTGGCGGTGACGGCGGTGACCGACGGTGCGTGTGCGGCGCGTGAGACGCCGATTACGCTACGGGGTGCCTTGCCGAGGGGTGTGACGCGGCTCGAGGCCGTGGGCGGTGGAGCCCGGCGGCGGCCCGGAGCCGTCTTCGTCGTCCCGTCGTCCTTGTGCTGGCGTGGCTCCCCGCTGTCGTGGCCTCGCCGATGTGCCCCACCGTCACGGTGTCCCGCTGACGTCGCGGTGGTGAGGCCACCTGATCGCGGCTCTCCTTGCGCAGGCTCCGGCCGTGGCCCGTGTGCCGCAGGTCCATGCGGCGCGTGTGCCGCGGGACGCGGAACGGTGCGCGGCTAACTTGTCCCAGTGTGTGATTTCCCCCTCGGTCTCCACCGCGAAACTGCCGGTTGCGGGATGCTGGCGATAACGTTCGTTCACTTCCTCGGCCGGTAAGGCTCGGGGTGCCCGTGCCGCAGGGGCGCATCCGGTGCGGTGAGCAGCGGAATGTGCGATATGTGTCGTATTCGGTAGTTAATGCTATGTATCGGTATTCGATAGTCGGTACAGGTTGATGTAGTCGGTTCATGGAGGCAGTGATGGGTGTGGCAGCCGGTCCGATCCGCGTGGTGGTGGCCAAGCCGGGGCTCGACGGCCACGATCGCGGGGCCAAGGTGATCGCGCGGGCACTGCGCGACGCCGGTATGGAGGTCATCTACACCGGGCTCCATCAGACCCCCGAGCAGATCGTCGACACCGCGATCCAGGAGGACGCCGACGCGATCGGCCTCTCGATCCTCTCCGGTGCCCACAACACGCTCTTCGCGGCCGTGATCAAGCTCCTCAAGGAGCGCGACGCGGAGGACATCAAGGTCTTCGGCGGCGGCATCATCCCCGAGGCGGACATCGCGCCCCTCAAGGAGAAGGGCGTCGCGGAGATCTTCACGCCGGGGGCGACGACGGCGTCGATCGTGGACTGGGTACGGGCGAATGTGAGGCAGCCGGCCGAGGCGTAGCACCGGGGCCTTCCCCGCGCCCCTTCACGGGCGCGGGGAACTGTGCGGCAAGCCTCCACCGGCGCGCAGCCGAAAAGCGACCCAGGGGAGTCTGGAGGGGCGAAGGCCCCCAGATACGGGAATGGGCAGGGGCGGCCGGGACGAAAACCCTCACGGCACCGCAAGCTCCGACGCCATGGCCGCGCGCAGGCGCAGAGTGGTGACGAGGCGCTGGAACGCCTCGGCCCAGTAGCCGCCGGCCCCCGGCGCCGCGTTCTCCGGCTCGTCGGGAATCGAAGTGAGCCCAGCGAGCCGCACGGCCTCCACCGGGTCGAGACACCGCTCGGCCAGCCCCATCACCCCACTGAAGCTCCACGGATAACTCCCGGCGTCCCGCGCGATATTGAGCGCGTCCACCACCGCCCACCCCAAGGCCCCCGCCCAGGGCACCGCACACACCCCGAGCAGCTGAAACGCCTCGGACAACCCGTGCGTACCGATGAACCCCGCCACCCACTCGGCCCGCTCACCGGCCCCCAACGTGGCGAGCAGCTTGGACCGCTCGGCCAGTGACACCGCCCCCGGCCCACCGGCCTCCGGCGCGGAGGGTGCCCCGAGGAGCGCCCTGGACCACCCGGGATCACGCTGGCGCACGGCCGCCCGACACCACGCGGCATGCAGCTCGGCCCGCCAGTCGTCGGCCACGGGCAGCGCCACGATCTCCTGCGCGGTACGCCCCCCGAACCGCTCCGGCCAGGTCCCGAGCGGCGCGGCCTCGACCAACTGGCCCAGCCACCACGACCGTTCGCCCCGCCCGGCCGGAGCCTTCGGCACCACGCCGTCCCGCTCCATGCCCGCGTCGCACTCGTGCGGCGCCTCGACCACGATCGTGGGCGTGACCCCCGTACGGTCGACCGCGACGCACGAACCGGCCCGGGCCGCCATCCGTGCCGCGAGCGCGGAACCGGGCAGCGCGGACAGCAGCTCCGCCGCCGTCGCCCGTACGTTGCGGCTGCGGTCGGCCAGCGCCCGCTCCAGGAACGGCTCGTCGTCCGGGCACAGCCCCGACCGCAACGAGTCGAGGAACATCAGTCGGTCCTCGGCCCGCTCCGTCGCCCACGTGGTGGCCAGCAACTCGCGTGCGGCGGCGGGGTCCTTGGCCCGTATCGCCGAAAGCAGCGCGACCCGCTCGGCGAACAATCCCTCCTGCCACAGCTGTTGTACGCGCTCGGTCTCCTCCGGGCCGGGCAGCGCGGCGCCGCCGCCCGGTGAGGAGCGCAGCGCGAACCGCCAGTCCTGCTTCAGCCGCGCCAGCCACAGTGCCCGGGGCCCGGCGAAGGCCAGGGCCGCGGGTCGTAGATCGGTGCGTCCGCGGGCCGCGTCTAGGAGCGCGGGCAGGGCCTCCGGGGGCGCCGCGAATCCGCGCTCGTTCGCCAGGGTCAGCCACTGGGGCAGCAGCTCCATCAGGTCCGGTGCCGTCCCTCTGCGGCCGGCGCCTCCGGTGCCGGGCCGGTCCGCGAGCAGCAGCGCCAGCCGGCGTGCCGCGGCGGGCGGCAGGGCCGGCCGGGGGTCCCGCGCCGCCGGCTCCGGACGGGCCGCCGCCCGCGCCGGCCGCACCCCGGCCCGCCGCCGCAGCGTCTCCACGGCGGCCGCGTCCAACAACGCCACCGGCGCCTCCCGCCCCGGCGCCCATCCCGGAGGAGTGCGCCGCTCGGTTCCGAGCAACGCCACCGTGACGAGCTCCTCCCAGGTACCACCGGCGGGCGCGCCCGCAAAGGCCGAGGTCGTGTTCATGAGCGTCCTTTCCGTACGGAGATCGTCGGGCTGGTCGGTGCGGTCGAAGAGGTCATCGGTTCACCGCGGTCGGAGCCGTCAGCACAGCGGCACCGCGTCCCCCGTGCCCTCCTGTGCCCAGGCCGTCAGTGGAGTGAAGCCGCGGTGGCCGCATTCACCGAAGACCGTGACGGGGGCGCCGCCGGAGAGGGCGACGAGACGCCACAGGTCGGGACGGGACCGGGCGGAGGGGGTGAGGGGCAGGGCCAAGTCACCATCGGAGTCAGCGAGTTGCCAGGAGTCGCCGTCCGGGGTGGGGACGACGCGATCCAGGGTGACCGGGCAGGAGTCCAGCCAGGGGTCGGCCCGCAGGGCCTCTCCGTAGCGGGCGGTCGCCTGGGACGTGGTCAGCCCCGGTGGCCGTATCGCCGTGGGCGCGGGAGGCGTGAACCGATCGCCCAGCGCCGCTCGGAGCTGCCCGGCGCCCGGGTACGCGGACACCTCCGCCTCGAAGGCCAGCCCCACCGGCAACGCCAACTCCGGTGCGCGGCCCGCCGCCCCGTAGGAAAGGAGCAGGACCGTGCGGCCGGACACCGCGCCGTGCAGCCAGATCCTGCGCGTTGTGAGGCGGGCATCCGCCGTGTCGTACTGGGCGAGGACCAGCCAGCGGTCCCGCATCGGCGGACCGTCCGCCGAACCGGAAATCCCCACCCGTGAACGAACGGTCGCGGCAAGGCCGTCCGGCAGCCGCTCGCGCCGCAGCCAGCCCTGGTCGAGAAGGTGGAGCAGCGCGCACTCCTCAAGGAGCCGCACCGGCCAGCCCGGACCGGACGACGGGATCGACCCCAACTCCCTCACCCGCGCGGCCAGACCGGGTGCCTGCGCGTCGACCATCCGGGCCGCCGTCTCCTCCCACAGCCCGTACCCCGTCTGCTCGGCGGAGGCGAGGCCGCCGCGCAGTAGGTCGGTCAGCCGCTGCTCCAACTCCGAGGCCCCCGCGGTGATCCGCTCGGCCCGTCGCTCCGCCCTGCGCCGAGCCGCCTCCGGATCACCCGACGACGCGGCTCCAGATGCCCCGCCCGCCGTCCTCTGCTCCTGCGCGCGCTCTCTTCTCCCCTCTGTCCACCGCTCCGCCCAGTCCGGTGCCTGACCGCGCGGCACCGTGCCGTCCGGGCCCGCCCAGAGCAGCAGCAGCCCCAGCGCGTGCTTGCACGGGAACTTTCGGCTCGGACAACTGCACTGGTAAGCGGGCCCCGTGGAGTCCGCTATGTCGATGACCGTCCGATACGGCTTGCTGCCACTTCCCCTGCACAGTCCCCATACCGTCCCCTCGTCAGAACTGCCTGCCTCCGACCACGGCCCGGCCGCGCCGAGTTCGCTTCCCGCCCTGCGTGACGCGACGTCAGGCGCCAGTGCCAGCACCTGATCCGCTGTCCAGCGCACCGCCTGCTGAGTCATGCCATCGAAGGTAGATCCCGCCACTGACAATCGGCCCTCGCGAACGCATTCGCGCAGGTCAGAGCCGATTGTCAGTGGCGTGGTGCACGGTGGAACCAGATCCGAACCGGCCGAGCTGGAGGGGGACCGAGCCATGTCCGTGTCCGTTGAACCGACGTCCGTTCCTACGCCTGCGGGAGAGCGCGCGGGAGCGAGGGCGAGCGAGGCGGGCGAGGCGCTGCGGCCGCATGCCGAAGACGCTTTCGCCGCCGAACTCGCCGCGCTGGCCGTGCAGGACGACCGGCCCCGCCCGGCGCGCTGGCGGCTGTCGCCGTGGGCCGTCGCGACGTATCTGCTCGGCGGCACCCTGCCTGACGGCACAGTGATCACACCCAAGTACGTGGGCCCGCGTCGCATCGTCGAGGTCGCCGTCACCACGCTCGCCACCGATCGCGCCCTGCTCCTGCTCGGCGTGCCCGGCACCGCGAAGACCTGGGTGTCCGAGCACCTGGCCGCGGCGGTCAGCGGCGACTCGACCCTGCTTGTGCAGGGCACGGCCGGCACCCCGGAGGAGGCGATCAGGTACGGCTGGAACTACGCGCAGTTGCTCGCGCACGGGCCGAGCCGGGACGCGCTCGTGCCGAGCCCTGTCATGCGGGCCATGGCCGAGGGCATGACCGCCCGCGTCGAGGAGCTGACCCGCATCCCGGCGGACGTACAGGACACGCTGATCACGATCCTGTCGGAAAAGACCCTGCCGATACCGGAGTTGGGGCAGGAGGTGCAGGCCGTCCGTGGCTTCAACCTGATCGCGACGGCCAACGACCGCGACCGCGGGGCCAATGAACTGTCCAGTGCGTTGCGCCGTCGCTTCAACACGGTGGTGCTGCCGCTGCCGGAGAGTGCCGAAGCCGAGGTCGACATCGTCTCCCGTCGTGTCGACCAGATCGGCCGCTCCCTCGACCTGTCCGCCGTGCCCGACGGCATCGACGAGATCCGCCGCGTCGTCACCGTCTTCCGCGAGCTGCGCGCCGGGGTCACCTCCGACGGGCGTACGAAGCTGAAGTCGCCCAGCGGCACGCTGTCCACCGCCGAGGCGATCTCCGTCGTCACGGGCGGCCTCGCTCTGGCCGCCCACTTCGGCGACGGCGTCCTGCGGGCGAGCGACGTCGCCGCCGGCATCCTCGGCGCCGTCGTCCGCGATCCGGCGGCCGACCGCGTCATCTGGCAGGAGTATCTGGAGGCGGTCGTCCGCGAGCGGGACGGCTGGAAGGACTTCTACCGGGCGTGCCGGGAGGTGAGCGCATGACGGACGTCACCGGAGGGCCGTTGCTGCTGGGGGTGCGGCATCACGGCCCGGGGTCGGCGAGGGCCGTGCGGGCCGCCCTGGAGGCGGCGGCGCCCCGGGTCGTGCTCATCGAGGGCCCTCCGGAGGCGGACGCGCTCATCCCGCTGGCCGCCGACAAGGAGATGCGGCCCCCGGTCGCCCTCCTCGCCCACGTCGTGGACGAGCCCGGCCGTTCGGCCTTCTGGCCGCTGGCCGAGTTCTCACCGGAGTGGGTGGCGGTCCGGTGGGCCCTGGAGAGCGGAGTCCCGGCCCGCTTCATCGATCTCCCGGCGACCCACACGCTGGCATGGGGCAAAGAGGAGCTCGATCAGGAGGGCGACCCGGGGGATGCGCCGCCCGCCGATCCCGGCCGGCCCGTCGAGGCGGCCGTACGGATCGACCCCCTCGCGGTACTCGCCGAAACGGCCGGTTATGACGACCCCGAGCGCTGGTGGGAGGACGTGGTCGAGCACCGAAGCGAGGCCGGGAGCGATCCGTTCGCACCGTTCGCCGTGCTCGAGGAGGCGATGGGGGCGCTGCGGGAGGCGTACGGGGTCGCAGGACACGACCGCGACCCGGTGCGGGAGGCGTACATGCGGCTCCAGGTGCGGGCGGCGGAGCGGGAGTTCGGGGACGGCGTGGCCGTGGTGTGCGGGGCCTGGCATGTGCCCGCGTTGCGGGGGAGGACCGCCGTCGGCGCGGACCGGGCGCTGCTCAAGGGGCTCCCCAAGGCGAAGGCCGACCTGACGTGGGTGCCGTGGACCTATCGGCGGCTGTCCCGGGTCAGTGGGTACGGCGCGGGCATCGACTCGCCGGGTTGGTACGGGCATCTGTTCAGCGCCCCCGACCGTCCCGTCGAGCGCTGGATGACCAAGGTGGCCCGGCTGCTCCGCGACGAGGACCGGATGGTCTCGTCCGCGCACGTCATCGAAGCGGTGCGGCTGGCCGACACGCTCGCCGCGATGCGCGGCCGCCCGCTGCCGGGGCTGACCGAGACCACCGACGCCGTACGGGCCGTGATGTGCGAGGGCTCGGACGTGCCGCTGGCGCTCGTGCGGGACCGGCTCGTGGTCGGCGATGTGATGGGGGAGGTGCCGGATTCGGCCCCCGCGGTGCCCTTGCAGCGCGACCTCGCGCGGCTCCAGCGGCGGCTGCGCCTCAAACCGGAGGCGTCGGAGCGGGAGTTGGAGCTCGACCTGCGCAAGGAGACCGACGCCGAGCGCAGCAGGCTGCTTCACCGGTTGCGGCTGCTCGGCGTCGAGTGGGGCGAGCCCACGGTGTCGCGGGGCAGCACTGGCACGTTCCGGGAGACCTGGCGGTTGCGCTGGGAGCCGGAGCTGTCGGTGCGGGTCGCGGAGGCCGGCGTGTGGGGCACGACGGTGCCGGCCGCGGCGACGGCCAGGGCCGAGGCGGACGCCGTCGCCGCGCACGCGCTGGCCGATGTCACCGCACTCGCCGAGCGCTGTCTGCTGGCCGGACTTCCGGACGCGCTGCCCGTGGTGATGCGGGTCCTCGCCGACCGGGCCGCCCTCGAGGCGGACGTCGGCCACCTCGCCCAGGCCCTGCCCGCCCTGGTCCGCGCCCTGCGCTACGGCGATGTGCGCGGCACGGACACCCATGCCCTCACCGACGTGGCGGCGGGCCTCGCCGAGCGGATCTTCGTCGGCCTCCCACCGGGCTGCGCGGCCCTCGACACCGAGGCCGCCGAGGAGATGCGACGCCATGTGGACGCGGTGCACGGGGCCGTGACGCTCCTGTGGGAGACGGCCGCGGCGTCAGCCGCCGACCCGCGATCGCTCAGCGGTACCGCGCAGGATGCCCGCCGCACACCGTCCTCCACCGGTATCCGCGGCCGCTGGCACGCCGTGCTCCGGGTGCTGGCCGGGCGCGACACCGTGCCAGGGGTGATTCGCGGACGGGCCGTACGACTGCTGCTGGACGAGGGGGAGTTGGCGCAGGACGAGGCCGCCCGGCTCATGGGGCTCGTGCTGTCGCCGGGGACGGCACCCGCAGACGCGGCCGCGTGGATCGAGGGCTTCGTCGGCGGCGGTTCCGGGGGCGGGATGCTGCTGGTGCACGACGAGCGGTTGCTCGCACTGGTGGACGCGTGGCTGACCGGAGTGCCGGCGGAGGCGTTCACCGATGTGCTGCCGTTGCTGCGGCGGACGTTCTCGGCGTACGAGGCCGGGGTGCGCAGGACGCTGGGCGAGCTGGTCCGGCGTGGGCCGGGAACGCGCGGGAGCACGGCGGTCGCCGGCTCCGGGATACCCGGGTTCGCCCCCGACCTCGACCCCGAGCGCACGGACGCTGTACTGCCGGTGTTGCGTCTGCTGCTCGGGCCGGGCGAATCCGACACCGGTGACGACCACGCCGGTGACGATCACGTCGGCGATGGCAACGACCTTGTGGGGGTCCCCCGATGACCGCACCCGTGAACGCGAGCGAAATGAACGACGCGACCGGCGCAAGCGGTGCGCCCGACGCGCCCGGTGCGCCCGGCGCAGCGAGAGAGCGGCTCCGCCGATGGCGGCTCGTGCTCGGCGGGGACGAGGCGGATGGCACCGGATGTGTGCTCGCCGGGCAGGACGCCGCGATGGACGGGGCGCTCACCGCGCTCTACGGGAAGGGGAGCAAGGCACAGGCGGGGCGGGACCGTTCGGCGGGGCTGGGGGCGTCGGCGCCGTCGGTCGCGCGCTGGCTCGGGGACATACGGACGTACTTCCCCTCCTCCGTCGTCCAGGTCATGCAGCGCGACGCCATCGACCGGCTCGGGCTGTCCACCCTTCTGCTGGAGCCCGAGATGCTGGAGGCGGTGGAGGCCGACGTGCACCTGGTGGGCACCCTCCTCTCCCTCAACAAGGCCATGCCGGAGACGACGAAGGAGACGGCGCGGGCCGTGGTGCGCAAGGTCGTCGAGGACCTGGAGAAGCGGCTCGCCACCCGCACCCGGGCCACGCTCACCGGAGCCCTCGACCGTAGCGCCCGCATCACCCGCCCCCGCCACCACGACATCGACTGGAACCGCACGATCGCGGCGAACCTGAAGCACTACCTGCCCGAGTACCGCACGATCGTGCCCGAGCGGCTGGTCGGCTACGGCCGGGCCTCGCAGTCCGTGAGGAAAGAGGTCATCCTCTGCATCGACCAGTCGGGGTCGATGGCGGCGTCCGTCGTCTACGCGTCCGTGTTCGGCGGGGTGCTCGCGTCGATGCGGTCCATCGCCACCCGGCTCGTCGTCTTCGACACAGCCGTCGTCGACCTCACCGACCAGCTCGACGACCCGGTCGACGTCCTCTTCGGCACCCAGCTCGGCGGTGGCACGGACATCAACAGAGCACTCGCGTACTGCCAGTCGCAGATCACCCGGCCCGCCGACACGGTGGTCGTGCTCATCAGCGACCTCTACGAAGGAGGCATACGCAACGAGATGCTGAAGCGGGTGGCGGCCATGAAGGCTTCGGGGGTGCAGTTCGTGACGCTGCTCGCGTTGTCCGACGAGGGGGCGCCCGCGTACGACCATGAGCATGCGGCGGCGCTCGGGGCCCTCGACGCACCGGCGTTCGCGTGCACGCCCGATCTGTTTCCCGAGGTGATGGCTGCGGCGATCGAGAAGCGTCCGCTGCCGATACCGGACACCAGGTGAGAGGAAGCGAAAATCCGGACATGAATACCCATCGGTAACAGGGGGCTTGCGCAACCTCGGGAGTCCCGTGCGAGGATCGACGCGGCCTCAGAGCCGTCTCTTGCCTTCGTACGGGAGGATCCTCCCCCTCTTGACCCCCTCAGTCGCACTGCCCGGTGCCGCTGTGCGCGTGATGCGTACGGCGGCCGGTCGGCGTGCGCTGCAAGTGGTGCTGCTGGTGGGTGGGTTGTTCGTACTCGGGTTCCTCTGCGGGGAGAAGGCGCACGCGGCCGACGGGGCGGTGCCGACGACTGCGGCGGGGGTCGTGCAGTCGGCGAGAAGCACGGCGGATCGGGTGGTGACAGCGGGCACGTCGGCCCCCGAGGCCGGCGCCAACCGGACGAGTGCCGTCACGCACGTCACCGACACCGTTCGCCATGTCGGACAGCCGACCGCCGTCACCGTTCGCCAAGTTGGACAGTCGGCCACCGACGCCGTTCGCCATGTCGGCGAGTCCGTCGGCGACCTCGTCCAGCCGGCCGCCGACACCGCCGTACGGCCGATCGGTGACGCGGTGAAGACGGTCACCGGCGGACTGCGTGCAACCCCGCCGGACGTACTGCCGTCCGTGCCGGGACTCCCCGACCTGCCCGCGATCCCCGGTGCGGGTGCGCGGACTGCGCCCGTCGGTTCGGCCCCGCAGCCGTCGAGCGGGGTGGCCCAGCGGCCGGCCGCCGCGGACGAGCAGGACAAGGCGGCGCGTCGCTCGGACGCACCCGCCGACGCCTGGTACGGGCCGAGTGGTCCCGCCGCCGACACCGATGGGGTCGCCGCGAGCCGCGACCACGGCGGCACCCGAGCGGAACAGGCGCCCGCACGCCAGGCACCCCCCGGCGACCCGACCGGCGCGCTGGGCAACCAGTTCGCGGTCGACAACGGCCCGCCGCGGCACGGCGATCCGCATGCCGTCACTTCGAACCACCGGGCGCCGCTGCGGCTCGCGCCCGGCGCTTCCGCGGTCATCACCGCGGCCGAGACCCGGGACAGGTACCGGGACATTCCCGTTTTCCCCGGCTAGGGCAGCCCTTCCCCCGCTGAACGACCTGCCGCGCGGGGGCGGAACAGGTCTGCCCGCCGTCCGGACACCCCTCCGATCCCCGGACGGACGCCCCCGGAATTCACCGGAATGTCCCGAACTCTCGGAATCCCGAAGGATCTGACGTACGCATGAACAAGAACATCCGCCGTTCCATCGTCATAGCCGCCGGTGTCACCGGCGCGTGGGCGCTCGGCTCCGCCGTCGCCAGCGCGGACGAGCTGCCCGCGTCGTCCTTGGCCACTCCCGACGTCGGCCTCGACGTCCCGGACACCGTCGGCTCGGTCACCGGCACCGTCGACGGCGTCGTCGGGAACGTGACGAGCGACGTGCAGAGCACGGTCTCCGGCGTCACCGAAGGCGTCACCGGCGGCACCGCCGCCGACGGCGCGGCCTCGACCGTCACGGACGCGGCCGCCAAGACCCGGTCCACGGCCGACAACGCCACCGCCACCGTCAAGAAGACCGCCACCACCGCGACGACCAGGACCGCCGACCACGCCCGCCGCTACGTCGACGCCAAGGTCCCCTCCGTCAACCACCTCTCGCAGACGAAGACCGCCGTCGCCGACCGGGTGACGGGCAAGGCCGAGGAGACGGTCGCCGATGCCGGCGCTCCGCAGGACGAGATCGACTACCTCTTCGGCCCGCTCTCCGCCTTCGCTCCGGAGATGGAGCAGGCCCTCGCGGGCGCGCAGACCAAGCTCGCCGCCGTCCAGCGCACCGCCGCCGGGGTGCCGTCCGCCGTGCAGACGAAGGCACAGCAGACCGTCGCCACCGCGCAGCGGACCGCGGGCACGACGGTCACCGGTGCGCCCGCACGGGTCCAGGGTGCGGTCCAGGGCGCCGTCGGCACCGCCACCGGCATCGCGGTCCCGATGGTCGGCGAGACCGCGGCCGCCGCGCTGCCGCCCGTCGCCGGCACCGCCGTCCACGGCGTCACCCCGGTCGTGGACCACGCCGTCGGCAACGTGACTGCGCTGACGTACGGCGCCGTGGGCAACGCGACCACGCTGGCGTACGACGCCGCCGGTCACGCCGCGGCCCTGGCGCACGTCGCCACGGCGGACGCGACGACCCTGGCGCACGGTGCCACGGGTGACGCGAGCACCCTGGCGTACGGCGCCGCCGGTGACGTACAGCCGCTGGCCGGAGGTCTCGCCGGCCAGGTCGTCGGTGACACGGCCGCCTCCGCCCTGCCGCCCGTCGCGGCGACCGCCGTGCACGGCGTCGTCCCGGTGGCCGGTCAGGCCGTCGGGGACGCGGGTGTGCTGGCGTACGGCGTGGCCGGCGACGTCCAGCCCTTCGCGGGCGGCGTCGTGGGCGACGCGGGGACGCTGGCGTACGGCGTCACCGGCCCGGTGGCCCCGTTCGCGCAGGGTGTCGTCACCGACGACGTGCAGCCCTTCGCCGGGGATGTGGCCGGCGCGGTGCAGCCGGTCGTCGACTTCGTGCAGCCGGTCGTGGCGGGCGTCGAGGGCAGCGCCACCGGGTTGTCGTACGGCGTCACGGGCGATGTGCGGCCGTTCGCCGACCACACCGTCGGCCAGGTCGCCCCGTTCGCGGGCGGCTTCGTCGGCCAGGTCGGTCCCTTCGCCCAGGGCCTGAACGGAACCGTCGAGGCGACCGGCGGCCCCCTCGCGGGCAACGCCGTCGGTGGCGTCCAGGGCGTGGCCCGGTCGGTCGCGCCGAGCTACGTGCAGGACGCGCAGTACGGCGCGTACAGCATCTGACGCTTCCCCCATGTGCCGTACGGCGACATCCGGCGAAGCCGACGTACGGCATCCGACCGACTCCGCAGGGCGACGGCCCCGAACGGCCGAAAGCCGTCGGTCCGTGCGACCGGAACCCCGCGGTGGGGCCGGGTGGTCCCCATTGGGGTGGGGACCACCCGGCCCTGAGCCCCGTACCAGGGGCTGTTCAAAGGGCCTCACCAGGCAAACCCCAGCCTGGTGAGGCCCTGCTCTGTGACAGGTATCACCGCTCATGTGTGATCTGCGATTTAGGGACCCGCACCCGGCGGCGATAACCTGCGAGACGGACATGCCGCGCGCTCGGACACCGTGTGCGCCACCCTTGTGACAGCGGACGTCACGTTGCCCTTCGCGGCACGCCCACGCATCCAACGAACCGCGAGATCACTGATAGGGACGGACGCGCGTGGACCTGTTCGAGTACCAGGCGAGGGACCTCTTCGCCAAGCACGGTGTACCGGTGCTGGCCGGTGAAGTCATTGACACGCCTGAGGCAGCCCGCGAGGCGACCGAGCGTCTTGGCGGCAAGTCCGTCGTCAAGGCCCAGGTGAAGGTCGGTGGCCGTGGCAAGGCCGGTGGCGTGAAGCTCGCCGCCACCCCGGACGAGGCCGTCGCCCGCGCGACGGACATCCTCGGCATGGACATCAAGGGCCACACGGTCCACAAGGTGATGATCGCCGAGACCGCTCCGGAGATCGCCGAGGAGTACTACGTCTCGTACCTCCTCGACCGCACCAACCGCACCTTCCTCGCCATGGCGTCCGTCCAGGGCGGCGTGGAGATCGAGGTCGTCGCGGAGGAGAACCCCGAGGCCCTCGCGAAGGTCCCGGTCGACGCCAATGAGGGCGTCTCGATCGAGAAGGCCCGCGAGATCGTCGCCCAGGCGAAGTTCCCTGCCGAGGTCGCGGAGCAGGTCGCCGAGATCCTGGTGACGCTGTGGGACACCTTCATCAAGGAGGACGCCCTCCTCGTCGAGGTGAACCCGCTCGCCAAGGTCGCCGACGGCCGCGTCATCGCGCTCGACGGCAAGGTGTCGCTGGACGAGAACGCCGAGTTCCGCCAGCCGGAGCACGAGGCGCTCGTCGACCACGCGGCGGCCAACCCGCTCGAGGCCGCCGCCAAGGCCAAGAACCTCAACTACGTCAAGCTCGACGGCGAGGTCGGCATCATCGGCAACGGCGCGGGTCTCGTCATGAGCACCCTGGACGTCGTCGCGTACGCCGGTGAGAACCACGGCGGCGTGAAGCCCGCCAACTTCCTCGACATCGGCGGCGGCGCCTCCGCGGCCGTCATGGCGAACGGTCTGGAGATCATCCTCGGCGACCCGGACGTCAAGTCCGTCTTCGTCAACGTCTTCGGTGGCATCACCGCCTGTGACGAGGTCGCCAACGGCATCGTCCAGGCGCTGCAGCTGCTCGCCGACAAGGGCGAGGAAGTCACCAAGCCGCTGGTCGTCCGTCTGGACGGCAACAACGCCGAGCTGGGTCGCAGGATCCTGTCGGACGCCAACCACCCGCTCGTGCAGCGCGTGGACACCATGGACGGCGCGGCCGACAAGGCCGCCGAGCTGGCCGCGGCCAAGTAAGGGACGAGGGAAAACCACAGCCATGGCTATCTTCCTCAACAAGGACAGCAAGGTCATCGTCCAGGGCATGACCGGTGCCACGGGCATGAAGCACACCAAGCTCATGCTGGCCGACGGCACGAACATCGTCGGTGGCGTGAACCCGCGCAAGGCGGGCACGTCGGTCGAGATCGACGGCCACGAGATCCCCGTCTTCGGCACGGTCGCCGAGGCCATGGAGAAGACCGGCGCCAACGTGTCCGTCCTCTTCGTGCCGCCGGCCTTCGCCAAGGCCGCCGTCGTCGAGGCGATCGACGCGGAGATCCCCCTCGCTGTCGTCATCACCGAGGGCATCGCCGTCCACGACTCCGCCGCCTTCTGGGCGTACGCGAAGTCGAAGGGCAACAAGACCCGCATCATCGGCCCGAACTGCCCCGGTCTCATCACGCCGGGCCAGTCGAACGCCGGCATCATCCCGGGCGACATCACGAAGCCGGGCCGCATCGGTCTGGTCTCGAAGTCCGGCACGCTGACGTACCAGATGATGTACGAGCTCCGTGACATCGGCTTCTCGTCCGCCGTGGGCATCGGTGGCGACCCGGTCATCGGCACCACGCACATCGATGCGCTCGCCGCGTTCGAGGCCGACCCCGACACCGACCTGATCGTGATGATCGGTGAGATCGGTGGCGACGCGGAGGAGCGGGCCGCGGACTTCATCAAGGCCAACGTGACCAAGCCGGTCGTCGGCTACGTCGCCGGCTTCACCGCGCCCGAGGGCAAGACCATGGGCCACGCCGGCGCCATCGTCTCCGGGTCCTCCGGTACGGCCGCCGCGAAGAAGGAGGCCCTCGAGGCCGCCGGCGTCAAGGTCGGCAAGACGCCGACCGAGACGGCGAAGCTTGCGCGCGAGATCCTTGCGGGCTGACGCTCTGCTGGGCTGAACGTCCAGTGGGCCCGCACCCCTTGCCGGGGTGCGGGCCCACTCGCGTTTCCGGGGCGGGAGCCTCCTTGCAAGGCGCCCGGCGTTGGTGGCTGTGCCCACCCTCCCCCCCCAGCTCTCGGCTTGGCCCGAGCAGGAGACCGACCCCCATCGCCCTGCGGGGCGATGGCCCACAGCGGCAACGGATCGGACGGTCGGCCGTCGCGTCACCTGCTGTCGGGGACCAGCCGTTCCGGGCCGCTTGCCGTTTCCGACTTGAGCTTGGTGCGAAGCTTCAGTTGGGGCGGGGAGAGGGGGCCCGGGGCGACGCGGGGTGGTACTCCGTGGACCGTTTCGGGCGGGGACAGGGGGGCCTCGTAGTGGTCCGGGGCCGAGCGGAGCGTCAGGGCCGTGGTGCCGATGAGCAGGACCGTGAAGGCGATGGCCGCGCGGGTCCAGCGACGGGCGCGCCGTTCGCCGTGCCAGCGGACGCTCTGGGGCTTCGCCGCCCGCAGCCGCTCCGTGCTCGCGAGTTCGGCGAGCCGTTGGTGCAGTTCCTCCGGCACCGCCAGCTCCGGCATGCGCGCCGCGACGGCCTTCCGCGCGTGCAGCAGCCGGTTGGCCGCGGCGGGCGTGCTCGCCTCCGTCTCGGCCGCAGTCTCCGGCAGGTCGAGGCCCACACCGTCGTACAACAGGAGCGTGCGCCGGTACACCGGCGGCAGCTTCAGGAGTACATCGAGCAGCGCGCGGTCGGCAGCGTCGGCGGGCGGTGCCTCCGGGTGCCGGTGGCGCAGCCGCATCCGGTGCCAGGAGGAGAGCGCGTACTCGTACGCGGCCGCCCGCACCCAGCCGGCCGGATCCCGGTCCACGGCCACCTCGGGCCAGCGGTGCCAGGCCAGTTGGAAGGCCCGCTCCACGGACTCACGCGCCAGCTCGCGGCGCCCGGTGAGCAGATATGTCTGCCGTACGAGGGCGGGGGCGCAGAACGCGTAGAGGGCGTCGAAGGCCTGAGCGGGCGTCAGCGCGGCAGTGGGCAGCGCGGATTCCGCTTCCTCGGACGGCTTCTCCGCGGGGGAGGATGGCGAGACGCCGACACCCACCGGCGCCGGAACGGCCTGCTCGTGACGGACGGTCACCTCGGGCTCCGCGCACGCCGGCTCGGTCAGCAGCTGTGCGTACGCTTCTCGCTTGCGGCCACGCGGCGTCGTACGACCGGTCTCCCAGGAGCGCACCGTCACACGGGTGACGCCCAGTCTGGAGGCGACCTCGGCCTGGGTCAGTGACTGGGCCTCGCGGAGACGGCGGCGCTCCTCGGGGGCCGGCAGCGGGGTAGCAGGGCTCCGTGTCATGCCGGACTCCACAGGGTGCCCTTTCGTACGAAAAAGTACATAGATGCATATTGAGCGACACATCCGGGGTTCGCCTGTTACGACGAGAAAGCGCGTGTCGTTGGGAGCATGAGATCCGTGACCCAAATGACCGACCGCAGGCTGTCGTTGTCGCCCCTGCTCACCCGGATGCGCGACCGTTCCCCCGGACTGGCCGCCAGCCTCATGGGTGGCGCCCTCGCTGCGGGGCTCGGGCTCGGCTCGTTCGCCGTCCTCGTCATGGTGCTGTGGATCGGCTCGCCGTACCCGGACAGCGGGCCCGAAGGGGCGCTGCACGTGGCCGCGGCGCTCTGGCTCCTCGCCCACGGTGTGGAGTTGATCCGCACCGACACCTTGTCGGGCCTGCCCATGCCGGTGGGGGTGACACCGCTGCTGCTTCTCGTGCTGCCGGTGTGGCTGCTGCACCGGGCGGGGCGCGACGCGTCCGACGCCGAGTCCGAGGCGGGGCCGCGCACGGCGTGGGCCGGGGTCGTCATGGGCTATCTGTCCGTCGGCACGGCCGCCGCGCTGTATGCCTCGGGCGGCGCGTTGCGGCCTTCCTGGGCGTGGACCGCGGTGTGCCTGCCGCTGCTTGCGCTCGGGGCGGCGGGGGCGGGGGTGTGGACGGCCTACGGGCGTCCGCGGGGGCCGATGCCGCCCTGGATGCGACGGGTCCCGGCGGCGCTGCCGCTTTCCGGCGTACGTCGTTCCGTCGGCGCCCCCGATTCCGTGGCACCGGAGGCTCCCCGGTTCCTCGGCGGTGTGATGCGGGCGGCCGGAGCCGGGGTGGCGGTGCTTGTCGGGGGCGGGGCGTTGCTCGTGGCGGCGTCGCTGGTGTGGCACGGAGGGACGGCTCGCGACTCGTTCCTGCAGCTCACCGATGTGTGGTCGGGGCGGTTCGCCGTGCTGCTGCTCTGCCTCGCTCTCGTGCCGAACGCGGCGGTGTGGGGGGCGGCGTACGGGCTCGGGCCCGGGGTCGTCCTCGGTGCCGGGCATGTGGTGGGGCCGCTGTCGGGGGCTGCGCCGGGGTCGCTGCTGCCCGCGTTCCCGCTGTTGGCGGCGGTGCCGGGGGCTGGGGGGCCGTTGAGCTGGGCGAGTGGGGCGGTACCGGTGGCCGCGGGGGTGACGGTGGCGTGGTTCGTGGTGGCGGCGGCCGTGCCCGGTTCCGGGGCGGGGGATGCGGGCTGGTCCCGGGGGCGGGTGGTCGCCGCGGTCGTGCTGGCCGCCGGGCTGTGCGGCGTCGCGCTCGCGGTGCTGGCCGGGCTGGCCGGGGGGGCGCTCGGGATGGCGGCGCTCGCCCACTTCGGTCCGGTGTGGTGGCAGGTGGGGCCTGTGGCGGTGGTGTGGACCGGGGTGGTGGGGGTTCCTGTGGCGGTGGGGGTGCGGGGGTGGCGGCTTCGGGAGGCTCGGCCGGGTACGTCTTCTGCCGGGCGGGTCGTTCGGATGCCGCGGCCGTCGTGGCCCTCGTGGCTGCCGTGGTCGTCACGGGCGCGGCGGTCGTCGGCCGATGTGTCGACGGCGACGGTGCCGCCCGCCGCCGCTCAACCCCATCCGGGGGTGCTGGACTCCTCGCTCGAGCCCTGCGAACCGTATGTCTTCCTTCCGGACGACGTCACGGGTTCCCCCTGGCACGAGGACCTGCGCCGCGAGGCCCGTTGGGAGGCGCTCAAGGAGGCGTCCACGCCTCCGGAGCCGCCGGACTCCGTCTGAGGGTTCACAGGGGGTGTTTTCCCGCCCCTCCGCCCCTACCCATTCCCGTCCCCTGGGGCTCCGCCCCAGACCCCGCCGGGGGGGGGGGCGCCGCCCGCTGCACCGGTCTGGGGGCGGCAGCCCCCGGTACGGGACGGGTAGGGGCGGAGGGGGCGAAAACCGCCGCCCGGCGCCTGCCGTCAGCCGTGTGTTCCCAGCAGGCCCCGGAGGTCCTTCGGGAGGAGGTCGTTGCAGGACTGCTTCGCGGCGTGGGTCAGGGCGTCGTTCGTGCAGGAGTAGTAGTCGCTGTAGACGAGCTGCGCGGCGAAGGCCGCCGCGACCATGACGATGGCCAGCGAGGCGGTGACGAGCCCGCTCACCGCGGCGGTCGTCTGGGGGCGGGAGTTCGGATCGGGCGCCGGAGTGTCCGGATTCGGAGTCCGGGGCTTGGCACGCAGCGCGCTGCCACCCCAGTACAGGGCGAGCGCGCCGAGCAACAGCGCCACGTACGGCCAGCTGAAGAGGGCGAAGAAGAACGCCCACATCCCGGCGAGCAGGGCATAGCGCGCGCGGCGCTGAGCCGGATCCGTCGGGTCCCAGCGCATGCCGCTGCCCGGACCGCCGCCGGGTCCTTCCGGACCGCCCTGTCCCTGTGGCGCTCCGGGCCTGTCACCGAAACGGCCGCCGCTCGAAGGCCCGGGCTGCCGGTCGCTCCACTGGCTGCCCCACGGGGACTGCCCGCTCTGGTCGCCCCCACCGCTGCCGTCCGCTCCCTGCCCGCTCGCGGGCCGCCTCGGCTGCCACGGCCGGTCGGGCGTGCCCTCCGGGGGCGGAGCGAACGGATTGTCGTCGGAGTTCGAGGGGGGAGTGGCAGGAGCGTCGGGACCCCGATCGTCCGAGGAGCCGTTCCCGCCCGCCGAGCCGCGTCCACCCGCGGAGCCGTTCCTGTCCGCGGGCGCGTCCCCGCTCGACCGCGGCGGGGTGGGCGAAGGGCGCTGCTCGCGCAGCAGCAGCGGAGGGAGTCGGAGACTGCGGTCCGGCATCAGGTGTGCGTCTTCCCCTTGGTGGTTCTGGCGGGCGGCGTGTCCACACGGCATCGTGCTCGCGACGCGCCCCGAGCTTCTTCACCCCGGGCTCGCGCCCCAGGTGTCGAGCCCCGGGCTGACGCCCCGAGCTCCTTGCCCCCGGGCTCGCGTCCAGGGCTTTCTGCCCCCGGGCTCGCGCCCAGGATTTTCGATGCCCAGGACTGGCGTCCCGAGCGTCGTACCCCGGGCTCGCGTCCAGGGCTTTCTGCCCCCGGGCTCGCGTCCAGGATTTTCGATGCCCAGGACTGGCGTCCCGAGCGTCGTACCCCGGGCTCGCGTCCAGGGCTTTCTGCCCCCGGGCTCGCGCCCAGGATTTTCGATGCCCAGGACTGGCGTCCCGAGCGTCGTACCCCGGGCTGACGCCCCGAGCTTCTTACCCTCGGGCTCGAACCCAGGATTTTCGTCCCCCAGGACTCGCGCCCCGAGCGTCGCACCCCGGGTACACGCCCCGAGCTCGCACGTCCGCCCAAGGCCCAGGACCCGGGACGATCGCACCCAGGGCCCGTGCCCCGAGCCTTTCGTGCTCGTCACAGGTCAACGTCCCGCATGCGCAGGGCGTTCCCCCGTGGTGGACGGTGTTCCCGGGTGGATCCTCCCCAGACGCTACCTTCCGGCCACGCCCCCGTCCCGTGGGGGCCGCCAGGTGTGCCGGTATCGTTGCTGACGGTCGACCGCTTCGTAGACTTCCCCGTATCCCGGGGCACGAAGCATTCGTACGACCGTACAAACGCTCCCCCGAGAAAGGGCCCCGTCGTGGCCAAGGCCAAGCGCCTCGTCGTGCTGGTCTCCGGATCAGGTACGAATCTGCAGGCACTGCTCGATGCCATCGCGACCCATGGCACCGAGGCCTATGGAGCCGAGATCGTGGCCGTCGGGGCCGATCGGGACGGTATCGAGGGGCTTGCGCGCGCCGAGCGGGCCGGCATCCCCACCTTCGTCCACCGGGTCAAGGACTACGACAGCCGGGACGAGTGGGACCACGCTCTCGCCGAGGCCGTCGCCGCCCACGAGCCCGACCTCGTCGTCTCCGCGGGGTTCATGAAGATCGTGGGGAAGGAATTCCTGGCCCGGTTCGGTGGGCGCTTCGTCAACACGCATCCCGCCCTGCTGCCCAGTTTCCCGGGGGCCCACGGCGTGCGCGACGCGCTCGCGTACGGCGCGAAGGTCACCGGATGCACCGTCCACTTCGTCGACGACGGCGTCGACACCGGACCGATCATCGCTCAGGGCGTGGTGGAGGTCCGGAACGAGGACGACGAGAACGCTCTGCACGAGCGCATCAAGGAAGTCGAGCGAACGCTGCTCGTCGATGTCGTGGGGCGGCTCGCCCGTAACGGCTATCGCATTGAGGGACGAAAGGTAGTTATCCAGTGACCGCCGAGAGCAACAAGCGGCCCCTTCGCCGGGCGCTCGTCAGCGTCTACGACAAGACCGGGCTCGAGGAGCTGGCTCGCGGGCTGCACGAAGCCGGCGTCGAGCTGGTCTCCACCGGCTCCACCGCCGCCCGTATCGCCTCCGCCGGCGTCCCCGTCACCAAGGTCGAGGAGCTGACCGGCTTCCCCGAGTGCCTGGACGGCCGCGTCAAGACCCTGCACCCGAAGGTCCACGCGGGCATCCTCGCCGACCTGCGGCTCCCCGATCACCGGCGTCAGCTGGAAGAGCTCGGTGTCGAGCCGTTCGACCTCGTCGTCGTCAACCTCTACCCGTTCCGCGAGACCGTCGCCTCGGGCGCGACGCCCGACGAGTGTGTCGAGCAGATCGACATCGGCGGTCCTTCGATGGTCCGGGCCGCGGCCAAGAATCACCCGTCCGTTGCCGTGGTGACCAGCCCGGCGCGGTACGGGGACGTGCTCTCCGCCGTCAAGACCGGTGGCTTCGACCTCCGTACCCGCAAGCGGCTCGCCGCCGAGGCCTTCCAGCACACCGCCTCGTACGACGTGGCGGTGGCGAGCTGGTTCGCGGACGACTACGCCGCGGCCGACGACAGCGGCTTCCCGGACTTCCTCGGTCACACCTACGAGCGCAAGAACACCCTGCGCTACGGCGAGAACCCGCACCAGGGCGCCGCGCTGTACGTCGACGGCACGGGCGGTCTCGCCGAGGCCGAGCGGCTGCACGGCAAGGAGATGTCGTACAACAACTACACGGACACGGACGCCGCGCGCCGTGCCGCGTACGACCACGAGGACCCCTGCGTCGCGATCATCAAGCACGCCAACCCGTGCGGTATCGCGGTCGCGTCCAACGTCGCCGAGGCGCACCGCAAGGCGCACGCCTGTGACCCGCTGTCCGCGTTCGGCGGCGTCATCGCGGTCAACCGGCCGGTGACGAAGGAGATGGCGGAGCAGGTCGCGGAGATCTTCACCGAGGTGATCGTGGCGCCCGAGTACGAGGACGGCGCCCTCGAAGCCCTCACCAAGAAGAAGAACATCCGCGTGCTGCGGGCCCACAAGGCGCCCGCGAACCCGACCGAGGTCAAGCAGATCGACGGCGGCGCGCTGCTCCAGGTCACCGACCGCCTCCAGGCCGACGGCGACAACCCGCGGAGCTGGACCCTCGCCACCGGCGAAGCCCTGAACGAGGGCGAGCTCGACGAGCTGGCCTTCGCCTGGCGGGCCTGCCGCGCGGTGAAGTCCAACGCGATCCTGCTCGCCAAGGACGGTGCCTCGGTCGGCGTCGGCATGGGCCAGGTCAACCGCGTCGACTCCGCGAAGCTCGCGGTGGAGCGGGCGGGCGCCGAGCGTGCGCGCGACTCGTACGCCGCCTCGGACGCGTTCTTCCCGTTCCCCGACGGCCTGGAGATCCTCGTCGAGGCGGGTGTCAAGGCCGTGGTCCAGCCCGGCGGTTCGGTCCGTGACGAGCTGGTCGTGGAGGCCGCGAAGAAGGCCGGCATCACGATGTACTTCACGGGGACGCGCCACTTCTTCCACTGAGCCTGTCCAGCAACGCCGCGGCCTCCGGCCCTCCCCCGAGGGAGCCGGAGGCCGCCTGTATGCAGGCCTGTCAGATCAGCACGGGCGGAGCGAGTAGATCGGGTCCCACGTCGACGTCCCGCTCTGGTACGCCGTCGACGTCCAGCGGACGCTGCCGTCCTGGTTGTAGAACTTGGCGACCGTGCCGGGCGTCTGGTTGTTGTTGAACGGGCCGTCGCCGGTCCAGTTGCTAACAGTCCAGGTCTGGCACTTGTAGAAGTCGAAGTTGGTGCCCCTAACGGTCATGCACAGGTGTCCGTAAGCACAGTTCAGGTCGGCCGACTTGGTGGAGTTCTTGCCGCTGGGGTCGACCGTGACGTTCAGGCCGTCGTATTTGACCTGGGTGGCGGAGACCTGGCGGCCGCCGGGGTGCCCGGCGAGGACGGCGTCGACCCGCTGCTGCAGCTTCGTCGCCTGGGCGTTCGTGCGTCCGGGGGCGAGAGCCTCGGCACGGAAGTCGGGCCCCGCCGTCGCGGCGGAGGCCACCACTGTCGAGCGGGCAAGCAGGGCGGTCGCCGCGAAGAGCGTCGCGACGGGCTTCTTGAGTTTCGCTGTGTCCCCCCAGCGATGACGTACGTGCACAACGGGCCGGTCCACCTGCTGTGGTGATGTGCGTTCACCGTCCCAGGGGCGGCAGGGCGCCGGTACCTCGGAACTCTCAAGGTCGCGCCTTCCCGGGCGAGGCGTTCCATTGGTGGCTGTTCCTTGCGTATTGCCGTGTAGGGGTATGTCGGGGCGAGCGTTGCTTGCTCCGCTGGGTTGCGACGGATGGACCGCTTGGATATTCGGGACAAGAACAAGTGACCTTTCCCAGTGCTGTTCGTTGTCCTGTGTGACAAGCGGATCAGAGGGTGGAGCGGGGGTGGGTGTGGTGCGCGGGAGGGCGGAGCGGTCGGTTTCGGGTCTGCGGGTGCCGGCTGATCCGTTTGTCGCTGCAGGGCCGTCGGGTGTGGCGGTGCGCGATCGGCTCAAGCACCTCACGGTTGAGGACGAGAGGGTGCTGCGGCTGGTCGGCGCGCACCTGGGCACGCTCGCCTCGCGGGATCTCAAGGCGCGGTGCGCCGACGGGCTGGAGCACTCTGCGGACACGTGGGCGGCGCGCAAGCGGGAGCTGACGCCGTTGTCGTCGTCCCGGTGGGCCGGGGCGATCACCAAGGCGTCGCATGATCAGTGGGCGCTGTCCCGGCGTTGCCAGGCGGCGCACATTCAGAGTCTTGTGGCCGGGATCCAGACGATCCGGCACCGCCTGTCGCTGCCCGTGGGCGAGAGGGGATCCAGGGATGCTCCGGGCGGCTACCGGTCCGCAGGGGAGTGGCATACCAAGTCGCGTCGGTTGGCCGCGCTGGAGGCCCGACACGCGGCGGTCTTGGAGGACTCGCAGGCCGGGCGGGTGCACGTGGTGCGCGGTGGCAAGCGCCTGTTGAACACCCGGCACCACCTCGCCGATGCCCGGCTCACCGAGACGCAGTGGCGGGCGCGGTGGGAGGCGGAGCGGTGGTTCCTCGCGGCGGACGGTGAGTCGGGCAAGCGGTACGGGAACGAGACCATCCGCGTCACCCCGGACGGCGAGGTGAGCATCAAGCTGCCCGCCCCGCTGGCCGGGCTGGCGAACGCCCCTCGCGGCCGGTACGTCCTTGCTGCCCGCGTCGCCTTTCCGCACCGGGGCCCCGAGTGGGCCGACCGTGTGGAGGCCAACCGGGCCGTCGCCTACCGCATCCACCTGGATGTCGCGCGGGACCGCTGGTACCTGACCGCATCCTGGCAGTACATGCCCGCCCCGGCGATCCCGCTGGACGCGGCCATCGCGCACGGTGTGATCGGGGTGGATACCAACGCCGATCACCTCGCCGCCTGGCGACTCGACCGGCACGGCAACCCCGTCGGCAACCCGCGCCGCTTCTTCTACGACTTGAGCGGTTCCGTCAGTCACAGTGACGCCCAGGTCCGCCATGCTCTGTCGAGGCTGCTGAACTGGGCCAGGACCTGCGGCGTGAAGGCCATCGCCATCGAGGACCTGGACTTCACGGCGGAGAAGACCAGGGAGAAGCACGGCCGCAAGAGGCGGTTCAGGCAGCTCATCTCCGGCATGCCTACTGGCAGACTGCGCGCCCGCCTGACGGCGATGGCCGACGCCACGGCTATCGCGATCATCGCGGTGGACCCGGCCTACACTTCCCGGTGGGGCGCTCAGTACTGGCAAAAGCCCCTCACCAGTACGACCCGCAAGACCAGCCGTCACGATGCGGCGAGCATCGCGATCGGCAGGCGCGCCCAAGGGCACCCGATCCGGCGACGGACGGCACCGCCCCCACACGACCGGAGTGATCGTGTGGGGCATCGGACCGCCCAGGCCCGACCGGGCAGCCTCGGGCGTGAGGGAACCCGCCCCCGCATTCCCGGACCGCGCACACGATGCGCTGGGCCCGGACACGGAGCGAACGCGGGAGACCAGCGTGCCCAACACCGTTCGGGGCATGCGGCTGAGCATGAGTCCTGGCAACAGGATTCATCACCGCTCAGTCTCCAGGAACGGTGTACTCCTTGAGGTAGTGGGCGACGCGGTCGGCGTACGAGCGGTACTTCGGGGGACTCCGCCCGCCTCGTTCACTTTTCTGTACGAGGTCCGGTACGCGGCGGCGACCAGCACCTGTCCGTCGCCGTCCCGGCCCGGCTTGAGCCGCGGCGCGATCGCGCACAGATAGCGGCTCATGGCCGGGATGGACTGGGCGGGCGTGAAGGGAGGCTTGGGGATCTCCGGCGTCGGCTTTCCGTCGTGGCGCAGTACGCGCGGAGTCCAGCGGGCGATTCCGTACTCGTCCATGGCGGGATCGGAGAGATGGGCATCGAAGTTGCTCTCGGACTTCAGCATCGCGGCGATCAGGCACGCGCGGCTACGGGATTCAGGGTAGGCAGACGCACCAGGGCCGTGTCCCCCCTTGTGCAGGGTGAGACACGGCCCTTGGAGTGAATGGCGTGAACTGTTCAGTGACGCCGGGCTGTTCAGTGGCGCAGGGTTGTTCGTGCCGTGGGGTTGTTCAGTAACGCGGGCGCGCAAACCAGGCGGTGCCGCTGGGCACGACCGGCGCCGCCGTGATGATGGCGGCGAAGACGACCCAGATCAGCGGGAAGATGACGGCGGAGGCCATTCCGGAGTCGAGGCCGACGAAGAGAAAGATCAGACCGACGATCCCGCCGAGCGCACCGTAGATGACGGTGGTGATGCGGATGCCCTGGGCGCCCTTGCCGAACTTCACGCCGAGGGTGATCGAGAGGGCCGCGAGAGCCGCCGCGACCAGGCCGATGACCACCAGGACGCCCGAGGCGATGCCGGCACCGTCACTGAACGAGCTGAACGGATCGTCGGACGACGAGCTGTAGCGGTCCGCCGCGTTGGACACGTCGTTGGCGATGGCGGCGAAGTAGAACCAGCCCAGAGCCGCCAGGATCTGCACTGCGGAGATGATGAACAGGAACACGCGCGCCGTGACCAGAAGCCCCGGCATCGACTGCGGAAGCATCTGGTTGCCGCCCGGGTAGCCGGGGTAGGCCGGCTGCTGCGGGTAGCCGTAGCCCTGCGGCGGTACGCCGGGCGGGGCCTGTGGGTAGCCGTAGCCGGGAGCGGCCGGCGGAGCGGCGGGGGGCTGCTGGGGCGGCTGCCCGTAAGGGTTGTTCGGGTCGCCGAAACTCATGGCGGGTTTTCCTCCGTTGCCTGGTGCGGGGACGACGCGCGGCACGGTTCGGAGGAATTTCTACAGAGCGGTCCGTCCCCCCGGTACTGCCCGCGGCACTGTCTGCTCATCGTTCTTTAGCCGACTCTTACTTGTCCAGCCGCATTCCTTATGTGTTGTGCAAGTGCAACATCGGTGATCATGGCCCGATACGGTCGAAACGGGCGCCGGAAGGTGGCCGAAGCCGTGCGGTGAGGCCCCGGCGGGGGCGCGGGAAGGCCGCGGGGTGCCCGGATTGGAACCAGGACCGGGTCATCCGGGAGGATGGGGGGCATGACCGCCCAGATTCTCGATGGCAAGGCCACCGCAGCCGCGATCAAGTCCGACCTGACCGCCCGCGTGGCGGCCCTGAAGGAGAAGGGCGTCACGCCCGGCCTCGGGACGATCCTGGTCGGGGACGACCCCGGCAGCCAGAAGTACGTCGCGGGCAAGCACCGCGACTGCGCTCAGGTCGGCATCGCCTCCATCCAGCGTGAACTGCCCGCCACCGCCACGCAGGAGGAGATCGAGGCGGTGGTCCGCGAGCTGAACGAGGACCCCGCCTGCACCGGCTACATCGTCCAGCTGCCGCTCCCCAAGGGCATCGACGAGAACCGCATCCTGGAGCTGATGGACCCCGACAAGGACGCGGACGGTCTGCACCCGATGAACCTCGGGCGACTCGTGCTGAACGAGCCGGCCCCGCTGCCGTGCACCCCCAACGGTGTCCTCACCCTGCTCCGGCGCTACGGCGTGGAGATCAAGGGCGCCGAGGTCGTGGTCGTCGGCCGTGGTGTGACCATCGGGCGCCCGATGCCGCTGCTGCTGACGCGACGCAGTGAGAACGCTACGGTCACCCAGTGTCACACCGGCACCCGTGACCTCTCCGCGCACCTGAAGCGCGCCGACATCATCGTCGCCGCGGCGGGCTCCGCGCACCTCGTCCGGGCCGAGGACGTGAAGCCGGGCGCCGCCGTCCTCGATGTCGGTGTCTCGCGCAGCGCCGAGGGCAAGATCGTCGGTGACGTCCACCCGGACGTCGCCGAGGTCGCCGCCTGGATCTCCCCGAACCCGGGCGGCGTGGGCCCGATGACCCGCGCCCAGCTGCTCGTCAACGTGGTGGAAGCGGCGGAGCGCAGTGTCGGCTGAGGGCGGTTCCGAGAGCAGCGAGGCGCGCGGCGCGCGGAAGGCCGGCGCCGAGTCGGCCGTACGGGATGCGGAGGCGGCCGTGCGGCATGCCGTGAACGCCGGTGACGAACCGACCGCCATCGACGCCGTCAGCGCGCCCGACGCCGAGGGGAAGCCGCGGCGCACCACGCGGCGCTTCCCGAGGATCACCCGGGACACCGCGAGGCCCGAGGGCGGCGGCCGGGCGGCGCCCGGGGACGCCCCGGCGCCCGCGCGTCAGTGGCCGATCCTCACCGTGCTGTCGGCCGTCGGGCTCGGCCTGCTGCTGACCGCGCTCGACGTGTTCCGGTACGGGATGATTCTTATCGGCGCAGCGCTCCTTGCGGGCGCGGTGATGCGCTGGACGCTGCCGAGCGTGGGCATGCTGGCGGTCCGCTCCCGCTTCACCGACATGCTCACGTACGGCGTGCTGGGCGTGGCCATCGTGCTGCTCGCGCTGATGGCTCAGCCCGACCCTTTGCTGGAGATTCCGTTCCTGGACGACACCCTGCACTTCACGGTCCGCTGAGCGCGGAGCGCTGAGCCTTCGGCTCCGAGCTCCGGCCCCTTGCGTACGACGGTGGCCCGCGCCTCCCCCGAAGGACGCGGGCCACCGTGCTTTTCGGGCGGGCGCTCAGCAGTCGATGTACTTCATCCGGAGCTGGTGGAAGGACTTGCCGCTGAGGGCGTAGAGCCGTACCGGTGAGGAGTCGCCCTTCGGGCCCGCCCAGTCGCTGTCGACGTACCCGCCACCGCGCGTCAGGCCGCGGACGAGCGGGCAGCGGCCGTCGGACGTGGTGTCGTGGACCGTCCCGGTGATCTTCGTGTCGTAGTTGCACCACTTCCCGTTGGCGTAGCCCTCGCCGCGGAGACCTGGTCCGGGCCGGTCTCGTGGGGCTGTTGAACGCGGCGCCCGGCATCGAGGTCGTCGGGGAGGCGGGGGACGGCGACGAGGCGGTGCGGCTCGCCGCGCAGACCCGGCCCGACGTGATCCTGATGGACATCCGGATGCCCGGCACCAACGGCATCCAGGCCACCGAGCGCATCCTCGCCGAGGCGGTCGTCAGGCCTCGCGGGTGAGTGCGGCCGCCGTCGGCCGAAAGGGCGCGATCGCGGCCTGTGCCCGGACGCGGCCGGGACACCCCGGACATGACCGCGGCCCGTCCTCTCCCCCGAGTAAGGACGGGCCGTGATCGGGCGGGTGTTCCGCCCGGGGTCAACACTTGTGCACGGGAACAGGCTGTTCAACACCTGGCAGTTCGCTGTGGCACGGAAGTGACCATTCCGCTACGGGGTCCGTGCCGTGTGCCGGGAACCGTCCGCCGGGCGGCGCCGCCGACCCTTCACTGGAACCGTCCCGCCGCCCGGTGTCGTCCCTCGCTCAGGGAACGCCGAGGGAGGTCAGCGATGGGTTCCTGGCAGCCGCTGCCGGAGCAACTGCCGCCGGAGGTGCGCCACTTCGTCGAGCAGCTGCGGCAGCTCAAGGACCGCACCGGCCTGAGCCTGGTCGCCCTGGGCGCACGCACCGCGTACAGCAAGTCCTCCTGGCAGCGCTACCTCAACGCGACACAGCCGCCACCCCGGCAGGCCGTCGCCGCGCTGTGCCGGGTCGCGGGTCTCGCGTCCGAGGACACGGAACGCTTCGGCGTGCGCTGGGAGTTGGCGGTGGAGGTCTGGCCCCGGGTGCCGATGGGTGCCGACTCGGTGTCCGGCGGTCCGGCGTCCGGCAGTTCGGTGTCCGGCGGTCCGGTGTCCGGCGGTCCGGTGTCCGGTGGATCGTCCGGGGGTGGGCTCGCGCTCGGCGGTTCGTCCGCGGATGGGGCCGTTGCCGACGTGTACGAGGACGACCCCACGCTTCCGTGGTGGGACGCGCCGCCGCCCGACGTGTCGTCGTCCGGAGCCTCCATGGGCCGCCTGCCGCTCTACGCCGCCCTGCTTCTGCTCGCCCTCCTTCTCGTCACCGTGGTCGGAGCCGTCACCCTCGGGTGAGCTGAGGGCTCCCGGGGTCCCTGAGGTCACGCCTGTGTTGTCGTTGTGTCGATGTCTTGACAAGTTCAGGGATATGTACTGATCCATTACAACAGCCGGGTTAACGTGAGCAATCGGGACGGTCCGGGACGTCCCGCGCGGAGGCCAGGGGTTCGACCGGTCGCACATGGTGCCGGTGGGACACTGGACCGCAGCCCAGCGGGCGTGCAACGGTGCATGCCCTGGCCCGAATGCTCCCGTGCGCCCCCAACCCGGGAACTGAGATCCTGACCGAGCGCATCCCTGTGGGTAGCCAGAACGGGGACTCGGCGGAGGGGGCCACGCGCGGGGAGAACAGTCGTGCACGTACGGGGGAAAGAGGGGGGAAGCAATGCCTCGTTGGAGGGCCTTGCCGGATGAACTCGATCCGCAGGTCAGGGAGTTCGCCAGCCAGCTGCGTCGGCTCGTCGACCGGAGCGGGCTGAGCATTGCCGCCGTGGCCGACCGCACGGGCTACAGCAAGACGTCCTGGGAGCGTTACCTCAACGGGCGGCTGCTCGCGCCCAAGGGTGCGATCGTCGCGCTGGCCGAGGTGACCGGGACCAGCCCCATCCATCTGACGACCATGTGGGAGCTCGCCGAGCGCGCCTGGAGCCGCTCGGAGATGCGCCACGACATGACCATGGAGGCGATCCGGATCTCCCAGGCGCGTGCCGCGCTCGGGGAGTTCGGGCCGACTCCGGCGAAGGGGAGCAACGGCCGGCAGGCCGCGCGCAAGGGCGGCAACGCGACCGCGACGCCCGGGATCGCCGGGCCCGCGGGGGTCTCGCCGACGGTGCCGCCGTCGGCGCCGTCCGTGCCGTCGCAGCCATCCGGTCCGGACGCGGGGGAGTCGTCTTCGTACGGGGCTTCGGCGTACGGGGGCGGCTCGCGCGGCGGTTCGGGGTCCGGCGGGACCTCGTCCGGGGGGCCCTCGTCCGCTGGTGCGGGGCGCGGCGGCGGTTGGGGGGCTGTCGCCTCGCCGAACGACGGGGGCGGGCAGTTCGGTCCCTCGGCGTCGGCCGGACCGGCCCGGCCGGCCGGGGGGCCGCCGCAGGACGCGCGGCCGGGCGCCGCGGGGTCGAGGGGCGGGGCGCGGCGGGCGCGGCGGGGGCGGCGGCTCACGATGTTCCTCGCGGGGATCGTCGGCGCGCTCGTGGTGATCGCGGTGGCCCTCTACCTCACCAGTGGCGGAGACAAGAAGAACGCGGGCGACACACCCAAGACGCCCTCGACCTCGGCCGGCGTCAATCCCGACCTGCCGGCCGGGGTGAAGTGCAGCGGCGCGGGCTGCACCGGCAAGGACCCGGAGAACATGGGCTGCGGCGGTGAGTTGGCCAAGACCACCACCAGCGTCACCGTCGGAACGACCCTCGTCGAGGTGCGCTACAGCGAGATCTGTGGCGCCGCCTGGGCCCGGATCACCCAGGCCGCGCTCGGCGACCGGGTCGAGGTGTCGTCGGGCAGCGCGGCCAAGCAGACCGGGTCGGTCATCGCGGACACCGACGCGTACACCCCGATGGTCGCGGTCAAGGACGCCGGTGACGCGACGGCGTGCGCGACGCTGAAGTCGGGCCAGAAGGGCTGCACGAAGTAGCGGCGCGGCGCGTCGCGGTGTGCCGTCGCGTGCTCCGCCGGTGGGTGGGGCTCGGGTCGGGGTGGGGTTTGCGGCGGTGGGTGGTTTCGCCTTCCGTCGGTGGGTGGGGCGGGGCCGTGCCGGTGCATCCGCCCCGTCGCCGGTGGCAGATCGCTTGGGCTTCACAGCTCGGCCTGTCGGCAACCACGTAAGCGACGGGGCATGTGATGTACCGTCACGGCCCCTCCCGTGCGTCGGCGACTGTGGGTGGGTGGGTGGGGCGTGCGTTGCCACTGCGGGCGGGCGTGCGGCCTCTTCCGCCGGGGGCGTGCGTCGACGGCTGCGGGTGTGTTCCACCCACCCCGTCGGCTCCCTTCCGCCCGGCGTTTCAGCCCGTTCGGCGTTTGAGGACGAGGCCGTTCAGGCCGAAGCGGGGGTCTGGGGGCGCAGCCCCCAGGTACGGGACGGGTAGGGGCGGAGGGGGCGAAAAAAGCGTCCCCCGGCAGGGATTGGCCGCACCGCTCCGGGGCAGGCGCACCGTACCCCCACGGGATCCGGAGCCGTCCGGGAGGAGTCACCCCCTTCCGGGCCGGACCTCGGTACCCCCACAGGCGGTCGCCCCGCCCCCTCTCCCGGGCCGGGCGGCCGCCTCTCGGGGGGGTTCTGTGGGGTGGGCCACACGGACCCGGACGTCGGGGGTCCCGGATGCGCGATAGCCTGACGGCGGATCTCTCTTGACGCCAAGAGATCGATCATCGGTACCCCTGATCGATCATCGCGGCGGACGCAGGGAAGATCCTGCACCCGGGGCAGGGACGCCCCACCGCCAGCTGTCATACGGAGAACGCCATGACCCGCACTCCCGTGAACGTCACCGTCACCGGCGCGGCCGGCCAGATCGGTTACGCCCTGCTCTTCCGCATCGCCTCCGGCCAGCTGCTCGGCGCGGACGTGCCGGTCAAGCTGCGCCTCCTGGAGATCACGCCGGCGCTGAAGGCCGCCGAGGGCACCGCCATGGAGCTCGACGACTGCGCCTTCCCGCTTCTTCAGGGCATCGACATCACGGACGACCCGAACGTCGCCTTCGACGGCACGAACGTCGGTCTGCTCGTCGGCGCCCGCCCCCGCACCAAGGGCATGGAGCGCGGCGACCTCCTGGAGGCCAACGGCGGCATCTTCAAGCCGCAGGGCAAGGCCATCAACGACCACGCCGCGGACGACGTCAAGATCCTGGTCGTCGGCAACCCGGCGAACACCAACGCGCTGATCGCCCAGGCCGCCGCCCCGGACGTACCCGCCGAGCGCTTCACGGCCATGACCCGCCTGGACCACAACCGCGCGCTGACCCAGCTCGCGAAGAAGACCGGCACGACGGTCGCGGACATCAAGCGCCTCACCATCTGGGGCAACCACTCCGCCACCCAGTACCCGGACATCTTCCACGCCTCGGTCGCCGGCAAGAACGCCGCCGAGGTCGTCAACGACGAGAAGTGGCTGGCCGAGGACTTCATCCCGACCGTCGCGAAGCGCGGTGCGGCGATCATCGAGGCCCGGGGCGCGTCCTCCGCCGCTTCCGCCGCCAACGCCGCCATCGACCACGTCTACACCTGGGTCAACGGCACCGCCGACGGCGACTGGACCTCCATGGGGATCCCGTCGGACGGTTCGTACGGCGTCCCGGAGGGTCTCATCTCCTCCTTCCCGGTCACCACGAAGGACGGCCAGTACGAGATCGTCCAGGGCCTGGACATCAACGAGTTCTCCCGCGCCCGCATCGACGCGTCGGTGAAGGAGCTCGAGGAGGAGCGCGACGCGGTCCGCGCCCTCGGCCTGATCTGATGATCTGAGCCCCTCTCGCACCACATCAGCCCCTGCCCGGTAACCCGGGTGGGGGCTGAGGCGTGCGTACGGAAAGTACGTATCGAACGTACGTACTTTGTCGCCATAAAAGGGGGTCCAGCGGGAGTAACCCTCGCTATCGTCGGGACGTACGGTCCGCCGGGGAAACGGGGGCGTGGCCGGGGGAGCACGGCGGGGGTGGGTCCCAATGGCGGGATCGCAGAGACGGTACGCGCACAGTGAGGCCACACGGTTGCTGTGTGCCGGGGCGCATCTGGACACGGTTTTCCGGGCGCGGGTCATCGACGAACTCATCGGGCACGAAGAGCGCCCCGCGGCGCCGTCGCTCGGTGTCGACGTCGTCGCCGTGCTGGCCCATGCGCTGCGAGCGCGCCGGAAGGAGGCCTCGACCGGGATCGCGCTGCTCGTGATCTGGGTCGTCTTCTTCCTGGTGGAGATGGTTCGGTCGGATTCCGGACTCGGCGGTTTCGGGGCGCTGTTCGGCGCCGTAGCCGTCCTGTACTACGCGGCCGTCTGCATTCTCCTGTGGTTCGCGCGGGCCGCGTCCGGGTGGGGCATGACGATGTACGCCGTGAGCCGGGCCGAGACCAGCCGCCTCCACCTGCCGCGCCGGGCGACCGCCTGGGGGTTCACCTTCGTGGCGCGGGCCATGGAACTCGGCTACTGGGGCTATGCCCTCGTCGGGATCGGCCACGATCCGTTCCTGGTGCTGTTCCCGCTCCTGCTGACCTTCGTGATCGGTATCCACCGCTCCCAGGTGGCCGAGGTCATGCGCGTCGAACTGGCCCGGGATGCCTTCGCCCGGACGTCGGTGGCGCTGCCCAGGGGAAGCGAGCGTCAGCTCCGGGTCGCGCAGGCCGTCACCTGGGAGCAGCATGCCTCCGTCGCGCTCTACGATGCCTACCGGCCCTTCGTCGGCGCCGGAAAGCCCTACGAGCCCTGGTCGTTCGCGATGGAGATCACTCCGGCCAAGAAGCCGCGCGAAGGCTGGAACGGGAGCCTGCCGGACCCCCTGGGTGACGGAGTGACGAACGGACTCCCGGCCCAGGTGAGACTGACCAACCGTCAGATTCTCGATCTGGTCGTGCCGAAGCTCGAGGCGCTGCGCGAGTCCGCCGCGCGCACCAGCCGGGACCGGCTCAAGGACCTGGAGGTGGAGGAGTTCGTCTACCTGCCGTACGGCGTGGGCCGGCACGAAGGGGTGTACGAGCCCTCGTCGGCCCGGCAGCACCTCGACGGGGCGGTGGACGAGGGCGGTGAGGCGCGCCGTCACTTCCTGCGCGTCAGGGTCGGCGCCTGGGACGAGCAGGTGGTGGTCTCGGTGCTGGTCCGCGTGCACACGCAGGGCGGCATGCTGGTCCTCGAGGTCGTGCCGCACGTGCTGGGGCCGATCGACGAGGAGTACCGGCGGGTGGACCTCATCGCGGCCGCCCGGGAGGGTGAGACCGGGCGCGAGGTGGTGCGGACGCTGCTGTCCGCCCCGGCGACGGGCGTCGTGGCAGGGCTTTCCGCGCTGCGCACGCTCGTCCAGTGCCTGCGCGTCTGGCTGGGCCGTCCCGAAGAGGCTCCGCCCGACGCGCCGTTGGTGTCCATCCGGGAACTGGGCAGCACCGATCGGCTGTCGCTCTTCCAGGAGATGGACGTCAGCCGCTACATCAAGACCGTCCAGGACCGCATCGCGAGCGGGGTGCGCGAGGCGCTGCGGCGCAGCGGCTGCGAGACAGGGAGCTTCGAGCAGCACATCGTCAACGTCGCCGCGGGTGGCCAGTTCATCGGGCAGATGAGCGGCGGTACCGCGGTCGGACGCATCACCAAGAGCGCCGTCTCCACAGGCAGTGGCGGCGCGTCGTACCACGAGGGGGAGCAGGGATGAGCGAGAGCACAGGCGGACGGGTCGACCGGATCAACCGCAGCGCGGTGAACTTCGGTGACCACGGCAGCGCCGCCTACCACGAGGCACCGCGCGCGACCGCCGCCGACGAGACGACGGCGGCCCTCCTGGACGCCGTCCGCACTCTGCGCGAGCATCTGCGGCTGCTCACGGAGACGGATGCCACGACCGGGCTCGACGGCGAACTCGCCGTCGTGCAGGGGGAGATCGAGCGAACGGGCCGGGCGGATCCGGCGCGGCTCGGCCGGCTGCGCATGCGCCTGGAGACCGCCGCCGTGGCGGTGGCGGGGCTGGCGTCGACGGCGGCCGTGGTGCAGGTGATCGCGCAGCTCGCGGGCTAGCGGAACCGGAGTGGGAGCGGGGGCGACGAGGTGGCGCAACGGTGGGACGCGGACCGTCAGCGGTGGATCGACGACGGTGCCGGCGGGGGCGAGAGCGGCGGAGCCCGGGATGCCGCCGGCGCCGGCGGGACGCCGCCGGACGCGGAGCAGCAGTGGTGGGCGTCCGCGCCGACCCAGTCGGGGCTCGTTCGACCGGACTGGTATCCGCCCCCGGCTCCGGCACCCGTACCGTCACCGCCACCGCAGCCACCACCACCGTCCGGGCCCGGTCGGGGGACCGCGGACTCGCGCCGGCTCCTTGTGGTGATCGTCGTAGTGGCGCTCCTCGCGGGTGGTGTGGGAGGCGGAGTGTGGGCGCTGACCAGGAAGGACTCGGCGGGGCACGCCGACTCCGGCGCGACACGGCCGGCGGTGACCGTCACGGCCACGCACACTTCTCCCTCGTCGGAGAACGGTTACACGTCAGGGAACCAGGACACCTACGCCGATCCGGTCCAGTCCGCTGCCCCGGGGCCGTCGCCCGGGTACAGCCGGGCGGTCGACCCCGTCGGTTACACCGTGGACGTGCCGCAGGGGTGGGCGCGCAAGGAGGTCCAGGGCAAGCTGGCGCCGGTCGTCACGTACACGGCCCCCGGTGGCAGCAGCAGGCTCATGCTGTTCGAGGTCAAGGAGAGCTCCCTGACCGAGTCGTTGGACCAGGCCGAGGCCATCTGGCAGCAGCTCTCGGGTTACCAGCTCCTGGACCGGCGGACGGGCCCCGACTGGACGGAGGTCACCTACCGCTACGACAGCGAGCAGCACGGAGCCACTCAGGTCATCGACCACCGCTTCACGGCAGTCGACGGCACGCTGTACGCGATCAACGCCAGTGGTCCCGAGGGCGAGGACATGACCGGCACGCTCGCCACGGCCCTGAACTCCTTCTGCCCCACCGGTGTCGACTGCGCGAGCAGGTCATAGGCGGACGGCCGTGAGTGGTTCACGGGTGGGGTGGACGGCCGTGAGTGGTTCACGGGTGGGGTGGACGGCCGTGAGTGGTTCACGGGTGGGGTGGACGGCCGTGAGTGGTTCACGGGTGGGGTGGACGGCCGTGAGTGGTTCACGGGTGGGGTGGACGGCCGTGAGTGGTTCACGGGTGGGGTGGACGGCCGTGAGTGGTTCACGGGCGGGGCGGACGGCCGTGAGCGGTTCCCCGGCGGACGGCCGCGCGCACTTCCTGGTCCGAGGCGTGGGGCAGCCGCTTCTCGAACCAGTGGGCGGCATACACGTTCTCGTCGTAGCGCGGGATCTCCGTGTAGCCGCATGCCCGGTACATCGCCTGCGCCTCCGTGAGCACCGCGTGCGTGTCCAGCCGTACGACCTCGTACCCCCGTTCGAGGGCCTGCCGCTCCAGGCCGAGGAGGATCCGCCGCGCGAGGCCGAGCCGCCGGGCCACGGGGCGCACCCAGACATGCCGGATCTCGCCCACCCCGGATGCGAGCCGGCGCAGCGCCCCGCAGCCCACGGGCCGCCCCTCCTCGTACGCGACCAGGAAGGCGCCCGAGTCCCCCGACACCTCATGGGGCCGTACGAGGGCGGCAGGGTCGAAGCCTTCCGGGAACCGGTCGTCGATGTCGGCGGCGTACCCGGCGAGGCAGTCCCGGGCGTCGCGGGAGGCGCCGTCGACGAGCTCCACGGTGATCGCGGCCAGCCGCAACAGCCGCTCGGCGACGGCGACGGCGGCGGTGAGTTCGTCGCGCTGACGTGCGTCGAGACCGCTCAGCAGCCCTTCGGCCAGCCCGTTGGCCCGCCGGTTCTGCTCCTTGACCTCGACGAGACCGGCCGGCGTGAGCTCCGCCATCCGCAGCCGGCTGTCCGTGGGATGCACGCTCACCCGTACGAGACCCTGCGCCTCCAGCGCCCGGATCATCCGGCTCAGGTATCCCGCGTCCAGGCCGAGTCGGCTCCTGAGCTCCCGCAATGAGGCGCCGTCGTGCCCGATCTCGAAGAGCAGCCGTGCCTCGCCGAGGGGCCGGTCCTGGCCGAGGTAGTGATCGTCGAGTACACCGATGCGGCGCGTGAAGTAGCGGTTGAACCGCCGCAGCGCCTTCACGTGGTTCGCTGACACTGGCTCCATATTTCTTTGACTTTAGTCAAAGGAAACAGGGGTGTCCACGGGTCGGAGGAAATGCGTGAGCGGCGTGTCGGAGCCCTTCTCCCGGAATGTCGCGTCCCCTTCCTCCGGGGCGCCGATCACTCTCGACATCCGCTTCGGGTGATTTGGCCGTATTTCCAACCCTTTTTCAGTGACCCGGCGCACTTTTGGTCACGGGTTGTGCATGCATCCGGGGCCGGGGGGCAGGTGCTCCCGGCCCCCGAGGGTGACACGCGTGTGACGCAGGGGCACTGAACAGGAACGGAAGGCAACACCGATCATGGCCGGACAGCAGGCACGACAGACCATTCATGTGGGCGGCGAGTGGCGCGAAGCCGTCTCCCGTGCCACCCGCGAGATCCTCGATCCCGCCGATGCCAAGCCGTTCGCCGTGGTCGCGGAGGGTGACGAGAGGGACGCGGACGCGGCCGTCGAGGCCGCCCGTCGCGCCTTCGACACGGGCCCGTGGCCGCACACCCCGGTGGCCGAACGCGCCGCGCTTCTGCGTCGCGTCGCCGATCTCCTCGTACGTGATCGTGAACAGCTCGGGCTCCTGGAGAGCCGCGACGCGGGCAAGACCGTTGAGGAGGGGCGCGTCGACATCGACTGTGTCGCCGACGCGTTCCGGTACTTCGCCGATCTCGTCGTGGGCGAGGGTGGCGGACGGGTCGTGGACGCGGGCTCCGACGACATCCACAGCGTCGTGGTGCACGAGCCCGTCGGCGTCTGCGCGATGATCACGCCCTGGAACTACCCGCTCCTGCAAGCCAGTTGGAAGATCGCGCCCGCGCTCGCCGCCGGGAACACGTTCGTCGTCAAGCCCAGTGAGATCACTCCGCTGACGAGCATCGCGCTGATCGAGCTGCTGGCCGAGGCCGGGCTGCCCGCCGGAGTCGCCAACATCGTCACCGGGCCGGGGCACACGGTCGGCGCCCGCCTCGCCGAACACCCCGACGTCGACCTCGTCTCGTTCACGGGCGGCCTCATCAGCGGTACGAAGGTCGCGCAGGCCGCCGCCGTGAGCGTCAAGAAGATCGCCCTCGAGCTCGGCGGCAAGAACCCGAACGTCGTCTTCGCCGACGCCTGCGCCACCGAGGAAGGCTTCGACACCGCCGTCGACCAGGCGCTCAACGCCGCCTTCATCCACAGCGGTCAGGTGTGTTCCGCCGGGTCGCGCCTCATCGTCGAGGAGTCCGTGCGCGAGCGCTTCGTCGCCGAACTCGCCCGCAGGGCCGAAAGGATCAGGCTCGGGCGCGGTACCGAGAAGGAAGTGGAGTGCGGGCCGCTCGTCTCCGAGCAGCAGCGTGAGAAGACCGAGGCCTACGTCGCCTCCGCGCTGGCCGAGGGCGCGGTGCTGCGGGCGGGCGGCAAGCGGCCCGAGCCGTCCGAGGTCCGGCCCGCCACCGGGTACTTCTACGAGCCGACCGTCCTCGACCAGTGCCACCGCGAGATGAGGGTCGTCCGCGAGGAGGTCTTCGGGCCGGTCCTCACGGTGGAGACCTTCCGCACCGAGGACGAGGCCGTCGCGCTCGCCAACGACACCGAGTACGGGCTCGCCGGCGCCGTATGGACCGCCGACGCGGGCCGCGCCCGCCGCGTCGCCGGACGGCTGCGGCACGGCACCGTCTGGATCAACGACTTCCACCCCTATCTCCCGCAGGCGGAGTGGGGCGGCTTCGGCAAGAGCGGGGTGGGGCGCGAGCTCGGGCCCGCCGGTCTCGCCGAGTACCGCGAGACGAAGCACGTGTACCAGAACCTCGCGCCGAAGCCGGTCCGCTGGTTCGCCGGCTGAAGCCCTTCCGCGGCTGAAGCCGCCGCCCCCCGTCCCCCCACCACCACTGCGCGCCGCACCTTGCACGCCCCAGAGGAGCACCACTTCATGTCCCAGCACGAGAACACGTACGACTACGTCGTCATCGGCGGCGGCACGGCGGGCTCCGTCATCGCATCCCGCCTCACCGAGAACCCGGACGTCACCGTCGCCGTCATCGAGGGCGGCCCCAGTGACGTCGACCGCGAGGACGTCCTCACCCTGCGCCGCTGGATGGGCCTGCTCGGCGGAGAGCTGGACTACGACTACCCGACGACCGAGCAGCCGCGCGGCAACTCGCACATCCGGCACAGCCGCGCCCGGGTGCTCGGCGGCTGCTCGTCCCACAACACGCTGATCGCCTTCAAGCCGCTGCCGTCCGACTGGGACGAGTGGGAGGCGGCGGGCGCCACCGGCTGGGGCGCCGTGCAGATGGAGGCCTACTACGCGCGGCTGCGCAACAACATCGTGCGCGTGGCCGACAAGGACCAGAACGCCATCGCCAAGGACTGGATCGAGGCGACCAGGACCGCCACCGGCATCCCCGAGGTGGTCGGTTTCAACGACAAGCCCTTCCACGAGGGCGTCGGCTTCCTCGACCTCGCCTACCACCCGGAGAACAACAAGCGCTCCTCGGCCTCCGTCGCCTACCTCCACCCCCACATGGAGGCCGGCGACCGCCCGAACCTGACGCTGCTGCTCGAGACCTGGGCGTACAAGCTGGAGCTGGGCGGCAAGCGCGCCACCGGCGTGCGGGTGCGCACCAAGGACGGCGCCGAGCAGCTGATCAGCGCCCGCCGCGAGGTCGTGGTGTGCGCCGGGGCGATCGACTCGCCGCGGCTGCTCATGCTGTCCGGCATCGGACCGAAGAAGGACCTCGAAGCCCTCGGTATCCCGGTCGTGCACGACCTGCCGGGCGTCGGCGAGAACCTCCAGGACCATCCCGAGTCGGTGATCGTGTGGGAGACGGACCGGCCGCTGCCGGGGAACTCCGCGATGGACTCCGACGCCGCGCTGTTCGTGCGCCGGGACGACTCGCAGGACCTTCCCGACCTGATGTTCCACTTCTACCAGATCCCCTTCACCGACAACCCCGAGCGACTGGGCTACGAACGCCCCGAGCACGGCGTGTCGATGACGCCGAACATCCCCAAGTCCCGCGCCCGCGGCCGGGTCTACCTGACCAGGGCCGACCCGGACGAGAAGCCCGCCCTCGACTTCCGCTACTTCACCGACGAGGACGGCTATGACGCGCAGACCCTCGTCGACGGCGTGAAGATCGCCCGGGAGATCGCCCGCACCGAGCCGTTCGCGAGCTGGCTGAAGCGGGAAGTCTTCCCCGGACCCGACGTCACCGACGACGAGCGGCTCGGCGAACTGCTGCGCAAGGCGCACCACACCGTCTACCACCCGGCGGGCACCTGCCGGATGGGCGCTGCCGACGACGAACTCGCCGTCGTGGACCCCGAGTTGAAGGTGCGAGGCCTGGAGGGTATGCGAGTCGTGGACGCGTCCGTCTTCCCGACCCTGCCCGCGGTCAACCCGATGATCGGCGTCCTGATGGTCGGCGAGAAGGCGGCCGAGCTACTGGCCGTCACCAGTGAAGGGAACAACGCCTGATGAGCGGCACACCCACCCCCCACAAGCCCGACCTCGGCAAGGAGAACGGCCCTGCCGACGCGGCCGGGACGCCGCCCGTCTTCGGCGTGCGCAACCTGTGGAAGGTCTTCGGCCCCAAGGCCGACCGCGTCCCCGGCAACCCGGAGTTCGCGGGCCTGTCCCAGACCGAGCTGCGCGCCGCCACCGGCTGCACCGCCGCCGTCCGCGACGTCTCCTTCGATGTGCGCGGGGGCGAGGTCTTCGTCGTCATGGGCCTGTCCGGCTCCGGCAAGTCCACCCTCGTACGCTGCCTGACCCGGCTCATCGAGCCGACCTCCGGCACGCTGGAGATCGACGGCGAGGACGTTCTCGCCATGGACAAGAACCGGCTGCGCGAACTGCGCCGGCACCGCGCCGCCATGGTGTTCCAGCACTTCGGCCTGCTGCCGCACCGCTCCGTCCTCGACAACGTCGCCTACGGCCTGGAGATCCAGGGCATGCCCAAGGCCCAGCGGCGCGAGCGGGCCGCGGAGATGGTCGCCAAGGTCGGCCTCGAAGGCCTGGAGACGCGCCGCCCCGGCCAGCTCTCCGGCGGCCAGCAGCAGCGCGTCGGCCTCGCCCGCGCGCTTGCCTCGGACCCCGAGGTGCTGCTCTTCGACGAGCCGTTCAGCGCCCTCGACCCGCTGATCCGGCGCGACATGCAGGAGGAGGTCATCCGCCTGCACCACGAAGAGGGCCGCACCATGGTCTTCATCACCCACGACCTCAGCGAGGCGCTGCGTGTCGGCGACCGCATCGCGCTGATGCGGGATGGCGAGATCGTGCAGCTCGGCACCCCCGAGCAGATCGTCGGCTCGCCCGCCGACGACTACGTCCGCGACTTCGTCCGCGACGTGCCGCGCGAGCAGGTCATGACCGTGCGCACCGCCATGCGCCCCGGCGCCTGCGACGGCCCCGAGCACCCCGGCGCCCTCACCCCCGACACGGTCGTCGTCAAGGCCATCGAGACCGTCGCCCGCACCGGCAAGGCCGCCTGTGTGACGGAGGACGGCCGCTGCCTGGGCACTGTGGACCACGCGGCACTGCTGCGGGTCGTCGCCGGCCTCGACCGCGAGGAGGCGGCCGCGTGATGCGCCGTACACGCAGGAACACCGCCGCGGTCAGCCATACCCGGGGGTGGACCGCATGAGTGCCGTCGTCACCCCCGCCCCGCCGCCGACCCCGGTCGAGCCGGCGAAGGAAACCGCCTCCGCCGAGCGCCCGTCGCCGCTGACACACCCCCTGGTGCGCCGGCTGCTGCCGCTGCTGGTTGCCGCGGCCGTGCTGGTGCCGCTCGCCATCGTGCTGTGGGGGAGCGGAGCCTGGCCGTCCGATCTGACCGTCGACATCAAGACGCCCCTGGACGACGCCTACACCTGGGTCGTGCAGAACCGGGACACCAACCCGGTGTTCCTCTACTTCCTGCTGCACCTGAGCAACTGGGCCGACGACTCGGTGGCCTGGGTGGGCGACCTGCTGGAGACCCTCGGCTGGCTCCCGGTGATCGCGGCCGCCGTGCTGCTGTCCTGGCGCATCGGCGGCCTGCGCAGCAAGCGCGGGCTGAAGCTCACCGGCGTCACGCTCGCCGCCTTCGCGGTGTCCGGCCTGCTGGGCATGTGGGAAGCCACTATGGAGACCGTGGCCCTGATGTCGGTCGCGGTCGCCGTCTCCGCCGTGATCGGCGCGCTGCTGGGCCTGGGCGCCGGCCTGTCGGACCGCTTCGAGCGGATCCTGCGGCCGGTTCTGGACACCATGCAGATCATGCCCGCGTTCGCGTACCTGCTGCCGCTGGTGCTGCTGTTCGACATCGGCGTGCCGTCCGCGCTCATTGCGACGATCATCTACGCGGCCCCGCCGATGGCCCGGCTCACCGCGCTCGGCCTGCGCAGCGCCGACCAGGGGGTCATGGAGGCCGCCGAGTCTCTGGGCGCCAGTCCGGTGCAGCGGCTGCTGACCGCGCGGCTGCCGCTGGCCCGCAAGGAGATCCTGCTCGGCCTCAACCAGACGATCATGATGGCCCTGTCGATGGTCACCATCGCGTCGGTGATCGGCGCCGGCGGCCTCGGTGAGGAAGTGTTCCGCGCGCTGTCCACCGTGGACGTCGGCTCAGCGCTCGCCGCGGGCATCCCGATCGTGCTGCTCGCCATCTGGCTGGACCGCACCACCGCCGTCGCCGGTGAACGGCTGGGCGAGGGCGCCGCCCCGGCCGGCTCCTCCTGGCTGCACGGCTGGCGGGCCTGGACCCTGACGGCCGGCACGGGCGCCGCGCTGGGTGTGGCCGGCTGGCTGGTGTTCATCCCCGAGTGGCCCGAGGCCTGGCACGTGGACATCGCCCAGCCCGTCAACGACGCCGTCGACTGGTTCACCAGCCACATGGCCGAGGGCGTGCCCGTCCTGGGCGGCACCCGCACCTGGGCGGACAACTTCACCACCTGGGTGCTCAACCCGATGCGGGACACCCTGACCGCGACGCCGTGGTGGCTGCTGGTCCTGCTGGCCGCCGTCCTCGCCCTGCTCGCCGGTGGCTGGGGCGCGATGTGCACGGCCGCCCTGGCGATGGCCGGCGTCGGCGTGATCGACGTGTGGGACAACTCCCTGGACACCCTGTCGCAGGCGATCGCCGGTGTCGTCGTCACGCTCGTGCTCGGCTTCGCCATCGGCGTGGTGGCCGCCCGGGTGCCGCTGGTGGAACGCGTCCTGCGCCCCGTCCTGGACACCATGCAGACCCTGCCGCAGTTCATCTACCTGATCCCGGTGGTGGCCCTGTTCAACGTGGGCCGCTCCGCCGCCGTCGCCGCGGCCGTCCTGTACGCGCTGCCCGCGGTCGTCCGGATCACCACGCAGGGCCTGCGCCAGGTCGACCCCGCCACGCTGGAGGCGGCCCGCTCCATGGGGGCGAGCACCTTCCAGCAGATACGCCAGGTGCAGGTGCCGCTGGCCCGGCCCGCGCTGATGCTCGCGCTCAACCAGGGCGTGGTGCTGGTGCTGGCCATGGTCATCGTCGGCGGTTTCGTCGGCTCCGGCGCACTCGGCTACGACGTCGTCTTCGGCCTGCAGAAGAGCCAGCTCGGCGTCGGCTTGACCGCAGGCGTCGCCATCGTGCTGCTCGGCCTGGTCCTGGACCGCGCCACACAGCGCCCGGGCAAACGGAGCAGTACCCGTTAGCCCGCCCCCCGCCCTCCGCCCCCTGCCCGGCACCCGCCCGCGGTCCGTCCGCCGTCCGTCCCCGTCCGGCAGAAACCCCTGCCTGTCCGAAACCAAGAGAAACGGTCACATGAAGAACAGAAAGCATCTCCTCCGCGCCGCCACCGCCACCGCCGTCGTCCTCGGCGTCACCGGACTGAGCGCGTGCGGCGCCGCCAAGACCGACTCGTCGGGCAGCTCCGGCACGGTCACCATCGCCGTCCCGTCGTGGGTCGGCGCCGAGGCCAACGCGGCCGTCGCCAAGTACATCCTCGAGAACGAGCTCGACACGAAGGTCAAGCTCACCCAGCTCGACGAGTCGGTCGCGTTCGACGCGCTCAACAGCGGCAAGGCCGACGCCATCCTGGAGGACTGGGGCGGCGCGCCGAAGAAGGTCAAGCTGTACGTCGACGACAAGAAGTCCGTCGTCGAGGGCGGCGGCCTCGGCGTCACCGGCCACATCGGCTGGTTCGTGCCGAAGTACCTCGTCGACGAGCACCCGGACATCACCGACTACAAGAACCTCAACAAGTACGCGAGCCTCTTCAAGACCGCGGAGAGCGGCGACAAGGGCCAGCTCCTCGAAGGCTCGCCGTCGTACACCACCAACGACGACGCGCTCATCAAGAACCTGGACCTGGACTTCAAGACGGTCTACGCCGGCTCCGAGGCCGCGCAGATCACCCAGATCAAGGAGAGCTACAAGGCCAAGAAGCCGTTCATCAGCTACTGGTGGACGCCGCAGTGGCTCAACTCCCAGCTCGACCTGGTCGAGGTGAAGCTGCCCGCGTTCAAGGAGGGCTGCGACGCCGACGCGGCCAAGATCGAGTGCGGCTACGCCGAGACCCCGCTGCAGAAGTATCTCGGTGCCGACTTCACCAAGGGCAACAAGGAAGCGGCCCAGTTCCTGAAGAACTTCAACTGGACCAACGAGCAGCAGAACGAGGTCGCGGCGCTGATCGCGGACAAGAAGATGAGCTCGGAGAAGGCCGCCGAGCAATGGGTCAAGGCCAACCCGGACGTCTGGAAGGCCTGGCTGCCGAAGTAACGGCCCGGCGGCGCCCTGTCATGGGGTGGCCGGGGACGAACTCCTCGTCTCCGCGGCGATCTCCCGCAGCGCATCCACGGCCCGCCGCTGGAGGCCGGGCCCGAACGTGACCCGAGTGGCCCCGAGTTCACCGAGTGCGGTGGGCGAGGGGCCCTCGCCGTCCGGCCGGGCGTACATGTTGATCGGTCCCTGGATACCGGACCGCAGCAGCGGCAGTACGTCGGCCGGGGCGCCGATCGGATACACGCAGTCCGCGCCGGCCGCGAGGTACGACGCGGCTCGCTCGACGGCCCGTTCGACGGCCCGTTCGGGATCGGTGACCTCGCGGAGGAAGACGTCGGTCCGGGCGTTGGCGAAGAGCCGGTCGCCCGCCGGGTACCGCACCTCGGCCAGCCACTCGGCGTGCTCGTGCGGGTCCTTGAGGACACCCCCGTTGGAGTCCTCAAGGTTACAGCCGACCGCGTCCGCCTCCAGCAGCCGCTCCATCAGCTCCTTGGGTGCGATCCCGTACCCGCCCTCGACATCCGCGGACACGGGCACGTCGACGGCCCGTACGATCCGCGCGACCGCCGCGAACATCTCGTCGGCCGGTGTGGCCCCGTCCTCGTACCCGAGAGACGCGGCGACCTCGGCGCTGGGGGTGGCGAGCGCCGGGAACCCGGCGTCCGCCAACACCCGCGCGCTCGCGGCGTCCCAAGGGCCGGGCAGGACCAGCGGCTCGCCCGGGAGACGGCCCTGGTGCAGCGCACGGAACCTCGCGGCCTTGCTCACGACCTCGCTCACCATTCCGTGCTCCCCGCCGTGGTCCGTAACGCCCGGAGCGATGTCGGCCGCGCCGTCGCGGGGGTTGCCGTCACTTGTACTGCCCCGCCTGGTAGTGCCCGGGAACGAGGCGGCAGGTCACGCCGAACCGGTTCCACGCGTTGATCACCGTGATCGCGGCGATCAGCTGGGCCAGCTCGGTCTCGTCGAAGTGCGCGGCGGCGCGCTCGTACACCTCGGCCGGCACGAATCCGTCCGTCAGGACCGTGACCGCCTCGGTCAGTGCGATCGCCGCGAGCTCCTTCTCCGTGTAGAAGTGCTCCGACTCCTCCCACGCGCTCAGCTGCACGATCCGCTCGACGCTCTCGCCCGCCGCGAGCGCGTCCTTGGTGTGCATGTCACCGCGTGGCTCAAGGCCGCCCGTCGCGCGCTGGCCGCCGCGCCGCACGACGCCCTCGGCTACGGCGATCCGCGAGGCCGCCTCGAACTGCGCACCGCCCTCGCGGGCTACCTCTCCCGTGCCCGGGGCGTACGGGCCGACCCGGAGCGCGTCGTGATCTGCTCCGGGTTCTCGGACGGCCTGACACTGCTCGGCGCGGTGCTGCGGCAGCGGGGCCTGCGCGCCCTCGCCGTGGAGTCGTACGGCCTGGACGTCCACTGGAACCTTGCGCACTGCTCGGGCCTGCGCACGACGCCGCTTCCCTTCGATGAACTGGGCACGCGCACAAGCGACTTGTCGGGGGCGCGAGCCGTCCTGCTCACCCCCGCTCATCAGTTCCCCATGGGCGTGCCGCTCCATCCGGACCGCCGGGCCGCGGTGGTGGACTGGGCCCGCCGCACCGGCGGCCTGATCCTGGAGGACGACTACGACGGCGAGTTCCGCTACGACCGCCAGCCGGTCGGCGCGCTGCAGGGCCTCGACCCCGACCGCGTGGTCTACCTGGGCACCGCCAGCAAGTCGCTGGCCCCCGCGCTGCGCCTGGGCTGGCTGGTGCTGCCCCCGTCGCTCGCGGACGAGGTCGTCTCCCTGAAGGGCGGCGGGGGCTGGAGCACCGGTGCCCTGGACCAGCTGACCCTCGCCGAGTTCCTCACCTCCGGAGCGTACGACCGACACGTCCGCGCCGCCCGGCTCCGTTATCGGCGCCGCCGCGACGCCCTTGTCGCCGCCCTCGCGACCCGGGCCCCCGCCGTCCACGCCACCGGCATCGCCGCCGGTCTCCACGCCGTGCTCGAACTCCCCCCGGGGACCGAACAGTCGGTGGTCCAGGCCGCCGCCTGGCAGGGTCTCGCCGTCCACGGCCTGTCGCGCTACCGCCATCCCGACGCGGTCCCCGAGCCCCTGGACGCGCTGGTCGTGGGCTACGGCACACCGCCCGACCACGCGTGGTCGGGCGCCCTGGACGCGCTGTGCCGGGTGCTGCCTTGAGACAGGGGAGGTTTCGCCTCCCTACGGCTCCTCGCCGGGCGCTTCCCCGAACCGCGCCAGCGCCAGCGCTCCCGCCACGGCCACCGCAAACCCGAGAATCGCCAGCCACGACAGCCCCTCCCGCGTACGGTCCCCCAACCACACCACCCCCACCACCGCGGGCCCGATGGTCTCCCCGATGACCAGACCGGCGGTGGCCGTCGTCACCGAACCCCGCTGCAAGGCCGAGGTGAGCAGCACAAACGCCGCCCCTCCACCAAGGAGCAGCGCATACGTCGCCGGATTGCCCAGCAACGCCCCCGGATCGAGGTCGTCGATGAGCCGCACCGCCACCTCGACCACCCCGAACCCGAACCCGGCACCCAGCCCGAGCGCGAGCGGCCGTCCCCGCTCGGGCAACCGCCCGCCCACGAGGCTCAACAGCAGCACGGCGACGGCCGTGCCCAACATCGCGTACTTCAATGCGGTGGACCCCGCCACCTCCCCCTCCGTCCCGGACGCAAGCCCCAGCATCGCGAGCCCCGCGCACACCACCCCCACCGCGCCCCACTCGACCCGGCTCAACCGCACCCGCAGCAGCCACGAGGCCACCACCGCCGTCACGGCGAGACTCGCGGCGAGCGCCGCCCCGACCGCGTAGATCGGAATCGACCGCAGCGCGGCGATCTGCAGCAAGAACCCGACCCCGTCGAGCGCGAGCCCCGCCAGATACCGCCACTGCCGCAGCGCCCGCAGCAGAAGCGCCGTGTCGCCGCCCGGCCCGCTGTCGGCCGCCGCGCGCGCGGCCATCGCCTGCAACACCGTCGCCGTACCGAAGCAGACCGATGCGCCAAGGGCGCACATCATTCCGAAGAGCACGACGTGACTGTAGGGGACGGTGAATCGCGGGGGGTCACTGCGGGGTTTCCGTAAGCGATCTCTAATCTGATCACCTTCGGCAGGTGAATGAACTGAACAGAACACGCGCACACCGCTCGGAAACAGCGGCGACAACGGGGGAGCGGACATGGCAGACACTCGACGGCAACTGCGCTCAGGCACCGTCGAGCTCGGCGGTATGGGACTCCTCGCGGCGGCGCTCACCGCCTGCTCCTCGGACCCCGACAAGCGCTGCGTCGACCGCGACAGCTACAACCTCACCAAGGGCTACAAGGTCGTCGCCGACAAGAACTGCAAGTCCACCAAGACGTCGGCCAACGGCTCCTGGTACTACGGCGGCAAGAAGAAGAGCGGCTGGGTCGACGGCGGCTCCTTCACCAAGCCCCGCAAGGGATCCGGCAGTTCGAGCGGCGGTGGCCACGGCAGCGGCTTCGGCCGCGGCATGGGCAGCTCCGGCGGCTGAGCGCGTACGACGCCTTCCGGGGCGCGGGTCGATGGTGACTGCACCACATGTGCCTGGCGGCGGCCGCGCCCGCTTCCTGCCGCACGTCATCCTCTAGCCCGAGAGCCCGAGAGCCCGAGAGCCCGAGAGCCCGAGAGCCCGAGAGCCCGAGAGCCCGAGAGCCCGAGAGCCCGAGAGCGAGAGCCCGAACCGACTACGCCCCCAGCACGCCTCGGAGCTGGGCGAGCCCCCAGTCCAGGTCCTCCTTGCTGATGACCAGGGGCGGGGCGATCCGGATCGTGACGCCGTGGGTGTCCTTGACGAGAACGCCCCGGTCCATCAGCTTCTCGGAGATCTCCCGCCCGGTGCCGTAGGCCGGGGCGATGTCGATCCCCGCCCACAGACCGCGCCCGCGCACCTGTGTGACATGGCCGGTGCCCGTCAGCAGGGCCAGCGCGCGGTGCAGATGCTCGCCGAGCTCGGCGGCCCGCCGCTGGAACTCGCCCGACCGCAGCATCGCGATCACCTCCAGCGCCACCGCACAGGCCAGCGGATTCCCCCCGAACGTCGACCCGTGCTCCCCGGGCCGGAACACCCCGAGCACCTCGCTGGACGACACCACGGCCGAGACGGGGACGACCCCACCACCGAGCGCCTTGCCGAGCACATACATGTCGGGCACCACACCCTCGTGCTCACAGGCGAACGTACGCCCGGTCCTGCCCAGGCCCGACTGGATCTCGTCCGCGATGAACAGGACATTCCGCTCCCGCGTCACCTCCCGCACCCCCTGGAGATAGCCGGGCGGCGGCACCAGAACCCCCGCTTCGCCCTGAATCGGCTCCAACAGCACGGCGACCGTCTCCTCGGTGACCGCCTCGCGCAGCGCCGCCAGATCCCCGTACGGCACGATGTCGAAGCCCGGCGTGAACGGGCCGAAGTCCGCCCGCGCCTCCGGGTCCGTGGAGAAGCTGATGATCGTCGTCGTACGGCCGTGGAAGTTGTCGCCGGCCACGACGACCCTCGCCCTGCCGTCCGGGACGCCCTTGACCCGGTACCCCCACTTCCGGGCCGTCTTCACCGCGGTCTCCACCGCCTCCGCGCCCGTGTTCATCGGCAGCACCATCTCCATGCCGCACAGTGCCGCCAGTTCCCGGCAGAAGTCAGCGAACCGGTCGTGATGGAACGCCCGCGACGTCAGCGTCACCCGCTCCAGCTGCGCCTTCGCCGCGTCGAGCAGCCGCCGGTTGCCATGTCCGAAATTCAGCGCCGAGTATCCGGCCAGCAGATCGAGGAAGCGGCGCCCCTCGACATCCGTCATCCAGGCCCCGTCCGCCGTCGCCACGACGACCGGCAGCGGGTGGTAGTTGTGCGCGCTGTGCGCGTCGGCCGAGGCGATGAACGCCTTCGTCGTCTCCGTAGCGGTCACGGGGTCTCCGTTTCTTGACGTGCGGCACGAGGGGCGCGCGTTCCCGAGCACGGGGGAGTGATGCCCGCGAGCGGCGGGTGGCTTGTGGCCTATTTCCTATCGTCGCTCGCATGGTGGACTCGGGAACCCGGCCGTCCGGCGCGCCCGGTAGGCTGATCGACGGGGCCGTGACTGGCGCGCTGGGATGGGACCGACCATCGGGGAGCGGCTCCAGCAACTGTGTGCCGTGCGCCTGGGCCGACCCGTGAACGCTGAACGCCACGTCCGGAGGCCGTCATGCCAGAGCCCCTTTCCACCGAATCCACCGCCTTCCGCAGCGCTCTCGACGTGATCCGGGCCGTGGAGCCCCGCGTCGCCGACGCCATCGGCCAGGAAGTCGCCGACCAGCGCGACATGCTCAAGCTGATCGCGTCCGAGAACTACGCCTCCCCGGCCACCCTCCTGGCCATGGGCAACTGGTTCAGCGACAAGTACGCCGAGGGCACCATCGGCCGCCGCTTCTACGCCGGCTGTCGCAACGTCGACACCGTCGAGGCCCTCGCGGCCGAGCACGCCCGCGAACTCTTCGGCGCCGAGCACGCCTACGCCCAGCCGCACTCCGGCATCGACGCCAACCTCGTCGCCTTCTGGGCCGTCCTCGCCGCCCGCGTCGAGGCCCCCGCCCTGGAGCGGGCCGGTGTCCGCAACGTCAACGACCTCTCCGAGGCCGACTGGGCCGAGCTGCGCCATGCCTTCGGCAACCAGCGCATGCTCGGCATGTCCCTGGACGCCGGAGGCCACCTCACCCACGGCTTCCGCCCGAACATCTCCGGCAAGATGTTCGACCAGCGCTCCTACGGCACCGACCCCGCCACCGGCCTCATCGACTACGAGGCCCTGCGCACCTCCGCCCGTGACTTCAAGCCGCTGATCATCGTCGCCGGCTACTCCGCCTACCCCCGCCTGGTGAACTTCCGCATTATGCGGGAGATCGCCGACGAGGTCGGCGCGACCCTGATGGTCGACATGGCGCACTTCGCCGGTCTGGTCGCGGGCAAGGTCCTCACCGGCGACTTCGACCCGATCCCGCACGCCCAGATCGTCACCACCACCACGCACAAGTCACTGCGCGGCCCGCGCGGCGGCATGGTGCTGTGCGACGAGACCCTCGCCGAGCAGGTCGACCGCGGCTGCCCGATGGTCCTCGGTGGCCCCCTTCCCCATGTCATGGCCGCCAAGGCCGTCGCACTCGCCGAGGCGCGTCGCCCCGAGTTCCGCGACTACGCCCAGGCCGTCGTCGACAACTCCCGCGCCCTCGCCGAGGGCCTGATGCGCCGCGGCGCCACTCTGGTCACCGGCGGCACCGACAACCACCTCAACCTGATCGACGTCGCCTCCTCCTACGGCCTCACCGGCCGCCAGGCCGAGTCCGCACTGCTCGACTCGGGCATCGTCACCAACCGCAACTCCATCCCCGCCGACCCGAACGGCGCCTGGTACACCTCCGGCATCCGTATCGGCACGCCCGCGCTGACCACCCGTGGTCTGGGCACGGCCGAGATGGACGAGATCGCCGGTCTGATCGACCGCGTCCTCACCGCCGCCGAGCCCGGCACGACGGCCAAGGGCAGCCCGTCCAAGGCCCAGCACGTCCTGGACCCGAAGATCTCCGACGAGATCGCCCACCGCGCCACCGACCTGCTCGCCGGCTTCCCGCTCTACCCGGAGATCGACCTCGGCTGACGCACCCGGTACCTCACCGGGGCTACAAGTCGATCAGCTCCTGTCGTGGTTCCCGCGGCGGTCCGGCAGCTTTCTGCCGGGCCGCCGCGCCGCGTATCACAAGGGTGCCGCCGACTCCGATCACCAGGCCGGCCGCCAGCCCGGGTATCGCCCACCTCGCACGCTCCACCGCATGCGGGTCCGTGTCGGCCATCGATGTGCTTCCGGAGCCGAACAGCCTCCCCTGTTCCGCCAACTGCTCGAATACCGAGCGCGGTGCCCGATGCCAGCGGATGTCGTCGTCCTCCACGTCGGGTGAAGGATCCGAGCGCACCCACGGCGTCCCGTCCGCGGCGACGAACACCTGGTCCTGGCGCTCGATGGCGACATCGCCGCCGGGCGCCCTCTGGGTCCGGGGCCAGCCCCCGACCCCGGTCAGCCCCCAGATCACCGTGGCTCGCACCTTCGGGAAGTGGCCCGCCACCCAGGCCTCGGGCACCCGCTCCGTCCCCGTGTACCTGGGCGACAGCAACCGCCAGAGCCGTACGAAGTCCTCCTCCCCCGAGCGCAGGGTGGTCGTCCGCCCCGTGTCACCGGCGATGACCACGGCCACATCCGGGGTGTCGGCCGTCGCGTAGAAAGCGGTGCCCGTCGAGGCGTGGGCCCCAGGTGCACCGAGCGCGGCCAGCGCCACGGAAGCCAGAGACAGGAGCCATGACCTCGCACTCGTCCGTCCGACCCGGAACCTCATCCGGCCCCCGTCGTCCGTGCTCCCCTTCATCCGTCCCCCTCGTCATCCGTCCCCTCGTCATCCGTCCCCTCGTGCGTCCCGCGTCCCCTCGCGCACCCAGCACGTCACACGTCCCGAAGCTCCTGCCGAGGCTCCGTCTCGCGCTCTCGCCTGCCCAGAGGCCGAGCTCCCGGTACCCCGGCGACCAGCGGCCGCAGCACCAGGGCCAGCATCGCTCCGGCCGCTGCCCCCGGTATCGCCCACCACCAGTCGGTGCCGTCGTCGGCCGTGGCACCTGCGGCGGTCGTGGTGCGGGCCTGTTCGGTGGGTGCGGGGGCGGGTGCGGTGTGGGAGCCCTCCGGCGTCTGCCAGGGGGCCGGGAAGATTTCCCCGCCGCCCTTGGGCGACGGCTTGCCCAGTACGTCGAGCTTCTTGAACAGCGCCCGCACTTGGGCCGGGTGCTCCGCCCTGTGCCAGTAGCCGTTCATACTCGGCAGGTCCGTTGTCGTGTGTATCCAGACGTCCTTGCTCCGCGGGGAGTCCGGATAGACGCGGTCGACCCGCCACGGCGACACGTCATGGACCAGCCATGTGACATTGAGCTGATGTCCGCCGGCGGCTCCCAGCCCGGGCGGCTCCTCGCGCGTGCCCGAGCCGGGCTCGCCCAGCAGGCGCATCAACTGCCCGTACTCCTCCTCCGAGTAGTACAACGCCGTGGTCTCCGCGCTCTCCGGCGAGACCACCAGCACGCTCGTCGGGCCGCCGGCCATCGCGGACGGTGCCCACAGCAGCATCGCCGCGAGGGAAACCGCCAACGCCCCCATCAACGCGAGCAGTTCACGAAGCCTGCGCATCCGAACCCCCAACCAGCCGGTCGATCCACGTGCGGCCCGCCCGCACGCCGTGTGTCACTTCTGGTACACCGCTCGAACCGCCGGGGTTCCCACTCGCCACCGACCAGAATTCCGGCTACTTCAGAGACTTCGCGATCTCCACTGCGCGCGCCTTGGACGCCACCCCCTCGAGCCGGAGGGTCACCTCGCCCTCGTGCATCCACAGCAGCGTGGGCCCCGCCGTCCGCTCGGAGCGGGTGAAGCGGTCGCCGTCCGCGTCGATCAGCCAGAAGCTCAGCAGATGCGGCTTCGGAAACCACAGCGCCGGATTGCCGTAGTCCTCGTCTCCGCCCAGTGACACCCACTCCGGTGGCTCCCGTACCGTCTTCGAGAAGCCGAGGTCCAGGCTCGCCGGATACTCGTCCAGCCGGACCGTGTGCCCGTGCTCGCGCCGGCACAGACTCATCCGGAGCCGCCCCTTCGGCTCGCGTGTCACCGTCACCGCGTCCGGAGTCCCGAAAGCGCCGGGCACGAGAGGTTCGAACCCCGCCCGTCGCCCCGCCTGCGCCAAGGTCAGCGAAGGACCGCACCCCGGCACCCGGGCCCCGGGCGAGGGCACCGCCGACGGGTCGTACCGCACCTCGACCCCGCCGAAGCCGAACCAGTCGATGACGGCGGCGCGCACCGGGGGCGTGAGCACGAGGACCGTCAGCACACCGCACAGCCCCGCGGTCAGCGCGCGCCAGCGCACGCGCGCCCAGCGGCGCACCGCCCGGAGCCGCTCGCCCGGTCTCCGGGGCTCGGCCACCGGGACGGGGATCCGCTCGGCGAGAATCTGCTCCAACACGCGCTCGACCATCGACTCGCTCCCGGCCGCCCAGGGCTGGTCCAGCGAACGCCCGAGCGCCCGCAGCTCCGCGGGCAGGCGCGAGACACCCTCACGGCCACTTTGACCCCGGTCACCGGAAGGCTCCGCGTCCCCCTCTCCGTACGACTCACTCATGCTCAGCACCCCCTTCCCGAGGCTCTCCGGGTTCGAAGTCCGGCAGCAGCCGGCCCAGCTTGCGCAGGGCGCGGTTGAGGCGGGACTTCACCGTGCCGCGCGGCCAGCCCAGGGCCTGGGCCGTCTCCGGTTCGTCCATCTCCAGGAGATAGCGGTACGTGACAACGAGGCGGTGCTCCTCGCTCAGCTGGTCCAGGGCGGCCAGCAGCGCCGCGCGGCGCTCTATCTCCAGCGCCGCGACCGCCGGGTCCGCCGATTCCGGTATCAGCGGGTCCGCCTCCGCGAACGCGGCCTCCCGGCCGGCCAGCGTCCGCTGGCGCACCGCCGTCCGCACTGTGTTCCTCGTCTCATTGGCGACGATCGAGAGCAGCCACGGCTTGAACGCCGCGCCGTCCCGAAAGCGCCCCAGCGAGCAGTACGCCTTGATGAAGGCCTGCTGCACCACGTCCTCCGCGTCCGCACCCGCCCCCAGCGCCCTGGCCGCCCTGATCGCGATGCCCGAGTGGGCACGGACCAGCTCCGCGTACGCCTCCGGCTCACCGGCGCGTACGCGTGCGATCACCACGGCCTCGTCGACGACGATGCGGCCCCCCTCCCGCGTCCTCACACTCTTGCTACACCGCCCGAGGCCGATCGGTTCCCACCTGTGTCACATCTGTTTCCGACCAGTTCCGGACCGGGCCCCGACACCTGAGAGAATGGCCCCATGGCCTCTGACCGTCCCCGCGTGCTCTCCGGAATCCAGCCGACCGCAGGCTCGTTCCACCTCGGCAACTACCTCGGCGCCGTCCGCCAGTGGGTGGCCCTGCAGGAGTCCCACGACGCGTTCTACATGGTCGTCGACCTGCACGCGATCACCGTTCCGCAGGACCCCGCGGACCTGCGCGCCAACACCCGGCTCGCCACCGCGCAGCTGCTCGCCGCCGGTCTCGACCCGGAGCGCTGCACGCTCTTCGTGCAGAGTCACGTCCCCGAGCACGCCCAGCTGGCCTGGATCATGAACTGCCTCACCGGCTTCGGCGAGGCGTCCCGCATGACGCAGTTCAAGGACAAGTCCGCCAGGCAGGGTGCCGACCGCGCCTCCGTCGGCCTCTTCACGTACCCGATCCTGCAGGTCGCGGACATCCTGCTGTACCAGGCCAACGAGGTCCCTGTCGGCGAGGACCAGCGCCAGCACATCGAGCTCACGCGTGACCTCGCCGAGCGCTTCAACGGCCGCTTCGGCCAGACGTTCACGGTCCCGAAGCCGTACATCCTCAAGGAGACGGCGAAGATCTTCGATCTCCAGGACCCGACGATCAAGATGAGCAAGTCGGCGTCGACTCCCAAGGGCCTCATCAACCTGCTCGACGAGCCGAAGGCGACCGCCAAGAAGGTCAAGAGCGCGGTCACCGACACGGACACCGTCATCAGGTATGACACGGAGCACAAGCCGGGTATCAGCAACCTGCTGACCATCTACTCGACCCTCACCGGAACCGGTATCGAGGAACTGGAGCAGAAGTACACCGGCAAGGGCTACGGTGCGCTCAAGACGGACCTCGCCGAGGTCATGGTGGACTTCGTGACGCCGTTCCGGGAGCGCACCCAGCAGTATCTGGACGACCCGGAGACGCTCGACTCGATCCTGGCCAAGGGTGCCGAGAAGGCGCGTGCCGTCGCCGCGGAGACGCTCTCCCAGGCGTACGACAGGGTCGGTTTCCTCCCCGCCAAGCACTGACCGCCGGGGCCTTTGCGTACGACAGCCGAAACCGCTGTCGTACGCAGAGGCACGGCAGCCCCTACCACAGCCCGTTCGGCAGTGAGTACGAGACGAGCGCGACACTCCTACGACCGCCGCCGGCGGGCCGCACCGCCGTACAGTCGAAAGCCGGGCAGGCCGAGCAGCCACCCCTGCCCGCGCGAAGACACCGGACCTTCAAAGACAGCGAACCTTCGAAACAACGACAGGAGACGACGTGGGGACCGTAACGATCGGCGTGTCGATCGCGGTCCCGGAGCCTTACGGCAGCCTGCTCCAGGAGCGGCGCGCGGGCTTCGGCGACCCCGCGGCTTCCGGCATCCCCACGCACGTCACGCTGCTGCCGCCGACGGAGGTCGACGACTCGGCGCTGCCGGCGATCGAGGCGCATCTCGTCGAGGTCGCGGGCACCGGGCGCCCCTTCCCCATGCGGTTGTCCGGCACGGGCACCTTCCGCCCCCTGTCGCCCGTCGTGTACGTGCGGGTCGTCGAGGGTGCCGAAGCCTGCACCTGGTTGCAGAAGCAGGTCCGGGACGCCTCAGGGCCGGTCGCGCGTGACCTCCAGTTCCCGTACCACCCGCACGTCACGGTGGCGCACGGCATCGATGACGAGTCGATGGACCGGGCCTACGAGGCGCTGTCCGGGTACGAGGCCGAGTGGCCCTGCACCGGGTTCGCCCTCTACGAACAGGGCGCGGACGGCGTCTGGCGCAAGCTGCGCGAGTTCGCCTTCGGCAGCGCCGTGGTGCCCCCTCAGGCGGGCGCCCCGGAGCGGGACACCACGCTGCCGGCCCGCTAGGACACTCCGCGGCAGGATCCTCCTGTGCGACCGGCAGTAGGCTCCGCCGGCACGACCCCTTGGCGGAGGTGGGATCGGCAGCCCACCGGCCGGCGGTCCCGGATCATCAGATCGGCAGCCGCCGGAACACCGGTCGCGGTACGTGCCGCAGCGCCGCCATCACCAGGCGCAGCGCTCCGGGTACCCACACCGTCTCCGACCGGCGTCGCAGCCCCGTCTCCACGGCCGTCGCGACCGCCTCCGGAGTGGTGGCCAGGGGCGCCTGGGGCAGGCCCGCCGTCATCCTCGTACGGACGAACCCGGGGCGTACGACCATCACGTGCACGCCCGTGCCGTGCAGCGCGTCGCCCAGGCCCTGCGCGAAGGCGTCCAGGCCCGCCTTGCTGGAGCCGTAGATGAAGTTGGAGCGCCGGGCGCGCTCGCCGGCGACCGAGGAGAGCACCACCAGGGAGCCGTGTCCCTGTGTTTGGAGGGCCCGCGCGCACACCAGACCGGCCGACACCGCGCCCGTGTAGTTGGTCTGCGCCACTCGTACCGCCGACACGGGCTCGTTCTCGTCCCGCGCCTGGTCGCCGAGCACGCCGAACGCCAGCAGCACCATGTCGACGTCGCCCTCCGCGAAGACCTTGCCGAGCGCGGTCTCATGGGACTCGCAGTCGAGGGCGTCGAAGGCGACGGTACGGGCGTCCGCGCCCATCCCGCGCAGTTGCTCGGCGGCTTGCTCCAGGGCGGGGGACGGGCGTCCCGCGAGCCACACCGTGCGGGTGCGCCGGACGATCAGACGGCGCGCGGTGGCCAGCGCGATCTCGGACGTGCCGCCGAGGATCAGCAGGGACTGGGGGAGACCGAAGGCGTCCTTCATGACAGCTCCTAGGGGCTGGTGCGACCAGAGACGGGGGCGAGGGGAGATCGGAGGGACTGCGGAGCGCGGGGGCCGGAGGCGGAGGAGGTCAAGGATCGAGGGGGCCAAAGACCGAGGGGGCCAAAGACCGAGGGGGCCAAAGACCGAGGGGGCCAAAGACCGAGGGGACTAAAGACCGAGGCGGCGGGACAGGTCCGAGGTGAAGACGCCTCGGGGGTCCAACTCCCGTCGCAGGGAACGGAATTCACCGAGGCGCGGATACATCTCGGCCAGTAGCTCGGGCCGCAGCCGCGCGTCCTTGGCGAGGTACACCCGCCCGTCGGCCGCGGCCACCTCCTCGTCCAGCTCGTCGAGGAAGGAGCCGAGCCCCGGCAGGTTCGCGGGGATGTCCAGGGCGAGGGTCCAGCCCGGCATGGGAAAGGACAGCCAGCCCGGATCGCCCTCTCCGAAGCGCTTCAGGACGGCGAGGAAGGACGGGCAGCGGCGTACGGAGATGCGCTGCACGATCCGGCGCAGGGCCTCCTCCTGTCCGTATCCGACGACGAACTGGTACTGCACGAAGCCACCCCGCCCGTAGACGCGGTTCCAGTGCGGCACCCCGTCGAGGGGGTGGAAGAAGGTCGAGATCTTCTGCAGCTCTCCGCCGCGCGCGCGTGGTGCCTTCCGGTACCAGAGCTCATTGAAGATGCCCACTGTCGCGCGCCCCAGGAGTCCCTCCGGCAGGAAGGCGGGCGCGGACGGGAACTGCGCGGGGCGGAACGCCAGGGGGTGCCTACGCGCGCGTGCGGGCAGGGCGTCCAGCGGCGCGTGATCGCCGCGGGTCAGCACCGAGCGCCCCATCGACGTCCCGCGCGCGAGCAGGTCGATCCAGGCCACCGAGTACCGGTAGTTGTGGTCCGTGGCGGCGAGGCGGGCCATCAAGTCGTCGAGGTCCGCGGCGCGTTCCGTGTCGACGGACATCAGCGAGGTCGCGACGGGCTGGAGCCGGACGGTTGCCGTGAGGATCACACCGGTCAGGCCCATGCCGCCCGCGGTGGCGTCGAAGAGGGGCGTGCCCCGGCCGACCGTATGGATTGCGCCGTCCGCGGTCAGCAGCTCGAAGGAGAGAACGTGCCGCGCGAACGAGCCCGACACGTGGTGGTTCTTGCCGTGGATGTCCGCGCCGATCGCGCCGCCGACGGTCACGTAGCGGGTCCCGGGCGTGACCGGCACGAACCAGCCGAGCGGGAGCAGGACTTCCATGAGCCGGTGCAGGGACACCCCCGCGTCGCACAGGACGGTGCCGCCGTCCGCGTCGATCGCGTGGATCCGGTCCAGGCCCGTCATGTCGAGCACGGCTCCGCCCGCGTTCTGCGCGGCGTCCCCGTAGGCCCGTCCGAGGCCCCGGGGGATGCCTCCGCGTGTCCCGCACCCCCGGACGGCCGCCGCCGCCTCCTCGTAGGTGCGCGGGTGGACCAGACGGGCGGTGGTCGGGGCGGTGCGGCCCCAACCCGTGACGGAGACGGTGTCGGCAGGCATGACGGTGACCGTAGCGTCGGTAAGGGTGCATAACGCCCCAATCTCCCCGGCCCTCACGGCTCCTCACCGAAATGGGTGATTAATGGGATGTCGTCCTACATTGCCGTAATTCTGCGGCCACTCCCTAGAAGAGTGAGATCACATGGACGACCTTGACGACCATGACTACAGGGACCGCCGGCTCGACGGCATGGACCGCGGGTTCGACGGCATGGATCGCCGACTGTTGTCGGCAGTCCACGAGTGCGGCAGGGATCCGCGCGTCGCGGCAGTCGCGCGTGCCCTGTCCTGGAGCGGGGAACACGGCGCGCTGTGGCTTGCGGCGGGGCTGGCAGGGGCGGCCGTCGACCGTGAACGGCGGGGCGCCTGGTTGCGCGCGACGGCGCTCACCACTACCGCGCACCTCGTCAGCATGGGGGTGAAGCGGATCGTGCGCCGCCCGCGCCCCGCGCATGTGGTGCCGTTGGTGCGCACGGCCGGACGGCACTCCTTCCCGAGCTCGCACGCCACGTCCGCGGCGGCCGCGGCGGTCGCCTACGGCGCGCTCGGCGCGCATGTGGTTTCCCCGCTCGCCGCCGCGATGTGCGTCTCGCGGATGGTCGTCGGGGTCCACTACCCGTCCGACATCGCCGCAGGAGCCGCCCTGGGGGCCCTGACAGCCCGCCTGGGCGCACGCTGGGTCGGGGTCGGTCAATGACTGAGCGCACGGCACTCCTGGAGCGCGCACCGGCCGCTGCGGCATCCGCGAAGGGTGTCACCGGCGTCGTCCGGGGCCTGCTCAAGACCACCCGTCCCCGACAGTGGGTGAAGAACCTGCTGGTGGTGGCGGCTCCGGCCGCCGCGGGCCAGCTTCTCTCCCGGCACGCGTGCACCCAACTCGCGCTCGTCTTCGTGCTGTTCACGGCCTGCGCCGCCGCCGTGTACCTGATCAACGATGCCCGGGACGCCGCCGCCGACCGCGCCCACCCGGTCAAGCGCCACCGCCCGGTCGCCGCGGGCCAGGTCCCCGTCGCGGCCGCGTACGCGGTCGGGGGCGCCCTCGCGCTCCTCGCGCCGGGCGCCGCCGCCTGGCTCTGCTCGCCGGCCGTCGCCGCGCTGCTGACGGCGTATATCGGCATGCAACTGGCGTACTGCGTCAGCCTGAAGCACGTCCTGGTGGTGGACCTCGCCGTCGTCACGACCGGGTTCCTCATGCGCGCGATGATCGGCGGTCTCGCCCTCGGCATCCCGCTCTCGCGCTGGTTCCTGATCACCACCGGCTTCGGGGCGCTGTTCATGGTGTCGGCGAAGCGTTACTCCGAGGCCGTGCAGATGGCCGGGAAAGCGGGCGCCACGCGCGCGTTGCTCACCGAGTACACCACCGGCTACCTGCGCTTCGTCTGGCAGCTGGCCGCCGGAGTCTCCGTCCTCGGCTACTGCCTGTGGGCCCTGGAGGAGGGCGGCGTGCCCAGCGCCGGTCTGCTGCCCTGGCGGCAGTTGTCCATGGTCGCCTTCATCCTGGCCATCCTGCGGTACGCCGTCTTCGCCGACCGGGGCACGGCGGGCGAGCCCGAGGACGTGGTCCTTCACGACCGTGCGCTCGCGCTCATCGGTCTGGTGTGGCTGGCGATGTACGGCCTCGCCGTGGCGAACTGGTGAGCGTCGCCGAGGGGCAGGTCTCGGGGGAGCCGGCGTCAGGGAAGCCGGTCGTCCAAGGGCCGGTCTCACTGAAACCGGTTGTCCCGGAGCCGGTTGTCCCGGAGCCGGTCGCTCACAAGCCCGTCGCCCGGATGCGACTCGCGCAGGAACTCCTCGGCTTCGCCACCACCGGAATCCTCGCCTACGCCGCCGACCTCGGCCTCTTCGCCTGGCTGCGCGGCCCCATGGGCCTCGACCCGCTGACCGCCAAGGCGCTGAGCTTCGTCGCGGGTTGCTCGGTGGCATACGCGGGCAACGCCCTCGGCACTTATCGGCACACGACCGCGCGCGGCCCGCGCCAGTACCTGATCTTCTTCGCGGTGAACGTCGCGGGCGCCCTCGTCCAGCTGCTGTGCATCGCCGTCAGCCACTACGGCCTCGGGTTCACCTCGCAGCGCGCGGACACCGTCTCGGGCGCCGGAATCGGCATGGCGCTCGCCACTGTCCTGCGTTTTTGGGGTACTCGGACATTGGTTTTCCGGGGCGTTCGAGGTGTGCGAGGCGAGGGCAGAGTCGGATCATGGACTGGCTGAAAAAGCTTCCCGGCGTGGGGCCCTTGGTCTCCCGCCTGATGGCCACGCACGCGTGGCGGTCGTACGAGCGTCTGGACCGGGTGAAGTGGACGCGGCTCGCCGCCGCGATGACCTTCATCAGTTTCGTGGCGCTCTTCCCGCTGCTGACCGTCGGCGCGGCGATCGCCGCCGCCACGCTCAGCACCAGCCAGCAGAAGGACCTTCAGGACAAGCTCGCCGAGCAGGTTCCCGGTATCTCCGACCAGCTGAACATCCAAGGCCTCGTCCAGAACGCCGGCACGATCGGCCTGATCGCGGGCGCCGTCCTGCTGTTCACCGGCATCGGCTGGGTCGGGTCGATGCGGGAGTGCCTGCGCGCGGTCTGGGAGCTGCCCGACAGCGAGGAGAACCCCTTCCTGCGCAAGCTCAAGGACGGCGGCGTACTGGTCGGGCTCGGCGGCGCCGCGCTCGTCACCGTCGCCGCCTCCACCGTGGCGTCCACGGCGGTGGGGTGGACGACCCGGCAGCTCGGCATCGACGAGCACGGCTGGGGGAGCGCGCTGCTGCGGGCCGCCGCGTTCGCCGTCGCCGTACTCGCCGCCTTCCTGCTCCTGCTGTACCTCCTCACGCTGCTGCCCGGCGTCCAGCCGCCGCGGCGTCGGCTGATCGTCGCCGCGCTGATCGGAGCCGCCGGGTTCGAGCTGCTCAAGCTGCTGCTCAGCGGCTATATGCGGGGTGTCGCGGCGAAGAGCATGTACGGCGCGTTCGGGGTGCCGATCGCGCTGCTGCTGTGGATCAACTTCACCGCGAAACTGCTGCTGTTCTGCGCCTCCTGGACGGCGACGCAGAGCGATGAGTCCCCGCTGGACCCGGCGGATCGATCGGACCCGGCGGATCGATCGGACCCGGCGGACCGGCGGGACCGGGCGGACCGGGCGGACCGGGCGGGTCGATCGGTCCCGCCGGTCCCGACGGACCACGCGGTCCGGCCGGACCACGCGGACCCGACGGCCCAGGTGGTCAGCGACGACGGCGCATCAGATCCGGCAGCGGCCAGCGGCGGTTGACGAGGAAGACACCTGCTGCGAGCAGGACGAGGGAGCCGCCCGTGATGGCCAGCGCCATGCCGATGCCGCTCGAACCGCCCTTCGCGGCGGAGGCGGCCGCCACCGGCTTCGGGGACGCGTCGTCCGCGCCGGGGCTGGAGGCGCTCGCGCCCGGCTGCGCGGTGGTGTCGATGCTCCGCGGCGGCACCAGCTCACCCACCGGCTCGACGTTGCCCGTGGCCTGGAAGCCCCAGTCGAAGAGCTTCGCGGTCTCCTTGTAGACCTCGTTGTGCTCGTTCTTCTCCGGGTTCATGACCGTGACGAGCAGCACCTTGCCGTCCCGCTCGGCGACACCGGTGAAGGTGGCGCCCGCGTTGGTGGTGTTTCCGTTCTTCACGCCCGCGATGCCCTGGTACGTGGAGATGTCGCTGTCGCCGGTCAGGAGGCGGTTGGTGTTCTGGATCTCGAAGGATCCGCGGTCTGTTTTGCCCTTCTCGTTCTTTGTGGTCTCGCCCGGGAACTCGGCCCGCACCGTCGAGCAGTACTCCCGGAAGTCCTTCTTCTGCAGCCCGGAGCGGGCGAACAGCGTCAGGTCGTACGCCGACGACAGCTGGCCCTTCGCGTCGTAGCCGTCCGGGCTGACCACGTGCGTGTCGAGGGCCTGGAGCTCCTCGGCGTGCGCCTGCATGTCCTTGACCGTCTGGTCGATGCCCTCGTTCATCTGGGACAGCACGTGCACGGCGTCGTTGCCGGAGCGCAGGAAGACGCCGAGCCACAGATCGTGGACGGTGTAGGTCTCGTTCTCCTTTATCCCCACCATGCTGGAGCCCGCGCCGATGCCCGCGAGGTCGGAGGAGACCACCTTGTGCTTCATCGTCTTGGGGAACTTCGGCAGCACCGTGTCGGCGAACAGCATCTTCAGGGTGCTCGCCGGGGGCAGCCGCCAGTGCGCGTTGTGGGCGGCCAGGATGTCGCCGGACTCGGCGTCGGCGACGATCCAGGAGCGCGCGGTGAGGTCCTTGGGCAGGACGGGAGCGCCGGTGCCGAGATTCACCTGCGTGCCGGCCTGGCCCAGCCGCTCGCCGCCGACGGTCGACATGTTCGCCGGGGGAGTGGCCGACGGGGTCGTGGTCGGACTCGCTGTCGGGCTCGCGTCCGCGAACGCGGGCGCGGCGAGCGAAAGGGACAACAGGGTGGCGGAAGTGACCAGCAAGGATCGCTTGGCGGTCTTTTCGGTGGCAGGCACGGTCGAGAAAGTACAGGGCGTGGGGCGTGAAGTCCTATCACCCTCCCCACCCCGGCGCCGGGTCCCGGCCGACGGCGGTGATACTGGACCCATGAAGCTCAGCCGCCCCGTCTCCTGGTTCCTGCTCGCCTTCGGGGTGTGGAGCTGGGTCATCTGGATCACTTTCGTCAAGAACCTGTGGAAGGACGGCAGCGGGCTCGCGTTCAACGACGCGGGGGATCCGACGGCGTACTTCTGGGTGCACCTGACGCTCGCCGTCGTCTCCTTTGTCTTGGGGACGGTCGTCGGCGTGATCGGGTTGCGCGGGGTGCGCGCTTTGCGCCAGACGTCATAACGCGGATACGGCAACCGGGGGATACGGCGTCATGGTCATCGTCTTTGTGCTGGTGGGCGTGGTTGCGCCGGCCGTGCTCGGCGCGCTGCACTGGTACGCGTGGCGGCGCCTGGTGCGCGACACCACGTCAGGGCCCGGGGTGGCCCGTCGGGTGGGCGCGGCCGTCTTCGTCGCCGGGCCCCTGCTGATGTTCGGGGCCGTCGCGAGTGAGCGGGCCGGGGCGCCGTTCTGGCTTCAGCGGGTGCTGGCCTGGCCTGGGTTCCTGTGGATGGCGCTGGCGATCTACCTGGTGCTCGCGCTGGTGGTGGGGGAACTCGTACGGTCGGTGGTGCGGCGGGTGGTCGAGCGGCGGGCGGTCGTCTTGCCTGCGCGTGCCGACTCGGCTGTGTCTGCCGTCTCGTCCGACGGTGCCTCTGTGTCTGCCGTCTCGTCCGGCGGTGCCTCTGTGTCTGCCGTCTCGTCCGGCGGTGCCGCTGCGGCAGCCGTCTCGTCCGTCCCTGCCGTCGAGGGTGAGTCGGGGCCGCGCCGGAGCATCCGTCCTCGGTCCGGCGCGGAATCGGCCGGGTTCCAAGAGGCCGGTGTTGACGCGCCGGCCGCTGCGGGCGGACCTTCCGGCGCGTCCCCTTCGGCCGGATCGGCGGGTGCGGGCCGTCCCCCGTCGAGCACCGGTTCCCCCTCGCGTCGGCTCTTCGTCTCCCGGGTCGTGGGTGGGGCGGCTGCGGCTGCCGCTGTGGGGACCGTGGGGTACGGGACCTACGGCGTTCTGCGGGGGCCCAGGGTGAAGCGGGTCACGGTGCCGTTGGCCAAGTTGCCGCGGTCGGCTCATGGGTTTCGGATCGCTGTCGTCAGCGACATTCATCTGGGGCCGGTGCTGGGGCGCGGCTTTGCCCAGAAGGTCGTCGACACCATCAACTCCACGCAGCCCGATCTCATCGCGGTGGTCGGCGATCTCGTCGACGGCAGCGTGAAGGACCTCGGCCCGGCGGCTGCGCCGCTTGCACGGCTTCGGTCGCGTTTCGGGTCGTACTTCGTCACGGGTAATCATGAGTACTTCTCCGGGGCCGAGCAGTGGGTCCGAGAAGTACGGGAGCTGGGGATCCATCCTCTGGAGAACGCGCGTACCGAGTTGGCCGGATTCGATCTCGCCGGCGTGAACGACGTACAGGGGGAGAGCGAGGGGCAGGGGCCCGACTTCGGCAAGGCGCTCGGGGACCGGGACACATCGCGGGCGTGTGTGCTGCTCGCGCATCAGCCGGTGCAGATTCATGAGGCCGTGCGGCACGGAGTCGATCTTCAGCTGTCCGGGCACACGCACGGCGGGCAGTTGTGGCCGGGGAATTTCATCGCCGGCGCCGCCAATCCGACGCTCGCCGGGCTGGAGCGTTACGGGGACACGCAGTTGTACGTGTCCCGGGGTGCGGGGGCCTGGGGGCCGCCGACCCGGGTGGGTGCTCCCTCGGACATCACGGTCGTGGAGCTGGCTTCGCGGCAGGCCTGAGCCGAGGGCAGACCTCTGCCGGGCCTCTGGTCGGAACGGGGCGCGCGGTGTCATGAACCCGTGGGAAGCCGTGCCGGCCGGGCCAAGGTGCCGCGGTACGCGGCTGTGCTCGTCGGCGTCAAGGGGTGGCCGGTTCTCCGCCAGTCGCCTCCTGGCCGCGGCGAAGGTGTCCGTGCGCAGCGCGGAGTGGTGCAGATGGACATCGTGCGGCGGCAGCGGACGCAGCGGTATCCAACCGGGGCGCGTGAGCAACGGGATGCGGGGATCGGCCATGTGCGCGAGGCGCTGCTCCGTGATTGGCCTGGGCGCTGAGGCGGTGAGCCAACTGACCGACGTATCTGTGAAGTTGACGAAATCGGTCGACGAGGCGAGCGTCGTGCGGGGTGAGTCGTCGGGTCACTGGAGCTCCCGGCGGGAGAGGCCCGGAACCACTTCTGCAGGCAGTGCGACAGGCGGAGACGCCCTGACACCGCCCGGTGGTGTGTACGTTGCGCGACGACCTGACCTTTCCGAGCGGGCGCGGGATGACCGCCGAGGACGTGAAGTTCTCCTTCGAGCGGGTGAAGCGCATCAACTCCCTGGTGGGGCCCACGTCCCTCTTCTCCACCCTCGGCTCGGTCGACGCGGACGGTCTCACCGTCACCTTCCATCTGTCCTCGCCCGACGCCACTTTCCCGTTCAAGGTGGCCACCGGCGCCGATTCGATCGTCGACCACACCCGCTACCCGAAGCGCACCCTGCGCACCGGCACCGGCGCCGACGGCACCGGGCTTTCTCTGCTGAAGACGTACACGAAGAACAAGCAGGCCGTGCTCGCGGTCAACCCGAAGTACAAGGGTGCCGTCAAGGAGACCGGCCGGCCCATCGTGCTGCGCTACCGGGACTTATTCGCAGTGCATCGGCCTTCAGGCCGGTGGTGAAGCGAATCTCGCGATAGCGACGCGGAGTGTCGCGGTGGCGTGCCTGCGGAGCAGGAAACTGTGCGGCGCGGAGCGCTGGAGCATTCAACCTGGCGGAGCCGGGCGGTGCTTGGTTCAGGCGGGGCGGTTCTGTTGCTCGATGTACTGCTTCACGATGTTCAGGGGGGCGCCGCCTACGGTGCCGGCGAAGTAGGAGCCGGACCAGAGCTTGTTGGCGCGCCAGTAGTGCCGCACCAGGTCGGGGAACTCCTGGCGCAGGCGTCGGGAGGAGACCCCTTTGAGGGAGTTGACCAGCTTGGTCACGGCGACCTTGGGCGGGAAGTTCACCAGGAGGTGGACGTGGTTGTCCTCGCCGTTGAACTCCGCCAGTTCGCATTCGAAGTCCGCGCAGACCGCCCGCATGATCTCCTCCATGCGCCGAAGATGAGCATCCTTGAACACCTTGTGCCGGAACTTGGTCACGAAAACCAAGTGTCAATGACCGAGGCCGGGGTGCAGTTGCCGGTCCACTTCACTTATGGGTACGGCCAGGGGCGGGGCGCCGCGGGGCAGGAGGCCGCCGAGCTCAAGCGGCAGCTGGAGGCGAGCGGTCTGTTCAAGGTGGAGACCAAGGGTTACGAGTGGACCGAATTCCAGAAGCAGTACGCCCAGGGGCGGTTGGACGCGTGGGCCGTCGGCTGGGTCGCCGACTATCCCGACCCGGACACCTTCGGCGCCCCGCTCGTCGGCACCGGCAACAGCATGAAGAACGGCTACAGCAGCAAGGCGGCCGACCGGCTGGTTCTGGCCACTCAGGAGTACAAGGAGCGCAGCCTCGCGGACGACTCCTTCCGGCAGCTTCAGGAAGTCGTGGCTCAGGACGTTCCGCTGATTCCGTTGTGGCAGCGCAAGGAGTATGTACTCACCAGCGAGGACGTCGGGGGCGGTCAGTATCTGTCGGACGGGACCGGTGTGTTCCGCCTCTGGCGGCTGAGCTGGATATGACAACCGACGTGATCCCGCGGGGTGGAAACCCGCCCCGGTGACATCGCGCTCCTACCCAACACAGCACCGTGTCGGAAATGTGTGCGGGGTGAGGAGTGGATGTGGTGAGACGCAGCTCCTTCCCGCCGCCGCGGCATCCGGCGTCCGTCGGTCTCGCTCGGCGCAGGGTGCGGGACCATCTCGCCGACTGAGGTCACCGTGCCGACGCCCCGGCCCTCGAGGACGTCGTGCTTCCCGTCTCCGAACCGGCGGCCGACGTGGTGCGCCACGGGGACCGCTTCTTGAAAGGGAGTTCGAGGTCGCTGTAACGGCCCTCGCCGACGGGTCCTGCTTCATCGAGGTCTCCGACGAGGGCCTTGCCGAACCCGGTCTGCGGCCGGTCGCCGACTGGGAGGAGACCGGCCGCGGGCTCCATCTCGTGGAGAACATCGCCGTGGCGTGGGGGGTGTGGAGCCGGGGACGCTACGGGAAGACGGCGTGGGCGCTGGTGGCCGCGGCCACGTGACTCACGGCCTGGGTGTGGAGCCGTACACCGTCAGGAAGCGGTCGCGGAACGCGCTCATCTTCCAGACCGGCGCGTCGTGCTGGGGCTGCAGGCCGTCCGTCCAGCCCCAGTCGGCGATCTTGTCGAGCACCTTCGGGTCCTTGGCGACGATCGAGACCGGCACGTCACGGCTGGCGTTGTTGCCGCTGACCCGGGCGATGGGCTGGTGGTCGCCGAGGAAGACGAGCACGGTGTCCTTGTTGCCGTACTTCACCAGGTAGTCGATGAGGCTGGTCACCGAGTACTGGATGGACTTGCCGTACTCCTGCTTGGACTTGGTCGAGTCGGTGATGATGTCCGCGGGCTTCTTGCCGGCCTTCTGGATGGCGTCGTAGATCGAGCCGTTGCCGACCTGGTCCTGGGGGACCGTCTTGGGGATCGGCGCCCAGGGCTGGTGGCTGGAGGTCAGGATGATCGTCGACATCAGCGGCTTGTCGTGCTTCTTGCCGTGCACCAGTCGCTCGAACGCGGTCAGGGCGTACTGGTCGGGCATGGTCGACCAGCTGAACTTCGGTCCCTTGTAGCCGAGGTCGCGGGAGTCGTAGAGCTTGTCGATGCCGTAGAACTTCTGTTCCGGCCAGGCCTTCTGGACGCCCGGCATGACCCCGACCGTGTCCCAGTCGCCCGTCTTCTTGAAGGCGCCGGGGAGGGTCAGGTGGTCCCCTGCCGTGACGGTGCGGTAGCGCTGCTGGTTGTTGATCCACAGACCGGACAGGAAAGTGGAGTGACCCAGCCAGCTGCTTCCGCCGTACGTCGCCGAGGTGAGCCAGCCGCTCTTCGCCGCGAAACCGGCCTTGGTCAGCTTCTCGTTCTCGGCGGTGAGCGTCGCGTCGACGCCCGGCGCCATGACCGGGTCCTCGATCGCGCTGCGGCCGTAGCTCTCGATGAACGTGATCATCATGTCCTTGCCGCGCAGCCCCGTCAGCAGCTGGTCCGGCGGGGTGTCGGCGAAGGCGTCCTTCTTGGCGATCTTCGCGAACGCCGCCTCGTCCCGGATCGTGTTCCGCACCCGCTCGGCACGGTCCTGGACGACCAGCGTGGTGTGTTCGGAGGCGAACGGCACGCCGGTGAACTGCACGCCGAGCGCCGCGCAGGTGACCCAGACGATGGCCATCACCAGCGTCGTGCGCGTCGCCCTCTCGGTGTACCGGGCCAGCAGGTTGCCCAGCCGAACGACCGACAGCGTCATGAGGGCGAGCACGGCGAGCACGATCAGTACGACCACGACGACGATGCCGAGGGCGCCCTTCTTGCCCATCGTGTCCTGAAGGTACGCCTGCGCGTCGCCGAACAGCGTCCAGTCGAGGACGACGTTGAATCCTCGTCCGAGGTATTCGTAGAAGCCGATGTCGAGGAAGTTCAGGACGGTCAGCGCGCCGAGACTCAGCCCGGCGAGCGCCGCCACGGCGATCCGCGGCTTGCGCGGCAGGACGATCAGTACGGCCGCGCCGAAGATGGCCTCCACCGGGATACGGGCGAACTCGGCGGGCCTGAAGTCGTCGATCTTGCTCGGCATGAGCAGCGCGAACAGCACGAGCGCGGCGGCCAGACCGGTGGTCGTCCATGCCAGGGTGCGGGCCGCGACGGGGTACTTCTCACGCCAGCCGCGCCAGCGCCGCCGGCCGTGGACGGGGGAGGCGGCGGAACCAGGGGTGGCAGTGGGAGCGGTTTCGGCCGGGGCTTCAGGGCCGTCCGATGCCGGGGCCGGGTCTTCCCCGTCGCCGGGGGTGGCTTCGGTGTCGTTGGAGGCTGCTTCGGCCGGGGTTTCGGCGTCGCCGGGGGTGGTTTCGGGCGTGGCTTCGGTGTCAGTGGAGGTTGCCTCGGCCGGGGCTTCCGGGAGGCCGGGGGTGGCTTCGGTGTCGTTGGAGGCTGCTTCGGCCGGGGCTTCCGTGACGCCAGGGGTGGCTTCGACCGGCGCTTCGGGCTCACCGGACGTGGCCTCGGGCGCGGCTTCACGCTCACGCGAGGTGGCTTCGGCCGTGGTCTCACCCGCACCCGGGGCGGGCGCGGGCGGCTCCGGCACAGGCCTCGCCTCCGGAGGCATCTCGTCCGTGTTCGGCAGCTGTCGAGAGCTCGTGTTGAACGACAACCCGGCGGTCCTTCCGTGCGAAGCCCGGTGGTGGCGCGGCGGACCAGGCTGGGGACGTCGGGGCCGCCTTCATCTGTATCTGAATCTGTGTACGGTGCCGCGGCGGCCCGTGTTCAATCATCCAGGTCAGCTTCTTCCCAAGTCGGTTTCAGCAGGTCACCGCGCCGGGCCGTCACCCCGCCTGAAGCGTGGCGGCACCGTGCCGAAAGCGTGGCAGCACCGCGCAGGGAGTGTCACCGTCATCGCGCGGGGAGCGCGAGCGTCACCGCACCGGCGGCGTGAGCGCCCGCGTCGAAAGGGCGAGCCGCACCACACTGTGAGGGCGAGCCGCACCGCACCGAACAGCGCGAGCGTCACCGCACCGGCGGCGTGAGCGCCCGCGTCGAAAGGGCGAGCCGCACCACACTGTGAGGGCGAGCCGCACCGCACCGAGCAGCGCGAGCGTCACCGCACCGGCGGCGTGAGCGCCCGCGTCGAAAGGGCGAGCCGCACCACACTGTGAGGGCGAGCCGCACCGCACCGAACAGCGCGAGCGTCACCGCGCCGGCGGCGTGAGCCCCCGCGCCGAGGGGGCCAGCCCCACCGCACCGAACAGCGCGAGCGTCACCGCACCGGCGGCGTGAGCGCCCGCGCGGAGGGGCGAGCCGCACCGCACCGAACAGCGCGAGCGTCACCGCACCGAACAGCGCGAGCGTCACCGTGCCGGCAGCGTCACCGTCACCACCAGCCCCTCGCCCGGTGCCGTCCGTACCGCCACCTCGCCCCCGTGTGCCGCCACCACACCGTGCACGATCGCCATGCCGAGCCCGCTGCCCGCGCCGCCGCCTGCCCGGAAGAACCGGTCGAAGATGCGTGCCGCGTCCTCCTCCGGGAGCCCCGGACCCTCGTCCGTGACACACAGCCGTACGACACCGTCCGCGCGTTCCAGACCGAGCCGCACCGGCACTTCGGCGGGCGTGTGGGTGCGTACGTTGCCCACGAGATTGCCGAGCACCTGGCGCAGCCCCGACTCGTCGGCCTGCACGAGCAGCGTGCCGTCGGCGCCCACGCTCACCGGGCGCCCCGGCTGCTGGGCCCGCAGATCCTCGGCCGCGTCCCGCACCAGGCGGCTCAAGTCGACGTTCCTGAAGCGAAGTTCGGGACGCTGATCGAGGCGGGCCAGGGTGAGCAGCTCGTCCACGAGCCGGCCCATGCGGTCGGCCTCCCCGTTCATCCGGTCCCAGGCCCGCTTGCGCTCGGCCGGATCGGTCAGCATCCCCTTCTCGTAGAGCTGGAGATAGCCGCGTATTGCCGACAGCGGCGTGCGCAGCTCGTGCGAGGCGTCGCCGACGAACCGGCGCAGCTGGGCGGCGCTGCGCTCGCGCGTCCGGTACGCCGACTCGACCTGGTGGAGCATCGAGTTGAGGGCGAGCCGCAACTGCTCGACCTCCTGGGTCGGATGGTGGCTGGAGGGCACACGCCGGGTCAGATCCCCCTCGGCGATCGCCGAGGAGGTCTCCACCATGTCCTCCAACGGCCGCATCCGACGCCGTACGCTGAACATCGTCAGGCAGGCGAGCAGCGCCAACAGCAGCGTGCCGATGGTCACATCGAGCTTGAGCGCCTTCGCGATGCCCTTGTGCAGCGCGTCGGTCGAGGTGGCAAGCAGCACGTATGTGCCGTCGGCGAGCCGGACCCCGGTCGCCCGGTAGGCGGCGCCGTGCACCGTGACGTCGTGCGGTTCGCTGTCGGCAGCGAGGGCGTGCGGGTCGTGCACGGCGGCCGCCAGGGCTCGTTGGGTACTGGTCGGCTTGAAGCCGGCTATGGCGACGGCCTTCCCGGTCCTGTCGACGGCCGTGAAGATCGAGTCCGGTTTCGGTGACTCGTCCGTGGGGGGCAGCATGCGGTCGCGTACGAATGCCAGCGCGCTCAGTGAGTCGATCTGTTGCATGGTGAGCTGCGAACTGCCGAGCGACTCCCGGGTCTTGACGAGCTCGGTGTCGATCTGGTCGAGCAGATAGTGCCGCATGCCCATCAGGCTCACGGCGGTCGCCACCACTATGCCCAGGGCCAGCAGCCCCACGTTCGCGAGCGTCAGCTGGCCCCGGAGAGAATGGACACCGTGCCGGCAGAGCGGGCGCCGGGGCCTCACGCGCGCCGGGATCTTCAGACGCGCCGGCATCCTCACGCGGCCCGGGATCTTCAGACGAGGCAGGCTTGTCATGCGAGCCCGTATCCGACGCCCCGCCGCGTCTGGATCACCGGCGGCCCCAGCGGTTCGAGCTTGCGCCGCAGATAGCTGATGTACGTCTCCACGACGGTCGACTCGGCCGAGTGCTCGTACTGCCACACGTGGCGCAGGAGTTGCTCCTTGGGCACGATCCGCCCGCCGTTGCGGACCAGGAAGCGCAGCAGGGCGTACTCGGTCGGCGTGAGCTCCACCGTATGGCCCGCGCGATGGACGCTGTACGTCGTCTCGTCCAGTTCCAGGTCGCCGTATCGCAGGGGCGGGCGCTGCGGCAGGACGTCGTCCGCGCGGGTGCGGCGCAGTACGGCCGTGATCCGGGCGACGACCTCGTCGATGTTGAACGGCTTGGTGATGTAGTCGTCGCCGAAGCCGAGCGCTCCCACGATCTCGGCGGGCGCGTCCCGTGCGGTGAGGAAGACGATGGCCAGGTCGGGCTGCCGTACCCGCAGTTCACGGCCGAGCGCCCGGCCGTCGCCGTCCGGGAGCATCACGTCGAGCAGCGCGGCGTCGGGGCGGGTGCGCTCGGCGAGCGTGAGCGCCTGGCGGACGGTGCCCGCCGTCATCACCTCGAAACGGTGATAGCGCAGGGCGATGGCCAGGACGTCCGCGATGCTCGGCTCGTCCTCTACGACGAGCACGGTGGCTCCCTCGTGACCGGTCATGTCCCCAGTATCCGCACCGGCACTGACAGCGAGGGGCGTCCGCCCTTTGGAGTTCCTTGAGAGTCATGGCCACTGCGTGTCCACGCGCGCGTGCCCCCGGAAATCCTGTTGTCCAGGACCTGGGGGACCAACCGACCGACTAAGGAGCGTTGAGCGTGGCGACATTGGCACGGTGGTGCTATCGGCACCGGCTGGTGGTCCTGTTGCTGTGGGTGGCGGCATTGTTCGGACTGGGCTTCGCGGCTTCCACCGCGGGCACGGACTACGCGAATGTCTTCTCCCTTCCGAATACGGACTCCAAGAGCGCGTACGACCTGATGGAGAAGGCGTTCCCGAACAGTGCGGGCGACACCGACACGGTGGTGTGGAAGGTCGACGAGGGAACGGTCCGGGACCAGTCCGTACGGTCCAGGATCCAGCCCGTACTCGACGAGATCGGGAAGATGAAGGGCGTCGGCGACGTGGCCGGCCCGTACTCGGGCGACCGGGGCGCGGCGCAGATCAGCCGGAACGGCAAGATCGCGTACGCCCAGATCACCTTCGCGGAGCAGGCGAACGCCGTCCCCAAGGAACTGGTGCAGGACGTCGTCGACACCGCGCAGAACGCCGAACGCGGCGGTCTGCATGTCGAGCTGGGCGGTCAGGCGATCCAGCGGGTGCAGGAACCGCCCACCGGACTCGCTGAAATGGTCGGCATCCTGGCCGCGGCCGTCGTCCTGTTCCTGGCCTTCGGCTCACTGTTCGCGATGCTGCTGCCGATCGCCATCGCCCTGTTCGGCGTCGGCACCGGCCTGTTCTCCACCCAGCTGCTCAGCCACGCCACCGACATCCCCGACCTGGCCCCGCTGCTCGCCACCCTCATCGGGCTCGGTGTGGGCATCGACTACGCGCTCTTCATCGTGACGCGGCACCGACGCGGCATCCTGCGCGGCATGAAACCGGAGGAGTCGACGGTCACCGCCCTCAACACCTCCGGTCGGGCGGTGCTGTTCGCGGGCGGCACGGTGTGCATCGCGCTCGCCGGGATGCTGGTGACGAACCTGCGGTTCCTGGACGGTGTGGTCATCGGCACCTCGCTCACCGTCGTCTTCAGCGTGCTCGCGGCGGTCACCCTGCTGCCGGCGCTGCTCGGTCTGCTCGGCACCCGGGTGCTCAGCCGCCGCCAGCGGCGCAAGCTGGAGGCTGGGGGCACCGCCCGGTCGAGCGAAGCCGAGAGTGGGGGAGGGCCCGAGCCGGAGCGGGCGAGCGGTGCCGCGGCGCGCTGGTCGGCGAGCGTCCAGCGGCGCCCTCGTACGATCGCCACCCTGGCCGTGGTCGTCATGGCCGTCCTCGCGCTGCCCGTGCTGTCACTGCGGCTGGGCGCCACCGACCAGGGCAACGACGACGCCTCGACGACGACCAGGAAGGCGTACGACCTGCTCGCCGAGGGCTTCGGGCCCGGTTTCAACGGCCCCTTGCAGGTGGTCGTGTCCAGCGGCGACACGGACAGCCTGGTGAAGGGCATCGGTGACACCGCCGGAGTCGCCCGGGTCGCCGCGCTGCCGCCCGCGCGGGGCGTGACGGTGATCCAGGTGGTGCCGACGACCTCGCCGCAGTCGGAGAAGACCGACCAGCTCATCGACACGCTACGGGACCGGGTGATCCCCGGCGCGGGCGCTCAAGCCCACGTCGGTGGCGTGACGGCCGTCTCCAAGGACTTCGCCTCCATCACCGGTGACCGGCTGCCCTTCTTCATCGCCACGATCATCGGTCTCGGCTTCCTGCTCCTGCTGGTCGCCTTCCGCTCCCTCGTGGTGCCGCTGACGGCCGCGCTGATGAACCTGATCGCCGCGGCGGCCTCCTTCGGCGTCCTCACCGCGATCTTCCAGTGGGGATGGGGCCTCGACCTGCTCGGCCTCGGCAAGGAGGGGCCGATCAACGCCTTCCTGCCCGTCATCATGCTGTCCCTCCTCTTCGGCCTCTCGATGGACTACCAGGTGTTCCTGGTGAGCCGGATGCACGAGGAGTGGGTGCACACGAAGGACAACGCGCGCGCGGTGCGGGTCGGGCTGACGGAGACGAGCCGCGTCATCAACAGCGCGGCGCTCATCATGGTCTGCGTCTTCCTTGCCTTCGTCCTGAGCGGCGACTCGGGGGCCGCGATGGCGGGCGTGGGCCTGGCGGCAGCCGTCGCCCTCGACGCCTTCATTCTCCGTACGGCCCTGGTGCCGGCGGCGATGCATCTGCTCGGCAAGTCCAACTGGTGGCTGCCGGCCGGCCTCGAGAAGCGGTTGCCGCATCTGGCGGTGGAGCCGAAGGAGGAGACCCTGGAGGAGCTTCCCGCGGAGGGCGGCGCCTCGGTTGTCCACGGCTTCATCCGCACCGCCGACGGCGATCCGGTCGAGGGTGCGGTGGTGACCCTCCTGTCCAAGGGCGGGCGCCAACTGGACCGTGCCGGCTCGCTGGCGGACGGCTCGTACATCGTGTCGGTGCCCGCGCCGGGTACGTACCTCCTGGCGGCCACGGCGGCGTCGTACGGGGCCCGCGCACGGCACGTGGTCGTGGAGGACGGCCCGCTGGTGTACGACGTGGAGTTGGCGGAGGGGGAAGTCGACGCGGTGAACTGAGTCTCTTGCCCAGGCTCGTCGGCTACTGGGCCTCATCGCCTACCGAGACTCGTCGGTTCCTGAGGCTCGGCGCTTGCTGAGTCTCCTAGGGGGCCCGTTTTCTGAACGGGCCCCCTGGGACGAGTTCTTCTTGGCCGGATCGGGCAGGGCCTTGGTCATCCCCGGCAGGAAGTCCGTGAACAGCTCGTGCACCTCGTGGACGAGGGGCCGCAGAACGCGGAAGCGGGCCAGCACGACGCCCCGCGCGGTCAGCCGGGCCCCGCGCTCGGCGAGCCGGTAGCTGCGCTCGCGTCCCTCGGTCCGGTCGAAGACCCAGTACAGGACGAGCCCCATCTGGGAGAGCCACATCAATTCGGGCAGCGCGTCCCGGAGTTCCTCCGGCACCTTGGTCTTCGCCCCGGCCAGCACCTCCCGGTGGACGCTGATGGCCTCCACGCGCGCGTGTTCCGACTCGGGGGAGAAGGGACTGAGCGGGCTGTCCGGGTCGGCGGCGTTCTTGAAGAACTGCACCGCGAACTCGTGGTACGGGGTGGCGATGTCCAGCCACGCCTTCAGCACCCCGCCGAGCCGGGCCTCCAGATCCGTCTCGCGATCCAGCACCTCGCGCGCCGCCACCTGGTGCTCGGCGGCGATCCGGTCGTAGAAGCCCTGGATCAGGTGCTCCTTGCCGGCGAAGTAGTAGTACGCGTTGCCGACGGAGACCCCGGCCTCCTTGGCGATGGCCCGCATGGTGGTCTTGTCGTACCCCCGCTCCTGGAACAGCCGCATCGCCGTCTCCAGGATCAGGGCACGGGTGTGCTCGCTCTTGGCGTGCGTCTTGTCGGGACCTTTTTCGGGGACCACGTCGGAGCCGGAGCTGTCCTGACCGGGGCTGTCTGTTGGTGCTGGCACGAGGACGAGCCTAACGAGTGGAACCGGTCGAGCAGTTGCCGCTGTCGCAGGCGGGAGCCTCGTACGTCCATCCAGCGCTCGGGTCGTAACGCCACCCGTCCCCCCACCCATAGGCGTTGCCACTCCACCGGTCGGCGGTGTGGGTCTCCCGCCACTTGGCGGCGGCGAGCGTCGCGCCCTTCGCGAGACGGGCGCCGGCCGGGGTGCTCAGCCGATGGGCGAGCGGCCGGTGCTCACGCAGTGCCCACAGGGTGACGACCCAGGCGGCCGCGCCCTCGTAGACCTGCCCGCCGTCCCCCACGGCGGTGATCTCGCCGAGGGTGGCCCGGTGATCGAGCCCCGGGAAGCGGCGCCGCGCCTCGTCGGACCCGGCCGGCACGAGCCGGAGCGGCACCGACTGCCGTTGCTTGCCGAGCCAGTCCTTCAAGAAGGTGCACAGCGAGCACTGCGCGTCGTACAGCACGGTGAGCCCGAGAACCGGGACGCGCGCGCCCCGGTCCCGTGTGGCCGCGAAGCCGGTCATCGAGGTCACGCCCCGGCCGTCGGCACGATCCAATCCGTCGGCGCGACGGGCGGCATCTGCTCCCGCTCCATCACTCCCCGCCGCCGGATCTTGTTGAGTACATACACGTTCCCCAGGTGCATGACCCCGAGCACGAGCAGCACCACACCGAGCTTGGTCGACAGGGCCTCGAAGATCCCGCGGGCGTTGTCGATCTCGGTGTCCTGGTTCAGATAGAGCGCGACGAAGCCCAGGTTGACCAGGTAGAAGCCCACCACCAGCAGGTGGTTGACGGCCTCGGCGAGCTTCTCGTTGCCGTGCAGCACATCGGCCAGGAAGATCCGCCCGTTGTGGCTCAGCGTGCGCGCCACCCAGATGGTCAGCGCGATGCTGACCAGCAGGTAGATGACATACGCGACGACTGTGAGGTCCATGTCCCCACCCCTTCTTGAACGCGTTCAAAACGCTGTCGAGAAAGAATGTAGCCCCGCTTTTGAACATGTTCAAGTCGAGTGGGTGGTCACCCCCGACGTCCGAGCTCGGGCCGCTTGCCGTAGTCCGTGAGACCGATGACGTTGCCCCAGGGGTCGGCGATCTCGACGGTCCATCCGGTGGCCACGGGGAACGGGGCGTCGAGCGGCTGAATACCGGCCGACGCGAGGGCGGCCGCCGCGGCCCGGGCGTCCCGCACCTCCAGCCACACCCGCGGCGAGGCCCACGGTGGCGGCCGATGACTCAGCTCCTCGTCCTGCTGCAACAGCACCCCGGGTGTCTCCTTGCCCACCTTCAGCAGCGCGATCCCGGCCTCGTCGAGCCGAAACGCGACCGGGAACCCGGCCCGCTCGTAGAACGCCACGGCCTCGCCGAGGTCCCCGACGGGCAGCAGAACGTTGTCGAATCCGAGCAGCTCGTATGACACGTCATCTGACATGCCATCAGATTAAGGAGGGTCCCTTCGGGGGGCTTGGGGGCTGACCGTGGGGGTCACTCGTTGGGGGGAGGCGGGTGACATTCCCCCCTGGGTAGGCTGAAGAGACAGGCGAGACTCCGTCGCATGGGAGCACCGATGAGCGCCGCATCCGAGAACGGGATGGACGAGGGCCTGGACGACGAGCCGTCGTACCGCTGGCCGATCCCGCCCCCCGAGGGCTGGACCGCGGACGACCTCGACCGGATTCCGGGCCTCCCGCCGCACACGGAGTTGATCGACGGGAGTCTCGTCTTCATGAGTCCGCAGACCGCTTTCCACGGACGCTGCATGCGCCTGCTGGAGAACAGCCTCCTGGAGCAGGCCCCGGACCATCTCGACGTCATGCGGGAAATGACGATCAAACTGGACGCCAAGAACCGGCCTGAGCCGGACGTCCTGGTCTTCCCGATGGAAGCGAACACAGGCCCGGACCAGACCTGGTATGAGCCGGAGGACATCGTCCTTGCCGTCGAGGTCGTTTCCCCCGACTCGCGCAAGCGCGACCGCGAGGTCAAGCCCCACAAGTACGCGGAGGCAGGGGTGCGGCATTTCTGGCGCGTCGAGGAGGACGACAACAAGGGCCTGCCCTTCGTGTACGTCTACGAACTCGACCCGGCCACCAAGGCCTACGCCCTCACCGGCATCTTCCATGACCGCCTGAAGATCACCGTCCCCTTCGAGATCGAGATCGACCTGACGGCCATCAACCGGCGGCGAGGCGGTTCGGAGCCCGCGTAGGAGCCATTGCGGGGGCCGAAAGGGTAGGTTCCCCCCTGGTCCGGCCCCCGCATCGCGCCCTCAGCCGATGGCGCCGCGTTCTCCAATGGCCCGCGGGCGCGATGGCCTCGGTCCCGGCCCCGGGCAGCGTCGCCTTCCACCGGCGTAGAACCGCACGGACCCGTCGGACCGCACGGCCCAGACATCAGGGACGGAGTCCCCGTTGACATCCGGTGTGCCGATCAGGAGCGGCACGCTGCTGCTGGACCAGCCCGAGGCGCCGTACTCGGTGTCGGCCCCGCCCGAGGAATTGGCGGCGGATGCCAGGGAGTTCAGATCGACTCCGCCACCACTTGCCGCGATTCCCTTGCGGAGCAGCAGCCTGGACAGGGGCTGGTGCAGCCGCAGGACACCGAGCGCGTGCTGAACGGGTACGCGTTGCGGACGCCGCGGCGGATAGACCCCGAGGCGCAGACCGAGCCGGCGCTCACGGCCTTCGCTGGGAATGGGTTTCTGGTGCTGGTCGGGGACCGGCAAGTCACCGACCTCGACAAGGAGATCGAGCTCGCACTCGGCACCGAGGTCACGTTTCTGAAGCTCGTCGCGCTGATGGGCGGCTGATGATCACGTCACCTTCCGCGTACGCCCGGCTCGTCGGCGACATCCTCGGCCTGATCGCCACCGAGGACACCGAGCGGCTCGTACCCGAACTGCTCGCGCTCGCCGAGATGGTCGACGACCACTGGGGCTGGGAGGGCCGCAAGGTCGTCGACGCCGTGCGTGCCGCGGACGGCAACTTCCAGGTCGCGTTGGTGCACTGCCTGGCCGCCCGGTACCACGAACTGGAACCGGGTACGGCCACCCGCCGCCGCATCGTGCACCTGCTCCACAACTTCCAGGACACGGAGCTGGTGGAAGGGCAGCCGCGCGACACCCGGGCCGCAAGGCGATGCTGCTCGCCAAGGACACGGAGATCACCGACCCGACCATCCTGAGCCAGCTGTAGCCCTCGTACGGCGAAGGGTCTCGCCCCGGTCCGGAGACCGGGGCGAGACCCTCAGGGACGTACGACCAGGAAGCCGTTGGTCAGAAGCGGCGCGTGATCAGCGCCCTCTTCACTTCCTGGATGGCCTTCGTGACCTCGATGCCGCGCGGGCAGGCGTCCGTGCAGTTGAAGGTCGTGCGGCAGCGCCACACGCCGTCCTTGTCGTTGAGGATCTCGAGGCGCTGCTCGCCCGCTTCGTCACGCGAATCGAAGATGAAGCGGTGGGCGTTCACGATGGCGGCCGGGCCGAAGTACTGGCCGTCGTTCCAGAAGACCGGGCACGAGGACGTGCAGGCCGCGCAGAGGATGCACTTCGTCGTGTCGTCGAAGCGCTCGCGGTCCTCGGCCGACTGAAGGCGTTCCCGCGTGGGCTCGTTCGTGTCCTTCGTGATGAGGAAGGGCATCACATCGCGGTACGCCTGGAAGAACGGCTCCATGTCGACCACGAGGTCCTTCAGGACCGTCAGGCCCTTGATGGGCTCGACCGTGATCGGCTTCTCGGGGCTGAGGTCCTTGATCAGCGTCTTGCACGCCAGACGGTTCTTGCCGTTGATCCGCATGGCGTCCGAGCCGCAGATGCCGTGCGCGCAGGAGCGGCGGAAGGTCAGGGTGCCGTCCTGGTCCCACTTGATCTTGTGGAGGGCGTCGAGGACACGCTCCTTGGGGTCGATCTCCAGCTGGAAGTCTTCCCAGGCCGCCTCCGCCGAGACTTCGGAGTTGAAGCGGCGGATGCGGAAGGTGACCGTGATGTAGGGGGAGTCGGCGAAACCGGGCTCGGGCCGGCCGGCCGCCTCCGCCTTGTCCATAACAGGGGTAGCCATCAGTACTTACGCTCCATCGGCTGGTAGCGGGTCTGGACGACCGGCTTGTAGTCGAGACGGATGGACTCGGTGCCGTCGTCGCCGACCTCGCGGTACGCCATGGTGTGGCGCATGAAGTTGACGTCGTCGCGGTTCGGGTAGTCCTCGCGGTAGTGACCGCCGCGCGACTCCTTGCGGGCCAGCGCGGAGACGGCCATGACCTCGGCCAGGTCGAGCAGGTTGCCCAGCTCGATGGCCTCAAGGAGGTCGGTGTTGAACCGCTTGCCCTTGTCCTGGATCGAGACGTTCCGGTAGCGCTCGCGGAGTTCCGCGATCTTCTCCACGGCCGTCTTGATCGTCTGCTCGGTGCGGAACACCATCACGTTGGCGTCCATGCACTCCTGCAGTTCCCGACGGATGTCGGCGACCCGCTCGGTGCCCGTGGAGCTGCGCAGGCGCTCGACCTGCGACACGACCTGGGAGGCCGGGTCCTCGGGCAGCTCGACGTAGTCGGCCTTCGCCGAGTACTCGGCGGCCGAGATGCCCGCACGACGTCCGAAGACGTTGATGTCCAGGAGGGAGTTCGTGCCCAGGCGGTTGGCGCCGTGCACCGACACGCACGCGACCTCACCGGCGGCGTACAGGCCCGGGACGACGGTGGTGTTGTCCGACAGGACCTCACCCTCGACGTTCGTCGGGATGCCGCCCATCGCGTAGTGCGCGGTGGGCTGGATCGGGATCGGGTCCGTGTAGGGCTCGATGCCGAGGTACGTACGGGCGAACTCCGTGATGTCGGGCAGCTTGGCGTCCAGCTGCTCCGGCGGGAGGTGGGTGAGGTCCAGGTAGACGTGGTCGCCCTCGGGACCGCAGCCGCGGCCCTCGCGGATCTCGGTGTAGATGGAGCGCGAGACGACGTCACGGGACGCGAGGTCCTTCATGACCGGCGCGTACTTCTCCATGAAGCGCTCGCCGTCCTTGTTGCGGAGGATGCCGCCCTCACCACGGGCGCCCTCCGTCAGCAGGATGCCCATGCGCCAGATGCCGGTCGGGTGGAACTGGAAGAACTCCATGTCCTCCAGCGGCAGCCCGCGACGGTAGACCGCCGCCTGGCCGTCACCCGTCAGGGTGTGCGCGTTGGACGTCACCTTGAAGAACTTGCCGGTGCCGCCGGACGCGTAGATCACGGCCTTCGCCTGGAAGACGTGGATCTCGCCGGTCGCGAGCTCGTAGGCGACGACGCCCGCCGAGCGCTTGACACCGTCGACCTCGATGATCAGCTGGTCGAGGACGTAGAACTCGTTGAAGAACTCCACACCCTCTTTGACGCAGTTCTGGTAAAGCGTCTGGAGGATCATGTGGCCGGTGCGGTCCGCGGCGTAGCAGGACCGGCGGACCGGGGCCTCGCCGTGGTTGCGGGAGTGACCGCCGAAGCGGCGCTGGTCGATCGTCCCGTCGGGCGTCCGGTTGAACGGCAGGCCCATCTTCTCCAGGTCGAGGACCGAGTCGATGGCCTCCTTCGCCAGGATCTCGGCGGCGTCCTGGTCGACCAGGTAGTCACCGCCCTTGACGGTGTCGAAGGTGTGCCACTCCCAGTTGTCCTCCTCCACGTTGGCCAGCGCGGCGGCCATGCCGCCCTGCGCGGCGCCCGTGTGGGAGCGGGTGGGGTAGAGCTTCGTCAGCACGGCGGTGCGGCTGCGCTTCGTCGCCTCGATGGCGGCGCGCATGCCGGCGCCGCCGGCGCCGACGATGACGGTGTCGTACTTGTGGATCTTCATGGTGGTTGCCTCAGCCCCGTGCCTAGCGGATGTTCGGGTCGAAGGTGAAGATCACCAGCGTGCCCAACAGAATCGTGAACACCGTGGCGGTGTACAGCAGGCCCTTCAGCCACAGGCGCGTGTTCGCACGCTCCGCGTAGTCGTTGATGACGGTACGCAGGCCGTTGGCGCCGTGCAGCATGGCGAGCCACAGCATGGCCAGGTCCCAGACCTGCCACCAGGGGTTCGCCCAGCGGCCGGCCACGAAGGCGAAGCCGATCTTGGAGACGCCGCCGTCGAGGACGAGCTGGATGAGCAGGTGGCCGATGACCAGGACGACCAGGACGATGCCGGACAGGCGCATGAACAGCCAGCCGTACATCTCGAAGTTGCCGCGGGTCGACTTCGGGGTCTTCTTGGTGCGCTTGCGCGGGGCCTCGATGAGCGGTGCCGGGTTGTCGACGCTGTACGCCGAGAACGCGTCCGCGCCCTCGACGGGGCCGATGCCGGAAGCGGCGGTTTCAGTGGTGGACATCTGCGTCAGCTCCCGAAGACTTCGCGGAATGCGTGACCGAGGACGGGGTACAGGGCCCCGGCCATCAGCACGACCCAGATACCGACGACGGACCAGAGCATCTGCTTCTGGTAGCGCGGGCCCTTCGACCAGAAGTCGACGGCGATGACTCGCAGGCCGTTGAGCGCGTGGAAGAGGATGGCGGCCACGAGGCCGTACTCCAGCAGCGCGACGATCGGCGTCTTGTACGTGGACACGACCTTGTCGTAGTCCTCGGGGGAGACACGGACGAGAGCGGTGTCCAGCACGTGTACGAACAGGAAGAAGAAGATGAGGACGCCGGTGACTCGGTGAGCCACCCAGGACCACATTCCTTCCCGGCCGCGGTACAGCGTTCCAGCCGGCACGGAAGAACCCTCCGGGAGCGGGGATTGGGGCCTGCCGGCTTCTGTGTCGGTCGGCCCGGCCGGGTACGGTCCACCGGCCCTGGCCATCGTAGCGACGTGTTGTCGGAACGCTTACAGCGGCCCTATCTATGTGATCAAACTGGCAATCAAACAGGCACGTTCGGGCTATTAACGGGTGAGGTGGGGGAGCTTCGGGCTGTCTGCCCGGTGCGTGTTGTGCGTGGTTGCTCCCGCCCACGAGGCGCAGCCGTACGTGTCACAGCCCCGTAGCCCTAAAGGGGGCGCTCCGGCACGGATGACCCGAAAGAGTGGCGCACCAGGCGGCTCAGACGGCCCTTCGCCAGGCGGCGCAGCTCGTCCGCCGTGGTGACCCGTTCCTCCTCCGGATCGCTGGTCAACCGTGATCGGATGGCGACGAGTACCTGGTCGAGGGCCTCCTCGGGGGTCGCGTCGTCCAGACAGATCGCGAACACATGCCCGAATCGGCTCTCGTACGCGGCGTGCGCGGCGCTGAGTGCGGTGTGGGCGGCGGAGTACGTGGCGTCCGGGAGCAGCGTGAGCGACTCGCCGGCCAGCGCCTCGGCGAGGTCGGCGGGCGTCAGGTCGTACGCCGCCTCGTCGGCCGCGGCGAGCAGGGCGTCCAGGTCCGGGTAGGGCCGGTGGTCGGCCAGGCGATGGGCCCAGCGCAGGCTGCGGCAGCAGGTCAGGAGGACGTGCACGACCGTGTCGGCGGGTGCGGAGTTGAACCCCTCCAGGCCGGCCGGGGACGGCGCCGCGTTCTTCTGCTCGGGGAGGGCGACCTGGCCGGGGAGGCGTGGGAGACGGTGCGAAGGCAGCGTGGGTCCTCGGCGGTGGGAGGGAGGTGGGGGCGACGCTGGATCCGGAGATCCGGATCCTGTGACGCCCGTGGACGTGTGGACGTCACGTGTGTGTCGGCAGGGGAAGAAGTGAGAGTTGTGCTGCTCACGCTATCGAGAAGTGTCAGCAGCTGTCCGATCGATGCCCGAAATTTCACCCGTACGGGAGAGTTTCGAAACGTGCGGTGGACTGCGGCTGCGAGGGCGAGGGTGGGGGCTTAGGTTCATTTACGAGGTGTACGACGTCTACGACGGGAAGTGGACCTTGACGGCCGAGGCGAAGGGCGTGATGCGGTGAGCACGGGCAGGCGGCGGGCGCCGGCGCGGAGCAGAAAACGGCCGACGCTGATAGCGGCGGGCGTGGTGGCGGCCGGTGCCGTCGCCGCGAGCGTCGCGCTGTGGCCCTCCGGCGGCGACGGCGAGCCCACGGGAGCGAGCGTGCCGTCGGCCGCCAGGTCCGCCGCTTCGCCCACGACGCCGGCCAGGGCCACGCCCTCTCCCTCGCCGACCCGGACGTACCCGCTGTCCCAGACCCCGCGCACCATACCGGCCGTACGCGAGCACACGCCGGCCCGCGGCCCCGGCTGGCGCCCCGCCACCGGGGCCCGCGTCGTAGTGGACGACGCCGGCCTCTCCGACGAGGGGCAGCTGCTCGCGGGGGAGCTCAAGCTGACGTATGCGGGGGAGACGAAGGCCAGGGACGGCGATGTCGAGCTGGGTCTGGACAAAGGATCCGCGGGCCCGGAGTCGTACACCCTGACCGTCAAGGACCGGCGGGTCACGATAACCGCCCCCACCGACACCGGCGTCTTCTACGGCACGCGCACCCTCAAGCAGGAGGTGCACGGCGGCGGTACGGCGTCCGAGGGCGTCGTGCGCGACCGGCCCGCGAAGCCGCAGCGCGGTTTCATGCTCGACATCGCGCGCAAGCACTTCACGGCGGCCTGGATCGAGGACCGGGTCCGGGAGCTGGGCGACCTGAAGTTCAACCAGTTCGGGCTGCACTTCTCCGACGACCAGGGCTTCCGTATCCAGTCGGACACGCATCCCGAGATCGTGTCGAAGGAACACCTCAGCAAGGCGGAGGTGCGCAGCATCATCGACCTGGCGGCGAGTCGGCACATCACCGTCGTCCCCGAGATCGACTCACCCGGTCATCTGGGTGCCGTCCTCGCCGCGCATCCCGACCTCCAGCTGCGCAACGTCAACGGGGTCCCCACACGGGGTGCCGTCGACATCTCCAAGCCCGCCGCGGCGACCCTCGTCGACCAACTGCTGAACGAGTACGCGGGTCTCTTCCCCGGCGCGTACTGGCATATCGGCGGCGACGAGTACCAGGCGCTGACGGTGGCGAACCCGGCGGCGTCGTATCCGCAGCTGGCCGCCGCGGCCACGAAGGCGTACGGCTCCGGGGCGAGCGTTGCCGACCTGGCGACCGGCTGGCTGAACGACCGTGCCGCGGTGGTGCGCGGGCACGACCGGACCCCGCGGGCCTGGAACGACGGGTTCTTCCGCGGGGGCACGGTCCAGGTGGACGATGACGTGCAGGTGGCGTACTGGACGGGCAAGGAGATCGGGGCCCGGCCGCCGGTCGAATACCTGAGCGCGGGGCGCAAGCTCATCAACTACAACGACGAGTTCCTCTACTACGTGCTCGGGCAGCCGCAGACCTTCGTCTACCCGACCGGGCAGCGCATCTACGAGCAGTGGACCCCGCTCGTGGTGCGAGGCACGACGGCGGTCCCCGCCAAGTACGACGCACAGATCCTCGGCGGCGTCTTCGCGGTGTGGTGCGATCGCTCGGCCGCGCAGACCCAGGACCAGGTGGCGGCGGGGATCAGGATGCCGCTGCGCGCGATGATCCAGAAACTGTGGGATCCGCGCACACCGACGCTGCCCTGGGCCGACTTCAGGACGCTGGCGGACCGGCTGGGCTGACTGCAGGGCGCCGGCAGGACCGCCGGGGCCGGCTGCAGGAGGCCGGCGGACCGACTGGGCCGGCTTCGACAGGCCGGCGGACCGTCTGCGCCGACTCGGGAAGCCGGCGAACCGTCCGGACTCGGGCGGCTACGTCGCGGCCGTGATCTTAGCGATCCTCGTGGTGCTGCGGCTGACCCGCATGCAGAACGAGAACGCACCGGGGGCCGCTTCCCGTCGGAGTCTGAGGCGCTCAGGGCGCGGCCCGGACCCGACCGGCGCGGACGTGGGACCCCGGCGTGACTCCGACGTGCATCCGACGGGGCCGACGGGGACCCGACCGAATCGTCCGTTTCGCTGGCCAACTCCCGTGACCCTGTGGTGTATTCGGCCCGAGCTGAACTGCCAGCCGAACCGTGAGCCGACGAGACACCGGGGGGAACCGGCATGGGCTACTGGGGCTACTACGTCGTGGGCAGAAGCGAGCGCCCGCTCGCGGAGCTGGAGGCGCTCGCCGGGGCGCGGGGCATGGTGCTGCGGACCGCGGCGCCCGATGGCTGGCAGGTGTGGGAGTACCCGAGCGGTGACGGTGACATCGGGAACATGAACACGCTCGCCCGGGAGACCGGCACGCCCGCGCTCTTCGGGTACGTCATGGACAGCGACTGCGTGGCCGTCGAGGCGGCCGCGCCGGACAGTGGCGTGTGGACGGCCTGTCTGGCACGGCAGGCGATGGCCGGCTACGTCGGCGGCGAGGACGAACTCGGCGTCGACGACTACTTCCTGGAGCCGGCCGACGCCGCCGCCCGGGCCGTCTCCTGGGCGGCCGAGGCCGGGCACGCCATCGCCGCCGAGCCCCTCCTCGAGGTGCTGACCGCCGACCCCGACCCGTTGGCCGAAAACCTCTTCTTCCAGTTCCTCGACCGGCTCGGTGTGGTGCCGCTGTGACACTCCTGGTCCGTCGCACGCAGTAAGGGGAGGTGCGGGCTCCGTTAGAAACAGGCGCCCTGTCGAGGGATTTCGAGGGAGGCGTGATGAGCCTGGTGGAACTGATCGCTCAGGCCGACGAGCGAGGCCTGGCGGCGAGCGGTCTGGCTTGTTTGGATCGGTGCGTACCTCTGCTGGGCGGCGATGACGACATCCTGCGGCCCCTGTGGGCGAGCCTGGCGGAGCCGGACGCGTGGGGCGCGTGGGGCGAACGCCTGGAGCAGGTGCGCGCCAAGCTCGACGCGGACGCCCCCGAGCCGGCCGTCACCGAGGAGGACGAGGCCGCTGTACTCGCCCGCCGCATGCTCGGCGCCGTTCCCGCGCAGCCGTCGGCGCCCGAACTGCGCTCCTGGGCCGACGCCTGTTCCGTGGCGGCCCTGCAGATCCACCGGCTCCTCGACGCCGCCGACGACGGCGAGTCGTGTGTGACGGCCCGCCGCGAGGGGCGTACGGACGGCATGTCGCCCCTCGTCGCCGCCGAACTGCGCCGCCAGGTCGCCATCCTGGAACTGCTCGCAGGCCGCGGCACGGGCGGACTCCGGCCGGCGCTGGACGTGTCGACGGAGGGGCGGCGGGTGCTGCGAGCGGTGGTGTCGCGCCGGGCTCGGGGAAGGACATGACGCGGCTCGCCGCGTGCAGGCGTAAACCTGTTTCCCTGCGAGATTCCTGTGACCGTCCTGCGGTGGAGATGGCGGTCCTGAGCCGGTGTCGCGAACACCGCCGGGACGGGTGACGAATTCCGTCCCGAGGGCGCTCTTCCCGATGTGAACGCAACTCAGGAAACCAGGCCCTCAGCTGCGGCGAAGCCGATGCGCTGGGCGGCGGACGCGGTCGCGACGATGCGCGAGGGTGCCCGGCTGCGCCTCGACTACTCGGCGCAGAGCCTGTGGCGCGTCGACCGGCTGATCGAGGAGATACGCCGGGACGGGGCGCCGTACGCCGCCGTGGAGACCGTGTTGCGCGGTTTCGGCGCGTACGCCGGCGAGGTCATCGCCCGGTACACCGGCGCGGAGTGGTGGGAGACGGGCGGTGACCACTGGCTGCGTACCCCGGACGGGCGGCTGTGGGACCCGATCGAGGAGGCCCGGCGCTGCTACGCGGGCGACGGTTCGCTGCGGCTGCTGTGCCGGGAGGCCACGCGGTAGCGAGGGCCCGGGCCAGGCCCGCCGAGATTGCCTGCTCTTAAGGCACGCGGCCGTTCCCGAACGGTTGGCTCCGGAGTGAACATGGGGGCATTCGCCGGACTGGGGAGGCCTCATGGCCGACAACCGCCGTTGGTGGGCGCTGGTCGTCATCGCACTCGCGCAGTTGATGGTCATCCTCGACATGACCATCGTGAACATCGCTCTGCCGTCCGCCCAGATCGATCTGCGCATGTCGGACGGGAACCGGCAGTGGGTGATCACCGCGTACACGCTCGCCTTCGGCGGGCTGCTGCTGCTCGGCGGCCGGGTCGCCGACCTCGCCGGGCGCAAACTCACCTTCATGATCGGCCTGTTGGGCTTCGCGGCGGCGTCCGCGTTGGGCGGTGCGGCGACGGGCTCCGGGATGCTCTTCGGGGCGCGCGCCCTGCAGGGCGTGTTCGCCGCGCTGCTCGCCCCCTCCGCGCTGTCGCTGCTCACCACGACGTTCACCGACCCCAAGGAACGCGGCAAGGCCTTCGGCGTGTTCGGCGCGATCGTCGGCGCGGGCGCGGCGATCGGGCTGCTGGCCGGCGGCCTGCTCACGCAGTACCTGGACTGGCGCTGGTGCCTGTACGTCAATGTCCCGATCGCGTTCGTCGCGTTCGCCGGCGCGTGGGTGCTGCTCGACAGCGGCGGTCGGCACGAGGACGCCCACCTCGACGTGCCGGGCGCGCTGCTCGGCTCCGCCGGAATGCTCTCGCTGGTGTACGGCTTCTCCGAGGCGGAGTCGCGGAGTTGGGGTGACGCGCTGGTGCTCGGGCTGCTCGCCGCCGGGGTCGTGCTTCTCGGCCTGTTCGCCCTCTGGCAGACCCGCGCCCGCGTGCCGCTGTTGCCGGTGTCGGTGGTGAGGGACCGACAGCGCGTCGGGGCGTTCCTGACCATCCTCTTCGTCACCATCGGGATGTTCGGGGTCTTCCTCTTCCTCACGTACTACTTCCAGCGCGTCCTCGGGTACTCACCGCTGAAGACCGGGCTCGCCTATCTCCCCATCACCGTCGGCATGATCACCGGCTCCACGCAGGTCGCGGCCCGGCTGCTGAACAGGGTCCCGCCGCGCACCCTGATCGTCCCCGGGCTGCTGCTCGCCGCGGGCGCTCTGGCGCTCGTCGCGCAGGTCGGCGTGGAACCGGCGTACGCCTCCCACGTCCTGCCCGGCATGCTGATGCTCGGCCTCGGCATGGGTACGGCCATGATGACCTGCGTCTCGCTGGCCACGGGAGGCGTCGCCCCGCGCGACTCGGGTGCGGCCTCCGCCACCTTCAACACCGCCCAGCAGGTGGGCGGTTCGATCGGCACGGCACTGCTCAACACGATCGCCGCGAGCGTGACGACGCGGTACGCGACCGCGCACGCCGGGCCCGGGGTGGACCGTCGTGCCCTCGCCTCCCACGCCGCTGTGCACGGCTTCAACGTCGCCACGTGGTGGGCCATGGCGTCTCTGCTGCTGGCGGCGCTGATCGCCGGGGTCGTGGTGGACGCCAGGCGTGTACCGGTGCCCGAGGGGCACGCGAAGCGGGTGCCGGAGGTGGCCGAGAGCGCCGGGTGACGCCGGGAGCGTACGGCCGTCCGCGTACCCCACGCCGTACCGGTCCCGGGGGGAGTCGGAGCGGCACGGCGCGCGGGCCGAGGGGTGTGGATGCTTTCGGCCGTGGCGACCGGAAAGCGTCCACACCCCTCCAGCGCACCGGGCGCTGTGGACGTCACACCTACGGCTCTACGGCGTGAGCACCTCGCCGAGGTGGGCGCCCGCCGGGGTGCCCAGTGCGCTCCTGCCGTAGTAGACGGCGTCGGAGATGGAGATGCCGGAGCTGCCGCTGGGCAGGTGGAGCAGGGTGCCCTCGTAGCTGTTCTCGCCCTTGGCGCCGATCGTGAGGTCGGCGCGGCCGTACCCGGAGAGGTCGGTCAGGCTGACGGCCGAGCCCAGCATGTCGTTGGTCTCCGTGACGCCCGGGATGCCGCTGGTGTCCTGCGTGAAGCCGCGCGCACCGCTGCCGGTGAGACCGGCCGAGGTGCCCTTGATGAGCTCGACCATGCCCGCGTTGGAGCGGTTGGTGGAGTCGCGGGTGAGGTCCTCGCCCGGCATGCCCGCGAGGACGTCCGCGTACCCGTCGGCGTCGTAGTCACCGACCGAGACCGAGGCGCCCAGCCCGTCGCCCGACTCGCCCGTGCCCGGAACGCCCGTGGTGTCCTGGTGGATCGTCGTCATACCGGTGGTGGTGAAGCCGGTGGATGTGCCGGGGACCATGGTGACCTGGCCGCCCTTGTGGGCGCCGGACTCGGAGGTGTACGGCTGGCCGATGACGATGTCGTCGTAGCCGTTGCCGTTCACGTCGCCCGCCGCGATGGAGCGGCCGCCCTTGACGCTGAGCGTGGACACCTTCGTCAGGCCCGCCGCGCCGCCCTTGAACCAGGTGACCCGGCCGATGCCGCCCGCGTCACGGTAGTTGAGGGCGACGTCCGCGTAACCGTCCCGGTTGAAGTCGCCGGTCGTCGCATCGGGGTACGCGATCGCGCTGGTCGACGTGGTGAGAGTGCCGGTCTGGGTGGCGCCGCCGGTCAGGTGGGCGTTCCAGTTGCCGCCCTTGCCGGTGCCCGCGGCGAACACGTCCGCCTTGCCGTCGCCGTTGAAGTCGCCGACCGTGACGGTCGAGCCCAGCTTGGCGCCGGTGCGGGTCACTCCGGAAGTGGTGTACGAGAAGCCGGAGGTGAGGCCGGGCCCGTACAGGACGGTGACGGCACCGCGGTCGGTGTGGCCGCTCGTGTCGTCCTCGCCGGGCGCGCCGACCGCGAGGTCCGCGTACCCGTCGCCGTTGACGTCGCCCCACGCGGTGGCCGCGCCCCAGTTGTCGCCCGCCTCGGAGGAGCCGGGGACGCCCGGGCTGCTCTGGGTGAGGGTCACCTTCGACGCCGTGACCGGGCCGTCGAGCCCGCCCGGGACCACGGTGACCGATCCGACGCCGCTGCTCGTCCTCGGCGTACCGGCGACCAGGTCGCTGATGCCGTCGCGGTTGTAGTCGGAGGTGGCGAGGGCGTGCGAGATGCCCGGATTCTTCGCCAGCGCGGCGATCAGAGGCAGCTTCGGATAGAGGTTGGCGCCGGGGCATGCCGTGTAGTTGGTGTCACGGTGGCCGAAGACGCGCGGCAGCGTGATGGACGCGCCCTTCGCGATCTTGTTGCCGTCGACACCCGCGTCCATGCCGGACGTCAGCGTCACCTTGCCGGTCGGGTCGATGCCGTACATCCCGAACTTCCAGGCGACGATCCGGGCGATGGCGTCGAGCGCGGCGCGGCTCGGCTGGGCGCTCTCGTAGTTGCCGATGTAGGAGATGCCGACCGTGTTGGTGTTGAAGCCGACGTCGTGCGCGCCGATCACCGGCAGGTCCATGCCGCCGCTGCGGCCCTCGAAGATCTGGCCGCACCGGTCGACGACGAAGTTGTAGCCGATGTCGTAGTAGCCGCGCGAGAAGTGCTCCTGCTGGATCGTGCGCAGCCGGGCGCGCGACTCGCCGCAGGAGAGCTTGTTGTCGCTGTCGACGCCGGTGTGGTGGATGACGGCGGCCTTGATCTCCGTGCCGTACTCCGGGGTGCCGTCGTAGTCCGTCGACGCGCCCCACTCGGCCTGGGTGATGACCGGCGGCTTGACGACCGTCGACGGGCGCGGCGCGGGCACCGTGCTGGAGGGCGACGGCGAGGCGGAGGCAGTGTCGGACGGGCTCGCGCTCGGCGACGTGGTGTCGGTGGGCGGCGACGGGTCCGTCGGGGTCGCCGAGTCGGTGGGCGAGGCCGTGTCGGTCGGGGACACCGTGTCGGTCGGGGTCGCCGAGTCGGTCGCCGGGGGCGTGGTCTCCGCCACGAACGCGGCAGGCTCCGTGCTAGTCGTCGAACCCGCCGGATCGGTGCCCGGGTCGAGCAGCCTGACGTCCATCCCGGACGGCTGGCCCTTGGCAGCGGTGCCGTCCGCGCCGACCACGCGCACCTCGACGCCGTCCGCGTCACCGGTCCACAGGGACGCGGTGCCGCCGCGGGTTCCGGCCCGCTCGGCTTCCTTGCCGTCGGCCGAGAACGGGTCGTCGGGGAGCTTCAGCCACCCCGACCACTCCCCGCTGTCCTTCTCCCGGTAGCGCACCTCGGGCGTGCCCTTCGGCTTCGCGTCCGGGTCGCTCCAGGTCAGCAGCACGGCGCTGAACCGGTCGGTGTCCTGCTTGTCCAGGCCCTTGCGGCCGGCGCCCTTGTCCTTGAGCTTCACCGTGTGGATCGCGGGCTTGCGGCCCTTGCCGTCCTGGTCCGGTCCGTCGGACGGGTTCGCGACGGCGTAGGTGACCGCTCCCGCGCCTCCCAGCACGACTGCCCCGATGGTCAGCCACGCTCTCCGCTTCAGACTCAGCGGCTTGTACGCATGGGTCGTCCTGCGACTCAAATGTCCCACCCCTAGAGAACCTTCACAACTGACCCACCCGCATCAGGGGTGGCTTCCTTTACAGCGCACGGGAATTGCAAAACATCACGGCGCTGGATGTGCCGTACATCACTCCGGGACCGGGCGGCGGCACCGGTGGTCGCTTCGCCGCCGCTCGTGGCGCCGGTGCTCGCTTCGCGCGTGCGCCGCCCGGTCCCGGCCGCTCACCTCGCCAGTACGCCGCCGATGCCCGCGGCGGTGGACGTACCGAGCGCGGTCGTCCCGTAGTAGGCGCCGCTCTCCGGGACGACCCCGTCCGGACCGCCGTTCAGCGTCAGGACGGTCCCGTCGCCCGTGTTCTCGCCGTCGGCGCCGAGCACGAGGTCCGGGGCACCGTCGCCCGTCAGGTCGGCCAGCGCGACCGCCGAGCCCAGCCGGTCGTCGGTCTCGGCGGCGCCCGGCACCCCGGCGAGGTCGGTGTCGTAGACCTCGGCGCCGGTGGCCGTGAGACCGTCGGGGCCGCCGTGCAGCAGCAGGGCCGCGCCCGCGTCGGCCGCCGTCCCCACGTCCTCGCCCGGCGCACCCGCGAGGACGTCCGCGTAGCCGTCGCCGTCCGTGTCACCTGCCGCGAGCGAGGCGCCCAGCCGGTCACCGGACTCGCCGCCGGGGACCGCGCCCCGGCCGAGGACCGGCGCCCCGGTGGTGGTGAGCCCGTCCGCCGAGCCGTGGAACGTGGAGATCTCCCCGCCGTCGCCCACGTCGGGGCGGCCCACGGCCAGGTCGGCGTACCCGTCGCCGTTCAGGTCCGCGGAGGCGAGCGCCCGCCCACCGGCACCGTCGAGAACGGCCGGTGCGTCGGTGCGCAGCCCGGTCGCCGAGCCGCGCAGCACGACGAGAGGCGTGGTGCCGCCCGCGGTACGGAAGGTGAGGGCGGCGTCCTCGTAGCCGTCGTGGTCGAAGTCGCCGGTCGCGATGTCCGCCTCGCTCAACGCACCCCCGCCGGAGGCCAGTTGGACGGGTGCGGAGAACGTGCGGTCCGCGCCGTCGATCGCCCAGGCCCGCGCCGAGCCCGGCGCCACGGCGAGGATGTCGTCGCCGCCGTCCCCGTCGAAGTCTCCGGTCGCCAGGGCGGCTCCGAAGCGGGCGCCGCTCGCCCGCACCCCGCTGGGCTCGTTGACCATCCCGGCCTGCCCGGCGAGGCCGTTCGCGGTGCCGCGCAGCAGGCTCAGCGCGCCCTCGTCGCTCGCGCCCGCGGTGACCTCCTCGCCCGGCGAGGCGACGACGAGATCCTGGTAGCCGTCGTGATCGAAGTCGCCGTAGGCGGTGGCGGATCCGAAACCGTCGCCCGCTTCCGAGCCGCCGGGCACACCGTCCGACTCCTGGGTGATCACGGCTTTGTTCCCGGCGTACGGGCCCGAGCGCGCGCCCGGTACGACGGTGACCTGCCCGGCAGTGGCCAGCCCGTTCGCCGTGGCCTTCGGGACGCCCGCGGCCAGGTCGGCGTGGCCATCGCGGTTCATGTCACCCGTCGGGGCCGGGGAGTTGGCCGCCGCGGCGAGCGCACGGATCGCGGGCAGGTCGCCGTAAAGGTTCGTGCCCGGGCACTCCGTCGGATAGCCGTCACGGTGACCGGAGATGCGGTTGAGGGTCACCAACTGCCCTTGCGTGTACTTGCCGTTGTCGGCACCGGCCGCCATCACCACGGTGCCGGACGGGTTGATCCCGTACAGCCCGAGCTTCCACGCGGCGAGCTTCGCGACGGAGTCGCGCACGGCCTGCGGCGCGGTCGCGGTGTTGTAGTCGCCGAGGACCGCCACGCCGCTGGTGTCGGTGTTGAAGCCGTAGGTGTGCGCGCCGTAGACCGGCTTGTCGACGCCGCCCGCCCGGCCTTCGAAGACTGTCCCGCACTTGTCGACCAGGAAGTTGTAGCCGATGTCGTTCCAGCCGTTGCTCTGCACGTGGTAGACGAAGATGCCGCGGATGATCGACGCCGACTCTGCGCAGGTGTAGTCGTTGGTGCCCGCGGTGTGGTGCACGAACACGGCCTTCGTGTCGGTCGTGTACGTCGGCGGGTCCGCGACGATCGACTCGTCGGCGCCCCATCCGGAGCGGGGGACGATGTCGGGTTGACCGGCGGCGGTCGCCGCCCCGGCCGGGGCGGGTGCCGACTCCTTCGCCCCCGAGTCGGGATCGACCAGGTCGACCCGGAGCCCGGCGGGCAGCTTCGCGCCGGTGATCCGCGCCTGCACACCGTCGGAGGGCCCGACCCACAACGGCTGGGTGCCGCCCCGCAGACCGTCGGCGGCGTGCTCAGGCCCCGACTCCGGTGCATGGACGTCGAGTTCGAGGTCGCGCCACGGAGACCAGCGCCCGGTCGTGGCACTGCGGGTGCGTATCTGCGCCGTCCCGCCGAGCGCGGTCCGCGCGTCGGACCAGGTGACGCCGACCATGCGGAACGGTTCGGTCGTCCGTGCGGGCAGCACGCGGCGCGCGGGATCGGCGCCGGCGGGCACGGCCACGGTGCGCAGGGCGCCCCGGGGAGCCGTGGTGTGTACGGCGGTCGTCCCGGTGCGCTCGGACAGAGCGACCGCGCTGAGGACGACGGCGGCGGCGAGCGCGACGCGGACCGCGCCCCGGGCCGCGGGCCCCATCAGCTGCCCTCCTGGCCGGCGGCGTTGGCGTCCGACGGCTCCGGCGCGGGCAGTTCGCCCTGGCAGGTGGCGCGCCCGAACTTCCCGAAGGCGGTGGCGGTCTGGACGTGCTTGCCGCGAACGGCGAGTTGGCAGCTGGCCCGCCCGCCCTTCTCGCCGAGGGTGATGGTCACGAGGGGCGCCTTGCCGAGCGGCACGTTCACGGTCTTCTTCCACGGCAGCGTGACCCCGTCCGCCACCACGGCGTCCCCGGACTCGCTGCGCGCCTGGTACGTGATGTCGGCCGTGCCGTCGCCCTCGACCTCGTACGTCACCGCGGCGGTCGGCACGTGGTGCTGCTTCGGCTTCTCGGCGGTGTTGAGCACGCCGTAGACGACGAGTCCGGCGCAGGCGGCGAGGAGGACGCCGCCGACGGCAATTCCACGGAGGTCCGTGCCCTTCAAGCCCTTTTCCCCGGATGGTTCCGGCGAATTGTCCTCGGTCGCTTCCGGGGTATCGGCGGCTTCCGGCGTACCGGCGGCTTCCGCGGTATCGGCGGCTTCCGCGGTATCGGCGGCTTCCGCGGTATCGGCGGTTTCCTGCGTGTCGGCGACTTCCGGGGTGTCGGCGTCGTCCGGCTTCTGTGTCGATGGCATGGCGCTCCCGCTTTCGGATCGGCGCGCATTCCGGGAACGAATGCGGGCGCTGAAGAACCGGGCGGTTATACCGCACGGAGCGCGGTCCGATCCAACGACAGGAAATATCCGACCAATCGGTCGCCCGGTTCGCCACCCCTGGCCCGCATCGGGGGGAGTGTCCGCATTGTTACCTCCGTTGACATGGCCTCGACCATCTGATTAGAACTCGGCCTGCCGCAAAGTCGGTTCACAGGAAAGAAGGAAAGGCCGTTCGTTCAGGACCGGCCGGGAAATGCCCCGGCTGGTGGTTCGGCGTGCCCGCATTCGGCAGGTGCGTCACACGCGCGCGAAAGGTCGGAATGGGGGTCGCGCCGCAATAGAGAGGGCATTGGACGTGAAAGTCCGATACGGGAGAGTGATCTCCTGTCTTGTGGTGTCCGCGGTTGTAAGTACCGCGATGCCGCAATTCGCCTATGCCGCCTCGTCCTCGGAAGGCTCCGGTGGCAAGGGATTCGTCGACACGCTCAAGGGGTGGTTTTCGGACGATGACGGCGGAGGGCACGCCAAGCCTCCGTCCCACGACGAGCTGGACATCGCAGACCGGCAGAAGCTGCCGAAGGGCAGGAACGCCCCGAAGGCCAAGCGGGTCAGGGAGCTGACGGGCAAGCGTACGTCGAACGCGCGCTTCTGGCAGATGTCGGACGGGCGGGTCCAGGCGGAGCTGTCTGCGGTGCCGACGTCCTACCGCAACGGCACCGGCAAGAAGGCGACCTGGAAGTCGATCGACACGGCGGTCCGCGAGAGCGCGGCCAAGGGCTTCGAGTTTTCCAACACCACCAACAACGGGCGTAGTTGGTTCGGCAAGGACGCCGACCGGCTGGTGCGCTTCGCGGCTCCCGACGGCCGCTCGGTCACCCTCGGTCTCGACGGCGCGGACGGCTCGCTGAAGCCCGGCTCGCTGAAGCCGAAGGCCAAGGGCTCCACGGTCACGTACGAGGACGTGGCGCAGGGTACGGACCTGGAGTACGCGGTGGGCCCCGGCCGGGTGAAGGAGAACATCACCCTCACCGAACGCCCCACCGGTCCGCTGAAGTTCACCTTCACGCTGGATACCGACGGGCTGGTGCCGAAGGCGCGCAAGGACGGTTCGATCGCGCTGTACGGCGAGTTGCCGCACACGCCGGAGCTGGTGATTCCGGCGCCGTACATGACGGATGCGAAGAAGGCGGACAGGTCCGTCTTCGGGAAGACGTACAGCACGAAGGTCAGCCAGAAGCTCACGAAGGACGGCAAGTCCTGGAAGCTGACGGTCACCCCGGATGCGAAGTGGCTGGCCGCCAAGGCGCGGCAGTATCCGGTCGTGATCGACCCGACAATCACCATCGCGCCGTCGCCGACCGACTCGCAGGACACGATGGTCCTGTCGGACCAGGCGTCGACGAACTTCAACACCACCTGGAAGCTGTCGGCGGGCAAGACCGACACGGGCATCTCGCGCTCGCTGGTCAAGTTCCCGCTGAGTGAGATCCCGTCGGGCACGAAGATCGATTCGGCGCGTCTGGAGATGTACTTCGACCAGGCGCACACCACCAACGCCAACGATGTCACCATCGGCGCCTACCGGGCCAATGCCGTTGCTTGATTACTGGACTATCGCGGTGTGCAACGTGATGGCCTTGGCTGTGATCCGCCGTGTCGGTTGCCGGTCTCGGGTGTTGATCCGGTAGGAGAGTTTCGAGGAGTACTTCGAGTCCGGCCGTTTGAGGTGCCGGTCCGCCTCGCGCAGGCGCCTGGCGCCGTTGTCGAGCTTCCGGCGCACCTTCGCCGCCAGCACGGCCAGGAACTTCTTGATCTTCTTGGGTGTATCCGCGCGCTGTCGGACCACGCTGCGCCGCGTGTGCTTGAGGACCTTGACGAACGAGACCCGGTCCGGGTTGATGCCGTTGTCGTCGGCCAGACACATGATGACCCGCGTGAGGCAGTGGTGCACAACCAGGTGCGCCCAGACCTCCTGCCGCACCAGATCCGGGTCTCCCGAGCGCAGGACCTCGACCGGCCCGCGCTGGAACGTCTTGATCTGCCGGAACGCCGACTCCGCCTCCCACCTGGCATGGTAGAGCCCTGCCAACTCCGCCGCCGGATACGCAACCGGGTCCAACAGATCAGTCAACAGCCTGACCACCTCGCCGCCGTCGACGCGGTACTCGATCACCCGGACCAGCACCCCGCCAGGATGCGCGCCCTTCTGCCCGCCCAGGTTCATCCTCCCCAGGTACGTCCCGTCGGGCAGATACTCAACCGGCCGGTGCGCCACCGGCGAGCGAGCCCGGATCAGCAGATGGGCCCCGAATCCGAGATAGGCCTTCCATAACTCGACCCCGGGCAGGCCCCGGTCCATGATGACGAGCATCTTGCTCGCCGAGGTCGCCAGAGTGATCGCCAACTCCCGCTCACCGCCGTTGAATCCGCCCACCGCCGCGTCGATCTGCGCGTGCGTGCCACACTCGGCCAGTGTCACCACCCGCACTTGAGGGAATCCCGCCGGCTGGCCGTTCTTGACCGGCCCACCGAACGCGGCCCGGTTGGCCGGTGTGTCCGGCGCGTCCAGCACGAACCCGTCCACCGCGGCCAGCCGCATCCCGCGGTAGAAGGAGCCCTCCAGGCCGACGGGGGCCAACGGGTCGGCCAGCTCACGGAAGACGGCCTCCAGGACCAGCGTTCCCAGACGCCTGCGCGCCCGCGTGAACGAGGACTTGTTCGGGATGCTCCCGCTCAACTCCCGGATGGCGCCCACCAGTTGCTCCGCCACATCGTCATAGGAGTCCTGCTGGAACAGCGCCAGGGCAAGCGTGAAGTAGACCATGAACCCGGCCGGCAGCGCGCCGGGCTTCTTGTCCCGGACCCGGCACTTCTCCAGCACCTCGGCGACCAGTTCCGGAGTCACCCACCGGGTCACCACCCCCAGTCGCACATGATCGGACAACCCCACCCAAGGATGCATGCCGGGCCCAACGACCGCGCCCCTCCGGCGTCACTGCGAACTGCTTGACGAGTTCAAGCAACGGCATTGGGCAGGAACGGGGAGATGAACTCCCACTCATCATCGGAAAGTTGAGGTCGAGACACCCCACCGTTTTACTCCAAGGTCCCCGACCCTCCCGAGCCGGGGGCCCACGAGATCACGACTCCAGACAGGCCCTAGCTAGGGGTGGCTCGGTTGAAGGTTAGCGAAGCGCGACGATCGCCCAGCTCGGCAGCGTGTGACAGGTGTACGACAGGTGTCGCGGGCCGAAGGGGTAGCGGTCTGGCGGCGACTGTGATTGGTCAGTCGCGTTGTTCATCAACTCCCCTTTATGGGGCAGGTCCAAGCCGAGATCTTCGATGGGATGCCGGCCGCCAGCCGGGCCAGAATAGAGAAGATTGCGGCGGCTCACCCAGGTGCGATACGCATCGACAGGGTCGACAGCAAGCTGAAGTTCAAGGCCACCAACCTGGCGGCGGCAACGGGATCACCTCTAGCGGCTGGCTGTGCAGTGCCGGGTTCAACACCAAGAACTCCTCGGGGACGATCTACACGCTCACTGCTGGCCACTGCGTGCCTGGTACCGGCAACACCTGGTACATGGACTGGAACGGCACCAAGATCGGCACCCAGACCGCGTACAACTTCGGGACTGGCACCAGCGGATACTGTGACGGGGCCACGCGCGGCTGCGACTGGGCCACGATCAAGGCGGACGGCCCCGACATCAACCCGCTCGGGACCGTGCGGTACTGGGGTGGCATCTATCACCAGATCGACAACTCCCGTTACCCCGCGGAGGGGGAGCACATCGACCGGATCGGCGTCAGCAGCCAGGACACGACGGGCAACGTCACCAAGACGAGCGTGACCGTCAGCCTCGAAGGCAAGACGCTTTATAGCATGATGGAGACGGACAACTGTGCTTTGGGCGGCGACAGCGGTGGGCCGGCACTCAACGGAACCACGGCTTTGGGCCTTCTCTCCGGCGGCACCGGTGAAACCGTATGCAACTCCGACTCCAGCGGAACCTACCGGAACTACTTCACGCAGGTGCAGACCGTGCTGAATGAGCGCGGCCTTCACGTTTACTGACGGCACCGCCCTGTTCAGCTGCCGCAACCGGTGAAACCCGTTCTGGCCCGGTCACGTCACAAGGACAGAACAGCTAGCTGCCGCTCCGTTCGTCCGGGGGGACACATGCGTATCAGGGCATCGCGCTCGGTCAGTCTGCTTGCCGGGGTTACCTTGTCCGCTGTGGGCTTGGCGGCCGTCTCCGGTTGCGGGAGCCAGAAGGCGGCTGTCGGCGGTGACACGGATGTACTTGCAGACCGTGCCCGGCAGGTCGCTGCGGCCTGGGACGGCTCGGCCGCAGCTGCCGCGTGGCGGGCCGGCTACTACCCCATGGGGGAAGCGATCCAGCTGCCGCGCGGCGGCCTGCGCAGCCAGGATGACAAGCAGGCTTACGAGAACCAGAACTTCGTCCTGAGAGGTGAGTTGCCCAGCACCGGGCCGAAGGACGGCCAGGTGACGTGGGCCGGGGGTGACTCACGCACCCGGCCGCTGATGGGTGCGGACGTGTCGTACAAGACCCTGGCCGGCGCCCACGCCAGCGGAGAACCGCACCTCACGGTGACCGGGGCAAAACTGGGCGAGATGACAATGGCCACCAGCCGCGGACCGGCAACGGTCCCGGCCTGGCTTTTCACCCTGGACGGCTATGCCACCCCCCTCAAACAGGCAGCGGCCGTCCCGTCGAAACTTCCCCCTGCGCCGATCAAGGCCGCCCGTGACATCCCCGGGTATCCGCTCAACCGGCTCGTGAGGATCGCCGCAGACGGGCGCTCGGTGGCCGTAGTCGCCCTCCATAGTGTTTGCGACGACGGCGCCAAGGTGGACGTGCTGGAGACGCGCGGCAGTGTCGTGCTGTCTGCCACCGTCAAGGACCACAGGGACGGCGGTACCTGCACCAAACGGGCGAGGATGCAGCAGGTGACGGTGAAACTGGCCCGACCCGTGGACGACCGCGCCCTGCTCGACGCCCGCACTGGCCAACCCGTTCCTTACAAGGGGTTGCGCGGAATCTCGTCGCCGCCGAGTCGGAGCTGACACCTCCGAGATTATCGGCCAGTTCACCACTCGGAACGCTGTGACCTGCCAATAGAGAGGTGTGTGGCACAGCTTCTGACGGCGATGATGCGGTCAGCGGTTGACCTGGGCCATCAGCTCGCGGTTGGCTGCCCGTGCCGCGGTGAGGTCCTCGTCCCGTTCGGCGAGCTCCGCGCGGAGGTCGAGGATCTGCTGCTCCAGCTCGGTGACCTGGCGGGTGAGCGTTTCGACGTCTGCCGGGGGCGGCGTAGGCGAAGACGTCGGCCAGCGTGTGAAGGCGTACCCCGGCTTCGCCGGGCACCGCGAAACCACGTGCCGCCAGCAGCGGACGGATCTCATGGACGGCGCGGGTGACAGTGGAACGGTCCACGCCGTAGAAGAGGGCCAGGGCGGCGTGCGGGAGCTGGAACCGCAGGATCACCAGCGTCGCGATCACTCGATCGGTGAAGACCAGCTGATGGTCCGGCCCGCCGCCCTCGGCTCGCAGACGCTCGTGACCTCGACGTTCCCGCAGTTATCTAGGGTGCCCAGCAGGTGTCAGGCAAGTCAGGCAAGTACTCCGGAGCGAACTTGCCTGACCGATATCCAAGGGTCTGTTAGGCAAGTTCGTGGTCTCGGTGCCATCGCGCGCAGTCGGCAGCCCAGTCGGCTCGGGTCCGTTGGAGTGCTTGGTACAGCCGCTCGGCAAGTACCTCGAAGGCGCGTTCGTGCTCGGGCTTTCGGATGCTGATCCGCCGGCGTAGTGAGGTCGTGTCGGACATTCAGCAAGATTTCCGGCGTTATCATCGCGAAGTCCGCCGGGCGCAAGGTCTTCGGCCTCGGCACCGCAGGCGTCCGTCTCGCTTGACCTCTTGTGCATCAGTCCGGCAGCCAGTGCAGCTCGTGCGCCAGGGTTTTGGCGATGTCACGGATGCGGCGGTGTAGTGGCGACTGCTCGCGTGGGAGGACCAGGTGGATCGTCAGGCTGGGCGCGCCCCGCAGCGGTCGCCAAGTGAGACCGGTCGGTTGTGCCGTGGCTGCGGCTTCTCCGGCCGGGGCGAGGGTGACCCCGTCGAGCAGGTCGCGCTGAGACATGTCGAAAGAGACTGCGGGCGTGTGGAATCGGGGGTGTGGTCGGGTGTGCCGGAACAGCGCGGACAGCTGATCGTGGATCACGGGGTTGGCCGCACGGTCCGGGAGTCGCAGCGGATACGCGGCCGCGTCGGCGATCTCGATCTCCGGGTGTTCGGCCAGCGGATGGTGCTGCGCCAGCTGGACCCCGATGCGCTGACGCCGCAGCAGGAACCGGCGCACGCCACGGCCCGGTTGTTCACCACGGGTGATCCCGGCATCGATGCGGCCGTCGGCGACCGCGGGGGAGATCTCCGGTGTCGCCATCGGGACCGCGCCGACCTCGAGTCCGCTGTTGCCGCGAATCAGCCTGTCCACCAGGGCCGGTGCCGTCTCGGCCCCGGTGCTGAGGCTGTATCCGATGCGCAGCGTGCCCAGTTCACCGGCCGCCGCGCTCCGGGCGGTGTCCCATGCCCGGTCCAGCGCCGCCAGCGCGGGCGGCGCGGACTCCGCCAAAGCCGCACCGGCCGTGGTCAATACGACGCTACGCGTGTTGCGGACCAGCAGGGCCGTACCGAGTTCCGCCTCCAATCGGCGCATCCGGGCGCTGAGTGCGGGCTGTGCGATACCGATCCGTGCGGCCGCGCGGGTGAAGTTCAACTCCTGCGCCAGCACCAGGAAGTACCGCAGGCTCACCGTATCCGGCGCCACGTGCCCTCCCTGCCGATTGATAACGATGCGTTCTGAGTCTATCCCGTACCGGTCTTTCCCTCGGCCGCACATCAAGTCCTAACCTGCGCATACGACGATTCAGCTGACCGCAGTACCCGTCGCCGGGATCGATCGATCTGAGTGTCAATTCGAAGTCGGACGCGTCCGGCCGAACACAGGAGGTTTCCATGGCCAAGGGCTACTGGGTCAGTGTCTACCCCGTCATTTCCAACCCTGAGAGGCTGACTGCTTACAACGAGCTGGCGGGTCTGGCTGTCCGGGCTGGGGGCGGGCGCGTCCTGTCTCCCGTTGGCGGTCGAGTCGTCGCCCACGAGGCCGGAATCACGGAACGCGTGATTCTGATCGAGTTCGACGGCTTTGAACAGGCGGTCGCGGCATACGAGAGCGAGTCATACCAGAAGGCGCTGGTGGCCCTCCCTGACGGCTTCGAGCGCGACTTCCGCATCATCGAAGGGATCGACTGACCGGCGGGCCCAGCCATCGCTGAGCATCCGTCACCTGATACGCGCACGGTGCTGAACGACGACTCACGAGACGAGTTCGAAGCGATGCCCCGCGTCCCAGTTCGTCGTCGATTCCTCGATGGCCTGATCCCTGTCGGCGGCTCGCCGCGCTACCCAACGTCGAGCAACTTGCCTGACTTGCCTGACACGGCGATCAAGCTCTGACCTGCCACAACGGCGATTCACCCTAGATAACTCCTGCCGCGAGTCCTCCCGCGCCATCCACCCGGGCGCCAACTCCACGATGAGCGCACCGAGTCGACGACGCGAGATGCCTGTGCAGATACGATGCGAGAGAGCCGCACGGGCCAGGCATTGCGTCACAACAACACCAACCCGTGCGGCTCACTCTGCGTTCCGGCTCAGACCGCGATCACTGTCGTACACCACGCCGTTAGTTCCCCGCCCGATCGGTAAGGCAGAGGCTCGTTCTAGGATCTTCAGCATGGCGAAGCGCGCGGTACATCGGCGGGCCCGGAAGATACTGGGCGAGGAGCCCGTGGCCCTGGTCTGGTGCGAGATCCACAAGCCCATCCCCACACCGCCCAAAGACGTGCACCGCGCGGCAGGTAAGGGACGACTGAAGCCGGGCCACCACTGGCTGCTGTACGTCGGGGCCGTAGTGTTCTTCTTCGTCGTCATCCCGATGATGCTGATCGACAAGCTGGACGCCCGACTCGACCGGGTGTTCCGGCCGCGACGGAGCCGCGGACCGCAGGCCGGGCAGCCGCAGACTCCGCTCGACGCCCGCCCCTCCCCCTCCGGCCGCGGCCGTGCCCGCGATCGCCGGCAGGACTCGACCGACGGCGTCTTCGACGGCGACTGGAACCTGACCGCGGGCCAGCTGCTGCTGCGCTGGTACGGGCACTCACCCAACCCCAAACGCCTGGTCATGCTGGCCCGCGACCGCGTCTGTATCGCCACGTCCCCTCGCCGTCGGCTGTCGCCCACCAAGGCTGACGACTTCCTGACCGTCGCGGAGTTCCCCCTCGATCAGGTCCGCGTCGAAGGCGAGGCGGGCCAGCCGCGCGGATTCGCCACTTTCCGGATCCGCTTTACCGACGGCTCCTGGCTGGAGGTAGGACGGCTGGGCGAACCCGAGGACGCCGATCACTTCCTTCGCACGGTCTGCGGCTGATAAACCGTCATGGCCCCGCCGGACCCAAAACGGACTCGGTGAAGTCAACTCTCCGTGAGGGTGAGAGCTTTGGCGGGAGTGGTGACTCTGCTGCGCAATTTGCTGCGGGGGTGAGGGCGGGTCGGCGGTGATCGTTTCTGAGGTCGCTTCTTCTGTTGTGCGGCCATGGAGGCGGTAGGGCGTGGGGCTGCCGGAGCTCCCGGAGCAGACCGTGATGGTGGCCCGGGCGGCATTCCCGAAGGGGAGCCTGGCGATACGTGTGCGGGACCGCCTCGCGGAGGTCTTCGCTGATGAGCCGTTCGCGGAGGCGTTCGGGGTGCGCGGGGCGCCGGGATTGTCGCCGAGGGCGTTGTCGCTGGTGACGGTGTTGCAGTTCGCGGAGGACCTGACGGACCGGCAGGCCGCGGCGATGGCGGTGCGGGCGATCGACTGGAAGTACGCGCTCGGGGTGGAACTGACGGACATCGGCTTCGACGCCAGTGTGCTGTGCCGGTTCCGGGCACGGCTCGCGGACAGCGGCATGGAACGGGTGGTCTTCGACCGGCTCCTTCAGCACTGCAAGGACGCCGGCCTGGTGGCGGCCGGGGGTAAGCAGCGAACCGACTCCACCCATGTGATCAGCGCGGTGCGGGACTTGAACCGCCTGGAGTTGGCAGGCGAGAGTGTGCGGGCGGCTCTGGAGGCCCTCGCGGTCGCGGCCCCGGCCTGGCTGGCCGGGCAGATCGACGTGACGGAGTTCGCCGAGCGGTACGGGCCCAGGATCGACGGCTGGAAGATGCCTCCCTCGCAGGCCAAGCGTGATCGCCTCGCCCAGGTCTTCGGCCAGGACGCCGTCGCCTTGTGCCAGGCCGCCTGGGCTGCTGACACCCCGGCGTGGGTCCGTGAGATCGAGGCCGTGGCCCTGCTGCGGCAGGTCCTGGTGCAGACCTACATCATCCGCAGCGACGCCCGGGGACGGCAGGTGATCAAGAAGCGGGACGCTGACGACGGCGTCCCGCCCGGTCAACTCCGCCTGGCCTCCCCCTACGACGCGGACGCACGCTGGGCGGCCAAGGGCGACGATCTCTTCTGGTGCGGCTACAAGATCCATCTCACGGAAACCTGCACCACACTCCCCGACACCGACACCGACACGGACGCCGGGACAGGGGTGATGCCGAACCTGATCACCGATGTGCACACCACCGACGCGACGGTGCCGGACGTGAAGGCGACCGCGCCGATCCAGCACAAGCTCGCCGAGCACGGGGTGAAGCCGGCCGAGCACTACCTTGACTCCGGCTACCCGTCGGCCGACCTGATCACCAAGGCCATGAAGCAGGGCGTCCACATGGTCACCCCGGTCCTCCTGGACCGCTCCGCGCAGGCCAAGGCCGCCGCCGGCTTCGGCAAGACCACCTTCACCATCAACTGGAAGACTCGCCAGGTCCGCTGCCCCGCCGGCCGGACCAGTTCCCACCGGAACCCCGTCAAGCAGCATGGCAAGGACGCCATCGTGATCACCTTCAGCGTCCTGACCTGCCGCGAGTGCCCCTTCCAGCAGCAGTGCACCGCCTCGAAACTCGGACGACGCATGCTCACCCTGCGGCCCGAGGAACTCCACGAGAACCTCGCCCGGGCCCGCGCCGAACAGAAGACCGACACCTGGAAGAACAAGTACGCCCTCCGCGCCGGCGTCGAGGGCACCATCAACCAGGCCCTCGACATCACCGGCATCCGCCAGGCCCGCTACCGCGGCCTGCCGAAAGTCCGCCTCCAACACGCCTTCTCCGCCACCGCACTCAACATCGTCAGACTCGACGCCCACTGGACCACCGGCCCACTCGACCGCACCCGCCACAACAGCAGACTCGAACGGCTCAGCTACCGACTCTCCGCCTGAACGAATTGCGCAGCAGAGTCGATGATGGCCTCAAAGACCGCTAGCGGGGGAAGGCCGCGAGGCCATGCAGACTCGGCAGCGAACGCGGGGCGCATGGTGGCTGGCCGGCGCAGTCACGCTCACCGCGATCTTGGCTACCCCGTACTTGCTGGAGTTAGTGGCTCTTGATGGAAAGGACTGGGACCGGCTGAGTTCGATCAGTCAGACCTACAGCGCTCTGTCCGCTCTCTTCTCGGCTGCCGCTCTCCTCGGAGTCGTCGCTTCGGTCGCCTAGGACGAACTCGTCCGGGCTGCCGAAGAAGTCCGGATCACCCGCAAGACACTGCTGGAGCTGCCCGACCCGCAACCACCCGCGCCGCCGGCCCCGAGACTGCCGGACCATCCGGCCTACCAGCAGATCATGGCGGTGTTCACCGCGGCCGACCATCCGCTGCGTGCGCGGCAGGTGTGCGAGGCGATGGACGTGGCGTTCTCGCCCAACAACATCAACAACGTCCGCCTCAAGCTCAAGCGGCTGGCCGGCCGCGGGATCCTGACCGAGACCGAGCCAGGCTTGTTCACCCAGCCTCGGCCGTAGTCGACCGACGTCGCTACGACCTGCCCGCTCGTCCCGCACGAAACGAAGAATCGGGCATCAGGTCTCGGCGAAAAGCGGTTTCGCGGCCGAGGATATCGACGGGTGACCGCCGATCCTCGAATCGGAATGACCTGCGGGGGTCGGCTTCGCCATGACGGTCGAGGCGCGCAATCCGGCGGCTTTTCCGGGCCGACGGGACAACGACGGGAACTTCGGCGCACTGCTGTGCGTGGGACGCGGGCCTTGCGGCGATTTCGGTGACAGTGGCCGTGCCGGATCATTCCGGCACCGCCCGGGCCCGTGTTCGGGCCGGTCAGCAGCGAGGCCGCGGCCGCGCGGGACGCCGCCAGGTCACGGACGGCCCGGTGGACGCGTGGCCGGTCCCCGCCAAGATGGAGGACGCGCGGTCGTAGGCATGGTGCTCGCGGTGGTCAGCATCCTGGTGACCGGGGGTGAGACTGCGGGCTACCGGACGTGGCACCAGCAGAGCGGGGGCAAACAGGTCGACGACGGACGCGTGACAACGGTCGTTCAGCCCTGAGGGCGATCGGGCGATTCGTCCGGAAGGTTCCCGTGCTCGTATCCGGTCGCGAAACTGCTGTATAACCGGGCCGCCATCGCACTCCCCGTCCCTGTCGAACCTGCCGAAGGGTTGCTTCGTGCCGTCCGGAATACGTTTCAGCGCGCGTGGGCGCCGTACTGTCGTCGTCTCGCTGGTCGCGGCTGCCGTGACCGTAGCCGGGTGTTCCCCGAAGGACGGCAGCCGGAAGTCGTCGGGGAGCCACGGGTCCTCGCGGACAGCGCGGGCCCAGCCCGAGCCGAAGAGGACATCGCGTCCCCCGTCCGCGCCGAAGCCGAGAACGGCCGCGCAGTTCGTCGCCCGGGCCCGGCAGGCCATGAGCGCCGAGAAGGGGTGGACGTTCGCCCTGCACGGCAGCGAGTCCCTCGTCATGGCGGGGCAGGCGCCGTCCACCGCCACGTACACCGCGACCGCGCACCGCACCACCGCCCCTGAGGCGCTCCAGCAGACCGGCACGATCACCACCGGCAAGGGGGTCCGCAAGTCCGAGGTGGTGTACGTCGCCGGCGGCACCGGTTACGTCAAGGAGGGCGGCGAGGCGTGGAAGAAGGGGCCGCTGTCCGATCGCGACATCGCCAATGACGTCGAGGATCCCGTGGCCGACCTGGACGCGTTCGCGGCGTACGCCAAGAGCGCGAAGGTGAGTCGTACCGGGGCGGGCGGGGCTGACGTACGGCTTCAGGTCGCCGCTTCGGGCTGGCAGTTGTCGGCTGCCCGTAGCCGTCCCGCGCTGAAGTGGGCGGTGCGGGAGATGGAGCCCGCGCTGGTTCAGCTGCGGGATGCCGGGGTGACGGCGACCGACAGCCAGATCACGCTCAAGAGCCTCACCGAGACATGGGACCTGGACGCGGCACACGGCTACCGGCTCACCTCGCACCGCTATGCGTACACGTTCCTCATCCCGTACCGGGGCGGTGACATCACGGTGAGCCAGGAGGTGCGCGCCGACAACCGTGGCGTGTTCGCCGGAAGCGTGGCCCTGCCCTCCGGCGCCGCAGCAGCAAGGGAAGCAGCCTGATGAGTGCAGGCGGAGCTACTTCCACAGCAACCTTGAGGAGAGCGGATGTTCGAGAACGAAGTGAGCGAGATGCGGGCGGTGCTGCCCGGCTACGCGATCGACATCGGAGCCGAGCCGCTGGACCGGCCCGCGCGGAACTCGGTGGGGGGCTGGCCCTTTCTCGACGACGGCGAGGAGTGGCCCGAGTGTTTCTGCGGTGAGCGGCTGGCGCTGTTCTTCCAGTTCGACATACCGCTGAACGTGGAGCAGTTCGGTGGAGACCACCTGTTGGTCTTCCACTGCCGCGCTCACAACGACGCGTCCGACCCTGAGCTGACCGACGACGGCCGGCTCGTGCCCGCGTACTGGGACGCTCCGCAGCCGCCCTACCCGCGTCCGTTCTGGCGTGTGCTGCTCCAGCGCCACGCGGTGCGGCCGACACCGGATCGCGAACCATCGGTGCGCGCCCTGCCGTTGACGCTGCGGCCTCTTGCGGACACCCTCGACAGGCATGGGCGAGGAGCCCCCGGGTTCAAGGTGGGCGGTACGCCGTCCTGGGCGCAGTATCCCGAGTACTACCGGTGCGCGTGCGGCGCCGATCTGGTGTACCTCTGCCAGGTGCCGGAGGACTGGTCTTTCGACGTCCATCCCGGCTTGCCGGAGCAGCCCTACACCATCCACGCCGACACCTACCTCCTGTTCCTCGGCAACGAGGTCTATCTGCAGGCCTGCCCGACCCACTGCGACCCGGCGGCGGTCTGGCCCGTGAACCAGAACTGACGGCGGGAGCAAACCTGATGTGCTGGGCCGATCGCCTTCGATGGCCTGCGGATCGATGCGCTGCCCTCACGCACAGGGAGAGCCGTCGATTCCTGATGGACGAAGGGCTGCCCAAGCGGTCGCTGCTCTTCACCTCCGTCGAGCCCACCAGCAAGGTCGCGGCGTGGGTTCAGGGACCCCAGCGGTACGTGGTGCTCGGCAACTACACCGACGACGAGTGCTTCGTGCTCGACATGGACGCCGGAACGGTTCACTTCGGGACCGAGGCGGGTGATCCTGTGTGGCCGGTCAACTCGGGGCTTCGGAAATTCGTCCGCTGTCTGGAGGCGGCAGAGGGGGAGTTCCCCTTCTACGGGGCGGGCGCGGGGGCCGAGGAGTACACACGCGTCTCCACCCGGCTGGAGGCGCTCGTCCGGCATATCGACCCCACCTGCTTCGCGGCGGAGGGCTCGTTCTGGGCGTCCCTCCTGCACGACGTCTCCATCGGCGACTTCTCGACCGAGGACGTCGACTGGTGGCCCTGCGCGGATGGGAAGTGAAGCCCCGAACAAGGGGCGTTGTCAGTGGCGGCTCGTATGGTGAGGGAACCGGCACGGGTTCTGGGGTTCTGCTGTGCCTGACGGCGCGGACAGGACCGAGCCCCTGCCACTCAGTCGTGATGGGGGGAGACGGAGGCCGTCCTGACCGCCGTGACGAACGCCGTCCACGCGCCGGCCGTGAAGACGACGGCCGGTCCGTGCGGGTTCTTGCTGTCGCGGACGGGGACATGGGCGGGGCGGGAATCGTTCACTTCGAGGCACTCGCCGCTGTCGCCCCCGCTGTAGCTGGACTTGCGCCACATTGGCACGACCGAGGCGTCGGGGATGCTGACGGGCTCACTGCTACGCATGCTCGTATTCCTCCGCGATGGACCTGATCAGGGCCAGGGACGCGCGGTGTGACAACGCATCCCCCAGAGCGTGATCGTAGACGGCCTGACACTGGCGCACCACGGATGGGACTTCCAGTACCCGGCCCGTTTTCAAGCCTTCCACGTACGCGATTGGCGGCAGGTCTTCGAACCACATCAGCGAGACAAAGCCCTCCATCAACGCGTGCAGGCCCACTCCCGCCACCCCAGTGTGTGATCGGAACTGCACAGAACGTGAGAGGCGGGTTGGAGAATGGACGAGGTGGAGGGCGACGAGGTTGGCGCGTACATCACGCTCAGGGTCTCGCGGGACGGCGGTCGGACCTGGGGGCCGCGGACCGTCTATCAGCCCGGGCGCGAGGCGCCGCCGATCGAATCGGCCGGCCGTTTCCCGCCGTGTGAGTGCCCGAGGTGCGCTCACATGAAGTGACCGTGCGTGTACGGAAGTTGATGTACGGTGAGCGCGACAGCTCGCCTTGTTTGCCGCGTCGTACGGGAAGTCGGGACGTCGTACGGGAAATGAGGCGGCCCTCGTTGCCGGGTGCAACCAGCTTCGAGGGCCTTCATCACCAGTGGAAGAAGCCACCGGAAAATGCTTCGTCATGCTATCGCGCCTGCCCGTTTCTTCACGCAGGTCTCGAACGACATCATCCGCCATCCCCGCCTGTCCTCCGACGCCGTACGGCTGCTGGCCTGGCAGTTGTCGCTGCCGGAAGGTGCCGACGAGGCATTGTCGCGAACCGCGGCGCGCGCCGGGATCGGGAAGTGCGCCTTCCTGCGTGCCAAGCGGGAGTTGATCGTGGAGGGGTACTTCCACGAGTGGCGGGAGCAGGGGGTGCGGGGGCTGTGGTCCACCGTGCAGCTCGTGTCGAATGTGCCGCTCAGCGGGGAGGAAGCGGCGGCGTCAAGGGCCTCGGCGCAGGTGGCCGCACCGGGCTCGGTTCCGACGGACGGGTCTCCGGCCGTCGGTGAGCCGACCGGTCGGGCTGTCGGTCGTCATCCAGAACCCCCCGTTCCGGAGAACACCTCCCACCATCCGGCACCCACGGCCACGGCCACCTCCGAGCAGCAGGCCACCGCCCGCCAACTCATCGAGTCACTGGGCGACTTGGACGCGAGGCTTCACGTACCCCGCGGCATACTGCCGGAACTCGCCGCGCTGGCCGCGGAGTGGCTGGCGTGCGGGCACACGGTGGCGGACGTGCGGGAGCAGGTGCGGCGCTGTCTGCCCGGGCAGGGGCAGTTCATCCACCGGCCCGGCGGGCTGGTGCGCTATGTGCTCCGGGAGATCCCACCCGTAGTCACTCCCGTCGCCGCCGCGCCTGCGCCGACGCCCCGAGTCGCGCAGATGCGGGAGTGCGAGGGGGACCACGTCCAGGCGCTCCTGTTCCGCCCCGTGGCGGACGAGGTGCTGTGCCGAGGCTGCCGCCGTGCACAGGCGGCGGATGCATGGGGCTCTCCGGCGGTCGCGTCCGTGGCGGCGGCCGTGCGTGGCGCGGCGGCCGTGCGTGCTGTGCTTCGGCCGCTCCAGCATTGAATCCCTGGTCCGGTCAGTCGTTCAGCAGTTCCTGGTGGCCCAGGATCAGCATGTCGGCGATCAAGCACGTGACCTCGCCGTCCGCGTCGCGCCCGATCCACACCGGGTAGGTGCCGTCGCCCAGGCCGCTGGGGTAGGCGATGAGGCTGCCGCCGGACTCCGGGTCGTCGCGGACGAGGATGCCGTCGGGGCCGGGGTTCTGGGCGAGCGTGTTCTCGCGGCCGGTGAGCCGGGGGGCCGCCGCGGCGTCCACGAAGCAGCCGGTGCCGCTGTCCACGCCGAAGCCGTAGAACTCGCCGTCCCGCAGGGTGCGCGGGTCCTCGCCGGGACGCAGGGCCAGCTCCCATGTCACCGTGGACTTTTCGGAGATGAGGACACGTGTCGCGGTGTACTCCTCGATGTGGACCGGCGTGTCCTCGTACGCGCTCGTGTAGGCGGCGGTCGCGATCTCTGCACGGTAGTCGCCGGGTGGTAAGGCGACCGTGAAGGGCTTGCCGGGAGTGATCCAGTCCGGGTCGCAGGCGATCACCTGGCCTGTCGGGAGGCGCAACACCCCGGCGTCGATGACGCGTTGGACGACGTACCGGCCCGCTTCGCCGTCGTACGGCGGGGAGAAACGCGTGCCGAGCGTGAACACACCGTCGAGGTGGCGGGGGCGGAGGGGAGCGGGCGGCCGCCAGTTCGCGACGGCGAAGGCCGTGGCGAGGGGCGTCGGATTCGTCTCCGGTGCTTCCCGCAAGTCGTCCGGGAACTGCCCGTCGGTCACGAGAGCGACCGTCCACCCCCAGGCACCGAACTCGGGTGCCGGTACCCAGCGCTGTTCGTCCGGCATGCCGGCCATGGTGTGCCGGGAGCCGCCTCCGCTTCCCCGCGGTTCGGACACCTTGCGGCCGCGACCGTCCGGGTAGAGGTCGACCCGGACCCGTCCCGCCTGCTCCGCGAACTCCGGCATGTCCTCGCTGTCGTAGCGCCATTGCCCGAGGTGGCGCAGGAAGAGACGCTTGGGCTCCAGGCGGCGCATGTCCACTTCGCGGGTGCGTCGGCCCCGGTCGTCGTACGCCCAGACGCCGAAGTAGCCGTGCGCCCAGGCGATGTGCAGTACGGCGACGGGCTGCGGGCGCCCCTCCTCGCGCAGCACGACGGCGTACTGCTCGCCGGCGGCGTCCCGGGTCATGGCCCGCTGTCTGCTCATCGGGCCGAGAACCGTCCGGGACGCGGCGTCCCAGTCCTCCCCGTACGTCACATCGATGATCACGTCCTTCCCAGCGTGCCGATGCCCGGAACAGTTACACGCGGCGTGACGCTCAGCACGGGGTGATCTCGGGCGTGAGCGGAGGCAACGCCCACGGATCCAAGGTGCCGTCCAGCCACTCGGTCAGGAACTGGACGGCGCCGCCCGTGTAATGCCACCAGCCGCCGTTGCGGGAGGCGACGGTGACCGGCCAGTCGTCGGGGGTCGCGCCGGTCGTGGTCCACAGGAGCATGTCCCCCTCGTTCGACTCGGCCCAGGGGAGCAGGCCACCGGGGGCGGGGTGCGGGCGCAGGCCGATGGACATGTCCGAATCCCACCAGGCCTGGACGATTTCGAGGGAGCTGCGGATGCCGCGCAGTCGGTGGTGCTCCTCGTCCGGCTCGGGAAGGCCGACGAGCAGGAAGTCGCCGAGGGCGAAGGTGGGGTAGAGGGCGGCGAGCAATTTCAGGTCCGCGGGAAGCGCCGTGCCCAGCCCGCCCTCCAGCGACGCCCAGTCGAGTGTGGCGGGCTCGGGGCGGCGGAGGCCGACGAGTCCGGGGACCGCCCGTTCCAGCGCACGCAGGGACTCGGCGGGGTCCGTGATCCGGCGGCCCGGCGTCTGGGTGCCTATGAGGTCGTCCATGGCGGACAGCATGCCCGGGGGGTGTGACAGCGGCCGATCGGTGGATCGATGAACCCAGAGGGTGATTCATTCGGAGAGATGGCAATAGGTCCGTTAGGTTCTCAGGCTCGCATCTCGTCGTAAGCCTGCTATATAACCGGGCCGATTCCGCCGAGTACTCGTCGGCCATGCCCATTTCCCCCTCGCCCGAAGGGTCATTTCGTGCTGCCCTCATCCCATATGCGCAAGCTCTCCACTGTTGCCGTGGCCGCGGCAACCGCCGGTGTGATGGTCATGGCGTCCGCTTGCGGTCACCAAGGTGGTCAGGACGATCGCGGGGAGGATGCGTCCGGCTCCGAGACCGTGCAGGCGGGCGGGGCCGGCTCGTCCGCCGCGCCGAGCCGCTCGGCCAGTGCCTCCGAGTCCCCGTCCGCCTCCGCCTCCGCGTCTGCCACCAAGTCCCCGAAGCCCTCCACCAGTGCATCGGCCTCGTCGGCGGGCGCCTCCCGTGCCACAGCGGGCAGCGGCGGTACGGGCACCGGCACCGGCTCAGGGACAGGGACGACCGGTGCAGCCGCCGCCCCGAACTTCCCCGTGCCGGTCAGCCCCGGAGACTCGACCCAGCTGATCACCGTCAAGTCGAACGGCTCGTACGCGACCGTGACCACCTGGGCCAAGGGCTCCTCCGGCTGGAAGGCAGTCCTCTCCGACGGTGCCGCGCGGGTCGGTTCCAACGGCGTCGTCGACGGGGCCACGAGGAAGCAGGGCACGTACACCACGCCCACCGGGACCTACACGATCACCGAGGGCTTCGGGGTCGAGGCGGGCGGGACGAGCATGCCGTACACGCGGGTCAACTCCAGCCACTGGTGGGTGGAGGACCCGCAGTCGAAGTACTACAACTCGATGCACACGGCGGAGGGCGCCGACTTCCCGCTCACCGAAACCGGCGACCGGGGCAGCGAACACCTCGTCAACTACCCGACCCAGTACGCCAAGGCGCTCGTCATCAACTTCAACCGCTGGCCGGCGACGCCCGGTCGCGGTGCCGGGATCTTCCTGCACGTCAACGGGCAGGGAGCGACGGCCGGTTGTGTCTCCGTGCCGCGCGCGACGATGGACCGGATCATGGCCTGGATCAAGCCGGGCGGGCATCCGCGCATCGCCATCGGCTGATCGCCGGGATGACCGGGTCACGGTCCGGCCGGCACGGCCGAGACGGTTCCGGAGCCCTCGGCGGCGCGTGAAGCACCGTCAGACGCCCAAGTGAAGCGAATAGTTGTACGAAGCCGAGAGCCTCGCCCCATGACGTTCGTCACGCACGCCGCATGTGATGTTCGGCGCCCTCGTCCCGCTGGGTCTGGTGGACCGGGGCGTGGCCGCGCCCCGGATGTGTGCCCCGGGAGTACGGGGTCATGTGGACATGGGGACGGGGTGCGGGGAGTCATGGAGGAGCGGACGCCGGCCGAGGTGTGGATGCGGCGGCACGCGGCGCAGTTCGTGCGGCAGATCACGGCGCGGAACCGGCTGCCGCTGGACTACTCCGTGAACAGCCTGCGGGTCGTCGACTTCATCGTCGACGGGGTGCGGAAGGGAAAGTCCGAGCGAGCCGCCGTACAGCACGTGCTGTTCGGGCTCGGTGCCTACACCGGTGAAGTGCTCGTGCGGCGCGCCGGGGCGCAGTGGGTCCAGTTCGACGCCGACCAGCGGGAGTTGTTCGGCCAGCCAGTCGGCGTACGGATGTCGGACGGACGTGTGTGGAATCCGCTCGGCAAGGTCGTGAAACGTTTCGAGGCCGGGGAGCAGGAGTCCGTACGGATGCTGTACCTGCAACTGCACGGGCGGGCGGCCCGGGCGGTGCCCTGCGGCCGGCGGTCCGCCTGAGCCGCACGTGGTGATCGGGCCGGACCCGGGGCTTGCTTCGGGTGAGACGTCTGACTCGCTGTGACATTTCTGTGCGGCCTGGCGCTGATGACCATGGGGGTGTCGACGCGACCGGCCGTGTCGGCAGTGGGAATTCGGGCGAACTCGGTACGAACGAGGACAGTGTTGGGCCAGGGAGGGGAATCCCGCCGCGTGCAGGCGTACGACCGGGAACTGGGCGTGGCCGTCGCGCGGGCGCAGGAGGGCGACGAGGCCGCCTTCGCGGTCGCGTACCGGATCGTGCAGCCCGGACTGCTCGGGTATCTGCGGGGAATCGTCGGCGACGACGCGGAGGACGTGGCGTCCGACGCGTGGCTGGAGATCGCGCGGGATCTGGGACGGTTCCGCGGGGACGGCGCCGGGTTCCGCGGCTGGACCGCGACCATCGCCCGGCACCGGGCGCTGGACCATCTGCGGCGGCTGAAGGTACGGCCCCGGGGGACCGCGATCGAACAGGACCTGCTGGAGCTGCCCGGCAGGCACAGCACGCACGACGAGGCGATGGAGACCCTCTCCACGGAGTACGCCCTGGAGCTGGTCTCGCGGCTGCCGCGCGACCAGGCCGAGGCCGTGCTGCTGCGGGTCGTGGTCGGTCTCGACGGGCCCGCGGCGGCACGGGTGCTGGGCAAGCGGCCGGGCGCGGTGCGCACCGCCGCCCACCGCGGCCTGAAGCGGCTCGCGCGGCAGCTCGGCGCCCAAGGTGTGACGGATGAGCGACCCCGGACGCTGGGGGAGTCGGGATGAACGGCAAGAAGTCACCGAACGGCAGGACGCCGTCGGGCAGAGAGGGAAATGGAACCGGACATGGGTGAACGACACAGCGACGGCGGATCCTCCGACCGTCGGGTCGCGCATCCGACGCGTCACTTGAATGAAGAGCCCGGCCGGAGGGTTCCGCGGACGCCGGATTCACAGACCTCGGCTCCTCAGGCGCCCGCTTCGGACGTACCCGCTCTGGAAATGCTGCTCGCCGCCGCCATGCGCGGCCGTGCGAACGACGCCGAGGCGGAGGCGCAGGCCGTCGCCGCCTTCCGCGCCGCGCGGGACGAGGGTGCGCACGCCGCGCGTACCCGGCGGCGGGACGACTGGCGGCCGCGCGAGCAGCGACGGGTGAGTCGCTCCCTGAAGGCCACGTTCGCCGTGCTGCTGGCGAGTCTGACGCTGGGCGGGGTCGCCGTCGCGGCCATCGGTTCGTCGTCGGACGACGACACGGACGATCGGAGCAGGACCGAGCCGTCGAGCAGCGCCCCGGACCGGTCTGCCCCCGAGTCCACCGGGCCCGACTTTTCCGGTTCCTCCGCCCCTGGCACCTCCGCGCAGGCCGGCCCTTCCGCCCACCCCTCCCAGGCTCAGGACACCGAGGCCCACTGCCGGGCGTACGAATCGGTCAAGGGCCGGGGCAACGCCCTGAACTCGACGGCCTGGCAGCGGCTGATCACCGCCGCGGGCGGCGAGGAGAACGTCGCGGCGTACTGCGCCGAGCAGTTGAGTGAGGACACCGAGCTCCCGAACGGGAAAACGAAGAAGGCGGACAGCACGCCGAGCCCGGCCGCCACGTCCGCGGCCACCCCGGCGTCGTCACCGACGCCCAAGCCGACGAGGTCCAAGGGCAGGCCGTAGAGCCAAGGGCCGCCGGCCGTAGAGCCACAGGCCGGATCCGGGAGAGTCGCGCCGGAGGGCTCCTTCGGCGCGGCCACGCGCGCCCTCCGCCCTCGCCGATGGCAACGGCCGAGGCCGCCACCCCCCACAGGAGAGGCCCCGGCCGTCGCGCGGCACGGGCCGCGCGGCGGCCCGTACTCTCTACAGCGCCGCGGCTGCGTTTTGTGTCACACCTCGCTCCGTCACGAGATAGTTGCATGCTGTACGAACATGGACGGGGAGCGGTTTCACGCCGTAACGTGCCAATCGCGCCGCGGCGCGGACCAGGGACGGACCGACGAAGGACCCACGACCGCAACCATCAATTGAGCAACCACGATGGCGATCCACCACGTCCGCGAGAGCGGCGCCGGTTGGGGCGCAAAGAGGTGCGGACGCGGTCCGCGAGAGCGGCGCCGGTCGAGGCGCAAAGAGGGGCGCGGTGCTGGGGGACGACGCGGAGCTGACCGCCGCGGTGCTTGCGGCACAGGACGGGAACGAGACCGCGTTCCGGACTGTGTACCGCGCGGTGCACCCACGGCTGCTCGGATACGTACGGACGCTGGTCGGTGACCCGGACGCGGAGGACGTCACGTCCGAGGCCTGGCTGCAGATCGCCCGGGACCTGGAGCGGTTCAGCGGGGACGCGGACCGGTTCCGCGGCTGGGCGGCCCGGATCGCCCGCAACCGCGCCCTGGACCACATACGGATGCGCGGGCGGCGCCCCGCGATCGGCGGCGACGAGACGGAACTGACCGGGAAGGCCGCCGAGTCGGACACCGCGGGCGAGGCCATCGAGGCGCTCGCCACCGACAGCACCCTCTCGCTCATCGCCCAGCTCCCGCAGGACCAGGCGGAGGCCGTCGTGCTGCGCGTCGTGGTCGGCCTCGACGCCAAGACCGCCGCCGAGACCCTCGGCAAGCGCCCCGGCGCCGTCCGCACGGCGGCGCACCGCGGCCTGAAGCGGCTCGCGGAGCTGCTCGGCGGGGATCCGGAATCCGCCGGCGCGCTCGACGCCGTTCCCCCACAAAGAGGCTCGCGCACACGCGCGGTAACGTCGGCGGGTGTGACGCATCTGCGTTCGCGGACGCAGAAGGACATGTGATGGCCGACGAGCAGTACAGATGGCTGGACCGCGATGCCGCGGAGCGTTTGCTGCGCGGAGAGCCGCTGGAAGCCGTCGACGCCGACACCCGCGAGCAGGCGGACCGACTCGCCGACGCGCTCGGCGCGCTCGGCGCCGGACCCGCGCTGAGCAGCGCCGAACTCCCGGGCGAGGCAGCAGCGTTGGCCGCGTTCCGCAAGGCGCGCACGGGCCGGGAGAACGAGCCCGCCCAGCTCGGCCGCCGTGGCCTCGCGCACCCCGCGGCCCATGCTTCCGACGCCGGTCTGGTACGTCTCGGACGTGTCGCCGGGAGCCGGCGTCGGGCCCGTTGGGGACGCCCCACCCGCTTCGGACTCGCCGCGGCGCTGGCCGCCGGGATGCTCAGCGGGGTCGCCGTCGCGGCCGGAACCGGAGTGCTGCCGACTCCGTTCAGTAATGAGCGTCCCGGCCCTGCCGCCTCGGTCACGGCTGCCGTGACACCGGATCGGCCGCTCGTCTCGCCGTCCCCCGGGGCTTCGGGGAACGGCGGCTCCCAGGCACCGACGCCCGATGGCACCACGCGTGGGCCGTCCGGCGAGGATTCCCCGAACGACGATGCGGCCGGTGGCGCCGCCAGCGGGCAGCCGCGCTCGGACAGCACCGGTAAGTCCGGCCGCACCCACGATTGGTGGCGCCGTACCCGCTCGTCCTGCCGGGATGTCCTCGACGGCAAGGATCTGGACGCGGGCCGCAGGCGCGCCCTGGAGGACGTCGCGGGCGGCAGCGGCCGGGTGTGGACGTACTGCCGCGGCCTTCTGGACCGGCTGGACGGCAGCTCCGCGGGCCAGTACGGCGACGGCGACGACAAGGGCACGGACCATGGCGACCACGGGGATCAGGGCGACCAGGGCGGTGACGACGACGGCAACCACATACTGCCGGGCGGCAACGACCACCAGGACAACGGCGGCATCCTCACCCCGTCGCCCTCGGCCCCGGCCCTGAGCCCGCTGCTGCCGAGGAAGACCATCACGACCCCGGCGCCGTCCCCGACGTACAGCCTGCTGGGTCCTCTCGCCGGCGACTGAGTCGTGAGCTCTCGCCGGCTGCCGAACCGGGGGCTTTCGCCGGCTGCCGAACTGCGAGCTCGCGCAGGTGACCGAGCCGCGAGCCTTCACCGGTGGCTGAGTCGTGAGCTCTCGCCGGCTGCCGAACCGGGGGCTTTCGCCGGCTGCCGAACTGCGAGCTCGCGCAGGTGACCGAGCCGCGAGCCTTCACCGGTGGCTGAGTCGTGAGCTCTTACCGGCTGCCGAACCGGGGGCTTTCGCCGGCTGCCGAACTGCGAGCTCGCGCAGGTGACCGAGCCGCGAGCCTTCACCGGTGGCTGAGTCGTGAGCTCTTACCGGCTGCCGAACCGGGGGCTTTCGCCGGCTGCCGAACTGCGAGCTCGCGCAGGTGACCGAGCCGCGAGCCTTCACCGGTGGCTGAGTCGTGAGCTCTCGTCGGCCGCCGAACGCGGGCTTTCGCCGGCTGCCGAACCGGGGGCTCTCACCGGTCGCCGAACCGCGAACTCTCACCCGTCGCCGAATCGGCGAGCTCTCACCGGCTGTCGAACCGCGAGCTCTCACCGGTCGCCGAACCGCGGGCCTCATCAGCTGCCGAACCGCACGGCACCTCGCTGACCTGCTGTTTCGTAATTCTCTGAAGTTTCTCCGGCTCGGGTGTGACGTTTTCGGCCGCCGTGGCGCAGTAATGGGTGAGCCGACTGGTCATCGGCCGTAGCACGGAGCCGGGGTTCCCCCCGTACCCATGGCTCTGTGCAATGGCGCGGGCGGGACACGTTCCCCCGGTCCCGCCCGCGCCCCACTCTCCTTCTCCGCTCTCCCCGCCGGGCCGGTCGGTCACCAGTAGACGACGACCTTGTCCCCGTTGCGGACCTGCGCGAACAGCGCGGCGATCTTCCCCTCGTCCCGGACGTTGACGCAGCCGTGCGAGGCGCCGTAGTAGCCCCGGGCCGCGAAGTCCGAGGAGTAGTGGACCGCTTGGCCGCCGCTGAAGAACATCGCGTACGGCATGGACGTGTGGTAGATCGTCGACACGTGGTGGCGCGACTTGAAGTAGACGCTGAACACACCCTCGCGGGTCGGCGTGTACTGCGAGCCGAACCGCACCTCCATCGTCGAGACCGTCCTCCCGTCGATCATCCAGCGCAGGGTGCGGCTGGTCTTGCTGACGCACAGCACGCGGCCCGTCATACAGCGCGGGTCCGGCGGCGCGGCCGGCTGCCCGCCGTACGGGTAGAGCTCCCAGGCGGCCGGCTTGTGCGTCATCCTCCGCAGCCGCTCCCAGGTGACGGTGTCGAGTCGGCCGGTGCGCGGCAGGCCCCGTTTGCCCTGGAAGCCCTTCACCGCGTCGACCGTCGGGGCGTCGTACGTCCCCGTCGGCGCGGTGATGAGCCAGGCGACCTGGTGCAGCCGGGCCTGGAGCTCACGGATGTCGGTGCCCTTGTCGCCACGGGACCACAGGACTTTGGGGGCGGGGGCGTCGGGCTTGCCGTCCTCGGGCGTGGAGGTGGACGTGGGCGTGTGCGTCGGTGTGGACGTGGCCGAAGGGCCGGCCGGAGCGTGCGGCGGCGTCTTCCCGTGCGTGTCCACGGCCTGTGCCGTACATCCGCTCACCGCGACGAGAGCCGCGACCGCGGCCAGTGATCTCTTCATACCTTTCGTCATACCTGTCGTACGCATCCGGCCCCCCGTTTCGGCGATGTGTCACCTGAGATGCTCCCCGCGCGTGACCGGTTGCGAACTAGGCGGCATGGTGGAGAGCGAGACCATGCAACAGGTCCGTGAAGCGGTCTGTGAGGAAGGTCCCAGCGTGGGCCACTCCACCGGTCGCACGGCCGCGACTACAGTCCGTCGCGAGGGTCGGGTCCTACTAGTCAGTAGCATCAGCGGGAGGCACAGCACATGGCGCGCGAATCCGAGTCCGGTCTGCCCATCGAACCGGTGTACGGGCCGGAGACGCTGGAGAGCTGGGACCCTGCCGAGAAGCTGGGCGCGCCGGGCTCTTACCCCTTCACCCGTGGCGTGTACCCGTCGATGTACACGGGCCGTCCGTGGACGATGCGGCAGTACGCCGGTTTCGGTACGGCCGTGGAATCGAACGCCCGCTACAAGCAGCTGATCGCCAACGGCACGATGGGTCTCTCGGTCGCCTTCGACCTGCCGACCCAGATGGGCCACGACTCGGACGCCGCCATCGCACACGGTGAGGTCGGCAAGGTGGGCGTGGCGATCGACTCGGTCGAGGACATGCGGATCCTGTTCGGCGGCATCCCGCTGGACAAGGTCTCCACGTCCATGACGATCAACGCGCCCGCGGCGCTGCTCCTGCTGATGTACCAGTTGGTCGGCGAGGAGCAGGGGGTACCGGCCGACCAGCTGACGGGCACGATCCAGAACGACGTGCTCAAGGAGTACATCGCGCGCGGGACGTACATCTTCCCGCCGAAGCCCTCCCTGCGCCTGATCGCGGACATCTTCAAGTACTGCAAGGCCGAGATCCCGAAGTGGAACACGATCTCGATCTCGGGCTACCACATGGCGGAGGCGGGCGCGTCGCCCGCACAGGAGATCGCGTTCACGCTCGCCGACGGCATCGAGTACGTCCGTACGGCGGTCGCGGCCGGTATGGACGTGGACGACTTCGCCCCCCGGCTCTCCTTCTTCTTCGTCGCCCGCACGACGATCCTGGAGGAGGTCGCCAAGTTCCGCGCCGCGCGCCGGATCTGGGCCCGGGTGATGAAGGACGAGTTCGGCGCGAAGAACCCCAAGTCCCTGATGCTGCGCTTCCACACGCAGACGGCGGGCGTGCAGCTGACGGCGCAGCAGCCGGAGGTGAACCTGGTCCGTGTCGCCGTCCAGGGCCTGGCCGCGGTGCTCGGCGGCACGCAGTCGCTGCACACGAACTCCTTCGACGAGGCGATCGCGCTGCCGACCGACAAGTCCGCGCGGCTGGCCCTGCGGACGCAGCAGGTCCTGGCGTACGAGACGGATGTGACGGCGACGGTGGACCCCTTCGCGGGCTCGTACGTCATCGAGAAGATGACCGACGACGTCGAGGCCGCCGCGGTCGAACTGATGCAGAAGGTGGAGGACCTCGGCGGCGCGGTCAACGCCATCGAGCACGGCTTCCAGAAGAACGAGATCGAGCGCAGCGCCTACCGCATCGCCCAGGAGACCGACTCCGGCGAGCGGGTCGTGGTCGGCGTCAACCGCTTCCAGCTCGACGAGGAAGAGCCCTACGAGCCGCTGCGGGTGGATCCCGCGATCGAGGCCCAGCAGGCGGAGCGGCTGGCGAAGTTGCGCGCGGAGCGCGACCAGACGGCGGTGGACGCGGCGCTGGCCGACCTCAAGAAGGCCGCCGAGGGCACGGACAACGTCCTCTACCCGATGAAGGACGCCCTCCGCGCCCGCGCGACGGTCGGCGAGGTGTGCAACGCGCTGCGGGAGATCTGGGGGACTTACGTGCCGTCGGATGCGTTCTGACCTGGGAGATTCCTCCGAATGAGTGATCGGGGGCGGAATCCGTCCGTTCCCGGTTACGCTCGTGAAGAGTGAGCCCCGAAAAGGAGGACGCCATGGCCGTACTGCAGCAGGAGCTGACCGTGGGCGAGCTGACCGTGGGCGAAGCCGCTGACCTGCTTGCCCGTGCACTGCCTGGCCGCCGCGTGGAGATTCTCCAGGGGAGGCTCATCGTGACACCGCCGCCGGACGGTTCGCACGCGCTGTCATTGACTTGGTTGGTCGAGGTAATCGGCGGAGCCGGGGCTAGGAAGGCAGGACTCAGGTATGTCCAAGGCATCGGTTTGTGGTTGCCCACCCTGCCCGATGACTTCGCGGTCCCGGACTTCTCGGTGGTGGACGAGGACTTCCGAGATGCTCTCGTCAAAAAGAACTGCTACGCCCCGAACGTCTTCCGGTTGATTGTCGAAGTAACGTCGTCGAACTGGTCCGACGACCTCCACGTCAAGGTCGAGTGCTACGCCCAGGCCGGCATCCCCGCCTACCTCATCGCCGACCGCAAGCACGACGAGGTCCTCCTCTGCACCGACCCGGTCGACGGCAAGTACCCCGATCCTCGGCGCTTCAAGCGAGGCCAGACCGTCCCCGTCCCCGAATCCGTCGGAGTCACCCTCGAACTCGCCGTCGACACCCTCCTCGACGGCGACGACTGACTCGCCCGCCCGACCCGTCCCACCCTCCGAAACCCGGAACCGGAGTGCCGTACCCCCGTGCGACACTCCTTTCCATGTTCGGCGTCATCGATCTCCCCACCTACCTCGCAGGTCTGGTGCTCATCGTCCTGCTCCCCGGCCCCAACTCCCTGTACGTCCTCTCCGTGGCCGCCCGGCGCGGAGTGCGGGCCGGTTACACCGCCGCGGCGGGCGTCTGGTGCGGCGACACCGTGCTGATGACGCTGTCGGCGGCGGGTGTCGCCTCTCTGCTGCAGGCGAACGCCGTGCTGTTCGGGATCGTGAAGTACGCGGGGGCCGGATATCTGAGCTGGCTGGCGGTCGGGATGCTGCGGGCTGCCTGGGGGATGTGGCGGACGCGGCGGGAGAAGACCGTCCGCGAGGACGCCGCCCCCGCTGCCACCGATGAGCGGCCGTACCGGCGGGCGTTCGTCGTCAGCCTGTTCAACCCGAAGGCGATCCTGTTCTTCGTCGCCTTCTTCGTGCAGTTCGTGGACCCGGGGTACGCCTACCCCGCCCTCTCCTTCGTCGTCCTCGGCGCCTTCGCCCAGCTGGCGAGCTTCCTCTACCTCACCGCGCTGATATTCAGCGGTACGAAGCTGGCGGCGGCCTTCCGCCGGCGCAAGCGGCTCTCCGCGGGCGCCACGACCGCCGCCGGCGCCCTCTTCCTCGGCTTCGCCGTGAAGCTCACGCTGGCCAGCGCCTAGGAGAGACCCACGAGGGTGGCGTACTCCGCCAGCCCCTGCAACGTAGCGCCCGCCCAGCCGACGTAACCGTCGGGCCGGACGAGGAAGACCCCGGCCCCGTACGCCTCGTAGGAGGCGATCCGCACCGTGTCGACGGCGGGGAGCGGCAGCAGCGTCGTGTCCGTGGCGACCGTCACCAGCGTCCAGTGCGGGCCCCGGAACGCGTCGAAGAGGCGGACGCCGTCGCGGACGCCGTCCGGGGCGCGGTCGCCCGCCTGCAGGGCGTCGTCGGGCAGGCCCGCGCGGGTCTCCACCGCGAGCGAGCGGCCCCGGTAGCCGAGCCCGAGTTGCCGCGTGGCCGCGCCGCGCCGGACCTCGCCGCGGTGCACCCGGGTGGACAGGCCGAGCATGCCGGCGGCGACGGGCAGCCGCTCCTCCTCGTAGGAGTCGAGCAGGGACTCGGCGGCCCCGTCGCGCAGCACCGCTCCGAGCTTCCAGCCCAGGTTGTAGGCATCCTGGACGCTGGTGTTGAGGCCCTGGCCGCCCGCGGGGGAGTGGACGTGCGCGGCGTCCCCGGCGAGGAACACCCGCCCGGCGCGGAAGCGGTCCGCCATCGCGGCGCGCGGCCGGAAGTCCGAGGCCCAGCGCACCTCGGTCACGTCGTCGGGAGACAGGTGCGAGCGGGCGTCGACGACCTTGCGGATGCCGTCGAGGGAGAGGTCGACGTCCGTGCCCTCCGGGAACTGCGCCACGACCTGGAAGTCCTCCGTCCCCGCCAGCGGGCAGATCGCGAGGAACCCGTCGTCGTCCCCGCGCGGCGGGAAGACATGCCAGTTGTCGCGGTCGAGCCCGGTGATCCGGACGTCCGCCACCAGCATGGGCTTCGGGTCCACGGTCTCCCCGGCCATGCCGATCCCGAGCGCGCGGCGCACCGCCGAACGGCCGCCGTCGGCGGCGACGGCGTAGCGGGCGCGGACAGGGCCGCCGGAGGCGAACTCCACCGTCACGCCGTCCTCGTCCTGCGTGAGACCGGTGACCTCCCGTCCGAAGGCGACTTTTCCGCCCAGCTCCGCCAGCCGCTCGAACAGGATCTCCTGCGTGCGCCACTGCGGCACCATCCACGGCTCGGCGTACGGCGAATCGCCGCTCGCCTCGGCAGGGTCGAACATCTGGTGCTCGCCCACCCGCTTGCCGTTCTGCCAGGTCATTCCGACCGGGTACGTGCCGCCCGCCGCGCGGATCGCGTCCAGTACGCCGAGGTCGTCGAAGACCTCCATCGTGCGGGGCTGGATCCCCTTGCCGCGCGACCCGGGGAACAGTCCCTCGGCCCGCTCCACGACGAGTGCGTCCACCCCGCGCCGGGCCAGGTCGACGGCGAGGGCGAGTCCGGTGGGGCCGGCGCCGACGACGAGTACGTCCGTGGTGCCGATTCCGTCGGTGCCGATGATTGCGTCCGTGTTCACGACAGTCTCGTTCACGGCAGCCTCCTTAACGCTGTTAAGTTCGATGCCCGGAGCATGCCCTTAACGCCGTTAAACTGTCAAGCGTGGTTACCCAGAGATCCCCCAAGCTGGACAAGAAACAGGTCGTCGAGACCGCCCTGCGCCTGCTGAACGAGGTCGGTCTCGACGGCCTCACGCTCCGGGCGATCGCCAAGGAGCTGAACGTGCAGGCGCCCGCGCTCTACTGGCACTTCAAGAACAAGCAGGAGCTGCTGGACGAGATGGCGACGGAGATGTACCGCCGGATGGTGGAGGAAGCCCCGCCCGCCCCCGACGCCACCTGGCAACAGCGCCTCCTGACGGCCAACCGCGCACTGCGCGCCGCGCTGCTGAGCTACCGCGACGGCGCGAAGGTCTTCAGCGGCTCCCGTTTCACCGGCACCCTGCACGCCGTCGAGATGGAGCGGACCTTGCGCCTCTTGACGGACGCCGGCTTCACCCTCGCCCAGGCGGTCCGCGCGACGACGACCGCCTACCTGTACACCCTCGGCTTCGTCACCGAGGAACAGGGCGTCCAGCCCCTGCCGGGCGAGCGCCGCGAGGGCTACGACGTCGATGAACGCGCCGGCCGGATGGCCGACTTCCCCCTGTCGGCCGCGGCGGGCCCGGAGATCTTCGAGGACTACGAACGGCACTTCGAAGACGGGCTGGCGCTGGTGATCGCGGGGATCGAGGCGCGGTACGGGGTCAGTTGACCGAAGAGTCCTGGTGGCGGTGGCGGTGGCGGTAGCGGTGGCGGTGGCGGTTTGCGGTGCCGCCGGAGTCGGCGGTGGAACAAGGCAATGAACCCAGATCGATGCCGGGTGCGATGTGCGAATTGGATTGGTGGAATTTAGCCGTCCGGAGTCGGCATGAGCCGGCATTCGGGATTCTCAGGAGCCTTGGCTGGCATGTCGTACCTGTGTTCTCCGACGCCCTGCGCCGCGACCGGGCTCGCTGCACGGGCCGCCATGCGCTTTTCCGGACCGCTCCACGGCAAGTGGCCTGACGAGCCGCCACGGACTCCAGAAGGTAGTGAGGAGAGGCGCGGGTGCCTGCGCCGCGCTGTGGAGCGCGACGCAGGCACCGTCTAGCCCTGGCGGCTCGGGAGGGGCCTACGGTTCAGCTCCGCGCGCAGCCGTGGCGTCAGCCACTTCTCCACGTACCGGTTCAGCAGCCAGGCCACCAGCAGCATCGTGGCGACCGTCAGCAGGAACGTGCCGTACGACGGGATGTGCAACGTCTGGTGGTAGGCCTTGATGACGACCCAGCCCAGGTGTTCGTGGACCAGGTAGAAGGGGTACGTCAGGGCGCCGGCGACGCTCAGCCAGCGCCAGTTCGCCCAGTTCAGCCAGCCGAGTGCGATGGCGGCCACCGCCACATAGCCGAGCGTGACGACCAGCATGATGCCGAACGACGAGCGGTAGGAGAAGAAGTCCGGGTTCGGGGCGTGCCACAGCTTCACCACGGCGTAGTGCTGGCCGATCAGCCAGCTGACCCCGACGATGCCCCAGGCGTAGGCGTCGCGCCGGTCGCGGTGGATCAGGTAGAGGCCGACGCCGCCGATGAAGTACGACGCGTACTCCGGCATCAGGACGATGTTCAGCAGGGGCTCGTTCGCGGCCTGCGCGAACGCGGCCGCCAGCGTCCAGCCCGCGCAGAAGAGGATCACCCGCTGCCGGTTGGCGCCCGGCAGGACGATGCACAGGGCGAAGAGGGCGTAGAAGCGGACCTCGGCCCACAGCGTCCAGCAGACGCCCAGCACCCGGTCCACACCCAGGGGTTGCTGGAGCATCGTCAGGTTCACCAGGGCGTCGCTCGGCGAGACCGCCTTGTACGCGACCACGGGCAGCGCGAACACAGCCGTCACGATGATGATCGCCGCCCAGTACGCGGGAAGCAGACGGGAGGCGCGGGAAGCGAAGAACGACCGCAGAGGCCGGCCCCAGCCGCTCATGCAGATCACGAAACCGCTGATCACGAAGAAGACCTGGACGCCCAGACAGCCGTACGCGAAGTACGAGTGGAGCATGGGGAACTGGTGCTTCGCGGAACTGCCCCACGCCTGCGCGACCTCGCCGTCGCGGCCGCCGTAGTGGTACGCGGCTACCATCAGCGCGGCGATGAGCCGCAGTCCGTCGAGCGCACGCAGGCGTGGCGCGTGCGCCCGGGGCAGTATCCGGGGCGGGACTCCGTCCGCACCGGTTTCCGGCGCGGACTTCGGGAGCGTGGTGTCCGCCGGAGCGGACGTGGAGGCCGACGCCGCGGCGGAGGCGGTCATCCGAGCGTCGCCCGCTTCAACGACCGGGCGCGGCGCGCCACGCGGCGTACCGTCGCGTTGCGTGGAATGAAGGCGAGCTGCGAGGGGACCGCGCCGGGCAGCGCCAGGGAAGTGAGCCGTCGGCGCTTGAAGTACCGCCAGGTGTACTGGTTCAGATGGCGCGTCAGATAGTCCTCGGCGGCCTTGCGCAGGTCCGGGTAGATCTTCGGCTGCATGGCGAATCCAACGGCGCGTACGAGTCCGGTCAGGGCCGTGACGTCCAGACCGCGCCGCTGCTCGGTGACCGCCGCCTTGTCGGACAGCTCGGGCAACAGGGTGTCCACGATCGTGACGGGGATGCGGTTGCTGTTCTCGTACGGCGTGAGGCGGTCGAGCAGCGACTCGGTGCCGATGCGGGCGACCGGCAGGCCGTACAGCGCGGACGCCGTGAGCAGTGCGGTGGAGAAGCAGCCGACGACCAGGGCGGGGCGCATCCGCTGGTAGAGCACCTCGGCGAGGACCGGGGTGTCAAGGACGGTGAGGTCGGCACCTAGCCTCTCGGCCTCCTTCTCCAGCAGCCGCGACCAGCGGGCCGGGGCCGACGGGTGCGGCTTGAACACCACACGGGTGTGACCGAGTGCGAGGGCGCCCTTCAGCATCCGTACGTGGAGGTTCTCCTCCTCCTCGGCGGTGAGGATGTCCAGCGCGGAGAGGTACTGGCCGAGCAGCAGCGCCGGTTCGTCGATCGACGGCAACGCGTCACCGGTGTCGACGAGTTCGGCGAGGACCTTCACGAAGGCGTCCGTGGGCACGATCTCCGGCTCGACGTCGAACTCCGTGAGGAGCAGCGGCTTGAGGCCGGGGACCAGGTCCAGGTGGAGCAGCCGGTCCACCCGGGTGCCGACCAGCGGGTCGATCTTGTTGCGGGTGGGGCCGTAGCTCATCAGACCGTCGGCGTACACGGTGACGGGCGCGCCGGTGAAGATCTGCGCGATGCCGAGCGCCGGGTTCACCTGGATCGACTCGACGGCCAGCTCGATGTCGTCGTCGCCGAGGTTCCAGGCGAGCCGCAGATGCCGCTCCCACAGGGGGACGTCGTCGAGCCGCGGGGCCCAACCGCCGGGGTGGAAGGGGGAGATGGTCTCGTTCCAGGAGATCACGTCGTCGAAGCGGCCGCGCAGCCGCTCGAAGCCGGGCATCTCGTCCACGCCGGGCGTCGTCTCGGGTGTCGCCGCGTTGTTGGAGGCGAGCAGGATGCGCCGGTCGGCCGGCGCGAAACACTCGGTGTCCAGGGCAGCGGCGAGCGTGGCCGTGCCGTACAGCGTGGACGCCATGAAGATCTGGGTGGTCACGCGGCCACCCCCGCGGCCGGAGCGGGACGGCGGCGCAGCCGGCGCAGGCGCGTGGCGCGCTGGACATCCATCGAGTCGAGGGCGTCGTCGAGCACGTCCTGCGGCATGCGCCGCAGGGCGACTGCGCTCATCGACTTGAGTTTCCGTGCCACCGCTGGCTCGAACCTTTCGATGGATCCCAGGTGATGGGAAATAATCGCGCAATACGTGCGCACGGCTTTGGGCAGGAGTTTTTCCGCGTCACGGTCCGTGGCGGTTTCGGCCACCACCTGGTCGAACGCGCGAATGAAATCGAGCTGACGCACATCACCGATCTGGGTGAGAGAGGAGGCTACGCCACGCCGGTAGAACACGCCGAGCAGCCCCACCGTGGCGAAGGATTCCGCCTCCCGGTGCAGCTTCCAGATCCACGGCCGGTCCTCGGCCGTACGCAGCCCGTCGGTGAAGTGGAGCAGGCCGCGGTCGACCAGCCGGCGGTGGTAGATGCCCGCCCAGGCGTAGGCGTAGTCGACGGAGGTGGACCGGTCGGCGGGCAGGATCGCGTCGCGCGGATGCATCACCACTCCCCGCCGGCCGTGCGGAACGCGGTGGATGGTGCGGGCTCGGGCGGTGCACTGGACATGGTCCGTACGGACGAAGTCGCAGCCCAAGTCCTCGATGGAGGCGAGGAGCTGCTCGTAATAGCCGGGGGCGAGCCAGTCGTCCCCGTCGAGGAACGTGAGGTAGTCGCCGCGCGCCTTGTCGATCCCGGTGTTGCGTGCGGTGGCCAGTCCTCCGTTCTTCTCGTGTCTGACATACACCGCGCCCGGGAGCTCGCGCTCCGCGCGCGCGAGAATGTCCGGTGTCTCGTCGCGCGAGCAGTCGTCGACGAGAATGAATTCGAAGTCTGCGCGAGCGTTCGCACGCAGGCTCTTCAGGGTGTCGGGCGCATATTGCTGCACGTTGTAGAACGGCACGATGACGGAGAGCTTGACCACCCACGTGACGTTAGGCGGCGGCCCGGCATTCGTCTTGACCGGCGGCTTGATGTCAGGTGAACGGCGCGTGGCGAAGCTGTGAACCAGGCTTTTTTGCCGTGCGTAACCGGCCCGATTCGCCATTCGTCGATGTGCTGTTAACCCTTTGTTGCATTCAGGTTGGGCCGCAACTCGAAATGGCTTCCTAGCGTCTTGGGCGTGCCAGCAAGTACCACGAAGTCCCTGCGGGTCGCCGTCCTCGCGGATTCCGATACTCGGTGGAAATGGGGTTCGCTCACCGCGAACCGTATTTCTCCTGCCGAATCGGACATCCGCCTCGACGGATTCCTCCTGCGCGGCCGTGCCACTCCCACCGCCCGCCAGCTCGAAGAAGTCGGCGTCCGCGCGGATTCCCTCCGCGAGGTCACCGCTGTCGAATTCCTGCGCGAGATGGCGAAGGAGCAGTACGACGTACTGGTCCTCGCCCTCGTCGGCGGCGCCGTCCAGGCGATGCTGCACGGCCTGGCACACGCCTGGGAGGGGCGCGAGAAGCGGCCCGTGATCGTCACCGGCTATGTCGGTGTCGTCTACGAGAAGCTCGCCGACGGTCTGCTGCTACGGCATGGTGCGGACCTCGTCCTCGCCAACTCCCGTCAGGACGCGGACAGTTTCCGGGCCGTGTACGAAGGAGTCGGCGCCGACGCCTCGTCGGTGACCGAGGTCGCACTGCCCTTCCTGGGCGGCACGGCGTACCCCGCCGGGGGGCACGACCCGTACACGGTCGTGTTCGCCGCCCAGCCCTCCGTACCGGAGAGCCGCAAGGACCGTACGTACCTGCTGAACCGGCTGATCCAGCACGCACGGCTGCACCCGGACCGCGAGGTCCTGCTGAAGCTGCGCTCCAAGCCGGGCGAGCACACCACGCACATCGAGGAGCTGCCCTACCAGAAGCTGGTGCAGAAGGCGGACCCGCCGGCCAACTTCCGCCTGGTCTACGGGCACATGGGCGAGGTCCTCGACCGCACCGACCTGCTGGTCACCGTCAGCTCCACGGCGGCCCTGGAGTCCCTGCACCGCCGGATCCCCACCGTCGTCCTGAGCGATCTCGGGGTGCGCGAGGCGCTCGGCAACCACCATTTCGTGGGCTCGGGCTGCCTCGCCTCCTGGGACCAGCTCGACGCCGGACACCGGCCGTCGCCCGACGCGGCGTGGGTGGCCCGGCAGGGCGTCGCCGTTGGGGGTACCCCCTCTGGGGGAGGGTCCTACGAGAGGGCCTTCGACGTGGCCCGGTTCCGCATCACGGAGCTGCTGGAAGCGGACAGGCTCCCGGCCCTCGCCCCCTACTACACGCCCGTCACCGCGCCCGGCTATCTGCCCGGCATCCTCGCCCGCCACCACCTCGGCCCGGACGGCAGCCCGCTGCCCGGCGCGCCCGCGGCGGACAAGGAGCCGAGCCCCGTACGGCAGATCGTGCGCAGGGCGGCCCGCGGCGCCTACCGCCACGGCGTCCAGCGGGTGGCTCCGGTGATCCGGCGGATGGGCGAGCTGTGAGCGACGCAGCCCAGAGCCCTGGGACCCCTCGCCCCCCACGCCTTTCTCGCCTCCCTCGTCAAGGAGAACAGCGCATGACCAACTCCGAAGCGGGCCAAGCGGCGCCAGTGCGCCGCGTGCTCGCGGTGATCCCCGCGCGCGGCGGCTCCAAGGGCGTGCCCGCGAAGAACCTCCTCCCGGTCGGCGGTGTGCCGCTGGTGGCCCGCGCGGTGCGCGAGTGCCGCGCGACCCGGCTCGTCACGGACGTCGTGGTCTCCACGGACGACCAGGCGATCGCCTCCGCGGCCCGTGAGGCCGGCGCCGAGGTCGTGCTGCGCCCCGCCGCCATCGCCGGCGACACCGCCACCTCCGAGGCGGCCGTCCTGCACGCCATGGACGCCCACGAGACGCTGCACGGCGCGGCGGTCGACGTGGTCCTCCTCGTCCAGTGCACCAGCCCGTTCATCGTCCGCGAGGACATCGACGGCGTCGCCGCGGCGGTCGTCGAGAACGGCGCGGACACGGCCCTGACAGTGGCCCCGTTCCACGGCTTCATCTGGCGGGACGCGGCGGACGACCCCCAGGTCGTCGAGACCACCCGCACGGGTGCGGTCGGCGGCGCCACCAAGGTCGCCAACTCCACGACCACGGAGGGCGGTTACGGCGTCAACCACGACAAGTCCTTCCGTCCGCGCCGTCAGGACCGGCCCCAGGACCTCCTGGAGACCGGCGCCGCGTACGCCATGGACGCGGCGGGCCTGCGCGAGCACCAGCACCGCTTTTTCGGGCGTACGGAACTGGTGCGCACCGACCCGGCCCGCGTGCTGGAGATCGACGACCCGCACGACCTCGCCCGGGCAAGGGCGTTGGCGCCCCTGTTCGATGCCTCACGTCCGGGCGCCCTTCCGACCGCCGACGACATCGACGCGGTCGTCCTCGACTTCGACGGCACCCAGACCGACGACAGGGTGCTGATCGACTCCGACGGACGGGAGTTCGTCTCCGTGCACCGCGGGGACGGCCTCGGTATCGCCGCCCTCCGCAAGAGCGGTCTGACGATGCTGATCCTGTCCACGGAAAAGAACCCGGTAGTCGCCGCCAGAGCCCGGAAGCTGCAGATCCCGGTCCTCCACGGCATCGACCGGAAAGACCTCGCACTGAAGCAGTGGTGCGAGGAGCAGGGCATCGCGCCTGAGCGCGTGCTCTACGTCGGCAACGACGTCAACGACCTCCCGTGCTTCGCCCTCGTGGGCTGGCCCGTGGCGGTCGCGAGCGCCCACGACGTCGTGCGCGGCGCCGCACGCGCGGTCACCACCGTCCCCGGCGGCGACGGCGCGATCCGAGAGATCGCCAGCTGGATCCTCGGCCCTTCTCTCGACTCCCTCGACAGTTAAGGAACTTCTCCACCATGAGCACCAACTCCCGTCTGCGCACGTTCGGTTCGAAGACCGCCGGCCCGGGTCACCCCGTCTACGTCGTCGGTGAGATCGGCATCAACCACAACGGCGAGCTCGAGAACGCCTTCAAGCTGATCGACGCGGCCGCCGAGGCCGGCTGCGACGCCGTCAAGTTCCAGAAGCGCACCCCGGAGATCTGCACCCCGCGCGACCAGTGGGACATCGAGCGCGACACACCCTGGGGCCGGATGACGTACATCGACTACCGCCACCGCGTCGAGTTCGGCGAGGACGAGTACCGCCAGATCGACGACTACGCCAAGAGCAAGAACATCGACTGGTTCGCCTCCCCGTGGGACACCGAGGCCGTCGCCTTCCTGGAGAAGTTCGACGTCCCGGCCCACAAGGTCGCGTCCGCGTCCCTGACCGACGACGAGCTGCTGCGCGCCCTGCGCGCCACCGGCCGCACGGTCATCCTCTCCACCGGCATGTCCACCCCGAAGCAGATCCGCCACGCGGTCGAGGTCCTCGGCTCGGACAACATCCTGCTCTGCCACGCCACGTCGACCTACCCGGCGAAGGCCGAGGAGCTCAACCTGCGTGTCATCAACACCCTGCAGGCCGAGTACCCGAACGTCCCGATCGGCTACTCCGGCCACGAGACGGGCCTGCAGACCACGCTCGCCGCGGTCGCCCTCGGCGCCACCTTCGTCGAGCGTCACATCACCCTCGACCGCGCCATGTGGGGCTCGGACCAGGCCGCCTCGGTCGAGCCGCAGGGCCTGACCCGCCTCGTCCGCGACATCCGCACCATCGAGGCCTCCCTCGGCGACGGTGTCAAGAAGGTCTACGAGTCCGAGCTCGGCCCCATGAAGAAGCTGCGCCGCGTCACGGGCGTCGTCGCCGAGGCGGAGATCGCCGCGGCCGCGGGCGAGCCGGTCGCGGTCTGACGGCCCTGATTTTCTTACGACGGGACGGTCGTACGACGATGAGCCCCCGCGCCGGTTCCGCCGGCTCCCACACTCTCGCCTTCGTCGAGAGTCCGGTACAGCTCCTGAACGTGCTGGAGTGGGCGCACGCGCATGCCCACAGCACCACGGCGCCCGGCGCGGGGCCCTCCGAGGCGACCGGGCCGGTGTCCGGCGTGGGGGCCTTGGGGATGGCCGGGCCGGTGTCCGGCGTGGGGGCCTCCGGGGTGGCCGGGCCGGTGTCCGGCGCGGGGCTCACCCTCGTCGTCCTCTCTCCCAACGACCCGATGACCCGCGGTCAGCTGCGCCGCATGGCGGAACTGGCCCGCGACGAGGGCCACCAGGTCCGCTGGGAGGAGGCGCGCGGCGGCACCACGGCCCCCTTCCACACGATCGGCGGCCTGGCCCCGCTGCTCCGCAAAGCCAAGCGCATCGTCATGGGAGACCCCTTCTCCCGTTACGTACAGCTGTTGCTGACGATCACCCGCGCCCGCGACCTGGTCGTGGTCGACGACGGCACCGCGACGATGGAGTTCGTCGCCCAACTCGCCCGCGGCGAGCGCCTGGTGCGCTGGCACCGGCGCGGTGGCCGTCCGGGCGCCCGTGACGTGATCTTCGCCCCGGTGTCGGCCTCGGCGCGCCGCCGGCTGACCCCGAACGACCGCCGCACGGTCGAGGTCTTCTCCTCCATGCCGATCGACTCGGCCCCGGACGGCGTCCGCATCACCGTCAACGACTTCTCCTGGACCCGCGCCCGCTTCGGCCCGCCCCGCATCACCAAGGGTGCGGACCTGGTCGGCACGTCCCTGGTCGAGACGGGTGTGGTCGACCCGGACCGCTACCTGACGGCGGTGCGGAGCCTCGCCACGACGCACGGCGCGACCCGCTACTTCGCCCACCGCCGCGAGAGCACCGACAAGCTGCACCGCCTGGCCGTCGAGACGGGCCTCGAAATAGTCCGCCCCGATCTCCCCCTCGAACTGATCGCCCGCCGCGGCCCCATCGGCCGTACGATCCTGAGCTTCCCCTCGACGGTCGTCCACACCCTCCCGCTGGCCCTGGCCGGCACCGAGGTCCGCGTCGCCGTCTGCGACATCGACCCGACCTGGCTGACCGAACACGCCTCACCGCGGGCGCAGGGGTTCTTGTCGGGAGTTACGGGGACGGCGAGGGATGTGCATCGGTTGTCGGCGGTGAGTGCGGTTTAAGTCCGCCTTGATCAGTTCGGCGAGCGCCGACACGGCGCCTTCCAGTGCGAGGTTCCGGGATCCTCAGCGCACCGGCTCGGCGGCCTTTTCCTTGGTCGGCAATGTGCGCATGGTGCGAAGCGGCGACAGGAAGCCAGGGAGGATGCTCAGCGTCATGCCGGTCGCACCGATCCACAATGTGACTGCCGCTCCGAACACAGAGCCCCAGGCTCCACCAGGGTCAAAACTTGGTGTCGAGCTGTGTGCCTTACCCGTCTCGCTGCACGATCTGCCCCTTGACTGCGGCTATGAGGCTCCGCAGCGGGCTGTGACTGGTCGTGAGGGCCACTCCCGGGTCGTCGCTCTCGCGGAGGCGGATCGTTCCGTCGGGGGCGGTGGCGAGGTTGATGCAGGAGGAGGCCTCCTGGCTGTACGTCGACTTTTGCCAGTCAAGTTCGGGCATGGCGGTGGGCTTCCTACAGGTCTTGGATGAGTTGGGCGATGAAGTCTCGGGACTTGGCCGGGGTGAGGGCGGCGCTCTCCATGCGGTCCAGGACCAGGCGGTAGCGCTCCAACTGGGCGGGGGAGTCGATGAGTTCGCCTCCGTGGTCGGTGTCGATCTGGACGGCGTCTAGCTGCCGCACCGGACCGTAGAAGTAGTCGACTCCCTGGCCTGATGTGTGGAACGGGCCGCTGTCGAAGGGGACGACGGCCAGGGTGATGTGGTCGAGGTCGGTCACCTCGATGAGGTGGGCCAGCTGGTCCCGGGCGGTGGCCAGGTCTCCGAAGCGCATGCGCAGGGCCGCTTCGTGGATGACCGCCGTGTAGGGCGGGGGCTGGTCGCGGTGGAGCACAGCCTGACGCTTCACCCGGTGGGACACTCGATGCTCGATCTCGTGAGGCTTGAGCTGCGGGACGGTCTGCTCGAAAAGCGCCCGTGCGTGGGCGGTGGTCTGGAGCAGACCGGGGATGTTGATGATCTGGGCGACGCGCATCCGCGTCGCGTGGTGCTCCAGCTCGGTCAGGTCCAGCATGCGCGGCGAGAGGATGTCGCGGTACTCCTCCCACCAGCCGCGTCGACGCTCGCCGGTCATCGATGCGAGGGCGTCGACGAGTGCGCTGTCGGTGCAGTCGTAGTGGTCTGCGAGGGCGCGTACACGGTCACCGCTCACTCCGTAGCGCCCTGCCTCGATATTGCTGATGCGGGACTGAGGAACGCCCAGCAGCCCAGCCGCCTTGGTGACGCTCAAGTCGGCTCGCTCGCGTAGTCGGCGCAGTTCAGTGCCGAGGCGTCGACGACGCACCGTCGGCAGGGAACTCGGCTCGGGCATCGGCTGCTTCTCCTCGTCCGCGCAAATGTTGCAGAGGTACCCCACACGAGGGAATAAGGTCTGCTTTCCCTGTGAAACATGGAATGCAGACCATGCTACGCCCTACGGTGTTACTCGCCTCGCTCAACTGCCTTGCCCCGTAAGCCGGAAGCGCACCGCGTGCCCGATGCGCACGGCATGCCACCGCCGGGTCGAAGTGGAGAAGAGCGAACCGGACTCCGCCCCCAAGGAGGCGACATGGTCACCGTATCCCCGCCGCACACCTGGTCGTACGCCCTTCACCTGCCCCATGACCCCCGCGCCCCGCGCATCGCCCGCATGACCCTGCGCGCAGTGCTCCCGGCGTACGGCTTGGGGGAACTCCTCGACGCAGCCGAGCTGTTGACGTCCGAACTGGTCACCAACGCCTACCTGCACACTCCCGGCCCCGCCGCCCTCCGGCTGCGCGCCCTCGGTGGTGAAGACGCCCCCGGCGTACGCGTCAGCGTGTGGGACACCGACCCGCACATTCCGGAACCCTTCGAGAAGCCTCCTGGCCGACGCCGCCCCCCGCGCTCGGTGCCGGACCAGGCCGACGGCGGTCGCGGGCTGGTCCTCGTACGGCAGTGGGCGGACAACTGGGGGGCCTTCCCGCTCGGGGACGACCTCTTCGGGCGGGGCGGAAAGCTGCTGTGGTTCGAGTTGAGAGCCGCGCCTGCCCGAGAAGCGCTCGGACTGTCACTGTGAGTTACCTCGTCTGGGTGGACGGGGTTCGGGGCCGGGCCGGTATCTCTGTCCGGGGCTACCGTGGAGGCAGCGATACGCCCTGCAAGCAGCGGAGGACCGTGGTGAGCATCATGACCGAGCGGCCGATGGCCATAGAGGCGACCACGACAGCCGAAGCGTTCGAGGACATGCTCCGGATCGTCGAGGAACTGGACACACCTGACGGCTACAGGGCCGAGCTCATCCGGGGGAAGATCGTCGTGTCACCGTGGTCGAAGTTGCGCTATCTGCGTCCCATGCGCAGCCTGCGAAAGCAGGTGGAGTCTCACGCGCCGGAAGGGACGGTCACGGAGACCTCGCCCTTCCTCTTCACCTTCCCTTCCGCCGAGCGCGGTTTCGGGCCGGACCTCTTCGTCTCCGACGAGTCCGCCTTCGAAGCTGAAGGTCGGCACGCCGACGGTGCGGCCCTCTCCCTCGTCGCCGAGCTGACCTCCACGTCCACCAAGGACGTCGACTGGCTCGACAAGCTGGACACCTATGGCCGCGTAGTCCCCGTCTACCTCGTCCTGGACATGCAGGCCGAAGACATCACCGCCTTCTGGGACCCGTCCCCGAAGGGGTACCGCTCTCGCGCCACCGTCCCCTTCGGACGGCCGCTCCACGTGCCCGCGCCCTTCGACTTCGACCTGGACACCTCCGGCTTCGTCGCGCCCTCGAAGGAGGTGGTGAAGGGCGAGCAGGACGAGACGGGCGACGCCCGCTGAGGCGCGCTGCTCGCGCTCTTCGTCCTGGGCCGGGCGGCCGAGGGCGGTCCGCCGGCCGGCACCTACGGCTCGTCATCGCGCCAGGTGAAACCCGCGAGCCCCTCGTCCTCGGCAGTCGGGCGTGTCCGCTCGCCCCGCCTCCGCACCAACCAAACGCTCCACCCCAGCGCCCAGCCCGCGAGCATCATCAGGACGAGGCCGGCAAGCACCAGCCCCGCCGTTCCGAGCAGCCCGAACTTCGCCAGCATCCAGGGGATCTGCTCCTCGCCGCATCCGCACGCCTGCATGTGCGCAGGGTGCCCGTCGCGGGCTCGGGACTCACGGTCCGTGTCGCAACAGCCGTGTGGCGGTGATGGTTCCGCGACTGAGGGGGCCCGGCCTCCGGTCGAGGCGTCAGGCCCGTCGGACGTGACTGCCCGGTATGCCTCGGCTGCCTCGACCGCGCCGCTCGACGAGGTGATCGGGGCGCCGGTCAATGACGAGGGCCATGGCGCCGAGCAACTTGGCCGGGCACACCTCCTCCCGTAGGGCGGACAGGGCCAGCGGGAGGACCGCGTTGCGCGCCCTGGAGAATCCGGCCGACGACGAGCCACCCGAGCGAGTGCGTCACGGCGGCCGGGACGGAGCCCACGACCATGACGCCGAGTACGGCGAGCACGGTACCCCGTCTTGCCGGGCTGGTCGCCGAAGCGGCCGAGCAGCGACGTGAAGACGGCGGCGGACAGCAGGGTGGCCGTCGTCCGCTCTCCGCACTGCTGAGCAGACTGCGGCCGTCGATGGAGGCCTCCGCCTGCCCCTCACCGGCCGCCCGTCGGCGCGGCGGGTCCGGACGGGCTGGGCCGAGGGTGAGTCCGTAGTATCGCTTGTGTGTGAGAATCCACGCGGATGCCCGAGTGTCGTGCATCGCGAGACGATCGGGACAGGCTGTGATCAGGCCCCCGCAAGATCCAATCGCCCCGAAAGCTGGGCGAGTTTACCCATCCCCGTAGAAATCTATGCGCCGCGCGGCCAGTTTTCTTCCCCTAACGGGTTGATCTTTTGTTGATCGTGGGTTAGTTGGCCACCTCGTCGCCCTACCCTTCAGAGGGTGAACCATCTGATGTCCCGAGAGTCCGAGGCCGATCTCCCCGGGGACCCGCAGCTCCCCGGTGCGCTGCCCGAGGCACTGCGCGCCGAACTTGTCGCGTTCCGCCGCGACTTGCACATGCACCCGGAGCTCGGCAACCAGGAGTTCCGCACCACGGCGGCGCTGAAGGCGCGCCTGGAGCAGGCGGGCCTGAAGCCGCGCGTCCTCGACACCGGGACCGGCCTCATCTGTGACATCGGCGACTGGGACGGCGTACGGCCCATGCTCGCGCTGCGCGCCGACATCGACGCGCTGCCCATTCCGGACACGAAGACCGAGTGCGCGTACCGGTCGACCGTGCCCGACCGCGCGCACGCCTGCGGCCACGACGTGCACACCACGGTCGTCCTCGGCGCCGGGCTCGTCCTCGCCGAGCTGCACCGCGAGGGGCGGCTGCCCAGGCCCGTACGGCTGATCTTCCAGCCCGCGGAGGAGGTGCTGCCCGGCGGCGCCCCGGACGCGATCGAGTCGGGCGTCCTCGACGGCGTCGGGCAGATCATCGGCGTGCACTGCGACCCGAGGGTGGACGCGGGGCGCATCGGTCTGCGGCACGGCGCCATCACCTCTGCGTGCGACCGGCTCGAAGTCTCACTCGACGGCGCGGGCGGTCACACCGCGCGCCCTCACCTCACCACCGACCTCGTCACCGCCGCCGCCCGCGTCGTGACCGACGTACCCGCTCTCGTCGCCCGGCGGGTCGACGCCCGCAGCGGGCTCGCCGTGACCTGGGGACGGATCGAGTCCGGCCACGCCTGCAACGTCATCCCGCAGCACGCCGAACTCTCCGGGACCGTGCGCTGCCTGGACCTCGACGCCTGGCGGGCCGCGCCCGACCTGGTGCACGCGGCCATCGACGAGATCGCGAACCTGTACCGCGCCAAGTCCGAGATCAACTACATCCGGGGCGTCCCGCCGGTCGTCAACGACCCGGCCGTCACGGAACTCCTCCGCGACGCCATGACCGCCCGGCGCGGGACGCACTCCATCGAGGACACCGAACAGAGCCTCGGCGGCGAGGACTTCTCCTGGTACCTGGAGCACGTGCCCGGCGCGATGGCCCGACTCGGCGTCCGTACGCCGGGCGACCGGACCAGTCGTGACCTGCACCGGGGCGACTTCGACGCGGACGAGTCGGCCATCACGGTCGGGGTCGAGCTGTTCACGGCGGCAGCGCTGCTGGACGCGGCGGACTGACATGGCGGCCGTCGCCGGGAGGGCGGGCAGGCCGAGCGCGCGAGGGGCGTGAGGGGCCGAGAGGATACCGATGGGTGGCTGATTCGATGCCCCCGTTGATACCGTTTCATCCACTTGCGTCACCCGGCCGTAACTGGTGGCGCGCAAACGTAACCCGGTGGCGGCACGGTTCGATAACGGCCACGAGAAACACCGTTCCCCTCCCCTTCTACGCGCGTTACTGTGCGCCGAAATCGCTGCGGTGACGGCGAATTGGGGATGCGGTCCGGCGACGGTGCCGTGGGGATGAAGGGTGCTTGCTGTGCGTCTGATATCTCGGAGGACGAGGTTCTCCCAAGCCGCGGTGACCGTAGCGGTCGTCGCCCTGGCCGCCGCCGGTTGCGGCAGCTCCAGTAAAGACAGCGGAAGCAGTTCCGACGAGTCCGGCAAGTACTCCGGCAAGGGCATCGGTCTCGCGTACGACATCGGCGGCAAGGGCGACCAGTCCTTCAACGACGCCGCGTACGCCGGTTTCCAGAAGGCCGAGAAGGAGTTCAAGATCGGCGGCCGGGACATCGAGCCGCAGGACGGCGAGTCCAACGCCGACAAGGTGCAGCGCCTGGAGCAGCTCGCCAAGGCGGGCTACAACCCGGTGATCGGTGTCGGCTTCGTCTACGCGCCCGCCGTCAAGGAGGTCGCGGCGAAGTACCCGAAGACCACCTTCGGCATCATCGACGACGAGCAGGACAAGGCCGCGAACGTCGCCGACATGGTCTTCCACGAGGAGCAGGCCTCCTACCTGGCGGGCGTCGCCGCAGCCAAGGCGACCAAGAAGAACCACATCGGCTTCATCGGCGGCGTGGACATCCCGCTGATCCACAAGTTCGAGGCCGGTTACGTCCAGGGCGCGCAGTCGGTCAACCCGAAGATCAAGATCGAGAAGCAGTACCTGACCCAGACGGCCCAGGAGGGCGGCTTCTCCAGCCCCGACAAGGGCAAGGACGCCGCGAGCGGCCAGATCGAGGCGGGCGCCGACGTCCTGTACCACGCGGCCGGTCTCTCCGGTCAGGGCGTGATCTCCGAGGCCGCGTCCAAGAAGGTGTGGGCCATCGGCGTCGACTCCGACCAGTACTCGCAGACGGCGCTGGCCAAGTACAAGGACTACATCCTCGGCTCGGCCCTGAAGAACGTCGGCGGCGCGGTCTATGACCTGGTGAAGTCGGTGTACGAGGGCAAGCCCAAGACCGGCGTGGTCCGCGGCGGCCTCGACAACGGTGGTGTCGGCTTCGCGGACACCAACCCGAAGTACAAGGCCATGGCGGACGTCGTCGCCGCCGTCGACAAGGCCAAGCAGGACATCATCGACGGCAAGGTCACCGTCAACACGAAGTGAGTGCCCGAGGGTACGTAGACGATGCGTGAACGCAGGCGGGGGTGAAGCTCGGGCTTCACCCCCGCCTGTGCGTGCCGCGCGCCCACCGCGGTGACCGAGCCCTTGTTCGCCCCCTCCGCCCCTACCCACGTCCCGTATACCTGGGGGCTGCCGCCTCCAGACCCCCGCCGACGCGCTAGTCCTCGAACGCCGGACGGGCTGAGGATCTCCGGCCGGGGCCGAACCGTCGAGCATCGACTCGATCTTTCGGCCCCGGCCGGTGGTGGTTCAGCCCGTCCGGCGTTGGGGGCCAGGGGGGAGCTCTGGTGGGGCTGGGGGCGGAGTCCCCGCCGGGGGTTCAGGGGGGCGGCCCCCCTGGGGGGTCTGGGGCGAAGCCCCAGGAGGAAGGGACGGGTGGGGGCGAAGGGGGCGAAAAACCGGCCTGCCCCGGCCTCGCCCAGGTACCGGCCAGGGCCCGCCCCCGAACACCTCCCTGCCTTCCGCAAGCCCCGTCCCCGCTTCCGTACGTTGTTGTCATTCTGTGGCCACAGCTCGATAACGGACCGGACAGAAGGGGTTTTCCGTCTGGTCTACGCGCGTTACGCTGCGGCGGAACCAGCGCCTGGTTTGGGCGCTTGCACAAAGGAGTCTCGTTCCATGCGCCGGTTGTCCCGTATCGCGGTTGCAGGCGCTGCAACCGCAGCCCTTGCTCTCTCCGTGTCCGCTTGTGGTAGCAGCTCGACCAGTTCTTCCTCCTCCGCCGAGAGCGGCAAGAGCAAGGGCATCGGTCTCGCGTACGACATCGGCGGCAAGGGCGACCAGTCCTTCAACGACGCCGCGTTCGCCGGTCTGGAGAAGGCCGACAAGGCCTTCGGCTACACCAGTTCGGACGTGGAGCCGCAGGAGGGCGAGACGGACGCCGACAAGGTGCAGCGCCTGGAGCAGCTCGCCAAGTCGGGCTACAACCCGGTGATCGGCGTCGGCTTCGTCTACGCGCCGGCCATCAAGGAGGTCGCGGCGAAGTACCCGAAGGTCACCTTCGGCATCATCGACGACGAGCAGGACAAGGCCGCGAACGTCTCCGACATGGTCTTCCACGAGGAGCAGGCCTCCTACCTGGCGGGCGTGGCCGCGGCCAAGGCGACCAAGAAGAACCACATCGGCTTCGTCGGCGGCGTGGATATCCCGCTGATCCACAAGTTCGAGGCCGGTTACGTCCAGGGTGCCAAGTCGGTCAACCCGAAGATCAAGATCGAGAAGCAGTACCTGACCCAGACGCCTCAGGAGGGCGGCTTCGCCAGCCCGGACAAGGGCAAGGCTGCCGCCGACGGCCAGATCGACGCCGGTGCCGATGTCATCTACGCCGCTGCGGGCCTGTCCGGCCAGGGCGTCATCCAGTCCGCCAACGCGCACAAGGTGTGGGCCATCGGTGTGGACTCGGACCAGTACAAGCAGGACGCGCTGTCGAAGTACAAGGACTCCATCCTGACCTCCGCCACCAAGGATGTCGCCGGCGCGGTCTACAACCTCGCCAAGTCGGTGCACGACGGCACGCCCAAGACCGGCGTCGTCCGCGCCAGCCTCGCCACCGGCGGTGTCGGCCTGGCCGACTCGAACCCGGTGTTCAAGAACAACGCCGACCTGCAGGCCGCGCTGAAGAAGGCCGAGGCGGGCATCAAGGACGGCTCGATCACGGTCAAGACCTCCTGAACGCGACCATGACGCCGGCCATGGTCAAGACGTCGTCACCAGGTGATAGCCAGACGTCGAAACCATGGCCAAGGGCAACGCTGTAATGGCAGCGTTACGGCCACGGAACGGGGTGCGGGAAGGATGACCGGCCCGCGCCCCGTTCGCGCGGCAGAATGCTCGGAGCGGATCGAGTGCGATCAGGTCCGGGCACTATTTAAAGCAGGGGCGCTACGCGCGTAGATAGGCCCCTTTTCCAAGGAGAGTGCGCCATCGACGCGTCCAGCAGCCCTCCGCTCACCGCGCAGTCGACCGCGGTCGAGCTGGCGAGGATCACCAAGCGCTTCCCCGGTGTGGTGGCCAACCACGACATCCACCTCAGTGTCCGGAAAGGCACCGTCCACGCCCTCGTCGGTGAGAACGGCGCCGGCAAGTCGACGCTGATGAAGATCCTCTACGGCATGCAGAAGCCGGACGAGGGCACCATCGCCGTCGACGGCGAGCAGGTCACCTTCTCGTCGCCCGCCGACGCCATCGCGCGCGGCATCGGCATGGTCCACCAGCACTTCATGCTGGCCGACAACCTGACGGTGCTCGAGAACGTGGTGCTCGGCAGCGAGAAGCTGTACGGCATCGGTGGCGCCGCCCGTAAGAAGATCAAGGAGATCTCCGACCGCTACGGGCTGAACGTCCGCCCGGACGTCCTGGTCGAGGACCTCGGTGTCGCCGACCGCCAGCGCGTGGAGATCCTCAAGGTCCTCTACCGCGGCGCCCGCACCCTGATCCTGGACGAGCCCACCGCCGTACTCGTGCCGCAGGAGGTCGACGCACTCTTCGACAACCTGCGCGAGCTCAAGTCCGAGGGCCTGTCCGTCATCTTCATCTCGCACAAGCTGGGCGAGGTGCTGTCGGTCGCCGACGAGATCACGGTCATCCGCCGGGGTACCACGGTGGGTACGGCCGTCCCCTCCAAGACCACGCCGCGTCAGCTCGCCGAGATGATGGTCGGCAGCGAACTGCCCACCCCGGAGACCGCCGAGTCGACCGTCACGGACAAGCCCGTGATCGAGGTCGAGGCCCTCACCGTCTACGCGAGGGGCAGCGCCTCGCTCGGCGAGCTCGCCGAGCCGAGCGCCACCGGTCTGCTCACCCAGGACACGGCCGAGACCGCCGACGCGGTCAAGCGCGTCCTCGACGACGTCACCTTCACCATCCACGCGGGCGAGGTCATGGGCATCGCCGGTGTCGAGGGCAACGGCCAGACCGAGCTGATCGACGCGCTGATCGGCCTCAAGAACGCCGACTCCGGCGCCATCCGCTTCCTGGGCGACGACATCACGTCCTGGTCCACGCGTAAGCGTCGCGAGGACGGCATCGGCTACATCCCCGAGGACCGCCACCGCCACGGCCTGCTCCTGGAAGCCCCGCTCTGGGAGAACCGCATCCTCGGCCACGTCACCGAGAAGCCCAACGCGAAGGGCGTCTGGCTCGACATCAAGGGTGCCCAGGCGGACACACGCCGGATCGTCGAGGAGTACGACGTCCGCACGCCCGGCATCGACGTCACCGCCGCCTCCCTGTCCGGCGGCAACCAGCAGAAGCTGATCGTCGGGCGCGAGATGAGCCACAACCCGAAGTTCCTGATCGCCGCCCACCCCACCCGCGGTGTGGACGTCGGCGCGCAGGCCGCGATCTGGGACCAGATCCGCGAGGCCCGCCGCGAGGGGCTGGCCGTCCTGCTGATCTCCGCGGACCTGGACGAGCTGATCGGCCTGTCCGACACCCTGCGGGTGATCTACAACGGCAGGCTCGCGGCGGACGCCGACCCGGCGACCGTCACTCCGGAGGAGCTCGGCTCGGCCATGACCGGCGCCGCCTCCGGACACCTGGAGCACGTAGAGGAAAGCGCCGCCCCGGAGGACGAGGCCCGATGAAGAAGTTCGACAAGGAGCGGGTGCTCCTCGCGGTGGCCGGCCCGGTCATCGCACTCGTCGCGGCGATCGCGCTGACCTCGGTCGTGCTGCTCGCCTCGGGCAAGAACCCGTTCGAGCCGTACTCCCTGATGCTCCAGCAGGCGACGTACTCCGACGTCCAGGTGCTGATCATCAACCAGGCGTCGCTGTACTACCTGGCGGCGCTCGCGGTGGCCATCGGCTTCCGCATGAACCTGTTCAACATCGGCGTCGACGGCCAGTACCGCCTCGCCGCGATGATGACCGCGGTGGTCGGCGCGCACCTCGCCCTGCCGTCCTTCCTGCAGATCCCGGTGCTGCTGCTCGTCGGCGTGCTCACCGGTGCCTTCTGGGCCGGTATCGCGGGCGTCCTGAAGGTCACCCGGGGTGTGAGCGAGGTCGTCTCGACGATCATGCTCAACGCGATCGCCACCAGCCTCATCGGCTACCTCACCCTCGACAACATCTGGGGCGTGCAGGTCGGCAACAACAACACCACCGGCGTCATGAAGGAGTCCGGCTGGGTCAAGGGCATCAACCTCGGCGCTGACGTCGGCGAGATCTACGGCCTGGTCTTCCTCGCGATCCTCATGGGCGTCATCTACTGGATCGTCCTCAACCGCACCCGCTTCGGCTTCGACCTGCGCGCCACCGGCGCCTCCGAGACCGCCGCCGCGGCCTCCGGCGTCGACGCCAAGCGCATGGTGCTCACCGCGATGCTGATCTCCGGCGCGGTCGCCGGCCTCTCCGGCCTTCCGCTGCTGCTCGGCGACGCCCACACCTACAGCCTGAGCTTCCCGACCGGACTCGGCTTCACCGGCATCACCATCGCCCTGCTCGGCCGCAACAACCCCGTCGGCATCGCCTTCGCCGCCCTGCTGATCGCCTTCCTCGACAAGGCGTCCCCGGCCCTCGACTACGCGACTCCGGTGGCGTACGAGAAGGAGATCGCCACGATCATGCAGGGCCTGATCGTCTTCGCGGTCGTCATCTCCTACGAGGCCGTACGCGTCTGGGGCCTGCGCCGCCAGCAGAAGCGGGTCGGTGAGGAACTGGCCGCGGCCGCCGCCAACAACAACTCCCCGAAGGAGGTGGCTGCCCGATGAGCACCGCGACCGCCGCCAAGCCGCAGGCGCAGCAGCCCGGCAAGGGCCGCCGCCGTATGTCCCTTCCGGTACTCCTGCTCGTCATCGCGGGCGTACTGATCCTGACCTCGATCGTCCGTCTGATCACCGGCGCGGACGGCATCACCTCCACCGGGCAGATGTCCACGGCGCTGCGCCTCGCGGTGCCGATCGGCCTCGCGGGCCTCGGCGGTCTGTGGGCCGAGCGCGCGGGCGTCGTCAACATCGGCCTCGAAGGCATGATGATCCTCGGCACCTGGTTCGGTGCCTGGGCCGGCTACCAGTGGGGTCCGTGGACCGGTGTCGCCTTCGGCATCATCGGCGGTGCCCTCGGCGCCGTCCTGCACGCCATCGCCACGGTGACCTTCAACGTCAACCACATCGTCTCCGGTGTGGCCATCAACATCCTGGCGCTCGGCACCACTCGCTACCTCTCCAAGTTCACCTTCGAGAACGCGCCGCAGGGCTCCTCCAAGCAGTCCCCGCCGATCGACTCGCTGGGCACCTTCGACATCCCGGGACTGTCCAGCTGGCTGGACACGCTCAACGAGAAACACTGGTTCCTGATCTCGGACATCGCGGGCCTGCTCGGCGGTCTCGTCACCGACCTGTCGCCCCTGACGGTCGTCGCGGTGGCTCTCGTCCCCGCCACCTGGTGGGTGCTGTGGCGCACGGCCTTCGGGCTCCGTCTGCGCTCCTGCGGTGAGAACCCGGTGGCCGCCGAGTCCCTCGGCGTCAACGTGTACAAGTACAAGTACCTCGCCGTGATCATCTCGGGCGGCTTCGCCGGCCTCGGCGGCGCCTTCCTGTCGATCGTCGCGTCCAACGTGTACCTCGACGGCCAGACGGCCGGCCGCGGCTACATCGGTCTCGCCGCGATGATCTTCGGCAACTGGATGCCGGGCGGCCTGGCCCTCGGCGCGGGCCTGTTCGGCTACACCGACAGCCTCAACCTGCGCGGTGGCGGCACCAACGTGCACGCGCTGATCCTGCTCCTCGCGATCCTGCTGGTCTTCGGCGCGGCCTACCTGTTGTGGAAGAAGCGGACGGTCCCCGCGCTGGTCACCGCCGTGGTCTCGGCGGGGATGTTCGTCTGGTACACCGCCACCGACACCATCCCGCAGCAGATCGTGAGCGCCACTCCGTACATCGTGACGCTGCTCGTCCTCTCGCTCTCCGCGCAGCACCTGCGGATGCCGAAGGCGGACGGCCTGCCGTACCGGAAGGGACAGGGCAAGTGACGTCCGCCGACGCGGGTTCAGCGGCCGTCGACTGGGAGGCGCTGCGCGAGGTGGCACGCGCGGCCATGTCCCGCGCCTACGCCCCCTACTCGGGCTACCCGGTCGGCGCCGCGGCCCTCGTCGACGACGGCCGGATCGTCTCCGGCTGCAATGTCGAGAACGCCTCGTACGGGATCAGCCTGTGCGCCGAGTGCGGTCTGGTCTCCCAGCTGCAGAACACCGGGGGCGGCCGCCTGACGCACTTCACCTGCGTCGACGGGCGGGGCGAGATCCTCGTTCCGTGCGGGCGCTGCCGCCAGCTGCTGTACGAGTTCGGCGGGGCCGACCTGCTCCTGGAGACCCCGGCCGGAATCCTGCCGCTCTCCGAGATGCTGCCGCAGGCCTTCGGTCCGGGCCATCTCACCAAGTAATGCCCTGCGGCCCCTCCTGATCGACTGATCCCAGGGAGGGGCCGCTCCTCATTCGGAAGGAAAGCCATGGCCATGGACGCCGTCTCCGTCATCCGCACCAAGCGGGACCGCGCCGAGCTGAGCGACGAGCAGATCGACTGGGTCATCGACGCGTACACCCGCGGCGAGGTCGCCGACTATCAGATGGCCGCCCTCAACATGGCGATCCTGCTCAACGGCATGAACCGCCGTGAGATCGCCCGCTGGACCGCCGCGATGATCGCTTCGGGCGAGCGCATGGACTTCTCGTCCCTGTCCCGCCCGACCGCCGACAAGCACTCCACCGGCGGCGTGGGCGACAAGATCACGCTGCCGCTCGCGCCCCTCGTGGCCGCCTGCGGCGCCGCCGTCCCGCAGCTGTCCGGGCGCGGCCTCGGCCACACCGGCGGCACGCTGGACAAGCTGGAGTCGATCCCGGGCTGGCGCGCGCTGCTGTCCAACGAGGAGATGCTGCACGTCCTCGACACCACGGGTGCGGTGATCTGCGCGGCCGGTGACGGCCTCGCCCCCGCCGACAAGAAGCTGTACGCGCTCCGAGACGTCACCGGCACGGTCGAGGCGATCCCGCTGATCGCCTCCTCGATCATGTCCAAGAAGATCGCCGAGGGCACGGGCTCCCTGGTCCTGGACGTGAAGGTCGGCACCGGCGCCTTCATGAAGACCATCGAGGACGCGCGGGAACTCGCCTCCACGATGGTGGGCCTGGGCACGGACCACGGCGTGAAGACGGTCGCGCTGCTGACGGACATGTCGACGCCGCTCGGTCTGACGGCCGGCAATGCCCTGGAGGTCCGTGAGTCGGTCGAGGTCCTCGCGGGCGGTGGCCCCTCGGACGTCGTCGACCTGACCATCGCGCTGGCGCGCGAGATGCTCGACGCGGCCGGCATCAAGGACGCCGACCCGGCGAAGGCGCTGGCCGACGGCTCCGCGATGGACGTCTGGCGCCGCATGATCGCCGCGCAGGGCGGCGACCCGGACGCCGAGCTGCCCGTCGCGCGCGAGCGGCACGTGGTCAGCGCCCCGGCCTCCGGCGTCCTGACCCGCCTCGACGCGTACGACATCGGTATCGCCGCCTGGCGCCTCGGCGCCGGACGCGCCCGCAAGGAGGACCCGGTGCAGGCCGGGGCGGGCGTCGAACTGCACGCCAAGCCGGGCGACACGGTGACGGCGGGCCGGCCCCTCCTCACCCTGCACACGGACACCCCGGAGCGCTTCGCATACGCGCTCCAGGCGGTCGAGGGTTCCTACGACATCGCGGCCGCGGGCACGGAGTTCGCGCCGACCCCGATCGTGCTGGACCGAATCGCCTGACGCGGGCAGGCCCAGGGGAGGCCGCTGATGGACACGGCCTCCCCTGGGCGAACGGGATCGGTGGACCTGCGCACGACCATCGGTCCCGTTCGGCATGTCCGGCGATGAGTTCTCGGCTCCCGGCCGGTCTACTGACTGTGGACGCCACGACACCCGCCGTACTTGTGCTGCCCGGACCCGTCACCCGTGACGAGGTGCCGCGGCTCTGTGACGACGTGCGGGCGCAGCTGGAGGCGACCGGGGCCGGGGTCGTGGTCTGCGATGTCGCGGGGCTCGGCCCGCCCGGTCTCGCCGTCGTCGACGTACTGGCGAGACTGGAGCTGACCGCGCGTCGGGTCGGGGGCCGGATCCGACTGAGGAACCCGGACCCCGCCCTGCGTGCCCTACTGGACCTGGTCGGCCTCCGCTTCGACACCATCGATTCCGCCGGCTTCATCGAGTCGGAGGGGGAGCCCGAAGAGCGGGAACCAACGGGCGGTGTCCAGGAAGCAGTGGAACCCGGTGATCCGCCCCTTTGAGATCTCCAGCGCCTGCACCGCCCAGGGCGTGTAGCCCTCCGCTTCCGGGTCGGGCTTGTACTGCGCGAAGCCCGGCAGGCCGTTGACCTCGACCGGCACCAGGCGGGAGCCCGCGCATGCGGCGCCCAGCGTCGTCATGAAGCCGGTGATGTCGTCCGTGCCGCGCAGCCACAGATCGAACGGCGGCATCGTCATGATCGCGTCCTCGTGGAGCAGCGCCGTCAGCGCCGTCATGTCGTACCCCTCGAACGCGGCGACATAGCGCTCCAGCAGCTTCTGCTGCTCTTCGTCGAGCGGATCCGAGGTGGCGGCCTCCGCACCGGTGCCGTCGCTCTCGGCGAGGGTGGCGCGGGCCCGCTGCAGCGCGCTGTTGACCGATGCCACGGAGGTGCCGAGCAGCTCGGCGACCTCGCTGGCCTTCCATGCGAGGACCTCGCGCAGGATGAGCACGGCCCGCTGCTTCGGCGGCAGTTGCTGCAGGGCCGCCATGAAGGCGAGGCGCACCGACTCCTTCGCGACCGCCGCCTCGGCCGGGTCGCTGACCGTCGGCAGTACGCGGGCGTCCGGCATCGGCTCCAGCCAGGTGTTGTCCGCGCGGGGGGTGAGCGCCGCCTGGGCCAGCGGCGAGGGGGCGGTGAGATCCATGGGGCGGGCCCTCTTGTTGCCCGCGTTCAGCATGTCGAGGCACACGTTCGTCGCGATCCGGTACAGCCATGACCGCATGGAGGAGCGGCCCTCGAACTTGTCGTAGCTGCGCCAGGCGCGGACCATCGTGTCCTGCACCGCGTCCTCGGCCTCGAAGGAGGAGCCGAGCATCCGGTAGCAGTAACCGGTCAGCTCGACCCGGTGCTTCTCCAGCCGGACGTCCAGGTCTGTCGTCGCCGTACCGTCGCTGCTCATAGCCAACCCACCCCTGTGGCTGCTTTCTGTCCCGCGCGTCGTTGCGCCGGCACTTCGGAAGCTACCGCAGCCCACTGACAATGGCGTGCCGAGCGGGAAAAGGCGCAGGTCGCAGGGGGTTGCGCTGGTGTGTGTTTCGGCCCCCGGACCCGCTGAAAGCGTAGTTCCCCGCACCCCTTCAGGGGCGCGGGGAACTGCGCGAACGGGGTCTGGGGCGGAGCCCCAGGTACGGGACGGGCAGGGGCGGCGGGGGCGAGAACGCCGTCAGTGGGCCAGGGCCGGCTTCCGGCGGGACCGGGCCCGGGCCGCGTGGGAGCCGAAGACCGTGATGGTCACGACGCCGAGGACGGCGAGCAGACCGAGGGTCACCGTGCCGGCCCAACCACCCGCGTGAAAGGCCACAGCCCCCAGCGTGCTGCCGGCACTGGAGCCGACGTAGTAGGCGGACTGGTAGAGGGCCGAGGCCTGGGCCCGGCCACGCACCGCGGTGTGGCTCACCGAAGAGGACGCCACCGCGTGCCCCGCGAAGAAGCCCGCGGTGATCAGGACCAGACCCAGCAGCACGAGCAGAAGCGAGTCGGCCAGGGACAGCAGCAGACCGGCGGTCGTCGTGCCGCCCGCCAGGTAGAGCGAGCCGCGCCGGCCCAGTCGTCCGACGAGCTTGCCCGCCGTGGACGCCGACACCGTACCGACCAGATAGACCAGGAAGATCGAGCCGATGACGCCCTGGGGGAGGGAGAAGGGGGCATCGGTGAGGCGATAGCCGATGACCGTGTAGACCCCGCCGAAGACCATCATGAACAGCGCGCCGATCGCGTACAGCCGGCACAGCAGAGGGTTCGCGAGGTGGTCGCGGACCGTGCGCGCCAGGACGCGCGGCCGCAGCGAGCCCGCAGTGAAGTGCCGGGGCGCCGGGAGCAGCAGCCGGAAGGCGACCGCGCAGGCCACCGCGATGATCCCGATCGTGCCGACGGCCACCCGCCAGCCCCACTCCTGCGCCACCCAGCCGGTGATGACCCGACCGCTCATCCCGCCGACACTGTTGCCCGCCACGAAGAGGCCGATCGCTGTGATCAGGGCCTTGGGGCGGACCTCCTCGGCCAGGTACGCCGTCGCCGACGCCGGAAGTCCGGCGAGGGCAGCGCCCTGCACTGCCCGCAGCACCACCAGCGCGCCGATCGAGGGGGCGAAGGGGACCAGCAGTCCGACCGCCACCGCCACCGTCAGCGACGCCGTCATCAACGTACGCCGCCCGAAACGCTCCGACAGCGCGCTCATGGGGAGCACGAAGAGTGCCAGCGCGCCCGTCGCGGCCGACACCGTCCAGCTCGCCTCGCTCGCTGTGACCCCGAAGTCCGTGGAGACGAGCGGGAGGAGGGCCTGTGTGGAGTAGAGGAGCGCGAAGGTCGCGACACCCGCCAGGAAGAGGGCGAAACTCATCCGGCGGTAGCCGGGCCCGCCCGGGGCCATACGGGAATCGACGGACGAAGGCGCGGACGGCGCGGAAGGGACAGGGGCGGTGGTGGCGGCGTCCACGGTGGCGGACGCCCCGGTACTGGCGGAAGGCATGCTTCGAACCTAAGGACCCGCCACTCATCCGTCCAATGCATGGAAACTCCATAATCGTTCCCATGGCGCATCAGCGGAGGTCAGAAGCTCACCTGTCACCGTACAGTGACACAGAAGACAGCGCGGGCATGTCGAGGTTGCTCGCCCCACGCCTCGCGTACTTCGCCGGGGTCGCCCGCACCGAGCACGTCACCCGGGCGGCGCAGGAGATGCAGGTCCCGCAGTCGACCCTGTCGCGGGCCATGGTCCGGCTCGAACAGGACCTGGGTGTCGACCTGTTCGCGCGCAGGGGACGGACCGTCTCCCTCACGGCCGCGGGGCGTACGTTCCTCGGCTCCGTCGAGCGGGCACTGGCCGAGATCGAGCGCGCCGCCGACGAGGTGCGCGCCGACGCCGACCCGGCCACCGGCAAGGTCGCCTTCGGCTTCCTGCACACCATGGGGTCCGAGACGGTGCCGGGCCTGATCCGCGCGTTCCGCGCCGAGCATCCCCGCGTCCGCTTCAGCCTTGTGCAGAACTACGGCGAGGCGATGCTGGAGGGCCTGCGTTCGGGCGAGTTGGATCTGTGCCTCACCTCGCCCGTGCCGGACGCGCCCGACCTGGTGGGCCGCCGCCTGGACGAGCAGAAACTCCGGCTCGTCGTACCGGCCGACCACCACCTCGCCGCCCGCAAACGCATCCGCCTCGCCGAGGCCGCCGACGAGACCTTCGTGACCCTGGAACCCGGCTACGGCATGCGCCGAATCACCGACGACCTCTGCAAGGAGGCGGGCTTCAAACCGCGCATCGCCTTCGAGGGCGAGGAGGCGGAAACACTGCGCGGCCTCGTGGCCGCGGGGCTCGGGGTCGCCCTGCTGCCACCGCCTGCCGTACCCCGCCCGGGGGTTGTGGAGCTGACCGTCACCGCCCCCCGCGCGGTCCGCGAAATCGGGGTGGCCTGGATGGACGGCCACCCCGACACCCCACCCGTGGCCGCCTTCAAGAAGTTCCTGCTGTCGAGGAGGGGACATCTGCTCCCCGACTGAGGGGGCGGCGGAGCCCCTGTCTTCAGGGGCGCCGGCTGTGGCACATGCGGCTCCGCCGCGTGGGCGCGACCGGTCCGCGGCACCCCGCGGACCCTCACGGCCTAGTGACGCAGAGCCTTCCCGAACCCGGAGGCGAGCGGCATCCGCAGCCCGAGCGGCGGAGGCGCGGCAAGCGCATCCTCGAGCGGGCGGGACAAAGTCCGGCCGAACAGCGCCCCCATCACGAAGTTCTCCGCCAGCGCCAGCACTTCCGACCGGTACTGATGCAGCGCGTGCCCGTCGGAGTGGACCTCGAAGCGGCAGACGTCGCGGTTGGCCTTCTTGGCGCGTGCCGCGAGCCGGAAGGACAGCTCCGGGTCGGTGCGGTGGTCGTTCGTGCCGTGCACGATCAGCACACGGCGTCCGGCCAGCTGCTTCACCGGTTCGGGGCGCGCCGCCACATCCTCCTCGGGCAGCCAGGGGGCGAGCGCCAGTACGGAGTTGACGGCCGTGTGCCCGCCCGCCCGCAGTGCCGCGCGGCCGCCCATGTCCACGCCGGCCAGGCACACCGGGACGTCTCCGTAGCGGCGTACGACCTCGTCGGTGGCCCAGGACGCGTCGCGCGCCAGATGTGCCTCGCTGCCGTTCCAGCCGCGAAAGCGGTAGTGCACCACGTGGGTGATCAGGCCTTCCGCGTGTCCCGCGCGGGTGAGGCGGCGTCCCAACGCGCGTACGGAGGCGGTCGCCATCATGGGGGACGGTCTGCGGGCGGAGGTCTCCTCGCCGCCCGGGAGCAGCAGAACCACTCCGCCGACCGACGTCGGTTCCGGGCCGAGCGCCCTGCCCAGCCGGGCTCTGCGAACCGGTGTCGCTTGCTGTGCCATGACAGAACAGTGTCAGAAGCAACGGTGTACGCCACCCGTCCGCGCGGTCACCGTTACGTATCGACGGATTCGTACAACGGGAGATCTACGCGCGTAGGGCGTACAGTGCGAAAATGACGAGCCAGATCCAGAACACCCCGAGCTCGGAACAGATCCGCCGGGCGCCCAAGGTCCTGCTGCACGATCACCTCGACGGGGGGCTGCGCCCCGGGACGATCGTCGAACTCGCCCAGGAAACGGTCCCCCACAGCCTCAACGGCGTGGGCGGTGCCCCCATCTCCCGCCTCCCCGAGACCGATCCCGACAAGCTTGGCATCTGGTTCCGCGAGGCCGCCGACTCCGGCTCGCTGGAACGGTATCTGGAGACCTTCGCCCACACCTGCGCCGTCATGCAGACCCGCGACGCTCTCGTCCGGGTCGCCGCCGAGTGCGCCGAGGACCTCGCCGAGGACGGTGTCGTCTACGCCGAGGTCCGGTACGCGCCCGAGCAGCACCTGGAGGCCGGGCTCACCCTCGAAGAGGTCGTCGAGGCGGTCAACGAGGGCTTCCGGGAGGGCGAGCGGATCGCCCGGGAGAACGGGCACCGGATCAGGGTGGGTGCCCTGCTGACCGCCATGCGGCATGCGGCCCGCGCCCTGGAGATCGCCGAACTGGCGAACCGCTACCGGGACTTGGGTGTCGTCGGCTTCGACATCGCCGGCGCCGAGGCCGGCTACCCGCCCACCCGGCACCTCGACGCCTTCGAGTACCTCAAGCGGGAGAACAACCACTTCACCATCCACGCCGGTGAGGCCTTCGGGCTCCCCTCGATCTGGCAGGCGCTGCAGTGGTGCGGCGCCGACCGGCTCGGCCACGGCGTGCGCATCATCGACGACATCCACGTCCACGAGGACGGCTCCGTGAAACTCGGCCGGCTCGCCTCGTACGTGCGTGACAAGCGCATCCCGCTGGAGATGTGTCCGAGCTCCAACCTCCAGACCGGCGCGGCCGACTCGTACACCGCTCATCCGATCGGACTGCTGCGGCGGCTGCATTTCCGGGCGACCGTGAATACGGACAATCGACTTATGTCGGGCACCAGTATGAGCCGGGAATTCGAGCACCTTGTCGAGGCGTTCGGTTATACGCTCGATGATATGCAGTGGTTCTCTGTCAATGCTATGAAGTCAGCATTCATTCCTTTCGATGAACGGCTGGCGATGATCAATGACGTGATCAAGCCCGGATATGCCGAGCTGAAGTCCGAATGGCTGTTCCAGCAGACTGCTGCCACCAGGGGGTCTGTGGAGAATCAGACCTGATCGGAGGGGTCGGAAAGCGGCCGGGTCTTCACTCCTTCTCCATGACTCGATCGCTTTTTGATGTTTGCGGAGGTCGGCTCTGCGTGTTTACGTTTTTGGACCGCTCACATCCCCGTCTCACGGATCCAAGGACGCATTCAAAATGAAGCAGTCTGCTGCCAAGACCCTCGGTGTCGCCGCTCTCGGTGCCGCCTTCGCCGCTGCCGGCGCGGGCGCCGCGAACGCGGCGCCGGCCGTGCCCGACGCCTCCTCGGCGCTGGACACCGTCACCCAGACGCTGCCGGCGGAGAACGTCGCCAAGGCGCTGCCGGGGGCCGGTGAGGCGCTCACCCAGGGAAAGAGCGCGCTCGGCGGGGGTCTGGCCGCGGCCCAGCCCGCCGCCGCGAAGGTGCTCGCCGACGGGCCGGCCGCGCCCGTGGCCGGGCTGCTCGGCGGGCTGCCGGTGCATGGGTTGCCTACGCACGGTCTGCCGGTGAACGGGATTCCGCTGGGCTGAGGCCCGCCACTTCTGCGAACGCCGGTGGGGCGCACCCTGGTTGGGTGCGCCCCACCGGCGCGTGTGCGAGGGCTGCTGGGCTCACCAGGCCGTGCGGGCGGCCTTGTCCTCGGACGGGAACAGGATCCACAGCGCTATGTAGAGCAGGAACTGCGGGCCCGGGAGCAGGCAGGAGAGCACGAAGAGCACGCGCATCGTGGTCGCGGAGGTGCCGAAGCGCCGTGCCAGCGCTGCGCACACTCCGCCGATCATGCGGCCGTTGGTGGGGCGGGCAAGGGCGGTCATGGTGGCTCCTTCGCGAACCGTCGTCGAGTGCCGGGGTGTCCGGCTTCCATGTCTTCAACGCTACGGGGACGAAGCGGGCCAAGCCTCGCTCTACGGTGCGATCCCGACCCTGGGAATCGTCGGGGTCCGACCCTGAGCCGTGTCCTCCCGGGGGAGGGCCGCGCGGCGTCGGGTCTCGGCCCGGCGGCGGAGCCCGGCCCTGGCGGCGGGCACGATCGCGAGATGGGCGAGGGCCACGCCGACCGTGTTGAGCAGCAGGGAGTCCACGTCCACGACCTGGCCCGGGACGCCGGTCTGCAGGAGCTCGATGCCCAGGGAGAGCAGGGCGCCGGCGGCGACCGTGCGGATGAGGGAGCCGAGCGGGGAAACGGCGAGCTTGCCGCCCGCCATCGGGAGCAGGACGCCCAGCGGGGCGAGCAGGCCCAGGCCCTCCGCGATGCGGCGGGCCGCCACCTCCGGGCCCAGTGCGAGGTCGGCTCTGATGCCCGCGAAGGGCCGCAGATTGGCGGCGCTCACCCAGGGGACGTCCAGGGGACGCAGTGTGATCCAGGCGACGAGGGCCAGGTGTGCGACGAGGAGGACACCTCCTGCCACACGGACGCGGGTCACGGCGCTGCCGCCGTCTGAACCTTGACGCTGCACGCCCCCCAAGACGCGGGGTGCGGCACGATCGGTTCCGGGCGGTGTGTTTTCGCCCGGTTCCCCGCGCTCCTTTGAGGGGCGCGGGGAACCGGGCGATCTTTTGAGCGCGGGTCTGGGGGTGCAGCCCCCGCGTACGGGACGGGCAGGGGCGGCGGGGGCGAACCAACTCAACGCGCCGACACGTCACGCCCCCCCGACCGTCGTCGACGGTGGTGACTTGGTGAGGGGATCGGAGCGCACCTCGGGGGTGCACTCGTAGCTGAGGAGGGGGGACGGGGCGGGGCCGCCGAGGATGACGGAGCCGTCGTCCTGGGCCGCGGCCGAGTCGGAGAAGGTGCAGATGATCTGGGCGAGGGCGGAGGACGTGAGGTCCTCGGGCGGCGTGCTCAGCCGGAGCGTGTCCTCGGGATCCTTGTCCCGGGGCCCACTGACCGTCATACCGCCGCGCACGTCCGTCGTGTACCCGGCCTGCTGCTCCGGCGCGGAGGACGTCTCGGCGAGCTCGTCGAGGAGCCCCTGGGCCACCAGGACCCGCCGCGCCGCCTCCGCCGTACCGTCCGGGATCCGGACCGAGCGGTCGACCGTGACCAGTTGCCCGGAGCAGAGGAGGAAGACCTGGACGGGCACGCCTCGGGAGGACTGGGTGGAGATGTCCGGCCCGGACAGCGCACAGGGCACCCGCGACGGCGCCGGACCGAAGTCCGTCGGGACCTGAGTGGACCGGATGCCGCAGCCCGCCAGCAGCGCGGCGAGCAACGGAACGACCAGCCAGGGCCGCAGGCCCCGAAGACGCGGCAGACCTGCGGGACCTGCCGGACGCGGCAGACCCGCCGGACCCGCTGAACGCGGCCGACCTGCCGGACCGGCCGGACGCCGGACACGCGGGAGCCGTGCGAGGCGGCCGCCCTGCGAGCGGGGGGATCGTGCGCGTCCCGTGTCACGGAGGTGCACGAGTCGCACCGGGCCCGTGCCCCGGCGGCGAAGGAGCCGTGCGCGTCCCGCGCCTCGGCGGTGGAGGAGTCGTGCGGTCGTCATCCGGCGGTGTCCTCTGTGCTGTTCCCGCTCCCGTGTCCGTTCCCGTGTCCGTTCCCGTGCCCGTTCCCATTCGCGTCGCGGAGGTCGTCGGTGAGCAGTTCCGACGCGTCCTGCGGCAGGCGCAGCGTGAAGACCGCACCCCCCTGGGGCGCGTTCGCCGCGGTGATCTCGCCGCCGTGGATGTGCGCGTTCTCCAGGGCGATGGAGAGGCCCAGGCCGCTGCCCTCCGAGCGGGGGCGGGACGCGCTCGCCTTGTAGAAGCGGTCGAAGACGTGCGGGAGTACGTCTTCGGGGATGCCGGGACCGTGGTCCTGGACCTCGATGATCAGCTCTTCGCCCTCCACGCGCACGGACACCCGTACCGGCGAACCCCCGTGCTTGAGCGCATTGCCGATCAGGTTCGCCAGGATCACGTCGAGGCGGCGCGGGTCGAGGCGCGCGGTGATGCCGCGCTCGGCGTCCAGGTCCACCGCGTCCAGCCAGGCGCGGGCGTCGATGCACGCGGTGATCTGGTCGGCGATGTCCACGTCGTCGAGGACGAGCCGGGCGGTGCCCGCGTCGAAGCGGGTGACCTCCATCAGGTTCTCGACGAGGTCGTTGAGGCGCCGGGTCTCACTGACGACGAGGCGTACGGCCGGCTCGATCATCGGGTCGACACTGCCCGTCTCCGCGTCCAGTTCCTCTTCCAGGATCTCCGTCACGGCGGTGATCGCGGTGAGCGGCGTGCGGAGTTCGTGGGACATGTCCGCCACGAAGCGGCGGGACGCCTCGTCGCGGGCGCTCATGTCGTCCACGCGTTTCTCGAGCGCCTCCGCCGTGTGGTTGAACGTACGGGAGAGGTCGGCGAGTTCGTCCGTGCCCGACACCCGCAGTCGTGTGTCCAGCTTGCCCTCGCCCAGGCGGCGGGCCGCGATGCCCAGCCGGTGCACCGGCTTGAGGACCGTGCCCGCGGCGGCCTGGGCCAGCAACGCCGAGCCGATCAGGGCCAGGCCCGTGGCGATGCCCAGGGACCAGGCCAGCGAATTGAGATCCTTCTCCTCGGGCTCCAGGGACTTGAGCATGTAGCCGGTGGTGGTGCCGCCGATCACCTTCGCGCCGCCCACGAGGTACGGCTTGTCGTGGTCGGTGATCCGCTGCCAGTAGAGGTGGTACGCGGACTTGTTGTTCGAGGACAGCGGCTGCTGCTTGTTCACCGCCTTCTGGAGGGACTTGGGTACGTCCTCCAGCGTGAAGGTGTCCAGCTCGGAATTGCCGACGACGGTCTTGCCGTTCGTGTCCTGGGCGACCAGCAGCACGCTGAAGCGCTGGCTGCTGTTCGCCATCTGTCCGGCCGTGCGCTGGAGTTCGTCCTGCGCGGGGTGCACCGGCAGCATGCTCGCGTGGTTGCGCATCTCCTGCTGGAAGTCGCGGAGCACCGCGTCCTGTGCGCGCGTCAGCACGGCCTCGCGGTTGAGCCAGTACGCGATGCCCGACGCCGACACGGCGGCCGTGAGTGCGACGAGTCCGAACACCACGACCAGCCGCAGTCGCAGACTGGTGAAGCGCAGGCCGGACAGGATCGCCTTGCGCGCCGCGGCCCAGCCGCGGAGCTCGTCCTGCGGTTCTGTCACTGAGGATTGTCCAGCCGGTAGCCGACGCCGCGCACGGTACGGATCAGGGTGGGCGAGGACGGCACGTCCTCGACCTTCGCGCGCAGGCGCTGCACGCAGGCGTCCACCAGACGCGAGTCGCCCAGATAGTCGTGCTCCCACACCAGACGCAACAGCTGCTGGCGGGACAGCGCCTGCCCGGGGCGGCGGCTCAGCTCGAGGAGCAACCGCAGCTCGGTGGGCGTCAGTTGCAGATCCTCGCCGTTCTTGGTGACCGTCATCGCGGCGCGGTCGATGACGAGCGAGCCGAACGTCGCCGAGTCGTTCGCCTCGCGCTCACCGCGCCGCAGCACGGCACGGATCCGGGCGTCGAGCACCCGGCCCTGCACGGGCTTGACGACATAGTCGTCGGCGCCGGACTCCAGACCGACGACGACGTCGATGTCGTCGCTGCGCGCGGTCAGCAGAATGATCGGCAGCTGGTCGGTGCGCCGGATGCGCCGGCACACCTCGAATCCGTCGATGCCGGGCAGCATCACATCCAGCACGATCAGGTCGGGCCGCTGTTCACGCAGCAGCTTCAGACCGTCCTCGCCGGTGGCAGCAGTGGCCACACGGTGTCCCTGGCGAGTCAAAGAGAGCTCCAGGGCCGTACGGATGGCGTCGTCGTCCTCGATCAGCAACAGGGAAGGCACGGACGTCATTCTGGCCCATGTCATGGCCGGGTATCGACCGTTGGAGCGCTCCCACCCATCTCCCGTACAGAAGGAGGGCCCCTCTCGGGCGACGGTGAGCCCCCGAGTGGTCATCTGCGTAGTCGTACCGCTCTTGTCTGTGATCGGACTGTGACGCGCCTGCGGATGGGCCCTGTGACAGGTCTGTGACAGTCGGCGGACACGGCCATGAAGTGGCCCGGGCAAGCTTTTCGACACAAGCAAGGAAGCACGACCGAACGAACCGAAGAACCGGGACTCCACGACGGGGGGCGCGAGATGAACACGCTGCACAGCACCAGCACTAGCGCAGTTGTCACGCGGCTCCACGATGTCACCCGGGGCTCGGAGAAGTCCGGTGCCGATGGGGGTACTTCCCTGCTCGAGCGCAGTCGAGAGCTTGGGGGAGGGCGGGGGTGCACTCGCGGCACCGGGCGTCAGCACACCGCGTACATGACGGTGGTTGACGCGTTCACGGGGGAGAGCCCCGCGGCGGCAGCTGCTGCGGGCACGGTCGGGGGGAAGGCTCACGGGGGAGCCGCGTACGGGGAGGGCACGGGGGAGCGTCGCTCGGTGTCGGAGACTGTAGATGCCGAAGCGGCGTTTACCGCCTACGTCCAGGAGCGCCGCGCCTCCCTGTACGCAACCGCCTACCACCTCACCGGTGACCGGTTCGAGGCCGAGGACCTGCTGCAGAGCGCGCTGTTCTCGACGTACCGGGCCTGGGACCGGATCAGCGACAAGGCCGCGGTCGGGGGCTACCTCCGCCGCACCATGACCAATCTGCACATCAGCGCGTGGCGCCGCCGCAAGCTGAACGAGTACCCGACCGAGGAACTGCCGGAGACGCCCGGTGACACGGACGCGATGCGCGGCACCGAGCTGCGCGCCGTGCTGTGGCAGGCGCTCGCCCGGCTACCCGAACTCCAGCGCACGATGCTGGTCCTCCGTTACTACGAGGGCCGCACCGACCCGGAGATCGCGGAGATCCTCGACATCAGTGTCGGCACGGTGAAGTCCAGCATCTGGCGGTCGCTCCGCCGCATGCGTGAGGACGAGGTCCTCAGCTTCGGCCGTGACGAGGAGGAGTCCTTCGGGGAGCTTGTCGCCTGAAGGTCTGAGGGGAAGCAAGGGGAAGCAAGAGGTAACAGGTAGTACGGGGGAGCAGTACCGGGGGGAACCAACGGGGTCACGGGGGACCACGGGGGAAATGAGAAAGGTCCAGGCGGACGGGGGGTCCGCCTGGACCTCTTTTCGTTGCCCGTGCCGTGCCGTGCCGTGCCGTGCCGTGCCGTGCCGTGCCGTTCGCGCTGTCGCGCCGCCTTGTCGTTCGCCACGATCGCTTCCGACTTCTCGACCATGCGCCGCTTGCGTGCCTTGGCGTCGGTCGATGTGCCAGACAACGTGGTGTCCTCTGCGTACGTCGGGATTTGGATTTCAGCGTGGTGACATAGGCCATTTGATACGGTGATCGCGTGACCACGGAACGTGCAGGGAAGGAGCGGCAGTTCGGGCATCGTGCCCGGCTTGCACTGACTCCCGCGCAGGTCCGGGTCGTCGACGACCAGGCGCACGCGGCCCGCACCATGTGGAACCTGCTGCACGACTGGTGGACGATGCTCCCCAAGGACAAGCGTTCCCTGGTCGCCGCCGATGCCGCGATTCGCCAGTCCCGCAAGGACCTCGACTGGCTCGCCGTCCTTCCCGCTCAGGCCGCTCAGGCGGTACTGAAGACGTACTTCCAGGCATGGCGCAACTGCTGGGACAGCCGCGCCGACGCACCCGGCTTCAAGTCCCGCATCCGCTGCGTGATGAACGTGGACATCCCGCAGGGCCGGGACCTGAACATCGTCCGCGTGCACCGCCGTTGGGGCATGGTCAACATCCCCAAGGTGGGCCGGGTCCGCTTCCGCTGGACCAAGGACCTGCCGGTGGGCAAGCGGGCCAGCAAGGAGAACCGGATCACCGGCGCACGGCTGGTGAAGGATGCGCTGGGCTGGCACATCGCCTTCCGCGTGCAGACCCTCGAAGCCAGCCCGGAGCCCCACCAGGGGGCCGAGGTCGGCATCGACGCCGGGGTGAACCTGCCCCTGGCCCTCTCCGACGGCAACCACTTCGACCACGGCCGGCCCGCCCGGCTCCCGGACAAGACAGCCGACCGCGACAAGTGGCTGAACACCGAGGAAAAGGCAAGACTCCTGCTCCTGGAGCAGCGGGCCGCGCACCGCAAGATTTTCCGCAAGCCGGGCGAGCGCAGCTCCAACCGTCTGCGGCATACCTACGACCAGATCGAGCAGCTCCGCGCAAGAGCCACGCGCCGGGCCGTTGACTGGCAGCACAAGACCACCACCCGTATCGCTGAGCGGTACGGCGCCGTGGTGGTCGAACAGCTCACCATCACGAACATGGTCAAGTCCGCCCGGGGCACCATCGAGGAACCGGGGAAGCGCGCAGAAAGCCGGGCTGAACCGCTCCATCAGCCAGGAGGCCTGGGGCAGGACAGTCACGATGCTGACCTACAAGCTCGCCCAGCGCGGCGGCACCCTCCACAAGGTTCCCGCCCCCGGAACCTCCCTGCGCTGCTCAGCCTGTGGCTTCACCACGCCGGGCAGCCGGGAGGACCAGGCCACGTTCGTGTGCAAGAACTCCGACTGCGGCTTCGAGGCGAATGCCGACTGGAACGCAGCCCGGAACATCTTGCACCTGTACCGGATCGGCCACGTGGCGATCCCGGCTGCCGGGAGGGCAGTCGTCAGGCGTGCTTGTCACGTCAAGCCCGCCACCGCAAGGTAGGCAGGAATCTCCCGGCTTCTGCCGGGAGAGCACTTCAACAGTTGGACAACTGGGCCGGGCCGCCCGGGCCGCCCTGGGCCGCCCGCCCGCTGGTGGGCCGGTGGTGACACCTGGGGTCTGCCGGCCGGTTCCTCCACCAACTTCAGCGGTTCGGACGACAACAAGTGGTCCTCCCACTGCTGGACCGGCGCGACCGCGGGCTGCCCGGGCGGCTGACGGAAACGGCGGCCCCGGGAGCCGGTGACTACGCCGCCGTCGGGCGGGCGGTCGCGCGGCGCCCGGCGGCCGCGGCGGTCAGGCGGCCCAGGGCCTCGTCCTTGTCGCAGGGGTGGGCGCCCAGGGCGGCCTGACGGGCCACGATGGAGCGCTCGGCGCGCATCAGGCGCCAGCCGCGGCGCAGCAGGAAGGGCACCGACTTGCGGCCCTCCTTGAGATCCCGCAGGAAGCGGCGGCGGAACGTGGTGACCGGGCCCCGCGACAGACACAGGGCGTCGGCCAGCACGCCCAGCTCCCGGCAGCGCTCGACGATCTCGGCGGCGAAGATCCCCTCCGCGATGAACAGCGGCGTCCGCTCGATGCGCAGGGTCTCCGTGCCGGTACGAGCGCTCAGCGAGATGTCGTACACGGGGATCGTCGTACGCCCTGTACGGCACAGTTCCTCGATCGCGGCGACCGCCTTGTCCGCGTCCCAGGACAGCGGGTGGTCCCAGTCGATGTCGGCGCTGCCCTCCACCTGCGGAAGCGTCGCGTCCGTGCCCTCCTTGTAGAAGTCGTCGAGGCGGAGCACGGGGAGCCCGGAGTCGGCCGCGAGAAGGGACTTTCCAGAGCCGGAGGGTCCGCAGAGCAGCACCACGCGGGTGGGTATCGGGGGATGGGAACCCAATTCTCTGTACCTTCTGTGAATCGACTTGGTACGGCCGCGCATCGGACGCGTCGAGGACATTATCCCCTCCTCCGGGCCCGCCCCCGGACGTGGCGGGTAGCGGTCGGTCCCGCGTCCCCGGCGGAGTGACGCTGATATGCCTGTTTACCCGCACGGGCGAATCCGCCGTTTGGGCCGCCCTGAAGTGGAGCCGGGGCAACTACTCTGCGTTAAAATCCAGTTGCTCTCTGCTCTTCGAAGAGGAAACCTGATGGCGCGACACGCAGCCCAGCAGACCACCAAGGCCCGTACGACCGCGCGCATCGCCGCCGCGGTCGGCGTGGTCGCTGCCGGTGCGGCCGCGGCCGCACCGGCCGTCGCGGACACGGACCCTGTCGTGGACGTCATGCGCACCCGGCCCACCTCGATGGGCAACATCGACCCGCAGGCGGGTCTCGCGGCCCTGACCGGCACGGTCGGCCACGTCACCGGCCCCGTCCAGGGCCTCAAGCCCAATCCGCTGGCGGGCACCGGGGTCGACCCGCTCGACAACGGGGTCGGCACCCGGCTCGCCGACTTCAAGCCGCTCTCCTCGCAGGCCTTGACGCGGCCGGTGGCGCAGGCCTCGTCGGTGGGGAGCATCCCGCTCCTGGGGCAGGCGACGGGACTGCTGCACTGAGCGACACATGAGAGAGCCGCGCTCCCCCTGGACGGAGGGGAAGCGCGGCTCTCCCGTTGACGGGGCCCCGGGGACACTGATCGGGGCCCCGAAACTCGGTACGCCTCAGTAAGACGATCCGGAGGCGCCCAGAGAACCCGTCGGGTGCCAGACCGTCTTCGTCTCCAGGAAGGCAGTCAGTCGCTCGATGCCGGGGACCATCGAATAATCCACAGGCTGTGGACGAAGAACGCGCTTCAGGTTGTCCGCGGCCGCGATCTCCAGCTCCTTCGCGAGCACGTCGTCCGCGCCCGCGAGGTCGATCGCGTTGACGTCCTGGTGTGCGGCCAGCGGAGCGGAGATCTCCGCCGTCCTGCCGGAGAGCACGTTGACCACACCGCCGGGCAGATCGGAGGTGGCCAGCACCTCGCCCAGCGACAGCGCCGGGAGCGGGGACTTCTCGGAGGCGATGACGATCGCCGTGTTGCCGGTCGCGATCACCGGTGCGATCACCGAGACCAGGCCCAAGAACGAGGACTCCTGAGGGGCCAGGACGACGACCACGCCCGTCGGCTCCGGGGTGGACAGGTTGAAGAAGGGGCCCGCGACAGGGTTGCCGCCCCCGACCACCTGGGCGATCTTGTCGGTCCAGCCCGCGTACCAGACCCAGCGGTCGATCGCGGCGTCGACGACAGCGGCCGCCTTGGACTTCGACAGCCCCTCGGCGTCCGCGACCTCGCGCGCGAACTGCTCCTTGCGGCCCTCCAGCATCTCCGCGACGCGGTAGAGGATCTGGCCGCGGTTGTACGCGGTCGCGCCGGACCAGCCGCCGAACGCCTTGCGGGCGGCGACGACCGCGTCACGGGCGTCCTTGCGGGAGGAAAGAGGTGCGTTCGCCAGCCACTTGCCCTTGGAGTCGGTCACCTCGTACACCCGGCCGCTCTCGGAACGCGGGAACTTCCCGCCCACGTACAGCTTGTAGGTCTTGAAGACGCTCAGACGCTGCTGCTCGGACTTCTCAACTGCGCTCATCTTTATCGCTCGCCCTCCGGGCTCGACGGGGCGAGGTACGCCTCCAGGCCGTGACGACCGCCCTCGCGGCCGAAGCCCGACTCCTTGTAGCCGCCGAACGGCGAGGTCGGGTCGAACTTGTTGAACGTGTTGGACCAGATGACGCCCGCGCGGAGCTTGCTCGCGACGGCCAGGATCCGGGAACCCTTCTCGGTCCAGATGCCCGCCGAGAGGCCGTACTGGCTGTTGTTGGCCTTGGCGACCGCCTCGTCCGGAGTGCGGAAGGTGAGGACCGAAAGGACCGGGCCGAAGATCTCGTCGCGGGCGATGGTGTGCGCCTGGGTGACGTTCGTGAAGAGCGTCGGGGCGAACCAGTAGCCGGAGGAGGGGAGTTCACAGGCCGGGGACCAGCGCTCGGCGCCCTCGGCCTCGCCCTGCTCGACGAGCGAGGTGATGCGTGCGAGCTGCTCGGCGGAGTTGATGGCGCCGATGTCGGTGTTCTTGTCGAGCGGGTCGCCCAGGCGCAGCGTCGAGAGGCGGCGCTTGAGCGACTCCAGCAGCTCGTCCTGGATCGACTCCTGGACGAGCAGGCGGGAGCCGGCGCAGCAGACCTGGCCCTGGTTGAAGAAGATGCCGGTGACGATGCCCTCGACGGCCTGGTCGATGGGGGCGTCGTCGAAGACGATGTTCGCGCCCTTGCCGCCGAGTTCGAGGGTGACCTTCTTGCTGGTCCCGGCGACCTGGCGGGCGATCGCCTTGCCCACGGCGGTGGAACCGGTGAAGGCGACCTTGTTCACGTCGGGGTGCTCGACGAGGGCGGCACCCGTGTCGCCGTACCCCGGAAGGATGTTGACGACGCCCTTGGGCAGGCCCGCCTGGCGGCAGATGTCCGCGAAGAACAACGCCGACAGGGGAGTGGTCTCCGCGGGCTTCAGGACGACCGTGTTGCCGGTCGCGAGCGCCGGGGCGATCTTCCAGGCGAGCATCAGCAGCGGGAAGTTCCAGGGGATGACCTGGCCGGCCACGCCCAGCGGCCGCGGGTTCGCGCCGAAGCCGGCGTGGTCGAGCTTGTCGGCCCAGCCCGCGTAGTAGAAGAAGTGCGCGGCGACCAGGGGGAGGTCGGCGTCGCGGGTCTCCTTGATGGGCTTGCCGTTGTCCAGCGTCTCCAGGACGGCGAGCTCGCGGGAGCGCTCCTGGATGATCCGGGCGATGCGGAACAGGTACTTGGCGCGCTCGGAGCCGGGCAGCACCGACCACTTCTCGAAGGCCTTGCGGGCGGCCTTCACGGCGCGGTCGACGTCCTCGTCGCCGGCCTGGGCGACCTCGGCGAGGACCTCTTCGGTGCTCGGGCTGACGGTCTTGAAGACCTTGCCGTCGGCGGCCTCGGTGAACTCGCCGTCGATGAACAGCCCGTACGACGGGGCGATGTCGACGACGGAGCGGGACTCGGGCGCCGGTGCGTACTCGAATGCGGATGCCATGATGATCAGTCCACCGTCACGTAGTCGGGGCCGGAGTAGCGGCCGGTGGCCAGCTTCTGACGCTGCATCAGCAGGTCGTTCAGGAGCGAGGACGCGCCGAAGCGGAACCAGTGGTTGTCCAGCCAGTCCTCGCCCGCGGTCTCATTCACCAGGACCAGGAACTTGATGGCGTCCTTGGTGGTGCGGATGCCGCCGGCGGGCTTCACGCCGACCTGGATGCCGGTCTGGGCGCGGAAGTCGCGGACGGCTTCCAGCATCAGGAGGGTGTTCGCCGGCGTCGCGTTGACGGCCACCTTGCCGGTGGAGGTCTTGATGAAGTCGGCCCCGGCCAGCATGCCGAGCCAGCTCGCGCGCCGGATGTTGTCGTACGTCGAGAGCTCACCGGTCTCGAAGATGACCTTCAGGCGGGCGGCGCCCGAGGCCTCCTTCACGGCGACGATCTCGTCGTACACCTTCAGGTAATTGCCCGCGAGGAAGGCCCCGCGGTCGATGACCATGTCGATCTCGTCGGCGCCCGCGGCGACGGCGTCACGCACGTCGGCCAGCTTGACGTCGAGCGCGGCGCGGCCCGCCGGGAAGGCGGTGGCGACGGAGGCGACCTTCACGCCGGAGCCGGCGACGGCCTCCTTGGCCACGGCCACCATGTCGGGATAGACGCAGACCGCGGCCGTGGTCGGCGTCGTACGGTCGGTCGGGTCCGGGTGAACCGCCTTGGCGCCGAGCGCCCGGACCTTGCCCGGGGTGTCCGCGCCTTCCAGCGTCGTCAGGTCGACCATCGAGATGGCGAGGTCGATCGCGTACGCCTTCGCGGTGGTCTTGATGGAACGGGTGCCGAGCGAGGCGGCGCGCGCCTCCAGGCCGACCGCGTCGACGCCGGGCAGCCCGTGGAGGAAGCGGCGCAGCGTGCTGTCGGACGCGGTCACGTCGCCGAGTGCTTGTGCAGCGTGTGCAGTGGTGGGCATGGTCACCAGCCGAGCATATCTACGCGCGTAGCGGCTGTACACCCCCGGGTACGGAGGTGGGAGTTGTTCCGCCCCTCGGGGAGCGCCCCGCAGGGGGGCGCCGGGAACTGCGACCAGCCCCCACCCAAGCACTGCCAAAAGACGACCGGGGGTCTGGGGGCGGAGCCCCCGGGTGTCGGGAATGGGCAGGGGCGGAGGGGGCGAAAAACCCACCACCCACCAGCCCCGCCGCAGACGTCCGGCACAATCGGGACCATGAGCACCCCCGACCCCCAGCCCCCCGTACCGGACGCCTCGAGACCCGAGTCGAAGGACCGGATCTACCGGTCGCCCGCCGGTATCGCGGGCGGCGCCCTGCTGCTGATCATCGCGGGCTGGCTCGGCATCGACGCGCTGATCTCGGGCCACGGCCGCACCCCCTGGCTGGCCCTCGCCGCGCTGATCCTCATCGTCCCGTTGGTGTCCGCCTTCACCCTGCGCCCCGCGGTCTACGCGAACGAGGACCGGCTGCGCATCCGCAACCCGTTCCGCGTGATCGTGCTGCCCTGGGGCAAGGTCGCCGCCCTGCGCTCCAGCTACTCGAACGAGGTGGTCGACACCTCCGGCACGAAATACCAGCTGTGGGCGATCCCCGTGTCGCTGCGCGCCCGCAAGAAGGTGGCCAAGCAGCAGGCACGGGGCGCGGCGGGGGCCAACGGCGGCGGTCGTATGTCCCAGATCGGCCGCACGTCCGCGTTCGGCCGTCCGTCGTCGGTCCACGCCGAGCCGACCCGCGCCCAGACCGACCAGATCATGGACGACCTGCGTGAACTGTCCGAGGCCCGGGCGGCCACCGAGGGCGCGCAGGGCGAGGTCAGCGTGCGGTGGGCGTACGAGGTGATGGGGCCCGCGATCGCGGGCGCGATCCTGCTGGCCGTCCTGCTGGCGCTGGGCTGACCGGCCCTTCAGGACGCCGGCGCACGCGTGAGGACGTCGGCACACGCGGAATTCACAGGCGGCTCGGCTACATACGGGACAACCACCCGGCCCGAGAGGACGGCCGCCGAGATCACCGCCATGTGGCGGGACCCGGCCCTGCGGCCGACCGCCGAGAGCGGTGAGCGCGAGCGGGGGCGGCGGTTGTGGCGGCTGGCCGTGGTGTTCGGCGTGGTGTGGGTGGCGACGACCGTGCTGCTCCCGTAGCGGCCACGGTTCACGGCGCGCTCGGCCACACCAGCGCCATGTACGCGCTGCAGTAGGCCGAGCCCAGTACCGCGGCCGTCAGGCTCACTGCCCGGAAACGCGGCGAGGCGCGGGCGAGGTACAGGGCCGCCGGGAGCAGGAGCGGGAAGCCGGGGAGGAGGAAACGGGCGCGGGGGAAGTAGACGCCGCCGCTGCCCAGGACGATGAGCAGCAGGACCCCGGTGAAGACGAGCAGGGGGAGCGGCTGGCGGTCCCATGCGGAGAGGACGTAGAGCGCCACCGACGCGAGCAGCGTGACGCTCACCATCACCAGGAACAGCTCGGGCGTCGAGTCGGCCCCGAGTACCTCCCGCAGCCGGCGCACGGTCTCCACGCCGCCGTCCCACTCGTTGTGCCACAGTCGCTGTACGGCGAAGTAGCCGTCCCAGCGGCCCAGGCGCAGGCCGACCCAGCCCACGTACGCGAGCCAGCCGGCCGGGGCGAGGGCGGCGGCCGCGAGGGCGCGTGCCGAGAAGCCGTTGCGGAGCGAGAGCAGGGCCGCCACGGTGACCGCCGCCGCCACCGCGATGCCCGTCGGGCGGGTCAGCCCCGACAGCGCCGCCAGCGAACCCGCCCACAGCCAGCGCCCGGTGAGCACCCCGTACAGCGACCACGCGGCGAACGCCGTGAACAGCGACTCCGTGTAGCCCATCCACTCGACCAGGCCCACCGGGAGAGCCGCCCACAGGACGGTCAGCAGCACGCCCGCCCGGCGGCCGTGCAGATGGCTGCCGACCGAGTGGATTCCCCACGCGGCGAGGAACGAGCACGCGATGGCGATCGCCCATCCCGTCGTCGCGCGGGTGCCCGGCGTCAGCGCCGCGGCCGCTTTGACCAGTACGGGGTAGAGCGGGAAGAAGGCGAGGTTGTTCGCGTCGTACGCGGTGCCCAGGTGGTGGGTGTAGCCGTGATCGGCGATGCCCAGGTACCAGTCCGCGTCCCAGTGTGTCGCCAGGATCGGCCAGACGCCGTGGTGCCGGCGGTGGGCCCACACGGCGAGCGCGAGCAGGCCGGTGACGCGGACGGCCGCGTAGGCGAGGAGGGCGGGGGCCGCGCGGTGCAGATGGGCGCGGACTCTGGCCGCGGGAGTGGCTTTCCGGGGTGGGCGCCGGGTCTTCGGGGTCTTCGGTGCCCTCGGGACGAGTCGGCTTTGGGCGTTCCGGGGTGGGGCGGATGTCGGCCGGGAAGCGGTCGAGGGCACGCGGCAGCTCCTGGGACTCGGTGGTGCGCTACCGGTAACCGTTCCTCGGTCTTCCGGCAGCGCACGGGAGCGCTGCGTCAACTGCCGTGCGGAAATCACCCGCCAGAGCGACCGGGGGTGCCTGGGCGGGCTCGCCGGACAGAACGATCAGGGTGTGCCGGTGCGGACCCACCGGTCGGTGGGCCCGCACCGACGGCCCGCAGGTCGGTGGGTCCGTATCGACGGCCCGCAGGTCGGTGGGTCCGTATCGACGGCCCGCAGGTCGGTGGGTCCGTATCGACGGCCCGCAGGTCGGTGGGTCCGTATCGACGGCCCGCAGGTCGGTGGGTCCGTATCGACGGCCCGCAGGTCGGTGGGTCCGTATCGACGGCCCGCAGGTCGGTGGGTCCGTATCGACGCGTCAGATACCGGCCGCCGCCGACAGGTCCCGCTTGATCGCCGACAGCAGCTCGGCGGCCTTCGCGTGGGCGGCGGGGAGGTGGTCCCGGGTGCCCACGGGCACCACGACCTCCAGGTAGCACTTCAGCTTCGGCTCCGTGCCGCTCGGGCGGACGATGACGCGGGCGCCGTCCAGCGTGTAGCGCAGACCGTCCGTCGGCGGCAGCCTGTCCGTGCCCTTGGTGAGGTCCTCCGCCTTCGTGATCGCCAGACCGGCGAGCCGCGTCGGCGGCTGCTCGCGCAGGCGCCGCATGGCGTTCGCGATGATCGACAGGTCCTCCACGCGGACCGAGAGCTGGTCGGTGGCGTGCAGGCCGTACGCGACGGCGATGTCGTCGAGGAGGTCGAGGAGGGTCCGGCCCTGCTCCTTGAGCTCGGAGGCCAGCTCGGTGACGAGGAGGGCGGCGGTGATGCCGTCCTTGTCGCGTACGCCGTCCGGGTCGACGCAGTAGCCCAGCGCCTCCTCGTACCCGTACCGCAGACCCTCCACGCGCGCGATCCACTTGAAGCCGGTGAGGGTCTCCTCGTACGGCAGGCCCGCCTTCTCGGCGATCCGCCCGAGGAGGGACGAGGACACGATCGACTCCGCGAAGGTGCCTCGCGCTCCGCGTCGCACCAGGTGCTCGGCGAGCAGCGCGCCGACCTCGTCGCCGCGCAGCATCCGCCAGTCACCTCCTTCCTTGCCCCCCTTCACTGCCACCGCGCAGCGGTCGGCGTCCGGGTCGTTCGCGATGATCAGGTCCGGGTCGGTCTCGCGGGCCTTCGCGAAGGAGAGGTCCATCGCGCCGGGCTCTTCCGGGTTGGGGAAGGCGACGGTGGGGAAGTCCGGGTCGGGCTCGGCCTGTTCGGCGACCAGGACGGGGGTGGGGAACCCGGCCCGGGCGAAGGCCGCGAGCAGCACGTCCTTGCCGACGCCGTGCATCGCCGTGTAGACGGTGCGGGCGCTGCGCGGCGACCCCTGCGCCAGTACGGCGTCCGTACGGGCCAGGTAGGCCTCCAGGACGCCCTCGTCGAGGGTTTCCCAGCCGGAGTCGGGGCGCGGGACCGTGCCGAGGCCGGTGATGGCGTCGATCTCGGCGGCGATCTCCGCGTCCGCCGGGGGAACGATCTGCGAGCCGTCGCCCAGGTAGACCTTGTAGCCGTTGTCGCGGGGCGGGTTGTGGCTGGCGGTGACCTCCACGCCGGCGGCCGCGCCGAGGTGCCTTATGGCGTAGGCGAGTACGGGGGTGGGGAGCGGGCGGGGCAGTACGGCGGCGCGCAGCCCCGCACCCGTCATCACGGCCGCGGTGTCGCGGGCGAAGTCCGCGGACTTGTGCCGGGCGTCGTATCCGATGACGACGAGGCCGTCCGTCTGCCCCTTGCCCTTCAGGTACGCGGCGAGACCGGCGGCGGCACGGATGACCACGGAGCGGTTCATGCGCATCGGGCCGGCGCCGAGTTCTCCTCTGAGGCCGGCGGTGCCGAACTGGAGGGTGCCGCTGAAGCGGGCGGCGAGCTCTGCGACGTCTTTGGCGTCGATGAGCTCGGCGAGTTCCTCACGGGTCTCCGCGTCGGGGTCCTCGGCCAGCCACGCCTCGGCCCGTGCGATGAGTTCGTCCTGCACCTCGGGTGCACCTCTCTCTTCGTTCGTACGTTGCTGTGTGCGCCGGGTTTGTCCCGCCCACGCCGCCCCTACCCCATCCCGTCCCCCGAGGGCTCCGCCCCCAGACCCCCGTATCGGCCTGAACCGCCTCGCCCCGAACACCGGACGGGCTGAAGACCTCCGGCCCCGGCGGGCGGGAGATTCAGCCCCTGCGGCGCATGAGGAGCGGGGACTGGGGGTCGGCCCCTTGCTCGGGTGCGGGGCAGCGCCCCTTGGCGGGTCCTGGGGGCTGAGCCCCAGGGGGCACTGGGGGTGTCCCCCGGCGGGGACGGGGGCGGAGCCCCGGGCAGGGATCCGGAGGGCAACGCCCCCCGACGGGGTCTGGGGCGAAGCCCCGGGAGGAAGGGACGGGTAAGGGCGGAGGGGGCGATGAAACCCGTTGTACGGCGCTCGCGCCCGTTGCCCTCGCCTACAGGCGGTCCAGGACCTGCGTCAGAAGCTCACCCATGCGGGCGGCCGAGTCGCGGCCCGCCTGGAGGACCTCTTCGTGGTTGAGGGGCTCGCCCGTCATGCCGGCAGCGAGGTTGGTGACCAGGGAGATGCCCAGCACCTCGGCACCCGCCTCACGCGCGGCGATGGCCTCGAGGGTCGTCGACATGCCGACGAGGTCCGCACCGATGACCCGCGCCATCCGGATCTCGGCCGGCGTCTCGTAGTGCGGCCCGGGGAACTGCGCGTAGACGCCCTCTTCCAGGGTGGGGTCGACCTCCTTGCACAGGGCGCGGAGACGCGGCGAGTACAGGTCGGTGAGGTCCACGAAGTTCGCCCCGACGATCGGCGACGTCGCCGTCAGGTTGATGTGGTCGCTGATCAGCACCGGCTGACCGGGGCGCATGCCCTCGCGCAGACCGCCGCAGCCGTTGGTCAGCACGACGGTCTTGCAGCCGGCGGCGACGGCGGTCCGCACGCCGTGCGCGACGGCGGCGACCCCGCGGCCCTCGTAGTAGTGGGTGCGGCCCAGGAAGACCAGGGCACGCTTGTCGCCGATCTTGTACGAGCGGACCGTGCCGCCGTGGCCCTCGACCGCCGGCGGGGGGAACCCGGGCAGCTCCGTGACCTGGAGCTCGGCCTCGGGGGAGCCGAGCGCGTCCACGGCCGGCGCCCAGCCGGAGCCCATCACGAGGGCGACGTCGTGGGTCTCTGCGCCTGTGAGCTCACGCAGGCGCGCGGCGGCGGCGTCGGCGGCGGCGTAGGGGTCGCCCTGGATGTCGTCCGGAAGAAGAGATGCGTTCACGCGCATGAGGGTAGCCGGTTCGGGCCTACGCGCGTAGATGACAGAGCTCACGGTCTTGCGATCGTTGTCTTGTCGTTTCCAACAAGGAGCACCGAGAGGCAGGGCGGAGACGCCGGCGAAAGAGGGCACCGACTCAAGGGGCCGAACGGGTGGGCGGGCGGGAAACGCGCCGCGGAGCGGCGAAGGGCGGGGCCTGTTGAGCAGGCCGATCGGGCGGGCGGGCGAACTCGCCGCGGAGCGGCGCAGCACGGTGCGTGCTCGGCGGGCCGATCGGGTGGGAAGACCCGCCGCGGAGCGGCGTAGCAGAGTGCCTGGTCAGCGCGCCGATCGGGCGGGCGGCTGGGCGAACCCCGCCGCGGGGCGGCGCGGCAGCCCCGCACGGGCAGAGCTCAGCAGGGCCGCTTGCGGAGCTCCATGACGTAGTCGTGGGGCGCCCCCGCAGACTCCGCCGCGTCGGCGATCTCCCCGAGATACCGCGCCGAGGGGAGCCCTCCCTCGTACCCGTTCAGTACGTACACCCACGCCGGCTCCTCCCCCTCCAGCGTGTGCACACGGACGCGCATCCGCCGGTAGATGTCGAGGCCCACGCCCTCCCACCGGTCCATGGAGTCCTCGTCCAGGGGTGCGATGTCGTACAGCGCCACGAAGACCTGGGACCGCGGTGCCTCGACGATCGTCGCGAGCGCGCCTTCCCAGCCCATGTGCTCGCCCCCGAACGTCAGCCGCCAGCCGTTCAGCCAGCCGGTGGCGCGCAGCGGCGAATGCGGAGCGCGGCGCGTCATGAGCCGCGGGTCGAGATTGCCGGCGTACGCGGCGTAGAGCGACATGGGGTCGAGGGTACGGCAGGTACACGTACGCCTCTCGCGTAACAGAAGCAGCTCGGATGCAAGGACTCCGGGCCCCTGGGCGGAAGCACCTTGAAGCGTGCGGGACAATGGAGTACGTGACTCGGATCGTGATCATTGGTGGCGGACCCGGCGGATATGAAGCGGCGCTGGTGGCCGCGCAGCTCGGCGCGGAGGTGACCGTCGTCGACTGCGACGGTCTGGGCGGGGCGTCGGTGCTCACCGACTGCGTGCCGTCGAAGACTCTTATCGCTACGGCCGAGGTGATGACCACCTTCGACTCCTCGTACGAGGAGCTGGGGATCATCGTCGCCGACGACACGCCACCCATGGAGCAGGCGGCCCGGGTGGTGGGCGTCGATCTCGGCAAGGTCAACCGCCGTGTGAAGCGCCTGGCGCTCGCGCAGTCGCACGACATCACGGCTTCGGTGACGCGCGCCGGCGCCCGCGTCCTGCGCGGTCGCGGCCGGCTCGAGGGCATGCAGGCCCTGGACGGCTCGCGCAAGGTCGTCGTACGCGCCGCGGACGGCACCGAGGAGACGCTCACCGCCGACGCCGTCCTCATCGCCACCGGCGGCCACCCCCGTGAGCTCGCCGACGCCCAGCCCGACGGCGAGCGCATCCTGAACTGGACCCAGGTGTACGACCTCGACGAGCTGCCCGAGGAGCTCATCGTGGTCGGTTCCGGTGTCACCGGCGCCGAGTTCGCCGGCGCCTACCAGGCACTCGGCTCCAAGGTCACTCTCGTCTCGTCCCGCGACCGTGTGCTGCCCGGTGAGGACCCGGACGCCGCCGCCGTCCTCGAGGACGTCTTCCGCCGCCGCGGCATGAATGTCATGGCGCGCTCCCGCGCCGAGTCCGCCAAGCGGGTCGGCGACCGGGTCGAGGTCACGCTCTCCGACGGCCGGGTCATCAGCGGCTCGCACTGCCTGATGGCTGTCGGCGCCATTCCGAACAGCAGCGGGATGGGCCTGGAGGAGGCCGGGGTCAAGGTCAGGGACTCCGGGCACATCTGGACCGACAAGGTCTCGCGCACCACCGCTCCCGGCGTGTACGCGGCCGGTGACGTGACCGGCGTCTTCGCCCTCGCGTCCGTCGCCGCCATGCAGGGACGTATCGCCATGTACCACTTCCTGGGCGACGCGGTGGCCCCGCTGAACCTGAAGACGGTCTCGTCCAACGTCTTCACCGACCCGGAGATCGCCACCGTCGGCTACTCGCAGGCCGACGTCGACGCGGGCAAGATCGACGCCCGGGTCGTCAAACTCCCCCTCCTGCGCAACCCGCGCGCCAAGATGCAGGGCATCCGCGACGGCTTCGTCAAGATCTTCTGCCGCCCTGGCACCGGCATCGTGGTGGGCGGTGTCGTCGTGGCTCCGCGTGCCTCGGAACTGATCCATCCGATCTCGATCGCGGTCGACAACAATCTGACGGTCGAACAGATCGCGAACGCGTTCACCGTGTACCCCTCCCTGTCGGGCTCGATCGCCGAGGTGGCTCGGCAGTTGCACACACGGAAGACCGCGGGCGAGGGCTGAGGCGTATCGACGACTCTCCGCTGGTCACGGGGAGTTGTCGACCATTCGTACGACATAGGCGGCGCGAGTGGGCGCGTATACCACTTCGCGCCCTGTCATGCGAACAACTTCTGTTATTCGGCGCAAACTGCTGAAAGCAGACGGTCGTTGGGGTTACTGTCAGTTTCGTGTTCGCTGCAGAACGTCGCCAATTGATCCTCGAAATGGTGCGAGCGAATGGAGCCGTGTCGCTCCGTGAGCTCGCCCGCGTCGTCCAGACCTCCGAAGTGACCGTACGGCGGGACGTGCGCGCACTGGAGGCAGAAGGACTCCTCGACCGCCGGCACGGCGGTGCGGTATTGCCGGGCGGGTTTACGCGGGAGTCCGGCTTTCCGCAGAAATCGCATCTCGCGACCGCCGAGAAGACGGCCATCGCCGATCTCGCCGCGGGTCTCGTCGAAGAGGGCGAGGCCATCGTGGTGGGCGCGGGTACGACCACGCAGGAGCTGGCTCGCCGGCTCGCGCGGGTGCCCGGGCTGACCGTCGTCACCAACTCCCTCCTGGTGGCCCAGGCGTTGGCCCACGCCAACCGTGTGGAAGTCGTGATGACCGGTGGCACCCTGCGCGGTTCCAACTACGCGCTGGTCGGCTCCGGTGCCGAGCAGTCCCTCCAGGGGCTGCGGGTCTCCCGGGCCTTCCTCTCCGGGAGCGGGCTGACCGCCGAGCGCGGGCTCTCCACGTCCAACATGCTGTCGGCCTCGGTCGACCGCGCGCTGGTCCAGGCCGCCGCCGAGGTCGTCGTCCTCGCCGACCACACCAAGCTCGGTACCGACACGATGTTCCAGACCGTGCCGACCGACTTGATCACCCGCCTGGTCACGGACGAGCCACCCGGGCACGACGACCGCGCGGTCACCGAACTGCAGGCCGTGGCCGACCAGGGCGTACAGATCGCGGTGGCCGGGTCATCGGCCTCGGGCGGCGCGGGAGGCGATCCCGTCCCGGCGGGGCGCCAGCCACGCCGGGACGTACCGCTCCCCGGCCCCCGCCGCGGCCAGCCGATCCCCGGCGCAGGCCCCCAGCTACGCAGCGCCACTGCCTTGGGCGACCAGCCCCAACCGGAACGCGCCAGGGTCGCCGACCTCCGCCGCCGCTGACCTCCTCCCCCCAAGGGCGGAGGGGTGGGCAGACGTGGGCCACGAAGTGACCGCGATGCTCGGCTTCACGTGGCCCGGAATCGCCGAAGGACACCTCAGGGCTTCAGGCCCCGTAGCGTCAGGGTCAAGAGGCGGTTGGCCAGTTGCGGCTCGTCCGGGGTTTCCTCGGCCGCCAACGCGATGGCGTTGGTCAGCTGGAGGAGGTCGCCGATGGAGATGTCAGGACGTACCGCGCCTGCCTTTTGTGCGCGGAGCAGCAGGGCGCTGCCCGCCTCGTGCATCGGGCCGCTGCATCGAGCGAGGTCCGAACCGTTGTCCTGCGAGGCCGACATGAGGGCGCGGGAGAGGCCGCGGTACTCGCTCGCGTGGGTGATGATGTCGCGCAGCCAGTCCACGAGGGCGGCGCACGGCTGAGGGGCGTCGAGGAGTTCGCGCGAGCGGGCCAGCAGCGCGTCGACCGCGTCCTGGAAGACAGCGCTCATGAGGGCGTGCCGGTTCGGGAAGTGGCGGTACAGCGTGCCGATTCCCACGCCCGCGCGCCGGGCCACGTCCTCCAGGGACGCGCCGGTGCCGTGCTCGGCGAAGGCGGACCGCGCCTCGGCGAGCAGCCGTTCGTAGTTGCGCCGGGCGTCGGCACGCATGGCGCGCGGCACCTCGGGGTGCTCCACGGGGCCCTGTGTCCCCGCTCTCTCAGGTGCGGTCGCGCCCGCCATGGCATCCACCTGCCCTCTCCTGCCGCGCGGCTGCGGTCCAGCATGCCATCAGGGGCTCCCGAGCGGCTCCAGCATGCCATCGGGGGCCCCTGAGCGGCTCCCCGGGCTGGGCGAAAGCCGCCCCTGCTTCGAGTACGTCCCTGCGGCTCGGCCCCCTGCGCATCGTTTTGTACGCCCCTTTTTGTACGCCCTTTTGCGTCCCTTGGCGGAGCAGCAGCGGGAGGGCCACCGGGACGGGGGAGAACGAAGCGCCCGGTGGACTGGCTGGTCCAGTCCACCGGGCGCTTCGGGGTGTCACAGGGAGACCTGCGGATCAGTCCTTGATCTCACAGATGGCGGCGCCGGAGGTGACGGAGGCGCCGACCTCCGCGGTGAGGCCCTTGATGGTGCCGGAGCGGTGGGCGTTGAGGGGCTGTTCCATCTTCATGGCTTCCAGGACGACGACCAGGTCGCCTTCGTTGACCTGCTGGCCTTCCTCGACGGCGACCTTGACGATGGTGCCCTGCATGGGGGAGGCGAGGGTGTCGCCGGAGGCGACCGGGCCGGACTTCTTGGCGGCGCGGCGCTTGGGTTTGGCGCCGGCGGCCAGGCCGGTGCGGGCCAGCGACATGCCCAGCGAGGACGGCAGGGAAACCTCCAGGCGCTTGCCGCCGACCTCGACGACGACGGTCTCGCGGCCCGGCTCCTCGTCGGTCTCGGCGTCGGCGGGGGCCGCGAACGCGGAGATCTCGTTGACGAACTCGGTCTCGATCCACCGGGTGTGGACGGTGAAGGGGTCCTGGCTGCCGGTGAGCTCGGGGGCGAACGCCGGGTCGGTGACGACCGCGCGGTGGAAGGGGATCGCGGTCGCCATGCCCTCGACCTGGAACTCCGCCAGCGCGCGGGCGGCCCGCTGCAGGGCCTGCTCACGACTGGCGCCGGTGACGATCAGCTTGGCCAGCAGGGAGTCCCAGGCCGGGCCGATGACACTGCCGGACTCCACGCCCGCGTCCAGTCGCACGCCCGGTCCCGAGGGCGGGGCGAAGGCGGTGACGGTGCCGGGGGCGGGCAGGAAGCCTCGGCCGGGGTCCTCGCCGTTGATGCGGAACTCGAAGGAGTGGCCGCGCAGTTCGGGGTCGCCGTAGCCCAGTGGTTCGCCGTCGGCGATGCGGAACATCTCGCGGACCAGGTCGATGCCGGCGACCTCTTCGGTGACCGGGTGCTCGACCTGCAGGCGGGTGTTGACCTCCAGGAAGGAGATCGTGCCGTCCTGGCCGACGAGGAACTCCACGGTGCCCGCGCCGACGTAGCCGGCCTCCTTCAAAATCGCCTTGGAGGAGGAGTACAGCTCCGCCACCTGGGCGTCGGAGAGGAACGGGGCGGGGGCCTCCTCGACCAGTTTCTGGTGGCGGCGCTGCAGGGAGCAGTCACGGGTGGACACCACGACCACGTTGCCGTGGCGGTCGGCCAGGCACTGCGTCTCCACGTGCCGGGGCTTGTCCAGGTAGCGCTCCACGAAGCATTCGCCGCGCCCGAAGGCTGCGACCGCTTCACGGACCGCGGACTCATACAGCTCGGGCACCTCTTCCAGCGTCCGGGCGACCTTCAGACCGCGTCCGCCACCGCCGAAGGCGGCCTTGATGGCGATGGGCAGGCCGTGCTGCTCGGCGAACGCGACGACCTCCTCGGCCCCGCTCACCGGGTCGGGGGTGCCGGCCACCAGCGGGGCACCGGCGCGCTGGGCGATGTGCCGGGCGGCGACCTTGTCACCGAGGTCGCGGATGGCCTGCGGCGGCGGGCCGATCCAGATCAGGTCCGCGTCGAGAACGGCCTGCGCGAAGTCCGCGTTCTCGGAAAGGAAGCCGTAACCCGGATGAATGGCATCCGCGCCGGAGTCCTTGGCGGCCTGCAGCACCTTGGCGATGTCCAGGTAACTGGTGGCCGGGGTGTCACCGCCCAACGCGAACGCTTCGTCCGCCGCACGGACATGCAGAGCGTCCCGGTCCGGTTCCGCATAAACGGCAACGCTCGCGATCCCGGCATCCCGGCACGCCCGGGCCACGCGGACAGCGATTTCGCCACGGTTGGCGATGAGCACCTTGCGCACGATGGCTCCCTCCTTGAAACAAGCCGAGTTTAGGGACTGCCGACACGGCTTCTCGACCCGTCCCCAATGGTGAGCTTGCCCACACGGAGCGTGATGCGAGGCTCGCCCGACCCTCAAAATCCCTTGTCGCACCGTGGCACGCAGGAATCCTTCCCTGAACCCTAGCCCTCCAATGTGGCCAAGGTCTCTGTGACTCCGTGCTGCGGCCCACAACGTTTCTTTGTGGAGTCCCTACGAATGGCCCAACGATTCTTTGCCTTCGGCAGAACCCTTGTCCGGGGGTTTACCCGTTAGTAGCGTTCGGGATGTACCGAACGTACTTGGGGTAACAGCACTCGGAAGTGGGTGGGGACCGGTGGTGCGCAGACCGGTGGCGTGGGTGGCGGCGATCGTGCTCTTCGTGGAAGCGATCGGAATCGCGCTGCTGAACTGGTTCCTCGGCGTCGTCGTCGACCGTCAGGACATGTCCTTGGCGGGTCTCGACTCGGACATGATGTCCGTGTCGTCGAAGGTCGGGGGCCTGGTCTTCGGGCTCTACTTCGCGGCGTGCGGCTTCGCGGCCCTGCTGGTCGCCCTCCGGGACCGCGCCCCTCGCCTCTTCGGCCGCATCCTGCTGATCAGCGCCGCCGTCGTGCACGCCCTGCTCGGCGCCTTCACGGTGGGCCTGGTGGGCTGGGGGGCGTTCGCCTTCATGATGGTCGTGCTCGGGCTGATCGTGTTCACCCTCATGGCGTACGACCGCCGGGAGGCCACCGGCGGCCCCGCCGACGCCGCGCCCGAGGACGGCAAGAACGGCGACAACGGAGGTGGAGCTCCGGTCGCCGCTCCACCGGCCCCGTCGGCCTCCTGATCACTTCTCCCGCGGCGTCCACAACTCCGTGATGCCGATGCCCAGTTCGGCCAGCAGGCGGCGTACCAGCGGCAGCGAGATCCCGATGACGTTGCCGTGGTCGCCGTCGATGCCCTCGATGAACGGCGCCGAGCGGCCGTCGAGCGTGAACGCACCCGCCACGTAGAGGGGTTCGCCCGAGGCGACGTACGCGGCGATCTCGGCGTCGGTCGGGTCGCCGAAGCGGACCACGGTGGACGCTGTCCCGGAGGCGTAGCGCTTGGCCGCCGTGTCGTAGATGCAGTGACCCGTCTGTAGGGTCCCGGCCCGGCCGCGCATCGACTTCCAGCGGGCGGTGGCCTCCTCGGCGTCCGCGGGCTTGCCGAGCGCCTCGCCGTCCAGGTCGAGCACCGAGTCGCAGCCGATCACCAGCGCGCCCTGGACCTCGGGCTTGGCCGCCACGACGGAGGCCTTCGCCTCGGCCAGCGCGAGCGCGAGTTCGGCGGGGGTGGGCGCGGTCACGGCGTCCTCGTCGACTCCGCTCACGATCACCTCGGGAGCGAGTCCGGCCTGCCGCAGCAGGTTGAGCCGGGCGGGGGACTGCGAGGCGAGCACGAGGCGGCGGCGCGGCTGATCGGTCATGCGGTCAGGGTATCGGCGTACCTCACCTGATGCCGAGGACGATCATCGCGAGCACCATGGCCAGCGCCATGAGAACGCCCAGGCGCCGCAACATGTCCTGCATGTCGCGGAGTTCCTTGGGAGGTTCGTCCTCCGGGTCGGACCACAGCATGTCCTCGATCGTGCGGCGGCAGTGGCCCCGGGCGCCTGAGTACGCGTACTCAACTTGCGTACGCCGTGTGTAAATGGGGCTGGGGTTTCTTTAGTGGGCGAGCGCCTGCTACGGTCGTGAGCATTGCTAAAGGAACTCTGGTCCCCTTTAGTGGGATCTTCGGGAGGCAACTGCCGTGTTCACCACCGCCTGGACCGCATCGCCCCAGCTCCCCAGCGAAGGCTTCACTCCCAACTGGTCGCGGGAGGGTTTCTGGCGTCAGTCGCTGCGTCAGGCCGTACGTCTCACCGTCGGCGGCGACCGGATCCGAGTCCGGCTCTCGAACGCGTACGGAACCTCGGCGCTGCGGATCGCCGGCGCCACCGTGGCGCGTGCGGGCGAAGCGGCCGCCGTCGAGGCGGGCTCGGTGCGCCGGCTCACCTTCCAGGGGGCCACCGGTGTCGAGATCGCGGCGCGCGGGCCCGTCGTCAGCGATCCTGTCGAACTCGCCCTGGAATCCCTGGAGTCGGTGGCCGTCACCCTCCACCTCGACGCCGTCACGGGGCCCGCGACCTTCCATGCACAAGCCTTCGCGACCAGCTACCGGGGTGCGGGGAACCGCCTCGACGACATCGACGGTCAGGGCTTCGGTGAGGCGACCGAGTCCTGGTACTTCCTCTCGGCCGTCGAGGTCGACGCGGGCGGGCGTACGGACGCCGTCGCGCTCTTCGGGGACTCCATCACCGACGGCTTCGGCTCGACCCCGGACGCGAACCGCCGCTGGTCCGACGCGCTCGCCGAACGCACCGGCCGGCCCGTGCTGAACGCGGGCATCGGTGGAAACCTGCTCCTCAACGACTCCGCCTGGTACGGCGAGAAGGGCGTCCACCGCCTCGGACGGGACGTCCTCGACCACCTGGGTGTGGACACGCTCGTCGTGCTCCAGGGCCTCAACGACATCGGCTTCAGCGAGACGGACGAGCAGCCGACGTACCGGCCCGCTCCGGTCGTCGAGACCGACGAACTCATGGACGGATACCGGGAGTTGATACGCCAGGCCCGCGCCCGGGGGCTACGGGTGATCGGCGCGACCCTGCTGCCCTTCGGCGGTTCCGACCACTGGGGCGAGCACGCCGCGAAGGTGAGCCACGAGGTGAACGAGTGGATCCGCCGCTCGGGGGAGTGGGACGCGGTGGTGGACCTGAACCGCGTGCCGGCCGATCCGGCCGATCCGGACCGGCTGCACCCCGCCTACGACTTCGGCGATCACCTGCACCCGAACGACGCGGGATACGCGGTGATGGCCGAAGCCGTGGCGGACCTGCTGCGCAACTAGTCGGGCCAGTACGTGCGGCCCCACGCCGTCGGGCCCGGCCGGCGTAGCCGGTGCGCGGCGATGCGGGCCGGGTCGGCCCAGGAGTCCCGCGGGCCGGGCGCGCCGGACGGGGTGGAGGCCGCCGCCGCGGCGCGCGCCCTGACCACCGCGAGTGCGGCGGCCAGCTCCTCCGGGGTCGGATTGCCCCGTACGACCTTGATCGTCATGTCTGCTCCCAAGAATGATCCGGGTCCACAGGGGGCTCAGAGGGGGATGTTGCCGTGCTTCTTCGGAGGAAGTGATTCCCGCTTGGTGCGCAGCTGACGCAGACCGCGTACGACGTGGGAGCGGGTCTGGGACGGCATGATCACACCGTCGATGTAGCCGCGCTCGGCCGCCGTGTACGGGTTCAGCAGGGTGTCCTCGTACTCCTGGATCAGCCGGGCCCGGGTCGCCTCCTGCTCGGCTTCCGGCGCTGCCGCGATGGTGCGGCGGTGCAGGATGTTCACCGCGCCCTGCGCGCCCATGACGGCGATCTGGGCGGTCGGCCAGGCGAGGTTGAGGTCGGCGCCCAGGTGCTTGGAGCCCATGACGTCGTAGGCGCCGCCGAAGGCCTTGCGGGTGATGACCGTGATCAGGGGGACGGTGGCCTCGGCGTACGCGTAGATCAACTTGGCGCCGCGGCGGATGATGCCCGTGTGCTCCTGGTCGACGCCCGGGAGGAAGCCGGGCACGTCGACGAAGGTGAGGACGGGAACGTTGAAGGCGTCGCACGTCCGCACGAACCGCGCGGCCTTCTCCGAGGCGTCGATGTCGAGGCAGCCGGCGAACTGCATCGGCTGGTTGGCGACGATGCCGACGGGGTGGCCCTCCACCCGCCCGAAACCGGTGAGGATGTTCGGCGCGAACAGCGGCTGCGTCTCGAAGAACTCGGCGTCGTCCAGGACGTGCTCGATCACCGCGTGCATGTCGTAGGGCTGGTTCGCGCTGTCCGGCACGATCGTGTCCAGCTCGCGGTCCTCGTCGGTGAGGGCGAGGTCCGCCTCCTCCGGGAACACCGGGGGTTCGCTGAGGTTGTTGGACGGCAGGTACGACAGCAGCTGCTTGACGTAGTCGATGGCGTCCTTCTCGTCGCCCGCCATGTGGTGGGCGACGCCCGAGACCGCGTTGTGCGTGCGCGCACCGCCGAGCTCCTCGAAGCCGACGTCCTCGCCGGTGACCGTCTTGATGACGTCCGGGCCGGTGATGAACATGTGCGAGGTCTGGTCGACCATGATCGTGAAGTCGGTGATCGCGGGGGAGTAGACCGCGCCGCCCGCGCAGGGCCCGACGACGAGCGAGATCTGCGGAATCACACCCGAGGCGTGCGTGTTCCGCCGGAAGATCTCGCCGTACATGCCCAGTGCGCTGACGCCCTCCTGGATGCGGGCGCCGCCGGAGTCGTTGATGCCGATGACCGGGCAGCCGGTCTTCAGCGCGAAGTCCATGACCTTCATGATCTTCTGGCCGAAGACCTCGCCGAGGGCGCCGCCGAAGACGGTGAAGTCCTGCGAGAACACGGCGACCGGGCGGCCGTCGACCGTGCCGTACCCGGTGACGACACCGTCGCCGTACGGGCGGTTCTTCTCCAGCCCGAAGTCGGTCGACCGGTGCCGTGCGAACTCGTCGAACTCGACGAACGAACCCTCGTCCATCAGCAGCTCGATGCGCTCACGGGCCGTCAACTTGCCCTTGGAGTGCTGCTTTTCGACGGCGCGCTCCGAGCCGGCGTGCGTCGCCTCTTGGATGCGGCGCTGCAAGTCCGCGAGCTTGCCCGCGGTGGTGTGGATGTCGGGGTGTTGCAGCTCTTCCGGCTCGGACATCGGGATGCGGCTCCCTGCCTGCTCTAGGGGGACGTGAGGGTGAGGTGCTCAGAAGGGGGGCTTGCTACTCATCCGTAGCGTAGTGGGGTGCCTACCGTTCGGCAGTGCGGCGTTTACCACACCTAGGGTGGGTTGCATGACGCCGCGAGATGCATCAGACGCGAACGACAACGCGAACGGCAATCGATGGTCCGACCTGGATCGTCCGCCGCTGAACGAGGCCTCACTGCGCCGGGCGCTGGTCCGCGGGGACGGGCTCTGGCGCGATGTCGAGGTGGTCCAGCGCACCGGATCCACCAACTCCGACCTCGTCGCCCGGGCCACCGAGGGGAAGGCCGAGGAGGGCGCCGTCCTCGTCGCCGAGGAACAGAACGCCGGGCGCGGTCGCCTCGACCGCCAGTGGACCGCGCCCGCGCGCTCGGGACTCTTCTTCTCCGTCCTGCTCAAGCCCACCCAGGTCGCCGTCGAACGCTGGGGCTGGCTGCCGCTGCTCACCGGCGTCGCCGTCGCGACGGGTCTCTCGCGCGCCGTCGGCGTCGACACGGCACTCAAGTGGCCCAACGACATCCTGGTAACCGTCGGCGAGGAGGAGCGGAAGGCCGGAGGCATCCTCGCGGAGCGGGCGGGCACCGACGCGGTGGTGATCGGCATCGGCATCAACGTCACGCTCCGCGAGGACGAACTCCCCGTGCCCGGGGCCGGCTCCCTCGCCCTGGCGGGCGCGGTGTCCACGGACCGTGACACCGTGCTGCGGGCCGTGCTCCGCTCCCTGGAGCAGTGGTACGAGCGCTGGCGCGGCGTCGAGGGCGACCCGGCCGCGTCCGGCCTTCAGGAGACGTACGCCGCCGGGTGCGCGACGCTCGGCCGCTCCGTCCGGGCCGAGCTGCCCGGGGGGCGGTCGATCACCGGGGAGGCGGTGGCCGTGGACGGGGACGGGCGGCTGGTCATCGCCACCGAGGAGGGTGTGCAGGAGCCGGTGGGGGCGGGGGACGTGGTGCACCTGCGGGCGGTGTAGGGATGGTTTCTCGTCCGCGTCGCCCCTGCCCGTCCCGACCCCCGTTCAGCGGCGCGGAGAGCTGCGCGATCTTGTGGCGGGAGGCTGGAAGCAGCAGCCCCCAGAGACGGGACGGGCAGGGGTGGAGGGGGCGAGAAACCTCCCGGTCTCGGCCCCGGCGTCAGGAGTGAGCCAGCGCACACCTGCCGTAGAGTTGAGCGCGGTCGATACCTGACCGCGGCAGATCGGAAGGGCAGCAGGCGTGACCGTCGACGACACCGGCTCCGACACGGGTGCCCACCCCGCCCCCGACGGCGAGCCGGGCCGTACCGCCGAGTCGGTCACCGACGCATCCCTCGCCGGGGTTGAAGCAGGCGCCGGAGCGGGGCCCGACGCACGGTCCGGCACGGACGGCCGGGTGGATGTGCACCTCGACCCGGACTCCGGAGGTGACCCGCTGGCGCTGCGCCTGGAGGGGCTCATCCTCGGTGCCGAGCGCCGTTACACCCCCTTCCAGGCGGCCCGCAGCGCGGGTGTCTCCGTGGAACTGGCCACCCGCTTCTGGCGGGCGATGGGCTTCGCCGACATCGGGCAGGCCAAGGCGCTCACGGAGGCCGACGTGCTCGCGCTGCGTCGACTCTCCGGTCTCGTCGAGGCGGGCCTGCTCAGCGAGGCGATGGCCGTCCAGGTGGCGCGCTCCACGGGGCAGACCACCGCCCGGCTGGCCGAGTGGCAGATCGATTCCTTCCTGGAGGGACTGACCGAGCCGCCGGAACCCGGGATGACGCGCACCGAGGTGACGTACCCGATCATCGAGCTGCTCCTGCCCGAGTTGGAGGAGTTCCTCGTCTACGTCTGGCGGCGCCAGCTCGCCGCCTCGGCCGGCCGCGTCATCCAGGCCGCCGACGACGAGGAGATGGTCGACCGGCGCCTCGCCGTCGGTTTCGCCGACCTCGTCGGGTTCACTCGGCTGACCCGCCGCATGGAGGAGGAGGAGCTCGGCGAACTCGTCGAGGCCTTCGAGACGACCGCCGCAGACCTGGTCGCCGCGCACGGCGGGCGGCTCATCAAGACGCTCGGCGACGAGGTGCTGTACGCCGCCGACGACGCCGGTATCGCCGCCGAGATCGCGCTGCGGCTCATCGAGACGATGGCGAACGACGAGACGATGCCGGAGCTGCGCGTCGGCATCGCCTTCGGCACGGTGACCACACGGATGGGTGACGTGTTCGGCACCACCGTGAACCTGGCGAGCCGCCTCACGTCCATAGCGCCCCGTGACGCGGTCCTGGTGGACGGCGCCCTCGCGGAGGAACTGATCCGCACCGGGGACGCGCCCGCCTCCGAGGCGGACGCCGCCGAGGCCGCTGCCGCGGCGGAGAAGGAGGGCGAGGAACCGCCCTCCTACCGCTTCGCCCTCCAGCCGATGTGGCAGCGCCCGGTCCGTGGCCTCGGTGTGATCGAACCCTGGCTGCTCGCCCGCCGGGACGCCGAGTCCTAACGAGGGCCGATCGGCGCCGCCAGACCGTTCACACAGATCCCGACGATCGGCACACACACGCCCGGGGGATCCGGGTGCGGGGTCGGACCCTGGGTCGTCGTGCTCGGGGCGGGCTGCGGAGCCGCCGGAGCGGTCGCGGCCGGGGGCGGCGTGGTCATCGGGGCGGTCGGAATGCCCGTGGTGTCCGGTGCGCTGGTCGCGGCGGCACTCCCGTGCGGTGAGGGGAACGACGCGGGCGTGGTCGGCGACGGTGTCGGTACGACGCTTACGCCCGCGGTGGGCGTCGCGCTCGACGCGCCCATCGCGGCGGTCGCCGTGGCGGCGTCGGGGTGTGCGGAGGGCACGGCCTCGACGGTGGTGACGGCGTTGCCCGCGGTGTCCGTGACGGTCGCCCCTGTCGGCTCGGCCTCCGCGCTGCCCCCACCGCCGATCACCGACTCCGGCGTCATCCGCACAAAGCTCAACACCCCCGCGGCGAGCGCGAGTCCACCCACGGCGAAGAGCACCCGCCGCGGGCGGGGCCTGCGGTGCCGCCCGCGGACGGGGCGGACCGGTGGGCTGTCGTCGGCCGCGGGCCGCGCCGCTGTGCCGTAGGCCGCCCGGGGAGCCGTCGGCCGCGCCGTTGGATGCGTGCGTCGCGGCTCCGGTCGGGTCTTCGTGACCTGCGTCGTCTCTCGGTTCGTCATGGTCGTCCCTCCCCAATGTGCCCGCGTCCCCCGAATACGCCGGCGGTGCGCAGGTTATGTGCCGATTCGGGGTGACGGGCGGAAGTTGGGCGGGATGTCACTCGAACGGGGAGACGGGGAGACGGGGGTGCGGGGGGCGGCTTTCGTCGGACGACGTCGGCTGCGATGATCGGGGCGTCGGTTTGTTAACCCGCGTTAACCGGGAGGGTGCCATGGCGGAGCAAGGGGACGAGCGGCGGTTCGGGGAGTTCGTCGTCGTACGGCGGCATGCGTACGTCGCGGAGCTCGCCCTCGACCGGCCCAAGGCCATGAACGCCGTGTCCACGGACATGGCCCGGTCCATCGCCGGTGCCTGCGCGACGCTCGCCGCCGACCGCGACGTGCGCGTGGTCGTGCTGACCTCCACCCATGAGCGCGCCTTCTGCGTCGGCGCCGACCTGAAGGAGCGGAACTCGTTCACCGACGCCGACCTGGTGCGGCAGCGCCCGGTCGCGCGGGGCGCGTACACCGGGGTCCTGGAGCTGCCGATGCCGACCGTCGCCGCCGTGCACGGTTTCGCGCTGGGCGGCGGGTTCGAGTTGGCGCTGTCGTGCGACCTGATCGTGGCCGACCGTACGGCGGTCGTCGGGCTGCCCGAGGTGTCCGTCGGGGTGATCCCCGGCGGGGGCGGTACGCAGCTGCTGCCCCGCCGGGTCGGGGCCGCGCGGGCGGCCGAGCTCATTTTCTCGGCGCGGCGGCTGGAGGCGGTCGAGGCGCGGGAGTTGGGGCTGGTGGATGAGCTCGTGGACGAGGGGCGGGACAGGGCGGAAGCCCTCGCGCTTGCCGCGCGCATCGCCCAGAACTCGCCCGTTGGGCTACGGGCGGCCAAGCGTGCGCTGCGTCTCGGGCAGGGCCTCGACCTCCGTGCGGGGCTCGAGGTCGAGGACGCCGCCTGGCGGTCCGTCGCCTTCTCGGGGGACCGGGCGGAGGGTGTCGCCGCCTTCAACGAGAAGCGCAAGCCGCAGTGGCCGGGGGAGTAGAACCCGCCCCGAACCGCCGCCCCGGACCCCTGTTCGCCGTATCAATGTCCCGAAATGCTGCAGTTTTACCTAGCCTGGGGTGATGGGTGAGGACAGACGGCTGAGGGCCGTGGTGGCGCTGGCGCAGGGGATGGCGGCGGCACACACCCCGCGCGACTCGTGGCGAGCCGCGGCGCTCGGCGCATGTCACGCGCTGGCCGGAAGCTTCGCCGCGCTCTCGGTGTGGGAGCGCGAACTCGGCAGGCTGCGGGTGCTCGTCAACGTGGGCGAGCGGACCGAGGGCGAGGACGAGTTCCCCGACGGGGAGGCCTACCCCGTGCACCAGTTCCCGGAGATCACCGAGTTCCTGCACGAACGCTGGGCCGGGGGCGGCGGGCCCAATGCCTGGGTGGAGACGGCGGACGGCCCGGCGGGCGGCCACGCCGGGTACTGCCATCAACGCGTCGCAGCCCTGCGCCGCCGCGGCCGCGGCTGCTGCGTCGTCGCGCCGATCGTCCTGCACGGCCGCGCGTGGGGTGAGCTGTATGTGGCCCGCCCGGCCGCGGCCCCCGCCTTCGACCGGGCCGACGCCGACTTCGCGACCGTCCTCGCCTCCGTCGTCGCGGCCGGGATCGCCCAGACCGAGCGTCTGGAGGAGGCCCGGCGGCTGGCGTTCACGGACGCCCTCACCGGGCTCGCCAATCGCCGTGCCGTGGACGTCCGCCTCGACGAGGCCGTCGAGCGGCACAGGGGCGACGGGGTCGTGGTCAGTCTCGTGGTCTGTGACCTCAACGGGCTCAAGCGGGTCAACGACACCCGCGGGCACGCGGTCGGCGACCGGCTCCTGGAGCGGTTCGGATCGGTGCTCTCCCTGTGTGGGGCGATGCTCCCGGGCACCCTCGCGGCCCGTCTCGGCGGTGATGAGTTCTGCCTGCTGGCGGTGGGCCCGGCGGCGGACGAGGTCGTCCGTATCGCCGACGAACTGTGCCGCCGCGCCGCCGAGATGGAGCTGGGGGAAGGAGTGGCGTGCGGGGTCGCCTCGACCGAGGATCCGATCGGCCCGGTGCGCTCGGCGCGGCGGCTGTTCCGGCTGGCCGACGCCGCCCAGTACCGGGCCAAGGCCGTGCGCGCGGCGAAGCCCGTCGTCGCCGGGCGCGAGGGCCCCGACGACCCGGTCGTGCGTCTCGCGGACGCGCCGTCGCCCACGGAAGGGGAGCGCCGCCGCTTCCGCGGACGTCACGAACCCCGTCCGTGACCTTGGCCGGCGCCCTGCTCCCGGGCGCCCGTTGTGACGTACGTCGAAGTAAGGGGTAAACCGGCGACCCACTAGTGACATCATCGAATTCACTGCGTACGCTCCTGAATATGGATATGCACACTGTGGTGGTGGGGACGTCCGGGGTGACCGCGTCCGATGTTCTCGCCGTGGCGCGCCACGGCGCCCGGATCGAGCTCTCCGACGAGGCGGTGGCGGCCCTCGCCGCGGCCCGCGAGATCGTCGACGCGCTGGCGGCCAAGCCGGAGCCCGTCTACGGCGTCTCCACCGGTTTCGGCGCCCTCGCGACCCGGCACATCAGCCCGGAGCTGCGCGCCCAGCTGCAGCGCAACATCGTCCGCTCGCACGCCGCCGGCATGGGCCCGCGCGTGGAGCGCGAGGTCGTCCGCGCGCTGATGTTCCTGCGGCTCAAGACCGTCTGCTCGGGGCACACGGGCGTGCGGCCCGAGGTCGCGCAGACCATGGCGGACGTCCTCAACGCCGGCATCACCCCGGTCGTGCACGAGTACGGCTCGCTCGGCTGCTCCGGCGACCTGGCGCCGCTGTCCCACTGTGCGCTCACGCTCATGGGTGAGGGTGACGCGGAGGGCCCGGACGGTGTCGTACGGCCCGCGGGCCAGCTGCTCGCCGAGGCCGGCATCGCGCCCGTCGAACTGCGCGAGAAGGAAGGTCTCGCCCTCCTCAACGGCACCGACGGCATGCTCGGCATGCTGGTCATGGCTCTCGCCGACCTGGAGACGCTCTACAAGTCGGCGGACGTCACCGCTGCCCTCTCCCTCGAAGCCCTCCTCGGGACGGACAAGGTCCTCGCGCCCGAGCTGCACGCCATCCGCCCGCACCCCGGACAGGGCGCCAGCGCCGCCAACATGCTGGCGGTGCTGAAGGGTTCGGAGCTCACCGGGCACCACCAGGACGGCGCCCCGCGCGTCCAGGACGCCTACTCCGTGCGCTGCGCCCCGCAGGTCGCGGGCGCCGGACGTGACACCCTCGCCCACGCCCGTACGGTCGCCGAGCGCGAGCTCGCCTCCGCCGTCGACAACCCGGTCGTGCTGCCGGACGGCCGGGTCGAGTCGAACGGCAACTTCCACGGCGCCCCGGTCGCGTACGTCCTCGACTTCCTCGCCATCGCGGCCGCCGACCTCGGCTCCATCGCCGAGCGCCGCACCGACCGCCTCCTCGACAAGAACCGTTCGCACGGTCTGCCGCCGTTCCTCGCGGACGACGCCGGTGTCGACTCGGGCCTGATGATCGCCCAGTACACGCAGGCCGCGCTGGTCAGCGAGATGAAGCGGCTCGCCGTACCGGCGTCCGCGGATTCCATCCCGTCCTCCGCGATGCAGGAGGACCACGTCTCCATGGGCTGGTCGGCCGCGCGCAAGCTGCGTACGACCGTGGACAACCTGACCCGGATCGTCGCGATCGAGCTGTACGCCGCCACCCGCGCGATCGAACTGCGCGAGGGCCTGACCCCCGCCCCGGCGTCGCAGGCGGTCATCGAGGCCGTCCGCGCGGCCGGCGTCCAGGGCCCCGGCTCGGACCGCTTCCTCGCCCCCGACCTGGAGACCGCGGACGCGTTCGTGCGCGGTGGCCACGTGGTGACGGCGGTGGAGTCGGTGACGGGTCCGCTGGCCTAGCGGCAGTCCGTCGTACGTGGAGGGGGCCGCCGTCGGCTACGGTGGCCCCCGTCACATCGGCGCCTCTCGGTGCCGGAGGGCGGCCCGAGGTGTGATACTGTCGCGTTGATACGTTTTTGGTACCCATTTACTTTGTGCGCCTGATCGGAATCTTCCGCAGGCGCGTTTTGTTTTACCGGCATCTCCGGCTTTTCCCGGTGCATCTCCGGATGGGGCCCTCTACCTGTTCAGGAGAAAACAATGGCTACAGGCACCGTGAAGTGGTTCAACTCGGAAAAGGGCTTCGGCTTCATCGAGCAGGACGGCGGCGGCCCCGACGTCTTCGCCCACTACTCCAACATCGCCAGCTCCGGCTTCCGTGAGCTGCTGGAGGGTCAGAAGGTCTCGTTCGACGTCGCGCAGGGCCAGAAGGGCCTGCAGGCCGAGAACATCGTCCCCGCCTGATTCGGGACGCGCTTTTCCAGAGCCGGGAGCCGCACCTTCGGGTGCGGGTCCCGGCTCGTGCTGTGAATGCTCATGCGAGTGGTGAGCGCGGTGCGTGCAGTCCGTGGGGCCCAGGAAGGAAATCCAGATCCAGCATGACTCGATCCGAACGTCCCGTCCGTAAGCGGCCGGCAAACGCACGCGGCGCCCAGACCGGCGGCTCCGCGAAGACCGGCGGCTCCGCGAGGAGCGCGGGCCGGAACACCGGCCGGGGCGCCGGCCGGGGCGGTGCCCGCAAGGTCGCGCCGCCGCAGGAGTTCTCGCTGCCCGAGACGATCACGCCCGCGCTGCCCGCCGTCGACTCCTTCGACGCGCTGGACATGCCGGCCGCGCTGACCAAGACCCTCGCCGCCCAGGGCGTCACCGAGCCCTTCCCGATCCAGGGCGCCACCCTGCCCAACTCCCTTGCCGGGCGCGACGTTCTCGGCCGGGGCCGCACCGGCTCCGGCAAGACGCTCGCCTTCGGGCTCGCCCTGCTGGCGCGCACCGCGGGCCGCCGGGCCGAGTCCAAGGCTCCGCTCGCCCTCGTCCTGGTGCCCACGCGTGAGCTCGCGCAGCAGGTCAACGACGCGCTGACGCCGTACGCCACCGCCGTCAACCTGCGCATCGCCACGGCCGTCGGCGGAATGTCGATCGGCCGGCAGGCCGGTGCGCTGCGCCGCGGCACCGAGGTGCTGGTGGCCACTCCCGGACGGCTCAAGGACCTCATCGAGCGGGGCGACTGCTCGCTGGGCCAAGTGGCGATCACCGTGCTCGACGAGGCCGACCAGATGGCCGACATGGGCTTCATGCCGCAGGTCACGGCGCTGCTCCAGCAGGTCCAGCCGGACGGACAGCGGCTGCTGTTCTCGGCGACGCTGGACAAGAACATCGACCGGCTCGTGCGGATGTTCCTCACGGACCCCGTGGTGCACTCCGTCGACCCGTCGGCGGGTGCGGTGACCACCATGGAGCACCATGTGCTGCATGTCGCCGACGAGACCGACAAGAAGGCCGTCGCCCTGCGGATCGCGGCGCGCGACGGCCGGGTCATCCTCTTCGTGGACACCAAGCGGGGCGCCGACCGGTTCACCAAGCGGCTGCTCGCGAGCGGCGTACGGGCGTCCGCGCTGCACGGCGGGCGCAGCCAGCCGCAGCGCAACCGCACCCTCGACCAGTTCAAGAACGGTCAGGTCACCGCGCTCGTCGCCACCAACGTGGCCGCCCGCGGCATCCACGTCGACGACCTGGACCTGGTCGTCAACGTCGATCCGCCGACCGACCACAAGGACTATCTGCACCGCGGCGGCCGTACGGCCCGTGCCGGGGAGTCCGGCAGCGTCGTCACCCTGGTACTGCCCGAGCAGAAGCGGGAGATGACCCGTCTGATGGCGGACGCCGGCATCAGCCCGCGCACCGCCCGTATCAAGTCCAGCGACGAGGAGCTGGCCCGCCTCACCGGCGCACGCGAGCCCTCCGGCGTGCCGGTGGTCATCGAGGTGCCGCAGCCTGCCGAGCAGCCGAAGCAGCGGTCCAACTCCCGGCGTGGGGCCGGGGGCGGGGCCCGGCGGCCGTCCGGCACGGGCGCGGGTACGGAGGCCCAGGGCCGCCCGCCGCGCCGTGGTGGTCGCCCCGCGGCGGGCACGGCGGGTGGCACGGCCACCGGTCGCCGTAGCGGCAGTGCCGGTGGTGCTGCCGGTCGCCGTGACGACACGGGCGGCCGCGGGCGTGCCCCGCAGCGCCGCACGGAGCGTGGCGGACAGGGCGGCGGACGCAGGGCGGCCTGAGCGCATCCGGTGAACCGCGCCCCGTCAGGGGCGCGGGGTCGCGCCCGTAGGGCGCGCGGGGCCGCGACATCTGCGGCTCCGCCGCGTGGGCGCGACCAGCCACGAACCGACTGCGGATGGGGGAGGTCCCGTCGCCCCCTGGGCATCACAAGTTGCCCAGGAACCCCGGATCGACGGAGTCGAGCTTCAGGGCGAAGTCCCGGTGCAGGCCGATGATTTCGGCCAGCGGCACCGCGCGGCGGCTGGTCGAGTGCAGGTCCCGGCGGGCCTCGGCCGACCAGAGGAAGGGCACGACGGACAGCCCCTGCCGCCCGGTCAGCGCTCCGGACTCGGCGCGCCAGCCGGGCCACCGCAGGGTGTCGTAGAAGTGGTCCGTGCCCTCGCTGAGGAACCAGTGGAGCCAGGCTCCGTGGCCCACTTCGAGGGCCTCCCAGCGCAGGGAGTCCGGCGCGAAGTACACGATCTCGCCGGGACGTCCGGGCCGGCCCGCCGCCTCCGGGTCGGGCCCGTTCATGACGAAGACCCCGCCCAGCACGTCGTGGCCGACGACGAGCCCGTTGAAGGGCCGCCAGGCGGGGTCGAACCGCCCGGGGAATGCGTTGACCTCGGCGAGGCTCGGCAGGTCCGTGGACGCCCCCGGCAGCCCTGTGGACGTACCGGCGCCCGGGCTCCCGTAGATCCGCAGCCACCCGCTGTCCAGCACCACCCCACCGCAGTTGAGCACCATCCCGCCGAGCCAGGACCGCGCGGTGACCTGTAGTTGGAGCAGGGTGGAGCGGCCCTGTGCCGGGTCGCCGGGCAGCACGTCCATGGACACTCCGCTGGTGTCGAGTGCCTCCGACAGCACCGGCCAGGCAGGTTCCTCGACGTCGGTCAGCTCGGTCAGGTCTCGCATGGATTCCCCGTGGATTGTCCGGGCCGCAGCACCGTGCTCAGTAGGCCATCGTGCGCTCGCGGCGCACCGAATAGGTGATGAATCCGGCGCCCAGGCCGAGGAAGAGCGTGCCGCCGACGATGTACGGCGTCGTGTCGACGCTTCCGGTGTCGGCGAGCTGGGCGTGCCCCTCGCCGGACTCCGTGGACATCTGCACCGCGTTGGTGGTGGTGGTGGTGGTGGTGGTGGTCGTCGTCGTCGCGGAGGTTGACGCCGAGACGCTCGGAGTGGGTTCGTCCTGGGTCGCGCTGGCGGACGGGACGAACCACAGGGCCCCCAGGAGGGTCCCCGCGGCGGTGGCGGTCAACAACGATCGACGTGCGGCGGACACGAAATATCGATCCCCTTGTGGCGCTGGCGAATTGGCCGTGTGGGGCGATGCTAATGAAAGGCGCGGGTCGTGGGAAAGTCGAGCAACCCATGGGTCGTACGCTCCGTCCCATGAGTACTCCTGAGACATCACAGTTTGTGCGGCTTCGTGTCGAACTGGTGCTGGAAGTCGACGACGCCGACGCCGTCACCAAGGCCGCGTTGCGCCGGATCGCCGACGACGCCGGCATGCCGGCCGACGAGCGCACGCACGCCGAGAGCGCAGTGACGGAAGACACCGCCGAGGCCCTCGCGTATCTGGTGGATCCGTTCGACCTGGTCAGCCAGGTGCCGGGGATCGACCTCGCTCAGGCCTCCTGGAGCAGCGAGCCCATCGACTACGACCCCGATTCGCCGGATTGGGACCTCGACGAGGATGATGCTGCCGAGGACGACGAAGAAGACGCAGTCGGCTGACGCGGCTTGGGGAAAACGTGACCCCGGGCGGCAACCGCCGTCCGGGGTTTCGTCGTCTCAGTAGACGCACTGGCCACCTCCGCACCACGCGGTCCACTTGTCCGGACGTGGTGTGCCCCACACCTCCGCGAGATGTGGAACGGGACGAAACGGCCGTAGCGTTGATGGTTTCTACGGGGCTCTCGTGTCTTTTGGTGATTCGGCGACGATGGAGAAGCGTGTGATGACGGACAGTAGGCGGCGCAAGGGTCTGATGGCCGCGTCCGCACTGCTCGGCGGGGTGCTGGTGCTCTCTGCGTGCAGCGGAGGCGGCGACAAGGCCGGCGCATCGGACGGCGGCGACAGCACGTCGCAGGCCAAGGTCGACGAGGCCGCGGCCAAGAAGACCTCCGAGGCCCAGATCGAGATCACGCCCAAGGACGGCTCCGACAACGCCTCGATCAACAACGGCACGACGGTCACCGTGAGCAAGGGCACGCTCACGTCCGTCACGATGCAGACCGCCTCCGGCACCGCCGTCGCGGGTCAGATATCCGCCGACAAGAAGAGCTGGAAGCCCTCCGGCCAGCTCGCGCGAGCCACCACGTACAAGATCGCCGCCGAGGCCAAGGACTCCGCGGGTCGCACCGCCCATGAGAACACCTCGTTCACGACGGTCTCCCCGGCCAACAGCTTCATAGGCAACTTCACGCCGGAGGACGGCTCCACCGTCGGTGTCGGCATGCCGGTCTCGATCAACTTCAACAAGGCGATCACGAACAAGGCCGCGGTGCAGAAGGGGATCACCGTCTCCTCCAGCAGCGGCCAGGAGGTCGTCGGGCACTGGTTCAACGCCAACCGCCTGGACTTCCGCCCCGAGAACTACTGGACCGGCGGCTCCACCGTCACCCTCAAGCTGAACCTCGACGGCGTCGAGGGCGCGAGCGGCGTGTACGGCGTGCAGCAGAAGACGGTCACCTTCAAGATCGGCCGCAACCAGGTCTCCATCGTCGACGCCCAGACCAAGACGATGAAGGTCACCCAGGACGGCAAGGTCATCAAGACCATCCCGATCTCCGCGGGCGCTCCGGACCACACGACGTACCAGGGCCAGATGGTGATCTCCGAGAAGTTCAAGGAGACCCGGATGGACGGCTCGACGGTCGGCTTCACGAACGACGACGGCAAGGGCGAGTACGACATCAAGGACGTGCCGCACGCCATGCGTCTGTCGAGCTCCGGCACCTTCATCCACGGCAACTACTGGGGCGCCAAGTCCATCTTCGGCGCGGTGAACACCAGCCACGGCTGTGTCGGCCTCTCCGACACCAAGGGTGCCAACGACCCGAACACGCCCGCCGCGTGGTTCTACAACCACTCGCTGATCGGTGACGTCGTGGTCGTCAAGAACACCGGCGACAAGACGATCGCTCCGGAGAACGGCCTCAACGGCTGGAACCTGGGCTGGGCGGCCTGGAAGGCCGGTTCGGCAGTCTGACCCACCCCCCGCACGACGGCCCGCACTCCACCAGGAGCGCGGGCCGTTCGTCTTGGCGGACGCACAGCGTTCCTCGGTGGCGCACAGGTGAATTCGCCGCCCGCCACAGCCTTCTCATCGTTCTCTTATTTCGGCCTTATCCCTTCATCACGCGCCGTACCTAGCTTGCGGCCCATGTTCTTCACCTACCTGAGGCGCGAACTGCGCCGCCGCAGAAAGGCGGCCCTCGTCGTCGCCTCCGGACTCGCCCTGGGCATCGCCCTGGTCATCGTGGTCAGCTCCGTGTCCTCGGGCATGGAGAAGGCCCAGGGCAAGGTCCTCCAGTCGCTGTACGGGCTGGGTACGGACATGACGGTCACCAAGGCGGCGGCGCCCACGTCGAGCAGCAGCGACCGTCCGCGCTTCAACTTCGACGCCCAGGACAACGGCTCCGACAAGGAGCAGAGCAGCGACCGCGTCATGGTCCAGGGCTTCCAGACCCTGGCAGCCTCGACGGTCTCCAAGGTCGACTCCCAGAAGGGCGTCGCGGACTCCGTCGGCGGACTGAGCCTCCAGGTCATCCGCGTCAACGGCCAGTTCACCCGGGGTCAGTTCCAGCAGAACCGGAACGGCGGCAACCAGCAGGGCGGCCGCGGCGGAGCCCAGCCCTCGCCCCAGGGCACCGTCAAGGGCGGCGGCGCCGACTTCGACGTCAACAACTACTCGGTCTACGGCACCGACGTCACCAAGCCGGCCCTGGGCCCGCTGACCTCGTCGAAGATCACCAGCGGTCGTACGTTCAAGACGTCCGAGACCGACGCCGAGGTCGTCGTCGCCGACAAGTCGTACGCCAAGGAGAAGAAGCTCAAGCTCGGCAGCACGGTCACCATCAAGAGCGTCAAGTACAAGGTCATCGGCATCGCGACGCCGGACAGCGGTGACGCGGCGGCCAACCTCTACATCCCGCTCAAGCAGGCGCAGACGCTCAGCGACTCCAAGGACAAGGTCACCACGATCTACGTCAAGGCGTCCGACTCGCAGCAGATCAGCAGCGTCAAGAGCACCATCCAGAAGAACATCTCGGGTACGACGGTCACCACCTCCGCCGACCTCGCCGACACCGTCTCCGGTTCCCTGTCGACCGCCTCCAGCCTCGCTTCGAACGTCGGCAAGTGGTTGTCCATCGCGGTGCTCGTGGCCGCGTTCCTGGTCGCGGGACTGCTGACCTCCTCGGCCGTCTCCCGCCGGGTGCGCGAGTTCGGCACTCTCAAGGCGCTCGGCTGGAAGTCGGGCCGGGTGACCCGTCAGGTCGTCGGCGAGGCCGTCGTCAACGGTCTGGTCGGCGGCGCCCTCGGTATCGCGCTCGGCCTCGCGGGCGCCTATGTCGTCACCGAGATCAGCCCCACCCTGCAGGCGCAGGTGGGCAGTTCGGGCGGTGGCCCGGGCGGCGGTCCCGGCGGCGGTGGCGGTGGCTTCGGCGGTCCCGCCCGGCAGACCGCTTCCAAGGCCCTCGACGTCGCGCTCACCGCGCCCGTCAGCCTCGACACCATCGTCGTCGCGGTCGCCCTCGCCGTCACCGGCGGTCTGATCGCCGGCGCCTTCGGCGGCTGGCGCGCCTCCCGGCTGCGGCCCGCGGACGCCCTGCGCCGCGTCGAATAAGCCCCGCGCCCCCCTCAGGGGGCGTCGTACTTACGTATCCCAGGAGTTGCACCATGTACGAACTCAGAGGCGTCACCAAGCGCTATGCGCGGGGCAAGGAAACGGTCGACGCGCTCGCCGGTATCGATCTGATCATCGGGGACGGCGACCGGCTCGTCATCCAGGGCCCCACCGGTGGCGGAAAGTCCACCCTTCTTCAGATGCTCGGCGGGCTCGACCGCCCCACCGCGGGCAGTGTCGAACTCGACGGCACGGACATGGCGAAACTGTCCGAGGCGAGGCTCACCAAGCTGCGCAGCGAGAACATCGGCTTCGTCTTTCAAAGCTTCAACCTGATTCCCACGCTCACCGCCCAGGAGAACGTGGAGACCGCCCTCGTACCCCTCGGTGTGAAGACGAAGGAACGGCGTGAACGGGCCGCCGCGGCACTGGAGTCGGTGGGACTGGCCGAACGGCTCGGGCATCTGCCCGCCGAGCTGTCCGGCGGTCAGCAGCAGCGCGTCGCCATCGCCCGCGCCCTGGTCAAGCAGCCGAAGGTGCTGCTCGCCGACGAACCCACCGGAAACCTCGACGAATCCATGCGCGACGAGATCATGGACGTACTGGAAGCCATGTGGAAGGAGCACGGGCTCACTTTCATCATGGTCACCCACGACTCCGCGATCGCGAAGAAGGCCCCGCGGCTTGCGACGATCCGCAAGGGCCGGATCACTGTCAAGGAGAACGCCGGAGCATAAGGAAGCGCAAAGGGGGGGAGTGCGGGAACTCGGCGGAACAGGTCCGTCAACTCTTCACTGCTCCCTCTCTATTGAGCGGCCGATCACCCCCCGGGCATACTTGCGCTTTCCGGGGGGTGCACGCGCATGCGTACGGGACGTCCCCCGGCCGGACGAATGGGGAATTCGCCCGGACCTCATCTCCAGGGGGAGACTTGCGCAGACAAGTGAAAAGAGCGTGCGCGGCGACCATCGCCACGGCGGCCGCCGTGGCTCTGGCGGCGGGAATGACCAGCCCGGCGTCCGCGAAGCAGGAGCACGCGAGCAGCGCGTCCAGGGCCGGACTCGCGGCCCGGCACCACATCACGCTGATCACCGGCGACCGGGTGGCCGTCGACGCCAAGGGCCGCGTCGTCGGCTTCGAACGGGCCAAGGGCCGCGCCCACATACCTGTATCGATCCGCAGGACGGACGGTCACACGCTCGTGGTGCCGGCCGACGCCCAGCGTCTGATAGCCGGCGGCAAGCTCGACCAGCGGCTCTTCGATGTCACCGAGTTGAACAAGGCGGCCACACGCAAGGCCCAGAAGCAGGGCCTGAAACTGATCGTCGGTTACAAGGGAGCCGCGACCGCCGCCAAGGCCGACGTCCGCGAGGCGGGCACGCTCCGCCGGACTCTGAAGTCCCTGAACGCGGACGCGGTGCTGACGCCGAAGCAGGACGCGGCGGAGCTCTGGTCGGCGGTCACCAGCGGCGGCAGCGCGGCCTCCGGCATCGCGCACGTCTGGCTGGACGGCGTCCGCAGGGCGAGCCTGGACAAGTCGGTGCCGCAGATCGGCGCCCCGAAGGCGTGGGCGGCCGGCTACGACGGCAAGGGCGTCAAGATCGCCGTTCTGGATACGGGCGTCGACTCGACCCACCCGGACCTCAAGGACCAGGTGATCGCCGCCAAGAACTTCTCCACCTCCGCCGACGCGACCGACAAGTTCGGCCACGGCACACATGTCGCCTCGATCGCGGCGGGCACCGGCGCCAAGTCGAACGGCACGTACAAGGGTGTCGCGCCCGGCGCGAAGATCCTCAACGGCAAGGTCCTCAGCGACGACGGCTACGGAGACGACTCCAGCATCATCGCGGGCATGGAGTGGGCCGCCGACCAGGGCGCCGACGTCGTCAACCTCAGCCTGGGCGGTGGCGACACCCCCGAGATCGACCCGCTCGAGGCCGAGGTCAACAAGCTCTCCGAGCAGAAGGGCATCCTCTTCGCGATCGCCGCCGGCAACGATGGCGACTTCGGCGAGCAGACCATCGGCTCCCCGGGCAGCGCGGCCGACGCGCTCACCGTCGGCGCCGTCGACGACAACGACAAGCTGGCGTCCTTCTCCAGCCGCGGTCCCGGCCTCGACGGCGCCATCAAGCCCGACGTGACCGCCCCCGGCGTCAACATCACGGCGGCCGCGGCTCCGGGCAGCCTCATCGACAAGGAGGTCGGTGAGAAGCCCCCGGGCTATCTGACGATCTCCGGTACGTCGATGGCGACCCCGCATGTCGCGGGCGCGGCGGCGATCCTCAAGCAGGAGCACCCGGACTGGACGTTCGCCGAGCTCAAGGGCGCGCTGACCGGCTCTGCCAAGGGCGGCAAGTACACGCCGTTCCAGCAGGGTTCGGGCCGTATCGCCGTCGACAAGGCGATCAAGCAGTCCGTGGTCGCCGACCCGAACTCGGTGAGCTTCGGCGTCCAGCAGTGGCCGCACACCGACGACAAGCCGGTGACCAAGCAGCTCACCTACCGCAACCTCGGCAAGACCGACGTCACCCTGACCCTCTCGGCGACCGCCACCAACCCCAAGGGCCAGGCGGCTCCTTCGGGCTTCTTCACGCTCGGATCGAAGACGGTCGAGGTCCCGGCGGGCGGCAAGGCCTCGGTCGACGTCACCGTCAACACCAAGCTGGGCGGCACCACGAACGGCGCGTACTCGGCGTATGTGACGGCCACGGGCGGCGGCCAGTCGGTGCGGACCGCAGCAGCGGTGCAGCGGGAGGTGGAGTCGTACGACGTCAAGGTGAAGTACCTCGTGCGTGACGGGCAGCAGCCCATCCACCTCACCGACCTCTACGCCTACTCGGGCGTGGCCAACGGGCGGGACTTCTTCTCGCAGGGCACCGGGGCCACGGAAACCATCCGCGTGCCCAAGGGCACCTACATCCTCGACTCGCAGCTGGTGAAGGACCTCACCACCATCGAGGGCGGCGTCGACTGGCTGGTCCAGCCCAAGCTGAGCGTCACCAGGAACACCACGGTGACCGTTGACCAGCGCACGGCCAAGGCCGCCGACATCACGGTGCCGGACGCCCGGGCGAAGCCGGTGTCCGCGATGGTCTCGTACATGTTCGACCCGGCGGGCGTCGGCGTCGGCCTGGGCCTGGAGTCCTTCCAGGACCTGCGGGTCGGCCACATCGGCCCGGCGGTCTCCTCCGGTCTGTCCCAGAGCTGGTCGGGTACGTGGACCAAGGGCGAGAACACCGAGTACGACGTGTTCACCGGCAGCAAGGTCACCAAGCTGCAGGGCGCGCACGTCAAGCACTACAAGGTGAGCGACCTGGCCACGGTGAGGACGAACCTGGGGGCGGCGTCCTCCGGCAAGACGGGTGCGGTGACCGCGTACGGTTTCCTGCCCGCCGACTTCTCCTTCGGGACCGCCGTCGAGCAGAAGCTGCCGGGCACGCGCACGCTGCACGTCTCCACCGGTGACCATGTCCAGTGGGGGCTCGACTTCGAGCAGTACGGCGGCAAGGACGCCGAGGGGTTCCCGATCACGGAGGCCTTCTACACCCTGGGCGACCCGCAGACCTTCAAGGCGGGCAACAGCTACACGAAGACGTTCAACACCGGCGTCTTCGGCCCGAAGATCGGCGGTCTTTACGGGGTCTACCGCGACGGCAAGTACCTCAGCGGCTATCTGCCGGTGTTCGCCGACGGCCAGTCGCACGCCGGCGCCTCTCTCTACACCTCGGTCAGGACGACCCTGTACCGCAACGGCACCAAGGTCGCCGAGACCGACGATCCACTGGACGGCAGCGGCCAGTTCAAGGTGCCGGACGCGGACGCGGCCTACAAACTGACCACGTCCATCAAGCGTTCCGTGAAGGTGGCCGCGGCCTCCACGCGGATCGACGCGAGCTGGACGTTCCGCTCCAAGAAGGTCGACACGGCGAAGCTGCCGGTCTCCACGGCCCGCTTCGGCGCGTCCCTCGGTCCGGACAGCCGTGGTACCGCCGACCGGAAGGTCACCATCCCGGTCACCGTCCAGGGCGCGGCCGCGGGCTCCAACCTCCAGTCGCTGTCCGTGTACGTCTCGTACGACTACGGCCAGACGTGGACCAAGCTGGACGTCAGGAACGGCAAGATCACCTTCAAGAACCCGGCGAAGGGCAAGGGCATCTCGTTCCACGCCAAGATCGCCGACAAGAAGGGGAACAAGTCGACGATCTCGATCTACAACGCGTACTACGGCAAGTGAGGCGTGAGGTGTCGGCGGCCGGGTTTCGCTGACCGCTGACACGACCGGACGGCCCGTCGGAAGGAGCGCTTCCGGCGGGCCCTCCGTGTTTGTGTGGGGCATGACCGTTTCGACTGTCGAATACATCAGGTACCGGATTCCCGAGCAGCAGTCGGCGGAGTTCCTGGCCGCCTACACCCGGGCCGCCGCCCAACTGGCCGCGGCCCCGCAGTGCGTCGACTACGAACTGGCGCGCTGCGAGGAGGATTTCGAGCACTTCATCCTGCGGATCACATGGACGTCGACCGAGGATCACGTCGAGGGCTTCCGCAAGTCCGAGCTCTTCCCGGACTTCCTCGCCGAGATCCGCCCCTACATCGGCAACATCGAGGAGATGCGCCACTACAAGCCGACAACGGTGCGGGGCGCGGGAGCGTCCGTACCCACGCTCTATGCCTGGGCGGGGGGCGCCGAGGCCTTCACACGTCTGACGGAGGTCTTCTACGACAAAGTCCTCAAGGACGACCTCCTCGCGCCGCTGTTCGCGGACCTCGTCCCCGAGCACACCGCGCATGTCGCCCTCTGGCTCGGCGAGGTCTTCGGCGGCCCGCCGGCGTACTCCGAAACCCAGGGCGGGCACGGCCACATGGTCGCCAAACACCTGGGCAAGGGGATCACGGAGCCCCAGCGGCGCCGCTGGGTGAACCTCCTCCAGGACGCGGCGGACGACGCGGGGCTGCCGACCGATGCCGAGTTCCGCTCCGCGTTCGTCGCGTACGCGGAGTGGGGGACGCGGCTGGCCGTGTACTTCTCGGGGCCGGACGCGGTGCCTCCGGGGGAGCAGCCGATCCCGAAGTGGACATGGGGGGCGGCCCCGCCGTACCGGGGGTGAGGGTGGGTTCGCGCAGTTCCCCGCGCGCCTTTCAGCGACGCGGGGAACTGTGCGAACGAGGTCCGGGGCGCAGCCCCAGGTACGGGACGGGCAGGGGCGGAGGGGGGGCGAAAAGCCTACGGCGGGGTCGCGGCGCCCGCGCGGGTCGCGTCCGTGCCCCAGGACGCCAGCAGACGCAGCGCGTCCGCCGAGGCGGACCCCGGCTCCGCGTGATACGTGATCAGTACCTGCTCACCGTCGCCCGACAACCGGAACGACTCGAACTGCAACGCCAGGTCACCCACCAGCGGATGCCGCAGCCGCTTCACGCCGTAGGTCTTCTCCTTGACATCGTGCGTGGCCCACAGCCGCCGAAAGTCCTCGCTCTTCACGGAGAGCAAGCCGACCAGGGCCGAGAGCTGCGGATCGTCAGGATGACAGCCCGCGTCCATGCGCAGAAGACAGACGATGTCGATCGCCTTCTGCTCCCACTCGACGAACAGATCGCGGTATTCGGGCTTCAGGAACACCATCCGTGCCCAGTTCCGCTCCTGCGGCGGCAGCTCCGACCAGTCCCCGAACACGGCCGCGGCCATCCGGTTCCAGACGAGGATGTCCGAGCGCCGCCCGGTGATGTACGCCGGGACACCGTCCAACGTGTCGAGCAGCTGCCGCAAGGCTCCCCGCACCTGCTGCGGCCGAGCCGTCTGCTTCTTCTTGTGCTGCTTGGGCTTCGCGAGGTGGGTCAGATGCGCGTGCTCGGCGTCGGAGAGCCGCAGCGCGCGGGCGATGGCGTCGAGCACCTCGGGCGACACGTTGCGCCCGTTGCCCTGCTCCAGGCGCGTGTAGTAGGCGACGGACACCCCGGCCAGCTGTGCCAGCTCCTCGCGGCGCAGCCCGGGCACCCGACGGTGCCGGCCGAAGTCCGGCAGCCCGACGTCCTCCGGCTTCAGCCGGGCCCGGCGGGTGCGCAGAAACTCGCTCAGCTCGGCACGCCGGTCCAGCGACTGCCCCATTCCGCTCGCGGGACCCGGAGAGGGATGTTCATCCATACGTCCAGTATTCACGGTCGTACGCAGAGAAGCCTGACCCCGCCAGTAATAGGACCAGCGGACGTACGCAGAACTGTGGCCTGGGTGAAAGCTGTGAGCCGGGGCAACCTGGATCGCGTGCCCGACGGAAGGCAGCCGGGCACAGGACAGACCACTCCTTAGGAGAACCCCCGGCATGACCACTGTTGCTGCGTACGCCGCCCCCGCCGCCAAGGCTCCGCTGGAGCGCACCACCATCGAGCGTCGCGAGGTCGGCGAGTTCGACGTCCTGATCGACATCAAGTTCGCCGGTATCTGCCACTCCGACATCCACCAGGCCCGTGAGGGCTGGGGCGAGGCCATCTTCCCGATGGTGCCGGGCCACGAGATCGCCGGCATCGTCTCCGAGGTCGGCTCCGGTGTCACCAAGTTCAAGGTCGGCGACCGCGTGGGCGTCGGCTGCATGGTCGACTCCTGCCGCGAGTGCGAGAACTGCGAGGCGGGCCTGGAGCAGTACTGCCTCAAGGGCAACGTGGGCACGTACAACGCCGTCGGCAAGGACGGCGAGCCCACCTACGGTGGCTACTCCGAGAAGATCGTCGTGGACGAGAACTTCACCGTCCGCATCCCCGACGGCATCTCCCTCGACGAGGCCGCGCCGCTGCTCTGCGCCGGCATCACCACGTACTCCCCGCTCAAGCACTGGAACGCCGGCCCCGGCAAGAAGGTCGCCGTCCTCGGCATGGGCGGCCTCGGCCACATGGGCGTCAAGATCGCGCACGCGCTGGGCGCCGAGGTCACGGTCCTCTCCCAGTCGCTCCGCAAGAAGGACGACGGTCTGAAGCTGGGCGCCGACCACTACTACGCCACCAGCGACCCGAAGACCTTCCAGGAGCTGCGCGGCACCTTCGACCTGATCCTGTCCACGGTCTCGGCCCCGCTGGACCTGGACACCTACCTGTCCCTCCTCAAGACCGACGGCGCCTTCGTGAACGTGGGCGCGCCCGAGGAGCCCGTCGGGCTCAACCTCTTCTCGGTGATCGGCGGCCGCAAGACCCTCGCGGGCTCCGGCATCGGCGGCATCCGGGAAACCCAGGAGATGCTCGACTTCTGCGCCGAGCACGGCTTCGGCGCCGAGATCGAGCTGATCAGCGCCTCCGAGATCAACGACGCGTACGAGCGCGTACTGGCCAGCGACGTGCGCTACCGCTTCGTGATCGACACCGCCACGATCTAGTGCCCCGTCAGCCAAGATTTGTCCGTCAAGGAGCGGCGTCCGGTGCGTGCTCCGGGGGTCCCCCCGGCCGAAGGCTGGGGGGAGTGCCGGCCGGAAGTCCTCGTACTGGATGTACTTGGGCTTTCGGCCGGTGCGGCGAGTGGGGGCACCTCCCACGCCCTTGAGGCAGTGGGGGAGCGGGCCGGGCGTCGCGACGGGGCGAACGCTGTCTGCTGGGGCACTAAGTTCCTGAGCGCTGGTTCTTGAGCGCTGGTTCTTGTGCACAGAGGGCGCCGACGGGTCGTACGGCCGGTCGGCGCCCTCGGCGTTCCCGTCGTAGGACTCGGGGATCCGGGGACCGTGAGGGCTGCGGCGGTGACGGCGAGCAGGAGGGCGACGGCCAGCCAGGCCGTCCATCCTGTGGTGGACGTACGGCCCCTGGCTCTCGGGGCCGAGGCTCGGGCCGCCCGCGAGCATCAGAGCGGCCGCCAGCAGCAGGCCCGGCAGCCCCGATCATCGCTGTGAACGTCGGGCTGGCGGGGATCCGGGCGGTCAGCAACTCGTGCTGGCGGCGCAGATGCGCGCGCGGGTCCGCGTCCGGGTCGCCGAGCAGGGCGGCGACCTCGACGTATGACGTCTCACGTGTGACGTATCACTTGCCGAGGGTGTCCGCGAGCTGTCGTACGACCAGCCGTGCGGCGGTCGGACCGGCGTTGAGGTACCAGGGGTCGTCGTCGACCTTCACCGCGTGCCCGGTGTCGACGGCCCGCATCGACTTCCACAGCGGTCCGGCGAGCACGCTCCCGGCCAATGTCCCACGGTCCGCGGGAACTCCCCCGTCCTCGGCGCTCCCGGCTCCCATCCGGTCGGCTACGGCACTGGGGGCGACGGAGGGCCCCTCTGAGGCGCCGGCGACGAGCTTCCGGGAGCCGTCGGAGCCACCAGGACTCCAATCCCTTCCTAAGGGAAGGCTGGCCTTGCTTTCCTGGGAGGGGTCTGGGACCAGGGGGCCGGGATGCCTACTGTGGAAGGACGGAGAAGGAATCACGAGGCACACAACGACGTACAGGCACGCACGGGGAGGTCATCGCGATGTCCGTCGAGTTGAACCACACGATCGTCGCCGCCCACGACAAGAAAGCCTCGGCCCAGTTCCTCGCGGACATCCTGGGCCTCCAGGTGAGCCCGCAGTACGGCCCGTTCATCCCGGTCCCGATCCCCAACGGCGTCACCCTCGACTACATGGACACGAGCGCGACGATCACCCCGCAGCACTACGCCTTCCTCGTCTCGGAGGAGAACTTCGACGAGATCTTCGCCCGCATCAGGGCGGCCGGCCTCACCTACTGGGCGGACCCGGCCCACCGCCGTGTCAACGAGATCAACACCAACGACGGCGGCCGCGGCACCTACTTCGACGATCCGAACGGCCACAACCTGGAGATACTGACCCGACCGTACGGAAGCGGCGACGACTGACCGGTCAGAGCGCGGTCCTCGTGAGGAGATCCAGGTCGGGAAGGCCATCGGGATCGCCGGCGAGCAGGTCCTCGTGCCTGACGCAGAAGTCCCCGTTGGGCAGAGTGCCGTCGAAGTACCGCCCGACCACCGTGCCGGGAAGGAACTGCCGCAGGTCGTGGCGCATGTCCTCGCCATAGTCGACGGGAAAGCCCCACTCCTCCGGCGCCTCGTCCGTGCCGAGCAGCACCCAGTGGTCCACCGGGACCTCGGAGTTGAGGGCGGGAACATCTCCCGTATGGCAGTCCAGGGCCGGCAGCGTCAGCACGTCCGGGTCGTGGTCCAAGTTGCCCGGATCCGCTCCGTCCTCCCCGTCCTGCGCGATCGTGTCCTCACCATCGAGGCCCCCGCAGGGCGGTGAATCCGGCGGCAGCGCCGCGGGCGGCAGCGCCACGGGCGGGGCCGACCGCCGCGCTGCCCCCGCAGGGTGGTGAATCCGGCGGCAGCGCCGCGGGCGGGGCCGACCGCCGCGCGGTGGTCCGGCGCGGCTCACCCCTTGGGCGCCCGCATCGCGCGGCTGGGCGATATTCGGTCGACGATGTCTGTGGAGATGTCTGAAGGTTCTGTGCCCCAGTGCTCTGGCCAGGGCAGTCAGGCGGCTCTCCGTACGGGCTGCCGGGTCGACTCCTGCCAAGCCCTGTCCAGTCCGATCGCTCTGATCCCCTGCTGGAGGCCGCCATGGGTCAAGTTCTCGGTGATGTCCTGGGTTTTGCGGCCGCCGTCGCCGTCAGCCCGCTCCCGATCATCGCGATGATTCTCGTACTCGCCACACCCCGGGGACGGCTCAACGGGTTACTGTTCGCCGCCGGCTGGGTTCTCGGGCTCTCGGCGCTGGGCGGGGTGGTGCTGGCGATCGTCGGGCCGGGCGGCACCTCCGCCAACAGTCAGCCGGCCAGTTGGGTGGGCGGCCTCAAGCTTGCCCTGGGAGTGCTGCTCGCCCTCTTCGGCCTTCGGCAGTGGCATCGGCGCCCGAAGGATGCCTCGCAGGCACAGCTGCCGAAGTGGATGGCCACGCTCGACCGACTCACACCGCTGAAGGTCTTCGCGCTTGCAGTCGCACTGGCTGCGCTCAATGCCAAGAACGCCCCGCTGACCATCGCCGCAGGCGCCTCGATCGCTTCGGCCGGGCTTCCGGTCGGGCAGCAGATCGCGTCGCTGGCGATCTTCGTGCTGATCGGCTCGCTCGGACTGCTGGCCCCGCTGGGAGTCTTCCTGATGGGGGGCGATCGAGCAAAGACCACGCTCGGCAACTGGAAAGACTGGGCCGCGCAGCACAACGTCGCCGTGATGGCAGTCCTGTTCTTCGTCCTGGGCTTGAAACTGATCGGTGATGGCATCGGCATCCTCACACCCTGACAGCGACCACAACAACCTCAACAACCTCGCCTCTTGCCGGGCTGCCCGACGTCCGCATGCCCCTTTCCCGGCGTGCGGGCGACGTAGGCGCGGGATAGGCTTTTGACGGCAAGGTCAGGTTCTCCGGGCGGTTTTGCAGACGCCCGCCCGGGCCGCATTCGCGAGGATCAATTCTTCCTGCGGAGACCTTTGACGTGCGTGGTGCAGCCCTTTCGCATTCTGCAGGGGTGAGCAACAGCCCGATTCCCCTCTTCGAAGGCGTGCCTCCCGCTTTGGGCGCCGTAGTGGTGCTGTCTCAGGGCCCGCAGCCTTGCGTTCCTGAAATGGAGCTCGGGATGAAAGTTGTCGTTGATCTTTCCCGGTGTCAGGGGTATGCGCAGTGCGCGTTCCTGGCTCCGGACGCTTTCCGGATGCACGGCGAGGAAGCGCTGATGTACAACCCGAAGCCCGACGACGCGCAGCGCGAGCAGGTGCTGCGCGCCGCGGCAGCCTGCCCGCTCCAGGCCATTCTGGTCGACCAGTTGGACGAGCGGGACGCGCCACTGGGGGCGTCGCAGTCATGAGCAGCGCCGACACCCTGCAGGGATTCAAGCGCGACGGCCGCATCGTCATCGTCGGTGCCTCACTTGCGGGACTGCGCACCGCGGAGGCTCTGCGCGACGAGGGTTTCACCGGCACATTGACCATGATCGGCGACGAACTGGGCGAGCCCTATGACCGCCCTCCGCTGTCCAAGCAGGTGCTGACCGGATGGGTGCCGGCCCACGGCACCACGCTGCCGCGACGTCGTGACGTCGATGCGGAGTGGCTTCTGGGCGTCCCTGCCGACGGGCTGGACCTGGCGGCCAACCACGTGCAACTCGCCGACGGCCGCCGGGTTCCCTTCGACCGCATGCTGATCTCCACCGGGGTACGGGCCCGGCCCTGGCCCATCGAGGCCGAGGCGGCCCTGGACGGAGTGTTCGTCGTACGCACCCGCGAGGACGCCGACGGACTGCAGCGGGCGATGGCCGCCGGGCCCTCCCGCGTACTGATCATCGGCGCGGGCTTCACCGGCTCCGAGATCGCCTCCATCTGCCGCGAGCGGGACATCCCGGTGACCGTCGCCGAGCTCGCGCCGGCCCCGCTGGTCGGGGGACTCGGCGCCATGATCGGCGAGGTTGCGGCGGACATGCAGCGCGCCCACGGCGTCGACCTGCGCTGCGGTGTCAAAGTCACTCAGCTGGAGGGCGACGCGCAGGGGCGGTTGCGCCGCGCCCACTTCTCCGACGGCAGCACGGTCGACGCCGACGTGGCGGTGGTGGCGCTCGGGGGCATCCGCAACACCGAGTGGCTGCGCGACTCCGGACTGGCGGTGGGCGTATGGGGAGTCGCCTGCGACGCGGGCTGCCGCGCCTTCGACCTCAACGGCCTGGTCACCGACGACATCTTCGTCGCCGGAGACGTGGCACGCTGCCCGAACCCGATCTACGAATACCGGTTCATCTCGCTGGAGCACTGGGCCAACGCCGTGGAGCAGGCCGAGATCGTGGCGCACAACATGGTCAGCGCCCAGGCGGACCGCTGGCCGCACCTGTCCATCCCGACGTTCTGGTCGATCCAGTTCGGAGTCAACATCAAGTCCGTCGGTGTACCGACCTACGCCGACGAGGTCGTCGTCACCCAGGGATCCGTAGCCGACCACCGCTTCGTCGCCGCATACGGCTACCAGGGCCGCGTCACCGCGGCTGTCAGCTTCAACAACGCGAAGTGGCTGGACCACTACCGGCGGCTGATCGAGACGGCCGCGCCCTTCCCGCCCCCCTACCCCACGCCCGACGAGCCCGCCGACGCGAAACCGGTGCCCGTCGACTTCCCCGGCCCCACCCTGCTCGCCCAGGGCGCCACTGTTGTCGTCACCGGCCATGACCCGGGTGAGCGGCGCGTCACCTCCGTGCAGCAGCACCGGTAGGAGGGAAAGCGAGATGACCACGACCGAGACGCCCGACACACTGCACCGGATCCTCGACCACTCCTCCCGGGCCGACCCGTACCCGCTCTACGCCGAGCTGCGCAAGACGCCGGTGGCCCTGCAGGAGGACGGCAGCTATGTCATCAGCACCTACCGCGAGCTCACGGGCATCCTGCACGACCCGCACCTGAGCTCCGACGTCCGCAACCTGTCGCGGCCGATGGCCGCACTCGAGGGACGGACCACGCCGTCGTTCATCAACGTCGACCCGCCCGAGCACGACCGCCTGCGGCGTCTGGCGATGCGCCACTTCGGCCCCCCGCACACTCCGGGGCTGGTGACCGGCATGGAACCCGACCTGACCGCCATCGTCAGAGGCCTGATCGACGGCATCGCGGACAAGCAGCAGATCGACATCGTCGACGACTTCGCCTACCCGTTCCCCGTCACTGTGATCTGCCATCTGCTCGGCGTGCCACGCGAGGACGAACCGCGGTTCCACCTGTGGGTGAACGCCATCATCGACTCGATCGACTACAACCCCAAGACCGACCCGAAGGAAAAACTGGACAACGGCGTGCAGGCCACCAAAGACCTGCACCAGTACCTCGGCGGGCTGCTGGAGCAACGCCAAGGCCGGCCGGGCGACGACCTGCTGACACGGCTGGCCAACGATGACGGGCCCGACGGGCGGATGACCGACGAGGAAATCGTCAGCACCGCCAACCTGCTGCTCATCGCCGGCCACGAGACCACCGTCAACCTCATCGCCAACGGCATGCTGACGCTGCTGCGCCACCCACAGGTGCTGCAGCGGCTGCGCGACGATCCGGAGCTGGTCGTGCCGCTGGTCGAGGAACTACTGCGCTACGAGCCCCCTGTGCACATCATTCCGTGGCGGGCGGCGTACAGCGACATCACTGTCGCCGACACCGTCATCCCCAAGGGCTCGCAGATCATGCTCATGCTCGCCTCGGGCAGCCGGGATCCGGACCGCTTCGACGATCCGGACCGCTTCGACCCCGACCGGCAGGACAACCAGCATCTCGGGTTCGGCAGCGGCATCCACCTGTGCTTCGGTGGACCGATGGCCCGGCTGGAGACTCAGATCGCGTTGAACGAGCTGGTACGTCGCCTGGACCGGCCCCAGTTGGTCGCCGACCCGCCGCCGTACCGGCCCAGCCCCGTCCTGCGAGGTCCCATCCATCTCCCCGTCGAGCAGAGCTGACTGCCCGTCGAAGACTGAAGCAGGGCCCGAAGGCTCGATGGGGTGGAGCAATGCCCGAAGGCTCAGCCGTCGGCCTTGGCTACGCCGATGGGGCAGCTCACGCCCGTGCCCCCGATTCCGCAGTACCCCGCCGGATTCTTGTCCAGGTACTGCTGGTGATAGGCCTCGGCCGGGTAGAAGGTGCGCCCCTCCGCGGGGAGCAGCTCCGTGGTGATCGTGCCGTAGCCCGAGCCCGTGAGGACCTTCTGGTAAGCCTCGCGGGAGGCGGTCGCGGTGGCGGCCTGGGCCGGGGTGTGGGTGTAGACGGCGGAGCGGTACTGGGTGCCCACGTCGTTGCCCTGGCGGAAGCCCTGGGTCGGGTTGTGGGACTCCCAGAAGACCTGGAGCAGACGCTCGTACGTGATCTTCGTGGGGTCGTAGACCACGCGGACGGCCTCCGTGTGGCCGGTCAGCCCCGAGCAGACCTCTTCGTACGTGGGGTGTTCGGTGGAGCCGCCCTGGTAGCCGACCAGGGTCGTGTACACGCCCTCCGGGAGCTCCCAGAACTTGCGCTCGGCGCCCCAGAAGCAGCCCAGGCCGAAGTCGGCGATCTCCAGGCCCTCGGGGTAGGGGCCAAGGAGCGGGGTGCCGAGGACCGTGTGGCGCTCGGGGACCGTGAAGATCGGCTCCGGGCGGCCGCGCAGGGCCTGCTCAGGGGTCGGGAGCTGCGGTGTACGGCTGTGCAGGAACATGCGCTCTCCACGGTGTTACGGGTTCCGAGGGGACGTGTTGCTCAACGCGTGAACCGCCTCCGGCATTCCGACGCCTCGGTGTGGCAGCCCTCGGGCGCCACGGGGCGGCAGCCGTCCGGAGTCTCAGGGCGGCAGCCGTCCGGGGCCTCAGTGCGGCAGTGTGGCCGGGCTCCCGCCGTTCGCCTCGTACCCCGCCACCGCCAGCGCCCGGTATATCGCGTAGTCCGCCGCCGGGTCGGAGGTCAGCGTCCAGGGGAGCGCGCCGACGTGGCCGTCCACGTGCACCAGCTGGTCCATGGCCTCGGACCAGCGCTCGCTGCGGACCAGGAAGAGCACCAGCAGGTGGCGTACGTGGGCCAGCATCGGGTCGTCCGAGCGGGCCGCGTGCACCGCGAAGAGCGCGCCGTGGACCGCCTTGGTCACGACCTCGCTCTGATAGAAGCTGCGGACCAGATTCACCTCGGGGAGGTGCTCGAAGACCGCGAAGAGCGGCATGGCGGCGAGCAGCGACCCCTGCGGGGCACGCGCGGCCGCGGCCTCCGCGAACGAGTACGCCACCTCGCGCGAGCCGTGCCACTTCTCGCACCAGTAGTGCAGGGCCGCCAGGTGCGCTCCCATGTGGGACGGCGCGCGGTCCAGGATCTTCAGCCAGAGCTTCTCGAACTCCGGCTGGGGGTATCCGAGTCCGCGGGCCACCGACAGCTCGATGATGTACGGGACCGGGTCACCGGGTGAGAGGAGAGCCGCCTCGCCGCAGGCCGCCTTCGCCTCCTCCATGATGATCCGGAACTCGTCCGTCCCCGGCGTCGACGTACGCCACGCCTGCTGCACCAGGAACTCCGCGTGCACCGCCGCGCCGCCCGCGTCCTTGGGCTGCTCGGCCCGCCACACCCGCAGCCACTGTCCGCCGGGCGTCTCGCTGACTCCGCCGGGGCGCTGCTGCAGCTCCAGCGACGCGGCACCCGCGAAGGCCTGCACCCGCTGCCAGCGCCGCTCGCCGTCCACCTCGGTGCCCGCGAGCAGCTGCGAGGCGGAGCGGTGGTCCTGCGTGCGCTGTACCAGGTCCAGCACGTCCAGCAGGTCCTGGTCCGGGCCGGGCATGCGGATGTCCAGCTCCTCCTGGCGCAGGAACCCGTAGTTCGCCGGGTCCGCCGCGTCGGGGTCGCCGGGCGACACCAGCTGAATACCGGCGCGCCTGCGCCTGAATACCGGCAGCAGGACCAGGCTGAACATGGCCAGCGCCATCAGCACCCAGAGAATCTCCATGCCTCAAGCGAACCAGACGGGTCCGACAATTGGCCAACCTGGTCGGGTCGGCTTCTTCGCGGCGGCTCCGATCTGGTGGGTCAGGATCCCGGGGAAGCTCCGATCCGGCCGGTCAGGATCCCGCGCGGCGACCCTGACCCGGCCGGTCAGGATCCCGCGCGGCGGCCCCGATCCGGTCGGGACAGACCCTTCGCGGCGGCACCGACGCAGTCGTTCCGGCTGCGCTTCGGGGGGCGTAGGCCGTCATCGGTCCCGCGGGCGCACTACGCTCGGGACCCATGAGCGACAGGCACATCAGCCAGCACTTCGAGACCCTCGCGATCCACGCGGGCAACACCGCCGATCCCCTCACCGGCGCGGTCGTCCCGCCGATCTACCAGGTCTCGACCTACAAGCAGGACGGCGTCGGCGGGCTGCGCGGCGGTTACGAGTACAGCCGCAGCGCCAACCCCACCAGGACCGCCCTGGAAGAGAACCTCGCCGCCCTCGAAGGCGGTCGCCGCGGCCTCGCGTTCGCGTCCGGACTGGCGGCCGAGGACTGCCTGTTGCGTACGCTGCTCAGCCCCGGCGACCACGTGGTCATCCCCAACGACGCGTACGGCGGTACGTTCCGCCTCTTCGCGAAGGTCGTCTCCCGGTGGGGTGTGGAGTGGTCCGTGGCCGACACCAGCGACCCCGACTCCGTACGAGCCGCCCTCACCCCGAAGACCAAGGCGGTCTGGGTCGAGACGCCCTCCAACCCCCTCCTCGGCATCACCGACATCGCCGCGGTCGCGCAGATCGCGCGCGAGGCGGGCGCCAAGCTCGTCGTCGACAACACCTTCGCGACCCCTTACCTCCAGCAGCCGCTCGCGCTCGGCGCGGACGTCGTCGTGCACTCCCTGACCAAGTACATGGGCGGCCACTCGGACGTCGTGGGCGGCGCCCTGATCGTCAGCGACCAGGCGCTCGGAGAGGAGCTGGCATACCACCAGAACGCGATGGGCGCGGTCGCCGGGCCCTTCGACTCCTGGCTGGTGCTGCGCGGCACCAAGACGCTCTCGGTGCGCATGGACCGGCACAGCGAGAACGCCGGCAAGGTCGCCGAGATGCTCACCCGGCACGCGCGCGTGACGCGTGTGCTGTACCCGGGCCTTCCGGAGCACCCCGGTCACGAGATCGCCGCCAAGCAGATGAGGGCGTTCGGCGGCATGGTCTCCTTCCAGGTCGAGGGCGGCGAGGAGGCGGCCGTCGAGGTCTGCAACCGCGCCAAGGTGTTCACGCTCGGCGAGTCCCTGGGCGGCGTCGAGTCCCTGATCGAGCACCCGGGACGCATGACGCACGCCTCGGCGGCCGGTTCGGCGCTCGAGGTTCCCGCCGATCTCGTACGCCTCTCCGTGGGCATCGAGAACGTCGACGACCTGCTCCAGGACCTCCAGCAGGCCCTCGGCTAGGCCGGCAGTCACCAGCCCGTCAGCGGTGGAGTCGTCTCCGACGGCGGCTCCACCCACGGGCGGGCCATGCTCGCCCAGACGATGAAGGCGACGGCCGCGGCGAACAGCACCAGCCACATCAGGCGCCGGGCCGCCGTCCAGCGGCGCAGCATGCGCCCGCCACGGCGTACGGCGTCCGCGTACAGGTCGGGCGGCACCGGGGGCGGCGCCTGCTCCAGCATCCGCCGTACGGCCGCCTCGCGCTCGGGCAGGTTCATGACGGCGCCACCTTCACCCTGGTCGGTGCCGGGCCTCGCGGCGGGTGCAGCAGCGTCGCCATCGCGCGGGCGCAGATCGTGTGCACGCGTTCCGTGGGGAGCCCGAGCAGGGCCGCCGTCTGTTCCTCGGCGACCCCCTCGTACAGCCTGAGGACCAGAATCAGCCGCTGCTGGGGCGTGAGCCGGGCCAGCACGTTGTCGGCGGACGGGCGCGGCCGTCCGAAGCTCCCGTACTGGTGCCAGGCCGAGCGCGCGAAGCGCACGGCCAGCTGCTGGCGCGCACGGTCGTACGGGTCCTCGCCGCGCAGCCGGTCCCAGGAGGCGTACGTGTGGGCGAGTGCCAGCGTCAGCAGGCGCCGGGCGCGCGGGTTGGCATCCCGGGGCTCCGCCGTCAGCAGCGTGGCGGCATGCAGCAGCCGCCCTGCCGCGCCCGCGACGAACGCCTCGAACTCCCGGGCCCGGCGGGCGCCTTGGGACGCATGCCGTTGTCGCACCACGCCTCCGCCTGAGGGCAACCCTGAGGGAAACGGGGCCCCGGCCGCGTACGACAGGCCGCACCGCGTACGACAAGGACCCGGTCTCATATGAGGCCAGGCGCCGCCTTCCGGTCAAGAGTCCGACGCACATGCACGCGCGCGTGGAGAGCGGGGAGAGCCGAGAACGGCCTACGCGCGGGCGTCGACCGGGGACGCGGTGAAGCGCCCGGGGCGGTCAGGAGGTCGGCTGCGACTCCGCGCCGGGCAGGCCCTGTGCCGCCTGGCGGGCGGAGAGCGCGCTGTTGAAGCGCGTGAGGAGCGTGCAGAACGCCTCGCGCTCGTCCGGCGCCCAGTCGTGTGTCAGCTCGGCCATCAACTGACGCCTGGAGGAGCGCACTTCGTCGAGGCGGGACTGCCCGCGCGGCGACAGCTGGAGCACCACCGCACGCCCGTCCTCGGGGTGCGAGGTGCGCTTGACGAGCCCGGTGTCGACCAGCGGCGCCACCTGCCGGGTGACCGTCGAGGAGTCGATGCCCATGCTCGCGGCGAGCGCCTTGACGCCCATGGGGCCCTCCTTGTCGAGGCGGTTGAGCAGCAGGTACGCGGCGCGGTCCATCGAGTTGCGCACCTGCCCCACCCCGCCGAGCCGGGTCTGTTCGGCACGGCGCGCGAAGACCGCGACCTCGTGCTGCAGCGTGTCGAGAAGACCGGTGTCACCGACGGTCGTCATGTCCATCGACATTTCAGGTGTTGTGGGCATGGCCGGGGGCTCAATTCATGCGTGGGGAGCTGGGTTGGGGGACAGGGTACGCGGCCGGGACGCGGGCCGTACCGGCGCTGCGCAAACCAGTCTCGGAGCGTGGTCACGGCGGGAGTGCGCCCGCGTGAACTGCGAGACTGGTGGTCATGAGCTACAGCACGGCTGACTCCTTGCCCAGTGTGACTCTCGACGACGTACGTGGTGCGCAGAAGATGCTCACGGGAGTGGCGCGGGTGACCGCGATGGAGGGCAGCAGGTACCTGTCCCAGCTGGTGGGCGCACCGGTCCACTTCAAGTGCGAGAACCTCCAGCGCACGGGGTCGTTCAAGCTGCGCGGCGCGTATGTGCGGATCGCGGGGCTGCTTCCCGAGGAGCGTGCGGCGGGTGTCGTCGCCGCCAGCGCGGGCAACCACGCCCAGGGCGTCGCGCTGGCCTCCACGCTGCTCGGCGTGCGTTCCACGGTCTTCATGCCGACCGGCGCCCCGCTCCCGAAGGTCGCGGCCACGCGCGACTACGGCGCCGAGGTGAGGCTGCACGGACAGGTGGTGGACGAGACGCTGGCGGCCGCGCAGGAGTACGCGGCCGAGACGGGCGCCGTGTTCATCCACCCCTTCGATCACCCCGACATCATCGCGGGGCAGGGCACGGTCGGCCTGGAGATCCTGGAGCAGTGCCCCGAGGTGCGCACGATCGTCGTCGGGATCGGCGGTGGCGGGCTGGCCGCGGGTGTCGCGCTCGCGGTGAAGTCCATCCGTCCGGACGTACGGGTCGTCGGTGTGCAGGCGGAGGGCGCCGCGGCGTACCCGCCCTCGCTGGCGGCCGGGCGCCCGGTGTCGATCGAGAACCCGGCGACGATGGCCGACGGCATCAAGGTCGGACGGCCGGGCGACGTACCGTTCCGCCTGGTCGAGGAACTGGTCGACGAGGTCCGCACGGTCTCGGAGAACAATCTCTCCAGCGCTCTGCTGCTCTGCCTGGAGCGGGCCAAGCTGGTCGTCGAGCCGGCCGGCGCGAGCCCCGTCGCGGCGCTGCTGCGCGAGCCCGGAGCCTTCGAGGGCCCGGTCGTGGCCCTGCTGTCCGGCGGAAACGTGGACCCGCTGCTGATGCAACGCATCCTGCGCCACGGCATGGCGGCGGGTGGCCGTTACCTGGCGGTCACGCTGCGGTTGACCGATCGTCCCGGGGCCCTGGCCACACTTCTCGGGGTGTTGTCAGTGGCGGACGCTAACGTGCTCGATGTGAGTCACGTACGCACCGATCCACGGCTCGGGCTCACGGAGGTGGAGGTCGAGCTGCACCTGGAGACGAAGGGTCACGAGCACTGCGCCGAGGTGAACCGGGCGCTGCGTGAGGCTGGTTACACGGTCATCGATTGAGATCATGAGCACCGTCGTCTCCCTTGGAAAGATCCGTTGAGCAACGCGATACATCGCGTTACGGTGTGTCCCCCGCCGTAGAACTGCCGGGCGGACGAAGCGTTCGCCCACCGGTGGCACGAATCAGTAAAAGTCATACTTTTCGTGAAAATCCCCAACTACGTGGAGAACTCACATGCCAGGCGCCATCTATGCCGAAGGCCTGGTCAAGACCTTCGGTGACGTAAGGGCTCTGGACGGCGTCGATCTCGATGTCCCGGAGGGCACCGTGCTGGGCCTGCTCGGGCCGAACGGCGCGGGGAAGACGACCGCGGTCCGCTGCCTGACGACCCTGCTCCGTCCTGACAGCGGCAAGGCCGTCGTCGCGGGCGTCGACGTACTCAAACACCCCGACGCGGTACGACGCAGGGTCGGCCTCTCCGGACAGTTCGCCGCGGTCGACGAGTACCTGACCGGCCGCGAGAATCTGCAGATGGTCGGCCAGCTCTACCAGATGAAGGCCAAGGCCGCGAAGATACGGGCGGACGAACTGCTCGAGCAGTTCAACCTCGCGGACGCCGCCGACCGCACCGCGAAGACGTACTCGGGCGGTATGCGCCGTCGCCTCGACCTGGCGGCCGCGCTGGTCGTGTCACCTCCGGTGATGTTCATGGACGAGCCGACCACCGGCCTGGACCCGCGCAACCGCCAGCAGCTGTGGGACGTCATCAAGGGCCTGGTCTCCGGTGGCACGACACTGCTGCTTACCACCCAGTACCTGGAAGAGGCCGACCACCTCGCGCACGACATCTGCGTGGTCGACCACGGCCGTGTCATCGCCCGCGGCACCGCCGACCAGCTCAAGGCACAGACCGGCGGCGAGCGCGTCGAGGTCGTCGTGCACGAGCGCGAGCACATGGAGACCGCCTCGGAGGTGCTCCGCAGCTTCGGCAAGGGCGCGACCACTGTCGAGGAGCACACCCGCAAGCTCACCGTGCCCGTCACCGGAGGCGCGAAGCTCCTCGCTGAGGTCATCCGCGAGCTGGACACCCGCGGCATCGAGATCGACGACATCGGCCTGCGCCGCCCCACCCTGGACGACGTCTTCCTCTCACTCACCGGCCATATGGCCGAGGAGCGGGGCGAGGTCAACGGAGCGGTGGACGACGTCAAGGGTCCCAAGCGCAAGAAGGAGGCCGGCAAGTGAGTGCCGTCACCGACGCCGTGCAGGTCGCGGCACCCTCGAACCCGTTCGGCCAGTCCATCCGCGACTCGCTGGTCGTCGCCAAGCGCAACCTGATCAGGATGTCCCGGATCCCGGAGATGGTGATCTTCGGGCTGATCCAGCCGATCATGTTCGTGGTGTTGTTCAGCTATGTCTTCGGCGGCTCCATGCAGATCGGCGGCAGCACCAGCGCCACCGACTACCGCAACTTCCTGATGGCCGGCATCTTCGCGCAGACCGTCACCTTTGCCACCGCGGGCGCCGGCGCGGGCATTGCCGACGACATGCACAAGGGCCTGATCGACCGCTTCCGCTCGCTGCCCATGGCGCGCGGCGCGGTGCTCACCGGCCGTACGCTCGCCGACCTCGTGCAGACCGCGCTGACCCTGCTGGTCCTCGCGATCGTCGCCCTGCTGGTCGGCTGGCGTGTGGGCTCCAACGGCGACACCAATGTCGGCAAGGTCCTCGGCGCCTTCGGGCTGCTGCTCCTGCTGGGGTACGCGTTCACCTGGATCGGGGCCCTGATCGGCCTCTCCGTCCGTACGCCCGAGGCGGCCACGTCCGGCGGGCTGATCTGGCTCTTCCCGGTCACCTTCATCTCGAACGCATTCGTGGACACCAGCCACATGACGCCCTGGCTGCGGCACATCGCGGACTGGAACCCGTTCAGCGCCACGGTGCAGGCCTGCCGTGTGCTGTTCGCCAACCCCGGCCAGTCGACATCGGCCGCCTGGCCCATGCAGCACTCGGTCTGGGCCTCGGTGATCTATTCGGTCCTGATCATCCTGATATTCAGGACGCTGGCGGTGCGCAAGTACCGATCCGCCACGGCGTGACCCGGACATGACGATGCCCCCGGCCGCGCGGCCGGGGGCATCGCCGTAGTCGCTGGTCCTGGGCTCAGCCCTGGTACGGCTCGGCCTTGAGGATCTTCACCGAGGCGAACTTGCCGTTCGGCAGTTCGTACTGGGCGTCCTCGCCGACCTTCTTGCCGTTCACACCGGAGCCCAGCGGGGACTGCGGCGAGTACGTCTCGATGTCGGAGCTGGCGTACTCGCGCGAGGCCAGCAGGAAGTCCAGGGTGTCGTCCTCGTCGCCGTCGAAGGCGATGGTGACGACCATGCCCGGCGCGACCACGCCGTCCGCCGCGGGAGCCTCGCCGACCTTGGCGTTCTCCAGGAGCTGGGTCAGCTGGCGCACACGGAGCTCCTGCTTGCCCTGCTCCTCCTTGGCCGCGTGGTACCCGCCGTTCTCGCGCAGGTCGCCCTCCTCGCGCGCGGCCGCGATCTTGGCGGCGATCTCCGTGCGCGCAGGACCAGACAGGTGCTCCAGCTCGGCCTTCAGCTGGTTGTACGCCTCCTGGGTCAGCCAGGTGACGTTCTCGCTGGTCTGGGTCACAGGTGCTCCTCGTAGGTACTGGGAATACAAAGCATCGCCCTACCCAGAAGAATGTTCCTTCACGGGTGGGCGAAACCACGAGCCTAACAATTCAACGGCTCAAGGGGGAGGACATAAGGCATCAGAATTACGTCAATGCAGGTCAGCGGGTAGGAGGTGAGAGTGACCCCGACCTGTGTCGGTGCCTGTGTCAGCGCCTGTGCCCGTGCCCATACCGGTCCGCTCAGTCCGCGTGACAGCCGAGCAGCTCCGCCGTGGAACCACGAGCCGTCGTACGCAGGGTAACCACCTTGTCGGTGCGTGAGGAGTCCTGGTCGAAACGGAAGTCCGCGCGCCCCACCTCGGTGCCGTCGGCGTCCTGCGAGCGCAGGGTGCAGTAGCCGTGGGCGTCCGCGTCCTTGCGCACCTCCAGGTGCACCTCGACGGCGCTGTCCGAGACCGCCTTGAAGGTGATCACCTCGGCGCTGATCTTGTTGCCGACGACATAGTGGAAGCCGAACCAGCCGACCACGGCGAGCAGGGCGACGCCCAGTGCGGCTCCGATGACCTTGAGTTTGCGGTCGGCGCGCTCGTCCGCGGAGCGGCCGTACCGGCCCTCGGGCAGCTGCGTGCTCGCCGTACTCATGATCGTCCTCTCGGCAGGCCGGGACCAATGTCCTGGAAGGGACCCGGAGACCGGGCCCCTGGAATTATTGGCCCCCCGATTCCGTCACTATAGAAGCCGCCCATCGCGCTGTTTCACGCCGGGCGCCGACAGCCGACCTACGAGGCGACAGCCGACTGACCGAGGATTGAGTCTTGACTGACCAGCTGCGACTGATGGCCGTCCACGCCCACCCCGACGACGAGTCGAGCAAGGGCGCGGCCACCATGGCGATGTACGTGTCCGAGGGGGTGGACGTGCTGGTCGTGACCTGCACGGGCGGGGAGCGCGGCTCCATCCTCAATCCGAAGCTTCAGGGCGACAAGTACATCGAGGAGCACATCCACGAGGTACGCAAGAAGGAGATGGACGAGGCCCGCGAGATCCTCGGGATCAAGCAGGAGTGGCTCGGCTTCGTCGACTCGGGCCTGCCCGAGGGCGACCCGCTGCCCCCGCTCCCCGAGGGCTGTTTCGCCCTGGAGGACATCGACAAGGCGGCCGGCGAACTGGTCAGGCAGATCCGCTCCTTCCGCCCGCAGGTGATCACCACGTACGACGAGAACGGTGGTTACCCGCACCCCGACCACATCATGACCCACAAGATCTCGATGGTGGCGTTCGAGGGCGCGACGGACACCGAGAAGTACCCGGAGTCCGAGTTCGGCCCGGCCTTCCAGCCGCAGAAGCTCTACTACAACCAGGGCTTCAACCGCCCGCGGACCGAAGCTCTGCACAACGCCCTGCTCGACCGCGGCCTGGAGTCGCCGTACGGGGAGTGGCTGAAGCGCTGGTCGGAGTTCGAGCGCACCGAGCGCACGCTGACCACGCACGTTCCGTGCGCCGACTTCTTCGAGATCCGGGACAAGGCGCTGATCGCGCACGCCACGCAGATCGACCCCGACGGCGGCTGGTTCAAGGTCCCCATGGAGATCCAGAAGGAGGTCTGGCCGACCGAGGAGTACGAGCTCGCGAAGTCCTTCGTGGATACCTCCCTCCCCGAGCACGACCTCTTTGCGGGCATCCGCGACAATGCCTGACATGAGCGCAAGCCTGGCACTGACGAACCTCGTCCCCCTCGCCAAGGAGGTCGACCAGAACAAGGTCACCCCCGGCGTCCTCGGCTTCATCGTTTTCGCGGTGATGGCCCTGGCGGTGTGGGGCCTGATGAAGTCCATGAACCGGCACATGGGCAAGGTCACCTTCGAGGAGGACTCGCAGAAGGACGCGGCGGCCTCCGGCAAGAATTCCACCGGCGGCAAGGCCTCGCCCGCGAAGGGCTGAGCCGGCACTTCCGGCCGACCGGCTCACCTCCGGGTGACGGGCCTGCGCGGGAGTGATCCGCCAGGGACACAGCAACAGGTGCGCGGACTCCGGCCGCAGATGGTCGGAGTGCGCGCCGGTCGGCCCGTTCCCGCGGACGTGGACCTCGCTCGCGTCGAGACTGACGAAGCGGTGGTCGAGGACGTCCTACGGATACAGCTGCTCGACGCACCGCATCGTGATGGCCGAGACGTGCGCGGGCGCGGTGCCGATCCCCGCGTACCCGATGCCCGCCCGCTTCTCGGCAGGCAGATGTCAGAGGCCGGTGGCGCGACCAACGCCACCGGATCCCCCTCGTCCCCGAGCGGATCCCCCGCGTCCCCGAGCAATCCGACGCCCTACCGAGCCGATGCCACCGCCACCCCCATCACATCCCGAGCATGCCGCCCCGGCACCATCCCCAGGCGCCAGGCCTGCCACCCGGCGTCCAGGTCCACGCCCCGCTCCAGCAGCAGCTGGTACGCCTCGATGTAGTCGTCCAGTTTTCCGTCCCGGGAAGGGTGCCCGGTGCGGGAGAGCTGGGTCAGTTCCTCCTGGGCCACCGCGGCGCCTACCTCGTAGCCGCCGGGGGCGCCGTAGGGGAGCAGGGTGCACTTCAGGAACTTGGCCCAGTCCTCGCCCCGGCGGTCGCCGTACGACGTGAAGAGGCCGATCGCCTCCTCGCACAGGGCCAGGGCCTGTTGCGTACGGGCGTTGCCGGCGTCGACCACCGCGAGTTCCAGGCAGGTCCAGGCCTCGCCGTGGGCGACGCCGATGCGTTGGAAGTCGGCGCGTGCGTCGACCAGGAGCTGGCGGGCGAAGCCGGAGTTGCGCAAGGAGCCGGTCTGGGCAGCGCGTTGGTCCCGGGTGACGCGGGCCGAGTGGTGGCGGGCGCAGGCGAGGCCGTACACATCGCGCATGCGCGAGAACATCGTGCGGGAGCGCTCCAGTTCGCGGACCGCCTGGTCCAGATTGCCGGTCTCCTCCAGGGCCTGGCCCAGGTAGTAGATCGTCCACGCCTCGCCGCGCGCGTCCTCGTTCTCACGGTGGCGGGAGGCCGCCTGGCGCAGGCCGGCGACCGCGGAGGACGGGTCGCCGTCGACGAGGCGGGCGCGGGCCAGCTGGGTGAGGGCCCAGGCCTCGCCGCGGGCGTCGCGGGTGCGGCCGTACAGGTCGAGGGCCTCGCGCAGTTCACGCTCCGCGCGCGGTACGTCGCCCATCCGCAGACCGAGCTGGCCGAGCTGGAAGTGGGCCCACGCCTCGCCGTGCACGGACTCGCCCTCGCGGTGCAGGACCAGGGCCTGGGTCAGCAGGTCCAGGGCCCGGGCGAGCCGGGACCTGTCGCGCTCCACCGCCGCGAGCGCGTGCATCGTCCAGGCGCGGTCGGCCGCGAGGTCGGGGGAGGCCTGGAGGTCCATGGCCTCCTGGAGCTTGGCCGCCGCCTCGCTGAGGCTTCCCTGGTGGTGCAGGGTGATGCCGAGGGAGCAGAGCGCCCTGGCGGCGCCCGCGTCGTGGTGGGCCTCGAAGTAGAGGTCCACGACCGAGGCCAGGGTCGTGCGGGCCTTGTCGAGTTCGCCCAGCTGGCGGGCCGCGATGCCGGTGCGCCACTGGACCGAGCGCACGAGCAGGCCCTGGTCGACCGCCTGGGTCAACTCGCTGATCTCGCCCAGGCGGTAGAGGTCGCCGCGCAGCAGGCAGTAGTCGCACAGGGCGCCCAGGAGGTTCAGTACAGCGGCTTGGTTCACTCCTTCCGCGTGCCGCAGTGCCGCCGTGATGAAGCTCGACTCGTCGTCCAGCCAGCGCAGGGCAGCGTCGAGGGAGGTGAAGCCGTGCGGCCCGAACTGATCGGCGCGCGTGGACGTCTTGCCGTCGACCAGGCGGATCACCGAGTCGGCGAGCTCCGCGTAGTTCACGATCAGGCGTTCCTGCGCGGCCGTGCGCTCGGAGGGTTCCTCCTCGTCCAGGAGGCGGGCCCCCGCGAAGGCCCGCACGAGGTCGTGCAGGCGGTAGCGGCTGCCGCGGACGTGGTCGATCAGGCCCGCCTGGGAGAGCGCGGTCAGGTGGCGGGTGGCTTCCGGCTCGTCGGTGGCCAGCAGGGACGCGGCCGCGGCCGCGCCCAGCGAGGCGCGGCCGGCCAGGGCCAGGCGGCGCAGGAGCCGGCGCGCCATGTCCGACTGGTCGGTGTAGCGCAGCCACAGCACCCGCTCGACCGGTTCCACGGGGCCGTACGCCGCGAGGTCGGAGGCCAGTTGGCGCGGGGTGCGGGGGCCGAAGGAGGAGCCCGCGATGCGCAGGGCCAGGGGCAGGCCGCCGCACAACTCCCGCACGTGGTCGGCGGATTCGGCGTCGTACGGCCCGGACTTGTCCTGTGCCGCCGCGTTCAACAGCTCCTCGGCGCCTGCCGCGTCCAGCGCCTCGATGGGGAGTTGGTGCACCCAGGCGGGGAGGTCGGCGGGCAGGTCGAGCGGTTTGCGGGCGGTGACCAGGACCAGGCTCTCCGAGCGCTCGGGGATCAGGGTGCGGACCTGCTCGGCGTCGCTCGCGTCGTCCAGGACGATCGTCACCGGCAGGCCCGTCAGGTGCTGGTGGTACAGCTCGCTCAGCCGCCTGACCTGCTGGTCGGGTGAGGAACGCTCGCGGAAGAGGAGCTGCTCGCGGGGTGCGCCGAGCCGGTTCAGAAGGTGGAGCAGCGCGTCGCGTGTGGTCAGCGGGGGGTCGTCCGGGCTGTCGCCGCGCAGGTCCACCACGCAGGCACCGCGGAACTGGTCCCTGAGGTCGTGCGCCGCCCGGATCGCGAGGCTGCTGCGGCCGGAGCCGGGCGCGCCGTGCAGTACGACGACCGTCGGTTTCGTCTGGGTGCTCGCGCGCGCCGCGTGCACCCACTGCGCGACCCGTGACAGCTCGGCACGGCGTCCCGCGAACGGCCCGTCCGGCTCCGGCAGTTGACCGAACGACTGCTCCAGCACACTGCGCCGTCGCGCCGCCGCGCTCTTGTCGGTGCGCCGCAGCTGGGGCGCACCCTGCTTCGCGCCCGTGGAGGCGCTGAGTACCCGCTGTTGGTCGAGGAACGGTCGGATGCCCCGTACTTCCAGGGCCGTGAGCCACTGCAGGCGCAGCTGTTCGGGGCCGCCGGGCTGCCCGATGGCACCGGCCCGGCGGCTCGCGGCCGGCAGATGCGAGGCTGTCACCTTGAGCACGGTGGCCGCCGCGCCCACCACCCCCACCGTGGCACCCGCGCCGATCGCCGTCCCCGCGCCCGTGCCCAGCGCCAGGTCCACCACGACGGCCGCGATCGCCGCAACGGCCGCCACGAGTAAGGGTGTTCCGGTGCCCTCCTGGGCATAGCGCTGCCCGAAGGTCAGCCGTCCCGCCTCCGTGTCGTCGAGGGCTCGCGTATACGCCTCGTATTCCTCGGCAGCCGTCTGCCCCATCGCGTCGAGCGCGGCCCGCGCCCGGGACAGCACCACACCCCCGTCAACGCGCCCACCCGACCGCCGGACCTCTTCCTCGACGGCCCGGGCCAACAGCCGCTCGGCTTCCGCCCGATGGCTGTCCCGCATGTCACGTCCCCCTCCGGCAGCAACTCCTTTGCCCATGAGTGTCCTTCGTGCGGGACGGGAACGCGAGGGGGCCGACGATCACCGGATCCAGATCCTGTGACTTCGAGATCAATCGCTCGTTCTTATGACTGTCGGGCGAACTGTCGAACGGGGGGCGTCGTGAACCACATTGCTGTGCACCAACCGACCGGTTTGATTCCGGTCGCGTCGTATGCGCGTACGTCGGAGGACGTCCGTCAGCGGGATGGGCACGGAGTCCGCCATCAGCTGCGGATCAATGAGCGGACCGCACATGAACACAGCTGCGCGGTGGTCGCGACCTACAGCGACAACGGCCGCAGCGCGTCCAAGGACGGAGTGGTGAGACCTGGCTTCGATCGCTTGGTCGCGGACCTCGTGCGAGGGCATACCGACGGCGGGCAGCCGATCGAAGGGATCGTCTGCGTCGCGGACGATCGGCTGTACCGCCGTGCGGAAGATCTCGCCCGGTTCTTCGCCGCGCTGACCAGCCGACCAGGACGCATTTACGTTGACTCGCAGAGTGTCCGAGATCCGTACTCGCAAGAGGGCCTGCTGCAAGCCGTGCGATCGCTGGAAGCCGCGGTCATGGAAACGCGGGTCAGGAGTCGGCGGCTGTCGGATTGGCACTGGGCCCGCGCTGTCGAGGGCGTACCGCACAGCGGGCCGCGTCCCTTCGGCCGGCAGGAGGACAGGATTGCGCTGCGTCCGGATGAGGCGAGGCTCGTCGAGCAGGCGATCGCCGCCCGCATCGGAGGGACAGCGGTCCGGGCCATCGCACGTGACTGGTGTGACCTCGGGGTCAGCGGTACTCGTGGTGGCAGGCCGAATGCCCAGACCGTCACGCAGATTATGACCGCACCAAGGGTGTGCGGTTATCGGGCCAATAAGGGCCAGCTGCTGCTGGTTCCGGAGACGGGGGAGCCTGTGCTGGGCCGGTGGGAGCCCATCGTGACGCCGGACCGGTGGCAAGCGGTGTGCGCGACTTTTTCGCCCGGCAGTCTCTATTTGCACAGAGGCAGCGGTGCTCCGGGACTCACAGGGCGGAAGAGGGCGGCGCCCAGCCACCTGGCCAGTGGCTTTCTTCGCTGTGGGGCGGAGCGCCGCGACGGCACGCCGTGTCATGGCGCTTTGTGCGCCCAGGCAGGCAGAAGCAAGAGAAGCCCGTACGTCTACTCCTGTCGTTCCTGTGGGCGATGCAGCATCAGTGGGCCGCTGGCAGACGATGCCCTGGAACAACTGCTCTTCACCGAGACTCACGAATGCGTGAGGCTGCCGGAGCCCGTGCGACGACGTTGGCGGTCCGGTGAGATGGGACTCGAGGAGAAGCGAAAGATCACCGCCTCCGTCATCACGTGCTGCAACGTCCGACCAGGTGTGAAGGGAGATCACTCCTGGGACTACTCGCGGGTGCAGCCCGTATGGCGTTGGGCGGATCGGGTGGCACCGTCGGGAGCGACTGCCTGAGTGGGTGCCCGTCCCGCGCGACTGTCCGGAGGCGGTCGGGCAGGATGGGGACATGCCGAACCGACTGGCCCATGAGACGTCCCCGTACCTGCTCCAGCACGCCGACAACCCCGTCGACTGGTGGCCCTGGTCGGAAGAGGCGTTCGAGGAGGCGCGGCGCCGAGACGTTCCCGTGCTGCTGAGCGTCGGATATTCGAGCTGTCACTGGTGCCACGTTCTCGCAACGGAAAGCTTCGAGGACGAAGCAGTGGCTGCCTACATGAACGAGCATTTCGTCAATGTCAAAGTCGACCGCGAGGAGCGACCGGACGTCGACGCCGTGTACATGGAGGCCGTACAGGCGGCGACCGGGCAGGGCGGCTGGCCCATGACCGTGTTCCTCACTCCGGACGCCGAGCCCTTCTACTTCGGTACCTACTTCCCGCCCGCGCCCCGTCACGGCATGCCCGCCTTCCAGCAGGTCCTGGAGGGTGTGCACAACGCCTGGGCCCACCGGCGGGACGAGGTCTCCGAGGTCGCGGGCAAGATCGTGCGGGATCTCGCCGGACGGGAGATGAGCTTCGGCGACGACCGGGTGCCCGGCGAGGAGGAACTGGCCGGTGCGCTCCTCGGGCTCACCCGGGAGTACGACGCCGCGCGCGGCGGATTCGGCGGGGCGCCCAAGTTCCCGCCGTCCATGGTGATCGAGTTCCTGCTGCGGCACCATGCGCGGACCGGCTCCGACGGTGCCCTGCAGATGGCGCAGGACACCTGCGAGCGCATGGCCCGCGGCGGCATCTACGACCAGCTCGGCGGCGGTTTCGCCCGCTACTCCGTAGACCGTGACTGGATCGTGCCCCACTTCGAGAAGATGCTGTACGACAACGCCCTGCTGTGCCGTGTCTACGCACATCTCTGGCGTACCACCGGCTCCGAACTCGCCCGCCGCGTCGCCCTCGAGACCGCCGACTTCATGGTGCGTGAACTGCGCACCAACGAGGGCGGGTTCGCCTCCGCCCTCGACGCCGACAGCGACGACGGGACCGGCAGGCATGTCGAGGGCGCGTACTACGTATGGACGCCCGAGCAGCTCCGTGAAGTCCTCGGTGACGACGCCGAGCTCGCCGCCCACTACTTCGGGGTGACCGAGGAGGGCACCTTCGAGGAGGGTGCGTCCGTTCTCCAACTCCCGCAGCGCGAGGGCGTGTTCGACGCCGCGCGGATCGCCTCGGTCCACGAGCGGTTGCTCGCCGCGCGCGCCGGGCGACCCGCCCCCGGCCGCGACGACAAGGTGGTCGCCGCCTGGAACGGGCTCGCCGTCGCCGCCCTCGCGGAGACCGGCGCCTACTTCGGGCGCCCCGACCTCGTGGATGCCGCGATCGGCGCCGCCGACCTCCTCGTGCGGCTGCACATGGACGATCGCGCGCGCCTCGCCCGTACCAGCAAGGACGGTCAAGTCGGCGCGAACGCGGGAGTGCTGGAGGACTACGCGGATGTCGCCGAGGGCTTCCTCGCGCTCGCGTCCGTCACCGGGGAAGGCGTCTGGCTGGAATTCGCCGGGTTCCTGCTCGACCACGTGATCGTGCAGTTCATCGACTCCGAGTCGGGCGCGCTCTACGACACGGCGGCCGACGCCGAGCAGTTGATCCGCCGACCGCAGGATCCCACCGACAACGCCACGCCCTCCGGCTGGAGCGCGGCGGCCGGGGCGCTGCTGAGCTATGCCGCCCAGACCGGTGCCGAACCCCATCGCACCGCCGCCGAGCGGGCGTTGGGTGTCGTGAAGGCGCTCGGTCCACGCGCGCCCCGTTTCATCGGCTGGGGTCTGGCGGTCGCCGAGGCGCTTCTCGACGGGCCGCGCGAGGTCGCGATCGTGGGGCCCGCCGACGATCCGGCCACCGGAGCCCTGCACCGTACGGCGCTTCTGGGCACCGCCCCGGGCGCCGTTGTCGCGGTGGGAGTGCCGGAGAGTGAGGAGCTGCCGCTGCTTTCCGGTCGACCTCTGGTGGACGGAAGGCCGGCCGCGTATGTCTGCCGTAACTTCACTTGCGACGCTCCGACGACCGATCCCGACCGGCTCCACACGGCGCTGAGCGGCTGAAACGGCTGATCCCCAACCGGCCCAAACGCCACCAGTGTTCAGATTGTTCAGTTAGTCGACCGAGTGTGATGAAACACGCTCTTCACCAGAACATCCTGTGCCCTTCACAGATCAACCATAGCCTTTGCGCCATGACGCGACGGATGTGACTCATTGTCGCGCGTGGGGGCTTTTGGGGATCTGGGGGGATCTGTTGCTCACGTCTGTCTTCATCGCCGCCGTTTCTCTGGCGCTCTTCTGGATGGCAGCCTTCACCTTGTGGTGGCAGATGCACGCGTGGCGTACGCCCGAAGTGCTGGCCTCCACCCGGTTCAGCAGTCCGGACGGCGGTGAGAGCCTGTCCTTCTCGCTGCTGCTGCCCGCGCGGCACGAGCAGGCCGTGCTCGACCACACGATCCAGCGGCTGCTGGAGTCCAGCCACACCGACTTCGAGATCATCGTGATCGTCGGCCACGACGACCCGGAGACGACCGCGGTCGCCCGGGCCGCCGAGGAGCGCGACCCGCGCGTCCGTGTCGTCGTCGACACCCACGAGAAGAAGAACAAGCCGAAGGCCATGAACACGGCGCTGCCGCACTGCCGCGGGGACGTCGTCGGAGTCTTCGACGCCGAGGACCAGGTCCATCCGGAACTGCTCGCCCACGTCGACCACGCCTTCCGTACGACGGACGCGGACGTCGTCCAGGGCGGCGTCCAGCTCATCAACTTCCACTCCAGCTGGTACAGCCTGCGCAACTGCCTGGAGTACTTCTTCTGGTTCCGCTCCCGGCTCCATCTGCACGCGCAGAAGGGCTTCATCCCGCTCGGCGGCAACACCGTCTTCGTACGGACCAAGGTCCTGCGGGAAGCCGACGGATGGGACCCCGACTGCCTCGCCGAGGACTGCGACCTGGGTGTGCGGCTCTCCAGTGTCGGCAAGAAGGTCGTCGTCGCGTACGACTCCGACATGGTGACCCGGGAGGAGACCCCGGGCAGCCTGATGTCGCTGATGAAGCAGCGCACCCGGTGGAACCAGGGCTTCCTGCAGGTCTACCGGAAGAAGGACTGGCAGCAACTCCCGAACTTCGGACAGCGGTTGCTCGCCCGCTACACACTCATGACGCCGTACCTGCAGGCCGTCTCCGGTGTGGTCATCCCCCTCAACGTGGCCATCGCGCTCTTCCTCGACGTGCCGGTCGGCATCGCCTTCATCACGTTCCTGCCGGCCGTGACCGCTCTGGTCACCTTCGTCTTCGAGCTCGTCGGACTCCATGACTTCGGCAGGCAGTACGGGCTTCGAGTCCGCTTCATCCACTACCTGAAGCTCGTTGTCGGCGGTCCCTTCTACCAGGTGCTGCTGGCGGGCGCCGCCGTGCGTGCCGTGTGGCGCGAGCAACGGGGGCGCAACGACTGGGAGTTGACCAGCCACGTCGGCGCGCATCTCACCGAAGTGATCCGAGAGGACGTTCCTGCGTGACCTCCACCCTTCCCGCGGCGACCACACCCACGGTCCCCGCGCAGCGGCCTCGTGCGCCCAAAATCGTCCCCGACGCCCATCCGGTCCTGCGTTTTCGCAGCTCGCGCTCCGATCTGATCCTGTGTGCGGTGCTCCTCGCGGCGATCCTCGTCGTCCAGGGCTGGAACATCGCCGCCTATCCGACGCTCAGCGACGACGAGGGCACCTACCTCGCCCAGGCCTGGGCCGTCCAGCAGGGCAAGGGCCTGGCCCACTACACGTACTGGTACGACCACCCGCCGCTCGGCTGGATCCAGATAGCCGTGCTGACCTGGATCCCCGCGCACCTCAGCCCGTCCCTGATGACCGTCGGCTCGATGCGCCTCGCGATGCTGCTGGTCAGCGCCATCAGTGCGGTCCTGGTGTACATCCTCGCCCGCCGCCTCTCGCTGCCGCGGTGGGCCGCCGGCCTCACCATGGTGCTCTTCGGACTCTCGCCGCTGTCGGTCGTGCTCCAGCGCGAGATCTTCCTCGACAACATCGCGGTGATGTGGACGCTGCTGGCCTTCTGTCTGGCCGCGTCCCCCAGTCGCCATCTCTGGCATCACTTCGGGGCGGGCATCGCGGCCGCGGCCGCCGTGCTCACCAAGGAGACGATGCTCGTCATCCTGCCCGCGCTGATGGTCACCATGTGGCGGCACAGCCACCGCGACACCCGCAAGTTCGCCCTGACCGGCGCCGTCACCGCCTGCGCCCTGATCGGCCTGGCCTACCCGCTCTTCGCCCTGCTCAAGGGCGAGTTGTTCCCCGGCTCGGGACACGTCTCGCTCTGGGACGGCATCACGTACCAGATGAGCCGCCCCGGCTCCGGCTTCATCCTCGACCGGGGCACCGGCTCCCACGGCGTCCTGCAGTCCTGGCTGTACTACGACCGCGTGCTGCCGCTCGGCGGCCTCGCGGGCGCCCTGCTGCTCCTGATCACCTGGCGCTGGTCGGTGACCGCGCGCGCCCTGGCCGGACCCGCGCTCACCGTGGCGATCCTCGCCCTGGTGGCGCTGCGTCCGAGCGGCTACCTGCCCGCGATGTACGTCATCCAGGCCCTGCCCTTCCTCGCGCTCGTCCTCGCCGGGGGCACCGCGAGCGTCGCCCACGCCGTGCTGCGCAGGTGGCACAGCGACGAGGAGAAGACGTACGTCACCTGGGGGCGCCGGGGCCTCGCGGCCGTGCTCGTGGTGGCAGCCGGCGCCTATGTCGTGCCGCGCTGGTACGAGGGTGACCACACCGCCGTGACCGCTGACGCCAACGCCCCCTACCGGGCTGCCTCCTCATGGCTGAAGACCGAGGTGAAGGACCCGAAGGACACCCGTGTCCTCGTCGACGACGCCCTCTGGCTCGACCTCGTCCACGACGGCTACCGGCCCGGGCTCGGCGTCATCTGGTTCTACAAGGCCGACCTCGACCCCGCCGTGACCAAGACGATGCCGCGCGGCTGGCGGGACCTCGACTACGTCGTGGCCTCCCCGACGGTACGCCGCGACGCGGTCGACCTGCCCAACGTCAAGGCGGCGATCGACCATTCGACGCCGGTGGCCACCTTCGGCAAGGGCGAGGACCGCATCGAGATCCGCCGCATCGAGACCGTGGGAGGCTCCCGATGAGTTACGAGTCCACTGTTCCCGAGGAGCTGGGCGACCCGGCCGTAAGCGGTGCCGAGGTGCCCGAGCCGGGCGCCGTCACCATCGTCGTACCGACGTTCAACGAGTCCGCGAACGTACGGGAGCTGCTGCAGCAGATCACCGAGTCGGTGCCCACGCGACTGCCCTGCGAGGTCGTCTTCGTCGACGACTCCACGGACGACACACCCGCGGTCATCCACGAAACGGCGAAGGACTGCCCCTTCCCGGTCACCGTCCTGCACCGGGAGGAGCCGGTCGGCGGACTCGGCGGCGCGGTCGTCGAGGGGATGAAGGCGGCAGGGTCCGACTGGATCGTCGTCATGGACGGCGACTGCCAGCATCCCCCGTCGCTGGTCCCGGAGCTGGTCGCCACCGGTGAGCGGGCGAACGCCGGACTCGTCGTCGCCAGCCGCTACATCAAGGGCGGCAGCCGTGCCGGACTCGCGGGCGGCTACCGCATCGCCGTCTCGCGCGGCGCGACCTGGCTGACCAAGACGCTCTTCCCGCGCAGGCTGCGCGGCATCAGCGACCCGATGAGCGGGTTCTTCGCGATCCGCCGCAGCGCGGTCACCGCGGAGGTCCTCCAGCCGCTCGGCTACAAGATCCTCCTCGAACTCGCCGTGCGCAGCCGCCCCCGCGGGGTGACCGAGGTGCCCTTCGTCTTCCAGGACCGGTTCGCCGGCGAGTCCAAGTCGACCGCGCAGGAGGGCTTCCGTTTCCTGCGCCACCTCGTCGGGCTGCGCACCGCCTCGCCGGTCGCCCGCCTGGTGGTCTTCGGGCTGATCGGCGCCACCGGCTTCGTACCGAACCTGCTCGGCCTGTACGCGCTGACCGCCGCCGGACTGCACTACGTACCGGCCGAGATCCTCGCCAACCAGCTCGGGGTCGCCTGGAACTTCCTGCTCATCGAGCACCTTCTCTTCCGTGAGCGCCGAAAGCACCGGCACTGGTGGGACCGTGTCGGCCGGTTCGCGCTGCTCGCCAACGCCGATCTGGTGCTGCGCATCCCGTTGATCGCGCTCTTCGTCGACCGCTTCGGGATGGGCGCACTCTCCGCCACCGCACTGGCCCTGGTGACGACCTTCGTCCTGCGCTTCGCAGGGACCGAAGCGCTGGTCTATCTGCCGCGCCGCAACAGCAAGTCCGCGGGCGGGAGCCGCACAGCAAGGAGAGCCGCATGAAACGTATGCACCACGTGGCACGACCACGGCGGAGAACGTCGCTCCTGGCCGTGGCGGGCCTCGCCGCCGGGATGCTGCTGATCTCGCCGCAGCCGGCGTCCGCCGCCAACCTGGTCAAGAACCCGGGCTTCGAGACGGACGGCACCGACGGCATGCCGTACTGCTGGGAGAAGTCCGGCTGGGGCGACAACGACTTCACCTTCTCCACCGTGGCCGACTCCCACTCCGGTTCCAAGGCCATGAAGGTCACGCTGACCCGCCGGGCCGACGGCGACCGCAAGGCGCTGATCACCGAGGACACCACCTGCGCGCCGGTGGTCACCGCGGGCAAGCAGTACGACCTCGGACTCTGGTACAAGACGACGACTCCCGACGCCGCCATCACGCTCTTCCGGCACGACACGACAGCCGGCTGGCAGTACTGGACCGACCTCAAGACGCTGGACATGGCGGGCAGTTATACCCAGGCGACCGTCCGGACCCCTGCCGTGCCGGCCGGCACGGACCGCATCACCTGGGGCGTCTCGGTCTACGGCACCGGCTCCGCCACCACCGACGATTACACGATGGAACAGGTCTCCGACCCGATCCCGTCGGCCACCTGCACCGGCACCGCCGAGGAGTGCGCCGACGGCAAGTGGACGGTGCTGCCCACGCAGAACCCGGTCCGCTCCATGCACTCCGTCGTCCTCAACAACGGCAAGGTGCTGCTGATCGCGGGCTCCGGCAACAGCGAGGAGCAGTTCAACGCGGGCACGTTCACCAGCGCGGTCTACGACCCGGCGAACGGCACGTACAAGACGATCCCCACGCCCAAGGACATGTTCTGCGCAGGGCACGTCCAGCTCGCCGACGGGCGCGTGCTGGTGATGAGCGGCAACAATGCGTTCCCGGTCGCGGGCGGGCACGGCTACGAGGGGTACAAGGACTCGTACATCTTCGACCCGGTCACCGAGACGTACAACAAGACCAACGACCTCAACGACGGCCACTGGTATCCGTCGGCCACCGAACTGGGCAACGGTGACATCATCTCGTTCGGCGGTCTGCGCGAGGACTCGTCCGGTTCGGTGACCGCCGAGCGCTGGTCGGCCGCGGAGCAGAAGTGGCTGCCGTTGTGGCAGGTCAACCAGACCTGGTCGTTCTGGGGCCTGTACCCGTCGATGATCCTGATGCAGGACGGGCGGCTCTTCTACTCGGGCAGCCATGTCTTCGGCAACGGCACCCCGGGCACGGGTTCGGCGATCTACGACTACGACGCCAACACGACGACCGCGGTCCCCGGGCTCCAGAACAAGGACGAACGCGACCAGTCCGCGAGCGTGCTGCTGCCCCCGGCCCAGGACCAGAAGGTCCTGACGATCGGCGGCGGCAACATCGACTCCAACCCGGACGCCAACCGGCTCACCGACATCATCGACCTGAAGGCCACCAATCCGACGTACACCGTCGGCCCGCAGATCCCGCAAGGCACGGTGGACCTGGGCAACGGCAAGGTGGGCGAGACCGGCAATCAGGGCAAGATGTACGTCTCCGCCGTACTCCTGCCCGACGGCAAGGTCCTGGAGACGGGCGGCGGCCTGCACAACCGCGCCAACCCCGTCTACGAGGCGTCGATCTTCGACCCGGCGACCACCACCTTCGACCCGGTGGCCGCCGACCCGCAGGCCCGCGGCTACCACTCCTCCGCGTTCCTGCTGCCCGACGGCCGGGTGATGGCCACCGGAGACAACCCGGGCAACGGCACCTGGAACCACAACGTGTCCATCTACACCCCGCCCTACCTGCTCAAGGGCACCCGCCCGACGATCACTTCGGTGATCGACAACGAGTGGGTGTACGGCGACACCCAGCGCATCACCGTCGACCGGCCCATCGTCAAGGCCGAGCTGATCCGCCCCGCCGCGGTGACGCACTCCTCGGACCCGAATCAGCGGTTCGTGGACCTGCCGCTGAGTGTGGACGGCAACAACGTCGACCTGAACGTGACGAGCAACCCCAACCTGGCGCCGCCCGGCTGGTACATGCTCTTCGCGGTCGACGCCAACGGCGTGCCGTCGGTCGCCAAGTGGGTGCACCTCCAGGGCCCGTCCGCGCTGGCCACGGACACCGCCTCGGCACACGTCCACTCCTTCGCCGACTCCCTCGAGGGGACGGTCACGAAGGCGGGCAAGAAGCGGAGCTCGCAGAAGGTGAGCACCACGATCTCCGGCTGCGACCGCCACTACGGCACGATCAACGTCTGCGTACCTACGGTCTTCCCGGACGGCGTGAAGAAGACGACGGCCTCCCGCTGCTCCTGGCTGAAGAAGAACGACTACGGGCGGCTGAAGGTCAACGGCAAGGACGATCCGCTGGGGCTCGACCCGAACAAGGACGGACTGGCCTGCGGAAAGGCTGATCTGAAGAAGCGCCGTTAGCTCTTCTCGTCGGCTCCGAACTCCGCGAGGGCGCGCTCCACGATGGTCTCCAGCCGGTCGTGGTGCGCGCCCTTCCAGTAGGCGCGCCCGCACTCCTCGCACCGCGCGAAGACGTCGTACGACCGCCGCGTGCCGCCTTCCAGCTGGTCGGCGACCTGCTCCTTGGTGGCCTCCTTGAGCAGGCCGTTGCACGCCGTGCAGCGCGTCCAGGGCTTCAGCTCGGGCGCGAACCGGGCCAGTACGTCATGGAGTTGGTCATCGGGCCGGGTGCTGTAGACGAAGGCGCCCGCCCACAGCTCGCGGCGGCGCAGCAGTCCGCGGTCGCGACTGAGCATCACGCGTCGCTCGGCCGCCGAACGGGCGGCGAGGGTCGGGTCGCCGATGTCCGTGGACTCGTACGCCGTGTCGACGCCGAGCAGGCGCAGGCGGCGGGCGAGCGTGCCGAGGTGGACGTCGAGGAGGAAGCGGAGCGGGGCCCCCGGGACCTGCTGGGGGCGCTCGACCGCACGGACCTCCACGGTCTCCCCGGCCGCCGGGATGTGCGCGAACGGCACCGCACGGCCGTCCACGACCAGGGCGCCGACCTCCGTCAGCGGGACGCCCAGCGACTCGATGACATGGCCGAGCGTGGAGGAGCCGTCGGTGCCGACCTGCGTGGCACCGACGCGTCGCCCGTGCGGGACGAACAGCCCCAGTTCGGGGGCGAATTCGACATGGATCTCCGGACCGTTCACATGGTCAGGATGTCATGTCGGGGGTGGCCGTGGCCTCCGGGTTTCCGGCGGCGGGCAGAGTCCGGGCCGCGGGGGTCAGGCCGTGTTCCAGGACGTCCACCGCGCGGTCGACGACATCGGCGAAGTCCTCCTGGTGGCCGCCCTCGGCCCAGTACAGGGAGGTCTCCATCAGGCCGCCGATCAGCGACATCGCGAAGACGCGTACTTCGAGACTCTCCGGGTCCCGGCCGACGCGCTCCCCGATGGCCCGGCACAGCAGGCGGCCGGTGACCGACATGCTCTCCATCATCCGGGCGCGCACCGCGGGGACCTCGACCATCAGCCGCGTCCGCAGCCGTGTCACCTCGGGCTCCTCGGTGTTCCCGAGGCCGATGGCCTTGCGCAACACGAACCGCAGGGAGTCGAACCACGGCTCGTCCGCGGGCCGCGCCCGCAGCTCCTGCTCGAGGATCGGGTCGTGCTCGTCCGTGAGGACGATGTCCTCCTTGGTCGGGAAGTAGCGGAACACCGTGGACGGGGAGACCTCGGCCGCCTCCGCGATCTGCTCGATGGTCGTCGCGTCGTACCCCTGCTCCTGGATCAGTCGATACGTCGCGTCGCGGATCGCGATCCGGGTCTTCATCTTCTTCCGCTCGCGGAGCCCCGGCTGGGGCACCGCGCCGGGAGTGGAGCTGTGTGCGGTGGCGGCCATGGTGCTCATTGTCCGGCATCCGCGGGGGACGGGGCCATGTCGGTGTCCTCCTCGGGGCCGGGGGCGGTGTCGGGGGCCGGCTCGGGGTTCGGCAGCAGCGCTGCGGCCAGCAGCGCGGTGACGAGTGCCGCGATCCCGCTGACCAGCAGGACCAGGTCCATGCCGTGGACGTACGAGGCGTCCGCGGAGGCGGCGAGCGCGCGGTCCCCGAGCCGCGCGGCGACCACATGGGCGCCGACCACGGAGTCGGAGGCGGTGCCCGCGACCGAGTGCGGCAGGCCGGAGGTGTCCAGCCGGTCGCTGTACGCGCTCGCGAGGAGCGAGCCCAGCAGGGCGATGCCGATCGCGCTGCCCACCTGGCGCACCGTCATGAGGAGCCCGGAGCCTCCCCCACTGCCTTAAGGACGTGGGGGGACCCCCAGCCGGCGCGGGCGCGGGGCAGGGCGCCGAGGGCGGCGGACATCGCCGGGACCACGGCGAAGCCGAAGCCGAGTCCGGCGATGGACAGCCACAGGGCGGTGAAGCCGTAGCCGTCGTCGACGGACGTACGGCTGCCGAGTATCGCGGCGAAGGCGAGGGCGACGAGTCCGGCGCTGATCACCGCGCGCGGTCCGAACTTGGTCAGCACAGGCCCGGCGCCCCGGGAGGCGATCAGCAGTCCGCCCATCATCGGCAGCATCCGCACTCCGGTGGCGAGGGCGTCGTGCCCCAGCACCGCCTGCAGATACTGCGGCAGCACGAACATCAGCCCGGACAGCACGAACATGACGAGGGTCGCGGCGAGCGTGTTGAGCAGAAAGCCGCGCTGGGCGAGGAGGGAGAGGTCCAGCATCGGGCGTACGCTGCGGCGTTCGCGGACGACGAGCAGTGCGACCAGGGCGATCGCGGCCGTGAAGAAGCCGAGGATCAGCGGGTCGCCCCAGCCTCGGTGCGGGGCCTCGATGATCGCGTAGATCAGGATGCTGAGGCCGGCCGCGGTGAGAGCGGTGGAGACGGCGTCGACCTTGGGCGAGGCCGGGATGGGGGTCCCCCCGCTCGGGCGCAGCCGAGAGTGGGGGAGGGTCTCGGGGAGCAGGAAGACGCAGGCGGCGATGCCGATGGCGGCCATCGGCACGTTGACCAGGAAGACCGAACCCCACCAGAAGTGGTCGAGCAGCCAGCCGCCGACGATCGGACCGAGCGGCAGACCGAGGGCGGAGGCGGCGGAGACCGCGCCCACGGCCTTGGTGCGCTCGTCGGGTCCGAACAGCGAGGGCAGCACGGCCATCGCGAGCGGCATCACGAGCGCGCCGCCGACACCCATCAGGGCGCGGGCGACGATCACCGGGGTGGCATCGTCGACGAGGGCGCCGACCAGGGAGCCGGCCAGGAAGATGCCGAGGCCGGTGATGAGCATCCGGCGCCGTCCGAAGCGGTCGCCGAGCAGGCCCGCCGGAAGCATCAGGGAAGCGAAGACGACGACGTACGCGTCCGCCGTCCACTGCTGCTGTCCGGTGGATGCGCCCAGGTCACGGGCCATCGTCGGCAGCGCCACGTTGAGGATCGTCATGTCGAAACCGAGCACGAGCATGCTCGCGACCAGGGCGCCAAGGGCCCACCAGCGGCGAGGGTCGCGCCGTTCGGCGCCGTCCTGAGTGAGAGTCACCATGAAATGGGAGTAACTCTCAAAAGATGGCACCTGTCAATCTATTCGGTTGGGTTCATTGTCAGTGCCCCGTGTCACTCTGAGATCGGGGCGAGGTACGGAATGTGATCACTGGAGGGGAGGGTGAGATGAACGTCGTGGTGACGAGGGTGGTGGCGCTGCTGGCGGCGGTGCTGTGTGTGGCCGGATTCATCGCCGGGGGCACGCCGGCCGTCGTCGGCCTGGTGCTGGTGGGCGTCGCCGTCCTGACATGCGAAGTGGCCGCGGCTTCCACGCCACGGCCACTGAGGAGGAGTCGGTCGGAAAGACCCGGCGGGGAGCCGGGCCGCAGGTCACCCGTGCTGATAGGCCACCAGCGAGATTCCGACGTAGTGCACGACGAACGCCGCGAGGGTGAAGGAGTGGAAGACCTCGTGGAAGCCGAACCAGCGCGGTGACGGGTTGGGGCGCTTGATCCCGTAGATCACGCCGCCCGCGCTGTAGAGCAGACCGCCGACGATCACCAGCACGAGGACGGCGACCCCGCCCGTGCGCATGAAGTCCGGGAGGAAGAAGACGGCCGCCCAGCCCATTGCGATGTAACACGGGGTGTAGAGCCAGCGCGGGGCGCCGACCCAGAACACGCGGAAGATGATGCCGGCCACTGCCGCGCCCCAGATGCCCCACAGGAGCCACTGCCCCTTGGTGCCCGGCAGCAGCAGCATCGTCAGGGGTGTGTAGGTGCCCGCGATGATCAGGAAGATGTTCGCGTGGTCGAGCCTGCGCAGCACGCCGTCCATGCGCGGGCCCCAGTTGCCGCGGTGGTAGAGCGCGCTCACTCCGAACAGCAGGCAGGCCGTGAGGGCGAAGATCCCGCAGGCGATGCGGCCGCGTGGCGAGTCCGCGAGAGCGGTGAGTACCAGGCCGGAGATGAGTGCGGCCGGAAACATGCCGAGATGAAGCCAGCCGCGGAGCTTGGGCTTGATCTCGTCCGGCAGGGACGGGTGCGGCAGGGAGCGCGCGAGGGAACCGAGGCCGGCGGCCGGTGGGTCCGTGGACGCGTCGGGGACGGGCGCAGTCATGCGTCGAATCGTACCTACGGAACCGTAAGTTACGTATCGGTCCGGCGTGATGAGCCGCCAATAGTGGCCATGCTCTCACGCGGGTGGCGGGACTTCTCAGGGGTATCCGGGGTGAACCCGGGGTGTGTGGAGGGAAACCTTCCGGCGAGTGGCGATGCTCACTCCGCTCAGGTGTGACGTCCTATGGACATATGCGCGGTTCAGTCGGATGATCAAATGAGTGCGGTCGGCACCGGATGAGCGCCAGAGGTTCACCACCGTGAAGCATCCGGGTCGCAGCCCCCACGGGGCCAACAACAAAACCCCTCATTTAGGAGCAATCGTGGCGCGCGACATCGCGGCTCCCACTACGGTCGTCCCCACCCATCACAAAGAACTGATCTCGTGGGTCAACGAGATCGCAGAACTGACCCAGCCGGACAGCGTGGTCTGGTGTGACGGATCCGAGGCCGAATACGAGCGACTGAGCGAGGAGCTCGTCCGCAAGGGCACCTTCAAGAAGCTCGACCCGATCAAGCGCCCCAATTCGTACTACGCCGCTTCCGACCCGACCGATGTCGCGCGGGTCGAGGACCGGACGTTCATCTGCTCCGAGAAGGAGGAGGACGCGGGCCCGACCAACCACTGGAAGGCCCCCGCCGAGATGCGGGAGATCTTCGCCGGTGAGCAGGGCGTCTTCCGTGGCTCGATGAAGGGCCGGACGATGTACGTCGTCCCGTTCTGCATGGGCCCGCTCGGCTCGGACCTGTCCGCGATAGGCGTCGAGATCACCGACTCCGCCTACGTCGCCGTGTCCATGCGCACGATGACGCGCATGGGACAGCCGGTCCTCGACGAACTCGGCACCGACGGCTTCTTCGTGCGTGCTGTGCACACGCTCGGAGCGCCGCTGGCCGAGGGCGAGGCGGACGTGCCGTGGCCCTGCAACTCCACGAAGTACATCTCGCACTTCCCCGAGACGCGCGAGATCTGGTCGTACGGCTCGGGCTACGGCGGCAACGCGCTGCTCGGCAAGAAGTGCTACGCCCTGCGCATCGCCTCCGTCATGGCGCGCGACGAGGGCTGGCTGGCCGAGCACATGCTCATCCTGAAGCTGACGCCGCCGCAGGGCGAGTCCAAGTACGTCGCCGCCGCCTTCCCGAGCGCCTGCGGCAAGACGAACCTCGCCATGCTGGAGCCCACCATCTCCGGCTGGACGGTCGAGACGATCGGCGACGACATCGCGTGGATGCGGTTCGGCGAGGACGGGCAGCTGTACGCGATCAACCCCGAGGCCGGCTTCTTCGGCGTCGCGCCCGGCACCGGTGAGCACACCAACGCCAACGCGATGAAGACACTGTGGGGCAACTCCGTCTTCACGAACGTCGCGCTGACCGACGACAACGACATCTGGTGGGAGGGCATGACGGAGGAGACTCCGGCGCACCTCACCGACTGGAAGGGCAATGACTGGACCCCCGAGTCCGGTACGCCCGCCGCGCACCCCAACGCCCGCTTCACCGTCCCCGCCTCGCAGTGCCCGATCATCGCGCCCGAGTGGGAGGACCCCAAGGGCGTGCCGATCTCGGCGATCCTCTTCGGCGGCCGCCGCGCCAGCGCGGTGCCGCTGGTGACGGAGTCCTTCGACTGGAACCACGGCGTCTTCCTCGGTGCGAACGTCGCCTCCGAGAAAACCGCCGCAGCCGAGGGCAAGGTCGGCGAGCTGCGCCGCGACCCGTTCGCCATGCTGCCGTTCTGCGGCTACAACATGGGCGACTACATGGGCCACTGGGTCGACGTCGCCAAGGACAAGGACCAGGCGAAGCTCCCGAAGATCTACTACGTGAACTGGTTCCGCAAGAACGACGCGGGCAAGTTCGTGTGGCCGGGCTTCGGTGAGAACAGCCGTGTCCTGAAGTGGATCGTCCAGCGCCTCGACGGCAAGGCCGAGGGTGTCGAGACGCCCATCGGCATCCTGCCGGCCAAGGGGGCCCTGGACACCAACGGTCTCGACCTCTCGGAGTCCGACCTCGACTTCCTGCTCACCGTCGACAAGGACGTGTGGCGCGAGGAAGCCGCGCTGGTTCCCGAGCACCTCAACACCTTCGGCGAGCACACGCCGAAGGAGCTGTGGGACGAGTACCGCGCGCTGGTACAGCGCCTGGGCTGACGCCCGCCGTCAAGCTCCGCGGCCGGTCCGGCTCTGCCCTGACCTGCGACGTCGTCAAGACCGGCCGCGGTGACGTCGATGCCGGGTTTTGTCGCCCCCTCCGCCCCTGCCCATCCCGCACCAGCCTTGCGGCTGCGGGTGGGTGGGGGCTTGCCGCGCAGTTCCCCGCGCCCTTTCAGGGGCGCGGGGAACCGCGCAGTCTTTTGGCGGGGGTCCGGGGGCGCAGCCCCCGGGTACGGGACGGGTAGGGGCGGAGGGGGCGAAAAACCTCCGGCCTGCCGCCGCGCGCGTCGAACGTAATCCTGCCCCCCACTTCCGTCATCACCTCTGCCGTGCACGGCATTTCGCGGGACACTCGGGACATCCTGCAACGAACCCCGAAATGAGGTGAGCGGGGTGCGCACACCGGTCAGCGACCCCATGAAGATCGGGCCGTACCGCATCGTGGGGCGGCTGGGCTCCGGCGGGATGGGATGGGTGTATCTCGGCCGTTCGCCCGCCGGGCGCGAGGTCGCCGTGAAGGTGGTGCGGCCCGAGCTCGCGGCGGAGGGCGAGTTCAGAGAGCGCTTCGCGCGCGAGGTCGCGGCCGCGCGGGTGGTGAGCGGCGCGTACACCGCAGCCGTGATCGACGCCGACACCGAGGCCGAACTGCCGTGGCTGGCCACGATGTATGTGCCCGGACCCTCGCTCGCCGAGGCCGTTCGTACGGACGGACCACTGCCCGAGCCGCAGGTGCGGCCGCTCGGCGCGGGCCTGGTCGAGGCGCTTCAGGCCATCCACGCCGCTCGCGTGGTGCACCGGGACCTGAAACCGGCGAATGTGCTCCTCGCCTCCGACGGGCCCCGCGTCATCGACTTCGGCATCTCCCGCGTCGACGGCGCCCCCGGACTCACTCAGGTGGGCGTCGTCGTCGGCACTCCGCCCTTCATGTCGCCCGAGCAGATCAAGGGCGCGCCGGTGGGCCCGCCCAGCGACGTCTTCTCCCTCGGCGGAGTGCTGGTCTACGCCCTGACGGGCCGCCCGCCGCACGGCAGCGGGGAGGCGGTGCGCTACCGGGTCGTCCTCGCCGAGCCCGAGCTCGACGGCGTACCCGCGTCCATGCGCGAGCTGATCGCGCACTGTCTGGCCAAGCGGCCCGAGGACCGGCCCCAACTCGGCGAGCTGCTTGCCGAGTTGCTGGAGCAGGCGCCGAAGTCCGCGTCCTGGCCGCCGCCCACCGTGGCCCACAGCATCAAGGCGCGCACCCGTGACCTGGCCGGCCGCCGCAAGCAGGGGACGAGTGTGTCCGTGCCCTCCTGCCTGCTGCTGCATGCCCAGGCGCTGCTGGACGCCGGGCTGACCGACGCGATGGTCGCCGAGGCGGTGGGTCGTGGCGACGCCTGAGTCCTTTCCCGGCCGCGGCCACGAGATCCTCGAAATAGGCACGCACTGGCGGCAGTTGGTGCAGAACTGGGTGGCCCGGCGGAATTACCACATCGTGACCGACACCGTTTCTGTGTCCATGCAATTCGATCTCAAGGAAACGGGGCGGATGGTCACGGTGAGATTCATGACCACCAAACGGCTCCTTGTCGCTTTTGCGACCGACGGTCATTATCTGCGTCAGGATCAACTCGCCGTCGCCGCGGCGGCGTCGAACGCATGGAATACCGAACAGTTGAATCCCATGCTGTCCGTGTGGGACGTACGGGGGCCGCGGCCCTGCCTCGCCGGCGTCTGCGATCTCCCGTTGACCTGCCGGATGACGCAAGCGGATTTCGATGCTCTGGCCAGTGATTGGGTGGAACGGGCGCGGCAGATGTTCACCCGCTGCCATCAGGTTTTCAAGTTGTAGAAGTGAAATCCGTCGTGTGCCCCAAACCCCTTCCGGGCGCACGCCGGTTGCCCCCACTATGGGCGAGTGCCTTTCAGGGCCACGGGGGTGTGCCTTTCAGGCCACGGGGGGTTGCCGATGCGGCGTTCGCTCTACTTCACCGTGCTTTTCGGCGTGCTGATCGTGCTGGCTCCCGCGGGGGCGACGGCGTCGGCCGACGAGGTGTGCGGCAAGGACTTCAAGGAGCGCCTCCAGTGCTGGTCCCGATGGATCGGCCAGGGGACCGTCCGGGTCACCCTGGACGAGGCAGTGGTGTTCGACGGCAGCGCGAAGGAGCGCAAGGACGTCGAGCAGACCCTGTGGGGCGACCGTGCCAAGCTCGTGGTCGAGGTACCGAAGGGCGGGCACACCGGAGCGGGTGGAACCGCGCTCCTCCTGCTGGCGAGGCCCGGCGCCCGTCTCGTCGATCCGGGCGCCACGATCGACCCGCTGACGACCGAGGCCGTGAACGAGCTGGCGAGCCTCCCGGTCTGCGACCCCAAGAACTCCGACAACCCCAAGGACCTGTGCGCCCAGCTCGCCAAGGGTGCGCTGAACGGTCGTGACCTGATCGCCCAGAATCAGGCGACCGACCTGTCCAAGCAGCACGCGTACAGCATCGCCGACGGCCGAACACCCGTTTCCAAGAGCCCGTCTCCCACAAAGTCCCCGTCGCCTCCGCCCCACGCCGGCTCCTCCGGCTCGGGCTGGGACACCACCACCCAGATCCTCGCCGTCCTCTGCGTCGTACTCGTCCTCCTCCTCACCGTCCTGCTGTTCCTGATCCGGCGGTCCTCCCAGGCGGTGGGCGCGCTGCCTCGCCGTGCCCTCGCCGCGCCCGGCGTGGGCGCCGTGCCCGCGACCGCCCACGCCCGGACACACGACGAGACCACCACCCGCCTCCGAGTCACGCCGACGCCCAAGTACGGGCGGCGGGGCGGAAACGTGCCGGGCCCCGCCAGGTCCGCCGTCGTCCGCACCGAACTGCATCCGCAGGGCTATGTCGAGCTGGACCGCGTGCTGTACCGGGCGGTGTGGGCCGACCCCGGGCGGCCGCCGCCCGCTCCCGGCGGACTCGTCGACGTCACCGACGCGCGGGAGCGGGACTCCGACGTCCTGTACGCGTTCCCTCCGACCACCGGACGGCACGCCAAAGGCACCCGGACCTGAGAACAACGGCGCCCTGAGGACAACGGCGCCCGGACCTGAGCACAACGGCGCCCGGACCCGAGAACAACGGCACCCGGCCCCAGACCAGGAGAAACAGAGATGCACAGCGAATACCCGCCCACGCTGCCGGCGGAGTACGCCGACATCGAGTTCGAGAACAACGCGCAGCGCCTGCCCCTGGTGCTCTGTCTCGACACCTCGAGCTCCATGGCGGGACAGCCGATCCAGACGCTCAACAACGCGCTCATGGAGTGGACCCGGGAGCTGCACGACGACGTCAGCCTCAGCTACAGCGTCGAGGTCGCCGTGGTCACCTTCGGCGGCCAGGGCGTCGCCGCCTGGCGTGGTCCCCAACTCCTCGCCCCGCGCGCCCCGGTGAGCCCCTTCGTGCCCGCGCACATGTTCCGGCCGCCGCAGCTCACCGCAGCCGGGGTGACCCTGATGACGGAGGCGCTGGAGCTGTCGATGCACATCGTCGCGGCCCGCAAGGCCGAGCTGCGCGCCTCCGGACTCCAGTACTACCGGCCGCAGATCTGCCTGGTCACCGACGGACTGCCGACGGACGGGACGGGCCATCTCACCGACTCCTGGCACCGGTTGATCCCGGTCCTGGCCGAGGAGCAGCGCGCCCGCCGCTTCCGGCTGTACGCGATAGGGGTCGGCGGCATCACCGACATGGGCGAGCAGGTGCTCCAGGCTTTCGCGCCGAAGTTCAACGCCCGTCTGCAGGGATTCCCCTTCCGCGAGCTGCTCCAGATGATGTCCGCCAGCGCCAACGCCGAGCAGAAGGGCGCGGGCGACGAGGTCTTCGAGAAGATCTTCAGCCAGTTCAAGACGCAACGCCCGGCCTGGGAATCCTGATGACCGCGTACGAATCCAGTCTCACGACCGGATACGAGTCCTGGCTCACGACCGGAGGGGAATCCTGACCGATGACCGGAGTCGACGAGCGTGAGTCGCGGTGGCGGATCCACGGCATGAGCGTCGAGGGCTACCGCCACCGCCGCCAGGGACTGCCCTGCCAGGACGCGTGCGCGTACACGGTGTCGGCGTCCGTGGCGGTGCTCGCGGTCGCGGACGGCGCGGGCAGCAGGCCGCGCTCCGAGGAGGGGTCGCGGCTCGCCGTCGAACTGGCCGCGGAGCAGTTCGCGCGTCGGGCGGCCGCGGCGACGGACTGCCATCCCGGGGAGGCCGTGCACGAGTTGCTCGAAGACGCCTTCCACGACGTCAGCAAGATGTTCCTGGACGCCACCGGCGCCGACGCCGCGGACTTCGCGACCACTCTCACCGTCGTGGTGCTCGCGCCCGGCTGGCTGGGGCATCTCACCGTGGGCGACGGATTCGTCGTCCTGCGCGCCGGCACGGAGGACGGGGAGCGCCAGTTCCATCTGCTGCCGCAGGCGATGGCGGCCAGCGAGTACAGCAACGAGACGGTCTTCCTCACCTCGCCGGACGCGGCCCGCTGGGTGCACACCGACTGCGTGTCCGACGACGGGGTCGACGGGGTGCTGCTGTCCACCGACGGACTCGTGCAGGCCGCGCTCAACCGCTCCGGCGGCGGCGCGCTGTCCCCGAACACGTCCTTCGTCGACGCCGTGTTCCGCTCCCTCGACACCGTGACCGACAACACCCACGAGGGTCTCGCGACCCTGCTGAGGTCGGACCGGCTCACCGCCCTGAACGCCGACGACAAGACCCTGCTGCGGGCCGTGCTCAAGGCGCGGCCATGAGCGGCCTCACGGTGTTCCTGGACGGGAAGCCCGTCACCCTCGCGGCGCTGCCGCTCAAGGGCGGCGGCCAGGCGGCCGTCTTCCCGGTCGTCGGCGACGACGGGATCGTCGTCAAGCTCTACCGCGAACCGCCGGGCCTGGACCAGGAGCGCCGGCTGATGCGGATGCTGACCATGTCCCCGCTCGCCGCCCGCCCCACCGACGTGTCCCAGCCGCCCGAACTGGCCTGGCCGACCGCACTGGCCCGCGGCCCCCGGGGCGAGTTCCTCGGCTACGCCATGCGCCGCTTCGGCGAGCCCCGACACGTCCAGCTGATCGGCCTGTTCACCCGAGCCCAGCGCCTCAAGCTCTTCCCCGACCGGGCCGACTGGCGCTTTCTGCTCGGCGTCGCCTGGAACCTGGCCTTCATGACCGCCCGCATGCACTACGACAACCTCGTCATCGGCGACTTCTCCAGCAGCAACGTGGTGGTCGACGCCAACGGCTTCGTCACCTTCCTCGACTGCGACTCCATCGCCTTCAACGATCCGGTGACCGGGGAACTCTTCCCCTGTCTGATGCACACCACCGACTACTCGTCCCCCGAGCGCCAGGCGGGCGGCCCCGCCACCCGCGCCACCGACGACTTCGCCCTCGCGGTCCTCGTCTACCAGCTGCTGACCGCAGGCAACCACCCCTTCGGCGGCGTCCCGCACGACAGCGCCTCCGAGTCGACCGTCAAGGACAACATCGCCGCCAGCTGCTCCTACGTCGTACGCCCCGAGCTGGTCGTCATCCCGCGCGGCACCATCGACCCCTCCGTGCTGCCCCCCGAACTCCTCACCCTGGCCCGCGCCGCCTTCGGCCCCGGCGTGCACGCCCCTGCGGCCCGCCCCCCGGCGGAGGCCTGGCTGCGCGCCTTGGACAAGGAGCGTTCCCTCGTACGGGTCTGCCAGAACCGCCCGCTGCACACGTACGGCTCCCATCTCACGTCCTGCCCGTGGTGCACGCGGGCGGCGGTGACGGGTCACGACGTGTTCAACGGGCCGGTGCCGGTCCCGCTGCCGGACGCGCCGGGGCAGCAGGAGCGGACGGGCGGAGCCTGGGGCACGGCGCTGAAGGTCGCCCTGCTGATCGCGGTGGTGGTGATCCTCGTCGTCATCGCCACGTACGGGGGATGAGCCGTTACTACGAGCGCCCCCGGTCCTCCAGATAGCGCGTGTGCGACTCCTGCCGCCGCGCCTCCGTCTCCCGCAGCGAGGCCGCCAGCCGGTCCGACTCCTCGTGCAACAGGGTGAGTTGGCGCTCCAGATGGCGCTCCGGCGGTTCGCTGCCGGGGGTCAGCCGGGTCCACCACCTCGTCCGTACGAAGGTGTCGACTGCCTCGGGAATGTCCTGCCGCACGGCACGGGACAGTGTGTGCACGCCCTCCGGGTCCTGGGCGAGGACCTCGGCGACCCAGCCGGGGTTCAGCAGCGCGGCCACCACGTCGGGATCGGCGAAGAACTCCGCCTTCTCCGAACCGATCACTCCCCGCACGGTCTTCGTTGCCGTGCCCTTGTCCTGACCATTGCGGCCCGCGACGACGGCTGCTACCACTCCGCCGATCAGCAGTACCGCCAGGACGATCCCTGCGATACGTCTCACGCCTGGAGCGTGCACGTCTCACGCCTGGAGCGTGCACCTCGGAATCCAACATTCCCCGTCTCGGGTGGTGAACACACGGTGACCACCGGGTCCCGGTACGCAACCGGAACCGGGGGTGCCACTACGTGCGGCCGCGAGGAGGCCACGCTGGTGGGAAGCGTCGCTCTACGGCCCTGTGAACACCCACAGCCGCAGCAATACGAAGCGAAGTGCGGTCGCGGCGACATTGGCCACGATCAGTGCGCCGACCTCCACGTGCGGCGCGTCCGGCAGGGTCCGGTGCACCACGGTGAGGGCGCCGCTGCTCAGCGCGAGCCCGGCGAAGAAGGCCACCAGCCCCTGGAGTTGATGGCGGGCAGCCCCCTCCACGCCGTGCACCCGGAAGGTGAATCGGCGGTTGGCGGCGGTGTTCGCCACAGCGGTGATCAGCAGCGAGACCAGGTTGGCGGGCTGGGCGTCGAGCGCCGGCCTGAGCACCGTGTACAGGCCCAGATAGGCGGTGGTGGACAGCACACCGATGATTGCGAACACCGGCAGCTGCCGGGCGACCCCGGCCTCGGTCACGTCGGCGGGCATGTCGGCCGTTGGTGTCGTGGAGGGCTCCGTGGAGGGCTCCGTGGAGGGCGCAGTGGAGTCCCGGACGGGCTCGGTGGGCTTCGGCATCGGTTACGGCACCCGGGGTTCGAGGACGTGTGTCTGAACGTGCTGAAACAGCCCCAGACTGTAGCGTACGGGAGCAAATCGGGGCGCTTTCGTGCGTCCACCCGCTCCAGAATGGGCTCGGATCTCCGAATGATTGATGTGCTCCACGACTCGACCGACCGGATCGAATCACCGGTTGAGTTGTCGGTCGTGATTCCGATGTTCAACGAGGAAGAGGCGTTGCCGGCGCTGGTGGGGCGGCTGCGGCCGGTGCTGGACGGGACAGGCGAGCCGTACGAGGTCGTCGCGGTGGACGACGGCTCCACGGACAGGACCGCCGAACAACTGGTGGAACTGCGGGCCATCTGGCCTCAGTTGCGGGTCGTACGACTGCGACGCAACAGTGGACACCAGGCCGCGCTGACCGTTGGCCTGCACCGCGCCCTCGGGCAGTACGCCGCGAGCCTCGACGCCGATCTCCAGGACCCCCCGGAGAAGATCCCCGAGATGCTCGCCCTGGCCCGCTCCCAGCACCTGGACATCGTCTACGGCGTACGCGCCAACCGCTCCACCGACAGCGGCTTCAAACGCCGCACCGCCGGCGCCTACTACTGGCTCATGCGGCGCATGGTCGGCACCCATGTCCCCGCCCAGGCCGGCGACTTCCGCCTCCTGTCACGCAACACCCTCGACGCCCTGAAAGCCCTGCCCGACCAGCCACAGGTGTACCGGCTCCTCGTCCCGTGGTTCGGCTTCCCCAGCGGAGAGGTCACCTACCACCGCGACCCACGCGTCGCTGGTCACACCAAGTACCCCCTGCGCAAGATGATCCTGCTGGCGGTCGACAGCATCATCAGCTTCTCCGTCGCCCCGCTGAGGCTGGCCATCTGGCTCGGCACCCTCGCCTTCTTCGTCTGCCTCGGCACGCTCGTGTACACACTGGTGGTGTACGCGGCGGGCGACACCGCCCCCGGCTGGACCTCCCTGATCATCGCCGTGCTCTTCATCGGTGCCGTTCAGCTCATCTGCCTGGGCGTGCTCGGCGAGTACCTCGGCCGCATCTACACCGCCGTCCGTCAACGCCCGACCTACTACGTCGCCGAAGACACCGGCACGGCCGCCGCCCCCACGATGGGCATCGCCTGGCCGGGCCCGCGACGCGGCCAGGGAACCAGAGAGGACTCCCTCGGCGGCCAGGGCCTCTCCTAGGAGTCCGTCTCCCGCGACGGCCCGGCGCGCTATGTCATCGCGCCGGGCCGTCGGTAGGGGAGGACCTCCCGTTACCGGACTGCGTCGGGCCGGGTTACTGCGTCGGCTGCCGCTGCCGGTCCTTCGCGGCTGCTACGTCCGGGCCGGCTCGGCCGTGGTGCTGCCGGCGACCCGCCGGCCGGGCACGGTCGGCGCTTCGGACCCGTGGCGGAACTCGTGGACTGTCGTCCGGAGCAGGGCCATCAGCGCCAGCAGCATCAGCACACCGTGCGCGGGCATCGACAGATACGGAGCCACGCGCGGGGCAACGCACGCCAGGTAACTGCCGAACGAGGCGAGCTGCACCAGCATCGGCACGTACCAAAGCTGCCGGGGCAGTAGGAACGCGGCCATCACGGTGAACACGTCTGCGACGTAGAAGTACCGCTCGTGCATCGAGGGCAGCAGGAACGGCACCACGATCGCCGAGCAGGTGGCCAGCAACACGATCCGGGTGTCCGTGAGTCCCGGAGCGCGAAGGCCGGAGTCCGGCACGCCGCGTCGGCCGCGCCGCAGGGACCGGACCGCCAGCCCCATCAGGAGCGACACAAGCACCCCCGCGACCAGAACGCCCGCGCTGCGCACGGGGTCGGGGTTACCGGGCACCGACAGGAACTGGTAGACGGACGGCGCGTAGATGGTGAGGAGGTGGTACGTGTCCGTCTGCCGGGCGTAGACCGTCAGCAGCCGTCCCGGGTCGGCGCCGAGCGCGAGGGCCGGGACATCGAGTACGAGGTACGCCGCGGGAACGGCGAGCAGGCACCGCCACGGCACCCGTCCCACCAGCACCAGTACGAGCAGGAAGGGGAAGAGGAAAACTGCCTGGAACTTGAACGCCAGCGCGATCCCGAAGAACGCGCACGCCCACCACGGCCGTGGGCGCAGCGCGTGGTAGGTCCCACCGACCAGGAAGGCCGCGAAGACGGCGTCGCACTGCCCCCACCACGCGCTGTTGGTGACGACGGTGGGCAGGAAGAGTACGACCGCGGCCGCGCCGAAGGCCGCCCACCGGTGCGCGGGCCGGAGCAGGAACAGAATCCGGAAGGTGTAATACGCCAGCGCCAGGTCGAAAAGGATCGAGACGCACTTGATGCCCACCAGCGACGACAGCGGCAGGTAGGTCAGCGCGGCCATCAGGTAGAGGTAGGGAACGTTGTAGTCCGAGAAGCCGGGGTCGGCGAGAGCGTGGAACCCGCCGTGGCTCACGATGTGCCAGTACCAGGGCTCGAGAAAGGTGTCGTAGTCCCACGACTCGCCGGGCAGCAGAAGTACACGGACCAAGAGGGCTACCGTCACCGTGATGTACGCGGTCAGCGCCAGCACCGTCGAGTCGGCGGTGTGCCGGCGGGGGGCCTCGGCGGCTGTGTCGGGCATTCCGGACTCCGTTCAGGTCGTGCTCGATCGCGCCGTGCGGACGGCATCCGGGCGCGACGGCTGTCAGTATGTCCGAAACACCCCTTAGTGACGTGTAACAAACCGGCATTAAGGGGCAATTCACCTATGGTGCTGCCATGCGCGGAATTCTCCTGGCCGGGGGCACCGGCTCGCGACTGTGGCCACTGACCCGCTCGGTGTCGAAGCAACTGCTGCCGGTTTTCGACAAACCGATGATCTACTACCCGCTTTCCACACTGGTGATGGCCGGTGTTCGCGAGATCCTGATCATCACCACCCCCGAAGACCAGTACCAGTTCCGCCGCTTGCTCGGCGACGGCCGTCAACTGGGCCTGCGTCTTGAGTACATGGCGCAGGAGCACCCGGAGGGCATCGCCCAGGCCTTTCTTCTGGGGGCCGACTTCATCGGCGGCGAGTCGGTGGCCCTGATCCTGGGCGACAACATCTTCTACGGGAGCGGCCTCGGCACCCGGCTGGCCCGCCACGACGACGACCTCAAGGGCGGGAGGGTGTTCGCCTACCAGGTCGCCAACCCCTCTGCCTACGGCGTGGTGGAGTTCGACGAGTCGGGCCGGGCGCTGTCCATCGAGGAGAAACCGGCCCGGCCGAAGTCCCGCTATGCCGTGCCCGGCCTCTACTTCTACGACCATCACGTCGTGGACATCGCCCGCGGTCTGCGGCCCAGCGCCCGGGGCGAGTTGGAGATCTCCGACCTCAACCGGGTCTATCTGGAGGCCGGGGCGCTGCATGTCACGCGGCTGGACCGCGGCACCGCGTGGCTGGACACCGGGACCTTCAATTCCATGGTGCAGGCTTCGGAGTTCGTCCGGGTGATCGAGGAGCGCCAGGGCTTCAAGGTCGGGTGCGTGGAGGAAGCGGTGTGGCGTGCCGGCCTGATCGATGACGACCGGCTCCGGGAGCTGGCCCAGCCCCTGCTCAAGAGCGGATACGGCCACTACCTGCTGGGGCTGCTGGAGGACTACCGGCATGTCGTTCTGCCCCAGAGAGGTGGCGGATCGCGCCACCAGGAACCGCTGGGCCGACCCTGAACCGACTGCGCGGTGGAAAGGAGTATTCACATGGAGCCACTTGGCATCGAAGGGGCCTGGGTGGACAGGCCCAAGGTGTTCACGGACAGCAGGGGTAGATTCCACGAGTGGTTCAAGAGTGAAGGGTTTCGTGATTCCATCGGCCAGGGGCTCCGACTCGAACAGGCCAACTGCTCCCGCTCCGTTCTCGGCACTCTCCGCGGCATCCACTACGCATCGGTCCCACCGGGCCAGGCCAAGTACGTCACTTGCGTCAGCGGCGCCGTCCTCGATGTGGTGGTCGACATCCGCACCGGTTCTCCGAGCTTCGGGAAGTGGGAGGCGGTCAGACTCGACGACACGACGCACCACTGCGTGTACATCTCGGAAGGGCTGGGCCACGCCTTCATGGCGCTGGAGGACAATTCCACGGTCGTATACCTCTGTTCAGAGGGATACGCGCCGCAGCGCGAACACGGGATCAACCCGCTCGACCCAGAATTGGCCATTGCCTGGCCCGAGGAACTCGCCCCGCGCCTTTCCGACAAGGACGCCGCTGCGCCCACGCTGGAGGAAGCCGGGCGACATGGTCTGCTGCCTTCCTTCCAGGACTGCGCCGCGTATCGCAGAGGGCTTGCCAAAGGAATCTGCGAGGAAGGCGCGGAGAAAGTAGGTGCATTGAGGCCGCACGGGTGATCCTCGCGCAAGTCGTGGCGTGATCCGTGACCATTCAATTGCCGAGAGATTAAGAATGGTTTTGTCCGTAGCCAAAGGCGACGTGACGCGCATGCGAATAAAGCGCACCAAGTGCGCGCGCTTGCGGTCTGATTCCCTCCCAGTTCCTGAGGAAGGTTCTCTTGAACCGTAGAACGATTCGAAGTTCACGCCTGAGGTCCGCCACGCTGGTGTCGGCGGGCGCTCTCGCGGTGGTGCTCAACGTTGCGCCGAGCTCGGTGGCCATCGCCGATGCGATCCACAGGTCGGGCGTAGACAACGCTGTCTCCCACGCGGCGCCCGCCGGCGGCCACAAGGGCGACCGGGGCCCCAAGGGCGACCGGGGCCCCAAGGGCGACCGAGGCCCCCAGGGCAAGCCTGGCCATGATGGCAAGCGGGGCGCGCAGGGTGCGCAGGGCGCGCAGGGTGCGCAGGGTCCGCGGGGTCCGCAGGGTCCGCAGGGTCCGCGGGGCTATCAGGGTGCCCAGGGCGCGCAGGGTCCGCAGGGCTATCAGGGCGCGCAGGGCGCGCAGGGCGCCAATGGTGAGAACGGTGTGGGTGTCCAGGGCCCGCAGGGTGCCCAGGGTGCCCAGGGTCCGCAGGGCTACCAGGGTGCTCAGGGTGCTCAGGGCTCCCAGGGCGCCAGCGGCGTCCACACGTACTACAAGTGGAGGACTGTCGACGTAAACGTCCACCACGTGGAAGTCACCTGCGACACCGGCGACGTGGCCACCGGCGGCGGATACGAAGCCACTGGAGCCAACATCTCGATCAACAGGCCCCTTCCCCCCGGCCCTGATGGAACCATCCCCAACGGGTGGCAGGCTGGGACCCCAGCTACCGTGGGCTCGCCCATCGGCACCGCCTTCATCACTGCGTACGTGGTCTGCAACGCCTCGTGAATCCCACGCGAGCGGCAGTACCGTGCGGGTCGACCGCTCCACATGGGAACTAGTGACGGTGCCCCGAGGCTTCGGCCTCGCGGGCACCGTCCGCATGTGCCTGCACCCGCGACCTCGGCATCGGAAGGGAAAGCCCCGGTGCTGAACGCCGGGCAGCAAGACACCTGGAGAACTATGCGCGTCCTGGTAACCGGTGGTGCTGGATTCATCGGTTCGCAATACGTCCGCCGACGGCTGAACTCGGATCCGTCGGCGCGGGTCACCGTCCTGGACAAACTCACTTACTCGGGGGTCGAGCAGAATCTGGCCCCGGTCGCGGGGCATCCGGGCTACACCTTCCTCCACGGCGACATCTGTGACCCGGACGTGGTCGACCAGGTGATGGCTGGCCAGGACGCGGTGGTCCATTTCGCCGCCGAGTCGCACGTGGACCGCTCGATCGACGGGGCCGGTCCGTTCGTCCGCACCAATGTGATGGGCACGCAGGTGCTCCTGGACGCGGCCCACCGGCACGGCGTCGGCCGCTTCGTCCACGTGTCCACCGACGAGGTGTACGGCTCGATCACCGAAGGCTCGTGGACCGAGGGATGGCCACTGGCGCCGAACTCCCCGTACTCCGCGTCGAAGGCCGGCTCCGACCTGCTGGCGCTCGCCTACCACCGCACCCACGGCCTGGACGTGGTGGTCACCCGATGCACCAACAACTACGGGCCTTACCAGTTCCCCGAGAAGGCCATCCCGCTCTTCATCACCAACCTGATCGACGGGAAGACGGTCCCCCTGTACGGAGACGGCCGCAACATCCGCGACTGGCTGCACGTCTCCGACCACTGCCAGGGCATCGACCTGGTCCTGCACGGCGGCAGGGCGGGGGAGGTCTATCACATCGGCGGCGGGACCGAGCTGAGCAACCACAAGCTCACCGGCCTGCTGCTGGACGCGGCCGGCGCGGACTGGGACCGGGTCGAGTACGTGGCCGACCGCAAAGGCCACGACCTCCGCTACTCACTGGACGACAGCAAGATCCGCGAGCACCTCGGTTACGCCCCGCAGGTGTCCTTCACGGAGGGCCTGGCCGCCACGGTCGCCTGGTACCGCGCACACCGCTCCTGGTGGGAGCCGCTGAAGGAGAGGGCTGAGCTGCGATGACCATCAGCTGGCTGGTGACCGGTGTGCGCGGGCTCCTCGGTCAGGACGTGCTGGCCGAGCTCGCCGGCGATCCGGACGCCAGGGTGACGGGCCTGAGCCGGGACAGGCTCGACATCACCGACCTGGCAGCCGTCCGCGCCGCCGTCGCCGGTCACCGAGTGGTCGTCAACTGTGCCGCATGGACGGACGTCGACGGCGCCGAGCGGTCCGAGGCCGCGGCCACAGCCGTGAACGGCACCGGCGTCCGCCACCTCGCACGCGCCTGCGCGGACAGCGGAGCGCTCCTGCTCCACATTTCCACCGACTACGTGTTCCCGGGCGACGCCCGTCAGCCGTACTCCGAAGACGCGCCGACGCAGCCCGTCAACGCGTACGGGCGAAGCAAACTGGCGGGGGAGCGGGCTGTCGTCGAACTGCTGCCGCGCACCGGCTACATCGTGCGCACCGCCTGGCTCTACGGCGCGCACGGCCGGAATTTCGTGGCCACCATGCTCGAACTCGCGGCTCGGCGCGAGACCTTGGACGTGGTGGCCGACCAGCACGGCCAGCCGACCTGGTCCCGGGCGCTCGCCCGACAACTGGCCGCCCTCGGCCGTGCCGCGCTGACCGGACGGGCACCGGCCGGCATCTACCACGGCACGGCGGCAGGCCGCGCCACATGGTGCGGCCTGGCGCGTGAGACCTTCCGGCTCAGCGGCCTCGATCCCGAGCGGATCCGTCCGGTCGGCTCGGACAAGTTCCCGCGCCCGGCCACCCGCCCGGCCTTCGGTGTCCTCGGTCACGGCAACTGGCAGCGGGCCGGCCTCGCCCCCCTCCCCCCGTGGGACGACCAGCTGGCTGCCGCCCTGAAGGAACCCGCGTTCGCCGGGCCGGCCGCCGCGGCGCGCGCGAGTGCCCGCCACACGTAGAGGCGCCCTGCGGAACCGGACGGGTCCGCAGGGCGCTTTCCGGGGTGTCGTCCGCGCCGCCAGGCACTCAGCGGCTCACGGAAACCCGGAACTCTTCCGGCACTTGGGGAAGGATCCGGTGGTCGACCGCGACCGCATGACGGAACACATCCTCGGCCTCGCCCTTGCGGTGCTGCCCGGCGAGGAGGTTACCCAGTTGCAGCTGGATCGTGGTGGATTTCGGATCGGCGGCAACGGCACGCTTCAAGAGCTCAATGGCCCGGTCGGGATCGCTCGACCTCAGCAGAAACGCCTCGCTGTAGAGCGCGGACATGAATTTCGGATCGGTCTCGAGAGCCTTCTCGTACGCTGCACGGGCATCCGCCGTCCTGCCGTTCTGCTGCTCGATGAGGCCGAGGCCGTACCAGGCTTGCTTGTTCTTGGGGTCCAGTTCCAGCACATGCCGGTAGTCCTGGGCAGCCCCAAGGGAATCCTGGTGCGCCTGGCTCTGAAGTGCGGACTGCAAAAGCGTGTTTGCCTGCTTCTTGGTCTTGGTCTCGGTCACGGACGCGGGCTTGGATTCCGACGGCACCGTCGACGGGGATGGAAGCGCCCAGACGGTCACCCCGGCGGCGACCGCCGCCGTCGCGGCGAGCCCTGCCCACAATCTCGTACGTTTCACTTGGTCACTTTTCGTGGAAGGTGGCGGACGGACGGAGTTCGCCTGTCTCAGGTCGTCGGCACCGACGTTACGAGGCGCCCCCGATGGTGCCGTTGTACGGCAGGCGCGAGGGGCGTTCGGACCACTCGAATGCACGAGTCCTGAGAATGGTTGCGGCCCAGCCTCTTTGCGTGGCTTTCAACGGCTGGATTGGATGGGACCCGTGAAGTCAACGGTCTGTCTCAGCATGATCGTCAAGGACGAGGCTCCGGTGATCCGGCGTTGTCTCGAATCCGTACGGCCCCTGATCGACACCTGGGTCATCGTGGACACCGGCTCGACCGACGGCACGCAGGACGTCATCCGCGACGTCTACAGCGATCTGCCCGGCGAACTCTACGAACGGCCTTGGAAGGGGTTCGACGGCAGCCGTACCGAGGCGATCGAACTCGCTCGTACCGGCGCGGACTACCTGCTCTTCATGGACGCCGACGACGTGATGGAGGTGGCGCCCGGCTCCAGCATGCCCGAGCTGACTCTCGACGCCTACCGGCTCAACATCAGAAGCGGGCGCTACCTGCACCGGCGCCGCGCCCTGGTCTCGACCCGCCTGCCGTGGCGGTACGTCGGTGTCCTGCACGAGTACCTCGACTGCGGTACGCAGTACAGCCTCGGGAACCTGGAAGGCGCCACCATCGTCGTCGTGGGCGGCGGGGGACGCAGCAGGGGAAAAAGCCAGCAGGAGAAGTACCTGGGAGATGTCGAGATCCTTCAGCAGGGCCTGATCAAGGAGCCCGGCAACGAGCGCTATGTGTTCTACCTGGCCCAGAGCTGGCGCAACGTCGGTGAGTTCGAGAAGGCGATCGAAGCCTACGACCGCCGTGCGGGCATGGGCGGCTGGGACGAGGAGGTCTTCTGCTCCCGCCTGTTCGCCGCACAGGTGGCCGAGAAGCTGGAGCGGCCGCCGGCCGAGGTGATGGACCGCTACCTCGGTGCGCACGAGAGCTGCCCCACACGCGCCGAAGCACTCGGTGAGCTCGCGCGCTGGTGCCGCCTCAACGGGCAGCGGTGGCCGCTCGCCCACCTGTTCGCGCGGCAGGCGGCGCGCCTCCCGTATCCGCGGAAGGACCACCTGTTCGTCGAGTCCGACTGGTACCAGTGGCGCGCACTCGACGAACTAGGGGTGTCCGCCTACTGGGTCGGGGAGTACGAGGAATCGGAGGACTGCTGTGAACGACTGCTCGCAGGCAACAAGTTGCCCGCCGAACATCGTGACCGCGTGCTCCAGAATCTGGAGCTCTCACGACGCCACCTGCGCTCGAAGCAACTCCTCGGGGCGAAGCAACGCGTCGGAGTCTGAAGCGGTGTGAGTCCGGACCGCAGACGTCAAAAGCGCCCGGTGGAACCTCACGGTCCACCGGGCGCCCCGCTGTTTCGGGCGGCCTAGACGAGCAGCTTTCCGCCGCATCTTGCGGTGTCGTCCTTCATCGCGATGAGGTTGGCGACCACGTACGAGATGTCGTTCTTGGAGTGCCACTCGCTCGGGAAGCAGGTGACCAGCCGCGACGACTGGAACCGGGCCTCGAGGTCCGGCACGAAGGCGCGGTACTGGTCGTCCGTGTAGTACCAGAACGAGTTCTCGTTGTAGTAGGCGACGTGGGTCGGGTCCTGGTACGCGCCGCGGCCGTCGGAGCTGGGCGTCATGGTGAGGAGCATGCCACCGGGCGCCAGCAGCCGGTACAACTCGTTGATCAGCGGCACCTTCGCTGGCACGTACTCGAGGAAGTCCACCGCCCGCATCAGGCCGACGGAGCCGTCGGGCAGGTCCAGCTTCCCGGGCAGGGTCGCGACGATGTCGACACCCTCTCCCGGCCGCTGGTCCACGCCGACGTAGCCCGGCGGCTTCCGGTGGGCCGCGCCGAGGTCCAGCGCGAGCAGTCCGCGCCGGTAGGTCCAGGCGAGGGCGTTGGCCTCGATGTACTTGTCGTACAGGGTGACCGTCTCGCGCTGGATGTGTGCGTTGATCTCCGGGTCGCACTGGGTGTTCGCGGGGTGAACCCGCTGGAGGTACAGGCAGCGGTTGATGTGGTGGAAGTCGCCGATGTGGAAGAGGCGGCACATCAGGTCCTGGTCGTCCAGAACCGTACGCTCGGCGTCGTACCCGCCGGCCTTCTCGTAGCTCCCCTTGCGGAACGCCCGCACGTGGTTGGGCGCGTACCAGATGTAGGCGACGTTGTGCGGCGTCGGCGCCAGGGAGACGACCTGCAGCAGCTTGCGGCCGTCGACCCTCACTTCCTCGTACTGCCAGCCGAACGTCTCGTCGAAGCGGCTGTCGTCCCGCTTTCCGTCCTCGGTGATCTGCGCGGTGTTGCTGTAGACGAAGACGGCCTCGGGGTGCGCGTCGAACGCCTTGCCGAGCTCCGACAGGCACGCCTTCGCCAGCAGGTCGTCGTGGTCGAGTTCCACGAGGATCTCGCCGCGGGCCAGTTCACAGGCCCTGCGCTTCGCCGCTCCGACGCCTTTGACGTCGTCCGCGATCTCCACGCGGACCCTGTCGTCGGGTCGCTCCGGTCGCCATCGGGCGCCGTTGTTGAGCAGGACGATCCACTCCCAGTCGGAACAGGTCTGCGCCTGCAGGGTCGCCAGGCACTCATCGAGGAAACGGGGCTGGTGGCTGGGGGTGAAGACGGAGAACCTCGGTGTCGCCGTCGACGTCATCTGTTGCTCCCTGCTTGGCTCGATGTCGGTCGGGGGATTGAGGAGTCGGGAATCACCGGAATTCCTCCGGCACTTGGGAACGCACTGAGGGATCGGCCGCGACCGCACGACGGAACTCGTCCGCGGCTTTGTCGTCACGGTTCTTCTGCGCCCAGATTCGTCCGAGGTGGAGATGTGCCGTGGCGTCCTTGGGATGGCCGGCAATGACACGCTTCAGGAGTTCGGCCGCCCGGTCGGGATCGCTCGACTCCAGCAGCAGCGCCTCGTTGAAGAGGGCCGACGGGAACACCGGATCGATCTTCAGAGCCTTGTCGTAGTCCGCACGGGCATCGGCCACCCTGCTGTCCCCATGCGCGATGACTCCGAGGTTGTACCAGGCGAACTTGTTCTGCGGGTCCAGTTCCAGAAGTCGCCGGTAGGTACGGTCGGCCCCTGCGAAGTCACGGTTCCTCTGCTGCAGAATGCCCGCCTGCAAAAGCGTATCGGCATCCTGCAGGTTCTTGTCCGCTGATGACGGGGCCTTGGAATCCGGGGGCGCTGCCGAGTAGGAATGAATCGCCCACGACATCACTCCGGTGGTAACTGCGGCCACAGCGAAGAGCCCCACCAACAATTGCCTACGTTTCACTTTGTCACATCTCGTGGAATAGTGAGGGACGATGGCGTGCCGGAGTCCGAACCACCGTCATTTCCACCGACGTTACGAGGCAGTTGCGATGCAGCCGCCGTTTGGCGGGCACCAGGGGCGCGCAGACCACCCGAATGTACGCGTCGTGTGCACAAAAAAGTGGCGCCCGGTCCGCGCGTCGCTGCGGGTACACGCGGACCGGGGCCGTCCGAAGGGAGCCGGGGGGCTCAGTGCGACGCGAGTTCGCGGGGGTCGGCGGCGGATGCGTGGGCGTCCATCCGCTCGGCCGCCAGGATCGCGGCGGCGGTGTCGGCGCGGGATGCCGCGACGACGAGGGCGCGCCCGGCGAGGGCGTGTGCCCGCTGGTGGAGCGCCACGACGCCGGGTTCATTGGGGGCGGCGGCCACCGTGGACCGGACGGGCGTCGATCCTCCCCGGAGCCGGGCCACCTGCTCGGCGAGCCGCTCGGCGGCGGTGTCGAGGTCGGCGGACGGTGCGAGGGCGCGGATCTCGTCCGTCACCGCAAGCAGCGCCGCGAGGTGACCGGCGAGCTGGATGTCCAGCTCCTCCTCGCGCGACCGGTGGGGGAAGTCGGAGGGGGTGGTGCCGGCCGTCGTGTGGACCGACTTGGTGCGGATCGGTTCGTACATGGGACGGCCTCCTGTGCTCTGACAGGAAACCATCCTAGCTTGGATTTCGTCTAAAGTTGAGCCCGGTCGCAGAACTCGTCGCACCGCGCACGCAGTGTGAGCGTCACGGCTGGCTGTAGCCGTCCAGGAAGTTCCCGATCCGGGTCACCGCGTCGGTCAGATCCCCGACCGTCGGCAGCGTGACCACCCGGAAGTGGTCCGACTCGGGCCAGTTGAAGCCGGTCCCCTGGACGACCATGATCTTCTCGCGACGCAGCAGGTCGAGGACCATCTGTCGGTCGTCCTTGATCTTGAAGACCTTCGGGTCGAGGCGCGGGAAGAGGTACAGCGCCCCCTTCGGCTTCACACAGCTCACGCCCGGGATCTGCGTCAGCAACTCGTAGGCGACGTCCCGCTGTTCCTTCAGCCGCCCGCCGGGCAGCACCAGGTCTTTGATCGTCTGGCGTCCGCTCAGCGCGGCGACCACGCCGTGCTGACCCGGCATGTTCGCGCACAGCCGCATGTTCGCGAGGATCGTCAGCCCCTCGATGTACGAGTCCGCGTGCGCGCGCGGGCCCGAGATCGACATCCAGCCCACCCGGTAACCCGCCACCCGATACGCCTTCGACATACCGTTGAAGGTGAGCGTGAGCAGGTCCGGGGCGACCGCGGCGGTCGCCGTGTGCGTGGCGCCGTCGTAAAGGATCTTGTCGTAGATCTCGTCGGAGCAGACGAGGAGGTTGTGGCGCCGGGCGATGTCCGTCAGGCCCCGGATCATCGCCTCGTCGTACACCGCACCCGTCGGGTTGTTCGGGTTGATGATCACGATCGCCTTGGTGCGGTCGGTGACCTTCCGCTCCACGTCCGCGAGGTCCGGCATCCAGTCGGACTGCTCGTCGCAGCGGTAGTGCACGGCCGTACCGCCGGAAAGCGAGACCGCGGCGGTCCACAGCGGGTAGTCCGGCGCCGGTACGAGTACCTCGTCGCCGTCGTCCAGCAGGCCCTGCATCGCCATCACGATCAGCTCGGAGACGCCGTTGCCGATGAAGACGTGCTCGACGTCCGTCTCGATGCCGAGGGTCTGGTTGTGCATGACCACCGCCCGCCGCGCCGCGAGCAGGCCCTTCGCGTCACCGTAGCCGTGGGCCGACGAGACGTTGCGGAGGATGTCCTCCAGAATCTCCGGCGGGCACTCGAAACCGAACGCCGCCGGGTTTCCCGTGTTGAGCTTGAGGATGCGGTGACCGGCAGCTTCGAGCCGCATCGCCTCCTCGAGAACCGGGCCCCGGATCTCGTAGCAGACGTTGGCGAGCTTCGTGGACTGGATCACCTGCATGTCCGTGAGCTTACGGCCGTGTAACGCTCCGCGGGGCGTGTTTTTCACCACGTGAGACGTGGCGGTTTGGTCATCTTTGTCCGCTCGCTACGCCGTAAGCCCTTGCGATCCCTACAATGCGCGCCCATGTCCTGGCAGTCCGGCGAACCCGAAGCCGCGCCGAGGGTGTACCTCCCGCAGAGCGACGGCGAGGCGCCTCCGGCCTATGAGACGTACACGGACCCGGCCGAGGCGCACGGCTGGCAGAAGGGGTACGAAGAGGGCGGTGACGGTGAACCCGTCGCCCGGGGGGCGTACGGGGACGGGGACGACACCCTCGTCCAGGACGCCGTTTCCGGTGATCCGTCGGGTGACCCGTCCGGCCGCCGCGACCGGCTGCTGCGCCGGCGCCGTGCCCGGCTGCTGCGCCGGCTGTCCGTGGCCGGCGGGGCGGTGTGCGTCGTTCTCCTCGCCCTCGTGATCTCGGGAGCCTTCGACTCGGGGTCGTCCAAGGGGTCCGGCGGTCCGCGTCGGGAGCCGGCCTCGCCCCCGCACCTCGCCACGGGGGCCGCCGCACCCACGGAGGGTTCCGCCGGGACCGCCGGAACCTCTGCGGCGGGTCCGTCGTCCACCATGTCGCCCGGGGCGTCCGGGAGCGCGGGCGCCGCCTCCGGCTCCCCGAGCGAGGCCCCGTCCGCGCGCGCCTCGACGGCCCCGGCGTCCTCGGCTCCCGCGACCGCCACCTCCACCACCGAGGGCGGCCGGGGCAACTCCAACGGCCACGGCCAAGGAGCCACGAAGCGGCCCAAGTAGCCGCCGGTGCCAGTAGGTTGGCCCTGCCGTGAGGGGAAGGCAGGGCATGGACTTCTCGCTGTTGAACGACGAGCCGGTGGCGGGGGTCGGCGGAGGATCTCCTGGGGACGGGGCCCGTAGCCGGGGAACTGGCCACGCTGCTGCGGGATCTGTCTCCGGCCGGTTCGGCGTTCACCTGATGCGTCCGCGGATACTCCGCCCTTCCAGAGTGGGGAGGAATCGGATTCCCTGCGGAGCAGGGCAGGTAGAGGGGATTCGCCGCCGAGGCGGATCGTCAGTTACCGCCAACTCCGCACAGGAAGTCACAAGTTGGTCTGATAGTTTGTGAGCCATGGCCACTCATGTGAAGCGGGCGTTCAAGTACCGCTTCTACCCGACCGATGCGCAGGCGGCCGAGCTGTCGCGCACGTTCGGGTGCGTGCGGAAGGTCTACAACATGGCGCTGGCCGCCCGTACTGAGGCCTGGGTACTGCGCCAGGAGCGGGTGAACTACAACACCACCTCGGCGATGCTGACGGCGTGGAAGAAGACCGAGGAGCTGGCCTACCTCAACGCAGTCTCCTCAGTGCCGCTTCAGCAGGCGCTTCGGCACTTGCAGACGGCGTTCACAAGCTTCTTCGCGAAGCGGGCGAAGTACCCGCGTTTCAAGTCCAAGCGGAAGTCCGGCGTCGGCGCCGAGTACACGTCCTCCGCGTTCCGGTTCCGGGAGGGCCAACTCACCCTGGCGAAGATGGCGGAGCCGCTGGACGTCGTGTGGTCCCGTCCTTTGCCGGACGGCATCGTGCCGACAACGGTGACAGTGTCCCGGGATGCGGCGGGACGCTGGTTCGTGTCGATGCTGTGCGACGATCCCAGCGTGAAACCGCTCCCTGTCACGGATGCGGCGGTCGGGGTCGACGCAGGGCTGGATCACCTGCTGACTCTGTCGACCGGAGAGAAGATCGCCAACCCGCGGCACGAACGCCGTGACCGGGCTGCGCTGGGCAAAGCTCAGCGGCGTCTGTCCAAGAAAGCCAAGGGCGACGGGGCGAACCGGGCCAAGGCCCGTGCCAAGGTCGCCAAGATCCATGCTCGGATCGCCGACCGGCGCCGGGACTACCTGCACAAGATCACCACTCGACTCGTGCGCGAAAACCAAACGCTCGTGATCGAGGACCTGACCGTGCGCAACATGGTCAGGAACCACAAGCTCGCACGCGCCATCAGTGACGCGGCATGGGGCGAGTTCCGCAGCATGCTGGAGTATAAGGCCACCTGGTACGGGCGTGAAGTGATCGTCGTGGACCGGTGGTTCCCCTCCTCCAAGCTGTGCTCCCACTGCGGTGCACTCACCGAGAGCATGCCGCTGAACGTCCGCACCTGGACGTGCGACTGCGGCAGGACCCACGACCGGGACGTGAACGCCGCAGCGAACCTTCTGGCCGCCGGACGGGCGGTGACAGTCTGTGGAGACGGTGTTAGACCCCAAAGGAGTACTCCTGCCGGGCGGTCGTCAGTGAAGCAGAAAACCCCAGCCCTCAAGGGCTAGGAATCCACCCCCCTTAGGGGGCGGAGGACGTCAAGGAGAAGATCTTTCAGGCGACGACGACGCCACGCCGACTCGCCCAGTTGGAGGAGTATCTGCCCGCCGGGCTAAGGAAGTTGGCGCGGCGACCGTAACCGCGTCCTGATGGTCGAGTTGTCGGAGGTGGGCGATCCGGTGGCACAGCTGCGACAGCGCGCCCCCTCGCTCGCAGCGGCCCGTCCCAAGGAGCAACCGGGCCAGGATCGGCCGCCGACATCGGGCGTCCCGGCGCTGACGTCGCCGGAGTGCAGGTGCTGTGGATTGACGACCACCCCGAGCGGATCGAGTTCGCCGCGGTGTTCCTCATCAGCCGTACCACCCCGAACCGTGAAGGCTGCGCCCAGGAACTTGGCGCGAACGTAGGCACGAGCGGTCAACTGCTCTTCCAGTACATCGACGCCGCATACGAACAAGCCGACCGCTAGGCCAAAAACAACTCCTTGCCCCTCAACCCCTCTCCCCTCACAATGCGCATGACAAATCAACAGGTGACCGGAAAACCTTCGGTCGCCCAAGTCGCAAGAGGGGACCCCCACATGAGAAAGCCTCTCGTCGCCGCGCTCTTCGCCCTGGTGATCGCCGGGGCAGGCGTGGCACCCGCGGTCGCGGCACCCGTGACCACGGACGGCGCGCCCACGAAGACCACGGCCGCGCCCGCGAAGACCACGGCCGCCCCCGCGATCCAGGCCGTCAACTTCGCCGGCACCGTCTCGCTCAGCAACTGCTCCGGATCCGTCATCCGCTTCCCCGGCTCGCAGGACGACGACCCGGCGCTGGTGCTCACCAACGGCCACTGCCTGGAGACCGGCTTCCCGGAGCCCGGCGAGGTCATCGTCGACCAGCCGTCCAGGCGTAGCTTCGGTCTGCTCAACTCCTCGGCCACGAGGGTCGGGACGCTGCGCGCGAGCAAGGTCGCGTACTCCACGATGACCGACACCGACGTCACGATCTACCAGCTCACCACCACCTACGCGCGGATCAAGAGCTCGTACGGCATCAGCGCGCTCACGGTGCAGGACACGCACCCGGTCGCCGGTACCGCCATCACGGTCGTCTCCGGTTACTGGAAGCGGACCTACGCGTGCAACGTCGACGGCTTCGTCTACCGCCTCAAGGAAGGCGACTGGACCTGGAAGGACTCGGTCCGCTACACCTCCGCCTGCAAGACCATCGGCGGCACCTCGGGCTCGCCGGTCATCGACAACGCCACCGGCAAGGTCGTCGCCGTCAACAACACCGGCAACGAAGACGGCGAGCGCTGCACCGAGAACAACCCGTGCGAGGTCGACGCGAACGGCAACGTGACCGTCCGCCAGGGCATCAACTACGCCGAGGAGACGTACCAGATCGTCCCCTGCTTCGGTCTCGACAACAAGCTCGACCTGAGCCGCACCGGGTGCACCCTGCCCAAGCCGTAAGGCCGTAAGGCCGTTAGGCCGTTAGGCCGTAAGGCCGTAAGAAGGCGGAGGCGGGCGGTCACCGGGGAGTACGGCGGACCGCCCGTCCCGCCAGTACGTCCGTCCTTCGCCCGTCCTCGATCACGAAGCGGCCGTCGATGAGGACGTGCGGGATGCCCGTCGGCAGCGTGCGGGGCTCCTCGAAGGTCGAGCCCGCCGCGACCGTGGCCGGGTCGAACAGGACCAGGTCGGCGCGGTATCCCTCGCGCACCAGCCCGCGGTCGGGCAGGCGCAGGCGGGTGGCCGGGCGGCCGGTGAGATGGGCGACGCACTCCTCCAGCGAGAGGACGCCCAACTCCCGCACGTACCGCCCGAGATAGTGCGGAAAGGTGCCGTACGCGCGCGGGTGGGGTTTGTCGCCCCGCAGGATGCCGTCGGAGCCGCCCGTGTGCATGGGGTGCCGCATGATCGCCTGGACGTTCTCCTCGTGGCCGACGTGCTGAAGGATCGTCGAGCCGAGCCGGTCGTCGAGCAGGAGACGGCGGGCGGTCACCCAGGGGGCCTCGCCGCGCCGGTCGGCGGACTGCCGGACCGTCCTGCCGACGTAGGGGGCGAGCGCCGGGTCGTTCACTCCCGAGATCTCGATCGTGTCCCACTCGATGGGCACGCCGTGGCAGCCGTCGGCGCCGACGACCTCCACGTGGTGCCGGATCCGTTCGGCGGTGTCCTCGTCCGCGAGTCGCTCGAGGATCGCGTCCGGGCCGCCCTCGCTCGCCCAGCTCGGCAGCATGGCGACGAGCGTCGTGGAGCCCGGGGTGTAGGGGTAGGTGTCCAGGCTGATGTCCGCGCCCGATGCCAGCGCCTTGTCCAGGAGGGCGAGCAGGTCCGGGGCCTTCCCCTTGTTCACGCCGAAGTTCATGGTGGCGTGGGCCAGGTGGAGCGGGCAGCCGGCCTCACGGGTGAGGGCCACCATCTCCTCGTACGCCTCCAGGGCGCCCGCCCCGTACGAGCGGTGGTGCGGGCAGTAGTAGCCGCCGTACTCGGCGACCACCCGGCACAGCTCGGTGAGCTCGGCGTCCTTGGCGTACATCCCGGGCGTGTACGTCAGCCCGGAGGACATGCCGACCGCGCCCTGCGCCATCCCCTCGGCGACCAACTGCCGCATCCGGTCGAGCTCCTGGGGCGTGGCCGCCCGGTCCTCCCAGCCGGCGGCGAGCATACGGACCGTGCCCTGCGGGACGAGATACGCCGCGTTCACCGCGATACCGCGGTCCAGTCGGTCCAGATACTCGCCGACCGACCGCCAGTCGAAGTCGATGTCGTCGCCGTACCCGTTCCAGCCGGTGATCGCGCGGCGGACCTCGGCGAGGGCGCGGTCGTCCACCGGCGCGTACGACAGGCCGTCCTGGCCGATGACCTCCAGGGTCACGCCCTGCGCCGCCTTCGCGCTGTGGTCCGGGTCCCGGAGCAGCGCGAGGTCGCTGTGCGCGTGCATGTCGATGAAACCGGGCGCGAGCACCAGGCCTTCGGCGTCCAGGACGCGGCGGGCGACAGGGCGCAGACAGCCCGCCGCCGCGGCCTCCTTGACCACCGTGGTGATCCTGCCGGCCTCGATGCCCACGTCGGCGCGGTACGAGGGGTCACCGGTGCCGTCGACGACCTCCGCGTCGCGGATGACGAGATCCATCACGGGGCCTCCTAGAAGAACGTGCGGACGTAGTCGACGACCGTTCCGTCCGCGTCCACCAGCGGAATCAGCTGCCACTTGTCGAAGGACGTGCAGGGGTGGGAGAGGCCCAGGCCGAGCCAGTCGCCGACCTGGAGGTCCGCCTCCGGGGTCGTACGGAGCCAGCTGTGCTGGTCGGAGAGGCCGGTGACCGTGATGCCGGTGGCGGGGCGCTCGGCGCCGTCCCGGCGTACGACCTGGGCGAAGGGGAGGTCCAGGTCGTACGCCGCGTCCCGCTTGCCCGCGTTGGTGAAGGCCTGGTCGGGGGAGGGACGGGACACGACCTGGGACCAGAGGCGGAAGGCGGGGTGCAGGGCGCCCTCCTGCGGGATGCGGGTGAAGGGGGTGAGCTTGCGGTAGTGCCCGTCGTCGTGCGAGACGTACGCGCCGGAGCGCAGCAACTTCAGGACGGGAAGGGAGAGCTCGGGGATCTGCGCGAAGACGTCGGCCACCGCGTCGAACCAGGCACTGCCGCCCGCGCTGACCACGATCTCGTCGAGCTCCGTGAACCGGCCCGCCTTGTCGAAGTCCGCCGCCAGCGCGGTCAGCCGGTGCAGCCAGGCGTGCACGTGCTCCGGGTCCGCCTGCGGGACCTCGCCCTCGTAGCCCGCCACGCCGACCAGACGGAGCGTCCCCGTCGCGGCCACCGCGTCGGCGACCGCAGCGCACTCCGCCTCCGTACGGACACCGGTGCGCGCGCCCTCGCCGGCGGCGAGTTCCACGACGACGTCGAGGGGGCGGGGCGTCCCGCGCAGCGCCGCGTCCATCAGCTCGACGCCGCGCAGGGAGTCGACGTAACAGATGAAGCGGAAGTCCGCGTCCGCGGCCAGCTCGGCGGCGATCCAGCGCAGCGCCGCCGCGTCGACGAGCTCGTTCGCGAGGAAGATCCGGTCGATCCCGAAGTCCCTCGCCACGCGCACCTGGTGGGGCACCGCGAGCGTGATGCCCCAGGCGCCGTGCTCGATCTGCTTCCAGAACAGTTGCGGGGCCATCGAGGTCTTGCCGTGCGGGGCGAAGGCGAGGCCGTGACGGGCCGCGTACGTCTCCATGAGCTCGAGGTTGTGCGTCAGGCGCTCGGCGGAGAGGGCGAGGACAGGGGTGGTGAAGCCGTCGGTGAAGAGGTTGCGGCGCTGGGCGGCCAGCTCGCCGACCGTCAGGCCGGCGGCGTCCGGGGGGAGGCCCTTGAAGCGGTGGTCGACGCGGTCCGCCGTGAGTGCGGCCAGCTGTGCTGCGGCGGTGTCGGCGCCCATGGGGCCTCCTTTGACGAGGTGAGGTGCGGTGCGCCGCGGGTGCGGTGCGGGGGTCTTGCTGGCGCGTTGCACTGTGTGCAACGGTCATTGCGTATGTCGCTTACTGCTGTCTAACATCCCAGCCAACGCAGGGTCAACGGTGCACGGAGCGCCTTTGGCCGCCAGAGCGAGGAGCCCCAGTCATCGTGCCCCCCAACGGACCCGCAGGTGCCGCGCCCCACGACGCCGACGCCGATGCCGTCGGCCTCGTCGGTCTCGTCGATGTTGTCGCACTCGGCGAGTCCATGGTCACGTTCCTGCCCACCCGCTCGGGACGCCTCGCCGACGTGCCGTCGTTCGAGCGGGGGATCGGGGGCGCGGAGTCGAACGTGGCGTGCGTGCTGGCTCGCGCCGGGCACACCACGAGATGGGTCAGCCGGGTGGGTGCCGACGGCTTCGGAGAGCATCTGACCGAGCGCGTCGGCTCGTACGGAGTCGACGTGAGCGCCGTACAGCGGGATGCCGCACGTCCTACGGGCATCTACTTCCGTACGGCGGGGGACCGGGCGACCGACGCCCACGAGGTCGCGTACTACCGGGCCGGATCCGCCGCATCCGCGATGGCGGTGGAGAACGTGGACCTGGCCGCCGTCCGTTCGGGCCGCGTGCTGCACCTGTCCGGCATCACCGCCGCCCTGTCCGACGACTGCCTGGCCCTGCTGCGGACGCTGACCGCTCCCGGCCCCGGCCGCCCTCTCGTCTCGTTCGACGTGAACCACCGGGTGACCCTCTGGAACGGCCAGGACCCGGCCGCCGTGCTCCTGGAGCTTGCCTGCGGCGGGGACCTCGTCTTCGTCGGCGAGGACGAGGCCGAGGCCGCGTGGGGCATCACCGGCGGCGCGGCGGCGATCCGTGCGGCGCTGCCCGAACCCCGGGCCCTGGTCGTCAAGCAGGGGGCACGCGGGGCAACGCTCTTCGAGCGGGCCGAGGAGTCACTCCCAGCCCGTCATGGGGATCCCCCCTGTTCGAGCGAAGCCGAGAACTCGGGGGAGTTCGAGGACGAGCGCGAAGAGCGATACGGGGCTCCGAGGGAGGAGCCCCCGGGTACGGGACAGGAGGGGGCGACAACCCGCAGGCCTCCCACCGCCGCCGTACCCGCCCGTGACACCGTCACCTTCGTCCCCTCCCTCCACGTCGACGTCGTCGCCCCCGTCGGCGCCGGGGACGCCTTCGCCGCCGGGTTCCTCTCCGCCACGCTGCGCGGACTCCCGGCCAAGGACCGGCTGCGGCACGGTCACCTCATGGCCGCCGCCGCGCTCACCGTGCCCGGCGACCTCGCCGCGCCTCCCGGCCGGGAGCACGCCGACCGGCTGGCCGCTCTGGACGACGGCGCGTGGGAGACACTTCGACTCGGCCCCGGCTGGACCGAAGCCGTCGACCAAGCCGTCGATCGGGCCGAGGAGGAGGTACGTACCCCATGAGCCAGACCGTCGACCGAGCGCTGAGCATCCTGCCGCTGCTCGCCGAGGGGCCCGCCGACCTCGGGCAGGTCGCCGACCGCCTCGGCGTCCACAAGTCCACGGCGCTCCGCCTCCTGCGCACGCTCCACGAGCACGGTCTGGTCTACCGCCAGTCCGACCAGCGCTACCGCCTGGGCGCCCGCCTCTTCGCCCTCGCCCAGGAGGCCGTCGAGAACCTGGACATCCGGGAGATCGCCCACCCCCACCTCGTACGTCTCAACGAGCAGTGCGGGCACACCGTGCACCTCGCGGTGTACGAGGAGAACGAGGTCCTCTACATCGACAAGGTGGAGAGCCGCTACCCGGTGCGCATGTACTCGCGGATCGGCAAGCCGGTCGCCATCACCGTCGCCGCCGTCGCGAAGCTGCTGCTCGCCGACCTTCCCGAGGCCGAGCGCCGCGTCCTCGCGGAGAAGCTCGACTACCCCATGTACACGGCCCGTTCGATCCCCCATGCCGCCGCCTTCCTCAAGGAGCTGGCGACGGTACGCGAACAGGGCTGGGCCACCGACCTCGGTGGCCACGAGGAGTCCATCAACTGCGTCGCCGCCCCCATCCGCGGCGCCGACGGACGCGTCGCCGCCGCCATGTCGGTCTCCGCGCCCAACGTCGTCGTCACCGCCGACGAACTCCTCACGCTGCTCCCGCTGGTGCGCCGTACCGCCGACGCCATCAGCCGTGACTACTCCGGAAAGCCCTCGAAAGACCCCAGCTAAGGACCCCGCATGACAGACAAGATCGCCCTCACCCCCAAGACCCACACCACACCGCCGGCCAAGTTCTCGCACGGTGTGAAGAAGGGGAACGTCCTCCAGGTCGCCGGACAGGTCGGCTTCCTGCCGGCCGAGGAGGGCAGGCCCCCGACGCCCGCCGGCCCGACTCTGCGCGAGCAGACCCTCCAGACCCTCGCCAACGTCCGGGCGATCCTCGAAGAGGGCGGTGCGAGCTGGGACGACGCGATGATGATCCGTGTCTACCTCACGGAGGTCGACCACTTCGCCGAGGTGAACCAGATCTACAACGCCTACTTCGAGGAGCAGGGCCTCACCACGCCCCCCGCGGCCCGCACGACGGTCTATGTCGGCCTGCCGGCCGGACTCCTCATCGAGATCGACGTACTGGCCGTACTCGGCTGACGTCACTCGTGAGCCGTCGCTCGTCACTTGTGAACCCGCACTCGCCACTCGTGAGCCGTCGCTCGCCACTCGTGAGCTGACGCTCCTTCCGCAACTCCCGCACTCCGTACGTCGCACGGTGCGGCGCCCGTCATCCCGGGGCGCCGCGCCGCGATCCCCCCTGCCCTGGCTGTGCCCAGTGGGGGGACGCCCACCCCCCAACCCCCCGGACCATGCACTTACGAAACAGAGGCCCTCCATGCCGTCCCCCTTGTTGTCGTATCCGCTCGCAGCGACAGCCCCAGCCACCCCCGAGACCCCACCCCACACCGGTGGCCTGCTCCTCCTCGTCGACGGCACCGCGGGCCTGCTCACGGTCGCCGCCCTCGGCATCGCCCTCCTCCTGGTCCTCATCATCAAGGCCAGACTCCAGCCGTTCGTCGCCCTGCTGGCCGTCTCCATAGCCGTCGGCCTCGCGGCCGGACTCTCGGTCACGGAGCTCTTCGGCACGGTCCAGCGGTCCACGGCCGTCTCCGTCATCGAGTCCGGCATGGGCGGCATCCTCGGCCATGTCGCGATCATCATCGGCCTGGGCACCATGCTCGGGGCGATCCTCGAAGTCAGCGGCGGCGCCGAGGTGTTGGCGTCCCGGCTGCTCAACCTCTTCGGCGAGAAGCGGGCGCCGCTGGCGATGGGCCTCACCGGCCTGATCTTCGGTATCCCGGTCTTCTTCGACGTCGGCATCTTCGTCCTCGCGCCGATCGTCTACGCCGCCGCCAAGCGCTCCGGCAAGTCGATCCTGCTCTACTGCATGCCGCTGCTGGCCGGCCTGTCGATGACCCACGCGTTCCTGCCCCCGCACCCCGGCCCGGTGGCGGCGGCCGGTCTCCTCCACGTCCAGCTCGGCTGGGTCATCCTCATGGGCATCGTCTGCGGCATCCCCGCCGTGCTCGCCGCCTGGGTCTACTCCGCCTGGATCGGCAAGCGGATCTTCGTCGCCGTACCGCAGGACATGGTCGAGTCGGCGGCCGAGGCCAAGCTGGCCGTCATCGAGGAACAGCGCGCGGCCGGCGTCGAGCCGCGCGAGAAGCCGGTGCCGCTCGGCACGGTCCTCGGCATCATCGGTACGCCGCTGGTGCTGATCCTCGCGGCCACCTTCTCCTCGATCGCCCTCGACCCCTCCACCGTCCGCTCGGTCATCGAGTTCTTCGGCAGCCCCTTCGTCGCCCTCACGATCGCGCTGCTCCTCGCGTACTACCTCCTCGGCATCCGCCGCGGCTGGTCCCGCAAGTCCCTCGAGACGGTGTCGACTTCGTCCCTGAAGCCGGTCGGCAACATCCTGCTCGTGGTCGGCGCGGGCGGCATCTTCGGCGCCGTGCTGAAGGCGAGCGGTGTCGCGCAGGCCCTCTCCGACACCTTCAACGACGTCGGCCTTCCGGTGCTCGTCCTCTCCTACCTGATCTCCGTGGTCCTGCGGGTCGCCCAGGGTTCGGCGACGGTCGCGATCGTCACCACGGCCGGTATCGTGGCGCCCCTGCTCGCCGAGGGCCACCACTCCCAGGCCTTCGTCGCCCTCGTCATCATGGCGATCTCCGCGGGCTCCATCTTCGCCTCGCACGTCAACGACGGCGGCTTCTGGATGGTCGCCAAGTACTTCGGCATCTCCGAGCGCGACACCCTCAAGTCCTGGACCGTCCTGGAAACGGTGCTGTCGGTGGCGGGCTTCGCGGTCGCGGCGGTGCTGAGCCTGTTCGTCTAGGACCGCTGGGACCGCACCTCTCGGCTCCCCCGGCCAGGCCTGATCGGATCGGCAGCACCGGATCCATCCGCAGGCAGGGCAGGGGGAGTTGCGGCGTCCCGGTGCGGCGCTCGCCGAGGCCATCCGGGCCGTTCACGCCTGCGGCATCGTCCACCGCGACCCGATTGAGTCGCAAGAGGCGTGGGGGGCGACTGTTCCCGACACAGGATCGTCGACCATACTGCCCGCTGTGGAGCAGCGCATAGGTTCGAGCAGCCAGCCCCTGGACGTTCCCGTGGTCCCCGCCGCCGCGGTCGATCCGGCGTACATCCCCGGGCTCACGTCACCCGCCCCGGCGGAGCCGGAGGACGCGATCGAGGAGACCGCGACCGAGGAGGCCACGACGGCCGAGTCCGCGACCGAGGACACCGCCACCGAAGAGGCGGCCTCCGACGAGGCCACGGACGAGGCCGCCGAAGAGGCCGCTGAGGAGGCGGACCCGGACGGCCCCGTCTTCGAGGCGTCCGACCGGCGTGCCTCGATCACGGCCGACCACCACGGCGTACGACTGCGCCTGGACGACCAGGAGTGCGAGTTCCGCTGGGAGGAGATCGGCGCCGTCGAGACGGAGGCGCCACGCTTCGGCAAGCGGTTCACCGTCACGGTGCACACGCCGGACCGGCGTTGGTACCCGGTCGAGATCGAGGCGAAGGCCAAGTCCCAGCACAAGGAGTGGGAGGCCGCGCTGGACGAGGTGCTGGACGCGTACTTCGAAGAGGGCGCGGACGAAGAGGAGCCCGCCGAGGAAAGCGCGCCGTAAGAGGTGCGGGGAACCGCGGGACCGGCCATGACCGGCCCGCGGTTCCCCGACCGCCTCATTCGCTCGCAACGGGCCGTTCGCTCGTCACGAGCAGTACTGCGCCTCCTTGCCGATGGACCGGTACATGCAGTCCGCGTTCTCCAGCAGTTGCAGCACCGCGTCCCGGTTGCGTGAGGTCTCCCGCTCGATGACCTCGTCGGGCGGGTAGAAGCCCCCGCCGGAGCTGGACGTCGGGTACATCTCGAAGGTGTAGCTGAAGATCTTCTGGGTGCCCCAGAGATAGTCGTCGATCGAGCCGTCCGTGATGTACAGGTCGCTGGACTGCTCGGGCGTGTAGCCGTTGCCGGCGGCCATCTTCTGGCCGACGGCCTTGAAGGCGTTGTAATCGTCCGCCGTCATGCCGGTGGCGGTGTCCGAGTAGGTGTAGCCGAACGGCCAGAGCACCAGCTCGCTGTACGTGTGGAAGTCGATCCCGGCGGTGATCTGCTGCTTGCCGCCGACGATCCGGCCGCGGACGAAGTCGGCGACGACCTTCACCTCGGGCGCCGACTCGGCGGACGCGCCCCGGTAGGTCTCGGACGACTTGGACCCCGAAGAGCCGCCGCAGCAGCCCCACTTGTAGTTCCAGTTGCGGTTCAGGTCCGTGCCGACGTACGACGAACCGGAGTTGGGCTGGCGGTTCTTGCGCCAGGAGCGGTAGGAACCGGTGGCGATGTCGTACTCGCCGCCGTCGGGGTTGAGGTCCGGGACGATCCAGATCTCGCGGCTGTTCACCATGTTGGTGACGCGGGAGTCGCTGCCGTATCCGGCACCGAGCTCGCGCAGCAGGTACAGCGCCATCTCCACCGTCAGGTGCTCACGCGCGTGCTGGTGGAAGGTGAAGAGGACCTCGGGCTCGTTCTCGTCGGTCGCCACGTTGTCGCTGACCTTGATGGCGACGATGTCCCGGCCCTGGTACGACTTGCCGATCACCTTCTTGCTCATGATGCTCGGGTACGCCGCCAGCCGCTGATCGATCTCCGTGTTCATCTCGGCGTAGTTGTGGTACTTCGAGTCCGCCGAGGGGAAGTCGAGGATCCGTACGTCGTGGGCGCCGTTCGAACGGTTCGGCGCCGAGCCCAGCAGGGTGACCTCGTAGCCGAGTCGGCGCAGTTTCTTGATCTGGTCCGCGCGGCCCGAGACGACGACGGTCTCCTCGTCGGCCTCGTCCACGGTCACGCCGGCCTGCTGGATCGCCGTACGGGTCACGGGGGTCGTGCTCTGGTGGATCTCGTACTGGCGGATGTCGTCGGACGAGGGCGTGGGGGCCTTCGTCGCGCTCGCCGTGGCGTCGGTGGCGGTGGCGGTGAGGGGCGCCGCGAGGGCGAGGGCGGCGAGCACGGCGAGGGCGGCGGTGCGCCGCCCGCTTCTGCCTCTGTCGTCGGGAGTGCCGTTGCCGCGTATGCGAAGTCGCATGAAGTCTCCTTGTTTCTCCAGGAATTCCGGGATCTCCGGAATGTGGGGAGTGGAGCGGGGGGTGGCTCATGGCGACGTGCCTGATGCGGGTGTGGCGCTCATCGTGAGGCCGTGGCATGGGCAGGTCAAGAGATGCCAAAGCGGCGAGGGGCGGGAATCGGCCGAAAATCGGCCTGACCATGTGTGCGTCGCGTGGTGATTGCCGCGCGCTCCCTTGTGTCCCCGCTCCCTTTACGCTTTCTTGAACCGCATGACGGAGACCGCTGGGAAGTCCGGGAAGTCAGCGTCGGGGGAGGCCATCTCCGGTCCCCGCAAGTCCAGTTGGAAATGCATCGGTCCCGGCATCGTGGTCGCCGCGACCGGCGTCGGCGCCGGGGACCTCGTCGCGACGCTCATCGCGGGCAGCAACTTCGGATACACCCTGCTCTGGGCCGCCGTGCTCGGCTGCGTGGTCAAGATCTCGCTGGCCGAGGCGGCCGGACGCTGGCATCTGTCCACCGGACGCACCCTCTTCGACGGCTGGGCGAGTCTCGGCCGGTGGACGACGTACTTCTTTTGGTTCTGTGCGTGAAGCAGATCTGGGACCAGCCGTGGGCGGAGTTCTTCTGAGCGGCCCAGCGGCCGCCCGCTTCCGTGCGGGTCACTTGAGCAGTTCGCGCCACTTCGGGCTGAGCGCGATCGTCCTCAGCTCCTTCATGGTCAACGCGGGGGTGGCGCGGGTCGCGGCGCTCTCCTGATTCCCGGAGTTGAACGCGCTGACGACCACGCGCATACCGTCGGTCCTGATGGTGTCGGCGGTCCACATCACGACCCCCTTGCCGCCCTTCTCGCCGGGCGTCTTGCGTGTGGTGACCTTCGTTCCGTCGGGCAGGGTCTCGGCGTCGGAGCCGAAGAGCCGGCCCTGGACGTCGGACATGTCGGCCTGCACATTGATCTGGACGAGGCTCCTGCCCCTGCCGTCGTCGACGATCACGTAGGCGTACTCGCTCTCCTGGCCGCCCTTCGCCTTCACCTCGACGTCCTTGGGCAGGAGGGAGACGAGGGCGGACGAGACCGCCTTGCCGTCGGCCGAGGGCCGCGGGGCCGTCGACGACGCCGGCTCCTTGCCCTTCGCCTTCTTCGGGATGGCGTCGACAGCGGTACGCCACGCCGTGGCCGTGACGACCTTCTTCAACTGCGAAGGCGACAGCGGCGGGTTGGCCCTGCTGACGGGAGCGTCCTTCTCGGCGGGCGCGTTCCACTCGTACACGCTGATCTGCTGGCCCTTCGGGGTGACGAGCTGCGCGTACCAGTTCTTCGTGTCCACGCGGCGGTCCGGGTACTCGTACCCCTGGAGGATCATGAGGGCGGAGCCGTCGGCCAGCTTGCTCGTCGTGCAGGCGTCGTAGGGCACCAGGTTCTTGTCCGGGCACGTGGTCGACTCCCGGGCCATCTGGCTCCCCGGCTCGATGCGCCCCAGTCCCACCTCGACGGCCGCCTTACCGTCACCGTCGTCGTAGACGAGATGGGCGGTCGGGCCGAGGACATGGCTGGTGGAGCGCGCCTGTTCTCCGCTGAACCTGCCCGACGGGAGCAGCCCCTTGAGCGTCCGGAGCAGCTCGGCTCCCGACACCTCACTCGCCTGGCTGCCCGTCCGCACCTTCGACGGGCTCGCGGCCGACTGCTGCGGCTGCCCGGCGTCCGCCCCCGGCAACAGCGGCGCCCCGCCCACACCCACGAGTGCGAGCCCGGCCACGCTCCCGGTGATCGCCATCCGGCGCCGCAGTCGCAGCCTGCGGCCGCGCGTCTGCCCGGCGGCGGCCAGGGCCCGCCGGTCGGTGTCGAAGGTGTCGCCCGCGTGGCGCAGGGCCTCGCCCAGCCGGTCCTCGAAGGGGTCCTCGAAAGGGTCTTCGACGGGGGAGTTTTCGGCATGCATGGGGAACCACCGTTCCTGAAGAGAAGTGAGTGAAGGACGAGCGAGGGAAGAGGGCGGTCAAGGTGTCGCGTGCTCGCTGAGGCTGTCGCCCAGCAGTGCCCGCAGCTTGGCCAGCGCGCGGACGCAGCGAGTGCGCACGGCGGCCGAGCTGGTGTGCATCGCGTCGGCGGTCTCCTCGATGCTGCGGTCCTCCCAGTAGCGAAGGACGACCACGGCCCGGTCCTTCGAGGGCAACCGGCGCAGCGCCTCGACCAGGGTGAGCCGCAGCGGCGTGTCACCGTCGGCGGTACCCGGGTCGGGGACGTCCGGGATCACGTCGGTCGCACGTTCCCCGCTGCTGCGCAGCCGCCGGTGGGCGAGGAACGTACGCGTCAGGACGGTCTGCGCGTACGCCGCCGGATTGTCGCTCCGGGACACCCGCCCCCAACTGACGTACATCCTGCCGAGCGCCTCCTGCACGAGGTCCTCGGCGAGATGCGTGTCACCGCCGGTGAGCAGACATGCCGACCGGTACAGGTGTCCCGCGCGGGCCGCCGCGAACTCCGCGTAGTCGTCCGCACGGACCTGTCTCATGCGCTTTCCCCCCGGTCGCTGCCACCGTCCTCACTTCATTGATGCGGTGGACGCCCGGAAATGTTTCACCCCGCTCGCCACGGCGCGGCGAGCGGGGTGAGCCTGTTCCTTCCTGCTACAGCGCGTGCACGTGCGGTCCCACCGCGTTCGACCAGGCGTTGCCCGCCGACGCGTCCCAGTTCGTCGACCAGGTCATCGCGCCGCGCAGGTCCGGGTAGGTCCTGGACGGCTTGAAGGAGCCGCAGTTGGTGGCCTTGGTCAGGCAGTCGAGGGCGTTGTTCACGATCGTCGGCGATACGTAGCCGCTGCCCGCGCCGCTGGTGGAGGCGGGGAGGCCGAGGCCCACCTGGGACGGAGCGAGGCCGCCCTCCAGCTGGATGCAGGCGAGCGCGGTCAGGAAGTCGACCGAGCCCTGCGAGTACACCTTGCCGTCGCAGCCGAGCATCGAACCGCTGTTGTAGTACTGCATGTTGACGACGGTCAGGATGTCCTTGATGTTCAGGGCCGTCTGGAAGTACGCGTTCGACGTCGACTGCATGTCGATGGTCTGCGGGGCCATCGTGATGACGAGGGAGGACCCGGCCTTCGACGACAGGGACCGCAGGGCCTGCGACATGTAGGTTGCGTTGAGACCGTTCTCCAGGTCGATGTCGACGCCGTCGAAGCCGTACGTCTGCATCAGGGAGTAGACGGAGTTGGCGAAGTTCGTCGCGGAAGTCGAGTCACTGACCGACACCGTGCCGTTCTGGCCGCCGATGGAGATGATGACCTTCTTGCCCGCAGCCTGCTTGGCCTTGATGTCGGCCTTGAACTGGTCGACGGTGTAGCCGCCGAGCCCGGCCGAGTCGAGGGTGAAGCTCACCGCGCCGGGTGTGCCGGTGGCGTCGGCGAAGGCGACGGCGATGATGTCGTACTGCGACTGCACGGCGGAGATCTTCTGGACCGTCGCGCCGTTGTTGAAGTTCTGCCAGTAGCCGGTGACGGCGTGCTTCGGCACGGTGCCGCCACCGCCGCCGGAGGACGCGGTCGTCGTGCCGGTGACCGCCGACGACTTCGCCGACTCACCGGCCGAGTTCGTCGCCGTGACCTGGAAGGAGTACGACGTCGAGGCCGCGAGCCCGGAGACGGTCGCCGATGTTCCCGTCACCGACTGGACCTTCGTACCGCCCTGGTAGACGTTGTAGCCGGTCGCGCCCGACACCGTGTTCCAGGACAGCGAGACGGAGGAGGAGGTCGTGGAGGAGACGGCCGGTCCGGCCGGCGTCGCGGGGACCGTGGGGGCCGGGTCGCCGCCACCGCCGCCGTCGGGCCCGTACACCGACAGGTCGTCCGCGTAGTACGCGGCCTGCCCGTACCAGCCGTGCGTGTACACCGTCACCGAGGTCGTCGACGCGCCTGTCGTGAAGGTGGTCGTCAGCTGCTTCCAGGAGGAGGAGTCGGGCGTCCACGTCGACACGTCCGTCGTTCCCGTGCCGGTCGCGCCGAGGTAGGTGTAGCCGCCCTGCACCCAGGCGCTCAGCGTGTACGTCGAGTTGGGCTTGACCGCGACGGTCTGGGTGCACTTGGCGTTGTCCTGCCCCGCGGGCGTGCCCTTCAACGCGGCCGAACCGCCGTGCACGGGGGAGGAGACGGCCGTACCGCTGCCGGCGGAACAGCTCCAGTTGCTCAGGCCCGACTCGTAGCCGCCGTTCTTGGCGTTGTTGACATCCGCGGCCGAGGCCTCGGTGGCGAGGCCGGTGAGGGTGAGGGCGGACGCGGCGAGTGCGGCGGCGAGGAGTCCCGCCCAGGTGCGTCTGCGTCCGGGCATGCCTGATACGCGGTCCACTGGGACCTCCGGTGAGGGGGAGGGGAGGGGGGATACGGATCGGTGGCCACCGTTGGATGTACAAGTTGGTCCAGACCAATTCGGTTGTCAAGACCTCTGGAGCTCCCAACGCCCTTGTCCGGACGTTGAGTTGCGGCATGTGCGGCTCACTCTCCGTTGATCATGCCCACACCTTCGGTGAGTTGATCTCGGGAAGTCGGTGTTGAGCGGGGCATGCCGTGGATATGGTGCTGATGCAAGAGGACGTCACAGTGACGATCTGTGGCCATCTGTGACGGTCCATGGCGAAACAGGGGCGATCTGAGGCGGTGGTTGACCACCCCGCCACAGCGAACGGGGTGTGTGCAGCGTGCCGACCGCGATAGCCGTCACCAGTCCCGACCTGGTGCTCCCACCGCACGACCGGCAGACCCCGCCCGCAGTCGTCCAGCCGCTCGACACCCTCGAAAGCTCCCTCACCGGGATGCACGCGCTCATCGAGCAGCACGGGTACGTCATCTCGCTCTACCCGTCCTCCGTCTCCGACGACGTGACGCGGCGACTGCACACCGTCCGCTCCGTCCTCGAGAGCGACCGCATCGCGCTGCTCGGCATCGACCTGCCGCCGCTCGGACTCGCCCTGCTGGCCCAGCAGTTACGCCAGCTGTCGGTCTGCGACTTCAGCCCGGGCGTGCTCGCCTCCTCCGCCCGGCTGCTCGCCCACTACATCTACGCCGGTGCCCTGCTCGGCTCGGTCGCCAAGCTCGACCGGGTCCCGGTGTCCCTGAAGTCGCACGCCAAGTCCTGGGTACCGGGCGCCCAGTTCGCCGTACTGGCCAATCCGCGACCGCAGCTCGTCAGAGTCGGCGAGGAGGAGCTGCCCGGGCCCGAGTTCGGCACCCGGCTGCTCGTCGCCTCGGGTCAGCCGCCCTCCGACTGGGTCACCACCGAGCTCGCGCCCGCCTGGCGTGTGCAGGGCGTCGCGACCGTACCGCTGCCGGAGGAGTCGGCGCGCTGGTGGGGCACGCCGCGGCTCGTGGAGTTCGCCGCCGGCCTGTACGACGTCTCCGTGCTCTACCAGCTCGTCTCGTCCGTCCGGCGGGAGGAGTGCCACTGGTGCGGCCTCGAACTCATCGGGGACCGCTGCGGGTTCTGCGCCGCTCCGCTGCCACCGCCGCCTTCACCTTCGCAGGGGCTTCCGGCCACCGCCGCCCGGGCAGCCTCTTCGGTACGTGCCCTGCCCCGAGGCGCCACGTAAGTACAACTCCACAACAGCAGGCACGACCGCTCGACCCCGCCGTCCCCCGCAGATCGAGGTTGTCCGCGTCATGCTGCATCACCCCGGGGGACAACCCCCGGACCCCCGGCAGGAAAAGCAGCTCCGCTCAGTCCCCGGCACGTTCCTACGAGGTGAGATTCAGTGAACTCGCGCCAGCGCCGCGGCGTCATCCTGCTGGTCCTCTCGGCCCTGTGCGCCCTGGGCGCCTTCGCCGGAGTGCTCTCGGTGATCCGCGACGTGAACTCCAAGGTCGGCCCGGAGGTGGCGGCGTACCGCCTGAAGGGTGACATCGCGCCCTACAAGGAGCTGTCGGCCGACCAGTTCCAGAAGATCTCGATGCCCAAACGCTGGCTGTCGGCCACGGCCGTCACCAGCCTCGCCCAGATCCGCGGCAAGATCGCGGTCACCCAGCTGGAGAAGGGCTCCCTGCTGCAGACCGACATGATCGTGGACCGGCCCCGACTGGCCGCCGGGCAGCAGGAGATCGCGATCATGATCGACGCGGCGACCGGCGTCGCGGGCAAGATCAACCCCGGTTCCCGGGTCAACATCTACGCCACCTTCAAGGCCGAGAACGACAAGGGCACCGACCAGTCCAAGGTCATCGTCGAGAACGCCCGCGTCATCGACGTCGGCAAGCTCACCGCGCTCGACCCCGGCCAGTCCAGCTCCGACCGCCGCAACAGCGCCACCCAGGCCGTCCCCATCACCTTCGCGCTCGACACCGCCGACGCCCAACGCGTGGCGTACGCCGAGTCGTTCGCCGAACACGTCCGACTCGCCCTGGTCGCGGGCGGCTCCGGCGCGACCGTCGCGCCCGGCGACCGTACGTACACCCTCGACGAGGACAAGTAGGAGGCCGCGCATGACGACCGCTCCCGCTGGGGCCCGTCGCAAGAGGCGTGAACGTCGCCAGAGCCGTCAAAGGTGCCGTCGATGACCATCCGTATTCTCCCCGCCGTCGGTGACATCGACTCGGCCCGCGCGCTCACCACCCTGCTGAGCCAGCTCGCCGACGCCGAACCGGCCCCGCCCGTCCCCGACTCGACGGCGCTGCTTGACACACTGGCGAGGTTGGCCGCCGAGTCCCTCGACGAACTGCCGGAAGTGATCCTGGTCCACGAACGGATAGGTCCCGTACCGGCGCTGGACCTGATCCGCGACCTGGTGATGCGCTTCCCGGCGGTCGGTGTCGTCCTCATCACCGCCGACACCAGCACCGGTGTCCTCACCGCCGCCATGGACTCCGGCGCCCGCGGCATCATCGGCCTGCCGCTCGGCTACGACGCCCTCGCCGAACGCGTCCAGGCGGCCGCCACGTGGTCCGCCGGCATGCGCCGCCACCTCGGCAGCGGTACACCCGAGCTGTACACGGGGCCCGGCGGCACCGTCGTCACGGTGACCGGCGCGAAGGGCGGCGTCGGCGCGACGCTAACCGCCGTCCAACTGGCCCTGGCGGCAGCGGCGTCGGCCCGCACCGTGGCGCTGGTCGACCTCGACCTCCAGTCCGGGGACGTGGCGTCGTACCTGGACGTGCAGTTCCGGCGGTCGGTCGCCGACCTCGCCGGCATCAGCGACATCAACCCACGGGTCCTCCAGGACGCGATCTACACCCACGACAGCGGCATCGGCCTGCTGCTCGCCCCCGCAGAGGGCGAACGCGGCGAGGAGGTCACCGACCGGGTGGCCCGCCAGGTCCTGGCCGCCCTGCGCTCCCGCCACGACGTGGTGGTCGTCGACTGCGGCTCCCAGATGAACGCCGCGACCGCCGCCGCCGTCGAGATGGCCGACCAGGCGCTGCTCCTCGTGACCCCGGACGTCGTCGCCGTCCGCGCCGCCAAACGCATGGTCCGTATGTGGGACCGCCTCCAGATCCGCAAGGCGGAGGAGACGACGACGGTCGTGAACCGTTTTTCGAGGGGTACCGAGATCCAGCTCTCCCTCGTCGAACGCGTCACCGGCACCAAGGTCGCCCGTTCCGCGGTTCCCGCCGCCTTCAAGGAACTCCAGTCCGTGGTCGACGCCGGCCGGCTCCAGGACCTGGACACCCGCTCGACGGTCAAACAGGCCCTGTGGGCGCTGGCCGGCGAACTCGGCCTGGTGGCCGCCCAGGAGAGCGGCGGCGGAGGCCGACGCCGCAAGACGTCGTCGGACCGGGGCGCACTGACCCTGCGCCGACGGGGCGGCGACCGGGGAGCCGTGACGCTCGAATTCGCGGGCATGTTCCCGCTGCTCCTGGTCGTCATGACCATCCTGTGGCAGTGCGTGCTGTACGGCTACTCGTACTCGCTGGCCGGGAACGCGGCGGACGAGGCGGCACGGGCGGCGACAGCGGCGTACGCGGTCCACGGCGACTTCGCCGGAGCGTGCCAGGCGGCGGGGAGCAAGCATCTGCCGGGGGCCTGGAGCGGGGCGGAGATCAACTGCACCCCGGCGGGCTCGGTGATGAAGGCCACCGTCAAGGTCGACGTGCCGCTGTTCTTCCCGGGATTCAACGCGGACTGGCATGTGGACGGAGACGCGGGCGCGGCATTGGAGGGGGACGAGGGATGAGCGTTCTCCCGTTGCTCGGTCATCGGGCTCCGCCACGCCGGCGGGCAACCCCGGCGGCCCGGTCCGACGGTGCCGAATCCGCCGTCGCTGCGGCGAAGCCGAGTCGCGAGACCCGGCCGCGGCGGCGCCGCTGGGACGACCGTGGCGTCTCCATCCTGGAGTTCACCGGATTCCTGCCCATCCTGCTGGTCATCGGCATGGCCGCCATCCAACTCGGCCTCGTCGGCTACGGCATCAACCAGGCGGGCACAGCGGCGCGAGCCGCCGCGCGGATCGAGTCCCAGGGCGGCGACGGCACGGCGGCCGGGCAGGCCGCCGTCAGCGGATGGCTCCACCCGAATGTGTCGCCCGACAAAGGCCCCGATCTCACCACCGCGACCGTCAAGGTCCATGTTCCCCCCGTCATCCCCCTCTTCGGGGGCTGGGATGTGACACGCCACGCCACCATGCCCACCGACGACTGACCGACGGCCCATCGACGACCGACCGACCGACGACCGACCGACGACGACCGACCGACGACCGACCGATGCCCCATCGACGACCGACCGACGACCGACCGAGAGGAGCCGATGTCATGAGCCTGCGTTCTCGCAGGGCCACCCCCGACGAGTCGGGCCCCGCCCGTGAGGACGGACACCTCGTCGCCGTCTACCGCGCGAAGCTCCTCGAAGAGATCGACCTCGCCGAGATGTCCAGCCTGGCGGCAGCCGAACGCCGCGTACGCCTGGAGCGCGTACTGGGCCACATCATCAGCCGAGAGGGTCCGGTCCTCTCCTCCGCGGAACGCTCCCAGCTGATCCGCAGGGTCGTCGACGAGGCCCTTGGCCTCGGCGTCCTCGAACCTCTCCTCGCCGACGCGTCGATCACCGAGATCATGGTCAACGGACCCGACTCCATCTTCGTGGAGCGGGCCGGCCGCGTGGAGCAGCTCCCCCTGCGCTTCGCGTCCAGCGAGCAGCTCATGCAGACCATCGAACGCATCGTCTCGACGGTCAACCGCCGTGTCGACGAGTCGAACCCGATGGTCGACGCCCGCCTGCCCACCGGCGAGCGCGTCAACGTCATCATCCCGCCGCTCGCCCTGACCGGCCCGACGCTCACGATCCGCCGCTTCCCGCGTGCGTACACCCTCCCGGAGCTGATCGGCCTCGGCTCGCTCGACGAGCAGATGCTCATGCTGCTGGCGGCCTTCGTCAGGGCCCGCTTCAACGTCATCGTCAGCGGCGGCACCGGCAGCGGGAAGACGACGCTCCTCAATGCCCTCTCCGGCCTGATCCCGTCCCACGAACGCATCATCACCATCGAGGACTCGGCCGAGCTGCAGCTCCAGCAGGAGCACGTCATCCGCCTCGAATCCCGCCCCCCGAACGTGGAGGGCAAGGGCCAGATCACCATCCGCGACCTGGTCCGCAACTCCCTGCGCATGCGCCCCGACCGCATCATCGTCGGTGAGGTCCGCGGCGGGGAGACCCTCGACATGCTCCAGGCCATGTCGACCGGACACGACGGCTCCCTGGCCACCGTTCACGCGAACTCCGCCGAGGACGCCCTGATGCGCCTCCAGACCCTCGGCTCGATGTCCGAGGTCCAGATCCCCTTCGAGGCCCTGAAGGACCAGATCAACTCGGCGGTCGACGTCGTCGTCCAGCTGGCCCGGCACGCCGACGGCTCCCGCAAGATCACGGAGATCGCCCTGCTCGTCTCGCACGGCCGCGAACAGTTCCGTATCGCGCCCGTCACCCGTTTCGTCCCCCGCCCCGTCGGTCCCGACCGCATCGTCCACGGCCACTTCGAGCACCTGCCGCTGCCCCGCCGGATCGCGGAGAAGCTGTACGTCGCCAACGAGCCGCTGCCGCCCGCCTTCGGCGTCGCGGAGGCCATCGACGTACTGAACACGAGGCAGGCCATCGGATGACTTCCCCCACCTCCGACTCCTCCTCCGAAGGGAGGCAGCCATGAACAACCCCGCCCTCCTCGCCCTCGGCGCGACCCTCCTCGGCGGCACGCTCGCCGTCGCGGGCGTGCACACGTACGCCTCGGGGCGTGCCCAGCGACAGGACCTCGTCGACCGCCTCTCCGGCGGCGGCCCACTGCGTACGGCGGCCGGCCGCGTGCGCCGCTTCGCCGGCATCGACCGCCGACTGCGCCGCACCCGCCTCGGCCGCACCATCCACCTCCGCCTGTCGGCGACGGGACTCGACGTGACGGCGGGGGAGTTCTTCACCTACGTCACGGCGATGGTCGTGGCCCTGTGGCTGATCGCCTCCGCGACCCTCGCCCCCTTCTTCGGCCCGATCGCCGCCGTCCTGGGCGTCTGGAGCGCGGCCATCTTCCTCAACTGGCAACGTCAGAAGCGCATCGAGGCCTTCATCAACCAGCTCCCAGACGTGGCCCGCCTGCTGGCGAACGCCACGGCGGCAGGCCTTGCCCTGCGCACGGCCCTGGCCATGGCGGCGGAGGAGCTGGAGGCCCCGGCGGGTGAGGAACTCGCCCATGTCGCCGACCAGCTGATGCTGGGACGGACCATCGACGACGCGCTCGGCGAACTCTCCGAACGCCTGCCCTCGCGCGAGCTCATCGTTCTCGTCACGACGCTCGTCCTCGCCAACAAGGCGGGTGGCTCCGTCGTCAGCTCCCTGCGCAACCTCACCCAGACCCTCGAAGACCGCAAGGAAACCCGCCGCGAGGTCCGCACCATGCTCTCCGAGGTGAACGCGACGGCCTTCACGGTCCCGTTCCTCGGCATCGGCTCACTCGTGCTGATCAACTCATCGAACGAGGGAGCCCTGGCCCGCGTCACCGGCTCCCCGCTCGGCCAGGGCCTGGTCCTGCTGGCCCTCGGCCTCTACACCGTCGGCTTCTTCGTCATCCGCCGCCTCGGCAAGATCGAAGTATGAGGGAGGGGTTACGTTGCTGCCGCTGCTGCTCGCCGTCCTGATGGGCGCGGCCGTCGCGGGCGTCCTCCTGGGCGTCCGTATGATCCGCGCCGACGCCAAACTCCCCAGCGACCTCACGCTCGCCCTGGAGGTCGGCGGAACCCGTGTCTCCACGGCGGACTCGGCCGTCGACCGTCTCGGTATGCGCTTCGCGCCCACGGTCCTGCGCCTGATGGGCCCCCGCCGCGTGGACGCCAAGCGCCGCCGCATCGACATGGCGGGCAACCCGGGGGGCCTGACACTGAATCGCTATGCGGCCCGCCGCGCGGTGTACGGCATCTTCGGCGTCGTACTGGCCTTCATCTTCCTCTCGAACGGCCAACTCCTCTTCGCCGCGCTGGCATTGGCCTTCGGCCTCCTCGCCGCCGACGCCGCCATCTGGCAGGCCGTCCGCGAACGCAAGGAGGTCATCGACCGCACGCTGCCGGACTTCCTCGACGTCCTGGCCGTCGTCGTCTCGGCGGGCCTCGGCTTCCGCCAGGCCCTGGACCGCGTCGCCGAGAAGTACGAGGGCCCCTGGGCGGACGAGCTGCGCATCACGCTGCGCCAGATGGACATGGGCGTCAGCCGTCGCCAGGCCTTCGACGAGCTCCGCAGGCGCAACTCCTCGGAACAGGTCGCCCAGTTCGTCTCGGCCCTGCAGCAGGGCGAGGAGCTGGGCTCCCCCATCGCGGAGACCCTGATCCAACTCGCCACGGACATGCGCCGCACGGACGCCCAGAACGCCCGCCGCCGCGCCGCCAAGACGATCCCCAAAGCCACCATGGTCACGCTGGTCTTCATGCTCCCGGCGACGATGATCCTGATCGCGACAGGCATGTTCCTGGGCTCGGGGACGAACTTCGGCTCGATCTTGGGTCGATGATGGGCCGCCGTGAGCTGAGGGCCATCGTGCCGCTGGGACGTTCGCAGCTGTGGGCATTCGTGCCGCTGGGGCGGCACCCGTCCCCAAGAAAGCGGCACCTCATGAGCGCCGAGCAGCTCATCCGCCCCGACGGCAACCCGGGCACCGGCCAACCGGCGACAGACGCAGGCGCCGGCCAACCGGCGACAGACGCAGGCACCGGCACAGGTTGGCCCCAAGACGGCACCGCCGGGTATCTCGCAGACGATGCCCCCGCCCCCGGCAACGTCCGCCTCCAGCTCAACGCCCTCCAGGCCCTCTGCCGCCAGGCCTTCGCCGTACGTCTCGCCGCCATCGCGATAGGCGCCCCCTTCGCGATGACGAACGCGACGGACGGCGCCGCCCGCTACGCGGTCCTCGCCGCCGCCGTCCTCGGCGTCATGGGCTCGTACGCGATGCTCAGGGACTGGGACCGCTTCGGCCCCCGCCTCCTGGCCCACCCCACGCTGATGGCCGTAGACCTGTTGTTCGGCGCGGTACTGCTCCTGACCGCATCGCCGGCCTCGCCGCTGGCGTACGCGACGGTCTGCACCCCGCTCCTGTCGGGCCTGCTGTACGGCTGGCGGGCCACGGGAGTCTTCACGGGCCTGCAACTGATCGTCCTCCTCACGGTGTTCAGGGCGTGGGAACACCACCCGGGAGCGGGCGCCAGCACCCTCCTCATCGCCGGTTTCTGCGTCGGCGCCGGCATCATCGGCGTAACCCTCCGCAACCTGATGTTCCGCTTCGGCACGGCCAGCCAGGCGCTGTCCGAGGCGACCTCCCGCCTCGCCGTGGCGGAGGCCGTGGAGTCCGAACGGGCCCGTCTGGCCCGTGAGATGCACGACTCCGTGGCGAAGACCCTCCATGGCCTGGCCCTGGCGGCGGAGGCACTGGCGACGTCGGCGGACGCGTCGGACCCGCAGGTGCTCAAACGCCAGGCGGCGCTGGTGGCGGGCGCGGCGCGCCGCGCGGCGATGGAGTCCCGCGCGCTCCTGACGGACCTGCGCCGCCACACGGACCTCACGACCCCGGACACGGACGTTCTGTCCGAACTCCACGCCCACGCGGCGGAGTTCGAGTCCCGCACGCGCCTCACCACGGTGGTACGACACCGGGGCGGGCGCCCGATCCTCCCCTACGCCAAGGCTCACCACGTCCTGGCGATCGCGTCCGAGGCCCTGGAGAACGCCCATCGCCACGCGCACGCGAGCGGGATCGCGGTCGAACTCGACGTCTCGGAGGCCGATTTCACGCTACGGGTCCAGGACGACGGAGTGGGTCCGCCCCCCTCCCTCACCCTCCACGACCTGACGAGAACCGGCCACTTCGGTTTGCTCGGCATGACGGAACGAGCCGCCTCGCTCGGCGGTCGCATCGCCCTGAACCGCCCCCCGCAGGGCGGCACCGAGGTCCACCTGACCCTCCCTCTCTCCTCGGCCGCCGCCCACCCGCCCCCCACTCCCCAAGAGGAGGCCGCTCATGCCTGACCAGGCACTTACCGGCCCGCCCCTGCGTGTACTCGTCGCCGACGACAACCCGGTCGTCCGGGCGGGCCTGACCGCGCTGCTCGGCGGCCACCCGGACATCGAGGTGGTCGCGGCGGCACCCGACGGCGACGAGGCCCTCAAGGCCGCCGCCCGCCTCACCCCGGACGTCGTGCTCCTCGACGTCCGCATGCCCGGCACGGACGGCCTGACCGCCCTCCCCGAACTGGCGCGCCTGGCCCCCGTGATGATGCTGACCTACAGCCGCGAACCCGAGGTCGTGGCCGAAGCCCTGCGCCGAGGCGCGTCCGGCTACTTGGTCCACGGCGAGTTCACAGCCGCCCAACTGATCACGGCCGTACGCGACCTGCGGCACGGAAGGCCGACTGGCCGGCCAACTATGTCGGATTCACTCGGAGTTTCGCACGAACCGAACGAACTCGCTTCGCATCTGCAACCATCTATGGCACAGTCGTCAAAGGCTCGACCCGCCTACGCGACGGGGCTGCGCCGCGGGCACCCCAACCGGCCCGACTTCGGCCTGAGTTCAAGGGAGGTGGAGGTGATGGACCTCATCGCGGCCGGCATGAACAACCGCCAAATCGCCGCCACCTGCTTCATCAGCGAGAAGACCGTCAAGAACCACATCAACCGCATCTTCGCAAAGCTGCACAGTTCCTCGCGCAGCGAAGCCATCGCCCACTGGCTGGGCACGACCCACGAGGGGTGGAGCCGATGACTCCACCCACCGGAAGTTGGGCCCCAGGGCCCACCCGGAGTAGGCGCGTTCTCACGTACGGTGCACAGGTCGGTAGTGGCGTCGGGTGGGAGGGCAGGGGCCGTGAACAGGTTCGAGAGGTGGACGCGGACGGTTGTCTCCCGGATGCGGGGCGAGGGCCGGGACGCGGGGGCCGGGTTCGTGGAGTATGCGGGCCTGATGATCATCATTGCGGGGATCTTTACGTTGATCGACCAGTTGGGGCTGGACGGGCTGATCTCCGGTGCGATCGGCGACGCGGTCGACCGGGTGATCGGCGGAGGCGGCTGACCACCCATCTACTCAGCGACGACCGAGGGCAGACTCTCCCGATCTACATTTGGTTGACAGGGATTCTGCTCTTTGCTGCGTTCGCCTTCTTTGCGTTCGCCCAGGCAGCGTCCGCCCGCAATGGAGCTCAGTCTGCGGCGGACGCTGCGGCGTTGGCGGCGGCGCAGGACGCCCGGGACGAAGTGATGGATCGCCTGGGAGCGGCTATCGGCCAGGACGACAACTGGCTGGACTGGCTCGACGGCAAACAGAACCCTGTGGGGGCGGGAACGACGGCCGCGGCCCAGCAGCTGGCCGCCGAGAACGACTCGTCTCTCCAGGGCGTACTGCAAGTCACGAGGAACGGCTTTCCCGGGTATCAGGCCGACATCCAGACCAACTACACGGTCGGCGACTCGATCATTCCTGGTACGGAGGGCATGCGGGCGAAAGCCCATGCCGTCGCCGTCATCCAGCCGCGCTGCGATTTCGATCTGGACGCGGATCCCGCGAAGCCCGTCGAGCTGGACTGCGACGGCGAGATCGTGAACATCGACCCCGGAGACTTCAACCAGGACGACCTTCCGGACGCCTCCGTGTTGTTCTCCGTGCATCTGGCCGAGTGAGAGGAAGCCGCACTGATGGACTTTCGGCACACCATGAAGGGCCGCAGGGCGCTGAGCGCGGTGGCGATCACGACTGGGTTGCTCCTCACGGTAGCCGGTTGCGGCGGGGGCGGCGACAACGGCAAGTCGAAGGAGGACTCGGCCACTTCTTCCCCCAAGTCCAGTAAGGATGACAAAAGTAGCCAGTCGCAGACACCGTCGGCCGACAACGTGCTGGCGACGGCGAAGGACGGCGACATCACCGTCACCATCACTTCCGCCGAGCGTGACCAGGGAGGCTTCGTCACCGTGTCGGGTCAGGTGACGAACGGGGGAAGCGGCTCCTGGCTGGGCGCTGACTGGCAGAGCAATGAGACGGAGTTGGCCGGCAACGGCGGCTCGTTGTCGGGCGCCAGCCTGGTGGACGAGAAGGGCAAGAAGAAGTACCTCGTCTTGAGGGACACATCCGGACGCTGTCTCTGCACGAAGTTCTCGCGGGTGAGGCCGGGCGATTCGGCATCTTGGTTCGCACAGTTCCCCGCCCCACCTGAGGGCACCAACGCGGTCAACTTCCAAGTGGGCTCCATGCCACCCACTGTCATCAATCTCACCGAGGGCGAGTAGCCATGGCCCTCACTCCGCGTGCCACTCATACCTTCACGGCCCTGGCCGTGCTGGCCACCCTCAGCCTCACAGCGGGCCCAGTGCACGCCGACGGCGATCCCAGCGCCCCACCGGGCAGCATCACCACCTCCCCACCCCCCGAAGTGGACGCCAACAGCCCTGGCCTCAAGCTCGCCGACGGTGCAACCCTGGCCCCCGCCAAGGTCCTGGACATCAAGTCGGTGGTAGAGGACCTCGGTGGCGAGGAACGCCGCGAGGACACGAACTCGGATGTGACCTTCGCGCTGCAAGCGGAGGTTCTCTTCCCCAAGGACAGCTCGAAACTGAACCCCGAGGCCCATTCCCGCATCCAGGCGATCGCGGACGAGATCAAGGCCCAGAACGCGACGACGGTCCGAGTCTTCGGCTTCACCGACAACCTCGGTTCGTACGCGCACGGCCTGACGCTCTCCAAGAAGCGCGCGGAAGCGGTCCACGACCAACTGGCCGCAGCCCTCGGCTCGACGGACATCACCTTCGAGGTCCGCGGCTACAGCGAGGACTACCCGATCGCGGACAACACCTCGGAACAGGGCCGCCGCAAGAACCGCCGTGTGGAGGTGACTTTCCCGCGCGGGGCGTCGAGCGGCGATTCATCGGGAACCCAGAGCTGAGCGAAGCACGCGTGGGCGAACAGCTCTTGGCTGCCGGTCGTCCACGAGGACCGGCAGACGTGCCTTAGGTCACTCGGCGCGTACCTGCTGGCCACACGGAGCGGAGGGCAATGCGTACTGATCGGGAAGGTTCCGGCGGCGCGATAGGCGACCTTCCGGACGGCACCTTCGAGACCACCCAGGACATGAACGTGCAGGAGATTCAGTCCATCAACTGTTAGGCGGCCAACTGGGGGACGCACGGCCCGTACTGTCGGTGGTGAGTCCGTGGTGTCCAACCGGACGCCGGGTCAGGACGCTCTGGGTGTCGCCCGGAATGCCGGCAGCGAGAAGGACCGGGCCGCCCGGCAGGGAGAGTGAGCCGTACGATGAAGGACGCAGAGATCCTGGCCCGGTTCGACGGTAGGGGCCGGGCGGAGTTCCTCCTCGGAGGCTTCGAGGCCATGGACTCCAACAAGATCACGGCGATGGCCTTCGAATTCGGCTATGACCTGCAGGCAACCGAGGTGCCGAGCAAGAGCGCGCTCCGGTTGATCTACGTACGGAACGACTCTCCGACGGCTCGCCGGCGTGCTCAGGAGACCCACCAGCGGTTGTACACGGGCGGTCCGCTCCTTCCCACGTGGATGGCCCCAGGTGCGCAGCCCGGTACGACCAGGCCCGTCACTTCCCTTGAGATGGCGTCGGCGCGACAGGGGCTTGCCGCCTATGAGACCAACGGGGTGAAGGGTTTCGCCGCCTTCATCGGCCTGCTCGGCCTCGGGTGCTTCGCCCTCGCCTGGGCGGGACGAGACACGCTGGGCGTTGCCCTCTTCATGGTGGTGATGGGCATCCTCTTGGCTGTGGTGGCAGCGTTGACGCCAGGATGGAGGAAGCGCTGGTACGAGAAGAACAGGCGCCTGGTGGAGCTCTACGACCAACAGCGGGCCGGTCAGGTGGGGCCACCACCTCCGCCCCCGCCAGGACCCGTCGACCGACGCGGTGACGAACGGGGTGGACAGTGATGCGGGTCGATTTCTCGGCGCCTGCCGAGTTCGAAGAGGTGCCCCTCGAACTCGACTTCGAGAAACAAGCATGAGCAGTCTTGCCGATGCAGTGGACGAGGCGCGCAAGAGGCGCATCCGGTACCCCGTCCTGCTGGCGGCCGGCATCAGCTGCTACGTCCTCGCCGTGATCGCGGGGCTGCTCCTCGTGGCGGACGACTTCGGTCCCGGCCGCTTGATACCCCTGTGGATCGTGCATGGGGTACTTCTCGTCGTGCTGATCCGAAAACTGGGGGCCAGGGAGTCCAGTGCCTACGCGATGCTTTTCATCGTGTGCACGTCCCTGATGTCCGTGTACGTAGCCGGCGTGGCGCGCGACGACCTCACGCTTCAGCAGCGAGGCAGGAAGGTCAGCGCCACGGTCGTGAAGGAGTGGCGCGACCCGGCACAGGGGCGCAAGGCCCGTGACTACAACTACGCACTGGAGCATCGGGACGGCACCGCGGTCCCGGGACCTGCCATGAGAGCGACGTCCGACCTCTACGACGTCGGCCAGGTTGTGACGGTGATCGAGGACTCCCAGGGCGAACTCCGTCCCCAGACTCCGGGCCAGGCGGACGCCACGGGCGATGCGCTCGGTTCGGGGGCCTTCGCGCTCGCCGCGCTCGGCGCCGTCGGCTGGATGACATGGCGGGGGTCGGACGCTGCGAGGCGGCGCGACGTACGGAAGCGGCCGGCCGCCGTGCGAAAGGCGTACAAGGCCGTCACTGGCGATCACTCCACGCAGCAAGAGCAGGAGGAGAAGCTGCGTGAGGCCCTGCGTGCCTACCCCGCCGACCGGCGCGGCTACATCAAAGTGCACCCCGAGGAGTACCCGGATGTGCTGCAGCAGCGGGCGGCCCGGATGGCCTGGGAGATGGGCCTGCGCGCGGAGGCGGCGGGCAACCGGGGGTCGTGGCGCTTCGGAGAGACCGTGGTCGAGGAAGTCCCGCACGACTGAGCCCGCGAAAGGTAGTGAGCAGGCAGGCTCTTGGAGGGCCTCGGCTTCCTTGGCGACGCCGATCGATCAGAGCAGATGATCGGCCTTCCCGGCCTTGATGTCCCGGATGAGGTTGGCGAGGGCCTCGCGGGTGTCGGTGAGGTGGTGGTCTTCCTGGCCGGCGACGGCGATGTAGGCGTTGCCGTTGGTGTCGGTGCCTATGCGGAAGCAGTTGTTGCCTTCTCCGCAGTGCGGGTCTTCCCAGTTGATGGCGGTCACGGCGACTCCCCTAGAGTTCGCGGGCGATCTTGCGGATGATGTCGCGGGACGCCGAGGGCGCCAGCGCCGCGTCGTCCATCCACTCCAGGTGGGAACGGTACTTTGTGAGCTGCGCCTCCGCATGGGTGAATTCGGGCCCGTGGGCCGAGTCGAGCTGCACGGTGTCGAGTTGGGCCAAGGGTCCGTCCGCGTACAGCAGTGCGTGACCCGCGCCGGGAAATCCGCCCACGCTGGTGGGGATGATCCGCACCTCGATCGTCTCGCGCTCTGACTCGGTCGCCAGATATGTGAGTTGCTCCCGTGTCACCTTGGTGCCGCCGAACGGCATCCGTAGAGCGGCCTCGTGTACGTAAGCGACGTACGGAAGGGGCTGCGGCCTCTCGAAGACCTGCTGGCGCTCCATGCGGTGGGCGACACGCAGTTCGACCTCAAGTCGGGTCAACGGCGGCAGTACGGCGGCGAAGACCGCGCGGGCGTACTCCTCGGTCTGGAGCAGCCCCGGCACGTGTATGACCTGGGCGGTCCTGACGCGCTTGGCGTGCCACTCCAACTCGGCGATGTCCAGTAGCCCTGAGGGAAGGGTGCCCCGGTGTCGCTCCCACCATCCGCGCTCCTTGCTCTCGGCGATGGCAGCCAGTGCGTCGATGTAACTCTTGTCCGAACAGGCGTAGTTGCATGCGAGCGTACGCACGCGTTCGGGTGAGAACGGGCGGATACCCGACTCCATGTTGGACAGTCTCGTCCGGTCGATCCCGAGGAGCCCGGCGGCGTACTCCGTCGTGGCACCCGCTGCCGTGCGCATCTTGCGCAACTCGGCGCCCAGCCTCTTCTGCCGCTCTGTCGGCGTGGTTCTCGTCGCCATGCCACCCCTTCTCGTGCCGTGATGGCCGTCAGTCTGCCCGTGCAAGGCAGCCCAGGTCCATCTGGAGAGGGGGTAATTATCTCTAATTGGGTGGACACAGTGACTCCAGCTCCCTACATTCGGTGACGCAACGCTTACGCACGGCACAGTCGGAAGCGCATCGCGCGAGCCTGCCCGCAGCCTCCTGCCCCGGGAGGGGTGGGCCGCGCCGGGGAGACAGGCACACCGGTCGTGCGGTTACTTCACATCACGTCGCATCGCTCTCGAACGCCGGTGCAAAATAAGGGAGTTACCCATGCCCGGAGCCGTCGCCGCATGCCTGGTCCGCACCGAAGACCGCCCCACCCCGCCCGCCCCGGAGACACTCGCATACAGCCTCACGCTCCCCGCGAGCTGCACCACACCGCGTATCGCCCGCGCCGCGACCCGTACGATCCTGCGGGCGCACGGCCTGTCCGACATCGCGGACGCGGCGGTCCAGACGGTGTCCGAACTGGCCGCCTGTGCCTGCCAGTTCGCGCCCACCGCCGAGGTGTACGTGTCCCTGCGATACCGGGACGGAGCCCTTCGCGTGATCCTCTACGACAGCCACCCCCGTCATACGAACCCCCGCCTCGCAGCGGCCTGTGACACCCGCCGCCGCGCGGCGCTCCGCGTCCTGGCCTGCGTCGTACGGGAGTGTGACGGGGACTGGGGCTTCGGCGAGGCCCGCGAACCGGGCGGTGGTACGCGCATGTGGGCCGTGCTGCCACGCGGGGGCGCTCGGGCTTATGGCGAGTCGGACCACCCTCGTGGGTGACGTCGGTCGGGAAACGGGGCTGTCTGCGAGTGCGGCTGTCTACGGTTTCGACGTGATCGAGTCGTACGTGATCGAGCTGGAGCCTGAGGTGCGGCGTTGGCTCGAAATCCTGCCCCCGCGGCACTACCGCCAGGCCGAGGAGAAGGCTGAGCTTCTGGCGTCGTCTCCGACCACTCTTGGTGAGCCGCACTCCCGTAACCTGGGTGAGGGCGTGCGCGAGCTGCGGTTCATCCTGGACGGCAATGCCATACGGGTCACCTACTGGCTGGCGCCCGGTCGGCGCATCATCTTGTTGACGGTCTTCAGGAAGACAGCGATGCGGGAAGTAGCCGAGGTTAAGCGCGCCAAGCAGGCGAAGGTGCTGTGCGAGGCGGAGCATGGTCCGGCACACGAGGAGTTCACCCGCGATTTCCGGGAGGAGCTGTGAACCACACCCACTGGAAGCTGACGCGCGAGCGGGAGGCCAGGGAGGGGTACGTCGAGCCCCCGGAGGTAGTCGCCGAGCGCGAGCAGATCCGGCTGGCGCACGACCTGGGACAGCTGGTGTACGACCGGCGGGTGGCTTTGGGGCTGACACAGTCCGGACTTGGTGAGCGGCTTGGAATGACGTCCGACGATGTGGAGGCGATCGAGCTCGGCGGAATGCTCCCTGTCACCGCCGACCTCCTGGTCCGACTGGCGACCGCGCTTGAGGTCACCGTGGATGTGCATGTGGTGTCCGGCGGGCACAACACGGTGGCGTTCGGGGGGCACGCGGCGTAGTCGGGGGCTTGTGGTGGGCGTGCCGGTGATCGGAGTCGCGAAGTGACCCCAGGGGCCGCCCGCACTCGCGGTCGCAGCGGGCGGACATCGTCCGGATGCTCCCGAGCGCCCCTGCCCCCTGTGTTGCGGCGGGTGCGACCCCAGGGCAGCGGCGGTGCTGGCCGAGCGACACGGTTCCTCGCGTCCTGGTCGGGCGGGGGGCCTGGTGTCACCATGCCCCGGGATGGCTCGCACGCGACGTCGGAGGTTCGTTATGAGAAAGATTGTGCTGATGATGTCGGTGTCCCTCGACGGGTACATCGAGGGACCGAACCGTGAGATCGACTGGCACATGGTCGACGCCGAGCTGCACCGGCACTTCAATCGCGAGATCCGGCAGATGGGTGCTCTGCTGAGCGGGCGGGTGACGTACGAGCTGATGGCCGGGTTCTGGCCGACGGCGGACAAGGATCCGGACAGTACGCCCGAGGTGGTCGAGTTCGCCGGGATCTGGCGGAACATGCCCAAGGTGGTGTTCTCGCGCACGCTGGAGCGCGGCGAGGGGCACACCACCATTGTGCGGGAGGTCGTGCCCGAGGAGATCCGGGCGCTCAAGGAGCAGCCGGGCGGGAATCTGGGGCTCGGCGGGGCCGACCTCGCCGCCGAGTTCATGCGGCACGATCTTGTGGACGAGTTCTGGGTGTACGTCCATCCGGTGCTCCTCGGCCGTGGCAAGCCGCTGTTCCCGGAGGCGGACGCCCTGACCCGGCTCCGGCTCATCGAGGCGAGGGTCTTCGGCAACGGTGTCGTACAGCTGCGGTACGAACGTGCCAACGTCGCCGCGTCGTAAAGCGGTTGTTCTGGAGGCGGGCCCTGGGTAGGAACTGCGCATGACTGGACTCGGCGCTGTGTTCCGACCCCAACTTCCTCCCGAACGGCTCCGTGCCCTCGCGCGCGTCGCGGACGACGCGGGCCTCGAGGAGCTGTGGCTGTGGGAGGACTGCTTCCTTGAAGGAGGGATCTCCGCCGCCGCGGCCGCCCTCGCCTGGACCGAACGCGTGCGCGTCGGGGTGGGGCTGCTGCCCGTCCCGCTGCGGAACGTCGCCGTCACCGCGATGGAGACCGCCACGCTGCACCGGCTGTTCCCGGGGCGGGCCATCGTGGGCGCGGGCCACGGCGTGCAGGACTGGATGGGGCAGGTCGGGGCGCGGGCCGAGTCGCCCGTGACGCTGCTGCGCGAGCACCTCGACGCGTTGCGTGCGCTGCTGCGGGGGGAGCGGGTCACCACCGACGGGCGGTACGTGAAGCTCGACGGTGTCGCCCTCGACTGGCCGCCCGCCGGGGCGCCCGAGGTCCTCGCCGGCGCCACCGGGCCCCGTACGCTCCGGCTCTCCGGCGAGGCCGCCGACGGCACCATCCTCACCGCCTCCACCGCGCCCGAAGGGGTACGGCGGGCACGCCGACTCATCGATGAGGGGCGAAAGGCGGCGGGGCGGACCGACCGCCACCGCGTTGTCGTCTACCTCCACGCCGCCACCGGCCCCGACGCCGCCGCCCGGCTGCGTGCCGAGATCGAGGCCAACGGAGAGGATCCGGTCCCGGAGCACGGTGTCGCCGGTGACGCGGGCGCCGTGGCCAAAGCCGTCCAGCGGCTCGCGGACGCCGGGGCCGACACCGTAGTCGTCCAGCCCACCGCCGACGAACCGGATCCCGAGGGGTTCGTCCGGTTCGTGGCCGAGGAAGTGCGCCCGCTGATCCCCTGAGCAGCCCAGTGCTCCGGCCGAGGGTGAGTGTCAGTGGCCGGTGCCGGACTCGGTGGGCATGGATGAGGACGTACGTCTGAGGGACGTGACCGAGGCCGATCTGGAAGCGCCCGCAGCCGCCGACGCACGGAAGGGGCCGTGCCGGTACATCGCACGCCCCGTCGCTTACGTTCGGATCTGGAAGCGGCCCACCACCACCCAACGTCTGATTCACCGGCGGCGGCGCGGATGTACCGGCACGGCCCCGACCCACCACCGGACGGGCGGTCGTTGAGGATCCGCAGCGCCCCGATCACCCCGGCCGGTGATCCCCCGCACTCCCGTCGATCAGCTCCCGCACGATGTCCATGTGCCCCGCGTGCCGGGCCGTCTCCTCGACCATGCGGATCAGGACCCAGCGCAGGGAGACAGTCGTGCCGTTCCACGACGTGCCCAGGTCGTCGAGGGGCAGCTCGGAGATGGTGCGGTCGGCGGCGGCGCGGGCGCGGCCGTAGAACTCGACGATCCGGGCCGTCGTCTCGCCCTGGCCCACCTTCATGTCCTCCCCGGCGAACGGGTCGAACCACAGCGGCTCGGTCTCGCGCCCGAACGTCGTGCAGAACCACCCGTACTCGACGGATGCGAGGTGCTTCACCAGGCCCAGCAGGTTGGTGCCCGACGGCGTCATCACGCGTCGTACCTGCTCGTCGTCGAGGCCCTCCAGTTTCCACAGCACCGCGTCCCGATGCCGGTCGAGACTCGCGTGCAGACTTTCCTTCTCGCCACCGGTGTACGGCACCCGGACGGCCCCTGGACTCGTCGTCATGCCCGGAACGTAGCAGCGGGCACCGACAATGCCCGGCGAAGGAAAATCCCTCGCGCCCGTGCGCGGCCGTTGAGACGATCGCCGCCATGACCGCCACCGCCCGCACCTTCGAAGAGCTCGTCGCCGAAGCCGAGGAGGCGTCCGTCGACGGCTGGGACTTCTCCTGGTTCGAGGGCCGGGCGACCGAGGAGCGGCCCTCGTGGGGGTATGCGCGGGCGATGGGGGAGCGGCTGGCTCGCGCGTCCGCCGCGCTCGACATCCAGACCGGCGGCGGCGAAGTCCTCGACTCCGCCCCGAAGCTGCCCCCGCTCGCCACCGCCACCGAGGGGTGGCCACCCAACGTCGCCAAGGCCACCGCCCTGCTGCACCCGCGTGGCGTCGTGGTCGTCGCCTCCCCCGAGGACGCGCCGCTGCCGTTCGCGGACGAGGCCTTCGACCTGGTCACCAGCCGGCACCCGGTACGGACCTACTGGGACGAGATCGCCCGCGTACTGTGCCCCAAAGGCACGTACTTCTCGCAGCAGATCGGCCCCGCGAGCGTCTTCGAACTCGTCGAATACTTCCTCGGCCCGCAGCGGGACGACATCAAGAACGCCCGTCACCCCGACCGCGCCCGCGTCGCCGCGGAGGCCGCCGGGCTCGACGTCGTGGACCTGCGCGCGGAGCGGCTGCGCATCGAGTTCTACGACATCGGAGCCGTCGTCCACTTCCTGCGCAAGGTGATCTGGATGGTGCCGGGCTTCACCGTCGACCAGTACCGGCCCACGCTCCGCGCGCTGCACGAGGAGATCGAGGCGAAGGGCCGGTTCGTCGCCCACAGCACCCGCTTCCTGATCGAGGCGCGCAGGCCGGCGGCGTGAGGGTCACGCATGGGGTCCCGCCTTCACCTTCCCCACCACCAACTCCGGCTTCGCCTCGAGAACTTCGCCGACCCGCTCCACCTGCCGTGCCAACTCCCGCTCCCGCGCGGGCGTCAGCTGTCCCAGCGGCTCCACCGTGACCGTTGTGCGGCGTCCCTGGCGCCGTTGGTGCCAGACCCCGGCGACCACGCCGTCGACCAGCAGCACCGGGTAGTTCCCGGCCTGCCCGCCGGCGAGCGCGCGCTCGTACGCCGCACCCGGGAACAGCGCCTCACGCGGCTGACAGCCAATGGCGTACGCGTCGAAGTACGGCAGCAGCCGCACCCCGCGCACCGGCTCCTGGGGAAACTCCGTGTCGCCGGCCGCCACCCACGCCGGACCGCCCGCGAAGTCGACCTCCTCGATGTCCCCCGCGTCCGCCAGCGAAGCGAACAGTTCGGCAGCCCAACCCCGGGGCGCCGCCGCCCACTTGGCGAAGTGCGAAGCCGTCGCGGGTCCGTAGGCGCGCAGATGGCGCCGTACGAGCAGGGAGAGTCTCTGGTCGGCAGCGAGCGGCTCGAAACGCGGGGGGCGCGTGTACGTCACCTTGTGCCCCCGGTTCGGGCCGAAGCACAGCGCGCCCCGCCGGCCCGCCCGGTGCATCACCTGGCGCCAGCGCGGCCACATGCCCTGGAACGCGGGCATCACCAGGTCACCGGCCCACGGCCCGGTGCGTGCCACGACCTCGTCGCCCAGCTCGTCGATGGTGAGGGATGCGCCGTCCAGAGCGTCACCGATCGCCGCGACGACCTCGTCCGCCTGCGCGTCGGTGAGCCGTACCTCCGGCCGGAACGGGCTGGGGCCGGTCGGGACGGCCGCCAACGCGGCGGTCCAGAGCGGGAGTTCGGCGGACGGGAGCAGGTGCAGCGTGCCGCGCGGGCCGTATGTCTTCACCAGCGAGCGGTCCTCCCACAGTGCCGCGCGCACGTCCGCCCGGGTCACCCCGTCAACCCGGACCCCCACTGACACCTCGGCCGCCGACAGCACCTGAGCGTGCGCGCCGAGCATCGCCCCGACCACTTCGGCGACCGCCGTTCCGGCCTTCGCGGGAACGGCCAGGAACTGCCGTTCCATGCGCCGCGCGCTCGCCTCGTCCCATGTGATCCTCAAGGTCATGGGGCGACGCTGGACCGCAAAGAGGTCAGATCCTGTCCGCTGTGCCGGGCATCCTCATGGCGCGCCATCCTGCCGAACCTGACGAGGAGTTGACCATGTCGAAGGGCAAGGGCCCCTACGCCTGCGGTCTCGACGCCGCCGTGGATGTCGTCGGCGGCAAGTGGAAGCCGATGATCCTGTGGGCGCTGCACGCGGGCGGGACGCTGCGCTTCGGAGAGCTGCGCCGCCATGTCGCGGGGGTCAGCGAGAAGGTACTGAGCCGGCAACTGCGCGAGTTGGAGGCCGACGGGATCGTGCACCGGGAGGTGTACGGGGAGGTGCCGCCCAGGGTGGAGTACTCGCTGAGCGACCTCGGCGAGACACTCAATACGGCCCTGGTACCACTGGGCGAATGGGGTGATCGACACATGCGTGAGCTGATTGACCGAAAACATCCCAATGGGGCCCACTCGGCGTGAGACGGCCGTCCGTATCGCGGACGTGTGCCGGGCATCACGGGCCCCATCTCCATAGGGTTTCCACATCGTTATCGAGGGTGGCTCGCCTCGACTGTTCGGCTCACGTAAGTTCAGACCAAGGTAATTCGCGTGAGCAAAGCTGCGCGTGTGGCACCGCGCAGTGGAGGGGGTTGCGCGGTGCTGCGCCCATTTTCTGACAGAGCGTCACACCTCGTGGACCGTGACCCGCACCCCGCGCCGTACACCCCACCGCTCCATCGCCCCGGCCTCCGCTTCCAGGACGCACCGGGCCCGCGGTCGCGGCAGCCCCACCCGGCCCGGACGCATCGTCCGCACCGCCAGGACCCGCGACTTCCGGTCCAGATAGGCCACGTCGATCGCGAACCGCATCCCCACGGTGTGTACCGAGCTCGCCGGACTCAGCAGCAGCGCGCCCTCGATCCCGTCGCGTCCGAGCAGTCCGCGCCGCCGGGTGCGCGCCGACTCGGCGCGCTCGAGGGGCACCGGCCCCGGCGTCTCGGGTGTGGTGAACGTGGCCATGGCTGCGAAGTTAGCGGTGGCGTCAAGGGGGCGTACGCCGCGAGCGTCACCCGCCTGGAGTACGGCAGGGCGAGTCGGCGAGGAAATCGCAACCGGGGGCAAACCCATCGGATCTTCCCGCATCCTCCGCGATTCCCTTTGAATCCGCTGCGATTCGGCCATGATCGGGCCCTGAATCCCGGCTTCCGGGCCCATCGGGGCGTCGCCGGGCGATTTCGGAGAGTAGTTGTGGCACGCCGATGCACGCAGCATCACTTACGAAGGGTTATGGTGGAAACCCCCCCTCGGGCCGGTCCGTCTCCCCCCCCACGGACCGGCCCGTTTTTTGTGCCCGCACGCGGTGGCCCGACGGGCGCCCCCGTGCGCCCTCGCCCCCGGCGACACCCACCCCGGTGACTCAGTGCCCACCTGCGGCGGGTGCGCCGACCTGTGTCAGCTGCGACCGGCCCAGATGTTCGTGCCCGGCGTCGACACCGCGAACGTGTCGATCTCCTTCAGCTCCTCGTCCGTGAGCTTCGGCGCCGCCAGTGCCGCCACGTTCTCCTCCAGCTGCGCCACGCTGGACGCGCCGATGAGGGCGGAGGTCATCCGCTCGTCGCGCAGCACCCAGGTGAGCGCGAGCTGGGCGAGGGACTGACCGCGGCGGGCCGCGATGTCGTTCAGCCCGTTCAGCCGGCGCACCACCTCGTCGCTCAGCAGGTTCGGGTCCAGCGACTTGCCCTGCGTGGCGCGCGAGCCCTCCGGGATGCCCTTGAGGTACTTGCCCGTCAGCAGGCCCTGCGCCAGCGGCACGAAGGAGATGCATCCCATGCCGGCGTCCTCGAGCGTGTCGAGCAGTCCGTCGTCCTCGGTCCAGCGGTTGATCATGGAGTACGAGGGCTGGTGGATGAGCGGACGTACACCCATGTCGGTGAGGATCCGGGCAGCCTCGGCGGTCTGCTCGCTGGTGTAGGACGACACGCCGACGTACAGCGCCTTGCCCTGCTGGACCGCGGACGCGAGCGCGCCCATCGTCTCCTCCAGCGGAGTGTCCGGATCGAAGCGGTGCGAGTAGAAGATGTCGACGTAGTCGACGCCCATCCGCTTCAGCGACGCGTCCAGAGAGGACAGCAGGTACTTGCGGGAGCCCCACTCGCCGTACGGGCCGGGGTGCATGAGGTAGCCCGCCTTGGTCGAGATGACCAGTTCGTCACGGTACGGCGCGAAGTCCTGCTGCAGCAGCTTGCCGAAGTTGAGCTCGGCCGAGCCGGGCGGCGGCCCGTAGTTGTTCGCCAGGTCGAAGTGGGTGACGCCCAGGTCGAAGGCGCGGCGCAGGATCGCGCGCTGGGCGTCCAGCGAGCGGTCGTCGCCGAAGTTGTGCCACAGGCCGAGCGAGACGGCGGGCAGCCTGAGTCCGCTGCGGCCCGTACGCCGGTATTCCATGGAGTCGTACCGGTCCGTTGCGGCGCGGTATACAGACGTGTCGTTCATGCAGAGGAAACTACGACAAGTCACTGACACCCCGTGCAAGGGCTCGGCCGGGGGCCCGGGGGTGCTCCCCGGGAGGACGCGCTCCGGGGGTAGGCTTCGCCCCGGGGGACCGCCATACGGACAGGGACTGTGCTCGCTCGCGCCTGTCCGACCCGCACGGAGGGGCTGACAACACGTGACCTTGCGCGACAACCTGCGCCGTCTGCTGGTCAGGTTCTATGCACGCAGGGTGGAAGGCCACCTCGACCACGACCAGGTGCCCAAGCACATCGGGGTCATCATGGACGGCAACCGGCGCTGGGCGAAGGCCGCGGGCTCGACCACGGCCCAGGGCCACCGCGCCGGCGCCGACAAGATCGAGGAATTCCTCGGCTGGTGCTCGGAGACCGATGTCGGGGTCGTCACCCTGTGGCTGTTGTCCACGGACAACTTCGACCGCCCGCAGGAGGAGCTCGGCCCGCTGCTCGGCATCATCGAGGGCGTCGTCCGCACCCTCGCCGCCGACGGCCGCTGGCGAGTGCACCACGTGGGCACGCCCGACCTGCTGCCCTCGGGGATGCAGACGGTACTGAAGGAGGCCGAGGAGTCCACCGCGCACGTCGACGGGATACTCGTCAACGTCGCCATCGGCTACGGCGGCCGGCAGGAGATCGCCGACGCGGTCCGCTCGATGCTCCTCGACGCCCATGAGAAGGGCACCTCGATCGAGGACCTCGCCGACACGGTCGACATCGACCTCATCGGCAAGCACCTCTACACCGGCGACCAGCCCGACCCCGATCTGGTGATCCGGACCAGCGGCGAGCAGCGGCTGTCCGGATTCATGCTCTGGCAGACCGCCCACTCCGAGTACTACTTCTGCGAAGTCTTCTGGCCGGCCTTCCGCAAGGTCGACTTCCTGCGTGCCCTGCGCGATTACGCGGCGCGACACCGTCGTTACGGTGGCTGATCCCACCGGCACCCGGGGACCGTACGTCACCAGGAGTTAACGAACGCGCCGTCATATGCCGTGGCATGGCGTGGCCTGTTCGAGGGCATAAGCCTTCCAGGTCGACGCCCGAACCACGGGTGTCGGATCTCAGCGGACGGCACGGGGCCGTCCGCCCGGGAGGCCCTTTGCACCAGCCCGACCGTGCAGTCAGTACGGACGAGACGGGGGGCCGGTTTCCGGCCCGCGCATTGCGGCCAGGACCGGTCCAGCTCCTCTCCGTCGCTCCCCGACCTCATCCGAGGGGGTACGTCCTTCCGTGGTGACCAGCACAAAGCGCCACAAGCCAGACCGGCGCACTTATGTTCTCGACACCAGCGTCCTGCTGGCCGATCCGAATGCCCTGAGCCGCTTCGACGAGCACGAGGTCGTGCTTCCGATCGTCGTGGTCACGGAGCTGGAGGCCAAGAGGCACCATCCCGAACTCGGCTACTTCGCCCGGCAGGCACTGCGCCTGCTCGACGAGTTCCGGGTGCGGCACGGCCGCCTCGACTCGCCCATCCCGATCGGGGACCTCGGCGGGACCGTACGCGTCGAGCTCAATCACTCGGACCCCAGCGTGCTGCCCAGCGGGTACCGCCTGGGGGACAACGACTCCCGGATCCTCGCGGTCGCCCGCAATCTGCAGGCCGAGGGGTACGACGTCACGGTGGTGTCGAAGGACCTGCCGCTCCGGATCAAGGCCTCGTCCGTCGGGCTCCTCGCCGAGGAGTACCGCGCGGAGCTCGCCATCACGGGCTCCTCCGGCTGGACCGGAATGTCCGAGCTGACCCTCTCGGGTGAGCAGGTGGACGTCCTCTTCGACGTGGGCCACGCCTATGTCCCCGAGGCGGCCGAGCTGCCGGTGCACACGGGCCTGACCATCCAGTCGGAGCGCGGCAAGGCGCTGGGGCGCGTCACGTCCGAGGGCAACGTCCGTCTCGTACGCGGCGATCGCGAGGCGTTCGGCATCAAGGGGAGGAGCGCTGAACAGCGCATCGCCCTTGATCTGCTCCTCGACCCCGACATCGGGATCGTGTCGATGGGCGGCCGGGCCGGCACCGGCAAGTCCGCGCTCGCGCTCTGTGCGGGCCTGGAAGCCGTCCTGGAGCGGCGCCAGCACCAGAAGGTGATGGTCTTCCGGCCGCTGTACGCGGTGGGCGGGCAGGAGCTCGGCTATCTGCCCGGCTCCGAGTCCGAGAAGATGAGCCCCTGGGCGCAGGCGGTCTTCGACACCCTCTCCGCGGTCACCAGCCGCGAGGTCATCGAGGAGGTCACCGCGCGCGGCATGCTGGAGGTTCTGCCGCTCACCCACATCCGCGGCCGCTCCCTCCACGACGCCTTTGTGATCGTGGACGAGGCCCAGTCGCTGGAACGGAATGTACTGCTGACCGTTCTGTCCCGAATCGGCGCCAATTCACGGGTTGTTCTCACCCATGACGTGGCGCAAAGGGACAATCTGCGCGTCGGCCGGTACGACGGAGTGGTCGCCGTCGTCGAGAAGTTGAAGGGCCATCCGCTCTTCGCGCATGTGACCCTCAATCGGTCCGAGAGGTCCCAGATTGCTGCCCTTGTGACCGAAATGCTGGAGGACGGTCAGATCTGACCCGACTCGCCCCACCTGGTCAAAGGGTGGTGCATACACGGTAGTTGGCGCCGTCCGGCAAAGGCGAAGAGCCTAGCCGGGCGGCGTCTTGGCGTGTGCTCGTTTCCGGAAAACTCCCGAGGCAAACGAGGTGTGAGCTTTCACACGCAACGCAGAATTGCCTTGCGGTGTGGGGTTACGGCAGAGTCTCACTCCTGTCAGGCCCCGCATACGACACACCTGTACCCCCTGGGGGCCCCTCCCAGGCCCTCAAGGCACTGGGGGAGGTACGGCACCACAGGAACCTCAGAACTCCATAGAGCCGTCGTATGCCGCCCGAGCACCACGCGGCGCTCTCCTCGCGAGAGTTGCCCACCGGGCCCGTGTCTCCCGTGACCCCGCAGTTGGGAGACCAGAGCCAGGGGCACGATTGCGTCCGCCAGGGTCACCGAAGCGGGCGATGCTGGAAGGAAACCGTGTGAGCCGGATTTCGGTCCGGGGATTCGCAGTGGCCTCTGCCACCGCGGTCACCGCTGTCGGAAGCGTCGTCGGAGTTGCCTCGGGCAGCACCGCTCAGCCGAACGATGCCGAGGCGACGGCAAGCGACTCGACCCTCCTCGCGGACATACCTGCGGGCCAGCAGGCCCAGGTGCAGACCGCGTCCCTGACGCAGCAGGCCGACGCACAGGCCATCGCCGCGGACGCGAGCGCCAAGAAGGACGCGGAGGAGGCTGCCCGCAAGCAGGCGGCCGACGACGCGATCGCGAAGCAGAAGGCCGCGGAGAAGGCCGAGAAGGAAGCCAAGGCGCGCAAGGCGGCGCAGGAAGCGGCCAGCCGCTCCGCGACGCGTGACGCCTCCAGCTTCTCCGTCCAGTCCTCGTACAGCACCGCGCAGATCCAGGCGATGGCACGCCAGATGGTGCCGAGCGGTCAGTTCCAGTGCTTCAGCAACATCGTGGACCACGAGTCCAGCTGGAACTACAAGGCGGTCAACGCCTCCTCGGGCGCCTACGGTCTCTTCCAGGCCCTCCCCGGCTCCAAGATGTCGTCCGTCGGTTCCGACTGGCAGACGAACCCGGCCACACAGATCAAGTGGGGCCTCAACTACATGAACAGCCGCTACGGCAGCCCGTGCGAGGCCTGGTCGTTCTGGCAGGCCAACAGCTGGTACTGAGCCCCACGGCGTACACCGGCCGCTCAACCTTCTGAAGCCCCTCCCCGTCCTAGGGAGAGGGGCTTCAGCCATGTACGGTCGGAACCGACGACTCCAGGGGGGAGTGGTGGGGAGCAACGGGGGAAAAGGACGGATCATGTCGCGAGTGCCAGGGTGGCTCGGCCGGCTGGGCGCCGGACTGACCGAGCTGGGGGAGCGGTTGGACGAGCGCCGCGCCGAGGTGGAGAAGGAGTCGCAGGACTCCCTCGACTCGGAGGGCGCGCTCGGCATCCTCAAGGACGAGACACCACAGGACTCGCCGGTCGCGGACGCCGGGACATCCGCGACCGCCGCCGGGAGTTCTCCCGAGAACCCTTCCGAGAACCGTCCTGGGAACCCCTCCGAGAGCCGTCCCCGGGAAGGTGCGTTCCCGCCTCCCGTCGCGTACGTGCCGGTGGCGGCCCATCGCCCCGACCCCGCCCTCGCCGTGCCGTGGGGTGTGCGGGTCGCGGCCGAGGCCGGCTGGCGGCTGCTCGTCCTCGCGGGCACCGTCTGGGTGTTGATGCGGGTCATCAGCGCCGTACAGCTGGTGGTGCTGGCCTTCGTGGCCGCACTGCTCATCACCGCGCTGCTGCAGCCGACGGTGGCCCGGCTGAAGAGTTACGGAGTGCCGCGCGGGCTCGCCACCGCGCTCACCGCGATCCTCGGCTTCGTCATCATGGGGCTGGTCGGCTGGTTCGTGGTCTGGCAGGTCCAGGAGAACATCGACAATCTCTCCGACCAAGTCCAGGACGGCATCGACGAGTTGCGCAAGTGGCTCCTCAACAGCCCGTTCCATGTGACGGACAAGCAGATCAACGAGATCGCCAAGAATCTGCGCGACGCGATCGGCGCGAACACGGATCAGATCACGTCGGCGGGTCTCGAGGGCGTGACGGTCATCGTGGAGGCGCTGACCGGCATCCTCCTGACGATGTTCTCGACTCTCTTCCTGCTCTACGACGGCAAGCGGATCTGGGAGTGGACACTCAAGCTCGTCCCGGCCGCTGCCCGGCAAGGTGTCGCGGGCGCGGGGCCGCGGGCGTGGCGCACGCTGACGGCGTATGTGCGCGGGACGGTGATCGTGGCGTTGATCGACGCGACCTTCATCGGGCTGGGCATCTACTTCCTCGACGTCCCCATGGCCGTCCCGCTGGCTGTCTTCATCTTCCTGGGGGCGTTCATCCCACTCGTGGGTGCCGTGATTTCCGGGGCGCTGGCGGTGGTGGTCGCGCTGGTGACGCAGGGTGTGTTCACGGCGGTGATGACGCTGGTCGTGGTGCTGGCGGTGCAGCAGATCGAGGGACACATTCTGCAGCCGTTCATTCTGGGGCGGGCGGTTCGGGTCCACCCTCTGGCGGTGGTCCTCTCGGTCGCCGCGGGGGGAATGATCGCCGGGATCGGGGGTGCCGTGGTAGCGGTGCCGCTGGTCGCGGTCACCAACACGGTGGTCGTGTACCTGCGTTCCTACGCTCGCGAGGCGGGCCTGCGCCACGCGCCCGAGCCCCGCGGCGCCACAGCCGTGGACGCGTCCCCGGCCCACCGGCCGTAGTTCTTCGCCCCCTCCGTCCCTACCCATTCCCGTCCCTGGGGCTCCGCCCCAGACCCCGTTCGCGCAGTTCCCCGCGCCCCTTTTCAGGGGCGCGGGGAACTGCGCAATCTTTTGGCGGGGGTCTGGGGCGCAGCCCCAGGTACGGGAATGGGTAGGCGCGGAGGGGGCGAAACACCCCAAAGCCCCGCCCACCCCCAGCGGAGGTGGACGGGGCCCGAGCGGGAACGCCCGCGGAGGTTACTCCGCGAGGACCGCCTCGGCGTCCAGCGTCGCGCCCACCGCCTGGATCACGGCCGCGATCTTGAAGGCCTCCTGGACGGTCTCCCGGTCGACCCCCGCCTTGCGGAGCACCTGCTCGTGGGAGTCGAGGCACTGCCCACAGCCGTTCACGGCGGAGACGGCGAGCGACCACAGCTCGAAGTCGACCTTCTCCACGCCCGGGTTGCCGATGACGTTCATCCGCAGGCCGGCCCGCAGCGTCCCGTACTCCGGGTCCGACAGCAGGTGCCGCGTCCGGTAGAAGACGTTGTTCATCGCCATGATCGCGGCAGCCGACTTGGCGGCGGTGTAGGCCTCGGGCGAGAGCTGGGCCTTCGCCTCGGGCTCCAGCTCACGCAGCACGCGCGGCGAGCGCGAAGCGATGGCGCAGGCCAGCACGGTGCCCCACAGCTGCTGCTGAGGGAGCTCCGAGTTGCCGATGACCGAGCCCAGGTTCAGGCGCAGGTCCTTCGCGTAGTCCGGTAGGGCGGACTTCAGTTCGGCGAGAGCCATGGAGGGTTACTCACCCGCCAGGAGCGCCACCGGGTCGAGGGTGTTCTCGCCCTTGGTCCAGTTGCACGGGCAGAGCTCGTCCGTCTGCAGGGCGTCCAGGACCCGCAGGACCTCCTTGGGGTTACGGCCGACGGAACCGGCGGTCACCATGGAGAACTGGATCTCGTTGTTCTGGTCGACGATGAACACGGCGCGCTTGGCGAAGCCGTCCTCGCCCTCGATGCCGAGGTCACGCATGAGCTCGTGCTTCGAGTCGGCCATCATCGGGAAGGGCAGGTCACGCAGGTCGTCGTGGTCCTTGCGCCAGGCGTGGTGCACGAACTCGGAGTCGCCGGAGAAACCGAGCACCTGGGCGTCACGGTCGGCGAACTCGTCGTTCAGCTTGCCGAAGGCCGCGATCTCGGTCGGGCACACGAAGGTGAAGTCCTTGGGCCACGCAAAGACGATCTTCCACTGGCCCTCGTAGGTCTTGTGGTTGATCTGCTCGAACTCCTTGCCCTTCTCCAGCGAGACACAGGCAGTCAGATCGAACTCGGGGAACTTGTCACCGACAGTGAGCACACGCTCTCCTTGCAGCGAGGAATTACCCCTTTTGGGGGCTTTTCCCATGGGTTGGACGCGATTGATGTTGGCACACGCTGCATTGATTAGGGAAATAGCTACACTCGGTCATGTTGATCGGCTACAGCTATCAGTGACTATGAGTAAGAGGTACGGCCATGGCAAGCCCGATGGGCGGCAAGGCGAGCTCCAAGGGGAACGGGCACCGCCGGCCCAGCCTCGCCCAGCTGCGCGCCTTCGCCGCCGTGGCCGAGCATCTGCACTTCCGTGACGCGGCCGCGGCGATCGGCATGAGCCAGCCCGCGCTGTCGGGCGCGGTCTCCGCCCTTGAGGAAACGCTCGGGGTGACCCTGCTGGAGCGTACGACCCGCAAGGTGCTGCTCTCGCCCGCCGGCGAGCGTCTGGCCGTGCGAGCGAAGGCCGTACTGGAGGCGGTCGGCGCGCTCATGGAAGAAGCCGAGGCCGTCCGTGCGCCGTTCACCGGAGCTCTCCGCCTCGGCGTCATCCCCACCGTCGCGCCCTACCTCCTGCCCACCGTCCTCAAGCTCGTCCACGACCGCTACCCCGACCTCGACCTCCAGGTCCACGAGGAGCAGACGGCCAATCTGCTGGAGGGGCTGGCCGTCGGCCGCCTCGATCTGCTGCTCCTCGCCGTGCCGCTCGGTGTGCCCACTGTCACCGAACTCCCTTTGTTCGACGAGGACTTCGTGCTCGTGACCCCGCTGGACCACTGGCTGGGGGGCAGAGAGGGGATTCCCCGCGAGGCCCTGCGGGAGCTGAATCTGCTGCTGCTCGACGAGGGCCACTGTCTGCGCGACCAGGCTCTCGACATCTGCCGGGAGGCGGGCCGTGCCGACGCCCCCGTCACGACCACCGCCGCAGGTCTGTCCACCCTCGTCCAACTCGTCGCCGGCGGCCTCGGCGTGACCCTCCTGCCGCGTACCGCCGTCAAGGTGGAGACGACGCGCAGCAACCAGCTCCTCACCGGGTACTTCGCGGATCCCGCGCCCACGCGGCGCATTGCGCTGGCCATGCGCTCCGGCGCGGCCCGCGGGGCGGAGTACGAGGAGCTGGCTTCGGCGCTGCGCGAGGCGCTGCGGCCTCTGCCCGTAAGGGCGTTGGGCCCGGAGGGCTGAACTGCCTGGCACAGTCGGTCATTTGGGCGACCGATGGAGCCTTTTGAGGGGCGGGAGAATTCAACTTCCGTCAGGTAGTGCGACTCTCGCTGAAATATGCGCCCGGACTGATACACATGCCCCCTCAGTGTGACGCATCAGGCGTCTGTACGAGGCTCCAGAGGCTTCAAGGGGAGTGATGTCGGGCATTCGGGATTCCCTTGGCCGGGTCGGATACGACCTGCTCTCACGCGCGCTGGACGAATGCCATCGCGAGGAGGCGACCGGGGGGCTGCGGGTCTCCGGGAAGCCCGGGGGAGTCTTCCACTTCCGCGACGGCCTTGTCGTCGCCGTCGAGAGCCCCGGTGCCCCGGGGCCCGAGGCGCGGATGCTGCGCACCGGCCGGATCAGTGGTGAGCAGTGGGCGGAGCTGGTCCGGGAAGCCGGGGGAGCGAGCTGGCCGGAGCCCGAACTGGTCGCGCGCGGCTATATGGGGGCTGCCCAGCTCAGGGTGGTCTGCATGATGGCGCTGCAGGACGCCGTCTTCGCCGTCGTCGCGGGGCGTGTGGACGGCTGCGAACGGCTCGGCGCCTCCCAGCCGTTGGCGCCGGTCGCCGTGGGCGAGGCGCCGGGGCGGCTGCTGCAGGACGCGGCTCGCAAGCTGGCCGCGGTCGCCGCGCTCCCGTACCCCGTACGACCCGACCGGGAACGGCCGGCGCCCGCCTCCGGAGCGGACCTCCTGTGTGTCCGACTCTCCTGCGCGCAGCGGGAGTTGCTGGCGCACGCCGATGGCCGGCGCACCGCCCGCGACATCGCCTTTGTGACCGGTCGCGCTGTCTACACCGTGACGGTCGGCATGGCCCGCATGATCGGCGAGGGCCTCCTGGAATGGACGGACGAAACCGAGCTGGCCACCCCGGTCACCTTTCACCTCCCGCCCACGGGCGCACTGCACCGCAGACCGCCGTCCGCACCTCGTCCGGCGGAGGGCGGGCCCGAAGCGGATCGTGGTGCGGGGCTCATGGGGGAGCGGCCCGAAGCGGACGGTGGCGGAGGGGCCATAACCCGGCAAGGGCCCCGCCCGGCCGGTACCGACGCACTCGGGGCAGCGACGCCCGCACCGGATGGCGTCGGGGAGCCGGTGGCTGCGGCGTCCGGACCGGCGGGTGCCGAGGGGCGGCCCGTCTCCGCGGTGGAGCCCTCCCTCCAGTCGGTGGAACAGGCCTCTCGGATGGCTCCCGAGGTGCTCTCGGCGCCGGCCTCCGCGGTGGGCACGGGGGCCGGCACCTCCACGGCTGCGGACGCGGCCCGCACCCCTTCGTCCGAGGCCGACACCCCCACCACACCCCCACGCCCCACCACCTCAGAGCTCCCCCGGCGCAAACCCGGGGCGAGCGGGATGACCGAAACTCTCGCCCCGGAAAGAGCCGGGGCGAGTTGGAAAGGGTTCTTCCGTCTGCGCAACCGGATCTGGACCCCGGATTCCGGTACCTGACATTCCCGGGGAACCGCGAAGTGGATCAGCGTTCTTCCGCGCGAGAACGAACAAGTGTGATCAGGCATCAGGGAGTTCAGCACATGGATCACGAGGCACTGGCCATGGAAATGAGAGGCCTGCGGGAGCAGGTGACCGGAATTACCGATACGGCGGTGGCGGCCGCCGACGGACTGCTCATCGCTGCGGACACCGCGGACACCATCGACCCGGAGGGACTCGCCGCGATCGCGGCGGCGGGCCTGGGCATCGCCCGACGCGCGACCGAGACGACGGGCCGGGGAGCCTTCCGGCAGACGGTGACGTACGGCAGCCAGGGCTGCGCCGCCTTCTACGCGGTCGGCGACACCGCGTTGATGGTGGTCCTGGGCGACGAGGGCATCGACCTCGACCGGCTCCACGAGGAGACCCGGCCCGCCCTGGGACGCATCGGAACGATTCTCACCGCGACCGAAGGGACCTGACCGCATGGCGACGAAGAGGATGACGACGGGGTTCTCGGACCAGGTCATGAGCCTGGTCAAGTCCCTCCGCACCGAGGCACCGGACTGTGTGGCCTCGGGAGCGGTCGATATGTCGACCGGCATGCTGCTGGCCTACGAGACCGTGGACAGCCACCCGCCCGAGGTCCTGGACCTGCTCGCGGGCGCGACCCTCGACCTGTTCCAGGGGCGTACGGTCGTGATGATCGAGGACGTCTTCAAGGAACGCCGGGGCGTCAGCAGCGATCAGCACTTCTTCCAGGAGATCCTGGTGAACAGCGACAACCTGACCCATCTGTTCGTGCGCATGAACGACCACCAGGACGTCGTCGCCGTGGTCGTCTGTCGCAAATCGGTGAACGTGGGCATGCTCTTCGCGCAGGTCAGGCGTGTCGTACGGGAGTACACCGTCTGACCGCCACCGGGTCGGGGGCGCGACAGCGCGCGACGTGGCGGCTCCTTCCCCGGCGGGGGAAGGAGCCGCCACGTGTCCGCCTACTCCGTACGCAGCCCGTCCGGCCGCATCAGGCGGATCAGCGGCGGCAGACTGAGCGCCGTCACCAGTGCCACGACTCCCGCGCCGATGCCGGTCATCGACAGCATGCTGGCCCAGTCGACAGCCACCGGGGTGTCGGTCATCTTCAGCAGGACCGTGCCCAGCGTCAGACCGACGACCGATGCCAGCAGCAGGCCCAGGGCGATCGGGATCGCGGTCTGCCACAGCACCGACAGGCTCAGTGTCCGGCGCCGGGTGCCGAAGGCGACCAGCGACGACAGCAGCTTCTTGCGCTCGCGCAGCTGCTCCAACTGGGAGACGAGCAGGCTCGCGCCGATGAGGATCAGCACGCAGGTCGCGCCGACGAACAGGCCGGTGCGGATGGAGGTGAAGCGCTTGGACTGCGTCGTCGCCGCCCAGTTGTCGGGGTCCGCGAGCGGGTCGATTTTCGCGGCGCTGTTGCGTACGAACTCACGGACGTCCGGCACCGACTCGTCGAGCTGGAGGTAGACGGTCCCCTCCACGGTCGACGCGGCCTTCTCGGGCAGCGCACCGGGAGTGAACAGGAAGCCCCCGCGCTCGTAGCCCGTCGGATCCTCGCGCGAGTCCGCGATCTTGATGCCCTTCGGTACCGTCCAGGGGATCTCCTTGCCCTTTTCGGAGGTGCCGTAGGACGGGTCGATGAAGAGCTTGTTGCCGGCCATGTCGAGGTTCGCCGTGTGCTGGTCCCACTTGGCGTCCTCCACGGCGAAGACGTCGCCGTCGTGGCAGGAGGGCAGTTTGGCCGCCTCGCGAAGCGCCGTGCAGTCGCCGACGGTCACGCTCGCCTGACGCTCGGGTTCGTTCCTCCCGTCGCCGATTTGACCGGTGCCCAGGGCGCTCGTGTGCCTGACGCCCTTGGTCGTCGACAGTTGGCGGACGACCTCGCTCATCGCGACCCCGTCCGGCACCCGGATCGACATCTGGGCGCGCGAGAGGTCGTTCTTGCTGGCCTTGGTGTAGTCGCCGTCGACCCCGGCGAACAGCATCTGCAGTGCGATCGCGCCGGCCACCGCCACCGCGATGCCGTTGACCATGCGGGCGGCGGTGCCGCTGCTCAACTGGAGGCGGCGGATGGCCAGTTGCCAGGCGACTCCGCCGGAGTTCAGCCGGTTGACGACCGCCTCGACGACCCAGGGCAGCAGCGCGGTGATGCCGACCAGGAGCAGCATGACGCCGCCGACGACCAGGTACTCGTTGAAGTTCCCGTTGCTGCGCCCCTGCCCGATCATCGGGTACAGCATCGCGAGGCCGCCCAGCGGCAGTAGCAGCCGCCACCACAGCCGGCGCCGCGAGGGCCGGGCCGTGCGGACCACGCCGAGCGGCTCGATGACGACACCGCGCAGCGCGAAGAGCGTCACCGCGACGGCGGCGGCCGGGACGGCCACGGCGACCAGCGCCACCAGCGCGGGCGCCGGGTTGAGATCGCTGGGGAACACGCTGATCCTGAACACCGAGATCATGCCCGCGATCTGGCGCCCGATCAGGAAGAACCCGGCGCCGAGCACCAGCCCGACCAGCGCTCCGGCCAGCGCCTCGCCGGCCGCGATCCGCCGGGTCATCCGCCCGTCCGCGCCGACCAGCCGGAGCGCCGCCAGCCTGCGGTCGCGCCGCTCGCCGCCGAAGCGTACGGCCGCGGCGATGAAGACGGCGACCGGCATCAGCAGCACCACGAAGACGATCAGCACCAGCAGGAGCAGGACCGGGTCCATCTGCTCGCCCTGGCTGCTGGACCCGAACGCGTCGATGCGCTCGATCCGGCCGGTCGTGTGCGTGGTCGCCTTCAGGTCCTTCGTCCCCGCGTAGAAGGCGAGTTCATGGGGGTCGACGAGACCGGCGTCGGCGATCGTCCCGGCGACGCGGTAGGGCAGCCGCTCGCGCAGCAGCTTGCCGTCGGAGGACTTCAGCAGCCGGTCCAGGGCGGGCGAGACCACCATGTCGCCGACCGCGGGAAACTTCTTCACCCCGGGCGGCAGCGGCGCCCGTGCTCCTTCGGGTTGCACCACCCGCCCGCGGACGTCCAGGTCGCGGAAGGTGGTGTCCGCGGTGCCGATGAGCAGCGTACGGTCCGACTTCTTCTCGACCACCGATTGGTACGTCATGTCGTTGCGGCCGCGCTCGCGATCGTGCCGGGAGGCCAACGCGCTCGGTATCGCCGTGGTGAGCAGCAGCAGGGCCACCCCGAGACCGACCCCGACGGCCGTCAGCAGCACACGCACCCAGGCCTCACGGCCGCCGGTCAGCGCGAACTTGGCGCCCATGCCGAAGTCACGGGACCACTGGGGGATTCCGCGGGCGGCGCGACGCGCCTCGGGCAGGGGGGTGGAGGGCGACGGGCGGGCGCTCATACGATGCGCTCCATGTCCCGCGACCTGCCGTCGCGCACGACGATCTCGCGGTCCGAGTACGCGGCCACCCGCGCCTCGTGCGTGACGAGCACGACGGCGGCGTTGGTGGACCGGGCCGCGTCGGTCAGCAGCTGCATCACACGCTCACCGTTGAGCGAGTCGAGCGCGCCGGTCGGCTCGTCCGCGAACAGCACGCGCGGGTTGGTGACCAGCGAACGGGCCACCGCCACGCGCTGCCCCTGACCGCCGGAGACCTCGCCGGGCCGCTTGCCCTTGAGGTCGTCGACCTCCAGCTGCTCCATCCACGACAGGGCGGTGCGCTCGGCCTCCTTGCGCCCGGTGCCGTTCAGCCGGAGCGGCAGCGCGACGTTCTCGACACAGGTCAACTCGGGCACGAGCTGCCCGAACTGGAACACGAACCCGAACTCGCTGCGCCTGAGCGCACTGCGCTGAGCGTCGCTCATGCCGGCCATCTCCCGGCCGTTGTACGTGATCGATCCCGAGTCGGGCGGCACGATCCCGGCGAGGCAGTGCAGCAGGGTGGACTTGCCGGAGCCGGAGGGGCCCATCACGGCGACGACCTCGCCGGGATGGATGGAGAACTCCGCGCCGTCGAGCGCGGTGGTCGGTCCGTACGTCTTGCGAAGCTCCGACGCGGCGAGCAGGGAGCCGGGGGGAGGAGTCATCGGGTCGTCACCGCCTCGGCGAGTTTGTCGAGGCGCGCGGCGGTGAGCTCCAGCCACCGCAGGTCCGCCTCCAGGTGGAAGAGTGCGTGGTCGCAGATCAGCTGATCCGCGAGGTCGCCCTTGCGCTTGCGGTCGGTCAGCATGCGCATCATGCGCAGGTGCTCCGAGCGCTGCGTGTCGAGGATCTCGCTCGCGTTGCGGTGCGTGAGCAGTGCGAGGACGACCTTCGTGTAGAGGGTCGACTGGAGGTACGGCTCGGGCTTCTCCGGCGTCGCGAGCCACCGCTGTACGTCGGTGATCCCGGCCTCGGTGATCGCGTACCGCTTCCGCTCGGGGCCGCCGCCCGCCTCTATTCCGTCGACCTCGACGAGCCCGTTCTTGAGCAGTCGCGACATCGTCGAGTAGACCTGGCCGTAGTGCAGCGGCCGGTCGTGACCGAACTTCTCGTCGAAGGCCCGCTTCAGGTCGTAACCGTGTCGGGGGCCGGACTCCAGGAGCCCTAGGAGGGTGTGACCGATGGACATGCGGAGCACTCTACACAGGGCGTATACACCTCGCGTATACACGGAACGCATAGATCATGGAGGGCCTCGCGGTCCCGCAGGTCAGGGCCGATTGTCACGGTTCTGTCACCGGCCTCTGGCGGGGGCGACAGAACTCGCAGTCCCCTAGGCCTCGGGTTCGCCGGAGGCCGGTGGGCGTCCCCGGCGGGGGATCGGTCCGGCCCCGCCGGGCAGACGGCCGGACTCGGCCAGGGCCCTGCGCAGCAGGAAATCGATCTGGGCGTTGGCGGAGCGCAGTTCGTCCCCCGCCCAGCGGGCCAGCGCCTCGTACATCAGCGGATCCAGCCGCAACAGCACCTGCTTGCGCTGCTGCGGCCGCCGCCGGGGCGAGGCCCCCTCGGAAGGAGCCGTCACTCGGACCCGTGGAGCGGGCGTCTCGGGCACATCTGCCGTGGGTGACGAGGCGTGCGAGTCGTGCGTGGACATAGGTGGTCGCCCGTTTCGATCGTTCCTTGCGACATAGCATAGGTCTATCTAAGTGATAACGCTTTACCCGGCTCAGCAACCTTCCACCCCTCTTGCTCGTCGGTTTTGTTGGGGCGGGCGAGCGTGGCGTGCTGATTGTCACGTCCGGAAAGGCCGGATCGGCGGCCCTTTGTCATAGCGCGCGGTGTTAGCTTTCTGAGCTGACCTGAGCGACGAACCTGTGTGCCACACGAGAGTGAAGCGGAGCGGATCGACCCATGGGACGAGCGGAAGAGAGACGAGCGCGGCAGGCGCAGGGCCGCCGCGCGGCGCCCAAGCGCTCGTCCGGAGCGACGGCCGGAGCGTCAGCCGGGGGAAAGGCCGGGGGGAAGACCCGCCGCAGCGGCATACGCCGGTTCGTCAACTGGAAGACGACCCTCGGCACGTTCTTCGGCCTCTGCCTGCTCGGCATGGGCGCCTTCATCGTGCTCTACATGGTCGTCGGCGTCCCCGAGGGCAACGCGGCCGCGAAGCGGCAGAGCAACATCTACCAGTACAGCGACGGCAAGCTGCTCGCCCGCACCGGTGACGTCAACCGCGAGATCGTGGACCTGGACAAGGTGCCCAAGGGGGTCCAGAAGACCTTCGTCGCCGCGGAGAACAAGTCGTTCTACAAGGACGCGGGCGTCGACCTCAAGGGCACGGCCCGAGGTCTGATCAACACCCTGTCCGGCAAGGGCAAGCAGGGTGGTTCGACGATCACCCAGCAGTACGTGAAGAACTACTACCTCAGCCAGGACCAGACCGTCACGCGCAAGCTGAAGGAGCTGGTCATCTCGCTGAAGGTGGACCGCCAGAAGTCCAAGGACGACATCCTCGCGGGCTACATCAACACCAGTTACTACGGCGAGGGCGCCTACGGCATCCAGGCCGCGGCGCAGGCGTACTACCAAGTCGACGCGAGCGAACTCACGGTCGCGCAGGGCGCGTACCTCGCCTCGCTGCTGCAGGCCCCGAGCCAGTACGACTGGGCGAACGCCACGGACACCGGCAAGAAGCTCGTCAAGGCCCGCTGGAACTACACCCTCGACAACATGGTCGAGGAGGGCTGGCTGAACTCCGCCGAGCGCCAGGCCATGAAGTTCCCGGTGCCCAAGCCCCCCAAGGCCGCGCCCGGCATGGAGGGACAGACCGGCTATCTGGTGAAGGCGGCGGAGAGCGCGCTGGCGAAGCAACTCCTCGCGCAGGGCACGGCCGCCAGCCTCGACGACGCTCAGGCGATGGTCAATGCGGGCGGCTGGACCGTGAAGCTCAACATAGACAAGAAGAAGCAGGCGCTGCTCGAGAAGACCGTCAAGGCGCAGCTGACCAGCAAACTGAACCCGAAGAAGCGCAAGGTCGACGCCGACATCCAGGCCGGTGCCGCGTCCGTCGACCCGAAGACCGGCAAGGTCCTGGCGATGTACGGCGGTCAGGACTACGTCAAGCACTACTACAACAACGCGACCCGCCGTGACTACCAGGTCGCGTCGACCTTCAAGCCGCTGATCTTCGCGGCCGCGCTGGACAAGCAGGCCGAGACCCAGAGCGGCAAGCCGATCACGGCGAACACGATCTACGACGGCACGAACAGGCGCCCGGTGGTGGGCAGCGACATCGCCTTCGCGCCGCCGAACGAGGACGAGCACAGCTACGGCAACGTCACCGTCCAGACCGCGACCAACAAGTCCATCAACTCCGTCTTCGCGCAGATGGGCGTCGACGTGGGCATGGACGAGGTCCTCAAGGTCGCGGGCGATCTCGGCATGGACACCAAGGGCCTGCAGGCGGTGCCCGCGCAGACCCTCGGCTCCATGGGCGCGAGCCCGCTGGAGATGGCCGGCGTCTACGCCACGCTCGACAACCACGGCAAGAAGGTCACCCCGGCCCTCATCGCCTCGGCCGAGCACAAGGACCGTGCGGTCGAGTTCCCCGACCCGATCGGCGACCGGGTCATCAGCGAGGAGGCCGCCGACACGGTCACGTCGGTGCTGACCGGTGTGGTCGACGACGGTACGGCCCGGGTCGCGGTGCGGGACAACCCGTCCCGTGACGGCCAGCAGGTCGCCGGCAAGACCGGTACCTCCGACAACAACAAGTCGGCCTGGTTCACCGGCTACACGCCGAACCTGGTCACCTCGGTCGGCCTGTTCGGCGAGGGGGCGGTCGGTACCGCCAACGCGGGCAAGCACGTCTCCATGAAGGGCGCCACAGGCCTCGTCGCGGAGAACGGCCGCGTCAACGGCGGTGGTTTCCCGGCCCAGATCTGGGCGGCGTACACCTTCGACGCGATGGGCAAGGTCAGCGAGTTCGACCTGAACACCACGTCGGGCGCGGCGGTGGAGCCCACCGAGACGCCCACGTTCACGCGGACGCCTTCGAGTACCCCCTCGTCGACGCCGACCACCGAGGAGCCGTCGACCGAGCCGCCGACGAGCAGCAGCCCGCCGACTCCGACGGAGGAGCCGACGACGACCGAGCCGACGACCACGCAGCCGACCACGCCGACGGGCACGCCGACCGAAGGAATCCCGGACAATCCGCTGGATCCGAACAGTCAATAGCGAGACAGTCATTTAGCGTGCAAAAAGGGGCGCCCGGTAATCCACCGGGCGCCCCTTTTCCTCGATACGAGTGGCACTTACAGCCGACCCTGGCCGATTCTTTTCGGTCGGGGTCTTACCGTCGGCGATTATCGGCCACCGAGTCCGGAAGTTTAAATCCCCATGAGAAATTCGTTGACTCCGGCCGCGTGACTGGACCATCCTCCCGGTAAACGGGGAGGGGATCATGGCTGCATCCTGCGCCGCGCGCTGACCAGCTGATCGCGTTCCATTGCTGCCTGAATTCCGCGAATTCCGACATGGGTGCGCGGGCTGTCAGGCATGCCCGGATTGCGGTCAGGGCGCCCATTCCCTTCCGGGACTCCCGTGCCGCGGGAGCCATCTGAGAAGGAGAACCGTTGAGATTCCACAGACGAATGCGGGCACCGCTGGCCGCCATGGCGTCAGGGGCGGTGCTCGCGGGGCTGACGCAGGCCGTGGCCTGGGCCGACCCGCCGGCACCGGCGGCTCCCGCGAAGAAGGCGGCCGCCGAGAACCGGCGCGACGCGGTGCCCTCGGCCGAGCGGGCCGCGGTGCTGGGCAAGGCCTGGCAGAATTCGGGCGACCTGGCGTGGACCACATCGGGTGACGCGGAGGGATTCCACATCCTCACGGCCCGGAAGAAGGACGGCTACACCTGGCGCAGTACGGCGTCGCTTTCGGAGCCGGGATTCGACGCCGACGCCTGGATCGGCAACATCTGCGTCACCGGTTCGGGCAAGCGGGCGGTGGTGGTCTACGCGCCCCGCACTTTCACCAACAAGCCCCAGCTGATGGCCCGAGGCGGGTTCACCGCGGTCGTCGATCTGACCTCCGGCAAGGTCACGAAGCTGAAGCTGAAGGCGTCGCTGTCGTACTACAACCCGGGCTGCGGGCCGGATGAGTCGGTGATCCTGACCCAGTCCGGGGGCGAAGACCGGACCGGCACCCGGCTGTTCCGGCTCGACGCGTCAACGGGCAGGCTCGGCAAGCCGATCGCGATGAGGGGACAAGTCACCTCGGCCGTCCCCGCCGCGCACGGTTCCATGGTCGCGGCCTCCGGCGCGGAGGTCATCAAGATCGACGCTCGGGGCGGGAGCAAGCCTCTCGTCCGCACCGACGGTGTGCCCTACCGGCTCACGCCCGACGGCGACGGCGGGCTCGCCTTCCTCGACAAGCGTGGCGCCATATCCCAGGTGAAGCGCATCACGGCCGGCGCCGTGGCGCACCCGAACGCGCGCGGTACGCGTGCTGCCGTACTGGCCAAGGGGCTCGCGACCGAGACCGGTCTGACCCGTAGCGCCCGCACCGTGTACGTGACCGGCACCACGCGGCCGATGGTCGACCGACTTCCCTCCACCGTACGGCGGTTGGCGTCCGTGCCGAAGGATGTCACCGTCTCCACACGCGGCGAGGCCGTCCTGACCCACACGGCGTGGGCCGACGGCAAGGGCACGCTGCTGCTGCCCGGCGAGGCCGCCAAGGCCCGTACGGTGAAGATGTCCCTGACCACCCGTGCCACGGGGCGCACGGCGTCCTTCACCGTGGACCCGGCCCGGCGCGTGTCGACGTACGCGGGCCAGGGCCGTGACGCGTCGCCGGGTCTGCTGACCGGTTCCTGGGGCCCGGGCAAGGCGTCGCCGACCGCGGCGGCCGCCGGTGACCCGAGCGATCCGGTGGAGGCGGAGCGCACCTGCTCCGTGCCGCGCAACGATGTGCGCAACCAAGCCATGCAGCCCAAGCCGCGCCAGGTGGAGTGGGCGGTCGACATGGCCGTCAAGGGTCTGCTGAACACGCACATCTCGCGCCCGGCGGACTGGAAGAACCTCGGCATGCCCGCGTACATGCCGCAGTCGCTGTTCCTGAACCCCGCGCTGGACGGCGGCGGCCGGGCGATGGCTCAGGTCATGCTCGGCGTGACCACCCAGGAGTCGAACATGTGGCAGGCCGGCCGGGAGGCCGTGCCCGGGGTCACCGCCAACCCGCTGATCGGCAACTACTACGGCATCAACCTCTACGACGGCGACACCAGCAACGACTGGGACGTCAACTTCGCCAAGGCGGACTGCGGTTACGGCATCACGCAGATCACCGACCACATGCGGATGGCCGGCCGCGAGGACGGGCACGGCGGCACGGCCTGGGACTACCAGAAGCAGCGGGCCGCCGCGCTGGACTACACCGCGAACATCGCCGCGGGCCTGCAGATCCTCATCGCCAAGTGGAACGAGACCCGCGCCGCGGGAATGATCGCCAACCACGGCACCACCGGGCGGCCCGAGAACTGGTACTTCGCGCTGTGGTCGTACAACTCCGGCTTCCACCCCAACGCCGGTGACGGCTCGCCGTGGGGCCTCGGCTGGGCCAACAACCCCGCCAACCCCGAATGGGACGCCGGGCGGCTGCCGTTCATGGAGAACGCCGCCGGTGGCGAGGACGCGAGCGCCGCCGCCCGCCCGCAGAACTGGCCCTACCAGGAGAAGGTCCTCGGCTTCGCCGCGCACCCGCCGTCCTTCCTGGAGTCCCCGGGCGTGATGGTCCCCGCCTTCCGCCCCTCCACCTGGAACGGCACCAACTCGGCCGTCACGGTCAAGGGCAGCGCGCTCTACAACCGGGCCCACCTCAAGGCGCCCGAGGACGCGTTCTGCGACTCCTCCAACAGCTGCGACCCGAGCCGGATCTCCGACAGCGCCTCCAACGACACCGCGGCCAGCGGGCCGTGCGGCCGAGACGACGTCAAGTGCTGGTGGAACAAGCCGGTGACCTGGAAGACCGACTGCGTCGACACCTGCGGATACGAGTTCATCCGCTTCGGCGACACCTCGCCGGAGGAGCCCGACGGTACCGCCTACCCGCCCGCCTGCACGACCAGCGGCCTCCCGGACAACGCCCTCATCGTCGACGACGTCCCGGCGGGCACCCCCGTGGTCCGGTCCGGCTGCACCAACTCCTGGACGAACTCGGGGTCCTTCAGCTTCAACTTCGCCAACAACGCGGTCGAGACGGTCTACCCCTCCAAGGTCGACCTCCACCAGCTGGGCGCCGGCTTCGGCGGCCACTTCTGGTTCGGCCACACCCGCCAGGACGATGCCAAGGGGCAGCGTCTGAAGATCACCGGCACCTGGAAGCTGAACAAGTCGCTCAAGAGCCAGGCCAAGGTGATGGTCCACCTGCCCGATCACGGGGCACAGACCAAGTACGCCACCTATGAGATCGACACCGCCTACGGGACCGAGAAGCGCACCATCGCGCAGCCGGGTGACGGCAACCGCTGGGTGTCGCTCGGTGCCTACCGGTTCGACAACACCCCCGAGGTGCGGCTCAACACGATCACGCCGGACGGCACCGGGGACGAGGACATCGCCTTCGACGCGGTGGCGTTCGTACCGGGCTCGTACGACCTGATCACGGACATGCGGCTGCCGGAGTGGAACCCCGACGCTCCCGAGCCGGCACCGGTGGAGCCCATCAGCACCCTGCCCGGGCATGTCTTCCCGCGGCCGGGGGTGCAGGCCGCCCAGTCCGGGGCCGCGGCCGAGGAACACCCGCGCGCCTTCGACTGCCGTGCCGTCAAGGGCAAGAAGGACTCCGAGGTCTGTCTGCAGTTCCGCGGAAAGCCCGTCAAGGAGACCAAGCGGCAGCAACTGGCGGCGGGCAGCACCGCGTTCTGCTCCAAGAGCGGCGAGGACATGTTCTACACGCGCACCAGAGCGTGTCTGCAGGACAGCTTCTCGGCCACGCTGTACGAGAACAACACACCCATCGCGCAGAACATCTACGCGTACAAGCACGAGATCGACCTGGACATCGACAGCCCCACGATCAAGCAGACGGTCACGATCCAGCCGACGACGGTCGACCCCAAGGTTCCGCCGGTCACGGTCAACATTCAGTCCTTCTGCCAGTCCAACTGCTCGTCGGCCGGGATCACCTGGTCCAGCCTGCCCGAGTGGTCGGGCGTGGACACGCACACGGCCGTCGGCCGGATCGACCACACCTGGTCGGGTACGGCGGGCAATGAGACCGTGCACCTGAACTGGATCCTCTCCTCGACCATGGACGGCGCCCCGAACGGTGGGGCCGACTACCAGCCACCGAGCGGAAAGCTGGGCATCCGCTGCGACCGCGAGGCCAAGGGCAAGAGCACAGTGGGATGTGTCTTCCCGGACTACGTCCCGACATACGTCGTCAACACCGAGGCGAACCCGTCGGCGGCGGCGTTCTACTGGATCCTCATGCAGAAGCTGCCGTACCACCCGGGCAGCCGGGATCACAAGTCGCCGCTGAACTATCTGGCGAGCTCCGACCGGCAGAAGGCGAATCGCAACGTCATCTGTCCCAAGAGCGGCCCGGACAAGTGGGTGCCCAACCCGGAATCGAAGCCGCCGAACAGCACGTCGAGCTGCGACGAGTACCCGTTCGCGGCGACCTATCAGAGCGGTGGCATGCCTCCGCAGGCAGTGAACACGGGCAAGGAGTGCACCCAGCTCTACGCCAAGCCGATCAGCACGGGATGGACGCTGCTCGAAGATCCCAACTACGCCCGCGTCAACACCTGGAACGAGATCTGCGGCCGGGCGAGCATCCCGGGCGACGAGAACTCGGGCGCGGCCAACCGGATCGGCCTGTTCTTCGTGCCGACCAACCGGATGCTCGACAAGGACGCGTTCTATGTGAGCGTCCCGGGATTCGAGGAGTGCACGGACCTTTCACAGATCTGCTTCGTCCGTACGCGATAGGGCGGCGGGCAGGTAGGCGGCACTCGGCGCGGCCGAGGCCACGCTCGTCACCACCCGAGCCTGTCCGGGCGGCACACGCCGCCCGGACAGGCTCCGCGCGTCCGGGCCCTCTAAACCAGAACGACGGCCGGGAGCGTCCCGCTTTCCACGGCCGCGCGGGGCAGGTCCAGCGAGAAGACCTGTTCCGCCACGGTGATGATCCGCTGCTCCGGTTCCCAGTCCTCCGGGTTCGCCGTGCCGTCCGCCAGCAGCATGCCCGCGGTCTGCATGGCCGGGACGAGGAACGACGGATCGGTGCCACCGATCTGCTCCGCCTCCACGCCGGGCTCGAAGTCGGCCGCGATCTCGCCGTTGCGGGCGTGCACGAACCAGTACGGCGGCATGCCGCTGTCCAGCAGCATGACGGCTTCCGTGCCCTCGGAGACCCGCCGCAGCGTGCGCCGGTCGGTTCCCTCGGCGCTCGCGGACTCCAGGGCGAAGGCCCAGCCGTTGCCGGTACCCAGTCGGGCGACGGGTCCCTCGTCCCTGGCGAGCAGCTCCGCCTCGTGCGCGGACACGGAGGGCAGGATCCGGGCGGGGTCCGTGCCCAGGCGACGTACCAGCTCATCCACGCTCAGCCCGCGGGCGAACGTGACGCAGTAGGCGTCCAGGGCTTCCCGAATCCACGCGATGCCGTCCACGACACTTTCCCACCCTTCGGCCCACACAACTCCGGTGCCCCGGCACGGTACACGGTGGGAGTGACGCACGGTCGTGCGCCCGTGACGAGTCGACTCACCCCGGGCGCACGACCAATTCCTTGGTGCTCAGCCTCCGTTGACGTTCTGGGAGATCCGGTCCCCGATCTCCTTGTCGATGTTGCGCCAGTACTGCACCGCGCGGTCCAGGACCGGGCGCGACACATCGGCCTTCAGGTGTCCGCTGACGTTCGAGACGAGCCGGTCGCGGGCCGCGTCGTCGAGGACCTGGCGGACCATCGTGCCCGGCTGGCCCCAGTCGTCGTCCTCGCGGTGCAGTTTGTACGCCTCGCGTACCATTTCACCGGCCGTCTGCCAGCTCGCCGGGTCGCCGAAGCGCCCGTAGTCGGCCGCGGGACCACCGTAGGAGTTGGGCGCGTACGGACGGGACGCGTTCGACGGCTCGTAGCGCATCGGGCCGTCCTTGGCGTACGAGTTGAGGGGAACGTGCGGCCGGTTCGGCGGCAGCTGGGCGTAGTTGGGGCCGATCCGGTACCGGTGGGTGTCCGGGTACGAGAACAGTCGGCCGAGGAGCATCTTGTCCGGAGACGGCCCGATGCCCGGCACCAGGTTCGAGGGCTCGAAGGCGGCCTGCTCGATGTGGATGAAGTAGTCCTCGGGGTTCCTGTCGAGGGTCATCCGGCCGACGTCGATCAGCGGGTAGTCCCCGTGCGGCCAGACCTTGGTCAGGTCGAACGGGTTGAAGCGGTAGTCCGCCGCGTCCTCGAACGGCATGATCTGGACCTTCAGGCTCCAGGTCGGCGCGTTCCCGGACTCGATCGACTCGTACAGGTCCCGGCGGTGCAGGTCCCCGTCCGTCCCGGCCAGCTCGTCGGCCTCGGCCTGGGTGAGGAAGTCGATGCCCTGGTCGGTCTTGAAGTGGTACTTCACCCAGAACCGCTCACCGGCGCCGTTGATCCACATATAGGTGTGGGAGCCGTAGCCGTTCATGTGGCGGTACGTCTTGGGGATCCCTCGGTCGCCCATCAGCCAGGTCACCTGGTGCGCCGACTCGGGCGAGAGCGTCCAGAAGTCCCACTGCATGTCGTTGCTGCGCAGCCCGGTGGCGGGGTGGCGTTTCTGCGAGCGGATGAAGTCCTGGAATTTGATCGTGTCACGGACGAAGAAGACCGGGGTGTTGTTGCCCACCAAGTCGTAATTGCCCTGCCCGGTGTAGAACTTGAGCGCGAAGCCGCGGGGGTCGCGCCAGGTGTCGGGCGAGCCCTGCTCACCTGCGACGGTGGAGAAGCGGGCCAGCATCTCGGTGCGCTTGCCCGGCTGGAAGAGATCTGCCTTGGTGAACTGACTGACGTCGTTGGTGACTTCGAAGAATCCGTACGCGCCACTGCCCTTGGCGTGCACCACCCGCTCGGGTACTCGCTCCCGGTTGAACTGGGCCATCTTCTCGATGAGGTAGTGGTCCTGGAGCAGGATCGGGCCGTCGGGTCCGACGGTGAGCGAGTGTTCGTCGCTCTCCACCGGAATTCCGACGTTGTTCGTGGTGTACGGAGCCTTCTGGGGTGCCTGCGTCACGAGCGTCCTCCCGTCGAAGAAGAGGGTCGGTTAGGTCGCTTCGCTCACCCCAGCAGTCAACTCCGCCGACAGGATGTCGGCAACATTTGGACTGGGTCCAACTCCGGCACGATTCTGAACGACTGCTGGGGGGCGCCCCGCGTGGGTACCCCTCAGCCGCGGTTCAATTCGAACCAGACCACCTTTCCGGTGCTCAATCGTGTCGCGCCCCACCGCCTGGCCAGCCTGTTGACCAGGTAGAGCCCGCGCCCGCCCTCGTCCGTGGCGCGCGCCTGCCGCAGCCGCGGCAGCTGCGGCACGTCGTCGCCGACCTCGCAGCGCAGGACATCCGTCCGCAGCAGCCGCAGCGTCACCGGCCGTGACGCATAGCGCACGGCGTTCGTCACGACCTCGCTGACGAGCAACTCCACGGAGTCGGTCATGTCCTCCAGGCCCCAGCGGGACAGCGCACGCCGGGCCAGCCGGCGAGCCCGCCCCGGAGCCGCGTCCTCCGGCTCAAGGAACCAGTAGGCGACATCGCTCGGCGCGATCCCGTCGAAGCGGGCGGCGAGCAGCGCGATGTCGTCGTCCCGGTCGCCCGGGCCGAGCATGTCGAGCACCTCGTCGCACAGCGCCTCGAGCGGCGGCGGATGGTCGGGGCCGGTCAGCTGCGCGGTGGCCGCGAGCCGCTCCCGCAGTTGCTCTATGCCGGTCCACACGTCGCGAAGGCGGGACTCGACCAGACCGTCCGTGTAGAGCAGCAGCGTGGCGCCCGCGGGCGCGTCCAGCTCCACCGCCTCGAAATCCACCCCGCCCACGCCGATGGGGGCACCCGGCGGCACGCGCAGCACCTCGGCCCGCCCGCCCAGATGCAGCAGGACCGGCGGCGGATGGCCGGCGTTGGCGATGGTGATGCGGTGCGAGACCGGGTCGTAGACGGCGTACAGGCAGGTCGCCATGCGGTCGGTGCCGAGCCGCTGCGCCTGCTCGTCGAGGTGGTGCAGCACCTCCTGCGGCGGCAGATCGAGCCCGGCGAGGGTCTGCGCGGTCGTCCGCAGCTGGCCCATGATGGCCGCCGACGTCATCGAGTGGCCCATGACGTCACCGACAACGAGGGCGACGCGGCTGCCCGGCAGCGGGATCGCGTCGTACCAGTCGCCGCCGACGCGTGCGGTCTCCGCGGCCGGCAGATACCGGGACGCCAGCCGTACGCCTGTGGGCCGCGGCAGCGTCTCGGGCAGCATCGTGCGCTGCAGCTCGTCGGCGATGTACGCCTCGCGCCCGTACAGCACCGCCTTGTCGATGCCGAGTGCGCTGTGCGTGGCCAGCTGGGCGGCGACCAGCAGGTCGTCGGCCTCGAAGGCGAGCCGTTCCGGACGGCGCAGGAACAGTGCCGCGCCGATCACCCGGCGGCGACCGCGCAGCGGGGCGAGGATCGCGCGCTGCCCGCCGGGCACCACCAGGTCGTCGCCGAGCAGCTCGGGCAGCGCGGCGCGGGCGGCGGGCGCGTCCGCGAACACCGGCCGGACGCCGCGCAGCACCTCGGCGAGGGCACCGCCGGGGCGCACCTCGCACAGCTCGGCGGTCATCGCCTGCAGCTCGCTGGGCTCGGGCTGCAGCGCGGGCATGAAGCCGCCGTCGGTGTCCCGCTCCTCGGGGATCCGGTCGGTGCGCCGCAGCCGCAGCACGACGGGCCCGGTGGGCCGCTCGTCGCCGACGGGCAGCGGGTCGCGCAGATAGACGAGGATCGCGTCGGAGAACGTCGGCACGGTGGCCCGGCACAGGCCCATCACGATCTCGTCCAGGTCGATGCCCCGGGCGATACGGCGGGTCGCGGCGCCCACGAAGCGCAGCCGGTCCCCGTCGCGCCGCATCGGCATCGGGCCACCCGGCGGCAGCCCCTGACCGGTGCGCCGGTCCTTGCCGCCGGGGCTCCCCGACGCCCGGTCCTGCTCGTTGGCCGGCTGTGCCGGGATGGCCTCGGGAACGGGGCGCGGGCGGTGCGGATCGGGCTCGGCGGTCGAGGGCTGGGAGTGCTCGGAGCCGGGGGAGGCGGGCGGCGGTGTGGGCGCGCCGGTGCCGGTGGCCGAGGCCGAGCCGGGGGACGCAGTGGAGCCGGAGGAAGGAGACATGTCGGTGCCGGCGGAGGTCTGACCGCCGGTGGGGCCGTGCTTGCCGTACGACGTGGTCGTACCGGGACCCTTGGGTGCGTCGCCGGTGCGGGCCTGGACGGGTAACGCGGTGCCGCCGGGCAGCGTGGACGGCTGCTCCGGGGTACGCAGGAGCGCCCCGCGGGGGTCCGCGGGGGCTGGTGGCCGGCCGGCGCCGGGCTGGCGGCGCTCGTGCGAGGTGGGGTGCTCCGTCACGCGTGTCGAATCCATCCGTCCGGGGCTGCACGCCGTGCGTGCAGTTCGTCCCGCAGCCCCGATACCCGGAATGTGTGTCCCAGGAACGGAATCTGCGCGTCGTCGGGGCCCGGCCCTACGACGGGCGCGGCCGCCCAGGCGAGCCCGCGCGGTCGGCACGGCCGTCTGCGGGCCGCGCCGTCGTAGCCCTCGTACCCCTCGCTCACGTCCTGCCGCCCCTCGGTGACGTATGGTCAAGCCCGGCTCATACTGCGGGAGTTGTTGCTGCCGTGCGCCCTTGCGGAAGACGATCCTACGGTTGTACCACGGGGGCGCATCAAGGGTCTCATGAGGACACGTGCGCGGGCGTACGGTCCCAGTCATCGGGCAGGGCGGGAACCGGCCACGACGGATCCGGGCGCCAGTGCTGCCAGCCGTCCGCGAACGGCGCGCCCCAGGCGCGGATCACGTCCACCGCCGACCACCCCGCTTCCCTTACCCGTGCCGCCATTTGAGCATCCATCAGACCGGCCCGCTGCGCCATCGCGAACTCGTCCTCGTCGAGCCAGCGCCAACTCCGGTCCGGGTGGACGGAGATGTCCAGGAAGTGATCCTCGGAGTCGACCCCGCCCTCCCAACGGGCCAGCGGGGTCTCAAGGTTCACGTACCAGTTCTTGAAACGCCAGCCCCGTTCCCAGAACAGCCACACCGACCAGGCGTCGCCGGGCCGCGCCAACTTCAGCACCCCGGTGCCGAACCAGCGGTCGCGTCGCACCGCGCGTGGCTTGGTGTAGCGCGACTCGAGCGGCTCCCCGTGCACCGGCGTACCGTCGGCGAGCACCGGCTTCACGCACTCCGTGCCGGGCGCCATCCACACCGCGAGCAGCTCGTCGTCGTCCCGTGCGACGGTCACGGGGCGGCAGATGTGGAAGCGCGGGCCGGCGTTCTCCCGGTACCGCCACAGGATCTGACTCCCGGGGGCCCAGTGCGCCGTCGACCCGCCCGCTTCCACATCTCTCACCGCTCCACCGTCTGCCATGACCAGATATTAGGTGCCCCGGGCATACGACGCTGCGGCGCGCGTCACGGTTCTCGGCGCCGGACACAGGACGTTACGGAGGTGTCATCAGGCGTCTGCCGAAGGGACGAGCGCCGTTACGGATGCGTCATCCGCAGGACATCCAGCGCGTCGTCGAGCTGTTCCAGTGTGAGGTCACCGCGCTCCACATACCCCGACTCCAGGACGACTTGGCGAATCGTCCTCCGCTCCGCGAGCGCCTTCTTGGCCACCTTGGCGGCCTCCTCGTACCCGATGTACTTGTTGAGGGGGGTGACCACGGACGGTGACGACTCGGCGTACTCGCGGGCCCGCTCGCGGTGCGCGACGATCCCGTCGACGGTGCGGTCGGCGAGCAGCCGCGAGACGTTGGCGAGCAGCCGGATCGACTCCAGCACGTTCTTGGCGATGACGGGCAGCATCACGTTCAGCTCGAAGTTGCCCGCGGCCCCGGCGACGGCGACCGTCGCGTCGTTCCCCATCACCTGGGCGGCGACCATCAACACGGCCTCGGGGATGACGGGATTGACCTTGCCGGGCATGATCGAGGACCCCGGCTGGAGGTCGGGAAGGCTGATCTCGGCCAGTCCGGTCCGCGGCCCCGACGCCATCCACCGGAGGTCATTGGCGATCTTGGTGAGCCCGACGGCGATGGTGCGCAGCTGGCCGCTGGTCTCGACGATCGCGTCGCGCGCCCCCTGCGCCTCGAAGTGGTCGCGCGCTTCGGTGAGCGGCAGCCCGGTGTCCCGGGCCACCTCCGCGATGACGGCGGCGGAGAACCCGGGCGGGGTGTTGATCCCGGTGCCCACGGCCGTCCCCCCGAGCGGCAGTTCGGCCAATCGCGGCAGCGAGGCCCGGAGCCGCTCCACCCCGTAGCGCACCTGGGCCGCGTACCCGCCGAACTCCTGCCCCATCGTCACCGGCGTCGCGTCCATCAGGTGCGTACGCCCCGACTTCACGACGTCGGCGAACTCCTCGGACTTCCGCGCGAGCGAGTCGGCCAGGTGCTCCAGCGCGGGAATGAGATCGCGGGTGACGGCGGCGGTGGCGGCGATGTGGATCGAGGAGGGGAAGACGTCGTTCGACGACTGCGACGCGTTCACGTGGTCATTGGGGTGTACGTCCCTGCCGAGCCGCTCGGTCGCGAGCGTGGCGATGACCTCGTTGGTGTTCATGTTGGAGGACGTGCCGGATCCCGTCTGGAAGACGTCGACGGGGTAGTGCGCGTCCCAGCGCCCCTCGGCGACCTCACCGGCCGCCTCCTGGACCGCCTCCGCGACGTCCTTGTCGATCACCCCCAGCTGGCCGTTCACCTTCGCTGCGGCCGCCTTGATCCGGGCGAGGGCCTCGATGTGGGCGCGCTCCAGCTGCTGCCCGGAGATCGGGAAGTTCTCCACGGCCCGCTGTGTCTGGGCCCGCCACTTCGCGTCGGCGGGGACGCGGACCTCACCCATGGAGTCGTGCTCGATCCGGTACGGGGCTTCTGCCTGTTCATCGGCCATTGCCGATCACCTCCAGTGAGGACAGCATCGCGGACCTGTCCTGTGTTCCCGTGGCAGGGAGACCGGAACGGAGTGTCCTGCGTCATACGGTGTCCTCCCGCTGGGAGTCAGCGGCGCGGAACGCCGAACAGGCCGGTGCACGCGGGCTTTCCGCCCACCTTGGCGCACGCCTGCGCCCCGCGCGGGCTCGAGGCGGCCAGCATCGGGCTGGTGTATCCGTCCGACTTGTCGCCCTCGTAGGTGGCGGACAGCTCGTCCTGGCCCGACCTGATCGAGATCTCCCGCGCGCCACCGGCCCGGGTGCGCACCTCGGACCAGACCGTGGCGCAGGACGGGGAGAAACGCAGCAGCACGACCTGGGCGGCCTCGGCGACGCTGCTCTCCGTCCGCGCGTCCCGACCGCAGGTCTCGGCGGTCGGGAACTCTCCCTGGCAGCCGCTGCCGCGACAGGAGGCGGCCGCCCGGGGCGCCGGGGCCTCGTCGAAGTCCAGGATGTCCGCCGCACCGGCGGTGACGGCCACCGTGGCGGCCACCGCCGCAAGGGCGACGAAGGCGCGATTCCCCCGGCGGGGGCGCCGGGCGCCCTCCGGCGTGGATGCTTCCGGGCCCGGCGGCTGCTGCGGCGCGCTCGCCGCACTGGACTGGGCCCGGGCGGCGGCGTCCCACAGGTCGAGGAGTGGACCGGGGTCGGTGTCCGCGAGTCGGCCGAGCGCGTCGACCGCTGCGCGCGGCGGGAACTGGTCGCCGTTCAGATAGCGGTGCCAGGTCGACTTGCTGAACGGGGTGGCCGTGGCCAGCGCGGCCAGACTCAGCCCCGTTCGCTGCTTGAGGACGCGCAGTCGCTCCACCAGGAGTTGCTCCGTGTCGCCCGACGAGTGGGGCGGCGGCTGCCTCTTGACCATCACGTGGCTCTCCATCTCGCTCCCTCGCCGTGCCGGGGTGACCGCCGTGATGCTTTCCCGTGCAAGGCGCCGGGCCACACCAGGATCACTGGAATATGAAGGGGAGTTGACCTGCTGTTTTGCCACCGGAAGGCGGTGCGATCGGCTGATTGACCGGTAGTACCTCCTGACGGGGTGACGGACACCCCGTCAGGAGGTTCCGGATGTCAGGGGCCGAGCGGAGCGGCGCCCTTCAGCACCAGCGGACGGCGCTGCGGTTGTGCACGTAGCGCGCGGAGACGTAGCCCTTGTGGTGGGCGAGCTTGTACCAGCGCCGGTTGCCCAGGACGTAGGAGCCCTGCTTCTTGCAGGTGATGGCCACGACGTGGCCGATGGGGCGCGAGCCGATCACCCGGTAGCCGGTCCCCGGTCCGGAACGGACGTTCAGCCGCAGGTAGTGGGTGGCCACGCGGCCCCAGGTGTGGGCCGTGACGTGACGCCGGGCGTGCGTCATCGGGTACCGCCGGTAGTGCGTCGTGACGTGGTGCCGTACGTGGGTCGTCACGTGGCGTCGGGCGTGTCGCTTCGGCGCCTTCCGCTGGGCGTGCCGGGCGCCGGGCAGGCCCGGAATCGAGGACTGCGGGGCTGTCGGGTACCAGCTCGGCGTCGAGATCTGCGTGGGCGTGACCCAGCCGGGAGCCTGCGGTGCCGGGGCGGCGGAGGCGACGGCCGTCACCGGAAAGACGGCGACGGCCGCGATCGCGGCCACCAGACCGTTGCGCAAGGTGCGTCGAATCATGGGATTTCCCTCCGAGTTGACCTACGGATCACAGGCTGTGATCCAGTCAGCACGGAGCTTTTCCGGCATAGTTCTCAAAGATGCTGTCCCACTCGTTCCTGGGACGAAGTGGGACAGCGTCCAGGCGGAGTGTCGACGCTGTGGTGTCCCGGGACGTTACGCCGGCCCGGGACCCCGTACCGGAATGTGGGTGAACGTCGGCTCCGGGGCGGGGTTCTGGAAGAAGTCGTTGCCCTTGTCGTCGACCACGATGAACGCCGGGAAGTCCTCGACCTCGATCTTCCAGACGGCCTCCATGCCGAGTTCCTCGTACTCGACGACCTCGACCTTCTTGATGCAGTCCTGGGCGAGCCGGGCGGCGGGCCCGCCGATCGAGCCGAGGTAGAAGCCGCCGTGCGCGTCGCAGGCGTCCGTGACCTGCTTGCTGCGGTTGCCCTTGGCGAGCATCACCTTGGAGCCGCCCGCGGCCTGGAACTGCTCGACGTAGGAGTCCATACGGCCGGCGGTCGTCGGGCCGAAGGATCCAGACGCGTACCCCTCGGGCGTCTTGGCCGGGCCCGCGTAGTACACGGGGTGGTCCTTCAGGTACTGCGGCATCTCCTCGCCCGCGTCGAGCCGCTCCTTGATCTTGGCGTGCGCGATGTCGCGGGCCACGACGAGGGGGCCGGAGAGCGAGAGCCGGGTCTTGACCGGGTACTTGGTCAGCTCGGCGAGGATGTCGTCCATCGGCTGGTTCAGGTCGATCTTGACGACGTCGCTCGACTCGTCGAGGCCCGCGGCGGAGCCGCTGTTGAGCTCAGCGTCCGTCGTCTCCGGAAGGAAGCGCGCCGGGTCGGTCTCCAGCTGCTCCAGGAAGACGCCCTCGGCCGTGATCTTCGCGACGGCCTGGCGGTCGGCGGAGCAGGACACGGCGATGGCGACCGGGCAGGACGCGCCGTGCCGCGGCAGCCGCACCACGCGCACGTCGTGGCAGAAGTACTTGCCGCCGAACTGCGCGCCGATCCCGATTTTCTGCGTGAGCTCGAAGACCTTCTCCTCCAATTCCTTGTCCCGGAAGCCGTGCCCGAGCTCGGAGCCCTCGGCCGGAATCTCGTCCAGGTAGTGCGCGGAGGCGTACTTCGCGGTCTTCAGGGCGTACTCGGCGCTCGTGCCGCCGACGACGATCGCCAGGTGGTACGGCGGGCAGGCGGCCGTACCGAGTGAACGGATCTTCTCCTCCAGGAACTTCATCATGGAGGCCTCGTTCAGAACGGCCTTCGTCTCCTGGTACAGGAAGCTCTTGTTCGCGGACCCGCCGCCCTTGGCCATGAAGAGGAACTTGTAGGCGCCGCCGTCGGTCGCGTACAGCTCGATCTGCGCCGGCAGGTTCGAGCCCGTGTTCTTCTCCTCCCACATGGTGAGCGGAGCCATCTGCGAGTAGCGCAGGTTCAGGTTCTTGTACGCGTCGTAGATGCCGCGCGAGAGGGCCGCCTCGTCGCCGCCCTGCGTGAGCACGTTCTGGCCGCGCTTGCCCATGACGATGGCCGTGCCGGTGTCCTGGCACATGGGCAGGACGCCCGCGGCGGCGATGTTCGCGTTCTTCAGGAGGTCGAGGGCGACGAACTTGTCGTTGCCGGACGCCTCCGGGTCGTCGATGATCCGCCGCAGCTGGGCCAGGTGGGCGGGCCGCAGATAGTGCTGGATGTCGTGGATGGCCTCCTCGGCGAGCTTGCGCAGCGCCTCCGGCTCGACCTTGAGGAACGTGCGCCCGTCGGCCTCGAAGGTGGAGACACCCTCGGAGGTCACCAGCCGGTAGGGGGTGGTGTCCTCTCCCTGGGGGAGCAGATCGGTGTACGCGAACTCAGGCATCTCGCCCATTCCTCACTCGACAGACAGCGGCTGGCCTCCATTGGCAGCGTCCACCAGCGTAGAACCTGGCACGGACACGGAGTCTGTGAGGTAAGGCTCAGTTGCTCGTCCGATAGTCGTCCACACCCCTAGTCGCGATCTATCGCGTTTGGGTACGCTGCTGCCGTGGACCTTCAGAAGAGCCCCGCCCCGACCGCGCCCATGTCGGCGAAGCCGACCGCATCCATGGCGGCGGAGCCGGCCGAGCTCCGTGCCTCCGACGCCGACCGTGACCGGATCGCCGACATCCTGCGCGAGGCCCTCGCCGAGGGGCGCCTGACCCCGGAGGAGCACGCCGAGCGGGTGGAGGGGGTGCTGGCCACGAAGACGGTGGGCGAGCTCGACCACTTCGTACGAGACCTGCCCGCCGCCCACACGGGCCGCGCGACTCCCGCGTACACCTCCGCGCCCAACCGCCCCACCGCCGACGCGATGCCGGTGGAGGCCGACGAGAACGTGGTGGCGGTCTTCAGCGCCGCCGTCCGCAAGGGCCGTTGGCGCGCCGGGCGCCGTATCCACGCGTACTCGGTCTTCGGCAGTGTCGAGATAGACCTGAGCGAGGCGATCTTCGAGTACCAGCAGGTCGTGATCAAGGCGATCTCGGTCTTCGGCAACGTGGAGATCCGCGTCCCGGAGAACGTCTCACTGCGGGGCAACGGCGGCGGGGTACTGGGCAACTTCGAAGTGGACACGCTGGATTCGGGCGACCCCCACGCACCGGTCGTCTATGTCGACGGTCTGGCCGTGCTGGGCAATGTCGAGGCACGGCCCAAGCGGGGCAAGCTGGTCGCCGACATCCTCGACCGGGTGACGGGCCGCGTGACCGAACGGGTGGCCGACCGGGTGGACAGGAGTTTGCGCAAGCACCTGGACCGTTGACGCTTGTGAATCCGGCGGCTCCGACAGCGGATTGGTCCAGTGGTAGGGGCCGTGGCGCGTACGAGAAATCCTGGGCTTCGGAACTCAGTGCATAGGCGCGCGCACAGCGGGTAGGCCTTGCTGCATCGTCTCTTGGAGGGCGCTGTGGACCTTTCCGCGGTGCCCGGCACGCTCGCGAAGCCGTCGTCAGGAGTAGACCGTGCTGCAACCGCCGCATCAGTCTCTGCAGGTAGCTGCCGTTCCGGCCCAGCGGGCGCCAGTGCGGGACAGGGATCAGGAGGCCCCATGGCACACGGAAGCCGTGTGCCGACGAGACGAAGCCGGCCTGTTCTTCGCCCCCTCCAAGGAGCCCACTGCCGCCCGACTGTCCCGTGAGGAGGCGGCGAAACGCGTCTGTGCCCGCTGCCCGGTGATGGTCGAGTGCCGCGAACACGCGCTGCTGCAGCCCGAGCCGTACGGAGTCTGGGGCGGCCTCACCGCCGCCGAGCGCCGCGTGGTGCTCGCCCGACGCCGCCGGCGCGAACTGGAACTCAAGAAGGCCGCGCGGGGGACGATAGCGGCGGCCGGCTGACCGGTATGTACGGGAATGGGGCGCCCCTCCGCACAGGGGGCGCCCCTTTCCCGTTGCCCGGCGAACCCGGCCGGAGCTACTTCGCCCGGTCGAAGTCGATCGCGCTGTAGGCCCGCAGCTTGCTGAGCCGATGCTCCGAGGTGATCTGCCGGACCGTGCCCGACTTGGACCGCATGACGATCGACTCGGTCGTCGCGGTCTCGGCGCGGTACCGCACCCCGCGCAGCAGCTCGCCGTCGGTGATGCCGGTGGCGACGAAGAAGACGTTCTCGCCGGAGACCAGATCGCTCGTGGTCAGCACGCGGTCCAGGTCGTGACCGGCGTCGATCGCCCGCTGCCGCTCCTCGTCGTCCTTGGGCCACAGCTTGCCCTGGATGGTGCCGCCGAGGCACTTGACCGCGCAGGCCGAGATGATGCCCTCGGGGGTGCCGCCGATGCCCAGCAGCAGGTCGATGCCGGTGCCCTCGCGCAGGGCCAGGATCGAGCCGGCGACATCGCCGTCGGAGATCAGCTTGATGCGCGCGCCGGTCTCCCGGATCTCCTTGATGATCCCGTCGTGACGCGGCCGGTCGAGGATGACGACCGTGACGTCCTCGGGCGTGGAGCGCTTGGCCTTGGCCACGCGCCGGATGTTCACCGACACGGGCGCGTTGATGTCGACGAAGTCGGCGGCCTCCGGGCCGGTGACCAGCTTGTCCATGTAGAAGACCGCGGACGGGTCGAACATGGTGCCGCGGTCGGCGGCGGCCAGCACGGCGATCGCGTTCGACATGCCCTTGGCGGTGAGCGTGGTGCCGTCGATCGGGTCGACGGCGATGTCGCACTCGGGACCGGTTCCGTCGCCGACGCGTTCCCCGTTGAAGAGCATCGGGGCCTCGTCCTTCTCGCCCTCACCGATGACGACGACGCCGTTCATCGAGACGGTGGAGACGAGGGTCCGCATGGCCCTGACGGCGGCGCCGTCGGCACCGTTCTTGTCGCCGCGGCCGACCCAGCGGCCCGCGGCCATGGCGGCGGCCTCGGTGACGCGGACCAGTTCCAGGGCGAGATTTCGGTCGGGGGCCTCGGAGGGGACCTCGAGTTCGGACGGCAAGTGATGCTCGGTCATCGGAGCGCACCTTTCTGATACGACGACGGCCGGATGAGGGTGTGTCCCGACTCTATCGTCAGACCGACAAAATGAGCAGGGGGCCCCACGGATGAGCAGGCCAGGGCACCTGCGACGATAGGTACGTGGCAGGTACGAAAGGCAAGCAGTCGGTCCGGGACATGATTCTCTCCCTGGGCCTCATCGGGCTCATGGCGGGCGTCATCTACATCTTCATCCCGCACGACGACTCCGAGCCTCCCCTCAAGCGTGTCGACTACCGTGTCGAGCTCCTCACGGCGCGCCGCGCGGCGAGCTATCCCGTCGCGGCACCCGAAGGTCTGCCCGGGACGTGGAAGGCGACGTCCGTACGGTACGACGGCTCTCAGTTCGACACCTGGCACCTGGGTTTCCGTGACCCCGACGGCCAGTACGTGGCGATCGAGCAGTCCACTCAGAAGCCGGCCGTCTTCATCGACACGGCCAGCCAGGGCGCCGAGGAAACGAAGACCACCCAGCGGATCGGCGACCAGACGTGGCAGCGGTACACGGGGGGTCGCTACGACGCCCTGGTGCTCAAGGGCAAGGGCTCCACGACGGTGGTGACCGGCACCGCGTCGTTCGCCCAACTGACGAAGCTGGCGCAGGCGCTGAAGACGTCCTGAACCGTGAACCGTACGGAAACGCGATGAGGGCCCCCGGCGCCATTGCCGGGGGCCCTCATCGTACCTGCGGAAAGGATCAGACCGTCGTGACGACCTGGTCGAACTCCAGACGCGGGGAGCGCGGGAACCAGGCGTCCTCGCCCGGCTTGCCGATGTTGACGACCATCAGCGGGGTGTGGTCGTCGTCCAGGAACTCCTTCTGGACGCCGGCGAAGTCGAGACCGGTCATCGGGCCGGCGGCGAGGCCGGCGGCGCGGACGCCGATGATGAAGTACGCGGCCTGCAGGGCGGCGTTCAGGGCGGCGCTGCCCTCACGCACCGAGCGCTCGCCGAAGAAAAGGTCCTTGGCCTGCGGGAAGTGCGGGAAGAGCTCCGGCAGTTCCTCGTGGAACTCGTTGTCCGCGGAGAGGATCGCGACCAGCGGGGCGGCGGCGGTCTTCTGCTGGTTGCCCTCGGCCAGGTGCTGCACGAGACGCTCGCGGGCCTCGGGGGAGCGGACCAGGGTCACGCGCAGCGGCGACTGGTTCATGGAGGTCGGGCCGTACTTGACCAGGTCGTAGATCGCCTGCACCTGCTCGTCGGTCACCGGCTCGTCGGTGAACGTGTTCGCGGTGCGGGCCTCGCGGAACAGCAGGTCCTGGGCGGTGGGGTCAAGAACGAGAGACATGGTGAAACCTTCTCGGGACGAGCGGGGATCCGGGGGGATCGGATTGCGCTCCCGAAGGTATGACATGAAGGTTTAAGCTTCAACCAAAACTCGCCCGAAGTGATCCACTTCACACGTGCTTCAACTTTCAAGAACTGCCGCTACTCGGAGTCGGCCGAGCCGCCCGCGCCCTCTTGCTCCTCCTCGGCCAGCGCTGCGTCCAGCCGCGCCCGTGCGCCCTCGAGCCACCGCCGACACACCTTCGCCAGCTCCTCGCCCCGCTCCCACAGGGCGAGGGACTCCTCCAGGGTCGTACCGCCCGCCTCCAGGCGGCGTACCACCTCGATGAGCTCGTCCCGCGCCTGCTCGTACCCGAGCGCCTCGTCCACCTTGCTGGTCATGCGCCCACCCTATGCATCGACTCGTACGGAGAATTCACCCTCGGCGACCCGCGCCCGCAGCTCTTCGCCCGCCGCCACCTCGTCCGGCCCTCGGACGACATGGCCGTCGGTCTTCTGCAGCACCGCGTACCCCCGCTGGAGGGTCGCGGCGGGGGAGAGGGCCACCACGCGCGCGTGGGTGTGTGTCAGCTCCGAGTCGGCGCGGTCGAGGAGGTGCCCGAGGGTGCGCCGGCCGCGGTCCAGCAGGGCGGCCACCTGGTCCGCCCGCTCGTCGACCATGCGGTGCGGATCCTCTATGGAGGGCCGGGCCAACGCGTGCGCGAGCCCGCGCTCCTCCCGCTCGATGAAGGACTGGACGCTGCGCCGCGCCCGGTCCCGCAGGAACCGCACCCGCTCGTACTCCTCGCCGACGTCCGGCACGACCTTCTTGGCGGCGTCGGTCGGCGTGGACGCGCGCAGGTCGGCCACGTGGTCGAGCAGCGGGTTGTCGGGTTCGTGCCCGATGGCCGACACGACCGGCGTACGACAGGCGGCGACCGCCCGCACGAGCTGCTCGTCCGAGAACGGCAGCAGGTCCTCCACGCTGCCGCCGCCCCGCGCCACGATGATCACGTCGACGTCGTCCAGCGCGTCCAGGTCCTTCACGGCCTGCACGACCTGGGGCACCGCGTGCACGCCCTGCACGGCGACGTTGCGGACCTCGAAGCGAACGGCCGGCCAGCGGTGCCGCGCGTTCTCCAGCACATCGCGCTCCGCCGCCGAGGCCCGCCCGCACACCAGCCCGACGAGCTGCGGCAGGAAGGGCAGCGGCTTCTTGCGCTCGGCCGCGAACAGTCCCTCACCGGCCAGAGACTTCTTCAACTGCTCGAGCCGGGCGAGCAGTTCACCGACACCCACGGGCTTTATCTCGGCGGCCCGCAGCGACAACTGTCCCCGAGGCGCGTACCACTCGGGCTTCGCGTGGACGACGACACGGGCGCCCTCGCTCACCACGTCGGCGACGGCGTCGAACACCTGCCGGTAGCAGGTCACGCTCACCGAGATGTCGTACGACGGATCGCGCAGCGTCAGAAAGACGACACCCGCGCCCGGGCGCCGCGACAACTGGGTGATCTGCCCCTCGACCCACACCGCGCCGAGCCGGTCGATCCACCCCCCGATGAGCCGCGACACCTCACCGACGGGCAGCGGAGCGTCCGCGGACGTGTTGAGAGCCATGCGCCCGAGCGTAACGGCCACCACCGACAGTGCCCGCACTCCTGAGGCACGGTTTACGGGAGCCCGGCCCCGCGCGCCAGTACGCCCATCGCGCGGGCCAGCGCGTCTCGTTCCGTCGTGTTCAGTCCTGCCGTGAGCTCCTCGTCGAGGGCGCGCGCGCGTGCCGTGCATTCCGCGAGCAGGGCGCGCCCCTCTTGTGTCAGCCCGAGCCGGTGGCGGCGCCGGTCGTCCGGGTCGCGTACTCGGTCGATGGCGCCCAGCTCTTCGAGCTGGTCGGCGAGCGTCACCACCAGGCTCGGCACGACGCCCATCGTCCGGGCGACGTCCTGCTGCGACGCGGGCGCGCCGGAGCCGATGACGGAGAGCAGCCCCACGTGCTTGGGCTTCACGCCGAGGTCCTCGACGGCGGCGGCGAAGCGCGCGGTGACCAGCGTGCCCACGGTGCCGAGCCGGAAGGCGAGTGTGCCGGTCAGTCCGTCGGGTTCCTGAGAAGCCTTGACATCGTTCACGACTCCAATGCTAACTTCAATGAATCGTTCTCAGCTCGAATGATTCGGGGAGTGAGTGAATATGGGCGAGGGCATGACTGTTTTCCAGGCGGCTTCGAAGACGGCTCCCAGGGCGGAGAAGTGGGTCGTGATCGCCAACGCCATCGCCGCGACCGTCTCCGCGGCCTCCTGCGTCGTGGCGCTGGCCGACCCCGGCGTACTTCTCCAGGGAGGTACGCCGGGCGGCGGCATCGATCTCTACGTTCAGGCCTATGCCGTACGGCAGCTCCCGCTCACCGCGGCCGTCCTGGCCTGCCTGACCGGCAGGTACCGCCGGCACCTGGTGCCCGTACTCCTGGTCAGCGGGATCGTGCAGGCCGGCGACGCGCTCATCGGGGCGACGTCGGGAATCCCCGGGATGGCCGTCGGGGGAACGGTGGCCGCGGCGCTGCACCTCGCGTCCGCGGCCCGGTGGGGGAAGCGGCGCACTCCGCCAGCGGTGTCGGCCTGATCGCACCCGGCGGCAGCGGTACCGGCCTGGATCGCACCCGGCGGAGCGGGCCTGGTCCCCAGGACTGGCGGACATCGTGTCTCCCGAGGGTCGCGCAGGGCCCCACCCCTCCCGGCTCCCCATCAGTCTCCCCAAGGAGGCGATCTTTGACCTGCCGAGCGCGGCCTTACGATGGGACGCATGACTGCTTCGCCTGGCCGCCGTGTCCTGCTCGCCGCTCCCCGGGGCTACTGCGCGGGCGTGGACCGCGCCGTGATCGCCGTCGAGAAGGCCCTCGAGCAGTACGGGGCCCCGATCTACGTCCGCCACGAAATCGTCCACAACAAGTACGTCGTGCAGACCCTGGAAAAGAAGGGCGCGATCTTCGTCGAGCAGACGGCGGAGGTCCCCGAGGGGTCCATCGTCATGTTCTCCGCGCACGGCGTCGCCCCGGTCGTCCATGACGAGGCCGCGGTCGGCAAGCTCGCCACCATCGACGCGACCTGCCCACTGGTCACCAAGGTCCACAAGGAAGCCGTCCGTTTCGCCGGCGAGGATTTCGACATCCTCCTCATCGGGCACGAGGGCCACGAAGAGGTCATCGGCACCTCCGGTGAGGCGCCGGAGCACATCACTCTGGTCGACGGTCCAGAGGACGTCGCCAAGGTCGAGGTCCGCGACCCCTCCAAGGTGGTCTGGCTCTCCCAGACCACGCTGTCGGTCGACGAGACCATGGAGACGGTCGACGCGCTGAAGGAGAAGTTCCCGCAGCTCATCTCCCCGCCCAGCGACGACATCTGCTACGCGACGCAGAACCGACAGCTGGCCGTGAAGCAGATGGGCGCGGAGGCGGACCTGGTGATCGTGGTCGGCTCGCGGAACTCCTCCAACTCCAAGCGGCTCGTCGAGGTCGCCAAGCTCGCGGGCGCGCGCGACGCGTTCCTCGTGGACTTCGCCGACGAGATCGAGGAGGCGTGGCTGGAGGGTGTGACGACGGTCGGCGTCACCTCGGGCGCCTCGGTCCCGGAGGTCCTGGTCGAGCAGGTCCTGGAATGGCTGTCGCAGCGCGGCTTCGAGGACGTGGAGATCGTCAAGGCGGCCGAGGAGTCCATCACCTTCTCGCTGCCGAAGGAGCTGCGCCGCGATCTGCGCGCGGAGGCGGCAGCGCTGGTGGAGCAGCGCACGGGCACGGCGCTCTCCGAGGCATCCTCCGAGAAGTGACTGTCAGTCGTACGACGTAACGTAGGGCCATGCAGATCTTCGGTGTGGACATCGGCGGTTCCGGGATCAAGGGCGCTCCTGTGGACCTGGACCGCGGCGACTTGGCGGAGGAGCGCTACAAAGTGCTCACTCCGCATCCGGCGACGCCCGACGCGGTGGCCGACGGTGTGAAGGAGGTCGTCGGCCACTTCGGCTGGACGGGTCCGGTCGGCATCACGTTCCCCGGGGTGGTCACCGGCGGTGCCACCATCCGTACGGCGGCCAATGTCGACAAGAACTGGATCGACACCGATGCGCGGGCCCTGCTGAGCGAGCGGCTGGGCGGCCTTCCGGTGACCGTGTTGAACGACGCGGACGCGGCGGGCGTCGCCGAGATGCAGTTCGGCGCCGGGCACGACCGCCGGGGCACGGTCATCCTGCTCACCTTCGGCACGGGCATCGGCAGCGCGCTCTTCATCGACGGCGAGCTGGTCCCGAACACGGAGCTGGGCCACCTGGAGCTGAACGGCCACGACGCGGAGAAGCGCGCCTCCACCAAGGCCAAGGACGACGGGGAGCTCACGTGGGAGCACTGGACCCGCCGCGTCACGAAGTACCTCACCCATGTGGAGATGCTCTTCTCGCCCGAGCTCTTCATCATCGGCGGCGGCGTCAGCCGTAAGGCCGACAGGTTCCTGCCCCTCATCGAGGGCATCAAGGCGGAGATCGTCCCGGCCCAGCTGCGGAACAACGCGGGGATCGTGGGAGCGGCGATGAGAGCCGCGAAGACGGCGCAGTAGCCGCGGCTCCGAGGACCGAGGGCCAGGCCTCCCGGACCTGATGGGGCCCAGGCCTCCCCGGTGTCGTCTCGAGCCCGGCTACCCGGTCGGCCGAGACGGTCGGGAAGGAGGGAAGGCTCGGCGTGAAGCGGCGGCCTGGGCCCTGCGCTGAGCGGCCCGGCGGCTCATGAGCGCGATCTTGCGGACGGTCACGATCAGCCCCGCGATCAGCGTCCCCCCGTACAGCCACCCCGCCTGGGTGGCGAGCGCGGTGAACAGCCCCATGACACGGCCCGCGATCCCCCCGCTGTGGTCGGCGACCGCCAGCAGCCCGAAGGTGAACGCGATCGGTACGACGACGGGCGCGGTCACGAGGTCCCCCCGCCGCACCCACACCGCGGTCAGCACACACACGGGCAGGAACAGCATCCCGTACACCATCAGCGATGCCCCGAACAGCAACTGGTCGAGGCAGCCGAGCGCGAACATCGACGCACCGCAGAACAGCCCGCTGCCCAGCCCGGTGAGCCGGGGGTTCGGCACCCTGCGCGCCGCATGGACCAGCGGCGGCGCGGGCCGCCGTGGCACCGGGGCGCCCCGCCGGACGTCGACGTGCCCGCCGCGCCCGCCCTGTGCGGGAACGGGCATGCCACGTCGCGATCTCGGCCGAGGGGGACGCGTCCTGTGTTGCTCCACTGGACCAACTTAGGTCGTTTTATGTGTGGAATAGCCCCTCAGACACGCCGATGAGCAGACCTTGGCCATGCGTTCGATGCGTCGCCGTTGCGGGCCCGGTCACGCCGTAGACTGGTGGATCGGCCCGCGCTCTCCGAGGGCCTTTCGCCCATCCTCACGTACGGGAAGTCGCAACGTGTCGCTCACGATCGGAATCGTCGGTCTGCCGAATGTCGGCAAGTCGACCCTGTTCAACGCCCTGACCAAGAACGACGTGCTCGCGGCCAACTACCCGTTCGCCACGATCGAGCCGAACGTGGGCGTGGTCGGCGTCCCGGACGCGCGTCTCACCCAGCTCGCCGCGATCTTCGGTTCGCAGCGCATTCTCCCGGCGACCGTCGACTTCGTCGACATCGCGGGCATCGTGCGCGGCGCGAGCGAGGGCGAGGGCCTGGGCAACAAGTTCCTCGCGCACATCCGCGAGTCCGACGCGATCTGCCAGGTCATCCGTTCCTTCAAGGACGAGAACGTCGTACACGTCGAGGGCAAGGTCTCGCCCAAGGACGACATCGAGACGATCAACACCGAGCTGATTCTCGCCGACCTCCAGACGATCGAGAAGGTCCTGCCGCGCCTCCAGAAGGAGTCGCGCATCAAGAAGGACGTCGCTCCCAAGGTCGTGGCGGTCGAGGCGGCGAAGGAGATCCTGGAGAAGGGCGACACCCTCTTCTCGCAGGGCATCGTCCAGGGCTCCGGCAACGAGGAGCTGCTGCACGACCTGCACCTGCTGACCACCAAGCCGTTCCTCTACGTCTTCAACGTGGACGAGGACGAGCTGGTCGACGACGACTTCAAGGCCGAGCAGCGCGCCCTGGTCGCCCCCGCCGAGGCGATCTTCCTCAACGCCAAGCTGGAGGCGGACCTCGCCGAGCTCGACGAGGAGGACGCGATGGAGCTCCTGGAGTCGGTGGGCGCCGAGGAGCCCGGCCTCGCGACCCTGGCCCGCGTCGGCTTCAACACCCTCGGCCTGCAGACCTACCTGACGGCCGGCCCCAAGGAATCCCGCGCCTGGACCATCAAGAAGGGCGCCACCGCCCCCGAGGCCGCCGGTGTCATCCACACCGACTTCCAGAAGGGCTTCATCAAGGCCGAGGTCATCTCCTTCCACGACCTCGTCGAGACGGGCTCGGTCGCCGAGGCCCGCGCCAAGGGCAAGGCCCGTATGGAGGGCAAGGACTACGTCATGCAGGACGGCGACGTGGTCGAGTTCCGCTTCAACGTGTAGCGGGTAATTCCTTGATCGGCTGAACCGCTGGTCAGAGCATGAAACCCCAGGTCAGGGGCCAGATCTCACGGTCTGGCCCCTTCTTGTTTTCTCAGGCTGTTTCAGGCTGTTTCCGGGGCCTGTGCTGACTTGGTGCTGACTCGCTGACGGTGCCCGTACCGGTCCTGACCTGGGGCTACAGCCGGGCCGTGAGAGCAGCGCAGAGACCTGCGAACGCCTTCGGTCGGGGCTGCTCCCGGGTGCCGGATCTCTGACGACCGTGCCTGCCGGGTTTCCTGTTCTGGAAAGCCGGGGAGCTTGACCCGAGAGTTGGCAGGTCGGGAGCATCGCCCTGACCAAGCCTGTCGACAGGAGGGGGAAAGCCGTGGGTGCACCGCTGCGGAAGCTCTCGGGAGACCCGGACTGCAAGAACGGCACTTGCCCCACCCTGTGGGGCACGGCCGACGGCAAGGAGTACGTCGTACAGGGTTACGTGATCAACGACCCTGAGCGGCTGGCGCAGCTCGACCTGCCCGAGGGTGAGACGGCGGTCATGGTCCCCGTGGCCGTTCTGGAGGAGTACTTCCGTGCTCACCGGTGAGGAGTTCGGGCGCCTCTTCGAAACGTTCGAGCGGACCGCGTTCCGGCTGGAGACGCTGGCCGAGTACGACGTGGAGGAGGAGCGCGAGGAGATCGCGCGCTTCCTGGCCGGCGAGGACATGGGGCCGGAGTGGGACGACAACCCATGGGTGCGGTCCATGACCGACAAGGGCAAGCAGGTGTCCCGCGTCCACGTCCTGCGCTCCCCGCTGACCGACTACCTGCGCTACGAGCTGGCGGCCTACCCCGGCAACATCAAGGCCGGTGAGTCGATCGGCATCATCGACCTGGCCGAACAGGACGTGGACGGTCTGCCCGACCATGACTTCTGGCTCTTCGACGACCGCGACGTGTACCGGATGCACTACACACCCGAGGGCCGGTTCCTCGGCGGCGAACGCCTGCCCGCCGACCGCCTCCCGGAGTACCGGGGACACCGGGACCTGGCGCTCTCCCGAGCCGTGCCGTTCGCGACCTACCGAGAGCGGCACCACTGACCACGGAATCCCTCGGCAAAGCACTGCGGACACTGCGCGAGGCATCGGGGCTGACCGGCAGCGCAGTGGCCCGTAGGGCTTCCATGTCCGCAGCCAAGCTCTCGAAGATCGAGAACGGCCGGACCATGCCCACGGTGCAGGACGTCGACCTCGTCCTGTCCGCCCTCGGGGTGTCCGAGGAGGCCAAGGAACAGTTCCTCGCGGCGGCCCGAGTCGAGGCCACGGAAGCCACAGCGTGGCGCCTGCTGCGCCGTATGGGGGCGTGGAAGCACCAGAACACGATCAAGGGCATCGAGGCCAACACGAAGGCGCTCAGGCTGTTCCAGGGGCAGCTCATCCCTGGCCTTCTCCAGACCCCTGAGTACGCCACGGCGGTTTTCTCACTGCCGCCGGCCCTGCCGGACGAGACCAAGGCACGGACGGTGGCGGCCCGCCTGGAGCGGCAGGCCGCGTTGTACGAGGACGGGCGGTCGTTCCACTTCGTCATCTGCGAGCACGTACTGCGGTGGCTGATCTGCGAGCCCACTGTCATGGCCGTACAGCTCGACCGGCTCGCGTCCCTGTCTAGGCTCCCCGCCGTGTCCGTCGGCGTCGTCCCTCAAGCGGGCCGGAAGCCGGACTTCCCCATGACCTGTTTCAGCATCCACGACGACAGCCTCGTCATCGTCGAGACCTTCCACTCGGAGGTGACGACACGGGACCCGCGGGACGTCCAGACGTACGTCGACACGTTCGACAGGTTCGCCGCGGTGGCGCTCTACGGCGACGACATGCGCAGCCTCGTCGAGGGCATCAGGGACGAGTTCTTGCGGCAACAGGAAAGACGGTAGGGATGCTCGGCCAGAGCCCCAAGGATGGATTGGCAGCGAGATCCAAGCCGGGGAGTAGCCATGCCAACGACCGTGACCACGCAGTCAGGACCCGTGAACCTGCCACTTCCACCGACGCCTCCGGAACCGGTACGGGGGTGCGATGTATGCGCCGCACTCGTAGGACAACGGCAGGAGGCGCGAGACAGGGGAGACCTGTCCGCGGCCACGGACGCCGACGTCGAGATCCGAAGCCACCCGCACAAGACGCGAGGGCGCCGGTGATGGACATGCAGACGTGGCGGGACAGCCGAGCAAGGGCCACTGTGGCAACCGAGGCACTGCGGGCGGCTCTTGCCGCCCTCGGCGCCCCTGAGAGCGTGTGGGGCAGCGTCCGCCCGATGGTCACCCACAAGGGCGCGGCGTACGTGCACATCGGCATGGTGCGAGCGGACGTGGCGGAACAGATGGCAAAGGCCTTGAGGGCACCGGAGAACGCTTCGTGCCCCGCTCCGTCCTGCGATTCGTGAAGCACCGGATCACACAGCAGCCAGGCACTGACGTCACCTTCGCGGCCGAGTGCATGGCGTGCGAGTGGAAGGTGACGCCGTCGGCCGATGGCGCAGCGGTGGACATCGAGTGCATGAGCCATACCGGCCGGACAGGACACCCGGAGTTTCGGCGCACCTGTACCTCCTTCGCCACGGTGACCAGGGTCGGTACGGAAGCCGCCTCGGCTCGTTGAACACCGGTGTGGTGCGTGCTGGACGAAGCCCCGCACGTAGCGATGGACGAACGGAAAGGCGGGAGGCCAACTCATGGTGCAGATGCCGGTACCGGAGCATGATGAACCCGAAGGAGAGTCGCTGGCCGAGCGGCCTGGGGTCATCAGCTACCGGTCGACGACCAACCCCCAGATAACGGTGGAGTGGCGCAGGGTCAAGTGGTCGGAGGAGGAGCGGCTCCGTCTTGCTCGCATTCTCTTCAAGGGCCTGCCGGGCTTCGAGGACCCACCCGTTCGCTGACGCCGCGCGACGTCAGGCAGGAGTCGGCCGCGCCAGTGCCCTGGAAGCCGAGATCGGCGAAGGGGTGGGGGTATGCCCCCTTGGGCGGCCGGCGCGCACCGCCGGGTCTTAGCGGCCAAGATTGCGCCACGGTTTCAGGGGCGATCTGAGGGGAGTGATCCCCAGCGTGCCGTCGAGGGCCTGGCGGACGTGGCCGGCAGTCAGGCCAGGCGCGGCCCGCGCTCCTCGGCCCGCGCCAGGGGGCACCACAGGTCCAGCTAGTGACGCTCGCGCAGGACTGCGCCGAGCGCCTGGACACGTTCCTTGCCGGGCCGCAGCGCACCGAGGGCGACTGGTCGATCACCTGGGCCGGCTGCGGGAGGGGCCATGGGCTCGGGGCCGGGAGTGGGCGGGCGGGTGCGGGCACGTGCGGGTGCGATCTGTGCGCCCCGCTGGCGGCGTTCCTTGCCTCCGTCACCGAGCGGGTCGTGGAGTGGCCGCTGGCCAAGGACGGACGGCGGCACGTGCACAGCGCCATCGACCTGGCGGGCCTCCCTGTGAGTCATGTGACCCGGCGCCAGGGCCGCCCGTACACGCTCGTCCTGACCAAGACCGATGAGCTGTTCACGCGCGAGCGGCGGGCACGGCGCACTGCGGAAACCGACCTGAAGTGGCTGAAGGCGACCTGGAAGTAGGCCGCAAGTCAGAGGCGGGGAGGGGGCGGACACTTCGGCGTTCGACGGCCGAGCCGCGATGAGTGCCGATGCCCGTATCCGAGGTTGTCAGCGGTACAGGTCGGCGGCCTCGATGAGTACGAGCTCCGGGTCCGCCTCCGCTCGCTCGCACAGTTCGTCGGTGAAGCCGGCGGCGCTGTAGCAGGCCAGGCGGGCTTCGGCGGCGCCGAGGCGGCCCTGGGTGGTGAGCAGGCCGCGGATGTGGGCGAGGCGTTCGATGTGGCGGATGCCCATGGTCTCGCCCCATTTGACCTCGCCGATGGCGAGGACGGGGGAGCTTCCGTTGTCGTCCAGGCCGAAGGCGACGACGTCGAGTTCGTGGCTGGTGCGGGCCGCCGGGTCGTTGACGGTGGCGGAGGCGACTCGGTTCGGGTAGTCGTCGAAGAGGTCGTCGGGTGCCAGGTGGCGGGTCCAGTGGCGGCACAGGTGCTCGAAGTGGGGGCCGAGGATGTTGCCGGTGAAACGGCGCTCGGCGCGTTGCCACAGGCGCCGGGCATCGCGGGTGTGCTCCAGGTCGGACCAGATGGGGCGCATGATCGCGTGGTAGAAGGCGACCAGCGGTTCGTTGATGCGGAAGCGGGTGCGGTTGCCCTTGAAGGCGTCCGGCTCGCGGGTGATCAGGCCGCAGTCCTCCAGGACGGTGAGGGGGTGAGCGAGGTCGCCGGATTTGCGGCCCAGGTACGAGGCGATGCCTCCTCGGTTGGTGTTGCCGGCCGCGATGGCGGCGAGCACCGAGTGGTAGAGGGCGGTGTCGTGGAGTTCGGGCTCGTCGGCGAGGAGGTAGCGGGCTTCGCGGAACAGCGGGCTGGTGGGGGAGAGGACCGTGCGCAATACCCACGGGTCGAAGTCCTCGGGGTCGGCCGGGGCGTCGTCGCGGGCGAACTCGCGACGGTAGGCGGGGGTGCCGCCGACGATCGCGTTGACCCGCAGAGCGGTGACCGGATCATCGATCCCCCAGAATTCGGCGGCCAGTTGGTGATCGAGGGTGGGCACGACGAGTTCGAGGCCGGCTCGCCCGCGCAAGGGCGCGTTGCCTGACAGGAGCCGCCCCATGAAGGACATGGCCGAACCGCAGAGGAACAGCCGCGTGCGGCTCTCGTCGCGCTCGGTCCGTAGCGGGGCCAGCGCACTTTGGATGATCGAGGGCAGGCGCGGATTGGCGCGGGCCAGATACGGGAACTCGTCGATGACCACCGGCACCGCCTTGTCCCGGCCCAGGGCGAGCAGGGTGTCGACGACTTGATGCCAGTCGTCGAGCGCGAGCGGCGCAGGTGAGCCGAGGCGGTCGGCGATCGCGGCGCCGATCTGCCGCAGCGATTCTCCGTCGGTGGCTTCCTCTGCCGCGTAGTAGAAACCCCCGGTGGCCTGGCACAGGGCGCGCAGGAGGAAGGTCTTGCCTTGGCGGCGGCGCCCGGAGACGACACCGAGGGTGGCGCCTGCGGCCGGATCGGTGGCGAAGTGGGACAGTGCCGCCCACTCGCGGCTGCGGTCGAACATCTCGGGCGGACGGGGAAGGGCGCGCATACCGGATCTCCTTGTGAAGCCGATCCTGACAGCAGCTTGCATAGGTGAAGTTATGGTAACTCCACTTACGTCAACGTGTGCGCGATGCCGCTAACTGGATGTGCGCGGGCGGGGCCGGTGCTGAGGTGCGGAGTTGGCGATGCGGTGGGGCTCGCGCACGCGGCGCCTTGCCCGTCTCGGCGTCGTGGGTGAGGTCGAGTTCGCCGGACTCGGCAGCGTCGGCCGGGTGTGCAGCGGTGGCTGGATCCGTCGCCCGGGATCTGCGTTTCCGCAGGCCGGGGCGGTGCGATCGATGTTCCGGTGCAATGTGTAGCGGGTGACCTACCACCACGTCTCTGATCTGGCAAACATGCAGGTCAGAAGGGGTCCGGCCTTTCGGGGTCGGGCCCCTTGTTGTTTCCCGTGCTGGGATGGTGCTGGGATCGCTGACCCGTCGTCACCTGTCATCATCCCTGGTCATCCCTGGTCATCCCTACCGTGCTGGGATTGTGCTGGGATGACATGAAGCGCCCGTGCTGGGTCGTGGATCGTGAGGTGCTTGGCGAGAGGGAGTGGCTGGGACGAGCGCCCCGTCTTCACGCCCGCCCGGCGTTGTCGATGTCTTGGCCGAGGAGGGGCAGGTCTTGGGCCTGAACCTGTTCCGCACGGCGAAAGGCGGCACGACTGAGGTCACGCCGTGTCTAGCTGAGACCGAGGCTGATGTGCAGGGCCTCGTCGAGGCGCACACGGAAATGCTGCTGGATGATGCCGGTGGGCGAGCGCTGGGGAGGTGGCGAGACTCATCTCGTCAGCCCCCCATACGAGGCCCCGGTCGACGCGTGCCACACCGCGCCGGCGAACCACCGGGGCCGGGGCATTCCCTTGATCGCGACGGACGCCTCCAGCCCCGTCCGGACCGAGCGCTGAACGCACCGGGCCTCACCCACGCCACCGGCAGCCACGTGCCCGCCGACGCCGGAAGCCCTGCCGCCCCGTTGTGTGGGAGCAGTCAGCGCGGCTGTGATCTAGGACCATGCTGGTGCGCTTCTCCGCCTGGGCGAGGATGTCCTGGTGGTCGATCGTGGAGAGGTCATCCATGGTCGGCTTCCATTCCGCGTGTGCCGACCCGTTCCTTCAGCAGCGTGCGATAGGCGTGGGCCGTCTCGATGCTGGAGGCGGGGCGTGCGTCCTGGACGCTCGTGCTGGACGTGACCCGCGCCGCGTCGGAACTGCGGATTCGGTAATGCTCAAGGAATACGATGCCGTCGCCACGGAATCGGCGGCGTCAAAAGGCGTTCTCGTCTCCTTGTCGAGCGAGATCGTACGCTGGGATATTTGCAACATGCTTGAGCGTCTGGATCCGCCGCGCCCGGTGGAACCGCACGGAGATGTGGCGACCGCTTTAGAGGTGCTGCGCGGTGGCCGTTACGCACTGGTCATCGTCGACGCGGCGGACGGCGAGGACGTGCTGCTGCGGCTGACGGAGGAGGCCGGGAAGCTCGGCGTGAAGGTTCTCGTCCTGCTGGACCGCGCCGACGCGGCCACGGTGGAACGGATCGCGGCGCTGCCGGCCCCGCGGGGTCAGCCGCACATCGAGGCCGGCGGCGTCGGCCTCAATCTGCAGGCGGCGTCCGTCGTCGTCCTCTGCGAGCCCCAGGTCAAACCGACCCTGGAGCACCAGGCCGTGGCCCGTGCCCACCGCATGGGCCAGGTCCCGCCCGGTTCAGGTGCACCGCCTCCTCGCGACCGACAGCGTGGACGACCGCCTTCTGCACATCCTGCGGAACAAGGACCGGCTCTTCGACGCCTACGCCCGTCGCAGCGACACGGCGGAGGCGACACCGGACGCGGTCGATGTGTCGGACGCCGGGCTCGCCCGACGCATCGTCGAGGAGGAGTAGCGACGGCTGGCCGCAGAGGGCTGAGCGTGGGTCAGATCCCGTGCACCCACGCCACGGTGAACGGGGTCTCGGGCGTGCCCGGCCCCATCGGCCCGCCCTTGTCGAACTGCGAGCGGACGACGAGGGTGCGCCCGTGCCGGCGGACGAGTGTCGTCGGGATCTGGAGCGCGGTGTCGGTGACGCTCCGCTCCAGACGGGCCGCGGTTCCCTCGGCCGACAGGCGCCAGCGGGTGATCGTGTTGGTCCTGTTGAGGGCGGCCCACAGCGTGCCGCCGACGAGCTCCAGACCGTCGCCGTTCACCAGGTCGCCGCCGTACAGGGCGACTTGACGTACGTCACCGGTGGCGAGGTCGATCCGGTAGAGGTCGCCCGCGGTCATGTCGACGGTGAGCAGCAGGCCGCCCCCCGCGACGATCCCGTTCAGGGTGAAGGTGCCGGAAGGGTGCGGGGCGACGACGCCGCTGAGGTCGTAGGCGGTGGTAAGCGAGGAGCGGCCGCCGTGTGAGACCGCCCGCGCCAGGTCGGCCGGTGTCACCCGGTAGATGACCTCCCGCACGCTGTCCGTCAGATAGGCGCTGCCGTCCGCGGTGATCGCCAGATCGTTGACGAAGTGCGGCGCGTCGCCGGGTACGTCGAAGCGGGCCAGCAGGGCATGGGAGCGCAGGTCGTAGACGTCGACCCCGGACACCGAGTCGGTCACCCAGAGGCGGCCCGCCCGGTCGACCTTCAGACCGTTGGCTGTGTTCCGGCCGTCCGTGCCCGCGGGCAGGAAGACCTCGGCCGTACGCCGGCCGGGTGTCGCCCGGTAGACGGCGCCGGTGGTGTACGAGCCCACGTACAGGTCGCCCGTACGCGGGTCGGCCGCGATCCCCTCGGGGTAGGCGCGGTCGCCGGGCAGTTCGTAGGCGGTGGAGATGCGAGCTGCGGCGGTCGCGGGCGGTGTGCCCACGGCGGTCGCCGCCACTGTCAGGGCGGCGGCGGTCAGTAAGGTGCGGCGCTGGATCGAACGGGACACGACGGTGCCTCTCGGTCGGCTTCTCGAACTTCCTGAGGAAGAGCAACGAGTAGGAATCTAAGTTAGAGCTCTAATCATCGTCAATGTATTTATGTATGCGTGAGGGCTCATCCTCGTATCGCCCATACCGTGCGCCGCTACCATGCGGAGATGACGTCCATGCCCGTGTCCGAGCGCCTCGGCTCCCACCTCAAGCGGGCCGAGCAGGCTCTCAACGCGACCAAGACCGCGGTCCTCAAACCGGCGGGCGTGACCGTCGCCCAGTACTCGGCGCTGCTCCACCTCAGTACCAACCCCGGCATCTCGGCCGCCGCCCTGGCCCGCCTCTGCGTGGTCACGCCCCCGACCATGAACACGATCCTGAACAACCTCCAGGACCGCGGCCTCATCGAGCGCACCCCGCACGAGTGGCACAAGAACGTCCTGGAGACCCGGCTCACCGACGACGGCCGCACCGTCACGGACGACGCGGACGGCCGTGCGGTACGGGTCGAGCGCGCCCTGGCCGCCGAGTTCACGGACGAGGAGCGGGACGCGCTGGTCGGGCTGCTGGGCCGGTGCGTCGCGCTCCTCGAAAGGGAACGGCCGCAGGTCTGATCAGCGCCACACGTCGAGTCCGCCCCCGCCGCCCCCACCCGTCCCGCCCCTGGGGGCCGCGCCCCCTGAAAGGGGCGCGGGGAACTGCGCGATCAGCCCCCACCGGTCCGCAGCCGAAAGGCCGGTACGGGAATGGGCAGGGGCGGCGGGGGCGAAACCCTCTACCCCCGCGCCAGCCCCGTCTTCAGCCCCGCCCCGCACAACGGCACCACCGCCGTACGCTCCCCCAACGCCCCCTCCCGAACAGCTGCCCAGCAAGCCACCCCCGTCGACTCCACGTACAGCCCCCGCGAAGCCAAGTCCATCTGTGCGTGCCGGATCTGGTCCTCCGTCACCGTGAGAAACGAGCCGCCCGACTCCCGCACCGCCCGCAGGATCTGCCGTACCCGCGGCGGCCGCGGAATCGCGATGCCCTCGGCGAAGGTGGGCGCCATGGGCGTGTCGCCGACGAGGTCGTCCGCGCCCTCGGACCAGGCGTGGGCCAGCGGAGCGACCGCCGCGGACTGGACGGCGTACAGGGCGGGCCGGCGATCGATGAGGCCCGCGCCGTGCAGTTCGGCGACGGCGAGGGCGGCGCCGAGCAGCAGCGTGCCGTTGCCGACGGGCACGACGACGACATCGGGGAGCCGTCCGTCGAGGTCCTCCCAGAGCTCGTGGACGTAGGTCTTCGTACCGTGCAGGAAGTACGGGTTGAAGACGTGCGACGCGTAGAAGACGCCGTCCTCGTCCGCCGCCTCGCGCGCCGCCCGTGCCGTTGCCTCCCGGTCGCCCTCGACCACGCGTAGCCGCGCCCCGTGCGCCTCGATCTGCTCCAGCTTCTTCGGTGAGGTGCCCTCGGGGACGTACACCGTGCACGGCAGTGCGGCCCGTGCGCAGTACGCGGCGATCGCCGTCCCCGCGTTGCCGCTGCTGTCCGCGAGCACCTGCCGGGGCTTCAGCCGCAGCGCCAGCTCGGCCAGCAGCACCGCCCCGCGGTCCTTGAACGACAGGGTCGGCATGAGGAAGTCGAGCTTCGCGGAGATGCCGTCACGGAGGGGGACAAGGGGGGTGCGGCCTTCACCCAGGCTGACCGTGGGTGCGGCCAGTGGCAGGCACTCGGCGTAGCGCCACAGTGAATTCACCCGCCCGGAAAGGGACTTGAGGGGCGCGGGCGTCGGCGCGAAGTCCAGATCGAGCGGTCCGCGGCAGACCGGACAGCACCAGGTGAGGGAGCCGGCCGGGACGCGGGTGCCGTCCGTGGGGCAGAAGCAATCCGGCAGTGGTGTCATGTGCGCAGGTTATGCGCAGGTGGAGCAGGGGGTGGATGTGCCGGGTGGCGACGTTGTGTCATGACCGGTACAGAGCAGCCGCGTTGCGGCGCTGCAGGACCCTTATGCTGCGCTCGACACCTGCCCCGGGCCCATCCGTTCCTCGCCGGGCAGGGGCCACACTCCGGCCGCCGAGAAAACCGTGCCCTGCGACGCCATGGCCGCCCAACGCGCCGTCAGGTCGCTGACCGTCCGAATCGTCGCGTTCGTAACCTCCATTACGTCCCCGCCCGTGTCGCGCTTACGATGCGCGCAGCCATGTGGCAGTCGTACGTAGGTTCCATCTCGCCTGGACTAGGAGCAAGGTACTCGTGGTCATACCCCCGCCGCCCGGGCCGCAGCAGCCCGAGGGTCAGTACCCCCCTCCAGGACTGCCGCCGGGCACTCCGGGGATGCCGCCCGGTGCGTACCCGTACCAGCAGACCCCCTATCCGGGGCCGTACCAGCCCTGGGGCCAGGGCTACTCCCCGTACAACCGTCCGGCGCCCGTCAACGGCTTGGCGATCTCCGCGCTCGTGCTCGGCATCCTCTGCTTCCTGCCCGCCGTCGGGCTGGTGCTCGGGATCGTGGCGCTCGCGCAGATCAAGAAGCGGGGCGAGCGCGGCAAGGGGATGGCGGTGGGCGGCGTGATCATGTCGTCGATCGGCGCCGTGCTGCTCGCCGTCGCGGTCGCCACCGGCGGTGCACGCGACTTCTGGGACGGCTTCAAGGACGGGGCGAACGGCTCGGGCGGCGCCGCCTTCTCGCTCAAGAAGGGCGAGTGCTTCGACACGCCGGGCGGCGCCCTGGAGGGCATGGCCTACGACGTCGACAAGGTGCCGTGCGCGGGGGAGCACGACGCCGAGGTCTTCGCCGCTTTCCACCTGGCCAAGAAGGGCGCCTACCCGGGCGACGGCGTGATCACCGACTCCGCGGACGAGAAGTGCTACGCGCTGCGGGACGAGTACGCGATGGACGCCTGGGCCGTCCCGGACAACGTCGACGTGTACTACTTCACGCCGACGCGGCAGAGCTGGCGCCTCGGTGACCGAGAGATCACCTGCATGTTCGGGAACACCGATGAGAAGGGCAACCTGACGGGTTCGCTGCGCAAGGACGCGACCACGCTCGACGCGGACCAACTCGCCTATCTGCGGGCCGCACAGGGCATCAACGCGGCGATGGACTCGGCGCCCGACGAGGAGTACGTCGAGGACGACCTGCCCGGCCACAAGAAGTGGGCGACCAGGGTCTCGGAGGCGCTCACGACGCAGGCGAGCATTCTGCGCGGCTACGCGTTCGCCCCCTCGGTCCGCACGCCGGTCGACGCCCTCGTGAAGGACATGGGGCTGTCCCGGAAGGAGTGGGCGAAGGCGGCGGACGCGCAGGACGCGGACACCTTCTACGCGCACTACGAGAGGGGCATGAAGCTGATCGACCCCGAGAAGACGGTCACCACACGCAAGGCTCTGGGCCTCACCGCCACCCCGCCCCCGTCCGACCGGAACGGTGGTGGCCAGGACGGCGGAGGAAGCGGCACCGGCTTCGAGGTGTGACGGCGGCCATACCGGGGAGAAAGTGCCTGCGTAAAGCCCTCGGGGGCCACAACTCATCACATCGAGTGATTCCCTGGCCTTCGCTTGCATGGCACAACCCACGGTTGCCACGCTGTTGCTGTCTGTACAACCTGATGGGAGCGGCCAGTGACTTTCGGTGAGCAGCCGGCGTACCTGCGCGTCGCGGGCGATCTCCGCAAGAAGATCGTCGACGGTTCGCTGCCACCGCACACCCGCCTCCCGTCGCAGGCCAGGATCCGCGAGGAGTACGGCGTCTCGGACACGGTGGCTCTGGAGGCGCGCAAGGTGCTGATGGCCGAGGGCCTGGTCGAGGGCCGCTCCGGGTCGGGCACGTATGTGCGCGAGCGGCCGGTGCCGCGCCGGGTGGCCCGCTCCGGGTACCGGCCGGACAGCGGAGCGACCCCGTTCCGTCAGGAACAGGCGGACATCTCAGCGCGCGGCACCTGGGAGTCCCACAGCCGGCAGGTCGAGGCGAGCGGCAAGATCGCCGAGCGTCTGTCGGTCCAGCCCGGCGACCGCGTGATGTGCACGCACTACGTCTACCGGGACGGCGGCGAGGCGATGATGCTCTCCACGTCCTGGGAGCCCCTCGCCGTCACCGGCCGTACGCCGGTGATGCTCCCCGAGGAGGGCCCGCTCGGCGGCATGGGCGTCGTCGAGCGCATGGCGGCCATCGACGTGATCGTGGACAACGTCACGGAGGAAGTGGGAGCGCGCCCAGGTCTCGCCGAAGAACTCCTCGCGCTGGGCGGTGTACCCGGGCATGTCGTCCTCGTCATCCAGCGGACCTTCTACGCCTCGGGTCGCCCGGTCGAGACGGCCGACGTCGTCGTCCCGGCGGACCGGTACCGGATCGCGTATCACCTGCCCGTGAAGTAGCCGCGTATCCGTGCATCGCCTGTCCGTGAAGTAATCACCTGTCCGTGCCTCGCCTGTCCGTGAAGTAACCATGCAGCACTGTCCGTGCGGCGACCGGGCGTCGCAGGCCGTGAAGTGGCCGACGCCATCCATGGACCGACCCGCGGCGTCCGCCAAGTGGACCGCGTGGGAAGCCCGGTTGGAATCTGGCCTTTCTCAAGAGCCCTTCCCGGGCGGGACTTCGCGCTGCTCGGGAGCGCGCGGAGGGCGGTCGACAGCGCGTTCGGCGGCGTGCGTCCCCTGCCGTCCTGGCTGGTTGCGCACCTACGGCGTACCGCTTGCGTACCTCTTTGTGAAAAGCCGTATTCGCTGCGTGAAGGTTAGGCGTAGGCTCGGGCATATGCGGATTGCGGTTTCCTTAGAGAGCGGGGCGCGACGGGGGCCCGGGGCGGGAAGTGGAGGGGCGCGATGAACGACGGCACGATCACTCTTCCCTGGCTCGTCATACGGCAGGACGACAACGGAAATCGCTACCGTGTGGGCAGGTACGCGACCCGGGCCGAGGCCCAGAAGATCGCGGACAGCCTCGACGACCGCAGGCACAAGCAGCTCTACTGGGTCGAGCGGATCGGGCAGAACGGATCCAGGTGATCGTGCTCGCCTCCGGAGTGATCGCCCTTGCCGCCGTCAGGTGGTGATCCGCGCCGCCGGAGCCTCGCGCCGCTCCCGTAGGCTCCGGCGCATGACGGAACGGATCGTGGTGGTCGGAGCCGCCCTGCTGAGCGAGGGGCGTCTGCTCTCCGCCCGCCGTAGCGCGCCTCCCGCACTGGCCGGGCGCTGGGAGTTGCCGGGCGGCAAGGTCGAACCGGGCGAGAATCCCGAGCACGCCCTCGTACGGGAACTGCGTGAGGAACTCGGCGTCGAGGCGGAGCCGCTGGAGAGGGTCCCCGGCGAGTGGACTCTCAAGCCGGGGTATGTCCTGAGGGTGTGGACCGCACGGCTGCTCCCCGGCTCCGCTGAGCCGCGGCCCCTGGAGGACCACGACGAACTGCGCTGGCTGACCCCCGGCGAAATCTGGGACGTGGACTGGCTGGACGCGGATGTGCCGGCGGTGAAGGGCGCGCTGCTGAGGCTGGACGCGGGGGCGTAGAGGGGCCCTTCGGGGCGTATGTGTGGACGGGATGGCGGGTCTCGTGCGCCGTTCGCGCCACAGCGCGCCTTCATGCGCGGTAAGGCCTCGTGGATATCGGGTATGTGCCCATTAACCCCACGAAACCGGACATGTGCGGGTTCCTGGCCTGGGAAGTGATCGGCTTGATCGACACCGAAGGCGGCTGCGCCGAGTGGACATTTCCCGCGGAACCGGGTGCCGTCCGTACCGCCCGCGCCGTCGTCCGGGGCCAGTTGCGCTCCTGGGAGCTGGATTCCCTCGGTGACATCGCCGCGCTGCTGGTCAGCGAGTTGGTGACGAACTCCCTGCGGCATGCCGCAGGCCCGATCGGCGTACGGCTGGTGCGTCCCGTCGGGCTGCCCGGCGCCCTGCTGGTGGAGGTCTCCGACCCGCTGCCGGATCCGCCCCGCGAACGGGCCGCCGACGTGGACGACGAGAGCGGCCGTGGACTCCAGCTCGTGGCCAGCTCCTCCCGGCGCTGGGGGACCCGCCCCGGGGACACCGGAAAGACGGTCTGGTTCGAGCTGGCGGTGCCCGGCTGACGGCGCGTCGGCCGGGGGGCCGTGCGACCGATTGGTTCAGGCCACTGGTGCTGACTGGACTCTTTGATTCGATGGGGCTCCACCTGGTTAGAAGACTGGGAGTATGTCGCGGCCGGTCCAAAAACCATCGGGACCGTGCTGTGATCGTGAACACCGTGTTGTGCGGCGCCGTAGTGCTGGATACTGCGGGCAGCCGCCCCCGGTGACCGGTGCCGGACGCGGTGAGCTGGAGGGGACGGTTCGCGTGAGCGAGATACCAGCGAAGGCCACGGAGTCCGAGGACCCGTCGGACGGCGCGAGGACTGACGCCGCGGGAGATTCCGCGCGCATGACGGCCGGCGAGGGCGCGGGCGACACGATGTGGCAGAGCAGTCCGCCCGGTTCGATCTACGACTACATCAAGGTCGCCTCGTTCTCCATAGGTGCCGACGGGCTCGTCGACCAGTGGAGCCTGCGGGCCGAGCAGCTCTTCGGTATCTCCTCCGAGCGGGCCGTCGGCATGGACCCCATCGAGGCCTTCGTCGCCCCCGACCGACGTGACTTCGGTCAGCGCAAGATGGCCGAGATCCTGGACGGCCGGGAGTGGACCGGCGTGGTCCCCTTCCGGATGCCCGCCCCCGGCGACGGCGGCGACGGCGCCGAGGGACTCGCCGAGGTCTACGTGATGCCCACCACTACGGAGGACGGCGAGCGGGCCGCCGTATGCATCGTCGTGGACGTCCGTACCCTGCGCAGCATCGAGACGGACCTCGCCGCCTCGCAGGCGATTTTCGGCCAATCTCCTTTCGGCTTCCTGCTGATCGACACCGATCTGCGGGTCCGGCGCGCCAACCAGCGGTTCGCCTCGACCTTCGGCGGCACCGTGGACGACCACCGCGGGAAGGGCGTCCACGACTATCTGCCGCGCGCCGAGGCCGAGCGCGTCGCCGCGACCCTGCGGCGCGTGCTGGAAACCGGCGACTCCATCACGGACATGCACATCACCGGCAATGTGCCCGGCTCCGACGAGCGCCGCCACTGGTCCGTCAACCTCTACCGCGTGCACAGCGGCAGCGGGCGCCCCATCGGCATCGCCTGGCTCGGAACCGACATCACGGCCCGTCGCGCCGCCGCCCGCGAAGCGGCCGCCGCCCGGCGCAATCTCGCCCTTCTGAACGAGGCCGGCGCCCGCATAGGCAACTCCCTGGACCTGGAGACCACCGCACGCGAACTCCTCGACGTCGTGGTCCCCGGCTTCTGCGATCTGGCGACGGTGGATCTGTATCAGGGCCTGTTGGCCGGCGACGAGACCCCGCCGGGCCTGGCCGACGGCAGCGCCGAACTTCGCCGGGTCGCCTTCGCCAGCGCCGTCTCCGACGCGCCCTTCGTCGGCGGACCGGCACCCGTGGCCGTGGGCGCGGTCCACCACTACCCCTTCAACTCGCTCTGCGCGGACGCCCTGCGCACCGCGCGCCCCCAGCGCATCCCCGCCGAAGACGGCGGCCTCATCCAGTCCACGCTCGCGGTCCCGATGGTCGCCCACGACACCGTCGTCGGGCTCGCCCAGTTCTCCCGTGCGAAGGGCAGCGAGCCGTTCGGGGACCGCGACCGGTCGCTCGCGGTGGAGTTGGCCGCGCGCGCCGCCGTCTGTATGGACAACGCGCGGCTCTACCGCCGTGAGCACGAGCGCGCGCTGATCCTGCAACGGTCCCTCCTCCCGCCGGGTGACCCGGAGGCATCCGGCCTGGACATCGCCTGCCGCTACCTGCCGGGCAACGCGGCGACGGAGGTCGGCGGCGACTGGTTCGACGTCATCGAACTCCCCGGCCACCGCACGGCGTTGGTGGTGGGAGACGTGATGGGACGCGGCCTGCGCGCCGCGGTGGCGATGGGTGAACTCCGTACGGCCGTAAGAACCTTGGCGCTCCTGGATCTGGAACCCGCGGAAGTCCTTTCGGCGTTGGACGAGATCGCACGCGGCCTCGGCACACCCGGCGGCGTCCAGCAGGCCACCCGCGCGGCCCGCCAGCCGCGCGACGCCGACCTGTCCGAGGTGTACCTCGCGACGTGCGTCTACGCCGTCTACGACTCCGTGACGCGCCGGTGCACCTTCGCCAACGCGGGCCATCTGCCGCCGGTGCTGGTCGAACCCGGCGAGAGCGCGTTGATGCTCGACGTACCGCCGGGGATGCCGCTCGGGGTGGGCGGCGAGCCCTTCGAGGAGGTGGAGGTCGAACTGCCCGAAGGCGCGCTGTTGGCGCTCTACACGGATGGACTGGTCGAATCCCGCGACCATCCTCTCGACGAGGGCCTGCAAGCCTTCGTCGGCGCCCTGACCGACCCGTCCAGCCCCCTGGAGGACGTCTGCGACCACGTCCTCAACACCCTCGACACCCACCACGGCGAGGACGACATCGCGTTGCTCATGGCACGTGTCCAGGGGCTGCCCGCCGAGTCCGTCGGCGACTGGACGCTGCCGCGCGAGCCGCGCAGCGTGGGCCGTGCCCGCGAGTACGCGCGTACGCAGATGGTGTCCTGGGGCCTGGAGCCCCTCGTCGACACGGCCGAGCTCCTGGTCAGCGAGCTGGTGACCAACGCGCTGCGCTACGGCGAGGGCGAGATCCGGCTGCGGCTCCTTCTCGACCGGACCCTCGTCTGCGAGGTCTGGGACGCGGGGCTCGTCCAGCCGCGGCGGCGACGGGCCCGTGACACGGACGAGGGCGGGCGGGGATTGCAGCTCGTGGGGCTGCTGTCCGCGGCCTGGGGGTCGCGACGGACCCCCCGGGGGAAGACCGTGTGGTTCGAACTCCCGCTGCCGGACGGGGAGACGGGGCTGAGGGATCCGGCGGAGGCGTTGCTGAGTCTGTTCTGAGCACAGTGCAGTTCCCCGCGCCTGTTTCAGGGGCGCGGGGAACTGCGCGATCTTTTGGCGGGGGTCCGGGGGCGCAGCCTCCAGGGGCGGGACGGGCAGGGGCGGAGGGGGCGAAAACCACCGGCACCGGCACCGGCACCGGCACCGGTTACCGGGTCAGGGTCAGGCGGCCGGTGTCGCCCGCCGCGCCCGCGTGCGGGGCCCGCCAAAGCTCGCGGGCCCGTCACCGTGCCCCAGGAGGATCCCACCCAGCACGGCCCCGCCCACTCCGACGCCCTCGTCGCCTCCGGACGGGTTCCCGTACGCCCGCACGTCCCGCTCCGCCAGCTCCCGCGCCTGACGGATGAGGTCATCGGCCCGCTGAACCTCGGAGAGGCCGGGGGACGGGGCGGCGAGCAGATGCTCCGCCTCCGCCTGCCGCGTCCGCGCCGCGCATCCGACAGCGGCCCGATGCGTCGTGACGAAATCCGCCGCGACGGCAGCGGCGCTGCGGGCAGGGAGGAGAAAGTGCCCGAGCAGGGCGCGCACGCGCTCGTCGGGCAGGTCCCTGTCGCCCGCCTCGGCGAGCGTCGTGCCCGCCTCGGCGATACGACGAAGGGCGTCGAGGGGGTCGTACGGACCGGCCGCCGTCTCCCGGCGCACGTGGGCGAGCAGCGACTCGGCGTGCGCGACACGCCCGGGCAGCCGGCCGGCGCCCGCGGTCGCCAGCAGGCCGCGGGCCTCCGCGAGGTCGCCCTCCACCCCGGCGAGCGCGGCGGGCAACTGTTCGGTAGCCGAGGCGAGTTCGGCGGCGAGTCGCTCGACACCGTCCACGAGGGCGGCCGCCTGGTCGACGGCCCCCTCCGCGGCGCGCAGATACGCGGCCGCCTTCCCGCTCTCGCCCCGGTCGAGGGACTGCCGCGCCTGGTTGAGATGGACGGTGGCGAACACCAGCCGGTCCTTGGCCTGTTCGACGTGGCCGGCGACCGGGAGGGACGCGGAGGGGGCGTACCGCTTGTGGAGGTCGCCGAGTGTCGTCTGGGTGGCCGGGGTGCGCGTGGCGAGCTCACGGAAGCGGGTCTCCGCTCTCTCCAGGGGAGCCGCCGCGTTGCGCTCCAGGGCGCGCAGCAGGTCGAACCCGGCCGCCTCCGAGTCCAGCCGCCGCCCCGCATCGGTGCAGCGGAGGACGATCTCCTCCAGCATGCTCCGGCCGTCCTGCGGTGCCGCGCCGTCGAGCCGCTGCCGCAGCCGGAACGCGGCCGCCAGCTCGGACTTCGCGTACGCCAGTGCCTCCGCGTACGGCTTGACCGGCTCGTCCCCGAACTGGGCGGTGACGCAGCCGAGTTCCTCGGCACTGGTGCGGACGCAGTCGTCGGTGTCGGCCAGCAACTGCCGTGTCTGCACGTCCAGTTCGTGGACCGACGCTGTGCCGTGCGGGGCGCCGCCGGGTGTCGTGCGCGTCCTCGCCCGCCGCTTGCGCCGCGCGTACCCGTACGCCGCCAGCGCCGCCGCGGCGCCCACCGCGACGAGGGGCAGTACAAGATCCCCGGTGGCCGTCCCGTTCTGACCCGGAGCACCCTCGGCCTCCTGGGTGGCCCCCATCTCGTCGGCGATCCGCACGCTCCGCGTCACGGTCGCCGCGTCCCCGACCCCCACTGTCGCCAGAGGCAGCACCAGCCACCCCACCGCCACCAGCCCCCCGAGCACGGCATGCGCCACCCGCACGGCTATGTGGGACGTGGCTCGGCGCGATCGGTTTCGGCTCTGGGGCGACGTCACATTTGGGAGCGTATGACCGCTTGCGCGCCGACGCGACCGGGGTGCGCCGAGGCGGGGGCGCCTAAGGTACGGGGGGATACGGGGGCGTACGGGAGGGGCACGGGGGATGGATACGGGACGCACGGAATCCACGAGGAAAGGCCGTGCGGACGGGACGGAACCGGGGGCAAAAACCTCCGTGGCCCACACCGAGCCGACGGGGAGCACGGGAAGGACGCAGCCGGGGCGCGAGGGAGAGCCCGAGCCCGGCGATCACCGCACCACCGGAGTGCACCCCACGGACACGACTTCCGACGCGGCCTCCGGCACGGTTTCCGAGGCGCTTTCCGACGCGGCCTCCGGGACGGCTTCCGAGGCGGCTTCCGGCACGGCTTCCGGCACGGCCTCCGAGGCGGCTTCCGGCACGGCCTCCGGGACGGCTTCCGAGACCGCTTTCGACGCGGCCTCCGGGACGGTTTGCGAGGCGGCTTCCGGCACGGCTTCCGGCACGGCCTCCGAGACCGCTTTCGACGCGGCCTCCGGGACGGTTTCCGACGCAGCCTCCGGCACGGTTTCCGAGGCGGTTTCCGACACGGCTTCCGGGACGGCTTCCGAGGCGGTTTCCGACGTGGCCTCCGGGACGGTTTCCGACGCGGCCTCCGGGACTGCTTCCGACACGGCCTCGGACGCAGCCTCCGGGATGGCCTCCGGCGCGGCGTCCGGCGCGGCGTCCGGGACAGCTTCGGGGACGGCTTCCGAGGCGGCCTCCGACGCGGCCCCCGGGACGGCTTCCGCGATGGTCTCCGAGGCGGCCGGAGAAGGCCTGACGGCTGCCCCCGAGGAGCCCCCGCGCCGTGCCGTCCCTGCCCCGATCCGCCGCATCGCCCGGACCTGGCGGCACCCCCGCCTCCGCTGGCCCAAACGCATAGCTCTCACGCTCCTTCTCGCCCTTCTTCTCCCCTCCCTCGCCGCCGGAATCGCCCTCCGGGTGAACTACGCCGGAGACCCGGCACCCGGCACACAGACCAGAAACCGGGACGCCATCTGGCTGGGCCACGCCTGGGTGGACGGGCGGAAGGCGGACGCGGACGTCAAGGCGCTGGCGGCGCGGCTGCGGAGTACGGGTATCCGGGATCTGTATGTGCACGCGGGACCGCTGGAGCACGATGGGACGCTGCCCGAGACGGCGTACCCGTCGGCCCGTTGGCTGATCGCGACCGTGCACCGCCGGCTGCCCGGCGTACGGGTCCAGGCCTGGCTCGGTGACAAGCTGGCCGGCGAGGGGCCGGACGGGCTGCGGCTGGAGCGCGCGTCGACCCGCGACGCCGTCGTGCGCTCCACCCGCCAGATCCTCGATGTCGGCTTCGACGGCGTCCACTTCGACCTGGAACCCCTCCACTCCGGCGACCGCGACTACCTCTCCCTCCTCGACGACCTGCACCGGGTCACGAAGGCCCGCGGCGTTCCCCTCTCCATCGCCGCCCACCAGATCGACCCGCTCCCGGCGGCCCACTCCCTCCGCGGCACCCTCACGGGACACCCCAAGTGGTGGTCCCAGTGGTACTTCGGCCAGGTCGCCCGCCGCGTCGACCAGATCGCCGTCATGTCGTACGACACGGCCATGCCGCTGGAGAGCCTGTACGGCGGCTATGTCGCGCAGCAGACCTCCCTCGCCCTCGAAGTCACCCCGAAGTCCACGGACTTGCTGATGGGCCTGCCGTTCTTCCACGAGGACGACCTGAGCCACCACGGCTCGGCGGAGACCGTCGCGGCCGCCGTACGCGGTACCCGGCTCGGCCTCTCCCGCACGGATCGCCACCGTGCACACTTCGGCGTCGCCCTGTACGTGGATTTCGCCGCCACGGAAGCGGACTGGACGGCCTATCGGGAAGGGTGGGTCGAATGACCGGCACCCGCACCCCGCTCACCCGCGAAGACCTGGCCGCCCTCGCCCGCGCCGCCGTCGGCCCCAGCCGCACCCTCACCGCCGCCGAACGCCTGCGCGGCGGCAGCAAGAAGGGCGTCTACCGCCTCACTTTCGACAGCGACTCCACGGCGATCGCGTACGTCTGGTCCCCGGACGAGGACTTCTGGCCGACGGCCCCGATGGAACCCCTGATGGAACCCCCGATGGAACCCGCGAAGGAACCCTTGGGGGATCCCTCGGCCGCCACTGATCACCGCGACCCCTTCTCCCACGCCACCGGCATCGATCTCTTCACGGCCTCGCACGACCGCCTCACCGCGCTCGGCATCCGTACCCCGCGCCTCCTCGTCGCCGACCGCTCCCACACGCACCTCCCGGCGGACGCGGCCGTCGTCGAGGACGTGCGCGGCGGCAGCCTGGCGGAGTTGCTGAACCGCGATCCGGCCGCGGCAGCGGCGCCCCTGCGGGAGCTGGCCGACGCCCTGCACACCCTGCGCGGCCACCGCGCCCCAGGCTTCGGCAAGGTCGCCCTCGTCGACAACGGTGGTGTCTCGTACGGCGGTTCGTGCGAGCAAGTGGTGCGGGACCGGGCCCTGGTCGACCTGGCGGAGGCCGCGGCGCGGGACGCCCGGATCGCCGCCGTACGCGGGGCGCTCCACGACCGCGTGCAGGCCCTCGCCGCCGCGATCCGGCCGCGCGGTCACCACAGCCTCATCCACGGCGAACTCGGTCCGGACCACGTCCTGGTGGACGCCGACGGCCATCCGGTCCTCATCGACATCGAGGGCCTGATGTACTTCGACGCGGAGTGGGAGCACGTGTTCCTGCGCCTGCGCTTCCAGGAGCACTACGCGGCCCTGCGCGCCGACGGCCTCGACGAGGACCGGCTGCGCCTCTACCGCCTGGCGATGCACCTCTCCCTCGTCGCGGACCCGCTGCGGCTGCTCGACGGCGACTTCCCGGAGCCGGAGCTCATGCGCGGGATCGCGGAGTACAACCTTCAACAGACGGTCATGTTTCTGGAAGACCCCGTTCCCCGCGTGCCATGATCTGCGGGCGTGCCGTGTTCGGCCCGCACCGGGAAGTGGGGGACGAAGATGCACTGGATGCTGGTGGCCCTGGCCGCCCTCGCCGTGAGCGGCCTCGCGGCGATCGGGATCGCGGGGATCACGACCGGATGGGTGCCGCCGTGGGGCCGCCACCGTGTCCTGAGGCCGAAACTGTGGGGCTACGGCGCGCTGGTGGGCGCCGTCGGCATGTCCCTGTTCATGTTCCTCGGGCCGTTCCGTGGTCCGGACGCCGAGATGACGCCCTACGCGATGACCGGGCTGGCCGTCTTCCTCGTGGGCACGGTGCTGCAGATGGCCGGGCAGCGCCCCGGCCGCACCGCCGTGCAGCCCGCGACGACGGACCGATGATGGCTCCCGACTGGCACTACGCGCTCGGCCTGGCCGAAGGTGTGGTCCTGGGCCTGGCGGCCGCCGTCGGGATCGCCGCGGTGCGCGGAGGCCGGGTGCCCGGCTGGAAGCGTCACCCGGTCGTCCGGCGACGGCTGTGGGGCCAGGGGGCGCTGGTGCTGACGGGATCGCTCGCGCTTCCCCTGCTCGCCCTGGGCACGCTCGGCCCCGGTGCTCTCCAGTTCACCGCCACCCTTGTGGGCGGCGCCGGGATGATCACCGGCGCCGCCGTGATGCATCGCGCGACCCGCGACCGCCGACGCCCCGGCGGCCCCGCGTCCGGCCCTACGTCTCCCGCCTCCTGATCTTCGAGCCCAGCCACACCAGCGGGTCGTACTTGCGGTCGACCGCCCGCTCCTTCAAGGGGATCAGGGCGTTGTCGGTGATCTTGATGCCCTCGGGGCAGACCTCCGTGCAGCACTTGGTGATGTTGCAGTAGCCGAGGCCGTGTTCGTCCTGGGCGGCGCGCTTGCGGTCCAGGCCGGACTCCGCCGCCGCGTCCAGCGGGTGCATGTCCAGCTCCGCCACCCGCATCAGGAAGCGCGGGCCCGCGAACGCCGGCTTGTTCTCCTCGTGGTCGCGGACGACATGGCAGGTGTCCTGGCACAGGAAGCACTCGATGCACTTGCGGAACTCCTGCGAGCGGTCGACGTCCTCCTGTTGCATCCGGTACTCGCCGGGGCCGAGGCCCGCCGGGGGCACGAAGGCCGGGACCTCCCTCGCCTTCGTGTAGTTGAAGCCGACGTCCGTCACCAGATCACGTACGACGGGGAAGGCGCGGAGCGGTGTGACGGTGATCGTCTCCTCAGCCGTGAACACCGACATCCGCGTCATGCACATCAGCCGCGGCCGCCCGTTGATCTCCGCCGAACACGAACCGCACTTGCCCGCCTTGCAGTTCCAGCGCACGGCCAGATCGGGGGCCTGGGTCGCCTGGAGCCGGTGGATGATGTCCAGCACCACCTCACCGTCGTTCACCTCGACCTTGAAGTCCTCCAGGTCGCCGCCCTTGACGTCCCCGCGCCACACCTTGAAGCGGGCCTCATAGCTGCTCACTCGTACAGCTCCTCTTCGGCGAGGTACTTGACCAGCTCCTCCTTCTCGAAGAGGGAGAGCAGGTCGGGGCGGATGGATTCGGTGGCCTCGCGTACGAGGTCGATCTGGCCGCGTACGGGGTCGGTCGCCGCCAATCCGCCCGTCGGGTCGGTCAGTCGGCACAGCAGGTTGATACGGCGCCAGGCGCGGTCCATCGTCGGGTGGTCCTCGCGGGTGTGGCCGCCGCGGGACTCCGTACGCTCCAGCGCGGCCCGTGCCACGCATTCGCTGACCAGGAGCATGTTCCGCAGGTCGAGGGCGAGGTGCCAGCCGGGGTTGAACTGCCGGTGGCCCTCCACACCCGCCCGGCGCGCCCGTACCCGCAGGTCCGCGAGTTTCTCCAGGGCCTGCTCCATCTCGGCCTCGCGGCGGATGATGCCGACCAGGTCGTTCATCGTCTGCTGGAGTTCCTGGTGCAGGGTGTACGGGTTCTCGGGTGGCCGCCCGTTCTCCTCGCCGGGCTGGGGTCCCTCGGCCGAGAAGGGGCGCAGCGCCTCCGCGGCGGCGGTGTCCACCTGGGTGTCGTCGACGGCCGGACGGTCCTCGGAGAGCCCCGCCGCGTACTCGGCCGCGTGCAGTCCGGCCCGCCGCCCGAACACCAGCAGGTCGGAGAGCGAATTGCCGCCGAGCCGGTTGGAGCCGTGCATGCCACCGGCGACCTCGCCGGCCGCGAAGAGGCCGGGTACGCCGCGTGCCGCCGCCGTGTCCGACTCGACCGCGATGCCGCCCATCACGTAGTGGCAGGTCGGGCCGACCTCCATCGACTCGGCGGTGATGTCGACGTCCGCGAGCTCCTTGAACTGGTGATACATGGACGGCAGCCGGCGCCGGATGACCTCGGCGGGCATACGGGTCGAGACGTCAAGGAAGACTCCGCCGTGCGGGGAGCCGCGGCCGGCCTTCACCTCGGAGTTGATGGCCCGGGCGACCTCGTCCCGGGGCAGCAGCTCGGGGGGACGGCGGTTGTTGTCCGGGTCCTCGTACCAGCGGTCGCCCTCTTCCTCGGACTGCGCGTACTTCTCCTTGAAGACGTCCGGGATGTAGTCGAACATGAACCGCTTGCCATCGGAGTTCCGGAGCACTCCGCCGTCGCCGCGCACCGACTCGGTGACGAGGATGCCCTTCACCGACGGCGGCCAGACCATGCCCGTCGGGTGGAACTGCACGAACTCCATGTTCAGCAGCGGCGCCCCGGCAAGGAGGGCGAGCGCGTGACCGTCCCCGGTGTACTCCCACGAGTTCGACGTCACCTTGAAGGACTTGCCGATGCCGCCCGTGGCGATCACGACCGAGGGCGCTTCGAGGACGAAGAAACGGCCCGATTCGCGCTCGTAGCAGAAGGCCCCGGAGACGCGGCTGCCCGCGGCGGAGCCGCTGTTGGACACAGTCTTGAGGATCCGGGTGACGGTGCACTCCTGGTACACCTTCAGGCGGCTCTCGTAGTCCCCGGTCTCCTTCATGTCCTCCTGCTGGAGGGACACGATCTTCTGCTGCAGGGTCCGGATGAGCTCCAGGCCCGTCCGGTCGCCGACGTGCGCGAGCCGCGGATACTCATGGCCGCCGAAGTTGCGCTGCGAGATCCGCCCGTCCTTCGTACGATCGAAGAGGGCGCCCCAGGTCTCCAACTCCCATACCCGGTCGGGCGCTTCCTGGGCGTGCAGCTCGGCCATCCGCCACTGGTTGAGGAACTTCCCGCCGCGCATGGTGTCGCGGAAGTGGACCTGCCAGTTGTCGCGCTCGTTGACATTGGCCATCGCCGCCGCGATGCCGCCCTCGGCCATCACGGTGTGCGCCTTGCCGAACAGGGACTTGCAGATCACGGCCGTACGGGCGCCGCGCTCCCGCGCCTCGATGGCGGCGCGCAGTCCGGCACCCCCGGCGCCGACCACGACAACGTCCCACTCCTGCCGGTCGACCACGGACATCAGAAGAACCTCGGATCGTCGAAGGCGCCGGACGCGACCAGGTACACGTAGAAGTCGGCGAGCGCCACGCTCACCAACGATGCCCAGGCGAGCAGCATGTGATGGGCGTTCAGCTTCCCCACCCACTGCCACATCCGGTAGCGCACGGGGTGCTTGGAGAAGTGTTTGAGCTTCCCGCCGACGATGTGCCGGCAGGAGTGGCAGGACACGGTGTACGACCAGATCAGCACGATGTTGACCAGGAACACCACGGTGCCCAGGCCCATGTGGCCCCAGTTGTAGTGCTCGTCGCGGAAGGACAGCACGGTGTCGTACGTGAGGATCCCGGCGACGATGATGGCCGCGTAGAAGAAGTACCGGTGGATGTTCTGCAGGATCAGCGGGAAGCGGGTCTCGCCGGTGTACTTCTTGTGCGGCTCGGGGACCGCACAGGCCGGCGGCGATGCCCAGAAGCCGCGGTAGTAGGCCTTGCGGTAGTAGTAGCAGGTCAGCCGGAAGCCCAGCGGGAAGATCAGGATGATGATCGCCGGGGAGATGGCCCACCAGCTCCCGAAGAGGGCCGCGTTGGGGCCCGCGTGCATGGTCTCGCACCGCTCGGCCAGACAGGGCGAGTAGAACGGCGAGACGTACGGCGCCGCGTAGTAGTTCGTGTCCGCGAAGGCCCGCCAGGTCGAGTAGACGACGAAGGCCAGCAGCCCGGCCGCGGTGGCGGCGGGCGCCAGCCACCAGCGGTCCGTCCGCAGATGCGGGGCGGTGATCGCGGCCCGCGAGGCGGACCGTACGCCGCCGCTGTTCAGATGGGGTTCCGTACCAGTGGCCAACGCTGCTGCTCCTCTTCAGGGCTCGGTTCGCCACCGGGCCGCAACCGCATGGATGTGCGCCCCCCCGGCGCGTGGCGGTGTCGACCCTTCGGCTTGCTCGCCGGGGGTGCTCACGGGGCGTGGCGGTCGCGGGCGCCGAGGCCCTCGTCGTCCGAGTCCGTCCACAGGGAGTTGTCGTACGGGGTGTCGGGGATGGCGACCAGGTCGGGCCGACGTGGCGCGGCCGGCTGGTCGGCGGCCTCGCGCAGCAGCGCGACGCTCTCGCGCAGGTGGTCGGAGTCCACCCGCACCCGGCGCATCTCCAGGCCTGCGCCTATCTGCTGTTCCAGCCGTCCGACCGACCTCGTGAGGTCGTCGAGACAGCGCTGTACGGACGTCAAGTCGTCGTGCACGGACATGACTTGCCCTCACTTCCGCGGACCCTCCGGCCCAAGGCGGCAACGTTCATGCGCCTGCGAGTGTTGCGCGTCACGCCGGGCCGTGTGAAGAGATCTGCACGGATTCCAGGATCGCACCATCCCGAACGCGCCGCCACGCGCCTGCGCGCGCCGGGGTTTCTCGCCCCCTCCGCTCCTGCCCGTCCCGTGCCTGGGGCTGCGCCCCAGATCCCCGCTCGAAAGACTGCGCAGTTCCCCGCGCCCCTGTCAGGGGCGCGGGGAACTGCGCCACAAGCCCACTCCGGGGAGCGGCGGAGGGGGCGAAGTCCTCTCCGGGCCGACCACCACCGCCGGGTGCCATTGGGCCGCATGGGTGACTTCGCGGCCCGCACCGTCGTGTCGCCGCCCGCCGGCCGTCCTCCTCCCCTTCAGTGGGCGCATACATCTGATCAACTCCATATACCGCCAAACGTGATCAGAAACCGACCTGCCCCACAGCGGAGCGCCCCCGGAGGTTGCAGTGATGTCCCACGACGGCGTCGGACTGCGCGCGGTGATGCGCTCGGTCGCGTTCCTCACCGCGGGCGCGCTCGCGGTACCCGCCCTCACCGCGTGCAGCGCGGAGGACGAGGCGGGTCAGCCCCTGGCCGGGCAGGACATCGCGCCCGCGGCCCGCGACCTGGTCGCCGACGGCGGCACCCTGCGTTGGGCCGTGGACGCCGTACCGGAGACGCTCAACACCTTCCAGGCCGACGCCGACGCCGCGACCTCGCGGGTCGCCGGGGCCGTGCTGCCGTCGATGTACCGGCTCGACCGGAACGGGCGGCCGCAGGTCAACCCCGACTACCTGGAGTCCGCGAAGATCGTCGAGACCGAGCCCAAGCAGGTCGTGCTGTACAAGCTCAACCAGCAGGCCGTCTGGAGCGACGGCCGCGAGATCGGCGCCGCCGACTTCGCCGCCCAGTGGCGCGCCCTGTCCGGCAAGGACACCGCGTACTGGACGGCCCGCAACGCCGGCTACGACCGGATCGAGAAGATCGAGCGCGGCAAGAACAACCTTGAGGTCAGGGTCACCTTCAGCCGGCCCTACGCCGACTGGAAGTCGCTGTTCTCACCGCTGTACCCGAAGGACGTCATGGGCACCCCGGACACCTTCAACGACGGGGCGCGAAGGAAGCTGAAGGTCACCGCCGGACCCTTCGCGCTGAAGGAGGTGGACCGCACGGGCGGCCAGGTCCGCCTCACCCGCAACCCGCGCTGGTGGGGCCATCCCACCAAGCTCTCCGAGATCGATCTGATCGCTGTCGCCCGTGACCAGCGGGCCACCGCGCTCGCCGATGACAAGCTCGATCTGGCCGAGATCGACCCCTCCGAGGCCGAACGGATCACGCTCGCCGCCCGCGATCAGGGCAGCACCCCCCTGCAGGGGGCCGACGCCGTGATCACACCGGCGATGGCGCTGCGGTCCTGGGCCCTCGCGCACGGTTCCGACGCGAACGCCGCCTCCGACGAGGCCAGTGCCCGCAAGAAGCTGCGCAAGACGATGGCGAAGGCCGCCGAGCAGCAGTCGGCGCTGCGTCGTTTCGTGGTCCGCAAGTCCCTCGAACCCGCCTACACCCAGCTCGCTCTCAACGGCTCCGAGGGCCCGCTCGCCGACGAGCGCGTCCGCCGTGCCGTGGCCCGCGCCCTCGACCGGCAGGAGCTCGCCCAGGTGGTGCTGAAGCCGCTGGGCCTGCCGGCCGTGCCGGTCGGCAGCCATCTCGCCCTCTCGGGTCAGCAGGCCTACGCCGACAACAGCGGCGCCCTCGGCGGCCAGGACACCGCGGAGGCCCAGGCGCTGCTGACCGACGCCGGGTGGGTGCCCGGCGGGCCGGTCAAGGAACAGAAGAAGACGGAGAAGGCGGCCGGTTCCCAGGGCAAGAAGGCGGACTCCGACGGCACCGGCGACGACGGGGCGTACATCGTCGGCGAGGACGACAAGCCCTCCGACGCCGACCGGGAGAAGAAGAAGGACCCCAAGGACCACAGCGAACGGCACCAGCGCCAGCAGTCGGGGGAGTACGCCGACGAGCAGGCCGGCAATCACCTGGACGGGAAGCGGTACGTCAGAAGGGGCGGGGCGCCGGGGGCGTACGCGCCCAAGGGGACGGCGGCTCCCGTGGGCGCCGCGGCGGGTGTGCTCGCCAAGGACGGCAAGCCGCTCACGCTCCGCTTCGTGCTGCCCTCGGGCCCGGGCTCCGAGTCCCTGCACGCCGTCGCCGACCGCATCTCGCAGATGCTGCAGCGCATCGGTATCCACACCGAGATCTCGAAGGTCTCGGACGACAGCTACTTCAAGGACCACATCGCCTCGGGCCAGTACGACCTGGCGCTGTACTCGTGGCCGGCGTCCGCCTTCCCGGCCACCGACGCCCGCCCCATCTTCGCCAAGCCGGTGCCGGCCGCCGACGGGTCCCTCAGTGTCGAGCAGAACTACACCCGGGTCGGCACCGACCAGGTCGATCAGCTCTTCGACCAGGCCATCGCCACGCTGGACGAGGACGAGGAGCGCTCGCTGGTCCGCAAGGCCGACGCCCGCATCTGGGCCGCGGCCGGCTCCATCCCTCTCTACCAGCGCCCCCAGCTCACCGCCGCTCGCACGAATCTCGCCAACACCGGCGCCTTCGGCTTCCAGACCCCGATCTACGAGGACATGGGCTACCTGAAACCCTCCGCGAAGCCTTCGGCCGGCCCCTCACAGAACTAGTGCCCCAGCTCTCTCCACCGCTGACCGGCTCCCGCTACCGCTGTGCCCACGTGAGACGGCGGGCGGCGGCGCGGATGCCCCCAGCTGGGACGGCGGCCATGGGCACGCGTGCCCATGGCCGGGGGACGGCTGCGGCGGCGGTGCGCGGGGCCGCGGTGCGGGCGGCCGGGGTGGTGCGCAGGGCCCCAGCTCAGGCCGTGGTCACAGCCCCGCGGAGACCGGGGCTGTCGCCCTGCGGAGGTCGAGGCTGTCGGGTGCACGTACCATGGGGTAAGGCCGTGGCGTGTTCAGCCCGGCAGGCCCCGCGCAGCGGAGGCCGTCCACTCACCCCGGGAGAAGCGCCTCAATATGGCCACGCGCCACGACATCCGCAACGTCGCCATCGTCGCCCACGTCGACCATGGCAAGACCACCCTGGTCGATGCCATGCTCAAGCAGGCCGGTGCCTTCGCCGCGCACGCCGCCGAGTCGCTCGACGACCGCATGATGGACAGCAATGACCTGGAGCGTGAGAAGGGCATCACGATCCTGGCCAAGAACACGGCCGTGAAGTACCACCCCAAGGATGGCGGCGAGGCCATCACGATCAACATCATCGACACCCCCGGCCACGCCGACTTCGGCGGCGAGGTCGAGCGAGGTCTGTCGATGGTGGACGCGGTCGTCCTCCTCGTCGACGCCTCCGAGGGCCCGCTGCCGCAGACCCGCTTCGTGCTGCGCAAGGCGCTGCAGGCCCGCCTGCCCGTCATCCTGTGCATCAACAAGACGGACCGCCCCGACTCGCGCATCGACGAGGTCGTGAACGAGGCGTACGACCTCTTCCTCGACCTCGACGCCGACGAGGACCAGATCGAGTTCCCGATCGTCTACGCGTGTGCGCGTGACGGCGTGGCCTCGCTGACCAAGCCGGAGGACGGCACCGTCCCGGCCGACAGCGACAGCCTGGAGCCGTTCTTCACCACGATCCTGGAGTCCGTCCCGGCCCCGTCCTACGACGAGACCGCGCCGCTCCAGGCCCACGTCACCAACCTGGACGCCGACAACTTCCTCGGCCGTATCGCGCTCCTCCGCGTCGAGCAGGGTGAGCTCCGCAAGGGCCAGACCGTCACGTGGATCAAGCGCGACGGCACGATGTCCAACGTCCGCATCACCGAGCTGCTGATGACCGAGGCGCTCACCCGCAAGCCCGCCGAGGTGGCGGGCCCCGGTGACATCTGCGCCGTCGCCGGTATCCCGGACATCATGATCGGCGAGACCCTCGCCGACCCCGAGAACCCGATCGCGCTGCCGCTGATCACGGTCGACGAGCCGGCGATCTCCATGACCATCGGTACGAACACCTCGCCGCTGGTCGGCCGTGGTGGCACCGGCAAGGGTGCGGACGCCAAGGCCGCGGTCAAGGACCGCAAGGTCACCGCCCGCCAGGTCAAGGACCGTCTGGACCGCGAGCTGATCGGTAACGTCTCCCTCCGCGTGCTCGACACCGAGCGCCCGGACGCCTGGGAGGTCCAGGGCCGCGGTGAGCTCGCGCTCGCCATCCTGGTCGAGCAGATGCGCCGCGAGGGCTTCGAGCTGACCGTCGGCAAGCCGCAGGTCGTCACCCAGGAGATCGACGGCAAGGTCCACGAGCCGGTCGAGCGCATGACGATCGACGTGCCCGAGGAGCACATGGGCGCGGTCACGCAGCTCATGGGCGTCCGCAAGGGCCGGATGGACAACATGTCCAACCACGGCTCCGGCTGGGTCCGTATGGAGTTCGTCGTCCCGTCCCGCGGCCTCATCGGCTTCCGTACGGAGTTCCTGACCGGCACGCGCGGCACGGGTATCGCCCACTCCATCCACGAGGGCCACGAGCCGTGGTTCGGCACGCTGGCGACCCGTAACAACGGCTCGCTCGTCGCCGACCGCGCCGGCGCCGTCACCGCGTTCGCGATGACGAATCTTCAGGAGCGCGGCGTGCTGTTCACCGACCCCGGCACCGAGGTGTACGAGGGCATGATCGTCGGCGAGAACTCGCGCTCCGACGACATGGACGTGAACATCACCAAGGAGAAGAAGCTCACGAACATGCGGTCGTCCTCGGCCGACTCGTTCGAGGCGATCGTTCCGCCGCGCAAGCTCTCTCTGGAGCAGTCCCTGGAGTTCTGCCGCGACGACGAGTGCGTCGAGGTGACCCCGGAGGCCGTTCGCATCCGCAAGGTCAACCTGGACGGCCGCGAGCGCGCCCGCGCCGCGAGCCGCGCCAAGCACGGCTGATCACGGTCGCCGGTTCGGCTGATCACGGTCGTCCGGTGCGGCTGATTCTCGCCGTCCCGTACGGCTGATCATCGGCAACTGAGCCCGGGTTTCCCCAGGATGGGGGGACCCGGGCTTTTTGCAACCCATTTTCGGGCTCCTCGTCGTCCGAAATGCGGTACCCCCCGCCCGATACGCATGTAACACGTCCGTTTCGCGGGCTTCTCTCTCGGATCACTTTGTCCAGATTTTGGAAGATGTACGCGTCAGCTGTGATGGAACCGAGACCTAAAGGCTGTGGTCGGTTATCTGGCTCATGTCAGATAGTTAGCCGCGTAACGCTCGGGTCAATGGGTCATGCGCTGTGGGGACAGTGCCGACTCACGAGCACAGTGGGGTGTTTGACCCTCCGTCAGGGGTGTCGGAGGTAAGTCAGAGGCCCCTCCTGTCCGTGCACCGGTTGAGTCATGAGGAGGCACCAGATGCCAACTACGCGTGTTCATCTGCGAGTTGTCGCACGTCGCGCCCGTGCGCACAGCGACCACTAGGCATACGTCTCTCCTGATCCGCATGGTCCGAACCGTGGCCGCCCACACCCTGTGGCGGCCGCCGGCTCGGCGTACCCATGAAATGGACGAATCATGACGAGTCCGATCGAGATCGAGGGCGCGGAGGCCTCCACCGAGGTCGACGAGCAGACCGAGCAGAAGCGTTCCGGCGAGCCGGAGAAGCCGGCGGGCCGATCGCCCGGCCAGCTGATGTGGCGCCGGTTCAAGCGCGACCGCAGCGGTATCGTCTCCGCGTACATCGTGATCTTCTTCTTCCTGATCGCCGCCCTCGCTCCGCTGATCTCGAAGCTGTACGGCAAGAATCCGTACACGCTCTACGGGCAGGACGACCCCACGCTCCTGAACGACTTCAACATGCCCGCCGGTCCCAACGGCGGCATCACGTCGGATTTCTGGTTCGGGATCGAACCGACGCTGGGGCGCGATGTGTTCATGCAGCTCCTGTACGGCATGCGCACCTCGCTGTACACGGCGCTCGCGGCGACGGTCGCGATGGTGTTCATGGGGGTGCTGATCGGCCTGGTCGGCGGCTACTTCGGCGGCAAGGTCGATTACTGGCTCGGCCGGCTCACGGACTTCCTGCTCGCCTTCCCGCAGCAGCTGTTCATGATCGCGGCGATGCCGGTGATCACCGCGGTGTTCGTCGCCCCCGACGAGGAGACGCCCACCTACATCCACGCGCTCGCGATCATCGGCGTGCTGTGGTTCCTCGGGTGGATGGGCCTCGCCCGGCTCATCCGGGCGGTCGCGCTCTCCCTGCGTGAACGGGAGTTCGTCGAGGCCGCGAAGGTCGCGGGCGCCTCTCCGTGGCGGATCATCCGCAAGGAACTGCTGCCCAACCTCGTCACACCGATCCTGGTGCAGGGCACCTACATGCTGCCCAACACCATCCTGTCGGTCGCTTTTCTCTCCTTCGTCGGCGTCGGCTACTCCGAACCGACCCCCGACTGGGGCCGGATGTTCGCCATCGGGTCGAACATCTACGAACAGGACCCGGTCTACATGTTCTTCCCGGGTGTCGCCATGGTCGTCTTCGTCGTGGCGTTCAACCTCCTCGGTGATTCGGTCCGGGACGCCTTCGATCCCAAGACGGGCCGCTGACCCCGAGTTCAGGGGGGTGCCGCTGCCACCCGGGAGCCGGCGACGACCGGCCGTGCACTGCCAAGCAGCACCAGTGGATCACTGATCACAACTCACAGGCAGGTGGACTCGACTCCATGAGCATCCTCAGTTCCCGCAGAGCGCGGACCGCCGTCGTCGCGGTCGCGGCCGGCGCCCTCGCGCTGGCCGGCTGCAGCAGCAGTGACAACGGCAGCGGCAAGGACAAGAGCAAGAACAAGGAAGAGGCCGCGTCCCAGGCCTCGGCGGTGAAGATGGGCACCGCGGCGGACTCGACCGGTCCCGCCGAAGAGGTCACCGGCGCCAAGCCCGGCGGCACGGTCCAGGTGTACGAGGAGGACGACTTCTCGCACCTCGACCCGGGCCAGATCTACGTCAGCGACGCCGGTCTGCTCTCCAAGCTCATCTTCCGCGGTCTGACCACGTACAAGGAGGACGCCAAGGGCGGCCTCACCGTCGTCGGTGACCTCGCCACCGACCCCGGCAAGATCTCGGACGGCGGCAAGACCTGGACGTACACGCTGAAGGACGGGGTCAAGGACGAGACCGGTCATGTGATCGACTCGGCCGACATCCGCCACACCTTCGAGCGGCTCTACGACCCGTTCATCACGGACGGCCCGTCGTACATCCAGCAGTGGCTGTCCGGTGCCGGCACCACCTACCGCAAGGCGTACGAGGGCCCGTTCAAGGGCAAGCACCTGCCGGACACGGTCCTGGCCACGCCCGACGACAAGACGGTCGTCTTCCACTTCAAGGACGCGCAGCCCGACCTGCCGCAGGCGCTCGCCATGGCCGGCTACTCCGTCGTCCCCGAGAAGACGGACACGAAGGCCAAGTACGACACCAAGCCCGTCGCCGTCGGCCCGTACAAGATTTCGGAGTTCAAGGCCGGCAAGAGCGTGAAGCTGGTCAAGAACACCAACTGGGACCCGAAGTCGGACGCGATGCGTCACCAGTACGTCGACGGCTTCAACATCGACATCAACCACGACGACGAGGACCAGACCAAGACGATCCTCGCCGACCGCGGTGAGGCCAAGAACGCCATCATGATGACCGGCCAGGTCGCCACCACCCAGGTCCAGAAGGTGGTCTCCGACGCCGCGGCGATGAAGCGCACGATCCAGGGCTACGCCCCGTACGTGTGGCAGATGAACTTCAACATGGACCGCATCAAGGACAAGAAGATCCGCGACGCGATCACCTACGCCATGCCGTCCACCGCGGTCTACAAGGCGGACGGCGGCGCGTACGGCGGTGAGGTCGCCAACAGCCTGATGTCGCCCACCACCCCGGGCTACCAGAAGAACTACGACCCCTTCGACCGGAGCAAGCACCCCAACGGTGACATCGCCAAGGCCAAGAAGCTGATCGAGGAAGCCGGCGCCAAGGGCAAGAAGATCGTCTACGCCTACGCCAACGTCCCGGTCCGCCAGCAGCAGGCCGTCCTCGTTGAGAACGCCCTCACCAAGATCGGCCTCGATGTCCAGAAGAAGGAAGTCGACGCCGCCACCTGGTACGAGCAGATCGGCAAGGTCGACAACGGCTTCGACATCTACATGACCGGCTGGGGCCAGGACTGGTCCTCCGCCAGCACCGTCTTCCCGCCGCTGTACGACGGCACCCAGATCCAGGACGGCGCGTCGAACTACGCGCACATCAACGACGACCACGTGAACTCCGAGATCAAGCGCATCCTGAAGATCACGGACACCGCCGAGGCGACCAAGGCCTGGACCGCGCTCAACCAGTACATCAGCGAGAAGGTCAACCCGGCGTCGCCGATCTACTACACCAAGGTGTTCCAGATCGCCGGCACCAACGTGGGTGGCCTGCGCTACTCCACGGTGACCAGCTACACCGACCCGACCCGGGTCTTCCTCAAGAGCTGACCACCCTCCCGGGGCGCACTCAGCGGAGTGCGCCCCGGGCGCTCCTGTCCCTGGCCGCCGTCCTGAGAGCAGCGTTCCGCCATGCTTCGATTCATCCTTCGCCGGACGTTCGGCGCGATGCTCATCCTCCTGCTGATCAGCGCCTTCACGTTCTTCATGTACTACGCGATCCCCCAGGACCCGGCCACGCTCGCGTGCGGCAAGAACTGCACCCCGGACGCGCTGGCGATCATCCACAAGAACCTGGGGCTCGACGATCCGATCCCCGTGCAGTACTGGAAGTTCCTCTCCGGCATCTTCGTCGGACGGGACTTCGCCGTGGGGCACTGCCCGGCCCCCTGCTTCGGCGTCTCCTTCCGTGACCAGCAGATGGTCTGGTCCACGATCATGGACCGCTTCCCGCTGACGCTGTCCCTCACGATCGGCGGCCTGATCGTCTTCCTCATCGTCGGCCTCGGCACCGGCATGATCGCCGCCCGCTACCGGGGAACCTGGCTGGACAAGGTCTTCAGCTCCATCTCGCTGGTGCTGAGCTCGTTCCAGATCTACTTCCTCGGCCCGATCGTCCTCGGCATCTTCGTCTACAGCACCGGCTGGCTGGACAAGCCCAAGTACGTGCCGTTCAGCGAGAATCCCGCGCAGTGGTTCATGGGCCTGCTCATCCCCTGGGTCGTCATGTCCGTGATCTTCACCGCCAACTACACCCGTATGGCGCGCTCGACGATGATCGAGCAGCTTCAGGAAGAGCATGTGCGCGCGGCCCGCGCGAAGGGCATGACCGGCAGATACGTCTTCTTCCGGTACGCCTGGCGCGGCTCGCTCATCCCGATCCTCACCATCCTCGGCATGGACCTTTCCGCGTTGCTCGGTGGCGCCGTCGTCACCGAGTTCACCTTCGGTCTCGCGGGCATCGGCCGGCTCGCCGTGGAGTCCGTGGTCGGCAAGGACCTGCCGAAACTCATGGGCGTGATGCTCTTCAGCGCCGCGTTCATCCTCCTGCTCAACGTCATCGTGGATGCGTTGTACGCCGTGATCGACCCGCGTGTGCGGCTGTCCTAGTGCTTGAGGAGCCCTCTGAAGTGACCACACTCACCAAGCCCGAGGACGCCCCGGCGCCGGCCGGATCCGACGCGTTCCTGTCGGTCCGTGACCTGCATGTGCGGTTCTCCACCGAAGACGGCGTCGTCAAGGCGGTCGACGGTCTCTCCTTCGACCTGGAGCGCGGTACGACGCTCGGCATCGTCGGCGAGTCCGGATCGGGGAAGTCCGTCACCAACCTGACCATCCTGGGCCTGCACAACCCGCTGACCACCACGATCGAGGGCGAGATCCTCCTCGACGGCAAGGAACTGATCACCGCCACCGAGGCCGAGCTGGAGAAGCTCCGCGGCAACAAGATGGCGATGATCTTCCAGGACGCGCTGACCGCGCTGTCGCCGTACCACAGCGTGGGGCGGCAGATCGGCGAGCCGTTCCGCAAGCACACCGGGGCCTCCAAGAAGGAGGCGCGCGAGCGGGCCATCGAGATGCTGGAGAAGGTCGGCATCCCGCACGCCCAGCGGCGCGTGGACGACTATCCGCACCAGTTCTCCGGCGGTATGCGCCAGCGCGCGATGATCGCGATGTCCCTGGTCTGCAACCCGGACCTCCTGATCGCCGACGAACCGACGACGGCCCTCGACGTGACCGTCCAGGCACAGATCCTGGACCTCCTGAAGGACCTCCAGCAGGAGTTCGGCTCCGCGATCATCATGATCACCCACGACCTCGGGGTGGTCGCGAACATGGCGGACGACCTACTCGTGATGTACGCGGGCCGCGCGGTGGAGCGCGGTACGGTCCGCGAGGTCCTCAAGTCCCCGCAACACCCGTACACCTGGGGCCTGCTGGCATCGATGCCGCGCCTCTCGGCGGACGTGGACGAGCCGCTGACCCCCATTCCGGGCGCGCCTCCGTCGCTGCTGAACCCGCCCTCGGGGTGCCCGTTCCATCCGCGGTGCGCCTTCCGGAGCGAGGTCGAGGGCTCCGACCGGTGCGTCGACGTCCGGCCCGAACTGCCCGAGGGCCGGGGAGCGGCCTGCCATCTGACGCTGGATCAAAAGAGCCGCATCTTCACCGAGACGATTCGGCCCAGGCTGGGCTGAGGGGACTGACTGTGAGCGACGCTGTGAGCGACGAGAAGACCGCGGTCGCGGCCGACACCATCCCCGGTCAGCGGGGCGTGGACCCGGCCGAACCGCTGATGCGGGTACGCGACCTGAAGAAGTACTTCCCGGTGAAGGGAGGCTTCCCGATCAAGCGCACGATCGGCGCGGTGCAGGCCGTGGACGGCGTGTCGTTCGACGTCTTCCCCGGCGAAGCACTGGGCCTGGTCGGCGAGTCGGGCTGTGGCAAGTCCACGACGGGACGACTGCTGACCCGTCTCATGGAGCCCACGCAGGGCACGATCTCGTACCGCGGAAAGGACATCAGCCGCTCCACCCGGCGCCAGCTGTCCCCGATCCGCTCCGAGATCCAGATGATCTTCCAGGATCCGTACGCCTCCCTGAACCCCCGCCAGACGGTGGGCACGATCATCTCCTCGCCGATGGAGATCAACGGCATCAATCCGCCCGGCGGCCGCGAGGCCCGGGTGCGCGAACTGCTGGAGACCGTCGGTCTCAACCCCGAGCACTACAACCGCTTCCCGCACGAGTTCTCCGGCGGTCAACGCCAACGCATCGGGGTGGCACGGGCGTTGGCGCTCGCGCCCAGGCTCATCGTGGCCGACGAGCCGGTATCGGCCCTGGACGTCTCCATCCAGGCGCAGGTGGTGAACCTGCTCCAGGAAGTCCAGCGGGAGATGGGCATCGCGTTCGTCTTCATCGCCCACGACCTGGCGGTCGTCCGCCACTTCTCGCAGCGCGTCGCGGTCATGTACCTCGGCAAGATCGTGGAGATCGCGGACCGTACGTCGCTGTACACCGGCCCGCGCCACCCCTACACCCACGCCCTCATGTCGGCCGTTCCCGACGCGGACATCGACGCCGAGAAGAAGGAACGCATCCGCCTGGAGGGCGACGTCCCTTCCCCCATCTCCCCGCCCTCCGGCTGCCGCTTTCGTACACGTTGCTGGAAAGCGCAGGACAAGTGCGCGCAGGAGGAGCCGCCGCTGATCCAGCTGTCGGGCAACGTCGAGGGGCATCTGACGGCCTGCCATTTCCCGGAGGACCCGACGATCGAGGCCCGCGCGGAGGACATCGTGCTGGATCCGGCGCTGGCGGCGCTGGAGGGTGACGACGACTGAGCGACCCCGGGGAAGTTCGGGCACGCCCACGCCGCCCAGCACGCTCCCTCACTGCCTCAAGGGCCTGGGAGGTACTCCTGGAGCGGGGGGGGGACCCCCATCGAGGACCTTCGTCCGGCACGCCGAGAGCACGCACCGGCTGCGACACAAGCCTCCCCCACTCCCGGCTCCGCTCGAGCGGGGGGACCCCCGTCGCGGCGGGCGCGGGAACGCACCCGCACTTCCCCGGAGCCGCTCAGCGGTCGCTGGGCCCGGCCACGGTGATGATCTCGGGGGCGGTGGGGGAGAGCGGCCCCCGCCCCCAGTCGCCGAACTGCTCGTGGACGGCGAGCCCGGCGTCGCCGAGGAACCCGGACAGCTCGTCCGCGCCCAGGAACCGCAGCGTGCTGCGACTGACCCGCGGCCGCTCCCACCCCGGGTGCTCGAACGTCTCGGTGAACGTCACGCGGTCCCCGAGCACGGGCGTCTCGAGCTCGTGCCGGACCCGTACGACATCGCCGTGGGCGTCGCGCACCTCGCGCACGCGCTCCGGCGTCCAGGACTCCCAGGCGTGGGCGGCGGGATTGCGCGTCTCGAAGACGAACCGGCCGTCGTCGGTGAGGGCTTCGCGGACCGCGGCCAGCGAGGAGCGCAACTCCTCGTCGCCGATGAGCACTTGAAAGGCGTGCCCGGTCATCACGACGAGGTCGAACTGACGCTCCCAGCGCGCGGAGGCGAGATCCCCGAGCACCCACTCGACGGCGGCCCGGCGCCGCGCCTGCACCAGCATGGCCGCGGCGGGATCGAGCCCACACAGCCGCCCCTGGTGCCCGGCCTCCCGGGCCCGCCCCAACAGCCGCCCCGTCCCGCACCCGACGTCGAGCACGGACCGCGCGGACATCACCAGGTCCAGGTAGAAGTCGTCGCTCGGCCCCCACGGATTGAGGGCGTCGTACAGGGCAGCGAGTGAGACGTCACTGAACGAACGGTCAGCCATCGCAGCAGTGTCTCAGTCCGGGGGGTCGATCGAACCAGTGATCGGGAAGGAATTCGGGAAGGAAACAAGAGCGACATCACCTGTGTCACTGGCAACTGCTCCGAATGGACGGGACGTTGATGGGCGAGGCCGACGACATCGGGACGGTGACACCCGTCCTCTTCGACGTGGACGGCGTACTGATCGACACGGCGGACGCGCACGGCCGGGTGTGGCGGGCCTGGGCGCGACGGCGCGGCCTGGACCCCGAGAACGTCTGGCGGGCCACACAGGGCAGACGCAGGACGGACATCCTGCGTCTGCTGGTTCCGGAGCTCGATCCCGCCGAGGAACACCGGGTCCTGGACGGGCTGATGGCGGCGGAGGAGCCCGGATTCCGAGCCTTCGACGGAGCCGGGATGCTGCTGCGGGCCCTGCCGCCCCACCGATGGGCGGTCGTCACCTCCGGCCGCGCGGCCCCCACGGCGGCCCGTCTCGCCCGCACCGGCCTCCCCGTGCCCGAGGTCCGCATCTGCGCCGAGGACGTCACCGGGGGCAAGCCGTCACCGGAGGGCTACCTCACCGCCGCCGCCCGGCTGTCCGTCGACCCGACACACTGCGTGGTGGTCGAGGACTCACCGGCGGGCATCGAGGCGGGCCTCGCCGCCGGCTGCACGGTGTACGCAGTCGCATCCACCCTCAGCCCCCACGAACTCGGCCACGCACACGCCTGCTTTCCTTCGCTGCGCGAGGCGGCCCGTGAACTGATGCCCTCGTGCTCGCCGGAGGGGTGAGAGGCTCTGAGACGCTGCCCATGAGAATCGAGACGAGATGCTGCACCACATCGAGCTGTGGGTGCCGGACCTGGGACGGGCCGTGCGGGCGTGGGGCTGGTTGCTGGAGCGGCTCGGGTACGCCCCCCACCAGGACTGGCCGGACGGCCGTAGCTGGCGCCTGGGCGAGACGTACCTGGTGGTCGAGCAGTCGCCCGCGCTGACCGGAGACCGGCACGACCGGCTGCGCCCCGGCCTCAACCACCTCGCCTTCCACGTCGCGAGCCGCGCGGAGCTCGACGCGCTGGTCGAGGAGGCACCGGCGTACGGATGGTCGCTGCTGTTCGCGGACCGGCACCCGTACGCCGGCGGGCCCGAGCACTGCGCCGCCTACCTGGAGAACAGCGACGGGTTCGAGGTGGAGCTGGTGGCGAAAGAGAGGTGAGGACGGTTTTGCGCAGGTGGTAGACCATGGCGCGACAGCCTGACGCCGGGCCGCCGGCCTCGACAACCCCGGACGGGAGGAGAGCCGTTAATCGCTCGACATCGAACAGGCGGGCCGGGATGCTTCACCCCGATGACTCGAACCGACACGCCGTCCGCCTGGGACGAGCGCACACAGCTGACCACCTTCCTCGACTACGCGCGCGCCACCGCTCAGGCCAAGTGCGAGGGTGTCTCGGCGGAGGACGCCGTCAAGGCACCGCTGCCAGGGTCCCCGCTGATGACTCTGTGCGGGCTGATCAGCCACCTGCGCTGGGTCGAGTACTCCTGGTTCCAGGTGGTCTTCCTCGGCGAGGAGGACGAGGGGCCCTGGACGGACGAGGACCCCGACCGCGAGATGCGCATCGCCGTCGACATCCCGCTGGCCCGACTCCTCGACGAGTACGAGGAACAGGCCGCCCGTTACCGCAAGTTGGTGGCCGACCACGACCTGGACGCCAAGGCGCGGCGCCCCATCCGCGACGGCCGGCACGTCGACCTCCGCTGGATCCTCCTCCACCTGATCGAGGAGACGGCCCGCCACAACGGCCACATCGACATCCTCCGCGAACTGGCCGACGGCCGGACAGGGGACTAGCGCATGGGAGAGCAAGGGCCGTTGCACCCCACCATCCGCACGATCACCTTCGACTGCACCGGTGACCCGTACGATCTCGGGCTCTTCTGGAGCGAGTTGCTCGGCCGTCCGCTGGCCGACGACGACAAGCCCGGTGACCCGGAGGCGGTGATCCGGGACCCTTCCGGCGGCCCGACCCTCCTCTTCGTGCACGTCCCGGAGGAGAAGGCGGCCAAGAACCGCATCCACCTCGACCTGCAACCACGCCGCCGCACACGGGCGGCGGAGGTCGAGCGGGCCCTCACCCTCGGCGCCCGGCAGGTCGCCGACCACACCCGCCCCGACGGCGGCGGCTGGGTCGTCCTCGCGGACCCCGAGGGCAACGAATTCTGCGTGGAACGCGGGGAGTTGGATTGAGCCCGAGAACGGCTCGTGCGCCCTTGAGGCCTCCGCCTGGCCGGTAGCCCCGATTGGTGAATTGTCCCAGTGTCTTTGCAGGTCGCGGGGTGGGAGGGCGGGACAAAGTCACCAATCGCCGAGCGGGGCGCTGCCGCGCCAGTCCAGCTGCGCTGACAGCATCCGAGAACGGCATGTGGGTACGGGTGCGTACCCATATCCTGAGCGGGTGAGTGGAAGGAGTCCCGTCATGTCTGACGCCAACATCCGTATCCCCGCAGAGGCCCGCGACCGGCTTGCCGAGATAGCGGCTGGTGAGGGCCTGTCGCTGCGCGCTTACCTCGCGCGGCTTGCCGACTCGCTGCTCACGTCCGCCGAGCGCGCCCAGCGGGCCGAGCAGGCCCGTGCCGTGCTGAGGGAATGGAACGGTTACGACCCCAGCGAGGACGAGCAGGCCGCCCTGGATGCCGAGCTGGACCGGCGGCTGGCCGAGGCGGCCAACGCGTGACCGAAGCACTGCACGTGATCCTCGACGCCACTGCCATGGTCGCCGCGGGATCCGGCAACGTGCTGGCCTCCCGTCTGATCCACCGCGCGCACGCTGCGCCGGAATGGTTCCTGTATGCGCCGACGTGCGCGCTGGTCGAGGCCGACCGGGCCCGGCCCGGTACGGCTGAGCACATCGCCGCACTGCCCAGCATCACCATCCTCGACCTGGACCTGCCTGCCGCTCTCGCCGTCGCCCGCGAGATCACCTGGGCTCCGGCCCAGATCGAGCACGCAGCTCAGCCGACGCCGGAACGGCCCGACGGGGCGGTCGTCGCCACCGCTCACCCGGAGGACTGGAAGGGGCGCCCGGTCCGCGTCCTCGACCTCAATCCCTGAGGTGTCGGGCCCGACGGACGAAGACCCGTACGCCCCTCGGGGACGTACGGGTCTTCTGCTCCCCGGGAACCGGACGTTCGTTGGGCTCGGGTCAATGGGCCGTCGAAAGTCGGTCCCGTGAGGCGGCACCCCGACGAATTGGGGTGTGTCAGGGCGTCGCCGGGGGTCCTACAGAGACTTGCGGGCCGCCGGAACCGCCAGTTCCGCCGTAGTCTCCGGGTAGTGGCACGCCGTCAGGTGGCCCTCACGGTTGCCCTCGACCTGGACCAGCGGCGGGGCCTCCGTCGCGCACTTCTCCGTGGCCTTCCAGCAGCGGGTGCGGAAGCGGCAGCCCGACGGCGGGTTGAGCGGAGAGGGCACGTCACCTTTGAGGAGGATGCGCTCGCGGGCCGGCACCTCGTCCGCGGTGGCCTCGGGAACGGCGGACAGCAGCGCGCGCGTGTAGGGGTGGCGCGGGTTCTCGTACAGGTCCTCGCGGTTGGCGATCTCCACGATCTTGCCGAGGTACATGACCGCGACGCGCTCCGAGAAGTGGCGCACGATCGCGAGGTCGTGGGCGATGAAGACGAACGCGATGCCCAGGTCCCGCTGGAGGTCCTGGAGCAGGTTGACCACCTGCGCCTGGATGGAGACGTCGAGCGCGGAGACCGGCTCGTCCGCGACGATCAACTTGGGTTCGAGGGCCAGCGCGCGGGCCACACCGATGCGCTGACGCTGGCCGCCGGAGAACTCGTGCGGGAAGCGGTTGTAGTGCTCGGGGTTGAGGCCGACCGTCTCCAGGAGTTCGCGTACGCGCTTCTCCTGGCCGCCGGGCGGGTTGATGCCGTTGATCTCCATCGGACCCGAGATGATCTTGCCGACCGTCTGGCGCGGGTTCAGCGACGCGTACGGGTCCTGGAAGATCATCTGGATCTCGGCGCGGACCGGCGCCAGTTGCTTGCGGCCCGCGTGCGTGATGTCCTGGCCGCGGTAGCTGATCTTGCCGCCGGTGGGCTCCAGGAGGCGCGTGATCAGCCGGCCCGTCGTCGACTTGCCGCAGCCGGACTCGCCGACCAGCCCCAGGCTCTCGCCCTCGGCGACCTGGAAGTCGAGTCCGTCCACGGCCTGGACCGCGCCGATCTTCCGCTTGAAGGGGAAGCCTCCCATCACCGGGAAGTGCTTGGTCAGTCCGGTGACGTCCAGGAGGGGGTTCGTGTTGCTCATGATCGTGAAATCCCGTCTCGGTTACGTCAGTGCGACCGCGTCGCGGCCAAGTCGGCGAAGAACTCGCGGCGCTGGTCCGCCGTGAGGTGACAGGCGGCACCGCGCCCGTCCGTGACCTTCAGCGGCGGCTGCTCGGTGGAGCAGAGGCCGCCCTCGATCTTCTCCGTGAAGGTGCACCGCGGGTGGAAGCGGCATCCCGTCGGCGGGTTCAGCAGCGACGGCGGCGAACCGGGGATCGGGTTCAGCGGTACGTCGACCGGACCGTCCAGGCTGGGCATCGAGCTCAACAGGCCCCAGGTGTACGGGTGCTGCGGCTCGCGCAGCACCTCTCTCTTGGTGCCGCGCTCCACGCACCGGCCGCCGTACATCACCAGCACGTCGTCCGCGATGTCGGCGATGACACCGAGGTCGTGGGTGATGAAGATGATCGCGGTGCCGAACTCCTGCTGGAGGTCCTTCAGGAGGTCCATGATCTGGGCCTGCACCGTCACGTCGAGCGCCGTCGTGGGCTCGTCGGCGATCAGCAGCTCGGGGTCGCAGACCAGCGCCATCGCGATCATCGCGCGCTGGCGCATTCCGCCGGAGAACTGGTGCGGGTAGTCGTCCACGCGGATGTCCGGCTGCGGGATGCCGACGCGCTTGAGCATCTCGATCGCCCGCTCCCGGGCCTCCTTCTTGGAGGCGCCGGTGTGCTTGCGGTACGTCTCGCTGATCTGCTTGCCGATGGTGTGGTACGGCGACAGCGAGGCCAGCGCGTCCTGGAAGATCATCGACATCTTGTTGCCGCGCAGCTGCTCGAGCTCCCGCTCGGAGGCGGTCAGCAACTCCTTGCCGTCGAGCAGGATCTCGCCGTCGATGGCGGTGCGGTCGCGGTCGTGCAGGCCGAGGATCGTCAGGTTCGTGACGGACTTGCCGGAGCCCGACTCGCCCACGATGCCGAGCGTCTTGCCCTTGGCCAGGTCGAAGGTGAGACCGTCGACGGCCTTGACGACGCCGTCTTCGGTGGAGAAGTGGACCTTCAGATCCCTGACGGACAGGAAGGGCTGCTGATCGGTGCTCGTCACGGGGACGCTCCTGAGGGGGGTGATGCCGGGGGTAGCTGTCGGGGGCGGGGTGGCCCGGGGTCAGGCGAGCCGGATCCGCGGGTCGATGAGGGCGTAGACGGCGTCGACGATGATGTTGGCGACGACGATCGCGCCGGCCGCGACCACCGTGACGCCGAGGAGCATGGGCAGGTCGCTGTTGAGGACGGAGCGGACGGCGAGCGTGCCCAGCCCCTGGAGGCTGAACACGGACTCCGTGATGATCGCGCCACCGATCAGGGTGCCCATGTCGATGCCGAAGATCGTCACGATCGGTCCCATGGCTCCGCGCCAGGCGAAGCGGAAGAAGACGCTGCGGCGTGACAGGCCCTTGGCGCGTGCCGTGCGGACGTAGTCCTCGCTGAGCTGCTCCACCAGCTGTGAACGGGTCATACGAGTGTAGTTCGCGGTGAAGATGATCGACAGCACGATCCACGGGAGCAGCAGTCCGGACACCCAGGCGGCGGGGTTCTCGGTGAACGGCGTGTACGAGGGCGGGTCCAGTACGCCGAGCTGCTGCACCAGGAAGAACATGGCGATGTAGCCGACGAAGTAGATCTGCAGCGACGAGCCGATCAGGGAGAACGAACTGGCCAGCTTGTCCAGCGCCTTGCCCTGCTTGACGGCGGCGAGCATGCCGGTGCCGATGCCGATGATCAGGAAGAAGAACGCGGCACCCAGGGAGAGGGAGATCGTGAGCGGCAGCCGGTCCATGATCGTGCCGAAGACCGGCTGGCTGTTGTTGAACGAGTAGCCGAGGCAGGGGGCGGGACAGTGGCCGATGCCTGCGTAGTCACGGCCGACGAAGATGCCGGACAGCCAGTGCCAGTACTGGACCGGCATGGGATCGGCGATGCCCAGGTTCTGCCGCACCTGCGCGAGCAGGTCGGGGGTGCAGACCTTGCCGCAGGCCATCCGTGCCGGGTCGCGCGGCACGGCGTAGAAGAGGAAGAAGGTGACGGCGCTGATGATCAGCAGAATGACGAGTGCGCCGAGCACTCGACGGATCAGGAAACGGAGCATGAGGGGGTGACTTTCCGGACGGGGCGCCGTCGCCGGGGGCTGGGGTGGAGCGTGGACGGGAGGCGGGGCGGCGACCCGATGGGCCGCCGCCCCTGCGCAAGGATCAGGCCTTGGCGTACAGCTTGCCCAGCGCGACGCAGGTGTCGCCCGAGTTGTAGATCATGCCGCCGACCTTCGAGCCGTAGAAGTAGTTGCGGATCGGGTTGTAATCCGGAACCACGGCCGCCAGCTCCATGATCTGGCGGTCGATCTCGCCCCACATCTTGTTGGCCTTGTCGGGGTCGGTCTCGACGGTGGCCGCCGCGATCGCCTTGTTGACGCTCTTGTTGTCCAGCTGCGGCCAGTTGACGCCGCCGTCGGATATCTGGCTGCCGTCGAAGCAGGGCTGGATGGTCGCGTAGCCGGACGGCCAGTCCGGTCCCCAGCCCGCGGCGAACAGGTCGAACTTGTTGTCGAGCTGGCCGATCTGGCTGTAGAAGGAGGTCTTGTCGACCTGCTTCGTGACCACGGAGAAGCCGGCCTTCTCCAGCGCGTTCTTGATCGTGACGGCTTCCTTGATGGCCCGGTCGGACGCCTGGAAGGCGATGACGACCTTCTGGCCCTCCTTGCCGGCTTCCTTCAGGAGCGCCTTGGCCTTGTCCGGGTCGCCCATCGGCTTGGTCTTCTTGCCGTACAGGTCGAAGTCCAGGTGCCCGGGGGTGAGCGGGGCGATGATCGTGGTGGCGGTCTCGGTGACCGCCGAGCCACCGCGCTGCTGCTTCAGCTGCTGCGCCGGCCAGGCCCAGTTGAGCGCCTGGCGGACCTTGACGTCCTTGATGCGCGTCGTGTTGATCGCGTAGTAGTAGCAGGTCGTGTCGACCTTGGTCATGACGCGCTTCTTCAGCGTGGCGTCGCCGAGCACCTTGGTGACGCGCTCGGGAGCGACCTCGTTGAGCAGGGAGACGGCGAACTGGTCGCTGCCGGAGTCGGCGATGTAGCGGTCCGTGGAGGCCAGCGACTGGTAGCCGAAGCGGAGCTCGAACTTGTCCGGGTAGCCGTTGCGGACCGGGTCCTTGTCGGCGTCCCAGTGCTCGTTGCGGACCAGCGTCATCGACTTGTCGATGCTGCGGCTGTCGATCTTGTACGGGCCGCAGGAGTACGGGCGCTTGTCGTACTTCTTCTGGGTGTCGTGCTTCTTCGGCACGATCGCGAAGCCGCGCATGGCCAGCATGAAGTTGAAGTCGCTGTGGCCTTCCTTCAGCCGGAAGGTGACGGTGTTGCCGTCGACCTCGATGGAGTCGAGGTGCTTGCCCTCGTAGGGGCCCTTGTACTTGTCGCCGCCCTCGAGCCAGCTCTGCGGGTACCGCGGGCCCTCCGTGACGAAGGTGGCGAAGAGGCGCTCGAAGGTGTGCCGGACGTCCTCAATGGTGACGTCGGCGCCGTCCTCCCACTTCACGCCCTCCTTGAGGGTGAAGCTCCAGGTCTTGCCGTTGTCCTTCATGGTGCCCGCGTCGGTGGCGAGGTCGCCCACCAGCGTGGTGTTGCCCTTGGAGTCGAGCCGGTAGCCGGTGAGACCGCGCAGGAAGAGGACCGAGACCGCACCCGTGTACGAGGAGTAGATCTGGGCGGGGTCCAGGTGGTCGCAGTCGATCTGGTCCAGCGTGTAGATCGTGCCGCCCTTCACCGCGCCGGGCATCTCGGGAGCCGGGCCCTGGGAGTCGGCCTTCGTGCCGATGGCGATCTCGGCAGCCTTGCCCTTGGGAGCCTTGGTGCTGGAGCCGTTGCCGCTGCTGCCGCCCGCGTTGCCGCTGCTGCACGCGCTCAGGACGGTGGTCGCTCCCGCTGCCACACCGGTGGCGATCAGGAAGTTTCTGCGGGAAAAGGACATGGCTTACCTGCCTATGGGTGGATGGACAAGAGGGAGGAGCAGCCAGCCGGGCGACGGCGACCGGGCTGGGGCGGGACAGGCGCCTGGAACTTCAGCGCTTGGACTTGGGATCGAGCGCGTCGCGCACCGAATCGCCGAGCAGGTTGAAGGCGAGGACGAAGAGGACCATCGACACGCCCGGGAAGATCATGAAGGTGATGTCGTCGGTGTAGTACTGGGCACCGCGCTGGATCATGACGCCCCAGTCCGGGGTGGGGTCGATGATGCCCACGCCGAGAAAGGCGAGGCCTGCCTCCGCCGTGACGAACATCGGGAGCGCGAGTGTGGACTGGATCAGGATCGGCGTCCAGAGGTTGGGCAGGAGTTCCTTGAAGATGATGCGGGCGGGTGACGCACCCGTCACCTTCGCGGCCTCGATGAACTCCCGCTCGCGCAGCGCCAGCACCTGGCCGCGCAGCAGACGTGCGATGGATGCCCAGCCGAAGGCCGACAGCACCAGGATCAGCGCGGTGGCGCGCAGCGAGGTCGGAATGTCCTCGTCCGGGGCGACGAAGAGTCCGTAGACGACCGGCATGAAGGCGATGAAGAACAACGTGGAGGGGAACGACAGCAGGATGTCGATGATCCGGCCGATGAAGTAGTCGGCCTTGCCGCCCAGGTAGCCGGCGGTGATACCGACCACGACTCCGACGACGGTGACGAGGATCGTGGTGGCCGTCGCGAGCATCAGGGACGTGCGGATGCCGTACAGCAGGAAGGTGAAGACATCGCGTCCCAGACCACCGGGCTCGATGCCGAACCAGAAGTCGCCGGAGATGCCGCCGTTGGGCTTGATGGGAAAGCCCGCCTCATTGAGGAGGCCGGGCATGTCCTGCCCGTACAGGGTGTACGGGTTCTTTCCGTACAACTTGGCGATCAGTGGGGCGCAGGTCGCGATCACGAAGAAGAAGATCACGACATACGCCGATATGACGCCCGTGCGGTCCCGCTTGAAACGGTTCCAGGCGAGTCGTCCCGGAGAGCGACTCTCGGAGCCCTTGGCGAGGGTAGGAGAGGCCGACTTCTCGACGCTCTCGTCGGTCACCTCTAGCGGGGCAGCCGCAGATGGAGTTGGGGGGGTCATGGTGCTCCAGGCCCGATGCGGTCAAGGACTCCGCAGGGCGCTCCCTACGGGCTACGCCGGACTTTTTCAACGCAATTCATTCAAGGTCAATAAATTCTCGACCCCCTTGGGGTTCTCTTTACCTTCTTTGCCTTGGCTTGACCTTAGCGTAACTACGCGTGTAGCGCACTGTGGCCGTTCCGTGTCCAGAATCGGACCAACTACGCCAATCGGGCAAGGGGTTCGATATGCGGACGCCAGAGTCTCGGAATGCGTACATCTGGTGCACGGAATCCAACGGTTCCGCATCGAACGGTAAAGATCCATTGCGTTGATCATCTTCGGTGGCCCGGTCCAGATGCATCCGGGTGGTGCCGCCACCCGGAAGGGTGGGGTGAAATAGCGATACGCCCCGTATGGACCGATATTGGGCGCTAAGGGCGCAGTGCACCGGAGCCGAATTCCCACGCCCCGGCGCCGGCGTCACAGCGCACTTTCGAGGAGGCACTCCATGCGTGGAGCCACGCACGCCAAATGGGCCGCATGCGCGGCGGCGGTAGCCCTCGCGGCGACCGCCTGCGGGGGCGGAGGAGGCAGCGGCGGTGGCGGCAACGGCTCCGGAGTCGTCTCCTCCTCCTGGGGAGACCCGCAGAACCCGCTGGAGCCGGCCAACACCAACGAGGTGCAGGGCGGCAAGGTCCTCGACATGATCTTCCGCGGCCTGAAGCGGTACGACGCCAAGACCGGGGCGGCCGAGAACATGCTGGCCGACAAGATCGACACCACGGACTCGCAGAACTTCACGATCACCGTGAAGGACGGCTGGAAGTTCAGCAACGGCGAGGCCGTCACCGCGCAGTCCTTCGTCGACGCGTGGAACTACGGGGCCAGCCTCAAGAACAACCAGAAGAACGCGTACTTCTTCGGGTACATCGAGGGCTACGACAAGGTCCACCCCGACTCGGGCAGCCAGAGCGCCGACACCCTCTCCGGTCTCAAGGTGACCGGCACGAACACCTTCACCGTCAAGCTCAACCAGAAGTTCTCGACGTTCCCCGACACCCTCGGCTATGTGGCCTACGCGCCGCTGCCCAAGGCGTTCTTCGACGACCACGCGGCCTGGGTGAAGAAGCCGATCGGCAACGGGCCTTACACCATCGACTCCTACACCAAGGGCTCGCAGATGGCCCTCAAGAAGTGGGACGGCTACCCCGGCGACGACAAGGCGCAGAACGGTGGCGTGACCCTCAAGGTCTACACCGACAACAACACCGCCTACACCGACCTGCTGGCCGGCAACCTCGACCTCGTCGACGACGTGCCCGCCTCTCAGCTCAAGAACGTGAAGAACGACCTCGGCGATCGCTACATCAATACACCGGCCGGGATCATCCAGACGATCACTTTCCCGTTCTATGACAAGAACTGGGACACGAGCGGGGCGGCGAAGGTCCGCAAGGGCCTGTCCATGGCCATCAACCGCGACCAGATCACCGACACGATCTTCCAGAAGACCCGCACCCCGGCCTCCGACTGGACCTCCCCGGTGCTCGGCACGGACGGCGGTTTCCAGGACGGGCTGTGCGGCGACTCCTGCAAGTACAACCCGAGCGAGGCCAAGAAGCTGATCCAGGAGGGTGGCGGCCTGCCCGGTGGCCAGGTCAAGCTCTCGTACAACGCGGACACCGGCTCCCACAAGGAATGGATCGACGCCGTCTGCAACTCCATCAACAACGCGCTCGGCAACGACAAGGCGTGCGTCGGGAACCCGATCGGCACCTTTGCCGACTTCCGCAACCAGATCGGCCGGCACAAGATGCCGGGTCCCTTCCGGGCCGGCTGGCAGATGGACTACCCGCTGATCCAGAACTTCCTGCAGCCGCTGTACTACACCAACGCCTCCTCCAACGACGGCAAGTGGTCCGACAAGGACTTCGACAAGCTCGTCGACCAGGCGAACGCCGAGACCGACCGGGCCAAGGCCGTCACGATCTTCCAGCAGGCCGAGGGGGTCGTACGGGACAACATGGCCGCCATCCCGCTCTGGTACCAGAACGGCAGCGCCGGCTACTCGGAGCGGGTCTCCAACGTGGCGCTCAACCAGTTCAGCGTGCCCGTCTACAACGAGATCAAGGTCAGCTGAACCGTCCACGGGGCGCGCCCACGCCAGGGCTCGCCCCGTACTACCTCCGGAGCCCTCATGGGACGGTACGTAATCCGGCGTCTGCTGCAGATGATCCCGGTCTTCATCGGCGCCACACTGCTGATCTTCCTGATGGTGAACGTGATGGGCGACCCCATCGCGGGCCTGTGCGGCGAAAGACAGTGCGACCCCGCCACGGCTGCCCAGCTGCGCAAGGAGTTCGGCCTCGACAAGCCCGTGTGGCAGCAATACCTGACGTACATGGGCAATGTCTTCACCGGCGACTTCGGCACCGCCTTCAACGGGCAGCCGGTCACCGAGCTGATGGCCAGCGCGTTCCCCGTCACCATCCGGCTCACGATCGTCGCGATCATCTTCGAGATCGTCATCGGCATCGCCCTCGGCGTCATCACCGGGCTGCGTCGCGGCCGGCCCGTCGACACCAGCGTGCTGCTGCTCACCCTCGTCGTCATCTCGGTGCCGACCTTCGTCACCGGTCTGCTGCTCCAACTGCTGCTCGGCGTCGAGTGGGGCTGGATCAAACCGTCCGTCTCCCCGGAGGCCACCTTCGGCGAACTGATCGTGCCGGGCCTGGTGCTGGCCTCCGTCTCCCTCGCCTACGTGACCCGGCTGACCCGGACCTCCATCGCGGAGAACAAGCGGTCCGACTACGTCCGCACCGCGACCGCCAAGGGCCTGCCCCGGCACCGGGTGATCACCAAGCACCTGTTGCGGAACTCGCTGATCCCCGTCGTCACCTTCATCGGCACGGACATCGGCGCGCTGATGGGCGGTGCGATCGTCACCGAGCGGATCTTCAACATCCACGGCGTCGGCTTCCAGCTCTACCAGGGGATCCTGCGTCAGAACACGCAGACCGTGGTCGGCTTCGTGACCGTCCTCGTCCTCGTCTTCCTGGTCGCCAACCTGCTCGTCGACCTCCTCTACGCCGTACTCGACCCGAGGATCCGCTATGCCTGAGCAGCCGCCGTACGAGCCAGAGGCACTGCGGGGGCCTGGGGGGTCGGTGGGGCCTCCCCCGGAAGACCTCGCCATCGCCCCGACCGGCATGGGGGGCACCATGGACCTCGGTACCGGCGAGGCGGAGACCCTGGAGAAGACTCCCGGCGGACCGGAAGGCACGGGGCCGCAGGAAAAGCCCAGAAGCCTCTGGTCCGACGCCTGGCGGGACCTGCGGCGCAACCCGGTCTTCATCATCTCCGGCCTCGTCATCCTCTTCCTGGTGATCATCTCGATCTGGCCCTCCCTGATCACCTCCGGCAACCCGCTCCAGTGCGACCTCTCCAAGGCCCAGGAAGGCTCGCAACCGGGGCACCCCTTCGGCTTCGACGGCCAGGGCTGCGACGTCTACACCCGGACGGTGTACGGGACCCGCGTCTCGATCAGCGTCGGCGTCTGCGCGACCCTCGGCGTCGCGATCCTCGGCTCGGCGCTCGGCGGCCTCGCCGGGTTCTTCGGCGGGCTGGGGGACTCGTTCCTGTCCCGGATCACCGACATCTTCTTCGCCATCCCCGTCGTGCTCGGCGGTCTTGTCCTCCTCTCCGTGGTGACCAGCAATACGATCTGGCCGGTCATCGGGTTCATGGTGCTGCTCGGCTGGCCGCAGGTCTCCCGCATCGCGCGCGGCTCCGTCATCACCACCAAGCAGAACGACTACGTACAGGCCGCCCGCGCTCTCGGCGCCTCCCACTCACGGCTGCTGCTGCGGCACATCACGCCCAACGCCGTCGCGCCGGTGATCGTCGTGGCGACCATCGCGCTCGGTACGTTCATCTCCCTGGAGGCGACGCTCTCCTACCTGGGGGTCGGCCTGAAGCCCCCCACGGTGTCCTGGGGCATCGACATCTCGTCGGCCTCCGCCTACATCCGCAACGCCCCGCACATGCTGCTGTGGCCGGCCGGAGCGCTCGCGATCACCGTGCTCGCATTCATCATGCTCGGCGACGCGGTGCGCGACGCCCTCGACCCGAAGCTGAGGTGACCACCGTGCTGCTCGAAGTGCGTGATCTGCACGTGGAGTTCAGAACCAGGGACGGGGTCGCCAAGGCCGTCAACGGAGTCACCTACGGCGTGGACGAGGGCGAGACGCTCGCCGTGCTCGGCGAGTCGGGCTCCGGCAAGTCGGTCACCGCACAGGCCGTGATGGGCATCCTCGACATGCCGCCCGGCAAGATCACCGGTGGTGAAGTCCTCTTCCGGGGCAAGGACTTGCTGAAGTTCAAGGAGGACGAGCGGCGCAAGGTCCGCGGCGCCGAGATGGCGATGATCTTCCAGGACGCGCTGTCCTCCCTCAACCCCGTGCTCAGCGTCGGCGACCAGCTCGGCGAGATGTTCACCGTGCACCGCGGGATGTCGCGGAAGGAAGCCCGGGCCAAGGCGATCGAACTGATGGACCGGGTGCGGATCCCGGGGGCCGCCGACCGGGTGCGCGACTATCCGCACCAGTTCTCCGGCGGTATGCGCCAGCGCATCATGATCGCCATGGCGCTGGCCCTGGAACCGGCGCTGATCATCGCCGACGAGCCGACCACCGCGCTCGACGTCACCGTCCAGGCCCAAGTGATGGATCTACTGGCCGAGTTGCAGCGCGAGCTCGGCATGGGACTCATCCTCATCACCCACGACCTCGGGGTGGTCGCGGACGTCGCCGACCGGATCGCGGTGATGTACGCGGGCCGGATCGTCGAGTCGGCGCCGGTCCACGACATCTACAAAGCCCCGGCGCACCCCTATACGAAGGGGCTCCTGGAGTCGATTCCACGCCTCGACCAGAAGGGCAGGGAGCTCTACGCGATCAAGGGCCTGCCGCCCAACCTGATGCGCATCCCGCCGGGCTGCGCCTTCAACCCGCGCTGTCCGATGGCCCAGGACGTCTGCCGGACCGATGTGCCGCCGCTCGCTGAGGTCGACGAGGACCGCAGGAGCGCCTGCTTCTTCTGGAGAGAGACGCTGGATTCCGGGAGCGGCGGGGGAGCGGGCGCGGCGGGAGAATCCGATGCCTGAGGCGATTCTCGAGGTCAGCGGCCTGGTCAAGCACTACCCCCTCACCCAGGGCATTCTCTTCAAGAAGCAGGTCGGCGCCGTCAAGGCGGTCGACGGCGTCGACTTCCACCTCGGCCGGGGCGAGACCCTCGGCATCGTCGGCGAATCCGGCTGCGGCAAGTCGACGGTCGCCAAGATGCTGGTCAACCTGGAGAAGCCGACGGCCGGGACGATCAAGTACTACGGCGAGGACATCACCCGGCTGTCCGGCAAGGCGCTGAAGGCCGTACGCCGCAACATCCAGATGGTCTTCCAGGACCCGTACACCTCGCTCAACCCGCGCATGACCGTCGGCGACATCATCGGGGAGCCGTACGAGATCCATCCCGAGGTCGCGCCGAAGGGCGACCGCAGGCGCAGGGTCCAGGACCTGCTCGACGTGGTCGGGCTCAACCCCGAGTACATCAACCGTTATCCGCACCAGTTCTCCGGCGGCCAGCGTCAACGCATCGGCATCGCACGGGGGTTGGCGCTGCGCCCCGAGATCATCGTCGCCGACGAGCCGGTCTCCGCGCTCGACGTCTCCGTACAGGCCCAGGTGATCAACCTGCTGGACCGGCTCCAGGGCGAGTTCGACCTGAGTTACGTCTTCATCGCGCACGACCTCTCCATCGTGCGGCACATCTCCGACCGGGTCGGCGTGATGTACCTCGGGCGGATCGTGGAGACCGGCAGGGACGCCGAGATCTACGACCATCCGACGCACCCCTATACCCAGGCCCTGCTCTCCGCCGTGCCCGTGCCCGACCCGGACGCCCGCGAGCACCGGGAGCGGATCATCCTCACCGGGGACGTGCCCTCGCCGGCGAACATCCCGTCCGGATGCCGCTTCCGCACCCGCTGCTGGAAGGCGCAGGAGCGGTGCACGCTGGAGGTGCCGCTGCTCGCGGTGCCCGCGGAGTTCCGGCTCACCGAGGGCCCGGCCGCGCACGACTCGGCCTGCCACTTCGCCGAGGAGAAGCAGGTGGTACCGCCGGAGGAGCCACCGGACGATCATGGCAGCGGGGCGAAATAGCCGTACAAATGGGCACCAACTGCGTTAACACGCAAGCAACTCGGCCGACCCGATCCCGATATACGGACGCGTCAGTCTGAACAACGTACGGCCGTGCGGGTGCCGTAAACGGACCGGGGCGCGCCATGTCGCCCCGGTCCGTTGCTGTACCGGCTACGCCAGGCCCAGGGACCGCTTCAGGAAGTCGACCTGGAGCAGCAGCAGGTTCTCCGCGACCTGCTCCTGCGGGGTCATGTGCGTGACGCCCGACAGCGGCAGTACCTCGTGCGGGCGGCCCGCGGCCAGCAGTGCCGAGGACAGCCGGAGGGCGTGTGCCACCACCACGTTGTCGTCCGCGATGCCGTGCACGATCATCAGCGGGCGGTGCGGCTCGGCGGGCGCGGAGAGCCCCTCGTCGGTGAGCAGCGAACTCTTCGCGTAGGTGTCCGGGCTCGCCGCCGGGTCACCGAGGTACCGCTCCGTGTAGTGGGTGTCGTACAGCCGCCAGTCCGCGACCGGGGCGCCCGCGATGCCCGCGTGGAACACGTCGGGGCGGCGCAGCACGGCGAGCCCCGCGAGCCAGCCGCCGTACGACCAGCCGCGGATGGCCACCCGGGACAGGTCGAGGGGGAAGGTCTCGGCAAGCCCTTGGAGCGCGTCCACCTGGTCGTCGAGGGAGAGCGTGAAGTCGTCGCGGATCGCCTTCTCCCAGGCGGGGGAGCGGCCGGGGGTGCCCCGGCCGTCGGCGACGATCACCGCGAAGCCCTGGTCGGCGAACCACTGCGAGGTGAGGTGCGCGTTGTGCGCGGCGAGCACCCGGGGGCCGTGCGGGCCGCCGTAGGGGTCCATGAGGACCGGGAGGGGATTGTCACCGTGGTAGTCAGTGGGCATAAGCACGGCGCATGGGATTTTCCGTGCGCCCCCCTGTGTGAGGGTCACGCGCGGGGACAAACCGGGATTTTCGGCGTACGAAGGCACGGTCGCCACACGCTTTCCTTCGCGCAGCACCTGCACCTGGGTCCCCGGCTGGTCGATCACCGAGGAGACGAGCACGGTCACGCCCCCGGCGCGTACCGCCGAGTGCACGCCGGGATCCTGTGAGACGCGCTCCATGCCGAGCTCGTTGACGCGGTACACATGCACTTCGCCCGTTTCCGGGGCGGCCGCGGCTTCGCCCGCCGACGCCGAGATCAGCACGTCGTCGTCCGACACGTCGAGCACCGCGCGCACATGCAACTGCGGTCCCGTCAGCGGACGTTCACCGAACTCGAGCACCCGCGCGCCACCCTCGTCGGCGATCCGCACGAGCTGTCCGCCGGGGCTCCAGCACGGCACGCCGGCGAAAAGATCCAGCCATTGTTGATCTTCGTCCGCGTGCACCATCCGGGTCGCCCCGGTGTCCGGCGCCACGGCCAGGAACAGCTCGCTGCGCTGGTCCCGGGCCTGCACCAGGATCAGCGGCGCACCCGACGCCGACCAGTGCACATGCGCCAGATATGGGTAGCGTGCCCGGTCCCACACGACCTCCGTGCGCACCCCGTCGAGGCCGATGACGAAGAGTCGTACGTCCGCGTTGGCGCTGCCCGCCACCGGATACGCGACCCGCTGCGGATCGTGTTCCGGATGCGCCGGATCGGAGATCCACCAGCGTTGTACGGGCGCGTCGTCGACCCGCGCGACGAGCAGCCGGTCGCTCTCCGGCGACCACCAGAAGCCACGCGAACGCCCCATCTCCTCGGCCGCGATGAACTCGGCCGATCCATAGGAAACCGACTCCGATTCGGGCTCCGCGAGCGCGCGGTCGTCCTCGCCCTCGGCGCCGACCACGCGCAGGGCGCCCCCCGCGACGTACGCGACGAGCCGTCCGTCGGGGGAGGGGCGCGGGTCGATCACCGGTCCCGGGACCCGGAGTTCACGTGCCGTGCCGGCCCGCAGCTCCGCCGTGAAAAGCCGCCCTGACAAGGCGAAAGAGGCCAACTCGACCGCCGTGTCGGTGGCGTAGCCGACGACCCCGGCACCGCCCTCGCGGCTGCGCTCGCGGCGCGCCCGCTCCTCCGGCGGCAGATGCTCGATGGCGCCCCCGAGTAGCGCCGCGGGATCGGCTGCGACCCGTTCCCCGCCCTCCGCCACATCGAGAACCCACAGCTGATTCGCCCGGTCCGTACCGGAGCGGGACCGCAGGAACACGACACGGGAACCGTCGGGAGACACGGTGAACGCGCGGGGCGCGCCGGAGGTGAACCGCTGGGTGCGGGCGTACCGGCGCGGGAAGGAAAGAGGCTCGGTCGTCATGCCCTGACCATATTGGCCATGCGCCCCCTTGTGCGGCCGTGCGCCGATCGATGCGCGCGTACGGATAGTTATGATCACTAGCGCTGCGTGGGTATCAACCTGCTGGCTGTTGTATGGATTTATCGACCCCCCATGTCCGACCCCCATACCGGACCCCAAGTCCCTGGGACCTTTGGAGGTGAGCCGCCGTGGCACTCTCGATTTCGGCGGTGGTGCTGCTGGCGATCATCGTCTTTCTTCTGATCAGGAAGTCAGGACTGAAGGGCGGGCACGCCATCGTGTGCGTCCTGCTCGGGTTCTACCTCGCCTCCTCCACAGTCGCCCCCACGATCAACGAGCTGACCACGAACATCGCGGGCATGATCGGCAGCATCAAGTTCTGACCCGCGCCCGGCCGAGTGCCCGGGCGCTCGCCTCGTAGGGTGGGTTCCATGACGGAACTGCCCGACCGGCGTCTGCTCCTGGTGCACGCGCATCCGGACGACGAGTCGATCAACAATGGCGCGACCATGGCCAAGTACGCGGCCGAGGGTGCCCATGTGACGCTGGTCACCTGCACCCTCGGCGAGGAGGGCGAGGTCATCCCGTCCGAACTCGCGCATCTGGCGCCCGACCGCGGCGGCGGGCTCGGACCGCACCGGACCGGTGAGCTGACCGCCGCCATGAAGGAGCTGGGCGTCACCGATCACCGGTTCCTCGGCGGCCCCGGACGTTTTCGCGACTCCGGGATGATGGGCGTCGAGCAGAACCACCGCGCGGGCTCCTTCTGGTCCGCCGACGTCGACGAGGCCGCCGAGTACCTGGTGGAGGTGATCCGCGAGGTGCGCCCCCAGGTGCTCGTCACCTATGACCCGCACGGCGGCTATGGGCACCCGGACCACATCCAGGCCCACCGAGTGGCCATGCGCGCCGCCGAGCTGGCCGCCCGGGCCGCCCTCCGCCGGGATCTCGGAGACCCCTGGGAGATCGCCAAGATCTACTGGAACCGGGTGCCGCGCCCGGTGGCCGAGGACGGCTTCGCCCGGCTGCGCGAGGCGCTGTCGCGGCTGCCGTTCACCGAGTCCGCCACCGTCGACGACGTACCGGGCGTCGTGGACGAGCCGGTGATCACCACCGAGATCGACGGGACCGCGTACGCCGCCGCCAAGGCCGCCGCGATGCGGGCGCACGCCACCCAGATCGAGGTGACCGAGCCCTGGTTCGCCCTCTCGAACCGGCTCGCGCAGCCCCTCTTCACCACCGAGTACTACGAGTTGGTGCGCGGGGAGCGGCCCGCGACGCGGGAGACGGACCTGTTCGCGGGCATTGTGACCGGTCGGGGAGAGGCGGGCGTGCGATGACGACGACCGATCGGCGAGAGGCGGATGTGCGATGAGTACGACGGGACAGCGCGGGAACATGCTCGCCCAGCCGCTGACGCGGCCCTCGGGCCCGAGGATGGCCGCCTACCTGGGACTCTTTGTGCTCGGCGTGGTGGTCGGGGCCGCCGGGGCGCTGGTGCAATCCGGCTGGTTCCCGGGCGGTTTGCTGCTCGCGCTGGCCGGCGCGGCCGGACTCTTTCTGGGCGGCGCGCGGGCGGCCGGGTCCCGGGCCGGGGCCGTGGCGCCCGCGGCCGGCTGGATGGTCGCCGTCGTCCTGCTCACCGCCAGCCGCCCCGAAGGGGACTTCCTCTTCGGCGCGGGAGTCGTCTCGTACCTCTTCCTGCTCGGCGGCATGGCCATCGCTGTGATGTGCGCCACCCTTGGGCGGGGGCGGCAACCGGACGGCTCCGACGTCCGACTTGGCAAGTGACGTACCACTTCGCCGTATCCAACAGGTGCGGGTCCCGTGGGGGTTTCCCTCCCGGGCGAGGTTTGCGCGCCGGACGCGGCCAGTATGGTGGTGCGCGCCGCCGAGCTGCCCGAGATGAGGTCGAGTAAACGGGCGGCGGAGCCAACCGGGAGAACTTGCCTTGAGTCGTGAAACTGACAGTTCGTCCTCCGGGCCCAACGGGCGCGGTGGAGCCGCGTACCCGTCGGGGACGCCGCCGTACGGGACCCCCAAGGCTTCCGAAAGCGGTGCCGACGCGGGCCGTTCGGCCACCGGCAACCCGCCGGAGGAGCGCAAGACCGAGACCACGCTGACGACACGGATCCGGATCAACATCCCCGGATCGCGGCCCATCCCGCCCGTCGTCGTCCGCACACCGGTCGGGGACGCGGACGCGTCCACCGAGGGTGCCGCCGGCGCAGGCACGGAGGCGCCGCGGGGCGTCGGTTCGCCCACGGGCGCGTCCGCGACGACGGCCACCGCGTCCTCCACCCCGTCCACGACCACGTCCACTTCCATGGGCGCGTCCACCCCCGCGGGCAGTCCCGTCGGGGCGCCCGCCGCGGCCGAGGAGAAGACGAGCGACTGGTTCGCACCCCGCAAGTCCGGTGCGCCCAAGGGCGGCCCTGGCGGCGGCTCCACCAACGGGGCGGGCCTGCCGGGCGGTTCGGGTCCCGCGGGCGCGGCCGACTCCACGGGAGCGCAGGGCGGCCGTCCTGGCGCGCCGGGCGGTGCGCGTCCGAGCTCCTCGAACGGTGCCGGTCCACTGGGTGTCACCGGCGGCGCCCGGCCCGGCGGCGCGAACGCCCCCCGCCCCGGCGGGGGCGGCGGCGGTACGAACGGTGCCGGGCTGCCCGGTGCCACCGGCGCCGGACCCGTGGCGCCCGGCCACGGCGGCGGCACCGGTTCCTTCGACGTCTCCGCGGCGCTGAACAACACCGGATCCTTCCCGTCCGTCGGATCCGGCAACGGCGGCGAACCGCGCCGCGACGATCTTCCGTACTTCTCGGAGGGCGGCCCCGCCGGCCCGACCGGCGGTCCGGTCACCGGAGACGGCCCGCTGGCGCCGCCGGCCGGTCCGGGCGCGGCACCGGGCAGCCTGGCCGCGGGCCCGGGCCCGGGCCCGGGATACCCGGGAGGTGTTCCCGGCGGCGCTCCCGGCGCGCCGGGCGTCACCCCGCGCGGCGGCCTCAGCGGTGGGCTCAGCGACGACACCGCGATCCTCACGCCACAGAAACCGGCCCCTGAGCCGGGCGCCGGTGGCTACGGCGGCGGCCCCGCGGACAACGTCTCCGGGCACACCCTGACCAGCGGCATCCCCGTCGTACCGCCCGCCCAGAACTCCCCGTTCGGGCCGGGCGCGCACACCGACGGCCCGCTGCCGCACACCCCGCCGAAGCTGCCCGAGCCGGTCCAGCAGCCCCCCGCCTCGTCCAAGCCGGCGAAGAAGAAGGGCCGCAGCAAGCTGAAGCTCCTGGGCGTCGGCTTGTTCGTCGTCGCCGGTGGCGCCTATGGCGCCGGGCTGCTCATGAACCACTCGGACGTGCCCAAGGGCACCACCGTGCTCGGCGTCGACATCGGCGGCGGCACCCGGGACGAGGCCGCCAAGAAGCTCGACGACGCCTTGGGTGCCCGTACGAACAAGGCCCTCAAGCTGTCGGTCGAAGACGACACCGTCTCGCTCAAGCCGGACCAGGCCGGGCTCCAGCTCGACAGCCAGGCCACCGTCCGCGCCGCCGCGGGCAGTGACTACAACCCCGTCTCGGTGATCGGCTCGCTGTTCGGCCAGGAGCGCGTCGTCGAGCCCGCCATGCCCGTCGACGAGGAGAAGCTGCAGGCCGCCCTGGAGGGCGCCGCGGGCGGCTCCGGCTCGGCGAGCGACGGCACGATCAAGTTCGAGGCCGGCAAGGCCGTCGCCGTGTACGGCAAGGCGGGCAAGGGCATCGACGTCGCGTCCTCGATGCAGGCTGTGGAGGACGCGTACCGCACCCAGGTGGAGACCGGCACGGCCACGCCGGTCAAGGTCGCCACCAAGACCCGTCAGCCGACGGTGTCGAACGCCGAGGTCGACCGGATGATGACGAAGTTCGCGAAGCCGGCGATGTCCGCGAACGTCACGGTGCGCACGGACGCCGTCCACACCATCTCCTTCAGCCCGCAGAACTCCATCTGGAAGTTCCTGAGCGTGCAGGCGGTCAACGGCAAGCTCGTCCAGCACTACGACCTCAAGGTCCTCAAGGAGCTGTACGGCGGTGCCTTCGACGGGGTCACGATCACCAAGGGCGACGGCAGCAAGAAGGCCGTGAGCCCCGAGGACGTGGCCTCGGCTCTGGGGCAGGCGCTGCTCGGAAAGACGCCCGCCGACCGCATCGTCACCATTTCCACCAACCCCAGCTAGCGGGCGCCCGCGCTGTCGCTCTGAGGAGGGCACCCGGCCATGGTCTCCCTGGCCGGGTGCCCTCCTGTCGTACGCCGGGACAGGACGGGGGAGACGCGCGGTATGACATCTGTCATCCGCGACTGAGGACACCCGGCACTGCCGACGGCCCCTCCCGCGCCGCCACGATGGATCACATGACAACGACTGGGACGGCCACCACCTCGGTGGTCGGGTTCGAATCGGTGACCAAGGCCTACGGGAGCGTCCGGGCCCTCGACGGGCTGACGCTCGACCTGCACCCGGGCGAGACCGTCGCCCTGCTGGGGCCCAACGGCGCGGGCAAGTCGACCACGCTGGACCTGCTCCTCGGCCTGAAGCACGCCGACAGCGGCGCGGTCCGGGTGTTCGGCACCAGCCCGCGCGAGGCGATCGTCGCCGGCCGGGTGGGCGCCATGCTGCAGAGCGGCGGGCTGATGGACGAGGTCACCGTCGGTGAATTGGTGAAGCTCGCCTGCGATCTGCACCCCAAGCCGTTCCGGGCCACCGACGTACTGGCCCGTGCGGGCATCTCGGGGATAGCCGACCGCAAGGTCAACAAGCTCTCCGGCGGCCAGGCCCAGCGGGTCCGTTTCGCCCTCGCCACGGCCGGTGACAGCGACCTGATCGTCCTCGACGAACCCACCACCGGCATGGACGTCTCCGCCCGCCAGGCCTTCTGGGCCACCATGCGCGAGCAGGCCGACCAGGGGCGTACGGTCCTGTTCGCCACGCATTACCTGGAGGAGGCCGACGCGATCGCGGACCGCGTGCTGGTGCTGCACCGAGGCCGTCTGCTGGCCGACGGCACCGCCGCCGAGATCAAGGCCAAGGCCGGCGCCCGCCGCATCGCCTTCGACCTGGAGGGCCCGATCGACGAGGGATCGTTGCGGTCGCTGCCCTTCCTGACGTCGATGACAGTGTCCAACAGCGGCTCCGCCGAGGGGTCGGGGCAGACCGTCCGTATCCAGTCCTCCGACGCCGACGCGACCGTGCACGCGCTGTACGGGCTCGGTGTCTACCCCCGCAATCTCGAAGTGGCCGGGCTCGGTCTCGAGCAGGCCTTCGTCGCCATCACGGCCGCCGAGGAGGCGAAGTCGAAGTGAACAGCCTCATCAAGCTGGAACTCGCCCGCGCGCTGCGCAACCGCAAGTTCCTGTTCTTCTCGGTGGTCTACCCCTCGGCCCTGTTCCTGCTCATCGCGGGCAACGCCGACAGCACGGCCGAGGTCGACGGCACCGGCCTCACCATCCCGACCTACATGATGGTCTCGATGGCCTCCTTCGGCGCCCTGACGGCCGTCCTGATGGGCAACAGCGAGCGCATCGCCAAGGAGCGCGAGAGTGGTTGGGTACGGCAGCTGCGGCTGACCACCCTGCCCGGCCGCGGCTATGTCCTGGCGAAGACCGCCGGCGCCGCCGTCGTCAGCCTGCCGTCGATCGTGATCGTCTTCGTCGTCGCCGCGGCCGTGAAGCACGTACGCCTGGATGCCTGGCAGTGGCTCGCGCTGACCGGCGCGATCTGGGCCGGCAGCCTCGTCTTCGCCGCGCTCGGCGTCGCCATCGGCTACCTCGCCAGCGGCGACGCGGTCCGTCCGATCACCATGATCACCTACTTCGGCCTCTCGATGCTCGGGGGCCTGTGGATGCCGGCGACGACCTTCCCGGACTGGCTGCAGAACATAGCGAAGTGGCTGCCCACGCACGCGTACGCTGCCCTGGGGCAGGCCATCGAACAGAGCCAGGCCCCGCACGCCAAGGACATCGCCATCCTCGCCGCCTTCTTCGTGCTGTTCGCGGGAGGCGCGGCCTGGCTGTACCGGAAGGACACGCTGAAGGCGTGAGTGCCATGACGGAAGACGCGCGGTGCGACGACGAAGTCCGGTCGGAGCAGCTGATGCGCATGGGGCAGCCGCCCCGCAACCGGGCCGAGCTGCGGCGCAAGGTGCTGTGGATCGGCGTCTGGCTCGTGTTCCTCAGCTCACCGGTGAAGGACCTCGTCTCCGGGCACCACACCACCGGCGGCACCGTGGCGGGCTGGCTCGGCCTCGCGGCCTTCGTCGGGGTGTATCTGTCGCTGGTCTTCCGGAACATGGGCAAGCCGTTCACCGGACGGCTCGTCGTCGGCCTCATCCTGGTCCTGGGTGCGCTCGCCACCCTGCTGTGCCTCACACTCGGCGGCGCGTGGCTGGGCCTCTACTGCTACGTGTCCGTCGCCTGCGGGTCCACCCTGCCGTTGCGGCTGGCCTACGGCGCGATCCCGGCGACGACCGGCGTGATGCTGCTCGTCGGCAGCCGGGTCGACCAGGAGGAGGCCGAGAACCTGGCCCTCCTGGTGCTGCTCATCGGATTCGCCATGACCGGGGTCGGCCAACTGGTCCGTACGACCATCGAGTTGCGCAAGGCCCGCGCCACGGTCGCCCAGCTCGCCGCCAACGAGGAGCGCCTGCGCCTCGCCCGCGATCTGCACGACCTGCTCGGCCACTCTCTCTCCCTCATCACCCTGAAGAGCGAGCTGGCGGGCCGGATGCTCCCCGGCGACCCGGACAAGGCGGCTCAGCAGGTCGCGGACATCGAACAGGTCAGCCGCCAGGCCCTCGTGGACGTACGCGAGGCGGTCACCGGTTACCGGCGGCCCCGGCTGGCCGGCGAACTCGCGGGCGCGCAGGTCGCGTTGACCGCCGCAGGCGTCACCGCCGACCTTCCGGCCGAACCGGACCTGGGTGGCGTCCCCGAGGAGAGCGAGTCCGCGCTGGCCTGGGCGCTGCGCGAGGCGGTCACCAATGTCGTTCGGCACAGCGGGGCCCAGCGCTGCGCGGTGGAGGTCGTGCGGCGTCAGACGCTGGACGGTCCGGTGCTCGAACTGTCCGTGGAGGACGACGGCTCAGGCGGCTCGGGGGGCACCCATGGCAACGGTCTGACCGGGCTGACCGAACGCCTGGAGCAGGCGGGCGGATCGCTGGAAGCGGGTAGGGCGCGGCGCGGCTTCCGGCTGGTCGCGCGCGTACCGACGAAGGCCGCTCTTGCCCTGGGCGGCCACCCCGTAGGATCCGGGGAATGAGCCGCACGATCAAGGTCCTGCTCGCCGAGGACCAGTCGATGGTCCGCGAGGCGCTGGCCGCGCTGCTGGGCCTCGAACCGGACATCGACGTGGTCGCCCAGGTGGCGCGCGGCGACGAAGTACTGGCCGCGGCCCGTGCCCTGGACGTCGATGTCGCGCTCCTCGACATCGAGATGCCCGGCCGGACGGGCATCGAGGCGGCGGCCGAACTCCACAAGGAGCTTCCGCTCCTCAAGCTGGTCATCCTCACGACCTTCGGCCGTCCCGGCTATCTGCGCAGCGCTATGGAGGCCGGCGCCGACGCCTTCCTCGTCAAGGACGCCCCGGCCGCCCAACTCGCCGAAGCCGTACGCAAGGTACTGGCCGGCGAGCGGGTCATCGACCCCACCCTGGCGGCCGCCGCCCTCGCCGGGGGTGCCAACCCCCTGACCGATCGCGAACGCGAAGTCCTGCGCGCGGCGGCCGACGGCTCCACCAACGCGGAGCTCGCCACGATCCTGCACCTGTCCCAGGGCACCGTCCGCAACTACCTCTCCACGGCCATCCAGAAGCTGGCAGTCCGCAACCGCGCGGAAGCGGTCCGCACGGCGAGGGAGAAAGGCTGGCTGTAGGGCAGCGGCCAAGCGTCGTTGCGCTCCCGCCCCGCCCCGCCCCGCCCCGCCCCGCCCGCCCCGCCCGCCCCGCCCGCCCCGTTCTGCCCCTCCGACCCGCCCTGCCCCTGCCCCTGCCCCTGCCCCTGCCCCTGCCCCTGCCCGTCCCTGGGGCTGCCGCTCCTTTCAGGGGCGCGGGGAACTGCGCGACAAGCCCCCCCCCGCAGCCGCAAGGCTGCTACGGGACGAGCAGGGGTCGGAGGGGGCGAAAAATCCCTTCCCCGGCTTCAGTTGAGCATCGCCCGTGCGGCATGGGCCTGTCGGCGCACCCGGGCCGCGGCCGGTTCGTCGACGGCGGCCACCACATCGGCGTACGCGTCGAGTTCGGCGGCACCCCCGAGAAAGTCACCACGCTGGACGAGGAGTTGGGCTCGCTCGTAGCGCAGCCGCGCCGGATGCGAAGGCAGCAGCAGGGACAGCTCCACGGCCCACAGGGACACGTCGGAGCGCTCCGGCCGGGCGGCGGCCCAGGCCCGGATGTTGTTCAGGATGCGCAGCACCACGTCGAGCGGGTCGGCGGGGGAGAGCATCGACGGGTCGAGCGGGGCACCGGTCGCCCCCGCGACGAGCAGCTCCGCATCGGACCCGGTGAGGACGCGCCCCCCGTCGAAGGGATCGGCGAGCACCTGCTGCTCGGTCGGCCCGAAGCCGACCACGAAGTGCCCGGGCAGCGCGACCCCGTACACCGGCGCACCGGCCCGCCGAGCGACCTCCATCCACACCACGGAGAGCAGGATCGGCAGCCCCCGCCGTCGCCGCAGCACCTCGTGCAGCAGCGAGGACTCCAGACGCTGGTAGTCGGCCGGCGCCCCCCGGAACCCGCAGCGCCCGCCGAGCAGCTCACCCAGCGCGGCCGCCCAGGATCGCGGCCCGCCCGGGCGGAACGGCAGCTGCCCCGCCAGCCGGTCCAGTTCGATCTGCGCCGCGTCCATCCCGGCCTCGTCCAGCGTCCCGTCCGCCGCGGCCCCCACCAGCAGGCACAGCAGCGCCAGATCGGGCCGCTCGGCCCGCGCCTCATCGGCGAACCGCCGCCGCACCTCGGCGGCCCGCTCCGGCTCCGGTGGCTGAGGGGAACGCATAACTGGCTCGTGCCCCTTTACACCGATCGATACGAGTCGCCGACACCGAAACCGCCGCTCGTGCCGTTCCGGTGGCCGCTCGACCCGTCTCGGTGGTCGTTCGGCCCGCTCCGGTCACCGGTCGGCTCGTCGGTCCGGCCCGCGGCGCTGTCGGCGTGCAGGCCGACGCCCCGCGCGCCCGGCCGCTCGGCAGCGCCCTCCCCGGCGTCGGCGCCCGGCGCCCACCGGTAGTGGTGGTACGCGTGATGCGGCCCGAAGCCCATCCTCGCGTACATCGCCCGCGCCCCCGCATTGTCGTCCTCCACCTGGAGCCAGGCCGCCGAGGCACCCTCGTCCAGGGCCCGTCGGGCCAGCGCGGCCATGACGGCGGTGGCGAGTCCCTGGCGACGGTGGGCGGGATCGACCTCGACCGCCGCGAAACCGGCCCAGCGGCCGTCGACCACGCAGCGTCCGATCGCGGCCGGAGCCTCCCCCTCGGCACCGGGCACCGTCGCGAACCACACCGAAGGTCCACTGCCCAGCACCTTCAGGGCCACCTCGCTCAGCCCCTTCCGCTGATACCGGCCCAGCCACGCGTCGTCCGCCTCGCGGGAGAGCACGACCTCGGGCGCCTCCCGGTCCCCGATCGGCGCAAGCGAGCCGATCCACAGCTCGGCCGTCACCTCACGCGTCCAGCCGCGCGCCTCCAGCTCCGCGCACAGCAGCTCCTGCGCACCCTCGGCCCCGGTCGCGGTCTGGATGTACGCGGGCAGGTCACGGGCGGCGTACCAGTCCCGTACGTACGTCAGCGCCTCGTCCAGCGGCACGCCGGGGTCGCCGAGCGGCAGGACGGAGTTGGCGCGCCGGGTGAAACCGGATGCCGCCCGCAGCTCCCACTCGCCGAGCCGCTCGCTCTCCACGGGGCGCCACGCACGCGCGGCGACCCGTGCCAGCTCCTCGTACGAGGCCGTCGGGCCCCGCCGACGCGCCGGAGCGGACGGCACGACCTTGCCCGCGACCAGCGCGGATTCCGCAATTTGGACACGCTCGCCGGTCCGGCGTGTGATCAGCAGCACACCTTCGTTCCATGATGTGAGAACACCAACCGTGTCGGTGAACTTCTCACCCTCGGCGGCATCTTTGATCATCCGCCGAACAGAGACACGTTTGCCCACGTCAGCAGGGGTGATACGGACCTCAAGGCGGCCGGACGCAGAGATTTCCACAGGTCAGTTCACCCCTCCTGTTCGGATCATGCCCAAGAACGGAGATACTAGGGGCGGGCATCGACGACGCCGCGCTCCCGCGCGCCAGGCGGCGGAGCCTACGGAGGCCCGCCAGCGCCCTATCGAGGAGGAACGACAGCGTGACCTACGTCATCGCGCAGCCTTGTGTCGACGTCAAGGACAAGGCGTGCATCGAGGAGTGCCCGGTCGACTGCATCTACGAGGGCTCCCGGTCCTTGTACATCCACCCGGACGAATGCGTCGACTGTGGAGCCTGCGAGCCGGTGTGCCCGGTCGAGGCGATCTTCTACGAAGACGACACTCCGGAAGAGTGGAAGGACTACTACAAGGCGAACGTCGAGTTCTTCGACGAGCTCGGCTCGCCCGGCGGCGCCAGCAAGCTCGGCCTGATCGAGCGCGACCACCCCTTCATCGCAGCGCTGCCGCCGCAGAACCAGTAAGCGGCCCGCACACGCGCCGCCTCGGTCCCGTACGGCACGATCGCCGTACGGGACCGAGGCGTTTGCCGTACGACGGCTCGTACGTACGAGAAAGTGAGCCAGAACCGTGTCCGCAGTCTCCGACCGCCTGCCCACCTTCCCCTGGGACAAGCTGGAGCCGTACAAGAAGACGGCCGCCGCCCACCCGGACGGCATCGTCGACCTGTCCGTCGGTACCCCGGTCGACCCGGTGCCCGAGCTGATCCAGAAAGCGCTGATCGCGGCGGCCGACTCTCCCGGCTACCCGACCGTGTGGGGCACACCTGAGCTGCGCGACGCGATCACCGGCTGGGTCGGGCGCCGCCTCGGCGCCCGCGACGTGACCCACCGCCACATCCTGCCGATCGTCGGCTCCAAGGAGCTCGTCGCCTGGCTCCCGACGCAGCTGGGCCTGGGGCCGGGCGACAAGGTGGCCTACCCGCGCCTGGCGTACCCGACCTACGAGGTGGGCGCGCGCCTGGCCCGCGCGGAGTACGAGGCCTACGACGACCCGACGCGGCTGGACCCGACGGACCTGAAGCTCCTCTGGCTCAACTCGCCCTCCAACCCCACGGGCAAGGTGCTGTCGAAGGACGAACTGACCCGGATCGTCGCTTGGGCCCGCGAGCACGACGTCCTGGTCTTCTCCGACGAGTGCTACATCGAGCTGGGCTGGGAGGCCGACCCGGTCTCGGTCCTGCACCCGGACGTGTGCGGCGGTTCGTACGAGGGGATCGTCTCGGTCCACTCCCTCTCGAAGCGCTCGAACCTGGCCGGCTACCGCGCCGCGTTTCTGGCGGGCGACCCCGCCGTCCTCGGCGACCTGCTCGAGATCCGCAAGCACGGCGGCATGATGACGTCCGCACCGACCCAGGCCGCGGTGGTCGCCGCCCTGTCGGACGACACCCACGTCCGCGACCAGCGCGAGCGCTACGCCGCCCGCCGCACCGCCCTGCGCGACGCCCTCCTGAAGCACGGCTTCCGCATCGAACACAGTGAAGCCAGCCTCTACCTCTGGGCCACCCGCGACGAGTCCTGCTGGGACACGGTGGCGCACCTGGCACAGCGGGGCATCCTGGTGGCCCCCGGCGACTTCTACGGCCAGGCGGGCGACACGTTCGTACGCGTGGCCCTGACGGCGACGGACGAGCGCGTAGCGGCAGCGGTGGAGCGCCTGGCGCGGTAGCCGCGCTCCACCCGGGAACGGAAAGCGAAGCGGGGGCCCAGGGAACAGCTTCCTCGGACCCCCGTAGCCGTACAGACCCGGTGTCAGCCGAGCGGCAGAGTCTTCAGCGGCAGCTGGTCGGTCGGCAGGCCACCCTTGGTGACGGTGTCGGTCGGCAGGCCACCCTTGGTGACGGTGTCGGTCGGCAGCCCACCCTTGGCGACGGTGCCCGTCGGCAGGCCACCCTTGGCGACGGTGCCCGTCGGCAGCCCACCCTTGGTGGCAGTCTTCGTGGCGTCACCGAGCAGACCCCCGGCCTGCCCCGCCGCCTCCCCGGCCACCTTCTGCGCGGCGGGCGTCGCCGTCTTGGCGATCTTCTGCGCGGCGGGCGTTGCCGTCTTGGCGATCTTGTCACCGGTCTTGCCCGCAGCCGGCACCGCCTTCTTGACCGTATTGCCGCCGGCCGTGCCCGCCAGCCCGGTGGCGTTCTGAGCCGCTCCGTCAACGGTGTTGCCGACGCTCGCCCCGTCCAGGGCGGTCAATCCGCCGAGGTTGGGGGTGGCCGGCAATTCGGCCGCCGCGCTGGCGGAGCCGGCCGCACCGACCCCGGCTGCCGCTCCCGCTGCGACGAGCAGCGCGGCACGGGCGATCCGGCGGGTCAGGGGGAGGGACATGATGCTCCTTAGACGGGAGAGAACGTTGAAGTGTCCGACCGCGCCCGGCAGTTGACCGACTGGCTGTCGACCGACCGAAGGTGATCGTTCCGGGCTCGGACGCAGTGACTACCGCTCGAGGCCCACGAAGGTTGCGGTGGCCCGACGTAAAGAGTTGGCAATGCGTCGCATTATCATCTGCGGACAAAAACGGGCAAAGGGTACCCGGTCGGAAAGTCTGCCGAATCCTTACGGCTCTTTGTTTTCAAGGGATTCGACGGATGGAGGAGTGAGCACGCGAATACCTGCGCACATCGTCGACGCGCCGAGGGGCGGGTCCCCCCAACGGGTGAGGACCCGTACTACTGCCCAGTGACGATTCGGACCTCTACTGCCCAGTGACGATTCGGACCTCGGCGGCGGACTCCCGCGCGGTCGAGCCCCCCTGCGCGTCGGACGCGCGCCACTCGCTCTCGGTGCTCCCGGCGGTCCACTGCCGCCCCGCGTACGACACCCGCTCGATGTGCAGTGCCGAGGAGTTGGCCACGGCCCAGTGCGCCAGCTCCCAGCCGCGCTGCCGGACGCCGGTCCCGGAGGTGGCCTCCTTGCGCACGGGGACGGTCACGGTCCGGCCCCCGCCGCCCGTCGGCGAGGGCGAGGCAGCCGCCGACGGCGAGGTGGAGGCACCCTCGGCACCCACGTCGGCCCCCGCCTCCTGCAGCACCTCGCGTCCGAAGTCCCGTACGAGCGCGGCCCGCACCGAGTCCGCGCCGCCGGCCGGGGTGGCGTCGGGGCGCCCCTCACAGGTCAGCGTGGCCGCCGCGCGCCCGGTCAGAGCCGCGGCGAGCAGCGTGGCGTCCGGTTCGTGCTTCGCGTACGCCTGCGGATAGCCGCTGCGCTGCACACGCTGCGCGGCGACGGTGAGGGGAAGGCGCGAATAGCCGGGCACCTTGGCCAGGTGTTCGTAGAACACCCCCGCCGCGTACGTCGGGTCCATGATCTGCTTCGTCGTCCCCCAGCCCTGCGAGGGCCGCTGCTGGAACAGGCCCAGCGAGTCTCGGTCGCCGTGCTGGATGTTGCGCAGCCCCGACTCCTGGAGAGCGGTCGCGAGGGCGATGGTCACGGCGCGCTCGGGCATGCCACGGGAGGTGCCGACCGCCGAGATCGTCGCCGCGTTGACCGCCTGCTCCGGTGTGAACTCGTACGACGCCCCGTCGCCCTTGCCCGAGACGACCGTGCATCTCGGTGCCCCGGTGCCTCCCGTGAGGTACTGCACGGTGAGATAGCCCGCGAGCGCGAGCAGGACCACGACGGCCCCCCCGAAACGGAGGAGGCGGCCGCGCCGGACAGGAGTGGGGGACGGCTCTGGCACGTCGTACAAGGTACTGGAGGCCACTGTCGGCGGCGCCTGGGGCTGTGGACAACCCGGAGGCCGGCCGGGACTTCGGGACAGCGCCCCTTCCATCCGTCCCTCTCTGAGCGCATCCGGGCCCCCGGCGGGACCGGGCGTCAGCGGGTTCGGGCGTCAGTGCATCCGGCCGTCAGCGGGTTCGGGTACCCAGGGCGCTAGGGTCGAGGGCATGGCCGACACCTCCCTTGACCTCACGCTGGACGCCGCCGATCTCACCGCCCAGCTCGTCGACTTCCCCTCGGAGAGCGGCAACGAGAAGCCGCTCGCGGACGCCGTCGAGGCCGCCCTGCGCGCCCTGCCGCACCTGACGGTCGACCGGTACGGCAACAACGTGGTGGCCCGGACGCACCTGGGTCGCGCCGAGCGCGTCATCCTCGCCGGCCACATCGACACCGTCCCCATCGCCGACAACGTCCCCTCCCGCCTCGACGAGGACGGTGTGCTGTGGGGCTGCGGCACCTGCGACATGAAGGCGGGCGTCGCGGTCCAGCTCCGCATCGCGGCCACGGTGCCCGCCCCCAACCGCGACCTCACCTTCGTCTTCTACGACAACGAAGAGGTCGCGGCACACCTCAACGGTCTGAAGCATGTGGCCGACGCCCACCCCGAGTGGCTGGAGGGTGACTTCGCGGTCCTCCTGGAGCCCTCCGACGGCCAGGTCGAGGGCGGCTGCCAGGGCACGCTGCGGGTGTTGCTGAAGACGAAGGGCGAGCGCGCCCACTCCGCGCGCAGCTGGATGGGCTCGAACGCGATCCACGCGGCGGCCCCGATCCTGGCCAGGCTGGCCGAGTACAAGCCGCGCCACCCCGTCATCGACGGCCTCGAATACCGCGAGGGCCTGAACGCGGTGGGCATCTCGGGCGGAGTCGCCGGCAACGTCATTCCCGACGAGTGCGTCGTGTCCGTCAACTTCCGTTACGCGCCCGACCGCAGCGAGGAGGAGGCCATCGCCCATGTCCGTGAGGTCTTCGCGGACTGCGGCGTTGAGGAGTTCGTCGTCGACGACCACAGCGGCGGCGCGCTCCCCGGCCTCTCCCACCCGGCGGCCGCCGCCTTCATCGAGGCGGTCGGGGGGACCCCGCAGCCCAAGTACGGCTGGACGGACGTCTCCCGCTTCAGCCGGCTCGGCATCCCGGCGGTCAACTACGGCCCGGGCAACCCGCACTTGGCGCACAAGCGCGACGAGCGTGTGGAGACGGCGAAAGTCCTTGCGGGCGAGGAGCGGCTGCGCGCCTGGCTGACCGCCTGAGCCGTATCTCGGGGCGGTTCATGGCGGACATACTCACGTCCCCCCTCCGTAACCCGCGTAGATCTACGCTGGGGTGGAACGACGCGAGCGGTGGGAAGGGAGCGGACATGGCTACCGGCAACCCCGAGGGCAAGAAGGTGCCACCCGACGAGCAGCGGCTCGGACCGGTGCTGCGCAGGCGGAGTCAGGTGCAGGCGAGCACCACGGATCAGCGACTTCTGGACGCGGGCGGTCCTTCCGACTGGGTGCACACCGACCCGTGGCGGGTGCTGCGCATCCAGTCGGAGTTCATCGAAGGCTTCGGTACCCTCGCCGAACTCCCGCCCGCGATCAGTGTCTTCGGATCCGCGCGTACGCCGGTGGATTCGCCCGAGTACGAGGCGGGGGTCGCCCTCGGCCGTGGTCTCGTCGAAGCCGGTTTCGCCGTGATCACCGGGGGTGGCCCCGGCGCCATGGAGGCCGCCAACAAGGGTGCCTGCGAGGCGAAGGGCATCTCCGTAGGCCTCGGCATCGAGTTGCCCTTCGAACAAGGTCTGAACCCCTACGTCGACATCGGCCTCAACTTCCGCTACTTCTTCGTCCGGAAGATGATGTTCGTCAAGTACGCGCAGGGCTTCGTGGTCCTGCCCGGCGGTCTCGGCACCCTCGACGAATTCTTCGAGGCGCTGACCCTCGTCCAGACCCAGAAGGTCACCCGCTTCCCCATCGTCCTCTTCGGCACCGCGTACTGGGGCGGCCTCGTCGACTGGCTCAAGAACACCCTGATCGCCCAGGGCAAGGCCTCGGAGAAGGATCTGCTCCTGTTTCACCTGACCGACGACGTGGAGGAGGCAGTGGCATTGGTGTCGAAGGAGGCGGGCCGCTAGGCCCTGCGTCGGCTCCTTCGTTTTCTTCGTTCCCGCCGCCCCTACCGTCCCGTGCCTGGGAGCCGCGCCCCTGACGGGGCGCGGGGAACTGCGCGACAAGCCCCCACCCGCCCGGAGCCGAATGAGCACCCGGGATTCGAGGCGGAGCCCCGGTTACGGGACGGTCAGGGGCGGAGGGGGCGAGGAACCCGCTACGCCAGCCCTCGCCGGGCCACGGCCGGTGGGCGGTGGCCCGCGATGGACGCCACCATGTCCAGGACCTGCCGGGTCTCCGCGACCTCGTGGACGCGGTAGACCTGGGCCCCCAGCCAGGCGGAGACGGCCGTCGTCGCCAGCGTGCCGACCACCCGTTCCATCACCGGCTTGTCGAGCGTCTCCCCGACGAAGTCCTTGTTGGAGAGGGAGACCAGCACCGGCCAGCCGGTGGCCACCATCTCGCCCAGCCGCCGCGTCGCCTCCAGGCTGTGCCGGGTGTTCTTCCCGAAGTCGTGCCCGGGGTCGATCAACACGGACTCACGAGGCACACCCAGCGACACCGCGCGCTCGGCCAGCCCCACGGTGACCCGCAGGATGTCGGCCATGACATCGTCGTACGCGATGCGATGCGGACGGGTACGCGGCTCGGACTCGCCGGCGTGGGTGCACACCAGCCCCACCCCGTAGCGCGCGGCCACCTCCGCCAGCCGCGGGTCGACCCCGCCCCACGCGTCGTTGAGCAGATCCGCTCCCGCCTCGCAGACCGCCTCCCCGACCTCGTGCCGCCAGGTGTCGACGCTGATGATCACGTCGGGGAAGCGCCGACGCACCTCGGCGACGAAACCGACCGTACGCCGCGCCTCCTCCTCGGCGGTCACCTCTTCCCCCGGCCCCGCCTTGACCCCGCCGATGTCGATGATGGCGGCGCCCTCCGACACCGCCTGCTGGACGCGGGCGAGCGCCGGCTTGTCGTGGAAGGTGGCCCCCTGGTCGTAGAAGGAGTCCGGGGTCCGGTTCACGATCGCCATGATCACCGGCTCGTGCGGGTCGAATTCACGCTTGCCCAGCCTGAGCATCCCCTGTGACCTCTCCTAGTAAGTCCCGCCGATAAGCCGCCTGCGACCTTAACTGTCAGATTCGCATGGCACGATCGGACCCTGACAGTTTCAGCTTCAGTACTTCAGCGCCGACGCGCACGCGTCGGCACCAGAGCGTGGGGACCTCAGCGATGTTCATGTTCTTGTTCCTGGTCGTCGCGCTCGCCGTCGTGGTCGCCGCGGTGACACTGTCCGTGGTGGGCGGCGGCGAGAGCGCCCCCCTTCCCGAGGCCGGCCCGGAGCGGCTGCAGGACCCGCTGCCGTACGACCGGCCGGTGAACCGCGGTGACGTGGAGGCGCTGCGCTTCCCCGTCGCCGTACGGGGCTACCGCATGGCGGACGTCGACGACGCCCTCGGCCGACTCGGCGCCGAGATCGCCGAGCGGGACGCCCGGATCGCCGACCTGGAGGACGCGCTGGCCGGCGCCCGCGCGAGCGCCGCCACCTCGTTGCGCAAGCGGACCGAGGAGGACCCCCAGTGAGCGACACCCTCGCCGGCCCGGACGGCGCGCTGCGCTGCCCCTGGGCGCTGTCGACCGACGACTACGTGGCGTACCACGACGAGGAGTGGGGCCGCCCGGTCCACGGCGACGACGCGCTGTACGAGCGGCTGTGCCTGGAGGCCTTCCAGTCGGGCCTGTCCTGGATCACCATCCTGCGCCGCCGCCCCGGCTTCCGCGCCGCCTTCGCCGGCTTCGAGATCGCCAAGGTCGCGACCTTCACGGACGCGGACAAGGAGCGCCTGCTCGCCGACCCGGGCATCATCCGAAACCGCGCCAAGATCGAGGCGACGGTCGCCAATGCGCGCGTGCTGGCCGACTGGGCCCCCGGCGAGTTGGACGAGCTGATCTGGTCCTTCGCCCCCGACCCGGCCACTCGGCCGGTCCCGAAGAGGCCGGCCGACGTCCCGGCGGTCACCGACGAGTCGACGGCTCTGTCCAAGACACTGAAGAAGCGCGGCATCCGCTTCGTCGGTCCTACGACGGCCTACGCACTGATGCAGGCGTGCGGCCTGGTGAACGATCACTTGGAGGACTGCGCGGCCCGGAGCGCCCCTTAAGAGGCGCGGGGAACTGCGCGCGACCGGTCACAGACCGCGCAGTTCCCGTACCGACCTACGACCGCCGAATCCGGCGAAGCGTCACCGCCCCAGGTATTTCGGCTTCTCCTTGTTCACGAACGCCTGCACCGCGATGGTGTGGTCCTCGGAGGCGCCCGCCCGCGTCTGGAGTTCATCCTCCTTCTCCAGGGTCTCCTCAAGAGAGTGGGAGAGCCCGAACGCGAGGGACTCCTTCAGCGCGGCATACGCGAGCGTCGGTCCCGAAGCCAGCGCCCGGGCCGTCTTCTCCGCCTCGGCGCGCAACTCCGCCGCGGGCACCAGACGGTTCGCGATCCCCAGCTCGTAAGCCTCCTGCGCGGTGATGCTGCGCGGGAAGAGCAGCAGGTCGGCGGCCCGGCTGGGCCCGATGACCCGGGGCAGCGTCCAGGAGATCCCCGAGTCGGCGGTCAGCGCCACCCCGGCGAACGACGTGTTGAAGCCGGCAGTGTCGGCAACGATGCGATAGTCCGCGGCGAGCGCGAAGCCGAATCCCGCCCCGGCCGCGACGCCGTTCACGGCGGCGATCACGGGCTTCGCGGCGCCGGTCAGGGCCCGCACGATCGGGTTGTAGTGCTCGCGCACGGTGCTCATCGTCTGGCCGGACCCCGACTGCTTGACGGCGGCCAGCAGCCCGATGTGCTCCTTGAGGTCCTGGCCGACGCAGAACGCCCGGTCACCGGCGGCGGTCAGCAGGATCGCCCGTACCTCCCCGTCCGCCGCGGCCGCCTGAGCCGCGTCCCGGAAGGCAATCTTGGCCTCGGCGTTCATCGCGTTCATCGCCTCGGGGCGGTTCAGCGTGATTGTCGCGAGTCCGTCGCTCACCTCGTAGAGCACGGTGTCGGCCATGGTGGGTCCCCTCCGGGGTCGCGGCTCCGTCGTACCGTTCGGTACGTCCTGTGTCCGATGACAGCATGGCGGAGATCACCGGTGGTGGCGCGGACCGGACATGTGACCTGCGTCAAAGAATTCCGGGCTCCGGAAGACCATGCGGCGGCGCAGTATCGCAGTCACATCGCCGAATTGAGTGGTTTTGCTCAAGCGCGTTGCGCAAGCGATGCCGACTGATGTTGGTCATCGGGTCCTGAGATGCGGGATAATGGCCTGGAAGCAATGTGTTCGATGCCGGTGACGTGTGTCCTATGAGGGGACGTGCGTGCCCTTCAAGGGGCCGTCGGCGACGATGAGCTGGTTTCAGGAAGGGGAACGAGCATGGCGGCCATGAAGCCGCGGACGGGCGATGGCCCGCTCGAGGTGACCAAGGAGGGGCGGGGCATCGTCATGCGCGTTCCGCTCGAAGGCGGCGGTCGGCTCGTCGTCGAGCTGACCCCTGACGAGGCCGACGCGCTCGGCGACGCCCTCAAGAAGGTCGTCGGCTGACGCGGAAGCGACCATACCTTTTCAGCTGCCCCGGCATCGTCATCGGTGCCGGGGCAGTGGTCTTCCAGCGCGTCAAGGGGTACGTCAGCGACGTACCCCTTTGGTATTCGTACAGGTCAGACGGGTGCGAGCAGGGGCGCAGTCAGCGCTTGACCGCGCACAGCAGGCCGTCGCCCACCGGCAGGAGCGAGGGCACCAGATCCTGGCTCTCGCGGACCGCGCGCAGCAGTTCGCGCAGCCGGCCGACCTCCGCAGGCTGCGGTCCCGAGTCCACCGTGCGGCCGTCCGCGAAGACGCCCTCGAAGACGACGAGCCCGCCCGGGCGCAGCAGGCGCAACGATTCAGCGAGATAGTCCAGGCACTCGAGACGGTCGCCGTCGCAGAAGACGAGGTCGTAGCCGGCGTCCGCGAGCCGGGGCAGGACCTCCAGCGCGCGGCCCGGGATGAAGCGGGCGCGATTGCTGGCGAAACCGGCCGCGCGGAAGGCCTGGCGGGCGAACTGCTGCCGCTCCGGCTCTGGATCGACGGTGGTCAGTACCCCGTCCGGCCGCATGCCGTGCAGCAGATGAATTCCGGAGACGCCGGTCCCGGTCCCGATCTCCGCCACTGCTTTCGCGTCCACGGTGGCGGCGAGCAACCGCAGCGCGGCGCCCGTGCCGGGCGACACCGAGCGCAGGCCTGCCTCGCGAGCCCGGTCGCGGGCCCAGCGCAGCGCCTCGTCCTCGGCGACAAAGGCGTCGGCGAACGCCCAGCTCGTCTGCCGGTTGCCGGTAATGACCCTCACCTGTCCCCGTGGTTGCCTGGGCGTGACTGTATCCGTTGGTGCCGGGAACCCGCAGATGGGACCAGGCGTTTAGAGGGGTGGGGAAACAGAGCGGGGGGAAGCCGATGAACCAGGAAGCGGAGCGGGGCGGCGAGCAAGTACTGACGCAGCCATATGAGCACGTATCAAATTCTCGTAAAACCGCTTATCCGGAGCTAACGGGCGAGGTGGCTATGGTAGGGGCTCCACTGGACACCACCAGAGCCGACAGGGGAGGTGCGGCTGCGCCTGTGGATCGGGGACGGGTGCTGCGGCGCCTACTCAGATCGGCGGGTGAGCCGAAATCCGTGACCGACATCGCTGACCAGTTCCACGCTGCTGCCCCCGCGCAGACCGCGACGTTCACCACCGACGCGGAGTCGCAGGCGTGGACTCCGCCCACCTGGGAGGAGATCGTCAGCACGCACAGCGGACGCGTCTACCGCCTCGCCTACCGCCTGACGGGCAACCAGCACGACGCCGAGGACCTCACCCAGGAAGTCTTCGTCCGCGTCTTCCGCTCGCTGTCGACCTACACGCCCGGCACCTTCGAGGGCTGGCTGCACCGCATCACCACGAACCTCTTCCTGGACATGGTGCGCCGCAAGCAGCGCATCCGCTTCGACGCCCTCGGCGACGACGCGGCCGAGCGCCTGCCCAGCCGCGAGCCGTCCCCGCAGCAGGTCTTCAACGACGCGCACTTCGACGCGGACGTCCAGCAGGCGCTGGACACCCTCGCGCCCGAGTTCCGCGCCGCCGTCGTCCTGTGCGACATCGAGGGGCTCTCGTACGAGGAGATCGCCGCGACCCTGGGCGTGAAGCTCGGCACGGTCCGCTCCCGGATCCACCGTGGTCGCTCCCAGCTGCGCAAGGCCCTTGCCCACCGGTCTCCCGAGGCCCGCGCCGAGCGCCGCTCGTTCGTGGCCCGTGTGCCCGTGCTGGGGGGAGGGGGCGCGACCGCGTGAGTGGATCCCGTCCTACGCCCGCTGAGCAGCACCTCGGCGATCGACTCTCCGCCCTGGTGGACGGAGAGCTCGGTCATGAGTCGCGCGACCGCGTCCTGGCCCACCTCGCCACCTGTGCGAAGTGCAAGGCCGAGGCGGACGCCCAACGCCGACTGAAGAACGTATTCGCGGAAGTGGCCCCTCCGCCTCCCTCCGAGAGCTTCCTGGCCCGCCTCCAGGGGCTTCCCGGGGGAGGGGACTCCGACAGCCCCGGCTCGCCGCTGGGCGGGGGAGCATTCGGCGGCACACTGCCCGGAACCGACCGGACCTCCGGCCTCACCGGATTCTTCGCAGTGAGGGGCGAGCCTTTCGGTTACGTCCCCGCCGGACCGCACGCCGATGTGCTGCCCCCTTCGTCGGGCCGCGGCTTCCGCATCCATGACGTCAGCCGTCACGAGGCCGAGCGATCGGCCTCGCGCGGGCTGCGGTTCGCGTTCGCCGCCGCCGGTGCGGTGTCGCTGGCCGCGGTCGCGCTCGGCGGGGTGTCGACCGGGGTGCCGGGTGACACCGCGGACGCACGCGGCGGTTCCGGGGCCGGAAGCAATGTGACGCCGATGCGTTCGCCCGGCACAGGGTCCTCGACGGCTCCCGAGTCGCAACGTCGCCGGTCCGACGCACCGCTGCTCGCGCAGGGCCGCCGGGCGCTGGGCGACGGTCCCGTGGCGCCGACCGAGGTGTCCGCGCCGCTGCTGCCCGGAGTCCCCACTCCGGCGGACCGCGGCCCGGACGCCATGCACACGCTGACGACACCGGTGGTCGCCGGGGCCGCCGCGATGTCCCCACTGATACGTCCGCTCACCGATGCCCAGCCGCTCACGCTGACCTCGTGGTCCGCGGCCCCGGACGTCACGACTCCGGGCCTGCTCGCCGCCCCCGTGGCCACCCCGTCCCCCGCTTCTTCCCCGTCCCCCCACCTCCCCCTCCTCCCGTAGCGTCCGCTGACCCCGTCCTCTGCGCGGCGGCCCGTGAACCTGGTTGAATCCAGGGTGGGCCGCGTCCGCAGGAGGGATCCCGGACGCGGAGTCGACAATCTGCGGTGACCGTCGGCGAGTTGCGCCGCGGGCCAGGTGTGGGGAGAACATGAACGAGGGGAAGCCCACGAAGGCGAAGTGGTGGAGTCGGCCCAGGCCGCCGGTCTCTCCGGGGGATGCCGGGGTGGGCTCGTCCGATATCGCCGACGGGCCCGGGGGCGTCGCCGACGTCCGTACGCCCGGCGGTGCCGTTGGCACCGGGGGTGACGTCGAGACGCCTGGCAGTGCGACAGGCGACACCGGGGGTGACTTCGAGCTGGACCGCCCCTCGCCGGCTCCGGCCACCGGCGGGTCCGGTGCGGGCACCGACGGCGACTTCGAGCTGGAGCGGCCCGCGCCGGTTCGGCCCGCGAGTGCGCAGGGCGGCGACACCGCTCCGGCGGACCGTGTCCCGGCCCCGGTCGACGGCGGAGAGGCGCCCGTGCCGTCGATCCCCACACAGATCACGGAAGCCCTCGCGCAGGTCACGCAGAGCGAGGTGAGCACGCGCCCCGGTGCCGCCTCGGAGCGTGACCTCGCGCAGGTCACGCAGAGCGAGGTGAGCACGCGCCCCGGTGCCGCCTCGGAGCGTGACCTCGCGCAGGTCACGCAGGACGAGGTGAGCACGCACCCCCGTGCCGCCTCGGAGCGCGCCAAGCCCCTGCACGATCCAGACCCCTACGGCACCCCGCCCTACGGTCAGCCCGGCCCCTGGGCGCCCGCCCCGCCGGTCCAGCACCCCGCGGCCACCCCCGCACACGGGACGCACCTGTCGGCGCCCACACCGGCCCAGGGCACACACGTCCCGGGGAACGCACCGGCCCTCGGCACACCCTTCGATGCCTCGCCGAACGGCACCGCGCCCGTGGCGCACGCCCCGGCGGGCGGACCCCCGGCCGCGTACGCGGGAACGGCCCACGAAGCACCTGTGCAAAACTCCCGGCCCCCCGCGCCCTGGCAGAACTACGACCCCTGGGCCGCCCCGGGCCCCCTCCAGCAGAACGGCGCGGCCGTGGCGACCGTGACGCAGCGGCGCAAGCGGGCGAAGAAGGTACTGGTGCTCGGGGCCGTGGTGCTCGCGCTGGTCTCCGGGGCCGTCGGCGGTGCCGTAGGGGCCTACCTGGAGCGGAACGGGGGGATGGGGGACGTCGAGCTGCCGCAGGCGGGCAGGGAGGCGCCGGGGCGCGCCCCGGACAGCGTCGCCGGGATCGCCGCCCACGCGCTGCCCAGCGTCGTCACCCTGCATGTGCGCGGCTCCCAGGAGGAAGGCACCGGCACCGGGTTCGTGCTCGACGGCCAGGGGCACATCCTCACCAACAACCACGTGATCGAACCGGCCGGCAGCGGCGGCGAGATATCCGTCACGTTCAGCGGCGGAGAGACCGCCAAGGCCAAGGTCGTCGGACACGACAGCGGGTACGACCTCGCCGTCGTCAAGGTCTCCGGGGTCAGCGGCCTCGACCCCATGCCGCTGGGCAACTCCGACAACGTCCAGGTGGGCGACCCGGTCGTCGCCATCGGCGCGCCCTTCGACCTCGCCAACACCGTCACCTCCGGCATCATCAGCGCCAAGGAACGCCCCATCACCGCGGGCGGGGAGACGGGCGACGGGAGCGACGTCTCGTACGTCGACGCCTTGCAGACCGACGCGCCCATCAACCCCGGCAACTCCGGTGGCCCGCTGCTCGACTCCAAGGCCCGCGTCATCGGCATCAACAGCGCCATCCGTTCCGCCGACAGCGGTTCCGACCTGGAGAGCGGTCAGGCGGGTTCCATCGGGCTCGGCTTCGCCATCCCGATCAACCAGGGCAAGCGCGTGGCCGAGGAGCTCATCAACACGGGCAAGGCCACCCACCCTGTGATCGGTGTCACGCTCGACATGAACTACACGGGCGACGGCGCCCGCGTCGGGACGAAGGGCAACGGCGGCGGCCCACCCGTCACCGCGGGCGGCCCCGGCGCCGAGGCGGGCATCAAGGCGGGCGACGTCATCACCGAGGTCGACGGCCAGCGCGTCCACTCCGGTGAGGAACTCATCGTGAAGACCCGCGCGCACCGCCCGGGCGACCGGCTCCAGCTGACCCTCCGGCGGGGCGACACGCAGAAGAAGGTCACCCTGGTCCTCGGTTCCGCCGACGGCGACTGACATGAAGTTCACAGGTGGGCGCATCGCCGCAGCTCCGAACGGCAAACAACGCGGAAAACCCGTCGTGTACATGAACCCGGAAGCCCCGGGACAGTTCCGGACGGACGGGATCGCCGGGTACCGTGGACACGGCCCGGACCACGGAAGACCCGCCGAGGGCCGAGGACCGAGGACATCGCAAGGAGCTTCAGGTGTTCAATGACATAGGACCGCTCGAGCTGGTGACGCTCGTCGTCCTCGCCGTGCTCGTCTTCGGCCCGGAGAAGCTCCCGAAGATGATCCAGGACGTCACGCGCACCATTCGCAAGATCCGCGAGTTCTCGGAGAGCGCCAAGGCGGACATCCGTGATGAACTCGGCCCGGAGTTCAAGGACTTCGAGTTCGAGGACCTCAACCCCAAGACGTTCATCCGCAAGCAGCTGGACAACGACGAGCTGGGGCTCAAGGAGATCCGCAACGGCTTCGACCTGAAGAAGGAGATGGCGGAGGTCACGGACGCGGTCCACGGTCGCGACGCCGATACCTCCTCGTCTTCGTCTGCGTCTTCGTCCGGTTCGACGGGCGGCTCCGTCGACATGACGAAGAAGCGCGAGAAGCTCGACCCGGACGAGCGCCCGCCGTACGACGCGGACGCCACCTGAGTCGTACGTCCCACTCGGCGGAGGCCGACCGGGCGTATCCCCTTGGCCGTGGCGGACGTCACCGGATCCGCATGGCCGCCCGTGTACCCGCACATCAGAGCGACGCCTCGCGGCCTGAAACCGGCGCGTTCGCGACCCACGCGCCGGGCGGTTTCCCTGCCGCTCGGAGCGGTGTGGCTATGCTGCCCAGTTGTTGTGCGGACCGATAAGGACGCCCGAGGGGGGCGGGCCGCCCGGTCCGACGAGAGCGAGGAGGCGTCCGGGCAGATGGAGACGACAAGTCGGGTAGGCGCGCAGGCGCCGGCCGCGGAGGGCGGACAACAGGTCTCCTCCGCCCGGCGTACGGTCGACGGCTACCTGCTGGCGCCCTTCCCGTGGTACGGCCTCGACGAGGCCTTCACGGGGCCGCGCTGGCTGATGCAGGTGGGTACCTCGGCGGACGGCGCCGTCGAGCACGGTTCGATCGGGCACGGCGACGAGCCCTCGGTGCGCCCCGAGTCGACCGAGGACAAGGAACGCTTCGCGGTGGTGGTCACCGTCGCGGCCAGCCCCGTACGCCGCAGCGCGGACGGTACGGGCCTGTTGGAGGCCACCTCGGTGTCCTCCGCGGCCTGGCTGGCAGGTGTGGGGCTGCTGTCCTTCACCTGGCCCGGCCAGATGGACCACACCCTGCGGGACGACTGGCTGGACCAGCAGACCGAGACCGCGTGGGTGCTCGCGGACGACCTCGACGGACCGGACTGGTCCTCGCTGTCGCTCCCCGTCGACGGGGTCCCGACGCCCTTCCACTACCGCGAGTCCGAGTTCGGGTGGATCCTCGCGGGGTCCACTCAGGAGGGCGTGCATGTGGGGGCGTACGGGCGGGGGATGAGTGCGTATGGGCTGGCGTTCGCCATGATCAAGGACATCGGCGCATACGCCTAGCCGGCGGGGTCACGGAGAAGGGGGGCGCCGTCGGTGTGACGGCGCCCCCCTTCCTGTGCGAGACGGCTTGTTGCGGACCGTGCGCCACTGCGGGTACGTCGTGGCTGGTCGCGCGGTTCTCCGCGCCCTTACCGGGCACGGTTGCCCGCGCCCTTACCGGGCACGGTTGCCCGCGCCCTTACCGGGCACGGTTGCCCGCGCCCTTACCGGGCACGGTTCCCCGCGCCCTTACCAGGCACAGTTCCCCGCGCCCTTACCGGGCACAGTTCCCCGCGCCCTTACCGGGCACAGTTCCCCGCGCCCTTACGAGGCGCGGCTCCCCCGGCGTGAACGTCCTAGAACTTGTTCCTCGGCGTGATGCCCAGCGACATGCCCGACAGGCCGCGCTGGCGGCCGCCCAGCTTGCCCGCGATCGCGCGCAGCGCCGAGCCGGCCGGAGAGTCGGGGTCGGTGAGGACCACCGGCTTGCCCTCGTCGCCGCCCTCGCGGAGGCGGACGTCGATGGGGATGGAGCCGAGGACCGGGACGGTCGCGCCGGTGGTGCGGGTCAGGCCGTCGGCGACCGACTGGCCACCGCCCGTGCCGAAGACGTCGACCATCTCGCCGCAGTGCGGGCAGGGCAGGCCCGACATGTTCTCGACCACGCCGACGATCTTCTGGTGAGTCTGGACGGCGATGGAGCCGGCCCGCTCGGCGACCTCGGCTGCCGCCTGCTGCGGGGTGGTGACCACCAGGATCTCCGCGTTCGGGACCAGCTGGGCCACCGAGATCGCGATGTCGCCCGTGCCGGGCGGGAGGTCGAGGAGCAGGACGTCCAGGTCGCCCCAGAAGACGTCCGCCAGGAACTGCTGGAGGGCGCGGTGCAGCATCGGGCCGCGCCAGACGACCGGCGCGTTGCCCGGGGTGAACATGCCGATCGAGATGACCTTCACGCCGTTCGCCGACGGCGGCATGATCATGTTCTCGACCTGGGTCGGACGGCCGTCCGCGCCGAGCATCCGGGGCACCGAGTGGCCGTAGATGTCGGCGTCGACGACACCGACCTTGAGGCCGTCGGCCGCCATCGCCGCGGCCAGGTTCACCGTCACCGAGGACTTGCCGACGCCGCCCTTGCCGGAGGCGACCGCGTAGACACGGGTCAGCGAGCCGGGCTTGGCGAAGGGGACCTCGCGCTCGGCCTGCCCGCCGCGCAGCGCGGACGCCAGCTCGCGGCGCTGCTCGTCGCTCATCACGTCCAGGGTCACGTCGACGCGCGTGACGCCCTCGACCGCCGAGACCGCCTCCGTCACGTTCTTCGTGATGGTCTCGCGCATCGGGCAGCCGGAGACGGTCAGATAGACGGTGACCGCGACCGCACCATCCGCGCCGATCTCCACCGATTTGACCATCCCCAGCTCGGTGATGGGTCGCTGGATCTCGGGATCGTTCACCGTCGCCAGTGCTTCGCGCACCGCGTCTTCCGTAGCCATAAGGTCGATGGTACGGCGACGGGCCCAGGGCCCCGAAGCCCCGTCACCGGTCGTCTACGTCACGTCCGTGCGACCGTTCCGCCGGGAATACGACATGGCCGTCCCCCCGGTGCTCCTCCACGTCCTTGACCAGGTCCTGCAGTTCGGAGCGGATCCAGTCGCGGGTGGCGACCTCGCCGAGGCCCACGCGCAGTGCGGCGATCTCGCGGGTGAGGTACTCGGTGTCCGCGATGGACCGCTCGTTCTGCTTGCGGTCCTGTTCGAGGTTGACCCGGTCGCGGTCGTCCTGGCGGTTCTGCGCGAGCAGGATCAGGGGGGCGGCGTACGAGGCCTGCAGCGACAGCATCAGCGTCAGGAAGATGAACGGGTAGTTGTCGAAGCGCAGATCGCGCGGTACGGAGACGTTCCACACCACCCACAGGATGATGACGACGGTCATCCAGACGATGAACCGCCCGGTGCCGAGGAAGCGGGCGATGCGCTCCGAGAGCCGTCCGAAGGCCTCCGGGTCCCACTCGGGCAGCAGTCTGCGCCGTGGCGGTTTCGGCTGGTCGAGCCGGGTGCGCGGCCTCGTGGTGGCGGTCGCCCCCGCGGGGGTGCGGTCGCGGGGGTCGCGCTCAGGTGGCATGGGGCTCCTCCTCCACGAGGTGGAACTCCGTCTCCCGCCAGTCCTCGGGCAACATGTGGTCCAGTACGTCGTCCACGGTCACCGCGCCGAGCAGGGAGCCGCTCTCATCGACGACGGGCGCCGCGACCATGTCGTACGCCGCGAAGAAGCCGGCGACGACGGGCAGCGCGGCGTCCGGCGCGAGCGGCTGCAGATCGGCGTCGAGGAGCGCGCTGACCAGGGTGTACGGAGGGTCGCGCAGAAGCCGCTGGAAGTGGACCGTACCGAGGTACTTTCCGGTCGGCGTCTCGTCCGGCGGGCGGCACACGTACACCTGGGCGGCGAGCGAGGGGGAGAGGTCGGGGTTGCGGACCCGGGCGAGCGCGTCGGCGACCGTCGCGTCGGGCCGCAGCACGATCGGCTCGGTGGTCATGAGCCCGCCGGCGGTCTTCTCCTCGTACGCCATCAGCCGCCGCACGTCGGCCGCCTCCTCCGGCTGCATCAGCTTCAGCAGCCGCTCCACGTCCTCGGCGGGCAGTTCGGCGAGCAGGTCGGCCGCGTCGTCCGGGTCCATCGCCTCCAGGACGTCGGCCGCGCGCTCCTCCTTGAGCTTGCTGAGGATCTCGATCTGGTCGTCCTCGGGGAGCTCTTCGAGGACGTCGGCGAGCCGGTCGTCGTCCAGTGCGGCGGCCACCTCCCCGCGCCGCTTGGGGGACAGGTGGTGCAGGACGTTGGCGAGGTCGGCCGGGCGCAACTGCTCGAAGGTGGCGAGCAGGCTCTCGGCGCCCTGTCCGTGCTCCTCCAGCGAGAACCCGGTGACCGCGGACCACTCGACCGTCAGCGTCTCGCCCTTGGTGCGCCGGAAGGCCCCGCTGCGGCCCTTGCGGACGAAGACCCGGCCGATCTCCCAGTCCCTGCGGGCCGGCAGCTGCTGGATCGACACGTCGAGCACGGTCACCTCCTCGCCGGTCTCGACGAGGCGTACCACCCGGTCGAGCAGCTCGCCGAAGACAAGCCGTTCGGTGGGCCGCTGCTCGAAGCGCCGCACGTTGAGGACGCCGGTGGTGATGACCTGGCCTGACTCGATGCCGATCACCCGGGTCATGGGCAGGAAGATCCGCCGCCGCGTGGACAGTTCGACGACGAGGCCCAGCAACCGGGGCGGCCGCCGTCCGACGCGGAGCATGGCGACGAGGTCCCGCACCCGGCCCACTTGGTCGCCGTTCGGGTCGAAGACGGCGACACCGGCGAGGTGCGAGACGAAGACCCGGGGGGCGGCTGCGGCCATGCCCGCGCCTCCTTCTCCTCGTACGCGCTCTTACTGGCGCTCCTGTACGACTCTCCGTGCGCGCGCGACGTACGCGCGTTCTGTCCCGCTCTGTCCGCTCGGGTGGGCTTCAGGCTAGCCCGTCCCGGTCGGATACGCCCTGGTGAGCGGTCCGGACGGACTGCCTCCGCCGGGCGCCTGCGGCACCGGTACGCTGCCGTACGCCGCCAAGGACCCCCGCACGAAAGGCAGCCCCACCCGTGACTGCAATTCCCCAGGGCCGAACCCGCCGGGCCGCACTGGTGAGCGCGATGTGCGCACTGGTCGTGACGGGGACGGGGCTGACGGGGTGCAGTAGTGAGGACCCGGACGCGGGCACCAACGGAGTGGGCAAGCTGCCCGCCGCCACGATCCAGGCGAAGACGAAGAAGGCGGCCGAGGCGGCGCCCACCGTACGGCTCGCCGGAACCGTTGTCAGCAACGGGACGACGTACACCCTCGACATGCGCCTCAAGGCCGACGGCGGCACCGGCTCCGTCACCTCGAAGGGGGCGAGCTTCCGGCTGCTGCGCGTCGGTAAGCACCTCTTCCTCAAGGCCGACGCGGAGTTCTGGACCCACCAGGACGGCAAGAGCGACAGCTCCTCCGCGGACACCGCCGCGGCCAAGAAGCTGGAGGGCATGTACGTGAAGGTGCCCACCGCCGACCCCGCCTACAAGCGGTTCAGCGGCTTCACCGACAAGGACGTCCTCCTCGACGGTCTGCTCACACTGCACGGCGCGCTCGCCACGGACGGCCACCACGAGCAGTCCGGCGTCCGCACCATCCGCATCACTGGCGACAGGGGCTCCGGCGGATCGCTCGACGTCTCCCTGAAGGGAACCCCGTACCCCCTGCTGCTGGTCCGCGCGGGCAACGCGGGCACCCTTCGCCTCACCGACTGGGGCAAGGACTTCGCCCTGGAGGAGCCCTCGAAGAAGGAGACGGTGGACTACGGGCAGCAACTGCCCGCGTCGTAGTCCGCTGCCTCAGCGGCGCTTGCGCTTCTTGAGGAGGAGGCGGGGGAGGCCCGCCGGGATGGGCCGGCGAGTGGTCGCCGGCGTCGGCAGCGGCCGCTCGGCGAGTGAGCCGTCCGGCAGCTCGGCCGTGCCGCCCGAGGGTTCCAGGCGCAGCACCCGGCACTCGCGGGCCCAGCGTTCGGGCATGGCCTCACCGTCGGGGGCGTTCAGGCGCTTGCCCTTGAGTTCGGCGACGGCGGCCTCCCACTCCGGGGAGGCGGGGGTCAGCTCCACGACCTTCGCGGACCAGGAGACGAGGCGTCCGCCCTTGTCCTTGCTGCGGACGGTGACGATCGCGTCGCCGCCGTCGACCAGGCTCGGCAGCGGCTGCTCGCCCGGCCCGTCGCCGACCAGACAGGCCGCGCCGTCGTGCCACACGTGCCACAGGGCGCGGGTGGGCACCTCCTGGCCCTCGGGCATGGGTACGCCGCTGCCCCGCACCCAGATCAGCCCGGACTTCTTGGTGGCCTCCTCGATGAGGGCCTGGTCGAGCAGCTGTACCGTCATGGGGCCAAGACTATCCAGCCTCTCTTCACAGCCAGCCGTTGCGCTTGAGGATGCGGTGGATCGAGAGGCAGAGGCCGACGGTGATGCCCATGACCACCGGGTAGCCGTACCGCCAGTGGAGCTCCGGCATGTACTTGAAGTTCATGCCGTACACGCCACAGACCATCGTCGGTACGGCGATGATCGCCGCCCAGGACGTGATCTTGCGCATGTCCTCGTTCTGCGCGACGGAGGCCTGGGCGAGGTTGGCCTGGAGGATCGAGTTGAGCAGCTCGTCGAAGCCGAGGACCTGCTCCTGCACCCGAGCGAGGTGGTCGGCGACGTCGCGGAAGTACTTCTGGATGTCGGGGTCGATCAGCCGCATCGGCCGCTCGCTCAGCAACTGCATGGGGCGCAGCAGCGGCGACACCGCTCGCTTGAACTCGAGGACCTCACGCTTGAGTTGGTAGATCTGCCCGGCGTCCGTACCGCGTGGCGTGCCCTTGCGGCCCGGCGAGAACACCTCGGTCTCGACCTCGTCGATGTCGTCCTGCACGGCGTCCGCGACCGCGATGTACCCGTCGACGACGTGGTCGGCGATCGCGTGCAGCACGGCGGAGGGGCCTTTGGCGAGCAGCTCGGGGTCGTCCTGCAGCCGGTGCCGCAGCGCCCGCAGCGAGCCCTGCCCGCCGTGCCGGACGGTGATGAAGAAGTCCCGTCCGGTGAAGCACATGACCTCGCCGGTCTCCACGATCTCGCTGGTGGCGGTCAGCCGGTCGTGCTCGACGTAGTGGATGGTCTTGAAGACGGTGAACAGGGAGTCGTCGTAGCGCTCCAGCTTGGGCCGCTGGTGGGCCTGGACGGCGTCTTCGACGGCCAGCGGGTGCAGCCCGAACTCCCGGGCGATACCGGCGAATTCGGCCTCCGTCGGCTCGTGCAGACCGATCCACACGAAGCCGCCGTCGCGGTGCACCTGACGCATCGCCTCGTGCGGCGTCAGCGGCTCGCGGCTCTCGACGCGGGCGCCGTCGCGGTAGACGGCGCAGTCGACCACGGCGGACGGGGTGGCGGGGTCGCGGGTGGTGTCGTACGAGCCACTCTCCTTGCGCAGCGAGGGACGGGGGCGGACCGCGGCACGCAGGTCACGGATCATCGACATGGCAGGCTCCTTTGCAACGGAGGCGGCCGGCGACGGTTGGAACTACCCGGAATGGGGACGTCCTGACTGCGGATGTTTGGCACGTCCACAAAGCGGGGAGCACCGCACCGTCGCGGTGGCAGCTTCGCTACTGATTCAGATCAGACAGATCAGGCGGAAACGAAGCGCTCTTCCGTGGTGCACCGGACAACGCTGACACGTATGCACACATTTGCAGGAGGCAGCAGCCAGCAGAGCTGGGAAACCAGCGGAACCAGCTACGGAACTCAGCGACCGGAAGAGCGGGTGGTACTGCACGGTCGACTTCGGTCCATTGCAGCCCCACCTCCTCCGGTCGGTCCCCCGTGAGGGACGATCCATCCCCCGAAGGGGAGTCTGTCTCCCGCCTTGGGGAGTCAGATCAGTCTCAGTGCGTCGGAGCTCGAGAGCGACGCTTCTGCGTGCTGCCCCGACCAGCGGCCAAGACTATCAGCGCACTGAAGCGTCAACGCGCCGCTTTGCCCGTTGTTGACCGCGGGGTCCGGTGCGCTCCAGCGGAATTGACGCGGCCTATGCTCGGCGCATGGCTGATGTTCTTCCTCTGGTCGAGGCCCGTTTGCGCTCTGCGCTGGGCGAACCCGACGCGCGGGCCGCGGTCACCTTCCTCGGCACCGACCGCATCGAAGTGCTGCGCTTCACGGAGGGCGACATCGTCCGCTACGCGACGCTCGGCATGTCCGCCCAGCCGATGGCGGACCCCACGGCCGTCCTTGCCGACCCGGTGAAGGGCCCCCGAGCCGAGCTGATCCTCTCGGTGCGCTCAGGCGGCGCCGACACCGACAAGGCGTTCCGCCCGCTCGCCGTGCTCGCCGCGTCCCCACAGGTCGAGGGGTTGGTGGTGGCTCCGGGCGCCTCGCTCGACGTGGGTGAACCCCTGTGGCCCGGCGCGCCGTTCAGCTCCGTCCTGGTCGCGGAGTCCGGCGGCCTGGTCGAGGACCTGGAGCTGGACGCGCCCGCCGACCCCGTACGTTTCCTGCCGCTGCTCCCGATGACGCCGAACGAGGCCGCGTGGAAGCGCGTGCACGGTGCGGGCGCCCTCCAGGAGCGCTGGCTGAACGGCGGAACGGACCTGCGTGATCCGCTGCGCAAGTCCGTTCCGCTGGACTGATCGGCCCCGGGCGCCGAGTGGGGCATCTCACTTTCTGGCTCCCGGTCAGAGTCCGGCCGAAGCCCGTCAGTTGGCGGAGACGGTGACGCTGTCTTGGGCTGCGTACCGCGGTTCCAGCTCCTCGGCCATGGGGGTCCCCCCGCTCGAGCGAAGCCGAGAGTGGGGGAGGGCGAGCGCGTTCCGGCGTACGAAGACGACGACGGCGCCGACCACCGCGGTGACGGCCGCGACGACGAACGGGATGTGGATGTCGCTCCAATCCTCGATCTTGGGCGCGAAGTACGGTGCGGCGGCCGCCGCGAACCAGCGCACGAAGTTGTAGCCCGCGCTCGCCACCGGGCGCTGGGGGTACCCCCGGACGGAGTCTGGGGGAGCGTCCGAGACGCCCAGCGCCAACTCCGTGTAGACCGTGTTGTTCACGCCGATGAAGGCGCCGGACAGGATCGTGCAGACGACGGCGGTGGTGTGGTCGCCGTAGCCGAGCACGAGCACGTCGGCGGCGAGCAGTACCAGCGAGGCGCCCAGCACCTTCAGTGAGCCGAACCGCCGCTGCATGCGCGGCGCCACGACGACCGAGAAGACGGCGAGCAGGACGCCCCAGCAGAAGAACACCGCGCCCGACTTGTACGGGGTCATGTTCAGCACGAACGGCGTGAAGGCGAGCACGGTGAAGAACGTGTAGTTGTAGAAGAACGCGGAGACGGCCGCCGAGGCGAGGCCGCCGTGGCCGAGCGCCTTGATCGGATCGAGCAGGGCCGTCTTCCTCGCGGGCTTCGGCTGCTCCTTCAGGAACGCCGTGATGCACAGGAAGCCGACCGCCATCAGGAACGCCGTGCCGAAGAACGGGTAGCGCCAGCTGGCGTCACCGAGCAGCGCGCCGAGCAGGGGCCCGCATGCCATGCCGAGGCCCAGGGCGGACTCGTACAGCAGGATGGCCGCCGCGCTGGCGCCGGCCGCGGCGCCGACGATGACGGCGAGGGCGGTGGACACGAACAGCGCGTTGCCGAGGCCCCAGCCCGCCCGGAAGCCGACGAGTTCGCCGACCGACCCGGACGTGCCCGCGAGCCCCGCGAAGACCACGACGAGCGCGAGGCCGAGCAGCAGGGTCTTCTTGCCGCCGATGCGGCTGGAGACGTAGCCGGTCACCAGCATCGCGACGGCGGTGATCAGGAAGTACGAGGTGAAGAGCAGCGACACCTGACTGGGTGTGGCGTCCAGGCCCTTGGCGATGGACGGCAGGATCGGGTCGACGAGCCCGATGCCCATGAAGGCGACGACGGAGGCTCCCGCGGTCGCCCAGACGGCCTTCGGCTGACGCAGGATGCTGCCCGCGCCCGCGTCGAATGCGTCGCCCTCCGTGGGCCCTCCGGTGCTGTTGATCATGCTCGCTCCTTCACTGCGACTGCGGTGCGCGATCGAGATCGTTGTCGTATGCACATAATAAGTTAGGAGAGCTAATTAATGCAAGCTGCATCTATTTTGTGGGGGGTGATACGACATGACAGGCACACGCCGGACGGGTGATCGTCCTTGACGCGGCGCAGGACGGGGAGGACCGTTGGGCCCTATGAGGGGCGAACCCAGTTGCCCGAAGTGTGGTGGCCGGGTCAGGGCTCCCGGCCTTTTTGCCGACTCCTGGCAGTGCGATGTGCACGGCACTGTGCATCCGCTGCAGCCCGTGATCCCGCCCAGCGTCGAGGCCCTCGGCGTGGTCGTGCACCACGCGCGGGTACCGGTGTGGATGCCATGGCCGCTGCCGGTCGGTTGGCTGTTCACCGGCGCGACGTTCGCCGGTGACGACCGCAGCGGCGGTCGCGCGACCGCCGTCGCGTGCTCGGGTCCCGGGCCGCTCGGCGGCATAGGTGAACTGCTGCTGGTCGCCGAGGAGCTCGGCGTCGGCCTCGGTGCGCGGTATGCGGGCATCGACGGGCCCGACCCCGGACCGTACATGAGCGTCGAGAAACCGCCCCAGGCGAAGGTCCTCGCGGCCGGACGTCCGACCCCGCTCTGGCATGTCTCCGGCGCCCCCGACGACCGCGCCGTCTTCGCGGGTGAGGCGCTCGGGCTGTGGCTGTGGGCGGTGGTCTGGCCCGAGCAGACGGGTCTGCTGATGTACGACGAGCTGGTGCTGACGGATCTGCGGGACGCGGGGGCGGAGGTGGACCTGCTGCCGTGCGGAGCGTTGTCGCCGCGGATCCTGGAACCGTAGGGCGCGTGATGTCGGGCGCGGAGGCCCGCGCCGGAACGTGGAGGCCCCTCACAGGAATCCCGTAGGGGGCGCTCCGCAGGAGAGGGTGTGACGGGGGACCCTCGGATTCCCGTTATCCTTGAGCGTCCCCACCCTTCCCGTCACCGCCTGGAGTCACGTCGTGCGCATCGATCTGCACACCCACTCCACGGCGTCCGACGGCACGGACACCCCGGCCGAGCTGGTGCGGAACGCTGCCGCCGCGGGGCTGGACGTCGTCGCGCTCACCGACCACGACACCACCCGCGGCTACGCCGAGGCGATCGCCGCACTGCCCGAGGGGCTCACCCTCGTCACCGGCGCCGAGCTCTCCTGCCGCATCGACGGCATCGGCATGCACATGCTGGCCTACCTGTTCGACCCCGAGGAGCCCGCGCTGCTCGCCGAGCGCGAGCTGGTGCGGGACGACCGCGTGCCGCGCGCCCAGGGCATGATCGCCAAGCTCCAGGAGCTCGGCGTGCCGATCACCTGGGAGCAGGTGGCGCGCATCGCGGGCGACGGCTCCGTGGGGCGGCCGCACGTCGCTTCCGCGCTGGTCGAGCTGGGTGTCGTGGACAGCGTCTCCGACGCCTTCACCGAGGAGTGGCTGGCCGACGGCGGCCGCGCCTACGTCCCCAAGCACGAGACCGACCCGTTCGAGGCGATCCGGCTGATCAAGGGCGCGGGCGGCGTCGCCGTCTTCGCGCACCCGGCCGCCGCCAAGCGGGGCCGGACCGTGCCGGAGTCCGTCATGGCGGAACTCACTACCGCGGGGCTCGACGGCATCGAGGTCGACCACATGGACCACGAGCCGGAGACCCGGGCGCGGTTGCGCGGGCTCGCGGCCGAGCTGGGACTGCTCACCACGGGGTCGTCCGACTACCACGGCAGCCGGAAGACGTGCGTGCTCGGGGAGTTCACGACCGATCCCGAGGTGTACGGGGAGATCACTCGACGGGCTACCGGCGCGTTTCCGGTGCCGGGCGCCGGTGGCAGCGCCCGCGTGTAGTTCCCCACTCCTGTCCAGGCACCCGGCGCTGCCGGCTGTGCCCATCTGTTCCGCCCCGCGGAACGACCGCCCACAGCGGTAGCGGCATCCACTGCCCTGCTGCCGTCCGCTTTCATCACCCCAGCAAGGCCACACCTGTGTTCGACGTCGCCGTCTTCGGCTCCCTCTTCCTGACCCTTTTTGTCATCATGGATCCCCCCGGGATCACCCCGATCTTTCTCGCGCTGACCGCCGGGCGCCCCGCCAAGGTGCAGAAGCGGATGGCCTTCCAGGCCGTCTGTGTGGCGGGTGGCGTGATCGCAGTGTTCGGGCTGCTCGGGCACCAGATCCTGGACTACCTGCACGTCTCCGTGCCCGCCCTGATGATCGCGGGCGGGCTGCTGCTCCTGCTGATCGCCCTCGACCTGCTGACCGGCAAGACGGACGAGCCCCAGCAGACCAAGGATGTGAACGTCGCCCTCGTGCCCCTGGGTATGCCGCTGCTCGCCGGCCCGGGCGCGATCGTCTCCGTGATCCTTGCGGTGCAGAAGGCCGACACTGTCGCCACGCAGGTGTCGGTGTGGACCGCGATCCTCGCCATCCATGTGATGTTGTGGCTGGTCATGCGCTACTCGCTGCTGATCATCCGTGTCATCAAGGACGGCGGCGTCGTGCTGGTGACCCGGCTCGCGGGCATGATGCTCTCCGCGATCGCGGTGCAGCAGATCATCAACGGCGTCATGCAGGTGATCCGGACCGCGTGAGCCGAATGGCCCAGGCACACGCAGAGCCCCGCACGGCAACCGTTGCCGTGCGGGGCTCCGAAGTCTGAAAGACGCGTCAGTCCGAAAAATGCGTCCGCGCTGTTACGAGGCGGACGAGTCGGCCGGGCGGATCCACAGTCGCTGCCCGATGGCGGCGGCTTGCTGAACGATCCGGTTGACGGAGGCGGCGTCTACAACGGTGCTGTCCACGGGCGTGCCGTCGACATCGTCGAGTCGCATGATTTCGAAGCGCATGGGCTTCTCCCTTCGTCTGGTCATCCTCCTGCGGAGAACTACTCGTGGTGGCGCGCAGGGCATCGGTGCCCCCGCTTCCGTACGTATTCAACGGGGTGCGTGTTACAAACATTCCCTACGCTAAGGAAATTTTTCGAGAACCTAATTACCGACTGGTAAGCGGTGTGGCGGAGACTGAACGGGGCCAGTTGTGTTCGCAGCGTGACCGCCGGGACAATGGAGGCGATGAACGACGACCTCGCGGCGCTCGGCGCCCGCATCGACCGCACGAACGAGCTGCTGCACCGCATGCTCGCCGAGGTGGCGAAGACGCCCTCGACCCACGCGATCTTCGTCGACGCCGGATATCTGTACGCGGCCGCGGGGCGGCTCGTCGCCGGGACGGAGGACCGCCGTTCCTTCGACCTGGACACCGAAGGCCTCATCGAGGCGCTCATCGACCGGGCCCGCACGATCTTCGCGGACAGCAGGCTGTTGCGCGTCTACTGGTACGACGGCGCCCGCCGCCGCATCCACACCTCGGAACAGCAGACGATCGCCGAACTCCCGGACGTGAAGGTGCGGTTGGGTAACCTCAACGCCAACAACCAACAAAAGGGCGTCGATTCACTCATCAGGTCCGACCTGGAGTCCCTCGCCCGGCACCGCGCCATCAGCGACGCCGCGCTGCTCGGCGGAGACGAGGACCTGGTCTCGGCGGTCGAGGCGGCGCAGGGGTACGGGGCCCGGGTCCACCTGTGGGGGATCGAGGCACCCGAGGGCCGCAACCAGGCCGAGCCACTGCTCTGGGAGGTCGACAGCCAGCGGACCTTCGACCTCGACTTCTTCAAGCCGTATGTGTCACGGCGGACCGCCCTCTCGTACGACGCGGCGGCGGCGAGCCGTCCCACGCGCGACGACGTGCGCTTCGTGGGCGCGCAGGTCGCCGCGAAGTGGCTGGCCGCGCGGGGGCGGGAGTCACTGGCTGAACTCCTGCCCGGGCACCCCTATCTCCCCGGCTCGGTCGACCAGGATCTGCTGGTCGAGGCCGAGGGGCTCCTCCAGTACTCCCTGCGCGGACAGGCGGACCTGCGTCGGGCGCTCCGGGACGGCTTCTGGGAGCACTTGCAGGCGCAGTACTAGTGTCCTGCGCCAGGAATTCGATGTAGATGTGTAGCCTTGGGCTGTGGCGCGTATGGGACGGCCGATGGCCGAGCTGACATTGACGGATGAGGAACGCGAGACGCTGGTCCGCTGGTCACGGCGGGCCAAATCCTCGCAGGCGCTGGCGCAACGCTGCCGGATCGTCCTCGGCTGCGCGGACGGGAAGTCGAACCAGGAGGTCGCTGCCGAGATCGGGGTGTGGCCCCAGACCGTGGGCAAGTGGCGGCGGCGGTTCCTCGCCGGCCGGCTGGAGGGCCTGGCCGACGAGCAACGCCCCGGCGCCCCGCGGAAGGTCAGTGACGAGCAGATCGAGGACCTGGTCGTCGCCACCTTGGAACGGACCCCCAAGGACGCCACCCACTGGTCGCGGGCGTCCATGGCCGCCGAGAGCGGGCTGTCGAAGTCCACGGTCGGCCGGGTCTGGAAGGCGTTCGGTCTTAAACCGCACCTGGTGGACACCTTCAAGCTCAGCAAGGACCCGCAGTTCATCGAGAAGGTCCGCGACGTGGTCGGGCTCTACCTGGACCCGCCGGAGCGGGCCCTGGTGCTCTGCGTGGACGAGAAGAGCCAGATCCAGGCGCTGGACCGGTCCGCGCCGGTGCTCCCGATGATGCCGGGCATGCCCGAGCGTCGCACGCACGACTACCTCCGCAACGGCGTGACCACGCTGTTCGCGGCACTGGACGTGGCGACCGGTGAAGTCATCGGCTCGCTGCACCGCCGGCACCGGGCCGCGGAGTTCAAGAAGTTCCTCGCCAAACTCGACAAGGAAGTACCCGTAGACCTCGACGTACATCTCATCTGTGACAACTACGCCACCCACAAGACCCCAGCGATCCAGAAGTGGCTTGCCGCACACCCCCGGTTCCACCTGCACTTCACTCCCACCAGCTCGTCCTGGCTCAACCAAGTGGAGCGGTGGTTCGGCCTGCTGACGGACAAGCAGCTCCGACGCGGAGTCCACAAATCCGTCCGCGCGCTGGAGAAGGACATCCGGGACTGGATCAAGACCTGGAACGAGAACCCCCGCCCCTTCACCTGGACGAGGACCGCGGACGAGATCCTGGAACGACTTGCCTCATATCTTGAACGAATTCCTGGCGCAGGACACTAGTGCGCTGCGCCAGAAGTTCGTCGGTGGATTCGCGCCTTGCCCGGCCGGGTTGGTTGTCCGCCCATCCAGCCCCGGCCTGCGAGTATTCGGCCAAGTCGGCGGCAGTGGGGCACCAAGAACTAACGACGAATTGATGGCGCAGGACACTAGTGCCCCGGCAGGCAACGTTCGCCCGTCAAGGAGCGGCGTCCGGTGCGTGCTCTGGGGGTCCCCCCCCGGCCGAAGGCTGGGGGAGTGCCGGCCGGAAGTCCTCGTACTGGATGTACTTGGGCTTTCGGCCGGTGCGGCGAGTGGGGGCACCTCCCACGCCCTTGAGGCAGTGGGGGAGCGTGCCGGGCGTCGCGACGGGGCGAACGTCGCCTGCTGGGGCACTAGTAACCGGTGGCCACCGGGGTGCTCGTCACCGCCGCTCGCTACTGGTTCGCGTTCCAGAACTCGATCAGGGCGCGCGCCGTCTCCGGCGGGTTGTCCGTGTTGGGGGAGTGCTCCGCTCCCGGTACGACCGTGCGCTTGGCCTGGAGTCGTACGGCCATCTCGTCCAGCAGGGTGATCGGCCAGGTGTCGTCGAGCGCGCCGGAGAGCACGTGCTTCGGCAGGGGGACGGCGGCCAGTTCGGCGACGCGATCGGGTTCGGTGCACAGTTGGCGGCCCGTGGCGATGAGCTGGGCCGGGCTGTTGGCCAGCCAGCGGCGCCGCAGGTCGTCGAGGTCGTCGAGGCCCGGGTCGAGCCCGCCGGCGTCGGTCTCCTCGGGCGGCTCCATCGACCGCATCGCCTCCCACACCTCGGCCATGCTCATCACGGCGAGCGCGTCGCGCAGCAGCTTGACGCGCTGCTGCTGGGAGATGGAGATCTGGGCGGGGCCCGAGGACATGAGCGTCAGCGAGAGGAAGGGGGAGGAGTCCAGGAGCACGGCGGCGCGGGAGATCTGGCCGCCGAGGGAGTGCCCCACGAGGTGCACGGGAGTGCCGAGGGCGGCGGTCTGCGCGAGCACGTCCTGCGCCAACTCGCCCTGCACGTACGCCGATTCGTCGTCCTTGGGCCCCTCGGTCTCGAACTGCCCGCGCCCGTCCACGGCGACCGTCCGATACCCCCCACGCGCCAACGGCTCATGCAGCGCGATGAAGTCCTCCTTGCTCCCGGTGAACCCCGGCAGCAGGAGGACGGTTCCCTTTGGGTGCCCCTGAGGGGCGGCGTCGAGCACGGCGAACTCACCGCGGGCGGTGCGGAGCCGGTAGGCACGGACTCCGGTGGGCGGGATGAAGCTGGGCGGCCTGCTCATGCCCCCGAGGCTATCGGGCGGAGTTGGCGAGCGCTCTGTGGGTGGGCGTGGGGGGTGGTTTTCCGCCCCCGCTGAAAGGGGCGCGGGGAACTGCGCGACAAGCCCCCACAGGCCCGCACCAAAAGAACGACCGAGGGGGGCTGGGGGGGCGAAGCCCCCCCAGATACGGGACGGGTAGGGGCGGCGGGGGCGGAAGACCAATGGCCCGGCCCCACCAAAAGGCGGGACCGGGCCAATCGGACAGAGGATCAGCTCTCCGCGGACTCCACGGCAACCGCGGCCTTGCGGGTGCGGCGACGCACCGGCTTGGCCTCGGTGTCGTCGGCAGCCGGCTGAGCAGGGATCTCGGCGTCGACGGCCTTGCGGGTGCGGCGACGCACGGGCTTGGCCTCGGCGGCTTCGGCGGTGTCCACGGCAGCGGCGGCCTTGGCCCGCGTCCGGCGCGGCTTGGCCTCCGCCTCCGTCGCGACCTCGGCCCCGTCCACGACGGCGACCGCGGCCTTGCGCGTACGACGGGCCTTGGCCGGAGCCTCGGCAACGCCCTCCGCGGTCTCCACGGCAGCCTCCGCGGCCTTGCGGGTGCGGCGACGCACCGGCTTGGCCTCGGTGTCGTCGGCAGTCGGCTGAGCGGGGATCTCGGCGTCGACGGCCTTGCGGGTGCGGCGACGCACGGGCTTGGCCTCGGCGGCTTCGGCGGTGTCCACGGCAGCGGCGGCCTTGGCCCGCGTCCGGCGCGGCTTGGCCTCCGCCTCGGTCACGGCCTCCGACACGGCCTCGACCGTGTCGACAACGGCCTCCGCGGCCTTGCGGGTCCGGCGACGCACCGGCTTGGCCACGGTCTCCGCGGCCTCCGACACGGCCTCGACCGTGTCGACAACGGCCTCCGCGGCCTTGCGGGTCCGGCGACGCACCGGCTTGGCCGGAGCCTCGGCGACATCCGCGGCGACGGTCTCGACCGCGACGGGCGCGGCGGTCTCCACGGTCTCCGTGGCGTCCACGGACTGCACCGTCTCGACCGGCTCCGCCGTCTTGCGGGTCCGACGACGGCGCGGCTTGGCCGGCTCGTCGACGACACCCTCGGCCGTCGCCACGGCGGCGTCCGCGGCCTCGTTCACCGAGGGCACCGACGCGACCGCCTCCGAAGCCGCCCCGGCGCGCGTACGGCGACGACGCCGCGGCGCACGGGACTCGACGGCCTCGTTGGCCTCGGCGGAGGCGGACTCCGTCGTTGCCTCGGGAGCCGGAGACACGGACGTCTCCTCCAGCGGCGCACCGTTGCGCGTACGACGGCGACGACGCGGCGCGCGCTCGCGCTCGGCGGACGGCGCCGAGGAGCGGTCACCACGATCACTGCGATCACCGCGGCCACCGCGACCGCGCGGGCCGCGCCCACCGGTCTCGCCGAGGTCCTCGACCTCCTCGGCCGCGAGCCCGGCGCGGGTGCGCTCGGAACGCGGCAGGACACCCTTGGTGCCGGCCGGGATGCCCAGCTCCTCGAAGAGGTGCGGGGACGTGGAGTACGTCTCCGGCGGGTCGTTGAAGCCGAGGTCCAGCGCCTTGTTGATCAGCTGCCAGCGAGGGATGTCGTCCCAGTCGACGAGGGTGATCGCGATGCCCTTGGCGCCCGCGCGGCCCGTACGGCCGATGCGGTGCAGGTACGTCTTCTCGTCCTCGGGGGACTGGTAGTTGATGACATGGGTGACGCCCTCGACGTCGATGCCGCGCGCGGCGACGTCGGTGCAGACGAGGACGTCGACCTTGCCGTTGCGGAAGGCGCGCAGCGCCTGCTCGCGGGCGCCCTGGCCGAGGTCGCCGTGGACCGCGCCGGAGGCGAAGCCGCGCTGCTGCAGCTGGTCGGCGAGGTCCGCCGCCGTCCGCTTGGTGCGGCAGAACACCATGGCGAGTCCGCGACCGTCGGCCTGCAGTATGCGGGCGACCAGCTCCGGCTTGTCCATGTTGTGCGCGCGGTAGACGAACTGCGCGGTGTTGGCGACGGTCGCACCCTCGTCGTCCGGCGCCGTTGCGCGGATGTGTGTGGGCTGCGACATGTAGCGGCGCGCGAGACCGATGACCGCACCCGGCATGGTCGCCGAGAAGAGCATCGTCTGACGGCGGGCCGGCAGCATGTTCATGATCTTCTCGACGTCGGGCAGGAAGCCCAGGTCGAGCATCTCGTCGGCCTCGTCGAGGACGAGCGCCTTGATGTGCTTGAGGTTGAGCTTCTTCTGGCCCGCGAGATCCAGCAGCCGCCCGGGGGTGCCGACGATGACGTCGACGCCCTTCTTGAGGGCCTCGACCTGCGGCTCGTACGCCCGGCCGCCGTAAATGGCGAGAACGCGTACGTTGCGGACCTTGCCCGCGGTCAGCAGGTCGTTGGTGACCTGGGTGCACAGCTCGCGCGTCGGGACGACGACGAGGGCCTGCGGGGCGTCGGTGAGCTGCTCGGGCTTGGCCCGGCCCGCCTCGACGTCCGCGGGGACGGTGACGCGCTCCAGAAGCGGAAGGCCGAAGCCCAGCGTCTTGCCGGTGCCGGTCTTGGCCTGGCCGATGACGTCGGTGCCGGACAGGGCAACGGGAAGCGTCATCTCTTGAATGGGGAAGGGGTTGATGATGCCGACGGCCTCAAGGGCCTCGGCCGTCTCGGAAAGGATCCCGAGCTCTCGGAAAGTCGTAGTCAGGGTGCTGCCTCTTCTGTGTACGCGGTGCGAGGCGAGCGCGGGGGGTCGTGTCGGGACCGTGCCGGGGGGACGTCGGCCGCTCTTGACCAGCGGGCCGGGGTGGCATGGGACCACTGCCGACGCTCGAGCGCTCGTACCGCTGAGGGTCCCTCCGTATCGTCAGTACGCAATGTGCCGTACGGACGAGGAGGGCTGTCGGGTCGGAGCCGATCGGGCCACCGACCGGGCATCCTCATTCGTGCGGCCCGTCGAATACTCGCCGGGCGCATTACCACCATACCCTGGAATCGCGCACATGCGATGGCCGATTTGGTCACGTACTCGTCGTCACACTGATTGACCAGGGACTTCCCCGCCGCGGTGAGCGGGCTATTGTGCGCTTCATGACGACGCCTGACAACGCCGCTGACACACCCGCCGAGGCCGCCGACGACACCGCTCCCGCGGCCACCGGAGTCGCCGCCCAGGACTGGGACACGGCCTCCGCCGACCCTCAGTACCGCGCCGCGGTCGTGGACCTGCTCGGAGCGCTCGCGTACGGCGAGCTCGCGGCGTTCGAGCGGCTCGCCGAGGACGCCAAGCTGGCGCCGACGCTGAGCGACAAGGCGGAGCTGGCGAAGATGGCGTCGGCCGAGTTCCACCACTTCGAGCAGCTCAGGGACCGCCTCGCGGCGATCGGCGCGGAGCCGACGCAGGCGATGGAGCCGTTCGTCGCCGCGCTGGACGGCTTCCACAAGCAGACGGCGCCCTCGGACTGGCTGGAGGGCCTCGTCAAGGCCTACGTCGGCGACTCGATCGCCAGTGACTTCTACCGGGAGGTCGCGGCGCGGCTCGACTCCGACACGCGGCGGCTCGTCCTCGCCGTCCTCGACGACACCGGGCACGCCAGCTTTGCCATCGAGAAGGTGCGGGCCGCGATCGACGCGGACCCGCGTGTGGGTGGCCGGCTGGCGCTGTGGGCGCGCCGTCTGATGGGTGAGGCCCTGTCCCAGTCGCAGCGCGTGGTCGCCGACCGTGACGCCCTGTCGACCATGCTCGTGGGCGGTGTCGCGGACGGCTTCGACCTCGCGGAGGTCGGCCGGATGTTCTCGCGGATCACCGAGGCGCACACGAAGCGGATGGCCGCACTGGGGCTGGCGGCCTAAGCGCGCGGCTGGCGGCCTAAGCGCTCGGCTTGGGGCCGTTGGGGCCGTTGTGGCCTTTGGGGGTCTCGGGGGTCTTGGGGGTCTTAGGGAACGGGTTACGCGGTCGCCGAGCGGCGGCGAAAGCGTTCCTCCGGACGGAGCAGCAGGGAGAGCAGGGCCGCGGAGACCGCCGCGGCGCCGAGCAGGATCACCAGGAAGTGGCCGGTGCCCAGTGCGGTGTGCGTCAGGAAGGCACCGAACAGGGCTCCGGCCACTCCGGTCGACAGGACCAGGCTGCGGGCCGGCAGCCGATGCGGCAGCCGGAACGCAGCGGCCCACGCCAGCGCGAGACCGAGCAACGCGGAGCCGAGCGCTTCCAAGAACATGGTGGGGGTCCCTCCCGCACGGCCGGTGCAAATCGGTCGTAGCCGGTCTTACCCGTGACGTGCGGAATGCAATCCTCCCCTGTGGCCGATCTGTACTCCGTCTGTGTGCGCCAAGGGGCTCGCTGCGGACGAAGGGCCGCCCCGACCTGCGGGCGAGGGCCGCTCCGCTGTGCGGGCGAGGGGCCGCTCCGCTGTGCGGGCGAGGGGCAGGCCCACTGCGAGCGAGGGGCCGCTCCGCTGTGCGGGCGAGGGGCAGGCCCACTGCGAGCGAGGCGTCGCCCCGCCGTGTGAGCGAAGGGGAGGCCGCGCGCCGTGCATGCGAGAGACCGACCGCGCCGTGCATGCGAAGTATCGACCGCGCCGTGCATGCGAAGGGCCCGGTGGCTGTGCCACCGGGCCCTCACGCTTCTGCTGTCGCTCGCTCCACCTACAGCGCGCTGAATCCCACCTTGCGCTGCGTGGGCTCACCGAGCTCCACATACGCCAGGCGGTCGGCCGGAACCAGGACCTTGCGGCCGTGGTCGTCCACGAGGCTCAGCAGCTGCGACTTGCCGGCCAGCGCTTCGGACACCGCGCGCTCGACCTCTTCCGGGGTCTGACCGCTCTCCAGAACGATCTCGCGGGGCGCGTGCTGCACGCCGATCTTGACCTCCACGGCTTTGTCCCTCCGACGGTCAGTGATGTGCGCGTGTGTCCGCGCCGTACGCAGCACACATTAGCCCGGTGAGGGGACGTACACGCTCCGCCCAAGAACGCCAGGAGCGAACAGCGGACGGGAACAAAGTGGCGGTCAGTGATGATCCGTGCCGTGCAGCGGGAAACCGGCGATGCCCCGCCAGGCCAGCGAGGTCAGCAGCTGGACCGCCTGGTCGCGCGGGACGCTGCGGTCACTGTGCAGCCAGGAGCGGGCCACCACCTGGGCGAGACCGCCGAGGCCGGAGGCGAGCAGCATCGACTCGGCGCGCGACAGACCCGTGTCCTCCGCGATGACCTCGCAGATCGCCTCCGCGCACTCGTGCGTCACCTTGTCGACGCGCTCGCGGACCGCGGGCTCGTTGGTCAGGTCCGACTCGAAGACCAGACGGAAGGCGCCGCCGTCGTCCTCGACGTACGCGAAGTAGGCGTCCATCGTCGCTCGGACACGCAGCTTGTTGTCCGTGGTGGACGCGAGCGCGGTTCGCACCGCGTGGAGCAGCGACTCGCAGTGCTGGTCCAGCAGGGCGAGGTACAGATCGAGCTTGCCCGGGAAGTGCTGGTAGAGGACCGGCTTGCTGACGCCCGCGCGCTCGGCGATATCGTCCATGGCGGCCGAGTGGTACCCCTGCGCAACGAAAACTTCCTGGGCGGCGCCGAGGAGCTGGTTGCGTCGGGCACGGCGCGGCAGGCGAGTGCCCCGCGGGCGTGCCGCCTCTGTCTGCTCGATGGCTGTCACGCCGCCTCCCAAAATTGTCCACATGCGGTGTGCGCCGCGCGGCCATCGTACTTTTCGGTAACCCCGGTGTGCGCGGTGCGAGCGCAGAATTTCACGGACCGGACGCGGGCGATAGTGGCGCAATGCCTGCAGAACGGGGTGAGAGGGGCGCTACGCCGCCCCCACTGGCCTGATCAGCGGCGTCCCGTCGCGGGCGGTCGCCCTTGTTGATCAACGATACGGATCAACGGTATGCGGTCCCGTTGATCACCGGTAGTCGTCCTCGTTGAGTCGTACGACCCTTGCCTGCTCGGCGAGATCCGCCTCGTTGGCGTTCAGGGGGTCGCCGGCGGGCTGGGGGTCGACGTCCTCGACGGGGTCCAGTTCGGTGACCTGCTCGGCGGCGGCGGCTTCCGGAGCCTCCGCGTCGAGAATTTGCCGAAACTGGTCGTTGAAGGTCTCGGGGTCTGTCGGGTCGACTGTCATGGTTCCTCTTCCCGAGCGGGGCGAGTGCGCTCCTGTATGCGTACGAGTGCCCTCGTCTGAAGCCTAGGAGACACCCGATCGGGGCGCTATGCCATCCGCTCGCGATCTGTGACGGCGAACACATGAGCCACCGCGTGATCGTCTCGTAACATTGCCGCATGTCTTCGACCGAGCTGCCGCCCGTGCTGGCCACCGCTGTCACACCGAGGGTCGGTGCCGTCAGGGTCGCGGCGGGGGAGCGGCTGCGATCGGTGGGGCTGCCGGGGATCACGCTGACGATCCGGTCCAGACCGCCGGAGCGGGAGGGACTGCCGCCCGCGTTGTACGTGCACGGCCTGGGCGGTTCCTCGCAGAACTGGTCGGGGCTGATGCCGCTGCTCGACGGGATCCTGGACAGTGAGGCCGTGGACCTGCCCGGCTTCGGGGACTCGCCGCCGCCGGACGACGGGAACTACTCGGTCACGGGCCACGCGCGCGCGGTCATCCGCTATCTCGACGCGGCCGGGCGCGGTCCCGTGCACCTCTTCGGGAACTCGCTCGGCGGGGCCGTCGCGACGCGCGTCGCGGCCGTACGCCCCGATCTCGTCCGTACGCTCACGCTGATCTCGCCCGCGCTCCCGGAGATCCGGGCACAGCGGACCGCCTGGCCGACCGCGCTGCTCGCGGTGCCCGGTGTGGCGCGGCTGTTCACCAGGCTCACCAAGGAGTGGAGCGCCGAGCAGCGCGTACGCGGGGTCATGGCGCTCTGTTACGGGGATCCCAGCATTGTGACGCCCGAGGCGTTCCGCGAGGCGGTCGAGGAGTTGGAGCGGCGGCTCGCCCTCCCGTACTTCTGGGACGCCATGACGCGCTCGTCGCGCGGGCTGGTGAACGCGTACACGCTGGGCGGCCAGCACGGGCTGTGGCGTCAGGCCGAGCGCGTGCTCGCGCCGACCCTGCTCATCTACGGCGGCCGCGACCAACTCGTCGGCTACCGCATGGCCCAGCGCGCGGCCCGCGCCTTCCGTGACGCCCGACTGCTGTCCCTGCCGGAGGCGGGGCATGTCGCGATGATGGAGTATCCGGAGACCGTGGCCACGGCCTTCCGTGAACTCCTCGCGGACACGGGCGAGTCGGCCTCTTCGTCCGCTGCCGGCGCGGGGAGCTGAGGCGGGGCGTGGGACGTCACAGCCGTCGGGGGCGGGCAGGCAAGACCGATACCTCCGAGATACCCGCGGTTCCGGCGCAGGACGCGGCAAGGGCCCCGGCGCCGGGACCCGCCCCCTCTCGTCGTACGGCGACTCCGCCTCCGGGCGCGCCGGATCCGCGGCCTCCGCTGGGCGGGACGCCGGCGCGCGGGGTGCCGCGTCTCCCGGACGGAACACCGGCACAGGGTGTGCCCCGCTTCCCGGACGGGACGCCCGCGCACGGCGTGCCTCGCTTCCAGGACGGCACTCCGGCGCGGGCGCCGGGACCCGCCCCCTCTCGTCGTACGGCGACTCCGCCTCCGGGCGCGCCGGATCCGCGGCCTCCGCTGGGCGGGACGCCGGCGCGCAGGGTGCCGCGTTTCCCGGACGGAACACCGGCACAGGGTGTGCCCCGCTTCCCGGACGGGACGCCCGCGCACGGCGTGCCTCGCTTCCAGGACGGCACTCCGGCGCATGGTGTGCCTCGTCTTCCCGATGGGACGCCCGCACACGGCATCCCGCGCATGGCCGACGGGACCCCCGCACGCGGGGTGCCGCGTCTCCCGGACGGAACACCGGCGCACGGTGTGCCCCGCTTCCCGGACGGGACGCCCGCGCACGGCGTCCCCCGTTTCCCTGACGGAACCCCCGCCCACGGCGTCCCCCGAGTGCGCGGCGGTCACCCCGAGCAGCGTGAACCGGGCGGCGGCTGGGGCGAGTTCAGCGGCGGTGGGCCGCAGACCGCGCCGCCGGGGGCGCCGCAAGGCGCTCCGTACGGCGTGCCGCCCGGCCGTCCCGGGCCCCGGATCCCCCGTCAGCGTCAGGAGCCCGGGCAGGGCCCCCGGCAGTCCTACGTCGACGCCTTCGACCGCGACGCGGACGAGGACGTCGACGTCTTCGCGCCCCGCGACGCGGCGGGTCACCGCACCGACCCGTACAGCTCCGTCACGGACTGGGGCACCGAGGCCGACGAGAAGCCGCTGCCCGAGGTCGAGGAGCCGCCGAAGGGCAAGGCGGTCAAGGGGCGGGCGTTCACCGGGATCGCGGCGGCCGCCGTCACCACGGTGCTGGCCGTCGTCGTCGCCGGGCAGGTCGCCACCGGGCGGCAGGACGCCGATGCGAGCGCGCGGTCCGCCGGCGGCAACGGCCGGGAGACCCACGACTCCGCCTCGCGCGGGGACGACCGGCCGACCCAGTCGGGGACACCGGGCGCGACGACACTGACGTACGACCAGAAGATGGCCAAGAAGTACGCGCTCGGCGCGACGCTCATGGGGTCGGGGAAGTTCGACGCGGTCCTCGGCTTCGACAAGGCGCCGGGCAAGGGCCGCAAGTACACCTATCGCGTCGACGTGGAGCAGGGGCTCGGCCTGGACGGGGCCCTCTTCGCGCAGGCCGTGCAGAAGACCCTGAACGACGACCGGAGTTGGGCCCACAACGGCGGCCGCACCTTCGAGCGGATCTCTTCCGGCAAGCCCGACTTCGTGATCACGCTGGCGAGCCCGGGCACGACCGCCAAGTGGTGCGCCAAGTCGGGGCTCGACACGACGGAGGACAACGTGTCGTGCGACTCTGCGTCGACCGACCGCGTCATGATCAACGCGTACCGCTGGGCCCAGGGCTCCAAGACCTACGGTGACCGAATTCACGCGTACCGGCAGATGCTGATCAACCACGAGGTCGGGCACCGGCTCGGATACGGCCACGTCACCTGCGACAAGGACGGCGAACTCGCCCCCGTCATGCAGCAGCAGACCAAGTTCCTCGACCACGACGGGATCCACTGCAAGGCCAACCCCTGGCCGTATCCCGGGAGTTGACAGAGGCCCCACAGGTCACGTCGACATGCGGCGAAAGTTCGTTCATATTTCTCCGCATGTCGCCTCGTCACGTCTCCGCCCGCGCCGCCATTGAGCTGGCGCTGATCGGCGTGACCGCTGATCGGCGTGACCGCGCTCTGCGTGGCCGACATTCACTGTCGCTGACGCACGCCCCTGGCGAGTGCGTCGCTTTCTCCCGTGCTGTCCGTGCGCCCCGTAGCGGCGCGCGCTCTTTCGGTCCGGTCGATCCTGGTCTCTCTCGGTCGGATGCCGACGCCTGACGCCTTGGGCGAGCTCTGCGCTCTTCCGTCTCACTCTGCGTCATCCGTCTCACCATCCGAGAGGTCGTCTTCCGATGCGTCATCCGTCCGTCATAGCGCGCCGCGTGGCCGCGGCATCCGTCAGCCTGGTCGTGGCAGCGGGCGCCGCCGCCTGCGGGCCGAAGGACAACGATGCCAAGAGCTCCGGTGGCGACGCCAAGCCGCAGAAGGGCGGCACGCTCACCGTCCTGAACGCGAACCCGCAGGAGGACTTCGACCCGGCGCGGCTCTACACCTCCGGCGGCGGCAACGTCCCCTCCCTCGTCTTCCGCACGCTCACCACACGCAACCGTGAGAGCGGTGCCGCCGGCGCCGAGGTCGTTCCCGACCTCGCCACGGACACCGGCCGCCCGAGCGAGAACGGGACCGTGTGGACGTACACCCTGAAGAAGGGGCTCAAGTACGAGGACGGCACGCCGATCACCTCCGCCGACATCTAGTACGGCATCGAGCGCTCCTTGGCCGCCGAACTCTCCGGTGGCGCCCCCTACTTGAGGGATTGGCTGATCGGCGGCGCCGACTATCAGGGCCCGTACGGGGACAAGAAGGGCCTCGACTCGATCGAGACGCCGGACGACCTGACCATCGTCTTTCACCTCAACAAGCCCGAGGGCGAGTTTCCCTACCTGGCCACGCAGACGCAGTTCACGCCCGTGCCGAAGGCCAAGGGCAACGGCACCAAGTACGAGGAGCACCCGATCTCGTCGGGTCCCTACAAGGTCGTCAAGAACGAGAACGACGGCGAGCGGCTGACCCTGGAGTGCAACACGTACTGGTCCGCGTCGACCGACGCCGAGCGCAAGGTCTACCCGGACAAGATCGACGTACGGTCGGGTCTGGACTCGTCCGTGATCAACCAGCGGCTGTCCGCGTCCCAGGGAGCGGACGCCACCGCTGTCACGACGGACACCAACCTCGGCCCCGCCGAGCTCGCCAAGGTGACGGGTGACAAGGAGCTCGCTTCGCGCGTCGGCACCGGACACTTCGGCTACACGAACTACATCGCCTTCAACCCGAAGGTGAAGCCCTTCAACAACCCCAAGGTGCGCCAGGCGATCTCGTACGCCCTCGACCGTACGTCGGTGATCAACGCGGCGGGCGGCTCGTCGCTCGCCGAGCCCGCGACGACGTACCTGCCGGACCAGAAGTCCTTCGGATACACGCCGTACGACCTCTTCCCGCGGGCAAGTCCGGCAACCCGGCCAAGGCCAAGGAGCTGCTGAAGGAGGCCGGTTACAAGCGGTTACAAGAACGGGCTCACCATCACGCTCACGCACTCCAGCGACAAGGACTTCGAGACCAGCCCGGAGATCGCGACCGCCATCCAGGACGCCCTGAAAAAGGCCGGGATCACGGTCAAGCTCCAGGGTCTGGAGATCAACGACTACAAGGACAAGATCCACAGCGTCAGGACCGAGCCGGGCTTCTTCCTCGCCCACTGGGGCGCCGACTGGCCCTCGGGCGGCCCCTTCCTGGCCCCGATCTTCGACGGCCGGCAGATCGTCAAGGCCGGCGCCAACTTCAACACCGGCTTCCTCAATGACAAGTCGGTCAATGACGAGATTGACGCGATCAACAAGTTGACGAATCTTGACGAGGCCGCCAAGCGCTGGGGTGCACTGGACAAGAAGATCGGCGAGCAGGCCCTGACCGTGCCGCTGTTCCACCCCGTCTACAAGCGGCTGTACGGCAGCGCCGTCAAGAACATCGTCATCAGCGACTGGACCGGTGTTCTGGACATCTCCCAGGTCGCGGTGAAGCAGCACCGTGAGCGAGGCACTTGTCGCCTCGCGGGCCCCCGGGACGGACACGTCCGTTCCGGTGGCCTCGGGGGCTCGTCAGTTCTGGCGGCGGCTGCGCGCGCAGCGTGCCGCCCTGGTCGCGGCGGGCATCATCGCGCTGCTCGTCCTGGTCGCGTTCGCCGCGCCGCTGCTCACGGTGATCGAGGGCCAGGACCCGACCACGTACCACCCTTTGTTGATCGACTCGGCGCGTGGCGGCGTGCCCGTCGGATCTCTCGGCGGCATCGGCGGCGACCACTGGCTCGGCGTCGAACCGCAGACCCGGCGCGATCTGTTCGTACGGCTCGTGTACGGCGCCCGGGTCTCCCTGGGTGTCGCACTGGGTGTCGCACTGGCGGCGACACCGGTGCAGGTCTTCATCGGTGTCGTGGTGGGCGTCGCGGCCGCGCTCGGGAACCGATGGGTTGATCAACTGTTGAGTCGCGCCACCGGCATCATCGTCACGATGCCACTGGTGATCATGTCGCTGGCGCTGCTGGCCATCGTTCCCAGCACTTTCCCGCGGCCCGTGCTGGTCGCTCTCGGCATCGGTCCGATCGCCTGGGGCAACATCGCGAAGATCGTGCGCGCCCAGACGCTCACCATCAAGGAGCTCGACTACGTCTCCGCCGCCCGGCTCAGCGGCTGGGGCGCCTGGCGGATCGCCCGCCGTGAGCTGCTGCCCGGCCTTGCCGCGCCCGTCATCACCCATCGCCATGGCCCTGGCCTGCGAACCCGACCTGCTGATCGCCGACGAGCCGACCACCGCCCTCGACGTGACCGTCCAGGCCCAGATCCTCGACCTCCTGCACACCTTGCGGGAGGAGACCGGGATGGGCCTGCTGCTGGTCACGCACGACGTCGGAGTCGCCGCCGAGAGCGTGGACGAGATCCTCGTCATGCGCCACGGCCGCACGGTCGAACACGGGCCGGTCGCAACGGTTCTCGGGGCGCCCCGGCAGACGTACACGCAGGAGCTTTTGGGGTCGGTGCCGCGAGTGGACGCGCGGCGTGAGTCGGGCGGTGGCGTGTCGGAGGGTGGCGTGTCGGAGGGTGGTGTTTCGGACGAGGCCGTCCTCGAAGCGGTGGACCTGCGACGCGAAGTCGGGCACGGGAACCGGCAGTTCGCGGCAGTCGACGACGTGACGCTCGCGATCCACCGGGGCGAGACCCTCGGCATCGTCGGTGAGAGCGGCAGCGGGAAGACGACGCTGGGCCGGATGCTCGTGGGGCTCCTGGAGCCCACGGCCGGCGCGGTTCGCTACGAGGGGCGCGCGCAGTCCGGCGTAAGCCCCTCCGTGCAGATGGTCTTCCAGGACCCAATCTCCTCGCTCAACCCCCGGCGCACCGTGGGCGAGTCCATCGCCGACCCGCTGCGGGCGCGCGGCGAACGGGACGAGGGGCGCATTCGGAGGCGGGTACGGGAACTCCTTGAGCGCGTGGGGCTCGAAGCGGCGCACTACGACCGCTACCCGCACGAGTTCAGCGGCGGACAGCGTCAGCGCGTCGGCATCGCGCGGGCGCTCGCCGCCGAACCCGCGCGTCATCGTGTGCGACGAGCCGGTCTCCGCGCTCGACGTCACCACTCAGGCCCAAGCGGTAGCCCTGCTCGGCGAGTTGCAGCGGGAGCTGGGGTTCGCGCTGGTGTTCGTGGCGCACGACCTCGCGGTCGTACGCCAGGTCAGCCACCGGGTGGCGGTGATGCGGCGCGGGTGAATCGTCGAGTACGGGCCCGCCGACGAGGTGTACGAATCCCCGCGGGACCCCTGCACCAAGCAGCTGCTGGCCGCCGTACCGGCTCTCGACCCGGAGGTCGCGGCACGGCGCCGCACAGCCCGAAGGGAGCTGACCGCGGCGTGAGCCACCCCCACGGTGTGAGCGGGGCCGACGGTGTGAGCGGGTCCGCGGGTCTCTGAGGAGGACGACCGGCGTTTGAACCTAACGAAACGTAACTGCTTGATCCCCTAGCGCGACGGAACGCGGCCCGCACGGGAAAGTTACGACCGTTCACCCCTTTTGGTGGCGCGATGGACAACCGTCCGTCGCGCCACCGTCATGTCCGCATACGTTCGTCCCGCTGCGAGCCGCCGGGTCAACGGCGGCTCCCCATACGGGAGATCGGGGGTGTAATCGTGCGCATCGGACTGTTAACGGAGGGTGGCTATCCGTATGTGAGCGGTGACGCCAGACTCTGGTGCGACCGGCTCGTGCGCGGGCTCGGGCAGCACGAATTCGACATCTACGCGCTCAGCCGCAGCGAGCGGCAGGAGGACGAGGGCTGGATCCAGCTGCCGCCCCAGGTCAGCCGGGTGCGGACGGCACCGCTGTGGACCGCCGAGGGCGACGGGGTGGTGTACGGGCGGCGGGCGCGCAGGCGGTTCGCCGACGCGTACGGGGAGCTGGCCGCGGCGATCTGCGAGGGTCCGGGGACTTCCGACGCCGACGTGAGGGCACCCGGCGGACCGGGGGTTTCGGGTCGTGCGGGAGCTCCTGGCGGCTCGGCGGCATCCGGCGGTGTTGAGGCGGACCGTTTCGGCAGTGCGCTGTACGGGCTCGCCGAACTAGCCCGGGACGAGGGCGGCCTGGTCGGAGCGCTGCGCTCCGAGGGAGCCGTGCGCGCGTTGGAGCGCGCCTGTCGCGCGCCCGGCGCACAACGCGCCGCCCGCACCGCGCGCGTACCCGATTTGCTCGCCGTCGCCTCCCATGTCGAGCGCGCGCTGCGCCCCCTCTCGCTGGACTGGTACGAGGACGACGGGCTCGACTCGGTCGACCTGTGCCACGCCGCGGCCGGCGGCGCGGCGGCGCTGCCCGGCCTTCTCGCCCGGCACTTCTCCGGCGTACCACTGGTGGTCACGGAGTACGGGGTGCAGTTGCGGGCGCACTACCTGGCCGCCGCCACAGTCGGGGAGGTCCCCGCCGTGCGGGCGCTGCTCGCCGCGTTCCACGGCAGGCTCGCCGCCGAGGTCTACCGAGCGGCCGCGCTCATCACACCCGGCAACACGCACGCCCGTCGCTGGCAGGAGCGCTGCGGCGCCGACCGCGCCAAACTGCGCATCGTCTATCCCGGCATGGAGGCGTCCCGCTTCGCGGAGGTGGGGGAGAGCGCGGAGGGCAGCAGGTGCGCGGACCCGGACACGCTGGTGTGGGTCGGCCGCATCGAACCGGCCAAGGACCTGATCTCGCTGCTGCACTCCTTCGCGGAGATCCGCAAGGAGGAACCGAAGACCCGGCTGCGGATCGTCGGCGCGCCCGCCGACGGGCCGGAGGGCGCGACCTATCTGGCTCACTGCAAGGCGCTGGCCGCTCAACTCTTCCCCGACGAGGCGGAGGGCGTGCACGCGGTCGGCGACAACCCGGTGTCCTTCGAGGAGATCGGCGGCCCGGAGGTCCCGAGCCTCGCGGAGGCGTACGCCTCCGGAGCGGTGATCGTCCTGTCCAGCGTGGTCGAGGGTTTTCCGATCAGCCTCGTCGAGGCCATGTTCTGCGGCCGCGCCACGGTCTCCACGGACGTGGGCGCCGTCGTCGAAGTCATCGGCGGTACGGGTCTTGTCGTACCGCCACGCAATCCGCGGGCGCTCGCCGAGGCGTGCGTGGCGCTGCTGCGCGACCCGGAGCGCCGTGAGCGCCTGGGTGCGGCTGCCCGCGCACGCGCCCTCGAACTCTTCACGGTCGAGCAGAACATCGCGGCATTTCACAGCATTTACCTGGAGATCGTCTCGCACTCCCCGGTACGCCGGGAGGTCGTGGACGACGGGGGTGAGCCGCTGCCCTTCGGAGTGCCGGCCGAGGCCCACATCCCGGGCCGCTGGACCGAGACCCGCCTCATGACCGCGGGCCGACCGCGCTGGGCGGCCGGGGCGCCGGTGCGGGCCACGGTTCCCCAGGTCGCGGGGGAGGGCGCGTGATGAGCGAACTCGGAGCACTGGACCACCCAGGGAGGCCGAACAGCCCCGGCGCCTGGGACGCGCGATCGCAGGAGTGGCTTGTGACGGGGGTCGGGGAGATGGACGCAGCGGCGGAAGGGATGTTCGAGGGGGCCGGCATCGCAGGCCGGGCCGGGGCCCCGTCCCGAGAGGCGAGCGACGATGTGGAGGCTGTGCATGCCGGCGCGGGTGGCGCGGGTGGTCGACACGCCGGTGCGGGTAGCTCGGGCGATACGGGCGATGCAGGTGGAGCTGGTGGTGCGGGCCGCACTGGTGATGGCGCCCGCAAGCCCACCGCCTCCACCGGCTTTCCCGCCCCCACTACCTCTCCCTCCTCCTCTCCGGCCTCCCCGGGGCGTCGTGGTGCCGTGGACCCCGTGAAAGCCCTGATGCATCGACACCGTGAGCTCTGCGAGCGGGCCGTGGACCCGTTGGAGATCGCGGCGGGCCTGGAGGCGCACGGGGTGACCGACAGGACCGCCGCGCGCTTCCGGCACCGGGACGTGTTCTCGCTCGCCGAGGAGATGTACGCGCGCGTGGCACGCGACGGGGAGCCCGCGCCCCGCCCGGACACCCCGGAGCTCCCCGGCGCGCGCGCCGACTGGGCGGTGCTCGCTCTGGTGCCGGGCGCCCTCTGCGTGGCAGTCGAGGTGGGGCTGCGGATCACCGACGGCCGACCGCGCCTCGCGGTCGCAGCGGTCGGTGCCCTGGCCGTGGCGTTCGGCCTCCGGGGCGCCCTCCGTCGCGGCCCCCTGAGCTCCGGCCACCGCACAACGGGTGCCACGCGCGCGTGGACGTGCTGGCTCATGGCATACGCCCTCCTCGGTGACGGACTGCTGAGCGCCGGCCTCGACGGCGGCCCCGACGGCCCCTGGCCCCTGGCCACCGCACCGGTACTGGCCCTCGCACTGGCCTGTGCCCCGGCAGCCTGGTGCGCCCATCTCTTCGCCGTACGCGCGAGCCGACGACTGACCGCGAGCCGCGGCCTCGAGGAGTTCGCCGCCTCCGTACAGCCCCTGCTCCTCGGGGTGTTCGGCCTGTTCCTGTGCGCCCTCGTCGGGCTGCTCGCGCTGTGCGGCGCCGCGCTGGGCGAGCCCGCGGCGTACGCCGGAGCCGGTGCCCTCGGCGCACTGCTCCTGCTCGCCCGGCTGCTCACAGCGCGAGGCTTCACGCACGCCCCGGCGGTCGTGCTCGCCGTAGCGGGCGCGGCCGAGGCGACGGCCCTGGCCACGGTCTTCGCGGGCCGCCTCCCCGGCTGCTCATTCCTGGTCACCCCCGTCGACACCGTCGTCGGCGCCTGGGGGCCGGGCGCCGTACCGGCCCTGGTGTGCGGCGCGGCAGCGCTCGTCCTCCTCATCCACTCGACGCGCACCCTGACCCGGGCCTCGGCCCACGCGACGCGGCCGGGCGAGCCGCTGTGACGGGCCACCGGAGCGCAGGCACGCGCCTTGTTGCCGCGGACGCAAGCCCCACGCACCCGCAGTCATCGAACCGGCGGAGGGGGCCGTGCGGGCACATCGAGTGCCCGTTGCTCACCTCAGCCGAGTTGAGCGGGGCAGAAGCGCCCGCCCCACAACGGGCGGATGTACCGGCACGACCCCGCCCCACTCCCGCCCGCACGCACCCTGCGAGGGCGGCGAGGACGCACGATGCCCCAGCCGACCGCATGGCGTCCCACCACGGCCGGGGGAACGCCGGGCGGCCGCAATCACAAGCTCGCAGGCGGCCCACCACGGAGGCGCCCGCACCCCTCTCCCGCGGGGCCGACACCGCGGGCCCTCTCCCCGACCTACGGCAACACCTCGAAGGAGAACGCCAGATGATCACCTCCCGAACCGGAGAATCCGCCCCGGGAGCCGCCCGATGAGGGTCCTGCTGATCGGAGCCAACGGATATCTGGGCCGATTCGTCGCCGACAGACTGCTCGCCGACCCGGCCGTACAGCTCACCGCGCTCGGCCGGGGCGACGACGCCGACGTACGGTTCGACCTCGCCTCGGGCAGCCCTGGCGCACTCACCCGCTTCCTGGACGCGGTGCACCCCGGAGTCGTCATCAACTGTGCGGGCGCCACCCGCGGCGGCGCCCGCGACCTGACCCGGCACAACACCGTCGCCGTCGCCACCGTCTGCGAGGCCCTGCGCCGCAGCGGCTGCGGGGCACGGCTCGTCCAGATCGGCTGCGGCGCAGAGTACGGGCCCAGCCAGCCCGGCTCCTCCACCGCCGAGGACGCCGTACCGCGCCCGGGCGGCCCCTATGGCGTGAGCAAGCTCGCCGCCACCGAACTGGTCCTCGGCTCCGGCCTGGACGCCGTCGTGCTCCGCGTCTTCTCACCCGCGGGTCCCGGCACCCCCGCCGGATCCCCGCTCGGCCGCCTCGCCGAGGCCCTGCGCCGCGCCATGCAGTCGGGCGACGGCGAACTCAAGCTCGGCGGCCTCGGCGTCCAGCGCGACTTCATTGACGTACGCGACGTCGCCCGCGCCGTGCATGCCGCCTCGCTCTCCGCCGCACAAGGCGTGATCAACATCGGCTCGGGCCGTGCCGTACGTCTCCGCGACGCCGCTGCCGTCCTCGCCCGCGTGGCCGGCTACGGCGGGGCCCTGCACGAACTCGACGGGCCTCCCGGACCCATGAGGCCATCCATCGGCCACCCCCGCACCGAACCAGACCACGCGGCCCCGGTCGCGTACCCCTATCCGGACGGCTGTGGCAGCTGGCAGCAGGCCGACGTGCGCACTGCGCGCGACCGGCTCGGCTGGCGGCCCCGGATCAACCTCGAGGAATCCCTCGCCGACATCTGGATGGAGGCGGCATGCCGTATCTGACCAGCACCGCAGCAGGCACCGCGAGCACCGACTTAGGCCTCGGTTTCGGCATTCCCGGCTACGCGCACCCCCTCGTCGCTCCCGTGGAGTGGGGCGAACTCGCCCGCCCCGGCACCCCCTTGCACTGGGTCGTCCTGAACGTGGCGGGCGGCCCCGGAACGCGCCCCGACCCGCACTGCCTGGAGGCCGCCGGACGGCTGCGCAACGCGGGGGTGCGGATCCTCGGGCACCTGGACACCACCTACGGCGCACGCAGCTTCGGCGAGCTGATCTCCGACGCCCACCGGTATCTCGACTGGTACCGGGCCGACGGCTTCCTCCTGGGCCGATGCCCCACCGAGCGGGCCGCGCTCCCCGAGGTCCGCCGCACGATCACCACGCTCCGTGCGCTCCGTGACGGCGCGCACATCGTGCTGGGCCACGGCGGTCACCCCTACCCCGGGTATGCGGAGAACGCCGACCAGTTGGTGACCTTCTCCGGCCCCTGGAGCGACTACCGCTGGTCGCAGGTCGCCGAGTGGACCGCCGACTATCCGCCCGGGCGCTTCTGCCACTTTGTCCACGGTGTGCCGCGCGGCCACCTGGACGAGGCGCTGCGCATCGCCCGCTGGCAGGGCGCCTCGACGATTTACTTCACCGACCGCACGGACCACGGCGGTCGAGTCGACCCCTGGGAGACGATGCCCGGCTACTGGGACGAAATCGTCTCGCGGATCGGAACGGGTGTCTCGGAATGAAGAAGGGCGTGGCAGTGTTACGGGGAGAACAACTGTAGTGATTGACCGACCAACGGAGCCCCCGTGTCGCTGCCACCCCTGGTCGAGCCAGCTCCTGAGCTCACCGTAGACGAGGTCCGCAGGTACTCCCGCCACCTGATCATCCCCGACGTGGGCATGGACGGGCAGAAGCGGCTGAAGAACGCCAAGGTGCTCTGTGTGGGCGCCGGCGGCCTCGGATCGCCGGCGCTGATGTACCTGGCCGCCGCTGGCGTGGGCACGCTCGGCATCGTGGAGTTCGACGAGGTCGACGAGTCGAACCTGCAGCGCCAGATCATCCACAGCCAGGCGGACATCGGCCGCTCCAAGGCCGAGTCGGCCCGCGATTCCGTGCTGGGCATCAACCCGTACGTGAACGTGATCCTTCACCAAGAGCGGCTCGAAGCCGAGAACGTGATGGACATCTTCAGCCAGTACGACCTGATCGTCGACGGCACGGACAACTTCGCGACCCGCTACCTGGTCAACGACGCGTGCGTGCTCCTGAACAAGCCCTACGTGTGGGGCTCGATCTACCGCTTCGACGGTCAGGCCTCGGTCTTCTGGTCCGAGTACGGTCCCTGCTACCGCTGCCTCTACCCGGAGCCCCCGCCGCCGGGCATGGTTCCCTCCTGCGCCGAGGGCGGCGTGCTGGGCGTGCTGTGCGCGTCCATCGGCTCCATCCAGGTCACCGAGGCGATCAAGGTCCTCACCGGGACGGGCGAGCCGCTCGTCGGCCGTCTGATGATCTACGACGCCCTGGAGATGCAGTACCGCCAGGTGAAGGTCCGCAAGGACCCGAACTGCGCGGTCTGCGGCGAGAACCCCACCGTCACCGAGCTCATCGACTACGAGGCCTTCTGCGGTGTCGTGTCCGAGGAGGCTCAGGAGGCGGCCGCCGGCTCGACGATCACTCCCAAGCAGCTCAAGGAGTGGATCGACGACGGTGAGAACATCGAGATCATCGACGTCCGCGAGATCAACGAGTACGAGATCGTCTCGATCCCCGGCGCCAGGTTGATCCCGAAGAACGAGTTCCTCATGGGCACCGCCCTGGAGACCCTGCCGCAGGACAAGAAGATCGTCCTGCACTGCAAGACGGGTGTCCGCAGTGCGGAGGTCCTCGCCGTCCTGAAGTCCGCGGGCTTCTCGGACGCGGTCCACGTCGGCGGCGGCGTGATCGGCTGGGTCAACCAGATCGAGCCGGAGAAGCCGGTGTACTAGGCGTACACCTTCTTCGGAGGAGGGGCTCGGCACTGCAGGTGCCGGGCCCTTTTCCGCTGCCCGCGGGGCCATGAGCGCCATGCCCCGTCGTGCGACGCGCGGCGCTGCCCGCACGACGCCCCGCGCCGTTGTGCGCGGGGCGATCCGGGTGGCTCCGGGCAGGTGCCGCCGACCGGCAGGGACTGCTACGACGCGCAGACCTTGCCGTCCTTCGGCACCGTCCCCTTCAGCAGATAGCTGTTCACGGTCGAGTCGACGCAGTCGCTGCCGCTCCCGTACGCCCCATGGCCCTCGCCCTTCCAGGTGAGCTCGACTCCGACGCCCTTGCCCAGCTCGTCGGCCATCCTGCGGGCGCCCTCGTACGGCGTCGCCGGATCCCCGGTGTTGCCGACGACCAGGATGGGCTCGGCTCCCGGCGCGCTGACCTCCGGGTTGTCGTACTGACCGGCCACCGGCCAGTCGTGGCACCAACCCGCCGTGTCCCAGCCCATGAAGTCCCCGAAGACGGGCGAGATCTTCTCGAACTCGGGAAGCAGCTTCTTCGTCTCCTCGGGTGTCGGCCGCTGCTTGTCGTCCAAGCACGATATGACCCGTTGCGCATGCGTCGTCGTGCCGTAGTGCCCCGTGGAGTCACGGTCGTTGTAACCGTCGGCGAATTCCAGCAGCTGCGAACCGTCCCCGTCCTCTGCGTCCTTGAGGGCGCTGGTCAGGCGTGGCCAGCCCTCCTTGCTGTACAGCGGCAGGACGATGCCGGTGAGCGCGAGAGTCTGAGTGAGTTTGCGGCCACTGGATGTCGGCAGCGGCTTGGCATCGATCCGGTTCAGCAGGTCCACGATCTTCTGGGAACCCTGCTTCGGGTCCTGGCCCGTGGACTTGAGGTAGTCGTCCAGTGCGCGCTGGAAGCCCAGGGTCTGGTTCTTGGCGTGGCCCACCGTGTCGGCACTCGGGTCGACGACGGCGTCCAGGATGAGACGGCCCACGTTCTTGGGGAACAAGTGGGCGTACACCCCGCCGAGTTCGGTGCCGTAGGAGATGCCGAAGTAGTGCATCTTCTGGTCGCCGAGAACTTGGCGCATCAGGTCCATGTCGCGGGCCGTGTCTGTCGTCGAGACGTGTGACAGCAGCTTTCCCGCGGCCTTCTCGCAGCCCTTGCCGAAGTCGGCGGCGTCGTTGAAGTACGCCGCTTCCTCGGTCGCGTCGTCCGGTGTGGCATCCACCGACTCGGCTGCCTGGATCGCCTTGTCGCCGCGGCAGCGCACACCCTCGCTGGCGGCGACGCCGCGCGGGTCCCAGCTCACCAGGTCGTACCGCTCGTGGAGCGGACCCGCGACGCTTTCGTACGCGGGCATCGTGGAGACGCCCGAGCCGCCGGGGCCGCCGAAATTGAAGAGCAGGGAGCCGATTCGCTTGCTCTGGCCGCCGGTGGCGTTCGAACGGATCAGCGCGAGGCCGATCGTCCCGCCGTCCGGTTTCGCGTAGTCCAGGGGCACCTTCAGCGTGGCGCACTGCCAGCCGCTGCCCGGTGCGGGGGAGTTCGAACTTCCCTTGCAGCGGCCCCAGTCGAGCTTCTGCGAGGTGAGCGAGGCGGGCAGACCCGAGGCCGTACCCGAAGAAGGCGCGGCGGCCGACGGCGTATCGCTGTTCTTCCCCTCGTCCGTGCCATCCCCCGACGAGCCGCTGCCGCAGCCGGCCACCAGCAATGCGGCGGCCGCCGCGGCTGTCCACCGTGCCAAACGTGTCATGAGCTTCCCCCTCGCCCGTGATCCGCTCGAAGTCGCGGATCACATGCAAGCCATATTAGGCGTCGGCGGTCAGCCGCCGCCGAGCCCTGTGGATAACGCTTTGACCTGCATCTTTCTATAGGCAGACGGTCCCGGCCGGCGGTACGGTCCCCTCCAGCAGGTAGCCGTTCACTGCGCCTTGCACGCACTTGTTCTTGCTGTCGTACGCCCCGTGCCCCTGGCCCTTGTACGTCAGCTCGACGCCGACTCCCTTGCCCAGCGCGTCCACCATCTTCTTCGCACCCTCGTACGGTGTGGCCGGGTCGCCGGTGTTGCCGACGACGAGGATCGGCGCCGCACCGGCGGCGCTGACGTTCGGGTGGTCGGCCGCGCCCGCCACGGCCCAGTCGGTGCAGCTGAGCATGCCCCAGGCCAGATAGTCGCCGAACAGCGGCGAGGCGGCCCGGAACTCCGGAAGCTTCGACTCCACGAAGCTCGAGGTGTAACGCGGCTTGTCGTCGGCGCAGTTGATGGAGATGTTCGCCGGGACGATGTTGCTGTACTGGCCGTTCTCGCTGCGGCCGTTCATCGAGTCGGACAGCAGCATCAACACCTTGCCGTCGCCGCCGTACGCCTGCTCAAGGCCCTCCGTCAGGTACTCCCAGAAGTCCTTGGAGTACAGCGCCTGAGCGATGCCGTTCGTCGCCGCGGTCTGGGTGAGCTGGCGGGGGAAGACACCGGGGATCGGCTTGCTGTCGAGGTCCTTCAGCAGTTTGGCGATGCGGTCCTTGACGTCCTGCGGGGTGTCGCCGATCGGGCAGTCCTCGGTCTTCGAGGTGCAGTCCTCGGCGAAGTTGTTCAGGGCGAGCTGGAAGCCCTGGGCCTGACCCAGCGAGCCCTGCTCGGGGTTCTGCGTCGGGTCGACGACTGCGTCGAAGACGGCGCGTCCCACCTTCTTGGGGAACAAGTGGGCGTAGACGCCGCCCAGTTCGGTGCCGTACGAGATACCGAAGTAGTACAGCTTGGGGTCGCCGAGCACCTGCCGCATCAGGTCCATGTCGCGGGCCGCGTCGGTCGTGCGTACGTGGGGGAGCGTCTTGCCGGAGTTGTTCTCGCAGGCCGCGTTGAACGTCTTGGTGTTCTGCAGGAGCTTCTGCTGCTCGGCGGTGTCGTCCGGGGTGGCGTCCTGCTGGAAGAACTCGTCGAGCTGGCTGTCGTCCTCGCACTTCACGCCTGCGCTGCGGCCGACCCCCCGCGGGTCGAAGCTCACCAGGTCGTAGCGGGTGCGCAGCTTGGCGTAGTCCTCGCCGAAGGCGGGCAGTGTGGTGACGCCCGAGCCGCCCGGCCCGCCGAAGTTGAAGATCAGCGAGCCGATGCGCTTGCTGGGGTCGCCGCTCGTCTTCGCCCGGATCAGCGCGAGCCCGATCGTGCTGCCCTTGGGCTTGGCCCAGTCCAGAGGCGCTTTCAGGGTGGCGCACTGCCACTCCGTACCGCCCGGCAGGGGTGAGGGAGCGTTGCCTCCGCCCTCGGACTCGGACGGTGCCGGGCACTCCTTCCAGTTCAACTTCTGAGCCGTCAGATCCTCCTCCTTGGAGCTGCCGTCGCTGCAACCCGCCATCAAGGTGAACAGCACGACGGCGGTGACGGTCAGGGCAGCGGCGCGCAGCTGGGGAGGGTTCGGCATGTTCCCATCCTGCGGGCGTGCGGGGCGGGACGCTCGGGGCACGAGCCGTGTGGGTGAGGGCCCGCCGTGGAGCCGTACAGGATGGCCAGTGGGTCCGTCGGGATGGCCAGTGGACGCGGACGACGGCCCGTGGACTCGTGCGAATGGCTCCGTGCGCGGCCTAAAGCGCGCCCTTACGTGTCAGGTGGTTGAAGAACAGCCATCCCGGCAGCACCGGAAGCCACAGAGTCAGCAGCCGGTAAAGGAGCACCGCGGGCGCCGCGACCTCCTTGGGAAGGCCGACGGCGATCAGACCGAGCGTGAGGCTGGCCTCGACTGCGCCCACGCCGCCGGGGGTCGGCGCCGCCGAGCCCAGCGCATTGCCGGCGAGGAAGACGACGGCGACGCTGGCGAGGCTGAGTGTGGTGGTCTCCTCGTGGCCGAACGCTCGGATCGAGGCGTCCAGGCACATCACGAAGCAGGCGGTGAGCAGCAACATGCCACCGATGCCGGTGACCAGTTTCTGCGGCCGCTGGAGCACATCGAGCATGCGCGGTACGACGCCCGCGAACAGCGACCTCACGCGCGTGACGATGAATTTGCGCAGGAAGGGCACCGACGTCACCACGAGAACCAGCACTGCGACCGTCAGCAGACCCGCGATGACCGTGCGGGACGGCGACAAGGACGGCGTCTTCTCGGTGCCGGTCAGATAGCCGAAGGACAGGAGCATCAGGATGTGGCAGCCGAGCCCGAACAGCTGCGACGCGCCGACGCTCGCCACCGCGAGCCCCGGCCGCACCCCGGCGCGCTGCAGGAAGCGCGTGTTCAGGGCGACGCCGCCGACCGCCGCGGGGGCCACGATCTTCACGAACGAGCCGGCGACCTGCGCCGCGACGGTCCGCAGGAACGGCACCCGCTCGGGCACGAAGCCGAGCAGGCTCATCGCCGCCGCTAGGTAGCTGACCGCCGAGAACAGCACCGCCGCGGCGACCCAGCCCCACTCGGCGCTGTCGAACAGGGTCCCGAACTCGATATGGGTGAGCTGCGTCAGCAGGAAGTACGCGCCGATCGCGCCGGCGATGAAACTGATCAGGGTGCGCGGCCGGACGCGCTCCAGGCGGGCCGGTTCGACCGGCGCCTGCGGCCTGATCAGCAGTACCTGGTGGCGGATCTGGGTGAGCAGATCCTCCTCGCGCGCCTCGTCCAGAGCCTCGTCGATCGCCCGCTTCTCGGCCCGCTGTTCGGCGCGTACGGCCTTCTTGCCAGGCTTTTCCAGTGCGACCGCGGTGTCTTCCTCGGCTTCCTCGGCTCGAGCGAGCTTGTCCTGCCGGGAAGCCTCCAGCACGGCGTCCCGCTCGCGCTGTGCGCGCTCCCGGGCCAGTTTGCGCAGCGTCGCGCGCGTGGAGCGCGAGAGCGCGATCGGCTGCAGCATCGGCAGGCAGTCGGCGACCGCGTCCGGGCCGAGTACGCCCACCGCCGACGCCACCGCGCGCTCCGCACCCACGCGCAGTCCGAGCGTGGTGACCAGCTGGGCGACGTCCATGCGCAGCAGCAGGTCCCCGGCCGCGATCTCGCCGCCGCGCATCTCGGTGAGGACCACCGTGCCGGAACGATCCACCAAAATGGCGTCGCCCGCGAGTCTGCGGTGTGCGATGCGCCGGGACTGCAGTGCCTGCACCTGATGCCAGGTGTCGCGCAGCAGATCGTCGGTGATGAACTCGTCGGGCAGCGAGTCGAGCGTGCGGCCACCGGTGTGCTCGTAGACGAGCATCACGGCGTCCGGACCGAGTTCGGAGGTCGCGATCAGCTTGGGCGCGTTCGCCCCGGCCGCGATGGCCGCGTAGGCGAGGAGGGCCTCCTGCTCCAGGGCCTGACGCAGCGACTGGAGGCTGCGGCGCGTGGTGATGCCGCGCAGCGTCAGCCGGCGCCACACACGGTAGAAGAAGCCCTGCGCCTGCTGTTCACGGTCGACCACCGTGACGTCCAGCGGCGGGCCGTCCTCCAGGGTGACGAAGTAGCGTCGGCCGCGGTCGCCGCTCTCCGTGGACTCCGGCGCCTCCTCGCGGGCCGCGCTCACCGGGTGGAAGCCCACATGCCGCAGGCCCGCCATCAGCGTCCGTCCGGTGGGTCGCACGTTCGGCGAGCCGACCGCGTACAGCGTCCCGTACGCGACGGTCCAGCCGATCAGCACCGTCAGGATGATCGAGAACGGCGTCGTGTAGCCGGTGACCAGCATGGAGAAGGCGTCCAGGAGCAGCACCACCCACAGAACCGCGCGCCAGCGCGGTCTGCGGGACATGCCGACGGCCGTCATGTACGCGATGACCGGCGCGAGATAGCCGTGCACGGGGTCGGTGAGGGCGTGGATGTCACCCGGCGAGGGCTGGGTGAGCGCCTCCTGGATGGAGTCCGGGGCGGCCTTCGCGACCCACAGGTCCGTGGCGAGTGTCACTCCGTGCGCCAGCACCGCGGCGAGGACACCGTCGGCGATACGCAGCCCGTCCCGCTTGATCAGCCGCTCGATGGCGAAGGCGACGGGCACCAGGAGGATCGCGATGCTGGACGCCAGACCCGCGATCTTGATCAGCAGATCGGGCGCCTGGCCCGTGCCCTTGTTGATGTCCTGTTCGAGCCCCGAGGTGGTGCCGTGCGCGAACGCGGCGATCGCGAGCAGCACGACGATCGCAAGGAAGCCGACCAGGAGCCGCATCAGGTCGGACGGACGGTGCACGCGCGCGGGGAGCAGCGGTTCGTCGCCCTCGACCTCGTCGGCCGGGGTTTCCTCGGGACAATCGGAACCCTGCTTGACCTGCTGCTTCTCGTTTTCGTACGTCTTAGGGGCGCGCTTTGTGGACGCCGTGGAGGCGGACTCGCTCGTCTTGGCGGTCATGGGCTCGGCCTTCGCCCCGCCCGCGTCTTTGTCGCCGACGCCGTCGGTGTCCGGGCGCGACGAGGCCTTGGAGGTGCCCTCCGCGTCTTCGGGGTGCACGCCCTGCTGCCTCATCGTCTCTTCTTGATCTCGTATCACCAGTCACCGCCCGCACGATGGTGGCATGCCTGACCGACACACGGGGGCATCAGGGTGCAAATGCGGGGGCGCACAGTCTGCCCCAAGTGTCGCCGCGGGGCGAGGGATGCACACAGTCGTGACCGCGTCACGTTGTCGGTGGGGTGGGGCAGGATGGGGCGGATGAGCGAGGAGAGTCTTCCGGTGGACGCCCTGCCGGAGTATGCGGAGCGGGTGCTTGAGGTCGCCGAGCTGATCCCGCCCGGACGCGTCATGACGTACGGCGACGTCGCCGAATGGCTGGAGGAGGGTGGGCCGCGCCAGGTGGGCCGTGTGATGGCCCTCTACGGAGGAGCGGTGCCCTGGTGGCGTGTCATACGCGCCGACGGCGTGCTGCTCCCGGGCCACGAACTGGAGGCGCTGGCCCACTACCGCGACGAGGGCACGCCTCTGAAGGAGGCGAGCAGGGCCTCCGAGGGGCATCTGCCGCGCGTCGACATGAGACGGGCGCGATGGGACGGCGGCGAGCGCGCGGAAGGTCACACCTGACAGCTTCCGGCATCGGACGTGCGGAAGGGGAACCTGTGGCCCGTACGAGGGAAATGAGGCACATCCGTGACATGCCGTACGTTCGTGGAGCGAGGGACGCACGTGGCCTGAGGGAAGAAGGGGAAGCCCTCCTTCCAGGAAGCCCACCGGCGTAGCGTCGTCGACGCGCATCCTCCTCACCCCGCGGCCACCGCCCTCCACACGCGGCAGTCCTCCCAGTCGTCGCCCGACCACCACCCCTCAACCACGGCGCTCCGCGCCGGCAGTGACAAACCGCACAACCACCAGGACCGGCGAACCACGTGAGCTCCTCTTCTTCCACCAGGCGCCTGACGCACCCCCAGGTGCGCCAGGGGGCCCGCGGCGCGTACCGACTGGTGCGTACCCCGTCGGCCCGGGTGGATCCCCCTCGTCTTGACGCAGGGCAGCGCGCGGTGGTTGACCACAGGAGCGGTCCGCTGCTCGTTCTCGCAGGTCCGGGCACTGGCAAGACGACCACGCTCGTCGAGTCCGTGGCCGCTCGGATCGCACGGGACGGCGACCCGGAGCGGGTCCTGGTGCTCACGTTCAGCAGGAAGGCTGCCGTCGAGCTGCGCGACCGCATGGCGCTGCGCATAGGGGCCGCCCGCGCGCCCCAGGCCACCACCTTCCACTCCTTCTGCTACGCCTTGGTCCGCGCCCACCAGGACAGCGATCTGTTCGTGGAGCCCCTGAGACTGCTGTCCGGTCCGGAGCAGGACGTGGCGGTGCGCGAGCTGCTCGCGGGCCAGCCCGACCTGGAGCGCCTCGGCCTCGCTCATGTGCGCTGGCCGGACGAGCTGCGCGCCTGTCTGACCACCCGCGGCTTCGCCGACGAGGTCCGCGCGGTGCTCGCCCGCAGTCGCGAACTGGGACTGAGCCCCGACGCCCTGGACGCCTTCGCCAGGCGCATCGGCCGCCCCGACTGGGGAGCGGCGGCCGCCTTCCTGGCCGAGTACCTCGACGTCCTGGACATGCAAGGAGTGCTCGACTACGCGGAGCTGGTCCACCGCGCGGTGCTCCTCGCCCGGCGTCCCGAGGTCGCCGAGCGCCTCGCCGCCCAGTACGACGCCGTCTACGTGGACGAGTACCAGGACACCGACCCCGCGCAGGTACGGCTGCTGCGAGCCCTCGCGGGCGTCGGGCGCACCCTCGTCGCCTTCGGCGATCCCGACCAGTCGATCTACGCCTTCCGGGGCGCCGATGTGAACGGCATCCTGGACTTCCCCGACGCCTTTCCGCGCGCGGACGGCCGCCCGGCGCCGGTCGAGGTCCTCCGGACGTCCCGCCGCTCGGGAGCCGCCCTGCTGTCCGCCACCCGCCTGCTCACCCAGCGCATGCCGCTGACCCGCCTTCCGGCGGAGAAGGTACGCGCCCACCGCGAGCTGTCTCCGGTACGGGACGGTGGCCGCGTCGAGGCCTACACGTATCCGACATCCGGCACGGAGCTCGACAACATCGCGGACATCCTGCGCCGCGCCCACCTGGAGGACGAGGTTCCCTGGGGAGATATGGCCGTCCTGGTGCGCGCGGGCTCCCGCACCATTCCCACAATCCGGCGGGCGCTCACCGCGGCGGGGGTGCCGCTCGACATCGACGGCGACGATCTGCCGCTGCGACACGAGCCCGCGGTCGCGCCGCTGCTGACGGCGTTGCGGGCGGTGGCACAAGCAGAGCAGGGTGAGCAAAAGGAGTCCGGGGAGGAAGCAGCCCCCGGGGAGGAAGCAGAGCCCAGGGAGGGAGCAGAGCCGGGTGAGGGCTCCGGCACCGAGCCCGCCGTATCGGTGGAGGTCGAGCCCGATGCATCGGTGGAGGCCGGGCCCGCTGTACTCGCGGAAAGCCCCGGTGCCCGTGCCGTGGACGAGCCCGAAGAGAGCGCCGACTCCGAAGCGTCCGCAGCGCCACCCTGGCTCGACACCGAAACCGCGCTGACCCTGCTCGCCTCGCCCCTCGCGAGCATGGACGCCGCCGACCTGCGGCGCCTGGGCCGCGCACTGCGCGAGGAGGAGCGCGCCGCAGGCAACCTCGTACCGCCGCCGTCCGACCTTTTGCTCGCCCGCGCGCTGGCCGAGCCGGAGCGGCTCGTCGCGCACGACCCGGCGTACGCCCGAGGGGCCCAGCGCCTCGGCGCGCTGCTGCGCAAGGCGCGGGAGCGCCTCGCGGGTGGCGGGACGGCCGAGGAGGCGCTCTGGGATCTGTGGGAGGGCACACCGTGGCCGCAGCGCCTGGAGCGGGCCGCCCGCCGTGGCGGCGCGGCCGGGCGCAACGCCGACCGGGATCTCGACGCCGTGTGCGCGCTGTTCGCGACCGCGGCGCGCGCGGAGGAGCGCACCGGGGGCCGGGGCGCCCTCAACTTCCTGGAGGAGATCGAGGCCGAGGACATTGCCGCCGACACGCTCACCCGCAGAGCCGTACGCCCCGACGCCGTACGCCTGATGACCGCGCACCGCTCCAAGGGCCTGGAGTGGCGCCTCGTCGTTGTCGCGGGCGTCCAGGAGGGCCTGTGGCCGGATCTTCGTCGCCGCGGCTCCCTGCTGGAGGCGGACCGCATCGGACGCGACGGGCTGGCCGAACCTCTTACGCCCGGAGCACTCCTCTCCGAAGAGCGCCGCTTGTTCTACGTGGCCGCCACGCGCGCGCGAGAACGCCTCGTCGTCACCGCGGTGAAGGCTCCTGCCGACGACGGCGACCAGCCCTCCCGTTTCCTCACCGAACTCGGCGTCGAACCCAAGGACGTGACCGGCCGTCCGCGCCGCCCGCTGTCCGTCGCCGCGCTGGTCGCCGAGCTGCGCGCCACGACCGTCGACCCGCGCGTCTCGGACACCCTCAGGCAGGCCGCGGCACAGCGCCTCGCCCGGCTCGCCGCGCTCGCCGACGAGGACGGTCGGCCCCTGGTCCCGTCCGCGCACCCCTACCGCTGGTGGGGCATGTACGAGCCGACCGAGAGCAAGGTCCCGCTGCGCAATCGCGACCAGCCGGTCGTGCTCTCCGGAAGCGCCCTCGACCAGCTCGCCAACACCTGTGCCCTGCAGTGGTTCCTGGGCCGCGAGGTGAAGGCCGACGCGCCGGCCACGGCCGCCCAGGGATTCGGCAATGTGGTGCACGTCCTGGCCGACGAGGTCGCGTCCGGACGCACCCCCGCCGACCTCGCCGTCCTCATGGAGCGCCTCGACTCCGTGTGGAACGCCCTCGCCTTCGACGCCCCCTGGAAGTCGTTGCAGGAGAAGGAGCACGCGCGCGTGGCGCTCGAGCGCTTCCTGAAGTGGCACGTCATGGATCGCACGGGCCGTACGCCGGTGGCCAGCGAGCACGACTTCGACGTGACCCTCGAAGCGGGGTCATACGAAGTACGCATCCGCGGCTCCATGGACCGTGTCGAGGCGGACACCGAAGGCCGCGCCTACGTGGTCGACTTCAAGACCGGCAAGCAGGCGCCGAGCGCCGCCGAGGTGGCGCACCACCCGCAGCTCGCCGTCTACCAGCTTGCTGTCGGCGAGGGCGCGGTCGACGACGCCTTCGACGGCGTACGCCCTGAACCGGGCGGCGCCGAACTCGTCCAGCTGCGCCAGGGCGCCGCCAAGAAGAACGGCGGCGAGACCCTCCCCAAGGTGCAGGCCCAGGAGCCCCTGGAGGGCGAGTGGGTGGGCGATCTCCTGGCCACGGCCGCCGGCAAGGTCCTCGACGAACGGTTCTCGCCGACTGCGGGACAACACTGCACACACTGCGCTTTTCGGGCGTCGTGCAGTGCTCGACCGGAGGGGCGGCACGTGGTCGACTGAGGTGCCCGCGGGACCTCTCGTGGTCGAGTGATGTACGGCACCACGTGTGCTGACCAGCGGTTCTTTCGCCTCGACGGCCGATGTGGCCCCCGCTGTCAGTGGGCGCCGCTAGCCTCTCTGAGGTGTCCGCCCGTATCACCGATCCCGAGCAGCTCAAGGAGCTCCTCGGCATCCCGTTCACCCCGGAGCAGACGGCCTGCATCACCGCACCGCCCGCCCCGCAGGTGATCGTGGCCGGAGCCGGTTCGGGCAAGACCACGGTGATGGCGGCGCGTGTGGTGTGGCTGGTCGGCACCGGACAGGTCGCTCCCGAGCAGGTGCTCGGCCTGACGTTCACCAACAAGGCCGCGGGTGAACTCGCCGAGCGCGTCCGCAAAGCGCTCATCAAGGCGGGTGTCACCGACCCGGACGTGATCGACCCCGACAACCCGCCGGGCGAGCCCGTCATCTCCACGTACCACGCCTTCGCGGGCCGCCTGCTGACCGACCACGGGCTGCGCATAGGACTCGAACCGACGTCCCGCCTGCTCGCCGACGCCACCCGCTACCAGCTCGCCGCGCGCGTGCTGCGCGAGGCGCCAGGGCCGTACCCGGCGCTGACCCGTTCCTTCCCCGACCTGGTCGGCGACCTCCTCACGCTCGACTCCGAGCTCGCCGAACACCTCGTACGCCCCGAGGACCTGCGCGCGTACGACGCCGAGCTGCTGCGCTCCCTGGAGGGCGCCAAACTCACCAACGCCGACCTGCGCAAGGTCCCCGAGGCGGCCGCGGCCCGACGTGCACTCGCCGAGCTGGTGGGCCGCTACCGCACGGCCAAGCGTGAGCGCGACCTCCTCGACTTCGGCGACCAGATCGCCCTTTCGGCCACCCTCGCCCGCACCCGGTCCGAAGTCGGAGAGATCCTGCGCGACGAGTTCCGCGTGGTCCTGCTGGACGAGTACCAGGACACCTCGGTGGCCCAACGCGTCCTGCTCGCCGGTCTCTTCGGCGCCGGCACCGGTCACCCGGTGACCGCGGTCGGCGACCCCTGCCAGGCGATCTACGGCTGGCGCGGTGCCTCCGTCGCCAACCTCGACGACTTCCCCGAGCACTTCGCGCACCCCGACGGCCGCCCCGCGACCCGCCAGGCGCTGAGCGAGAACCGCCGCAGCGGCGGCCGCCTCCTCGACCTCGCCAACGGCCTCGCGGAGCCCCTGCGCGCCATGCACGCGGGCGTGGAGGCCCTGCGCCCCGCCCCTGGAGCCGAGCGCGACGGCGTGGTCCGCTGCGCGCTGCTGCGCACCCATGCCGAGGAGATCGACTGGCTCGCCGACTCCCTCGCCCATCTCGTGCGCACGGGAAAGGCGCCCGGCGAGATCGCGGTCCTGTGCCGCACGGCCACCGACTTCGCCGAAATCCAGGGAGCACTCGTGGCCCGCGACATCCCGGTCGAGGTGGTGGGCCTCTCCGGGCTGCTGCACCTTCCCGAGGTCGCGGATCTCGTCGCAGTCTGTGAGGTCCTCCAGGACCCGGGAGCCAACGCCTCCCTGGTACGCCTGCTCACCGGTCCGCGCTGGCGGATCGGCCCGCGCGACCTCGCCCTGCTGGGGCGGCGTGCTCGCCTCCTCGTGTCCCACGCGCGCGTAGGGTCCGACGAGGACCCGGACCGCCGGCTCGCCGCAGCGGTCGAAGGGGTCGATCCGTCGGAGGTGATATCGCTCGCCGACGCGCTCGACACGTTCCTGGAGATGCCCATCGAGGCCGAAGGGGACGACGACGGGCTGCCCTTCTCCCCGGACGCCCGGGTGCGGTTCGCGCGGCTCGCCGCCGAGCTGCGCGACCTGCGCCGCTCCCTCGCCGACCCGCTGATGGACGTCCTGCACCGGGTGCTCGGCGTCACCGGCTTGGAGGTCGAGCTCTCCGCGTCGCCGCACGCCCTGGCCGCCCGCCGCCGCGAGACCCTGTCGAACTTCCTGGACATCGCCGCGTCCTTCGCCGCGGGCGACGGAGAGGCGACCCTGCTGGCCTTTCTCGGCTTCCTGCGCACCGCCGCGCAGTACGAGAAGGGCCTCGACAATGCCTTGCCCGGTGGCGAAAACACCGTCAAGGTACTGACCGCGCACAAGTCCAAGGGCCTGGAATGGGACGTCGTCGCGGTCCCCGGCCTCGTCACCGGCACCTTCCCCAGCACCCAGGGCCGCGAGAAGTGGACCGCCCAGGGCAAGGTCCTGCCGCACGAGCTGCGCGGCGACGCCGACACGCTGCCCGACATCGAGGTCTGGGAGGCCAAGGGCATCAAGGCCTTCCACGAGGCCATGAAGGAGCATCAGCGCACCGAGGAACTCCGCCTCGGCTACGTCACCTTCACCCGCCCCCGCTCGCTCCTGCTCGGCTCCGGCCACTGGTGGGGCCCCTCCCAGAAGAAACCCCGCGGCCCCTCGGACTTCCTGCACGCACTGCACGAGCACTGCGCGGCCGGACACGGTGAGATCGAGGTCTGGGCGGACGAGCCCGCGGAGGACGAGGAGAATCCCGCGCTGCGCGAGGCGGCCGCAGACCACGCGTGGCCGCTCCCGCTCGACGACACGGCACTCGCGCGCCGCCGCGCGGCCGCGGAGACCGTACTCGCCCACCTGGAGCGGGTGGCTTCGCACGAGGAGGCCCACCCCGGGGCCGCGGGGGGCCGGCCCAGGGCTGCCCACGACCCGTCCCCGTACGACGATCCGGACTGGCCGCCTCCGCCGGAGGGCGACGACTTCCCCTACGACGATTCCCCCTACGGGGAGGACGGCTTCCCCGACGAAGACGACTCCGACTGGGACACCTGGACCACGGACCGCGCGACGGACGGCCCGACGGACCGCGCGACCGCCCGCCCGACGGTTCCGCACCAGGCGCCCGCCCCGGAGGCTCGTCCCCATCCCGAGGAGCCCGAGGAGCCCTCACACCTCACCCCCGAAGAGGCCCGCACCCTCGCCTCCTGGGACCGTGACCTGGACGCGCTGACCGGAGAGCTCCTGCGCGCCCGCGCGAGCGTCACGGACGTACCCTTGCCACCGTCGCTCACCGCGTCGCAGGTGCTGCGCCTGGCCGCCGACCCGGACGGCTTCGCGCAGGAGCTGGCCCGCCCCATGCCGCGCCCCCCGCAGCCCGCCGCGCGCCAGGGCACCCGCTTCCACGCCTGGGTCGAGTCCCGCTTCGAAGAGCTGCGGCTGCCCATGCTGGAGCCGGAGGAGCTGCCCGGCAGCGAGGCCGAGATCGCCGACGAGTGTGACCTGGAGGCCCTCAAGGATGCCTTCGAGCGCACTCCGTACGCGCACCGGACTCCGTATCGCGTCGAGGCGCCCTTCCAGCTCGCGATCGCGGGACGTGTCGTGCGCGGCCGTATCGACGCCGTCTACCGGAACGGCGACGGCGACGGGACGACGTACGAGATCGTCGACTGGAAGACCGGCCGCGGCCGCACCGCCGACCCCCTTCAGCTCGCGCTCTACCGTCTCGCCTGGGCCGAGCAGCACGGCGTGCCCCTGGAGTCCGTCAAGGCCGCGTTCTTGTACGTCCGCAGCGGCGAGGTCGTCCGACCGGGCCACCTCCCGGACCGTGCCGCCCTGGAGCGGCTGCTCATCGAAGACCCAGCAGGCCCACAAGAAGGGGCTCCCGGGGAACCGCCGGACGAACACGCCCCTGTGGGCGGATAGGCTCGTGAGCATGAGCAAGCCCGTTGACAGCGCCGTCAGCACCGTCCGCACGTACATCCAGAACCACCGCACCGCCTTCCTCGACGACCTCGCGGAGTGGCTGCGCATCCCCTCGGTGTCGGCGCAGCCCGACCACGCCGCGGACGTGGCGCGCAGCGCCGACTGGCTTGCCGCCAAGCTCCGGGAGACCGGCTTCCCGACCACCGAGGTCTGGCCGACCGCGGGCGCCCCGGCCGTCTTCGCCGAGTGGCCCTCACAGGACCCGGGAGCGCCTACGGTCCTGGTCTACGGGCACCACGACGTGCAGCCCGCCGCCCGTGAGGACGGCTGGGACACGGAGCCCTTCGAGCCGGTGATCCGCGGAAACCGCCTCTACGCGCGCGGGGCCTCCGACGACAAGGGCCAGGTGTTCTTCCACACACTCGGCGTCCGCGCCCACCTCGCCGCCACCGGGCGCACCGCCCCGGCCGTCCACCTCAAGCTCCTGATCGAGGGCGAGGAGGAATCCGGCTCTCCGCACTTCCGTGACCTCGTCGAAGCGAAGGCGCAGCGGCTGGCCGCCGACGCCGTGATCGTCTCCGACACCGGCATGTGGTCCGAGGACACCCCCACGGTGTGCACCGGGATGCGCGGCCTCGCGGAGTGCGAGATCGAGCTGTACGGCCCCGACCAGGACATCCACTCCGGATCCTTCGGCGGTGCCGTGCAGAACCCGGCTACCGTCGCCGCCCGACTCGTCGCGGCCCTGCACGACGAGCACGCGCGCGTGGCCGTACCCGGCTTCTACGAAGGCATCACCGAACTCACCGACCAGGAGCGCGAGCTCTTCGCCGAGCTGCCCTTCGACGAGGAGCGGTGGCTGCGTACGGCCAAGTCGACAGCCACCCACGGAGAGGCCGGACACACCACCCTGGAGCGCATCTGGGCCCGCCCGACCGCCGAGGTCAACGGCATCGGCGGCGGCTACCAGGGCCCCGGCAGTAAGACGATCATCCCGTCCTCGGCCATGGTGAAGCTCTCCTTCCGGCTGGTCGCGGGACAGGACCCCGAGCACATCGAGAAGGCCGTACGCGCCTGGGCCGCCGAGCAGGTGCCCGCGGGCATCCGGTACGAGATCACGTTCGGCGCGGCCACGCGCCCGTGTCTGACGCCACTGGACCACCCGGCCCTCCAGTCCGTCGTACGGGCGATGGGACGGGCCTTCGAGCAGCCGGTCCGCTTCACCCGTGAGGGCGGCTCCGGACCCGCGGCCGACCTCCAGGAAGTCCTTGGTGCCCCCGTGCTCTTCCTGGGCATCTCCGTCCCCTCGGACGGCTGGCACGCCCCCAACGAGAAAGTCGAGCTCGATCTCCTCATGAAGGGCGTCGAAACCACCGCCCACCTGTGGGGCGATCTGGCCGAAAACTGGCGCGAGGCACACTGAACAGGCATCCACGAAGAAGACGACCCACGTCCTGACGAGCGCCCCGCACCACCGCACCGCCGTACGTCCTGCTGAACCGCCCGCCGAAATAACCGTTCCACCGGGGGAGTTGGAAGCACCCGTGACCACCTGGACCGACCGCACCGCCGACCGTCCCATCTCGCTCACCGCTCCGAGCGGCATCGACCGGGCCGCCCACCACCGGCTCGACGAGGCCTGGCTCGCGGCGGCGTGGAGCCACCCCACAACCCGTGTCTTCGTGGTCTCCGGCGGTCAGGTGCTCATCGATGAGACGGCGGACGGCACCACCGAACTCGTGATGACCCCCTCCTTCGAGGCCCCGCTCACCGAGGCGCACCGCTACTTCCTTGGCACGGACGACGACGGTGTGAGCTATTTCGCACTTCAGAAGGACGCGCTTCCTGGCCGTATCGACCAGTCCGCGCGCCCCGCAGGTCTGCGCGAGGCCGGGCTGCTGCTGTCCCCGCGTGACGCGGGTCTGATGGTGCACGCGGTCGCCCTGGAGAACTGGCAGCGACTGCACCGCTTCTGCTCGCGCTGCGGCGAACGCACGGTCATCGCGGCCGCCGGTCACATCCGCCGCTGCCCCGCCTGCGGAGCCGAGCACTACCCGCGCACCGATCCTGCCGTGATCATGGCTGTCACGGACGATGAGGACCGCATCCTGCTCGGCCGCCAGGTGCACTGGCCCGAAGGCCGCTTCTCCACGCTCGCCGGCTTCGTCGAGCCCGGCGAGTCCATCGAGCAGTCCGTGCGCCGCGAGGTCTTCGAGGAGGCGGGCGTCACGGTCGGCGAGGTCGAATACATCGCCAGCCAGCCCTGGCCCTTCCCCTCCAGCCTCATGCTGGGCTTCATGGCCCGCGCCACCTCGTCCGAGATCAACGTCGACGGCGAGGAAATCCACGAAGCCCGCTGGTTCTCCCGGGAAGACCTGCGGGCCGCCTTCGAGTCCGGGGAGGTGCTGCCTCCCTACGGAATCTCGATCGCGGCCCGCCTCATCGAGCTCTGGTACGGCAAGCCCCTGCCGACGCGGGGGGCAGCCGCCTGACGTCGCTCAGACGCCGATCTTCTGCTTGACCTGTGCCAGCGAAGGTTTCGTGAGCGTCGAACCGTCCGGGAAGAGAACGGTGGGAGCGGTCTGTAGGCTTCCCTCCTGCTTGTGGCGGCCAGGGGAGGCCGCCCATGTCTTGGGGAGGGGCAAGGGTGAGCGACAAGCCCAGGGCGCTTGGCGTGGTCCGTCTGTCTGTAGGCAACGAGAACCAGACGGGCGAGGAAACGCAGCGGACCCGTATCAGCAAGCGGGCGGACGCGGAGGAAATGGAGCTGGTCGACTTCGCCGTCGACATCGACGTGTCGGCGTCCATCTCGCCATGGGTGCGCCCGTCACTTGGGGACTGGCTCAACAACAAGAAAGACCAGTTCGACCACATCATCATCCTGAAGATCGACCGCATTGCCCGGTCGGTCCGTCACCTCTCGGACATCATCGAGTGGTGCGAGGCGAATGGTAAGGGCCTCATCTCCTGCGAGGAGGGGTTCGACCTCTCGAAGCCGTGGGGTAAGACCATCGCCAAGATCCTGGCCGTGGTCGCAGAAGCCGAACTGGACGCCATCAAGGCCCGCAACAAGGCTTCCCGGGAGACCATGCGGAAGACGGGCCGGTGGCCGGGTGGCCTTGTCCCGTTCGGGCGCAGAGCGGTGAAGGGTGACGCAGGCTTCACTCTGGAACTCGACCCCGAGTACGGCCCGACGCTGATCGAGATGATCCGGCGCTTCATCGAGAAGCCGAGCTTCTCGGCCGTCGCCGACTGGCTGAACGAGCAAGGTGTACCCACGGCTCAGGACATCGCTCGCATCCGCGCGGCGGCAGGCGAGAGCACGACTCGGCTGGCCGACCCGAAGCCTCGGGGAGCCAGGTGGACGCCGACCACAGTGCAAGCTGTACTGGTCAGCCGCTCTCTGCTCGGGGAGTACGTGCGCGCCAATGGCGCCGTTGTCCGCAACGACGACGGCACCCCCGTCATGCGGTCTGAGCCGGTGCTGAACGAGGCGGAGTGGGCGAAGCTGTCGGACGCCGTTGCCTCGGTCAAGTACAAGAAGCAGCAGGGTTCTACATCGCCGACCGTGGGCGTGACGTTCTGCATGCTGTGCGGCAGCTCCCTCTACTTCGTGAAGGGGGACCCGGCCAAGGGCAAGCGCGAGCGGTATCGGTGTCACGGCAACAAGAGCAAGGGCATCCAGGCATGCCCGAAGCAGAGGTTCTGGGCAGAGGACTTGTACCCCTGGTTGGAGTCGGCCCTGTTGGGCGAGATCGGCCACCTGGAACGGATGGAGTCGAAGACGACCATCGACGACAGTCGTGCGGCGAAGCTCGCCGTGATCGACGGCAAGATGAACCAGCTCCTGAAGGAACTCCAGCAGGACGAGATCAGCGCCGTCGCGTACGCCTCACAAGTCGCCAGCCTTGCCCAGGACCGAGAGAAGGTCACCAACCAGGAAGGGCCGAAGCCGGTGACCGTGTGGACGGGCACGGGCGAGGGCTACGCGGAGTGGTGGGAGCGGTCGAGCGTCGACGAACGGCGTGAATGGCTGAAGAAGCACAAGGTCAAGGCGCACTTCGGACATGACGTCCTGGCCATCGATCCCGGCGACCTGATCGAGAACATCAAGCAGCAGGGCATCACGTACTGGGATGTGCCCTCCAAGTCTTCTCAGGTGCTCTCACCGATCACGCCGATCTCCTTGCACGGAAAGCCGTACGCGAAGCCGAAGCCGCTTACGGGTGTGGAGTGGGAGATCGTCAGCCGCTGGGAGGACTTCGAAGCGGAGCGGACAGCACAGCGGGTGAAGGGCCAGGAGGAAGCCCAGGGAGCAGGGGAAGCCACGGTGGTTCCGACGTCCGCCTGATGCAGGATGAACAGGCGAGGAAGGCCCTCGACTTGGGGGCCTTCTGTCGTTCCGAGTCAGAAGGGCGGCGGCTCGTGTTCTGCCTCGCGGAGCCGATTGGCTCAGTTGTCGTAGTCGAAGTCGGCTGGCAGGGGAACTGTGTACGACTCGCCGAACCACTTCCGGCGGCGCTCCTCTTGCTTGACCGTCGCCAGGTCTACGAAGGACAAGGAGGGGGCCGAAGGCCCCCAAGAGAGCCAGCGCCTATGTCCTCCTGCTGGGGGCCGCTCACGCGGCCCACTTTCGCTGGCTGCTTGCGCCCTTCGTCTTTGCCCTGTCGGCCCCCTGTCGGGAGCCGCTCTTCGCCTACCGGCTTGCTACTTCCATCGCCGTCGCTCTTGAAGGTATGTAGGTTGTATGGCTCCTCAGCCATACCGCCCTCCTTCGGCAACGTGAGCCGGTAGATCACCGGGCCGTCCGGCACCTTGCCCGTCTTCGTGAGCCAGCCGGCCTTACGCAGCCTGCCGACGATCTTGTTGACCGTCTGCTCTGGAGCCTTCCCACCGTAGCCGAGTTCCCTGGCGATGGTCCCGTTGGACGGGCACACGTTCTCGCCCGTCTCGTAGTCCGCGTACAACGCCATGGCGACGCCGACCAACTTCTCTGCGGGCTTCATGTTCGAGCGCACCAGCGCACGGCGCCATACGTGTTCCTGTATCTCGGATTCCCCTTCTCTCAGCTCTCACGGGACCACGAAATCTACAGGTCTCCACGCGCAAAGGCGCAGGTCATCGGGGTGTGAGGCGCCCTCAGAAGGGCCCGAAACCGAGGCAGGATTTGAGCCGGTAAGACCCGGCGGTCGAGGAAGGACCCTTCAAGGGGTCATACCCCACCCCCTTTCGCCGTTGCCTTCCGTCCGTTGTCGAGCGGCTGGCCAACGGCCCGTGCCGCATGGCAGGCGAACGGCTGTGCGCCCGCGTGAGCGGCTGACAGGCTGCGCACGACGTCCTGCACGGTCGGCAGGGTTCGGCCGTTCTCGATCTTCGAGAGTTTCCCGGCGGACATGGAAGCCCTGCGGGCCACCGCGTCACCGGTCAGTCCCGATGCATCACGTAGTGCCCGCAGGGCGCTCCCGATCGAGTCCGTGGTCAGTGGTGCCGCTCCCAGTAGTTCGCGAACGGCACGGCGTGAGTGAGCGCCACGTCGCGGTAACCCTGGTACTCCGCGAGTCGGTCGGCAGGTAGCAGTTGACCGCCGATGAACGCGCCGGCGGGTGTGTAGTTGTAGTGCATGCGGTACACACCGCGGTCGTCGAAGAGCCAGAAGTCGTGATCGGGGCAGGCCGGTCACCTTCTGCTCGGCAAGGTCGATGATCCCGATGGACTCCCCGGCCTTGATGTTGCCGGGGTAAGCCGACAGCTCGTAACGCAGGTAGTCAGTCAGAGGGGAGCGCAGGACATGAACGCGGGACACGCTCTTGCCCTCGTCGGTCATCGAGCGGACCCATGGGTTGTCGCTCCACTCCGGGCCCATGTCCTCACCCGCGAGGAACCGAGCGATCTGCTCCCGCTCCTTCTTCACGTGATACACGTCGAGCGTCTCCAGCCGGAACGCGGTCCGCTCGAAGGTCTCGAAGAGACGGCCGAACTCCTCACCGCGGAGCACGGAAGAACTCCTCAAGTGCGGCGGCCGGGACCATGACGGCCGTCTCTCCCTCGGGGAGATCGAGCTGTGCCAGCCGCGCAGGGTCGGTGATCACGTAACCCTGCACCACGTAGTCCTTGCCATCGTTCGTACCCCACAGCGTCGGGCACGTGCCGTTCTTGCACTCCGGGTCTCCCGACAGCTTCCGCAGCGGTGTGCCCACGCTTCCCCTCAGGTCGGCGGTCCTTGTCGCGTTCGATGCTTCTGGCCTTCGGCCGGCACGGTCAAGATCCCCGGCTTTCCAAAACGGGAAAGTCCCCGGAGCGCGCAAACCCCCGATCAGCTCCAGGCCGATCGGGGGTTGCGTATCGCGGGGATCAGACGCCGAGTGCCTGCTTCACCTGGGCAAGGCTCGGGTTCGTCATCACGACCTCGGCGCCACCACTGGAGGGAACTACCTGGACCGTCGGAACCGTCTGGTTTCCGCCGTTCGCCTTTTCCACGAACGCCGCAGACTGCGGGTCCTGCTCGATGTTGATCTCGTTGTACGTGATGCCCTCGCGGTCCATCTGGCTCTTCAGCCGACGGCAGTAGCCACACCACGTGGTGCTGTACATCGTCACAGTGCCCTGCATGTCGTTTGCGCTCCTTCACGGCTTCGGGGTGCGTGGTCGCTGGCAGTGCAACGTATGTGACCTGGCCGCCATTCCCGTAGGGGGTACCCCGGGTGCCCCGGCGGGAAGTGACGCCTGCCGCATTAGTACGACTGCACGTGCCTCCCTGTGGACAACCGGCTCGTCCGTCTCCTGCGACCTGGCAGCATGGCGGGGTGACAGCAGCAACGCACTCCACCCTCTTCCCGCAGGTTCCGGACACGGCCGACGCGGTGCTCGACGGGCTCGACCCCGAGCAGCGCGAGGTCGCCACCGCCCTGCACGGTCCGGTGTGCGTGCTGGCGGGCGCCGGCACGGGCAAGACGCGGGCCATCACCCACCGCATCGCCTACGGGGTGCGCGCCGGGATCCTGCAGCCCTCCAGCGTGCTGGCCGTCACCTTCACCAACCGCGCCGCGGGCGAGATGCGTGGCCGCCTGCGTCAGCTCGGCGCGGGCGGAGTCCAAGCCCGCACCTTCCACTCCGCCGCGCTCCGCCAACTCCATTACTTCTGGCCGAAAGCAGTCGGTGGCAGCCTGCCCCGGCTGGTCGATCGCAAGATCCAGCTCGTCGCGGACGCGGCAGTCGCCTGCCGCATTCGCCTCGACCGGGGCGAACTGCGGGATGTCACCGGCGAGATCGAGTGGTGCAAGGTCACGCAGACCATCCCCGCCGACTACGCGGCCGCCGCCGCCAAGGCCGGCCGCGACGCCCCTCGCGATCCGGCCGAGATCGCCCAGCTCTACTCGACGTACGAGGACCTCAAGCGCGATCGCGCGGTCATAGACTTCGAGGACGTCCTGCTGCTGACGGTCGCCATCCTCCAGGACCGGCACGACATCGCCGATCAGGTCCGCTCCCAGTACCAGCACTTCGTGGTCGACGAGTACCAGGACGTCAGCCCGCTCCAGCAGCGCCTGCTGGAGTTGTGGCTCGGTGAGCGCGACAGCCTGTGCGTCGTCGGTGACGCCAGCCAGACGATCTATTCGTTCACCGGTGCAACTCCCGACCACCTTCTCGACTTCCGTACCCGCCACCCCGGAGCCACCGTCGTCAAGCTCGTCCGCGACTACCGCTCCTCGCCCCAGGTCGTCCACCTCGCCAACGGACTGCTCGCCCAGGCCCGCGGCAGGGCCGCCGAGCACCGCTTGGAGCTGATCTCCCAGCGTGCCCCGGGACCGGAGCCCGTCTACGCCGAGTACACGGACGAGCCCGCCGAGGCCGAGGGCGCCGCCCGCCGTATCCGCGACCTCGTCGCCTCCGGCGTCCCCGCGGGCGAGATCGCGATCCTCTTCCGTACGAACTCCCAGTCCGAGATCTACGAACAGGCCCTCGCCGACGCCGGGGTGCCCTACCAGTTGCGCGGCGCCGAGCGGTTCTTCGACCGCCCGGAAGTGCGCAAGGCGGGGGCAGCCCTGCGTGCCGCGGCTCGCTTCGGGGGCAATGACTCCCTGCTCGACGACGCCGTCGACCTGCCCTCACAGGTCCGTGCCGTGCTGTCCGGCGAAGGATGGACCAGCCGGCCCCCGGCAGGTTCCGGCGCGGTCCGAGAGCGCTGGGAGTCGCTGGCCGCCCTCGTGTACCTCGCACAGGACTTCGCCGCCGCCAAGGCCGGCGCCACTCTCGGTGACCTGGTGGCGGAGCTCGACGAACGCGCGAGCGCCCAGCATGCCCCGACCGTGCAGGGCGTCACGCTCGCCTCGCTGCACTCCGCCAAGGGGCTGGAGTGGGACGTCGTCTTCCTGGTCGGCGTCGCCGAGGGCATGATGCCGATCACCTACGCAAAGACCGACGAGCAGATCGAGGAGGAACGCCGCCTCCTCTATGTTGGTGTCACCCGCGCCAGAGAGCACCTGTGCGTCTCCTGGGCGCTGTCCCGCTCGCCCGGCGGCAGGCCCAACCGCAGGCCCAGCCGATTCCTCGACGGGCTGCGTCCGGGCTCCGTCGCCATCGCGGGCCGCAGCAGCGGCGGCGGCTCGGGAGGCATCGAGCGCGGCGTCGGAAGCAGCGGCGGCACCGTCGTACGGAGGACGAGCCGAACCCCGGCCCGCTGCCGGGTCTGCGGCCGCACGCTGACCGACGCGGGCGAGATGAAACTGATGCGCTGTGAGGACTGCCCCTCCGACATGGACGAAGGTCTCTACGAGCGGCTGCGCGAGTGGCGCGCGGTGCAGGCGCAGCGCAGTGGGCAGCCTGCGTTCTGCGTCTTCACCGACAAGACGCTGATGGCGATCGCCGAGGCCGTGCCCGACGACGAGCGCGAGCTGGCGCGGATCCCCGGCGTCGGAGTACGCAAGCTGAACCGCTTCGGAGCCGACGTTCTGGCCATCTGTGCAGATCAAGAGCTTGGAGCAGGCGACGATGGTGACTGATTCAAACTCGTCGAAAAAATAGTTTGCGCATGCCCCAGCGATCCCCATAGGTTCTAAGCACGGAAACGGCGGCCTTCTCCAAGGCCCTGGATCCGTGCTGTACTTAATAACCGTCGGACTGGCTCACCCGGTCCCCTTAGACGCCGAGAGGAGGCGATTCCAGTGATCAGCATCACCACCAGCTCCATCAGCACCATCAAAATGACCGATCGCTCGGTCGTCTCCACGTGCATGCTCGGCGTCTCGAACCTGGGCAGCGGTCTGTCCGGCATCCCTGCCGCCCGGCCGGAGTCCTCCCTGTCTCTCGCGGGTCTTCCCATCCGTGAGCGCAATGAGCGACCGACGCAGGCACTGGAAGCAGCAGTAGTGGCAGAGGCGCAGGCCTATGCCTTTGCGGCGGCCGGTGCCGGAGCCCTGAAGCAGACAACGCAGCACCACCACACGATGTGGGCCTTCCGTGGGCCTGAACCCTGGAGTGATCCAGCCTGATTCTCGATCAGGCCGGCGCCTTCAGGGCCGCGGAACCCCACCCGGGATCCGCGGCCCTTCTGTTTGTCCCCGACCGGGGGCGGCAGAGCGAAGGGGCCTCGGGACAAGAAAAGAACCCGGTACCAGCCGCCAACCGGCCAACCGGCCGGCACGACCAGACGAGGAAGACGAACCGTGCAACTCGAAGCGCACGCCCCGTCCGTACCGCCTTCCGAAACGATCCCCCCGCCCGGCCTCACGGAGGACTCCACCTTGATCCCGCTCACTGCGCTCACCGCGCTCGACGACGCCATCGAGAACCTCGGCGTACCCGTTCCCTGCCGCTCCTACGACCCGGAGGTCTTCTTCGCCGAGTCGCCGGCCGATGTCGAGTACGCCAAGTCCCTCTGCCGCACCTGCCCGCTGATCGAGGCCTGCCTCGCCGGCGCCAAGGAGCGGCGTGAGCCCTGGGGCGTCTGGGGTGGCGAGCTCTTCGTCCAGGGCGTTGTCGTGGCCCGCAAGCGGCCGCGTGGCCGCCCGCGCAAGAACCCGGTTGCGGCATGAACGCCCGAGGAACGATCGATCGCCCCCTGACGCACGACCCCAAGAAGCAGGCCCCGATGAAGCCGTCCACCAGCGAGCCCGCAGGCTCCGCGATCCCAGACTTCACCACCACCGGCGCGAACGACTCGCGTCAGAACAGGACCCGAGAGATGCAACTCATCCCAGAAGCCCTGGCTCGTGCGCATATGCACGAGCGACTGCACCAGGCCGAGCAGGAACGTCGGGCCATGCGCCTGGCGACCGCTCGCCGCATGCAGCGCCGGGCCGAGCGCGCCTCGATGCGAGCCCGGCGCGCGCTGGCCATGGCGGTCATGCAGTAGCCCATTGCAGTCGCGGCAGTTCCAGGCAGTGAATCCTCGCGGGGGTCGGTCCGAACGGACTGGCCCCCGCGGTGCGTTGTGCCGAGCGAACCGTCGGCCACGGCGTTATCGTCGCGGAGTGACGAGTCTTCCCGGGGACAGTGACAGCACCGGCTCCGCACCGCGGCGTGACGCGGGCGAGGCCCAGCACATCGTGTGCGCCCGTTGCGGCACCCGGGCCGAGTGCCCTCAGCCGACCTGGACCTGTTCGGTCGAGAACGGCACCCGCAACTACTTCTGCGACAGTTGCGCCCGCACCAACCTCAGAGCGATCGAGGGCCGCCTGGACTCGGCGTGGTGGTAGGCCGGTAGGCCCGTCCACTCAGGCCTCGACCGCCGATTCCTCCTCGTCCAGCAGTTCCTCGTCCGGCAGGAACCCCGGCAGCCACTCCTCCAGTTCATCGCGCAGGCGGACCGTGGCGCCCAGTTGGCACAGGACGCCGATGGTGCTCAGGGTCACGCGATGTATCAGGAGGTATGCCGGGGGCAGGTTGAGCCGCTTGCCCAGCTGGTGGGCGGGGGAGCGGGGGTCGGCCACTCGGGCGGCCTGGCTGCGCATCCAGGTTCGGGTGAAGGCGAACTCGTCCGCCGCGGCCGGTTCGATGATCGGCAGGAGGTAGTCCAGGACCGCGTCGGGTTCGAGGTCTATGGACTCCTTGACGAAGCCCTCCTCGCGGAGCAGTTCGTAGACCGCCTCGGCGTCGCCGTCGAGGGTCATGCGGAGGGAGTCGCCGATCGGCAGGGGCAGGCCCCCCGGGAGGCGGTCGACCGTTCCGAAGTCCAGAACGCCCAGGCGCCAGCCGTTCTTCTCGTCCGGCAGCAGACGGAAGTTGCCCGGGTGCGGATCGGCATGGAGCAGGCCGGTGCGAGCCGGTCCCGAGAAGAGGAAGCGGGCCAGCAACTGGCCGGCGCGGTCCCGCTGCTCCTGGGTACCGTCGGAGATCACCTCCGACAGCGGTGTCCCGTCGATCCATTCGGTCACGAGGATCTGGTCGCACTGGTGGACCACCGCCGGGACGAGGACGTCCGGGTCGCCCGCGAATTCCTCTGCGTGTGCCGTCTGGGCCTGGGCTTCCAGTCCGTAGTCGAGTTCCTCGGACACCCGGTCGCGCAGTTCGGCGATAAGCGGCTTGATGTCCATGCCGGGGATCAGGGGACCCAGAAGTCTGGCGAATCGGCTGAGCTGGGTCAGATCGGACAGCAGCGCCTCGCCCGCCCCGGGGTACTGCACCTTGACGGCGACCTCGCGCCCGTCGTGCCACACCGCATGGTGCACCTGGCCGATCGAGGCTGCCGCGGACGGCTTGTCCTGGAACTCCAGGAACAGCTCGGACCAGTTCTCGCCGAGCCGCTCCTCCAGCGCGGAGTGAACGCTGCTTGTCGGCAGGGGAGGCGCTGCTTCCTGAAGCTTCGTCAGCGCCGCGCGATACGGCCCCGCGATCTCCTCGGGCAGCGCCGACTCGAAGACGGACAGTGCCTGCCCGAATTTCATCGCGCCGCCCTTGAGCTCGCCGAGCACCTTGAACAGCTGCTCCGCCGTGCGCTGCTGGAGCTCACGGCCCACAATCTCCGCCGACTTCCCGCCGATACGTTTTCCGAGCCCCCAGGTCGCCCGCCCAGCGAAGCCGAGCGGTAGCGCGGCGAGTTTGGCGGTACGGGTGACCGCCTTCCGGGGAAGATCAGACATGCGCCCTCCAAGTCCCAGACAGCCGTGCCGCGTACGGCTGTTGCCCCGCCATTGTCTCGTGCGGCTCGCCGTCCTCCGAGGCGCGCTCCCCCTTAGCTTTCTCCGCTGCGCCGCAGGGGCATGCCGGATGAGGCCAGACCGGTCTCGCGTGCCAGTCGAGGCCCGGTACCGATACCTCCCAGCGGGCCCCCGCGCTGGAGGGCAATGTGCCGTCCAGGAAGGCAAGCGCGTGTCCGGCGGCCAGACCGGCGACGCCTGCCGCCAGTGTGAGGTCGCACGCCGGTACCTGGCGCTGCCGCCCGGAGCGCCACTGTGCGACCAGGCGAGGCCAGGTCGGATCCCGGTCGGCGCGTTCCCGGTCGAGGCAGCCCGCGCAGCCGGTGTCGCCGGGCAGGACCATGGGGCCGACGACCCCGGTGCCTTCCACAACACCCGCGTAGAGATGGGGCGTCCCTGAAGCGATCAGAGTCTCGGCCGCCGCTGGATCGGGCGCGTGGGTGCCGAGGCCGTCCCGGGGGGTGAGGATCACCAGTGCCAGTCCCCGTTCCTTGTCCTTGTCCTCCTCGTTCGAGGATGTCCCCTGCGAGGATGCCCGAGGTGGACGGTCCGGTGCTGCTCGGCGCACCGCTCGGCGAGCGGCCTCCTCCCGGCGCTCACCGATGGACTCGGCGGGCAGCCCGCCCGGTGCCACGTCCCACGGCTCCACGCGGCCGACGTCGCGCACATCGATCTCGCCGACGCCCGCGCCCGCGAGCAGCGAGGCCAGGACCACTCCCACCCGGCCGGCGCCGCGCACCTGTACGCGCAGGGAGCGGCGGGCGGCCAGCCGCTCGATGGCGTCGCCCGGTTCGCGCGTGACGAGGGAGAGGGAGGCGAGGTCGGGGCGCAGCCGCTCCAGCACCGCCTTCTTCTTGCGCAAGGCGTCCGCGGCCGGGCCGCCTCCAGTCGCGTCGTCCAGCAGGCCGGATCGGGCCAGCCGCTCCACGAGGGCGTCGACATGGCCGTCGGGCAGCCCCATCCTGCGTCCCTCCTCACGCAGGAGCGGCATCCCGCGTGCTCCGTTGAGCAGGTCCAGGAAACTGCCCGTCGCCGTGTCCATCGGGCCCAGCACCATCGCGTGGGGCGGTGCCATCCCGAACTGCACGGTGTTGAGATCCCGCCAACCGCGCCGCAGCGCGGGCTTCACCATCGGATGCATGACCTACCCCCGTAGCCCATAGAGCGTCCCCCGTGTGCCGGCGGTGCGCCTCCTGCGCCCGCCGATCAAATGCCAGCATGCCCGTCCGGGCCGAGCGGTGCCGAAAGTTGTCCACAGGCTGCACCGTTCGTCATACAAATCAAGCGCACGGAGTGCGGATCGGCATCGAACCGTCCCGGGGGCGGGACTTCCCCCGTGTGCAGCGGGTAACGTCGGGGCGTGCCCGCCGACCCACTGCACCGCGCCGGAAAACCACAGCGCAGCACGACGAGCCCGCCGCCAAGCGGTTCGGGGGCGAGCGCGATCGAGGTCCGCAGGAGCGCGCGACGGCGCAGAACGGTCTCCGCGTACCGCGAGGGCGATCGCACCGTCGTGCTCATCCCCGCTCGGATGTCCGAGGCGGAGGAGCAGCGCTGGGTGACCGTCATGCTCGACAAACTGGCCGCCCAGGAGAGCAAGAGGGTGCTCGGCGACGCCGAGCTGGCCGAGCGTGCGGAGCGCCTGTCGGGCCAGTACTTCAACGGCCGGGCCCGGCCCACGTCGGTGCGCTGGGTCACGAATCAGAACACGCGCTGGGGCTCGTGCACCCCGTCCGAGGGCAGCATCCGTCTGTCGCACCGGTTGCAGGGCATGCCCGAGTACGTCGTCGACTACGTTCTCGTCCACGAACTCGCCCACTTGCTCGTGCCCGGACACGGGCCGCGCTTCTGGCGGCTTCTCGAGGCGTATCCGCGTACCGAACGGGCGCGCGGTTACCTCGAGGGGGTGGTCGCCGCCGACCGGCTGCCCCATCTGCCCGCCGCACGCGACGAGTAGAGCGGGTCCGCCCTCAAGGGCCGATTGTGTACCGGGTCTGTACCGGCTTCGTCCACTCCCAGAGTTTGCCGTTAGCCTGACGCGACGCACTCGCATTCGGGATGGGGGACGGTCGTTACGCATGGCCAGGGAATTCCAACGCGGCCACAAGGCCAAGATCAGTGACCTCACCGCGGGCACCGATCTGTACGTAGGCGTGCAGATCACCGGCCCCGGACTGACCTTCGACATCAGTTGCTTCGGTCTGGACGCCGACGAACGTCTGTCGGACGACCGGTACTTCGTCTTCTTCAACCAGCCGAAGACCCCTGAGGAGTCCATCCAACTCCTCGGCGCCCAGTCGGGCGACACGGAGTCCTTCCGTGTGACCCTCGACCGGATCCCGGCGCAGATCCAGAAGCTGTCCTTCACGGCGACCATCGACGGCTCCGGGCAGATGTCGCAGATCGCCCCCGGATACCTCCGCGTTGTCGCCGGTGGCGAGGAGGTGGCCCGCTACTCGTTCAGCGGCGCGGAGTTCTCCACGGAACGTGCCGTGATGCTGGGCGACTTCTACTTGAAGGACGTCTGGCGGTTCGCCGCCGTGGGACAGGGCTTCGACGGCGGTCTCGACGCGCTGCTGAAGAACTTCGGTGGCGAGGTCGCCGAGGAGCCGCCCGCCGCGCAGCAGCCGCAGGCCGCGGCCGCACCGTCCTTCGCGCCCCCGGCCCAGGCCACCGCGCCGCCCGCGTTCGGTGCCCCGGCCGCCTCCGCCCCGGCGCCCGCGCCGCAGCCCGCCGCGCAGGGCTTCGCGCCGCCCCCGAGAGCCACGCCGCCGCCCGCTCCGGCGCCCGCCGCGCCCTCTGTGCATGCCGCACCGACCATCGTCGCGCCCCTGCACACCCCGCCGGGCGGCCCCGTTCCGCCGCCGGGCCCCGCGCCGTACGCGCAGCCGCCCGGGCAGCCCGGTCCGCCGCCCGGATACGGCCAGCAGCCTCCCGGCCGGACGGCTCCGATGCCGCCCGGTTACGGCCAGCAGGCTCCGTCCGCACCTCCCGGTTACGAGCAGCAGGCGCCGACCGCGCCTCCGGGCTACGGTCAGCAGCCGCAGTACGGGCAGGTCCCGGGCCAGGGGCCCGGACAGTACCCCGGCCAGCCCGGCGCACCCTCTCCGTACGGCGCTCCCCAGGGCGCCCCGCAGGGCGGCGCGGGCGTGGCCGCCGCGCTGGGGGCCTTCAAGGAGACGCCCACCGGCCAGCGGTGGACGCAGCAGAACAAGAAGCTCATCCGGGTGGACCTCGGCATCGGCGGTCAGCCCGTACTGGCCCGCCAGGGCAGCATGGTGCTCTACCAGGGCAAGGTCGACTTCAGCTACAAGGGCGCCGGCTTTGCCGGGCGGATCGTGGGCAATGCGACGGGCCAGGAGATGCAGCTGATGCGCTGTACGGGCCAGGGGCAGGTGTTCCTCGCCGAGAACTCCACCCACGTGCACCCCATCGAACTCCAGGGCGACGCGATCTGTGTCTCCGCGGAGAACGTGCTCGCCTTCGACGAGTCGCTCCAGTACGAGGTGCGCCGGATCGAGGGACACGGCATCCCCGGAGGCGCGCTGTTCACCATGCAGTTCCAGGGGACCGGCACGATCGTCGTGAAGACGCACGGTGCCCCCGTCGTGCTGCCGGTGACGCCCACGACCTTCGCCGACTGCAACGCTGTCGTCGCCTGGTCCGCGGCCGCACAGGTGATCGTCTCCAGCCAGGTGCGGATGCGCCGGAACGCCTACCCCGGCGACACCGGAGAGAGCGTGAACCTTCAGTTCCGCGCCGCGCCCGGCAATTTCATCGTCGTCCAGCCGTACGAGGTCTGAGGGAGCCCGTCATGAACCAGCCACTCGCGGGCTTCGCCCCGGCACCCGTCACCGCCCGCATGGAGAACCACGGCAACCACATGCTGAAGGTCGCCATGCAGACCGGAAACGACCTCCTCGCGCGCGTGGGGTCGATGGTCGCCTACGAAGGGTTCGTCCAGTACGAGCCCAACCCGCCCGCCGTACGCCAGATCGCGCGCGACTGGGTCACCGGCGAGGGCGCGCCGCTGATGAAGTGCTCCGGTGACGGCCTGCTCTACCTCGCCGACTACGGGGCGAACGTCGTCGTCATCAACCTCAACGGGGACGCGATCTCCGTCAACGCCACCAATCTGCTCGCCTTCGACGCACACCTCCAGTGGGGCGTCGAGCGGGTGAAGGGGCTCGCCAAGTTCGCCGGACAGGGCCTGTGGAACACCAAGATCTCCGGCCAGGGATGGGTCGCGCTGACCTCCCGCGGCAAGCCGATCGTCGTCGACTGCGGCGGCGGTGAGGACGAGACGTACGTCGACCCGGACGCGCTCGTCGCCTGGTCCCCGAACCTCAAGGTGAAGGGCAAGCGCAGCTTCAAGGCGCAGTCGCTGATCGGACGCGGCAGCGGCGAGGCGTACCAGATGGCGTTCTCCGGGCAGGGCATCGTCGTCGTCCAGCCCAGCGAGGACAGCACCGACCGCCTCCGAGTCCGGGGCTGAGGGGGAGCACGACACCATGCAGAGCCCGCTTTTCGGCTACAACGAGCAGCAGACCCAGGAGCGCTACAGCCTGCAGAACTCGCAGATGCTGCGCATCGTCCTGGAGGGCCACGACGACATCCTCGCTCGCAAGGGCACCATGGTCGCGTACCAGGGGCTCGTCGAGTTCGACGCCGAGTACCAGAACACCAGTCAGCAGCGCTCGCGCGCGTACACCGGTGAAGGCCTCGACCTGATGCGCTGTCACGGGCAGGGGACGGTCTACCTCGCCAACCTCGCCCAGCACGTGCACGTCATGGAGGTGGAGCAGGACGGCCTCACTGTCGACAGCAGCTATGTGCTCGCGATGGACTCCTCGCTGCACTACGACGTCATCGCCGTGGACAGCCAGTACGGCATCTCCGGCTCCGGCAAGTACCAGCTCAACATCACGGGACGCGGCAAGGTCGCGCTGATGACCTCCGGGATGCCGCTGATGATGCAGGTCACACCGGACAAGTACGTCAACTGCGACGCCGACGCCATCGTCGCGTGGTCCACCGGCCTGCGCGTGCAGATGCAGGCCCAGACGCACTCCTCGGGCGTGTTCCGGCGCCGTGGCAACACCGGTGAGGGCTGGGAGCTCAGCTTCCTGGGCCAGGGCTACGCGCTCGTCCAGCCCAGTGAGTTGCTGCCTCCACAGAACGCCGTGATCGGACAGGGCCTCGCCGCGCAGTACGGCATGGGCCAGCACGGCGCGCACGGGCAGAACCAGGGCAACGTCTGGAGCTGACCACCCGTCAGTCCAGGAAGCGAACGTAAGGGGCGACCGCTTTGGCGGACGCCCCTTACACGTTCACAGCCGTGCGCGGGTCGCCTCCACGAGTCGTACGACCGACTCGTCGGCCACGTCCGCCACGTCGTCGTACGAGAACCAGCGCAGGTCCAGGGACTCGTCGCTGATCGCCTCCTCGGCCCCGGCCGGGGCGAGCGCCGCGTACTGCACATCGAGGTGCCAGGCGCAGGGCGTGTGATGCCGGTCCAGGCGCACCGGGCCGCCAGGCAGCAGTGTCAGCCCTTCGATGCCCGACTCCTCGGTGCCCTCGCGCAGGGCAGCCGCCGCCAGCGTCGCGTCGACGGGCTCGCAGTGGCCGCCCATCTGCAGCCACATGCGCAGCTTCTTGTGGAGGGTCAGCAGCACGCGCCCGTGCGCCGGGTCGACCACCAGGGCACTCGCCGTGATGTGCCCGTCCTGACAGGCCTTCCACAGTCCGTCGGGGTGTGCTGCGAGGTGGTCCAGGTAGGTCTGGCGCAGCTCTTCCTGCTCCTCGTAGCTCTTCAGTACGAGGACCGCGTCGTCGTGGAGGCTCACTCGGTGCCGTCGCCCTTGTCGTCCTTGGAGTCGTCGTCCTTCTTCAGGTTGGGCTTCTCGGCGGAACCGGAACCGCTCGCCGCCTCGCCGAGCATCTTGTCGATCTCGGAGAAGTCCAGCTGTTCGCGGTGTACGAAGCCGTCCGGGTCGTCCAGGTCGGACGCGGTCGGCAGCATGTCCGGGTGGGCCCACAGGCCGTCGCGGCCGTCGACGCCCCGCGCGTCGGTGAGCGAGGCCCACAGACGCGAGGCGTCCCGCAGCCGGCGCGGGCGCAGCTCCAGGCCGATCAGCGTGGCGAACGTCTGCTCGGCGGGACCGCCCGTGGCACGGCGGCGGCGCAGGGTCTCACGCAGCGCGTCCGCGGACGACAGGCGCGGCTTGGCGGCCGCGTGTACGACCGCGTCCACCCAGCCCTCGACCAGCGCGAGCGCCGTCTCCAGGCGGGCCAGCGCGGCCTTCTGCTCCGGGGTGTCCTCCGGCTGGAACATGCCCTGCTGGAGCGCCTGCTGCAGCTCCTCGGGGTTCTGCGGGTCGAACTGGCCGACCACGTCCTCCAGCTTGGCCGTGTCGACCTTGATCCCGCGCGCGTAGCCCTCGACCGCGCCGAACAGGTGCGAGCGCAGCCATGGCACGTGTGCGAAGAGGCGCTGGTGGGCGGCCTCGCGCAGAGCTAGATAGAGCCGCACCTCGTCCTGGGGGACGCCCAGGTCCTTGCCGAACGACTCGATGTTCAGCGGCAGCAGCGCGGCCTTCCCCGCCGGGCTCAGCGGCAGGCCGATATCGGTCGAACCGACGACCTCGCCCGCGAGCACGCCGACGGCCTGCCCGATCTGCGTGCCGAACATGGCACCGCCCATGGAGCGCATCATGCCGATGAGCGGTCCCGCCATGGCCTGCATCTCCTCCGGCAGGACGTCGCCCATGGCCGCGCCGACGCGCTCGGCGACCGGGTCGACGAGCTCCTTCCACACCGGAAGGGTCGCCTCGACCCACTCCGCGCGGCTCCAGGCCACGGCGGAGCCGGCGCCGGACGGCAGCGACGTGGCGTCGTCCAGCCACAGGTCGGCCAGGCGCACGGCCTCCTCGACCCCGGAGCGCTCGGAGGGACCGATGCTCGCGTCCTTGGTGCCGTCAGGGGTGCCCTGGGAGACCGTCTGACGGGCGATCTGCTTGGCCATGTCCCAGTTCACCGGTCCGCCCTCGTACGAGAGCATCTGGCCCAGCTGCTGGAACGCGGCGCCCAGGTCATTGGGGTTCATGGAACCGAACATGGCTGCGAGGGGATTGTCGGCTCCGGGACCACCGGCGCCGGGCAGCCCGAAACCGAACGGTCCCTGACCACCGCCGCTCTCCTGGTCCTTCTTCTTGCCCTCGTCGCCGTTCTCCGGCTCCTCCGGCGGAAGGCCGAATCCGAATGGGGTGTCACTCACGGGATTCCTCGGCTGGTAAGGCCGCCGGTTCTTTCCGACGGCGGCTGCCCGACAACACCACCCAGCGTAGACACCACAGCCCGATTGGGCCTCGGTGCTTCGCCGACTCTTGGCCTGCGGCAGGATGGATGCCACCTGGTACGCACGCGTCACGCGCGTCCGTTACTGAAGACAACCGCTGGAGACGCCCGGTGAGTTCCCCAGATCCGCAGGTTCGCGCAGCGCGAAACCACTCAACCAGCCCAGCCCCGCGCGGGCCCGTCGTCGCGGTCACCGGCGCCGCGTCCGGCGTGGGTGCGCTGCTCACCGAGCGGCTCGCCGCCAGCGAGGAGATCAAGCAGGTCATCGCCATCGACGAGCGGCGCGGCGAGTGCGCGGCCGCCCAGTGGCACATCCTGGACGTCCGTGACCCGGCGATCGCCGAGAAGCTGCGCGGGGCGGACGTCGTGGTGCATCTCGCGCTGGACCTCGATCTGGAGACGGACGCGGCGGCTCGGACGGCGTACAACGTCCGGGGGACGCAGACCGTGCTCACGGCCGCTGCCGCGGCCGGGATCCACCGGGTGGTGCTGTGCACGTCCGCGATGGTCTACGGGGCGCTGCCCGACAACGAACTGCCCCTCTCCGAAGACGCCGAATTGCGGGCGACGGCCGAGGCCACGGGTGTCGGCGACCTCCTGGAGATCGAGCGGCTCGCACGGCGGGCGCCGCGGGCGCATCCGGGGCTCAATGTCACCGTCGTGCGGCCCGCCGTGCTCGTCGGTGGCACCGATACCGCTCTGACCAGGTACTTCGAATCGCCTCGGCTGCTTGTGGTGGCGGGATCGAGGCCCGCCTGGCAGTTCTGCCACGTCGAGGACCTGTGCAGTGCTCTGGAGTACGCCGTCGTCGAGAAGGTGGAGGGAGAGCTCGCCGTCGGGTGTGACGGATGGCTGGAGCAGGAGGAGGTCGAGGAGCTGAGCGGGATTCGGCGGATGGAACTGCCGTCCGCCGTCGCCCTGGGGGCTGCTGCTCGGCTTCACCGGATCGGGCTCACTCCTTCGCCTGCCGGGGATCTGGCGTACACGATGTATCCCTGGGTGGTGAGCGGGAGCCGGCTGCATGACGCCGGGTGGCGGCCGCAGTGGACCAATGAGGAGGTCCTCGCGGAGCTGCTGGAGGAGGTCGCAGGGCGGCACACCGTGGCCGGGCGGCGGCTCGGACGCAAGGATGCGACTGCGGCGGGGGCCGCGGGGGCGACGGTGGCTCTGCTGGGTGCGGCTGCCGTGGTCCGGCGGGCTCGGAAGGCTCGGCGGCGGGTCTGAGGGCGCTTGGGGCCCGGCCCGCGCTTCAGGGCACCCGGCGTGGGCGTCGGCCTGAGGGTTCTCCCTCCGTCTCAAGCCGTCCCGTACCTGGGGGCTGCCGCCCTCAGCCCCCCCGCTTCGGTCTTGACGGCCTCGTCCTCGAACGCCGGACGGGCTGAATGATCTCCTGTAGGAGGCTCCAAAGGCGCACGTGCGTGTGCCGGGTGAAACCTCTATTTCGTGTTGTCAGTGGTGTGGGGCACGATGGGCTCATGGCATCCATGAACGACCATCCCGGTGAGCAGGCGGCGCAGGACGCGATCAAGTTGATCGCCATTCGTGAGACGCCGCTCTCCCTGGACGAGGTCTTCAAGGCCGTGGGGGACGACGCCTCCGGCGGGACCGCGCTGTTCGTCGGGACCGTCCGGAACCATGACGGTGGTGCCGACGTCGATGAGCTGGGGTATTCGTGTCACCCCGGCGCAGAGGCGGAGATGCTGCGGGTCGCCGAGAAGGTGGTGGCCGACTATCCGGTGCGGGCGTTGGCCGCCGTGCACCGTATCGGGGACCTGGCCGTGGGTGACCTCGCGGTCGTCGTCGCCGTTTCGTGCCCGCACCGGGGTGAGGCCTTCGAGGCGTGTCGCAAGCTCATCGACGACCTGAAGCACGAAGTGCCCATCTGGAAGCACCAGAAGTTCTCCGACGGTACGGAGGAGTGGGTCGGAGCCGGCTGAGGCGGCCGGTCATTCGACCCGAGGATCCGGCCGGTCACTCGTCCTCAGGATTCGGCCGCTCATTCGGCCTTGAGAGTTAGCCAACCTCTCACCTGCCCTCCGGTTGCGTAACCGGGGCCCTGCCGTGAGCGTTAACACTGCGAATGGTTAATCTGCTGATCAGTCAGTTGCGGTCGCTCATGGGGTTGGGAGGTCGACATGGCGGCGCTTGCCTGGTTGCTGATTCCGCTTGTGGCTGCGATCGGTGCCGGACTGTGGGGCAGTTGGGCCGGCCGCAATCGCAAGGTGATGGGAGACGGCGTCGAGCTCGCGGGATATACGCGCTTCCGTGAAGCCATGGAGAGGTCCGACGCCATGGAGAGGTCCACGGGCGGGGAGAAGTCCCACTCCGACGCCGTGTGAGCCCGACGCGTTCCGACCCCGTATCCACGGTGGCGCTCCGGCCTGTGAGCACGGCCCCGTCCGACCCCGTACGGACGGCCCCGTCCGACCCCGTACGGACGGCCCTGACGGTGCGCTGACAGCACCGTCCCGTACTGTCGTTCCATGCCACGCCGCACCGCGACGATGCTCGCCTCGACTCTGATCCTGATCGCGCTCCTGTGCGCGGGAGTGTTCATCAAAGTGCCGTACTCGGAGATGTCACCGGGCCCCACGGTGAACACACTGGGCGAGCACGACGGCGAGCCGGTGCTGCAGATCTCCGGTCACAAGACCTATCCGAGCACCGGGCATCTGAACATGACCACGGTCCGGGTCACCAGCGCCGACTACAACATGAACCTCGTCGAGGCCGTGTACGGGTGGCTCGCGCATGACAACAAGGTCGTGCCGCACGACACGCTCTACCCCGACGGCAAGACCGAGGAGCAGTCGACGCAGGAGAACGCCGAGGAGTTCAGCCAGTCCCAGGAGAGCGCCAAGGTGGCCGCCCTGAAGGAGCTGAACGTCCCGGTGAAGTCCTGGGTGATCGTCTCCACGGTCCTCAAGGGATCCCCGGCCGAAGGCCGGCTGCACGCCGGAGACGTCATCAAGGCCGTCGACGGTACGACGGTGAAAGCGCCCGACGACGTCGCGAAGCTGGTCACCAAGCACAAGCCGGGCGACAAGGTCGTCTTCACGATCGTGCCCGCCAAGGAGCAGGCCGCCGCCGAGAAGGAGAACAAGACGGCGACCGCGACCAAGAACGTGACGATCACCACGACCAAGTCCGAAGACAGCGGTACGGACCGGGCGATCGTCGGGATCTCGGCCGGAACCGATCACACGTTCCCGTTCGCCATCGACATCAAGCTCGCCGACGTCGGCGGACCGAGCGCCGGCCTGATGTTCGCGCTCGGCATAGTGGACAAGCTCACCCCGGGGAACCTGACCGGCGGCACGTTCGTGGCCGGCACCGGCACCATCGACGACGACGGCAAGGTCGGCCCGATCGGCGGCATCGAGTTGAAGACGGTGGGCGCGCGAGAGAAGGGCGCTCAGTACTTCCTGACGCCCAAGGACAACTGCGCGGCCGCCGCCAAGGACACCCCCAAGGGGCTCACGCTCGTCAAGGTCAACACCATCGACGACGCGATGAGCGCCCTCAAGGACATCAGCTCCGGCAACACGGCCGACCTGCCGAAGTGCACCACCGAGGGCTGACGGACATCGGGTTGTACACGGCTGGGGGCGTCCCGTGATCAGGGGGCGCCCCCAGCCACGTACAGCTAGTGCCGCGTCAGCCAAGGTTCGCCCCGTCGTGACGCCCGGCGCGCTCCCCCACTGCCTCAAGGGCGTGGGAGGTGCCCCCACTCGCCGCACCGGCCGAAAGCCCAAGTACGTCCAGTACGGGGACTTCCGGCCGGCACTCCCCCAGCCTTCGGCCGGGGGGACCCCCAGAGCACGCACCGGACGCCGCTCCTCAACGGGCAAACCCTGGCTGACGCGGCACTAGAGATCAGTCCGCGAACGTCGCCGACAGTGCCTCCGCCAGGCCCGGTACCAGGTCCGACCCCGTGAGCACCTCCGTGGGCGCGTCCTTCTCGCGCAGGCGAAGCGCCGAGTCGCGGGTGCCGTCGCGCAGGACGCCGACCGTCATGCGTACCTCCTGACGGTCCGGGTGCTCGGCGACCCACGTCGCGAGCTTCTTCTCGCTGAGGCCCTCCGGTACGGAGGCCTCCGCTGACGGCGGCAGCATCAGCCGCTCCACCGTGAGCGCGCAGCCGACTACGGCGTCCGGCCAGGCGATGGTGCCGAGGAACTCGTCGAGCGGCTTGCCGGCAGGGATCTCGTCCTGCTCGATGGGGGTGAGACCGGTGGTCTCCGGTTCGTCCTGCAGGCCGAGCTGGGCCGCGAGGCCGGGTTCCTGGGCCCGCAGTCGCGCGGTGTCTACGAGGGCGAAGAGGCGAGCGGGCTGGTCCCAGCCGAGGCCTGAGGCGTACTCGTCGATTTCGAGTACGGCTCGGGTGAGCGGGCTCGCTGCCATGGGAGTGTTGGACATGGTCACAATCCTGCCTCGTTAATACCCGGAACCGGGAACCGAGTAAAGCGTGAGTAAGTTGCATAGATGAGGCTCCACGATCACGGAGCCTTACGGACGGTCCACCATCACGGGGACCTGACGGATCAACAGCGACTTCGAGGTGCGCACCTTGGCTTTCCAGATGCCGGACCGCGGCGGAGGCCCGACGGGGCCACGGATCAGAGTGGGCCGACCCTCCCGGCGTGTCCGGACCCTGCTCATGACGCTGGGCGTGCTGGCCGTGCTGGCCATGGCCTTCGTCATGTTCGCGGGGTTCTGGACGGACTGGCTCTGGTACCGGTCGGTTCATTACTCGTCCGTCTTCACGACCACCCTGTGGACCAAGATCGGGCTCTTCTTCGTCTTCGGTCTGCTGATGGCGCTCTCGGTCGGCGTGAACATCTGGCTGGCGCACCGGCTGCGCCCGCCGCTCAGTGCCATGTCGATGGAGCAGCAGAGCCTCGACCGATACCGGATGGGCATCGCGCCCTACAAGACGTGGCTGCTGCTCGGCATCACCTCCCTGGTCGGGCTGATCGCCGGTGCGTCCGCCTCGGGCCAGTGGCGCACCTGGCTGATGTGGGTGAACGGGGTGCCCTTCCACCAGAAGGACCCCCAGTTCCACCTCGACGTCGCCTTCTACGCCTTCGACCTGCCCTGGTACCGCTTCCTGCTCGGCTTCGGCTTCGCGGCAGCGGTGCTCTCGCTGATCGCCGCCGCGCTCACGCACTACCTGTACGGCGGGCTGCGGATCACCAGCCCGGGGGCGCGCGCCACGGGCGCGGCCACCGGGCACCTCTCGGTGCTCCTCGGCATCTTCGTCGCGCTGAAGGCGGTCGCCTACTGGCTCGACCGGTACGGGCTCGCCGTGAAGTCGAGTGACTTCAAGGCGACCGGCAACTGGACGGGTTTGAGGTACGTCGACGCGAACGCGTATCTGCCCGCCAAGACGATCCTGTTCTGCATCGCCGTCATCTGCGCGCTGCTCTTCTTCGCCACCCTGTGGCGGCGCACCTGGCAGCTGCCCGTCATCGGCTTCGGCCTGATGGTGCTCTCGGCGATCCTCATCGGCGGCCTGTACCCGGCGATCGTCCAGAAGTTCCAGGTCCAGCCGAACGAGCAGGCCAAGGAAGCGCCGTACGTCGAGAAGAACCTGAAGGCGACCCGCGAGGCCTACGGGATCGACGGCACCAAGGTGACGGACTACCCGGGCACGAGCAACACCAAGGACAAGGCCGAGCTGCGCGACGACGCGAACACCGCCGCGAGCCTGCGTCTGATGGACCCGAACATCGTGTCGCCGACTTTCCAGCAGCTCCAGCAGGTGCGGAACTACTACGGCTTCCCGTCGAACCTGGACGTCGACCGGTACACCAAGGACGGCAAGGCGCAGGACACGGTCATCGGTCTGCGCGAGCTGAACCTCCAGGGCATCCCGAAGAACAACTGGATCAACGACCACTTCCGGTACACACACGGATACGGCGTCGTCGCGGCCAAGGGCACCACGGCCGACAGCGAGGGCCGCCCGGTCTTCACCGAGTACAACCTGCCGTCCAAGGGCGACCTGGGCACGTATCAGCAGCAGATCTACTACGGCGAGAAGACCACCCAGTACTCGATCGTCGGCGGTCCCCAGAAGGAGATCGACTACTCCGACGACAGCGGCGAGAAGACCACCAGCTACAAGGGCAAGAGCGGCGTCAGCCTCTCCAGCCCGATCAACCGGGCCGCGTACGCGGTGGCGTTCGGCGAGCCGCAGATCCTGTACTCCGGTGCGATCGGCGAGGAGTCGCGGATTCTCTACAATCGCACTCCCAAGGAGCGTGTCGAGGCGGTCGCCCCCTGGCTGACCATCGACGGTGACGCCTACCCGGCGGTCGTCGACGGGAAGATCCAATGGATAGTCGACGCGTACACGACCACCAACGGGTATCCGTACGCCTCCCGCACCACGCTCGGTGACACGACGGCGGACTCGCTGACGGCGGCCAACAACCAGCGCGCGGTGGTGGCCCAGCAGAACCAGGTCAACTACATCCGCAACTCGGTGAAGGCGACCGTCGACGCGTACACCGGCGAGGTCAAGCTCTACCAGTGGGACACCAAGGACCCGGTCCTGAAGACCTGGATGAAGGCCTTCCCGAACACGGTCAAGTCCAAGGACTCGATCTCGCCGTCGCTGATGGATCATCTGCGGTATCCGCAGGACCTGTTCAAGGTCCAGCGTGAGCTGCTCACCCGCTACCACGTGAAGGACGCGCAGACGTTCCTCAGCGGCAGTGAGGTGTGGCAGGTCCCGGACGACCCGACCAACAAGTCGGGCAGCGCCGTGCCGCCGTACTACCTGAGCATGAAGCTGCCCGGCGAGACGGCACAGTCGTTCTCGCTGACGACGACGATGACGCCGAACGGCCGTGACAACCTGAGCGCCTTCGTGTCCGTCAACGCCGAAGCAGGCAAGTCCGGTTACGGCAAGATCAGCATCCTGAAACTGCCGACGGGCAGAACCGTCGACGGACCCAAACGGGTGCAGAGCCAGTTCAACTCCGAGCCGTCCATCGCCGAGTCCATCAGACTCCTCAAGGGCGGTGACTCGGACATCGAGTACGGCAACCTGCTGACGGTTCCGCTCGACGGAGGACTGCTCTATGTGGAGCCCGTCTACGTACGCGGTGGTGACCTCAAGTACCCACTGCTGCGCAAGGTCCTGGTGACCTATGGAGGCAGCACCGCCTTCGAGGACACGCTCGACAAGGCGCTCAACAAGGTCTTCGGAGCGGAGGGTTCGACCACGCCACCCTCCGACGAGGGGACCACGAAACCGCCCACGTCGAGCAACCCGACGGTCCAAGAGGCGCTCAAGGACGCCCAGAAGGCCTTCGACCAGGGCCAGGAAGCCCTGAAGAAGGGTGACTGGCCGGCATACGGCCAGGCGCAGAAGGATCTTGAGGATGCGCTGAAGCGGGCGGAGGACGCGCAGACCAAGGCCGACAAGACCAGTGGCGGCAGCGCCGGCGATTCAAGCAAGAGCAGCGACAAGAGCTCCGGAAGCGGCTGATCAGGAGCCCACCCCGCGCCGTGGTACGGTTGCAACACAACGGCGCGGGGTGGAGCAGCTCGGTAGCTCGCTGGGCTCATAACCCAGAGGTCGCAGGTTCAAATCCTGTCCCCGCTACTGAAGTCGAAGGCCCGGATCCTGATCATGGATCCGGGCCTTCGACGTGTGCCGCGCCACGCCGAGACGCACGTGGTGACCTGGCGACTTGCGTGAAGTGCTGCGCCATGCGGGGGGAGTTGGGAAATCTGTGTTTGACTTGTCTCTCTGTGGGCATGTCGACAAAACGCTGAAGTGACCTCACTGGCTGCGGTATACCAGGTGTACCCAGGTTGCAGGTGGTGCGACGATGGACGTTATGGGGGACAAGGCAACTCTGTTGGATACAGGGCGGTTTGCGCAGCCTGCCGACTTTGCGCAGTCTGTGGATGTCACGCAGCCTTCCGACCGGGACGAAACCGGCGAGGCTGTCGAGGAAGCGCGCCAGCGGCTCGCCGCTGAAGCCGGCGACGTCGAGGCGATGAGCGTCCTCGGGGCCATGCTGCTGCGCCGTGGTGATCTCGACGGAGCCGAGCCTCAGCTGCGCGCTGCCACCGCCGCCGGGGACCGCGCCGCCGCCAACAATCTGGGTGTCCTCCTGCACCAGCGCGGTTACGCCGACGAGGCCGCCGGATGGTGGCGGATCGCCGCCGTCGCGGGTTCCGCGGCCGCCGCGCACGCGCTCGGGCGGCACCACCGGGAGCGCGGCGACGAGCCCGCCGCCGAGTACTGGCTGCGCCAGTCCGCGGAGCAGGGGCACGCCCTCGGCGCGTACGCGCTCGCCGATCTGCTGGAGCACCGCAGTGACGTCGGCGCCGAGCAGTGGATGCGGGCCGCCGCCGAGCGCGGGCACCGCGAGGCTGCCTACCGGCTGGCGCGGACGCTTGATCGCAAGGCCGCGGACGCAGGCCAGGCCGGAACTGACAACGGTGTCATCGGCGCGGCGGGTGAAGAGGCCGAGCAGTGGTACCGGCAGGCCGCCGCGCGCGGGCACCGGCGGGCCGCGCTGCACCTCGGGGCGATTCTGGAGAAGCGGGGCGACCTCAAGGAGGCAGGGCGCTGGTATCTGACGTCCGCCAAGGACGGCGAGGCGCGGGCCGCTTGCGCGCTCGGGTTCCTGCTGCGGGACGCGGGGGACACGGAGAGCGCCGCCGTCTGGTGGCTGCGCGCCGCGCAGGACGGGGACGGGAACGCGGCGAACGCCCTGGGCGCGCTGCACGCCGAGCGCGGTGAGACGCAGACCGCCGAGCGCTGGTACCGGGCCGCGATGGACGCGGGCGATGTGAACGGGGCGTACAACCTCGGGCTGCTCTGCGCCGAGCAGGGGCGGACCGCGCAGGCCGAGCAGTGGTACCGGCGGGCCGCATACGCCGGTCATCGCGAGGCCGCGAATGCCTTGGCGATCCTGTTGCTGCAGGTCGGCGATGCGGCCGGGGCCGAGCCCTGGTTCTCCAAGGCCGCCGAGGCCGGGAGCGTGGACGCCGCGTTCAACCTGGGGATTCTGCATGCCGGGCGGGGGACCGAGGACGACGACGCGGCCGCGCTGCGCTGGTACGAGCGGGCTGCCGCCGCCGGGCACACCGAAGCCGCACTCCAGGTCGCCATCGCGAGGCTCCGTGAGGGGGACGAACGGGCCGCTGAACGGCATCTGCGGGGTGCGGCGGGGGGCGGTAGCGCTGAGGCCGCGTACCGGCTTGCCGCCGTGCTCGACGCACGTCGGCCGCCGACGCCCGCTCATGAGCTGGGTGAGCCCGCTCAGGAGAAGAGCGAGTGCGAGGAGTGGTACGAACGGGCGGCGTCCCAGGGGCATCGGCGGGCGCAGGTGCGGGTCGGGATGCTGGCCGCCGCGCGGGGCGATGTGGTCGAGGCGGCCCGGTGGTACCGCGAGGCTGCCGAGGCCGGGTCTCGGAACGGGGCGTTCAATCTTGGGCTGCTGCTGGTTCGGGAGGGGAGTGAGCCGGAGGCCGCGTTGTGGTGGACGCGGGCCGCTGACGCGGGGCACGGGCGGGCCGCGCTTCGGCTGGCGCTCGTCTACGCGCGGCGGGGGGAGCTTGCCGAGGGGCAGCGGTGGGCCGACCGTGCCGTTTCTCTTGGGCCGGCGGAGGTGTCCGAGCGGGCGGCTCGGTTGCGGGATGCGCTGCGGGAGGAGTTGTCCGCGTGACGGTTGGGCTGGGGGTGCGGTGGGGCTGGTGTCCATGCCGGTTTCGCCCCCTCCGCCCTCGTCTGTCCCGGCCCCTGGGGTTTCGTCCCCTCCGCCCTCGTCCGTCTCGGCCCCTGGGGTTTCGTCCCCTCCGCCCTCGTCCGTCTCGGCCCCTGGGGTTTCGCCCCCTCCGCCCCTGCCCGTCTCGGCCCCTGGGGGCTGCCGCCCCAGACCCCCGCTTCGGCCTTGACGGCCCAGTCCTCGAAAGGCCGGACGGGCTGAAGCGCGATCGCCGGCCGGAGCTGAAGGCTGCCCCCTGGAGCGCTCGATCAAGGGATTTGCGCTGGTCCACACAGTTGACGTACTGTTCAGTTCATCGACGCGGGGTGGAGCAGCTCGGTAGCTCGCTGGGCTCATAACCCAGAGGTCGCAGGTTCAAATCCTGTCCCCGCTACTGAAGGCCGAGGGCCGGAATCCGACAGGGTTCCGGCCCTCGGTGTGTTCATGGCCGGTGGCGCACAGGTGCCGCTATGGACGGCGAACAGCGGAAAGCCCCGGCACGCAGCGCGTGCCGGGGCTTTCGTGCAAGGAGGCGGGTCTCAGCCTGCCGCGCAGTTCGGGCAGACGCCTCGGTACGTCACCTCGACGTCCGAGACCGTGAAGCCGAAGCGCTCCGAGGCCGGGAGGTCGGCGAGCGGGTTGCCGGTCGGGTGGACGTCGCGGATGGCGCCGCACTGGGCGCAGACCAAGTGGTGGTGCGGACGGTGCGCGTTCGGGTCGTACCGCTTGGCGCGCTTGTCGGTGGCGACTTCCAGCACCTCGCCGAGTGAGACCAGCTCACCCAACGTGTTGTAGACGGTCGCCCGGGAGATCTCGGGCAGTTTGGCGACGGCACGCGCATGTACCTCGTCGGCCGTCAGGTGGACGTGATCGCCGTCGAGGACCTCGGCCACGACACGTCGCTGCGCGGTCATTCGCCATCCGCGTCCGCGCAGCCGTTCCAACAGGTCACTCATATGGACAGCCTAACAGCAAGAGGACCAGATCCCGAACGGGTGTGACTTTGGAGCTGGACTTGACTTAGACAATGTCCATTGTAGGATCGAGGCCAGCATTGGCCAAGGGACAGGAATGGCTGGAATGACGCAGGAGGCGCACGTGACGCAGGGACCGCTTACGACGGAGGCCGGCGCGCCGGTGGCCGACAACCAGAACAGCGAGACCGCGGGCGTCGGCGGGCCCGTCCTCGTTCAGGACCAGCTGCTGCTGGAGAAGCTCGCGCACTTCAACCGTGAGCGCATCCCGGAGCGTGTCGTGCACGCCCGTGGCGCCGGCGCCTATGGCACCTTCACGGTCACCGCCGATGTCACCCGGTACACGCGCGCCGAGTTCCTCTCCGAGGTCGGCAAGCAGACCGAGACGTTCCTGCGCTTCTCGACCGTGGCCGGCAACCTCGGTGCCGCGGACGCGGTCCGTGACCCCCGTGGCTGGGCGCTGAAGTTCTACACCGAAGAGGGCAACTACGACCTCGTAGGCAACAACACCCCGGTGTTCTTCATCAAGGACGCCATCAAGTTCCCCGACTTCATCCACACCCAGAAGCGTGACCCGTACACGGGCTCGCAGGAGGCCGACAACGTCTGGGACTTCTGGGGCCTGTCGCCCGAGTCCACCCACCAGGTGACCTGGCTGTTCGGCGACCGCGGCATCCCGGCCTCGTACCGCCACATGAACGGCTACGGCTCGCACACCTTCCAGTGGAACAACGAGGCCGACGAGGTCTTCTGGGTCAAGTACCACTTCAAGACCGACCAGGGCATCAAGAACCTCACCCAGGCCGAGGCCAACAAGCTCGCCGGTGAGCACCCCGACTCACACCAGCGCGACCTGCGTGAGGCCATCGAGCGCGGCGAGTTCCCGTCCTGGACCGTGCAGGTGCAGATCATGCCTGCGGCGGACGCGGCGACGTACCGCTTCAACCCGTTCGACCTGACCAAGGTGTTGCCGCACGAGGACTACCCGCCGATCGAGATCGGCAAGCTGGAGCTCAACCGCAACCCGGAGAACATCTTCGCCGAGGTCGAGCAGTCGATCTTCAGCCCCGCGCACTTCGTGCCGGGTATCGGTCCCTCCCCGGACAAGATGCTCCAGGGCCGCCTCTTCGCGTACGGCGACGCGCACCGCTACCGCGTCGGCATCAACGCCGACCACCTGCCGGTGAACCGCCCGCACGCCACTCAGGCGCGCACCAACTCCCGTGACGGCTTCCTGTACGACGGACGCCACAAGGGTGCGAAGAACTACGAGCCGAACAGCTTCGGCGGCCCGTTCCAGACGGATCGTCCGCTGTGGCAGCCGATCCCGGTCACCGGCGTGACCGGCGACACCGCGGCTCCGGTCCACGTCGAGGACGACGACTTCGTGCAGGCGGGCAACCTCTACCGCCTGATGTCCGAGGACGAGAAGGGCCGTCTGATCGAGAATCTGGCGGGCTTCATCGCCAAGGTCTCCCGTGACGACATCGCCGAGCGCGCGATCGACAACTTCCGCCGGGCGGACGGCGACTTCGGCAAGCGGCTGGCAGCCGCGGTCCAGGCCCTGCGCGGCTGACGACCAGTACTGGGACGCTTGTCGTGGGTGGCGGGCCGGATTCCTTCGGGATTCCGGCCCGCTCGCATGCTCAGGCAGGTACGTGCTGTCGCGTCGGTGCCCAGCAGCGGATGATGTCGCGGACCGAGACGATGCCGACCGGGCCGGTCGAGTCGAGCACGATCAGGTGACGGAAGCCGCCGTGGGACATCGCGGTCGCGGCCTCCTCCAGGGTCCAGGCGGGTGCGGCGAAGACGACGTCGGTGGTGGTGTGGGTGCCTGCGGTCTCCGTGTCCGGGTTCTGACCGAGGGCGAGGGAGTTGAGGATGTCGCGCTCGGTGAGGATGCCGAGGCCGGACGAGTCCTCGTCGAGGACTACGGCCGCGCCGACGTGGCGTGCGGACATCAGTCGGGCCGCCTGACGGAGGGTATGTGCCGGGCCGATGGTCAGAACCACCGTGCTCATGGCGTCGCGGACGAGCATGGGCTGGAGCCACCTCCTTGGTGAAGCGCCAAGAGAAGCGATTCACAAGTTCACAAGTGGGGGGACTCTCAGAGTCGCAGTTAAAGGGAGGGTCAACAAGGGGGCGCGTGCGGTGAGTTCGGGGGCGCCCGGGGGTTACTCGGTAGTCCCAGCTCAGGTGGGGTTGCTCAGGAGCCCCGCTCGGTGGTGCATTTTTCCATCGGTGCGGAACCCTGCTCACTGTGAAGAAGGCTCAGCTGTGAACCTCGCTCACTGTGAACCCCGCTCAGTATCGCTGGTTCAGATACCCCAGCATCTCGTCGTGGAGGATGCCGTTCGACGCGGCCGCGTTGCCGCTGTGCGGGCCCGGGCGGCCGTCCAGCCCGGTGAAGGAGCCGCCCGCCTCGGTCACCACGATCGCGTTCGCCGCCATGTCCCAGAGGGACAGCTCGGGCTCCGCGCAGATGTCGACCGAGCCTTCGGCGACCATCATGTACGGCCAGAAGTCACCGTATCCGCGGGTGCGCCAGACGGCCTTCGTGAGGTCCAGGAAGCCGTCGAGGCGGCCCTGGTCCTCCCAGCCGCTCAGCGACGAGTACGCGAACGAGGCGTCGGCCATGCGCGAGACGTGGGAGACGTGCAGCCGGGACGCGGAGGAGAGGCTGCGGCCGGTGAACGCGCCGTGGCCCTTCGCGGCCCACCAGCGGCGCCCGAGCGCGGGGGCGGAGACGACGCCGACGACCGGCTGGTAGCCGCCCTCGCCCGCCTCCATCAGGGAGATCAGCGTGGCCCAGACGGGGACGCCGCGTACGTAGTTCTTGGTGCCGTCGATCGGGTCGACGACCCAGCGGCGCGGGCCCGTGCCCTCGATGCCGTACTCCTCGCCGAGGATCGCGTCGCGTGGCCTCGCCCGCTGGAGCTGGCCGCGGATGAGCTCCTCGGCGGCCTTGTCCGCCTCGCTCACCGGCGTCATGTCCGGCTTGGTCTCGACCTTCAGGTCGAGCGCCTTGAACCGGTCCATCGTCGCGGCGTCGGCGGCGTCCGCCAGGACATGGGCGAGGCGCAGGTCATCGCGATAGTCGGGCATGGGTGAACCGTATCTGTCCCTTCCGGGAGAGGGCCACACGGCCTCGGGATCACTATGGGCACGTACGCGGGGTGCCCGGAGTCGGAGCCGGTCTGGGGCGGGTGTGCCCACCGGCGCTTGCCGGGTGCCGCTCTCTTCGGGGCGGGCGCCGCCCTTGACGGCGTTCTTCGGGACGGGCGCCGCCCCTGACGACTCTCTTCGGGACGGGCGCCGCCCCTGACGGCACGACTGCGCGCAGCCTGAGACGATCACAGGCACCGCGCACGATGGCCGGAGTGCGCCCCTTCGGGCCGCCGTGAACCCTTGACAGTGCCTCTGTGCGCGTCAAATCTGAGCTGCAGACTCGCTCGCCCCAGGGAGGCGATGATGCCTGCAGCGCGGGAATCCCTCTTGGACGCCGCCTATACGGCACTCGCGCGTCGTGCGTGGTCCGCGGTGCGGATGGTCGATGTGGCCGCCGTGGCCGGGGTGTCACGTCAGACGCTCTACAACGAGTTCGGGAGCAAGGAGGGGCTCGCGCGTGCCCTGGTGCGGCGGGAGGCCGATGCGTATCTCGCAGGGGTCGAGCGGGCGCTCGGCGCTCATGCGGACGCGCGGGAGCGGCTGGTGGCGACTGCCGAGTGGACCGCGTCGGCCGCGCGGAGCAACGCTCTTGTGCGGGCGATGCTCACGGGTTGTTGGAGCGAACGGCTGCCCTCGCCGACGTTGTCGGCCGTACCCTCCTCGTCCGCCGTGCCCGCGCAGCGGCGGGCCGACGGGCCGCTGCCCTCGCCCGCCGACTTCGTGGCGCTGGTCCGGGACCGTGCGGTGGCCTCGCTGTCCAGCTCCAGGGCGGACGCGGCCGAGCTGGCACGCTCCTGCGAGCTCGTCGTCCGTCTCGCCTTGTCGTGTGTGGCCGCGCCGCCCGGTGAGGGCGGGGTCACGGACCTGGTGAAGGCGGCGCTGCCCCCGGCCCACCGGCTCGGTGTCCAGAGCGTCTGACCGACTCGGCGGAAGCCGACTCGACGACCTCGGTGCGCGACGGGTCAGGACCGGACGCCGACTCGGACGGCAGGCGTGCTGCCGTCCGCGACGTGCGCCTGGAGCGCGGGGTCAGTGGGCGGAGCCCGACAGCTGCAGGCCGATGACTCCGATGATGACGAAGCTGATCGAGACGATCTTCAGTGTCGAGACCAGGTCGCCGAGGAAGATCATGCCGTAGATCGCGGTGCCGGCCGCGCCGATGCCGGTCCACACCGCGTACGCCGGGCCGACGTCGAGCTTCTTCAGGGAGAGGGTCAGCAGGCCGAAGCTGCCGAGCGCGAAGATGCAGAACGCGACGGTCGGCCAGAGTCTGGTGAAGCCGTGCGAGAGTTTCAGACAGACGGCGAAGCCGGTTTCGAGCAGTCCCGCCACAACGACCAGCAGCCACGCCATGTCCTGTCCTCCCGCGTCCGCACGTCGACTGCTCCGTCTGGCTTGGATCCGGTCAGCGGCCTCTCCGGGGTCGCTCGGGGCGATTATGCATTTACCGACCGGCTAAGCCCTTACCGACGGGCCGCCGACGCAAACAACGCGGAGGTCAGTCGCACGGCGATCAGTCGCCTTCCTTCCGCTCGCGCGTCGCGAGCAGCCTGCGCAGCGAGTAGAGCCGCTGCGGGTCCGCGTGGCCGTCCGCCACCCACTGGTCGAGGGCGCAGTCCGGCTCGTCGTGGCTGCACGCGCGGGGGCAGCCCTCGGTGCCGGGTTCGAGGTCGGGGAAGGCGTGGATGACCCGGGACGGATCGACGTGGTGCAGGCCGAAGGAGCGGACGCCCGGGGTGTCGATGACCCAGCCGGCCTCGTCGGGCAGCGGGATCGCACGCGCCGATGTGGTGGTGTGCCGACCGCGCCCGGTGACCGCGTTGACGACTCCTGTGCTGCGCCGCCGCTCCAGGGACACCAGAGCGTTGACCAAGGTCGTCTTGCCCACGCCCGAGTGGCCGACGAACGCCGTGATCTTGCCGTCCAGCTGCTTGCGCACCCGGTCCACCGCCTCGCCGCTCTCCAGCTCCTCCCGGCTGGTCACGACATAGGGGACGCCCAACGCCCCGTACAGCTCCAGGAGTTCGTCGGGTGAGGCCAGGTCGGACTTGGTGAGGACGAGGAGCGGGGTGAGGCCGCCGGCGTACGCCGCGACCAGGCAGCGGTCGATCAGACGGGGGCGCGGCTCGGGGTCGGCGAGGGCGGTGACGATGGCGAGTTGGTCGGCGTTGACGACGACCACGCGCTCGTAGGGATCGTCGTCGTCGGCCGTGCGGCGCAGCACGGAGGTGCGCGGCTCGATGCGGACGATGCGGGCGAGGGTGTCCTTGGCGCCGGACAGGTCGCCGACGATGGCCACCCGGTCGCCGACCACGGCTGCCTTGCGACCCAGCTCCCGGGCCTTCATCGCCATCACGACGCGGTCCTCGACCAGGCAGGTCAGGCGGCCCCGGTCGACGGTGAGGACCATGCCCTCGACCGCCTCCTCGTGCTTGGGGCGGATGTTCGTACGTGGACGGTTGCCCTTGCGGTTGGGGCGCTGGCGGATGTCGTCCTCGTCGGTGTGCTTGCCGTAACGGCGCATGATCCCGGTCCGCCCGTCAGTTCCCGAGCATTCCGGTCCACATGTCCGGGAAGTCCGGCAGGGTCTTCGCCGTTGTCGCCACGTTCTCGATCTGTACGCCCTCCACGGCCAGGCCGATGATCGCGCCGGCGGTCGCCATGCGGTGGTCGTCGTACGTGTGGAAGACGCCGCCGTGCAGCCGGAGCGGGCGGATGTGCAGACCGTCGGCGGTCTCGGTGACGTCGCCGCCCAGCTCGTTGATCTCCTTGGTGAGCGCCGCCAGGCGGTCCGTCTCGTGCAGGCGGAGGTGGGCCACCCCGTGCAGGGTCGAGGGGGAGTCGGCGAGGGCGGCGACCGCCGCGATGCCAGGGGTCAGCTCGCCGACCTCGCTCAGATCCACGTCGATGCCGTGGATCGCGCCGGAACCGGTGAACTCCAGGCCGCTCTCGGTCAGTTCGCAGGAACCGCCCATTTCGGCGAAGATCTCCCGCAGCCTGTCACCGGGCTGGGTGGTGCGTGCGGGCCAGTCGGGGATGACGACCTTGCCGCCCGTCACCAGGGCCGCCGCCAGGAACGGCTGCGCGTTGGAGAGATCCGGCTCGACGATCAGATCGCGGCCGAGCAGGGCGCCCGGCGTGACCCGCCAGACGTTGGGCTCGCCGCCCGACTCCGGGGTGTCCACCTGCGCGCCGACCGCGCGCAGCATGTCGACCGTCATCCGGATGTGCGGCATGGAGGGGAGCGTCGAGCCGATGTGCCGGACCTCCACACCCTGGTTGAAGCGCGGGCCGGAGAGGAGGAGGGCACTCACGAACTGGGAGGACGAGGACGCGTCGATCTCGACCGGGCCGCCGTCCAGGGCGCCGCCGCCGTGCACGGTCAGCGGCAGTGCGCCGCGGCCGTGGTCGTCGATCCGGGCGCCGAGCAGGCGCAGCGCGTCGATCACACCGTTCAGGGGGCGCTCGTACGAACGCGGGTCGCCGTCGAAACGGATGGGGCCGTCGGCGAGCGCGGCGACCGGGGGCAGGAAGCGCATCACGGTGCCCGCGTTGCCGACGTCGACCGTGGCCGGGCCGTGCAGGCCGGAGGGGATGATCCGCCAGGCCTCGCCGGAGGCGTCCGGACCGGCCGCGACCGTGGAGCTGGACGCCACCGTCTCCTCGATGCCGACGCCCATCGCGCGCAAGGCGCCCGCCATCAGCAGGGTGTCTCGGGAGCGCAGTGGGCGGCGCAGCCAGCCCGGCTCGGAGGCCAGCGCCGCCAGCACGAGGGCGCGATTGGTGACCGACTTCGACCCCGGCACGTGGACCGTCGCGTCGACGGCTCCGCTCGCGTGCGGGGCGGGCCAGAGGGCGGTGTGGGCGGGGTTCACGGTCATGCGCCCCACTTTAATGGGGGTTCGCTCCGCCGGGTTTGGCCGGGCGACGCGGGTCGTATGTCGGCTGCGGGTGCGTTGTGGCTGGTCGCGCCCACGAGGCGGAGCCGCACATGTCGCAGCCCCGCGCCCATGGCAGGGCGCTGTCAGACCTCGAGCAGCCAGCGGCCTCCGCCCAGCAGTGAGCACAGTGACACCGCGTGGAACAGGAACAGCCACAGGCCCGCGGGGACGTGGGTGAGGCGTGACAGCTGGTCCGCGTCCGAGTCGCCCGCTCCGCCTCGCATCCGCTTCGCCTGGAGTTCGAAGGCCGGGCGGACCCCGCCGAGCAGCAGGAACCACACCACTGCGTACGCGAACGCGGCCTGCACCTGGGGCCCGGCGAGCCAGGACACCACCACGAACGTGCCGCCGGTGAGGATCAGGGTGAGCGCGCCGTACGCGTTGCGGATCATCACCAGCATCGCGACGAGCAGGGCCGTCGCCAGCCACAGCAGTGCGGTGATGTGGCCCGCGGCGAGCAGCGCAGCGCCGCCCAGGCCGAGCAGCGGGGGAGCGGTGTAGCCCGCGGCGGCGGTGAGGATCATGCCGACGCCGGTGGGCTTGCCGCGGCTGACGGTGAGGCCGCTGGTGTCCGAGTGCAGTCGTATGCCGCTGAGGCTGCGCCCGGTGAGCAGGGCCACCAGACCGTGGCCGCCCTCGTGGGCGATGGTGATGGCGTTGCGGGAGACGCGCCAGACGCCGTGCGGGACGATCGCCGCCAGCGCGGCGACCATCGTGGCGATCACCACCCACAGGTCGGGGTCCGGCTGGCTGCCGAAGATCTGGTCCCAGAGGCCGGCCAGCGAGGTGGATGCGGTGCTGTCCATTGTCGGCGGGAGCTCCCTCTCGTAACGCGGAATCTGGCAGTGTGGCACGTATGTGCGGACGGTATGCAGCGAGTCGTAGGCCCGAGGATCTCGCAGGAGTCTTTGAGATCGAGAAGTGGGAGCCCGAGGAGACGCCGGCGCCCGACTACAACGTGGCCCCGACCAAGGAGGTCTACGCCGTCCTCGACCGCCCCCTTAAGGACGCGGACAGCCCGAAGCCGGTTCGCCAGCTGCGCAAGCTCAAGTGGGGGCTCGTCCCGTCCTGGGCCAAGACGCCCGAGGGCGGCGCCCGGATGATCAACGCGCGTGCGGAGACGGTGCACGAGAAGCCCTCGTACCGTCGAGCCTTCGCCGCCCGGCGCTGCATCGTGCCCGCGGACGGCTACTACGAGTGGGTCACCAGTGGCGCCGAGCGCGATCTGGAGGTCGAGGGCAAGAAGAAGCGGCCCCGCAAGCAGCCGTACTTCGTGACTCCCGCGGACGGTTCTGTCTTCGCGATGGCAGGGCTGTACGAGTTCTGGCGCGACAAGACGTTGCCCGATGACCATCCGCAGGCGTGGTGGGTGACGTGTTCGGTCATCACGACCGAGGCGGAGAGCTCGCCGCTCGCGGTCGCTCCGGCCGAGGGGCCGCGGGCCCTGGCCGACATCCATCCGCGGATGCCGTTGATGCTCACGCCGGATCGGTGGGACGCCTGGCTCGATCCGGCGCGGACCGATGTCGACGACCTGCGGTCGCTGCTCGCTCCGCCTCCGGAGGGGTTGATGCGGGCGTATCCCGTGTCCACGGCCGTGAGCAATGTGCGCAACAACGGGCCCGAGCTGTTGAAGGAGCTGGAGGGGCCGGAGGAGGGGACGCTCTTCTGAAAGAGCTCCCGGGGGCAGGGCTGAGGCAGGTCGGCGTGGGCGCGCTTGCCGGGTGCCGCTGTGCCCACCCGTGCCGCCCCTTGCGGCGCTCCTGCCCACAGCGATGACGGCTGCGGCGCACGTGTGGCACAGCTGCGGCGCACGCGTGCCACAGCTGCGACGGCTTTGGCGGAGCTCACCCTCGGTCAGGGCAGTGACAGGATGGTTCCGTGGCGCACAGTGAGACGGTTGAGACCGAGGCGGGCAGTGCCCGTGTCACCTGGCACCCTGCCGAGAAGGCGCGGCTGGTGCTTGCCGTCAGTCATGGGGCGGGTGGTGGCATCGAGGCGCGGGATCTGCAGGCGTTGGCCGGGGTGTCGCCCGGTCACGGGGTGAGTGTCGCGCTGGTCGAGCAGCCCTGGCGGGTGGCCGGGAAGAAGGTGGCGCCCGCGCCGAAGACGCTGGATGTCGGGTGGCGGGGGCTGTGGCCCGCGCTCACGCGTCCAGGGCTGCCCGTGGTCTCCGGCGGGCGGAGTGCCGGGGCGCGGGTTGCCTGTCGTACGGCTGTCGAGCTGGGAGCCCGTGCCGTGCTTGCGCTCAGCTTTCCGTTGCACCCGCCGGGCAAGCCCGAGAAGTCACGTGCCGACGAGCTGCTCGGCTCCGGGGTGCCCACACTGGTCGTACAGGGCGCCAACGACCCGTTCGGGAAGCCGGAGGAGTTCCCGAAGGGGGCGTACGAGCTGATCGAGGTGCCGTACGGCGATCATGGCTTCGCCGTTCCGAAGAGGGCGCCGATCGAGCAGGACGAGGCGCTGACGATCATCACTGACGGTGTCGTGAAGTGGATCGCGTCACTCGTGTAACGCCCGGGAATGTCGAGTGGCGGACATCTGTTGTGCGGATCAGACAGCACGGAGCGTGCTGACCGTTCGTACGAGAGGAAGTCCGCCGCATGGGTTCGACCATCTGCCCGAGCCGTCGCAGCAGTGCTGACCTGGACTGGACGGTGCTGCACGCGGCGAAGACCGCCCCTATTCGGGCGGCGGCGGGTACGGATCGTCGTCTATCCTCCGATTCCAGTGGGACCGGTCTCGGTCTCACGTCGTCGCTGGAGGAGGTGGGTCCGGTCACTGGGACCGACGCAGGGACCGAACACGGCCAGGCGGAGCAGCCCGAGGGCCAGGGCACGAGCACGGAGTCGTCCGCCGAGCGCACCGCGCGCTTCGAGCGGGACGCGCTCGAATTCCTCGACCAGATGTACTCGGCCGCCCTGCGCATGACGCGCAACCCGGCCGATGCCGAGGACCTGGTGCAGGAGATGTACGCGAAGGCGTACGCGTCCTTCCATCAGTTCCGTGAGGGAACCAACCTCAAGGCGTGGCTGTACCGCATTCTGACCAACACCTTCATCAACTCGTACCGCAAGAAGCAGCGCGAACCCCAGCGCTCCGCGGCGGAGGAGATCGAGGACTGGCAGCTGGCGCGTGCCGAGTCGCACATGTCGACCGGTCTGCGCTCCGCCGAGTCGCAGGCGCTCGACCACCTGCCCGACTCGGACGTCAAGGAAGCGCTGCAGGCGATCCCCGAGGAATTCCGCATCGCCGTCTATCTCGCGGACGTAGAGGGCTTTGCGTACAAGGAGATCGCGGACATCATGGGGACACCCATCGGTACGGTGATGTCCCGGCTGCATCGGGGCCGCCGTCAACTGCGCGGCATGCTCGAGGACTACGCGCGTGACCGCGGGCTGGTCCCGGCCGGCGCCGGGGAGTCGAACGAAGCGAAAGGCTCGGCCTCATGAGCTGCGGAGAGCCGCACGAGACGGATTGCAGTGAGGTACTCGACCATCTCTACGAGTTCCTCGACCATGAGATGCCGGACGCGGACTGCACCAAGTTCGAGGTGCACTTCGAGGAGTGCTCCCCGTGCCTCGAGAAGTACGGCCTCGAGCAGGCGGTGAAGAAGCTGGTGAAGCGGTGCTGCGGTCATGACGACGTGCCGAGCGATCTGCGGGCCAAGGTCATGGGGCGCATCGATCTGATCCGCTCCGGACAGGTCGTGCCCGAGCACGACGTGACGGCGACGCCTCAGGAGTCCTGAACTCCTGACGGAGATCGCCCGGTTATCACCCGAACGTGCTAATCCGCGGGCTTGGAGCCCGCGGATTCGGCTGTACGCGTCCCCGCGGTGTCCCCGCCGCTCTAGGCTCCGGAGCCTGAAGTCGGGGAGGGGACGAGGATGGGGTCGGTTCCGGCGTGGGCCCGTGTCTACGTGGCCTGTGTCGTTCTGGGGGCCCTGGTCTGCCTGGCCCCCCTGCCGGTCCTCCATGGGCCGTGGTGGGTCGTCGCGCTGCTCGCCGTGCTGTACGCCGGGTGCGAGCGGATCCCGCTGCCCCGTGGTCCCCGTGCCGCCGGTGCCCCTGGCCATGAGGCCCCCAAAGGGATGGGCGCCTTCCTCCCCGTGCTGCTGGCCGGGGCCTTTCTGCTCCCGCCGCCCGCCGCCGCGCTCGTCGCGCTGCCGGGGGCCCTGCTCACCCGGGTCGAGCAGCGGCCGCGGTGGCTGCGCCGGATCTGGCGCGCGGCCCAGCTCGCCGTCGCGATCTGGGCGGCCTCCCGGGTGCACTGGGCGCTGGGCGGCCGGAACGCGGTGATCGAGCCCCACTTTCCGTACGCGCTCGTGCCCGCCGGGGCCGCGGTGCTCACGTTCTGCCTTGTGCTGACCGTCCTCGACGGCGGGATCCTGGCGCTCGCCGAGCGGGTGCCGGTGCGGGGCGCCTGGCGCGGCCTCTTCGCGCGCTCTCTCGCCCCGGTTGCCGTGCACGGACTCGCGGGGCTGATGATGGCGGTGCTGTGGCGCAGTCCCTACGGGCCTGTCGCCGCGCTGCTCGTGCTGTTGCCGATGTACGTGTCCTGCTGGGTGTTCGCGCAATACCACCGGGAGCGTGCCGCCCACCAGGCCACCATTCGCGCGCTGGTCCAGGCCGTCGACATCAAGGACGGATACACCCGCGGCCACAGCGAGCGGGTCGGGCAGGCGTCCATGATGATCGCGCGGGAACTCGGGATGGACGACGAGCGGGTCGAAGTGCTGCGGTTCGCCGGGATCCTGCACGACGTGGGCAAACTCGGCGTTCCCACCCGGCTGTTGCGCAAGGACGGGCCGCTCACCCCCGAGGAGCGGCGGGTCATCGAACTGCATCCCGAGTACGGGCACGAGATGGTCCGGGGGATCGGCTTCCTCGGGGAGGCGCGGTCGGCGATCCTGCACCACCATGAGCGGCTGGACGGGAGCGGGTATCCGTACGGGCTGGTGGGGGGCCAGATTCCGGAGTTCGCGCGGGTGGTGGCAGTTGCCGACGCGTTCGACGCGATGACGTCCACTCGGTCCTACCGGCGGGCCCGGCCCGTGCCCGCGGCGCTGGAGGAGCTGGAGCGGTGTGCGGGGGCGCAGTTCGACCCCGGGATGGTGCGGGCACTGGCGCGGGCCCTTTCCCGCCAGGGGTGGCATCCCGCCGTCACCGCAGACAACGGTGCCTGTCCGCCCGCTCCGCCCGTTTCCGGTCGGCTGGAAGGGCACCCGACATGAGCACCGCCGCTCCGCGGCCGAGTTTCCCCACCCGCTCCGCCGGTTTCCGGTCGGCTGGAAGGGCACCCAAACCCCTTGCCCTCACCCTCGTCCGTGCCGTCACCCTCGCCCTCGCACTCCTCTCCCTCGCCGTCACCCTCTGGACCGGCCTGGAAGAACGCGGTACCGCCCTCGTCTTCGGTCTCCTCATCCTCCTCGGCGAGCTCACCCGTTGGAGCGGTACCGAGGAGCGCGAGACCGCTCCGCTCGGGGCCGCGGGGGCGTTGTCGTACGCCCTGCTGGGGGAGCAGGCCGGGCAACCCACGCACCACGGCGCGGCCCAGGTCGTCGCCGTCGTCACCGCGGCCGCGCTCCTGGGGTGCGTGCCCCATGTCGCGGGTGGGCGGGGCCCGACCCTCGACCACCTCACCCGGCGCATACTGACCGTCGGTTTCGCCGCCGTCTGCTTCCAACCCCTGTACACCCAGGGGAGATTGCACGAGTGGAGCGGCCCCGCGTACGCCCTGCTGCTGGTCGCGCTGCTCGTGCTCACCGCGCTGTGCGACGCCGTCCTCGCGGCGGCGATGGCGCACTCGCGCACCCGGTGGCCGTTCGGGCCGCTGCTGCGGGACGAGCTGCGGTCCGTGCTCGGTATCGGGTCGGCCGTGTGCGCGACCGGGGCCGTGATGTCGCTCACGGTCGCCGTGGTCGGGCTCTGGGCCCTGCCCGTCTTCTCGCTGCCCCTGTTGCTGACCCAGCTGTCCTTCGGGCGGTACGCGGGCGTGCGGGTCACCTACCGGCAGACCATCGCCTCACTCGCTCGGGCGACCGAGATAGCCGGGTACACCCCCGCCGGTCATGCCCGGCGGGTCGCCGCGCTCAGCAGTGCGGTCGGGCGCGAGCTGGGGCTTTCCGAGCCCGATCTGACCGTCCTGGAGTACGCGGCACTCATGCACGACATCGGGCAGCTGAGTCTCGTCGATCCCGTCCCCGCCGGGGCCACTGCCGTGCTGCCCGCAGAGGAGCAGCGGCGGATAGCTCTGCTCGGCGGTGCCGTCGTACGCCAGACCGGGGTGGATGCCGAGGTCGCCGTGGTGGTGGAGCGGCAGGCCGACCCGTACCGGGAGCAGCCGGTCACCGCGCGGATCGTACGGGCCGTGAACGCATACGAGGAGATGGCCAGGGAAGCAGGGCCGGGAGGGACTCTGACCGCCCTGGAGAAGCTGCGTCTGGCCACGGCCCGCGACTATCAGCCGGAGGTCGTGGAGTCGCTGGCCAGGGTCCTGGCAAGGGGCGGTCTGACCCTGCCCCAGGCTGGGTAACCCATGGGTAATGAGCGCCCGTCCGACGGTACGTGGTTGGATGCGAGGAAGAGGGTGTTCGGGGGCACGGGCCAGCCCGGGGCTGCACTGTCTTCAAAGGACTCTTCAAGGGACCGGCAGGCGGGAAACGCAAGGAACTGGCAGGCGGGAATGGTGAGGATCTTCGGCAAGGGACGACACCGGCCCTCCGCCTCATGGCGGCAGGCCACCGACCGTGCGTTCACGCTGATCGGTGACGGCCGGTACGAAGACGCCGGCGCGCTGCTGACGCGCGCCGCGGACCTGGAGCCGTGGCTGTCCGAGTCCTGGTTCAACCTGGCCCTGCTGCACAAGTTCCGGCACGACTGGGAGCAGGCGCGGGCGGCGGGCCTCAGGGCCGTCGCGCTGCTCGACCGCGAGACCGGGGCGCCCGACTGGTGGAACGTGGGCATCGCGGCCACCGCCCTGCAGGACTGGCCGCTGGCCCGGCGCGCCTGGCAGGCGTACGGGTTGCGGGTACCCGGCGGCGCCGCCGTCTCCGGGGAACCGGTGGGCATGGACCTCGGCAGCGCGGCCGTACGGCTGTCGCCCGAGGGCGAGGCCGAAGTGGTGTGGGGCCGCAGGCTCGACCCCGCCCGCATCGAGGTGCTGTCCATTCCGCTGCCGTCCTCCGGGCGGCGCTGGGGCGAGGTCGTGCTGCACGACGGTGTCCCGCACGGTGAGCGGACCACCGCTGCCGGGCACTCCTACCCCGTCTTCGACGAGATCGAGCTGTGGGCGCCCTCGCCCGTCCCCACCTGGGTGGTCCTCCTCGAGGCGGCCACCGAGGACGACCGGGACGCGCTGGAGCAGCTCGCCGCCGACGCCGGCTTCGCCGCCGAGGACTGGTCGTCGTCCGTACGGCTGCTGTGCCGGATGTGCTCCGAGTCGCGGATGCCGTCCGACGAGGGTGACGGCGAGCACCTGGACCCGCACGACCACAGCGAGCCCGGCCATCCGGGTCCGCTCGGCCACCGCACCGACGGGCAGCTGTGGGTGCCCGAGCGGGAGTGCGGGGTGGCCGCGCCGGCCTCGCTGGTGAAGGGGCTGCTGGACGGGTGGGTCGCGGACAGCCCCGACTCCAGGGACTGGCGGGACCTCGAAGAGGTCTGTTAGGAGACTGCGGGGAGGAAGGTCGGCCGCGGGTTGTCGTGGCCGGTCGCGCCCACGCGGCGGAGCCGCACCGCAGGCACGGTCCCGCGCCCCTCACGGGGCGCTGCCCCGTACCCTGTATCAGCATCACACCCCCGTTTTTCAGGAAGGCATACGTCGGTCATGGCGCAGCAGGACACCGATCAGCAGCACGCGGGCGTGCTCCCCGTGGACGACGAGGGCTTCGTCATCGACACCGAGGACTGCGAGGAGCGTGAGGAGGCCTACCGCGGGCGCGGCACCTCGCGGCCGATCACGGTCGTCGGGAACCCGGTGCTGCACAAGGAGTGCAAGGACGTCACCGAGTTCGGGGAAGAGCTGGACCAGCTGGTCGCCGACATGTTCGCCAGCCAGCGCACCGCCGAGGGCGTGGGCCTGGCCGCCAACCAGATCGGCGTCGACCTGAAGGTCTTCGTCTACGACTGCATGGACGACGAGGGCAAGCGGCACGTGGGCGTGGTCTGCAACCCCGTGCTGGTCGAGCTGCCCGCCGAGCAGCGCCGTCTGGACGACAGCAACGAGGGCTGCCTCTCGGTGCCGACCGCGTACGCGCCGCTGGCCCGCCCGGACTACGCCGAGGTCACCGGGCAGGACGAGAAGGGCAACCCGATCAAGGTGCGCGGCACCGGCTACTTCGCCCGCTGCCTCCAGCACGAGACGGACCATCTGTACGGCTACCTGTACATCGACCGGCTCTCCAAGCGCGAGCGCAAGGACGCGTTGCGGCAGATGGCCGAGAACGAGCCCCGCTACCCGATCGTGGCGAACGGCTGAGACGTGACGGCGACCGTCCTCGCGAACGGCTGAGACGTGACGGCGACCGTCCTCGCGAACGACTGAGACAGAAAATGACAGGTGGGGCTCGCAGTCTCTTGTGAGCTTGCTCGAACGGCGCCTGGTCAGGGAGCTTTCCTGACCAGGCGCCGTTCGTGTGTACGTCGCACGTTCGATCCCTTGTGCTCCTCTAGTGATCCATATTCAGTCACACAAGGGGAGATTCTCGGCATCATGGGGTAGTGAGTGGGGCAAATCCGTTCCCAGGGCGGTCAGTTGTGGTGCTGAATGGGAAGTGCGGGGATACGCAACGGCGCACGCCCGGCACAGCGGGAGGGGTGTAGCGCCAGCAGGCGGCTGAGAGGGGTTTGTTCGTGCATGCTTTCTCACACGGCACTTCATCGACACCGACAGCGGTCGCGGTTCCACCGGCGCTCTCTCTTCCGGTGATCGAGACGGCATTTCCTCGACAACTGCATCCGTATTGGCCCAGGCTCCAGAAGAAGACCAGGACCTGGCTGCTCGAAAAACGGCTCATGCCGGCGGACAAGGTCGAGGAATATGCCGACGGCTTGTGCTACACGGACCTCATGGCGGGCTACTACATTGGCGCCCCCGACGAGGTCATGCAGGCGATAGCCGACTACAGCGCGTGGTTCTTCGTCTGGGACGACCGCCACGACCGCGACGTCATCCACGGCCGCACCGGCGCCTGGCGGAGGCTCAGGTTCCAGCTGCACGCGGCCCTCGACTCCCCCAGGGACCATCTGCACCACCAGGATCCCCTGGTCGCGGGGTTCGCGGACAGCATGGTGCGGCTGTACTCGTTCCTCAGCAAGAAGTGGAACGCGCGGTTCGCACTCCACTTCCACGCGGTGATCGAGGCGTACGACCGGGAGTTCCGAAATCGCGCCTCGGGCACCGTTCCAACGGTCGAGGAGTATCTCGAACTCCGTCGGCTGACATTCGCGCACTGGATCTGGACCGACCTTCTGGAACCCAGCGCGGGGTACGAACTCCCCACCGCGGTGCGGAATCACCCCGCATATCGGAAGGCGGCACTGCTCAGCCAGGAATTCGCCGCCTGGTACAACGACCTGTGCTCGCTCCCCAAGGAAATCGCGGGCGACGAAGTCCACAATCTCGGAATCAGTCTCATTCACCACGAGGGGCTGACTCTTGAAGAGGCCGTCACGGAAGTACGGCGACGAGTCGAGGAATCCATTCGTGAATTCCTCGTCGCCGAAAAGGACGTATTACGGCTCGCTGACACCCTCGCGGACGGGACCGTGCGCGGCAAGGAATGCAGCGTCGCCGTGAAGGACTGCCTCGGCAATATGCGGAACTGGTTCAGCTCCGTGTACTGGTTCCACCACGAGTCGGGCCGGTACATGGTCGACAGCTGGGACGACCGCTCCACACCCCCGTACGTCAACAATGAAGCGGCAGGTGAGAAATGACCGTCGAGTCAGTGCGACCCGAGGTACCTGAGACGCTGGAGTTGTCCACCCCGCCCCTCGCGGGCGGAGGCGTGCCGGGTCTCGGCCACGGCTGGAAACTGGTCCGCGACCCGCTGGGCTTCCTGGCCCAACTGCGCGACCACGGCGACGTCGTCGGGCTCAAGCTGGGCCCCAAGACGGTGTACGCCGTCACCACCCCCGCACTCACCGGGGCGCTGGCGCTCAACCCCGACTACGAGATCGGCGGCCCGCTGTGGGAGTCCCTCGAGGGGCTGCTCGGCAAGAAGGGGGTCGCGACCGCCAACGGGCCGCAGCACCGGCGCCAGCGGCGGACGATCCAGCCCGCGTTCCGGGCCGACATCATCCACGAGTACGGGCCGATCATGGAGGAGGAGGCGCGCGCGTTCGCGGCGCGCATGGTGCCGGGGGAGACGATCGACTGCACCTCCGAGTCGTTCCGCGTCGCCGTCCGCATCGCGGCCCGCTGTCTGCTGCGCGGTCAGTTCATGGACGAGCGGGCCGAGCGGCTGAGCATCGCGCTGGGCGCCGTGTTCCGCGGGATGTACCGGCGCATGGTCATCCCGGCCGGACCGCTCTATCGGCTGCCTCTTCCGTCCCACCGTCAATTCGACCGCGCTTTGGCCGATTTGCATGACCTCGTCGACGAGATCATCGACGAGCGGCGGGCATCTGGTCAAAAGCCGGACGATTTGCTGACGGCATTGCTGGAGGCGAAGGACGACAACGGCGACCCCATCGACGAACAGGAGATCCACGACCAAGTCGTAGCCATACTCACCCCCGGCAGCGAAACCATCGCGTCCACGGTCATGTGGCTCCTGCAAGTCCTCACCGAACACCCGGAACAGGCGGACAAGGTGAGCAAGGAGGTCGAATCCGTTGCGGGCGACCGGCCCGTCGGATTCGACGACGTCCGGAAGTTGTCGCACACGAACAATGTCATCGTCGAGGCGATGCGTTTGCACCCCGCCGTATGGATATTGACGCGGCGCACGGTGACCGAAACCGAGCTGGGCGGCTATCGCATTCCGGCCGGTGCCGACATCGTCTACAGCCCGTACGCGATCCAGCGCGATCCCCGGTCGTACCAGGAGCACCAGGATTTCGACCCCGACCGCTGGCTTCCGGAACGGTCCAAGGACATACCGAAGTACGCGATGCGCCCGTTCAGCGTGGGCAACCGGAAATGTCCCAGTGACCACTTCTCGATGGCCCAGCTCAGTCTGATCACGGCGACCGTGGCGTCGCGGTGGCGCTTCGAGCAGGTGTCGGGCTCCAAGGATGCGACCCGCGTCGGCATCACGCTGCGACCGCACAAGCTGCTGTTGAAGGCCCGGCCGCGCTGACCGTGCGTGTTTACCGGCGCACGTTCAGGCCGCTCGCGGGCCCCTGAACGTGCGCCGGTACGCCTGCGGGGTCGTCCCCAGGCTCCGGACGAACTGATGGCGCAGCGCGGCCGCGTTGCCGAACCCGGCGCGGCCCGCGATCGCGTCCATCGTCTCGTCCGTGGCCTCAAGCAACTCCTGGGCCAGCAGCACCCGTTGGCGCAGGATCCAGCGGTACGGAGTCGTCCCCGTCTCCTGCTGGAAGCGGCGCGCGAAGGTGCGCGGGGACATGTGCGCGCGGGCCGCGAGCTGCTCGACGGTCACCTCCTCGTCGAGGTGCTGCTGCATCCACACCAGCACCTCGCCGACCGTGTCGCACCGGGAGCGGGGCAGCGGGCGCTCGATGAACTGGGCCTGGCCGCCGTCGCGGTGCGGCGGTACGACCATGCGGCGGGCGATGGCGTTGGCGACCTCCGGGCCGTGCTCCTTGCGGACGAGGTGGAGGCAGGCGTCGATGCCGGCGGCGGTGCCCGCCGAAGTGATCACCGGGTCCTCGTCGACGTACAGCACGTCCGGCTCGACGATCGCCCGCGGATACTGCCGGGCGAGCGCCTGCGCGTGATGCCAGTGCACCGCGCAGCGTCGGTCGTCCAGGAGCCCGGCCGCGCCCAGCACGAAGACACCGGAGCAGACGCTGAGCACCCGCGCACCGCGCTCGACGGCCCGGCGCAGCGCGTCCAGCAGCTCGGGCGGATAGTCGCGCACCGCATAGGTGTCCCCGGCCGGCACGACGACGAGGTCGGCATCGTCGAGCCGGTCGAGGCCGTGCGGGGTGGAGACGGTGAACCCGGAGACATGGGTGTTGAGCGTGGGGCCCTCGGCCGAGGCGATCGCGAAGTCGTAGACGGGCAGTCCCTCGTCGCTGCGGTCGAGGCCGAACACCTCGCAGACGACACCGAGTTCGAAGGGGTGCACACCGTCCAGCAGGACCGCGGCCACGTTCTTCAGCACAGCTCACCTCGCCTTGCGACTTCGGCCGGCCTGTCCGACCTGCTTCTCCGGCCGGGGGCCTGGGGGTTGGCCCCCGGGAAGGCGCGGCAGCATGTTCTCCAGTGTGCCTCGGAAGTGGCAGTAATTCGAGGGTGTGCGGCAGTCCTGCCACTGACGGTCGGGAGCAACCGGCGCGACAGTAGTGTTCATGAACACACTCATGGACAACCTCGTCGGAATCCTGACCGTCCTTGGGATCTTCGCGGTCGTGGCGCTCCCCTCGCTGATCGGGCTCGCCCACGAGCGGCGCGTCGACCGCCAGCTCAAGGCGGCCGGGGCCGCCCGCTCCGAGGTCGACCGCCCCTTGCGCCCTCAGGGCTTCGTCACCACCACCGTGACCGTCCAATCCTGAAGGCCCTTGCACGAGATTCGGGCCGGGTCGCTGGGGCACAACGGGCGGGACGAGGTGAGCTGCGCCGTCCCGGCCGAGACCGCCTTGAAGGCGGAGGAGGCGTCGCCCGCCTGCAGGACGATGCCGCTGTTGGTGGCCTCCAGACCGCTGCCGCCGACCTTGACGGGCGCCCAGGGCCGGCTGGTGGTGCCGTCCAGGCTGATGCGGATCACGTCGCCCGTCGTCAGGCAGAACGTGTGGCCGGTGTCGGCGGCGCCGAGCTCCGCCTTCGCCTGCGCACAGCCCTTGTGGGATGTCGTGGGGGACGGTGACACGGTGCCGCTGCCGCCCGCGTCGCCTCCGCTCTGCGTGCCGCAGCCCACGGCCACGAGAAGCGTCAGTGCCGCGAGGGTGATGGTCCGGTGGTGGGTCGTTCGGCGCATGGGGGGCCTCCTCGTCGCTTGGACGTGCCACCCCCGCATCAGGATCCACTTCGGGGCACGGAAAAGCCCTGGCCGCGACGGCGGCCAGGGCTTTCGGGGGTCAGCTGGTCGTCAGGGCGGTGTCGTCGACGACGAAACTGGTCTGGAGCGAGGAGTCCTCGACGCCGCTGAACTTCAGCGTGACGGTCGAGCCGGCGAAGGAGGACAGGTCGAAGGTCTTCTGGGCGTAGCCGGAAGCCTTGTCGAGGTTGGAGTAGGTCGCCAGCGTGGTGGAGCCGGCGGTGACGGTGAGTTTGTCGTAGGCCGTGCTGGTGCTGGTCTCGGCCGTGTCGATGTGCAGGTAGAAGGTGAGCGACGCCTTGCAGTCGCTCGGGATGGTCACCGACTGGGACAGCGTGTCGGTGTGGGTGGAGCCGTAGCCGTCCAGCCAGGCGTAGGAGGAGCCGCCGTGCGCCGCCTCACCGCTGTCGTTGGTGATGACTCCGCTGGAGGCGCTCCAGATGGTGTTGCCCGACTCGAAGCCCTGGTTGCCGAGCAGCTGCGCCGCGGTGCAGGTGCCGCCACCGGATGTGCTGACGGTCCAGGTGAAGGAGGCCGAGCCGGAGGCGCCGGTGCTGTCGGACGCGGTGACGGTCACGCTGTAGGTGCCCGCCGTGCTCGCGGTGCCGGAGATCAGGCCGGTCGAGCTGCTGATCGACAGGCCGGTGGGCAGGCCGCTCGCGCGGTACGTGAGGCTCGCGCCCGCACTGTCGGAGGCCGAGATCTGCAGGCTGACCGAGCCGCCGGTCGCGGTGGACCGGCTGCCCGGGTTGGTGACGGTCACCGTGTTGCCGGTGCTGGTGCCCGAGGTGAAGGCGGTGGTGCCGTTGGGGGTGCCCCAGCCGGTCGGGCCGTCGTAGCCGGTGGCCGCGGTGCAGAAGTACGAGGTCGAGCAGGAGCCGTTGTTGCCGCTGGTGACGTCGTACAGGTTCGAGGTGTGGGAGTACGGGTACTTCGCCGGGTAATCGCTGGAACCCGGGGTGCCCGCGAGGGCGTACACGCCCGCGATGATCGGCGCGGAGGCGCTCGTGCCGCCGTAGACCGCCCAGCCGGAGCCGCCGTAGGTGTCGTAGACGGCCACACCTGTCGCGGGGTCGGCGACCGCGGAGACGTCCGACTCCATGCGCTTGGTGCAGCCGGTGTCGGTCTGCCAGCTCGGCTTGGTGTCGTACGCGGAGCAGCCGGAGCCGGTGCCCTCGGTGCTGCTGGTCTTCCACACGGACTCGGTCCAGCCGCGGGAGTTGGACGACGTGGACAGCGCGGTGCCGCCGACGGCGGTCACGTACTGCGAAGTCGCCGGGTACTCGGCGCCGTAGCCGGAGTCACCGGCGGAGACGGTGATGGCGACGCCCGGGTGCTTGAAGTACTGGGTGTCCTCGCTGGTCTGGGAGGAGGACTCGTCGCCGCCCCAGCTGTTGGACACGAACTTCGCGCCCAGCGAGACCGCCTCGTTCTCCGCGATCCCGAGGTCGGTGTCGTTCGCGGAGTCGGCCTCGACCAGGATGATGTTGCAGTTGGGGCAGACCGCGCTGACCATGTCGATGTCGAGCGCTTCCTCGCCGGCCCAGCCGGTGTCGTTCGTCGGCAGCGAGGTGGTCGAGCCGGTCTGGCTGACCTGCCTGAAGCAGCCGTTGGCCTTGGTGCAGGCCGACAGGCCGAACTGCGAGCGGTAAGTGGCCAGGTCCGACTCGGCGTTGGGGTCGTTGTACGCGTCGACGACGGCGACCGTCAGGCCGGAGCCGCCGGTCGAGGGCAGGCTGTACGCGCTGTGCAGGTTGGCCGGGCTGAGGCCGGACACCGCGGCGGCGGCGTCCGGGGATATCGCCGCGGCCAGCTGCTGCTTGATGTCCGTGCGCCGCTGCGCGAAGCAGGCGGCGTGACCCGGTGTCGGGGTGCCGCACAGATGCGTGGTGGGCACCTTCTGACCGGCCTTGCCGGTCGGGTGCACGGCCTGGGCGGCGGGGGAAGTCAGGGCTTTCGCGTTCTGGGCGGCCCGGGAGATGTGCGCGGTGGGCGCTGTCTGCGCACCCGCGGGCGGGGCCGCGGCGAACCCGGCGACGCCGAGGGCGAGGGCGGGGAGGGCGGCGGTCAGCAGTCTTCGCAGTCTCCGGGCGGGTCTGACGGAGCGTGTCTCACGCATGGGGGTGCTGCCTCCATCGGTTTGAGGCCGGTGCCGCGCGGGCCGGGGTAGGGCCGTACGCGGCTCCACAGCCGGAAGTGGGGGTTCTCGGCGTTGCGCGGCAGGCCCGTGACGCGCGTAGCGCCAGTACATGAAGGGAGTGTCATGGGCATGCCAAATCAGTCACCCTGGTATGCCGCTGTGTGTGACATGTCAGGACGGCCAGAACTTAGCCGGGGCCGATGAGGCGCGGATAGCGGCGCCCGAAGAACTTTGCCGCTCCATAGGTGGTCCATGGACGACCCATGGACGGTCCATGGACGAGACGCGATGATGCCGGGCCACGCCCGCGGCCCGGCATCATTTCTGAGGTGACGTCAGAAGTCCTCGTCGAGGTCGACGGTTCCTTCCACCGCGACCTGGTACGCGGACGGCCGCCGCTCGAAGAAGTTGGTCAGTTCCTGAACGCCCTGGAGCTCCATGAAGGAGAACGGGTTCTCGGATCCGTACACCGGCGCGAAGCCCAGCCGCTGCAGGCGCTGGTCGGCGACGCACTCCAGGTACTGCCGCATCGAGTCGGTGTTCATGCCCGGCAGACCGTCACCGCACAGGTCGCGCGCGAACTGCAGCTCGGCCTCGACGGCCTCGCGCAGCATGTCCGTCACCTGCTGCCCGAGCAGGTCGTCGAAGAGCTCCGGCTCCTCCTTGCGTACGGTGTCGACGACCTCGAAGGCGAAGCTCATGTGCATCGTCTCGTCGCGGAACACCCAGTTGGTACCGGTCGCCAGGCCGTGCAGCAGACCCCGGCTGCGGAACCAGTAGACGTACGCGAAGGCCCCGTAGAAGAAGAGCCCCTCGATGCACGCGGCGAAGCAGATGAGGTTGAGCAGGAAGCGGCGCCGGTCGGCCCGGGTCTCCAGCCGGTCCAGCTTCTCCACCGAGTCCATCCACTTGAAGCAGAACCCGGCCTTCTCGCGGATGGAGGGGATGTTCTCCACGGCGGCGAAGGCGGCGGCGCGGTCCTCCGGGTCGGGGAGGTAGGTGTCCAGCAGGGTCAAGTAGAACTGGACGTGCACGGCCTCCTCGAAGAGCTGGCGGGACAGATACAGCCGCGCCTCGGGGGAGTTGATGTGCTTGTACAGCGTCAGTACGAGGTTGTTCGCCACGATCGAGTCGCCCGTCGCGAAGAACGCGACCAGCCGGCCGATCATGTGCTGCTCGCCCTGCGACAGTTTCGCGAGGTCGGCGACGTCCGAGTGGAGGTCGACCTCCTCGACGGTCCAGGTGTTCTTGATGGCGTCCCGGTAGCGCTCGTAGAAGTCCGGGTAGCGCATGGGGCGGAGGGTGAGTTCGAAGCCCGGGTCGAGGAGGTTCTTCTCGGTTTTTTCGGGGGCGGTAGTCATCACTGGCAGGCCTCGCAGGACTCGGGGTTCTCCAGGGAGCAGGCGACGGCGTCGGGGGCGGTCGCCTGCTGGACGGGGATGATCTTCTCGGGCTGCGCCTGGGCCTGTGCGGCGCGGGCGATGCGGGTCGCCGGGCGGGAGCGCAGGTAGTACGTCGTCTTCAGGCCCGACTTCCAGGCGTAGGCGTACATCGAGGAGAGCTTGCCGATGGTCGGCGTCTCCAGGAACAGGTTCAGGGACTGGGCCTGGTCCAGGAACGGGGTCCGGGCGGCGGCCATGTCGATGAGGCCGCGCTGCGGGATCTCCCACGCCGTCCGGTACAGGTCGCGGACGTCCTGCGGCACCCAGGTGAAGCCCTGCACCGAGCCGTTGGACTCGCGCAGTGCCTCCCGGGTCTGCGCGTCCCACACGCCGAGGTTCTTCAGCTCGTCCACCAGGTAGGAGTTGACCTGGAGGAACTCTCCGGACAGCGTCTCGCGCTTGAAGAGGTTCGACACCTGCGGCTCGATGCACTCGTACACGCCCGCGATGGACGCGATCGTCGCGGTGGGCGCGATGGCGAGAAGGAGGGAGTTGCGCATGCCTACGGCGGCGATACGTTCCCGCAGGGCCGCCCAGCGCTCCGGCCAGGTCAGCTCCACGTCGAAGTGGTCGGGGTGGAGGACACCGCGGGCGGTACGGGTCCTCTCCCAGGCCGGGAGCGGGCCGTTGCGCTCGGCGAGGTCGGCCGAGGCCTCGTACGCGGCGAGCATGATGCGCTCGGCGATGCGCGTGGAGAGGGCGCGGGCCTCCGGCGAGTCGAAGGGCAGGCGGAGCTTGAAGAAGACGTCCTGGAGGCCCATCGCGCCGAGGCCGACCGGGCGCCACTTGGCGTTGGAGCGGCCCGCCTGCTCGGTCGGGTAGAAGTTGATGTCGACGACCCGGTCCAGGAAGGTGACGGCCGTGCGGACCGTCTCGTCCAGGCGGTCCCAGTCGATGTCGCCGCTCGCCCGGTCGACGAAGGCGCCCAGGTTCACCGAGCCGAGGTTGCAGACCGCCGTCTCGCCGTCGTCCGTGACCTCCAGGATCTCGGTGCACAGGTTCGAGGAGTGGACGGTGTGGCCCGGCTCCGCCGTCTGGTTGGCGGTGCGGTTGGCGGCGTCCTTGAAGGTCATCCAGCCGTTGCCGGTCTGTGCGAGGGTGCGCATCATGCGGCCGTACAGGTCGCGGGCCGGGATGGTCTTCTTGGCGAGGCCCGCCTCTTCCGCCTTGCGGTAGGCCGCGTCGAACTCGTCGCCCCACAGGTCGACCAGTTCCGGCACGTCGGAGGGGGAGAACAGGGACCAGATCCCGTTCTCGTTGACCCGGCGCATGAACTCGTCCGGGATCCAGTGCGCGAGGTTCAGATTGTGCGTACGCCGGGCGTCCTCACCGGTGTTGTCGCGCAGCTCCAGGAACTCCTCGATGTCGGAGTGCCACGTCTCCAGGTAGACCGCGGCGGCACCCTTGCGCCGGCCGCCCTGGTTCACCGCGGCGACCGAGGCGTCGAGGGTCTTCAGGAACGGGACGATGCCGTTGGAGTGCCCGTTCGTGCCGCGGATGAGGGAGCCGCGGGAACGGATCCGGCTGTACGACAGGCCGATGCCGCCCGCGTGCTTCGAGAGGCGCGCGACCTGGTGGTAGCGGTCGTAGAGGGAGTCCAGCTCGTCCAGCGGGGAGTCGAGGAGGTAGCAGGACGACATCTGCGGGTGCCGTGTACCGGAGTTGAAGAGCGTGGGGGAGGAGGGGAGGTAGTCGAGGCGGCTCATGAGCCGGTAGAGCGCCGCGACTTCGTCGAGCGCTCTGGCCGTGTCGTCCTCGGCGAGGCCCGACGCCACCCGGAGCATGAAGTGCTGGGGCGTCTCGATGACCTTGCGGGTGATCGGATGCCGGAGCAGATAGCGGCTGTGCAGGGTGCGCAGGCCGAAGTAGCCGAAGCGGTCGTCGGCGTGCACGTCGATCAGTTCGTTCAGGCCGGCCGTGTGCAGCCCTACGAATTCCGCCGTGCGGTCGGCGATCAGGCCCTCGCGGTGGCCGGTGGCGATGGACTCGGCGAAGGATCGCACGCCCTGTGAGGCGGCCTCCGCCGCGATGCTGATCGTCAGCAGGCGGGCGGCGAGGCGGGAGTACGCCGGGTCCTCGGAGATGAGGCCGGCGGCGGCCTCGGTGGCCAGTTCGCGCAGCTCCGCGTCGTCCGCGCGGGCGGACCGGCCGCGCAGCGCGGCGGCGGCGACCCGGCCGGGGTCGGCGTCGGGGAGGTCGGAGGTGAGGTCGGTCAGGGTACGCAGCAGCGTGGTACCGGGACCGTCCGTCTCCACCGGGGCCCGCTTCGCGGAAACGGAAGCTGAAGCCGGGTCGGCTGGCGCGATGGTCACTTGGGGCTCTCCCTCGCTCGGCACGGGGCCTGTTGGCGAGGAGCGGGGCACACGGGGGCGCTTCAGGGCAGCGGCGCACCGCGTCCACCGGCCCATTCCGCGAGGCCCGGACGTCGTCGGCGCCCGGGCCGGGTGGCCGGGGCGCGCTGTCGGCAGGTCCTCGGACTGACACTCGTACGCGGCCGTGCGGGGCATGAACACGTACAAGTACACCGTTGCGGGACAGTTCCGGATTCACACCGGATTCCCCTGCGGCGACAGCGAGCATGAGCATACATCTTGTGCCGGGCTGCGGGAGCACCCCCACATGTTGTGTCGGGTCGGCGTCGCGGAGTGCTACGGAGTGTGCTGGATCGTCAACTCGTAGGTGAGCAGCAGGATGTCGTCGATGTCGGGGATCGGGTTCCAGTCGCGGTCGGGAGTGCGGGTGAAACCGAGGCGTTCGTAGATGCGGTGGGCTGCGTGCATCGTGCGCTGGGTGGACAGGACGATGCGTACGCAGCCTTCCGTGGCGCGTGCGCGGTCGACGCAGGCGCGGACGAGGGCTTCGCCTGCGCCCCTGCCCCGCGCCTCGGGCGCGACCGCGAGCATGCGGATCTCGGCCTCGCCCCGGCGGGCTATGTCGGCCATGGGGCCGCCCTGCGGGACGAAGGTCACGCCGCCGAGTACGCGCTCGTGGGCCACCGCGACGAGTACGTCCGCGGCGGCGGCCCGCTTGGGCACGTCCCGCAGCTCTCCGAGGTACTCGTCGTTCTCCCCGAAGTCGAGCAGGCCGTCTCCGAGGTAGGCCTGCGCGGTGAGCTCGCCGACGGTGGGGTACTCCTCGGGCTGAGCCCGTCTGATGACGATGTCCATGCGGGGAGTGTGCCGGACGGGTACGGCGACGGGCCGCCGGTTTTCCTTCCGGCGGCCCGTCCTGTGGTGGCTGCGTCGGCGCTTGCGCCTGGCGGGTGGGGCGGGTTCGCGCCGGTGGGTGGTTCCGCCTGCGGCCGGTGTCTGCGTCGGCGCCTGCGGCTGGTGGGTGGGTCGGGGCCGTGCCGGTACATCCGCCCCGTCGCCGGTGGCAGATCGCTTGGCTTTCAGGGCTCGGCCTGTTGGCAACCACGTAAGCGACGGGGCATGTGATGTACCGGCACGGCCCCTCCCATGCGCCGGCGACTGCAGGTGCGTACTGGCTCAGCTGCGGGCAATCGCGCCGCCCCAGCGACACGGGAGCGCGTACCGGCACCCTGCGGGTGCCGGTACGCGCACTCACCCCGAGGCCATGCCCGGTGCCTAGTGCGTCGCTCCGGCCGTGGCCGGGGGCAGTTCCGTCTCTACCCCCGGGTCGCCCGCGTCCGCCGTGTAGTCCTCGGGGGATGTCTCGTCGACGCCGTCGGGAGCCTTGAACGCCCGGAGGGCGAAGGTGAGGACGACGGTCACCACGACATTGAGGACGAACGCGGTGAGGCCGATGTAGCCGATCTCCCCGAGCCCGGGGATCTCCTTCGAGCTGCCGCCGAAGTGCTTCTGCGCCGGGGAGGCGACCCCGTACGCCGCGAGCGTGCCGTAGACCATGCCGACGGCCCAGCCCGCGAGCAGCGCCCAGCGGTGGAACCACCGGGTGAACAGGCCGCCGACCAGGGCCGGGAAGGTCTGCAGGATCCAGATGCCGCCGAGCAGCTGGAAGTTGATGGCGACCGTCTTGTCCATGGTGAGGACGAAGACCAGCGCGCCGACCTTCACCAGGAGCGAGACCAGCTTGGAGACCCTGGTCTCCTGCTGGGGCGTCGCGTCGGGCTTGATGAAGTCCTTGTAGATGTTGCGCGTGAAGAGGTTCGCGGCCGCGATGGACATGATGGCCGCGGGGACCAGCGCTCCGATGCCGATGGCGGCGAAGGCCACACCCGCGAACCAGTCCGGGAACATGGTCTCGAAGAGCTGCGGGATGGCGAGCTGGCCGTTCGTGACCTTCACTCCGGCGGCGATCGCCATGAACCCGAGCAGGGCGAGCAGGCCCAGCATCAGCGAGTACAGGGGCAGGATCGTGGTGTTGCGGCGGATCACCTCGCGGCTGCGGCTCGACAGCGTCGCCGTGATCGAGTGCGGGTACATGAAGAGCGCCAGTGCCGAGCCCAGGGCGAGGGTGGCATATGTCCACTGGCCCGCTTCGGCGGGGACGATTCCGCCCGCGCCCGCCGCCGTGTACTTGTCGCTCGCCGCCTTGAAGATCTCGTCGAACCCGCCGAGCTTGATCGGGATGTAGATGATGGCCACCGCGATCACGATGTATATCAGGGTGTCCTTCACGAACGCGATCAGGGCCGGGGCGCGCAGGCCGGAAGAGTAGGTGTACGCGGCCAGTACTCCGAAGGCGATGAGGAGCGGGAGGTCCTTCACGAACCAGTTCGTGTTCTCTCCGCCGCCCACGCCCATCACGTCCAGGACGGCCTGGATGCCGACCAGCTGGAGCGCGATGTACGGCATGGTCGCCAGGATGCCCGTGACGGCCACGGCGAGGGACAGGCCCTTCGAGCCGAAGCGGCCGCGCACGAAGTCCGACGTCGTCACGTATCCGTGCTTGTGGGAGACCGACCACAGGCGGGGGAGGAACGTGAAGATCAGCGGGTAGACCAGGATGGTGTAGGGGACCGCGAAGAAGCCGGCGGCGCCTGCCGCGTAGATCGCGGCGGGTACGGCGACGAAGGTGTACGCCGTGTAGAGGTCGCCACCGAGCAGGAACCAGGTGATCCAGGTACCGAACGACCGTCCGCCCAGGCCCCATTCGTCGAGGCTGTGCTCGTCGTCGGCCCTGCGCCAGCGCGCGGCCAGGAAGCCCATGACCGTGACGGCCAGGAAGAAGAAGATGAAGACGGCGAGTGCCACGCCGTTCACGCCGTCCTTCATGCCTCGGCACCGCCCTTCGTGGTCGCGCGGGCGCGCTGGTCACGCTGCCAGAGCTTGTAGGCGATCATCGTCAGCGCCGTGGAGATGAGCACCCACAGCATCTGGTACCAGTAGAAGAACGGGATGCCGATGAAGGTCGGATCCGTCTTCGCGTACGAGCCGACCCACAGCATCGCCACGAAGGGGACGAGCAGGCACAGGGCTATCACGACGCGGACCGGCGTCACCGCCGGTGGCTTCACTTCGGGCACATCTGACATAGGGCGGCTCCGTCCCCTCACTGATCACCTGTGTAACGCGCAGGCAATCTAGGCGACGGTCCCGCTTTATGGAACCCCCCTCCGGATAGCGGATGTGGAGGATTCGTGTGGGCTCCGGTTCATGCCGTCAGCAGCAGCGGAAGCCCTGGCGCGGATCCTCCTCCCGACGGTGACGGTCCGTGCGTGGCTCACCGGGCCGACCGGCGGGCCCGCGCTCGCGATCGCCGCGAAGTGGTGGCCGAGCAGCACGCGCCGGTCCGTGGGATGGAAGTCGATGCCGCTGTTCAGCCGCTCCGCCGGGGTGGCCCGAGTCCCGTCGACCTTGAGCACCTTGTGCGCGATGAACTTCGCGTAGAAGCGATAGGCGATGGCGTGCGAGCCGAGCGCGGCGGCGACCATCCGGGCGGCCGACACGTTCTCGCCCCGCGCGAGTGCGAGTACGGACCAGCCCGCGGCGCCCACCAGCGCGACGAGGGTCCAGACGGCGATGGTTCGAGGCTTGGCAGTACGCACCGTTCGTCCTCCCGTCCATGCGGTGACGGGAGGAACGTAGAGCAGGAAGGTGAGTCGCGCTACACCACGCGCCTACCTCAAGTGGCTTATTTCTGCAGGCGCTTGAGCCTCAACAGTCCTGCGGGCGCGTGGACCGCACTACTCCTGCGGGCGCTTCAGGCGTGCCACGAACTTGTACCGGTCGCCGCGGTACACCGAGCGCACCCACTCCACCGGTTCGCCCTGCTTGTCCAGTGAGTGCCGGGAGAGCATCAGCATGGGCAGGCCGACGTCGGTGCCGAGCAGTCCGGCCTCGCGCGGGGTGGCCAGCGAGGTCTCGATGGTCTCCTCGGCCTCGGCGAGATGGACGTCGTACACCTCGGCCAGGGCGGTGTAGAGGGAGGTGTACTTGGCGAGTGACCTGCGCAGGGCGGGGAAGCGCTTCGCGGACAGGTGGGTCGTCTCGATGGCCATCGGTTCGCCGCTGGCGAGGCGGAGGCGCTCGATGCGCAGCACCCGGCCGCCGGCCGAGATGCCGAGCAGCCCGGCGAGGGTCTCGTCGGCGGTGATGTAGCCGATGTCCAGGAGCTGCGAGGTGGGTTCGAGGCCCTGGGCGCGCATGTCCTCGGTGTACGAGGTGAGCTGCAGCGCTTGGGAGACCTTGGGCTTGGCCACGAAGGTGCCCTTGCCCTGGATGCGTTCGAGCCGACCCTCGACGACCAGCTCCTGAAGGGCCTGCCGCACGGTGGTGCGCGAGGTGTCGAACTCGGCGGCGAGGGTGCGCTCGGGCGGTACCGGCGTGCCGGGCGGCAGTGTCTCCGTCATGTCGAGCAGGTGCTTCTTCAGGCGGTAGTACTTGGGCACGCGCGCGGTACGGATGGGGGCCCCACCCTCGTTCTCCGCACGGCTGACGTCGGCGCTCATGCTCTGCCTTCCCGGCTCCGGATGCCGAAACGGCCGACATCCCCATCGGCCACGGCTCACATCGTGGCACGGCTTCATGTGCGAGTGTCCCCCGCACGCTCCGTGATCCCCCCTATATACCGTCGGCGCACCTGTTGGTCTAGTCCACCGCGCTGAAGTGGTCCACCCGTGGGCGCGCGAACGGCGCCGTGAATTATGCCGGTTACCTACTTAAAGGTCCCTGCATATGTAGGTCCCATAACGGACGGTCGGAGGGTTCGCGAACTCCTTGACACCCCTCCAGGTCTAGGCCAAGCTCCCCGTACTGGTCTACACCATTGGTCCAGTCCCGGCCCCACGGGCGGTACACGTCTTATGTCACCGCGGGGAGCCAGGGGGTTTGTGGCATCCCTGAGGAGGGTGGCGTGAAGCGCAAGCTGATAGCCGCGATCGGTATCGCGGGCATGATGGTCTCCATCGCGGCGTGCGGGGGCGACGACGGCGACAGTGGCAAGAAGGCGGGTGCCGACGGCTTCAAGGGGCAGACCCTGACCGTCTGGGCGATGGACGGCTCGACGCCTCCCGGCTGGACCAAGGATCTGACGGCGGCCTTCGAGAAGAAGACCGGCGCCAAGCTGAAGTTCCAGACCCAGCAGTGGAACGGCATCCAGCAGAAGATCACCACCGCACTCTCCGAGGACAACCCGCCGGACGTCATCGAGGTCGGCAACACCCAGACCCCCGCCTACGCGGCCACCGGCGGTCTCGCGGACCTGTCGGACCTCAAGTCGGAGATCGGTGCCGACTGGACGGCGGCCCTGAACAATTCCTCGGTCTACCAGGGCAAGCAGTACGCGGCCCCGTGGTACTTCGCCAACCGCGTCGTCGTCTACAACAAGAAGATCTGGTCCGACGCCGGCATCAAGGACACCCCGAAGACCCGGGACGAGTTCTTCAAGGACCTTCAGGCCATCGACAAGAAGACCGACGCCGAGCCGATCTACCTGCCCGGCCAGAACTGGTACTTCTTCGACGGTCTGACCATCGGCCAGGGCGCCGACCTGGTGAAGAAGGACGGCGACAAGTACGTCTCCAACCTCGCCGACCCGAAGGTCGGCAAGGCCATGGAGATCTACAAGGAGTACCAGGCCTACTCCAAGGCCCCCAAGGACAAGGACGAGGCGACCCCGCAGCAGGCCGAGGTCTTCGCCAAGGGCAAGACCGGCGCCTTCATCGGCATGGGCTGGGAGGCCGGCACGGCCATCGCGGCCAACAAGAGCATCGAGAAGAACATCGGCTACTTCACCATCCCGGGTGAGACGGCCGACAAGCCCGAGGGCGTCTTCCTGGGCGGCTCCAACTTCGCGGTGGCCGCCGGCAGCAAGAAGCAGGAGCTGGCCAAGGAGTTCCTGAAGCTGGCCCTGTCCGACAAGTTCGAGGGCGCGCTCGCCAAGGAGAACGGCGTCATCCCGAACAAGGAGTCGCTGCAGACCAACCTCTCGGCCAACCCCGCCGCCGTGGCCGCCGCCCCGGCCGCGGCCGGCGGCGGCACCACGCCGCTGATCCCCGAATGGGCCGCCGTCGAGAACGCCCCGAACCCGATCAAGACCTACATGACCGCGGTGCTGAACGGTAAGTCGCCCGCCGACGCCGCCAAGCAGGTCGAGGCCGAGATCAACAAGCGTCTCTCGCAGACGAGCTGATCACCCGTGCCGGGGCGCCCCGAAGTGGGCGCCCCGACGCAGTGGTGCATCGAGCAGTGGTGCATCGACCAGTAGGGCCACAGAGAGATGGCGAGCATGTCAGTGCAGACCGAACGCGCGGACACGGTCCCGGCGGCCGGGATCCGCGAGAGTGACGCGTCCCCACCGGGAGACGGGGAGAGCCGGACGAAGGGACGAGGCGGCGCGTCCGCGCCCTATCTGCTCCTGCTGCCGGCGTTGGCAGCCACCGCGGTGCTTCTGGGCTGGCCCCTGGTGAAGAACGGCATGCTGTCGTTCCAGAACCTCAACCCGCGGCAACTGATCCTCCACCTCACCGAGTGGAACGGGATCGACAACTACCGGGACGTGCTGTCCGGTTCCGACTTCTGGAAGGTCGTCGGCCGGTCGGTCGTCTTCACCGCCGCCAACGTCGTCCTCATCATGGTGCTCGGCACCCTCATCGGCCTGCTCCTGGCCCGGCTCGGCAGGCGCATGCGGCTGACGCTGATGCTCGGACTGGTGCTGGCCTGGGCGATGCCCGTGGTCGCGGCCACCACCGTCTACCAGTGGCTCTTCGCACAGCGCTTCGGCGTCGTCAACTGGGTCCTGGACAAGCTCGGCTGGCACTCCATGGCCGACTACAACTGGCTCGGCACGCAGTTCTCCACCTTCTCCGTGGTCACCCTGCTGATCGTCTGGCAGTCCGTCCCGTTCGTGGCGATCAACCTCTACGCCGCGACGACCACGATCTCCAAGGAGCTGTACGAGGCCGCCTCGCTGGACGGCGCCGACGCCTGGCGTTCCTTCACCTCGGTGACCTTCCCGTTCCTGCGACCGTTCCTGTGGGCCACGACGTTCCTTGAGGTCATCTGGGTCTTCAAGGCGTTCCCGCAGATCTTCGTGATGAACGAGGGCGGTCCCAACCGGCTCACCGAGACCCTGCCGATCTACGCCTTCGTCGAAGGTGTCGGCAACCAGCACTTCGGGATGGGCGCGGCGATCTCGTTCCTCACCATCCTGATCCTGCTGGCCCTGACCGCGTACTACCTGCGCACCGTGCTCAAGCAGGAGGAGGACGAGCTGTGAAGCGCACTGCTTCTTCGGCGATCCGCCGTCTCTGGCCCAACGCGACAGCGATCGTCCTCTTCGTGGTCTTCGCGTTCCCCGTCTACTGGATGTTCGCCACGGCCTTCAAGCCGACCGGCGACATCATCGCCGAGAACCCGGTCTTCTTCCCGACCGACGTCACGTTCGAGCACTTCAAGAAAGCCGTGGACGCGGACCACTTCTGGACGCTGGTCGGCAACTCCGTGACGGTCACCGTGCTGTCGGTGCTCATGTCGCTCGTCATCGCGCTGCTCGCGTCCTTCGCGCTCGCCCGGATGCGGTTCAGGGGGCGGCGCGGCTTCATTGTCACGTTCATGATCGCGCAGATGGCCCCCTGGGAGGTCATGGTCATCGCGATCTACATGATCGTGCGCGACGGAGAGATGCTGAACAGCCTGGTCCCGCTGACCTTCTTCTACATGGTCATGGTGCTGCCCTTCACCATCCTGACCCTGCGCGGATACGTCGCCGCCGTGCCGAAGGAGCTGGAGGAGTCGGCCATGGTCGACGGCTGCACCCGCACCCAGGCCTTCATCAAGGTGATCTTCCCGCTGCTCGCGCCCGGCCTGATGGCCACCTCGCTCTTCGGGTTCATCACCGCCTGGAACGAGTTCCCCATGGTCCTCATCCTCAACAAGGACATCGAGGCCCAGACCCTCCCGCTGTGGCTGTCCAGCTTCCAGACGACCTTCGGCGACGACTGGGGTGCCACCATGGCGGCGGCCTCGCTCTTCGCCGTACCGATCCTGATCCTCTTCGTCTTCCTGCAGCGGAAGGCCGTCAGTGGCCTTGTCGCAGGCGCCGTGAAGGGATAACGCCACCCCGATGACGACACTCGCCAGTGGTACCGCTGCGTCCAATTCAGAAAAAGATGGCCTGACCCGTGACGCCCTGACCGTCCTGCAGCCCGGCTTCACGGGGACCACGGCCCCCGACTGGCTGCTGCGCCGCCTCGGCCAAGGCCTCGCCTCGGTCGGCCTGTTCGGCCGCAATATCGCCTCGCCCGGGCAACTGGCCGCCTTGACCGCCCAGTTGCGCGCCGAACGCGACGACGTGCTCGTCGCGATCGACGAGGAGGGGGGTGATGTCACCCGCCTGGAGGTGCGGACGGGTTCGTCCTTTCCGGGCAACCACGCGCTGGGCGCCGTGGACGACGTATCGCTCACGCGGCATGTCGCCTTCGAGCTCGGCCGCCGGCTGGCCGCCTGCGGCGTGAACCTCAACTGGGCCCCGTCCGCCGACGTCAACTCCAATCCGGGAAACCCGGTCATCGGCGTGCGGTCCTTCGGCGCCGACACCGATCTGGTGGCCCGGCACACGGCGGCCTACGTCACCGGACTCCAGGCGGCCGGCGTCGCGGCCTGCACCAAGCACTTCCCGGGCCACGGCGACACGGCGGTCGACTCGCACCACGCGCTGCCGCGCATCGACGCCGAGTTGTCGGTGTTGGAGGGCCGCGAACTCGCCCCGTTCCGGGCCGCGATCGCCGCCGGTACCCGCGCCGTGATGAGTGCGCACATCCTGGTCCCCGCTCTGGACCCCGACCGCCCGGCCACCCTCTCCCGCCGCATTCTCACCGGCCTGCTCCGAGAGGAACTCGGCTACGAGGGCCTCATCGTCACCGACGGCATGGAGATGCAGGCCATCGCCGCGACCTACGGCATCGAACGCGGCAGCGTGCTCGCCATCGCCGCCGGCGCCGACGCGATCTGCGTGGGCGGGGGACTGGCGGACGACGACACGGTGTGCCGCCTGCGCGACGCCCTCGTCTCCGCCGTGCGCACCGGCGAACTCCCGGAGGAACGACTCGTGGAGGCGGCCGGCCGGGTGCGGGAACTGGCTCGTTGGACGGCCTCGTCCGGGGGCACGAGTGCGGGCGGGGGACCGGGCGTACTTACGGGTGCCGGTGCCGGTGCCGGTGCCGGTGCCGGTGCGGGAGTGGGTGCGGGCGCGAGTGATCGTGTCGAGGTCGGCCTCGTGGCCGCCCGGCGCGCGCTCACGGTGACCCACTCCGAGACGTACGCCCCGCTCACCCAGGCCCCGTACGTCGCCGCCCTCACCCCGGTCGCGAACATCGCCGTCGGCGAAGAGACCCCCTGGGGCGTCGCGGCGGAACTGGCCCGTCTGCTCCCCGGCACGGAGACCGGCAGCTTCACCGGCGACGACGCCGGCCCCTCGGCCCTCGCCGCCGCGGGCTCCCGCCGCATCGTCGCCGTCGTCCGGGACGAACACCGTCATCCCTGGATGGCGGCCGCCCTCGACACCCTCCTCGCGGCCCGCCCCGACACCATCGTGGTCGAGATGGGCGTACCCCAGTCCCCACCCCGTGGCGCCCTGCACATCGCCACCCATGGCGCGGCAAGGGTGTGCGGCCTGGCGGCGGCGGAGGTCATCACGGGGGCGTGAGCCGCGCGGTGGGCCAGGCAGGGGCGGCCGGTGTGGCGCGCTCGCCGAGGCTGCCGTGCGAGCTTGCCGTGGTGTGTGGGCGCGCATTCCGCAAGGGGCGTTGGGGTCCCCCTGCTCGACGATGGGTCTCCCTGCTCGAGGGAAGCCGAGAGCTTGGGGGAGGGTGGGCAGCCACCGCCCGCCGGGCCGCACCCGTCCGACGGCCGTGAGTCCGACATGAGAAGGCGCCGGAGCCCCTGTAAAGGGAGTTCCGGCGCCCTCGCACACACCAGCCCGGCTTAAATCCCCTGCCAGCTCGGCTTGTTGGCAAACGTATGCCGGAAGTAGTCCGCAAGCTTCAGCTTGGAAGCCGCCGCCTCGTCCACGACCACCGTGGCGTGCGGGTGAAGCTGAAGGGCCGAAGCGGGGCACACCGCGGCAACCGGTCCCTCCACCGTCGCGGCAACCGCGTCCGCCTTGCCCTCACCCGTCGCCAGCAGCACCAGATGTCGCGCTTCCAGAATCGTGCCGATGCCCTGGGTGATGACGTGGTGCGGCACCTGCTCGATGTCGCCCTCGAAGAACCGCGCGTTGTCGACCCGGGTCTGCTCCGTCAGCGTCTTGATCCGGGTCCGCGAGGCGAGCGAGGAGCAGGGCTCGTTGAACCCGATGTGCCCGTCCGTCCCGATCCCGAGCAGCTGCAGATCCACCCCACCGGCCTCCGCCAGCGCCTTGTCGTACGCCTCGCACGCGGCCTGCACGTCCTGCGCGGTGCCGTCCGGCCCCATGAACGCGTCCATGTCCAGGCCCAGCGGCTCGAGCACCTCCCGTCGCAGCACCGAACGGTACGACTCGGGATGCTCGGCCGGCAGCCCCACGTACTCGTCGAGCTGCGCGATCCGTACGCCCGAGGCGTCCACGGCACCGGAGCTCACCTTGGCCGCCAGAGCCTCGTAAATGGGCAGCGGAGTCGAGCCGGTGGCCACGCCGAGCAGGGCGTCGGGCTTGCGCCGGAGCAGCTCGGCCATGGCCTCGGCGATCAGCTCGCCGCCCGCCTTGGCGTCCGGGACGATGACAACTTCCACGCTGGGCCTGCCGATCTGGAGAGGGGACTCAGGGGACTCAACTGGAACCCGAAGGGGGAGACATGTGGTATAGACCAATCTAGCAGAGCGTCACTCGCCCGTCGCCCCCAAGGCCTCACCCGGACGCGCGCGCCCCCACCCGGGGGAGTGCAATGGAAACCGCACACCGACTCACGCGGCACGCCGCACCCGGCGCAGCGCACACCGACTCACGCCGCACGCGGCACCCCGCACCCAGCCCAGCGCACACCGACTCCCGCCGCACACCGCCCGGCACACCGCACACCGCACAGGGCTCACCGCACACAAGGAGGCACCCATGACCGCCACGCCCCCGCACGCTCCCCACAGCGCATCCCAAGGCGACCGCCCGGGCCGGATCATGGCCCGGGAGATGGCCGAACAGCCCGACGTGCTGCGGCGGATCCTCGACGCAGGCGCGCCCCGGATCCAGGACGTGGCCCGGCAGATCGCCTCCCGCAAGCCGCGCTTCGTGCTGCTCACGGCCCGCGGCACCTCCGACAACGCCGCCCTGTACGCGAAGTACCTCCTGGAGATCCGCCTGGGCCTGCCCTGCGGGCTCACCTCGATGTCGACGACCACGGCGTACGGCGCGCACCCCGATCTCACCGACGTCCTCGTGGTCACCGTCAGTCAGTCCGGCGGCTCCCCGGACCTGGTCGCCTCGACCCGGGCCGCCCGCGAGGGCGGCGCCATCACCCTCGCGGTGACCAACAACCCGGACTCACCGCTGGCCGCCGTCTCCGAGTACCACATCGACATCATGGCCGGCCCGGAAAAGGCGCTCCCCGCCACCAAGACCTATACGGCCTCCCTTCTCGCTCTCTACCTCTTCGTCGAAGGTCTGCGCGGCGGCGACGGCGCTCCCGCGAAGGTGCTGCCCGACCTCGCGGCCGGTCTCCTCGCCCGCGAGGACGAGGTCAGGATCCTCGCCTCGCGCTACCGCTTCGCCGAGCGCATGGTGATCACCTCGCGCGGCTACGGCTATCCCACCGCCAAGGAAGCCGCCCTGAAGCTGATGGAGACCAGCTACATCCCCGCCCTTTCCTACTCCGGTGCCGACCTCCTGCACGGCCCCCTCGCCATGGTCGACAACATCTCGCCGGTCATCGCGGTCGTCACCGACGGCCATGGCGGCGAAGCGCTCCAGCCCGTGCTCGACCGGCTGCGCGGCCGCGGCGCCGACCTCGTCGTCATCGGCCCCCGGGCCCAGGTCGAACAGGCCTCGGCCGGTTTCGTCCTGCCGACCGAGGGCGTCGCCGAAGAGGTCCAGCCGATCCTGGAGATCCTCCCGCTCCAGCTCCTGGCCTACGAGGTCACCGTCGCCCGCGGTCAGGATCCGGACGCGCCGCGCGCCCTCGCGAAGGTGACGGAGACCCGTTGAGACTCAGGGTCCGCCGGACCCGGCACGTCGGCACCCCGCCGGCACGGCCCTCGGCACTCCGTCGGCACGGCTTCGGCATGCCGCCCGGTCCAACACCTCGGTCACGGCGGGCCCTATGTCAGCGAACCCCCCGTCGCATCCACCCAACTCCCCGTGATCCACCGCCCGTCGTCCGAGGCCAGGAACGCCACCACGTCGGCGACATCGGCCGGCACCCCCACCCGGCCCAGCGCCGATATCGCCGAGGCCTGCGCCCATCCGCCCTCGGTCCCGTGCAGCAACTCGGCGGTGTTGTCGGTGTCGATGATGCCGGGCGCCACCGAGTTCACAGTGATCCCCCGAGGACCCAGCACCTTGGAAAGGTCCCGGGTGAAGACATCCAGGGCACCCTTGGTCATGGCGTACGCCATCTTGTCCGGCATGACGGCGGTCCGTGCGAGCCCGGAGGAGATGTTGATGACCCGCCCGCCGTCCCGCAGGCGGTCCAGGCCGTGCTTGACGATAAAATACGGCGCCTTCACGTTCACCGCGAAGACCCTGTCGTACTCCGCCTCGTCGATCTCCTCGAGGGACCGCGACGTACCGATCCCCGCGTTGTTCACCAGGATGTCCAGCCCGTCCGACTGCCGGTCGAAGGCGTCCCACAGGGCCGTCGCGTCGCCCGGCCGTCCGAGCTCCACCCCGATCGCGAACGCCGATCCTCCTGTCGCCTCGATCGCGGCGACCGTTTCCTTCGCCGCCGCCTCGTTGCTGCCGTAGTGCACGGCCACTCGCGCACCGTCCCGTCCGAGCCGCTCGGCGATGCCCCGCCCGATGCCCCTGCCGCCACCCGTGACGAGTGCCGTCCTGCCCGTGAGCACGCCCATGTCGGCGCCCCTTTCCCATTTCACTAGTGACCGCTACAGAAAAACCGTACAACAGCCCACCGACATTTCTCTAGCACCCGCTATAAAATCCACCTCATGGTGAGCAGGCAGCAGACCGAGGTGGGCGCGGCCCGGCATGAGGACGCCAAGGCCGTGACCAGGCATGAGGACGCCAAGGCCGTGACCAGGCATGAGGACGCCAAGGCCGTGACCAGGCATGAGGACGCCAAGGCCGTGACCAGGCAGCGCGGCCGCCCCCGCTCCTTCGACCGTGAGACCGCGCTGGAGAAGGCGATCCTCGCGTTCTGGGAGCACGGGTACGAGGCGACCTCCGTCTCCGACCTCACGCGCGTCATGGGCATCGGCGCCCCGAGTCTGTACGCGGCGTTCGGCGACAAGCGGTCGCTCTTCGACGAGGTCGTGCGCGAGTACGGCACGAGGTACGGCTCGTTCGGCGAACGCGCGCTGGCTGAGGAGCCCACGGCCCGTGGCGCGGTCGAGCGGATGCTGCGCGAGGCCGCGGTCGAGTACACCGCCCCGGGCCATCCGCACGGCTGTCTGGTCATCCATGCGGCCACCAACTGCACCTCACCGGAGGTGGAGCAGTCCCTGCGCGAGCGGCGCAATGCCAACATCGCCGCGTTCGAGAGTCGTATAAAAGCGGGGATCGCCGCGGGCGAACTGCCCGCCGACACGAACGCGGCCGCCCTCGCCCGGCACACCGGAGCGATCATCCAAGGCATGAGCCAGCAAGCCCGTGACGGCGCCTCCAGGGAGCAGCTGGAGGCCCTCGCCGAACTCGCCATGGCGCTCTGGCCCCGGCCATGAGCCGCGGCGGCCGCCTTCATGCGTCAATCCGGGCCACCTCATCCGCCAATCCGGCCCGTTCATGAACCGAAGCGGGTTAGTCTGCGTGATGGATGCCTTTGGATGTTCGATAAGCAGACAACAACTAACATCCGTCGACGCATGGACAGAAGGCGCATGGACGCAGGACCATGGTCTAGTCCACAATGCTTTGGCAACCGAAGGCATTGCAGGCAAGTGAACAAGCCTCCGTCTTCCCCGCACAGGAAGGCGGACCGAGGAACCGGCGCTCTCTGCCCTGACTGCTCCGGCTCCTCTCTTCGGCCGACCGGGACCGCACACCCCGCGGCCGTTGTTGCTCCGGGCTGCGGTGCCGGGAGGGTTGAGGGTCCCTCCCAGGCGCCGCGGCCCGCGGGTGTTTCCGGAGCCGATGCCGAAGGCCGATTTCGGAGCATGTCGTATCCGCCGGGTACGCTCGCAGACGTGCCCTCCATGAACGACCTCGTACGCCAGCACACCGCCCTCGGTGACTCCGATCTCGAGTGGCTGCATCTGCTGGTCTCGGAGTGGCAGCTGCTCTCCGACCTCTCCTTTGCCGACCTCGTCCTGTGGGTCCCCACGCGCGACGGCACCCGCTATGTCTCCGTCGCCCAGATGCGGCCCAACACCGGCCCCACCTCGTACCAGGACGACATGGTCGGCCACCTCGTCCCGCGCGGCCGCCGGCCCATGCTGGACGCGGCGCTCGACGAGGGCCGGATCGTACGCGAGGGTGACCCGGAGTGGCGCGAGGAGGTTCCGGTCCGGGTCGAGTCCATTCCCGTACGGCGTGAGGGGCGCGTCCTCGGTGTCATCGCCCGGAACACCAACCTCCTCACCGTGCGCACCCCGAGCCGGCTGGAGCTGACGTACCTCCAGAGCGCCTCCGATCTCGCCCAGATGATCGCGGCGGGCACCTTCCCGTTCCCCGACCAGCAGGTCGACATGGACGCCTCGCCGCGGGTGGGTGACGGGCTGCTCCGGCTCGACGCGGACGGCATCGTCCAGTACGCCTCACCGAACGCGCTGTCGGCGTACCACCGCCTCGGCCTGGCCGCCGACCTGGTGGGCCACAACCTCGGTGTGACCACCGCCGAACTGGCGCCGTCCCGCGGCCCGGTGGACGAGGCACTGTCCAAGGTCGCCAGCGGCTGGGCGCCCCGCGAGTTCGAGATCGAGAGCGGCGACGGGGTGATCCAGCTGCGTGCGATCCCGCTCAAGCCCAAGGGCACGCGTGTCGGTTCCCTCGTACTGCTGCGCGACGTCACCGAACTGCGGCGCCGCGAGCGCGAGTTGATCACCAAGGACGCGACCATCCGGGAGATTCATCACCGGGTGAAGAACAACCTCCAGACGGTGGCGGCACTTCTGCGGCTGCAGGCCCGGCGCATCGACTCGGACAAGGGCCGAGAAGCCCTGGAGGAAGCCGTACGCCGGGTCGGTTCGATCGCGATCGTGCACGAGACGCTTTCCCAGAACCTGGACGAGCGCGTGGAGTTCGACGAGATCGCCGACCGGGTGCTCGCCATGGTCGCCGAGATCTCACCCGGCAAGGTCACCGGCCGGCGCACCGGCCGCTTCGGCATCCTGGACGCCGAGGTCGCGACCCCGCTCTCCATGGTCCTGACCGAAATCCTGCAGAACGCCCTGGAGCACGGCTTTCGCGAGGGCGACCGAGGCACCGTCGAGGTCTCGGCCGTGCGCGGCGGCACCACCAAGGACGCCCGTCTGCTGGTCACCGTCCAGGACGACGGGGTCGGTCTGCCCGAGGGCTTCGACCCGCACCGCTCGGGCAACCTCGGCCTGCAGATCGTACGGACACTGGTGGAGGGCGAGTTGGGCGGCACCTTCGACATGGTGGCCGCCCCGGAGCGCGGTACCCAGGTGATCCTGGACATCCCGGTGCTCGCCCACAAGTGACCGAGGCGGCCGCACAAGTGACCAAGGCTCAGTAGCAATCCCTGCGACCGCAAACAGCAATGAGCCCCGGACCACTGGGTGGTTCGGGGCTCACGCTCACGTTGCTATGCGCATCGGGGGTACTGCGCGCTGCGGCTCGGGGGCGGGAGATGCGTACTCGCTGTACGCGCCGCCAAGCTCAGGCTCGTGCGGGGTGGGGTGTCAGGCGGTGGCCTGACGGGCCCGGTTGCGGGCGGCGCGACGCTTCATCGCACGGCGCTCGTCCTCGCTGAGGCCACCCCAGACGCCGGAGTCCTGGCCGGACTCGAGCGCCCACTGCAGGCACTGCTCCATGACGGGGCAGCGGCGGCAGACGGCCTTGGCTTCCTCGATCTGCAGCAGCGCAGGACCGGTGTTGCCGATGGGGAAGAAGAGCTCGGGGTCTTCCTCGCGGCAAACGGCGTTGTGACGCCAGTCCATGGCTGCTACCTCTCCTTGGTATTACATGCAGGTTGCTTGTGAATGTGAACGCTTTCACGAATCCCTCAACAAGTGAAGGGCCGACTACCAGACGGACTGGCGTGGTCCTGTGATTTGAGGAGGGGTTCTGGACTCTCTGTGGTGGCCGATGTTGCGGGCCGTCCCGAGCGCCACGTAGAGACTCGCAAACCTCAGCGGCGGATACAACCCCTTCAGGAAAGTTTTTTTTGATTCCTCGGTGTCGACTAGGTCACAGCCGTACTTCCATGGGGTGGATCCTGGTCTAAACGTTCGAGTGAAAGGACTTTGAGCCCTTCCGCTCACACAATCACACGCAGTGCACGGCGTACGCCTGTGAACGTCACGCTGGTGCGCAGTCCGAGGTGGTCGCCGTCCATCTGAAGGGGCAGCGGCACCTTCGAATGCAAGGTGAAGTCTGTCAAGTCGTGCAGAGACGCGGCGTGCTTGCCATGGGGTCCGCGCTCGGGGGACGAAGTGAGCAACTGCGTGGCATACCGGGCAACAGCGGTCGTCGACATGCGGCTGAGACCGAGTACGTCGAGCCCGGTATCGAACGAGGCCTTAGGCGCCGCGTACACCGGACGATTGCCGAGAAACGTCCACGGCGAGGTATTGCAAATTATGGACAGGACCAGATCGGCGACCGGGTCCGCACCGGGGCGCTCCAATGTGATCGTTCCGTGTCTGCGGTGAGGTTCGTCCAAAAATGTGCGCATCGCTTGGCGGAGATACAGCGCATGCGTGGAGCGCTTGCCGCGTTCGCGCTGCTGTTCGACCCGGCCGATCACGCCCGCGTCGAAGCCGAGTCCCGCGCAGAACGTGAACCAGCGGGACGGCACGGCTTCGTCCTCCGTGCCGGGAGTGCCCGCGGCCAGGCCCAGGCCGATCGTGCGCTCGCGCTCCTCGCGCAGTGCGTCCAGCAGCGCGCCGGTGGCCTCCACCGCGTCGTTGGGCAGGCCCAGGGCGCGGGCGAAGACATTGGTGGAGCCGCCGGGGACCACGGCGAGGCGGGGCAGGCGCTCCGGATCGGGGCCGTGGTGCAGCAGGCCGTTCACGACCTCGTTGACCGTGCCGTCGCCGCCGAGGGCCACGACCAGGTCGATGTCCTTGCTCTCCGTGGCCTGTCGGCCGAGGTCCCGGGCGTGTCCGCGGTACTCGGTGGTGACCGCCTCGAGCTTCATCTCACTGGCCAGCGCGTGGATCAATACGTCACGCGTGCGCGCACTTGTGGTGGTTGCTGCCGGATTGACCACGAGAAGTGCACGCATGCGATGCAGCGTACCTACTGGGTGGTACTCATCCCAGACCGAGGTAGGGATCAGGTAAGAGATGGGGACGTGAGTCTGCCCACCCGGTGACGAGAGTCCGTATACCGGGTGCCGTCGGCGGCCCAGGGTCGACGGCTACTCTTCAGGGGTGAGCCCTGAGCAGAATCCCACCCCTGACGCCCCCACCGCAGAATCCCGCCCCGGACGGCTGACCGCCGCGGCGGCGCTGGCCGCACTGGAGGGGCTCGCCCTCGTGGCGGGCGGCGGCTACATGCTCGTCCTGGGCCTCACGGGCGACCCCGACGACCGGCAGCAGGCCGTCACCGGCGGTGTCACGCTGATCGTGCTCGCCCTGCTGCCCCTGCTGGCCGCGCGCGGACTGCTGCTGCGCCGTGGCTGGAGCCGGGGCCCGGCCGTCATCACCCAGATCATGGCGCTGCCCGTGGCCTACAACCTGCTCCAGGCCGACAGCATCGCGATCCCCGGCGGCATCGCCCTGGCGGTCGTCGCGATCGCGGCCCTGGTGCTGCTGGTGAACCCGGCAACGACGCGGGCCCTCGGAATCCGAGGGCCCGGCGGGGACGCACAGGACCAGAAGTAACCGGTCCACTCCGGCTTGTTCCGCTCGGCTGGTCCCCCTTCGGCTGGTCTCACTCCTCCACGAGGAGCTTCTCCCGCAGCTGCGCCAGCGTGCGAGCCAGCAGCCGCGACACGTGCATCTGGGAGATGCCGACCTCCTGCGCGATCTGCGACTGCGTCATGTTGCCGAAGAAGCGCAGCAGCAGGATGCGCTTCTCGCGCGGGGGGAGGTCTTCGAGCAGCGGTTTCAACGATTCCCGGTACTCGACGCCCTCCAGGGCCTCGTCCTCGGCGCCCAGGGTGTCCGCGACGGCCGGGGACTCGTCGTCCGTGTCGGGGACGTCCAGGGACAGCGTGGAGTACGCGTTGGCGGACTCCAGGCCCTCCAGGACCTCTTCCTCCGAGATGGCCAGCTTCTCGGCCAGTTCGTGGACCGTGGGGGAGCGGCCGTGCAGCTGCGAGAGCTCGGCGGTCGCCGTCGTGAGCGCGAGCCGCAGCTCCTGCAGCCGGCGCGGCACCCGCACGGCCCAGCCCTTGTCGCGGAAGTGCCGCTTGATCTCGCCGACGACGGTCGGCGTCGCGTACGTCGAGAATTCGACGCCGCGCTCCGGGTCGAAGCGGTCGACCGACTTGATCAGGCCGATGGTGGCGACCTGGGTGAGGTCGTCCAGCGGCTCCCCGCGGTTGCGGAAGCGGCGTGCCAGATGCTCGACGAGGGGCAGATGCATGCGGACCAGCTGGTTGCGCAGCTCGGCGTACTCGGCGCTGCCCTCCTTCAGCTTGCGCAGCTCGATGAACATCGCCCGTGCCCCGCTGCGGTCCTGGGGGTCGTGCTGGATGTGCTGGGCGCTCGGCCCGTGCTGCGCGCCCTGCACGCTCTGCGCTCCCAGCTCGTCGTCTCGCTCGTGCTCGCTCATAGTCCCGCCCGTCACCAGCCGTCGCCCCTCCGAGGACGTGCTCCGCGCGGCACCCTCCGGATCCCGTTGCCCGTCGTCCTGGCCGGAGAGCTTCTCCCGTTCGTGCTCGTCGATCGGCGCTGCGGATACGGCCGAGGAGGCGCCGTCCTCCGGGTGCGGTCGGGCCTGCTCGGGGATGCCGTCGACGCCTTCCGCCGTGCGCCGCGGCCCGCCGAGGCCGTCGACACGCTCGACAGGAAGCTCCCGTGTGCCGCGCTCTTCGTCCCGCACCGGCCCGTCCCCGTTCCTCACGCCGGCCCGGGTCCCGCGCCGCGCTGTTTGTAGAGGCTGATCGAAACGGTCTTGTCCTCGGCGACGGTCGAGTCGACCTTGCCGGCGAGGGCCGAGAGGACGGTCCACGCGAAGGTGTCCCGGGAGGGGGCGTGACCGTCCGTGGTCGGGGCCGAGACCGTGACCTCCAGAGAGTCGTCGATGAGCCGGAAGACACAGCTGAGCACCGAGCCGGGGACGGCCTGTTGCAGCAGGATTGCGCAGGCCTCGTCGACCGCGATGCGCAGGTCCTCGATCTCGTCGAGGGTGAAGTCCAAACGGGCCGCAAGCCCGGCCGTGGCCGTGCGCAGCACCGACAGGTAGGCACCCGCGGCCGGCAGCCGGACTTCCACGAAGTCCTTCGTCGCGGGCTCGCCTGCGATCTGGGACACCCTCACCTCCATGGTGGTACAAGCTCATTCGAGCTCTCTCGGGGCCGAGGGTCGCCCCCCGGGGTAACGCGATTGTGGTTCAGCGGTGACGCTACCGCGCTCCCAAGTTTCCTGTCCTGGGGACCCCGCCCCCTTGCTGTCACTCATAGTAAGCCTATGAGTACGGACAGTGGCTAGGGGTCTGCGGGCCCAAATAGGAAGAGCGCGCGCCGGGTTGACGTACCCAGGCGTCAGACCGTCGAACCGTCGGGATCGAGGGTCACGCGCGTTCGTGATCCACGAGTTCTTTCAGTATGCCGTCCACGCGTCAAACGAGGACGTGGTCGGTGAAGCACCAACGCCAGTTCTCCCCGGGCTCGAACGTGCGCATGATCGGGTGCCCGCTGTCCTTGAAGTGCTCCGTCGCGTGACGCAGCGGTGAGGAATCGCAGCAACCCAGGTGCCCGCACTCCAGACACAGGCGAAGCTGCACCGGATGCGTGCCGGCGGCCAGACACTCCAGACAGGTCTCACTCAGGGGCTCGGGCTCGGGGTGAGGCAGCGCGTCGGCGTGCGTGCACTGTTTCATGATTGCCAGGTTACGTCGGGTGTGCGGAAAGCCGCGCGAAAACGAGGGCGGGCGGAAGACGATGCACGTTTTGCCACTGCTGTTGCTGGTCGCGGGGAGCGCGGCGGTCGCCGGGGCCGCTCGCCGCACACCGATCCCCGCACCGCTCCTGCTCGTCGCGGTGGGCCTGGCGGTCTCGTACGTGCCGGGCGTGCCCCCTTACGAGCTCAACCCCGAGGTCGTGCTCCCGCTGCTGTTGCCCCCGCTGCTGTATACGGCGGCCACCGACAGCTCGTATCTCGATCTGCGGGCGCAACTGCGGCCGGTCGCGCTGCTGTCGGTCGGATACGTCCTCTTCGCGACCCTCGTGGTCGGCTGGGCCGCGTATCTGATCGTGCCCAGCCTGCCGCTGCCCGCGGCGCTGGTGCTCGGGGCCGTGGTGGCTCCGCCGGACGCCGTCGCCGCCACCGCGGTCGCGCGCCGCGTGGGCCTTCCCTCGAAGATCACCACCATCCTCCAGGGCGAGTCCCTGGTGAACGACGCGACCGCGATCACCGCCTACAAGGTGGCGCTCGCCGCCGCGGTCGGCGAGGGCGCGACGTGGGCGGGCGGCGTCGGCGAGTTCCTGCTCGCGTCGGTCGGCGGCGTGGCTGTCGGGCTCGTCCTGATGCTGCCGCTGCACTGGCTGCGCACCCACCTGAAGGAGGCGCTTCTCCAGAACACCCTCTCCTTGCTGATCCCCTTCGTCGCGTACGGGATCGCCGAGCAGGTGCACGCCTCCGGGGTGCTCGCGGTGGTCGTCGTCGCTCTCTACCTCGGACACCGTTCCTGGGAGGTCGACTTCGCGACCCGGCTCCAGGAGGAGGCGGTCTGGAAGATGGTCGCGTTCATCCTGGAGTCGGCGGTGTTCGCACTGATCGGACTGCAGCTGCCGGTCGTCCTCAAGGGACTCGGACAATACGAGGGCACCAGCGCCGCCTGGTACGCGGTGGCCCTCTTCTTCGTAGTGGTCGCGTCCCGGTTCGTGTGGGTGTATCCGGCGACGTTCCTGCCGCGGCTGTTGTCGGCGCGGATCCGGGGGCGCGAGAAGAACCCCACCTGGAAGGCACCGTTCATCATCGGCTGGGCCGGTATGCGGGGAGTGGTCTCGCTCGCCATCGCCTTCTCCATCCCGCTCACGGTGCATGGCGGCGGGGCCTTTCCCGATCGCAACCTGATCCTCTTCCTGACCTTCACGACCGTCATCGGGACCCTGGTCGTGCAGGGGCTGACGCTGCCCCCGCTGATCCGCCTCCTGAAGCTGCCGGGGCGCGACCCGCAGGCCGAGACACTCGCCGAGGCCAACGCCCAGGCGCAGGCCTCCCGGGCCGCGGAACAACGCCTCGACGAACTTCTCGCCGACGAGCGCAACGCCCTGCCTCAGCCCCTCGCCGACCGCCTGCGCAGCGTCCTGGAACGGCGGCGCAACGCCGTCTGGGAGCGCCTCGGCGCGGTCAACCCGATCACCGGCGAGACCGCCGACGACACCTACCGCCGGCTGTCCGGCGAGATGATCGGCGCCGAACGCGAGGTCTTCGTGAAGCTCCGGGACCTGCGCTACATCGACGACGAGATGCTGCGGACCCTGCTGCGCCGACTGGACCTGGAGGAGGCGGCGGCCTATCGGGAGGCGGCGTGAGCACTGCTCCGGAGTCCCGGAGTCCCGGAGCCCGGGAACCCCGGGCCGGTCCGGCCTGTGCTTCCGCGATGCCGAGGAGCAGCGCGTCGAATGATTCTCCGATACCGGCGAAGTGCGGCTCGGCCGCCTGGCGGGTGTCCGCCAGCAGCACATCGCCGGTCCGGGTGACGAAGTCCCGCGCCCGGCTGCCGATGATCAAGGCGTCCCAGGTGAGGGTTCGCCACCCTGCCCGAGGGCGAGCCGGCTCCGCCGCGAAGAGGTTGCCGAAGGCCTGATCATCTCTGAAGCCGACGCGTTCTCCCCGCTTGGTCCGTCACGCCTGGAACGGTGCTCCCGTGATCACGGCCGCTACCGTCGTCCCCCGCGCGAAAGCGCCCTCCTGGGCCAGGACGGCAAGCCCATACAGCACCTTAGCGACATAGAGACGTTCGACAGGCAGACTGTGGCGGTCCTCGAAGTCCTCGGCGAAGGCGTCGAGTTCGGGGGTGGTGCGGGCGTAACCGCCGAAGTGGAAGCGGTCATCGAGGGACCAGATGCCGCGGCGGGTGCCGAACGAGGCCCGCTGGAGGGCCTGTATGTCGGCGCTGAGGAAACCGCCCTTGAGGACGGGGAAGCCAAGGGCCCGTTGGTCGGGGCCGAGTCCGGCGGCCACGCCCGCGAGGGTGCCGCCGGTGCCGCAGGCGAGGGCGGCCACGTCGACACCGCCGTGGTCGCGCAGTTCCTCGCCGAGCGCCCGGCAACCGCGCACGGCGAGGGAGTTGCTGCCGCCCTCGGGCACGACGTACGCGTCCTCGGCGCCCACTGTGCGCAGGATGGCGGTCAGCGTCTCCGGCTCCGCTTTGCGGCGGTATGTCGATCTGTCGATGAAGTGCAGCCGCATGCCGTCGGCCGCGCACCGGGCGAGCGAGGGGTTGAAGGGACGGTCGGCCAGTTCCTGGCCGCGGATCACGCCCAGGGTGGGCAGGCCCAGGAGGCGGCCCGCGGCAGCTGTGGCGCGCAGATGGTTCGAGTACGCCCCGCCGAAGGTGACCACCGTGCGGCCCGCCGCCGCCTCCAGGTTCGGGGCCAGCTTCCGCCACTTGTTGCCGATCAGCTCCGGGTGGATCAGATCGTCCCGCTTGAGCAGCAGCCGGACGCCATGGCGGGCGAAGCGCTCGTCCGCGGCCTCGCGCAGCGGCGACGGGAGTCGCGGCCGCAGGGCCGTCGGGCCGAACTCTTCGGCAGCGTCGGGGACGTCAGGGCTGGTCACCCCGCCATTGTCGGACATCTGTCCGGGGGCGGGGCGGCCACCCGTGCCCGCTCGTCACTTCAGGCGGTCGCGGATGCGCTCCCGCTGGTGGGCCATCGTGAATCCTCTGGGGTCCACCTTTCCGGGCTGCCACTCGAGGTGGCCGATGACCGAGCGCTCGGTCCAGCCGTGGTGGCGGCAGATCGCCGCGGAGACCTTCTCGATGGTGTCCAGCTGTGCGTCGGGCCAGGGGTCCTTTCCGTCGCCGAGGTTCTCGCACTCGAAGCCGTAGAAGTGGCGGTTGCCGTCGGTGTTCGCCTCGTTGTCGTGCGGAAGCGCCTTCTCCGCGATCACCGCGCGCAGGACGTCGTCGTCGCCCAGGCCCGCGTGGTTGGCCCTGCCGTAGCCGACGAGGTGGAGGACGCCGTCCTTGGTGATGACGCCGTGGCACAGCGGCCCGGGCAGCCCCTGGTAGCCCTCGCGGCAGATCTCGACGGTGCGCTCGCTGCCCGAGGTCACCGTGTGGTGGATCATCACGCCGTACACCGGACCCCACGGGCCCTTGTGGTTGCGGTTGTGATGCTCCCAGTCGCCGACCTCGACGACGGTGACTCCTGCCTCTCTGAGCCGGTCCAGGAAACTGCCCGCGGACATGGGTGGGGCCATGGCCGCCTCCTTCGCGCTGCACGCCGGCCACCCTGTCGCGGCCGTCTCGTACCGCAGCTTGTACCCGTGATCGGGCGGCCGGGCCTACTCGTTCGCACAGCGTGCGAGCCGATCCGGTCAGGCGGGCAAGGGGCCCCTCACGCGCGCAGGAACGCGTCCCCGTGCGTCGTTATGTGGCTTTCCAGGGCCTGCAGGGCCTGTTGTGTCGCCTCGGGGGAGCCGCTGCCGCGCCGCTCCGCGTAGTACGCCGCGCCCAGTTTCTTGAGGAGGTCGCCGCCGGCCCGCTGCGCCTGCACTTCGTCGATCTTCTGCTTGCCCTGCGTGAGGCCGCGCTGTGCCTGTTCTTTCGCACGGTCCAGGAAGCCTGCCACTGCCGTCTCCTGTCGTTGTCCGTCAAAGGGGCAAACGGTTGGCCGGATCTTGGAGTTCCCTGGACAGAAGTCCGCCGCGTGCCCAAGTCCCGGTGATCCATTCCCGCTCATTCGTGTAATAGCACCGCCACGTTCCGTGATGGAAGGCTTGTCCCCGCAGATCAGTGCACGACCGGGAGGGCAATTTTCATGTCGGTAGGCGAAGAGGTCCGCGCGGACCAGGGCAGGCCGCAGCAGAGTCTCGGCACATCCGCCGCGCGGAACCTGGCCACCACCACCAAGTCCGCACCCCAGATGCAGGAGATCAGCTCACGGTGGCTGCTGCGCATGCTGCCGTGGGTGAACGTGCAGGGTGGCACGTACCGCGTGAACCGGCGGCTCAGCTACTCCGTGGGCGACGGCCGCGTGACGTTCGTGAAGACCGGTGACCGCGTCCAGGTCATCCCCGCGGAGCTCGGTGAGCTGTCCGTACTGCGGTCGTACGAGGATCAGGAGGTGCTCGGCGAGCTCGCCCAGCGCTGTCGGCAGCGGGAGTTCGCGCCGGGGGAGGTGCTCGCCTCGTTCGGCAGCCAGGCCGACGAGGTGTTCCTGCTGGCGCACGGCAAGGTCGAGAAGATCGGCACCGGCCCCTACGGGGACGACGCGGTGCTCGGTGTCCTCGCCGACGGCGCGTACTTCGGGGAGCAGGCGCTCATCGACCCGGACGCCATCTGGGAGTACACGGCCCGCGCCGTCACCGCGGTCACCGTGCTCACGCTGTCCCGCCAGGATCTCGAACAGGTCGCGGAGCGCGCGGAGTCCCTGCGCACCCACCTCCAGGAGCTGCGCGCGATCCCGGAGCAGCGCGCCAACAAGTACGGCGAGAAGGAGATCGACCTCTCGGCCGGCCACACCGGAGAGCCGGACATCCCCGGCACCTTCGTCGACTACGAGGCCGCGCCGCGCGAGTACGAACTGAGCATCGCCCAAACCGTACTGCGCCTGCACACGCGCGTGGCCGACCTCTACAACCAGCCCATGAACCAGACCGAGCAGCAGCTGAGGCTCACCGTCGAGGCGTTGAAGGAGCGCCAGGAGCACGAGCTCATCAACAACCGGGAGTTCGGGCTGCTCAACAACTGCGAGTACGACCAGCGGCTGCAACCTCACGACGGCGTTCCCGGCCCCGACGACCTCGACGAACTGCTCAGCCGCAGGCGCGGCACCAAGCTGTTCCTCGCCCACCCACGCGCGATCTCCGCGTTCGGCCGCGAGTGCAACAAGCGCGGACTCGTCCCCGAGAGCGTCGAGATCGCGGGCAACCGCATCCCGACCTGGCGCGGCGTGCCGCTCTTCCCGTGCAACAAGATCCCGGTCAGCGACACCCGTACGACCTCGATCATCGCCATGCGTACCGGCGAGGCAGAGCAGGGCGTGATCGGGCTCCAGCAGGCGGGCATCCCGGACGAGATCGAGCCGAGCCTGTCGGTGCGCTTCATGGGCATCAACGAGCAGGCGATCGTCTCCTACCTGGTGACGGCGTACTACTCGGCCGCGGTGCTCGTGCCGGACGCTCTCGGCATCCTGGAGAACGTCGAGATCGGCCGCTGGCGGTGACCTTCCGCGAGCCGGCGGTCGCCGTGTTCCCGCCCCTCGGGGCGGGTACATCGAGGGGGTACGCGCCCAGCGGCCGCGGAAGCGCCACCGTCCGAGGACTCTCCGGGGCGATTCCACGGGTGAGGTGTGCAGGGGGAGTTCACGGGTGAGTTCATGACGGAGACGACGCAGAGCCCGACCGAAATCCTGCACAGGCGGAGCCCCATCGGGAGGCCCATGGACAGGAAGGGGCCACCGAGCCCGCTCGATGGGCAGGAGGCGGCGGGCATTCTGGAGCGCGCCCGGGCGTCGGTCGACCCCGAGTTGCGCGGTGCCATCGAATCGCTGCCCGGCTCGATGCGCCGGATCGCGCTCTACCACTTCGGCTGGGAGCACGCGGACGGCACTCCGGCGGCGGGCAACGCGGGCAAGGCGATCCGGCCCGCGCTCGTGCTGACCTCGGTCCGGGCGCTCGGCGGACAGCACACGACGGCCGTGCGGGCGGCCGCAGCCGTGGAGCTGATCCACAACTTCACCCTGCTGCACGGCGACGTCATGGACCGGGACACCACTCGCAGGCACCGCCCCACCGCCTGGACCGTGTTCGGCGACGCCGACGCGATCCTCGCCGGGGACGCTCTGCAGGCGCTCGCCCAGCGACTGCTCGCCGAGGATCCGCACCCAGCGTCGGCGGCGGCCGCCGCCCGGCTCGCGTCCTGCGTGGTCGAGCTGTGCGCGGGACAGCACGCGGACACGGCCATGGAGATGCGCGGCCCCGACGAGGTCACCCTCGACGACTGCCTCGCCATGGCCGAGGCGAAGACGGGCGCCCTGCTCGGCTGTGCCTGTGCGCTCGGGGCGCTGTACGCGGGGGCGGACGAGAAGGACGTCGAGGCGTTGGACGCGTTCGGCAGGGAGGCCGGGCTTGCGTTCCAGCTGATCGACGACGTGATCGGGATCTGGGGGGATCCGAGCCGTACCGGCAAGCCGGCCGGGTCGGATCTCATCGCCCGCAAGAAGTCGCTGCCCGTGGTCGCCGCGCTCGCCTCGGGCACGCCGGCGGCCGACGAACTGGCCGAACTGTACGGAGTTCCCCACGAAGAAGGGGAGTTGGAGCGTACGGCCCTCGCCGTCGAGCGGGCGGGTGGTCGCGACTGGGCGCAGGCTCAGGCGACCGACCGGATGTCCGGGGCGATGCATGAGCTGTCCCGGGCGGTGCCCGATCCGGAGGCGGCGGGTGGGCTCCTCGCGCTGGCGGAGTTCGTGACACGGCGGAGCAACTGATCGGGCCGGTGCGCCGGCCGAAGACCCCGGAGCCTCCGGTTCCGTACGGCACCTGACCTCCGTACGGCGCCGGGCTCCGGCCGGGCGGGTCCCGCACATCCCCACGGTGTGCGGGGCCCGTCCTTTTCGCCCCCTCCGCCCCTGCCCGTCCCGTACCTGGGGGGGGACGCCCCGATGCGGTTGCTTTTGAGCTGCGGAGATCGTTGGCCTGCGTGTGGCGGGGCGGGGTGCGGGCCAGCGGGTGCGGATCGTGATCCTGACAAACGTGTTCATCGCTGAGCTGGTCGACGCGGCGACAGCCGAACACGACCGCGCCGAGCGGTGCCGCCGACTCCTGCCGGCACGGCCGGTCGGGTGCTTCGTCCCAGGGCCTGTCCGGCGGATCGGGTCGGAGCGGAACTGCGGCGTCTCATCAGCGCAGATGGGCGCACCAGGACCCGCGTCTCCGACATGATCCGCCGGACAGGCCCCAGCCCTGGGTCTCTTCGCTCGGTCGACGGTGCCTACTGAGAACCAGCAACACTGCCCCTAGTGCCGCGTCGGCCAAGGTTCGCCCCGTCGCGACGCCCGGCACGCTCCCCCACTGCCTCAAGGGCGTGGGAGGTGCCCCCACTCGCCGCACCGGCCGAAAGCCCAAGTACATCCAGTACGAGGACTTCCGGCCGGCACTCCCCCCAGCCCTCGGCCCTGGGGACCCCCAGAGCACGCACCGGACGCCGCTCCTCAACGGGCAAACCCTGGCCGACGCGGCACTAGGATGAGGCATGAAATCGAACTTGACGCATTCTGGGATGAGTTGGGACCGGCGACGCGCAGCAGTTCTGGCTTCCTTGCTGGGTGCGGCGGCCCTCGGATGGACTGCGGTTGCGCTGAGCGTGCACACGACTGGCTCGACGGCACTGGACCCTGACAGTGTGACCGATGCTGATCTGGCCCGGCTGGGCGCTGCTGTGATGGCCGTCATCGCGGCGGTGGCTGCCGGACTGTGGTGGCGCCACTGGGCGACCGTACGTCGGCCGGTGATCGGCGGAGGTTGGGCGCGGGCGGCGTTTGCTGTCTCCGCCGTCCATTCGATGTTCGTCCTTCCGGTGATTGCGTTCGCCTCCTGGGACTGGAAGGGCCCTGTGATCGCGTTCACGTGCGCGGTGCTCGCGGGCGGTGTGCGGGAGGCCGCCGGGGCGACGGCACCAGCGAGCGGCCGCACGGACTCGCCGATCCCGATGCCCGGCTGACGACGGCTGTACAGCGTGGCCGGCCTCGGATCGCTCGGGCGGTGCCGTACCCGGTCATCCCTCGTGCCACCGGAACGGCTGTGTGCGTCATCGCAGAGCGGTGGGGGCGAGGCGGATGGTGCGCGTCCGCTTCCGGAGGCGTATGGGCTTGGGCCTGTCGGTATTCGTCTTGGCCGGTTCGACGGCGTGTGGTGGTGTGCGGGGAGGCCGGCTGAGGCGGCGAGCCGTGAGGGTGAGGCCCAGGTAGGAGTGAGCCCAGTCGATGAGGGTTCCGCTGTAGGCGGAGTCGGCCCGGGCGACGATCGAACGACTCTGCCACCTGTCACAGAACGTCACAGATCAGCAGATCTGGCACAGCTTCCGAGGCGAGTCGACTGTCCAAGGTCCGCTCGGCTGGACCCATGACCTCAGCGCCCGCATCCCCTTCGTGCCACCCCCACTCACGGACATGCGGCGCGCTCGTCGCAATGGGTACTACGTGGCCGGGACGTCAAGCCAACTGCATTGGGCTGCCGCCCCCCAGCCCCCGCTTCGGCCTGAACAGCCTCGTCCTCGAACGCCGGACGGGCTGGAAGAGCCGGCCGGGGTGGAAAGGGCGGTGGGGTGAGGGCGGCTTGCCGGCTCGTGCTCATGTGCTGGACGGGCTGAGGGTGCCTGTCGGAGCTGAAGTGGTCGGCCCCAGCGGTTACGCTTCAACCGCCATACGATCAACGTCAGTTGGGGCGAAGGGGCGGGCACATGGGCGTGGCGATCCGTACGGCGGGCGAGGGGGACCGGGAACTGGTCGTCCGGTTGCTCGATGCGGCCTTCCTGGATGATCCGGTGAGCGGCTGGGTGTTTCCGGACGAGGCGCACCGGCGGGCGACGCACCACAAGTTGATGGCCGCGTTTCTTGATGTCGTGCTCGCCGAGGGGCGGGTCGATCTGGCGGAGGACGGTGTGGCGTGTGCCCTTTGGCTGCCGGTTCCCGCCGAAGAGCATGGGGACGAGGACGGTGCCGTACAGCTGCGCGAGGCGGTCGACCCGGACAACGAGCGCGTCGAGCTGATCGGGCGGCTGACAGCGGACGTCCACCCCGCGGGCCGCGACCACGAGTATCTGTGGATGATCGCCGTGGCGCCGGAGCGGCAGGGTGAGGGTCTGGGCACCGCACTCATCCAGTCGGTTCTCGCCCGCTGCGACCGCGAGGGCCTGCCCGCGTATCTGGAGGCGAGCAACGCCCGCAGCCGGGCGCTGTACGAGCGTCTCGGATTCGACCTTGTCGGGCGTCCCCTCGATCTGCCGGACGGTCCGCAGATGTGGCCCATGTGGCGCGAGCCGCGGCCCGGGCAGGAGGGCTGAGCGACCCCGGGGAGCCGCTCAGCTCGCCGGGACGATCGTCGTCACGATCCGTTCGAGCAGATCGTCCGGGACGGCGACTCCCGGCAGTACGCCGTCCAGTACCCCGGGCAGGGTCAGGTGCTCCAGGAGCAGCCCGAGTACGGCGAGATAGAGCACCGTCACGGTCTCGTCGCCGCCGGGCAGCCCGGAGTCCCGGTGGAACTCCATGCCCTGCTCCAGGTCGCCGCGTACCGACTGGGTGTACGAGGCGCGCAGGGCGGGGCGGCGGGTGGCCTCCAGGCGCATCTCGAAGAGGGCGAGATAGCCCGTGCGGTCACGCGTCGCGCGGGCCAGCAGGTCGCGCATGAACTCCAGCACCAGCAAACGGTCCTTCGGCCCCTTCAGCAACTCGGCGAGCACGGCGGGGTCGGGGGCGAGGCGCAGGTGGAGGTGGGTGTCGACCTGGCTCAGCAGGTCGTCGCGGTCGGTGAAGTAGTTCGACGAGGTGCCCACCGGGACGGCGGCCTCGGCGTCCACGGCGCGGAACGTCAGCCCGCGCGCTCCCTCGCGGGCCAGGACCTCCACGGCCGCGTCGACGAGCGCCGCTCTGCGCTCGGGATTCCTTGCCATCGCGCAACCTCCATAAGTCCCTTGTAACCACTACAGGTGAAGCACTATAACTGAAGTGGTTGTGAGCCGACTGACTGACGACTGACGAGAAGAGACCCGCTTGCGCAAGCTCACGTACTTCATCGCCTGCTCGATCGACGGCTTCATCGGAGCCCCGGACGGCGACGCGCAGTTCTTCATGCCGTTCGTCGACGAGGAGTTCCTGGAGGACTTCCTCAAGGCGGAGTACCCGGAGACACTGGCGACCCACGGCCGCCGCCCGCTCGGCATCGACGATCTGGAGAACCGGCACTTCGACACGATCATCCAGGGCCGCGCCAGCTACGACCTGGCGCTGGAGGCCGGCGTCACCAGCCCCTACGCCCATCTGTGCGAGTACGTCGCCTCGCGCAGCCTCAAGGAGTCGCCCGACCCGCATATGGAGATCGTCGCGGACGACGTCCTCGGCAAGGTGCGCGAACTCAAGGCGGAGGACGGCGCGTTCGGCATCTATCTGTGCGGCGGCTCGCAGCTCGCGGGCGCGCTGATCGACGAGGTGGACGAGCTCGTCATCAAGACCTACCCGGTGGTCCTGGGCTCCGGCATTCCGATGTTCGGCTCCGGGTTCGACGTCGCCGAGTTCGCGCTCGACGGGGTGCGGGTGTTCAAGAACGGGGTGCTCGTGCGGACGTACAGCAGGAAGCGCTGAAGGCCCCGCAGTCCTACCCTGAAGGCATGGGCACCGATGAGTATGTATGTCCCGAATGCGGGCAGCCGGTCGCCACGGTAGTACGGCGTCACAAGACGCTGGGTGCGTGGGTTCCCCTCTGGCGGCCCGGGCCCTGCCGGAATCCGAAGTGCGCGGCGTACGTCGGCGAGTCCGCGCAGGAGCCCCCAGGCGAGCCGGAGGAGCCGGTCACGGAGAAATCCTGACCGAATCGCGCGACCGTGTAGAGAATCGAGGGTCGGCTCCGACGTCTCCTGCGAGAGCCGCCCACCGTGGGCGGCGGGAGCCTAAGGAGCGGACTCATGAAGTACCTGGTGATGGTGCAGGGCACGCAGGCCGACTACGAGGCCATGCGTGGCAAGGCATCCGCGCAGGCCCCGGCCTGGAGCGAGCAGGAACTGCAGGCCATGTACGCGTACATGGGCGCGATCAACGATGACCTGTCCGAGACCGGGGAGCTGATCGACGGGCAGGGGCTGGCCGAGCCGGCGCAGACCCGTCTGGTCGCCCTGGGCAAGGACGGCAAGGCCGTGATCACCGATGGCCCGTACAGCGAGACCAAGGAGCTGATGGCCGGCTACTGGGTCCTGGAGTGCGCGAGCCTGGAGCGGGTCACCGAGATCGCCGAGCGCGTCACGCGGTGCCCCTGCCCGGAGGGTGCCACCGACTACCCGGTCGTCATCCGGCCCATCATGGACGGCGCCGGGGACATCTGACCGGCATGAGCATCGAGGTCGAGGATCTGCTGCGCCGGCACGCGCCGCAGGTCCTCGGCGCGCTCGTCCGCCGGTACGGGCATTTCGACGCCGCCGAGGACGCCGTGCAGGAGGCGTTGCTCGCGGCGGCCGGGCAGTGGGCCGACAAGGGCGTGCCCGACAATCCGCGCGGCTGGCTGATCAAGGTGGCCTCGCGGCGGCTGACGGATGCCCTGCGCAGTGAGGAGGCGCGGCGGCTGCGGGAGGAGAGGGCGGCGGCGCTGACTCCCCGGGACGCCTTCACGGCACCGCCACCGACGGTGGACCGGGCGCCGAGCGAGGACGACACGCTCTCGCTCCTCTTCCTCTGCTGCCACCCCGATCTGACCGCGCCCGCGCAGATCGCGCTCACCCTGCGGGCCGTCGGCGGTCTGACCACGGCGGAGATCGCGCGGGCGTACCTCGTGCCCGAGGCGACGATGGCCCAGCGGATCAGCAGGGCCAAGCAGCAGGTGAAGGGGGTCCGATTCGGGCGCCCGGACCGGTGGGAGGAGCGACTGCCGGCCGTCCTCCACACCCTGTACCTGATCTTCAACGAGGGTTATACGGCGACGTCCGGAACGGTGCTCCGGCGGGCCGAGCTCGCCGGCGAGGCCATCCGGTTGACGCGAACCGTGCACCGGCTGCTGCCCGAGGACCACGAGGTGACGGGGCTGCTGGCGCTGATGCTGCTGACCGACGCCCGCCGCGCCGCCCGGACGGGCCCGCACGGCGAGCTGGTGCCCCTCGACGAGCAGGACCGCGATCTGTGGGACAAGGCGGCGATCGAAGAGGGCGTGGCCCTGGTGACGCAGGCGCTGTCGTCGTCGCGAGGGCGGGCGGGGCCCTATCAGCTCCGGGCCGCCATCGCCGCGGTGCACGACGAGGCGCCGTCCCCGGAGGCGACGGACTGGCGCGAGATCCTCGGCCTGTACGACGTGCTGATCCGTCGGGTTCCGGGCCCCGTCGAGCGCCTGAACCGGGCGGTGGCGGTGGCCATGGTGCACGGGCCGCGGGCGGGCCTGGCCGAACTCGACGCGCTGGAGGACGAGTTGGCGGCCGGTCACCGGCTGGACGCGGTCCGCGGCCACCTGTTGGAACGCGCGGGCGACCCGGCGGCGGCCCGTGCCGCGTACGAGTCAGCGGCCCGCAAGTCCCTCAGCCTTCCCGAACAGCGCTATCTGCACGCGCGGTCCGCACGCCTCAAGCCGTAGCGTTTGCGGCATGGCCGAACCTCTTCCGCACCTGACAGAGCGCTCGTGGCACCAGGGCGAGGTGACGCCGGCGTGACGACAGCGGGGCGACGGCGCCGGGTGTGGCGATGGGTGGCGGTGGTGTGGACGGTGGCCGTGGTCGTGGGCGGCGGCCTCACGCTGTGGCTCCAGGACTCGGCGGAGCCGCCGCGACCGCGCGTCTGGGAGCAGAACAAGGACCACCGGGAGGTCCCGGCCCCGCTCCTTCGCTACGACGACCTGCCCTCGTCCTGTCCGCGCGCCGAGGACGGGGAGGACGGCATCTGCGCTTACGGGACCTTTGGCCGGCGGAGGCTGCCCGTTCCGGGATCGCGGGGTGTCAGGCAGTAGGTGCCGCCGACCGGGTCCCGCATCACCGCCCAGAGCGCGCCGCGGTCGACCAGGGTGGCGCCAAGAGCTTCGTGCCGGGCCCGCACCGCCTCGATGTCCGAGCAGGCGATGTCGAGGTGGGCGGAGGTGGGGCGGTCGCTGTCCAGGCGTTGCAGGAGGATGCGGAAGGGGAGGGCGGCGGGGGGCTTGACCAGGTGGAACTCCGGGAGGGCGCCGGGGTGGGAGTCCCAGCCGGTGAGCTCGCTCCAGAAGGTGATCTCGGCGCCGTACGCGGACGGAGCCAGGTCGACGCACATCTGGTCGAGCCGGCTGGTCGCGCCGCTCGGTCCCTCGACCACGGGCGGCCGGGCCGACTCCCCGTGCCACGGCACCGCACAGAACAACTGCCCGCCGGGGGAACGCAGTACGGCCCACCCGTCGTGCTCGGCGACGAGTGTCGCGCCCCGCCGCAGCGCCGCCTCCACCAGCGCCGGTACGTCCTCGACGGCGAGGTCGAGATGCGCGCCGCCGTCACCCGACTCGACACCCTGCGCCTTCACACACGCGTCGGCGCCTTCGTGCAGCAGAGTGAGAAACTCGCCCTGGTCGCCGCGGGGTTGCGACAGCCGTGTCCCGGTGACCGCGGTCCAGAAATCGGTGGCCCGTCCGAACTCCTTCATGGGCCGGTCGACGAAGGCGTAGGTCCACCGGATCAATGGTGCGGTCATCGGGGCGCTCCCTGTCGGACGGTCGGTACGGCTCGTACCGTCTCCCGCCCGATCAGCGCGCGCAACGAGGTTTTCATGCTCGCGACGAAGGCGTCCTGGACGTCGGGGGCGAGGACGTCCAGGGACAGGTACGGATTGAGGTCCTCCAGCTCGACGAGAAGCAGCTCGCCGCCGGGGGCCCGGCAGGCGTCCACGCGCTGGATCCCGTGCTCGATGTCGTTCCAGTCGACGAACCGCTGAGCGAACTCCAGGTCCTGCACGGTCGGTTCGTACGGTTCCAGGGCCCAGCGCCGGTCCGGGCGGGGCGCGAACAGGGCGTACTGGAAGGCGCGGTCGACGAAGTAGAAGGAGACCTCGTAGCGGAAGTCGATGCGCGGCTGGACGAGGACGTCGCCGTACGCCAGCTCGGGGAGCCGCTCGCGCGTCACGAACTCCAGCCCTATGGAGTCGGCCCCCACCTTCGGCTTCACCACGTACGTGTCGACGTCGGGCAGCCGCCCCAGGTCCTGTGCGTGGTCGATGGTGGGGATGACCGGGTACCCGGCCGAGGTCAGCTCCAGCAGGTACCCCTTCCCCGCCATGTCCCCCTTCCCCGACAGCTCGTTGTACACGCGCACACCGTCCGCGACCGCCCGCTCCCGGAACGCGTCGTACTCCGCCTGGTAGTTCAGAACCGGCCCGCTGTTCCGCACGACCACGACGTCGAAGCCGTCCATCAAGCCGGCCGCGTCCAGCGGATGACACACGGCGACGTCGAACTCCTCGCGCAGCCGCGAGGTGAGAAGGATGTCCTCGTCGCAGTAACGGCGCCCCTTGGCCGGATAGGCCAGATCGCTGACGTACAGGACACGGGGGCGGGCGGACGGCATGGGTGACTCCTCGGACATTCCTCAGACGTTCCACTCCACGGGCAGATCGCACCCGCAGAACACACAGACGTAGTCTCCCTCCCGCACGATTCCGACCTCCCGGCACCCCGTAGAGCGCCTGAAGACCACTGCGTGGGTGAAGGCCGGCGGGTGCTCGAGCCCCGCCCGGCGCAGGGTGGCGGAGACGGCCGTCCAGGACGTCACGTCGGGGCAGTGTCCGGTCGACTGATTGCTGACCTCGTCCACCACCCAGACCTCGCCCTCCCGCCCGAATCCGATCTCACCGGCTGCCGGCACCCGCTCGCCCCCGGCACAGGCCACGTGCTCGCTGCGGGCGCGGGGCGAGGCGGAGGGTGCCCCGCAGGTCCACGACGAAGGTGCAGGGCTCGGCCCGCTCTTCCGCGGGGCGCTCCGCGAGCCAGGTGACGAGGTCGGACGGCGCAGTGATGGCGCGCCCCGGGGAGCCGGTGGTGAAGAGGTCTCCGGGGCCGATGTAGCGGTAGTCCTGGTCAGGCATCGGAGCGTTCGGTGAAGCGGAGGACGTTGCCCGCCGGGTCGCGGAAGGCGCAGTCGCGGAGGCCGTAGGGCTGGTCCATGGGTTCCTGGAGGACTTCGGCGCCGGAGGCGTGGACGCGTTCGTAGAGGGCGTCGCAGTCGGCCGTGGAGAAGATGACACCGCGCAGGACGCCCTTGGCCAGCAGCTCGGCCATGGCCTGCTTGTCCGCGGGGGAGGTGTCGGGGCTCGCCGCGGGGGGCTCCAGGACGATCTCCACGTCCGGCTGGAGCGGCGAGCCGACCGTCACCCAGCGCATGCCCTCGAACCCCACGTCGTTGCGGACCTCCAGGCCCAGCACGTCCCGGTAGAAGGCGAGCGCCTTGTCGTGGTCGTCCACGGCGATGAAGCATTGGGAGAGTTTCAGGTCCATACGCCTCACGCTAGGGCCTGCTGCCCCGATCTGCCGTGCAGAACCTGGGGCCCGTCGGCCCGGACCGCGGCACGGACTCCAGGGCCTGTCGTTCGGATCAGGCCCTAGATCCGGACTTCGCAGGTCGCTGAAAAGGTTCGACGCAGCAGCCTCTCAGCGTCCGCGAGTGACCGGGGCAGCCCTTCGTCGGCGGCTCGCGGCCGATCCCGCCCGCCGGACGATCGAACCCGACCTGTTGATCTTCACGATCGGGTGACCTGCGAAGTCCGGGCCTAGAGGCGCGAGCCCGGTTCCGCCTCCGGGTTCGGGTGGCGGGCCGGGCGGGTCAGGCGCCGGGTCACGCAGGACGGGATGGGGGCGCCGTGGTCGTGCGGGCGGGCCCGGTACGCGCTCGGCGTCTCGCCGACCAGCTCCGTGAAGCGGGAGCTGAAGGAGCCGAGCGAGGTGCAGCCCACGGCGAAGCACACCTCCGTGACCGTCATGTCGCCGCGGCGCAGCAGGGCCTTGGCGCGCTCGATCCTGCGGGTCATGAGATACGTGTACGGCGTCTCGCCGAAGGCCGCGCGAAAGCTCCGCTGGAAGTGGCCGGGTGACATCAGCGCGCTGCGCGCGAGCGTGGCGATGTCCAGCGGCTCCGCGTACTCACGGTCCATCCGGTCGCGGGCCCGGCGCAGCCGGACCAAGTCCTCGACGGTCACCACACCAGGATGACATCCGGCGCCGACACGATGGCCCGGAGGGCTGAGACCGGAGGGAGCCCACGTCCCGCGCCCCCCGGCACCCGCGCTCGCTGACCTACTCGGATGACCGCCGAGCTGACCTTCCTCTCGCGGGTGTCCTGTCACGACCGGGAGGTCGCCGGACCCCGGCTGCGTGGCCTGCTCGCCCTGCTCGCGGACGATCTGCGCACCGGGTGCAGCACGGCCCGGCTGGTCGACGGGCTGTGGCCCGAGGAGCAGCCGGAGAATCCGACGAAGGCGTTGCAGGTCCTTGTCTCGCGGGCCCGTTCCCACCTAGCGTCGCGACGGGGCGAACGTTGCCTGCTGGGGCACCAGGTGCCGAGCTGATCGCCGGCACCGCCACGGGCTACCCCCTCACGCTGGACGAGACACAGGTGGACAGCTCCGCCGTCCTGCTCGCGCTTCCGCTGCCTGCGCGGCTTCCGGCCGACGATGTCCTCGGCCCGCTCGGGGAGGCGGCCGGACGCGCCGACCGGGCGGCGTACGACGACGCGGTGTCGGCGTATGCCGCCCTGGAGGGCGAGGAGTTGCGGGGTGCGGCGCTGGAGCTGTTGCGGGAGCGGGCCCACTAGCGGGCCGACGGCCTGAGTGGCGGTTTCATGGGGGGAGCCCGCGCGGCGTGAAACCGCCCCTCCGAGGAACGCCGAAGGGGCCCGGCCGAGGGTTCGACCGAGCCCCTTCAGGAGACTCGCTGACCTGCGAGGGTGCACCGCTCGCCGGTCAAGGCGAACCGGTAACGGGCCCTGGGTCAGGCCTTCTTGGTCTCCCAGAAGATCTTGTCGATCTGGGCGATGTAGTCCAGCGCCTTCTGGCCCGTCGCCGGGTCCGTGGACGCCTTGGCGGCCGAGAGGGCCTTCAGGGTGTCGTTGACCAGCTGGTGCAGCTCCGGGTACTTCTCGAAGTGCGGGGGCTTGAAGTAGTCGCTCCAGAGCACCGACACGTGGTGCTTGGCGAGCTCGGCGCGCTGCTCCTTGATGACGGTGGCGCGAGCCTGGTAGTGCGGGTCGTCGTTGCCGGCCATCTTTTCCTGGACGGCCTTCACCGACTCCGCCTCGATGCGGGCCTGGGCCGGGTCGTACACACCGCAGGGCAGGTCGCAGTGCGCGCTGACCTTGACCTTGGGGGCAAACAGGCGGGAGAGCATTGAGCTGTCCTTCCTCGTGATCGTCTTCTCAGGTGGGACATTACTCCGTGAGGGACGGGTTTTCGCGAGTGCCCCCATGGGCTTAGGACAAAAGTCCAGGGTGAAACTGGGACTGGTGGAGGATAGGACCGGGGAGGTGCCGGTGATGCCGGAGCTGTCGCAGGAGACCGAGCGCGGGAGGGCCGTGCTGCCGTTCGGGGCGGCCGAGGTGACGGGACCGTCCATGGTTCCCACGCTTCAGCACGGGGATCGGCTCGTCGTGCAGTGGGGGGCGCGGGTCAGGCCCGGTGACGTCGTCGTCCTGCGTCATCCGTTCCAGCAGGATCTGCTGGTCGTCAAGCGGATCGCGGAACGCCGGGAGGGGGGCTGGTGGGTGCTCGGGGACAACGCGTTCGCCGGGGGCGACAGCACTGATTACGGGACCGTTCCCGAGGAACTCGTCCTCGGGAAGGTGCGGTTCCGGTACCGGCCCCTGAAGGGCGGTCAGCGGTCGCCGGTCGCCGTCGTCCGCTGGGTGGCAGGGGCCGCCAGGCCTGTGCTGTCCGACCGGTCCGCTTCCAGGCGCTTGCGGGCGCGGTAGGCCGCCACGTTGGCGCGGGTCGCACAGCGGTCCGAGCAGTAGCGCCGGGAGCGGTTGGTCGAGGTGTCCAGGTAGGCGTTGCGGCAGGGGGACGCCTCGCACAGGCCGAGGCGGTCGACGCCGTACTCCGTCAGGTGGAAGGCCAGGCCCATCGCCGCGATGGCCGCGTAGCCCGCCGTCGCGTTCGACGGGTGGTCCGCCAGATGCATGTGCCACAGGGGGCGCCCGTCGTCGTCCCGGTAGTCGTGGCCGGAGATCTGCGGGCTCACCGGGAACTCCAGGAGGAGTGAGTTCAGCAGGTCCACGGCGAGGGTCTCGTTGCCGCCGTCGGCCGCTTCGAAGACCGCGCGCAGCCGGGCCCGTACGGAGCGGAAGCGCGTGACGTCCGCGTCCGTGGCGCGGCGGGCCGCCGAGGAGTTGCCCTCGAAGAGGTCGCGGACGGCCTCGACCGAGGTCAGCGAGTCCTTGCCCCGGGCCGGCTCCTCGCTGTTGACGAGACGGACGGCGTAATCCGAGTAATAGGCCAGTTCCATGAGGTCCTTCGGCTTCCGGAGCGAATGCCCCCGTAAGAGGTGTTGCTCCTAGAGGGTATTACTGCGGGGTGGTGGTCGGATCGGCATGTGTGAATTCCAGAATGGCACTCCTGGCGGCACACCCGTAAAGTAGCGTGATGGTCGCTTTGGGTGCTTGGCGGCGCGGAGGTGATCGGTGCGCTCGATCGAAGAAGTGGTGCTGTACGCGAGGGTGAGTCACGTGAAGCAGGGGGTGTCCCTCTCGGTGTCGGATACTCGCTCAACGGATCAGCAACTCAAGGAACTCCGGCGAACAGCGAATACTCAGCGATGGCGAGTGGTGGCGGAACTCAAGGACGACGACTGCTCGGCAAGTCGGTTCGCGCTCGGGGATCGAGAGGCGTTCGGGACGCTCAAGCGTCTGGTTCAGGAGGGCAAGGTGACTCTGGTCGCAGCGTGGGAGGTGAGCAGGTTCGAGCGCGTGACCGCCGACTGGCTTGAACTGCTCGACGCCTGCGCGAAGGCTGGTGTCCGCTTGTGGTACTCCGGCCAGGTCATCGATCCTCGCGTCCCGGACGACCTCAGACGGGCCACTGCCGATGGAGAAGCCGCGGAGAGGGAGGCCGAGTGCGTGTCACGACGCGTGCGGCGAGGGCTCGATTCCGCTGCGGGGGAGGGGCGCCCGCACGGGAGGCCTCCGTACGGACTGAGGAAGGGCGATCCCGATGAGGACAACCGTCCCACTTGGGTCCTGGATGACACCCCTGTGACCCCCGCCGGAGATACGCCTTGCATGATCGTGCGCGAGGTGATCGCGCGTATCACCGTCGGTGATCCCGTCAACCGCATCAAGAGCGATCTGGATGAACGGGGGGTGCCAACGCCCGGCGGGCGCAGCGGAGCGACGGGCTCCTGGAGCCGTCAGAGCATCCGGGACATGGCCTTCAACGTCGCGTACATCGGGCAGGTGGAGCGGCATCTCGTGAACGCTTCTGGCGAGGGCAGGGGAGTGGTCACCGCTCGTGCTCGATGGCCACGGCTCGTCGATGACGAGGCGTTTCACGTCGCGCGGGCACGGCTGCGGTCGCAGCAGTCGGGCCGACCGGCATCGGTCAGGTACGCGCTGACTCGCTTTGCTCTCTGTGGAATCTGCGGTGAGCCTGTGCGAGGCACACGGAACGTTCACAAGGGTCGACGAGGGTACACGCAGGAGATCTACGTGTGCAGCAGTCATCACGTGTCCCGTTCTGTTCGCCAACTCGACATGTATGTGACGCTGTTGCTCTTCCTGCGGTTGGCGAGGCAAGGTCCTGGCGACCTGTCAGAAGGAGACGTGCCGGTTCCGGACGAAGCCCTGCGGCTCAAGCGTGAGGCGGAGAGCAAGATCGAGGAATGGCGACGCGCTGCCGAGGCCGGTCAGATCGGTCCGGGCGAGTACAACCGGTTCACTCGTCGCTGGAACGAGCAGAGAATCCGTGCCGAAGAGACACTGGAACGGCTGGTCTCGGAGGCGAAGCGTGCCACGACGCTTGACGCCAAGATCGTCGAAGCGTGGCCCGAACTCACCCCCTACCAGAGGAGGGAGGCGTTCCGGGCAGCCTTCTCGAAGATCGTGATCGAGCCACAGGCGAAGAACAGATTCGACCCGCGCTGCGTATCGGTTCAGTGGCAGGGGGCGGACCGACTGCTGAAAGGTGGGAACGTCGCTCCTGGAGCGCATCTCAAGGAGATGCTTCCTGACCGGATCGGATATGAACACTGGACTCCCGAGCAGCGACAGCGGTTGGGCTGGGAGGATCCGCGATTCGGGTGGCCGGGGAACTGGCTGGAGACTGCGCTGGGTGTGGCCTGGGGTGGGCTTGCGGGGGCAACGGATCCGAGCGGCTGACGCCGGCCAGGGGAGCAGGTGGACGATCGGCTATCCAGCTTTCCGGACGAGTCGGCGGAATGGTGGGGCGCCGTCCTGCTTGCCTGACCGGGGCCGCGTACATGGCAGAGATCTGCCGCGCCGGCCTGCTCGCAGTCGACGTGGGCCAGACCGACGCGCCCCAGACGCTGGGTGTGAGCTGCGCCAAGACGCTGCGTCGGATCTGGTGCTCGCCGTCGGACACGCTGCTGCTCGCGCTGCACCGAGCGTGTTCGCCGTCACGTGAGGGCTGGGCAACCGGGCAGCCGCATTGATCATCATTCCCGACGACCAGGCCGCCCTCGGGGCGGACACAGGAGCGGGGAAAGGGTCCTTCGTGCAGCTCAAGAAGCCGGTTCTCATTGCGGGGATGTGCGCGTCCATGGCGGTCGCCGGACTGACCGCGGCGCCCTCGGCGTACGCAGAAGGTAGCGGTGGGTGCTACCGGTACTCGAACGTGGACACGTACCCCAATGACAGCACCGTGATGATCTGGCAGTCCTGCATCAGCAAGAAGGCCACACGCGTGGGACACCCCTACGCGGTCGTGAGCATGGGCGCCAAGCACGCCAAGTGCTCGATCGTGATCCGGGTCCTCACCACCGGGGAGAAGATCGTTTCCAAGAAGACCTATGCCTGCCCGAAGGGCAAGGTGGTCAACAAGACGTACGCCGGCAACGACTTCCACGGCAAGGGGCAGTTCATCACCTGGGTCCAGCTGGTGCCCGTCAAGACCGAGGGCAACCTGTCGCCGCGCAGCCCTTGGCTGAACCTGCATTGACCCGAAGCGCCGAATGCCGCCCATCCGGGAAGGGGTGGGCGGCATCCGGCCGTGTGGGGGCTGAAGCCCTCAGAGCACCTTGGACAGGAACGACTGCGTCCGCTCGTGCTGGGGGTTGGTCAGGACGTCCTGCGGGTGGCCGGACTCGACCACCACACCGCCGTCCATGAAGACCAGGCTGTCGCCGACCTCGCGGGCGAAGCCCATCTCGTGGGTGACGACGACCATCGTCATACCGGACTCGGCGAGGTCGCGCATGACGTCGAGGACGTCACCGACCAGCTCCGGGTCGAGTGCCGAGGTCGGCTCGTCGAAGAGCATCAGCTTCGGTTCCATCGCCAGCGCGCGGGCGATGGCCACGCGCTGCTGCTGGCCGCCGGAGAGCTGCGATGGGTAGTTCTTCGCCTTGTCGGCCAGGCCCACGCGCTCCAGGAGCTGGCCCGCGCGATCCCGGGCCTGGGACTTGCTGACGCCCTTGACCTGGACCGGCGCCTCCATGACGTTCTCGAGCGCCGTCATGTGCGGGAACAGGTTGAAGCGCTGGAAGACCATGCCGATGTCCCGGCGCTTCATCGCGACCTCGCGGTCGCGCAGCTCGTACAGCTTGTCGCCGTGCTGCCGGTAGCCGACCAGCTCACCGTCGACGTACAGACGACCGGCGTTGATCTTCTCGAGGTGGTTGATGCACCTGAGGAAGGTCGACTTGCCGGAGCCGGAGGGGCCGATGAGGCAGAAGACCTCGCCGGACTTCACCTCCAGGTCGATGCCCTTGAGGACCTCGACGGGGCCGAAGGACTTGTGCACGCCTTCGGACTTGACCATCGTCGTGGTGGCGGAGTCCGCCTTGGTCACATTGGCGGTCATGCCGTGCCTCCCCTCGGACGGCCCAGCGACAGCAGGCTGGCCTTGATCTTCTGGAACGGGGTGGCCGGGAGGGTGCGGCTACTACCCCGAGCGTAGTACCGCTCCAGGTAGTACTGGCCGACGCTGAACACCGAGGTCAGCAGCAGGTACCAGGCCGCGGCCAGGAAGAGCATCTCCGCCGGGGCGCCGGACGTCTGGCCGATGTCCTGGGCGACGCGGAACAGCTCGGAGTACTGAATCACGGCGACCAGCGAGGTCGTCTTCAGCATGTTGATGACTTCGTTGCCCGTGGGAGGCACGATCACGCGCATCGCCTGCGGGATCACGATCCGGCGCAGGGTCTTGCTGTGGCTCATGCCCAGCGCGTGGCTCGCCTCGGTCTGGCCCTCGTCGACCGAGAGCAGACCTGCCCGGCAGATCTCGGCCATGTACGCGGCCTCGTTCAGGCCCAGGCCCAGCAGCGCCGTCAGCAGCGGCGTCATGAAGTTGGACCAGTAGTCCTTGTAGATCGGACCGAGGTTGATGTACGTGAAGACCAGGCCCAGGTTGAACCAGACCACCAACTGCACGAGGACGGGCGTGCCGCGGAAGAACCAGATGTAGAACCACGCGATGGACGAGGTCACCGGGTTTTTCGACAGTCGCATGACGGCGAGGAGCACGCCGCCGACGACGCCGATCAGCATCGAGAGCACCGTCAGCAGCAGCGTCTTGAGTACGCCGTTGATGATGCGGTGGTCGAAGAAGTAGTCGGGGATCGCACCCCAGTTGATCTTGCCCTGGGAGAACGCGTAGACCACGGCGACCAGGAGCGCGATCGCGACGACCGCGGAGACATACCGCCCGTAGTGCCGGACCGGGATCGCCTTGATGGCTTCCGGTCCGGCCGGGGGAGTGTCCTCCGGGCCCGCCGTCTTGTCGATGTCAACAGTCACGGGTGTTGTTGCCTTTCAGTGCCCGCTCGGATCCGCGGTCACTTGCCGCCGTTGACCGTGGCCGTCTTGACGGCACCGGCCTCGACGCCCCACTTGGAGATGACCTTGTCGTACTCGCCGTTCTTGATGATGGCGTCCAGCGCGGCCTGGAGGGCGTCCCGCAGCTGGGTGCTGGACTTGCCGACCGCGATGCCGTACGGCGCGGCCTCGACCTGCTCGCCGACGAGCTCGAAGTCCTTGCCGCCGCCGGAGGTCTTCACCGCGTACGCGGCGACCGGGAAGTCCGAGGAGCCGGCGTCGGCGCCACCGCCGCGCAGCCGGGTCTGGGCCTGCTGGTCGTTGTCGTACGACTCGATGGCGATCTTCTTGCCGCCGGTGCACTTCTTGGACTCGGCCTTGGCGAGGTCCTCGGAGACCGTGCCGCGCTGCACCACGATCTTCTTGCCGCACAGGTCGGCCCAGGTCTTGATGTTCTGGGTCTTGCCCTTGGGAGTGTAGATCGAGACACCGGCGGTGAAGTAGTCGACGAAGTCGACGCCCTCGCCGACCTTCTTGCCGGTGTCGGAGTCGATGCCCTCCTGGCGGTCCTTGGTGTCCGTCATCGCGGACATCGCGATGTCGTACCGCTTGGAGCGCAGGCCCGTGATCAGGGTGTCGAAGGTGCCGTTCTGGAACTCGAACTTCACTCCGAGTTGCTTGCCCATCGCGTCTGCCAGGTCGGGGTCGATGCCGACCGTCTTGCCGGAGCTGTCCTTGAACTCGACCGGCGCGTACGCGATGTCCGAGCCGACCTTGATGACGCCCGCGTCACGGATCGCCTTGGGCAGCTTGTCGGCCAGCGGCGCGGAGCTCGTGCTCGCGGTCGAGCTGCCCGAGTTGTCCTTCGTCTGGTCACCGCAACCGGTGAGGATCAGGGCGCCGGCGACCGCGATCGCACCGACCGCGGCTGTCCGGGAGCGCATGGCGGTCGTACGACGGGTGGAGCTTGCGGTCATGTTGGGTTCCTCCGGCGGATGAGGGAGCCGATAGGTCGACGAGAACACACACCATCGGGTGCCGCGACCTCGTGTGATGACGGCATCCTGCCATTTGGACTGCGCCATTCAGGGGACTCGCTATGTCAAAATCGGATAACGGGTGACCCCCGAACCGCTACTCGCCGGTACATCAAGGCCGGACCTTATGCGGGAATCGGTCCTTCCGGCCGGAAGATCTTCGGTGCCTCTCAGGATGCGGGCGGCCGCTACGCGGCACTCATGACGAGATGGGGGCAAGTCGTGGACTTGTCCACATATTCAGGTATGAGTCATGTCACCGGCGTGTGACCTTCGCGTTATGGACTCGTCCTCGACACCATCCGTCGGGTAAGAAGGTTCTTTACACCCCTCATCCGGGGCTCAGGGCGCGTGTGCGGCGCGCCCGTCGCGCAAACGCCCGTACGCAACCACGGCGGCTGGGCTTGTGCGGTGCCCGCCCACCCCTCAACCAGGAGTGGTCACCCTCAAACAATGAAGACTTAAGGGGTAAAACAAAGTGGCAGCGGAGATCGTCAATCCTCGCAGCGACAGCAGTACGGATCAGGAAGGCGGGGCCGAGCCCCTCGATTCCTTCGACCCGGCATTCGCGCTGCATCGTGGCGGCAAGATGGCCGTGCAGGCCACCGTGCCCGTCCGTGACAAGGACGACCTGTCCCTGGCGTACACGCCCGGCGTCGCGAAGGTGTGCAGCGCGATCGCCGAGCAGCCCGAGCTCGTCCACGACTACACGTGGAAGTCGTCCGTCGTCGCTGTGGTGACGGACGGGACGGCGGTCCTCGGCCTCGGCGACATCGGCCCGGAGGCCTCGCTCCCCGTCATGGAGGGCAAGGCGATTCTGTTCAAGCAGTTCGGCGGCGTGGACGCGGTGCCGATCGCGCTCGACTGCACGGGCGTCGACGAGATCGTCGAGACCGTGGCCCGGCTCGCGCCGTCCTTCGGCGGCGTCAACCTGGAGGACATCTCGGCGCCGCGGTGCTTCGAGATCGAGCGGAAGCTCCAGGAGCGGCTGGACATTCCCGTCTTCCATGACGACCAGCACGGGACCGCGGTCGTGACGCTGGCGGCGCTTCGCAACGCCGCGAAGCTGACCGGGCGGTCGCTGGGCGACCTGCGCGCGGTCATCTCCGGCGCGGGTGCGGCTGGGGTCGCCATCGCCAAGTTCCTGCTGGAGGCGGGGCTCGGGGATGTCGCCGTCGCGGACCGCAAGGGCGTCGTGTCCAAGGACCGGGACGACCTGACGGACGTCAAGCGTGAGCTCGCGGAGATCACCAACAAGGCCGGTCTGACGGGGTCGCTGGAGTCCGCGCTCGCGGGCGCCGACGTCTTTATCGGCGTCTCCGGCGGTACGGTGCCGGAGCCGGCGGTGGCATCGATGGCGGAGGGGGCCTTCGTCTTCGCGATGGCAAACCCGACCCCCGAGGTGCACCCCGACATCGCCCACAAGTACGCGGCCGTCGTCGCGACCGGGCGGTCCGACTTCCCGAACCAGATCAACAACGTGCTGGCGTTCCCCGGGATCTTCGCGGGGGCGCTGCAGGTGCGGGCGTCCCGGATCACCGAGGGCATGAAGATCGCGGCGGCCGATGCGTTGGCCTCGGTCGTCGGGGACGATCTTGCGGCGGACTATGTGATTCCCTCGCCCTTTGATGAGCGGGTGGCTCCGGCGGTGACTGCGGCGGTGGCCGCGGCTGCTCGGGCCGAGGGTGTTGCTCGCCGCTGACGCGGTGTGCGTGATGGCCCCGCCGGGTTTCCCGGCGGGGCCATTTTTGCGTGGAGGCGTCCAGGCGGGTGGTTTTTCGCCCCCTCCGCCCCTGCCCGTCCGGTACCTGGGGCTGCGCCCCAGACCCCGCTGGGTGGTTCTTCTGGTGCGCGACGGTGGGGGCTTGTCGCGCAGTTCCCCGCGCCCCTGACGGGGCGTGGTCCGCGGGTGCGGGTCGGGTCGGGCGGAGGAGACGGAACAACATCCCCTGGGCTCACCCCCGTGCCAGGGAGGCGGGACGTGTGTCACAGGGGGACATGGTTCCCCCGGCCGGGGGCGGAGCCTATCGTCAAGGTCATGTTCGCTGCCTATGCCGCCCGAATCGACCGTGACCAGCCGCTGAACGGCCTGGAATTGGGGGAGCGCCCGACCCCTGAGAAGAGGCCGGGCTGGACGACCGTGAACGTACGCGCCGCCTCGCTCAACCACCACGACCTGTGGTCCCTCCGCGGAGTCGGCCTGGCCGAGGACAAGCTCCCGATGATCCTCGGCTGCGACGCCGCCGGCATCGACGAGGACGGCAACGAGGTGGTGCTGCACTCCGTCATCGGCCAGACCGGCCACGGGGTCGGCCCCAAGGAGCCGCGGTCCATCCTCACCGAGCGCTACCAGGGCACCTTCGCCGAGCGGGTGTGCGTACCGACGTGGAACATCCTCCCCAAGCCCGAGGAACTGTCCTTCGAAGAGGCCGCCTGTCTGCCCACGGCCTGGCTGACGGCGTACCGGATGCTGTTCACCAATGCCGGGGTCCGGCCCGGTGACTCCGTCCTCGTGCAGGGCGCGGGCGGCGGGGTGGCCACCGCCGCGATCGTGCTGGGGAAGGCCGCCGGGCTTCGAGTGTTCGCCACCAGTCGCGACGAGGCCAAGCGGAAGCGGGCCGTCGAGCTGGGGGCCGTGGAGGCGCTCGAGTCCGGGGCGCGGTTGCCGCAGCGGGTCGACGCCGTCATCGAGACGGTGGGTGCCGCCACCTGGTCGCACTCCATCAAGTCGCTGCGGCCCGGCGGCACCGTGGTCATTTCGGGGGCGACCAGCGGCGACCGGCCCTCGCACGCCGAACTGACCCGGGTCTTCTTCCTGGAGCTGAAGATCGTCGGCTCCACGATGGGCACCAAGGACGAGCTGGAGGACCTGCTGTCCTTCTGCGCCGCCACCGGCGTACGCCCCGTCATCGACGAGGTGCTGCCGCTCGACCGGGCCCGCGAAGGGTTCGAACGGCTGGAGGCGGGCGATCAGTTCGGGAAGATCGTGCTGACGAACTCCTAGCGGGTTTCTCTGCCGACAACGGCCGGTCCGGTTTTCCGGGCCGGCCGTTGTCGTGTTTCCGGACCGGCCGTTGTCGCGCGTCAATCGTGGTTGACAGGCGTGGAGCGTCAACGTAAGTTGACATCATGACCGAAGCAACGGATCTTGCCGAGCGCGCGGGTGATCGCGATCCGCGGGTCGGGCTGCGGGCCGTCTCCGCGCTGCGGAGGCTGCTGGAGCAGCTGGAAGCGGTGCAGGTGCGCAGTGCGCGCGATCAGGGCTGGTCGTGGCAGGAGATCGCCGCGGAACTCGGAGTGAGCAGGCAGGCCGTGCACAAGAAGTACGGGAGGCAGTGATGTTCGAGCGGTTCACCAAGGATGCGCGTGCTGTCGTCGAGGGGGCGGTGCTCCAGGCCGAGCGGGCGGGGGCCGGGACAGTGGAGGCGGAGCACATGCTGTTCGCCCTCCTCGATCGGGAGGGGAGCCGGGGATCGTTCGCCCTGGCGTCGCTCGGGATGGCCGGTCGGCGGGACTCGGTGGAGCGGGACCTCGCCGAGGCGCGGCGGCGCGGTGGTCTCTCCCGGGCCGATGCGGACGCCCTCTCCGGGCTGGGCATCGACCTGTCGGAGATCGTCTCCCGGGTCGAAGAGGCGCACGGGGAAGGGGCATTGGAGTCGGGGAAGGGGAGTGGGGGTGGCCGGTGGGCCCGGCGGCGGCCCTTCGCCCAGGGGGCGAAGGAGGTGCTGACGCAGTCCCTGCGGATCGCTCTCGCTCGGCGTGAGCGGCACATCGGTGACGAGCATCTGCTCATGGCGCTCACCGTGCGGCCCGGGGTTCTGGCGGAGGTGCTTGCCGATCACGGGGTTACGCACGAGGCGGTGACGCGGGTGCTGTACGGCGGCGGGGGCGGGGTGGCCGAGGCGGGGTGAACGTGCGCGGGGTGGGGCGTGGGGTGTGTTTGTCGCCCCTTCGCCCCTACCCTTCCCGTCTCCGGGGGCTCCGCCCCCAGACCGCCCCCGTATCGCGCTTCGCGCTCGTCCTCATCCGCCGGACGGGCTACACACGCTTGCGCAGCGCCGCCCCGATATGTGCCGCCGCCGTCGACAAGTGGCGGCGGGTCTCCCGTAGTTGGTCCTCCGTCACGCCGTGGTCGCGGGCCGCGTCGCGGATGCCGTCGCGGAAGCGGTCCAGGAGGCGGTCGAGGTCGCGGGCGGGATTGCCGGTGGAGTCCTCGTGGGCCCAGGAGGGTTCGTAGTCGGCGGGGAAGTCCTCGCGGGTGACCGTGTACTCCGGTTCCGCGGTCGAACCGGCCTTCGTGTCCGTGCGGCCGAAGCCGAAGTCCTTGCCCAGGTCCTTTCCGAAGTTCTTGCCGAAGTCGCCCAATTCCTTGGCCAGTTCGGTCAGTCCCTCGCGCATGCCGGTCGGCCAGTCGCCCCGCGCGAAGTGGTCCTGGACCTGCTCCTGGACGCGCTTGGCCATCCGCTGCATCTCCTCCTGGGCCTGGGCGCGGGCTCGCTCCTGGGCCTCCTTGGCCTGGCGGCGGGCGCGCTGGGCCTCGTCGCGGGCGCGGCGGCTCTCGTCCTTCGCGCGGCGGGCCTGTTCCTTCCACTCCTGCCGGACGCGCCGCATCTCCTCCTTCGCCGCCCGCCACGACTCCTTGTCCTGGTAGTCGCCGATGCCCCCGAAGTCGCCCGGCTCCGCGTCGTGTTCCTTGGCCCCGGTGCCGCCCTTGGGGCCCCTCCGGGCCTCTGTGGCAGCCGCCCGCATCTCGCGGCGCAGATCGCCCGCCGCGCCCCGTACATCGGCCCGGATCTCGGCCGCGAGCTCCGCCACGGACTCGCGGATCTCCAGCTCCAGATCGGCCAGTTCGCCACTGCGGTCGGCCAGTTCGGCGCGGCCGGCGTCCGTGATCGCGTAGACCTTCCGGCCGCCCTCGGTGGTGTGCGTGACGAGTCCCTCGGCCTCCAGCTTCGCCAGCCGGGGGTAGACGGTGCCCGCCGAGGGCGCGTACAGGCCCTGGAAGCGCTCCTCCAGGAGCCGGATCACCTCGTACCCGTGGCGCGGCGCCTCGTCCAACAGCTTGAGGAGGTAGAGGCGAAGGCGGCCATGAGCGAAGACGGGGGGCATTTCAGAGCACCTTCTTGTCGGTCGGGCCATCGGTCGGGGTGTTCGTCGAGTCGTCGGTCGGAGTGTTCGTCGAGTCGCCGATCGGGCCGTCGGCCGGGGCCGCGTCCTGGGGTGCCGGATCGTCGTCGTACGGCCCGTCCTCCGTCGGTGGCCTGCGGAGCAGTGCGATGGAGCCGGAGGCGGTCATCGCCTTCAGCCTGCCGTTGCCCGCGCCCAGCCGGCCGGTGATCTTCTTGGCGCCCCACTGCCCACTGACCCGGAGGTCCTCGAAGGCGCTGGAGACGGTGCCGCTCGCGGTGTTCGCCTCGACCTCCGCGTCCGCCGGATGTGGAAGCCGGATGGCGATCTCGCCCGAGACGTTGGTCAGTTGGACGTCGGTCGGGGTGCCCGCGGCGTCGAGGTCGACGATCATCGAGCCGCTCACCGAGTCGGCCCGCACGGAGGAGCCCGAGCCCTCGACGACGGTCAGGTCGCCGGAGACGGAGTTGAACCGGAGGTCGCCGGTGACGGCCTGGGCCTCCAGGCTTCCGGACACCGTGCCCACCCGTACGGGACCCGCGATACGGACGAGTGTCGTGTCGCCCGTGACGCCCTTGACCTCCACGCGTGCGTCCACCCCGGAGACCACGGCGGCGGCGCCGACCACGCCGACCTCGACCCGGGTGCCGGTGGGGACGGCCAGTGAGACCACCACATGGCGGCGCCAGCCCTTGCTGTCGAGCCACTTGAGGAAGCCCTTCCAGGGCAGGTCCTCGTACGCCACGGTGAGGGTGCCGTCCCTCTGGGTCACCCGCAGCGGCGGGCCCTCGACTTCGGACACCTCGAGCCGGGCGGAACCCTCGTCGGTGCCCACGACGTTGACAGTTCCATCGACGACGCGTACATGCAGCGCCGTCACGGGGTCGTCGAAGGTGAGCTTCCTCGGCTCTGTGACGGACCACTCGGACATGGTGCAGACCTCCTCGACCGGACCGGACCCCGCCGAGTCCGGACTCGACGCGCCATATCGCGTCTTCCGTCATTCACGATATATCGCGGTTACGGAAAGTCAAGACGCCTGTTCTGGGGATCATGAGCGGGATGCTGGGGTAAAACGTCCTAAAGTGGGGCCATGTCGACTGCGCCCGGCGAGTCCTCGGCCACGGCCCCCGGCGCCCTGCTCCTGTGCCGGGCGCACCCCGAGTCCGTCAGTCCCGCCGCCCAGCTGTTGCGCGAGCGGATGCTGCTCACCGGGGCCGGTCCCGAGTGGAGCGTGCTGGTTCCCGAGGGCAAGCCCTGGCAGCACGGCGCGGAACCCGTCGACCGTGTGCTCTCCGGCTGGGCGGCGGCCCTCGCCGTCGGCGCCCCCTGGCCCGTACTGGCCCTGTGGTGGGACGCCGACCACAGCGGCTGCACTCTCGCCTCGGGCTTCCGTCGCACCGTCGGCTACGAATGGCTGGCGAACGGCACCCCGGTCGGCGAGGACGAGGCGATGCGCACCTTGGCCGCGCGGCTCGGTCTCGATCCGGTGCTGGACATGCAGTCCCTGGAGCAGTTGACGAAGCCCGACCCCGGTGCGGATGCCCGCACGCGCGTGCGGGCTCTGCTCGCCGTCCTCACGCGCGCGGGGATGGTGCTTCCGGCCGGTATCAGCCCGGGCGAACCGACCGACCGGCTCCGTGAGGTGGCCCGGATCCAGCCCGGCGCCGAGCAGATCGAGTGGTCGGGGTGGCGCGCCGCCGTCCGCGCGGAACTCGACGTGGTGGAAGGCGGCAGCCTGGGGTCCTGGTTCCGCGGCTCGAAGGCCCGTGACCTCGCCACCGCCGAGCTGGCCGCCGGGCTCCCGCTCACTGCCTGGGGCGTACGGCGCCGCAGTGCCGGCTGGATCGCCGCCGGCACGCTCCTGGTGATCCACGGCGCCCTGGGCCTGGCATACAGCCACCTGCGCGCCTTCGACTGACGTCACCTGCGCGCCTACGACAGCGCCCGCGAGCACGAGACGTGAGACCCGAGGGACGAGCCGACGAGCACGACGTCCCCGGAGGTGACGCCCACGCGTACGCAGGCCCGAAGGGTGACGTCGAACGCGTGCGAAGCCCCCAGAGGTGACGTCCAACGCGTACGAAGCCCCGAAGGGTGCCCTACTCCTCGTCGTCCTCGTCGTCCAGCCGCGCCAGCCACGTCGCCAGTCGCTCCACCGGCACCTCGAAGTCCGGGTTGAGGTCGACGAACGTCCGCAGCTGCTCGGCGAGCCACTCGAAGGTGACCTCTTCCTCGCCCCGCCGCTTCTCAAGTTCCTCGATGCCACGGTCGGTGAAGTACATGGATGGTGCTCCGTCGGTGAAAGTGAAGTGGAACGCTGGGAAAAGGATAGGTGGGGTGGGCTGCGCGCGGAGGTCCTCTGTCGTGGCCGCCCCCCTGCGGCTAGCCTGCGAGGTCGGCGGTACCACGGGGGCGTGGGGGAACGGGGGATGCCATGGGTGACGCAGCGACCCGGATCGCACGGATCGAGATGCCGGACGGGACGCCGGTCTGGGCCCGGATCTCGGGGGCCGAGGAGCTGGAGGAACCGTCCGGCGGGCTGTCGTACACGGACACAGGGTTCGGCGACCGGGTGGAGGCGCAGGTCGAGAGCCTGCAGTCGGTGATCACCAGCGTCGCTCGTTCGCTGGCCGCGCCCCTGCGGGCGGTGCGGCCCGACGAGGTCAGCGTCGAGTTCGGGATCGAGCTGACGGCCAAGGCAGGCAAGGTGGTCGGCCTCCTCGCGGACGGCGAGGCCAAGGCCGGCATCACGGTGACGCTCACCTGGAACGGCGGCCCACCGGACCTCGGAGCGACCGACGAGAACGCGCGGTCCAGCACCACCGACCACACCCACCCGACCGTCACCGGCGGACACACGCAGCCGGGCCCGACAGGCCGAAACACACAGGCGAACCCACCGGCCGACCCGCAAGCGGGCGCGTCCCCCGGCGCCCCGGCGCACGGCGGCTCCGGTGACGCCTCCGTCGGGGGCGGGGCGTGACGGACGGGCACGCCCCGGGCGCACCGGGCGGCCCCGGAAACGCTCACCGTGCGCTGCGTGATCTCGTCACGGCGGCGACGGTGCGCATCCATCGCGCGGGGTCCGGGTATGCCCTGGACGAGCCCGGCACGTTCCTCGGGAGTGGCTTTTTCGTCGCTCCGAACTGGGTTCTGACCTGCGCGCATGTGGCTCGGAGCGGGGAGGGGGGCGAGGTGGCCGTGGTCTATGAGACGGGGCCGGGCCGCGGTAGGTCCGCCGTCGCGGGCGAGGTGGCGACGACGCTCCCGCAGCATGTCGAGGGTGTCGTGCGCGGCAGTTGGCCGGCCCCCGACCTCGCGCTCGTCCGGCTGTGCGAGCCCGTCGACCACGACTGCGCCTATGTCACCGAGCGCCCGGTGGTGTACTACGAAGAGGCGAAGGTCCTGTACTCGGGATGGTCCGTGGTCGGCGGTGAGCTGCGCCGGTTGAACGGGACCTGCACGGTGCAGGGCACCCTCGGCGGCTGGTCCGAGGACGAGCAGATCCGGCTGGGCGGCGATGTGCTGCCGCCCGGCGTCTCGGGAGGGCCCGTCGTCGATCCCGTACGGGGTGAGATCGTCGGCGTCCTGAAGTCGCAGGCGGACCGGGGGCTCGGTGGTACCTGCACGGGGGTGGAGCAGTTACGGTCCCTGCCGGTGCCGACGGGTGACGTGCGCGGCGAGCACGAAGATCTGTACCAGGCCGTCTTCCGTGCCCACGACCGCTATCACCGCGACCGGCAGCGCCATCCCGACTACGACGGCAACACCTGGGCCGACGTGCAGGGCCAGCTCGGCGCGCGGCCCGGCCGCGCCTTCAGCCCGTTCGAGCGGACCCGGTTGCTCGGCAGGCTCGCCGATCTGCCGCCTCCAGCCAGTACCGGCGAGCTGTTCGGCATCCTTGAATCCCTGCTGGGCAGCCATGCGGCGATCCCGCACCCGGCGCCGCGCGCCTGGCGCGACGGCCTCGGGGCGCTGTACGAGAGCTCGCGCCAGGACGGCGCGTTGGAACTGGTCATCGACTATGTGGTGCGGGTCATGAGCGCCGAGCGCCCCTTCGGCGACGCCGATACCGAGAGCGCGGAGCGGGCCTTGTGGCGGTGGGCGTGGCGGGCCGCGGAGGGCCTTGGCGTCAGGTACCGCCGCCAACTTGCTCAGCAGCCGGTCGAGAGCCTCCGGCCTTTGCTGAACCGTGCGGAGCATCAGGCGGAGGCACAGAGGGCGCGCGCCCTGGCGCATGTCGCCGAGGGTGCGCCCCGCCCCTACGCCCTGCTCGAACTGGAGCAGCGGGGCTGGGAACCGGACCGCTGCGACTGGCGGGTCTCCGTGGGCCGTCCCGACGGGGAGGTGGTGCGGGTGGGCGAGGCCGAGCGCATTCCGCTCGCCGAACTCACCGGCAGCCTCGCGGCGCCCTTGGCGGAAGCCTTCCGACAGTGTGACCAGCCCTGGCGGCCCGCGGTTCTCCAAGTGGCGCTGCCCCATCAGCTGCTCGGCCTGGACGTCGACGCCTGGCGGTTCGCGCCGGACACGCCGCCGCTCGGCGCCCACCGGCCGGTCGTCGTGCGCTGCGCCGACCGGGAGCAGCTGCCGGACGAGGGCGACTTTGTCGACCGGCAGATGTCCGCCGACGAGGAGCAGTACGAGCGCGCGGCCCGCTGGCGGCGGATCCACGCGTACGGCGCGAAGACCGAAGTCCTGGACTGCGAGGACGGGCGACGGGTACCCGTACCGCCCGCGGAGTCGTTGCGCGGACTGCCCCACACCACGGTCCCGGTGCTGTGCCGTTACGGCGACCACCGCTTCGAGGACGACCCGCTCGCGCTGTTGCGGATCGTGCACGGCGGCTACAGCGTCGCGCTGTGGCGGCGTCGGCCGGACCAGCCGGAGGCCGTCTGCGGGGAGTTCCACCGGCGGGTGGGCGACACCATCGCGGAAGCGGGCAGCGCCGAGCGGCTTCCCGAAGTCGTCCACGCGCTGCGGGTGGGGCTGCGCGCGGGTTTGCGGGAGACTTTTTGGGCCGACGGCATCGCCCTGTTCTACGACGATCCGAGCCGGCCTCTGCCCGGGGCCGGTGACCTGTTGGAGGCGCCATGACCGCGGCACCCGGCGCTCTGCCCTACCGAACGCCCGCGAAGTCGAACTCGGCTGGTACGGCACTGAATTGGGCCGTTACGAGCCTGTACCGGGCCCTTTCGAGGCCCCCCGAGGGTCGATACGGTGAGGCACGCTCCCGCATGTTCGACGGCGGCCATGGTGGACGAGTGACGACGAGGACTGGGCAATGACCGAATCCAGCGAGTGGCTCATCTACCGAGGCGCCGGTGAACCCCACGACGGCATAGACCGTCTCCCGGCCCCACCCCCCTGGCGCGACTTCGCGAGCCGGGACGCGGCCGGGAGGAACGGCGACGGTTCCGAGGACCGCAGGCTGGGCGCACACCGGCATCTGGCCGAGCTGCACCGGCCGGGCGCCGAGGAACTCGAAATGATCAACGCGGCGCTCTATCTGCGCCGTCCCCTGCTGGTCACCGGCAGCCCGGGCGCGGGCAAGAGCACGCTCGCGCACTCGGTGGCGTACGAACTCGGGCTGGGCAATGTGCTGCGCTGGCCGATCGTCAGCCGGTCCACACTGCAGGACGGCCTGTACCACTACGACGCGATCGCCCGGCTCCAGGACGTGCAGATCGCCGCCCCGCAGGGCACCGATCCGGCCACTCCCGGGGCTCCCGGATCCGTCGAAGGCATCGGCAGCTATATCCGGCTCGGCCCCCTCGGCACCGCGCTGCTGCCGTCCGACACCCCGCGCGTGCTGCTCATCGACGAGCTGGACAAGAGCGACATCGATCTGCCCAACGACCTGCTCAACGTGCTCGAAGAGGGCGAGTTCGCCGTTCCCGAGCTGGAGCGCGTCGCCGACCGGCTGCCCGGCGGCGAGGCCGAGGTGCTCACCGCCGACGGCACCAAGGCGCGGGTGCGCGACGGCCGGGTGCGCTGCCGCTCCTTCCCCTTCGTGGTGCTCACCAGCAACGGCGAGCGCGATTTCCCCGCCCCTCTCATGCGCCGCTGCATCCACCTGGAACTGGGGCGCCCGGACCACAAGCGGCTTGCCACCTTCGTACGCGCCCATCTCGGCGACGAGGCCGCGCGGGCCGGGGACGATCTCATCACCCACTTCCTGGAGCGCTCGCGCAGCGAACTGGTCGCGGCCGACCAGCTGTTGAACGCCATCTACCTCACCGACGCGGCCGCCCCGCCCAGTCGCGACCGTCTCGCGGACCTGCTCATCCAGCGACTCGACCGCCCGAGGTGAGGCCCGATGCCTGACGCCGCGGCGCGCCACGGTCCCGACACTCCCGGTGACCCGGGAGACGCCGTCCTGCACGGCGGCGACCTGATCGCCGAACTCATCGTCCGGATGCGGCAGATCGGACTCGACCCCGACGCCCAGCAGCTGTGCGACAGTCTCTGGCTGGCCCGCTGGGCGCGCCCGACGGATGTGCTCGAGCCGGCCGAGGGCGGCGCCCCGGCGCCCGGCTCGCTGTCCGGTGCCGGGTGCGCCCCGGTCCCGGAGCGCACGGACTTCTCCGCCACCGCTGCGGAGCCGCCCGGCGGCGGCGGTGAACCGCCGCCGCAGGACGGGGGAGGGGACCGGCGTGTCGCTTTGTATCCCGTGCCGCGGGACGGCGCGCCGCAGGGGCACGGGCAGGGCCGGGTGACGGTGCTGCCGATCGGGGTGCCTGCCGCGGCCGCGTTCCCCGCCCCGCTCGAACTCCAGCGCGCATTACGGCCGTTGCAGGGCTACCGGACCGCCGCACCGCCCCTGCGCACGGTCCTCGACGAGACGGCGACCGCGGAACTGAGCGCCCGGGCGGGCGGTCTGGTCCTGCCGGTGTTCCGTGGGGTGACGCGGGCCGACGCGGCACTCCAGCTGGTGATGGACGCCTCGTCGTCGATGCGGGTGTGGGACCGGATGTTCGCCGAGCTGGAGCAGGTCTTCGGCCAGTTGGGCGCCTTCTGGGACATCGAGGTCAGCCATCTGCACCAGGGCCCGGACGGCGAGCCCGCCGTCAGCCGCAGTCCCGAGCCCGGCGCGGCCCCGCTGCACTCCGCCGACCGGCTGAGCGATCCCACGGGCCGCCGGATCACCCTCCTCGTCAGCGACTGCGCGGGCCCGCTGTGGCACAGCGGCCACGCCCACCGGCTGCTGCACCACCTGTCCCGCCTCGGCCCCGCCGCCGTACTCCAGCCGCTGCCGCAGCGCATGTGGAACCGCACCCGACTCCCGGTGTCGTACGGTGAGTTGACGCGCGGCGAGGCGCTCGCGGGCGCGGCCACCCTGAAGGTCCGGCTGCCGACCGGCGCCCCGCCGGAGGCCCGCGCCGGTGCGCTTCCCGTGCCGGTACTGCCGCCGGAGCCCGCCGCGCTGGGCGCATGGGCGCGGCTGCTGTCCGGGACCGGTGCGGGACCCGTGGCCGGTGCTGTCGGCTGGGTGCGCCACGACCATCCGCCCGCGCGGGCCGCCCGCGCCGGGCGCCGGCTGTCCGCGCTCGAACTGGTGAGCCGGTTCCGCTCCAACGCCTCGAAGACGGCAGGACGCCTGGCCGGCTATCTGGCGGCGGCGCCCCTCAGCCTCCCCGTGATGCAGCTCGTGCAGCGCACCATGCTGCCCGACTCCGGACCGTCGGAACTGGCCGAGGTCCTGCTCAGCGGCCTGGTGTCACGCGCCAAGACGGAGGGCTTCGGCGCGGACGGCGCCCAGTGGTACGAGTTCGCGCCCGGCGTGCAGGAGGCGCTCCTGTCGCCGCTGGGCCGCGACGAGGCCATGCTGGTGCTCAAGCACTGCTCGGAGTACATCGAGTACCGCTTCGGCAAGGGCGGCCCCAACTTCCCGGCACTCGCGCTCGCGCAGCTCGGCGAGGGTGGCGGCGGCCGGCCGTACGCGCCGGGCGCCGGATATCCGGGCGAGAACGGCGACAACGGCGGCGCCACCCTGGTCCCGCAGCCCTTCGCCGAGGTCGCCGCGCGGGTCCTGGAGCGCTTCATGCCGCTGCCGGAGCAGTTCGCGCTGTACGGGGGCCGGGGGCGCGACGATCTGCCCGACGAGCGGCCCACCCACGCGGCGGTGATCCGGGCCCGCTCCCTGGTCGGGCAGTTCGACACCGACGGCATGGTGCAGGACCTCATCGACGCCGTACAGCTGCTGCGCGGTGCCACCGAGCACGAACTGCCCGCGGGCGCCGACCCGGAGCTGTGGGCCGAGTACGCCAACTGTGTGCTGCGGCTGTGGGAGGTGCAGGGCGGCGCGGAGCTGCTGCGCGAGGCGGAGGCGGCCGCCGAGCGAGCCGTCGCACACCCGCGTGCGCTGCGGGAACGGGCCGTACTGGCACGGGTGTTGCACGCCGCCGCCATCGACCGCAGGCGCCGCGGCGACCGGCGCGGCGCGCTTGATCTGCTGCAACGCGCCGACCGTGAGTACGCGGTGGCCTGCGCCGCGCCCGACCTGGACGCCGGGGAAGCCCTGCGGCTCACGCTGGAGCGGGTGCGCGCGCTGGAGGCCCAGTGGCGCCTCGGCGGCGACAGCGCGCTGCTCCAGGGCGCGGTCGGCATGCTGGAGGCGTTCGCCGACGCCTGGCCCGACCGGCGCCATCGCCCGCCCGAACTGCCGCTGGCGCACGGCCGCGTCCTGCTGCGCCTGTCCGGCGCCACCGCCGACCACGAACAGGCCCGGCTGTACGCGGAACAGGGCGCGCACTCCTTGCGCGCCGCCCTGGAACCCGGCTCCGAGCCCGGGCTGCCGGCCACCGGTGAGCCGTCCCGGGTGCGCATCCTCCTCGACCTCGTCGACGCGATCCTGAAGTCGGGCGGCGTGCTGGACGACGCCCAGGCGCACGTCGACGAGGCGCTCGGCCTGACCCGCGAACAGGGCCTGCGCGCGGCGCTGTTGGTGCGCTCGGGGCGTATCAAGGTGGCGCGATACGCCGAGTCGGGCGACCCGCGCGAGCTCCAGGACGCCGCCGAACGGTTCGAGCAGGCCTCCCGGGGCGTGCCACGGGACGCCCCCGCGCACGCGGACGTCCTCGCCGAATGGGGCGAAGTGCTGCTGCGCCGGGCGGTTCCCGCGGGCGGCCCCGGTACGCGCGAGTCGCTGTCCCAGGCCATCCGGGTGCTGCGCGACTGCCGTACCGAAACCCCCGCGGGCAGCGGGGAGCTCGCTCACCGCCTGTTGCTGCTCGGCCGCGCCCTGATGCTGCGCTACCGGGCCCGGGGCGACCGGGTGGATCTGCGCGAGGCCGAGCACCTCTTCGGGCTCGCGGCGCTGGAGGCCGGCGAACCGCTGACGGCCGCGCGCTGCTGGCTGGAGCTCGGGCAGGCGCAGTTCGAGGCCTACCAGAGCCTGGGCAGGCCCGCCCGGCTCGACGAGGCGGTCGACGCCTTCCGCGCCGCGGCCGAGTCGGCGCGTGACGCCGAGGAGGAGGCGGCGACGGACCGTCGCCGCGAGGAGGCCGTGGGGCTGGGTGCGCAGGCGCATCACTGGCGGGGTATGTCCTACGAGGCGGCGGCGCGCCCGCGTGCCGCACGCGAGGCCTACCGGGCTGCCCGGGCCGAGTGGTCCAGGCTGCCGGACGGCGCCGTCGGTACGGGTGAGCCGACGGCCCGGCAGACGGCACAGCGGCTGGCCGAGCTGGAGTGAGGGAGCGCCTGCCCGGCGGCCGCCGGGGCGGGGTGAGGGAACGCCTGCCCGGCTGGTGCCGGAGCGGAGTGAGGGAAAAGGGGGAGGACATGGGTGCACGGGACGACGCACTGGATTGCGATGTCGCCGGGGAGCAGCTGCGGGATCTGCCGGACCCGCAGATTCTGCCGGACCTGCTGGAGCTGGACCTCGCGGACCTCAGGACGATTCAACACCCGGTCCTGACCGAGGTGTTGGAGGAGCTGAGGGAGCGGGCCGGGCAGCCGAGCGAGATGCTCTGGGGGTTCAACAACGCGTTCTGAGGGGTGCTCTGAAAGTCGAGGTGAACGTAGAAACGGTCAATCTTCGTTCACGAGGCATCAGTTCCGGTCGGCTCTGTGGTTGAACCGGACAAGTTCGATCGTGTCGCGTTTGCGTCCGACCCCCGCCAGGGAATGCCGCCCCGTACGGGCAGGGGGCCGTGACGCGGACCGTATTGTGGGATCGCGGGCCGTGGAGCATGGGGGTGCCGGAGTGTCTGACGAGGTGACCTCCGCGACCTCGATCACAGCGGTCCGCGCGCTCGAACCGCCGTTCCCCTTCCGGCAGTTCATCGTGAAGGCACACGGCCGCTGCAACCTGGCCTGCCGCTACTGCTACCTCTATGAGGGCCCCGATCACACCTGGCGCGCCCGCCCCGCCGCCGCCCCGCCCGAGGTGCTGGCCCGGACCGCGCTGCGGATCGGCGAACACGCGCGCGCCCACGGCATGACGGCACTCTCCCTCGTCCTGCACGGCGGCGAGCCGCTGCTCGTCGGCGCGGACACACTCGCCCGCTTCACCGATCTCGTACGCGACCGGGTTCCCGACTCCTGCACCGTGCACACCACCGTCCAGACCAACGCCACCCTGCTCACCGAGCGGCGGCTCGCCGTGCTGGCCGGGCACGGCATCCGCGTCGGCATCAGTCTCGACGGCGGCCTGCCCACGCACAACAGGCTGCGCACCGACCGCGCGGGGCGCCCGTCCTGGCCCGCCGCCTCGCGCGGCGCCCGCCTGATCGCCGACCGCTTTCCCGAGGCGTACGCCGGGATCCTCACCGTCGTGGACCCCACGACGGACGCGGTCGAGTTGTACGAGTCGCTCCTCGCCCTGCGGCCACCGGCCCTGGACCTGCTGCTGCCGCACGGCAACTGGTCGGCGCCGCCGCCGCATGGGGACGGCGCCGATGCCGCGTACGGGGACTGGCTGTGTGCCGTCTTCGACCGCTGGTGGGGGGCCGGGCGACGGGAGACGCGCGTGCGGCTCTTCGAGGAGTGCCTGGCGCTGCTGTTCGGGCTGCCCGCCGCCACCGAGTCACTGGGGCTGGCCCCGTTCGACGCCGTCGTCGTGGAGACGGACGGGTCGATCGAGCAGGTCGACTCCCTGAAGTCCTGCTACGAGGGAGCGGCGGAGACCGGCCTCGACGTCTTCCGGCACAGCTTCGACGAGGCCCTGCGCCACCCCGGCGTCGCGGCCCGACAGGCGGGCGCCGCCTCGCTCGCCGCGCGCTGCCGTGCCTGCCCGCTGCTCTCCGTCTGCGGCGGCGGCCACTACGCCCACCGCTACCGGGCCGGACACGGCTTCGCCAACCCCTCCGTCTACTGCGCCGACCTCCAGCGCTTCATCCGTCATGTGGCGGGACGGCTCGCCGGGGCCGCCACGCCCGTCACCGCCTCTCTCGAAGGAGGCACCCCGTGATCCTGCCGGTGGTCCCGGACCGGGCCCTGACCGAACTCGGCCGCACCGAGGGCGGCCTCGAGACCCTGGGCCTGCTCGTACGCGACCAGTACACGCGCCGGTTGTTGCTGCTGCGCGCGGTGCTCGACGCGGTGGAGGCGGCCGACCCCGGGGTCTGCTCCGCCGACGCCCGGACGCGGCTGCGGGAGGACTGGAGGCTGCTGGAGGAGGCGGACCGGGTGGAGGCGCCGGTCCGGCGGGGCGGTTGGGATGCCACACCCATGAGCCGCACCGGGTCCTGGACCGGTGCGGGGGCTGCCGGCGCGGAGACGCGGGCGCCTGACGATCGCCCCGGGGCCGGCCCGGCGTCGGCCGCGTACGGGCACGTGGAGACGGCGGCGCCCGGGGGCGGCCCCCGTGTCGCTCCAGGGCCGGGTGCGTCTCCGGACCCGGAAGGGCCGGGTGCGTACGCGTACCCGGACGTGGAGGCGGCGGCGTCGAACGGCGATTCCCGCGTCGGCGGCCCGGCGCCAATGGCGCACCGAGCCGTCGGGGCGCCGGTGTCCGAGGGCGGCGCCCAGGTCGGCCCGGTGTCCGAGGGCGGCGCCAAGGTCGGCCCGGTGTCCACGGCCCGGGGCGGACGCGCCCTCGCCGGAGTCGCGCTCTCACCGGTCCGCACCCAGCTCCTGCACCCCTTCGTCGGACCGTGGGCCCGGTACTGTCTGCGCGGGCTCGGCGCGGGAGCCGGGCCGCGAACGGGGCGGGACGCGCGCGAACTCGGCCGTGATCTGGCCTACTTCGGGGCGCTCGCCGCAGTCGTCGCCGCCCGCGCGGGGGTGTGCTACGCGGTACGGCTGACCGCGCGCGACGGCGTGTTGACCCTGCCGTCCCTCGGCGCGCTGCGCACGGCCGCGGCCGGGGACGTCCCGGTCGACGTCGTGCACCGCCGGGGGAGTCTGACGCTGCGCCGGCGTGGCGAGAAGGACATCGTCGTGCGCTTGCAGAGCGACGGCTTCGGCGCCTGGTCCGAGGCGGCCGCGTGGGCACCCGCGTACGCGCTGCCCGGTCTGCTGCCCGGCTCGGACCCCGTACCCCTGGACGACCTCGACCCGTACCGCACCGCGCGCGGCGGCCCCCAGCACCAGGAGCTCAGCGGACCGGTCGCCCTCGACGACGCCGAGCGCAAGCGCTGGCTGCAGTCGTGGTCGGGCATCGCGTCCGTGCTCCGGCTCGGTGGCGAGCACCGCGTCACGGAGGCCGTCGCCCTGCTGCGCTGTCTGGTCCCGCTGTCCGCGCCGCCCGGCTCGACGGCCGGCGGACGGACCACCGGCAGCTGCAGCGGCACCCGGCGCGAAGCCTTCGGTGCCCTCCTCAGCAGCACCCCACCGACCCCCATGACCTTCGCGGCCACGCTGGTGCACGAACTGCAGCACACCAAACTGGCGGCACTCAGCGACATGCTGACGCTTCACCACGCGGGGCCGCAGGCACGTTACTTCGCGCCCTGGCGGCCCGACCCGCGCCCGTACGACGGCCTGCTGCAGGGCGCGTACTCCCACCTCGCGCTGGCGGAGTTCTTCCAGCGCACCGCGCTCGTCACCACCCACCCCGCCCACCGGGACTCCGCGTGGGCCCAGCACGCCCGCTACCGGGAGCAGGTCGGGGCCGTACTGCCGACCCTCGTCGGGTCGGGGGACCTCACCGCACAGGGGCGCCGGTTCGTGGACCAGATGATCGCGGTCTACGAACGGCTCGCCGAGCATCCCGCGCCGCGCGGACAGACGGCGCGCGCGAAGGCGTACATACGGGCGGCCCGCGCGCTGTGGACGCAGCGCCACGCGCCGGGCGAATGAGCCGGGAGCGGGGGGTGAACCAGCCGTGCGCGGCGCGCAACGGACGCGTCGCACACCCGCCGAACGCGCCGCGCCACCGGCTCGATTGAGCCATCCTCGCCGAAAGCCACGGGTTCCCGGACGCGGGACGATCAGTGCGCCAAGATCGTCGCTGGACAAGGATGGAAAAGGAACCGTGAAGCAAGCGACTGGTATCCGTCAGTGCCTATCGCCGGACCTCGCAGCGGTTCTAAAATTTCGCGCGGGGAGGCCGCTGCATGTCTGGAGCTCGTACGCCGGTCGGGCCAACCGAGAGGGGGGCCGCGAAGCAGACCGTCACGATCAGCTTCGCCGGTTTCAACCGGGCCTGGGCGGCCTGGATCGGGGACCGACTGGAGCGGCGTGGCCATCGCGTCGTGTACCAGCGCTGGGATTCCCCGGCCGAAGTACCGCTCGTGGACCTGCTGCGCGACCTGATGCTCGCCCAGGGCCGGATTCTGATCATCGTCAGTGAGTGGTATTTCCAGCTGGGCCCGCGCACCCACGACGAGTGGAACACCGCGCTGCGCGCGGTCGTCGCCCCCGACCCGGCCCGTTTCGCGGCCGTCTCCGTCACCACCAGCCCGGTGCCGACCGCCGCCGCCGTACTCGGTGCGGTCGAGCTCAACAACATGGGTGCCGACGAGGCCGAGCGTCGCGTCCTGGACCGACTCGACCTGCCCGCCGACCCCCTGCCGGAGTCCGTCGAGGGTGCCCGCCGGGGCCCGCGCTTCCCTGCGGCCATGCCCGAGGTGTGGGGCGGCGTGCCCCGCCGCAACACCCGCTTCACCGGCCGTGAGCCGCTGCTGAACGACGCCTACCACCTCCTCCAGGGCGCCGAGTCGGGCGCCGGCGTGGTCACCCTGCACGGCATGTCGGGCGTGGGCAAGACACAGCTCGCGGCGGAGTATGCGTACCGCTTCGGCTCCGAGTACGACGTGGTGTGGTGGGTCAACGCCGAGAAACGGGTCACCTACCGGCGCCGACTGGCCGAACTGGCACCGCAGTTGGGGCTGTCGACCGGCGCGGAGTACGGCGAGCGGCTGCGTGCCGTGCGGGACTCGCTGCGCCGCGGCGACCCGTACGCCCGCTGGCTGCTGATCCTGGACGGCGCGGACGAGCCGGACCAGATCTACGACCTCGTCCCCAACGGTCCCGGTCATGTCCTGATCACCTCGCGCAACCCCGAGTGGAGCGAGCACAACAGCAAGCTGCTGGAGGTGCCGGTCTACGGCCGCGACGAGTCGGTCGCCTTCATCCGCCGCCGGGCGCCCCGCCTCAGCGAGCCCGAGGCCGACCAACTCGCCGAGGCGCTGGAGGACCTGCCCCTCCTGCTGGATCAGACGGCGGGCTGGCTCAACGACTCCGACCTCTCCGTCCAGGAGTACATCGCCCTCCTGGAAGGCGGCATCGACCAGGACGTCGTCAAGATCTCCGCCGACTTCCCGGTCGCCTTCCAGACCGCCTGGTCAATACTGCTGAACAAGCTCCGCGACACCGTCCCGGAGTCCGTCGACCTGCTCCGCCTGTGCACCTTCTTCGCGCCGGGCTTCATCCCTGTACGTCTCCTGAAGGAGATGCCGCACGACGAACTGCCCGAACAGATCGCCGGCCTCCTCAACGACCCGCTGCTGTGGAACAAGGCGATCAACCAGCTCCGCCAGTACTCCGTCGTCCGTCTGGAGTCCCACGAGGCGGCCACCGACGAGGCCGCGTCCTCCGGCGAGTCCCTGTACCTCCACCGGATGGTCCACCAGATCGTCCACAAGGACATGCCGGACGCGGACCGCGGCGAGTTCATCGACGTCGTACGCCGGGCACTGGCCGCCGCTGATCCGCGCCGCCCCACCGACACCCGGCTGTGGCCCGGTTACGCGGAGATCGTCCCGCACCTGAAGTACGCGGACGTGCTGAAGAGCAAGGACCCGGCGGTGCAGACGCTGGTCTTCAACTGCCTTCGGTACATGTACATTTCGGGCGAGTACCGGGCGGGCATCAAACTCGGCGAACGCGCCCTGAAGGCATGGCGGACGCTGCTCGGCGAGAACCATCCGAGGATCTGGGAGCTGACGCACCACTACTCCAACCTGCTGCGTGCTGTCGGCGACTACCAGCGCACCGAGACGATCGAGCGCGCAGCCGTCGACCATCTGCGCGAACAGCGGGGGGAGCAGGACCTCGACCACCTGCGCGCGGTCAGCGGTCTGGGCGCGGACCTGCGCGGCCTCGCCCGCTACGACGAGGCGCTGGAACTGTCCCAGCGGCTCGTGGTGATGTACCGCGACCTCCTGGGCGAACAGGACTCGCGGACCCTCGGGGCCCAGAACAACCTGGCGGTGTCGCTGCGGTTGCTCGGCCGCTACGAGCGGGCGCTGGACATCGACCGGCGGACTCTGGAGGCACGCAGGCTATTGCTGCGGGCACGCCACCCGTGGGCGCTGAGTTCCGAGTGGTCCTACGCGACGGATCTGCGCCTCCTCGGCCGTTACACCGAGGCCGAGTCGATCCAGACCAAGAACGTGCGTGAGTACCGTCTCGTCATGGGGGCCGACACACCGCCGACCCTGGAGGCCGAACACAATCTCGCCCTGTGCCAGTACCGCAGCGGAGACCGTGCCGCGGCGGGCACGCTGCTCACCCGTGTGCTGGAGCGGTGTGAGCGCGTCCTGGGCGAGACCGACCCGCAGACCCTGAGGTTCGCCGCCACCACCAGCTGCTTCCTGCGAGAGCACGGCGATATCGACCAGGCCCGGGAACTCGGCGAGTCCGTCGTCGCCCGCTACGAGGTGATGCTCGCCGAGGGACATCCCTACGTCGCCGGGGTCCGGGCCAACCACGCCTTGGTGCTGCGCAGTGTCGGCGAGCGGGACCACGCCCATGTCCTCGTCGAACAGTCGCTGACCGACATGACCGAGGCGGTGGGCGAGAACCACCCTTGGACCCTGGGCTGCGCCATCAACGCCGCCGCCCTGCGCAACCTCGTCGGTGACCCCGAGGGGGCCGCCGCGCTCAGCCGGCAGACGGTCACCCGGGCCACTGAGGCACTCGGCCGCACCCACCCGCTGACCCTGTCCGCCCGCATCGCCCTCGCCGCCGACCTGCGCGGCCTGAGAGACCGTCAACAGGCCGAGAAGATCGAGCAGGAGGCCCTCTCCGACCTGGTCGCCACCCTGGGTGCCCAGCACGTCCACACCATCTCGGCCCGTTCTCGCAACCGGCCCTACTGGGACTTCGAACCTCTGTCGACCTGACCCTGAGACGCTCGCCCCGGTGCGCACAACCCTCCGCGCGCCGGGGAATGACCAAGTTCTCCGGCGGGAGGGCCGTCCATACGTCGCCGGCGTCCACGCCAATCATGCCCCGATCCTGTGTGCCGTCGGCGCACGGGAGGAATCCTGCTTCTTCGCCGACCGAGCCCGTGCCGAGATGGAGCGGGCGGTGGGGCCCGGCCACCCCTGGGCGCTCGGCTGTGCCCTCAATGCCGCCGCGGCGGCTGCCCTCGCCGGTGAACGCGAGAGAGCCCTCGCGACGAGCCTGGACACGACGGCCAGGGAGGGGGCCCACGAAGTCCTCGGCCCCGCACACCCCTTGACGCTGTCGGCGCGCATCGCTCTCGTCGCCGACCTGCGGGCCACTGGCGAACGCAGAGAGGCCGAGCGGCTGGAAGAGGTCGCCCTCAATAACCTGGCGGCGACGCTCGGCACCGATCACCCCCGCACCCGCGCCGCCCGACACCGCGAGCGCCCCTACTGGGACTTCGAACCCCGGACCACCTGACCTCCGCACACGCCGAAGGCCCGGCCCCTCGAAAGGAAACCGGGCCTCCGCCGCAGTACAGGAAACGGTCGTAATCGACCGCGTGCCGAGACCTACGCCTCGAACACCTCCCGCACCAACTGCTCCTGCTCCGCCTGGTGCCGCTTGGCGGAACCCACGGCGGGGGACGAGGAGTGCGGGCGCGAGATGCGGCGCAGGCGCTCGCCGTGCGGGACGTCGGCGCCGACCGCCAGGTCGAGGTGGTCGATCAGGTTGAGGGCGATGAAGGGCCAGGCGCCCTGGTTCGCCGGCTCTTCCTGGGCCCACAGGTACTTCTCGGCGTTCGGGTACTTGTTGACCTCCGCCTGGAGCTCGGCACCCGGCAGCGGGTACAGGCGCTCGATGCGGATGATGGCCGTGTCCGTGCTGCCGCGCTTCTTCCGCTCGGCCTCGAGGTCGTAGTACAGCTTGCCGGCGCAGAAGACGACCTTGGTGACCGCCGCGGCGTCGACCGAGTCGTCGCCGATGACGGGGCGGAAGGCGCCCGTGATGAACTCCTCCGTCTTCGACGCGGCGGCCTTGAGGCGCAGCATCGACTTCGGGGTGAAGACCACCAGCGGCTTGTGGTGCGGGTTGTGCACCTGCCACCGCAGGAGGTGGAAGTAGTTCGACGGAAGCGTCGGCTGGGCGACCGTCATGTTGTTCTGCGCGCACAGCTGGAGGAAGCGCTCGATACGGGCCGAGGAGTGGTCCGGGCCCTGGCCCTCGTAGCCGTGCGGGAGGAGCAGGGTGACGCCGGACGTCTGGCCCCACTTCTGCTCGGCGGCCGAGATGTACTCGTCCACGACCGTCTGAGCGCCGTTGACGAAGTCGCCGAACTGCGCCTCCCACATCACCAGCGCGTCGGGGCGGGCCAGCGAGTAGCCGTACTCGAAGCCCATGACCGCGTACTCGGAGAGCAGGGAGTCGTAGACGTTCAGGCGCGCCTGGTCGTCCGAGAGGTACTGGAGCGGGGTGAAGTCCTCGCCCGTGACCCGGTCGATCAGCACCGCGTGACGCTGGCCGAAGGTGCCGCGGCGGGAGTCCTGGCCGGAGAGGCGGACAGGAGTGCCTTCGAGGAGCAGCGAGCCGATGGCGAGGGTCTCGCCCATGCCCCAGTCGATCGTGGCGTCCTCGATCATCGCCGCCCGGCGCTGCAGCTGCGGGAGCAGACGCGGGTGCACGGTGACGTGGTCGGGGATGTTGACCTGGGACTCGGCGATCCGCTTCACGACCTCCTGGGAGACCGCGGTGGACACGGCGACCGGGAACTGGGCCTGTGTGTCCGGGGCAGGGGCCTCGGGCGCCTGTGAGACGGCCTCGCGGACCTCGGTGAAGACCTTCTCCAGCTGGCCCTGGAAGTCCTGCAGCGCCTGCTCGGCCTCTTCGAGCGTGATGTCGCCGCGGCCGATCAGGGACTCGGTGTACAGCTTGCGCACCGAGCGCTTCTTGTCGATCAGGTCGTACATCAGCGGCTGCGTGAACGCCGGATTGTCGGACTCGTTGTGTCCGCGGCGGCGGTAGCAGATCAGGTCGATGACGACGTCCTTGTTGAACGCCTGGCGGAACTCGAAGGCCAGACGCGCGACGCGGACGACGGCCTCGGGGTCGTCACCGTTCACGTGGAAGATCGGGGCCTCGATCATGCGGGCCACGTCGGTCGCGTACATCGAAGAACGCGAGGACTCGGGCGCCGCCGTGAAGCCGACCTGGTTGTTGATGACGATGTGGACCGTGCCGCCGGTGCGGTAGCCGCGCAGCTGCGACATGTTCAGGGTCTCGGCCACCACGCCCTGGCCCGCGAAGGCCGCGTCACCGTGCAGGGCGACCGGCAGGACCGTGAAGTCCGTGCCGCCCTTGTTGATGATGTCCTGCTTGGCGCGGACGATGCCCTCGATGACCGGGTCGACCGTCTCCAGGTGGGACGGGTTGGCGGCCAGCGAGACCTTGATCTGCTCGCCGTCCAGGCCGGTGAAGGTGCCCTGGGCGCCCAGGTGGTACTTCACGTCGCCGGAGCCGTGCATCGACTTCGGGTCGAGGTTGCCCTCGAACTCGCGGAAGATCTGCGCGTACGACTTGCCGACGATGTTCGCGAGCACGTTCAGGCGGCCGCGGTGGGCCATGCCGATGACGACCTCGTCCAGGCGCGACTCGGCGGCGGAGTCGATCACCGCGTCGAGCAGCGGGATGACGGACTCGCCGCCCTCCAGGGAGAAGCGCTTCTGGCCGACGTACTTCGTCTGCAGGAAGGTCTCGAAGGCCTCCGCCGCGTTCAGCCGGCGCAGGATGCGCAGCTGCTCCTCGCGCTCCGGCTTGGAGTGCGGGCGCTCGATGCGGTCCTGGATCCACTTGCGCTGCTTCGGGTCCTGGATGTGCATGAACTCGATGCCGGTGGTGCGGCAGTACGAGTCGCGCAGCACGCCGAGGATGTCGCGCAGCTTCATCAGGGACTTGCCGGAGAAGCCGCCGACGGCGAACTCGCGCTCCAGGTCCCACAGCGTGAGGCCGTGCTCGGTGATGTCCAGGTCGGGGTGCTTGCGCTGGCGGTACTCCAGCGGGTCGGTGTCGGCCATGACGTGGCCGCGGACCCGGTAGGAGTGGATCAGCTCGAAGACACGGGCGGCCTTGGTGACGTCGTCGTCGTGCGAGGCGTCGATGTCCTTGAGCCAGCGGACCGGCTCGTAGGGGATGCGCAGGGCCTCGAAGATCTCGTCGAAGAAGCCGTTCTCGCCGAGGAGGAGGTTCGCGACGATCCGCAGGAACTCGCCGGAGGCGGCGCCCTGGATCACCCGGTGGTCGTAGGTCGACGTGAGCGTCATGACCTTCGAGATGCCGAGCTTGTTGAGGGTGTCCTGGGAGGTGCCCTGGAACTCGGCCGGGTAGTCCATGGAGCCGACACCCATGATGACCGACTGGCCGGGCATCAGACGCGGGACCGAGTGGACGGTGCCGAGGCCGCCGGGGTTGGTCAGGGAGACCGTGACACCGGTGAAGTCGTCCATCGTCAGCTTGCCGTCACGGGCGCGGCGGACGATGTCCTCGTAGGCCTGCCAGAACTCGAAGAAGTTCAGCGTCTCGGCCTTCTTGATGCCCGCGACGACCAGCTGGCGGTCCCCGTTCGGCTTCACCAGGTCGATGGCGAGGCCGAAGTTGATGTGCTCGGGCTTGACCAGGGTCGGCTTGCCGTCCTTCTCCTGGAAGGAGTGGTTCATCGACGGCATGGCCTTGATGGCCTGCACCATCGCGTACCCGATGAGGTGGGTGAAGGAGATCTTCCCGCCCCGGGCGCGCTTCAGGTGGTTGTTGATCACGATGCGGTTGTCGAAGAGCAGCTTGACCGGGACCGCGCGCACGGACGTGGCCGTGGGGACCTCGATCGAGGCGTTCATGTTCTTCGCGACCGCGGCCGCGGGGCCGCGCAGCGTGACGAACTCGGGGCCCTCGGGAGCCTCCGCCGCCGGGGCGGCCTGCGGCTTCGCGGGGGCCGGAGCGGCCTTCGCGGGAGCCGGGGCGGCGGCAGCGGGCTTCGGTGCCGCGGGAGCGGCCGCCGGAGCGGCCTGAACCGGAGCCGGGGGCGTCACGGGCGCCGCAGGGGCTGCGGGAGCGGCCGGAGCCGCCGTGGTGGTCCCTGCGGCCCCCGCGGCCGCAGTACCCGCCGGAGCCGAGGCGGCAGCGGCGCCCGGCTTGTAATCGGCGAAGAAGTCCCACCAGGCTCGGTCTACCGAATTCGGGTCCTGGAGGTACTGCTGATAGATCTCGTCGACGAGCCACTCATTGGGACCGAACGCAGCGGCGGGGTTCTTCCCGGCTTGGTCATCGGTCGAGATGCTCGAGTTACTGGGGGACTGTGGCGACACGGCGGCAACCGCCCTCTTCCGCTTCACAAGGTGATGGACAGCGGAAATAAAGGCTACGCCCCCATGGCCGAGAAGGTCAGGTCGGGCCGGTCCAACGTCGTGCAAGTCACATCGCGTCGCCTCGGAAACCGTGTTTCGGCTGTGGAAATGGCGGGAAACAAGCGTGGTTCCGGTGCTGAATGGACACGTCCGGGTACGTCGACTCCGGGTCGCGGTACGACTCACGCGGCCCCTGTGCCTGATCACACGTGTCCGCCAGTGCGGACACCGATGGATCTTGCGACTCCGGTTCGAACTTTACGTCAACTTGGCAGAGATGGAAGTCCCGGAAGGGTGACCTGGATCCGGCAACCCCGCTGGGATTCGGCCACACCGATCCGGCCGCCGTGCAGATCGACCGCCCACCGCGCGATGGCCAGGCCGAGCCCCGTACCGCCGTCGCTGCCGGGGCCGTGCGGCGAGGGGACCCCGCCGCGGTTGAACCGCTCGAAGACCCGGTGCCACTCCGACTTCGGAATGCCGGGCCCCTCGTCCAGGACCTCCAGGGCCAGCGACTCCGGGAGGTCGCCCCGCCTGGCCTTCACGGTCACGCGGCCGTGCGGCGGGCTGTGCTTGACCGCGTTGTCGATGAGATTCGCCATGACCTGGTGGATCCGCTCCGGGTCCGCGTGCGCGGTCAGCTCCGGCGGGGACACATCGAGGTGCAGATGGACGTCGGTGCGGGTGTGGCTGCCGGAGCCCGAGGCGATGCCCGCGCGCGCGGAGGCGACCATATTGGCCTCCTTGAGCACGCCCGACAGGTACGGCCAGACCTCGAAACGCCGCTTGCGCAGCGCTACGACGCCGTTGTCCAGCCTCGACAGGTCCAGCAGCGTCTCGACCAGCCGGCCGAGGCGCTCCGTCTGCTTCAGCGCCGTACGCATCGTCTCGGGGTCTGCGGCGGAGACGCCGTCCACGACGTTCTCCAGGACCGCGCGCAAGCCCGCGATGGGCGTGCGCAGCTCGTGCGAGACATTCGCCACGAGTTCCTTGCGCTGACGGTCCTGGGCCTCCAGCTCGTCGGCCATGAGGTTGATCGTCTCGGCCAGGTCGCCCAGCTCGTCGCGGCGGCTGTCGCTCACCCGGCGTGTGTAGTCGCCGTGCGAGATGGACCGGGCCACCGCGTTCATCTCGTCCAGCGGTGCGGTGAGCGAATGCGCCACGAACTGCGTTATCAACAGTGTGGCGATCACCGAGAAGACCGTGATGAAGCGCAGCTCGGTCTCGGTGCGCACCGCGATCATCAGCAGACCGGTGGTGATGAAGACCGAGACGACGACCAGCGTGCCGAGCTTCGTCTTGATGGAGAAGGGCCGTACGCCGCCCCAGGGACCCGCGCTCCCGCGCTCCCCGAAACCAGGCGCGTCGGCCCCGCGCTGCCCGAGCCCGCTCATCACATCAGCCCCCTCAAGAAGCTCCCGACGAAGGCCCGGCTCAGGGAGTCGGGGTCTCCAGCGCATAGCCCACGCCGTGGACCGTGCGGATCCGCTCGGCGCCGATCTTCCGGCGCAGCGCCTTGATGTGGCTGTCCACGGTCCGGGTACCGGAGGCATCCGCCCAGTCCCACACCTCGGCGAGCAGCTGTTCGCGCGAGAGTACGGCACGGGGGGTGTTCGCGAGGCACACCAGCAGGTCGAACTCGGTGGGCGTCAGATGGACGTCCTCCGAGCGCACCCGCACCCGGCGCTGCGCGTGGTCGATCTCCAGCTCGCCGAGGCGCAGGATTCCGCTGCGCGGCGTCGAGGCGGCCACGACGGCGCGCTCGACCCGGCGCAGCAGGACGTGCACGCGGGCGGCCAGCTCGCGCATCGAGAACGGCTTCGTCATGTAGTCGTCGGCGCCGACGCCGAGCCCGACCAGCATGTCGGTCTCGTCGTCGCGCGCGGTGAGCATCAGCACCGGCACCGGGCGCTGGGCCTGCACGCGGCGGCAGACCTCCAGGCCGTCGAAGCCGGGCAGCATGATGTCGAGGATCAGCAGGTCGGGCTGCCAGGCCTCGGCGGTGTCGACGGCGGCAGGGCCGTCGCCCGCGGTTTGCACCAGGAATCCCTCGGCACGCAGGCGGGCCGCGATGGCGTCGACGATCGTCGGGTCGTCCTCGACCACCAACACCCGGCGTTGAGCGCCCGGGGTCGCCGCCGTGCCGTTGTGGGAGGTGTGTGTCTGCTCCATCGCCCGCCCCTGAAGTGTGCTTTCCGGAATCCGTGGGGTGATCCCATGACTGCGCTTGACGCTTGAATGATCGGCGTCAGGGAAGCAGAGTACGGGCAGTCACCGTGCCTCGGCTATCCAGCCCTGACCGCGAGGTGCACGACGTCCGGAACGCCCCGGGCAACGGGGATCTCTTCGGTACGCACCCGCTGGAACCCGGCATTCCATAGGGATCCTTCAAATTCCGGAGAGGGCTGTGCCGACCATACGGCGAGCACCCCGCCGGGCCTCAACGCCCTTGCGCAGCTTGCCAGTCCGGCCTTCGAGTACAGGCCGTCGTTGCCCTCGGTGACCGTCCAGCCGGGCCCGTTGTCGATGTCGAGACAGAGCGCGTCGTACGTGGCGGACATCTCATTGACGTAGGCGACCAGATCCTTATCGACGATTTCCGTGCGCGGGTCGGCGAGGGCCTCGGCGGAGATCGCGGAGAGCGGTCCCCGGAGGTGCCAGTCGATGACGGCCGGCTCGCGTTCGACGACCGTGATGCGCCCCCAGCGCGGATCGGCGGCGGCGTGCGCGAGGGAGAACCCGACGCCGAGACCTCCGATCAGCACACTCGGCTGCGCGCGCCCGTCCAGCGCGTCGTACGCGGTGTCCACGAGCAACCGCTCCGAGCGGCCGTCGGAGGTGTCCATCAGGAAGCACCCGTTGGCGATGATCTGCAGCAGCGCGCCGTGCCGCCGCAGCACGACCTCGCCGTACGGGCCCTGGCGACGGTCGATGACCACAGGGGTGTCGTACGAGGCAGGCATGGCTCCCATCCTGGCAGTTTCACCAGAGCGGGCAACCGAATTGACCCTTGAGCGCGATCCCGTGCCCGTACCGGAACACCGGGTCCAGGGTGTTGTCGGGCACGTCCGGACGGGACGCCGCCACCGCCGCCATGGAGCGCGGCAGTTCGAACGGCAGGCGCCCCTCGGCCTCTGCCCGCCCGAAGGGCGACGTCGAGCAGGGCGGCGTCCGAGGCGCCATGGTCGACGACCAGGGCGGCAGCCTTCTCGGCGATCTCCGGGAGTACGGCGGGTCGTTCGAGGTTGACGCACACCAGCGTCGGCACCGTCTCCAGGAGCCGCAGGACCTCCTTCAGCTCGTCCTCGGGGAAGGCCGGCGAACCGGAGCGGAAGAAGGACTCGAAGACCCCGGGGCGCTTCTCGTACGGGGTGCGCAGGCGCAGCACCGCGCGGTCGACGGGGCGGCCTGCCGGCGGATGCCTGACACGCCTTGGAAGTTGCTGTGAATCGGCTCTCGCGTGGCGTCGGTCATAGACAGCGACGCGTGGGACACGAAGGGTGGGGCGCGACGGAAGGAGCGCCTCACCGTGGACCGGAGCACCACCGCACGGGCTGATGCCGTGCAGACCGACCCCGAGACGGGCGCGTCTCTCCTCGACGATCTTCTGGACGGGATGCCCCGTCAGCGCGGCGGCACGGTCACCCCGCCTTCCCACGCGGCCGCGCAGGCACCGGTTCCGGTCGCGACGCCCGGACCGGTCACGGGGGCAACGGTTCCGGTCGCGAGGCCCGCACCGGGCATGGCGGCAGCGGTTTCCATCGCGAGGCCCGCACCGGGCATGGCGGCAGCGGTTTCCATCGCGACGCCCGCACCGGGCCCGGGGGCACCGGTTCCGGCCGCGACGGCCGCGCCGGCTGCCGGCCGTGTGTCCGCCCTGGGTGCGCTCGCCGGGCGGCTCCGGGCCCTCCGCCCCTGGCGGCTGTTCCCCACTCCCCTCGGGACGCCCTTCACCTTCGGGTACGCGGCTGTCCTCGCCGTCACCTCGGTCGTCACCGAGCACGCGGACCCCACGCTCGTGCACGCGCTGCACCAGGCATCCAGCACGGACGTCGCGCACCTCGTGCGGCACCCGGTGCTGGTGTTGGTCGCGAGCGCGCTGTGGATCGTCGGCGGGATCACCTCGCCGTACGCGGTGGCGTTCCTGGTCGTCCTGACCGCGCTGGAGCGGCGGACAGGCGGGTCGCGGACGGCCGCTGTCTTCCTGCTCGGGCATGTGGTCGCCACGCTGGCCACCGAAGTGCCCGTCGGGCTCTCGGTGCTGGCCGGCCATCTGCCCGACAGTTCCCTGCACCGCCTCGACTACGGCATCAGCTTCGGCGTCGCCGCGAGCGTCGGCGCGCTCGCGGGACTGCTGTCGCCCTGGCTGCGCTGGCCGGTACTGATCGGCTTCGCCGCGATGCTCGTCGGCGATCTCCTCGCCTTCACCGACCCGATGACCGACTGGGGGCACCTGATGTCCCTGACGATCGGCATTTCGACGTGGCCGCTGGTGCGGCGCCGGCGGACGGCACGCATGCCCTCGTCGGTCAGCCGTTCCGGACTGCCGCGAGGCGTCGTGCCGGCTCCGGGATGCCGAGCCGGCGCCCCCGAGCGGCGCTCGCCCCGTGGAGCTCGTTCGTGAGCTGGGAGGGGTCGCGGCGCAGGTCGTAGTACTCGCGGAAGACCACCGCCGCGCTGTCGCCGGTGCGCGACCCGGCCGACGACCGGCGAGGCCGTAGGCGCCACCAGAGGCTTCCCCCCGGCCCCGTCTCCACCTGCCGCCGCCCGGACCGCCACCGCGCCGACCCCCGCCACCACCGCCCCGGCTCCGGCGATCACCCCGCGCCGACCCGGACGCTCCTCGCGCATTTCGTCCCCCGTGGTGCCTTCGCCCCCGTCGTGCGGTCCCCGTTGGCTGTGAATGAGCTTGCACTGTGCAGGGGTTGGGAACTGCTGCGACTTGACTGGGTGCGAGTGTGTTCTGGCGTGCATGAGTGAGCGTCGGTGATCTGGATGCGGCGTGCGCCCACGCCTTCTGGAGTGGGAACGAGAGTTCTTATGTCGGGGTGATTTTTGAGGAGGGTGCTCGTTGGAGGCGGTGAGGGGGTCTTCGACGCCGGGTGGGGGTGAAGGGATGGGCGGGCTGCGGGCGTTGGCGGCGCCGTTCGTGGTGCCCGGCCCCGCGGGGGTGGCGATCCGGGACCGGCTGCGGGTATCCGAGGAACGCCGTTGCGGTGGTGTGGCGGTGCCCTTGCGAAGGCGTGGCGGTGCCCGGCTCGCCCTGTGCCCTCCGGGCGGAGTCAGCTCCAGGTCGGCGAGGTGGAGCGGGGCTGCTCGTGGGGCACGGGCCTTCCCGTGAACGCGTCGAGGAGCATGCGGTCGCCGACCGGGCGGTCCAGTTTCACCGTCACCTTCTCGATGCGCAGTTCGGACGTGCAGGGGCCGTCGGAGACGCCGCGGACCGAGGCCGAGAACACCACGCTGTCCGCGGTCTCCAGTACGTCGACGGCGGGGCCGTCGTCACACGCTCCGTGCTCGGCGCGCAGGGTGACCGCCCGGCCGTCCTCCGCGATCGTGTCCAGCCCGGCGAGCGGCCCCAGCTCGGCCGTCTGCCGCCGCACGGGCCCGATCGGGGGCCGGGGGAGTTTCGCGGGGGTGACCGCGACGCGCTTGAGCGCAGTGTCGTAGCCCTTGATCGTGAAGTGCCAGGAGGGCACCGTCGCCGCCCCCCGGCTGGTCAGCAGCGTCATGTCGCCGAGCCGGGCACCGGTCACCGTGAGGGCGGGACCGGAGTTCCCGCCCCGGTCGAGCTTCTCGTACGCCGCTCGCGCCGAGGTGACCGGGAGGGCGAGCGATGCGCCGTCGCGCCACCGGATCTCTCCCTTCTTCTTCGGCGCGTCGGGAAGAGAGCCGCGCAGTTCGAAGTTCTGGGTGAGGTAAGCGCGCTTGTCGGCGTCGTTGTGGAACGCCCCTTCGGGCAACTGCACGGCATCGCCGAGCGGGTAGTAGCCCCGCTGCCACACCCGCGCCGCCTCGGAACCCTCCCAGGCGGCGGCGACCCGGCGGGCGCGCTCCGAGCCGGCGGCGGTGCCGCCGTCACGGACCTTGTCGCCCCCGCCGGGTGTCGTTTCGTCGCCGCATCCGACGGCTGCGGCGGCGACCAGGCCGAGTACGACCAGCAGTTTGACGGACCGCATGATGCCCTCCGGAGGCAGACGGTGGAGTGGAGCCGAATCCGACGCCGCACCTGTGACGCCCGGGCCGTGCGGGACGTTCATTCCCGAGCGCGAGCCGCGTCCGGGCGTGTGGAGAGGTGATCGCAGCGGTGATCGCTGACAGCGAACAACCCCCGGGGAACAATCCAAGGCGCACATGCATTGAGTCCGTGTAACTCAACTTGACTGCCGAAGGGGAGATCATGGCTTCGACGTCCACACCGCTCACCCTGCCCGTGCTGCCGCTCGACGATGAGGTCGTCCTGCCCGGGATGGTGGTTCCGCTGGACCTGAACGACACCGATGTACGCGCAGCGGTGGAGGCCGCCCAGGCCGCCGCCCGTTCGACGCCGGGCAAGCCGCAGGTGCTGCTGGTGCCACGCATCGACGGGACGTACGCGGGCACCGGTGTGCTCGGCACCGTCGAGCAGGTCGGCCGCCTGGCCGACGGCGACCCGGGCGCGCTGATCCGCGGCCGTGGGCGCGTGAAGGTCGGCGCGGGGACCACGGGTCCCGGTGCCGCACTGTGGGTGGAGGGCACCCGGGTCGACGAGACCGTGCCCGACCCGCTGCCCGGCCGGGTCGCCGACCTGGTCAAGGAGTACAAGGCGCTCGCCACCAGCTGGCTGCGCAAGCGCGGCGCCTGGCAGGTCGTGGACCGCGTGGCGCAGATCGATGACGTTTCCGCCCTTGCCGACAATTCCGGTTACTCTCCGTTCCTGTCCCTCGAACAGAAGGTGGAGCTGCTGGAGACCGCCGACCCGGTCGCCCGGCTGAAGCTCGCCACCGAACAGCTCCGTGAGCACCTCGCCGAGCAGGATGTCGCCGAGTCCATCGCCAAGGACGTCCAGGAAGGCGTCGACAAGCAGCAGCGCGAGTTCCTGCTGCGGCGCCAGCTCGAAGCCGTCCGCAAGGAGCTGCGCGAGCTGAACGGCGAGTCCTCGGACGCGGAGGAGTCCGACGACTACCGCGCCCGCGTCGAGGCCGCCGACCTCCCCGAGAAGGTCCGCGAGTCCGCGCTCAAGGAGGTCGACAAGCTGGAGCGGTCCAGCGACCAGTCGCCCGAGGGCAGCTGGATCCGGACTTGGCTCGACACCGTGCTCGAACTGCCGTGGAACGAGCGGACCGAGGACGAGTACGACATCCAGGGCGCCAAGGCGATCCTGGACGCCGAACACGCCGGTCTGGAGGACGTGAAGGAGCGGATCACCGAGTACCTCGCGGTGCGCAAGCGGCGCTCCGAGCGCGGGCTCGGCGTGGTCGGCGGGCGGCGCGGCGGTGCCGTGCTCGCGCTGGTCGGCCCGCCCGGTGTCGGCAAGACCTCGCTCGGCGAGTCCGTCGCGCACGCCATGGGCCGCAAGTTCGTCCGCGTCGCCCTCGGTGGCGTACGGGACGAGGCCGAGATCCGCGGCCACCGGCGTACGTACGTGGGCGCACTGCCCGGCCGTGTCGTCCGCGCCATCAAGGAGGCCGGGTCCATGAACCCGGTGGTCCTGCTGGACGAGATCGACAAGGTCGGCTCCGACTTCCGCGGCGACCCGGCCGCGGCCCTGCTCGAAGTCCTCGACCCGGCGCAGAACCACACCTTCCGCGACCACTACCTGGAGGTCGAACTCGACCTGAGCGACGTCGTGTTCCTCGCGACGGCGAACGTCCTGGAGGCCATCCCGGAGGCCCTGCTCGACCGTATGGAGCTGGTCCGCCTGGACGGCTACACCGAGGACGAGAAGGTCGTCATCGCCCGGGACCACCTGCTGCCGCGCCAGCTGGAGCGGGCCGGTCTGCAGTCCGACGAGATCACACTGGACGAGGGCGCACTGCGCAAGCTCGCCGGCGAGTACACGCGGGAAGCGGGTGTACGAAACCTGGAGCGGGCCGTCGCACGGCTGCTGCGCAAGGTGGCGGCCCAGCACGAACTGGGCGAGCGGAAGCTGCCGTTCACGGTCACGGACGCGGATCTGCGCGGTCTGATCGGCCGGCCGCACCATGTGCCCGAGTCCGCTCAGGACCCGGCCGAGCGCCGCACCGCGGTGCCCGGTGTCGCCACCGGTCTGGCCGTCACGGGCGCCGGCGGAGACGTGCTCTACGTCGAGGCGTCGCTGGCCGACCCGGAGACGGGCGCGGCGGGCCTGACCCTGACGGGTCAGCTGGGCGACGTGATGAAGGAGTCGGCGCAGATCGCGCTGAGCTTCCTCAGGTCGCACGGCGCCGAGCTCGAACTGCCGGTCGGCGACCTGAAGGACCGGGGCGTGCACATCCACTTCCCGGCGGGCGCGGTCCCCAAGGACGGACCGAGCGCGGGCGTCACCATGACGACGGCGCTGGCCTCGCTCCTGTCCGGCCGCCCGGTCCGCACCGACGTGGCGATGACGGGTGAGGTCTCGCTGACCGGTCGTGTCCTGCCCATCGGCGGGGTGAAGCAGAAGCTGCTCGCCGCGCACCGCGCGGGTGTCACGACGGTCATCATCCCGAAGCGCAACGAGCCCGACCTGGACGACGTCCCTGCCGAGGTCCTGGAGAAGCTCGACGTCCACGCCGTCACGGACGTCCGACAGGTCTTGGAGCTGGCGCTGACGCCGGCGACGAACGGCGCGACGCCGGAGGTTCCGGTGGCGGCGTGACGGGACGCGACCGGAAAGGTAAGGCCCGGGTCCCGTGAGGGAGGCCCGGGCCTTCACCGTGCGCGCGGTGTCCGCGCGCGGTTGTGTCAGCCGTTGGCCAATGCCACGACCCGGTCGAGTGCCCCGTTGAACTTGTCGTGGTCGCCGACGGTCGGTCCTGACGACGTGTACTGCCACATGGTGTAGTAACTCCACCCCGCCGGCAGCGTCCCCGCGTCGGAGGCGTAGCGCGCGATCCACAGCGGGTTGGCGGAGGCGAAGCCGCCGTAGTTGCCCGTGCACTGGGTCCACCAGCTGGTGGCCGTGTAGATCACCGCGTCGCGCCCGGTGCGCGCCCTGTACTGGGCGAGGAAGCTGCTGATCCAGCTGACCATGGCGCTCTGCGTCTTGCCGTAGCAGGCGGCCCCGTACGGGTTCCATTCGATGTCGAGTGTGCCCGGCAGCGTCTTGCCGTCCTTCGACCAGCCGCCGCCGTGGTCCACGAAGTAGTTCGCCTGCGTGGCGCCGGTCGTGGTGTCGGGGGTCGCGAAGTGGTACGCGCCGCGGATCATGCCGACGTTGTACGAGCCGTTGTACTGCTGGGCGAAGTACGGGTTCGTGTAGTACGTGCCCTCGGTCGCCTTGGTGTAGGCCCACCTGACCCCGCTGCTCCACAGGGTCGACCAGGCGACGTTGCCCTGGTAGCCGGAGACGTCCACGCCTTCCGTCTGCGTGGCGTCCGAGCTGCTCGGTGTGCCGTCCTGACCGTCATGTGCGACGACGCCCATGCCCATGCGGGCGGAGCCCCGGGCGGGGGTGTCGGCCGCGGAGGAGGGGAGGGTGAACAGGAGAGAGAGGGCGGTGAGCAGGATTCCTACCGCGAGCGGGCGCAGGCGGTGGGTTGTTGCGGGTCTGTGTCTGTGCACGGGCATGTCGTGCCTCCGAAGAGATCGGTGGTGCACGGTGGTGCTCGGTGGGGGGAACGCTGACGGCACGCGCACGCTCGGGTGGGGGGTCAGGTCCGCGTCGACCTGTTGATGGCGTGCGCATGCCACTGATTGCCTGATAAAGAAGCTACGCACGTAGAAGACGGCGTGGGAAGAGGGCCCGGAGGCTGCCGTTGGTCTACGCCTGCGAAATACTGGCGGAGCTGCGGCAATGGCGGATTTTGGCGGAAACTTTCAGTATCGGGAAACCGGGTCAGGGGTGCTGACGTGCACGACAACGGAAACGACGGCGGGCAGCGTGTCGAATCCGCGGCGTCGGGAAGTGGTGTGGACCAGGAATTCCCGGCGCTGGAACGCGAGTTGACCGTGTTCCTGCGGCGCGCCCGCGCCTCCTCCGGCGAGATGGCCCGCGAGGTCCATCCCGACCTGGAGTCCTCCGCGTACGGGCTCCTCTTCCGGCTGGAGGAGTGCGGCCGGCAGCGCGCCACGGAGCTCGCCGCCTACATCGGCGTCGGCAAGGCCACGATGTCCCGTCAGCTCCGAGCCCTCGAAGACCTCGGCCTGGTGGCCCGCGAGCCCGACCCCGCCGACGGCCGCGCCTGGCTCGTCCACCTCACGGAGGAGGGCCGGGAGCGCTTCCGGAAGGTCCGGCAGGCCCGCCGGGCCCGCTATGTCCGACAGCTCGCGGGCTGGGACCCCCGCGAGGTCGCGGAACTGGCCAGGCTGCTGCACCAGCTCAACACGGGGATGGAACAGCAGCGCTAGGTGTTCTCTCCGGGGAGGTTGTGGACAGGTGAGCCAGGTCTCGGCTGAGGGATCTTGAAACGGGTGAGGGCCTTCCGGTTCGGTGTGGATTGCGACGTCTGCACCAACCAGAAAGGCCCTCGTGCCCCCGTAATGCACCCTTGACCGAGACCGGCCGCCTGCGTCTGGCCCGCTGCGTGGTCGAGGACGGCTGGACCCTGCGCCGGGCCGCCCCGGTCCGGCGCATGCTTCCCCGTCCGGGCGGCCGGGCCCGTCGGCTCACAGCTCCACGAACACCACCGTCGTATCGTCATGCGTCTTGCTCCGTCGCAAATGCACCCTCTCCTCCGCGTCCGCGGTCTCCAGTGCGCGTACGCGGTTGACGAGCGCCTGTGCGCCCTCCTTCCGTACGAGGGTGAACAGGGCGGCCCAGTCGCCCTCGTGGAACTTCTCCACCCAGCGGGTGGCGCCGTCCGTGAGGGCGGTCAGAGTGCGGACGGACGTGCGGGGCAGCGTGCCGGTCACCGCGCGGGAGGCCACCGAGGGATCCGCCGCCGCCGTGAAAAAGCCGCCCTCCTTGTTGCGAACGGTCGTGTCGGCGACGGCGTCCGTGGCGAGGGAGGCGCGGGGGAGCCGGGAGAGGCGGTCGTCCAGGAGTGCGGTCACCTCGCCCGAAGGGGACTCCACCAGCAGGGCGGAGTCCGAGAGGACCAGGTACTCGACCTCGGCGGCGGACCATCTGGCGAGGACCACGGTTGCCTGAGGTGTCCGTGGGTGAGAAAGGTCACAGGTGTCGGCGTGGGTGTCGGCCACCCGGCTTATGGCCCGGGACAGGACCTCCGGCAGGGTCAGATCCCGGCGGGAAAGGGACAGTTCGGTCAGGGCTCCGCCGAGGCGTGCGGAGAACCAGGCGACGGAATGCAGACAGCCGTAGTCGCCCCGAGGGGGCGTCACGCCGTCCAGGGCGACCAGCGAACCCCCCTGTCCTGAGGCCGGAAGGCCGACCGATGCGAAGTCCTCATTGGGGCGGTCCGGGTCGCCGGGCTCCGAGACGAGTTCAGTGCGCATCCGGCCAGTTTGCACGAGCCCTTCACAAGGTCCACAAAAGGCTGGCATCCATTGCCGAACAGGTGCGGACCACCAGCTCAGGCGCCGGGTTTGGCATGGAATGATCGACTCCGGTGAAGCGTGGCGGCGAATATTGCCAAAGCGCGTCGCCGACGTCCAACCGGCCCGCCGGTCAAGGCCGTCGAACACGCCGGAGGAACTTGCCCGCCAACTCCCGTCCGAGGTTCACTCCTTCGGGTGGCGGGCCAGATGATGCGGGACCACTGCCCACCGGCACTGGGAGGGTCGGGAGCCGTACCGGGCGGACGCCCCCATTGACAGGACGTCATCACCCGGGCCCATGGGTACACGAGTCAGGAATGCGAGCACCGGTGCAGAAGACGCGGCCGAGGCGCACAGGCAAGCAGACGGCCTCCAGCTCAACCGGGGGCGGTGCCACCGGCGACACCGCCGACTCCCCGGGCAGGGGCCGACCCGCCCACGTACGCAACCGGCTGATCGTTGCCGTGGCGGTCGTCGCGGCCGCCATCGCCGGTGCCGGAGCCCCCACGGTGCTGGCCGCCTCGGGGCAACTGAACGACTCCCAGAACCTGGTGACGCTCGCGCAGCGGACCCAGCAGGCGCTGACCCTGGCGCACTCGCTGGCCGACGAACGGGACGAGGTCACCTCGTACATCGCCGCCGGGAGGCCCAAGGCCAAAGCGCCCTCCGAGCAGCGCGGCGCCCGCGTCGACCGGCAGGTCGAGGAGTTGCGGGCGGACGAGGACGCCCCCGCACCGCTGCTCAAGGACCTCGACTCCATCGCCTCCCTGCGCAGAGCGGCGCTCACCGGAAAGAGCTCCGCTCTCGAAGCGCATCAGGCGTACTCCGGCGCCATCAGCGAACTCCACGCCCTCGCCGAGGACCTGGCCGACCAGTTGCCGCCCCGCGCGGGCTCCGGCGCACACGGCCTCGCCGAGCTGGACTCCGCGGTCCAGCAGTCCGCCGCCGCCCGCGGACTGCTCCTGGCGGCCCTCAGCATCCCGCGCACCACCCAGACCACCATCAACCCGGTCACCGGTCTGCCGACCACCACGAGCGTCTCCTCGGCCGCCGACACCAAGCAGCGCGACGCGTTGAGTGCCGCGGCCCAGCAGGCCCGGCTCCGCTCGGACGCGGCCCTCGCCGACTTCCGTGAGACGGCGCCCAAGGCCGCCGCGTCCTCGTACGACTCCACGCTCACCGGGCCCGACGTCGGCAGTGCCGACAAGTACCTCGCGAGCCTCACCGACCAGCCGACGCTCTCCGACGCCGAACTCGACACCAGCACCAAGAAGCTGGACGCGGCCCTGTCGGCCCGTGTCGAGCTGATGCGCGGCGCCGAGGCTTCCCTCAACGACCACCGCACCAAGGACCTCGAACGGCTGCGGGACGACGACGTCACCGCGCTGGAGATCCGGATCGCCCTCATCGGCACGCTGCTGCTGGTCGCGGTCGGCGTCTCGATGGCCATGGCCCGCAGCCTCACCCGCCCGCTGGCCGTACTGCGGCTCGGCTCGGCTCGCCTGGCCGCCGACCCGGGCGCCCAGGAACCGGTCAAGTTCACCGGCCGCAACGACGAGTTCGCGCAGGTCGTCCGCTCCGTCAACGCGCTGCACGCGCACGCCGCCGCACTCCACGAGCGGCTCGCGACGCTCGAAGGCGACCGCAAGCACCTCATCGGGCAGCGTCAGCTGATGGCCGACGAGCGCGATCGGCTGCGTGCCGAGCTCGCGGACGCGGCTGCCCACTTGGAGCAGGTGCGCGGCACCATCCACGGCACCTTCGTCAACCTCGCGCTGCGCACCCTCGGCCTCGTGGAGCGCCAGCTCGGCGTCATCGAGGGACTGGAGGAGCGCGAACAGGACCCGGACCGCCTCGCCACGCTCTTCAAGCTCGACCACTTCGCCACCGTCATGCGGCGGCACAGTGAGAACCTGCTCGTCCTCGCGGGCGCCGAGCACGTCCAGCACCACGCGGGTCCCGTCCCGCTCGTCGACGTCGTGCGCGCCGCGGTGAGTGAGATCGAGCGGTACGAGCGGGTCCGTATCGCCGCGCTGCCGCCGCACGCGCACCTCGCCGGCTTCGCCGCCGACGACATCAGTCACCTCGTGGCCGAACTCCTGGAGAACGCCTCGTCGTTCTCGCCGCCCGACCTGGCCGTCGAGATCTCCGGCTGGCTCCTGGAGAGCGGCGAGGTGATGCTCTCCGTCCAGGACGAGGGCATCGGCATGACCGCCGAGCGGATGAGCCAGCTCAACTCCCGCCTCTCGGACTTCGACCCGGAGGACGCGTACGACCTGGAGGGCGGCGACGGTCTCGGGCTCGGCCTGTACGTGGTCGCCCGGCTCGCCCACCGGCACGGCGTGCGGGTGCAGTTGCGCGAGCAGAAGCAGGGCGGTGTCGCCGTCGTGGTCGTCCTGCCGAAGGCGATGTTCGCCGCCGCGCCCGCGATCACCACCCCCACGGCCACCCAGCTGGTCGGCAGCGCGTCCTCGGTGTCGCTGCCGGGCGCCGACGCGGAGGCCAACTCCAATGTCCTGCGGGGTCGTTCGGTGTTGGCGGCATCGGAACCCGCCGGCGACGAGGACCCCCTGATCGCCGCGGCGGAAGAGGCCGTACGGGAGGCTTCCGCGGACGAAGAGGCGGTACGGGAGCCTTCTGCGGCGGAAGAGGCCGCACGGGCGGCCTCCGCGGACGAAGAAGCGGTGCGCGAGGACGCCCAGGAGCCCGGCGCGGAAGCGGCGACTGCCGAATCCGAGGCGTCGTACGAACCCACGCCCGAGCCGGAGCCCACGCGCGAGCCGGAGTTGGCGTCCGAGCCGGAGCCCGCGCCCGAGCCGGAACTCGCTCCCGAGACCACGATGGAGCTTCTGCTCCCGGAGCCCCGGGCGGAAGCGCCCGCTCCCGAACGTGCCCCGGAAGCGGCCCCGGTGCAGCCCGCTCCGGAAGTCCGCATCCCCGCCCAGACCACCACTGATCCGTACGCCATCGGTCCCGACACCCACGAGCGTGTCCCGGACGAGGGCCCGCGGCTCACCGACAAGGGCCTGCCCAAGCGGACGCCCAAGATCTCCGCGCCCCCGCCGGTCCCGAGGCCGCGCACGGGCGGTGTGGACGCCGAGGCCCTGCGCCGCAGGCTCGGCGGTTTCCACCGGGGCGCGATGGAGGGCCGCCGCGATGTGGAGGCGGAGATCGCCGAACAGACGGCCGAGATGAACGCACCCGCGGCACAGGGGCCGGCAGCGCACGCGCCCGCAGGACCCACGTCCAACGCGCACGCACAGGACGTAGAAGCATCGGGGGGCACAGTCGAGGAGGCAAGCAGTTGACCGCGCCCAGTACCTTCGGTCTGAGCAGTGAAGCCCGCAATCTGCACTGGCTGCTGACGAATCTCGTCGAGGAGGTGCCGGGCCTCCTGTCGGTCGCGGTCGTCTCCTCCGACGGCCTGCTGCTGCTCTCCTCCGACCCGGGCAGAAACGCGGAGGCGAGGACGGCCGAGACGGACCGGCCGACGGGCCCCAAGGGCTCCTCCGCCGACCTCGCCACCATCGTCTCCGGCATCGGCAGCCTCACCATCGGCGCCGCCAAGCTGATGGACGGCGGCAACGTCAAGCAGACGATGGTCGCGATGGACGAGGGCAGCCTCTTCGTCATGTCGATCAGCGACGGCTCGCTGCTCGGCGTGCACGGCTCCCCGGACTGCGACATGAGCGTGGTGGCGTACCACATGGCGCTCTTCGTCGGCCGCGCCGGACACGTCCTGACCCCCGAACTGCGCAGTGAGCTCCGAAAATCCCTGGAGACCGAGTCAATGGGGAGCACCCGATGAGTACCCCCAACAAGCTGCCGGTCCGCGGCGGCGACCGCAAACCCGCCCGGGTACGCCCCTACTCGCTCACCGGCGGCCGTACCCGCTTCGGGCACGTCCTCCTGGTGGAGACGTTCGTGGCGGCGCTCGAAGCCCCCGAGGAGCGCAAGGAGCTGACCGGGGGAAGCCCGCTCTCCCACCGGGTGATGCCCGAGATGCGGGCCATCGTCGAGCTCTGCCGCCGGATGCGTACGGTGGCCGAGATCGCCGCCCTCCTCAGGATGCCGCTCGGCGTGGTCCGCGTGCTCCTGAGCGACCTGGCGGACCAGGGAAAGATCCGTGTGTACGGAACAGGTCACGGCCCGGGACAGCCGGACCGCGCTCTGCTGGAAAGGGTGCTGAGTGGACTCCGTCGTCTCTGACGCCGCGCCTGGCGTCGCCCCCCTCCTCGACGAAGAGGAGAATCTGCAGGCCTGGCAGACGGATCGCAGCCGCGCGCCGATAGCCACCAAGATCGTTGTGGCGGGTGGTTTCGGCGTGGGCAAGACCACGCTGGTCACCGCGGTCTCCGAGATCACGCCCCTCCAGACGGAGGCGCTGATGACCCAGGCCAGCGAGGACACCGACGACCTCACCGGCACGCCGGACAAGCTGACCACCACGGTGGCCATGGACTTCGGCCGCATCACGCTCGACGACGACCTGGTGCTCTACCTCTTCGGTACGCCGGGCCAGCAGCGGTTCTGGTTCATGTGGGACGACCTGGTGCGCGGCGCGATCGGCGCGGTGGTCCTCGCCGACACCCGCCGCCTGTCGGACTGCTTCCCGGCGCTCGACTACTTCGAGAGCTGCGGACTGCCGTACGTCGTCGCCGTCAACCACTTCGACGGCAGCGAGCGGTTCGAGCCCCAGGACGTACGCGAGGCCCTCACGGTGCCCCCGCACATACCTGTCATGATCATGGATGCCAGGCGCCGGATCTCGGTTGTCGAGACCCTGCTCGCGCTGGTGGGGCACGCGCTCGACGTGAGCCCCGAATAAGACGTACGCAGAGTTAGGACGCGCATGCGGAAGATACTCGTCGTCGGAGCCGGCCAGTCCGGACTCCAGCTCGCCCTCGGCCTCCAGTCGCACGGGTACGAGGTCACCCTGATGTCGAACCGGACGGCGGACGAGATCCGTACCGGCCGCGTCATGTCGACGCAGTGCATGTTCGACACGGCACTCCAGCACGAGCGCGATCTCCAGCTGAACTTCTGGGAGTCCCAGGCCCCGAAGATCGAAGGACTCGGCGTCTCGGTCGCGGCACCGGGCTCGCACGACCCCGGTCCGACCCAGCGGGCGATCGACTGGCTGGGCAGGCTCGACGGGTACGCGCAGTCGGTCGACCAGCGGGTGAAGATGGCCGGCTGGATGGAGACGTTCGCGCAGCGCGGCGGCCAGCTGGTCATCCACGGTGCCGCGGTCTCCGACCTCGACTACTTCTCCCGTACCTACGACCTGGTGCTGGTGTCGGCCGGCAAGGGCGAACTCGTGTCCATGTTCGGCCGGGACGCCTCCCGTTCGCCGTACAGCGAGCCGCAGCGGGCGCTGGCGGTCGCGTACGTCCACGGTCTGGGCCCGCGCCCGGAACACCCGGACCACGACGCGGTCCGCTGCAACCTGGTCCCCGGTGTCGGCGAGCTCTTCGTCATGCCGACGCTCACCACCTCGGGGCGCGCGGACATCCTCTTCTGGGAGGGCATACCCGGCGGCCCGCTCGACGTCTTCAACGGCGTCAAGGACCCGGCCGAACACCTCTCCCTGACCCTGGAACTCATGGAGCGGTTCACGCCGTGGGAGTACGCGCGGGCCACGAAGGTGGAACTGACCGACGCGAACGGCACGTTGTCGGGACGGTACGCCCCCACCGTCCGCAACCCGGTCGGTCGCCTCCCCGGCGGCGGTCTGGTCCTGGGCGTCGCCGACGTGGTCGTCGCGAACGACCCGATCACCGGGCAGGGCTCCAACTCGGCCTCCAAGTGTGCGGCCGCGTACCTCGCCTCGATCCTCGAACAGGGCGACAAGCCCTTCGACGAGGAGTGGATGCAGGCCGCGTTCGACCGGTACTGGGACACGGCGCAGCACGTGACCAAGTGGACGAACGCGATGCTCGGCGTTCCTCCGGAGCACGTGCTCAACCTGATCGGTGCCGCGGGGCAGCTCCCCCCTGTGGCGGATCGGTTCGCCAACGGGTTCAACGACCCGGCCGACTTCGAGAACTTCTTCTTCGAGCCGGCGAAGACCGAGGCGTACCTGGCCTCGGTGACCGGGGCCTGACAACCCCCTGACCAGCAGCCCGACCGTTCTTCCTGGTCGTAGTGGCCGTCTGTGTTGCGTCCTCGGACGGAACACGGACGGCCACATCTTTGTCACACCGGCTTGGTCGGCCCCGACCTGCTCTTCCGCTGTGATCAGGCGGCTGCGGAGCGCGAGATCGGCCGACAGGGCGTAGCGTCGTTATCGCGATAGGCAGGAGGCAGGCTTCGTGTTCGAGTCGCAGCGTGTGATCGCTCCGCCGGCCAAGACCGCCATGTTCCTCGTGGCGACGATCGCCCCCGGCGGCGAGGCCACCGTCCGTGAGCTGCTCGAAGATGTGGCAGGTCTGCTCCGGTCGGTGGGCTATCGCGCCCCGTATGCCGAACTCAGCTGTGTCGTCGGGGTCGGTTCCCACGCCTGGGACCGGCTCTTCGCCGGTCCGCGCCCCCGTGACCTGCATCCCTTCGTGTCCTTGGAGGGGGCCGGCCACAAGGCTCCGTCGACGCCGGGGGACGTCCTCTTCCATCTGCGCGCCCACGAGATGGACCTCTGCTTCGAACTGGCCCGGTTGATCGCCGCACGCCTCGTCGGAGCGGTCACGATGGTCGACGAGGTGCACGCCTTCAAGTACTTCGACGAGCGCGACCTGCTGGGTTTCGTCGATGGCAGCGAGAGTCCCGGAGACCGGGCGGCCGCCGACGCGGTGTTCGTCGGTGCCGAGGACGAGGACTTCATGGGCGGCAGCTACGTGATCGTCCAGAAGTACCTCCACGATCTCGCGGCCTGGAACGCGTTGACCACACAGGAGCAGGAGAACGTCATCGGCCGAAGCAAGTCGGCCAACATCGAAATGCCCGACGACGTGAAGCCCCCGGATTCTCATGTCGCCCTCAACACCATCACGGACAAGGACGGCAACGAGCAGAAGATCGTGCGGGAGAACATGCCGTTCGGGACGATCGGAAAGAGGGAATTCGGCACCTATTTCATCGGCTATTCGCGCACGCCTGAGGTAACCGAACGGATGCTGCGGAACATGTTTCTCGGCGACCGTCCCGGGATCCACGACCGGATCCTCGACTACTCGAAGGCCACCACCGGCTGCCTTTTTTATGTACCGACCGTGGATTTCCTCGACAATCTTCCCCCGTCACCGCGCGGCTAGGCTGTTTCCGAGATGTTCGAGCGGACGGGGGTCAGTTGGTGACGATTCCGGTCACAAGGTTGATCGTGGTGGCCAGGATGCTGGTGCCGAAGACGTAGGACAGCAGGCAGTGGCGGAGCACTACGGTGCGGATTTGTGTACTCGAGACGCTGGTGTCGGAGACCTGGTAGGTCATCCCGAGGTTGTAACTGAAATAAAGGAAGTCGGCGTAGGCGGGCGGGTGTTCGGAGTTGAAGTCGATACCACCTGTCGGCTTCGCGTAGAAGAGATACGCGTAGCGGGTGGAGTACATCAGGTGCAGTGATGCCCAGCCCATGAACACGCCCGCGAGCGCTGCCCCAGCTGCCGCGTGACTGTCCGCGGATTTACCGCGCAGGAGCAGGGCAACAATGCTGACCAGCGCGAACAGAGCCGCCGTGACAACGATGGTTTCCTCGGCCAGAGGGCGGAAGTTCTCACGCCGGGCATTTCGGTGAGTGGTGGTTGCGTCCATCGGCCACAACACCTTCAAGCCCGTCACGACGAAAAACGTCTCCGTGGCAGCGATGCCGGCGAGAATTCCCAGCAGGGCGTCGACCAGAAATCCTACGGTCGCGCCAGTGGCCACTCCGACGACCACTGCACCGGCAAGTCGAGGCACGGCGGACAGCGGCAACCGGGTGTTCATGGGCGATAACGGTACAACCGGACGTTGAATTCGTAGGGGGAGTGGTCCGGGTGTCGCCGAACAGAGCGAGACGGTCGCGCCCACGGGGCGGAGTGATGTCACGACCCCCGTGCCCCTTACCGGTCGCTTCTGTAGCCCGCGTTCGATCCGCTCGTGGCCGCCTCGGGGAGCTTCGGCGGCGTGTAGCGCCGCACGGGCTCCCCGAGGGGGTCGGGGCGGACCGCGCCCAGCAGTGGATTGGCGGCGATCGGTGAGACCTTGATCTTCGTTCCGGGTCGCGGTGCCTGTACGACCATGCCGCCGCCGAGGTACATCGCCACATGCGTGGCCTCGGGGAAGTAGATCACCAGGTCGCCGGGGCGCAGTTTGCTCAGCGGGATTCTCGGGAGCTGGGCCCACTGCTCCTGGCTGGTGCGGGGGATGGGCTGCCCGGCGCGCTGCCACGCCTGTGAGGTCAGCCCCGAGCAGTCGTACGACTTCGGGCCCTGCGCACCCCACTGGTACGGCTTTCCGATCTGGCGCACGGCGTACCGCAGTGCTTCCTCGCCCTCCTGCGAGGGGCGCCGCTCGCTGCTGAGCGCCCTCGAGGCCATGAACTTCTTCTGCGCCCCGACCGCCCCCGACTTCTCGGATTTGTCCAGGTCGGCGACCTGATCGACGGTCAGTGAGGCGAGCACTTGCTCGACGTCCTTGAGCCGCTTTTGTACGTTGTCGCGCTCCTTCTTCTTCTGTACGGCGAGGGTGAGTTGACCGTCGAGCGTCTTCCGGGCCGCACGCGCGAGCGCATCGGCCCTCCGCTCGCTCCCGGCCACCCGTTTCGCGGTCTCGACCCGTTCCTGCGACAACTGCCCGATCAGGTGCCCCTCGTCGAGGGCGTGCTGCGGATCGCGGGCGAGGAGCAGTCGTACGTACGAGGAGAACTCGCCGCTGTTCTGGTACTGCTGCCGGGCGAGCCGCCCCGCGGCGCCACGGCTGTCGTGCAGCGAGAGGCGGGCCTTGGCGAGGCCGGCGTCGAGCCGGGCGGCCTCGGCGCGCTGCTTCTTCAGCTTCTCCGCGGTCGCGTTGTACGTCTCGGTGGCCCGCTCGGCATCCCGGTACAGCCGCTGAAGGTCCGTCAGCAATGCGGCGACGGACCGCTGTCCGGGCTCATCGACTGCTGTGCCCGTCGCCGGGCCGGGAGCCGGGGCGGCCATGGCGGGCGCGGGCGCGAGCAGCGCCCCGGCCGTCACCGCCGCCGTACAGACCAGACGCAGAAGTCTTCCTGACATATCGTCACCTCCGGTGCGGGGGTGGTACGTCCACCTCGCACCGGCAGGATCGGGTGCTCGCATTCCGAGTGCGCGCGGGCTGGTCGGTTCAGCCCAAGAAGATCACTCGTCGGCGTGGGGGTCCGGCGTGGCATCGCTCTGCCCATCGGCCTGGGCGTCGGTCTTCGACCAGGGCCACTTCAGGCCGCGCCCCCGCTTCCCCTCGGGGTCGTACTCGTACTTCCACCCTTGGTGCAGCCCGAGCCGCTTGCTGCGGCTCGCCTGGACGCGCCGGTAGACGAGCACGGTGGGCGGCCCGCCGTTCGCGTCCGGCACCGGAACGCGGTAGGTCTTCGGCGGATGTCCGGTGGGGCCGAGCAGGACGGGCAACACGCGGCCGTCCAGCGGGCCGCCCACAAAGGGAGTGTCTTCGCTCTTCACGCAACCAGTGTCACAAACGCCACGGTCACCGCGGTCACAGCAGGTGTGCCGCGTCCTCGATCACCGGGAGCAGCCGGCGGGCCATCGCTCCCACGGCCCCGTCCGCCGGCTCCAGCGCGAGCGCGGCCTTCACCACCCCCGCGGCCTGCGGATCCCGGCCCGCGGTCGCCGCGAGCGCCACCACGAACTGTTCGACGAGCCAGTCCCGCAGTTCGTCGAGCGGCGGCTCCTTGTCCTCGTCGAGCCAGATCAGCGAGGCGGCCTCCACGGCGGTGATCCACATCCGTACGGTCATCCGCAACCGTGGCCCGGGTTCGGCGACCGCCAGATGATCGAGAATGTGCTCGGCGGCGGCGCGCCGCACCCCGTCCACTATGGCCGTGGTCCGGGACGTCTCGACGACGCTTCCGCCCTGCAGCAAGGCGCTGAACCCGGCGTCGTGCTGGTCCACGAACGCGAGATAGCGGTCGAGCGCCCGGGACAGCCGCTGGGTGAGCGGTCCCTGCGGGGGCTCCGAGAAACAGTGCTCCAGTTCCTCGGCCGCGGACCGCAGGGCGGCCTCGTACAGCTGCTGCTTGCCGCCCGGGAAGTACCGGTACACCAGCGGCCGCGACACACCGGCCGCCTCCGCCACGTCGTCCAGCGAGACCTCCTCGGGCGCGCGGTGCGCGAAGAGGGACAGCGCCGCCTCGAGCAGCTGACTGCGCCGCTCCTCGACACTCAGCCGTCGGTACGCGCGGGTGGGAGTCTCGGAGGTCATGTCGGCAGCGTATCCATGGATTCGCCCCCGCCGCCCCTACCGATTCTGTCCCTGACGGGGGCAACAGCGCCCCGTCAGGGCCGCGAGGGACTGCGCGACAAGCCCCGGCCCACCCGCACCCAAAAACAGCCAGGGGGGCTGGGGGGCAGAGCCCCCGTCAGGGGACGGGCAGGGGCGGAGGGGGCGAAGACCTCACGCCAGCAATCCCGACGACTTCCACAGGCGGCGCCCGGCCCCCCGCAGCACCCCGATGTCGTCCAGGAAGTCCGTCAACCGCTTCGCCCCGGTCTGCATCACCTCTCGCCGGTGCCCACTCGCCTTGACCTGCGTCATGGCCTCACGCTTGTCGAGCCCGACATTCGTGTAGACCTCGGGATTGATGAACGCGACCGAGAAGACGCGCGCGAACTCCCCGGAGGTGACCCGGGTGAACTCCTGGGACCAGCGCGGCGCCGTCACCATCTGCCGACGCAGCTCCTCCCGCGCGTACCGCACATGCCGCGCCTCTTCTACGACATGGATGCGCGTGACCCCCCGGATGAGCGTCTGGACCCGCTCGTCCGGGAACGTCAGCCGCTGCATCCAGTCGAGGATCTCCTCGCCGAGCAGCGTCGCCGTGAAGGACCCCGGTGTGGTCGAGATGGTCTTGAAGAGCCGCCCGAGGTTCAGGTGGGCCCGGCTCACCGGGTAGTACGGCGTCCCGCCGTGCGAGATCAGCCGGGCGAACATCTTGGAGTGCCGGCACTCGTCCTCGATCTCGGTCAGCGCGTACCGCACATGCGCGCTCGTGGCCGGCTTGTCGTAGATGTGCCGCACCAGCAGCTGCATCAGGATGATCTCGAACCAGATGCCCAGGGACGCGAGCGCGGCGGCCTCGTGCTGGGACAGCGCGATCCGCTGCTCCTCGCTCATCCGCCGCCACATCGGGGTGTCGTACAGCGACACCAGCTCCGGCGGCCAGAACCACTTGCCCTCCTCGAAGGGCGCGTCCCAGTCCAGCTCCTTGTCCGGATCGAAGGAGTGCTTGGCGGAAGAGTCGAGCAACCGCTCGGCCACCTGCTCCCGGTCCTTGAGCAGACCGAGCGCGTCGCGGAGACCATCGAGTCCGTCTTCCGTCACCGTCGTCATGACTGTTCCCACCTCGTTGTACGGGATCTGCAGGGGTTACCGGCGGTCACGACTTATGAGACTGCTTGTCAGCAAGCTCGTCAATCCCCTGCGTCCGACTTGTTGACGACGCGTCTACCCCGTGTGAGCCTGCGATGTATGCCGACGCATGAGCTGTACGCCAAGGACTCGGGAGACCCGCTCTGGCAGGTACCGGCCTCCGGGGCAGCACGTTTCAGCTGGGAGTACGACGACGGTCGTGACCGGCTGCTCGCCCTGTACCAGAAGGGCAAGGACAAGCAGTGGGACGGCCAGAGGCGGATCGACTGGGACCTCGAAGTGGACCCGTACGACCCGCTCGGCACCCCCGACGAGGCGATGACGCTGTACGGGACCCCGTACTGGACGAAGATGACCGACCGGGACAAGGGTGAACTGCGCAAGCACTACGCCTCCTGGCAGTTCAGCCAGTTCCTGCACGGCGAGCAGGGCGCGATGATCTGTGCGGCGCGCATCGTCGAATCGGTCCCCGACCTGGACGCCAAGTTCTACTCGGCGACCCAGACCATGGACGAGGCCCGGCACGCCGAGATCTACGGCCGCTTCCTGCACGAGAAGATCGGGATGCTCTACCCGATCAACGACAACCTGCAGTCCCTCCTCGGCGACACCCTCCGTGACTCTCGCTGGGACATGCCGTACCTGGGCATGCAGGTCCTGATCGAGGGCCTGGCCCTGGCGGCCTTCGGAATGATCAGGGACACGACCGACAAGCCTCTGCCGAAACAGATCCTGGCGTACGTGATGCAGGACGAGGCGAGGCATGTCGCCTTCGGCAGGATGGCGCTCCGCGACTACTACAAACAACTCTCCGACGCCGAACTCCGCGAACGCGAGGAATTCGTCATCGAGGGCTGCTACTTGATGCGTGATCGCCTGCGCGGTGTCGAGGTACTGGAGAACTTCGGCATTCCGAAGGCCGAGGCCGAGGAATACAGCGAACAGTCCGAATTCCTCGCCCTGTTCCGCCGGTTGCTGTTCTCCCGGATCGTCCCCTGCGTCAAGGACATCGGCCTGTGGGGCAAGCGTCTCCAGCAGGCCTACGTCGACATGGGCGTCTTCGAGATGGGCAACGCGAACCTCGACCAACTCATGGCCCAGGACGAGGAGATCGCGGAGCAGCTGGACGCGGAACGGTTCGCGGCGGAGGAACGGGAGCGGGTCGCGGAGGTACAGGACGCGATCGAAACCGGCGGCACCGAACTCTGACCGCTCAGTCACGTGAGCCCCCCGTCAAGAGACTGCGCGGTTCCCCGCGCCCCTTGAAGAGGCGCGGGGAACCGCGCGACAAGCCACCACCGGCCCGCATCCGAAAGGCCGGTACGGGGGTGGGCAGGGGCGGCGGGGGCGGCAGGCGCGGCCGGGCCGAGGAAACCTCTAGTGCCGGGTCAGCCAGGGTTTGCCCGTTGAGGAGCGGCGTCCGGTGCGTGCTCCGGGGGTCCCCCCGGCCGAAGGCTGGGGGAGTGCCGGCCGGAAGTCCTCGTACTGGATGTACTTGGGCTTTCGGCCGGTGCGGCGAGTGGGGGCACCTCCCACGCCCTTGAGGCAGTGGGGGAGCGTGCCGGGCGTCGCGACGGGGCGAACCTTGGCTGACGCGGCACTAGGCACCCCCGGCCGGGAAAGACGTCCGCAGGGTGAATGCGTGCTGGGTGGGGCCGTGTTCGCGCAGGTGGAGGAGGCGGGACTCGGCCTCGGCCACTGTCGGGCGGTGGCCCGACGGAACCCACCAGAGGACCGCCATCGCCTCCTCCAGGCGTTCGAACCACTCGCGACGGCGGGCCAGCAGTTCCCGGTGCTGCCCCTGGTACATGAAGGCCGTCAGCGCGTTCGTGTCACGCCAGGTGGACATGTTGACGATCAGCCAGTCGTCCCCGAAGACGGGGACATCGGTCGCGTTGCCGGAGTCGCTCTGGAGGCGCCAGACGAATCCGTCGGCCGCGTCCGCGACGGCGTTCACGGGGTCGAGGGCTTCGACGAAGTCCTTCAGCTGGGGAGAGTCCAACGGGGCTTGGAGACGGGCGATGTTGACCTGGGCGAGTTCGTACCTGGCTACCGGCTGCGTCATGACCGAACGGTAGGTCACGCGTCCACCGCACAGCACCCCCCGTCTCACGAAGCGGGCACCGAGGGCCACCGGTCCCGCTCCACCACCCATGTCACCAGTCGTTGCGCCACCCCACTTCACCAGCAGCCCCCAGCATCCAGGGCCACCAGCCGCCCCACCCCCAGGGCCATTAGCCGCCCCACGCCCAGGGCCACCACGCGCCCCACCCCCGGGCCTCAGAACCCGAGCACCGCCTTCATCACCGCCTTCGCGATCGGCGCGGCGTCCCCGCCCCCGCTGATGTCCCCGCGATTGGCCGCCGCGTCCTCGACGACGACCGCGACGGCCACCGCGGGCTCCATGGCGTCGTCGGCCTGCGCCCAGGAGATGAACCAGGCGTACGGCAGGCCGGAGTTGCCGACGCCGTGCTGGGCGGTGCCGGTCTTGCCCCCGACGGTGGCGCCGGGGATGGCGGCGCTCGTGCCGGTGCCCTCCGTCACGACGTCGGTCATCAGCTCGCGCATGAGCAGCGCGGTCGTCGGATTCATCGCCTGGTGGAGGGGCCTCGGGCCGTTCGTGGACACCGTGGCACCGCCCTTCGTGGTGGTCCTCTCCACCAGGTAGGGGGACTTGACGGATCCCCCGTCCGCCACGGCCGCCGAGACCATCGCCATCTGCAGGGGAGTGGCGCGGGTGTCGAACTGCCCGATGGAGGAGAGGGCCAGCTGCGCGTTGTCGAGCTGCGTGTCGAAGTTGCTGGGCACGACCGAGAACGGGACCTTCAGCATCCGGTCGTTGAAGCCGAAGTTCGCCGCCGTGTGCGTCATGTCGTCGAGGCCCACGTCCACACCGAGCTTCGCGAAGACCGTATTGCAGGACCACTCGAATGCTTCCCGCAAAGACGCGTCCTCGCAGCCCCGGATCTCGTTCGTGAGCCTCGTCGTCGTGCCGGGCAGCCGGTACGGGTCCGGCGATGCCGTCGGCGCGTCGAGATCGGTCACCACACCCGCGTCCAGGGCGGCCGCGGCCGTCACCACCTTGAACGTCGAGCCCGGCGGATACGTCTGCCGGATCGCCCGGTTGAGCATCGGCTTGCCGGCGTCCCCGTTCAGCCGCGCCCACGCCCCTGTCACCGCCGAGCCGGTCCCGGACAGCTCCCCGGGGTCGTACGACGGTGTGGAGACCAGCGCCAGGATGCGGCCGGTGGACGGCTCGATCGCGGCGACCGCGCCCCGCCGCGAGCCGAGTCCCTTGTACGCCGCCTGCTGCGCGGCCGGGTTGAGTGTCGTGACCACCTTGCCGGCCGGGTAGTGGGCGCGGGTGATGTCGTTCCACAGAGGGAGCGGGGCGAGCATCGGGTCGGTGCCGGCGAGGATGCCGTCCTCGGCGTTCTCCAGGAACGTCGTCCCGTACAGCTGCGAGGCGAAGCCGGTCACGGGTGCGTACAACGGACCGTTCCGGTACGTCCGTTCATGGCGGAGCTGCTCACCCGTGTCCTTGGAGCCGGTGACCGTGCTGCCGCCGACGACGATGTCGCCGCGCGGCTGGTCGTAACGGGCGATCGTGCGACGGCGGTTGGCGGGGTTGTCGTCGTACGACCGCGCCTGGAAGACCTGGATGCGGGTGGCGTTGAGCAGGAGGGCCACCAACAGCAGGGCGCACAGGACCGCGGCCCGTCGGATGTACTTGGTCATGGTGAGACCTCCCGAACACTCACGGCGCCGCCGTCCCGTCGTACTGACTGCGGGCCGAGTCGCTGATCCGGATCAGCAGCGCCACGATGATCCAGTTGGTGACGACCGAGGAGCCGCCCTGCGCGAGGAACGGCATCGCCATCCCGGTGAGCGGGATCAGACCGGTCACCCCGCCCGCGATCACGAAGACCTGGAGCGCCACGATCGACGCGAGGCCGATCGCGAGGAGCCGTCCGAAGGGGTCGCGCAGGGCGAGACCCGCCCGGTGGCCGCGCTCCACGAGGAGGGCGTAGAGGAGGAAGATCCCCGACAGGCCGACCAGGCCCAGCTCCTCGCCCGCGGTCGCCAGGATGAAGTCCGACTTGGCGGCGAAGCCGATGAGGATCGAGTGGCCGAGCCCGAGACCGGTGCCGAGCATCCCGCCGGCGGCGAACGCGAAGAGGGACTGGGCGAGTTGGTTGGGCCCCTGGCCCGCTTCGATCGAGGCGAAGGGGTGCAGCCAGTCCTGCACCCGGCTGTGGACGTGCGGTTCGAGCCAGCCGACGGCCGCCGCGCCCACGCAGGCCAGCAGCAGCCCGACCGCGATCCAGCCGGTGCGGCCGGTGGCGACGTACAGCAGGATCACGAACAGGCCGAAGAACAGCAACGAGGTGCCCAGGTCCCGCTCCAGTACCAGCACCAGCACGCTCAGCAGCCAGATCGCGACGATCGGACCGAGTACGCGGCCGGTGGGCAGCTGGAGTCGCTTGAACTTCCAGATCTGGCGGCCGGTGTACGCGAGCGCGTTGCGGTTGGCGGCCAGATATCCGGCGAAGAAGATCGCGAGGAGCACCTTTGCGAACTCGCCCGGCTGGATGGAGAATCCGGCGATCCGGATCCAGATGCGGGCGCCGTTCACGGCAGGGAAGAGGATCGGCAGGATCAGCAGCGCCAGCGCGCTGACGACGGAGACGTACGTGTAGCGCCGAAGGACGCGGTGGTCGCGCAGGAAGAACACGGCCGCGATGAAGAGCGCGACACCGAGTGTCGACCAGCTGAGCTGGATGGGAGCCGCGCGGTCGCCCGGGGTCTCCAGATCGAGCCGGTAGATCAGTACCACGCCCAGGCCGTTGAGGAGCACGGCGATGGGGAGCAGCAGGGGATCGGCGTACGGCGCCCGCAACCGCACCGCCAGGTGCGCGAGCAGCGCGAGCACGCCGAGCCCGGCGCCGTAACCGGCGGCGCCGGGCGGGACGGTGCCGTTCTTCGCGAAACCGACAGCGCAGTAGCCGTACACACAGAGCAGGACGGCGACGACGATGAGGGTGAACTCGATGCCGCGGCGCCTGGGCAGGCGTACAGCGGGTGCGGGCGGGGCCGCTGTCGCTGTCGTTCCGGGCTGATTCATGACCGGAACGTAGCAAGCAAGGAGCCTGATGTCCCGTTATGTGATGACAAACAGGCTGTTCCAGTGTATCTGCCGGGGATGCCGGCGTCGGCGGATCAGCACCGGGGAGGAGAGTCGGCGGTGCGGATGAAGCGCGCGGGGCCCCAGGACCAGACGCCGTTGCCGTCGATCAGATACCAGAGGGTGTCGCCGCTGACCGGCAGGCCCCGGGTCTTGCAGACGATGCGGACGAACTCGCCGTTCTGTGCGACACGGACCAGCTGGCCGTCGAACGGGGAGCTTTGCAGGGCCAGCCCGCCGTTCATGTCGACCCTGCCCCTGGTCGTGGGGCCGATATCGAGTCCGGCGACCCCATCGGCGAAGGGGTCGAGTCCGTCGACGTCGGCGCCGGAGAAGTCGACACCACTGACCACTCCGTCGTCCCACTCGAGGCTGTCGGCGCTCCCGGGGTCCAGGCCCACGTCGGCGACGGCGGGGGTGGCGCCGGCAAGGGCGACGAGGCTGCCCGCGGCGAGAGCTATGGCGAGACGTGCGTACGTGGATCGCTGGAACATGGAAGCTCCTCCAAGAGGGGGCGAACCTGACTAATCGCCACATTAGGAGCGGGTGTGGGCAGGCGCAGGTCACACTGCGCCATCGGGGATGCCGAGGCACCCAGGGTCCTCCGGACGGCCCTTCGGGCCGCTCCCGAAGGACGTGGGCTTGCTCCGGCAGGTCGTTCAGGATGCTCCGGAAAGTTGTTCGGAGAGGTCGGACTGAGGGAGCGTCAGGGTCGCCAGCGCGCCTCCCTCGGGCGGGTTGCCGAACGTCAGCCGCGCGCCGAGTACCTCCGTCTGGCCGAGCGCGATCGTCAGCCCGAGCCCGTGCCCCTTCGAACCGCCCTCCGTACGGAAGCGCTGCGGCCCGTGTGCCACGAGGTAGTCCGGATAGCCGCGGCCGTGGTCCCGCACGGTGACGACCGGCCCGTCGACCGTCAGCACCACCGGCCCGGCGCCGTGCTTGTGCGCGTTCGCCACCAGATTCCCCAGCACCCGCTCCAGCCGGCGCCGGTCGGTCTCCACGCGCACATCCCGTACGACCCGGACCTCGGTGTCGGTTCCCGAGGCCCGCACTACCCGCTCGGCCAGCGGAGCCAGCGGTTCCGAGTCCAGCTCCAGCCGCTCGCTCCGGGCGTCGAGGCGGGAGATCTCCAGCAGGTCCTCGGTCAGGGTGCGCAGCGCGGCCACCCGGTCGCGCACCAGCTCGGTCGGGCGCCCCGGAGGCAGCAGTTCGGCCGCCGCGTGCAGCCCGGTCAGCGGGGTGCGCAGCTCGTGCGCCACGTCCGCGGTGAACCGCTGCTCGCTCAGCAGCTTGCTCTGCAGCGAGGACGCCATCGTGTCGAGGGCCCCGGCGACCGCGCCCACCTCGTCCGGGGGGCGCGTCGGATCCTGCGTACGCGCGTCGTTGACGCGCGCGTCCAGGTCGCCCCCGCTGATCCGCCGCGCCACCTGTGCCGTCGCGTGCAGCCGACGGGTCACCCGGGTCACCGCGAACGAGCCCACCAGCAGCGTCGCGCCGATCGCCAGCGCCGAGGACCACACGATCGCCCGGGCCAGGGCGTCGATGGTGTGGGCGCCCTGCGCGTAGTCGTACTGGACAGCGAGCGCGCGTGCGCCGTCCGCGGGCCCGGCCGCCCACATGGTGGGGTGCCCGTCCTGGTCGCCGACCATCGTGCCGCGTTTCCCGTCCCCCGCGAGCTCGCGCAGCGCGGTCGGCAGCCCGGGAAGGTCGACGCCCGCGTCCGGCGGCAGCCGGTCTCCCGCCTCGTACCGCGTGGTCACGTCGGTGAGCCGGTCGAGCGCGCGGCCGCGGGCCTCGCCGACGGTCTGGTCGGTCACCGAGACGTGCACGAGGATGCCGAGGAGCGCGGCGAGGCCACAGCACATCACGGTGATGAAGGCGGCCGCCTTCCAGGTCAGGGTGGCGGTCCACTGGGGGAGGCGCTGAAGGGTCTGTCTCATGAGGCGCTCGCGGAGGGCGAGAGCGTGGGGGTCGGCGTCTTCGGCGGGGTGGTTCCCACCCGCAGGATCTCGTCGCGCGTCGCCAGCATCGCGTTCTGGTGCGGGTCCCAGGCCCATACCGTACGGAACTCGTATCCGGGCAGTGTCGACGGCGAGCGGATGATCACGTCACGGCCCGCCAGCTCCACGCTGACCACGCTGTCCGCGGTGCCCATGACCTGCACCAGCCTGTGGTGCATGAAGGTGTACACACGCACCCCCAGCTGGTCCTTGGGGAAGCGGATGCCGAGTACCAGGTCGTCCTTCCCGTCGCCGGTGAGATCGCGGTAGTACGCCTGGAGGATGGGGCACTTCCTGCCCTGTGCGCCCTTCTTGCCGCAGTCCTTCAGCTGGTCGACGGTCTGTGCGTACACGGCATGCGGCCCGGTGTACTCGTCCGGGTGCGCGGCGACCTCGGCGCGCACCACGGCGACCGGATCCACCCGGTGGATGTCGTCGCCCGGTGCCGTGATGCCCTTGACCGTCTCCGTGTCCGCCTCGCCGTAGTCGAGGGCGGGCGTCGAGGCGGGCGGCACCTCGGGCCACAGCTTGGTCGGGCCGACGGCGGTGAGAGTGGCCCCCGCGGCCCGCAGGTCGCCGGAGTCGCCGCAGCCCGCCAGGGTCGCCACGAGTACGGCGGCGACGGCGGCACCGAGGACCGCACGCGTGGGCCTTCCGGCTGCCCGCGCGAGGCGGCTGGGGCGGCTGGGGGTCACTGCACTCCTGCGTTCGGGTCGTCCTCGCCCCACAGGGCGCTACTGCGCGAGGTCGGCGTAGAGAATGATGTTGTCGGCGCGGTGGCCGTCCACGAGGGGCCGCCCACCACAGGTGATCAGGCGCAGCTCCGGACGGCCGATCGCCCCGTACACCTTATTCGTAGGGAAGTCCTTTTTGTTCACCTGCCGGTGGTTGTAGGGCGCCACGACGGCCGTGCGGTGCTCGTGACGCTGTATGGCGCTGGTGCTGCTCATGCGCCGTTGCGTCACGGCTCCGCGAGTTCCTCGAGGAGGCGGGCCGTGGCCAGCCCCGCCCGCAGGTACTCCACGAACAGATCGTTGTGCAGCGCCCACGGCGAGCGCCGGGCACGTATGAGCCGTATCGCGTCCTCGGAAGTGTGCCCGGCGAGGACGAGCGCGTGCGCGACGACCAGTCCCGAACGGTTGTACCCGTGATAGCAGCGCACCAGAACCCGGCGCCCGTCCTCCAGCGCGTCGTCCGCGGCCCGCGCGAGTCGCATCACACCCGCGATTTGCGTACCGTCGAGGGGTCCGTCCGGAATGGGCCACACATGGTGCTCGACGCCGGGATCCGGGCCGTGCCCCGGCAGTCGCAACAGCGTCAGGACCAGGTCGAACTCATCTCGTACGACAGCGAATTCCGGCTCACCGGAACGGCCCGAGAACGCGTGTCCGCCCATCCACAGGCCGGGCACGATCTCGCTCCAGGGGCTGTCCGGAGCGGGCACATCGGGTTGCCTTCTGCGAGTCCGCAACGGCACCTCCCACCGAATCCCAACTCCCCCAACTCCTCCCAAAGGTAACCGGGTTCTTGCCCCTGGAGCACCCCGCCTGTTCCCATGGTCATGGGGTGATGGTGCATGAGCGGACTGCGCGTCATACCGTCCTGGCGGCACGGTCAGGAGCGGCTGTACGTCTGTCTGGCGGACGGGAGGAACGTCGCCTGGTACGACCGTGAGGCGGCCCGGGTCAACCTGCTCAGCGAGGACCGGCGCGAGGACGTGCTCGATGTGCTGGGCCCCTTCCTGAGCGGCCCGGTGACGGTGGGGCCGCCGCCGGTCCCGACCCCGGCGGAGCTGGCCCGGCTGACCCTCCACCCGGACGACGACCTCGCGCCGAACCGGCCCGGCGAGGCGCTGGTGATCGCACTCGACCGGGATCCCGGCCCGGCGCACCGGCTGCGTCCCGATCCACGGCGCCGTGCGCTGGCCGCCGAGCAGGCTGTCGGCGAGGCCCTGGACCAGCTGGAGGGCGCGGGCTGGCACACCCTCCACTCGATCCCGCTTCCCGGTGGCGACCGCATCCACCACCTGCTCATCGGTCCAGGCGGCCTCTTCTGCCTCCGCACCCTCTACGGCCGCAAGCAACGCGTGCTGATCGCCGATCCCATGGTCACCGTGGGCCGCCACGAGTCGCACCCGCTGCTGCGCCGAGTCCGTGCGGACGCCGACCGCGCCTCCTACGCCCTCACCGCCGAGGTCCACCCCGTCCTCGCCGTGTCCGGCCCCGCCGACCTGGACGTCATGGCACCCCCACGCGAGGTCCGCATCCTCCAGGACACCGACCTCGCCTCCCTGGTCCGCCTGGGCGGCGTCCTGAAACCCGCGGACGTGGAGGCCCTCCACGCGATGGCCCGCGACCGCTATACGTGGTCGCGGGTGTGATGCGGCTGTCGGCCGACCTGGGGCTGCGCCCCCACACCCCTTTCAAGGGTGCGGGGAACTGCGCGATCTTTTGAGCGGGGGTCTGGGGGCGGCAGCCCCAGGTACGGGACGGGTAGGGGCGGAAGGGGTGAAAACCCACGCAGGCGCCCACGCCGGCTCAGGGCAGCGGCCCGGCGTGACGGGGATTCAGGAGCGGCGCGAGGAGATCGCCGTACCGCTGGAGGCGAGGGGGGACGTCCGGCGCGCGGAAGGCCAGTCGGTTCGCGGTGGTGCACTGGGTGACCTCCTCCCAGGTCACCGGAGCCGACACGGTGGGCTCGGCCCGGGCTCGGAGGGTGTACGGGGTCGCCGTCGTCTTCCGCGCAGCGTTCTGGCTCCAGTCGACGAACACCTTGCCGCCCCGCAGGTTCTTCGTCATCCGGTGGGTGACACGCCCCTGCAGCACACGCTCGGCCTCGACGGCGAGCTCCTTCGCGTACGCGGTGACCTCCTTGGACGGCGTCGGTTCCAGCGCCGCCAGCAGATGCAGCCCCTTCGACCCGGAGGTCTTCGCGTACGCCGCGATTCCGTCCGTGGCCAGCCGCTCCCGCAGCCACAGCGCGACCTCGCAGCACTCGACGATCGTCGCGGGCGCCCCCGGGTCGAGGTCGAACACGAGCCGGTCGGCCTCGCCGGGGGTGTCCACCTGCCATTGCGGCGTGTGGAACTCGGTGACGAGGTTCGCCGCCCACATGAGCGAGGCCAGGTCCTGGATCAGGACCATACGGGCAGGGCCCTCCGAGCGGGGGACGTGGGCGGTCCTGACCCACTTGGGCGTACCGGGCGGCACGTTCTTGGCGAAGAAGACCTGCCCGTCCGGCCCGTCGGGGTAGCGGAGGAAGGAGAGCGGCCGGTTGTGGAGGTGAGCGAGGAGCGCGTCCGCGACGGTCGCGTAGTAATGCAACACCTCGCCCTTGGTGAAGCCGGACGCGGGGTACAGCACCTTCTCCAGGTTGCTGAGCGCGAGCCTGTGTCCCTCCACCTCCGTGATCGGCGTCATGGATCGAGAATCCCATGAAAACGGATCGAAAAAGACTGGTCCCGGACGTTGTCGTCCTCGGCCGGGGCGCCCAGCCATGTCTTGTACGGCTTGGCCACAGCGCCCGACTGCGTACTGGCCATGTCTACGTCTCCTGTCCCCCTGGTCCCCTCTCGTGTCGTGTTGGTCCCCTCTCGTGTCGTGCGGCTCGGGCCGTGTGCTCCGGGCAGTTGTGGAAGCCCCGGACACGCCAGGCCCCGTCCTGCTCGGAGAGCACCCAGCTGTCCAGCGCCCGGTTCTCGTTCCGCGGCTCGGTCTCGCCCGCCAGGAGGATGGCGCCCTTGCTGATCACGAGGGCCGTCCGCGGCCCGGGGAACCGCACGCTCTGCACGTCGTGGACGGCCCGGGAGTCCCTGAGCGGCCCGGCGAAGGCGGCCGCCATGGCGGTGCGGATCTCCTCCTTGTCCCGCAGACAGGTGCCCGGCAGCAGCGCGGTCGCGTCGGCCGCGTAGTCCGCGACGAACGCGTCCGGGTCGTTCGCCGCCCAGGCGGTGTAGACGCCGTCGAGAACGGCGAGTACGGCCCGCTCGGCGACGTCCTGTGCGGCCTGGACGGGGGCGGTGTCGGTGCTGGTCATGGTCTTTCCCTTTCGTTGTTCCGGCGTTCGGTCATGCAGACCAGCCGTGTCGCCGAAAGGAATCGGGGCGCGCGGCACCGGGGGAGGGCGCCTGCGGATGTGCCGTCGCGAACGTCCGTTTAGCCTGGCTTCAGCCTGAATTTCTTGGCTTCACACGCACCTCTCGAATCGATGTCAGGAAGGTGCTGCACGTGCGATCCATATGGAACGGCGCCATCTCCTTCGGCCTGGTCAGCATCCCCATCAAGCTCGTGAACGCCACGGAGAGCCACTCGATCTCCTTCCGCCAGATCCACCTCGACGACGGCGGCCGCATCCGCTACCGCAAGGTCTGCGAACTGGAGGACCGCGAGGTCTCGACCCCGGAGATCGGCAAGGCGTACGAGGACGCGGACGGCACGCTGATCCCGATCATGGATGAGGACCTGGCCTCGCTGCCGATCCCGACCGCCAGAACGATCGAGATTGTGGCCTTCGTACCGGCCGAGCGGATCGACCCGCTCCAGATGGAGACGGCGTACTACCTGTCCGCGAACGGCGTGCCCGCCGCCAAGCCGTACGTCCTTCTGCGCGAGGCCCTGAAGCGCAGCCAGAAGGTCGCCGTCGCGAAGTTCGCGCTGCGCGGGCGGGAGCGGCTCGGCATGTTGCGCGTGGTCGACGACGTGATCGCCATGCACGGGCTGCTCTGGCCGGACGAGATCCGCGCCACCGACGAGGTCGCCCCGGACACGAGCGTCACCGTTCGCGAGCAGGAACTGGACCTGGCGGATGCCCTGATGGACACCCTCGGCGAGGTCGACCTCGAAGACCTGCACGACGACTACCGCGAAGCCGTCGAGGAGCTCATCGCCGCCAAGGCTTCCGGCGTCGAGGCGCCCGCCGCCCCCGCGGGGGAGCGCCCCGGTGGCAAGGTGCTCGACCTGATGGCCGCCCTGGAGAAGAGCGTGCGCGCGGCCAAGGAGTCGCGCGGCGAGGAAGCGGGCGAGCCCGGCGAGGTCACGCCCCTTCCGGCCCGCCGTACGGCCGCCCGAAAGTCCGCTCGTGCGGCCCCCAAGGAGGTCGGCGGCAAGAAGTCGACGTCCGCGGCGAAGAAGACGGCGGCCAAGAAGACGACGTCGAAGAAGACCACCGCGAAGAAGTCGACCACCAAGACAGCCACCAAGGAGGCTGCCGGTACGGCCACCAAGCAGACGGCGACCAAGAAGACCGCCGCGAAGAAGACTGCCGCGAAGAAGACTGCCGCGAAGAAGGCCGCACCACGGAAACGGGCATCGGCCTGAGCCGTGCGACGTCGCGGGGAACTGCGCAGTCTTTTGGCGGGGGCCTGGAGGCGCAGCCCCCAGGGACGGGACGGGGAGGGGCGGAGGGGGCGAAAACCCTCAGGCCGGACGTCGGCCCCCCGAGGTCGCCCAGTACGCCGCAACGCCGGCACCGCATTGTGCCCGCCGAACCCGAACGAGTTGCTGAGGGTGAGATCGCCCAGCGGCGGCAGCGCGCGGGGGCTCTTGGTCACCACGTCCAGCTCGATGGCGTCGTCCTGGACCTCGCAGCCGATGGTCGGCGGAATCAGCCCGTGGTGCAGCGTGAGCACGGTGGCGACGGCCTCCACACCGCCACGAACGCGGCCTCGATCCTGGTCGGCTTCGCGATGTACGCCCAGTCGCTGGTCGTTTGCAACTGCTCCGGCTGCCCGAGGCCACCGGCTACGGGCTGGGCGAGTCCATGCTGGCCATGGGCCTGTGGATGGCCCCGGCGGGCCTGATGATGATGCTGATCTCGCCGGTCGGCGCCAAGCTGTCGGCCGCGAAGGGCCCGAAGGTCACCCTGATCGTCGGCGCCCTTGTCATCGCCCTCGGCTACGGCGTCTCCCTGCCACTGATCAGCTCCGGCTCCCCGTGGGGCCTGCTGCTCGTGACCGTCGTCGGCAGCTCGGGTGTCGGCTTCGCCTACGGTGCGATGCCCGCTCTCATCATGAGCGCGGTGCCCCGGTCGGAGACCGCCTCGGCCAACAGCTTCAACACGCTGATGCGCTCCATCGGCAGCTCCGTGTCCGCCGCCGTGATCGGCGTGGTCCTGGCGCAGATGACCACCAAGTTCGGCGTCCACTCCCTGCCGTCCGAGAACGGCTTCCGCGTCGCCATGCTGATCGGCTGCGGCGTGGGTCTCGTGGCCGCGGCCGTCGCCTCCCTCATCCCCGTCCGCACCGCGGCCGACGGGCAGTCGGAGCCCGGCGTCGTATCGGACGCCGCGTCGGCGGCGTCGGCGGCGAAGGCGTGACCTGCTGACGCTCGCTTCCAGCGCGGTCAGGGGCGGTCCACGGGGGATCGCCCCTGACCGCTTTCGCCGGTCGACAGCCGTTCGATTCCCCCTCACTCCCGGCAGGCCCTTGCCGCTACCGCGAGAAGTCCACCCCCCGCGCCAACGCCACCCGCCCCGAGTAGTTCACGGTGTTGGTCGCCCGGCGCATGTACGCGCGCCAGGCGTCGGAGCCGGACTCGCGGCCGCCGCCGGTCTCCTTCTCGCCGCCGAACGCACCGCCGATCTCCTTCTCGCCGCCGAACGCACCGCCGATCTCCGCGCCCGACGTAGCGATGTTGCCGTTGACGATGCCGCAGTCCGCGCCGCCGGCGGCCAGGAACCGTTCGGTGTCCCATCGCGCCTGGTCCCGGCGCTGTGGGACGTTCCCCCCGTGCATGGTCGAACCCTGGAGTTGTCTGGTCTGGACTAACCCTCCGGGCCTGGTCACTCTGGCCATGACATGAGCACAGCCGACAAGATCTGGTCGAGGACATGGCAAGAAAGCGCCCTGCGAGCACCGGAACGCGCGAGGACCTCCCCATGGCGCCCGCAGACCCCAACGTGCGGTAATTCTGTGAAGAGTTGTGAAGCAAGAGGACAAGTGATGCCGCGCCGTTCGATCGAATTGGCCGGATTCCGACCCCTCATCCAGCACGGCATCCGGATCGGCGGAACAGCCCACACACGTTGGGAGGCCGGCGAGGGCCTGGCCTCCGTCGGCCGCGCCGTTCCGTAGTCAGCCCGGGATCCGCGACGTGCCGGGGCGGCTCTGTACGACGTGCCGGGGCGGCGCCGTCGCGCGCGGCGCGCTCTACGCACTGCGGGCAAGCGCCGTGCCGACGGGCGTCCCCTCGTCACCGACCGCGGTCTGCCCCCCCGGCGGGCCCGACGCGGGCGTCGGGCGCTCCCCGGGCGGCTCGCCGGCTCGTGCAAGCGTCTGCGCAGTGCCGTGGTTGCAGTGCCGTGGGCTGCGGAGGGCGCCGGGCGGGCGCTCCACCGTGGCGACTCCAGTCGGTTTCACCCGCGGCGGGTGATGCCACGGCGACGGCTCGGGCGAACGCTGGTCCAGTGCCGTTCGGTCACACGCGCTCGCCGTGGTGACGGGCGCGTCCGTGTGTCGGAGGAGGGCTCGTGAACCAGTACCCGCCCATCGCGGAGCACGGAATGGTCGGCGATCTCCAGACGGCGGCCCTGGTGTCGTCCGGCGGAACGGTCGACTGGTGGTGCACCCCCCGCTTCGACTCGCCCAGCGTCTTCGCCTCGCTCCTGGACAGCGAACGGGGAGGCCACTGCCGTCTCGCCGCCGAGGCGGACGGGAACGGGATGACGGTCCGGCAGCTGTACCTGTCCGACACGGCCGTCCTCATCACCCGGTTCATGGGACCGGGAGGCGTCGGCGAGGTCGCCGACTTCATGGAGCCGATCGATTCCCCGACGCCCACCGACCGGCACCGTCTGGTCCGGGTCGCCCGCGTCGTACGGGGCGGTCTGTCCTTCGCCTTCGACTGCCGTCCGCGTTTCGACTACGGACGCGCCTCGCACACGCTCACCCGGGGCGACGATCACTCCGCCGTCTTCCACGGCCCCGGGACGGATCTGCAGGTGCAGTCCACCACCGGTGTCGCCCTCCGGGCCGACGGCGACGACCTCACCGCCCACTTCACCCTCGACGCCGGTCAGGCAGCCGCCATCGTGCTGACCAGCACCGCGAGCGGCGGTACCGCTCCGGCCCCGCCGACGCTGGACGGCATCGCTCAGGCGCTGGAGGCGTGCCGGGTCTTCTGGCACTCGTGGCTGCGTTCGTGCACGTACCGCGGACGCTGGCAGGACATGGTGAACCGCTCCGCGATCACGCTCAAGCTGCTCACGTACGCGCCCACGGGGGCGCCCGTCGCCGCGGCCACCATGGGGCTGCCCGAGCAGGTCGGCGGCGAACGCAACTGGGACTACCGGTACACCTGGATCCGTGACGCCTCGCTGTCCGTGAGGGCCCTGATCGACCTCGGCTTCGAGTCGGAGGCGACCGCCTTCCGCCGTTGGCTGCACCACCGCATGGAAGCCGGCGGCACTGCCTCGGGCGACCCGCTGCAGATCATGTACCGCGTCGACGGCGACCCGCATCTGGCCGAGGAGAAGCTCGACCACCTGGAGGGCTACATGGGCTCGAGGCCGGTGCGTGCGGGCAACGGGGCGGCCGGTCAGCTCCAGCTCGACATCTACGGCGAGGCCTCCGACGCGCTCGTCGTGACCGGTGACGTGGGTGCGATCCGCGGCTGGAAGTCGCTGCGCGATGTGCTCGACTGGCTCACCGATCACTGGGACCGGCCCGACGAGGGCATCTGGGAGACCCGCGGGGGCCGACAGAACTTCACGTACAGCCGGCTGATGACCTGGGTGGCGTTCCAGCGCGGTGTCCACGCGGCCACCGCCTTCTCCCGTCCCGCCGACATCGACCGCTGGACCGAGGCCCGCGACGCGGTCTTCCAGCAGATCATCGAGCGGGGCTGGCACGAGAAGCGACAAGCCTTCGTCCAGCACTTCGACACCGATGTCCTGGACGCCTCGCTGCTGCTGATGCCCCGGGTCGGTTTCCTCGCACCGCGGGACCCGGACTGGCTCAGCACCCTCGACGCGATGGACGAGGAACTGGTGAGCGACAGCCTGGTCTACCGGTACGACCCAGCGGCCTCGCCCGACGGACTGCGCGGCTCCGAGGGGACGTTCAACCTGTGCAGCTTCCTGTACGTGGAGGCCCTGGCCCGCGCCGGTCGGCTCAACCAGGCCCGGTACGCCTTCGACAAGATGCTCACGTACGCCAACCCCGTCGGCCTCTTCGCCGAGGAGATCGGCCCTTCGGGCGAACAGCTCGGGAACTTCCCCCAGGCGTTCACCCATCTCGCCCTGATCACGGCCGCCATGGCACTGGACGAGCAACTGGGCAAGGCGGAGACAGGGCCGGATCACGGCCGCCCGACGCCCGTCCGCTACCGCTACACGGTGCCTCCCGAGAGCCGGACCGGCCGAACCGCCGGCTGAGAGAGCGGGTGACGCCGGTGACGATCGTCGTTGCCGGAATCCATCCGCAGCCGGTCAGCACGTAGCCGACCCACTGGGTGAGGCGGATCACCGACGCGCAGATCCAGCTTCTCGCCCCGCGAGAACGCGTCCCAGACCCGCCGCTCCACCGGAGTCAGATCCTCTGCGCGCACGGTTCTCCCCGCCCCCTGGCCGTCCCGGCGGGGAGATTACCCGAGAGGCACCGGGCCTGACGCAGCTATGCCCGTGGAGCGGGTGACGAGAAGCGAACGCGCGCTCTCGGCCTGGGAAGCTTGGGTATCCAGGACTCGTTGCCCTGCCGACCTGTGGTGCTCCAAGAGCCGCGCCCCGGCCGTGCCCGTCACTGGCGCGGCCGGGGCGGACCATGTTTCCGGTCCTGCCGCACTCAACAGCGGCAGGCGCCGCGTTGATCGGTGTCCGATCCCCGGTCCATCGCTGCGCACCGCGGAACCGGATGTCCCACGGAACACGCACCGACGGGATCGCCGTGGCGGTCACCCGCCGATTCGCGGTCGAACCCGCCCTCGCCGCAAGAGTCGGTGCGGATGCCGACTGCTCCGGGGACACCGGCGGACATGCCCTGCGGACTCAGCCCCTGACGCGCTCGTTGTCCAGCGTTGCCCCGGCGTCTCGCTGACTCGGGATTGCCGCGAGCGCTCGCACCGCCATACCCGCCCGGTGCTCGTCGGCCGCCACGCTCAGCGCACGGGCCGCCTCGTTGAAGCGGACGACGGACGACGGACGGCGGGTCGGAGGGGCCCAGCAGGTGCAGCTTGAGCTCGGTGCGGGCCTCGGCGCAGGTGTCCTTCTCGGGATGGCGCACGGACTCCAGCAGGGCCGGCATGCCGGAGGCGTCCGGAGCGAGGACGGCGCCTGCCCGGACCGTGGGGAAGGTTGCCCGGAAGTCCTGCTCGGGAAGGCCGCTGGTGTTGGTGAGCGGCTCGATGATCTTCAGCTGTTCGATGATCGAGCCCGGCCATCCGTGCGTCACGATCAGCGGCAGCGCGTTCTCGTGCTTCGAGCGGACGTGGATGAAGTGAATGTCCAGCCCGTCGATCTCGGTGACGAATTGCGGCAGAGCTTTCAGCTTCGCCTCGGCCTTGCGCCAGTCGTACTCCGACGCCCAGTACCGCGCGAGCTCCTTCATCGTCTCCAGCTGCGTGCCCTGCGACTGATCCGCGACGGTCTCCTTCTCAGGCCACCGCGTCGCCACAATGCGCGCGCGCAGATCCTCGAGTTCCGCCTCCGGGAACTCGAACGTGAACGGACGGATCGCCGGATTCTGGGGGGCGACAGACATGTTGTGTCTCCTTGCTATCTGTTTTCTTACCCGCCGGCGGCATGCGCCGGCGCATTTCTTGCGGGAGGACCCCGGGATCGGTACGGCGTTCGAGAGCTGCATCTCACCGAAGCGCTCGTGCGGCCCGGCGACCGAATCCGTGGCGGCAATCCGCCGATCCCCTCGCGACTCGTCCACCATCGCTGAGCCCGCGCGCCGTCGGCCCAGGGAAACCCCCGGGGATTGCCCCCGGGGTCGCATCCCGGGGTCGCATCCCGGGGTATCGCCTTCGCCCTGAAATCGGCGGATACCCCGGCTCACGCGCGACATGGGCGGCGCGCCCCGTGCGCGGGCACACCCGTGACCTTCAACAGGGCGACCGGGTCTGTTACTGAGGTTGAAATCGTGGTGTCACGCAGGTCATGCGGGTCTGATGCTCAGGCCTCATGCGGGTCTGATGCTCAGGACGGTCTCGGCGAGACAGCCGTCTACGGCGCCCAACTACCGGTGCCGGATCGTCCCGTCCGCCGAGATGTGGGCGGCGTGCGAGCCGAAGTCCTCCTCCGACACGCTGGAGACGAGGTCGATTGCCTCGCCGCCCGGCTCCGGCGTGCCTGGCTCCACGATCTGGGTCGGGCGCAGGCGCCCGGACACGTAGGTGCCGTCGGCGCGGAGGGTGACTTGCAGCACGCCGCTGGTTGAGAGTGTGCCGCCGAGGCTGAGCACCTTGTAGCCGGTGAAGTTGCCCAGGCTGTAGGCGATCAGTCGGCCCTTGTAGAACTCCATTCCCCGTATCACGTGCGGGCCGCTGCCCACGACGAGGTCGGCGCCGGCGTCGATCACCGCACGGCTGAAACGGTAGCTGTCGCCGCGGTTCTCGCCGAGGAAGTACTCGGTGCCGGGCTCCACGTGGGTGCGGTCCGAGCCCTCCGCGCCGGCGTGCATCGTGACGATCACGAGGTCCGCCATCTTTGCGGCGCGGGCGGTGAGTCGTTTTGCGGCGGGGATGTTCGTGAGGTCGCTCGCCCCTTGGTCGGGAGCGAACCCGATCAGCGCGACCCGGATGCCGTGGACCCGCTGGACGGTGATCTGGCCCAGGCGGCCGGTGAACGGCAGGTTCACGGAGCGCAGAGCGGCGAACGTCTCGCGCCGCCCCTCCGCGCCGAAGTCGTCGATGTGATTGTTCGCCGTGTTCATGACCGTGAACCCGGCCTTCTTGAACCAGCGGGCGTAGGACGGCGGGGCGCGGAACGCGAAGCAGTTGGGGCCCTCGATGTCGTCGCACTTGCTGGAGCCGCCGGTGGTGAGTGTGCCCTCCAGGTTCCCGAGCACCACATCGCCGGCGAGCAGGTCGTCGACAGGGTCGAAGAATGAGGCGCCGCCATCCGGCGGCAGGTCGTCCGGCAGCGAACCCATCACGACGTCCCCCACGGCAGCGATCCGCACATTGCCGGCAGGACGCGGCGGCGCCGGCGCACCGGACGCCGTGATCCCGGTCGTCCGTAGGGGGGCCTGGGCGGAGCCGATGGAGATTGCGCCCTCGGAGCCGACACGGGACACGAACGTCGCAACGACCACCACACCGGTCCCGACCAGGCCGAGGGCGAACAGGCGGTGACGGCGCACCGCCTTCTGCCGCTCGCGCCGCTGCTGAGGACGCTGCCCGCCGGACGTGATCACCGGCTCATGCTACGAAGCAGGCACCCATCCTTCACGCAGGGTCATCGACCGGCGTGTTCCCGACGCCGTTCCCGTTCGCGCTCGACGCCGTCCGGGCCGCCTCGTGGCACCGGACCCATCTGAAGGAGTTCGGGACCGCCAAGGAGGGCACGTGTTCGGCAACGAACGCGGGGGAGTGGTCGGCTCTTCCACCTACTGGCTACTGGCGAGTGTGGGAGTACGCGCTCCCGTGGTTCCCCGCACGACCTGGCACGTGTCCGGCACGTCCGTCGTGGGTGTCGGCGTTCTGCAGTCCGCTGTCTCTCCGGCCGCTGCACTCGATCACCTCACGGTCTGGGTGGTCATTGGCCCGTGGCGACCTGGGGGCCTTTGCCCTTCGCCGACGCGACAGGACATGCGGCGCATCCCGAACGCCCACGCCCTGAATCTGAACATCGAATACGCAACCGCTACACGGGGGGCGTTGGATCTGCACAAGAGCATGCCGGATGGCGCTCGGTCGGTGCGGAGTGTCAAGTCGGAAACGCCGCGGGGATACCAGTCATCCTCCGACCCATGCAGTTTGTAGAGAAGCTGCCCTCAATTCGTGTTCAGGTCTGCACGAATGCGTAGCCCGCGCGTTCAACTGCCCTGGCGAGGATGCCGTTTGACTGGATGCTCGGCGTGCTCCGTGATTTGATCCTTTGCGCCGCCAGGGCCGTACGAAGGTTCCCGGAACCAGACGTCACGCGCCTGCGGCTGCGGCTCGCCGTTCGTCCCCACATGGGCCGCTCCCCCCTTGCAGAACATTCATACGAAGGGAAGTCCCACCATGAACTCCGCTCCCCAGGTTCAGACCGTTGAGATCTCCGATGCCGAGCTCGACAACGTCTCCGGCGGCCTGAGCCCGCACGTCGGCGTCATCGCCGGACCCACGGCGGTCAGCGACTCGGACATTCTGGCTCAGGTCGACGCAGTCAAGAGCGAGGCCCTGGGCGCCGGCAGCCAGTACCACCAGGCCGGCGTCTTCGTCTCCTTCTGATCGGTAGCCTCCCGCTGCTGAGCTGTCGGCAGTTGTCGACGTTGCTCACAATGGAGCGCCCTTCCACGGCCCCAACAGACGGCCGGGGAGGGCGCTCATGCGTTGGGGGGTGCCCCTATCTCCTTCGTCAAGGGGCGGGTCGGTTGATCTGTTGTGGTTCAGGTGGTTTGGGGGACGGCGTGTGGTTCGAAGAAGGTGCCGTCGCGGAGCATGGCGAACAGGACGTCGACGCGGCGGCGGGCGAGACACAGCAGGGCCTGCTTGTGCCGTTTCCCCTCCGCCTTCTTCCGCTCGTAGTAGTGCACCTCCCCTCCTACTGTGGAGACCGTGACCGGAGGGATAGTTGGGGGTCATGGCATCCAGGAAGCGCATCTACGACGCCGAGTTCCGTGAGGGGGCGGTGCGGTTCGTGACGGAGACCGGGAAGCCGATTCCGGAGGTGACCGAGGATCTGGGTATCCATCCCGGGACGCTGCACAGCTGGGTCTCGCGGGCCCGGCGGCCCGAAGCGCACGAGCTTCCGGGAGCAGCCTGCCTGGGAAGCAGCCGCCAGGGAAGTCGTGCACGCAGGCCGACTGGTCATCGAGGGCCTCGCCTCATCCATGCGGCCGGAAGAGAGTGAACCGGCACGGAAACTGCTGCTGACGATGGACGAGGCGCCACCGTTCCCGGACCTCTGAGGAAGGCCGCACGCTCGGGAACCGCACAGCCACGCTGACGGAAAAGCCCAGGGGCGACCCCCAAAGATCATTGCGGGACAAGCCTTAGGAGTGCGTGCTTCGCCCGCCGCACCGCACCGACCTCTCCGACTCGCGGGAGGCGGGGATTGTTTGATGCCCCATTGTGATACGCGGGTGTACAACCCCGTGTGGATCCCGGCTGTCTGTAAGGCGCTGGAGGGATGAGCCTTCGGTGCCTTTCCGTAAGGAGATTGGGGATCAGGTGGGGAAGCAGGTCTGGAGAGTCGTCGTGGCCGGTGGTGCGGCGGCGGTGTTCACGGCCGTGGCTGCGGTGCCGGCCGGGGCGGCCGAGGGTGGGGTCTCGTTCACCCGTGTCCAGGTGAACGGCGGCAAGCCGATTGTGATCGGGGTGTCGAACGAGGTCGCGGCGCCCGCCTCCTTCCGGATGGCGACCACTCACAAGTGGAAGTGGCCAGCGGTGTTCCTGTACCGCAGTGGTGCGGGTGATCGGCTGTGGCACGCCGTCGAGACGAGCGACTGCATCAAGGTGAGCTCGGGCGTCTGCGACTTCAACGAGACGATGTACTTCGACCCGAGCGTGTGGGACATGCGTAACAGCGAGGCCGGGGCCTGGAAGGTCGGGGCCGAGGTGTACTTCGAGGGCGGCGGTGGTGACACCGACGACGAGGGTCTGACCGTCCACGTCAAGCGCAACTCCCGCCTGACCGTCAACGCCTCGCCCGAACCGGTGTCCAAGGACAGGACCATCACCGTGACCGGAAAGGTCACGCGGGCCAACTGGGAGACCAGGAAGTACGCCTCCTACGGAGGCCGCCTGGTGAGCCTGCAGTTCAAGCCTGCCGGCACCACCTCCTACACCACGGTGAAGAAGGTGTACGCGAACGGCTCGGGTGATCTCAGGACGACCGTGAAGGCCTCCAAGACGGGTACGTGGCGCTGGGTGTACTACGGCAACACCACCACCGGGCCGTCGACGTCGTCTGGGGACAACGTCGTGGTGAAGTGATGTCCGCGGTCCTGGCGGGCTGGTGGGGGCCGAGCCGGCGGTAACGGCTGCGACGGTCAAGGTGTCGGGTCCGCCGCGATCGCGGCGGACCCGACACCTTGCGTCCTGGCCGACCGCGAGCGGCCGTGCGCGGGCCTCAGCGCAACGTAAGCCAGCGCGCCGTGCGGACCATGAGGCCGGTCACCGCTCTGGTGGGCAGGGCCGGATCTCGATGAGGCGACGACGACCACGGTCCTTAAGGCTGTCCCGGCCGTACAGGGTCGGACGTGTTCGACGTCGTGGGTGTACTGGCGTGACCGTGCCGCGAGCCTGCGCCCTGCCGCTGGCGTAACCCCCATGACGCCTAGCGCCGCGCTGGCAATGCTGATCCCTGCTCCCGGCATTCCAGGTCTGATCCACGGTCGCGCCCTGACTCAGGGGTGGGTCTCTCGCGTGTCGGAGGTGTGTCGCCTGTATCGCAGATAGTGCGCGAATAGTGAGAGACAACGAGAGAGGGCGGGAGTCAGTGAGACTGACTCCCGCCCTCTTCTCTCGGCATCCGCCCTGGTCAGCGCTTGATCTCTGCTGTTCCTAGGCGAGTGCCCCCGGCAGGATTCGAACCTGCGCACACGGCTCCGGAGCCCATCAGAGACCGTTGCCCTTCTGGGTCGCTGACCTGCAGGGGAGGAGTGCTCTCGATCTTGGTTGACCAAGGTCATTACGCCTCCATTACGTGGGCGGCCTGTCGAGTGGTCGGCCTGGCCCGTATGGTCGAGGCATGATCTCGGGCAGCAGCGGGGCACCTGACGGCGGCGGCACGGAGTTCACGGCGGAGGGCCTGGAACCGGTCCTCCGGAAGGCGTGCGCGACGGTCCAACTCGACCCCCTTGGCGCCGAGTTGCTGCGTCTCGGCTCGAACGCGGTCTATCGCCTACCGTCGTTACCGATCATCGTCCGCATCGCGCGTGATCCGGTGGTGCTCGGCGAGATGGAACGGGCCGTGCGCGTCACCAGATGGCTTGAGACACAGGACTTCCCGGCCATGCGCGTGCCGGCTTCGGTCACCCAACCGCTCGTCGTCGACGGCCTCGTGGTGACCTTCTGGGAGAGCGTCCAAGAGCGCGAGGAGTACGGGACGGTCGGGGAACTTGCCGATCTTCTCCGCCGCCTGCACTGGCTCGAAGAACCTGAGTCGCTGCGCCTGCCGTACTTTGACCCGCTGGCCAAGGTAGCGGCGTCCCTTGAGGGGCTGGACGGTATCTCGGCGGACGACCGGACGTTCCTGGAGGAACGAGCATCGGCCCTCGGTAAGGACTACGACCGACTGGACTTCATCCTTCCCTTCGGCATGATCCACGGCGACGCGAGCATCGGGAACATCCTCCGCCATCGCGACGGGCACGCGGTGCTCATCGACTTGGACGGCTTCGCTCTCGCTCCACGCGAGTGGGACCTGGTCCAGACAGCGATGTTCTACGAGCGGTACGCCTGGCACACCAAGGCGGAGTACGCAGAGTTCGTGCACCGATACGGCTTCGACCTGATGAACTGGCCCGGGTACGAGACCCTCGCGGACCTGCGCGAACTGATGATGGTCGCCTGGCTCGGCCACCAGGTCACGAGCAGTGACCGGGCTGCCGCCGAATTCGCTCGGCGAGTGGGGTCCCTTCGCACTGGTGAGGGCCGAGACGCATGGGGCCCGTTCTGACCGGGCGCTTCAGGAACCGACGTGATGGCCAGAGGCGAGCCACAACCTGTGGTCTCTGACCTGATCGGTGAAGGTCTGTACGTCCTTGTTGCTACCGACACCTGCAAGGTTCTGCCGGAACTCGGCAAGGTAGCTGATGCAGCGAGCCGACTTGAGCTGCTCGCCCAGGTCGAGCGCATCGAGGGCTACACGGCAGGCTTCCTCGACATCGCCGGCGCGTAGGTGGGCATCGGCCAACACCATGGTCGCGAAAAAGTCGCTCCGTACATGGCTGCCGCTCATGGCGTTCTCGGCGTGGGCGACGGCCTTTCGGGCGCTGTTGACGTCGCGGAAGCAGTGGGCCGCCTCAGCAGCAAGTTCAGCTTCGTCGAAGTAGCTGATCCATTCGGGCTCGTCGTCGCTGTTCCTGCCCTCCAGAGCTTTCGTGGCGGCGGTCAGTGCGGCTTCGCAGGCCCGTACGTCGCCGGTGCGGGCAAGTGCGCGGGCCTCCATGGCATGGAACTGGGCGCGCAGTGTCGGCGTGGCCACGGGGGAGATGCCCATGAGTGCCGCACGGGCAAGGGTCGCGGCCTGCGTGTAGCGACCGAGGAACGTCGCCTGATGGCTCATAGCGGACAGGATGCTTCCGGCGAGCCGACGGTCGTTGGCGTCCTGCGCCAACCGGAGAGCTTGGAGGAAGTACCGCTGTGCCAGGCCGTGACGGCACGCGTCGTAGGACATCCAGCCGGCCAGGAGGGTCGCCTCTGCCACGGTGGAAAACAGGGCTCGCCCAACCTGTTCGGTGTACTGCCCGCGCAGAAGCGGCGTCACTTCGGTGCTGAGGTACTGCACAGCTGCGTGCCGCGCGTGGTCGCCGCCGAACCGGTCGTCCAACTCGGCGAACATGTCCGCGGTGGTCTTGATGGCGGCAACGTCTCCGAAACCGACTCGCATTCCGTTCTGACGCTGCCGAGGAATGTCCGGCTCGGGTGCGACCAGCCAACGGAGCGAGGCCTCGTTCCATGCGGGCTCGGACGGCTCAGCCTGCAACAGGGGCTCGTACCGGTTGAGATCAGCGCGCCACAGCTGACCGACTGCGTCGATCGCCCCTTCGGGACTCGCCGGATAACTGGCGTCCAAGACTCCTGTGTCCCGCTCGCCCTCGTGGTTCAGCCCCAACTCGGCGGCGCTGAGGTCGTACGCCTCACACAACAACGGGCCGTAGAAGTCGTCCGGCGTGCTGTGGCCGTTCTCCCAACTGGCGATACGGCGCTTCACGCTGGCATCCGACGGGAGTTGGTGGCCGCGACGGAGCGCAACCTGACGCAATTCGCGCACCAACCGCGGCTGACTCCAGCCGCGGCCCACACGGGCTTGTCGTAAGTGAACGCTGATTGGCTCCAGCGAAGACGTGACCGTTCCCTCCCCACCTCAGCACGGGTGCGACTTCTGGGGCGCACAACTCTTTGGCCCTACAACCGAATGTACGCGCTGTTCTTCACTGCGCGCTGCAAGTAACCGGAGATCGTGGGCTGTTGTTCCATGATGGGGGATGACGCGTCCACGCATGACCCGTCATCCCCCATCACCTCTCGTCATCTGCCCTAGCCAGGGTGGCGACCCCGAGCCTGGATACAGGGCGGCATTGCGGCCGCAACCGAGTCTCGACCGAGGTGAGTTGACGTGCAGAGGATGACCAGAAGGGGCATGGAATGGCTGTCGGCGGCAGCGGACAACCCCACCGAGTGCCGGCAGGTTTGGGCGGACGATCCCAGGATGCCCTGTCTGCTACCGACCGGCCGCTACTTCGACGTGGTGAGCGTGGAACAGCGCCTCGGGATGGAGATGTTCGACCGCCTCCTACGAAGCGCGATGCCGTTCGGACCGACGGTCGTCGACCGCAAGGCACAGCGAGTCGGGTTCTTCCTCTGCTCGCAGAGCCGCGAGACCTTCACGCACTACCTCGACCGCGAGACGGCCTCGCCACCGCCGTACCGGTACCTGAGCCACAACTGCGCCGTCGTCGTCCCGGGTCCCATCCCGCTGTCCGATGACCGCTATCAGTGGCTTCGCGCACCTACACGCCGACCGGAAGCCAATCCGTTGCGCCCTGTCGCCCTCGCGACTGCGCTGGTCGCCTCCGCTGAACTCCTAGCAAGGATCGACCGCTTCGACGAGCAGTACCCGACGCCGTACGCGGCGGTCGCTGCTCTTCCCGAGGAGACGAGCACGGATGCCGGATGAGCCGACCGACGGACGCGACGCTGCCGCGTGGTCGCCCCTCGACAGCGACGGCTGGTACGCGGCCCGAAACGCGACCACTGCATTGCGAGACGTCCTCGTGCGCGCCGGGCTGGAGAAGGACTTTCCCTACCTGCGCGCGGACTTGAACGCCTTCGGGCACGGCCTCGTCGAACTGGGCCGAGTGTCCCCCGCCACGGCCGAGCGTCTCGCAGAGCTCCTGCACCTGGCCCTGGCAAGCGGCTTCGGCCGAGACCATAGCGACGACGATCACGGGCCGACCATCGCCGAAGAACACAAGGGAAGGGCCTGACGACATGACCGACCGGCGCGGAGTGGTAGCCAAACGAGCGGAGAACCTGTGGCCCGATGTGCCCTACGTACGCGGCTGGAACCGCGCACGACGAAGCGCCGGCATACTGGCTGATCAGCTCGTGCTCCTCGGGCTGGACTCCGACTTCCCAGGCCTGGTGGCCGATGTGAACGTTTTCGGTGACGGACTGGTGCAGCTCGGGACCGTTCGCCCCGAAGCGGCTGAGCTGCTGGCGACGCTGATTATGGCCGGACTGGCCGCGGAATCGCATGACGCGACGACGGACGGCTCTCTGCTCCCTCCTCGGGAAGCCCCTGCGGCCTGAAGTGCTCCCCGGCGGTCGGTTGCCTTGCCGCTCGGCCGGGACCGGCGCCCCAGCGCCGCAGCCCGGACGAACGACAGGGCCATCAGCTTGGAAGCTGCGAGCATTTGGGAGCGGTTCGGGGCTGACCTGGGTGAACGGCCGAACATAGCCTCGCTGGTTCTCGGTTGATCTCACCGTGGTTCCCCAATGTTCCCCGCTCGATCTGGTGCGGTTGGGATGCAGCAGCCGTCCACGGACGAGGCATCGGCCAGCACATGCCGTCAGGATTCGCTGCCCTGGAGCTCGTGGTCAGGCGCGACGCTTGGGCGGAACCGGCCCTGGAATCACGTCCTTTCCGAGATGCTCTTTGATGAGGTACTTCAGTTCGGGACCTTCGATGAGCTGAAGGCGGCCGTGCTGCCGGGCGAATTCGTGGCTTGCCCTGCCGAACCACGACGTGGTGATCAGGACACCCTTCGCGGCTCGCTTGTGTTCCACAACCCCGGCAAGGGCCTGGACGGATTCAACTCCGACGAGCTTGCTGTAGCGCTTGGCCTGGATGATGCACTCACCGTTGAAGACGGGGTCCTTGCTGACGGCTACGGCGTCGACGCCTTCGTCCTTCGACGCCTGAGTGTTCCACGCCTCCATACCGATTGCCTCGAAGAGCTGGCGGATCAGGTGCTCGAACTCAGTCGGCGACAACTGCACAAGTACTGGCCTGCTGTCGAGGCCCGCGACGACCAGGGCTCCGGCAAAGTTGTTGATCACGCTGTCAGGAGCAGGTTGATGGGGCGGTCGGTGGCGCGTGCGTGATGCCGTAGGGCGGCGGCGATGTTCTGGTGTCCGTCCAAGCGCAGCAGCGTGATCGCGGTGTTGCGCAGGGCCCGCCATGACGCGGGGTGCGTTGCCGGTGCGGATCTGGGAGCGGTCTTCGTCGAAGGTGACGTCGCGGACCCAGTGCAGGCGGTTCTCGATCTCCCAGTGCGACTGCGTCCATGCTGCCAGGACGGCGGGCGGCGCGGTGCGGGCGTCCGCGCTGGTGATCAGGTAGACGATCTCGATGGTCCGTCGGCCCTTGCGGGTGACGGTGCGCCGCAGTTGGGCGACCTGCCCGGCCCCGGCGAACCCGACCCATGCCGGCACGTCGACGGCCTTGATCGTGCGAGTGGCGCGGCGCCCATGTCCTCGGTCCGTCCTGGTGACAGCGGGGATCGAAGCCCAGGGGAGCGCCTTGAGCTGTGCGTACAGCGACTTCTGATTCGCCTTCACGGTCAGGACGTAGTCTCCCCCGGCCCTGGTCACCAGGGTCGCGGTGTCGTGCTGAGTGTGCAGTGCGTCCATCGTGACGACCACGCCGTCCAGATCGAGGAGTTGAAGCAGTTCCCGGGCGGCGGGGATCTCGTTGCTCTTCTCGCTCACCGCGACCTGGCCGAGCACCGCCCCGGACCCGTGCGCGAGGGCGGCGACCAGGTGCGGGGCCGCGGAGCCGCCGCCGCGTGCTCCTCGGACCGTCTTGCCGTCGATGGCGATCACCCTGCGGCCCGCGACACGTGCGGTCCTGGTCAGGGCCCAGGCTCCCAGCACCGCATCGAGACGGTCCGCGTCGAGGCGGGCGAACAGGCGCCGCAGCGTTGATTCGTCCACCCCGCCCCGCTCCAGGCCCAGCCGTTGCAGCGCGGCACTTCCCGCGTCCCGGGCCCACTCCCCGATCGCGGTGAACCCCCGGGCTCCGGCCACCACCGCGCACACCGCCACCGCGATCAGAGCACCCACCGGGTGCCGGACACCGCGCCGACGGCGCGGATCAGGTATCCCGGCAAGCAGCTGGACGAGGAGCTCATGATCCGGGGCAGGCGTGCGAACAGGCGCAGGGATGAGGGACGATGGCATGGCGCGGGCGTGATCCCCTGGTCGGACGGTAAGGCGTAGGAACCTCCATCCAACCGGACTGGACCACGCCCGTGCACCTCTTCCACCCGCAAAATCCCACGTCACAGGGCTACAGAACAACTTTGCCGGGGCCCTGCCGCGACGACGTCCATGCTGTCCATCAGCCTGTACTTCGAAAGGTCGAACTCGATGATGGGCCGGACGGGCTCCAGATCGTACGGATTCGGCGACACCAGCGCGTTGAGGTGCTTCAGACAGTGGACCGGGTCGACCTGGCTCAGTCTCAGCGTCGCGAAATGATCCCTGCTCGTGCTGAGCGTAATCAGGCAGGGGGATACCTCTTGCCCAGTAGCGCGGTCGACAGTCTTCACGTGACCATTGAGCGTTACACCGGTGATGACCTTGTCCGTGTCACTGGCCAGGACCTCGTGCACGGTGCGCAGCGCTATTTGGGCGAGTACCGATGCGTACGTCTCCTTGCGCTCCCTCTCCGTACGTGGCACCGCCGTCGTTTCGTCGCGAGACTTGATGTACTTGTAGCCTCGCGCGGACGGAACGCACTCCTCCAAGGGCAGCTGAATCTCGATCAGTACGTCACCGGTTGCTGCGCGGAACGCGATGCGATGTCCTCGTGGGAATCCTGCTGGATATGTGGAGGCGTCCAGCACCTCCCCCAGAAACCACTCGACTGCCTCAGCTTCCCCAGCGCGGTATCTCTCACGCCGCTGGTCCAAAGCCTCGTTGAACTCCTGCGCCTCCCGCGCCGCGTGGACCTCCCGCAGGTCGTGCGCGACCCGCTTCCGCTCCAGCGTGGTGCGCCGTTTCTCCTCCGCGCGCCGGTGGTGCTCCTGTGCCTCACGGAAGCGTTATTGAGAAGCTGCCAGTTCGGTGTCATATCTCTTCTTGCCCAGCCCGAGCAGCGCTGACAGCTTCCCCGGCTCCGGTGGGGCGAATTCTTCCCACCGTGGCGCGAGCTCCGGGCGAGACCAGGGACGTTCATCGAACGCCGTCGGCGTGTGAACGCGACGCAACCGCTCGAAGGAGGTCGGCGCGTCTCCTACCAGGGCGTCCCGCAGCAACTGTCGTAACTGCTCTGCTTCATGCTCGACACCGATGGTTCGAGCCTGCGCGAGTTCCGCCTGCCGCTGCTCGTACGCGACCTTCTGCTCCCGCTCCCGTCGTTTACGATCCGCCTCGGCGGCCTTGCGTGCCCGCTCAGCCTGCTGTTCTTGCTGACGCTGTGCGCGCTGCATCGCCTGCTGCTGCCGCTGGTACTCACTGCGCCCATTGCTGTTCCGACGCTGAGCCATCGGATCCCTCCCCCTAGCTGCCGACCACCACGGGTCACGCTGTGCATTCCCGGATGAGGGCAGAGAATCACCAGCAATTCGCGACCACCTTCGAGCTGTCACCCAGGGCTCTGCATCACGCTGCTTTTTGATCTTCAGATCAGTAGCCCTGCAGAGATCGGTCACTGAAGGTCATGCGGGCTACGGCCTGCGACTTCACGACGATTACCCCTACACCACTCGCGGGACGCGCCACCGTGGTTCTCGATCAGGAGGACGCCACGCTGGCGGTCTGTACCGGAGTCCGGCGCATCAAACCAGGCCTGCTACGACCGGACGCCGACTGCAGCTCTGCACCGCCAACACGATTTCCAACTGTGTTGGTGGCGTGGTGGGTGTCGTCCAGGGCGGTTCACCTGCGTTCACGGACGTCAGACCAGGGGTGTGGACGCCTCCAGGTCCCGCCTGAACGACGGTGAACGGGATCGAATGAGACGGGAACTGGGATGGAGCCTGATCGAAGAGCTCGCCTCGTCCGTGCGGCCAGAGGAGGTGGCCCCTGCCCGGAAGTTACTGCGGGTGATGGACGAGGTGCCGCCCTTCCCGGAGCCCTGAGCAATCATTGCGGTGGCCAGTTGTCGGGATGGTTCCTGCTGCACGGCTTGGTGTCCTCCCGCTCCCTGAGGAGCGGGAGGACACCAAGTGCTGGTTCACATCTTGTTGATCCGCCAGGCGATCATGCCCGTCGCATCGGGCTTTCCTTGGACATCGAGGCGGAGCGAATCCTTGGCTGTGAATCGCTCGAAGACAGTAGAGCCGTCACAGGGGACCGGCTCCTTCGAGCCCGCGCTGGTCGGAGTGAACACGATCTCCGCTTCTCCCTTGCCGGCGCACACGACGGTGAGTCGGTAGGTGGTTTCCTTGTCCAGAGCGGGTTGTGTGTGGATCCCCTCGGTCAGGCGTTCCACCCCTGACTCGATCATCGAGCCATGCTCAGTAGTGGCGTCGAGCGCTGACTGAGCTTCCGCTGCGAGCTTCTTCTCGGCCTGTTTCGCCGTGTTGCGGGCGGTGGGAGATGCAGAAGCGGAAGCCGTGGGGCTGGTCTCGGAATCATGATCCGAGGTGCAGGCCGTGAGGAGCAGGGCCGGGGCCAGGACGTAACCAAGGAACCAGACTCGGGGCCCGCGGTGAGGGGTCATGTGGAGGTTTCCCAGTACTTCCAGCCAGTCTCGGATGTGGGAAGCGTTGCGTTGCCGCTGTCGATCTCGGTCCCGTGGCCGCAACCGTTTCCGACGCGTCGATACTTCTTCCACGACACCTTGTAGCCCCATGAACCGTACTGTAGGTGGCCGTACTTACCGCGGGCGATGTTGTGTGTGTAGGTGTGGCCGGTCGTGATCGTCACGCTGGTGCCGACCTTGACACTGACCGAAGCCTTGGCTGCCCAGACGATGGCCTTGGCCTCGGTTTCCACAGTGCCCGTAACCTCGGCCGAGATGGTCCCAGACTTGGTCACGCTGACGGCCATGGTGCCGCCGGGTCCGTCCTTGTATTTCGTGCCGTTCCACCACGACGGAATGTGGTAGTTCTTCTTCGACGTTATTTCGATCCACGTTTGAGGCCCGTCGCAGATTCTCGGCCGGACCACGGTTGTCTCATCGCCGTCTTCCCAGGTGTCTCGGTCATTGACTTCGACGGTGTTCTCTGCGGCGATGGCGTCCGCGGCCTGGTCAGGGCCGCTGATGGACGACGCGGGTACTTCTTGGTCCGCACTCGCCGTCCCGACCGCTCCGAGACAGAGCAGAAGGGCTGAGCTGGACGCGATGGCGGTTCGGCGCATGCCGATGCCCATGTGTTCCCCCTTGTGACGACCCCCTGGCGGGTGGCCGGATTCCTGAACACTATGGGCTAGCCATGTACGCCTCAAGTAGATGATCTCTTATCTGAGCACAACTTGAGGAAGGTGCAAAGTGGTTGAGAGGCTTCGCAGCCACTACTGCGAAGTCATGGACTCCCTATATGGACACCGGCTTTCAATGCAACGCTGGGTCATGTCCTGTCGGATGCGGCGGTCACTTGCCGAGTTGGTTGGGCTCCGGCTGTGGCGGGACCCGTTGCTGACGATCGTTCACAGAGTGGGAGCACCGCTTTAGGAGTTCGATCCGAGCGTGACCCGAGAGGGTCCTTGCTCGATCGTGGGTACATGTTGAGCCGCGCATGGGCGCCTACATCCGGTGCCGTTGATGTCACCTGTGGATGTCACCTGGACCAAGATCGTCACGGCGTCGGCGCAGGATCGAAGGTCCTCTGGGATCAAGTCCTGTCATACAGGCTGGTCATCGACTGATCGCGCGGTACTGTGATAGGTCGGTCATCGTGCGTAAGGGGGAGGGGAACGGTGCCGCAGCCCAACTCTCGTAGTAAGGCCATCCGTCCGGCCGCATACACAGCGCTGGTCGAGGCGCTGACCACGATCTACTGGAACAAAGACCCTTTTGAGCTGTACGTCCGAGCAATGCTGAAGGATCACAGCGAGCTCTTGGCGCAGCTGAGCTTCCCGTCGTCCACCAAGCGGGAAGTATCAGGCCAGTTGGTCAACCTGCTGCAGGCCAATGAAGCACGGTACCTCGACCTGACGGTCGCACTCATGCTCGATATCGCAGACATGGAGACCTTTCCTAATCTGACTTCCCAGTAGGATGGGGAGGAGAAGATAGCCAAAGCGACCGCGGCTGTTGCAGAGTTAAGGCGTTGGACTGCCAAGCAGCGTGAGGTCATTGCGGAGCATGAGGCACACGCCGTCGCCATCGCGGAGAGCGCCAAGCAGGCCCAGGACGGCCGAGCGTTTGCTCAGGCTCATGAGGAGCTGAAGCAGCTGTTCATTGTGATGCACTCGGCTGCCAACCCGCAGCAGCGGGGGAGGGACTTCGAGGGCTTCATCAATCAGATGTTCGCCCTGTATGACCTGGAGCCACGGGCGGCATACAGCTTGGACCATGAGCAGATCGATGGTGCGTTCTCTTTCGACACTGACCACTACGTCCTCGAAGCCAAGTGGTGGAAAGAGGCCATCGGCCGTCGGGAGCTGGACGTCTTCAAGAGCAACATCGAGCGCAAGGGCAAGAACGCTCTCGGCCTATATATCAGCATGAGCGGCTTCACCTCGGACGCCCTGGCGGTCTACAGCCTCAGCACGCCGTTCATCACGATGGATGGGGGCGACTTCATGGCTGTACTTGACCAACGCATCCGCCTGGACGAGCTCATGCGCCGCAAGAAGCGGCACGTGAGCGAGACAGGGCACTGTTTCCTGCCCGTCTCCAAGATCTTCTCTGAGTCGGACTGAGCACTCTGCATCTTGCCGGGTCGGACGACATCAAGAGCAGGCGGCAGCACTCCCCGCCATCAGCTTGTTGTCCGTTCGCCGGCTGGCACAGTCATTGCTCCAGACCAGACCCCGGGGCTCGTCTGTACCTCAGCCGACGACGGTCAGTCACGACGGTAGGGGCGCCAACCGATCATGAACGCGTGTGCCTTGCTGCGCCCCCACCGGCCTCAGCCACGTCTGACGCCTCCTAGTACTACAGCCGGACTTCCGCGTTCCCTCAGGCCAGCGGCGTCACCGAAGGCATTCAGAACTGACCATTCGTCAGCTGCGAGGTCACTCTCGCGACGCTCACCAGGCAGAATCCCGGCCCGCCGACTCGGAACGCGAGTGCTGTCGGCGACGGCCCGCGCGAAGTCCGGCTGTAGTACTAGCCTCGCGCTTTCATGAGGTGGGCTGTCCGACTGGTGATCGCGAAAGCAGAAAGTGCCTCTGACCAGCGAGAATGAGGATTGCTGAGGTCCTTGTTCCCGCCACCGTCGGAGGCACTTTCCAGGTGAAGAAGCGTATCGGGTCCTACCCGCGGGTCCGCGTCGAGGGCGGCGGTCGCGGAGTGGTTTCGCAGGCCGGTGCGGTGCTGCTGGTCGAGACGGTCCGCAAGACCGGCCTGGATGTGGCGATATCGGCGGCACTCGCCCCGTGGCGCAAGCAGCGGGCCGTCCACGACCCGGGGAAGGTCCTCCTGGACGTCGCCCTCGCGGTCGCGCTGGGCGGGGACTGCCTGGCCGATGCGGGCATGCTGCGGGCGGAGCCCGCTGTGTTCGGGCCGGTAGCCTCCGACCCGACGGTCTCCCGACTCATCGACACGCTCGCCCGGGGCGGGAAGCGGGCCCTGACCGCACTGCGCACGGCCCGCGCCGAAGTACGCGAACACGTCTGGAAGTTGGCCGGCCAGGCGGCGCCGGACGCGGGCGGCCAGGTGATCGTGGACATCGACGGCGTCCTCGTCATCGCGCACTCCGAGAAGCAGGACGCCGCCGCGACCTGGAAGAAGACCTTCGGGCACCATCCGCTGATGGGGTTCGTCGACCACGGCCGCGGCGGGTCCGGCGAGCCGGTCGTGGGCCTGCTGCGGCCCGGCAACGCAGGCTCCAACACCGCCGCCGACCACATCGAGGCCACGAAACTGGCCCTGGCCCAGCTGCCGAAACACCTCCGACGGGGGCGCCAGACGCTGATCCGCACCGACTCCGGCGGCGGCACCCACGAGTTCGTCGCCTGGCTCACCCGGCGCGGGCGGTGGCTGTCGTACTCGGTCGGGATGACCATCACCGACGCCATCCACCAGGCCGTCTTGAAGGTCCCGGCCTCGGCCTGGACGCCTGCCGTCGAGCCCGACGGCGACATCCGCGACGGCGCCTGGGTCGCCGAACTCGCCGGCGACTGCCTGACGGGCTGGCCGAACGGGCTGCGGCTGATCGTGCGCAAGGAACGCCCGCACCCCGGCGCCCAGTTGCGCTTCACCGACGCCGACGGCATGCGGTTGACCTGCTTCGCCACCAACACGGCCGACGGTGCGATCGCCGCCCTCGAACTGCGCCACCGCCAGCGCGCCCGGGCCGAGGACCGCATCCGTGCCGCCCGAGCCACCGGCCTGCGCAACCTCCCCCTCCACGACGCCGCGCAGAACCAGATCTGGCTGGAGATCGTGCAGATCGCCCTCGACCTGCTGGCCTGGATGCCCCTGCTCGCCCTCACCAGCACCGCCCGGCTCTGGGAGCCCCGCCGCCTGCGGCTTCGGTTGTTCTCCACCGCCGCCCAGCTCGTCACCACCGGCCGCCGCCGATACCTCCGCCTCGCCAGGCACTGGCCCTGGACCGACGTGATCAACGACGCCCTGGACCGGCTCCACGCCCTCCCGAACCCCGGCTGACCAGCACTTTCCCATCCCTGCGAGCGGCACCAGCCCACCGGAGCCGTGGAACCCGGCGCCCACCCGACGCGACAGCCGGGCACTCAACCTACCCAGACTCCGAAAATCCCCACCGACACTCACCACAAAGGGTCCGTCAGCAAGCTGACGGACCCTCATGAATGATCGAGGCTAGACGCAAATCCGCTCGCCGGGTTGAAACGGCCCACCTCCAGTGGGAGCGATGCCGTGAACCCGCGGGTTCTGGTCAACGAAGTGCAGGGGAGGCAACTCCTTACGGCCGTCTCATATGTCGGCTCGGTGCACCGTAACCGGGGGAGGCGTCTGGCGCTTTCTTCGGCTGCATCCTGTACGCAGCGATGCGTCCGGCCGAAGTGGTCGGGCTCCGGCTGTCTGACTGCCATCTCCCTGAAAAGGGATGGGGGACCCTCACACTCTGGGAGACGCGTCCTATCTCCGGCAAGAAATGGACCGACTCAGGTGAGCGCCACGATAAGCGGGGGCTGAAGTCACGGGAGCCTGGCACGGACCCGCCGGTACCGATTCCGCCCGTCCTGGTGGCGATGATCCAAGCGCACCTAAAGAAGTTCGGTACGGCTAAGGACGGGCGGCTCTTCCCCAACGAACGGGGAGATCTGCTCGGTACGTCCAGCTACTGGCGAGTGTGGCAGGAAGCAAGACCGCTGGCGCTTCCGCCGAACAAGGTGGACTCGCACGTGGGCCGGAAACCCTACGACCTGCGCGCCACGTGCATCACGAACTGGCTCCGCGCAGGCCTCCCGGTGGCTGAAGTGGCCCGGCGCGCCGGCAACTCACCGGAGGTCATCCACCGCCGATACGCGGGCTGCATCGACGACAGCGAGGCTGAGAACAACAGGAGGATCGAGATGGCTATGGGATGGATGGCCTAACCCGTCCGATCGCTCTGCTGGCACCGACGCCGCTTGAGGTGGGGCAGGTCTGATCTGACGACGCCACCCCCTGCCCCGCCCGTCGTGACGGGCGGGACCCTCGGGGCGCTCCCTGCGACTGAGGTGCGCAGGCGCAGCACCTTGCGGCGGTGCTGGCAGCATGTACCGCGTTGCAGGACGAGTGAACGCACTGGCCGGTGTTGATTTTGCTGGCCATATGGAGCAGTGCAACGGGTTGAGGGCTGCGATCTTGGCCAAGGTAAGAGCATGGTCGACAGCGATGACGCGACGACGTCCCGGAGGAGTCGTTTCGACGCCGTGCACAAATGGGCTGCTACAGCCGCGGGTGTAGCAGCCCTAGCCTTTTCACTGTATAACTTCGCAGAACTTCAAAAGAAATCTGAAATCGATGCGGCGCTGCCTCATCTCATGCGCATTGGACTGGTGGGCAAGGACACCCATTTCTATCTTCAGCCGACAGTGTCCACCAGAGTCAAGACCCAGGATGTCGAGGTTATCCGTGACGCGCGTTTCCAGCTGACTCCCGTCGGCTCGATTTCCTCTTCGAAAAGACCGGTTTTCTACTGGAAAGAGGTCGGCACATGGAACTTCGACCCCGCTGCTGAATGGATCTCGTATAGATGGTCTGGTGATCCCGCCCCATTCCTCGTCAGTCAGGACAAACCTCAGCAGCCGACCTTCTTGTTCCAGGCCGACGGCTGGAGCTTCCAGCCCGGCCGGTATGAGGGATCACTTCAACTGAGTCGATCAGGGAATCACAGCTCGCTGACCAAGAATTTCTGCCTGATTATTTCGAAGAAAGCCGTTGATGAAATCCGCGGCGGAGCAAGTCGGGAGGACATCTTTTATTGGCGCAATGACATGCCCAAGGCTATGTCCTCCAGTGAATATTCAGGCTGCTACGTAAGGGAAGCGGAGTGGCGGGGCCAGGCCGACTGATTGGGGATCGCGTCAGTTGGACATGCCCCGTTGCCAGTAGCAGGTTCCGCGACCGGTGGGGTGGAAGATGGAGCCGTCTGGCAGACAGAGGCGGCGGGTGGCTGGTAGCTGAAACCGTTGTCGGCGTCGGCCAGCAGGCTGGGATCTCAGGGCGGCACTCAACGGCATGGTCGGCGGCGGCCCGCCGTCGAGCAGCTTGCACGCATCGTCTGTTGGCTCACACGCCACTCACACGCGACCAGTGCGCAACAACGAGAAAGAGCGGGACCCAGTGAGACTGGGTCCCGCTCTTCGTGTTAGGCATCTGCGCTGGTCAACCGCATCATTGTGCTGGTTGAGGCGAAGTGCCCCCGGCAGGATTCGAACCTGCGCACACGGCTCCGGAGGCCGTTGCTCTATCCCCTGAGCTACGGGGGCGTGTCGGGCGCGGTGTTCGCGGCGACGGGTAGAACCCTACCAGCTCTTTCGGGGGTGATTGCCACGGGTTTTGGTGGGGCGGGGTGGGGTTCTCGGGAGGGGACGGTGGGTCTGTTCGCGGGGTGAGGGCCTGGTCCGGGCGGAGTGGTGGCGGGGCGCGGGTGGGGTGGTGATGGCGGCGCGGGCCGAGCCAGTACGTGCCCCCCACGCGGGTGGGAACCTGACCCCCGCACGGGGCGGAAGTGGGGAAAACCCGGACGCGGCGGTGGGCGCGGACCTACTCTCGAGTTGTGCCAGGCGCGTCCGGTCGGGTGCTTGTTGTGGACGACAACAAGGTCATCCGGCAGCTGATCAGGGTCAACCTCGAACTGGAGGGTCTCGAGGTCGTGACCGCGGCCGACGGTGCCGAGTGCCTGGACATCGTGCATCAGGTGCGGCCCGATGTCGTGACCCTCGATGTGGTGATGCCTCGGCTGGACGGGCTGCGGACCGCCGCTCGGCTCCGTGCCGATCCCCTTACCCGAAATCTTCCCCTCGCGATCGTGAGTGCCTGCACTCAGCACGAGGTCGAGAGCGGGCTGGGCGTGGGTGTCGACGCCTTTCTCGCCAAGCCTTTCGAACCTGCCGAACTCGTACGGCTCGTACGCCAGTTGTTGGAGCGGCGGGGGCGTGGGGGTAGTGCGGGGGGCGGTGGTGAGGACGGCTCGCCGTCGTTCGAGGACGCCTTCGGGGCCACCGCCGGAGTCGAGGAAACCGAGCGCGCCGGACGCGCCGGTAACTGACGGGCGCGCATGACTGTCGCTGTCGGGGACGGCCCGTATCCCCGACAGGCGTGTATGACCGGCGCCGCCGACGCTCCCTGACGGGTGCGAATGACCGGCGCGGACGAGCACGACCATCCAGTACGGCCATCCAGAACGGATACAACGGTCACCGACCCCGCACCGGCCCCAGCGCCGAGCGGCGCCCACCACGCGCCGAGCGATACACCCACCGCTCAGCCCCGCACCCCACCACCCCCCCCGCACCACCCCCCGCACCACCCCCGCCCCGCCCCCCCCGCCCGTCACAGAGCGCACACGCCGGTGTGTCACCACCCGGCGGTTCCGGCCCGTCCGTATCCCGGACCGTCCCCCAAACCGAGTCGCCTACCCACCCCCCTCCTCCCCTACGCTTGTCCCGTGACCCCCGTCGAGCTCTCCCGTACCGTGCTGTGCGCGGTGCGTCGTGCTGTCGACGCGGGGGAGCTGAGTGTTCCCGTGCCTGCACGGGCCGTGGTCACGTTGCCGGGGCCGGGTGGGTGTGGGGATTACGCCACGAACATCGCCCTTCAGCTGGCGCGTCCGGCCGGGCGGTCGCCCCTGCAGGTCGCCGAGATCCTGCGGCCGCACATCAGCGGCGCCCCCGGTGTTGCGGACGTCGCGATCACCGGATCCGGGTTCTTGAACATCCGCCTCGGCGGCGGGGCGTCCGCCGCCCTTGTGGCAGACGTCCTGCGGCAGGGGCCGTCGTACGGGCACGGTGACGCGCTCGCCGGGCAGGTCGTCGAGCTGCGTGTGCCGTACGACACCCGGGCCGAGGTCGTCGCCGACACCCTGGTGCGGATCGTCGCCGGCCAGGGCGGCCGCGCCGAGGTGCGGCACGCCGAGCCGGTGAATCTGCGGCCCGTGCCGGCGCCGGAGGACCCCGCGCCGCTCGGGCCCGACGCCGCCCGCTGGGCTCTGCTGCACCCCGCACCCCACGACCGGCCCCGGATCAGCGCCGACCACCTCGTTCAGCGCGAGAGCAATCCTCTCTTCCGCATCCGGTACGCCCACGCCCGCACCCGGGCCCTGCGCCGCAATGCCGACGCGCTCGGATACGTCGGCGACCCCAGTGACGTACGCCATGAGAGCGAGCCCCTCGATCTCGTCGGCGCCCTCGCCGAGTACCCGCACGCCCTGCGCGTCGCCGCCACCCAGCGCACGCCCGACCGGCTCGCCCGGCACCTGGTCGTCACCGCCGACGCCTTCCTCGCCCACCAGCACACCGTGCTGCCGCTCGGCGACGAGAAACCCTCGGCCGCCCACCGCGCCCGGCTCGCGCTCGCCGAAGCCGCCGGGACGGTGCTGGCCGGCGGCCTGTCCCTGCTCGGCATCAGTGCCCCTGACTATCTGTGAGAGAAGAATGAGCCGTTCCGCACACCCCGCCGGGCCCCGTCACGCCGACGTCCTCCCGGAGGGCCACTACACTGCCCCGCCCGCCGACCTCAACGCCCTCGACCCGAAGGTCTGGGCGCACACCGTCACCCGTGACCAGGACGGTGTGGTCAGTGTCGGAGGGATTGAAGTCACCCGGCTCGCCGAGGAGTTCGGCACTCCCGCCTACTTCGTCGACGAGGCCGACTTCCGTGCCCGGGCGCGCGCCTGGCGTACCGCCTTCGGGCACGACGCCGACGTCTTCTACGCCGGCAAGGCGTTCCTGTCGCGCGCCATCGTGCGCTGGCTGCACGACGAAGGCCTCAACCTGGATGTGTGTTCCGGTGGTGAGCTCGCCACCGCCCTGTCCGCCGGGATGCCCGCCGACCGCATCGCCTTCCACGGCAACAACAAGTCCGAAGTCGAGATTCGTACGGCCATCGAGGTGGGCGTCGGGCGCATCGTGCTCGACTCCTTCCAGGAGATCGTCCGCGTCGCCCACATCGCCCAGTCCCTGGGCAAGCGGCAGCGCGTGCAGATCCGTGTGACCGTCGGCGTCGAGGCTCACACGCACGAGTTCATCGCCACCGCCCACGAAGACCAGAAGTTCGGGATCGCGCTGGCCGACGGCCAGGCCGCGGAGGCCGTACGGCGGGCGCTCGCCCTCGACGGGCTGGAGCTCGTGGGGATTCACTCGCACATCGGGTCGCAGATCTTCGACATGGCCGGCTTCGAGGTCGCCGCCCGGCGTGTGGTGTCATTGCTCGCCGCCATCCGTGACGAGCACGGTGTCGAGCTGCCCGAGATCGACCTCGGCGGCGGTCTGGGCATCGCGTACACGAGTGACGACGATCCGCGTGAGCCGCACGAGATCGCCAAGGCCCTCAGCGAGATCGTCACGCGTGAGTGCGAAGCCGCCAAGCTGGGGACGCCTCGGATCTCCGTGGAGCCCGGGCGCGCCATCGTGGGCCCGACCGCCTTCACCCTGTACGAAGTCGGCACCATCAAGCCGCTCGACGGGCTGCGCACGTACGTCTCCGTGGACGGCGGCATGTCGGACAACATCCGTACCGCTCTGTACGACGCCGAGTACAGCGTCGCCCTGGTGTCGCGTACGTCCGATGCCGAGCCCATGCTCGTCCGCGTCGTCGGCAAGCACTGCGAGAGCGGCGACATCGTGGTGAAGGACGCCTTCCTGCCCGCCGACCTGGCCGCCGGCGACCTCATCGCGGTTCCGGCGACCGGTGCGTACTGCCGCTCGATGGCCAGCAACTACAACCACGCGCTGCGTCCGCCCGTCGTCGCCGTCAACGACGGCGAGGCCCGGGTCATCGTCCGCCGTGAGACGGAGGAGGATCTCCTGCGTCTCGACGTCGGCTGAAACAAGCCCTTTGCGGGGGGCTGGAAGCAGCCCCCCGGAGGCGGGCTCGAACAAGCCCCCGACGCGGGCTCGAAGAAGCCCCAGGGGCGACGAAAGATCTCCTGCGCGTCTCCCCTGGAAAAATGAAATAGACATCTCACGATCCGGACGAGGCATAGAAACTCCCGTCCGGTGAGTGAGACTGGTCCAACCGAAGACGGTATGAGGAAACGAGGTCGGATGATGCGTACGCGTCCGCTGAAGGTGGCGCTGCTGGGCTGTGGGGTTGTCGGCTCAGAGGTGGCGCGCATCATGACGACGCACGCCGATGACCTCGCCGCGCGCATCGGAGCCCCCGTCGAGCTGGCCGGTGTCGCCGTCCGGCGGCCCTCCAGGGTCCGCGAGGGCATTCCGGCCGACCTCATCACCACCGACGCCACCGCCCTCGTCAAACGCGGCGACATCGACGTCGTCATCGAGGTCATCGGCGGCATCGAGCCCGCCCGCTCCCTCATCACCACCGCCTTCGAGCACGGCGCCTCCGTGGTCTCCGCCAACAAGGCGCTGCTCGCCCAGGACGGGGCCGCGCTGCACGCGGCAGCGGTGGAGAACGACAAGGACCTCTACTACGAGGCCGCCGTCGCCGGTGCCATCCCGCTGCTCAGGCCGCTGCGCGAATCCCTGGCGGGCGACAAGATCAACCGCGTGATGGGCATCGTCAACGGGACGACGAACTTCATCCTGGACAAGATGGACTCCACGGGGGCCGGCTATCAGGAGGCCCTCGACGAGGCCACCGCCCTGGGATACGCCGAGGCCGACCCGACCGCCGACGTCGAAGGCTTCGACGCCGCCGCCAAGGCCGCGATCCTGGCCGGAATGGCCTTCCACACACGCGTGCGCCTCGACGACGTCTACCGCGAGGGCATGAGCGAGGTCACCTCCGCCGACTTCGCCTCGGCGAAGGAGATGGGCTGCACCATCAAGCTGCTCGCCATCTGTGAGCGGGCCGCCGACGGGGGCTCGGTCACGGCGCGCGTGCACCCGGCGATGATTCCGCTGAGCCACCCGCTCGCCTCTGTGCGCGGCGCGTACAACGCCGTGTTCGTGGAGTCGGATGCCGCCGGGCAGCTCATGTTCTACGGGCCGGGCGCCGGCGGCTCCCCGACGGCCTCCGCCGTCCTCGGCGACCTCGTCGCCGTCTGCCGCAACAAGCTCAGCGGTGCGACCGGGCCCGGCGACTCCGCGTACACCCAGCTGCCCGTATCGCCCATGGGTGACGTCGTGACGCGCTACCACATCAGCCTCGACGTGGCAGACAAACCGGGTGTTCTCGCCCAGGTGGCCACCGTCTTCGCCGAGCACGGCGTGTCCATCGATACGGTGCGCCAGCAAGGACGACAAGACGGAGGCGGCGAGGCCTCCCTCGTCGTCGTCACCCACCGTGCGTCCGACGCGTCCCTGAACGGGACCGTCGAGGCGCTGCGCAGCCTCGACACCGTGCGGGGTGTCGCCAGCATCATGCGGGTTGAAGGAGAGTAACCAGCAATGACCCACCAGTGGCGCGGAATCATCGAGGAGTACCGGGACCGGCTGCCGGTATCCGACAGCACTCCGATCGTGACGCTCCGTGAGGGCGGTACGCCGCTCGTGCCCGCGCAGGTGCTCTCCGAGCGCACGGGCTGCGAGGTCCACCTGAAGGTCGAGGGTGCCAACCCGACCGGGTCCTTCAAGGACCGCGGTATGACCATGGCCATCACGAAGGCCAAGGAGGAGGGCGCGAAGGCCGTCATCTGCGCCTCCACCGGCAACACGTCGGCCTCCGCGGCCGCCTATGCCGTACGGGCCGGGATGGTCTCCGCCGTCCTCGTCCCGCAGGGCAAGATCGCGCTGGGCAAGATGGGTCAGGCCCTCGTGCACGGCGCGAAGATCCTCCAGGTCGACGGCAACTTCGACGACTGTCTGACGCTGGCGCGCGCGCTGTCCGACAACTACCCGGTGGCGCTGGTCAATTCGGTCAACCCGGTGCGCATCGAGGGCCAGAAGACCGCCGCCTTCGAGATCGTGGACATGCTCGGCGACGCGCCCGACATCCACGTCCTGCCGGTGGGCAACGCGGGCAACATCACCGCGTACTGGAAGGGATACACCGAGTACGCCGCCGACGGCATCGCCAGGCGGACGCCCCGCATGTGGGGCTTCCAGGCCTCCGGGTCCGCTCCCATCGTGCGCGGCGAGGTCGTCAAGGACCCCTCGACCATCGCCACCGCGATCCGTATCGGCAACCCGGCCTCGTGGCAGTTCGCACTGGCCGCGCGGGACGAATCGGGCGGGCTCATCGACGAGGTGACGGACCGTGAGATTCTGCGCGCCTACCGGCTGTTGGCCGCGCAGGAGGGCGTCTTCGTCGAGCCCGCCTCCGCCGCGTCCGTCGCCGGTCTGCTGAAGGCCGCCGAGCAGGGCAAGGTCGACCCGGGCCAGACGATCGTCTGCACGGTCACCGGCAACGGCCTCAAGGACCCCGACTGGGCCGTCGCGGGCGCCCCGCAGCCGGTCACGGTCCCGGTGGACGCGGTGACGGCGGCGGAGCGGCTCGGCCTGGCCTGAGGCGGAACGGGGCGGCCTGACGCAGAGCCGAGCGGCTCGGCCTGGCGTAAAGCCGCCTGGCGTAAACCCGCCAGAGTCGGCCGACGACAGGCCGACCTTGTCGCAGGCAGGGCAAAACCTCGTCGGGAGCGGGCGGAAAATCGCCAGAAGGCGACGAAAACCGCCCGACTCCGGGGGTCACCCCTACGGCAACCCGACGGGGGGTGCACAGGGGGCTTACGACACGCATCGTGCGCCTCCTGTGCGCCCTATGTCGCCACAGAACCTTCCTTCGATAGGCTGTACCGAACCCGCCCGCCGCATATGCCGCGGTGCCGCGCCGTCATTACGGCCTCCGGGGCTTCCGCACGTATCGCAACTCATCGCAGTTCATCTCAATTCATCGAAGATCTCGTACATCACGCAGCTCAAGGAGAGTCATCGAGCGATGGCCGGTCCAGCGTTCCGCGCCGCCGCCGTCCGGGTGCGCGTCCCCGCCACCAGTGCCAATCTCGGCCCGGGCTTCGACGCCCTCGGCCTGTCACTGGGGTTGTACGACGACGTGGTCGTCCGGGTGGCCGACTCCGGGTTGCACATCGACATCGCAGGTGAGGGCAGCGAGACGCTCCCGCGCGACGAGAGTCACCTGCTCGTACGCTCCCTGCGCACCGCCTTCGATCTGCTGGGCGGACAGCCGCGCGGCCTCGAGATCGTCTGCGCCAACCGCATCCCGCACGGGCGGGGCCTCGGCTCCTCCTCCGCCGCCATCTGCGCCGGCATCGTCGCCGCGCGCGCCGTGACCATAGGCGGGGACACCAAGCTCGACGACACCGCACTCCTGGAGCTCGCCACCGAGATCGAGGGACACCCCGACAATGTCGCGGCCTGTCTGCTCGGCGGCTTCACGCTCTCCTGGATGGAGGCCGGCGCGGCGCGGGCGATCAGGATGGAGCCCGCCGATTCCATCGTTCCGGTGGTTTTCGTACCGGGAAAGCCGGTGCTCACCGAGACCGCGCGTGGACTGCTGCCGCGCACCGTGCCGCATGTCGACGCCGCCGCCAACGCGGGCCGCGCCGCACTGCTCGTCGAGGCCCTGACCCGGCGCCCCGAGCTGTTGCTGCCCGCCACCGAGGACCGGCTGCACCAGGAGTACCGCGCCCCGGCCATGCCGGAGAGCGCGGCTCTCGTGGAGCGGCTGCGCGCCGACGGCATTCCCGCGGTGATCTCCGGCGCGGGCCCCACCGTCCTCGCCCTTGCGGACCGGGCGTCGGCCGACAAGGTGGCCGATCTCGCAGGTCAGGGCTGGGCCGCCAACCGGCTGGACCTAGATGCCCAAGGGGCGAGCGTGCTGCCGCTCGCACCCCTCGGGGTCAATTAGCGGCGCACGGTTGCCGGATTTGGAGAGGGGGAATGTTTGTTGGATCCGGTAGTGTTAACCTCAAGTCTGCACCCGAACCCACCATGTCGAGGTGCTTCGTGTCCCCGTCCGGGACAACCATTCTTCCGGGAGCCTCCCAAACTGCTTTGTGCCATGCATTGGGTGCTATGCGCTGAGCAGTACTGAGCACGCTCCGGAACCGGCGTGACCGTGCCGATGACACCGCAAATCAGTGCCACGGCTCCGGAATCGTCATCACCAGATATTTCTTCCGCCTCTTTGGCGGACCACCGCCCCGGCACGGTCCACACAGCAAGGACCAAAGCCGGACAGCACAACCGGTCGCCGAGCCAGACAGGCCGACGTCCGCTCCAGGGAAGGACCCTTCGTGAGCGACACCACCGATCTGATGGGCGCACGTGTCGAGGAGACCGCTGCCGCGCCCGCCACGGACGCCTCCGCGCCTGCCACCGGTGCCGGCTCCCGGCGGCGCCGCGGTACCGGCCTCGAGGGCATGGTGCTGGCCGAGCTGCAGCAGGTCGCATCCGGCCTCGGCATCAGGGGCACCGCGCGCATGCGCAAGAGCCAGCTGATCGAGGTCATCAAGGAGGCGCAGGCTGGGGGCACCGCCCAGGCCCTTTCAGGCACTGGGGGAGGGGGAGCCCCGGCGAAGACTGCCGAGGCCGCCACCGAGACCAAGCCGAAGCGCCGGGCCACCTCGAAGGCCCGTACGGGCGACGAGACCGCCGCTTCGGCCGAGAAGAAGGCCGAGAAGGTCGCCGCCGAGAAGGCCGTGGCCCAGCAGCAGATCGAGATCCCCGGCCAGCCCGCTGGGGGCCCCTCCCGCGATGGGGGCCCCTCCCGCGCGAGCGAAGCCGAGCGTGGGGGAGACGACGCCCCCGCTGAGCGCCGTCGTCGCCGTGCCACCGCCGAGGCCGGCAGCCCGGAGACGGTCGCCGCCGAGGCGAAGAGCGAGCCGAAGGCCGAGACGCCGGTCCAGACGCAGGGCGAGTCCAAGGGCGACACCGCCGACGGCGCCGACGGCCGTCAGGGCCGCCGTGACCGTCGCGACCGTGACCGCGGTGACCGCGGTGGCCGGGACCGCGACCGCCGCGGCAAGGGCGACGAGCAGCAGGGCGGCCAGGGTGGTGGCCAGCAGCGCCAGGACCGCCAAGAGCGTCAGGACCGTCAGCAGCAGGGCGGCGGCCGCCAGGACCGTCAGCAGCAGCGCGACAACGGTCCGCGGGCCGACGAGGACGGGGACGACTTCGAGGGTGGCCGTCGCGGCCGTCGCGGGCGCTACCGTGACCGCCGTGGCCGTCGTGGCCGCGACGAGATCGCCGAGCCGCAGCTGGCCGAGGACGACGTCCTGATCCCCGTCGCGGGCATCCTGGACATCCTCGACAACTACGCGTTCATCCGTACGTCGGGCTACCTGCCGGGTCCCAACGACGTGTACGTCTCCCTCGCCCAGGTCCGCAAGAACGGCCTGCGCAAGGGTGACCACGTCACCGGCGCGGTCCGGCAGCCGAAGGAGGGCGAGCGCCGCGAGAAGTTCAACGCTCTCGTCCGCCTGGACTCCGTCAACGGCATGGCACCCGAATCCGGGCGCGGGCGGCCGGAGTTCAACAAGCTGACGCCGCTGTACCCGCAGGACCGGCTCCGTCTGGAGACCGACCCGGGCGTGCTGACGACCCGCATCATCGACCTCGTCGCGCCGATCGGTAAGGGCCAGCGCGGTCTGATCGTGGCCCCGCCGAAGACCGGCAAGACCATGATCATGCAGGCGATCGCCAACGCGATCACGCACAACAACCCCGAGTGCCACCTGATGGTCGTCCTGGTCGACGAGCGTCCGGAAGAGGTCACCGACATGCAGCGGTCGGTCAAGGGCGAGGTCATCTCCTCGACCTTCGACCGCCCGGCCGAGGACCACACCACGGTCGCGGAGCTCGCCATCGAGCGCGCCAAGCGTCTGGTGGAGCTGGGTCACGACGTCGTCGTGCTGCTCGACTCGATCACGCGTCTGGGTCGTGCGTACAACCTCGCCGCCCCGGCCTCCGGCCGCATCCTGTCCGGTGGTGTCGACTCGACCGCGCTGTACCCGCCGAAGCGCTTCTTCGGTGCCGCGCGCAACATCGAGGACGGCGGCTCGCTGACCATCCTCGCCACCGCGCTCGTCGACACCGGGTCCCGCATGGACGAGGTCATCTTCGAGGAGTTCAAGGGCACCGGCAACGCCGAGCTCAAGCTCGACCGGAAGCTCGCCGACAAGCGCATCTTCCCGGCGGTGGACGTCGACGCGTCCGGCACCCGTAAGGAAGAGATCCTGCTCGGCAGCGACGAGCTCGCCATCACCTGGAAGCTGCGCCGCGTGCTGCACGCGCTCGACCAGCAGCAGGCGATCGAGCTGCTGCTCGACAAGATGAAGCAGACGAAGTCGAACGCCGAGTTCCTGCTCCAGATCCAGAAGACGACGCCGATGCCGGGCAACGGCAACGACTGAGTCCGCAGCGCAAGCAGGACAAGGGCCGCCCCCGTCACGCAGGTGACGGGGGCGGCCCTTTGCGCTGCCGGAGACAGGTGTACGATCGCGCTTCTTTCAGCGTTCATTGAATTCGCCTGTCTCAGGGGGGACTTGAGTGGATACATCCATGTCCGGCCGTGGTCGTCACAGACGCCGGATACGCATCGCCGTGCCTGTCGCGGCGGCAGGCCTGGCGGCCGCCGTCGCCGGCGCGCTGTTGATGTCGTCCGCGAACGCGGCCACCGCGCCGCCGACGCCGACCGTCAAGCCCAGCACCTCCTCGCCCTCCCTGGCCGAGCTGGAGAGGCGCGTCGCGGGCGGCCTCGCGGGTGACGACACGGCGGGTCGGACGACCACGAAGTCGTCGCTGAGCGCCAGTACGGACACCGCAACCGTCGATCCGAAGATCATCGGCGGCACCGAGACCACCATCAGCACGGCCCCGTGGATGGCCCAGCTCTGGTACTACGACGACAAGGGCACCACCGACGAGAGCGACGACCTCGGCTTCTTCTGCGGCGGCTCCGTCGTGTCGCCGACGAAGATCCTCACCGCCGCGCACTGCGTCAAGGGCTACAACTGGTACAAGTACGGCGCGGTCGTCACCGGCACCGCCCAGCTGCCCACCACCGACAGCTCCGGCAACACCGACCTGCACGGCGGCACTGTCACCGGTGTCTGGCGGCAGTGGAACCACCCGTCGTACAGCTCGACGACCATCGACAACGACATCGCGGTGCTCACGCTGCCGGTCGCCATCAAGGCCACGCCGATCCGCATGACGACGTCCACCGACACGGCCTCGTACGCCGCCGGCACCAACGCCAAGGTCTACGGCTGGGGCCGTACCAGCTCCACCAGCCAGGACATCTCCGAGACGCTCAAGACGGCCACGCTGCCCGTCCAGTCGGACACCACCTGCTCCGGCTACTACGGTGCCGACTTCGTCAAGGGCCACATGGTCTGCGCGGGCAACCCGGCGACCGGCAGTGACACCGGCACCACCTCCGCCTGCAACGGCGACTCCGGCGGCCCGCTCGTCGTCAACAACCGCATCATCGGCGTCGTCTCCTGGGGTGTGCGGGACTGCGTGGAGAAGGGCGCGTACAGCGTCTTCACCAAGGTCCGCACCTACGTCGGCGCGGCGTACCCGCGCGTAGACGACACCAACCTCAGCGGTGACCACAAGGCCGACCTGTGGGTGCGAAGCAGCTCCACCTACGTGGGTTACGAGAAGGACTCCAAGGGCACCTCCTTCGGCGCACGCCAGTCCTGGGGCAACTGGAAGGGCGTCAACCTCGTCCTGCAGACCGACCTCAACCGTGACGGCTACCAGGACCTGGTCTACCGGCGCAGCTCCGACGGGGCTGTCTTCTGGACGCACTATGTGCAGTCCAGCGGCTCCTGGGCCACCAAGCAGATCTTCGGCAACTGGAAGACCCGCACCCGTACCGTCGCCCCCGGTGACGTCACCGGCGATTACCTGCCCGACCTGCTCTCGGTGGACTCCAGCGGCTATCTGTGGATCTACCCCGGCAAGGGCGACGGCAGTTTCTCGACTCGCGTGAAGGTCGGCTCCGGCTGGAACCAGTACAACTCGGTGCGCGGCCACGGCGACTTCAACGGCGACGGCAAGGCGGACCTGATCACCCGCAGCCGGAGCAACGGCTACGTGTACCTGTACAAGGGCACCGGCAAGGCCGGCACGGGGGCGTTCTCCAGCCGTATCAAGGTGCGTACCTGGAGCGGCACAACGTACAACGCCTTCGACGCCGTCGGTGACATCACCGGAGACGGCAAGGCCGACTTCCTGGCCCGTACGCCCGGCGGCACGCTCTACCTGTACAAGGGCACCGGCAAGGCGACCAGCGAGATCTTTGCCACAAGAATCTCGGTCGGTACCGGTTTCCAGCAGTACGGCATCTTCGGCTGAAATCGCAGGTGAGCGGGGTTACCCCGGATTCACCGATGACGCAGCGTGCCCACCGCTTCACGCGGTGGGCACGCTGCGTTGTGCAACCCTTTGCCGAGTTTCCCCGTCTGACCGTACGGACTGACCATGGAGCGACACCCATCGTCACGGCCAGACGGGCTTGGCCCTGAAAGCAGGGGGTAACCGACCGCAGAGGGACTGAGGAGCAGATGTCTGCCGAGAGCACGTCGGAACCTGTCATACCGGGGGAGTCCGGCACGAGCGCCCCGCGCCGCCGCGCGAAGGGCCGCCGCCGCAAGACGCGCAGTACGCGCCGCAAGGCACTCCTCGTCACTGCCTGGACCGCCGCGGGCATCGTGGTGCTGGGTGGCACGGGCGCCGGGTATCTGTACTTCAAGCTCAACAGCAACCTCAAGAACGTCGACATCAACCAGGCGCTCGGCACCGACCGGCCGACGAAGGTCGACAACGGCTCCGAGAACATCCTGGTCCTGGGCTCCGATTCGCGCTCCGGCAGCAACAAGAAGCTGGGCGGCGGTACCGACGACGGCAGCGCCCGCTCCGACACGGCGATGATCGTGCACGTCTACAAGGGCCACAAGAAGGCCGGCGTCGTCTCCGTGCCGCGCGACACCCTCATCGACCGCCCCGAGTGCACTGACACCAAGGGTGTCACACACGACGCCGCGCGCGGCGTCATGTTCAACGAGGCGTACTCCACCGGCGGCGCCGCCTGCACCGTGAAGACCGTCGAGTCCCTGACGGGTCTGCGCATGGACCACTACCTCGAAGTCGACTTCGCCGGCTTCGAGAAGCTCATCAACGAGCTCGGCGGTGTCCAGGTCACCACCACCAAGGACATCAAGGACTCCGACAGCCATCTGAACCTGAAGGCCGGCACCCACACGCTCGGCGGGCAACAGGCCCTCGGACTGGTGCGCACCCGGCACGGCGTCGGCGACGGCTCCGACCTCGGCCGCATCCAGCTCCAGCAGGCATTCATCAAGGCTCTGGTCAACCAGGTCAAGCATGTCGGCGTCCTGTCCAACCCGAAGAAGCTGTACGACCTCGCCGACACCGCGACCAAGGCCGTCACCACCGACTCCGACATCGGTTCGGTCACCGACCTCGCGTCCTTCGCAGGCGGCCTCAAGACCATCAGTGCGTCCCACATGAACATGGTGACGATGCCGGTCCGGTACGACCCCGCGAACGCGAACCGTGTCATCGTCGAGAAGGCCAAGGCCCGGCTGGTCTGGGACGCCCTCAAGAGCGACCAGCCGATTCCGGCGAGCGCCACGAAGGGCACGGCGACCGGTGACGCCAAGGGCGTCGTGACCGCGTCGTAGGCACGCGTACGCAGCCGTACACCCTCTGCCGGGGGCGCCGGGAATAGATCACCGCGCCCCCCGGTTTTGGGGGATGCGGTCAGTCCTGGCAGACTGGTACGTCGGCTCCGGTTCACGCTCCCGCAATCCGCGGCGGCGACCCGGCGCCCTCCCGAATCTAGGAGACACCTTGAAGCGCGACATCCACCCCGAGTACGTCGAGACGCAGGTCAGCTGCACCTGTGGCGCGTCGTTCACCACCCGTAGCACGATCTCCAGCGGTGCCATCCGCGCCGAGGTCTGCTCCGAGTGCCACCCGTTCTACACGGGCAAGCAGAAGATCCTCGACACCGGTGGCCGTGTGGCCCGCTTCGAGGCCCGCTTCGGCAAGGCTGCCGCTGCCAAGAAGTAGCGAGCCCACAGCGCCGGTCTCCGGTGCCCCCATGCCGGGGGCGCCGGGACCGGCGCTTTGCGGTGCAGCCCCCATTCGTCTTACCCACGTCCCCGAGCCCACACTGGAGCGGGGGACAGCCCATTGGAGCCGGAGATGTTCGAGGCGGTCGAGGAACTCATCGGCGAGCACGCCGATCTGGAGAAGAAGCTCGCTGACCCGTCGGTCCACGCCGACCAGGCCAACGCGCGCAAGCTGAACAAGCGCTACGCCGAGCTGACCCCGATCGTCGCGACGTACCGCTCCTGGAAGCAGACCGGGGACGACATCGAGACGGCGAAGGAGTTCGCCGCCGACGACCCGGACTTCGCCGCCGAGGTCAAGGACCTGGAGAAGCAGCGCGAGGAGCTCACCGAGAAGCTCCGTCTGCTGCTGGTCCCGCGCGACCCCAGCGACGACAAGGACGTCATCCTCGAGATCAAGGCGGGCGCCGGTGGCGACGAGTCCGCCCTCTTCGCGGGCGACCTGCTGCGCATGTACCTGCGCTACGCCGAGCGCGTCGGCTGGAAGACCGAGATCATCGACTCCACCGAGTCCGAGCTCGGCGGCTACAAGGACGTCCAGGTCGCCGTGAAGACCAAGGGCGGCCAGGGTGCCACCGAGCCCGGTCAGGGTGTCTGGGCGCGCCTGAAGTACGAGGGCGGTGTGCACCGCGTGCAGCGCGTGCCGTCGACCGAGTCGCAGGGCCGGATTCACACGTCGGCGGCCGGTGTCCTTGTCACGCCCGAGGCCGAGGAGGTCGACGTCGAGATCCACGCGAACGATCTGCGCATCGACGTCTACCGCTCGTCGGGCCCCGGCGGCCAGTCCGTCAACACCACCGACTCCGCGGTGCGCATCACGCACATTCCCACCGGAGTCGTCGCCTCGTGCCAGAACGAGAAGAGCCAGCTGCAGAACAAGGAGCAGGCGATGCGTATCCTGCGCTCCAGGCTCCTCGCGGCGGCACAGGAGGAAGCGGAGCGGGAAGCCGCTGACGCCCGTCGCAGCCAGGTCCGTACCGTCGATCGCTCCGAGAAGATCCGCACGTACAACTTCCCGGAGAATCGCATCTCGGACCACCGAGTCGGCTTCAAGGCGTACAACTTGGACCAGGTGCTCGACGGGGAGCTCGACGCGGTCATCCAGGCCTGCGTCGACGCGGACTCGGCGGCCAAGCTCGCGGCCGCCTGAGAGCAGGCCGCGTAACAACGGTACCCAGCAACGACAACAGCTCAGCCCCGGAGGACCAGCGTGAACCTGCTGCTCGCGGAAGTGGCCCAGGCCACCCAGCGGCTGGCCGACGCCGGCGTGCCCTCGCCGCGCAACGACGCGGAGGAGCTCGCCGCCTTCGTGCACGGCGTGAAGCGGGGCGAGCTGCACAGTGTCAAGGACGCGGACTTCGACGCCCGCTACTGGGAGGTGATCGCGCGCCGCGAGGCCCGCGAGCCGCTCCAGCACATCACCGGGCGGGCCTACTTCCGCTATCTGGAACTCCAGGTCGGGCCAGGGGTGTTCGTGCCCCGGCCGGAGACCGAGTCCGTGGTCGGCTGGGCCATAGACGCCGTACGCGCGATGGACGTCGTCGAGCCGCTGATCGTCGACCTCTGCACCGGCTCGGGCGCCATCGCGCTCGCCCTCGCGCAGGAGGTCCCGCGCTCCCGTGTGCACGCGGTGGAGCTGTCCGAGGACGCCCTCCAGTGGACGCGCAAGAACGTCGAGGGGTCCAGGGTCGACCTGCGCCAGGGAGACGCCCTGGAGGCCTTCCCGGACCTCGACGGCCAGGTGGACCTGGTCATCTCCAACCCGCCGTACATCCCGCTCACGGAATGGGAGTACGTGGCGCCGGAGGCCCGGGACTACGATCCTCAACTCGCCCTGTTCTCGGGGGAGGACGGACTCGACCTCATCCGCGGCATAGAGCGCACCGCGCACCGGCTGCTGCGCCCCGGTGGCGTCGTCGTCATCGAGCACGCCGACACCCAGGGCGGGCAGGTGCCGTGGATCTTCACCGAGGAGCGGGGCTGGGCCGACGCGGCCGACCACCCGGACCTCAACAACCGGCCGCGGTTCGCGACCGCCCGCAAGGCGATGCCGTGAGTACGCGCATCGCGACCCCCAGCCAGCAGTACGTGTACGAGGAGGCCCGCTAAATGGCACGGCGATACGACACCAACGACGCGACCGACCGCATCACCGGTCTGCGTGAGGCCGCGTCCGCCGTCCGCCGTGGCGAGCTGGTGGTCCTCCCGACCGACACCGTGTACGGCGTCGGCGCCGACGCGTTCTCCTCGGAGGCCGTCGCCGATCTGCTGGAGGCCAAGGGACGGGGCCGCAACATGCCCACCCCCGTCCTCATCGGCTCCCCGAACACGCTGCACGGCCTCGTCACGGACTTCTCCGAGATGGCCTGGGAGCTCGTCGACGCCTTCTGGCCGGGCGCGCTCACGCTCGTCGCCAAGCACCAGCCGTCCCTGCAGTGGGACCTGGGGGACACCCGTGGCACCGTCGCCGTGCGCATGCCGCTGCACCCGGTGGCCATCGAACTGCTCACCGAGGTCGGCCCGATGGCCGTCTCCTCCGCGAACCTCACGGGACACCCGGCTCCCGAGGACTGTGACGCCGCGCAGGAGATGCTCGGCGACTCCATCTCGGTCTACCTGGACGGCGGCCCGACCCCGGGCATCGTCCCGTCCTCGATCGTCGACGTGACCGGCAAGGTGCCCGTGCTGCTGCGCGAGGGGGCACTGTCGGCGGAGGAGCTCCGGAAGGTCGTACCCGACCTCGAGGTGGCGAATTGACAGCCCCTGACGCGGGGCGTGGCATAGGCACGGGGATCACGGGGGCCAATGGGTCCTCCAGGGGGTCCTTCCGCATCCTCCACGTCAGCACCGGCAACGTGTGCCGCTCGCCGATCACCGAGCGGCTGACCCGGCACGCCCTGGCGGACCGGCTCGGCGACCCTCTGTGGGGCGGCCTCATCGTGGAGAGCGCGGGCACCTGGGGGCACGAGGGGGCGCCCATGGAGGCCAACGCCGCGACGGTCCTCACGGACTTCGGCGCGGACCCGTCCGGCTTCGTCGGCCGCGAGCTCCTCGACGACCATGTCATCCGCGCCGATCTCGTCCTGACGGCCACCCGCGACCACCGGGCCCAGGTCATCTCCATGGGGCACTCGGCGGGGCTGCGCACCTTCACCCTGAAGGAGTTCACGCGGCTCGTACGGGCCATAGACCCGGCGACGCTTCCGCCCCTGGACGAGGGCGTGATCGAACGCGCCCGCGCGCTGGTACAGGCTGCCGCGGCTCTACGCGGGTGGCTTCTCGCGCCCACCGCCGAGGCGGACGAGGTGTACGACCCGTACGGGGCGCCGCTGCCGTTCTTCCGGTCGATCGGGGACGAGATCAACGAGGCGTTGGACCCGGTGGTGACTGCGCTGACCGGGGTGCCTGCGCGTACGTAGACCCCGTCAGGGTTTCCTTTCACGGCAGTAGCGGTGCGGCTCGGTTCAGTCCCCCGGCAGCGCGTAACACCGGGCGTCTCAACGGTCTCGGTTCTACATTGGACGTAGCGCACCCCCGCCGAGGTCCGGAGTTCACCATGCCGGTCACACAAACGCTGGAAGCGGATGTCCTGCGGCGTCAGGACCCGGAGCTCGCCGAGATTCTCCTCGGGGAGCTGGACCGGCAGTCGACGACGTTGCAGTTGATCGCGGCCGAGAACTTCACCTCGCCGGCCGTGCTGGCCGCGCTCGGGTCGCCGCTGGCGAACAAGTACGCCGAGGGGTATCCGGGCGCCCGTCATCACGGCGGCTGCGAGATCGTCGACGTCGCGGAGCGGCTCGCGGTGGAGCGGGCCAAGGCCCTCTTCGGTGCCGACCACGCCAACGTGCAGTCGCACTCGGGGTCTTCGGCCGTCCTGGCCGCGTACGCCGCCCTGCTGCGCCCCGGTGACACCGTGCTGGCGATGGGGCTGTCCTTCGGCGGTCACCTCACGCACGGGTCGCCCGCGAACTTCTCGGGCCGCTGGTTCGACTTCGTCGGCTACGGCGTGGACGCGGAGACCGGGCTCATCGACTACGAGCAGGTGCACACCCTCGCTCGTACGCACCGGCCGAAAGCCATCGTCTGCGGTTCCATCTCCTACCCCCGGCACATCGACTACGCCGCCTTCCGGGAGATCGCCGACAGGGTGGGCGCCTACCTCATCGCGGACGCCGCCCACCCCATCGGGCTGGTCGCGGGCGGAGCGGCGCCCAATCCGGTCCCGTACGCCGATGTCGTGTGCGCGACGACGCACAAGGTGCTGCGCGGGCCGCGCGGCGGCATGATCCTGTGCGGGAGCGAACTGGCCGAGCGCGTCGACCGGGCCGTCTTCCCCTTCACCCAGGGCGGCGCACAGATGCACACCATCGCCGCCAAGGCCGTCGCGTTCGGCGAGGCGGCGACCCCGGCCTTCACGGCGTACGCCCATCAGGTGGTCGCCAATGCCCGGGTGCTGGCCGAGGAACTGGCCGACGAGGGGCTCGCGGTCATCACCGGGGGTACCGACACCCATCTGCTGACCGTCGACCCCGCGCCGCTGCGTGTCGACGGGCGGACCGCCCGGGGCCGGCTCGCCGCCGCCGGGATGGTGCTGGACTGCTGTGTGCTGCCCCACGGGGACGCCCGTGGCCTGCGGCTCGGTACGGCGGCCCTGACCACGCAGGGGATGGGCGAGGCGGAGATGGCGCGGATCGCCGTACTCTTCGCGGGGGTGCTGCGGGAGGACATCGAAGGTAAGAAAGCGCGTGAAGAAGTACGGGAGCTGACCGGAAGATTTCCGCCCTATCCCGGCTAGAGAGGGGTGGGCGCGCTCTTGTACACAGCCACTCGTGCAACCATCGTCGCTACCCGGAAGTCCCCAACCATATGCGCGCATCGCTAGGGTGTGGGGCTGAGATGGCCAGCGAGACCTGTGGGGAAGCCCGTGCGTGAATACCTGCTGACGCTCTGCATCACGGCCGCGGTGACGTATCTGCTGACAGGGCCGGTACGGAAGTTCGCGATCGTGGCCGGAGCCATGCCGGAAATCCGTGCGCGCGACGTGCACCGGGAACCGACTCCACGGCTCGGCGGCATCGCGATGTTCTTCGGGCTGTGCGCGGGCCTGCTGGTCGCCGATCACCTGAAGAACCTCAACGCGGTGTTCTCGAATTCGAACGAACCGCGCGCGCTGCTCTCCGGGGCGGCGCTGATCTGGCTGATCGGTGTCCTGGACGACAAGTTCGAGATCGACGCGCTGATCAAGCTGGGCGGCCAGATGATCGCCGCGGGCGTCATGGTCATGCAGGGTCTGACGATCCTGTGGCTGCCGATTCCGGGCGTCGGCCTGGTCGCGCTCACCCAGTGGCAGGGCACCCTGCTCACCGTCGCGCTCGTCGTGATCAGCATCAACGCGGTGAACTTCGTCGACGGTCTCGACGGCCTCGCCGCCGGCATGGTGTGCATCGCCTCCGCCGCGTCGTTCCTGTACGCGTACCGCATCTGGTACAGCTACGGCATCGAGGCCGCCGCCCCGGCGACGCTGTTCGCGGCGATCCTCATGGGCATGTGCCTGGGCTTCCTGCCGCACAACATGCACCCCGCGCGGATCTTCATGGGCGATTCCGGCTCGATGCTCATCGGCCTGGTGCTCGCCGCCGGTGCGATCTCCATCACCGGACAGGTCGACCCGGACGCGATGAACCTGTTCTCCGGTTCGGAGCGCAACACCGTGCACCAGATGGTGCCCGTCTACATCCCGCTGTTGCTGCCGCTGACGATCATCGCGGTGCCGGCCGCCGACCTGGTGCTGGCCATCGTGCGGCGCACCTGGCGCGGACAGTCCCCCTTCGCCGCCGACCGCGGACATCTGCACCACCGTCTGCTGGAGGTCGGCCACTCGCACAGCCGCGCGGTGCTGATCATGTACTTCTGGTCGGCGCTGATCGCCTTCGGTGCCCTGGCCTTCTCGGTGAACTCGGCATCGATGTGGATCGTGCTCGGCATCGCGATGCTCAGCGCCGTGGGCCTGGTCCTGCTCCTGCTGCCGCGCTTCACGCCGCGTGCCCCGCGCTGGGCCGAGCACCTGGTGCCGCCGCGCTACCGTCGCCGCAGGGCCGCCTCCGCGGCCGAGGCCGAGCCGTCCGTCACCCACGGGACGGCGGAGGCCGAGGAGCCGGAAGGGGCCCGCGAGCACCGCGCGCCGGTCGCGGCCGGTGTCTCAGGAGTCAACGGAGCGACGGCAATTGGCGCCCGTTCGCGCTTCCTGGATCGGCGAAATGCCGGATCGTCACGCTGACGCAAGGTAAGAATCTGACTAACGCGTTGCCAAGTCGTGGGGGTGCAAAGCGCCCTAATACCAGACAACTTGGCCCGCTCAGTGCACAGACGCGCGGCGTCACTCTCATGTGTGACAGCAAGCACACCTTCTAGGTAAAGACCGCATCAAATAGTTTGTGATACGGTTCACGAGAACCCGGGACAGAGCCGAAGGACCGTAGTGCGACGGTCCCTTGGCGTGAGGTTCTCTCTCATCCCGGGACTACGCTCGTCCATGACGACACGCCCCCCTTAGCAAGCGGAGTTGCCGCCATGCCGTCCAATGACGCCCGGATTCTCCTTCAGGCCGCTGTGCCCACAGCTGCCGTCGGCGCGATTGCCGCCGTCGTCAGTGGTGTGGTCGCGGGCGGCAAGGGGGCCATCGGGGCGATCGTCGCGACGCTGGTCGTGATCCTCTTCATGGGTATCGGGCTCTACGTTCTGCAGCGCACCGCCAAATCGCTTCCGCACCTGTTCCAGGCGATGGGCCTCATGCTCTACGCGGCACAGATTCTTCTGCTGTTCATCTTTGTCGCCGCGTTCAAGAACACCTCGCTGTTCAACCCCAAGGCCTTCGCGCTCACGCTCGTCGCCACCACGCTCGTGTGGATCGGCGCACAGGCGCGTGCCCAGATGAAGGCCAAGATCCTTTACGTCGAACCCGACTCCTCGAACGGCGACAAGCCCGAGAAGACGGGGCACTCGTCGTGAGGGGTAGGGCCGGGATAAAGGCGCGTAAGAGATCCTGCTATCGTCCGGTGCCAACTGCGGCATCGCGGGCGCGGGCATCTGAGCTGACGCCTGCTCAATCGCGAGGCTTGATGCCCCACAGCCGCCCCCACATCCGTAACACCAGTCCAGTGCCGAACCGCGGCTGCGCGCCGCGCCGACACAACGAGGTTGCCGTACCTATGCGCCACGCTGAAGGAGCCCGCGGTGAGTGCTGACCCGACGCAGGTGCTCGCCTTCGAGACCGATTGCCACATCTTCGACGGCTGTGGCTTCCCGGCACCCGGCCTGCACTCGTTCCTGTTCAAGCCCATCTTGGGCGACGGGGACAGCAACTTGTACTTCAACAAGACGATGCTGCTGGCGCTGCTGGGCTCGCTTGTCATTGTCGGCTTCTTCTGGGCCGCCTTCCGCAAGCCGAAGGTCGTCCCCGGCAAGCTGCAGATGGTCGCCGAGTCGGGCTACGACTTCATCCGGCGCGGCGTCGTCTACGAGACGATCGGCAAGAAGGAAGGCGAGAAGTACGTCCCACTGGTCGTCTCGCTGTTCTTCTTCATCTGGATGATGAACGTCTGGGCGATCGTTCCGCTCGCCCAGTTCCCGGTCACGGCGATCATCTCTTACCCGGCCGCCCTGGCGGGCATCGTCTACGTCCTGTGGGTCTCGCTGACCTTCAAGCGGCACGGCTTCGTCGGCTTCTTCAAGAACGTCACGGGCTACGACAAGTCGCTGGGCGCGGTGCTGCCGCTGGCTATGACGATCGAGTTCTTCTCGAACCTGATCGTCCGCCCCTTCACGCACGCCGTCCGGCTGTTCGCCAACATGTTCGCGGGGCACACGCTGCTGCTGCTCTTCACGATCGCCAGCTGGTACCTGCTGAACGGCATCGGCATCGCCTACGCCGGCGTCAGCTTCGTGATGACCATCGTGATGACGGCCTTCGAGCTCTTCATCCAGGCGCTGCAGGCGTATGTCTTCGTGCTCCTGACCTGCACCTACATTCAGGGCGCGCTGGCCGAGCACCACTGAGCGCCCCCGTCTCCACCCCGCAGTCGTCCGGTGGCCAACCCCCACCGGTCCGTAAAGAAAAGGAAGAACTGGCATGTCCCAGACCCTTGCCGCTGTCTCCGGCTCGCTCGGCTCGATCGGTTACGGCCTCGCGGCCATCGGCCCCGGCGTCGGCGTCGGCATCATCTTCGGTAACGGCACCCAGGCGCTTGCCCGCCAGCCTGAGGCCGCCGGTCTGATCCGCGCCAACCAGATCCTCGGCTTCGCCTTCTGTGAGGCGCTCGCCCTCATCGGCCTGGTCATGCCGTTCGTCTACGGCACCTGATCGACCGATCAGCAACAGCCCACTAGACGGAAGGCACTGACATGAGCCAGCTGCTCATTCTGGCGGCCGAGAAGGAGAACCCTCTCTACCCGCCGATCCCCGAGCTTGTCATCGGCCTGATCGCCTTCGTCATCGTCTTCGGCTTCCTCGCCAAGAAGCTCCTCCCGAACATCAACAAGGTTCTGGAGCAGCGTCGCGAGGCCATCGAGGGCGGTATCGAGAAGGCCGAGGCCGCTCAGACCGAGGCGCAGAGCGTTCTTGAGCAGTACAAGGCTCAGCTCGCCGAGGCCCGGCACGAGGCCGCGCGCCTGCGCCAGGAAGCGCAGGAGCAGGGCGCCACGCTCATCGCCGAGATGCGCGCGGAAGGCCAGCGGCAGCGTGAGGAAATCATCGCCGCCGGTCACGCGCAGATCGAGGCCGACCGCAAGTCCGCCGCTCAGGCGCTGCGTCAGGACGTCGGCCACCTGGCCACCGACCTGGCCGGCAAGCTCGTCGGCGAGTCCCTCGAGGACCACGCCCGGCAGAGCCGCGTCATCGACCGCTTCCTCGCTGATCTCGAGGAGAAGGCCGAGGCGGCGCGATGAACGGAGCGAGCCGCGAGGCCCTGGCAGCCGCACGTGAGCGTCTCGACGCGCTGACGGACTCGACGTCCGTGGACGCGGCGCAGCTCGCCGACGAGCTGGCCGCCGTCACCGCGCTGCTCGACCGTGAGGTGTCCCTGCGTCGGGTCCTCACCGACCCGGCGCAGCCCGGCGAGGCCAAGGCCGAACTGGCCCAGCGCCTGCTCGGCGGTCAGGTCAGCGGTACGACCGCCGACCTGGTGGCCGGCATGGTGCGCTCCCGCTGGTCGCAGCCTCGCGACCTGGTGGACTCCCTCGAGGAGCTGGCCGCCACCGCCGACCTCACGGCCGCCCAGCGGACGAACGTGCTCGACGACGTGGAGGACGAGCTGTTCCGGTTCGGCCGGATCGTCTCTTCGAACACCGAGCTGCGTGCCGCGCTGACCGATCGCGCCGCCTCGAAGGCGGCCAAGAGCGAGCTGCTGCGCAGCCTGCTCGGCGGCCGGGCCGATGCGGTGACCGAGCGTCTGGTGACACGCCTTGTGACCGCGCCGCGTGGACGTAGCCTGGAGGCGGGACTCGAGTCCCTGTCCAAGCTCGCCGCCGAGCGCCGCAACCGCATGGTCGCCGTGGTCACCTCGGCGGTCGCGCTGAGCGACGGACAGAAGCAGCGCCTCGGTGCCGCTCTGGCGAAGCTCTACGGCCGTCAGATGCACCTCAACCTCGACGTCGACCCCGATGTCGTCGGCGGGATCCGGGTGAAGGTCGGCGACGAGGTCATCAACGGCTCCATCGCGGACCGGCTTGAGGACGCCAGCCGCCGCATGGCCGGCTAGCAGCAACTCAATACGCAGTACGTACTTACGGCCCTCGTTGGGCCGTGCAGAGGATTCCTGGGGGTCGCCCCCAGACCCCCAAAGTGAAACTTCGGGCCCAACAAGGAGAGCAGGGAACCCAGATGGCGGAGCTCACGATCCGGCCGGAGGAGATCCGGGATGCGCTGGAGAACTTTGTCCAGTCGTACAAGCCGGACGCGGCCTCGCGCGAGGAGGTCGGTACGGTCACCCTTGCCGGCGACGGCATCGCGAAGGTCGAGGGCCTGCCCTCGGCCATGGCCAACGAACTGCTGAAGTTCGAGGACGGCACCCTCGGCCTCGCGCTCAACCTGGAAGAGCGCGAGATCGGCGCCATCGTCCTCGGCGAGTTCAGCGGTATCGAGGAGGGCCAGCCGGTGCAGCGCACCGGTGAGGTTCTGTCCGTCGCCGTCGGCGAGGGCTACCTCGGCCGTGTTGTCGACCCGCTCGGCAACCCGATCGACGGCCTCGGCGAGATCGAGACCAGCGGTCGTCGTGCCCTCGAGCTGCAGGCCCCGGGCGTCATGGTCCGGAAGTCGGTGCACGAGCCGATGGAGACCGGCTACAAGGCCGTCGACGCGATGACACCGATCGGCCGTGGCCAGCGTCAGCTGATCATCGGTGACCGTCAGACCGGCAAGACCGCCCTGGCCGTCGACACGATCATCAACCAGCGCGACAACTGGCGCACCGGCGACCCGAAGAAGCAGGTCCGCTGCATCTACGTCGCCATCGGTCAGAAGGGTTCCACCATCGCCTCCGTGCGTGGTGCCCTGGAAGAGGCCGGCGCGCTCGAGTACACGACCATCGTCGCCGCCCCGGCGTCCGACCCGGCCGGCTTCAAGTACCTTGCGCCGTACACCGGTTCGGCCATCGGCCAGCAGTGGATGTACGAGGGCAAGCACGTCCTCATCATCTTCGACGACCTCTCGAAGCAGGCCGACGCCTACCGCGCCGTGTCCCTGCTGCTGCGCCGCCCGCCGGGCCGCGAGGCCTACCCGGGTGACGTCTTCTACCTGCACTCCCGTCTGCTGGAGCGCTGCGCGAAGCTCTCCGACGACATGGGCGCCGGTTCGATGACGGGTCTGCCGATCGTCGAGACCAAGGCGAACGACGTGTCGGCGTTCATCCCGACCAACGTCATCTCCATCACCGACGGCCAGTGCTTCCTGGAGTCCGACCTGTTCAACGCCGGCCAGCGTCCGGCCCTGAACGTCGGTATCTCGGTCTCCCGTGTCGGTGGCTCCGCCCAGCACAAGGCGATGCGTCAGGTCTCCGGTCGTCTCCGCGTGGACCTCGCCCAGTTCCGTGAGCTGGAGGCGTTCGCCGCCTTCGGTTCCGACCTGGACGCCGCGTCGAAGGCCCAGCTGGAGCGCGGTCAGCGCATGGTCGAGCTGCTCAAGCAGCCGCAGTACCAGCCGATGCCGACCGAGGACCAGGTCGTCTCCGTGTGGGCCGGTACCACCGGCAAGATGGACGACGTACCGGTCAAGGACATCCGCCGCTTCGAGAAGGAGCTCCTGGAGTACCTGCACCGCAAGGAGCAGGGCCTCATGACCTCCATCAAGGAGGGCGCCAAGATGTCGGACGACACGCTGCAGGCCATCGCCGACGCCATCGCGGACTTCAAGAAGCAGTTCGAGACCTCGGACGGGAAGCTTCTCGGCGAGGACGCTCCGGCCGCCGCCGGTAAGTGACGACGGAAGGGACCTGACTCATGGGAGCCCAGCTCCGGGTCTACAAGCGTCGCATCAAATCCGTCACCGCGACCAAGAAGATCACCAAGGCGATGGAGATGATCGCCGCCTCGCGCGTCGTCAAGGCGCAGCGCAAGGTGGTGGCCTCCACGCCGTACGCGACCGAGCTCACGCGCGCGGTAACGGCGGTCGGCACCGGCTCGAACACCAAGCACCCGCTGACCACGGAGGCGGAGTCGGCGACCCGCTCCGCGGTGCTGCTCCTCACGAGCGACCGCGGACTGGCCGGCGCCTTCAACTCCAACGCCATCAAGGCCGCGGAGCAGCTGACCGCACGTCTCGAGGCGGAGGGCAAGGAGGTCGACGTCTACATCGTCGGCCGCCGCGGTCTGGCCCACTACAACTTCCGTGAGCGCAAGGTCACGGAGTCGTGGTCGGGCTTCACCGACGAGCCCACCTACGCGGACGCGAAGAAGGTCGCCGTTCCGCTGATCGAGGCCATCGAGAAGGAGACGGCGAACGGCGGCGTGGACGAACTCCACATCGTCTACACCGAGTTCGTCTCGATGATGACGCAGACGGCGGTCGACGGCCGCCTGCTGCCGCTTCGCCTCGAAGAAGTGGCGGAAGAGGTCGCGCCCAAGGGCGAGATCCTTCCGCTGTACGACTTCGAGCCGTCGGCGGAGGACGTCCTCGACGCCCTGCTGCCGCGCTACGTCGAGAGCCGTATCTACAACGCGCTGCTCCAGTCGGCTGCTTCCAAGCACGCCGCCACGCGCCGCGCGATGAAGTCGGCGACCGACAACGCGGGCGAGCTGATCAACACGCTCTCCCGACTTGCCAACGCGGCCCGCCAGGCCGAAATCACCCAGGAAATCAGCGAGATCGTCGGTGGCGCCAGCGCCCTGGCCGACGCGACCGCGGGGAGTGACAAGTAATGACGACCACTGTTGAGACGGCCGTTGCCACGGGCCGCGTCGCCCGGGTCATCGGCCCGGTCGTCGACGTGGAGTTCCCCGTCGACGCGATGCCGGAGATCTACAACGCCCTGCACGTCGAGGTCGCCGACCCGGCGAAGGCGGGCGAGAAGAAGACGCTGACCCTGGAGGTCGCCCAGCACCTGGGTGACGGCCTGGTCCGCACCATCTCGATGCAGCCCACCGACGGTCTGGTCCGCCAGGCCACGGTGACCAACACCGGCGCGGGCATCAGCGTCCCGGTCGGCGACTTCACCAAGGGCAAGGTGTTCAACACCCTCGGTGAGGTGCTGAACGTCGACGAGTCCTACGACGGTGAGCGCTGGTCCATCCACCGCAAGGCCCCGGCCTTCGACCAGCTCGAGTCCAAGACCGAGATGTTCGAGACGGGCCTGAAGGTCGTCGACCTTCTCACCCCGTACGTCAAGGGCGGCAAGATCGGTCTGTTCGGTGGTGCCGGTGTCGGCAAGACCGTGCTGATCCAGGAAATGATCATGCGTGTCGCCAACCTCCACGAGGGCGTCTCCGTCTTCGCGGGCGTCGGTGAGCGCACCCGTGAGGGCAACGACCTCATCGCGGAGATGGAAGAGTCCGGCGTTCTGGACAAGACCGCCCTGGTCTTCGGCCAGATGGACGAGCCCCCGGGCACCCGTCTGCGGGTCGCCCTGGCCGGTCTGACCATGGCGGAGTACTTCCGCGATGTGCAGAAGCAGGACGTGCTGTTCTTCATCGACAACATCTTCCGCTTCACCCAGGCCGGTTCCGAGGTGTCCACCCTGCTCGGCCGTATGCCGTCCGCGGTGGGTTACCAGCCGAACCTGGCCGACGAGATGGGTCAGCTGCAGGAGCGCATCACCTCGACGCGTGGTCACTCGATCACCTCGATGCAGGCGATCTACGTCCCCGCGGACGACCTGACCGACCCGGCCCCGGCCACCACCTTCGCCCACCTCGACGCGACGACGGTTCTCTCCCGTCCGATCTCCGAGAAGGGCATCTACCCGGCCGTGGACCCGCTGGACTCCACGTCCCGCATCCTGGACCCGCGTTACATCGCGCAGGACCACTACGACGCCGCCATGCGCGTCAAGACGATCCTGCAGAAGTACAAGGACCTCCAGGACATCATCGCGATCCTCGGTATCGACGAGCTCGGCGAGGAGGACAAGCTCGTCGTCCACCGTGCCCGTCGCGTGGAGCGCTTCCTGTCCCAGAACACCCACGCCGCCAAGCAGTTCACCGGCGTCGACGGTTCGGACGTTCCGCTGGACGAGTCGATCGCGGCCTTCAACGCGATCTGCGACGGCGAGTACGACCACTTCCCGGAGCAGGCGTTCTTCATGTGCGGTGGCCTCGAGGACCTCAAGGCCAACGCCAAGGAGCTCGGCGTCTCCTGAACCTCGTGTTCATGAAGAGGGGCGGGGTGTCACCTCGCGGGGTGCGTCCCGCCCCCCTTCGTACGCCTACTAGACTTTGACCCAACACCCGGCAGCAACGCCGGGTGGTGACCCGAGGAGCCCACCTTGGCTGCTGAGCTGCACGTCGAGCTCGTCGCCGCGGACCGTAGTGTCTGGTCCGGCGAGGCCACCCTGGTCGTCGCGCGTACCACGTCCGGCGACATCGGCGTCATGCCCGGTCACCAGCCGCTGCTCGGTGTGCTGGAGTCGGGCCCGGTGACCATCCGTACGAGTGATGGTGGAACGGTCGTCGCTGCGGTGCACGGCGGTTTCATCTCGTTCGCCGACGACAAGCTGTCGCTGCTGGCCGAGATCGCCGAGCTGTCGGACGAGATCGACGTCCAGCGCACGGAGCGGGAGCTCGAGCGTGCGAAGGCGGAGGGCGACGCCACCGCCGAGCGTCGCGCGGACGTCCGACTGCGTGCGGTGGCGACGCGCTGACCCCAGCGCGCACGGAATGACGTGACTCAGCCGCGGCCGGGACTGGATAAAACCAGACCGGGCCGCGGCTGAGGCGATGCGGGTGCTTTTTTCCGTTTCATTACCTGCTTTACCTAGGAGACGAGGAGGTCGGTGTCGATGGTCCTCGCTCTGACTGTGTGCGGGTTGGTAGTGGCGCTCGTGGTGGTGGGGCTGTTCGTCTTCGGCCTCCGGCGCCGGCTGATCCAGCGTTCCGGCGGCACGTTCGACTGCAGCCTGCGCTGGGACGTCTCCGAGAAGAGCGACCCCAGCGGCAAGGGCTGGAGCTATGGGGTCGCCCGCTACAACGGCGACCGCATCGAGTGGTACCGCGTCTTCTCCTACGCCCCCCGCCCGCGCCGCGTCCTGGAGCGCTCGGCGATCGAGGTGGCGGGCCGTCGGGCTCCCGAGGGCGAGGAGGAGCTGGCGCTGCTCTCCGACGCGATCATTCTCGCGTGTCTCCATCGTGGAACACGGCTCGAACTGGCGATGAGCGAAGACGCGCTGACCGGATTCCTCGCGTGGCTGGAAGCAGCCCCGCCCGGACAGCGAGTGAATGTGGCGTAGCCACATTCACTCGCTGGGTGGGGGTCCCCCCGGACGAAGTCTGGGGGAGCGTCAATGTCGCCCAACTCGTAGTCGCCCAACTCGCGGTCGGGATATCCCGGTTACGAGAGCCCGCTGTTGATGGCGCTCACCAGCTCGCCATTGCTGGTGTCGCCGCTGAACTCCCAGAAGAACGCGCCACCCAGGCCCTGGTTCTTGGCCCAGGTCATCTTCGTACCGATGGTGGCCGGGGTGTCGTAGCTCCACCAGTTGCTGCCGCAGTGCGCGTAAGCCGTTCCGGCGATCGTGCCGGTGGCCGGGCAGGACGTCTTGAGGACCTTGTAGTCCTCGATGCCCTGCTCGTACGTGCCCGCCGCGGGTCCGGTCGCCGTGCCGCCCGGCGCGTCCTGTGTGACGCCGGTCCAGCCACGTCCGTAGAAGCCGATGCCGATCAGCAGCTTGCTCGCGGGTACGCCCTTCGCCTTGTACTTGGCGATCGCGTCGGCCGTGGTGAAGCCGGCCGTCGGGATCCCGCTGTACGAGGTGAGCGGGGAGTGCGGGGCCGTCGGACCCTGGGCCGCCCAGGCGCCGAAGAAGTCGTACGTCATCACGTTGTACCAGTCGACGTACTGGGCCGCGCCCGCGTAGTCCGCGGCGTCGATCTTGCCGCCGGAGGAGCCGTCGGCGGTGACGGCCGAGGTGACCAGGTTGCCGCTGCCGAACTTCGAACGCAGCGCGGACATCAGGTTCTTGTAGGCCGCGGCACCACTGGTGTCACAGCTCAGACCGCAGGCGTTCGGGTACTCCCAGTCGATGTCGATGCCGTCGAACACGTCCGCCCAGCGCGGGTCCTCGACCAGGTCGTAGCACGACTGTGCGAAGGCGGCCGGGTTGGCGGCGGCCTCCGCGAAGCCGCCGGACCAGGTCCAGCCGCCGAAGGACCAGAGGACCTTGATGTTCGGGTACTTGGCCTTCAGCTCGCGCAGCTGGTTGAAGTTGCCGCGCAGCGGCTGGTCCCAGGTGTCGGCGACGCCGCTGACCGACTGGTCGGCGGTGAAGGCCTTGTCGTAGTCGGCGTAGGAGTCGCCGATCGCGCACTTGCCGCCGGTGACGTTGCCGAAGGCGTAGTTGATGTGCGTGATCTTCGACGCGGAGCCGGACGTCACCAGGTTCTTGACGTTGTAGTTGCGGCCGTAGATGCCCCACTCGGTGAAGTAGCCGAGCTTGACGGCGTTGCCGGTGGGCGGGGGAGTGGTGCCGCCGCCCGTGGTGTGCACGGCGACCGCGCCGCTCGCCGGGCCGGTCTGGTCGGCGGTGTCGCGAGCCTGGACGGTGTACGAGTAGTCGGTGCCGGCGGTCAGACCGGTGTCCGAGTACGAGGTCGTCGTCACCGTCGCCACCTTGGCGCCGTCGCGCAGGACGTCGTAGTTCTTGATGCCCTTGTCGTCGGTGGCGGCCGTCCAGGAGAGCTTCACCGAGGTGTCGGTGATGGAGGACGCGGTCGGTGTGCCGGGCGCGGAGGGCGCGTTGTCGCCGGGGACGGTGCCGCCGCCGTCACAACTACCGCCGTTCAGCGTGCAGTTGGAAGGTGATCCCGATCCGGCACCGTTGAAGCCGAAGGAGACGGAGGCGCCCGCGGCGAGGGTGCCGTTGTAGGACTTGTTCTTGGCGGTCCAGTGGGTGCCGGAATTGGTGACGTCGGCGTCCCAGGCCGATGTGACGGACGTACCGGAGGGGAAGTCCCACCCGATGGTCCAGGAGCTGATGGCCGTGGTCCCGGTGTTCTTGACGGTCCACTTGCCTTCGAAGCCGGTACCCCAGTCCTGGGTCTTGGTGTATGTGGCGGTGGCGGTGGTGGCTGCCGAGGCGGGGCTCGCGAGCCCGACGAGGGCGGCGAGCGGAAGCAGCAGGGTGGTGAGCCCTGCGACGGCTCTGTGTCTGAAACGCATCCTGCGTCTCCTCCGGGGGAGTTGATGAGGTGCGGTGGACAATAGAAAGGTCTGGACCATAGGTCAATAGGTCCAGACCAGTGAGGCGGCTGCTTGTCGCTACTTGTTACACGCGACGCCGGGCTGGGAGCACGGCCTCGCCGCCCTGTACATCGGCTTCACCGTGGCCTACGGCCACTGCACGATCCGTTGGCTCGACGGCCACGCCGCGCACCGGCTCGCCGGGGGCCCGCCCCCGGCTCGGGCCACCCCGTTACGGGATGACCCGAGCCGGGGACGAGGGCAGGCTGTGGCTGCGTACGGTGCTGGCGGCCGCCGTCGCCTGCGCCCTCCTGCAGGCCGCGATCGCGTACGTGGGCGACGGCAACAGGAGTCGCTGCGTTCCTTCCAGTGGGTGGCGCTGCGCGCGGCCGCGATCCACGGCCTCGTCGCCCTCACCTACGTGATCCGGCCGAAGAAGGCCCCGGCGTCAGCGCTCCCCGCCCGGGACCCACAGCACGTCCCCGACCTCACCGTTGGCCGTACGGGCCAGGATGAACAGCAGGTCCGACAGCCGGTTGAGGTAGGTCGCCGTGAGCGGGTTCATGACCTCGCCGTGCACCTCCAAGGCCGCCCAGGTGGAGCGCTCGGCCCGCCGGACGACCGTGCACGCCTGGTGCAGCAGCGCCGCGCCGGGCGTGCCGCCGGGCAGGATGAAGGAGCGCAGCTTCTCCAGCCGCTCGTTGAAGCTGTCGCAGTCCGCCTCCAGCTTGTCGATGTAGAACTGCTCCACCCGCAACGGAGGGAACTGGGGGTTCTCGACCACTGGCGTCGACAGGTCCGCCCCCACGTCGAACAGATCGTTCTGGACGCGGGTGAGCACCTTGACGATCTCCTCGCCCAGGCCGCCGAGCGCGATCGCCGTCCCGATCACCGCGTTCGCCTCGTTGGCGTCCGCGTACGCCGAGATCCGCAGGTCGGTCTTGGCGACCCTGCTCATGTCGCCGAGGGCGGTGGTGCCCTGGTCGCCGGTCCTGGTGTAGATGCGCGTCAGATTGACCATGAGGCCAGCGTAGTTACGCTCCGGCCTTCCGGAAGACTCGTGTGCCCACCGTCACGGCGAGCGCCGCGAACCCGAGGGCGACCAGGACGCCGTACAGCATGTGAACCGTGGCGTAGGAGCCCACGTACGCGTCGCGCACCGCGTCCACCAGATAGCGGAACGGCATGAAGTGGGAGAGCACGTCCAGCCAGCCGGGCGCCAGGGTCATCGGCAGCATCAGGCCCGACAGCAGCATGGACGGCATCGTCGTCGCGTTGATCGCGGGTCCGAACTCCTGTGGTGAACGGTTCCGCAGGGCGACCGGCTACGAGAGGAAGGCAAAGGCCGGCGAGACCGTCAGCAGCGCCAACACCGTGAAGCCGATCACGATGCCCGAGAGCTGTGCCCGCAGACCCATGAGCAGCGGGGCCAGGACGAGCAGGACCGCATGGAGGCGAAGAGCGCTGCGTCGCGGAGAACCCGGTCGGCGGCCCGGGACGAGGATCTGCCAGGAGCTGCCCCGCGAACTGATGGGGCATATCGGTGAGTAGGGGATTAAGAGGAGTAGCGGGGTGCGAAACGGTGCTCAACTGCGCGGTACGGGACGCGGGGCGGGTCCTGTCGTCTTGGCGCACGTGTTCTCGTCTCGTACCCGTGTCCTGCGGTGGGTGAGTGGCGTTATGAGGGTGTAGTCGTACGGTCCGGTGATCGGAAGGACGTGAACCATGCTGGTCGGCCGAAAGTACCGGCTCATGCTTACGCCCGAGCAGGAGGAGATGGCGGAGGAGTTCGGGAACCTGTGCCGGGCCGTGTGGAACACCGGGCTCGAACAGCGTCGCGAATACCGACGCCGGGGCGCTTGGATCGACTATGTGCAGCAGGCGCGGGAGTTGGCGGAGGCCAAGGCTGAGCATCCGTGGCTGAAGGCTGCACCGGCCCACATCCTCCAGCAGATCCTTCGCGACCTGGACAAGGCGTGCCTCACTCACGGCACGTTCGGTGTGCGGTGGAAGTCCAAGCAGCGGTGGCATCCGTCGTTCCGGTTCCCCGACCGGAGGCACATAACAGTCGAGCGGCTGGGACGCAGGCGGGCCCGGGTGCGCCTCCCGAAGTTGGGGTCTGTGGCCTTTCGATGGTCCCGTGCACTAGGCGGCGTGGTGAAGTCGGCCACCATGTCTCGTGACGGCAAGCACTGGTACATCAGCTTCTTGGTGGAGACCGGGGAGGCGGAGCCTGGGGTGTCGCTGGAGCGGGGTCGGGTTGGTGTGGACCGGGGCGTGGTCATTCTGGCTGCCACCAGCGACGGTCATTTCTTCGACCGAGACTTCATCACTCCTGGCGAGGCCGAGCGGTACCGACGGCTTCAGCAGCAGCTTGCCCGTACCCAGAAGGGATCGAAGCGGCGGAAGGCGTGCGCGGCGAGGATGCGGGCCATCATGCGCCGGGTCCGTGACCGTCGCCAGGACTTCCATGCGCAGGTCTCCTGCCAAATCGTGCACGGCAAGGGCCTCGTGGTCCTCGAAGACCTCAACACCCGGGGTATGACCGCCACCGGTAGGGGAACCGCGCCCGAACCCGGCACCCGAGTCCGGCAGAAGGCCGGGCTCAACCGCGCCATCCTCGACAAGGGCTGGCACGCCTTCGAGCTGGCGGTCCGCAACCGTGCCCGCCGCACGGGCGCCACCGTACGTACCGTGAACCCCGCCTACACGTCGCTGACGTGCCCCGCCTGCGGGCATGCGCACCCGGACAACCGCGAGAGCCAAGCGAAGTTCGTGTGCACCGCCTGTGGACACCGCGAGCACGCCGATACCGTAGGTGCGAAGAACACACTGGCCCGCGGGCATGCGGGTCACAGGGCGTGGAGACCTCGGCAGCAGCCGGTCCGTGAAGCGCCAACCAGCGTGAACCCGCGAGGAATTAGCGCTCGGCCGTTGAGGTCAGAATCCCGGAGGCCTCGGCCGCAGGGAGGATCGCCAAGTCCGTCAGTTGAGGCGTGATAGGCGTCTCACGCCGTGAGACCGTGACACGCATTACTAACTGCTTACACCGCCCCTCATGACCGCTAAGGTCCGCCGGAGAGGCAACTCGGGGTGACCCAGGTTCGTCTCGCAAAGTCATCGCCGGTCACCCCAGCCGGCCTGTTTCCGGCTGGGGGTCCGGGGGTTATCCCCCGGGAAGATGCAGTAGGGGAGTCGGAGTGGCACGGAAGCTCGCGGTCATCGGAGCCGGACTCATGGGGTCCGGTATCGCCCAGGTCTCCGCCCAGGCGGGCTGGGACGTCGTCCTGCGCGATGTCACCGACGAGGCGCTGACCCGGGGCCTCGACGGCATCAGGGCTTCGTACGACAAGTTCGTGAGCAAGGGCAGGCTGGAAGCCGCGGACGCGGACGCGGCGCTCGCGCGCATCACCGCCACCACCGACCTGGACGCGGCCGCCGACGCAGACATCGTCGTCGAAGCCGTCTTCGAGAAGCTCGAGGTCAAGCACGAGATCTTCCGGACGCTCGACAAGATCGTCCGCGACGACGCCGTGCTCGCCTCCAACACCTCCGCCATCCCGATCACCAAGATCGCGGCGGCCACCGAGCACCCCGAGCGGGTCGTCGGCGTGCACTTCTTCTCGCCGGTGCCGATGATGCAGCTCGTCGAGCTGGTGCGCGGCTACAAGACGAGCGACGAAGCGCTCGCCACCGCGCGGGCGTTCGCCGAGTCCGTCGGCAAGACCTGCATCGTCGTCAACCGCGACGTCGCCGGTTTTGTGACCACCCGTCTCATCTCGGCGCTCGTCGTCGAGGCGACGAAGCTGTACGAGTCGGGCGTGGCCACCGCCGAGGACATCGACCTCGCCTGCAAGCTGGGCTTCGGCCACGCCATGGGCCCCCTGGCCACCGCCGACCTGACGGGCGTCGACATCCTGCTGCACGCCACCAGCAACATCTACACCGAGACCCAGGACGAGAAGTTCGCCCCGCCGGAGCTGATGCGCCGGATGGTTGACGCCGGTGACATCGGGCGCAAGAGCGGGCAGGGCTTCTACAAGCACTGAGAACGATTCTGCGGCGCCCGGGTAAGGGCGCCGCACCCGGCACGGAAACCGCACGCGCCTCTGGAGTGTCACTCCATTAGGTGAATTCGGTATCGGTTCGCTTACAGACGGCAACCTCTGCGGCCTTCGGGCAGTCAGACCGTGCACAACAGACAAACGCGAACGCGAACAGACACACGCGGAGTACGAAACGCACTCTCGGGGAGCGCATATGTACATCAGGGGCGACCACGCCGAGCTGGTCGTCGGGGGCCGCCTCGACGTACGCAGCGCGGCGGACGCCCGTACCGTCCTGCACTCGGCCGTCGACGACGGAGTCGGCGACCTGGTGCTGGACCTGTCCGAGCTGGACTCCTGGGACGCCACCGGGCTCGGTGTCATCATGGGGGCCCACCGACGGGCCGGGCGGTGCGGCCGACGGCTCGTGCTGCGCGGCGTGCCACCGCAGATGCAGCGCCTGCTGGTCGCCACCCGGCTGCACCGGATCCTGGCGATCGAGGGCGGCATCGGGGTGGACTCCCTGCCCCGGGTCTGAAGTCACCGGGGCGTGTCACCGCCTCGGGAGTGAGACCTCGTACACGCGTCCTGACCGGCGTACGAAACGCACCACGCGCACAATCCTCACGAAGCTGTGACGTCTCGGACGGCGCGGGACCCCGCCTGTTCGTAGATACTGTGCGAAGGTTTAGGGTTCGGCTGCCCGCCACCCGAAACCCTACGAGCGGGCACCGGACCAGAAGCGACAGCGCGGTGTGCAGCAAGGCCGGGAGGGGCTCGGCACACGACGCTTTTGGGGGGCTTGGAACATGGACCCGAACAACCGGGGACCCGAAGAGTACGGCCATGACGACGACGGCCAGGCGCCTCGCTCGCGCCCGCCGCGCGACCCGCTCACCACCGACCTGGGCCAGCATTCGCCCACGCTCGCCCGCACGGTTCAGCTCGTCTCGGGCGACTTCCTGCTCACCGTCAACCCTGTCGACGGCAGTGAGATCGAGAACTGCCCGCCGCACGAGCGGCCGCGACCGCCGGCGAAGTTCAGCGCCGCCGAGCGCGTCGAGCTGGCCCGCGCGGCCCAGCCGCCCGTCCCGCCGGGTCCGGCACAGCCCCGGCTGCCGCTCCTGGAGCGCCAGGAGGAGCGTGAGCGGCTCGTGCGCCTCCTCGCGCGCGGGCGCTCCGTACGCCTCACCGGACCCTCCGGCTCGGGCCGCACCAGCCTGCTCGACGCGGTCGCCGAGGACTGCGCGGACCTCGCTCCCGACGGCGTCGTACGCCTCTCCGGCCACCGGCGCACGGCGAGCGATCTGCTGCACGACCTGTTCGCCGCCGTCTACGACGCACCCCTGCACCGCCCGGAACGGGACGAACTGCACCGTCTCGTCCACGAGATCGGCGCGGTCGTCGTCCTCGACGACGTGGAGTTCGGCGGCTACGCGCTCGACGAGCTGCTCGACGCCACCCCCGAGTGCGCCTTCCTGATCAGCGCGACGCCCGACGTCCCCGCGCCGTCCGCCGACTCCCTCCTCGAAGAGGTGTTCCTGGGCGGGCTCGACCGCAGCGGGGGCCTCGAACTCCTGGAGCGTGCCGTCGGACGCGTCCTGACCGAGGACGAGTCGAACTGGGCGGGTGACCTCTGGTTCGAGTCCGAGGGCCTGCCCCTGCGCTTCATGCAGGCCGGGGCGCTGCTGCGGCAGCGCGACCAGCTGCGGGCCAGCGAAGGCGCCGTCGACGAGTTCGGCGTCTTCCAGCAAGTGCCGGTCGACGCGCCCTTCGACGCGGAGGACGGCCACGAGGTACCGCTGCCCTCGCTCGCCGAAGGGGCCGCGCCCGCCGCGCTGCTCGCCTCCCGGCTGAGCGACTCGGCCCGCGCCACGCTGCGGTTCGCGGTCGCGCTCGGCGGCGAGGTGCCGCACCAGGCGCACCTGCCCGCCCTCGTGGGCGACACCCACGCCGACGCCGCACTCGCCGAACTGGCGAGCTGCGCGCTGGTCTCCCCGGTCGGCTCGCGCTACCGGCTCGCCGCCGGAGTGCAGGCGCAGCTGGAAGCCGCCGGATACGCGGACGACATCGAGGAGCAGGCCCGCGCCGCGGCCCAGCACTACACCTGGTGGGCCGGGCACCCCTCGGTCACCCCGGAGCGCGTCTGCGCCGAGGCCGACGCGCTGCTCGCCGCGCTCACCGTGCTGGTCCCGCTCACCACGGCACCGCTCGGCGACGAGGACGAGAGCGTCGCCGTGCGGCTCGCCCGCACGGCCGCGCCCGCGTTCGCCGCGGGCCTGCACTGGAGCGCCTGGGAGCGTGCGCTGCGCTCCGGCGCCGAGGCCTCCCGGCTCTCCGGCGCGGTCGGCGAACAGGCGTACTTCCACCACGAGTTGGGCATCCTCGCGCTCTGCGGCGGCCAGCTGGACCGGGCCCGCGCCGAGCTGGAGGCCTCCATCGGGCTGCGCGGCGCCCTCGCCGACAAGCGCGGCACGGTCGCGGGCCGCCGCGCCCTCGCGCTGGTCGCCGACCGCTCCGGTGACACACCCGGGTTCGGGTCCACCGCGGGGGAGGAGGTACCCGACGCCCGGTACGAGGAGTCGGCTTCGCCGCCCGGTGGCGTACCGGCCGCCTTCACGATGGCCAAACCGCCCGGTGAGCCGTCCACGCTGGTCACCCATCGGGCCGACCCCGGCGGCCCGGCGCCGAAGCGGTTGGGCGTCGCGGGCCGCTTGGTGAGCGGTACCCGGCGCAACCTGGTGGCCGCGGGCGCGGGCGCGCTGCTCGCCGCCGTGCTCGGCACCGTGGTGACGCTCGGCGCGACGTCGGACCACAACAGCGAACCCCCGTCCGAGAAGGTCGGCGTCAACCCCTCGGCCAGTCAGGGCAGCGACGAGGACAGCCTGGGCGCGGACAAGGCGAAGAAGGGCGGCGACTCCGACACGGGGGTCGTGGCGACGCCTACGGATCCGGGGGCCGACGGCACCCTCGGCACCTCCGACGACCCGACGCCGAAGTCGGACACGCCCCAGCCCTCCGAGAGCGTCAAGCCGTCCGGCGACGGCACGTCCTCTGGCTCGTCGCCCAAGCCGTCCGGGGCGTCCGGCTCTTCGGGCGGCGGCACGACAGGTGGGAGCACCGGAGGCTCCACCGGCGGGACTACCGGGAGCACCACGGGCGGCACGACGGATGGAGGGAGCACGGGAGGCTCCACCGGCGGGACCACGGGTGGCACGGACGGCGGGACGACCGGCGGTACCGATGGCGGGACGACCGGCGGTACCGATGGCGGGACGACCGGCGGTACCGATGGCGGGACGACCGGCGGTACCGATGGCGGGACGACCGGAGAGACGTCGGGCGGCTCTTCGTCACCCAGCACCAGCGTTTCGGCGAGCGCCCCGGTGTCCAGCGCCGCTGCCACGGACAGCACGACCCCGGCGTAGTCCGGCTCTGCCGGTACGCCGACGGCCGCCTGATCGCTCCGTACGCCGACGGCCGGGGGCCGCGCCCGCTCAACGCGGTGAGCCCCCGGCCGTGCGCAACCGTCAGAACAACCGCAGTTTGTCGTCCTCGATCCCGCGCATCGCGTTGTAGTCCAGGACCGTGCAGCCGATGCCGCGGTCGGTGGCGAGGACGCGGGCCTGGGGCTTGATCTCCTGGGCGGCGAAGATGCCGCGAACGGGCGCGAGGTGCGGATCGCGGTTCAACAGCTCCAGATAGCGCGTGAGTTGCTCCACGCCGTCGATCTCACCGCGCCGCTTGATCTCCACCGCGACGGTCTGCCCGTCGCCGTCCCGGCACAGGATGTCGACCGGGCCGATGGCCGTCATGTACTCCCGGCGGATGAGCGAGTAGCCCTGGCCGAGCGTCTCGATGCGGTCCGCGAGGAGCTCCTGAAGGTGTGCTTCCACGCCGTCCTTGATCAGGCCGGGATCCACGCCCAATTCGTGCGAGGAATCGTGGAGGATCTCCTCCATCGTGATGATGAGCTTCTCGCCCGCCTTGTTGATGACGGTCCAGACGCCCTTCTCGTCGCCGGAACCCTCCTTCAGCGTGCAGGGCGGCGACATCCAGTTGAGGGGCTTGTAGGCCCGGTCGTCCGCGTGGATCGAGACGCTGCCGTCCGCCTTCACGAGGATGAGACGGGGGGCCGACGGGAGATGGGCGGTGAGCCGGCCCGCGTAGTCCACGGAACAGCGGGCAATGACGAGACGCATGGTCGGCAACGCTACTCGACGGGCGGTGGTGCACGCGATTCTCCCACCCGTCACCCACCACCACCCTCAACCGAGAACCTCCGGTTCGCCCCTTTTACTCCTTCGTCTCCCACCACCACGCGCAACCGAGGGCCCTTTGGTCCCGCCCCTTTCTTCCTGGTAGAAGCCTGTTCGGTCGTGGCTGATTGTGTGCCTACCAGGAGTTCGCTATGTACGCATTCTCCTGGTGCCGTCACCGCCCGTTGCTTACCGTATAAACGGGAGGTCGCGATGCGTGTACTCAGCGTGTTCGATATCGCGAATTCCCTATCCCTGTCCGGCAACCCCCGAGGTCTGGGGGTGCGAGAGGAGAACCCATGTCGCTCGACGTCTCACCGGCCCTACTCGAACAGGCCGAGCGAGGCGAGGTCGACGAAGCTGACTTCGTCGACTGCGTCCGGACCTCCCTGCCCTACGCGTGGGAGATGATCAGCTCCCTGGTGGCCCAGCTGAAGGTGGACGGCGGCAACTTCGCCGACAACCAGACGCCTCCGCCGGACGAGCAGGCACGTGGCCAGCTGCTGCGTGCGCTCGCGAGTGACGCGATACGCGGCGCGCTGCAGCGGCACTTCGGAGTGCGGCTGGCCTTTCAGAACTGCCACCGGGTGGCGGTGTTCCCGCTGGACGCCTCAGTGGACGACACGCTGGCACGCTTCACCTCGGTCCGCAGTCAGCTGCTGAACCAGTCCCCGGAGTTCCGGGACTGCTGACGCGTGATGCCGCATTGCTTGCCGCTCCGTACGCGGGAGGTGCATCTGTACCGGGGCGGCAAGCTCCCCGCGCGTCCGGCCCGGGGGAGGGGCTGGACAGCCTGTTGAACGGGCCGTACGGCCCGTTGGGCCGACGGCGTCCGGTCACCTGAGGTGCGGCAGCACCTCGGAGCCGAGACGTCGTACGTTCTCCTGCGTCGCCGCCAGGTCCCCCGATCCCTCGACGAGCAGGGCGAAGCGTGAGATGCCGGTCCGCTCCGAGGTCGCCGCGAGTCGGTCGGCGCACAGCCGGGGGGTGCCCACCGGGTGCAGCCCGCAGAGCAGTTCGGTGTATTCCAGTGGGTCGCGCATCGAGCGGGCGCGGCCGTCGACCGTCACATGGGCGTCCAGCCCCTGCTTGAGCCAACCGGGCATCGCTTTGAGGAGCATCTCGACGGCGTCGGTGCGACGGTCGGCGATCTGGCAGACGCCGGCGGACACATGGGCCGCCGCGAAGATCGAGTCCGCCGGATGCCCGGCCGCGCGCGCGTACTGCCGCCACAGCGCGACCATTTCGGCCTTCTCCTCGTCCCCGACATGCATCCCGAGGAGCATCGGCAGCCCGCGCTCGGCGGCTAGCCGTACGCTCGCTTGTGAGGTGCAGGCGACGACGACCTCGGGCCCGGGGGCGCCGCTCAGTGCCTCCGACGGCCGGGGGACGACGGGGACTTCACGGAAGCTGAACCGCTCCGAGGTGCCCTGCACGGACGGCTCGCGCAGCCAGCGCACCAGCAGATCGAGTGATTCCGTGAACCCTTTCTCGTACGCCTCCAGTCCTGAACCGAAGACCTCCAGGTCGACCCACGGGCCACCGCGCCCGACGCCCAGCGAGAACCGTCCGCCGGACGTCAGATGCAGCAGTGCGGCCTGCTCGCCGAGCGCCACGGGGTGGACGGTGGGCAGCACGCTGACCGCCGTGCCGATCCGGATGCGGCTGGTGCGGCCGAGCAGGAACGCGGCGAGCGTGACGGCCGACGGGCATGTGCCGTACGGCACGAAGTGGTGCTCGGCCAGCCAAACCGAGTCGAGCCCGGCCTCCTCGGCGACCTCGGCGGACCGCACCGCCCGGTGGAGCGTCTCCCCCTGGCCCTGTCCCGGGAACTGGGCCGCCAGTACAAAACTTCCTACGTGCATCGCACTTCCTGCTTCCTCGGCTCCGACACGGAGCTCCCCCACCCCGCATAACCGCATGACACGTGCCGAAGTCACGGCCTGGCGGAGAGATTTGCGGATTGTCTGCGAAATGGGCCACCCGGTGGGGGTTCTGTGCGGGTTGGTGGAGTACGCGTACCCCTGTGCGCGCCGCGTAGGCTGGAGATGGCCCCTGCTCCCTGTATAGCTCCGTGAGGTGTCCTGTGTCCCCGCGTCGCAACCGTCCGAAGGGTGCCGGCTCGTCCGGTCCGACCGCGGACGAGGGCCGTTCGGGCCGTTACGGCGGCTGGCAGTCCACGGAGAGCTGGCAGGGCGAGGAGTGGAGCGTGCGCCATGTGGCGGGCGCGAGCGCCGAAGGCAAGACCTACCGCTGCCCCGGCTGCGACCAGATGATCCCCTCCGGTGTCCCGCACGTGGTGGCCTGGCCGGAGCACTCGGGCGTCGACGACCGCCGCCACTGGCACAAGGCCTGCTGGAACGCGAAGGACCGCCGCACCTCGCGGGTGCAGCGGTCCCGTAACGCGCCCAGGTTCTAAGCGGCCTCGGGGAAGTGAGGCACGCCCCCACGCCGCCCGGCACGCCCCCACGCCGCACTGCCACATCACCCAAGTACATCCAGTACGAGGGCGACGCGGCAGCACGCCGATGCACCGCACCGGACGACGCGGAAACGCACCCCACTTCCCCGAGGCCGCTCAGGCGGTCAACGCACCCAGGTCCTGGGCGACTTCGGAGATCGATCCGGGAGGTCAGACGTCCCGGCGCTCCAGCAGCACGAAGGCGCCGGCGATCGCCGCCGCCGTCACCCCGGCGAGCAGACCGAGCTGCGCGCCCCCGTGCCCGCTCTCCGTGTCCAGCCGGAAGATCCGCGCGAGGGCGTTGGGAGCGTTGTACTCCTGCATCTTCTCGCCGATCGTGCGCATGCTGTCGGACATCATCAGGAACGCGGGCATGATCGCGGGCACCAGCACGACGCCGAGCATCGTGGTGATCGCACCGGCCGAGTGGCGCAGCATCGAGCCCACCGCGAGCGCGAGGACACCGAGCAGCGAGACGTACAGCGCGCCCATGAGCACCGTGCCGCCCCACGAGACGTTCGAGGAGCCGCCGTGCATCCCCGAGGTCATCAGGCCGACCAGGCCGATCGCGAAGGCCGACACGACGAACGCCACCGCGAAGAAGATGATCAGCTTCGCGGCGAGCACCCGATGCCGCTGCGGTGAGGCGGTGAACGTCGTACGGATCATGCCCGTGCCGTACTCGGAGGAGACCACCAGGACGCCCAGCGTGATCAGGCAGATCTGCCCGAGCATCAGACCGAAGAAGGCCGGGATCGTGTACGGGACGTCGCTGAAGTCTTCGTTCGTGGTCTGCGCGGCGACCAGGAAGCCGATGCCGATCACCAGAAGCAGGAAGATGCCGAGCGTCCACATCGTGGAGCGCACCGACTTGATCTTCGTCCACTCGGAGGTGAGCGCGTGACCGAGGTGGGTGCGGGTGATCGGGATCGGCGAGGTGTACGCAGTGCCGGGCGCCGCCTGCCAGTTGGGGGCAGCGACGGCCTGCTGCGGCATCGGGGGCTGGGGCGTGCTCATCGGGCGTCCTCGGGCTTGGTCAGGTCGGGGGCGGCGGGCGCGGCGGGCGGCTGTGCCGGAGCCTGGGCGGGCTGCGCGGGGGCCTGGGGCGCCGCCTGGGCGTACGGGTTGGCGTCCGCGGTACCAGGAGCGGCCGGGGCGACCGGAGACCCGTACGGGCCCGGCTGTGCCTGCGGCATCGCGAACGGCTGCCCGCCCTGCTGGGGCGGCGGCGGTGCGTACCAGCCCGGCTGGCCCTGACCCGCCACCGGCATCTGCTGCGGCGGCACGGCACCGGGCGGCAGCTCCTGCTGGAGCCCGGCCTTCTGGTCGATGGTCGAGCGGTAGTCGACTGCGCCCTGCGTCATCCGCATGTACGCCTCCTCCAGCGAGGCCTGGTGCGGCGACAGCTCCCACAGGCGGACGTCGGCGGAGTGCGCGAGGTCGCTGATGCGGGGGAGCGGGAGACCGGTGACGCGCAGCGCACCGTCCTGCTCGGGCAGCACCTGGCCGCCCGCCTCGGTCAGCGCTGCGGTGAGCTTCTCGCGCTGCTGCGGCTCGGTGTCCGGGGTGCGGACCCGGGCGAAGTCGGCCGAGTTGTGCGAAATGAAGTCCTTGATGTTCATGTCGGCGAGCAGCTGGCCGCGGCCGATCACGATCAGGTGGTCGGCGGTCAGCGCCATCTCGCTCATCAGGTGCGAGGAGACGAAGACCGTACGGCCCTCCGCCGCGAGCGACTTCATCAGGTTGCGGACCCAGAGGATGCCCTCGGGGTCGAGGCCGTTGACCGGCTCGTCGAAGAGCAGCACCTGCGGGTCGCCGAGCAGCGCGGCGGCGATGCCGAGCCGCTGGCCCATGCCGAGCGAGAAACCCTTCGAGCGCTTCCTGGCCACGTCCTGGAGCCCGACGACACCGAGCACCTCGTCCACGCGGCGGGCCGGGATGCCCGACAGCTGGGCGAGGCACAGCAGGTGATTGCGGGCGTGCCGGCCGCCGTGCACGGCCTTGGCGTCGAGGAGCGCGCCGACCTGGCGGGGCGCGTTCGGCAGCTTGCGGTAGGGGAAGCCGCCGATGGTCACTTGCCCCGAGGTGGGGTTGTCCAGACCGAGGATCATCCGCATCGTGGTCGACTTGCCCGAGCCGTTGGGCCCGAGGAAGCCGGTGACGGCGCCCGGCCGCACCTGGAAGGAAAGGTTGTACACGGCCGTCTTGTCGCCGTAGCGCTTCGTCAGGCCGACTGCCTCGATCATGCTCCGCACCCATCGAAAGGTTCAGGACGTCGGGGCGCACGCCCCCGTAAGGGTTAGGAGGATATCGGGGCGCTGACGGTTCCACTCAAGAGAAAGTAAAACAGCGCAGGTCATACGCGGGAGAGTGCGGGTAAGAACTCTTACCCGCACTCCCACCTTTGTCAGGTACCCGTCGCGCCTGGTCAGGCCGGAAACGGAACGCTCACACCCGATACGGCAACGAGTCGTCCAGCGGCGGCAGGTCGTCGTACAGCCGCAGCTCCGCCGATTCGTCGACGTACGGCAGGAAGTCGGTCTGGGGCAGCACCCAGCCCTCCTCGCCGAAGATCCGCGTGCCCCGCTCGCGCAGCGACCGCTCGCCCCCGGCGCGCCGCACCCAGGTGGCCGGGTCGGGGCCGAGCAGTTCGCGCAGCCGCGCGGAGTCGGCGAGCAGCGAGGCGAGCAGCTCGGACTGGTCGCCGCCCCCGGGGCGGGGCTGTCCCGTGACCGGGTCGGCCAGCACGCCGTGCGCGCTGAAGTAGATGTACGCGCCGCCGAGCCGCTCCCCGGACGGCATGGTCATCGTGAACGTGTCGCCCGGGAGTATCGCCCGCCGGTAGTCGGGGAACTCGGTGTCGTCGACCGCCTTCAACTGCGTCGAATCCAGCCAGGTCACCACGAGCGTGGTCTCGGCGCCCCGGTCGACGTACGGCGTCCCTGCCACGTAGCCCGCCGGGCTGATGTGCCCCGAGCAGCCGACCCCGATGCCCTGCACGCGCACCGGCACCATCGGCACCGTCGCCGGGATGCCGAGCCGGGTCAGCTTGTGGGCGACCTGCCCGGGGGAGGCGTTCGAGCCGACCGCGATGACCGGGTGACGGCGTCCCGTGACCACCTGGCCGAGGTCGGCGAGCGCTTCGTCGAGCCGCTGCTGCGCCTCCTGCTCCTCCACGTACCACTCGCCGAGCCTGAGCGGCCGTACGTCGAGCTGGAGCAGCTCGCCGCCGGTCAGCAGGGAGGGCTCGGTGGTGGGACGGCCGGGATAGGTGAGCGGTTTCTTGGCGGGCACGTCGTCCAGGCCCAGTGCCTCAAGGCTTCGGTCCTTCGTCGTCACGGTGACGCCCTTCGGGGGTGGTCGCGCGATACGGGCTGGGGAGTGTCTGAGCCTTCCACGCGAGATGTACCCGGGGCTGGGCCTGGTCTCCCCGTCTGGACGGGGTTGGCCGGAACGGACACCGGGAATCATGCCGTCCCATTGTACGAGTGGGAGCGAAGTCGGTTACGGGGGTGGCGAGTTGGATTTACTGAGACAGCCGGGGAGGGGCCGGGCGCATCCGCGCTTCCGTACGTCCGTTCGCTGGTGGATCGCCGGACGCACCGTCCACGCCCTGCTCCTGATGACGCTCGGCGCGCTGGCCGGACTCTCGCTGGTCATCGCGACCGCCTGGACGCTGACCGAGCACTCGCCGCGGTCGATGGCCGAGCGGTTCTCGAACGAGGAGCGGCTTTTCGACCTCAGCCTCACCGTGCTGCGCGCCTGCGTCGGCACGGACAACCTCGAACCCGAACCGGACAGCACTGCGCACCAGCTGCTCGCCACCCTCGCCTCGGTCACCGGCTCGCTGGTGCCCGCGGTGCTCCTGGGCATCGTCCTGATCAAGATGTTCGCGCTGCGGCCTTTCGTCTGGCGGCAGCGGGCCAGCATCTCGCAGGCCTGGACCGCGGACTTCCCCGGCTACTCCCGGCTGCACGCGAACAGCGAGGACGCGATCATCGCCGTTCGCTTCTACAACCGCTTCGACAATCTGTCGGTCGTGGACCTGCGCGCCCGAGCCCATCTGCGCTACCTGGAACGCTCACCGCATGACGGCAGCCTCGTCATCTACAAGCAGTGGCTGAAGGTCCTGGACGCGAAGGGCGAGCCGGCCGACGAGCGGTCCTGGCTCGCGGTCGAGCGCGGGGCACCCTTCACGGTGTGGATACCGGTCGAGGCACCGGTGGCCGAGCTGCCGTTCCGGCGCATCCAGGGCAAGGACCTGTCCGGGTCGTACGGCGTGAAGCTGCTCGTGCGGCTGACCGCGCGAACCGTGGGTCTCGGCACCGAGGTCGCCGACGAGCGCTGGTTCGACCTGGAGGGCGGCGACTTCGAGCTCGGCCGTTTCGTGCCGCTCCAGCCGGACCTGGACAAGGACGTGTGGCGCTGGGAGGGCTGGACGGACTTCGACGGACTGATCCAGCGGCTGCCGCCCGACGACGGTGAGCCCACACGTCCGGGGTCTTGAGCGATGTCATGCGTTCCGCCTTTCGAGCGAGGTCAGGCATCCCGTTTCTTCAGCAGCGCATAACCGCCGATGAGCGCCGCGGCCACCCACAGCACCATGATCGCGAGGCCGCCCCAGGGTCCGTACGGAGTGTCGTCGCCGATCGGGGTCACGACCCGCATGATCTTGCTGCCGGCCTGGTCGGGCAGATAGCGGCCGACCTTCTTGGTCGCGGAGACGGCTCCCAGGATGTTGGAGATCAGGAAGAAGAACGGCATCAGGATGCCCAGCGAGAGCATCGGACTGCGCAGCATCGCCGCGACGCCCATGGAGAAGACGGCGATGAGCGTCATGTAGAGCCCGCCGCCGATCACCGCGCGCAGCACGCCCGGGTCGCCGATGGACGCCTTGTGCGCGCCGAGCACCGCCTGGCCCAGGAAGAAGGCGACGAAGCTGGTGATCATGCCGACGACGAGGGCGAGGCCCGTCGCCACCGCGATCTTGCTGAACAGGAACGTGCCGCGCTGCGGGACCGCGGCGAGCGAGGTGCGGATCATGCCGGTGCTGTACTCGTTGCCCACGACCAGCACCCCGAACACGATCATCGCGAGCTGACCGAGGGTCATGCCCGCGAAGCTGATGAATGTCGGGTCGAAGGAGAGCCGCTCCCGCACGGGCATCCTGTCGAACTCGTTCTTCGACAGCAGCGAGATCAGGATGCCGAGGGCGATGGTGACGACCGCCGCGAGACTGAGCGTCCAGACGGTGGATGCGACGGACCGGATCTTGGTCCACTCCGACTTGAGAACCTGGGTGGCTGCCATGATCAGCCCCTCTTCCGGTCGCCGCCCCATTGCGGGGCCGGCCGCGGGGTCGGTGTGTGCGGGGTGTCGGCGTGCGCGTGGTACTCCACCGACTCCGCGGTCAGCTGCATGAAGGCCTCTTCGAGGGAGGCCTGTTGCGGACTGAGCTCGTGCAGCACGATCTGGTGCTGGGCAGCAAGCTCACCGATGTGCTCCGGCTTGCCGCCGTCCACATCGAGGGTGCCGCTGCCCGTCTCGACGACGGTGATCCCGGCGCCGTGCAATACATCGAGGAGCCGCTCGCGCTGGGGGGAGCGGATACGGACGTACGACCGCGAGTTCTGCTGGATGAAGTCGGCCATCGAGGTGTCGGCGAGGAGTCTGCCCTGGCCGATGACGACGAGGTGGTCGGCGGTCAGCGCCATCTCGCTCATGAGGTGGGAGGAGACGAAGACCGTACGGCCCTGCGCGGCGAGCGACTTCATGAGGTTGCGGATCCAGTGAATGCCCTCGGGGTCCAGACCGTTGACCGGCTCGTCGAACATCAGGATCCGCGGGTCGCCGAGCAGCGCGCCCGCGATGCCGAGCCGCTGGCCCATGCCGAGTGAGAACCCTTTGGCCTTCTTGTTCGCCACCGGGGTGAGCCCCACCGTGTCGAGGACCTCGTGGACGCGTGCCTTGGGGATGCCGTTGCTCTGGGCGAGGCAGAGGAGGTGGTTGAACGCGCTGCGGCCGCCGTGCATGGCCTTGGCGTCCAGCAGGGCGCCGATGTATTTGAGCGGCTCCCTCAGATGGTTGTAGTGCTGACCGTCGATCCGGACATCGCCCGCGGTCGGGTGGTCGAGCCCGAGCATCATCCGCATCGTCGTGGACTTTCCGGCGCCGTTGGGGCCGAGGAAGCCGGTCACGATGCCGGGTCTGACGGCGAAGGTGAGGTTGTTCACCGCCACCTTCTCGCCATACCGCTTGGTCAGCCCCTCGAGCTCAATCATGCGGCCACGCTAAGTCGGGCGGTTTGGCTGTGCCACTTGAGCAGGGGGGTCGAGCCGCTCGTCGGCCGGGGCCGGCTGCTGCGCCGCTGTGGCCGGTCGCACCCACGCGGCGGAGCCGCACGCTGTCACAACCCCGCGCGCCCTGTAGGGCACGACAAAGGCCCGCGCCCCCGGCGGAGGGTGCGGGCCTTTGACGGTGCTCGGTGATTACCGGGACTGCTGGGCCGGAACCCCACGGGAGATCGGCTCGTCCTCGGCCGGCGTGCCGGCGGCGGCCACCGCGGCGCCCGTGAGCGTCGCGAGCATCTCGCGGACGTTCGTGAGCTGGGCGTTGATCGAGTCGCGGCGGTTGGTGAGGGCCGCGAGCTCGCGCTCGGATTCCGAACGGATGCGGTCGGCCTTGGCGTTCGCGTCGGCCACGATGTCCTCGGCCTGGCGCTGAGCCGTCTCGACCGTCTGGCGGGCGCGGCGCTCGGCATCGGTGCGCAGCTTCTCGGCCTCCAGGCGGAGCTGCTCCGCGCGGTGCTCGATCTCCGCGAGGCGCTTCTCGGCCTTGGCCTGCCGCGAGGCCAGGTCGCGCTCGGACTGCTCACGGCGCTTGGCGAGGTTCGTCTCGAAGTCGGCGGCGGCCTGAGCGGCCTTGGCACGGGTCTCCTCGAAGAGGGCGTCCGCCTCCTCGCGCTTGGACTGCGCGTCCTTCTGCGCCTCGGAGCGCAGCTGCGAGGCGTCGCTCTTGGCCTTCTCGACGATCCGGACGCCCTCGTCCTCCGCCTTGGCCTTGCGGTCCGCAGCGAACGATTCTGCGTCGTTGCGCACCTGCTGGGCCGCCGACTCGGCGAGCTCACGGTGCTGCTCGGCCGCGCGACGGGCCTCCTCGCGCAGGTCCTTCGCCTCCTCCTCGGCGAGGCGGAGGATTTTCTCGACGCGCGCGCCGAGACCCGCGTACGACGGCTCGGCGTCGCTGACCTGGGCCTGGGCGTTCTGCGTCTCGAGATGGAGCTCCTCGATGCGCTTTTCCAGAGCAGTGATACGGGCCAGAGCGCTGTCACGGTCGGAGACGAGCTTCGAGATGCGTTCGTCCACCTGAGCGCGGTCGTACCCACGCCGCACAAGCTCGAAGCCGTAGGGGGAAGTGTCGCTCATGGGGTTCCTGTCGAATGAGACCGGTGAGGTGATAGGGGGAATCCTAGGGGTCAAAGCGGTGTGTCATCGAGCGGATACGTGTTTGATCTGGAGAATGAGACTCCTTTTGGGTGGCTGACTGTCGGAGGGCTTGCCAGAGCCTGTGCCAAAGGTCCCTGCAAAGCATGGAATCGGTGCTTCTGGCTAGCCCTCTGCCGACTTGCCACCCGAACGAGTTGCGCCCGCCGCGGCGCCCGCCTTGACCCCACCGTCCTTGTTGCCGGACGGGGCCTCAAACGACTCCAACGCCTCCAGGACGTCCTGGACACGGGAGATCTCCGCGTTGATGTCCTCGCGGCGGCGCACCAGGACCTCCAGGTCGCGCTTGCCCTCCTCGACCGCGGCCTTCGCCTCCTGGATCGCCTCGGACCTGATCTTCTCGGCCTCGGCGACGAGCGAGGTCTTCTTCTGCTCGGCCTCCTTGAGGAGCCCCTCCGCCTTCTTGACCGCGGCGATTCGTACCTTGCTCGCCTCGGAGTTGGCCTCCGACACCAGGTCCTTCGCCTTCGCCTCGGCCTCGGCGAGCTGGTCCTCGGCCGCCTTCACGAGCGCGTCGCAGCGCTCGCCGGCCGTCTTCATCGCCTCGGCCGACTCGCGGCGGGCCCGGTCGTGCAGCTCCTCGATCTCCGTGGTGATGCGGTCGCGCAGCTCCTCCGCGCGCTCCCTTATCGCCGTCGCGTCCCGGCGCGCGCCGACCAGCAGTTCGTCCGCGTCCGTACGGGCCCGCTCCACCAGGGAATTGCCTTCCACGGTCGCCTCGGAGACCAGCCGCTCGGCCTCGTTGCGCGCCGCACCGACCATCGTGTCGGCCTGCGACTCGGCTTCCGCCGTCGTCTTCTGCGCGCTCTGCTGCGCCTCGGAGAGCAGCTTGTCCGCCTCGGACGCGGTCTCCGAGATGAGGGTGTCGACCTGCTCGGCCGCCTCGGAGCGCCGCTTGTTGGACTCCTGGCGTGCCTCGTCCAGCGTGCGCTCGGCCTCCTCGCGCGCCGACGAGGTGAGCCGCTCGGCCTCTGCCGCCGCCTCTGCCTTGACGCGCTCCGCCTCGGTGCGGATCCGCTCGGCGTGCTGCTGCGCGGAACCGACCGTCTCGGCGGCCTCGGCCCGCAGCCGCTCCGAGTCTCCGGTCGCGTCCGAGATCAGCTGCTCGGCCTTGGCCACGGATTCGGCCCGTACGCGCTCGGCCGCGGCGGCGGTCTCGTTCGTGAGCCGCTCGGCCTCCGCCGCCGTCTCGGTGATGAGGGTGTCCGCCTGCGTGGCCGCGTCCGAACGGATCCGGTTGGCGTCCTCCCGGGCGTCCGCGCGGGTCCGCGAGGCGTCCTGCTCGGCGTTCGCGATGGTGTCGGACGCCTCGGTGCGGACGCGCTGGGCGTGCTCGGCGGCGTCCGAGCGCAGCCGCTCGGACTCGGCGATGGCCTCGGAAACCGTGCGCTCCGCGAGCGACTTGGCGGCCTCTGTTTCCGCTGCCGCCTCCCGCCGGATGCGCCCCGCGTCCTCGGACGCCCGCTCCCGCTCCGCGTACGCGTCGGCGCGGACCCGGTCCGCCTCCTCCTGCGCCTCGGTCCGGGTACGGTCCGCCACGTGCTCGGCGGCGCTGCGCAGACCCGCGATCTCCTCCTGGGCCTGCTCGTGCAGCCCGGCCACGGAGTCGCGCACCTGCTGCGCGGTCTGCTCGGCGTTGGAGACCATCTCGGTCGCCCGCCGGTCGGCCTCCTCGACCAGGCGTACGGCCTCGGCCTGCGCCTCGTCGACGCGGTTGCGCGCGGAAGCCAGCAGCTCCTCGCTCTGTTCGCGGGCCCGCTCACGCTCCTGGTCGGCCTCCTGGCGCGCGGAGCCGAGAAGCTCCTCGGCCTCGCGGCGGCGCCGGGCGGCCTCCTCCTGCGCGGCGGCCAGCGTCTCGGCCCCCTCGGTCGCCAGCCGCTCGGCCGCGGCCTGCGCCTCCGCTCGTACGCGATCGGCGCTGTCCTGAGCCTCCGACTTCAGCCGCTCGGCCTCCGCCGCGGCCTCCGAACGCAGTCGTACGGCGATGGCCTCGCCCTCGGCGCGTGAGGTGGACGCGTCCGCGGCCGCTTCATTGCGCAGCCGCTCGGCCTCGGCCTCGGCCTGTGCCTGGAGCGTGCGGATCCGATCGGCGGCCTCCGTGCGCAGCCGGTCCGTCTCCTCGACGGCCTCGCGGCGGATCCGCTCGGCCTCCGCGCGCGCGTCCGTCAGCGCCTGCTCGGCGGCGGCCAGGCGCTCCTCGGCCTCCGTGTGGCGACGGGTCAGTTCCTCGGCGGCCTCGGCCTGGCGAGCCGCTATGGCGCGCTCGGTCTCCTCGCGCAGCAGCTCGGCCGCGCGCTCGGCGTCCGCCTTGATCTCCTCGGACTGCTCGACCGCCTCCGCCCGATGCCGCTCGGCCTCGGCGCGGGTGCGCTCCAGGGTCTCCTCGGCCTGTCGGCGCAGCGTGGTGGCGCGCTCGATGGCCTCGGTGCGGACCTTCTCGCTGTCCGTCGTGGCCGCCGTACGCAGCTCGTCCGCGTCGGCCTTCGCCTTGGCGAGCAGGTCCTCGGCGGTCTTGGCCGCCTCTTCGATCTGCTGGACGGCCTCGCGGCGGGCCTCGGCGCGAATGCGCTCGCCCTCGGAGACCGCGTCGGCCCGCAGCTGCTCGGCCTCGCCGCGCAGCCGGCGCGCCTCCTCCTGCAGCTCGACCGTCTTGGCGCGGTACTCCTTGGTGTCGTCCTTCGCCGTGCCCTTGAGCTGCTCGGCGATGTCGTGCGCCTCGGCGCGCAGCCGGTCGGCCTCGGCCTCCGCCTCGGTGCGGATCCGCTCGGCCTCCTCGGCGGCGGCCTTGGTGGTCGTCTTGGCTTCCTCGGACGCCTTGTTGAGCACGTCCTCGGCGGTACGGGCCGCCTTGGAGAGCTGGGACGCGGTCTCCTCGGCGGTGAGGCTGCGGGCGTTCTCCTCGGCTTCCGCGATGATCTTCTCGGCCTTGGTGCGCGCCTCCGCGACGACCTGTTCGGCCTCGGACTTGGTGGTCTCGGCCTCCTTGGTGGCCTCGCTGACCAGCCGGGCGACCTGCTCCTTCGCCGTACGCGTGCGCTGCTCGTTCGCCGACTCCGCGCTGGAGAGGACCTTGGCCGCGGTCTCCTTCGCCTCCGCGACGACCTTGTCGGCCTCGGTCCGCGCCTCGCGCAGCGCCGCCTCCGCCTCGGTCATGCGCTGCTCGGCGGCCCGGCTCAGTTCGGTCGCCTGGCGGCGGGCGGTGTCCGACTCGGTCGCCGTGGAGCTGCGCAGCTGCTCGGCGTGGTCGGTGGCCTCCTGGGCCTGGGTGGACGCCGCGTTCAGCAGCCGCTCGGCGTCCGTGCGGGCCCGGCGCAGCAGCTGCTCGGCCTCCGCGCGGGCCGACTCGGCGTCGGTGGTCAGCCGCTGCCGCGCCTCGGCGGCGACCCGCTCGGCCTCCGCGCGGGCGGCGGCCAGTGCCTGGTCGGCCTCGGCGCGCGATTCCTCCAGGAGACGGCGGGCCTGCGACTCGGTGCGGGCGCGCAGCTGTTCCGCCCAGGCCACGTTCTCGTTGACGTGCGACTCGACGGTCTGCCGGCGCTCGGCCAGCTCCTGGTCGAGCTGCTGTCGGCGCGTGACCGCTTCCTGGTGCAGCTCCGCCTGCAGGCGCGCGGCCTGCTCGGCGTGCTCCTGCAGGATCCGCTGTGTCTGCGCGCGGGCCTGGCTCAGCTCGCGCTCGGCGTCCGCGCGCAGCTGGTCGGCCTGGATCTGGGCATTGCGGAGCAGCTGCTCGGCCTGGTACCCGATGTCGCCGCCGTCGTAGGCAGGACGGGTCGCCAGACTGCGCCGCGCCTCGTGCAGCTTGGCGCGCAGCACCTCGACCTGATAGCCGAGGTCCTCGGCGTGCTGGACGGCCTTCTCCCGCTCGGTCTTCAGCCGTTCCATCTCGGCCTCGAACCGAGAGAGGTGGTCGACGTCAGCCGCCGGCTCTCGCTCCTGGCGTTCGTAGCCCCGCACTGCGCGGTCCCATCCGTCCCCTGGTCGCAAGTCTCTCCAAACGAGCTCCGTCCATCCGCCGAACGGGGCCCCCGGGGGAATGGTGTCAGATCAACGGCGGAGCATGGGCTGCTGCCCCGACGCTCGTCCCCCGAAACCTGGACCCCGGCCCTCGGTCCTGCTCGTTGGAATGCGGCAGGACCTCGGCCGTCCCCGATAAAAGGAGACGACCGCCCCCAACCCTACCGGCCCAGATATACGGAGGTCAGTGCTCAGGTGACTCAACAGCAGCCGAAGTGACCAGTTCTGTCAGGACTCCATGGCAATCCTTTGGATGCAGGAAGGTGATTCGGGAGCCCATGGACCCGCGCCGGGGCTCGTCGTAGAGCACGCGTACGCCCTTGTCCTTGATGTCGGCGGCGTCGGCGTCGACGTCCGCCGTGCCGAAGGCGATGTGGTGGACGCCCTCACCGTTCTTGGCCAGCCACTTCGCGACGGTGGAGTCCTCGCGAGTGGGTTCGAGCAGCTGGAGGTAGGAGGCGCCGCCGTCGGACGTCTCGTTGATCTTGAGCATGGCCTCGCGTACGCCCTGCTCCTCGTTGACCTCGGAGTGGAAGATCTCGAAGCCGTACGTGGCCCGGTAGAACTCGACGGTCTTGTCGAGGTCGAAACAGGCGATCCCAATGTGGTCGATTCGCGTCAGCATGGATTCAGTGCAGCGCTCCGGAGGTGGTTACGCAACGTGCGCGCGATCACACTCGCGGCCGGATGACGGGTGGCCTACCGCTCAGTACATTCAAGTAAACCCTCGTTCACTCCTCAGCTGTGCAAGCTGGAAGGGGATCGCACCTCATGTCTGGAACGAACAGCACGACTTCCGTGATCGTCGCGGGTGCCCGCACCCCGATGGGGCGGTTGCTCGGCTCCCTGAAGTCCTTCTCCGGAGCCGACCTAGGAGGCTTCGCGATCAAGGCTGCCCTCGACCGTGCGGGGATCGGTGGCGACCAGGTGCAGTACGTGATCATGGGCCAGGTGCTCCAAGCCGGGGCAGGGCAGATCCCGGCACGCCAGGCCGCGGTCAAGGCGGGCATCCCGATGAGCGTCCCGGCGCTCACCATCAACAAGGTGTGTCTGTCTGGTCTGGACGCGATCGCGCTCGCCGACCAGCTGATCCGAGCGGGCGAATTCGATGTCGTGGTCGCGGGTGGCCAGGAGTCGATGACGAACGCGCCGCACCTGCTCCCCAAGTCCCGTGAGGGCTACAAGTACGGGGCGATCGAGATGCTCGACGCCATGGCGTACGACGGTCTGACGGACGCTTTCGAGAACATCGCCATGGGCGAGTCGACGGAGAAGCACAACGTGCGGCTCGGCCTCGCCCGTCCGGAGCAGGACGAGGTGGCGGCCCTCTCGCACCAGCGTGCGGCCGCCGCTCAGAAGAACGGCATCTTCGAGGCGGAGATCACGCCGATCGAGATTCCGCAGCGCAAGGGCGAGCCCGTCGTCTTCAGCAAGGACGAGGGCATCCGCGCCGAGACGACGGTCGAGTCGCTCGGCAAGCTGCGCCCCGCCTTCACCAGGGACGGCACGATCACCGCCGGCACCTCCTCGCAGATCTCGGACGGCGCGGCCGCCGTGGTCGTGATGAGCAAGGCCAAGGCGCTGGAACTGGGCCTGGAGTGGATCGCCGAGATCGGCGCGCACGGGAACGTGGCGGGCCCGGACAACTCTCTGCAGTCGCAGCCCTCGAACGCGATCGTGCACGCCCTCAAGAAGGAGGGCCTGGAGGTCGAGGACCTCGACCTGATCGAGATCAACGAGGCCTTCGCGGCGGTCGCCGTGCAGTCAATGAAGGACCTCGGGGTGTCCACGGAAAAGGTGAACGTCAACGGTGGCGCCATTGCCCTGGGTCACCCGATCGGCATGTCGGGCGCACGTCTGGTGCTGCACCTCGCCCTTGAGCTGAAGCGGCGCGGCGGCGGTGTGGGCGCGGCCGCGCTGTGCGGTGGCGGCGGTCAGGGTGACGCGCTGATCGTGCGGGTACCCAAGGCCTGACACGCGTTCCCCACTTGCGGAATCTCGACTGAACGGAGCTGTGATGCAGGACGTCTCCTCGCTGGTGGCCCAGGCCAGGGAAGGGCGGCCGCGGGCCGTGGCCCGGCTGATCTCCCTGGTGGAGGGGGCGGCACCGCAGCTCCGTGAGGTCATGGCGGCGCTGGCGCCGTTGGCCGGCAATGCGTATGTGGTGGGGCTGACGGGGTCGCCGGGCGTCGGCAAGTCGACGTCGACCTCGGCGCTGGTGACGGCGTACCGGCGGCAGGGCAAGCGCGTCGGAGTGCTGGCCGTCGACCCCTCCTCGCCGTTCTCCGGAGGCGCGCTGCTCGGCGACCGCGTGCGCATGTCCGAGCACGCGTCCGACCCCGGGGTGTACATCCGCTCGATGGCGACACGCGGCCACCTGGGCGGCCTCGCGTGGGCCGCGCCGCAGGCGATCCGCGTACTGGACGCGGCGGGCTGCGACGTGGTGCTGGTGGAGACGGTGGGTGTCGGCCAGTCCGAGGTCGAGATCGCGTCCCAGGCGGACACCTCGGTCGTGCTGCTCGCCCCCGGGATGGGCGACGGGATCCAGGCGGCCAAGGCCGGAATCCTGGAGATCGGCGATGTGTATGTGGTCAACAAGGCCGACCGGGACGGGGCCGACGCGACGGCGCGTGAGCTGAACCACATGCTCGGGCTGGGCGAATCCCGCGGTCCGGGCGACTGGCGGCCACCGATCGTCAAGACGGTTGCCGCCCGCGGCGAGGGGATCGACGAGGTCGTCGAGGCGCTGGAGAAGCACCGGGCGTGGATGGAGGAGCACGGCGTGCTCGGCGAGCGGCGCCTGGCCCGGGCCTCCCAGGAGGTCGAGACGATCGCCGTCACCGCCCTGCGCCAGCGCATCGGCGACCTGCACGGCGACCGCCGCCTCAGCGCGCTCGCGGAGCGGATCGTGGCGGGGGAACTCGACCCGTACAGGGCCGCGGACACGCTGGTGGAGGGCCTGACGGAGGGCTGAGCCGAGGGTTTTTCGCCCCCGCCGCCCCTGCCCATTCCCGGCCCCTGGGGGCTGCGCCCCCAGACCCCCGCCAAAAGATTGCGCAGTTCCCCGCGCCCCTGAAAAGGGGCGCGGGGAACTGCGCGAACGGGGCCTGGGGCGCAGCCCCAGGTCGGGACGGGCAGGGGCGGCGGGGGCGAAAAACCCTCCTGGCCAACTCCCACCGCCCGCTGTTAAGTTGGGCCGCATGTTCCTCCTCTTGGCATAGGGCCCGCCCAGGCCCGCGACGGACAGGCAGCCACTCGGCGCCGCGCCGTCGCGGCACTCAGGCGTCCCCTCGTCCGCCTCGAAGTTGAGGAACCCTTCGCATGTCCGCGACGCTCTCGCGGCCCTCGTACGCCGCGCTCTTCCGCATCCCCCACACCCGCCGCACCTTCGCCGCCGCCCTGATCGGCAGGCTCTCGTACGGCATCGTCTCGCTGGCCATGATGCTCACGGTGACCCGGGCAACCGGGTCGTACGCCGTGGCCGGCACGGTCATGGCGCTGTTCGGCGCGATGAGCGTGTGCCTGTCGCCCGCGAGGGCGGCCCTGATCGACCGGCACGGCCCCCGCCGTGCCCTCGTCCCGATGGCCTCGCTGTACGCGGGCCTGCTCACGGCCTTGGCGGCGGCAGCCTGGCGGCCGGGAGCACCGGCGGCGGCGCTCGGCGCGCTGGCCGTCGCCGCGGGCGGCTGCACGCCGCCCCTCGGCCCCACGATGCGTGCCGTGTGGGGCGAAGTCGTCGAGGACAGACGGCTGTTGCAGCGCGCGTACAGCCTGGACGGCGCGGCGGAGGAGATCCTCTTCGTCTCGGGGCCGTTGCTGGTGGGCGCGGTCGTGCAGTTCGCGCCGCCGGCCGCCGGGGTCGCGCTCAGCGCCCTGCTGGTCTGGGCCGGAACCCTCGCGTTCGTCCTGTCGCCGGTTGTGGCGGGCGTACGACCGGCCGCGGAGAAGACGCCCGCACGCTCAGGGGGCCGGTTCCGCGGCGGACGCGCGCTCGCGCAGCCCGTCGTCGTCGCGGCGGGCGTAGGACTGTCCCTGGGATCCCTGGACCTTCTCGTGATGGCCTTCGCCCAGCAGCGCCATCACGGGGACGACGTGGTCGCCTGGGTGCTCGCCGCCCTGTCGGTGGGCAGCGCGCTGGGCGGCGTGCTGAACGGCGCCGTCAACTGGCGCAGGTCCGCGCGGGTGCGGCTGCCACTGCAGGCCGGCGGCCTGGGCCTCGCCCTGCTCGCCGCGGGTTTCGCTCCCGGCCTCGGCACACTGACCGTCGCCGTGGCCTGCGCGGGCTTCTTCGTCGCCCCGGCCCTGACCACGTCCTACCTGATCGCCGACGAGGCGGCCCCGCCCGGCTTCCGCACCCAGGCGGGCGCCTGGGTCAACACTGCGGTGAACGCGGGCAATTCGGGCGGCGCCGCAGGGGTCGGGCTCCTGGTGGGCCATCTGTCCCTGGGCCGGTGCTTCGCGCTCTCGGGAGCCGTGGCCGTCGCTGCGGGCCTGATCTCCGTGCGGGGTGTGCGCGCTTCTCCGCGCCCCTTCGAGGGCGCGGAGACCGGCGCGATCAGCCACGAACGGTCAGCAGTCCGAGGACGGCCGGCGGACCGGGGCGGCCGGCACCCTGAGGGCAGCCGGCCGCTTCAGAACCGCTAGGGCTTGCCCCGCTGCCCCCGCAGATGCTCGGCGATCGGCCGCAATGACTTGTGGAGGTCTTCCAGCGCCTCCGGGGAGAGCAGATCGATGAAGTGCCTCCGAACAGATGCCACGTGATACGGCGCGACCTTCTTCATCGTCTCCATGCCGTGCTCGGTGAGGACGGCGTACAGACCCCGGCGGTCCGACTCGCAGTTCTCACGGCGTACCAGATCCGCGTTCTCCATGCGCGTGATCTGGTGCGAGAGACGGCTTTTGGACTGGAGGGTGGCGGACGCGAGGTCGCTCATCCGCATTCGTACGCCCTCCGACTCTGAGAGGTTCACCAGGATCTCGTAGTCGTTCATCGTCAGCCCGAACGGCTGCAGGTCCCTCTCGAGCTGGTACGTCAACAGCCTGTTGACCTCCAGGTGGGTGCGCCAGGCGCACTGCTCCGCATCGGTCAGCCAGCGCGTGGCCGTCTCGGTCTCCATGAATGAAGTCTACCTAAAATGTTGAAAGGCGAACTAGTGAGGGTGGTGTGACTGTGCGCACGCGTTCGATGTCACACTCCGCAGACTACCGCTCACAGCCCGAAGCGACGCTGGAGGTCCCCCAGCTGTCCGGGAAGGCGCGGTGCGCCGGCTTGCTGTCCCTGGTGACCGGGTACCCCGCTCGCGCCCGGTACTCCGGGCTCGTGCGGGACCGCGCCCGTGGCCTGCTCGGCCATGAGGGTTTCGGTGGACTGGAGCAGCACTGTGCCGGCCCCTACGAACTCGAACTGGTGCTCCTCTCCGGAGGCCCCGCCGAGGCCCGTCATCGCACGTAGACCGCCCATTACACCTGTCATGTACCCGTGGTCGTAGTGATGGCACGGGGACGGGCAGTCGGCCCAGCCGACCAGCGCCTGCGGGTCCACCCGGATCGGGGGTTCCATGAACACCACCGGACCGTTAGATGCGGCCACGAACTTGCCGGTTCCGATCAGGGTCAGAAACCCCGGCACGATCGACTGCTTGAGGGCAAGACTTGGCTGAAAAGCGAGCAAGTTGCCCGAGCGAATGGTCAGATTGCCGTCGTCCAGGTCGTACGAATTGACGTCGAAGGCCCGGTCGGCGAGCAGCATCTTGCCCGAGCCCTCCGCCACGACCCAGTCGCTCGCGTGCAGAGGCGAATGGAACGACGTACGGACCAGACGGTCGAGTCGACCGTGTCCGACGCCGTTGAATTCCATCGACCCGTAGTAGGCGATCATCTTGCCCTTCTGCAGGAACCACTGGCTCCCCTTGAGCTCGACGCAGAAGGTGTAGTTGTTGACGTTGTCGTCGACCGGCAGCGACATCGGGTCGTAGATCACCGGGCCGCCCGGAGTCCCGTACGCGCTCACAGCTTCTCCTCCGAGGCCTGGACGTACACCGCGCCATTGCCGCTCAGCTCCAGCTGGAACGCCTCGCCCGAGCCGCGGCCCACCATGTCGCGCCAGCCGAGCGCGGTGGACAGCTTGTTGCGTACGTCGCCGTGGTGGGCGACGTACGCCTGGGGGTCGACGTGGACCGGGCGCTGCGGGGTGATCGGGATCTCGAAGACGCCGCCGTGCGCCATGACGGCGACCGCGCCGTGTCCCTGGAGAGTCGTGGTGAACAGGCCCTGGCCGGTCACCTGGCCGCGCACCATGCCCATGACCCCGCCCTGCGAGCCGAGGAACATCGTGCCCTGCTGGAGGGTGCCGTCGAAGGCGAGCAGCCGGTCCGCCTCGACGTACAAGGTGTCACCGGCGAGGTTGATCACCTGGACGTGGTGGCCGCCGTGCCCGAAGAGGACGGTGCCGGAGCCCTCGACGGTCATCAGTGGAGTGGCTTCGTTGGCCAGGCGGCGGCCGAGCATCGACATCACACCGCCCTGGCCGCCCTGGATGTTGGGGGTGAAGGAGACCTCGCCCTTGTAGGCGAGCATCGCGCCGCGCTGGCTGAACACTCGCCGGCCGGGCAGCACCGTGGCCTCGACCATCTTCGAGTTCACTTCGCGAAAGGGCATGTCACACGTCCCCCGCGATCGTGTTGCGCTCACTGGGCTGCACATAGACCAGGCCGTCACCCTCGAAGCGGATCTGGAACGCCTCGCCACCGCCCTCGCCGAGCAATGTGCGGAACGTCACACCGGCCTGGAAGGACTGCCGCACATTGCCCTGGTGCGCGATGTACGCGCCCGGGTCGACCGTCAGCGGGTACTGGGAGCTCACCCGCAGTACCACCGCCGGGCCGTCGGACATGATCGCCGCCTGCCCGTGGCCCTCGACGGTGGTTGTGAACAGTCCGTTGCCCTGCGAGGCACCCCGCAGGCCCGTGAAGGACGTGCCGGTGCGCAGCCCCGCGTCCGTCGCGAGCAGATTGCTCGACTCCACGTACAGCTTGTCCCCCTGGAGACTGACCAGGTTGATCTCGGAGGCCCGGTCCGCGAACCAGCAGGTCCCGTGCCCCTTCACCTCCATCACCGTCATCTGCTCACCGGTGAGGCGCCGGGTCACCATCCCCCGTATGCCCTCACCGCCCCCGCTCAGCTTCTTGAAGGCCATCTGGCCGTCGTACGCGACCATCGAGCCGTTCTTCGCCTTCACGGCGTCCCCGGTCATGTCGACGGCCAGCACCTTGCTGCCTTGAAGTCGAAACATCGCCACGCTGTGAAGGTAGCCGCCGGGTGGGGCCGCCGACAGAGCCTCCGGGATGATCCGGACCCCGAAGACACCCCGAGACCCCCTGCCGGGACGCGCGAGGCCCGAGTGCCACAATGGGCGGGCGCTTGTGCTTGCGTTCACAAAGCGTTGACGACTCTCCCACCGAAGGTGACCCGTGGACATAAAGACCGCCACCGCCCTCCGCCGCCTCCGCCTGGTCTCGGCCCCCGAAGCCGTCTCCTTTCTGCTGCTGCTCCTCTGCTCGGTGCTGAAGCGGACCACGGACTTCAACGCGGTGCCCGTCATGGGCTCCATCCACGGCGTCCTCTTCATCCTGTACGTGATCTTCTGGGCGGACGCCTGGAACCGCTCCAGGTGGAGCGCCGGGACCGGACTCCTCTACTTCGTCCTCTCCGTGCTGCCCACCGGCGGCTTCTTCGCGGAGCGCAAGCTCAAGCGCGAGGCCGAGAACGCGGTCATCGCGTCCCGCGCCCGCAAGGAAGGGATCGTGAACGCATGATCGTCGCCTTCTCCGTGACGCCGCTGGGCGTCGGCGAGGACGTGGGGGAGTACGTCGCCGACGCCGTCCGCGTGGTCCGGGAGTCGGGTCTGCCGAACCGCACCGACGCGATGTTCACCTCGATCGAGGGCGAGTGGGACCAGGTGATGGACGTCGTCAGGCGTGCCGTCGCCGTCGTCGAGGAGCGCGCACCGCGCGTCTCGGTCGTCCTGAAGGCGGACATCCGTCCCGGTGTGACGGACGGTCTGACCTCCAAGGTGGAGACGGTGGAGCGGCACCTGTCCGCCTAGGTCTCCCCCACTCGGCAACGAAACCCCGGCCCTCAGGACCGGGGTTTTTCGCGCCCCGATGTTTGAGCGATCGCTCAAACCGCTGTAGTCTCCGTGCCAGCCGATTGAGCGGTCGCTCAAAAAGGCTCACTGATCTGGGGGTTCGGGGATGAGGCTCTACATAGAGGCGCATATACGCGGCGACCTCGACGATCTGTGGGCGCGGACGCAGGACCCCGCGCAACACCGGCGCTGGGACCTTCGCTTCACCGAGATCGACTACCTCCCGCGCACGGACGGCGAACCGCAGCGCTTCCGTTACGCCACACGGGTGCTCCCCTTCCTGACCGTCGCCGGCACGGGTGTCTCGGCGGGCGAGAAGGAACGCGCGGACGGCACCCGCACCTCGGCGCTGCGGTTCGCCTCACCGCATCCGCTCTCGCCGCTCGCCGAGGGCAGCGGCTACTGGCGGTACGTCCCCGACGGCGACGGCGTCCGGTTCCTCACCGGGTACGACTACCGCCCGCGCTGGGGCCGCCTCGGAGCCGTGGCCGACCGGCTGCTCTTCCGCCCCCTCATGGGTTGGGCCACCGCCTGGTCCTTCGACCGGCTGCGGCTGTGGCTGGAGCGGGGGATCACCCCGGAGCGGGCGCTGCGGAACTGGCTCGCCGAGCAGGCCGTACGCGCCCTCGTCCTGCTGACCGCCTGCTCGGGGCTGGTGAGCGGAGCGCTGGTGGACGCCGCCGGACCGTCGGCACCGCTCGCACTGTTCGCGACCCCGGTGCTCGCCGTACTGGCCGCCCTGGCCGCTCTCTTCGCGCCGCCGTCGGCCGGCACCCCGGCGGCCCGCCGCTGCCTGCGCACGCCACCCGCCCGCCTCCGGGCACCGCGTCTCCTCACCACCCTGGAGCACCAGCGATGACATCGATCTTCCGCACCGTGATGGGCGCCGATTTCGAACGCCTCCACCCCGAGCTGCAACGGCGCTTCTCCGTCGGCCTGGCCGGCGGAGAAGCGTGTACCGGGCGCGGCGTCATGGACCGGATCTGGCACGGGAGTGGCTTGCTGAAGCCGTTCCTGGCGCTGGGCTCCACCCGCAACATCCTGGTCCCGCGCACGGGCCGCAACGTCCCCTTCACCATCGAGAACGTGCCGTACGCCGATGGCTTCGGACGTGAGACGGTGACGTTCGTGCGCACCTTCGACCTGCCCGGCCGCGCCCGCCGCTTCGACGCCCAGATGGTGCTGAGCCCCAAGGGTGACCGCGTCCTGGACTACCTCGGCACCCATCAGCACCTCGCCAGCGACCTGTTCTTCCGTGCCGAGCCCGACGGCTCGCTGCTGATCCGGTCCGGCGAACACCGCTTCCGGGAGGGCCCCGTGGACGTCCGCGTCCCCGGACTCATCGGTGGTGAGGCCGAGGTGCGGGAGTCCTTCGAGGACTCCACGGGACGCTTCCGCATCCAAGTCCGCGTCGTGAACCGCCACTTCGGGCCGCTCTTCGGCTACGAGGGCTCCTTCCGGGCGACGTACACCGACATCCGTACCTGCGGTGTACGCCCCGGACTGCGCCCCGTGCGCGAGGAGGCACGGGCGTGAGCGAGGCGACCAGGGCGAAGCTCCTGGAGGGCGCGCTGCGGACGCTCACCGAGCAGGGGATCGCGAAGACCTCGGCCCGTTCGATCGCGGCGACCGCCGGGGTCAATCAGGCGCTGGTCTTCTACCACTTCGGGTCCGTGGACGAGTTGCTGTCGGCGGCCTGCCGGCAGGGGGCGGAGCGGCGGGTCGCTCGCTACCGTGACCGGCTCGCGGAGGTCTCCAGCCTTGCCGAACTGCTCGCGCTCGGGCGGGAGATGCATGAGGCCGAGCGTGCGGAGGGGTATGTCGCTGTCCTGGGGCAGCTGCTCGCCGGGGCGCAGACGCATCCCCGTATCGCACCCGCCACGGCGGCCGGTCTCGACCTGTGGATCGCCGAGATCGAGAAGGTCCTGAGGAGGGTCCTCGGGGGGACGCCGTTCGGGGAGTTCGCGGATCCGGCGGGGCTGGCGCGGGCGGTCGCGGCGTCGTTCGTGGGGATCGAGTTGTACGAGGGAGTGGACGGGGCGGGGGCGACTGCGGCGCTGGATGCGCTGGAGCAACTCGGGTTCCTGGTCGGTGCGTTGGAGGAGCTTGGGCCCGTGGGGCAGCGGGCGGTGCGGTTGCATCTACGGCGGTCAAGTCGCCGTTGACCTGAGCGGTGCCCGGCGCGTGCTCGTGGTGTGCGACCTGGTGTGCGCCGGGTGCGCGGCCGGGATGGCGCTGCCCGTGACTCCCGTCGCCGCGCTGCTCGCGCTGCGGTGCGTGATCGCCGCCGTGTCGCCCGTGTTCACCGGCACCCGGGCGGCCACGCTCGTCGACGTCCTCGGTGAGGGCGACCTCTTCGTGCTCGGACGCTCGCTGCTGCGGATCGTCTCGCGGAGTGCCGTCCTCGTCGGGTTCGGGCTCGGCGGCGTCCTGCTCACCGTCGTATCGCCGCGCGGCGCGCTGGTCATCACAATGTGCACGTTCGCGAGCTCCGCGCTGCTGCTGCGCTTCGGCACCCGGCGCAGGCCCGCCCGAGCCGGGGGCGGCTCGCTGCTGCGGTACTCGCTCGCCGGCGCCCGGCAGGTGCTCGGCGACCGCAGGATCCGGGTGCTGCTCCTGCTGTGCGCGCCGCCGATGTTCGTGGTCGCGCCCGAGGCGCTGGCGGCGGCGTACGCGGACGAGATCGGGGTCGGCACGGCCGGCGTCGGTCTGCTGATGTGCGCGATGCCCGTCGGGACGATCGCGGGCGAGCTGTACGCCGGCTCCGTCCTCACGCCCGCCGGCCGGTCCCGGATCGTCCTGCCGCTCGCGGCCTGCGGGCTGCTGCCGCTGCTGGTCTACCCGGCGGCCCCCGGCCTCGGCTGGATCCTGCTCGCCCTCCTCGTCACCGGGCTCACGGGGGCGTACACCCTGGGCCTGGACCGCTGGTTCGTGGACGCCGTCCCCGAGGAGCTGCGCGGCCGGGCCATGACCGTGCACACCGCCGGGCTGATGACGATCCAGGGCGTGGGCATGGCGCTCGCGGGAGTGGCCGCCGAGTTCGCGCCGATCGGCACGGTCGTCGGCGGGGTCGGGGTGCTCGGCACGGTGTGCTGCGCCCTGCTCGTGCGGGAGGTGGCGCGGACCCGGCTGCGAAAGTGAGCCGCCTGCGCCCGACCGAAGGGCGAGACGGGGCTGACCACGATGTGACCGGCCGGTAAGGTCTTTGGCGTGCCGAAGCCGCTCAGCCTTGCCTTCGATCCCATCGCCCGCGCCGACGAACACTGGAAGCAGCGCTGGGGATCCGTGCCGTCCATGGCCGCGATCACATCGATCATGCGCGCGCACCAGATCCTGCTCGCCGAGGTGGACGCGGTCGTCAAGCCGTACGGACTGACCTTCGCGCGCTACGAGGCACTGGTGCTGCTCACCTTCTCCAAGGCCGGCGAGCTCCCGATGTCCAAGATCGGCGAGCGGCTCATGGTGCATCCCACGTCCGTCACGAACACCGTGGACCGGCTGGTGAGGTCCGGACTCGTCGACAAGCGGCCCAACCCCAACGACGGGCGCGGCACACTCGCCTCCATCACCGAGAAGGGCCGCGAGGTCTGCGACGCTGCCACCCGCGACCTGATGGCCATGGACTTCGGGCTCGGGGCGTACGACGCCGAGGAGTGCGCGGAGATCTTCGCGATGCTGCGGCCGCTGCGGGTCGCCGCGCGGGACTTCGAGGACGAGTAGAGCCTCGCTCCGAGGACGAGTGGGGGCGCGCGAAGATCGCGCAAAAGGGGTCGTTACGCTCGTACCCATGAAGAAGAGCGTGCTGACCAGGTACCGCGTGATGGCCTACGTCACCGGTGTGCTGCTGGTCCTGCTGACCCTCGGCGTGATCGCCAAGTACGTGCTCGACATGAACGGTGCCGCGGACTTCACCCGCGTTGTCGGTATCGCGCACGGCTGGCTGTACGTCGTCTACCTGGTCTTCGCCTTCGACCTGGGCTCCAAGGCGAAGTGGCCGGTCGGCAGGCAGCTGTGGGTGCTGCTCGCCGGGACGATCCCCACGGCCGCCTTCTTCGTGGAGCGCAAGGTCTCCCGCGAGCTGGAGTCCAAGGTCGCGGACGACTCTCCCGCGGTCGCGAAGGCGTAACTTCCACCGCCGTACGGGCAACGTGCGGCGGTTCCCCATCGACATTTACTAGGACGTCCTAGTAAATTCGATGGTATGGACGCTGACGCCATCGAGGAAGGCCGCCGACGCTGGCAGGCCCGCTACGACGCTTCGCGCAGGCGCGAGGCCGATTTCACCACGCTCTCCGGCGACCCCGTGGAGCCCGTGTACGGGCCGCGGCCCGGGGACGAGTACGAGGGCTTCGAGCGGATCGGCTGGCCGGGCGAGTACCCCTTCACCCGCGGTCTCTATCCGACCGGCTACCGAGGGCGTACGTGGACCATCCGGCAGTTCGCCGGGTTCGGCAACGCCGAGCAGACCAACGAGCGCTACAAGATGATCCTCGCCAACGGCGGCGGGGGACTGTCCGTGGCCTTCGACATGCCCACACTCATGGGGCGCGACTCCGACGATCCGCGCTCGCTCGGCGAGGTCGGGCACTGCGGGGTCGCGATCGACTCGGCGGCCGACATGGAGGTCCTGTTCAAGGACATTCCGCTGGGCGACGTGACGACGTCGATGACCATCAGCGGTCCGGCCGTTCCCGTCTTCTGCATGTACCTGGTGGCCGCCGAGCGTCAGGGTGTCGATCCGTCCGTGCTCAACGGCACCCTCCAGACCGACATCTTCAAGGAGTACATCGCGCAGAAGGAGTGGCTCTTCCAGCCCGAGCCGCACCTGCGCCTCATCGGCGACCTCATGGAGCACTGCGCGTCGAGGATCCCCGCGTACAAGCCGCTGTCGGTCTCCGGCTACCACATCCGTGAAGCGGGGGCCACGGCCGCCCAGGAGCTGGCGTACACGCTGGCGGACGGCTTCGGGTACGTGGAGCTGGGCCTGTCGCGCGGACTGGACGTCGATGTCTTCGCGCCCGGTCTGTCCTTCTTCTTCGACGCGCACGTCGACTTCTTCGAGGAGATCGCCAAGTTCCGGGCGGCGCGGCGGATCTGGGCCCGCTGGATGCGCGATGTCTACGGGGCCAAGTCCGAGAAGGCGCAGTGGCTGCGGTTCCACACCCAGACTGCGGGCGTCTCGCTCACCGCTCAGCAGCCGTACAACAACGTGGTGCGTACGGCCGTGGAGGCGCTGGCGGCGGTGCTGGGCGGGACGAACTCGCTGCACACGAACGCGCTGGACGAGACACTGGCGCTGCCGAGCGAGCAGGCCGCGGAGATCGCCCTGCGCACCCAGCAGGTGCTGATGGAGGAGACCGGGGTCGCCAACGTGGCCGATCCGCTGGGCGGTTCCTGGTACGTCGAGCAGCTCACCGACCGGATCGAGGCCGACGCGGAGAAGATCTTCGAGCAGATCAAGGAGCGGGGGCTGCGGGCGCACCCCGACGGGCAGCACCCGATCGGACCGATCACCTCCGGGATCCTGCGGGGGATCGAGGACGGGTGGTTCACCGGCGAGATCGCCGAGTCCGCGTTCCAGTACCAGCGAGCGCTGGAGAAGGGCGACAAGCGGGTGGTGGGTGTCAATGTCCACCACGGCTCGGTGACAGGTGACCTGGAGATTCTGCGGGTCAGCCACGAGGTGGAGCGGGAGCAGGTGCGGGTGCTCGGTGGCCGCAGGGCCGGGCGGGACGACGCGGCTGTCCGGGCCGCCCTGGACGCCATGCTGGCGGCCGCGCGGGATGGGTCCAACATGATCGCGCCCATGCTGGACGCGGTGCGGGCCGAGGCCACGCTCGGCGAGATCTGCGATGCCCTCCGGGACGAGTGGGGGGTGTACACGGAGCCGGCCGGCTTCTGAGGGGTTTCTTCGCCCCCTCCGCCCCTACCCGTCCCGTACCTGGGGGGCTTCGCCCCCAGACCCCCCTTGGCTGACTTCTGGGTGCGGGTGCGTGGGGGCTTGTCGCGCAGTTCCCCGCGCCCCTGACGGGCCGGGGACTGCGTAGTCGGCTGGTTCTGCCCCTAGTTCTGCCCCGTCGCCCCCTTCAGGCCCAGCAGCAGTACGCGAGTGAAGCTGCGGACCCACTCCTCGTCCGCGGGCTCCGCGCTGACGAGGGTGCGATGGACCACCGCACCCGCGACCACGTCGAAGATCAGGTCGGCGGTGCGGGCGGCGGCGGCCGGGTCGGATTCCGGGGGAAGCTCGCCGCGGGCGCTCGCGCGGGCGCGGCCCTCCAGGACGAGGCGCTTCTGCCGGTCGACGATCGACGTACGGATGCGGTCGCGCAGGGGCTCGTCACGGGTGGATTCCGCCACGACGGCCATCAGCGCCGTCTTGGCCTCCGGGCGGTCCAGGATCGCCGCGAACTGGAGCACGACGCCTTCGATGTCCGCCGCCAGGCTCCCCCGGTCGGGGAGCTCCAGCTCGTCGAAGAGGACCGCCACCGCGTCCACCACGAGTTCGTTCTTGCCCGCCCAGCGGCGGTACAACGTGGTCTTCGCGACCCCGGCGCGGGTCGCCACGTCTCCCAACGTGAGCTTGGACCAGCCCAGTTCGACCAGTGCCGCGCGCGTCGCCTCCAGGATCGCGGCGTCCGCGGCTGCGCTGCGCGGGCGCCCCGTACGCGAGGCGGAAGTGCGACTTTGCATGCCAGTGACCATATCCGGCCGTTCTGTGAAGTCGTGAGGGAGATCACCGGGGTATGGCACACGGGCGCATCTCTCGACAGTTACGCTACGACTCGTAGCGAAAGCTCGTGCACCGCGATCGTGCGCGAGCGACAACCACTGGCGCCAGGTGGGGACCCGGCGCCGAGCATCACGTATCGAGTCGTAAAACGCCTGGCTTTCGGAACGCTTTTCACGCGCGCGCGCAGAAGGGGGAGGATGTACTCATGCAGCCACGGAACATGTCCATGAGCGGAGTCGTCGACCTCGCCGCGGTGAAGGCGGCCCAGGAGGCCAAGGCGAAGGCGGAGCAGGCGCGCGCCGAAGCGGCCAGGCAGGGCGGCGGCGGTGGGAGCGGGGCCGTGTCCCCCGCCAGTCTCGTCATCGACGTCGACGAGGCGGGATTCGAGCGCGACGTCCTGCAGCGCTCCACCGAGGTCCCGGTCGTCATCGACTTCTGGGCCGAGTGGTGCGAGCCCTGCAAGCAACTGAGCCCGGTGCTGGAGCGGCTGGCCGTCGAGTACAACGGGCGCTTCCTCCTTGCCAAGGTCGACGTCGACGCCAATCAGATGCTGATGCAGCAGTTCGGGATCCAGGGGATCCCGGCCGTCTTCGCGGTGGTCGCCGGGCAGGCGCTGCCGCTCTTCCAGGGTGCGGCCGGCGAGGAGCAGATCCGCGGCACCCTCGACCAACTCGTCCAGGTGGCCGAGCAGCGCTTCGGCCTCACCGGCCTGACCGTCGACCCGGACGCCGAGCCCGGCAGCGCCCCGGCGGCGCCCGAGGTGCCGGCCGGCCCCTACGACGCGCTCCTCGAGGCCGCCGTACAGGCCCTGGACGCGGGTGACTTGGGCGGCGCGATCCAGGCGTACAAAAACGTCCTGAGCGACGACCCGGGCAACATGGAGGCCAAACTGGGCCTCGCCCAGGCCGAGTTGCTCCAGCGCGTGCAGAGCGTCGACCCGCAGCAGGTGCGCAAGGACGCCGCCGAGAAGCCCGGTGACGCCCAGGCGCAGATCACCGCCGCCGACCTGGACCTGGTGGGCGGGCATGTCGAAGACGCGTTCGGGCGGCTCATCGACACGGTGCGCCGTACGGCCGGCGATGACCGTGATGCCGTACGGCTGCGGCTGCTCGAGCTCTTCGAGGTGGTCGGTGTCGACGATCCGCGGGTGATCGCGGCGCGCCGGGCGCTGGCCAGGGCCCTGTTCTGACCTGTCCCTAAACGCCGGGGCTTGTGATGCCCAGGTGAAAGATTGGCCGAGGGAGCGACACGCGGCCGCGCTTTACCAAATCTTGGTAAACGCGGCCGCTGTTACTGGGAGTAAGTCAGGGGCGTTGATCTGTCGGATTTCGTCCGGCAATCAACCGTTGTGCACCCCGGCCTGAGGCCACCCTGCGTCGCCGACCGATACCGACGGGTCGTTGTTCGGTTATCCGGCCGTTACTAGCGAGTAACGAACCCCCTTGTGCGGGCGGCGAGAATGCACCACGATCGGCGACGCTCGGTCCATTCCCCCTCCCCCGACAACCAATCGGGTCAAGGGGTTTTCTGGGTCCCCACCGGGTAGAGCCGCCGGCAGTGGCGTCGGCTCTTGGGCAGGGGGGTCTTTGCCGTTCGGCAGAGCCTGTCCAGCAGGTTGTGCGTGATGTGTGTCAGGCGCGACCAGTGGTTGTCGCTCGGGGGTGATCGCCGGTGATTCGGGCGCTGTTCGCGCCTCCGAGATCGGGCGCTCTCCTTCCCGAGGACGTAGCACTTCTCCCATCCCTGCCCGGCTGAGCCGCCGACATGGGGCAGTCAGGGCCAGGAGATGTACGTCCGAGAAGGAGGAAATATGGAGTCCCAGGTGCGTGGCGGGACCAGATGGAAGCGGTTCGCGGTCGTGATGGTGCCCAGCGTGGCCGCCACGGCAGCGATAGGTGTCGCCCTCGCGCAGGGCGCTCTCGCCGCGTCGTTCAGTGTGTCGGGGCAGTCGTTCAAGGTGACGGCGGACCAGCTCCACGGCGAAGGCTTCGAGCAGTACGGAGCCATCGACTCGGGGTACACCCTCGACGGCAAGAAGACGGCTCACCCCGTCGCGGTCTCGGCGTTCAAGTCCGCGTCGATCACCAACATGTGCCAGTCGGTGGTCACCCCGGACATCCCGCTGCTCGGATCGGTCAGCCTGATCCTGAAGGCGGGCGGCGGTGGCACGCCGGTCCAGGCCGAGAACCTGTACATCGACGTCGAGGACCTCGAGGCCAACGCGACGTTCCACAACATCGACATCGGTGTTGCGGCCAAGGACGCCAGCAAGGGTCCGGGCATCGGCAAGGGCGACGCGGCCAACCCGTACGGGTTCGCGCAGCAGGCCGACTCGGCCGACCTGACCGATGTCAAGCAGACGGCGTGGGCGACCACTGCCGGTACGTTCAAGCTCAGCGGCCTGAAGATGTCGCTGTCCAAGGGCGTCAAGGAGTGCTACTAGGCACTCCAGGGGCGGGTGAGGGGGCCTCGGCCGCCTCACCCGCCCCGCTCCTCACCGCCGTACGCGGGTCACTCACCCGTACTTCTCACAGCAAAGCCGTTCCAGGGAGCTGTTTTCCATGAGCGCCGAGACTCCTGCCGCGCCCGGCCAGAACGAGCACTACCTCCGGGTCCTCCGGCGGAACTTCCGTACCTGGAGGGGCGACCGCCCGTTCTGGGCCGGCCTGTTCGTCCTGCTCGGCGGTTTCCCCATCGCCTACTTCCCGTATGCGAACCTCCAGATCGGCCATCTGACGCTGGCGATGGCCACCACCGCGGGTGCGGGCTCCCTGATCATCGGCGTGCTGCTCGGCGTGCTGGGCGTCAGCCTCTGGTTCCAGAAGCATGTACGGACCTTCGCCGGAGTCGCGGCGATTCTGCTGGCCCTGGTGTCCATCCCGGTGTCCAACCTGGGCGGCTTCCTCATCGGCTTCCTGTTCGCCATGATCGGCGGCGCGATGGCGGTCTCCTGGGCTCCGGGCGAATCCGAGACGGAGCCGGCCAAGACGGTGGCCAAGGGTGAGGGCGAGACCCCCGAGGGGGCGCCCGTGGGCACCGCGGACAGCGTGAGCGGGCTGAGCGAGCCGAACGATCTGTCAGGAACGAGCCCGGCGAACGGGGCGAACGGGAGGCACAGTGCCGGCTGACGAGGTGACCCACGGGACTGATGTGGAGGAGTCCCGTGTGAGAACCGGGCCGCGCCACGCGGCCCCCAGGAAGCCGCTGTTCACCAGGTTCCACATGCCTGCCGGGAAGGCCGTCGCCATCGCGGCGATGCCGACAGCGGTCCTGATGGGGATGGGGTTCACCCCGACACTCGCCCTCGCCGACGACCACGGGTCGTCGAAGAGCCTGACGGCCGACGAGTACAAGGACTGTGTCGCGGCCGTGACCGGCTCCGAGGACGGCGCCAGTGCGTCGGCCACGCCGTCGCCCACCGCCTCGGCGAGTGCCGACAAGTCCGGCGACACGGCGAAGCCGACCCCTTCGGCCTCGGCGTCCTCGGGCAAGACCTCTTCGTCGGATTCAGGTTCCGACGACAAGGCCGAGCCCACGCCGTCCGCGTCCGCCTCCTCGCCCTCGTCGAGCACGTCGGACAAGTCGTCGGACAGCGCTGCGTCCACGCCGACCCCCTCCGCGTCCGCGAGCAGCGGAAACGTGCTGGACACCATCGGCAACGCGATCAACGACGTCCTCACCGGTGGTGGCGACTCCACGGAGAGCTCCAGCCCCACGCCGTCCGCCACGGCGAGCGCGAGCGCGTCCGCGAGCAAGGACACCTCCGACAGCGCCTCCGGCACCGTCAAGGACACGACCGACAAGGTCACCGAGACGGTCAACGACACCGTGAAGGACGCCACCGACACGGCGTCCAAGGCGGCCTCGGACACCACGGAGAAGGTCACGGAGGCGGCCGACGCCGCCACCGCGACCCCGAGCCCGTCCGCGAGCTCCAGCACGGACCCGTCGAACTGCCCGGTCGCCACGGACGAGGTGGGGGGTGTCGACAACACCACGCCGCTGCCCGACGACCCCTGGTATCTGAACGCCAGCTCGCTTCTGCTCAAGGGCGCCGACTACCAGGGCATCGTCAAGGTGAAGACGGCCAACGGGTCGACGAAGAAGGTCCTGAAGTACGTCATCTCCGACGGCACCGACATCGGCGACCTGCACCAGACGGTGAAGGACAAGCAGTCCGGCAAGACGTACCACGTACAGGCGGCCGCAGGCTCGACGTCCACCATCCGTGACGGCAAGACGGTCATGTACACGGAGAGCATCTCCGGCAATCTGCTCGGCCTGATCCCGATCACGTTCAGCCCGGACAACCCCCCGCCGCTGAACATCCCGCTGATCTACTTCACCAAGGTGAAGGTCGTGCAGGCCGGCCAGTTCGGCGGGACGCTGACCGTGCCCGGGCTGCACTCGTACCAGACCGACTGAGCGCCCCCAGAGCCCGTCCGGGAGCCGCAACACACTGAGGGCGCCCCCTGTTCGCAGGGGGCGCCCTCAGTGGCGTACGGGGACCGCGGGTCAGGCGTGGGCCTGGTTGCCCTCGCCCAGGTGGTGCACCCGGACCATGTTGGTGGTGCCGGGGACGCCGGGGGGCGAACCGGCGGTCATCACGACGACGTCGCCGTCGTTGAAGCGCTTGAGCTTCTGGAGCTCATGGTCGACCAGGTCGACCATCTCGTCGGTGCTGTTCACGAACGGCACGACGTGCGACTCGACGCCCCAGCTCAGCGTCAGCTGGTTGCGGGTGCCCTCGTCGGTGGTGAAGGCGAGGATCGGCTGGGTCGCGCGGTAGCGGGACAGCCGGCGGGCGGTGTCACCGGACTTGGTGAAGGCGATCAGGCCCTTGCCGCCGAGGAAGTCGGCGATCTCGCAGGCGGCACGGGCGACCGAACCGCCCTGCGTACGCGGCTTCTTGCCGGGCACCAGCGGCTGCAGGCCCTTGGAGAGCAGCTCCTCCTCGGCCGCGACGACGATCTTCGACATCGTCTTCACGGTCTCGATCGGGTACGCGCCCACGCTCGACTCGGCGGACAGCATGACCGCGTCGGCGCCGTCCAGGATCGCGTTGGCCACGTCGGAGGCCTCGGCGCGGGTCGGGCGGGAGTTGGTGATCATCGACTCCATCATCTGGGTCGCGACGATCACCGGCTTGGCGTTGCGGCGGCACAGCTCCACGAGGCGCTTCTGCACCATCGGGACCTTCTCCAGCGGGTACTCGACGGCCAGGTCGCCGCGGGCCACCATGACCGCGTCGAACGCCGCGACGACGTCCTCCATGTTCTCGACCGCCTGCGGCTTCTCCACCTTGGCGATGACGGGGACCCGGCGGCCCTCCTCGTCCATCACCTTGTGGACGTCGGCCACGTCGTCGGCGTCGCGCACGAAGGACAGGGCGACCATGTCGCAGCCCATCTTCAGGGCGAAGCGCAGGTCCTCGATGTCCTTCTCGGACAGCGCCGGCACGTTCACGGCGGCGCCGGGCAGGTTGATGCCCTTGTGGTCCGAGATCACGCCGCCCTCGATGACGACCGTCTTGACCCGGGTGCCGTCGACCTCGACGACCTTCAGCTCGACGTTGCCGTCGTTGATCAGGATCGGGTCGCCCTTGGAGACGTCACCGGGCAGACCCTTGTAGGTCGTGCCGCAGATGTGCTTGTCGCCGGGCACGTCCTCGACGGTGATGATGAACTCGTCACCACGCTCGAGCTCGACGGGACCCTCGGCGAAGGTCTCCAGACGGATCTTCGGACCCTGCAGGTCGGCGAGCACACCGATGGCCTTGCCGGTCTCGGCCGAGGCGGCCCGGACGCGGTCGTACCGCCCCTGGTGCTCGGCGTGCGTGCCGTGGCTGAAGTTGAAGCGGGCCACATTCATGCCGGCTTCGATCAGCGCGACGAGCTGCTCGTGGGAGTCGACCGCGGGGCCGAGAGTACAGACGATTTTCGAACGGCGCATGGGGCGATCCTATCGGTTTGTTTCGCTACGGAATATTCCGTCTGGTGGAAGATACAAATGGGCGGCCGGGCGCTCAGGCGTGGTTCTTTCCGACCAGTGCATACGTCTGTGTGGCGATCTCCAGTTCCTCGTCCGTCGGCACCACGGCGACCGCGACCCGTGCGTCCGGCGGCGAGATGAGCCGCGCCTCGTCACTGCGTACGGCGTTCAGGTCGCCGTCGACCGCGAGGCCCATCTCCTCCAGGCCGGCGATCGCGGCCTCGCGCACCGGGGCGGCGTTCTCACCGACTCCGGCGGTGAAGGCGATGGCGTCCACCCGGCCGAGGACCGCGTAGTAGGCGCCGATGTACTTCTTCAGGCGGTGAATGTAGATGTCGAAGGCGAGCCGAGCCTGCTCGTCACCCTCGTCGATACGACGGCGGATCTCGCGCATGTCGTTGTCGCCGCACAGGCCGATCAGGCCGCTTCGCTTGTTGAGCAAAGTGTCGATCTCGTCGGTGGACATTCCGCCAACGCGCATCAAATGGAAGATGACCGCGGGATCCATGTCGCCGGACCGCGTACCCATCACCAGCCCCTCCAGCGGCGTGAGCCCCATGGAGGTGTCCACGCAGCGGCCGTTCCTGACCGCCGAGGCCGAGGCGCCGTTGCCCAGGTGCAGCACGATGACGTTCACGTCCTCCGGCGCCCTGCCCAGGAGCCGCGCGGTCGCACGGGACACGTAGGCGTGCGAGGTGCCGTGGAAACCGTACCGGCGGATGCGGTGATCGTCCGCGGTCTTCACGTCGATCGCGTAGCGTGCGGCCGATTCCGGCATCGTCGTGTGGAAGGCGGTGTCGAAGACGGCGACCTGAGGGAGGTCCGGGCGCAGCGCCATGGCGGTGCGGATGCCGGTGAGGTTCGCCGGGTTGTGCAGCGGGGCGACCGGGATGAGCCGCTCGATCTCCGCGAGGACGGCATCGTCGATGACGGTGGGGTCGGTGAAGAACTTCCCGCCGTGCACGACCCGGTGGCCTATCGCGGCCAGCTCGGGGGAGTCCAGGCCGAGCCCGTCCGCGGCCAGTTCCGTCGCGACGGCCTTCAGAGCCGCCTCGTGGTCGGCGATGGGACCGGTCTGCTCGCGGGACCGACCGCCGGCCAGCGGCGTGTGCTTCAGCCGGGAGGTCTCCTCGCCGATCCGCTCCACCAGACCGACCGCGAGCCGCGCGTTGTCGCGCATGTCGAGCAGCTGGTACTTCACCGACGACGAGCCGGAGTTGAGGACGAGGACGCGAGAGGCAAGGGGGGCCGAGCGCAGCTCGTCGGACAGGGCGGTGGTGGGCGACGGGTGGGAGCTCACTGCTGGGAAGCCTTCTGGGCGGGGGTCTGGGCCTGGATCGCCGTGATGGCGACGGTGTTGACGATGTCCTGGACGAGCGCGCCCCGGGACAGGTCGTTGACGGGCTTGCGCAGGCCCTGCAGGACAGGGCCGACGGCGATCGCGCCGGCCGAGCGCTGTACGGCCTTGTAGGTGTTGTTGCCGGTGTTGAGGTCCGGGAAGATCAGCACGGACGCCTGTCCGGCGACCTCCGAGTCCGGCAGCTTGGTCGCGGCGACCGTCGGCTCGACGGCGGCGTCGTACTGGATCGGCCCCTCGATCTTCAGATCGCTGCGGCGCAGCCGTACCAGCTCGGTCGCCTCGCGCACCTTGTCGACGTCGGCGCCCGAACCTGACGTACCCGTCGAGTACGACAGCATCGCGATCCGCGGCTCGACGCCGAACTGCTCGGCGGTGGTGGCCGACTGGATGGCGATGTCGCAGAGCTGCTCGGCGTTCGGGTCGGGGTTCACGGCGCAGTCGCCGTAGACGAGGACCTTGTCGGCGAGGCACATGAAGAAGGCGGACGACACGATCTTGGCGTCCGGCCTGGTCTTGATGATCTCGAAGGCCGGCCGGATGGTGGCGGCCGTGGAGTGCACCGAACCCGACACCATGCCGTCGGCGAGACCCTCCTGCACCATCAGCGTCCCGAAGTAGTTCACATCCGCCACGACGTCGTACGCCAGCTCGACCGTGACGCCCTTGTGGGCGCGCAGCACGGCGTACTTCTCGGCGAAGGAGTCGCGCAGCTCGGACGTCACCGGGTCGATCAGCTGGGTACCGCCCAGGTCGATGCCGAGGTCGGCGGCCTTCTTGCGGATGTGGTCGACGGGCCCGAGCAGCGTCAGATCGCAGACACCCCGGCGCAGCAGCACCTCGGCGGCGTGCAGGACGCGCTCCTCGGTGCCCTCGGGCAGGACGACGCGGCGCTTGTCGGAGCGGGCCTGCTCGAGGAGCTTGTGCTCGAACATCATCGGCGTGAGCCGGTCGCTGCTCGGCGCGGAGACCCGCTTGAGCAGGTCGCTGGTGTCGACGTACCGCTCGAACAGGCCGAGCGCGGTCTCCGCCTTGCGCGGCGTGGCCGCGTTCAACTTCCCCTCCAGACCGAAGAGTTCGGTGGCGGTGGGGAAGGAGTTGCCCGCCACCGAGATGACCGGGGTGCCAGGGGCCAGCCGGGCGGCGAGGGTGAGGATCTCGTCGCTGGGGGTCTCGTTCAGGGTGAGCAGTACGCCGGCTATCGGCGGGGTGCCCGCGCTGTGCGCGGCGAGCGACCCGACGACGAGGTCGGCGCGGTCGCCCGGGGTGACCACGAGACACCCCGGGGTCAGGGCGTTGAGGAAGTTCGGCAGCATCGCACCGCCGAAGACGAAGTCGAGCGCGTCCCGGGCCAGTCCCGCGTCGTCGCCGAGGACCACCTTGCCGCCGAGGGCGTGGGTGATCTGGGCGACGGTGGGTGCGGAGAGCGCGGGCTCGTCGGGCAGGACGTAACAGGGCACGGGCAGACGGGAGTCGAGCCGCTCGTGGATCTCGGCGCGGTCCTCGCGAGCCACCCGGTTCACGACCATCGCGAGGACATCGCAGCCGAGGCCGTCGTACGCGCGGTAGGCGTTGCGCGTCTCGGCGCGGACGGACTCCGCGGTCTGGCCGCGGCCGCCGATGACCGGGATGACCGACGCGCCGAACTCGTTCGCGAGACGGGCGTTGAGCGCCAGCTCGTCGGGAAACTGGGTGTCGGCGTAGTCGGTGCCGAGGACGAGGACGACGTCATAGTCCCGCGCCACCGCGTGGAAACGGTTCACCAGGGAGGAGACCAGCTCGTCCGCGCCCTGCTCGGCCTGGAGCGCGGACGCCTCGTGGTAGTCCATGCCGTACGCCGTCGCCGGGTCCTGCGCCAGCCGGTAGCGGGAGCGCAGCAGCTCGAAGAGCCGGTCCGGGCCGTCGTGCACGAGCGGACGGAACACCCCCACCCGGTCGACCTGGCGGGTCAGGAGCTCCATGACCCCCAGCTCGACGACCTGGCGGCCGTCGCCGCGGTCGATCCCGGTCACGTACACGCTGCGCGTCACGCGTGCTCTCCATCCGTTGCGTCGCTGGGGTGGCTTCGGTGCTGTGCTCTGGGGCATCGCGGGATCGCTTCCGCGCTCTCGGCGGCGCGACGACATGGCCCACTGGGGTGAGCAGAACCCTCTTGACAATACCTCTGCGGGTAGCTAAGGCGCCCGCCAGGGCAAACGTCCTGGTGGACCGGAGGGGCGCGGCGGTGCCCCGTGGGCCGTGAAACAATCGGACTGGCTCACCGGTACCAACAGCGAGCAGGAGACACAGCACGATGCGCATCGGAGTTCTCACCGCAGGCGGCGACTGCCCGGGCCTGAACGCAGTGATCCGCTCGGTCGTGCACCGAGCGGTCACCAACTTCGGGGACGAGGTCGTCGGCTTCGAGGACGGCTACGCCGGCCTGCTCGAAGGCCGCTACCGCAACCTCGACCTCGACGCGGTGAGCGGCATCCTCGCCCGCGGCGGCACCATACTCGGCTCCTCGCGCCTGCAGCGCGACCGGCTCCGTGAGGCCTGCGAGAACGCGCAGGACATGGCGCGCGAGTTCGGCATCGACGTGCTGATCCCGATCGGTGGCGAGGGCACGCTGACGGCGGCGCGGATGCTGTCGGACGCGGGCCTGCCGGTGGTCGGCGTCCCGAAGACGATCGACAACGACATCTCCTCGACAGACCGCACCTTCGGCTTCGACACCGCGGTCGGCGTGGCCACGGAGGCCATGGACCGCCTCAAGACCACGGCCGAGTCCCACCAGCGTGTGATGGTCGTCGAGGTCATGGGCCGCCACGCCGGCTGGATCGCCCTGGAGTCCGGCATGGCCGCCGGCGCCCACGGCATCTGCCTGCCCGAGCGTCCCTTCGACCCGGCCGACCTGGTCAAGATGGTCGAGGAGCGCTTCGCCCGCGGCAAGAAGTTCGCCGTCGTCTGCGTCGCCGAGGGCGCCCACCCCGCCGAGGGCACCATGGACTACGGCCACGGCGAGATCGACCAGTTCGGCCACGAGCGCTTCCAGGGCATCGGCGCGGCCCTCGCGTACGAGCTGGAGCGCCGCCTCGGCAAGGAGGCCAAGCCGGTCATCCTCGGCCACATCCAGCGCGGGGGCACGCCTACGGCGTACGACCGGGTGCTCGCCACCCGCTTCGGCTGGCATGCGGTGGAGGCCGCCCACCGGGGCGACTACGGCAGGATGACGGCGCTGCGCGGCACGGACGTCATGATGGTGCCGCTCGCGGAGGCGGTCACCGAGTTGAAGACGGTGCCGAAGGACCGGATGGACGAGGCGGAGTCGGTGTTCTAGGGACGGGTCCCCTCCAGGGCCTCCGGGGCCTCCAGGGCCCCCGGGCCTCCAAGGCCCCGGCCCTCCAGGGCCCCCGGGCCTCCAAGGCCCCGGCCCTCCAGGGCCCCCGGGCCTCCAAGGCCCCGGCCCTCCAGGGCCCCCGGGCCTCCAAGGCCCCGGCCCTCCAGGGCCCCCGGGCCTCCAAGGCCCCGGCCCTCCAGGGCCCGGTCAGTACGTGCTCCCTTGGACCGTCGACCAAAAATGGTCGACGATCCGGTCGAGGAAGTCCCGGCCCGAGTCGCTGGAGTCGGCGGCGGCCGAGCCGCCACCCCAGCTGAGCGTGGCGACCATCTGCCCCTGGTAGTCGGTGTGCATCTCCTCCATCACGTTCTCCAGGAGACGCCGGTCCAGGGGCACCATCTTCCCGACCGGGCGCACATACGCCTGCCAGCGCGTCGTCATCGCGCTGCGCAGCAGCTCCGCGAGCTTGTCGTCGCGCCCGGTCACCGTGACGAAGTCGGGCAGCGAGAGGTCGAGGGCGTCGGCGAGCGCGGCCGACTGCCGTTCGTTGCCGCGCCACTCGCCGGACTCCTCCATCCGCTGGTACGCGAGGAGTTCGAAGCCGACGGCGCGTGCGACGTCCTCCTGGGCCAGGCCGCGGGCGACGCGGTGTTCGCGCAGGGTGCGGGGCGCGCCGATGAGCTCGCCCGGCGAGCACCACAACACGCCCGCGAGCGCGGTGAGCTCGGGTGCGCTCGGCGAGGTGATCCCGCGCTCCCAGGCGGCGACGAGGTCGGGGGTGACGTACGGCAGCCCGTACGAGGCCCTCATCCCGTACGCGACATGCTCGGGCCCCATGCCGAGTGCCGCCCGCAGTCTGCGGGCGGCCGGAGCGTTGAAGGGCGGGGTGGGCTGATGGGCTTGCGGTGGGTGCACGCGCACAAAGTATGGGTCCGAGGCAGCGGTGACTACGGTCTGTTCGGCCACAATTACGGATTGTAGGAACATACGGTTTCGGCCGTCGGGTCCAGCTGGCCGAAAGCTACTGCCGGTCAGGGCGGCCATGGCCTCCGTGCCGGTCTCCACGCCTGGTGCCAGGGCGAGCAGCCGCAGCAGGCGGGCCTGGTCCGGCGGCAGCCGACGGTACGAGGTCGTCGACCGGGCGTTGGCCGACCGACTTGGCGGTGAAGGGGCCGTTGAACGTGCTGCCCCGGAAGTCGAGATGGTCTCCGCCGTACGTGGAGTCGTCGCGAAAGGGGCCCTCCCGAGGGTCGGAGTGCGCCTGGCTCTGCTTCGGCTGCAGCTCGTGGAGTACGGCGACCGCGGCCGTTGCCGCATTCGCCGCGGCCCGGGGCTGCGAACCCTCCGCGTCCGCAAGTGACTTGTCCGCGGTCGTGGTCGCGGCAGTCTCGGGGCTCGGTGGCATCGGCAGGACCGCGCTCGCGGCGGAGGCGGGGTACGAGGCGTGCGGGAAGGGGTGGTTCCCGGGGGTGCTTTTCGTGGACCTGTATGGGTACGACGAGGAACCCGTCACCGCCGAACAGGCTCCGGAGGCGCTGTTGCGGGCGCTGGGTACGGAGCCGGAACACAACCTCGCCCCAGCCCACGTCACCGTCCACCGCCCTGCCGAAGCCCGCACCTGCTGGCTCCGGGCCGCCGATTCCTGTGCCCGAGCCGGCCTGCCGAAGCGGCCCGAGCCCGCGCCGACGCCGAACAGGTGGACGCCACCCCACAGCCTCCTCCCGACCTCACCCTTTGACCGCCCCGCCCAAAGCAAACCCCCCGCCCAACCGCCGGGCAACCAACACATACAGCACCAACACCGGCGTCGAATAAATCACCGAAAACGCCGCCAGCTGCCCGTACACCACCATCCCCCGATTCCCGAAGAACTCATTGATGCTCACCGACGCCGGCATCTGATCCGGCGTGAGCAGCAACATGAACGGAACGAAGAAGTTCCCCCACATCATCACGAACGAGAAAACCGTCACGACGGCCACGCCGGGCCCCATCAGTGGCAGCACAATGCGAACCAGCGACTGAAAGGACGAGGCCCCGTCCGTCCATGCCGCCTCCTCCAGCTCCTTCGGCACACCGTCCATGAAGTTCTTCATCAGCCAAATGGCAAAGGGAAGCTGAGAGGCCGCGAAGAAGAAGATCGTCCCCTGCATGGTGTCGATCAGATTCACCTGCACGAACAACGCGTACACCGGAACCATGATCGCGGTGATCGGCAGACTCGTCGCGAAGAGAATCGTCAGCAGGAACGGCCGGTTGAGGCGCGAGCGGAAACGCGACAGCGGGTACGCCGCCAGCGCCGCGCACGCTACCGTCAGCAACGTTCCGCCCCCGCACAGAATCAGGCTGTTGAGCAGCGGGGTGAACGTGATGTCCGGCTTCAGTACAGCGTCGAAGTTGGACAGAGTGACCCCGTCCGGCACCTTCACCGTCAGGTCGGCGTGCGCGTCCAGCGACGACAGGACCACCCAGGCGAGCGGCAGCGCGAACGCGGCGGCCACGGCAAGGAGACCGGCGTCCGCCGCCAGGCGCCGCCCCGTGCGGCGGGACTTGAGAGTCGTGCCCGTACTCCGCGTCGACACGGCCATCTCACACCTCCGTCCGCAGCAGCCGCATGTACACCACCGAGAACAGCGAGCCGACCACCAGGAGCAAAAGCGCCACAGCCGTCCCGTACCCGATCATGCTCTTCTGGAAGGCCTGCTCGTACATGAACAAGGGAAGCGTCTGACTTCTGTTCCCCGGTCCGCCCCGCGTCATCACCCAGATCAGTCCGAACACCGACAGCGTCTGCAGCGTGTTGAGCATCAGATTCGTACCGATCGATCTGCGAATCATCGGCAGGGTGATGTGCCACATCCGTCGCCAGCCCCCCGCCCCATCCACCTCCGCCGCCTCCGTGATCTCTTTCGGGATTTCGTTCAGCGCCGCCGAATAGACCAGCATCGAGAAGGCCGTGCCGCGCCAGACGTTCGCGAACGACACGGCCAGGATCGGCAGCGTGAACATCCAGTTCTGGGAGGGAAGACGGAGCCAGTCGAGGATGGCGTTCAACGTCCCTTCGCGGCGGAAGAAGGCGTACAGCAGGAAGCCCGCCACCACTTCCGGCAGGACCCACGCCGTGATGACGATCCCGCCGACCAGCGTGCGGACCGGCTTCGACGCCCGCTGCATCAGCGAAGCCAGCGCGAGACCCAACGTGTTCTGACCGACCAGTGACGACAGCAGAGTGAACACCAGCGTCAGCCATACGGCGTTGAGGAAGGCGTCGTCCTTGAACGCCGCCCGGAAATTGTCGAAGCCGACGAAGGACGCATGGGCCTGACCCGTCAACTGCAGGTCCGTGAAAGCGATGTACGCGCAGTAGGCGATCGGGCCCGCGAGGAAGAGGAGCAGCAGGACCACGGCCGGGGTGAGGGGCAGCGCGCGGGCCAGGGTGCGGCGGACCCCTCCGCGGCGCCGGGGGGCGCCCTTCGTCACCGCGGAGCGGACCGGGGGCGCCGCCGCCCCCGTACCCACACTCACTTCTTGATCACTTGGTTGTCGGTGGCCGTCTTGAGCTCCTCGTCGTAGCCGCTCGCCGCCTTCTCGACCGAGTTGTCGCCCGTCGTCACGCCCTCCATCGCCTCCTGGACGGCGGTCGAGACCTTCGGGTACGCCGGGTACGCGGGCCGGTAGTGCGTGCTCGCGACCAGGTCCGTGAAGAACTTGATGCCGGGCTGCGCCTGCACGTACGCGGGGTCGGCGGCGACGTCCTTGCGCACCGAGATACCGGAGTTGGCGATGTACCACTTCTGGGCGTTCGCCTTGGTCTGCATCGTCTCGATGAACTTGAACGCCAGGTCGGGGTTGGCCGCCTTGGACGGGATCGACCAGGTCCAGCCGCCGGACATGCTCACCTTGCCGGGGGCCTGGCCGTGCTGGGTCGGCATGTAGGCGAGGCCGAGTTTCTGTGACCACTGCGGCCACTCGTGGCCCGCACCCTTCAGCCAGTCCTGCGGGAGCCAGCTGCCATCGAGGTTGATGCCGAGCTTGCCCTTGGGGAGCAGCTCACCGCGGATCCTCGTCTGGATGTTGGGGTCGAGGGCGTCGGCGACGTCGAGGCCGAGCTTCTCCTTGTAGACCGTCTCCACGAACGTCAGGGCGTCCTTGAAACCCTGGCTTCCGGCGATCCACTTCTTCGTGGCGGTGTCGTACAGGGGGTCCGTCTTCCCGTCGCCCGTCCCGTACAGCAGCATCTCGAAGCCCTGCATGGTGGCGGCCTCGCCGGCAGGTTTGCCCGTGTAGACGTTCAGCGGGGTGACGCCAGGGACTTTCGCCTTGATGGCGCGTGCGGCGCTCAGCACGTCGTCCCACGTCTTCGGCTGCCAGTCACCGGGCAGACCGGCCTTTTTGAAGATGTCCTTGTCGAACCAGAGCCCCCGGGTGTCCGTCCCGTCCGGGACGCCGTACGTCTTCCCGTCCTGGGCCTTGGCCGCCGCCTTGGCCGTGTCGATGAACTGGCCCCAGTCCTGCCACTTGTCGAGGTACGGGTCGAGCGGCTTCAAGTACCCGCTCGTGATGTCCGAGTTGATGAGGAACGTGTCCTCGTAGACCAGATCGGGCGCCGTCTTGGGCGACCTCAGCATCTGCTGGAGCTTCGTGTAGTACTCGGAGTCCGGGGCCTTGATCGGGACGAGCTCGACCTTCTTCCCCGGGTGCGCCTTCTCGAACTCCCTCTTCATCTGGCCCAAGTAGGTGTCCATGACGCGGATCGAGTTGTCCGTGGACTGTTTGAAGGAGATCTCCACGGTGTCCGGATCACTCCCGGACCCTGATCCACAGGCGGTGAGCGTGGTGGCGGCGAGCAGCGTCGCGAGGAGCAGTGGGGCGGCGGTGGGGCGCACGGGCACGACCTCCTACTGGCCGACATCGTTGTCGACCGAGCCGAGTTGTCTGCCTGGTGAACCTAAGAGGTGTGCGGATGTCGGGTCAATGACCTTGCAGCGGCTCGGGTTTGGGCGGCCTGGAGGTTGCACCGGCTTCGGTGGCGGGTGCTGCGAGGAGGGAGGCGGCGGCGATAGGCACGGGGCCGCGCGTGCCTCCGCGACCGTGCTCTGCCCGTGTCACCGCGTCACCGCCGCACGCAAGGAAGTGCGGTAAGGGCCACGACGGTGGGTTTTGTCTCCGGCACACTCGTAAGGTACCGCCAAGCTGCTGGTGCAGAAGGTGCGTTGGGCGCCGGAGACGGGGGAGCGAGTGACGGAGCGGGATGTCACCGTGGGGCAGTTGCTGCTCGCCGAGTATCAGAGTGTGAAGGATGAGCAGAAGACGCGGATCGGGTGCGGTACCGGTGGCCGGCTTTCGTCGTCGGTCTGGCGGCCGCCTGGGGCGCCGACCGGCTCGTGCGGGCCGTGACCTCCGCGCCTGCCGATCCCGACTGGGCCGACTATCCCGCCCTCGCCACCGGGAGCCTGGCCGCTCTCGTCGCCTTCGCGGCGATCACCCGCCTGCCGGGTCGCCAGGGCGCAGCACTTCGCTGAACGTGTCCCGCGATCCAGTTGCTGCCGGCGATGACCGCGGCCCGCGTGGTGGCCCTCGACGTGAGGGGGGAGAAGTCGGCGCTCGCGCGCCACAGCGCGACGTACTCGCTCGATGAGGCGCCCCTCGCGTACGAGCGCCTGCACGCCGGGAAGGTGAACGGCCGGGCGGTCATCCTGCTCGACGGCTGACCGACCCCGGTCATCCCTTCACCCACCGATACTGCAACTCCGGCCGTCCCACCTGCCCGTACTGCGGAGCGCGCGCCGCCCGTCCCGCGTCCACCAGATGCTCCAGGTACCGCCGGGCCGTGATCCGGGAGATGCCGACGGCCTCCGCGACCCCGGCTGCCGTCAGGCCGTCGGCGCAGTCCCGGAGGACGACGGTGACGCGTTCGAGGGTCGGTGCGCTCAGGCCCTTCGGCAGGGCGGCCGGGCCCGGGGCGCGCAGAGTGGCCAGGGCGCGGTCCACCTCGTCCTGGCCACTCGCCTCGCCCACCGCCGCGTGGAACTCGGCGTACCGGATCAGCCGGTCCCGCAGGGTCGCGAAGGTGAAGGGTTTCAGGACGTACTGGACGACCCCGAGCGAGACCCCCTCCCGTACGACCGCGAGGTCCCGCGCGGACGTCACCGCTATCACGTCCGCGTGGTAGCCGGCGGCCCGCAGGGAGCGGGCGAGCTGCAGTCCGTGCACGTCGGGCAGGTGCAGGTCCAACAGGAGCAGGTCCACGGGCGTACGGTCCAGCGCGCGGCGCGCCTCCGCACCGGTGTGCGCCTTGCCGACCGCAGTGAACCCGGGCACCCGGCCGACGTACATGACGTGCGCGTCGGCGGCGACCGGGTCGTCCTCGACGACGAGTACGCGGATGGGCTCGGGGTCGGTCATACGTCGCCTCCAGGCAAGGCGGGCTGGGCAGGCTCGGACGGGGTGGGCTTGGGCTCGGCAGCAGCTGCTCCCGTGGCGCCCGAGGCCGAGGACACCGTAGGCAACGGCAGCCGCACCTCGAACTCCGCCCCGCCCCCGGCCGCCTCCCGCACTGTCAGCGTGCCCTTGTGACGGGTCACGGCCTGTCGTACGAGTGCCAGGCCGAGACCCCGGCCGCCGGGTCCGGCCGGTTTCGTGGACCAGCCGCGCTGGAAGACCTGCTCGGCGTGGGCCGGGTGCACCCCGGCGCCGGTGTCGGCGACCCGCAGCACCAGCACGGACTCGTCCGTGAACGCCGTCACCGTGACCCGCGCGCCGATCGTCCCCTGCGCCGCGTCCACCGCGTTGTCGATCAGGTTGCCGAGGACGGTGACCAGGTCGCGGGCGGGCAGGGAGGCCGGGAGCAGCCCGTCGTCGATGGCGCTGTCGTCGGACACCATCAGCTCCACGCCCCGCTCGTTCGCCTGCGCCGCCTTGCCCAGCAGGAGTGCGGCGAGGACCGGTTCGCTGACCGCCGCGACCACCTGGTCGGTGAGTGCCTGCGCCAGCTCCAGCTCGGCCGTGGCGAAGTCGACGGCCTCCTCGGCGCGGCCCAGCTCGATGAGGGACACCACCGTGTGCAGACGGTTCGCGGCCTCGTGCGCCTGTGAACGCAGCGCCTGGGAGAAGCCGCGCTCCGAGTCCAACTCACCCATCAGCGACTGGAGTTCGGTCACATCGCGCAACGTCACCACCGTGCCCCGGCGCTCGCCCCCCGAGACCGGGGAGGTGTTCACGACCAGGACGCGTGAGGCGGTGAGGTGCACCTCGTCCACCCTCGGCTCGGCCGACAGCAACGCGCCCGTCAGCGGCGCGGGCAGGCCGAGTTCGGCCACCGAGCGGCCGACCGCCTCGTCCGTCACGCCGAGCAGCTCCCGTCCGCCGTCGTTCATCAGCGCCACCCGGAACTGCCCGTCCAGCATCAGCAGCCCCTCGCGTACGGCGTGCAGCGCGGCCTGGTGGTAGTCGTGCATACGGCTGAGCTCGGCCGCGTTCAGGCCGTGAGTGGAGCGGCGCAGCCGGGCGTTGATGACGTAGGTGCCGATGCCGCCCAGGATCAGGGCGCCCCCCGCGACCCCGACGAGGGCTGTGACCTGGTCCTGGACGCGCTTGGTGATCGCCTCGACCTTGATGCCGGAGCTGACCAGACCGACGATGCGGCCGTTGTCGTAGATCGGGGTGACGGCACGCACGGACGCCCCGAGGCTGCCTGTGTACGTCTCCGTGAAGGATTTGCCCGCCAAGGCGGGGCCGATGTGCCCGAGGAAGTGCTTGCCGATCAGGTTCTCGTCGGGGTGGGTCCAGCGGATGCCCCGCGGGTTCATGATCGTCACGAAGTCGACCCCGGTGTCCCGCTGCACCTGGAGGGCGTACGGCTGAAGGTCCTTGGTGGGGTTGCTGGTGCGGATGGCCTCGCGCACGGACGGGGCGTCGGCGATCGAACGCGCGACGGCCATGGCCTGCCGCCCCGCCGCCTCCTCGGCCTGGCTGCGGTCGCTGACGTAGGTGAACAGCGCGTACCCGGCGACGAGGACCGCGATCAGTACGGCCTGCATGGCGAAGAGCTGGCCGGCCAGGCTGCGGGGTCTCGGGACGCGGGGGAAACGCATGGAATCAGTGTGCCTCGCCCCTACCCGTCACCCTCCTGTGCTGTGTTTCTTCTAGCACTCCAGTGTGTAAGCAGGTTCCCGCTCATCGTTTCGATGTACTCAATGAACGGAAGGGTGACCGCCCTCACAGGCCGGGAGATAGTCACCGCATCCCCCCGGGAGTCCACGCCTCCCGGATCCCCGGACGTGAGCCGCACGCCGGGTTCCCCCGGTCGTGAGCCGCACGCCGGATGATGCCGACGACGTCGTCAAGGAGGGCAGCCGTGGCCAGCACACCGCTCACCGCACCTGCCGCACCCGCAGCCAAGCGGGACCGCACCCACTATCTCTACATCGCGGTGATCATCGCGGTCGCCCTCGGCATCGCCGTGGGATTCGCCGCGCCGGACTTCGCCAAGGAGCTCAAGCCGATCGGCACGGGCTTCGTGAGCCTGATCAAGATGATGATCTCGCCGATCATCTTCTGCACGATCGTGCTCGGCGTCGGCTCCGTACGGAAGGCCGCCAAGGTCGGCAAGGTCGGCGGGCTCGCGCTCGGCTACTTCATCGCCATGTCCTTCGTGGCACTCGCCATCGGCCTGGTCGTCGGCAACATCATCCACCCGGGCAGCGGGATGCACCTGACCGAGGCCGTGAAGGGCGTCGGACACACGCAGGCCGAGGCCGCAGCTGAGGGGCCCGTCGACTTCGTCCTCGGGATCATCCCGACCACCTTCGTGTCGGCCTTCACCGAGGGCCAGGTGCTGCAGACCCTGCTCGTCGCGTTGCTCACGGGCTTCGCGCTGCAGGCCATGGGGCGTGCCGGTGAGCCGGTGCTGCGCGGGGTGGAGCACATCCAGAAGCTGGTCTTCCGGGTGCTCGGCATGATCATGTGGGCCGCGCCCGTCGGTGCCTTCGGCGCCATGGCCGCCGTCATCGGCGAGACCGGCATGGACGCCCTGAAGGCGCTGGGCACGATCATGCTCGGCTTCTACATCACCTGCTTCCTGTTCATCGTGATCGTGCTCGGCACGCTGACGAAGCTGGTGGCCAAGGTCAGCCTCTTCCAGCTGCTGAAGTACCTGGGCCGGGAGTTCCTGCTGATCGTCTCCACCTCGTCGTCGGAGTCCGCGCTGCCGCGGCTCATCGCCAAGATGGAGCACCTGGGCGTCAGCCGCCCCGTCGTCGGCATCACCGTGCCGACCGGCTACTCGTTCAACCTCGACGGCACGATGATCTACCTGACGATGGCCTCGCTGTTCATCGCCGACGCGATGGATCAGCCGATGAGCATCGGCCAGCAGATCGCGCTGCTGCTCTTCATGATGGTCGCCTCGAAGGGTGCCGCCGGTGTCTCCGGTTCCGGTATCGCGGTCCTCGCCAGCGGTCTGCAGTCGCACAAGCCCGCCCTGGTCGACGGGGTCGGCCTGATCATCGGCATCGACCGGTTCATGAGCGAGGCGCGTGCCGTTACCAACTTCGCGGGGAACGCGGTCGCGACTCTGCTGATCGGTACCTGGACGGGTGAGGTCGACAAGGAGCGCGTGAACCAGGTTCTCGCCGGTGAGCTGCCGTTCGACGAGAAGACCCTGCTGGACGAGGAGCCGGCCGGCGCCCACGTGGACGTGCCCGAGCAGGGCGGCGAGAAGGAGCTCGCCAAGGCGTAAACGGCTACCGGGACCGCGGTCCAAGAGGCGCCGTCCGGCGACCACGCCGGTCGCACGGTTTTCCCTCCCCTCGCGGGGCGCCTCTCCCGAACCGGGCGTGCCCTCCTGAACGGGGCGCGCCCCCCAAGGCGCCGAGTGGCTGGGTCCTCCCCCCGTGGACCTGGCCGCTCGGCCCTTTTGTTTCCGTCGCCTCGGTCGCTTCTCCGTTGCTTCAGTCGCTCAGTTTCGCCACCAGCTCGGCGGCGCGGGAGGCGGGTACCCCCGCCGTGGTCAGCATGGTGACCGCGGCTGAGCGGCCCGCCTCTTCGGGTGCCAGGAGGCCGTCGTTCACGGCCTCCATGAGGGCGAAGAGCATCTGTTCGTGCACGTACGCCAGTGCCGGCGCCGGTAGCGGTGACTCGAACACGCCCTGATCCAGGCCGCGTCGGAGCACCTCCGCGCAGGCCTCTCGCACGGGCGTGAGCCGCTCGCGGATGCCCTGGACCGTGACGCTGCGCTGGGCGAGCGCGACCAGCAGCCGGTACCGGTCGGCGACCTCCCACACGGCGAGGGTCGAACGGACCAGCGACTCCGCGGGGTCCTCGACGCCCTCCCGGCCCTGGGCATGCGCCGTCTCGACCGCCTCCGCGGCTCCGTCGAAGAGCGTCCCGATCAACGCCTCCCGGCTCGGGAAGTGCCCGTACACCGTGCGCCGTACGACGCCCGCGGCCCGTGCGATCTGGTCCATGGACGCGTCGGGGTCGCGAAGCAGCTCGGCGAGCGCCACGTCGAGGATGCGGCGGCGGTTCGCATCGGCGCGGCTGACGTTACCCGTGGTCATGGCTGCCATTGTGCATGCCCTTGGCCGAGGTCCTGGCCTGCGTCCACAGGGCCTCCACCTCATTGATTTGCACAGTGCTGTGCAGCGTCGTACATTGCACATGACCGTGCAATTGCACGCCACTGTGCAAATCGAGCGAGGAAAGGGCGACCGTACCCATGCGTCTCGTCATGAACGAACCGGTCGAGAGGATGGACCGGCCCTACGCCCGGCGCTGGTGGGCGCTGCTGGTGCTCTGCCTGAGTCTGCTGATCATCGTGATGGCGAACACCGCCCTCACGGTCGCGGCCCCCGACATGACCCAGGATCTGGGCCTGTCCAGCGCCGACCTGCAGTGGGTCATCGACGGCTACACCGTCCCGTACGCCGCGCTGATGCTGCTGCTCGGCGCGATCGGCGACAAGTACAGCCGCCGCGGCGCACTCGTGCTGGGGCTCGTTGTGTTCGGGGCGGGCGCCGTCGCGGGATCCCTCGTCGGCAGTTCCACGGGGGTCATCGCGGCCCGTGCGGTCATGGGGGTCGGTGCGGCGATGATCATGCCCGCCACGCTCTCCCTGCTCGCCGCGACCTTCCCCCGTGCGGAGCGGGCGAAGGCGATCACCCTGTGGACCGCCACGGCCGGACTCGCGATCGCCGCCGGTCCGCTGGTCGCGGGTGCGCTGCTGCAGCAGCACGGCTGGTCGTCCACGTTCCTGATCAACGTGCCCGTCGCCGCGCTCGCGATCGTCGGCACCTTCGTCCTCGTACCGCCTTCCAAAGCCGCGCACCACAACCGCATCGACTACGTGGGCGGCCTGCTGTCCGTGGTCTGGATCGGCTCGCTGGTCTACATGATCATCGAGGGTCCGCACTTCGGCTGGGGCGTGAAGGCCGTGACCGCCGCGGTCGTGGCGGGCGTCGGCCTGGTGCTCTTCGTGGTGTGGGAACTGCGCCACCCCCGCCCGGTGATCGACGTACGCCGCTTCGCGAACCGCCGCTTCGCCGGCTCGAACCTCGCCGTCGCGCTCTTCTTCCTGGCCGTCTTCGGCGCCTTCTACTACCTCACCCAGCACCTCCAATTCGTCCTCGGATACGACGCGTTGGACACCGGGGTGCGCATGCTGCCGCTCGCCGGCGCCGTCTTCGTCGGCTCGGCCCTCACCGGCTACCTCACCCCGCGCATCGGCATGAAGATCACGGTCACCGCCGGCATGGTCGGTGGCACGGCGGCGCTCGCGCTGCTCACCCAGGTGGACGCGACATCCTCGTACGGCGATCTCGTCCTGCCCCTCGTCATCCTGGGCCTCGCGATCGGACTTGCGCTCTCGCCCTGCACGGACGCCATCATGGGCGCCTTCCCCGAGTCCGAACTGGGCGTCGGCGGCGCGGTGAACGACACCTCCCTGGAGCTCGGCGGCTCGCTCGGCATCGCCATCCTCGGATCGGTGCTGGCGAGTTCGTACTCCTCGCACCTCGCGGACGCGACGGCGGGCAGCAGGCTTCCCGCGGGTGCCCTCGCCACGGCCCAGGACTCGGTGGGCGCCGGGTACGCCGTCGCCCAGGGCATCGGCGACAAGGCCCGCCAGGTCGGCGAGCAGGCCGCCCACGCGAGCAGCGCCCAGCAGGCCGCGCAGCTCAAGGCCCAGGCCGACCAACTCGCCCACGGCGCACGGCAGATGGCGGACGCGGTCGGTTCGTCCTTCGCGGACGCGGTCGCGCACACCAGCCTTGTCGGCGCGGTGATTCTGGGGCTGGGAACGGTGCTGGTGGCGGTGCTGCTGCCGCGGAACGGGCGTGCGGCGGAGATCGAGGCCGAAGGCGAGGCGGAGTCCGAGGTGGATTCCGGTCTCGCGGCGACGCCTGATGCCGCGGCCGAGGCGGCGTCGGACGAACCCGAGCCCGAGCTCGACTCCGAGCCCGCGAGCAGCGCGACGCGTTGACCGCCTCCGGACCCACGGCAGGCGGCGCGACGCGCTGTTCGCCCCCGGAACCGTGACCCTCGGGCGGCCGTCTCGTAGAACATGCACTACCGTGCCGTGCCGGACTGACCGGCACGGCACGGCACGTTCTGCGGAGGGCACGGAGCATGAAGATCGACTGGGACCGGCGCACGTGCGCGCGGCGCGGCCACGTGACGTACGCGCCCGACGAGTCGGCGCTGCGCACGCGACTGCGTGCCGAGACGAGCCTCGGCGAGGCCTGGCGCTGTCTGCGCTGCGGTGACTTCGCGCTCGGCGACCCGCACGGCTCGGGTCCCGCGGACGAAGCCCCGCTCGTGCCGCGCGGCAAGGTGCTGCGCGATCTGTTCATCCTGCGCTTCCTGGCCATCGAACGGGCCGTGCGCGGCGTGTTCATCGTGCTGGTCGCGGCCGCCGTGTGGAAGTTCAGCAACAGCCAGAACGCGGTGCGCCGGCTCTTCGACGAGTACCTGGACGTCTTCCGCCCGGTCTTCAAGCACTTCCACTACGACCTCGACCACTCACCCGTGGTCGGCACCATCCAGAAGACCTTCGGCTACAAGCACTCCACGCTGGTGCTGGTGGCCGTGCTGCTCCTCGCGTACGCCCTGATCGAACTCGTCGAGGCGGGCGGGCTCTGGTACGCCAAGCGCTGGGCCGAGTACCTCACGGTCGTCGCCACCGCCGCCTTCCTTCCGCTGGAGATCTACGAACTCACCGAGCACGTCAGCTATCTGAAGATCGCCACGCTCGTCCTCAACATCATCGCCGTGCTCTACATCGCCCTGGCCAAGCGCCTGTTCGGGCTGCGCGGCGGCCGCAAGGCCTTCGAGGAGGAGCGGCACAGCGCGTCGCTGCTGGAGGTGGAGGAGTCGGCGGGCCTGGAGCCGTCTCCCGCGTAGGAAGTCGGCGGGCCCGGAGCCGCCTCATGCGTAGCGGGTCGGTGGGCCCGGAGCCGCCTCATGCGTAGCGGGTCGGTGGGCCCGGAGCCGCCTCATGCGCAGGGGGTCGGTGGGCCCGGAGCCGCCTCATGCGCAGGGGGTCGGTGGGCCCGGAGCCGCCTCATGCGCAGGGGGCGGCAGGCCTCGAACCTGCTTACGCGTAGTGGTTCGGAGTACAAGGCCCGGCTCGCCGCGCAGGGGGAGATCGCGCCGCTGTCGTTGGAGCAGGTCGGCGAGCTGTTCAACCAGTTCCTCGAAGCGGTCGCCCGGCCCGAACCCCCGGTCGGGGACGGCCGCAATCTCGCCGAGCGCATGCGCGCGCACCTTGGCTCGGCGCCCGGGGACCAGCCGGTGGTCAAGGCCGCGTACGCCCCGTACGACCTGCCCAATGTGCATCTGGCGGTGGAGCGCTGGTTCGCGGCCGAGGGGCGTTCGTACGAGCTGATCGGCATGCGGGGGTCCTCGCACCACGGGGATCTGACGCTGGGCGAGATCCTCGAATTTGCCGACCGTTACAACCGGTTCGTGATCGGCGCGGTCGACTACGCGCATCTGCCGATCTCGCCCGACGGGGAACTCGCCTGTGTCTCCTTCGGGTTCTACCTGGGCCAGGAGGGTGACGAGCGGTTCGCGGTGCTGCTGCGGGGTCCGGCGGACGAGTACGGACGCAACAAGGTCGAGATCGAAGTCCTCGCCCAGGAGAAGGAGTTCGCGGACCGGTTGCTCGCCGAGATCGACGCACTGGTCCGCGAGCACAACATCTTCCGCGGGCAGGTCCTCTCCTTCGAGGGTTCCGACTTCGGCCACGGCCTGGGCCCGTTCCGCTTCCACCGCCGCCCCGGGCTCACCCGCGAGGAGATCGTGCTGCCGGAAGGGCTGCTGGACAGGGTGGAGCGGCAGGTGGTCGGGGTGGCGCGCCGCCGCGAGCGCCTCCGCGCCGCAGGCCAGCACCTGCGCCGCGGCCTCCTTCTCTACGGCCCGCCCGGCACCGGCAAGACCCACACGATTCGCTATCTCCTCTCCCACCTCCCGGAGTTCACGGTCGTGGTGCTGGCCGGAACGAGTATCGACGCCATCGGCCCCGCATGCGCGCCGGCGCGCATGCTGCAGCCCGCGCTCGTCGTCCTGGAGGACTGCGACCTGATCGCCGAGGCTCGCGACTACGGCGGTGGCGGACAGCCCCTGCTCTTCCAGGTGCTGAACGAGATGGACGGCCTCGGCGATGACGCCGACGTCGCCTTTCTGCTCACCACCAACCGCGCGGACCTGCTGGAACCCGCCCTCGTCCAACGCCCCGGCCGCGTCGACCTCGCCGTCGAGATCCCCGTGCCCGACGCCGAGGGCCGCGCCCGCCTGCTCGCCCCGTACGGTTCCTCCCTCGACCTCGGCAAGGACCTCACGGACGAGATCGTCACCCGTACGGAGGGCACGACGGCCTCCTTCACCAAGGAACTCGTACGACGAGCCGTACTGATCGCGGCCGAGCGGGAGGCGGAGCGGACGGAGCCGGAGGATCTGCGGGCGGCGGTGGACGAGTTGCTCTCGGACCGGGACCGTCTGACGCGCAGGCTGCTGGGAGTTCAGACGGACGGGCCGTTCCTCCAGGAGGAGGCACCCCGCATCGTCCTGGATGACGATCAGGACCAGTAGCTCACTCTCGGCCCGCGGCCGCGTCAAGGCGTGCCAGTTCCTCCGTGCCCAGTACCAGGTCCGTCGCCCCCGCCGAGTCCCGAATCGTCTCCGGGCGGCTGGCGCCCGGGATCGGGATCACGTGGGGAGAGGTCGCCAACAGCCAGGCCAGGCACACCTGTTGGGGGCTCACGCCGTGCTCGCGGGCCACCGTGTGGAAGGCGCCGAAGGTGTCGTCGGACGCCACCTTCGACGGGCCGTCCAGGGAACTGCGCGAGATGCCGCCGAGCGGGCTCCAGGGCAGGAAGGCGATGCCGAGTGCGGCGCACAGGCGGAGCTCCGGCTCGCTGTGTCGTACCGCGGGGGAGTACTGGTTCTGGACCGAGGCGAGGCGGTCGCCGAGGATCGCGTGGGCCTGGTGGATCTGGTCAGTGGCCGTGTTGGAGATGCCGGCCAGGCGGATCTTGCCCTCGTCGAGGAGTTCGCGCAGGGCGCCGACCGAGTCCTCGAAGGGGACGGCGGGGTCGGGTTTGTGGAGCTGGTAGAGGCCGATCGCCTCGACGCCGAGTCGTTTCAGGGAGGCCTCCGCGGCCGACTTCAGGTGCCGTGGGGACCCCGTCACCGTCCAGCTGCCGTCGGCCGGTCTGCCGCGGCCGCCCTTCGTGGTCACCAGCACATCGCTGGTGTCGGTGCCGTACGTCGCCAGGGCGCGGGCCAGGAGCCGTTCGTTGTGGCCGGGCTCGGCGCCGGGCAGGTGGTACGAGTCCGCCGTGTCGAGGAGGGTCACGCCCGCGTCGAGGGCGGCGTGCACCGTGGCGAGGGCCCGCGCCTCGTCCGGGCGGCCCTCGAGGGACAGGGGCATCGCGCCGAGGCCGATCGCGCCGACGCGAAGATCTCCAAGAGGCCTGGCCAGCATGTCAGTTGCCCTTTCCGAGCGTCTCGGCGACCGCGCCCGGCAGCCACTGCCTGGACTGGCCGAACGTGAAACCGAGCCGCGTGGCCCGGGAGTTGTCCATCCCGTACGAGCGGGCGAACGAGAACGGCGAGACCTCTCCGACCTCGACACTCCGCAAGACAGTCCTGCCCTCCGGGACGTGCGCGGCCACCGCCTCGCACAACTCCTCGGTGGTGAGCACCCCGTGGGAGGCGGCGTTCACCGGCCCGGTGAAGTCCGCGCCCGCCGCCCAGGCGAGAAAGTCCGCGATCTCCTCGACATGGATGTAGGTCGCCGGGTGGTTCACGACGGGCACGGCGATCGGTTCGCCCGTGCGGATACGGTCGGTGTAGTGGTCGAGGCGGCCGGTGAAGTCGTCGTCCCCGCCCAGGACATGGGCGACACGGACGGCCACGTACGGGAACGCGGGCTCGGCCGCTCGGGTGCCGGCGAAGACCGCCTCGGCCTGCCGCTTGCCCTCGCCGTAATGCGAGTCGAGGAACTCCGGGTCGTCCCAGGGGAGTTCCAGGTCGACGGCGACCGTGCGAGGGTCCACGGCGTCCTCGCGCACAAGGGTCGCCGAGTCCTCGTACTCGTACACCTCGACGGTGGACGTCATGACGTACCGCCGCGTGCGCCCCGCGAACACCCTTCGGGCGATCTCCGCCTGCCGGGGCGTATAGCAGACCTGGTCGATGACGACGTCGAAAGTCCGCGAACCCAGCGCCTTCTCCAGGGAATTCTCGTCATTGCGGTCGGCGACCAGATGTATTGCCCCTGCGGGCGGTGCCGACGAACCACGATTGATGACGGTGACCCGGTCACCGGCGGCCATCAGCCGCGCTATCAGACGCTTTCCGAAATACCGATTCCCGCCGATGACGCATATCTCGCGCACGACGCCCTCCCCGCTTCTCATTCCGTGTTCCCCTGCCCTGTGGTCATAATTCTCCCGACATAGGGGTGAGGTCTGAAGGGGGAGTCATGGGAGATTCGGCCGCGGCACCGAAGGAACCACGGCAGCTGCGTGCCGCCACCAACGAAACGTCGGTGACCTTCGACGCGCTCGACCGTCAGATCCTGGAGCTGTTGCAGACCGACGGCCGGATCAAGCTCAGCGAGCTGGGCCGCCGCGTCCGGTTGAGCCCGGCGGCCGTCGCCGAACGCGTCCGGCGCCTGGAGTCCGCGGGCGCCATCACCGGCTACGGCGCCCATGTCTCACCGGCCCGCCTCGGCTACGGCATCCAGGCCTTCATCCGCGTCAACCCGCACGGCGGCTACACCCTGAAGCACCCCAGGACCCTTGAGCTCCTGTCCCGCCCCGAGGTCGCCGAGGTCCACCACGTCGTCGGCGAGGACTGCTGGATTCTCAAGGTCGCCGTCGAGGACACGATCCACCTGGAGGACGTCCTGGAGCAGACCTCCGCGCTGGGGCGTACGACGACCTCGATCGTGCTGTCCTCGCCGGTGGTGCGGAAGCCGCTGCTGCCGCCTATTGGACGCTGATGCGATGGGGATGGGCGGGGTCGGCGGGGCACACGAAGAGATAGCCGGTGCCCCAACGGCCGACGGCGATCTCCGTCGGCGTCTTGATGCCATCCGTACCGACGAGGGGAAGATCCTCCAGTGGTGTCCAGCTGGACTCGGCCCCGTCCCACTCGTAGCTCGCGATGGCGAGCAGCATCTCCATCGGCTGCCGGCACTCGCCACAGTCCGTCCGAGCCGGATCGGTGACGTGCCACGAGGCGTATCCGCCGACTTTCCACCCCGGGGCGATCGACAGATCGGTCTGGTAGACGAAGTCCTCCGTGTCCCACTCGTCGATCGCGTCCCGCAGTGGTTCCGGGAGCAGATCGGAGTACTGGTGCTCCACCACCTGTTCCGGATGCAGGACGCATGGCTCGGGTACATAGACGTCCGACCCGACGACTTCCGGCTCGGGCTGTGGGTCCAACACGTGTGTGACGGTGCCCGCATCACGCCGGCGCAGCTGCAGCGACATGCCGTAACCCGTCGGGCCGTGCCGGTCGAAGGGGCACCAGAACACCTGGAGGAGGTCGCGGTCGGCGGGCCCCGCGGTCAGATCGGGTATGTCGTGACGATACAGCGGGGTCAGACCGATCATCGGGATCGGGTCGGTGTCCGTCAGCCACGGCGCGTGGCGTCCGCGACGGAGCGAGTCGAGGATCTCGCGCTCCTCGTCGGTCGGTCCGGGCCTTTCACCGGGCCGCGGCGTACGCGCCCACGCCTGCGCCAGGATGCGTCGGCGGCGCCTGATGTCCGCGGGCCGCTCCCCGCTGCTCCGCCGGTGCGGCTCCGTGCATACCGGCCAGGGTTCGTCGGCGGGCCACAGCAGCGGCCCGCCGACCGAGCTGTCCGTGACGGAGGGCTTCCCCGGTCGCGGGTGCAGACGTGTGGTCGTACGTCGGTGGGCGTCCAGGCCGGGAAAGAGTGCCTCCGCGTCGAGCGGGCGTGGCGGGGTCGTACGCCTCATCGGGCCGGTCACAGGATCGGGTCCGCACTGTTTGCGTTGACGTCGGCGTCAAGGATTACCGTCAACGCATGCGAATCGGCGAGCTGGCGGCGCGGGCCGGGACGACCACGCGGACCCTGCGGTACTACGAGTCACGGGGGCTGCTGCCCGCGCGGCGGGGCGAGAACGGGTACCGGACGTACGACGAGCACGACCTGCGGCTGCTGCGGCAGATCAGGACGTTGCAGGACTTCGGGTTCGACCTGGAGGAGACGCGGCCCTTCGTGGAGTGTCTGCGGGCCGGGCATCCGGAGGGCGACTCGTGCCCCGCGTCGCTCGCGGTCTACCGCCGCAAGCTCGGCGAACTCGACGCGCTGATCGACGAGTTGCAGTCGGTGCGCGCGATGGTCGGTGAGCAGTTGGCGCGGGCGGAGCGCGCGCGTGACGAGCTGGCGGCCGACGCGGAGGTTCCGGGCGGCCCGGAACCCGTATGCGAACTGGGAGGGCGGACGCGATGATCAAGGCGGCAGGCGTGGCCGAGGTGACGGACGCGGACTTCGGGGCGGAGGTGATCGGGGCGGATCTGCCCGTGCTGGTGGAGTTCACGGCCGACTGGTGCCCGCCGTGCCGGCAGATGGGGCCGGTGCTCAGCGCCCTCGCCTTCGAGGAGGGCGACCGGCTCAAGGTCGTCCAGCTGGATGTGGACACCAATCCGCAGACGACACTCGCTTACGGAGTGCTGTCGATGCCGACGTTCATGGTGTTCCAGGGAGGCGAGCCCGTGAAGTCGATGGTGGGCGCACGGCCCAAGCGACGGCTGCTGGAGGAGCTGTCCGACGTGCTCTGACCTTCCCCGGACCTTACCGGCCATACGAAAAATCTCCTGAGCGATTGCGCTCGGGGGATTTCTTTGCGTATATTCAATGATTCGCGACTTCACGGGTGTCGGGTCGCGGAGAATTTCACTGGGCAGAGTATATCCGGGCGGGAGTGGAATTGTCAAACAGGGGCTCACACACAGAATTTCCCGACGATGAATTGCGGCATGAGCAAGAATTCATCGACGGGTTGTACGCGCGCGTGGACGCCCTGCGCGGGGTCACGGAGGCATCCGTGGGGGACGCGCTCGCCCAGGGCAGCACGCCCATGCAGGCCAGGCTCGAACGGGACGTCCTGGTCGCCGAGCGCTCGGGCCTGCTCGCCGCACTGAATGCCGTGGACGGTTCGCTCTGCTTCGGCCGCATCGACCTCACCAGCGGCGTCAGCCACCACATCGGCCGGATCGGCATCCGCGCCGACGACACCGAGCACACCCCGATGCTCATCGACTGGCGGGCCCCGGTCGCCCGTCCCTTCTACCTGGCCACCGGCCACACGCCCATGGGCCTGCGGCGGCGACGGCACATCACCACCGACGGCCGGCACGTCACCGACCTGCACGACGAGATCCTCGATCTCGGGGACCATGAGCGGACCGGGCACGAGGACCCGACCGGCGACGCGGTGCTCCTGGCCGCGCTCAACTCCGCGCGCACCGGACGCATGAGCGACATCGTGCAGACCATCCAGGCCGAGCAGGACCAGATCATCCGCGCGCCGTACCGGGGCGTGCTGGTGGTGGAAGGCGGTCCCGGCACGGGCAAAACGGCCGTGGCGCTGCACCGCGCCGCGTATCTGCTCTACGAGTACCGGGAACTGCTCGCCAAGCGTGCCGTCCTCATCGTCGGCCCCAACCCGGCCTTCCTCGGCTACATCGGCGAGGTGCTGCCCTCGCTCGGCGAGACGGGCGTCCTGCTCGCGACGGTCGGCGAACTGTTCCCCGGCGTGAAGGCCACGGCGATCGACACCCCCGAGGCGGCCGCCGTGAAGGGCCGCGCCGACATGGCCGAGGTGCTGGCCGCCGTGGTCCGCGACCGCCAGGCCCTTCCCGACCCGGTGATCGCGATCGAGCACGACCGGGACATCCTGATGCTCGACGCCGGGCTCGTGCAGGTCGCCCGCGAACGCACCCGCGAGACAGAACTGCCCCACAACGTCGCGCGCGAGCACTTCGAGGGCCACATCCTCAACACCCTCACCGACATGCTGGCCGAACGTATCGGCACGGATCCGTTCGACGGCTCGAACCTCCTCGATGCGAGCGACATCACGCAGATCCGGGACGAGCTGGCCGAGAACCCCGAGGTGTGGGGCGCGATCGACCAGCTGTGGCCGCGGCTGACCCCGCAGCGGTTGGTCGCGGACTTCCTTGCCGAGCCGGAGGGATACGTCTCGCAGGGGGAGGCGGTGGCGATTCGGCGGCCGCTCACGCGCGAGTGGAGCACCGCGGACGTCCCCCTTCTCGACGAAGCCGCCGAGCTGCTCGGTGAGGACGACCGGGTGACGCGGGCGATGGCCGACCAGGAGCGTCGTACCCAGGTCGCGTACGCGCAGGGCGTCCTGGACGTCTCCTACGCCTCTCGGACCTACGAGTTCGAGGACAAGGACGAGGAGGACTCCGAGGTCCTGTCCGCGCACAACATCATCGACGCCGAGCGGATGGCCGAGCGGCACGAGGAGGACGACCACCGCAGCGCCGCCGAGCGGGCGGCGGCCGACCGGACCTGGGCCTTCGGCCACATCATCGTCGACGAGGCGCAGGAACTGTCGCCGATGGCGTGGCGCCTGCTGATGCGGCGGAGTCCCACGCGGTCCATGACGCTCGTCGGCGATCCCGCGCAGACCGCCGAGGCGGCGGGGGTCGGCTCCTGGTCCGAGATCCTCGCGCCGTATGTCGAGGACCGGTGGGAGCACACGCGTCTTGCCGTCAACTACCGGACTCCGTCCGAGATCATGGATGTCGCGGCGGAGGTGGTACGGGCGGAGCGTCCTGGGTTCGAGCCGCCTCGGTCCGTACGGTCCACGGGGGTGCGGCCGTGGGTGCGCCCCGCTGGGGACGATCTTCCCGGCGCCGTCGCCAAGGCGGCGGCCGAGCTGACTCCCGTGGAAGGGCGGGTCGCTGTCATCGCCCCGCGTTCCCTGCATGCCTCGCTCGCCGGGCGGCTGGACGGGGTGACGGCGGGCGCCGAGCCCGATCTGACTCGCGCCGTCGTCCTTCTCGATCCTCGGCAGGCCAAGGGGTTGGAGTTCGACTCCGTGCTGGTGGTCGAGCCCGCGCTGTACGGGACGAGCGACCTGTATGTCGCGCTGACTCGGGCCACGCAGGCGCTGGGGGTGCTTCATACAGGGGAGTTGCCGGAGTCGTTGCGTGGGGTCGGGCTGAGGTAAAGGCGGGTTCTCGCCCCCTCCGCCCCTGCCCGTCCCGTACGCGCAGGTCCCCGCGCCCCTTCAGGGGCGCGGGGAACTGCGCAATCTTTTGGCGGGGGTCTGGGGGCGCAGCCCCCAGGGACGGGAATGGCCAGGGGCGGAGGGGGCGAAAAGCGCCTAGGCGGGTCGCAGCCAGATGGTGGCCAGGGGCGGCAGGGTGAGTTGGATGCTGGCGGGGCGGCCGTGGGCGCCGGTGGGTTCGGGTTTGACGGGGTCGGGGTTGAGGATGTCGCTGCCGCCGTAGCGGGTGGCGTCGGTGTTGAGGATTTCGTGCCAGGCGGGGATGTCCTCGGGGACGCCGAGGCGGTAGCCGTGGCGGACGACGGGGGAGAAGTGGGAGACGGCGAGCAGGGGGGTGCCGTCGGTGGCGTGGCGCAGGAAGGCGAAGACGTTGTCGTCGGCGGCGTCGCCGGTGATCCAGGCGAAGCCGGCGGGTTCGGTGTCGCGTTGCCACAGGGCGGGGGTGTGGCGGTAGCGGTCGTTGAGGTCGCGGACCAGGTCGCGTACCCCGCGGTGGTCGGGTTCGGCTCCGTAGGCGGGGTCGAGCAGCCACCAGTCGGGGCCGTGTGTCTGGGACCATTCGGCGCCCTGGGCGAATTCCTGTCCCATGAAGAGGAGTTGTTTGCCGGGGTGGGCCCACATGAAGCCGAGGTAGGCGCGTGTGGTGGCGCGTTGCTGCCACCAGTCGCCCGGCATCTTCGACACGAGTGAGCGTTTGCCGTGCACGACTTCGTCGTGGGAGATGGGCAGGACGTAGTTCTCGCTGTAGGCGTACACCATCGAGAACGTCATCTCGTTGTGGTGGTACTTGCGATGGATGGGCTCATGGGCCACGTAGTCCAGCGAGTCGTGCATCCAGCCCATGTTCCACTTCAGCCCGAAGCCGAGCCCTCCGAAGCCACCGGGGCCGATGTGGTGGGTGGCCCGGGTGACGCCGTCCCACGCCGTGGACTCCTCGGCGATCGTGACGATCCCGGGATTTCGGCGGTAGACGGTGGCGTTCATCTCCTGCAGGAAGGCGACCGCGTCGAGGTTCTCCCGGCCGCCGTGCTCGTTGGGGACCCATTGGCCCGGCTCGCGGGAGTAGTCGAGGTAGAGCATGGACGCGACGGCATCGACGCGGAGCCCGTCGATGTGGAACTCCTCGCACCAGTACACCGCGTTGGCGACCAGGAAGTTGCGTACCTCGCGGCGTCCGTAGTCGAACTCCAGGGTGCCCCAGTCGGGGTGGGCGGCCCGTAGCGGGTCCTCGTGCTCGTACAGCGGGCGCCCGTCGAATTCGGCCAGCGCCCAGTCGTCGCGCGGGAAGTGCGCGGGTACCCAGTCCATGAGCACGCCGATGCCGGCCCGGTGCAGCGCGTCCACCAGGTACTTGAAGTCGTCCGGGGTGCCCAGCCGGGCCGTGGGCGCGTAGAACCCGGTGACCTGGTAACCCCAGGACCCGCCGAAGGGATGCTCGGCCACCGGCATCAGCTCCACATGGGTGAAGCCCAGGTCGCAGACGTAGGAGGGGAGTTGGTCGGCCAGTTGCCGGTACGTCAACCCGGGCCGCCAGGACGGCAGATGTACCTCGTAGACAGAGAACGGGGCCTCGTGCGCCGGCCGCAGCCCCCTCCCGGACATCCACTCCGCATCCCGCCACACGTGATGGGACGCGTGGACGATCGACGAGGTGTTCGGCGGAGCCTCGGTGCGGCGGGCCATCGGGTCGGCGCGCAGCGTGCGCGTTCCGTCGGGGCGGGTGATCTCGAACTTGTACAGCTCGCCCTCGCCGATCGAGGGCACGAACAGCTCCCACACCCCGGAGGAGCCCAGCGACCGCATCGGGTATCCCGTGCCGTCCCAGAAGTTGAAGGTGCCGGCCAGGCGCACGCCGCGCGCGTTCGGGGCCCACACCGTGAAGCGGGTGCCGGTCACGCCCTGGTGCACCATCGGCTCCGCGCCGAGCGCCCGCCACAACTGCTCGTGCCGGCCCTCGCCGAGCAGATGCAGATCGAACTCGCCGAGCGCGGGCAGGAAACGGTACGCGTCCTCGGTCTCCAGAACCGTCCCCTCGTAGCCCACGACCAGCCGGTACGACGCCGGGACCGCGCGCAGTGGCAGCAGCCCCGAGAAGAAGCCGTCCCCGTCGTCGTGCAACTCGGCGCGCAGGTCGTCCGTCACCACGGTCACCGCCAGCGCGTACGGGCGGAAGGCGCGGAAGGCCACCCCACCCGGCACCGGATGGGCTCCCAGCACCCCGTGCGGATCGTGATGTGTGCCGTCGAGCAGCCGCTCCCGGTCACCGAGGCTGAGGCCGGCGAAGACGGGAGCGCTGTCGGCGGCAGGCTCCGGCGCCTTCTTCGCAACCTTCGCGGCCGTGTTCGCGATGGCCTTCTCGACGGCAGCCGCGCTCCCGGCGACCTTCTTGGCGGCAGCCTTCTTACCCACGGCAGCCTTCTTCGCGGCGGCGACCTTCTTGTCGGCGGTGGCTTTCTCGGCCGTCGTTTTCCCCTCAGCGGCCTTCTTCACCGCCGTCTTCTTCGCGGCAGCCGACTTCTTCGTACCGTTCTTCTTCGGACTGTCGTCGGACGGAGGGCGGGGCGTCACGGGCAGGGCCTCCTCGGCAGGATGAGGTGGGGAAGCGGGGCAGGTCAGGGGGATGCGGCGAGTCGGCGTATCGCCGCCATCGGCACCGGCAGCCAGTCGGGCCGGTGCCGGGCCTCGTACAGGACTTCGTAGACGGCCTTGTCCGTTTCGTAGGCGCGCAGGAGTACGGGGTCGGTGCGCGGGTCGGCGCCGGAGACCTCGGCGTAGCCGGTGCAGTACGCGGCCCGACAGGCGTCGGCCCAGCCGGCCGCCACAGGACGGTGCGAGTGGGCCGCGTAGTCGAAGGAGCGGAGCATTCCCGCGATGTCCCGCGCCGGAGGCTGCGGCATGCGGCGTTCGGCGAGGGGTTTCGACGGCTCGCCCTCGAAGTCGATGAGGGACCACTCCCCGGACGGCGCGCGCAGGCACTGGCCGAGGTGCAGATCGCCGTGGATGCGCTGCGCGGTCCAGGTACGGCCCTCGGCGGCGAGGTCGGCCAGCGCCTCGAAGGCGGTCCGTAACCCGGGAGCGTAGGAACGCAGCGCGGGCACCGCCCGTGCGGCCGCCTCCAGGCGCTCGGTCATGCCGTCGGCCAGCAACCCCATCTGCGCGTGGCCCAGCGTGACCGTGGGCAGCGCGCGGGCCAGCGCCGTGTGCACCTCGGCGGTGGCACGGCCCAGTGCCCGCGCCTCGTCACCGAAGCCACTGACGTCGCCGATGTCCTCACCCTTGGCCAGCTCGCGCAGCGCCAGTTCCCAGCCGTCCGTGGCGCCCTGCACGAAGGGCTGGAGTACGCCCAATACGTAGGAGTCGTGGTCGGAGGCCAGGTCGGCCAGCAGCCAGCCCGCCGGGGCCGGCACGCGCGCACAGCCCTCGCGGGCCAGTACCAGCGGAAGTTCCAGGTCCGGATTGTTGCCCGGCACGATCCTCCGCAACAGCTTTAGGATGAACGTATCTCCGTAGATGATCGAGGAGTTGGACTGCTCCGAGGTGACCAGCCGCGGCACCAAACCGCCCCTGATCTCTTGGCGCAGGGCGCATTCGAAGCGCAGATCGCCGATGCGGGCCCGCGTGCGGATCGCTTCGAGGAGCACGTCGGCGGGCCGGGCGTCGTACAGCGCCTCGTACACGGTCCGGCCGGCCAGCGGACCCTCCTCCAGATGCCCGATGAGCGCGGGCGCCAGCCGTGGCGGCAGCGCCTCGCGCACGCCTATCAGCAACTGGTAGCAGTCCCCGGGGTGCGGGGCGGCACCCTGGGCGGGGGTGAGCGGCTGATGTGCGCAGACGAGCAGGTGGAGCAGGCCCAAGTTGGCCGTGGGCGGTAGGAGTTCCACCCCTCCCACCAGTGAGAATCCAGTCACCGGACGCCCCTTGCCCGCGAACCACCGCTGCCGCGGCAGCCACTCCCGCAGCAGTGGATCGAGGGACGCGAGCAGTTCGGGGCGCGCGACGGCGGCCGTGGAGGAGTGGGTTGCGGCTTCCGACATGGCGTGCGTCCCTTCCACGTCGTGCGGCGGAGGAGCGTCGGGTTTCGTGAAGGGTGCCCAGGGCGGGACGGGGAAAACCGTCCCGCCCTCAATTGTGGCCGCGAGCCACGACCGGCGAGCGAGTTGCGGAGCCGGAACCATTGGCGTTCACGCCACCCGAGTCGGTGGCGTGTCCTGTCCGATCACTCGGTGAGGTTTCGCGCGACGAGCGCGCGCAGTTGATGACCGAGCCACCCGCCCGGCGGTCTCGGGTTCTGATGAACAGAACGTCGTAACGGTATCACTACTCACCGTGGTCGCGACGCAGCCGGAACCAGTAGAAGCCGTGGCCTGCGAGGGTGAGCAGGTAGGGCAGCTCACCGATGGCCGGGAATCGCACCCCGCCGATCAGCTCGACCGGGTGCCTCCCGTTGAACGCCCGCAGGTCCAGTTCGGTGGGCTGGGCGAAGCGGGAGAAGTTGTGGACGCACAGGACCAGGTCGTCCTTGTACTCGCGCAGGAAGGCGATCACCGCCGGGTTCGACGACTGGAGTTCGGTGTAGGAGCCGAGGCCGAACGCCTTGTTCTGTTTGCGGATCTCGATCATGCGGCGGGTCCAGTGCAGCAGCGAGGAGGGCGATGACATGGACGCCTCGACGTTGGTGACCTGGTAGCCGTAGACCGGGTCCATGATGGTGGGCAGGAACAGGCGGCCGGGGTCGCAGGAGGAGAAGCCGGCGTTGCGGTCGGGGGTCCACTGCATCGGGGTGCGCACGGCGTCGCGGTCGCCGAGCCAGATGTTGTCGCCCATGCCGATCTCGTCGCCGTAGTAGAGGATCGGTGAGCCGGGCAGGGACAGCAGCAGGGCGGTGAAGAGTTCGATCTGGTTGCGGTCGTTGTCCAGCAGGGGGGCGAGCCGGCGGCGGATGCCGATGTTGGCGCGCATGCGCGGGTCCTTGGCGTACTCCGCGTACATGTAGTCGCGTTCCTCGTCGGTGACCATTTCCAGGGTCAGCTCGTCGTGGTTGCGCAGGAAGATGCCCCATTGGCAGCCGGAGGGGATGGCGGGGGTCTTGGCGAGGACTTCCGACACCGGGTAGCGGGACTCGCGGCGCACGGCCATGAAGATGCGTGGCATGACGGGGAAGTGGAAGGCCATGTGGCACTCGTCGCCGCCGGAGGGGAAGTCGCCGAAGTAGTCGACCACGTCCTCCGGCCACTGGTTCGCCTCCGCCAGCAGCACCGTGTCCGGATAGTGCGTGTCGATCTCCTTGCGCACGTGCTTGAGGAACTCGTGGGTCGCCGGAAGGTTTTCGCAGTTGGTTCCCTCGACCTGGTAGAGGTACGGCACCGCGTCGAGCCGGAAGCCGTCGATCCCGAGGTCCAGCCAGAACCGCAGCGCGGAGATCATCTCCTCCTGCACGGCCGGGTTCTCGTAGTTGAGGTCCGGTTGGTGGGAGAAGAAGCGGTGCCAGAAGTACTGCTTGCGGACGGGGTCGAAGGTCCAGTTGGAGGCCTCGGTGTCGACGAAGATGATGCGGGCGTCCTGGTACTGCTTGTCGTCGTCGGCCCAGACGTAGTAGTCCCCGTAGGGGCCGTCGGGGTTGGTGCGCGATTCCTGGAACCACGGGTGCTGGTCGCTGGTGTGGTTCATGACGAAGTCGATGATCACGCGCATGCCGCGCTGGTGGGCGGCGTCGACGAACTCGACGAAGTCGGCGAGGTCACCGAATTCGGGCAGGACGGCGGTGTAGTCGGAGACGTCGTACCCGCCGTCCCTGAGCGGGGACTTGAAGAACGGGGGCAGCCACAGGCAGTCGATGCCCAGCCACTGGAGGTAGTCAAGCTTCGCGGTCAGGCCCTTGAGGTCGCCGACGCCGTCGCCGTTGCTGTCCTGGAAGGAGCGGACCAGGACCTCGTAGAAGACGGCGCGTTTGAACCAATCGGGATCGCGGTCCCTGGCCGGTGTGTCCTCGAACGTGTCCGGGACGGGCTCGTTGACGATCATGTTGTGGGTGACCCTCCGATCTGCGGTGAGGACGGTCGCAGGACGGTGAGGATGTGCGCGGGCCTATGCCCCGGCTCGAGACGCACATAGTTGGCCCTGCCCCAGTTGTAGGTCTCGCCGGTGAGCTCGTCGCGCACCGGCACGGACTCGTGCCAGTCCAGGCCGAGTTGCGGCATGTCCAACGAGACCGTGGCCTCCTGGGTGTGGTGGGGGTCGAGGTTGGCCACCACCACAACCGTGTTCGAACCGCGTGCGTCCGCAACGGACTTCGAGTAGGCGATCACCGCCTCCTTGTCCGTGTGATGGAAATGGAGGTCGCGCAACTGACGCAGCGCGGGGCTGCGCCGCCTGATCGCGTTGAGCGCGCCCACCAATGGCGCGATGCCACGTCCGTCACGCTCCGCCGACTCCCAGTCGCGCGGCCGCAGTTGGTACTTCTCCGAGTTCAGATACTCCTCGCTGCCGTCGCGCAGCGGGGTGTTCTCACAGAGTTCGTACCCGCTGTAGATCCCCCAGGTCGGCGACAGCGTCGCGGCGAGAACCGCCCGCACCTCGAAGGCCGGCCGACCGCCGCGCTGCAGGAACTCGTGCAGGATGTCGGGGGTGTTGACGAGGAAGTTGGGCCGCATGTACGCGGCCGTCTCGCCCGACAGCTCGGTGAGGTAGTCGGTCAGCTCCTCCTTGGTGTTGCGCCAGGTGAAGTAGGTGTACGACTGCTGGAAGCCGACCGCCGCGAGCGTGTGCATCATCGCGGGGCGGGTGAAGGCCTCCGCCAGGAAGATCACGTCGGGGTCGGTGCGATTGACCTCCGCGATCACCTGCTCCCAGAACACCACCGGCTTCGTGTGCGGATTGTCGACGCGGAAGATCCGTACGCCATGGCTCATCCAGTGCCGCAGCACGCGCAGCGTCTCCTGGACCAGGCCCGGCATGTCCTTGTCGAAGGCGATCGGGTAGATGTCCTGGTACTTCTTCGGCGGGTTCTCGGCGTAGGCGATCGTGCCGTCCGAACGGTGGTGGAACCACTCGGGGTGCTTGTCCACCCACGGGTGGTCGGGGGAGCACTGGAGCGCGAAGTCGAGGGCGACCTCCAGGCCGACATCCGCGGCCCGGCGTACGAACGCGTCGAAGTCGTCGATCGTGCCCAGGTCCGGGTGGACCGCGTCGTGGCCGCCCTCCGGGGAACCGATCGCCCAGGGCACACCGACGTCGTCCGGGCCCGCGGACAGGGTGTTGTCGGGGCCCTTGCGGAAGGTCGTGCCGATGGGATGGATCGGGGGCAGGTAGACGACGTCGAAGCCCATCTCCGCGATCGCGGGCAGGCGTTCGGCGGCCGTACGGAATGTGCCGTGAGGCCGCTGCGGGGTGCCCTCCGAGCGAGGGAAGAACTCGTACCAGGAGCCGTACAGCGCCCGCTCCCGCTCCACGAGCAGGGGCAACGGCTGTGAAGACGTGACGAGTTCACGCAGCGGATGGCGGGCGAGGATCTTGTCGACCTCGGGGGTGAGGGCGGCGGCGAGCCGGGCCGAGGCGGGGCGCGCGAGGTCGCGCAGCGCGTCGACGGCCCGCAGGATCGTGTCCCGGCGGCCCTTGCTCTTCGGCACTGCGGTGGCCGCCCGCTCATACAGCCGGGCGCCCTCCTCCAGGACGAGCTCCGTGTCCATCCCGGCAGGGATCTTGATGCCCGCGTGGTGCCGCCAGGTGGTGATCGGATCGCCCCACGCCTCCACCGTGTACGTCCAGCGGCCCGCCTTCTCCGCGGACACCGTGGTGCCCCAGCGGTCGGTGCCCGGAGCCAGTTCACGCATCGGGCTCCAGGGGCCGGTGCGGCCGTCCGGATCACGCAGGACGACGTTCGCGGCGACCGCGTCATGGCCCTCGCGGAAGACCGTGGCCGAGATCTCGAAGGACTCGCCGACCACCGCCTTCGCGGGCCGACGGCCGCCGAGGACGATCGGGCGGACGTCGAGGACGGGGATGCGCCCCACGGTCGTGCCGGTGATGCTGATGGTGCTGGTGGTGCCGGTGGTGCCGGTGGTGCCGGCGCGGGTCTCGGCCCCGGTCTCGGCGGAGGGTTTCTCCGTGGTGCGGGAATCGGCTTCGGTCGTGCGTACGGGCGGTGCGTCGGGGGTGGTCGTCGGGGGTGGCGACGTGTGGTGCGTTGCGGGCATGACCGCTCCTGTCCGCGTCAACTTGGGTGGGCGGATGACGGTGTGGGGAGGTGGGGCCTGCGGGGCGTACCGGAGGAGCCTTCCCACCCTATTCGGGTGGGCAATCCGGCACTTTGTTAACTACTCACGCGTATGTCTACACACAAGACCGGCCTCGTCCTGAGAGGTCGAGGCCGGTCGGTGTCCCCGGGCCCGCTAGGGGTTGTCGACCTGCAGGAGCTTGTTCGGTGAGCCGAGCCCGGCGGCCGAAATCTTCCCCGAGACGGCCTGTTTCACCAGCGCTTTGGCCACTTGGGCGGGCGTGGACCTGGGATGGTCGGCCAGATAGAGCGCGGCCGCGCCCGCCACGTGCGGGCTCGCCATCGACGTACCGGAGAAGGTCGCCTTCCCCGTGTCACTCGCGTACGACGCCGAGGTGATCGCCACACCCGGCGCGAACAGGTCGAGCGCTGAACCGGTGTTCGAGAAGCTCGCCCGTGCGTCCGACTTGTCGCTCGCACCGACCGTGAGGGCCTGCGAGACCCGGGCCGGGGAGTAGAGAATGGCCGGAAGTCCGTCGTTGCCCGCCGCCACCGCGTAGGTCACGCCGGATGCGATGGAGTTGCGTACGGCGGCGTCCAACTGTGCGTTGGCGTACCCACCCAGGCTCAGGTTCGCCACGGCGGGTTTCTTCGCGTGCTTGGTCACCCAGTCGATGCCCGCGATGACCTGGGCGGTGGTGCCGGAGCCTGCGTTGTCCAGGACGCGGACGGCGACGACCTCGGCCTTCTTGGCCACGCCGTACTTGGTGCCCACGATGGTCCCGGCGACATGCGTGCCGTGCCCGTTGCCGTCCTTGGCCGACCTGTCGTTGTCGACGAAGTCCCAGCCGTAGCTCGCCCGGCCGCCGAAGTCCTTGTGCGTGATGCGGATGCCGGTGTCGATGACGTACGTGGTCACGCCGGCGCCCGCCGATTCGGGCCAGGTGTAGCCCTTGTCCAGCGGCAGGTTCGGCTGGTCGATCCGGTCAAGGCCACAGGAGGGCGGGTTCTTCTGGTAGTGGTCGAGCGCCACCCGGGTGTCCTGCACGACCGAGGCCACGCGGGAGTCCGCCGCGAGCCGCCGGGCCTGCTTCTCGTTGACCTTCACGGCGTAGCCGTTGAGGGCCGTTCCGTAGGTGTGGCTGATTCTCGCCCCGTATTTCTCGGCGATGCTCTTTCCCGTCGACGACGGAGCCTGTGTTCCCCCCTTGAGTGTCACGATGTAACTCCCGCTGACGGAACCGGGATCGCCGGCGCCGAGTATCTGCCCCTCCGGGGCGGCGTGCGCGGGCAGGGTGATGGCCGAAAGCACCGCGGCCGTCGTGACCGCGGTGAGGCCTCCCGCCCAGCGCAGACGCCTCTCTCTCGTCTGTGCCATGACTTGAGTTCCCCTCCTCAACTCGGCGTACGGCCATCGGAGCAGACCGGTGTGGGCCGAGTCCGGCCGTACGCCACCTGGCGAGCCTCTCGTGCGGTGTGAAGCGCCACAAGGTCGCCCAGGAGGGCGGAATCGGCCATATCGCCCGTGACGTACACGTGAAGGTTGCGGCGAATTCTCGCCGAAGTCGCGCAGTCCGCCCGATCGACTGTCCGGGCCTCGATGCGCCGTGTCGCGAAGGCACCCTCGCCGCTACCGTCGTGGGTGACGAAGGACGCACAAGGGCGTGTGTCCCTCTTCGGCGCGCGTCCTGCCACGTACGCCCTCCTGCCGCCTACGTCCTCCGTTACGTCCTCCGTGAAGGTGGAACTCGTGAAGGCAATCCGCAGATTCACCGTTCGACCCGTACTCCCCGAAGCCCTTCACCCGCTCAGTGACCTGGCGCGCAACCTCCGCTGGTCCTGGCATGCCGAGACCCGCGACCTCTTCCAGTCCGTCGACCCGGAGCGCTGGGCCGCCTCGGACGGCGACCCCGTACGCCTGCTGGGCAGCGTGTCGACCGGGCGGCTCGCGGAGCTCGCCGAGGACCGCCGCTTCCTGCGCCGCCTTTCCGCGGTCGCCGACGATCTGCGCGACTATGTGACCGGCGACCGCTGGTACCAGTCCCAGTCCTCCGAACTGCCCGCCGCCATCGCCTACTTCTCGCCCGAGTTCGGCATCACGGCCGCGCTGCCGCAGTACTCCGGGGGCCTCGGCATCCTCGCGGGCGATCATCTGAAGGCCGCCAGCGACCTGGGTGTTCCGCTGATCGGCGTGGGTCTGCTCTACCGGCACGGCTACTTCCGGCAGACCCTGTCGCGCGACGGCTGGCAGCAGGAGCACTACCCGGTCCTGGACCCGAACGAGCTGCCCCTGATGCCCTTGCGCGATTCTGACGGCACCGTCGCCCAGGTCTCGCTGGCCCTCCCCGGCGGCCGTGCGCTGCGTGCCCGGATCTGGCTGGCCCAGGTCGGCCGCGTCCCGCTCCTCATGCTCGACTCCGATGTCGAGGAGAACGACCTCGGCGAGCGCGGGGTGACCGACCGGCTCTACGGCGGCGGCAGCGAACACCGGCTGCTGCAGGAGATGCTCCTCGGCATCGGAGGAGTGCGCGCGGTACGGACGTACTGCCGGCTCACCGGCCACCCGCAGCCCGAGGTGTTCCACACGAACGAGGGCCACGCGGGCTTCCTCGGCCTGGAGCGCATCGCCGAACTCGCCGACCAGGGGATGGACTTCGAGTCCTCCCTGGAGGCGGTCAGGGCCGGCACGGTCTTCACCACCCACACCCCTGTCCCGGCCGGCATCGACCGCTTCGACCGAGAGCTGGTGGCCCGCCACTTCGGTACGGACGCCGAACTCCCGCGCATCGACGTGGAACGGATCCTGGGCCTCGGCATGGAGACCTACCCCGGAGGCGAGCCGAACCTCTTCAACATGGCGGTGATGGGGCTGCGCCTCGGCCAGCGGGCGAACGGGGTCTCGCTGCTCCACGGTCACGTCAGCCGGGAGATGTTCTCGGGCCTGTGGCCGGGATTCGACCCGGAGGAGATCCCGATCACCTCGGTGACCAACGGTGTGCACGCGCCCACCTGGGTGGCTCCGGAAGTCTTCCGGCTCGGCGCCCGGCAGATCGGCGCGCAGCGTACCGAGGACGCCTTGACGGTCGGCGGCTCGGACCGCTGGGACGCGGTGGCCGACATCGCGGACCAGGAGATCTGGGATCTGCGGCGGGTGCTGCGCGAGCAGTTGGTGCTGGAGGTGAGGGAGCGTCTGTACGCGTCCTGGCGCCAGCGCGGCGCGGGAACGGCCGAACTGGGGTGGATCGACGGGGTGTTGGACCCTGACGTCCTGACCATCGGCTTCGCGCGCCGCGTGCCCTCGTACAAACGACTGACCCTGATGCTGCGCGACCGCGACCGTCTGATGGACCTTCTGCTGCATGCCGAACGCCCGATCCAGATCGTGGTCGCGGGCAAGGCCCATCCCGCGGACGACGGCGGGAAGCGGCTGGTCCAGGAGCTGGTCCGGTTCGCGGACGACCCACGGGTACGCCACCGGATCGTGTTCCTGCCGGACTACGGCATGGCGATGGCACAGAAGCTGTACCCGGGGTGCGACATCTGGCTGAACAATCCCCTCCGCCCGCTGGAGGCCTGCGGAACGAGTGGCATGAAGGCGGCGCTCAACGGCTGCCTGAACCTGTCCGTCCTGGACGGCTGGTGGGACGAGTGGTTCCAGCCCGACTTCGGCTGGGCGATCCCGACGGCGGACGGCACGGCGACCGACGACGACCGCCGCGACGACCTGGAGGCGGCGGCGCTGTACGACCTGCTCGAACAGCGCGTGGCCCCGCGCTTCTACGAGCGGGGCCAGGGTGGCCTGCCCGACCGCTGGATCGAGATGGTTCGCCGGACGCTGACCCATCTCGGCCCGAAGGTGCTCGCGGGCCGGATGGTCCGCGAATACGTGGAGCGCCTGTACACCCCGGCGGCCCGCGCCCACCGCTCGCTCACCGCGGACACGGCCCGCGAGCTGGCCGCGTGGAAGTCCCGCGTCCGCTCCGCCTGGCCGCAGGTCACGGTCGACCACGTCGAGGCCTCCTCCGCCACGACCACCGCCGAACTCGGCACCACCCTGTCCCTGCGCGTCCGCGTCGGCCTCGGCGAGCTTGCCCCGGACGACGTCGAGGTGCAGGCCGTCGCGGGCCGCGTCGACTCCGACGACCGCATCGCGGACGCGGTGTGCGTGCCGCTGAAACCGGCGGGCGGCCCGGACCTGGAGGGGCGTTGGGCGTACGAGGGCCCGCTCTCCCTGGACCGCACCGGCCCCTTCGGCTACACGGTGCGGATCCTGCCCACGCACCGCTTGCTCGCGTCGAGCGCGGAGGTGGGTCTGGTGGCGGTGCCGTCGGAGGAGATGGGGGAGGGGGCGGGGGTTCTGATGCGGTGACGGTCGTCAGGGGCTTGCTCTGACGTCATGAGCTTGCGCTGAACAGGGCCGGGGACTGGAAGCGGGGGGTCGGCCGACCCCCCGCTTCCAGTCCCCGGCCCTGACGGGGGCATCTGCCGAAAGTCCGCTTGAGGTGTGACTCGGGTGCTGATGGTGTGATCTGGTGGGTTCGCCTGCGTTCGCCTGGATTCCCCCGATCCAGGAGCAAAGTTCCCTCCCGCGTATGCCCCCTGTTCGCACGATGACGTGTCTGATCGATCATGGCCAGGTCAAGTCGCCGCGAAGAGCGCAAAGTTGACTTGCTGGAGCGCCAAGAGGTGCTGCTGTGGCTCAAGTTGCATCCTTGACGGAAGGTGAAAAGGAAGTTTGAATCCTGGCGACCTATGAAGATCTTGTGACTGTGGGGGCGGGGTTCTGTGTCGGTGGGGTGGGGCGGGCGGGGCGCGTTAGGGCGCCGGAGACATAAGGGAGGGCGCAGGGCGTCCAGCGTTGCGGCGGCCGCGTTCGCCATGCTGGTCGCGACATTGGCACTCCCGGTGCCGGAGGCGCACGCCGCCGCTGCGGAGTCGGATCCCGCGCCACTGACGGAGGGACAACAGGCCCTGGCGGAGGCCCAGTCGTCGGGGCAGCGGGTGGAGGTGACGGGGGAGCGTTCCGAGCGGACGACGGTGTACGCCAACCCCGACGGTTACACCTTCACGCTCGAGGAGTCGGCGGTCCCGGTGCGGGTCGCCAAGTCCGGCGGTGGCTGGCAGGCGCCCGACGCGACGTTGGAGAAGCGTGCGGACGGCTCGGTCGGTCCAACGGCGGCAGCAGTTACCTGTCCGGGCCCTCGAACGCGTCCACGACGGGCTGGTGTTACTTCGAGGTCGACCCGACCCGGCCGAAGGCGCCACAGGTGACGGTCGGCTCCCCGTACTCGGAGTGCACGACCAACGACTGTGTGGCGGGCGGCGGTCCCGGTCAGAGCGCGACCTTCACGTTCAAGGCCGCTGAAGGTGACACGAACAACGTGGCCTATGAGTACAGCCTGAATTCGGGGCCCTGGGCGAATGCGAAGAAGGTGTGCAAAGCGGGGGTTGCTGAGTGGGTCTGTGTCAACCTTGACGAGAGGAGCCCGTACTTCGTCGGCTGGCAGGCTGTCATCACTCCTGATCACGCGGCTACCTACCATCTTTCCGTCCGTGGCCGGGACAATGTCGGTTCGGGCCGTGCCGGTGCCTGGGCTTATGTGGATTTCGCGGTGCATGACGGTGCCGGCCCGGTGGGGCGGTGGCACTTCGCCGAATCCGACGGCGCCGCGATCGACTCCTCCGCGGCCGTCGGCACGACAGGGCATGATGCGACGCTTGCCGGGGGTGCCGTCCGGGACAAGCGAGGTCGCCGCGGCTGGCTGACCCGTGACGCGCAGGGTCAGCTGCTGGCTACACCGGTCACCGACGAGGGGCTCGGTCTCAACGGCACGTCCGGGTATGCGGCGACCGCTGATCAGGTGCTCGACACTTCCGCCTCGTACACGGTGTCGGCGTGGGTGCGTGTTGATCCCAGTGCGGCGCACACGCTGACGGTGCTGAGCCAGACACCGGCGTCCGCCGGTCCGTTCGCGAAGAAGTACAGCCCGTTGCTGCTGTCGTACGGGGGCGGAGGGGACAACACTTGGAGCATGCGTGTGCTGGCCGGTGACGGGGCCTTCCGCGAGGCCAAGGCCAAACAGGCGACTCCTCGCGGGGTGTGGACCCATGTGGTCGGGGTGCACGACGCGGAGAGCAAGAAGATCAGCCTTTACCTCAACGGGAAGTTGCAGGCCACGGTGGACGCCGGGACCGCCTGGGAGGCGAAGGGCCCGCTGCAGATCGGCCGGGGGATGTACGCGGACGCCTACACGGACTATCTGCAGGGCTCCGCGGACGAAGTGTCTGTATGGCAGCGGACACTGAGCGGTCGCGAGGTCTCCGACGAGGCCCGTCTGATGGTCTCGGAGCAGGATGCGGCGGTGGAGCTGGTCGGCGACTGGTGGGGCGAGCGGGGCAGTGGCACCACCATCACGGACACCGTGTCGGGTTACGGCAGGTCGCTGACGCTTGCGGGCGGGGCGTCGCTGGACGGTGAGTCGATCGTGCTGGACGGGGTGGACGACGCGGCCACGGCGGCCGGGCCGCTGGTGGACGGCACGGGGTCGTTCACGGTGACCGCGCTGGCGTCTTTGGACGGGGACAAGCTCGCGGCCAAGGACGTCGGGTACAGCGGGCAGGTGCTGGGGCAGCGGACGGCGGACGGGTCCGCGTGGGGGCTCTGGTACGAGCTGACGGGCAAGCAGACCATCACGGACCCGGACACCTTCGAGGAGAAGACCGTGCCCGTTGGGTTCTGGCGCTTCGGTCGGCTCAATGCTGATGGCACGTTCAGCGCGGTGGCGTCCGACGAGTCCGCACTGCTGGACGGCATGGTGCGGCTGACGGGCGTCTTCGATGCGCAGGCGGGCACGATCAGCCTCTATCTGGGGCACACGCAGAACGACGACGTCAAGACCTTCACCGCGAAGGTGGGCTCGGGCGACTTCGCGGTCGGCAAGGGCTTCACCGGCGGTGCCTGGCAGCACTGTCTGCCGGGCCGGGTCGCGGAGATACGCGTGTGGACCGGCGCGATGGCCGGCTGGGAGCAGATCGAGGAACGCGTGGGCGACTGACCGGCGGTGGGTGCGGGCGGCTGGCGACGCGGCTGTCCGCACCGTGACGCACTGGGTGCGGCTCGACGTGAGCGCGCGCATGACTTGCTGGACTTCTCTCTTCTGGACCGGGTGGGGCGGAAACGATGGCTTTTGGCATAGGCACCTCAAGAAGACGCCGTGGTGTCATGCGGCACCGGCGCGGACGGCTGCTGGTGCAGTCGCTGGCTTTGGCGTTGGTGGTGCCGCTGGGGCTTGCGCAGGTGGCCGAGGCCCGGCCGGGCGGCGGTCTGGGGCGGCCCGACCTGCCGAAGCAGCGGGTGAGCAAGGTCAAGGCGTTCGGCGGGCCCGGTGCGAAGAAGGCCCGGGCGAAGGCCGCCAAGGACCGGAAGGCCAACGCCGTGCAGGCCACCCGGGCCCGGGCGCAGCAGAAGGCGGCCTGGCCCAAGGCGGGCGAGGCAGTGGTGAAGGTGAGCCGGGGCAAGGCGGGCACGGCCTCGCCCGCGGGCCTCCCCGTTGCGGTGAGCCCTTCGTCCGCGAAGCAGGCCGCAGCAGGCGGCGAGGCGCGGATCACCGTGCTGGACCAGAAGGCGGCCCGGAAGGCGGGCATCACGGGCGTCCTGCTGACCGCCGAGGCGGAGACGGCGGGCACCGCCGACGTGAGCGTCGACTACGGCGGTTTTGCCTCCGCGGTGGGCGGCGGCTGGTCCCAGCGACTGCGCCTGGTGCAGCTGCCCTCCTGCGCGCTGACGACGCCGCAGAAGGCGGAGTGCCGTAAGCAGACCCCGCTGACGTCGGACAACGACATCGCCCGCCAGTCCGTCTCGGCGATGGTGCAACTGCCCGAGGCGCAGGACGGCATGTCCTCGCAGCTCGTACACGCCGCCAACAGCGCCGCCACCAGTACCTCCTCCGGGGCGACTGTCCTCGCGGTCACCGCGACCAGCACCGGCTCCGGCCAGTCCCCGGCCGGCACCGGGGACTACTCCGCGACACCGCTGTCGGCGTCCTCCGCCTGGCAGGCGGGCGGCAGCTCCGGTTCCTTCACCTGGTCGTACGGCTTCACGATGCCGCCCGCTGCGGCGGGCCCCGCGCCGTCGCTGTCCCTGTCCTACGACTCGGGCAGCATCGACGGCCGTACCGCGACCACCAACAATCAGGGCACCTCTGTCGGTGAGGGTTTCACGCTCACTGACTCCTATATCGAGCGCACCTACGGTTCCTGTGACGACGACGGTCACACGGACGTCTTCGACCAGTGCTGGAAGTACGACAACGCCCGCCTGGTGTTGAACGGCAAGTCGACGCGCCTGGTCAAGGACAAGGACAGCGGCGAGTGGCGGCTGGCCGACGACGACGCCTCGAAGGTGACGCGCTCCACGGGCGCGGCCAACGGCGACGACAACGGCGAGTACTGGACCGTCACCACCGGCGACGGCACCAAGTACGTCTTCGGCCTGAACAAGCTGGACGGTGCGGACACCCAGCGCACCAACTCCACCTGGACCGTTCCCGTATTCGGCGACGACTCCGGCGAGCCCGGCTACGGAAACGGCGGCACCTTCGCCGACCGGTCGCTCACCCAGGCCTGGCGCTGGAACCTCGACTACGTCGAGGGCACCCGGGGCAACGCTGCCACCTACTGGTACACGAAGGAGTCGAACTACTACAAGAAGAACAAGGCGACCACGGCCAACGCCTCCTACACCCGCGGCGGCTATCTCACCCGGATCGAGTACGGCCTGCGCGCCGGGGCCCTGTTCACCGACCAGGCCGACGCGAAGGTCACCTTCTCCCATGCGGAGCGGTGTACGGCCTCGGACTGCTCCAGCCTGACCAAGGACACGGCCGACAACTGGCCGGATGTGCCGTTCGACGCGATCTGCTCCAAGGACGACACCGATTGCAACGCGGCCGGCCCGTCCTTCTTCTCCCGCAAGCGGCTGACCGGCATCAGCACCTCCTCCTACAACGCCACCACCAGTGCCTACGATCCGGTGGACTCCTGGGCGCTGACCCAGCAGTACCTGGACGGCGGCGACATCGGCGACAGCTCCGATCAGGTGCTGACCCTCAAGTCGCTCAAGCGGACCGGCAAGGCGGGCGACGCTGACATCGCGGTGAACCCGGTCTCGTTCACGTACCAGATGCGGCCCAACCGGGTGGACGCGACGGACGACATCCTGCCGCTGACCCGTCCCCGTATCTCGACGGTCACGTCGGAGACCGGGGCGATCACCACGGTGACGCTGTCGTCGCCGGAGTGTGTGCGCAGTCAGGTGCTGGGTGCGGCGCAGGACACCAACACGCGTTCCTGCTATCCGCAGTTCTGGCACATCAACGGCGCCCAGGACGCCTCGGTGGACTGGTTCCACAAGTACCGGGTACTGGCCGTGGTCGTCTCCGACCCGGCCGCGAACAATGACGCCGTCGAGTCCGCCTACTCCTACAGCGGTGCGGCCTGGCACTACGCCGACGACCCGTTCACGCCCACGGACGAGCGGACCTGGTCGGACTGGCGCGGCTACCGCCAGGTCACCGTCCAGACCGGCGCGACCAGCGGCACGCGTTCCAAGACGGTCTCGCTCTATCTGCAGGGCATGGACGGCGACAAGAAGAAGGACGGCACCACCAAATCCGTGACCGTCGCCCCGCTGAGCACACCCGACCTCGGCGCCGCCACCCTCACCGACAGTGACGCGTACGCAGGGCGACTGCGCGAGCAGGTCACCCACGACGGTGCCACGCCGATCTCGGCGACGACGAACGATCCATGGTCGAAGGAGACCGCGCGCCAGAGTGCGCCCGGCGCGGGCGACCATGTGGCCCGCTACGTACGCACCGCCAGGGCGAGGACGTACACCTACCTGACCGTCCCGAAGACATGGCGCACCCGCTCGATCTCCACGACCTACGACGACTACGGCATGCCCGTCTCCGTCAGCGACTCCGGCGAGCTGGGCCTCGGCGGTGACGAGGCCTGCACCCTCACCTGGTACGCCCGCAACGACAGCGTGGGCATCACCGCTCTGACCTCGCGCACCCGCACGGTCGGCCGGGTCTGCTCGATCACGGACACGAGTCTGAGCCTCCCGGCGACCTCGGCCACCCGCGGCGAGGTGCTCTCCGACACCGCCGTCGTCTACGACACGCCCAATGCGACCGGCTGGCTCGCCACGCAGAAGCCCACCAAGGGCGAGGCGACCTGGACCGGCCGCGCGACGGGTTACGCCACCACCGCCGACTCGAACGGCGAGCGCACGCCCACGGGCTGGCAGACCGTCGCCACGAGCACGTACGACGGCCTCGGCCGGCCGCTGAGCGTCACCGACACGGCAGGGCATACCACCTCGACCGCCTACACCCCGGCCGACGCGGGCCCGCTGACCAGGACGATCAGCACCGACCCCAAGGGCAACCGTTCGGCCACGTACTACGACCCGCGCCGCGGCCAGGCGCTGCGCAGCTACGACATCAACCTGAAGAAGACCGAGCTGAACTACGACGCGCTCGGCCGTCTGACCGAGGTGTGGCTGCCCAACCGGATCCGCGGCAGCCAGGCCCCCAACACCACGTACGCCTACCACCTCGACTCCGCCAAACCCTCCTGGGTGTCCACCTCGGCCCTGAAGAAGGACGGCGACACCTACAACACCAGCTACACCCTCTACGACTCCCTGCTGCGACCGCTGCAGACCCAGTCACCGACCCCGCAGGGCGGCCGGCTGCTGACCGACACCCGCTACGACACCCGCGGCCTGGCCTACGAGACGTACGCCGACATCTTCGACACCACCAGCACCCCCAACGGCACCTACACCCGCGCCGAGTACGGAGAGGCGCCCGCCCAGACCGAGACGGTCTTCGACGGAGCCGGCCGGCCCACCACCAGCACCCTGTACGTCGGCGGCGTCAAGAAGTGGGCCACGACCACCGGCTACACCGGCGATTCCGTCGCCACCACGGCCGTGCAGGGCGGCTCGGCACAGCGCACCATCACCGACGTACGCGGACGGACGACGGAGAGTCGCGAGTACGCGGACGTGAGTCCGGCGGACAGCGGCTTCGGCACCGGACCCGGCGCCTCCTACACGTCCACGAAGTTCGCCTACGCCAAGGACGGCCAGCAGTCGTCGATCACCGGTCCCGACGGCGCCAAGTGGACCTACACCTACGACCTGTTCGGCCGCCAGACCAGCACAACCGACCCCGACAAGGGCCAGTCGACCACCGAGTACAACACCCTCGACCAGGTCATCAAGTCCACCGACTCCCGCGGCAAGTCCATCCTGACCGCGTACGACGAACTGGGCCGCGCCACCGGCACCTGGACCGGCTCGAAGACGGACGCCAACCAGCTCACCGCCGCCACCTACGACACCCTGCTCAAGGGCCTGCCCACCTCCTCCACCCGCTATGTGGGCGGCAAGGCCGGGCAGGCGTACACGCAGACCGTCACGGCCTACGACAGCCTGAGCCGTGCGACCGGCACCCAGCTCGAACTCCCGGCCGGCGACCCGTTCGTGAAGGCGGGCGCCCCGTCCACGCTGGCCTACGAGAGCCACTACAACATCGACGGCAGTCTGCAGTTCGACCGGGAGCCGTCGATGGGCGGCCTGCCCTCGGAGATCATCGGCTTCACCTACGACGGCCTGGGCGACCTCACCGAGATCGGCGGGTCGACCGGCTACCTCGATGATGTCTCCTACTCCGCGCTGGGCCAGCCCGAGCAGCTGACGCTGGGCACCGGCGGTACCGGCAACAAGTACCTCTACGTCACCAACACCTACGAGGAGGGCACCGGCCGCCTGACCCGCAGCCATGTCACGGACCAGACCCACCCGTACATGCTGCAGGACCTCAACTACACCCACGACCAAGCCGGAAACGTCACCGCGATCAGCGACCCGACCACCCTGGGCGGCACCAGTACGGCGGACACCCAGTGCTTCGCCTACGACGGCCACCAGCGCCTGACCCAGGCCTGGACACCCTCCTCGCAGAAGTGCTCCGATGCGCGCAGCGCCTCCAGCCTGTCGGGCCCGGCCCCCTACTGGTCGAGCTACACCTACAACGACGCCGGACAGCGCACCAGCGAAACGGCCCACAAGAGCAGCGGCACCACCAAGACCACCTACTGCTACACCTCCACCACCCAGCCGCACACCCTGACCGGCACCACCACCAAGACGGACTGCACCAGCCCGGACCGCACCTACAGCTACGACACCACCGGCAACACCAAGACGCGCCCCGGCCAGGCGGCTGGTGGCACCCAGGACCTGACCTGGTCCGACGAGGGCCAGCTCAGCAAGCTCACGGAGAACGGCACCTCCACCGACTACCTCTACGGCGCGGACGGCAATCTCCTGATCCGCACCACCGGAAACGGGGAGCGGGTCCTGTACGCGGGTGCCACCGAACTCCACCTGCGCGCCGACGGCACCACCTGGGCCCAGCGCTACTACGCCTCCGGCGGCATGACGGTCGCGATGCGCTCCAACGAGTCCGGCTCGGAGAAGCTGTCCTACCTGGCCGGTGACCACCACGGCACCTCCAGCCTCGCCATCGGCGCCGACACGACCCAGGCGTTCACCAAGCGCTACACCACCCCCTTCGGCGCCGACCGCGGCACCCCCGCCTACGGCCCCTGGCCCGACGACAAGGGCTTCCTCGGCAAAACCCGCGACACCACCACCGGCCTCACCCACATCGGCGCCCGCGAATACGACCCGACCATCGGCCAGTTCCTCAGCGTCGACCCCATCCTCGCCACGTCCGACGCCCAGAGCCTCAATGGCTACAGTTACGCGGACAACTCACCGGTGACCTCGGCAGATCCCAGCGGGCTGTGCATGGCTGACCAGTGTGGTGTCGGTGTACCAAAGGGTGATGGATCCGGTGAAATCATTACAGATGGGCCAATCAACCCGGACGATCCCAGCGCCGGCAGTTGTCACAAGGGTCACTGCAGTGGTGGCGGTGGTACGTCTGATACCTCTGACAGCACAGGTGATAGCCAGACCGTCACGTCGCCTGCGGAACTCATGTCCTTCCTTCCGCAGGGCAGTCACGCAAATGACGGCGACTGGCTGAACCAGAAGTGGATTGCGTACGGCTACGGTACCGATGGCGGCGGCTACTGGGACTCTCCCGTCGGCGACGACGGGCGTGACGCGATTGCATGCTTCGGGCGCCTCGCATGTCAACATGCCGCCACCGTCTGGATGAACACGCACAACCTGGCGAAAGCCAAGAAAGTAGCCGCCACCTACTGCGTCGTTCACGCCAAGGAGTGCGGCATCGATCAGGGCGCCTTCGAGTCGCACCAGGACGCCGTCGAAACTGTTCCAATCCTGCTGGCAGGTGAGGCGGCATTCGCACTGAGAGGACTTCGAACGCGAGCGGGCAACTGCCACAGCTTTGTCTCCGGGACGAACGTTCTCCTCGCGGACGGAAGTACCAAGCACATCGAGGAAATCAAGGTCGGGGAAAAGGTCGTCACAACCGACCCGGAAACTGGTAAGACCCGTGCGCACAAAGTCATCGACACCATCGTCACAAAGGACGACAAGGAATTCGTCGATCTGGCCATCACGGCACCCAGCGGCAAGACGTCCGGCGACTCTCTGATCGCGACCATCACTCACCCCTTCTGGTCGCCCTCGGAGCACACCTGGGTCGACGGGGGCGACCTGCGCCCTGGCATGACGCTGCGCACCGAAGACGGCCACGAAGCCAAGATCGCCACCGCCCGCCACTTCACCAAGCAGCAGATAACCCACGACCTGACCGTCAGCGGCGTCCACACGTACTATGTGCTGGCGGGGGCTACGCCGGTCCTCGTTCATAATTCCGGTGGCTGCCCCGAGGTAGATGAAATATCCGAGAACATCGCGAAGCATGCGAACGGTGAAGCTATTCGTCCGGATGGGGACGGAACACATTTCGTTCGAGGTGTCGACGAAAAGGCGCTTCCCTACTATGTCGACGGTGTGATCAATGGGCACGTCCCCAATGTTGAGACCAGATATCTCCGTAATGGGCGAGTCGGCTACTGGGACCCCGATAAGCGGTCGGTTGTAATCGAAGACGGTGACGGCGGAACCGTATTCACCCCCAAGGGTGGAAAGGACTGGTTCGATAATGTCCTCAGATGACGAGAGCCGGTGCGGAGCTGGTGCATCGGTGCGCGAGATCGTCCTGAGTGTTGACCAATTCGAAGTGCTCTTCCAGGTCACGCATCAGTTGCCTAACTTCCAGGAGTCTCGACTATCGGATCTTGGATGCACAGCGACTGACCTGCAGCAGTTGACCGCCATGCTCCGTGCGGTGGATACCCGTGTCCCAGACGCTTCGAGAGTGCGCATCTTGCTGTGCGGCGACGAGGCGGAATCCGTTGCTGAGCTTGCAGTCCCCGAGGGGGAAGCCGATGAGGGTGATATTTCACCCCGTGAGGTTCGGGTAACTCTTCCGTCGCGGATCGCTGAGCGGTGGTATGAGCTGACGCGGCTGGTCGTGATGGCGCTGGGATCCCGTGAGTTGTTCCTTCGAACCGGTTACGAACCCGAAGAAGTCGAGGCGGCCGCGAGTGTACTCAACTTTTAGTTAGTTCGCCGCAAAGGAGTTTCGGTAAGCGTGACTCCGAAATTTCTGGGCTATACAGGAGGGCAGTCGCCGCCCCTTTAGCGGTTAGCGTCCGCGGCTTCTTTAGCTTTCCCGTAAGGTGAACATACGAGGGGCCGCTGGAATTAATCCAGCGGCCCCTCGCATGCGTTTGACGGCAGTAGGTGACGGCAACGTCAGCGGACGGGCGCGGCGCAAAGGGGCGGTTCGCCGTCGTCGTCAGGCTCGCCGGTGATCTCGGCGGGGTGGTGAAGGGCGCGGTCAAGGAGGTCGATGGCGTCGCGCTGGAGGCGGAGTCGGACGTGGGCGTAGACGGTGGCGGTGACGCCGATGTGGGCGTGGCCGAGGAGTTCCTTGATTACGACGAGCTCCACTTCCTGTTCCAGGAGAAGGGTAGCCGTCGAGTGACGGAGGTCGTGGAATCGGATGAGGCGGAGCCTGGCACGGCGGAGCAGGTCGGTGAAGTGCCGAGTGAGGGTGGCCCCTTCGATCGGGGCACCGTTGGGTCGGGTGAACACGTAGCCGATGTCCTGCCAGCTGTTGCCTGCCGCTTCGCGTTCCTGAAGCTGTCGGCTGCGGTGCTGTTCCAGGGAGCGCAGGCACGGCGTCGGCAGGGCGATGCGCCGTTCGGAGCTCTGGGTCTTGGTCGGGAGGGCGGTCAGGCCGGCGGTGTTGGTGCGCTGGAGGGTGCGTCGGATGCTGACGGTGCCACCGGTTAGGTCGAGGTCTTCCCAGCGCAGGCCGAGGAGTTCGCCCTTACGCAGGCCGGTGTGCAGGGCGAGTTCGAACAGCGGTTGCAACCGGTGACCGCTGGCGGCGGCCAGGAACTCGCGCGCTTCCGCGGCGGTGAGGGGTTCGAAGCGGCGGGGCCGAGGTGTGCCGGTGCGGACGTTGCGGGCGACGTTGCGCGGGATCTCCTCCTCGCGCACCGCGTGCTCCAGGGCGGACTTGAGCACGGAGTGCACGTAGGTCAGGGTCAGCGGCGAGAGCCGCCTGGCGCAGCACTTCCCGGCGGCGCAGCAGCGGGGCTGGTCACGGGCAGTGTCGAGGCCGCGGGTGCAGCACTGGCAGGTGGTGCGGAGCTGGTTGAGCCAGGTGCGGACGTCCTTGGCGGTGAGCTTGGCGAGCTTCTTCTTGCCGAGGCAGGGGTTGAGGTAGAGCCGGGCGACGGCGGTGTAGCGGGTGTGGGTGTTCTCGCGAAGCTGGTGGACGGCGACGTTCTCCAGCCAGTACGTCAGATAGGGCCAGGCTGCCCTGCGTGGACGGGACGGGGAGGCCGCGGTTGCTGGCGGCGATCTTCTCGGTGAGCTTGGCCAGAGCTTCCTTGCGGGTCGTGCCGTAGACGCGGATGCGCTTGCGGGTGTCGCCGGGTGCGAGGACGTATCCGGCTGCTTCCCAGCGGCTGTCCTTGCGCTGGTAGACGGTTCCGTCGCCGTTGGCGCGGACGCGGCGGGAGGCGGGGGTGTCTCGGGGTGTGGTCATCAGGCGGCGGCTTCCTGGTCGAGGCGGGTACGGATGAAGTCGGTGAGCGCGTGGGTGGGGATGCGGCGGGCGCGGCCGAGGGTGATCGAGGCGAGCTGTCGGGTGCGGAGCAGGTCGTAGACGGCGGAGCGGCCGAGCTGGAGGCGTTCCATGACCTGGGGGACAGTGAGGAGTTCCGTGCCGGCGGTCACGCGACGGCCCCCGCCCGGACAGCACTGGTCAGCCGATCAGCGGAGTGACCGACCGGGTGACCGGCGCGGTCACCGGAGTGCTCCGGGCGCCGGGTTCGGGTCGGTTGCTCGGGTCGGGTCTGCCGTTTTGCGGCTAGGAGGTCGGCGAGGTGGGCGAGTTCGGGCAGGAGGCCGGTTCCGGCGTACTGCCAGTGGGAGATGACCAGCGTCGTGTCCGAGTCCACACGCTGACCGGCGATGTTGCGGTGACCGGGTGCCAGGTCGGTGGAGTGTCCGGCGCGGTCACCGACCGGACTGCCGCCCGTCTGACCGGCCTGCGTCTCCGCCGACGCTGAGGCGGGGGTCTGGGTGTCGGGTCGACCAAGGCGCCAGGCGGTGCGTTCGGCGCGGAGGTGGGCGAGGGTGGTGGAGTAGTGGCGGGTGCGGGTGGAGAAGTGGCCGCGGAAGCCGAGCATGTGAGCCCATTGGCGCAGGCGGAGGTGGGCATGCCGGCGGTTGGTGGCGAGGTGCCAGGCGGTGTGGATCATGCGGCGGGCGTGGTCGGTGATGTCGTGGGTGGCGAGTTCGGCGAGGAGGCGGAGGCGGCGGTCGAGGGTGCCGGTGGTGGTCTCGGCGCCCTTGGTGGCGTACTTGGCGATGTAGCCGGCGACGTGCCGCTCGGTGACCGGGCCGCCACCGGTGAAGTCCGTGCCGCGGATCGCGCGGACGTCGATCTGCCGCCCGAACCGGAACACCGGCCGATTGCCCTGGCCGGCCTCCCGGATGCCGGGCGCGTGCCCGGCGGGTTGCTGCGGCTGGCCTTCATGCGCGACGCGTGTGCGTGTGGCGGCGGCGCGGACGGCGTGGTCGAGGAGCTGGACGGTGACCCAGGCGGGCGGGGTGCTGGTGGGGCCGGTGGGGCCGTCGAGTCGGATGACGGCGTGGAAGTGGACCTGGCCCCGTTTTTGGTACTCCGCGACCTTGGCGTAGGAGAGCGTGGCGTGGTCCCGCAGGGCCCGCTGCGTGAGCCCGGCGGCCTTGGCGATCTCCCGCCGCAGGTGGGTGGTGAAGCGGGCCCACAGGGCCGGGGCATGCGCGTTCCACAGCACCGCGCCGGTGTAGTCGTAGCGGTCGGGGTCGAGCGGGGTGCCGAGGATCGGGTCGTCGTCGGGGTGGACTTGGCCGCAGTGGCAGCGGCTGGTGTCGGGCTGGTTGTGGACGGGGCCGAAGCCGGGTGCGGTTAGGGTGGCGAACACGCGGGGGTGTGCGGCGACGCTGGTGGGGACGGTTTTGCCGCCGCGTAGTCCGGCGGCGATGAGTTGGTAGGTGTCGTAGCGGTAGACGGTGGAGCAGGCGGGGCAGCGGGTGGCGCGGCGGTTGCCGCAGCGGACCAGCAGTTCGCCCGCCGGGAGCCGGCCGGAGTCGAAGTGGTCGAAAATCTCACCGGTCGCGCTGTCGAGGCGGGTGCGGTGCCCGGTGAGACGGACCGGGTGCACACAGCCACCGAGTCCGGCTATCTGCCGTGCCAGGGATGTGAGTTGGCCGGTGGCGGCGAGCTTCGCCAGCTTGGCGGTGAGCCTGGCGCGGCGCTCCAGCGCCGACCGCCCTGCCGCCGAGGCGGTGACGTCCGCCGGGCAGGTCGGCGTCGTGAACGCCGACGACGGGAGCGAGGCGGCTGGAACGCTCGTGGAGTACAGGAGTTGGAGCTGTGCGGGCATGCGGAACGGAGCCTTTCGGCGGGAGCGCGGAAGCGGTACGGCGCGGGGCGGCGTGGGCAGGCCGAAGTTGTCGGCTCACAGGGGAACGGGGCGCCTCGAAGCTGGGCGCGGGGGCCGGACCAGGGGGCTGGTCGGCGGGGCGCGGTGGTGATCACCGGCGGGTGCGTGACGTTAACATCGCCTCACGGGCGCATTCAAGTGCATCCCTCCTGATTCCTTTCTGGTGGGTGGTGGGACGCGGGTAGTGTGGGGGCGGTTTCCCGGTTTGGGCGGGCCGGATTTCGCTGGTAGAGGGCGTGGAAAGCGGGGGTGACCGGCGTGGTGGTGGGGCGGCGCGGGCGGAGGCCGGCAGGCAGCGGGGTGCAGCTGACGTTCGAGGTGATCGCCGAGGCTCTGCGTGAGCGGATCCGCTCCGGCGGACTCGGCGCGGGGGATCCGTTGCCGACGCAGGCCGTGCTGATGCGGGAGTTCGGGGCGTCGAGCCTGACCGTGCAGAAGGCCATGACCCTGCTGAAGCAGGAAGGATGGGCGGTCTCCCGCCCCGGCAAAGGCGCCTTCGTCGCCCACTACGACCACCCCGCCGACGACCTCGACGGCCCGGAGGCGACCGCCCCCGCCGGCGGGACGGCGGCCCGCGTCGAGGCGCTGGAACGTGCGCTGGCCGAGGCCGCTCGGCAGATCGCCGACCTCCGTGGCCGCGTCGAGGCACTGGAGTCGGACGGCGGCGAGCGGGGCCACTGACCCGCCGTGCCGGGACGCTGGGCAGGGCGGTGCGTTCAGATTTTCTCTACGAGGTTCAAGGCGGGCCCTGCGCGTCTGAGCTGGCCGAACATCGCCGACTGGCCCACCATCGGCCGAGCAGCCGACGCCCGCACGAGGTGCTGGCAGACGGCCGGGCCCAGGCGCGAGCGGGGCCCAACCTGGTGTTGTCGGAGCTAAGTTGTGGGAGTGGAGTCCTCGCGCTTCGCACAGCAAGTTGTCGCCCACGACCGTCCTACGGCCGGATCGCAGGCAAAGGCCGACCAGGGGGCCGACCCTCACACCCGCCGCCGGACTCGCCGAGGGCGGTGGCCAGCGTCGCCTCCGGCGGGGAGCGAGCTCCCGGCCGCCCGTGGCAGACCGACCCCTCCCGCCCCGGCCCCCGCGCCGCCAGACTGGGCGACGCACCCGCCCGGCCGTACTCTGCTTCTCCCGCCCGGGCCCGATCCTGCCGAAAGAAGTCGCCCCTTACCCCGCCTCGGCAGGTTGCCGCTGGTTTGCGGGCGGCGCCGTGGCATCAGGACGAAGGGGGGAGCACGGGGGTGTGCGACGCTGGAGGTGCTGCGGTCGCGGCGACGGCACACGACCGGAGCTACGAAGTCGCGCTCTCGCACCCCGTGCGATATATCATCGGCGCTATGGACAGTGGGCGGTACTCGATCGAGATCGAGCCGGAGGTGCGGCTGTGGCTGGAGAACATTCCCGCCCATCACTACAAGCAGGCCGAACGCGTCGCCGACCTGCTCGCCGAGCAGCCCACCACCCTCGACGAACCGCACTCCCGCCACCTGGGCGGCAAGCTCCGCGAGCTGCGCTTCCGCCTGGGCGATGCCCATCAGCGGATCACCTACTGGCTGGCGCCCGGCCGACGTGTCGTGCTGCTCACCGTGTTCCGCAAGACCAAGATGCGCGAGCAGGCCGAAGTGGACCGCGCCCACGCCGCACAGCGATTGTGCGAGGCAGAGCATGAAGCCGCCGCTGAGCACGACCTCTACAGCCGCAACCTCAAGGAGAACCGATGAACCACAGCGAATGGAGGACCCGTCGCCACCGCCAGCTGCTGGGCGAACACCTGGACGCCGACCCCGAGTACGACCGGGTCTACGAAGAGGCCGGCCTCGCCATGACGTTGGGCAAGGCCGTCTACGACCGGCGTAAGCAGCTGGGCCTGAGTGAGGCCGACCTCGCCGAGCGCATGCACGTCGACGTCGATGACATCGAAGGCATCGAGACGGCAACCGAGCTGCCGCCCATCGCGGTCATCATGCGCCTGGCCCGCGCACTGGACCTCACGGTGGACGTGCACCTCGCCGGCGGAGACGAGCCCACCGTCACCATCGTCGCCCCAGCGGCCTGAGGCGGGGAGGAACCATGCAGGACCCGCCTTCCGCGCTCGCCCGTGAGCTTGGACAACTCGTCCACAACCGACGCATCGAGCTCGGGCTGTCCCAGGCCGAGCTGGCCGAGCGGTGCGGGATGAAGCAGCCGCAGATCTCCCGCTTCGAAGGCGGCGGGACCGTGCCCACGCTTCCCCTCCTGCGCCGCCTGGCTCAGGCTCTCGGCGCCGACCTGACCATCAGCCTCACCCCGCACGACGAAGCCGCTTGACACGCATTCGGAATTCCTGGAATTCCCCAGGCGGTGTAGACCGCTGACGGCAGTAGTGACGGCAACGCCAGCAGACTCCAGCGCACGAGCACGAACATCCGGCGACTGTCAAATCGCCCGCTGACCAGCAAACTTGCAGGTAGGAGCGGCCTGGCCTGCACACGTACTATGTACTCGCGGGCGAGACGCCGGTGCTTGTTCACAACACCGGTCCGGGATGCGGTCCCACTATTTCAACGCGTTACGAGAAGGCCGGTGATCTCGGCAAATATACCGAGGGGCAAAAGACTCGGGACACGGCATCGCAGTGGTATCACGAGTACCTGAGCGAGGAAGAACTTTTGGACGGGGTCAATAAGGCCCCCAAGGGAGACGGAATTCTCGTGTCACGCGACGGGACGATTCTTGGCGGTCATCATCGCTGAGATGAAATTCGGACAAGGGTCAACGACGGGCGTCTCGACCCCGATACGCCAATCCGTATCGATGTCTACGGTGGAGAGTAGCGCGTCTGATGTCCATGATTTATTCGACCGACCCCGACTTCCGGGTGTGCCGGATCGATTTCAATACGCTGCTGGAGATCCAGTTGGAGGCGGAGGACCAAGGCTGGGCGACGCGGTGGAGCTCAGTGGATGCACTCCGCAGCCAAGTCAAGGAAGAGGCCGTGTTCCTTCACTCGCTGATGCGCGAGGAAAGAGCAGGGGCTGTGCGGGCCTACCGATGTCTCTTGCTGTTCTCGACCACGAGTGGCGAGAATGCAGGCGGAATTGCCACCATCGATCTTGATCCGGCGAGGTTCGATTCGCTGGAACGTCTCGATCGAGACTCGGATGTCCGGAAGGCGCTTGTCCGGATATTCTCCCTGGCATCGGGTGGCATTTCGACAGTCTCGAAGAAATAGCGAGATCTATCAATGGTCAACCATTGACGGAGCGGTTGCAGGTCGTGTCGGCGAACTTCCCGTCTCTCCAAGTCGAAAACTGATCTCTGACGCGAAGCTTGGCCGCCCGGCGGGGGGATTCCCTGTCGATAACGGTCAGCGATAACCCCAGAGGCCCCACTGGAATGATGTCCCGGTGGGGCCTCTGGGGTGTCTGACGGCAGTAGTTGACGGCAACGTCAGCAGACTGGGGTTGCGCAGAGGGGTGGTTCGTCGCCGTCGTCGGGCTTGCCGGTGATCTCGGCGGGGTTGCGGAGAGCGTGGCCGAGAAGGTCGATGGCGTCGCGCTGGAGGCGGAGGCGGACGTGGGCGTACACGGTGGCGGTGACGCCGATGTGGGCGTGCCCCAACAGCTCCTTGATCACGACGAGTTCCACTCCCTGTTCCAGGAGGAGGGTCGCCGCCGAGTGGCGGAGGTCGTGGAATCGGATGCGGCGGAGCCTGGCCTGACGGAGCAGGGTGTTGAAGTGCCGGGTGAGGGTGGCTCCCTCGATCGGGGCTCCGTCGGGTCGGGTGAAGACGTAGCCGCTGTCCTTCCAGCCCGTCCCCGCCGCTTCACGCTCCTGGCGCTGCCGGTCGCGGTGCTGTTCGAGAGAGCGCAGGCATGGCGTCGGCAGGGAGATGCGCCGTTCGGAGCTCTGGGTCTTGGTCGGGAGGGCGGTCAGGCCGCCGGAGTTGGTGCGTTGGAGGGTGCGTCGGATGCTGACGGTGCCACCGGTTAGGTCGAGGTCTTCCCAGCGCAGGCCGAGGAGTTCGCCCTTACGCAGGCCGGTGTGCAGGGCGAGTTCGAACAGCGGTTGCAACCGGTGACCGCTGGCGGCGGCCAGGAACTCGCGTGCTTCCTCGGTGGTGAGGGGTTCGAAGCGGCGGGGCCGAGGTGTACCGGTACGGACGTTGCGGGCGACGTTGCGCGGGATCTCCTCCTCGCGCACCGCGTGCTCCAGGGCGGACTTGAGTACGGAGTGCACGTAGGTCAGGGTCAGCGGCGAGAGCCGCCTGGAGCAGCAGTTTCCGGCGGCGCAGCAGAGGCGTTGGTCGCGGGCGGTGTCGAGGCCGCGGGCGCAGCACTGGCAGATGGTGCGGAGCTGGTTGAGCCACGTGCGGACGTCCTTGGCGGTGAGCTTGGCGAGCTTCTTCCGTCCGAGGCCGGGGATGAGGTAGAGCCGGGCGACGGCGGCGTAGCGGGTGTGGGTGTTCTCGCGGAGTTGGTGGACGGCGACGTTCTCCAGCCAGTACGTCAGGTACGCGGCCAGGCTGCCCTGCGTGGACGGGACGGGGAGGCCGCGGTTGCTGGCGGCGATCTTCTCGGTCAGTTTGGCCAGCGCCTCCGTGCGCGAGCTGCCGTAGACGCGGACGCGTTTGCGGATGTTGCCGGGGGCGAGGACGTATCCGGCGGCTTCCCACCGGCTGTCCTTGCGCTGGTAGACGGTCCCGTCGCCGTTGGCTCGGCTGCGGCGGGAGGCGGGGGTGTCGCGGGGTGTGGTCATCATGCGGCTTCCTGGTCGAGGCGGGTGTGGATGAAGTCGGTGAGGGTGTGGGCGGGGATGCGGCGGGCGCGGCCGAGGGTGATGGAGGCGAGTTGGCGGGTGCGGATGAGGTCGTAGACGGTGGTGCGGCCGAGTTGGAGGCGTTCCATGACCTGGGGGACGGTGAGGAGTTCGGTACCGGCGGTCACGCGAGGGCCCCCGTCCGGACAGCACTGGTGAGCCGATCAGTGGAGTGACCGGCGGGGTGACCGGCGCGGTCGCTGGAGCGCTTCGAGCGCCGGGCTCGGGTCGGTTGTTCGGGTCGGGTCTGCCGTTTTGCGGCCAGGAGGTCGGCGAGGTGGGCGAGTTCGGGCAGGAGTCCGGTTCCGGCGTACTGCCAGTGGGAGATGACCAGCGTCGTGTCCGAGTCCACGCGCTGACCGGCGATGTTGCGGTGACCGGGACGGTGACCGGCGGCCAGGTCGGTGGAGTGTTCGGCGCGGTCACCGACCGGACTGCCGCCTGTCTGACTGGCCTGCATCTCAGCCGACGCTGGGGCTGGGGTCTGGGTGTCGGGTCGGCCGGTTCGCCAGGCGGTTCGTTCGGCGCGGAGGTGGGCGAGGGTGGTGGAGTAGTGGCGGGTGCGGGTGGAGAAGTGGCCGCGGAAGCCGAGCATGTGGGCCCATTGGCGCAGGCGGAGGTGGGCGTGCTGGGGCCTGGTGGCGAGGTGCCAGGCGGTGTGGATCATGCGGCGGGCGTGGTCGGTGATGTCGTGGGTGGCGAGTTCGGCGAGGAGGCGGAGGCGGTGGTCGAGGGTGCCGGTGGTGGTCTCGGCGCCCTTGGTGGCGTACTTGGCGATGTAGGCGGCGACGTGCCGGTCGGTGACCGGGCCGCCGCCGGTGAAGTCCGTGCTGCGGATCGCGCGGACGTCGATCTGCCGCCCGAACCGGAACACCAGCCGCCCGGCCCGATCTGAGTCTTGGGGCGGGGACGCGGGGCCGTCCCCGGCGGGCTGCGGTTGCTTCGGCGGCTTGCCTTCGTGGTGGACGCGGGTGCGTGTGGCGGCGGCGCGGACGGCGTGGTCCAGGAGCTGGGTGGTGGCCCAGGCGGGCGGGGTGCTGGTGGGGCCGGTGGGTCCGTCGAGGCGGATGACGGCGTGGAAGTGGACCTGGCCCCGTTTCTGGTACTCGGCGACCTTGGCGTAGGAGAGTGTGGCGTGGTGGCGCAGCGCGCGCTGGGTGAGGCCGGCGGCCTTGGCGATCTCGCGGCGTAGGTGGATGGTGAAGCGGGCCCACAGGGCCGGGGCGTGCGCGTTCCACAGCACCGCGCCGGTGTAGTCGTAGCGGTCGGGATCGAGCGGCGTGCCGAGGAGCGGGTCGCCGTCGGCATGGAGCTGGCCGCAGTGGCAGTTGCCGGTGTCGGGCCGGTTGTGGACGGGGCCGAAGCCGGGTGCGGTGAGGGTGGCGAACACGCGCGGGTGCGCGGCCACGCTGGTGGGGACGGTCTTGCCGCCGCGCAGGCCGGCGGCGATGAGCTGGTAGGTGTCGTAGCGGTAGACGGTGGAGCAGGCGGGGCAGCGGGTGGCGCGGCGGTTGCCGCAGCGGACCAGCAGTTCGCCCGCCGGGAGTCGGCCGGAGTCGAAGTGGTCGAGAATCTCGCCGGTCTCGCTGTCCAGACGGGTGCGGTGCCCGTTCAGGCGGATCGGGTGCGCGCAGCCACCGAGTCCAGCTATCTGCCGTGCGAGGGGTGCGAGTTGGCCGGTGGCGGCGAGCTTCGCCAGCTTGGCGGTGAGCCTGGCGCGGCGCTCCAGCGCCGACCGCCCTGCCGCCGAGGCGGTGACGTCCGCCGGGCAGGTCGGCGTCGTGAACGCCGACGACGGGAGCGAGGCGGCTGGAACGCTCGTGGAGTACAGGAGTTGGAGCTGTGCGGGCATGCGGAACGGAGCCTTTCGGCGGGAGCGCGGAAGCGGTACGGCGCGGGGCGGCGTGGGCAGGCCGAAGTTGTCGGCTCACAGGGGAACGGGGCGCCTCGAAGCTGGGCGCGGGGGCCGGACCAGGGGGCTGGTCGGCGGGGCGCGGTGGTGATCACCGGCGGGTGCGTGACGTTAACATCGCCTCACGGGCGCATTCAAGTGCATCCCTCCTGATTCCTTTCTGGTGGGTGGTGGGACGCGGGTAGTGTGGGGGCGGTTTCCCGGTTTGGGCGGGCCGGATTTCGCTGGTAGAGGGCGTGGAAAGCGGGGGTGACCGGCGTGGTGGTGGGGCGGCGCGGGCGGAGGCCGGCAGGCAGCGGGGTGCAGCTGACGTTCGAGGTGATCGCCGAGGCTCTGCGTGAGCGGATCCGCTCCGGCGGACTCGGCGCGGGGGATCCGTTGCCGACGCAGGCCGTGCTGATGCGGGAGTTCGGGGCGTCGAGCCTGACCGTGCAGAAGGCCATGACCCTGCTGAAGCAGGAAGGATGGGCGGTCTCCCGCCCCGGCAAAGGCGCCTTCGTCGCCCACTACGACCACCCCGCCGACGACCTCGACGGCCCGGAGGCGACCGCCCCCGCCGGCGGGACGGCGGCCCGCGTCGAGGCGCTGGAACGTGCGCTGGCCGAGGCCGCTCGGCAGATCGCCGACCTCCGTGGCCGCGTCGAGGCACTGGAGTCGGACGGCGGCGAGCGGGGCCACTGACCCGCCGTGCCGGGACGCTGGGCAGGGCGGTGCGTTCAGATTTTCTCTACGAGGTTCAAGGCGGCACCCGCCCGTCTGAACCGGCCGAACATCGCCGACCGGCCCACCGTCGGGCAAGCAGCCGACGCCCGTCCTGGGTGCCAGCGGGTGGCCGGGCCAAGGCGCGAGCTGGGCCCAACCTGGTGCCGCCGGAGCTAAGTTGTGGGCGTGGAGCCCTCGCGCGTCGCACGTCGGGTAGCCGGAGCGCATCACTGCGCCCCGGCCCCCTCAGAACCGGACGTGCGACTTTCACCGCATCCGGCTCAAGCAAGCCACTTGGGCTTCGCGGGACGTGAACTTACGGTCTGATTTCCGTCGTTTGCATGATGCTGACGATGGCAATCAGCATGCACGAGGCGGAGGTTGGCTCGTGCGTCTGTACCGCCGTCTCTCCGGTAAACGAGGTGGTGCTTGTTGAGCAGCTTCCTCGACGCCGAGAACCAGGCAATCCACTCACGCACATTGTCCGGTTCGTATTCGGCTCCTTCGATCAACGCCTCACGACAGAGTGGACACACGCCCTTCTGCCGCGCCGCCAGGAGCAGACTCGTCTTCCCCATCGGCGGCGGCGCTTTGATGCGGCGACGCGCCCGCCAATAGCCCTTCAGGGCCGGGTCGTTCGGAGACGCCGCCCCCTTCACTGGGACATGGCGGGCATAAGCAGTCCATGCGAACTTCTGGAGGTAGGCGCCACTGGCTTTGTCGCCGAATACCCAGTTGTCCCGCCTGGACTTGTTGAACCGGCCGAAATAGTGGCGCTTAATCCACAGCCCCGAACGATTCGAGTGACTATGCTTCGCCCACTTGTAGAGCAGCGTGAACATGTAGTAGTCCATCGAGCAGAAGGCCCGATAGGACGCCGCACTCCGGTAGTACGCACTCCAACCCTTGGCTACTGGGTTGAACGCGTGGACAACGGCCTTGGCCGGACCGCCACGCAGAGCGCGCGCGTCCGCTCTCAGCCGTTTCCGGAGTTTGTTGCACGCTGCCCTGCTCGGCCTGATGACCAGCTTGTCCCCGTGTCGCTTCACGGTGAATCCCAGGAAGTCGAACCCCTCATCGAGGTGGACCACATGCGTCTTGGCCTCGTTGAAGCGCAGACCCCTGGGCGCAAGCCAGGCCGTCAAATCCTCCTTCGCCCGATATGCCTCCTCCTTGCTGTGGCACAACACCACGAGGTGAGTCGGCGGCGGGAATCTCACCCGCCGCCGCTCGCAGAACCGTGCGGGAGCCTCTCGGCTCACACGGCTCCCATTGCCCAGCCATCAGGTTTGAGGCCGAACCGCCAGTGGGCGAACATGTTGGGATACCGGCGGGCCGTGCCAGCCAGTAGTTCTCCCGCGCGTTTCTCCCGGCGGCGTAGTCGTTTGTACTTCTGACAAGCCCAGCCCACCAACATGCGGTTGATGCGCCGGAGAAGGGGATACAACATGGACTTGTAGAAGCGTCCGTAATAGTTGATCCATCCCTGCACGACGCTGTTGAACATCCGTGCAAGGTCCATCAGGGACTTGTCACTGCGTTGAGCGATGCGCCAGGAACGCATCTCCTTGCCCATCGCCTTGATCGCCTCCTTGCTGACCGCGGGCAGGAAGTTCACAAAGTGCTTCCCATACCGGTTCTTGGCCAGCCTCGGCCGGAACGTGTACCCGAGGAACGTAAACGACGTGTGCTCGAACGAGCCGCGTCGGTCAGCGTCCTTGCAATACACGATGCGCGTCTTGCCGGGATGCAACTCCAGGCCGACCTGCGCCAATCTCGCTGCGAGCGCGTCCCGCACGCGGCGGGCCTGGTGCTCGCTGCGGCAGTGAATCACCGCATCGTCGCAATACCGCTCGAACGTGATGTGCGGAAACTCCCGCCCCAGCCACTCATCGAACGCGTAGTGGAGATACAGATTCGCCAACACGGGCGAGATCGCCGACCCCTGGGGAGTCCCGCGATCCCTTTCCTGCACCGAACCGTCCGCCTTCGCCAGCGGCGCCACAAGCCACCGCCGGACATAAAGCAGGACCCACTTCCCGTCTGCGTCAACATGCCGCTCGACGGCCTTGAGCATCAGCTCATGGTCCACGCTGTCGAAGAACGCCCGAATGTCGAGATCGACCACCCAGTCGTTCCGCCAACAACGCCGCCGGCACGTCTCCACCGCGTCCAGCGCAGACCGCCTCGGCCGGTACCCGTAGGAGTCCGGATGGAACACAGGCTCCACCCGCCTCTCCAGATACATCGCGGCCACCGTCTGGGCGATCCGGTCAGCCACAGTGGGCACCCCAAGCACACGGACACCTTTCCCGCCCGCCTTGGGGATCTCCACGGCCTTCACCGCCGGAGGGAAATACGAGCCAGACGACATACGATTCCACAGCTTGTACAGATTTCCCTTGAGGTTCTGCTCGAACTGCTCGATCGAAACGCCGTCCACCCCGGGTGCACCCCGATTGGCTTTGACCCTCAGATACGCCTCCCACACCATCGACTTGGAAATATAGAACGACTTGACCTCGGCCTGCGGCCTTGATCCGTTCACCTGGCTCCTCCCGGACATACCGGTTGACCACCAAACAAGATCAGGACAACCCGCCCCCTTCGCTCCATCCCCATTACAGGGACTTCATCACTACTACGAGGCGGTCCGTCCCCCTGCCACGCATCGGTACTCAGCCCCTCACAGTTTTAGCTGCTTGGGGTTCTCCCTTATCGCCAACCGGCCTTCAACTTGACCGTCGGCAGCATCGCGGCGAGGGGTTCCCACGTTCCGCACTGGTGCCTGTCACCGAGCTCGCGCCACCTTCATGCCGGGCCGCCACCTGGCCAGGAATACAGGAACCCGCCAGACTTGTCCCGGGGCAACAACTGGACCCCGGTTTCGGCAACCACTCATACGCTTACGACACTTCAGCAGTGGTTCACTCGCGTTCGCCTTCTCGGCACGCACCTGACGCATCTCGTGCGCCTTTTCCGCAGTGCTCATCACCCCGGCTCATTCACCGGAGCAACCTGCGGCGATTTGAGATCTCCCCCTGTGTGGGCGATCCCGGAGGGCCTACCTCCATCACCAGTGCAGCACCACGTCAAGAGCTTCCGTCTACATCAGAACCTCCTGTTGTGTTCGTGGCGCACAGTCATCGGCATACCGCACCAACACGGGGACTCCCGGGGCGGTGTTGGTCTCCCGCCCCTTGCGGTTCTCATAGCGGAATCCCGCGGCCTCTTCCATCCCATGCAGGGCGATGTTCAGCAGCAAAGGGCTCACGACGCCGCCCTGGGGAGTGCCCTCCTCGGTCGGCGCCCAACGGCCGTTCTCCATCACGCCGGCCCGCAGCCAGCCCCGGAGCAGATTCCTGGCGGGAAACTGCCCGATCATGGCCATCAGGTGATCGTGACTGATGCGGTCGAACGCCCCTTCCAGATCCGCGTCCAGCGCCCAACGGCGCTTCGCCTTGGGGTCCCGCGTGGAGGCCCGGATGGCACAGATCGCGTCCTGGCAGCCACGTCCGGGGCGGAACCCATACGATCTCGCCTCGAACCTGGCCTCCCACTCGGGCTCCAGCGCGTTCTTCACACGGGCCTGGAGCACCCGGTCACGGATGACCGGAATACCGAGCGGGCGCTGCTTCCCATTCGCCTTGGGGATGTACACGCGCTTGACCGGCTGAACTTTCCACGGAGTGGCCAACCGGTGGCTGTGAGCTGCCAGTTTGGCCCGCGCCGCCGGTGTGAGGGCACGTTCTCCGTCGATGCCAGCGGTCTTGCGCCCCCTGCTCTGCTGCGTCACCCGCCGCACGCTCACCAGCGTGTTGCTGCGGCTTCGCAGCATGAGCTTCTGCAAGTTCCGGACCCTCTTCAGGTCCCCTTCCCGCGATGCCTTGAAAATCCGCTGCCTCAGCCGCCGTACATTCCGCTCACACGCGGCCCAGTCAACGCTGTGCCAGGTTCGTGTGGGCGAATAGCCTTCGGGTCCGTTCACCTCGGACGCGCGGGCGGTCCACGCCACTGTGCTGCTCATGCGCGCCTCCGGCATCTAACTTGTCCCTTGGTTCCGGCGCCTTTGCGTAGGGCTTCAAAGGCTCACCTGGTCCACGTGGGCGCCCTTTCGGGCCGGGCCACCAGGGCCCGTATCCGGCGAGTTATGGCGGGCGGCGGGCGGAGAGGGCCGCCACCCGGTTTCCCCTGACCTTTCGGCCGACCGGCGTTCGCTTCTTGGACCATCCTGTTCCTGCCGGGGAGTTGGGCCTTCCTTACGGTCGGCTTACCGGATTCCTCCGGACCCCGTCAGGGTTTCCGTGTTCCGCATTTCGAAGATGCGGCTGGGGTGGGCGCTCCCTATACCCCGGGGCCGTCGGTGTCCTACTTCCGATGTTGCTTGCACCGGAAGCCGCTGGTGCCTTGCAGCACCGGGCCCTTCCCTGCGAAGACCAGCCATCCCAGGGTTCGATATCACGAGGCATCAACCAGGAGTTCACGCGTGTTCGCCCGTCCAGCCTTCCCCTTGCCTGTGGCCCTCGATGGCCGAGGCCCCTTGGGCGTGAACGCTCAGCTTCACACCCCGCCGTTGCCAGCGACGCATGTGAGTGCGGGGACGAATCCAGACACTGATTCGGAGGAAATTCCTTTGTCAGAGCCTCTCCACGAAATCCACCTCACTTCGGAAAATGCGACCTCACGTCGCACAGCAAGTTGTCGCCTACGACCGTCCTACGGCCGGATCGCAGACACCGGGCCGCCCAGGGGGCCGACCCTGCACGTGGCGTCGCACGGGCCCGCCGAGGGCGGCGGCCAGCCCGCCCCAGCGGGGAGCGATGCCCCCGGCGGCCCGCCGTCGGCAGACCCCTCCCCGCCCGGTCTCCGCGCCGCCGGACCGGCAAGCGTACCGACCCCGCCCCGACGCCCGAGGACGGCCTGCCCGGCGAACGGGTCGCCGGGGGAAATACCGGACAGGACACCGGTCCAAGGTCCCGCCGACCCCTGCGCGATCGGGCACGTCAGCGCGGCGGCCCGGCTACGGCAGCAGAGTGAATGCCGGGAGGTGGCTCGGGCGCACCACGCTGAAGTGGCGGCGGTCCAGGGTGGCGATGTTGACCGCGCGGTACTTCTCGGCGACCGCTACGACGAAGGCGTCGGCGGTGCCCAGGGGCAGGCTCGCGTACTGCTCGACCAGGTCGGCGGCCCGGCTGACCTCGGAGGAGGTCACGGGCACCAGTTCGTAGACGCCGTCCGCGACGTCGCGCAGGAAATCGGCCTCCGCCTTGGCCCCGGCACGACTGGCGAGCATGTAGCCGATCTCGGTCAGCAGTGGGGCGGGCAGCAGGAGCGGGCCGGGGAAGTTCTGGAGCAGGTCGACGCACTGCAGGTGGTGGTCGTCCTTGCGGTTGGCGGCTGCCACCACGGGGCCGGTGTCGATGACGATCACGCGCTCCGGGGCTCCTCACTGGCCCAGGCGTCGCGGACGATCTCCTTGGAGCGGACCGCGAGGTCGGGTTCGCCGTCGAAGACGCCTGTCGTGCGGAACCGGCGGCGGGGGCGCTCGCCGCGCTCCACCTCCGCCCACTGCCGCAGCAGCTCTATGGCGTCGGGTAGCCGGTCCTCCGGCACCGCGTCGAGCAGCCGGTGTGCTTCCTCGCGTACGGTCATGCGCTCAGTGTAGGGTCCGCAGCCGCCGTCGGCCCAGGAGTTGCCGGGCCGCCCCGCTGCTTCGTTGTGGTCTACACCTCTGACGGCAGCGCTGACGGCAAAAAGTACGGACGCCAGGGCACAGCCACGGACGTCAGCGGAGCACGAAACCGCCGATGACCTGCGAAAACGCAGGTGAGGAGGGGTCGCGTAGCACACGTACTATGTGCTCGCTGGCGATAAGCCGCTGGTCGACGCACTCAAGGTCCCGCAGGGCCCGGTCGATCTCCCGCAGGCCCACGTCGTGCCGGTCGCGCATGTCGGCGGCCACCGGTAGGCCGCAGTTGCCCCCTGGCTCCCCCGGAAGCGGCCGTCACTCGGAGTGGTGCGAGCGGAGCCCGGCGCATGGGTTCAGGATTCCTCAAAGCCCGCGCACAACCGGCGCAGTACCTTTCCACACCTTTGGGCGTACGCGTGCTGGAGCCCCCTCGTGGCGGCTCCACCCGCGCGGGCGTACCACTTCGCCGCGCGGCTGAAGGCGGTGATGGTGAGCCAGACGGTGCCGTCGCCCGTGCGGGTGATGACGAAGGACTCCTCGCCGCACTCGGGATGGCCGGAAAGCGTGCCGTAGGCCCAGGCGGTGCGGCGGGGTTCCTCGGCCGTCCAGACCACGCGGCAGGGGGCCTTGATCGGGCCGAGTCCGACCGTGACGTCGACTCCGGGGGCGGCCTTGTCGGCGTCGGAGGTGATGCCGACGCCCAGGGCGCGGTGCATCTCCCAGCTCATGAGGGCATCGGAGGCGCGGCGGAAGACGGCCTCGCCCTCGCCGATGCGGGAGCGGACATGCAGTCGGTGGAAGCCCGGTGGGCAGCGGTCCTCGCGGGTCGCGCCCACGTCCTCGTACGTGTAGGGCATGGGGGACAGCGTAGGGCGGTACCCGGGGTTGCCTTCGCCCCGGGTACCGCCGTCGTTCGACTGAGGAGAGCTAGCTCACGTTGACTGCGGACCAGGCCGCGGCCACCGCCTTGTACTCGGTGCTGCTGGAGCCGTACAGGGCCGCCGCCGCGCTCAGCGTGCCCGTGCGGGCGGACTTGTAGTTCGTCGTCGACGTGAAGTACGTCGTCAGCGCCTTGTACCAGATCTGCAGCGCCTTGTCGCGGCCGATGCCGGTGACCGTGGAGCCGTTGGACGTCGGGGAGTTGTAGCTGACCCCGTTGATCGTCTTGGCGCCGCTGCCCTCCGAGAGGAGGTAGAAGAAGTGGTTCGCGACGCCGGACGAGTAGTGGACGTCCAGGTTGCCGACGCCGGAGGACCAGGAGTCCGCCGAACCGCCGTCCTTGCTCGGCTTGTCCATGTAGCGCAGCGGGGTGCCGTCGCCGTTGATGTCGATCTTCTCGCCGATGAGGTAGTCACCGACGTCCTTGGAGTTGTTGGCGTAGAACTCCACACCCGTGCCGAAGATGTCCGAGGTGGCCTCGTTGAGGCCGCCGGACTCGCCGCTGTAGTTGAGGCCGGCGGTGTTGGACGTGACGCCGTGGCTCATCTCGTGGCCGGCCACGTCCAGGGAAGTCAGCGGGTGCGTGTTGCTCTCACCGTCGCCGTACGTCATGCAGAAGCAGCTGTCGTCCCAGAACGCATTGACGTACGCCCTGCCGTAGTGGACGCGGGAGTAGGCGGCGACGCCGTTGTTCTTGATGCCGCTGCGGCCGAAGGTGTTCTTGTAGAAGTCCCAGGTCTCCTGCGCGCCGTAGGCGGCGTCGACGGCCGCGGTCTGGTCGGTGGAGGAGCTGGAGGCCGCGCCGGTGCCCCAGGTGTCGTCCGAGTCGGTGAACAGGGTGCCGGCCGACGAGCTGGTGCGGTGCGACTTGTTGTAGGTCTTGTGGCCGCCGCGCGTGGTGTCGTACAGCTGGTACGTCGAGCCCGACAGGGCGGTGTTGAGGCTGACCGTGCCCGAGTAGAGGCTCTTGCCGGTGCCGGTCTCGATGCCCTGGTACTCGTAGAGCTTCTTGCCGGTCGCGGCGTCGGTGATGACGTGCAGCTCGTTCGGGGTGCCGTCGTCCTGGAGACCGCCGACGACGGTCTCGTAGGCGAGGACCGGCTTGCCGCTGCCCGCCCAGATGACCTTGCGGGGCGCCTTGTCGGCGGTGGTCTTGCCCGAGCCCGCGGACTTCGCGGCGGTCAGCGCCTGCTTCTCGGCCTTGGCGGCGGCGATCTGCGGCTTGAGGGAGGCGACCTTGATGGTGGCCTTCGTCGCCTTGGTCACGCTCTGGGTCTTGCCGGGCTTCTGGTGGACGACCAGGTCGCCGCCGAGGACCGGGAGGCCGTTGTACGTGCGCTCGTAGCGGGTGTGGACGGTGCCGTCGGCGTCCTTGAGGACGTCGCGCACGACCAGCTGCTCCTTGGCGCCGAGGCCTATCTCCTTGGCCGTCTCGGTGCTGGCGGCCTGGGCCTGCTGGATGAGGGTCGTACGCGCCGCCGAGGACAGCTGGACCGGGGCGCCGGCGAGGGTCGTCGTGCCGGACGGGGTCGGCTCGGTCTGGGCGGACGCACCGGTGGTCATACCGGTGGTGAGCAGGGCTCCGGCCGCGACAGCGGTGGCTATGGCCAGAGTGGTGCGCTTGTGACGCGCGTAGAGGGGGGTCACGCAAGCTCCTTTTGTGGGGGCGACCGAACGGCGTGGGGTAGCCGAACGGAAGTGTGAAGTTGCGGTGCGGGTGAGCCGTGCGGTGGAAGAGTGTCATCTGGGGCGCGTACATGTCAGGAGTCCATAACGACCTTGGCCGAAAGTCGATCATTGGGTGAACAGTGCGGTGCGGACGCGGGGCGCCGATCTGCGCCAAAGGGGAGTCGACGCAAACTCCTGGCAGCGCAAAGAGGGAGCCGCCCCGGGGAGTTGAACCTCCGGGACGGCGCCCTGTCCTGTTGCCCTGCGGGAAGCGAGGGGTCTACGGGAACGTCAGCTTGAAGTCGTCGATGTAGCCGGTGTCGTAACTCGCGACGTCCTGGACCTTCAACTTCCAGGTGCCGTTGGCGACTTCGGACGAGGCGTTGACCGTGTACGTCTCGATGACGTTGTCCGCCGAGTCGGACCAGCTGGAGTTCTTCAGGCGGTACGTCGAACCGTCCGGGGCCACCAGGTCGATGACCAGGTCACCGCGCCAGGTGTGCTTGATGTCGACGCCGACCTGGAGGTTGCTCGGCGCGTTGCCGCTGATGCCGGTGACGCTGACCGAGGAGTAGACCGCCGCGCCGTTGTCCGGAATCGATACGTTGGTGGAGTTGTCGAAGGAGGTGCCGCCACCGCCGCCACCGCCCGACCGCGAACCGACGTTCACGGCGGCCCACGCGTCCTGGACCGCCGCGTACTCGGCGCTCGTCGTGCCGTACAGCTCACCCGCCGCCGCGAGCGTGCCGGTGCGGGCCGCCGCGTAGTTGGTGGTGGAGACGAACTTGGTGGTGAGCGCCCGGTACCAGATCTGCAGTGCCTTGTCGCGGCCGATGCCGGTGACCGGAAGACCGTCCGAGGTCGGCGAGTTGTAGCTGACGCCGTTGATGACCTTGGCGCCGCTGCCCTCGCTCAGCAGGTAGAAGAAGTGGTTGGCGACACCGGACGAGTAGTGCACGTCCTTGTTGCCGACACCCGAATACCACGAGTCCGCCGAGCCGCCGTCCTTGCTCGGCTTGTCCATGTAGCGCAGTGGGGTGCCGTCGCCGTTGATGTCGATCTTCTCGCCGATGAGGTAGTCGCCGACATCGGAGGAGTTGTTGGCGTAGAACTCGACGCCGGTGCCGAAGATGTCGGAGGTCGCCTCGTTCAGACCGCCGGACTCACCGGAGTAGTTGAGACCCGCGGTGTTCGACGTGACGCCGTGGCTCATCTCGTGGCCGGCCACGTCCAGCGAGGTCAGCGGGTCGGCGTTGCCGGACCCGTCGCCGTACGTCATGCAGAAGCAGCCGTCGTCCCAGAACGCGTTGACGTACGCGTTGCCGTAGTGGACGCGCGAGTACGCTCCCACGCCGTTGTTCTTGATGCCGCTGCGGCCGAAGGTGTTCTTGTAGAAGTCCCAGGTCTCCGCGGCGCCGTAGTGCGCGTCGGCACCGGCGGTCGCGGCATTCGACGTGGTGCCGTTGCCCCAGGTGTCGTTCGTCTGGGAGAACAGCGTGCCGGTGCCGGACGTCCCGTGGTTCAGGTTGTACGTCTTGTGGCCGCCGCGCGCACCGTCGTTCAGCGTGAAGGTGGAGCCCGACTGGGTGGTCGTCAGGGTCACCTGGCCGCTGTACTGGGTGTTGCCGATGCCGTTCTTGATGCCCTGGTACTCGTAGAGCTTCTTGCCGGTGGCCGCGTCGGTGATGACGTGCAGCTGGTTCGGGGTGCCGTCGTCCTGAAGGCCGCCGACGACCGTCTCGTACGCCAGGACCGGCTTGCCGCTCGCGGCCCAGATCACCATGCGGGGCGCGCGGTCCGCGTCGGTCTTCTTCGACCCCGCGGCCTTGGCGGCGGACAGTGCCTGCTGCTCCGCCTCGGCAGCGGCTACCGCGGGCTTGAGGGTGGCGACCTTGAGAGCGGCCTTCGTCGCCTTGTAGACGTGCTCGGTCCTGCCGGACTTGGCGGTGTCGACCACCAAGTCGCCGCCGAGGACCGGGAGTCCGGCGTAGGTCCGCTCGTAGCGCGTGTGGACGGTGCCGTCGTGGTCCTTGATGACGTCGCGCGCCACCAGGCTCTCCTCGGCCCCGAGGCTCAGGTCCTTGGCGGTGGTCGCCTTGGCGGCGTTGGCGTCGCGTATGAGCTCGGCGCGCTGCGACGCTGTGAGCTTCATGGCGACCGCACCCGGGTTGATCTTGCCGGCCCGAGGTGCCTTCTCCGGGGCGGCGCTCGCCGCGCCCGACTGGACGGCCGCGGCCAACAGGGCGGAGACGCCGACGAGGGCGACGCCCGCGACACGGCGCTTGGTGATGTGGGAGGTGCGTCTGTGGGGAGAACTGCTACTCAACACTGACTCCTTCTGCGTGGCCGCGGGTCGCGCGGCCAGGGGAGACCGGACGATGGGTGACCCGTCCGGGCAGAACAGGGCGGTACGCGGAACCAGGTGCATGGGGTCGTGCGGCACAACACAGCGGCACAGCTGTGGGGTTGCTGTGAAGCAGCCGTGGGAAGAGTGGCAGGGGATCACGCTTTCTGTCAGGAGCGCATCAAGAACTTGGCCGGAAATGGTTCGTTGTCCGGGAAGTCATGTTCGGTATACGAACCCTTTGTTGGATGGTGTGCGGATCTTCCCCGGCATGTGAGGAGGAGTTCGCTCCGCCGACATGCTCCGGGACCATCACGGTCGACGACGCGCTCGGGGGGCGTCCGCACCCACGTCGTCGCGGGTCTCGCGGGCGGCATGCTCGTCGCGACCCTGACCGACCCCGCGACGGCGTCCACCTCGACAAGGACGGCTCCACGGCCTGGTCCACCAGCGGCCGGCGGTACGGCAGGCTCGACCAGCTGTGGAAGCAGGCGGGGGTCACGGGCGCGGTGCTCGCGGCGACGCCGTGATGACTTTCCTCGTTCTGCGCGCGATTGGCCTGTTCGTGAAATTTGCGGACGTCGGCCGGGGTCCTGGAGGGCGGAGACGCCGCGGTGCGCGAGGAGGAGGCGTCTCCGGCGGAGAGGGCGGTGGCGGGGCCGGCGCCGGAGGGGGCGAACGAGGCTCCGGCCGGGCCCCGCCGCACGTCAGCCGCCCGAAGGCCGTCGCTCCCCGTGCCAGGAATGCCACAGCGCCGCATACGCCCCCTCGGCCGCCACGAGCTCGTCGTGCGTGCCGAGTTCGGTCAGGCGGCCGTCCTCCATCACGGCCACCCGGTCCGCGTCGTGCGCGGTGTGCAGACGGTGCGCGATGGCGATGACGGTGCGTCCTTCGAGTACGGCGACCAGCGCGCGTTCCGTATGACGGGCGGTCGTCGGGTCCAAAAGCGCCGTGGCCTCGTCGAGGATCAGCGTGTGCGGGTCGGCCAACACGACCCGAGCCAGGGCGAGTTGCTGAGCCCGCGAGCCGTCCACCCGATGGCCCTCGGGGCCCAGCCGGGTGTCGAGGCCCGCCGGCAGCTCCTCGGCCCAGTCCTCGGCGCCGACCGCGGCGAGAGCCGCCCACAACTCGGCGTCGGTGGCGGCGGGTTCGGCGATCAGCAGGTTGTCGCGGACCGTCCCGAGGAACACATGGTGCTCCTGCGTGACCAGGACGACCTGTCGGCGCAGCTGCTCGGGGTCGAGCGCGACGATCGGCACCCCGCCGACCGTCACCGTGCCGGTGCCCGGCGCGTCCACGCCCGCCAGCAGTCGGCTCAGGGTGGTCTTCCCGGCGCCGGAGGGGCCGACCACGGCCAGCCGCTCCCCGGGCCGCACGGTCAGATCGACCCCGCGCAGCACCTCGCCCCCGCGGTCGTAGGAGTAGCGCACACCAGTCACGTCGATCCGGTCGTCCACCGGGGTGGGGGAGCCGGACGGGACGGCCCGAGGTGCCCGTGCGAGGCCCTCCACACGGGCGAAGGAGGCGCTGCTGCTCTGCAGTTGCTCGACCCGCATCAGGATCTGGTCCAGCGGCTCACCCAGCTGGCGCATGTACAGGGCCGCGGAGATGACGACACCCAGGCTCATGGCACCCCGCGCGTGCAGGATGCCGCCCACCATCAGCACGCCGACCACGGGAATGACATACGAGATCTCCACGGCCGGAAAGAACACGCTGCGCAGGAACAGCGTCCACATCCGCTTCCGGCGGGCAGTCTCCAGCGCGTCCCGGCTCGCGGCGATCCGGCGCTCCTGCAGTCCGAACGCCTCGACCGTGCGGGCGCCGGACGCGGTCGCCGCGAGGATCTCGGCGACCTCCGACGTGGCGGCCCCCTCGGCGAGATAGCCGGTGCGGGCCCGGCGCAGATACCAGCGCAGCGCGAACCGGATACCGACCAGGCCGAGCACCCCGCAGCCGCCGAGCAGCGGGTCGATGACGAAGACCGCGCCGAGGATGAACAGCGCCTGGGCGGAGGCGATGAGCAGCTCGGGCCCCGCGTCGCGCAGGGTGTTGCCCACCACGGTGACGTCTGCGGTGCCGCGCGCGGTCAGGTCGCCCGTGCCCGCCCGCTCCACGACCGAGGCCGGCAGTGACAGCGCCCGATCGACGAACTCCTCCCGCACCCGCGCCAGCGTGCGCTCCCCGAAGCGGTGCCCCACATACCGGGCCCACCGCGCCAGCAGCAGCTGCGCCAGCGAGCACACCAGGATGACGAACGCCAGCCGGTCCACGGCGTCCACACCGCCCCCGGCCCGTACGTCGTCGATGATCCGTCCGAGCAGCCAGGGGCTGACCAGACCGGCCCCGGCGGCCAGCACGTTGAGGCCGAGCACGGCGACGAAGGCCCGCCCGTCCGCCCGGATCAGCCGCACGGACGCCCGGCGCACATCGGCGGGCTCGGCGATCGGCAGGTGCGCACTCATCGCACGGCCTCCTCGGCCTTGACGGCGGGCCGCGGGTGCGCGTCCGCCTCCGGGTGCGCGTCCGCCTCCGGGTTCGCGTCCGCCTCCGGGTTCGCGTCCGTCTCCAGGCCCGCGTCCGTCTCCGGGTTCGCGCCCGTCACCGGGTTCGGGTTCGGGTCCGTCTCCGGGTTCGGGTCCGTCTCCGGGTTCGCGTCCGCCTCCGGGGCCGCGTCCACCTCCGCTTCCGTCTCCAGGTCCGCGTCGCGGGCCACCAGCGCGCGGTAACCCGGCTCCCCGTCCAGGAGCTCGCGATGGGTTCCCACGGCCGTGACCTTCCCGTCGACCAGGAAGCACACGCTGTCCACCTGCTCCAGCAGCAGCGGAGAGGTGCTGGTGACGACCGTGGTGCGGTCGGTGCGCGCGGTGCGCAGCCGGGCCGCGACGGCCGCCTCGGTGTGCGCGTCGAGCGCCGAGGTGGGTTCGACCGCGAGCAGCACCTCGGGATCGGCGAGGAGCGCCCGCACGAGACGTACCCGCTGCCGCTGACCGCCGGAGAGACTGCGGCCCTGCGCGTCGACGGCCGAGTCGAGACCGTCGGGCAGTCCGAGGACGATGTCGTCCGCCACAGCCGCGTGCACGGCCCGTGCCAGGGCTTCGTCGCCGTGCGCCCGACTGCCCGAGACCAGGTCGCGCAGGGTGCCCGCGAACAGGTCGGCCTCGTTGTCCGCCACCAGGATGCGCTCGCGCACCTGCGGCAGGGCGATCTCGTCGAGCCGTACGCCGCCCCAGGTCACCGCCGATTGCGCATACCGGCCGAGGCGGTCCACCACGGCCGCGGACTCCGCGGGGCGGGCACCGGCCAGCGCGGTCAGCTGCCCCGGCACCACCCGGACGCCGGACTCCGGATCGTGCAGCACCGCGGGCGACGAGGGCGCGTCCAGTGCGTCCGGGCGTCCGGCGGCGGGCCGCAGGGCCAGGAACCGTGCGACACGCCGGGCGGCGACCACGCCCCGGCTGAGCTGGTAGCCGCAATCGATGAAGAAGGCCACCGGCATCACGAGAACCGCGACATAGCCGTACACCGACACCAACTCGCCGATGGTGATGTCCCCTTGGGCGGCCAGCCGGGCCGCGAGCCATGTCACCACGGCGAGGAACAGTGTCGGCAGACCCGTACCCAGCGCCTGGAGCCAGCTGGTCGCGGACCCCACCCGGTACCCCTGCACCCGCAGCGCCTGCGAGTCGCGGCGGAAGGCGTCGGCGAACAGCCCCTTGCCGCCCAGCCCGTTGAGAACGCGCAGGCCGCCGGCGAGGTCGCCGATCCGGGCGGTCAGCACGCCCTGTCGCTCGCGGTACTCCGTCTCCGTGCCCTGCAGCCGACTCATCAGCGGTCCGATGAGCACGGCGATCAGCGGCACTCCGAGCAGGATCACCACGGCCAGCTGGAGCGAGACCGACAGCAGCAGCGCCGCCACCACGCCGTAGGTGAACAGCGCGGCCAGACCGGGGCCCACGACGGTCAGCGACGTACTGATCGTCTGCACGTCGCCGACGCCGATCGTGACCACCTCCCCGGCCCCGACCTGGTGCGACAGCGCGGCTCCCAGCCGGGTCGACTGCTCGACCACGACCTTGACCGTACGGAAGTTGGCGTCCATCCGGAGCTTGGTCATGGTGCGGTGCCGCATCACGCCCAGCCAGGCGTTGAACACCCCGATGCCCAGCACGGCGGCGGTCCAGCCGACCAGCGCGGACTGGTCGCCCGGCTCCAGACCGTCGTCGATGGCACGGGACAGCAGATACGGCGTCAGCGCCAGGAGCGCCATCCACACGCTGGCGATCAACGCGCCAGCGGCCGACCGCCCCGCCTGCCGGGTGACCAGCCACCACAGATACCACCAGCCGCCACGACAGTCCGGCGTCCCGGGATCCTCGTACGCGTCGATCATCAGCTCCCCCTTCTCTTCCCGCCCTCTCCGCCCCTTCCCGTCCCGACCCGGGGCTCCGCCCCGGACCCCGCTCCTCGAACGCCGGAGGGGCTGATGTCAGTCCGTCCGGCGTGGGAGGGCAAGCCCGCCAAGGCCGATGCGGGGGTCTGGGGACGGCAGCCCCCCCAGGTCGGGACGGGGAGGGGCGGAGGGAGCGCAAAAACCTTGCTCAGGCCAGACTGTCCCGCCAGGCTCGATGCAGATCCGCGAACCGTCCCGTCCCCGCGATCAGTTCGGCCGGGCCTCCGTCCTCCACGATCCGGCCGTGCTCCATCACCAGTACCCGGTCCGCGATCTCCACCGTCGACAGGCGGTGTGCGATGACCACGGCCGTACGGCCGCGCAGGACCGTCGACATGGCGCGCTGGACGGCCCGTTCGCCGGGGATGTCCAGCGAGCTGGTCGCCTCGTCGAGGATGAGGACCGCCGGGTCGGCGAGCAACGCCCGTGCGAAGGCGACCAGTTGGCGCTGGCCGGCCGAGATGCGGCCACCCCGTTTGCGGACGTCCGTGTCGTAGCCGTCGGGCAGGGCGCTGATGAAGTCGTGGGCGCCGATCGCCTTCGCGGCCCGCTCGATCTCCTCGCGGGACGCGTCGGGGCGGCCGATCGCGATGTTCTCGGCGACCGTGCCGGAGAACAGGAACGCCTCCTGGGTCACCATCACCACACCACGCCGCAGTTCGGGCACGGAGAGGTCGCGCAGATCGACGCCGTCGAGGAGGACCCGGCCCTGTGAGGGGTCGTAGAAGCGGGCCAGGAGCTTGGCCAGCGTCGACTTGCCCGCGCCCGTCGAGCCGACGACGGCCACCGTCTGCCCGGCGGGCAGCGTGAGGGAGAAGGAGGGCAGGACCTCGCCGCCGGTCCGGTAGGCGAAGCGGACGCCGTCGAAGACGACCGCGCGGCCGGGGTGCTCGGAGGCGAGAGCGGGCAGCTGCTTCGGCGAGGACGGCTCCGGCACGGTCGGCGTCTGGGCCAGCAGGCCCGCGATCTTCTCCAGCGAAGCCGCCGCGGACTGGTAGGAGTTGAGGAACATGCCGAGCCGGTCGATGGGGTCGTACAGGCGGCGCAGATAGAGCACCGCGGCGGCCAGCACACCCAGCGCCAGCGAACCCGAGGCCACCCGGTACGCACCCCACAGCACGATCCCGGCGACCGCCGTGTTGGCGACAAGGCGGGAGCCGACGACATAGCGCGCCATCTCCAGCAGGGCGTCGCCGTTCGTCTTCTCGTGGCGTTCGTTGAGCACCCGGAAGTCCGCGTCGTTGGCGGCCTCGCGGCGGAACGCGCGCACCGGGCGGATGCCGTTCATCGTCTCCGCGAACTTCACGATCACGGCGGCGATCGCGGTCGACCGCAGGGCGAAGATTCGGCCCGCGCGGTGCTGGTAGAGGCGGATGAGCAGATACAGCGGTACGAAGGACGCCACCGCCACCGCGCCGAGGCCGAGGTCCAGCCAGAGCAGCATCGCCGAGATGTAGACGAAGGACAGGATGACCGTGACGAGCTCCTGCAGGCCCTCGCTGAGCAGCTCGCGCAGTGACTCGACGTCCGTCGTGGAGCGGGAGATCAGCCGGCCCGAGGTGTAGCGCTCGTGGAAGTCGATGCTGAGCGCCTGCGCATGGCGGAAGATCCGGCCGCGCAGTTCGAGCAGTACGTCCTGGTTGACGCGGGCCGAGGCGATGATGAAGGCGTACTGGAGTCCGCCGGAGGCCAGCGAACACAGCAGGTACGCGACGCCCACCGCGATGAGCGGGCCGTGGTCGTCGTGCCGGAACTCCGGTACGGCGCGGTCGAGGGCGTACGCGACGAGCAGCGGGCCCGCCTGCACCGCGGCCTGCTGGAGCAGCAGCAGGAGGGTGGTCACGACCACGCGGGCCCTGAGCGGGGCGAGCAGGGAGCGCAGGAGAGCGGCGGTCGCGCCCGGCGGAGTGGGCAGGACATCGCGGTCGAAAGGGTCCTTGTACTCCGCGGGGTTCTGCGCCGGCCCATCCCTGTCCCTGTCCTTGTCCGGCGCGGTCGTTGTGGGCGCCGTCATCGGTTGGCCTCCTCGTCGCCTGACATCAGATGGGCGTACTCGGCGTTCGTGCGCAGCAGTTCCTGGTGGGTGCCGACCGCGGCGATGCGGCCGCCGGAGAGCAGGGCCACGCGGTCGGCGAGCAGGACCGTGGACGGGCGGTGCGCCACGATCAGCGCGGTCGTCTCCGCCAGGACGCGGCGCAGGGCGGCCTCGACCGCGGCCTCCGTGTGGACGTCCAGGGCCGACAGGGGGTCGTCGAGCACCAGGAAGCGGGGGCGGCCGACCACCGCCCGCGCCAGGGCGAGCCGTTGGCGCTGGCCGCCCGAGAGGCTCAGGCCCTGTTCACCGACCTGGGTCGCGGTGCCCTGCGGGAGGGCGTGCGCGAAGTCGGCCTGGGCCACGGCGAGGGCGCGGTCCAGCTCCGGCCGGCCTGCGTCGTCGTTCCCGCCCATGAGGACGTTCTCGCCGACGGTCGCAGAGAAGAGGGTGGGCTCTTCGAAGGCGACGGCGACGAGTTCGCGCAGTTCCTCGCGGGGCATCGCGGTGACGTCCCGGCCGTCCAGGGTGATGCGGCCGGACGTCACCTCGTGGAGCCGGGGGACGAGGGCGGTGAGGGTGGTCTTGCCGGTGCCGGTGGCGCCGACCAGAGCCATGCTCTCGCCGGGGCGGATGTGGAGGTCGATGTGCTCCAGCACGGGGCTCGCGTCCGCGGGGGCATCCGGATAGCGGAACTGGACGTCGTGGAACCGCAGTCCGCCGGGGCCGGCATGGGCGTGCGATGGCCCGGCATCGGGACTGGGCGTGGGTGGGTGCGCAACCGGGCGCTCGCGGGGTGCCGCTCCCTCGGGGACGGGTGCCGCTCCAACGGCACGATGGCCCGCAGCCGGGGCGGCTTCAGCCGACTCCGACTCCGACTCCGGCTCCGGCTCCGCGTCCATCACCTCGAAATACCGCTCCGTAGCCGTCGCCGCCTCCTGGCTCATCGCGAGGAGGAAGCCGATGGAGTCGATGGGCCAGCGCAGCGCGAGGGCCGTCGAGAGGAAGGCCACCAGCGTGCCGGCGGAGAGGTGGCCGTCGGCGACCTGGACGGTGCCGAGGACGAGGGCGGCGCCGATGGCGAGTTCCGGGAGGGTGACGATGACGGCCCAGATGGAGGCGAGAAGCCGGGCCTTGACGAGTTCCGTGCCGCGCAGGGTGCGGGACAGCTCGCGGAAGGCGCGGGCCTGGCTGCGATGGCGGCCGAAGCCCTTGATGATGCGGATGCCGAGCACGCTCTCCTCGACGACCGTCGTCAGATCGCCGACCTGGTCCTGCGAGCGCCGGGCCACCTCCGAGTAGCGCCGCTCGAAGATCCAGCACACGATCACGACGGGGACGGCGGGAGCGAGCAGCACCAGCCCGAGTGTCCACTCCTGGGCCAGCATGATGGCCACGCCCACCAGGATCGTCACGGCGTTGACCAGAAGGAACGTCAGCGGGAACGCCAGGAACATGCGCAGCAGCATGAGGTCCGTGGTGCCCCGGGACAGCAGCTGACCCGAGGCCCAGCGGTCGTGGAAAGCGACCGGGAGGCGCTGCAGATGCCGGTACAGATCCGCCCGCATCCCCGCCTCGACCCCGGCCAGTGGCCGCGCCACCAGCCACCGCCGCAGCCCGAACAGCCCCGCCTCGGCGAACCCGATCAGCAGCAGATACAGCGCGCCCAGCCAGACGCCCGCCGGATCGTGGCCGGCCACCGGACCGTCCACCATCCACTTCAGGACGAGCGGGAAGACCAGCCCCGTACAGGAGGCGACCACCGCGACGAACGCCGCGCTGAGCAGCCGCACCCGCACCGGCCGCACATACGGCCACAGGCGCAGCAGATTGCGTACGGTCGAACGGCCGGCACGGCCCTCGGTCCCCGTACGGTCGACCTGGCTGTCGGCACGGTCCTTGGTCGTTGCATCTGTTGTGGGCATCACCGGCGAGCCTACGGTTCGGCACTGACAGCGCCCACCGAGTTTTGGCCGGACCTGAATCGTTCGACGGCGCTGGGACCGGGCCGTTCGAGGGGTCGTACCGCCGCGCCAACCGATCGGCTGATGCCGCTTCGAGCGCGATGGGCGATGTGCCTCCTGGCGCCTGGCCGGGACCCTCGGATCATGTCAGTCATCGAAGTCAGCGGACTGCGCAAGTCCTACGGCGGCCGGGCCGTCGTCGACGGCGTCTCCCTCGCAGTCGAGGAAGGCGAGATCTTCGGGATCCTCGGCCCCAACGGCGCCGGCAAGACCACCACCGTCGAGTGCGTCGAGGGCCTCCGGGTCCCCGACGCGGGCCGCGTCCGGGTCACCGGCCTCGACCCCGTCGCCGACCACGAGGCCACCAGCCGCGTCCTCGGCGCCCAGCTCCAGGAGAGCGAACTCCAGGCCAAGCTCACCGTGCGCGAGGCGCTGGAGCTGTACGCCGCCTTCTATCCGCACCCCGCCGACTGGCGCCCGCTCGCCGAGCGCCTCGGTCTCACCGCCAAGCTCACCACGCGCTTCGGCAAGCTCAGCGGCGGCCAGAAGCAGCGCCTGTTCATCGCGCTCGCGCTCATCGGCAACCCGCGCTGGTAGTGCTCGACGAGCTGACCACCGGACTCGATCCGCGGGCCCGCCGCGACACCTGGGCACTCATCGAGGACGTCCGCGCGCAGGGCGTCACCGTCCTGCTCGTCACGCACTTCATGGAGGAGGCGCAACGCCTGTGCGACCGGGTCGCGGTCATCGACAAGGGGCGGGTCGCCGCCCTGGACAGCCCGGCGGGCCTGATCCGTCGCTCGGCGGGCTCGACCGTCATCAGCTTCACGCCGTCGGCGCCGCTGGACGAGCGGGAGCTGACCGCGCTGCCCGCGCTCGCCTCGGTGGAGCACAAGGACGGCCGGATCACCCTGTCCGGCGCCGACGAGACGGTCAACGCCGTCATCACGCTGCTCGCCCGCCACCACATCACCGCCCACCAACTCCGCGTCTCCGAGGCCACCTTGGACGACGCCTTCCTGGACCTGACGGAGGCCGCAGCATGAGCAGCACCCTGACCCGCCCCCGTGTGAAATCCGCGGTCCTGAGGACCGAGGTCCGGCTCTTCTGCCGCGAACCCGGCGGCATCTTCTGGATCCTGGTGTTCCCCACCCTCCTCCTGGTGATCCTCGGCTCCATTCCGTCCTTCCGGCAGCCCAACGACGACTTCGGCGGCCTGCGCACCGTCGACGCCTACGTCCCGGTGGCCGTGCTGCTCGGTCTGATCGTGGGTGCACTGCAGTCGATGCCGCAGACCCTGACCGGCTACCGCGAACGCGGCATCCTGCGCCGGATGTCCACCACGCCCGTACGACCGAGCGCCCTGCTGTCCTCGCACATGCTGGTGTACGGCGGCGCCGCCCTGGCATCGGCGCTGCTCGTCCTCGCAGTCGGGCGGCTCGGCTTCGACGTACGACTGCCGAAACAGCCCTTCGGATACGTCCTCGCCCTGCTCCTGGCCCTACTGGCCGCCCTCGCTCTCGGATCGGTGGTGTCGGCGCTGTCCCGTACGACGAAGATCGCGGGCGCGATCGGATCGGCCGTGTTCTTCCCGGCGATGTTCTGCGCGGGCGTGTGGTTGCCGGTGCAGGCCATGCCGGACGTGCTCGCCCGGATCGTCGGCTGCACGCCGTTCGGCGCCGCCGCACAGGCCCTGAACCAGGCGGCGGCCGGTCACTGGCCGAGCTGGACCCACCTCGGCGTGCTGGCGGTGTGGATCCTGCTGCTGACGGGCGCGGCGAGCCGCTGGTTCCGCTGGGAGTGAGTACGCGCGTGCCCGAGACTGGGCCCATGGAGCAGGACGTGGCGGGAGTCGAGCAGCGGTGGGCGGCGATCGACCACCGGGGGCCGTACCTGCTGTTGATGGTCGGCGCGCTCCTCGCGGTGCCGACCGGGGGCCTGTTCGACATGGGGCCGGGCGACTGGTACACGGTCGGCGGCCTGGTCGCCGCCGGGCTGGTGCTCCAGGTGTGGTGGGGGACCGTCGCCGATTCTCGGCGCGGGCCGTCTTGCTTCGGCGGCGGTGGCCGTACCGGCGACGGCGGTGACGGCACCACCACCGAGCAGACCACCGAAGGCCCGACGGGACATTTCGGACTGCGCAGTTCCCCGCGCCCCTGAAGGGGCGCGGGGAACTGCGCGACAAGCTCCCACCCACCCGCAGCCGAAAGGCTGGTACCGGACGGGTAGGGGCGGAGGGGGCGAAAACCCTCACCCCACCACCCGCAGCAGCAACACCGCCCGGGCCGGCACCGTGACCCCCGCCCCCGCCCGGTGCACGACCCCCGGCGCCGCCCCCTGCTCCTCCCGAGAGGTGTCCACGACCACCTCGTACCGCTCCGCCCAAGGCGACCCCGGCAGCAGAAAACTCACCGGCCGGTCCCCGGCGTGCAGCACGGCGAGGAAGCTGTCGTCCACGACCGGTACCCCGCGCTCGTCCCGTCCGGGAATGTCCCGCCCGGACAGATACATCCCCAGCGTCGCCGCGGGCGCGTACCAGTCCCGCTCCGTCATCTCCGTCCCCCGCGCGGTGAACCACGCCAGATCCCGCAACCCGTCGGCGGAATGGGCCCGCCCGGAGAAGAACGCCCGCCGCCGCAGCACGGGATGCTCGTGCCGCAGGGCGATCAACCGGGACGTCAGATCGAACAGGGCCCGCCACCCGGGATCGTCGAGATGGGACCAGTCGACCCAACTGATCTCGTTGTCCTGGCAGTACGCGTTGTTGTTGCCCCGCTGGGTCCGCCCGAACTCGTCCCCGGCGACCAGCATCGGCACCCCGGTCGACAGCAACAGCGTCGTCAGCAGATTCCTCAACTGCCGCCGTCGCAGGGCCCGTACCCGGTCGTCTGCCGTCTCCCCCTCCGCCCCGCAGTTCCACGACCGATTGTCGTCGGAACCGTCCCGATTCCCTTCCCCGTTCGCTTCGTTGTGCTTGCGCTCGTACGACACGAGATCCCGCAGCGTGAACCCGTCGTGGGCGGTCACGAAATTCACCGAGGCGTACGGCCGCCGCCCACCCCAGGCGTAGAGGTCGCTCGACCCGGACAGCCGATATCCCAGATCCCGCACATCGGGCAGCGCCCCACGCCAGAAATCCCGCACGGCGTTCCGATACCGGTCGTTCCACTCCGTCCACAGGGGTGGGAAGGATCCCACCTGATATCCACCGGAGCCCACGTCCCAGGGCTCCGCTATCAGCTTCACCCGCCGCAGCACCGGGTCCTGGGCGATGACGGCGAGGAACGGCGACAGCATGTCGACGTCGTGCATCGAGCGCGCCAGCGCGGCAGCCAAATCGAACCGAAAGCCGTCCACCCCCATCTCCGTCACCCAATACCGCAACGAATCGGTGATCAGGCGCAGCACATGCGGCTGCACCACATGCAGCGTGTTCCCGCACCCCGTGTAGTCCGCGTACCGGCGGGCGTCCGACTGCAGCCGGTAATACCCCCGGTTGTCGATACCGCGCAGCGACAGCATCGGGCCCAATTCGCTCGCTTCCGCCGTGTGGTTGTAGACCACGTCGAGGATGACCTCGATGCCGGCGGTGTGCAGCGCCCGCACCATCCGTTTGAATTCGCCGACCTGCTGCCCGGTCGTCCCGGAGGCGGCGTACCCCGCGTGCGGCGCGAAATAGCCGATCGAGTTGTAGCCCCAGTAATTGCGCATGCTCTTGCGCAGCAGATGGTCCTCGTGCGCGAACTGGTGGACCGGCAACAGCTCCACCGCGGTCACCCCGAGCTTCACGAGATGCTCGATGGCGGCCGGGTGCGCCAGTCCCGCGTATGTGCCCCGCAGTTCCTCCGGGATCCCGGGGTGCAGGCGGGTGAACCCCCGCACATGCAGTTCGTAGATGACCGAGTCCGCCCACGGCGTCTTCGGCCGGTGGTCGTCCGACCAGTCGTCGTCGTCATGGACCACGACACCCTTGGGGACGTACGGCGCCGAGTCGCGGTCGTCGCGCACCGTGTCGGCGACCTGCTGCTGGGGCCAGTCCCGGACGTGCCCGTACACCTCGGGCGGCAGACTGAAGTCGCCGTCCACGGCACGGGCGTACGGGTCGAGGAGCAGCTTCGCCGGATTCCAGCGGGCTCCGGTCCACGGATCCCAGCGGCCGTGCACGCGATAGCCGTAGCGGCGGCCGGGCAGCACGCCGGGGACGAAGCCGTGCCAGATCTCGTGGGTGAGTTCGGTGAGCGGGACCCGGGTCTCGTGGACCTCGCCGTCCCGCTCGTCGAAGAGACACAGGTCCACGGCCTCCGCGCCGCCCGCCCAGAGGGCGAAGTTGGTGCCCGCGGCGCCGTCGGGGCCGACGCGGAAACGCGCCCCGAGCGGGGTCGGGGCGCCCGGCCACACGGACACGGCGGGCGTGGGCGTCCGCCGGGCGCCGTTCAGCCCGGGGGCCGGCTGCGCGGGCAGCCCGCCGCCCGCGGCACGTCCCTCCTGGACTGCCTCCTGCTCGGGTGCGCTCGACACCGGTCAGCCTCCCGCGGCTCGTGGAACGACCCGGAAAGAAGCGTGCGGCGTCCCGGCCGCGGCTCCCCTTCGCGTCGTCCTCCCCACTGTTCTGCCCAGAGCGTGGCTCGCACTCACGTTTCCCCGGAGGGGCACAGTCGTTGGGCCCCCTGTGAAGCATGTACAGACGCGCGCGCGGCGCGCAGGGGCCGCGCTGGCCGCCGTACTGACCTGGGCCGGCCTGCTGGCCGGAGCCTCCGGCTGCACCTCGGACGGGTTCGACGAGGTGTTCGGCAAACCGCAGTCGTCCGAGGACGTCATCCGCGTCTCGCCGGCCGACAACACCAAGGGCGTACGCCCAAAAGAGGCGATCAAGGTGTGGGTGCCCGACGGGCGCCTGGAATCCGTCAAGGTCGTCAAGTCCCAGGACGCGCAGGAGTCCCCGGTGCCGGGGCACATCACTGACGACGGCCTGACCTGGAAGCCCGACGACGCGCGGGTCGCGCTGGCGGCCAAGTACACCGTCGACGCGGTGGCCCTCGACGGACGCGGGCGGCGCTCGGCGCGGCACACCACGTTCACGACGGCCGTCCCCGGCGAGCGGTTCATCGCCTACGTCACCCCGGAGAACCGATCCACCGTCGGCACCGGAATGATTGTCTCGCTCTCCTTCAACCGGGAGATCCAGAACCGGGCCGCGGCGGAGCGCGCCATTCAGGTGAACACCGAACCCGCTGTCGAGGTCCGCCCGCACTGGTTCGGCAAGAGCCGCCTCGACTTCCGTCCCCGGCAGTACTGGAAGCCGGGCACGAAGGTCACGGTCGGGCTGCATCTGCGGGACGTCGAGGCTGCCCCCGGCGTCTACGGACTCCAGGACAAGACCTTCTCGTTCACCATCGGACGCAGCCAGGTCTCCCTCGTCGACGCCGCCACGCACACCATGGAGGTACGCCGCGACGACGACCTCCTCGCCACTGTGCCGATCACGGCGGGGGCCCCCGAGAAGGCGACGTACAACGGGAAGATGGTCGTCATGGAGATGCTGGAAGTGACGCGGATGAACAGCCGCACGGTCGGCTTCGGCGGCGAGTACGACATCGCGGACGTCCCGCACGCGATGCGCCTGACCGACTCCGGGACCTTCCTGCACGGCAACTACTGGGCGCCGGGTGTCTTCGGCAACGCCAATGTCAGCCACGGCTGCGTGGGCCTGGAGGACGTCAAGGGCGGCAGTTCGGACAGCCCGGCGGGCTGGTTCTTCGACCGCAGTCTCATCGGGGACGTCATCGAGGTCGTCAACAGCAATGACAAGAAGGTCGCTCCCGACAACGGGCTCGGCGGGTGGAACATGGGATGGAAGGAGTGGAAAGCGGGGGGCGCGGTGAAGTAACCCGATTTGGGGGTACGCGCACGACGCACTCCAGCGGCGCCCCGTTCGGCCGAAGTTGGGACTGAACAGTGACATTCCCGGGGAGCCATCGCTCCAGGTCGTGTGATTAATTAGCGCGATACGCGCGTGGGACGCGCTGGAGTGCGGGCCTGATCAGGCCGTGCGAGGGGAGAACGACTTTGAACGGGCGACCGATATCGGGGGCGTCGGTTGGCGCGCGGACACACGGGAAGCGGGGGGTTCTGGCACTGCTCCTTGCCGCCCTGCTGCTCGCCGTGACCGCCTGCGGCGGTGGAGGGGGCAAGGACTCGGGGTCCGGCTCGGGGGACGGCAAGGGCAAGGGCTCAAGTACGGCGGACACCAAGGCCTCGCAGGCCGTCGTGACCATCGCCCCCAAGGACGGCGCCGACGATGTGAAGACCAGCGGCGCCCTCAAGGTGACCGCTGCCAAGGGCAAGTTGACCGAGGTCGAGGTCGAGGACACCAAGGGCAACGCGGTCGACGGCGAGATAACGGGCGGGGGCGCCAGCTGGACGCCCTCGACCCACCTCGCCTCGGCCACCAAGTACAAGGTGCACGCGGTGGCCAAGGACACCGACGGCCGTGAGGCCGCCGAGGACTCCGCCTTCACCACGCTCACCCCGAAGAACACCTTCGTCGGCATCTACACGCCCGACGACGGGTCCAAGGTCGGCGTCGGGATGCCCTTCTCGATCCACTTCACGCGGGGCATCACACACCCCGACGACGTCGAGAAGGCCATCAAGATCAAGACCGAGCCGGCGGTCGACGTCGAGGGCCACTGGTTCGGCAACGACCGTCTCGACTTCCGTCCCGAGCAGTACTGGAAGGCCGGCACGAAGGTCAGCGTCACCCTCAACCTCGACGGCGTCGAGGGCCGGCCGGGCGTCTACGGCAAGCAGGCCAAGACCGTGAACTTCACCATCGGCCGCAGCCAGGTCTCCACGGTCGACGCCAAGAAGCACAAGATGGTCGTCAAGCGCGACGGCAAGGTCATCAAGACCATCCCGATCACCACGGGCAAGCCGGGCTACGACACCTGGAACGGCCAGCTGGTCATCAGCGAGCGCCTCAAGGTGACTCGCATGAACGGCGAAACGGTCGGCTACGGCGGCGAGTACGACATCAAGGACGTGCCGCACGCCCAGCGCCTGACCAACTCGGGCACCTTCATCCACGGCAACTACTGGGGCGGCGGCGCCTTCGGCAACTACAACTCCAGCCACGGCTGCATCGGTGTACGCGATGTGCGCGGCGGCTACGACGGCAAGGTGCCGGCCGCCTGGTTCTACGACAACTCGATCATCGGTGACGTGGTGGTCGTGAAGAACTCCAACGACAAGACGGTCGCCCCGGACAACGGCCTCAACGGCTGGAACATGTCCTGGTCCGACTGGACGAAGTAGTCGCTCCACCGGTACGGGCCGGGTGCGCTGTGACCCAGCACACCCGGCCCGTCGGCGTTAACGCCCACTAACCTGCTCCCATGACTGTGCATCTCGAAGTAGCCGAAGGCGTGGGCACCATCCGTCTGGACCGCCCGCCCATGAACGCGCTGGACGTCGCGACGCAGGACCGGCTCAAGGAGCTCGCCGAGGAGGCCACGGGCCGGGCGGACGTCCGCGCGGTCGTCCTGTACGGCGGGGAGAAGGTGTTCGCGGCGGGCGCGGACATCAAGGAGATGCAGGCGATGGACCACGCCGCGATGGTGGTGCGGTCCCGGGCCCTGCAGGACTCCTTCACCGCCGTCGCCCGCATCCCCAAGCCGGTCGTCGCCGCCGTCACCGGGTACGCGCTCGGCGGGGGCTGCGAGTTGGCGCTGTGCGCCGACTACCGCATCGCCGCGGGCAACGCCAAGCTGGGCCAGCCGGAGATCCTGCTCGGCCTGATCCCCGGCGCCGGCGGCACCCAGCGCCTGTCGCGTCTGATCGGCCCCTCCAAGGCCAAGGACCTCATCTTCACCGGCCGCATGGTCAAGGCCGACGAAGCCCTGTCACTCGGCCTGGTGGACCGGATCGTCCCGGCCGACGAGGTGTACGCTGCCGCGCACGCCTGGGCCGCGAAGCTCGCGCAGGGCCCGGCGATCGCGCTGCGCGCCGCCAAGGAGTCGATCGACGCGGGCCTGGAGACGGACATCGAGACCGGACTCGCCATCGAGCGGAACTGGTTCGCGGGCCTGTTCGCGACGGAGGACCGTGAGCGGGGGATGCGGAGCTTCGTGGAGGAGGGGCCGGGAAAGGCGAAGTTCCTCTGAGCGGGCGGCGCCCGGCGGCCCCGAACCCCTCGCCGATACGGCGAAAGTCACTCTCCAAGTTCCGCTGATCCACTTGCAGTTGACGCGATGTCTTACCCGTTGTCCCCCGAAGGGGCGGTTTATGCGAGCCTTAAGGCAGCCTTAAGCCTGGCTTGTCGGGGGGCGCTGGTGATTGCCCCCAAGCGGTCAGTATGAGCAGGTCGGACGGGCTCCGATGCCCCCCGAACTGCCTGCGGCATATGCCGATCGGATGGTGCGGAATGATGCCTTCCGGGGGGCGTATTCCTTCGGAACGGCCCCGAAGGGGGCTCTGGGCGGCCATGATGGGGGCATGGCGGGGTTGGAGGGTATCGACCAGCCGCGGCGGCACGGGGGTGCGACCGCGGCGCGCTGGACGCCTGCGCTCGAAGACGAACGGGCGCTCAAGGCGCTGGAGTTGTTCGGCAATCCGACAGAGGCGGAGGTGCCGTTGCCGTCCCGCCCGGAGTCCGCGGCCACCGCGCGCCGGCTCACGCAGGTCGTGGTCCTGCGGCACTGGGGGCTGTCGCCGAAGATGACGGAGGACGCGGTCTTACTCGTGTCCGAGCTCGTCGGCAACGCCGTACGCCACACGGGTGCCCGCGTCTTCGGGCTCCGGATGCGCCGCCGCCGGGGCTGGATCCGCATCGAGGTCCGCGACCCCTCCCGTGGCCTGCCCTGTCTGATGCCGGTCCAGGAGCTGGACCTGAGCGGCCGAGGCCTCTTCCTCGTCGACAAACTCTCCGACCGCTGGGGCGTCGATCTCCTGCCCCGCGGCAAGACCACCTGGTTCGAGATGCGCGTGGCCGACCGCTGAACTCTCCCCGGCACGCGGAAACCCCGGCCGCTGAGCAGCCGGGGCTCCTGGGCGCCGCGGAACGAATTGGGGTGTGAACCGCGGCACCGGCGACAACCATGGCCCGGGTCAATGGGTGGAGGTCGCACCGCTGACTATCGCAGACGCGGTCGATTGATCCAAAAGCACCGCCCGCCCAACCACATGTCTGTGCAGGAACTTTGCGCACCCTGTACCCGGACGCCTCCGGCTGCGCCCCGGGTTTTTCGCCCCCTCCGCCCCTACCCGTCCCGTACCCGGGGGCTCCGCCCCCGGACCCCCGTATCGGCCTTGACGGCCTCGTCCTCGAACGCCGGACAGGCTGAAGGCTTGCCGGCCGGGGTGCGGGGGGCACCCGGGGTGGAGGGAGCACACAAGCAGTCGCAGACGCACGCCCCCACGACCCCGCAGTTGCGAACGCCCCCCGGCGGACTGTGCCCCCACGCACCGGCAACCGCCCAGGCGCATCCCGAGCTCCCGCAGTTACCCCACGCACGTCCCACGCACTCGCGGCCACGACGCACGCCCCCACGTACCCGCAGCCGCCCACGCAGGCCCGATGTGCCCGCCCGCAGTCGCGACGCGCGCCCCCATGTACCCGCAGCCGCCCACGCAGGCCCGATGTGCCCGCCCGCAGTCGGCGACGCACGCCCCCACGCATCCGCAGTTACGACGCGCCCCCATGTACCCGCAGCCGCCCACGCAGGCCCGATGTGCCCGCCCGCAGTCGCGACGCGCGCCCCCGGCTGGAAGGGGCGGCACTCCCCACGCACCCGCAGCCGCCGACGCACGGGAGGGGCCGTGCCGGTACATCACATGCCCCGTCGCTTACGTGGTTGCCGACAGGCAGAGCTGTGAAGCCCGACCGATCTGCCGCCGGCGACGGGGCGGATGTACCGGCACGGCCCCGACCCACACACCAGCGGAACGCGACCCGCGCAGCCCTCCGGTCGGGCCAATCGCCGCTTTTGGGGCCAACTCGCCCTTAAATGGTGCGAGTGACCACGCCCGCGCGCCCCGCGCACCCCCCTCAGTCGTCCGGCGAGGACGACAACGCCGCCCGCCCCGCACCGGATCGACGTACGGCGCTGCGCACGGGCGTCGCGCTCGCCGCCGGAACACTTACCGCCGGCTGCTCCACGGCAGGCGCCGTAGCGCCATCCCCCGCGGCCCACAGCGCATCCCCGGCCACCCCAGCCACCCACACCGCGTCCCAGGCCCCGACCCCAGCCTCCGCCCCCACCCCGCGCAGCTTCCCCAAGCAGCCCGAGCAGATCACCCACGGCCCCCGCACCCGCCCCCAAGTAGCCCTCACCTTCCACGGCCAGGGCGATCCCACCATCGCCAAGGCGCTCCTCGGCGAGGCCGAGAAGGGCGGCGCCCGCGTCACCGTGCTCGCGGTGGGCACCTGGCTCGACGAGCACCCCGACATCGCCCACCGCATCCTCGACGGCGGCCACGACCTCGGCAACCACACCCTGCGCCACCTGGACATCAACGCGATGTCGGAGGCGGACGCGAACGCGGAGATCCGTGGCTGCGCGGAGCGCCTGGCGCGGCTCACCGGCTCGATCGGCACCTGGTTCCGACCGTCCCGCACTCCCCGCGCCTCACCTCTCGTGGCACGGCTCGCTCGCACCGCGGGCTACCCGCACACGCTCTCCTACGACGTCGACTCGCGCGACTTCACCTCACCGGGAGCGCCCGCCGTCACCCGCAACGTCATGGGCGAAGTCCGCGCCGGATCGATCGTGAGCCTGCACTTCGGGTACGCGGACACGGTCGCCGCGCTCCCTGCTGTCCTCGAAGAACTCCACCGCCGCGGCCTGCACGCGGTCACCACCACGGAGCTGCTGAGCTGATGCAGAAGCACCACACCACCATCAAGCGCGTGCTGATCGCCGGCGCCGTCCTCGCCGCGCTCGCGGGCTGTGACAGTGAGCCCAAGGGGTCAGCGCACGAGGCCCTTGACACCAAAGCCGCCGTCCAGCCCGCCCCGCCGACGAAGAAGGCGGTCCAAGGGCTGCCCGGCATGCCCCCTGTGCTGGACCCGACGGACGTCTACGCCGCCGACCGCCCGAACAGGCTCTCCCCGGTGGTCAAGGACTTCCCCGCCCGCGTCTACGTCCCCAACACCCAGTCCAACACCGTCTCGGTCATCGACCCGAGTACGTACCGGGTCATCGGAACGATCCCGGTCGGCGCCCTGCCCCAACACGTGGTCCCCTCATGGGACATGAAGACCCTGTGGGTCAACAACGACAAGGGCAACACCCTCACGCCCATCGACCCCAAGACCGGCAAGGCAGGCAAACCGGTCAGCGCGCACGACCCGTACAACCTCTACTTCACGCCCAACGGCAAGTACGCCATCGTGATGGCCTCGCTCGACCGCGAACTGGTCTTCCGCGACGCGCACACCATGAAGCGTGTGAAGACCGTGCCGGTCAACTGCTACGGCGTCAACCATGCCGACTTCTCCCTCGACGGCCGCTACTTCATCGTGTCGTGCGAGTTCAGCGGCGAACTGCTCAAGCTCGACACGCAGAACATGAAGGTGGTCGCGCAGCAGAAACTGCCGTTCCACGGCTCCATGCCGCAGGACGTGAAGATCTCACCGGACGGCAAGACGTTCTACATCGCCGACATGATGGCCAACGGCGTATGGGCCCTGGACGGCGACAAGTTCACCAAGCCGACCCTCCTGCCCACCGGCAAGGGCGCCCACGGCCTGTACGTCAGTCGCGACTCGCGCGAGATGTACATCTCCAACCGAGGCGAAGGCACCATCTCCATCTTCGACTTCACGCAGAACAGGCTCACCAAGAAGTGGTATCTGCCCCAGGGTGGCAGCCCCGACATGGGCGGCGTCTCCGCGGACGGCAAGGTCCTGTGGCTCTCCGGCCGCTACAACTCCGAGGTGTACGCCATCGACACCCGCACCGGCGTCCAGCTCGCCCGCATCCCGGTCGGCGATGGCCCGCACGGCCTCGCGGTGTACCCGCAGCCGGGCCGCTACTCGCTCGGCCACACGGGCATCTTCCGCTGACGGGACCGCAGTTGACCTCCGGCGGATGACACGCCGCCGTACGGGTGATGATCCCCGACCCGCCGCTACGGAACCGAGATCGTGCTCCCATGATCACAACTCGTCTGCGGCGGCGGGCCGCTGCTGTCGTCCTCTCCCTCGGGGCGGTCTTCGCGACGTCCGCCGCGACCCCCGCCTCTCCCGCCCCGGAGACGGCCACCAAGGCGGCCGCACCCGCCTGTCCCCAGTTCGCCGACCCGATCAAGGCGGCCGCCGACCGTCGCGTGGACATCGGACGCATCACCCCCGAACCGGTCTGGCGCAAGACCTGCGGCACGCTATACCGCAGCGACAGCCGCGGCCCGGCGACCGTCTTCGAGCAGGGCTTCTACCCGAGGGACGTCGTCGACGGGCAGTACGACATCGAGCAGTACGTCCTCGTCAACCAGCCCTCGCCGTACGTGTCGACGACGTACGACCACGACCTGTACAAGACCTGGTACAAGTCCGGCTACAACTACTACATCGACGCCCCGGGCGGCGTGGACGTCAACAAGACCATCGGCGACACCCACAAGTGGGCCGACCAGGTCGAGGTCGCCTTCCCCGGCGGCATCGCGAGCCAGTACATCATCGGCGTCTGCCCGGTCGACAAGAAGACCAAGACCGAGATCATGAGCGACTGCGAGAGCAACCCGAACTACGAGCCCTGGCACTGACCTCCGGGCGATCCCGGGGAAGTGCGGGCACGCACGGATCGACGCGGGCACGCACCCGCACTTCCTCATCACCCGCTCAGCGGGTGATGAGCAGCGCCTCCGACCCCACCGGACGGTAACCGGCTGCCTGGAACGCCCGCAGACTGCGGGCGTTCCCCGGCGAGATCTGGGCCCACACCGGTTCGCCCCCGCTCAGCTGCCGGGCCGCCGTGACGAGCGCACGCCCCAGCCCCCGGTGCCGTACGTCTTCATCGACCTCGACCGCGACCTCCAGGCGGCCGGCGACCCCGCGCCCCATCACGAGCACGCCGCCCTCGGTGGCCCACACCCGCACGTCGTCGCGGCGCCTGCGGGAACTGACGACCCGTGGATGGTCGGGGTCGTGGATCTCCTTCAGCTCGAGCGGCGGCTCACCCGGGAGCGGGGAGCCGACCGTGAGCACGTCGATGGTGTCGCTCGCCCGCCCCGTGCGCTCCATCAGCGCCGCGAGGAACCGCGCGTTCATCGGCGCGGCGAGGGCGTCGCAGTCGACGGAGGCCAGCGCCTCGCGCACCCACCGGGGATCCTCGTCGGTGAAGACGACGTTATGGGCGGTGAAGGCGGTGACCCCGGCGTCCCGGTGGGAATGCTGACGCACGACGGTGACGCAGCCGTCGGGAGGCGGAAAGACACCACGAGCCGCCGCATTCAGAATGTTCAGCAGAGTGTCAGCCACGACCGCGCCCCCGCACCTCGAGTCACCGAGTTGAGTGCTCACCTTGAGTCTCCACCCACTGGAAGGCCCACACTCCCAGACATGATCGACGACGGCACCGGACTTTTCACCATCGGAGAGTTGTCCCGGAGCACCGGCCTGTCCGTCCGCACCATCCGCTACTGGTCGGACGAGGGCGCCCTGCCCCCGGTGGCCCGCTCCTCGGGCGGCTACCGCCTGTACGACGCCGCGTCCGTCGCCCGTCTGGAGCTGATCCGCACCCTGCGAGAACTGGGCCTGGGCCTGGACGACGTACGCAAGGTGCTGGCGGGCGAGACGACGGTCGCGGAGGTGGCGGCCGCGCATGTGGTGGCGCTGGACGCACAGATCCGGTCCTTGAAGGTGACCCGGGCGGTGCTGTCGACCGTGGCGCGACGCGGTTCCACCGCGGAGGAGATGACACTCATGAACAAGCTGGCGCGGCTCTCGGCCGCGGAGCGCAAGCGCATCGCCGACGACTTCATGGAGGAGACCTTCGGGGGCCTCGACACCGCGGACCCCGACATCCGCACCAGGATGCGGTTCGGCCTCGCCGAGCTGCCCGAGGACCCCACGCCGGAGCAGGTGGACGCGTGGGTGGAGCTGGCCGAGCTGTTGCAGGACAAGGGCTTTCGGCGGCGTATGCGGAAGATGATCGAGTTCAACGCGGCGGACCGGGGGCCGGACGTGCCGGCCGGCACCTCCCTGTGGTTCATGAGCCGCCTGGTGCAGCTCGCGGGCGAGGCGCTGGAGCAGGACGTCGACCCCGAGTCGCCCGAGGCCGAGGAGGTGCTGGGCCCGCTGCTCGGCAACGCCGACCGGGCGGCCGTACTGGAACGCCTGGAGTCCGCGGCGCATGTCGAGATGGCGCGCTTTCGGGAGCTGAACGCGCTGGTCCGCGGCATGGAGCCGCTGTCCGCGCACCGCGCGGAGTTCGCCTGGGTGGTCGCCGCACTGCGCGCTCGGCCCGCCCGTTAATCTGACCTCCGTACACATGGCAGTAATGCACTACGAAGGGGCGGATCGGTGGCGGACATCGAGGAAGCACGCAAGCAGTTCGAGCGGATCGATACGGACGGTGACGGTTTCATCACCGCTGCCGAGTTCAAGACCGCCCTCGCCCAGGGCGGCGACTGGAACGTCACCGAGTCGGTGGCGGAGGCCATCATCGCCAGCCGTGACCTCAACGGCGACAAGGTCCTCTCGTTCGACGAGTTCTGGACCCACCTGAGCAAGTGACACCCGCGAAGGGGCGCCCCCGGTGATCCGGCGGGCGCCCCTTCGTCATGCGGTGCGGGCGGCGCTCAGGAGGCGCGCCTGCGGTACTGTCCCGGTGCCACCCCGTACTCCCGCTTGAACGCTTTGGCGAAGGCGAACTCCGAGGTGTAGCCGGTGCGTTGGGCCACCTGGCGCAGGGGGATGTCGTCGGTGCGCAGCAGGCGGCCCGCGGTCGTCATGCGCCACCAGGTGAGGTACGTGAGCGGGGGCTCGCCGACCAGCGTGGTGAACCGTCGGGCGAAGGCTGCGCGGGAGAGGCCGCCGAGGGCACCGAGTTCCTCGACCGTCCAGGGGTGCGACGGGGCGCCGTGGACGGCGCGCAGGGCCGCCGCGACCGCCGGGTCGGCGAGGGCGGCCGACCAGCCGGTGGGGTGCCCGGAGCCGTGCCGCTCGCGCTGCCACCAGGCGCGCAGGATATACAGCAGGAGTGTGTCCAGGAGCGAGGTGACGATCGTGTCGGAGCCCGGCCGGGGCTCCTCCAGCTCCATGCCGAGCAGTTCGACCGCGGCCCGCAGCGAGCGGTGGGCGCCGACGCGGGCGGGGAGGTGGACCACGTCGGGCAACTCGGACAGGAGCGGATGCGCGCGGGCCCGGTCCAACTGGTAGGCCCCGCAGAGCAGAACGGTGGACGTGCCGGTCAACGGTCGTGGAGGCGGAGGTTCCGGCCACGTACCGTCAGGCCGCAGCCGTACGTCTTCCAACGGTACGTCCACGCCGCTGGCCAGCGCGTGACCGCGGCCGTGTGCGAGGAAGGCCACGTCGCCGGGTCCGAGCGCCACCGGCTCCCCCTCCGCGGGAAGCAGCCACGCCGAACCCTGCAGCACCACATGGAACCCGGCCCCGTCCGAGGACTCGAAGCGCATTCCCCAGGGCGCGTACTCGTCCCGGCGCGAGGAGTGCGGGCGCCCGGTGCGCATCGTGGCGATGGCGTCGCTGAGTACGTCCATGCCCATACCGTAGCGCGTGGGCACCGAGGTGAGACGAACGGACAGGAAAGCGAGACCTGCAGGCATGGATCGTCTCGCATCGCGCTCCTAGCGTCATGGGTATGCCATCCACCACTTCACGCACCGTGCTCTTTCACGAACTCGGCGGCCCGGACGTCCTGAAGATCGAGGAGGTCGAGGTGCCCGCCCCCGGTCCCGGCGAAGTCCTCGTCCGCGTCGAGGCGTTGGGCCTCAACCGCGCCGAGGCCCTGTTCCGCGCGGGGACGTACTACTACCAGCCCACCCTGCCCGGCTCGCGGCTCGGCTACGAGGCGTCCGGCACCGTCGAGGCGGTGGGCGAGGGCGTCATCGCCTTCGCCGTGGGCGACCCCGTGACGACCGGACCCGGCATCGAGATGAGCGCCCAGGGCGTGTACGCGGAACGTGTCGTGCTGCCCGAGACCGCGGTCGTGCCGCGCCCGGAGACGGTGGACGCGGTCACCGGCGCAGCGGCGTGGCTGACGTACACGACGGCGTATGGCGCGCTCCTCGAGACCGCGGGACTGAAGCCCGGCGACCATGTCCTGATCACCGGCGCGTCCAGCGGTGTCGGCACCGCCGCGATCCAGGTCGCCCGCCGCATCGGCGCCGTTCCGCTGGCCACCACCCGGTCCGAGACGAAGAAGCGTCGGCTCCTCGAGATCGGCGCGGAGCATGTGATCGTGTCCGACGACGAGGACGTGCCGAAGGAGGCCCGGCGGCTCACGGGCGGGCGCGGGGCCGAGGTGATCTTCGACGCGATCGGCGGTCCCGGCTTCCGCCCACTGGGCGAGGCGCTCGCGCAGGGCGGTGCGATGCTCGTCTACGGCTGGCTCGACCAGCGACCGGCCGTACTCCCCTGGAACTGGCCGCTCACCGTCCACACGTACGCCAATGCCGCCCTGACCTCGACGCCGGCAGGCCGCCGCCGCTCCACGGCCTTCCTGAACGCGGGCCTGCGCGACGGCGGCTTCCGGCCACCGGTGGCCGAGGTCTTCGAGGGGCTCGACCGCATCGGGGACGCCCATCGTCTGATGGAGAGCAACGCGCACTTCGGCAAGATCGTGGTGAAACCCTGAGGGCGGTCACCCGGGTGCCGTACACCCCGGAATAGCCAGTGCGCCCCCGGGGTTGGTGACCCCCATCAGGACCATCAACCCCGGAAGGGCCTGGCACTCATGAAGATCGGCATCATCGGCGCGGGCAACATCGGCGGCAACCTCACCCGGCGGCTCACCGCCCTCGGTCATGACGTCTCCGTCGCCAATTCCCGCGGTCCGCACACACTCACCCCGCTCGCCGAGGAGACCGGGGCGACACCCGTCAAGGTCGAGGACGCGGCACGCGGCGCCGAGCTCGTCGTGATCACGGTCCCGGTGAAGGCGGTCCCGGACCTGCCGTCCGGGCTGCTCGACGAGGCGGCGGACGGTGTCGCCGTCCTCGACACCGGCAACTACTACCCTCAGCAGCGCGACGGCAGGATCGCCGCGATCGAGGACGAGGGCCTCACCGAGAGCCGCTGGACGGCCCAGCAGATCGGCCACACCGTCATCAAGGCCTTCAACGGCACCTACGCCCAGGACATCCTGGACCGCCCCCGACCGGCGGGCGCCCCCGACCGCATGGCCCTCCCGGTCGCCGGCGACGACGAGGCAGCCAAGCGCGTCGTCCGCGCCCTCATCGACGACCTCGGCTTCGACACCGTCGATGCCGGCGGCCTCGACGACTCCTGGCGCCAGCAGCCCGGCACCCCGGTCTACGGTCTCCAGGAGGGCCTCGACGCGGTGACGAAGGCCCTCGCCGAGGCACCCCGGGAGCGCTCGGCGGACTTCCGAGCCTGATCCCGGGCGCTCCAGGTGTTCTGTCCCGGGAGGTTGTGGACGGTGATGAGGCGTCGCAGCTCCCCTCCGACCTGATCCGTCGGACAGGCCCTAGACGATGCGCAGGGGCTGGTGCGGCCCGTCCGGCAGCTCGACCTCGACCGGGTCCCCGGGCCGCACCACGCCGCCTTCCCGTACGACACTCATGACACCGGACTTGTGGACGACGCCTCCGTCGCCCCCGTCCTGCCTCCCGACGACCTGCTTGAGCAGCCCCTTCCGGAAGTTGTCGATCTGCGCGCACGGATTCCGCAGCCCGGTTATCTCGACGACGGCCTCGTCCCCGAGGCGCAGCAGCGCCCCGACCGGCAGCCCCAGCAGATCGACCCCCCGAGTGGTGACGTTCTCCCCGAGCTCCCCGGGAGCGACGACGAATCCGGCCTCGCGCAGTTCGTCGAACAGCTCCTCGTGCATGAGGTGCACCTGTCGCAGATTCACCTGCGACGGATCCTTCTCCATCCGGAACCGGTGCTTCACCGTCGTGCCGGCATGCACGTCCCCCTCCACCCCGAGCCCGGCGAGCAGCCTGATGCTCTCCCGATTCGGCTTGGTGAACGAGTACGTTCCGTTGCTGCTGACCGCTGTGACGGTCCCACCCATGTCCTGCTCCCCGCTCGGCTGATGGCATGATCACGTCCGTGACCAGCGAAACCGTAAGGCACGCCACCAAAAAGTACGTCCTGTTCGACGTCGACGGCACGCTGATCGACGCGGTGGACAACCAGCGCCGTGTCTGGGGATCGTGGGCGACGCGTTACGGGCTGAACCCTCAGCAGGTCCACCGCGTGGCGCTGCGCACCCGCCCCATGGAGACCTTCGCGACCGTCGCCCCGGATCGCGACCCGCGGGAGTGCCTGGCCGCCCTGCACGAGTTGGAGGACGAGGACGTACGCACCGGCGTCTACTCCGCCTTCGAGGGTGCCGCGGAACTGCTCGCCGTACTGCCGCCCGGGTGCTGGGCGCTGGTCACGTCGAACTACGAGCACCGGGTGCGCGGCCGGTTCGCCCGGACCCATCTCCCCGTTCCCCAGGTGGTCGTCGACGCCGCCGCCGTGGAGGAGGGCAAGCCGTCGCCGGTGCCCTACCTGCTGGCGGCGAAGCTCCTCGGCGCCGAGCCGGCGGACTGTCTCGTGGTGGAGGACGCGCCGTCGGGAGTGGAGGCCGGGCTGCGCGCCGGCATGACGGTGTGGGGAGTCAACGCTCCCGAAGTGGACGGCGTCCACCGCCACTTCGGGAGCCTGCGCGAGGCCGTACCCGAGATCCTGGCCTTCGCGGCCGGGGAGCGCTCAGCCGCCGCCCGCCCAGTCGACTAGCGCCGCCTTGCCGGCGAAGTCGGCGACGTCCTTGTCCAGGGGGTCGGCGGTGTACTGGTGGAAGCGCCACTTCGCCTGGATGCGGGGCTTGCCCGCGGTCACGTAGTCGGCGATCCACAGGCCGTCGCCCGCGTACGAGGTGGTGTCGACGTTCAGCCAGTAGTTGCGGTTGGTGTAGAGCACGACCCGGTGATCGGGGCGGAGTTCCTTCACCTTGCGGAGGAAGCGGTCCTTCTCCGCGTTGCTCGCGTGGGTGCCGTCGCCGGTCGTCTCCCAGTCGACGGCGAGCAGGTCGCCCGCCTTCTCCGGGGCCTTGCCGACGAAGTACTTCGCCTGCGCCGTGATGTTGCCGGGCCACAGGAAGTGGTAGAAGCCGACCACGCAGTCGGCGTCGCGGGCCGTCTTCACCTGGGCGGTCAGCTTCGGGTTGACGTACGAGCGGCCCTCCGTCGCCTTGATGAAGACGAAGGAGAGGCCGTCGGTGTCGTACGAAGAGGACTGGTATGCGCTCACGTCGATGCCGCGCAGCATGGGGACTCCCTGAAGTGCCGGTGGGGGGAGCAGGAGTTGTGGTTGATTCCTGCCCCACCCTGGCACGCGCGATCCCCGCTCGCGGTGGGAACCTCAGCCTCTGGTGGCCACCGATCGCGGTCCGACGGCTTGTCGGTGCCTCAGCACTCGATGATGTTGACCGCCAGCCCGCCCCGCGCCGTCTCCTTGTACTTGACGTTCATGCTGGCGCCGGAGGCGATCACCCTTTTGACCTGCAGATTCGGCGTCACGTTCTTGATCAACTCGGCTGTTGGGGAGTCCTGGGGGAGAATCCGTAGTTGATCTCGCTCCAGCCATGCGTCCATGGCGTCCTGGCCGCGATGTCCAGCGCCGGGCATGAAATGAGCGTAGTGGTCGAGGGTGACCTTCGGTGTGGAGTGTCCGAGCCCCTGGACAGGCTCACGATCGACTCGCCGGCCTCCAACTGCACGCTGGCGTAGGTGTTGCCGCAGGACATGGAACATGTACCCACGCGGCGCGGCGTAGATCGGGCTCCGCCGGATCCGGCCACCGTCTTCGCGGACCTTCTCGCCCACAGCCTCAATGAGGCCGGCTTCCGGGGAAGGAGGACGAGGCGATCTGGCGGTACTTCGCCGAGACCGCCTTCCCGCCGGAGGGAGAGGTACGCCAGACCCTCGCGGTCCTCGCTGAGGCGGGTCGGCCGCTGTCCATGCCGGCCTTGGAGGCCTCGGTGGATCTGCGGCGCAGCCGGCTGGAGACGATGCTGAAGGTGCTGGACGTGGACGGCCACTGGTTCCGGCTCAGTGGTTCCGGTCATCGCAGGTGACCGGAACCACTGAGCAGGGGCTTTGTGAGCGGTCAGTCGTCGTACATGCCGGCGTAGGGATCCGGCTCGCCGGTCCACGGATCCAGACGCACTGGAGGAGTTCTTCACCACCGGCGCGTGGCTCCCGCCTGCCCTCACACCCGGTCACCTCACCGCAGCAGCCTGAAGATCCGTCACCCCTGCTGAACAGCTACATGCCTGGCGGGCCCCGTCCCCGGCGCCGAATTCCGTTTCCGCGCGGTAGCGGAGAGCGCGTCCGTCTCCTCCCCTCACGCCGACAGCGCGTCAGGACGTCGCGCAGGTCGGGGCCTCGTCCCCGCACGTCGGGCGGAATTGGTCATCCGCGGGAAACCACGCGAATCCCAAACGGGCGAAGATCGTCTTCAAGTTCGACTAGAAAACCACTTAGCGACAGAGCATTCGAGAGGGCCTTCTGCATTCCGGATGAATACTGGGTGGCCTGCGCCAGGAAGGGGGACTCCAGATTTTGAGATCGGATCAATTCTGTCACCTTCGAAGAAATTGAAAGAGGGGATTTCCACTTGATGTACACACCTCCTGCCTCGTCGTCGCCCGCATCGACCTCCACAACCAGCCCTCCAGACCCTTCCGACGCCAAGTTGAAACCATGTGCCTTGAGTGCTTCTACGGCAAGGTCAGCCAATTCCTGAACGTGGCGGAGGGCGTCTTCACCCATACGGTTGACCACAGCAAATCTCCTTTTCCGTCGACTGAGGGGTTCGGTGGCAGGAATAACATTCCTGCCACCGAACCCCAAGGATTCACGGCCCGGTCACTCCGGTACCACTAGTACCCCTTTGCCCGCCTGATCATCTCACTGAGCAATTCGTTCGATTGCTCGTTCATCAAGCGTCCCAACTCTGTTGTCTTGGTATGCCACGGAACGGACCAGGAGATCGGCGTTCCGTTGTCCAGAACCTTTGCCAGCATGGGGTCGCACTTGTCAGGGCACGGCTGCCGTTCACTGTACAGTGCCCTGATTTTACTCGGGTCGATCTTCATGGCCTTGAGTTGGGCCAGAACATCATCCTCCGAGTGATATTCCTTGCCGTTTACCTTGCCCTTACTGAACCCGACCACGGGCTCATCCAGGCCCTCCACCCACGCTGCGGCAACATTTCGCCCATCGCCGACTCCGGATTTCGTACGGGCATTGAAAGCCGCGCGACTCAGGTCGTCGCTGTTGTACGAAATCTCTCCACTGGATGCAGAAAACCCGCCGGACGAAGAATCCGAATCTGCACTGCGGAGGTTGCCAAGATCCTTGCCGAGTTCGGAGGCGCTGTCCCAGAAGCCCTTGGCCGACGCGGCTGCGAGGCCGGCCCCGGATACTGCTGTCGCAGCGCCGAGCCCACAAGCGAGCCCGAGTGTTTCGATCCCGCCCGCAACACACTCGGCACCGCCCAGGACCACGGCGCCAGCGCCTCCGATCATGCCCCCGCCGCTGAGCAGCAATCCGCCCAGATCACTGGCGGCATCGCTCAAGGTGTCCGAGTTCTCGGAGAACCAGTCGCCCACGGAGGACGCGGCGTCCGAGCACCAGTCGCACCAGCCATGTCCGTCCAGCTCGATGCGGCTGGTGGGGTTTCCGCCGGTGAAGGCGTATCGGTTACCGGTGAACGGATCACTGCCGAGGTTTATGTCGGCGAGGGCTCCGTTGTACATGTCCCGGGTGGTGAAGCGGTTCAGGCCCGGGTTGTAGTCGCGGAAGCCCATGTCGTACGTGCCGGACTGGGCGTCCCACCGCTTGGCGTTGAAGCGGTACGGGTTGTACTCCTCCTTCGTGGGGTCGGCGGCGTCCGGCTTGTCGATGCCGGTGAACTCGGAGTCGTCGTTGCTGCCGTACGCGGTGTAGCCGTACGTGGCCTTCGTGTCGCCGTTGTCGTCCGTGAGGGTCTCGACGTCGGTGTGGCTGTTGTAGCCGTAGTAGCCGTCCTCGGTCGTGCCGTCGGTGTTGTGCTTGACCTGCGACAGGCGTTCGCCCCACGGGCTGTACTGGTAGGACTTGGTCAGCTCGCCGACGACCTTCTCGTCCAGGACCTCGCTGGAGAGGCCCAGGTAGTCGAAGTCGGTGGTCTTGCCGTCCGCCGTCTTCGAGGCGGTGCGGTCCAGCGGGTCGAAGGTGTACGTGGTGGACTTCATCGCACCCGTGTCGTCCATCTTCTGGGACTCCACGACGTGGTCGAAGCCGTCGTACACGCTCCGGGAGATGATCTCGCCGCCCGAGGTCACCGATTCCTGGCGGCCGAACGGGTCGTAGTTGTAGTTCGCCGTCGAGCCGCCCGTGCTCGCCGAGAGGAGCCGGTTGCGGTCGTAGGTGTAGGTGCTGGTCGTGCCCTTGACCGTCTGGTTGATGACGTTGGCGTTGTCGTCGTGGACGTACGTGTCCGTCCCGGCGCCGTTGCCGGTCTTCACCGACTTCGCCAGCCGGTCGGCCGGGTCATAGGTGTAGTCCGTGGTCGAGGACAGATATGCGGCGTGGTCGTCGGCGTTCATCTTCTTCGCCACGTCCTGCGCCCTGTTCCCGTTCGGGTCGTAGGCGTAGGTGTGCGAGGAGACGAGAGTGCCGGAGCCCTTCTTCTCCGTCGTCGACTTCAGTGCACCGTCGAGGTAGTAGGTGTAGTCGACTGTGTTGTTGTTGGCCTTGGTCTCCTGGAGCTTCTGGCCGCGCGGCGTGTACGTGTACGACGTGACCTTCGGTGAGGCGTCCGACGCAGTCTTGCCGACCGATACCGATTTCACCAGTTCGCGCAAGTCGTAGGTGTACTTGCTGTATTGGTCGGGGTGGTCGACCGTCTCCGGCTGGCCGTTCGCGTCGTACGTGTACGACGTGGACGTCTGTTCAGTGCCCGACGTCGACTCGGCGACCTTCTGGATCTGGTTCAGGCCGTCGTACGCCACCGCGTAGCCGTCGATCTTCGCGCCCGGTGACAGGTCGTCGATCGACGTCAGGTTGCCGTTGACGTCGTAGCCGTAGCTGAAGTTGTGCTTCTCGTCGTCCGTCTCACCGGAGTTGTCGCGGACCAGCTTCACACCGTCAGCGACGACCGTGCCGCCGCTGTTCTCGGCCAGCTCCAGCTTAGCGTCATTGCCCTGCGTGAAGGTGTACGAGCCGAGCGAGACCCACGAGCCGGTCGACTTCGTCTGGTCGACGGTCTTGTCCACCGAACCCGACGCGTGCGTCAGCGTGTACTTCGCCGCCGTCGCCGCGCCATCCACCGTCGGGTACTTCACGTACGCGGTGTACGTGCCGTCCGTCGGGATGTTGAGCATCCACGTGAACGCGTCCGTGCCGCTGCCCGCCGCATGCGTGGCGTGGTCGTAGCCCTGCTGACCGGTGATATCTCCCTTCGTCCAGGTACCGGTCGAGGAGGTGTTCTGGGTATCGGAGTTGTCGACGAGGACCACCGCGCTGCCCACCGGCACGCCGTCGTCGGACTTCGACTTCAGTTTGCCGTCCGGGTAGTACGACCACGTCATGGTCCGGTTCGAGGACCCGCCGGCCGAGGTCAGCGTGCGCTTGGTCTGCTCGCCCAGGTCGTTGTAGTCGTAGGTGGTGTCGATGTCCCACGGGTCCGTGGACGACTTGACCCAGCCGTTGTCGAAGTAGCTGTGCGTCGTGTCGTTGCGGACCGTCTGGCCCTCCGACGGCGGCAGCGACGTCTTCGCCACCCGGCCCACCGCGTCGTACGACGTCTGGGTGTAGACGTCCGGCTTGTTGTAGCGGGCGTCGTTCGGGTCGTACGGCTGGTACTGCTTGACCGGGCGGTTCAGCGCGTCGTACTCGGTCCGGGAGGCGAAGTCGTCGGCCGTCGACGTCTCCGTGCCGCGCGGGGTGATCACCTTGGTGGTGTTGCCGACCTGGTCGTACTCGTACTTCGTCGTCCGATAGGTGATGGTCGACGTGCCGACGTGCGGGACCTTGACCTCGGTCTGCTTGCCCCGCTCGTCGTAGGTGATCGTGGTGGTGTTGTTCTCGGCGTCCGTGGTCGACGTGACCAGCGAGTCCTTGTCGTAGCCCCGCTCGGTGACGTTGCCCGCCGCGTCGGTGACCTGCGTGACCCGGTGGTCCAGGTCGTAGGCGGTCTTCGACGTGTAGTCGTCCGGGTCGGACGTGGCGTTCTTCTTCGGGTCGACGACCGTCGTGACATTGCCGACGTTGTCGTACGCGTAGGAGATGGTGTCGCCTGCCGCGTTGACCACTGACGTGAGCTGGTAGATCGCGTCGTAGGCGTTGCTTGTGACGTAGTCGTCCGGGTCCGTCGTGGTCAGCGTGCCCTTCGGCTCCGTCGCCGACTTCAGGTTGCCGACCTTGTCGTAGGTGTAGGTCGTCGTCCGCTCGTCGGAGGTGGAGGTGTCCTTCGGCGCGGTGGCCGATGTGACCTGGTCCGCGTCGTCGTACGCGGCAGTCGAGACCGCACCGTTGGGCGCCGTCGACGTGGTCACGTTGTTGTTCGCGTCGTACACCGGAGCTGGGGTGGTGATGAAGACGCCCGCGTCCTGGTCCCTGGGCACCGTGGCCGCCAGCGGACGCCCGAAGGTGTCGTACGTCTGCGTGGTCTTCTTGCCCAGCGCATCGGTCACCTGGGTGACCTGGCCGCGCTCGCCGTACACGTACGAGCTCGACTTGCCCAGCGCGTCGGTGATCGTCGCCGGGTAACCCGTGGGACCGAAGTCCTTGTTGGTAGTCGGGTTGCCGTTGGCGTCGGTCGCCTTGGTCAACTCGCCGTAGGAGTCGTACTCGTACGACGTGGTGTACGTACCGTCACCGGCCACGACGCCCTTGGGGTCTGTGACCGTCTTCAGGTTGCCGAAGCTGTCGTACTCGAACTGCCAGGCGCGGCCCTCCGGGGAGGTCTTGCGGAACAGGTCGGCCGAGAAGCCGTCGGCGCGCGTCTGGTACTCGTACTTGGCCGCGTTGGCCGGCCACTTGGAGGTGTCCGACACACAGGTGGTCGCCTGGTCCGGTACCCCCGCCGTGTTGTTCTCCGCGTCGCGCTGCCAGAGCGGGTAGCCCGTCTTCTGGTCGTAGCAGTACGCGGTCTTGGCGCTGTTGTCCTCCTCCAGGTAGGTGACGTTGTTGTCGGCGTCCCAACTCGTCTTTGATGTCTGGGACTTGGCGTTGGTCGTCTGGACGGCACGTCCGAAGTCGTCCGTCACGTACTTCGTGGCGTGCGTCTCGGCGTCGGTGACCGTGGTGTCGGTGAACTTCGTGTTCGCCGTGTCCGCCGCGTACGCGAAGCCCGTGTCCCCCTGCAGACGGTCCGTGATCGTCTTCGTCCACCAGTGGTACTTCGGGTCGTCACCCGTCTGCGGGGCGTAGTACGCCAACTGCGTCGCATGACCGCGCGGGTCCGCCGCCTTGACCAGCTTGACGTTCTTGTTGCCCTGGGTGGCGTCGTAGGTGAACTTGAAGACCTTCGGCTGGGACGAGCCGTCACCGTCGGTGAACTGCCCCAGCAGGCCCTTCGTCGTGTAGAAGAAGGAGACCTTGCGGCCCGAGATGTCCGTCATGGACTTCACGTGGTCGTAGATCTTGGAGTTGGTCAGGTTGCTGCCGGTGGCCTTGGCGCCCGTGTCGTCGATGTAGTCGTACGACGCGTCGCCCTTCTTGTAGTAGTCGACCGTGAGGGACTGCCGGCCCGCCGGGTCGGTGATGTACGTGAGGAACTTGGTCGGCTTGTTGTTGGACTTGCGCTCCTCGTACGTGAACGTTTGCGTGTTGCCGTTCTTGTCGACCGTGGACGTCAGGTAGCCGTCGCAGCCGAAGAGGAACCGCGTGCCGTCCGGGCGCAGCAGCGTCCACGCGTCCGGGACCGGGTCCTTGTCCGGTGTGCAGTCCAGGCCCGTCTTCATCGTGACCTTGTAGTGGACGCCGGCCGGGGCCTTCCACGACCCGTCCTGCTGCTTGGTGAAGACGTGCGTGGTCCCGTCGCCGTCCGGGAGACGGATCTCCGTCGGGTTGGGGTTGGGGTGGAAGTCCAGCGGCGCGCCGAGGCGGATGGGACCGGCGGCCTGTCCGGACCAGCCCGCACCCAGCACCGTGTCGGACGTGTCCAGCGAGTTGTACGAGAAGCGGGCGAAGGTGCTCAGACCACGGCCCGGGTTCGTGAACGCGTTGTACGACCAGACCGTGTTGCCCGACGCCAGGTTGTTCATGACCGTCGAGCCGGCGCCCGTGTTCTTCCCGGTGTAGGAGTAGAACTTCTCCAGGCCGAGGGTGTCGGAGGTCGGGTCCTCCACTGCCACGTTCTGCTTCAGCGGCTGGATCGAGGTGTTCGTCACCGACAGCCAGCTGCCGTCGGAGACCTTCCTGACGTCCCAGCCGAGCACATAGTCGGTGCGCTTGTTGCCCGCGTCGGAGTTGATCGGTGTGGCGACCTGCGCCTGGATCGTCGCCGACTGGCCGGGATTCAGGGCCGGGATCGCCGTGGACAGCTGGTTGCCGCCCGTCGTCACGTCGGTGCCGTCCGGCAGCTCCCAGGTGTACGACAGCTCCCGCTCACCCGCCGCCCAAGCGGAACTGGTGGTGTTGGTGACCGTGAAGTCCACCGTGTAGGTGGAGTTCGGGGTCATGCGGGACGGGGTGGTCGGAGCGTAGTACGTGTCCGCGGTCGTCGAGTCGACGTAGATCACGCGCAGGAGCGGGCCGAGCTGCGGGTCGGCCGCCTCCGAGGCCAGGAACAGGGTGCGCTCCTGCGGGCCGGTGGAGGACTCGTCCTTCACCTTGACCAGGGCGCCCTGATTGCTGGACGGTGTCGTGGTCCACCCCTGGGTCAGCGAGGTCGCGTCCCACCAGTGACGGCCCACCTCCGACACCGAGCCGACCGTGTCGGACACGGTGCCCGAGAAGTCGCCGCCCGCCGTCGTCCACGCCGTACTTGACGACGCGTTGTTCCAGGTCGCCGTCGTCTCGTCGAAGTCCCGGTTCAGCCCGTGCAGTTCGTAGATCGCGCCGTTGGTGCCGGTGGTGGTCTCCGCGCCCCACATGAACAGCCGCGACTCCAGCACCGTCGCCGTCGTCGGAATGGCGCCGGTGTCGAACTTCAGCGCCGCGCGCGCCTTGCCGTAGGTGGTGGAGTCGTTGCCCGCCTCCAGCCACTTCTGTCCCACGCCGAACGACTGGATGGCGTCCTGGTTGGTGGCCGGCTGCCCGGAGGCCAGGGTCGTGTCGGTGACGCCCGACGTGCCCTGGATGAGCCGCATGGTGCGGCCCGCCTTGGGCACGCCCACGATGCGGGTCGGCGAGCCGAGCAGCTGGCCGTTCTTCGTCTTCACCGCGAGCTGGTAGTAGTACGACCGCCCGATCTCCGCCGAGGAGGAGTCCGGAGTCGGGGTCGCGGTGGTGTCGGTGTAGGCCGTCGCCGACTTGTCGACCGGGGCGACCAGGGTGGCCGCGGACGGCGTGAACGTCTGCTGCGTGGAGCGGTGCAGCTGGTACTCGGCGATGTCGTAGCCGGGGTCGCCGGTGGTGTTGGTGTACGCCTTCCAGCTCAGCTCAGCTCCGGGCCGGTGGAGTGGATCACGGTCGGCGAGTTCAGCGTGGTGCCGACCTTGCCGTAGGTGACCGTCAGCCGCGGGATCGTGGAGGTCTCGCCGCCGTAGTCGCCGTCACCGGACTCGTAGCGGGGGCCGCCGGTCGGGGCGGTGGACGACTCGTCGGTGGCCTTGAGCACGAAGCCGTTGTTCGTCGACGTGCCGTCCAGCCACTGCTGGACGGTGTCGGTGACGGGGAACTTGTGCCACTGATTGTACTCGCCGGTGTTCTTCACGATGGACGCCGGGTTGGTGAAGCGGACCGCGTCCGCGATCACCGCCGTGGTCGAGGACGCCGGGCCGTCGCCCAGGACGACCTTGCCCGCCGTGCCCTTGGCGAAGCTGATCTGCGAACCGCCGTTCAGCGCGGCCCACACCCCGTTGGTGCCCGACTGCTGGTTCACCGTGTAGGTCGCGGTGCCGTTCTTCGACGTCACCGTGTACGGCGCGTTGGTCGCCCGGTCGGTCGCCGCCACGTAGTGCGCCTCGACCTTGTAAGTGCCCGCGTCCTTGATCTCCGGCTGCCAGGTGTAGGTGTCCCCGGCGACGGTGTCCTTGTTGTAGCGGTAGTCGCCGCCGATCGCGTACTGCGTCAGCGTCGAGCCGGAGGCCGGCCAGGAGCCGGACGCGGCCGTGGTGCCCGCGTCGCCGTCGTCCACCTGCACGCTGGTGCCGGACAACTCGCCCACCAGGGAACTGGCGTTGGACCAGGTCGCCGTCGACTCGTCCCATGCGCCGGTCGCCCGGTAGGCGCCGATGGTGACGTCGTTGGCGTTGGTGGTGTGCGCCTGGTCGAAGTACATCTCCAGGCGCGCCGAGTCGATCGTCGTGCCCGAGGGGATCTCGCTCAGCGGGAACTTGATCAGCGACCGGGCGGTGCCTGTGTCGGTCTTGCCGGCCGACAGCTTCCAGGTGGTGTTGAAGTTCGTCGACGCCTGGTCGGAGAGGACCATGGTGTCCTGGGAGTCGGCCGGCGAGGGCGCGATCGTGATCGTCGGGTCGATGACCACCGGGTACTGACGCTCCTTCGACGCCAGCCACTTCGCGTCCGGCGTGACGGTCAGCTTCCAGGACTTACCGTCCTTGGTGAGCTTCTGGCTGACCTTGGTGCTGTACGTCTCCCCGAAGACCGACTTGTCGGCCTTCTTCGCGTCCGTCATGTAGGGCGCCGGGATCACCAGCTCGGGCGTGTGCGGCAGCTCGCCGTACAGCGCGATCGAGCCGTCCTTGCGCGCCTTCGGGGTCAGCCCGGCCGTGTCCAGGGTGAAGGTGAACTTCAGCGGTCCGTCCGGGCGTTCGGCCAGGGTGATGTTCTCCTTCACCCGGCCCGGACCGACGGCGTACGCGAGGTCCGCGCCGTGCGCCACATCCTCGTACGTGACCGTGGAACCCTTGGCCTTCGGCTTCAGCGAGCCGTCCGCACCGTCGAGGCCGAGGGTGACCGAGCGGCCGGACGGCGACTGGAAACGCACCAGCCGGTCCGCGTCCGCACCGAACCAGCTCCGGCCCTCGTTCGTCGTGTTGGCGAACTCGAAGCCCTGCGCCCCGCTCTCGCGGACCGTCGTGTCGATCGGCTTCCAGGTCGCCTTCTTGCCCGACCCGGACCGGAAGGACGTCGGCACCGCCGACAGCTCCGCCTGGACGCTGCCGTCCGACATCTGCCAGAACCGCGCAGACGCCGTGCGCTTGCCCGTCAGCTCCTTGACCCGCACGGCCTTCGGGGCGTTCTTGCCCTTCGGCAGTTTCTGCCGGTCGGCAATCCCCAATTCGTCATGCGACGGCGGCTTTTCGTTTCCCTTGCTATCATCCGCGAACCAACCCTTGACGGTGTCGACGATTCCCTTGTCGTCACCGTCCGAGGCGGGTGCGGCATAAGCGACCTGGGGCAGCGCGGTACTCGTCACCGCGGATACCACCAGGCACGCTATGAGCCTGCCCAATCTGGGTCTCACGCCAAGCCTTTCCTCATGCGTCGTGGACTAAACACGCCGCCGAAAACCCGCCCCTGTCTGCCGGATCGAGAAGTCATGCGCAGCGGCGCCGGATTTCTAGCCAGTTCGCCGACGCAGTGTCAAGCGACCGCATATTGCGGTCGCTTGACGCTCTTTACGGGCACTTGAGGCCAATCCGGGCCCGCCGGATATCCGATATTTCCGGTCGCCGGCCAGCGGCGCGCGGCATCGTGTATAACCGCCGGGCTCCCACCCGAGCGCCGATATCCCGAACGTCAATATTTCCAAGGGGGATAATTCATGGGCGGCACAACCCGGGAATCCAAAACGCCCCGGCCCGACGCCGGAGAACCGGACATCCGCACAGATCAGGATCTGGCCGACACGCGTGCGGGCTCGAAATCCGCAGATGACACAGGGCCCGCGCAAGCCCCCGCCGCTGGGCGGGCGGCGGACGGGCAGCGGCAGGCGGAACCGGGCGATGCCACACCGGCGACCGCCAGGCCACCGAGCCGAGGGCGTGCGGACCGTGCCGGCCTGATCGCCGGCGGTGCGATGCTGGCCGCCTGCGCCGGACTCGTCCTGTATGGCGTGCTCAACACCGGCCCCAGCGGCGGCAAGCCGGAGCACCGGCCCCCCACCGCCGCGGTCACCTACGAGATCACCGGCACCGCCGACATCAGCTACCAGGCCCGCAGCGCCACCGGAAAAGCCACCGTCGTCAAAGCCGCCGCCCTGCCGTGGCACAAGAGCGTGGAAGTTCCCCTCGGCCGGGACCCCATCGTCAGCATCACCCTCGGCGACAACGGCGGCCAGGCCCGCTGCACCCTCACCATCCGCGGCCACTACATCCAAAGCGCCACCGCCACCGGCCACTTCGGCCGCGCCACCTGCACGGGCTCACTGCCCGCACCGGACGAGCCGGCCGGCCAACCCGATCAGTAGCAGTGACCTGCGTCACTTGGCCCGGCCCGGCGGTGATGTTCCGCGGGTGCTGTGCGCTGGGTGAAGGCAGGCCACCTGAGCGACAGGTGTGCCTTACGTGACTTTTCTACGAGGTGGATTACATCTTGAATCGCCGCACGTCGCACGCTTACAGACCGCTGAGCCTGAACGAAGAGCCTGGCTGACCATCGGTGCCGTGGTCCTGGGAGGCGGGGGCGTGGCGACGTACGCCCTGGCCAGCCCGTCCGGCGATCACGGCGCGGCGGGCCGGGCCAAGCGGCCGGTCAAGGTCTACGACCTCGCGCTGAAGGGCACCGGCAACGGCAGGCGCACGCTGCCGCAGACCGGCACCGAGCAGTTCTCGATGCTCGGTGTCTCCTGGAACGGCGGCGCCAAGAAGATCGACGGCACCGCGCAGGTGCGCACCCGCGGTCTCGACACCGGCCAGTGGAGCGACTGGCAGAACCTGGACCTGGACGAGGACCCGCCGGAGGATGTGAAGCCCGGTATGCGCGGGTCCTCCGAGCCGATCTGGGTCGGTCCGTCCGACGGTGTCCAGGTGCAGCTCGTCGCCCAGGACGGCACCGCGACCGCCGCTTTGCCCAAGGGGCTTCAGGTCAACCTGGTCGACCCTGGCGTGGTGACCAACGGCGAGTCCAGGGCCGTTGACACCGAGGTGGAGCCCGCCGCGTACGCCGAGGACGCCACCCCTGGTGCCACGGACTCCGCGTCCGCGTCGCCCACCGCTGTCGACGCGCCTTCGGCCTCCGGCTCCGCGTCCCCGTCGGACTCCGCCACGCCGGCCGACTCCACGTCGCCCACCGAGACCGCGTCCCCGAGTGACTCCGTTTCGCCGTCGCCGAGTGAGATCAAGCCGACCGCGCCGCCGTCCACCGTCACCGAACCCCCCATCCTCAGCCGGGCGCTGTGGGGCGCCGACGAGTCGATGGTCGACGACCCGCCCTCGTACATCGACAAGGTCCAGGCCGTCTTCGTGCACCACACGGTCGGCACCAACAGCTACAGCTGCGCCCAGTCCGCGTCGATCGTGCGCGGCATCATGGCGTACCACGTGCAGGTCAACGGCTGGAACGACATCGGCTACAACTTCCTGGTCGACAAGTGCGGCCAGATCTTCGAGGGCCGCGCGGGCGGCGTCGACCTGCCGGTGATGGGCGCGCACACCTACGGCTTCAACAGCTACTCGGCCGGCATCGCCGTCCTCGGCGACTTCCAGGGCGACACGGCCAAGGGCATCGCGGCGGGCCGGCCGACCCGCGCCACGCTGGAGTCGGTGGCCCGCCTCGCCGCCTGGAAGCTGGGCCAGTACGGCGGTGACCCGAAGGGCACGGTCACGCTGACCGCCATGGAGGACACCGGCGTCTGGAAGAAGGGCCAGCAGGCCACCCTCAACCAGATCTCCGGCCACCGCGACGCGTACGCCACCGAGTGCCCCGGCGACGCCATGTACGCCAGGCTCGGCGAGATCCGCCGCTTCGCCGCGAGCGCGGGCGCAGGCTCCGCGATGGCGACCGCCGACTTCAACCGGGACGGCATCAACGACCTGGTCGCGGGCGTGCCGCGGGAAGGCAGCAGCTCCGGTGAGGCCGTCGTGGTGCCGGGCGGCACCGACGGCCCGGTCGCCGCGGGCGAGATCAAACTCACCCAGTCCAGCCCGGGCGTGCCCGGCTCCTCCGAGTCCGGGGACAGCTTCGGCGCGTCCACCGCGTGGGGCGATGCCAACGGCGACGGGTACGCCGACCTCGCGATCGGCGCGCCCGGCGAGGACGACACCTCCGGCCACGCGGACCGCGGCGCGGTCACCGTGCTGTACGGGCCGGGGCTGAACTCCGGCTACATCTACGGCACGTCGGGCGTGACGATGAGCGGCGCCCACCTCGGTGCGGCCGTCACGGTCGGCGACTTCAACGCCGACGGCAAGGCGGACGTCTTCTCGGCGGGCACCGGCAACAGCGGCAGCTGGAACGCCCACCTGACCGGTGGCGCCACCCAGTACGGCAAGCTGACCAGTGCCACCGGCTCGGTCGCCTACCTGGATGCCGCCACCGGCGACTTCAACCGTGACGGGTATGCGGACGTGGCCCTCAACTACCGCGACCAGTCCGGCACCGGCCGCGTCACCTGGTTCAAGGGCACCTCCTCCGGCCTGGTCAAGGTCAGCGTCCTGTCCGTCAAGGGCGGCCGGTCCATTGCCGCGGGTGACGTCAACGGCAACGGCTACGACGACATCGTCATCGGCCAGCCCTACACCGCCGAGTCCGGCGCCCATGCGGGCGGCCAGGTCACGATGGTCCCCGGCACGTCGACCGGCTTCACCACCACCGGCATGAAGACGATCCACCAGGACACCAGCGGGGTCCCGGGGGCCGCCGAGGCCGGCGACGCGATGGGCGCCTCCGTGTCCGTCGGCGACTTCAACGACGACGGCTACGCGGACGTCCTGGCTGGCCTGCCGGGCGAGGACATCACCCGCAGCGGCACCAACCAGTCCAACGCGGGCATGACCGAACTGCTGCGCGGCTCCTCCAGCGGTCTGACCGGCTCCGGCGCCAAGGCGATCAGCCAGGACACCTCCGGCGTCCCCGGCGCGACCGAGCCCGACGACAAGTTCGGCTCCGCCGTCGTCCTGCAGGACCTCTCCGGCTGGGGCCGCGCCGACTTCGCCATCGGCGCCGAGGGCGAGAACAGCTACGACGGCACCATCCTCCAGCTGGACTCCGGCAGCTCCGGCATCGACATGAGCGGTGGCGTCTACTACGGCCGCACCACCCTGGGCACCCCCGCGGGCGCCCACCTCGGCCAGACCCTCACCCCGTAACCCACAGCGGCACACCAGCACGTGGGCCGGGCCCTCCACCAGGCAGGGCCCGGCCCACGTCCGGTGTCCGGCCACGACCGCGAACGGGCAGGCAGCCGCGTCCGGCGGACGCAGCATCAGTCGGTCAGGCGCCGAGCGCACCGTCCCGCGGACCGTGGCCCGGTCCTCGGGGAACCGGGCGGGGTGACCGGCCGGCCGCGACGTCCGTTGTTCGTGCTGCCCGCGGGGGAGTCTGCGAGAGGTGCCCGTCATGGCGCCCGTCTCCTCGTGTCCGCTCGTCGTTCGTCATCCGATCCCTGCAAGGAGCACAACCTGCAGATCCTTCCCTGGCGGGTTCTGAGCGCCGTCCTCGTCCTCGGCGCACTGGCGGCGACGTCCGTTACGCCACCGTCACCGCCTGGGCCAAAGGCTCCTCCGGCTGGAAGGCACAGTTCAGCACGGGCGCGGGGCGGGTCGGCTCCAACGGCGTGACCGGCGGGGCGACCCGCAGGCAGGGCACCTACACCACCCCGACCGGCACCTACACCATCACCGAGGGCTTCGGTATGGAGGCCGGGGGCACCGCCATGCCCTACCACCGGGTCACCGACGACGACTGGTGGGTGGAGGACCCCGAATCGAAGTTCTACAACTCCATGCACGGCGAGCAGGGCGCGGACTTCCAACATGGCCGCGGGCATGGGCAGTGCCCCGCTGCCCGAATCGCCGGATCCGCCGCACGGGGCGAGGTGACGGCGATGCCGCTGACAGGCGGCGCCTCGCGGACCGAGGTCACGACGACCTGGCTGCGCAGGTCCGAACTGCGGCCCAGTGTCCCGGCGTTCCTCGCCACCGCGCGCTCGGCGTTCGAGGAACTGGCCTCCGGGCAGGCCTCCTGACCTCAGTGGTGCCTGGCAGCTCAGGGATTCCCCAGGGACTTTTCAGGGACTTTCACGTCTGTCCCGGGGACGTCCAAGGGACTTTCCACCGGGTAAGCAGGGAAGGCCCCGACAGCGCCGAAAGACACGAACGCACTGGTCAGGGCCTGTTTTCCTAGCACTCGATGATGTTCACCGCGAGCCCGCCCCGCGCCGTCTCCTTGTACTTGACGCTCATGTCGGCGCCGGTTTCCTTCATGGTCTTGATGACCTTGTCGAGGGAGACCTTGTGGGAGCCGTCGCCGCGCATGGCCATCCTGGCGGCGGTCACGGCCTTCACGGACGCCATGCCGTTGCGCTCGATGCAGGGGATCTGGACGAGGCCGCCGACCGGGTCGCAGGTCAGACCGAGGTTGTGCTCCATGCCGATCTCGGCGGCGTTCTCGACCTGTTCGGGGCTGCCGCCCAGGACCTCGGCGAGGGCGCCGGCGGCCATCGAGCAGGCGGAGCCGACCTCGCCCTGGCAGCCGACCTCGGCGCCGGAGATGGACGCGTTCTCCTTGAAGAGCATGCCGATGGCGCCCGCGGCCAGCAGGAAGCGGACCACGCCGTCCTCGTCGGCACCCGGCACGAAGTTGATGTAGTAGTGCAGCACCGCCGGGATGATGCCCGCGGCGCCGTTGGTGGGGGCGGTGACCACGCGGCCGCCCGCCGCGTTCTCCTCGTTCACGGCCATGGCGTAGAGCGTGATCCACTCCATCGCGTGGGCCAGCGGGTCGCCGTCGGCGCGCAACTGGCGGGCCGAGACGGCGGCGCGGCGGCGGACCTTGAGGCCGCCGGGCAGGATGCCCTCGCGGGACATGCCGCGCGACACGCACGCCTGCATCACGCGCCAGATGCCGAGGAGCCCCTCGCGGATCTCCTCCTCGGTGCGCCAGGCCCGCTCGTTCTCCAGCATCAGGGCCGAGATCGACAGGCCTGTCTCGCGGGTCAGCCGCAGCAGCTCGTCGCCGGTGCGGAAGGGGTACTTCAGGACCGTGTCGTCCAGCTTGATGCGGTCCTCGCCGACCGCGTCCTCGTCGACCACGAAGCCGCCGCCCACGGAGTAGTACGTCTTCTCCAGCACGAGCTCACCGGAGGTGTCGTACGCGAAGATCGTCATGCCGTTCGCGTGGTACGGCAGCGCCTTGCGGCGGTGCAGGATCAGGTCGCCGTCGAAGGAGAAGTCGATCTCGTGCTCGCCGAGCAGGTTGATGCGCCCCGAGGACTTGATCTGCTCGACCCGCTCGTCGGCCCTCTCCACGTCGACCGTCCGCGGTGACGCGCCCTCCAGGCCGAGCAGCACCGCCTTGGGGGTGCCGTGCCCGTGCCCGGTCGCGCCCAGCGAGCCGTAGAGCTCGGCGCGTATGGAGGTCACCGGGGCCAGCAGCCCCTCGTTGCGCAGTCGGCGGGCGAACATGCGTGCCGCTCGCATCGGCCCCACCGTGTGGGAGCTGGACGGGCCGATGCCGATCGAGAACAGGTCGAAGACCGAGATGGCCACGGGAACTCCTTGGTGGGTTTCGCCTGACGCCGTTGTCGGGCGGAGGTGGTGCATGGGGCGGGGCACCGCGCTCGGTATCCAGTGTGCGCGGTGCCCCGGACGTTCGTACGAAAGGAACCGTACGAACCAAAACGTACGACAGAAAGCGTACGAAATTACTTCAGGCCGGGGTACAGCGGGTGCTTGTCGGCCAGAGCGGACACCCGGGTCTTGAGGGCCCGCGCGTCGTAGGACGGCTTCAGCGCCTCGGCGATGATGTCCGCGACCTCGGTGAAGTCCTCGGCCTGGAAGCCGCGGGTGGCGAGGGCGGGCGTGCCGATGCGCAGACCGGAGGTGACCATCGGCGGGCGCGGGTCGTTCGGGATGGCGTTGCGGTTGACCGTGATGCCGACCTCGTGGAGGCGGTCCTCGGCCTGCTGCCCGTCCAGCTCGGAGTTGCGCAGGTCGACCAGGACCAGGTGTACGTCCGTGCCACCGGACAGGACGTCCACACCGACGGCCTTGACGTCGTCCTGGACCAGGCGCTCGGCCAGGATCCGGGCGCCGTCGAGGGTGCGCTGCTGGCGCTCCTTGAAGTCGTCCGAGGCAGCGACCTTGAAGGAGACGGCCTTGGCGGCGATCACGTGCTCCAGCGGACCACCCTGCTGACCCGGGAAGACCGCGGAGTTGATCTTCTTGGCCAGCTCGGCCGTCGAAAGGATCACGCCACCGCGCGGGCCGCCCAGCGTCTTGTGGGTGGTGGTCGTGACGACGTGGGCGTGCGGCACCGGGTTCGGGTGCAGGCCCGCCGCCACCAGGCCGGCGAAGTGCGCCATGTCGACCATGAGGTACGCGCCGACCTCGTCCGCGATCCGGCGGAACTCGGCGAAGTCCAGCCGGCGCGGGTACGCCGACCAGCCCGCCACGATCAGCTTCGGCCTGGACTCCTTGGCGAGGCGCTCGACCTCGGCCATGTCGACCTGACCGGTCTGGTCGTTCACGTGGTACGCGACCACGTTGTAGAGCTTGCCGGAGAAGTTGATCTTCATACCGTGGGTCAGGTGCCCGCCGTGCGCGAGGTTCAGACCCATGATGGTGTCGCCCGGCTTGAGCAGCGCGAACATCGCGGCAGCGTTGGCCTGGGCGCCCGAGTGGGGCTGCACATTGGCGTGCTCGGCGCCGAAGAGCGCCTTGATGCGGTCGATGGCGATCTGCTCGACCACGTCGACGTGCTCGCAGCCGCCGTAGTAGCGGCGGCCGGGATAGCCCTCGGCGTACTTGTTGGTCAGGACGGAGCCCTGGGCCTCCATGACCGCGACCGGAGCGAAGTTCTCCGAGGCGATCATCTCCAGGGTGGACTGCTGGCGGTGCAGCTCGGCGTCGACGGCGGCGGCGACGTCCGGGTCCAGCTCGTGCAGGGGCATGTTCAGAAGCGACATGTTCTACGACCTCTCAGCCGGCGGAAAAGGCGGTGTACTCATCGGCGGAGAGCAGGTCGGCCGGCTCCTTGGCGACGCGCACCTTGAACAGCCAGCCGCCCTCGAAGGGCGCGGAGTTCACCAGCGACGGGTCGTTGACCACGTCTTCGTTGATCTCGGTGATCTCGCCGTTGACCGGGGAGTACAGGTCGCTGACCGACTTCGTCGACTCCAGCTCGCCGCAGGACTCACCCGCGGTCACCGTGGAACCGACCTCCGGAAGCTGGGCGTAGACGACATCGCCGAGCGCGTTGGCCGCGAACTCGGTGATGCCGACCGTCGAGACGCCGTCCTCGGCGACCGACAGCCACTCGTGCTCCTTGCTGTAGCGCAGCTGCTGGGGGTTGCTCATGGCCTGAATTCTCCTGTACGCGGGTCAGTGCTGGTGAATGGGGGACTGCTGGACCTGCCGATGAGCAGGGAAGAAGCGCGCGGTGTCGCTTTTGGCTCCTTGTGGACCGCGCTCAGTCTCTACTTCTGACGCTTGTAGAACGGCAGCGCCACGACCTCGTACGGCTCGTGGCTGCCCCGGATGTCCACACCGACCCCGGCCGTGCCCGGAGCGGCGTGCGCGGCGTCGACGTACGCCATCGCGATGGGCTTGCCCAGCGTGGGGGAGGGGGCGCCGGAGGTGATCTCGCCGATCACCTTGCCCTCGGCGACGACCTGGTACCCGGCGCGCGGGACGCGACGGCCCTCGGCGATCAGGCCGACGAGCACCCGCGGCGGGTTCTCGGCGGCGCGCTCGGCGGCGGCCTGCAGGGCGGTACGCCCCACGAAGTCGCCCTCCTTCTCGAACTTCACGACCCGCCCGAGCCCGGCGTCGAAGGGGGTCAGCGAGGTGTTCAGCTCATGTCCGTACAGCGGCATGCCCGCTTCCAGGCGCAGCGTGTCGCGGCAGGACAGACCGCAGGGGACCAGGCCGACGCCCTCGCCGGCCTTCGTCAGTGCCTGCCACAGCTCGACGGCGTGCTCCGGCTTCACGAACAGCTCGAAGCCGTCCTCGCCGGTGTAGCCGGTGCGCGCGATCAGTGCCGGGACGCCCGCGACCGTGCCGGGCAGACCCGCGTAGTACTTGAGGCCGTCCAGATCGGAGTCGGTGAGCGACTTGAGGATGCCGGGGGACTCGGGGCCCTGCACGGCGATCAGCGCGTACGCGTCACGGTCGTCGCGCACCGACGCGTCGAAGCCCGCGGCACGCTCCACCAAGGCGTCCAGCACGACCTGCGCGTTGGAGGCGTTGGCGACGACCATGTAAGCGGTGTCGGCCAGCCGGTACACGATCAGGTCGTCGAGGATGCCACCGTCCGCCTGGCAGATCATGGTGTAGCGGGCGCGGCCCACGCCGACGGAGGCGATGTTGCCGACGAGGGCGTGGTTCAGGAGCTCGGCCGCCTGCGGGCCGGAGACGGTGATCTCGCCCATGTGCGAGAGGTCGAAGAGACCGGCCTTCGTACGGACGGCGAGGTGCTCGTCGCGCTCGGAGCCGTAGCGCAGGGGCATGTCCCAGCCTGCGAAGTCGGTCATCGTCGCGCCCAGCGAACGATGCAGGGCATCGAGCGCGGTGTGACGGGGTGCGTTGCTGCTCATCGGTGGGGCTCCCAAGGCATGACGGCGAGGTCGTTCCTCCCCATCTGTCATCGGAACCTGAGAGGTTCATCACGACCCCGCGAAACGGTGGTCCTGACTTGCACCTTGGGTGGAGCCACTGGTCAGCGGCCCGCTTTTCAGATGTGCCTCGCCCGCGCGGTAACGGGGCCTGAGAGATTCAAGGGAGGGACTTGCTCCTTCGGCGCCCCGGCACGTGGTACGTGACCGGGAACTCTCCCGCGCGGATTCAAGCGGCCGGTATGCAGTTGGCGCGCACATCATTGCACGCGCCGTCCGATCCCGGCAGTCCGCATCTGTGACCGGTCTGTGGCAGTCCGAGTACGCAAACAAGAAGCACCGCGCATTACCTTCTCTTTACACTCGACGGGGATGGGACTCCAGACCCAAGGGGAGGACGATCACGGTGAACAGCACCACCGCGTACGCCACGACCTCGGGCATCGCGCTGCCCGAGCAGCCCGCCGCCCCGGCCCGGGAGGCGTGCGGCCCGCTGCCGACGGCCGTCGTCCGCGACCTCAGGGACCGCGCGGGACACAGCCCGCACGGGCTGCACTTCGGTGCGTACGACCTCGTCGTGGTCACCGGGCTGCCGGGCAGCGGCAAGTCGACGCTGATGCGCCGGGCCGTCACGGGCGCGCGCATCGACTCCCAGGACACCCGCGACCGCTGGGACGAGCGGATGATCCGATGGCTGCCGTACGCGGTCTACCGCCCCCTGGTCCGCGTCGCGCACTACGCCGGACTGCGCCGCGCCCTGCGCTCCGGTGCCGGAGTCGTCGTGCATGACTGCGGTACGCAGGCCTGGGTGCGCCGCTGGCTCGCCCGCGAGGCCCGGCGCCGGGGCGGCGCGCTGCACCTGCTGCTGCTCGACGTCACACCGGGAACCGCCCTCGAGGGCCAGCGCGAGCGCGGCCGCGGCGTGTCGCGATACGCGTTCGCGCGCCACCGCGGCGCGGTCGCCCGGCTGCTGCGCTCCGTGGAGAAGGGCGACCTGCCGGAGGGCTGCGGCTCGGCGGTCCTCATCGACCGGGACGCGGCGGACGTGCTGCGCCGGATCGACTTCGGCGGCTGAAGGACCGTACGAGCCGACGGCGACCCTCTCGTACGAAACAGACGTACGAGATGGCCGTACGAGCCCACTAACCTAGCCAGCCGGAACACCGGAGCACCCGAACAGCGGTTCACAGCAGGCGGTAGACAGATGGACTTCCCCGACTTCCCGGCACAGGCGCACCCCCATCCGCACGGCGGATGGCCAGGCAACGAACTGGAGGAGGTGCTGTCGGCCTCCCTCGGCGTGCCCTCGGCGGGTGCCCGCATCGTCGAGGTCCTCGGCCGCAGCTTCGTCTGGGTGCCCCTGCCGAACGGCGGCGGTCCGCAGTCCGGCCCGCTCGACCTGCCCACCCTGGAGATCGAGGGCCAGGCGTACGTCCCTGTCTTCAGCTCCGAGGAGCAGTTCCGCCAGGTCACCGGCGGCCTCATGTCGTACACGATCGCGCCCGCCGTCGAGTTCGCCCGCGGGCTGCCCCCGCAGGTAGGCATCGCGGTCAACCCGGACGGCGTGGTCGGCGTACCGCTGCCGCCGCTCGCCGTCGCCGAGCTGTGCCGGGCCGGACGGACCCCGCTGGACGGGCCCGCGAGCGGCGGCCGGGTGCGGCTGTTCGAGCCCGACTGGCAGGAGGACCCGGTGGACTTCCTGTCGGCCGCCTCCGCCGAGTTCGCCGAGACCGGCGTCGTGCTGACCGCCCGCCGCTGCCTGGCCGCCATCGAGACCGCCGACCCGGTCATGTTCATCGGCGTGGAACTCTCCCAGTGGGAGGGCGACCTGCGGGCGCTGCCCATGGAGGCACTGGGCCGCGCACTGGGCAGGGTCGCGGTGCAGTGGCCGGTGAACCTCGTCCTCCTGGACGTGGCCCAGGACCCGGTGGGTGAATGGCTGCGCGCCCAGGTGCGGCCCTTTTATCAACACGGCCACTAGGAGCGCCCCGTCAGGGGCGCCGGCTGTGGCATCGTGCGGCTCCGTGGCGTGGGCGCGGTCGACCACGATGACCCGCAGCCACGAGATGCAGGAAGCCCCGGGCTCTTGGGCGGTTCCTGCAGGCGGCTCCACTTAAGCTGGTTTCATATCCGGGGCAACTTCTCGAAGGGGCGGTACAGGTGAGCGCCAGCAGCACCGCGGCCGGGCAGGTCGAGCACATGCTGCGCCAGGTGACGCCCGGGCGCTACGACGCCTACGAGGCGCTCCTTCGCGCGCTCGCGACCCCGCCGTCCGGCCAGATCTGGATGCTGCTCTGGCACGGCCAGGCCGGTTCCCCGGACGCCCAGTACGGGAACATGGAGGTGGACGGCTTCGGTTACGCGCCCTGTGTCACCTCCGCCCAGGAGCTCTCGGCCAGCGGCTGGAACCGCTCGTACGAGGTCGTCGACGGCCTCGACGTCGCCCGTACCCTGTACCCCGACCACTTCGGCCTCTGGCTCAATCCGCACGCCCCGGGCGGCGGCGTCGGCATCCCCTGGCTGGACCTGCGCCGCATCGCCGCCGGCCTGGAGCGCCAGCCCGCGGGCCCGCTCCGGCTCTCCGAACCGGGCATCGAGATCCCGCAGTTCTACGCCCTCCTCTCGCAGAACGCGCACCGCACCCCGGCCGTGCGCTCGCTGCGCCGCGCCTGGGTGCAGCCTGCGCTCGGGGCGCCGTATCTGGCCATCGGCCTTGACGTGTACGACACTTCGCCGCCCGCCGTCGACTCGGTGCGCGCGATGATGCAGCAGTCCATCGGCGCGGTCCCGGACGGACTCCCCGTCTCGACCGTCGCGATGTCCGACGAGTACGACCCGGTGGCGATGTGGCTGCGGGCCAACGCCCGGCCGTTCTACGACCGCGAGGCGCACGCGGCTCCGGTGCAGGCACCGATGGCGGGCGGCTACGGCTATCCACCGGCCCGCGGCGGCTACTGACCGCGGGACCGGGGCCCGGGGGTCCCGGATCGGGCCCGGCTGTCATCATGACCTCCTGCGCCCGAGTCGCGCCGCCCGCGCCTCGCAGCTGACCTGCGCGGGAGTGGATGTAAGAGCTGAATGTCCGCTTTGAGGGCGATGCGTGCCGAAAGAGTGCTTCGCGGGGCCTTTCGACCCAACTGCCCCCTGTCCGGCCCGCGTTACCCACTGTTCGGATAACGGAATCCCCTTAACCGCATCACGGTTGCGCATACTTTCTCCATCAGGCCTGGCACGTGATCGTGCGGGCACTGAAGACTCCCCACTCAGACATGGGGTCTTCGATCCTGTGAGCGAGTGCAAGTCGAAGGATCAGCCGGGAAACCACTCCGCACCATCTGCGGTCCCTCCCGGCTTGCAAGTGAACCAAGCCGCAGACAGCGGCGGGCGTAGGCCGGTCACCACCGGTCAGAGGGGTCGGGTCACTGTGACCGCACCGATCGAGACCACCGGGGCGGCATCGGAAGCACAGCCGGAGGCCGTGCTTGCCGGTGTCGACAAGGGGCAGATCGAGGGCCGTTCCCTGGGACAGATCGCCTGGACGCGCTTCAAGCGCGACAGGGTGGCGGTCGCCGGCGGTGTCATCGTCGTCCTGCTCATCCTGGTGGCCGTGCTCGCGCGGCCCATCCAGGCGATGTTCGGGCTGGACCCGAACGCGTTCCACCAGGAGCTGATCGATCCCAACACCTCGCTGCCCAAGGGCGGCCTCGGCGGGATGAGCGCGGACCACCCGCTGGGTGTCGACCCGAAGTTCGGGCGCGACATCGCCACCCGCGTCCTGGAGGGCTCCTGGGTGTCGCTGGTGGTCGCCTTCGGCGCCACGATCCTGTCGAACGTGATCGGCGCGATCATGGGCGTCGTCGCGGGCTACTACGGCGGCCGGGTCGACTCCATCATCAGCCGCCTGATGGACACCTTCCTCGCCTTCCCCCTCCTGCTCTTCGCGATCGCCATCTCCGCCACCCTGCAGGGCGGTGCGTTCGGCCTCGAAGGGCTTCCGCTCCACCTGAGCGTGCTGATCTTCGTCATCGGCTTCTTCAACTGGCCCTACCTGGGCCGGATCGTGCGAGGCCAGACCCTGGCCCTGCGCGAGCGGGAATTCGTGGACGCCTCCCGGGGCATGGGCGCCAAGGGCCCGTACATCCTCTTCCGGGAGCTGCTGCCCAACCTGGTCGGCCCGATCATCGTCTACTCGACGCTGCTCATCCCGACCAACATCCTCTTCGAGGCGTCCCTGAGCTTCCTCGGGGTCGGCATCCAGCCCCCGCAGGCGTCCTGGGGCGGCATGCTCAGGGAGGCGGTCACCTTCTACGAGGTCGACCCGCAGTTCATGATCGTGCCCGGCCTCGCCATCTTCGTGACCGTCCTGGCGTTCAACCTGCTCGGCGACGGTCTCCGCGACGCTCTCGACCCGCGCAGCCGCTGAGGCCGGCCGCACCCGAGAGCCCATCAAGTTTCCGACAATGGAGGGGAACCCGCCCATCATGCGAAGGTCAGCGCTGGCCGCAGTTGCGGCCATCGGCTCCGCGAGCCTGCTCGTCGCAGGCTGCAGCAAGGCCGATGACAACAAGAACGACGACAACACCAAATCAGCTGGGGCCAACGCAGCGACCAAGGATGTTGTCAACGCCTCCACGAAGAAGGGGGGCACGGTCACTTACGAGTACTCCGATGTCCCGGACTCCTTCGACCCCGGCAACACGTACTACGCGTACATGTACAACCTCAGCCGGCTGTACGCTCGCCCGCTGATGACGTTCCAGCCCGGCGCCGGCGAGAAGGGCAACACCCTCGTCCCGGACCTCGCCGCGAGCAAGGGCGTCCCGAGCGACGGCGGCAAGACCTGGACGTACAAGCTGCGTACCGGTCTGAAGTACCAGGACGGCTCGGCGATCACGTCGAAGGACGTCAAGTACGCGGTCGAGCGCTCCAACTTCGCGCGTGACGTGCTCTCCCTCGGTCCGAACTACTTCCAGCAGTTCCTCGTGGGCGGCGACAAGTACAAGGGCCCCTACAAGGACAAGAGCGCCAAGGGCCTGTCGTCGATCGAGACCCCCGACGACACCACGGTCGTCTTCCACCTGAAGACCGCGTTCCAGGAGTTCGACTACCTGGTCGCGACGCCGCAGACCGCTCCGGTCCCGCAGGCCAAGGACAACGGCGTCGACTACGTCAAGAACATCGTGTCCTCGGGCTCGTACAAGTTCCAGAGCTACTCCGAGGGCAAGCAGGCCGTCCTCGTGCGCAACGAGAACTGGGATGCGAAGACCGACCCGCTGCGCAAGCAGTACCCGGACAAGATCGTCGTCAACCTGAAGGTCAACGCCGAGACGATCGACAAGGACGTCCTGGCCGGCGACGCGATCGACCTGGGCGGTACCGGTGTCCAGGCCGCCACGCAGGCGCAGGTGCTCGCCTCCGCCGACAAGAAGGCCGACACCGACAACACCTACGGTGGCCGTCTCGTCTACATGGCGATCAACACCAAGGTGAAGCCGTTCGACAAGGTCGAGTGCCGCAAGGCCGTGCAGTTCGCGATCGACAAGGTCTCGGTGCAGACCGCCGAGGGCGGCCCGATCCGTGGTGACGTCGCCTCCACCGTCCTCCCGCCGGACATCCCGGGCTACGCCAAGTCGGACGTCTACGCGTCCGCCGGCAACAAGGGTGACGCGGCCAAGGCCAAGGAGCAGCTGAAGGCCTGCGGCAAGTCGACCATCAGCACCAACATCTCCGCGCGCAGTGACCGCCCGCAGGAGATCGACGCGGCCACCGCGATCATCAACTCGCTGAAGAAGGTCGGCATCAACGCCAGCCTGAAGCAGTACCCGTCGGGCAAGTACTTCACCGACTACGCGGGTGTCCCGAAGTTCACCGAGAAGCAGAACATCGGCCTGATCATGATGCAGTGGGGTGCCGACTGGCCTTCCGGCTACGGCTTCCTCCAGCAGATCCTGAACGGCAGCGCGATCGGCGCCTCGGGTAACACCAACCTGTCGCAGTACGACAACAAGGACGTCAACGCCCTTCTCGAGAAGGCGATCGGCACTCAGGACGACACTGAGCGCAACAGCCTCTACACCGAGATCGACAAGAAGACGATGGATGACGCCGTCCTCGTCCCGCTGACCTACTTCAAGGTTCTGCTGGCCCGCCCGAAGTACGCCACCAACCTGGTGTCCTCGGCGGCCTTCAGTGGTCAGTACGACTACCTCAACATCGGCACCACGAAGAAGTAGCAGCCCCGGAAGGCAGGTGAAGGCATTGGTGCCCGTGGGCTTCGCGGCCCGCGGGCACCAGCGCCGATCCCCGTGATCTCGTACATCCTCCGTCGGACGGCAGCGGCAGCGATCCTGCTGTTGGTCGTCTCCGCGGTCACCTTCGCCATCTTCTTCCTGCTGCCCAGACTGGCCGGCCAGACCGCCGACCAGTTGGCGCAGCAGTACATCGGGAAGAGCCCGTCGAAGGCCGACATCCTCGCGGTCAAGCACAACCTCGGTCTGGACCAGCCCGTCTATGTCCAGTACTGGCACTTCATCAAGGGGATCGTGGGCGGCGCCACCTATGACCTGGGCCCCACCACGGCGCACTGCGACGCGCCCTGCTTCGGGTACTCCTTCAAGACCCACCAGGCTGTCTGGCCGCAGCTCACCTCCCGCCTTCCGGTGACTCTCTCGCTGGCCGCGGGGGCCGCCGTCCTGTGGCTGGTCTCCGGTGTGGTGGTCGGCGTCATCTCCGCTCTGAAGCCGCGCTCGATCTTCGACCGCACCTTCATGGGCGTCGCGCTCGCCGGTGTCTCGCTGCCCATGTTCTTCACGGGCAACCTGGCGTTGCTGCTCTTCACCTACCAGTGGCCGATCTTCGGCCGCACCTACGTCCCGTTCACCGAGAATCCCGCACAGTGGGCCAACACCCTCTTCCCCGCGTGGTGTTCTCTCGCCCTCCTGTACTCCGCCATCTACGCGCGGCTCACCCGCTCGGGCATGCTGGAGACGATGAACGAGGACTTCATCCGCACGGCCCGCGCCAAGGGCCTGCGCGAGCGCAACGTGGTGGTCCGGCACGGACTGCGCGCTGCCCTCACCCCGATCATCACGGTCTTCGGCATGGACCTCGGCCTGCTGCTCGGCGGTGCCGTGATCACCGAGACCGTGTTCTCGCTGCACGGCGTCGGTGAGTACGCGGTCGACGGCATCACCGACAACGACCTGCCCCCCATTCTCGGCGTGACCCTCCTCGCCGCCTTCTTCGTCGTCATCGCAAATCTCCTGGTGGACCTGCTGTACGCCGCCGCCGACCCGCGGGTGAGGCTCTCGTGACCGAACTGTCCAAGACCGGCGCCGCGGTCGGCGAGCCCGTCTCCGCCCCGTCGGACGCGCCGAGCGCCTTCCTCGAAGTGCGCGACCTCAAGGTGCACTTCCCGACCGACGACGGCCTGGTCAAGTCCGTCGACGGGCTCAGCTTCTCGGTGGAGAAGGGCAAGACCCTCTCCATCGTGGGTGAGTCGGGTTCCGGCAAGTCCGTCACCTCGCTGGCGATCATGGGCCTGCACCGGCTCGGCGCGCGCGGCAAGAACGTCCAGATGTCCGGCGAGATCTGGCTGGGCGGCAAGGAACTGGTGAACGCCGACCCGGACGAGGTGCGCAAGTTGCGCGGCCGCGAGATGGCGATGATCTTCCAGGACCCGCTCTCGGCGATGCACCCGTACTACACGATCGGCAACCAGATCGTCGAGGCGTACCGCGTCCACCACAAGGTCGACAAGAAGACCGCGCGCAAGCGGGCCATCGAGATGCTCGACCGGGTCGGCATCCCCGAGCCCGCCAAGCGCGCCGACAGCTACCCGCACGAGTTCTCCGGCGGTATGCGCCAGCGCGCGATGATCGCGATGGCACTGGTCAACAACCCCGAGCTGCTCATCGCGGACGAGCCGACGACCGCCCTCGACGTGACGGTCCAGGCGCAGATCCTCGACCTCATCCGGGATCTGCAGAAGGAGTTCGGCTCCGCCGTCGTCCTCATCACCCACGACCTCGGCGTGGTCGCCGAGATCGCCGACGAGGTCCTCGTGATGTACGGCGGCCGGTGCGTGGAGCGCGGCAGCGTCGACACGATCTTCGAGCAGCCACAGCACCCGTACACCTGGGGCCTGCTCGGCTCGATGCCGCGCATCGACCGGGAGACCTCCGACCGGCTCATCCCGGTCAAGGGCCAGCCGCCGAGCCTCATCAACGTCCCCTCGGGCTGCGCCTTCCACCCGCGCTGCCCGTACGCGGACCTGCCCAAGGGCGACGTCACCCGTACCGTGCGCCCCGAACTGCAGCTGGTCGGCAGCGGGCACTACACCGCCTGCCACCTCTCGCAGGAGGACCGTACGCGGATCTGGACCGAAGAGATTGCGCCGAAGCTGTGAGTGAGACGAAGAAAACGGGCGCCGCCGACGCGGTGGTCCCGCAGCAGGCAGCGGCCCCCGAGGACCGCGCGGACTCCGCGAAGGGCTCGGGCGACCGCGAGGTACTGCTCCGGGTCCAGGGGCTGAAGAAGCACTTCCCCATCCGGAAGGGCGTTCTCCAGCGCCAGGTCGCCGCGGTGAAGGCGGTCGACGGCATCGACTTCGAGGTCCGCAAGGGCGAAACCCTGGGCGTCGTCGGCGAGTCGGGCTGCGGCAAGTCGACCATGGGCCGGGTCATCACCCGCCTCCAGGACCCGACCGGCGGCACCATCGAGTTCGAGGGCAAGGACATCACCTCGCTCAGCGTGGGGAAGATGCGCCCGCTGCGCCGGGACATCCAGATGATCTTCCAGGACCCGTACGGGTCGCTGAACCCCCGGCACACCATCGGCTCGATCGTCTCGGCGCCCTTCCGGCTCCAGGGCGTGGAGCCCGAGGGCGGCGTGAAGAAGGAGGTCCAGCGGCTCCTGGAGCTGGTGGGCCTGAGCCCCGAGCACTTCAACCGCTACCCGCACGAGTTCTCCGGCGGTCAGCGCCAGCGCATCGGCATCGCCCGCGCGCTCGCCCTGAAGCCGAAGCTGGTCGTGGCGGACGAGCCGGTCTCCGCGCTGGACGTGTCGATCCAGGCGCAGGTCGTGAACCTGATGGACGACCTGCAGTCCGAGCTCGGTCTGACGTACGTGATCATCGCGCACGACCTCTCCGTCGTGCGCCATGTCTCGGACCGCATCGCGGTGATGTACCTTGGCAAGATCGTCGAACTCGCCGACCGCACCTCGCTGTACGAGGCGCCGATGCACCCGTACACCAAGGCCCTGATGTCGGCCGTGCCGGTGCCGGACCCCAAGCGCCGGGGTGCCAAGAGCGAGCGGATCCTGCTCAAGGGCGACGTGCCCTCGCCGATCTCGCCGCCGAGTGGCTGCCGCTTCCACACGCGGTGCTGGAAGGCCACGGAGATCTGCAGGACGACCGAGCCCCCGCTGCTCGAGCTGAAGCCCGGTCAGCAGGTCGCCTGCCACCACCCGGAGAACGCCGAGGACCAGGCGCCGCAGGACACGGTGCTGCTGTCGGCGGCGAGGGAAGCGGTGGAGCTGGTGATTCCGGCGCAGTCCTCTGCGGCGGAGCCCGAGACGTCCGAGGAGACTCCGGAGCCGGAGGCCGCCGAGCCGGTGGTCGCAGAGGCCGCTGCCGACGAGGAGACGCCTGCCGAGGCCGAAGCCGAAGAGGCCGAAGCCGAGGAAGCTGACGACGCCGCGGAAGCGGAGACCGAAGCCGCCGAGGCCGAAGCCACCGAGGCCGAAGCCACCGAGGCCGGTAGCTCCGCCGAGGCCGAGACCGAAGCCGCGGAGACGAAGGCCGATGCGGCGGAAGCCGATCGTCAGGAGTCAACCGGCACGTAGGCCATGACGACTTGGCAAAGTCATGAACATGCTCGTGCGGGAGAGTGCAGAGTCTCGCGTGTCCGATAGTTCGGAACACGTTCGAAAGGGACGCTCATGGCACTCTCCCGTTCGGCACGTTTAGGAGCCCTCGCGACCGCGGCGGCCTCCTTCCTCCTCATCGCCGCCTCCTCCGCCCCGACCCCGGGCGCAGACGGCATCGGCGACCCCTACTTCCCGCAGCTCGGCAACGGCGGCTTCGACGCCCGCCACTACGACCTCGATGTGGCGTACAACCCGGACACCGACCGTCTCGACGGCCGTACGACTCTCACGGCCCGCGCGACCCAGAACCTCTCCGCCTTCGACCTGGACCTCCAGAAGCTGGACGTCACGAGGGTCGAAGTGAACGGCAGACGCGCCGACTTCACGCGGTCGGGCGACGAGATCCACATCACCCCGCGCGGTGCCCTGCCCAAGGGCAGGACCTTCACGGTGACCGTCACCTACGGCGGTGTCCCCGAAGCCCTCAACGGCCCCATCATCTTCGGCTCCGACTACGGGTGGATGAAGACCACCGACGGCGTCTTCGTCGCCTGTGAACCCAACGCCGCCTCCACCTGGTTCCCGTCCAGCGACCACCCGTCCGACAAGGCCACGTACGACATCCGCATCAAGGCCCCGAAGGGCTTGACCGGTGTCTCCAACGGCCGCCTCATATCGACGTACGGCAAGGGCGGTCAGACCGTCACGCACTGGCGCGAGAGCAGGCCCATGGCCACCTATCTCGCGACCGCGACCATCGGCAAGTTCGACGTGAAGTCCGGAAAGACCCCCGCCGGGACGCCCATCTACGTCGCCATCGACCCGGTGCTGGCCAACAGCAACAGCGTCGACGTGTACGGCGTCACGGCCGAGGCCACCGACTACTGGTCGCAGGTCTTCGGGCCCTACCCGTTCGAGGAGACCGGCGCGATCGTCGACGACATGCCGGAGGCCGGCTTCTCGCTGGAGGTCCAGTCGAAGCCCGCGTACTCCGCCGTGCGCTCGGAGTCGACCATCGTGCACGAGCTGGCCCACCAGTGGTTCGGCGACTCCGTCTCGGTGGAGCGCTGGAAGGACATCTGGCTGAACGAGGGCTTCGCGACCTACGCCCAGTGGCTGTGGTCCGAGCACAAGGGCATCCGCTCGGCGCACGACTCGTTCGTGGCCGGGTACAACGCGCGGCCCGCGGACTCCGCCTTCTGGCAGATCACGGTCGCCGACCCGCAGCGCGACACCATGTTCGCCTCCGCGGTCTACCAGCGCGGCGCGATGACGCTCCAGATGCTGCGCGAGCGCATCGGCGACACCGCCTTCTTCAAGCTGCTGCCCGCCTGGACGAAGCTGCACCGCTACGGCAACGCGAACACCGCGGACTTCGTCCGGCTCGCCGAGAAGATCTCGGGCCGGCAGCTGGACGACCTGTTCCAGACCTGGATCTACACGACCGGCAAGCCCGTGGTGTAGGCCGCAAGATCTGCCGCGAGCCTTGCTTTGTAAGGTGCACGGCCGTCGGCGGGTGAGAATGTTCGGGTGCTTCAGGAACTGTTCACCCCCTCCGTCCAGCATGTGCTCGACCTCGTCGGGATCTTCGTCTTCGCGATCTCCGGCGCTCTGCTGGCCGTCCGCAAGAACTTCGACGTCTTCGGCATCGCCGTACTCGCCGAGGTCACGGCGCTGGGCGGAGGACTGTTCCGGGACGTGATGATCGGGGCCGTGCCCCCGGCCGCGTTCACCGACCTCGGCTACTTCAGCACTCCGCTGCTCGCCGCTCTGCTCGTCTTCTTCCTCCACCCGGAGGTCGAGCGGATCCAGGTCGCCGTCAACGTCTTCGACGCGGCCGGGCTCGGCCTCTTCTGCGTCGCGGGCACCACGAAGGCGTACGAGTACGGGCTCGGTCTGCCCCAGTCGGCCGCCCTGGGTCTCGCCACCGCGGTCGGCGGCGGTGTGCTGCGCGACGTGCTCGCCAACGAGGTGCCCTCCCTGCTGCGCTGGGACCGCGACCTGTACGCGGTGCCCGCGATGGTGGGCGCCACGATGGTCGTGCTGTGCATCCGCTACGACGTGCTGTCCCCCTTCACCAGCGGGCTCGCGGTGGTCACCGCCTTCGTCCTGAGGCTGCTCGCGATGCGGTACCACTGGCGAGCGCCGCGTGCCTGGCACCGTCGCTCGACGGCGACTGAGCCGGAGACTCCGTAGCCGTCCTGGCTCCCTCGGCCCCGGTGCCGATCTGCTGGGTCAGCCAGCGGAACACCTCCGGGACCTGTGGCCGCCACAGCCCCATGTCGTGGCCGCCCGCGCTCCTCGGCAGCAGCACCACGTCCACGGTCGTCGGCGGCTTCGCGATCTGCTGGAGCGCCGCGCCCGCCTGGTAGCCGTCTCCGGACTCGCCGGAGAAGTAGAGCGCGACCCGCGGCGGAGTGCGGTAGGCGCGCAGCAGCAGGTAGGGGTTGTTCTGTCGGCGCAGCGCCAGGCTCTGCGCGGCGAGGGACTTCCGCTCGCCCATCGGGTCGTTGTAGCCGGACAGACTCGCCGCCGCCCGGTAGCGGTCGGGGTGGGCGACGGCCAGCTTCGTCGCACAGTGCGCCCCCGCCGAGTAGCCGGCGGTCGCCCAGCCATCGGGAGCCGCCTCGGCGCGGAAGTTGTCCGTCACCATCTTCGGCACGTCGATGCTGAGCCAGCTGTCGGCGTTCACGGTGCCCGGGATGTTCGCGCAGCCCGTGTCCACCTTGGCCAGCAGCGTGGTGCGCGGCGCGACCAGGATGAACGGGGCCACCTGGCCGGCACGCATCATCGGCAGCAGTTGCTCGTGCACCTTCAGTGAACCGAACCAGGCCTTGGCCGAGCCCGGGTAGCCCGGCAGCAGCTCCACGACGGGGAACCTCCGGTGTCGGTAGGCGGCTTCGTGGTACTGCGGCGGCAGCCAGACGTAGACCTCAGCGTTCACCCCCGACACCTGGCCCCTGAGCTGGGTGACGCGGACCCCGCCCGCCTGGTGCATGCCGGGACCATCGGCCTGGGTGAACGTCTGCCGGACCTTCGGCAGCTGCTTGAGGGCGATCCCGCCGGTGCCGTCCCTGCCGAGGTCGGCGGCCTGCTGGACGTGGTCGCCCGTGCCGAGGAGGTCGGCCCAGTTGTCGTACAGGGTGTTGGCGTTGTTGACGAGGACGAAGACGAGGGTGACCGCGGTGCCCTGGGTGAACAGCAGCATCAGCAGCCTGGCGGCGCTGCGTACGGGCGCGGGACCGCGGACTCGGGACCAGAGGGCCAGGACGAGGGCGAGGGCGAACAGCGCGATCGCGAAGAAGAGGAACGGCGTCCCGGTGAGGCTCATGTCAACTCAGAGGAGAGACGCGGGCGATTGGTCACGGTCCATAACGGACATTTACCAAGAAATTGCCTAACCCTCACCCGGGATGCCGAGGGGTATCACCTCGCCGCATCAGAAAAAGCTACCGCTTAGTAATTTCTTGTTGTACCGTTCAGGCATGCCAGAAGCAGCTTCGGTACAGGCCCTGCGGGCCACGATCGGCGACAGTGAGTTCGACCGCGACACCGCGGTCACCCTGCGCGAACCCGGCGTCTACGACATCGACCTCTCCGCCGGGTGGACGATCATCAGCGCCGTCAACGGCGGCTACCTGCTGGCCGTCCTGGGCCGCGCGCTCGCGGACGCCCTGCCGCACTCCGACCCGTTCACCATCTCGGCGCACTACCTGACCGCGTCCCAGCCGGGACCGGCGGTCGTCCGCACCGACGTCGTCCGCACGGGGCGGACGCTCTCGACCGGCCAGGCGTCGCTCTTCCAGTGCGACGACGAGGGCCGCGAGGTCGAGCGGATCCGCGTCCTCGCCTCGTACGGCGATCTCGACACCCTGCCCGACGACGTCCGTACGACCGCGAAACCGCCCGCGATCCCGCCGATGGACCAGTGTTTCGGACCGCAGGACGCGCCCGCTCCGGTCCCCGGCAGCTCGGCCATCGCCGACCGGCTGTTCCTCAAGCTCGACCCGTCGACCCTGGGCTGGGCGCTCGGCGCGCCGTCCGGGAAGGGCGAGATGCGGTCCTGGTTCGGGCTCGCCGACGGCCGCGACGCGGACCCCCTCTCGCTGCTCCTCGCGGTCGACGCCCTGCCGCCGACCGCCTTCGAGATCGGTCTGTCCGGCTGGGTGCCGACCGTCGAGCTGACGGTGCATGTGCGCGCCCGTCCGGCACCCGGCCCGCTGCGGGTGTCGATCACCACCCGCAACCTCGCCGGCGGCTTCCTGGAGGAGGACGCCGAGGTGTGGGACAGCGCGGACCGGCTGGTCGCGCAGTCCCGCCAGCTCGCGCGAGCCAGGCTCGGCTGAGTCCCGGCTCCTGTCCTTACACGGTGAGGAGCGGCCGGCGGCCGAGCCAGGCCGCCAACCGTCCGTAGGCGTCGGCCCCTTCGGGGGCCGGCACCGCCGGGTCGAACGGCAGCTCCTCGTCGTCGCGCTGCCCGTCGGGCAGTACGCGGTGGGCGATCTCGAGTGCGAACTCGGCCAGTTCCGGGTCGAGTTCCCACGGCCGGCCGAGGCTCTCGGACAGGTCCCAGGTGTGGGTGACGGCCTCCATGACGTACCCGGAGAGCGCGTTGCGGCCGGGTGCCTCGCCCCACGGCACGCGCACCGGGGCGTCCATCCGGGCGTCGTCCGCCCAGGCCTTCAGGACCCGCGTCCTGGCGTCGTCGTACGCGGCCGGCCAGTCTTCGTTCCCGACCTCGTCCGCGAACGGGCGTACGGCGAGCCCGTCGCCGCCCTCGCCGATCACCGCGATACGGCGGGTGCCGCCGACGATGTGCGAGAGCAGGGTCCGTACGTCGAAGTCGGCGCACGGAGTCGGAGCGCTGAGCTGTTCCGGTCGTACCGTCTTGACCAGCGCGGCGATCTGCTCGGCGGTGCGGGTGTACAGGGGGCGGGGGTCGATGGTGTGCGGGGAGTTCATGGCGTTCATGGCGGACCTCTTCCGGGTGTCGGTGTGCCCCCACGTTCGCCGCATAACCTGACAGTTTCCGTCAACATTTGCCCAGCCCTTCGGCGGGCGCGATTCTGGGGGCGTGAAGTCCGACCGCCTGCTCTCGATCCTGCTGCTCCTGCAGACCCGCGGCCGTGTCCCCGCGCGCGAACTCGCCGACCGCCTCGAGGTGTCGGTGCGAACCGTCTACCGGGACGTCGAGGCGCTGTCCGCCTCCGGTGTCCCGGTCTACGCCGAGCGCGGGCGGCACGGCGGCATCGAACTGCTCGCCGGATTCCGTACGGACGTCACGGGGCTGACCGCCGACGAGTCCCGCGCGCTGTTCATCCTGGCCGCGCAGGGCGCCCACGCCGCGCTCGGCCTGGACGCGGCGCTCGGCTCGGCGCTGCGCAAGGTGATGGCCGCGCTCCCCGCGCCGCACCGGCCCGCCGCCGAGGTCACCAGTCGCCGCATCCTGGTCGACGCGACGCGCTGGAAAGGCGGTCCGCAACCGGCTGTCGACCTGGAGGTGCTGCAGGACGCGGTCTTCAGCGACCGCCGGCTGCGGCTGCGCTACCGGCACAGCGGGGATGCCGAGCCCAGCACGTACACCGTCGACCCGTACGGGCTCGTGTCCAAGGCAGGCGTCTGGTACCTGGTCGCCGACCGGCGCGGCAGGCCCCGGCTGTTCCGTGCCGACCGGGTGCGGACGGCCACCGTTCTGCCGGACCCCGTGAAGCGGCGTCGGGGCGTCGAACTCGGTGACGTCTGGGAGGTGTTGCGGCGTCAGGTCGAGGAGCGTCCGGGCGGTCTCGATGTCACAGTTCGGGTACAGCGCTCCCGCCTCGACATGTTCCTGCGTCTCAACGCCTCCTCGCTCTCGGCGTTGCCCGAGGACGACGGCGCGGGCGAATGGGCCCTTGCCCGGCTGTCGTACGGCTTCATCGGCGAAGCCCGCACGTTGCTGGCCTTCGGGGACACGGTGGAGGTCCTGGAGCCACCGGAGGTACGGGCGGAGCTGGCGGGGGCCGCCGCTGCCATCAGCGCGGTGTACGAGGGGGATTGAGCCCCGCGCGGGGCCGTTGATCCACAGCAAGGCACAGCTTCGGCACAGCGCGGCCCAACGTGGATCTGGTGCTCTGGCCCCCGCTCATCCGGCTTTCATGAACCGGACTCGTGACCTGACTGGGAGTTACCCCAATGAATCGTCGTGCGCGACTTGTCCCCGCCGTTGCCCTGCTGGCGCTCTCGCCGCTGCTCGCGGCCTGCGGCTCGGGCGACTCCTCGTCGTCCTCGAACAGCGGCACCTCCGGCCAGAACTGTCAGCGGCCGTCCGGCATGCCGAGCGGGGGCCCGTCCGGTCGTCCCAGCGGTGCGCCGTCCGGGATGCCGTCGGCAGGCGCGTCCGGGACGCCGTCGAACATGCCGACCGGGAAGGCGCCGTCCGGCAACCCCCCGGGCATGCCGAGCGGTGGTCCCGGAGGCGGCATGGGCGGCGGTCGGGGCGGCTGTGGCGGCGGCCCCGGCGGCCGGCAGGGTCAGGGGCAGCAGGGGCAGCAGGCTGCCCAGGGCTGACCCAGGTCGGCGCTCGAAGGGGTGACGCGCTCGGTGAACGGGTGTGTCACCCCAGCCAGTTGTGGCGGCCGATGCTGATCAGCCGCATCTGGCGGCTCGTCACGCAGGCCACCCGCTCCCGGTCCTGATCGGTCCCCTCCAGCGCCTCCAGGAACGCGGAGGCCGCCATCAGCATGTGGTCGACGTACAGGCCCGCGAGCATCAGCAGATCGTCGTCGCTCCACCCCTTCGACTCGGGGTGTTCGGCCAGCGCGACCTTCACCTCCTCGGCGAACCGGGCCAGTTGCTCCCTGATCGCCTCCCGCACCGGCTGGACGCCGCCGTGCCGCTCGCGCGCGATGAAGCGCACGTGCGCCGGATATGTCTCGACATGGCGGGCGATCAGGTCGACGGCGCGCGCGATGCGTTCGTCGCTGTCCCCGGCCGCGGACACCGTGTCCTCGATCATCGGGTGCAGGCTGCCCAGTGCCTCCTCGACCAGCGCCACGCCGAGATCCGCCGTGGAGCGGAAGTGCCGGTAGAAGGCGGTCGGGGCGACTCCGACGGCGCGGGTGACCTCGCGCAGACCCAGGCTGCTCAGGCTCTGCTCCTCCAGGAGTCCCAACGCCGCGTCCAGGAGCGCCTGTCGGGTCTTCTGCTTCTGGGCCTGTCGGATGCCGAGAGTGTGACTCATACCATGCAGTTAACAACTGTTCTCTGTAATTGGAAAGCCGGGCGACGCGCTAGACTCAAGAGTCAGTGAACAAGTGTTACTACAACCGTTCACTGAGCCGTCAAGTCCCCGAAACAATCGGGCCTCACCGTCGAGGCATCGGTTCCCGGGGTCGGGACATCGAGACTTCCACGAGAGGCATCTCATGCTGTTCCTCGTCGCCGCCCTTCTGCTGCTGGGTGTCGTCATGGGCTCCGTGGCCCACGCGCCGCTGCCCGTCACCCTCGTCGTCGCCGCTGTCATCGGCATCTGGCTCGCCGTCTTCGCGGTCCGCGAGCGCCATGCCCGTCGGCGCCACACCTCCACCAACTGACCGTCGGCGTCATACCTTCACCAACCGACCGTTGGTGCCATTCGTCAACCAACCGACCGTTGGGAGCTGACCCACATCATGGAACTCACCGCTACCCCCGCCCGCCGGACCGCCGCCCGGGACGCCGACGGCATGGCCGTCGCCTCCTTCATCCTCGGCCTCCTCGGCCTCCTGGTCCTCAACGTCTTCCTGGGCCCCATCGCCATCGCCCTCGCCTCCGTCGCCCTCTGGCGCGGCACGACCCGTCGCGGCCGCGCCTTCCTCGGCCTGGGCCTCGGCATCGCCGACCTGGTCGTCCTGGTGGCCTTCATGCAGTTCGACAGCACGGTGTCCTGGAACTTCTAGGAACTTCCAGGAACGAGAGCCGGGGGTGGCGGCCGACTGCCGCTACCGCTGCCACCGCTGTGGGCAATCGTCCGCAGGCGATGGGGGTCCCCCGCTCGAGCGAAGCCGAGCGCCAGGGGGAGGGTGGGCCGTGCCGGGTGCCTCGCGAAGAGGTCCAGCCCCAGCGCCGGTCAGGCGGACACACCGCAGGGTGCGAGCCGGCCGAGCCTCACCCCGGGTGGGGGCCGAGGCCGTGCAGAGCGGGCCCGTAGAATCGGGCCCACCATGGCTTACCTCGACCACGCCGCGACCACCCCCATGCTCCCCGAGGCGGTAGAGGCACTGACCGCCCAGCTGAGCATCACGGGCAACGCCTCCTCCCTGCACGCAGCCGGCCGCCGAGCCAGGCGAACCGTCGAGGAAGCCCGCGAGACCTTGGCGGACGCCCTCGGCGCACGCCCCAGCGAGGTGGTCTTCACCTCCGGCGGCACGGAGGCCGACAACCTCGCGGTGAAGGGCCTGTACTGGTCCCGCAGGGACGTCGACCCGGCCCGCACCCGCGTCCTCGCGAGCCCCGTCGAGCACCACGCCGTCCTCGACGCCGTCCACTGGCTCGGTGAACACGAGGGCGCCACGGTCGAGTACCTGCCCGTCGACGCCTACGGCCGCGTCCACCCCGACGCCCTGCGCGAGGCCATCGCCCGCAACCCCGACGACGTCGCCCTCGCCACGGTGATGTGGGCCAACAACGAGATCGGCACCGTGCTGCCGGTCCGTGAACTGGCCGACGTCGCTGCCGAGTTCGGCGTCCCGCTGCACTCCGACGCCGTCCAGGCCTTCGGGCAGGTCCCCGTCGACTTCGCCGCCTCGGGTCTGGCCGCGATGACCGTGTCCGGCCACAAGGTCGGCGGCCCGTACGGCATCGGTGCGCTGCTGCTCGGCCGCGAGTACAGCCCCGTACCCGTGCTGCACGGTGGCGGCCAGGAGCGTCACGTCCGCTCCGGCACGCTCGACGTGCCCGCGATCGCGTCCTTCGCCGTCGCGGGTCGGCTCGCCGTCGAGCAGCGCGAGTGGTTCGCCCGCGAGATCGGCTCCCTGCGCGACGACCTGGTCGAGGCCGTACGCAAGGCCGTGCCCGACGCGATCCTCGGCGGCGACCCGGCAGCCGGAGGCCGCCTGCCCGCCAACGCGCACTTCACCTTCCCCGGCTGCGAGGGCGACTCCCTGCTGCTTCTGCTGGACGCACAGGGAATCGAGTGCTCCACGGGCTCGGCGTGCACGGCGGGCGTGGCCCAGCCCAGCCATGTCCTCCTCGCCACCGGCACCGACCCCGACCTCGCCCGCGGCACCCTCCGCTTCTCCCTCGGTCACACCTCCACGGAGGCCGACGTCGAGGCGGTGGCGAAGGCGATCGGCCCGGCGGTGGAACGGGCGCGCACGGCGGGGCTCAGTTAGGGCCTGTCTTTCGGGGGCACTCCGACTTCGGGTTGCGGCGCCTCACCACTGCCGGTGAGCGGGGCTTGGTGCGTGCAGGTGCAAGGCTGAGGAGGGAGTCGACGCGATGGGGTCCCCCCGCGCGAGCGAAGCCCAGCGTGGGGGAGTCGGCGAGTGACGACAACGCGGCAGATGAGCGTGCCGAGCCCCACGGCCCAGGCGTGATCCGAAAGACAGGCCCTGGCGCGGGGGCCGGGCCTTCGTGCCAGGGCCATCCGGCGCGAGGGTCAGGCCTTCGCCGTATGTGCTTCACGGACGAGCCGTATGTACCGGTCCCAGTCCCAGTACGGCCCGGGATCGGTGTGGTCCGTGCCCGGCACCTCCACGTGCCCGATGACGTGATCGCGGTCGACGGGGATGTCGTACCGCCCGCATATCCCGGCCGTCAGCCGCGCCGAGGCCGCGTACATCGCGTCCGTGAACGACGAGGCCCGCTCCACGAACCCCTCGTGCTCGATGCCCACACTCCGCTCGTTGTACTCCCGGTTGCCCGCGTGGAACGCCACGTCCAGCTCGCGGATCATCTGCGTGATGTGGCCGTCCTTGCGGACGATGTAGTGGGCGGCGGCGCGGTGCCCCGGGTCCTGGAAGACCTTCACCGCGCTCTTGAAGTCGCCCTGGGTGACATGGATGATCACCCGGTCTATCGCGTAGTCGTCGGGCCGGTCCGCGCGCCGCCAGTTCGCCGACGACGCCGCCACCCACTGGGCGCCACGGAAGTCGACCGCCCCCGCCACCCGCGGCTTCTCCACGCCGGGCAGCCGCCACCACAGATGTCCGAGCTCGTCCCGCGCCAGCGCGGCCGTGCCCACGGCGGCCGCCGCACCGCCGATGAGCAGCGCCCGGCGTCCGATGCGCCGGTCGCTGTCCCCGCCCTTTTTCTCCCCCATGCGATCGTCAACGGATACTCGCGGGCTCCAGTTCCCACGGCCCCGTACTCTGGAGGGGTTATGACTGAGACCTCGCAGCGCCCCCTCCGCGTCCTCGCCGCCATGTCGGGTGGAGTGGACTCCGCCGTAGCCGCCGCCCGCGCGGCGGAAGCAGGCCACGACGTGACGGGCGTACACCTCGCGCTCTCCGCCAACCCGCAATCGTTCCGGACCGGCGCGCGCGGCTGCTGCACCATCGAGGACTCGCGCGACGCCCGCCGCGCGGCGGACGTCATCGGCATCCCCTTCTACGTGTGGGACCTCGCCGAGCGCTTTCGCGAGGACGTGGTCGAGGACTTCATCGCCGAGTACGAGGCGGGACGCACCCCGAACCCGTGCCTGCGTTGCAACGAGAAGATCAAGTTCGCCGCCCTGCTCGACAAGGCGCTCGCGCTCGGCTTCGACGCGGTCTGTACCGGCCACTACGCGCAGGTGATCGTCCGCGAGGACGGCACGCGCGAGCTGCACCGCGCATCCGACATGGCCAAGGACCAGTCGTACGTCCTCGGGGTCCTCGACGACCGCCAGCTCGCCCACGCGCTGTTCCCGCTCGGCGACACGGTCACCACCAAGGACGAGATCCGCGCCGAGGCCGAGCGCCGTGGCCTCGCCGTCGCCAAGAAGCCCGACTCGCACGACATCTGCTTCATCGCCGACGGCGACACCCAGGGCTTCCTGGCGGGTCGGCTCGGCAAGTCCGAGGGCGAGATCCTCGACGAGTCCGGCGCGAAGCTGGGCACCCACGAGGGCGCGTACGGCTTCACGATCGGCCAGCGCAAGGGGCTGCGCATCGGCACCCCCGCCGCCGACGGCAAGCCGCGCTACGTCCTGGACATCTCGCCGGTCGACAACACGGTGACGGTCGGCCCCGCGGCGTCCCTCGATGTGAGCGCGCTGACGGCCATCAAGCCCCGCTGGTGCGGCGCGGCCCCGACCGGTCCCGGCACGTACACCGCCCAACTCCGGGCCCACGGTGGCGAGACGACGGTGACGGCGGAGCTCGTCGACGGCTCTCTGGAGGTCGCCTTCACGGAGCCGGTCCGCGGCGTCGCCCCCGGCCAGGCGATCGTCCTGTACGAGGGCACGCGTGTGGTCGGCTCGGCGACGATCGCGACGACCACGCGCGCGAAGGCGGCCGTCTAGTACTACAGCCGGACTTCCGCGTTCGCGCAGGTCAGCGGCGTCACCGAAGGCATTCAGAACTGACCATTCGTCAGCTGCAAGGTCACTCTCGCGACGCTCACCAGGCAGAATCCCGGCCCGCCGACTCGGAACGCGAGTGCTGTCGGCGACGGCCCGCGCGAAGTCCGGCTGTAGTACTAGCCGGCCTCTCCGGCCTCTCCGGCCTGCTCCGCCGGCTTCGTCGGACTCCTGCGCCGGGCGGCCTCGCCGAAGAACTCCTTCAGGAGCGGCGCGAGGGCCTGCGGGTCCACCATGTGTGTCTGGCCGTCCAGCATGCGGTATGCCCCCTCGGGCACCGTGTCCGCGACGGCACGGGCCGCCTCACGCAGCCACTCGGGGCTCGCGCCACCGGCGAGGGAGAGCACCGGCACGGTGACCGAGGCCAGCAGGTCCCGGGGCACCAGGCCGTCGCCCATCGCCGCGTTGTCGTACGCCAGCGTGGGTGCGATCGTCTCCATGTGCGGCCAGGCCGGGGACTGGCGGGCCCCCGCGATCATCTCCGGGGGAGTGCCGACGAGCGCCATGAAGAGCTCGACTGCATCCCCGCGCCGGTCCTCGCCGAGGAGCTCGGTCAGCCGCTGCGTGTACTCCCGGCGCTCCCTGCCACCGCCCTCGTCGACGGCGAACGGCGTTTCGTAGACGGCGACTTTGCTCACGGGCAGCCCGCTCGCCGCCGCCTGAAGGGCCAGTGCGCCGCCCGACGAGATGCCGTAGAGCGCCGCGCTTCCCCCGGACGCCTCGATCAGGGCCGCGATGTCCTCGACCTCACGGGCCACCGCGAAGGGCGCGGTGTCGCCGCTGTCGCCGCGCCCCCGCCGGTCGTACGTGACGGCGCCGAAGCGGTCGGACAGGGCCACCGCCAGGGGCGCCAGCGTGGCGCCCGTGCACATGGCGCCGCCGACCAGGACGACCGCCGGGCCGTCACCGTGACGTTCGTACGCGATGGGAGTCCCGTCGCGCGAGATGGTCTTCTTGTCCATGACGGTGAAGACTGCCGCGCGCGCCGGAACTCATCGGTCTGGAATCGTCGGTCAGGCCACTTCCACTTCGTAGAAGCAGAGGTGGTCCTTGATCTGCGCGACATCCGGCTTGGGCTCGGGGTAGTACCAGACCAGGTCCGGCGCGTCGGGCAGCGACCAGTAGGAGGCCGTTCCCTTGAACGGGCAGTACGTGTGGGTGTCCGAGGGTGTCAGCAGGTCGAGTCGGACGTCCTCGGGCGGCAGGTAGTACCGCACGGGAAGGCCCGTCTCACGCAGCAGCAGAGGGCGGCGGCTCTCGGCGAGGACCTGCCCGTCGTGCACCACGCGGACCTGCTCCGAACCCTGCTCGATCGTGATCGTGTGTCCATCAGCCATACCTGGACAGCACCGCCGGGACGGTAGTTCTTCCCCCGTACGGTAAGTGCATGAATATCTGCGCCTTCCTTTCCGCCGCCGACCTCGACGACCGTTACACACGCCCCGCCCGCGACTTCGCCGAACTCCTCGGCAAGGGGGGCCACACGCTGGTGTGGGGCGGTTCGGACGTCGGTCTGATGAAGGTGGTCGCCGACGGTGTGCAGGAGGCGGGCGGGCGGCTGCTGGGCGTCTCGGTGGACTTCCTGGCGGCCAAGGCCCGCACCGGCGCCGACGAGATGGTCATCGCGCGTGACCTCGCCGTGGGGGTCCCCCCACGCCCTTAAGGCAGTGGGGGAGCAAGGCGCTGCTTCTGGAGAAGGCCGATGCCGTCGTGATCATGGTGGGCGGCACCGGGACGCTGGACGAGGCGACCGAGATCCTGGAGCTGAAGAAGCACGGGAAGACGGAGAAGCCGGTCGTCCTGCTCAACACGGCGGGCTTCTACGACGGCCTGAAGGCGCAGTTCCGGCGCATGGAGGACGAGGGTTTTCTGCCCAGGCCCCTCACCGACCTGGTCTTCTTCGCCGAGGAGCCGGTGGGCGCGCTGGCCTACCTGGAGGAGAGTCACGGCACCCAGTGATGCGAGCATGGCGGGCATGGCTACACATGTGATCACCGGGGCGGGTTCCGGCATCGGCGCGGCTCTCGCCCGCCGCCTTCACGCGCGCGGGGACGAACTCGTGCTGCACGCGCGCGACGCCGGCCGCGCGAAGGAGCTGGCGACCGAGTTCCCCGGGGCGAAGACCCTGGTGGGCGACCTGGCGGACCCGGACAGGCTCTCCTGGGCGTTCTCGCACCAGACGCTCCCCGACCGCGTCGACTCCCTTCTGCACATCGCGGGCGTCGTCGACCTGGGCCCGGTCGGCGAGCTGACCCCGAAGGCCTGGCGCCATCAGCTCAACGTCAACCTGATCGCCCCCGCCGAGCTGACCCGCCACTTCCTGCCCCAACTCCGCGTCGCCCAGGGCCACGTGATCTTCGTCAACTCCGGTGCCGGCCTCAGCGCCCACGCCGACTGGTCCGCGTACGCCGCCTCCAAGCACGGCCTGAAGGCCCTGGCGGACTCTCTCCGCCACGAGGAACACGCGAACGGTGTCCGCGTCACCTCCGTCTACCCGGGCCGCACGGCAAGCCCCATGCAGGCCAAGGTCCACCAGCAGGAGGGCAAGCCGTACGACGCCTCGAAGTGGATCGACCCGGAGTCCGTGGCGACCACGATCCTGATGGCCATCGACCTGCCGCGCGACGCGGAGGTCAACGACCTGACGGTGCGACCGGGGCGGTGACGCTGTGGTGGATGGACGAAGGGACGGGCGGTGACGAGATCCGCACGTGGCTGGAGGAGGCCTGGGGGCGCACCGAGGCCGCGGTGATCCTGCAGCACGGGGACGACGGCGGCCCGCTCGCCGAGCGCCCGGTCCTGGGTGAGGTCTTCGACCGGGACGGCCTCGCGGAACTACGGGCGAACCTTGGCTGACGCGGCACTAGGAACGGTTACGTACGCTTCCGGGGTGAGCGAAAACAGCGAGTTCAGGTTCGGTCCGGCCACCGGGGTCGGGTCCATGCCCGGTGGGGATGCCCGGGAGGCCGCCAAGACGGTCACGGGGTCCTTCGAGGACTTCCCGTATCTGCCCGAGCTGCCCGCCCGCGGGCCCGGCGCGGACATGATCGGGCGGACCGCCGGGATGCTGGTCGAACTGTACGCGCGCGTGGAGCCCAGCGGCTGGCGGATCGGGGACCGGCCCGGGCGGGACACCAAGCGGGCCAGGTCGTGGCTGGGCGAGGACCTCGACGCGCTGGAGGAGTTCACGCAGGGGTACGAGGGACCGCTGAAGGTGCAGGCCGTCGGTCCGTGGACGCTCGCCGCCGCGCTGGAGTTGAGGAACGGCGAGGTGGCCCTCTCCGACGCCGGTGCGTGCCGGGACCTCACCGGGTCGCTCGCCGAGGGACTGCGCCTGCATCTCGACGAGGTGCGCCGGCGCGTGCCCGGCGCCCAGGTCGTCCTCCAGCTCGACGAGCCGTCCCTCATCGCCGTACTGCGCGGGCAGGTCAAATCCGCCAGCGGCTATCGCACGCACCGCGCCGTCGACCGGCAGCTCGTCGAGTCCACGCTCCGCGACGTCGTCGGGGTTCACGGTGAAGGCCCGGTCGTGGTCCACTCATGCGCACCGGACGTGCCGTTCGCTCTCCTGCGCCGGGCGGGCGCGGCGGCGATCTCCTTCGACTTCTCACTCCTCACCGAGCGTGACGACGACGCGATCGGTGAGGCCGTGGAAGGCGGTACGCGGCTCTTCGCCGGTGTCGTCCCCGGCGTGGACGGCCCGTTGTCAGACCCTGCCGGTAGCGTCATGGGTGTCAGGACGCTGTGGCGCAGGCTGGGGCTGCATCCGGGACTTCTCGCGGAGGCGGTCACGGTCACTCCGTCGTGCGGGCTCGCGGGGGCTTCCCCCGACTTCGCACGCAAGGCACTCGCCCACTGCGTCCGGGCGGCGAGATCCCTCGCGGACAACCCAGAGTAACGGGAGGACAACACGGTGGCCGGCGACAAGCAAGCGGAGACGACGGTGCCCGCCGAGGCACGGGAGAAGCACGCGCAGCTCGCTGAGCAGATCGAGGAGCACCGCTTCCGGTACTACGTGAAGGACGCCCCGGTCATCAGTGACGCGGAGTTCGACAAGCTCCTGCGTTCCCTGGAGGCGCTGGAGGGGGAGTACCCCGAGCTGCGCACTCCCGACTCGCCGACCCAGAAGGTCGCGGGGGCGTACGCGACGGAGTTCACGGCCGTCCAGCACCGCTCGCGCATGCTCTCCCTCGACAACGCCTTCAGCGACCTGGAGCTGGCCGCCTGGGCCGAGCGCGTCGCCAAGGAAGTGGGCACCTCCGACCACCACTTCCTGTGCGAGTTGAAGGTCGACGGCCTCGCGGTCAACCTCACCTACGAGCACGGCCGCCTCACCCGCGCGGCGACCCGCGGCGACGGCCGCACAGGCGAGGACATCACCCCCAATGTCCGTACGGTCGCGGAGATTCCGGACCGTCTGAAGGGCGACCGCGTCCCGGACCTCGTGGAGATCCGCGGCGAGGTCTACTTCCCGATGGAGAAGTTCGAGGAGCTCAACGCCCGCCTGGTGGAGGCCGGCGACAAGCCCTTCGCCAACCCGCGCAACGCGGCGGCGGGTTCCCTGCGCCAGAAGGACCCGCGCGTCACCGCGACCCGCCCGCTGCACATGGTCGTCCACGGCATCGGAGCCCTGGAAGGTTTCGAGGGCCTCACCCGTCTCTCCGAGGCGTACGAGTTGCTGCACTCGTGGGGCCTGCCGACCACGCGGTACGCCAAGGTCGTCGACGACCTCGAGGGCGTACGGGAGTTCATCGCGTACTACGGGGAGAACCGCCACTCCGTGGAGCACGAGATCGACGGCGTGGTCGTCAAGCTCGACGAGATCCCGCTCCAGGGACGGCTCGGCTCCACCTCGCGCGCGCCGCGCTGGGCGATCGCCTGGAAGTACGCGCCCGAGGAGGTCAACACCAAGCTGATCAACATCCGCGTCGGCGTGGGGCGTACGGGCCGGGTCACGCCGTACGCACAGGTCGAACCGGTCACGGTCGCGGGCTCCGAGGTCGAGTTCGCCACCCTGCACAACCAGGACGTGGTGAAGGCCAAGGGTGTCCTCATCGGCGACACGGTCGTGCTGCGCAAGGCCGGTGACGTCATCCCCGAGATCCTCGGCCCGGTCGTCGACCTGCGCGACGGCAGCGAGCAGGAGTTCGTGATGCCGGCCGAATGCCCCGAGTGCGGTACGGCACTGCGGCCCATGAAGGAGGGCGACGTCGACCTGCGCTGCCCGAACGCGCGCGCGTGCCCGGCTCAGTTGCGCGAGCGGCTCTTCTACCTCGCGGGCCGCAAGGCACTGGACATCGAGCAGTTCGGGTACGTCGCCGCGGCGGCCCTCACCAAGCCGCTGGAGCCGGCCGAGCCGCCGCTGATGGACGAGGGCGATCTCTTCGACCTCACCATCGAGCAGTTGCTGCCCATCAAGGCATACGTCCTCGACCAGGACAGCGGTCTGCCCAAGCGCGACCCGAAGACCGGCGAGGAGAAGATCGCCACGGTCTTCGCCAACCAGCAGGGCGAGCCCAAGAAGAACGCGATCGCGATGCTGGACAACATCGCGGCCGCCAAGGACCGTCCGCTCGCCCGCATCCTCACGGGTCTGTCGATCCGTCATGTCGGGCCGGTCGCGGCCGAGGCGCTGGCGCGCGAGTTCCGCTCCATCGACAGGATCGAGCAGGCCACCGAGGAGGAGCTCGCCACCACCGAGGGCGTGGGACCGATCATCGCGGCCTCGCTCAAGGAGTGGTTCGCCGAGGACTGGCACCGCGAGATCCTCCGCAAGTGGCGGGCCGCCGGGGTGCGGATGGAGGAGGAAGGCGCCGGCGAGGACGAGGGGCCGCGCCCGCTCGAAGGGCTCACCGTCGTCGTCACCGGCACACTCGAACACCACACGCGGGACGGCGCGAAAGAGGCTCTGCAGAGCCGGGGAGCGAAAGTGACCGGTTCTGTCTCAAAGAAGACCTCTTTCGTCGTGGTGGGCGACAACCCTGGTTCGAAGTACGACAAGGCAATGCAGTTGAAGGTTCCGGTTCTGAACGAGGAGGGCTTCGCCGTCCTGCTCGAACAAGGGCCGGACGCAGCGGCGGAAGTCGCGCTTCCGATCGAGGAGTAGCGGTTGAAGGCCACCCGTTCGGCGCATATCAGATGCATACGGGTGGCCGGGTCGCATTCGGGCAACCGTCGACGACCGCTGCCCGTGGAAGCCTTCTGCGGCCTACTGTTGAGGTGTGCGCCTGCCGTGCCCATCTGCGGTTGGGGCATCCCCTGCTCTTCGAGAGCCAGGGGAAGGGTTTTCAGACGCGGCGCCGTTGGCAGTTGTCGCCGTCAACGGACCGCGTGGCGTGGGCACCGCCGGCTGTGAGAGGGACGGGAATGGAACCGACCGAGAGCGCCGCCCCCGACTCACGGCTGCGCCTGCGCCGGATGACCGGCGCATGGATGGCCGGCCTCCGGACAGGGCGGCCTTCGGAGCACGCCGGCACGGACGGGCCGGGCTCCGCATCCCTCACGGCACCCACCGCTCCCGGCGTCGGCAGGCTCACTGCCGAGCGCGGCGCCCTCATGCCCGGCCACGATCCCGAACGGCACGTGTCCTGGCCGGCGCTGCCCGCGGCGGTCGTCGCGGCGGCCGGGTTCGTCCTGGGCGCCGGCTTCTACCGGGCGTTCAGGGGCGACCACGCGCTCTTCCCGTCGGGCACCGTCGGCTGGTCGCTGGCCGTGCTGACCGGCGTCATCGTCGGCCACCTGGTGGCCCTCGGCAGGGCCCGCTGGTGGGGCGGCACCGGCTCCGGCGCGGCGCTCACGCTCGCGGTCCTGCTGCTGTACGGCTGGGTGCCTGCGGGAATGGTCAGTCTGACCGTCGTCGTCCTGGTCGGCATCGCGCGCCGCAACCGCTGGCGCCAAGGTGTGCTGCACGGCGCGGTCGACATCCTCGGCATCGGCGCCGGAGCGCTGGTCCTGGCCGCGTGCGGGCGGTTCCCGTCCGTCGAGACGCCCTGGAACCCGGAGACCTGGACGTTCGCCGCCGCTCCCGAGGTGGCGCTGGTCGCGGCCGCGTATCTCGCGGTGACCCGCGCCCTGCTCTGGTACCTGCACGCGCCGCGGACCGGCGGTCTGCCCACCGTCGCCCGTACGGCGCTGGTCAGACAGGGGCTCCTCGCGGTCGCGCTGCTCGGGATCGCGCCGCTGCTCTGCGTGGTCGCCATCGCGCTGCCGATCCTGCTGCCGCTGTTCTCGATACCCCTGATCGCCCTCGACTCCACGCTGTGGATCGCCCGCGCGCGGGCGGAGGAGCAGCTGCGCGACCCGCTGACCGGGCTGCCCAACCGGCAGTGGCTGCTCGAACGCACCTGGACGGCCCTGGATGATGCCGAGCGCATTGGTGCGCGTTCCGCGCTGATGCTGATCGACCTCGACCGTTTCCGTTCGGTGAATGACACGCTGGGGCATCTCGCGGGCGACCGACTGCTCCTCCAAATAGCCGACCGGCTGCGGCTGGCCCTGCCGCGCGGGGCGGAGGCCGCGCGGCTCGGCGGGGACGAGTTCGCCGTCTTACTGCCGGTCGCCGACTCCACCACGTCGGCCACCCGGGTCGCCCGCAGCCTCGTCGCCGCGCTCGGCTCGCCGCTCGACCTGGACGGGCTCACCCTCGTCCTGGAGGCCAGCGCCGGGCTCGCCGTCTTCCCCGACCACGCGCTGGACGCGGAGGGGCTGCTGCGGCGGGCGGACGTGGCGATGTATCAGGCGAAGCGGGACCGTACAGGGGTGGAGGTGTACGAGTCCAAGCGGGACTCGAACACCCCCGACCGGCTCGGTCTGCTCGGTGATCTGCGCCGGGCCCTCGACGCCGGGGACGTCGAACTGCACTACCAGCCGAAGGTCCGCTTCGACGGACAGGTGGCCGGCCTCGAGGCGCTGGTCCGCTGGGTGCATCCCGAGCGCGGCAAGGTGCCGCCGGACGAGTTCATCGCCATCGCCGAGTCGTCCGGGCTGATGCCCCACCTCACCGAGTACGTGCTGGAGACGGCGCTCGGACAGGTCGCGCGCTGGCGGGCGCAGGGCCTGTACGTGCCGGTCGCGGTGAACGTGTCGCCGCGCGATGTGCACACCCCCGGGTTCGCCGGCGCGGTCGCCGCGCGGCTCGCCCGGCACGGGGTTCCCGCCGGGGCGTTGCAACTGGAGATAACGGAGCACGTACTCCTGGAGGACCCGCAGCGGGCCGCGGACACCCTGGCCGGCCTGACCGGGCACGGGGTGAAGATGTCGCTGGACGACTTCGGTACGGGGTACTCCTCGCTCGTTCATCTGCGCCGGCTGCCGGTCAGTGAGCTGAAGATCGACCGCTCGTTCGTCGCACGGCTCGCCGTGGACACGGAGGACGCGGAGATCGTGCGCTGCACGGTCGACCTTGCGCACTCGCTCGGGCTGCTCGTCGTCGCCGAGGGTGTCGAGGACGACGAGACGTGGGAGCGGTTGCGGGACCTCGGCTGTGACGCGGTGCAGGGGTGGCTGGTCGCCGCCGCGATGCCCGCCGAGGAGACCACGGCGTGGCTTCGCGCCCGGGGATCGCGGGGGTGGCAGCGGCCGCGGGCTGCGCTGCCGGCCGCGGAGTAGGTCCTACGGTTCGTTGTCGGACGCGGGTGTGGGGGTTCGCTCGTCTCTCCCGCCCACGCACCGCCCGAAACTGTCACCCGACAAGTGGAACTCTCCTGCCGGGCTTCCGCGCCGTCGGCGGCTGCCGGTAGCGGGCAGAACTGCAGCGCCCCGAAGGGGCGCGGGGAACTGCGCGCCCAGCCACGGACGGTCCGCAGCGTCCGGACGCCGGGCCGTCGGGCACTCACGGACCAGCCGCGGTAGGTGCGCAGCGTCCCTACGTCGGGGCCCTCGGGCGCGCGCGGACCAGTTGCAGCCGGCCTGCAGCGTCCGTACGTCGGAGCCGTCCGGCGCGTCCGGGCCGGCCACGGACGGCCCGCAGTTTCGGAGGGCGGGACCGCCAGGTATCTGCCGACCGGGCACAGCAGGCCCGCAGCTTCCGTACGTCCGGGCCGTCGGGCGCCTGCGGACCTGGCAGAGGCGGCCCGCAGGCGCTGGATCGGGGTGTCCTTGGTGGCGTGCAGGGGCGGGCGCCGACGCTGGGGAGGCCCCGGAGGTGACGTCCACTTGTCGGGTAGGAGTCACGGGCGGTGAGCGCGTGGGCGAGCCCCGGACGAAACCCGTGCGCGGGCATCCGTACCGGCGCCATAGGATTGGGCCCAAACCACACTCACTCACCCCAGAGGATCGCTGCATGCCTGGCATCACGCGCGAGGAGGTCGCCCACCTCGCACGGCTGGCGCGTCTGGAGCTGAAGGGCGAAGAGCTCGACCACTTCGCAGGCCAGCTCGACGACATCATCGGCGCGGTCGCCCGCGTCAGCGAGGTCGCCGACCAAGACGTACCGCCGACCTCTCATCCGCTGCCGCTGACGAACGTCATGCGCGCGGACGAGGTCCGTCCGTCGCTCACCCCCGAGCAGGCGCTCTCCGGCGCCCCGGCCCAGGAGCAGCAGCGTTTCAAGGTGCCGCAGATCCTGGGGGAGGACTAATCACATGACGGACATCATCAAGCTGACGGCGGCGGAGATCGCTGCCAAGATCGCGGCAGGCGAGCTCACCGCCGTCGAGGTCACCGAGGCCCACCTCGCCCGTATCGAGGCCGTCGACGAGAAGGTGCACGCCTTCCTGCACGTCGACCGGGAAGGGGCGCTCGCCCAGGCCCGCGCCGTCGACGCGAAGCGTGAGGCGGGCGAGAAGCTCGGGCCGCTCGCCGGTGTGCCGCTCGCGCTCAAGGACATCTTCACCACCGAGGGCATCCCGACCACCGTCGGGTCGAAGATCCTCGAGGGTTGGATTCCGCCGTACGACGCGACCCTCACCAAGAAGCTGAAGGCCGCCGACGTCATCATCCTCGGCAAGACCAACATGGACGAGTTCGCCATGGGGTCCTCCACCGAGAACAGCGCGTACGGTCCCACGGGCAACCCCTGGGACCTCACCCGTATCCCCGGCGGCTCCGGCGGTGGCTCCTCCGCCGCCCTCGCCTCCTTCCAGTCGCCCCTCGCGATCGGCACCGACACCGGCGGCTCCATCCGCCAGCCCGCGGCCGTCACCGGCACGGTCGGTGTCAAGCCGACGTACGGGGCCGTCTCGCGTTACGGCATGGTGGCGTTCTCCAGCTCCCTCGACCAGGGCGGGCCGTGCGCCCGTACGGTCCTGGACGCGGCGCTCCTGCACGAGGTGATCGCCGGGCACGACCCGCTCGACTCCACCTCCATCGACGCCCCGGTCCCGCCGGTCGTCGAGGCCGCGCGCAACGGCTCCGTCGCCGGCATGCGCGTCGGCGTCGTCAAGCAGTTCCGCGGCGAGGGCTACCAGGCCGGTGTCGTGCAGCGCTTCGACGAGGCCGTCGCCGTGCTCAAGGAGCTGGGCGCCGAGATCGTCGAGCTGGACTGCCCGTCCTTCGACCTCGCGCTGTCGGCGTACTACCTGATCGCCCCGTCCGAGTGTTCGAGCAACCTCGCCCGCTTCGACGGTCTGCGCTACGGCCTGCGCGTCGGCGACGACGGCACCCACTCCGCCGAGGAGGTCACCGCCCACACCCGCGAGGCCGGCTTCGGTCCCGAGGTCAAGCGCCGCATCATGCTCGGCACGTACGCGCTCAGCTCCGGCTACTACGACGCGTACTACGGCTCTGCGCAGAAGGTCCGTACGCTCATCACGCAGGACTTCGAGAAGTCGTTCGAGAAGGTCGACGTCATCGTCTCGCCGACCACGCCGACCACCGCCTTCCCGATCGGCGAGCGCGCCGACGACCCGATGGCGATGTACCTCGCGGACCTGTGCACCATCCCGACCAACCTGGCGGGCAACTCGGCCATGTCGCTGCCCTGCGGTCTCGCGCCGGAGGACAACCTCCCGGTCGGTCTGCAGATCATCGCCCCCGCGATGAAGGACGACCGCCTGTACAAGGTCGGCGCCGCCGTAGAGGCCGCCTTCGTGGAAAAGTGGGGGCACCCGCTGCTCGAGGAGGCTCCGTCGTTGTGAGTAAGGCACTGTCCAAGGCCAAGGGCTTCAAGAAGTCCAAGTCCGGTACGTACCTGTCCATCGCGACCACCGCGTTCGGTGCCGTCAGTGTCGCCAAGCAGGCCAAGAAGGCCCGCTCCGAGCACGACACGCTGCGCCTGATCGACGCGGCCGTGTCCGCCGCCGCCATCGTCACCGGCCTCGCCATCCTCTACCGGGAGCTCAAGCGCCTGGGCGACGACGACGTCCTGCTGGGCTGAGAGGGAAGTTTTCACCGTGACCACCACGACCGACCTGGTGTCGTACGAGGACGCGCTGGCGTCGTACGACCCCGTCATGGGCCTCGAAGTCCATGTCGAACTCGGCACCAGGACCAAGATGTTCTGCGGCTGTTCGACCGAGCTGGGCGCCGAGCCCAACTCGCAGACCTGCCCGACCTGCCTCGGCATGCCCGGCTCGCTCCCGGTCGTCAACGCGACCGGCGTCGAGTCCGCCATCAAGATCGGTCTCGCGCTGCACTGCGAGATCGCCGAGTGGTGCCGCTTCGCCCGGAAGAACTACTTCTATCCGGACATGCCGAAGAACTTCCAGACCTCGCAGTACGACGAGCCGATCGCCTTCAACGGCTATCTGGACGTCCAGATGGAGGACGGCGAGGTCTTCCGCGTGGAGATCGAGCGCGCCCACATGGAGGAGGACACCGGTAAGTCGACGCACGTCGGCGGTGCCACCGGCCGCATCCACGGCGCGTCGCACTCCCTGCTCGACTACAACCGCGCGGGCATCCCGCTCATCGAGATCGTCACCAAGCCCATCGAGGGCGCGGGCGAGCGCGCCCCCGAGGTCGCCAGGGCGTACGTCGCCGAGCTGCGCGAGCTCATCAAGGCGCTCGGTGTGTCGGAAGCCCGCATGGAGATGGGGCAGATGCGCTGCGACGTGAACCTGTCGCTGCGCCCGAACGGCACCGAGAAGTTCGGAACGCGCTCCGAGACGAAGAACGTCAACTCCCTGCGCTCCGTGGAGCGTGCGGCCCGCTACGAGATCCAGCGCCATGCCGCGGTGCTGAGCTCCGGCGGCACGATCATCCAGGAGACCCGCCACTTCCACGAGGACACCGGGTCCACGACCTCGGGCCGCGTGAAGGAGGAGGCCGAGGACTACCGGTACTTCCCCGAGCCGGACCTGGTGCCGGTGGCGCCCTCCCGCGAGTGGGTCGAGGAGTTGCGCGCGGGTCTGCCGGAGCAGCCGCTCGCGCGTCGCAACCGCCTCCGCGAGGAGTGGGGTGTCTCGGCGCACGACATGCAGTCGATCCTCAACGCCGGTGCCATCGACCCGATCGTCGCCACGATCGAGGCCGGAGCCGACGCCGCCTCCGCCCGCAAGTGGTGGATGGGCGAACTGGCCCGCAGCGCCAACGAGTCGGGCAAGGCCCTGGAGGACCTGCCCATCACTGCGGCGCAGGTCGCCCGGGTGACGGAGCTCGTCTCGTCCGGAGACCTGAACGACAAGCTTGCCCGCCAGGTCATCGAGGGCGTGCTCGCAGGCGAGGGCACCCCGGACGAGGTTGTCGAGAAGCGCGGTCTGAAGGTCGTCTCGGACGAGGGCGCGCTGACCGCCGCCGTCGACGAGGCCATCGCCGGCAACCCCGGCGTCGCGGAGAAGATCCGCGGCGGCAAGGTGGCCGCGGCCGGTGCCCTGGTCGGCGCGGTCATGAAGGCCACCCGCGGCCAGGCCGACGCGGCCCGTGTGAAGGAGCTCATCCTGGAGAAGCTGGGCGTCAGCGAGGGCTGAGGTTTCGAGGTTTTCCAACTCCCTGGGGGATGCATCGGTTCCGATGCATCCCCCAGGCACGTCAACACCCGCACAGGCGTGCGCGCTACGCTGCCGCGCCATGAGTGGAAGCACTGACTCCGAGACGCACGACTTCGAGGATCCGGCGCGGGAGGCGCGACGGGCCCGTTGGACGGCGGCCGGAACCGGGGCCCTGCTGACCCTCGCCGGCCTCACGGCGTCGGCACTGCGCTCCACCGGTTCCGCGACCGCGCTCATACCCGTGTCCTACGCCTCGGGCGCCGCCGTCTGCGCCCTCGCGTCCGCGCTGGGGGCCCGAGGGCGCACCCGGCGGGCCCTGTGGCTCATGGTCGCCGGGGTCATGATCATGGCGGTGGGTGACCAGTTCGACTGAGCGTGGCCTCGCGAGGCGACAGAGTTCACGGGAATGTCCTGTGAGTTGGGTCGCACTCTTGTGAGCAGACCCACGAGTGAGACAAACGATCACTTCCGGCTGAAAGAGTGATGGCGTGTAAGTCATGTGTTCTTTGCGGGCAGTTCCCGATAAAGATCCTCAAATCACCCAGGGAGCTGGTCCGTGGCAACCCTCGCGCGTTGGTGTGTCCAGCACCGCCTCGTTGCCGTACTGCTCTGGCTCGTCGCCTTCGGTGGCATCACCGCCGCCGCGTCTCTCACGGGCTCCGCGTACTCGAACGACTACGAAGCACCGGGAACCGAATCGGGCCGCGCCACCCAGCTCCTGCGGACCGGCTTCCCGGGCCTCGGCGGCGACAGCGACACCGTCGTCTGGCGCACCACACCGGGCACCGTGCGCTCCACCGACGTCGAACAGACGATGACCCGCACCCTCGACCGGATCGCGGGACTGCCCGGCGTGGCCTCCGTCGTCAGCCCCTACGAGGGCCGGGGCGCGGGCCGGATCAGCGCCGACGGACGCACGGCCTACGCCACCGTCACCTTCCGCGCCCAGGCCGAGAACATCGACAAGGGCGAGGCCCGGGCCGTCGTCGACACCGCGAAGGCCGCCGAGAGCAAGGGGCTCCAAGTCGAGCTCGGCGGCAGCGCCATGGGGCTCACCGAGTCGTCGGGCGGGCATCTCGCCGAGATCGTCGGCGTGGTCGTCGCCGCCCTGGTCCTCTTCCTCGCCTTCGGCTCGCTCGCCGCCTCCCTGCTGCCCATCGCCACCGCCCTGGTCGGCGTCGGCACCGCGTACGCCGGAATCGTGCTCCTCGGACACGCCATGACCGTCGCCGACTTCGCCCCCATGCTCGGCATGCTGATCGGGCTCGGCGTCGGCATCGACTACGCGCTGTTCATCGTGACCCGGCACCGGCGGGGGCTGAAACGCGGGCTCCCGGTCGCCGAGGCCGCGCGGAACGCCGTCGCCACCACGGGCCGGGCCGTCGTCTTCGCGGGCGCCACCGTCTGCATCGCCCTGCTCGGCATGCTCATCCTGCGGCTCGGCTTCCTCAACGGCGTGGCGATCGCCGCCTCCTTGACGGTCGTCCTCACGGTCGCGGCCTCCGTGACCTTGCTGCCGGCGCTGCTCTCCTTCATCGGTCCACGCGCGTTGAGCCGTCGCGAGCGGAGCAGGCTCTACGAACACGGGCCCGAACCGGAGCTCCCGACCGGGTTCGCCGCCCGCTGGTCCGTCTTCGTGGAACGGCACCCCAAGCTGCTCGGCGCCGTCGCCGTCGTCGTCATGGCGCTGCTCGCCCTGCCCACGCTCTCGCTCCACCTGGGCACCTCGGACCAGGGCAACGACCCGAAGTCGGCGACCACGCGACAGGCGTACGACCTGATCGGGGAGGGATTCGGACCGGGCGTGAACGGGCCCCTCACCCTCGTCACGAAGGTCCGCGGCGCCGAGGACAAACTCGCGCTCGACAATCTGGACGCCACGCTCCGGGCGGCCGAGGGCGTCTCGTCGGTGACCTCGGCGACGTACAACACCGATGGTGACACCGCCTACCTCACCGTCGTCCCGGAGTCCGCCCCGCAGTCCCAGAAGACCAGTGCTCTCGTCGACCGGCTGCGCGCCGACGTCCTGCCGCGTGCGGAGGCGGACACCGCACTTGACGTCCACGTAGGTGGTGTGACGGCCGGCTACGACGACTTCGCGGACCTCATCGTCGGCAAACTGCCGCTCTTCGTGGGCGTCGTGATCGGGCTCGGCTGCATCCTGCTGCTGCTCGCCTTCCGCTCGATCGGCATCCCCCTCAAGGCCGCCGTGATGAACATCGCCGCCGTGGCGGCCGCCTTCGGAGTCGTCGTCGCCATCTTCCAGTGGGGCTGGGGCAGCGAACTGCTCGGCCTCGGCCGCGCGGGTCCGATCGAACCCTTCCTGCCGGTGATCATGGTGTCGGTCCTCTTCGGACTCTCCATGGACTACCAGGTGTTCCTGGTGAGCCGGATGTACGAGGAGTGGCTGGAGACCGGGGACAACCGGCGCGCGGTCCGGGTCGGCCTCGCAGAGACCAGCCGTGTGATCAACTCCGCCGCCGTCATCATGATCTCGGTCTTCCTCGCCTTCGTACTCAGCGGCGACCGCGTCATCGCGATGTTCGGCATCGCCCTCGCCTCCGCCGTCGCCCTCGACGCCTTCGTCCTGCGTACGCTCCTGGTGCCCGCCCTGATGCACATGCTGGGCGGCGCCAACTGGTGGCTGCCCAGCCGGCTCGGCAAGCGGATGCCGCGCATCAGCATCGAGCCGCCCGAGTGCCGCGCCGCCCATGAGAGGCTGGCCGCTGCGACGGACGCCGAGGTGGCGGACGTACTGGCGAAGGAGCAGCAGCGGGATGTACGCGATATCTCTGGGTGACGACGGAGCCGAACTGCGCCCCCTGGAGCCGTGGCACGCCGAGGAGTTCCTGGCGCATCTGGACCGGGGGAGAGAGTTCATCCAGCAGTTCATCCCCTTCGGATCGAAGACCACGGACGTGGCGTCCGCGCGGGAACAGCTCCAGAGGTACGCCGACATGCGCGCCGCCGACACCGGGTCCCTTCACGGTCTGTGGCTGAACGGAAAGCTCGTGGGCGGGGTGCTCTTCCTGAACTTCGACGCGGAGAGCGGCAACTGCGAGGTCGGCTGCTGGCTGGAACCCGCCGGCGCCGGACGTGGACTGGTCACCCGCGCCATGCGGGTGCTCATCGACTTCGCCGTCGAGCAGCGTGGCATCCACCGGATCGAATGGGTCGCCGCCTCGGGGAACGAGCCGAGCCTGAACGTGGCGCGGCGGCTGGGCATGACCCGGGACGGGGTGCGCCGGCAGGCCCATCCGTATCGAGGCGTACGGCACGACCTCGAGGTGTGGTCCCTCCTCGCCCCCGAGTGGCGCGAGGCACGCGCGCGTGACGCTCACAACGATCATTAAGAGACTTCTCAGAGAGCGTCCGTACGGTGCGGGGCATGGGAACCAAGACTGTTGACGAGGCCGTGGACGAGAACGGCACCGAGGCGAAGAGCGACCAGGAGACCGCGGAGGCCACCACGGCCGACGGACCTGCGAAGACCATGGACATGACCAAGGCTGACGAGCCTGGCGACACCGAAGCCGGGGCCGAGGCCGAGGAGCAGGACGAGGCCGAGGACGAGATAGAGGCGGGCGACGACGCCTCCGAGGCCGAGAAGGGCGCCTCCGGAGTCGGCCAGGGCGCCGCGGCCGTGGTCTCCGCCGCGCTCGGTCTCGTCTCGCTCTCCGGCGGCTGGATCGGCACCGTGGCCGCCGCGCGCGAGACGCTCGTCGGCCAGCTGCAGACCTCGCAGAGCGCGAGCGTCGCCAAGCAGGTCAAGGAGATCTACGGCGACGCCTGGGCGACCACGGCGTTGGTCGGCGGCCTCTTCGCCCTGGCCGCGATGATCGTCGGTGTCGTGGTCCTGGTCCGGCCCGCCTTCGGGGCCCCCGGCAAGCCGCAGGCCGTCTGGATCAAGTCGGTTGCCTGGGCGGGTGTTTCGCTCGGCGTCATCGGCCTGGTCCTCGCGGTCGCCAAGTACTCCGACATCCTGCTCGGACTGCCCTCCACCAGCTGAACCTCCCTGCCTCTGAGGGGCCTTAGGGCCGGCTCGAGTCACTTACGGCCGCCCTAAGGCCCTTCGCGTGCGCAAGATGCGGAACTCTTCCGATGTGGCGCACCCCCCTGGGAGACGAAGGTTGAGGCATCGCAGACGAGCGAGGCCGAAACCGACTCTTCACGAGGGGTACCAGATGTTCGAGTACGAGCTTCACCGGATCCGATCCGCGGAGCTGATCCGCCAGGCCCAGAACCACCGACTGGCGCAGGAGGCCCTCCACGGCCGCCGTGCCGCCCGTCGCGCCGCCGCGCGCGAGTCCGCCCAGCACGAGTCCGAGGGGCAGGGCCATACCAAGCGCCCCCGTCGGCACCGGTTCGCCCGCGCCGCGTGAGCGCCGGGGCACGGGAGGACGGCCGTACGGGGGTCGGCCGTCGTCCCGGGCCGGTGCCGCCCGGAGCAACCGTCGTCCTCCCGATAACCGGTGCCGCACTGTCGGACCCCTGTGCGATGCTCGGGCCTGTGGAGACCAGGTCCGTCAGCCCGGTGTTCGTCGGACGCACCGACGAATTGGGGACATTGAACGATGCGCTCGCCCGCGCCGCCGCAGCGGGCAGCTCCCGGGCGTCCAGCAACGGGGGAGAGCCGCAGGCGTTGCTCCTCGGCGGCGAGGCCGGGGTCGGCAAGACCCGCCTCCTCGAGGAGTTCGCGGCGACGGCCGCTCGCGAGGGGGCCGTCGTCGCCTGCGGCGGCTGCGTCGAGATCGGTGCCGACGGGCTGCCGTTCGCACCGTTCTCCACCGCCCTGCGTGCCCTGCGCCGCCTGCTCCCGGACGAACTGGCCGCCGCGGCCGCAGGACAGGAGGAGGAGCTGGCCCGGCTGCTGCCCGAACTGGGCGAGGCGGCCCGAGGACGGCAATACGACGAAGAGGGCATGGCCCGCCTCTTCGAACTCACCGCACGTCTCCTGGAGCGCGTCGCCGCCGACCGCACGGTCGTTGTCGTCCTCGAAGACCTGCACTGGGCCGACGCCTCCACCCGCCACTTGCTCGCCTATCTCTTCCGCACGCTGCGCAGCGGCCGCCTCGTCGTGATCGCCACCTACCGCTCCGACGACATCCACCGCCGCCACCCGCTGCGCCCCCTCCTCGCCGAACTCGACCGCCTCCGCACGGTCACCCGCATCGAACTCGGCCGCTTCAGCCGCGCCGAAGTCGGCCGTCAGATCGCCGGAATCCTCGCCCAGGAACCCGACCCGGCCCAGGTCGACGAGATCTTCGCCCGCTCCGACGGCAACGCGTTCTTCGTCGAGGAACTCGCCGTCGCCGAGCGCGGGGGCTGCCGTACGGGGCTCACGGACTCCCTCCGCGACCTGCTCCTCGTACGCGTCGAAGGCCTGTCCGAGAGCGCCCAGCGGGTCGCCCGGATCGTCGCCGAGGGCGGCTCCACCGTCGAGTACCCGCTGCTGGCCGCCGTGGCCCGGCTCGCCGAGGACGACCTCATCGAGGCCCTGCGGGCCTGCGTCGGCGCCAACATCCTGCTCGCCTCGCCCGGCGGCGACGGCTACCGCTTCCGCCACTCCCTGGTCCGCGAGGCAGTCAGCGACGACCTGCTGCCCGGCGAGCGCTCCCGCTTCAACCGGCGCTACGCGGAGGCCTTGGAGGCCGACCCGACACTCGTACCGGCCGACGAGCGGTCCACCCGCCTGGCCAGCTACTGGTACCACGCCCATGACGCCGCCAAGGCCCTCCCCGCCGTCCTCGACGCCGCGGCCGAGGCGCGCTGCCGCCACGCCCACTCCGAGCAACTACGGCTCCTGGAGCGGGCGATGGAGCTTTGGGACATCGCCCCCGACGCCGTACGGGCCGAACTGCGCCCCGTCGACTACGTGGAGGTCTATCCTCCCCCACTGCCTGAACGGCGTGGGGGGACCCCCAGCGGCTGCGACCCGGAGACCACGCCGCTGCGCTATCTCGACCTGATGGCCGAGGCGGCTGTCGCGGGCCGGCTGTGCGGGGAGCGCGAGCGCGCCCTGAAGATCACCAAGAAGGCGCTGCGCCTCCTGGAGGACGAGGACGACGCCCTGCGCGCCGCCTGGTTCTGGATCCAGCGCTCCCGGCTGGTCCAGGCGCAGGCCCGCGGCGACGGCTGGCAGGAACTCGCCACCGCCCAGGACCTGGTGCGCGGCCTGCCGCCGTCGGAGGTGCACGCCGAGGTCCTGTCCACCGTCGCCGCCTGGTGCATGCTCCACGAGCCCGGCCCGGGCGCGCTGTCCGCCGCCGAACGAGCCGTGGAGTACGCGCGCATGGTCGGCGCCCGCGACATCGAGCTGAACGCCCGGCTCACGCTCGGCGGCCTCATGGTCGACGCGGGCGACGTCGAGGCGGGGCTCGCGGAGATGTACGAGGTCAAGGAGTGGGTGGGCCGCTACGGCGCCTCCCTCGTCGTGGGTCGTCTGCATATCAACCTGCCGTCCCATCTGGAGTCGGTCGGCCGCTCCCGCGAGGCCGTCCCGGTCTTGCGGGAGGGCGTCGAACTCGCCCGGAAGAACGGCCTGTTGGACACGCAGGCCTGGGTCTGGGGCAACCTCTCGGAGTCTCTCTATGCGCTCGGCCAGTGGGACGAGGCCGTGCAGGCCGCGCGGAACACGCTGCGCATCGGACTGAGCGGCAAGCCGTCCGGCCTCGGTGCCTCCCGCCTCGCGCGCCTCGCCCTCGCCCGTGGCGACCTCCCCGAGGCCGGACGCCAACTGGCCGCAGCCCGCGATCACTTCGGCACCCACGACCCCACGCCGCAGCACGCCCTGCCGCTGGTGCGCACCGCGGTCGGCATCGCCGCCGCCGAGGGCCGCCTCCTCGACGCCCGCGCCGCCCTGGAGCAGACCCTGGACGCGGGCTTCCCGCCCGGCACCCAGCGCTATGGCTGGCCACTGCTGCTCGCCGCCGCCACCGCGGAGGCGGACGCCCTCGGACTGCCCGCCACCGAACCGGGCCGCGCCGAGACCGTGGAGCGCATCCGCAAGGCCGCGAAGTCCCTCGCCACGGGCGCACCCATCTGGCTCGCGCACCAGGAATGGGTGCGTGCCGAACTCCGCCGCGCCGAGGGCGTGACCAGCCCGGACCACTGGTCCGAGGTGGTCACCGCCTTCGAACCCCTGGAGCGCCCCTACGACCTCGCCCGCGTCCGCCACCGCCTCGCCGAGGCCCTGCTGACCTCGGGCGCCGACGAGAGCGACCGTGCCCGCGCCACGGATCTCCTCCGGCTGGCCCGGGCGGTCGCCGACCATCTGGGCGCGCGCCCGCTCGCCGACGCCGTCGCGCTGCTCGCCCAGCGGGCCCGCCTCGCCCTGGTCCACGCCCCCGAATCATCCGTCCTCGCCCCCGTCGACCCGGCACTGGCGCTCGGCCTCACCAGCCGCGAGCGCGACGTCCTCCGCCTGGTCGCCGCCGGCCGCAGCAACCGCCAGATCGCCGAGGAACTGTTCATCTCCCCGAAAACGGCCAGCGTCCACGTCTCGAACATTTTGGCCAAGCTGGACGTCTCAGGACGGGGGGAGGCGGCGGCCCTGGCACACCGGCTGCGGCTCTTCCCGCCGGAGGCCCCCGCTGCCCGGGCGGTGGGCTGAGGTCTGAGCCGTAAGGGATCCGGGCCGAGGGAGGCACCGTGTTCAACATGTTCGAGGAGCTCTTCGCACCAGGCCGCAAGCACACCAACGACGAACGCAAACGCCTGGAACTGACCCGCGTGGACCTGAACGACGCCGACCCGGGCCGCGGCCCCATAGACCTGTCCTCGGGCAAGGTGGTTGTACGGCTGCCGAAGCACGAGCCGGGGCCGCCGAACGCGGACGAGGCCGGCGTGGGGGAGGCGCCCGTCCCGGAGCGGGCGAGCAACGCGGAAGAGCCTGGGCCGGAGTGGGCGGGCACCGCGGAGGAACGCGCGCCGAAGCGGGCGAGCACCGCGGAGAAGTCCGTGCCGGAGCCCGGCGAGTCCTGAGGCCCGCGCGTCCGCCTCCTCCTTTACCGCACCTCCTACTTCACCTCCAGCTCCAGAATCCTGTCGTCTCCCTTACCGGGGCTCCCGCGTCCGTCCGTCTCGCTCGTCGTCAGCCAGAGTTTGTCGCCGCCCGCGGAGACGACCGTGCGCAGGCGGCCGAACTTGCCCGTGAGGAAGGCCTCGGGGGCGGCGGAGGCCTTCGTGCCGTTCAAGGGGATGCGCCACAGGCGTTCGCCCTTGAGGCCCGCCATCCATATGGAGCCGTCGGCGTACGTGATGCCGCTGGGGGAAGCGTCGTCCGTGTGCCACTGGGCGATCGGGTTGTGGTACTTGGGGTTGTCGCCCTTGCCCTCGACCACCGGCCAGCCGTAGTTGTCACCCGGCTTGATCTGGTTGAGCTCGTCCCAGGTGTCCTGGCCGAACTCGGAGGCCCACAGGCGCTGTTTGTCGTCCCAGGCGAGGCCTTGGACATTGCGATGCCCGTACGAGTAGACGACCGAGTCGCCGAACGGATTGCCCGGTGCCGGCTCGCCGTCCGGTGTCATGCGCAGGATCTTGCCGCCCAGCGACTTCTTGTCCTGGGCCAGCCCCCGGTCACCCGTCTCGCCCGCGCCCGCGTACAGCATCTTGTCCGGGCCGAACGCGATCCGGCCGCCGTTGTGGATCATCCCCTTGGGGATGCCCTTGAAGATCGTGTCCGGCGCGCCCAGCTGCTCCCCGGCGGGCTTCCGCTCGTCGTACAGCATGCGGACGATGCGATTGTCCGAGGCCGTCGTGAAGTAGGCGTAGATCATGTGGTCGGACGCGTAGCCGGGGGAGAGCGCGATGCCCATGAGGCCGCCCTCTCCGGCGGGGGCCACCCCGGGAACCTCACCCAGCTCCGTCTTCTCGCCGGTCTTCTCGTCGACCCGCGTGATCGTCCCCTCGTCCCGCGAGGACACCAGCAGGCCGCCCTCGGGCAGCGGCGCCAGGCCCCAGGGGGTGTTGAGGTCCTCGGTGACGGTGCGCACGACCTTCACCGAGCCCTTGGCGGGCGGTGTCTCCTCGGCGGCCTGCTCCGAGGGCGACGACCCCGGCTTCGTACTCCCGGCACTTGGGAACAGGCTCCCGCCGCCGTCCGACTTCCCTCCGCCGTCGGAGGAACAACCGGCCGTCACCAGAAGCGCGGCTGCGGCCAACACGGCTGTCACTGCTCGACGTTGCACCATCAAGGTCCCTTCGACGCGGCGGTCCTACTGTTCATACACCGCTCGCGTGTCCCAGGTTCCCGATCACACCCGGGGAATCCGCACACCGCGTCTCAGTCCCAGGATCCCAGCGCCCCCGGCAGCCCCGCCACTTCCGCGAGATCCTCCGCCGTCAGCCGCAGCCCGGCCGCCCCCGCGTTCTCCGTGACCCAACGCTCCCGCTTGGCCCCCGGCACCGGCACCACGTGCGGCCCCTGCGTCAGCACCCACGCCAGCGCCACCTGCGCGGGCGTGACCGCGTTCTCGTGGTCCCCGTGCCGTCGGGCGATGCGCCGCAGCCCGGCGACGATGGGCTGGTTCGCGGCCATCATCTCGGCGGTGAAGCGGGGGTGGCGGGCGCGTACGTCGTCGGGTTCGAAGCCCTCGCCGGGGGTCAGCCTGCCGGTCAGGAAGCCGTTGCCGAGCGGCATCGCGGCCAGGAAGCCGACCCCGCGGGCCGTGCACCACGGCAGGAGCGCGTCCAGCGCCTCGGTCGACCACACCGACAGCTCGGCCTCGACGGCACTCACCGGGAAGACCTGCTGCACCCGCTCCAGCTGCCGGATCGTTCCGTCGTGCAGCCGTGCTCCCGAGCGGCGGGCCGACCGGGCACCCACCGCGCACAGTCCGAGCGACCGCACCTTTCCGGCCGACACGAGTTCGGCCATCGCGCCCCAGGTCTCCTCGACCGGAACCTCCGGGTCCGCGCGGTGCAGCTGATAGAGGTCGATCACGTCCGTCTGCAGGCGCCGCAACGAGGCGTCGCACGCGCGCTTCACATAGCCGGGGCGGCCATTGGCCACGATGTGCTGCTCGCCGACCAACAGGCCGACCTTGGTCGACACGAAGGCCTCCGGACGCCGCTCCTTGAGCACCCGCCCCACCAACAGTTCGTTGGTGAAGGGCCCGTACATGTCGGCCGTGTCGAGCAGCGTCGAACCCCGGTCGAGCGCCGTGTGCACCGCGCGGAGCGATTCCTCGCCGCGTTGCCGCGAACCGGTGTACGCCCAGCTCATCGGCATGCATCCGAGCCCGACCGCCCCCACATCGAGCGCCGCAGCCCCGATCGTCCTGCGCTCCACCTGGCCGCACCCTCCCTTTCCTGGCACCCCAAACTAACCTCTGCGCGCGCGGGCGCTTCGCATAGCCTCCTGACCATGACTTCCGATGTGTGGCTTCCGTTTCACGCCGACGAGATCGACGGCCTCCCCGAGGGCCTCAATTACCGCTTCTGGGACGGCGACCAGGAGTTTCCCGCTGATCCCGCCGTCTGTGAGTTCTATGTCGTGCCCTATATGAAGGGGCCCGCCGTCTCGCAGCGGCCCATGGCCGAAATGGCATCGGTCCGGGTCGTGCAGACGCTCTCCGCCGGTGTCGACCACGTCCAGCCGAGCCTCAAGCTCCTGCCGCCGGGCGTGCAGTTGTGCAACGCCCAGGGAGTGCACGAGGCGAGCACCGGCGAACTCACCCTCGCCCTGATCCTCGCCTCGTTGCGGGGCATCCCCGGCTTCGTACGAGGCCAGGACAAGGAGGAGTGGCGCTCGGGCTTCTATCCCGCGCTGGCCGACAAGTCCGTACTGATCGTCGGGTACGGGTCGATCGGGTCCGCCATCGAGGACCGGCTCGCGCCCTTCGAGCTGGCGCCGGTGGCGCGCGTCGCGCGCTCTGAGCGCACCACGGCGCGCGGTCCGGTGCATCCGCTCACAGAACTGCCTTCTCTGCTTCCGGAAGCCGACATCGTCGTGCTTTCGACGCCCCTCACGGCCAGCACACGTGGTCTGGTGAACGCCGATTTCCTGTCCCGGATGAAGGACGGCGCGCTCCTCGTGAACGTCGCCCGCGGCCCCGTCGTCGACACCAAGGCGCTCCTCGCCGAGCTGGAGAGCGGGCGCATCACCGCGGCACTCGACGTCACCGATCCCGAGCCACTGCCGAAGGGCCACCCCTTGTGGCACGCGCCCGGCGTGCTCATCAGCCCCCATGTCGGCGGGCCCACCTCGGCGTTCCTGCCGCGCGCCAAGCGGCTCCTGGTGGACCAGTTGAACCGCTTCGTGAACCGGGAGCCGCTGCGGAACGTGGTCCTTACCACCGGCACGTAAGTCACGTCCCGTTCGCTCCGCGTCCGCTTCGAGCACCCTCCGCAGTTCCTTGAATGCGGGCAGTGCCGACATCCTCCCTGGTCGTTACGGAGCGTAGAGGAACTATGTCCCTGAGTGACGAGACTGGTGTATCGTCCCGACAGGGGCTGCGCCGCGCACCGTTCGGCGCCGGGGATGGACATGTGAGACTGCGAGGGGGGCGACGGGCGATGCACGGCCTATGGACGAACGATCCGACGCGGCGGGGCCGCCGACGACCCTGGCGCGTGGCCACGCGCAGACGTGGCCACGGTGGCCATCACCACCGCAGGCACAGCGGCCGCCGGAGGCATGCGCACCCAGCGCACGGGGACCAGCGGGACCCCGGAGTGCGGACCGGGTGGGCCCGGTGAGTTCCCCAGCGGCGCTGCTGATCCGCCGCCCGCTGTTCGGCGGCGGGCCGGGCCTGCTCCCGCAACTCGTACTGGCTCTGGTGTGCGCGGGATACGCCGTCGGTTCCGCGCTCGACTGGGGCTCCGCGACCCTCGCGCTGATCATGGGCGACTTCGGGTTGAGCGCCGCGGCGGGCACCGCGGCGGTCTCCTGCTTCCTCTGCGCCCGCAGCCGCCGCAGCCGCTTTCGACCCGCGTGGCTGCTCTTCGCGCTCTCCTCCGCCATGGCCTCGCTCGGCAACCTGGTCTGGGGATGGTACGAGGTGGTCCTCAGCCGCCCGGTGCCCAGCCCGAGCTACGCCGACCTGTTCTTCCTGTGCTTTGCGCCACCCGCCATCGTAGGACTGCTCGTGCTCGCCAAGAGGCCCGTCACCAAGGCGGGTTGGGTGTGCCTCGCGCTGGACGCCTGGCTGATCGGCGGCTCGCTGCTCACGCTGTCCTGGAGCCTCGCGCTCGCCCAGGCCGCGAAGTTCGACGGGCCCAGCGTCGCGCACACCGCGCTGTCGCTGGCGTACCCGCTGCTGGACATCGCACTGGTCAGCATGGTGCTGGCGCTGCACTTCCGGCGCTCGTCGGTGAACAGATCCGCGGTGAACACGGCGATCGGGGCTCTCGCCCTGACGGTGATGTGCGACGCCCTGTTCACCTCGCCCCTCCTGCACAACAACTACCACTCCGGGCAGCTCCTCGACGCGGGCTGGTTCGCCGGCTCGCTGCTCCTCGCGTACGCCCCCTGGGTCGGCACCCGGCACGGACAGTCGGACGCCGAGGGGCCGACGAACGGCCACGCGCGCGTGGTGCACGAACACATCCCGGGACAGCGCCAAGAAGGGCACCGGGAGCAGCACGGACATCAAGGCCGACAAGGCCGTCACGGCCAACAGCGGCAGCACGGACATCAGGCGAAACGGCACGAAGGACTGCAGGGAGGACACATGCACGTGCTCCTCCAGGAAGGTGGCCACAGCCTCCTCCAGGAAAGCGGCCACAGCCGGTACCCGGCCACGCGCCCGATCGCCGGATCACTGGCCGCCCTCACGCCCTACCTGGCCGCGGCCGTCTGCACGCTGGGGATCCTCTACAACGTCCTGAACGGTCGCAACGTGGACCGCGTGGTGCTCATCACCGCAGGGCTCGTAGTGCTCGCCCTCGTCGTGCGCCAGGGCATCATGCTGCTCGACAACATCACCCTCACCCAGGAGCTGGCCCAGAAGGAGAACCACTTCCGCTCCCTGGTGCAGGGCTCCAGCGACGTGATCATGATCGCCGCACCCAACGGCATCCTGCGGTACGTCAGCCCGGCCGCCGCAGGGGTCTACGGACGCGATGCCGACGAACTCGTCGGCTCCGAGCTCGCCTCGCTCATCCACCCGGAGGACCTCGGCTGCGTAGTGCACGAAGTGCGACGTTTCCTTACGGCCGGCCACACCGAGGAACCCACCACCCGCATCGAGTGCCGCTTCCGGTCCGGCGACGGCGGCTGGCTCAATGTCGAGTCCACCGTCAACCGGCACCAGGGCGGCCTCATCTTCAACAGTCGTGACGTGACCGAACGGGTGCGTCTGCAGGCACAGCTGCAGCACAACGCAGAGCACGACCCACTCACCGACCTGCCCAACCGCGCGCTGTTCACCCGGCGCGTCCAGCAGGCGCTCTCCGGCCGCCGCTCCTCCGACCGCGGCACTGCCGTCCTGTTCATCGACCTCGACGGCTTCAAGGCCGTCAACGACACCATCGGGCACCAGGCCGGCGACGAGCTCCTCGTCCAGGCCGCCCGCAGACTCCAGGACTCGGTGCGGCACGGCGACACCGCCGCCCGCCTCGGCGGCGACGAGTTCGCGGCCCTGATCGTCGGTGACGGCACCCGCGACCGCACCGCACGCGAACGCCACATCATGGAGCTCGCCGACCGGCTCAGGGTCAGGCTCTCGCAGCCGTACGCCATCGACGGCAACGATGTCCGGGTGGCCGCGTCCATCGGCGTCGCCTTCGCCGAACCGGGCCTGGGCGCCGGCGAGTTGCAGCGCAACGCCGACCTTGCCATGTACCGCGCCAAGGCGGCCGGCAAGGGACGCGTCGAGTTGTACGCGCCCCAGATGCAGCAGGACGTCGTACGGAAGGCGGAGCTGGCCACCCGGCTGCGCTCGGCTCTTCAGGACGGCGAGTTCGCGCTGCTGCACCAGCCCGTGGTGTCGCTCGAAAACGGCCGGATCACATCGGTCACCGCGCAGGCGCGCTGGCGCTCCTCTCAGGGGGTGCTCTTCACACCCGCAGAGTTCCTGCGAGTCGCCGAAGACAGCGACAAGACCGCCGAGCTCGGCCGCTGGATGCTCGAAGAAGCCGTCGAGCAGGCCGCCCAGCGGGCGGCCGCGGGGGCCGCCGTGCCCGTCGCCGTCCGGATGAACGCCCGGCGCCTGCTGGACCGCTCGCTGCCCGTCGGCTCGGTGGAAGCTCTGCTGACCCGACACGGCCTGCCCTCCGGCGCCCTGATCGTGGAGCTGTCCGACACCGACCCCCGGGTCTCCCTGGACGAGCTGGAGCGCCGGCTGAACGCGCTCAGGCGCCTCGGCGTCCGGGTCGCCCTGGACGGCTTCGGCAGCGGATACGCCGCCATCACGGCACTCAGAAGGCTCCCCATCGACATGCTCAAACTCGACAGGGGTCTCGTCGAGGGTGTCGTCGAGTCCGCCCGGCTCCACAAGATCACCAGCGGGCTGCTGCGGATCGCCACCGACCTGGGGCTGCAGTCCGTGGCCGACGGGGTCGATCTTCCGGAGCAGGTCATCGCTCTGCGCGCGATGGGCTGCACCCATGGGCACGGCATGGCCTTCTCGGGGCCGCTCGACGAGTACCGGCTGCGCCGGGCGCTGTCTTCCGGCCAGTATCCGGTGCCGCACGGGCCGGTCGAGCCAGCGTTCGCGGGCGGCGGCGCAGGGGTGTATACGAGTGGTGTGCCTGCTGTTTTCCGGGGTGGAACGGCCCTCCGCTCACATAATGAGACTCCCGTCCCACCCACTTGACAGTCAGTGCGTGCCGGGGGGAGGGTCAATGCCATGCGCACCCGAATTCTCGTACTTGGAAAGCGCGTCGGCTGAAGCTTGGTGGCCACCGGACGGACCCGGAACACCCAGCGACCGCACCCGGCGCGCTCCCCTCGCTTGCCTCACGGCACGAGGGGTTTTTTGTTGCACAGGCACCAGCCGTACACCGCACAAAACTCGCAAAAACCCTCAGCATCGAGAAGAGAATGCCGATGACCGAGCAGGCCACCGGGGCCCACCATCCGCAGCCGCGGCCCCGTTCCGGAGGACAGCAGTCCGCCCCCGAGCACGTCACGGGTGCGCAGTCCCTCATCCGCTCTCTCGAGGAAGTCGGGGCCGAGACGGTATTCGGCATTCCCGGCGGCGCGATCCTCCCGGCCTACGACCCGCTGATGGACTCCAAGCGGGTGCGGCACGTGCTCGTCCGCCACGAGCAGGGCGCGGGTCACGCGGCCACCGGCTATGCGCAGGCCACCGGCAAGGTCGGCGTCTGCATGGCCACCAGCGGCCCGGGCGCCACCAACCTGGTGACCCCGATCGCCGACGCGCACATGGACTCGGTGCCGCTCGTGGCGATCACCGGGCAGGTTGCGTCCAAGGCGATCGGTACGGACGCCTTCCAGGAGGCGGACATCGTCGGCATCACCATGCCGATCACCAAGCACAACTTCCTGGTGACCAAGGCCGAGGACATCCCGCGGACGATCGCGGAGGCCTTCCACATCGCCTCCACCGGCCGCCCGGGACCCGTCCTCGTCGACATCGCCAAGGACGCCCTCCAGGCACAGACCACCTTCCAGTGGCCGCCCACCCAGGACCTGCCCGGCTACCGCCCGGTGACCAAGCCGCACGCCAAGCAGATCCGCGAGGCCGCGAAGCTCATCACCCAGGCCAAGCGGCCCGTCCTGTACGTCGGCGGGGGCGTCCTCAAGGCCAAGGCCACCGCCGAGCTGAAGGTCCTCGCAGAACTCACCGGAGCGCCCGTCACCACCACCCTGATGGCGCTCGGCGCATTCCCCGACAGCCACCCGCTGCACGTGGGAATGCCGGGTATGCACGGTGCGGTCACCGCCGTCACCGCGCTGCAGAAGGCCGACCTGATCGTCGCCCTCGGAGCCCGCTTCGACGACCGCGTCACCGGCAAGCTGGACAGCTTCGCCCCGTACGCCAAGATCGTCCACGCCGACATCGACCCGGCGGAGATCGGCAAGAACCGCGCTGCCGACGTGCCGATCGTCGGTGACGCCCGCGAGGTCATCGCCGACCTGGTCCAGGCGGTGCAGAAAGAGCACAGCGAGGGCCACCACGGCGACTACACCGCTTGGTGGAAGGACCTCAACCGCTGGCGCGAGACGTACCCGCTGGGCTACGAGCAGCCCGACAACGGCTCGCTGTCGCCGCAGCAGGTCATCGAGCGCATCGGCAGGCTCGCGCCGGAGGGCACGATCTTCGCCGCGGGCGTCGGCCAGCACCAGATGTGGGCCGCGCACTACATCCAGTACGAGAAGCCCGCCACCTGGCTGAACTCCGGCGGCGCCGGAACGATGGGCTACGCGGTCCCGGCCGCGATGGGTGCGAAGGCCGGTCAGCCGGACCAGACGGTCTGGGCGATCGACGGCGACGGCTGCTTCCAGATGACCAATCAGGAGCTCACCACCTGCGCCCTGAACAACATCCCGATCAAGGTCGCCATCATCAATAACGGTGCCCTCGGGATGGTCCGCCAGTGGCAGACCCTCTTCTACAACCAGCGCTACTCCAACACAGTGCTGCACTCGGGCCCCGAGGCCGACGGCAAGCAGCCGAGCGCCGGCACCCGCGTCCCCGACTTCGTGAAGCTGTCGGAGGCCATGGGCTGCTACGCGATCCGCTGCGAGTCCCCGGACGACCTCGACAAGGTCATCGAAGAGGCGAACTCGATCAACGACCGCCCCGTCGTGATCGACTTCATCGTGCACGAGGACGCGATGGTGTGGCCGATGGTCGCCGCCGGTACCTCGAACGACGAGATCATGGCCGCCCGGGACGTCCGCCCGGACTTCGGCGACAACGAAGACGACTGAGAGAGAGCCGAGTCAGACCCATGAGCAAGCACACCCTCTCCGTCCTCGTCGAGAACAAGCCAGGCATCCTCGCCCGGATCGCCGCCCTGTTCTCCCGGCGCGGCTTCAACATCGACTCGCTCGCCGTCGGTGTCACCGAGCACCCCGACATCTCCCGCATCACCATCGTGGTGAACGTGATCGAGGCACTCCCGCTCGAACAGGTCACCAAACAGCTCAACAAGCTCGTCAACGTTCTGAAGATCGTCGAGCTGGAGCCGTCCTCGGCGGTGCAGCGCGAACTCGTTCTGGTGAAGGTGCGCGCCGACAACGAGACGCGCTCCCAGATCGTCGAGATCGTCCAGCTGTTCCGCGCCAAGACCGTGGACGTCTCCCCGGAGGCCGTCACCATCGAGGCCACCGGCGGCAGCGACAAGCTGGAGGCCATGCTCAAGATGCTGGAGCCGTTCGGCATCAAGGAGCTCGTCCAGTCCGGCACGATCGCGATCGGGCGCGGGGCGCGTTCGATCACGGACCGCTCGCTGCGCGCGTTGGACCGATCGGCGTAAGTCTTGAAACGGTCTCCATGAGTCCGTAAACGGTCTTGATACGGGCGGTCGGTGATCGTCGATCGCCCGTATGCCGAGACCCGAAAACTTCCCTTCCCCCGCCCGCCGTACGGTGGGACGCAACACCGGCAATACCGGAAAACAAGGAGAACCCCAGTGGCCGAGCTGTTCTACGACGACGACGCCGACCTGTCCATCATCCAGGGCCGCAAGGTCGCGGTCATCGGCTACGGCAGCCAGGGCCACGCCCACGCGCTGTCGCTGCGCGACTCGGGTGTCGACGTCCGGGTCGGTCTGCACGAGGGCTCCAAGTCCAAGGCGAAGGCCGAGGAGCAGGGCCTGCGCGTGGTGACCCCGTCGGAGGCCGCCGCCGAGGCCGACGTCATCATGATCCTGGTGCCGGACCCGATCCAGGCCCAGGTCTACGAGGAGTCCATCCAGGGCAACCTGAAGGACGGCGACGCCCTGTTCTTCGGTCACGGCCTGAACATCCGCTTCGGCTTCATCAAGCCCCCGGCCGGTGTCGACGTCGCCATGGTCGCCCCCAAGGGCCCGGGCCACCTCGTGCGCCGCCAGTACGAGGAGGGTCGCGGCGTTCCCTGCATCGCGGCCGTCGAGCAGGACGCGACCGGCAACGCCTTCGCGCTCGCGCTGTCGTACGCCAAGGGCATCGGCGGCACCCGCGCCGGCGTCATCAAGACGACCTTCACCGAGGAGACCGAGACCGACCTGTTCGGTGAGCAGGCCGTCCTCTGCGGTGGTACCGCCGCGCTGGTCAAGGCGGGCTTCGAGACGCTGACCGAGGCCGGCTACCAGCCGGAGATCGCGTACTTCGAGTGCCTCCACGAGCTGAAGCTCATCGTCGACCTCATGTACGAGGGCGGCCTGGAGAAGATGCGCTGGTCCGTCTCCGAGACCGCCGAGTGGGGCGACTACGTGACCGGCCCGCGCATCATCACCGACGCCACCAAGGCCGAGATGAAGAAGGTCCTCGCCGAGATCCAGGACGGCACGTTCGCCCGTAACTGGATGGAGGAGTACCACTCCGGTCTGAAGAAGTACAACGAGTACAAGACCCAGGACGAGAACCACCTCCTGGAGACCACCGGCAAGGAGCTGCGCAAGCTCATGTCGTGGGTGAACGACGACGAGGCGTAAGCCGTACGACGGGGGGCCGGGGCGTGACGCTCCGGCCCCTTCGTCGAACCCCGGGTAACGCCCGAAAGCGCGGCGTTGTCCATCCCGTCCAGCCACGGACGGGTGATCCTTCCGCAGCGGCGTAAGACGACCACCGCGACGCCACTACACTGCTGCACAACAAACGCGTCAGGCCCACAGCGTCGTGCGTCTTCCACGCGGCTAGCCAACCTCCACCGCCTGCGGCCGTCGGGACGGCCGTCCGCATTGGACTTGTGAGGACTCACGTGAGCTCGAAACCTGTCGTACTCATCGCTGAAGAGCTGTCGCCCGCGACCGTCGACGCCCTGGGCCCGGACTTCGAGATCCGGCACGCGAACGGCGCGGACCGCGCCGAGCTGCTGCCCGCGATCGCAGACGTCGACGCGATCCTGATCCGCTCGGCCACCAAGGTCGACGCCGAGGCCGTCGCGGCCGCCAAGAAGCTGAAGGTCGTCGCACGAGCCGGCGTCGGCCTGGACAATGTCGACGTCTCCGCCGCCACCAAGGCCGGCGTGATGGTCGTCAACGCCCCCACCTCGAACATCGTGACCGCGGCCGAGCTGGCCTGCGGTCTCCTGCTCGCCACCGCGCGCAACATCCCGCAGGCCAACTCGGCGCTGAAGAACGGCGAGTGGAAGCGCAGCAAGTACACCGGTGTCGAGCTTGCCGAGAAGACCCTCGGTGTCGTCGGCCTCGGCCGCATCGGTGCGCTGGTCGCCCAGCGCATGTCCGCGTTCGGCATGAAGGTCGTCGCGTACGACCCCTACGTCCAGCCTGCCCGGGCCGCGCAGATGGGCGTCAAGGTGCTGACCCTCGACGAGCTGCTCGAGGTCTCCGACTTCATCACCGTGCACCTGCCCAAGACCCCCGAGACCCTCGGTCTCATCGGTGACGAGGCGCTGCACAAGGTCAAGCCGTCGGTGCGCATCGTCAACGCCGCGCGCGGCGGGATCGTCGACGAGGAGGCGCTGTACTCGGCGCTCAAGGAGGGCCGCGTCGCCGGCGCCGGCCTCGACGTGTACGCGAAGGAGCCCTGCACGGACTCCCCGCTCTTCGAGCTCGACGAGGTCGTCTGCACCCCGCACCTCGGTGCCTCCACGGACGAGGCGCAGGAGAAGGCCGGCATCGCCGTCGCCCGCTCGGTGCGCCTCGCCCTCGCCGGTGAGCTGGTTCCCGACGCGGTGAACGTCCAGGGCGGTGTCATCGCCGAGGACGTCAAGCCGGGTCTGCCGCTCGCCGAGCGCCTCGGCCGCATCTTCACCGCCCTCGCGGGCGAGGTCGCGGTCCGCCTCGACGTCGAGGTGTACGGCGAGATCACCCAGCACGACGTGAAGGTGCTCGAACTCTCCGCGCTCAAGGGCGTGTTCGAGGACGTCGTCGACGAGACCGTGTCGTACGTCAACGCCCCGCTGTTCGCGCAGGAGCGCGGCGTCGAGGTCCGCCTGACGACCAGCTCGGAGTCCCCCGACCACCGCAACGTGGTCACCGTGCGCGGCACGCTCGGCAACGGCGAGGAGGTGTCGGTCTCCGGCACGCTCGCGGGCCCGAAGCACCTGCAGAAGATCGTCGCCGTGGGTGACTACGACGTGGACCTCGCGCTCGCCGACCACATGGTCGTGCTGCGCTACGAGGACCGTCCCGGCGTCGTCGGCACCGTCGGCCGTATCTTCGGCGAGGCGGGCATCAACATCGCCGGCATGCAGGTCGCCCGCGCGGCCGTCGGCGGCGAGGCCCTCGCGGTCCTCACCGTCGACGACACGGTCTCGCAGGCGGTCCTCTCCGAGGTCGCCGAGGAGATCGGCGCGACGTCGGCGCGTTCGGTGAACCTCGTCTGACATGCGTCACCGAGGGCCGGACCACCATCGGGTGGTCCGGCCCTCGGTCGCATGACCGGGTCAGCCGGACGTCGTCGTCTCCGGCTCGATCAGTCCCTCGCGGTAGGCGATGGCCACCGCCTCCGTGCGGCCGGCGGCGCTGAGTTTGGCGAGGATGTTGGAGACGTGGACGCTGGCCGTCTTGCCGCTGATGAACAGCTCCTCGCCGATCTGGCGGTTGGTGCGCCCGCGCGCGAGCAGCCGCAGGACGTCGCTCTCGCGGGCGGTCAGTACGGCGATGCGGTCCTCGGCGGACGGTGACTCGGCGAGGCGGCCGCGACGGATGAGGGCGTCCAGGTCCTTCCGCAGCGGTACGGCGCCGAGGCGGACGGCGGTGTCGCGGGCCGTGCGCGCGTGCTCGGCGGCCTCCTCGCGGCGACCGGCCGTCAACAGGGCTTCCGTGAGCCGCCGTCCGCAGCGCGCCAGCTCGTACGGATCGCCGTAGCCGAACGCGGCGACGGCCTTCTCCCAGGCCGCGACGTCCGGCCCGGTGCGGGCACGGCTCCACTCCGCCTCGGCGCGGGCAAGCCAGGCCCGGCCTTCGGGGCCCTGCTCGGTACCGTCCTCGCCCCTGGCCGCCGTGGTCCTGGCCAGCTCCACCAGCTCGGTCGCGGTGTCCGTCCAACGGCGGGCCCCCACCGGGTCACCGGACAGCCGCGCCTGCTCGGCCGAGTCGGCGACAGCGGCCAGGGCCAGCGCCGCCAGTCGCACACCGACGTCGGGCCGGTCGGCGCCCGTGGCGTCCGTGAGGGCTTCGAGCGCGCTGTGCACCCGCTCGACGGCCGCCTCCGCGTCGCCCCGCTGTGCCGCGGCATCGGTCAGGACGATGTTCGCGACGAGGGTCGCCATCCAGTCGAAGGGCCCGTCGAGCAGCCCGCGGGCCCCTGCGACGGCCGTCTCCTGATCGCCGCGCGCCAGGGCGACGTACAGCGCGGGACCGGTCGCGAACCCGCCCGCCGCGGGCAGCCGTTCGGCATCCGCGGCGGCCGCTCGCGCGCACTCGTCCCAGCGGCCCAGCGTGTAGAGCACCAGGGACTGGAGGTAGCGCAGCTCCAGTGCGTACGGCGAGGAGAGGAGACCGGCGCGGCGGGCTCGGTCCAGGCCGTCGGTGAGCGAGGTCAGACATTCGGCGAGGTCGCCGGATTCGTAACACCCGATGGCGAGGTTGTAGAGCGCGCGCATCTCGACCGGGATGTTGCCGGCGCTCCGGGCCAGCTCGCGGGCCTGCCGCAGTCGGTCCCGGCCCTGAGACGTACGCCGGTTGTGCGCCTCCAGACCCACCAGCGAGATCATCAAATCGGCCTGGGCATCGGCGAGGTCGAGCTCTTCTGCGGTGCGCAGCGCCTGGCGGGCGACCCGCTCGGCGTCCTCGTCGTGCCCCACGTATCGCGCTGCCATGACGTGGGTCGCCGCCGCCCACACCCAGGTGTACGACGCGGGCTCGGCGGGGATCATGGCGAGCGCCTCGCTGCTGTACGTGAACGCGGCCTTCAGGCTGTCGATGCGCATCAGATTGCCCGCGAGTGTGTAGCGGACGCGGGCGGCGAGTTCCGAGTCGGCGTCCGAACCGGCCTTGGCGAGGGCGGCGCGGGTGAGGTGGACCGCCCGGTGCGCCTCGCCCGCGCGTGCGGCGGCCGCGGAGGCGCGCAGCGTGAGGGTCACCGAGTCGCCGTCCTGGGGGCGGGCGGCCGCGTCCACCGTCGTCCACAGTTCGAGTGCGGTCTCCAGATGGTGCAGCTCTTCCGCCGGCGCGCCGACTCGCTGGGCGTGGTCGGCGGCTTCGAGCGAGGCCGTGAGCGCGTCGGCGAGGTCGTGACTCTCCCGTGAGTGATGGGCCCGCTCCGCCGCGCTCTCCGCCGAACGGCCGTGCCCCGCGAGCAGTTCGGCGAACGCCCCGTGCAGCCGGACACGCTCGCCGGGCAGCAGATCGGCGTACACGGCCTCGCGGGTGAGGGCGTGCCGGAACGAGTACGTGGCGTCCTCGCCGGGGACCAGCAGCTGTCGGCCGACCGCCTCGCGCAGCGCCGACTCCAGCTCGTCCTCCGGCAGTTGTACGGCGTCCCGCAGCAGGTCGTGCTCGACACGGCGCCCGGCGACGGCGGCCGTGCGCAGCACCTGCTGGGCGGTCTCGGAGAGCTGCTCGATCCGGATGAGGAGTACGTCGGCCAGCCCGCTCGGCATGGCGGGCGACGCCGGGTCGAAGTCGCCCGGCAGCGCGGCGAGCAGCTCCTCCGCGTAGAAGGCATTGCCCTCGGCACGGTCGACGATACGGCGGACCGTGGTGTCCGACAGGGGGTCCGTCCGCAGCGCCCGGACGAGACGGGCCACCTCGGCGTCGGCCATCGGCCGCAGTTCCACGCGGTCGACGGCGGGCAGCCGGATCAGCTCGGCGAGCAGTGGGCGCAGGGGATGGCGGCGGTGCAGATCGTCCGCGCGGTACGAGGCGAAGACCGCCAGGCGGTGGGCGGGGGCGCCGGGTCTCGGGCGCTGGAGGAGCCCGCGGCTGAGCAGGAAGCGGAGGAGGTCCCGGGAGGACTGGTCCGCCCAGTGCAGGTCTTCGAGGATCAGTAGGAGCGGGGCGATGTCGGCGAGGTCGGCGAGGAGACCGGCCAGGCCCTCGAAGAGCTGCAGGCGGCTGCCCGGGTCGGGTGCGGTGCCGGTGCCGGATCCGGTGCTCAGCAGGCGGTCCACCGCCGGGTGCGCGGCGAAAGCGGGGGCGAACCTGTCGTCCGCGGCCAGCGCGCCGAGGATCTCCGTGAACGGCAGGTACGGCAGGCCCACGTCGCCCAGGTCCACGCAGTGGCCGGTGAGGACGGTCATGCCGGTGGCCGCGGCGTGGGTCGCGGCTTCTGTCAGCGTGCGGGTCTTGCCGACGCCGGCGTCGCCCGCCACCAGTACGGCGCGGGGGTCGCCGTGCTTCGCCCGCTCCAGCACGCCGGTGAGCCGGGCGAGTTCGTCCTCTCGCCCGATGAACGGCGTACCGAATGTCTGTGCCACGGGGACCATCCTGGCACGCGGCACTGACACCCGTGCGGTCGCGCTGTGCGGCCCACCGGACGGGTTTTCGCCCCCTCCGCCCCTACCCATTCCCGTCACTTGGGGGCTCCGCCCCCAAACCCCCGCTCCTCAAACGCCGGAGGGGCTGAACTTTTACCGGCCGGGGCTGGAGATTTTCAGCCCGTCCGGCGTTTGAGGACGAGCGCGTCAGCGCGATACGGGGGTCTGGGGGCGGAGCCCCCAGGTACGGGACGGGTAGGGGCGGAGGGGGCGAGAACCCATCCGGCTCCGGCCAGGAGGAAAAGCCGGACGGGGCCGGGGAATCCCCGGCCCCGTCCCAGCAGCGCGCCCTCAGGCGAGCGACTCCGCGGTCTCCGCAGTCTCCGCGGCCTCGGGCACCTGCACCTTGCGCAGCGTCGCCGTGGCGAGCACCGCCGCTCCCAGCAGCAGCACCGCCCCCGCGATCGCCGCGGCCTGCATCCCGCTGGTGAAAGCCTCTCGCGCGGCCGTCGTCAGGGCCTGCCCCGCGTCGCCCGGCAGTTGCCGGGCCACGGCCAGCGCGCCGCCCAGGGTCTCGTGAGCCGGGGACGGAGCGCCGTCCGGGATCTCGTGGCGGTATACCGCCGTGCCGATGGAGCCGAGGACGGCCATGCCCAGCGCGCCGCCGAACTCCGCGCCGGTCTCCAGAAGGGAGGAGGCGGCGCCCGCGTTGCCGACGGGGACGGTGCCGAGGGCGAGGTCCATCATCTGCGACATCACGGTGACGATTCCGGCGGCGAGGACACCGGCGCCGGCGAGGACGAGCCACATCGAGTCGGTACCGGCGAGGGTCAGCAGCCCGTAGCCGCAGGCGGCGGTGACGAAGCCGCCGGAGACGACGTGGGCGCGGTGCACACCCTTCTGGACGAGCTGCGCGGCGACCGGTGCCGCGACGCCGACCAGGACCGTGGGGAGCAGCGCCCACAGCGCGGCCTCCAGGGAGCTCTTGCCGAGCACGGACTGCAGGTACTGGGTGGTGAAGTACGCCGAACCCAGCATCCCGAAGGAGGCGATCAGGTTGAGGACGACGGCCGGCGCGAAGCCGCGGCCGCGGAACAGGGCCGGGGAGATCAGCGGGGACTTCGCGGTGCGCTGGCGGTGGACGAAGAGCGCGGTGAAGACCAGACCGACGAGGATCGAAACGACGTACTCGAACTTCCAGCCCTCGGAGGGGATTTCCTTGATGCCGTAGATGACGGGCAGGACCGCCGCCATCGACAGCGGCACGCTGAGCAGGTCGAAGCGGCCGGGCTCCGGGTTCTTGGACTCCGGGAGCATGATCGGGCCGAGGACCAGCAGCAGCACCATCGCGGGCAGGTTGACCAGGAAGACCGAGCCCCACCAGAAGTACTCGACGAGGACACCGCTCATCACCGAACCGAGCGCGATGCCGCCGGTCATGACGCCGGACCAGATGCCGATCGCCTTCGCGCGCTGGCCGGAGTCCGTGAACATCGTGCGGATGATCGCCATCGTCGACGGCATCAGAGTCGCCCCGCCGATCCCGAGGAGCGCGCGGGCGGTGATCAGGGTCCCGGGGCTGTTGGCGTACGCGGCGATCACCGAGGCGGTGCCGAAGGCGGCGGCGCCGAAGAGGAGGAGCTTGCGGCGGCCGATGCGGTCGCCGAGCGAGCCCATCGTCATCAGCAGCCCGGCGAGCACGAACGCGTAGATGTCGAAGATCCACAGCTGCTGGGTGCCGCTGGGCTCCAGGTCCGCGCTGATCGAGGGGATCGCGAAGTAGAGGACCGAGACGTCCATCGAGACCAGGAGCAGCGGAAGCATCAGAACGCCGAGGGCGGTCCATTCGCGGCGGCCGGCGAGGCCAACCGGTGTGCCGGGTGCGGGAGTTGTGCTCGTCGAGTGCGTCATGGCAGCGACTGTACGCACGTCTTAAACGCTTGTCTAGTACGAGCGTTTAAGACGTTTGTGTTGGACGTCGGTATAGGACGACTGTATGGATCGCGGGTACGCTGGTCCGCATGGGACACCGTGAGGATCTGCTCGAAGGCGCCAAGCGCTGCCTGCTGGAGAAGGGGTTCGTGCGCACGACGGCGCGAGACATCGTCAAGGAGTCGGGGACGAACCTGGCGTCCATCGGCTACCACTACGGATCGAAGGACGCGCTGCTGACGCAGGCCTTCGTGGAGCTGATTCAGGAATGGGGAGAGAAGTTCGCCCCGGCCTCGGCGCTCGAAGCCGAGCGCGGAGGCTCCCTCGATCGGTTCCACAGCGTGTGGACGGGGCTGCTGGAGTCCTTCGACGACTTCCGGCCCCTGTGGGCCGCGAGCATGGAGATCGCCACGCAGGGGGACCGGGTGCCGCAGCTCCGGGATCTGATGGCGAAGGCCCAGATCGAGGGGCGGTCCGGGCTCGTCACGATGATGACGGGCCTGGACGAGGAGACGCTCGACGAGCGGACCGTGCAGTCGATCGGCGGCTTCTACCAGGCGCTGCTCAACGGTCTGATGGTGCAGTGGCTCTTCGACCCGGCGAGTGCGTCCACTGCGGACGACCTCACGGAGGGGTTGCGGAGGGTGATCGACGCGGCCGGTGCCGCGGAGGCGAAGAAGCAGGGCAAGGGGCAGGGGCAGGGGCAGGGCTGAGGCGTCGGGCCGGTACGAGTCCGCCCTCGCGCATCTCGATCGCGCGGTTCGTGAAGTGGCGTACGACCGCGCGGTCGGGAACGACAGGTGCGCGACGCGATCCGCACCGGTCGGCTGGTCGCCGGTGAACGCCTTCCGTCCTCCCGCGAACTCGCCCGCGCGCTCGGCCTGTCGAGGGGCCCGGTCCAGGACTGCTACGTCCAACTCCAGGCGGAGGGCTACCTCGTGACGCGCGTCGGCTCCGCCAGGCGGGTCGCGGCGGGCGCCCATGTGCCTCCCGCGCCCGCCTCCGCCCACCCGGCGGCCCCGCGCCTGATCGCCGGCTTCCGGCACGGCGTACCCGTGCCGCTCCACGCACGCGACCACGCCGGTTCAACTGGTGCCGGGTTTCGGGGATGTGGGGGAGCGGGCGATCGCGGAGGGCATCGCGGCGGTCGGCGACCTGCTTGCAGGTCCGTGTTCCCAGCGACGGCCCCATCCCTGGAGACGGTCCCGTCCGGAGACACTCCCTGTCCCCGGACGGGCCGGGGGCCTGTCTTTCGGATGACGCCTGGGCCGCGGGGCTCGGCACGCGCATCTGTGGCGTTGTCGTCAGTCGCCGACTCCCCCACGCTCGGCTTCGCTCGCGCGGGGGGACCCCATCGCGTCGACTCTCTCCTCAGCCTTGCAGTTGCACGCACAGAGCCCTGCTCACCGACGGTGGTGAGGCGCCGTGACCCGAAGTCGGAGTGCCCCGAAAGACAGGTACTAGTTGGGCTACCTAGCGAAGCCCTACTAGTGTCCTGCGCCATTAATTCGTCGTTAGTTCTTGGTGCCCCACTGCCGCCGACTTGGCCGAATACTCGCAGGCCGGGGCTGGATGGGCGGACAACCAACCCGGCCGGGCAAGGCGCGAATCCACCGACGAACTTCTGGCGCAGCGCACTAGAGCCGTGCCCCCTTCAACGCCATGTGCAGCAACAGCCGGTCCTCGCCGTCGTCCAGGTCGAGGCCGGTGAGCTGTTCGACCCGTGAGAGACGGTAGTAGAGGGTCTGGCGGTGGATGCCCAACTCCGCGGCCGTGCGCCCGGCTTGGCCCGCGCAGTCGAGGAACACCTCGGCGGTGCGGGCGAGTTCGCGGTGGGCGGGGGACAGCAGGACCCGCACGACAGGGTCCTGGGCGGCCTCCGGAGGCAGGGAGGTCAGGAGCCGGAAGGGCCCGATGGACCCCCACTCGGCGACCGGGCCGAGGCGCGGCTCGGCCAGTACGGCGCGCGCGGCGGCGGACGCCTCCTGCCAGGCCGTGCCCAGCTCGGCGAGCCCGACGCGGGCGGCGGCGACCCCGGCCGCGGCACGGCGGGGGTCGCCGCCGACTGCCCCGCCGGATACGGATCCGGTCGCCTCGCCCGGCTCACTCCCTGTCGCTGTGCCACCGCCCGTGGGCCGACCCACCCCGCGCCCGCCCTCCGCCTTCCGCACGAACCGCGAAGCCGCCGTCAGCGCCGGAGTCAGTACGTCCGCCGAGCGCAGTCGTACGAGCAGTGCCAGGCTCTGTCCGGTTGCCCCCCAAGGCACCGTGCACAGCGCCGTCGCGCCCGGCACCGTACGGGCGGAAGGGGCGTCGTCCGGGTCTGCCGAGGCCCACGGGGCGACGCAGACGAGGGTGTGCAGTCCGTCGCCGCGAGGGCCGAGGGCGGTGCGCAGTTCGGCGACAGCCATGTCGCGCTGCCAGCCGCGCTCGGCGGTGAGGACGGCGCGCAGCTCGCGGGTGAGGTCCGCGCCGGCCTGGGCTTCGTCGGCGAGCAGGGCGCCGATGCGGGAGGCGACCTCCATGGCGGCGGTCAGCTGGGTGTCGGTGGGCCCGGGCTCGTCGGCCAGTAGCCATACGTAACCGAGGACGACCCCCCGATGGCGTACGGGGAGGCAGATTCTCCCTCTGTACACCCCGGCTTCCGGAGTCGGTGGAATGCGCACCGGACCCCTCGCGCGCGTGATGCCGAAGCTCTCGAACCACGCCCGGACCGCCGACGTGGAGCGGCGCGTGAGGATCGAGCGGGTGCGGACGGGGTCGAGGGAGGCCTCGTCGAAGTCGCTGTCGCTGTCGTAGGCGCCGAAGGCGATCAGTTCGAAGTCGCGGTTCTCCAGCGTCGCGGGGGCGCCGAGGAGCGCCGAGATCTCGTCCACCAGCTCCTGGTACTCACCGCGGCCTGCCCCGCGGACCGCCTTGAAATCACCCGTCACACGGGCATTCTGCCCCATATTCCACGGCGCCTCATACAGATGTCTGAGATCCAGGGCACGGATGCGTGACAGCTGTCGATGGTCGACGATCGGAGGGATCCTTAAGTTTCACGGTGGTTCTCCGTGCCGTACCCGAAAAGTCTCTTGAGGGGCCGCGGCCGTCCGTTCTTTCCGTGGAGGTGCCCCGTGCTGGGTCCCGTGATTCTCGCCGCGTCGCGCAGCGACAAGATGCGCCGCTTCGTGTCGGCGGCCCCCGGCACCAAGCAGGTGGTCGCCCGCTTCATCGCCGGCGAGACGGTCGACCAGGTCATTCCGATCGTCCAGGACGCTGTCGCCAAGGGGCTCGAGGTCACCCTCGACGTCGTCGGCGAGGACATCACCACCCGCGAGCAGGCCTTCGCCGCCCGGGACGCGTACCTGGAGCTCATCGAGCACCTCAAGGACCTGGACCTCGGCACCAAGGCGGAGATGTCCATCAAGTTGTCGATGTTCGGGCAGGCGCTGGAGGGCGGTCACGAGCTCGCCCTCGCCAATGTCCGCCCGGTCGTCGAGGCCGCCGCAGCGATCGGCACCACCGTCACACTGGACGCCGAGGACCACACCACCCTCGACTCGATGTTCGCCATCCACGAGGAGCTGCGGAAGGACTTCCCGCAGACCGGCTGCGTCATCCAGGCCTACCTGTTCCGCACCGAGGCCGACGCCCGCCGCCTCGCCGTGAGCGGCAGCCGCGTACGCCTGGTGAAGGGCGCCTACAAGGAGCCCGCCGACGTCGCCTACCAGCAGAAGGCCGAGACCGACAAGGCGTACGTCCGCATCCTGAGGATCCTGATGGAGGGCGAGGGGTACCCGATGATCGGGTCCCACGACCCGCGACTGATCTCCATCGCGCAGGAGCTCGCGCGCCAGGCCGGGCGCAAGCTGGACGAGTACGAGTTCCAGATGCTGTACGGCATCCGCAGCGAGGAGCACCTTCGGCTCGCCGCCGAGGGCCACCGCATGCGGGTCTACACCGCGTACGGCACCGACTGGTACGGCTACTTCATGCGCCGCCTCGCGGAGAAGCCGGCCAACCTCCTGTTCTTCGCACGCTCGATCCTCACCAAGGGCTGAGCAGTAGTTGTCGGCATCCGGGTACATCCTGGGTAACGGCAGCTACCGCCCGTCGGTCGGCTGAGCCGACCCGGTTCCGGAAAAGTGTTACGGAACCCGTGACTCCGCCCCCGAGGGGGCTTCTCACTCGCTCGCCGCAGCGAGCATGTGACGGTCAAGCCCTGACCGCCGCCCAACATACGCACACGGTTTCGGCTCTCCCGGGCTGGAGCCAGGGATTCACTCGGAAGAGGTAGCTGATGGACGCTGTGACCCAGGTCCCCACCCCCGTCAACGAGCCGGTGCACGGCTACGCCCCCGGCTCGCCCGAGCGCGCCCGTCTGGAGGCCAAGCTCAAGGAGCTGGCCGAGAACCCGATCGAGCTGCCGATGACCATCGGCGGCGAGAAGCGACTCGGTGGCGGTGAGCGCTTCGAGGTCGTGCAGCCGCACAACCACAAGGCCGTCATCGGCACCGGCGCCCACGCCACCCAGCAGGACGCCCAGGACGCCATCGACGCGGCCCTCGCCGCCGCCCCGGCCTGGCGCGCGATGTCCTTCGACGACCGCGCCGCGATCATCCTGCGCGCCGCCGAGCTGCTGGCGGGCCCGTGGCGCGAGACCCTCGCGGCCTCCACCATGCTCGGCCAGTCGAAGACCGCCCAGCAGGCCGAGATCGACTGTCCCTGCGAGCTGGTCGACTTCTGGCGCTTCAACGTCAAGTACGCCCGTGACCTGCTCGCCGAGCAGCCCCCGGCCAACTCGCCGGGCGTCTGGAACCGCCTCGACCACCGCCCGCTCGAGGGCTTCGTCTACGCGATCACGCCGTTCAACTTCTCGGCGATCGCGGGCAACCTGCCGACCGCGCCCGCGTTGATGGGCAATGTGGTCGTGTGGAAGCCGTCCCCGACGCAGACCCACGCCGCCGTGCTGCTGATGCAGCTCCTGGAGGAGGCGGGCCTGCCCAAGGGCGTCATCAACCTCGTCACCGGTGACGGCATCGAGGTCTCCAAGGTCGCCCTGGAGCACCGCGACCTCGCGGGCATCCACTTCACCGGCTCGACCAAGACCTTCCAGTACCTGTGGAAGACGGTCGGCAACAACATCGAGAAGTACCGCTCCTACCCGCGGCTCGTCGGCGAGACCGGCGGCAAGGACTTCCTGGTCGCGCACCCCAGCGCCGACCGCGCGGTCCTCAAGACCGCTCTGACCCGCGGTGCCTTCGAGTACCAGGGCCAGAAGTGCTCCGCCACCTCCCGTGCGTACATCCCGGCCTCCATCTGGAACTCCGGCTTCAAGGAGGAGTTCGCGGCCGAGGTCGACTACCTGACCATGGGTGACGTCACCGACCTGTCGAACTTCATCGGCGCGGTCATCGACGAGCGCTCGTTCGCCAAGAACAAGGCCGCCATCGACCGCGCGAAGGCCGACGAGTCCTGCACGATCGTCGCGGGCGGCTCGTACGACGACGCGGTCGGCTACTTCGTGCGCCCGACGGTCGTCGAGTGCTCGGACCCGGAGAACGAGGTCTTCAAGACGGAGTACTTCGGTCCCTTCCTCGCCGTGCACGTCTATGAGGACGAGAAGTACGACGAGATGCTGACCCAGATGGAGTCGGCGTCCGACTACGCGCTGACGGGCTCGGTCGTCTCGAACGACCGCGCGGCCGCGGCGTACACGATGGAGAAGCTCCGCTACGCGGCGGGCAACTTCTACATCAACGACAAGTCGACCGGTGCCGTCGTCGGCCAGCAGCCCTTCGGCGGCGGCCGCGCGTCGGGCACCAACGACAAGGCCGGCGCCCCGCAGAACCTGATGCGCTGGACGCTGACCCGTGCCATCAAGGAGACGCTGGTCCCGCCGACCGACTACGGGTACCCGCACATGGGCTGACACGCCCCCGCACACCCGGGCCGGGAAGCCTGACCCCCCGAGCAGGCTTCCCGGCCCGTTTCCATGTCCGCGCGGGCAGACTTGCCCCATGACCCGGGCGAGGAGCGAGACGGTTGAGGCCGATGACGGGGGCCGCCTGTGGGCGACGAGGTCGGGTCCGGGGGCACCACTGGTGCTGTGCCACGGCGGGCCGGGCCTGTGGGACATGTTCGCGGACGTGGCCGAGCTGCTGGCGGACGTGACCCCGGTCGTCCGCTGGGACCAGCGCGGGTGCGGACGGTCCGAGCGGTGTGCCGGCCCCTGGACGAGCGAGCGTTTCGTCGCGGATCTGGACGCCGTACGACGGCACTTCGGGCTGGAGCGGATGGCGCTGCTCGGCCACTCCTGGGGCGCCCAGCTGGCGCTGAGCTACGCGCTCGCCCACCCGCGGCGGGTGAGCGCGCTGGTGTACGTCTCCGGTACGGGCATCGGCCCGGACGCCGACTGGTACCCCGCCTTCGTGGCCCGCTTCCTCGCCCGGCTCCGGGACGATCCTGAACGTCGGGCCCGCTGGCAGGAGTTGACGGACCTTCCGCACCGGACCGAGGACGAGGACCGGGAGCGGGCGGTGCTCCAGTGGTCGGCCGAGTTCGAGGACCGGGAGCGGGCGTCGGCCCACGCCCGGCGGATGGCCGACCCGTGGTTCGGGATCAACGACGCGTGCAACAAGGCCCTCAACGAGGAAGGGAAGCGGATCTGGGGCACGCCGGAGCTGTCCGCCGCCTGCGCGTTGCTCGACGTGCCCGTGCTGATCGTCGACGGCGCCCGGGACATCCGGCCGCGCTCGGCGGTCGACTCGCTGGAGCGGTCGCTGCCGCGGGTACGGCGGGTCATCCTTCCGGAGGCCGGGCACATGCCGTGGGTGGAGGACCCGAAGGGCTTCCGGGAGGCGGTGACGGCGGCGGTGCGGTGATCAGCCGTCCCTCGCCGGGCCCGGCGTGGCGTTACCCGGGGAGCTCCGTCCGCTCCCACCACTCGTACACCGGCAGCCTGCCTTCCGGCGTGTCCGCCTGCCGCGGGGTCGCCCTGAAGTGCTCGTATCCGTTGCGCAACGCGATCTTCACATCCGTTCCGGGGGGCGGGATCGGGACGATCCGTTCGGGCAGGTCGTCCGGGCCGCCCTCGAGCAGTGCTTTGGTCGTGTCGCTCATGACGTCACCGTTCCCCTTGCCGGAGCCCGATGCCGCATGCCGCGCGGAGGATCAGCCGTGTGGGCGATCCGATGCTCAGCCGTGGGCCGTCGTCAGGTGTCGGTCGAGGAAGTCCCCCATGAGCCGTGCGATCTGGTCGGAGTGCGTCTCCAGAGCGAAGTGCCCCGTGGGCAGCAGGTGGATCTCGGCCTGCGGCAGGTCGCGCTGGAAGGCCAGGGCGCCCGCCGGCACGAAGATCTCGTCGTGCGCGCCCCAGACGGCCAGCAGGGGGACCTGGCCGGCGCGGAAGTACTCGTGGAAGGCCGGGTAGAGGGCGAAGTTGGAGCCGTAGTCGGAGATCAGGTCGAGCTGGATCTCGGGCTGCCCGGGGCGGGCCATGAGGGCCGCGTCGTGTTCGTAGGCCTCGGGGCTGACGAGCGTGGGGTCGGGGACGCCGTGCAGGTACTGCCACTTGATGCCGTCGGGGCTGCTGATCTCGCGGACCGGCGCCTCGGTCTCGGGCGTGCGCGCGGCGATCAGCGCGAGGACGGGCGCCCAGGCCTCGGCGCCCAGCCCCTCCTCGTACGCGTTGCCGTTCTGGGTGATGATCGCCGTCACCCGTTCGGGGTGCGCGAGCGCGAGGCGCAGACCGATCGGGGCGCCGTAGTCCTGGATGTAGAGCGCGTACTCCTTCAGCCCGAGCCGCTCGGTGAACTCGCCGGTGATCTCGGCCAGCCGGGCGAAGGAGTACGGGAACTCGGTGGCCGCGGGTGCTGCCGAGCGGCCGAATCCCAGGTGGTCGGGGGCGATCAGGCGGTACCGGTCGGCGAGGAGCGGCATCAGGTCCCGGAACATGTGCGAGCTGGTCGGGAAGCCGTGCAGCAGGAGCAGCACCGGGGCGTCCACGGGCCCCACCTCCCGGTAGTGGATCTCGTGGCCGCGGACGGCGGTCGTGCGGTGGTGGATCCGGTGCGCGTTCATGAGCGGCTCCCCTAACCCCTAAAACTCTCTTTGATGGTTTCGGTAGTGCATCATGCCCACTTGTAACCAGTCAAGCAAGTTTCAGGGGTTAGTGGATGATGGATCGGTTCTCGCAGGTCGTACGGCCCTCGTGCGCGCGGCAGGCGATCGCCGCGAAGCCGCCGTCCGTCGTCACCGGTACGGCGAGGGTGTCGCCACCGCGTACGGCATGCGTCTCGTGCACCAGCCCCGACGGGCCGTCCGTCACCGTCTCCACCAGCCAGCGGCCGGCGCCCAGGCGCATAGGTACGTCGACCGTGCGGGCCGGGCCGGTGAACGTGCCGCCGATGAACCAGCGGCCGTCCGCGGCGCGTCGCGCCAGGACCGCCGAGCGGCCCGGGTCGCCGGTGAGGAGTCGGCTCTCCTCCCAGCGGGCGGGAAGCTCCTCCAGATAGCGGCGGGCCTCGGGGCGCGCGTCGTACGACTCGGGGGTCCCGGAGAGGTTCTGGATGCCCGACTCGTAGAGGACCGTCAGACCCAACTCACCCGCGTCCGACGCCACGTTGGGGCGGTACGGGCGATGGAAGGCGCCCGGCGTGAAGTCCATGGAGCCGATGACATTGCGGGTGAAGGGGAGCGAGGCCAGCTGCTCCGGGGTGTTCGTGCGCTTCTCCTCGCCTCCGACGCCCTCCATCGTCATGACCTGCGGCCAGGTGCGCTGAATGCCCTTGGGGATCGTCGAGCCGTGGAAGTTCACCATGAGGTGGTGGCGGGCGGTGGACTCCAGCACCTCGTCGTACCAGCGCATCCGCTCCTGGGACTCCGAGTCCATGAAGTCGATCTTCACGCCCTTGACGCCCCAGCTCTCCAGCGTCCCGAGCCACTTCTCGCGCTCGGCCGGGTCGGTGAGCGGGCTGAAGTGCAGCCAGACGTGGATGCCTACGCCCTTCGCCGCCGCGTAGCGCACCAGCTCCGGCATCCAGCTGTCCGTCTGCCAGTCGGGATCGACCACGTCCCAGGCGTCGGTCCTGAAGTACCAGCCCGCGTCCACGACTTCGTACGGCCAGCCGCGCTCGGCCGCGTAGTCCACGTACTTCTCCTGGGCCGCCAGACTCTGTCCCGCCTCCTTGCCGCCCGCCAGCCAGGTCCACAGGGCCGGGCCCGGTTTGATCCAGGAGGTGTCGCGGACGCGGGACGCCGGGGCGAGGTCGTCCACGAAGGTCGACTCGGTGACGGTCGCGAGATCGCCGGTGACCAGCGCGCGCCAGGGGGTGGTGAGCGTGCCGGACGTCTGGATCGGCTCGTCGTTCCACAGGCTCAGGTGGTACGTCGAGGAGTCCGCCGAGTGCGTCAGATGGGCGCCCGCGTAGCTGCCGTTGACGTCCGACTCGGCGATCAGGGCGTAACCGCCCGGCGTTCCGAAAAGCGCCTGCATCATGTACGCGCCCGCCGGGGCCGTCGCGGCCGAGTCGTAGCGGGAGAAGCGGAGTTCGTTGTCCGCGCGGTAGCCGCCGAGGAGGGCGTTCGAGCCGGCGGGGAGGGTGAAGGCCGAGGTCTCGCGGAGCACGTTGCCGTGGGCCCCCGGCAGGACGTAGCGGTAGGCGACACCGTCCGGGGCGACCCGGGTCACCAGATCGAGCCGGGCACCGGCCGCCGTGCGGAAGCGGAAACGGGCCTCGGTCATATGGACCACGCGCTTGCGGGACTTGCCCGTTGGGCTCGTGTAGTGCTCGGTGACCGTGCGGTCGGAGCGTCCGGCGTAGGTCAGTCCCCGGGAGAAGTCGGCCTGTTCGGTGACCAGTCCGACCGGGGAGGGCTCCAGGACCGTTGCGCCGTCACGTCTCACCGCGAGCGTCGCGTGTCCGTCGGCGGGATCGAGCGCCACGACCGCCGTCGGGGAGCCGTGGGGTCCTCTCACCTCCCAGGCCGGTCCGCCCGACGCGGCGGCCTCGGCGCGACTCGGCAGCGCGGTGGCGGCGGTGGCGAGCAGGGCGGAGCAGAGCGTCAACACGATGGTGCGGGCCCGCAATGGGACCGAGCGGGCCCGCGACCGGGCCGAGCGGGCCCGTAATTGGACCGACATAGGGCACCCTCTTTCTCGCAGTCATCCGATGATTGTGAGGGTGGAGTGGCTCTGTGGGGCTGTCAAGGTGTCTCGCAGGATCAGAGGTAGGAGCAATCTGTGGTGAGCTCGATCTGTTCCTGCACCAGTGGGGCCCCGTGAATACTGGGCCGATGACCACCCGACTGCGCACCGCCCACACGGCGGATCTCACCTCCGCCGAACTCCGCGCGGCCCGCGACCTCCTGGACGACGCCTTCGACGGGGACTTCAGCGACGAGGACTGGGAGCACGGGCTCGGCGGCATCCACGTCCTGGTGCACGACGAGCGCGGCCTTGCCGCCCACGGCTCGGTGATCCAACGGCGCGTCCTGCACCGCGGCCGCTCGCTGCGCGTCGGATACGTGGAGGCGGTCGGGGTGCGTGCCGATGCGCGCCGCACGGGCCTCGGCGGACGGGTGATGGCCGAGCTGGAGCGGATCGTCGAGGGGGCGTACGGGCTCGGGGCGCTCTCCGCGAGCGAGCAGGGAGCCGCCCTGTACACGGCCCGGGGCTGGCAGGTCTGGCCGGGCCGGATCTGCGTGCTCGGCCCGGACGGCGTCGTGCGGCTGCCGGAGGAGGAGGGCACCACGTTCGTGCGCCCCACGTCGGCGGGTCCCCTCGACCCGGCGCACGAGCTGGTCTTCGACTGGCGTGACGGCGACGTGCTCTGAGTGACCGTCATCGACCGGGGGCGGTCGTGGCGGCCACCCTGGCGAGCGCTCCCCGCAGCCACCGGTGCGCCGGATCGGTGTCCACCCGAATGTGCCAGGCCTGGCCCGTCGCGACCGTCGGCAGATCCAGCGGAATCTCCAGTACCGCGAGCGGCAGCACCCGGGACGCCTCGGTCGCCACCTCCGACGGGACCTGCGCCAGCGCGTCCGTGCGGAGGGCGAAGAAGCAGGCCGCGCCGTAGGTCGGAGCGGTGGCGAGAATGTCGCGCCGCAGGCCGAGTTCGGCGAGGCGTTCGTCCACCACGCTGTGCGTGCGGCCGCGCCGGGTCACCGTGATGTGCGGCAGCGCGGCGAACCGGACGGCGGTCAGCGGCCCGCGCGCGAACTCGGCGTCGGCTCGCGCGACGGCTACGTAGTGGTGCTCGTGCAGGGCCGCGCTGCGCACATCGTGCGGCAGTTGGTCCGGCAACTCGCCCACGTCCAGGTCGACATGGGTGCGCAGGTCCACCGGATCCTCGTCGCCCTCGGGCAGCAGCCGCAGCCGTACACCGGGCGCTCCGCGGGCCGCCGGCTACAGCAGCGGGGCGCCCAGCGACATGGCGACCCCGTCGTTGGTGCGGATCCTGAACTCCCTTTGCAGCGAAGCGAGTTCCACCTCACGCGGCGGCCGCGGCGCCGCCACCGCGCCGGTCGGCGCCGCCTGCATCCGCGGCTGCATCTCGTGCGCGCGCGAGGTGAGCGTCAGGCCCCGGCCCGACGGGACGAGGAGCGGGTCGCCGACCACCCGGCGCAGCCGGCCGAGGGTGCGGCTCATCGCGGAGGGGGACACGTTCAGCTCGGCCGCCGCGCCCGCGACGCTGCCCGCGCGGAGCAGGGCGTCGAGGGCCGGGAGGAGGTTCATCAACCGGTTCGGTTTCCGGCCGCTGCTGATCGTCTTCACACTGGGGCTCGCGGCCGCGACCGCGGGCTGTGCGCTGTTCACCGCGGCGACTCCGATCGCGGTGATCGCGCTCGTCGCGATGCTCGGCGGAGTCGCCCGCTCGGTCGGGCTCAGCGGCTACGCGACGATCGCCTTCAGCGAGACCCCGCAGGAGAGGCTGAGCGACGCCAACGCGCTCCTCGCGACCTCCCATCAACCGGCCACGGGCCTGGGCGTCGCCATCGTCACGGCCGCGCTGCGCGGGGGCGCGGCGCTGACCGACGGCCCGCGCTCGGCGTACGCCGTCGCGTTTGCGGCGCTCGGTGTGCTCTGCCTTCTTCCGACGGCGGGCGCCCTCCGTCTGCACCCGACGGCGGGTGACGCCGTTCGGACGGTCGTCCCAGGTCAGAGGCGTGTGCCTCATCCCACCGTCTCAGATAGTAGGAAGTCCGAGTAATTGTGGAGACAGATGCCCGCCCCTCGCCTAGTTTTGTAGGAGCCGAACGTCTCGCTCGACCCAGCGAATGGCGGTCGTGAGCCGGAGCCCCTGGCAGGCAACCCCTGCGGCACCGCTCCCCGCCCCTTCCGGCGTCTCGTAAATTCCTCACCGCACTTCCGGCAGCCCTTCCGGGGCCTCTCGGAGGCAAGGAGTCGATTCATCATGGCCGAGACGACCGTCCGCCGAGTCCGTCACATCTCCCGTACGAGCGAGTCCGACCGCAAGAACGCCGCCGCCGCGCTCCAGCGCGCCCTCGACCGCAGGGACAACGGCGGCGCGACGGGTCACTGACCCCTCGCACCACCTCACATACCGGGAGCCGCACCCGCACGGGGTGCGGCGCGAGGCCTGTGCCCCGCGCCGCACCCCGGAGTGCTGAGTCCGCGCGCCGTGCCTCCGCGGCTCATCCGCCGCGCCGCACCTCGAAGTAGTCGATGCGCTTGCCGCTCTGCGCCAGCGCCGACACCTTGAGACTGGGTGACGTGCCCGCCTCCGCCTCCACCGAGAGGAAGGAGAAGCCGGTGTACCGCACCCGCGACCACTCCACGGTGTCCGGCTTCTGGTGCTGCGACTTCGTCCAGTGGAAGGTCTCGATGGACTCGCGGTGCGCGACCTTCCCCTCGTAGCTGTCCTTCACCCCGGCGGGGAACCGGTACAGGCTCTTGCCCGCCCCGCCCGCCGTGACGTACACGATCCCGTCCCGCGTCGGATCGGTCGACGCCCCGACCGGCACCTGCTTGCCCACCTTGCCGCCCTTGATGGCGTCGGTGCGCTCGTACACGTGGTTGTGCCCGTTGATCACCAGGTCCACCTGGTGCTTGGTGAACAGCGCCAGCCAGGCGTCCCGCACGCCTCCGTCGGAGGCGTGCGTCGACGTCGAGTACGCGCAGTGGTGGAAGAAGACGACGATGAAATCGACCGTCTTGCGCAGTTCTCCGAGCCGCTCGTCGAGCCAGGCCGTCTGCTTGCCGTCCGTGTAGCCCTTGTTCGCGGGGATCTCGTACGACACGTCGTTCGCGTCCAGTGCCACGACCCCGACATTGCCGTACGTGAACGAGTAGACGCCCGGCGCCTTGCGCGCGTCGAAGCCGTTGTCCGGGAGCGTCCAGCGTGCCGACTGGCCCGCGTACCCGTTCGGCGAGTACCAGGCCTCCATGTCGTGGTTGCCGGTCGTCACCATCCACGGCACCGACTTCGCCACCGACTCGGTCTGCTTGAGGAACAGGTCCCAGGCGCTGGGCTCGTAGACGTCGGAGTCCTTGCCGAGGCCGACCGAGTCCGCGTAGCAGATGTCGCCGGCGTGCAGATGGAACGACGGATGCCGGCCGAGGAGCACCTTGTCGTTGGCGAGTGCGTCCGGGGTGACGCCCTGGTCGCCGAAGGCGGTGAACACGAACTTCCCGGGGCTGGCGGGGGCCGTACGGAAGGAGCCGATCGTGGAGTGCCGCTCCCGGGACGCGGGATCGAATCCCTCGTGGCCGACGCCGTAGTAGTACGTCGTTCCGGGGCGCAGGCCGTCGAGCGCCGCGTGCAGGTAGTACTGGTCCAGCGCGAACCGCCGGCCCGCGAGCCCCGGCGTGTGCAGGTCGCGGACCTCGGCCTCGATCTTCCGGCTCAGCCCCCAGGGCGTCAGCCCCACACGCACGAAGGGCTTCTTGACCGCGAACGGCACCTGCCAGGAGATCCGCATCTGGGTCTTGGGGTCCGCGCCGAAGGCGAGGTGGCGGCCGAAGGGCACGACGACGGAGCCGGGTACGCGGCTGGTGGCCGGGCTCGCCGTCGCGGTGGAGGTGCGCGTCGCCGTCCCCGAGGCGCAACCGGCCAGCAGCCCGCCGCCCGCGAACGCGCCCGCCGTCACCAGCGCGCGGCGCCGCGTGAGCTTCGTCCGCAGGTACTCGTGCTGCTCCGCCATGCTCATACCGCGGGCGAGCTGCTCGGGAATGCCGACGTCAGGGGTGTCCATGACTGGAAACTTCCCAGCAAGCCCCAACAACGGCCATACGTAAGGGTGAACACAGACTTACGAGTGTCCTCCGCGACACTCCATCATGTCCGTATGGCGGACACCGCGTGTCATTCCATGGGACAAGGAGTACGGTGCCGTCATGTCTCGCAGCATCAATCTCGCAGTGATTCCCGGTGACGGCATCGGCCAGGAGGTCGTGGCCCAGGGGCTCAAGGTCCTCTCCGCCGTCCTTCCGCAGGATGTGAAGCTGGAGACCAAGGAGTTCGACTTCGGCGCCAAGCGGTACCACGCCACCGGTGAGACCCTCACCGAGGCGGACCTGGACGCCCTGAAGCAGCACGACGCGATCCTGCTCGGCGCGATCGGCGACCCGTCGGTCCCGTCCGGTGTCCTCGAGCGCGGTTTCCTCCTGAAGCTCCGCTTCGCCTTCGACCACCACGTCAACCTGCGTCCCTCGAAGCTGCTGCCGGGTGTCGCCACCCCGCTGGCCGGCCAGCCGGAGATCGACTTCGTCGTGGTCCGCGAGGGCACCGAGGGCCCGTACACCGGCAACGGCGGCACCATCCGCAAGGGCACCGAGCACGAGGTCGCCACCGAGGTCTCCGTGAACACGGCCTTCGGTGTCGAGCGGGTCGTCCGCGACGCCTTCGCCCGCGCCCAGGCCCGCCCGCGCAAGAAGCTCACGCTGGTCCACAAGAACAACGTGCTGACCTTCGCGGGTCACCTGTGGACGAACGTCTTCAACCGGGTGGCCCAGGAGTTCCCCGAGGTCACCACGGACTACATTCACGTGGACGCGGCGACGATCTACCTCGTCACGGACCCCGGGCGCTTCGACGTGATCGTCACCGACAACCTCTTCGGCGACATCATCACCGACCTCGCCGCGGCCGTCTCCGGCGGCATCGGCGTCGCCGCCTCCGGCAACATCAACCCGAGCGGCGAGTTCCCCTCGATGTTCGAGCCCGTGCACGGTTCGGCCCCCGACATCGCGGGCCAGGGCAAGGCCGACCCGAGCGCCACCGTCCTGTCCGTCGCCCTCCTGCTGCGCCACCTCGGCTACGAGGCCGAGGCCGCGCGCATCGAGGACGCCGTCTCGGCCGACCTCGCGGAGCGCGTGGGCAAGCCCGCCCGGAGCACCGACGAAATCGGCGACGCGCTCGCCGTCCGAGTAGCCGGCTGACCCGCCGGTACTGACACCAGCCGCCGGGTCGCATGGGCCCGGCGGCTTCTTGTGTCCGGGCACCGGTCACCGGGTGCCACCATCAACCGTTCCTTGGCAGTGCGGGACGATGAGCCCCTGCACTGGCACGCCCCGAACGGTCTTGGGCGCACTGGTCGTCCGCATACTCACCCCGGGCGGCGACACGGATCCTGTCCGTGGTCCGATCCGGGCGGGCGGATTCCCTGACGACTCAGCCATGGACGCGGCCAAAGGCGGCGGGGAGGCCCTGAACCATCCCTGTGGTGGAGCAGGGGCCCCGCACGCCGGCGCCACGCCCGACGTCTCGAGCCGCATGGCCACGCTACCTGCGGGCTTGCAGTCCACCACAAGCCCACAGGTCGACCATCACGCTAACGAATCAATCGTGAGCGGCGCCGCAAGCTGTACTCATCCGAGCCATTTCGTCCATCGAGCCCCGCAGGCGATAATCGAACGCGGAGCCGCGGAATGAGGGAATGCTCGGACGTCCTAACACTGGCCACTGGCAGTTATGGGCGTGAGCGCGGCCCGTCACACACAACCGGTGAAGGACAACCACTCATGACGCAGCCCACGATCGAGCTCAAGCCCTCCGCCACTCCGCTCTCCGCCGCGGAGCGGGAGGCGATCCTGGCCAACCCCGGGTTCGGCCGCCACTTCACCGACCACATGGTGACGATCAAGTGGACGGAGGGCCGCGGCTGGCACGACGGCCAGCTCGTTCCGTACGGCCCGCTCTCGCTCGACCCGGCGAACATGACCCTGCACTACGCGCAGGAGATCTTCGAGGGCCTGAAGGCCTACCGCCAGCCCGACGGCTCCGTCGCCACCTTCCGTCCGGACAAGAACGCCAAGCGCTTCCAGGCCTCCGCCCGTCGGCTCGGCATGCCTGAGCTGCCGGTGGAGACGTTCATCGAGGCCTGCGACGTGCTGGTCCAGCAGGACCGCGACTGGGTCCCGGCGCACGGCGGCGAGGAATCCCTCTACCTCCGCCCGTTCATGATCGCGACCGAGGTCGGCCTGGGCGTGAAGCCCGCCAACGAGTACCTCTTCCTCGTCATCGCCTCGCCCGCGGGCGCGTACTTCGCGGGCGGTGTGAAGCCGGTCTCCATCTGGCTCTCGGAGGACCGCGTGCGTGCCGTCCCCGGCGGCATGGGCGACGCCAAGACGGGCGGCAACTACGCGGCCTCTCTCCTCGCCCAGGCCGAGGCCGCGGCGAAGGGCTGCGACCAGGTCTGCTACCTCGACGCGGTCGAGCACACGTGGGTCGAGGAACTCGGCGGCATGAACCTGTACTTCGTGTACGGCGACAAGATCATCACCCCGTCCCTCACCGGCTCCATCCTGGAGGGCGTCACCCGCGACTCCCTGCTCACCGTCGCCCGCGACCTCGGGTACGCGTCGGAGGAGGGCCGCGTCTCCATCGACCAGTGGCAGCGCGACGCGGAGAACGGCACCCTGACCGAGGTCTTCGCCTGCGGCACCGCCGCCGTCATCACACCCGTCGGCACGGTCAAGCGCACCAGCGCCGAGTGGCAGCAGTCGGGCGGCGAGCCCGGCGAGGTCACCCTGAGGCTGCGCGAGGCGCTGCTCGACATCCAGCGCGGTGTCACCGAGGACAAGCACGGGTGGATGCATCCGCTGGGCTGAGGTGAGCGGGACGGGGTCCGCGCCGGTGCACACCGGGGCGGACCCCGTCTTTTGTCTGCCTTGCGGGCGGTGTCTGTGGGATGGTGAGTAACGTCCGACGGGGGGTGGGACGTCCATGGAAGTCCTTGATTTCCAGGTCGAGATCACGGCCACAGAACCGCAGGTCTACGAGATAGCGCTGCGCGCTCCCGACGGCGCCGAGACCTCCACTCGTACGCGCATGCCGCTGGCCCCCGAGGAGCTGGGGACCCTCGCCGCCCGTATCCCGGACGCCGTGATCGCCTCGTCGGCGCGCGTCCGCCGCAGCGCGAGCCCCGACGAGCAGCCCGTGCAGCTCCTCGGCCGGAGCCTCTTCGAAACCCTCACCGCAGGAGACGGCCGGGCCCTGCTGGCCGCAGCCCGGCACACCGCCGCACGCGAGGAACGGCATCTGCGTCTGGTTCTGCGCGTGAGACCGCCCGAACTCGCCCGGCCGCCCTGGGAGTTCCTCTTCGACCCCGGCCTGAACGGCTATGTGTGCCAGACCGCCTCACTCATCCGGCATCCCCAAGTACCCATGCCTCAGCGGCCGTTGCGTGTCGAGCCCCCGCTGCGGATCCTGTGCATGATTGCCCGCCCGGACGATCAGGAGGCCCTCGCTGTCGAGCTCGAGAAGGAGCGACTCTGCGGCGCCCTGGAGGAGCTGCAGCGCGACGGGATGATCGAACTCGGCTGGGTCGGCGGCGAGACCTGGCGCGATCTGCGTGCCGCACTCCGCCTGGGCCACGGCCCGTGGCACATCTTCCACTTCATCGGGCACGGCGGCTTCGACCGGGTGGCCCAGGAAGGCACTCTGGCACTCGCCGACGGGTCCGGAGGCACCTACCAGCTGGGCGCGGAGAACCTGGCGATGGTGCTCCAGAGCCATCCCTCGCTGCGCCTGGTCGTCCTCAATGCCTGCGAGACCGGCCGGGCCGGGCCGGCCGACCCCTTCTCCAGCGTGGGCGGCGCCCTGATGCGGGCCGGGGTGCCCGCCGCGCTCGCCATGCAGTACCCCGTCTCCGACCGAGCCGCCATCGAGTTCAGCCGCAGCTTCTACGAGGCGCTCGCGCTGCGGCGCGGCGTGGACGCGGCGGTGATGGACGCGCGCCAGTCGATCCTTCTGGAACTCCCGGGCACCCTCGAATGGGGCACGCCCGTGCTGTACATGCGCTCGCTGGACGGCCTGCTCTTCGACATCGGCCCGGAGCCGGCCGCTCGGCGGACGACCGACGTGGACGAGCTGTACGTCCAGGGTCTCGCCGCGCTGTACACCGAGCGCTGGGACGACGCGGTGGCGGCGTTCCGCGCGGTGGTCGCGCGTGACCGCACGTACCGGAACACCGCCGCCAAACTCGAAGAGGCCCTTAGCTGCCGCCGGTTGCACCATCTCTACATCGCGGCCCTGGGCGCCGCCGACTCAGGGCACTGGGACGCCGCGGTGGAGCACCTCTCCGCGATCCTCGCCGTCGACCCCGGTTACCGCGATGTACTCGGCCGTCTCGAACTCGCCCGTACCCGGCAGGTACGGGCGTCGCTGCGCGCGGAGGCGCTCGCCCTGCATGCCGCCGGGCAGTGGGACGCGGTGCTCGCCATCGGAGAGCGCCTCGCCGAGCTCTCGCCGGAGAATCCGGATCCGGACGGAGTGGTGGCGGCGGCGCGGCGGGAGGTCGCGGTGTGGACGCCCTCCCCGGACGCGACGGAGGTGCCGACGCACGTGGGCCGGGCCGGGACGCCGAGGGCTCGGATCGTCGAACTGGTCACCCCGAAACCGGCCTGGTCGGTCGCCTTCCGCCCCGACGGCCACCGGGTGGCCGTCGGGTGCGACAAGCGGAGCGCGACGATCTTCGACCTGACGGGACATCGGCATGGCACGAATCGTTCCCCCGTCGATGCGGCGGCTCTCAAGGGAGTCGGTCTCGTCGCAGCCCCGGGGGTGGCCGGTGGCGTATGGGCCGCACTGCAGACGGCGGGCTCCGACGAGCGCGTCCTTTGCCTGGCATTCACGCCGGACGGGCAGCGGATCGCCATGAGCGGGAATTCCAAGGTGCGGGTCTGGCCGACTCGGCGGGGTCCGGACGAGCTCCACTGGCTGTTCCTCGTAGCCCTGCCCCTGCAGTCCTTCCTGGGCGGCTTCGGGGGACGGCTCGCCGACGATGCCTACCGCAGGCTGAAGAGCGCCCTGCGCCGGGCGCCCTCGGATCAGGCCCCGGGGGCGCCGCGCCCCGTCGTCCTCCAGGACACCGCCACCGGCGCCCGGATCGTCCTCGGCCCCGAGGTGGACGACGAGGCGTACCGGAAGCTGCGCGCCCTGGACCTCGCGCGGTTCCGGCACGGCACCCTGCGCTACGACGCGACCGAGGCCCGCTGGTGTTCCGTGTCCGGCGATTCCGCGTCCGAAGGCACCGACTCCTGAGCGGTTCGCGCACTCAACGCCAGATAGACGACCCCGCCCACCAGCCCCGACAGCACGAAGCTGCAGTCCACCCCGCCCGTCAGCGACAGCAGCGGACCCTCGTACGAGGGGAGTGACACCGCCAGCAGGCCGGTGCACGCGCCGAGGGCCCATGACACCACGGCCTGGACGTTCCACCCGCCGCGGTACCAGTAGACGCCGCCCCGGGAGCGGCGGTTGAAGACCTGGAGGGCGTCCGGGTCGTAGACACCGCGGCAGCGGGCGAAGCCGATGAGGGTGATGACGGCCCAGGGGGTGCCGATCGCGGTCAGCAGGAGCACGAAGGATGTCATCGCGGACTGCGCGTCCCAGGCGTAATGGCCGACGAAGACGCAGACCGTGGCGACGGCGGCCACGGTGTAGGTGGCACGGGCGCGCGAGGCGCGGGGCAGGATCGCGTCGAGGTCGAGGCCCATGGAGTAGAGCATCAGACCCGCATTGCCGACCGAGCCCGCGGAGGCGGCGAGCAGGAGCGGGATCAGGTACCAGGCGGGGGAGGCGGAGACCAGCGGCCCCGCGTAGTCGAGGGCCGCGTGGGCCGCGTACGCCGTGAAGGTGCCGAAGAGCTGAGGGACGAGGAGACCGGCGATCAGCCCCAGCCAGGTGGCGTGCAGGACGGTGCGGGAGGAGTGGCGGGCCGGGGAGATGTAACGCGTGTAGTCGCCGAGCAGCGTGATGAAGGCGATCGGACCGGACAGGCCCGCCGCCACCGCTGCCAGCAGCCAGGTCGGCCAGAAGGAGCCGAGCAGATAGCCGCCGGTCTCCGGGAGCGCGGAGGTGGTGAAGTGCGGGGCGTACGCGATCACGCCCACGACCAGCAGGGCCGTCATCCCGATCGCCAGAACGCGGGACATCGTGAGCAGCACCCGGTATCCGTACACGGCGCCCGCCACGGTCGCCGCGGCGAGCAGTCCGTAGACCACCGCGTACGAGACTCCCGACACCGGCAGTCCGAACAGGCGGTTCAGGACGCCCACCATCACATCGCCGCCGATCCACACGGTCAGCGCGGTGTAGCCGAGTGCGAGGAGCAGGCCGACGACCGAGCCGACCAGGCGGCCGCGTACGCCGAACTGGGCGCCGGAGGAGGTGGAGAGGTTCGTCGCGGTGCGGAGCGACACCAGGGCCAGCGGTGCCGTGAGCGCCGTGCCGATCACCGTGCCCGCCACGATCGCGCTCACCGACGCCCACCAGCCGAGTCCGAAGGACGGCGGCAGCCAGCCGAAGATGATCACGCCGAGACACAGATTGGACCCGAGCAGGATCGACATCAGGTCACGCGGACCGCTGGTGCGCTCCTCGTCCGGAATGGTGTCGACTCCGCGCTGTTCTATCGGCATGGCTGGTCTCCTTCGATCGGCCGCCTAGAAGTTTGAGCGACGTTCAATGTGACGTCTTCAAAGGTGGTCCGTCAATGTTTCCTTTTCATGAATCTGCCGTTTAGAGTGATGCTCTAAAGCGAGGAAGGCAAGGAGGTGTCGTGGCGTGCGACTGACCCCCACGGAACGTGACCGGCTGCTGCTGTTCTCGGCCGCCGAACTGGCCCGGGCCCGCAAGGCGCGCGGCCTGCGGCTCAATGTGCCGGAGGCGACCGCGCTCATCGCGGACACCGTCTGCGAGGCCGCCCGTGACGGGCGCAGGCTCGCGGAGGCCATCGACGCGGCCCGGTCCGTGCTCGGCCCCGACGACGTACTTCCGGGCGTCGCCGACGTCGTCACCGAGGTGCACGTCGAGGCCGTCTTCGACGACGGTTCACGGCTCGCGGTCGTCGGCGACCCCATCGGCGGCGGCCTCGGGGACCTGGCTCCTGGCGCGCTGCTGCCGGGTCCGGAGCACACCGAGCCCGAGGCGGACGTACGGCTCCTCGTGCGGAACACGGCCACCGTGCCCGTCTCCGTCACCTCCCACTTCCACTTCTTCGAGGCCAACCCGCGGCTCGACTTCGACCGGACGGCGGCCTACGGCATGCGGCTCGCCGTGCCCGCCGGATCGTCCGTCCGCTTCGGACCCGGCGAGAGTGTCGAGGTCGGACTGCTGCCCATCGGCGGAGAGCGGATCGCGATCGGGTTCGCCGGCCTGGTCGACGGGCCGCTGGACGCGCCGGGGGCGAAGGAAGAGGCCCTGCGCAGGGCCGCCGCCTGCGGATATCTCGGAGCCGAGGGAGCTGGGCAACGATGAATCCCTACGAGTACGCCGCCACCCACGGTCCGCGTGCGGGCGACCGTGTCCGCCTGGGCGACTCGGGGCTGACGATCCGCGTCGAGTCCGACGCCCAGCAGCACGGCGACGAGTTCCTCGCCGGCTTCGGCAAGACCGCGCGCGACGGGCTGCACCTCAAGGCCGCCGCCGTCCGTGAGACCTGCGACGTCGTCATCAGCAATGTCGTGGTGATCGACGCGGCGCAGGGGATCCGCAAGGTCTCCATCGGCATCCGCGAGGGGCGGATCTGCTCCATCGGGCGGGCCGGAAACCCCGACACCCTCGACGGCGTCGACGTGGTGGTCGGCACGGGCACGTCCATCGTGTCCGGTGAGGGGCTCATCGCCACCGCCGGAGCCGTCGACACGCATGTCCATCTGCTGTCGCCGCGCGTCATGGAGGCATCGCTCGCCTCCGGCGTGACGACGATCATCGGCCAGGAGTTCGGCCCGGTGTGGGGCGTCGGCGTCAACTCCCCCTGGGCGCTGCGCCACGCCTTCAGCGCCTTCGACGCCTGGCCGGTCAACATCGGTTTCCTGGGCCGGGGTTCGTCGTCCTGCGACGCGCCCCTGGTCGAGGCCCTCGCCGAGGGCGGCGCGAGCGGCTTCAAGGTCCACGAGGACATGGGCGCCCACACCCGCGCCCTCGACACCGCGCTGCGGGTCGCCGAGGAGCACGACGTCCAGGTCGCCCTGCACAGCGACGGACTGAACGAATGCCTCTCCGTCGAGGACACGCTGCGGGTCCTCGACGGCCGCACCATCCACGCCTTCCACATCGAGGGCTGCGGCGGCGGTCACGTACCGAATGTGCTGAAGATGGCGGGAGTTGCGAACGTCATCGGCTCCTCCACCAACCCGACGCTGCCCTTCGGCCGGGATGCGGTCGCCGAGCACTACGGGATGATCGTCTCCGTCCACGACCTGAAGACCGATCTGCCGGGCGACGCGGCCATGGCCCGTGACCGGATCCGGGCCGGCACGATGGGCGCGGAGGATGTGCTGCACGACCTGGGCGCGATCGGCATCACCTCGTCGGACGCGCAGGGCATGGGGCGGGCGGGCGAGACCGTACGCCGGACCTTCGCCATGGCCGGAAAGATGAAGGCCGAGTTCGGGGCCCCCGAGGACCACGACAACGAACGCGTCCTGCGCTACATGGCGAAGCTGACCATCAACCCCGCCATCGCGCACGGCCTCGCACACGAGGTCGGCTCCATCGAGGTCGGCAAGCTCGCCGACGTCGTGCTGTGGCGGCCCGAGTACTTCGGCGCCAAGCCGCAGCTCGTGCTCAAGTCCGGCTTCCCGGCGTACGGAGTCGTCGGCGACCCGAACGCCGCCACCGACACCTGCGAACCCCTCGTCCTGGGACCGCAGTTCGGGGCGCACGGCGCGACCCCCGCCGAGATCTCGGTGGCCTTCGTCGCGCAGGCCGCGCTCGACCAGGGCAACGACCGCATGCCGACGCGGCGCCGACGGGTCGCCGTCCGCGGCACCCGCGGCATCGGCCCGGCCGACCTGCGGCTCAACTCCCGCACCGGAGCGGTCGACGTCGACCAGCGCACGGGCCTGGTCACCCTCGACGGCGACCCGCTGCGCTCCGAACCGGCCGACTCCGTATCTCTCAACCGCCTGTACTTCCTCTAAGGATCACCCATGTCTGCTGCCGCCGACGGCTTCCGAATGCCCGCCGAGTGGACCCCGCACGAGCGCACCTGGATGGCGTGGCCGGGTTCCAACCCCACCTTCGACACCCCGGACGACCTCGCCGAGTCGCGGGCGGCCTGGGCGGCGGTGGCCCGTACGATCCGCCGCTTCGAGCCGGTCACGGTCGTGTGCGGTCCGGGCCAGTCCCAGGATGCCTCCGAACTCCTCGGTGCCGGCATCGACACCGTCGAACGGGAACTCGACGACGCCTGGATGCGGGACATCGGCCCCACCTTCCTCACCGACGGGAAGGGCGAACTCGCCGCGGTGGACTGGACGTTCAACGGCTGGGGCGCCCAGGACTGGGCCCGCTGGGAGCACGACCGCAAGATCGGCGCGTACGTCTCGGACCTCGCCGGAGCACGGACGTACGCCTCGGAACTGGTCAACGAGGGCGGTGCGATCCACGTCGACGGAGAGGGCACCGTGCTGCTCACCGAGACCGTGCAGCTCGGCCCCGAGCGCAACCCCGACTGGACCCGCGAGCAGGTCGAGGCGGAGATCCATGCCCAGCTCGGCACCCGCAAGGCGATCTGGCTGCCGCGCGGACTGACCGGCGACTATCCTCCCCCACTGCCTGAAGGGCGTGGGGGGACCCCCAACGTCTTCGGCACGCTCGGCCATGTCGACATCGTCGCCGCCTTCGCGCGCCCCGGCGTGATCGTCGCGCACTCCCAGCAGGACCCGGCGCACCCCGACCACGAGGTCAGCAAGGAGATCATCGGGCTGCTCGGCGCGCAGACCGACGCGCGCGGCCGCCGCATCGAGGTCGTCGAGGTGCCCGCCCCGACCGTGCTGGAGGCCGAAGGCCACTGGGCGGACTACTCGTACATCAACCACTACCTCTGCAACGGCGGCGTCGTGCTCTGCGGCTTCGACGACCCGCGCGACGAGATCGCGGCCGGGATCTTCCGCCGGCTGTTCCCGGAGCGGACGGTGACGCTGGTGGACGCACGTACGATCTTTGCGGGCGGAGGTGGCATCCACTGCATCACCCAGCAGCAGCCGAAGGTCTGAGAGCCTGAGGAACGACAGGAGGCACGGATGGCCGGTGCGCGAAAGAACGCGCCACCGCGGGAGGACGTGCTCGTCGCCGCCATGAACATGATCGCCGAACGCGGTCTGGAGAAGCTGACCATGGCGGCGCTCGGCCGCGAGGTCGGCATGAGCAGCGGCCATCTCCTCTACTACTTCCACTCCAAGGACGAGTTGCTGCTGCAGACCCTGGAGTGGAGCGAGGGCCGCCTCGGCGCCGAGCGGAGCCGCCTGCTGGCCGGGCGCGGAACCGCCCGCGAACGCCTCGACGCGTACGTCGACCTGTACGTCCCCGACGGCCACCGCGACCCGCACTGGACGCTCTGGCTGGAGGTCTGGAACCGCTCGCAGAACGCCGACGAGGACGCCCGCGAGCGGCAGGTCGCCATCGAGGGCGCCTGGCATCGGGACCTGGTGGCGCTGATCGCCGAGGGCGTCTCGCGCGGCGAGTTCCGCGCGGTCGACCCGGACCGGTTCGCCGCCCGGCTGCGCGCGCTCCTCGACGGGTTCGCGATCCATGTGGCCATCGGTCTGCGCGGTACCGATCGTGGCCACATCCTGTCCCACGTAAGGGAGTTCCTGGACGAGTCACTCGGCTGACGGATGCGGCGTCCGGTACTCGCGGACGGTCGATCAACCGCCCGGTGGACGCTACGGCGGGCTCCTCGGTCCGGGTCGAGCTCCGCGCAGTGGTCACCGGCGACACGAACGGGATGAGCGACGGCTTCGTGCGGCGGCTGGGCCGAACTCGCTGACTGTTCGCATCCTGAGACACCCCGTGAGCACGGGGGCGGTATGTGCCAGACTGCCCCCGTGCTCTCGTTCGCCATGATTATTGGCAGCAGGCGCGCCGGTCCGCAGTGACCGCCACGTACCACCACGTACGGGCGGACACCGTCGTCCTCGACCCGCGCGCAGACCTCTCGCACCCGCGAGAGGTTTTTCGTTTTCCTGGCCCACCTCAAGCCAGGAGGAGAGCGCGAGGGACTATTGGGGGGACGGTGGAGCCGGTCATTCCGGTACAGACCGAGATCCGACATCAGGAGCCGAACACCATGACCGAAACCAGCGAGCTCGACGATTCGTTCCACGTCTTCGACACGACCCTGCGCGACGGCGCGCAGCGTGAGGGCATCAATCTCACGGTGGCGGACAAGCTGGCCATCGCACGGCACCTGGACGACTTCGGGGTGGGCTTCATCGAGGGCGGCTGGCCCGGCGCCAACCCGCGCGACACCGAGTTCTTCGCCCGCGCCCAGCAGGAGATCGACTTCAAGCACGCCCAGCTGGTGGCCTTCGGCGCGACGCGCCGGGCCGGCGGCAACGCGTCGCAGGACCCGCAGGTCAAGGCGCTCCTGGACTCCGGCGCCCAGGTGATCACCCTCGTCGCCAAGTCCCACGACCGGCATGTCGAGCTCGCCCTGCGCACCACCTTGGACGAGAACCTGGAGATGGTCCGCGACACGGTCTCGTACCTGCGCTCGCAGGGCCGCCGTGTCTTCGTCGACTGCGAGCACTTCTTCGACGGTTATCGCGCGAACCCCGAGTACGCGAAGGCCGTGGTCCGTGCCGCCTCCGAGGCCGGCGCCGACGTGGTCGTGCTCTGCGACACCAACGGCGGCATGCTCCCCGCCCAGGTCCAGGCGGTCGTCGCCACGGTGCTCGCCGACACCGGCGCCCGGCTCGGCATGCACGCCCAGGACGACACGGGCTGCGCGGTCGCCAACACCCTCGCCGCTGTCGACGCGGGAGCGACCCATGTGCAGTGCACGGCGAACGGCTACGGCGAGCGGGTCGGCAACTCGAATCTGTTCCCGGTCGTGGCGGCCCTGGAGCTGAAGTACGGCAAGCGGGTGCTCCCCGAGGGCGCCCTGCGCGAGATGACGCGCATCTCCCACGCGATCGCCGAGGTCGTGAACCTCACCCCCTCCACGCACCAGCCGTACGTCGGCGTCTCGGCCTTCGCGCACAAGGCGGGCCTGCACGCCTCCGCGATCAAGGTCGACCCGGACCTGTACCAGCACATCGACCCCGAGCAGGTCGGCAACACCATGCGGATGCTCGTCTCCGACATGGCGGGCCGCGCGTCGATCGAGCTCAAGGGCAAGGAACTCGGCGTCGACATCAGCGGCGACCGCGAGCTGGTCGCCCGGGTCGTCGAGCGGGTCAAGGAGCGCGAGCTCCAGGGCTACACCTACGAGGCGGCCGACGCGTCCTTCGAACTCCTCCTGCGGGCCGAGGCCGAGGGCAAGGCCCGCAAGTACTTCGAGGTCGAGTCCTGGCGCGCCATCGTCGAGGACCGGCCCGACGGCACCCACGCCAACGAGGCCACGGTCAAGCTCTTCGCCAAGGGTGAGCGCATCGTCGCCACCGCCGAGGGCAACGGCCCGGTCAACGCCCTCGACCGCGCCCTCCGCGTCGCCCTGGAAAAGATCTACCCCCAGCTCGCGCAGCTGGAGCTCGTCGACTACAAGGTCCGCATCCTGGAGGGCAAGCACGGTACCCAGTCCACGACCCGTGTCCTGATCTCCACCTCGGACGGCGCCGGCGAGTGGTCCACGGTGGGCGTCGCCGAGAACGTCATCGCGGCGTCGTGGCAGGCACTGGAGGACGCGTACACGTACGGCCTGCTGCGGGCCGGGGTGGAGCCGGCGGCGTAGGTCCGCTTCAGCGGGGTGGAGCCGGCGGCGCAAGGCCGCTTCAGCAGGAGTCCTCGGCGGGCTTCTCGAACTCGCCGAGGCTCATCGCGCGGCCGTCGGCCCAGACCTGGCCGGGGCGCAGTGAGGCGAGGCCGGCGGCGCTGAAGCCGAGGTAACCGTCGTACGGGTGCCGGCCCCGGCGCGCGCCGACGAAGTGCAGGGAGTACGAGCGACCGGGCAGCAGCCGCTGCGGCCCCGTCTTCTGCGTGTGCCAGACGGACGGGGGAGAGAACAGCGGGAAGGTGGTCCTGGCGATCTCGACCCCGCTCCCCACCCACCAGCGGGTGTTCACCTGCCCGGGGGATGCCGTGCTGGAGGGGTTGGGGACCATCTCGCCGCTCTTGTCCTCGATGTACGCGTCCTCGGCCCAGCCGGCGAGGCTCAGGTGCGTCGCACGGCCGCACGGCCGCACCGCCACGACCGGCTGCCCGTCCGTGCCCAGCCACACCGCGGCGAGCGACAGCGAGGCTGGACTGCATCCGCTCAGCAGCCCCAGCCCCGCCGGCACTCCCACCGCAGCCGAACTCCTGCGTCTCATGGGCCCCGCCTCCCTCTCGGCCGGACAGCAGGGCCCGATGCCCTACTGCAGATGCCACTTCTGGTTGGCGGCACCTGTACACGACCAGATCTGTGCCCGCGCCCCGTTCGCCGACGAGTTGTCCGTCACGTCGAGGCATTTGTCCGCCGCCGTATTGACTACATCACCGGTCGAAGAGTTGTACGACCACTGTTGCGCGCCGGTCCCGTTGCAGTCGTACAACTGCACCTTGGCCCCGTCCTCCGTCGAACCGGACGCCACGTCGAGGCACTTGCCGAGCGCCTGGATCGAGCCGTCGGCCTTGACCGTCCAGGTCTGGGCCGTCGAACCGTTGCAGTCGTAGAGCTGTACGGCGGTGCCGTTCGCGCTCGAACCGCCCGCCACGTCGAGGCACTTGCCCGCGAGCCCGACGAAGGATCCCGACCGGTCGCCGCCGCCCGCCTGCGTTCCCGACCAGGTGAACGTGGCCGACGTCTTGCCGGGCAGGGAGTAAGTCGCGTGCTGCGAGCCCAAGTTGATGGTCACCGTCTTCGCCGTCGACGCGTCGTTGTACGCGATCAGCGCCTTGGAGCCGTCCGGGTTGCGCCACGCCACGTTCGGGACGGACGAGCTCGCGGTCGACGCGATGCGCTGCGCGCCCGGCCGTACGAACTTCGTCAGATGCCCCATCGTGTAGTACTCGATGGTGTAGTCGACCGTCCCGCTCTGCCCGTCCCCGTTGTGGACCGTGACGAGACCGGTGCAGGTGCCGCAACCGCCGTTGTGCGGGCCCATGTTCTGGTCCACGGCCAGCGACCACTTGGTCACCGACTTCGCCCAGTTCCGGGTGTAGTCGACGATGTTGAGCATGTCCTCGCGTTGCTGGTTGGCGATCCAGGTGCCGCCCGAGTGCTCGGTGCCGAAGGCGTCCAGCGAGGGGTACTGGTTGTGCACGTTCGCCTGCTCGGTGACGTCGCCGCCGTAGCCGTGCCACGCGATTCCGCCGAAGTTGGGGTGCGAGCGCACCGCCGCGTCGTCGACCGTCCGGGCGGCGTACGAGTCGTACACGTCCCAGTTCCAGTCGTGCGCGAGCACTTTGGTGGACAGCCCGGCCGCCTGGAGCTTCGGCAGCAGCTCGCTCTTCGTGAAGTACGCGAGACCCGAGGCGTTCCAGCTCATCGAGGGATACCCCGAACAGCATGTCGGCTCGTTCTGCGCGGTGACGTACGAGACCGGAACGCCCTGGTCACGGTAGGCCTGGAGGTACTTCACGAAGTACGAGGCGTAGGCCCCGTAGTCCTCCGCCTTCAGCCAGCCGCCGTTGAGCGACCCGCTGTCCTTCATCCAGGCCGGCGCCGTCCACGGTGAGGCCATCACGGTCAGCGACGGATTCAGCTGGAGGGCCTGCCTGGTCAGCGGCACCACGTCCGCCAGGTCGTGTGCGATCGAGAACCGGGTGAGGTTCGGGTCGGTCTGTCCGGCCGGCATGTCGTCGTACGTGTACCCGTACCGGGCGAGGTCCGAGGCGCCCATCGGATTGCGCAGGAAGGACAGGCCGATGCCGTCGGTCGGGGAGAACAGCTTCGTCATCGTGGCATTGCGCGTGCTCTGCGACAGCGCGCCGCTGCTGTTCATCAGCCAGGCCGCGGTGTCCGTGAAGGACGCGCCGCCGCCGGTGAAGGTCTGGTACCGGGTGTTCTCGTCGACGCTGATGTTCTCGCCGCTGCCACCGCTGCCGGACTGGAAGGCGAAGGGAGTTTGCGCCTGCAAGCCGCGCACGACATGGCGGCCACCGGTGTCGTCCGTCGTGGTCAGCCAGGCCGTGACCTGCTCGCCCGCGGCACGCGCGGGCACGGAGCCGACGGCTGTCAGTCCCGCGGTCGTCAGCAGCCCGGCCAGCAGCAGCCGTGCTGTCCGGGTGGATCCTCTCAGGAGGCTCATGTGCGCAGCCCTTCTGGGGGTGGGGGAGTGGGGCGTGCGAGGCGTGAGTAAATGACGGCTGCGGACGCGCGTCAAGAGGGTGCGTGTTCACAGGCTGAAGGAACAACTGCCCTGATCCAGCCCACCATTGGCTGTGTACCGGTTCTGACGTGAAGTCTTGACGGGTTCCCGGGGTGCCAGTTAACTCACGCCGTGATCTAAGTCGTAAGACCAATGAGTCGCAAGAGTACTGAAGAGCCCTGAAGTGGATTTCCGAGAGTCGAGGGAAGGTCCATGCGAAGAACCGCCCTGCTCGCCTCCGCCGCCTTGCTCACCGGGCTGCTGCCCCTGGCCACCGCGGGAGCCGCGGCGGGGGCCGACGACCCGGCCCCGGTCGCCGTCGACACCTTCGAAGGCGAGGTCCCGTTCGCGAATCCGCCCGCCGACGGCATTTTTCCCTGGGGCAGCGACATCGACGATCCGCCCCAACTCGCCCTGACCGCACGGTCCGACGCCCCCGAGGGCACCAAGGTCCTCACCGGCAGCTACGACATCAGCGGCTACGGCGGCTTCACTCACGACTTCGCCTACGCCCAGCCGGCCCACGACTGGTCCGCCCACAAGGGCATCCGTTTCTGGTGGGACGGCCAGAACAACGCCAAGAAGGTGGCCTTCGAGATCAAGGACGGCGGCGCCAACGGCGAGGCCTCCGAACTGTGGACGACATCCTTCACCGATGACTTCACCGGCTGGAAACAGATCGAGATCCCCTTCACCGACTTCAGCTATCGCACGGACTACCAGCCCGTCGGCGGTATCGACCAGGTCCTCGGCCTCACCCGGATGTGGGGATACGCCGTGACCCTCCCGGTCGGCGTCAAGGGGCAATTCACCATGGACGACGTCGAGTTGTACGGCAAGGCGGACCAGTCCCTGCGGGCATCCGTCATGACCGACTCCGCCGTGTACCCGGTGAAGGAGGGCGGCACGGCCGCGGTGAAGGTCTCCGTCGCCACCACCGGCTCCGCTCCGATCGACGAGCCGGTGACCGTCGCCTACGAGAGCGCGGGCGGCACCGCCGAGTCGGGCAAGGACTACACGCCCATCAAGGGCGAGCTCACCTTCCCGGCGGGTACGGCCTCCGGCACCTCGCGCACGATCCAGGTGTCCGCGCTGAAGGACAAGTCCGCCGAATCCGCCGAGACGATCCCCCTGAAGCTCACGGTCATCGGCGCGAAGGCCCCTGCCGAGACCCCGCAGGTGGTCATCGATGCCCATGGACTGCCCTACCTGGACCCGAAGTTGCCCGTGCGCAAGCGGGTCGCCGACCTCGTCTCCCGGATGTCCCTGGAGGAGAAGGCCGGGCAGATGACGCAGGCCGAGCGCGGAGCGCTCACGGCGCAGGGTGACATTGCGAGGTACGACCTCGGATCGCTCCTGTCCGGCGGCGGCTCGACCCCGACGCCCAACACCGCCCAGGCGTGGGCGAACATGATCGACTCCTTCCAGCTCCGCGCCCGGGCGACGAGATTCCAGATCCCACTGATCTACGGCGTGGATGCCGTGCACGGCCACAACAACCTCGTCGGCTCGACGATCATGCCGCACAACATCGGCATCGGCGCGACCCGTGATCCGGGGTTGGCCCGGAAGGCGGGCGCCGTGACCGCCGCCGAGGTCCGCGCCACCGGAATTCCCTGGGACTTCGCCCCCTGCCTGTGCGTCACCCGCGACGAACGCTGGGGCCGCTCCTACGAGTCCTTCGGCGAGGACCCGGCCCTCGTCAAGTCGATGGAGACGATCATCCAGGGCCTCCAAGGTGCCGCCGACGGCAAGGACTTGAAGGACGACGACAAGGTGCTGGCCACCGCGAAGCACTTCGTCGGCGACGGCGGCACGGCGTACGGCTCGTCGACGATGGGCTCGTACACGATCGACCAGGGCGTCACCAAGGTCACCCGGCAGCAGCTGGAAGCGATCCACCTCTCCCCGTACCGGACGGCGGTCGATCGGGGCATCGGCTCGGTCATGCCCTCCTACTCCTCGCTGGACATCCTCGGCGACGGCCGGGGCCCGGTGAAGATGCACGCCCGCGGGGACATGATCAACGGCGTGCTCAAGGACCGCATGGGTTTCGACGGCTTCGTCATCAGCGACTGGGCGGCCATCGACCAGATCCCGGGCGACTACGCGTCCGACGTGCGTACGTCGATCAACGCGGGCCTCGACATGATCATGGTCCCGTACGCGTACAAGGACTTCCGTACGACACTGATCGACGAGGTGAGGGCGGGCCGGATCGGCGAGAGCAGGGTCGACGACGCGGTGGCGCGCATCCTCACGCAGAAGTTCAAGCTCGGCCTGTTCGAGAAGCCGTACGCGGACACCACGGGCGCCTCCGGGATCGGCTCGCCGGAGCACCGGGCCGTGGCCCGTCAGGCGGCGGCCGAGTCCCAGGTCCTGCTCAAGAACGCGGGCGGTGTGCTTCCGCTCAGGAAGTCCCAGAAGGTGTACGTCGCCGGATCGAACGCCGATGACATCGGCAACCAGACCGGCGGCTGGACGATCACCTGGCAGGGCTCGTCGGGTCCCATCACGGACGGCACGACGATCCTGGAGGGCATGCGGCGGGCCGGCGGTGACGTCACCTACTCGAAGGACGCCTCGGCGCCGACGGGTGGTTACGACGTGGGTGTGGTCGTCGTCGGCGAGACCCCGTACGCCGAGGGCGTGGGCGATGTCGGCAACGGCAACGACCTGGAGCTGAGCGCCGCCGACAAGGCCGCCGTCGACAAGGTGTGCGGGGCCATGAAGTGCGTGGTCCTGACCGTCTCCGGCCGGCCGCAACTGGTGGGGGACCGCCTGGGCTCGATCGACGCGCTCGTCGCCTCCTGGCTGCCGGGCACGGAGGGCGACGGTGTCGCGGACGTGCTGTACGGGAAGCGGGCCTTCACCGGTCAGCTCCCCGTCACCTGGCCGAAGTCCGAGTCCCAGCTGCCGATCAACGTCGGTGACACGTCCTACGATCCGCAGTTCCCGTACGGCTGGGGCCTGACGACCCTCACGAAGGTGCCGGCAGGGGGCACCTCGGCCCTGAAGGTCCTCGCCCTCGTCGCCGAGGCGGCCGACCGAACGGGCGCGAGCGAAGCCGGCCGCGCCGCCGTGACCAAGGCCCGCCTCCTCGTCCAGCAGAAGCTCGGTTCCACCCTCACTCCCGCGACCGCGAAGCCCTTCGCCGACGCGGACCATCTCCTGCTGACGGGTCGGTACGCGGCCGCCGTCGCGAAGCTGAAGGAGGCCTACCTGGCAAGCTGAGGCCCGCCCGCGCAGTTCCGCGCGCCCCTTTTCAGGGGCGCGCGGAACTGCGCAATCTTTCAGGGGGTCTGGGGGCGCAGCCCCCAGGGACGGGACGGGTAGGGGCGGCGGGGGCGAAGAAACCTTCCGGGCACCCCACCGCGACCACTCCCCGCCCGTACAGATGTCCATGTTTGCGCCCCTTCGGGTAGCTTCGAAGACATGAAGGCCGCACTCACCCGAGCACTTCCGGGCCTGCTGATCACACTGGCCCTCGCCGCCCTGGCGGTACTCGCGGCAGGCGCGCCCGGCGCCCACGCGGCCACCGGCGTCGACACCGTCGCCGCAGCCCTCCGCAAGGGCCCGGTATACGTGGACCCCGCCGCCTCGGCCCAGCTGTCGGCCACCGACGCCGACTCCCTCGCGAAGAAGATCAAAAACGCGGACAAGCCCGTCTTCGTGGCGGTCCTGCCCGCCGGCTTCCCCACCCAGAACCTCTTCCAGAATCTGCGCACCGCCACCGGCATCACCGGCCTGTACGCCATCAGGCTCGGCGACCGCTTCGACGCGCGGGCCGACTCCTCGGTGATGTCCCGCACGGCCGCGCAGAACCTTGTCACCAGCGTCCAGGGTGAACCCGCGAAGACCCAGCTGAACGACTTCACGGACCGCGCGCTCACCAACATCGGCGGCTCGGCCCCCGCGAGCTGGAGCGGCGGCGGCACGGCGAGCGGCGTCTCCACGGGCGCCCTGATCACGGTCGCCGCCGTGGTCGTGGCCGGCGGCGCGGGCGCTTACACGCTCGTACGCCGCAACCGTCGACGCAAGGCGGAGGAGCAGCAGGCGGCGCTCGACAAGCTGCGCGTGGTCGTCGACGAGGACATCACGGCCTTCGGCGAGGAACTCGACCGGCTCGACTTCCACCCCGCGGAGGCCGGCGCGGACGACGCGATGCGCGCGGACTACGAGCGGGCGCTGGACGCGTACGACCGGGCGAAGTCGTCCATGGCCGCGGCCCGGCGCCCCGAGGACGTGCGAGCCGTCACCGAGTCCCTGGAGGACGGCCGCTTCTCGCTCGCGGAGCTCGCCGCGCGCCGCGAGGGCCGGCCCATCCCCGAGCGCCGCGCCCCATGCTTCTTCGACCCGCGGCACGGTCCGTCCGTCGCCGACGCCACCTGGACGCCCGTCGGCGGCGCAGCCCGCCAGGTCCCGGTCTGCGCGGCGGACCGGGCCCGCCTCGCCGACGGCGCCGACCCGGCGATCCGCGAGGTCGACACGGACTACGGCCGCCGTCCGTACTGGGACGCGGGCCCGGCCTACGGCCCTTGGGCGGGCGGCTACTTCGGCGGCGGTCTGCTGCCCGGCCTCCTCGTCGGCACGCTGCTCGGCAGCGTGATGTCCAGCCCCTCGTACGCGGCCGACTACGGCTCCGGATACGGCGACTTCGGAGGCGGCGGTTATGACGGCGGCGACGTCTCGGGCTCCGACTTCGACCCCGGTGACTTCGGCGGCGGATTCGGGGACGGCGGGGGCGGCGACTTCGGCGGGGGAGGGGACTTCGGCGGCGGCTTCTGAAGGTTCGCCGGGCGGAACCCGATCCACCGCCTCGCGATGGTTGCCGCTCCTGACGGCCGTCCGTCATGATCTCGGGGTCGGACGGCCCGCCGGGCAGGCGCAACACCTCCCTACCGGGGTGTTCCCGGGCGCCGGGCGAGGTCGGTCTCCGACAGGCATAACGCTCCCCTGCGGCATGCCACCAGCCGGGCGGCGAGGCGCCGTTGACGGTCGCGGTCGGCTGACCGGGGTGCAATCCGAGCCGCCGCAGCGCGTCCCCCGCCACGTAGACCGTGAACGACCGCGCCACTGCCCGTCGGCCCCGGGCCCGCACGCGTGATCCCACCGGACCTCGTGCGTCACGAACGGCATCCAGTCGATGCCGCGTTCCCGCAGTCGAACCCGCACGGCGGAAAGGGGGGCGGGGCGGCCGGGCGCGTTCTCGTACGCAGCCACGACTGTCCACTCGGTCCGCCTGCTCGGCGACATGGTCAAGGAACACCCTCCAGGTCGTGGGGGAGACGGTGATGACGGCTCCCACGAGGTCGACGTGCCCGGCATGGGGCATCTCGACCGGCCGCGGCACTGCGATGACAACACCGCGACGCCGAGCCCCAGTCGCGCCGGGGCTTCGGCGTCGCGAGTCGGCGTACTACTTGTGGTCGTCGGTCCATGTGCGCAGGGCCGAGGAACTCACGGCGGCCGGGCGGATGCGTCCCGGCGGGCTCGCGGAGGTCGAAGCCGCGCGGACGGACGGGAGATGGGCGACGGTGTACGAGTCGCAGAGGAACGCCACCGCACCGGACGACCTGATCGCCGCACTGCGCCAGAACCCCGGCGCCGAGCGCTTCTTCGAGCAGCTCGGCAAGACCGGTCAATGTCTGGCTGTGGTGGGCCTGTTGAGGGCGAGGACGCCCGAGACCAGGGCGGCACGGCTGCATGCCGTGATCACCAAGCTGGAGGCGGGGCAGCGGGTGAAGTGACGCCGGCCCGGACGGGCAGTCGTCCGGACATGCCGGAGCGCACGCCTTCCGGATTCGGGGGAATGGGAAGGCGGGCGCGCTCAGGGTGCCGGCGGGAGCGGAAGGCTCAGCCGGCGTTCTTGATCGCCGAGATGTCGAAGTTCAGCTTGATCTTGTCGGAGACGAGGAATCCGCCGGTCTCCAGGGCGGCGTTCCAGGTCAGACCCCACTCGGAGCGCAGGATCTCGGCCTTGCCCTCGAAGCCCACGCGCTCGTTGCCGAACGGGTCCTTCGCGGAGCCGTTGAACTCCAGGTCGATGGTGATCGGCTTCGTCGTGCCGAGGATCTCCAGGTCACCGGTGATCCGGTAGTCGTCGCCGCCCAGTGCCTCCGCCTGGGTGGAGCGGAAGGTCATCGTCGGAAACTCGTCGACCTTGAAGAAGTCGGAGCTCTTCAGGTGGCCGTCGCGGTCCGCGGACCCGGTCTCGACGCTCTCCATCTTGATGTCGATGGTGGCCGTGGACTTGGAGGGGTCCGTCCCGTCCAGGTGCAGGGCGCCCTCGAAGTCCTGGAAGCTGCCCTTGACGTTCGTCACCATCGCGTGGCGTGCGACGAAGCCGAACGACGAGTGCGTCGGGTCGATCGTGTAGTCACCGGTCAGCGCGGCCAGGTCGGGGCTGACGGCGGCGGGCGCCGGGGTGGCGTTGGTGTCCTTGGTGTCGCTCTTGCGGCCGAAGATGCCCATGACGTGCTCCTTAGGGGAATCAGTCGATTCTGTTGAATCTTCAACGAGGTTAACGTTGACGACTGTAGACCTATTCCGTTCAAGTTTCAACATCATCCGTAGCGTGTTCACGACGTTACTTCGGGTTGATTTCGTCCGCCCTCTGGCCGACGCGCGTAGACCTCGGGCAGCATCTCCGTGCACCGCCTGCACAGCCGCCCCACAGGAAGCACGGTCGTCCGCAGGAAGGGTCCCCATGAAGTTCCGCTCCGCCCTGACCGCCCTCGCCCTCGTCGTCGCCCCCGGTGTCGCGGTCGTCGGCACCGCCACCGACGCCTTCGCCGTCACCAAGATCAGTCACGCCACAGCGACCTCGATGTTCCGCGAGGTCGGCATCACCTGGTCTTCGTCCGGCGGTTGTTCCGACCGGAACAACCCCACCTGTACGTCCTTCGAGCAGCTCAACCTCGCCACCGCCCAAGGCGCCCAGACCCTCAAGCGGGCCAGTGGCTGCGCGCTCAACATCACCGGTGGCACCGAGACCGGCCACGCGAGCGGTACCTACTCGCACTGGAACGGCTACAAGCTCGACTACGGCAAGAACACCTGCGTCACCGCCTACATCAAGAACAACTTCACCTACATCGGGCTGCGCGGCGACGGCGCCCCGCAGTACAAGTCGGGGTCCGGCAACATCTACGCCGACGAGGGCAACCACTGGGACGTCCTCTATTACAACTGCGGCGGCTGCTAGGGCATGACTCCCACCCGTCGTACGTTCCTGCTCGCGGCCGCCCTCACGGCGGCCGCGAGCGCTCCGTTCCGCACGGCGGCCGCCGGCGAAGACGACGAGTACGCCACCCTCCGGCACCGCTGGCTCGACATCGCCCTCGGCACCGGCTATGACCCCACCGCGGAGCCCTACGCCTCCCGCCTGCGCGAAACCGGCGAACTCGCCCGTGGCTTCGGCGCGACCATGGCTCCGACAGCGGTGTCCCTCTGGCCCGGCTACCCCTTCGACCCGCCCTTCGGCATCACCCAGAGCTACAGCAGGCTGTGGACGATGACGCAGGCCTACGTCCAGGAGGGCACCGGATCGACCGGGGACGAGACCCTCCTCGCAAAGGTGCTCAGCGGCCTCGACCACCTCTCCGCGACGGTCTACAATCCCTCCACCGCCCGCTACGGCAACTGGTGGGAATGGCAGATCGGCAGCCCCCGCCTCCTCATGGACATCGTCGCCGCCCTGCACGACGAGCTGACCGGGCCTCAGCGGGAGGCCGCCTGCGCAGCCGTCGACCACTTCATCCCCGACGCCATGCTCCGTGACTACTCGGGCACCTCCACCGGCGCCAACCGCGTCGACCTGTGCCGGTCCGTCGCGCTGCGCGGCGTCCTCGGCCGGGCCCCCGACAGGATCGCGCTCGCCCGGGACGCGCTCTCGCCCGTCTTCCCGTACGTGACGACCGGGGACGGGCTGTACGCGGACGGCTCGTTCGTGCAGCACACCTGGGTCGCGTACTCGGGGACGTACGGGCAGGTCATGCTGGACGGGCTCGGGCGGCTGTTCGCGCTGCTGGCCGGATCCACCTGGGAGGTGACAGACCCGAACCGGCAGATCGTCCTGGACAGTGTCGAGCACGCGTACGCGCCGCTCGTCCACGACGGGCTGGTGATGGACAGTGTCAACGGGCGGGCCATCAGCCGGGGGTACCTGAAGAGCGACGACCGGCACATCATGCGCGGCGACCACTTCCACGGGCAGGGGCTGATCGCCGCGATCGCACTGCTGGCCCAGGGCGCGAGCCCCGTCGAACGGGAGCGCTGGTACGGACTGATCAAGGGGTGGATCGAGCGGGACACGGTGACCCCGATCCGCACGGCGCCCCAGTTCGGGGTCGCCGATCTGGCCCGGCTGCGCACCATCGCCGACTCGGCCGCGGAGCCCGCACCCGAGGCCGCCGGACACCACCTCTTCGCGGCCATGGACCGGGCCGTGCACCGCGGCCCGGGTTTCGCCGCGGGCATCTCCATGGCCTCCGAGCGGATCGCGCACTACGAGTGCGGCAACGGCGAGAACCCGCGCGGCTGGCACACCGGTGCCGGGATGACGTTGTGGTGGGCCGAGGGGCACTCGGGGCGGGCCGATCAGTACACCGACTGGTTCTGGCCCACCGTGGACTGGTACCGGTTGCCCGGAACGACCGTGTCCACCAAGCGACTTGCCGACAAGGAGGGCGGCGAGTGGGGAGCGGCGAGGCCTGCCGTGCGCTGGGTCGGCGGCGCGACGGACGGCACGTACGCGGCCGTGGGGCAGCACCTCAAAGGACTCGGTTCCACCCTCGAAGCCCGCAAGTCCTGGTTCTGCGTCACGGATTCCCTCATCTGCCTGGGCGCGGGGATCACAGCCACCGACGGTGTGCCCGTGGAGACGGTGGTCGACAACCGCAACCTGGGGGAGGGTGGCACTCAGCGGTTCACCGTCGCCCGCCGATGGGCTCATCTCGAGGGCCACGGCGGGTGGGTGTTCCCGGGCGGTACGGCGGACCTGCGCACCCTTCGCGAGGACCGCACCGGCGCCTGGTCCGACATCAACACCACCAGCACCACCGAACGGCGCACCCGGCGCTGGCAGACCCTCTGGCTGGACCATGGCACGGACCCGGCCGCGGCGACGTACGCCTATGTCCTGATGCCCGGCGCCTCGCGCGGCGATGTCGCGGCCCGTGCGGCGGACCGCGACTGGCTGTGCGTCCTCGCCAACGACGCCCGCTGCCAGGCCGTTCAGGTGCGCTCCCTCGGTCTGACGGCCGCGAACTTCTGGGAGGCCGGCACGGCGGGTCCGCTGAGCGCCTCGGCGGGCGCGAGTGTGCTGGTACGGCGTCGGGGGCGGACCGCTACCCTCTGTGTGAGCGAGCCGCCGCGTACCGGGGAGCCCCTGGAGATCGTCTGGGAGCGGCCGGTGCGCGGGGTCGTCAGCGCGGATCCGACGGTCGAGATCCTCGGTACGGGCCGCCGGCTCAGGGTCCGTGTCACTCCAAGGATGGCATGCGCCACTCATGAATGTGAGGTGGCTCTCAGGTGACTCCTTTGTGTGACCTCTACAAGCCGAAGGCCCTCTGAGCAGTCAGATCGCCTGCATGGAGTCGTGGTTCTGTTCAGGGGTACCAGGAAAACGGGCCGGAGACTGTACGGAGTCGACGGCTCGCTTTCCTAGGTGGGCTTCGTAAGGTCACTACATGACCGTTTTGGATGAGGCTGGATCCGCAAGCTCCGCAGGCGAGCCCACGGACGCGCGCGGGCGCGTGGCCGAACTGCACGCGATCCGTGCGGAGGCGCTGCGGGGGCCCAGTGAGAAGGCGACCGAGGCACAGCACGCCAAGGGCAAGCTGACCGCACGGGAGCGCATCGAGCTGCTGCTGGACGCGGGCTCGTTCCAGGAGGTCGAGCAGCTTCGCCGACACCGGGCGACCGGGTTCGGTCTGGAGGCCAAGAAGCCGTACAGCGACGGTGTCATCACCGGCTGGGGCACGGTGGAGGGTCGTACGGTCTTCGTGTACGCGCACGACTTCCGGATCTTCGGCGGCGCGCTGGGCGAGGCCCACGCCACGAAGATCCACAAGATCATGGACATGGCCATCGCGGCCGGTGCGCCGCTGGTCTCCCTGAACGACGGCGCGGGCGCCCGTATCCAGGAGGGCGTCAGCGCCCTCGCCGGCTACGGCGGCATCTTCCAGCGCAACACCAAGGCGTCCGGTGTCATCCCGCAGATCAGCGTGATGCTCGGCCCGTGCGCGGGCGGCGCGGCCTACAGCCCCGCCCTCACGGACTTCGTGTTCATGGTCCGCGACACCTCGCAGATGTTCATCACGGGCCCGGACGTGGTCAAGGCCGTCACCGGCGAGGAGATCACGCAGAACGGTCTGGGCGGCGCCGATGTGCACGCCGAGACGTCGGGCGTCTGCCACTTCGCGTACGACGACGAGGAGACCTGCATCGCCGAGGTGCGCTACCTCCTGTCGATGCTGCCGCAGAACAACCGCGAGAACCCGCCGCATGTGGCCTCCGAGGACCCGGCGGACCGCCGCTCGGACGTCCTGCTGGACCTGGTCCCCGCGGACGGCAACCGTCCCTACGACATGGCGAAGGTCATCGAGGAGCTCGTCGACGACGGTGACTACCTGGAGGTCCACGAGCGCTGGGCCCGCAACATCATCTGCGCGCTGGCCCGCCTCGACGGCCAGGTCGTCGGCATCGTCGCCAACCAGCCGCAGACCCTCGCGGGCGTGCTGGACATCGAGGCTTCCGAAAAAGCTGCGCGCTTTGTCCAGATGTGTGACGCTTTTAACATTCCGATCGTCACCCTCCTGGACGTCCCCGGATTCCTCCCGGGCGTCGACCAGGAGCACGGCGGGATCATTCGGCACGGCGCGAAGCTCCTCTACGCCTACTGCAACGCGACCGTTCCGAGGATCTCGCTCATCCTGCGCAAGGCGTACGGAGGTGCCTACATCGTCATGGACAGCCAGTCCATCGGTGCCGACCTCACCTACGCCTGGCCGACCAACGAGATCGCCGTGATGGGTGCGGAAGGTGCCGCCAACGTCATCTTCCGCCGCCAGATCGCCGAGGCAGCCGATCCCGAGGCGATGCGGGTACGCATGGTCAAGGAGTACAAGGCCGAGCTGATGCACCCGTACTACGCGGCGGAGCGGGGCCTGGTCGACGACGTCATCGACCCGGCGGAAACCCGCGAGGTCCTGATCAAGTCGCTCGCGATGCTGCACACCAAGCACGCGGACCTGCCCTCGCGCAAGCACGGCAACCCCCCGCAGTAACCCTGCGGATCCTCCGCGGCAGCCCCGCGGAAACCTCTCTCACGGAGACTGACACCTATGAGCACCCCTGACATCCGCGTCGAGAAGGGCCACGCCGAGCCCGAGGAAGTCGCCGCCATCACGGCCATCCTCCTGGCCCGCGCGGCCGCCGCTTCCACTGATGCTCCGGTCCACCGCGGCCGCCTCAAGGCCGGCTGGCGCCGCCTGGAGCGCGAGCCCGGCTTCCACGCTCCGCACAGCTGGCACTGACTCTTCCAGCGCACACGGCCCCGTCCTCCTTCGGGAGGGCGGGGCCGTGGTGTTGCGCGGTGCAGTGATGGAAGGCGCGCATGAGCTCGCTGCAGTGGTGGAAGGCGCGCATGAGAACGGCCCCCTTGCCTCCTGAGGGAGGGGTGAGGGCCGTTCTCGGAGTGTGCTGTGCCCGCGCTAGCGAAGGCGCGCCATCAGCGCGTGCTCGACCAGCGTGATCAGCGTCGACTTGGCGTCCGCGCGGTGGCGGGCGTCCGTCGTGATGATCGGGGTGTCGGGGCCGATCTGGAGGGCCTCGCGGACCTCGTCGGGGTTGTACGGCTGGCTGCCGTCGAAGCCGTTGAGGGCGATGACGAAGGGCAGGCCGCTGTTCTCGAAGTAGTCGACCGCGGGGAAGCAGTCGGCGAGACGGCGGGTGTCCACCAGGACGACGGCACCGATGGCGCCACGGACCAGGTCGTCCCACATGAACCAGAAGCGGTCCTGACCGGGGGTGCCGAACAGGTACAGGATCAGGTCCTGGTCCAGGGTGATGCGGCCGAAGTCCATGGCGACGGTGGTCGTCGTCTTGTCTCCGGTGTGCGTGAGGTCGTCGATGCCCGCGGAAGCGGACGTCATGACGGCCTCGGTGCGCAGCGGGTTGATCTCCGAGACGGCGCCGACGAACGTGGTCTTGCCCACGCCGAAGCCGCCCGCCACCACGATCTTCGCGGACGTGGTGGAGCGGGAAGGCCCTCCGCTAGAGCTTGCGAAGTCCACTGAGCACCCTTTCGAGCAATGTCACGGCTGGCTGGCCGCCGGCGCTCTCGTCGCCGCCGGGCTGATGAATGGCGACCAGGCCCGCCTCCGCCAAGTCGGCGACGAGGATCCTGGCCACGCCGAGAGGGATCGTGAGGAGCGCCGAGACTTCGGCGACCGACTTGATCTCCCGGCAGAGGTTGCAGATTCGCTGATGCTCGGGCAGTTGGCCCTGCATCTGGTGCGGCTGCGCGGTGGTGTGCACCAGCGCCTCGATGGCGAGCTGGTAGCGGGGCCTGGTGCGGCCGCCCGTCATGGCGTACGGGCGCACCAGAGGGTTGTTCGACGACCCCGCGGGCGACGGCTCGGGTGAGCGTCGCTGCGGCTGCACAGGCTGGATGCGCGGTGCCGGAGGCTGGTCGTACGGCGAAGGACCGGGACCCTGGGGGCCCTGGGGCGCGTACGGCTGACGCCGGTGGCTGGGCGCGGAGGGGAAGTTGTACCGGTTCGGGTTCTGCGAACCGTCACCCTGGCCGCCCTGCCCCTGGCCGGGGCCGTACGACCAGTTGCCCGAAGACGAACCGCCTGGGGGTGTTGCCACTTTCTCTCCTCCTCCGACTGCGCCGGGCACCCATCACTGTGGGACCGCGTCCCGAAACCTTACGGCCCCGGGACGCCAATACGCACCGTCCGTCTGTTAGTTGAGAAGGCTCCCCTGGAGCTCTGCTCGAAGGTCCGGGGTAAGGACCGTACCCGCACGGTCCACCAGAAGCGCCATCTCGTACCCAATGAGACCGATGTCCGCCTCCGGGTGTGCAAGGACGGCGAGCGAGGAACCATCGGAAACGGACATGATGAAGAGGAATCCCCGCTCCATCTCCACAACTGTCTGGTTCACATGGCCGCCCTCGAAGATGCGGGAGGCGCCCGCGGTCAACGAGGTCAGACCGGACGCGACGGCCGCCAGCTGGTCGGCGCGGTCACGGGGAAAGCCTTCGGACATCGCCAGAAGGAGTCCGTCGGCGGAGACCACCACCGTGTGGGACACCCCGGGGGTGTTGTCCACGAAGTTGGTGATCAACCAGTTCAGGTTCTGTGCCGCCTGGCTCATCGGGCTCACACTAACGCTCCTGGTTGTAGGTGCTGTCAGGACCGAAGCCCTGGCCGTTCGTGTCACTGCTTGCGTTGCGTCCCCGCTGTACGCCGCGGCGCAGGTTGCTCAGCCTGCCCCGGACGTCCTCGGGAGCGCGGGAGACCTGGGGGCCGCCCTGGGGTGTCGATTCCGCTGTTCCCTCGACCAGGTTGGCCTTGGGCACCCGCCGCGGCAGACCGGACGAGGTGACCCCGCCCGCCTTGGGCTTCCGGAGCTGTGCGGCCTGCTGCCACCGGTCGTCGTTGGACGAGCGCCAGTTGCCGTTGCTCTCCGCGGCCGAAGCCGTGGCCGCCGGCGCTGCCTGCTCCCGCTGGTCCACGGGTCGCCGGCCGTTGCCGTTGCCGCCTCCGGTGGATCCGCGGCGGGGCAGTCCGGCGTCGGTCAGCGCGTGGGTGGCGGAGGGGGCCGGTCCCGGACGGGTGAAGCCTACGCGGTCCTGCTCACTCACGTCAGCGGCCTGTGATGATTCCGCTTCCGGAGCGTACTCGGACCGGTACGAGCCCTGGTACGTGTCCTGCTGCGGCCAGTCGTCCTGGTAGGACGGCTCTTCGAAGGCGGAGAACGTCTCCGAGGCGGCACCTCGGGCTCCCGAGTGCTCCTCCTGGACCGGCTCCGCATAACCGGGTTCCGGGTAGCCGCCATTGGACGGGAAGTACGTTTCGTCGTACGACGCCTGCTGCGGTTCGTCGTACGCCGTCTGCTGGTCGTACGTGGTCTGCTGCTCCTCGTACACGCCCTGCCCGTCGCCGTACGCGGGGCCGCCGTCGTACGACGGCCGCCCGTTGTCGTACCCGGGCTGCTGGGCGTCGAAGTCGCTCCGGTAGCCCTGCGGGCCCTCGATGGCCTCCTGGCCCTGTGCCTGTGCCTCCAGGGCCGCGCGGCGCTCGTCACGCATCAGCGAGCGGCCCACGGGGTCCAGATCGCGGATGTCGTCGGGCACTTCGGTGTAGCGGCTGTCGTCGAAGCCGAGCTCCGCGGCGGTGCGCAGCGGCGGCTGCTGCTGCTGCTGACCCCCGAAGTCCTCGCCCTGGAACGCCCGCTGCTCCGGGATGATCTGCGAAACGGTGAACTCGTCGCGCATCGGCTGCTGTTCGCCGCCACCACCGTGGGTGATCGCGTCGGGAAGCATGACCAGCGAGGTGGTACCGGCCTGCTCGCCCGAGGGGCGCAGCTGGACGCGGATGCCGTGCCGGTCGGACAGCCGGCCGACCACGAAGAGGCCCATGCGCTGCGAGATCGCGACGTCCACGGTCGGCGGGTTGGCCAGCTTGTGGTTGATGTCCGCGAAGTCCTCGGCGGTGAGGCCGATGCCCTTGTCGTGGATCTCGACCATGATGCGGCCGTCCGGGAGACGGGTCGCGGTGACGCGGACCTTGGTCTGCGGGGAGGAGAACGTGGTGGCGTTCTCCAGGAGCTCGGCGAGCAGGTGCACGAGGTCGGTCACGGCGCGGCCGTGGATCTCGGCCTCCGGGACGCCGGAGAGCTCGATGCGCTCGTACTGCTCCACCTCGGAGGAGGCGGCGCGCAGCACGTCGACCAGCGGGACCGGCTGGTCCCAGCGGCGGCCGGGCTCCTCGCCGGCGAGGACGAGGAGGTTCTCGCCGTTGCGGCGCATACGGGTCGCGAGGTGGTCCAGGCGGAAGAGGTTCTCCAGCTGGTCCGGGTCGGCCTCGTTGTTCTCCAGGTCGGTGATGAGGGTCAGCTGGCCCTCGATCAGCGACTGGTTGCGGCGCGACAGGTTGGTGAAGATCGCGTTGATGTTCCCTCGCAGCAGGGCCTGCTCGGCGGCCAGTCGGACGGCCTCGCGGTGGACCTGGTCGAAGGCGCGGGCGACTTCGCCGATCTCGTCCGTGCTGGTGATCGGGATGGGCTGCACACGGGTGTCGACGCGGCCCGGATCCGTGCGGGAGAGCTGGTCGACCAGCATCGGCAGACGCTGCTCGGCGACCCCGAAGGCCGCGTTGCGCAGCTGGCGCATCGAGCGGCTCATCTGGCGCGCCACCATGCCGGCCAGGATGAACGCGGCGAGCAGGGCGACCACGACGACGGCACCGGTGATGAAGGCGTCGGTCTTGGCGCTGTCGGAGATGTCCGCGGCCTCGGCCACGGCCTTGTCGGCGAGGTCCGACTCGATCTGGCGGTAGGCGTTGTATTTGGCGGTGTTGACCGCCCACCAGTTCGGCGCGGTGACACCCGTCGAGGCGAGCTCGTCGAGGTCCGTCTGCTGGGGGGACTTGAGCGTCGCCAGGTCCGAGATCATCGTCTTGGGCGGCGGCACGTAGCTGGGGTTCGCGGCGCGGGCCTTCGTGGCCTGGGCCGTGAGGTCCGTCTTGATCTGGGCCTTGGCCGCGTCGAGCTTGTCCGCGTCGGCCTGGGTGCCACCACCGATGTACTCCTCGACGGCGATGCCTTCGAGGTAGGCGTACGAGGAGAGGGCGACGCGCTGGCTGGCGAGGCTGCCGGCGCCGGGGCCCGGCTTGATCAGCATGTGCATGCCGATGGACCGCTCCAGCGACAACGCGGCCTTGGACAGCGAGATCGCGTAGACGGTACGGCCGTAGCTGGTGATGTTTCCGGTGCCCAGGCCGAGCTCGTTGGCGAACTCCATCAGCGGGTGCTGGATCTGGAGGTAGCCCTCTTCGGTCTTCACACCGGTGAGCTGCGAGGAGTACGCGACCTTCCGCAGGGAGCTCAGACCGGGCTCGACCTTGCGGAAGACGCTGAGGCGCCGTTCCAGGCCCGCCGTCTTCGGCATGTTCTGGGCGGCCTCGTCGAAGGCGTCGGCGGCCGCGTCCGTGGCCGCGCGGGCGTTGACGACGGTCGGATCCTTCTGGCCCTGGCCCCCCTTGTTCCTCAGCAGGGGCTCGGCGGTGACGTCACGCTCGACGAACAGCTTGTCGCCGTAGGTCAGTGCCGCCTGCACCAGACGTGCCGTCTTCTCCGCGTCCTGGGCTTCCTGCCAGGTGTCGATCGAGCTCTTCACCTGGAAGCCGCCCATGACAAGGCCGACCGCCACGGGTATGAGCAGGATCGCGTTCAGCCTGGTCGGCACGCGCCAGTTGCGCGGGGAGAAGCGACCGCCGCTCGGCGTGGGCGCCGCCGTGGGCTCCGGGCCGGACACTTGTGCGGGCGCCGCTCCGCGCGGCGGCGGGGTGAAGTTGCCCCGTGCCGACGGCTCGGGACCGTTCTTGCTTCGCCTCACTCGACCAACAACCTCTCGGCGTCGGCACCTACGTTGTGCCGCGGTGTCTCCAGCGCCCTTGACTACTGGGCAGTTCAGCGCATTCCAGCACGTCAGGCGGCGCCCTTCCAAACACTCGGAACCAGGGGTTCCGAGTGATGTAAGCCCCAGATAAAACGGTCATAAAGAGCGAGCCCCGCCAAAAGGCGGGGCTTTTGTGAGCACAGCGGCACCGGGTGACCGCGATGCGTGTCTGTGCCAGCGAAATTCTCTGTCGAAACGTTATGAACACTGTGGCCGACCGTGTCAAATGACACAGTCGGCTCCAGTGCGTCTACGACAACTGCCTTATGGAACTGTCGACTTGGCTACTACCGCAGCCGTGCCATGAGCGCGTGCTCGACCAGCGTGATCAGCGCGCTCTTCGCATCCGCACGGTGTCGGGCGTCCGTCGTGATGATCGGGGCGTCCGGACCGATCTGCAGAGCCTCGCGGACCTCTTCGGGGTTGTACGGCTGGTGCCCGTCGAAGCCGTTGAGGGCGATGACGAAGGGCAGGCCGCTGTTCTCGAAGTAGTCGACCGCGGGGAAGCAGTCGGCGAGACGGCGGGTGTCCACCAGGACCACCGCGCCGATGGCGCCGCGGACCAGGTCGTCCCACATGAACCAGAAGCGGTCCTGGCCCGGCGTACCGAACAGGTACAGGATCAGGTCCTGGTCCAGGGTGATCCTGCCGAAGTCCATGGCCACCGTGGTGGTGGTCTTGTCGCCGGTGTGGGTGAGGTCGTCGATGCCCGCCGAAGCGGACGTCATGACGGCCTCGGTGCGCAGCGGGTTGATCTCCGAGACGGCGCCGACGAACGTGGTCTTGCCGACGCCGAAGCCGCCCGCCACGACGATCTTCGCGGAGGTGGTCGTACGACCTCCGTCAGAGCTTGCGAAGTCCACTGAGCACCCTTTCGAGCAAAGTCACGTCCGGCGCGCCGCCGTTGTTCTCGTCGCCACCCGGCTGATGGATGGCGACGAGTCCGGCCTCCGCGAGGTCCGCGACGAGGATCCGGGCCACACCGAGCGGCATGGACAGGAGGGCCGACACCTCCGCCACCGACTTGACCTCTCGGCAGAGGTGGCAGATCCGCTGGTGCTCGGGGAGCAGCCCCATCAGCTGCGCCGGGTCGGCCGTGGTGCTGATCAGAGCCTCGATGGCGAGCTGGTAGCGCGGCCGGGTCCGGCCGCCGGTCATCGCGTAGGGACGTACCAGCGGCTGGTCGCCCTCGTCCTCGTACGGCTGCGCGTACGGATCATGAGAGGCGGTGGGCGGGGTCATGAATCCTCCGGGCGGGACAGCAAGTCGGTCAGTCGTGCCGTCTGTTGGGGCCGGTGGGGGGATTGTGGCGGCCGGACGGTGATTTCGTGCTGTGGGTAGAACCCAGGGCCGTCAGTGGAGCAGACTTCCCTGTAGTTCGGCGCGCAGGTCCGGCGTGAGCACTGCGCCCGCGCGGTCGACGAGCAGCGCCATCTCGTAGCCGACAAGGCCGATGTCGCACTCCGGGTGGGAGAGAACCGCCAGGGACGATCCGTCCGAGATGGACATCAGAAAGAGAAAGCCGCGTTCCATCTCCACGACCGTCTGGGCCACCGTGCCGCCCTCGAAGATCCGGGATGCCCCGGCCGTCAGCGAGGTGAGCCCGGAAGCGACGGCCGCGAGCTGGTCGGCGCGGTCACGGGGGAAGCCTTCGGACAGTGCCAGAAGGAGTCCGTCGGCGGACACGACGACGGTGTGGGACACCCCGGGGGTGTTGTCCACAAAGTTGGTGATCAACCAGTTGAGGTTCTGTGCCGCCTGGCTCATCGGGCTCAACTAACGCTCCTGCTGGTGAGTGGGGCTGGGGAAGCTGCCGGTCTGGCCGTTGGGAGCGGCCTGTCGACCTTGCTGAATGCCCCTACGGAGATTGGTCAGCCGGCCGCGTACGTCATCAGGCGAACGCGAGACCTGCGGACCGGTTTGGTGCTGTTGCTGCTGTGCCGTGCCCGCGACGAGGTTGGCTCGCGGGACGCGGCGCGGCAGGCCTGAGGTGGTGACCCCGCCCGCCGACGGCTGACGGACGCGTTCTGCCTGCCGGACGAGGTCGTCGTTCGGCGAGCTGCGCCAGGAGGCCTGGGCGGCGGGGGCCGGTGCGGCAGCCGGCCGCTGCGGAGCCGAGGGAGCCTGCGGCTGCTGCTGCGCGGCCTGTGGCGAACCCTGGGAACCATTGTGGTGAGCACCGTTGGCGGGGGCGCCGTTCGCCTGACCGTGGAACCAGTTGGTCTCCAGCGTGTCGTACAGCGGCGTACGTCCGTCACCGGGGCCCGACGCCGGCGGCAGCGCCTCGGGCTCCTGCGGGCGGGCGGGCCGCTGCTGCGGCTGCGGACGCTGCGGGGCCGGCTGCCGGGGAGCGCCGAAGTCGGCGTTGTCCCGGCCGGTGCCCTGCTGCGGCCGCTCGAACTGGCCGGTGGACGACGGGTCCTGGCGGTTGCCGTACCCGGGCGTCGCGAACTGGCCGGTGGACGACGGGTCCTGGCCGTAACCCGGCCGGGCGAACTGACCCGTGGACGACGGATCCTGGGAGGCGCCGTAGCCCGGGGTGGCGAACTGGCCCGTGCTGGTGGACGGGTTGGAGGTGCCGAACACGTCGGGGCGGACGAACTGCCCGGTGTTCTGGCCGAAGTTCTGCGGCGCACTCGCACCGGGGCGCGGGGCGTCGAAGTCGGGTCGGGCGAACTCGGACGTCGAGCCGGGACCCTGGCGGTCATCGATCCGGGGGATCTCCGAGGTGGCACCCGGACCCTGACGGTCGTCGATCCGCGGCATGCGCGAGGTGGCGTCGGACTCCTCGTGGCCACGCGGCGTGTCGAGGGACGTGCGCGGCACCGGCGGCTGCGCGTTGTCGTCGCTCCAACTCGGCGTGCGGGGCTGCGGGTCGGCACCGGGCAGCTCGGCGCGCGCACCACCACGGCCCGGCAGCTGCGGCCGACGACGGCTGCCCTTGCCGCCCGACGGCTGCTTCGGCGCGGGCGCGGCCGTGGGACCATTGTCACCGAAGCCGCTCTGACGGTTACCGGATCCGCTCCGGCCCGCCCCGGGTCCGTCACCCAAGCCCTGCGGCGTACCGGTCCCGGCGGCGTGGAGACCCTGCGGGCCACCCGGCGTGCTCTGCCCGAAGGCACCGGCACCGGCCGGAGCCGGCCGGCCCTGCTGCGGGTTCCCCGGACCCTGCGGGCCACGTGCTCCGCCCGGAGCACCCGGGCGATTGCCCTGGTTGCCGCCCGGCAGCGCGGGGCCGCCCTGGTTGCTTCCTGGCAGTGCCGCCCGCGGACCCTGGCCCGCGCCGACCTGTCCGCGCTGCGGCGGGGCGCCGAGACGGCCACCGCCGGTTGGGGGAGCACCGGCACCGAGCGAGGGACCGCCCTGCGAACCGCCTCCGTGACGGGCCGCGGCGACACCGGCCGAGGCCTGTGCGGCGGCCGGACCACCGCTGCCCGGACCGCCCTGGCCCGGCTTGCCCGGAGCCTTCTTACCGCCCTGGGCGACGTCGACGGGCAGCATGACCAGCGCGGTCGTACCACCGGAGTCGGACGGACGCAGCTGGATGCGGATGCCATGGCGCTGCGACAGACGACCGACCACGAAGAGGCCCATGCGGCGGGAGACGGAGACGTCCACGGTGGGCGGCGAGGCGAGCCGCTCGTTGATCGCCGCGAGGTCCTCGGGGGACAGGCCGATTCCGGTGTCGTGGATCTCGATCAGGACGCGGCCGTCGGGCAGCGCGTGACCGGTGACCTTGACCTTGGTCTGCGGTGAGGAGAAGGAGGTCGCGTTCTCGAGCAGCTCTGCGAGCAGGTGCACGAGGTCGTTGACGACACGCCCTGCGACCTCGGTGGTCGGAACCGCGGCCAGCTCGATGCGCTCGTACTGCTCCACCTCGGAGGCGGCGGCACGGAGCACGTCGACCAGCGGGACCGGACGGGTCCAACGGCGGCCGGGCTCTTCACCGGCGAGGACGAGGAGGTTCTCGCCGTTACGGCGCATGCGGGTCGCGAGGTGGTCGAGCTTGAACAGCGAGGACAGCTGGTCCGGGTCGGCCTCGCGGGACTCCAGCTCGGAGATCAGCGAGAGCTGACGCTGGATAAGACCCTGGGAGCGGCGCGAGAGGTTGGTGAACATCGCGTTGACGTTGCCCCGGAGGAGGGCCTGCTCGGCGGCGAGTCGTACGGCCTCGCGGTGCACGTCGTCGAAGGCCGCGGCCACCTGGCCGATCTCGTCCCGGGAGTGCACACCGACCGACTCGACGGAGGTGTCGACGTCCTGCGGGTCCGACTCCGACAGCTGCTTGACCAGCTCGGGCAGCCGGTCCTGGGCGACCTTGGTCGCGGTGTCCTGCAGGCGGCGCAGCGAACGGATCATGGAGCGGGCCACCACGAAGGCGCCGATGAGCGAGACACCGAGCACGAGGAGGATCAGCGCACCCGAGATGATCGCTTCGCTCTCGGACTGGTTGCGCAGCTCACGCGCCTTCTGCTCCATCTGACCGAGCAGCGTGGTCTCGATCTTCGACATCTGCTGGATCTTGAAGGTGTCGTCGTCGACCCAGTCCTTGTACGAGCGCTTGGTCTGGGTCCTGAGACCCTGCGGGCCGCCCAGCACGCGCGTCGCGTACTTATCGGCCTGCTCGATCGTCGGGTTGCCGCCCTCGATGGGCGCGAGGAGGTCGGCGAAGCCGCTTCCGTAGATGCTCTTGAAGCCGCTGATCTCGGAATCCTGGCTCTCCTGTGCGGAGAGCGCGTACTGCCGGTCGTTCTCCGACAGCGTGCCGAAGGTCGTCGGGCGCTCAGGCAGCGCGGCTGCGATCACGGCCCGCTGGACGGAGGCGTATTCCTTGGCAGAGGAGAAGGCGGACAGCGCGCGGGTGCGCTGGATCATCTCCGGGTTGCTGGTCGCCTCGGCCATGTCCTGCGAGAGTGCGAGCAGCTGGGTGACGAGGCGGTGGTAGGCCTCGACCGTCTGCGTCGAGTTCTTGGGATCGGAGTAGGCCTCCTTGCGGATGCTGCCGAGCTTGAGCAGCTCACCCGCGATGCCGACCAGGCTGTCCCGGACGCCGGAGAGCTGCCCGTTCGCCGTGGCGTCGTCGATCTCCTGGGTGCCCTCGAGGAAGTGCCTCTTGGCGATGTCCGTCGCGTCGCGGGCGCCCTTGACCGTGTAGTCGTTGGCCGTGGCGCCGTGCGCGAGGGGACCCGCGGACAGGTCGCGCTCCTTCTGGAGCGCGGCGGCGAGCTCGGTCGCCTGCTGGGTCATGTCCGTCAGCAGCTTCATGTTGTCCAGCTGCTGAATGCTGTCCATGTTGTCGTTGATGCGCAGCGCACCGAGCGAGGTCGCGGCGACCACGGGGAGCGCGAGCAGCGAGACCAGGCGCGTCGAAATGCGCCAGTTGCGCAGCGCTATTCGCATGCCGGGGCCCGTCGGCTTCGTGGCCGGTGTGGCGGGAGCCTTGGGCTTGGCGCCGGCGCGAGCGGAGTGTTCACCGCCGCCGCCGACCTCTGCCGGTCCCGGGTTCTGGGCGTGCTGGGGCGAGGAACCGCGGTCGGTCCCGCCGTGCGGCTCCGGCTCCGCCGAAGCGCTGCCATCCCTCTTGAAACGTCCCTGCACTAGCGTCGCAACCTCTGGACCAGGCGCCCCTCCGCGAAAACGGCGGGACGGTGTCGGCGTCGTACAGGGGCGCAGATGCGCCCCCTGGTGGTCGTGAGTGACCGGCGCAGGCTCCCCCTTCCCGCCGCCACTCGGCGCTGCGTTGCGCCCCTGCGCGCCGGTTTTCGATCCCGCGGCGGTCCGTGGAATTCCAGCACAGTGCCGGATCTCCAACAAGGCCCGAGTACCAGGCTGTGACCTCCGTGACAGCTTGTGAGTGCTGCGTTACGAGACGTAGAAAGTGATCTCGTACATAACGGGCTTATGCCTACGAGGTGTTGTGGTGTGCGGGGTGTCCCAGTCGCCATGATCAGGAGCGGAATGTCTGCTTCAGTCGGGCAATGTCCGTTTCGCCGGGTCGGGTTGGGGGCCTGAATTGACCGGATTGCCTGCTAGTAAGTGAGGAAACTCACACGGCGATCATGGCGTCTTCACGGCTTCGCCAGGGAACTGCATGTTTAGCCTGTCGCTTTACAGGGATGGCAAATCCGACAACCCGCGCCGGCATCGGGGCCTTTGAGCCCACCCGGCGCCCAGGACGACAAGGTCGAGTACAACAGTGAAGACGACGATGATGTTCCGCAACATAGCCAACCCGCGACGCACCACGCTGGCGCACCTCGAGGACGCCGACGAGCTGCAGACGCAGGAGCAGCCGGAGCACTCGGTCGACCTCCCCGCCCAGACCGCCAACCCCCGCCGGACCATCCTGATGGAAGCCCCGGTCATGGCCTCCGTCGCGGAGTAGTACGCACACACTCCGCCGCGCGCTCACCGTGCCGGTCGATATACGCGAAGCTCGCACCCCTCCCCGCGTTAGCCTGGAGCGTCAGACTTCAGCCAGCTCAGTGAGGGGCGCAAGGATCCCGTGCGCATCGCCAGGTTCTCCATCGACGGCAACGTCGCTTTCGGCGCGGTCGAGGGTGACAAGCCGGACGAGCTCGTCCTCGACATCATCAAGGGCATCCCGTTCGCGGACTTCGAGCTCTCCGGTACGAAGGTCCCGCTGAGCAAGGTCAGGCTGCTGCCGCCGGTGCTCCCGAACAAGGTGGTGGCCTTCGGCCGCAACTACGCGGAGCACGCGAAGGAGCTCGGCAACGAGGTGCCCGACGCCCCGTTCGCCTTCTTCAAGCCGTCGACCTCGGTGATCGGCCCCGGCGACGACATCCAGTACCCGTCCTTCTCGAACGAGCTGCACCACGAGGCCGAGCTCGCCGTGGTCATCGGCCGCATGTGCCGTGAGGTCCCGCGCGAGCGCGTCAAGGACGTGATCCTGGGCTACACCTGCGCGAACGACATCACCGCGCGCGACGTCCAGAAGCGCGAGAAGCAGTGGGCGCGGGCCAAGGGCTTCGACAGCTCCTGCCCGCTCGGCCCCTGGGTGGAGACGGACCTCGACCCGAGCGACCTCACCATCCAGCTCACGGTCAATGGCCGGCAGCGACAGCTCGGCCGCACCAGCGAGATGATCCACTCCATCGAGGATCTGATCGTGAACATCACCGAGGCCATGACGCTGCTCCCCGGCGACGTGATCCTCACGGGCACCCCGGCCGGAGTCGGCCCCCTGAACGTCGGCGACGAGGTCGCCGTCACCATCGAAGGCATCGGCACTCTCACCAACAAGGTGATCAAGCGTGGCTAACGCGAACTCCCCCAAGTCCTCGACTCCGCTCGGACAGGGGGTGCCCCCACGCGTACGTTTCTGTCCCTCCCCGACCGGCAACCCCCACGTGGGCCTGGTCCGCACCGCCCTGTTCAACTGGGCGTTCGCCCGGCACAACGAAGGCACCCTGGTCTTCCGCATCGAGGACACCGACGCGGCCCGCGACTCCGAGGAGTCGTACAACCAGCTGCTCGACGCGATGCGCTGGCTGGGCTTCGACTGGGACGAGGGACCCGAGGTCGGCGGCCCGCACGCGCCCTATCGCCAGTCGCAGCGCATGGACATCTACCAGGACGTCGCGCGAAAGCTCCTGGACGCCGGGCACGCGTACCACTGCTACTGCTCGACGGAGGAGCTCGACGCTCGCCGTGACGCCGCCCGTGCCGCCGGCAAGCCGTCCGGCTACGACGGCCACTGCCGCGACCTGAGCGCCGAGCAGCAGGCCGCCTACGAGGCCGAGGGCCGGGAGCCCATCGTCCGCTTCCGCATGCCCGACGAGACGATCACCTTCACGGACCTGGTCCGCGGCGAGATCACGTACCTCCCGGAGAACGTCCCGGACTACGGAATCGTGCGAGCCAACGGCGCGCCGCTGTACACGCTGGTCAACCCGGTCGACGACGCCCTGATGGAGATCACCCACGTCCTGCGCGGCGAGGACCTGCTCTCCTCCACCCCGCGTCAGATCGCCCTGTACAAGGCGCTGACCGAGCTGGGTATCGCCAAGGAGACCCCGGCCTTCGGCCACCTCCCGTACGTGATGGGCGAGGGCAACAAGAAGCTCTCCAAGCGCGACCCGCAGTCCTCGCTCAACCTGTACAGGGAGCGCGGTTTCCTCCCCGAGGGCCTGCTCAACTACCTGTCGCTGCTCGGCTGGTCGCTCTCGGCGGACCGCGACATCTTCTCCATCGACGAGATGGTCGCCGCCTTCGACGTCGCGGACGTGAACCCGAACCCGGCCCGCTTCGACCTGAAGAAGGCCGAGGCGATCAACGCCGACCACATCCGCCTGCTCGACGTGAAGGAATTCACGGAGCGCTGCGCCCCCTGGCTGCGGGCCCCGTTCGCCCCGTGGGCGCCGGAGGACTTCGACGAGACCAAGTGGCAGGCGATCGCCCCGCACGCCCAGTCGCGCCTGAAGGTCCTCTCCGAGATCACCGAGAACGTGGACTTCCTGTTCCTGGCCGAGCCCGTCCACGACGAGGCGTCCTGGTCGAAGGCGATGAAGGAGGGCTCGGCCGAGCTGCTGAGCACGGCCCGCGCCAAGCTGCTCCAGGCCGACTGGGCCGGCCCGGAGTCGCTGAAGGACGCCGTCCTCGCGGCCGGCGAGGAGCACGGCCTCAAGCTCGGCAAGGCCCAGGCCCCGGTCCGTGTCGCGGTGACGGGCCGCACGGTCGGTCTGCCGCTGTTCGAGTCCCTGCAGGTCCTGGGCCAGGAGAAGACGATCGCGCGCATCGACGCGGCGCTGGCGAAGCTGCCGGTGTAGTCACAGCGCAAGCACTGCGCGTACCCGCATGGCGTACGCACAGGGGGCGGCGTCCGGTTCGGACGCCGCCCCCTTCGTATGCACCGAGCCGTCACCCGGAGTTCACCCGTCCAGTGAACTCCCGCTCCCGCAGCAGAAGTTGTACGTCCTCTGCGCGCATGATGCGTGTGTTCATCATGTTTCAGGGGGGAACGTGACCCGTTCACGAAGACTTGCCGCACTGGCCCTCGGCGGGGCCGTGGCGCTGACGTGCTCCGCGCCGACCGCGCCCGCACAGGCCGCGCGGGGCGCCGACACTCCGGTCGCCACCGCGCAGCTGAGCCTGACCGTGCCGACCGAGGTCGGTTATCGGTGGGCGGGAGCCTGCAGACCCGCCGCAGCCCCACACTGCAGCCCACGACGTGCCTCACCGGCGACGCCGCGTGCCCCCAGCTCGAAGCGCTGGGTGACGGCAGGATCGCGTACCTGTGGGCCGACGCAAACGGTCAGGAGTCCGTGAGCGTCGTCGGGCTCGACACGAGCACCATCGCCACCGAGCCCACCGGGGACTCGGCCGGCCGCCTGGGCACCGGCTCCGGGCGCTACGTCCTGTACAACGGCGGCACCCCCGGCAGCCAGAAGGTCGCCGACTTCCCGCGTGGCGCAGCCGGCGAGACCGCGCTCGACCGTACTCGGACCGCCGCCGCGATCTGGGGCCGGCGCCTGTGGATTCCCGGCAGCACCCAGGGCGGCGTGGTCGCGTACGACCTGAAGGCCAAGAAGAACGTCGCCACCGTCGACACCGGTGCCCCCTGCACGCCCACCGAGACCCAGGCCGTCAATACCTGGCTGTACTGGTCCTGCGGCTCGGCCGGCCCCGCCGGCGTCTACGACCGCGCGGCCGGCCGCGCCATCACGGTCCCGGCCGGGCAGGGCCGCCTCGCCGACGGCTATCTGATCCGCGAGAACCGCACCACGCACGAGCTGCTGCTCACCGACTTCCACACCGGTACGGCGACCACCCGGACCGTCGCCGTGCTGCCCAGCGCGGACCAGAACACCGGCGGCAACACCGGGCGCTGGGCCGTCGACCGCTTCGGCGGCAATGTCGCCTACCTGACGCAGCAGGGCCAAGTGGCGATCGTCTCCGCGGGCGTCCCCACCTCGCCGCTCGCGCAGACGGAGGCGCAGACCGACCCCCAGCCGGGCGGCTCCAGCGCCTCCAACCCGTGGCGGCCCGTGTGGCAGCTGAACAAGCCGTCGGCCTGGACGCTGACCCTGAGCAACACGGCGGGCGCCGTCGTGCGCACCCTGACCGGCGCCTCAACCGCCGGCGCGGTCCGTGCCTCCTGGAACGCCCAGAACGACTCCGGTAACAATGTGCCGCGCGGCACGTACACCTGGAAGCTCACCGCCGCGCCGCGCGACGGCCAAGGGCCCGACCTGGCCCTGACCGGAACGACAACCGTGAACTGAACGACACGCCCGCCACGCCCGAGATACCGTCGGTTCATGAGCATCAGGGCCGTGGTCTGGGACATCGACGACACGATCTTCGACTACACGGCCGCGGACCGGGCCGGGATGCGCGGGCACTTGGCGGCCGAGGGCCTGCTCGACGGGTACGAGTCCGTCGAACAGGCCCTCGCGCTCTGGCGGCGGATCACCGATGTCCAGTGGGCGAGGTTCTCGGCGGGGGAGACGGACTGGCAGGGCCAGCGCCGGCAGCGCGTCAGGGTGTTCCTGGACGAGCCGCTGAACGACGCCGAGGCCGACGCGTGGTTCGACCGGTATGTCGCGCACTACGAAGCCGCCTGGACCCTCTTTCCGGACGTACTGCCCGTCCTGGACGCCCTCGCGGCCAGCCACCGACACGCCGTGCTGTCCAATTCCAGCCTCCTGGTCCAGGACGGCAAGCTCCGCGTCCTCGGCGTACGCGACCGCTTCGAGGCCGTCCTGTGCGCGGCCGAGCTAGGCGTCTCCAAGCCCGCGGCGGAGGCCTTCCACGCCGCCTGCGACGCCCTCGGCCTGCTCCCGCACCAGGTCGCGTACGTCGGCGATCACCCGGAGATCGACGGGCGAGGCGCCGCCGACGCGGGTCTGCTCTCCTTCTGGATCGACCGTGGCGGCGCTCACACCGCAGACGAGCGCGGACCGGCCGGCCCGCGCCGGATCGCGTCGCTGGCCGAACTCCCCGCGATCCTCGGCGCGGATAGTCGTTTTGGAGCGCCGTCCACCTTCGGGTAATGTTCTTCCTGCGCCGCCGGAGAGCGGGCCGAAAGGCCGGGAACCGGAGGCGCAAGCTAAAACAAGATCCCCACGGGGGATTGCGTTTCAGTGGCCTATGGTGTAATTGGCAGCACGACTGATTCTGGTTCAGTTAGTCTAGGTTCGAGTCCTGGTAGGCCAGCTCGCAGAGCTCATCTGCAACCGCGGAGATCAACTCCGCAACGCCCCCGTTGTGTAGCGGCCTAGCACGCTGCCCTCTCAAGGCAGTAGCGCCGGTTCGAATCCGGTCGGGGGTACAGATCCTTCCCAGGGAGACAGTCCGGGTCGCACCCGCTGACTCTCATGCAGGATCGCTAGGGCCCCCGTTGTGTAGCGGCCTAGCACGCCGCCCTCTCAAGGCGGTAGCGCCGGTTCGAATCCGGTCGGGGGTACGCAGTTGGTCTAAACCATATTGGTCTATGGTGTAATTGGCAGCACGACTGATTCTGGTTCAGTTAGTCTAGGTTCGAGTCCTGGTAGACCAGCTCGGGTCTGCGGAAACGCAAGATCCACGCCCCCGTTGTGTAGCGGCCTAGCACGCCGCCCTCTCAAGGCGGTAGCGCCGGTTCGAATCCGGTCGGGGGTACAACAAGAAGGCCCTCCACTTCGGTGGAGGGCCTTCGTCGTGCCCGGCGTCGGCTACTCGAAGCCGTACCGCCGCGTCGACTCCTCCTCCTGGGCCAGCCGGTGCAGCGCCTGCAGCACCGGCTCGTTGAGGATCGCCCCCAGGACAGCGAACTCGATCTGCTCCGCCTCCGACGGATGCGTCTCCATGTTGTCCAGGTCGAGGACCGCCGTCCGGTGCATCAACTCGGCGTACGGCGCCAGCCGTTCGGCCCCCCAGTCGTAGCCGAGCCGGCGGAACGCGGCCACGGCCACCACCAGCGAGCGGTACGCGGGGGAGACGCCCGTGAGCCGTTTGGCGTTCTCCCAGCCGAGCCGGTTCAGGAGCGTGGTGACCTCCTGGTGTGCGGCCTGGACGTATTCGTCGTTCTCGTCCGGCTCCGGTATCTGCGGCAGCGCCCACACCGCCGCGCCCAGGCGGATCGCGCGGCCCGGGGAGTCGTCGTCCACATGCCCGAGCACTTCGCGGACCGCCGCCACCGGCACCCGGCCGACCTGGATCATCGCGCGCACCAGCCGCAGCCGGCGCAGATGCTCCTCGTCGTACTCGGCCGTGGTCGAGTTGACCTGGCGGCCGGGCGTCAACAGCCCTTCGCGCAGGTAGTACTTGATCGTCGCGACGGACACACCGCTGCGCTCGCTCAACTCGGCCAGCCGCATCTCTCGCGCCTCTCTTCGGGGGGCTTGCGCCCCTCCTTGGGAAGTGTCACTATCCAATCATTGCTCAGAAGGATAGTGCTGGTATCCGATCGGAGATCCGGGAGATCGTCATGTTCGCGAAACCGATACCGGGCCACACCACCGCCGCAGTCGAGGGTGACGCGGTCGTGCTGCTGATCGGCATGCGCATCAACCACTTCTGGGCCGTGCACCACTGGCTGCCGGTGCTCCTCGCGATGCCGCGCATGCTGCGCGAACTGGAGAAGGACAAGGCCCGCGGACTGCTCGGCCACGTGCTGCTGACGGCGTCCCCGCGGACGTACTACGTCGTCCAGTACTGGGAGTCCAAGGAGAAGCTCTACGCGTACGCGAGCTCGCCCGACATGCTCCACCACAAGGCGTGGGCGAACATCAACCGCCAGGAGCGGGCCGGAAAGATGCGCGCACACGTCGGGCGGTGGCACGAGAGCTATGTCGTGCCGGAGGGGGCGTACGAGTCGATCTACGCCCACATGCCGGCCTTCGGGCTCGCTGCGGCGCACGGTCAGGTGCCGCTGGAGAAGCGGGGTCGGCGGGCCAAGGACCGGTTCGCATACCGGTCGGCGGAGGGTGCCGAAAAAGCCGGGTGACTGGGGGGGGGATCGGGGGAGCGAAGGGGCCTGCCGCGGCGTTGAGGCAGGCCCCTTCGTCGAAGGGAACAGTCAGCCGGTGCGGCGCAGGGCCTCGGAGAGGCGGGCGGCGGCGTCGATGACCGCCTGGGCGTGCATACGGCCGGGGTGGCGCGTCAGACGCTCGATCGGTCCGGAGACCGAGACGGCGGCCACGACGCGGTTCGAGGGACCGCGGACCGGTGCGGAGACGGACGCGACGCCCGGCTCGCGCTCACCGATGGACTGGGCCCAGCCCCGGCGTCGTACGCCGGAGAGCGCGGTGGCGGTGAAGCGGGCTCCCTGGAGGCCGCGGTGCAGGCGCTCCGGCTCCTCCCAGGCCATCAGGATCTGGGCCGAGGAGCCGGCCTTCATGGTGAGCGTGGAGCCGACCGGGACGGTGTCCCGAAGGCCCGACAGGCGCTCGGCCGCTGCGACGCAGATGCGCATGTCGCCCTGGCGGCGGTAGAGCTGCGCGCTCTCGCCCGTGATGTCACGCAGGTGCGTCAGCACCGGGCCCGCCGTCGCGAGGAGGCGGTCCTCGCCGGCGGCCGCGGCCAGCTCGGCGAGGCGGGGGCCGAGAATGAAACGGCCCTGCATGTCACGCGCCACCATGCGGTGGTGTTCAAGTGCCACGGCGAGGCGATGTGCCGTGGGTCGTGCCAGTCCGGTCGCCGCGACCAGGCCCGCGAGGGTGGCCGGACCGGACTCCAGAGCGCTCAGGACAAGGGCTGCCTTGTCCAGAACGCCGACGCCGCTACTGTTGTCCATGCAACGATACTCGCGTCTCACTCTGTGAAACGCAAGTTCAATTTTCCGTGGAACGCGCCACCCTTGTAGACACAGCGGCCCGCGGACCAACGGGCCCGGCGGACGACGTCCGGTACGAGGGGTACGAACGTTTGCCGCCCCGGAAATCTCTAGTTGGGCCGGCGCCACACAGGCCGGCCGGAGGGAAAGCGATGGGTAGGACACTCGCGGAGAAGGTCTGGGACGACCACGTCGTCCGGCGCGCCGAGGGCGAGCCCGACCTCCTCTTCATCGATCTGCACCTGCTGCACGAGGTGACCAGCCCGCAGGCCTTCGACGGTCTCCGTCAGGCGGGGCGTCCCGTGCGCCGTCTCGACCTCACCATCGCCACCGAGGATCACAACACCCCGACCCTCGACATCGACAAGCCCATCGCGGACCCGGTCTCCCGGGCCCAGCTGGAGACGCTGCGCAAGAACTGCGCCGAGTTCGGTGTACGGCTGCACTCGCTGGGCGACGTCGAGCAGGGCGTCGTCCACGTGGTGGGACCGCAGCTGGGCCTGACCCAGCCGGGCACCACCGTGGTCTGCGGTGACTCCCACACCTCCACGCACGGCGCCTTCGGCGCGCTGGCCTTCGGCATCGGCACCTCGCAGGTCGAGCACGTGCTGGCCACCCAGACGCTGCCGCTGGCCCGCCCCAAGACCATGGCCATCACGGTCGACGGCGAACTGCCCGAGGGCGTCACGGCCAAGGACCTGATCCTGGCGATCATCGCCAAGATCGGCACGGGCGGCGGCCAGGGCTACATCCTGGAGTACCGCGGTTCCGCCATCGAGAAGCTCTCGATGGAGGCCCGGATGACCATCTGCAACATGTCCATCGAGGCCGGCGCCCGAGCGGGCATGATCGCCCCCGACGAGACCACCTTCGCGTACCTCAAGGGCCGTGTGCACGCCCCCGAGGGCGAGGACTGGGACGCCGCCGTCGCGTACTGGAAGACGCTGAAGTCGGACGACGACGCGGAATTCGACGAGGAGGTCGTCATCGACGCCGCCTCCCTGTCGCCGTTCGTCACCTGGGGCACCAACCCGGGCCAGGGCGCGCCGCTTTCGGCGTCCGTCCCCGACCCGGCTTCGTACGAAGACGCTTCGGAGCGCCTGGCCGCCGAAAAGGCCCTGGAATACATGGGGTTGACCGCCGGACAGCCGCTGCGTGACATCAAGGTCGACACCGTCTTCGTAGGTTCGTGCACCAACGGCCGTATCGAGGACCTGCGTGCGGCCGCCGCGCTCGTCGAGGGCCGCAAAGTCGCCGACGGCGTACGGATGCTGGTGGTCCCCGGCTCCGCGCGGGTCGGTCTGCAGGCCGTCTCCGAGGGCCTGGACGTCGTCTTCAAGGAAGCCGGCGCCGAATGGCGGCACGCGGGCTGCTCGATGTGTCTGGGCATGAACCCCGACCAGCTGGCCCCCGGTGAGCGCTCCGCGTCCACCTCCAACCGCAACTTCGAGGGCAGGCAGGGCAAGGGTGGCCGTACGCACCTGGTCTCGCCGCAGGTCGCCGCCGCGACCGCCGTGCTGGGCCATCTGGCCTCGCCCGCCGACCTGTCCGACGCCCCTGTGCCCGCTGGAGTCTGAGAGTCATGGAAGCATTCACCACGCACACCGGCCGGGCTGTCCCGCTGCGCCGCAGCAACGTCGACACCGACCAGATCATCCCCGCCCACTGGCTCAAGAAGGTGACCAGGGACGGTTTCGAGGACGGGCTGTTCGAGGCCTGGCGCAAGGACTCGTCCTTCATCCTCAACCAGCCCGAGCGCAAGGGCGCCACGGTCCTGGTCGCCGGTCCCGACTTCGGTACGGGCTCCTCGCGCGAGCACGCCGTCTGGGCGCTCCAGAACTACGGTTTCAAGGCCGTCATCTCCTCCCGCTTCGCTGACATCTTCCGGGGCAACTCACTCAAGAACGGCCTGCTCACGGTGGTTCTGGAGCAGAAGATCGTGGACGCGCTCTGGGAGCTCACCGAGCAGGACCCCGAGGCCGAGATCACGGTCGACCTGGAGGCCCGTGAGGTGCGCGCCGAGGGCATCACCGCCGCCTTCGAACTCGACGAGAACGCCCGCTGGCGGCTGCTGAACGGCCTGGACGACATCTCCATCACCCTCCAGAACGCGGCCGACATCGCGGCGTACGAGGCCAAGCGGCCGTCGTACAAGCCGAAGACGCTGCACGTCTGAGGCGCGGGCCGGACGCACATCCGGTCGATCGCCTGATACGCGGCTCACACAAGGCTGATTTCGGCCACTGCAACACCCCTCTGTACCCCCAATCGTGGACGGTTGGGGGTACAGCTGTGTCTGCCCTCGGACGGCTCCGGCGCGCCGCCTTTGAGTGCTCCAACTCCCCTAGTTACAAAGGTGGTTGCCTGGGTACGCGCCCCTTGGTCCCGTGACGTGCCGAGGTCCCCGGAACCCCCTCCGGGGACGGCAGTTACCCCCTGCGCAGGCGACAACTCGCCCCAGATGGCACAATCTGTGCATGGAACACGACGGCCAACTCGAGCTCTACGTGGCAGTCGCGGCCCAACTCAAGGAAGCGCACACAAGAGTGCGCGCACTGCAAGTCCCGGAGGGCGTACGGATGGCGCTGACCCGGAAGCTGCTGGTCATTACGGCCGTGGCCAAGCACGATCTCGCCGATGCGACAAGGCGGCTGGAGCGGTTCATCAACGACCTCGACGAGGGTCGATTCCTCGAAGAGGAACGCTGAGGAACTCCGCTACAGCCCGAGTTCGTTGCGGCACAAGGGTGATTAGCCCGTTTCGTGTTTGATTTGCGGTATATATCTGCCTAACGTGCGAAAAAGCTTGAACGCATTCGTTCGGGCAATGTCTCCGAAGGGGAAGACGTGAACAAGGCGCAGCTCGTAGAAGCGATTGCCGACAAGGTCGGCGGGCGTCAGCAGGCCGCCGACGCGGTCGACGCCGTTCTGGACGCCATCGTCCGTGCAGTTGTCGGCGGGGACCGGGTCTCGGTCACCGGCTTCGGTTCCTTCGAGAAGGTCGACCGTCCGGCTCGTTACGCCCGCAACCCGCAGACCGGGGAACGCGTTCGGGTCAAGAAGACCTCCGTGCCGCGCTTCCGCGCGGGTCAGGGCTTCAAGGACCTGGTGAGCGGCTCGAAGAAGCTCCCGCGCGGTGGCGAGGTCGCCGTCAAGAAGGCGCCCAAGGGCAGCCTGACCGGCGGTGCCGCCGCCACGGTCAAGAAGGCCGCGGCGAAGAAGGCCGCGGCGAAGAAGGTCACCGCGAAGAAGGTCACGGCGAAGAAGGTCACCGCCAAGAAGACCACGGCGGCCGCCAAGAAGACCACGGCCAAGAAGACCACCGCCAAGAAGACCACGGCGGCCGCCAAGAAGACCACCGCCAAGAAGACCACCGCCAAGAAGGCGACGGCCAAGAAGGCCCCGGCGAAGAAGGCGACGGCCAAGAAGGCCCCCGCCAAGAAGTCGACCGCTCGCAAGACCACCGCCAAGAAGGCCACCGCCCGCTAGTCGGCAGGGGCGCAGGGGCAACTCACGCGCCGGGCCGGGCTTCCCTCGGGAGCCCGGCCCGCGGCGTGTGCGCGACGCCTAGAGCGTCTGCAGGGTGACCAGGGTGATCCGGAGGGCCTCGCCCTCGCCCTCGGTCTCGATACGTACCCGCTGACCCGGGCGCAGCAGCCGCAGCCCGCCGGCGTCGAACGCCGGGCCGTCGAAGGGCACGGGGGTGCCGTCGTCGAGCAGCACCTGGCCGCTGCGGGTCTCGGGGTCGTACGTGTACGCGGTCGCCTGCATGGGGGCAGCCTACGGGGCCCCCTGGGGGCGCGGGGCTGTGCCCCATACGGCTCCGCCGCGGGGCGACGGGCCTCGGACGGCCCGCGGCGTGCGAACCGCCTACTGCCCGGGAATCAGCAACCGCGCCGCCGCTTCCGCCGTACGCGGCCCCACCCCCAGTGCCAGCGCCGCCCGCAGATCTTCCCCGGTGTCCACGTCCTGCCGTACGGAATCCACGGCGTCCAGCCGGAGTTCCCTGGCACCCGAGGCGCGATGACGGGCCCGGGAATCCGTACCGAAGGCCGGAAGCAATTCCCGCCCCGGCCCGGCGGCCAGCAGAGTTGTACCGATTGCGGCGGCATCCGGCAGAAATGCGCGAGGGAATTCCGCGGCCGCGTCGAGTACTCGCCGCAATTCCGTGGACCGTAGGGCGGGAAGATCGGCATTGAGGGCCGCGACGGCACCGTCGGGCCGCCAGGACCGTACGACCCCCGCTCCGTGCGCCAACGCGGCGTTCAGACCGCCGCCCGGCTCGTCCGGAACGATCCGGGCGCCGAGCGCGGCCAGTTCCCGCCCGGCCAGGGCGTCGTCCGTGACTACCGCCACATCGCGGACCACCGCGCAGGCCAGCGCGGCCGCCACGGTGTCCTGCGCGAAGGCGAGAGCGAGCCCGGGGCGCAGTCCGTCGGCGGCCGTGTCCGCCAGCCTGCTCTTGGCCCGCGCCAGGGGTTTGAGGGGTACGACCACAGTCCACCGCACCAGCGTTCCGCCCTCCCTTGTAGCGCCCCATTGTGACCCGGCGGCCCTGGCGCTCCGGACGCCGGGGCGTACCGTGTTCTCGACAGACAGGCGGCCTGGGGCGACACTTGTGCGGCCCCCCAGGCCCTAGAGGAAGGTGTCCGCGTGCCCCGCCGCAGAATCGGCTTCTGGTACCGCTTCGCAGCGGTCCTCTGCAAACCGCCGCTGGTGGTTCTGATCAAGCGGGACTGGCGAGGAATGGAGAACATTCCGGCCGAGGGCGGATTTATCACCGCGGTGAACCACAATTCGCATGTGGACCCCTTCGCGTATGCCCACTATCAGTACAACACCGGGCGTGTTCCGCGATTCCTGGCGAAGGCAGGCCTTTTCAAGAAGGGATTTGTGGGGGCCGCGATGCGTGGCACCGGACAGATCCCCGTCTACCGCGAGAGCACCGACGCGCTGAGCGCCTTCCGGGCCGCGATCGACGCCGTGGAGCGCGGCGAGTGCGTCGCGTTCTATCCCGAGGGCACGCTCACCCGCGACCCCGACGGCTGGCCGATGACCGGCAAGACGGGTGCCGCGCGCGTCGCGCTGCAGACCAGGTGCCCGGTGATTCCGGTCGCCCAGTGGGGCGCCAACGAACTGCTGCCTCCGTACGCCAAGAAGCCCAACCTCCTTCCGCGCAAGACCCACCACGTGCTCGCAGGGCCGCCGGTGGACCTCTCGCGCTTCTACGACAAGGAGATGAGCCCGGACCTCCTGAAGGAGGCCACCGAGGTCATCATGGCCGCCATCACCGCGCAGCTGGAGCAGATCCGCGGCGAGAAGGCGCCCGCGAAGGCGTACGACCCCCGCGAGGTGCGCATCGCGCAGCGCCGCAGGGCGGCGGCGAAGGAAAGAGCACAGGCACAGCAGGAAGAGGGGCAGGGCGCGTGAGCAAGCCGGTCAAGGCGGCCGTCTTCGGGACCGGATCGTGGGGCACCGCGTTCGGCATGGTGCTCGCCGACGCGGGATGCGACGTCACCCTGTGGGGGCGCCGTGGCGAACTCGCCGCGGCGGTCAACTCCACCCGGACGAACCCCGACTACCTGCCCGGTGTCGAACTCCCCGAGAACCTGCGGGCCACCTCCGATCCCGCCGAGGCCGCCGCGGACGCCGACTTCACGGTCCTCGCGGTGCCGTCGCAGACGCTGCGCGAAAACCTCGCCGAGTGGGTGCCGCTGCTCGCGCCCGAGACCGTGCTCGTCTCCCTCATGAAGGGCGTCGAACTCGGCTCCACCATGCGGATGAGCGAGGTGATCGAGGACGTCGCCAAGGTCGGCGCGGACCGTATCGCCGTGGTCACCGGGCCCAATCTGGCGCGTGAGATCGCCGCACGGATGCCGGCCGCCGCCGTGGTCGCCTGCCGCTCCGAAGCGGTCGCCCAGCGCCTCCAGTCCGCCTGCCACACGCCGTACTTCCGCCCGTACACCGTCACCGACGTGGTGGGCGCCGAACTCGGCGGCGCGGTCAAGAACGTGATCGGTCTCGCCGTCGGCATCGCGGACGGCATGGGTCTCGGAGACAATGCCAAGGGCTCGCTCATCACGCGCGGTCTGGCGGAGACCACCCGGCTCGGACTCGCCATGGGCGCCGACCCGATGACGTTCTCCGGACTCGCGGGCCTCGGCGACCTGGTGGCCACCTGTTCCTCGCCGCTCTCGCGCAACCACACCTTCGGCCTCAACCTCGGCAAGGGCATGACCCTCCAGGAGACCATCGCGGTCACCAAGCAGACCGCCGAGGGCGTCAAGTCCTGTGAGTCCGTGCTGGATCTGGCCCGCAGGCACGGCGTCGACATGCCCATCACGGAGACCGTCGTCGGCATCGTCCACGAGGGCAAGCCGCCGGTGGTCGCTCTCAAGGAACTGATGTCGCGCAGCGCGAAGCCCGAGCGCCGCTGAACCACCGGGTGCGCGACGCCCTGCGACGGCTCTCGTACGACGCAGGGCGTCAACGCCCGCAACGGCTCGTACGACGCCGGGCATCAGTGCTCTGCGAGGGTGCGTACGACGCCGGGCATCAGTGCTCTGCGAGGGTGCGTACGACGCCGGGCATCAGTGCTCTGCGAGGGTGCGTACGACGCCGGGCATCAGTGCTCTGCGAGGGTGCGTACGACGCCGGGCATCAGTGCTCTGCGAGGGTGCGTACGACGCCGGGCATCAGTGCTCCGCGACGGCTCGTACGGCACCGGGAATCAACGCTGTGCGACCAGTCGTACGACGCTGAGCAACGGCCCCGGTGGGGCGCTGACTCACCGCCGTACCAACGGGTACTCTCAACGCGATATGAGCAGCGAGAACCTCCCCCAGAGCCCTGAGCAGCCGCCTCGCAAGCCGCGCGTGGCCGTCGTCTTCGGCGGCCGCAGCTCCGAACACGGGATCTCCGTGGTCACGGCCGGCGCGGTACTGCGCGCCATCGACCGTACGAAGTACGACGTCCTGCCCATCGGCATCACCCGGGACGGCCGTTGGGCACTCACCGCCGACGAGCCGGAACGGATGGCCATCATCGACCGGCAGCAGCCGAACGTCGAGCAGCTCGCCGAGTCGAGCGAGGGCGGCGTGGTGCTCCCCCTCGACCCGGCCGACCGTGAAGTGGTCTACAGCGAGCCCGGATCGGTCCCCAAGGCCCTGGGCGAGGTCGACGTCGTCTTCCCCATGCTGCACGGCCCCTACGGCGAGGACGGAACCCTCCAGGGCCTCCTGGAGCTCTCCGGGGTCCCGTACGTCGGCTCGGGCGTGCTCGCCTCGGCCGTCGGCCAGGACAAGGACTACATGAAGCGGGTGTTCACCTCGTTCGGCCTGAAGGTGGGCCCCTACGTGGTGATCCGGCCGCGCGAGTGGCAGCAGGACGAGTCCGCCGCCCGTAAGAAGATCATCGACTTCGCGGGCGAGCACGGCTGGCCGCTGTTCGTGAAGCCGGCACGCGCGGGGTCCTCGTTCGGCATCACCAAGGTCGACGACCTCTCGGGCCTCGACGAGGCGATCGCGGAGGCACAGCGCCACGACCCGAAGATCATCGTGGAGGCGCTGTTGCGCGGCCGCGAGATCGAGTGCGGGGTGCTGGAGTTCGAGGACGGCCCGCGCGCCTCCGTCCCCGCGGAGATCCCGCCCGTGCAGTCTCACGCCTTCTACGACTTCGAGGCCAAGTACATCGACTCGGCCGACGGGATCGTGCCCGCGCCCCTCACGGCGGAGCAGACGGCCGAGGTGCGGCGACTGGCCGTCGAGGCCTTCGAGGCGGCGTCCTGCGAGGGTCTCGTCCGCGCGGACTTCTTCCTCACCGAGGACGGCGACTTCGTGATCAACGAGATCAACACGATGCCGGGCTTCACGCCGATCTCCATGTACCCGCGGATGTGGCAGGAGACGGGCGTCAGCTACCCGGAGCTGGTGGACCGCCTGGTACAGGCGGCGCTGCGACGGTCGACCGGGCTGCGCTGAGCGCCTTGCACCGCCCTGGTGTCAGTTGGCGATCCCCTTGGGGATCGCCTTCTTGATGGAGGCGGCCATGTCGACGAGCATGCCGGACGCGTCCCGCCCCTTGGGCACGGTCACCTCGACGTACGCGCTGCGGTTCGCTGTGGTGAAGCGGTTCGACCCGTCGTCCCGCTTCTCCATCAGCCAGTCGACGCCGTTCACCGTGCCGCCGACCGCCTTCGGGTCGTCGCCGAGCGCCACCTTCGGATCAATCATCTTCGGAGGCCGCTCGACACCGCAGCGCAGTATGATCGCCGGGCTTCCCCAGCCCGCGGTCAGCGCGGACCGGGGCTCGGGATCTTTGCGGCCGAGGCCGTCCACCTTCCGCGGCAGCACCTTGTCCAGGTTCTGGCACAGCTTGGTGACCTTCGCGTTCGGGCTCGGAACCGAGACCGACGCGTTGTCGTCTGCTGAGGAGCAGCCCGCAATCGTGATCAGCAGCGCGACCGCGGGCAGCCCGAGGAAAGCAGTGTGCCGGTGACGGAAGAAGTTCACCGGCCAAGGGTAGACGGGGGCTACAGGTGCACGACCGGGCAGGTCAGGGTACGGGTGATGCCGTCCACTTGCTGGACCTTCGCGACCACCATGCGGCCGAGTTCATCGACGGTGTCGGCCTGGGCTCGCACGATGACGTCGTACGGTCCTGTCACGTCCTCGGCCTGGATCACCCCCGGGATCTTGCTGATCGTCTCGGCGACGGTCGACGCTTTGCCGACCTCCGTCTGGATCAGGATGTACGCCTGTACCACGGAACCTCCAGGGCGGCCACGAGGATCATGTGGGGAAAAGGAACGCCACGGTATCGCGTTGCCGCTCGCCGCGGGGAGACCCGGGGTGGCTGGGGCTTGCGCGCCGGGGTGCATGGACTGCACAAGTTGACGGTCAACTCGACCGTACCGAGTACGGAGACGGCTCGCGACCGGGCACGGGTAGCGACAGAGGGAGCACTACGATCATGAAGGGCACCGTGGGCGAGTTGGGGGAGTTCGGGCTCATCCGAGAGCTCACCTCGCGTCTCACCACCACCCCGGCGGTCCGGGTCGGCCCCGGCGACGACGCCGCGGTGGTGGCCGCGCCGGACCGCAGGGTCGTGGCGAGCACCGACATCCTCCTGGAGGGACGGCACTTCCGCCGCGACTGGTCCACGGCGTACGACGTGGGGCGCAAGGCGGCCGCGCAGAACCTCGCGGACATCGCCGCGATGGGCGCCGTACCGACCGCGCTGCTGCTCGGCCTGGTCGTCCCGGCCGAACTCCCGGCCACCTGGCCCTCCGAGCTGATGGACGGGCTGCGCGACGAATGCCAGGTCGCGGGCGCGGCCGTGGTCGGCGGCGATGTCGTACGCGGTGACACGATCACCGTCGCGATCACCGCGCTCGGCGATCTGCGCAACCACGAGCCGGTCACCCGGGCCGGGGCCCAGCCCGGTGACGTCGTCGCGGTGACGGGCTGGCTGGGCTGGTCGGCGGCCGGGTACGCGGTGCTCTCGCGGGGTTTCCGCTCGCCGCGCGCCTTCGTCGAGGCCCACCGGCGTCCCGAACCGCCGTATCACGCGGGTCCCGCGGCGGCCGGGCTCGGCGCGACCTCGATGACGGACGTCAGCGACGGGCTGATCGCCGACCTCGGGCACATCGCCGAGGCCAGCAAGGTGCGCATCGACGTCCGCTCCGGCGACATCGACGTCCCCTCCCAGATGAACGACATCGGGCAGGCCGTCGGCGTCGACCCCCTCCAGTGGGTGCTCACCGGCGGCGAGGACCACGCGATCGTCGCGACTTTCCCGCCCGACGTGAAACTGCCCGCCCGCTGGAAGGTGATCGGCGAGGTGCTCAACCCGTCGGCGCTGCCGCAGGTCACGGTGGACGGGGCGCCCTGGACGAGCAAGGGCGGCTGGGATCACTTCGGGGACATCGAGTCGTGAGCGCGCCGCCCAGGGTTCTGACGGTCGCGGGTTCCGACTCCGGTGGCGGGGCCGGGATCCAGGCCGACCTGAAGACGATGCTCGCGCTCGGGGTGCACGGCATGAGCGTGATCACCGCCGTCACCGCGCAGAACTCCCTGGGCGTACAGGGCGCTTGGGAGCTGCCGGTGGACGCTGTGCGCGCCCAGTACCGATGCGTCGTCGACGACATCGGCGTCCAGGCGGTCAAGACCGGCATGCTCGCCTCGGCCGAACTCGTCGAGACCGTCGCCGAGTTGATCGCGACCACGGACGCGCCGGCCGTCGTCGACCCGGTCGGCATCTCCAAGCACGGGGACTCGCTGCTCGCCGAGTCGGCCCTCGACTCCGTCCGCACCAAGCTGCTGCCGGTCGCGACCGTCGCGACGCCGAACCTCGACGAGGTGGCCCAACTCACAGGCGTACGGGTCGAGTCGGAGGCGGACCTCGGGCGAGCCGCGGCGGCCGTGCTGTCGTACGGGCCGAAGTGGGTCCTGATCAAGGGCGGCCATCTGCCCGGCGACGCCGTGGACCTGCTGACCGACGGCTCCGAGGAGCACTGGCTGCGGGCCCCGCGCCACGACAACCGGCACACGCACGGCACGGGCTGCACCCTGGCGTCAGCGATTGCTTCCGGGCTGGCGAAGGGGCAGACCGTGCCGGAGGCGGTGGCTGCGGCCAAGGAGTACGTCACCGGGGCGATCGCGGCCGGGTTCGCGCTGGGTGGCGGGATCGGGCCGGTCGATCATGGGTGGCGGTTCAGGGCCGGCGCGTAGCCGTTTTTGTGCGGGTGCGTATGTGCTTGCGCATCGGGTGCGTCAGAGTGCGCTTTGCGTACGGGGTGAGTCAGGGAGCGCTTTGCGTACAGGTGTGTCACGGAGCGCTTTGTGTGTGGGGGGCGCGTGTAAGCGTGTGCGTAAAGGCTTGCGCGAGCGTTCACGGGCGCGGGTACTCCCGCAGCTTGACATCGGTGGCCGCCTTCTCCGTGAGCTTCTTGAAGAAGCGGGCCAGGGGGCGGGAGCTGAGGATCCGGTACATCCGGTCGCGGCTGCGGATCCGCCGCTCGGTCGGCGGGGCGAAGAACGGGCCCGCGTTGCCGGAGATCTTCTGGCAGCCCTTGGCGAAGTCCCGGATTCGCGTCTCGTACTCGGCGAACGCGGTCCGGTGGTCGCCGCCCGCGAGGGCCGGCTCCCCGGCCAGGACGTACGCCCCGACGATCGCGACACCGGTGCCCATGCCGCCCATGGTGGCGCCGTACCCGGCGTCGCCGAGCAGCGCCACACGGCCCTTGGTGAGCCGGTCGACATGGATCTGGGCGATCGCGTCGAAGTACAGGTCGTCGGCCCGCTCCAGGGCCTTGAGGACCATCGGCGTCTCCCAGCCCATCCCGGCGAACCGCTCGGCCAGGATCCGCTTCTGAGCGGCGACGTCACGCCGGTCGAACTCCAGCTTCTCGGACCGGAAGACGAGCAGTGCGGCCGCCCGGTCCGGGTCGCCGTCGTAGTTGCCGACGGCGATCGCCCGTCCCGGCTCGCTGTAGAGGCGTGCCGTGCGGTCCGGTCCGAGCTCGTCGGGGACGCCGAACCCCGCCACGTAGTGGTCGAGGAAGCGCAGATAACGCGACTCGTCCCCGAAGGCCAGCCGGCGGGTGAGGGAGTGCAGTCCGTCGGCAATGAACGGCAGGCACAGCTGGTGGTGCAGGGAGCCGAGCAGTACGGCCGCGCGGTCCAGGTGTTCCCGGGCGGCGGGGTCGTCGTCATCGGCACCGCCCGAGATCGTGTTGATCAGGCAGAGGACGTACTCCTCCGTGAGGCCCTCCGGGGGAGCGTCGTCCACGGCCGCCGGCAGCTCGCGGGCGAGCGGCACCTGATCGCCGTGCAGGCCGCGCAGCCGCCAGAACCAGGAGAGCGCGGCCATGAGGGGCAGAAGCGAACCCGGGACAGCCGAGAACCTGGGGCAGAAATGAACCGGGCAGAAGTGAACCGGTAAGAATCCGGGCAGCAAAAAACCGGTCCACCGTTAGGTGGACCGGCTCAGTGCAAGCGAACCAGCAGTGGCCGCGCGCTAGCGGTTGTCAGCGCGAGACCTTGCCGGCCTTGATGCACGAGGTGCAAGCGTTCACGCGCTTCGGCGTCCCGCCGACCACGGTACGGACGCGCTGGATGTTGGGGTTCCAGCGACGGGACGTACGGCGGTGCGAGTGCGAGATGTTGTTGCCGAAGCCCGGCCCCTTGCCGCAGACGTCGCAGTTGGCAGCCACGGGTCACTCCAAAGACTTCAGATGCACTTACGGTTGATCCCGGCATGCCGGGATCAAGATCTAGGATCTGAGTGGCGGTGCCAGGAGGAAGGCCCGATCGGATCGGGCAACTGGAGCAGCATACAACGACTGCGTCCGGAGAACGAAACTACCATGGCTGCCCCGGGCTCCGCTCCGGCCCTCCTCCAGGCCGCCTACCGGCAGTAACCCGTCCTGGGTCTACGCTGCGTCCCACGTCCAGCAGCTCAAGGAGGCGCAGGTGCCGCAGGTGCCGCAGACATTGGATGCTCTCGCGGTGCGCACCTGGTGCGGGCTCGCGCTGGAGGCGCTGGGACGGGCGCGCGAGGAGATCGACGCGATCAATGTCTACCCGGTGGCAGACGGGGACACCGGGACGAATCTGTATCTGACAGTGGAGTCGGCTGCCGCGGCGGTCGAGGCGGTCTTCGCGGGCTACGAGGCCGTCGCCGGACCGAGCGAGGCCGTTGCGGGCCATCACGCGGCATCCGCGGGGGCAGGGCTGCCCACCCTCGCCGACGCCGTACGGGCGATGGCGCACGGGGCGCTGCTCGGGGCCCGCGGCAACTCCGGGACCATCCTCGCGCAGCTGCTGCGCGGCATGGCACAGGTGCTCGCCGCCGACAGTGAGGCCGCTCACACCGACGGCCAGGGCCTGCGGCTCGCCCTGCGGCAAGCCGCAGACTCCGCGCGCCAGGCCGTCGCGCACCCCGTCGAGGGAACGGTCCTCACCGTCGCCTCGGCCGCCGCCGACGCGGTCACCGGCGCCGAGGGCGACTGCGGAACGGTCGCGCGCGCGGCGTACGAGGGGGCACGGGCGGCACTCGCGGCGACCCCCGGGCAGCTGGCCGTCCTGGAACGCGCCGGTGTGGTCGACGCGGGCGGCCAGGGGCTGGTGGCCGTGCTGGCGGCGCTGGTGGAGACGTTCACGGGGGACGCGCCGGGGGCGCTCATGGTCCCTGTGGAGGTCCACGTGCGTGTGGTCGAGTCCGTGACCGATGTCGCCGATGCGCATCCCGAGGTGTGTGCGGACGGGCCACCGGAGGAAGAGGGGCCCGCCTTCGAGGTGATCTACCTGCTGGAGGCGGAGGACGCGGCCGTGGCCCGGTTGCGGGACCGGCTCGACGTCCTGGGGGACTCCCTCGTCGTGGTCGGCGGTGACGGGCTGTGGAACGTCCATGTGCACGTGGACGACGCGGGCGCCGCCGTAGAGGCGGGCGTCGAGGCCGGGCGACCGTACCGGATCAGGATCACGCACTTCGGGCTCGGGGACGTCCACACCGCCGGCGCGGCCGGGCGGCCGCCCCGGGAGCGGGCACAACGCGCCGTTGTGGCCGTCGTGCCCGGTGAGGGTCTGGCCGGGCTGTACACGGAGGCCGGGGCCACCACCGTGCTCGCGCGGCCCGGGGAGCCGCCCGCCAGCGGGGAGCTCGTCGAGGCCGTACGGCGGGCCCACGCGCGCGAGGTGGTGCTCCTGCCGAATGACGCGGACCTGCGCCACACGGCTGCCGCGGCTGCCGAACAGGCCCGCGCGGAGGGCGTCAGGGTCGCGCTGATCCCGACCCGGTCCGCCGTGCAGGGCATCGCCGCGCTCGCCGTGCACGAGCCGGAGCGTCGCTTCGACGAGGACGTCGTCGCCATGACCTCGGCGGCCGGGGCCACGCGCTACGCCGAGGTCGCCGTCGCCGAGCGGCAGTCCTGGACCATGGCCGGTATCTGCCAGGCCGGCGACGTCCTCGGCCTCATCGACGGCGATGTCGCCGTGATCGGCTCCGACATCACCGGCACCGCCGAAACCGTCCTCGACCGCATGCTTGCCGCCGGCGGCGAAATGGTCACCCTCGTCCTCGGCGACGAGGCGCCCGACGCCATCGCCGCGCATCTCGAATCCCGCGTGCGGGAGTCGTACTTGGCGGTGGACACGGTGGTGTACCGGGGCGGGCGGCAGGGGGCGTTGTTGTTGATCGGGGTTGAGTAGCGGCCCGGTACCTGGGGGCTCGGCCCCCGGACCCCCGCTCCTCGAACTCCGGACGGGCCGAGGTTTTCCGGCCCCGGTCGGCAGGATCAGCCCGTCCGGCGTGTGAGGACGAGGCCGTCGAGGCCGATCAGAGGCATGGGGGCGGAATCCCCAAGCTGTGGGAAGGGGGAGCGGCGGCAGGGCGAAAACCCGCTAAAACCCGCCACACCGGCCCCAACTCACCACATCCGCCCCAATCCACCACGCCGGACCCGTCACCTCACTGCTCCTCCTGTGCTCCCGCCGGCCCCAGCAAGTTCTCCGCCTCGGCGCGCCGCGCCTCCGCGGTCTCCCCGTCCACTCCCGCGTAAGCGGAAAGCACCGCACGCGCGCGTGCCCCGGCCGCGGTGGGACGCCGAAGGTCGGACTCCAGCCACCCGGCGGCCAGTTCGGCACCGGTCCGGGCATCAAGCGCATCGGCCCCGAGGGAGCCGAACACCGAGATCGCCTGAGTGATGTGGGCCAAGGCCTCCTCGAACGCTTCCTGGCCGACGGCCTCTTCCGCGTCCTCGGGCACGGACCGGGCCACAAGGTCCCCGAACTGGCGGTGGCTGTGGCCGAGTTCGGCGACGAGACGTCGACTCGCATCCTCGTCCTCGTCCTCCGACGAGCGGGGCGTCGAGCCGGACGGCGAACCAGGGGCGACGGACGCCCCCTCGACCGCCGACTCGCACTCCCTCACGGCCAGAGACATCAACTCCCGCGCGCCGTCGAGCCCCGCATCCGTACGAGCCGCGGCCCACGCACGCGCCCGCAGCGACCGGACGAGCCCGTGGACGTTGCCGAGGGCGCGCCAGAGGTCACCCGCTCGGGCGTACGCCTGGTCCGCCTCGGCGGTCAGCCCGGCGTGCCCGAGCGCCTCGGCGGCGAGATGCGCGAGCATCGCGTGGTCGCGCTGTTCGGACCAGTGCCGGGCGATGTCGGCGGCCCGCAGCCAGTGTTCGGCGGCCTCGCGGTGTTCGCCGAGCTCGGTGAGACAGTCGCCGAGCCACCACCGCGTCTGCACGATCGCTCCGTCGCCGTGCATCTCGGCGGTCAGATCGGGCAGCGCCGACTCCAGCACCTCGGCGGCCTCCGCCCAGCGCCCTTGACGGAGCAGGAAACCACCGAGCTGGTGCCGGGCCCAGGCGCCGAGCGTGCCGGCCTCGCCCGCCTCGTCGGCCCAGTGGGCGGACTCCAGGGCGTGCTCCGCGGCGGACCGGACCTGCCCCGTGGTACCGAGGATCTCGGCGAGCTGCAGGTGCAGCTGGGCCTGGCCCATGGGCTCCAGGTACGTCCCTCCGTGGTCCAGCGCCGCGCGTGCCGCCCGCTCCGCGCCCTCCGTGTCGCCGAGGTGCAGGGCGATCCCGGCGAGCCGGGAGTCGTACTCGACGGCGAACCACGGCAGCCCGGCCGCCACGAACGTCCGCACGGCCCGCGAGAGCAGCTCCGTGGCCGCCCCGACGTCCCCGGACCGCGCCGCGAGCTCCCCGAGCATCGCCTGCGCCTCCGCCGCGCGCGAGGCCACCACCACGTCGTCCGCGACATGCGGCTCGGCAAGGGCCAGCAACTCCCGCGCGGCCTCCTCGGCGTCGGTCACCACAACGCCCCTGGCCTCGACTTCATCCCCGGCTTCATCCAGGCGGTGCATCAATGTCCGCGCCCGTCCCACCAGCACGGACGCTGTCTGGGACACCCCCGTCCCGCCCTCCGCGAAGAGGGCGAGCACCTTCTCGTACGGCTCTGAGACGGCCGTCAGCGCCTCTTGGGTGGCGCCGGACAGGGCGTGGACGTACGCGGCGCGGGCGCGGGCGGCGAGCGCCTCGCCGGGGTCGCCCGCCGCGGCGTACAACTCGGCCGCGCGGTGGAAGAGTTCGATGCCCTCGGGACCGCGGCCCATCGCCGCGTGATCGGCCATCTCCGCGCGGTCGCGGACATCCAGCTCGTGACCCTCGGCGGCCCGCGAGACCGTGGCCCACGCCTCGACGGCGTCGGGGCTCCGCAGGGCCGAGAGCCGCCGGGCCTCGGCGAGCAGCGCGGACAGGTCCGGCTCGGCGGCCGGTCGTGTGACGGTGCTCGTGGGCGGCGCCGGTACGGGGATACGCGCGGGGCGTGTGGAGCGCACGCCCAGTGGCAGCCGGTCCACGAGCGGTGGCTGATCCATCCGCGCACGGGCACGCTCACTGACGTACGGGGTGCCGTTGCGCGCGTCGAAGCGCGCCGCCAGCGAAAGTGCCTCCCCGCGCGCGTGGACGGCGAGTTCACCCGCGGTCCACGCCCGTCCGGCAGGTCCGGGCACCGTCTGCTCGCCGAGCCCGAGGGACGTCAGCCGGTCCATCAGGAGGGCCACCACCGCCATGAAGTCCAGCTTGCTGCGCGGGTCCCCGGAGTCCGTGAAATACGCCGGCCGCTCCGCGAGCAGCTCCAGGGCGCGCGCCTCGTTGCCGGACAGCGCGCAGAACTCCACATGGTCCGCGTACGCGCCGCGCATGCTCTCCATGGCGCGCACCAGCCGGAAGCCCCGCAGGTGATGGGCGCGCGCCTCGTCGACGCGTCCCAGCCGTAGCAGGGGGAGCAGGGAGGAGGCGAGGACCGTGTGCGGCTCGTGGGCGCAGGTGTACTCGCCCTCCAGGACCGGGCGCCACAGCTCCAGCGCCTCCGCGTCCGCGTCGCGCTCCGCGCGCCACCAGCCCTGGCTGTGCAGCTCGCACGCGTGGCAGTCGGCCATGTTGTCCCGGTCGGCGGCCAGCCAGGCGGCGTAGGCCCGCTCGGCGCGCTCCAGGTCGCCCAGGTGCGCCGCGACGCTGAACTCGGCGCCGCGTACGGCCCGTTCGGAGTGGCCGGCCAGCCGGTAGCGGTGCTCCATCTCGCCGAGCCACTTCTCTATGGAGGCGAGCGGAACGTGCGGCTGGTCGAGCATTCCGGCGGACATCCACTTGAAGACCCAGTGCAGGGAGTGGATCTCGTACTCGTCGAAGTCCTCGGGGCGCTCGTCCCACATGCGCAGCAGGCGCGCGAAGGGGACGAACATCTTGTCCTTCTCGGAGCTGTAGTTGTAGACCTTCAGCTGGTGTCCGAGCGCTTCGATCACGGCGAGCGGGATGTTCAGTTTCTCGGCCTCGACGAGCAGCTGCTCCGCGCGCGCGTTGCGGGCGGGGCCCTCCGGCTGCTCGTAGTTGTCCGCCATCGCCTGGCGCAGGGTGTCGAAGTCCATGGCCTGGCTGCTCATCGGCGGTCGTCCTTCCCGGGGTCGGTGTGCGTGGCCCACTCCAGGAGGCCGATGAACGCGCGGTTGAGGAGCGCGGAGTCCGCGGGCCGCAGCGGGCGCTGGGCCATCAGCAGGGCCTGCCCGTAGAGGGACTCCGTGGCGGTGCCTATCAGCTCCGGGTCGCCGAGTGAACTGATCCTCCGGATCAGTGGGTTGAGGTGGTTGAGCACCAGGCGCGCGCGTGGGGCGCTGCCGCGCAGCGAGCCGAGGATGCCTGCCCAGAGGTCGTCGGCCTGCTCCTCGGCCTCCGCGCGGGCCTGCTCGTGGCGGGCCGCCCGGTCGTCCAGGTGCAGCGCCGGGACCGACAGCGGGTGGAAGGCGCGCAGGGCCACATCGCAGCCCAGGGGGTCGAGTCTGGCCCGCGCGGCCGCCAGGAAGGCCGACAGGGCCAGCTCCTCGGCCGGGTCGACCGCGTCCAGGTGGGCCGTCACGGTGTCGGCGTCGAGCTCCGACACTGCCGTCCCGGGGCGCACGGACGGCAGTGCCTCGATCAGCTCGCTGTCGTACGTGTAGCCGCCGTTGATCACCCCGATGCCCTGTGCGGAGGCGATCGGCGCGACCTGCCGGTACTCCTCCACGGTCCGCGTGAAGTGCACTACGGGGTGCCGCTGCGCGAACTCCTCCAGGGACAGCCGCCCGTCGGTCGTCTCGAAGGGCAGCCACGGCAGCATCGTGCGCAGCATTTCCTTGTCGTGCCGCGCAAGGGACTTCACGCCCAGGTAGTGGACCGACAGGAAGGCGGCCAGTCGCTCCGGATCGCCCGCCGCGAGCCCGGTCAGCCAGGTGCGGATCCGTTCGCCCAGTGCCTCCCGTACGGCCGCGAGCGTCTCGTCCTCGTACAGCGACTCCCGTGACGCGGTGGGCCGCAGGCTGTCCGTGTCCAGGACGCAGCGCACGAAGAACGCCCAGTCGGGCAGCAGCTGTTCGGCCCGCTCGGTGAGCAGCATGCCCTTCAGGTGCACGCGGTGGCCGGCACGCTGGGCCGGGCTGACCGCGGACGGCAGGACGTACGCCACGCCCCGGATCCCGGCGAGCGGCACGTCCAGGTCGATCGAGTCCAGCGGCGTGAAACCGAACAGGTCGTGGCAGTGCCGGGCCAGGGCCACCCTGCGGGTGGCGGGGCTCGGCCAGGGACGGTCCCAGGGCGCCGGAAGGTCCGCGATCACCTCGTCGCCGACCCGCACGTCGTACGGCAGCAGCGAGCCGAAGTCCCGCGCCAGCGACAGCACCCGCTCCTCACTCAGCCACTCGCCGGCCCCGGCGCGCGCCACCAGGTGCACGGTGGTGCCCGGTTCGGTGCGCGCCTCGTGCGGCAGGGTGCGCACGGTGTACGAGCCGTCGTCGGCCGCCGTCCACTGCACGGGCGCCGCATCGGGCGTCCGCGCGCTGCGGCTGACGACCCGGATGCGCTCGGCGACGACGAAACACGCCAGCAGGCCGATGCCGAACTGCCCGAGGAAGTCGGAACGGGCCGACTCCAGACCGTCGCTCCGCTTGGAGCTGCGGCCGATGGTCGCGAGGAGGTTGTGCACGTCGGACTCGGTGAGACCGACACCGGAGTCCTCCACTCGCAGGGCTCCGTTCTCGGCGTACAGGCGCACAGTGGCCGGCGCGTCAGGCTGTTCGGCGCGCCGCGCGGTGATCGCGTCCACCGCGTTCTGCAGCAGCTCGCGCAGATAGACCTTGGGACTGGAGTAGAGGTGATGGGAGAGCAGGTCCACCAAACCGCGCAGGTCGACCTGGAACGTATGAGGTGACTGGGGTGCCTGTGATGGCTGTGAAGTCTGGGAGTCCATCGTCGCTGCGCCGGTGGCTGGAGGGACGGGCGACGGCGCGGGGTCGGGCGGTCCCGGCGGACGGTGACCGCGAAGAGGGCCGGAGCGCGCCATCCTAGGCCCGGAACGACCCGCCTGACCAGCGGATTTCCGGGACGTATACGGCATTGTCAGTGCAGTGGTGTGCAATGGATCTCGTGCCCGTGCTCGAAGAACCACTGAAGAAGGTGCTCGGTTCCGCCACCGCGAAGGTGATGGCCGAGCACCTCGGCCTGCACACCGTCGGCGATCTGCTGCACCACTATCCGCGCAGATACGAGGAGCGCGGGCAGCTCACCCACCTCGCCGACCTGCCCATGGACGAGCATGTGACGGTGGTCGCCCAGGTCGCCGACGCGCGCCTGCACACCTTCGCCTCGTCCAGGGCTCCCCGCGGCAAGGGCCAGCGCCTCGAAGTGACCATCACGGACGGCAGCGGCCGCCTCCAACTGGTCTTCTTCGGCAACGGCGTGCACAAGCCCCACAAGGACCTCCTGCCCGGCACGCGCGCGATGTTCTCCGGCAAGGTCTCCGTCTTCAACCACCGCCTCCAGCTGGCTCATCCGGCGTACGAGCTGCTGCGCGGCGGCGACGACGCGGCCGAGACCGTCGACTCCTGGGCGGGCGCGCTCATCCCGATCTACCCGGCCACCGCCAAGCTGGAGTCCTGGAAGATCGCCAAGTCGGTGCAGACGGTGCTGCCGAGCGCCCAGGAGGCGGTCGACCCCCTCCCGGACTCCCTCCGGGACGGCCGCGGCCTGGTCGCCCTCCCCGAGGCCCTCCTGAAGATCCACCGCCCGCACACCAAGGCGGACGTGCACGACGCCCGTGCCCGCCTGAAGTGGGACGAGGCCTTCGTCCTTCAGGTGGCCCTGGCCCGCCGCCGCCATGCCGACGCGCAGCTCCCGGCCGTGGCCCGCACCCCCAAGCCGGACGGCCTGCTCAGCGCCTTCGACGCCAAACTGCCCTTCACCCTCACCGAGGGCCAGCAGAAGGTCTCCATGGAGATCTTCGACGACCTCGCCACCGAGCATCCGATGCACCGGCTGCTTCAGGGAGAGGTCGGTAGCGGCAAGACGATGGTGGCCCTGCGCGCCATGCTCGCCGTCGTCGACGCCGGCGGCCAGGCCGCCATGCTCGCCCCCACCGAGGTGCTCGCCCAGCAGCACCACCGGTCGATCACGGAAATGATGGGGGAGTTGGCCGAGGGCGGCATGCTCGGAGGGGCCGAGCACTCCACCAAGGTCGTGCTGCTCACCGGCTCCATGGGCGCGGCCGGCCGAAGGCAGGCGCTGCTCGATCTGGTCACCGGCGAGGCCGGGATCGTCATCGGCACGCATGCACTGATCGAGGACAAGGTGCAGTTCCACGACCTGGGCCTGGTCGTGGTCGACGAGCAGCACCGCTTCGGTGTCGAGCAGCGCGACGCCCTGCGCGGCAAGGGCAAGCAGCCCCCGCACCTGCTGGTCATGACCGCTACGCCCATCCCGCGCACCGTGGCGATGACCGTCTTCGGCGACCTGGAGACCTCTGTCCTCGACCAGCTCCCCGCGGGCCGCTCGCCGATCGCCAGCCATGTCGTCCCGGCCGCGGACAAGCCCCACTTCCTCACGCGCGCGTGGGAGCGCGTGCGTGAGGAAGTGGACAACGGCCATCAGGCGTACGTGGTCTGCCCCCGTATCGGAGACGAGGAGGACGACCCCAAGAAGACCAAGAAGAAGTCCCCCGAGGACGAGGCGGAGAAGCGCCCGCCGCTCGCCGTCCTCGATGTCGCCGACCAGCTCACCAAGGGCCCCCTCCAGGGCCTCAAGGTCGAGGTCCTGCACGGCCGCATGCAGCCCGACGACAAGGACGCCGTCATGCGCCGCTTCGCCGCGGGCGAGACCGACGTCCTGGTGGCGACCACCGTCATCGAGGTCGGGGTGAATGTGCCGAATGCCACAGCAATGGTGATCATGGACGCCGACCGGTTCGGCGTCTCCCAGCTCCACCAGCTGCGCGGCCGGGTCGGCCGGGGCTCGGCCGCGGGACTCTGCCTCCTGGTCAGCGAGATGCCCGAGGCCAGCACGGCCCGCCAGCGGCTGAACGCGGTGGCGTCCACGCTCGACGGCTTCGAGCTCTCCCGCATCGACCTGGAACAGCGTCGCGAGGGCGACGTCCTCGGCCAGGCCCAGTCCGGCGTCCGCTCCTCGCTGCGCATGCTCGCCGTCATCGACGACGAGGAGATCATCGCCGAGGCCCGCGAGGAGGCCGCGACGGTGGTGGCCGCCGACCCGGAGCTCGAGCGGCTCCCAGGACTGCGCACGGCTCTCCAGGCCCTGCTTGACGAGGAGCGGGAGCAGTACCTGGACAAGGGGTGATCACAGCGCCCCGGATGGCGCGCGGGGAACTGCGCGAGCCACCGGAACGAACCCGCGACCGCCCCCGGCGCGAAGCACCTCCCACCCCCGCCTGCCAGACTGGATCCGTAAGCATCCGCTCGAACAAGGACCCGAGATGACCCGCGTGATCGCCGGCGCAGCCGGCGGACGCCGCCTAGCCGTCCCGCCGGGCACCGGCACCCGGCCCACCTCCGACCGGGCGCGCGAGGGCCTCTTCTCCACCTGGCAGTCCCTGCTCGGCGGCCCACTGGAAGAGGAGCGCGTGCTCGACCTGTACGCCGGTTCGGGCGCCGTCGGTCTGGAGGCGCTCAGCCGCGGCGCCGGACACGCCCTGCTCGTCGAGGCGGACGCCCGCGCAGCCAAGGTCATCCGCGAGAACGTGAAATCACTGGGCCTTCCGGGCGCCGAGGTCAGGTCGGGCAAAGCGGAGCAGATCATCCAGGGACCGGCGCCGGCGGACCCGTACGACCTGGTCTTCCTGGACCCGCCCTACGTCGTCTCGGACGACGATCTTCGCGAGATTCTGCTCACACTCCGGGCGAAGGGCTGGCTAGCGGCCGAAGCCCTCGTCACCGTGGAGCGCAGCACCAGAGGCGGCGAATTCAGGTGGCCGGACGGCTTTGCAGCGCTCCGGGCCCGTCGTTACGGCGAGGGGACGTTTTGGTACGGTCGCGCCGCCTCTACGTGCGAAGACGCACGATGACCGGACCGGAGAGCGAGGGACCACAGTTGCGCCGCGCCGTCTGTCCGGGGTCATTCGACCCCATCACCAATGGACACCTCGACATCATCGCCCGCGCCTCCAGGCTCTACGACGTCGTGCACGTCGTGGTGATGATCAATCAGTCGAAGAAGGGCCTGTTCACCGTCGACGAGCGGATCGAGCTGATCCGTGAGGTCACCGCCGAGTACGGCAACGTCGAGGTCGAGGCCTACCACGGCCTGCTCGTCGACTACTGCAAGCAGCGCGACATCCCCGCGATCGTCAAGGGCCTGCGCGCGGTCAGCGACTTCGACTACGAGCTCCAGATGGCCCAGATGAACAACGGCCTGTCGGGCGTCGAAACGCTGTTCATCCCGACCAGCCCCACCTACAGCTTCCTCTCGTCCTCGCTGGTCAAGGAGGTCGCGACCTGGGGCGGCGACATCTCCCACCTGGTGCCGCCGGTGGTCCTCGAGGCACTCAAGGAGCGACTCGGCGACGGCTGAGCCCCTGACAGTCCGTCACCCGGTGTCGGGCGGGGCAGAAGTGGTCGTACAGTCGACCCGTCCGTCTCCATCACAGCTGTAGAGAGTGGCGAGCACACGGTGGACGTGCAGAAGAAGCTCGATGAGATCGTGTCGACGGTCGGCAGCGCCCGTTCCATGCCCATGTCGGCCTCGTGCGTGGTCAACCGCGCCGAGCTGCTCTCGATGCTCGAAGAGGTGCGCCAGGCCCTGCCCGGCTCCCTCGCCCAGGCCGAGGAACTGATCGGCGGCCGCGAGGAAATGGTGGAGCAGGCCCGTCAGGAGGCCGAGCGGATCATCCAGTCGGCGCACGCCGAGCGCGGCTCCCTGATCTCCGACACCGAGGTCGCCCGCCGTTCCCAGAACGAGGCCGACCGCATCCTCGACGATGCCCGCAAGGAGGCCGAGGAGATCCGCGCGGAGGCCGACGACTATGTCGACTCCAAGCTCGCCAACTTCGAGGTCGTCCTCACCAAGACCCTCGGCTCCGTGGGCCGCGGCCGCGAGAAGCTCCTCGGCACCGGTCCCGGCGTCGACGAGCAGGGGTACGAGGACGAGGACGCCCCGGAGCGCAGCCACGACCCGGAGACCCTGCGCCGCAACGCCGACGAGTACGTCGACGTGAAGCTCGGTGCCTTCGAGGCCGTTCTGGCCAAGACCCTGGAGGCCGTCGGCCGCGGCCGGCAGAAGCTGCACGGCCGGATCGCCAGCGACGACCTGGGGCTCCTCACGGACGACGGGACTGCTGTCCAGCACACCAGCGACGCCGACTATCTGGCCGGCCTCGCGGAGCTCTCCGACGCTCCCGAGCAGCCCGTTCAGACGCCCGAGGTACCGGCTCAGCCGTCCTATGGGCAGCAGGACGCCTACGCGTACCAGCAGCAGGCCGATCCGTACGGCTATCAGCAGCAGTACGCCCAGCAGGACGCGTACGGCTACCAGCAGGCCGATCCGTACGCCGCCTACCCGCAGCAGCAGGGCTACGACCAGCAGCAGGCGTACGACCAGAGCCAGCAGCAGGCCTACGCCCAGCCGCAGGCGCACGCGATGGACTCGCAGGCGCACGCCCTGGACGAGACCAGCCTCTTCGACACCGGCATGATCAGTGCCGAGCAGCTGCGGGCTTACGAGCAGGGGCGCGGCGGCCACTGAGCGCGAGGCTCGGCAGGCACTGGGCACGGGGCTCGTCAGGCCCCGACTACGGGGCGCGGCCGGGCTCTGGGCAGGGTGCACGCCGGTGCGCGGGACCCGGAGCACGCACCGGATTGGGTCGAGAGCGAAAGGTCCAGTATCCTGGCTCTTCGGTCGCGCGTACGTCCGCGATCAACGCTGCCCACGGGAACACCAGGGGCCGCGTCCCTTGGGCTTCGAAGATCGAAAGCAGGAATGGCTCTGAACACCCGCCTCGACCACCGCAACCCTCTCGTGTTCGACACACACGAGCTGGGGCGGCGTCCTGGCGCGCTTCAGCGCTTGACCCGCACGATCAACGCTCCCAAGGATCTCGGGATCCAGGGAGTCATCGGAGTACCGGAAGGCGCCCCGGTGGAGCTCGAACTCCGCCTCGAGTCGGTCATGGAAGGTGTGCTTGTCACAGGCACCGCCCGTGCACGGGCAGCGGGGGAGTGCGTAAGGTGTCTGGAGCCGCTCGAGCAGGAGCTCGAAGCGGACTTCCAGGAGATGTTCTCGTACCCTGACGCCGATGACCGGGGCCGCCCCAAAGCGGAACCGGCCGACGACGCCGAGGAAGACGAGGACAGGCTCTTTCTCGAGGACGGCCTGTTCGACCTCGAATCCGTGCTGCGTGATGCGGTGGTGCTCGCACTGCCGATGCAGCCGGTGTGCCAGGACGACTGCCCCGGCCTGTGCTCCGAGTGCGGAGCCCGGCTCGCGGACGACCCGGACCACCACCATGACGCCGTCGACATCCGTTGGGCGGCACTGCAGGGACTCGCCGGTTCACTCGAAGATGGCGAGAAGGACGAGATGAGCGGCGGCGTGCCTCGATCAGCGCCCGCCGACGAGAAGCAGGAGAAGTAGCCGTGGCTGTTCCGAAGCGGAAGATGTCGCGCAGCAACACGCGCCACCGCCGGTCGCAGTGGAAGGCTGCGGTCCCCACCCTGGTTGCGTGCGAGCGCTGCCACGAGCCCAAGCAGCAGCACATCGCCTGCCCCGCTTGCGGCACCTACAACAAGCGCCAGGTCCTCGAGGTCTGAGCGGCTGGTGAGAGGTCTGATGTCTGACGCCAAGGCGGACTCAAACGCCAAGAAAAAGGCGGACAACACAGCCTCGTCCCACACGCTTCTGGAAGGGCGGCTCGGCTACAAGCTCGAGTCCGCCCTTCTGGTGCGTGCGCTGACCCACCGTTCCTACGCGTACGAGAACGGCGGTCTGCCCACCAATGAGCGCCTGGAGTTCCTCGGGGACTCCGTGCTCGGCCTGGTGGTCACGGACACGCTGTACCGCACCCACCCCGACCTGCCCGAAGGCCAACTGGCCAAGCTGCGGGCCGCGGTGGTCAACTCGCGTGCGCTGGCGGAAGTGGGCCGCGGCCTCGAACTCGGCTCCTTCATCCGGCTCGGCCGGGGCGAGGAAGGCACGGGAGGCCGGGACAAGGCATCCATCCTCGCCGACACCCTTGAAGCGGTGATCGGCGCGGTCTATCTCGACCAGGGTCTGGACGCGGCGGGCGAGCTCGTCCACCGGCTCTTCGACCCGCTGATCGAGAAGTCCTCGAATCTGGGCGCGGGCCTGGACTGGAAGACCAGTCTCCAGGAACTCACCGCGACCGAGGGGCTCGGCGTGCCCGAGTACCTGGTCTCGGAGACCGGCCCGGACCACGAGAAGACCTTTACTGCTGCCGCCCGCGTCGGAGGCGTCTCGTACGGCACCGGCACCGGCCGCAGCAAGAAGGAGGCGGAGCAGCAGGCCGCGGAATCCGCGTGGCGTGCGATCCGTTCCGCCGCGGACGAACGCGCGAAGACGGCCAAGGCCGCCGAGCAGACGGCCCAGGACACCGAGGAGTCCGCCGACACCTCCTCGGCCCCGACGAGCGACCCGGCCACGGCCTGATTCCTTCACAACTGAAGTAGCGCAGTACCGAGCCCCGCCGCAGCGCAACCGCGCTGCGGCGGGGCTCGTGTAGGGACAGGTGGCCCGAAGGCCGCCCGGCCGCCCCCTGTTGACCGCGCGGTACCCTGCGGGCATCGCCCTGTGTCCCGCCCCCTCCGGAGGAGTTCCGTGCCCGAGTTGCCCGAGGTCGAAGTCGTGCGGCGCGGCCTGGAGCGCTGGGTCAGTGGGCGGGTCGTGAAGACGGTCGAAGTGCGGCATCCGCGGGCGGTGCGGCGGCATCTGGCGGGGCCCGAGGGCTTCGCGAAGGCGCTCGCCGGGCAGCGCGTCGGCGAGGCCATGCGGCGCGGCAAGTATCTGTGGCTGCCCCTCGATGACTCCCCTTACTCCGTGCTCGCGCACCTCGGCATGAGCGGCCAGCTCCTGGTGCAGCCGGAGGACGTCCCGGACGAGAAGCACCTGCGCATCCGGATCCGCTTCCAGGACGGCCAGGGCACCGAGCTGCGCTTCGTCGACCAGCGCACTTTCGGCGGGCTCTCCCTGCACGAGAACACCCCGGACGGCCTGCCGGACGTCATCGCGCACATCGCCCGCGACCCGCTCGACCCCCTCTTCGACGACGCCGCGTTCCACACCGCCCTGCGCGCGCGCCGTACCACGATCAAGCGCGCCCTGCTCGACCAGTCGCTGATCAGCGGAGTCGGCAACATCTACGCGGACGAGGCGCTCTGGCGCTCCAAGCTGCACTACGAACGCCCCACGGGCACCTTGACCCGCCCGCGTACCGCCGAGCTCCTCGGCCACATCCGTGACGTCATGAACGACGCCCTGGCCGCCGGCGGCACCAGCTTCGACAGCCTGTACGTCAACGTCAACGGGGAGTCGGGATACTTCGACCGCTCGCTCGACGCGTACGGCCGCGAGGACGAGCCCTGCCGACGCTGCGGGACACCGATGCGGCGGCGCGCCTGGATGAACCGCTCCAGCTACTTCTGCCCCAGGTGTCAGAGGGCGCCGCGCGTCTCGTCATAACGCTGACGCGCATCGAGGACGTCGTCCATGCGGCCCTCCACGAACTGGATGAGCGTCATCAGGCGCTCGGCGACGTCGCGCCCGAGTGGAGTCAGTTCGTAGTCCACGCGGGGCGGGTTCGTCGGCTGTGCGTCACGGCGCACCAGGCCGTCGCGCTCCAGCGCGTGAAGGGTCTGAGACAGCATCTTCTCGCTCACGCCGTCGACGCGGCGGCGCAGCTCATTGAAGCGGAGAGAGCCCTCGTGCAGCGCGCCGAGGGTGAGGGCGCCCCAGCGTCCGGTGACGTGCTCCAACGTGCCCCGGGAGGGGCAGCTCCTTGCGAACACGTTGTACGCGAGGTCCTGACACTCACCGCTCTCGGCGGTCCGCACGCTGGACTTCATGACCTCACCATACTCCGGCGCAGCGCTAACCAGAAGGTTGCACTAACTAGAAGTTAGTGCTTTCCTTTGGTTGCCACCCCAGCCAGAGGAGTCCCCATCGTGAGCACCCCCGCCGTCTCCATCGCCTACCACTCCGGCTACGGCCACACCGCCGTCCTCGCCGAGGCCGTCCGCTCCGGTGCCGTCGAGGCCGGCGCCCAGGTCCACCTGGTCAAGGTCGACGAGATCACCGACGCCGAGTGGGAGCTGCTCGACGCCTCCGACGCGATCGTCTTCGGCTCGCCGACCTACATGGGCACCGCGTCGGGCGCCTTCCACGTCTTCGCCGAGGCGTCCTCGAAGCGCTGGTTCGGGCAGGACTGGAAGGACAAGCTCGCCGCCGGTTTCACCAACTCCGGCTCCAAGAGCGGCGACAAGCTGCACACCCTGCAGTTCTTCCAGATCCTGGCCGCGCAGCACGGCATGAACTGGATCAGTCTCGGTCTGCACCCCGGCTGGAACAGCAGCTCCGCCTCCGAGCATGACCTCAACCGCCTCGGCGTCTTCGCCGGCGCCGCCGCCCAGACCAACGTCGACGAGGGTCCCGAGACCGTGCACAAGGCCGACATCGCCACCGCCGAGCACCTCGGGCGTCGGATCGCGGAAGCGGCACGGGTGTTCGCGCTGGGGCGCGCGGCTTCTGAGGTTGCCGCGTAAGCCTTTACGGCCCGTACGTGTCCGTGAATCCCCATGGCGCGTAAGCGCTTGCGCAAGCGTTTACGCCTCTGCGTAAGCGTGTACACGCCTACGCAGAGGCCGCGCTCACCATGTCCAGGTGGGCGCGGCCTTCGCGTACCTGTTTCTCGGCCACAGGCAGTGGTGCTCCATCAGCGCTCCTGACGTGACGCTCTGCCAGCCCTCACAGTCTCTCCTCGCCTCTCCCGCACCGGCGGCGACGGCCACCGGGGTGGTCTGCGGCGACACGGCACCCCCTGCCCGGCGGGGGTCCGTGGGACCGACCCCGGATCCGCGTTCAATCACGCCGGGGAACCGATACGCCGCTTGCGGAGAGCCGCCGACGGGCGCGGATCTCCGAGCCACGCCCCACAGCGCTTGAGGGAGATTGCCATGACCGGCACAACGACCTTGCCGACACCATCCGGTCCCTATCTGGACAAAGGACTGCTGCTCGCCGACTTCTTCGCCTACGAGGAACTGCTGTCGGACAGGGAGCGGGAGCAGCTCGAGTCCGTCCGCGCGTTTCTCCGCACACAGGTCGCACCGATCGTCGACGGCTACTGGGCCCGGTCCGAATTCCCCTTCCAGCTGGTCGAGGGCTTCGGGAGGCTCGGTCTTATGGACTGGGCCGATCCGGACTCACCGGAATCCAGGCCGAGCAACCTTCTCACGGGCTTCCTCGCGCTGGAGTTGGCGCATGTCGACGCGTCCGTGGCCACGTTCTCCGGCGTGCACACGGGCCTGGCCATGGGCACCATCCTCACCTGCGGCTCCGACGAACAGAAGCGGCGGTGGCTGCCGGCGATGAGCCGCTTCGAGAAGATCGGCGCCTTCGGGTTGACCGAGCCGCACGGCGGCTCCGACGTGGCCGGCGGCCTGCAGACGACCGCGCGCCGCGAGGGCGACGTATGGATCCTTGACGGCGCGAAGCGGTGGATCGGAAACGCGACGTTCGCCGACCTGGTCGTCATCTGGGCCCGCGATGTCGAGACCGGTCATGTGCTGGGCTTCGTCGTGGAGAAGGACACCCCAGGGTTCACGGCGACGAAGATCGAGAACAAGATGGCGCTGCGGATCGTGCAGAACGCCGACATCGTTCTCGACGGCTGCCGCGTGCCGGAGGCCAACCGGCTGCAGAACGCGAACTCGTTCAAGGACACCGCCAAGATCCTGCGCCAGACGCGCAGCGGCGTGGCGTGGCAGGCCGTGGGAGTGATGTTCGGCGCCTACGAGATCGCCCTGCAGTACGCGAAGGAGCGCGAGCAGTTCGGGCGCCCGATCGGGGGCTTCCAGCTCGTGCAGGACCTGCTCGTGAAGATGCTCGGCAACGCCACAGCCTCGTGCGGGATGATGACGCGCCTGGCCCAGTTGCAGGACGCCGGGGTATTCCGGGATGAACAGTCCGCCCTTGCGAAGGCCTACTGCACCGTGCGGATGCGCGAGAGCGTGGGGTGGGCGCGAGAACTTCTGGCCGGCAACGGCATCCTCCTCGACTACAAGGTCGGCCGCTTCGTCGCCGACGCCGAGGCCATCTACTCGTACGAGGGCACGCGCGAGATCCAGACCCTCATCGTCGGACGCGCCGTCACCGACGGCCTGAGCGCCTTCGTGGGGTGATGACGATGACCACCGAATCCGTCTTCACCGGCCTGAAGGTCCTCGACGCGTCGAGCTTCACCGCGGGACCGGCCGCGGCCACCGTGCTCTCCGACTTCGGAGCGGACGTCATCAAGATCGAGCCGCCGGGGAAGGGCGACCCCCAGCGACAAGACCGCTCTCGTCAGCGGGTGCAGGATCCCCGACGGGGTCGCCGTCGACGCGGCGGCCGGGCACATCTAGTGGAAGAACATGGGCGCTCCGACGGAGAACGACGGCTCGATCGAGCGCGTGGACCTGGACGGAGGCAACCGGACGACGATCGTCCCGAGCGGCGTCACGCACACACCCAAGCAGCTGTATCTCGAGGCCGTCGGCCGGAAGCTGTACTGGGGTGATCGCGAGGACCCGCCGCGGGGCAACAGCATGAACCGCTCGCCGCTGGACCCGCCCCACGGGCAGCGGATGCCCGAGATCCTGCTGACCCACCTGATGGAAGGCATCGGCGTCGCCCTCGATCCGGACGGCGGCCGCATGTACGTGACCGACCTGGCCGGGAACGTCTATGCGGCCGATCTCGACGCATCGAACCAGAGGGAGATCCTCATCCTGCAGGGCAACCTCACCGGCATCGCCCGTGCCGTACTGACCGGAACGAGGGGCTGACCCCCGCCGGGCCGCCGTTCGCCGAGTCGTCGAGGGCGATGAGCCCACGGACGGCGGCCACCAGACGGTCCAGCGCCGAAAAGGCCTCCGACCTGCGGTTGTCTCAGTAGCCGAAGTCCTGCGTCCACCACGGGCCGCCCGATCCGAAGTGGGCTCCGACGCCGAGGGTCTTGAAGTCGCAGTTGAGGATGTTGGCGCGGTGGCCGGGGCTGTCCATCCAGGCCTTCATCACCGCCGCGGCGGTGGCCTGGCCGCGGGCTATGTTCTCGCCGCCGAGGCTAGTTATCCCGGCCTTCGCCGCCCGGTCCCAGGGGCTGAGCCCGCTCGGGTCGGTGTGGTCGAAGAAGTCACGTGCCGCCATGTCCTCGCTGAAGACCTGGGCGAGGTCGGTGAGGGAACTGTTCGCCGACACCGCGCTGCAGCCCACCTTGGCCCGCTCCTCGTTGACGAGCTTGAGCACTTCGGCCTCGGCCGAGGCCTCGGCGGAGACCGTCACCGGGGCGGTGGCCTTCGGCGCCTTCTTGGCGGGCTTGGTGGGCTTCGGAGCCTTCGTCTTGCTGGGCTTGGTGGTGGGCTCCTTCGACGGCGTCGTCGTCGGAGCGACGGACGACGTCGCGGGAGCGGCCGAGCCCGAGGGCGACGCCGAGCGGTCCGCGTCACGGCTCGTCGATGTGTCGTCGCGGGAGTCCGCGCTGCCGGACGTGCCACCCTGCTGGGTCTCCAGGCTGGACGGGGAGCTCGCGGCCTGCACGTTGTCGGAGTTGTTGCTGCTGCCGCCGAGCGAGTAGTTGTCGCTGCCGGGCAGGACTCCGGTTGCCATCGCGACGGTGCCCAGCGCCACGGCCGCCGAGACGCCGAGCAGACCCGAGCGGACGGGGGTCGCGGCCTTCCTCTTGCGGTGCGAGCGGGCAGCGGCGGTGCGCGGGAGGTCGGCGACTGCGGCGTAGCCGTACAGATTCTCCGGACCGTAGCTGTCCGTCTGCGTCCCGTTGGTTTCCGTGACCCCGGTGGCGCGGCCAGTGGCGGCGCGGCCGGCGGCGGAGCGTCGGTGGCGTCCCATCTCCTGGGCCTTCCTCGATCTTGCGGTCAGCGATCCTCAGTCGAACCTCACTCGAAAGAGTGAGTTTCATATGAGACTCATTGGGTCGGGACGGTACCGCATGCCGCAAGGGGAGGAAGTGCTCCGAGAGACATTGTCCGGTTAGCGTGCACCCATGAACGAGGTTGCACGGCTGGTCGTCTGGGTGCGCGGAAGCGTCCAGGGGGTGGGTTTCCGCTGGTTCACGCGGGCCAAGGCGCTGGAGATCGGCGGGTTGAGTGGTTTTGCTCTCAATTTGGACGACGGACGGGTCCAGGTGGTCGCGGAGGGCTCGCGGGACGGATGCCAGAGCCTGCTCGACTGGCTCCAGGGCGTCGACACGCCCGGGCGGGTCGACGGAGTCACTGAGATCTGGGACACCCCGCGGGGGATCTACGAAGACTTCGCGATCCGCTGACGGTGACCGGTGCAACGGCGCAGGCGGAAGCGGTATGGCATGCCACCGGCACCTGCCGGAAGCAGAAATGACCTGGTGGTTGCCAAGAACGGCTTGTCGTGGCAGGCTCCCCAGTTAAGGATGATCTCCACGCCCTGAGGGCCCCGCAGGAGTCGCAGCGCTGCCGTTCAAGGGCCGCGCGACAGCGGGTTGCCCGCCGATACGGGGCGTGATCGTGTTGACCGTCAAACTTTTTGGTGAGACGCTGAAAGCCCCGCGCACCTTAGCTGTTTGGCATGTGGAACGGCAGCAGGACATCAGCAGTGTCAAGCATCGCGGGTGCGATTCCCTCACGACCCACACCGCTTCGGTCGGTCACTCAGTGTGGAGGACCATCCATCATGGCAAAGGCGCTTCTCGGTTACGTCGGCGGTTCCGACCCGCGACTCATTGCCGAGATGCGACGGCTCCAGCAGCGCGTACAGGACCTCGAATCCGAGCTCGTACGGATCCAGGCCGAGAATGACGCGCTCGCGGCTGCCGCTTCTCACGATTCGCTTCTCGAGAGCATCGACGTACCCCAGGCGGAGCCTGCGCTCACCTGATCACTGCACCGCACTACGACAGCAGTGGTTGGGCAGCCCCTATCAACCGCTAAGTTGTCAGATTTGCAAGGGACGCCCTTCGGCGTCCCTTCTTTCTTTCCCCCGCGCACAGTTCCACTGTCTTTAACGTGTGGTGTGCCCTGCACGTTCATGGGTGAAACCGCGCGTTCATGGAGTGAGACCGGCACGAAAGGTAGAGTCCGGCGGCGTGCACCTCAAGGCCCTGACCCTGCGCGGGTTCAAATCGTTCGCCTCGGCGACCACGCTGCGGTTCGAGCCGGGTATCACCTGTGTCGTGGGGCCCAACGGTTCGGGCAAGTCCAATGTCGTGGACGCCCTGAGCTGGGTCATGGGCGAGCAGGGGGCCAAGTCGCTGCGCGGCGGCAAGATGGAGGACGTCATCTTCGCCGGCACCACCGGCCGGCCACCGCTCGGCCGCGCCGAGGTGTCGCTGACCATCGACAACTCCGACGGGGCGCTGCCCATCGAGTACGCCGAGGTCACCATCACGCGGATCATGTTCCGCAACGGCGGCAGCGAGTACCAGATCAACGGTGACACCTGCCGTCTCCTCGACATCCAGGAGCTGTTGTCCGACTCCGGCATCGGCCGCGAGATGCACGTCATCGTCGGCCAGGGCCAGCTCGACTCCGTTCTGCACGCCGATCCGATGGGCCGCCGCGCCTTCATCGAGGAGGCGGCAGGCGTCCTCAAGCACCGCAAGCGCAAGGAGAAGGCGCTGCGGAAGCTGGACGCGATGCAGGCGAACCTCGCGCGAGTGCAGGACCTGACGGACGAGCTGCGGCGGCAGTTGAAGCCGCTCGGCCGCCAGGCGGCCGTCGCCCGCCGCGCCGCCGTCATCCAGGCCGACCTCCGGGACGCGCGCCTGCGACTGCTGGCCGACGATCTCGTACGACTCCGCCAGGCGCTGCAGACCGAGATCGCCGACGAGGCCGCGCTCAAGGAACGCAAGGAAACCGCCGAGGCGGAGCTGAAGAAGGCGCTCCAGCGAGAAGCTCTTCTGGAGGACGAGGTCCGGCAGCTGACGCCGCGTCTCCAGCGCGCCCAGCAGACCTGGTACGAACTCTCGCAGCTCGCTGAACGGGTGCGTGGCACGATCTCGCTTGCCGACGCGCGCGTGAAGAGCGCCACGTCCGTGCCCGCCGAGGAGCGGCGCGGCCGCGACCCCGAGGACATGGAGCGCGAGGCCGCGCGGATCCGCGAGCAGGAGGCCGAGCTCGAAGCGGCTCTGGAGGCAGCCGAGCGTGCCCTGGAGGACACCGTCGCGCACCGCGCCGAGCTGGAGCGCGAGCTCGCCGTCGAGGAGCGCCGCCTCAAGGATGTGGCCCGCGCCATCGCCGACCGCCGCGAGGGCCTCGCCCGCCTCAACGGCCAGGTCAACGCCGCCCGTTCACGCGCCGCCTCCGCGCAGGCAGAGATCGACCGGCTCGCCTCCGCCCGCGACGAGGCCCAGGAGCGCGCGGTCGCGGCACAGGAGGAGTACGAGCAGCTGAAGGCCGAGGTCGACGGCCTCGACGCGGGCGACGCGGAGCTGACGGAGCGGCACGAGGCGGCCAAGCGGGCACTCGCCGAGGCGGAGGCCACGCTGACGGCGGCCCGCGAGGCGGCCACGGTGGCGGAACGCAGGCGTGCCGCCACCCAGGCCCGCCACGAGGCTCTCGCCCTCGGGCTGCGCCGCAAGGACGGCACGGGAGCGCTGCTCGGGGCGAAGGACCGGCTGACGGGGCTGCTCGGGCCGGCGGCCGAGCTGCTGTCGGTGACACCCGGCTTCGAAGTTCCCCTGGCCGCGGCCTTCGGCGCGGCAGCGGACGCGATCGCGGTCACCACCCCCGCCTCCGCCGCGGAGGCCATCCGCCTGCTGCGCAAGCAGGACGCCGGGCGGGCGGCGTTGCTGCTGGCGGGCGCACCGGAGGAGCCCGCAGCGGGCGCGGCGCGGCGCGACGGCTCCGGCCCGGCGACCGGAGACGTACGCAGGGACGTTCCGGCGGGACCGGGCTCCCCTGGAGCAGGGCGGACGGTGGCCGGCCCGGCGGGGCGGCCCGCAGACGGTTCGCACGCTCCCGCGGGGGTGCGGCCCGCGGTCCCGCCGATGGCCCACGGCACCACCGATGACGTACGCGGTGGGGCGGGGATCGGAGAGCACCGGGCGCCGGGTACCGCGGGTGGTGCTCCCGGCGAGATGCTCGCGGCCGGGCGCGACGATGTGTACGGCGCCACCGGTGGCGTACGCCACGGCGCCGGGAGCGGTACGGGGACCGGGGCCGAGGCCGGTGACCACGGGGTGCCGGGTGTCGCGGGCGGTGCGGAGCGGCGCGTCGACGCGTACGGCACACCCGAGGGCGTATCCCGCCCCGATCACAGGGCCGACGGGCCCCCGTACGCCGCCGATCTCGTCCGGGGCCCCGCCGAACTCATGCCCGCCGTACGGCGACTGCTGCGGGGGATCGTCGTCGTGGGCACCCTCGAAGACGCCGAGGACCTGATCTACGCGCGGCCCGAACTCACCGCCGTCACCGCCGAGGGAGACCTGCTCGGGGCGCACTTCGCGCACGGCGGCTCCGCCGGGGCGCCCAGCCTGCTCGAAGTGCAGGCATCGGTCGACGAGGCGGCGGCCGAGCTCGAAGAACTCGCCGTCCGCTGCGAGGAGTTGACCGAGGCCCAGCACCTCGCCACCGAGCAGAGGAAAGAACGGGCTGCGCTCGTCGAGGAGTTGGGCGAGCAGCGACGGGCCGCCGAGCGGGAGAAATCGTCTGTGGCGCAACAGCTCGGGCGGCTTGCCGGACAGGCGCGGGGAGCTGCCGGCGAGGCCGAGCGGAGTACGGCCGCTGCGGCGCGGGCGCAGGAGGCGCTGGAGCGGGCCGTGGAGGAGGCCGAGGAGCTGGCCGAGCGGCTCGCCGTCGCCGAGGAGATGCCCGTCGAGGAGGAGCCTGACACCTCCGTGCGCGACCGGCTCGCCGCCGACGGCGCCAACGCGCGGCAGACCGAGATGGAGGCCCGGCTCCAGGTGCGTACGCACGAGGAGCGGGTCAAGGGGCTCGCAGGGCGGGCCGACGGACTCGACCGGGCCGCGCGTGCCGAACGCGAGGCACGCGCGCGTGCCGAGCAGCGCCGGGCCCGGCTGCGGCACGAGGCGGCGGTCGCCGAGGCCGTCGCCTTCGGTGCGCGCCAGCTGCTCGCGCACGTCGAGGTCTCGCTCACCCGGGCCGAGGAGGAGCGGGCCGCCGCGGAGAGCGCCAAGACGCACAGGGAGCAGGCGCTCGGCGTCGCCCGCAACGCGGGCCGCGACCTCAAGGCGGAGCTCGACAAACTCACGGATTCGGTTCACCGCGGCGAGGTACTCGGCGCCGAGAAGCGGCTGCGCATAGAGCAGCTGGAGTCGAAGGCGCTGGAGGAGCTCGGTGTCGAACCGGCGGGGCTGGTTGCGGACTACGGTCCCGACCAGCTCGTGCCGCCCTCGCTCCCCGCCGAGGGCGAGGAACTGCCCGAGGACCCGGAGCATCCGCGCAACCAGCCCCGGCAGTTCCACCGCGCCGAGCAGGAGCGACGGCTCAAGTCGGCCGAACGGGCCTACCAGCAGCTGGGCAAGGTCAACCCGCTCGCCCTGGAGGAGTTCGCCGCGCTGGAGGAACGCCACAAGTTCCTCAGCGAGCAGCTCGAGGACCTCAAGAAGACGCGTGCCGATCTGCTTCAGGTGGTGAAGGAGGTCGACGAGCGCGTCGAACAGGTCTTCACCGAGGCGTACCGGGACACGGCCCGGGAGTTCGAAGGGGTCTTCAGCCGGCTGTTCCCGGGAGGGGAGGGGCGGCTGATCCTGACCGACCCCGACAACATGCTCACCACGGGTGTGGACGTCGAGGCGCGGCCCCCGGGCAAGAAGGTCAAGCGGCTGTCCCTGCTCTCCGGCGGTGAGCGGTCGCTGACCGCCGTCGCGATGCTCGTGTCGATCTTCAAGGCGCGGCCCAGCCCGTTCTATGTGATGGACGAGGTCGAGGCGGCGCTCGACGACACCAACCTGCAGCGGCTGATCCGCATCATGCAGGAGCTGCAGGAGGCCTCGCAGCTGATCGTGATCACACATCAGAAGCGCACGATGGAGGTCGCCGACGCGCTGTACGGCGTCTCCATGCAGGGCGACGGTGTGTCGAAGGTCATCAGCCAGCGGCTCCGCTAGATACGTGTAGGCCGCACCGGTTATGACCTGGCCTTCCTGCTGAGTTCAAGTGTTGAACACAGACGCACAACTCCTGTGCCGAAAATTCACAGCGGGGGAGCTGTTGACTTCGAAACTTGAAGGCATAGTCTCTGCAACGTTGCTTTTACCTTCAGGTGATGGGCGGCGCGAACTTGTGCCCCCGGAACCACCCCTGGAGGGCTTGCCCCCACCCCCCGGCAGCGAGGCCGGTGGCCCGAGGAGTTTCACGTGACCAGCACTGCGCAGGCACCCCAATCAAGAGCCAGGACGGCTCACCCCGAACATCTCGGGCACGTCATCTTCATCGCGGCGGCGGCCGCGATGGGCGGCTTCCTCTTCGGCTACGACAGTGCCGTGATCAACGGCGCCGTCGAAGCCATCCGAAGCCGTTACGACATCGGCTCCGCGGCGCTGGCGCAGGTCATCGCCATCGCGCTGATCGGCTGCGCCATAGGCGCGGCGACCGCGGGTCGCATAGCCGACCGCATCGGCCGCATCCGCTGCATGCAGATATCCGCCGTCCTCTTCACGGTCAGCGCCGTCGGCTCGGCACTGCCCTTCGCGCTGTGGGACCTCGCCTTCTGGCGCATCATCGGCGGTTTCGCCATCGGTATGGCCTCCGTGATCGGCCCCGCCTACATCGCCGAGGTCGCCCCGGCCGCATACCGCGGACGCCTCGGATCCTTCCAGCAGGCCGCGATCGTCATCGGCATCGCCATCTCGCAGCTGGTCAACTGGGGCATCCTCAACGCCGCCGGCGGCGACCAGCGCGGCAAGCTCCTCGGCCTCGAGGCCTGGCAGGTCATGCTCGGCGTCATGGTCGTCCCGGCCGTCCTCTACGGTCTGCTCTCCTTCGCGATCCCCGAGTCGCCGCGCTTCCTGATCTCCGCCGGCAAGGACGAGCGCGCCCGTGAGGTGCTCAAGGAGGTCGAAGGCGACAAGGTCGACCTGAACGCCCGCGTCGCCGAGATCGAGCACGCCATGAAGAGCGAGCACAAGTCGACCTTCAAGGACCTGCTCGGCGGCAGCTTCTTCTTCAAGCCGATCGTCTGGGTCGGTATCGGCCTCTCGGTCTTCCAGCAGTTCGTCGGCATCAACGTCGCGTTCTACTACTCCTCGACACTGTGGCAGTCGGTCGGTGTCGACCCGACGGACTCGTTCTTCTACTCGTTCACGACGTCGATCATCAACATCATCGGCACCGTGATCGCCATGATCTTCGTCGACCGGATCGGCCGTAAGCCGCTCGCGCTCATCGGTTCCGTGGGCATGGTCATCGGTCTCGGCCTCGAGGCCTGGGCCTTCTCCTTCGACCTCGTCGACGGCAAGCTGCCGGCCGCCCAGGGCTGGACCGCCCTGGTCGCCGCACACATCTTCGTCCTCTTCTTCGCCCTCTCCTGGGGTGTCGTGGTCTGGGTCTTCCTCGGCGAGATGTTCCCGAACCGGATACGCGCCGCCGCGCTGGGCGTCGCCGCCTCCGCGCAGTGGATCGCCAACTGGGCCATCACCGCGAGCTTCCCGTCGCTGGCGGACTGGAACCTCTCCGCGACCTACGTGATCTACACGATCTTCGCCGCGCTCTCGATCCCCTTCGTGCTCAAGTACGTGAAGGAGACGAAGGGCAAGGCCCTGGAGGAGATGGGCTGAGCCTCCTGACAAAGGCTCCCCGAAACTCGGGGAGAAGGGCCAAGTCCCCGCTGCCCCTCTCCTCGTACTCGAAAAAGACGTACTGCCCCGGCTCAGCCCTCGATTCCTTCGAGGTCCTTGAGCCGGGGCAGTACGTTTTCGCAGAACAGATGCAGGCTGCGCCAGCCCTCGTCGATCGGCATCCCGCCGGACAGCGGATGCAGCACGAGGTTGTCCAGGCCCTGCTCCACGCACGCCCCGGGCGTGAGGATCCGGTAGACACCCTCGGCGCGCAGCTCGTCGACCGTGGTGGCTGCCGACTTCACCGCCGAGCGGATGTCGCCGGACTGCCAGGAGGCGTACGTCTGCGCCTCGTGCAGAAAGTGCCCGCCGTACTCGGCCCACGCCCGGTCCGGGTCCTCGGCGATGTGCAGCAGCGGGGTCTCGGCGGCGGGCATCATGGTCCAGCCCTCGGTGCCGTACTCGATGAGCCGCTCCTTGTAGTACGCCTCCAGCTCGGGAAGGTGCGCGCTGGGGAAGAACGGCAGCCCGAGCCGGGCGGCGCGCCGGGCCGCGGCCTTGGACGAACCGCCGACCAGCAGCAGGGGATGCGGATCCGAGAAGGGGCGTGGGGTGACCCGTACCGTACGGCCCCGGTATGCGAACTCCTCGCCGGTCCACGCCTTCAGCACCGTCTCCAGCAACTCGTCCTGCAGCGCGCCGCGCCGCTTCCAGTCGACGTCGAAGAGGGCGTACTCCTCGGGCCGGTAGCCGATCCCGGCCACCGTGACGAGCCGTCCGCCGCTGAGCAGATCGAGTACGGCGATGTCCTCGGCGAGGCGCAGCGGGTCGTGCAGCGGACCGATGACCGCGGAGACGGTGACCGCGATGTGCCGGGTCGCGCCGAAGACCGCGCCGGCGAACGCGAACGGCGAGGGCAGCCAGTTGTTGGCGACACCGTGGTGTTCCTCGGTCTGCACGGTGGTGATCCCGCGGTCGTCGGCGTACGCGGCCATCTCGACCGCCGCCTTGTAGCGGGCACTCAGCGACGCGGGCGTGGCGTCGGGGTCAACGAGGTTGAAGCGTACGACGGTTACGGGCATGGGGAGTCCCCCTTCGTGTGTGAAGGGGGACGGTAGCTGACGGTGCGTCAGACAGCCATAGCGGCGGGCTCTTCGGCAGGCTCGGTCCCGGGTGTGACCACTGCGGGCTTCGGCAGGGCGGCGTACAGGAGGAAGGAGACCACGATCGTCGCCACCCAGCCCAGGCCGTACTCGCCGATGGGGTTGTCGGAGGCCAGCGGGCCCGTGAACCAGTCGGACCTCGTGAACAGCAGTCCGCTGCCCAGACCCACCGCCCACGCGGCGACCGCGGCGGGACTGAAGCCGCCCCGGTACCAATAGGCGCTGGTCCGCGTGGTGTCGAGCAGGGCCTCGGCGTCGTACTCCTTGCGGCGCAGCATGTCCGCTCCGAACACGCCCACCCATGCGGAGAAGGCGACGGCGAGCAGCGACAGGAACGCGATGAACGAGCCCATGAAGCTCGTCGCGACCAGCATCAGGACGCCGCCGAGGACCAGCGAGATGACGGCGTTGACCGAGACCGCCCAGTGCCGCGGCACCTTGAAGCCGAGTGTCTGCGCGGTGAATCCCGCCGAGTACATGGACATCGTGTTGATCAGCAGCATGCCGACCAGGGCGATCAGAAGATACGGCACCGCGATCCACAGCGGCAGGATCGCGCCGAGGAAGGACACCGGGTCGGCTGCCGAGGCCAGATCCGGCGTGGAGACCGCCATGACGGCGCCCATCAGGACCATGGGCAGTACGACGATGCCGGCGCCGCCGATGGAGTTGCGCACGATCGCCGCGGAGGACGCCGTACGCGGCAGATAGCGCGTGAAGTCGGGGGAGGAGGGCACCCAGCTGATGCCGCCCGCGGCGATGAGGCCGACGCCCGTGATCATCAAAGACGTCTGGCCCGCAGCCTGTCCGAAGACCTTGCTCCAGTCCGTGTCCACGATCAGATAGCCGAGGACGAGCACTGAGAAGCCGCCGAAGAGGTACGTCGCCCACTTGTTGCACTTCTGGACGGCCTTGATGCCGAGTCCCGAGATCGCGAACGTCGTGATGACGAAGAGCAGCAGCGTCACGATGATCAGGAACGTGTTGCTCTTGATGCCCAAGAGGATGTCGAGGACGGTGAGCAGCGTGTAGGCGCCGGTCACCGCGTTGATCGTCTCCCAGCCCCAGCGGGCGATCCAGATCAGGGAGCCGGGGAGGAGATTCCCGCGCTGGCCGAAGACCGCGCGGGACAGGGCCATGCCGGGAGCGCCGCCGCGCTTGCCCGCGATGCCGATCAGTCCGACCAGGCCGTACGACACGATCGGCGCCGCGATTCCGACGACCAGGGCCTGCCAGAAGTTGAGTCCGTACGTGACGGCCAGGGTCGCGCCCATGGTCAGCAGCAGGACGCTGATGTTGGCGGCGACCCAGGTGGGGAACAGGTCGCGGGTTCTCGCGGTGCGTTCGAAGTGGGGGACCGGCTCTATGCCGCGGGTTTCGAGGGTTTCGCGGGCGGGAGTCTCGAGGGCGCCATCGGAGGGCTCGGTGGTGCTCATGGCGAATCATCATACTTTGGTCAGGGTGCTGCCTTTTTGTGACTTATGTTCTTTGGAGGAAGCCACGGAATCTCGCCCGGGAACGGGAATCCGCCTCCCGCGGGAGGGATGGCCGATACTGGGGGACGTTATGGAAACCGTCATCCTTGCTGTAGTCATCGCCTTGGTCGTGATCGGCGCGCTCGGCGGGCTCGTCATCGGCAGTCGCAAGCGGAAGCAGCTGCCCCCGCCGCCCCCCGCCGCCCCCGACATCACCGCCCCTCCGGCCGAGCCGCACGTCGGCGACGAGGCCGAGACGCCGCGCGAAGAACCGCGCCGCACGATCGAGGAGGTGGATCTTCCCGAGGGCTCGGCGGCCACGTCCGTCGCCGTCGAGGAGCCCCCACCCGTCGTCGAAGTTCCCGAGATCGAGATCCCGGAGCCGACCGCCGGGCGTCTCGTGCGCCTGCGCGCCCGCCTGTCCCGCTCGCAGAACGCGCTCGGCAAGGGGCTGCTCACGCTGCTCTCCCGCGAGCATCTCGACGATGACACCTGGGAGGAGATCGAGGACACGCTGCTCACCGCCGATGTCGGCGTGCAGCCCACCCAGGAGCTGGTCGAGCGGCTGCGCGAGCGCGTCAAGGTGCTCGGCACGCGTACCCCCCAGGAGCTGCGCAGCCTGCTGCGCGAGGAGCTCCTCAACCTGATCGGCACCGAGTTCGACCGCACCGTCAAAACCGAGCCCGAGGCCAGCAAGCCCGGCATCGTGATGGTCGTCGGCGTCAACGGCACCGGCAAGACCACCACCACCGGCAAGCTCGCCCGTGTCCTGGTGGCCGACGGCCGCACCGTCGTCCTGGGTGCCGCCGACACCTTCCGTGCCGCCGCTACCGAGCAGCTGCAGACCTGGGGTGACCGGGTCGGCGCCTACACCGTGCGCGGGCCCGAGGGCGGCGATCCCGCTTCCGTCGCCTTCGACGCGGTCAAGGAAGGCAAGGAGATGGGCTACGACGTCGTGCTCATCGACACCGCGGGCCGGCTCCACACCAAGACAGGCCTCATGGACGAGCTCGGCAAGGTCAAGCGCGTCGTCGAGAAGCACGCGCCGCTGGACGAGATTCTGCTGGTGCTCGACGCCACGACCGGGCAGAACGGCCTCGTGCAGGCCCGCGTCTTCGCCGAGGTCGTCGACATCACCGGCATCGTGCTGACCAAACTGGACGGCACCGCCAAGGGCGGCATCGTCGTCGCGGTGCAGCGCGAGCTGGGTGTGCCGGTCAAGCTGGTGGGTCTGGGCGAGGGTGCGGACGACTTGGCGCCGTTCGAGCCGGAGGCGTTCGTGGACGCGCTCATTGGTGAGTAGTCCCGGCTTACGCGAAGAAGAAGGGCCCCGCCGCATGGTGCAGATGAGGCGGGGCCCTTCGCTGTTGTCGCCGGCAGGAGTCGGGCGCGCGACCTGTGGGCCGGGAGCTACACGCGCGACCGATGCGCCACGTACGCCAATGTGCCGAGCAGCAGCCGTGCCTGCGGTGGCTTCGTCGCCGAGTCCAGGGCGGGGGAGCGCAGCCACTGGACCGGGCCGAGGCCGCCTCGGTCGGAGGGCGGGGCCGTGACATGCGTACCGGGGCCCAGACCGTGCAGGTCGAGGGACGCGTCGTCCCAGCCCATCCGGTAGAGCAGCTCGGGGAGCTCGGCCGCCGCGCCGGGGGCGACGAAGAAGTGGGCGCGGCCGTCCGGCGTGGCCGTGACCGGTCCGAGGGGGAGCCCCATGCGTTCGAGGCGGACGAGCGAGCGGCGCCCGGCGGCTTCGGCGACCTCGATCACGTCGAAGGCGCCGCCGACCGGCAGCATCACCGCGGCCCCCGGGAATTCGGCCCAGGCCTCGGTCGCCTCGTCGAGTGTGGCGCCGGCCGGGATGGTCGGCGCGAAGTCCAGCGGGTGCGCGCCCGGTGCGGGGCAGCCGGTCTTGCCGCACGAGCATGCCCCGGCGGCGGCCCGGGAGCCCGGGACCACGTCCCAGCCCCACAGCCCGGTGAACTCGGCCACGGCGGTGCACTCCGACGAGCGGCCTCGGCGCCGCGAGCCGGGCCGGATTTCGCGCATCCCCCGACTACTGCCGATCGTGAAGCCCATGCCCCCTCCAACGGGTCCGACGCACCGGTGGTTACGTTAGGGAAGCTGAACGTAACCCTCTGTTCCCGACTTCCCCGTGCCGCGCGGTCCAGGCGGCGCTTTGTGGTGCCCCGGGTGGTGCGCTTGGCTGCGTGCGCCCCGACGCACACCGCTCCGCCCACTCCCGGCCGTCATGTGTCAAGTGAATCGCGCGCAGGCCGCGCGGAGTTCATTCGAAGGGGTGGCGAATGGTGGCGTTTGCGGGATCGCCATGGCTGGACGGGTGATCGTAGGATTACTTTGAGTGCACGAGTCCTGGGGACGTATGCACTCGTGGGTATGCCAAGGGCAAGTCGGCCTCCCGTTCGAAGGGTGAGAACTGCCGGACGCGCGGCCGTATTTACCGGCATTCTGATAGGGCTTGGGCGCACGTAGCGTGCAAGTGGTCTCAGGGATGGGGGCGTTCCAGTGGGCGGCAACGGCGGAAGCGGGACGAACGCTGACAAGCGCCCCAATGAGCTGCTCGGCTCGTGGTTCGTGCGCAGCGGCTGGTCCAAGGGCGAGCTCGCACGTCAAGTGAACCGCAGGGCTCGCCAGTTGGGGGCCAATCACATCTCCACGGACACCTCGCGGGTACGCCGCTGGCTCGACGGGGAGAACCCGCGGGAGCCGATCCCGCGGATCCTGTCCGAGCTGTTCTCCGAGCGGTTCGGCTGTGTCGTCGCCGTCGAGGACCTCGGTCTGCGCGCCGCGCACCAGTCACCGTCCGTGTCCGGCGTCGACCTGCCGTGGACGGGCCCGCAGACCGTGGCGCTGATCAGCGAGTACTCGCGCAGCGACCTGATGCTGGCGCGCCGCGGCTTCCTCGGCAGCTCGCTGGCCCTCTCCGCCGGCCCGGCGCTCATCGAGCCCATGCAGCGCTGGCTCGTGCCCGCGCCCACACCGCCGTACGAGGAGCCCGAGCCCCCGGCCTCGACCCGCCGTGGCGGCCGGCTCTCCAAGCCCGAGCTGGACCTGCTGGAGTCCACCACCGTCATGTTCCGGCAGTGGGACGCCCAGTGCGGTGGCGGCCTGCGCCGCAAGGCGGTCGTCGGCCAGCTGCACGAGGTGACCGACCTGCTGCAGGAGCCCCAGCCCGCCGCGACCAACAAACGCCTGTTCAAGGTGGCCGCGGAGCTGGCCGAGCTGGCGGGCTGGATGAGTTACGACGTGGGACTCCAGCCCACCGCGCAGAAGTACTTCGTGCTCGCCCTGCACGCCGCCAAGGAAGCGGGCGACAAGCCGCTCGGCTCGTACATCCTTTCCAGTATGAGCCGTCAGATGATCCACCTCGGCCGCCCCGACGACGCCCTCGAACTCATCCATCTCGCGCAGTACGGAAGCCGTGACTGCGCGAGCCCGCGCACCCAGTCGATGCTGTATGCGATGGAGGCCCGCGCCTACGCCAACATGGGCCAGCCCGGAAAGTGCAAGCGGGCCGTCCGGATGGCCGAGGACACCTTCGCCGACGTCCATGAGTGGGACGACCCGGACCCCGACTGGATCCGTTTCTTCTCGAAGGCCGAGCTGTACGGCGAGAACTCGCACTCCTACCGTGATCTCGCCTATGTCGCCGGGCGCAGCCCCACGTACGCGTCCATGGCCGAGCCCCTGATGCAGCAGGCCGTCGACCGCTTCGGCAAGGACCAGGAGCACCAGCGTTCGTACGCCCTCAACCTCATCGGCATGGCCACCGTGCACCTCCTGCAGCGCGAGCCCGCGCAGAGCGCGGTGCTGGCCAAGGAGGCGATGACGGTCGCCAAGAAGGTGCGCTCCGAGCGGGTCAACACTCGTATCCGAAAGACGGTCGACACGGCGGCCCGCGACTTCGGGGACCTCGGCGAGGTCATCGATCTCACCGACCAGCTCGCCATCGACCTGCCCGAGACGGCCGAGGCGGTCTGACCGGGCGGCCTGAGCGGCCCCGGCCCAGTACTCCGGCCACGGCCGGCTGTCCCGAACTGCCCGACTCGGCTCCCCCATGCCAGGTCATCGGACGGCCGACCGTGGCCGGTTTCCTGCCTTCGAAGAAGGTTGCGCCACGATAACGATCGCTCGGGCCGGTATCAGGCAGTTCATGGACGCGTAACACACAGGACCTCTTCGTCACTGGCGCGAAACATCGAGGGGCTTCGACGGAAACGGCGCTGCGCCAATCTCATGGCGCATAACCGGCCCACCCCTCACGCCCACTCAGGCTTCGCCCGCACGGGGCCGTACCAACGACGAGGAGACGCCGATGGCACCAGCCATCACCCTTGCCGCAGAAGCACCCAAGCTGTCTGCCGCCAACACAGGGTTCATGCTCATCTGTTCCGCCCTGGTGCTGATCATGACGCCCGGCCTGGCCTTCTTCTACGGAGGCATGGTCCGCGTCAAGAGCACCTTGAACATGCTGATGATGAGCTTCATCAGCATAGGGATCATCACGATCCTGTGGGTGCTGTACGGCTTCTCGCTCGCCTTCGGTACCGACCACGGCTCCTTCATCGGCTGGAACTCGGACTGGGTCGGCCTCAGCAACGTCGGCCTGACGGAGCTGTGGGACGGCTACACCATCCCGATCTTCGTCTTCATGGTCTTCCAGATGATGTTCGCGATCATCACGCCCGCTCTGATAAGCGGCGCGCTCGCGGACCGCGTCAAGTTCACGGCGTGGGCGCTGTTCGTCGCGCTGTGGGGCACGGTCGTCTACTTCCCCGTCGCCCACTGGGTCTGGGGTGCCGGTGGCTGGGCCTTCGACCTGGGCGTGATCGACTTCGCCGGTGGTACGGCGGTCCACATCAACGCGGGTGCCGCGGCGCTCGGCGTGATCCTGGTCATCGGCAAGCGCGTGGGCTTCAAGAAGGACCCGATGCGTCCGCACAGCCTCCCGCTGGTCATGCTCGGCGCCGGTCTGCTGTGGTTCGGCTGGTTCGGATTCAACGCCGGTTCGTGGCTCGGCAACGATGACGGCGTCGGCGCGCTGATGTTCGTCAACACGCAGATCGCCACCGCCGCCGCCATGCTGGCCTGGCTCATCTACGAGAAGATCCGGCACGGCGCGTTCACCACGCTGGGTGCGGCCTCGGGTGCCGTCGCCGGTCTGGTCGCCATCACTCCGTCCGGTGGTGCGGTCTCCCCGGTAGGGGCGATCGCCGTCGGCGTCATCGCCGGTGTGCTGTGCGCCATGGCCGTCGGCCTGAAGTACAGGTTCGGCTACGACGACTCCCTCGACGTCGTCGGCGTCCACCTGGTCGGCGGTGTCGTCGGCTCCCTGCTGATCGGCCTCTTCGCCAGCGGCAAGGGTCAGTCCACCGTGGAGGGTCTCTTCTACGGCGGCGGCATGACACAGTTCTGGAAGCAGTGCGCCGGTGTCTTCGCCATCCTCGCCTACTCCCTCATCGCCTCCGCGATCCTCGCCTTCCTCATCGACAAGACGATGGGCATGCGGGTCACCGAGGATGAGGAGATCGCGGGCATCGACCAGGCCGAGCACGCCGAGACCGCATACGACTTCAGCGGAGCGGGTGGCGGCGTCGTCGGAGCCGCCGTTTCCGCCCTTGCGGGTACGGAGACCAAGAAGGTGGACGCATGAAGCTCATCACCGCCGTCGTGAAGCCCCACCGGCTCGACGAGATCAAGGAGGCCCTGCAGGCCTTCGGGGTGCACGGTCTGACGGTCACCGAGGCCAGCGGCTACGGTCGGCAGAGGGGCCACACCGAGGTCTACCGTGGCGCCGAGTACACGGTCGACCTGGTCCCCAAGATCCGCATCGAGGTGCTGGCCGAGGACGACGACGCCGAACAGCTCATCGACGTCGTTGTGAAGGCGGCCCGCACCGGCAAGATCGGTGACGGCAAGGTCTGGTCCATCCCGGTCGAGACAGCCGTCCGGGTCCGGACCGGCGAGCGCGGCCCGGACGCGCTCTAACCGGACCCGCTCGAAGAGGCAGAAAGACAGGAGTCGCTGGGTGACGAGTACGGACATGCGTACGGAAGCAGAGGACTCGGGACCCAGCGGCTACGCGGCGGCCCGGCTGCGCCTCCTCCAGGAGGGGGCGCGGTCCGGGCCGCCGCGCCGTGCCGCACTCGCGGAACTCACCGACGACTGGCTGACCGGCTTGTTCACCGCAGGCTCCGAAGGACTGCGCGGGGCGTCGCTGGTCGCCGTCGGCGGCTACGGACGCGGCGAACTCTCTCCCCGCAGCGACCTCGATCTGCTGCTCCTGCACGACGGCAGCGACTCCGGCGCGGTCGCCGCCCTCGCCGACCGCATCTGGTACCCCGTCTGGGACCTGGGCCTCGCCCTGGACCACTCCGTCCGTACGCCCGCCGAGGCCCGCAAGACCGCGGGCGACGACCTCAAGGTGCAGCTGGGGCTGCTGGACGCCCGGCATCTCGCGGGCGATCTCGCCCTCACCGCCGGATTGCGTACGGCGGTGCTCGCCGACTGGCGCAATCAGGCGCCGAAACGTCTCCCCGAACTCCAGGAGCTGTGCGCCGAACGCGCCGAGCGGCAAGGAGAGCTGCAGTACCTCCTCGAACCGGACCTGAAGGAAGCGCGCGGCGGGCTGCGCGACGCCACCGCCCTGCGCGCCGTCGCCGCCTCCTGGCTCGCGGACGCGCCCCGCGAGGGCCTCTCCGACGCCCGGCGCAGGCTCCTCGACGTACGCGACGCGTTGCACCTCACCACCGGACGAGCCACCGACCGCCTCTCGCTCCAGGAGCAGGACCAGGTCGCCGCGGAACTGGGGCTGCTGGACGCCGACACCCTGCTGCGTCAGGTGTACGAGGCCGCGCGCGTCGTCTCGTACGCCAGTGACGTCACTTGGCGCGAGGTGGGGCGCGTGCTGCGTTCGCGCGCCGTTCGTCCGCGGCTGCGCGCCATGCTGGGCGGCGGCGCCAAGCCCGCCGCGGAGCGCTCCCCGCTCGCCGAGGGTGTGGTCGAGATGGACGGCGAGGTGGTGCTCGCACGCACGGCACGCCCCGAACGCGATCCCGTACTCCCGCTCCGCGCCGCGGCCGCGGCGGCCCAGGCGGGGCTCCCCCTGTCCCTGCACGCCGTACGGCGCATGGCCGCAGCGGCGCGCCCGCTGCCCACGCCCTGGCCCGCCGAGGCCCGCGAACAGCTCGTCACGCTCCTCGGCTCGGGCCGCCCGACCGTCGAGGTCTGGGAGGCGCTGGAGGCGGAGGGCCTGATCACCCGCCTCCTGCCCGACTGGGAGCGGGTCCGCTGCCGGCCGCAGCGCAACGCCGTGCACATCTGGACCGTCGACCGCCACCTCATCGAGACGGCCGTCCGCGCCTCCGAGCTCACCCGCCGCGTGGGCCGCCCCGACCTCCTGCTCGTGGCCTCCCTGCTGCACGACATCGGCAAGGGCTGGCCCGGCGACCACTCCGTGGCCGGCGAGATCATCGCGCGGGACGTCGCCTCCCGGATCGGCTTCGACCGCGCGGACGTGGCGGTGCTCGCCGCCCTCGTACGCCACCATCTGCTGCTCGTCGACACCGCGACCCGGCGCGACCTGGAGGACCCGGCCACGGTCCGCTCGGTCGCCGAGGCGGTGGGCTCGCAGGGCACCCTGGAACTGCTGCACGCCCTGACCGAGGCGGACGCCCTGGCCACCGGCCCCGCCGCCTGGTCCTCGTGGCGCGGCTCCCTCGTCGCCGACCTGGTCAAGCGGGTCTCGGCCGTACTCGCCGGGGACGCTCCCGAGGAGCCCGAAGACGCGGCGCCCACGGCCGAGCAGGAGCGGCTCGCGATCGAGGCGTTCCGGACGCGCGGGCCCGTACTGGCGCTGCGCGCGCAGACCGAGCCGCCGGCCGAGGAGACCGCCGGCGACCCGGAGCCGCTGGGCGTGGAGCTCCTCATCGCCGTGCCCGACCAGCCAGGTGTGCTTCCCGCGGTCGCGGGAGTCCTCGCCATGCACCGGCTGACCGTTCGCACCGCCGAGCTGCGCGCCCTGGATCTGCCCGACGGCGTGGAGGGCTCGGTGCTGCTGCTCAACTGGCGGGTCGCCGCCGAGTACGGCTCCCTGCCGCAGGCCGCCCGCTTGCGCGCCGATCTCGTACGGGCCCTGGACGGATCCCTCGCCATCACGGCCCGGCTCGCCGAACGGGACGCCGCCTACCCCCGCCGCCGGGGGACGGTCGCGCCGCCGCCCCGTGTGACGGTCGCCTCGGCGGCCTCCCGCCACGCCACGGTCATCGAGGTCCGCGCCCACGACGCCCCCGGCCTGCTGCACCGCATCGGGCGGGCCCTGGAGGACGCGAACGTCCGGGTGCGGAGCATGCACGTCTCCACGCTCGGCGCGAACGCCGTCGACGCCTTCTACGTGACCGGCACGAAGGGCGCGCCGCTGCCGGGAGAGGAGGCGGCCTCGGTGGCCCGCGCCCTGGAGGAGACGCTGCGGGGCTGAGCGCCCCGGGCAAGCGCGGGTGCGTTTCCCCGGACCTGCTCGGAGCGCCCGCCCCGTACGGGATCGGGGGGTGCCCCCGGTCTCGTACGAACGCGGTGGAGACCGCACCGCACGCGGCCAGATACCCTGGAGGGCGATTCCCTTCGCCCCCGACCCCTGAGGACCGACGAGCGCCGTGTTCGATACTCTCTCCGATCGCCTCTCAGCGACGTTCAAGAACCTGCGGGGCAAGGGCCGGCTGTCCGAAGCTGACATCGACGCCACCGCACGCGAGATCCGTATCGCGCTCCTCGAGGCCGACGTGGCCCTGCCCGTCGTGCGGACCTTCATCAAGAACGTCAAGGAGCGCGCGCTCGGTGCCGAGGTCTCCAAGGCGCTGAACCCGGCCCAGCAGGTTCTCAAGATCGTGAACGAGGAACTCGTCACGATCCTCGGCGGCGAGACCCGCCGTCTCCGGTTCGCCAAGAACCCGCCCACCGTGATCATGCTCGCGGGTCTGCAGGGTGCCGGTAAGACCACCCTCGCCGGAAAGCTCGGCAAGTGGCTCAAGGACCAGGGCCACTCCCCGCTGCTGGTCGCCGCCGACCTCCAGCGCCCGAACGCCGTGAACCAGCTCAGCGTCGTCGCCGAGCGCGCCGGCGTCGCGGTCTACGCGCCCGAGCCGGGCAACGGCGTCGGTGACCCGGTCAAGGTCGCCAAGGACTCCATGGAGTTCGCGAAGACCAAGGTCCACGACATCGTGATCGTGGACACCGCCGGTCGCCTCGGCATCGACCGGGACATGATGCAGCAGGCCGCGGACATCCGCGACGCCACCTCTCCGGACGAGATCCTCTTCGTCGTCGACGCGATGATCGGCCAGGACGCGGTCAACACCGCCGAGGCCTTCCGTGACGGCGTCGGCTTCGACGGCGTCGTCCTGTCGAAGCTCGACGGCGACGCCCGAGGCGGCGCGGCCCTCTCCATCGCGTCGGTCACCGGCAAGCCGATCATGTTCGCGTCGAACGGCGAGAAACTCGACGACTTCGACGCCTTCCACCCGGACCGGATGGCCTCCCGCATCCTCGACATGGGTGACCTGCTCACCCTGATCGAGCAGGCGGAGAAGACGTTCAGCCAAGAAGAGGCCGAGAAGATGGCCTCCAAGCTGGCGTCCAAGAAGGGCCAGGACTTCACCCTGGACGACTTCCTGGCCCAGATGGAGCAGGTCCGGAAGATGGGCAGCATCAGCAAGCTGCTCGGCATGCTCCCCGGCATGGGCCAGATCAAGGACCAGATCAACAACCTCGACGAGCGCGACGTCGATCGCACGGCCGCGATCATCAAGTCGATGACCCCGGCCGAGCGCCAGGAGCCGACGATCATCAACGGCTCGCGCCGCGCCCGTATCGCCAAGGGCTCCGGCGTCGAGGTCAGCGCGGTCAAGGGCCTGGTCGAGCGCTTCTTCGAGGCCCGCAAGATGATGTCCCGGATGGCTCAGGGCGGCGGCATGCCCGGGATGCCCGGGATGCCGGGCATGGGTGGCGGCCCCGGCCGTACCAAGAAGAAGGCGAAGCAGGCCAAGGGCAAGCAGCGCTCCGGCAACCCGATGAAGCGCAAGCAGCAGGAGCTGGAGGAGGCGCAGCGCCGCGAGGCGGGCGCCCAGGGTGGCAACGCGTTCGGTCTGCCGCAGCAGGGCGGCCAGGACTTCGAGCTGCCGGACGAGTTCAAGAAGTTCATGGGCTGACGGTTCTGTCCGTACGGGCGATTGCGCCGGTATGTCACTGGGGGCGCCCCTCGTTCGAGGGGCGCCCCCAATGTGTTGTTGTGCGGGTGCTGGCGTGCATTTCGTGTCGTAACGTCCCAATATGAGCAACTCCGTGCCGCCGCGCAAGGCTCCAGACCAGCCGTGGCGTACCGAGGGCACGCCGCCGGAGCCGACCGGGCCGCCCTCCGGGAGAAGGAGGATGCCCGGGGGCTGGATCGGCCTGGTCATTGCCGCCCTGGTCGTGTTCGTCATTGCCATCCTGGTGCTGTCCTTCTTCAATGAGGGCAACGAGCCGACGATCTCGTACACGGAGTTCAGCAAGCAGGTCGACAACGGCAACATCACCAAGATCTACTCCAAGGGCGACGCGATCCAGGGCCAGCTCAAGAACGCCCAGGACAACCCGGAGGGCGGCGGGAAGTACACCAAGTTCAAGACCCAGCGCCCGTCCTTCGCGGGCGACAAGCTCTGGCAGAACCTGGAGAAACACCAGGTCACGGTGACCGCCTCGCCGGTGGTCCAGCAGCGCAGCTTCCTCTCCAACCTGCTGCTCTCCCTGGCCCCGATCGTGCTCCTGGTAGTGCTGTGGATCTTCTTCGCCCGACGATTTCGGGCGGGCCTGGGCGGCGCGGGCGGCATGCTCGGCCGCAAGACACCCCCGAAGCCGGTCGAACTGCAGCCCGGCGCCCCGCGTACGACCTTCGCCGACGTGGCCGGTATCGACGAGGTCGAGGGCGAACTGAACGACGTCGTGGACTTCCTCAAGAACCCGGACGCCTACCGCAGGATGGGCGCGAAGATGCCGCGCGGCGTGCTGCTCTCCGGTCCGCCGGGCACGGGCAAGACACTGCTCGCACGGGCGGTGGCGGGGGAGGCGGGAGTTCCCTTCTTCTCGGCCTCCGCCTCCGAGTTCATCGAGATGATCGTCGGCGTCGGCGCGTCCCGTGTCCGTGAACTGTTCGCCGAGGCCCGCAAGGTCGCCCCCTCCATCATCTTCATCGACGAGATCGACACGATCGGCCGGGCGCGGGCGGGCGGCTCCGGCATGGGCGGCCACGACGAGCGCGAGCAGACGCTGAACCAGATCCTGACCGAGATGGACGGCTTCTCGGGCTCCGAGGGCGTCATCGTCATCGCCGCGACGAACCGCGCGGACATCCTCGACCCGGCGCTCACCCGTCCCGGCCGCTTCGACCGCATCGTCAACGTCTCGCCCCCCGACCGCGGCGGCCGCGAGGCGATCCTGGCGATCCACACCCGCGACATTCCGCTGTCGCCCGATGTGGACCTCTCCCAGGTGGCCGGTACGACCCCGGGCATGACCGGAGCGGACCTCGCGAATCTCGCCAACGAGGCGGCCCTGTTGGCGGTCAAGCGCAAGCAGGAGCAGGTCACGCAGACGGATCTCTCCGAGGCGCTGGAAAAGGTGCAGCTGGGCGCGGAACGCGCGCTGGTCATGCCGGAGGCGGAGCGTCGCCGCACGGCCTACCACGAGAGCGGCCACGCCCTCCTCGGCATGCTGCAGCCGGGCGCGGACCCGGTCCGCAAGGTCACGATCGTCCCGCGCGGCCGGGCCCTGGGCGTAACGCTGTCGACCCCGGAAGCGGACAGGTACTCGTACACGGAGGAGTACCTCCGCGGCCGCATCATCGGCGCCCTGGGCGGCATGGCCGCCGAACACGTCGTCTACGGAGTCATCACGACGGGCTCGGAGAACGACCTCGAACAGGTCACCAACATCGTCCGCGGCATGGTCGCCCGCTGGGGCATGAGCGAACGGGTCGGCCGCCTCTCCGCCCTCCCGAACGATGCCCAGCAGGCCTACGGCCTCGCCGCCGCCCCGGCGACCCTCGACTCCATCGACCACGAGATGCGCCGCATCGTCGACGAGTGCTACGAGGAGGCCTGCGACAAACTCCGCGACCATCGTGACCAACTCGACGCCCTCGCGGAGGCGCTCCTGGCGAACGAGACGCTGGAGGAGGCGGAGGCGTACCGCATCGCGGGCGTCAAGAGGCTGGGGTAGGGGAGTTTCGCCCCTCCGCCCTGAAGGGGCGCGGGGAACTGCGCGACCGGCCCCCACCCACCCGCAGCCGAAGAACAGCCGAGCGGGGTCCGGGGCGCAGCCCCGGGTACGGGACGGGTAGGGGCGGAGGGGGCGAAGAACGCCTGCGCCCTCAGCCCGTACGAGCGATCAGGTACCGGAACACGTTGGGCATCCACACCGTCCCGTCCCGCCGCTGGTGCGGATGAAGTGCCTCGGTCAGCTCCTTGTCCACCTGCACCTGATCCGTGGCCTCGACCGCCGCGTCGAACAGCCCCGTCGACAACAGCCCCCGCATCGCACTGTCCACATCGGCATACCCGAACGGACAGGCGACCCGCCCGGATCCGTCCGGCCGCAGCCCGGCCCGTTGAGCGACCTCCTCCAGGTCGTCCCGACAGGCGGCCCGCCAACTCCCCGCCCCTCGAAGGGGATCGGCCAACTTGGTGGCGACCCGCAGCACCGCGGAGGTGGTGCACCGCTCCGGCGGCCCCCACCCGGCCAGCACCACAGGAGCCCCCCGCTCGGCGAGCGGCGTGGCCGAGCCGAGCAGCGAGCCCAGCATTTCGGAGTCCCCGGCCACACACCCGATCGGCTCCAACGCGGTCACCAGGTTGTACGCCGGCGCTCCCGCGACGGCCACGTCCGCGGGGGAGCCCTCCACGAGTCGGGCGTCCGCACGCGCGCGCGTGCCCCATGCCTCCGGCAGCAACCGCTCCCGCGCAAGGGCCAGCCGCTCGGGCGACGAGGAGTCGACGCCGGTGACGGCGGCACCCCGAGCGCCTGCCATCAGAAGGGCGAGCCCCGACCCGCAGCCGAGGCCGAGCAGCCGCGTCCCGCCGCCCACTTCGAGTCGCTCGTAGACGGCCTCGTAGAGCGGTACCAGCATCCGCTCCTGGATCTCAGCCCAGTCACGCGCGCGTGCAGACTGATTCACCCGGGGTACCGCCCCCGCGTGAGGTAGCTGCTGCCGCACGAGCGTAGGTGTCATCGAAAGCGCCCCAATCCGCCGAGAGTTGCCGCTGTGCCCCGTTTCCCTGGCCCCCGTGCAGTGCGCCGCACTCCCCCCGTATGTCAGGAAACTCCGCGCTCGACGTGGCGTCCAGGGGTTGCGGCGCCCGGCTTGCGCGCTCCCCGTGCGCGCCGCGAGAATTCACATTCCGGCAATGTGCCCCCGTACCATCGCCGCATGGCAAAGGCACCCGTTCTCACGCCCCAGGCGGATGACTTCCCGCGCTGGTACCAGGACCTGATCAACAAGGCCGAGTTGGCCGACAACGGGCCGGTGCGCGGCACCATGGTCATCCGACCGTACGGGTACGGGCTCTGGGAGCGGATGCAGCAGGAGATGGACGCCCGCATCAAGGAGGCGGGCGCGCAGAACGCGTACTTCCCCCTCTTCATCCCGCAGTCGTACCTGACGAAGGAGGCCGAGCACGTCGAGGGCTTCGCCCCCGAGCTCGCGGTCGTCACGCACGGCGGCGGCAAGGAGTTGGAGGAGCCGGTCGTCGTCCGGCCCACCTCCGAGACGATCATCAACGACTACTTCTCCAAGTGGGTGCAGAGCTACCGCGACCTGCCGCTGCTGATCAACCAGTGGGCGAACGTGGTCCGTTGGGAGATGCGCCCGCGCGTGTTCCTCCGGACGACGGAATTCCTCTGGCAGGAGGGCCACACCGCCCACGCCACGTACGAGGACGCCCGGGACTACGCCGCGTACATCCACGAGAAGGTCTACGCGGACTTCATGGTGAACGTCCTCGGGATCGACGTGGTACTCGGGCGCAAGACACCCAGCGAGCGCTTCGCGGGTGCCATCAACACCCTCACGCTCGAAGCCATGATGGGCGACGGCAAGGCCCTCCAGATGGGCACCAGCCACGAGCTCGGGCAGAACTTCGCCAAGGCCTTCAACACCCAGTACCTGTCCAAGGACGGCAAGCAGGAGTTCGTCTGGCAGACCTCCTGGGGGTCGTCGACCCGCATGGTGGGTGGCCTGATCATGTCGCACGGCGATGACAATGGGTTGCGGGTGCCACCGCGGCTCGCCCCCGTACAGGCGGTCGTCCTCGCGATCAAGGGCGACGATGCGGTTCTGGCCAAGGTCCGCGAAATCGGCGATCAACTGAAGGCGGCGGGTGTACGCGTCCAGGTGGACGACCGTACGGACACCCCGTTCGGGCGCCGCGCCGTCGACTGGGAGCTCAAGGGCGTACCCGTACGCATCGAGGTCGGCCCCCGTGACCTGGAGAACGGCACCGCGATGCTGGCCCGCCGCATCCCTGGGGGTACCTCCCAGGCGTTTAGCTCTGTGGGAGGCAAGGAGCCGGTGGCGATCGGCGCGCTCGTAGGCCTGCTCCCCACGGTGCTCGAGGAGGACCAGGCACTGCTGCTGAAGCAGTCGCGCGAGCGCCGCGAGTCCCGTACCTCGCAGGTGTCGACGATCGAGGAGGCCGCCGAGGTGGCCACCGCCGGCGGCTGGGCGCGCATTCCCTGGGCCGACCTCGGCGAAGAGGGCGAGGCCAAGCTGGCCGAGCACTCCGTGACCGTACGGTGTCTGGTCGCCGAGGACGGGTCGGTGCCGGAGGCCGACGACGCACCGGGTAACGTCGCCGTCGTCGCGCGCGCTTATTGAGTAGGCCCCGAGGGCGACCGAAACGCCTCTTGCGCATCCGCTGACCTCAGGTGCCCCGGCGCGCGGACACCGTCTACGCGCCGGGGCGTACGTATGCCTACGTACCCCCTTGGTATGAGCTGTGAGACTTCTCCGCAGATCAGCGCACCCGCCCTCGTCAGGACGCATCAGCGGCAACTGACGGGTACGTGCAAATTATTTGGGATGCCCCGGAATAGGAACACAGAGGCACCCCGGCTCGTTGTCATTACGTGAGCACGACACCACCTGTTCTCGCCGCAGAGCTGGCAGGGGCGTGGGCCGACATTCAGCGGCACCACCCCGAACTGCCCGATCTTGCCGCGCCAGAGTCCCTGATCGGAGAGTCGTCGTCCGCCTGCGGGCACGAACTCTCCTTCGAGCGACTGCTTCACGAGGCAGTCCACGGCATCGCCGCCGCCCGAGGAGTCCGCGACACCTCTCGCGCCGGCCGGTATCACAACCGCAGATTCCTCGCGATCGCGGAAGAGTTGGGCCTCGACCATCCCGAGGAGCCGCATCCCAGCAGTGGCTTCTCCCTGGTCACGCTCAACCCCGAGGCGAAGCGCCGCTACCGCCCGACGATCGAGCGCCTGCAGCGCGCGCTCAAGGCCCACACGGTCGCGACCGCCGCCGACACCGCCCGCTCGTTCCGCGGCCCGGCCGCCCGCCACGGCTCCTCCGGAGGAGGCGTCCGCGTCAAGGCGGTGTGCGACTGCGGCCGCAATGTACGGGTCGTCCCGTCGGTACTGGCCCAGGCGCCGATCGTGTGCGGCGGATGCGGAAAGCCGTTCCGGATCCCGGAGGCCGTGGGCGCGGCGGCCTCGTAGCCCGCGGGCAGGCGTGCCGCCAGGGGCGGCACCCGTCCCGAAGAGAGACGGCACCCTGGGAGCGCCGGGTTGCGCAGTCGTCGGCAGCGGTCGGTAGCGGCATCTCGTGGATGCCGTCAGCCGCGGCCGACGTCGGACTCACCCCGGCGCCGAGTGCCGCTGAGCCGTGCTCTGGACGAGGGCTGCCCGGTGAAGGTGCCCCTTCAGGATGTGGCACAATGGCTAGCTGTACTCGACAGCCGCACAGGACCCCTCTCTCCTCCGGCTGACGCGTCCATCGGGCACTCGGGTACCGCAACCCCACGCGGCCATCTCGCCGTGCCCAACCACGTCAAGACCAGGAGACACCACTTCCGTGGCAGTCAAGATCAAGCTGAAGCGTCTGGGCAAGATCCGTTCGCCTCACTACCGCATCGTCGTCGCCGACTCCCGTACCCGCCGTGATGGTCGGGCCATCGAGGAGATCGGTCTGTACCACCCGGTGCAGAACCCCTCGCGCATCGAGGTCGACTCGGACCGTGCGCAGTACTGGCTGGGTGTCGGCGCGCAGCCGACCGAGCCCGTTCTCGCCATCCTGAAGCTGACCGGCGACTGGCAGAAGTTCAAGGGCCTGCCCGCCCCGGCTCCGCTGCTCGTGGCCGAGCCGAAGGCCGTGCGCCCGTCGTTCGACGCCCTTGGTGGCGACGACGAGGGCAAGGGTGAGGCCATCACCCAGAAGAAGAAGGCTGAGAAGAAGGACGAGGCTTCGGCCGAGTCCGAGTCGACCGAGGCCTGAGCATGCTCGAGGAGGCTCTCGAGCACCTCGTGAAGGGCATCGTCGACAACCCCGACGATGTGCAGGTCGCCTCGCGCAACCTGCGCCGCGGACGCGTTCTCGAGGTGCGGGTGCACCCCGACGACCTCGGAAAGGTGATCGGCCGCAACGGCCGCACCGCGCGCGCTCTGCGCACCGTCGTGGGCGCCATCGGCGGCCGCGGTGTCCGCGTCGACCTCGTCGACGTGGATCACGTCCGCTGACGTAACAGGCAGCACCGGCTCGGGCCGGGGAGGGCTTACGAGCCGTCCCCGGCCCGTAGTCGTACCGACAGGAGATCAAGCACAGTGCAGCTGGTAGTCGCTCGCGTCGGCCGCGCCCACGGCATCAAGGGCGAGGTCACCGTGGAGGTGCGTACGGACGAGCCGGAACTCAGGCTCGGGCCCGGCGCCGTCCTGCTCACCGACCCGGCCTCCGCCGGACCGCTGACCATCGAGACGGGCAGGGTGCACAGCGGCCGTCTGCTGCTGCGCTTCGAGGGCGTACGGGACCGGAACGCCGCCGAGGCACTGCGCAACACCCTGCTGATCGCCGAGGTCGACCCGGAGGAGAAGCCCGAGGACCCCGACGAGTACTACGACCACCAGCTGATGGACCTGGACGTGGTCACCAGGGACGGTGCGGAGGTCGGACGGATCACGGAGATCTCGCATCTGCCTTCGCAGGACCTGTTCGTGGTCGAGCGCGCGGACGGGGCCGAGGTCCTGATCCCCTTCGTCGAGGAGATCGTCGTCGAGATCGACCTGGAGGAGCAGCGGGCCGTCATCGACCCGCCGCCCGGCCTGATCGACGACCGGGCCGAGACCGTCTCCTCCCGGGACGAGGACGAGGCGTAATGCGGCTCGACGTCGTCACGATCTTCCCCGAGTACCTCGACCCCCTGAACGTCTCGCTCGTCGGCAAGGCACGCGCGCGTGGACAGCTGAATGTGCACGTGCATGATCTTCGGGAATGGACGTACGACCGCCACAACACGGTCGACGACACCCCGTACGGCGGCGGCCCCGGCATGGTCATGAAGACCGAGCCCTGGGGTGACGCCCTGGACTCCGTACTGGCGGACGGTTACGAGACGGGCTCCCACGGGCCCGTACTGGTGGTCCCCACCCCCAGCGGGCGCCCCTTCACCCAGGAGCTCGCCGTCGAGCTCTCCGAGCGCCCCTGGCTGGTCTTCACGCCCGCGCGCTATGAGGGCATCGACCGCCGTGTCATCGACGAGTACGCCACCCGGATGCCCGTCTACGAGGTGTCCATCGGCGACTACGTACTCGCCGGCGGCGAGGCGGCCGTGCTGGTCGTCACGGAGGCCGTGGCGCGGCTGCTGCCCGGCGTCCTCGGCAACGCCGAGTCCCACAGGGACGACTCCTTCGCCCCCGGGGCCATGGCCAACCTCCTGGAGGGGCCGGTTTACACCAAGCCCCCGGCGTGGCGCGGCCGTGAGATCCCTGAGGTACTGGTCAGCGGCCACCACGGGAAGATCGCCCGCTGGCGCCGCGACGAGGCCCTGCGCCGTACGACGGCGAACCGGCCCGACCTCATCGAGCGCTGCGACCCTTCCGTCTTCGGCAAGAAGGACCGCGAAATGCTCTCGATCCTGGGCTGGCAGCCGGGTCCCGACGGCCGATTTTGGCGCAGCCCGGAGGCCGTGGAAGAATAGACCGCTGCTGTACGTCGTCCGGCGTGCGCCCCTGCCACAGGGGGACACGACGCCCGCCCCGACGCGGCAGCACCCTCTTGGAAAACTATCTCCCGTTGATGACCTGTGGCATCAGCGAAGAAAGCAGACGAAATGTCTCACCTGCTCGACTCCGTCGACAGCGCGTCGCTGCGCAGCGACATCCCGGCCTTCCGCCCGGGTGACACCGTCAACGTCCACGTCCGCGTCATCGAGGGCAACCGCTCCCGTGTGCAGCAGTTCAAGGGCGTGGTCATCCGCCGCCAGGGCGCCGGTGTCCGCGAGACCTTCACGGTCCGCAAGGTCTCCTTCTCGGTCGGCGTCGAGCGCACCTTCCCGGTGCACACCCCGATCGTCGAGAAGATCGAGCTCGTCACCCGTGGTGACGTGCGTCGCGCGAAGCTGTACTACCTGCGTGACCTCCGCGGCAAGGCCGCGAAGATCAAGGAGAAGCGCGAGAGCTGAGCTCTCATCGGGGTTCAAAGCGGGGCCGGATAACATCTGGCCCCGATGGACACCGAAGCACAGCCTGTGGAGCGCGACCGCTCCTCCCGCCCTTGCGAATCCGAGAACGCCTCGGACACGGAGGGGCCGGAGGGCCGGTCGCGTTTCGCGTTGGTAGACCGGGTCGCGGACTGGCTCCCGGGCGGGCGGATCACCCTGACCGTGCTGGTCTGCCTCGTTTTTCTGCTGCTCGTCAGCCGGTTCGTGATGCAGCCGTTCCAAATTCCCAGCGGCTCGATGGAGTCGGGATTGAGGATCGGGGACCGCGTTCTCGTAAATAAGTTGGCGTACCGTTTTGGTGCTGAGCCGCGGCGGGGCGACGTCGTTGTGTTCGACGGCACTGGGTATTTCGGGAACGCCGACTACATCAAGCGCGTCGTCGGTGTGGGGGGAGACCATGTGGTCTGCTGCGACAAGGAAGGGAGGCTCGAAGTGAACGGCCGGTCCATCGACGAGTCGACGTTTCTGTATGCCGGGGACAGCCCGTCCGACGTGCGCTTCGACGTCGTCGTGCACGACGGCTCCCTCTTTCTTCTCGGTGACCACCGCAGCGACTCCAGTGACTCCCGCGACCACCTGGGCTCGCCCGGCGGCGGCATGATCCCCGTCTCCGACGTCATCGGCAGAGCCGAGTGGATCGCCTGGCCGGCCGATCACTGGACCCGGCTGACGCGTTCCGACGCCTACGCGCGCGTGCCCGCCGTGGACGGTGCCCATGGGTAACCGTGGCAAACCGCGCGGGGTCTCCACCAGCGCCGCGGACAACCTGCTGCCCACCGGCACCCGGCGCGCCTCCGGGGGCGCGGTCCGGCCCAGCCGTGTGGAGCGGCGCAAGCTCGCCCGCAAGATCAAGCGGCGCAGGCGGCGCTCGGCGATCAAGGAGGTACCCCTCCTGGTCGGCGTCGCGGTGCTGATAGCGCTGGTCCTCAAGACCTTCCTCGTCCAGGCCTTCGTGATCCCGTCGGGCTCCATGGAGAACACGATCCAGATCGGTGACCGCGTCCTGGTCGACAAACTCACCCCCTGGTTCGGCTCCAAGCCCCAGCGCGGTGACGTCGTCGTCTTCAAGGACCCCGGAGGCTGGCTCACGGCCGAGGAGACCAAGAAGAAGGACGACCCCGTTGTCGTCAAGCAGGTCAAGGAAGGACTGACCTTCATCGGCCTGCTGCCGTCCGACAACGAGAAGGACCTCATCAAGAGGGTCGTGGGCGTCGGTGGCGACACGGTCAAGTGCTGTGACACGCAAGGCCGGGTGACCGTCAACGGCATGCCGCTGACCGAGCCCTACATCTACGCCGGCGACAAGCCGTCGGACTTCGCCTTCGAGGTGAAGGTGCCCCAGGGCCGCCTGTTCGTTCTGGGCGACCACCGAGGCAACTCCGCCGACTCCCGTTACCACCGCACGGACAAGTTCAGCGGTACGGTCGCCGAGAAGTCGGTCGTCGGCCGGGCCATGCTCATCGGCTGGCCCGTCGGTCACTGGACCCGCTTGAAGGAGCCGAGCACGTTCGCGACTGTCGCCGACGCGCCTGGAGGGTCGACGTCCGCTCTCGCCCGGTCGCATAGGGTGGCCCCTGCGGATCCAGATGGATTGATCCCCCTCCCGAGCCCTGCGGAACTCCCGCTCGTTATGGGAGTGGTGGGCCTGCGTCGAATTCGACGACGCGGGCGGCGGCACGGAGTGAGGAGTGGATGTGGGGGATGTGGCGGTCGGCGCACGGTCCGGACACGAAGGTCCCGAAGGGCAGCCGGAGCGGCCCGACGATTCGGCTTCCCCGGCCGTAGAGGGCGCATCCGGTTCCGGGAGTGAGCCCGAGGGCGGCAGCGCTGCGACCGAGCGCGCCGCGCAGGACGCGAAGTCGAAGAAGCAGCGCTCCTTCTGGAAGGAGCTGCCGATCCTGATCGGCATCGCCCTGGTCCTCGCGCTGCTGATCAAGACGTTCCTGGTGCAGGCGTTCTCGATCCCCTCGGACTCGATGCAGAACACGCTCCAGCAGGGCGACCGTGTCCTGGTCGACAAGCTGACCCCGTGGTTCGGCTCCGAGCCGGAGCGCGGCGAGGTCGTCGTCTTCCACGACCCCGACAACTGGCTGGCGGGCGAGCCCACGGCCAACCCGAACGCTCTGCAGACGGTCCTCAGCTGGATCGGCCTGATGCCGTCCGCCGAGGAGAAGGACCTCATCAAGCGGGTCATCGGCGTCGGCGGTGACACCATCCAGTGCAAGGGCACCGGCCCGCTGACCGTCAACGGCAAGGCGCTGAACGAGCCGTACGTGTACCCCGGCAATACCCCGTGCAGCGTCGACGAAGACGGCGGCCAGTTCAAGGTCAAGGTCCCCAAGGGCATGATCTGGGTGATGGGTGACCACCGCCAGAACTCGCGGGACTCGCGCTACAACCAGACGGACAAGCACCACGGCATGGTCCCCGTCGACAAGGTCGTCGGCCGCGCCATCGTGAAGGCCTGGCCCATCAACCGCTGGGACACCATCCCGGTTCCGGACACCTTCGGCCAGACCGGTCTGAGCGACCAGGCGGCGGCCGCGGTCACCTCGCCGGCTGCCGTGGCGCTCGTGGGGGCGGTACCGCTGGTGCTGGTGCGACGGAAGCGGAAGTCGTCCAAATAACGCGCCGAAGCGTCCCCTTGGGGCCGGTGACTCGGATTCGTCCGGGCCACCGGCCCCTCGGCCGTAACGGGTGCTCGGCAGCACGTCGAGGCGTCGGTCGGACGGGCGCATTCCGGAACCGGCAGCTGTGCTCGCACCATGGGCTGACTGCGCACCGTACCCCCGGGTAAGGTGCGGACCCATGGGTGGCGAGAGCACGACACGTACGGCCCCGCGCAGCGGTGGCGCAAGCATGACCCAGGCGGGTGGCAAGGTCGGACAGAGGCTGTCCGGACTCGCTGTCGCGCTGGGCCTGGTGCTGTTCCTCGGAGGTTTCGCCTGGGGGGCGGTGGTCTACCGGCCGTACACCGTGCCCACCAGTTCGATGACGCCGACGATCGACGCCGGTGACCGGGTGCTGGCACAGCGCATCGACGGCAGCGAGGTACGCCGCGGTGACGTCGTCGTCTTCCACGACAAGACCTGGGTCACCAACGCGGCCGTGGTCAAGCGCGTGGTCGCCGTCGGCGGCGACACGGTCTCCTGCTGCACCAACGGCAAGCTGACCGTCAACGGCAAGCAGATCGACGAACCGTATCTGGCCAAGGGCAGTCCGGCCGAGATCACGAAGATCCCGACCGTGAAGGTGCCCGAGGGGCGCCTGTTCCTGCTCGGCGACGAACGCCAGGGCTCCCTGGACTCCAGCGCCCATCTCACGGACGCGGCCAGCGGCACGGTGTCACGCAATGCCGTGACCGCCAGGGTCGACGCCGTCGCCTGGCCCATGAACGGCATGCTGAAGCGGCCGACCGGCTTCGAGACCCTGGGCAGCCTTTCCCAGCCGGGACCGCTGCGCCTGATGGTCGGCGCGGTGATCGCCGGTGCGGTGCTCGTCCTGGGCGGTGCGGCGTACGGTCCGATCGCGAGCCGCGCGGGCCGACGCGGCCGGGCCCGGACGGAGCTCGCGGGTGCCCGCTGAGGTGTCCTGCGACGAACCTCCGCACGACGCTGGTACGGGGCCCCGGGACGAGTACCGGAGCGGCCTGCGGAAGGTCGCCCGCGTGGTGCTGCTCGACCCCGAGGAGCGCATTCTGCTGCTGCACGGGCACGAGCCGGACGACCCCGCCGACGACTGGTGGTTCACGCCCGGCGGCGGCATCGAGGGCGCCGAGACCCGTGAGCAGGCCGCGCTGCGCGAGCTGGCGGAGGAGACCGGAATCACCGAGGTCGAGCTGGGCCCGGTGCTCTGGCGGCGGATGTGCTCCTTCCCGTTCGCGGGGCGCCGCTGGGACCAGGACGAGTGGTACTACCTGGCCCGTACGACCCAGACGGCCACGGTGGCCACGGGGCTGACGGACCTGGAGCGGCGCAGTGTCGCCGGAGCGCGCTGGTGGACGTGCCAGGAACTGACCGAGGCACATGAGACGGTGTATCCGACCAGACTCGCCGAGCTGCTGCGCAGAGTGCTCGACGAGGGTCCCCCGGCCACGCCCGAGGTCCTCGACACGGAAATCGTCTAGGGGCTCGCGGGGCTGGCGCACAATAGGGGGACGCACGGCTGAAGGGGAACATGCCATGAGCGCCGAGGACCTCGAGAAGTACGAGACCGAGATGGAGCTGAAGCTCTATCGGGAGTACCGCGATGTCGTCGGTCTGTTCAAATATGTGATCGAGACCGAACGGCGCTTCTACCTCACCAATGACTACGAGATGCAGGTGCACTCGGTCCAGGGTGAGGTGTTTTTCGAGGTGTCCATGGCGGATGCCTGGGTGTGGGACATGTACCGACCCGCCCGCTTCGTGAAGCAGGTACGCGTCCTGACGTTCAAGGACGTGAATATCGAGGAGCTGAACAAGAGCGACCTGGAGCTGCCCGGCGGCTGATGAGGTGGGGTGCGACGCGCGGCTGTGACGTGCCGCCGTGACGTACGGTGACCGCTCGTGCGGGTGACGGAGTTTTCCACAATCATCCGCTCGTTCACCAAGATCCAATAGCAGGTCGAAGTGGCCTCACTGTTGGCGCCGGAGGTGGTGCCGACATGAACACACCCAAGGCACACAGGGCACTCGGCAAGTACGGCGAGGATCTGGCCGCGCGGCGGCTGACAGCGACCGGGATGACGGTCCTCGCACGCAACTGGCGCTGCGGCAGGACCGGCGAAATCGACATCGTGGCCCGTGACGGCGACGCGCTGGTCGTCTGCGAGGTCAAGACCCGCAAGGCGGGCGCCTTCGAGCACCCGATGGCGGCCGTCACGCCGGCCAAGGCCCAGCGCCTGCGTGGCCTGGCCGAGCGCTGGCTGCAGGAACACGGCGGGGCACCACCCGGCGGCGTCCGCATCGACCTGATCGGCGTCGTCCTCCCCGACCGCGGCGCGCCCGTGGTCGAACACGCGCGGGGGGTTGCCTGATGGGATTCGCGCGTACATGTTCCGTGGCGCTCGTCGGCGTCGAGGGCGTCGTGGTCGAAGTCCAGGCCGACCTGGAGCCCGGCGTCGCGGCCTTCACCCTGGTCGGCCTCCCCGACAAGAGTCTGATCGAGAGCAAGGACCGGGTTCGGGCGGCAGTGGTGAACTCCGGCGCGTCCTGGCCCCAGAAGAAGCTCACGGTGGGGCTGAGTCCGGCGTCGGTGCCCAAGGGCGGCAGCGGGTTCGATCTCGCTGTTGCCTGTGCGGTCCTCGGGGCTTCCGAGCGGATCGATCCACGGGTGCTCTCCGACATCGTGATGATCGGGGAGCTCGGACTGGACGGACGGGTTCGGCCGGTGCGAGGTGTGCTGCCGGCGGTGCTGGCCGCGGCGGACGCCGGGTACGAGCAGGTGGTGGTGCCGGAGTGCGCGGCGACGGAGGCCTCGCTGGTGCCGGGTGTCTCGGTGCTCGGGGTGCGCAGTCTGCGCCAGCTGATCGCGGTGCTCACGGACGAGCCGGTGTCCGAGGAGGAGCCGGACGAGCAGGGGCGGCCGGATCCGCTGCTGGCGGGCCTGCGCGTGCCCGGCACGGGGGAGGCGACCGGCCTGTGCGGCGTCGCCGTGCCCGAGCACGACCAGGGTCACGATCTCGCCGACGTGGTCGGCCAGATGTCGGCGCGCACCGCGATGGAGGTCGCGGCGGCGGGCGGGCATCATGTCTTCCTGCAAGGGCCACCCGGTGCGGGCAAGACGATGCTCGCCGAGCGGATGCCGTCGCTCATGCCACGCCTCACCCGGCAGGAATCCCTTGAGGTGACGGCGATCCATTCGGTCGCGGGCCTGCTGCCGCCGGGCCGGCCGATGGTGGACGTCCCGCCGTACTGCGCACCCCACCACTCGGCGACGATGCAGTCCCTCGTCGGCGGCGGCAAGGGGCTCGCCCGGCCGGGCGCGGTGTCGTTGTCGCACCGCGGGGTGCTCTTCCTGGACGAGGCGCCGGAGTTCAGCAGTTTCGCGCTCGATGCCCTGCGGCAGCCCTTGGAGGCGGGGCATGTCGTGATCGCGCGCAGCGCGGGTGTCGTGCGGTTCCCGGCGAAGTTTCTGATGGTGCTCGCCGCCAACCCCTGCCCGTGCGGGCGCTTCAGCGTGGCGAACGACTTCTGCGAGTGCCCACCCTCCTCCGTACGCCGCTACCAGGCCAGGCTTTCCGGGCCGCTGCTCGACCGGGTCGATCTGCGGGTGGCGGTCGAGCCGGTCACCCGTTCCGAACTGACGGCGCGCGGTGCCCAGGGTGAGCCGACGCGGACGGTGGCCGACCGGGTGAGCGCTGCCCGCGAGCGTGCCGCCGCGCGGCTGACCGACACTCCGTGGCATACGAACAGCGAGGTGCCGGGACGCGAACTGCGCAGCCGCTGGCAGGCACTGCCGGGAGCGATGGACGAGGCGGAGCGCGGACTGGAGCGCGGTGTGCTGACCGCACGCGGCCTGGACCGGGTGCTCCGCGTGGCGTGGACGGTCGCTGACCTGTCGGGACACGACCGACCCGATGCCGGGGATGTAGCCCTGGCTCTTCAGCTGCGCACCGGCATCCCGCGAGGGGTGCCGATGATGATCGGCTCGCCGAAATGACGGACGACGAGCGCATGGCCCGCGTCGCGCTCGCCCGAGTCATGGAACCCGGGGACGAGGTCGGTGGGCGATGGCTGCGGGAGTTCGGGGCCGTCGAGGTCGCGCGGCGGCTGGTGCAGGGCGGCGAGCCGCTGCCGGGGGTGAGTGAGAAGCGATGGGAGGGGCTGCGGGGGCGGTCCGGCCGGGTGCGGCCGGAGCGGGATCTGGCTCAGGCGCGGCATGCCGGGGTGAGGTTCATCTGTCCCGGTGAGCCCGAATGGCCCGCGCAACTCGACGATCTGGGGGACGCCCGGCCCACGGGCCTGTGGGTACGGGGGCACCCCAGTCTGCGGATATGGGCGCTGCGCTCCGTCGCCGTTGTCGGAGCCCGGGCCTGCACCGAGTACGGCGCCCACATGGCGGCCACCCTCGGTGCCGGTCTCGCGGAGCGCGGCTGGGTGGTCGTGTCCGGCGGTGCCTACGGCGTGGACGGCGCCGTGCACCGGGGTGTCCTCGGGGCGGGCGGCGCGACCGTCGCCGTGCTGGCCTGCGGCGTCGACCGGCCCTACCCGCGCGGGCACACCGAGTTGATCACCAGAATCGCGGAACAGGGTCTGGTGGTGGGGGAGTTGCCGCCCGGCGACCACCCGACACCGAGCAGATTCATCCTCAGGAACCGGGTCATCGCGGCGCTCACCCGGGGGACCGTGGTCGTCGAGGCGGCGTATCGCAGCGGTGCGCTGGTCACAGCCCGTGCGGCGCAGCGGCTCGGGCGGTTCACGATGGGGGTGCCGGGCCCCGCCACGAGCGGACTGTCGGCGGGGGTGCACGAACTGCTCCGCGGTGAGGCAGTGCTGGTCTCCGACGCCGCGGAAGTCGCCGAACTGGTGGGTGACATGGGTGAACTGGCCCCCGACCGCCGTGGGCCCGTGCTGCCGCGCGACCTGCTGGACCCGGGCGCCGGGCGTGTGCTGGCCGCGTTGCCGGCGCGCGCTCTGGCGGGGGCGCAGGAGATCGCCCGGGGTGCGGGGACCACCGTGGACGACGCGGTCGGGAGACTGTACGAACTCCGAGCACTTGGTTTCGTCGAACGACACGGCGACGGCTGGAAGTTGACACGCCAGGCGATGATCTCCGTCCGTGACGATCAGGGACGCTGCTGACCCAGCGTGTTCGGCCGTCCGGGCGAACGCCGACACCCTTGGGAATTCCCGCAGTTGGCGTCTCTCGGTCGTCACGCAGTGCAATCGTCGTGACGCCGGGAGATGCTCGGCGGAATGCCTCTGTGTGCGGGTGATCCGCAGTTCTTCGCGCACTGCGACACCCCAGTCACGCTACGCTCACGAGGATTCCGACTCAGACCGACAATCTCGACACCAGACCGACAGGTCACCCAGGTACTCCCAGTTCACGGCAGAACGGCACAAGGCGACGAATGCCCCAGCACACCTCCGGGTCCGACCGGGCGGCGAGCCCGCCAGCCGCCCGCGACGGCGGTAGCGTGCGCCCGCCCGCTCCCTCGACGCTCGATGAACTGTGGCGGTCGTACAAGGCGACGGGTGACGAGCGGCTGCGGGAACAGCTGATCCTGCACTACTCGCCTTTGGTGAAGTACGTCGCGGGGCGGGTGAGCGTGGGTCTGCCGGCCAATGTCGAGCAGGCCGACTTCGTCTCCTCGGGCGTGTTCGGGCTGATCGACGCGATCGAGAAGTTCGACATCGAGCGGGAGATCAAGTTCGAGACGTACGCGATCACGCGGATCCGGGGCGCGATGATCGACGAGCTGCGGGCACTGGACTGGATCCCGCGGTCGGTGCGGCAGAAGGCGCGCAACGTGGAGCGGGCGTACGCGACGCTGGAGGCACGGCTGCGGCGCACCCCGTCCGAGTGCGAGGTGGCCTCCGAGATGGGCATCGCGGTGGAGGATCTCCATTCGGTGTTCAGCCAGTTGTCGCTGGCGAATGTGGTGGCTCTGGAGGAGCTGTTGCATGTCGGCGGCGAGGGTGGTAACCGGCTGAGCTTGATGGACACGCTGGAGGACACCGCGGCCGACAATCCGGTCGAGGTGGCCGAGGACCGGGAGCTGCGGAGGTTTCTGGCGCGGGCGATCAATACGCTCCCCGACCGGGAGAAGACCGTCGTCACCCTCTATTACTACGAGGGGCTCACGCTCGCGGAGATCGGCAACGTGCTGGGGGTGACCGAGAGCCGGGTGAGTCAGATCCACACCAAGTCGGTCCTCCAACTGCGTGCCAAGCTGGCGAGTTTCGGCCGCTGAGGGCGGCGGTGGCACGCTGCTGAATCGTCCCTGCCCAGCAAGTGTCCGGGCTCCGCTCCACCGGGCGGGTGGGCGGAGTGACTGCCGTTCGGGGCGGTCCGTCCGTACAGTGGTTGACGTGCCAAGGATTCGAGCGGCCTCCGTGGCCGAGCACCGGTCGATGCAGCGAGCCGCCCTGCTGGACGCGGCGCGCTCCCTGCTGTCCGAGGGCGGGACGGAGGCTCTGACCTTCCCGGCTCTCGCCGAGCGCACGGGGCTCGCGCGGTCCTCCGTGTACGAGTACTTCCGGTCGCGGGCGGCCGTCGTCGAGGAGCTGTGCGAGGTCGACTTTCCCGTCTGGGCGGCGGAGGTTTCGGCGGCGATGGAGCGGTCCTCCTCTCCGGAGGGCAAGGTCGAGGCCTATGTCCGGCAGCAGCTGGCGTTGGTCGGGGACCGGCGGCACCGGGCCGTGGTCGCCATCTCGGCGAGCGAGCTCGATGCCGGGGCGCGGGAGAAGATCCGTGCGGCTCACGGCGGGCTCGTGGCGATGATCGTCGAGGCGCTGGGAGAGATGGGGCACGGGGAACCGCGGCTGGCCGCGATGCTGCTTCAGGGTGTGGTGGATGCGGCTGTGCGGCGGATTGAGCTGGGGGCGGCGGAGGATCCTTCGGCGATCACCGAGGCGGCCGTTGGGATGACTCTTCGGGGCGTTCGGGGCTGAGTCCGTTCTCGCTAGGGGCTGAGTCCGTTCTCGTGGGGCACCCGAGGTCGGGCTGAGCTCGGGGTGGGTCGCGCATCCCGGCGTTGTACGGGGTGCCGCACTCTTTGGGGTCGGTGCCGCCCTCAGCCGCGCATGCCCACAGCTACGTGGGCTGCCACCCTTGGCGACACGCATGGCCACAGCTCCGTGGGTTGGCCATGGGTTGCCGCCCCTGGCGGCACGCATGGCCACAGCTGCGTGGGGCGGCGGTGTGTCTGCCCACGGCTAGGACGGTTTCCCGATCACCGGCAGCAAGCGTGACGGGCCTCTGTGCAGCAGCCACGGTGGGAGCAGGGAGAGCGGGTCCAGGTAGGTCTTGCCTCTCAGCAGTCCCCAGTGCAGGCAGGACGTCGGGCAGTGGGAGCCGCCCGGCTCCACCGTGCCCAGGACCTCGCCCGTCGTCACCTCGTCGTCCTTCTTCACCGAGGCCCGTACCGGTCCGTAGGTCGTCCGCAAGGGCGGCGTTCCGGTGCCCGACAGTTCCACCGAGACGACACCGCGGCCCGCGACCCTGTCGGCGAAGGACACGCGCCCGGGTGCGACCGCCCGTACGGCTGTCCCGGGGGCCGCCGCCAGGTCCACGCCGCGGTGGCCCCGGCCGTAGGGCGTCGCCGGGGGTCCCCAGCCTCGTACGACCATTGGGCGTAGACCCACCGGCCACGTACGGGCGACGGTCGGGACCGTCGGATCGGGGCCCGGTGGTTCCGGGGTTCCCGGCGGGGCGGGTGTCGCCGTCGCGGGCGTGCGGGCCAGAGCCGACGGGCTCAGCGCCCCCAGCACGGTCAACGTCATGCCCAGCAGCAACCCCAGCCACGTACGCACACATCGTTTCGCTCGCATGCGAGAACCGTCCCGCATCGGGCGGATCATGGCCGGGGTCTGTGGAGTACCGGCCGGTTGTGGACAGCGGCGTCACCCGGTGCCTCTCGGGTCCCGTACACTTCTGATGGCGATCCGGGTCACCGGGTCGACTTCGCACGCCCCGACACCTGGTCATCAAAAACCGGTGTCAGCGCCTCTCGGTCCCTTGTGGCAAGGCGCATCGCGGGCGTCAGGCGCGAGTGCCGTCCGGCACACGCGGCACAACCGAGAACACCAAGGAGAACGGCCATGGCCGTCGTCACGATGCGGGAGCTGCTGGAGAGCGGCGTCCACTTCGGTCACCAGACCCGTCGCTGGAACCCGAAGATGAAGCGCTTCATCTTCACCGAGCGCAACGGCATCTACATCATCGACCTGCTCCAGTCGCTGTCGTACATCGACCGCGCCTACGAGTTCGTCAAGGAGACCGTCGCCCACGGCGGCACGGTCATGTTCGTCGGCACGAAGAAGCAGGCGCAGGAGGCCATCGCCGAGCAGGCCACCCGCGTCGGCATGCCCTACGTCAACCAGCGCTGGCTGGGCGGCATGCTCACCAACTTCTCCACCGTCTACAAGCGTCTGCAGCGCCTCAAGGAGCTCGAGCAGATCGACTTCGAGGACGTCGCCGCGTCCGGTCTGACCAAGAAGGAGCTTCTCGTGCTCTCGCGCGAGAAGGCCAAGCTGGAGAAGACCCTCGGTGGTATCCGCGAGATGCAGAAGGTGCCCAGCGCCGTCTGGATCGTGGACACCAAGAAGGAGCACATCGCGGTCGGCGAGGCCCGCAAGCTCAACATCCCGGTCGTCGCCATCCTCGACACCAACTGCGACCCCGACGAGGTCGACTACAAGATCCCGGGCAACGACGACGCGATCCGCTCCGTCACCCTGCTCACCCGCGTGATCGCCGACGCCGTCGCCGAGGGCCTCATCGCCCGCTCCGGCGCCGGCAAGGCCGAGGGTGACAAGGCCGCGGGCGAGCCGCTCGCCGCGTGGGAGCGCGACCTGCTCGAGGGCGAGAAGAAGGCCGACGAGGCCGAGGTCCAGACCTCCGCCGAGACGGAGAAGGTTGCCGACGCCGAGCAGGCCGAGGTTGCGCCCGTCGAGGCGCCGGCCGCTGAGGCCCCCGCCGCCGAGGCTCCCGCCGCGGACGCCGAGCAGGCCTGACCCCTCACCCCTTCGGGTTGTGAACGGCGGGGGCTCCAAAGCCCCCGCCGTTCGGCCCGTAGATCTTCAGACTCCGAGAGAGATTCCAGGAATCATGGCGAACTACACCGCCGCTGACGTCAAGAAGCTCCGTGAGCTCACCGGCGCCGGCATGATGGACTGCAAGAAGGCCCTGGACGAGGCCGACGGCAACGTCGACAAGGCCGTCGAGGCGCTGCGCATCAAGGGCCAGAAGGGCGTCGCCAAGCGCGAGGGCCGCTCCGCCGAGAACGGCGCCGTGGTCTCCGTCATCGCCGACGACAACTCCTCCGGTGTCCTGGTCGAGCTGAAGTGCGAGACGGACTTCGTCGCCAAGGGCGAGAAGTTCCAGGCCGTCGCCAACCAGATCGCGCAGCATGCCGCCGCCACTTCCCCGGCCGACATCGAGGCGCTCCTCGGCTCCGAGATCGAGCCCGGCAAGACGGTTCAGGCGTTCGTCGACGAGGCCAACGCCAACCTGGGCGAGAAGATCGTCCTGGACCGCTTCGCCCAGTTCTCCGGCGCCTACGTCGCCGCGTACATGCACCGCACCATGCCCGACCTGCCCCCGCAGATCGGTGTCCTGGTCGAGCTGGACAAGGCCGACGCCGACCTTGCCAAGGGCATCGCGCAGCACATCGCCGCCTTCGCGCCGAAGTACCTCTCCAAGGAGGACGTCCCGGCCGAGGTCGTCGAGACCGAGCGTCGCGTCGCCGAGGAGACCACCCGCGCCGAGGGCAAGCCCGAAGCCGCGCTCCCGAAGATCGTCGAGGGTCGCGTCAACGGCTTCTTCAAGGAGGCCACCCTCCTCGGCCAGCCGTACGCGCTCGACAACAAGAAGACTGTCCAGAAGGTCCTGGACGAGGCCGGTGTCACCCTGAAGCGCTTCGTGCGCATCAAGGTCGGCATCTGAGTCCGTACCGCGATCGACGCTCGGCCCCTATAGGGTCGACAGCAGTCGTCCGCGTACGCCGACACCCACGCGCGCGTGTCGGACGACAGCAGATCTGACGAGGAGGCCATTGCCGAGCATGGGATGCGAACGACACCCCACCGGCAATGGCCTTCTTCGTATGTGCACCATGAGGAGATCTCCATGACCACCACCCAGGCCGACAAGGGCGAGAAGACCGACGACGGCAAAGGCGCGGGACGCTTTCTGCTGAAGCTTTCCGGCGAGGCGTTCGCCGGTGGCGGCGGACTGGGCGTCGATCCCGACGTGGTGCACAAGATCGCCCGCGAGATCGCGGCCGTGGTGCGAGGCGGCGCCCAGGTCGCGGTCGTCATCGGCGGCGGCAACTTCTTCCGCGGCGCCGAACTCCAGCAGCGCGGCATGGACCGAGCCCGTTCCGACTACATGGGCATGCTGGGCACGGTCATGAACTGCCTCGCTCTCCAGGACTTCCTGGAGAAGGAGGGCATCGACAGCCGCGTTCAGACCGCCATCACCATGGGGCAGGTCGCCGAGCCCTACATCCCGCTGCGCGCCGTGCGCCATCTGGAGAAGGGCCGTGTGGTCATCTTCGGCGCCGGTATGGGCATGCCGTACTTCTCCACCGACACCACGGCCGCCCAGCGTGCCCTGGAGATCGATGCCGAGGCCCTGCTGATGGGTAAGAACGGCGTGGACGGGGTCTACGACTCCGACCCGAAGACCAACCCCGAGGCCGTCAAGTTCGACGCGCTCAGCTACGGCGAGGTCATCACCCGGGACCTCAAGGTCGCCGACATGACCGCCATCACCCTGTGCCGGGACAACAAGCTGCCCATCCTGGTCTTCGAGCTCCTGGCGGAGGGCAATATCGCACGGGCCGTCAAGGGTGAGAAGATCGGCACACTCGTGGGCGACCAGAGCGGCCGGGCCTGACGGGGACGACCTCGGACGGGGGACGAACCCCGGCCGAGGACGGACCCTGACCGGGGGATGGACAATGTCCTGCCGGTCCGGAACCGTGCAGGAATAAGACGCGACGCAGCCGGCCGCCGACCCCGACGAGGAAACAGCTGCCGGGCCTACTCAAGACACGCAGGAGCAAGTGGTGATCGAAGAGACCCTCCTCGAGGCCGAGGAGAAGATGGAGAAGGCCGTCGTGGTCGCCAAGGAGGACTTCGCCGCGATCCGCACCGGTCGTGCGCACCCGGCGATGTTCAACAAGATCGTGGCCGACTACTACGGCGCACTGACGCCGATCAACCAGCTGGCCTCGTTCTCGGTGCCGGAGCCGCGCATGGCCGTGGTGACCCCGTTCGACAAGAGCGCGCTGCGCAACATCGAGCAGGCGATCCGCGACTCCGACCTGGGCGTCAACCCGAGCAACGACGGCAACATCATCCGAGTGGTGTTCCCGGAGTTGACCGAGGAGCGCCGCAAGGACTACATCAAGGTGGCGAAGACCAAGGGCGAGGACGCCAAGGTCTCGATCCGCTCCGTGCGCCGCAAGGCCAAGGACGCCATCGACAAGCTGATCAAGGACGGCGAGGTCGGCGAGGACGAGGGCCGCCGCGCCGAGAAGGAGCTCGACGACACCACGGCGAAGTACGTCGCCCAGGTCGACGAGCTCCTGAAGCACAAGGAAGCGGAGCTGCTCGAGGTCTGATGAACGACTCTTCCTGGGGGGCGCCGCCACAAGCCGGGTACTGGGGGCCGTCCGAGCAGGGGCCTGTCCAGGGGGCAGGCCCAGCGGGTCCCGCGTACGATGCGCATGACGCGCAGCAGACTCGCCCCATGCCCATCGTGCCCGACGTACCCCCACATGGCGGAGACCAGGATGACGATCGGGGGGCCGCTCGGCTGAGCGGCCCCCCGTTCCGCGACCACTCACCGCCGGCGGCGTCGTACGGGAACCCGTCACAGAAGCCGCAGGAGCCCATGCCCAGCGCCCCACAGCCCGTCCCCGCACCGCAGAAGAAGAGTGCGGGACGCGACCTGGGCGCGGCCATAGGAGTGGGCGTCGGGCTCGGCGCGGTGATCGTCGCGTCGTTGTTCATCGTCAAGGCCGTGTTCGTCGGAGTCATAGCGGTCGCCGTGGTGGTGGGGCTCTGGGAGCTCACCTCACGGCTGGAGGAGCGCAAAGGCATCAAGGCGCCCCTCGTCCCGCTGGCACTCGGCGGTGCCGCGATGGTCGTCGCCGGATACGTCCGGGGCGCCGAGGGCGCATGGGTGGCGATGGCGCTCACCGCGCTGGCCGTCCTGGTCTGGCGCATGACGGAACCGCCCGAGGGCTACCTCAGGGACGTCACGGCGGGGGTCTTCGCGGCCTTCTACGTGCCGTTCCTGGCGACGTTCGTGGCGATGATGCTGACGGCCGACGACGGCCCGCGCCGCGTCCTGACCTTCCTGTTGCTGACGGTCGTCAGCGACACCGGCGCGTACGCGATCGGCTGGCGCTTCGGCAAGCACAAGCTGGCGCCGCGCATCAGCCCGGGCAAGACCCGCGAGGGCCTGCTCGGAGCGGTCAGCTTCGCCATGGCGGCAGGTGCGCTGTGCATGCAGTTCCTGATCGACGACGGCACCTGGTGGCAGGGCCTGCTCCTCGGCCTCGCGGTCGCGGCCAGCGCCACGCTCGGTGACCTCGGCGAGTCCATGATCAAGCGGGACCTCGGCATCAAGGACATGGGCACCTTGCTGCCGGGCCACGGCGGGATCATGGACCGACTGGACTCGTTGCTTCCCACGGCTCCGGTGGTGTGGCTGCTGTTGGTGATCTTCGTAGGGGCCGGCTGATCTTCGTGAGATCCGGCTGACCAGCGGTCAAGATCGCGGTCGCTGCGCCGTTGAGCTGCGGTTCTGACGGTGGGGGCTCGTTGTCCACTGGGCGGCGAGCCCTCTCCGTTTTTCTGCGACATTGATGGGCCATGCCCAAGTCCGGGGAACTGGCAGGGATCCGCCGTCAACAGGCCCCTTACCTGCGTCTTCGGCGTCGATTGCGAGGTTGTCCCGCGGGCCGCCAGGCCGTGTCTGGGCGTGGGCCCCAGTCACCCAGGTCTGAGTGAGGCGCCGACGGACCACTTCTCCGCTCGCGGCGAGGAATCGCGCCTTGGCGGTGCGATGCCGCTCCGGACGCCTGGTGTACTCGGCCTCTTCCACGCCGCCCCGTCGCCAGTAGCTGCCGAGCTGCTGGCCGGCCTTGTTCAGTTCCTCCAGCGCCGAGAGCAGGGCCCGGTCCCTGGAGAGGATCTGCAGCCGAGCGGACACCAGTCTGTGAGCGGAGAGATCCCGGGCGCTGACGGCCGTCCATGCTGAGGACTCGCTCCTCCCAGACGCGGTTCTGGAAGTCCGACGCAGAGGCAGCCACCAGAGCACATTGCTCCAGGAGCAGCTCCGACAGGCGAGCCCTGTCTTCGGCGCGCTTCACGAGGTGCTGCCCCAGCAGAGCGATCGCAGCACCGACGACTGTTGCGAGCAACGTCCCCCATGCGCCCATGCTCGGCATTGTTCCCTTGTCGGTGTGCCCTGCACGCGCAATCGAGAAGCCGTTCCTGCCGGTGAGCAAGGGCCGCTGCGAGCGGTGGCGTGATCATCGGCGGGGGTCGACAGGATTCCGCGGCACCGTCACCCAGCCGCCCTCGCAGTCCGGCTCCGCACATGATCGGCCGGAAAGCTCAGTCGAGAATCCCCAGATCCGTGTCCGGACGGCAGTGCGGGCAGGCTGGTACCCCGCCCTCCGTGAGCGCCCACCCCGCCTGGTCCCGCTCTACTCCGCGGCTCGCGTCCCGGAGTTCCAGCAGCCGCCGACGTGCACGTACACGGGGTCGCGCCCCGAGAGCCCCTGCTCGATGAGCCAGTCCGGCGCGGGCGGCCGAGCCTCGATCCCACGCTGCCGCTCGTCTTCGCGCTGCTTCTCGGCCTCGATCCATCGCCGCGTACGGTCATGTCCCCTGTGGTGGTGTAGCGGCAGGGAGTTCGGCGACGGCGTGGTCGGTGTAGATGGCGTCCATGCTGCCTTCGGAGAGGTAGCGGCGGCCGAAGAGGAGCCGGCACGTTCCCCGTTCAACGACCGCACTCGCCTTGCCGTGCACCGGAACGCTCATCCTGCGAGCGCACTGCTCATTGACGATTACTCCTGGCCGGGGACCGACATCTCGCCCAGCAGCGACCAGTCGTGCTGCGGAACGGTCAGGTTCACGATGCGCGGCGTCTCGACCAGATGGGGCGGCAATGTCTGCTGCGCAGCCCTGAAGTGCGCGGACTGCACATGCGTGCCCCCGGCCGCGTCGTCGCGGAAAGCCTCGACCAGGACGTACTCCGTCGGGTCCTCCACACTGCGCGACCAGTCGAACCACAGGCAGCCGGGCTCGGCGCGTGTGGCCCGGGTGAAGTCAGCGGTGATCTCGGGCCAGCGGTCGGCGTGTTCGGGACGGACTCGGAACTTGGCGGTGATGAAGATCACGGGATTCCTCCACTGATGTCTGTCTGTCGGTTCCGCCGCATCTGGCGCGGCGGAAGGGAAGCGTTCGCTCCGGTCGGGGCAGCTCCTGCACCCGCATCCAGCAGGTGTTGCGTACGCGACGGGCAGGCAACAAGCCAATCCGCGGGCGGGCGCGGCGTTGCCCGCCTTCTGGCCGCGCCACCAGGACTCGTCGTGACAAGATCGTACGACCTCGGCTTGCCGTCACCGGCCCGCGGACCGGTGAGAGAAGGCGCGTCGAGCACCCCGTCGCATGGCATCGCCCGCCACGCAGGAGGTGGCCAGGTGGCGCAGGCATGCCCGAAAGATGATCAAGACTGGAGCACCAACTGACCGTCCGCGTACGGAAGGACCTTGGCGCGCGGCAGATGGATCAGGACTTCCTCGCCCGCCGGAACTCCCTCCTCCCGGGGCGTCTTGGCCCTCAGGAGCTGTCCGGCCACTTCGACCTCGAGCACGCGCTGCGCGCCGTGGTCACTGACGCCCCGCAGCCTGCCGGGGAAGGTGTTGGGGCCGGGTTCCGTGACGGCCTTGATGTACTCGGGCCGGACGCCCACCTGGACCTCGGTCGTGCTCTGCGGGATGTCCCAGGCGACGGACAGCGTCCGGCCACCCAGCGCGAAGTGCCCGTCGTCCCGGTCCACGGTCAAAAAGTTCATCGCCGGTGAGCCGATGAAGTAGCCGACGTAGGTGGACGAGGGCGCCTCGAAGAGCTGCTCCGGGGTGCCTTGCTGCACGGCCCGGCCGTCCTTCATCACCAGCACTTCCTGGGCGAAGCTCATCGCCTCGTACTGGTCGTGCGTCACGTAGATCACGGTGGGCCTGAACTGCTCGGTGATCTCACGGATCTTGCGCCGCAGCATCTGCTTGAGTTGCGGGTCGATGACGGTGAGCGGCTCGTCCATCAGTATGGCCGCGACGTCGTCTCGGACCAGACCGCGGCCGAGTGAGATCAGCTGCTTGTCGTCGGCGGTGAGCCCGCGGGCAGGCTGCTTGAGCCGGTCGTGCAGGTCCAGGGCCTCGGCGACCTGGTGGACCTTGGCGTCGATCCTCGCCCTGTCCCAGCGCCGGCACTGCAGCGGGAAGGCGAGGTTGTCGTAGACCGTCATCGACTTGTAGATGACCGGGAACTGGAAGACCTGGGCGATGTTACGGGCCTTCGTGGGCAGGGCGGTGACGTCGACGCCGTCGAACAGCACCTGTCCCCGGGACGGTCTGACCAGACCGGACAGGATGTTCAGCAGCGTTGTCTTGCCGCAGCCCGAGGGCCCGACCAGCGCGTAGGTCTTGCCGGACTCGAATGTCAGCTTCAGCGGTTTGAGAGCCCACCGCTCCTCCTCGACACCCGGCGCATACGCGTGCCCGACGTCGACGATGTCCAACTGCGCCATATCAACGCCCTTCTGCTGAAGCGAGATCGTATGAAGGTGTCCGCACGAGCGCCCCGATCTCATCGAAGGCGAACAGCCGGTCGGGACGGAGCCGCAGTTTGACCAGGTCGCCGAGGGTGACGTCGTGGATGCCCTCGACCTGTACGACGAAGGGGCTCTCGCCGACGACCACGTGGACGAAGGTCTCGGAACCGGAGATCTCCACGAAAGTGACCTCGCCTTCGACCCCGGTGGAGGCCAGGCTGACGTCCGTGGCGCGCAGGCCGAGCTGGTAGGCACCGTCGGGCAGGTCGGCCAGGTGCGCGGAGACGTGCGTGGCCTGGAAGCCGGCCACCGTGACCTGGCCGTCCTCGATCCGGCCCGCGAAGATGTTCATGGGCGGGTCGTTGATGATGGACGCCACCGTGGTGGTCGCCGGACGTTCGAAGACCTCCTGTGGGGTGCCGGTCTGGAGGATCCGCCCCTCGTGCATGACCAGCACCACATCCCCGAGCATCATCGCCTCGGCGGGTTCGGTGGTCGTGTAGATGACGATGGTGTCGCCCTGGTCCGAGAAGAGGGTCTTGAACTCGTCGCGCAGTTGTTCGCGCAACTTGTAGTCCAGGTTCGCCAGCGGCTCATCGAGCAGAAGGGTGCCGGCGCCGCGTGCCAGGGCGCGGGCCATCGCGACGCGCTGCTGCTGGCCGCCGGAGAGCTGGGACGGCTTGCGCTTCTCGAAGTCCGCAAGCCCCACATTCGCCAGGCTCTGCCGGACTCGTCGCTGGATCTCGTCCCGCGACAGCCCGGCCCGCTTCAAGGGAAAGGCCACGTTGTGGAACACGTTGAGATGCGGGTAGTTGATGAACTGCTGGTAAACCATGGCGGTGTCGCGCCGCCACACCGGTGTCTTCAGGAAGTCCGCGCCCGCCCGGGTCAGCGAGCCGGAATCCACCTTCTGCAGGCCGGCCAGGACCCGCAGCAGTGTCGTCTTCCCGGCCATCGTCCGGCCGATGACGGTGTGGAGCCGTCCCGGCTGGAAGGTCGCGGTCACGTTATTGAGGTGGTCGACGCCGTCGACGGTCAGGCACAGATCAGTGGCGTTCAGGTTCATCGGACCGCTCCCGACAGGTTCCCCTTGGACAGATAGCGCTCCACCCAGATCGCGAGCAGGATCAGCGGTGTCACGCCGAAGAGCGCGGCGGCGGACAGCGTCCACCAGGGCGGAATGGAGGAGTTGAGGGCCACGACCGCCTGGGGCAGGGTCTGGACCTCGGTGAAGGTCAGCCGGAAGGCGAAGAAGAAGTCGTTCCAGCCGAACACCGCGCAGAACATCGCCGCCACGGTCAGGCCGGGCAGGGAGTTCGGCAGGATCGCCCGTACGAAGGTCTGGAACGGGCCGCAGCCGTCCAGCATCGCCATCTCGTCGATCTCCCGCGGGACGCCGTTGAAGAAGTCCACCATCACCCAGACCGCGATCGGCAGCAGCAGTGCGACCGTCACGATGACCAGACCGGGGATGCTGTCCAGGAGACCGCCCCACTGCAGGAGGTAGAAGAAGGGGATCACCAGCACGACCGGCGGCATGATCCGTTGGGAGACGAAGAAGAAGACGATGTCGCTGTTCTTGATGAAGCCCAGCTTGAACCGGTAGCGGGACAGTGCGTAGGCGGCCAGGGACCCCAGCGCCAGGCTGATGGCGGACGCGGCGATGGTGATGATCGCGCTGTTGACGAAGGGATCGATCACATCGACACCGCCGGCTCCGCCGAAGATGTTGCGCCAGCCGGTGAGGGTGGGCTTGTACTGCGCCCAGGGAATGTAGGTGGGGCCGCCCTGTACTGCGTTGGCATCCTTGAAACTGGTCGTCATCGCCCAGAAGAACGGTCCCGCGACGAAGCACGCCCACAGTGCGATGACGGTGTATTTGAATACGGGATAAAGGCGCGACCTCATGAGTCCCCCTTCAGCTTGAGGGCCCTGGTGAGCAGGGCGGCGACAACCGTGAGCGTGACGCTCATCAGGACCAGGTAGGTCAGCGACATCGCGCCGCCGTATCCGGTCTGCTGGTCCCTGAGCCCTTGGATGTAGAGGTAGTAGCCCGGGGTCTCCGTGGAGGAGCCAGGGCCGCCGGAGGTCAGTACGTAGACGCTGTCGGAGAGCTTGGACGCCTCGATCAGCCGGATGACGACCGCCGCGACCGACACCGGCGCCATCAGCGGGAAGGTCACCTTCCAGAAGGTGCGCCAGGTGCCGGCGCCGTCGATCGCCGCGGCCATGAACGGTTCCTTGGGAAGGCTCAGCAGACCGGCCAGCAGCAGCAGGAACATGAAGGGGGTCCACTGCCAGACTTCGACAGTCATCAACGCGACCAGCGCTGGGCCGGACTCGGTGAGCCAGGGAATCCTGGACAGGCCCAGCATCCCCAGCAGATCGTTCACCGGCCCCAGCGACTCATGGAAGATCGTCTGCCAGATGGCGGCCATCACCACGGGCGTGGTCATCATGGGGACAAGGAACAGCACCCGCCAGAATCGGCGGCCGCGTACGTCGCGCCAGACCAGCAGGGCCATGCCGAACCCGATGACGTACTGGATCAGGACCGTGCCGCCCGCCAGCAGGACCAGCCGGGTGATGGAGGCCCAGAAGCGGCCGTCGTGCAGTACGGCGGTGTAGTTGGCCCCTCCGATGAAGTCCATGTGAGGGTTGCTGACGTTCCAGCCGGAGAAGCTGACGCGGATGGTGAACAGAAGCGGGAAAATGATGATCAGGAAGAGTGTGAGCAGTCCCGGCAGCAGGAACATGCTCTTGTGCCGGCGCAGGCCGTCCATGGTTCTCCTTGCGGAAGGGGGCGGGCGACCCCGGGTGGCCGGCCGGTCCGGTCCGGCCCCCGGGGCGTCCTGCGGTCGGATCAGGAGTTGTCCTCGAGCGCAACCACGTTGCGATAGGCGCTCTGGACCTTGTCCTCGCCGATCTGGTTGGTGATCTTGGACCATTCCTCGGCCACGCCGTCCAGTGCGTGCTGCGGGGATTCCTGGCCCGCCACAGCCGCGGCGACTCCGTTGGACAGTGCGGACATGTACTGATTGACACCCGGCACGCGCAGGTCGAAGACGCGGTTGGGACTCTTCTCCATGCCGGAGAGCGTTCGCACATACGACTCGGCGACGTCCTTGTCCCAGCCCTGCTTCTCCCAGAACGCCGGGTCGAAGTGGGCGTTGCGGTAGGGGTTGACACCGAATCGGCCGATGGTCAGATCGAGGGCGGTGTTGGCCTCGTTACTGAAGAAGCACAGGTAGTCGAAGGCCATCTGCTGGTGGCGCGAGGCCTTGGCCACCGCCGAGGTCCATCCCCAGGTGAAGTAGGGCGCCTGGTTGGCCTTCTTGTCCCACGACTTCGTGGTGCGGTTGTAGACCTCCGAGGAGCCAGGCAGGGGCGCCGCCCGGACCTTGTTGCGGATCCTGCTGTCCGTCTGCTGAGCCTGGATGAAGGCGTCGTCCCAGGAGTAGGACATCAGTGTCTGGCCGCCTCCGAAGGAGAAGATCTCGTCTCCCAGGCCGAAGTTGGCGCCGCCGGGTGCCCAGGTGGACTTGGCCTTCACCATGTCCTGCAGAGCGCGGACGAATCCGGGCGTGTTGATCAGCGGCTTCATAGTCTTGACGTCGAAGAAGACACCGCCCTTGACGTCCGGGTTCTTCACATACGGCGCCGCCCGGCTGATGAACGCGGAGAATGTCAGGTCGTCGCGCTTGGTCACCTCGGCACTGCCGTAGTTGCGCTTGCCGTCGCCGTCGAAGTCCTTGCCGCTGAAGAACTTGGCTACCTGCTGGTATTCGGTCCACGTCTTGGGGACTTGCAGGTCCTTGCCCGTGGCCTTCTTGTACTCCGCCTGCCGCTCGGGGTCGTTCAGGACATCGGTGCGGACCTTGAGGTAGTGCCGGTCACCGTCCACCGGGTACTGCACGACCTTCCCGTTCCAGGTCGCCACGTCCATGTAGGCCTTGGTGACGTCCTTCATGCCGGGGGTGTTCAGGTATGTCTTCGGTACCGGTGCCAGATACGGGGCCATGTCGCCGATCCACAGGGACGGGTAGAACATGACGTCGTACGCCGGCTGGTTCGCCTGGAGGGGTGTGAGGATCTTCTGGTGCAGCTCGCCGAAGGGGACGTTGACCACCTCGACCTTGCCCCCGGTGATCTCCTCGAACTGCTTGGCGTGCAGCTGGGTCGGCTCGCCGATGACGGGAACGGCGTGGCTGATGATCTTCAGTGTCTGTCCGGAATAGTCCTTGCGGCTGATCGACTCGTAGCTGCAGGGTCCGGGGACGTCCTTGACCTTCGTGGCCGGGTAGTCCTTGCCGTACTTCTTGTAGCTGATCTCCGAGCCGGGCTTGAAGAGCGCGGCCTTTTCCTTGGGCTTGGCCTGTGCCTGGTTCTGGGCGGTGCACGCGGTGGCGGTCAGGGCCGCGACGGCGGCGACGGCGACCAGGGCGGTGTACGGTCTGCTGCGCATGGGGCTTCTCCTGCGGTGTCAGGGGATCAAGATCGCTCGGCCGCGTACGGCCCCGGCGTCCAGATCGTCGAGGGCCTGCTGGAAGGAGGCGAGGGGGTACCGCTGGGTGTGCAGCGTGACCTTGCCCTGGGCCGCCAGGACCATCAGCTCGGAGAGGTCGTTGTAGGACCCCACGAGGTTGCCGATGAAGTTGATCTCCGTGGAGATGACGTCGATCGTCGGAACGTTCAGGTGGCCGCCGTAGCCGATGACGTAGTAGTTGCCGTTGCGGCGCAGGCAGGCCACGCCCGTCTCGACGGCGCCCCCCTCACCGACGAAGTCCAGGACGACTTCCGCCCCGTGCCCTGCGGTGAGGTCACGTACGCGGTCCGCTTCGCTTCCGTCCGCGACGAGGGTGTTGTCGGCGCCCAGTTCCTTGGCCAGCGCGAGGGCCTCCGGGCTGCGGTCGATGACGATCATCTCGACCGGCGACAGGGCCCGCAGCACCTGGATTCCGATGTGTCCGAGTCCGCCGGCGCCGATGACCACGGCCTTGTCGCCGGGCCGCAGCACCCGGGCCGCCTTGGCGACGGCGTGGTACGCCGTGAGCCCGGCGTCGGCCAGGGCCGCCACCGAGGCCGGCTCCAGGGACGGGGCGAGGGGCACGACCGAGCGGGCGTTGGTCTTCAGGTACTCGGCGTAGCCCCCGTGGGTGTCTATGCCGGGGAAGGCCGAGTTCATGCAGTGCACGTCGTCGCCGGCCCGGCAGGCGCGGCACAGACCGCAGGTCACCAGCGGGTGCAGGATGACCGGGTCACCGACCTTGACGTGGGTGACGGCCTCCCCGGCCTCCGCGACCCAGCCGGCGTTCTCATGACCGATCGTGTACGGAAGGGTGACCCCGCTCTTGTCCTTCCACTGTCCTTCGAGGATGTGCAGATCGGTCCGGCAGACTCCGGCGCCCCCGATCTTCACGATCACATCCAGCGGACCGGTGATCTGCGGGTCCGGCACGTCCACGAGCACGGGCGGCTCGTCGTACTCGATGACCTGCACGGCTTTCATGGCGGCTCCCTGCGAGTCGGCGGGTGGGTGGTGCGCCGATTACACAGGCCGCCGCTCGCAGGTCGATGTCTCAGAAGCCGTCCGCGAATGTCTCAATGTGACACACGCCGTAGGCGAGAGGCCGTCGAACTGGTCCAATCACTGCACCGAGGGATTGTGACGCGCGCCGTACGGGAGTGTTAATGCCCCGCCAACAACCCGGAAGCTCACTGAGAGCAGCCAGAGAGCTCTACCTGGAAGTCACCAAGGATCCAAGCGCCCGGCCGCTCGTGGTGGCCTCATGGCATCGCTCCATGGCATACAAAGTGAAGTCGGGCAGCCTCGACGCTCCGTACCTGGACAACCCCAATCTGGAAAGCCCCCTCGCCAGGGCGGCACTGCCGATCCTGGACAGGCTGCACGAGCAGCTCGCCGACGACCCGGTGTCCACGATGATCACAGACCGGAACGGCGTGGTGCTTTCCCGGAAGGTCTCCCACGAGGGGCTGACGACGAACCTCAACCGAGTGCACCTCGCCCCGGGCCACGTGTTCGCCGAGCGCTACGTGGGCACCAACGGCATCGGAACCGCGCTGGCCAGCGGCCGCCCGGTCATAATCGCCGGAAGGCAGCACTACGTCGAGGCGCTGCGGGACTTCCACTGCGCGGCCGTACCGATCCTGCATCCCACCCGGCGGACCCTGCTGGGAGCCTTCAACCTCACCACCATCCGTCAGGGCTCCGACGGCATGCTGATGGCCTTCGCCCGCTCGGTCACGGCCCAGATCGAGGCCGAAATCGCGGCGATCACCTCGCGGCGCGAACGGGCCCTGTTCCAGGACTACATGCAAGCGTGCTCCTCGGCGCGCCCGGGACCCGTGCTCGCCCTCAACCGCGATGTCGTCATGATGAACGAGCAGCTCAGCGCGGCCGTGACCGGGCCGGATCACTATGCGCTGCTCGACCATGCTCGTGAGATCGCCGACCATTCCCGGCAGGAGGGGACCCGCAGCATCGCTCTGCCCTCCGGACGGGTCGCCGAACTCAGGGTCAGCCGCTGTCGGCGCGAGGACAGCGACGCGGGCGCCGTCTTCAGGGTCCGGTTGATCGGACGCCCCCAGCCCGGACCTGCCGTTTTCGCCACGCCCGTCCGGTCCGACCTGGGACTGGTGGGCTCGTCCCCGCACTGGCTGCGCGCCGTCGCCGACAGCCGAGCGGCGCTCGTCGCAGGGACGTGGCTGCATCTCCTGGGCGAAGCCGGCGTCGGCAAGAGCACGTTGGTCGAGGCTCTGCACCGAGCCCACGGCGCCGGACGTCGGCTGGAGATGACGCAACCGCCGCCGTCCGATACACCGGCCGTTACCGAGCGCTGGTTGCGCGACGTCGGAGAACTGCTTGCCGTGCCGTCCAACGTGCTTGTCCTGCGTGACGTCCACCTGTTGGGCGACCGGCTGCGACAGCGGCTGATGAACCTGCTGGCGCACCTGGACGGCACCGCCACCGGGCAACTGGTCATGACCAGCCAGCCGACGATGGTCGGCAGCGATGACCTGCTCGACCAGCTCTGCGGCGCCTTGGTGGAGGTTCCGCCGCTGCGCCATCGCCCTGGGGACCTCGAATACCTGGCGCGGTATTTCCTGCGCAAGTACCGGCCGAGCGGTGAGAGCGAGTTCTCCCCGGATGCACTGACCATGCTGCAGCGATGCCCTTGGCCGGAGAACGTCCGCCAGCTCGAGTCGGTGATCCGCGGACTTGCGCGGCGGTATTCCGGCCGGATGATCCATGCGGAGGACCTCCCGCCGGAATGCCGGGTGTCCTCGCACAAGGTCCTGACCACCATCGAGGCGCTGGAACGCGACGCCATTCTGCGTGGGTTGATGGACCGCAACTCCAACGTCCAGCGCACCGCGCAGGACCTCGGGATTTCCCGCGCAACGATGTACCGCAAGATGCGCCGTTACGGGATCGTCCCGTCGAGCCTGACCTGACGGGCCGCCCTGGCGTGCGGCGATGCTCGGTGCCGCTGCCGGGGCGGGCACACCGCATGTACCTGGACGGTGGCCTCGGCCATGGGGGAGTGTCTGATCAACGGCCCTGTCTCACATTCGGTGGCGACGGAGAGTCGTGAGGGTCGTTGACAGTCGGCCGGTCGTAGACCGCGAACGCCTCACGTACGCGCCAGGTCCGGTCCTGCTCCTGGACGCGCTCCAGGAAGCGCAGCAGATCCAGGCGGGTAAGCGGACGTGGATCGTTCACATGTTCGAGACTAGGCCTGTTCGACCTGGTCAGCGCCGCGGGGTCTGATCGTCGCCGTATCCCATACGTAGTGCCGGCTGAAGGTGACGAGGGCCCGCCATTCCGGCTCGTAGAACCGCGGCTGCACCCACGCGACGGACCGGCCGCCCGGCCCGTTGAAGTGGGCCCGCAGTCCGCCCTCGTACCAGCGGCCGCCCACGCACACCTCGACTGTGCGGTGTGGCCAGTAGGAGACCGGCCTGCCGTGGAAGCAGTCGAGCATGTCGTGGCCCGCGATCACCGCGTCGCCGTTCTGTGGCTCGGCCTCGACGGTCGCGGGAACGTGTCGTTCGGTGTACAGCAGGCCCATGCGGTCGGGGTCCCATACGACCCAGGCCATGCGGATGGTGGGCCGGGGCCAGTCGACGATGACGAGCAGGGCGCGACTGCCGTCCGGCCGGTCGCGGTACTCCAGCACCTGGGCCTTCTGCCGTCGGCCTGCCCGCCGGAGCGTGAGCGTGAGTCCCGTACGGGCGAATTCGGTGTCTCGCCAGTCCGGCACCTCATCCGGCACCGGGAGGGCGACCTCTTCCGCATCACGCCATTCGCTCATGCGTTCGAATGTAGCGGGACGCGTGAGGCGGCACGAGACCCCGTACGGGTGATGGTGCGACGGGCCCTCGCCTCCACCGCGAGACGCGGGGGCCTGTACCCGCCCGACTAGTCCGCCGGGTCCTCCTCTGCCCGCCGTACAGCCCTCTTCACGGATTGCTCGACCTCGTGGCGGTCCTGCTCGGCCGCCTGGGCGTACTTGGTGATGGCCGCCTGTGCCACCTCGGACGCTTCGCGCCATCGGTGCCACTGCGCCTCGTACTCCTCGCCGGTGAGGCCCGCGAGCTTCGCGCGTTCCTCTTCGGCGCAATGTTCCAGCTTGATGAGTTCATCGGGAATGTCCGCCACGATCCGGATCCTAAGCTCATGTGCTCAGCGCGCCGACCTTGCGACGTGCCGATGGCGCGGTGGAGCCCGCGGCGGGCCGGCCGCTCTCGATACGAAGATCACGAACTGTTCGCGATCTTCGAAGGGGTGCGGCTTGCCGTCCACCGCCGTGCCGCGACGGGCACCGCGTGTGCCGGCGGCCGTCTCGCACCCTCCTGGCTTCATCGGGGCTCTAACCCGCGCGTATGCCGTCACGAGGCGGGATGGGTCGGGCCGTCTGTGGGCCGCCGGAGGAAAGCCGAGGACGACCGGGTACGACCGATGACGATCACCGCACGTCTCGGGCCCCAGGTCACCCAAATCGATCTGCGACACTGGTACGGCCATGCCTAAGCCCGGAGAACTCACTTTCGTCGCCCCGCGCGGAGCCCAGAAGCCGCCGCGGCACCTTGCCGATCTCACGCCCGCCGAGCGCAAAGAGGCGGTTGCCGCGATCGGTGAGAAGCCGTTTCGTGCCAAGCAGCTCTCGCAGCACTACTTCGCGCGGTACGCGCACGACCCCGCGGAGTGGACGGACATCCCGGCTGCCTCGCGCGGCAAGCTCCAGGAGGCGTTGCTCCCCGAGCTGATGACGGTCGTGCGGCATCTGTCCACCGATCAGGACACCACCCGCAAGACCCTGTGGCGGCTCTTCGACGGCACGCTGGTCGAATCCGTGCTGATGCGCTACCCGGACCGGGTGACCATGTGCATCAGCTCGCAGGCCGGCTGCGGGATGAACTGTCCGTTCTGCGCCACCGGGCAGGCCGGTCTCGACCGGAACCTGTCGACCGGTGAGATCGTGCACCAGATCGTGGACGGGATGCGCGCCCTCAGGGACGGCGAGATCCCGGGCGGTCCGGCGCGGCTGAGCAACATCGTCTTCATGGGCATGGGCGAGCCGCTCGCCAACTACAAGCGAGTGGTCGGGGCGATCCGGGCGCTCACCGACCCCGAGCCCGACGGGCTCGGGCTGTCGCAGCGCGGAATCACCGTGTCCACCGTGGGGCTCGTCCCCGCGATCCACCGGTTCTCCGACGAGGGCTTCAAGTGCCGCCTCGCCATCTCGCTGCACGCGCCGGACGACGAACTGCGCGACACCCTCGTACCGGTCAATACGCGGTGGAAGGTGCGGGAAGTTCTCGACGCCGGCTGGGAGTACGCGGCCAGGTCCGGACGTCGGCTGTCCATCGAGTACGCCCTCATCCGGGACATCAACGACCAGGCGTGGCGCGGTGACCGGCTCGGGCGGCTGCTCAAGGGCAAGCCGGTGCACGTCAATCTCATCCCGTTGAACCCGACCCCCGGCTCGAAGTGGACCGCCTCGCGGCCCGAGGACGAGAAGGCGTTCGTGGAGGCGATCGCGGCCCACGGGGTGCCGGTGACCATCCGGGACACCCGGGGCCAGGAGATCGACGGGGCGTGCGGTCAGCTCGCTGCCACCGAGCGGTAACCTGTCCTGCGTACGTACATCTTCATATTCCGACAGGGGAGCGCCACAGCGCTGAGAGTGCGGGAGAGACCGCAGACCCTCTGAACCTTGCCCAGGTCATTCTGGGTAGGAAGTTCGGTCACCACTCAAGCTGTTGCGCCCTGCCCGGGAACTGTCAGAGGTTCCGGGCAGGGCCGCGTCTCTTCCTGGTCAGCCAGGAGGAAATCAGTGAGCAACACCAAGAAGTTCGCGTCCGTGGCCGTCGGCCTGGGCCTGGTCACGCTGCCCGTGCTGACGGCGTGCGGGTCCACCGACAGCGGTGGCTCCGCGGACTCCAAGGCCGTGACGCTCGTCAGCCACGACTCGTGGGCCGTGTCCAAGAGCGTGCTGAAGGACTTCGAGAAGCAGTCCGGGTACAAGGTCAAGGTCCTGAAGGACGGCGACGCCGGGCAGGCCGTCAACAAGGCGATCCTCACCAAGGACAACCCCCAGGGCGACGTCTTCTTCGGCGTCGACAACACCCTGCTGTCCCGCGCGCTCGACAACGGGCTCTTCCAGTCGTACGAGGCCAAGGGCTCGGACCTGGTCCTCCCGGAGTACCGGGTCGACCAGGGCAAGCACCGGGTCACGCCCATCGACTCCGGCGACATCTGTGTCAACTACGACAAGGCCTACTTCAGCGAGCACAAGCTGACGCCGCCGCAGTCCTTCGACGACCTGATCAAGCCCGAGTACAAGAACCTCCTCGTCACCGAGAACGCCTCCACGTCCTCGCCCGGCCTCGGCTTCCTGCTCGGGACCGCCGCGAAGTACGGCGATGGGGGAGGCTGGCAGGACTACTGGAAGAAGCTCAAGGCCAACGGCGTCAAGGTCGTCGACGGCTGGGAGCAGGCGTACAACGACGAGTTCTCCGGATCCGCCGGCGGCAAGAAGGCCAAGGCCGACCGCCCGCTGGTCGTCTCGTACGCCTCCTCGCCGCCCGCCGAGGTCATCTACGCCGACCCGAAGCCGACGACCGCGCCGACCGGCGTCGCGAACGGCACCTGCTTCCGGCAGGTCGAGTACGCGGGGCTGCTGAGCAACGCGAAGAACACCAAGGGCGGCAAGGCGCTCCTCGACTTCCTGCTCACCAAGGAGTTCCAGGACGACATGCCGCTCAACATGTTCGTCTACCCGGTACGGGAGGCCGCTCAGGTGCCACCGGAGTTCACGAAGTTCGGCCCGCAGGCCAAGGACCCCGAGACCATGACCCCCGCCAAGATCGCCGACAACCGTGACCAGTGGGTCAAGTCGTGGACCTCGCTCGTACTGAAGTAGCTCCGCCGAAGGCCCGGAAGGGGAGTGCGGCGCGGCTGGGGCTCATGGCCCTGCCCGTCGCGTTCTTCGCCGTCTTCTTCGCCTACCCCGTCGCCGCGATCGTGGCCCGCGGTCTGAAGGTCGACGGGGCCTGGCAGTTGGGGCGGATCGGCGATGTGCTCGCGCAGTCGGACATCCGGCACGTGCTGTGGTTCACCACGTGGCAGGCGCTCGCCTCGACAGTGCTCACGCTGCTGATCGCGATCCCCGGCGCGTATGTGTTCGCGCGCTTCGATTTCAGGGGCAAGCAGGTCCTGCGGGCGGTCGTGACCGTGCCCTTCGTGCTGCCCACCGTCGTTGTCGGTACGGCCTTCCTGGCTCTTGTCGGCCGCGGCGGGCTCCTGGACGAGCTGTGGGGCGTACGGCTCGACACCACCGTCTGGGCGATCCTGCTCGCGCATGTCTTCTTCAACTACGCGGTCGTCGTACGGACGGTCGGTGGGCTCTGGTCGCAACTCGACCCGCGCCAGGAGGAGGCCGCGCGGATGCTCGGCGCCTCCCGGTTCGCGGCCTGGCGCAAGGTGACGCTGCCGGCCCTGAGTCCGGCCGTGGCCGCCGCGGCGCTCATGGTCTTCCTCTTCACTTTCACCTCCTTCGGTGTGGTGCAGATCCTCGGCGGGCCCACCTTCTCGACGCTCGAAGTCGAGATCTACCGGCAGACCTCGGAGATCTTCGACTTGGCGACGGCGGCGGTGCTGACGATGATCCAGTTCATGGCCGTGGGCGCGATCCTCGTCGTGCACGCCCGGACCGTACGCCGTCGGGAGACCGCGCTGCGTCTGGTGGCCCCGGAGGCGACCGCGCGCCGGCCGCGCGGGGCCGCGCAATGGGCGCTGCTGGCGGGGGTGCTGGCGAGCATCGTCGTCCTCCTCGTGCTGCCGCTCGGCGTGCTGGTCCAGCGCTCCCTCGACACCCCCGGCGGCTACGGGTTCGCGTACTACAAGGCGCTGACCTCCGCCGACGGCGGCATCTTCCTCGTCGCGCCGATCGAAGCCATCGGCAACTCGCTGGAGTACGCGCTCGCCGCAACCGCCATCGCCGTGGCGATCGGGGGGCTGGCGGCAGCGGCCCTGACGCGCCGCAACACCGGCCGTCTCGTGCGGGGCTTCGACGCCCTGCTGATGCTGCCGCTCGGCGTCTCCGCGGTGACCGTCGGCTTCGGGTTCCTGATCGCACTGGACAAGCCACCGCTGGATCTACGAGCGTCCTGGATCCTGGTGCCGCTCGCGCAGGCGCTGGTGGGCGTCCCCTTCGTCGTACGGACGATGCTGCCCGTGCTGCGGGCGGTGGACGGGCGGCTGCGGGAGGCGGCGGCCGTGCTCGGGGCGTCGCCGTGGCGGGTGTGGCGCGAGGTCGACCTGCCGATGGTGCGGCGGGCGCTGCTGATCGCGGCCGGGTTCGCCTTCGCCGTGTCGCTCGGCGAGTTCGGGGCGACCGTCTTCATCGCACGGCCCGACAATCCGACGCTGCCGGTCGCCGTGGCCCGGCTGCTCGGGCGGGCGGGCGACCTCAACTACGGCCAGGCGATGGCCCTTTCGGCGATCTTGATGGTGGTGTGCGCGGTGGCGCTGCTGCTGTTGGAGCGCGTACGGACCGACCGGACCGGGGAGTTCTAGATGCTGCTGAGCCTCGAAGGCGCGACCGTACGCTTCGGTGGGCGGCCGGTGCTCGATGCCGTCGACCTCGATGTCGCCGAGCACGAGATCGTCTGTGTGCTCGGGCCGAGCGGCAGCGGCAAGTCCACGTTGCTGCGGGCGGTGGCCGGATTGCAGTCGCTGGATGCGGGCCGTGTGGTACTGGGCGGACGCGACCAGGCAGCGGTGCCGGCGCACAAGCGGGGCGTCGGCCTGATGTTCCAGGACCACCAGCTCTTCCCGCAACGGGACGTGGGCGGCAATGTCGCCTTCGGGTTGCGGATGCACGGGGCGCCGAAGGGGCGACAAAACCTGGAAGTAGGAGAGTTGCTGGAGCTCGTCGGGCTGCCGGGTGCCGAACGGCGGGCCGTCGCGGAACTCTCCGGCGGCGAGCAGCAGCGGGTCGCGCTGGCCCGCGCGCTCGCACCCCGCCCGAGCCTGCTGATGCTCGACGAGCCGCTCGGCCAGCTGGACCGCTCGCTGCGCGAACGGCTCGTGGTGGAACTGCGGGAGCTGTTCGACGAGTTGGGCACGACCGTGCTCGCCGTCACGCACGACCAGGGCGAGGCCTTCGCGCTCGCGGACCGGGTCGTGGTGATGCGGGACGGGCGGATCGCCCAGTCCGGTACGCCGCTCGAGGTCTGGCAGCGCCCCGCGGACGAGTTCGTGGCCCGCTTCCTCGGCTTCGACAACGTGGTCGGGGCGACGGTGAGCGGGGAGGTCGCGGACACCCCCTGGGGGAAGGTTCCGGTGCCGGAAGGCGCCCCCCAGGGGCCGGGCACACTCCTCGTACGGCCCGCCGGCGTACGGCTCGTGGCAGCGGCCGACGGGCTGCGCTGCACGGTTGCCGCGCGCACCTTCCGGGGCACCCACGTTGCCGTGCATCTGCAGCCGGAGGAGGCGCCCCGGCTGGAAGCGGCGTGTGCGCTGCGGGATGCGCCGGAGCCCGGCGACGAGGTCGGCGTGGAGTTCGACGCGGCCGAAATCGTCGTGCTCGGGGAGACCCCCGCCGCATAGGGTGCCGATCATGACGCCACTCGGACATGACCGCTACGGCGACGCGATCGAGCTGCAGGTACGTCAGCTGAGGGATGTGCTGGCCGCGGATGCGGCCGATCTGTCCGCCACCGTGCCGACCTGCCCCGAATGGTCGCTGGAGCAGCTCGTGCGGCATATCGGCGGTGCGTTGCGCTGGGTCGAATTCATCGTCCGCACGCGGGCGCAGGAGAACGTCCCCGAGGACAGGATTCCGCTCGCCGGCGGTTTTTCGGAGCCCCAAGGCGACCCGGCGGCTCTGGACGCCTGGCTCGCGGAGACCGGCGAGATGCTCGTCGGCACGCTGCGGGAGGCGGGGCCCGACACACGGGTGTGGGCGTGGGCCGGGGTCCTCAACTCCGGCTTCTGGGCGCGCCGGATGACGCACGAGCTGGCCATCCACCGCGCCGATGCGGCACTGGCGGTCGGGCTGCCGTACCAGGTCGACGCCGACGTGGCCGCGGACGCGATCGACGAGTGGCTCGCGATCGTCGAGTTCGTGCAGCGGACGCAGCCGCACGACGCGGCGGCCGAGCTGCGCGGTCCGGGCCGCAGCATCCACCTCCACGCCACCGACACCACCCCCGAGCTGAACGCCGAGCGAAGCGAGATGGGGGTCCCCCCGCCCGAAGGGTGGGGGAGGGTCGTGGAGCTCACCGAGCAGGGCGTCAGCTGGCGCCGTGGCCACGAGAAGACGACCGTCGCGCTGCGCGGCCCGCTCACCGAGGTACTGCTCGGCTTCTATCGCCGACTGCCGCTGGACGAGGGGCGGTTGGAGGTGCTGGGGGAGCGGGAGCTGCTGGACTTCTGGCTGCAGCGGGCGACGTTCGGACAGCCGTACGCGAATGGCCCGCCCCCTGGGGGACGGGCCACGCGTTTGTGCGGGGTGTTGCGGGTCAGTTGGCCTTCGACGCGCCGCGGCGGCGCATGCCGAAGAACACCGCTCCGCCGCCCACCACGACGAGCGCACCGGCGATGCCGGCGATCATCGGGGTGTTGGAGTTCGCACCGGTCTCGGCGAGGTTGGAGTCACCGGCCGCGGGAGACGGGGAGTTGTCGCCCGTCGTCGCGGGGGCAGTGGTGCTCTCGGAGGCCGACGGGGTCGGCGTGTCCGAGGGGGTCTCCGACGGCGAGGGGGTCTCCGACGGCTTCGGGGTCTCCGAAGGCTTCGGCGTCTCGGTGGACTTGCACGCCTCGGACGGCGCGGTCAGGTCCGGCGAGATGTCCTCGTCGACGATGTTCCCGGCCTTGATGTGCACGCGGTACTGGGCGTTGGGGGCCCAGTCCTCCGAGAACGTGACGGTCGCGCCCTCGCGGGTGCCGGTGACCGTCTGCTCGCCGATCTTCTTCGCGTCGGCGCCGTTGGACTCGAGGAAGACCGAGACGATGGCGTCCCGGCCCGATGAGTCCGTGTCGGTCACGGTGATGATGCCCTTCCCGTTGTCGTCGCAGGAGGCGACGGCCGAGAAGTCACGGATGTTGCAGGCAAGTGCGTTGCCCGCGACGCCGAGCGCGAGCGCGGCCGAAGCGGAGGCAACACCGAGGATTCGCACGGAACGTGCGGTACGGCGAGATATGGACACGATTGCCCTTCACAGGATGCGCAACTGCGGGGGGTGAGCGGGGGTTCTGCTGTGACAACAGCACCCCCAGGAGTCTCACAGGTTTATAAGGACCGCCTAAGGACTGTCAATGTATATGCCCTGACAGACCGTTGGCTTTGCCTTGTCATTAACCACCGAGGCGTTTGAGCGCCTCCGGAACGTCCTCGATCCGGTCGACCAGGGCGATGCGCGACTCCATCGAGCGCTCCCGGGCCAGCGACTGGAGGAGCGGCCACGTGGGGTGCTTTTCGGTCCAATGTGCCCGGTTCACCAGGACCATGGGCGTGGGCTCGCCACGGGACTCGTAGTAGTTCGGAGTCGCGTTGTCGAAGATCTCCTGTACGGTCCCGGCGGCGCCCGGCAGGAAGACGACGCCCGCGTTCGAGCGGGCCGGCAGGCCGTCCTCGCGGGTCGCGTTGGCGAAGTACTTGGCGATGTGCTCGGCGAAGGCGTTCGGCGGCTCGTGACCGTAGAACCAGGTGGGGATGCCGACCGAGGGACCGCCGGAGGGCCAGTGCTCCCGCATGTCGAAGGCGGCGCGCGCCCAGTCGGTCACCGAAGGGGTGAACGACGGTGCCTTGGCGAGGAGCTGGAGGGACTCGGTGAGCATCCCGTCCTCGAAGGGCGCCGCGTAGGCGCCGAGGTTGGCCGCCTCCATCGCGCCCGGGCCGCCGCCGGTGGCGACGGTGAAACCGGCGCGCGCCAGCTCACGGCCTAGGCGCGCGGCACCCTCGTACGCCTGTGTGCCGCGCGCCATCGCGTGGCCGCCCATCACGCCGACCACCCGGGCGCCGATGAGGAGTTCGTCGAGCGCGTCCGAGACGGAGTCGTCGTGGATCGAGCGCAGCATCGACGCCAATATGTCCCCGTCGGCCTTGGTCTGCTGGAACCAGGCGTACGCGCGGGCGTCCGACGTCGCCTCATAGCCCGCGTCGAGGGAGTCGAAGAGTTCGTCGGGGGAGTAGAGCAGGCTCCGGTACGGGTCGAAGGGAAGCCCGGGCACGGGCGGGAAGACCATCGCGCCCGCGGCCCTGACCTTCGCCGCCGCCTCGGGGTGCATCGGGCAGCCGAGGAACACGGCGCCCGCGGTGTCCACGGACAGCAGCTGCGTCGTACGGTCCGTCAGATCGACTGCCTGAACACGGAACTGGACGAGCGAGCCGCCCGCCGAGACGACTTCGTCGAACTCGGCGAGGGACTCGATCTCACGGTCGTGGGATGCGCGGAGAGGTGTCGGCTGCACCCGCTCATGCTAGGCGCGGCGCCCGACGCGGACGCGCGGACCCCCGTACCGCGCGCCCCGCCCGGCCGGGCATGTGCGCCGCGCCGCGTACCGGGCCGACCGGGGATCAGCCCTGGACGGCCGCCGGGTCCATCCACATGACCTCCCAGGTGTGGCCGTCCGGGTCGTCGAAGGCGCGGCCGTACATGAAGCCGTGGTCCTGGGCCTCGCCGGTCGCCGTGCCGCCCGCCGCGATCGCGTCGTCGACCAGTTCGTCGACCTTCTCGCGGCTCTCTGCGCTCAGACACAGCAGCACCTCACTGGTCTTCGTCGCGTCCGCGATCTGCTTCTTGGTGAAGTCCGCGTAGCGCTGCTTGCTCAGCATCATCGCGATGATCGTGTCGCTGATCACCACGCAGGCGCAGTCGTCCGTCGTGAACTGCGGGTTGATCGTGTAGCCGAGCTCCGTGAAGAACTTCTTCGAGGTGTCGACGTCGGCCACGGGCAGGTTCACGAAGATCATCTGCTGGTACATCTGAGGTCTCCCGTCGGTGATGTGCTGTTCGAAGGGGTAGACCGCGGGGCCGCGCGGAACTCATCGCTCGGCGCGAGTCTTTTCGCCCGAGGTTCGGCGGACTTCTTTCGGACAAGGTTCACTGGACCAGGGGGAGCGCGGCCAGCTCGGCGACCGCCCAGGTCAGCGGGCCGAACAGGACGAGCAGCGCGCCCACGCGCAGGGCCACGGCGCCGCGGAGCATCGCGGCGGGTGCTCCGAGCCGCAGCAGCTGCGCCGTGGTGTCCGCGCGCGCCTGCTTCGCCTCGACGGCCGCTGTCGCCAGGGTCAGCAGCGTGCACCCCGCGACCAGCAGGGCGCCGAGGGTGGTCAGCGGCCCGAAGTCCGGGCGCGCGCCCGCGTACAGCGTCGCCGTCGCGTATCCGCCCGACGCCACCGCGCACACCACGCCGAGCGGCTGCCCGATGCGCCGCGACTCCGCCTGCAGCACCCGCCCGGCGATCAGCCGCAGCGCGCCGGGCCGCACCGCCTGCAGCAGTCGCCCGCACAGATACGTGATCGCCGGACCCGCCAGCGCCAGGCCGACCGCGGTCAGCACCCAGCCGACCAGCACCCCGCCCGGCCCGCCCACGAAACCGCCGGGCAGCGCGAGCCCGGGCGCCGGGCGGCCCGAACGGCTCGCATATGTCTCCACGGCGAGGCCCGCCGCGAGTGCGGCCGCGCCCCAGGGGAGGCCGCTCGGGGTGGATTCCGGGGGCAGGAGCCGACGGTGGGCCGGCTCGGGAGCTGGGTTGCGCCGCGAGCGGTTCGATCGGCCGGACCCGTCGGACCCGTCGGACGCGTCGGACGCGTCCGACGTGCCGTGGGGGGTGGGGACGCCGGACCGGTCGTCGGCGGCCGCGTGCCGGTGCGTGAGGGCGGCAGGGCGGAGGTCGCAGGAGTCGTCCTGGTGGGCGTCTGTGGCGGCGTACGCCTCCGCGGTCCAGTGGAAGTCGGAGCCTTCGAGGGCGGCAGCCGTGTCGCGGTCGGTGCCGGAGAGGCCGCGGGTATCGGTGCCCGGGCTTCGGTGGGCATCGCCACCGGCGTACGGTGCCGCGTCCTCGTGAACGCCGGAGCCCCCGCTCCCATGGGTGCCGGAGCGTGCGCCCGGGTCCCCGAGGGCGTCCGTGCCGCCGTACGCCCCCGCGTGCTCGAGGCCGTCGGCGGGACCGGATGCACTGCCCCGCACGGGGCGCCCGCCCTGCCGGGTCCCGCGTCCGGTGGCATGGCGCGTCGCGTTCTGCCGTGCCGTGATCCAGGTGCGGCCGTACGACCGCGTGGCGTCCTGTGGCTTCCCGCCGCGCGGTCGCAGGGCCAGAGCCACGGTCGCGGAGGCCGCGATCGGGACCAGGCTGAGCAGGGTGAGGGCCGCGGGCAGCGGGAGGGACACGTCGGCGGCGAGGAACTCCGCCGCCGCGCCGTCGAACGGCATGCCCGTCAGATCGCCGCGCAGCTGCAGGAAGAAGAGCAGCGCCAGCATCGAGCCCAGGGCGGTGGAGAGGGCCGTGGTGACGGCGGAGACGGCCATCAGGCGGCCCGGGCCGAGGCCGATGGCCGAGAGGCCGGGGCGGGGGCGGGTGCCGGGGTCGGTGCGGGCGACCGCGAGCGCGAAGTACACCGTGGCGGCGAGCGGGGCGGCGCACCAGGCCAGGCGCAGGACACTGGCGGCCGAGGCGTCCGGGTGCGTCATCGCGTACCCCAGCGTGCACAGCAGCAGGAAGCCGGTGCCCCCGGATGCGGCGGCGACCAGGAGCCGACGGAGCTGGACAAGGGGCCGGGCCCCGCGGGCTAGACGGAGAGCGAGCACGCGGCCCGGCCTTCCGGCTCGGCGACCGGGGGCAGGTGGACCGTGTTCACGCGCCGTCCGTCGAGGAGTGACACCGTGCGGTCGGCGAGCGCCGTGGCGTCCGCGTCGTGTGTGGCGAGGACGACCGTGATGCCGTGCGAGCGGGCCGCCGTGGTGAGCGTGCGCAGCACATGGGCGCGGTCGGCCCGGTGCAGCGGGGCGGTCGGTTCGTCGGCGAAGAGCACGGTCGGGGCGGGGGCCAGGGCGCGGGCGATGGCCACGCGCTGCCGCTCGGCCTGCAGCAGGGCGTGCGGGCGCTTGCGGGCGCAGCCGCCGATGTCGAGGCGTTCCAGCCACTCCAGGGCGGTGGTCTTGGCTGCCCGGCGTCCCCAGCCGCGCAGCATCAGCGGCAGCGCCGTGTTCTCCCAGGCGTTCAGCTCGGGGACCAGGACCGGTGCCGGATCGATCCAGCCGAAGCGGTCGCGGCGCAGCCGTTCGCGGGTCAGCGGGCCCATGGTGTGCACGGGCATGCTGTTGAACCAGACCTCGCCCTGTTGGGGCAGCAGCTGGCCCGACAGGCACTGGAGCAGGGTCGTCTTGCCGCTGCCACGCGGGCCGCCGACGGCCAGGATCTCGCCGTCGCGGATTCCCAGCGAGACACCGCTGAGCGCGGGCGAGCCGTTGTGCTTGACGTGCAGGGCGCGTGCCCAGAGCACGTCGTTGTCCGGCGGGACCACCATCGCGTACACCTCGGTTCAGATCTGATTTGCGCTGCCCGAGCGGCCTCGGGAAGGTCGCTCAGTCCCCCGGTCGGGGGAACGAAGGCAGGGCCGATCGGTCACTGCGCACGCTAGGGAGTCGGGGCCGGGAGGCCGGACAGCACGCGGCCCCGGGCCGCCCATTCTCACTCGAACGGGCGGCACCGGGGCCGGTGTTGGTCAGTCGGCCGGAGGGCCGGAGCGTCCTGGAACGGACTACAGCTTCGTCCACGCCTCCGTCAGCACCTGACGGATGATTCCCTCGATCTCGTCGAAGGTCGACTGGTCGGAGATCAGCGGCGGCGACAGCTGGATGACCGGGTCACCGCGGTCGTCGGCGCGGCAGTAGAGGCCGTACTCGAAGAGCTTCTTGGAGACGAAGCCGTAGAGCACGCGCTCCGACTCCTCGTCCGTGAAGGTCTCCTTGGTGGCCTTGTCCTTCACCAGCTCGATGCCGTAGAAGAAGCCGTTGCCGCGGACGTCACCGACGATCGGCAGGTCGTGCAGCTTCTGGAGCGTCTGGAGGAAGTTCGCCTCGTTGTCCAGGACGTGCTGGTTGAGGCCCTCGCGCTCGAAGATGTCGAGGTTGGTGAGTGCCACGGCCGCGGAGACCGGGTGGCCGCCGAAGGTGTAGCCGTGCAGGAAGGTGTTGTCACCCTTGTAGAACGGCTCGGCGATGCGGTCCGAGACGATGGCGGCACCGATCGGGGAGTAGCCCGAGGTCATGCCCTTGGCGCAGGTGATGATGTCCGGGATGTAGCCGAACTTGTCGCATGCGAACATCGTGCCGAGGCGGCCGAAGGCGCAGATGACCTCGTCGGAGACGAGCAGCACGTCGTACTGGTCGCAGATCTCGCGCACGCGCTGGAAGTAGCCGGGCGGCGGCGGGAAGCAGCCACCGGCGTTCTGTACCGGCTCCAGGAAGACGGCGGCGACGGTCTCCGGGCCCTCGAAGAGGATCTCCTGTTCGATCTGGTCGGCGGCCCAGCGGCCGAAGGCCTCCGGGTCGTCGCCGTGGATCGGGGCGCGGTAGATGTTCGTGTTCGGCACCTTGTGCGCGCCCGGGACCAGCGGCTCGAAGGGGGCCTTCAGGGCCGGCAGGCCGGTGATGGACAGGGCGCCCTGCGGGGTGCCGTGGTAGGCGACCGCACGCGAGATGACCTTGTACTTCGTGTGGTTGCCGGTGAGCTTGTGGTACTGCTTCGCGAGCTTCCACGCGGTCTCGACGGCCTCGCCGCCACCGGTGGTGAAGAAGACCTTGTTCAGGTCGCCGGGGGCGTGGTGCGCGAGGCGCTCCGCCAGCTCGACGGCCTTCGGGTGGGCGTAGGACCACACAGGGAAGAAGGCCAGCTCCTGCGCCTGCTTGAAGGCGGTCTCGGCCAGCTCGGTGCGGCCGTGGCCGGCCTGGACCACGAACAGGCCCGCGAGACCGTCAAGGTACTTCTTGCCCTTGTCGTCGTAGATGTAGGTGCCCTCACCACGGACGATGGTGGGAACGGGCGCGTTCTCGTACGAGGACATGCGGGTGAAGTGCATCCACAAGTGGTCGTACGCGGTCTTGCTGAGGTCCTTGGTGCTCACGGCTATCGGGTTCCCCACATGTAGGTCTGCTTCTTGAGCTTCAGATAGACGAAGCTCTCGGTGGAGCGCACCCCGGGCAGGGCCCGGATGCGTTTGTTGATGACGTCCAGCAGGTGGTCGTCGTCCTCGCAGACGATCTCGGCGAGGATGTCGAACGAGCCCGCGGTCATCACCACGTACTCGACTTCCGACATGGCAGTCAGCGCTTCGGCCACCGGGTCGAGGTCGCCCTCGACATTGATGCCCACCATCGCCTGTCTGCGGAAACCCACGGTGAGTGGGTCCGTGACGGCGACGATCTGCATCACGCCCTGGTCGAGCAGCTTCTGGACGCGCTGACGCACGGCCGCCTCGGAGAGGCCGACGGCCTTGCCGATCGCGGCGTACGGGCGGCGTCCGTCCTGCTGCAGCTGCTCGATGATGGCGAGGGAGACGGCGTCCAGCTGGGGACTGCCGTTCCTGGACTCGCGGGAGTCCCTGGGGTCTGCGCTTCGACTGGCCACGAGCTCACTGTGCACGACGTCTCGACAGTTCCGCAAGGCCGCGGCGATGAAATTCGTTGTTTACGGGGACGTGTCTTGCGGATTTCGCAGTTCTGGGGCGACCAGGGGTGTTGAAAACGTGGGCGCACGGATTAGGGTGGGGCCTCAGGCATCTCAGGTAGTGGACACCTGAGTCGTTGGACATCCGACAGGAGGGCCGGGCAGTGAGCACCGAGCTGCGTCGTCTGCGCAATTACATCGACGGAGAGTTCCGCGATGCCGCCGATGGACGGACCACGGATGTGGTCAACCCCGCGACCGGCGAGGCGTACGCGACCGCGCCGCTCTCCGGACAGGCGGACGTCGACGCCGCGATGGCGGCCGCCGCCGCGGCCTTCCCGGCCTGGCGCGACCAGACCCCGGCCGAGCGCCAGAAGGCCCTCCTGAAGATTGCGGACGCGTTCGAGGAGCGGGCCGAGGAGCTCATCGCGGCCGAGGTGGAGAACACCGGCAAGCCGATCGGGCTGACCCGCTCCGAGGAAATCCCGCCGATGGTGGACCAGATCCGTTTCTTCGCGGGCGCCGCGCGCATGCTCGAGGGCCGCTCGGCCGGCGAGTACATGGAGGGCATGACCTCGATCATCCGCCGCGAGCCGATCGGCGTCTGCGCCCAGGTCGCGCCGTGGAACTACCCGATGATGATGGCCGTATGGAAGTTCGCCCCCGCGCTCGCGGCGGGCAACACGGTCGTCCTCAAGCCCTCGGACACGACCCCCGCCTCCACCGTCCTGATCGCCGACATCATCGGCGGCATCCTCCCCAAGGGCGTCTTCAACGTCATCTGCGGTGACCGCGACACCGGCCGCGCCATGGTCGAGCACCCGACCCCGGCGATGGCGTCGATCACCGGCTCCGTGCGCGCCGGTATGTCGGTCGCCGAGAGCGCCGCCAAGGACGTCAAGCGCGTCCACCTGGAGCTGGGCGGCAAGGCCCCGGTCGTCGTCTTCGAGGACACCGACATCGCCAAGGCCGTCGAGGACATCTCGGTGGCGGGCTTCTTCAACGCCGGCCAGGACTGTACGGCCGCCACCCGCGTCCTCGTCCAGGAGTCCATCCACGACGAGTTCGTCGCCGCGCTCGCCAAGGCCGCCGCCGAGACGAAGACGGGCCGGCCGGACGACGAGGATGTCCTTTATGGGCCCCTCAACAACCCGAACCAGCTCAAGCAGGTCACCGGCTTCATCGAGCGGCTGCCCGCCCACGCCAAGGTCGAGGCCGGTGGCCACCAGGTCGGCGAGAAGGGCTACTTCTACGCCCCGACCGTCGTCTCGGGCCTCAAGCAGGACGACGAGATCATCCAGAACGAGGTCTTCGGCCCGGTCATCACCGTCCAGTCCTTCTCGGACGAGGCCCAGGCCATCGAGTGGGCCAACGGCGTCGACTACGCCCTCGCCTCCTCGGTGTGGACCAAGGACCACGGCCGCGCGATGCGCCTGTCGAAGTCGCTCGACTTCGGCTGCGTGTGGATCAACACCCACATCCCGCTGGTCGCCGAGATGCCGCACGGCGGCTTCAAGAAGTCCGGCTACGGCAAGGACCTGTCGGCGTACGGCTTCGACGACTACACGCGCATCAAGCACGTGATGACGTCGCTGGACTCGTAGTCCGCACGACGTGAACCGCGCGGCCCCGGACGGGAGGTGATCCCGTCCGGGGCCGCGGTGTTCCCCCCCCGTGGTGGTCAGGCGTTCTCGATGACGCCGGTGAGCGACGGAAGGTCCGGTTTCCCGACGGGCTTTCCGGGCCGGACGGGCAGTGACGTGCCAGGGCGCGGTCCCTTGCGCGGCTCGGGCAGCGGCGGCAGGTCGGGCGTCGCCGGGAAGGTGATGCCCGCCTTCTCCAGGATCGGCGCGCATGCGTCCAGGGCGTCCTGGTAGGCATCCGTCGGCGGGTCGAAGTCCTTGCAGGTGACCTTCACGTCCAGGCGTACGTGCCCGTCCTCGTCCTTCGACGCGTGGAAGTCCGGGAAGTGCTCCTGGTCCCGGTCGCGCATACAGGCGGCGAACTTGTCGTTCGCGGTGTTCACATCGCCCGGGGCGTGCTTGGTCGGCCTGTACGCGATCGCCAGTGCTGTTCCCTTCGAAGGCTCAGGGCGCTTGGACGACACGGGCGCCGCGCACGTCACCGTTGACGGGCCGGACGCCGTGGCCGCCGACGCGCTGACCGTGCCGAGCGTGACTGCCGAGATCATGGCGACGGCCAGGGCGAGCCGTCGTGGCCGGGTGGCCGGAGGCGCAGCCAACAGGGCGTTGAGCGGCGGGAGTTCCTGGACCTGGCGGAGATCGTCCGCGAGCGATTGCCGCAGGGCCGGCCGGAGAACGCGGGGCGGGCGACTGGTCCAGGCCGACCTCAACTCCGCGCCCGTACTCGGGGATCCGCAGCTGATCGAGCGGCTCGTGGTCAACCTGACGGACAACGCCGTACGGCACAACCGTCCCGAGGCCGAGGAGAGTTGGGTCCGCCCGTGGACCGGGGTGGAAGGCGGACAGCCCGTCCTCCGGATCGCCAACACCGGTCCGGTGATCCCGCCCGACCAGGTGACCGGACTCTTCCAGCCGTTCCGCCGCCTCGGCGCCGAACGGGTCCGTGGGCGCGACGGCCTGGGCCTGGGCCTGTCCATCGTGGCGGCCGTCACCGTCGCCCACCGCGGCAGGGTCGAGGCGTGGCCCCTCGCGGAGGGCGGGCTGAGTGTGAGGGTCACGCTCCCGAGGTACGCGCCGACTCATGCGCCACCGGTCGCCAGGGGGCGCCGTACGACCTGATCGGACCTCTGCCGACTGATCGACAGGGTGTCGGGCCGGGGGACGACCGCTCGACGCAGCGTCCATTGTCCGGCCACGGGCGGTGGCGGCATGCTGCCCGGGTGCCAGTGATTCGGAAGTTCTCGCCCCTGTCCCGCCGGTCCCTGCTGCGCGCCCTCGGCGGTGGTGCCGCGCTCGGCGCCCTGGCCGGATGCGGGGTGCCCGCCGCCTATGTGTCACCCGGCGACCGGGCCGGGGCCGACCTCTCCGCCCGTGACAAGCGGCTGACATGGGCGAACTGGCCGTTGTACATCGACACCGACGACAACGACACCACGAAGCGGCCCACCCTGGGGGCCTTCGAGAAGCGCACCGGGATCTCCGTCGACTACGTCGAGGAGATCAACGACAACGACGAGTTCTTCGGGAAGATCAGCCCGTCCCTGATGAACCACCAGCGGACGGGTCGCGATCTGATCGTCATCAGCGACTGGATGTGTGCCCGCTTCGTCCGTCTCGGCTGGGTCCAGGAGATGGACCGGGCGAAGCAGCCGAACGTCACCAAGTACCTTGACCCGCTGCTGCGTTCGCCCGCTTTCGACCCGGGACGCAAATCCTCCGTGCCGTGGCAGTCGGGCATCACCGGTATCGCGTACAACCGCCGCAAGGTCGGCCGCGAGATCAAGCACGTGTCCGACCTGTGGGCCGACGACCTCAAGGGCAGGGTCACCCTTCTCTCCGGCCTGGACGAGGCGTTCGCGTTGCTGATGCAGGGCAACGGCGTCGACATCACCAAGTGGACGGCGGACGACTTCCACCAGGTCTGCGACCAGGTCGAGAAGCACGTCCACAGCGGCCAAGTCCGGCGCTTCACCGGCAACGACTACATCAAGGACCTCTCCAGTGGCGATGTCCTGGCCTGCCAGGCGTACTCCGGCGACGTGATCCAGCTCCAGGCCGACGACCCCGACATCCGCTTCGTCGTCCCCGAGGAGGGCGCCGAGCTGTGGGCCGAGTCGCTGATGATTCCCAACCTGGCCCGTCACAAGGCCAACGCGGAGAAGCTCATCGACTACTACTACGAGCCGGAGGTCGCCGCCGAGTTGGCCGCCTGGGTCAACTACGTCTGCCCCGTCCCCGCGGCGCAGGACGTCCTCGCCTCCTCCAAGGACAAGGACACCGCCGCCCTCGCCGAGGACCCGCTGATCTTCCCCGACGCCACCATGCGGAAGCGCCTCGCGATCGCCCGCGACATCACGTCCGGCGAACGCACGGAGTTCGCGAAGCGCTGGAACGCGATCGCGGGGCTCTGACAGTCCTGTCGTGATGTGTGTGACGAGGACTTCTGGTCGGCACTCAGGATGTCCAGCCGGAGATGTGCTCGGCCGGCAGGGGGCCTGCGGTGAGGTCCATGCCGCCGATGTGGTCACCGAGGGCGAGGATCGTCCTCGTCTTCGCGCCAGTCACGGATTCGCTCTTACTTGAGGCCGCTGAGCATGACGCCGCGGATGTAGTGCTTCTGCAGCAGCAGGAAGAGGATCAGGACCGGCAGGATGCTCAGGACGAGGCCCGCCATGACGATGGGCATCGTGCGGGTCGGGTCGACGTAGTCCTGCAGGAGTTGGATGCCGACGGGCAGGGTCATCACGTCCGGGTCGGCGGTCGAGACGAGCAGCGCCCAGATGTACTCGTTCCAGGCGTCGACGAAGGTCAGCAGCCCGAGCGTCACCAGCACCGGCTTGGTCTGCGGCACCACGATCCGCCACCACACGGCGAACTCACCGGCCCCGTCGATGCGCGCGGCCTCGAGGACCTCGTCCGGGATCGAGACCATGAACTGGCGCATCAGGAAGATCCCGAAGCCGTTGACGAGGAACGGCATGGCGAGCGCCGCGATGCTGACGGTCAGGCCCGCGCCGCCGCGCCCGAACAGGTCGTTGCCGCCCGCCAGCGGCCAGTGCACGAGGATCAGGAAGTGCGGGATGAAGAAGAGGAACGGGGGGAACATCATTGTCGACAGCACGAGGCGGAAGATGAAGTTCCGGCCGGGGAAGCGGAGTTTGGCGAGCGCATAGCCGGCGAGTGACGACGTGAGCAGCACCGATCCGGTGATCAGGGCGGTGGCGGTGACGCTGTTGCGGAAGAGCACCGGCAGATCGAGCTGGTCGATGGCCGCCCGGTAGTTGGACAGGTCGAACGCCTTGGGCAGGAACCGGTACGGCAGCGTGCCGGACTCGCCGGGCCCCTTGAAGGACGTCATCACCATGTCGAGGAACGGCACCACCGTGAGCACGGCGCCGGTCACGACCAGCAGGTACGAGAACCACGGGAAACGGCGGCGGATCATGCGTCCTCCCCTTTGCTCCGGAAGATCCACAATTGCACCAGGGTGACCGCGAGGACCACCACGAACAGCACGAAGGCGGCGGCGCTCGCAGTGCCCCAGTCGCCGTACGAGAAGGCCTGCCGGTACATCTCCAGCGCGGCCACATCTGTCGCGTCACCCGGCCCGCCCTTGGTCATCACGGTGATCAGTGCGAACGACTGCAGGCCGGTGAGGAACTGGGTGATGCACACGAACAGCAGGGACGGTCGCAGCAGCGGCAGTGTGATCTTCCAGAAGACGGTGACGGGCCCGGCGCCGTCGAGCGCGGCGGCCTCGTGGTACGACTCGGGAATGGACTTCAGCCCGGCGGTCAGGATGAGGATCGCCGAGCCGACCGAGGCCCAGGCCTGTACGACCACGACCGAGGGCAGCGCGGTGTCCGGGTCCTGGAGAAACGCCACCGAGCCGAGCCCGAGGGCGTTGAGGACGCCGTTGACCAGGCCGCCCGGCTCGTACATGTACTTCCATACGTTGCCGACGGCGACGACGGTCGTGACGATCGGCAGGAAGTACAGGGTGCGCCACAGCCCCTGGAACCGCAGGTTGTCGATGCAGGTGGCGACCACCACGGAGCCGGCGAGGGCGAGGGCCACGGTGCCCAGGGCGAACAGCAGCGTATTGGTGAGGATCGGCGCCAGGAACGTCGATCCGTCAGCGAAGAGGCCGGTGAAGTTCTCCAGGCCGACCGGATCGATGTCGCTGAGGTCGAACCCCGCCCAGCGGGACATCGACAGCAGCAGCGCGAAGCCGAGCGGCAGGATCAGGAAGACCGCGAAGAACAGCAGCGTCGGCGCCAGGAAAAGATAGGCGACGACGGCCTGGCGGCGCCGGGTCCGGACGCGGCCGTCGACGGCGGGCGCGGCCGACCGCGGGCTGTGCGCCCGCTCGGTCGTCTCCGGCGCCAGGACGTTCACCATGAGCGCGACACCTCCTGATCGACCTGACGACGGGTGGTGCGCAGTGCCTCGTCGACCGACTGCTGACCGGTCCACAACGCCTCGATGTTCTTGCGCAGCAGCGACTTGGCCTGCTGCGCGCCCGGCACATTGGGCTCCGGCACCGCGTACGCCAGCGCGTCCAGGAACGGGCGCAGGTTCGGATCACTGCCCTGGCCGAGCAGCGTCCGCATGTCGTCGGCGCGGCCGGTCAGGGAGCCGACCGACGCCTGCAGGGAGCTCATCCGGGTCGCCGTCGCGCCCTTCTTGGCGCTCTTCACGCCCACCTTCTCGGTGTTGAGCCAGCGCAGGAACTCCCAGGCCTCGCGGGGGTGCTCACTGGCCGTGTTGACCCCCAGCATGAAGCCGGTGGAGAGCGTGGCGCGCTCGTCCTGCGTCTCGGGGACGGGCAGCGGCACGACGCCGACATCGCGGTAGTCCTTGCCCATCTCGGCCTTCAGGCTCCCGGTCCACCAGCCGGCGCTGACCACCATGGCCACCTGCCCGGACTGGAACGCCTTGTAGACGTTGACGCCGGGCGCGCTCGCGCCTTTGAAGACGAGGCGGTGTTCCAGGTCGAACACGGCCCGGCCGGCCGGCGAGTCGATGGCGGTGCTCCTGCCGTCCGCGGAGACGAACCTTCCACCGGCGGCGTTGAGCAGGGCGAGCGTCTGGCCGACGGTGGTGGAGTCGTCGTAGGTCGACAGCCCGAATCCCTGGACCAGCGTGTTGCCGTACCGGTCCCGCTTGGCGGTGCGGTAGGCCGTCTCCTCCAGCTCCCGCCAGGTGCGCGGAGGGCCGTCGATGCCTGCCTCGCGCAACAGTCGCTTGTTGTAGTAGAGGGCGTACGTCTGCACCTCGGTGGGGTAGCCGTAGACCTTGCCCCCCACCGTCGAGGCGCCGACCGCGGCCCCGCCGAAGCCGCGGGTGATCTCCTCGGCGTGCTCGGACGGAGCGGGCCGCAGGACGCCGGCCCGGACGAGCTGGCCGTTCCACAGGCAGTACGGGTGGATGATGTCGGCGCCCTGGCCCGCGGCCTGCCGGACCATGAAGGTGGTCAGCAGGTCCGTGAACTCGACGGCCGTCGTCCGTACCTTGACCCGGTCGTGCAGGGCGTTCCACTCGTCGACCGGGCCCTGCAGGGCCTCCTTGAGCTCCCCGCTCGCGTAGTGGGAGAGCAGGGTGAGGACGATCGGATCCCCGGGCCGCCCGGTGCCCTGGTGCGGCGCGGCGCAGCCGGAGGCGAGCAGCGCCGAGGGGAGCCCGAGCGCGAAGTGACGGCGGCTCAGGCCGACCGTGCGGCCCGGTGGCTGACCGGGGCTCAGGTCGCCGGTGCGGCAGGATGGCTGACCGGGGCTCAGACCACTCATGCGGCGTGACGGCGTCATCGGGTGGCCTCCCGGCGCATCACGCGGAACACCCGGGTCGTGGTGAAACCGGTCTTGCGGTACAGGTGGCCCGCCGAGGACTGCTCGCTGGTCCACAGGAACCACGCGGAGTGCGCACGGCGCGCCCGCATCCGCTCCAGGACCAGGTGGAGCAGGACATGGCCGAGTCCGGTGCCGCGCATCTCCTCCAGTACGCCGAACGGACCGAACCGCTCGTCCACCGAATCGAACGCACCGTGCATCGCCCAGCCGACCAGGCGGCCCGAAGGGTCCCGGGCCACGACGATCCGGTCGAGCGGCGTGCCCGCGGCCAGACACTCCCGGATCGTGCACGCCCAGTCCGGGCCGAAGTGGTTCCCGGCGAGCGCGAACAGGTCCACCAGGTCGTCGTCGCGCGGGGTGGCGAACCGGTAGCCCCGCGCCGTCAGTTCGGCCGAGCGGCGCGCGACCTCCTCCGGGATGCGATAGCCGACCAGGCCGCGGTCCATCGCCGCCGCCTCGTACAGGGTGCGAAAGCCCAGGGACTCCAGGAGCCCGGCCGCTACCGGGTACGCCTCGGCGTCCAGGCCGGGGAGGACGTAGTTCGGGGTGTACGAGGAGAAGTCCACCCGGGTGCGGCCGTGGCTGTGCAGCCAGTCGAGGGCCTCGGTCAGCAGCCGGCGGCCGAGGCCGCGCCCGCGGGCGGCCGGGTCGACGAAGAAGAACGGGATCCAGCCCTGCTCCGGCTCCAGGTCGGTGCCGGTCATCGGCGTCAGACGGCGTACCGCGTAGGCGGCGCCGACGACACGGTCGCCGTCGACGGCGACCCGAAGCCCCTCGGGATCGAAGTTGGCGTCGAGCAGGACCAGGGAGCGGAAGCGGTCGGGGGTGATGGAGTCGGCCGGCGCACTACGGCGCCACGCCTCCACCAACCGTGGGCCGTCGCCCGCGCGAAAGCCACGCGTCTCGGCCCGGGATTTCGTCGTGCGATCGGTCATCGACGGGGTTGTCCTTCCATCCGCAGGCCGCGGACGGCGTCGAACGTCGCCCGCAGCGCTGCCTCGGTCTGGTGCGGGGTGCGCTGCGCCACGGCGGTCAGGACGCAGTCGACGAGGGCGAGTCGGGCGATGCGACCGGCCATCTCGCCCGAGCGCAGTCCCCCTTCGCGTAACACCGTGGTGCGGACGGCGTCCGCGGCGTAGGCGTAGGCGGAGGCGCTGTGCGCGGCGTCGGGGCAGAAGATCTCAGGGGTAGAGCAGCACGTCGTCGCCGGCCCACCGGGCGGGCGACGCCGGCGGATCGCACAGCGGCAGCGGGTCGTCGTCCGCGTCGACGGCGCGCCGCAACCGGTCGGACCCCCACAGCAGGTCGATGAAGTGACGGTGGCCGGTCCGCTCCGCGCCGCCGTCCGCGGTGAGCCAGGCGAAGTCGTCCGGGTACAGCCGCCGTAGCGTGGAGAGCATCGCGACGGCGGTACGTACGGGGGCGAACACCTCGCGGTCGGTGATGTGGAGCTGGACCCCGCGCAGCGGCCGTCCGGCGTGTTTGTGGAAGGTCGGTACGTACCGCAGATCACGGAAGTGCACTCCGGGCAGGGCGAGTTCGGCGAGTGAGGGCGCGAACCGCGCGTCGATGTACGGGGCCCCGACGATCTCGAAGGGCTGCGTCGTACCACGGCCCTCCGAGAGATTCGTCCCCTCGAACAGACAGGTGCCGGGGTAGACGGTGGCAGTGGCGGGCGTCGGCATGTTCGGCGAGGGCGCGACCCACGGCAGGCCGGTGGCGTTCGCGTCCATGGCGCGCTGCCAGCCGACAGCCTCGACCACCGTCAAGTCTGCAGAACTGCCGGCCACTTGGGGAACGACCGAGGCATTGAGATGCCGGGCGAGTTCGCCGCAGGTGAGGCCGTGCCGGACGGGTATCGGGGCGCGTCCGATGAAGCTGGCCCACGCCGGGTCGAGCAGTGGGCCCTCGCTGACGAGGCCACCGAGGGGATTCGGCCGGTCCGCGACCACGAACCGTACGCCCGTACGGGCCGCCGCGACCATCAGGTCGAACATGGTCCACACATAGGTGTAGAACCTGGCCCCGATGTCCTGCAGGTCGAACACCAGGGCGTCGACGCCGCTGCCGAGCAGCAGTTTGTCGAGGCGCTCGCCGCTGCACCGGTATGTGTCGTGGACCGGCAGGCCGGTGGTGGAGTCCGCCTGAGCGGCCTCGCTCTCGCCGGCCTGCTCGGTCCCGTGCAGCCCGTGCTCGGGACCGAACAGGGCGACCAACCGCGCTCCTGCGTCGAGCAGCGCGGGCGCGGCCGGGCGCAGGTCGGGGAGGACGCCGGTGTGGTTGGTCACCAGCCCGAGCCGGCCGGGCCCGGCGAGTCCGGGCGACGCGTGCAGTCGTGCGATCCCGGTCGTCACCGCGACGCGGTCGTCCGTGCTCATCCTTTGCCCCCGTCTGCCGGTGACATCTCGAAGCGGCAGCTGGAAATTTACTGGTATGTCCGAGAATTATGCAATTACTCACCAACAGTTCATGCCGAAGGCGGCCGCGGGATCGCTCGCGGCGGCCGGAGCGGCGCGGCGGCGAGAAGAGCGCCGGAACTACTCCAAGGGGGAGCCGCCGGCGGTGCCCTTCACGCTGGGCTCGAACGGCGGGGAGCACGTCGAGCCGGACGGGTCCAACGGGAGTGGCTGAAGCTACTTGGCATCAGCGCAGGTCGCGCGCGTTGCCAAGTGCCGTCCGACGGGGTGGCCGCGGGCTTGGAGGGGGAGGTCGTGCGGAAGCGGCCGCCACCTCGTCGAGAGGTCGGCGGGCCGACGACGGATCGTCGGCGTGCGGCCGGCACGGTGCTTCAACGCGATTGAGCCCTTGCAGCGTGTTGCGTGTCGGAGTCCCCGGAAAGCTGCCACTTCACGTCCACCACGCCCTCGACAGCCCGAACCAGACGGGTGGCCACCGACCGGAGCGAGGGGTCGTCGGACTGCCCGGTCAGGGTGACCACGCCGTCGGCGACCTGCACGCGTACCGGTTCCTCCTCGCCGCCGGCTGTCCTGGGCGCCCGTCGGGCCCGCAGAGGTGCTGCCGGGCGCCGCGAAGGACGCCGAGTTGCTGGTTCTCGGCTCCCGCGGAATGAGCGGAGCGGGCGGTTTCATGGTCGCCTCCGTCGGCCTGGCCGTCGTGGCACACGCCGAGCGCCCCGTCGTCCTCGTACGTGCCGGGGAGCAGGCCGCCGACGAGCACACGGTGAACCCGGCCGGCGTCCCGTCCGCCTCGGCCCCCTTCCGGCCGGTCGTGCTGGGACTCGACTCCGCGGACCCCGACGGCTCATTGATCGGCTTCGCCTTCGAAGCGGCCCTCCTGCGCGGTACGTCTCTGCGTGTTGTGCACGGCTGGAACGAGCCGCCCTGCATCGCGTACGGCATGCCCCCGGACCTCGAAATGAACGTTCACATCGCCGCGAAGGAAGCCGCCGCGGTGAGCGAGGCGGTGCGGCCGTGACGGCAGAAGTACCCCGCGGTGGACGTCGCCGAGGACTCGCTGTCCGGCAAGGCGGCCCACCACCTGGTGGATGCCTCCCGCGAGGCCTCCCTGGTCGTCGTCGGTCGCCGCGTCCGCCGTTCGCCCGTGGGTGCGCACATCGGGCCCGTCACACACGCCGTACTGCACCACGCCTGCGCCCCCGCCGCCGTCGTCCCGCACGAGTGATCACCGAGGAGGCACATCCCCCCAGGAAGGCAGCAGTCGTACGAGCCTTCGGCGGGCCCCTGGCCCATCGAGGAGCGCCCCGACCCCGAGCCCGGCCCCGGCCAGGTCCGTGGCCGGGTGGAGACCTCCGTGCTGGGCCACACCGACATCCACGCCGCGCACGGCGACCGACCGGTCAAGCCGAGCGTGATCGTGCTGCGCGGCAACCACGACAACCAGGCAAGGGCCGGGACACACCAACGCGTGGTCCTCGGGGTGGAAGAGGAGCCGTACGGTGCGGCGGCCGCTCGGTTCGCCTTCGAGGAGGCCGAGGTCCGCAAGGTCGCCCTGGACGCCGTGCGGGCCTGGCGCTACCCGGCTCACGAGAGCGCCGACCACCGTCTGCTCGCGGGTGAACCGGCCCGCTTTCACTAGCAGCGGGCCGTCGCGGGCCTGGAGTCGGCGCTGAGCACTACCGCAGCCGAGCATCCGGCCGTCGAGCTGCACCGAAGGGACGCCGAGGGCACCGCCCGCCGGGTCCTGCCGGACGCCTCGGCCGACGCCGACCTGCTGGTCGTCGGCGCGCCGCGCCGCGAGAGACACATCGGACGCCGGCGCGGTCGGGTCGCGCACCCGGTCCTGCAACGCTCCGCCTGCCCGGTCGCGGTCGCGGTCGTACCAGAACGGGCATGAGGGGCTCAGAGGCCCGCCGCGTAATCGGGGACGTACGTCTGCAGATCACGTGACGGCCGCACGTAGCCGGTCGACGGTGGGCGTGGCGGAAGCTCCAGAACCGGCGGCGGCACCTCCTCGTAGGGAACGGAGCCGAGCAGATGGGCGATCATGTTCAGCCGGGCCCGGCGCTTGTCGTCGCTCTCGACGACGAACCACGGGGCCTCCGAGATGTCGGTATGCGCCAGCATCTCGTCCTTCGCCCGGGAGTACGCCTCCCAGCGGGTGATCGACTCCAGGTCCATCGGAGAGAGCTTCCAGCGCCGCGTCGGATCCTTCAGCCGTCGCCGGAACCGCTTCTGCTGCTCCGCGTCGCTCACCGAGAACCAGTACTTGCGCAGCAGGATGCCCTCCTCGACCAGCATGCGTTCGAAGATCGGGCACTGGCGCAGAAAGAGCTGGTGCTCCTCCTTGGTGCAGAAGCCCATCACATGCTCGACCCCTGCGCGGTTGTACCAGCTGCGGTCGAACAGCACGATCTCCCCGGCGGCCGGGAGATGCTCGACGTACCGCTGGAAGTACCACTGCGTGCGCTCGCGCTCGGTCGGCTTGGGCAGCGCCGCCGTCCGGGCGATCCGCGGGTTGAGATGTTCCGAGACGCGTTTGATCGTGCCGCCCTTGCCCGCCGCGTCCCGTCCCTCGAAGACCACTACGAGCCGGGCGCCCTCGGTTCGTACCCATTCCTGAAGCTTCACCAGCTCGGTCTGCAGACGCAGCAGCTCCCGCTCGTACGCCGCGCGCGGCAATGTCGCCGCCTTCTTGTCGGCCATGCCACCTCCTCCGCCCGATGACCACGGAGTCACCATGCCCAAGGTCGAACACCAGGACAGCACCGTACTGACCGATGCGGAACCGCGCACCCTGGACGTCCACTGGCGGGCCGCCAACTACCTTGCCCTGGGCCGGATCCACCCGTCGGCCCATCTGCTCCGGTGGCGCACGACCGATGAGCAAGGAACGGCGCGGCAACGCTGTACCCGGCACGTTGCGGGGTACGGCGGCCGTGGTCTTCGGCACCGATGGTGTCATCACCGACTTCGCGCGGGTGTACGCCGCCGCCTGGAAGGCGGCCTTCCACGCCTTTCCCGGCCTGCGTGGCCGGCGTCCCTTCGACGCGTCGGGCGACTACCTGCAGTACGTCGACGGCACGTCACGTCTCGACGGGGCCGCGGCCTTCCGACGCCCGGGGGCTGCGGCCCTCGGACGCCGAGGTCCGAGCCGTCGCTGCCTTCAAGGAGGGGCTGTTCACGGAGCGACTGCGAGCCGAGGGCGTCGACGCCTACCCGGGTACGGTCCGGCTGCTGCGCGTCCTGCGGTCCGCCGGGAATTCCGCTCGCCGCGGCCTCCGCCTCCCGACACGCTGGTGCACTCCTCGAACATGCCGTAGCGCGCGGCCTCTTCGATGTCATGGTGGACGGCGGAGAGGCGGCCCGGCCGGGACTGCCCGGCAAGCCCGACCCCGCCCTCTTCCTGGAGGTGACCCGCCGCCTCGGCGTCCCCGCCGACCGTGCGGACGTCGTCGAGGACGCCCTCGCCGGAGTCGAGGCCGGGCGACGCGGGGGCTTTTGGCTCGTCGTGGGCGTGGACGGGGCCGGTACCCCCGCGACGCGGGCCGCGCTGCTGAAGCACGGCGCGGACCTGGTGGTCGACGACCTTGCGGAGCTACTCGCACAGGAGGACTGAGGATGCGCGACTGGACCTGGGAGTACGAGGGCTACGACCCCGCGCAGGAACGGCTGCGCGAATCGCTGTGCACGCTCGGCAACGGCTACTTCGCCACCCGCGGCGCAGCCCCCGAGTGCGTGGCGGACGCCGTCCACTACCCGGGCACGTACGCGGCGGGCTGCTACAACCGGCTCACCTCGGAGGTGGCCGGACGTCAGGTCGAGAACGAGGACATGGTCAACCTTCCCAACTGGCTCCCGCTCCGTCTCCGTACCGCCTCGGGGAACTGGCTCTCCCCCGACACCCACAAGCTCCTCGACCATCGCCAGACCCTGGACCTGCGGGCCGGCACCTTCGCACGTGCACTGCGCTACGAGGACGGTGTCGGCCGGTGTCTCGCCCTTGGGCAGGTTCGGCTGGTCCACATGGCCGACCCCCATCTCGCCCTGCTGCGCACGCAGGTGACGGCGGAGGGCTGGTCGGGCGAGATCGAGATCGAGTCGGCGCTCGACGGGGCGGTCGCCAATACCGGAGTGGAGCGCTATCGCTCACTCGCCTCCCAGCACCTCACCCACGTCGAGACCGGGACCTCGGCGCCGGACACGGTCTGGCTGGGCTGCCGTACCAGCACGTCCGACATCGGATTCGGCCTGGCAGCGCGTACCGTCACCGACACGCCCGCCGAGACGCGCGACGGGCACCGGAACGCACGCGCTGCCCATCTCCTGCGGCTGTCCCTGACCGACGGCCGGACGGTGACGGTCGACAAGACGGTCGCCCTGCACACCTCCCACGACCCGGCGATCAAGGATCCGGTGCACGCCGCCCTCGACCGGGTCGGCCGAGCCGCGGACTTCACCACACTGCTGACCTCGCACCGGACGGCCTGGCGACAGCTCTGGCGCAACGCCGAATTGGACGTGCCGAACAGCGCAGGCCCGGTGCTGCGGCTGCACCTCTTCCATCTGCTCCAGACGCTCTCGCCGCACACGGCGGACCTGGACGTCGGCGTCCCCGCGCGCGGGCTGCACGGCGAGGCCTACCGAGGGCACGTCTTCTGGGACGAGCTGTTCGTCCTGCCGTATCTGAACCTGCATTTTCCCGAGGTCTCCCGTGCCCTGCTCACCTACCGGCACCGCCGGCTGGAGCAGGCCCGCCGCGCGGCCCGCGACGCCGGACGCACCGGTGCGATGTACCCGTGGCAGAGCGGCAGCGACGGCCGGGAGGAAACACAGCAACTGCACCTCAACCCGCGCTCGGGGCGCTGGCTGCCCGACCACTCACGGCTCCAGCACCATGTCGGCTCGGCGATCGCGTACAACGTGTGGCAGTACTGCGAGGCGAGCGGCGACGCGGAGTTCCTGCACACCAAGGGCATCGAGATGCTGGTGCAGATCGCCCGGTTCTGGTCCGGCCTCGCGGCATACGAGGGGACGCTCGGCAGGTACCGGATCCGCGGCGTCGTCGGCCCCGACGAGTACCACGACGCCTACCCCGGCATCGACCGGCCCGGGCTCGACGACAACGCGTACACCAATGTCACCGCCGCCTGGGTGCTGGCCCGCACCCTCGACGCGCTGCACAAGCTGCCCGAACTTCCACGCCGTGACCTCTACGAACGCACCGGTCTCGACTCCGCCGAACTCGAAAGGTGGGAGGACGTGTCCAGGAACCTGTACGTGCCCTTCCACTCCGGGGTGATCAGCCAGTTCGAGGGATACGGCGCTCTGGAGGAGCTCGACTGGGCCGGGTACCGCGCGCGGTACGGCGACATCCGGCGGCTCGACCGGATCCTGGAGGCCGAAGGCGACACCGTCAACCGCTACCAGGCGTCCAAGCAGGCGGACGTCCTCATGCTGGGTTATCTCTTCTCGCCCACTGAGCTCGGGAGCCTGTTCCGCAGGCTCGGACATGAGCTGGACGACACGCTCTGGCGTCGCACGGTCGACCACTACCTGCGCCGCACCAGCCACGGCTCCACGCTGAGCAGCCTGGTGCACGGGTGGGTACTGGCCCGGGCCCGGCGCGCCGAGGCGTGGGCGTATGTGCACGAGGCTCTGGACGGGGACATCGCCGATCTCCAGGGCGGCACCACGGGCGAGGGCATCCACCTCGGCGCGATGGCCGGCACCGTCGACCTCGTACAGCGCGGGCTGACCGGTTTGGAAACCCGTGACGGCGCGCTGCGGCTCGACCCCGTGCCCTTGCCTGAGCTGTCCCAGTACGGCTTCACGATCCGCTACCGCGGCCATCGAGGCGTACGAATGCAGCTGAGCTCCGGCCAGTTGTGGGTCACTGTGCCCGCTTCGGACCTGGATCCCATCGACATCGCCCTCTCGGACCGTATCGTCTCCGTCGCTCCCGGCGAGTCCTGCACGCTGACCCTGCCGGACCGATGAGCGGGCGCCCTCGTCAGTGGGGAACCACGGCCACCGGGCACTCGGTGTGCGCCGGCACGGCGCGCAGCGTGGTCTCGCAGGCCTCGAACAGCTCCTGTTGCTCCTGTCCCGCATGCACCGGTCACCGTGCACGCCGACAACACCATCGCCATGGCTCGACGCCCGCGTCCGTGCGGCTGCATGGAGTGACCCGCGTCGGCGGTTCCGGCCGCCGCAGGATCGCTTCCACCAGGTGTGTGAATCCCCGTCCCGGCCAGTGCTGCTGTCGGCGGGGCCGCAGACAGTACGGTGAGAGTGGGAGAACTGGTCCGAGCTGTCTGGTCCGCCGAGTCGGTCGGAGGAAGCGATGAGCGGGGATGGGCCCGAGGTTTCCCAGCAGTACTTGCCCAAGCTGCGGCTGGATGAGCTGCTCGACGAACTGCAGGCGCGGATCGACGCGGCGCGCGGCACGCAGGACCGGGTGCACAGCCTGCTGGAAGCGGTGCTGTCGGTCGGGCGGGAGCTGGATCTGCCGCAGGTGCTGCGGCACATCGTCGAGGCCGCCGTCGTGCTCGTGGACGCCGAGTACGGAGCGCTGGGTGTGATCGGCGACGACCGTCGACTGTCCGAGTTCCTGGCGGTGGGCATCAGTGACGAACAGCGGGCGGAGATCGGTGATCTACCGAGCGGCCATGGCATTCTCGGCGAGCTGATCCGCCATCCGGCGCCGCTGCGGCTGCCCGAACTGTCGGAGCACCCGGCGTCCTACGGCTTTCCGGCCCATCACCCGCCGATGCACTCCTTCCTCGGCGTGCCGATCCGGGTGCGCGACGAGGTGTTCGGAAACCTCTACCTCACCGAGAAGCGCAGTGACACGGAGTTCGACGCGGAGGACGAGTCCGTCCTGTCGACGCTGGCAGCGGCCGCCGGAGTGGCCATCGAGAACGCGCGGCTGTACGAGGAGACCAAGCTCCGCGAACGCTGGCAGCGGGCCAGCGGGGAGGTCACGAGCATGCTCCTGACCGGCGCGCCCAGCGCGGAGGTGCTCGAACTCATCGCCGACGAGGCGCGGAAGATCGTCTCCGCGGACATGGGCGTGATCGCTGAGCGGGTACCGGGAGAGGAGGCACTGCGGCCGGCGCTGGCGGTCGGCCTCGGCGCGGAGGAACTCGGCGGCCTGGTGATGTCCGCGACGGACGGTTTCCTGGGGGCCGCGCTGAACACGGCGGAGCCGGTGGTCAGCACCGACGTACGGCGCGATGCCCGCACGGGTGAGGGTGAAACCCAGTGGGCCGGGCTCGGGCCCGTGGTCGCGGTGCCCCTCGGCACCAGCGGCAAGGCGCGTGGTGTGCTCCTGCTGGGCCGTGTGCCGGGTGGCAGGCCGTTCGGCGACGTGGACACCGGGCCGCTGCTCGGCTTCGCCGATCAGGCGGCCCTGGCGCTGGAGCTGGCCGAACGGCGCCGGGACGCGGAGCAGATCACGCTGCTCCAGGACCGGGACCGCATCGCCCGCGACCTGCACGACCTTGCATCCAGCGGCTCTTCGCGGCCGGCATGACCCTGCAGAGTGCGCAGCCCTTCATGGAGCATCCCGAGGGCATGGAACGCCTGGCACGGACCGTCGACGACCTCGACGACACCATCAAGATCATTCGTTCCACGATTTTCGGCCTCCGCCCGCACGGATCGGGCACGAGGGAGGGGAGCGGCCTGCGCGGACGGGTGTCCGAGGCGGTGAAGGCCTCGACCACATCGCTCGGGTTCCCGCCCGCGCTGCGGATCGAGGGACTCGTCGAGACCGACGTTCCCGGCGAGGTCGCGGATCATGCCGTCGCGGTACTGGGCGAGGCGCTGAGCAATGCCGCCCGGCACTCCGGAGCACAAGCCGTGGACGTCCGACTCCAGTGCACCGGCGGTGAGTTGACGCTCACCGTGACGGACGATGGCTGCGGGGTGCCCGGTGACGTCCGACGCAGCGGTCTGAAGAACCTGGAGGAGCGTGCCGTTGCAATCGGAGGCACGCTGACGCTCGGTGAACGGCCGGAGGGCGGCGGCACACGGCTCGTGTGGCGCGTTCCCGTGAGCTCGGACGGAGCCGCGGCCGGACGCTGACCGGCGAAGCCTGCGGCGGCGGCCGCGGTCCGCGGCCGGGAGGACTCATCGCGTCGGGTGGTCGGTGGCGTCGGAGTGTTCGAGATGACTGGCCAGTACCGCGGCCTGGACGCGGCGCTGGACGCCCAGTTTGGCCAGCAGCCGGGAGATATGGTTCTTCACCGTCTTCTCGGACAAGTAGAGCTTCTTGCCGATCTCGCGGTTGGTGAGTCCGTCCCCGATCAGCGCGAGGATGTCCCGCTCGCGGGGCGACAGACTGGCGAGCTCGGGCGCCACGGCCGGTGCCTCGGCGGGGTCCGCGCGCAGGGAGCGCATCAGCCGGGCGGTCGTCGTGGGGTCCAGCATCGACTGACCGGAAGCGACCGTGCGTACTGCCGAGACCAGGTCGGAGCCCTTGATCTGTTTGAGCACATAGCCCGAGGCTCCGGCCATGATCGCGTCGAGCAGGGCTTCCTCGTCGTCGAACGACGTCAGCATCAGACAGGCCAGCTCCGGCATCAGGCTGCGCAGTTCCCGGCAGACGCTGATTCCGTCACCGTCCGGCAGACGGACATCGAGGACGGCCACATGCGGACGCAGCGCCGGACCGCGCACCAGGGCGTGCTCGACACTGTCGGCGTCGCCGACGACCGAGATGTCCGGCTCGGCGTCCAGGAGGTCCGTGATACCGCGGCGTACGACTTCGTGGTCGTCCAACAGGAAGACCCGGATGGGGTTCTGTTCCGAAAAGGTACGTGCGTCGGCCATGACGCCCCCTTGTTCACTGGTGGACTGCGGACCATGAGCTGCCTGTGACGACGATCATCACCCTGGGGGACCGGACGCACTAGGGCCGACCGGCCCAACCGGAGTGTGGTTGTCTCGTTCGGCCGCGGGTCACGGCTGCGGCCGGCGAACCGGGCCGGTCAGCTCGAAGTCCACGTCCACCACACCTTCGACGGCCCGCACCAGGCGTGCGGCCACGGGCACCAAGGAGGTGTCCCTGACCTGGCCCGCGAGTGTGACGACGCCATCGTGCACCTGTACACGGACCGGGGACAACGGGGCACGGAACAGGTACGACACGACTTCCCTGCGGACCTCCTCGGCGATGTCCTCGTCGTCCCTGAGGAACACCTTGAGGAGATCGCTGCGGCTGACGAGACCTTCGAGCCTGCCCGTGTCATCGACGACGGGGAGCCGTTTGACCTTGGCGTGTGCCATGATCCGGGCGGCCTGTGCCAGGGTCGCGTTCGCCTGGACGGTGAGAGCAGGCGACGTCATCAGCTCTCCCGCGGTCACCGCGTCGGCCTTGCCGAGGTCCGAGAGGCGCCGAAGTTGGTCAGGGTCGCTGTCGCGGTACTCCTCCTTGTGCAGCAGGTCGGCCTCGGAGACGACGCCGACCACTCGGTTCTCGCCCTCCAGGACCGGAAGGGCACTGACCTTCCACTGCTCCATCAGCTGCACGATCTGCTTGAAGTCGGCCCCGCGGCCGACGGCTGCGACGGTGTGGGTCATCACATCGCTCACGATGTGCGGGCTGCCATGCACGGTGACTCCCTGGTGGATTCCGAAGCGGTCAGCGAGCGCTTCCGCTGCCGTACGGTGCGTAGAGGTCCAGCAGCCGGGTCCTGGCCGAACGCAGCCGGCGGGCGACGATGTCTCCCAGCCACTGGGCCACTTCCATTCCCAGCGTGGGATCGGCCTGGCACATGGCCCGTACCGCGTCGGCGTCGAACTCGTACGCGCGCACGGGGCTTGTGGCCTCGGCGCCCAGGTGCCAGGTGTGCGGCCCGAACAGCCAGGACCAGCCGATGAGTTCGTTGTGCCCGAGCGTCTCGATGACGGCCGCGCGGCGGCCGGGCACATGGATGTCGAGGACCACTGTGCCGGTTCGGATGATCCAGAACCGGTCCGCGCGCCGTCCCTCCTCGAACAGGCGGGTTCCCTCGGGGAACGACACCTCCTTCGCGACGCCCATCAGGCGCTCGCTGTGCTCGGCCGGCAACGCTCGCAGCTTGTTCGAAGTGGGGGAAGCGTTCATGGTCCTGGCCTCTTCCTGGGGCGTGGTTCTGCCAACTCCAATCTCTTCTTGACGCCCTGCTTCCACCATGGGCCACCCGGCCCCGCAGAGGGGCCGCATGGCAACGGCCGGGGCAGACAGCCGGGTCCTTGCCGGCACCGTGCGGGAGCGACGCCGCTCGTGCCGTGGACGCAGGGCCGCCTTGGGCCGAAGAGCCCCTCGAAAAGGCTTGCCCGGCCCGGCCCCTGCACCCGTGCTCGCCCCGATACCGGGCTCGGGGCAGCAGAGGAATCCACGGGCAGGCAGGGGTGCGGATCATGATGCGGCACGTCGCCGCGGGGATCGACGGTTCTCCCTCGTTTGCGAGGAGCACGGCGGCGAGACCGTCTCACGGACGCTGGACCGGCCGCCGAGGAAGCGGTGCCGCGCGGCGCGGTGCACGGTGCCGCTGCCCCGGTCGCGGTGATCCCGCACGATGGAGCACCTTCCCCACGATCCGCGGTGCTCGAACGGACCCCGCGGGTGCTGCCGGCGGCCCTATCCGCTCCGGCCCATGACGTAGAGCAGTGCCATGACGTCACACGGGCCGTCAGGGACCGAGCTGGGAGGCCGGTCGACCTGTGTGACCGGCCGTGTTCGGTGCGTGCTCGTGCCGCGGTGGGGCGACCCTCACGGGGCGGCCCCGCAACGTCGACTCCGCCTGGACGGTGGAGTATTGCCGGGGCCAACCTCTCCGGGTCATGTGGTCTTGCGGCCCCCTTGAGCTCCGAGTCGGTCCCACTCACGGCCCCACTCGGCGTAGCGGCGCTGATCGAGCCGCCACTGCGCGACGCGGCCGGTAGCGAACGCGAGGCCCGCGAAGGCCGCTGCGGCCCCCGCACCGAGCATGCCCGCCTCGAAGGCCGCCGCCCATGCGGTCGGCGGCTCCGTGGTGGGGCGGCCGCCGCTGTCCAGCCAGATGACGACCCTCGATCCGGCCCGGTGCCCGGAGTCCACCAGGGCCCGGCCGGTACGGGTGGAGCCGTCCGGGGTCGTCCAGCGGACCGTCGCCCTGACCCAGTCATGGGCCGTGCCCTCGGCCGTCGGCGCAATCCGTGCCGTGTTCTCGACGAGGACGGCTGAGACCGAGTGCCGCTCGTGGCGCAGCTGCCCGAAGGACTCGTCGGCGGCATGGCCTGCCATCACGCCGACCAGAGTGCCGCCCAATGCGATGACGGTCCAGACGACCAGAATGATCCAGGCCTCGACGACGTCGTTGTGCCGTCGCAACGGATTGCTGCGCCACCGCCACAGCAGCTGCCCCGCACACTTTGTCCTGCGCATCGCACCGCACCTCCTCGTCGTCGAGGACAGCAACGTGACATTTCGGGAGCGAGTGACGGCAGAGGCCGACCGGACGGCATTGCTGGGCCGTCCGGCGCCGCCACTCGCCGGGCATCGGGCTGTCCAGCCCAAGGTGGTGAGGAGCGGCCGGCTCGGTGCGCTCACGCACAGACGTCGGTCCCTCTGGACGGGCCCCCTCGGTCCGGCAATGGGGGCCGACCGGCCCATGTGAACAGCATCCGCCACGGTCAGGCTGGACATACAAGGTCACTCCGCGCGCCAGGAGGCCGTTCAGCGGAACCTGGCCACAGCCCATTATTCCGGCCGGAGCGGAGCAGCGCCTGCAGGAGGCCGATTGCTCGTCGTCGTCGCTCACGACCGGCATCGGTCAGGCCCAGGAAGGGCATCGGTCAGGCCCAGGAAGGGATCGTCATGAAGGCACTCGTGTTCCACGGCCTCGGAAGGGCCGCATGGGAGGACGTCGCCGACCCCGGCATCCAGGAGGCCACCGACGCGATCGTCCGCGTCGACGCAGTCACCATCTGCGGAACCGACCTGCACATCCTCAAGGGAGATGTCCCGGAGGTACGCCCGGGCACCGTGCTCGGGCACGAAGCCGTCGGGGAGATCGTCGAGGTGGGCAGCGACGTCCGCACGGTCCGCCCCGGCGATCGTGTCCTGCTCTCGTGCATTACGGCGTGCGGCCGTTGCCGGTTCTGCCGCGAAGGCATGTACGGGCAGTGCCGCGACGGCGGGGGCTGGATCCTCGGCCACCTGATCGACGGCACACAGGCCGAGTACGTGCGTGTGCCGCACGCTGACCTGTCCACACATCTGCTGCCCGGCGCGTTGGAGAGCAAGGACGCCGTGCTGCTCGCCGACATCTTCCCCACCGCCTACGAGGTGGGTGTGCTGAACGGGCGGGTGCGGCCCGGAGACACCGTCGTCGTGGTCGGTGCGGGGCCCATCGGCCTGGCCGCGATCGCCACGGCGCGGTTCTTCGCCCCCGAGAAGATCATCGCCGTGGACCTCGCCCCCGGCCGGCTGGATGCCGCCAAACACCTTGGTGCCGACGCCGTGGCGGTGGCCGGCGACGAGGCCGAGCAGCTGACTGCCGACCTGACGCAGGGCCTCGGAGCCGACGTGGTCATCGAAGCGGTCGGGGTGCCGGAGAGCTTCGAGACGTGTACGCGCATGGTGCGGCCCGGCGGGCACGTGGCCAACGTCGGCGTACACGGCAAGCCCGCCACACTGCACCTCGAAGACCTGTGGAACAAGAACGTGACGATCACCACCGGCCTGGTCGACACGCACTCCACTCCGACCCTGCTGCGCATGATGGCCGCCGGCCACCTGCCCGCGTCGTCCATGGTCACCCACACCTTCCCGCTGGACGCCATGGAGGAGGCGTACGACGTCTTCTCGGGGGCCGCCGATACCGGCGCGCTCAAGGTCGTCCTCGGCGGGCCGCAGCACGACGCCCTCACAGTCAGGATGCCCTGACAGGAAGTGAAGGATCATGTCCGAACAGGCAGCGCCGCGCATGGCTTCCACCACGGCGGGCGGCGCAAAGAGCGATATCGGGCGTCGCATCGCCAGGCGACGCGAGGAGCTCGGTATGAGCCGGGAGGAGGCGGCCGCACGGGCGGGCACGACTCCTGGCTACGTCCAGTACCTGGAGGAACAGTCCACCGCGATGCCCGGGACCGCCGTCCTCATCCGGCTCGCCGACGCACTGGCGACCAGTGTGGCCGCCCTGCATGGCGGTGATGCCGACCTGCCACCGGGTACCGGTCGGGCGGCCCGGCGCCCCGAGCTGATCGAACTCAGCGCCGAGGAGTGCCGGGCACGGCTCTCGAGGCACGGCATCGGAAGGCTCGCGACGGACACGCCGGACGGGCCGATCATCGTGCCCCTCAACTACAACGTCGTCGATGGCGCGATCACCTTCAGGACGGCACCCGACGCCGTTCCCGCGACAGCCGCCGGGGCGCTCGTCGCCTTCGAGGTCGACCACATAGACGAGGCGCTCAGTCAGGGCTGGAGCGTGCTCATACGCGGCCGCGCCCGAGCCGTGCGGGAGCCGGACGCCGTGGAACGGCTGGAGGCGCTTGCGTACAGCCGTCCATGGGCGGGCGGCGAGCGTGACGTGTGGGTGCGTATCGAGCCCGAGAGCATCACCGGCCGCCGGATCGCGGTGCGCTGACCCCGGTCGACCGCAGGGTCCACAGGGGCGGGCACTCCCCGGCCACTCTCCGGCCGCCCTGGACCGATGGGCCCTCGCCTCCGTCCCTGGCCGCTGCACAGGATGAAAGACGTACCGCTGTACCGCGTGAAAGTGACCTCCGTGATGAATCCCCACGACGACTTCCATGAGCTCGACCGGCAGGAGTGCCTCCGTCTGCTGCAGCGGGCACCGATCGGCCGCATCGTCCACACGCGTCACGCCTTGCCCGCGGTCCTGCCCGTCAATTTCTGCCTGGACAACGATTCCGCGGTACTGCTGCGCACCTCCGCCGACTCGGAGCTGGCCGCTGCCGTCGATGGTGTGGTGGTCGCCTTCGAAGCGGACGAGGTGGACGTGACGACCCACTCCGGTTGGAGCGTCGTGGTGACCGGCTGCGCCACGGTGGTGACCGACCCCGCCGAGCACGCCCGGTTGTCCCTGAGCGTTCCGCACCTGTGGGTGGCTGTGCGTGAGGAAGTCTTCATCCGCATCGAGTCCGAGTTGGTCACCGGCCGTCAACTCGTCGGAGGACGCACGCTCTACGGGGCCGACCTCTCCTCCTGAGCGCTGTCTCGTGGTTAGGGCCGGTGACCCGGCCTTCGACCGTCCCATGAGGTTCGTCGGGCCGTTGTACCCCCACGACTCGGCAGAGTGGCCGGCACAGTTCACGCCGTGCGGCCGTGTCTTCAGCGGGTCGGTGGCTCCCATGAGAGCCCGCTGCGGACCAGGTCGAACGTTCTGTTGAGCACGGTGACCGCGTCGTCGCCGGAGCCGGGCTGCCAGCAGGTGACGGCCGCCTGCTGGGCGGCGAAGGCGACCGCCGCGGTGGTGCGGACGTACAGGTCGCTCTCCGGTAGGCCGGTGCGTGCCGCCACCGCCGCGATGACCGCGTCCTCGACCGCACGGTGCGTCTGGGTGATGCGCGGCAGCAGTTCGGGGCGCTCGCGCAGCAGCGCCGCGCGCCCCAGCAGGAGCCCGCCCGTGGTGAGTTCGCCCAGGCGCTCGGCGAGCACCGCGTGGATCGCCTCCAGCGGAGTCTCGTGCGCGGGGCGGTCGGTGATCCTCTGCTGGATCAGGGAGGGGATGCCCTCCTCCAGCGAGAAGACCGCCTCTTCCTTGGTCGAGAAGTAGTTGAAGAAAGTGCGGGGAGAGACACCTGCCTCCGCGCAGATGTCCTCCACCGTGACCGCGTCCGGGCCGTGCCGGCGGAAGAGGGTCACCGCCGAGGCCTGCAGAGCTCTTCTGGTCGCCCGCTTCTTGCGCTCGCGCAATCCCTCCGGGGGGCTGCTCGTCACGGGTGTCACGGGTGTCATCACACCGCCGGAGTCTACTGTCGTCCAGGATTGGTTGCAGTACTGCAAAAATGCAGTGCTGCAAGTTTGTCTATCATGGGCCCTTGGGCTGCCGACCCGGGCCGGATCAGGTCCTTCCGGCAGCCCTGGTTCGAGCAGCGAGCAGTCCGAGGAGGGCCCCCATGGCGGAACAGACCGAGCGGCCCCCTGGACCGGCCTCGGCCAGAGTGCTGGCTGAGGCGCTGTGGTTTCCGGTGATCCTCTTCCTCGGCTTCCTGTTCTGCTTCGCCCCCGCCCTTCACGCACCACAGCCCCACCATGTGAAGGTGGCGGTCGCGGATCGGGCCGGCGCGCGGCGGGTCGACAGCGAGCTGCGGCGGCAGCACCCCGGCGGTTTCGACATCACGGCGGTGACCGACGAGCGAGCAGCCCGGCAGGCGGTGCTGGACCGGCATGCCGCGGCGGGCTTCGTCGGCCACGGCCGGCATCCGGTGCTGTATGTGGCCAAGGCCAACGGCATGTCGTTCGAGCAGATGCTGCGCACCGTGTTCACCAAGGTCGCCGCCCGGAGTCACCACCGGCTCACGGTCGAGGACGTGGCGCCCACCGCGAGCAAGGACCTGCTGGGCTCGACCCTGCTCTACTTCGGAATCGCCTGGAGCGTCCCCGGTTACATCCTCGCGACCACCCTGCTGCGTGCGGTGACGTTCACCCGGGGCAGGAAACTGCTGACGATCGTGGGTGCCGCCGCCCTGTTCAGCGTTGCCGGCCATCTGATCGGCACAGGTCTCGGCTACCTGCCCGCCGACCCCTCCGCCATGGCGATCGCCTTCCTGCTCACCATGGCTGTGGCCACGTCCGCCTCGGGTCTGGCCCTCTTCACCCGGCAGTTCTTTCCCGCGGTGGGCATGGGCCTGTTCATCGTGCTCAGCATCCCCACCAGCGGCGGCGCGGTGGCCGCCCCGATGCTGCCGACGTTCTTCCAGCACGTGCATGCAGTGATGCCCCTGGCCAACGCGCTCGACGCCTTGCGCGGCGTCCTCTACTTCGACGGCGCCGGGGTGTTCAAGCCCGTTCTGGTGCTGTGCGCGTGGATCGCCGCGGGCGCCGTCCTGCTCGGCCTCGACGCCCGGCTCCGGAACCGCAGGGCCGCCGGACTGTCCGCCGACGGCGACCAGGAGGAGGTGGAGGAGCCCCCGGTGGACGACCCGGCGCTGGAAATGCCGATTCCCACCGCGCTGCCCGTCCACCGTCACCATCACTTCGGCGAGCCGGTGCCGATGCTGGTCGGCACCATCCACGACTCCGAGCTGCGCCCCGTCCGCGGTGCCGCAGTGCTCGTCATGGACACCGCGGGTCGGCAACTGCTGCGTACCGTCACCGACGAACACGGGGAGTACGCCGCGACCGGTCTCCCCGAGGGATACCTCAGCGTCGTGGTCTCGTCCGCCGGCCGGAATCCGATGGTCCACCAGAAGCTGCTGCGGCCCGGTGCGGTTGCCCGCGCGGACTTCGCGTTGCGCAGCCGGCAGGAGGTGTCGCGACAGGCGCACTAGGCACTGCGCGGCAACAACCGGAGCGCCGTCTCGCGTCCTGTCGCTCCGGTTGGGTCGGAGGGTTGTCTCGGGTGCCGTCGCTCCGGTCGGGTCGGAAGGCTGTCCCGGGTGTCGTCGCTCCGGCGTGTTCGGAGTGCCGTCCCGCGTGCCGCCTCGGCGGCGTGCCGGCCGCGCACAAGGTCCCGCCTCGACCGGGCCGACATCCACGGCTGTCTGCGCCGCACGACACCAGGGCCTGTCCGGCGGTTCGTGTCGGAGACGCGGGGTCCTGGTGCGCTCATCGGCGGCGTTGTCGTCGGTTGCCGACTCCCCCACGCTCGGCTTCGCTCGCGCGGGGGACCCCCATCGCGTCGTCGCCTTCCCCCTCCTTGCAGCTGGACGCACCAGGACCCGCTCACCTGCGCTGATGAGGCGCCGCTGGTCCCCTCCGACCTGATCCGCCGGACAGGCCCTAGTGTCGTCGCCATGACCGAAAACACCCTGCGCTCGGTGACCATCGAGCGGACCGGCGCCGGCCACTTCACCGCGACGAACCCACGCGGTGGCGAGATCAGCTTCGGCACCGCTTCCGATCCCCACGGCGGCTCCGACTTCACCCCGGTCGAGCTGTTGCTCGCCGCGATCGGGGGCTGCACCGCGGCCGATGTCGATGTCGCCACCGGCCGCCACGCGGAGCCCACCGGGTTCACCGTCACCGTGACCGGCGACAAGATCAGTGACGAGCTCGGCAACCGGATGACCCATCTCGCGGTGACCTTCACCGTCGCTTTCCCGGACGGCGAACTCGGCGATCGCGCCCGCGCGATCCTGCCCAGGGCGGTCAAGACCTCCCACGACCGGCTCTGCACCGTCAGCCGCACGGTCGAGATCGGTACGCCCGTCACCGCGACGGTCGAGGACGCCTGGCCACGCCGAACACGACTGCGTAGCCACCGCGTTGCCGCTCGCCGACGCGGCGGCTTCCGGCAGCTTTGCCATCCCTTTACAACCCGCTCCGCCGCCGCCTCGTCTCTCCGCTCGATCCGTGACCCAGCCCGCCGAGTCATCGGGTGGGCGGACCGACGAAAGAGAGCGATTCATGCGCCGAACTGTCCTCAGCGCCATGGCACTCGCGAGCACCGCCGTGCTGGCGAGCACGGTGCCCGCGTTCGCAGACGGGGCGAGCCCCACCCCCACCAGCCGCCCGACCGCCACCTCCGCACCCGCCCCGGCCACCACCGCCCCGACCCCGACCGCCAGCTCCGCGCCGACCACCGCCGCCCCGGCTCCCAGCGCCGTACCGACGCGGGCGTCGGCCCCGAGCCAGGTCTCCGTCGTACCGAGCGGTGCGCCGAACACCGGTGTGGCACCGGTGTCGAAGCAGTCCGGAGCCGGGGGCGGGCTGATCGGCGGGGGTGCTGCCGCGGTGTTCGCCGTGGGAGGCGCGGCGGTGTTCGTCGTACGGCGTCGGCGGGCGACCGGGGCATGACCCTGCCCTCCAGGCGGGCCTTCGCCACCGCGGCGTTGGCCTCGTTGCTCGTGGGCTGCGGCGGCCACGGGGCCGGCCGGGCCACGACCGCACACCGCAGGAGCGCGCCGCCATCGTCCCCCGACAAGGCTGCGCCCACCCTCGGGCGTTCGGTGCCGGCCACGCTGCGGATCCCCGCCATCGGGGTCGACACCCCGGTCGTACAGCTGGGGTTGGCCGCGGACGGCAGCGTGCAGGTGCCTCCGATCGCGGCACACGACCGGGCGGGCTGGTACCGGCATTCGCCGACGCCGGGTCGGATCGGCCCGTCGGTGATCCTCGGCCATGTCACGGTCGGTGCCTACGGGGACGGGGTCTTCCGTCACCTCGCGCGGCTGGGTCGGGGTGACCGGATCGTGGTGCGCCTGGAGAACGGCTCGACGGCGGAGTTCGCGGTCACCTCCGTACGGACCGTCGCCAAGGCGGAGTTCCCTGCGGACGCGGTCTACGGGGACGTGAACCGGCCCGAGCTGCGACTCATCACGTGCGGCGGCCCCCGTACCGGTGACGGATACCTCGACAACGTGATCGTCTTCGCGGCGCTGAGCTCCGCGACTCCCTGACCCGCCCTCCCGGATCCCGGGCCGACGGAACCTGCGCCGACGGCCCGGGCTCTTCCCCCACGACTTCTCTTCGAGTCCCCACGAGTGCCCTCACGACCATGGAGAGCGTTGAAACGGTCCCGCGAGAAGGCAGCGTCCGAGCTGTTCGCCGCCCTCTACCCGCGTCTCGCCGGCTGGTGCCGCCGGCTGGTCGACGACGACGAGACGGCCCATGAGATCGCCTCGGAGGCGTTCACCCGGCTCTGGGCCCGCTGGACCTCCGTGGCGGAGCCCCGTGGCTTCCTCTACGTCACCGCGGCCAACCTCGTCCGGGACCACTGGCGCAAGCTCGAACGCGAACGCAGAGCCGTGCGCCGTGCCACCGCCGAAGCCGCGGTCCGCCCGCAGACCGAACAGGCCGACCCGTCGGTACGCCTGCTCGTGCAGTCGCTGCCGGAACGACTGCGCGTCCCGATCCTGCTGCACTACTACGCTGACATGCCGATCCGGGAGGTGTCCGCGCTGACCGGGCGCAAGGAAGGAACCATCAAGGCCGACCTCCACGCGGCCCGCGAACTGCTCCGCGCCCACCTGGGGAGAAGCCTTGATCACACACTCTGACGACGGACCGGACTTCGAACCGGACGACCCCCTCGCCGTGATCCTGCGGCCCTCCTCCGACTACCTCGGCCCACCCGCGGGCCGCTACGAGGCGATCCGCCGCGGTGCGGCCCGCCGCAGGCTGCTGCGCACCGCGGTCGGGGTCGGCCTGTCGTGCGCCGTCGCCGCCCTTGTCGCGCTGCCGCTGCGCCTGGCGACCACTTCCGAGGCACCGGCGTCCCCGACGGTCCCGCTCGCTCCGCCGCCCGCGAGCAGTCCCTCGGTCGCGCCCACTCCGGCGTCGCCCGAGCCCGTCAGCCCCCGCCCCGGCAGCGGCACTCGGAGCACCACCCCCCGTCCCAGCGCGACGACTCGTACCGACAGCCCCGGCACCCCGACCAGCACGGCCGTGCCCACCCGTGCGCCGTCGGCGACACCGACCCCCGCACCGAAGTAGTTTTGAACATGTTCAAGTCGGGGCGTACGCTCCTGCCATGAGCGACAGAGCCGCCCTCCTCAAGGGCATCCGCGCATGGCTGGTCACCTTTGTCGTCTGCCTGGTGCTCAGCGGCGCCACGGCATTCCCCCTGGTGCACGAACTGCACTGGACCGAGGACCTGTTGCGGTCCCTGTCGGTGCCCGAGCACCTGCCCGTCCTGATGGACTGGATCGAGCACGTACGCCGCGGTCTCGACGCCACCGACGCCAAGTACCCCTTCGTGCTGTACGGAACGGACTGGCTGGCGTTCGCGCATCTCGTGATCGCGGTCGCCTTCTACGGGCCCTACCGCGATCCGGTCCGCAACATCTGGGTCGTCGAGTTCGGCATGATCGCCTGCGCCGGCATCGTCCCGCTCGCGCTGATCTGCGGACCGATCCGCGCAATCCCCTTCTGGTGGACCCTCATTGACATGTCCTTCGGCGTCATCGGGGTGATCCCGCTGTACGTCGTACGGAAGAAGATCAAGCGGCTCGAGGCGCTCACCCCGAACCCGGGTCAGGCCGCTCCGGCTCTGGCTACTTGAGCGCCGCCAGCGCGATCCGCTGGGCCACCGGGTTCATCGACTCGCCCTTGGCGTCGGTCGTGTTGACCGAGTAGACGAGGGTGCGCGACAGGTCCCGGGTGGCCGCGACGACCGTGCTGTAGCCGTACCGGGCGCCCGACTTGAGCCAGTAGATCCTGCCCCCGTACTCGAAGCGCTGGAGTCCCGCGCTCATGTCGGCGTCCTTGATGCCCGAGGGAACCGTGAACATCTCCTCCAGCTGCGGCTCGGGGACCAGATCGCCCCGGAAGAGGTGGGTGATCAGCCGTTCCAGATCCGCCGTCGTGGAGATCATGTCGCCCGCCGCCCAGCGGTCCGCCTGATTCCAGTCTGTGACGTCGACGAACTCGGTCGAACCGCCGGCCCGTTTCACCGCCTGGTAGCCGTGGTTGTGCGGTCCGTGGATGCGCGGGTCGGTGCCGGGGAAGGACGAGTGGTGCATCCTGGCGGGTCGGAGGACCCGACGGGTCGCTTCCTGTGCGTACGTGCGCCCGGTCACCTTCTCGATCAGCATGCCGAGGATCGTGTAGTTGATGTTCAGATAATCCTGCTGCTTGCCCGGGCAGAATTCCGGGCCCTTCGCCACCGCCGAGGCGACGACCTCCCTCGGCGTCAGCGTGTCGAAGCGGTGTGCGTAGGCGTCCTCGAAGGAGTCGCCGAAGCCGTCGCCCGCCTGGATCCCGCTGGTGTGGTTCAGCAACTGCCGTACGGTGATGGGCTTGAAGGCGCTCGACAGCAGTCCGGGCAGGTAGTGCTGCACGGGGGTGCCCAGGTCGACCTTGCCCTCCGCCGCGAGCTGGAGCACGACCGCCGCCGTGACGACCTTCGTGGTGGAACCGGCGCGGAAGAACGCGTTCGGGTCGGCGTCCCGTCCACTCGCCAGATCGTGCACGCCCGCGCTGCCGCGCCAGCGTCCGTCGGTGCCCCCGACCCGTACGAGCGCGGCGGTCGCGTCCGCGTCCGGGAGCCCGGCGAGAGCGGCGCGCAGGGCCCCGGTGTCGGGTCCGGCCGTCCGCGTGGCGACCGTGCCGGGGGAGGCGAGCGCGGACGCGCTCAAGGGGCCGGCGGCGAGACCGAGGGCGAGGACCACGGCGAGGGCAACTGCGGGACGGCGTACGGCCATTGAGTACTCCTGCGGACTGTGTGGCGATCGAAGAGGGTGTTCATCCTCCGGCCGTACGCGGTCCCCGGGGATCGTCACTGAGGAGGGCGCCGTCCCCCGCATCGGCGCAAGGGTCGCCCCTAGGGGGCCTGGACACGGTTCTCGCGGGGCGAAGGTCTCGCCCTGACCGCCCTCGCAAAAAACTGTTATCGCGGAGCGTCCGCTTCCGTCTCCCGAGGTGAAACGTCGTGGCCATGGCCCCGTACGCCGCGGCCATGGCCAAGAAGGTACGTTCCGAAGGCGAAGAGACCAGGGGAGGGACGGACGTGGACGGGCGGGAGTGGCGCTCCACCGTCGCGGCCGCGCAGGCCGGAGACCGGCGCGCGCTCGACGAGCTGGTCGCGGGCTGGCTGCCCCTCGTCTACAACATCGTCGGCCGCGCGCTGAACGGCCACGCGGACGTCGACGACGTCGTGCAGGAGACCATGCTGCGCGCCGTCGACAACCTCGGCACGCTGCGCGATCCGGACAGTTTCCGGTCCTGGCTGGTGGCCATCGCGATGCGCCAGATACGGGACCGGGCGCGCCGCCGGACCTCCGAGACGCTCGACGACAGCGCGGGCGACCAGGCCGCCGACTTCGCCGAACTGACCGTACTGCGGCTCCAGCTGGAGGGGCAGCGGCGCGAGGTCGCCGAGGCGGTGCGCTGGCTCGACGACGAGGACCGTCAGCTGCTGTCGTTGTGGTGGCTGGAGGTCGCGGGCGAGCTCACCCGGCGGGAACTGGCGGCCGCCGTGGGTATCAGCCGGCAGCACGCCGCCGTCCGCGTCCAGCGCATGAAGGAGCGCCTGGATACCGCGCGTGGCATAGTCCGGGCACTCGACTCGTCCTGCCCCGAGCTGCCCGAGGTGACCGCCCGCTGGGACGGACGGCCGGACTCGGTGTGGCGCAAGCGGCTGGCCCGGCACGTCCGGGGCTGCGCGTCCTGCTCGGGTGCGCGCGAGGTCGTCGTACCGGCCGAACGGCTCCTCGTCGGGATCGCGCTCGTGCCGGTGCCGGTCGGCTTCACGCTCTCGCTGGCCCTCGGCGGCAAGACGGCGGCGGCCGCAACCGGCGTCGGATGGTCCGCCAAGGTGATCAGCGCGCTCAGCAAGCCCGCCGTGGCGGTGACGGCCGGCGCGACGATCGTGGCCGGCGGCGCGTACGTGGTGACGCAGACCCCGGACAAACCGCCTTCGCGGGCCGCCGTCTCGCCCACGGCGGCGAGTACGGCCCGCCCCCCGTCGCGTACTCCGTCAGCCACGCCGTCCGCCTCGCCCTCGCCCTCGCCCTCGCTCTCGCCCTCACCGTCGCCGACGAGGACCGACGTGTACGGCACGGTCGTCGATGCCGTCGACCGGGCTCCGGAACCGGACGCGCGACCCGGCGCCCTGCCGCACCGGCCCGAGTCCGGGATCACCAGCACCGGCGGCGCGAAGGCCGTGATGCAGCACCGCGGAGACAGCGTGACCCTCAGCGGCAAGGGATACGTCCTGGTGCGCTGGCAGATCTCGCCGAGGTCCCGGCCCGGGGCACTGGTCATGCCGGCCTGGACCGGCCTCGAGGGGAAGCTCTTCCACGTGGCGTCGGGCGGTGGCCGACGGATGGACGACGCCCTCGCGGGGAGCCCCGACGGCTACGCCACGGGCATGGGCGGGCCGGACATCGGATACGCCGTACTGCCGTCCGGCACCCAGCAGATGTGGCAGAACGAGTACTACTACCTCGACGGCACCGTCACCCTCACCGTGAACGAACGGGGCGCCGACTACGGCCTGATCGTCTTTCCGTCGAGCTGGGACGAGGCGAGCAGGGATGTCACGACCGGCCCGGCCCAGGGCGCGATCCGCTACGGCCTGGTCCGGGACAACGGCGAGAACACGGCCCCGGTACCGCAGTACCTGACCCGCTCCACCCCCATCGATCCGGCGACGGTCGCTCAGCGCTCCCGCGTATAGCGCTCCTGCGCGGCCATGACCTCGTCGCCGTGCTCGAAGGCCCAGGCGCCGAAGGCGCCGATGGGGTCGAGCAACGACCGCCCGAGCGCGCTGAGTTCGTACTCGACCCGAGGCGGCGAACCGCCGTACGCCCGCCGCAGCACGAGCCCGTTGAACTCCAGCCGCCGCAGCGTCTCGGTCAGCACCTTCTGGCTGATGCCGCCGATGAGCTCGCGCAGCTCGCCGTGGCGCACCCGGCCGTGCCGCAGCGCCCACAGCACAACGGAGTTCCAGGTGTTGGCGAGCAGATCGAAGGCGAGCCGGGCCCGGCAGTCGGCGAGGAAGTCTTCGGTCGTCACGTACCGAATGGTGCCCGAGCGGATTCCTACTGTCGTGCTGGATTCGGCGACAGAAGGGATATGAGGCTGATGAGGATCGGGATTCTCGGTACGGGCGGCATGGCGGACGCGCTCGGCACGCGGTGGGCGCGGGCGGGTCACGAAGTGTGCGTGGGCGGGCGGGACTTGGAACGCGCGGCCGGGCTCGCCCGGCGGCTCGGCGGATGCGGTGGCGATCTGCGGGCGGCGGCCGAGTTCGGCGTGGACGCGGTGCTGCTCGCGCTGCCGTACGCGGCCGTTGCCGAGGTCGTCACAGGGCTCCGGGGCGCCCTGCGCGACCGGGTGCTGATCGACTGCGTCAATCCGTTGGGCCCGGGTTTCGTCCTGGAGACGGCGGGAGGCCCGTCCGCGGCCGAACGGCTCGCGGCCGTCGCCCCCGACGCACACGTGGTCAAGGCCTTCAACCTCTGCCACGAGGACGTCTGGCGGATGACCCCACCGGTCTTCGGCGGCCGTCCGCTCGCGGTCCCGCTGTGCGGCGACGACGAGGACGCGCTCGACGTCGTACGACGACTCGCGCGCGACCTCGGCTGCGAGCCCCTCAACGCGGGGGAGCTGGCCCGGGCGGGCCTGCTGGAGGCGACGGCGGCGCTGCTGATCGGTCTGTGGGTGGGGGAGGGGGCGGATGCCCAGGCGATCGCCCCGCCGAGGGAGTTCGCGGGCGAGCGCTGAGGCCCGCAGCCGCTGGGCCACTCCTCGGAGCGCTGCCGGCGCCGGCACATGGTCCTGCCCTCCGCGTGACGCGAGTGACGCCGTACCGTCGCCCGAGTCAGCCCTTGCGCAGGGCGCACAGCGCGTCGATGCGATTCGTCGTGATCGAGTCGACGCCCATGTCCAGGAGGCGCCGCATGGAGCGGCGGGTGTCCGGGGTCCACACGGACAGCAGGTAGCCGTCGCGGTGGACGCGGGCGGCGAGCTCTCGGTCGACCAGCCCGAAGCGGTAGTTGAGCCACCGCGGCCGTACGGCTTCGAGCAGCGCCGGCCGCGGTGGCGCGCTGCTCGTCCAGGTCAGCGCGATCTCCGCGGCGGGGTCGGCGGCGCGCACCGCCAGCATGGCCGGGGCACCCGCGCAGTAGTACACCCGCTCTTGCGCCCCGCACTCGCGGATGACGTCGACGATCCGGCGTACGGCCCTGCCGTCGGGTTCGCCGGGCAGGTCGAGCAGGATCCGGCTGTCCTCCGTCTCCTTGAGGGCTTCGACCAGCGTGGGCACGCCGCCGGCCGTGAGCCCGCGCACCTCGTCCGAGGAGAGCGAGCGCAGCGGCCGGTCCTGTTCCCACAGGCGCTTCAGCGTCGCGTCGTGCAACAGCACGGGCACGCCGTCACGGGTCGGTCGTACGTCGATCTCGACCACGTCCGCGCCCAGTCGGAGCGCGGAACGCAGCGAGTCGATCGTGTTCTCGCGGACACGGTAGGGGGCGCCGCGATGGGCGACGGCGGTCACGGTGCGCATGCCGCCCATTGTGGTGGTGCGACGCGTCAGGGCGCGAGCCACGTCGAGGCGTACGTGTCGATCTCCTCGGCGAGCCTCGTCTTGGCGGCCTCGTCGAGGAAGGACGCCTCGACCGCGTTCTTGGCGAGCGCGGCGAGGCCCAGCTCGTCGAGGTCGAGGAGACGGGCGACGACCGCGTACTCGTTGTTCAGGTCGGTGCCGAACATCGGCGGGTCGTCGGAGTTGATCGTGACGGGCACCCCGGCCCGCACGAACTCCTTGATGGGGTGCTCCTCGAGGGTGCGGACCGCGCGGGTGGCGATGTTGGAGGTGGGGCAGACCTCCAGGGCGATCCGGTGCTCGGCGAGGTGGGCAAGGAGCTTCGGGTCCTGTGCGGAACTGGTGCCGTGCCCGATGCGCTCGGCCCGCAGCTCGTTCAGCGCGTCCCAGACCGTCTCCGGCCCCGTCGTCTCGCCGGCGTGCGGAACCGACCGCAGTCCGGCCGCGATCGCCCGGTCGAAGTACGGCTTGAACTGCGGGCGCGGTACGCCGATTTCGGGGCCGCCGAGCCCGAAGGCGACCAGTCCCTCCGGCCGTAGCCGTTCCTCGGTGGCGAGCCGCGCGGTCTCCTCGGCGGCCTCGAGCCCCGCCTCTCCCGGAATGTCGAAGCACCACCGCAGTACGACACCGAGCTCGGCCTCGGCCGCCTTGCGGGCGTCCTCGATCGCGTCCATGAAGGCGAGTTCGTCGATACCGCGGCGGGTGGAGGACCACGGGGTGATGGTCAGCTCGGCGTAACGGACCTGCTGGCGAGCCATGTCGCGCGCGACCTCGTACGTCAGCAGCCGTACGTCCTCCGGGGTGCGGATGAGGTCGACCACGGACAGATACACCTGGATGAAGTGGGCGAAGTCCGTGAACGTGAAGTAGTCCGCGAGGGCCTCGGGGTCGGTCGGCACCTTGGAGTCCGGGTGCCGTGCGGCGAGGGTGGACACGATCCGCGGGGAGGCGGAGCCGACGTGGTGCACGTGCAGTTCTGCCTTGGGCAGTCCGGCGATGAAGGCGTGCAGATCGCGGGCGTCATCGCGGGCGGTGCGGTAGTCGGTCAAGGTTCCTCCCCGGAACGGCGTCCCGGACCGTGGTCGGCGGGACGCGGGTGATCGGCTGATCGGTGATTCAGGGATCATCGTAGGCGGGGGCCCCGCGGCTCGGGCTCGGGCCGTAGCATGACGGAACGTACGACAGAAGAGGGGGCTCCGCGCATGTCCGACGACGCCCAGACGCCGGAAGCGCCACGTGACGCTGCCGCGTGGGCTCCACCGGGCCAAGGGGGTCCGACCTCTCCGAGCGATGCGCTGCCCGGGGAGGGCGGCCACGCGCCGGGTACGGATCCGACCGATGCGCTGCCCGCGGGGGGAGGTGCCCCGGACGCCCGACCCGACCAGGCCGCCCCCGCTCCCAAGGTCCCCCTGGACAAGCCCACCGCCGGCCCCCGCCCCGAGCCGAACCCTTGGGCTCCGCCCATGGAAACCGCTCCGTACGGCGGAAGCGCCGCGCCCGTGCCTCCCGCGGTGCACGACCAGCCGACCTTCGCCTCCCTCCCCGGGGCGGGCGCCCTCGGCCCCCAGCCCTGGGACAACCCCTTCGCACCCCCGGGCGGTGTCCCGCCCACCGCCGGCCCGACGCCCCCGAGCGTCTCGGGAAACCCCTTCGCAGCTCCCGCGGCCCGCACCCCTTACCCCCAGCCCGCCCCTGGAGAACCCGTCCCCCCGCCGCCCATCGCCCCCGATGGCCCGGGCCTGCCGTACGGGTACGGCTACCCGCAGTACGCTCCGGCCCCGCCGCACCCCGCCCACCAAGGCGTCCCCGGCTACGGCTGGCCCCCGGTGCTGCCGCTCGGGCCGAGCAACGGCATGGGCACCGCCGGCCTTGTGCTCGGCATTGTCGCGGCGGTCGTGTTCTGTCTCTGGCCGCTCGCCATCGTGCTGGGCATTCTCGGTGTGATCTTCGGCGTGATCGGCCGCCGCAAGGCGCGCCGCGGCGAGGCGACGAACCCGGGGCAGGCGCTGGCCGGAATCATCTGCGGAGCGGTCGGTATCGCCCTCGGGGCCGGGATGCTCGTCTACCTCATCGTGGTTCCGGACGACAGCGGCAACGGCGACTCGGGCGGCGACGGCTTCTCGACGTCCCTCGTCATGGAGCAGTCGTAACCCCGTGAGGGAGCGGCGCAGCCCATGAACCGCTAGGGCCTGTCTTTCGGATCACGCCGACTTCGGGTTGCGGCGCCTCACCACTGCCGGTGAGCGGGGCTCGGCGCGTGCAGGTGCATGGCGGAGGAGGGAGTCGGCGAGTGACGACAACGCGGCAGATGTGCGTGCCAAGCCCCGCGGCCCAGGCGTGATCCGAAAGACAGACCCTAGGCCAGCCGCTCACGCGCCTCCATCAGGGCGAACCCCAGCAGATTCGGCCCCCGCCACCGCTCGGGATCCGAGGCCCGCTCGTCGTCCGCCGCGAGTCCGATGCCCCACACGCGGTCCATCGGACTGGCCTCGACCAGCACCCTCCCCCAGCCTTCGGCCGGGGTGACCCCCATCTCGCTTCGCTCACCCGTGCCCAGCAGAAACTCCCGCAGATCGGCGTGCGCGGCGAATTTGTGGACGCTGCCCTCGACCACGATCCCGAACCGCTCGCGCTCCCAGAGGGCCTCGTCGAAGCCGCGCACCAGCCGCCCCGCCTTCTTGGCGAGTGCGGGGTTCGAAGCCGCCAAGGCCCGTCGCTCCGCCTCCTCGTCGCCGAAGAGCCGTGCCTTCGACGCCATCATCCAGTGCTCCGCCGTCGCGTACTCGACATCGTCGACCACGAAGGGTGACGGCCACCACTGGCTGAGACAGCTCGCGCTCACCCGACCGTCCGGTCGCGGGCGGTGCCCCCAGAAGTGCAGGTACTTGACCCTCGCCCCCGAGCGGACCGCGCTGACCAGCGCTTCCCAAGAATCGATCTTCCCCATGCACGCCACTCTGGCACGCACCACTGACATTCCGTCCCACCTTTTCCAGCCGGACTCGACACCTGGTCGACAGATTCCGTCGCGTAACCAAAAGGAAACAACGGAATCACTTGTTGGAGTCCCTTTGCTCTGTCAGGATCGGCACTCAAATCGAGCTGGAGCTACGCCGACCCCCGCAGCAACGGGGAGAACGGCGGAGGAGAGCGACATGCACAAACCGGGCCATCGCTTCCAGGCGCAGGACCGCTTGGCGGACGGCGCGCAGTACATCGCGGGCCGATTCACCAAGGGCACCTCCGGCCGCACGCACGCGGTCGTGAACCCCGCCACCGGCGAAGAGGTGTACACATACGAGCTGGCGAGCACCGTCGACGTCGACGCGGCCGTCGCCGCCGCCCGCGAGGCGTTTCCCGGCTGGTCGAGTGCCACCCCGGGCGAGCGCTCCGACGCGCTGCACCGCTTCGCCGCCGTGCTCGCCGAGCGTGCCGAGGAGTTCGCCCAGGCCGAGTCGCTCCAGTGCGGGAAGCCCCTCAAGCTGACGCGCGAGTTCGACGTCCCGGGCACCATCGACAACACTGCCTTCTTCGCGGGCGCGGCCCGGCACCTGCAGGGCCAGTCCGCGGGCGAGTACTCCGGTGACCACACCTCGTACGTACGCCGCGAGCCCATCGGCGTCGTCGGCTCGATCGCGCCCTGGAACTACCCTCTCCAGATGGCCGCTTGGAAGATCCTCCCGGCCATCGCCGCCGGCAACACGATCGTCCTGAAGCCTGCCGAGCTGACTCCGCTCACCTCGCTGCTGTTCGCCGAGGCCGCCACCGAGGCGGGGATCCCCGACGGTGTCATCAACATCGTCACGGGCCTGGGCAAGGAAGCCGGTGAGCACCTCGTCGGGCACCCCGACGTCGCCATGACCTCCTTCACCGGGTCCACCGCCGTCGGCAAGCGCGTCGCCGAGGTCGCCACCTCGACCGTCAAGCGGCTCCACCTGGAGTTGGGCGGCAAGGCTCCCTTCGTCGTCTTCGACGACGCGGATCTGGACGCCGCCGTGAACGGCGCGGTGGCCGGCTCGCTCATCAACACCGGACAGGACTGCACGGCAGCCACGCGCGCGTACGTGCAACGGCCGCTCTACGAAGAGTTCGTGGCGAAGACCGCCGCCCTGATGGCGAGCGTCCGCGTGGGCGACCCGTTCGCGCCGGACACCGACCTCGGCCCACTGATCTCGCACGCCCAACGCGACCGCGTCGCCGGATTCGTCGACCGGGCCCGCGACTACGCGCGCGTGGTCACCGGCGGAGCCGCCCCACAGGGCGAACTCAAGAGCGGTGCGTTCTACGCGCCCACGCTCGTCGCCGACGCCGCCCACGACAGCGAGATCGTGCAGGCCGAGATCTTCGGCCCGGTGCTCGTCGTGCTGCCCTTCGACACCGACGACGAGGGCATCGCGCTCGCCAACGACACCCCGTACGGGCTCGCGGCCTCCGCCTGGAGCCGCGACGTCTACCGCGCGAACCGTGCGACTCGCGAGATCAAGGCGGGCTGCGTCTGGGTCAACGATCACATCCCGATCATCAGCGAGATGCCGCACGGCGGCTACAAGGCGTCCGGCTTCGGCAAGGACATGTCTGCCTACTCCTTCGAGGAGTACACGCAGATCAAGCACGTCATGTTCGACAACACCGCGGTGGCCAGGAAGGACTGGCACCGCACGATCTTCGGGGACCGCCCCTAGCCGAACGCCGGCTGGGGCCCTTTGCCAGACCAGGCCGCGACCACGGCCGCGACCCTCCCGAAAGGGCACCACGAGCATGGAGCAGTACGAGCCCGAGCGCCTGACCCCGGCCCAAGTGGCCGCCATGCGGCGCAGCTTCAGGAACGGCAGGGCCTCCCTCAGCCGTCGTTCGCTGCTGCGCGCCTCCGCGGGCGGCGCGCTCGCCGTCGGCGGTCTCGGGGCGCTGAGCGCCTGCGGGATCCCCGCGGCCGGCAAGACCCAGGGCGGCGTCTCCGCCGAGGACCACTCGGCCAAGGAGAAGACGATCAACTTCTCCAACTGGACCGAGTACATGGACGTCGACGACAGCGAGAAGCACCACCCCACGCTCGACGCGTTCACCAAACGGACCGGCATCAAGGTCAAGTACACCGAGGACATCAACGACAACGTCGAGTTCTTCGGCAAGATCAAGCCGCAGCTCGCGGCCGGCCAGGACACCGGGCGCGACATCATCGTCGTCACCGACTGGCTGGCGGCGCGGCTGATCCGCTTCGGGTGGGTCCAGAAACTGGACGCCTCCAACCTGCCGCACGCCTACACGAACCTGTCGCAGCAGTTCCGCGACCCGGACTGGGACCCCGGCCGGGCCTACTCGTATCCCTGGCAGGGCATTTCGACCGTCATCGCCTTCAACAAGAAGGCGCTCGACGGCATCGAGGTCAAGTCCATCTCCGACATGCTCGACAACCCCAAGCTCAAGGGGCGCGTCGGCTTCCTCTCGGAGATGCGCGACAGCATGGGCATGACGCTGCTCGACATGGGCAAGGACCCGGCGAACTTCACCGACGACGACTTCGACGCGGCGATCGCCCGCCTGCAGAAGGCCGTCGACAAGGGCCAGATACGCCGGTTCACGGGCAACGACTACACGTCCGACCTCACCAAGGGCGACCTCGCGGCCTGCGTCGCGTGGGCCGGTGACGTCGTGCAGCTCAAGGCGGACAGCCCGCACGTCGACTTCATCATCCCGGACAGCGGCTATCTGACGTCCACGGACAACATGCTGGTCCCCAACAAGGCACGTCACAAGACGAACGCCGAGCGGCTCATGGACTACTACTACGAGCTCGAGCCGGCCGCGGAGCTCGCCGCCTACATCAACTATGTCTGTCCCGTCGACGGAGTGAAGCCCTATCTCGCGAAGATCGACAAGGACGCGGCGGACAACCCGCTGATCATTCCTGACAAGGCCATGGCCGCGAAGTCGCACGCCTTCCGCTCGCTGAGCCAGAAGGAAGAGACGGCCTACGAAGAGAAGTTCGCGAAGCTCACAGGGGCGTGACCACGATGACCAACGACAGCAGCGGCGACGTCCGCCTCTCCGGGATCAGCAAGACGTACGGCGCCTTCACGGCCGTACACCCGCTCGACCTGACCGTGCCTCAGGGCTCGTTCTTCGCCCTGCTCGGCGCCTCGGGCTGCGGCAAGACCACCACCCTGCGCATGATCGCGGGCCTGGAGGAACCTTCCTCCGGCACCGTCTTCCTGGGCGACCAGGAGGTGACGAACCTGCCGCCCTACAAGCGGCCGGTGAACACCGTCTTCCAGTCGTACGCCCTCTTCCCGCACCTCGACATCTTCGAGAACGTCGCCTTCGGCCTGCGCCGACGCGGCATCAAGTCGGTGAAGAAGCAGGTCGAGGACATGCTCGAGCTCGTGCAGCTCGGCGAGCAGGCCCGCAAGAAGCCGCACCAGCTCTCCGGCGGTCAGCAGCAGCGCGTCGCGGTGGCCCGCGCGCTGATCAACCACCCCAAGGTGCTGCTCCTCGACGAGCCCCTCGGCGCCCTCGACCTCAAGCTGCGCCGCCAGATGCAGCTGGAGCTCAAGCGCATCCAGACCGAGGTCGGCATCACCTTCATCCACGTCACGCACGACCAGGAGGAGGCCATGACCATGGCCGACACGGTCGCCGTGATGAACGCGGGCCGCGTCGAGCAGCTCGGCTCGCCCGCCGACCTCTACGAGAACCCGAACACCACCTTCGTCGCCAACTTCCTGGGCACCTCGAACCTCATCGAGGCCGCGGTCGACTCCAAGAGCGGCGACGACATCGTCCTCCAGGCGGGTGGCGGGAAGCTCGTGCTGCCGCAGGCGCGATGTTCGGCACCCACGGCGACCGGCGGCAAGGTGCTGGTCGGCATACGCCCCGAGAAGATCTCCCTCACGCACGCCGACGACGCGGGCGAGATTCCGGAGGGCCGCAACCGGATCACCGGCAAGATCGCCGACTCCAGCTTCATCGGCGTCTCCACGCAGTACGTGATCGACAGCGCAGTGTGCCCCGAGTTCGAGGTCTACTCGCAGAACATCGACCGCGACGCCCGGCTCACCCCCGGCGCAGACGTCGTCCTGCACTGGAGCCCGGCGCACACCTTCGGCCTGGACGCGGACCAGGACATCGACGCCGGCGTCGAGACGGTGGACGAGGAGGCAGCCTGATGGCCGCCATCACCGAGGCGCCACCGCTCGCGCCACAGCCCGCGGAGAAGCCGCCCCGCAAGCGTGGCCGCCTCGTCCCGTACTGGCTGCTCCTGCCCGGCATTCTCTGGCTGATCGTCTTCTTCGCGCTGCCGATGATCTACCAGGCCTCCACGTCCGTGCAGACGGGCTCCCTGGAGGAGGGCTTCAAGGTCACCTGGCACTTCCAGACGTACTGGAACGCGCTCGCCGACTACTGGCCGCAGTTCCTGCGCTCGGTGCTCTACGCCGGCGCCGCGACGATCCTGTGTCTGCTGCTCGGCTACCCGCTCGCGTATCTGATCGCCTTCCGCGCGGGCCGCTGGCGCAACCTGATCATGATCCTGGTGATCGCGCCGTTCTTCACCAGCTTCCTGATCCGGACGCTCGCCTGGAAGACGATCCTCGCGGACGGCGGCCCGGTCGTCGGCGCCCTGAACTCGCTGCACGTCCTGGACGTCACCAACTGGCTGGGCTTCACGGCCGGCGACCGCGTGCTGGCCACGCCCCTCGCGGTGGTCTGCGGACTGACGTACAACTTCCTGCCATTCATGATTCTGCCGCTCTACACCTCGCTGGAGCGGATCGACGGACGGCTGCACGAGGCGGCGGGCGACCTGTACGCGACACCGTTCACGACCTTCCGCAAGGTCACCTTCCCGCTGTCGATGCCCGGTGTCGTCTCCGGCACGCTGCTCACCTTCATCCCGGCCAGCGGTGACTACGTGAACGCCGATCTGCTCGGCTCCACGGACACCCGGATGGTCGGCAACGTCATCCAGACCCAATTCCTGCGGATTCTCGACTATCCGACGGCCGCGGCCCTTTCGTTCATTCTCATGGCCGCGATCCTCATCATGGTCACGCTCTACATCCGCAAGTCCGGGACGGAGGATCTGGTTTAAATGGCCTTCGTACGCTGGCTCAAGCGCCATCTCGTCGTCATCGCGGGACTGCTGACGCTCGGATATCTGCTGCTGCCCAACGTCATCGTCACGGTGTTCTCCTTCAACAAGCCGAAGGGGCGCTTCAACTACGAATGGCAGCAGTTCTCGACCGACGCGTGGCGCGACCCGTGCGGGGTCGCCGACATGTGCGGCTCGCTCTCCCTAAGCCTGCAGCTCGCCGTCTGGGCGACCATCGGGGCCACCGTCCTCGGCACGATGATCGCCTTCGCGCTGGTCCGCTACCGCTTCCGGGCGCGCGGCGCCGTGAACTCGCTGATCTTCCTGCCGATGGCGATGCCCGAGGTCGTGATGGCCGCCTCGCTGCTCACCCTCTTCCTCAACATGGGTGCGCAGTTGGGCTTCTGGACGATTCTGATCGCCCACATCATGTTCTGCCTCAGCTTCGTCGTCACCGCCGTCAAGGCGCGTGTCATGTCGATGGACCCGCGCCTGGAGCAGGCCGCGCAGGACCTGTACGCCGGTCCCGCGCAGACCTTCCTCCGGGTCACCCTGCCCATCGCGGCCCCCGGAATCGCCGCGGGCGCGCTGCTCGCCTTCGCGCTCTCCTTCGACGATTTCATCATCACCAATTTCAACGCGGGCTCGACCGTCACCTTCCCCATGTTCGTCTGGGGCTCGGCGCAGCGCGGAACACCCGTTCAGATCAATGTCATCGGTACGGCCATGTTCCTCGTCGCCGTACTGTTCGTCCTGGTCGGAATGGTCATCGGCAATCGCCGGAACAAGCAAAAGGCGTAACGCTCGTCACCCTTGTAGGGAGTTGAAATCATGGCCCCAAGCGCCATGACAAGTGGGAATCATTGGACGAAGTCTCTTTCCGACGCCCAGCCGGTCTCGTACTGGCTGGACGACCCCGGCAGGCCCCACCCCGAGCCCGCGCTCACCGGCGCCGAGACCTGCGACCTGCTGGTCGTCGGCGGCGGCTACAGCGGACTGTGGACCGCGCTGATCGCCAAGGAGCGCGAACCGGGGCGCGACGTGGTCCTCGTCGAAGGCCGTGAGGTGGGCTGGGCCGCCTCCGGCCGCAACGGCGGCTTCTGTGCCGCCTCCCTCACCCATGGTCTGGCCAACGGGCTCACCCGCTGGCCGGGCGAGATCAAGAAGCTGGAGGAGCTGGGCGCCCGCAACCTCGACGAGATCGAGGCGGCCGTCGCCCGCTACTCCCTGGACTGCGACTTCGAGCGCAGCGGCGAGATCGACGTGGCCACCGAGCCGCACCAGGCCGCCGAACTGCGCGAGTGGCACGAGGAGCTGGAGCGCGAGGGCCTCGCGGACGGCGTCGAGTTCCTGGACACCGAAGCGGTACGGGAACAAGTCGACTCACCGACATTCCTCGCCGGGCTGCACGACCGCCGCGGCGTCGCCATGCTCCACCCCGCGAAGCTCGCCTGGGGCTTGAAGCGGGCCTGTCTGGAGCTCGGGGTGCGGGTGTACGAGCACACGCCCGCGCTGCAGTTGAAGCCGTACGGCGCCGACATGGCCGTACGCACTCCGTACGGCTCGATCCGGGCCCGCCGGGTCGCGCTCGGCACCAACATCTTCCCCAACCTGATCAAGCGGGTCCGCTCGTACACCGTGCCGGTCTACGACTACGCGCTGATGACCGAGCCGCTCACCGCCGACCAGTTGGCGTCCATCGGCTGGAAGAACCGCCAGGGCCTCGGGGATTCGGCGAACCAGTTCCACTACTTCCGGCTCTCCGCGGACAACCGGATCCTGTGGGGCGGCTACGACGCGATCTACCCGTACGGTGGCCGGGTGCGTACCGAGTACGACGACCGTCCGGAGACGTACGCCAAACTCGCCCAGCACTTCTTCACCTGCTTCCCGCAGTTGGAGGGGCTCCGCTTCACCCACGCCTGGGGTGGGGCGATCGACACCTGCTCGCGGTTCTCGGCCTTCTTCGGCACCGCCCACCAGGGCAAGGTCGCCTACGCGGCGGGCTACACGGGCCTCGGTGTGGGCGCCACCCGGTTCGGCGCGGACGTGATGCTCGACCTGCTGGCGGGGGAGCGCACCGAGCGGACCGAGCTGGACATGGTCCGCAAGAAGCCGTTGCCGTTCCCGCCCGAGCCGTTCGCCTGGACCGGCATCGCGCTCACCAAGTGGTCGCTGGCGCGGGCGGACTCGCACGGCGGCCGGCGCAATCTGTGGCTGAAGACGATGGACAAGCTGGGGCTCGGCTTCGACAGTTAGGGCCTGTCTTCGATCACGCCGACTTCGGGTTGCGGCGCCGCAACCCCTGCCACCCCATCTGCGGTGTGTGGCCTCGGCGTTGAGGGGGGCGGGCCCGGGCCTGGCAGGTACGTTCCTGGTAGTGGTCCAGGCCGTCCTCGCCCTTGGCGATCCGGAAGCACACCTCCACCTGCCGTCGCGCCCCGCGGTCCTGCCGGCGTGAGGTAGCGGGGCATCAGCGGACGTCGCGCCCACGCACCGGTTGCCGGCCGCGTGGGCGCGCCTCGTCGCATGCGGCTTTCGCGGCGAACCCGGCCTTGAGAGCCACGGCCGTCGCCCCTTCGCGCCGTCCTGGCCCTGGCGGCGGGCCGGGCAACTTCTTCCTCACGATGTGCGGGGCTCACATGTCTCCCGAGATAGTATTGAATGATACGGTCGTGATCGTGACGAAGGTGGGTGCGTTGAAGTCGAGGGGAGATGGGTGATCTTGGACGTCTATGAGGCGGTGACGAGCCGACGGGCGGTGCGCGGATTCACCGACCGGCCTGTCCCGAGGGAGGTGCTGGAGCGCGTGCTGACCGCCGCGGCGTGGTCGCCGTCCGGATCGAACCTCCAGCCGTGGCGCGCCTATGTGCTGACCGGCCGGCCGCTGGCCGAGCTCAAGAAGCGCGCCGGCGAGCGCGTGGCCGCCGGCGACCCCTGGGACGACCGGGAGTACGAGATGTATCCGCCCGAACTGAAGTCCCCCTACCGCGAGCGCCGATCCGCCTTCGGTAAGGAGCGCTACAGCGCACTCGGTATTTCGCGCGAGGACTGGGAGGCGCGCCAGAGGGCCGCTGCCGCGAACTGGAACTGTTTCGGCGCGCCCGCCGCCCTGTTCTGCTACATCGACCGCGACCTGGGCGCGCCCCAATGGTCCGACGTCGGCATGTATCTGCAGACCGTCATGCTGCTGCTTCGCGCCGAAGGGTTGCACAGCTGCCCGCAGATGGCGTGGTCGGTGTATCGCAAGACCGTCGCGGAGATCCTGTCGCCCCCGGACGACCTCATCCTCTTCTGTGGCATGTCGATCGGGTTCGAGGACGTCGCGGTGGACTACGCCCGTACGGGCAGGGCGCCGCTCGACGAGACGGTCACGTTCGTCGATGGCTATTGACCCTGCCCGCTCTCAGCCCATCAAAGCGTCGTTTCTCACGGTTGACCGATGTGGAGGAAGCGCGCTCCAAGGGGCGTGATCGGATCCTTCGGCCGGCGTCGGAGTCCAGCGTCTGGATCAAGCGGCGAGCGGGCGTTCCCGTCCGTCCGAATCCTCACGCGTCCGGCGCGCTCAGCCATGCGCTGATGCCGGCCATCGCGGCGGGGCCGGAGGTGGAGGCGACGTCCTGAACCAGATCGGCGATCGAGACGGCCTGCAGTGCCGCTCGCCAGGCCGCGTCCGCCCCGGTCATCGCGCGGGCGATCGGGCAGGGTGCGGTGCACGACTCGGCCGGGGTGGCCAGCGGGCCCCGCTGGCGGATCTCCGTGCAGGTGAACGCCTGGCCGGGGCCGTCGACCGCTTCGACGACATCGAGCACCGTGATCGAGGCGGGTTCCCGGGTGAGTACGTAGCCGCCCGCCTTGCCCTGCACCGAGCGCACCAGCCCGGCCCGGGAGAGCGCCTGTAGCTGTTTGGCCAGATAGCTCGCCGAGACGTCGTGCAGCTCCGCCAGCTTGGTCGCGGGGACGGGCTCCTCGACCGACGTCAGCACGACGCAGCAATGCAGGGCCCACTCGACTCCGCCGGACATCTTCACTCGGTCACTTTAACCAGTCGGCTTGACTCGGACAATGAATGTCCGCTTATAGTCTCGGATAGAACGTGTCCGAGTTAGGTGTATGCAGCGCCCGCGCGGGGGTTGTATGCCATATTGCGGACATATCTCCCCACGAAAGGTGTGTCATGAAGTTCGCGGTCATCGGCGGTACCGGCCTGATCGGGTCGCAGGTCGTCAAGAATCTGAACGCCGCCGGACACGAGGCGGTACCGCACTCGCAGTCCACCGGAATCGACGTCATCAGCGGCCAGGGGCTGGACGAGGCGGTGGCGGGAGCCGACGTCGTCGTCAATCTGACGAACTCCCCGACCTTCGACGAAGCCTCCCCCGCCTTCTTCCAGACCTCGATGGACAACCTTCTGGCCGCGGCCCGGAAGGGCGGCGTCGGCCACTTCGTCATCCTGTCGATCGTCGGCACGGACCAGGTCCCGGAGCTGGACTACTACCGGGCCAAGGCGCTCCAGGAGGACATCCTCGCGGCCGGACCGATCCCCTACTCGATCGTCCGTGCGACGCAGTTCATGGAGTTCATGGACGCCGTCCTGTCCTGGACCACCGACGGCGACACCGTCCGGCTGCCCGCCACGCCGATCCAGCCGATCGCCGCCAAGGACGTCGCCGACGCAGTGACGGAAGTCGCCGCGGGCGTCCCGCTGAGGGGCATTCGCAACATCGGCGGCCCCGAGATCTTCGCCCTGGACGAACTGGGCCGGATCACCCTGTCCCGCAAGGGCGACAACCGCACCGTTGTCACCGACCCCACCGCGGGCATGTTCGCCGTCGTCAAGGGTGACGTCCTCACCGACAAGGACGCTCACCTCGCCCCGACCCGCTACGCCGACTGGCTCTCCTGAACCCCTCGCGCCGTCTCGGGCGCGCGGACCGCACACAGGCAAGTCCTGGCCCGTCGTGGGTGATGACAGGAACTCGGCACGGCGGCCAGGGGTCCTGGTGGGGGCGCGTTGAAGCGTTCGTGACCATGTAGTGCGCGCCTCGCCCCGATCCGCGTACGCCCTGCGCGATCACCGTGACCCGATTCACCACCGACAAGTGGCCGGAACCCGCGTAATGCCAGGCCCGGACCTCCCTCTCTCTTGTGACGCGACCGGCGTCGACTCGAGAAAGGGAGGTTCCGCCATGACAGGGGCCAAGGCGGCGGTCGAGTGGCTGGCATCCGTAGCTCCGGACCCCGAGGCCTGCCGGTGGGAGTGGGAGCGCAATCCACAGGGGCTCGCGCTGCTGCCGGCGGGCAAGGCCTGGGACGTGCTCATCCTGCCGGGCGAGCTCGGCTGTCCGACCCTCGACGTGCTCTCCAGGGTGATCGACCGACCGGGGCCGGTGCTCGTCGACTTCGGCGACGCGCGGATGGGCTTCTTCGTGCCCGCGGGTACCGCGGCCCGCTGGCTCGGCACGGGGGTGCGCACGGCGGGTCGCGGCACCTGGATCGTGGTGCCGTACCCGGGGCGGTCGACCGGCGGGGTCCGCTGGCTGATACCGCCGGACGGCTCCGGCATGCTCACTGATCCGGCGCTGCTGGAACTGGCCATGCACGAGGCGGGGGTGGGTCTCGCCGGAGACGAGGACCGACAGCCGTGAGAGGGCCGGCCCCTGGTAACTGTCGGAGGTCCTGCGCGTACCAGAAGCGTTGTACTTGTCCGCGATCTCGTACGTACCGGAGGCCTTGTATGTGCAGAGGTCTTGACAACAGGATTGGTCTGGACCAAGTTGGGCGCGCTCCACCCTCCTAATTCCCCCATGCCCGGAGGCAGTTGTGGATCGCACCGGACGCGCCGGACCGTTCCTGCGTCGCAGACTCATCGCCGTGTGCACGGCCACCGTCCTGGCCGTACCCGGCCTCGCCGCACTCTCGTCGGCCGCCCGTGCGGCCGACGCGGACCTCGCGAAGAACGGCGGGTTCGAGTCGGGCCTGGACAGCTGGTCCTGTACGGCGGGCAGCACCGTCAATTCACCGGTTCGGAGCGGAACTTCGGCGTTGCGGGCGACCCCGGCCGGCAGCGACTTCGCGCAGTGCTCCCAGACGGTGACCGTCAAACCCGACTCCCAGTACACCCTCTCCGGTTACGTCCGGGGCAGCTACGTCTACCTCGGCGCGAGCGGCACCGGCACCACCGACGTCTCCACCTGGACCCAGTCCGCGACCGACTGGCAGCAGCTCACCACCACCTTCCGCACGGGCGCGTCCACCACCAAGGTCACGATCTACACACACGGCTGGTACGGCACCGGCACCTACTACGCCGACGACCTCTCCCTGGTCGGCCCCGGCGTCGACGCGGGTCAGCCGCCGGCCGCGCCCACCGGTCTGACGGTCGGCACGGTCACGTCCTCGAGCGTCGCCCTGTCCTGGTCCGCGGTGACCGGCGCGACGGGTTACGCCGTCTACCGCGACGGCGTCGAGGTCCGGACGGCCGGCAGCACTTCGACGACCGTGAGCGGACTGTCCCCCTCGACGGCGTACTCCTTCCAGGTCGCCGCGACGAACGACGCGGGCGAGTCGGCGAAGTCGGCGACGGTGACCGCGACCACGTCCGCAGGCTCGGGCGGAGGCTCCTCGGACCTCCCCACCCACGCCCTCGTCGGCTACCTGCACGCGAGCTTCGCCAACGGCGCCGGCTACATCCGCATGGCCGACGTCCCCGACAGTTGGGACGTCATCGACCTGGCCTTCGGTGAGCCCACCTCCACCACTTCGGGCGACATCCGCTTCACCCGCTGCCCGGTCACCGAGTGCCCGACGGTCGAGAGCGACGCCGACTTCAAGGCGGCGATCAAGGCGAAGCAGGCGGCGGGCAAGAAGGTCCTGATCTCCATCGGCGGCCAGAACGGGCAGGTACAGCTCACGACGACGGCGGAGAGGGACACGTTCGTGTCGTCCGTCTCGAAGATCATCGACACCTACGGCCTGGACGGCCTGGACATCGACTTCGAGGGCCACTCGCTCTCGCTCGACGCCAGTGACACGAACTTCAAGAGCCCGACCACGCCGGTGATCGTCAACCTCATCTCGGCGCTGAAGACGCTGAAGGCCAAGTACGGCTCGAAGTTCGTCCTGAGCATGGCCCCGGAGACCTTCTTCGTCCAACTCGGCTACCAGTACTACGGCACGGGCAGATGGGGCGGCCAGGACCCGCGCGCCGGCGCCTACCTCCCCGTCATCCACGCCCTGCGCGACGACCTGACGCTGCTGCACGTCCAGGACTACAACTCCGGCTCGATCATGGGCCTCGACAACCAGTACCACTCCATGGGCGGCGCCGACTTCCACATCGCCATGACCGACATGCTCCTCACCGGCTTCCCGGTCGCCGGCGACGCGAACAACGTCTTCCCGCCCCTGCGCCCCGACCAGATCGCCATCGGCATGCCCGCCTCGACGAACGCCGGCAACGGCTACGTGTCACCGACGGAGGTGAACAAGGCCCTCGACTGCCTCACCAAGAGGACCAACTGCGGCTCGTACGCCACCCACGGCACCTGGCCGGCCCTGCGCGGCCTGATGACGTGGTCGATCAACTGGGACCGGTACGGGAGTGGGGAGTTCTCGAAGAACTTCGACGGGTACTTCGGCTGAGGAAGAGCCACAGGGCGGACAGCAGCACCGCGCAGAGGCACCAACTGGCCACGACATCCAGTGGCCAGTGGTAGCCGCGGCGTACCAGCCCGAAGGCGACGGCGAGGTTGAGGCCGAGGCAGACGATGACCAGCGTACGGCGGGCCTGGAGTGTGCGTAGCCAGGGGAGGAGGAGCAGGGTCGCGCTGCCGTACGCGATGGCGGCGGTGGCGGTGTGGCCCGAGGGATAGAAGCCCGTGCCCGGGCCCATGACCGGGGGGCCGGGGCGGGCGGTCAGTTCCTTGAAGGGGACGACCAGGGCCGGGACCGCTGCCATGAGGACGGCCGCTGCGGTCGGTTCCAGCCACCAGCGGTGGGTTCCGGCGGCGAGGGCGCGCGAGGCGACGTAGACGAGGACGACGGCGAGGAGCGGGACGGCGACCGTGATGTTGCCGAGGTCGGCCAGAAGTTCCGAGGGGTGGTCCGGGTGGACCAGGGAGCCGCTGAGGCGTTCGTCCGCGCGGGCGAGGGGGCCGTGGGCCGCGACCTGCCAGGTGATCAGCGCGAGGAGGAGGGCCGGGAGGCCGAGGAGGAAGGTCGGCCGCCCCGGAACAGGGGGGGTAGTTCCGAGGCGGCCGTCCAGACCGGAATGCCGCGCGCCCCGGGGGGTTTGGGGCGGGCGACTGTCCGATCGGTGAGGAGATCCGGAGCCGGAAGCTCCGGGTGTGTGCGCGAGGGCACGACCAGGGCGAAGCTGGGGAGGCCTCGGCCCGGTGTCACCCACAGTCCCCTGTGGGCGGGGTGTATCTCTCATCTGGGTAGAACCTACGGCAGGGGGTGCGGCTCCGACAGACGGAATCGCGTCCCGTCATGCACCTCGCACACGTTCTTCACACGCTCTGACGTCGCCCGCCCCAGCACCGGAATCAAGCGGAATCGCCGTGGGCGTCGGCCGGTTCGCTGTGCTGGGGCGGGTGGGGCGTCAGATGCGAGCGAAGGCCTGCTCGATGATGTCGAGACCCTCGTTCAGGAGGTCCTCGCCGATGACCAGCGGGGGCAGGAAACGGAGGACGTTGCCGTAGGTGCCACAGGTCAGGACCAGCAGGCCCTCCTGGTGGCAGGCCTTGGCCAGCGCGGCGGTCGCCTCGGGGTTCGGCTCCTTGGATGCGCGGTCCTTGACCAGCTCGATGGCGATCATGGCACCACGGCCGCGGACGTCACCGACGATGTCGAACTTCTCGGCCATCGCGCCCAGTCGGGCCTTCATGGTCGCCTCGATGTTCTTCGCCTTGGCGTTGAGGTCGAGCTCCTTCATGGTCTCGATCGCACCGAGCGCACCGGCGCAGGCCACCGGGTTGCCGCCGTAGGTGCCGCCCAGGCCGCCCGCGTGCGCGGCGTCCATGATCTCGGCGCGGCCGGTGACGGCGGCGAGCGGCAGACCGCCCGCGATGCCCTTGGCGGTGGTGATCAGGTCCGGGACGATGCCCTCGTCCTCGCAGGCGAACCACTGGCCGGTGCGGCAGAAGCCGGACTGGATCTCGTCCGCGACGAAGACGATGCCGTTGTCCTTGGCGAACTTGCTGATGGCCGGAAGGAAGCCCTTCGCGGGCTCGATGAAGCCGCCCTCGCCGAGCACCGGCTCGATGATGATCGCGGCGACGTTGTCGGCGCCGATCTGCTTGTTGATCATGTCGATGGCCTGGGCGGACGCCTCGGCACCGGCGTTCTCCGGGCCGGTCAGCCAGCGGTAGCCGTACGCCACCGGTACGCGGTAGACCTCGGGCGCGAACGGACCGAAGCCGTTCTTGTACGGCATGTTCTTGGAGGTCAGCGCCATCGTCAGGTTCGTACGGCCGTGGTAGCCGTGGTCGAAGACGACGACGGCCTGGCGCTTGGTGTACGCACGCGCGATCTTGACGGCGTTCTCGACGGCCTCGGCGCCGGAGTTGAAGAGCGCGGACTTCTTGGCGTGGTCACCCGGCGTGAGCTCGGCCAGCGCCTCGGCGACGGCCACGTAGCCCTCGTACGGCGTGACCATGAAACAGGTGTGGGTGAAGTCCTGCAGCTGGGCGGAGGCCCGGCGCACGACGGCCTCGGCGCTCGCGCCGACGCTGGTCACGGCGATGCCGGAGCCGAAGTCGATCAGGCGGTTCCCGTCGACGTCCTCGATGATGCCGCCGCCGGCGCGCGTGGTGAAGACAGGGAGCACCGAGCCCACACCGGCCGCGACCGCGGCGGTACGGCGGGCCTGCAGCTCCTGCGACTTCGGGCCGGGGATGGCGGTGACGACGCGGCGCTCCTGCGGAAGTGCGGTCATGAGGGGCTCCCTGATGATCTTGCGAACCGGAGGGTTCCGGCGAGCCGGTTGTTCCGGCCGACCGGGGTGTTCCGGGCGGGTGTTTTTCGGACGCTTTCTTCTTTCTTCGCAGGCTAGGGCCGGGGATGGGGGGTGGGCATGCTCCATGTGGGCGTTGTCAGGCACTTCGGTTGTCCGTGGTGGACATAGCGACGGCCACGGGCCGGGCGCCGCCGGGGTCGGAGACGACGCAGCGCTGGTGCTGGTGCCCGGCCATCCACAGCCAGGTGTTGCTCCCCTTGACGTACGACCGGAACGGGCTCGGCGTGAGGACCCGGCCCTCGACGGTCAGCAGCGGTGTCCTGCCGCGGTTGCGGATCTCGCAGTCGACGAGCCGCCACCGGTTCACGGAGAGCGTGCGGGTCGTCCGGCGGGTGGCGATGACCACGTAGAGGTGGGCGGGCAGGAGGATCACTTCGAGGATCACGCCCGTGACGATCAGTCCGACCCTGTCGCGGTGGTCGGTGACGACAGCGGGAACCAGGCCCCGACCCGGCCGATCGGTGTGAGCGCGCATCCGGCAGGCTCCCGCCGCCAGGCCCGGCGTGTCGCCGGGTCGTCCCACGCCACGCGGTCTCGCGGCGCGTCGGGTTCGCCGAATCCCCGTGGTCGAAGGCCCGTTGGCCGGTCACCGGAGTCTCCTGCTCCCTACGGTGCGTCAGATCACCATGACGTAGGACCGGAAGGCAGTATCCGGAGTGCGCCGGTCCGTTCGCTTTGGGGAGATCAAGCGCCGGCGCATCGGCACAGGCCCGGCCGGGTAAACGGTGAACTCGCCCCGCCGGGGCACTAGATTGACTTGCGGACGACGCACGGAGCGGCTGGTCAGGGGGCAAGGGCGATGGACAGCGACGGGACGCAGGACGCGCGGGGCACGCATGCCGATTCTGTGCCGCGTCCGGCGGGGCCGCCGGACGCGCCGGTGACACCGCCGGGGGTGCCTGCTCCGCCGCCACGGCCCGCGCGGGCCCCCGGGATGCCGCCGTTGCCGGACGGCTCCGCCTTCCTCGCGTGGGTGCGGGCACCCCGGCCCGAGGCGGCACCCGGGGTGTGGCGGTTCGGGCACCGGCCGCGACCGGAGGAGGAGCCGGCGCAGATTCCGGCGCGGCAGCTGCTGAGCGGGGCCGTGATCGCCTTCTTGGTGGGGTGGCTGATCTGGTCGCTGCTCTGGAACGGATATCTGGGCGGCTGGTGGGTCCTGCCGCTGGAGTTGTTCACCCCCGACTCCTGGCGGCACAGCGGCGATCGCGTCGGGAACGCGTTCCTCTGGTACGGCTACTACACGCTCATCGCCTTCGTCATCATGATCGGCGTCGGCCGGCTCGGCCGATGGGGTGAGGTGTGGCGGCGCTACGGGATGCCCGCCTGGCAGCGTGCCGCCCCCGCGAGCGAGCGGCCGCCCGCGCCCGAGGAGGACCCCGCCCAGTGGAACCAGCTTCGCGCCGCCGGAGCCGGTGACGCCGCCGAACGGCTCGCCGCCGAGGCCCGCGCCGGGCTGATGCGGGACGTCGACCACGCCCGGATCGCCCGCGCCTGGCAGGGCGTACGCAGCGGGCGGCACAGTCTCGCCACGTTCACGGGCGCGGTGCTCAAGGACGGGGCCGCCGCCTGTCTGCATCCCTCCGGCGACCGCGATCTGCCGGGTCGGCTCGCGCGGCACGACCTCGTGACCGGGCAGGTACGGCTCGGGACGACCGCCGATGACCCACGCAATCCGTACGCCTACCGCGGCACCGGACTCGCCCTCGGTCCCGATCTGCTGGGCACGTCGTTGCTCGCCGTCGGCCCCGCCGGGACCGGCAAGACCGGAGGTGTCGTCTGGCCGCTCGCCGAATCGCTCTGCCTGCACGCGCTCGCCGGGCGGGCCGCGGTCGTCGTGGTGGGTGCCGCGGGCGCCGGGCTCGGGCCCGCCGACGCGTATGACGTCGTCGTACGCATCGGGAATCCCGAGTCCGTGTACGACCTCGACCTGTACGGCGGGACGGCCGACCCCGACGAGGCCGCGGCCGTGCTCGCCGAGGCGCTCGTCGGGGATCTCGCCGACCCGCATCCCGGAGGCGACAGTCGCCGGTCGACCACCGTGCTCGCCCAGCTACTGGGGCCCTTCCAGGCCGTCCACGGCCGGTTCCCGTCGGTGCCGGAGCTGCGCCGGCTCCTCGACGGCACTCCCGGACCGCTCGGCGCGCTGCGCAAGGCCCTGGAGGACACCGGGCAGGAGTCGCTGCTGCGGGAACTGGACGCGCGCGAGCGGCAGTCGGGGCACCCGGGCGATGTCGGGGGAGCGCTCGCGGATCGGGTCGCCCTGCTCGACCGGCCCGCGTTCGCGGGGTTCTTCGACACGTCCGGGCAGTCGCGGCCCTTCTCGCTGCGCGCGCTCGACCACCCCGTGCGCGTACGGATCGATCTGCCCGCGCGTGGGCATGCCGACGCCTCGCGGATTCTGGCGCGGCTGGTGCTCGCGCAGTTCACGGCGAGTGTCGCGGTGCGCGAGGACCGGTCGCTGTTCGCCTGTCTGGTGCTCGATGACGCGACGGGGGTGGTCACACCCGAGGCAGTACGCGGGATTCAGCGGCTGCGGTCCGGCAACGCGGGGGCCGTGCTGACGCTGCGCACGCTCGACGACGTGCCGCGACCGCTGCGCAGCCCGCTGCTGGGCGCGATCGGCTGCCGGATGGCGTTGTCCGGGCTCACCCCCTGGGACGGGCAGGACTTCGCCGAGGTCTGGGGCAAGGAGTGGACCGAGGCGCGGGACGTCACCGACCGGCAGATCATCGCCGAGACTCCGGCGGGCAAGGCGGTGCACATGCTGCGGCGGGTGATCACCGGCCACGCGCCGACCGCCCGGGCCGTCACCGTGCGGCAGGTCGAGCGGGAACGCTGGTCCGCGTCCGAACTGGCACACGGGGTACCGCCGGGGCACGCGGTGCTGTCGCTGACCAATGTGAAGGGAGAGCACGCGCCGCCGTTGCTGGTGGATCTGCGGAGCTGAGGGTGATGTGTGGATCTGTGCGGCTGAGCAGGACGTATGGACATCAGGGCACATGGTGACCGTACGGTGAGGCAGAATCGACACAGGCCGTTCATACGTGGCGGCCAAAAGATCACAAAGATCACACAGACCTGAAGGCCTCATGCCCCCCACGCTCGCCTCGCTCGTCCACCACTCCGCGCTCAAGCTCACGGTGCGCGCGGGCGAGGACCGCCTGGACGTGCCCGTCCGCTGGGCGCATGCCAGCGAGCTCGCCGACCCCGTGCCGTACATGGAGGGTGGGGAGCTGCTGCTGATCACCGCGCTCCAGCTGGACGCGGAGGACCCCGAGGTCATGCGGCGCTATGTGAACCGCCTGGTGGGAGCCGGGGTGGTCGGGCTCGGTTTCGCGGTCGGGGTCAACTACGAGGAGATCCCCGAGGCGCTCGTCGACGCGGCGGCGGAGGAGGGGCTGCCGCTCCTCGAAGTGCCCCGGCGTACGCCCTTCCTCGCCATCAGCAAGGCGGTGTCCGCCGCCATCGCGGCGGATCAGTACCGGGCGGTCACGGCCGGCTTCGCCGCGCAGCGCGAGCTGACCAAGCGGGCGCTGAACGACGGGCCCGAGGGGCTGCTCGCCGCGCTCGCCGGGCAGGTCGACGGATGGGCGGCGCTGTACGACGCGTCCGGCGACGTTGTCGCCTCCGCGCCCGAGTGGGCGGGGCGCCGGGCCGCGCGGCTCACGCCGGACGTGGAGCGGCTGCGGGAGCGGCCCGCGCCGGCCAGCTCCGTCGTCGGTGGCGAGGACCGGGAAGACCGCGTGGAACTGCACTCCCTCGGCACCGGGCGGCGGCCGCGTGCCGCGCTCGCCGTGGGGACGGCGGCCGCGCTCGGGACCGCCGAGCGGTACGCCGTGCACTCGGCGATCGCCCTGCTGACGCTCACCACCGAACGGTCGCGGTCGCTGCACGCGGCCGAGCAGCGGATCGGCGCGGCCGTGCTGCGCATGCTGCTCGCGGGCGAGCCCGACCATGCCCGGGCCGTCGCCGGGGACCTGTACGGCGCGCTGCTCGACGCGCCCTTCCGGCTGATCCTCGCCGAGTCGGCGTCCGCGTCGGCCGCGCGGGCACATGCGGACGGCCACGCGCGCGTGGCCGCGGCGGCGCCCTCGGCCGCCGCTGCAGCCGTGCCCGACACCAACGGCGACCCGCTCGGCGGGCTGGCCGAGGTCGTGGAGTCCGCGGCCGCCCGCTCCGGTGAGTCCGTGCTGGTCGTGCCCGACGGGGAGCGGCTGGTCGTGCTCGCGGTGGACGGCGGCGCGGCGGTCGCCGCGTGCGGGGAGTACGCGGTGGCCCTGGAGGCCGCGCGGGCTGCCGTACGGGAGCAGCCCGTCGGTGAAGAGGACGAACTGGTGGTCGGTCTGTCGGCGCCCGCGGGGCCGATCGCCGCGGGCGCCGCCTACAAGCAGGCCGAGCAGGCGTTGTCCGTCGCGCGGCGGCGCGGGCGTTTCCTCGTGGAGCACGAGGAGCTTGCGGCCGGCTCGGTACTGCCGCTGCTGGCCGATGACGCGGTGCGGGCGTTCGCGGACGGGTTGCTGCGGGCGTTGCGCGAGCACGACGCGACCGGACGGGGTGATCTGGTGGCCTCGCTGCGGGCGTGGTTGTCGCGGCATGGGCAGTGGGACGCGGCAGCTGCGGATTTGGGTGTGCACCGGCACACGTTGCGGTACCGCATGCGGCGGGTCGAGGAGATCCTCGGGCGATCGCTGGACGATCCGGATGTGCGGATGGAGCTCTGGCTGGCGTTGAAGGCGACGGCGGGGACGGGGGAGTAGGGGGTTTCGCCCCCTCCGCCCCTACCCGTCCCGTACCTGGGGGCTGCGCCCCCAGACCCCCGGGTCGCTCTTTGGCTGCTGGTGGGTGGGGGCTGGTCGCGCCGTTCCCCGCGCCCCTTGCGGGGCTGCGGCTCCTCGCCTCCGGCGTCCCTGCCAAAGCGGCGCACCCTGCACCCCGACTGCTACGACTCGGACAAACGACCCTTCGCCGTCCCGGCCCTACCGTGGAACAGGAAATCCCAGAACAACACCCCCAACGCGGAAGGGCCGGGACTCGCACATGACTTCCACCCACGCTTTCTGGCTCGCCGGCCGCCAGGCCACCGGTGAGACCACCTTCGACGTCACCTCCCCGTGGGACGGTCGGGTCGTCGGCAAGGTCAGTGTCCCGACCGAGGCGCAGGTCGAGGAGGCCGTGGCCGCCGCGTACGCCGTGCGGGACGAGTTCGCCGCCACCCCGGCCCACGTACGTGCCGCCGCCCTCGACCACGTGTCGCGCCGCCTCGTCGAGCGCACCGAGGAGATCGCGCAGCTCATCTCCGCCGAGAACGGCAAGCCGATCAAGTGGGCCCGCGGCGAGGTCGGCCGTGCGGTGTCCGTGTTCCGGTTCGCCGCCGAGGAAGCCCGCCGCTTCAACGGGGGCGAGGCGCAGCGCCTGGACACCGACCTGGGTGGTCAGGGGCGGCTCGCCGTCACCCGTCGGTTCCCCAAGGGTGTCGTCCTGGGCATCGCGCCGTTCAACTTCCCGCTGAACCTGTGCGCCCACAAGATCGCCCCGGCCATCGCCGCCGGCGCGCCGATCATCCTGAAGCCCGCGCCGGCGACCCCGCTGTCCGGCCTCATCATCGGCGACCTGCTCGCCGAGACCGTGCTGCCCGCCGGTTCGTGGAGCATCCTGCCCGTCTCCAACGAGCGGATGCCCGCCCTGGTGCAGGACGAGCGCCTGCCCGTCATCTCCTTCACGGGGTCCGAGAAGGTCGGTTACGCGATCATGGACTCGGTGCCGCGCAAGCACTGCACCCTGGAGCTGGGCGGCAACGGCGCGGCCGTCGTGCTCGCCGACTGGGCGAGTGACGAGGACCTGGACTGGGCCGCCACCCGCATCGCGACCTTCTCCAACTACCAGGGTGGTCAGTCCTGCATCTCCGTGCAGCGCGTGATCGCCGACGCGTCCGTGTACGAGCGACTGCTGCCCCGTGTCGTCGCCGCCGTCGAGGCCCAGGTCACCGGTGACCCGTCCGACGACAAGACGGACGTCGGCCCGCTGGTCAGCGAGGACGCCGCCAAGCGCGTGGAGTCCTGGGTCGACGAGGCCGTGCAGGCCGGTGCCACGCTCCTTGCCGGTGGCAAGCGCGACGGCGCCTCCTATGCGCCGACCGTCCTCGCCGACGTACCGGCCGACGTGACCATCTCCTGCGAGGAGGTCTTCGGACCCGTCCTCACCGTGCAGAAGGTGGAGGGGGAGGCCGCGGCCTTCGCCGCCGCCAACGACTCCAAGTACGGGCTCCAGGCCGGCGTGTTCACGCACGACCTGCAGACCGCCTTCCGCGCCCACCGTGCGCTGGAGGTCGGCGGTGTCGTGGTCGGCGACGTGCCGTCCTACCGCGCCGACCAGATGCCGTACGGCGGTGTGAAGCAGTCCGGTGCCGGCCGCGAGGGCGTGAAGTTCGCGATGGACGACTACACCTACGAGCGGGTGCTGGTGCTGACGGGCCTCGCCCTCTGACCGGACCCCGCAACAAGCCGACGGCCGGAGCCCGCTGTGCGGGGGCTCCGGCCGTCGGCTTGTGAGGAATCGGCGACACGGAAGCGGGAACGGCACGCACGGCGTCATGGTGTTCGGTGATCCGAACAGCGGCCGGGTCATCGTCAACCATCACAGCCTGGTCCGGCCGAACGGCAGCGAGCGCGCGCGTCCGCCCGCTCTCGCCGAGCGGGCACTACCCGCACCGGCACGTCTACAACGCGGACGGCGCCCACACGCTGCCCGCCGTGCTGATCGAGACGCTCGTCCAGTCGACGCCCGACCGGCTGGTCCTGCTGCCCGCGCCCGCGGCGGCGTACCCGACGGGTCGACTACGCGGCATCCGCACGCGGTTCGGGGCGGAGCTCGACCTCACCTGGAGCCGGAAGAAGCCATCGCGGTCATCCGCCCCACCCGTACCCGCCGCACCGAAGCCCGGACTTCCCTCGGCGCCGAACCGCTCGACCTCGTCGTCGGAGAAGACCACGTCCTCACCCTGCGGGCGTGGTAACCCCCGCAACTCCCCCCACCCATGGAAGGGACACCATGGCAACACGCGCGCTGAGCAGGATCGCCGAGACGATGCTGGCCCCCGCCCTCGCGCTGGGCGCCACCGTCGGTCTCGCCTCCGCCCCCGCCCGGGCCGCCGTCTGGAACTCCTGCGACCAATGGGGCAACACCACCCTGAACGGCTACACGCTCCACAACAACATCTGGGGCTCGGGCGCCGGCAGCCAGTGCGTCTGGGCCAACTCCGGTACCAGCTGGGGTGTGTGGGCGAACCACCCGAACACCGGGGGCATCAAGTCCTACCCCAACTCCAAGAAGGAGATCAACAGGTCGATCACCTCGCTCGGCTCGCTCTCCAGCAGCTACAACGTCACGGTCCCGTCGTCCGGCGCGTACAACACGTCGTAGGACATCTGGGACACCGACTACGACTACGAGATCATGCTCTGGGTCAACAAGACCGGAGCCGTCGGACCCCTCGGCACCTCGCAGGGCAACGTGACGCTGGGCGGTCACACCTGGACCGTCTACAAGGGCAACAACGGAGCGAACGACGTCTTCTCGTTCGTGCGCACCTCGAACTCCAGCTCCGGCACGGTGAACGTGCTGCCGATCCTGAAGTGGATCAAGGACACCAAGGGCTGGTTCGGCAACGAGACCATCGGCGACGCGCAGTTCGGCTTCGAGATCACCTCGTCCTCGGGCGGCCTCGACTTCACCACCAACAACCCGACGGTCAGCAGCAGTTGATCCCCGGATGAGCGTGCGGCCGGTCCCCCGCGGGGACCGGCCGCACTGCGCTATTCGGTCACGGGCAGCCGTGCCCCGTCCCGCAGGAACAGCGGGATGCGGTCCAGCGGGGCGTCGACGGTCACGGCCGCGCCCCCTTCGTACCTCTCACCGGTCCACGCGTCCGTCCAGTACGCGCCCGCCGGGAGGTACGCCGTACGGGCCGTCGCGCCCGCCGTGAGCACCGGTGCGACCAGCAGGTCGGGGCCGAAGAGATACGAGTCGTCCACGGACCAGGTCGCCAGGTCGTCCGGGAACTCCAGGAACAGCGGGCGCATCACCGGCAGACCCTCCTCGTGGGCCTCCCGCATCACCTTCAGCACGTACGGCTTCAGGCGCTCGCGCAGCCGCAGGTACTTCTCCAGGACGGCGCCGGCCTCCTCGCCGTACGACCAGACCTCGTTCGGGCCGCCCGTCATGTCGGGGCCGAGCGGCATGCCCGGGTCGCGGAAGCCGTGCAGGCGCATCAGCGGGGACAGCGCTCCGAACTGGAACCAGCGGACCATGACCTCGCGGTACGCCGGGTCGTCCGGATCGCCGCCGTGGAAGCCGCCGATGTCGGTGTTCCACCAAGGGATGCCGGAGAGCGCCGTGTTGAGGCCGGCGGCGATCTGGCGGCGCAGGGTCGCGAAGTCGGTGCCGATGTCGCCGGACCACAGGGCGGCGCCGTAGCGCTGGCTGCCCGCCCACGCCGAACGGTTGAGGGTGACGACCTCGGTCTCACCGGCGGCCAGCATGCCCTCGTAGAAGGTGCGGGCGTTCTCGCGGGGGTAGAGATTGCCCACCTCCAGGCCCGGACCCGTGCAATAGCGCAGGTTCTCCGAGAAGCCCGGCTTCAGCTCGGGCTCGCAGGCGTCCAGCCAGAAGGCGTCGATCCCGTACGGATCCAGGTAGTTGTCCTTCACACGCGACCAGAGGAAGTCGCGCGCCTCGGGGTTCGTCGCGTCGTAGAAAGCCACCTGGACCGTGGACGCGACCTCCTTGTCGGGCCAGTCGGCGTGCGCCGTCGGACCGTACTCGGTGCCGATGAAGTAGCCGCGCTGCTCCATGAGCTGATGGTTCTCGGAGAGCGGCGAGACCGACGGCCAGACGGACACGATCAGCTTGACGCCGAGTTCGCTGAGCTCCCGCTGCATCGCCGCCGGGTCCGGCCACTTAGCCGGGTCGAACTTCCACTCGCCCAGATGGGTCCAGTGGAAGAAGTCGCAGACGATGACGGACAGGGGCAGGCCCCGGCGCTTGTACTCACGGGCCACTGCCAGGAGTTCGTCCTGGGTGCGATAGCGCAGCTTGCACTGCCAGAAGCCGGCCGCCCACTCGGGCAGCATCGGCGTACGGCCGGTGGCGGCGCTGTAGCGGCGCTGGGCGTCGGCCGGGGCGCCCGCGGTGATCCAGTAGTCGATCTGGCGGGCCGAGTCGGCGACCCAGCGGGTGCCGTTGCCCGCGAGTTCCACACGGCCGATGGCCGGGTTGTTCCACAGGAGGGTGTAGCCGCGGCTGGAGACGAGCACCGGGACGGTCACCTCGGCGTTGCGCTGGATCAGGTCCAGGACCGCCCCCTTCTGGTCGAGCAGCCCGTGCTGGTGCTGCCCGAGGCCGTACAGCTTCTCGCCCTCGTACGCGGCGAACCGCTGCTCCAGGCGGTGGTGCCCGTTGCCGGTCGGGGTGTACAGGCGCGGGCCGGGCCACCAGAAGTGGGCGCGCTCCTCGGCGAGGAGTTCGCCGCCGTCGGCGGTGCGGACGAAGCGCACGAGCCCCTCGGCGGTCACCGCAACGGTCAGCGCGCCGACCGTCAGCCGGCCTTCTCCGCCCTCGATCTTGACGGTGCTCTCGGTGGCCGGCGGCTCGTCGAGCAGCGCGCCCGGGAGGTTCTCCAGGACCGGGCCGCCGAGCCGGGCCCGGACGCGGACCGCGTCCGGACCCCAGGGTTCGATGCGTACGGTCTCCGTGCGGCCGCTCCACTCCAGCGCGCCGTCCCGCTCACGGAACGTGCCGACGGTCGGGGAGGACTGCGCGAGGCTGACGGTGCCTTGCGGGGGCTGGTTTTCGGCAGGCTGATTCACGTGGGGTGCTCCTGGGAGAAGGAGTGGCGAAGTGACCCGGCGCGGCTCTGGCGGGCCGGGACGGGGCGGTGCCCTCACACGAGGGCGTGACTGGTCCGCGCCGGGCGCCCGGGAGGGCGTACGGCTCGGTGTACGGCGCCTCACGGCGGGGCGTACGGTCGGTGTGCGATGCCCCGGCAGGCATCGCGGCAGGGCCCGGTCAGGGCGCGGTGTGTCAGGCGGTCGGCGCCGGGCCCGTGCTCGCCCGTACCGTCAACGCGGGCGCGATCAGCACGACTTCGTCCTTGCCGTGCTCTTCGAGCTTGGCGATCAGATGCTCCACGGCGTACCGGCCCATCTCCTGCGCGGGGATGGCGACCGAGGTCAGCCGCACCGAGGCCTGCGTGGCGACCTGGTCCGGGCAGATCGCGATCACCGACACGTCCTCGGGCACGGCGCGGCCCTGCTGGCGCAGCAGCGCGAGCAGCGGGTCGACCGCGGACTCGTTCTGCACGACGAAGCCCGTGGTCCCCGGGCGCTCGTCGAGGATCCGGGCGAGGGTCACGGCCATCGCGTCGTACCCGCCCTGGCAGGGGCGGTGCAGCACGCGCAGGCCCAACTCCCGGGAACGGGACCGGAGTCCGTCGAGGGTGCGCTCGGCGAAGCCGGTGTGCCGTTCGTAGACCGCGGGCGCCTCGCCGATGACAGCGATGTCACGGTGGCCGAGGATCGCCAGATGCTCGGCACACAGTGCCCCCGTCGCGCCGAAGTCGAGGTCCACGCAGGTCAGTCCGGAGGTGTCGGCGGGCAGCCCGATGAGCACGGACGGCTGATCCGTCTCGCGCAGCAACGGCAGCCGCTCGTCGTCGAGTTCGACGTCCATCAGGATCATCGCGTCGGCGAGCCCGCTGCCGGTGACCCGGCGTACCGCGTCGGGACCCTCCTCGCCGGTGAGCAGCAGCACGTCGTACCCATGGGTGCGGGCGTTGGTCGCCACCGCGATGGCGATCTCCATCATCACGGGTACGTACATGTCGGTACGGAGCGGAATCATCAGCGCGATGATGTTGGACCGGCTGCTCGCCAGGGCCCGGGCGCCCGCGTTCGGGTGGTAGCCGAGCTCCTGGATGCTCCGCTCGACCCGCTGCCGGGTGCTCGCGGAGATGGACCGCTTGCCGCTGAGGACATAGCTCACCGTGCTCGCCGAGACTCCGGCGTGCTGGGCGACCTCGGCGAGGGTGACCATCCAGCTCTCCAAGCTTTGTGAAGCGCTTCGACAGTGCGCGTATTGCGGATAGGGCGAGTGAGGGTGGCTCGACAGTAGCTCGGTGAAGAAGACGTGTCGAATAGGTTGTCGAAGCGCTTCGACAACTAAATTCTTGAGTGCGACATGGCCATCGCCTACGCCACGGCAACCCTTTGACCACGCGGCGGCCACTGAGGGACGTACACAGACCGTCCCCCGGATGGCCCCCCCGATGCAACACCGTCGACCGCGCCTGCCCAAGAAGGCGAAGACGCTCCTGGCGAGCTCGGTGGCGCGCGCGGCCGCCGTCGGCGTCACTGTCGCCCAGGCGGGCGAGGACAGCAAGAAGTGCGGCGCCTTCGACACCGTCACGATGGGCAAGTACTACGTCAACAAAAATCTCTGGGGGCAGGACGACGGAACGGGTACCCAGTGCGTCTGGGACACCTCGCGCAGCGGCGACACCATCGGCTGGGGCACGAGCTACACCTGGGCCGGCAAGGCGGGCAAGGGAAACGCCGTGAAGTCGTACGCCGGCACCGTGCTCGGCTGGCACTGGGACTGGAAGGTGGACAGGGCGGCCGCGGAGCTGCCCGTCCGGGTCGGCGACCGCAAGCCGATCAGGACCACTTGGCAGTTCTCGGTCAGCTCCAGCCCCGGCACCATGAACGTCGCGTACGACCTGTGGCTGCACGCCAAGAACGACGCGGACCGGCAGGACCGGCCCACCGACGAAGTCATGGTCTGGCTCAACCGGCAGGGCGGCGCGGGGCCCCTCGGCACCATGTACGGCAGCGTCAGCCTCGGCGGCGCCATGTGGGACATCTACCAGGGCGACATCGGCTGGAAGGTGTACTCCTTCGTCCTCCGTACGAACATCATCGGGGCCGACCTCGATCTGGACGACTTCACCCAGGCGCTGGTCCGTCGCAAACTGTTGAGCAACAACAAATACCTCTCCGGCATCGAGTCGGGCAGCGAGGTCTTCCGCGGCTCCGGGCGGCTCGACACGAAGTCGTACTCGGTTGACATCGGCTGACACCCGGGGGGCGCGCATTGGACCGAACACTGCGCGAGGACTGGTGGGCACACCCCGAATCGGGTACATACGATCGAATAGCACCGGTCGGTAACGATCGTGCCGAACAACGCTGTACGAGCCCAAGATCCCTATTCGCGGCGAGGTGAGCCTCATGTCCGCAACACCCCAGCCCCACCAGCCCACAGTCACCGAACGTGAGGCCCGACAGGTCGCCGAGGCCGCGCGCGAACAGGACTGGCGCAAGCCCAGCTTCGCCAAGGAGCTGTTCCTCGGCCGCTTCCGGCTCGACCTGATCCACCCGCACCCCCTGCCCGCCGACGAGCAGGCGCAGCGCGGCGAGGAGTTCCTCGCCAAGCTGCGCGACTTCTGCGAGACGAAGATCGACTCGGCCCGCATCGAGCGCGAGGCGCAGATCCCCGACGAGGTGATCGACGGCCTCAAGGAGATCGGCGCCCTCGGCATGAAGATCGACACCAAGTACGGCGGCCTCGGCCTCACCCAGGTGTACTACAACAAGGCGCTCGCCCTGGTGGGCTCCGCGAGCCCCGCGATCGGCGCCCTGCTCTCCGCGCATCAGTCGATCGGAGTACCGCAGCCGCTGAAACTTTTCGGCACCCAGGAGCAGAAGGACACCTTCCTGCCGCGCTGCGCCCGTACCGACATCACGGCCTTCCTGCTGACCGAACCGGACGTCGGCTCCGACCCGGCGCGCCTCGCGACGTCGGCCGTACCGGACGGCGCGGACTACGTCCTCGACGGAGTGAAACTCTGGACGACCAACGGCGTCGTCGCGGATCTCCTGGTCGTCATGGCACGCGTACCGAAGTCCGAGGGCCACAAGGGCGGCATCACGGCGTTCGTGGTGGAGGCCGGCTCCGAGGGCGTCACCGTCGAGAACCGCAACGCCTTCATGGGCCTGCGCGGCCTGGAGAACGGCGTCACCCGCTTCCACCAGGTCCGCGTCCCGGCCGCGAACCGGATCGGCCCCGAGGGTGCGGGCCTCAAGATCGCCCTGACCACCCTCAACACCGGCCGTCTCTCCCTGCCCGCCATGTGCGTGGGCGCGGGCAAGTGGTGTCTGAAGATCGCCCGCGAGTGGTCGGCGGCGCGCGAGCAGTGGGGCAAGCCGGTGGCCTTCCACGAGGCGGTCGGCGCGAAGATCTCCTTCATCGCGGCGACGACGTTCGCGCTGGAGGCCGTCCTCGACCTGTCCTCGCAGATGGCCGACGAGGACCGCAACGACATCCGCATCGAGGCCGCTCTCGCCAAGCTGTACGGCTCCGAGATGGCCTGCTTGATGGCCGACGAACTGGTCCAGATCCGCGGCGGCCGCGGCTTCGAGACCGCCGAGTCGCTCGCCGCCCGCGGGGAGCGGGCGGTTCCCGCCGAGCAGATCCTGCGCGACCTGCGCATCAACCGCATCTTCGAGGGCTCCACGGAGATCATGCATCTGCTGATCGCCCGTGAGGCCGTCGACGCCCACCTGTCCGTCGCGGGCGACCTCATCGACCCCGACAAGTCCCTCTCGGACAAGGCGAAGGCGGGCGCGAACGCCGGTGTCTTCTACGCCAAGTGGCTGCCGAAGCTGGTGGCGGGTCCCGGCCAACTGCCCCGCTCGTACCACGAGTTCAACCAGCAGGTGGATCTGTCCCCGCACCTGCGGTACGTGGAACGCAGCGCGCGCAAGCTCGCCCGCTCCACCTTCTACGCCATGTCCCGCTGGCAGGGCCGCATGGAGACCAAGCAGGGCTTCCTGGGTCGGATCGTCGACATCGGCGCCGAACTCTTCGCGATGAGCGCGGCCTGCGTGCGCGCCGAACTCCTGCGCACCACCGGGGAGCACGGCCGCGAGGCCTACCAACTCGCGGACGCCTTCTGCCGCCAGTCCCGCATCCGCGTCGAGGAACTCTTCGCCCGCCTGTGGACCAACACCGACGACCTCGACCGCAAGGTGGTCAAGGGCGTCCTGTCGGGCACGTACGAGTGGCTGGAGCAGGGCATCGTCGACCCCTCCGGTGAAGGTCCCTGGATCGCGGACGCGACACCGGGGCCGTCGAAGAAGGAGAACGTCCACCGCCCCATTCGCTGAACTCGACCCACCCGTTCGGCAACCTTTTCCACAGGAATGCACACCAGCCCCGTTCGCCATTCCGCTGCTTGCCGCACCGAAGTTGTGCGTCAACAATGAAAGGAATGGCGAACGGGGACGGCAGATGCGCCAAGGAGTCGGGGAAGAATACAGTCACGGCATTTCCGTACAGCTGACGCATGCCCGCGGGGAGGCATGGTGGCGGCTGAACGAGATGGATCTCGTACGGGCGCTGCGCACCGTGCGCAATGAGGTGCAGCCGTTGGCGCAGAAGCTGCGCGAAGCCGCGCCGGAGACCTTCGACGGGCACCGTGACGCGCTCGCGGTCCTCCTGAACGACTGCGCGCTGGCCTTGGTCGACGAGGTGCCGCGGCCGCCCGTGGCCTCGTTCGACGCCACCGTCGGCGTGATCAAGACGCAGTCGACCCCTGCCGAGCGGCGCGCGCAGTACGCCTGCGACATCACCTACGGCACCAACACCGAGTTCGGCTTCGACTATCTGCGCGACAACATGGCGTGGTCCCAGGGCGAACTGGTGCAGCGCGGCCACCACTTCGCGATCGTCGACGAGGCCGACTCGATCCTCATCGACGAGGCGCGCACCCCGCTGATCATCTCCGGTCCGGCCGATCAGCCCACGCACTGGTACGAGGCCTTCGCCGCGTTCGCGCTGCGGATGAAGGGTGTCCTCGTGCAGGAGGAGCAGTTCACCACGCAGGCGGACAAGGACCGCCTCGCCGAGCTGCGGACCCAGTACGACTACGAGTACGACCCCAAGAAGCGCACGGTGGCGATCCTGGACTCCGGAGTGGAGTTCCTCCAGGACCAGCTCGGCATCGACAGCCTCTACGAGTCCGACCACACCCCGCTCATCGGTCACCTGAACAACGCGCTGAAGGCCAAGGAGCACTTCAAACTGGACAAGGACTACGTCGTCGTGGACGGTGAGGTGCTCATCGTCGACGAGCACACCGGCCGCATCCTCGCGGGCCGCCGCTACAACGAGGGTCTGCACCAGGCGATCGAGGCCAAGGAAGGCGTGACGATCAAGGACGAGAACCAGACGCTCGCCACGATCACCCTGCAGAACTTCTTCCGCCTCTACGAGAAGCTCGCCGGCATGACCGGCACCGCCATGACCGAGGCGGCCGAGTTCCACCAGATCTACAAGCTGCACGTCGTCCCGATCCCCACCAACCGGCCGATGGTCCGCCGCGACGACCCCGACCAGATCTACCGCACCGAGGAGGCGAAGTACGCCGCGATCCTCGCCGACATCGCCGAGAAGCACGAGCAGGGCCAGCCGATCCTGGTGGGCACCACCTCCGTCGAGAAGTCCGAGGTGCTCTCCGCGCGGCTGCGCAAGCGGGGCATCCGGCACGAGGTCCTCAACGCCAAGAACCACCAGCGCGAGGCCCAGATCGTCGCCCAGGCAGGGCGCAAGGGCGCGGTCACCGTGGCCACGAACATGGCGGGCCGCGGCACCGACATCATGCTCGGCGGCAACCCGGAGGCGATGGCACTCGCCGAGGCCGGAGAGGACGCTGATCCCGAGGCGCGTCAGGAGGTGCTCGACCGCGTCACCTCCGCGGTCGCGGCCGAGCACGACGCGGTCAAGGAGCTCGGCGGCCTCTACGTCCTTGGCACCGAGCGTCACGAGTCACGCCGCATCGACAACCAGCTGCGCGGCCGCTCCGGCCGCCAGGGCGACCCCGGCGCCTCCCGCTTCTACCTCTCGCTCCAGGACGACCTGATGCGACTGTTTCGCGCCAACGTGGTCGACCGGGTGATGTCCATGGCGAACGTCCCCGACCACGTCCCCATAGAGAACAAGATGGTCACCCGCGCCATCGCCTCCGCCCAGGCTCAGCTGGAGCAACAGCACTTCGAGTCCCGCAAGGACGTCCTGAAGTTCGACGAGGTCCTCAACCGGCAGCGCACCCTCATCTACGCCGAACGCCGCCGCGTCCTCGCGGGCGAGGACCTGCGCGAACAGATCCTGCACTTCATGGACGACACCGTCGGCGCGTACATCGAGCAGGAGACCGGCGAGGGTTTCGCCGAGGAGTGGGACCTGGAGCGGCTGTGGGGCGCGCTCGAGCAGCTGTACCCCGTGGGGATCACGATCGAGGAGCTGGAGGAGGAGGTCGGTGACCGCGCGAACCTCACCGCGGGCGAGCTGATCGACGCGGTGACGGGCGACATCCACGCCCGGTACGAGGAGCGCGAGGCCGAGCTCGGCGCCGAGGCGCTGCGCGACCTGGAACGCCTCGTCGTCCTCTCCGTCCTCGACCGCAAATGGCGCGAGCACCTCTACGAGATGGACTACCTCCGCGATGGCATCGGCCTGCGCTGGACCCTGGGCCGGGAGCCGATCGTCGAGTACGAGCGCGAGGGCTTCGACATGTACGGCGCGATGACCGACGCCATCAAGGAGGAGTCCGTCGGATACGTCTTCAACCTCGACGCCGCGGCTCCGGGCGCCGGTACCGGGCGCGGGCCCACCGACGGCCTGCACTTCACCGCGCCGACGCTGGACACGGCGGAGGGCGTGGTCGAGGGCGAGTTCGCCCCGACCGATGCCACCCCGGCCGTGTCGCCTCCGGACCGGCCCGGGCCGGAGCCGCGCGACGCTCCCGTTCCACCTCGCGCCCGCACCAGGACCCGCAAACAGCGTCGGCGCGGGCGTTAGCGGGGAAGGCGTATCTGTGGTTCGAGGCGTTCTTCAGGATCCAGCCCTTGAGCGAGATCGCCGAGGAGCTGGTGTTCTTGATCTGCACCCACTCGCCCACGAGGCTCGTGTGGGAGCGGTTGTCCGAGCCCGATCTGTCGAACCAGACGTGGTGGATGGTCACACCGCCGGCCGCCTGAGCCGGAGTGCCGAGAGGAAACGTGCCCGTCAGCGCCACGGCGCCGCGAGCGCGGGCCGGACAGCGCGTATCCGCATGAGCCCCCCAGGGTGTCGTCCACCGGCTGGTTGTCCACCGGCCAGGGGCGAGGTGTCATCACATGATCTTCACGCCGGATTCGCAAAAGGGCATGTTGCCTCCGCAGACACCTCGGGGTGGTAAAGCGACGAGAAAAGGGGCGCCCTGTCCTGCCGGGGACGCGTTGCGGCCACAATGGAGGGATGAGCGACAGTCCAGCCCCCCTCGCTGATCCGCATCTTGTCTTCGACCCCGTGGACGGAGTCCGGGATGTCGTGATCCTCGGCTCCACCGGATCGATCGGCACCCAGGCCATCGACCTCGTGCTGCGCAACCCCGACCGGTTCCGGGTCACCGCGCTCTCCGCCGCCGGCGGGAGGGTCGGACTGCTCGCGGAGCAGGCCCACCGGCTGCGCGTGCGGACGGTCGCCGTCGCACGCGAGGACGTCGTACCGGCGCTGCGTGAAGCGCTCACGGCGCAGTACGGAGCGGGGGAGTCGCTCCCCGAGATCCTCGCGGGCGCGGACGCCGCTACCCAAGTCGCCGCAGCCGACTGCCACACCGTGCTCAACGGCATCACCGGCTCCATCGGCCTCGCGCCCACCCTCGCCGCCCTGGAGGCGGGCCGCACCCTCGCGCTCGCCAACAAGGAGTCGCTCATCGTCGGCGGCCCGCTGGTGAAGGCGCTGGCCAAGCCGGGCCAGATCATCCCGGTCGACTCCGAGCACGCGGCGCTGTTCCAGTCCCTCGCCTCGGGCACCCGTGCCGACGTACGCAAGCTCGTCGTGACCGCTTCAGGAGGCCCCTTCCGGGGACGTACGAAGGCCGAGCTGGCGGACGTCACCCCCGAGGACGCCCTGGCCCACCCCACCTGGGCCATGGGCCCGGTCATCACCATCAACTCCGCGACCCTGGTCAACAAGGGACTCGAAGTCATCGAGGCGCACCTCCTCTACGACATTCCCTTCGATCGCATTGAGGTGGTGGTGCACCCTCAGTCGTATGTCCACTCGATGGTGGAATTCACGGACGGATCGACGATCGCCCAGGCGACACCCCCCGACATGCGCGGGCCGATCGCCATCGGGCTCGGCTGGCCCGAGCGGGTGCCGGACGCCGCGCCCGCTTTCGACTGGACCAAGGCGTCGAGCTGGGAGTTCTTCCCGCTCGACACCGACGCCTTCCCCTCGGTCGGACTCGCCCGGCATGTCGGGCAGCTCGCGGGTACGGCCCCGGCGGTGTTCAATGCGGCCAACGAGGAGTGCGTGGACGCGTTTCTGAAGGGCGCCTTGCCGTTCAACGGGATCATGGAGACTGTCACACGGGTGGTCGAGGAACACGGCACGCCGGATACGGGAACTTCTCTGACCGTCGCGGACGTCCTCGAAGCGGAGACCTGGGCGCGCGCCCGGGCCCGTGAACTGACGGCACAGACGACAACCGCGGAGGCTCGTGCATGACGACCCTGATGATGATCCTCGGCATAGTCGTCTTCGTGGTCGGCCTGCTCATCTCGATCGCGTGGCACGAGCTGGGACATCTGTCGACGGCCAAGCTCTTCGGCATCCGCGTGCCGCAGTACATGGTCGGCTTCGGCCCGACCATCTGGTCGCGGAAGAAGGGCGACACCGAGTACGGGGTGAAGGCGGTCCCGCTCGGCGGCTACATCCGCATGATCGGGATGTTCCCGCCGGGTCCGGACGGCAAGATCGAGGCACGCTCGACCTCCCCCTTCCGGGGCATGATCGAGGACGCCAGGTCGGCTGCCTTCGAGGAGCTCAAGCCCGGCGACGAGACCCGCCTCTTCTATACGCGCAAGCCGTGGAAGCGCGTGATCGTGATGTTCGCGGGCCCTTTCATGAACCTCATCCTGGCTGTGGTGATCTTCCTCGGCGTGATGATGACGTTCGGCGTGCAGACCCAGACCACCACCGTCGGCAAGGTCTCGGACTGCGTCATCCAGCAGAGCGAGAACCGGACCAAGTGCGAGGGCGGCGACCAGTCCGCGCCCGCCAAGGCCGCTGGGCTCAAGGGCGGCGACAAGATCGTCGCCTTCAACGGCAAGGCGGTCGACGACTGGTCCACCCTCCAGTCAGACATCCGCGCCAACCCCGGCAAGGACGTCACGATCACGGTGGTGCGCAAGGGGCAGCAGGTCGACCTCACCGCCCACCTGATCAAGAACCAGGTCAGCAAGACCGACGGCAACGGCGGCTATGTCGAGGGCAAGTACGTGTACGCCGGCTTCCTCGGCTTCACGCCCGCCTCCGGCATCGTCCAGCAGTCCTTCGGGCAGTCCGTGAACCGCATGGGCGACATGATGCAGAACGGCGTCGAGTCACTGGTCTCGCTGCCCGGCAAGATCCCCGACCTGTGGAACGCGGCGTTCGGTGACGGCCCGCGCAAGGCCGACTCCCCGATGGGCGTGGTCGGCGCGGCCCGGGTCGGCGGCGAGGTCTTCACCCTCGACATCCCGCCGTCGCAACAGGTCGCGATGATGCTGCTGCTGGTCGCCGGCTTCAACCTCTCCCTCTTCCTGTTCAACATGCTCCCGCTGCTCCCGCTCGACGGCGGGCACATCGCGGGTGCGCTGTGGGAGTCGTTGCGGCGCAACACGGCCAAGGTCCTGAAGCGGCCCGACCCGGGCCCGTTCGACGTGGCGAAGCTGATGCCCGTCGCGTACGTGGTGGCCGGAATCTTCGTCTGCTTCACGATTCTGGTGCTCGTCGCAGACGTGGTTAACCCGGTGAAAATCTCCTAGTAAGGCGCTGTTTGGGGCGGCCGGACACCATGGGTGTCCGGCCGCCCTCCATTGGGTGGGTTCAGGAGCGTGATGTGCTCGGGCGTGAGCCCGTGCCGTAATCTCGAAGCCTGGAGCCCACGATTCCGGGACCTTGATCCACAACTTGGGGTTGCACAGCAGATGACTGCGATTTCTCTCGGCATGCCGTCCGTTCCGACCAAGCTGGCCGAGCGCCGCAAGAGCCGCCAGATCCAGGTCGGAACCGTGGCCGTGGGTGGAGACGCACCGGTGTCGGTGCAGTCGATGACGACGACGCGTACGTCGGACATCGGCGCCACGCTCCAGCAGATCGCCGAGTTGACCGCGTCCGGCTGCCAGATCGTGCGGGTCGCCTGCCCCACGCAGGACGACGCGGACGCGCTCGCGACGATCGCCCGCAAGTCCCAGATCCCCGTCATCGCGGACATCCACTTCCAGCCGAAGTACGTCTTCGCGGCAATCAAGGCCGGTTGCGCCGCCGTCCGCGTCAACCCCGGCAACATCAAGCAGTTCGACGACCAGGTCAAGGAGATCGCGCGGGCCGCGAAGGACACGGGGACCCCGATCCGGATCGGTGTCAACGCGGGCTCCCTCGACAAGCGGCTGCTCCAGAAGTACGGCAAGGCGACGCCCGAGGCGCTGGTCGAATCCGCGCTGTGGGAGGCGTCCCTCTTCGAGGAGCACGACTTCCGGGACATCAAGATCTCCGTGAAGCACAACGACCCGGTGGTCATGGTCAACGCGTACCGGCAGCTGGCGGCCGCGTGCGACTACCCGCTGCACCTCGGTGTCACCGAGGCGGGGCCCGCCTTCCAGGGCACGATCAAGTCGGCGGTGGCCTTCGGTGCGCTGCTCTCCGAGGGCATCGGCGACACGATCCGGGTCTCGCTGTCGGCGCCCCCCGCCGAGGAGGTCAAGGTCGGCCTCCAGATCCTGGAGTCCCTCAACCTCAAGCAGCGCGGTCTGGAGATCGTGTCCTGCCCGTCCTGCGGGCGCGCCCAGGTCGACGTCTACAAACTGGCCGAGGAAGTCACCGCAGGGCTGACCGGTATGGAGGTGCCGCTGCGCGTCGCCGTCATGGGCTGCGTGGTGAACGGGCCCGGCGAGGCCCGCGAGGCCGACCTCGGTGTCGCCTCCGGCAACGGGAAGGGGCAGATCTTCGTCAAGGGCGAGGTCATCAAGACCGTGCCCGAATCGAAGATCGTGGAGACCCTCATCGAAGAGGCCATGAAGCTCGCCGAGCTGATGGAGGCGGAAGGCATCGCCTCCGGTGAGCCGTCGGTGTCGGTCGCCGGCTGACCCGCCTTGTGACGCAAGGGAACAGGGTGCCTCTCCGGAGGTGGCGCCCGACTCCCTTGCGTGCGGTGCCGCTCGGCATCTCCGGTTAGAGTACGGAGATCAGCAGACCGTGTGACTCCACCCCGAGGGGCTTCTCGCAGTGACGCGACAGTCAAGCCCTGACCGGTGCTCGCGAATGAGCACACGCCGACGCCAGCAGGGTGTTCGATGGGCTGTCGTTGCCCGCAAGGAGTGATGGAGCCGCCCCGTTGTTGACCCAGACCACCACCAGGGTCCTCGAACCGAGTGACCTGGACGCCGCGCTCGCCGTCCTCGACCGCGAGCCGGTCGCGAACGCTTTCGTCGCCTCCCGGGTGCAGGTCGCAGGCCTCGACCCATGGCGGCTCGGCGGCGAGATGTGGGGCTGGTACGAGGACGGCATGCTGCAGTCCCTGTGCTACGCGGGCGCCAACCTGGTACCGATCGGCGCCACCCCACGAGCCGTCCGTGGCTTCGCCGACCGCGCGAGAAGGGCCGGCCGCCGCTGCTCCTCGATCGTCGGCCCCGCCGAGCCGACCGCCCAGCTGTGGCGGCTGCTCGAACCGAGCTGGGGGCCCGCCCGCGACGTTCGCGCCCACCAGCCCCTGATGGTCGCCGACCGGCTCCCCACCGACATCGCTCCGGATCCGTACGTCCGCCGCATCCGCAAGGACGAAATGGAGACGATCATGCCGGCGTGCGTGGCGATGTTCACCGAGGAGGTCGGCGTCTCGCCGCTCGCCGGTGACGGCGGGCTGCTCTACCAGGCACGCGTCGCCGAACTCGTCGGCTCCGGGCGGTCGTTCGCCCGCCTCGACCAGAACGGCAAGGTCGTCTTCAAGGCGGAGATCGGCGCCGCGACCGGGCAGGCCTGCCAGATCCAGGGGGTCTGGGTCGCGCCCGGGTACCGAGGGCAGGGCCTGGCGGCCCCCGGCATGGCCGCCGTGATGCGGTACGCCCTCACCGATGTCGCCCCGGTCGTCAGCCTGTACGTCAACGACTTCAACACGGCCGCCCGGGCCACGTACCGACGCGTGGGCTTCCAGGAGGTCGGCGCGTTCATGAGCGTGCTGTTCTAGCCCCCCTTCCAAGTGCCGTTCTGACGCTCGTACGTGACCTGTAGTCTCCCCGCATGCTGCGCTTTCCCGGTCAGGGCCACCGCAACCCCGACGACGTGGTCATCGGCCCGCTGGATCTCGCCGCGCGCGTCGACGAGGCGCTCGCCGTACAGGCCCTCGCCTTCGGGCTGGGCGCCGAGGAGATCGCCGTACGACGTCAGATCGTGCTGCGCCACCTCACGTACCCGGGAGCCCGCGCGCTCGGCGCGACGACGCTCGACGGACGGCTCGTCGGGTTCGTCTACGGCATGCCCAACGACCGTACGCACTGGTGGTCCACCGTCGTCGAGCCCTATCTGCGCGGCCACGGCCGCGACGACTGGCTCGACAACTCCTTCGTGATCACAGAACTGCACGTCCATCCGCGCTACCAGAACCACGGCATCGGCCGCCGCCTGATCACCGGCATCACGGACAGCGCCGCCGAACCCCGCTCGATCCTCTCCGCGATCGACACCGACAGCCCGGCCCGCGGCCTGTACCGCTCGCTGGGCTACGAGGACCTCGCACGGCAGGTTCTCTTCCCCAGCGCGCCCAAGCCGTACGCCGTGATGGGTGCCCCGCTGCCCCTCCGCAGGCGTTAACCGATTTCCACCGGGATGGACCGCCCGGCTAACCTCGCTTCCATCACCCTTACGCAGCAGGAGTCGAGAATCATGGCCCAGGTCCAGCGCATGTCCCGTTTGATGGTCAAGACACTGCGTGACGACCCGGCAGACGCCGAGACGCTCAGCCACAAGCTGCTCGTCCGTGCCGGCTACGTGCGCCGGAACTCCGCGGGCATCTGGACCTGGCTGCCGCTGGGCAAGAAGGTCCTCGACAACATCTCCCGGGTCGTACGCGAGGAGATGGACGCCATCGGGGCGCAGGAAGTCCTGCTCCCGGCCCTGCTGCCCAAGGAGCCGTACGAGGCGTCGGCCCGCTGGGAGGAGTACGGCGACCTCCTCTTCCGCCTCAAGGACCGCAGGGGCGGCGAGTACCTGCTCGGCCCCACCCACGAGGAGATCTTCACGCTCGTCGTGAAGGACCAGGTCGCGTCCTACAAGGACCTGCCGGTCATGCTCTACCAGATCCAGACCAAGTACCGCGACGAGGCCCGCCCGCGCTCCGGCGTGCTGCGCGGCCGCGAGTTCCAGATGAAGGACTCGTACTCCTTCGACACCACGGACGAGGGCCTCGCCGAGTCCTACCGTCTGCACCGCGAGGCCTACCAGAAGATCTTCGCCCGCCTGGGTCTGGACTACCGCATCGTGTCGGCGGTCTCCGGCGCGATGGGCGGCTCGGCCTCCGAGGAGTTCCTCGCCCCCGCCGCCGCCGGTGAGGACACCTTCGTGGACTGCCCGGCCTGCGACTACGCGGCCAACACGGAGGCCGTCACCTTCAAGCTCACGCCTGTGGAAGCGGAGCACGGCCCCGTCGAGGAGCTCGACACCCCCGACACCCCGACCATCGAGACCCTCGCCGAGCACCTCGGCGTCCCGGCCTCCGCCACCCTCAAGAACCTCCTCGTCAAGGTCGACGGCGAGATCGTCGCCGTCGGCGTCCCCGGCGACCGCGAGGTCGACCTCGGCAAGCTGGGCGAGCACCTCGCCCCGGCCGTCGTCGAACTCGTCACCGCCGAGGACTTCGAGGGCCGCGACGACCTCGTACGCGGCTATGTGGGCCCGCAGGGCCTGGAGAAGGTCCGCTACATCGCCGACCCGCGGGTGGCCCCCGGCACGGCCTGGATCACCGGCGCCAACAAGATCAACACGCACGCGAAGAACGTCGTCGCCGGCCGCGACTTCGAGGTCGACGACTACCTGGACGTCGTCGTGGTGCAAGAGGGCGACCCCTGCCCCCGGTGCGGCACCGGCCTCAAGCTGGACCGCGCCATTGAGATCGGCCACATCTTCCAGCTCGGCCGCAAGTACGCCGACACCTTCCAGCTCGACGTCCTCGGCCAGCAGGGCAAGCCGGTCCGCGTGACCATGGGGTCGTACGGCATCGGCGTCTCCCGCGCGGTGGCGGCGCTGGCCGAGCAGTCGGCGGACGAGCAGGGCCTGTGCTGGCCCAAGGAGATCGCCCCCGCCGACGTCCACGTGGTCGCCGCGGGCAAGGCCCTGCAGACCGAGCTGGCGCTCGACGTGTCGCAGAAGCTGGGCGCCGTGGGCGTACGTGTCCTGGTGGACGATCGCGCCGGCGTCTCCCCGGGTGTGAAGTTCACCGACGCCGAGCTCATCGGCGTACCGAAGATCCTGGTCGCCGGCCGCCGCTCGGCCGAGGGCGTCCTGGAGCTCAAGGACCGCCGGACCGGCGAGCGTGAGGAGCTGACCGTCGACGAGGCGATCGCCCGCCTGACGGCATAACCGCACGACAGCCAGGAGGCGCTCAAGAAGTTCATCTCGGGAGCATGGGCGCCTCACGGGCATTGCTCAGGCTGATGGACTTCATCGGGTATCCGCAGTGATTCGCTGTCTCTCGGCGTCACGCCCTGTGGCCGCTGCCGACGCCGTACGCGAGTGCGAGCATCGAATGCGTGACCCCTTCCGCGGGGCGTGTCGTCGATCAGACAGCGGCATCACGGGCACAAGGGGGCACAGGTGAGCCGGAAACTTCCGCTCGGCGAAGGCGAGACTGCCCGCACCGCCTGTGCTCGTGGCCTGCTGCGTACGGGCGTGGAGGAGAAAGACGGGCGAAGTCCCGCCCGCCGCTGTGCCGGCGGAGCGGGTTGGCTGGGCCGTGGATCCGGTGTCCGGCATGGCCGCCGACCTGTTGGGCAGGCACTGGAACACCACCGATGCGGACGTACTGGCTTCCGGTGAGGACGCGGGCGGGCGGAAGCTGCCGTCGAACGCCTGGAGGGCGCTGCGCCGCCCGGAGCGGCAGCCGACTGCCCGGTCCCGGCCCTTGAACTCACCATGGCGCGCGGGAGTCAGAGCCAGCCCGCGAACTCCAACAGCAGCTCCGCGTCCCGCGGACGCCCGACCCGGCGCGCCCGGACACCCGACTCCACCGCCCGGAACAGGGTCCAGCCCCGCAGCCGCTCCTGGTCCACGTCCAGGGACTCGGCGAGCCGCTTGACGCGTCGGCGGGTGATCGACGCCCCCGAAGGAGACGCGATCAGGTCCTCCACCCGGTCGCGGACCAGCCGGGCAAGGTCGAAGGCGCACTCGCCGACCACCGGGTCGGGACCCACGGCCAGCCAGGGCATGCGCTCACCGGCGAGCACCTTGCTCTGCCGGAAGGTGCCGTGCAGCAGCCGCTCCGCCGACGGCTCGGCGAGCAGCTCCTCGCGGGCCGCGAGCGCAGCATCGACCAAAGGGCCGATCTCCGCGTCGGCGCTCGCCGTCGCCCGCATCGCCTCGGCCTGCCGACCGGTCCGCTCGGCCACGGTCTCGAAGACATGGGCGGCGGGCGGCTCGACCCACAGCCTTCGCAGCGTTCCCGCCGCCTCCAGGATGGCCTTGGCCTCGGGCAGCGACCGCACGGACATGTCCGGATGCAACCGCTCCAGCAGCAGTACGCCGTGCGTGTCGCCGGGATTGAGGAGCCGGACCGCGCCGCGTCCGTCCCAGTGGGCGAGCGCGGCCCTCTCGCTCTCCGGACGGGCCCGCTCGGGCGCCAGCTTCAGCACGGCGGGCGTCCCGTCGATCTGCCGCACCAGCACCACCAGGCTGCTGCGCCCACCCGGCGCCTGCACCCGCTCCACCGTCAACTCGCGTAGAACCACGGCCTGTTGAGCCAGCTCGGGCAGCTTGTCCAGCCAGTCACCGGCTCCGCCGTCCCCGTTGTGCTGCGTCTCGCCGAGCGCCCGCACGAGGCGCGGCGGCGGTTCGAAAGCCATGCGCGAGTTGTTCCCTTCCAAGTCGCGTTACGTCGGCGAGGGTGCCGACGCGGACGGGGTGGCCGCCCGCTCGGCGAGCCCAGGGAAGGCTACGCTCTCGCCACGCCAGCGCACCGCCCGCACCGCCGCCTCCCGCAGCGCCTGGGCGGCCGTGCGCCGCTGATCGCCCGTGGAGGCGCGCACGAGGTCGGAGTACACCCCGGCCACCCGTTCCTCCAGCTCGGCCGCGAGCCGCACGGCCGTGGCGGAGTCCTTCACGGTGAACGGCAGCGCGTACGCAGCCGCCGAGGCCTCGGGCTTGCCGCCCAGGTCCCGTACGGCGCGCACCAGCTCGTCGCGGCGTGCACGGTGGGCGTCGTACGCCGCACGCGCCTCGCTCCGCCGGCTGTCGCCGATCTTGCCGCCGACGACGCCGTACCCGTAGACGACGGCGTGTTCGGCCCCCAGCGCGGCCTGCAGCGCCTCCAGCTCGGCTGCCTTGGCCGCCGTGGCGTCGTCGGACCGCTTTGTGTGCTTGGTGCCCTTGGTGTCTTCGATCCCGCTCACTTCGCCCCCTCCGTCAGCAAAAACGCGTGTGCGGCACCGGCCGCCGCCACCGAGGCCAGCAGCCTGGCCAGCTCTCCCGGGACCTCCAGCAGGGCCTTCGTGCGCTCGTCCGCGAGGGTGCGCTCGGCGGAGGCGAGGTCACCGAGGGCGTCCTTCGGCTTCGCCGGTACGCCGGGGGAGGCGCTCGGGAGCGCCGACGCGGACGCGGAAGCCGAGACGGAGGGCGAGGCCGAGGAGGACACCCCGGGTCGCCCGTCGGCACTCCCGAATGCCTGTGCGTGCCGTACGACCTCCGCGCGCAGCGGGCGCAGCCGCTCCGCCAGTGCCGGATGCGCGGCGATCACGGCGGCGTAGTGGCCGGCCAGTGTCTCGCTGTCGCGGGCCGCACGCGCGCGTGCCCGGTCCGCGGCCGAGGGGCTGCCGCCCGTCGTGTCTCCGGACGACTCGGGGGTGGAGCAGCCCGCGAGCACGAGGGTGCCCGCGGCCGAGGCGAGCAGGGTCCTTCTGCGCGGTCCCGACGGGGTGCGCGACGGCAGGGTGAACGGCACGACAGACGTCCTCGTAGGGCTCGTACGAAAGGGAGGGCCAGACGCCCGTGATCACGGTACCCGCGCACCGGCCGATCACTCACCAGCGGCTCTCTCACGAGGGCGTCAGCCGAGTCTTTTCGCCCCCTCCGCCCCTACCCGTCCCGTGCCTGGAGGCCGCGCCCCCGAAGGAGCGCGGGGAACTGCGCGACAAGCCCCCACCGGCCCGCAGTCGAAAGGGGGGTTGGGACGGGTAGGGGTGGAGGGGGCGAGAAACCCTCCCCACCCCCACCCCGCTCCGATGGACGGCAACACCCCCCACGACCGGATACCCTTTGACCTGACACGCGACCTACCCACAACAGCACACGCGGCCGAGGAGTCACCCGGATGAGCACCACCCAGAGCGAGAGGCTGCGAGAACTGCTGGAACCGCTCGTCAGCTCTCAGGGACTCGACCTCGAAGAGGTCGAAGTGGACTCGGTCGGACGCAAGCGTGTGCTCCGCGTGGTCGTCGACTCCGACGAAGGTGCCGATCTGGACGCGATCGCCGATGTGAGCCGCGCGCTCTCGGCGAAGCTCGACGAGACGGACGCGATGGGCGAGGGCGAGTACACCCTCGAGGTCGGAACCCCCGGTGCCGAGCGTGAGCTCAAGGAGCACCGTCACTACGTACGCGCGACCGACCGCCTGGTGAAGTTCCAACTGGCGGAGGGCGGCGAGCTCGTGGCCCGCATCCTGGCGGTCGAAGACGACGGCATCGACGTCGAAGTGCCGGGCGTGAAGGGGCGCAAGCCCACCGCCAAGCGGCTCGCCTTCGAGCACATCGCCAAGGCGCGGGTCCAGGTCGAGTTCAACCGTAAGAACAAGAACGAAGAGAACGCAGAGGAGGCGTAGCCGTGGACATCGACATGAGTGCCCTGCGGGGCTTGGTACGGGAGAAGGAGATCTCCTTCGACCTGCTGGTCGAGGCGATCGAGTCGGCCCTCCTCATCGCCTACCACCGCACCGAGGGAAGCCGCCGTCACGCGCGCGTGGAGCTCAACCGGGAGACCGGCCATGTGACCGTGTGGGCGAAGGAGGATCCCGAGGACCTGGAGGAAGGGCAGGAGGCGCGCGAGTTCGACGACACCCCGTCCGGGTTCGGCCGCATCGCCGCGACCACCGCCAAGCAGGTGATCCTGCAGCGTCTGCGGGACGCCGAGGACGACGCGACGCTCGGCGAGTACGCCGGGCGCGAGGGCGACATCGTCACCGGTGTGGTCCAGCAGGGCCGCGACCCGAAGAACGTGCTGGTCGACATCGGCAAGCTGGAGGCCATCCTGCCGGTGCAGGAGCAGGTCCCCGGTGAGAACTACGAGCACGGTCTGCGACTGCGTTCGTACGTCGTTCGGGTGGCGAAGGGTGTCCGCGGTCCGTCCGTGACGCTCTCCCGTACGCACCCCAATCTGGTGAAGAAGCTCTTCGCGCTCGAAGTGCCGGAGATCGCCGACGGGTCCGTCGAGATCGCCGCCATCGCCCGCGAGGCCGGTCACCGCACGAAGATCGCTGTCCGGTCCACGCGCTCCGGCCTGAACGCCAAGGGCGCCTGCATCGGCCCCATGGGTGGCCGCGTGCGCAACGTGATGGCCGAACTGAACGGCGAGAAGATCGACATCGTCGACTGGTCGGACGACCCGGCGGAGATGGTGGCGAACGCGCTTTCCCCGGCCCGTGTCTCCAAGGTCGAGGTGGTCGACCTCTCGGCCCGCTCCGCGCGGGTGACGGTCCCCGACTACCAGCTGTCGCTGGCGATCGGGAAAGAAGGGCAGAACGCCCGTCTCGCGGCCCGGCTGACCGGCTGGCGGATCGACATCCGTCCGGACACCGAACAGCCTGCCGAGTAGGCCGAGGAATAGATCCAAGCCGCAGGTGGCTTAGATCACGACAACAACCGTTCGATTCATGCCCCAAAGGGGTGAGGTCGGTACGGGGAGGTAGACTGAAGAGTGTCTGGCCGGACGCGAGCCCGCGCATGCCCTGAACGCACCTGTGTGGGGTGCCGGGAGCGAGCGGCCAAGAAGGATCTGCTGCGCATCGTGGCGGTCGAGGGTGAATGTGTCCCCGATCATCGCGGTACGCTGCCCGGCCGGGGCGCGTATGTGCACCCCGCCCTGGTCTGTCTCGACCTGGCGGTCCGCCGCCGGGCGTTCTTGCGGGCGCTGCGTGCCCCAAGGACGCTCGACACAAAGGCGTTGCGCCACTACGTCGAGCAGGCAACACCGTAAGACGCGTCGTACGGAACCCCCGTGCGGCCCTGGTACCCCGCGAGTTGGAAGTAGGTCGAGATTGCGATGAGCACTCGATGAGCACGCGATGAGTACGCCCATGAAGTAGCGACGGTCCGGACGCAACCCGGACCTAAAAGGAGCGAAGTGGCTAAGGTCCGGGTATACGAACTCGCCAAGGAGTTCGGGGTTGAGAGCAAGGTCGTCATGGCCAAGCTCCAAGAGCTCGGTGAATTCGTCCGTTCGGCGTCCTCGACGATCGAGGCGCCCGTTGTCCGCAAACTGACTGATGCCCTCCAGCAGGGCAACGGAGGCGGCAAGCCCGCCCCCGGTCGCAAGGCTGCCCCGGCCAAGCCGGCAGCCCCGTCTCCCGCGCAGGCCGCCCGTCCGGCTGCCCCGCGCCCGCCGGCCCCGAAGCCGGCCGCGGCCGAGAAGCCCGCGGCTGCGCCGGTCACCCCGGCTGCTCCGGGCCCGCGCCCGACCCCGGGTCCCAAGCCCGCCCCGAAGCCCGCTCCGGCGGCTCCGGCTCCGGTCGCGGCCGAGTTCACCGCGCCCCCGTCGGCTCCCGCGGCTCCCGCCGCAGGTCCCCGTCCGGGCGCCCCGCGTCCCGGTGGCCAGGCCCCGCGTCCCGGTTCCCGTCCGGCCGGTCCCGGCCAGGGCCGTGGCGACCGTCCCGAGCGCGGCGACCGTCAGGGCGCCCCGCGTCCCGGTGGCCAGGCCCCGCGTCCCGGCGCTCGTCCGGCCGGCCCGCGTCCGGGCAACAACCCGTTCACCTCTGGTGGCTCCACCGGCATGGCGCGCCCGCAGGCGCCCCGTCCGGGCGGCGCACGTCCTGGCCCCGGCGGCCACGGTGGCGCAGGCGCCCCGGGCGGTCCGCGTCCGCAGGGCGCGGGTCAGGGTGGTCCCCGTCCGCAGGGCGGTCCCGGCGGCGCTCCGCGTCCCCAGGGCGGTCCGGGCGGTGCCCGTCCCACTCCGGGCGGCATGCCCCGTCCGCAGGCGCCCCGTTCTGCCGGTGGCCCTGGCGGCGCCCCCGGCGGTAACCGTCCGAACCCGGGCATGATGCCGCAGCGTCCCGCTGCCGGCCCGCGTCCCGGCGGCGGTGGCCCCGGTGGCCGCGGTCCCGGTGGCGGCGGTCGTCCCGGTGGTCCCGGTGGCGGCGGTCGTCCGGGTGGCGGCGGCGGCTTCGCCGGTCGTCCCGGTGGCGGCGGCGGTGGCGGTTTCGCCGGTCGTCCCGGTGGTCCCGGTGGCGGTGGCGGCGGTTTCGCCGGTCGTCCGGGTGGTCCGGGTGGCGGCGGTGGCCGTCCCGGCTTCGGTGGTCGTCCGGGTGGTCCCGGTGGCCGTGGTGGCACGCAGGGCGCCTTCGGTCGTCCCGGCGGTCCCGCGCGTCGTGGTCGCAAGTCGAAGCGGCAGAGGCGCCAGGAGTACGAGGCCATGCAGGCCCCGTCGGTCGGCGGCGTGATGCTGCCTCGCGGCAACGGACAGAGCGTCCGCCTGTCGCGCGGTGCGTCCCTCACCGACTTCGCGGAGAAGATCAACGCCAACCCGGCGTCGCTCGTCGCCGTGATGATGAACCTCGGCGAGATGGTCACTGCCACGCAGTCCGTCTCGGACGAGACCCTCCAGCTGCTCGCCGGCGAGATGAACTACGTCGTCGAGATCGTCAGCCCGGAGGAGGAGGACCGCGAGCTGCTCGAGTCCTTCGACATCGAGTTCGGCGAGGACGAGGGTGGCGAGGAGTTCCTCGTCGCGCGTCCGCCGGTCGTGACCGTCATGGGTCACGTCGACCACGGTAAGACCCGCCTCCTTGACACCATCCGCAAGACGAACGTCGTCGCGGGCGAGGCCGGCGGTATTACGCAGCACATCGGTGCGTACCAGGTCGCGACCGAGGTCAACGACGAAGAGCGTCGCATCACCTTCATCGACACCCCGGGTCACGAGGCGTTCACCGCCATGCGTGCCCGTGGTGCGAAGTCGACCGACATCGCGATCCTCGTGGTGGCGGCCAACGACGGTGTGATGCCCCAGACGATCGAGGCGCTGAACCACGCCAAGGCGGCCGACGTGCCGATCGTGGTCGCGGTCAACAAGATCGACGTCGAGGGCGCCGACCCGACGAAGGTGCGCGGTCAGCTCACCGAGTTCGGTCTGGTGGCCGAGGAGTACGGCGGCGACACGATGTTCGTCGACATCTCCGCCAAGCAGGGTCTGAACATCGAGCAGCTGCTCGAGGCCGTGGTCCTGACCGCGGACGCCTCGCTCGACCTGCGGGCCAACCCGGAGCAGGACGCGCAGGGTATTGCGATCGAGTCCCACCTCGACCGTGGCCGCGGCGCCGTCGCGACCGTCCTGGTCCAGCGAGGCACCCTGCGGGTCGGCGACACCATGGTGGTCGGCGACGCGTACGGCCGTGTCCGCGCGATGCTCGACGACAAGGGCGAGAACGTGGAAGAGGCGGGTCCCTCGACCCCGGTCCTCGTCCTCGGTCTCACCAACGTCCCGGGCGCCGGCGACAACTTCCTGGTTGTCGACGAGGACCGCACGGCGCGTCAGATCGCCGAGAAGCGCGCGGCGCGCGAGCGCAACGCCAACTTCGCCCGCCGGGGTGTCCGGTTCTCCCTGGAGAACCTGGACGAGGCCCTCAAGGCTGGTCTGGTGCAGGAACTCAACCTCATCATCAAGGGCGACGCGTCCGGTTCGGTGGAGGCTCTCGAGTCCTCGCTGCTCCAGCTCGACGTCGGCGACGAGGTCGACATCCGCGTCCTGCACCGCGGCGTGGGTGCGGTCACCGAGTCGGACATCGACCTGGCGACCGGCTCCGACGCGATCGTCATCGGCTTCAACGTCCGCGCTGCGGGCCGCGCGGCGCAGATGGCGGAGCGCGAGGGCGTCGACGTCCGGTACTACTCGGTGATCTACCAGGCCATCGAGGAGATCGAGGCGGCCCTCAAGGGCATGCTCAAGCCGGAGTACGAGGAGGTCGAGCTCGGCACGGCGGAGATCCGCGAGGTCTTCAAGTCGTCCAAGCTGGGCAACATCGCCGGTGTCCTGGTCCGCTCGGGCGAGGTCAAGCGCAACACCAAGGCGCGCCTCGTCCGCGACGGCAAGGTCATCGCGGAGAACCTCACCATCTCCGGTCTGCGTCGCTTCAAGGACGACGTCACCGAGATCCGTGAAGGCTTCGAGGGTGGTATCAACCTCGGAAACTTCAACGACATCAAGGTCGACGACGTCATCGCGACGTACGAGATGCGCGAGAAGCCGCGGGCGTAACGCAGTGGCTTGAGCTGGCCGGCGGGGACTTCTCCCCGCCGGCCAGCTTGCCGTCTGCCCCGGGAGGTTCCGTGGCCGCGGCTGGGTGGGGGCCGGTCGCGCTCTCCGCTCCCCTGACCGGGCGCTCAACCGGAGCGGCGAATATCCGTCGAGCGCCCCTACCCGTTCGTTGTACGGTTCTGATGTCCCTGCCAAGTGCATTGGCAGGCCGTCTATCCCGTACCGGCGGGACATCCGGTTACACATGTATGTGGGGACACTGTCCTTCGACCTGCTCCTCGGCGACGTTCGCTCGCTCAAGGAGAAACGCTCTCTCGTCCGGCCGATCGTCGCCGAACTTCAGCGGAAGTACGCGGTGAGCGTGGCGGAGACGGGCAACCAGGATCTTCACCGCAGGGTCGAGATCGGCCTCGCGGTGGTCTCCGGAGACACCGAGCACCTCACCGACGTACTGGACCGGTGCGAGCGGCTCGTCGCGGCGCGACCGGAGGTGGAGCTGCTCTCGGTACGGCGCAGGCTCCACACAGACGAAGATTGACGAAACAAGCAAGGCGAAGAAGGAGACGGACCAGTGGCCGACAACGCGCGGGCTAAGAGGCTGGCGGACCTCATCCGAGAGGTGGTGGCCCAGAAGCTGCAGCGCGGGATCAAGGACCCGCGGCTCGGCACGCACGTCACCATCACGGACACCCGGGTCACCGGGGACCTCCGGGAGGCGACCGTCTTCTACACCGTGTACGGGGACGATGAGGAGCGTGCGGCGGCCGCGGCGGGCCTGGAGAGCGCCAAGGGCGTGCTCCGCTCGGCGGTCGGCGCGGCGGCGGGCGTGAAGTTCACGCCGACGCTGACCTTCGTCGCGGATGCCCTGCCGGACACCGCCAAGACCATCGAGGACCTGCTCGACAAGGCGCGGGCCTCCGACGCCAAGGTGCGCGAGGTCTCGGCGGGCGCCACCTTCGCCGGTGACGCGGACCCGTACAAGAAGCCGGGCGAGGACGACGAGGACGACGCCGCGGAATGACCCAGAAGCACACGACGCCCGACGGGCTTGTCATTGTCGACAAGCCGTCGGGCTTCACTTCGCATGACGTGGTCGCCAAGATGCGCGGGATCGCCAGGACCCGCCGTGTCGGACACGCCGGCACCCTCGACCCCATGGCGACGGGCGTGCTCGTCCTCGGCGTCGAGAAGGCGACCAAGCTCCTCGGGCACCTCGCGCTCACCGAGAAGGAGTACCTGGGGACCATCAGGCTCGGGCAGAACACGCTGACCGACGATGCCGAGGGCGACACCACGTCGTCCACGGACGCGTCCGGCGTCAAGCGCGACGCCATCGACGCCGGGATCGCCAAGCTGACCGGCACCATCATGCAGGTGCCGTCCAAGGTCAGCGCCATCAAGATCGACGGCGTGCGCTCGTACAAGCGGGCGCGCGAGGGCGAGGACTTCGAGATCCCGGCCCGTCCGGTGACCATCTCGTCGTTCGCGGTGTACGACATCCGCGACGCCGTGGCCGAGGACGGCACACCGGTGCTCGACCTGGTCGTCTCCGTGGTCTGTTCCTCCGGGACGTACATCCGGGCGCTCGCCCGGGACCTGGGCGCGGACCTCGGCGTCGGTGGTCATCTCACCGCGCTGCGCCGTACCCGCGTCGGCCCGTACAAGCTCGACTCCGCGCGCACGCTCGACCAGCTCCAGGAGGAGCTGACCGTGATGCCGATCGCGGAGGCCGCCGCGGCCGCGTTCCCGCGCTGGGACGTGGAGGCCAGGCGCGCCCGGTTGCTGCTCAACGGTGTACGCCTGGAGATGCCCGAGGAGTACGCGGGCAAGGGTGCCGTGGCGGTCTTCGACGCCGAGGGGCGGTTCCTGGCGCTGGTGGAGGAGCAGAAGGGCAAGGCGAAGAGTCTGGCGGTGTTCGGCTGACGCCGACCGCCTCCGATTTCGCAGCGTGCCGCCCGTGGAGCGGCGATCACGGGGTCTCGTGCCCGCCGCTCCACGGTCCCCCCTCGGTTCCCCCACCCAAGGGTGTATCCATCCGCCCTCGCCTGTTCACCCCTTCGGGCAGGCGCTCGGAGTGAACCGAGGGAGCGGAAGGGGGCGCGTTCGCGACGCGATCTGTCCCGCTGATCACCTCGCGCCTACCGTCGAGAGCAGGAGTACGGCGGGGAGGTTCGAGTATGGCGGGACGGGGCCCGCGGACCGGGGGCCGACAGGCGACCGACGATACCCGGGACACACGGGACGAGGCCCTGGTACGCATTGGCGACCTGGCGGGGCGCCCGCGCGGCACGGGTTTCGTCGCCGACCACCACGGCACGGTGATCACCAGCCACGAGGCCGTCGACGGTCTGGCCCGTCTGGTCCTGCATGCTCCCGGCGACCGCACCTGTGTGGTGACCGCCGACGCCGTCACGCCGCTGCCCGACGCCGATCTGGCTCTCGTACGTACCGAAGGTCTCGGTCTCGACCCGCTCCCCGTCACCGTGCGGGACCGTATCGCGACCGGTACGTACGTCCGGATCGCCGCGGGCGGCTGGCGCGAGGCGCGCGTGCTCGGCACGTCCGCCGTGACGTACACCGCCACCGACCGCATCCATCTCCTGGGCGACGCCCTGGAGTTGGCGATCGGCACCGTGGGCGCGGATGCGCTCCGGCTGGGCGGCGGCGCGGCCGGGGGGCCGGTCCTCGACGCCTCCACCGGGGCGGTGCTCGGGGTCCTCGGCACCGCGCTGCTCCCTCAGGCTCTCGGCCGCGACCGAGCGGGGGAGCCCCTCGTTCGACACCGGGCAGCGGGGTTTGCCGTCTCCCTGAGAGGCGTGCCGGGGCCACTCGCCGAGCTGCTGGCCCGCAACGCGGCGACCGTGCCCGCGTACGGGGCCGATCTCAACCCGGCGGGCGTACTGGAGCTCACCGCGACCTCGGTGGGGTCGGACGGGCCGGGGGAGGCGACGTCACCAGGGGCCGGCGGCGCGCCCTGCGGACCGGTCGAACGGGCCGACTGCGTCCGGGAGTTCGCCGCCTTCGAGGAGGGCCCGGCCGCCGTCCTCGCGCTGGTCGGACCGCCAGGCAGCGGCCGTACGACGGAACTGGCGGCCCTCGCCGCCCGCCGCACCCGGGGCGCGGAACCGGCACCCACCCTGTGGCTGCGCGGCGCCGACCTCCTCGCCACGGACACCTCGGTGGCGGACGCGGCGACGCGGGCGCTGGAGCGGGCGGGACGGATCGTGGCGGCCTCACGGGATTCGGGCGCCGCCGTGCGGGAGGGACGGGCCGCAGGGGCCGTGCCCTGCGATGTGCTGCCGCCGGGCAGGTACGACGGTGAACTGGGCGATATCGGGCCTGAGCGCCTGGCCCGGTCGGCACGCGACGCGGGACGGCCGTTGCTGCTGCTCCTCGACGGACCCGAGGAGATGCCGCCGGCCCTTGCCCACCGGCTGCCCGAGTGGACCGCCGGGACGGCCGCATGGCTGCGAGAGACCGGGGCGCGGCTCGTCGTCGGGTGCCGGGCCGAGTACTGGGAGCAGGCGGGCGCCGGGTTTCCGGGGGACATGCTGCACCGGGCCGCGGCCGACCGGGACCCGCTGACTCCGCCCTGCGTGTGGCTCGGGGACCTCACCGAGGAGGATGCGCGGCGGGCGCGGTCGCGCGCCGGGATCCCCGAGGACGTGCTGGTGGCGGCCGACGCGCGGCACCCCCTGACCCTGCGGCTGCTCTGCGAGGTGCGGGCCGCGCTGCCGGACGCCCGCCGTGGCCCGTCTTCTCATCGCCGACCCCGCGGCCGTACAGCTCCACCTCACCCGCTGGTTCGACGATGAGCGTCCCCTCCCCGCGACCCCGCACGCGACCGTGGCGACGGCCGCGCAGGCGTTGCTGTACGCGCATCGGCGCCGGGCGCTCGACGACCTGGCCGAGGCGCTGGTCGGCAGTGCGCATCGGCGCGGCGACGAGCTGCTCGCCGTACTCGCCGAGGAGGAGCCGTCGGCCGTGTGCCGGGCGGTCGACCGATGGGCGCACGACGAGCGGCCCGCGCGGCGGGTGGCGGCGGTGGCGTACGGGTTGCGGGCGGCACCGTTCGTGCGGACCGGGGCCGACCGCGAGCTGCTGCGTTACGCGGCGCTCGCCCTGCTGGCCCGCCCCGCCGACTGCACGCTGCACGGCGGAGCGCTCGGTCTGCTCGTACGGGATCCGTGGACGCGAGACCGCTACCTGCCGCAGGCTCTGGAACGCTTCACGTCCGGTGACCCGCAGCTGCCTCCGAGCGCTCTCGTCGCCGCGCTCACCACTCACCCGGACCCGGTGCTGGCCGCCTTCCGGACCCGGCTGCGGCAGCCCGGCCCCGACACGAGCCAGGTGCTGCGCACCCTCGCGGATGTCACCACGCCCGCTCTCGCCCGCCACGTCGCCGCGATGGTGAGAGAAGTCGTGGAGCTACGCCCCGAGGCCGCCGCGCACGTGGCCGCGTATGTGGATCGCCGCCTCGAATATGGCCCCACCGCACGCGCGGTGCTCTTTCCGTTGGTCAGCGGACTGCTGGAGGGCTGCCCCGCACCGGTGCGGGCGGCGCTCGCGGCCGTCCTGGCGGCGCCGGGCAGCCGCGCGTCACGTCCGCCGCGGCGCGAGCTGCTGGATCTGCTGCTCGCGCACGAGCGGGACCCGGCCGTCCTGGACTCACTCCTCAGGGCCGCCGCGGACGGCGCGGTTCGCAGGGGTGAGGAGCCGACCCGCGAGCTGGTGCACCGCACGGGCCTCCTGCTCGTCCGCACCCCGGCCGGGGCCAGCGGCTTCGACCGCGGTCTCGTCGAGCTGGCCCGCCATGTCCCCGGCTTCGCCACCCTGGTGGCCCGCTGGCTGACCGGCGCTCCCGAGGAGTGGGCCTCAATGGTGGGTCCGAGCACCCGGCGCATGATCGAGAACCTGGCCGGGGTGCGGGTGCCCGCCTGACTCCGGCCCTCGGCCTCTGCGGGATGCGTCACAGCTCGATGCCGATGCAAGCCGAGCGCACGCGGCATGGCACCCTTAGAGCTGCGAATGAGGCAATCACGGACACGGGTTCGACAAGGAGCGGTCACAGTGCAGCGCTGGCGTGGCTTGGAGGACATCCCCGAGGACTGGGGGCGCAGCGTCGTCACCATCGGTTCCTACGACGGGGTGCACCGCGGGCACCAGCTGATCATCCGGCATGCCGTGGATCGCGCCCGCGAGCTGGGCGTGCCCTCCGTGGTCGTCACCTTCGACCCGCACCCCAGCGAGGTCGTGCGCCCCGGCAGTCACCCCCCGCTGCTCGCCCCGCACCACCGCCGCGCCGAACTGATGGCCGAACTGGGCGTGGACGCGCTGCTCATCCTCCCCTTCACCACCGAGTTCTCGAAGCTGTCGCCCGCCGACTTCGTGGTCAAGGTCCTCGTCGACAAGCTGCACGCCAAGGCCGTGGTCGAGGGCCCCAACTTCCGCTTCGGTCACAAGGCCGCGGGCAATGTCGACTTCCTGCGCGAGCAGGGCGAGACGTACGACTTCGAGGTCGAGGTCGTCGATCTGTATGTGACGGGTGCGGCGGGTGGCGGCGAGCCCTTCTCCTCGACCCTCACCCGGCGGCTCGTCGCCGAGGGCGACGTCGAGGGCGCGCGCGAGATCCTCGGGCGCCCCCACCGCGTCGAGGGCATCGTGGTGCGCGGCGCCCAGCGCGGCCGCGAACTCGGCTTCCCGACGGCGAACGTCGAGACCCTCCCGCACACTGCCATCCCCGCGGACGGCGTCTACGCCGGCTGGCTGCACGTCGAGGGCGAGGCCATGCCCGCCGCGATCTCCGTCGGCACGAACCCGCAGTTCGACGGCACCGAGCGCACCGTCGAGGCGTACGCCATCGACCGTGTCGGCCTCGACCTGTACGGCCTGCACGTCGCTGTCGACTTCCTCGCCTACGTCCGGGGCATGGCCAAGTTCGAGTCCATCGAGGCGCTGCTGGAGGCCATCGCGGACGACGTGAAGCGGTCGCGCGAGCTGATCGAGGCGTACGACGGGGAGTAGTCCTCGGTACGCGGACGGGGGCGCCCGGTGCTGGTGACAGCATCGGGCGCCTCTCTCACATCGTGACCCGCGCCCGCGCCCAGTGGCACGCCACCTGCGTCCCGCCGCCCCCGCCGAGCACCTCCAGGTCCTGGCTCCGGCACGCGTCCGCGACGCCCGCTCGCTCCGCCTCCCCGCTCGTGAGGATCTGGCAGCGGGCATGGAAGCGGCAACCGGCCGGGATGCGGGACGGGTCCGGGGGCTCGCCGGTCAGGACGACGGGATCGCCCGGGGCCTCGGGGAGGACGGACAACAGGGCCTGGGTGTACGGGTGTCGGGGCGCCGTCAGGACCTGTTCCACCTCGCCCGTCTCCACGATCCGGCCGAGGTACATCACCGCGACACGGTCGGCGATGTTCCAGGCCAGCCCCAGGTCGTGGGTCACCACCAAGGCGGACAGGCCGAGTTCGGTGCGCAGCCTCAGGAGCAGGGCGAGGATCTCGCCGCGTACCGAGGCGTCGAGGGAGGCCACCGGCTCGTCGGCGACGATGAGTTCGGGCTCCAGGACCAGGGCGCCCGCGATGACGACGCGCTGGCGCTGGCCTCCGGACAGCTCATGCGGATAACGGAGGAAGAAACGCTCCGGAGGGCGCAGGCCGGCCCGGGACAAGGCCTCCGCCACCGCCGCCCGCTCGTCGCCGCCGTACCGGTGGATGCGCAGGCCCTCGGCGACCGCGTCGTACACCGTGTGCCGGGGGTTGAGCGAGCCACTGGGGTCCTGCAGGACCAGCTGGACGCGCTTGCGGTACGCCTTCAGTGCGCGTGAGGAGTAGTCGAGCGGCTTGCCGTCGAAGGTGACACGGCCGCCGGTCGGCGGGACGAGTCCGAGGAGGGAGCGGGCGAGCGTCGTCTTGCCGCAGCCCGACTCGCCGACCAGCGCGACGATCTCGCCGGGCCGGATGTCGAGGTCGACACCGTCGACGGCACGGGCCCGGGCGGCGCCGTGGCGTCCGGGGAAGGTGATGTGCAGTCCCTCGGCGCTCAGGAGCGGCGGTGTCCCCTCGGCGCCGAGGAGCGGTGGTGTCGTCATACGGTGCTCCTCGCGTCCGGGACCGGGGCCCCTACGTGCACACAGGCCGCCCACCGCTGCGCTCCCGCGTCCCGCAGCGACTGGTCCTCGGTCACACACGACTCCAGCGCCACCGCACACCGGGGGTGGAACGTACAGCCGGACGGCAGCGCCGACGGATCCGGCGGGTCGCCCGGCAGCCCGCGCGGCGCGAACCGCGACGCCGTGTCGCCGATGCGCGGGAAGGCGGCCGACAGGGCCTTGCCGTACGGGTGTTGGGCATCCTCGTACACCTGCTGGGCGGGACCCTCCTCGACGACGCGGCCCGCGTACATCACGGCGAGCCGGTCGCAGGTGTCGGCCAGCACCGCGAGATCGTGGCTGATCATGACCAGGCCCAGCTCCTGCTCGGTGACGAGCTGTTCGATCAGCCGGAGGATCTGCGCCTGGATCATCACGTCGAGCGCCGTGGTCGGCTCGTCGGCGATGACCAGCCGCGGGTCGCACGCCAGCGCCATGGCGATCATGACGCGTTGACGCTGCCCGCCGGAGAGCTCGTGCGGGTAGGCGTTCGCGCGGGCGGCGGGCAGGCCGACGTGTTCGAGGAGCTCGCCGGTCTTCTTCTTGGCGCCCGCCGGGGTCGCCTTCCGGTGCAGCAGGATCGGCTCGGCGATCTGGTCGCCGATACGGTGTACGGCGTTCAGTGAGTGCATCGCGCCCTGGAAGACGATCGAGGCGCCGGCCCAGCGCACCGCCCGGACGCGTCCCCACTTCATCGTGAGCACGTCCTCGCCGTCGAGCAGGATCTCCCCGCTCGTGCGCGCGCCCGAGGGCAGCAGTCGCAGCAGCGCGAGCGCCAGCGTGGACTTGCCGCAGCCGGACTCGCCGGCGATGCCGAGCTTCTGGCCCGCGTCCAGCGAGAGGTCCACACCGCGAACGGCGGCCGCCCCGCCCGCGTATGTCACTTCGAGGTTCCTGACCTCCAGGAGCGTCAACGTTCCACCCCCAGCTTCGGGTTGAGAACCGACTCGACCGCGCGCCCGCACAGTGTGAACGCCAGCGCGACCACCGCGATCGCGACTCCGGGCGGCACCAGATACCACCACTTGCCCGCGCTGACCGCGCCCGCCTCCCGCGCGTCCTGGAGCAGCCCGCCCCATGACACCACCGTCGGGTCGCCGAGCCCGAGGAACGCGAGCGTCGCCTCGGCGAGGATCGCGGAGGAGATGATCAGGGTCGTCTGGGCCAGCACCAGCGGCATGACGTTGGGCAGGACGTGGCGGGACATGATGTGCCAGTGCCCGCCGCCGAGCGCCTTGGCCCGCTCGATGTAGGGCCGCGACTCGACCGCGAGGGTCTGCGCCCGCACCAGCCGGGCCGTCGTCGGCCAGGTCGTGACGCCGATCGCCAGGATGATCGTGCCGAGCGAGCGGGTCATCACGGTCGCCAGCGCGATCGCGAGGACCAGGGTCGGCATGACCAGGAACCAGTCCGTGATCCGCATCATCACGGTCGCGTACCAGCCGCGGAAGTGACCGGCGGTGATCCCGATGAGCGCGCCGATCGCGACGGAGAGCACGGCCGCCAGCAGTCCGACCAGCAGCGAGACCCGAGCACCCCACACCACGAGTCCGAGCAGATTGCGCCCGAACTGGTCGGTGCCCAACGGGAATGCGGTACTCGGGCTCTCCATGGGATCACCCGGCGCATTGGTCACGCTCTGTACGTCGGAGCCGACGGTCAGTGGCGCGGTCAGCGCGATGAGCGCGAAGAGGCCGAGGGCGGCGAGCCCGAAGACGCCGGCCCGGTGGGTGCGGTACTGCTTCCAGAAGCGGGCGGCGGAGTGGCGGCGGCGCTGCCGGGCGAGAGCGCGGGGGCTCTTCGCCGTCGCCGGTGCGGCCTGCTCGGCCGCCGTGGATTCGGTTGTCATCGGCCCGTCCGACTCGGTCGTGGTCATCGGCCCACCCGGGGGTCCAGCAGCGGATAGATCAGATCGGCCAGCGTGTTCATCACGATCACCGCCGCCGCGAAGACGAAGAACAGCCCCTGCACCAGCGGCAGATCGGGCACGCTCAGCGCCTGGTAGAAGAGCCCGCCGAGGCCCGGCCAGGAGAAGACGGTCTCGACGAGGATCACCCCGGCGACCGTCCGGCCGAGGTTGATGAAGATCAGCGTGACCGTCGGCAGCAGCGCGTTCGGCACGGCATGCCGACGGCGTACGAGATCGTCCCGCAGGCCCTTCGCCCGGGCCGTCGTCAGATAGTCGCTGCCCATCTCGTCGAGCAGCGCCGAGCGCGTGACGAGCAGTGTCTGCCCGTACTCGACCGCGACCAGTGTGACCACCGGCAGGACGAGATGGTGGGCGACATCGACGACGTAGGCGAAGCCCTCCTTGCCCCCCGACTCCATGCCGCCGGTCGGGAAGAGCCCGGGGATCGGCCCCATGCCCACCGAGAAGACGATGATGAGCAGCAGCCCGAGCCAGAACGACGGAATCGAGTAAAGGGTCAGCGCCAGACCGGTGTTGAGCCGGTCGCTCAGCCCGCCGTTGCGCCACGCGGAGCGTGTGCCGATGAAGATGCCGAGCGCGGTGTAGAGGACGAACGCCGTGCCGGTGAGGAGAAGCGTGTTCGGCAGGGCCTCGGTGATCTTGTCGATGACCGGGGCGCGGAACTGGTACGAGGTGCCGAGGTCGCCGGTGAGCGCCTTGCCGCAGTAGTCCGTGAACTGCTCCCACATCGGCAGGTCCAGCCCGAACTCCTTGCGGTAGTTGGCGAGTTGTTCGGCAGACACCTGACGGCCGCCCGTCATGTACTTGACCGGGTCGCCGGGGATGAGACGGAAGAGGAAGAAGCTGGTGACGAGGACGGCGAGCAGGGAGACGGCAGCGCCGCCCAGCTTGCCCGCCACGTACCGCAGATACGCGGTCCGGGTGCGCGCCCGTGGCCCGCGGACCGACGGCCCGGCCTGAGCCGGACCGCCGGTCGCCTCGACCAGCGAGGGTGTTGCCTCAGCGGTCATGAACTACTCATTCGCTCGTACGTCCATGGGGTGCCCCTGGTCTTCGGGCTCGGGGCCGATGCGTGCGCTACTCACGGTCCTCGGCCGTCGAGCGGCGGCGCATCGCGAAGAACACCCCGACGCCCGCGAGGACGACGACGCCCGCGACGATGCCGATGATGACGCCCGTCGAGCTCGAACTGTCGGAGGACTCACCGGAGGACCCCGCCGGAACCGCCGACCACCAGCTCCAGTACCCGTCCTGGCCGTAGATGTTGCCCGCGGCCTTCGGCATCGTCTCGATCGACTTGATCTGGTCGGTGCGATAGGCCTCGACCGCGTTCGGGTACGCCATGACGTTCATGTACCCGCTGTCGTACAGCCGCGACTCCATCTGCTTGACGATGTCCGCACGCTTGGCGGTGTCGTACTCGGCCAGCTGCTGGTCGTACAGCTCGTCGTACTTCTTGTCGCAGATGAAGTTGTCGGTCGCCCCGGTGTCCTCGGCGGTGGCGGGCAGCGCCGCGCAGGTGTGGATGGACAGGACGAAGTCGGGGTCCGGGTTGACGGACCAGCCGTCGAACGCGAGGTCGTACTTGCCCGCCAGCCACGGGTCGGTCACGTTGTCCAGGCAGTTGAGGGTGACACCGATACCGAGCTTGCCGAACCACTCCTTCAGGTACTGTCCGACCGCCTTGTCGTTCGGGTCGGTGGCGTGGCACAGGATCCGGTAGTTGATCGGCTTGCCGTTCTTCTCGACGCGCTTGCCGTCGCCGTTCTTCTTGTAGCCCGCCTGGTCGAGGAGTTGAGCGGCCTTGGCAGGGTCGTACGACAGCTGCTGGCTCGCCGACGGCTTCCAGAAGTACGTCGAGAAGCGCGGCGGGATGTAGCCCTCGCCCTCGACGGCGTGCCCCTGGAAGACCTTGTCGATCAGGGTCCCGCGGTCGATCGCCATGAAGAGTGCCTGGCGCACCTTCTGGTCGAGCAGCGACTCGGCTCCGTCCCCGAAGTGCTTGCCGTCCTTGGCCTGGGCACCGGGGTTGGTGGCCAGAGCGTAGAAGCGGCGGCCGGGGGCGTCGTTGACCTTGATGTTCTGCTGGCTCTTGAGAGCGGCCGACTGAGCGGGCGTCAGGCCGGAGACGAAGGACACTTCGCCCTTCTGCAGGGCCGCGACCGCCGCGTCACCGTCCTTGTAGTACTTGAAGACCAGCTCGTCGAACTTGGGAGCACCCCGCCAGAAGCTCTTGTTGGGCTTCAGGCGTACGTAGCTGTCGGCCTTGTAGTCGGTCAGGATGAACGGACCGTTGCCGACGATGGGGAAGTTCTTGTCGTTGTTGAACTTCGAGAAGTCCCCGACCTTCTCCCAGACGTGCTTGGGCACGATCGGCACGTCGAGCGCGGCCATGGTGGCCTGCGGCTTCTTCAGCTCGATGACGAGCTTGGTGGCGCTGGGGGCCGTGACCTTCTTGAAGTTGGTGACGAAGCTGCCGTTGGCGGTGGCGGCACCCTCGTCGGTCATCATCTTGTTGAACGTCCACGCCGCGTCCTCGGCGGTGGCCTGCCGGCCGTCCGACCACTTGGAGTTGGAGCGGATCGTGTAGGTCCAGGTCAGCTTGTCGGCGGAGGGCTCCCACTTGGTGGCGAGGCCCGGGATCGCGTGGTTGTCCGCCGGGTCGTAGTTGGTCAGGTACTCGTACATGAGCCGGTGAATGCTCGTACTGACCAGCCGTGACGCCAGGAACGGACTCAGCGAGTCGACACTCTGCGCGACCGCGACGGTGAGGACCTTCTTGCCCTCCTTGGCCTGCGCCTGCTGCGGCGCCGGGTTGAGCGGGGTCGCGAGACCGGCGGTGAGGGTGAGCGCGGCGGCGCCGGCGGCGGCAATCAGCCGGGGGAGCCGGGTCCCGGTCCTGAGACGGGGGCGCGGGCGCCTTCTGGCGTGTTGATCTTGTGTGTTCATGGTCGGTGACCTCGCGTCATCGCTCGCACGGGGATGGCTTGTTGAACTACTTGATCGGGTGACTGGTGACGCCGGCGGGATTGATCTGTGTGTCTATCAGCGGCGGTCTGCACGCGTCAACGGCGCGTGAACCCCATGTGGCCTGCGGAAATAACGAGTTGACGCGGATTTTTCGCTCATTGGTTCAGACCGGTGAAGCCCCCCAGGTAATGGCCTGACGGCTCGAAACGCCCATGGATACGCCAAGGGCCCGCACCGTACGGAGACGGTGCGGGCCCGGGCGGTAATCGGCCCTCCGGAAGGGGCCGATCGGGTTACTGCTGAGGGGGCGCCGGCGGGGGCGGGGTCTGGCCGTGGTTCGGCTGATAGGGCTGCCCCGGTGCCGGCTGGAACGGCTGTCCGGGCTGGGGCTGCGCCTGCGGCTGCTGGGGGTATGCCTGCCCGGGCTGCGGGTGGGGCCGGCCCGGCTGGGGGTAGGGCTGTCCGGGCTGGGCGTACGGCTGCCCGGGCTGCGGCTGCTGCGGGGCCTGCCCCGGAACGGGCTGCCCGGGGACCGGCTGTCCGGGAACGTACTGACCCGGCATCGGCGGGGCGGCCACCGGCGGCGGGTTGCCGTCGTTCGTCCAGAGCCCGTGCGACTGCTGGTGCCGTGCGATGTCCTCGGCCACCATCGCGGAGAGGTTGAAGTATGCCTCCCGCACCTTGGGCCGCATCATGTCGAGGTCGACCTCGGCGCCGGCCGCCAGATGCTCGTCGAACGGCACGACCACAACGCCGCGGCAGCGCGTCTCGAAGTGGCTGACGATGTCCTCCACCTTGATCATCTTGCCGGTCTCGCGCACCCCGGAGATGACGGTGATGGAGCGCGAGACCAGATCCGCGTACCCGTGCGCCGACAGCCAGTCCAGCGTCGTACTGGCGCTGCTCGCACCGTCGACCGACGGTGTCGAGATGATGATGAGCTGGTCGGCGAGGTCGAGCACTCCGCGCATCGCGCTGTACAGCAGACCCGTACCCGAGTCGGTCAGGATGATCGGGTACTGGTTGCCCAGGACGTCGATCGCGCGCCGGTAGTCCTCGTCGTTGAAGGTCGTGGACACCGCCGGGTCGACGTCGTTGGCGATGATCTCCAGCCCGGACGGGGCCTGGGAGGTGAACCGCCTGATGTCCATGTACGAGTTGAGGTACGGGATCGCCTGGACGAGGTCACGGATGGTGGCCCCGGTCTCGCGGCGCACCCGGCGACCGAGCGTGCCCGCGTCCGGGTTGGCGTCGATCGCGAGGATCTTGTCCTGCCGCTCACTGGCGAGCGTCGCGCCGAGCGCGGTGGTCGTGGTCGTCTTGCCCACGCCGCCCTTGAGGCTGATCACGGCGATCCGGTAGCACGACAGCACCGGCGTCCGGATCAGCTCCAGCTTCCGCTGCCGCTCGGCCTCCTCCTTCTTCCCGCCGAGCTTGAACCGCGACGACGCGGCTGCCGGGCGACCGCTCTTGGCCTTCTGCCTCTTGTTGTTGAGCAGCCGGTCGGAGGAGAGCTCCACCGCGGCGGTGTAGCCGAGCGGGGCGGCACCGGGGTTGGTGGGCTGCCGCTGGTCGTGCTGCACGGGCTGCGGCCAGGCGGCGCCCGCGCGGGGGTCGACGGGCGCGGGCGGCTGCTGCCCGGGCTGCGGCTGCTGCGGGTACGGCGGGGCCACCTGCGCCGAGGGAGGCGGCGGCTGCGTCGGGGTGGGCGCGGCCGACTGCGTGGGAGCCGGGGGCGGCTGGGGGAGGTCGTAACCAGGCTGTGGCACGGGGGCGTTGGGCGCCTGCGGCGCCGGAGACGGGAACCCGTACCCCTGCTGCGGGGAGGGAGCCTGCGGAGCCATGGGGTTCGCCGGGGGCGTCGTCGGCTGGGGGAATCCGTAACCCGGGCCCTGGGCGGGCGGGTTGGCCGGAGCCGGGGCGCCGGTCTGGGGGAAGCCGTGACTGCCTTGCGGCGTGGGGTTGGACGTCGGGGTGCTGGGCTGGGGGAAGCCGTAGCTGCCTTGTGGTGCGGGGGCCGGAGCCGGGGCGGCCGGGGCGGGGGCGGGCGTCGGAGCGGGGGCAGGGGTGCTGGGCTGGGGGAAGCCGTAGCTGCCTTGCGGGGCGGGGTTGGGCGTCGGGGTGCCTGATTGCGGGAACCCGTAACTCCCCTGCTGCGCAGGCGCCGGAGGTGCCGCGTGCGGAGCCTGCGGCGGGGCCGGAACGGGGTTCTCGGCGGCGGGCGGGACCGGCACGGGCCCCTGAGCCGGACCCGCGGAGACGGGCGCGCTGGGAGAGGCGGGCCACGCCGGAGCGGGAGGCTGAGCCGCCGGCGGGGGTGCGGCCGGTTGGAAGGGCCGGCCGGGCTGGGGTGCGGGCGGTTGGAAGGGCCGGCCGGGCTGGGGTGCGGGCGGCTGGAACGGCTGGCCGGGCTGCGGTGCCGCCGGCTGGAACGGTGCCGGTGCGGGCGGCTGAGCCTGCGCCGGCACCTGCGCCTGTGCGGGCTCGGCCGCCACCGGCTCCGTGGACGCGGGCCACTGGGCCGCGGGAGCGGGCGCCGCGGGCTGATACGCGGGCGGCAACGGCGGCAGTCCACCCTGCGGCAGCGGCGGCGGAGCCCAGGCCGGGGGCGTGTCCTGTATGGCCTCCGGTGCGTCCGGACCGGCCACGGGCACGGCGTCCTGGGGCTCGCCCTCCTGGGGCACCGCGTCCTGAGGCTCGCTGCCCCCGAGTTCGGCATCCTCCGGCTCGGCGGTCGGCGAAGCCACCGCATGGCTGGATTCGGCCTGCGGCGGCACGGCATCGCTGACGTACTCGCCCTGCGGCTCGGAGTCGCCGACCTCGCCGAGCTCGTCGCCCGCATCCGCCGCATCCGCCGCATCCGCCGCATCCACGGCATCCGCCGCATCCACGGCATCCGCCGCATCCACGGCATCCGTCGCATCCACGGCATCCGTCGCATCCACGGCATCCGCCGCATCCGCAGCACCGCCGTCGTCCGCGCGCCGCAACTCCACGACATCGGCGACGCGTTCCTCGTCGGAGGCATCACTCGGCTCATCAGCAAAATCCGCACCGGGGGAGGCCACTTCGGCCTCGGCCACAGCCGTTTCTTCCTCGACGTCCACGTCGTCGCCCTGCGAAGAAGCCTCCAGGGACTGGTACAGGGCCACGGGATCAGGCGCGACCACGGGATCAGGCGCGGCCACGGCCTGGGGCTCGACCGGGGTTCCGGGTTCCGCCTTGGCTTCGGCCCCGCGCGCGGACTCGGCTTCGGTTTCGACCTCCGCTGATGTCTCCGCGACCGCCTTCGCCTCCTCCGAGGACGCAGCCGCCCGCTCCGCGATCTCACGCTTCAGCGCGACAGAGGAGATCCGCATGGTCGCGCCGCTCTCCAAGTCCCCGTTCCCCGGCTCCGCCTCGTCAGCGGCGGCGACGGGCGCGACGGGCGCGGCCGGAGTGACCGGCGCGGGCGGAGGAGCGGGAGGAGTCCACTGGGCCTGAAACCCACCCACGGGAAAGTTCGGCACAGCCGTCGGGCTTCCGGCGTCCGCGACAGGCGCGTCCGGAGCCTCCGGCTTCGCGACCTCCGGCTCGAACCCGCTGCCGACCGGCAGTTTGGGCACCGCAACAGGACTCCCCGCCGGAGGCGCAGGAGACGGCTCCGAAGCCGAAGCTCCCGAAGGCTCGGAGGCTTCGGACGGCTCCGAAGTCGTCGAGGTCCGCGAAGTCCCCGAAGCCGCCTCGGAATCCGAGTCCGCCTCGCCCGAACTCCCCGACGCGTTCTGCGTGTACCAGGCGGGCGGCGCGTAGTCGATGGTGAACTCGCCCGTCGTCTCGACGGCGGACTCCGCGTCGGACTGGTCATCGCCGGGTGTGGCCCAGCCCCCGCGGATCCCGTCCCGATCGCTGTTCACAATTCCTCCTGATGTGGTCGAGCACCCTCAAGCCATGCTGGGGCGACCGTTCTCGTTGTGCAGGGCCGGTCGTTCGAAATCGGTCGGTCGTCCGAAGCGTCGGATCCGCCCGGCTCCCCCCTGGGACGCCGACGGCCCATCCAAGGAGTCCGATACGGCGCCCGGTCCCAGCCTAATCACCACAAGCGCCGACACGGCAGGCCTGTCCACCCCTCCGCGTGGGCCCAACACGTCACACCCTGCCCGTGAATGACGTACGCACGCACCATCGCGGTGAACAAACCGGGCAATAGCGATGCACGAGCCGAACGTGAGGCGGGGTGAATCGGTCTCAAACATCCCATGTCGATCCGGGGGTTTGCCCGGTCAGTCCATCCTTCGTGGCGTACCCAACAATCCGATCTCGGCGTCCGTGGGCTGCGTCATCACATACTGCCGGTCGCGATCGGCGCACCAGAGAGTGACGCCATCGGCGAGCGCGGGCAGCGAGTCCACATCTCCCCGGGGCAGCGCCATCGTGCGGCCCAGTTCCGCGGCCTCGTCCGGCGAGACCCGCTGGACGCCGACGAGCCGTGCCTGCCGTACCAGTCGGGGGGCCACCGGGCTGACGTACGGCAAGAGCGTCAGCACCGCCTGCCAGGGTCCAGAGACGACCCGCCCGCGGGGCGGCCGCATGCCACAGTCGCGCACCACCAGCACTGGATTCCCCGCCGACGCGCCCTGGGGCGGCACGCGCCCCACGTCGTACACGGCCATGCCGTTCTGCCCGCCGCCCATGGCATGCACCATCTGCATCCAGGCCTCTGCCCGCCCGGTCTCCACGGCGACGCGCGCACCGGTCGCGGCCGCCCGCAGGGCCAGCACGTGCGCGGTCCACAGCCCACCGATCAGGACGACGTCGTACGGCGTCGGCCGGTTGAGCCCGAGCACCGCGGGCTGCCCCTCGGCATCCACGCCGATGACGACTCCGTCGTCCCCGATGGGCAGCGCGAGCGAGTCCACCTGCTCCATGGACAGCGCATGCCGTCCGTGCCGGGGGCCGATCAGACCGAAGCCGCTCCGCAGCCGACCGCGAACTCGCTCCGCGGCCGAGGGCTGCGCACCGTCGGGAGATCCGTGCCCCCCCGAAGCGGTGGCCGTGTGTGTGGTCATGGCCGTCACCGAACACCTCCGAGGGGCAGCGTGGCGAGCATGCCGGGCAACTGTTCACGGTCGAGCCGGGCAAGGCCCGCTCCGGCCTGCCGCGCGGCGTGCTCCAGGGCCCGCCGGGCCGCGACCAGTTCGTCGTCGCTGCGCCCGGTCACCCGCAGATGCCCGGACAGCGAGACCTCCTGCCGCTCCCCGCGCCCCAGAGTGAGACTGAAGGTGGTGGCCAGCGCGGGAACGGCGGTGAGCAGGGCCACGAGCTGCGGCAGCGACGGTCCCCTGCCGCCCAACTGGGGCCAGCGCCGCACCCAGTACGTCGTATGCCTGCGATTGTCGCAGCGCCAGCTGCGGCTGGACTCCTCGGTCCGCCGCGCCGGCGTATCGGTCCGCCCGGCCTCCGCCGTCACCAGAGGATTGGCGCACGCCGACGTCGCGACAGCGGCGGTCAACTCCTCCTCGCTCAGCACGGTCGTACGGAACCCCGCCCCGGTGAGCCGACTCGCGAGGTGGTCCGCGATGCGCACCGCGCATTTCTGCGCTCCCACAAGTCCGCCCCCGCGCGCGGCAACCGCCTCTGGGCACAGCTCCGGATCGAGCTTCAGCGCGATCCAGGTGATACGCACCGCCGGTGCTCCTGTCTGCGCCTGCAAAGGTGCGTAGTTGCTGACCGCCACGGACTGCTGCGGCAGGTGCAGCGCGGGAGCGGGCTGCGTGTGCAGCACGATCTGCGCCGACTCCAGCCGGATTCCGTCCACTTCGAGCGCGTCCCGCACCAGCCCGAGCGGCAGCGGCTGCCGACTCCGCTCAGCGCGCAGAGCGGTCGCGTCGGCCTCCACCTGAAGGACGGCGGTGACGAACGTGCCGTCCCCGATCAGTCCCACGGGTCTACGGTCCAGGCTGCCGTACACATACGTCCGCAAGCTCGGGTCGCACTCCACGGCAGGCGCAAGGCCGGGCTCCGTGCCCGGCTCTATCGGCGTACTCGCGGCCCGCCGCTGCCGCGCCCGCAACGCCCGTGCGGTGCCTAGCCATTCGGGCAGGGAGCGCCCCCGGCGGCGTACGAACGCGAGGAGCACGAGCACGGCTGCGACGACAACCGCCGGCACCAGCGCCAACGGGCCGATGACCCATCCCGTGAGCAGCACGGCGACCGCGATTTCCAGCAGAACGATCCGTTGCAGCCGAAACGAACCGGACTGTCCGGGACGCCCCTTGAGGTGAAGCGGGTCCGCCCCCTGAGGCCTCGCGCCCGGCGCGGACAGCTGCAGCGCAGACTGCGGCCGGGGCGCCGAAGAGCCGCGCACCTGCGACCGGTCGCGCGACCGGGCCCGCGTTCCGGAAGCCATCACTCCATCCCCCCGTTTTGCTCGCAACTCGCTGGAATTCCAGCACCGCATAGGGCCCTTGAAGGTCCAGGCACCCTACCCGCTCCACGCGGCCCTTCCATCACCAGGCATAGTAGGGGGCCGGTCTGACATCGGAGGGCGGGGGACGGTGGACCCCTGAGCGCCGACCAGGCGAGACACGGGGAGAAGCAGGCACACATGGCATCTCGGCGGGACCAGCTCAACGCCTACACCTTCGCGAAGCGCCGCATGCTCGCGTCCTTCGTCCAATCGTCTCCCGACGGCTCGGAGGAGGGGGCGCCGCGACCGCTGCGCGCTGTGCTGCCCGGCACCATCGTCGGGGTGATCATCATGGCCGCCTTCGGGGCGTGGGGGATGTTCAAACCGACTGCGCCGCAGGGCTGGAACACCCCCGGCGAGAAGGTGATCATCGCCAGCAAGTCCACCACCCGCTACGTCGTCCTCAAGACCGACGGCAAGGTCCAGCTGCACCCGGTCCTCAACATGGCGTCCGCGAAACTCCTCCTCAAATCGGGCAAGGGCGAAGTCGTGACGGTCGACGAGTCCATCCTCGACAAGGGGAACATCCCGCACGGCGTCACCATCGGAATCCCCTATGCCCCCGACCGCCTGCCGTCCGCCTCCGAAGCGGGCTCGAAGAAGCGCTGGGCCGTCTGCGAGCGTCCCACCGCGGGTGGCGGGTCCATCCAGAAAGCGGCCTTCGTCCTCGCGTCCCATGACATGAGCAAGACGGAGGGCACCGAGCGGCTGACCGGCGGCGAGCTGATGTACGTCGTGGCCCCGGACAAGAACCGCTACATCGTGGACGCACACGGCACCGCGTACCAGGTCGACAGCAGCGACGAACTGCTGCTGCGCACCATCGTCGGTGCCGGACGCCAACCCGAGAAGGTGTCCCAGGAGTGGGTGGGGACCCTTCACAAGGGTGACGCCATCGACTTCCCGAAGGCCGAGGGCCAGGTCGGTGCGAACGCCGACGTCGCGGGCAGCCTGCCTACGAAGGCGAACAAGGTCGGCATGGTCCTCAAGGCTCGCAACGGCACAGGCGAGCAGTACTACGTCGTCGAGCAGGGCAAGGTGGCCCCCGTCTCGGACTTCACGGCTCAACTCCTCCTCAGCAGCAGGGACTTGGCGAGACTGGGTCAGGCCGGGCAAGCCCTCGACGTCAGCGCGGGAAACTTCGTCCCGGCCACGGCCGAGTTCGCCGCGGACAAGAACTGGCCGAGCCACGCGCCCAAGGCCGTCAACGACGCGGACGCCTCCTCCGGCAGCCGCAACACCATCTGCAACGTCCTGCGCGACGTCGACACGGACGGCAGGGGCACGACCACGCTGAGCACCTGGGCGGGCACCGACTTCCCGGCCGTCCTCCCCACCGGCTCCTCCAGCGCGTACGTCACTCCCGGCTCGGGCCAGCTGTACCGCCAGTTCACCGGCGAGGAGACCAGCGCGGGCAACGTCTTCCTGGTCACCGACACCGGCCTGCGGTACGCGATGCAGTCCAACGCCGACAGCGCCACCGACGACGCGGGCATCGGCACCACGGCCAAGGAACGCAAGGAGCTCCAGAACGAGGCGAAACTGGCTCAGATCCGCCTGGGTTATTCCGACGTGGATCCGGCTCCTGTCCCCGCCGAGTGGTCGTCGTTCCTGTCCACGGGCCCGCGGCTTTCGACGTCGGCGGCACGCCAGCCGCAGGGCTCGTAGGAGGGGGTGTTCATGACGCACGCACCTTCCCCCGCCCCTCTGCGCGTGATGGCCGCGACCGCCGCAACGCTGATCGTCTCCACTCTCGCCGTCGCCACGCCCGCAGCCGCGGACTCGTCGACCGACCAGTGCACGTTCCCCAACAAGAAGTACACGGGCCGCCCTTGGGCCCTTCAGCGCGTCCAGCTGGACGAACTGTGGAGCCAGTCCAAGGGCAAGGGCGTGCGGGTGGCGGTGATCGACACGGGCGTAGACGTGAAGAACTCCCAACTCACCCACGCGGTGGACATGTCGAGGGGCGCCAACTACCTCCCCAAGAATCTCAAGGACGACAACGGCGACCCGATTGAGCGCGGTAAGTCCGACGGCACGACGGACACGGTCGGCCACGGCACGCGCGTGGCGGGCATCATCGCGGCCCGCCCCGCCAAGGGGACCGGTTTCGTGGGCCTGGCCCCCAGGGCGACGATCATCCCCATCAAACAGAACGACGCGGAGGGCCACGGCACGGCGGCAACACTCGCCACCGCCATCCTCCACGCAGTCGACGTGGGCGCGGGCGTCATCAACATCTCCCAGGACACGTCGAACGCGGTGGAGCCCGACCCGGTCCTGAAGCAGGCGGTCGACACGGCGTTGGCCCACAACATCGTGGTGGTGGCCTCGGCGGGCAACGACGGCCTCGGCGGCAACGTCAAGAAGACCTACCCCGCGTCGTACGACGGTGTCCTCGCCGTTGCCGCCTCGGACCGCAACAACGAACGCGCCTCCTTCTCCCAGTCCGGCGAGTTCGTCGACGTGGCCGCCCCCGGCGTCGACATGATCTCCACCGTCCCGAAGGGCGGCAACTGCTCGGACAACGGCACCAGTTTCTCGGCCCCGTACGTGGCCGGAGTCGCCGCCCTGATCAAGGCGAAGCACCCCACCTGGACCGCCCGCGAGATCGTCGCCCAGATCGAGCAGACGGCGGAACGCTCAATCGCCGGCCACGACCGCCTGGTCGGCTGGGGCGTGGTGGACCCGGTCCGCGCGCTGACGGACGACGACCACCCCATCGAATCGCCCAACCCCCAGGAGGGCCTCACCAAGGCGGAGGCTCCGACTCCTGCAAAGCTCCAGCTGGGCGAAACGGCGGACGAGCGGAACGCCCGACTGGCTACGTATGTGGCTGTGGGGGCGGCGGTGTTGGTGGCGGGGCTGGGCGGGGCGGCTGTGGCGGTGCGGGATGCTCGACGCCGCGGCCGCCGAGTGAGCACCGGGCAGTGACTTTCGGGCACCGGTATTGCCCTGCGGCACGGTGCATTGGCATGCCCGCCACCACCAGGATCTCCGGGAGGATCACTTCGTGTCCGTCTGCGGCGGAGGTCCGTAATCCGGGCGGGGCCCTTCGAGCCGATCGGCGGTCAACGCGAGCCAGCCGCTGGGCGTGTACGGAGCCGGAGGGTCGACCTCCATGCCCAACTCGGCGAGGGCGAGGGCGTAGTCGGACTCGTCCAGGTCCAGGGCAAGTAGTTCGCGCACCTCGCCGACGAGGCGGGCGACGAGCTGCGGATGGGAGCCAGTGACGTAGTCGTCCACGGCTGCCTCGTGGTCGTCGAACTCGTCCGGCATGTCCTGGGAGAACCAGCCGCCGAGGAACTGGGCGAGTTCCGGGAAGCGGGCGTGCCATTCCCAGTGGGTCGCCGGGGCGGCCGGGGGCGGGGCCTCGCCCGTCTCGATGCTGTGCTTGATGTGCTCGGCCAGGCAGGACAGCCACTCCTGGATGTCGGCCTCCGGCAGGCCCACATCGGGGATCGCATAGAACTCGCCCAGGCGCAGCCGGAGTCGGCCGGGCGGGTTGCGGGCGTACTCGCGCAGTTGAGTCTCGGCGGCGGCCAGGGCCCAGGGACGGGTGTGCCAGGTGTGGCGAAGGTAGGCGATCAGAGCCCGGCTGGGCTTCTCCGGGGTGTCGTCCGCCGACTGCCCGACGTAGGCACGGATCACCTGGTCCAACTCGCCGTAATGGCGGTCGTGTTCGAGAGGGCTCAGGGGCATGATGATCGGCCTCTACAGGTAGACGGGGAACGTGGCCTGGACGACGAAGCCGTGCGGACGGGAGGCGTCCCGCTTGAGGATCACACGAGCCGCCCGCACGTCGACGGGCTCGCGTCCGGCCAGCATCATCGCCTGGAGCAGGACCCGACCCACGGGATCGGGGCGGGACGGCCAGGACGCCTCGATGGCCAGCCGGGGGCGAGCGGATTGGGCGAGCCAGCGGTGGATGAGCTGCTCGTTGGCGGTGACGACCTGCTGGGTGGCCCACTGGGCGGTTTCGCGGTCGGGGTAGGTGGCGGTGCGGGTGCGCATGGTGGGCCGATTCTCTCGTGCTCTACTTCCGCTTCGGCTCCCACAACGGTGAGTGGGATTCCTTCAGGTGCTCGATGCAGAGGCGGGCGAAGAGGGGGAAGAAGTCGAGAAAGTCCTCCGTCCCCGATCCTCCGCTCATCGCCGCCGCGCTGAAGAAGCGGTCCATCTGGTTCTCGGTATGGAACAGTGCCATCGCCTGATAGCACTCGGCGACCACGCTCGGCAGGTGCCACGGGCAGCGCGGGTGCGTCTCGTCGATGTACATACGGATACCTTCTTCCGACGTGGCATCGTGCATGTCGTCGCTGATCGCCACGCCGTCCTGGCCGAAGTAGATGGGCAGGATCTGGCTGAAGCGGGGGAAGCGTAGGCTTAATTCCCTGACGTCCATGGGCGTTTCGCTGTACGTCCGCCAATCGACGTTCCACTCCTCGAGATGGCGGGCGATCTGCCGCAGTGTCTCGGGCGTACGCTCCTCGGTCGCCGCCCGCGGAATCCTGTTCAGCGCCTTGTGGGAACCATCGGGAGACCGCTCGAAGAGGTCTGCCGCCAAACGTAGTTCCGCTGCGATCTCGTGAAGGTTGCGCCCCCCTCCGCCTCCGCGTTCCGGATCCCTCGCAGGAGGGGAAAGAGCTGCTTCTGCCACTGCCCGGGATCGTCGGGAATCCTCAGGCTCCAGCCGTCGTAAGACTGCAGGAGCATACGGGCGCCTGCGAGGTGCGAGTAGTCGACGGATTCCTGGTGCGTCATGCGGGCCATCCTAGTTGCCTCCCGTCGGAACGTCCTTTGGCATCGAGGTCATGACCGTGAAAGGCGGGTCGAGGTCCTCTCTGTACAGGAGGCGTGTCTCGACTCCCTTCACGTCCTCCGACGCTTCCGCCGGGAATGGATCATTCTGGATCGCAGCCTTGTCGATGCTCCGCCCGCTATCGCCGTAGGGCGTCTCGGAAACTTTGATGTCCATTCGATCGCCGTCTTTTGGCTTACTTGCTATCCACGTGGTGATTTGGTCAGAATTCTGGTCGATGTTGTACTGCGTCAACTTCTGCGCCGACTCGATGTCCGTGAAGGAAGAGGCGTTGGCAACCTTCGGCTGCCCGTAAGGCCAGTCGGTCCCCGGCCGTGGCGGCTTCTTCAGGTCGTCCCGAAGGCGCTGTGCCAATTGGTCGTCGGTCAGGCCCACGTGCTTGCTCACCGTGTGGGAGTTCTCCAGCCACTCCGTGGACGCCAAGTCCAGTTTGTAGACCCCGCGGTCGGCGTCGCCAGGAGTGCTCCACTTGTGCTCGGCCTTGAATTCGTTCCCAAAGCTACGCCGACCACTGGTACACGGTCATGGACGACCGCGCCAAGGCGTGGCAGAAGTCCTTGTCCGTTCTGCAGCCCACCGTCCCCGGCACGTTCCCCACCGTCGCGTCGTTCTTCGATCCGCCGGGCTCTCCCGGCAGCAAGGAGAAGGGCTTGTTCACCCAGGTCGGCTTCGCGCCGTGGGTGTCCGAACAGTTCTGGAAGTCCGAGGACGGCTTCTACGACGACCCCAGCGTCAAGGCCGCCAAGGCGGAGGCGGACCAGGTCCAGGAGATCGGCGGCCCGCTGTACGGGCAGGAACCGGATGCGTCCCTTCCCACCGATCAGTGGCGGAAGGCGTATGCGGAGCACCAGGCATGGCAGAAGCTGACCGCAGACTCTCTCCACCCTCTCTCGGCTGATGACGCCCGCCTCTTCCTCGCCTCCGGCGGGTTCCCCACCTCCGCGCCCGCGCCCGGCTCGCTGGCGTACCGGATCGCGGTCGAAGACCTGAAGTCCCGCTTCGCCTCCTGCAACTGGCACAACCCTCTCGACCCCGACCAGGTGCTGGGCAAGGTCGTCAAGACCGCGTCCGAGGAGTGGCAGCAGGAGATCGCGGACCAGGCCACGCAGCGCACGTCGGTCTTCGCGGCGAACAAGAACGCCACCTCGGCCCTCCAGAAGAGCGCACTCGCCCTGGGGGACATGCTGGGCCAGTCCTGGACCGCCGACCACATCACCCGCTGGCAGGACTACTGGGCGCCCGGCGGGCCCGGCTGGATCGGCGACAGCCCGGTCGTGGTGCAGTTCCACGCCGCCAAGGGCATGTGCCTGGACGTCGAGGGCAACAAGACGGCCAACGGCACCCCGGTGCAGATCTACACGTGCAGCGGGTCGTCCGCGCAGAAGTGGGTGCTGGGTGAGGACGGCACGGTCCACGGTGTGCATTCCGGCAAGTGCCTCGACGTGCAGGGCAGCCACTCGGAGAACGGCACGAAGATCCAGATCTGGACGTGCAACGGCAGTGCCGCGCAGAAGTGGGACTATTCCACGACCAAGACCACGTCGCTGCGCAACAAGGCGACGGGCAAGTGCCTGGACCTGCACACGTACGACAAGAGCTACAACGCGTGGCTGTGGAGCTGCAACGGCAGCGGCCCGCAGCAGCTCGACATCGCCCCGAGCGGCCACAACGGCACCGACGATCTCGGCTACCCGACCAAGGCCATGTTCAGTTCGGCGAGCAGCGAGCTGACCAAGGCCCGCGCCGACGCGAAAACCAACCTCGGCCTGATCAAGAAGCAGGCTGCGGCAGCCGGCCAGGCGGTGAAGGACACCGACACCAGCCTGGCCGAGGCATACCGCAAGGCCGACACGATGGGAGTCCCCAGGGGCCGGGGCATGCTCGTCGGCCTGCAGAAAGCCCAGGTCACCAAGGCATCCGCCGCCGCGCTGGACGCGATGGAGAAGGCCGCCGAGACCGCGTACGCAGCCACGAAGGCGTCCGCCGGGGACTCCGCGACGCTGATGGACCGGGCGAAGGCCGCGGCGGCGAACGCGAAGGCACAGTTCCGTCTCGCCGCCGCGAAGGAGGCCGAGCAGCAGGCCAAGGCCGCCATGGATGCGGCGGAGGTGCAGAAGAACAACGCACGGTCGGCCCGCGACACCGCCAAGACCGAGCTGGGTGTTGCGGTGACAGCCGAGGCCGACGCGAAGTCCCAGGCCGCCACCGCCCACGCCAAACGGCTCGCGGCACAGGCGCAGGAGAAGACCGCGAAGGCGGAGAAGGCCACCGCCGCCGCGAAACAGGCCGAAGCCGCCGAGCACAAGAAGAACGCCGAAACCCAGGCGACGAAGGCGACGGAGGCCGACAAGAAGGCCAACAAGGCGGAAACGACCGCGTCACAGAAGCGGCAGGCCGCCGAGAAGTCCCGCGACCAGGCGAAGGGCAAACGCGACGACGCGTGGGACGCCGAGCAGAAAGCGAACGCGGCCCGCGCCAAGGCCGACGCGAAGGACGCCTACGCCGACTCCCTCGACGCCGGTGACGCGGCCACCGCCGCCCGCACGGCCGCCAACGAGGCCGACACGGCGGCGACCACAGCCGAGGCGGCGGCGAAGAAGGCGCGCGGTGAGGCGGACGCCGCCACCAAGGCCGCAGCTGACGCGGACGCCGCAGCCACCAGGGCGGAAGCGGCGGCCAAGCGGGCCCGCTCGGATGCCGACGCGGCGAAGGCCGCCAAGCTGAAGGCCGACGCCGATGTGAAGACCGCCACCAGCGCCGCCGCTGACGCGATCAAGGCCGCCGGGGACGCCGCCACGGCCGCCCGCACCGCCGTCAAACTCGCCGACGACGCCAGCAAGGACGCGACAACCTCCCGCTCCCACGCCGACACGGCAGCCAAACAGGCGGGCAAGGCCGTCACGGCATCGGCTACGGCGGCGGGGCACGCCTACGTCACCGCCCAGGCCGCCGCCGACGCCGGCCACGCCGCCGAACAGGTCGCCAAGCCGGCCAACGACGCCATCCAACTCGGCTCGCCCTACATCACCTCCGACTCCGCCGCCGCCCAGGCCGAACAGGACGCCAAGGACGCCCGCGCGGCCGCCACCCGCGCCGACACGGCCGCCACCGAAGCCGAACAGGCTGCCAAGGACGCCGACAAATACGCCAAGGAAGCCCAGGAAGCGGCCGACAGGGCCGAGAAGGCGGAGAAGGCGAAGCAGATCAACGACGGAACCGTTCCCGACGAGAACGGCCACTCGATCGGCAACGTCTTCTACGTCAACCACATCGAGAAGATCGGCGATCCGGAGGTCATCAAGAAGACCGACGGCTGCGACCACTGGTGGAACCACCTCGCCTACACGGGTAACTGCACGATCACCTCGAAGATCAAGTACAAGGCCGTTCTCGACCTGTACCTGTGCAGTGCCGAGGGCATCGACCCGCAGAAGCTCATGTGCCCGACCGAGGCCACGACGTATCTCGGCGAGGTCAAGACCGACGAACTGTCCCAGGAGGTCACACACAACATCACGATCGCCGAGTGGCAGGACGGCGTCGATCCCATCGACATCCTCTTCGGCAGCTGGATCGAGTGCACCAAGAAGTTCACCTCCGGTTTTGAGAGCGGCAGCTGGGGCGGATGCGGATGGGCGGCTCTGGACGTCGCCTCCCTGTTCGCCGGCAAGCTCATCCGACCCATCGCGGAAGCAGTACGTGCCGTGGACGCCGCGTTCGTCACCGGCATCGGCGTCCGGGACGCGCTCCAGGCACTCAAAACCCTCAAGGGCGTCGACGCCGCGGCGGTCGCCGCGATCGAGAGAGAAGTCCAGACTTACGAAGAGGCCGTGACCGCGTGTGAGAGGAACAGTTTCCCGGGTGGCACCCGGGTACTGATGGCCGACGGCACGCGCAGGCCGATCCTGGACGTTCGAGTCGGAGACCTGGTGCTGGCCACCGACCCTGCCTCCGGTCGCGCTCGGCCCGAGCCCGTCACAGACACCTTCCGGCATCGTACGGACCACCTGGTCGACGTCTCTCTGGCCGGCGGCGGCACGCTGACGAGCACGAGCGGACACCGGGTGTACGTGGCCGGGCACAACTGGGTGCACGTGTCGGACCTGCGGGTGGGCGACCGGCTCCGGACCTCGGACGGAGCCCTGCAGTCCGTCACCGCCCTGCATGACCGGCCCGGGCTGGCTCCGCGTCCGGTCTACGACCTGACCGTCGACGGCCTGCACACCTTCTACGTCCGCCCGCAGGGCGGACACTCCCGGGACGTACTCGTCCACAACTGCCTGAACCTGGTGCAGGACGAGGACATCGAGGGGGCCCATACCCTCAGAGAGCACGTGCGGCCCGGCGACACTGCCATGGCGAACGCGGCCGAGGCGAAGGGCAGGGCCAGCCGGTGGAACGACGAGGCGACGGCCGTCAGGAGCGTCCAGGCCGCGTTCGACGCCTGGATCAAGAAGCCGAGCAATGTGAAGCGGCTGGACAGGTGGCTCAAGGAGCAGTCCCACAACCCGGTGTTCGATCCTCGGCACGACCTGCTCGACTTCGAATGGCAGCTGCGGAACGAGGGGTCACTCGGCCGCGTCTGGGTCAAGGACGGAGTACAGGGTGAGCGCACCGGAAACCGGGTCGTCGTCCAGCTCAAGTACGCGGGCAAGCACAAGCCCAGTAGGTACGTTGTCTACACGTCCTATCCGAAATGAGAAGTTGACCGTGATGACAGGACAAGGCGAACCAGCTGAACACTCTGGCGACGACGCGTTCATCCTGGACATCGGGATCAGTTGGCTCGCGTCGAAGTCGGCGTACCCGATGTGGCTGTCCGCAGAGGACTCCGCCCGGTTCGTGCCCCCGAATCCCGTGGCCGCCCAGCTGGGTCTGGTCGAGGGAGCCGTCGGCACGGTGCACCGCGCTATCGCCATGCAGATCGGCGAGGACGCACGGAGGCTGCTGGCCTCCGCACTGCCGGACGAGGTGCTCCGCACCGTGTGGCTGGGAGCCACGGAGGGGTACTTCGACCCCGCGGCTCACGGCCTGAGCGGAAGGGAGTGGATGGCGCGGATCGAACAGACGTGGACCGCGAGCGTCCGCGAGGCCGATGCCATGTTCGTCCCGCCCGCGCCGCAGCCGGTGACAGACGCGGATCTGCGCAGGCGTGTTCTGGATCAGATCGGCACCGTCGCCGACGGCCTGGAACGGGCTGCCGACGAACGATCGCTGCCCGGTCTGGTCCCCGCGCTGGAGCAGGTCGTCACAGGGGCCTGCGCGGATCTCGGGTTCCGGCTGTTCCTGCGGGCCATGAAGGAGTACTTCGTGGCCATCGACGAGAACCGTTGCGAAGCCTTCACCGCTCTCGGTGAGCGCTTCGGCTACCCGGAGTTCCTCGTGGACGACAACCTCAACGTCGGATAGGGCCGACCTGGCCTGACAGCACACGGGCCCTGCCGAGCCAAAGGGCCACGGCTCGGCAGGGCCCGTCTCGTGAACCAGTGGGGACGGCCGGACCACGTAACGCACCCCACCCCGCAGCCCCGTTCAAACTCCGTTAACAAAAGACACTAATCTCACCGGTCTCCTCGATGCACCGGAGCGCCCACCGGCCCGAGCGCGGCGGAGAAGACCCCGTCGGATCCGACTTCGAACGCGAAGACCACAACGTCATCTGGACTAGCCGCCCGCAGCCGTAGGCGGACGGCGAGACAGCCTCAGCTTGATCCTTAACGTCGGCCTTGATCGTCGAGGGGCAAGCGGTCACTCGTTCGGGTGATCGCTGGGCGTGAGAGCGACCTTCTCATGATCCTGAACTCTGCGACGAGATGCAGGTGTTCACGAAGAAGGCCGCGGTGATGAGTGTGCTGGAACGGGTCGGCGAGGGGGAGGCGTTCGCGGAACTGTCACGCTTCCGGACGGACTTCTACGGGTGTGTGTCCGCGCGTGCGGACGCGTTCTTCGAGTTGACCGACGCACTGCTGTGCGCGGACGGGCCGGTGAAGACGCCGGTGGAGCTGTCGCTGACGGTCGAGCACCAACGGGGCTACGGCTCGCTGTACGGGGCGCTGAATCATGGCCGTGTGGACACCGACCGGCTGCGTGACCTGGCGGTTTCCAGCGATCGTTGCGAATCAGCGGAAACCGCCCCCGCTCACAAGCCTGCCGCTGCCGCGCTTCGACGGGCGAATCGTGCTCGCCGTCGTCGTGTCCCCGTGGCTGCGCTCGGACGCCGCGTGCTCCCCGGAGCGGTTGTTCTGCCACGTCCATGGCCGTTCCCGCGCGGCCGCGCAGATCATCCCCCGGCTGGCCGTACTCGATCGTCGCCGCCCTTTCGCCGGGCCGTAGTTCGTGGACCGCCGTTTTGGACGCGGTCCGCCTCGGGCCCGAGGACGACGCGGCCGCCGTCACGGCCGCACAGGTGCGCCAGGTGGCCGGGGTGCGTTTCTTCTCGGGGGACGAGAAAGCCCAGTTCAGCGGCTCGGACCTGCGGATCGTCGTAGCGCAGGCGGATGCGTCGGCTCCGACGGCCGACTGAGACTGCGTTCGTACTGGCCGGCGGCGAGGTCCCCGAGAAGAAACGCACCCCCTCCAGGTTGCCGATCTCGACCTCGATCGCCTCGTCGGTCTTCAACTGCTCATCGCCCGCCTGCTCCAGCAAACCCGAGAGCTTCCCGCAGCGCCCGCTCACATCCTTGACGTAGCGCTCCCACGAGTCGTAGACGTCCTTCTGGGCTCCCGCGGTCAGGCAGCCGGCATTCTCGCCAACGCCGTTCTGGCCGTTCGTCAGCGTCCCCAGCGCCTTGCCGATGCCCTCACGAAGTGAACCGACGTCTTCCCCTGCCTTGGCCCAGGCGCGCTTGTTCGACACCAGCGTGCCGCTGGCACCGCCCGGGTCCATCGGTACGTGGTTCAGCTGCATCTGGGCAGAATGCCGCCCCGCCGCCGCAGTCTTGAGCTGTTCCCACTCGTCCCATGCCATGCACGGTCTCCCTCCCCGTTGTTCGCCACTGACAGAAAACCTGTGCGCGACCGCAACGTACCAACTGTTCGCAAGAGTCACAGGGGAACCATCGACGAGCACGGTAGCCCTGCTACATCCCCGTGCTCATCCGCGCGCACCACCATCGCGATTGAGTAGCTGTACTCATGTCTGGCGGCCTGTTGGCCACATAGCTTCGAGTGGTGGCAGCGGCTCAGACGGCCTGATGTGGAAAATGAGTGAACCTTCGCTCGGTGGTAACACGGCTGATGTATATGGCAGTTGGGGCTGTCACAGGAAGTGACTAGAGTGGTCTTGTTGCGGACATGAACGCTTGAGGGGTGCGACCACCCGGGGCGAACGGCGAAAACGGGGAGGGGAAGGTTTCGTGCTTCCTGCGGACATGGGCGGGGGCGCCGACCTGCGGCGCGGCCTGGAGGCGCTCACGACCTTCAAGAAGCGCGTGGACGGCGTGCTCTCGAACTTCGAGGGGTCAGCCGGCAGTTCGACGAAGGTCGGGGCTCACACCATCTCTCCGGCATCGTTCTGTGGTACGGGCAATTTCGGAGAGGCCAAAGGCCTCCACACGCAGTACGAGCGCGTCCACGAGCGTGTTACGTCGCTCTCCAAGTCGCTGGGGCTGCAGATAGAGGCACTCCGGATCGCCGTTCACGGCGCGGATGTCGGCTTCGACAATCTCGAGGAGGAGCTCCGGCACCGCTTCTGGGAGATCCGGACCCAGATCAGCCGGGAGCAGACCGAGGCACTGCGTGAGAAGGCTGCGGCGGAGGCCGCCAGGGACGGCAAGTCTGAGCAGAAGCGCTCCGACGACACCAAGTCTGAGGTCAAGTACTGATGGGTGACGAGAAGCAGCAACAGGACCACAAGGTCGACCTGGAGCATGTGAACCAACAGGTCGGCGTCATCGACGCCACCAACGCCGTGTCGCAGATGCTGAACAACACGTTCCTCGGTGGCGGCGTCCGCTTCTTCGGCAAGACCAACTTCGAGGGCCATCAGCTCAACCACATGATCGACATGGTCGAGTCCGCGAACCCGGATCACCTGGAGAGCGCGGGCCAGGCCCTGTGGGACGCCCGGGATGCCATCAACGACGCCGCCGAGGAACTGAGCGGCCACGTCGGCCGGGTCGACTGGGAGGGCGAGGCGGGCAGCGCGTTCCGTACATGGGGCGGCAACCTTGTCAACCACGCTCGTGACCTCGCCACCTTCGCCGAAGTTGCGGGCACGCAGATCACGGCAGCGGCTACGGGGCTCGCGTCCGTACGCAAGTCCATGCCGCCCCGCGACGCCCGGACCGACCCCAAGACGGTCGCCGACATTCCGGCGCCGGCACGTCTCGAGACCAACGACGAGTACGCGGCCGCCGTGCAGGCGGAGGACCACCGGCAAGAGGCGATCAACCAGATGAACCGGTTGTCGTCGTTCTACGCGGTGTCGGAGGAGACGCTGGCGGCGCAGGAGCCGCCTACGTTTGAGCCTATGCCGGGTGTGGGGGTGCCTAAGCCGGATCCAAGCTTCGGTGAGGGGGGGCAGGCTGGGGGCGTGGAGCGCGGATCCCTTTCGGCCGCTAGTGAGTCGGGAACTGCGCATCATCAGTCTGCGGATACTGCGCTGGGCGCCTCGCACTCGGATGACACGCTGCGGTCCTCCAACGGCCTGGACGACTCTCTTACGTACCCGGACCGGAATGTCGGTACGGAGATCGACAGTGTCGGCACGCTGCCGCCGCAGGAGACGGCGAGGCCAACAACCGGCGCGCCGCCGTCGGTGACCGGTTTAAGCGGTGCTCCGGGGGGGACGACGGTTCCTCCCTTCGGCGGTGGCTCTGTGCCCCCCGCCTTCGGTGGTCCGGCTGGCCGTACCGCGGGGTTCAGGGGAGCGACCGGGAGCAGGGCTCCGATCTTGGGGCAGGGACGCGCGTCCACTCCCGGTGGCACCTCTGGAGGGCGTACCGGACGTGGCCCCATGGGACCAGTCGGACGTGCAGCCGCGACGGGCCAGGCAGGCGGCCGTGGGGCCACCACGGCGGCAGGCAAGTCGCCGATGGGGCGGAGCGTCGCTGGTGGAGTGCCAAGGGCTGGAGGTACGGCAAGCGGACGTGTCGGCGGCGCGTCAGGTGGACGTGCCAGTGGTATGGGTGCCACAGGTGCCGGACGTACCGGTGGCGTTGTCGGCGGGAGGCCGACCACGGCGGGCACCGCTGGCACGAACGGTTCCAGAATGCCGCGCGGTACGGTCGTCGGCGGCGAGGGCGCGGCAGGTTCGCGTACCACCGGCGAAAGGCCCGGTCAGCGTGGGGTGATCGGAACCCCCAATCCGACGACGGGCGCGGGTGCAGGACAGACACCTCGCCGATCCGCAAGCAATCCTGACGGAGTGGTAGGCGCCCCCAAGGGCCGAGTTTCTGGAGCCAAGAACAGCGGATTCACCTCTGGAGGCACCGGCCTGGTGCGTGGCCCCGTGGGCAGCCAAGGTTCCGATCGCGTCGGGAGCAAAGGCACGTCGCGTCGTGAGCAATCGACCGAGGACGAGACGCGTCCGCCCAGTGACACGCGGCGCGATGTGCCGCGGGCGACTGACTGACCGGATACGAGCGAGGACATACAGAGGCATGTTGTCAGGGATCAGCCGACGCGGCAGGTGGACCGCTCCCTTCGCGGGGCGTAGCGGGAGGAGGGTGTCCGCCGTATGTTCAGCGCTCGGCGCCGTAGTCGTTTTGTCGGCGGGGCTGGCTCCAAACGCGGCGGCCGATGATGTCCAGTCGAAGCAGTGGTACCTGGCGCCGATGAAGGCCACCCGGATGTGGAAGGTGAGCACCGGCAAGGGCGTGAAGGTGGCCGTTGTCGACACAGGCGTCAACCCTGCGACTCCTTCTCTGAAGGGGCAGGTACTTGTCGACGAGGTGCCGAAAGCGGTCGCGTACCACGCGACCAAGGACTACACAGGCCACGGAACGAGTATGGCGGAACTCATCGCCGGTACGGGTGCCGGTGGTGGCCTGGAAGGTCTTGCTCCAGGGGCGAAGATTGTGCCTTATCGGATCGCGCTCAAAGGGCTGACGAGCGAGACGGAAAAGAAGAAATCGCCTGAAAGAGCAGCCGTGATCAGGGCCATCGCTGACACTGATGCCAAAATCATCAGCATGTCCTTCGGTGGTGACATCAGCTATCCGGATGTGGAAGCGGCTATCAAGTATGCCCATTCCAAGGGCAAGTTGATGTTTGCCAGCGTTGGCAACGACGCGGAGAAGAAGAACTTCATCGGATATCCGGCGGCATATCCTTATGTCGTCGGGGTTGCTGCCTCAGACGAGACTGGAGCAGTCGGGAAGTTCTCGGAACATGGCGACTACGTTGATCTGGCGGCTCCGGGCCTGGAGACCCCTATCTGGTGCGACGCGACGTTCCGATCGTATTGCGAAGGCGAAGGAACAAGTATGGCTACCGCGATCACCTCCGCCTCCGCCGCCCTCATCTGGTCCGCCCACCCCAACTGGACGGCCAACCAAGTCCTCCGCAGCCTGATCGACACCGCTGGTCGCTCCTGGCCGAAGGACAAGCCGAGTAACTACCTCGGGTACGGCCTGATCCGGCCCCGCAAGGTGCTGGAGAACAGCGACATCAATCCTGGGTCGGCCACCTCCGACCCGCTCAGCTACGAAAACGGAGCGGGCGTCACAGGAGCCTCGCCGTCCCCTTCCGTATCAGCCTCGTCGCAGCCCCCGAAAACCACTTCAGGCGGCCAGACTTCAGCGGCAGGATCAAGCTCGAAGTCGTCTGACAACAGCACGATGTGGGTGGTACTCGGAGCCGCGGCTGCCGTCGTGGTGATCGGGGGCGGCGCTTTCGCGGTGGTTCGTTCGCGGCGGAGCTGAAGATTCTTCACTCATGGATGACCCGACGAGGCGTTTCATCCATCGAGCGCAAGGCCACCGAGCGATGCGCGAGCAGAAAAGTTTCATGACCACAGGTTCACGAAAGGGAGTGCAGGCATGGCGGACGGACGGAAGCTTGATAGTGGCGAAGTAGTCAGGCTGGAGAAGGGGATCGTCGAAAGGTACGAGACGATCAAGGGGCTGCTGGCCCGCCTCCAGGGGACGATCGACATGATTGAGAACCAGTGGACGGGACAGGGCGCCGGGGCGTTCAACCAGAAGCAGACAGAAATCAATGGGCATGTGGTCGCGCTCGGCCGCATGCTCGAGAAGGTCCTCGACGGCGTCAACCTCAACCGCAAGGACAAGGACAAGCTCGAGGACGAGTTGCACTCGAGGATCAAGCAGATCGACGTGCAGGACCTGGGCGGGAAGACCTCGGCTCTCAACAGCTACTGAGCTGCGGCACTTTCTGGACGGCAAAGTCCAACCGAATCCCTGACGAGATGGGGTAATCATGACCAACGTCCATAACCAGGATCTTGGCGTCAAGTACGGCGCCCTGGATGCGCTCACCACTGAACTCGGTGACTTGGCCAAGCAGTTTGAGGCAAACCTCAAGGCTCTTGAAGCCGACGTCAAGAGGATCGCCGAAGGCTGGGGTGGTGAGGCGTTTGATGCCTTCACGAGGCAGCACAAGGAGTGGGATACGCACGCCAACGGAATCCACCAGGCGCTGCTGAACATCGGCCAGAGGGTCCACGACGCCGGCGGTGACTACCGAGGCGGGGACCTGAAGGGCGCTAGCTACTTCCAGTGAGGCGGCCAACGCATCGGGGTGGGCACGCGCGGGAGGTGCCCACTCAGTGCGTCGGAAGCACGCTAAGCACGGAAGAGTCCAATGAGAGCCAGATCACTGTTCACGACTGCAATATTGATCTTGTAGGTATGCGTTGCGTAAATATAGGTTCGAGTGTGGTGCGCTGGTTCCAGTGCGCTTCGCACCGGGGAGGCGCCTCGCATGGCATGGCATGGCATGGCATGGCATGGGATGAGTGGGAGCAGCTCAAAGCGGAGGCGGTGCAGCACCGTTCAACTCAGATGCAGTTGAACCAGCTCGCTGACCCGGGCGGCGGCGGGACTCCTCACGGCGATCTGACCGTGTGTGAGAAGGATCTGAAGGCGGTGGGGGATGCCGCCTACTCGTTGTACGCGGACTTCAACCAGTACAGCGATCTTGCGCGCATCTCGTCGATGACTGCCGCCGGGGGGGGCTGACGGACCAGGGGTTTCTCATTGGAGAGGCCCTCGACCACGTGGCGACACGGTGGGTGGACCAGGTGCAGTCCCTGCGCGACGCGTGTACGCACATCTACTCGCACCTGGACTTCACCAAGGCCATTCACAAGGGCGATGAGGAACGCGTCTACGCCACGATCAGCAGTATCGCCATGCTGGACAAGGGCTTCGATCAACACAGGTGCTACTGATGGATCTGGACGTGCTGCTGCACGGGAACTTCGCGAAGCTCGGTGAGGCGATCTCCGACTCGGACTCCATGACCAAGAAGTTGGAGACCCTTGAGCGGGACGCGCGCCACAACCTCAAAGCCAAGGCCATGGAGGCGCATTGGGAGGGAGTCAACGCCACGGTCTCCCGGGAGTTCGTGGCGAAGACGGCGGACGAGTTCACGGACGCGCACACCCAGGCACAGAGCATCACCAACATCCTCCGTGACACCCGTGAAGAGCTCGTGAGCTACCGCACGCACCTCCAGGAGGCGCTGGAGCGCGGGCGGAAGAAGAACCTGACGGTGGTCGATGACGGATGCGGGATGTTCCACGTCCAGATGAACGTTCACCCCGACCGGGCCGCCAAGGGCACGACGGTGCCCGAGCATGATGAACTCGACGTGGAGTTGCTCCGGGACGAAGTGCAGAAGATTCTCAGCAAGGCGACGGAGAGCGACAGCTCCGCGGCACGGGTCCTCAAGTCCCTTGTCGACAGCGTCAAGGAAGGCTTCGCGGACTCCGACTACCGGGACCGTGACGGGGCCGTCGACGCGGAGAAGAAGGCCGAGAAGGACAAGCAGGACGCCAAGGAAGCCGCGCAGCTGTACTCGCGGCTCGACGGGCTCAGCGACGAGGAGATGAAGCGGCTCGCCACGCTGACCGCGAAGGGGAAGAACTCCCCGGTCTTCGCAAGTGAGTTGCTGAAGAATCTGAACTACCACGGCCGCGACGGGCAGGAAGCTCTGCTGCTGCTCGCCCAGAATGTGGAGAGCGGCGGCCGCGACGGCAAGTTGTCGTCCACCGAAGGCCGTCTGCGCGACGCCCTGTCGGCCAATCTCGCCACCGCGACCCGCCCCGACGCACCCCTCGCCCCAGTGGCGGCGAACCATCGGACTGGACCGAGAAGCTCCTCAAAACGGCCCGCGAGGGCAACGGGCTCCCCGCGCAGCATCCGGGAGCCTTGGAGGGCGGGGCCACGGGCCTAGGCACCCTCACCAAGCTGATGGGTGCCGGAGACGCGGTGTACGACGACAGCCTGTTGTCGGCGACCGGTGACGAGATCCGCGACTACGAGACGCACACCTAGGATCCGTATCCGGGACTGGACGACAACTGGAAGGGCACCCAGGAAGACCCCGTGGGCGGCCTGATGGAGGCGATGAGCCGCAACCCGGGGGCAGCCGAGTCCTATTTCGACCCACACAAGAACGACAATCTCGACTGTTTCCTCAAGGAACGGGACTGGCCGGGAGGTAACGTCGAGAGCGAGATGCCCGACGATCTCGTCAAGAGTTCGGCCCGCGCGAGTTTTGCCGACGCCCTGGAGGCGGCGTCGACCGGCCGCCTCCCCGACGCCCCTCTACACAAGGAGATCCCCGCGCACCACAGTGCCGTACAGGCGGACATCTTCGAGAAGACCATCAACTACTACGGCGAGCAGTCCAAGGACCAGCAGGACGCGCTGCCCGCGGCGATACGGCAGTCCATGAGCCACATGATCGGCGACTACGCGTCGGACGTGCACCAGATCCTCGGTAAGGATCTCAACGGCTTCACCGAGTTCAACCACCTCGACATCGACCGGGAGTCACTGACCCGCGTCATGCGGGGCGCCGCAGAGGACCCCAAGGCGTTCCAGACGATGCACCAGTCACAGAGCGCCGTGATCGCCGAAGGCCTCCAGCACTTCGGGAAGGGCTCCTTCGAGCATCCCGATCCCGAACTGCACGCCTGGGTCAAGCAGTCGTCGTCGGTGCTGGGATACATGGACGGTGTCCGAGGCGACGTCATCTACGACATGGGGTAGGCCCAGAAGGACACCAATGGCTGGAACAAGATGATGAATTACCACGTCATCGGTGCTCCGATCACCGGCATCCCGCTCGTCGGCGACACCGTGCAGCGCCTGGTCGACGTGGGTACGGCCGAATACATGAATGACCTCAATTCCCAGGTAGACAAGGAGACGCGAGAGAACATGGCCGACCACTTCTCCAATGGTCGGCGTCAGATGGACGCGATGCTGGAACAGCGGGCTCTCGACACGCACATGAATCGCGAGAGCCTCGACCTTTCTCCGGGTGAGTACGAGGACAACCTTCAGGCCCTTGAGGAGTCCTGGTACAACCTCGGCATCAAGGGTGCCGATCAGGCCATGGGCGAGCGGTACTGAGAGAAGAGATGAACCTACCCAGTTCGCCGGTTTCGCCCGGCCCCGAGGCTCCTGAGCCTGCGCCGAATCCGAAGCGGCAAGGGACCCGAGGCGCGCTGGTCGTGGCCGCCGTGGTCCTCGCCATCGTGGCGGCTTTCTCCGTCATCAAGATCTGGCCACGAGCGAATGAGGGCGGGGGAACCGCCAAGGACGCGCTGTGCTGGGGGGCGTTGTCCCGGGCTCAGACAAAGCCGCTGCTCAGCACCGATCGCCCCGTCACCGCCACGGAAACGGCCCCAGACGTGGCGGAAGCGACGTGCGATGTCCGAACCGGTGATCACCTCAAAGACATACAGTTCGTGCTGTGGTTGCGCGACGGAACCGTCGGCAGCGTCACCCCGCCCGAAGGAATTGAGCGACTGAAGGGCAACCGGACCGGCTGGGCCACGCAGGCGCAAGGCCGGATCCGTCTCTCGGATTCCTGTGCCGACGCGCTCCACCGCACCACTTCGAGCCACGTCGACCTTCTCCTCTCCACCACCACCCAGGTACGCAAGCACTACGACTGGAAGTCCGCAGTCCTGGTTCCTCGAGTCAGCCAGGTACTGACCGAAGCGGCGGAGGGGATCGAACGGCACTACAAGTGTGGGTCGACATGAGGGAAGCGTGCAGGGTAAGAATCATGCGATCGCGCTGCTGGTGGCTCACCGCCGCGAGGTCGGCTCCACCGACGCGCCCGCGTTGACCCAGTCGACGCGGCGACCGTGACGGCCGGCCCCTCGGTCTGCAGCGCCAGCACCTTGGACAAGTTCTCCAGCTGGGAATGCGCGCGGGTGTAGGCGCTGCAGACCGCGTGGCATCGGAGAACGTGTGACTAAGCAAGCTGCCCTTCGGCCACGGCTCCCGTGAAGTGCGCCCACGCCTCACGTCCCACCGAAGCCCACGGCAACTCCGGGTGCTTGGAGTCGCGTACAGCGATGTGGTGGTCGTTGTCGGCGATCTCGACGCAGTTGTTGCCGGAGGCTTCGGAGAATGACGACTTAATCCACTGCAACTCAGGCAAAACAGGTTCCTCTTATAGATCCCGGATGATTCCGAGGATGCTGTCCCTCGACTGCCTGGGATTCAACGCCACTTGTTCGACCGCGTCCAGCCGTCGGCGAAAGTTGGCCAGTTGGGTGGGGGAGTCGAAGAAGACTGCCCCGATCGGCGAGTCCACCTGCACGGTGTCCAGATGTGGGCTACCGGCTGCCGCGTACAGCACGGAGTCGCCGGCCATGGCGAATCCGCCGACGCTGAACGGGATCACAAGGAGTTCCACATTGTCGCGCTCGCTTTCCTCCAGGAGGTGGGTGAGCTGTGCCTTCGCGACGCGGCGGCCGCCCACCTGCATGCGTAGGGCTGCTTCGTGGATCAGACCTCGATACGTCACCGGCGGAGTCTTGGTGATCACCGTGTGGCGTGCGAGCCGCTGTGCGATGCGCAGCTCGACTTCCAGGCGGGGCAGAGCCGGAATGTACTGGTCGAAGAGGGCGCGGGCGTGGTCCTCGACCTGGAACATGCCCGGGAGGTGGGCTGTCTGGAGGGTGCGAAGTGATGTGGCGTGGTGCTCCAGTTCGGCGACGTCGAGGAAGTCGGGTGGGACCTTGCCGCGGTATTCGTCCCACCAGCCGGAGCTCCGCCCGCCTGTCATGGCGGCCAGGGCGTCGACCAAGGTCGGATCGTCGCACTCGTAGATGCCGGCCAGTCTGCGCAGGCGCTGTTCGCTGACGCCGAAGCGCCCGGCTTCCGTGTTGGAGATGGTCGTGCGATCGGTGCCGAGCAACTCGGCGGCTCTCGGGGCGGACAGTCCGGCAGCTTCGCGCAGCCGCCGAAGCTCGGCGCCGAAGCGCCGCTGGCGGACGGTTGGTGTCTGCCGTGGCGCCATGTGCCTCTCCTCGTTCGCGCTCAGTGTGCCCGTCAGGGGTTGACGCGTCCATCGGATACGTAAATTCAACTCGTTGAAGTGAAAGTGGTATCACGGGTTGGAAGTTGAGGTCTATGGTGTGGCTCAGGCCACCGCCAGCCCCCCTCATGCGAGGTGCACGATGGACGCTCCGGCTCTCTCCACTTCCGCACCCTTTGACGCAACCCCCACGCGAGTGGGCTGGGACGCATCCGCCCTCGACCCGTACCGGCCCATCGCCGAAGCCCGGCACCGCGCCCGCGTATGGGCCCAACAGCACTGGAAACTCCCGGACTTGGTGGACCCCGTCGAACTCGCCGTGGCGGAGTTGTGCACGAATGCCGTACGTCATGGTGGCGGGCTCGCGGGGTTGGAGCTGATCCTCGGGGTGGCCGGAGAGTTCGCGCCGTCTGTGCTGAGGGCGATGGTGAGCGACCGGGACCCGGATCACGAGCCCGAACTCTCCGGTGCCGACGATCCGTTCAGCGAGAGCGGACGCGGCCTGCACCTGGTCGCGGCGTTGTCGCGCCGGTGGGGCTGGCACCGTACGGGCTTCGACGAGAAGCAGGTCTGGTGCACCTTCGTGACCGCGTCAGCGGTCAGGGCTTCGGTGTAGTCGCATCAGAAGAAGCTGCGCAAGTAACTGAAAGTCCCTGCCCTGGAGGTAGATCCAGCTCCAGGGACGCACGAGGGCATCGGCCATGGACGCGCTGGGAGCCGCCGGATCAAGGTGGCCACCGTGAACAACCTGCTCCTCCCCGGCGCTCGCTGTCGAAGATCGCGGTGCCAGCTCCCCGACACCGTCCCGGCCGTCGGGGGAACGAGCGCCTGTGGCCCTGTCCGGCCAGGACCAGCACCACATCTCCGGCCTCGCGGCCGTAGCCGCCAGCGCACTGCTCGTCGGCTGCTCGGGCTCGGGCAGCGTTGGAAACTTCGACCCGAGACTGTCCGCGGACAAGCTGGCCCCCACGGTCGCCGTAAAGCTCGCCGCCACAAGGGGTCAGCCGAAGCCGGACATCACATGTCCCGAGGACCTCGCCGGGAAGGTCGGCAACACCACCCGTTGCACGCTCACAGCGGACGACGGCAGCACCTTGGGCGTGACGGTCAAGGTTTCCTCTGCCGACGGAGACAACATCAACTTCGACTTCAAGGCCGACGACACGGCTTCCCCGGCTGCGAACTGACAACTGAGCCTTTCCGGCCTACCCCCGAGCGAGTTGGGACCCGCCACTCCGCTGCACGCGAAGATTTCCTCGTCCGCCATCAGCCGTCCTCGTAGCGGGGCAGTTCCTCGGGAAAGTCGCGGGGGTCCTTGCATCCGGCCAGCTCGTAGGCGTGCTTGGTGAGTTGATAGGCGAAGTCGGTCAGGGCTTGGCGCAGCTCCGCACCGGTGGCCCTGCTCTTCCCGGTCACACCGGCATCCGCTACCAATGCATAGGCGTGTGACGCATCACCTTCTTTCACGTTCGTCGGCACACAAGGGACATAGACGGAGGCGGAGCTGCCATCTCCATTCATCTGTGCCAGTGCTTCGACATCGCCTTTCGAGACCCTTATGACATGGCTGGCTGCAAGACTCCCGTAAGAATCTACCCATGCAACTTTGGGCGAATCTCGAAGATCCACCTGCCCCGACAGAATCGAGTCACCGCTGGTGGAAACGCGGCAAGCGAAAGAAAAATGACGTCCTGTGCCCCCTTGATCCGCCCATTCATCTGCTGATCGCGTGCGTGGCAGAGTCCGGATGGCGACATCCCGCTTCACGGTACCGTCACACACCTTGTCCGGAAGCAGGTACAGCCCCTTTATGAAAAACAAAAAGACGCCGCCGCCTGTGAGTGCAATGACCATCAGACCTATGGAAAGATCTCTCATGGTCCGGAGCTTTGTAAACCTTCCAGAAATGCCTTTATTCATACTGCTCCTTGGAGCGATTCAAGAAGTAATCACTGTTTTCCCAGCCGTCATTGACGGCCTGTCGTACGGTGTCCTTTATTCCGTCCTTCGGCAGGTCTACGTGGTGCCGAGTCAGGGAATCTTCCACCGACCACTGCGTCTGCTGACTGACCGAATCCCGCATCCTGAACAGGTCCTTGCTGGAGTGGTACAACGCCTCGTCCTTGGCGCCGTCAAGTTGCTGACCTTCGAGTAGACGGTCAACGGCCGCTCCGGCGACGGCTCCGACCGTTCCTCCGACCACGGCTCCCATTCCCGCCCCTCCAAGCCTTTCGGGGACCTGGACGAAGGTCGAACCGACTGCAACCCAGGTTTTGGCGAAATCTCCCTTTGCTTTCAAAGCATCGTTGTTTTCTTTCTCGCCGCTGATGGCGCCGCTGACTTCGTCATTTGCGGCAGAATGTCCAACGATTCCCTCGATGATTCCTGCATTTCTGCCGATATCGGCAAGGACTTGTTCGTGATCTCCATCGAACAAGGAGGGATTCGAAAGGTGTGCCTCAAGGAGATTTCCGGTGTAGATGCTTTCCCCGTAGATAATCCCGGCTCTGCCTGCGGGATCTGTGGACGTCGCCGAAAGGAATCGGGTGACATCCGAAATGTTAAGCCCTTTAGGGGCATCGCTGTTCGTAATGAAGACAGCCCCAGAATCAGGGCCTGCGAACGCCTGGCTGATCTCCGGCATATAGGAAGCCGCCATGTCCCCGAAGCTCTCCCCCAGCCCCTTGGTCACCAGGTCCGCGCCTGAGCCGGGCTGGGCCACCACGTTCATGATGTTGGCCATGATCTCGACCTGATCCGCGCTGTGCGGCGGAGCCATGGAGGTGGTGTCACCGGCGGCGACTCCGGTGACGGCGGCTTCCAAGGCACGCCCGAGAGCCTCCCCCCGGTCCGTGTACTTGGTGGTGCCGAGCATGTGGTCCAGATCCGACTTGGACTCGAACGCGTTGGTCGCTGCCTCGGGATTGTGAGAGAGCGCATCGAAAAGGCCATCCAGGGGGTCGCGGCCGTTGTCCTTGCCGAAGACCAGATCTACGCTGTCGTACCCCTTCACCCAGAGGGCGTCGGTGTTCGAGTCGCCCGCGCCCTTGTCAGCCTTGAACAGCTTGGCCCGATACTCATCCAGGAATTCCGTGTCGAACTCGCCCTGTCGCATCAGGCTGCTCATTACCTGGAAGCCGAGGGCTCCAACCGGGCTCTTCATGGGGTTCGAAGGGTCGACCCTGAAACTGGTGTTGGTCTCGTTGAGGATGTCCTTCTTCCAGCCTTGCATGGCACCTGAGTCAGAGAAGGACGCCGTGGCCAGGGTCATGCTCAGGTTCTTCTGGAGGCTCTTCATCTGGTCGAGCTCAGCGCCTCTGGCGCCAGAGTGCGCGTCAGCCATCTCGGTCCAGAACTGAAGGGTTCCCTTGGCGCCCAGTCGCGTCGCGAACCGCTCCGAGAACAAGGGGTCGTCGTGGTACTTCTTCAAGTACCGGTTGAACTCGGCGATGTCATCGAGTGACATGTCCTCAGGGTGCTTGGCCATCTTCGCCAGCTTTTCGGCATCCTTCAGGGCCTGGGCTGCCTTGTCCCGATCGGGATAACTGGCGTCGGAGAAACCGTACCTGACCTGGTCGACGAGAAGCCTCAGTACCTCTGCGGCACTGCTGTCGCTCTCCGTTGCCTTGCTCAGAATGTGCTGGACCTCAGTCCGGAGGTCGTCCACGTCTTTCTGGTCGTGTTCAGGGACGTCGACGCCTTTGGCAGCGCGATCGGGGTGGACGTTCATCGTGACGACGAAGGAGCCTTCGCCCGTGTCCCTCACCGTCAGGTTCTTCTTCAGACCGCGCTCGATGGCCTCGTTGAGCTGTGTGCGGTAGTCGATCAGCTCGCCCCGGGTATCGGCGAGGATTTTGGTGATGGAGCCGGCCTGGGTGTGGGCGTCGCCGAACTCGGCGGCCGTCTTGTCGACGAATTCGCGGGTGACGGTGGCGTTGACGCCAGACCAGTTGGCTTTGTCCGCCTTGCCCTTGAGGTTGCGCTCCGCGTCCTCCTTGAGGGTCGCGAGGTTCTTCGTCATCTGTTCCCAGTCGGTGATCGCCTCGCCGAGCTTCGAGAAGTTGCCGAAGCGGAGAGCGTCGAGGTCCATCAGTGATCCGTCCTGTGGTCGAAGCCCTTGTCCAGCTGGGCGATGCTGCTGAGGGTGCCCGCGATGTAGCTCTCATCAGCCGCGTGTTGGTTCTTGGTGAAGCGCAGGTGGTTGGAGATGTGCGCGCAGGAGTCCAGCAGAGACTGCACCTGGTCGACCCAGCGCTCGGCGACGTGGTCGAGAGCGCCGCCGAGCGCGAAACCTTCGCTCTTGAGCCCGCCGGCGGCAGCCATGGAGGAGATACGGGCGTGGTCGCTGTACTGTCCGAAGTCCTCGAACAGGTCCTGCGCCGCTGAGCCGACCGTGGCAAGGTCCTTCTGGCTGACCTTGAGGTCACCCCAGGCGCTCTTGCCGCCACCGCCGCCTCCCGAGGGTGCGAGCTGGTTGAGTTGCATATGCGCCGACTGCTTCTGCGCCGCCTCGGACTTCAGCTGCTCCCACTCGTCCCACGCCATGCGCGGACCCCTCCCCGTGCGCCTGCTCGGCCCCCGTCCCAACGGGGTCGGCGCGCTACCTCTTGTGCTCCGACATGGTGGAACTGCTCCCTCAACCTATCAATCGATCAGATCCGCCAGCCTGAATCAAGATGGAGATCATGAATCTCTGCACTCCCTCCACAGGTCACTTAGGTCACTTCAGCAACCTGTGAAGCGCCATGCCTTGAGCCCGTCAGGGACCAGAGCTTCCGGGAGTGTTCGGCCACGTGGCCGTTCAGTGTGGCGGGCGCGGGAGCCGCTCGTGGCCTACGGCGCGCTATGCCCCACTGCGTGGCACCGGCTGGAGTCGCGCCTTCGAAAGTTCGCCGCCAACCATGCGCGAGGTCGTCAGGAAAGCCGCCCCGCAGCCACTGCCCCGGTAAAGCGCGCCCAAGCCTCGCGCCCCACCGACGCCCGCGGCAGCTCCGGGTGCTTGGAGTCGCGTACGGCGATGAGATGTCCGTCGGTGGCGATCTCGACGCAGGCGTTGCCGGACGCCTCTGAGTACGAGGACTTGAGCCACTTCAACTCGGACAAGGGGTACACCTCTTACAGCTCGTCGGCGATCTCGAGGATGAGGTCCCTCGATTCACTCGGATTCAACGCCACCTGTTCCACCAAGTCCAGCCGTCGGCGGAAGTTGGCCAGTTGGGTAGGCGAGTCGAAGAAGACCGCGCCGATGGGTGAGTCGACCTCGGCTGTGTCCAGGTGTGGGCTGGCGGCAGCGACGTACATCATCGTGTCGCCGGCCATGGGGAAACCTTCGGCGGCGAATGGGATCACGAGCAGGCTGACGTTGGGGCGTTCGCTCTCTTCGAGAAGGCGGCTCAACTGAGCCTTGGCTACTCGGCGACCTCCCATGCGGAGCCGGAGGGCGGCTTCGTGGATCAGGCCCACGTACGGCACTCCCGGATCGCTCGCGACCACGGCGTGCCGGGCGAGGCGGTGGGCGATCCTGAGCTCAACCTCCAATCGCGGTAGCGCCGGTACGAAGAGGTCGAAGAGGGCTCGGGTGTGGTCCTCTGTCTGGAAGAGGCCGGGGATCCGCACCCTTCGACGCGACCCCCACCCGAGTCGGCTGGGACGCATCCGCGCTCGACCCGCTCCGCCCCATCGCCGAAGCCCGGCACCGCGCCCGCGTCTGGGTCCAACGGCACTGGAAACTCCCCAACTTGGCGGATCCCGTCGAACTCGCCGTAGCGGAGCTGTGCACGAACGCCGTACGACACGGTGGTGGGCTCGCGGGGTTGGAGCTGATCCTCGGGGCGTCCCGGGAGTTCGCGCCGCCCCTGTTGAGGGTGATGGTGAGCGACCGGGACCCGGGTCACGCTCCCGAACTGTCCAGCGCGGACGATCCGTTCAACGAGAACGGACGCGGGCTGCACGTGGTTGCGGCGTTGTCGCGCCGGTGGGGCTGGCATCGTACGGGCTTTGACGAGAAGCAGGTCTGGTGCACCTTCGCCGTCGCTTAGATCGTGCGTGGCATGGGGTGGTGCAGCATCTGGCATTTCCTGGCAGTGGGCGTAGTGCCGGGGAGCCGTTCCCGGGGCGCTGGCGAGCCTTTCGGTCCGCCACCGCACCCGCTGCCAAGCCATCGCCCGAAACGTACAGCGGCCGGATCCTGGGAGCAGAGTCCGGCCGCCGTCACGACGGGGAGACGATCAGTATGCGCTCTCCGGAACAAGTCCCGTCTGCACCAACGGCTTTCCTCGCTTCCGCGAAACGAAGACCCCCCGCCCCGCAGGCATCGCCCGAGGCCGAACCCCGCCCAGAATGTCGCCCTCGCCCGGGTCGCCGGCGAGCACCACACCCTGCGCCCCCAGCTCCTTCATCCGCTGCATGAACGGTTCGTACGAGGCGCGCCCCGCACCCGCTGTGGACCGCGCGATGATGAAGCGGACACCCACGTCCCGAGCGAACGGGAGCATCTCAGTAAGCCCACCCAACGGATTCCCGCTCGACGTCGACACCAGGTCATAGTCGTCCACGACGACGTACACCGTCGGCCCCCGCCACCAGCTCCTGTCACGCAGCTGCTGCGCGGTGACATCCGCCGTAGGCGTACGCCGCTGCATCAGGTCCGCCAGGGCGCCCATGTGGTGCTCCATGGCGTTGGACATCGGGATGTACTCCGCCAGGTGTGAGGCGGGGGTGACGTCCAGCAGCGAGCGTCGGTTGTCGACGACGAACAGCTTGCACTCGTCGCCCGAATACCGCTCGCTCAGCTGCTTGATGAGCAGCCGCAGCAGGTTCGACTTGCCCGACTCGCTCTCCCCGAAGACGAGGAAGAACGGGTCCTGCTCGAAGTCGACGAACACGGGCTCGAGGTTGTCCTCGTCCAGGGCGAACGCCACTCCGCGGCGCGGGAAGCGGTCGCCCGGCGGCAGCTGCTCGGCCGGGAACTCCCTGGGCAGCAGCCGGACTTCGGGGGCGCCGGGCGCCTGCCAGTGCCGGGAGACCTCCGTCGACAGCGCAGCCGTCGCGTCGGCGAGGTCCGTGTCCGAGGTCAGACCGTCGATACGCGGAACGGCGGCCATGAAGTGCAGCTTCTGCGGCGACTGACCTCGGCCCGGCACGCCCGTGGGGACGTTCGCGGCCACCTTGCGGTCGATCTCGGAGTCCATCGTGTCGCCGAGCCGCAGTTCCAGGCGGTTCATCAGGTGGTCCTTGAGGTTGGCCCGAACCTCCATCGACCGCGAGGCGGTCAGCACCACGTGGATGCCATAGCCGAGGCCCCGTGCGGCGATGTCCAGAACCACCCCCTCCAGGGCCTCGTAGTCCGTACGGAAGTTGCCCCAGCCGTCGATGACCAGGAAGACGTCACCCCACGGCTGATCGGTCCCCGAAATGTCGCCGCGTGCCCGCCTGGTGCGGAAGTCCGCGATCGAGGCGATGCCGGACGAACGGAAGTACTCCTCGCGGCGCGTCATCACGCCGTACACCTCGGCGACCGTGCGCCGCACCCTCTCCGGGTCCAGACGCGAGGCGACCCCGCCCACGTGCGGCAGTCCGGCGACGGCCGCCATACCGCCACCGCCGAAGTCCAGACCGTAGAACTGCACTTCGTACGGGGTGTGGGTGAGCGCGAAGGAGGAGATCAGCGTGCGCAGCAGCGTCGACTTGCCCGACTGCGGGCCACCGATGATCTGCATATGGCCTGCCGCACCGGAGAAGTCGGCCCACAGCGGGTCGCGGCGCTGCTCGTACGGCTTGTCGACCAGGCCGAGAGGGACGACGAGGCGCCCCGCTCCCTCGTAGCCGGGCTGGGTGAGTCCCCGGCCCTGGACCGTGGTGAGGCCGGGCAGGAGCCCGTCGAGGGACGGCGGGCTGTCCAGCGGCGGCAGCCACACCTGGTGGGCCGCCGGTCCCTGCGCCTCCAGGCGGCGCACGATCACGTCGAGCACCGTGTCCGCGAGGGCGTCATCGGTGTCGGAAATCTCCGTACGCTGCTGCGGCACCGCGACGTACCGCACGGGCACCTCAGCCGCCGTGAACAGCACGGGCTTGCGGTCCACCGGAAGCGGCCCGCCGAGCGCGGCGGCCTGCGCCGAGCCCGTGCGGTACACCCCGGAGACGTACGCCGCCTTGAAGCGCACCATCTCGTCCGTGCCGAACTTCATGATTCCGGAGCCGGGCACGTTCGGAAGTTCGTACGCATCGGGGACGCCCAGCGCCGCACGCGATTCCGCGGCCGAGAACGTTCGCAGACCGATCCGATACGACAGGTACGTCTCCAATCCCCTCAGCCGACCCTCTTCCAGGCGCTGCGAAGCGAGCAGCAGATGCACGCCCAGCGAGCGGCCGATGCGGCCGATCTGCACGAACATCTCGATGAAGTCCGGCTTTGCCGTGAGCAGTTCGCTGAACTCGTCGATCACCAGGACGAGCGACGGGATCGGCTGCAGCGGGGCACCGGCCGCGCGCGCCTTCTCGTAGTCGTGGATGTTGGCGTAGTTGCCCGCGTCGCGCAGCATCTCCTGGCGGCGGTTGAGCTCGCCGCGGATGGAGTCGCCCATGCGGTCGACGAGCGTCAGATCGTCGGCCAGGTTTGTGATCACGGCCGCGACATGTGGCATCTGCGCCATGCCCGCGAAGGTCGCACCACCCTTGAAGTCCGCCAACACGAAGTTCAACGTCTCCGACGAGTGCGTGACCGCCAGCCCCAGCACCAGCGTGCGCAGCAGCTCCGACTTGCCGGAACCGGTGGCTCCCACGCACAGACCGTGCGGACCCATGCCTTCCTGCGCGGCCTCCTTGAGGTCCAGCATCACGGGACGGCCGTCCTCGCCGAGACCGATCGGCACGCGCAGCCGCTCGGCCAGCGAACGCGGCCGCCAGGTGCGCTTGGTGTCCACCGACGCGGCGTCCCCGAGGCCCAGCAGGTCCGTGAAGTCCAGGTTGGCGAGCAGCGGTTCGTCGTCGTCACCGTCCGCGGCCATGCGCAGCGGGGCCAACTGCCGTGCCAGCGCCTCGGCGGACTCGTACGAGAGAGTGTCCGGCGTGCCCTCGTAGACGATGCCGTGCCCCGACTCCAGGTGCAGCGCGTGCGGTTGTACGACGATGGAAAGGTCCCCGCCCGCTCCGGTCAGGTCACCGGGGACGACCTCGACGACTGTCACGCCCTGCAACCCCTCGGGCGTGGCCAGGACGGAGTCCGGCGGCAGGGAGAGGCTGTCGAGGACGACGACGATGTGCGGCTCCTCCGGGGGCGGTGCGGCGTTGGGGTGGAAGCGCGGCCGGCCTGTCAGGCGGGTGGCCAGCAGGTCCTCCAGCTCGCGTGCGTCACTGCCGATCAGCCTGCGGCTGCCCGCCCCGTCCACGGAACCGGACACCTGCACGTGCGGCAGCCACTTCGCCCACTCCCAGTGCGGCAGGGCCTCCCGTCCCGCCGCGACCACGATCATCAGGTCCTCGGGGGAGTGCAGCGAGGCCAGCGAGCCGGTCAGGGCCCGGGCGGAGGCGCGTACGGTCTGCGGCTCACCGCTCACCGTGACGTGGTAGAAGGCGCGCAGCGAGACCGCCATCGGCAGGTCGTCCAGTGTGCTGTGGGTGGCCATGAAACGCTGCATGGCGCCCGCCGTCAGCGGCTCCAGCTGCTCGACGGGGCCGGTCTCGGGGGAGACCAGCGGGGTGGCGAGCCCCTGCGGACCGAGGCCGACGCGGACCTGCGCGAAGTCCTCGTCGCCCGGCCGGCGCTCCCACACCCGGCTGCCCTCGGCGACCAGCGCCCACAGCTGCTCGGGGGAGGGGTGCAGGTAGTACTGCGCGTCGCGCTGAGCCCTCGCGGTGTCCTGGGCGTAGCGCCGGGTCTGCGACAGATAGCTGAGATAGTCGCGGCGCATGTCGGCCAACTGACCCTGGGAGCCCCGGCGGAAGCGCACCACCATCGCGATGGACATGGCCACCGTCGAGGCGATCATCACCATGCCCATGATCTTCATGAACGGCTGCCCGTTCGTGAAGAAGAAGACCACCGAACCGCCCATGCCGAGCGTCGGCAGCAGTTGCATGAGGACGCTCTCCTGGTGCCCGCGCGGCAGCTCGGGCGGAGGCTGTAGAACTACCTCGTCCGTGGGCACTTCGGACGGCAGCGCTCGCGGTGGGCGCTTCACGACGATTTGGCTCACTGCTCACCAATTCCCTAGCCGGCCCCGGAGTCTTCCGCCCGCCGCCCCGTGTCGGGCGGGCGCGGGCCGCCGCGTGATCCTACTGACTTCATAGAAGACTGGTGGGCGGTAGGGTGCCGGATGTTCGCGTGAGCACACGCGAACGAGGTTGAGGAATCAGGGTATTTCGCGCGGGATGGAGCTGCGCGGGGTCCTGAGAGGGGCCGGGCAGCCACCCTTTCCGCCGCTCCGCCGCACAGTGGGCGGAGCGAGACGTACAGGAGGCGCAGGACCTTCAGGCCATCGACGCACGACCATCACCGAGATCGCAGACACACCACCAGTACTGAGGGGGAGCAGCAGGTGAGTATGACGGCCTCCGCGGCGGCCACCGGGGCAGGAAGGCCCGGCCCGGGAGCCCCGTCCGGGGCAGGCACGGGCCTCGGCTTCTGTCGGGTCACCATCGTCGCGCCCGACAGCCGGATCGACGTGGCGCTGCCCGACGACATCCCGGTCGCCGACATCTATCCGGAGATCCTGAGGCTCTCCCAGCAGAGTCCCGCCGAGGGCGCTCCCGTTGGATACCACCTCGTACGCAGGGACGGCAGCGTCCTCGACAGCTCCCGCTCGTTCGCGTCCCAGCGCATTCTCGACGGCGAACTGCTCACCCTGCGCCCCTTCTCCGAGTCGCTGCCGCCCGCCGTCTTCGACGACGTGTCCGAGGCCGTTGCCACCGCGGTGACCCGCGAACACACCTTGTGGGGCGGTGACCTGACCCGTGGCGCGGGTCTCATCGGCGGGGGCGTCCTGCCGACCCTGCTCGCCTTCGTGGCCTGGACCGCCGATCCGCGGCACGACATGCACAGCCTGCCCGGCATCCTCGCGGGTGTGACCGGCGTCCTCATGGTCGTCCTGGCCGCCGTCCGCGCCCGGGTCTACGACGACCGGGCCTCGGCCGTCGCGCTGGGACTCGGCGCCCTTCCGAACATTGGAGTGGCGGGCTCCGGGCTGCTCACCGTGGCCGACGGACAGGGCATCGGCAGGCTGCAGTTTCTCCTCGCCTGCGCCGCCGTGCTCGTGGCCTCGGTGACCCTCGCCCTGTGCTCCCCGCGCGGAGACGGCCCCTTCGTCGCCTTCGTGTTCGCCTCAGGTGTCGGCCTGGTCGCGGAGTTCGTGGCGATCCTCACGCACTGGACACCGAAGGAGACCGCCGCGCTGTGCGCCCCGATCGGCGTCGGTGCCCTGGCCTTTCTGCCGGGCCTGTCCATGCGCTTCGCCCGCCTCCCGATCGGATTCGAGGCACCGAACAACACCACCACGCGCAGCGCGTACGGCACCGACCCAGCCCCCCAGGAGCCGATCGACGCCGAGCGCATCGGGGCCCAGGCCCGACGCGGCCACGAACTCCTCGTCGGTCTCGTGGGCGGCTGCGCCCTGGTCGCTGTCGCGGCCTCGGCGGTGCTCGGCTTCTCCGACGACGTCTGGGCGCAGCTGCTCGCCTTCGCGACCGGCATCGCGATGCTGATGCGCGCCCACCTCTTCCGCTACACCGCCCAGGTCGCCCCCGTCCTGGCCGCGGGCCTCGGCGCACTCGTCCTGCTCGGCCTCGGCCTGGCGCTCAACCCGCCGCGCTCCCTGATGCGCGACGCCCTGACCGGAGACCGCACGGACCTCGACATCCGTACGATCTGGCTCGTCGCGGCGATCGCGGCGGCGGCCGCGATCGTCACCGCGCTCGGCCTGATCCTCTCGCGCGGTGGCATCACTCCCTTCTGGGGGCGATTCCTGGAGATCGCCGAAGGGTTCGTGCTGCTGACGCTGGTACCGCTGGCCCTCGCTGTTTTCGACGTGTATGGCGCGGCCCGGGCCATGACCAGCTGAGCAGCGACTCACCTCGTGTTCGTCGAGGCGCACGCGCGCGTGCGCCTCGACGGCTTGCGGCCAAGAAAGGAACTTCCGGCGTGAGTTTCGGCCCACCCCCATCCGTTTTCACCCAGTCCGCGCTGTCGGCGGACAGCGCGCGCAGGAAGAGGCGTCGCACGCGGCTGATCGGTGCGGTGGCCGTCATGGTCGTCGCCACGCTGTGCGCGGGCGGTTGGCTCCTCTTCGCGACCGACGACGCGACCCTGGCGAACCGCAGGCAGACGGCCGCCCCGCAGGCCCCGGACGAGATCAGGGAGACGGTCGAGAAGCTGCCGAGCACACCCGAGGGCGAACTCGTCATCGACTTCGACGAGGAGAAGTTCCAGGACGACGAGACCCGGTACGCGCCCGGTACCTGGGCGACCGACAAGATCTTCGCCAAGGGCATCAAGAACACCATCACGGGGTTCAAGTTCGGTGTGGACGAGGCGGCTTGGAGCATCAAGCTGGACGGCCACATCTGCGCGACGACCAAGCACGTCACCGCCGACGGCAGGACCGCCGTCGTCGTCCAGCCGTACAAGCGCAAGGGCACCAAGGACGCGGGTATCTGCGACGAGGTGGTGTTCTTCGACCTCGACACCGGCAAGAAGCTGTGGACCGCGACGATGCCCGACGCGAAGACCGCGTATGTGACGAACACGAATCTGAGCATGGCGCGCGGCACGGTCGCGGTGGCATGGGGCAACGGCTCCGTGGCCTACGACATGAGCAGTGGCAAGCAGCTCTGGAAGAGCACCGACGTCTCCACGTGCGAGGACGTCGGCTTCGCCGGCGGCCGCAGCCTGCTCGTCCTGCTCCGGTGCGGAGAGGAGTCCACCCACGCGTACCGGGTGCAGAAGATCGACCCGCGCACCGGCAGGCCGCAGTGGACGTACAAGCTCAAGGACGGCATCTCGGGCGTCTACATGCCCTCCTCCGACCCGCCGGTACTGGCCGTGGGCGCGGGGGACTACGGCGTGACCGACCTGATCACCCTCGACGACCAGGGCCGGCACAGCGCCACGATCTCCATGCGGGGCGGGCGCTTCGACCCCATGTGCGGTGACTCGTTCGACGGAACGCAGTACTTCGGAGTGATGGAGAACTGCTACGCGATGGTCGTGGGGAACGGCCAGATCTTCGTCGCGAGCAAGGCGGACGGCGACGTCGACCAGGCGGAGAACTGGATCGTGGGCTTCGACGCCAAGACGGGCAAGACCCTGCGGAAGTTCGACGGACGGCCGCTGCAGCCGCTGTGGCCCGTGAAGATGAGCGGGGACAAGCTCCTGGTCTACCGGCCGAGTTCCGACAACATCGGCCCCGCCGCCATCGTGAGCATCGACCCCGCCACCGGCAAGGAGACACCGTTCCTCTTCTTCAACCTGCCGGACGACGCCTCACGCATGGAAACCCCCGAGTGGTCCGACATCCTCGTCGAACACGGCCGGGCGTTCTTCTCTCCCCGGCAGCTCTCGGCACCTGCCTCGGCCCCCCACGATCCGGTGACGGCCGCGGTGGGTATCGGCCCCGTGCACTGAGGCGTCCGCGTTTTTCACTGAGACGCATCGTCCTGGTGCGCCGAGACGTCCATGTGCAGTGAGGCGCATCGCGCCCGCGCACTCAGACGCATCGCGCCCGCGCACTGAGACGCATCCCCCCGTGCGCCGAGACGCTGAGGGCCGACGTGGACATGTCCGCGTCGGCCCCCGTCGTTCCCGCTCTGCCGCTACTCCGCCGCGAGCCCGCCATTGTGGGGCGCCGGCTCCAGATCGAACTCCCCGTCCCGGGCCCCGAGCACGAAGGCCCGCCACTCGGCCTCCGTGTACCTGAGGACCGTGTCCGGATCGAGGGAAGAACGCATGGCCACCGCGCCCTGGGGCAGATATGCGATCTCGACCCGCTCCTCGTGCTGCTCCGTGCCCGGCGCGCTGTGCCATTCGACGCCCGAGATGTCGAGGGCGTAGAGCTCGTCCTTCTCCCGCTCCTTGCGCGCCTTGACGTCCTTGTCCGCTTCCTCGGCCATGATCCGGCGGCCCCTTCCCCACGTACGAATGACCTCTGCGGTCACCCTAGTGGCCAGGTCCGCGCCGTTCGGCGGGTTCGGGGACCCGGACGGACACGTCCGCTCAGGCTGGTACCCTGTGTGACGGCCGTTTGTGTACGCACCCCCGGAGCTCACCGCTCTGGAGGCCGCGCCCAGCGGATCCCCGCCTCCCGAGTAACGGAAGCTCCCCTGAGATGTGGACCAGGGGCACTCGGTGGCTACTCAGAGACTACGAGGAGTACGCGTGTCGCTCGACGCCGCTACGAAGAAGCAGATCATCAGCGAGTTCGGTCAGAAGGAGGGCGACACCGGCTCCCCCGAGGTCCAGGTCGCCATGCTCTCGCGCCGGATCTCGGACCTGACCGAGCACCTCAAGACCCACAAGCACGACCACCACTCCCGTCGTGGTCTGCTGATCCTGGTCGGTCAGCGTCGCCGCCTGCTGCAGTACCTGGCCAAGAAGGACATCCAGCGCTTCCGTGCGCTGGTCGACCGCCTGGGCATCCGCCGCGGTGCGGCGGGCGCCAAGTAAGACGCCGTGAAGGGAGCGGTTCCCACTTCTTTGGGGGCCGCTCCTTTTGCTGTACGTGCTGCTGTACGTCTCTGTACGTGCGGAGTGTCACTGACGCTTTGTAGTGTGGTAGCACAACGCAATACGCAGGACACAGCACGTACGACACAGCGTGATGGCACCGTACCCGCCGGGTAGGGCCCCATCACGTCAATGAACGAGGAGAAGCGCACCTCGCCGCCGCCGGTCCTCGGTAGTGGCCCCCGGGGGAATGCGAGCCCCGGGTGCTTCGATCGAAGACCGGCCCGCACCAGAAGGTGCGCTCTCCGCCACCGTCCCCCTGCCACACGGGCAGGACGGGACGAAGACGAGGAGATATCGCTAGTGGAGAACGAGACCCACTACGCCGAGGCCGTTATCGACAACGGATCCTTCGGCACCCGCACCATCCGCTTCGAGACGGGCCGCCTGGCCAAGCAGGCCGCCGGCTCCGCCGTGGCGTACCTGGACGACGACACCATGGTGCTGTCGGCCACCAGCGCTTCCAAGAAGCCCAAGGACCAGCTCGACTTCTTCCCCCTCACGGTGGACGTCGAGGAGCGGATGTACGCCGCCGGCAAGATCCCCGGCAGCTTCTTCCGCCGTGAGGGCCGTCCCTCCGAGGACGCCGTCCTCACCTGTCGTCTGATCGACCGCCCGCTGCGCCCGTCCTTCAAGAAGGGCCTGCGCAACGAGATCCAGGTCGTCGCCACGATCATGGCCCTCAACCCCGACCACCTGTACGACGTGGTGGCGATCAACGCCGCCTCCGCGTCCACGCAGCTGGCCGGTCTGCCCTTCTCCGGTCCGGTCGGCGGCGTCCGCGTCGCGCTGATCAACGGCCAGTGGGTCGCGTTCCCGACGCACACCGAGCTCGAGGACGCCGTCTTCGACATGGTGGTCGCCGGTCGCGTCCTGGAGGACGGCGATGTCGCGATCATGATGGTCGAGGCCGAGGCCACCGACAAGACCATCCAGCTGGTCAAGGGCGGCGCCGAGGCGCCGACCGAGGAGGTCGTCGCCTCCGGCCTCGACGCCGCGAAGCCCTTCATCAAGGTCCTGTGCAAGGCGCAGTCGGACCTCGCCGCGAAGGCCGCCAAGCCGACCGCCGAGTTCCCGATCTTCCTCGACTACCAGGACGACGTTCTCGAGGCCCTGACCGCCGCGGTCAAGAGCGAGCTCGCCCAGGCGCTCACCATCGCCGGCAAGCAGGACCGCGAGGCCGAGCTGGACCGCGTCAAGGAGATCGCCGCCGAGAAGCTGCTTCCGCAGTTCGAGGGGCGCGAGAAGGAGATCTCCGCCGCGTACCGTGCGCTGACCAAGAAGCTGGTGCGCGAGCGCGTCATCAAGGACAAGGTCCGCATCGACGGCCGCGGCGTCACGGACATCCGTACGCTCGCCGCCGAGGTCGAGGCCATCCCGCGCGTGCACGGCTCGGCGCTGTTCGAGCGTGGCGAGACCCAGATCCTGGGCGTCACCACCCTCAACATGCTCCGCATGGAGCAGCAGCTGGACACCCTCTCCCCGGTGACCCGCAAGCGCTACATGCACAACTACAACTTCCCGCCGTACTCCGTCGGTGAGACCGGCCGCGTCGGCTCCCCGAAGCGCCGCGAGATCGGCCACGGTGCGCTCGCCGAGCGCGCGATCGTGCCGGTCCTGCCGACCCGCGAGGAGTTCCCCTACGCGATCCGCCAGGTGTCCGAGGCCCTCGGCTCCAACGGTTCGACGTCCATGGGCTCGGTCTGCGCCTCCACCATGTCGCTGCTGAACGCCGGTGTGCCACTGAAGGCCCCCGTCGCCGGCATCGCCATGGGTCTGATCTCCCAGGAGATCGACGGCCAGACGCACTACGTCGCCCTCACCGACATCCTCGGTGCGGAGGACGCCTTCGGCGACATGGACTTCAAGGTCGCCGGCACCAAGGAGTTCGTGACCGCCCTCCAGCTCGACACCAAGCTGGACGGCATCCCGGCCTCCGTCCTGGCCGCGGCCCTCAAGCAGGCCCGCGACGCCCGCCTCCACATCCTCGACGTGATGATGGAAGCGATCGACACGCCGGACGAGATGTCCCCGAACGCTCCGCGGATCATCACCGTCAAGATCCCCGTGGACAAGATCGGTGAGGTCATCGGCCCCAAGGGCAAGATGATCAACCAGATCCAGGAGGACACCGGCGCCGAGATCACGATCGAGGACGACGGCACCATCTACATCGGTGCCGCCGACGGCCCGGCCGCCGAGGCCGCCCGTGCCACGATCAACGGCATCGCCAACCCGACCATGCCGGAGGTCGGCGAGCGCTACCTGGGCACCGTCGTGAAGACGACGACCTTCGGCGCGTTCGTGTCGCTGCTCCCGGGCAAGGACGGTCTGCTGCACATCTCGCAGATCCGCAAGCTCGCCGGCGGCAAGCGCGTGGAGAACGTCGAGGACGTCGTCGGCGTGGGCCAGAAGGTCCAGGTCGAGATCGCCGAGATCGACTCCCGCGGCAAGCTCTCCCTGATCCCGGTCATCGAGGGTGAAGAGAACGACGAGAAGAAGGACGACACCGACAAGTGACGTCTAGTAGCTCCACGGCGACGGCCCGCACCTCCTCGGAGGCGCGGGCCGTCGCCCGTACCCAAACCCTCATCAAGGGCCAGAACGGCATCGGTACGGTCCGTAAGACCACCCTCCCCGGCGGCCTGCGCATCGTCACCGAGACCCTGCCCTCCGTGCGCTCCGCCACCTTCGGCATCTGGGCGCACGTCGGCTCCCGCGACGAGACGCCGACGCTGAACGGCGCCACGCACTACCTGGAGCACCTGCTCTTCAAGGGCACGTCGCGTCGTAGCGCGCTGGACATCTCCTCGGCGATCGACGCGGTCGGCGGCGAGATGAACGCGTTCACGGCGAAGGAGTACACGTGCTACTACGCGCGCGTGCTCGACACCGATCTGCCGCTGGCCATCGACGTCGTCTGCGACATGCTGACCGGCTCGCTCATCCTCGAAGACGACGTGAACGTCGAGCGCGGCGCGATCCTCGAAGAGATCGCGATGACCGAGGACGACCCGGGCGACTGTGTGCACGACCTGTTCGCGCACACGATGCTCGGTGACACCCCGCTCGGCCGCCCGGTCCTCGGCACGGTCGACACCGTCAACGCCCTCACCGCGGACCGCATCCGCCGCTTCTACAGGAAGCACTACGACCCGACGCATTTGGTCGTGGCCTGTGCGGGCAACGTCGACCACAACAAGGTCGTACGCCAGGTCCGCGCCGCCTTCGAGAAGGCGGGCGCCCTGCGCGGTCCCGACGCCATCCCGCTCGCTCCGCGCGACGGGCGGCGCGGCATCCGCACCGCGGGCCGCGTCGAACTCCTCGGCCGCAAGACCGAGCAGGCCCACATCGTCCTCGGTATGCCGGGCCTGGCCCGCACCGACGACCGCCGCTGGGCCCTGGGCGTCCTGAACACCGCCCTCGGCGGCGGCATGTCCTCCCGCCTCTTCCAGGAGGTCCGCGAGAAGCGCGGTCTGGCCTACAGCGTGTACTCGTACACCTCGGGCTTCGCCGACTGCGGCCTCTTCGGCGTGTACGCGGGCTGCCGGCCGAGCCAGGTCCACGACGTGCTCAAGCTCTGCCGCGACGAGCTCGACCAGGTCGCCGAGCACGGTTTGTCGGACGACGAGATCGGGCGCGCCATCGGCCAGCTCCAGGGCTCCACCGTCCTCGGCCTGGAGGACACCGGCGCGCTGATGAACCGTATCGGCAAGAGTGAGCTGTGCTGGGGTGAGCAGATGTCCGTCGACGACATGCTGGCCCGCATAGCGTCGGTCACTCCGGACGAGGTCCGCTCGGTCGCCCGCGACATCCTGGGACAGCGGCCCTCGCTGTCGGTCATCGGCCCGCTCAAGGACAAGCAGGCGTCCCGTCTGCACGACGCGGTCGCGTAAGTCCTGTCTGCAAGGTCTCTACAAGGTCTCTGTAAGGAACGAAGCAATGAGCAAGCTGCGCGTGGCGGTCCTCGGTGCCAAGGGCCGGATCGGATCCGAGGCGGTACGAGCCGTCGACGCCGCCGATGACATGGAGCTGGTGGCCGCGCTCGGCCGGGGCGACAAGCTGGAGACGCTGGTCGCGGCCGGCGCCCAGGCCGTCGTCGAACTGACCACGCCGGACTCGGTCATGGGCAACCTCGACTTCTGCGTACGGCACGGCATCCACGCCGTGGTCGGTACGACGGGCTGGACCGACGAGCGCCTCGCGCAGCTCAACACCTCGTTGGCCGCGTCGCCCGAGACGGGTGTGCTCATCGCTCCGAACTTCTCCATCGGCGCCGTACTGACCATGAAGTTCGCCGAGGTGGCCGCGCCCTACTTCGAGTCCGTCGAGGTCGTCGAACTCCACCACCCGAACAAGGTGGACGCCCCCAGCGGCACCGCCACACGCACCGCCCAGCTCATCGCCGCGGCCCGGGAGCGCGCGGGCAGCGCCCCGCAGCCCGACGCCACGGTGACCGCCCTGGACGGCGCCCGCGGCGCGAACGTCGACGGTGTCCCGGTGCACGCGGTCCGCCTGCGCGGGCTGCTGGCCCACCAGGAGGTGCTGCTCGGCGGCGAGGGCGAGACCCTCACCATCCGCCACGACTCCCTCCACCACAGCAGCTTCATGCCGGGCATCCTGCTCGGCGTGCGGCGTGTGGTGACCACGCCGGGCCTCACCTTCGGCCTGGAAAACTTCCTCGACCTCGGCTGAGCCGGGGGACGGCTACAGATAGCTGACAGACATGCGCGCGAAGATCACCTACGCCGTCACGGCCGCCGCCCTGGTCGTCTACTTCGTCCTGGTCGGCAGCCGCGGCGTGCTGCTCATCCAGAACGGCACCCTGATCACCGTCACTTTCGGTGTCGCGGTGCTGATCCTGCCGGTCATCGGCATCTGGTTCCTCTGGAAGAACACCCAGTTCGTCCGGAAGGCCAACCGCCTCGCCGCCGAACTGGACGCCGAAGGCGGCCTGCCCGTCGACGAGTTGAGGCGCACCGTCGGTGGCCGCATCGACCGTGATTCGGCCGACGAGGTGTTCGCCAAGCGCAAGGCCGAGACCGAGGACGCGCCGGACGACTGGCGCAGCTGGTTCCGTCTTGCGATCGCCTATCACGACGCCCGCGACACCCCGCGCGCCCGCAAGGCGATGCAGCGGGCCATCGCCCTGCGCGAGGGCAGGACGCTGGAGGCCTGAGGGCCGTACGCGGCTCCAGGGCACGCAGAGGGGAAGGGCCGGTCCGCGCGCCGCGGACCGGCCCTTCCCGTCCCGCCGTGGCAGGCGTACGGGGTCTCAGCCCCGCCGGTACTCGTCGGCCCACACCTCGATGGCGTCCGCCGCGCGGTCGAAGGCCTCCGCACGCCCCAGAAAATCGGCGTTGTGTGTGGTCAGCAGTGGGGGTACGTCCTCGGGCGCACGACCCTGGCGTACGAGGACCAGCGCCTGCCCCTGAACGGTGCGCGGCAGCCCGAGCCAGCGCACCGGCTGCTGCACCGTCCGCACCGTGACGACCCGCTCCCACGGCGTCGTGCTCGTGAGGAAGAAGCCCACCCGGCGCAGCCCCCGCGCGCTCACCCACACACCCACGCGCAGCAGCCGCAGCGCGCAGACTATGGCGACAGCGGCCCCGCCCAGACAGGCCGCGCCGGCGTTCAGGGTCCCGGCGACCGCGATGACCACCGCGGCGACGAGCACATACGAGGCGAGCAGCAGGACGAGCGCGGCCGCGCCCACCCGGCACGGCCCGGGTCGATAGGGACGCCGCCAGCGGTCACGGTCGTCGTAGGGCAGCGCGAGATCGTCCGCCGTCTCGTCAAAGGCGCGGTCCGCCGTCAGGAAGGGCAGGGGCACGACTGATCCTCACTCAATCCACGCACGGGCTGTGCCCGGTGAGGTTATCGAGCCGGATGCGTGCCCACCACCCGTGGGGGGCCATGGGGGTGCCCCCACACCACGTGGGCGGTGGGGGAGGGTCAGCGGCCGTCCGACGCCTCGGAATGCTGCGTCGTCGCAGGTGACTGGTCCTGTGACAGGGCCGGCATGCCCAGTATCAGGGAGCCGGCGATCCCCGCGACCACGGTGAGGCCTATGAGCAACCGGCCGGCTATCTGTCCGGCGGACGCGCGCTCGCGGGGTGGGGGAGTGACATTGCTGCGGAACTTGTCGGCTTCGGCGATGAAGGCGAACGGAACAGGCTCGCGCCGACGGAACATGGGGGTCGCTTCTCCTCTGGACACTCGTAGGGGAGCAGGGATCTGCTGCCAGGCGACCGGCGACTCGAACGAGGTCGCCGTCACCAGTACAGACGAGCGAATGCCCCAAGAGGTGCCCAGAATCACCGAATTCGCAGAAGTTCGCCGATGAATGTCGCGGCAAGGTACCGAACGCCCCGTTGTCAGTGCCGGGCCGTAGAGTGGGCGCCGCCCGAGCCTGTGATGGGAAGGACCTTCCGAACCGTGACCGACACCCCCGCCGACGACCTCAAGCCCAGCTTCCGCAGCGATGTCACCGTCGAGCTGATCAAGCACACCGCGTCCGACGCCGATGTGCTGTTCGCCGCCCGTGTCTCCACCGCCGGGGAGCAGTCCCTGGACGAGCTGCACAAGGACCCGGAGCGCTCCAAGGGCCTGATCAACTACCTGATGCGGGACCGGCACGGCAGCCCCTTCGAGCACAACTCGATGACGTTTTTCATCAGCGCCCCGATCTTCGTCTTCCGCGAGTTCATGCGGCACCGCGTGGGCTGGTCGTACAACGAGGAATCGGGCCGGTACAGGGAGCTCCAGCCCGTCTTCTACGTCCCGGACGAGTCCCGCAAGCTGGTCCAGGAGGGCCGCCCCGGCAAATACGTCTTCGTCGAGGGCACCCAGGCCCAGCAGGAGCTCACGGGCCGTGTGATGGAGGACTCCTACCGACAGGCGTACGAGGCGTACCAGGAAATGCTCGCGGCCGGCGTAGCCCGTGAAGTGGCCCGCGCCGTGCTCCCGGTCGGCCTCTTCTCGTCGATGTACGCGACGTGCAACGCCCGCTCGCTGATGCATTTCCTCGGCCTGCGCACCCAGCACGAGCTGGCCAAGGTCCCGTCCTTCCCACAGCGCGAGATCGAGATGGTCGGGGAGAAGATGGAGTCGGAGTGGGCCAGGCTGATGCCGCTCACATACGCGGCCTTCAACGCCAACGGGCGCGTGGCGCCGTAGCGAGCTTCCGCACGCCATCCGGCACAGATGTACGGATCAGCCGAGCGAAGTGTCCGTATTGCGGCATTTCGAGAAGTTCATCTAGCCTGATCAAACGGACCCGGCACTGCTTGAACCCCCGAGCAGGCAGTGCCGGGCTCCACTTTTGTCACGACTTGTCGCCTGCCCCGAGGGCAGACCCCGCCTTGAGCAGCGAGTAGCGTGTTACCCATGGCTCCGACCTCCACTCCGCAGACCCCCTTCGGGCGGGTCCTCACCGCCATGGTCACGCCCTTCACGGCGGACGGCGCACTCGACCTCGACGGCGCTCAGCGGCTCGCCACCCACCTGGTGGACGCAGGCAACGACGGCCTGATCATCAATGGCACCACCGGCGAGTCCCCGACCACCAGCGACGCGGAGAAATCGGATCTCGTACGAGCCGTACTGGAGGCGGTCGGCGACCGCGCCCACATCGTCGCCGGCGTCGGCACGAACGACACCCACCACAGCATCGAGCTCGCCCGCGCCGCCGAGAAGACCGGCGCGCACGGCCTGCTCACCGTGACGCCGTACTACAACAAGCCCCCGCAGGAGGGCCTGTACCGGCACTTCACGGCCATCGCCGACGCCACCGAACTGCCGGTGATGCTCTACGACATCCCCGGCCGCAGTGGCGTACCGATCAACACCGAAACCCTGGTGCGCCTGGCGGAGCACCCGCGTATCGTCGCCAACAAGGACGCCAAAGGAGACCTGGGCCGCGCCAGCTGGGCGATCGCCCGCTCCGGCCTCGCCTGGTACTCCGGCGACGACATGCTGAACCTGCCACTGCTCTCGGTGGGCGCGGTCGGCTTCGTCTCTGTCGTGGGCCACGTCGTCACTCCGGAGCTGCGCGCCATGCTCGACGCGTATGTCTCGGGCGACGTCCAGAAGGCCACCGAGATCCACCAGAAGCTGCTTCCCGTCTTCACCGGCATGTTCCGCACCCAGGGCGTCATGACGACCAAGGCAGCGCTCGCCCTCCGGGGGCTGCCCGCCGGACCGTTGCGCGCTCCGATGGTCGAGCTGACGCCCGAGGAGACCGCCCAGCTCAAGATCGATCTTGCCGCCGGCGGGGTAGAGCTCTAACCAAAGACTTCACAACTGAATACGTACGACCACGCAGGCCATGGGGCCTGCACCCCACACAGACAACTGCTACTGCACGAACGTCACGCGCGCCACGTGCCTTGCCAGGTACGTGGCGTGCGTGGTGAGGAGAGTCTTTTGAGTCATCCGCATCCTGAACTCGGCCCGCCGCCGAAGCTCCCCGAGGGCGGCCTGCGCGTCACCCCGCTCGGCGGCCTCGGTGAAATCGGCCGGAACATGACGGTCTTCGAATACGGCGGCCGCCTGCTGATCGTCGACTGCGGAGTGCTCTTCCCCGAGGAGGAGCAGCCCGGAATCGACCTGATCCTGCCGGACTTCACGTCCATCAGAGATCGCCTCGACGACATCGAGGGCATCGTCCTCACCCATGGTCACGAGGACCACATCGGCGGCGTCCCCTTCCTCCTGCGCGAGAAGCCGGACATCCCGCTGATCGGCTCCAAGCTGACCCTCGCCCTCATCGAGGCGAAGCTCCAGGAGCACCGCATCCGTCCGTACACGCTCGAAGTGGCCGAGGGCCACCGCGAACGCATCGGCCCCTTCGACTGCGAGTTCGTCGCGGTCAACCACTCCATCCCGGACGCGCTGGCGGTCGCCATTCGCACCCCCGCGGGCATGGTGGTGCACACCGGCGACTTCAAGATGGACCAGCTCCCGCTGGACCGCCGCCTCACGGACCTGCACGCCTTCGCGCGGCTGAGCGAGGAAGGCATCGACCTCCTTCTCTCCGACTCCACGAACGCCGAGGTCCCGGGCTTCGTCCCGCCCGAGCGTGACATCTCGAACGTGCTGCGCCAGGTCTTCGCCGGCGCCCACAAGCGGATCATCGTGGCGAGCTTCGCCAGCCATGTCCACCGCATCCAGCAGATCCTGGACGCGGCGCACGAGTACGGCCGCCGGGTCGCCTTCGTAGGCCGCTCGATGGTCCGCAACATGGGCATCGCCCGGGATCTCGGCTACCTGAAGGTCCCGCCGGGCCTGGTGGTTGACGTCAAGACGCTGGACGACCTCCCGGACCACGAGATCGTGCTCGTGTGCACGGGCTCCCAGGGCGAGCCGATGGCTGCCCTGTCGAGGATGGCCAACCGGGACCACCAGATCCGGATCGTCCAGGGCGACACGGTGATCCTGGCGTCGTCCCTGATCCCCGGCAACGAGAACGCGGTCTACCGCGTCATCAACGGCCTGAGCCGCTGGGGCGCCAACGTCGTCCACAAGGGCAACGCCAAGGTGCACGTGTCCGGCCATGCCTCCGCGGGCGAACTGCTGTACTTCTACAACATCTGCAAGCCACGGAACCTGATGCCGGTCCACGGCGAATGGCGCCACCTGCGCGCCAACGCCGAGCTCGGAGCCCTGACCGGCGTTCCGCACGACCGCATCGTGATTGCCGAGGACGGTGTCGTCGTCGACCTCGTCGAGGGCAAGGCCAAGATCTCCGGCAAGGTCCAGGCCGGATATGTGTACGTCGACGGCCTCTCGGTCGGCGATGTCGGCGAGCCCGCGCTCAAGGACCGCAAGATCCTCGGCGACGAGGGCATCATCTCGGTGTTCGTCGTGGTGGACTCCAGCACCGGAAAGATCACGGGTGGCCCGCACATGCACGCCCGCGGTTCCGGCATCGACGACTCCGCTTTCGCCGACGTCATCCCGAGGATCACGGAGGTCCTGGAGCGTTCGGCCCAGGACGGCGTGGTCGAGCCCCACCAGCTGCAGCAACTCATCCGGCGCACACTGGGCAAGTGGGTGTCGGACAACTACCGCCGACGCCCGATGATCCTCCCGGTCGTTGTCGAGGTCTGACGCCTCGTACGCGCCAACCCGGAGTGGGCGCCTCGATTTGCATCGAGGCGCCCCGCTCCAGTACGTTTACGGCTCCGCCTGAACGGGAACCCGGCGCAACTGCGTGCCAGGACACCCCGAGCGGGACGGAAATTCCGACTCAGAATCTCTGATAAAGTCGGAGCCGCCGGAAAGGGAAACGCGAAAGCGGAAACCTGGAAAGCACCGAGGAAATCGGATCGGAAAATGATCTGATAGAGTCGGAAACGCAAGACCGAAGGGAAGCGCCCGGAGGAAAGCCTGAGAGAGTCTCTCGGGTGAGTACAAAGGAAGCGTCCGTTCCTTGAGAACTCAACAGCGTGCCAAAAATCAACGCCAGATATGTTGATACCCCGTCCATCGGAGACTTCCGGTGGCGAGGTTCCTTTGAAAAAGTCCTGCCGGACAGTGTTCGGTAGGCGCACAGCGAGGACGCTGTGAACCGTCCGATTATTCCTCGGACGGTTCCGCTCTCGTGGTGTCGTCCCGATTACGGGAAAACATTCACGGAGAGTTTGATCCTGGCTCAGGACGAACGCTGGCGGCGTGCTTAACACATGCAAGTCGAACGATGAAGCCCTTCGGGGTGGATTAGTGGCGAACGGGTGAGTAACACGTGGGCAATCTGCCCTTCACTCTGGGACAAGCCCTGGAAACGGGGTCTAATACCGGATAATACTGCGGACCGCATGGTCTGCGGTTGAAAGCTCCGGCGGTGAAGGATGAGCCCGCGGCCTATCAGCTTGTTGGTGAGGTAGTGGCTCACCAAGGCGACGACGGGTAGCCGGCCTGAGAGGGCGACCGGCCACACTGGGACTGAGACACGGCCCAGACTCCTACGGGAGGCAGCAGTGGGGAATATTGCACAATGGGCGAAAGCCTGATGCAGCGACGCCGCGTGAGGGATGACGGCCTTCGGGTTGTAAACCTCTTTCAGCAGGGAAGAAGCGAAAGTGACGGTACCTGCAGAAGAAGCGCCGGCTAACTACGTGCCAGCAGCCGCGGTAATACGTAGGGCGCAAGCGTTGTCCGGAATTATTGGGCGTAAAGAGCTCGTAGGCGGCTTGTCACGTCGGTTGTGAAAGCCCGGGGCTTAACCCCGGGTCTGCAGTCGATACGGGCAGGCTAGAGTGTGGTAGGGGAGATCGGAATTCCTGGTGTAGCGGTGAAATGCGCAGATATCAGGAGGAACACCGGTGGCGAAGGCGGATCTCTGGGCCATTACTGACGCTGAGGAGCGAAAGCGTGGGGAGCGAACAGGATTAGATACCCTGGTAGTCCACGCCGTAAACGGTGGGCACTAGGTGTTGGCGACATTCCACGTCGTCGGTGCCGCAGCTAACGCATTAAGTGCCCCGCCTGGGGAGTACGGCCGCAAGGCTAAAACTCAAAGGAATTGACGGGGGCCCGCACAAGCAGCGGAGCATGTGGCTTAATTCGACGCAACGCGAAGAACCTTACCAAGGCTTGACATACACCGGAAACGGCCAGAGATGGTCGCCCCCTTGTGGTCGGTGTACAGGTGGTGCATGGCTGTCGTCAGCTCGTGTCGTGAGATGTTGGGTTAAGTCCCGCAACGAGCGCAACCCTTGTTCTGTGTTGCCAGCATGCCCTTCGGGGTGATGGGGACTCACAGGAGACTGCCGGGGTCAACTCGGAGGAAGGTGGGGACGACGTCAAGTCATCATGCCCCTTATGTCTTGGGCTGCACACGTGCTACAATGGCAGGTACAAAGAGCTGCGAAGCCGCGAGGCGGAGCGAATCTCAAAAAGCCTGTCTCAGTTCGGATTGGGGTCTGCAACTCGACCCCATGAAGTCGGAGTTGCTAGTAATCGCAGATCAGCATTGCTGCGGTGAATACGTTCCCGGGCCTTGTACACACCGCCCGTCACGTCACGAAAGTCGGTAACACCCGAAGCCGGTGGCCCAACCCCTTGTGGGAGGGAGCTGTCGAAGGTGGGACTGGCGATTGGGACGAAGTCGTAACAAGGTAGCCGTACCGGAAGGTGCGGCTGGATCACCTCCTTTCTAAGGAGCATCTAGGCCGCCAAGCTTGCTTGGTGGTCCAGGGCCACAACGCAGGCGAATGTCCTGCGGTGGTTGCTCATGGGTGGAACGTTGATTATTCGGCACCTTCAGCCAACTCGGGCTGCCAGTACTGCTCTTCGGAGTGTGGAACGCAGGCCACGTGTGGCGGGGGTGTCGGGCACGTTGTTGGGTGTCTGAAGGTACGGCCGAATGTGGCTGCCTTCAGTGCCGGCCCCAGTGAACTCCGGGTTGTACCGGGGGTGATGGGTGGTTGGTCGTTGTTTGAGAACTGCACAGTGGACGCGAGCATCTGTGGCCAAGTTTTTAAGGGCGCACGGTGGATGCCTTGGCACCAGGAACCGATGAAGGACGTGGGAGGCCACGATAGTCCCCGGGGAGTCGTCAACCAGGCTTTGATCCGGGGGTTTCCGAATGGGGAAACCCGGCAGTCGTCATGGGCTGTCACCCGCTGCTGAACACATAGGCAGTGTGGAGGGAACGCGGGGAAGTGAAACATCTCAGTACCCGCAGGAAGAGAAAACAACCGTGATTCCGGGAGTAGTGGCGAGCGAAACCGGATGAGGCCAAACCTCAAGCGTGTGAGACCCGGCAGGGGTTGCGCTTGGGGGGTTGTGGGATCTCTCTTCTGTCGTCTGCCGGCGACAGGACGAGTCAGAAACCGTTGATGTAGGCGAAGGACATGCGAAAGGTCCGGCGTAGAGGGTAAGACCCCCGTAGTCGAAACATCAGCGGCTCGTTTGAGAGACACCCAAGTAGCACGGGGCCCGAGAAATCCCGTGTGAATCTGGCGGGACCACCCGCTAAGCCTAAATATTCCCTGGTGACCGATAGCGGATAGTACCGTGAGGGAATGGTGAAAAGTACCGCGGGAGCGGAGTGAAATAGTACCTGAAACCGTGTGCCTACAAGCCGTGGGAGCGTCGGACAAGCACTTGTGCTTGTCTCGTGACTGCGTGCCTTTTGAAGAATGAGCCTGCGAGTTTGCGGTGTGTTGCGAGGTTAACCCGTGTGGGGAAGCCGTAGCGAAAGCGAGTCCGAACAGGGCGGTTTAGTAGCGCGCTCAAGACCCGAAGCGGAGTGATCTAGCCATGGGCAGGTTGAAGCGGCTGTAAGAGGTCGTGGAGGACCGAACCCACCAGGGTTGAAAACCTGGGGGATGACCTGTGGTTAGGGGTGAAAGGCCAATCAAACTCCGTGATAGCTGGTTCTCCCCGAAATGCATTTAGGTGCAGCGTCGTGTGTTTCTTGCCGGAGGTAGAGCACTGGATAGGCGATGGGCCCTACCGGGTTACTGACCTTAGCCAAACTCCGAATGCCGGTAAGTGAGAGCGCGGCAGTGAGACTGTGGGGGATAAGCTCCATGGTCGAGAGGGAAACAGCCCAGAGCATCGACTAAGGCCCCTAAGCGTACGCTAAGTGGGAAAGGATGTGGAGTCGCACAGACAACCAGGAGGTTGGCTTAGAAGCAGCCACCCTTGAAAGAGTGCGTAATAGCTCACTGGTCTAGTGATTCCGCGCCGACAATGTAGCGGGGCTCAAGCGTACCGCCGAAGTCGTGTCATTGCAGCATGAGGGCCAACGCCCGCTGTGATGGGTAGGGGAGCGTCGTGTGCCGGGTGAAGCCGCGCCGGAAGGCAGTGGTGGACGGTTCACGAGTGAGAATGCAGGCATGAGTAGCGATACACACGTGAGAAACGTGTGCGCCGATTGACTAAGGGTTCCTGGGTCAAGCTGATCTGCCCAGGGTAAGTCGGGACCTAAGGCGAGGCCGACAGGCGTAGTCGATGGATAACCGGTTGATATTCCGGTACCCGCTGTGAAGCGTCAAACATCGAACCAGGCGATGCTAAGTCCGTGAAGCCGCCCCGGAGCCTTCGGGCAAAGGGGAGTGGTGGAGCCGACGGACCAGACCTGTAGTAGGTGAGTGATGGGGTGACGCAGGAAGGTAGTCCATCCCGGGCGGTGGTTGTCCCGGGGTAAGGGTGTAGGCCGTGCGATAGGTAAATCCGTCGCACTTGTGGCTGAGACCTGATGCCGAGCCGATTGTGGTGAAGTGGATGATCCTATGCTGTCGAGAAAAGCCTCTAGCGAGTTTCATGGCGGCCCGTACCCTAAACCGACTCAGGTGGTCAGGTAGAGAATACCGAGGCGTTCGGGTGAACTATGGTTAAGGAACTCGGCAAAATGCCCCCGTAACTTCGGGAGAAGGGGGGCCATCACCGGTGAGGGAACTTGCTTCCTGAGCTGGGGGTGGCCGCAGAGACCAGCGAGAAGCGACTGTTTACTAAAAACACAGGTCCGTGCGAAGCCGTAAGGCGATGTATACGGACTGACGCCTGCCCGGTGCTGGAACGTTAAGGGGACCGGTTAGTCACAATTCGTTGTGGCGAAGCTGAGAACTTAAGCGCCAGTAAACGGCGGTGGTAACTATAACCATCCTAAGGTAGCGAAATTCCTTGTCGGGTAAGTTCCGACCTGCACGAATGGCGTAACGACTTCTCGACTGTCTCAACCATAGGCCCGGTGAAATTGCACTACGAGTAAAGATGCTCGTTTCGCGCAGCAGGACGGAAAGACCCCGGGACCTTTACTACAGTTTGATATTGGTGTTCGGTTCGGCTTGTGTAGGATAGCTGGGAGACTGTGAAGCATTGGCGCCAGCCAGTGTGGAGTCGTCGTTGAAATACCAGTCTGGTCGTGCTGGATGTCTAACCTGGGTCCGTGATCCGGATCAGGGACAGTGTCTGATGGGTAGTTTAACTGGGGCGGTTGCCTCCCAAAGAGTAACGGAGGCGCCCAAAGGTTCCCTCAGCCTGGTTGGCAATCAGGTGTTGAGTGTAAGTGCACAAGGGAGCTTGACTGTGAGACCGACGGGTCGAGCAGGGACGAAAGTCGGGACTAGTGATCCGGCGGTGGCTTGTGGAAGCGCCGTCGCTCAACGGATAAAAGGTACCCCGGGGATAACAGGCTGATCTTCCCCAAGAGTCCATATCGACGGGATGGTTTGGCACCTCGATGTCGGCTCGTCGCATCCTGGGGCTGGAGTCGGTCCCAAGGGTTGGGCTGTTCGCCCATTAAAGCGGTACGCGAGCTGGGTTTAGAACGTCGTGAGACAGTTCGGTCCCTATCCGCTGTGCGCGTAGGAGTCTTGAGAAGGGCTGTCCCTAGTACGAGAGGACCGGGACGGACGAACCTCTGGTGTGCCAGTTGTCCTGCCAAGGGCATGGCTGGTTGGCTACGTTCGGGAGGGATAACCGCTGAAAGCATCTAAGCGGGAAGCCTGCTTCGAGATGAGGACTCCCACCCCCTTGAGGGGTTAAGGCTCCCAGTAGACGACTGGGTTGATAGGCCAGATCTGGAAGGCGGGTAACCGCTGGAGGTGACTGGTACTAATAGGCCGAGGGCTTGTCCTCAGTTGCTCGCGTCCACTGTGTTGGTTCTGAAACCACGAACAACCCCATGCCCCGGGGCCACCGGGCATGGTGCGGTTGACAGTTTCATAGTGTTTCGGTGGTCATAGCGTGAGGGAAACGCCCGGTTACATTCCGAACCCGGAAGCTAAGCCTTACAGCGCCGATGGTACTGCAGGGGGGACCCTGTGGGAGAGTAGGACGCCGCCGAACAATTATTCAAAGAGCTGGTCCCTGAACTTCGGTTCAGGGACCAGCTCTTTTTTGTTTTGCGTCACTTGGCGTTCACGTTGTGCGACAAGCATCCGCCGTATGAGTACTGCTGCAATGCTCAAGGCCGCGGGTGTCGGAGCCGGTGACGAGGTCATCGTGCCGGCGTTCGGGAACGTCGAGGTGGCTGAGGCCGTGACGCAGGCCGGGGCGACGGCCGTCTTCGCCGACATAGACCCGGCGACGTACTGCCTCGACCCGAACTCGGTCGAGGCGGTCATAACTCCCCAGTCGGTGGCCATGGTTGTGGTTCATCGCTTCGGTCGGTCGGCCGACATGGTGCGGCTGCGGGGGATGGGACAGCGGCACGGCTTCCTGGTACTGGAGCAGGGTGAGTCCGTGGCGCCGTACGACGAGATAGCGCAGCGCAGGGAGCGGGCCGCCTACCTTGACGGGCGGTTGAGCGGTGTGCGGACGCCCGACGGCGGTGACGGGCACACCTACCAGCAGTACGTCGTGCGGGTGCCGGGCAATGGACGGCCGGACCGGGACGCGTTCGCACGGGCCGTGCGGGCCAGGGGAGTTGAGTGCCGGGTGCCGGTGAAGACTCCCGTGCACCGCATGCCGGCATTCCGCCGGGACGTGCACCTGCCGGAGACCGAGCGGGCCGCGGATGAGACTCTCGCGCTGCCGGTCGATGCCTCTCTGACCAAGCGCGAGATGCAGCGGATCGTCTCGGCGTGCAATGCGCTCGGTGGACTGCTGCAGCCTGCCTTCTGACCCACCGGCCGTGGTTGGGAACACGCTTCTGTTCGGGGTATGATCTATTCCGTTGCCGCGAGGGAAACCTCGAAATGGCAACTGGCCCCTATAGCTCAGTCGGTAGAGCGTCTCCATGGTAAGGAGAAGGTCAACGGTTCGATTCCGTTTGGGGGCTCCGTCAAGAAAAGGCCTCCGCCCTTACGGGCGGGGGCCTTTCTCGTACCCCGAGGCAAGGCCGGGCCTCAGTCCTTGTGGAGACCGGGAACCCGCATCGCCAGAATCGCCATGTCGTCGGACGGGGCGTCGGAGGCGAAGCGCTCGACCGCGCGCATGATGCGGGCGGCGACCGCGCCGGCCGTCAGACCCGTGCACGTGGTGAGGACGTCCGTGAGCCCGTCGTCGCCGAGCATGCGGGTGCCCTCGCGGCGCTCCGTGACGCCGTCCGTGACGCACAGCAGGACGTCGCCCGGATCCAGCGTGACCGTCTGCTCGTACAGCTCCAGGTCCTCCATGACGCCGAGCAGTGGCTGGGGTTCGGCGGCCGGTTCGACCGTGCCGTCCTGGCGCAGGCGCAGCGGGAGCGGGTGGCCGGCGCACACCACTTTCAGCAGCGCGCTGCCGTCCTCCTGGGGCCACAACTCGCCGTACAGGAGCGTCAGGAAGCGGCTGCGGGCGCCCTCGTCGAGGATCGCGGAGTTCAGGCGCTCCAGGACGGCCGGGCCGCCGTAGCCCTCCCGGGCCAGCAGCCTGAGCGCGTGCCGGGCCAAGCCGGTGACCGCCGCCGCCTCCGGGCCCGTACCGCAGACGTCGCCGATGGCGAAGCCGTACGCGCCGTCACGGATCGGGAAGAGGTCGTAGAAGTCGCCGCCGACCTCGTTGCCCTCGCCGGCCGCTCGGTAGATGACCTCGACCTCGACGCCCTCGATGTGGGGAAGTTCGGGGGGAAGCAGGCTGCGCTGGAGGGACTGGCTGATGGCCATGCGCTCCGAGTACAGGCGGGCGTTGTCCAACGCCAGGGCGGCCCTGCGCGAAAGGTCTTCGGCCAACTCCAGGATTTCCTGGCGGAAGTGTTCGTCCGACGGCTTGCCGAGCGTCAGCATGCCGATGACGCGGTTGCGGGCCACCAGGGGGAGTACGACTGTCTCGCCGCCGACCGCCGAGGCCGTCGCCAGTGTCGTGCCGATGCCGGAACTCACCGGCGAGGACTCGCCCAGGCCCAGGCTGCGCATGGAGGTGCGCAGGGCCGCCTCGTGGGCCGCTTCGGCGGGTGCCGACCAGACGCGGGCGCCCGGGGTGGGGACCGGGTCCGGTGGAGCGATCTTGGAGAGCAACGCCTTGAGGCCGTCGATGCGTTCCTCGTCCTCGTGCAGGACGTACGAGAGATACGGATCCGAGGCCTGGTCGGCGATCGTGTAAACGGCGCACCAGGTGGCGAGGGTCGGCACCGTCATCTGGGCCATGAGGGCCAGGGTCTGGTCGCGGTCCAGGGTGCCGGCGAGGAGGTCGGAGGCCTCCACGAGGAAGGACAGTGAGCCCCGGCGCAGGCGTTCCAGCTCGCCCAGCCGGGCGGACTCCACCGCAAGCGCGATGCGGTCGGCGGCGAACTGGAGGCGCAGGGCCTCCTCGTTGGAGTATCTGCTGGGTGACTCGGCCGCGACGCCGAGTGAGCCGGTGAGGCGTCCTTCGACCTTCAGCGGGACCGTGACGACCGAGCGCATGCCGGTGCCGCTCAGCAGCGGGACGGCGCCCGGAACGACCGTCAGATCCTCGTGCACGGCGGGCATGCGGGCCGAGCCGTAGCGCCCGGGGCCCGCCTCGACGGGGACGCGGGCGAAGCGCTGGCGGGCGGAGGGGAGGCCCGTCGAGGCTCGTACCTCCAACTCCGTTTCGTCGTCGGTCGCGAGGAGCAGGAAGGCGGAGTCGCCGTCGAGCATGTCGCGGGCGCGTTCCACCGTGCGCTGGAGGAGGCCGTCCAGGTCGTCGGGGGCGGGCGAGCCGATGAAGACCTCGAAAGGGTCGGAGGCCTGGCCCTCGGAACTGGTGGTCGTGTCGCTGGCGTTGACGCGCAACGGGGTCTGCAGGACGGCGCGTTCGTGGTCGCGTACGAGAAGGCAGACCGTGGAGGGCTCGCCGCCGGTGTCGCGGACCCGAAGGTGTGAGGCGTAGACCGGGGTGACGCGCCCGTTGGCGCCGCGGATGCCGTAGCTGCCTTCCCAGCGGGAGAGTTGGAGGGCCTCGACGATGCCGGTGCTGGTGCCGGGGGTGTGCGGCCAGGCGGCGAGGTCGGTGAGCGGTTTTCCGGTGACGTGCTCGGCGGCGTACCCGAAGAGCTCCTCCGCGTCCTCGTTCCAGGCGTTGATGGCGCCGACGCGGTCGATCTGGACGACTGCGACGCGGACGCGGCCGTCGGCGAGCGGGAGGAGATCGGCGGGGAGGGAGGGGCCGGCGGTGCGGGTGCCCACGGGACGCTCGGGGAGGTGGAGCTGGAACCAGACCTGCTTGTGGGTGGGCGTGTACTCGACACCCCAGCGGCCGGCCAGCGCCGCGCACAGCTGGAGGCCGCGGCCGCCTTCGCGGTCGGGGCTGCCCATGTTCACAGCCGTCGCCTGGAGTGGAATTTCACGTTCCGGGTAGCGGTCCGCCACCTCGATGCGTACGCCGTCGTCGCTGCGCAGACACAGAACGTCCGCGGAGGTGCCCGCATGTACGACAGCGTTGGTGACAAGTTCGCTGGTGAGGACCACGGCATCGTCGACGATGTCGGCGAAGCCCCAGCCCTGCAGGGTGTCACGGACAAAGGACCGGGCGGTCGCGACCGATCGCCCCAGGGGATCGAAACTGGCGGCCGCGCGCGCGGTGATCACAGAACTCCTTGTCCGGTTGTCGGCGTGCAGGGCTCCGTGGCCGACCTGCTCCTGCCGTGGCAGAGCGTGGTTCCCCGTCGGCCGAGGATCCTGGGGCGGTCCCCCAGGATGCAGTCCGGTGGTCATGGTGCGGCGCCCCTCCGATGCCTGCCCGCTCGTGCTCGTGCCACCGCCCAGGCCGGACGGGACCGGCACGGCTGGACAGCCGCATGCAAGGTTACTTACCTTCGCCGTCCATGCGGATGCCGGTCGGCTGTGTTTCCGTCCGGAGGGTGTGCGGACGATGTGCGAAGCTGCCGAACTGTTATGGCCTGGTTCAACCAGGGTGAAACACTGGGCAAGCTCCAAGAGACGGTTCGGGCAGGCTGAGTGCCTTCCGGCACGCCGAGCAGAAGTACCCGAGTACGCCGAGCAGTAATGGTCGACCCTTGCGGGAGGGACACAGTGGAGTCTGGCGCAGCGACGCGGGGCACTAAGACGCGCGCGAAAGGCGGACAGTCCCTGAACAACGAGCGCACACCGCGCAATGGCACCACCGAGGTGGACACGGCGGCCCTGAACCGGTTGCTGGCAGCCCTGGTGTCGATGCGGGACGGCAACTTCCGCAAGCGGCTCACGGCCTCCGGCGACGGAGTGATGTCCGAGATCGCGGCGGTCTTCAATGAAGTGGCCGACCGAAATTTGCACCTCACGGGTGAGTTGTCGCGCGTACGTCGCATGGTGGGACGTGAGGGAAAACTCACGGAGCGGCTGGAGGCGGGCGCCTGCGAGGGCTCGTGGGCAGCGGCGATCGACGCCTCGAACGCGCTCGTCGACGATCTCGTACGGCCTGTGTCCGAGGTCGGCCGGGTGCTGTCCGCGGTCGCGGAGGGCGACTTGTCGCCCCGCATGGAGCTGCGGGCTCAGGCGGCCGACGGCAACGGGCATCCGCTGCGCGGGGAGTTCCTCAAGGTCGGGCGGACGGTCAACAATCTGGTCGACCAGCTGTCGACGTTCACCGACGAGGTCACGCGGGTGGCGAGCGAGGTGGGCACCGAGGGCAAGTTGGGCGGTCAGGCGCGGGTGCGCGGGATGTCCGGTTCGTGGAAGGATCTCACGGATTCGGTCAACACCATGGCGTACCGGCTGACGGCCCAGGTGCGTGACATCGCTCTCGTGACCACGGCGGTCGCCAAGGGTGACTTGTCCCGGAAGGTCACGGTTCACGTGGCCGGCGAGATGCTCGAGCTCAAGAACACCGTCAACACGATGGTGGACCAGCTGTCCTCCTTCTCCTCCGAGGTGACGCGAGTCGCGCGTGAGGTGGGCACCGAGGGTGAGCTGGGCGGTCAGGCACAGGTGCCCGGTGTGGCCGGTGTGTGGAAGGACCTCACCGATTCGGTGAACCTCATGGCCGGAAACCTCACGGCCCAGGTGCGCGGGATCGCGCAGGTGACGACGGCGGTCGCCAGCGGTGACCTGTCGCAGAAGGTGACGGTTTCCGCACGCGGCGAGGTCGCGCAGCTCGCCGAGACGATCAACCAGATGACCGAGACGCTGCGGACGTTCGCGGACGAGGTCACGCGGGTGGCCAACGAGGTCGGCGGCGAGGGGCGGCTCGGTGGCCAGGCGAATGTGCCGGGCGCGGCGGGGACCTGGAAGGACCTGACGGACTCCGTCAACACGGTCTTCCGGAACCTCACGACCCAGGTGCGCGACATCGCCGCGGTGACCACGGCCGTGGCCAACGGTGACCTCTCCCAGAAGGTCACTGTCGATGTCGCCGGCGAGATGCTGGAGCTCAAGAACACCGTCAACACGATGGTCGACCAGCTGTCGGCGTTCGGCGCCGAGGTCACGCGCGTGGCGCGCGAGGTCGGTGTCGAGGGTGAACTGGGCGGCCAGGCACAGGTGCCGGGCGCGGCGGGAACGTGGAAGGACCTGACGGACTCCGTCAACACGGCGTTCCGGAACCTCACCGGCCAGGTGCGCAACATCGCGCAGGTGACGACGGCGGTCGCCAACGGGGATCTGTCGCAGAAGGTCACGGTCGATGTCTCCGGCGAGATGCTCCAGCTGAAGAACACCGTGAACACGATGGTGGACCAGCTCTCCTCGTTCGCCGACCAGGTGACACGGATGGCCCGTGACGTGGGTACGGAGGGCCGCCTCGGCGGTCAGGCCCGCGTGGACGGTGTGTCGGGCACCTGGAAGGAACTCACCGACTCCGTCAACTTCATGGCGGGGAACCTGACTTCGCAGGTGCGGCAGATCGCGCAGGTCACGACGGCGGTGGCCCGCGGTGACCTGTCGCAGAAGATCGATGTGGACGCGCGCGGCGAGATCCTGGAGCTGAAGAACACCATCAACACGATGGTCGACCAGCTCTCCGCCTTCGCCGACCAGGTGACCAGGGTCGCCCGCGAGGTGGGTACGGAAGGTCGCCTCGGCGGCCAGGCGCAGGTGCCGGGCGTCGCCGGCGTGTGGCGCGATCTGACGGACTCCGTGAACGGCATGGCGGGCAACCTCACCGCCCAGGTGCGGAACATCGCGCAGGTCGCGACGGCGGTGGCCCGGGGTGACCTGTCGCAGAAGATCGATGTGGACGCGCGCGGCGAGATCCTGGAGCTGAAGAACACCCTCAACACGATGGTCGACCAGCTCTCGAACTTCGCCGAGCAGGTCACGCGGGTGGCCCGAGAGGTGGGCACGGAGGGCATGCTCGGCGGGCAGGCCGAGGTGCAGGGTGTCTCCGGCACCTGGAAGGACCTCACCCAGTCCGTGAACTTCATGGCGAACAACCTGACCATTCAGGTGCGCAACATCGCCGAGGTCACGACGGCGGTCGCGAAGGGCGACCTGTCGAAGAAGATCACCGTCGACGCCAAGGGCGAGATCCTCGAACTCGTCACCACCGTCAACACGATGGTCGACCAGCTGTCCAACTTCGCCGAGCAGGTGACTCGGGTGGCCCGCGAGGTGGGCACCGAGGGCAACCTGGGCGGTCAGGCGCGGGTGCCGGGTGTCACGGGCATCTGGAAGGACCTGAGCGACAACGTCAACGTGATGGCCAACAACCTGACCAACCAGGTGCGGAACATCTCGCAGGTCGCGACGGCGGTGGCCAACGGCGACCTCACCAAGAAGGTCACGGTCGAGGCGAGTGGCGAGGTCGCCCAGCTCGCCGACACCGTCAACACCATGGTGAAGACGCTGAGTTCGTTCGCCGACCAGGTCACCCGGGTGGCCCGCGAGGTGGGCACGGACGGCATCCTCGGCGGCCAGGCGCGCGTGCCGGGCGTGTCCGGTACATGGAAGGACCTCACCGAGTCCGTGAACGGGATGGCGTCCAACCTGACCGGCCAGGTGCGCAACATCGCGATGGTCACCACGGCCATCGCCAAGGGCGACCTGACCAAGAAGATCGACATTGACGCGCGCGGCGAGATCCTGGAGCTGAAGACCACCATCAACACGATGGTCGACCAGCTGTCGTCCTTCGCCGAGGAGGTCACTCGAGTGGCCCGCGAGGTGGGCACCGAAGGGCAGTTGGGCGGCCAGGCGCGCGTACGCGACGTCGACGGTACCTGGCGCGACCTCACCGAGTCGGTGAACGAGATGGCCGGGAACCTGACCCGGCAGGTGCGCGCCATCGCGCGCGTGGCGACCGCGGTGACCCGTGGCGACCTGAACCTGAAGATCGACGTGGACGCCTCCGGCGAGATCCAGGAACTTCAGGACTACATCAACAAGATGATCGCCAACCTGCGCGACACCACCATCGCCAACAAGGAGCAGGACTGGCTGAAGGGCAACCTCGCGCGCATCTCCGCCCTGATGCAGGGCCGGCGCGACCTCGACGACGTGGCCTCGCTGATCATGAGCGAGCTGACACCGGTCGTCTCCGCGCAGCACGGTGCGTTCTTCCTCTCCATGCCGCTGGTCGACGGCAAGGAGGCGGGCAACGACGAGGACGCGTACGAGCTGCGCATGCTCGGCTCGTACGGCTATTCGATGGGCTCCATGCCGACGTCCTTCCGGCCCGGTGAGGCGCTGATCGGGACGGCGGCCCAGGAGAAGCGCACGATCCTCGTGGAGAACGCGCCGAGCGGCTATCTGAAGATCTCCTCCGGGCTCGGCGAGGCGCCCCCGGCACAGGTCATCGTGCTTCCGGTGCTCTTCGAAGGGACCGTGCTCGGTGTCATCGAGCTGGCGTCCTTCACACCGTTCACGCAGATCCAGAAGGACTTCCTGAACCAGATCGCCGAGATGATCGCGACGAGCGTCAACACCATCTCCGTCAACACCAAGACGGAGGTGCTGCTCCGCCAGTCGCAGGAGCTCACCGAGCAACTGCGCGAGCGTTCGGCGGAGTTGGAGAACCGGCAGAAGGCACTCCAGGACTCGAACGCGGAGCTGGAGGAGAAGGCCGAGCTGCTGGCCCAGCAGAACCGCGACATCGAGGTGAAGAACACCGAGATCGAGGAAGCCCGGCAGGTCCTGGAGGAGCGTGCCGAGCAGCTCGCGGTCTCCATGCGCTACAAGAGCGAGTTCCTGGCGAACATGTCGCACGAGCTGCGTACGCCGCTCAACTCCCTGCTGATCCTGGCCAAGCTGCTCGCCGACAACGCGGACACGAACCTCACCCCGAAGCAGGTCGAGTTCGCCGAGACGATCCACGGCGCCGGCTCTGACCTGCTCCAGCTGATCAACGACATCCTCGACCTGTCGAAGGTCGAGGCGGGCAAGATGGACGTGTCGCCGACCCGCATCGCGCTGGTCCAACTCGTCGACTACGTAGAGGCCACTTTCCGTCCGCTGACGGCGGAGAAGGGTCTCGATTTCTCCGTACGCGTGTCGCCGGAACTGCCCGCCACACTGCACACCGACGAACAGCGGCTCCTCCAGGTGCTGCGCAACCTGCTCTCCAACGCGGTGAAGTTCACCGACTCCGGAGCGGTCGAATTGGTGATCAGGCCCGCCGGTGCGGACGTTCCGGTGGCCATCCGGGAGCAGCTCCTGGAGTCCGGTTCGCTGCGGGACGCGGACGCCGATCTGACCGCGTTCTCCGTGACGGACACCGGCATCGGGATCGCGGCCAGCAAGATGCGAGTCATTTTCGAGGCCTTCAAGCAGGCGGACGGCACGACGAGCCGGAAGTACGGCGGTACGGGGCTGGGGCTGTCCATCTCGCGGGAGATCGCGCGGCTGCTGGGCGGTGAGATCCACGCGCAGAGCGAGCCGGGGCGCGGCTCGACGTTCACGCTGTATTTGCCGCTGCACCCGAGCGAACTGCCGCCGCAGGGATACGGGCAGCTCGCGCCGGCGCTGGAGGCCGGGGAACTGCTGGCCTCCGAGGCGGAGCTGTCCGGCGCCGACATCGAGACGCCGGCCGAGGTGAAGTCGTACCGGGAGACACAGAACGGGCCCGCCGCGCTCTTCAGGAGGCGCCGCAGGGCGGTGTCCGCGGTCGAGCAGCGCAGCGCCCTGCCGGGGCCGGGGCAGCCGAACGGCGCCGCGGGGGCGGCCCAGGAGCAATGGGCGGCCGCGGGCCGGCAGGACGCGGAGCCGCATCCGCGCCGCGGCATCCGGTTCGAGGGCGAGAAGGTGCTGATCGTCGACGACGACATCCGTAATGTGTTCGCGCTGACCAGCGTCCTCGAGCAGCACGGGCTCTCGGTGCTGTACGCCGAGAACGGCCGCGAGGGCATCGAAGTCCTGGAGCAACACGATGATGTGACGGTTGTCCTGATGGACATCATGATGCCCGAGATGGATGGTTATGCGACGACGACGGCGATTCGCCGGATGCCGCAGTTCGCCGGACTGCCGATCATCGCGCTCACGGCGAAGGCGATGAAGGGCGACCGGGAGAAGGCCATCGAGTCGGGCGCCTCCGACTACGTGACGAAACCGGTCGATCCCGATCACCTGCTCTCTGTGATGGAGCAGTGGATGCGTGAGGAGTGACAGACTGATGTCCGGCGAGTCCGGTCGCTACGCGGTGTCAGCGACCGGAGCGCCGGGCGGGCGCGCCGAACCGGTGGCGCGACGGGCCCGGCGTCGGATAACTGACTGTGGCCGAGGCCGTGTAGAAGTGCGGGATTCGGGGAACCTTCTGGTCTCCCGCTACGTTTCTGCTACGTGCACAGTGACATCGCGGTGACAGGGTGTGGCGACAGGCGGGGTGCGGCTACCATGACCGGCACAAGGACGGGCGGCGCAAGGGAGTCGTCCCCTGGGGCGGCGTCCGGTGCTTCCCCAAGTCCTGCGGACAGGGGAGGCCCCATGCCGGGGCGAGGAGGGCGGGCCATGGTGCAGAAGGCCAAGATCCTCCTGGTCGATGACCGGCCGGAGAATCTGTTGGCGCTGGAGGCGATCCTCTCCGCGCTCGATCAGACACTGGTACGGGCATCGTCCGGGGAGGAAGCGCTCAAAGCACTGCTCACGGACGACTTCGCGGTCATTCTGCTGGACGTCCAGATGCCGGGCATGGACGGTTTCGAAACCGCCGCGCACATCAAGCGGCGAGAACGGACCCGGGACATCCCGATCATCTTCCTCACCGCGATCAACCACGGCCCGCATCACACCTTCCGGGGGTACGCAGCGGGTGCGGTGGACTACATCTCCAAGCCGTTCGACCCGTGGGTGCTGCGCGCGAAGGTCTCCGTCTTCGTCGAGCTCTACATGAAGAACTGCCAACTCCGGGAGCAGGCGGCCCTGCTGCGGCTCCAGCTGGAGGGGGGCGGCAAGGCGGCGCTCGGCGACACCAAGGAGCCCGCCGGACTCCTCGCCGAACTCTCCGCGCGGCTCGCGGCCGTTGAGGAGCAGGCCGAGGCGCTGTCCAAGCAGCTCGACGACGACTCGGCCGACGCGGCGGCGGTGGCGACCGCAGCCCATCTCGAACGCAAACTCACGGGATTGCGCAGGGCGCTGGACGCCCTGGAGCCGGGCACGGGGAGCGGCGCACCTTCGGTGCCGTCGCAGAGCTGAGTGCTGCTCCAGCGGAACTGAGGGCTGCTCCAGCAGAAGTGAGTGTCGCTTCAGCAGAACTGGGCGCTGCAGTCGCGGAACTGGGCGCCACCGAGCTCTGCGTCCCGTGTGAGCCGACGTCAGTTTCGGTCCTCGGCAAGGGCGACACGAACGGGTGAAGCACTGGGCACACGTGTCCGCTGTCGTCTCCACCGGTAACCTCACACACATGGCCTCACGTCAGTCCGCAGCCAAGAAGCCGCCCGCGAAGAAGGCGGCCGCTCCGACGAAGGCTCCGGCGAAGAAGGCCCCCGCGAAAAAGGCAGCCGCCAAGAAGGCGCCCGCCAAGAAGGCAGCCGCCAAGAAGGCGCCCGCCAAGAAGGCCGCGGCGAAGAAGGCCGCTCCCGCGCCGGCGCCCAACCCGACCGCGGGCGTGTACAAACTCGTACGCGCCGTGTGGCTGGGCATCGCGCACGCCGTCGGGGCGATGTTCCGCGGCATAGGGCGCGGCGCGAAGGGACTCGACCCGGCGCACCGTAAGGACGGTCTCGCGCTCCTGCTGCTCGGCCTCGCGCTGATCGTCGCAGCGGGTACGTGGTCCAATCTGCGGGGCCCCGTGGGTGACCTCGTCGAGCTGCTGGTGACCGGCGCCTTCGGCCGTCTCGACCTGCTCGTCCCGATACTGCTCGGCGTCATCGCGGCCCGGCTCATCCGGCACCCCGAGAAGCCCGAGGCCAACGGCCGCATCGTGATCGGCCTGTCCGCGCTCGTGATCGGTGTGCTCGGCCAGGTTCACATCGCGTGCGGGGCGCCCGCGCGCAGCGACGGCATGCAGGCGATAAGGGACGCCGGCGGACTCATCGGCTGGGGCGCGTCCACCCCCCTGACGTACACGATGGGTGACGTCCTGGCCGTGCCACTTCTCGTGCTGCTCACCATCTTCGGGCTGCTGGTCGTCACGGCGACTCCGGTCAACGCGATTCCGCAGCGGCTGCGGCTCCTGGGGCAGAAGCTGGGCATCGTTCAGGCCGACGTCGATGAGGACGAGTTCGGCGAGGACGACGAGCGTTATGACGAGCAGTGGCGCGAGGCGCTCCCCGCGCGCTCGCGGCGGCGCTCGCGCGCCCCCGAGACGTACGATCCCGACAGTGCCGAGCAGGAGGCGCTCACCAAGCGCCGGGGCCGCCCCAGGCGGCCCGCGGTGCAGCAACCCGACATGCATCGGCCGATGGACGCGGTGGACGTCGCCGCGGCAGCCGCTGCCGCGCTCGACGGTGCCGTGCTGCACGGCATGCCGCCCTCGCCGCTGGTCGCCGATCTGACGCAGGGCGTCTCCGTGGAGCGCGACGGGTACGAGGAGACGACGCCGGTACCGGCCGCGCGCACCAAGAGCTCCAAGCCGCCCAAGCAGGAGGCCCTGCCGGTCGAGACCGTCGTGCCCGACCTCACCAAGGCCGCGCCCGACGGGCCGCGCGAGCTCCCCCCGCGCGCCGAGCAGCTCCAGCTGTCCGGCGACATCACCTACTCCCTGCCGTCGCTCGACCTGCTCGAGCGCGGCGGTCCTGGCAAGACGCGCAGCGCCGCCAACGACGCTGTGGTCGCCTCGCTCCAGAACGTCTTCATGGAGTTCAAGGTCGACGCCGCCGTCACCGGCTTCACACGCGGTCCGACGGTCACGCGCTACGAGGTCGAGCTCGGCCCCGCAGTGAAGGTCGAGCGGATCACGGCGCTCACCAAGAACATCGCGTACGCCGTCGCCAGCCCCGACGTGCGGATCATCAGCCCGATCCCCGGCAAGTCGGCGGTCGGCATCGAGATCCCGAACACCGACCGCGAGATGGTCAACCTCGGTGACGTGCTGCGGCTCGCGGACGCGGCCGAGGACGACCACCCGATGCTGGTCGCGCTGGGCAAGGACGTCGAGGGCGGCTATGTGATGGCCAACCTCGCGAAGATGCCGCACGTGCTCGTCGCCGGAGCCACTGGTTCCGGTAAATCCTCGTGCATTAACTGCCTGATTACGTCCGTCATGGTCCGCGCGACCCCCGAGGACGTGCGGATGGTCCTCGTCGACCCCAAGCGGGTCGAGCTGACCGCGTACGAGGGCATCCCGCACCTGATCACTCCGATCATCACCAACCCGAAGCGGGCCGCCGAGGCGCTGCAGTGGGTCGTGCGGGAGATGGACCTGCGCTACGACGACCTCGCGGCGTTCGGCTACCGGCACATCGACGACTTCAACGAGGCCATCAGGAACGGCAAGGTGAAGCTGCCCGAGGGCAGTGAGCGTGAGCTTTCGCCGTACCCGTACCTGCTGGTGATCGTCGATGAGCTGGCGGACCTGATGATGGTCGCGCCGCGCGACGTCGAGGACGCGATCGTGCGCATCACTCAGCTCGCGCGTGCGGCCGGCATCCACCTGGTGCTCGCCACACAGCGGCCCTCCGTCGACGTCGTCACCGGTCTGATCAAGGCGAACGTGCCCTCCAGGCTCGCGTTCGCCACCTCCTCACTCGCCGACAGCCGGGTCATCCTCGACCAGCCGGGTGCCGAGAAGCTGATCGGCAAGGGCGACGGGCTCTTCCTGCCGATGGGGGCCAACAAACCCACCCGTATGCAGGGCGCCTTCGTCACCGAGGACGAGGTCGCGGCGATCGTCCAGCACTGCAAGGACCAGATGGCGCCGGTCTTCCGGGACGACGTCACCGTCGGCAGCAAGCAGAAGAAGGAGATCGACGAGGACATCGGTGACGACCTCGATCTGCTGTGTGCCGCTGCCGAGCTGGTCGTCACTTCGCAGTTCGGGTCCACCTCGATGCTCCAGCGCAAGCTGCGCGTCGGATTCGCCAAGGCCGGACGGCTGATGGACCTCATGGAGTCCCGCGGGATCGTCGGCCCCAGCGAGGGCTCCAAGGCACGTGACGTTCTTGTGAAGGCTGACGAGCTGGATGGAGTGCTCGCCGTGATTCGTGGGGAAGCTGAAGCGTAAGGAAAACGGGACAGGTCGGTCACGCCGCGGGTGGGTCGACGACAATAAAGTAATCGAACGTGACTCACCCGTAAGTGATCGGCGAGCAACCGTTTCCCTCCGTCGTACGTCAAGTTGAGCGAGGGGACACGTACATGTCCCAGCATCAGGATGACCGGCCATTCTGATGGCGTACAAAGTGCTACCGCCCGGTTGCCCCACCCTTTCGTACCCCCCCTAGACTGAACTTCCAGCACAGGTGGCTACACGCTCGAAAGGCGCCCCCGTGTCCATCGGCAACTCCCCTGACGGCAACTCCCCTGAAGACGAGCGTCCGTTCGAAGACGACCGTGCGGCCGAGCAGTTTTCGATCGGCCGTGCCCTGCGGCAGGCACGCATCGAGGCCGGGCTGACCGTCGACGAAGTCAGCAACGCCACCCGGGTCCGCATCGCCATCGTCCAAGCGATCGAGCAGGACGACTTCGCCCCCTGTGGCGGCGACGTCTACGCGCGCGGTCACATCCGGACCCTGGCACGCGCCGTGCGCCTCGATCCGGCCCCGCTGCTCGCCCGCTACGACCTCGAGCACGGCGGGCGCCCCGCACCGACGCCGGCCGCCCCGCTCTTCGAGGCGGAACGTATCCGTCCCGAGCGGCGCGGGCCGAACTGGACCGCCGCCATGGTCGCCGCGATCGTCGCGGTGATCGGCTTCGTCGGGTTCACGGTGGTCAAGGGCAGCGACAGCGGGGACGACACGAAGACGCAGGTCGCCGAGGGGTCCACGCCGACCACCAGCAAGCCCGTGACCAAGCCGACCGAGACCAGGCCCGCCGACCCGAAGCCGGCCCCGTCCGACAGCGCCATCGCGGCCGCCCCGCAGGACAAGGTGACCGTGCAGGTCAGCGCCGCGGACGGACGCAGCTGGATCTCCGCCAAGGACCACAACGGCCGCATGCTCTTCGACGGGCTGCTGAAGCAGGGCGAGTCCAAGACCTTCCAGGACAGCTCGAAGATCAACCTCATCCTCGGTGACGCCGGCGCGATCCAGCTCTACGTGAACGGCAAGAAGATCGAGGACGACTTCCAGCCCGGCGCGGTCGAGCGCCTCACGTATACAAAGGGCGACCCCCAGGTCGGATAAACGGTCCGAAGGGGCGTGCTGGTACGGGGTTGGCCAAGATCGGCCAACCCCGTCGACGTGGGCTGTCAGTGAGACAAAGTAGTCTTGAGCCCATGCCTGAACGCCGTACCGTCGCACTCGTCACCCTTGGCTGCGCCCGTAACGAGGTGGACTCGGAGGAGCTCGCAGGCCGCTTGGAGGCGGACGGCTGGCAACTCGTGGAGGACGCCGAGGAAGCGGACGTCGCTGTCGTCAACACGTGTGGCTTCGTCGAGGCCGCCAAGAAGGACTCCGTCGACGCCCTCCTCGAAGCCAATGACCTCAAGGGGCATGGCAGAACCCAGGCCGTCGTGGCGGTGGGCTGCATGGCCGAGCGGTACGGCAAGGAGCTCGCCGAAGCGCTGCCCGAGGCCGACGGCGTGCTCGGCTTCGACGACTACGCCGACATCTCCGACCGCCTCCAGACCATCCTGAACGGCGGCATCCACGCCTCCCACACCCCGCGCGACCGGCGGAAGCTGCTGCCGATCAGCCCGGCCGAGCGGCAGAGCGCCGGCGAGGAAGTGGCTCTTCCCGGCCACGGCACCCCCTCGGACCTCCCCGAAGGCGTGGCTCCGGTGTCCGGCCCCCGCGCGCCCCTGCGGCGCCGCCTCGACGGCTCGCCCGTGGCCTCGGTGAAGCTCGCCTCGGGCTGCGACCGGCGCTGCTCCTTCTGCGCCATCCCGTCCTTCCGTGGCTCGTTCATCTCACGCCGCCCCAGCGACGTACTGAACGAGGCCCGCTGGCTCGCCGAGCAGGGCGTCAAGGAGATCATGCTGGTCTCCGAGAACAACACCTCGTACGGCAAGGACCTGGGCGACATCCGCCTCCTCGAGACCCTGCTGCCCGAGCTCGCCGAGATCGGCGGCGTCGAGCGCGTGCGGGTCAGCTATCTGCAGCCGGCCGAGATGCGCCCGGGACTGATCGACGTCCTGACCTCGACGCCGAATGTTGTGCCCTACTTCGACCTGTCCTTCCAGCACTCCGCGCCCGACGTGCTGCGCTCCATGCGGCGCTTCGGCGACACCGACCGCTTTTTGGAGCTTCTCGACACCATCCGCGCCAAGGCCCCGCAGGCCGGCGTGCGGTCCAACTTCATCGTGGGCTTCCCTGGCGAGTCCGAGGCCGATCTTGCGGAGCTGGAGCGCTTCCTCACGGGTGCGCGCCTCGACGCGATCGGCGTCTTCGGGTACTCCGACGAGGAGGGCACCGAGGCGGCGACGTACGAGAACAAGCTCGATGAGGACGTTGTCGCCGAGCGCCTCGCGCGCGTGTCCCGGCTCGCCGAGGAGCTGGTCGCGCAGCGTGCCGAGGAGCGTGTCGGGGAGACCGTGCAGGTGCTCGTCGAGTCGATCGATGACGAGGAGGGCGCGGTCGGCCGTGCCGCCCACCAGGCGCCGGAGACGGACGGCCAGGTGCTGTTCACGAGCGGCGAGGGTTTGACCGTCGGCCGTATCGTCGAGGCCAAGGTGGTCGGTACGGAAGGTGTCGACCTGGTGGCCGAGCCGCTCCTGGGCTCGCTCCCGTGTACTGAGGAGGCGGCCAGATGACCGGAGCCCCGGCATCCGCGGCGGGCGGCTCCTCCAGCGCGAAAGGTGCGGCGGGCGCTCCCGGCGCATCCGGTGCTCCGGGGGGCGCGAAGCCGGCGCGGGGCGGGAAGCTGGGCGCTGCGGCCGTCAACCAGGCCAGCCTCTGGAACATCGCCAACATCCTGACCATGATCCGGCTCGTCCTCGTGCCGGGCTTCGTGGCGCTGATGCTGGCCGACGGCGGGTACGACCCCGCCATGCGCGCATGGGCCTGGGCGGCCTTCGCCGTAGCCATGATCACCGACATCTTCGACGGCCATCTGGCGCGCACGTACAACCTGGTCACCGACTTCGGGAAGATCGCCGACCCCATCGCCGACAAGGCGATCATGGGAGCGGCGCTGATCTGTCTGTCCTACCTCGGTGATCTGCCCTGGTGGGTGACGGGCGTGATCCTCGGGCGCGAGCTCGGCATCACCCTGCTGCGCTTCCTGGTGATCCGTTACGGGGTCATCCCGGCGAGCCGCGGCGGCAAGATGAAGACGCTGGCCCAGGGCACGGCCGTCGGGATGTATGTGCTGGCACTGACGGGGCCGCTGGCCACCTTGAGGTTCTGGGTGATGGCCGTGGCGGTCGTTCTGACCGTGGTCACCGGGCTCGACTATGTGAGACAGGCCATTGTGCTGCGCAGGCGCGGCATCGCCGAGCGACGCGCGGCGGCCGAGGAGGCGGAGCGGTGAGTTCCCTGGCCACTGATGTGGTGCGACTACTCATGGTGAAGGGCGAGACGCTCGCCGTTGCCGAGTCGCTCACCGGTGGTCTGGTGGCGGCGGAGATCACCGCGGTGCCGGGTGCCTCCCAGGTCTTCCGCGGCTCCGTGACCGCGTACGCCACTGAGCTCAAGCACGAGCTGCTCGGCGTCGACGCCACTCTGCTGGCCGAGCGCGGTGCGGTGGATCCGCAGGTCGCGGCCCAGATGGCGGTCGGTGTGCGCAAGGCTCTCGGTGCGGACTGGGGAATCGCGACCACGGGTGTCGCCGGTCCCGAACCCCAGGACGGACAGCCGGTGGGCACGGTCTTCGTGGCCGTCGACGGACCGTCCCAAGCATCTTTTCATCCTGCCGGTGGCGGGAAAGTGACACCGCTGAGGTTGAACGGCGACCGGGCGGAAATCCGTATGGAGAGTGTACGGAGCGTACTCGCACTGCTCCTGAGGGGGCTTGCGAGCGAACAGACTGGGAATGAGCGGGCACAGGATACGGAACAGAACGGGGGGTTTTGATGTTTGCAGCCCTGAGTGAACACGACATCGCTCCCCGCACGGCCGCGGCGCAAGGCGGTACGGTGGGGCGTGAAGGATGCGGCTACGCGGTCCGAGGAGGGAGCCACCGATGATTCTGCTCCGTCGCCTACTGGGTGACGTGCTGCGTCGGCAGCGCCAGCGCCAGGGCCGTACTCTGCGCGAAGTCTCCTCGTCCGCCCGAGTTTCACTCGGCTATCTCTCCGAGGTGGAGCGGGGGCAGAAGGAGGCATCCTCCGAGCTGCTCTCCGCGATCTGCGACGCGCTGGACGTACGGATGTCCGAGCTCATGCGGGAAGTGAGCGACGAGCTCGCCCTCGCCGAGCTGGCACAGTCGGCTGCGGAACCGGTGCCCGCACCGGTGCGTCGCCCGATGCTCAATTCCGTATCGGTGACCGGTGTGCCACCGGAACGGGTCACGATCAAGGCGCCTACCGAGGCGGTCGACGTCGTCGCCGCCTGACGCTCACGGGTTCGCGCTCATGAGCTGAGGATCTTGTGCGAAGCCCCGGCCGGGGCTTCTCCGGGGAAACCCGGAGAAGTGCGGCCGGGGTCTTTGCGTTGTACGGGTGTCCTGTATGGGTCCGTTTGCCGGTATCCGGTGTGGCGGCCATGGTGGAGGCAGGGCGGGGGCCGGTCGGCGCATGGCCGGCTGTTACGTCATCGATTCGTACGTCGCGGTCATCGTCATGGTCGCGATCGTCAGCATCGGAGGATGCGGATGTACGTCGTGAAGAGCCCCCTGTCCGACGTGGACCTGAAGACCGTGGCCGACGCGCTGCAGGGCGCGCTGGTCGACCTGGTGGACCTCTCCCTCGTGGCGAAGCAGGTCCACTGGAACGTGGTGGGACCGCGCTTCCGCTCCATCCATCTCCAGCTCGACGAGGTCGTGGACAGTGCGCGTCTGCACTCCGACACCGTGGCGGAGCGCGCCTCGACTCTGGGAGTCTCGCCGGACGGCCGGGCCGCGACCGTGGCCGCCAAGAGCGGCATCGGCGCCACGCCCGAGGGCTGGATCAAGGACACCGACGCCGTGAAGACGCTCGTGAAGGCCCTTGGCGCGGTGATCACGCGGATGCGGGAGCGGGTGGCGACGACCGCGGACCCGGATCCGGTGAGCCAGGACATTTTCATCGGAATCACGGCCGACCTCGAGAAGCACCACTGGATGTTCCAGGCGGAGAACGGGTGACCGCCCTCGGGTGCTGCCCGGGATGCGCCTGTGTGCCGCTGGTGCGCCCTGCCGGGGCGTGAGGTCGCGGTCTAGCGTCGGGCTCGGGCTGGAGGTGGGCACCATGGCAGGGCGGATAGTGCGCTGGGGGGCCGCACTTGGGTTCGGCGCGCTGTGGTGGTGGAGTGTGCTCCGGCTCGCGCTGGTGCCCGATGCCGGGGTGCTGGAGGGAGCGGTCGCGGCCGGGGGATGGGGGCTGAGCCTGCTGCCGGTGCACTGCATGCCGAAGGCCCGGGCGGTGGGGTCCACCGGGTCGGGTCGGTGGCGCGTGGTCTGGCAGGAGTCCCGGCGGCGGCGGGCGGAGCGCGGGGGGCGTGCGCGGCCCGCGGAGTAGCGGAGTAGAGGGTGGGGGCGCGTGGCCGACCGTGGCGGAAGAGGGGGCGGTCAAGGACGGGAGGCCGGGAGCCCGCCGGAGCGCTGCGTTCAGGCGTGCCGGGGGCTCGGGGGAGCGCCCGGGCATACGGGGTGCCCAGGCGTATGAGGGCGCCCGGGCGTATGGGCGGGATCGGCGGCACGCGGGTGAGGGCAGCGCTACCAAGGCATCGCCACGCCTCCGTTGGGGCGGAGGATCTGGCCCGTGGTGAACGTCGCGGCGTCCGAGGCCAGGTGGAGCACGGCGTGGGCGATGTCCTCGGGCTCACCGACCCGGCCGAGCGGTGACAGGCGCGCCATGAAGGCCTCTGTGTGCGCCTGCGCCTCCCCGTGGCGGTTGGTCATCGGCGTACGGATCCAGCCGGGCGCGACCGCGTTGACGCGGATGCCGTGCGGGCCGACCTCGGTGGCCAGGGTCTTCGTCAGCTGCACGACGGCCGCCTTCGCCGCGCTGTAGCAGAACAGGCCGGGGCCGCCGGTGTCTATGGCACCCGACGCCATCGTGATGATGCTGCCGCGGACGCTCTTCGCGATCATGAGCCGGGCAGCTTCCTGGCAGGCGTACAGCACGCCCCTGAAGTTGACGCTCAGCACCCGGTCGAGGTCCTCGTCGCGGGTCTCCAGGACCGGGCTGCTGTGCATGATCCCGGCGACCGCCGCCATGATGTCGAGGCGTTCGCACGAGGCGACGGCCTGGTGGAGCTGGTCGTGGTCGGTGACGTCGAGCGGGTGGGTGTGGGCGGCGCCGCCCCGGTCCTTGATCAGGGTCGCCGTCTCGTGCAGGCCCTGCGTGTCACGGTCCGCGCAGTGGACGATGGCGCCCGCCTCCGCGAGCAGAACGGCGGATGCGCGGCCGATGCCGCCGGCGGCGCCGGTGATGAATGCGGTGCGTCCGGTGAGGTCGTACGCCTTGAGGGGCATGCAGGGACGGTACGAGCGTTTCTGACGGGTCGTCAATTGGTCGTGCGTCGGGGACTTGTACGGGGTTGGGCGGCACCCGGCAGCGGCGTGGGCCCCCTTTGGCACGTCGGGCACCAGTAGGTAGGGCGTTCGCGGGAGCCGTCGCCCTGGTCCGCCGAACGGATCGGGGTGCGGCAGCGCAGGCAGGGACGGGGTGTGCGGCCGTAGACGAAGAGGTTTTGGCCGCGGCGGCCCGTAGTGCTGCGCGCTGGGCGGTCGCGGTTGACTTCGAGGAGCTTCTTGGCGAGGACAGGCAGTTGGGCGGCGCGGTCGGCGGGCAGGTCGCCGATGGGGAGCCAGGGGGTGACGCCGAGCAGGAAGCAGAGTTCACTCTTGTAGACGTTGCCGATGCCGGCGAGATTGCGCTGGTCGAGCAGGGCCTCGCCGAGGGGGCGGGCCGGGTCGCGCAGGAGGTTCTCCAGCGCCCGGTCCGGGTCCCAGTCCGGGCCCAGCAGATCGGGGCCGAGATGGCCGACCGCACGGTCCTCGTCGGTGGTGCGGAGCAGCTCCAGCACGGGCAGCCGGTAGCCGACGGCCGTGCGGTCCGCGGTGCCGAGGATGGCCCGGATCTGGTACGTGGGACCGCCGCTCCAGCGCTGGCCGTTCGCGTACACCTTCCACGAGCCGTCCATCCGCAGATGCGAGTGCAGGGTCACTCCGCCCTCGAAGCGCGTGAGCAGGTGCTTGCCGCGCGGTGTGACGTCCAGGACCCTGCGTCCGGTCAGGTCGGCGGTGGCGTACTTGGGCACCCGCAGGTCGGAGCGGGTCAGCACCTTTCCCGCGAGGGCGAGGTGCAGCCGTCTCGCGGCCTGCCAGACGGTGTCTCCTTCGGGCATGGGTTCAAGGGTGGCACGGGTTGTCCGGTAGGGGGCGTGCTGCACGGCCCCGGGGCTTACGCGCGAAGGCGCAGTCCGCGGGGCGTCGCGATGAAGCCCGCCGTCTCCAGCAGGGTGCCCAGGGGGGATGTCAGCGCGGAGGTACCGTTGACGCGCTCCACAGTGACCGTGCCGAGGGAGCCCGCACGGGCCGCCGCGGCGAGGGCCTCGGCGGCAGCCCGCAGACGTATGTCCTCCGTGACCGACCCGTCCGGGTCGGAGGGCCAGGCCAGCAGGGTCTTGCCGCCGCGCTCCATGTACAGGGTGAGCTCGCCGTCGACCAGCACGACCAGGGAGCCCGCCTTGCGGCCCGGCTTGTGCCCGGCCTCTGTCGGGGGGTCTGGCCACGGCAGGGCCGCGCCGTAGGCGTTGGCAGGGTCGGCCGCGGCGAGGACCACGGCTTGGGTGGTCGCCCGGGTGCGGGCGCGGGTGTTCGAGAACGCGGGGCTGCCGGGGAAGGCCCGGCCCGGGGGCTCGGCCGAGAAGGCGGAGTCCGCCGCGAACGTGTGGTGGGCCGGGAAGGCGTGGTCGTCCGCGAAACCGGTGCTGCTCGCGAAGCCGTCGTCGTCGGCGAAGGAGGGGTCGTCGGGGAGGCCGTGGGCGTTGCCGAAGCCGGCGCCGTCCGGGAAGCCGTGGGCGTGCCCTGGGCCCGGGGCGCCTGGGCGGCCGTTCGTGCGCCCGCCGTCGGCCGGGAAACCCTGCGAGCCCGGGAATCCGTTCGCGAGGCCGGGGTCGGACAAGGCCTCGCCCCGGTCCCGCGCGTTCGCCGCGGCGCGCAGACGGTCCACCGCGCCGTCCATCGCGAACTGGGCGGCGCCGAGGCCTTCGACCACATAGCCGCGGCGCGCCTGGCCGCTGTCCTCGAAGGCGGACAGGATGCGGTACACCGCCGAGAAACCGCCCTCGACGCCCTCCGCGGCGACAGCGCCTCGGGTCACCACACCGTGCCGGTCGAGCAGGGTGCGGGCCAGGGCGTGGGCGCGCACGGTGGGGTCGGGCTCGCGCCCGGGCAGCAGCGACCAGCGGCCCGCCACGGTCGGCGGGCCCGTACGGGACTGGGGGCGCGCGGCGCCGGTCAGGGAGCCGTAGCGCCCGCGTGGGACCGAACGCTTGGCGCGGTGGGCCGTGGACCCGGCCGTACGGCCCGAGCCCAGAAGGGAGCGCATCGGCGCGAGCGTGTCGTTCGTGAGGCATCCGGACCAGGCCAGGTCCCAGACGGCGTCGGCCAGTTGGGGATCTGTGGCGTCGGGATGCATGGTGGCGCGCACCTGGTCGGCGATCTGACGGAAGAACAGGCCGTAGCCCCCGGAGAGGGCGTCCAGGATCGACTGGTGCAGCGCGGTCAGCTCCAGGGGGTGCGCGGCCGGCAGGAGCAGCGGGGCCGCGTCCGCCACATACAGCGAGACCCAGCCGTCCTTGCCGGGCAGTGCTCCCGCACCGGCCCAGACGACCTCCCCGGCGGCCGTGAGCTCGTCGAGCATCGCCGGGGCGTATCCGGCGACCCGGGACGGCAGGACGAGCTTCTCCAGCGCGGACGCGGGCACGGAGGCGCCCTGCAACTGCTCTATGGCGCGCACCAGTCCGTCGATACCGCGCAGTCCGTGCCCGCTGCCCACGTGCTGCCACTGCGGCAGGAACTGCGCGAGCGCGGCGGGCGGCACCGGCTCCAGCTCATGGCGCAGGGCCGCGAGCGAACGGCGCCGCAGCCGGCGCAGCACCGCCGCGTCGCACCACTCCTGGCCGATGCCCGCCGGATGGAACTCTCCCTGTACGACACGGCCGTTCGCGGCGAGTCGCTGCAGCGCTCCGTCGGTGACCGCCGTACCGAGACCGAAGCGGGCGGCTGCCGTCGTCGAGGTGAAGGGGCCGTGGGTGCGCGCGTATCGCGCGAGAAGGTCGCCGAGCGGGTCTTTGACCGGCTCGGTGAAGGCCTCGGGGACGCCGACGGGGAGCGCCGTACCAAGTGCGTCGCGTAGTCGGCCGGCGTCCTCGATAGCCGCCCAGTGGTCGGCCCCGGCGACCCGGACCCGGATGGCGCGGCGCGCGGCTGCCAGCTCCTGGGCCCATTGCGGCTCGGCGCCGCGCTCTGCCAGCTCGGCGTCCGTGAGCGGGCCCAGCAGGCGCAGCAGGTCGGCGACGCCTTCACCGTCCTTGACGCGACGGTCCTCCGTGAGCCACTGGAGCTCCCGCTCCAGTTCGGCCAGGACATCGGCGTCGAGGAGCTCACGCAGCTCGGCCTGGCCGAGGAGCTCGGCAAGCAGCCGTGAGTCGAGCGACAGGGCGGCGGCCCGGCGCTCGGCGAGCGGTGAGTCGCCCTCGTACAGGAACTGAGCGACGTATCCGAACAGGAGCGAGCGGGCGAAGGGGGAAGGCTCCGATGTGGTGACCTCGACCAGGCGCACCTTGCGGGACTCGATGTCGCCCATCAGCTCCGTGAGGCCAGGGACGTCGAAGACGTCCTGGAGGCATTCGCGGACCGCCTCCAGGACGATCGGGAACGAGCCGAACTCGCTGGCCACCTGGAGCAGTTGTGCGGCGCGCTGCCGCTGCTGCCACAGTGGGGTGCGCTTGCCGGGGTTGCGGCGCGGCAACAGCAGCGCGCGGGCGGCGCACTCGCGGAAACGAGAGGCGAACAGTGCCGAGCCGCCCACCTGGTCGGTGACGATCTGGTCGACCTCGCCCTTGTCGAAGGCGACGTCCGCCGCACCGACCGGCGCCTGGTCCGCGTCGTACTCCGTGCCCGCCTTCATGGGGGTCTGGTCGAGCAGATCCAGGCCCATCAGGTCGGCGTCGGGCAGGCGCAGCACGATGCCGTCGTCGGCGTGCATGACCTGGGCGTCCATGCCGTACCGCTCGGAGAGCTTGGCGCCCAGTGCGAGGGCCCAGGGGGCGTGGACCTGGGCGCCGAAGGGGGAGTGCACGACGACTCGCCAGTCGCCCAGCTCGTCGCGGAAGCGTTCGACGACGATGGTCCGGTCGTCCGGGATATGTCCGCACGCCTCGCGCTGTTCGGCGAGATACGACAGCACATTGTCGGCGGCCCAGGCGTCCAGGCCCGCGGCGAGCAGTCGGAGCCGGGCGTCTTCCTGCGGCAGGGAGCCGACCTCCCGGAGAAACGCGCCGACCGCGCGGCCCAGTTCGAGCGGGCGGCCGAGTTGGTCGCCCTTCCAGAAGGGCAGCCTCCCCGGGACTCCGGGGGCGGGGGAGACCAGCACACGGTCTCGGGTGATGTCCTCGATGCGCCAGGAGCTGGTTCCCAGCGTGAAGACGTCGCCGACGCGGGACTCGTAGACCATCTCCTCGTCGAGCTCGCCGACCCGGCCGCCGCCCTTCTTGGGGTCGGCCCCCGCCAAGAAGACCCCGAAGAGTCCGCGGTCGGGGATGGTGCCCCCGGACGTGACGGCGAGGCGCTGCGCACCGGGGCGCCCGGTGACCGTACCGGCGACGCGGTCCCACACCACGCGGGGCCTGAGCTCCGCGAAGGCGTCGGACGGATAGCGGCCCGCGAGCATGTCGAGCACGGCCGTGAACGCCGACTCCGGGAGCGACGCGAAGGGGGCCGCCCGGCGGACCATGGCGAGCAGGTCGTCGACCTGCCAGGTGTCGAGCGCGGTCATGGCGACGAGCTGCTGGGCCAGCACGTCCAGGGGATTGGCGGGGACCCGCAGGGACTCGATGGAGCCGGTGCGCATCCGCTCGGTGACCACGGCTGCCTGGACCAGGTCGCCGCGGTACTTGGGGAACACGACGCCCGTGGAGACCGCGCCCACCTGGTGTCCCGCGCGCCCCACGCGCTGGAGCCCGGAGGCCACGGACGGCGGTGACTCCACTTGGACGACGAGATCCACCGCGCCCATGTCGATGCCCAGCTCGAGACTGGAGGTGGCGACCACCGCGGGCAACCGGCCCGCCTTCAGGTCCTCCTCGACCAGGGCCCGCTGCTCCTTGGAGACGGAGCCGTGGTGGGCGCGGGCGATGACGGGCGGAGCCCCCTGGGCCGCGCCCGAGCCGCCCATCAGCTGGGCCGGGGCGTGCGCCTCTTCGAGGGGTTCGCCGGTCGCCCGCTCGTACGCGATCTCGTTGAGCCGGTTGCAGAGGCGCTCCGCCAGGCGGCGCGAGTTGGCGAACACGATCGTCGAACGGTGGGACTGGACGAGGTCGGTGATCCGCTCCTCGACATGCGGCCAGATGGAGGGCTTCTCGGCGCCCTCATTGCCCTCGGCGACCGGGGAGCCGCCCAACTCGCCCAAGTCCTCCACCGGGACGACCACGGAGAGGTCGAACTCCTTGCCGGACGGCGGCTGGACGATCTCCACCTTGCGCCGGGGGGACAGATAGCGCGCGACCTCGTCCACCGGACGGACCGTCGCGGAGAGGCCGATGCGGCGGGCGGGCTCGGGCAGCAGCTCGTCGAGCCGCTCCAGCGTGAGCGCCAGATGGGCGCCGCGCTTGGTGCCCGCTACCGCGTGCACCTCGTCCAGGATCACCGTCTCGATGCCCGTCAGCGCGTCGCGCGTGGCCGACGTCAGCATCAGGAACAGTGACTCAGGGGTCGTGATCAGGATGTCCGGCGGGCGCGTGGCCAGCGCGCGGCGCTCGGCGGCCGGGGTGTCGCCGGAGCGGATGCCCACCTTCACCTCCGGCTCGGGCAGGCCGAGCCGCACCGCCTCTTGTCGCATGCCGGTCAGCGGGCTGCGCAGATTCCGCTCGACGTCCACCGCGAGGGCCTTCAGCGGTGATACGTAGAGGACCCGGCAGCGCTTCTTGGGGTCCGCCGGCGGCGGGGTCGAGGCCAGCTGGTCGAGTGCGGCGAGGAACGCGGCCAGGGTCTTGCCGGAACCCGTCGGGGCGACGACCAGGACGTCCGAGCCCGCACCGATGGCTGCCCATGCCCCGGCCTGGGCCGCGGTGGGCGCGGAGAAGGCCCCCGTGAACCAGCCGCGGGTCGCGGGGGAGAAGCCGTCGAGGGCTCGGTGTGCGGAGCTGACCATGCGTCCATCCTGCACCCGGCCACTGACAATGGCCCTGACCTGCGTAAATGTCGTGGCGGTGGGGGTGCCGGGCGGCCGACTCGACGGGGTGTGGGATGTGGGGTGCCTTGCTGGGAGACGGTGGCAGCCTTCGCCCGGCCGCAGAGGTTCGCCTTGACTGGTGCTGGTGCTGGTGCTGGTGGCCGGCCGGTGGGCGGTGACAGCGAGGCCGTGAGCGGGGTCGGCCGCGGACCGGGAGGGTGCCTGCGGTCGCTGGCGCAGAATGGGGGACATGGCGGCTTCGGCGGAGCGGGCTCGGCACTGGCAGTACGCGGAACTGCCCGGTGTCGATCTGCTGCGGGCCAGCTACGTCGAGAAGATCTTCGTGCGGCACACTCACGAGAACTTCGTCATCGCCGCCATCGCCGACGGTGTCGAGGTCTTCCACCACGGCGGTGCCGATCAGTACGCGGGCCCCGGCGCCCTGGCGCTCGTCAACCCGGACACTCCGCACACCGGTCGCGCCGGGGTCCCCGAAGGCTGGCGGTACGGGGCCGTGTACCCGTCGCCGGGGCTGGTGGCCGAGATCGCCGCCGAGACGACCACGATCCGCGGCACCCCCGGATTCATCAGTCCGGTGCTCGAGGACCCGTATGCGGCGGGCTTGGTCCACCAGGTACTGCGGGCCGCGGAGGAGGGCAACGCGCTCGCCGCCGACACCCTGCTGCGTGTGGCGGTGACCCGGCTGCTGCGCCTGAACGGAGGCCCGCTGCCGCGGCGGGCCGTACGCACCGCGGGCGCTCGCATCGCTGCACGCGCGCGTGCCGTGCTGGAGGAGCGGATGGCCGAGCCCCCGACCCTGGAGCGGATCGCCGCCGACCTCGGCACCAGCCCGTTCGCACTGCTGCGCGCGTTCCGGGACGTCTACGGCATGCCGCCCCACACCTGGCTGACCGACGCCCGCGTACGCCGGGCACGCCACCTCCTGGACGCCGGCGCCGCGCCTGCCGAGGCGGCCGTCGCCGTCGGCTTCACCGATCAGCCGCACCTCAATCGGCACTTCACTCGGATCGTGGGCGTGCCCCCGGGCGCCTACCAGCGCGAGCGCAAGAACGTACAAGACGGTGACGGCGCACTACTCGTACCGTCCAGGGCGTGGCAGAACAGACAGCCCTCGCAGACATACGCGGTGGAGACGCCGGAGGGGGTGGAGACGCCGGACGCGGCACAGCCGGCGGACGCCAAGGAGACGCCGGACGCGGTGGAGACGTCGGACGCAGTGGAGACGCCGGAAAACCCGACGCCGCCGTCGTCCGGGACGCCCTGGGAGTCGGGGTCGCCGTCGGGCTGTCCGGTTTCGCCTTCGGAGTGACCTCGGCCGGCAGCGGGCTCACGCTGCTGCAGACCTGCGCGCTCAGCCTCCTGGTGTTCACCGGTGCCTCGCAGTTCGCACTCGTGGGCGCGCTCGCGGCGGGGGGCAACCCGCTGACGGCGGCCGCGGGCGCCTTCTTCCTCGGGGTGCGCAACGCCTTCTACGGGCTGCGCCTGTCGCAACTGCTCGCCCTCCCGCGCGCGGTGCGCCCGTTCGCCGCGCAGTGGGTCATCGACGAGACCACGGCGGTCGCGCTCGCTCAGCCCACCCGCCGCGGTGTCCGCATCGGCTTCACCGTCACCGGGCTCTCCCTGTACGTGCTGTGGAATCTCACCACCCTGCTCGGCGCCGTCGGAGCCGAGGCCATCGGCGACACCGACGCGTGGGGGCTGGACGCTGCCGGGCCCGCTGTCTTCCTGGCGCTGCTCGCGCCCATGCTGAAGACCACCACCGAGCGCGCGGCCGCGGGTATCGCTGTCCTTCTGGGACTCGGTCTGCTGCCCGTGCTGCCCGCCGGAGTTCCCGTGCTGGTGGCCGCACTGGCCGCTCCCACCGTCCTCTACGTAGAGGGGCGCCGCAGTGTGAAGACCGCCAACGACGCATCTGGGGAAGACCGTTGAACATCTGGATCGCCATCGGCGCGACCGCCGTCGGTTGCTACGCCGTCAAACTCATCGGGCTGCTGGTCCCCGCCGGGGTGCTGGAGCGGCCGCTCGTACAGCGCCTCGCTGCCCTGCTGCCGGTCGCCCTCCTCGCCGCCCTCACGGCCCAGCAGACCTTCGCCGAGGGGCGCGTCCTGGTCGTGGACGCCAAGGCGGCGGGACTGGCCGCGGCGGCCGTCGCACTGATTCTGCGGGCTCCCTTCCTGCTCGTCGTCGCCGCGGCAGTGGTGGTGACCGCGGGGGTGCGGGCGATGACCGGCTGACGTCGGGACACACAATCGGTCCGTACGCGCATGGTCCGTACGCCTGCGTGCGTGCGGACCCATTGCCCTCTCCGAGGGCAGCGCAGAAGATCCACCTCACCCACCAGCAGGACCGCAGGGCCACCGCCACAACGCTGGGACTGCACCCGACCACCGTCGACAACCGGCTCGCCGAGATGGAGGAACAGACCGGTGTCGTCCTGTCGTCGCCCCGAGGCGCGGCCCCGGCAATCGCGGCGCTGCTTCTCTGGGACACCCGGGGCACTCCGGGCGACGGCCTGGACAGCCATCCCTGAACGTCGGTCCGCTCTCCCGAACGTCACGACGCTTCCCTGAACTTTGCTGCACGTCCCTGAACGGCACTCCGCCGTCCCCCCATGACCGTCCGCTCGCGTCCCTGAACGTCAGCCGATCGACCGTCCGTACGCCCGGAGCGTGCGCAGTGCCTCGATCGTCACCATGGGGCGGCATTCCAGGGCGGTGCCCGGCGCCCACTGACGCCAGTGGACCGGCCAGCCGCCGTCCTCCTCCTGCTCGTCGGCCAGGTGGTCGAGCGAGCGTGCCATCTCCTCGTCGGTGAACCACGCGCGCGCGAGCGAGCCGGGAGTCTTCGCGTAGTCGTGCGGGAAGTGGTGCTCGCCCGGCGCGTAACCGGGCGCGACCGGAAACGCCTCAAGGCGCTCCGGGTCCAGCGCCGCGAGCCGGTGATCGCGCACCAGGCGGCCCAGACGGTCGGCGGCCGCCTCCGCGCGTGGACGGTCGGGCGCGGAGTCCAGGAAGGCGACGGCGGCCTCGATCTCGTACGGATGGGACTTCTCCAGGGACTCGACAGCCTGCCAGCAGAAGTCGGTGGCCCGGAACAGCCACGCGTGCCACACCTCGTTGTGGTGCAGCAGGCCCACCACGGGCCCGGTGGCGAGGAGTTCGCTCGGCGGATCGTCGACGACCGGCACGAAAGGCGCCGCCGGATAACCACGTTGGCTGGGGTGGATCGCCGGCAGCGCGCCGTCCGCCGTCGACACGGAGGTCAGATAGCGGCACACGCGCTCCACGCGCTGTCCGCCGCAGCGCCCGATCGAGTCCAGCACACGCAGCGCGTGCCCGGTGTGCAGCGGCTGGCTGACCGGGCCGCGCAGATCGGGTTCGAGCGCGTGGCCGTACCCTTCGTCCTCGTTGCGGTAGGCGGCCAGCGCGGTCTCCACCGCGTCGGCACCACCGTCGAGGAAGTGATATTCGAACCGGCGCTGCTCCAGCACGCGCGCGGTGAGCCAGACGAAGTGCTCGGCGCGAGAGAGCGGGGAGTGCGCCGGGGGCGTCGGGGGGAGTGGGGATGCTCCGGTTTCGGCCATGCGTCAGACCGTAGGACGGAAAGCGGTCTCGGCAAGCGGTCCCGGCTCGGGCCCACTCTCAGGGGCGGGATACTGGAGTCATGCGGTTGACGGTCTTCTGGCAGCGGATGGCGGATCACTTCGGTGCGGGGTACGCCGACACCTTCGCGCGCGATCACGTGATGACGGAGCTCGGCGGGCGCACCGTGCACGAGGCGCTGAACGCCGGCTGGGAGGCCAAGGACGTGTGGCGCGTGGTGTGCACGGCCATGAACGTTCCGTACGAAAGCCGCTGACGGGTCACGGGATCCGGGGGGTGGGGGTCGATTGTCGGAGGCGTGGGCGACACTTGCACCCGTGGCCCCGACAGACGAGACCGCGCAGGTCGCCCAGCAATCATCACCGTTCGGCACGGCGCCGCCCAGCGGCCCCCCGGCCGGGGACACGGCAGCCCCGGGCCGCCGCATGCCGCGCTGGCTGCCGCGCGCCATGGTGCTCGCCCTCGCGCTCGTCGCCGCCTTCCAGCTGGGCAGCTGGGCGTTCCACCAGCTCACCAGCCTGCTGATCAACATTCTCATCGCGTTCTTCCTGGCTCTCGCGATAGAACCCGCGGTGAGTTGGATGGCCTCGCGCGGCATGCGCAGAGGACTGGCCACCTTCCTCGTCTTCTTCGGCGCGATGATCGCGATCGCCGGATTCATCACGCTGCTGGGCTCGATGCTCGCGGGCCAGATCATCAAGATGATCGAGGGTTTCCCCGACTACCTCGACTCGGTCATCAACTGGATCAACACCCACTTCCACACCGACCTGAGACGGGTGGACATCCAGGACAGCCTGGTCCACTCCGACTGGCTGCGGAAGTACGTGCAGAACAGCGCCACCGGAGTGCTGGATGTGTCCGCGCAGGTGCTGGGCGGCCTCTTCAAGCTGCTGACGATCGCGCTGTTCTCGTTCTATTTCGCCGCCGACGGACCACGGCTGCGGCGCGCGCTGTGCTCGGTGCTGCCGCCGGCCCGGCAGGCCGAGGTGCTGCGCGCGTGGGAGATCGCCGTCGACAAGACCGGCGGTTATCTGTACTCACGCGGTCTGATGGCGCTGATCTCCGGCATCGCGCACTACATCCTGCTGGAGGCCCTGGGTGTGCCCTACGCGCCCGTGCTCGGCGTCTGGGTGGGCCTGGTCTCGCAGTTCATCCCCACCATCGGCACCTATCTCGCGGGCGCCCTGCCGATGCTGATCGCCTTCACGATCGACCCCTGGTACGCGCTGTGGGTGCTCATCTTCGTCGTGATCTACCAGCAGTTCGAGAACTATGTCCTGCAGCCCAAGCTGACCGCCAAGACCGTCGACATCCATCCCGCCGTCGCCTTCGGCTCGGTCATCGCGGGCACCGCGCTTCTCGGTGCCGTCGGCGCGCTGATCGCCATCCCCGCCGTCGCCACCCTGCAGGCCTTCCTGGGGGCGTATGTGAAGCGGTACGACGTCACGGACGACCCCCGGGTGCACGGGCACCGGACAGGGGCCCAAGGCCGTCTCTTCGCGCGCGTGCGGGGACTGTTCGGCCGGTGATGTTCACCAGGTGAGGACCGCCCACACACCGGCGCCGACGACGGCCACCATGTAGCAGCCGACCGCGGCATACATGACCCGCTGCCTGACGTGGTCGCTCCAGGACGTACGGGACAGCAGCCACGCCAGCGCGGGCAGCACCAGCACGGCGTGCAGGCTCACTCCGTGCAGCGGCTTGAGCGGGGCCGTCGAGTGGTAGGCCGCATCCTGGTGGCCGGTGCGGGTGAGGACCACCCCGCGCGCGATCATCGCGGCGCCCGACAGCAGCGCGACAAGCAGGATCGCGAACCCGGAGCGCAGCGCGAGTGGCATGCCCAGGGGGCCCGTGGGCCGGTTCCGGAACGAGGCGAGCGCGAACACGGTGAGCAGCACCACGAGAACCCCGCCGCCCACCGCGAGCGTCATGGACACCGCCGTGTCGAAGCCGGTCTCCATGTTGAGGTGCGAGGGCACCCGGCGCCACGCCTGCAGGGTGATCCCGCCGACCTCCACGACACAGTCGGCGGCGAATACGACGAGCAACGTGGTGCGCGGCCGCGTCCCGACGCGCAGATACGACGTGACCCACGTGATCGCGATCAGTGTCAGCCCGAAGGAGAGCCCGAAGGCGATGGGCTTGCGCCAGGAGACGGGCCCGTCCCAGGGCCCGCCGTCGACGGCGAAGACCACCAGATGCACGAGTCCCGAGACGACGAGCAGGGCGCCCGTCGCGCAGCAGAGCCGCTCGGCCGGACGGAGCGTGAGCTTCAACGGCGTCAGCGTGAGCTTCAGGGGCGCCAGGGACTGGGACCTCGTGGTTTCCATGGCTCAAGCCTCGCGAGCAGCCCCCACGCCGTCGTCGTACGGCCGAAGACACCCGCCGTACGCCCGGGAGAGTAGCCCGGTGCCGGACCCGTGCCGACGGGAAATCCGGGGCGTGTCAGACCGCGAACGTACTCTCGGAGATGCCGTGTGGATGCCGTGTGGTGCGCTTGACACAAAAATCGAACATCCATTCTTATGGAGGTTCCGGCGGGCTCTCGACGGGGATTTCATCAGGGTTTTCATGGAGATGTGCCCGAGTTATCCACAGGCCGGACGGGCGTCGGGGCGCATTGTCAGTGGCAGGCGTTAGCGTCTTTGACGTGAAGCGATCGACTCAAGCAAACCGGGTGGAACCCATGGCAGGAACCGACCGCGAGAAGGCGCTCGACGCCGCCCTCGCACAGATTGAACGGCAATTCGGCAAGGGCGCCGTGATGCGCCTGGGCGAGCGGCCGAATGAGCCCATCGAGGTCATCCCCACCGGGTCGACCGCGCTCGACGTCGCCCTGGGTGTCGGCGGCCTGCCGCGAGGCCGAGTGGTGGAGGTGTACGGCCCGGAGTCCTCCGGTAAGACGACGCTGACGCTGCACGCGGTGGCGAACGCGCAGAAGGCCGGCGGCCAGGTGGCCTTCGTGGACGCCGAGCATGCCCTCGACCCCGAGTACGCGAAGAAGCTCGGCGTCGACATCGACAACCTGATCCTGTCGCAGCCGGACAACGGCGAGCAGGCTCTGGAAATCGTGGACATGCTGGTCCGCTCCGGCGCACTCGACCTCATCGTCATCGACTCCGTCGCCGCCCTGGTGCCGCGCGCGGAGATCGAGGGCGAGATGGGTGACTCGCACGTGGGTCTGCAGGCCCGTCTGATGAGTCAGGCCCTGCGGAAGATCACCAGCGCGCTCAACCAGTCGAAGACCACCGCGATCTTCATCAACCAGCTTCGCGAGAAGATCGGCGTGATGTTCGGCTCCCCGGAGACCACGACGGGTGGCCGGGCGCTGAAGTTCTACGCCTCGGTGCGGCTCGACATCCGTCGCATCGAAACGCTGAAGGACGGCACCGACGCGGTCGGCAACCGCACCCGCGTCAAGGTCGTGAAGAACAAGGTCGCGCCGCCCTTCAAGCAGGCCGAATTCGACATCCTCTACGGGCAGGGCATCAGCCGCGAGGGCGGTCTGATCGACATGGGCGTGGAGCACGGTTTCGTCCGCAAGGCCGGCGCCTGGTACACGTACGAGGGCGACCAGCTCGGCCAGGGCAAGGAGAACGCGCGCAACTTCCTGAAGGACAACCCCGACCTCGCCAACGAGATCGAGAAGAAGATCAAGGAGAAGCTGGGCGTCGGTGTGAAGCCCGAGGAGCCCACCGCCGAGCCGGGCGCGGACGCGGCGGTCTCGGCCACCCCGGACGACGCCGCGAAGACGGTGCCCGCTCCGGCGGCCAAGGCCACCAAGTCGAAGGCCACGGCGGCAAAGAGCTAGCCCGTGACGCGACGAACCGACTGGGCCGAGTACGCCTACCCTGTCGCCCCGGAGGGGCCAGGGCAGGGGTATGACGGGGGCAATGGCGGCTCGGCCGGAGACGGTGACAGGGGATACGGGGGCGCCGGGGCGTTCGGTGGTGGGACGTACGGCGCCGACGGGCTCTACGGCGGGGATCCGGACGGCGAAGGTTCGCCGGACGGAGGCCTGCGGCGCGGTGACGGCCTGCCGGGCGGTCACGGTTCGCCGGGTGATGGCCCGCGCCGAGGCGGTGGCCGGCGTGGTGACGGCGGGCCGCGTGGCGGACGAGGGCGTCGGAGGCGTGCCGGTTTCGGCGAGCCGTCCGGCGACCCACAGGACGGAGGCGCCCCTTCCTCGTCGAGGACCGAGAGGGGGGAGCCCCCAGGGGACCCGGCTGAGCGGGCGCGGGCGATCTGTCTACGCCTGCTCACCGGGACCCCGCGCACGCGAAAGCAGCTCGCGGACGCACTGCGCAAGCGCGAGATCCCGGACGACGTGGCGGACGAGGTGCTGTCACGGTTCGAGGAGGTCGGCCTGATCAACGACAGTGCCTTCGCGGACGCCTGGGTGGAGTCCCGGCACCACGGCCGGGGTCTGGCCAGACGGGCGCTCGCGCAGGAGCTGCGGACCAAGGGCGTGGACTCGACGCTGATCGACGAGGCCGTCGGGCAACTCGACTCCGAGCAGGAGGAGGCGACCGCGCGCGAGCTGGTCGCCCGGAAGCTGCGGTCCACGCGCGGCCTCGATCGCGACAAGCGGCTGCGGCGCCTCGCGGGCATGCTCGCCCGCAAGGGCTACTCGGAGGGCATGGCGCTGCGCGTGGTCCGCCAGGCGCTGGAGGAAGAGGGCGAGGACACGGAGGGACTCGCGGACGAGGGGTTCTGACCCCCTCGGGGAGGATTCTCGCCCCCGCCGCCCCTACCCACGGGTTTCTGAACTCCCTCGGGGACAAGAAGGTCTGGCGCCATGAACGCCCGGAGAGCGTTGGCCGAGAGTTCCCGGCATGTCCCGGAACCTGGGAACACAGAACCCGGGAACGCAGAACCCGGTTCGGCCGGGGCACCGCAGTCCGACCGCGGGCCCTGAACACGGTAGACGCGCGGGGGCGCCGATCGCGTTCAGGGCCCGCGGCCGGACTGCCCAGCGGCAGGGTGCGGCGGCTCAACTTCCGTTCGCCTGGCTGGTGTTAACCCCCGGCTGAAGACGCCGGGCCGCCGCAATGCACGGACACCTGTGCACAGACGACTGTGTACGCATGGCACAGGAACCCGGCGCGGAAGCGGAAGTACCCGCGAAGGCGCCGCACGCCCCCATCGAGCTCTCCGACCTCGCCGCGCTCAAGGCCCTCGCGCAGCCCCGTCGGCAGCGCATGCTCCAGCACCTCACCGTGCACGGCCCCGCCACGTCGGCGACGCTCGCCCGAGCGCTGGGACTGAACACGGGAGCCACCAGCTACCACCTGCGCGAACTCGCGCGGTACGGCTTCGTGGAGGAACAGGTCGAGGGCAACGGCCACGGCCGCCAGCGCTGGTGGCGGGCCGTCCCCGGGGACCGGCGTTTTCCGCCGCGCAGCCGTCAGAGCCCCGAGATGCGGCTCGTCATGGACGAGTTGAACCATCACGCGTACGCCGCCGACCTCGAACTCTTCGAGCAGCTGCAGCTCCAAGGAGACGTGGGCGATGATCCCTGGGCCGACGCCTTCCCGTACTCGCGCGGCAGCATCCGGCTGACGCTCCCCGAACTCCGTGCGTTCTTCGAGGAGTACATCGCCCTCCTCAACCGCTACAAGCGCCCCGAGGCCGACACCCCGCCCGACGCGCGCACGGTACTCACCCGGTTTCTTGCCTTCCCGGCCCCCGAAGGCGAGCCCGAGGGCCGCCCGGCGCCTCACGGCGGAGGCGCCAACGCACACCACAACAGAGAGAGCGACCCTTCATGATGCTGCGCTACGCCCTGCAGACCGTCCGAGCCCGCAAAGGCGGCTTCCTCGGCGCCTTCCTCGCCCTGATGTGCGCGGCTGCCCTCATCACCGCCTGCGGCACCCTGCTCGAGACGGGCTTGCGCGGGACGATCCGCACCGAGCGGTATGCCGCGACCCCCGTCGTGGTGTCGGCCGACCAGAACGTCCACCAGACCACCGTCAAGCACAAGAAGGGCAAGACCAAGGTCAAGCACAAGGCCAAGCCCATCGTCGAGCGGGCCTGGCTGCCGAGCGACCTGGCCGCGCGGCTCCGCCGGGCTCCTGGGGTGGATCGAGTCATCCCCGAACTGACGTTCCTGGCCCAGCCGTTGGCCCCCACCGGAAGCGTCGACAAGAACCGGCCCGTCTACGGTCACGCCTGGGACTCCGCCGCGCTGACGCCGTACACGCTCACCACCGGAACCGCACCCAAGACCGATGGCGACCTTGTCGTCGACCGTCAGTTCGCGGAGCGGGCCCACATCGAGCCCGGCGATCGCCTCACCGTTCAGTCGACGCAGTCCGCGCGCACCTATCGGGTCACCGGAGTCGCCGAGCCGGCCAGGGCCGTACTCCACCAGACGTCCCTCTTCTTCTCGGCCTCCGAGGCCCGGCGTCTGGCCGCACACCCCGGGCAGGTCACGGCCTTCGGCGTGCTGCCCGCCAAGGGCACGGACATCACCACCCTCAAGCAGTCCGTGGCCCGGGCGCTGCACGGCACCACCGCGCAGGTCAGTGCGGGAGACGAGCGTGGCCCGGTCGAGTTCCTGGACGCGGCCGCCGCCCGGACGAAGCTGGTCAGCATGGGCGGTGCGATGGGCGGCACCTCGTTGCTCGTGGCCGTGCTGGTGGTCGTCGGCACCTTCGCGCTCTCCGTGCAGCAACGCCATCGCGAACTCGCCCTGCTGCGCGCCATCGCCGCCACGCCGGGCCAGATCCGCGCCCTCCTCGGCAGCGAGGCCCTGATCGTCGGGGCGGCCGCCGGCACGTTCGGCGCGCTCGCGGGACTGCCGCTGGGCAGCTGGCTGCACAGCCGGTTCGTCGCCATGGGCGCCGTCCCGGCCACGCTTCAGCACACCGTCAGCGTCTTCCCGTTGTTCGCCGCGGTCACCGCCACTCTGCTCGGCGCCTGGGCCGCCGCGCGTATCTCGTCCCGCCGAATCACCCGGGTCCGCCCGGCCGAGGCGCTCGCTGAAGCCCAGGTCGAGCGCACTCGCCCCGCATGGGGACGCATGCTCGCCGGTCTCGCGCTGCTCGCCGGCGGCGCCGTCCTCGTCGCCGTGCTCAGCGTGCTGCGCACCGAACCCGCCTCAACTCCCGTGACCTTCCTGGCCGTCGTGGTACTCGCCTCCGCCGCGGCACTGCTCGGCCCGCTCCTGGTCAAGGCGGCCGCGGCCGCCTTCTCCGGTTCGCTGCGGCTGACCGGTCCCGGGGGCCGACTCGCACGCGCCAACCTCCGCGGCAACGCAGCCCGCATGGCCTCCGTCGTCACTCCCCTCACCCTCCTCATCGGAATGACCTGCACCGTTCTCTTTGTCCAGCCGACCCTCGGCGACGCGGCCCGCGACCAGGCACGCGAAGGCATCCGCGCCGACTGGGTGCTCGTCGCCCAGGGCCCCGGCGTCCCGGCCGAGGCCGCGCGGCAGCTGCGTACGCACCAAGACGTCGTCACCGAAGTGGTCCGTACGACCGTCCGCGTGGGCCTGGACAAGTACGCGGCCCAGGGCGTCACGCCGGCCGGTCTGACCCGCACGTGGGACCCCGACGTCACCGCGGGCTCCCTGAACGGCCTCAAGGACACCACCGTCGCCGTCAGTGAACTCGCCGCTGACCAGCTGCTCTTGAAGCCCGGCAGCACCCTGAAACTCACTCTCGGCGACGGCACGCCCGTCACGCTCACCGTCGCCGCCGTCTACGCCAAGGGTCTCGGGTTCGGCGACCTCACCTTCGCCCATGACCTGGTCGCCCGACATGTGGACAACCCGCTCGCCACCTCCGTCCTCGTCAGCACCGCCCGTACACAGACACAACTCGCGACTACTCTCCGTGAGTTCCCGGCGGTCCATGTCCTCGCACCGGCCGCAGCCGATTCGATCCAGGCCGCGCGCCAGCAAGCGAACGCGGAGGTCAACTACCTCGCCATGGGGTTGGTCCTGGCCTTCACCGCCATCGCCGTCGTCAACACGCTCGCCATGTCGGTCTCCGAGCGGGTCCGCGAGTTCGCGATGCTCCGCCTCGCCGGGGCGACCCGCAGACAGGTGCTGCGGATGCTGCGGACCGAGGCGCTGTCGGTCCTGCTGCTCGCCACCGCGCTCGGCAGCGGAATCGCGCTCGCCGTCCTGACCGCCTTCAGCGTCGGGATGACGGGCAGCGCGGCTCCGGCGGTCACGCCACTGGTGTACGTGGCGGTCGTCGCCGTGGCCGGAGCGCTCACCCTCGTCGCCACCGCGCTGCCGGGCCGGGTCGCTCTGCAGGTTCGCCCCGTCGCGGTGGCCACAGCCAAGGAGTAAGGGGCAGTACGCCCGGGGTGGGCGCCCCTTACATCGAGGGGCGCCCACCCATGTGTAGGACTTGAAGAACCTTCCGTACGACGTGAAGAGCCTTCCGCACGACTCGACGGACTCTCCGGGCGGCCTGAGGAATTCTCTGTGCGGCCTAGGCTGCGGTCACCGGGAACCCGGCCGCCTTCCAGGCCTGGAATCCTCCGACGAGATCGGTGGCACCGCGCAGTCCCAACTGCCGCAGGGACGCGGCCGCGAGACTGGACGCGTAGCCCTCGTTGCAGAACACCACGACCCGCAGATCGTGGCTCGTGGCCTCCGGGGAGCGGTGGCTGCCCTGGGGGTCGAGTCGCCACTCCAGTTCGTTCCGCTCGACGACGAGGGCGCCGGGGATCAGCCCGTCGCGTTCGCGCAGGGCGGCGTACCGGGTGTCGACCAGGAGCACCTCGCCCGCCTGTGCGGCCTCGTAGGCTTCCTTGGCCTCCACACGATCCAGCCCCTCGCGGACCTGTTTCAGCAACTCGTCGATGCCCACCGGGCGGTGGGTGCTCACTGCCAGTCCTGCGGACGCTCGACTTGTTCCAGGCGCAGCACCCGGCCCGTGCGGCTGTAACGGCGGATCTGCGGGAGCGGCGGGTAGTAGGCGTGGACCGAGATCGCGTGCTCTTCGGTGGCCTCGTTGAGCACCTCGTGCACGTGGTGGCGGCCGAAGGAGCGGCCCTTGCCCGCCGGCAGCGTTCGCTCCCGGTCGATGCCTTCGGCGAGTTCCAGGGTCTTCCAGCCGTCGGCGGGCAACCGGGCGGTGAGCGAGTTCTCCTTCAGCTCGCCCGACGCGGTGACGAAGGCTCCGACCGACTCGGCGTGGTCGTGCCAGCCGGTTCCGGTGCCCGGAGGCCAGCCGATGAGCCAGGCCTCACTGCCGCCCGGGCCTTCGAGGCGCACCCAGGTACGGCCTTCGGGGTCGAGCGGGAGCGAGGCGATCAGCTCGGCGTCGGCGGCCGTACGGCGTACGAAGTCGAGCAGGTCGGCCTGGGTGGGAGCCTGGGCGGCAGCTTGTGTGGGTGCGGAAACAGAAGGGGACACAGGCACTCGTACCGTCCTGAGGGTTCGCGTGGGAGCGCGCGGCAGCACACGGGCGGCGCGCGGAAGTGATGGGATGCGAATTCAGCAGGACGGGCGACACACGCAGCCCGCATAGCGGACGAGGTCCATATGGACCCTCCGCCACAGGCGCACACAGGTGTCGGTCACGATCCGGAGTACACCATGGTGGTGCAGACCGGTCAACTCACCGTCCCTATGTGGACGCACGGTCACCATACTGGCCGCTGGCCGCTGGCCGCTGGCCGCTGGCCGCCGGCCGCCGGCCGCTGAGGGCTGACGGCCGAGGGCCCTGAGCCCGGTCAGGCATCGGGCTTCGACACCCCGGGTCGCGGGCGGTCCGGACGGTGGACCGGGGACTCGACCAGCCGGACTCCGGGCGGTCCGGGCCGTCACCGTGGCTGGTCCGGCTCTGGTCTTGGGGTGGTGGCTCGGCCTGTCGCCGCAGTTGGTTCGGCTCCAGTCCTGGGCGATGGCTCCGGCCGTCACCGCGGCTGGTTCGGCTCCGTCTCCGGCCACGGCTCGCACGGTCACCACGGGCCGGCACGACCCAGGTCTCCGGCGGTGGCTCGAACGGCCCCCACGGGTTCGGACGACGGCGATCCCCAGCGGTGGCCCGGACTGTCACCACAGGCTCCGGCGCCCCTCCCCGATGGCCCGTACCGTAACCGTCGGCTCCGCCTGCACCACGTCACGGTGGGCTCAGCCCGTACCCACAGTGGCCTCCGCCTTTGTCGGTCCGCCGAGCGTTGCCTCGGCCGCCGCGTACAGATCGGCCGGACGGACCCCTCTGAGCGCGCTGACCAGGTGGCCGTCGGGGCGGACGAGGAGCACCGTGTGCGCGGCCGCGCCGGGGTAGCTCTCGGCGACCAGCAGCTCGGCGGAGTGTGGCAGCGCGGTCACGGCGGCCGCGAGCCGGGGCATGATTCCGGCGGTCACCCAGTGCTTGCGCTCCCACACCCCCGTACCCGGTGCGATGAGCACGACGAGCAGGACCCCGCGTCCCAGCCGCTCCCGCAGCCGGACGAAGGAGCCGTCCTCCGCGGTCACCTGCACATCGGTGACCGGCGCACCAGGTGCCGTATCCACCGGGGCGGCCCACTCGGCGAAGGGAGGCGAGAGCGGCGAATCGGCGTACGCCCCCGGCGCGCCCAGCGGGCCCCGCCCCAGGTGGCCGTCCGTGAGCAGCGCGTCGTGGCCGCGGGCAGACCCGGGCACGTACGAGCGCAGGCCTCCACCGCCGCGCAGCAGCGGCAGTGCCTGGTCGGCGGCGCGCAGCCGGGCGGCCACGGCGGAGCGCCGCTCCACCTGGTAGCTGTCCAGCAGCGTCTCGTGCGGCCCGTGGTGCCAGGCCAGCGCCAGCTTCCAGGCGAGGTTGTCGGCGTCCCGCAGACCCTCGTCCAGGCCCTGGCTGCCGAGCGCGCCGAGCAGGTGGGCGGCGTCCCCGGCGAGGAAGACCCGGCAGACCCGCCACCGGCGGGCGAGGCGGTGGTGGACGGTGTGGACTCCGGTGTCGAGCAGCTCGTACGGCGGTGTGGAGCCCCCGCTCCAGCCCGCGAGAGTCTCCCGGATGCGCGCCAGCAGCAGGTCGGGCGTGACCAGGTCCTTGCCGGGCGGCAGCAGCCAGTCCAGGCGCCATGCGTCGTCGGCGAGAGGACGCGCGGTCACCTCCCCGGCCGAGGGGCCCGACGTCCGCCACGGCGGCATCCGATGCAACAACGCCTCGCCGGGCCACGGAAGTTCCGTACGCAGTGCCGCCACGGCGTGTCGCTCGACGGCCGTACGCCCGGGGAAGCGGATGTCCTGGAGTTTGCGCACCGTCGAGCGCGGCCCGTCGCAGCCGACGAGATAACTGCCACGCCACCACGTGCCCTTGGGGCCGCGGGTGTGCGCGGTCACGCCCGATGTCTCCTGCTCGACGGAATCGAGGCGGCTGTCCACGGCGACCTTGATCAGCGGCTCGTGCACGATGGCGTCGCGCAGGGCACCGGTCAGCGCGTGCTGGGTGATGTGCAGCGGGGCGGGCACGTCGGCGCGTTCGTACTCAGGCGCGCCGCTTCCCGAGCTGTGCGCGCTGTCCCGGCCGCCGTGCGCGGCGCCCGGTGCGCCGTCGCCGAAGTCGATCTCGCGCATCACCTGCTTGCGGCGCATCGACCGCCATCCGGCCCAATGGAAACCGGTCTCGGAGAGGGGAAATCCCGTCAGCCGCTCGATGAGCGCGGCAGTGTCCTCGCGCAGTACAACTGTCCGTGCGAGCCGCTGTTCGTCCTTGCCCGGCCCCTCGTCGAGGACCACGGAGGGGACCTCCTGGCGGGCCAGCGCCAGGGCGAGCGTGAGCCCCACGGGCCCCGCTCCGACGATGATCACCGGGTCCACGGCGCGCTGCCCCCTGCCCGGAGCGGTGTCCTGAGGGACATAGGGGAACAGGCAGTTGGGGCGGGGTGCACGATCACAGAACGTATGCAACCCATTGCCGGTGCTTGCGTCAAGTGACGGGGGCAGTGGCGATCATGCCACTGCCCCCGTGCTGTTCATGCCACTTGACTGTTCATCAGATCGTGCCGCCGTCACCGGTGCCGAAGGAACCCCTGACCTCCGCGGGGTTGAGCTCCACCGCGTCATCGGCGCCGAGAACCGCGCCTGTGCTCTTCTTGCTGCGCCGCAGCCTGCCCTCCAGCCAGCTCGCGAAGCTGGTCAGGAGGAAGTTCAGCACGATGAAGATGATCGCCACCACAATGAAGCTCGGGATGACGTTGGCGTAATTGGCCGCGAGGGTGCTGCGCGCGTTGAGCAGCTCCGGGAACGTCAGCAGCGCGCCGCCCAGTGCGGTGTCCTTCACGATGACGACGAGCTGGCTGACGATGGCCGGCAGCATGGCGGTGACCGCCTGCGGGAGCAGGATGCTGGTCATCGTCTGGCCCTTGCGCAGACCGATCGCGTAGGCGGCCTCCGTCTGCCCCTTGGGCAGGGCGAGGATGCCCGCCCGTACGATCTCGGCGAGGACGGAGGCGTTGTAGAGCACCAGGCCGGTGACGACGGCGTACAGGGGCCGCTGGTCGCTGCTGATGCCCGTGGATCGCACGTAGAACTCGTTGGCGAACAGCATCAGCAGGAGTACCGGGATCGACCGGAAGAACTCGACCACCACACCTGCCGGGACCCGCACCCACCGGTGGTCGGACATGCGTGCGATGCCGAAGAACGCGCCCAGCGGGAGCGCGATGACCATGGAGAGCGCCGCGGCCTTCAGCGTGCTGCGGAGGCCCGGCAGTAGATACGTCGTCCAGGCTTCCGAAGTGGTGAACGGCTCCCATAGGGACCACTTCAGCTGGCCCTTGTCGTCCATCGTCCGCCATATCCACCAAAGGAGGAGGGCGAGCAGGACGACGAAGACCGCGGAGACGAACACATTGCGGCGCTTGGCCCGGGGGCCGGGGGCGTCGTAGAGAACGGAGGTCATCGCTTCACCGCCAGTCGCTTCCCCAGCCAGCCCAGGAAGAGGCCGGTGGGCAGGGTCAGTACCACGAAGCCGAACGCGAACACCGCGCCGATGGCCACCGTCTGGGCCTCGTTCTCGATCATGGACTTCATCAGGCTGGCCGCCTCGGCGACGCCGATCGCGGCCGCCACGGTCGTGTTCTTGGTCAGCGCGATCAGTACGTTGGCGAGTGGTCCGATCACCGAACGGAAGGCCTGCGGGAGGACGATGATCCGCAGGACCTGACTGAAGCTCAGCCCGATGGCGCGTGCCGCCTCGGCCTGCCCGACGGGCACGGTGTTGATACCGGAGCGCACCGCCTCGCAGACGAAGGCCGCGTGGTACGCCACGAGACCGAGCACCGCCAGCCGGAAGCCCTGGACCTTGAAGTCGTCGGACGCGCCCATCGTCACACCGAAGATGTCGGCGAGGCCGAGCGAGGAGAAGACGATGATGACGGTCAGGGGGATGTTCCGGACGATGTTCACATAGGCGGTGCCGAACCCGCGCATGAGCGGGACCGGGCTGACCCGCATCGCGGCGAGCACGGTGCCCAGGACGAGGGAGCCGACGGCGGAGAGGGCGGCGAGTTTCACCGTCGTCCAGAACGCCCCGAGGACGTCATAACCTTGCAGAAAGTCGAACACGATCTCCCGCGCTTCCGGGTGTGTGGCGTACGTGGAGGGCGCGGCGCGCCGCCGCCGTGATCGCGGCGGGCGGCGGCGCGCCGGTGGATCCCTGGGTTACTTGACGATGACGCCGATCTTCGGGGCCTGCTCGTTCTTGTAGTTGGCCGGGCCGAAGTTCTTGTCGACGGCCTTCTGCCAGGAGCCGTCGCTGACCATCTTCTCCAGCGCGGAGTTGATCTTGTTCACCGTCGCGGTGTCGCCCTTCTTGACACCGATGCCGTAGTTCTCGTTGCTCAGCTTCAGGCCGGCGAGCTTGAACTGACCCTTGTACTTGTCCTGGGCGGCGAAGCCCGCGAGGATCGAGTCGTCGGTGGTCACCGCGTCCACGGCGCCGCTCTGCAGGCCCGCGATGCACTCCGAGTAGCCGCTGTACTCACGCAGGTTGGCCTTCGGGGCGATCGTGTCGTGGATGTTCTGCGCCGAGGTGGAGCCGGTCACGGAACACAGCTTCTTGCCGTTGAGGTCCGTGGCCTTGGAGATGTCCGAGTTGGCCTTGACCAGCAGGTCCTGGTGGGCCAGCAGGTAGGGGCCGGCGAAGTCGACCTTCTGCTTGCGCTCGTCGGTGATCGAGTACGTGGCCGCGATGAACTTCACGTCGCCGCGGGCCAGCGCGTTCTCACGGTCGGCGCTCTTGGTCTCGACGAACTCGATCTGGTTGGGCTTGTAGCCGAGCTGCTTGGCCACGTACGTCGCCACGTCCACATCGAAGCCGGAGAAGGAACCGTTCGGCTCCTTCAGGCCGAGGCCGGGCTGGTCGTACTTGATGCCGACCTTGATCTTGCCGCCTCCGCTGGAACTGGAGCCGGAGTCCTTGTTGTCGCCCCCACACGCGGTCGCGGTCAGGGAGAGGACGAGGGCGGTGGCGGCGAAAACGGTGACCTTGCGGAGCTTCATGGTGAACATCCTTTGACTGGTGAAGAGATGCGGGCCCGTCAGGGGCGGGTGACGCAGGTCGTCAGAGACGCGATGGGGTCGTCAGTGGTGCAGGATCTTCGACAGGAAGTCCTTGGCCCGGTCGCTGCGGGGATTGCTGAAGAACTGGTCCGGCACAGCCTCTTCGACGATCCGACCGTCGGCCATGAAGACCACTCGGTTGGCAGCCGAACGAGCGAAGCCCATCTCATGGGTGACGACGATCATGGTCATGCCGTCACGCGCGAGCTGCTGCATGACCTCGAGGACCTCGTTGATCATCTCGGGGTCCAGCGCCGAGGTCGGCTCGTCGAAGAGCATGACCTTGGGGTCCATCGCCAGTGCTCGCGCGATCGCGACGCGCTGCTGCTGGCCGCCCGACAGCTGAGCGGGGTACTTGTCCGCCTGATTGGCGAGGCCGACGCGGTCGAGCAGCGCGCGGGCCTTCTCCTCGGCGGCCTTCTTGTCGATCTTGCGGACCTTGATCTGTCCCAGCATCACGTTGTCGAGCACCGTCTTGTGCGCGAAGAGGTTGAAGGACTGGAAGACCATGCCCACGTCGGCCCGCAGCCGGGCGAGCGCCTTGCCCTCCGCGGGCAGCGGCTTGCCGTCGATCGAGATGTCGCCCGAGTCGATCGTCTCCAGGCGGTTGATGGTGCGGCACAGGGTGGACTTCCCGGACCCGGAGGGTCCGATGACCACGACGACCTCGCCACGGGCGATCGTCAGGTCGATGTCCTGGAGCACGTGCAACGCGCCGAAGTGCTTGTTGACGCTCTTCAGGACGACCAGTTCGTCGGTCGCGGCCACAGCGTCCTTGGCCACCGATACTTCGGTCATCGCTCTTTGGCTCCGTCCTCCTCGGTTTCGGAGGACAGTAGTGACCCCGTACGACCAGCGTCATTACATCTGAGGGGAACTTGAGCATCACGATCCGGTAGCAATCGGACACGTGTCGTGGCAGTCGTCCGTGACCGCGTACCGGCTGGGTAACGGAAGCCCTCCGCAACCTGAAGCCTCTTGACGCCATCCTTGTTCTTCGGCGTGACTTCCATGGTGCACGCGCGCGTGCACCGCGTCTACAAGCCGAGACCGTACGACCGATGAACCGGAGGGGGCCGAAATGCGACTGCTCCTCATCGAGGACGACAACCATGTCGCCGCCGCCCTGTCCGCGGTGCTGGCGCGGCACGGCTTCGACGTCACGCATGCCCGCAGCGGCGAGGAAGCCCTGCAGGCGCTGGTCCCGGAGAGCGACGGTTTCGGTGTCGTCCTGCTCGACCTCGGCCTGCCCGACCAGGACGGCTACGAGGTCTGCGGAAAGATCCGCAAGCGGACCAGTACCCCGGTGATCATGGTCACCGCGCGCGCGGACGTACGCTCCCGGATCCACGGCCTCAACCTCGGCGCCGACGACTACGTGGTGAAGCCGTACGACACGGGGGAGCTGCTCGCCCGTATCCACGCCGTCAGCCGGCGCAGCGTCCCCGACGACGCCGCGGCCCCCGGCGACACCGCGCTGAAGCTCGGCCCCGTGCACATCGAGCTCCCCAACCGTCAGGTCACCGTCCACGGTTTGGTTGTCCAACTGACCCGCAAGGAGTTCGACCTTCTCGCGCTGCTGGCCCAGCGCCCCGGAGTCGTGTTCCGCCGGGAACAGATCATCAGCGAGGTATGGCGCACCAGTTGGGAGGGGACCGGACGCACCCTGGAGGTGCATGTCGCGTCCCTGCGCTCCAAACTGCGCATGCCGGCGCTGATCGAGACCGTGCGCGGCGTCGGGTACCGGCTCGTCGCCCCTGCGGCATAGCGGGCACGGGTGCGCACTCGCCTTCTCCCCCTGCTCATCGTCCTGATGGCCGCCGTGCTGCTCGCGCTCGGCCTGCCGCTCGCCGTGAGTGTCGCGGCCGCTCAGCAGCAGCGGGTGGTCGTCGACCGCATCGACGACACGGCGCGCTTTGCGGCCCTCGCCCAGTTCGTCACCGATTCGCCGACCGGCTCCCAGACGAACAACACGGACGAACGCAGCGAGACCCTGAACAAGGAACTCGCCCGCTACTACGGCGTGTACGGCATACGGGCCGGCGTCTTCTACCGCAACGACAGGCCCATGGCCAACGCCCCGACGAACTGGTTCCTGCCCAAGACCGGTGAAGGGCGCGACGCTTTCAACGAGGCGCTCTTCAGCCGCCGCAGCCATGACCCCGAGCAGGTCTGGCCCTGGCAGCGCCATCGTCTCGTCGTGGCCTCCCCGGTCATCAGGGACGGCGACGTCATCGCCGTCGTCGTCACCGACTCGCCCACCGGGCAGATGCGTTCGAAGACCCTGCGCGGCTGGCTGCTCATCGGCGCGGGCGAGATCGCCGCGATGCTCATCGCCCTCGGCGCCGCGCTGCGCCTCACTGGCTGGGTGCTCAGACCCGTACGCGTCCTCGACGCCACCACCCACGACATCGCGACCGGACGCCTGAAGTCCCGGGTCGCGGCCGCCGGCGGTCCGCCGGAACTCCGGCGCCTGGCCCGGTCGTTCAACGAGATGGCGGACAACGTCGAAGAAGTGCTGGAGCAGCAGCGCGCCTTCGTCGCCGACGCCTCGCACCAGCTGCGCAACCCGCTCTCGGCGCTGCTGCTGCGCATCGAGCTGCTCGCCCTGGAACTGCCGGAGGGAAATGAGGAGATCGCCTCGGTCCGTACCGAGGGCAAGCGCCTCGCCCAGGTCCTCGACGACCTCCTCGACCTGGCGCTCGCCGAGCACGCCGAGGCGGATCTGCGGCTCACCGATATCGGCGCGCTGACGGCCGAGCGCGTGTCGTCCTGGCAGCCGCTCGCCGAGAACAAGGGCGTACGGCTGGCCGGGAGCTGCCCGGCCACCACCGCCTGGGCCGACCCGGTCACGCTGTCCAGCGCCCTGGACGCGGTCATCGACAACGCGCTGAAGTTCACGCCCGAGGGGGAGAGCGTCGAGGTGAAGGTCGCCTCGAACGGCGAGGTCTCGACCGTCGTGGTCACCGACGGCGGCCCCGGCCTCAGCGACGAGGACCTGGCCCGCATCGGCGACCGCTTCTGGCGCAGCGCGGGGCATCAGAACATCAAGGGCTCGGGCCTCGGTCTGTCCATCTCACGCGTGCTGCTCACGGCGGGTGGCGGCTCCATCGCGTACGCCCATCACGAGCCGCACGGCCTGCGGGTGACGGTGACGGTGCCGAGGACGGGGCCGGCCTCCTGAGCCCCTCGTCGGGGAGCGACCACGAGGTGCGAGCGGCTACGGCTTGATCGACCGGTAGTAGCGTCGCGCGCCCTCGTGCAGCGGCAGCGGATCGGTGTAGATGGCCGTGCGCAGATCCACCAACTGCGCCGCGTGCACCACGGCGCCGATGTGGTCGCGACTGGCGATCACGGTGCGGGTGAGCTCCTCGGTGAGCTTCGCGTCCGCGTCCTCCCGTGTGATCAGGTAGTTGGCGACGGCCAGCGTCTGCACCGACAAGCCGCGCTCCGCCCTGGGGTAGGCGTCGGCGGGCATCACGGCGGCCCGGTAGTAGCGCGAGGCGCCGCCCTGCTCGTGCAGCTTCTTGATGAGGTCGCCGCCGATCGACACGAGCCTGATGTCGTAGGTCTTCGAGAGCTCCAGCACCGCACTCGTCGGCAGGCCGCCGGACCAGAAGAAGGCGTCGATCTTGTGTCGCTTGAGAAGGTCGGGCATGGTCGCGATGCCGTCGGCCCGCGGCTCGATGTCGCTTTCGGGGTCGAGCCCGGCCGCCTGGAGCACATGGTTGGCTATCAGCCGCACCCCGGAACCACTCGGTCCCACGGCGACCGTCCTGCCCCGCAGGTCCGCCACGGATTTCACGGACGACGAGCGCGGGACCACCAGGTGCACATAGTCGTCGTAAAGCCGGGCGCAGCCGCGCAGCCGGCCCGCTCCCGGCTTGTTCTCGAGTATGTACGTCTCCACCGCGTCGGCCGCCGCGAAGGTGAAGTCGGCCTTCCCTGTCGCCACACGCCGTATGTTCTCCTGCGACCCGTCGCTGTTCAGCAGCCGTACGTCCACGCGCGGCATGTCCTTGGCGATGGCGCCCTGAAGGAGCGTGCCGTACTTCTCGTAGACCCCGGTCGGCGTGCCCGTGCTGAACGTGATCGTCCCGCTGGGCGACTCCTCGCCCGGCAGCAGCCACCACAGCAGCAGCCCGAAGACCGCGAAAGCGGCCGCCGAGCCGAGCAGCGCGCGGCGCCGGCCGATACGGGGGAGTGCCTGGAGCATGCGCGCGATCCTGCCAGCTAGGGGGCGGTCCTGACCAGGGCGGGCTCATCGACCGGGGTCGCCGTCCTCGCCGGGGGACCTCGGTGGATCGATAGGGTCGGCGGATGCAGCCCTCTCCCGCCTCGCTGGTCCGTGCATTCCACCTCGCTTTCGGCCTCGACGCCCGCACCGTGCCGACAGAGGTCTCCTCGGAGCTGGCGGCCCACCGCGGCGAACTGCTCGCCGAGGAGGCCGCCGAAGTCGCCGAGGTCTCGGTCACCGGCCCACTCGACCGGCTGGCGCACGAACTGGCCGACGTCGTGTACGTGGCTTACGGGACGGCGCTCGTCCACGGGATCGACCTCGACGCGGTGATCGCCGAGGTCCACAGCTCCAATATGACGAAACTGGGCCCCGACGGCGGGGTCGTCCGCAGGGCCGACGGCAAGGTCCTCAAGGGGGATCACTACCGTGCCCCGGACGTCTCGGAGGTCCTGCGGCGCCAGGGCTGGAGTGCGGCGGACGCGTAGCACCGAGTCGCTGTCGCGGTTGTCGCCTCCTCGCCGCCGCTCTCGGCTGTCGCGCTGCACTCGGCCAACGCGCTGCGGGACCAGCCGGAGACGCCTCCACCGCTCTTCGACATCGACACAATGGGCGTGCGCCGACGCGTACGGACCGGGCTCGGCCATGTCGTCGAAGCCACTCCCGTGCCGCCCGCCGGCGATCTCGACGGCCTTGGACCTGCTGGTCCTGCCCGCGCTCGCCGAGCGGCGCCCCTACGCCCTCGTCGCCCTTGTCGCGTCCACGGAACACCGGGCGGCTCGGAATCTCCTCGCGCGGGTGCGCGCAACGGGTCGCGCTGGCCTCGTCCTGCACCGGCACGTTTCTGCTCGCCGAGTCGGGCGTGCTCGACGGGCGGCGGGCCACCACCAGTTGGTGGCTCGCGCCTGTCTTCCGCAGCTGCTACCCCGCCGTCAGCGTCGACGACACCCGCATGGTCACGACCTGCGACGGCATCACCACGGCGGGCGCCGCCTTCAGTCACGTCGACCGCGCCCTCGCGATCGTGTGCGCGCACAGTCCTGCGCTGGCGGACGTGGTCCGTCGCTTCCTCGTCATCGACGATCGCCCGTCCCGGGCGGCGTACACGATTCCGAGCGCGCCGGCGGCGTACGACCCGATCGTGTCGTCCTTCGACCAGTGGGTCCGCGCCCGCCTCGCCGACCCGCTGTCCATCGCCGCAGCCGCGCGCGACCTCGGGGTGAGCGAGCGCACGCTTCAGCGCGCGGTCGGCCGGACCCTGGGCCGCTCACCGATCCGCTTCGTCCAGGACCTCTGTGTCGAGCGGGCCCGGCACCTCCTGACCACCACCGACCTGCCCATGACCACGGTGGCCCGCCGCGTCGGCTACGAGAATCCCGGCGCCCTGCGCGCCCTGCTGCGGGACCCGGTCGGCGCGACGGCGCGCTCACTACCGGGGTGAGTCCGCACCGGGACAGGACCCCCTCCCGCTACCGCCTACCCTTGTCACATGAGCAGCGGCGACCGGAGTCAGGCAGTGGACGTTCAGCAATCCAAGACGTACGAAGTGCGCACCTACGGGTGCCAGATGAACGTCCATGACTCCGAACGGCTCTCCGGGCTCCTCGAAGACGCCGGTTACGTGCGCGCCCCCGAGGGTTCGGACGGCGACGCGGACGTGGTCGTCTTCAACACCTGCGCCGTACGGGAGAACGCCGACAACCGGCTGTACGGCAACCTCGGCCGCCTCGCCCCGATGAAGACGAAGCGCCCCGGGATGCAGATCGCCGTCGGTGGCTGTCTCGCGCAGAAGGACCGCGACACCATCGTGAAGAAGGCGCCCTGGGTGGACGTCGTCTTCGGGACGCACAACATCGGCAAGCTGCCGGTCCTCCTGGAGCGCGCCCGCGTGCAGGAAGAGGCGCAGGTCGAGATCGCCGAGTCGCTCGAGGCGTTCCCGTCGACGCTGCCGACCCGCCGCGAGAGTGCGTACGCCGCCTGGGTCTCCATCTCGGTCGGCTGCAACAACACCTGCACCTTCTGCATCGTCCCCGCGCTGCGCGGCAAGGAGAAGGACCGCAGGACCGGCGACATCCTGGCCGAGATCGAGGCCCTGGTCGGCGAGGGCGTCTCCGAGATCACGCTACTCGGGCAGAACGTCAACGCGTACGGGAGCGACATCGGCGACCGCGAGGCCTTCAGCAAGCTGCTGCGGGCCTGCGGGCAGATCGAGGGCCTGGAGCGCGTCCGCTTCACTTCGCCGCACCCGCGCGACTTCACGGACGACGTGATCGCCGCCATGGCCGAGACACCGACTGTGATGCCGCAGCTCCACATGCCGCTCCAGTCCGGCTCCGACACCGTCCTGAAGGCGATGCGTCGCTCGTACCGCCAGGACCGCTACCTGGGCATCATCGAGAAGGTCCGGGCGGCCATCCCGCACGCCGCCATCACCACCGACATCATCGTGGGCTTCCCCGGCGAGACCGAGGAGGACTTCGAGCAGACGATGCACGTGGTCCGCGAGGCCCGCTTCACTCAGGCGTTCACCTTCCAGTACTCCAAACGCCCCGGAACGCCGGCGGCCACCATGGAGGGGCAGATCCCCAAGGAGGTCGTCCAGGCGCGCTACGAGCGTCTCGTCGCCCTCCAGGAGGAGATCTCCTGGGACGAGAACAAGAAGCAGGTCGGCCGCACCCTGGAGCTGATGGTCGCCGAGGGCGAGGGCCGCAAGGACGGGGCCACGCACCGTCTCTCCGGCCGCGCGCCCGACAATCGCCTGGTCCACTTCACCCAGCCCGACGAAGAGGTGCGCCCCGGCGACGTGGTCACCGTCGAGATCACGTACGCCGCCCCGCACCACCTGCTCGCCGAGGGCGCGGTCCTGAACGTGCGCCGCACGCGCGCGGGGGATGCCTGGGAGAAGCGCAACGCCGCCGAGGCGGCGAAGCCTGCGGGCGTCATGCTGGGGTTGCCGAAGATCGGGGCTCCGGAGCCGCTGCCGGTGGCCACGGGCAGCGGGTGCGGCTGCGACTGACCGGGGCGAGCGTTGACGACGGGGGACGGGCGAACGGCTCGCTGGGCACTGCTGCTGGACAAGCCACCCGGTGAGGGGCCGTTGCGCAGGCAGTACGAACTGATGGCGACGGTCGACGGCACGCACGAGGAGGCCGTGGCACGGTTCGGCGAGTTCGTACGGCTGTACCGCCCCAAGCACCCGCTGTACCCGGTGCGGATACGGCGGTACCGCACCGGTGACGGCTGGATGCTCATCGGCGACGGCTCGGCCGGCGGCGTGTTCACGTACCACTTCATGCTCACCGAGCTGGAGTGGGACTCGGGACAGATCACCTACTGAGCGCGTTACGCTGCCGATCATGCTTGTAGCCGCCGCAGTCTGCCCCTGTCCGCCGCTGCTCGTCCCCCAGGTCGCCGCCGGTGCGGCGCCCGAGCTGGATGCCGCGCGCGCGGCGTGCACGGACGCACTGGGCGTGCTCGCCGCCTCCCGCCCCGACCTGCTGGTCGTCGTGGGCCCCACCGAGCAGAGCGGGCGCGGGCCGCACTCGGAAGGCACCCGGGGCTCGTTCCGCGGATTCGGTGTCGATCTCGACGTACGCCTCGGGGGAGACAGGCCGGGGCCAGGGGCAGCGGAGCGTTCGGCACGTGAGCTTCCGCCTTCGCTCGCTGTCGCCGCGTGGCTGCTGGAACGGACGGGTTGGTCCGACGCGCCTGTCGAAGGTCTCGGGGTGGGGGAACCTCTCGAGGCCGAGCGGTGTATCCAAGTCGGAGGGGAAATCGGTGGCCGGGCCGAGAGGGTGGCACTGCTGGTGATGGGCGACGCCAGCGCGTGCCGGACGCTCAAGGCACCGGGCTATCTCGACGAGCGCGCCGCGGGCTTCGACGCGGAGATCGCGCGTGCGCTGGGCGCGGCGGACGTGGCGGCCCTCGAGGCGCTGGACGCCGAACTGGCGCAAGAGCTGAAGGTCTCGGGGCGAGCCCCCTGGCAGGTCCTCGCGGGCGCGGCCGAGGGCGCGGGGCTGGGCGGCGCGCTGCTCTACGACGATGCGCCGTACGGGGTGGGGTATCTGGTAGCGGCCTGGTCGTAGCGGGCCTTCTCAGACAGTTGCGGCTCCTTGGGCCGTACGGGCGGCGACACGTCCCTGCGCGGGCTGTGCCGTCTTGGGCGTTACCGGCCCGAATGCGGCACTGGCCGGACTCGGCCGTCCTGGGCCTCACCGGCCCGAATGCCGCTATGAGCGGACTGGGCACCGGGAGCCTGAACACGGCCCGGAGCGGACTCGACCCTTGGGACTGCAGGAACCTGAACACGGCGGACGGCCGGGAGCCCTGTGGGCTCCGCAGCCGTCCGCCGATGTGTGTCGCTCAGGAAGCGGGAGGCGTTGGCGCGTCCGGCGGGGGCGTGGCGCCGTCACTGTCCTTGTGCGCGAGTCGGTCCATGGCGCCCTTCGCCTTGCCCGTGCCCGTCTGGATCTTGTCGCTGTACTTGTGCTTGGTCTTCTCGTCGACCACCTTCGCGGCCTTGTCGAGACCGTGAGTGACCTTGTCCCCGTGCTGCTGCGCGAGGTCCGACACCTTGTCCTTGGCAGGCGCCAGCTTGGCCTTGAGATTGTCCAGGAGACCCATGGTTCACCTTCCCTCGCGGGGCAGTTACTTGCGGGCGCCCTCACCGGCCTCGTTGTCGGCGGCCTTCTCGGCGGTCTGCTGCTGGGGGATGTCGACGTCCTCCGCGGTGGCGGCCTCGGTGGTCTCCTCCGCCGTCGCCTCGCCCTCGGTCGGGGACGAACCCTTCGCTTGCTCCGCCACCTCCGCCTCGGTCTCGGCCGTCTGTGTATCGGCCTGCGCCTCGGCGGTTGACGCCTCCTCCGTAGCCTTCGACCTCCGGAGAAGTCGTGCAAAAACGCCCATATCCACTCCATACGTTACTCGTGAGGGCGAAATCCCGCGTCACCCAGTGCGTCCCATTGCGTCGCCCGGGTCACCGGTCCTCGAAAACCGGCGGCTGGAACCTCGCAACAGGCAACGACGCCGGACGCGTGGCGTCACGTAACTCGTTCGAGGAGAGGGTGTGGGGTTTGCGAGACTGGGACAGTGAGTAGCGCACCCCCCGCCCCCCGGGTCATCGCAGTCGTCGGACCGACCGCGGCAGGAAAGTCCGATCTGGGCGTTTTCCTCGCCCAACGTCTCGTAGGAGAGGTCGTCAACGCCGACTCCATGCAGTTGTACCGAGGGATGGACATCGGCACCGCCAAGCTGACGCCCGAGGAGCGCGGAGGGATCGCGCACCACCTCCTGGACATCTGGGACGTGACGGTCACGGCCAGCGTCGCCGAGTACCAGCGGCTCGCCCGCGCCCGCATCGACGCGCTGCTCGCCGAGGGCCGCTGGCCGATCCTGGTGGGCGGCTCCGGGCTGTACGTTCGTGGGGCTGTCGACAACCTGGAGTTCCCCGGTACGGACCCCGAGGTACGGGCCCGACTGGAGGAGGAGCTCACGCTGCGCGGCTCCGGCGCACTGCACGCGCGTCTGGCGATGGCGGACCCCGAGGCCGCCCACGCGATCCTGCCGAGCAACGGCCGTCGTATCGTCCGCGCCCTCGAAGTCATCGAGATCACCGGCAAGCCCTTCACCGCGAACCTCCCGGGCCACGACTCGGTGTACGACACCCTCCAGATCGGCGTCGACGTCGCGCGCCCCGAACTCGACGAGCGCATCGCGCGCCGGGTCGACCGGATGTGGACGGCGGGGCTCGTCGACGAGGTGCGCGCCCTTGAGGCGCAGGGCTTGCGTGAGGGGCGCACGGCAGCACGTGCGCTCGGGTATCAGCAGGTCCTCGCGGCGCTCGCGGGGGAGTGCACCGAGGAAGAGGCGCGCGCCGAGACCGTACGCGCCACCAAGCGCTTCGCGCGCCGCCAGGATTCGTGGTTCCGGCGCGACCCTCGGGTGCATTGGCTCAGTGGGGCTGAGGCGGATCTCACGGAACTCCCGGAGCTTGCAATGGCCTTGGTCGAACGACCGGTTACAGCCTGATCACGTCATGGCATCGGGACGCTCCGGCCGTCATCCCGGCCTCCGGTGGCGTGCCATCATCGAGCTTCGATCGACCAGTGAAGTCCGAGTTGGGAGGGCGCGTGGCGATGGAGGCCGGCCCTCGCGACACTGCACGAGACGCTGAGCACGGTGCCGATCCGGACGGAGATCGTCTGGGTATCGATCCGGGCGACGAGACAGGTCTGGGCAGGGAGCGTCTGAGCTCGGACGGACCCGAGGACACCCCGGGCGGGGTGACCGCCGACGGCCCCGGGCCCGGCGAGATGTCCCCGGGACCCGAGGTCGAGGTCGAGCTGCGCCCGCAGCGCCGGCTGCGCATCTGGCAGCTCGCGCCGATCGTGACGCTGGCCGCGACAGGCTCGCTGATGTTCGCCTTCCCGCTGGCCTTCGAGTTCGGTGACGGCGGTGCCGTGGTCGCCATGCTCGGCCTGCTGATCTGCTCGTGCGCCGCGGGCTGGGGCATGATGGCGGCCCGCCGCGTCGGCTACACCTGGCCGGGGTTCCCGCAGCGTGGCTCCGGCCGCCGCCCGGACTGGCGCGTGGTGATCGCGTACGTCGTGGTGGTCGCGGCGGTGGCGGTGCTCGCCGTGTGGCGCGTGGCCCGGCTGCGCTGACTCCGAGGCGCGCTGTGGCTGTGCCGACTCCGAGGCCCGGCCCGGCTGCGCCGACCCGGAGGCAGGGCCCGGCCGTGCATCCCCTTCCTCCAGGCCCACCCCGTCCTCCTGGCCGTGCTCCGCAGACGCCCCCACGTGGGCCGGAGTGTCGTACCGACCCCGTACGATCGAGGAATGAGCACGCGGATCGCCTTCCTCAAGGGCCACGGGACCGAGAACGACTTCGTGATCATCCCGGACCCGGAGAATGTCATCGACCTGCCCCCGACCGCGGTCGCGGCCCTTTGCGACCGTCGTGCGGGCGTCGGCGGTGACGGTCTGCTGCATGTCGTACGGTCCGCCGCGCACCCCGAGGCCAGGGAGATGGCGGCCGAGGCGGAGTGGTTCATGGACTATCGCAACGGCGATGGCTCGATCGCGGAGATGTGCGGCAATGGAGTCCGTGTGTTCGCGCACTACCTCCAGCGTGCCGGTCATGTGGCCGAAGGGGACATCGCGATCGCCACGCGTGGGGGCGTGAAGAGCGTGCGCCTCGCCAAGGAAGGTGACGTGACGGTCGGCATGGGCAAGGCGCTCCTCCCCGAAGGGGACGTCACTGTGAGTGTCGGGGAGCGCAGCTGGCCCGCGCTCAACGTCAACATGGGCAACCCGCACGCCGTCGCCTTCGTGGACGACCTTGCGCATGCCGGTGACCTTTTCACGCCGCCACCGTTCAGCCCGGCGTCGGCGTACCCGGACGGGGTCAATGTCGAGTTCGTGGCCGACCGGGGTCCGCGTCATGTGGCCCTGCGTGTCCATGAGCGCGGCGCCGGAGAGACCCGCTCGTGCGGCACGGGCGCGTGCGCCGTGGCTGTCGCCGCGGCCCGCCGCGACGGCACCGACCCGGCCATGACCGGGGCTCCGGCGACATACATCGTCGACGTACCCGGCGGGCGCCTGGTGATCACCGAGCGCGCGGACGGCGAGATCGAGATGACGGGGCCCGCGGTGATCGTCGCCGAGGGCGAGATCGACGCGGAGTGGCTCGACACCGCGCGCCACTGAGCGTTCCCGCGGGTACGGCGCCGCGCTCCTGAACGTTGCCGGCATATCGCGCCGAGCAGCGCGCTGGCGCTGCGCTCCCGCGCGCTCCTGAGCGTTGCCGGCATGTGCCGCCGCGCACTTCTGAGCCTCCGGGAGACGCGGCGCCGCGTCTCCCGGCCCACGACGCGCCCAACCAGTGCGCCTCGGGTTTGACGCTGTGCAACCGTGAGCCTTTCCGGCACAGCACCCCGCTTCCCCTGTCTGGAGCCAGAAGACGGACCCCGCCTCTTCCAAAAATTCGAAACCGTAAACCCCTGATCCTTCGCTCGAATGGGTGATCCGTTTCACGCTCGGCGAGAGGCGGTCAACCGGGCGTGGTGGGCTCGGTAGCATCAAGCACCGGCCCGGACGGGGGATCGATGCCATCCCCTGAGCCGTGTACGCCATGGGGCACCCGTCCGCCGGTCTACGCAGCCGGAGGTGCCCATGAGTGCGGAGGCGACGAATCCCGCGACGCCAGGTCCTGCCACGCCCTCCCCCAAGCTCTCGGGCTCGCGCGAGCAGGGGGTGGTACCCCCAGCGCACCGCAGGAAGGGCCTTCCGCGGATCGATCTGCGCCGCCTGGGCCGGGCCGCGCTGCTCGGCCCCGCGGCTCGCGACCGGCTGCCCGACGCGATCGGCCATGTGGTCGACGCCCATCGCGCTCATCACCCCGACGCGGACCTGGAGCCACTGCGCCGGGCGTACGTCCTGGCCGAGTCCTCGCATCGCGGCCAGATGCGCAAGAGCGGCGAGCCGTACATCACGCACCCGCTCGCTGTGACGCTGATCCTCGCCGAACTCGGCGCGGAGACCACGACGTTGACGGCATCCCTGCTCCACGACACCGTCGAGGACACGGAAGTGACGCTCGATCAGGTGCGGCAGGAGTTCGGCGACGAGGTCTGCTACCTGGTGGACGGCGTCACCAAGCTGGAGAAGGTCGACTACGGGGCCGCCGCCGAGCCGGAAACGTTCCGCAAGATGCTGGTCGCGACGGGCAACGACGTTCGCGTGATGTCGATCAAACTCGCGGACCGGCTGCACAACATGCGGACCCTCGGCGTCATGCGCCCCGAGAAACAGGCGCGCATCGCCAAGGTGACCCGGGACGTCCTGATCCCACTCGCCGAACGGCTCGGCGTCCAGGCGCTCAAGACCGAGCTGGAAGACCTCGTCTTCGCGATCCTGCACCCCGAGGAGTACGAGCACACCCGGGAGCTGATCGCCGACAGCGCGGCACGCGGGGACGATCCACTCGCGGAGATCGCCGAGGAGGTGCGCGCGGTCCTGCGCGACGCCGGGATCCAGGCCGAAGTCCTCATAAGGTCACGCCACTTCGTCTCCGTGCACCGCGTGTCGCGCAAACGCGGCCCCATGCGCGGTGCCGACTTCGGAAGGCTCCTGGTGCTCGTGAACGAGGACGCCGACTGCTACGGAGTCCTCGGTGAACTGCACACCTGTCTCACTCCGGTGGTCTCGGAGTTCAAGGACTTCATCGCGGTCCCCAAGTTCAACCTGTACCAGTCGCTGCACACAGCTGTCGCGCGCGGTGACGGCGAGGTCGCCGAAGTCCTCATCCGCACCCACCAGATGCACAAGGTCGCCGAGGCCGGCGTCATCGCGCTCGGCAATCCCTACGCTCCTCCTTCGGAGGAGCAGGCGGACGGCGACGGGGGACGCCCCTTCGACGGCGAGCGCGCCGACCCCACTCGTCCGGGCTGGCTCTCCAGGCTCCTCGACTGGCAGGAAGGTGCCCCGGACCCGGACACGTTCTGGTCCACACTGCGCGAAGACCTCGCCCAGGACCGCGAGATCACCGTCTTCCGTGCCGACGGCGGCGCGTTGGGCCTTCCCGAGGGCGCCAGTTGTGTCGACGCGGCGTACGCGCAGTACGGCGAGGACGCGCACGCCTGCATCGGCGCCCGCGTCAACGGCCGTTTGGCGACGCTGAGTACGGTCCTGCAGGACGGCGACACCGTGCAGCTCCTCATGGGCCAGGACCCTGCCTCCGAGCCCTCCAGGGAGTGGCTGGAGCACGCGCACACGCCCGCCGCGCGGATCGCCATCCAGCGCTGGATGGCCGCGCATCCCTCACCCAGCGGCGCGGAGACTCCGGAGGCCCCCGCCGCGACTCCTCGGCCGACAGTCGACGTGCGCGCCGCGCGGCCCGCGGCGAATGCCGTCGTCGACCAGACCGGCGCGACCGTACGGCTCGCGGGCTGCTGTACGCCCGTACCGCCCGACGAGGTGACCGGCTTCGCCGTGCGCGGGGGAGTGGTGACGGTCCACCGCGTGGAGTGCGCCGGAGTGGCGCGCATGAAGAGTGGGGGGCGCCCGGAGGTCGGCGTGCGCTGGGGTGACAGCACCGAGTGCCGCGTCACGCTGGTCGCCGAGTCCTTCGGGCGCCCGCATCTGCTCGCCGACCTCACCGAAGTCATCGCCCTTGAGGGCGTCGCCATCGTCTCGGCGACCGTCGAACCCCCCAGCCAGCAGCGTGTACGCCACACATACACACTCCAACTCCCGGACGCAGCACACCTTCCCGGGCTGATGCGGGCCATGCGCAATGTGCCGGGGGTGTACGACGTGAGCCGGGCGCAGCATCAGGCGGCGGCGCAATAGGCCTTCCCGGGCCTCCCTGTCGACCCGTTGGCCCCCCTGCCCACCCGTTCGGGTGGGCTCGGCGCGAGTCGTCACTGCGGGACGGGCGCGCGCTGGTAGCGGTGGTCCATGCTGCGCACCCTCCGCCCAAGGCCCCCACGATCCCGGCACCGCCGTATCAAGGCGGCCCTCCTCGCCTCGGCCGTCTCGGTCTGCCTGATCGCCGCGAGCGCCCCCGACCCGGCCGCGCCCCTCGGTGTCGGTGACCGCCTCTTCCCACACCTGGGTAACCCCGGGTACGACGTCGAGTCGTACGACCTCGCCTTCACCTATCCCGGCACCAACAGCAAGCCGCTCGCCGCCGTCACCACCATCGACGCCGTGACGTCCTCCCGGCTCGAACGCATCAATCTCGACTTCGCGCGCGGAACGGTGGGATCCGTCCAGGTCAACGGGGCGCCCGCGACGTTCACGCGCGCCGGTGAGGACCTGGTGGTGACGCCTGAGGAGCCGGTGCTCGCCGGCAGCTGGATGCGCATCACCGTGCGCCACACCAGCGACCCGGTCGCCGCCAAGGGCCAGGACGGCGGTTGGGTCCAGACCCAGGACGGGCTCGCGATGGCCAACCAGGCCGACGCCGCGCACCTGGTCTTCCCGTGCAATGACCATCCCTCCGACAAGGCGATGTTCACCATCCACGTGACCGCGCCCAGCGGGTACACGGCCGTGGCCAACGGACTGCCGGCCGGAGCGGAACGTTCCCGCCGGTCCACCACCTGGACGTATCGCACCGAGCACCCCATGGCCACCGAACTGGCCCAGGTGTCCATCGGACGCTCCACCGTGCTGCACCGGACCGGGCCGCACGGTCTGCCCGTACGCGATGTGCTGCCCACCAAGGACCGCGAGCAGCTTGAACCGTGGCTCAAGAAGACGCCCGACCAGATCGCCTGGATGGAGGGGAAGGTCGGCCGGTACCCCTTCGAGACCTACGGGCTGCTGATGGCCCAGGCCCAGACCGGCTTCGAACTGGAGACACAAACGCTCTCTCTCTTCGAGAGAGGGCTCTTCACCGAGCCCGCGTACCCGAAGTGGTACGTCGAGTCGATCATGGTGCACGAGCTGTCGCACCAGTGGTTCGGCGACAGCGTCAGCCCGCGTACCTGGTCCGACGTGTGGCTCAACGAGGGGCACGCCACCTGGTACGAGGCTCTGTACGCCGAGGAGAAGGCGCACAAGCCCATGGAGGAGCGTATGAAGGCGGCCTACCGCGCGTCCGACTCCTGGCGGGCGGCAGGAGGACCGCCCGCGGCGCCGAAGGGCCCCAAGCCGGGCCAGAAGATCAGTATCTTCCGGCCGAACGTCTACGACGGCGCGGCGCTGGCCCTGTACGCGCTGCGCCAGGAGATCGGGCGCTCCGCCTTCGAACGCCTGGAGCGGACCTGGGCGAGTGTCCACCGCGACGGTGCAGCCTCGACGGCCGACTTCGTGGACCTTGCTTCCGCCGTCGCCGTCCGCGATCTGAGCGGGTTCTTCCAGGCGTGGTTGTACGGCGAGAAGACGCCGCCGATGCCGGGGCACCCGGGCTGGAAGAGCGACCCTCCGAAAGCGCGAAAGGGCTCCTGACGAGCGTGTACAGGCCGCTGATAACTCGCGTGACGAGACGGGCCGTGCCGTGCGACCATCTTCAGGTCGGCGGCGCGGCGGCCCCTCGGAGGGTTGGTCCGGCGGAATCCGGGAATCTCCCGGAAGCCTCGGACGTTATCGCCTGTGACGGGTGGCATCCGTCGCCGCAGTGCTGTTCCCCATCGACGTAAGGATCCAATGACCTCCTCTTCTTCCCCTTCCCAGGACGCGCAGAGCTTCGCGCAGAACTACCCCGAAGGTCTTCGGGCCGATGCCCTGATGGAAGAGGACGTCGCCTGGAGCCACGAGATCGACGGACAGCGGGACGGCGAGCAGTTCGACCGCTCCGAGCGTGCGGCGCTGCGCCGTGTGGCGGGCCTCTCCACCGAGCTCGAGGACGTCACCGAGGTCGAGTACCGACAGCTCCGCCTGGAGCGTGTGGTGCTCGTCGGTGTCTGGACCACGGGAACCATTCAGGACGCGGACAACTCGCTCGCCGAGCTGGCAGCCCTCGCGGAGACCGCGGGAGCGCTCGTCCTCGACGGCGTCGTCCAGCGCCGCGACAAGCCCGACGCGGCCACGTACATCGGATCCGGCAAGGCCTATGAGCTGCGGGACATCGTCCTGGAGACCGGGGCCGACACCGTGATCTGCGACGGCGAGCTGAGCCCCGGCCAGCTGATCCACCTCGAAGACGTGGTCAAGGTCAAGGTCATCGACCGTACGGCCCTGATCCTCGACATCTTCGCCCAGCACGCCAAGTCCCGAGAGGGCAAGGCACAGGTCGCGCTCGCGCAGATGCAGTACATGCTGCCGAGGCTGCGTGGCTGGGGTCAGTCGTTGTCCCGTCAGATGGGCGGCGGCAAGGGCGGCGGCCTCGCCACCCGTGGTCCCGGTGAGACCAAGATCGAGACGGACCGGCGCCGTATCCGCGAGAAGATGGCGAAGATGCGCCGGGAGATCGCGGCCATGAAGACGGGCCGCGAGATCAAGCGCCAGGAGCGCCGACGCAACAAGGTGCCTTCGGTCGCCATCGCCGGTTATACCAACGCGGGCAAGTCCTCCCTGCTCAACCGCCTCACAGGCGCGGGCGTGCTGGTCGAGAACGCGCTGTTCGCGACCCTGGACCCGACCGTCCGCCGGGCCGAGACCCCGAGCGGGCGGCTGTACACGCTGGCCGACACGGTCGGTTTCGTACGCCACCTGCCGCACCACCTGGTGGAGGCCTTCCGCTCCACCATGGAGGAGGTCGGCGACTCCGACCTGATCCTGCACGTGGTGGACGGTTCGCATCCGGCGCCGGAGGAGCAGCTGGCCGCCGTGCGCGAGGTGATCAGGGACGTCGGTGCCACCGCCGTACCGGAGATCGTCGTGATCAACAAGGCGGACGCGGCCGACCCGCTGGTGCTCCAGCGGCTGATGCGGATCGAGAAGCGCTCCATCGCGGTCTCTGCCCGTACCGGCCAGGGCATCGACGAGCTGCTCGCGCTCATCGACAACGAGCTGCCGCGGCCCTCCGTCGAGATCGAGGCGCTGGTGCCGTACACGCACGGCAAGCTGGTCGCCCGTGCCCACACCGAGGGCGAGGTGATCTCCGAGGAGCACACCCCGGAGGGCACGCTGCTCAAGGTGCGGGTGCACGAGGAACTGGCGGCGGATCTGGCGCCGTACGTTCCGGCGCCGGCGCTCCGGTAGCGACACACGTACGCACTGGTACGCATGAGGAAGGCCCGCCCCCTGTCCCAGGGGGCGGGCCTTCCTCATGCCGTACGTGGACGGTGCCTACTGGCCGCCGCACTCCTTGCTCATGTTCTCGTAGAGCGCCTCGGCGCCGCCCTTGCCCAGCTGCGGTGCCGCCAGCCAGGTGTTGTCGGACGGGCCGATCGACGTGTTCGAGACGAGCTTCGTCTCGCCGTCGACGACACGGCACCAGCCGCCGCCGGACGAACCGCCCGTCATGGTGCACCGTATGCGGTACATCGTCGGCAGGGTCGGGTCCAGCGAGAGGCGGCCCGGCTTGTCGACGCACTTGAACATGCTCAGACCGCTGTACGGCGGCGCGGCCGGGTAGCCCCAGGCGCCCATCTCGCCGACGTCCTGGGCGGACGGTGCGGAGAAGTCCACGTCCAGCGCGTTGCCGACCGTCTCCTCGAGCGACTTGCTGCCCTGCTCCGGCTTCACGTGCAGCACGGTGTAGTCCTACGGGGCGCCCGCGCCGCCCGTCTCGTCGCCGCCCGAGATCCACTCGTTGGAGGTGGCGGCCCAGTCCGCCCACCACTGGCCGTACGGGGCGATCTCCGACGCCGTGGCGTTGCCCAGCTCGGATTCGGATTTCCCCTGGTCGTTGTAGGACGGGACGAACGCGATGTTGCGGTACCAGCCGCCGCTGCCGCCGGCGTGCACACAGTGGCCCGCGGTCCACACGAGGTTGGACTTGCCGGGGTGGTTCACGTCCTTGATGACCGTGCCGGAGCAGACCATCGAGCCCTCGGGGGAGTCGAAGAAGACCTTCCCGACCGGAGCGGCGTAGTCGTGGTACGGGGTCTTCTCGGCCTTCGCCTCGACCGGCTCCGGGTCGCTGACGCCCTGGTCGGCCGCCGCGTCCTTCGCGGAGAGCATCTTGTCATGTGCTTGTCAGGTGCGCTCGGCTCTCCGTGAAACCCGCCCGGACACGACACCCCACTATGCCTGCGCAGTTGGAGACGAACGGCGGTGGGCCGGTGAAGGTTCCTGGGCGCAGGCCCACCGCCGTCTGTCCGAACCCGGTTACGTCGCGCGCATCACTGTCCGGCGAACTTCTTGCTCACCGAGTCGTACACACCCTTGGCCACATCACCCAGGCGCGGGCCTGCCAGCCAGCCGAACTCGACCGGTCCGATCGAGGTGTTGGACACCAGCGCGGGCTTGCCGTCCGACCCCGTGGCCACCCAGCCGCCACCGGACGAGCCACCGGTCATGGTGCACCCGATGCGATACATCGTCGGGTCGGACTGCGCCACCGACAACCGTCCCGGCTTGTCCGTGCACTGGAACAGCTTCTGACCGTCGAAAGGCGCCGCGGCCGGGTAGCCGGTCGCCGTGATGCTCGACACCTTGGGCACGGCAGGAGCGTTGAAGTTCACCGGAAGCGCCGAACCGACCGTCTCCTCCAGCGACTTGCCGCCGCTGCCCTTCTCTGGCGTCACGTGCAGCACGGCGAAGTCGTACGGGGCTCCCTGGCCGCCCGTGGAACCGCCCTGCTCGATCCACTGGTCCGAGGTCTGCGCCCAGTCGCTCCACCAGACGCCGTACGGAGCGACTTCCTGGCGGGTGGCCTTCTCCAGCTGGGCGGCCGGCTTACCGGAGTCGTTGTACGAGGGCACGAAGGCGATGTTGCGGTACCAGCCGCCCTTCTTGCCGGCATGCACACAGTGGCCCGCGGTCCATACGAGGTTGGACTTGCCCGGGTGCGCCGGGTCCTCGACCACCGTCGCCGAGCAGACCATCGTCCCCTCAGGAGAATCGAAGAACACCTTGCCGGCCTCGGGCACATTGGCGTGGTACGCCGTCTTCACGGCCTGCGCGGTCACGGGCGCCGGCTCGGGGTCGGTGACGCCCTGGTCACCGGAGAGGTCGTTGTCGTCGACGCCCTTGTTCTTGTCCGGGTCGTCGGCGCCGCGCATCCGATCCGGGTCCCACAGCCCCTTGATGATCGGGTTGACGAAGTCGTCGGCCTCGCGCAGCCAGTCGTCCTTGTTCCAGTTCTTCCAGGCGCCTTTCTTCCACTTGTCGATGTCGATCCCGTGCTGCTTGAGCTTGTTCTTGATGTCGTCCGGGATCTTGATCTTGTCGTCGCCGCTCTGGGCGGCGGACGCGGTGGGCCCACCGCTCGCCTTGTCGTCGCCCGAGTTGCAGGCGGTGGCGGTCAGCGCCAGCGCCGCCGTGAGGCCGACGGCGGCCAGCACGGGGGAGGTTCTGCGGCGCGCGCTCCTCCCTCGGCGAGCGGCGAAGGGCGGGCGTATCGATCGCATGGTGTAACTCCCCCTGGAGGTAAGAGAACTGTGCGCTTGCGGGCGCCGATCAGCCTCCCTCATCGGTACGGCTGAACGGCACCAAAGACTATGCGGTCGCTGTGGGGGACATCCGACGGAACGGCAACGGTTCCGTCACGGCAAAGATCTTCGACTCACCCGCTTCCCCACGCGGTCCGCGTCGTTGGTACGTACGGGGGACCTGCCGCCTGCGTTCAGAGCCCCCTGCCAAGTCGCCTCTGGACAGCGGGAGGACCTGAAGTCGTGGCCGTGACCGAGTCTGCGGTGGTGCCGGTGGGGGCGTCCGGGGTGTCCGAGGGGGCGCTGGAGGCTGTTCCTGGCGCGCCCGAAGGGGCGCGCGCGGCGCACGAGGGGATTCTGCGGCGCCAGTCGGCGCGCGAGTCGGCGGCGCGCACCTACGCGCGTGCTCTTCCGATCGTCCCGGTGCGGGCGCGCGGCCTGACCATCGAGGGCGCCGACGGGAGCCGCTATCTCGACTGTCTCTCGGGCGCCGGAACCCTGGCCCTCGGGCACAACCACCCGGTGGTCCTGGAGGCGATCAGAAAGGTCCTCGATTCGGGGGCGCCGCTGCACGTCCTCGACCTCGCCACGCCCGTGAAGGACGCCTTCACCACCGAGTTGTTCCGTACCCTGCCGCCCGGGTTCGCCGACCGCGCGCGGGTCCAGTTCTGCGGACCGGCCGGGACGGACGCCGTCGAGGCCGCGTTCAAGCTGGTGCGTGCGGCGACCGGGCGCACGGGGATGCTGGCCTTCACCGGCGCGTACCACGGGATGACCGCGGGGGCGCTCGAAGCATCCGGGGGTGCGACCGAGGTGCGAGTCGCGCGCCTGCCCTATCCGCAGGACTTCCGCTGCCCGTTCGGTGTCGGCGGCGCGCGGGGCGCCGAACTCGCCGCGCGCTGGACCGAGTCGGTGCTCGACGACAGCAAGTCCGGTGTGCCGCGTCCCGCCGGAATGATCCTCGAACCCGTGCAGGGCGAGGGCGGGGTGATTCCCGCGCCCGACGACTGGATGCGCCGGATGCGTGAGATCACCGCGGCACGGAACATCCCCCTGATCGCGGACGAGGTCCAGACCGGCGTCGGCCGGACCGGCACCTTCTGGGCCGTGGAACACAGTGGGATCACGCCGGACGTGATGGTCCTGTCGAAGGCCATCGGCGGCAGCCTGCCGCTGGCCGTCGTCATCTACCGCGACGACCTCGACGTCTGGCAACCCGGCGCCCACGCAGGCACGTTCCGCGGCAACCAGCTCGCCATGGCCGCCGGCGCGGCGACCCTCGCGTACGTCCGCGAGAACTGTCTGGCCGAGCGTGCCGCGACTCTGGGTGCCCGGATGCTGGCCCAACTCCGCAAACTCGCTGACGAGTTCCCATGCATCGGCGATGTACGCGGCCGGGGACTGATGATCGGCTTGGAACTCGTCGACCCCGAAGCACCCCCGTATCCCGCGGCCGACGGTCCCCGACCCGTCGCCCCCGAACTCGCCGCCGCCGTCCAGCGAGAGTGCCTTGGCCGCGGCCTGATCGTGGAACTGGGCGGCCGCCAGTCGAGCGTGGTGCGTCTCCTCCCTCCCCTGACCATCAGCGACGAACAGACAACCGCGGTGCTCGACCGGCTGGCGGACGCGGTGGGGGCGGTGGCGCGTGGGGACTTGGGGCGTGGCGGACATCGGCCTCGCGGTGTCGGCGAGGCTCGCCGTGCTGATGGGGGCCGCGATGAGGGCGAGCTTCACGGTGACGGTCGGGAGCTGGGATACCGGCGAACGCCGTAGTGCCGCAGGGCCGGACGGTGAGCGCCACGCCGAAGAGCGCGTCAGGCGGGGTGTCGGCTTCGGAGCCCGGCGCACAGCCCCGGGGCGTGGGGGCTCGCTCTCACCCAGCAGGCACCGCCCGGACCGGCTCATCCGACTTGAGCCGCGTTCGCCGCCCACTCAGGCTCCATCCCGATCAACGCCGCCACGCATTGAAGCCAACCCGTCACACACAGCCAACGACCTCTATCCGAAGCACCCCCCTCTCACCCGAATCAACCAGGAACGCCGAAGGCCGCACGTACCGACCCGGTTCGTCGCCGCACGAGCCCGAACGACCCCACAAGGAACTCCCGTGAACGCCACCCCCGCACCCGACGGCTGTCCCCACACCTACGAGCGAGCGGCCCGTGGCACGCAGACCCCGCTCGTGCCGGGGGCCGAATCGATCCCCCGGCAGAAGGAAGGGGTCCGGGAGACCGAGGGGATGCGCGGCGCCACCGCCGACCTGCTGGAACACCCCGATCCGCAGACCGCGGCCCAGGCGGCGGCCGTAGAGAACCTGCTGCGCTGCTGGGTACGGGAGAACAACCTGCCCGCGCCCGACGACGGCACGCTCAGCATCCCCCTTCCCGCCAGCGGCACGACCCTCTTGGTCCCCGTCCACCACTGGTCCGCCACCGGCTGGCACCGCTTCGGCCTGCCCTACCTCGCCGGCACCCCCGACGAGGCGTCGCCCGCCGACGCGGTAACGGTGGCGGCCCTTCTCGCGCGGCAAGCACCGACCGGCACATCGACAGACACCAATGGCGACCAGGCGCCCACCACCGTGGGTCTGGCTCCCGTCCCTGCTCACCCCGCGCCCGGTACCGCCGACCCCGCGACCACCACGCCTCGCGCAACCGGGCCCGGCGGAGCTCTCCTCGGCCCCGCCGCAACTCGCCCCGAAGCTCAGGTGGCCCCGCCCAGCACGGCCGGTGACGGCTCCGACCTCGTCGGACGCGTCGCCGACTCCGTTCGGCGCACGGCCGTGTTCATCCGCGATCGCAGAGAACGCCCCGCCGACGAGCCCGACCTCTTTCTCACCGCCGAGCAGGCGCTGCTGTTGGGTCACCCGCTGCATCCCACGCCGAAGGGCCGCGAGGGACTCACCGAGGCCGAAGCCCGGCTGTACTCACCCGAGTTGCGCGGCTCCTTCCCCCTGCACTGGATGGCGGTTGCCCCTTCGGTGCTGGCAGCCGACTCCGCGTGGACGGAACGCGGCCGCCCCGTTCCGGCGGAGCAACTCACCACGCGGCTGGCCGGTACGGGGCTGTCGCTGCCCGAGGGGTATGCGGCACTGCCGCTGCACCCCTGGCAGATGCGCGAGGTCCGCCACCGTCGAGAGCCCGCCGCCCTGCTGGAGGCCGGGCTGCTCCAGGATCTCGGCCCGCAGGGCTCCCCGTGGCACGCCACCTCCTCGGTCCGCACCGTCTACCGCTCCGGTGCCCCCGCGATGCTCAAGCTCTCGCTGGGCCTGCGTATCACCAACTCCCGTCGTGAGAACCTCCGCAAGGAACTCCACCGTGGCGTGGAGGTCCACCGCCTGCTGCGCAGCGGCCTGTTCAAGCAGTGGCAGGCCGCTCACCCGGGCTTCGACATCGTCCGCGACCCGGCCTGGCTCGCCGTCAACGGCCCGGAAGGCAGCCCCCTGCCCGGGCTCGACGTGATGATCCGACACAACCCGTTCAGCCCGACGGACGATGCCGGCTGTATCGCGGGACTGGTCTCGCCCCGGCCGCACGCCCAGCCCGGCGCACGGAACCTGGCAAAGGGCCGGCCCCTCATGCGGTCCCGGCTCACCGAGATCGTCACACGTCTCGCGGGACGCACCGGCCGCTCGCGCGGCGCGGTCGCCACCGAGTGGTTCCTGCGCTATCTGGAACACGTCGTACGCCCCGTGTTGTGGCTGGACAGCGAGGCGGGCATCGCTCTGGAAGCACACCAGCAGAACACCCTGCTTCTGCTGGACCCCGAGGGCTGGCCCAAAGGCGGCCGCTACCGCGACAACCAGGGCTACTACTTCCGCGAGTCACGGCGTGCGGAACTCGACGCCCGGCTGCCCGGCATCGGCCGGCACAGCGACACCTTCGTCTCCGACGAGGTCACCGACGAACGCTTCGCCTACTACCTGGCCATCAACAACGTGCTCGGCCTCGTCGGTGCGTTCGGCTCCCAACGCCTCGCCGACGAACAGCTGTTGCTGGCTGCCTTCCGCCGCTTCCTTGCCGATGTGGCCACCGGCCCGGCTCGGCTGCGTACGTCTCTGCCCGCCCACCTGCTCGACTCACCCGTCCTGCGGTGCAAGGCCAACCTGCTGACCCGGCTGCACGGCCTCGACGAACTCATCGGTCCCGTGGACACCCAGTCCGTCTACGTCACCATCTCCAACCCCCTTCATTCCTGAGGAACATGACCCACCCCGTCTCCTGAGAGGAGCGTCGCCGTGCCTCCCACCGATGCGAGCACCGACGCCGGTACCGCCCCCGCCACCGAACGTGCCGCCGAACTCGCCACCGACACGGGGCCCCGCTCGGGTCCCGGTTCGGGCTCCGGCGCGAGCACCGACGGCGAGGACACCCTTGACCTACGTCTCCCCGACGAGCTCATCGCGCTCTTCGCCGGGGAAGCCGGGACACGAGGCGGGGCGACAGGTGACGCCACGGCGGGGGACATCGCCGACGTCTCGGGAGGAGACATCGGTGACGTCTCGGGAGGGGGGAGGGGAGAGCGTCGGCGCACGGCGGAGCCCCCCGCCGTCGTTCCGGCCGACGACCTGCTCGACCGCGTCGGTGGCTGGGGGCCCACCGGCACGCCCGTCGGTGTCTTCCACCTCGTCCCCGTGCGCGTCGAGCGCGATCTCACGCTCATCGCTCGCTGGATGAACGACCCTGCCGTCGCGGCGTTCTGGGAGCTGGCGGGGCCCGAGTCCGTGGCGGAGGAGCATCTACGCCGCCAGCTCGAGGGGGACGGACGCAGCGTCCCGTGCCTCGGGATGCTGGACGGCACGCCGATGAGTTACTGGGAGATCTACCGCGCGGATCTCGATCTTCTGGCTCGCCACTACCCCGCCCGACCGCACGACACCGGAATTCACCTCCTCATCGGTGGTGTCGCCAACCGTGGGCGCGGCCTCGGCTCCACCCTGCTCAGGGCAGTCGCCGACCACGTATTGGACAAGCGCCCGTCATGCGCTCGCGTCGTCGCGGAACCCGATCTTCGCAACACTCCATCCGTCTCCGCCTTTCTGAGCGCCGGCTTCCGGTTCTCCGCCGAGGTTGATCTGCCCGACAAGCGGGCAGCCCTCATGGTCCGAGACCGGGCCCTGCGCGATCTGTTGTAGCGCTGTCACTCTTAGTACACCGCTCGTCCCGATCCGGTTCCCTGTCGAGGAGTCCTCGTGCCGAATCCAGCCGCCGCCCCGGCATCCGGAGAGCCGCCCAGCCTCTACGACCCGCCTGAGCTGTGCAAAGAGCCATGGGATCGGGCCGGTCGCCGCCTCCTCGCCAAGATGATCGGCGAGTTCGCGTACGAGGGGATCATTGAGCCGGAGCCGGAGCCGGAGCCGGAGCCGGAGCCGGAGCCGGAGCCGGAGCCGGAGCCGGAGCCGGAGCCGGAGCGGGACGTCATTGAGACTTCAACGTCCGCAGGTCCAGGCACGGACCTGTCCTCGGCTCCAGGAACGGACCTGTCCTCGGCCGCCCTCGCGAAGCCGGAGAGGAAATCGACTGGGGCCGACAGCCGCTGCGTCCACTACGCCCTCCGCCTCGACGCAGGCGGCCGTTTGTCCTTCCGCGCCCGCCGTACCGCGTACCTCAGTTGGCGTGTGGACCCCGATTCGCTCACCCTCAACGAGGGAGGGGCGGAGCCCCGGCCATTCACCGACCCGGTCGGCTTCCTCACGCGCGCCCGAGGCACGTTGGGGCTGGACGGAGCGACGCTCGGTCATGTCATCCGCGAGCTGAGCACCACGCTCGCCGCGGACGCGCGCCTCGACCACAGTGCCGTCTCGGCCGCCGAGCTGGCCGATCTGGGATACGCGGAACTGGAGGGCCACCAGACCGGGCACCCCTGGATCGTGCTCAACAAGGGTCGCCTCGGCTTCTCCGCGAGGGACGCCGCCCACTGGGCGCCGGAGGCCCGCCGAGCGACGGCGCTTCCGTGGATCGCGGTGCACACCACGCTTGCCGCCTACAGGGGGGTGCGGGGCCTCGGCACCGCAGAACACCTGTACGCGCGCGAGCTCGCCCCTGCCACGAGGGAGTCCTTCGACGGGGTGCTCCGCGCGCGTGGGCTCACGCCGGAGTCGTACCTCTATCTGCCCGTTCACCCCTGGCAGTGGGACGACGTCGTGTTGCCCCTCTTCGCGCCCCATGTCGCCTCGGACGCGATCGTGCCGCTGCACTCGGACGGTGATCTACGCCTGCCTCAGCAGTCGATCCGTACGTTCCTCAATGTCTCGCGGCCGGACCGGCACGCCGTGAAGCTGCCGCTGTCCGTCCTGAACACGCTGGTGTGGCGTGGCATCCCGACGGAACGGACGCTCGCGGCTCCCGCCGTCACCGCCTGGATGCACGGCTTGCGTGACGCCGACCCGTTCCTGCGTGACACCTGCGGAGTGATCATGCTCGGCGAGGTCGCTTCGGTGACCGTCGGACATCCGGTGTACGACGGCCTCCCTGAAGTGCCCTATCAGTACAAGGAGCTGCTCGGAGCGATCTGGCGCGAACCGATCTCCCGACATCTGGCCCCCGGCGAACGCGCCCGCACCCTGGCCGCGCTCCTACACACGGACCCGGAGGGGCGTGCCTTCACGGCGCAGCTAATCGCCCGCTCGGGGCTGACTCCGAAAGTCTGGCTGCGCCGCCTCTTCGCGGCGCTCCTACCGCCCTTGCTGCATTGCCTTTATCGATACGGCACTGTGTTCAGCCCACATGGGGAGAACGTGATCGTCGTCTTCGACGACCATGACGTACCCGTGCGGCTTGCGGTGAAGGACTTCGTGGACGACATCAATGTGAGCGCGGAGCCACTGCCCGAGCATGCCTCCATGCCGCACGACGTGCGGCGTGTGCTGCTCACCGAGCCGCCCGCGTTCCTGACCCAGTTCATCCATTCCGGGCTCTTCGTAGGGGTGTTCCGCTACCTCGCCCCACTCTGCGAGGAGCAACTGGGCGTGCCGGAGGGCGAGTTCTGGTCCCTCGTACGAGCGGAGATCGTCCGCCACCAGACGCGCTTTCCCGAGCTCAAGGAGCGTTACGAGATGTTCGACCTGTTCACTCCCCGTATCGAGCGGCTGTGCCTCAACCGCAACCGGCTGCACCTCGACGGTTACCGCGACCGCCCCGATCGCCCGCACGCCGCCGTGCACGGCACGGTCCCGAACCCCCTCCACCAGCCTTGATCACGCGGCCCGTACTCGCCTTGATCACATCCGTGGTCCCTACCTTGATCGCCCGATTGTCAGTGGCGCCCCGTAGGGTGGCAGCGCTATGACGAAGCCCTCACTCCCCGAACTCCTGCATGCTGCCGTCACCGCCGTCGGCGGTACGGAGCGCCCTGGCCAGGTGACCATGGCCGAAGCCGTCGCGGATGCCATCGACGACAGCTCCCACCTGCTGGTCCAGGCGGGCACCGGCACCGGAAAGTCGCTCGGATATCTGGTGCCCGCACTCGCGCACGGGGAGCGCGTGGTCGTCGCGACCGCGACTCTGGCGCTGCAGCGCCAGCTCGTGGAGCGTGACCTGCCGCGCACTGTCGACGCGCTGCATCCGCTGCTGCGCCGGCGCCCCGAGTTCGCGATGCTGAAGGGCCGGTCGAACTATCTGTGCCTGCACCGCCTGCACGAGGGTGTGCCGCAGGACGAGGAGGAGGGCCTCTTCGACCAGTTCGAGGCGGCCGCGCCCACCAGCAAGCTCGGCCAGGACCTGCTGCGGCTGCGGGACTGGTCGGACGAGACCGAGACCGGCGACCGCGACGACCTCACGCCCGGCGTCTCCGACCGCGCCTGGGCCCAGGTGTCCGTGTCGTCCCGGGAGTGCCTCGGCGCCACCAAATGCGCCTACGGAGCGGAGTGCTTCGCCGAGATGGCCCGAGAGCGCGCCAAGCTCGCCGAGGTCGTCGTCACCAACCACGCGCTGCTCGCGATCGACGCCATCGAGGGCGCGCCGGTCCTACCCCAGCACGAGGTGCTGATCGTCGACGAGGCCCATGAGCTGGTCTCGCGGGTCACCGGAGTCGCGACCGGCGAGCTCACCCCAGGCCAGGTCAACCGCGCCGTCCGCCGTGCCGCGAAGCTGGTCAACGAGAAGGCCGCCGACCAGCTCCAGACCGCAGCCGAGGGCTTCGAGCGCCTCATGGAGCTGGCGCTGCCGGGACGCCTGGAGGAGATCCCCGAGGACCTCGGGTATGCGTTGATGGCGCTGCGCGACGCCGCTCGTACGGTCATCTCGGCGCTCGGCTCCACGCGCGACAAGTCCGTTCAGGACGAGGACGCGGTACGCAAGCAGGCCCTGGCCTCCGTGGAGACCGTGCACGACGTGGCGGAGCGCATCACCAACGGCTCGGAGTGGGACGTCGTCTGGTACGAGCGCCACGACCGCTTCGGCGCATCGCTCCGCGTCGCTCCCATGAACGTGTCCGGACTCCTCAGGGAGAAGCTCTTCGCGGACCGCTCCGTGGTCCTGACCTCCGCGACGCTGAAACTCGGTGGCGACTTCAACGGTGTGGGAGCGTCGCTGGGGCTCGCGCCCGAGGGTTCGGAGGGCGAGGATCTGCCGCAGTGGAAGGGCGTCGACGTCGGTTCGCCCTTCGACTACCCCAAGCAGGGCATTCTCTACGTCGCCAAGCACCTGTCGCGCCCCGCCCGGGACGGCGACCGCGGGGACATGCTCGACGAGCTCACCGAGCTGATCCGGGCCGCCGGTGGTCGCACGCTGGGCCTGTTCTCCTCCATGCGGGGCGCTCAGCTCGCGGCCGAGGAACTGCGCACGCGCATCCCCGAGTACCCGATCCTGCTGCAGGGAGAGGAGACGCTCGGCGAGCTGATCAAGAACTTCGCGGCCGACCCCAAGACCTGCCTCTTCGGGACACTCTCGCTCTGGCAGGGCGTGGACGTCCCGGGCCCCAGCTGCCAGCTGGTCGTCATGGACAAGATCCCCTTCCCGCGCCCCGACGACCCACTGATGAGCGCCCGCCAGAAGGCGGTCGAGGACAACGGCGGAAATGGCTTCATGGCGGTCGCCGCCACCCACGCCGCCCTCCTGATGGCCCAGGGCGCGGGCCGCCTCGTACGAGCCTCGGAGGACCGGGGCGTGGTCGCCGTACTCGACCAGCGCCTGGCCACCGCCCGCTACGGCAGTTACCTCAAAGCATCACTGCCCGAGTTCTGGTACACGACGGACCGCAACCAGGTCCGCAGGTCACTCGCGGCGATCGATGAGGCGGCGAGGAAGTCGGAGGAGGTGTAGCGCCTGGGGCGGCCCACGAGGGTGGGTTGGCCCGGGCCACAGTGCGCCGGCCGCGTTCGCCGACAGTGTGGGTCCGTCGTGCGCGGGCCGAGAGCGAGGGTGTTGAGCTGGGGCGCACCGCAAGCCGGGCGTCCCACGCGCCGTGTCCGGCCGTCCCGGCGCGCACCCAGATCTGCTCTCCCAGAGCGGGCCGCCCATCCGGGAAGCGGGCCCCGCAGTCCTCCCAAGGACGGCGTAGCGCGCGCTCGAATCACCGGTCCGGGAGCTGCGCCGCCTGCCCGGCCGTCGACTGCAGCGGCCCCGCACCCTCGACCGAAGAGCATTCCGCCGCCCGCTCCCGCTGGGCAAGCGCTCAGAGATCCAGATCCCCGCCCCAGGGAGCGCACCCCTCACGCGAAGGCCCCCCCGCCCGGGCAGCGCACTCCGCGGAGAACCCTTGACCCAGGAAGGCGCGCCCCCGCCCAAAGCCCCCAGCCTGTGGAGCGCACGCCGGGCAGAGCCGCCCCTCGTCCGGGAGGCGCATCCCTGACACGTGGCCCCCGCCCGGGCGGCGCACTCCGCGCGGAGAACCTTTGGTCCAGGAAGGCGCGCCCCCGCCCAAAGCCCCCAGCCTGTGGAGCGCACGGCAGGCAGAGCCGGCTCCGGGAGGTGCACACCCCTCACGCGAGGCCCCGAAGCCGGGCAGTGTCACGCAGAGCCCTTGGCCCAGGAACCTCACCCCCCACCCTGAGCCCCGGCCCAGGAACCCCACGTCCCCGCCAAGGCCCCCGGCCAGAAAAACGCAGGGCCCCGGAACCGGCGCAGTTGGTCCCGGGGCCCGGTCAGGGGCGGGGCGGCGCGTCCCGCCCCGCGCAGGTGGTTACACCCGCCGCAGCACTGCCACGACCTTGCCGAGGATGGTCGCCTCGTCGCCGGGAATCGGCTGGTACGCGGAGTTGTGCGGCAGCAGCCACACATGCCCGTCCTCGCGCTTGAAGCGCTTCACCGTGGCTTCGCCGTCGAGCATCGCGGCCACGATGTCGCCGTTCTCCGCGACCGGCTGGCGGCGGACCGTCACCCAGTCCCCGTCGCAGATGGCGGCTTCGATCATCGAGTCACCGACGACCTTGAGGACGAATAGTTCGCCATCACCGACCAACTGGCGGGGGAGGGGGAAGACGTCCTCGACCGACTCCTCGGCGAGGATCGGGCCACCGGCGGCGATCCGGCCGACCAGCGGGACGTACGACGCGGCCGGCTTGCCTGCCGTGTCGGTGGGCTGCACCGAGGACTGGTCGGAGCCCCGGACCTCGTACGCGCGCGGGCGGTGCGGGTCGCGGCGCAGGAAGCCCTTGCGCTCCAGCGCCATCAGCTGATGCGCGACCGAGGAGGTGCTGGAGAGGCCGACCGCCTGTCCGATCTCCCGCATCGACGGCGGGTAGCCGCGTCGCTGCACCGAGTCCCTGATTACCTCGATCACCCGGCGCTGCCGGTCCGTGAGCCCGGAGCTGTCCGCCCGGATGCCTGGAGGTCGGCCCGGTAGGGAGCGCTTGGGTCCCTCATGATTCACGGCTTCGTTCATCGCATGCACCGGCTCGAGTCGGCCCTGGGAGCGGTCCTGGGCAGTGATGGTGGCACTGTCTGCGGTGGTGGTCACGTCGGCCCCTCTCGATGGTCTCCCTGCTGGACAACGGTAGTTGCTTTCGAAAGGTTGCGCCAAACACACGTTCGAGTGAAAAAACGCGGATTGCCTCGCGTGATCATGTGTCTGGGTGTATGGCTACGCTGCGCCTGGCGGACAAAAAGGCGTATTGCTGTACTCTTCACCGCCGGGGCGATGACCGTGCCGACAGATGTGGGCCGCGGCCCAGTCTGCCATCCGGCACCCCGTCAACCGGGTACCGCCCCCCCAATGTGCACGGCCACCACGGTATCTCCGCGTGTCCGGGATCGGTATGGCCGTGCGGCACATGCCAATACGTGTGCGACACGCGCGTCGTGGGCCAATTTTCGCGTCGATCCCCACATCTAGTGGTTGGATTGAAACATCAGCCCAAGTGTTGTGGTCCCCCGGGTCTCCGGGCCTCCGGCCATCGCCTATGCTTGGGGCTGCTTCGAGGGGCCCAAGAGGTCTCGCGAGGTCTATGAGTCGTGCTGTGAAGGAGGGTTGGAGCCATGCACTGCCCCTTCTGCAGGCACCCGGACAGCCGCGTCGTCGACAGTCGTACGACCGATGACGGCACGTCGATCCGCAGGCGCCGCCAGTGCCCGGACTGCTCCCGTCGTTTCACGACCGTGGAGACGTGCTCGCTGATGGTGGTCAAGCGCTCCGGCGTGACCGAGCCTTTCAGCCGTACCAAGGTCATCAACGGCGTGCGCAAGGCATGCCAGGGGCGGCCTGTCACCGAGGATGCTCTCGCCCAGCTCGGCCAGCGGGTCGAGGAGGCGGTGCGGGCCACCGGAAGCGCCGAACTGACCACCCATGACGTGGGGCTGGCCATACTCGGCCCGTTGCAGGAACTCGACCTCGTCGCCTATCTGCGGTTCGCGTCCGTCTACCGGGCGTTCGACTCGCTCGAGGACTTCGAGGCCGCCATCGCGGAACTCAGGGAAGAGACGAGGCAGCGGCCCACCGCGGACGAGGCGGTCGACGAAGACGCCGCCGCGGAGCGCCCGGAAAGTGACCGCGGGTCCGGAGAGGCCGTCCAGGTCCCCGTGCCCGCCAGCGCCGCCGACTGAGGGGAAGGCCGACTCGAGTCGGCTCATCGGCGGCGACCACAGACCTGCTGCGGGCGGCCGCGCATACGGCGCCCGCAGCACCAGACACACACCGTGCCACGGGAAGAACGAGGCACTTCAGGGCGTTTTAGCCCGATACAGGGAGGCGGCATGACAGAGACGGCGAGCGGTCCGGCACGAGGTTCCCGCGCCAAGGGCACCAAGGCCAGCAAGGGACTGCGCATCGAGCGCATTCACACCACCCCCGGCGTGCACCCGTACGACGAGGTGGAGTGGGAGCGCCGTGACGTCGTCATGACCAACTGGCGCGACGGCTCGGTCAACTTCGAGCAGCGTGGCGTCGAGTTCCCCGGCTTCTGGTCGGTGAACGCGGTCAACATCGTCACCAGCAAGTACTTCCGCGGTGCCGTCGGCACCCCACAGCGAGAGGTGAGCCTCAAGCAGCTCATCGACCGCATCGTGAAGACGTACCGGAAGGCCGGTGAGGACTACAAGTACTTCGCCTCGCCCGCCGACGCGGAGATCTTCGAGCACGAGCTGGCGTACGCCCTCCTGCACCAGGTCTTCAGCTTCAACTCCCCGGTGTGGTTCAACGTCGGCACGCCGCAGCCCCAGCAGGTCTCGGCCTGCTTCATCCTGTCCGTCGACGACTCCATGGAGTCGATCCTCGACTGGTACAAGGAAGAGGGCATGATTTTCAAGGGCGGCTCCGGCGCCGGCCTGAACCTCTCCCGCATCCGCTCCTCCAAGGAGCTCCTCTCCTCGGGCGGCAACGCCTCGGGTCCCGTCTCCTTCATGCGCGGTGCCGACGCCTCCGCAGGAACGATCAAGTCGGGTGGCGCCACGCGCCGCGCGGCCAAGATGGTCATCCTCGACGTCGACCACCCCGACATCGAGGACTTCATCGAGACCAAGGTCAAGGAGGAGGAGAAGATCCGCGCCCTGCGTGACGCGGGCTTCGACATGGACCTGGGCGGCGACGACATCACGTCCGTCCAGTACCAGAACGCCAACAACTCGGTCCGTGTGAACGACACGTTCATGAAGGCCGTCGAGTCGGGCGGCAAGTTCGGCCTGACGTCCCGTATGACCGGCGAGGTCATCGAGGAGGTCGACGCCAAGGCGCTGTTCCGCAAGATGGCCGAGGCCGCCTGGGCCTGCGCCGACCCGGGCATCCAGTACGACGACACGATCAACCACTGGCACACGTGCCCGGAGTCCGGCCGTATCAACGGCTCCAACCCGTGCAGCGAGTACATGCACCTGGACAACACGTCCTGCAACCTTGCCTCGCTGAACCTGATGAAGTTCCTGAAGGACGACGGCAAGGGCCACCAGTCCTTCGACGTCGAGCGCTTCTCGAAGGTCGTCGAGCTGGTCATCACCGCGATGGACATCTCGATCTGCTTCGCTGACTTCCCGACCCAGAAGATCGGCGAGAACACGCGCGCCTTCCGTCAGCTGGGCATCGGTTACGCCAACCTCGGCGCCCTCCTGATGGCGACCGGGCACGCGTACGACTCCGACGGCGGCCGCGCGCTCGCCGGTGCCATCACCTCCTTGATGACGGGTACGTCGTACAAGCGTTCCGCCGAGCTCGCCGCGGTCGTCGGCCCGTACGACGGCTATGCCCGCAACGCGCAGCCCCACCAGCGCGTCATGAAGCAGCACGCCGACGCCAACACCACGGCCGTCCGCATGGACGACCTGGACACCCCCATCTGGGCCGCCGCTACGGAGGCCTGGCAGGACGTGGTTCGCCTCGGCGAGAAGAACGGCTTCCGTAACGCGCAGGCCTCCGTGATCGCCCCGACCGGCACCATCGGTCTCGCGATGTCCTGCGACACCACCGGCCTCGAGCCCGACCTCGCGCTGGTCAAGTTCAAGAAGCTGGTCGGCGGCGGTTCGATGCAGATCGTCAACGGCACCGTGCCGCAGGCCCTGCGCCGCCTGGGTTACCAGGAGGAGCAGATCGAGGCGGTCGTCGCCCACATCGCCGAGAACGGCAATGTCGTCGACGCCCCGAGCCTCAAGCACGAGCACTACGAGGTCTTCGACTGCGCCATGGGCGAGCGCTCCATCTCCGCGATGGGCCACGTCCGCATGATGGCCGCGATCCAGCCGTGGATCTCCGGCGCGCTCTCCAAGACGGTCAACCTTCCGGAGACGGCGACCGTCGAGGACGTCGAAGAGGTCTACTTCGAGGCCTGGAAGATGGGCGTCAAGGCGCTCGCGATCTACCGCGACAACTGCAAGGTCGGCCAGCCCCTCTCCGCGAAGACCAAGGAGAAGGAGAAGGCCGAGGTCACGGCGAAGGCCGAGGAGACCATCCGTACCGCGGTCGAGAAGGTCGTCGAGTACCGCCCGGTCCGCAAGCGTCTCCCCAAGGGTCGTCCCGGCATCACGACGTCCTTCACGGTCGGCGGCGCCGAGGGCTACATGACCGCCAACTCCTACCCGGACGACGGTCTCGGCGAGGTCTTCCTGAAGATGTCGAAGCAGGGCTCCACCCTGGCGGGCATGATGGACGCCTTCTCGATCGCCGTCTCGGTCGGTCTGCAGTACGGCGTGCCCCTGGAGACGTACGTCTCGAAGTTCACGAACATGCGCTTCGAGCCGGCGGGCATGACGGACGACCCGGACGTGCGGATGGCGCAGTCGATCGTCGACTACATCTTCCGCCGCCTGGCGCTGGACTTCCTGCCCTTCGAGACCCGCTCCGCGCTCGGTATCCACTCCGCCGAGGAGCGTCAGCGTCACCTGGAGACGGGCTCCTACGAGCCCGCCGACGACGAGGTCGACGTCGAGGGCCTGGCCCAGTCGGCACCCCGTGCGCAGGAGCTGAAGGCCGTCGCCGCCCCGAAGGTCGAGGTCGAGGCGGCCGAGCCCGCCCCGAAGCAGGCCCACACCAGTGCCGAACTGGTGGAGATGCAGTTGGGCATCCAGGCGGACGCCCCCCTGTGCTTCTCCTGCGGTACGAAGATGCAGCGGGCCGGTTCCTGCTACATCTGCGAGGGCTGCGGTTCGACCAGCGGTTGCAGCTGATCCGAAGCCCTGAAGGGCGGCACGGCTCCCTGCCGTGCCGCCCTTCGGCGTTTTCATGACCCTATGGAGAGCCGGTTTGGGGTGCCACGGCTCTTCGAAGGGGCCTGTTTCTGGAATGCGGTTCCCGGGGAGTGCGATTCAGGCGTCCTGAGGGCTGCCCATGACCCTGGCGAAGGTCGCCGGGTCGGTGTCGTAGCCGTGGATGCCCGGGTGGAAAGTCCACTCCCCGGAGTCGTCGCGTACGAACTCCCCGACGGTCGCGGCGGTAGCCCCCAGGACGTCGCCGAATTCGCCCTCAGTGAGGACGGTGTAGCCCTCACGCATGCGGAAGGCGGGATTGAGCACACCCACGAATGTCTTGTGACCGGCACGCTGTTGGATGAGGACGCCGACCACCACGCGCGCGTAGCGGCTGTCCAGACGGTCGAGCTCCAGTGTCATGACCTCGTCCCAGCCGAAGCCCTTGCCGTCCTTGCTGTCCCGGTTCAGATAGATGGTGCCGTCCGGCGAGCGGCTGTCGAAGTGGACTACATAGGCCGGGCCTTGGCCCGGGGCGGCCGCCAGATAGGTCGCCGCGATGATGTCGAGATCGGTCGCGGGCTGCCCCACAGGACTCGGATCCCACTTCACCGCCAGCTCGACCTTGCGGATGCCCTTGTTGAGACCGTTCACCGAATCTCCCTCCCCGTTCCCCATCTGCATTGGCCCAACTACCCTGTGGTCAGGGCCGGTTGTCCATCGTGCCACGCGCGCCGGGGCGCTCGCGCGGATGTACTCCGCCGGAGCGTGACCGGCGCCACGCTCCGTGGCCTTACGATGGCGCGGTGCTGGTCAAGTGGATTCGCTGCACCGTGGTGGACCGCCGCGGTTTCGAGCGGGGGCAGCGAAAGTGGGCGGGGCTTCTGGGGGAGCCGGGTTTCCGGGGACAGGGCGGGGGATGGAGCCGGGGGCGGTCCGGCGTCGCACACGTCTTCGCCTTCTGGGAAAGTCGTGCCTTCTACGACTCCTTCATGGCCCGCTCCCACGACCGGCTCGCCGCCGCTCAGTCGGGCACCTTCAAGGACTCCCAGGTCAAGCTGTTCGATCACCGCTTCGACGTGAAGACCGGCTTCGAACCGCGCTTCACGGACGCCGACCTGGTGCGCGTGGCCCACTGCCGGATCCACGAGGAGCGTGCCGAGCACTTCGCTTTGATGCAGGAGAAGGTCTGGAACCCCGCGATGGCCGGCTCGCCCGGCATGGTGCGCGGCCTGTTCGGTGAGGCGCCCGGCCATGAGTTCCTGATCCTGTCCATGTGGCAGTCGGCGGCCGAGCACGGCAAGTACCGCGCCGAGCGGGTGGAACGGCTCGCGCTGCGCGCCCAGATCGAGGCCGACGTCGCGGCCCTCGCGGGTGACATCGTGGACCTGGAGCCCGGCTGGACCGTCTGATCGGGCCACGTGGTGGGGGTTCCTGTGTGCTGGAGCCGTGTGACCTACACCGTATGAGTCCATACGAGTGCTCGATCGGCCGCAACACGATCTAGGGTCATTGGCATGGCACGACCACGGCGCATCGTTCTTGTCCGGCACGGCGAGTCGGTGGGCAATGCCGATGACACCGTGTACGAACGCGAGCCCGACCACGCTCTGGCGCTCACGGAGAAGGGGTGGCAGCAGGCGGAGGACACCGGTAAACAGTTGCGGGAGCTCTTCGGACGGGAGCGCGTAAGCGTTTACGTGTCGCCCTACCGCCGCACGCTCGAGACGTTCCGCGCCTTCCACCTCGACCCCGACCTCGTACGGGTGCGCGAGGAGCCGCGACTGCGTGAGCAGGACTGGGGCAACTGGCAGGACCGTGATGACGTACGCCTCCAGAAGGCGTACCGGGACGCGTACGGGCACTTCTTCTACCGCTTCGCGCAGGGCGAGTCCGGGGCCGACGTGTACGACCGGGTCGGCGGCTTCCTGGAGAGCCTGTACCGCAGCTTCGAGGCACCCGACCACCCGCCGAACGTCCTCCTGGTGACGCATGGCCTGGCCATGCGGCTGTTCTGCATGCGCTGGTTCCACTGGACGGTCGCGGAATTCGAATCGCTGTCGAACCCAGGGAACGGGGAGACGCGGATGCTCGTTCTGGGGGAGGACGGCAGGTACACACTTGACCGGCCCTTCGAGCGATGGCGCGATCCGGAATCGTACGGAGTCACCGGATAGAGTGGCAGAGCGATGACCGCTGACTCCTCTCCCGACAGGCGCCTGGGCCGCGCCCTGGCCAGCCTGCGCGGACTCGCGGTGGGAGACGCACTGGGCTCACAGTTCTTCGTGCCCGCGAACTACCCGCTGCTCAAGCGCCGTGAGCTGCCGCCCCGTTCCTGGCAGTGGACCGACGACACCGAAATGGCCTGCTCCGTAGTGGCCGTTTTGGCCGCGCACCACCGCATTGACCAGGACGAACTGGCCCGTTCCTTCGCCGAGCACCACGACCTCGACCGGGGCTACGGACCGGCGGTCAACAGGCTGCTGCGGCTGGTCAGGGAGGGCGGCGACTGGCGCGAGCTGGCGTCCGCCCTCTTCAAGGGCCAGGGCTCGTGGGGCAACGGCGCCGCGATGCGGATCGCCCCCCTGGGCGCCTGGTACGCCGACGACCCGGAGCAGGCGACGCATCAGGCGGAGATCTCCGCGTACCCCACGCACCAGCACCGCGAGGCCGTGGTGGGTGCCATGGCCGTCGCCGCGGCCGCGGCTCTGGCGGCCGACCCGGCAGGCCCGCCGAGTGCCGAGGCGCTGCTCGACGGCGTCGTCGCGCTCGTGCCGCGCAGCGCCGTCGGCGCGGGTCTACGGCGCGCCCGGGACATGCTCGACTACGGAGACGCCGCGACCGTGGCCGCCGTCCTGGGCTGCGGACGGCGTACGTCGGCGCACGACACCGTGCCGTTCGCGCTCTGGTCGGCGGCCCGGGCCCTCGGCGACTACGAAGAGGCCTTCTGGGTCACCGCCCAGGTCGGCGGCGACGTGGACACCACCTGCGCCATCGTGGGCGGGGTGGTCGCCGGGGGGAAGGCGGGAGCGCCACCGGCTGCCTGGGCGGAGTCCACGGAGGAGCTGCCGGACTGGGTGCAGGGGCTCGCGTACGGGCGTACGGCGAGCGGCGCGTAGGGCGGCTGTACGGAGCGCTCCGTGCCCCGTGTGAAGCCCCGGATGCCTGCCGCGGGAGTCGGCGGAACCTAGCCAATGCCGGTCATCTCTGTCACAGGCTTGCTACAGCATGTCCGCCACTCCCTGAGGCGCCTTGCCCGTGCATACCCTGTCCGCCACGCAGCCTGTTGATCACCACGGGCGTGCGCCGACGCGACACCGGTCAACAGCTTTCTGCCGCCATGGCGTGTTGTGGGCTGTCCAAGGGCCGGCTGGGAGGGGGTGCTGTGTCCGACATACCGTCCGCGTCCGAGCCGAGGGGCCAGAGACCGGCGAAGCCGAGGAATCCGGAGGCGAAGGGGCCAAGGGAGGGGGAAGAGCCAAGGGAGGTCACGGGGCCGATGGGGGTGGCGGAGTCGACGGCCCCCACCGATCCGACGGAACCCGCGGAACCCACGGATCCCACGGACTCGGCAGATCCGGGGGAACCGGAATCGACCGGGTCGAGCTCCCAATCCGGCTCAAAGGGGGATGACACCGAGGCGGAGGAGGAAGCCGAGGAGGAATCCGACTGGGCCTCCCCGTCGCCCACTCCCGTCCCCTGGTTGTCCGAGCTTCAGGTCAGGTCACCCGCCCCGGTGCGTACGGCCACACTGTGGGCCGCGCTCGCCTCCGGCGTGCTCAGCATGCTGCTCCTCGATGACGGCCTGGCGCTCAATCTCCTGCTCGTTGCGATCCCCGCCACACTCGCCGCCTACTTCGCAGCTCAGGCCGCGGGACGACGCACGCGCGCGTGGACGCTTGTTTGGGGCATCGGTGGCATCGGTCTGCTCATCGTGCCTGCCCTGCGTGACGCCGACTGGCCTTCGTTCCTCGCGGTCGTCACCGCGGTCGCGCTGGGCTCACTCGCGCTGCACGGAGGCCGCACCTGGCCCGCCGTCCTGCTCGGCCCCATCGGCGTGTTCAACGCCCTGGTCACCGGACCCACCTGGGGATGGCGCGGGCTGCGCGAACGCTTCGGCGGCGCGCGCCGCCGTGTGGGTGCCGGGCTGCGTGCGCTGGCTGTGACCGCGGTCCTGCTGCTGGTCTTCGGAGCGCTGTTCGCGGGGGCCGACGCCGCCTTCGCGGATCTGCTCGGTGAACTGATGCCGGACGCGTCCGTCTCCGGCGGTCCCTGGCGCGTTGTGCTTCTGGCCCTCGGCCTGGTCGGAGCGCTCGCGGCGGCCCACACGGCTGCCGCGCCCGTCCAGTGGGACCGGGTCGAAGTGCCCAAGGGCCGCCCGCGCGGCCGCTTGGAGTGGGCGCTGCCGCTGATCGTGCTCACCGTGCTCTTCGCGGCCTTCAACGCAGTCCAACTGGCCGTGTTGTTCGGCGGATACGACGCCGTACTGAAGAAGACCGGCCAGACGTACGCCGAATACGCCCGTCAGGGCTTCTGGCAGCTGCTGCTCGTCACGCTTCTGACCCTGCTCGTCATCGCGTTCGCGCTGCGCTGGGCGCCGCGCGACGAGGCGCGCGACCGGAAGCTGGTGCGGGGCGTGCTGGGAACTCTGTGCGGCCTGTCGCTCGTTGTCGTCGCATCGGCAGTACGCCGTATGGACATGTATGTGGAGGCCTACGGACTGACACGGCTGAGAGTCTCGGTGGTGGCCGTGGAGCTCTGGCTCGGCCTGATCATCGTGCTCATCATGGCGGCCGGGGCCTGGGGCGCCCGCTGGCTGCCGCGTGCCGTCGCGGCCAGTGCGGCGGCGGGCGTGCTCGCATTCGGACTGATGTCGCCCGACGGTCTGATCGCCGAGCGCAACGTTCAGCGGTACGAGGACACCGGCAAGTTCGACCTCGAGTACGCGCGTGGCCTGTCCGCCGACGCCGTACCAGCCCTCGACAAGCTGAAGGAGCCGCTGCGTTCCTGCGCGCTGAGCCCCGTCGCCATCGAACTGGGCGAGGACGAGGGCCCCTGGTACGCCACCAGTTGGGGCGAGGCACACGCCCGGGACATTCTTCGTGACCGGCCACCGTCGAAGGACCCGGATTGGAGCGCGTGCAGCCGGATGGCGGACGACCTGAAGTACCGGTGAGCGCCCGCTCCCACCCCTCGGTCCAGGGGCGCGCCCTTGGTGTCGACCTGCGGATGGCCGGACCGGCGCCCTCGCCTTCGGGTCCCCCGAACCCCGGTCCGGCCTCCGCAGTGCTCCTTGTCAGCCCCCGGCGGGTCCTGCCGTGCCGGCGAGGGCGTCCAGATCGCTCTTGCGGACCCGGATCACCAATGCGGTCGTGATCAGGGCCAGCAGCGCCATCGCGGCCGCTGGTATGAAGGCGGTCGAGATGCCCTCGGCGAGCACCTGATGACCCCAAGGAGCGGGCAATTGGTGCGTCTTGGCGAACTCCGCCTTCTGCTCGGCGGAGCCGTCCGTCAGGAACTTCGGCATCTGCTTCTCCGCCTCGTCACGGCCGGCCGAACCGAAGACCGTGGTGAGGATGGAGAGTCCGAGTGAACCGCCCACCTGCTGGGTGACGTTGAGCAGACCGGAGGCCCGCGCCCGCCTCGTACTGGGCGACACCCGAGACCGCGGTGACCGTCAGCGTCACGAAGTTCAGGCCCATGCCGAAGCCGAACAGCAGCATCGGGCCGAGCACTCCGCCGACATACGAATTGTCCGAGCTGATGAAGGTCAGCCAGAAGAGCCCGAGTGCGACGAGCGTCGATCCGACGACCATGAACGGCTTGGGGCCGAGCACCGGCAGGAACCGCTGCGACAGTCCCGCGCCGACCGCGATCGCGACCGTCACCGGGAGGAACGCCACACCGGCCGAGATCGGGCTGTACCCCAGCATATTCTGCACGAAGAGCACGATGGAGAAGAACATGCCGAACATCGCCGCGGCGAGGCTCAGCATGATCACGTACGTGCCCGAGCGATTGCGGTCGGCGAACATCTTCAGCGGGGTGATGGGCTCCTTGGCCCGCGTCTCGATGACCCCGAAGGCGAGCAGCAGCACGGCCGCGCCGAACGAACCGATGGTGAGACTGTCCCGCCAGCCTTCCTCCGCGGCGCGGATGAAGCCGTACACCAGGGACGCCAATCCCGCCGTCGAGGTGAGCGCGCCCGCGATGTCGAAGCGCCCGGGATGGCGTTCGGACTCGTTGATGTACATCGGGGCGAGCACGGCGATCAGGACACCGATGGGCACGTTGACGAAGAGGACCCACCGCCAGTCGAGCCACTCCGTGAGCATCCCGCCGGCGAGCAGACCGAGGGCACCGCCGCCGGCCGATACGTGGCGAAGACGGCGAACGCCCGGTTCCGTTCCGGGCCCTCGGGGAACGTAGTGGTGATGAGCGCCAGCGAGGTGGGCGACGCGATTGCGCCACCGACGCCCTGCAGGGCACGCGCGGCCAGCAACTGCGACGGTTCCTGGGCGAGTCCGCCGAGAAGCGAGGCGAAGGTGAAGAGCAGGATGCCGGCCATGAAGACCCGGCGCCGACCGAGGATGTCACCAGCCCTGGCACCGAGAAGCAGCAGGCCACGGAAGGTGAGGGTGTACGCGCTGCTCACCCATGTCAGGTCGGTCGTGCTGAACTCGAGCGCGTCTTGAATGTGCGGGAGCGCGATGTTCACAATCGTCGCGTCGAGTGGCGTTCCAACGGGCGTTATCAGGTTCCGGTTGGGGGAAGTGGGGTGAGCTGAGTCGGGCGCGGCCGTCGGTGCCGTTCCGCTCCGCAGGGGTGCCCGTGCGCCGCCAGTCCCGCGGAGAGCGGGGCCGTCGGCGCAGCAGTGCCGGTGGGGGGGGCGCGGGCGCGCCTCAGCCGGCCGCGGCGCCTGCCTTGCCGCTCAGCGCCTCCAGGTCGCTCTTGCGTACCTGGATGGCGAAGAGGGCTATGAGCGCGGCGAGTACGGCCAGGGCTGCCGCTGCGATGAAGGCAGTGCCGATGCCATGGGCGAGGACGGAGTCGCTCCAAGGTGCGGGCAGCTGGTGGGACTTGGCGAACTGGGCCTTCTGCTCGGGCGTGCCCTCGGCGAGGAACTTCCCTACCTGCGTCTTGGCCTCGTCCGTGTTGGCAGAGCTGAACACGGTGGTGAGGATCGACAGGCCGAGCGCGCCGCCGACCTGCTGCGTGGTGTTGAGCATGCCGGAGGCCGCGCCTGATTCGCTGTCGGCGATCCCGGACACGGCGGTGAGGGTGAGGGTGACGAAGTTGAGGCCCATGCCGAAGCCGAAGAGCAGCATCGGGCCGAGGAGGCCGCCGGCGTAGGAGCTGTCCGGATCGATGAGGGTGAGCCAGCTCATGCCGGTGGCGGTGATGAGGCAGCCGGTCACCATGAACGGCTTGGGGCCCAGCTTCGGGAGCAGATTGGTGGCGAGACCCGCGCCGACGATGATGGCGGCGGTCACGGGGAGGAAGGCGAGTCCCGCCTTGATCGGGCTATAGTGCAGCACGTTCTGCGCGAAGATCACGATGAAGAAGAACATGCCGAACATCGCGGCGGCGAGGCTGAGCATCATCGCGTACGTGCCGGAGCGGTTGCGGTCCGCGAACAGCTTCAGCGGCGTGATCGGCTGTGCGGTGCGCCGCTCGATGGCGATGAAGGCGACGAGCAGCGCGAGGGCCACCCCGAAGGACGTGAGGGCGAGGTTGTCGCTCCACCCCTCCTTGGCGGCGCGAATGAATCCGTACACGAGGGACGCCATGCCGACGGTCGAGACGAAGGCGCCCGGCAGGTCGAAGCGTCCGGGATGGCGTTCGGACTCCTTGATGTACCGCGGCGCGAGGGCGGCGATCAGGATTCCGATGGGTACGTTGACGAAGAGCACCCAGCGCCAGTTCAGCCAGTCCGTGAGCATGCCGCCCGCAAGGAGTCCGACGGCGCCGCCACCCGCGGAGACGGACGCGAAGACGCCGAAGGCGCGGTTGCGCTCGGGGCCCTCGGGGAACGTGGTGGCGATCAGCGCGAGCGAGGTGGGCGACGCGATGGCACCGCCGACGCCCTGCAGCGCACGGGCCGCGAGCAACTGCCAGGGTTCCTGGGCGAATCCACCGAGGAGCGAGGCGAGGCTGAACAGGCCGATGCCCACGATGAACATGCGGCGGCGGCCGAGGAGGTCGCCGGCCCGGCCACCGAGGAGCAGCAGTCCGCCGAAGGTGAGCGCGTAGGCGTTGACCACCCAGGTGAGGTCGCTGGTGGAGAAGCCGAGTGCGGTCTGGATGTGCGGCAGAGCAATATTGACGATGGTGGCGTCCAGCACAACCATCAGCTGGCACGCGGCGATCACCGCGAGGGCGATGCCCGGGTGCGCGGTACGTTCGCCGGAATCCGGCTTGGTGGTGAGTGGTGGTATCTGCGTCTGTTCGTACGTCACTAGCGTTCCCCCAGAGGCGAAATAGTGAACGTCTCCGTTCACTACAGGGGACGGTATCGAGCCTGAGGGTGTGAACGCAAGCGTTTTTTAAGGGGGTTGGGTTAGGGGGGCCGCCGTGGGGCGCGTGAGGCCTTGGGTGATTCGAGCGCGGAGTGATGGCGACTTCGGTGGGAGCGCCGGTGGTCTTCTGGGGTCTCGGTGGTGCTGGAGGCTGCCTGCATCTCTGGGGTCATGCATCGTTGTGACCTCGGGGTACAGCTCGATTCGTCTGCTTTTATGGCGCCGTCCGGGATGTTCGTCCGCTGCGATGTACGACTTGCCGTAGCGGGCTTGGCCGCAGGTTCGAGTCCCCGGCGGGAGCCGCAAAACATGGGAAGCGGAATCGTCGCGGATCGGCGGCGGGCCGCTGGTGATGACGGCGACCGTCTCGCTCTGAGCGCGAAACCCGCCAGGTAGTCGTCTTCCACTCGGGTTCGAATCCCCGGCAGAGCACCAAACAGATGGAAACGGTCCCGGGCGGAAGCCGGGGGGCGGATCTCCGTGGAGTCCTCCGCGCCTCTGAGGCACCAGCCCGTTGGCCCGCAGGTTCGAGCCCGCGGCAGGGGCCGCATTCAGGGGCTGGTCCCCCTCCCGACGGATGTCGGTGACGGTTCGTCCGTTGTCGCGAGCACAGCTGCGAGGGAAGCGGATGAACCAGACGGCCTCGGACCGTGGGTGAGGTGCCAGTTGGGGCTGAATCTCGGCTGTCGTTGCGGCAGGCGTGATGCGTGCTCAGATCTTGGACGGGAGGCAGGGGAACGCCGAAGGGCACGGCCCGTCATGATCATGTGATTCCACTCGCAAGATCGTGAAGGCCGCGCCCGTATGCCATCCTGCCCGACCCTGCCCACCTCTCGTCAACTCGCCGATCAACTCGGCGTCGAGGTGCAGGAGTTGTGCACGCCCGCGAAACTCCCCTCGCTCCTGGAGGCGGTCGGCGCCGTGCCCGACCCGCGTTCTCCGCACCTGGTCACGCACCCCCTCCCGATGCTGCTCGGCCTGGTGGCCTGCGCCCTGCTGTGCGGGGTGCGCTCGGTGCGCGGTGTCATCCGCTGGGCGAATGGCCAGGGCGCCGGCATCCTGGCCGCACTCGAAGTCCCCGACGGTGATCTGACGCAGTTGCCGGTGGCCACCACGCTCACCCGCACCCTTGCCCGGATCGACGCCGACGCACTCGATGCGGCCGTCGGCACCTTCGTGCAGACCCACGCCGCCGACCCACTGGCCGGAATCGCGGGCGATCCGCCCATGCTGCAGCTGGCCGCGGACGGCAAGACGGTTCGCGGCGCCCGCGACGCCGACGGCCTGCAGCTTCACCTGCTCGGTGTCTACCAGGTCGATCCCGGCGTGATGCTCGCCCGGCGCGAGATGCGCCACAAGCCCCACGAGACCGTACACTTCACCGCCGCCGTTGACCTGATCGCCGACATCACCGGCGCGATCGTGACCGCCGACGCCCTGCACACGGTGGCCGATCACGCCCGCTACCTGCACCGACGCGGCGCCTTCGGACTCTTCCCGGTCAAGGAGAATCGCGCCGCCCTGTTCGCCCGGCTCGACGCGCTCAACTGGGATGAGACCACGAACCCGCAGATCAGCATGGTCCGTACTGAGGAGACCAACAGCGGCCGCCACGAGACCCGCATCGTCCGAGTCCAGGCACTGGAAGAGGGCCAGGTCAACTTCCCGCACGCCACCCAGGCTCTGCTGGTGGAGCGGTACACCACCGGCCGGGGCGACGGAAAGGTCCACGCGGACGCCGGACTCGGCATCACCACCGCACCTGTCCAGGCCGCCGACGCAGCCACCCTCGCCCGCTGCGTGAGAGGCCAATGGGCCATCGAGTCCCAGCATTTCGTCAGAGATGTGACCTTCGGTGAAGACGCCAGCCGGGCCCGCACCGGCAGCCTTCCCCGAGCCCTCGCCACCTTCCGCAGCCTGGCGATCAGCCTCGCCCACCTCGCCGGATGGAAGAACAACGCCGCCGCACACGACCACTACCGAAACCGCCCGGCCGACGCCCTACGCGAGCTCGGTCTCACGGGCTGAGCAAGCATCACACCTGACACCTACTCAGAGAACAACCCCGTCACCACCTCCGACCCCACCGGTCTATCGAATTCGATCTCCTGCTCGGGCTCGAGCTGTGACGGCGAATCGCAGTTCAAGGAATCCCACGCTTCCCCGGACTTCTCCACAGGACAGACGTGGGAAGAAAAATACCCGTGGGAGACATCCCACTACGGGTACTACGACGACCGTACAGTTACCAGTAACTGCGACGCGGCATGCTCGGCAGCACTCGACTGGGCAGCAGAGCAAACACCGACGATCACCGGCGGTAACCTCTGTGGTGTCTCCGTCAGTTCCGGATGGGACGCGCAGTTCCGTGAACGCGTCGCCCACGACTACAAGGAAATGACGGTCGTCGACGACTACTACAACTGCACGTTCCACCACGACCAGACCGCGTGCGATGTAGCAGGAGGCGCATTCTCCTCGGGCGGTGGAACCTGGGCAGCCAGTATTTTCTTCGCTTTCTCGCACAGGTTGGAGGAACGACTCCTCAACCGGGCAGAGACCTACGCTGGAAATAAAGCGGCCCGAGCTGGAGTTGACGAGGCGCTCGCCACAAAGCTCTGGAGCAAGAACAGGTCTGGCCTGGCGGGTGTTCTGCGACTGGGAGACGGTGAGCCGCAGTTCCTGACTTCTGTCAGTGGAGCACAAAAGAACCGTAAAGGCGTCGTCCCTGATGTCGGTACACCTGACAACCCTGTGCGCTATAAGACGATTCCCACCGGAAATAATATGCGCGACAACGACACCGAGTACAAGATGCTGACCTACATCGCCAATCAACTTGGTGGGCCATCAAATGTCAGCGGAAGCCTCACGATGCACTCAACTCAACAGGCTTGCTTCTCTTGCACATCGGTGATTGGGCAATTCGCGCAGGAATTCCCGAATGTTCGCATCAACTACACGTCCGGGAAGTGAGGTAGCATCTAGGCGGGCGTGACATGGGGTGCCGATCAAGGTCGGCACCCCATTCGCGATTTAGATAAGCAAGGGAGATGCAATGGAAGTGGAACCGTGGACGCCGACGCATCAGGCAATTGAAACTAGCGATTATGAAGAACTCGCTACACTTCTCGATGCCGGGGCGGACCCGAACGAAATCTGCTTCGGGATGACGTTGCTCGCGCACGCCATCGAACTTGAGGGCGATTCGACGCTGCAGTCCGGGTATCGACTGCATGCTACGCTCACCGCGATCGTACTTGCCTATGGCGCCGACCCGACGTTGATTTCGCGAAACGAGCAAACTCCCCTGGAAATTGCGGAGGAATACAATCATGAACCGGCCAAGCGCCTGCTGCGGCGTTTCGGCGCGAAATTTTCCTCCGGTGGGTGAGTAATCCTGCACTCGATTACTGAGACGTGAGGTGAGTGCCATGACGCGTGCCGAGCTCATCGTCTTGGTCGAGAGGATCCTGACCGGCGAGGGTACAGATGAGGAGCAGGCAGAACTGAGGCGTACATTCGAGCGGAGCGTACCTCATCCACGAATCACCGACCTGATCTACTACCCTCGCCTGGAAGGGTTCGATCAGGACGACTTGACGGCCGAGCAAGTTGTGGACGCCGCTTTGGCCTGCAAGCCCATCGCGCTGTAGGACTGCCTTGAAGACGTGGGTCGTGCCGTCGCCGTCCGGGAGGCGGATCTCCGTCGGGTTCGGGTTGGGGTGGAAGGTCCAGCGGTGCGCCGAGGCGGATCGGACCGGCCGTTGAGGCGAAGGGCTGGCTCCACGTCGACACCTACGCGGACGAAGGCTTCAGCGGGAGGCTGGAAGCGCACAAGCGGGACGACCTCAGGCGCCTCATGGAAGACGCCCGCCAGGAACCGCGCCCGTTCGACGTGGTCGCCGTCTACGAAGAACGGGCCATCGGCCGCCGGGGCCGCGCCTTCTGGCCATGGGTATGGGAGCTGGAAGACCTCGGGGTTTTCGTGGCCGTCGTCAAGGACGACTACGACAACACCACCCCCGCGGGCCGCTCGAAGATGCGGAAGGGTGCCGACTATGCCGAGGACGAGCGAGAGAAGATCCGGGACCGCACGCAGGGGGCCTGCAAGAGAAGGCCGAGGAAGGCGGTTACACCGGCGGAACGGTGCCCTACGGATGGCGCATCCAGGACCAGGGCAAGAAGGGCGAAAGCCGCCTGGTTCTGGACATCTACGAGGAAGAGGACTTCCTCAAGGGTGAAGCCGTCACCCTCCGACGCGCCCGGACCTTGGTCGTCGACGAGCTCAAGAACTGGACCCAGGCCGCCATCGCACTGAACTCGGAAGGGCTCCTCACCCGATCCGGCAGCCCTTGGTCCCGCGAGAACCTTCGAGTGCGTGTCATGTCCCGCGCCGTACTCGAAGGAGTGCAGGTCTTCAGGGATATGAAGTCCAGGGACGCTCGAACAGGACGTGGCGCCAAGGTCGACCGGGACGGGACCCCCGTATTCGGCGCCACGGTGGCCATCAAGCTCGACGAGGTGTTCACCAAGGAGCAGGTCGCAGAGCTGAGGAAGGCGGCCGAGCGGATCGGCGCACAGCAGGCCCCGCGCGAAGGTGTTCACGTCTACCCGCTCTCCAAGCGCATCGTGAGCTATTGCACCTCGTACTACGTCGGTCAGGTCCAGACCGTCACCGGCGACCGGAAGTACGTGTGCTCGGCAAGACAGCCCGAGCACGCCGGCGGACCCGTCTGCGGATGCAGCCAGATCGATGCCTCCCAGATCGAGAAGGAAGTGTGGAGGCGGATCACCAAGCTCCTGGAGAATCCGGACGAGTTGTTGGCCCTGGCGGAGAGCTGATGGACCTCACACTCGGCGCTCAGAGCGGGCAGGCGGACCGTATCGAAGAGCTGGATAGGCAGATCGCGGTCAGCGAGAAGGCGATCACGACGGTGATGTCCGTGACCGCAACCCAGGCCGCGCAGATGGATCTCAGCAGTGACAGAGCGGCAGAGCTGGTCGCCCGGGCCGTCAAGCCCATGAGCGCGGAACTGAACCAGCTGAGGAAGCTCAGGAACGAGGCCGTCGAATGGCAGCAGCAGACCGAGGCGGCGCAACAGAGGGCATGGGATCTTCAGGCCCTCGCTGAACGGGCCCGGACGCAGATGCCGGACATGGACCCAGAAGGGCAGGCCGAGGTCATCGACCTGATCGATCTCAAGGTCACCATTCAGAGTCCCGTGACCGTTCGAAGGGGGCGCTCGGCCTGTGCGGTTGGGGCATGGTTTAAAGGGTGCAATCAGTACATTCCGGCTTAGCTTCCCGACGACGCCTGGGCGCTGGTCGAGCCGCTCGTGACGAAGTCGGGCCGGGGATCGGGCAAGTCCACGGACCTCCCTACGTGGAGCGCGGTCGGCGCAATCCTCTGGAAGGGGCGGACCGCGGCGACATGGAACGAGGCCGCTTCGCGCATGGAGCACGGAAGGGGCAAGTCCCTCATGACCCGCTGGACGCGATGGATCGAGGACGGCACGTGGGGGAGGGTGGTGGATGCTTTGGCGGACGTCCGGGCAATTCCCGTGCCCGAGCCATCGAAAGAAGCCCCCTTGCCTGACATTCTGGTTGAGGGCGAGGTGTCGCCGAACCTGCTTCTGGGGGACACCGAAACAGCTCACAGAACGGGCGCGTCGAGTACCACCATGAGTTGGCAGGCCGCGATGACGGTGAGCGCGATGCCGGGATGCCCCTCCCGGCGGGTCGCTCCTGGCTTGAGTTCTGAATCAACTGAGAGGTTGTCACTATGGGTTCCCCGCAAGTGCGTTAGTGAACGCTCGCGTTCACTGTCGCGTCAACGGTAGTAAGTCCCCGACAGTGAACGCAAGCGTTCATTGAAGTCGCTGCCGCGTGGCGTCGAACTCGATCGCTCGCCCCTCCCCGAAAATCCCGCTCCCTGCACAACGGAGACACTTAGATGGTTACTTCGCGTTGGACGGCCGCCCCCGCTCAGACGGCCTCCTCGCGCCGACGCGGTGCCGTACTCGAGCGCGCGATCCTGGAGGCCGCGCTGGAGCAGCTCGGCACAGTCGGCTGGAACGGGCTCACGATGGAAGGTGTCGCCGCCCGCGCCCAGACCGGCAAGGCCGCGGTCTACCGCCGCTGGCCGTCCAAGGAGGATCTTGTGGCGGACGCGCTGCAGGCCGGCCTCCCGAGCCTGACCGGGGTGCCCGACCTCGGAAGCGTCCGGGAGGACCTCCTGGAACTGTGCCGGCGGGTGCGTGAGGCGATGTTCTCGCAGCCTGGATACGCCCTGCGTTCGGTGCTTTACGAATGCGACGCGGTCCAGGCCGAACGTTTTCAGCGGGTGATCCTCGGCGGGGTCATCGAGCCGAACATGCGCCTGCTTCGCGAGATCATCGACCGCGGAATCGAGCGGGGAGAAGTGCGTCCCGACGCCGCGAACGCCTATGTCTTCGACGCCATCCCGGCGATAATGATGTACCGCTCCAAGGTGTGCGCGAGCGAATGGAGTGAGCGGGATCTGGAGGAGATGATCGACCAGCTGATGGTCCCGCTGCTGCGGCAGCGGGCCGCCTGATCGACTCCCGTACGGACACCCTGGTTGCTCCGGGAAACCTGGGTGTCGCGAGCGGCTCCGGGCGGCGTAGGCTGAGGGCGCCATGCCGTACGAACCACCCACCCACACCGTCGAGCGCTCCCTCCGCGCCACGACCGGAGCGAAGATCATTGCCGGTGTCGACGAGGTGGGCCGCGGTGCGTGGGCCGGCCCGGTCACCGTCTGCGCCGCCGTCACGGGACTGCGCCGTCCGCCCGATGGGCTCACCGACTCCAAACTCCTGACCGTCAAGCGGCGTACCGCGCTCGCCGCTGAATTGGAGAAATGGGTGACGTCGTACGCCCTGGGGCATGCCTCTCCGGAGGAGATCGACGACCTGGGGATGACGGCCGCGCTGCGCCTTGCGGCCGTACGGGCCCTGGAGGCCCTGCCGGTCCGCCCCGACGCGGTCATTCTCGACGGGAAGCACGACTATCTCGGCGCTCCCTGGCGGGTCCGAACGGTGATCAAGGGCGACCGGTCCTGCGTCGCCGTCGCGGCGGCTTCGGTGATCGCCAAGGTTCAGCGCGACAAAATGATGGCCGAACTGGGTATCGACCATGCAGACTTCGGTTTTGCGGCCAACGCCGGGTACCCGTCGCCGGTCCACAAGGCCGCGCTGGAGGATCGGGGCCCCACCCCGTACCACCGGTTGTCGTGGGCGTATCTTGATGCGCTGCCCCAGTGGCGGCACCTCAAGAAGGTCCGCAGCTGGGCGGACGGAAGCGTTCCGGAGATCGAGGGTCAGCTCGGCTTCGATTTCTGACGATTCCGCTCGCACTCATGTGCCACCCGCCGACGCGAGTCGCACCGGCGTTTGATAAATATCAGCTCATGCCTCTCATTCCCGAGGAGCCTCAGATTCACGAGAGTGCCCAGGGTCCCCGCGCCACTCCGGCCAGTGGCCGCACCGCGCCGACCCCCCGCCCCGTACCCGGCCCCCGTCCCGCGGCTCCGCCGCGTCCCGGCCGTCCGGGTCCTGTCCGGCCGATGCCGGCCCAACGCACCCCGCGCGAGCCGGTCGTGGCCTCGCCGGGGCGCTCCGCCCCAGCGGCCGCACCCGCTGCCGCCACTCCGCAGATCCAGCTGATCCCGGCCTCGGCCCAGGGTGCGCTGGACGCCGCCGAAGAAGCCGTCGACCTGCTGTTGGATTCGGGTCGCGCCCCTGGTGAGGTGCTGGTGATCACCACCGGCGAACCGCACCCGTGGGCCGCGCACGAACTCTCCTTCGGCGACGCCGCGTACTGGGCGCAGCACGACGCGGGCGACGACGTCTTCTACGCCGACGCCTCCGTCGCGGGCCGGGCCGCGTCCCGTCCTGTGGTCGTGGTCGCCGTCAACGGCGGTCCCGACGCTGCCGCCGCCTCGGCCCTGGCCCTCGGCCGGGCCGGCGCCCTGCTGATCGTCTGCGGCGACCCGCAGCAGATCAACTCGGTGCTGGGCGCAGGCGTCTGAGCGGGCTCCGGACACTGTCCGGGATTCGTTCGGTGGAACGCTGAGGGTGCCGCTGCGGCGGCACCTGTACGGCGGTCGTTTCGACATGCCCGGAGTGCGTGGCCTCGTGCGCGGGGCGCCTTGGTGCGGCCTGCCGCTGCGTGTGCCTGCTGTCCGTGTCGTGCGTCTGTCGTACGTTCCTGGGGTGGGCGCGAGGCTGGCCCACCGACCACTGGATCATCGCTGCCTCGTCTCACTCCTGCCTGTCTTGGCTGCTCGACAGGTCGGCGTGAGGTACCACCGCGGTGTGAGCGGGCATGCCCGCCCGGGTCGGCGCCTTGGGGCGGGCGTCTCAGCGAGCGGCTGCCCGGCGCAGCACCTCCGACGCGGCACCGCCGGTGCGCGGCAGCGGTGGCAGCGCTTCGGCCGTGGCGAAGGGCTCCGGCGGTGAGTCCGAGTTGGGGCGGCGTCCACCGCGGCCCTCGCCGAGGACCTGCCAGCCGTCACGCGTCAGGGTGATGTACGCCCCACAGCGCAGCCCATGGAGTGTGCAGGCGTCCCGCAAGCCCCACATCCACGCCCCGTCCTCCTCGGTCCAACGCGCGTCGCCGTCGCGGCAGTAGAGCAGTACTGCCGTACGTACCGGAGTGCGGCGTCGCAGGTCGTGCGGGATGACCCGGCGCAGCTGCGCGAGCAGCGCGTTGCGGAACATCCAGCCGTCGGCCGGGGCCGGACGCCGAATGAAGGAAGCGCTCGCCGCCAGCCGCTCGTCCGGGTCGAGGACAGCCACGACCGCGGTCGAGGGCCTGGGCAGGTGCCGCGCGTGCAGTCCGCTGACGACTTCCCGGGGATTGCGCAGCAGCGGAATCCCGGCGGAGGCCCATTCGGCGGGTTCGAGCATCCGAACCAGTGGGTTGGCGGAAGCGGCGGACAGGTCGGCAGACGTCGACAAGGATGCCGCCGAGGACGGAGCGAATCCGAAGGTCACGGTCCTCCCTTCGGCTACGCGCCCACACTGCGGGCGGGGTCGGACTTGGGGGAGCGCACGCCGCAGCAGAGCCCTACCGGACCACGGGCGAACCGTGCGGGGAGCGGACCTCAATTCTTCCTGTCGAACTTGGCTGCGGCAACGAGCAATTGGGGCCACAGGCCGTTTTCGGGCGATGCGTCGGCTATATCCCTGCCCAGAGTTTCGCTCGACGATGCGCGAGTCAGGACTGTACGGCCAGGACCAGCGGCAACACCCCCTGCGCACCGGCTCGGCGCAGCATGCGGGCGGCCACGGCAAGCGTCCAGCCCGTCTCGGTCGCGTCATCCACGAGCAGGACGGGACCTCCCGCTTCCTTCAGGGCGGCGGCCAGCTCGGGCGGGACGGTCAGAGCCCCGTCGAGCGCCTTCAGTCGCTGGGCGCTGTTGCTCCGGGAGATCGGTGACCCCTCACCGACGTACTCCACGGAACCCAGCAGCGGCAGCCGGCCGATCTCCGCGATCCGCGCGCCCAGCGACTGAATCAGCCGCGGCCGCGTACGGGAAGCCACGGTCACGACGCCGACCGGGCGCGGCTGCGCGTCGGGCTGTCCTGAGGCCCAGCCGCCGGGTCCCTTCGCCCAGTCGGTCAGCACGCCGATCACCGCCTTGGCGACATCGTCCGGTACGGGTCCGTCCGGGGCCTGGGGTGCGAGTATCGGTCGCAGCCGGTTGCCCCAGCCGATGTCCGAGAGTCGTCCCAAAGCGCGCCCTGGAGCGAACTGTTCACCGGCCGGAATGCGTCCCTTCAGGTCGACGCCGACCGCCGGCAGACCCGTCGGCCACATCTTCCGGGGCTCGACCTCGACGCCCGCACGGCCGAGCTCGCCGTTGGCAGCGTCCAGCGCCGCGGGGGACACGGACGCCTCGAACCGCGACCCCGCGCAGTTGTCGCAGCGCCCGCACGGCGCCGCACCCTCGTCGTCCAGCTGCCGCCGCAGGAACTCCATCCGGCAGCCGGTCGTCGTGACGTAGTCCCGCATCGCCTGCTGCTCGGCAGTCCGCTGCTTGGCGACCCAGGCGTAGCGCTCGGTGTCGTACGTCCACGGAGTGCCCGTGGAGATCCAGCCGCCCTGGACCCGGCGTACCGCCCCGTCCACATCGAGCACCTTGAGCATGGTCTCCAGACGGGACCTGCGCAGCTCGACCAGTGGTTCGAGCGCGGGCAGCGACAGTGGCCGCTCGGCCCTGGCCAGGACGTCCAGCGTGCGGCGCACCTGCTCCTCCGGAGGGAAGGCGATCGACGCGAAGTACTCCCAGATCGCCTGGTCCTCCTTGCCCGGCAGGAGCAGCACCTCGGCATGCTCCACACCGCGGCCCGCGCGCCCCACCTGCTGGTAATAGGCGATGGGGGACGAGGGCGAACCGAGGTGCACCACGAACCCCAGGTCGGGCTTGTCGAAGCCCATGCCCAGTGCGGACGTGGCGACCAGAGCCTTGACGCGGTTGGCGAGCAGGTCCTCCTCGGCCTGCTGGCGGTCCGCGTTCTCCGTCTTCCCGGTGTACGACGTCACCGTGTGCCCGCTCTGGCGCAGGAAGGCCGTGACCTCCTCGGCGGCTGCCACCGTGAGCGTGTAGATGATGCCCGAGCCCGGCAGGTCCTTCAGATGCTCGGCGAGCCAGGCCATTCGGTGGGCGGCGTCCGTCAGCCTCAGCACGCCGAGGCTCAGGCTCTCCCGGTCCAGCGGCCCCCGCAGGACGAGTGCGTCCGTGCTGGCTCCGGTGCCCAGCTGCTCGGCGACATCGGCGGTCACGCGCGCGTTGGCCGTCGCGGTGGTGGCCAGGACGGGGACGCCGGGCGGGAGGTCGGCGAGCATGGTGCGCAGTCGGCGGTAGTCCGGCCGGAAGTCGTGGCCCCAGTCGGAGATGCAGTGCGCCTCGTCGACCACGAGCAGGCCGGTCGCTGCTGCCAGCTTGGGCAGCACCTGGTCGCGGAAGTCCGGATTGTTGAGCCGCTCCGGGCTCACCAGCAGGACATCGACCTTGCTCGCGGCGACCTCGGCCTGGATCGTCTCCCACTCCTCCGTGTTGGAGGAGTTGATCGTCCGCGCGTGGATTCCGGCTCGGGCGGCCGCCTCCACCTGGTTGCGCATGAGCGCGAGCAGCGGCGAGACGATCACCGTGGGCCCGGCGCCCCGCTCGCGCAGCAGCGCCGTCGCGACGAAGTACACCGCGGACTTGCCCCAGCCGGTGCGCTGCACGACCAGCGCTCTGCGCTTGTCGGCCACCAGCGCCTCGATGGCGCGCCACTGGTCCTCGCGGAGCCGAGCCTGGCCGGTCTGGGCGCCGACGAGGCGGGCCAGTACGGCATCGGCCGCGGTACGGAGGTCTTCGGTGGCTGTGGGTCGCGGGTCTTCGTTGGTCATGGCCCCATGCAACCCGATGGGTCGGACATTGCGCGAACGAGCTCGTCGAGCTGTGGACAACTTCTGTCGTGGTCATGGTCGTGGTTATCCACAGGTCGAAGCGGAATTCTGCGATCCGCGGGATGGTCACTGCATGACGAATCACGACGAAGCGGCCGGCAGGTCCGGCGACAAGGACATCTGCGGGCTCGGTGGGCAGGACGGGCAGGACGGGCGGGGCGGACACGACGGCTGTGACGGAGGCGGTGAGCGCGACCGGCTGAGTGCGCCGGACGGTCTCTCCGGGCCCGCTGGACAGGAACCGCCCGGCGGGCTTCCCGGCCAGGGCGAGTACAGCGCGTGCGCAGGACGTGATGCGCCTGGGGATCGGGCGGGACGGAGCGAGCTCATCGGGCAGGTGGGGCGGGATGGCGAGGGACACGCCGGCCATGGACGGTCCGAGCGGTATGTGGGTCACGGCGTCCCCCGTACCCCCTGTGGTCCGGGCGTTCCCGGTGGCGAGCATCAGGTCACTTTGCGCACCCCGGCAGAACTGGCCGACGCTCTGCCCTACTTGCTCGGGTATCGGCCGGAGGACAGCATCGTGCTGGTCGCCCTGCACGACCGGGAGCGGCGCGGCCGGTTCGGCGGCCGTGCACGGCTCGGAATCCCCGCCCACGCGGAGGACTGGCCGTCGGTGGCCGAGCAGCTGGCACAGGGGTTGGTGAGGGGAAGCGAGCGCCGAGGTGCCCGGCCCGAGAGTATGGTCGCGTACCTCTGCCAGGAACCGGGGAGCGGTGAATCGGGGCGGGAGGTCGTGGAGCGTCTGCGCCCGCTCGCGCAGTTGCTGCGCAGGGCGTGCGGTCGCCTCGACGTCCCCGTGATCGAGGCTCTCTGCATCTCCGACGGTCGCTTCTGGTCGTACACCTGCCCGGGCCAGGGGTGCTGTCCGCCCGAGGGTGAGGCGATGGGGCTGCCAGGGACGTCCGTCCTCGCCGCCGCAGCGACGTACGCGGGCCTCCAAGTACGCGGATCCCTACGGGAATTGACAGCCAGGCTGCTTCCCTGGGAGACGGTGGCCGCGTCGGAGCAGGAGGCCGCGCTCGATACGGCGAGCATGGCTCTCGTCCCGAGGATCCTGGACGGCGAGAGCCGTGCCGATGCGGCCGAGGAGGCTCTCGAGCTGGCCGAGCGGATCATGGGACGCCTCGCCGACGCTTCACCGGTGTCCGGCACTCGTCCGGCGGACCTGCGCGACGACGGACTCCTCGGACACGAGGAAGCCGCCGCGTTGATCCTCGGCCTCCAGGACCGCACGACCCGAGACCGTGCCGCGGAGTGGATGGAGGGCGCTGAGGCCGGCCCTGCCCTGCGCCTGTGGCGTGCGCTGGCCCGCCGCTGCGTGGGCCCCTACCGCGAGCACGCCGCCGCACCTCTCACTCTCGCGGGGTGGGTCGCCTGGTCCACGGGCGATGAACTGGAGGCCCGCGAGGCCCTCGCCATGGCGCTCGGTGCCGATCCCGACTATCTCTTCGCCCGCCTCCTGCACCAGGCATGCAACGAGGGCCTGGACCCGGAGTCCGTCCGCCGCTGCCTACGCGCGGAGCGCACCGGCCGTGCCCCCGCGGAAAAGGGGCAACCCGCCGATCTCGAGGCGCCGCTCGCATCCGTCGCACCGACGCCGGACGCCCGGCTTTCGGACGCCGGGACCGCTACCCGGCGCCGACGCCGGATGCGCCCGGCCGGGAACGGCGCAGTGTGTCCAAGCCGACGCGGCCCGGGGACAGCGAGCATCCGCCGGCGCCGGCCCGCCGACGAGGTCTCGCCCGCCGGGGAAGGACCAGGCCGCGCCGCCGAGGGCACGAGCCGTCGGCCACGAGCACGCCGCGAAGGCGATCGGCACGGGGTGGGGGAGGAGATGTGAGCGTCCGGACCCGGCTGGTGCGGCGCGGATTGGATGGGGTGAGGTGGGGCCTGGCCCTGGTTCGGGGCGCATCGGATAGGGCGGGGTGGGCCCTGGTGCCGGGTTTGGCTCCGGGGCGGTCGAGCGAGCGTGCGCCCCGGTTGAAGGGGACTCTGGCCGGCCCGTCACCCCACCGCCATTCGGTCGGCTTCCCGGGCCGAGGGCGTGACCCTGGGCAGGGCCGCTCCGTTCACCTGAGTGGCGGAACCCGTGACCAGGCCGCGCCGCCGCAACGCCCCCGACCCTACGGAGCCCCCCACCCGGCGCTGAGCGCACCCAAGGCGCATCGAGCGCGGAGGAAGCTGCCCCATGCCCATGCCCATGCCCATGCCCAGCCCGTCCTCGGCCCCCGATGGCGACCGTCCGCCCGTGCGCAGGACCGCGCAGTCCGTCACGCGTCGCGGCGACCCGCCGGCCCCGCTCTCGGTAATGGAGAGCACCTCGTCCCCCTTGGCGGGAGTGGGCGGCTCCACAGCTCTCCAGTCGTCGCCGGTGCCGCGCCGGGTCGTGGACCCGCCACCCGCTCACACGGCCCTGATCTGCGTTGCTCTGCCCGGGCTGGCGATCTCAACGGAGCGGGGGCAGTTGACCGGCCAGGGGCTGGAAGGGTTCTACAGAGCGGGGCGACGCATGCTCTCCCGCTGCCAGGTGCGGGTCGCCGGTCGGGAACCGGTCGCCGTGCAGGCCCGAATGGTCGCGGCCGACCGAGCGCGCTTCGTGGGGTCGCTGCGTGCGTCCCCCGACGCCGGCCCGGATCCGGACGTGGTCGTCGAGCGGACGCGGTATGCGGACGGCACCGAGCGGATCACCCTGCAGAGCGCGGCCCCTCGTACCCTGCGCCTGCCCGTCGAGGTCGCGCTCGGCACGGATCTCGCGGAGCTGGGTGCGGTTGCCTCGGGCCGGGCCGGACCCGAATTGCCTGCCAGTGTCCACGACTCCGGCCTGCGGTGGTCCTGCCCGACCGCCCACGTGGTCGTCACTGCCGACCCGCCGCCCAGCGACGTCCTGGCCTCCGCGGGACTGCTGCGCTGGGAGCTCGAGCTACCGCCGGGCGGCATGCGGAGCGTGGAGCTGCGCGTACGGCCGGACGGTGCCGGGCCCATCAGAGTGATGGGACGCGGCGCGGCGAGCCCGTTCGCTCCGGCCCGGGCGGCGGGGGACGACCCCAGGGTCGGCGCACTCCTGCGCACGTGCGTCGAGGATCTCCAGGCGTTGCTGGTGCGCGACACCCGGCACCCGTCCGACACGCACCTCGCGGCGGGGGCTCCCTGGCGAAGCGGCCTGGCGCCGGCGGAGGCGCTCGCGGCGGCCCGGATGGCGCTGCCGCTGGGCACCCGTCTCGCCGCGGGCACTCTACGGACTCTCGCCCGCACTCAACTCGCCGGTCCGGGACCGCGGTCCGGCCTGATTCCCGGACCGCGTCGGGACGGGGGCCCTCATTTGCCGCCGGGCTGCACGGCGACCGAGGCGACACTGCTCTTCCCCGTGCTGCTCGCCGAGGCCCGCCGCTGGGGACTTGCGGAGCAGCAGGTCGAGGAGCTGCTGCCCACGGCCGAGCGATGCCTCGAGTGGCTGCGGACCGCCGTCGGCGACGGCATCTATCTGCCCGATCCGCACCCCGGCGGGCCGCTCCGCTGCGAGACACAGGCTCACGCCCACCGGGCGGCACTGCTGGGCGCCGATCTGCTCGACGCGCATGGGCGGCCGGGCGGCGTGGGGCTGCGGCAGTGGGCCCAAGTGCTGCGGGCGGCGTTCTGCGACGACTTCTGGGTCGAAGACCGGGGAGGCGGAAGACCGGCGGCCGCCCGGACTCCGAACGGCCGTCTCGTGCCGCACCTGGGCTCGGGCACCGCCCACCTTCTCGACACCGGTCTGCTGGGTTCCGGAGCGCTGGCTCCCGGCCTGCTCGACAAGGTGCAGACCGAGCAGTTGGCGCGACTGTTCGGCGGCCCGGCCATGGACTCGGGATGGGGGTTGCGCAGTCTGGGGACGAAGGAGGCGGCGTACAACCCGTTCGGTCATCGCGCCGGCGCCGTGCGCGTTCAGGAGACGGTGGTCGCCGTCGCGGGGCTGGCCGCCGCGGGCTACGAGAAGGAGGCGAGCTCGCTGCTGCATGGCGTACTCGCTGCGGCCGAGGCCTTCGGCCACCGGCTGCCCGAGATGTACGCCGGGGAGCAGCGCACGGAGGGGAGCGCCCCGCTGCCCCATCCCGCTGCCTGCCGACCTGCGGCCACGGCCGCTGCCGCGGGGGTGTTGCTGCTCACCTCCCTGGCCGGGATCCGCCCCGATGCCCCGGCCGGAACGGTGACGCTGTGCCCGGTCCGTGGTGCGCCGCTGGGCGAGATCGGGCTGACTGGACTGCGGATCTCGGGCTCGCCCTTCTCCGTCCGCGTCAGCAGGCTCGGCCTCGCCATGGTCGAGGAGGCGGCCGATGGACTGCAGTTGGGGGTGTGACCTTGCGAGACGCGTCCTTGGACGGCTATCCGCGGTAGCTGGTGGGCGCCTTACCGGACGGAAGTGGATCAACCCTGGATGCGGTTGGCGAAGGGAGTGTTTATCGTCAGGCAGACGACTATGATCGCGGCATGCCCTACGATCCGTCGGCCTTTCCGCCCTTCGCCGTGACCGTGGACCTGGTCGTGCTGACCGTGCGACGCCATGCCCTGTGCGCGCTGGCGGTGCGGAGGGGTGAGCAGCCCTTCCAGGGGCGGTGGGCGCTCCCGGGCGGCTTTGTACGGCCCGACGAGGATCTGGCGCAGGCCGCCGCGCGCGAGTTGGTCGAGGAGACCGGGCTGTGCGCCCACGACCCGTTCGCGCCCGCGCAGGACAACGGCGCGCACCTGGAGCAGCTCGCGACGTACGGCGACCCCAAGCGCGACCCGCGGATGCGGGTGGTCAGCGTCGCTCATCTCGCGCTGGCTCCCGATCTGCCCGCGCCCCGGGCAGGTGGCGACGCCAACAGCGCGCGCTGGGCGCCTGTCGAGGAGCTGCTGCAGCAGGGTGGCTACGGACGCGACGGGGAGCAGGCTGCGCCGCTCGCCTTCGACCATGCGCAGATTCTCTCGGACGGTGTGGAGCGCGCCCGGTCCAAGATCGAGTACTCGTCGTTGGCCACCGCCTTCTGCCCGACCGAGTTCACCGTCGGCGAGTTGCGCCGTGTGTACGAGGCGGTGTGGGGCGTGGTGCTCGACCCGCGCAACTTCCACCGCAAGGTGACGGGCACGCCAGGCTTCCTGGTGCCCACGGGTGGCACGACGACGCGTCAGGGCGGCCGCCCTGCCCAGCTCTTCCGTGCGGGCGGCGCCACGCTGCTCAACCCGCCGATGCTGCGTCCCGAGGTCTGACCAGGAGGGAGAGGCCGGTTTCGGCTGCGGCGGCCGGGTTGTACTCGCGGACGGTGTGAGACCTGCCCGAGACGAGCCTCGAGGTGCCCGAAAAATCGGAAATGTCGCGCTATCTTGCTTCGAGTGATCCAGGCCATCGGACTGACCAGCAACCCCCGCAAGGAGCTTCCGCCCGCTGTTGACGACGTGTCCTTCGAGGCGCGCGCGGGCCACGTCACCGCGGTCCTCGGAGCCCCGGGCGCGGGCAAGACGACGGCGCTGCAGCTCATGCTCGAACTCCAACAGGGCCGCGGAATCACCTACTTCAGAGGCCGCCCGCTGCACCGGATCGCCCATCCGTCGCGTGAAGTCGGCGTGCTCCTGGGTGAGGTGCCCGGTCACCCGGCGCGGACGGTCCGCGGCCAACTTCGCATGCTGTGCGCCGCCGCCGGCGTGCCCGTGCGACGCGCGGACGAAGTGCTGGACGTGGTCGGGCTCGTCGGCCTCCGCGACGAACGCCTGGGCACGCTCTCGCGCTGCATGGATCGCCGCCTCGGCCTGGCGTGCGCGCTCCTGTCCGACCCGCACACCCTCGTCCTCGACGCCCCCGTCGAGGGGCTCTCCGCCCGCGAAGGCCGCTGGATGCACGGAATTCTCCGCGCACACGCTGCCCAGGGAGGCACCGTGCTGTTCACCACGGACGACCCCAAGGAGGCCGCGCGAACCTCCGACCGGGTCGTCACACTGGAGGAGGGCCGGCTCGTCGCCGACCAGGAGGTCGCGGACTTCGCCCGCACCCGGCTCCGCCCCCGGGTCGCGGTCCGCAGTCCGCACGCCGTCCGGCTCAGCGCCCTGCTGGCCAAGGAGGCACGCGGCGCGCAGCGCTCCATCGAGGTCGTACGTGAGGACGGCAACCGGCTCTCGGTGTACGGCAGCACATGTGCCGACGTCGGCGAGACCGCCTTCCGGCACGGCATCCTCGTACATCAACTCGCCGACGAAATCGGCGACATGGGACCGGTCGCCCCGCCGTCCGCCGAGGGGGACGCGCAGAAGGCCGAAGAGCCCCGCTGGGCCGAGACGCTGGCCTCGACCGCCCTGCCTCCCCTCCCGCCCCCCATCGCCGTACGTCAGGCTCCGAGCCCGCTGCGTCCCCTGCGCTATGAGCTGCGCCGTGCCGCCGGAGTGGGTACCGGTTACGTCACGGCGGCCGCCGTTCTCGTCATCTCGGCCCTCCTGTCCGTGTTCCTGGCCAGAATCGGTCACACGCCCCAGCCGCGTCTCCTGGCCGCCTGGCCGCGAGAATTTCCGCTGCCGCCCGCCGCGCTCGGCGCGGGTCTGCTCGGCGCCATCGCTTTCGGTGAAGAGTTCCGCCACCCCGCCCTGGCCGCGGACCGCGGGACCGTCCCCAGACGCATGGGACTGCTCGCCGCCAAACTTCTCGTCGCCTCGGCCACGGCGCTGACGCTGGCCTTCCTCACCGTGGGATGCGACCTCGAAGTGCTGTACCTCGTCTACGGACGGGAGCTCACCGAGGTTCCCGCGGACTGGCTTGCCCTGAGCGCGAGTTGGATCGGCCTCGTGGTGGGCTGCGCCTGGGCAGGTGTGCTGGCCGCGGGCACCTTCCGGTCCACGACCGCCGGGCTCGCGGCGGTGGTCGCGGTGCCGATCCTCGTCGTACCGCTCGTACAGAAGGCCTTGGAGGGGCCGTCTGTGCGGACTGCGGCAGGGTTCCCCCTGAGGCTGCGCGAGCTGGTGCTGATGCAGTGGCCGTTCGGGGGCGAACGCTATCTGGCGGCCGTAGTGCGCGTGATCGCCCAACCCGTGGGCGGTGCACTGATGTTGTCGCTGACCGCCCTGCTCTGCGCATATCTGCTCACGACCCTGCGGAGCAGGGTCCGATGACGACCGTCCGGGCCCTTCCGTTCCCGCCGTGCGCACAACTCCCCGAAGAAAGCCCATTTCTTTCCGATAAGGCGTCAATTGCGACGGGGTGAGCGATCACCCTTTCGTGTGCTTTTCACCAAAGACCTCAAGGGAGTTGGAGCCAGCGCCGACAAAGGATCCGTGAGTACCCTTGCGCAGACCATGATGACCGCCGCCCGTTCCGCAGATTCCGGCCTGGCCGGCCCGGGCGAACTCGACCGCTACCCCTATGCCGAGGCTTCTGGTGCCGACCGCGTGGGCGCCCCCGCGTGGGAGAGCGCGGACCCGGAGCTCGGCCGTGTGGGCCGGCGTGCCGCGGGCAGCCGCGGACGCGGGCTGCACGGCCAACTCGTTCAACAGCTGGGCCAGATGATCGTCTCCGGCGACCTGGGCGCGGACCGCCCGCTCGTCCCCGAGGAGATCGGTCAGCGGTTCGAGGTCTCCCGCACCGTCGTCCGTGAGTCGCTCCGGGTCCTGGAGGCGAAGGGGCTGGTCAGTGCCAGGCCGAACGTCGGCACGCGCGTGCGTCCCGTCAGCGACTGGAACCTCCTCGACCCGGACATCATCGAATGGCGGGCCTTCGGGCCGCAGCGCGACGACCAGCGACGTGAGCTGAGCGAGCTGCGCTGGACCATCGAGCCGCTCGCCGCGCGCCTCGCGGCCGGGCACGGCCGCGAGGAGGTCCAGCAGCGGCTCGGCGACATGGTCGAGATCATGAGCCATTCCATGGCGCAGGGTGACTCGCTCACCTTCTCGCGGGCCGACGCGGAGTTCCACTCGCTGCTCATCCAGCTGGCGGGCAACCGGATGCTGGAGCACCTCTCAGGGATCGTGTCGGCGGCGCTACAGGTCTCCGGCGGCCCCGTCACCGGCTGTGACCGGCCCAACGACGTCTCCCTGGCGCACCACGCGCGCATCGTCGAGGCCCTCCGTGCGGCGGATGGTGCGGCTGCCGAGACGGCCATGCGCCAACTGCTCACCGTCCACCCCGAGGTGGAGCGCGTGGTGCCCGCGCCGCGCGAACACTGACCGCGCACCGAGGGCGGCGTGGTCGGGGGCGTGTGCCCTCTTGTGGTACCGCTCGGCCGGCGAACCATCGCCCGTCGGGACCCCGTCGGATCCTTCGTGGTCTCGGCGGGGTCCGGCGGCGCGAGGGGGCCGGTGGCCACGGATTGACCCCCTTCGACCACATCTGGCCGCTTTTGTGCGCTTACGGGGTGTGACTCGGGCCACGCAGATTGGGCGTAACGCTCCTCGGAACAGCGCGATGACCTAAGAGGTGACAGCCGAGGAGGGAATACGGACGCCGTTTACGGCGCTGTGCATCTTCCCGGCCCCCGCTCGCGTCGTCGGCCCATCCCCAAGCCGACGGTCGTCGGCTCCTGTCCACAGTGGACGGGGCCGGAAGCCGTTTTCCAACGTTCCGAGAGGTTGTTCGTGTCGGCCAGCACATCCCGTACGCTCCCGCCTGAGATCGCCGAGTCCGTCTCTGTCATGGCGCTCATTGAGCGGGGAAAGGCTGAGGGGCAGATCGCCGGCGATGACGTGCGTCGGGCCTTCGAAGCTGACCAGATTCCGGCCACTCAGTGGAAGAACGTACTGCGCAGCCTCAACCAGATCCTCGAGGAAGAGGGTGTGACGCTGATGGTCAGTGCCGCGGAGCCCAAGCGCACCCGAAAGAGCGTCGCAGCGAAGAGTCCGGCCAAGCGCACCGCCACCAAGACCGTGGCGGCGAAGACGGTGACTGCCAAGAAGGCCACCGCCACCGCTGCTCCGGCAGTGCCTGTCGCCGACGATCCGGCTGAGGACGCGTCTGCCCAGAAGGCCCCTGCCAAGAAGGCGACTGCCAAGAAGGCCGTCGCAAAGAAGACGGTCGCCAAGAAGACGGCGGCCAAGAAGACCACCGCCAAGAAGGACGACGTCGAGCTGATCGACGACGAGGCGGTCGAGGAGACCCCGGGCAAGCCCGGTGCCGAAGAGCCCACCGAGGACGGCGCCCAGGGCTTTGTGCTGTCCGACGAGGACGAGGACGACGCGCCCGCGCAGCAGGTTGCCGCTGCCGGTGCCACCGCCGACCCCGTCAAGGACTACCTCAAGCAGATCGGTAAGGTCCCACTGCTCAACGCCGAGCAGGAGGTGGAGCTCGCCAAGCGCATCGAGGCCGGTCTGTTCGCCGAGGACAAGCTGGCCAACGCCGACAAGCTCGCCCCCAAGCTCAAGCGCGAGCTGGAGATCATCGCCGAGGACGGCCGCCGCGCCAAGAACCACCTTCTGGAGGCCAACCTCCGTCTGGTGGTTTCGCTGGCCAAGCGCTACACCGGCCGCGGCATGCTCTTCCTGGACCTCATCCAGGAGGGCAACCTCGGTCTGATCCGCGCGGTCGAGAAGTTCGACTACACCAAGGGCTACAAGTTCTCCACGTACGCCACCTGGTGGATCCGTCAGGCGATCACCCGCGCGATGGCCGACCAGGCCCGCACCATCCGTATCCCGGTGCACATGGTCGAGGTCATCAACAAGCTCGCGCGCGTGCAGCGCCAGATGCTCCAGGACCTGGGTCGCGAGCCCACCCCGGAGGAGCTGGCCAAGGAACTCGACATGACCCCGGAGAAGGTCATCGAGGTCCAGAAGTACGGCCGCGAGCCCATCTCCCTGCACACCCCGCTGGGCGAGGACGGCGACAGCGAGTTCGGTGACCTCATCGAGGACTCCGAGGCCGTCGTCCCGGCCGACGCGGTGAGCTTCACGCTCCTCCAGGAGCAGCTGCACTCCGTGCTCGATACCCTGTCCGAGCGTGAGGCGGGCGTCGTCTCGATGCGCTTCGGTCTTACCGACGGTCAGCCGAAGACCCTCGACGAGATCGGCAAGGTGTACGGGGTGACCCGTGAGCGGATCCGCCAGATCGAGTCCAAGACGATGTCGAAGCTGCGTCACCCGTCGCGCTCCCAGGTGCTGCGCGACTACCTCGACTAGGTCTCGGCCGTACGTCACCGAGGGCCCGGCTCCCGTGGGGAGCCGGGCCCTCGGCGTGTGCGCGGAGTGCGTGCACACGCGTGCTGGATCACTGTGGGTGTTCCATGACCGTCCCAGAGTGAGGAGCGCACATGCGCCGTCCTTTTGCCTCAATGCTGGCCCTCGCGGCCACCGCAGCCGCGATACCGCTGGCGTCCCCCGCTCCGGCGGCTGCGGACAGTGTCGTCATCGGAGGCTTTCCGGTCGAGATCTCCGAGAGCCCGTGGACAGTGGCGCTGTCCAGTCGTGACCGGTTCGGGGGTACGCGCGCGGGGCAGTTCTGCGGGGGAGTGGTGATCAGCGCCTCCAAGGTCCTGACCGCGGCCCACTGCCTGGGCTCGGATGTGCTGGGCCCGCCGTCTCGACGGGTGCGTGACCTGAAGGTCATCGCGGGCCGCGGAGATTTGCTGTCGAGCGGCGGCAAGGAGATCTCCGTACGCGACATCTGGGTCAACCCGGGCTACGACGCCTATACGAATGCCGGTGACTTCGGCGTGCTCACGCTCGCCGCCCCGCTTCCCGAGAGCTCGGTCATCGGTATGGCGGCGTCGGGAGACCCCTCGTACGAGCCGGGTACCTCCGCCACGGTTTATGGCTGGGGTGACACCACGGGTGGGGGTGACTACGCCGGCAGTCTCAGGGCCGCGCGTGTGAACGTACTCCCCGATGCCGCCTGTGAGGAGGCCTATCCAGGCAGCTCCGACGGCACGTACCGGGCTGCGTCCATGCTGTGCGCCGGGCAGAACGAGGGCGGGCGGGACGCCTGTCAGGGGGACAGTGGAGGGCCGCTGGTCGCCCAGGGGCGGCTCATAGGCCTGGTGTCCTGGGGAAGCGGCTGTGGGCGGGCGGGGAGCCCCGGGGTCTATACGCGGGTCTCGGACGTGGTCAGGACTCTCGGCAAGAGCCGCTGAACGCTGTGTCCGGAGGCGCGGTGGGGTCGCTGAACGCGACGTCCTGCCCGTGGTGGGGGTCGCTGACGACCTCCTGACACGTGGTGGGGGCCGCTGGAGGCTGCCCTCGACGCGTGATGGGAGCCGCTCAAGCAACGTCCCTGACGCGTGGCGGGAGGCCGTCGGGGGAAACGGGGGATGCGATACGAGTGCGGGCGGCCACTCTCTGTGTCCAGGGGGTGGCCGCCCGCTCGCCGGCCTGTGCCGGCACTCGCTCGTCGTTGATGCGAAGTGTCAGCGTTCTTCGTCGTTGACGCTTGTCGGAACGGACGTCAGTCGCTCCGTCTCGTCCTGTATCTCGGCGGCGATCTTCTTGAGTTCCGGCTCGAACTTGCGACCGTGGTGGGCGCAGAAGAGCAGTTCTCCGCCGCTCAGGAGGACGACGCGCAGATATGCCTGGGCGCCGCAACGGTCGCAGCGGTCAGCGGCCGTCAGCGGGCTCGCGGGGGTCAGAACAGTAGTCACGTCGCCTCTTCTCTAGCTCGACGAGCTGTCGTACCAGGGTCAACATCCAACCAGGCCGAAAACGTTCCCGCTCGTGGCTTTTCCTCGAAAATTTCTCTCCGGGGCGGCTGTCTGCTGCCGGGTGGCGGCGAATGAGCCGTATTGCGTGTCTTCGCGTCTTACGGGTTCGCGCAGTCTGTCAGGGTCAGTCCTCCCGGCTGGGTTGCCGGTTGTTCATGAGGACGTGCCCGGAGCCTAAATGGTTCATGCCTGGAAGGGAACGTGATATGTGCTTCACTCCATCGAGGGATCGAACGCCCATGCGACTCTGGACTAGTCTGAGTTCATGCGAGGGTGGCGTTACATCGGCTCTACCAGGCCTCGGTACCCTCTGAGCGGCGACCGAAGCCGGGCCCTTACCCAAAAGGGTCCCATCTGAAATTCAGCGAGGAGCGAACCGCGTGACCGCCGAGACGTCCGTGCCGTCCACAGCGCTGCTGACCGGAGCAGACCGGGACGGTTCCAACTACACCGCGCGGCACCTACTCGTCCTCGAGGGGCTCGAGGCCGTGCGCAAGCGCCCGGGCATGTACATCGGGTCGACCGACAGCCGCGGTCTGATGCACTGCCTCTGGGAGATCATCGACAACTCCGTGGACGAGGCTCTTGGGGGCTACTGCGACCACATCGAGGTGGTCCTGCACGACGACGCCTCGGTGGAGGTGCGGGACAACGGCCGCGGCATCCCGGTCGACGTGGAGCCCAAGACCGGCCTCTCAGGTGTCGAGGTCGTGATGACCAAACTGCACGCCGGCGGAAAGTTCGGCGGCGGCTCGTACGCGGCCTCCGGCGGTCTGCACGGTGTGGGCGCCTCTGTGGTGAACGCGCTCTCCGCGCGCCTGGACATCGAGGTGGACCGGGGCGGCCAGATCCATGCGGTGAGCTTCCGGCGCGGTACTCCGGGAGTGTTCAAGGCGGACGGTCCCGAGGCCGCCTTCGACGCGACCAGCGGGCTGCGCAAGATCAAGCGGATCCCCAAGACGCGCACCGGGACGCGCGTGCGTTACTGGGCCGACCGCCAGATCTTCCTCAAGGACGCCAAGCTCTCCCTGGAGAACCTGCACCAGCGCGCCCGCCAGACCGCGTTCCTGGTGCCCGGCCTGACCATCGTCGTCCGTGACGAGTACGGGCTCGGCGAGGGCGGCAGTAAGGGCGAGGAGTCCTTCCGCTTCGACGGCGGCATCAGCGAATTCTGCGAGTATCTGGCCACCGACAAGCCCGTCTGCGACGTCCTCCGCTTCTCCGGGCAGGGCACCTTCAAGGAGACCGTCCCGGTCCTCGACGACCACGGGCAGATGACGCCGACCGAGGTCACGCGTGAGCTCGGTGTCGATGTCGCGCTGCGCTGGGGCACCGGCTACGACACGACTCTGAAGTCGTTCGTGAACATCATTGCCACCCCGAAGGGCGGCACCCACGTCGCGGGCTTCGAGCAGGCCGTCGCCAAGACGATGAACGAGGTGCTGCGCGCCAAGAAGCTGCTGCGTGTCGCCGAGGACGACATCGTCAAGGACGACGCTCTGGAGGGCCTGACGGCCGTGGTCACGGTGCGTCTCGCCGAGCCGCAGTTCGAGGGCCAGACGAAGGAGGTCCTCGGCACCTCGGCGGCCCGCCGCATCGTGACGACTGTGATCTCCAAGGAGCTCAAGGCGTTCCTGACCTCGACGAAGCGGGACGCTGCCGCGCAGGCGCGCGTCGTCATGGAAAAGGCCGTCGCCGCAGCCCGTACGCGGATCGCCGCCCGCCAGCACAAGGACGCCCAGCGCCGGAAGACGGCTCTGGAGTCCTCCTCCCTGCCCGCCAAGCTTGCCGACTGCCGCAGCGACGACGTGGAGCGCAGTGAGCTCTTCATCGTCGAGGGTGACTCGGCGCTCGGTACGGCCAAGCTCGCCCGGAACTCCGAGTTCCAGGCGCTGCTGCCGATTCGCGGCAAGATCCTCAACGTTCAGAAGGCGTCCGTGACGGACATGCTGAAGAACGCCGAGTGCGGCGCGATCATCCAGGTCATAGGAGCAGGCTCGGGACGGACCTTCGACATCGACGCGGCGCGCTACGGGAAGATCATTCTTCTCGTCGACGCCGACGTCGACGGCGCGCACATCCGCATTCTGCTGCTGACGCTGTTCCAGCGATACATGCGGCCCATGGTCGAGGCGGGGCGGGTGTTCGCGGCGGTGCCGCCGCTGCACCGTATTGAGCTCAGTCAGCCCAAGAAGGGGCAGGACAAGTACGTCTACACGTACTCGGACCGTGAGCTGCGGGAGACGCTGCTGGAGCTGCAGCGCAAGAACGTGCGGTACAAGGACTCGATCCAGCGTTACAAGGGTCTGGGTGAGATGGACGCCGATCAGCTGGCCGAGACGACGATGGATCCGCGGCACCGGACTCTGCGGCGGATCAACATCTCCGACCTCGAGGCGTCCGAGCAGGTGTTTGATCTGCTGATGGGGAACGACGTGGCGCCGCGCAAGGAGTTCATCTCCAGCTCGGCGGCTACGTTGGACCGGTCGCGGATCGACGCGTAGTCGCTGCGGCTGGGCTGGGCGGTTCGCTGTCTGGTGGTGGGTGGGTCGGGGTCGTGCCCGTACATCCGCCCCGTCGCCGGTGGCAGATCGCTTGGCTTTCAGGGCTCGGCTTGTTGGCAACCACGTAAGCGACGGGGCATGTGATGTACCGGCACGGCCCCTTCCGTGGTCTGGCGACTGCGGGTGCGTGGGGGCGTGCCTTGCCACTGCGGGCGGGTGCGACGGGCGTGGGCGGGTGCGGGTGGGGTGCGCATCGTCAGCTGCGGGTGGGTGTGCGGGGAGCGTGGCCTCTTCCGGCCAGGGGCCGTGCGTAGGCGGACGCGGGTGTGTGTCCTGCCCACCCCGGTTGTCGGCTCCCTCTGGCCTTGGCCGCCGGCGCTTGATGTTCTAGCCGTCCGGCGTTTGAGGACGAGGCCGGGCGGGCGGAAGCGGTGGTCTGGGGGCGCAGCCCCAGGGACGATGGGGTTTCCCCGGCACTAGCGAAGCAGAGAGCTTGGGGGAGGGTAGGGGCAGAGGGGACGAAAGCCTGGGCCTGGCCACCCGGCGGCGGTGGCGGGAAGGGGGGTCTCCACCCGTGGGTGGAGGCTCGGGGCGATGGGGGGTCCACCCACGATCCACCCCGGCTCCGATCTGCTGACCAGCCGATTTCCGTAGCGTCGAAGGCGTCGACAGCTCCCGCTGCCGATACCCGCTCTTCCTCGCCCACGGAGGCTGTGATGTCCGGGCTCGTCAATGCTTTGGTGATCTGCGCCGTTGTCGTGCTGGTGATCGCGCGCCAGTTCCGCACCCGCACGATCAGCACGGACAGGCGCTGGTGGGTCGTGCCCGCCATCCTGGTCTTCATTGCTGTGCGGGAGCCTGGGGTGATCGACCCCCATCACCGGACCGAGGCGATCCTTCTGGTCGGCACCGAGCTGCTCATAGGCCTGGCCACCGGAGCCGGCTGGGCATGGACCACACGGATCTGGGCGGAGCAGGACGGCTCGGTGTGGAGCAAGAGCACCAAGGCCGGCGTGGCCGTCTGCATCGTGGGCATAGGCCTGCGTGTGGGCCTGTTCGGCATCGGAGCACTGCTCGGCGTGCACCAGGACTCCTCCGCTCTGTTGCTCGCGCTTGCCGCGACCCTGCTGGTGCGCTCCGGGCTCCTGGTCTGGCGCTCTCAGTCCCAGAGCCCGGCTGTCGCGCAGGGCCCGGCGTACGGTGACGGCGTGCCCCGGGGCTCGTGGAAGGAGCGCGTGTGACCGAGAACGCCTGGAGGCGGTGGCCTTCCCGCGAGGCCCTCTCCCGAGAGGGAGTGCCGAGGGCCCGGCGCGCGCTCGCCTGGACCACGCGGGCCATCGCCCTCGGCGCGCTCATCGCGACGACCTTCGCGAACAGCCACCTGCACGCTTGGGGTGCGGTTGCGGGCGTTGCGGGAATCCTCGTGTGCGCAGTCGCCGCGTGGGGCTTCTGGCAGACCACGCTCGAACACCGCCTGCTGCCGTCCCTGGGGCTCCTCGCGCTCCTGCTCGCGATCGCGACGGTGGGGCAGGGCATGGGTTTCCGGGTACCGGCTCTGGTCCTGTGGTGCGGGTGCGCCATCAGCGCCATCGAACGGCTGCCTCTCGCGGCGGCACTGCCCGTCACCTCAGTTGCACTGAGCGCGTACGCGGCGGGCAACAAGGATGTGTGGCTGACCACCGTTGCCACGACGGTGGGCCTCGTCCTGGGCGGATATGTGTTGCGCCTGGACGCGGAGGCTCGCGGCAGCGCCCAGCGGCTGCTCGCCCAGGAGCGTGCGGCACACGTGGCCGAGGCGGAGTCGGCGGCGCTCGCCGAGCGGACCAGGATCGCCCGGGAGATCCATGATGTCCTGGCCCACAGCCTCTCGGCGCAGCTTGTGCACCTCGAGGCGGCCCGGCTGCTCATCGAGCGGGGCGCGGACCGGGAGACGATTCTCGAACGGGTCGTGGCGGCACGGGGGATGGCCCGTGAGGGGCTGGCGGAGACCCGGCAGGCGCTCTCCGCGCTGCGCGGAGAGATGTCCCCGCTGGAGGACTTCCTCAGCGAACTCGTCGCCACGGCCGACGGCGCCGACGTCACCGTGAGCGGCGAACGGCAGCCGCTCGCCGCCGAGGCCTCGCAGGCAGTACGCAGAGTGGCGCAGGAAGCTCTGACGAATGCGCGCAAGCATGCTCCGGGCGCCAAGGTCCACGTACGGCTGGACTACGGCGAGCAGGAAGTGACGCTGGACGTCCGGGACTCGGGCGGGCCGCCGGGCGAGCTCAGCGGCTCGGGAGCCGGGTACGGTCTGCTGGGCATGCGAGAACGTTCCGAGTTGCTGGGCGGCTCGTTGGACGCCGGGCCTGACGAGGAGGGGTTCGTGGTGACGCTGAAGGTGCCCCTATGACGGAGATGGAGGAGGCGGACAGGAAGCCGGCGCGGGTCGTGGTGGCGGACGACCAGACCGTGGTGCGCGAGGGCATTGTGATGCTGCTGGGGTTGTTGCCCGGGATCGAGGTCGTCGGAGCAGCCGGCGACGGGGACGAGGCGGTGAAGCTTGTCGCCGAACTCGCCCCGGACGTGGTGCTGATGGACCTGCGCATGCCGCGTTGCGACGGTGTCGAGGCGACCCGGCGCATCCGAGCCGAGCACCCTGGGACGCAAGTCGTCGTGCTCACGACGTACGCGGACGACGAGTCGTTGTTCCCTGCGCTCAAAGCGGGGGCTCGCGGCTATCTCACCAAGGACGCGGGGGGTGACGAGATCGTACGGGCCGTGGAGAGCGTGCTGTCCGGGGACGCGGGGCTCTCGCCGAGCGTGCAACGGCGGCTGCTGGAGCGGCTGTCGGAGCCGAAAGCGGAGCCTGCCCCGTTCACGGAGGCGCCGGACGGGTTCACCGCGCGCGAGACCGAGGTGCTCCTGCTGATCGCGGAGGGGCTCAGCAACCATGAGATCGCCCGCAAGCTGCATGTCTCAACGGCCACAGTGAAGACCCACATCAACAACCTCTTCGCCAAGGCGGGCCTCAAGGACCGAGCTCAGGCAGTGCGTTATGCCTATGGGAAGGGCCTCGTACGGCCACCGGCGGACTGAGTCACCTGATGGGGTGAAGAGCACGGAGAGAAGAGTCCGGGATCTTCCCGATCTGCCCATCCTTGGCCACGCGGCCGAAACGGGTCGCGGACAAGGAGAGTTCGGTGGAGAAGCACGACGGCGGCGACACCGGGAAGGTCCGGTTCGACGACCCCTGGTACGACGCGCTCGCCTCCGGGTGGGGTGAGTTGGACGGTACTGGTGCGCCCGCTCCTGCCGTGCCGGCCGCGCGCCCGGAGCACGAAGGGCGGACGGGCGGGACGGCCGACATCTATCTGGAGGTGCAGCGCAGCGCGGCCTTCCAGGAAGTGCGCAGACGGTACCGGAGGTTCGTGGTCCCGGGCGTCGCCCTGTTCTTCACCTGGTATCTGGGTTATGTGGTGACCGCGACGACGGCTCCCGGGTTCATGGCCAGGCCCGTCGCCGGCGTCGTGAACGTGGCGCTGCTCGCGGGGCTCGGGCAGTTCCTCACGACATTCCTGTTCACCTGGGCGTACGCGCGCCATGCCCGGCTGCACAGGGACCGGGCCGCGCTTGATCTGCGCTGGGACACCCAGGAGCTGACGCGGAACGTGAGGGGTGGTGAGAGGTGACCGGCAACCATCAGACGCTGGCGCTTCTGCTGTTCAGCGCGTTTGTGGCGGTGACGCTGGCGATCACGACATGGGTGAGCCGTAACCGCCATGGTTCGGCGGAGGAGTTCTATGCCGGCGGGCGGTTGTTCTCGCCGATGGAGAATGGTTTTGCCATCTCGGGCGACTACATGTCGGCGGCTTCGTTCCTGGGTGTCACAGGGCTCATCTCGCTCTATGGCTACGACGGGTTGTTGTACGTCGTGGGGTTTCTCGTCGCCTGGCTGGTGGTTCTCTTCCTGGTGGCCGAACTGGTGCGCAACTGCGGACGGTTCACCCTGGCCGACGTGGTCGCGGCCCGGATGAGCGAGCGACCGGTGCGCATCGCGGCGGGAACTTCCTCGGTGACCGTGTCCGTTCTGTATCTGGTGGCGCAGATGGTGGGAGCGGGCAGCCTGGTCGCGCTGCTTCTCGGGGGTACGAGCGAGGCCGCGCGGAACTGGACGGTGATCGGCGTCGGCGCGCTCATGGTGATCTATGTGTCGCTGGGAGGGATGCGGGCCACCACCTGGATCCAGATCGTCAAGGCGGTGCTGTTGCTGAGCGGGGCGTTGGCGCTGACCGTGCTGGTCCTGGTGCGTTTCCACGGCGACTTCAACGAGCTGCTGCGTTCGGCGGCGGAGCGCAGCGGGCACGGTGACGCGTTTCTGGCGCCCGGACTGAAGTACGGCGGGAGCTGGACCGCGCGCTTCGACTTCATCAGTCTGGGCCTGGCTCTGGTGCTCGGCACGGGCGGGCTGCCGCACATCCTGTCCCGGTTCTACACGGTGCCGACCGCGCGGGCCGCGCGCCGTTCGGTGGTCTGGTCTGTCGGGCTCATCGGGGGCTTCTATGTGATGACGATCGTGCTGGGCTTCGGCGCGGCCGCGCTCGTCGGCCCGGAGGCGGTGCGCGGGGCGAGCGCGGCCGGGAACACGGCGGTTCCCTTGCTGGCGCTCGATCTGGGCGGCGGCGTGAACTCCACCAGCGGAACGGTTCTCTTTGCGATCGTCGCCGCCATCGCCTTCGCCACCATCCTGGCGGTCGTCGCCGGAATCACCCTTGCGTCCTCGGCGTCCGTGGCCCACGACCTGCACGCGTCGTTGCGTCGTCGGCACGCGAAGCCGCGCAGCGAGGTGGCCGTGGCACGTACGGCGGCCGTCGGGATCGGCGTGGTGGCGATCGCGCTCGGGCTGCTCGCCCGCGATCTCAACGTGGCCTTCCTGGTGGGTCTCGCCTTCGCCGTCGCCGCGTCCGCGAACCTGCCGGTACTGCTGTACTCACTGTTCTGGCGGTCCTTCACGACGCGCGGTGCTGTGTGGGCCGTATACGGCGGCCTGGTGCCCGCGCTGGGGCTCGTGCTCCTTTCACCGGTGGTGTCGGGGAGCCCCGAATCGCTGTTCCCGAGTGTGGACTTCCAGTACTTCCCGCTGCAGAACCCAGGTCTCGTCTCGATTCCCCTGGGCTTCCTCGCCGGCTGGCTCGGCACGGTGACGTCCGCGGAGCCGCCGGACGAGGCCAAGCACGCCGAGACCGAAGTGCGCGCGCTCACCGGAGCCGGGGCCGTCTGAGGGCGCCTCCAGGGGACGTACGCGGCGAACCGGGGAAGCCGCCGCGCACGTACGTCCGGGCCTATGGCGCCACCCACGCGTACCGATGCTCCGGCCGCCCCGTGTCTCCGTACTTGAGCGAGAGCCGCAGGCGTCCGGCCTGTTCGAGATGGCGCAGATACCGCTGGGCGGTGGATCGGCTCAGACCGGTCTCGGCGGCGACTTCGTGAGCCGAGAGCGGCTGGCTCGCGCGGTGCAGTACGTCGCAGATGAGGTCCGTGGTCGGCTCCGAGTGACCGCTGGGCAGCCCCGGTGACGAGGGCGCGGACGCGGTGCGCAGGGCGCCGAAGATGCGGTCGACCTGCTCTTGGCCCGCCACGCCGCGGCCGCCCACCCGGTCCACAGTACGGCGCAGGGCGGCGTAAGACTCGAGACGGGTGCGCAGGGCCGCGAAGGTGAACGGCTTGACCAGATAGTGCAGGGCACCAAGGCGCATCGCCGCCTGCACGGTGACCACGTCACTGGCCGCGGTGATCATGATGACGTCGGTGCCATGGCCGTGCTCGCGCATCCGGTGGACGAGTTCGAGGCCTGTCCGGTCGGGCAGATAGTGGTCGAGCAGCACCAGGTCGATGGGCGCACGCTCGACGGCGGCCATGGCCTGGGCAGCACTGTGTGCGCGGGCGGCCACCCGGAAGCCGGGAACCTTTCCCACGTACTTGGCGTTGATCTCGGCAACGCGGAAGTCGTCGTCCACGACCAGGACGTCAATCATCGGGCCTCTTTTCCCTCAAGGCCTGGCGAGCGTTAAGCCCGTGTTTCGGCTCCGCTGTTGTAGCGCGAGCAAAAAGAGCACAACAGGCTGTTGCAAGCAAAAGAACTCCATGTGCCCAGAAGACTGATGCTGTGGCCCGCGCCACATCTACCGTCCCGGGCCATGAGCGCAGACACCAGCCCCGCCATCGAGCTACGGGGCGCGAGCAAGATCTTCAAGACCCCGTCAGGGGGTCTGCACACGGCGGTCAGGGAGCTGGACCTGACCATCGACCGGGGCGAGTTCGTGGCCGTCGTCGGCCCCACCGGTTGCGGGAAGTCGACCACGCTGACCCTGGTGAGTGGGCTCGAAGAGCCCACCGAGGGCGAGGTCCTGGTTGCCGGTGAGCCGGTCGCCGGCGTCGGCGACAAGGTCGGCTTCGTCTTCCAGCAGGACGCCACGTTCCCCTGGCGTACGGTCCTGTCCAACGTGATGGCGGGGCCCCGCTTCCGCGGTGTGCCCAAGGCGGAGGCGAAGCGGAAGGCGCGCGAGTGGCTGGCCAGGGTCGGGCTCGCGGCCTTCGAGGACCGCTATCCGCACCAGCTCTCCGGCGGCCAGCGCAAGCGCGTCGCCCTCGCCGCGACCTTCGTCAACGACCCCGAGATCCTGCTGATGGACGAGCCTTTCTCGGCCCTCGACGTGCAGACCAGGGCCCTGATGTCGGACGAACTGCTCGAACTGTGGGAAGGCACGGGCGCCTCGGTCGTCTTCGTCACCCACGACCTGGAGGAGTCCATCGCGCTCGCCGACAAGGTCGTCGTGATGACCGCCGGCCCCGCCACCGTGAAGCACGTCTTCGACATCGATCTCCCGCGGCCGCGCAAGGTCGAATCGGTGCGACTGGAGCCGCGCTTCATCGAGATCTATCGCGAGATCTGGGAATCGCTCGGCGAAGAGGTCCGCATCACCCGTGAGAGGGGTGCGGCGAATGTCGCCTGACGTCATGCCCGAGGCCGTTGTCGCCCTGACGATGACCGAGCCCGGCAACAAGGGGCGTGCACACTCCCGCGCCCGGGCCGCACGCAGACGCAAGGCCATCGTCGCCGCCGCCCGCGCACTGCTTCTGGTCGCCGTGCTCGGCCTGTGGGAGGTGTTCGCGCGGGCCAAGGTCATCGATCCGTTCAACTTCTCGATGCCGTCGAAGATCTGGGACCAGATCTACACGTGGGTGATGCACGGGACCGCGCTCGGGTCTTTGGCGGAGCAGGTCTGGTACACGCTCCACGAAGCGTTGCTCGGCTGGGTCATCGGTGTGATCGCCGGCGTGGTCTTCGGTATCGCGCTGGGGCGTATCGCCTTCCTCGCCGATGTCCTTGGTCCATACATCAAGGTGCTCAACTCCATACCGAGGATCGTCCTGGCGCCCATCTTCGTGATCTGGTTCGGGCTCGGGCCGGCCTCCAAGATCGCGTCGGCCGTGGTGCTCGTCTTCTTCCCGGTCTTCTTCAACGCCTTCCAGGGCGCCCGAGAGGTCGACCGCAACCTGGTGGCCAACGCCCGGATCCTCGGCGCCAGCGATCGCCGGGTGACGCTTCAGGTCGTCATCCCGTCCGCCACCTCGTGGATCTTCACCAGCCTCCATGTCAGCTTCGGCTTCGCGCTCATCGGCGCCATCGTCGGCGAGTACATCGGCGCCACCAAGGGCATCGGCCTGCTCGTCGCCCAGTCGCAGGGCACCTTCAACGCGGCCGGTGTGTACGCCGCGATGGTCATCCTGGCGGTCGTCGCCCTGCTGGCCGAAGGGCTGCTGACCTTCGCCGAGCGCCGCATCTTCCGATGGAAGCCGTCGGACTCCGACCGCTGATCTCCCGCCGCAGGCACCAACTCTCTTCTCTCACAAGGACGTGACCCACCATGCGCAAGACCGTCAGATACTCCGCGTTGGCAGCCGCCGGCCTGCTCGCTCTCACCTCGCTCACTGCCTGTGCCAACGACGCGGCCAGTACGACGGCCGACTCCGGCAGCAATGGGGGTGGCGGCAAGGGTGAGCACGTCAAGATCATGGTCGGCGGCCTGGACAAGGTCATCTACCTGCCCGCGATGCTCACGCAGCGGCTCGGCTACTTCGAGGAGGAGGGTTTGGATGTCCAACTCCTGAGCGAGCCGGCCGGTGTTCAGGCAGAGACCGCCCTTGTCTCCGGACAGGTGCAAGGCGCCGTCGGTTTCTACGATCACACCCTGGATCTGCAGACCAAGGGCAAGTCGGTCGAGTCCGTCGTGCAGTTCTCCCACGCGCCCGGCGAGGTGGAGATCGTCTCCAACAAGCAGGCGGACGACATCACTTCGCCCAAGGACTTCAAGGGCAAGAAGCTCGGCATCACCGGACTCGGCTCCTCGACCGACTTCCTCACGAAGTACCTGGCGGTCAAGAACGGTGTGAAGGTCAGCGAGTTCACACCGGTCGCCGTCGGCGCGGGACCGACGTTCATTTCCGCCCTCCAGAAGGGGGCCATCGACGGGGGCATGACGACGGACCCGACCGTCGCCACGGTCTTGCAGAAGAACCTCGGCAAGGTGCTCATCGACATGCGTACGCCGCAGGGGTCGGAGAAGGCGCTCGGCGGGCCGTACCCCTCGTCGAGCCTCTACATGCAGACGGACTGGGTGAACGGCCACAAGGAGACGGTCCAGAAGCTGGCCAACGCCTTCGTGAAGACCCTCAAGTGGATGTCCACGCACAGCGCGTCCGACATCGCCGACAAAATGCCCGCCGACTACTCCCAAGGCAACAAGACGCTCTACGCCGGGGCGATCCAGAGCACGCTGCCGATGTTCACCAAGGACGGCGTGATGCCCAAGGACGGTCCGGAGACGGTCGAGAAGGTCCTCAAGGCGTTCAACCCCAACATCAAGAACGCCGATGTGGATCTGAGCAAGACGTACACCACGGAGTTCGTGCAGAACGTCACCGGCTGAGTCCACGAGGAAGGCCGGCGACGGCCTTCGTGAACTGGCCACCGGCTGAGCTCTCCTCGCGCGTACGGCTGTGCTCCCCCGACAGCCGTACGCGCGGTGGTGCGCGGCCGCTTCCCCCACACTGCCGGCCGTGCCCTCAGGCGCGGGTCGCCCAGACGTAGCGATGCTCCGGGCGGCCCGCGTCGCCGTATTTGAGGGTCAGCCTGGCCCTCCCGGTGCGCTCCAGGAGTTTCAGATAGCGCTGGGCGGTCTGCCGGCTCAGGCCGGTCTCCTCCGCGACCTCCTGGGCCGACAGCGGGCCCTCCGCGTTCACCAGGGCGCGGCGTACCAGCTCCGCGGTGGCGGGGGAGTGGCCCTTGGGCAGACCCGGCTCCGCGCTCGCCGACAGGGCGCCGAAGATCCGGTCCACCTCGGACTGCTCGGCCTCGCCGCCGCCGTCGAGGGTGCGGCGCAGATCCGCGTACGCCTCCAGCTTGGCGCGCAGGCCCGCGAAGGCGAACGGCTTCACCAGGTACTGGAGTGCGCCCTGCCGCATCGCGGCCTGGACCGTCGAGATGTCACGGGCCGCGGTCACCATGATCACGTCGGTCTGTTGGCCGCGCCGACGCATCTCCTGGACGACCGCGAGGCCCGTCTCGTCCGGCAGATAGTGGTCCATGAGGACCAGATCCAGGTGGGGCAGCGCCTCCATCCGGCGCAGCGCCTCGGCCGCGCTGTGCGCCTCGCCGGCGACATGGAAGCCCGGGACCTTCTCCACATAGGCGGCGTTGACCCGCGCGACCCGGGTGTCGTCGTCCACGACCAGGACCTCGATCATCGCGACTCCTCCTTGGCGTCCGTGGCGTCCATGGCGGTGGTGGTCTCCGCGGAGGGGGACGGTCCCGGCACGAGGTGGGGCTCGGGCACAAGGCCAGCGTCAGGTGTCGCCGGACCCACCGGCTCCGGGGCGAGCTCCGGTTCCGAGAGCGCCTCAGGCAGTACGACCGTGAACTCCGCGCCCCCGCCGTCCGCCTCGGTCACCTCGGCGCCGCCACCCTGCCGCTCGGCGAGTCGGCGCACCAAGGGGAGGCCGATTCCACGCTTGCCGTGCGCCGGTGGCTTCTTGGTGGTCCATCCGTCGGTGAAAACCAACTCCCGCCGTTCCTCCGGGATTCCGGGGCCGGTGTCCCGTACCCGTAGCACGGTGGTACGCCCCTCGGCGCGCAATTCGACCTCCACGCGTGCGTGGGGCGTGCCCGCGACGGCGTCGAGCGCGTTGTCGACGAGATTCCCGACGACGGTGACCAGCCCTCTCGGGTCGATCAGCCGATCGGGCAGCAGGGTTCGATCCGAGATCCACAGGGCCACACCGCGCTCGGCCGCGACGGTCGCCTTGCCGACCAGCAGGGCGGCGAGCAACGGGTCGTGGATCTTCTCCGTGACCTGTTCCGCGGTCACCCTGTGGTCGCCGACCACTTCTCCGACGAACTCCACTGCGTCGTCGTACATCTCCAGTTCGAGCAGCCCGAGGAGCGTGTGCATGCGGTTGGCGTGCTCATGGTCCTGGGCGCGCAGTGCGTCGATCAGACCGTGCGTGGAGTCGAGCTCGCGGCCCAGTTGCTCCAGCTCCGTGCGGTCGCGCAGGGTGGCGACGGCGCCGCCGTCGTCGGTGGGCATGCGGTTGGCGACCAGGACGCGCTGGCCACGGACGGTGAGCAGGTCGGTGCCGGTGACGCGTCCCGCCAGGACGTCCGCCGTACGACCCTCGCCCAGCGCCTCGTCCAGGGACTTGCCGACGGCCTCGTCGCCGATGCCCAGTAGCCGCCGTGCCTCGTCGTTGAGCAGCCGGATGCGGCCGCCGCGGTCGAGGGCGACCACGCCCTCCCGGATGCCGTGCAGCATCGCCTCGCGCTCGGCGAGCAGCGCCGAGATGTCGGAGAAGGCGAGGTCCCGGGTCTGCCGCTGCACCCGGCGGGAGATCAGCCAGGCGGCCAGCGCGCCCACCGCGAGGGCACCGCCGGCGTAGGCGAACAGCCCCGGGATCGCACTGATCAGCCGGGCGCGCACGCTGTCGTAGGCGATGCCGACCGAGACCGCCCCGATGATCCGGTGGTCGGCGTCGTACAGAGGCACCTTGCCGCGGGCCGAGCGGCCCAGGGTGCCCCTGTCGATCCCCATGACGTCCTTGCCGGCCAGGGCGTCGCTGGGGTCGGTGGAGACGGGGTGGCCGATCTGCCCGAGGGTGGGGTGCGACCAACGCACCCATCGCCGGTCCATCACCACGATGTACTCGGCGTTGGTGGCGTGCCGGATCCGCTCGGCCTCCTTCTGCACCGGGCCGTTCCTGGTCGGCGGGGTGTTCTGGACGCCTTCGGCGATCTGCGGGTCCTGTGCCGTGGTCTGGGCGATGGCCAGGGCGCGGCGCATGGCCTCCTGGTCCAGCTGCTTGCTCAGCGGCGCGAGGAACAGCCCGGTCGCGAGCACGGCGACTCCCGCGGCGATCGCCACCTGCATCAGCAGCACCTGCGAGAACACCCGCCGCGGCAGACCGAGGCGCCGTCGTCGTGCGGGGGGAGTGGGGCTCATACCTAGACGGTACGGGGGCGTGCGGGCTCCACCGTAGGGGTGTGGCCTGGATCTCTTGATCGTCGGGTGTGGGAGCCGTGGCGGAGCTCGCAGGACGCGCAGGCATCGTGTCGGAGCTCAGCGGGACATGCGGGCGTCGCGTGGGCGGGAGGGTCGCCTCGACGGGCCGGCGGGGAGCCGCATGGTCCGGGATCAGCTGTCAGCAGGGCGCGGCGAGCGCCGTTCGCGCCGGCTCCCGTACCGCCACCACGTCCATCCGGGCCGGCGACCCCAGTGCCGAACCGCAGCTCTCCGGGCGGGGCGGCAGCGAGGCGCCCTGCGCGACGATCACGCGCCACAGGCGGCCGTCGATGTGGGCGACGGTGACTTCCCAGCGCGGTGCGGCACCATCCGTGCGCACCACGGTCAACGCATCGGCGGTGTGCTCTCCGGTGGCCCTGCGCACGGCCAGCTCGGCCGCCTGGCCCGGTCGCTCCCAGGCGGAGCGCCCGCGGCAGCCATCGGTGATCACACGCCCCTCCTGGACGCCCTGGAGGATTTCCTTGACGGCGTGGGCCTCGGCGCGCCCGTACGCGTATCCGTACGGCAGGACGAGCAGCGTGGGCGAGAACCGGTGACCGCCCAGGTGGGTGACCTCCCAGGTGCCCTCCACCCTGGAGGTGGCGAGCTGGGCCGCGAGGGGGCGTCCGAGCAGGGCGCAGCAGCGATCGCGCTTGCCGTTGGTGCAGACGAGGGCGAGTGGGCCACCTGTGTGGGGCCGCCCCTGGAAAGCCGCGTCGAAGGTATGGGGGTCGCCCATGCCGAGCGAGGTGAAGTCGAGGTTGAGCGCCTGCTCTGGATCGGACGTTGTGGCGCTGTGCAGCCATGCGTTTCCCGGAGTGGTGTGGGCCGCATAGACATGGCGCTCGGAGGGCGTACCGCAGTCGGCGTGCCGTCCGGGTCGCCGGATGAGCGCGATCCGTACGCCGCTGCCCTCCGCGGCTGCTTCGAGAGCGCGGCCGAGCACGGGGTCCAGGTGGCTCGAAGTGAGCGCCTCGGCACCCCAGGGGCCGGGCTGCTCGATCAGCAGCCAGGTCCTCGCGGTGGCTGCGGTCCCCGCGAGGGGCTCGTCGAGGTGCCGCGACGCGGTCGTGCACGTACTCACAGAGGTGAGCCTAACCTGACTTGGGCCAGGGTGACTTCCGGCCGCGCAGACGGGGGCGCGTTTGGGGCGCTCTGGGAGCGCGACAGGGCGTGGGAGCGCTCACCCAGGGGGTCGCCGGCTGTGTCTGCGCCCCCTGCTTCAGACCGCCTCAGCCGGGCAGCGGCTGCGGTGGGCGCGCGCCCACGTACCGACCGCTGGGGCGCATGCGCAGCGGGTGCTCCTCGTATTCCTCCAAGGTGTGGGCGATCCAGCCCGCAGTACGGGCGATGGCGAAGACCGTCTCGCCCGCGGAGGCCGGCATGCCGGAGGAGACGGTGAGGACGGCCAGGGCCAGGTCGACGTTGGCGTGCAGGGGTGTATGGCGGGCGGTGGTGGCGACGATGTCGTGGGCCGCCGCCAGGGCGGGCGCCGCGCCGCGGACCTCCTTCAGGAGGGCGAACAAGGCGCGCGCGCGTGGATCCTCGCCGGGGTAGAGCCGGTGGCCGAGCCCCGGGACGCGGCGTCCGGCGCGCAGCTCGTCCGCGACCACCGGAGCCGCGGTGCCGCGATCCAGCACGTCGAGGAGCAGCCGGTGCGCGAGCCCGCTGGCCGCGCCGTGCAGCGGGCCTTCGAGCACACCGAGGCCCGCCGACACGGCGGCGTACGCGTGGGCCCGGGCCGACGCGGCGACCCGGACCGCGAGCGTCGAGGCGGCCAGGTCGTGGTCGACGAGCAGCCCAAGTGCCGTGTCCAGCGCGCACAGTGACTCCTCGTCGGGCGCACGGCCGGTGAGCCGGGCCCAGAGGCGGTGGGCCAGCGGGCCCTCGTCGAGGTGGTCGTGCCTCATGGGCGGCAGCGCGGCGACGAGCGTGGGGATGAGGGTGCGTCCGGTGCCGAGGACGGCGTCCTCGGAGAGGTCGAAGCGCAGCGGGTCGGCGGTCGCCGCGGCGATCGTGGCGACGCGCAGCCGGTCCGTGGGGCCGCTGTGCTCGGGCAGCGCGTCGACTGCGCGGCGGGCGACGGCGACGGACGCCTCCGGGGCGGTGAACCTGACGCCGGGGCGCAGCTCTCCGGTCCACAGCCATTCGGTGATCTCTTCGTAGGAGTACCGCGCGGCAAGCTCGGTCGCGTCGACGCCGCGGAAGTAGTACCGGTCCTTGTCGATCAGGGTGATGCCGGTGCGGACCGAGAGTTCACCGCCGGTATTCGAACTCCCGCCGGTCTCCCGTCTGTTGCGCCGCGCGAGCGCCTCCACCTCCTTGGCGTCGAACGTGCTCCCACGCCCCCCGGGCTCACGACGGCTGCTGAGCTGACCGCGGCTCACATACGCGTACACGGTCTCGGCCTTCACGCCGAGCAGCTCGGCGGTCTCCTTGGTGCTGAGCCGTCGGCCCTCGTGCCCTGGCGCTGCCGCTTCTCGATCCCTCATGGCGTCACCGTATCCATGTATCGGCTTGTTGATTCAATCAATATTGACAGGAATTGAGTCAATCATGGACAGTCGAATCAAGTCCAGGGAGGAAACATGCCGATCAACCGTGTCTCGTCCACCCCTGTCGATGTACCGCGAGGGCTCGCGGGCGTCGTCGTCACCGACACCGAACTGGGTGACGTCAGGGGGCTGGAAGGCTTCTACCACTACCGCCAGTACTCGGCCGTCGAACTCGCGCAGACCCGCGGCTTCGAGGACGTCTGGCATCTGCTGGTCCACGGCGAACTGCCCGACGCGGCTCAGCGCGCCGCCTTCGCCGCGCAGACCGCGGCGCTGCGCGGGCTGCCGGACGAGGTGCGGACCGCATTGCCCGCGATCGCTGCGGCGACGGGGCTGTCGGGACCGCTCGCCGGACTGCGCACCGCGCTCTCGCTGCTCGGCGCCTCGTTGGGGCTCCGGCCGGTGTACGACATTGACGCCGACCGGCGTCGAGCGGACACCCTGGCGGCGTCCGCGGCCGTACCGACGTTGCTCACCGCGCTGTACCGGCTCGGGCAGGGGCTGGAGCCGGTGGAGCCGCGTGACGACCTCGCGTACGCGGCCAACTATCTGTACATGTTGACGGGTTCGGAGCCGGATGGCGCGCGCGCCCGGGCGGTCGAGCAGTACTTGATATCGACCATTGATCACGGATTCAATGCATCAACGTTCACGGCGCGGGTGATCACGTCGACGGGCGCGGATGTGGCGGCGTGCCTCGTGGGCGCGGTCGGTGCCCTCTCGGGGCCTCTCCACGGCGGCGCCCCCAGTCGTGCGCTCGACACCCTGGACGCGATCGGCACTTCCGACCGCATCGCCCCGTGGATCCGCGAACGTGTCCTCGCCGGCGATCGCATCATGGGCTTCGGTCACCCCATCTACCGCACGGAAGACCCCCGTTCGCGCATGCTCCGCGACATCGCGCAGCAGTTCGGTGGCCCACTGGTCGACTTCGCCGTCGAGGTCGAACACCAGGTGGAGGCGATTCTGGCCGAGCTCAAGCCCGGCCGCGAGCTGCACACGAACGTGGAGTTCTACGCCGGCGTGGTCATGGAACTCTGCGGCCTGCCCCGCGAGATGTTCACCCCCACCTTCGCCGCTGCCCGCGTCGTGGGCTGGAGCGCCAACATCCTGGAACAGGCGGAGGACCCGAAGATCATTCGGCCGGTAGCTCGATACGTGGGGCCGGGGGCACCGGTGGCGGTGCCGAGGCTGACCTGACGGATGGCGAGGGAACGTCAGGCAGCGGGGGGTGACTAAGCGCGCCGCAGGTCGGCCAGGGCCTGTTCGAAGACGAGAAACACCCGCCCCTCTGGGCTTTCAGAAGGCAAGCTGCTCTTGTGCGCCCGCGTCGCGTTCCAATAGCGCTGAAACGCGGCGCTGTTGAGGAGGTTCCGGGCGTGAGCCAACAGTTCCGCCTCGGAGAAGCTGCCCCAGCTATGCGCTAGCACATAGTGGTTGAAGGTCAGGTTGGCGAAGAGATTCTGCCGTAGCGTCGACTCCGGTTCCCCTTGGAAGTCGTTCCACACCGCGGCCAGTGAGGGGTCATCCATCACCATCTGTGTCAGCTGTATGTGCAGGGTGCGCATGTTTGCCTCCGCGCTGCGATGCAACTCGGTACGAGAGGAGGCCAGCTCTTCGCGTTGCAGAGAGAGTTCTCGACGCTGTAGCTGTAACTCGCGCTGTTGAAAGAGCAAGGTGACGATGAGCAGGAGAAGGGCCAGTCCGGAGAAAACAGCGCTCACGCCTCCGAAGTAGCCCCCGATCGCGCCGCGCTCCACCGCCGTCCCTCTGTCGCCGTTGGCCTGTTCGACCCCGCTGACCAGCCAACCGCTGATAACGATGGAGGCCGCGCCCACGAGAGCGATCCCAGCGGCGGCTCCGGCCGTCCAGGCGCAGCCCCAGAGCAGTGAACGCCATGCGCCATGACGCGCCATCGATGCCTCCCCCTGGCTTCGGGGAATTCTATCCAGGCTGGGGGGTGGCAAACGGGCTCGGCTCCTGACGGTGCCGAGCCCGCGTCGGCGGCCGTGCCGGGTCCGCGGCGGGGCGGCCGAATGCTACTTGTCGGGGATGAACGCCTTGGCGCACATCAGTGTGTGGCGATCGATAACCACGATGATCTCCCCGGGGTCGAGCTCGCGCAGTGCGGGGTACCGTCGACGGATATCAGCGGTCCTCTCGGTACCCACGACCGCGAAGCGGCTGTCCGTGAGTTCGAAGATGTCCGGGCATGTCTCCCCGCACAGGCTGCCTCGCTGACGCGGGGGCAGGCCTACGCGCCGCCTTATCGACAGTTTGACGCTGCGAGGCAGACTGCAGGCGCTTTTGCGCCCGAGGTGCACACTCATCTGCAGCTCCTTTCGGAGTCGGGCGATGACCTACGGGATTTCAGGAGCAGGGGGTGTCTGCTGTGTTGCCGGCTGAGAGGGCGTCGTGCGCCACGCAAGGAGTTCGAGGCCGCAAAGGGGTGGGTGGCCGCGTTGGACGATGGGACAGGTTCAGACTTCCGGGATGTCGACCTTGGCCCGGATGAGGGTCTCCCTGCTGACGATGACGATGCGCTCGTAGTCGGCGCGTGCGGCGTCGGCGGGAAGTTCGGTTTCGAGCACCTCTGTGGCATCTGTCCCGATAATGGCGAAGTTGCCGTCACTGAGCTCGAAGATGTCCGGGCAGGAGTCACCGGACAGACTGCCTCGTTCGCGTGGAGACGCACCGACGCGGCGCACGATCTTCAAAGGGATCCCTGTCCTTGGAGCGATAGACGATTTGGGCGGGGACAGGTTAGCTGCTGAATGTTTCCCGATGTGCTTGATGCCCAGGGGTTCCGCCGAGATTGACAGGCCGGCGATCGGAAGCCAACTGGTGCTATTCGGCGGGTGGTTCGCCCGCAACCCACCACTCTTCCGTGTCAGCATCGTCCAGATCGCGGATCAGACCGTCCACCATTCGGCCCACCCTCGCCTCATCGGAGTCGCGCTTGAGGCTTGCGCGGTGCGGCCGGTGAGCGTCCCAGTAGTCGCGAAAGGTGGCGTTCCGGCAGATCATCCGAAGATGGCCGTGCAACTCCTCCCAGTTGACAGTGCCGACGCGATAGGCGAGAAGAGCGTTGCTGTACATCGCGTTGGCGAACAGGTACTGGCGTCGCCGCGTGGGCGAATCCACCTCGACGTTGCTGTAGACGGCGGCCAGGTCCGGATCTTCCATGGCCTTGCTCAGAAGGTAGAACTGTAGGCGCTGCTGCTCCGTCAGCATGGCCTGTCGGTCGTTCCGTTCCACCTCGGCGACCCGCTGGCGCAGTTCCTCGTAGCGTCGTTGTTGGGCGGCCAGGGCGGCGAGTGCCCCGGCCGCGAATGCGAGCCCGGCAGTGGCTGCGGTGCTCCACCCCCGTACCCCAAAGTTCTGTGTGGCCATGTCAACCCCCGAATCAGGCGACCGTCCGCCGGTCGTCGGTTGTGGGCGACAGGGAGCGGACCGGCGAGCGGTGGGCGGCGCGCTTGCCGTCTCCCAGTTTTGCCGAGCGGCTCTGATCGGCAGGGAGGCGGAGAGGAGGCGCACGGAGGGAAGTGCGGGTCGCGTATCCCGGCGCCATGTCCAACGTGTGCCCCGCGAGCGCCGCTAACAATCGTTCACTTCGCGGCGATTCCTCCCGCTCGTATCCTGGGTCGGCATTGATTCCTCGTGGGAGTGCCGGTGCGTGAGCCGCTCTCGTACGGGAGCCGGTCCGTGAACCGGCGCACGCACCGGTGTGAAAGAGGTCGCCCGTTGAGCCAGCCCAGTCCGCAGCCGATCCCGACGGATCAGCTCCTGATCGAGCAGAGCGCGGCCAAGCAGATCCCGGTCGTCGTCATCGCCGGATTCCTGGGCGCAGGCAAGACCACCTTGCTGAATCATCTGCTGCACCGCAGCGGCGGCAGCCGGATCGGGGCCATCGTCAACGACTTCGGCGCCATCGAGATCGACGCCATGGCGGTGGCGGGAGCGCTGGGGGATTCCACGGTCTCCCTGGGGAACGGCTGCCTGTGCTGCGCCGTCGACGCCAGTGAGCTCGATGAGTATCTGGGGCGGCTTGCTCAGCCCTCGACCCGTATCGACGTCATCGTCATCGAGGCGAGCGGGCTCGCCGAGCCCCAGGAGCTCGTGCGGATGGTGCTCGCCAGTGAGCATCCGCGGATCGTGTACGGCGGGCTTGTGGAAGTCGTCGACGCCGTTGAGTTCGACGGTACGCGCGAGAAGCACCCCGAGATCGACCGGCATCTCGCGCTCGCCGATCTCGTCGTCGTCAACAAGATCGACCGGGCGACGGACGGTGAACGGGTGCTCGGCGTCGTCAGGGATCTTGTCGACCGCGCCGCCGTCGTTCCCGCGGACTACGGCCGTATCGACGCCGAGTTCCTTTTCGACTGCAGGCCGAGCGAGGAGCGCATCGGGCAGTTGTCCTTCGACGACCTCCACCGGCACGACGAGAGCGATCCCCGGGGTCACCACGACCACCTGCACTCTGTGTACGAATCCCTCTCCTTCAGCTCCGAAGTGCCGTTCGACCCCAGGAAGTTGATGGACTTCCTCGACAGCAGGCCCGAGGGCCTCTACCGCATCAAGGGTTACGTCGACTTCGGCGTCCAGGACAGCGTCAATCGGTACGCCGTGCATGCCGTCGGGCGGTTCCTGCGCTTCTATCCGGAGCCCTGGGGCCGTGCCGAGGCGCGTCTCACCCAGCTCGTCCTCATCGGCTCCGGCATCGACACGGCGGCTCTGACCAAGGAACTTCAGGCGTGCAAAGACGACGCCCCACACGCCGACGAGCACAGCATGTGGGGCGTTCTCCGCTACGTGCAGGACGGCCACGCAGGGCAGTACAGCCACGTGGACGAGGAGCCCGAAGGCCTCGAAGCGGTCGGTTGAGCTACACCGGGCCCGCCACCACCGAGACCGTCTTCGCCAGCGACACGCCCGAGCCGTCGCGGCGCGGGTCCATCTCCGGCAGCTCGGCGGGCGTGCCGTTCTTCTGCGCGGCCCGGGCCGGTGTCGCGCCGGCCCAGGCCAGCGACAGGCAGTCCTCGCCCTTCAGGAACCGCTGGCAGCGCACGCCACCCGTGGCGCGGCCCTTGCGGGGGTACTGGTCGAAGGGGGTCAGCTTGGCCGTGGTCTGGACGGAGTCGTCCAGCGTGCCGCGCGAGCCCGCGACCGTGAACACCACCGCGTCCACGGCCGGGTCGACCGCCGTGAAGGAGATCACCTTCGCGCCGTCGGCGAGCTTGATGCCCGCCATGCCGCCCGCCGCACGGCCCTGTGGGCGCACCTGCGAGGCCTGGTAGCGCAGCAGCTGGGCGTCGTCCGTGATGAAGACCAGATCCTCCTCGCCGGTGCGCAGTTCGACCGCGCCGACGATCCGGTCGCCGTCCTTGAGGGTGATGACCTCCAACTCCTCCTTGTTCGAGGGGTAGTCGGGCACCACGCGCTTGACGACACCCTGCTCCGTACCGAGGGCCAGACCCGGCGACGACTCGTCGAGCGTCGTCAGGCAGACCACCGTCTCGTCCGGCTCCAGGGAGGACAGGAACTCCGAAATGGGCGCGCCGCCGGAGAGGTTGGGTGCCGCCGCCGTCTCCGGCAGCTGCGGGAGGTCGATCACGTTCAGCCGGAGCAGGCGGCCCGACGAGATGACCGCGCCGACCTCGCCACGGGCCGTCGCGGGCACCGCGGAGACGATCACGTCGTGCTTGGTGCGCTTGGCGTCCTCGGCTTCGCCGAAGGGGTCGCCGTTGGCCGTACGGGCGAGGAGCCCCGTCGAGGACAGCAGCACCCGGCAGGGGGCGTCCGCCACCTGGAGCGGGACCGTCGCGGCGGGCGTGCCCGCGGACTCCAGGAGCACCGTGCGCCGGTCGGTGCCGAACTTCTTGGCCACCGCGGCCAGTTCGCCGGAGACCAGCTTGCGCAGCTCCGCGTCCGACTCCAGGATGCCGGTCAGCTCGTCGATCTCGCCGTTGAGCCGGTCGCGCTCCGACTCCAGCTCGATGCGGTCGAACTTGGTCAGTCGGCGCAGCGGCGTGTCGAGGATGTACTGCGTCTGGATCTCGCTCAGTGAAAAGTGCTCGATCAGGCGCTCCTTGGCTTGCGCCGAGTTGTCGCTGGAGCGGATGAGACGGATGACCTCGTCGATGTCCAGGAGGGCGACGAGCAGGCCCTCGACCAGGTGCAGCCGGTCGCGCTTCTTGCCGCGGCGGAACTCGCTGCGGCGGCGCACGACGTCGAAGCGGTGGTCGAGATAGACCTCCAGGAGCTCCTTGAGCCCCAGGGTGAGCGGCTGGCCGTCCACCAGCGCCACGTTGTTGATGCCGAAGGACTCCTCCATCGGCGTCAACTTGTAGAGCTGCTCCAGGACCGCTTCCGGCACGAAGCCGTTCTTGATCTCGATGACCAGGCGCAGGCCGTGCGCGCGGTCCGTGAGGTCCTTCACGTCGGCGATGCCCTGCAGCTTCTTGTTGCCGACCAGGTCCTTGATCTTCGCGATCACCTTCTCCGGGCCGACGGTGAAGGGCAGTTCGGTGACGACGAGGCCCTTGCGGCGCGCGGTCACGTTCTCCACCGACACCGTGGCGCGGATCTTGAAGGTGCCGCGGCCCGACTCGTACGCGTCCCTGATCCCGGAGAGCCCGACGATCCGACCGCCGGTGGGCAGGTCGGGGCCCGGGATGTACTTCATCAGCGTCTCGAGGTCGGCCCCCGGGTACCTGATGAGGTGGCGGGCGGCGGCGATGACCTCGCCGAGGTTGTGCGGCGGCATGTTGGTGGCCATGCCGACCGCGATGCCGGACGAGCCGTTGACCAGCAGGTTCGGGTACGCCGCCGGAAGGACGTCCGGCTCCTGCTCCTGGCCGTCGTAGTTCGGCGTGAAGCCGACCGTGTTCTCGTCGATCGACTCGGTCATCAGTGACGTCGCGTCGGCCATCCGACACTCGGTGTAGCGCATGGCGGCCGGCGGGTCGTCGTTTCCGAGCGAACCGAAGTTCCCGTGCCCGTCGACCAGCGGCAGGCGCATCGAGAAGGGCTGGGCCAGGCGCACCAGCGCGTCGTAGATCGACGCGTCTCCGTGCGGGTGGAGCTTACCCATGACCTCGCCGACGACGCGGGCGCACTTCACATAGCCGCGATCGGGGCGCAGGCCCATCTCATTCATCTGGTACACGATGCGGCGGTGCACGGGCTTGAGGCCGTCGCGTGCGTCCGGCAGGGCTCGCGAGTAGATGACCGAGTACGCGTACTCGAGGAAGGAGCCCTGCATTTCGTCCACGACGTCGATATCGAGGATCTTCTCCTCGTACGAGTCGTCGGGCGGCGGGGTCTTCGTGCTGCGGCGGGCCATCGCTGCTGCGGCTCCTTCACAGTCTCTGCCGGGGCATGAACGGGATCTGACGCGGACCATTGTGGACCGCCCCACTGACAACGCGGACCGCGACCCGTCCGTAGCGGGCCTCGGAGGGCCTCCTGGGACACGGCTGTGACGTACGGGAGTCTCGCTCTCGGCGTACGAGGTGCGGGAACTTCGCCAGCTGTCGGCGCGCTTGCATACAGTGGCAGGACCGACAGGAAATACGCAGTTTTCCGCGATCGAAGGGACGTACATGCCCATGGGTCACACGGCCACAGCTGAGGCAGGCTCCGGCGGCCTGACAGCGACCGAGCACCGCCTGGCCAATGGCCTGCGCGTGGTGCTCTCCGAGGATCACCTCACCCCGGTCGCGGCGGTGTGCCTCTGGTACGACGTCGGCTCGCGCCACGAGGTCAAGGACCGTACCGGCCTTGCTCACCTCTTCGAGCACTTGATGTTCCAGGGTTCCAAGCAGGTCCACGGCAACGGGCACTTCGAGCTCGTTCAGGGCGCCGGCGGCTCGCTCAACGGCACCACGAGCTTCGAGCGCACCAACTACTTCGAGACCATGCCTGCCCACCAGCTGGAGCTCGCGCTCTGGCTGGAGGCCGACCGCATGGGCTCGCTGCTCGCGGCGCTCGACGACGAGTCCATGGAGAATCAGCGGGACGTCGTCAAGAACGAGCGCCGGCAGCGGTACGACAACGTGCCCTACGGCACCGCGTTCGAGAAGCTGACCGCGCTGGCGTACCCCGAGGGCCACCCGTACCACCACACCCCGATCGGCTCGATGGCGGACCTGGACGCCGCCACGCTGGAGGACGCGCGCGCGTTCTTCCGCACGTACTACGCGCCCAACAATGCGGTCCTGTCGGTCGTCGGTGACATCGATCCGCAGCAGACGCTCGCCTGGATCGAGACGTACTTCGGTTCCATTCCCGGGCACGACGGCAAGCCCGCCCCGCGCGACGGCTCGCTGCCCGAGGTCATCGGCGAGCAGCTGCGCGAGGTCGTCGAGGAAGAGGTCCCGGCGCGCGCCCTGATGGCCGCCTACCGGCTCCCGGAGGACGGCACGCGCGCGTGCGACGCGGCCGACCTGGCGCTCACCGTCCTCGGCGGCGGCGAGTCCTCTCGGCTCTACAACCGGCTGGTGCGCCGCGACCGCACTGCCGTCGCGGCCGGGTTCGGCCTGCTGCGGCTCGCCGGAGCGCCCTCCCTGGGATGGCTCGACGTGAAGACGTCCGGCGATGTCGAGGTCCCGGTGATCGAGGCCGCCGTGGACGAGGAGCTCGCCCGGTTCGCCGAGGAGGGCCCCACCGCCGAGGAGATGGAGCGCGCGCAGGCCCAGCTGGAGCGCGAGTGGCTGGACCGGCTGGGCACGGTCGCGGGCCGCGCCGACGAACTGTGCAGGTTCGCCGTCCTGTTCGGCGATCCGCAGCTCGCCCTGACGGCCGTGCAGCGTGTCCTCGCCGTCACCGCCGAGGAGGTCCAGGAGGTCGCCAAGGCCCGCCTGCGCCCCGACAACCGCGCGGTGCTCGTCTACGAGCCGATCGCCCCCGAAGACACCGACGCCGCTGACGACACCGACGAGGAGACGGCGAAGTGACCGAGCTGGCCAGCATGGACTTCCACCCGCAGCCCCAGGCCGGTGAGGCCAAGCCGTGGGCCTTCCCCTCGCCCGAGCGTGGCACGCTCGACAACGGCCTGACGCTCCTGCGCTGCCACCGCCCCGGCCAGCAGGTCGTCGCCGTCGAGGTGATCCTCGCCGCGCCGCTGGAGGCCGAACCGGCGGGCCTCGACGGCATCGCCACGATCATGGCGCGTGCCTTCTCCGAGGGCACCGACAAGCACTCCGCCGAGGAGTTCGCCGCCGAGCTGGAGCGCTGCGGTGCCACCCTCGACTCGCACGCCGACCACCCTGGCGTGCGCCTGTCGCTCGAAGTGCCCGTCTCGCGTCTCCCCAAGGCGCTCGGTCTGCTCGCCGATGCCCTGAGGGCACCGGCGTTCGCGGACAGTGAGGTCGAGCGACTGGTCCGCAACCGCCTGGACGAGATCCCGCACGAGACGGCCAACCCGGCCCGCCGTGCCGCCAAGGAGCTCTCCAAGGAGCTGTTCCCGGCGACCTCGCGCATGTCGCGTCCGCGCCAGGGCACCGAGGAGACCGTCCAGAAGATCGACTCGGCGACCGTCCGCGCCTTCTACGAGAAGCACGTACGCCCCGCGACGGCCACCGCCGTCATCGTCGGTGACCTGACCGATGTCGACCTCGACGAGCTGCTCGCCGACACGCTCGGCTCCTGGACCGGCTCGTCCGCCGAGCCCCGCCCCGTGCCGCCGGTGAGCGCCGACGACACCGGCCGCGTGATCATCGTGGACCGCCCCGGCGCCGTCCAGACACAGCTGCTCATCGGCCGCGTCGGCGCCGACCGGCACGACCGCGTCTGGCCCGCCCAGGTGCTCGGTACGTACTGCCTCGGCGGCACCCTCACCTCACGCCTGGACCGCGTCCTGCGCGAGGAAAAGGGCTACACCTACGGTGTGCGGGCGTTCGGCCAGGTGCTGCGCTCCGCTCCGGACGGCACGGGCGTCGCGATGCTCGCCATCAGTGGCTCGGTGGACACGCCGAACACCGGTCCGGCGCTCGACGACCTGTGGAAGGTGCTGCGTACCCTCGCCGCCGAGGGCCTGACGGACGCCGAGCGCGACATCGCCGTACAGAACCTGGTGGGTGTGGCGCCCCTCAAGTTCGAGACCGCGGCGGCCGTCGCGAGCACGCTCGCCGACCAGGTCGAGCAGTACCTGCCGGACGACTATCAGGCGACGCTCTATCAGCAGCTCGCCGCGACGGGCACCGTGGAGGCCACCGCGGCCGCCGTGAACGCCTTCCCGGTGGACCGTCTGGTGACCGTCCTGGTGGGTGACGCCGCGCAGATCGAGGAGCCCGTCAAGGCGCTCGGAATCGGTGAAGTGACCGTCGTCCGGGCCGAGTAGAGCAGCGCGTCTCCCTGAGGACCCAGGTGACTGAAGAGCCACCTGGGTCTCCTTTTTGCCCGAACTTCGGGCCTCTTTCCGGACTTCGTCCACAAGGTGTCCGTATTGATAGGGAGGTTGCCTGTCTGCCCTGTGGCATGCGCTACAAAAGCCGTGATCCGTTTGTTGATTGAAAGATGCCCCGCTTAGCGTCGATCCGGCTGTTCGTCAGGCAGTGCGCCGCGCCCGCGGCACCGGACAGTCATCGCCGAGTCCCCGTACGGCGCGAGCCAGGGGAGCCGGGGACCCGCACGCAGTCCCTGGGGTGAATCGGACGCCCTCCCCGGAGGGAGTCCGTAGGAGACCTTCCTGCTCCGAACCCGTCAGCTAACCCGGTAGGCGAGAAGGAAGGAAAGGATCAGCCCCTACATGGCGTTCACCTGTGGCACAGGGAAGCACCGTCGCCCGAGCCGCGTGAAGCGCACGACCACGAACGCCGTCGGCGTCGCGGCGCTCACCACCACCGGCGTCATCGGAACCCTGGCCGCCCCGGCACTCGCCGCGGACACCTCCGCCGAGCAGACCGGGCTGACCCCGATCATCACCATCGGCGACACCCTCGCCGAGAAGATCGACGAGCAGGCCGTCGCCCAGCAGCGAGCCGCCGACGAGGCCGCCGCGCGGAAGAAGGCCGAGGAGGCCGCCCGCAAGGAGGCCGCGGCGAGGGCCAAGGAGGCGCGCGAGGCCAAGGAGCGCGCCGCCCGCGCAGCCGAGCGCAAACGTCTCAACACCTTCGTCCCGCCGATCACCGGCTCGTACATCTCCACCGGCTACAAGGCCGGCGGCAGCCTCTGGTCCTCCGGCAGCCACACGGGCGTCGACTTCCACGCCGCATCCGGCACCTCGGTGCACGCCGTCGGCTCCGGTACGGTCGTCACGGCCGGCTGGGGCGGCGCGTACGGCAACCAGATCGTCATCAAGATGCACGACGGCACGTACACGATGTACGGGCACCTCTCGTCCATCGGCGTCTCGGTGGGCCGGACGGTCACCCCGGGCCAGCAGATAGGCCTCTCCGGGTCCACCGGCAACACGACTGGGCCACACCTCCACTTCGAGGCCCGTACGACCGCGGAGTACGGCTCGGACATCGATCCGGTCGCGTACCTTCGCTCGCACGGTGTGAACGTCTGACGAGCGCTTCATCAGTTCTGTTGCCCCGGCTCGCCGAGCCGGGGCAACGTCGTTTCACACGGCCGGTGTCCAAAAAATATCCATGGATTCCGGCCTGCCATCGGAAATTCCGGCTCCCTGCAATAGAGTCACTGAACAAGCGTCAATCGATGGCGTTTCGCGGGGATTAAAGCGGAGGTCCGGTCATGCGTATTCCGGCGCACTCGGTATGCACGGCGATCCGTGACGACATCGTCGCGGGTGTCTACGAGCGAGGCGGCCGGCTCACCGAGGAACTGCTCGCGCGCCGGTACGGCGTCTCGCGCGTCCCCGTGCGCGAGGCCCTGCGGACGCTGGAGGCCGAGGGCTTCGTCGTCACCCGTCGGCACGCGGGCGCGTGCGTCGCGGAGCCCACCGAGCAGGAGGCCTCCGATCTGCTGGAGATGCGCATGCTCCTTGAGCCGCTGGGGGCCGCGCGGGCCGCGCAGCGCCGTACCGAGGCCCACCTCAAGGTGCTCCGAGGCCTGGTCAGGCTGGGCCAGGAGCGGGCCAGAAGGGGCCACAGCGAGGATCTGCGCTCGCTGGGCGGCTGGTTCCACGAGACCCTCGCGCAGGCCTCCGGAAGCCCCGCGCTGACCTCCACGCTCGCCCAGCTGCGGCACAAGATCGCGTGGATGTATGCGGTGGAGGCGTCGGCCAACCTCGCGGAGTCCTGGGCGGAACACGGCGGCATCGTGGACGCCGTGGCGCGCGGCGACAGCGAGCGGGCCCGGGCGATCACGGCCCTGCACACCGAGCGCGCCGCGGCCGCGCACCGGCTCCGTTTTCCCACCGGTGGAGATCGTCCGGACCGTGTGAGGACTTCGCAACCTCCCGTAAACATGACGGGCCCGCGGCATTAACACGGGCGCCGTATACAAAGAGGGATATTCGCCAGCGGCCTATTTCTACTGCCCCTTTTCGCGTGCCGGGAATTCCGGTGCGTGTTATTTCCGTGGGCGTGACGCGGGGTGCGCGGTGACATGCGCAGAATTTCTGGGCGGCGTACGGAAAACGGCTGAGCCGCGCCGCCCGGGAAGGGGCGACGCGGCTCAGCCGCGTGGTGTCCGGAATGCTTCAGACGGTCTCGGGGAGCTCCTCGAGACCCTCGGCGACCAGCTTCGCCAGACGGTCGAGGGCGGCGTCCGAACCCTCGGCGTCGGAGGCGAGAACGATCTCCTCGCCGCCCTGGGCGCCCAGGCCGAGGACGGCGAGCATGGAGGCCGCGTTGACGGGGTTGCCGTCGGCCTTGGCGATCGTCACGGGGATACCGGAGGCCGTCGCGGCCCGGACGAAGATGGAAGCGGGGCGGGCGTGAAGGCCCTCGGCCCAGCCGACGTTGACGCGGCGCTCAGCCATGTGATGCTGCCCTTCAGGTTTTCAGGGTTGTCTAGACCAGTGTCCCATATCGTGAAGCGTCTCCGGAGCGGTCCTTCGTCCCGTCCGGAGTGTTGTCGGATCGCGGCCTCGATCCGACTTTCGTTCCCCACAGACTGCCTCGCGCCGTTGTCGGACGCGAGCCGTACTCTGGGGCCCATGCAGACCTCGTCGGACCGGCACGAGTACCCCGCTCACTGGGAGGCGGACGTGGTGCTGCGTGACGGTGGTACCGCACGCATCAGGCCCATCACCATTGATGACGCCGACCGCCTGGTCAGCTTCTACGAGCAGGTCTCGGCCGAGTCGAAGTACTACCGCTTCTTCGCGCCGTACCCACGACTGTCCGCCAAGGATGTCCACCGCTTCACGCACCACGACTTTGTGGACCGGGTGGGTCTCGCGGCCACGGTGGGCGGCGAGTTCATCGCCACCGTACGCTATGACCGCATTAATGCCGACGGCCTGCCCGCCTCCGCTCCCGCCGACGAGGCCGAGGTCGCCTTCCTCGTGCAGGACGCGCACCAGGGCCGCGGTGTCGCCTCCGCCCTCCTGGAACACATCGCGGCCGTGGCCCGCGAGCGCGGCATCCGTCGCTTCGCCGCCGAGGTGCTGCCCGCCAACACCAAGATGATCAAGGTGTTCACGGATGCCGGCTACCAGCAGAAGCGACACTTCGAGGACGGCGTCGTACGCCTGGAGTTCGACCTCGAACCCACCGACCGGTCGCTCGCCGTGCAGCGCGCGCGGGAGCAGCGCGCCGAGGCCCGGTCCGTGCAGCGGCTGCTGGCACCCGGCTCCGTCGTCGTCATCGGCGCGGGCCGCACGCCCGGCGGTGTCGGCCGCAGCGTCCTCACCAACCTCCGCGACGCCGGATTCACCGGCCGTCTGTACGCGGTGAACAAGGCGCTCCACGAGAAGGAGCTCGACGGAGTCCCCGCGCACCGCTGCGTCCGCGACATCGACGAGCCCGTCGATCTCGCCGTCGTCGCGGTGCCCGCGCCGCTCGTCCCCGAGGTCGTCGCCGAGTGCGGTGAGCACGGGGTGCAGGGGCTCGTGGTGGTGTCCGCCGGGTATGCCGAGAGCGGCCCAGAAGGGCGCGAGCGCCAGAGCGAACTCGTGCGCCAGGCGCGTACGTACGGCATGCGCATCATCGGCCCCAACGCCTTCGGGGTCATCAACACGTCCCCCGAGGTCCGCCTCAACGCCTCGCTCGCCCCGCAGATGCCGCGCCCCGGGCGGATAGGCCTGTTCGCCCAGTCCGGCGCGATCGGGATCGCCCTGCTGTCCCGGCTGCACCGGCGCGGCGGGGGTGTCACCGGCGTGACCGGCGTGTCGACCTTCGTCTCCTCGGGGAACCGGGCGGACGTGTCCGGCAACGACGTGCTCCAGTACTGGTACGACGACCCCGACACCGATGTCGCCCTGATGTACCTCGAATCCATCGGCAACCCGCGCAAGTTCACGCGCCTCGCACGCCGGACAGCGGCGGCGAAGCCGCTGGTCGTGGTCCAGGGGGCGCGGCACGGCGGAGCGGCTCCCCAGGGACATGCCGTACGGGCCACGCGGTTGCCGCACGCCACGGTGTCCGCGCTGCTGCGGCAGGCGGGGGTGATCCGGGTCGACACGATCACCGAGCTCGTCGATGCGGGGCTTCTGCTGGCACGCCAGCCGCTTCCTCCCGGGCCCCGGGTGGCGATCCTCGGGAACTCCGAGTCGCTCGGGCTGCTCACCTACGACGCGTGTCTGGCCGAAGGGCTTCGGCCGCTTCCTCCGTTGGATCTGACCACGGGGGCCTCGGCGGAGGACTTTCACGGGGCGCTTGTGCGGGCCTTGACCGACGACAAGTGCGATGCCGTCGTCGTGACCGCCATACCGGCGGTGGGGGAGACGTCGGCTCAAGACGCGGCCTTGGCCGAGGCCCTTCGCTCGGCGGCGGCGTCGGTTCCGGCGAAGCCGGTGCTGGTGGTGCACGTCGAGCTCGGTGGGCTCGCCGAGGCGTTGTCTGCCGCGGCCAGTACTGCACCACAGATCGGTTCGACGGCACCCGGCGCTGCCCGTCCGCCGTTCTCGGCCGCGCACGAGCGGCGGGACCCCCATCGCCCTGCAGAACGGTTGCCCACCGCGGGAGCGGCACGCCCGGCCGTCGCGGGAGCCGCACAACCGCCTCTCGCGGAGGCCACCCGGCGGCCCGTCCCCGAAGATCCCCCCACGGCCTCCCGCCTCATCCCGGCCTACCCCGCCGCCGAGCGTGCCGTCCGTGCGCTCGCACAGGCCGTGAAGTACGCCCAATGGCGGCGTGACGCCGCCGAGCCGGGCAAGGTGCCCGAGTACGAGGACATCGACGAGAAGGGGGCCGCCGAGCAGATCGACGGGCTGCTCGCGCGGGGCGAGGGGCTGACGCTCGGCGCGGAGGAGACCTGCGGACTGCTCGGGCGGTACGGCATCGACGTACGCCGTGCCCTGCCCGCGCCCACGCCGGACCATGCCGTGGCGGCCGCGCGCGCCCTCGGCTACCCCGTGGCCCTCAAGACCACCGCCCCGCACCTACGGCACCGCGCCGACCTGGGCGGCGTACGACTCGATCTGGCGGACGAGGAGCAACTGCGTCGGGCGTACGCGGAGTTGACGGAGCTGTTCGGGAAGCCGGAGGAGCTGCGGCCGGTCGTCCAGGCGATGGCCCCGCGCGGGGTCGACACCGTCGTACGGGCGGTGATCGATCCGGCGGCCGGGGCGGTGCTCTCGTTCGGGCTCGCCGGCGCCGCCTCGGAGCTGCTCGGGGACACGGCGCACCGGCTGATTCCGGTCACCGACCGGGACGCGACCTCCCTGGTCCGATCGATCCGGACAGCGCCGCTTCTGTTCGGCTGGCGGGGCTCCGCGCCGGTGGACACGGCGGCCCTCGAAGAGCTGATGCTGCGCGTGTCCCGGCTGGTCCACGATCACCCGGAGGTCGTCGCGGTCTCCCTGGAGCCCGTCGTCGTCGCCCCGCGCGGTCTGAGCGTGCTGGGCGCCACCGTGCGGCTGGCCCGGGCCCCCGTCCGCGACGATCTCGGCCCGCGGACTCTCCCCGTGGTCTGAGCCGCCGCTGATCCCTGCGTTCTGATCAGCATGCCCGGATCAGCATGTCCGGCTCAGCGCGTCCTGATCAGCACGCCCTGATCCCTACGCGTATCTGTGCCGTCCACGACAGACACACGCGAGCGGTGCCTCGCAGTCAGTGGGCCCCCGTAGGATGGGCTTCATGGCCAAGACCAGTACGACGACCCAGGGGCTGCGAGCGGCGATCGAGCGCAGCGGCTACTACCCGGCCCTCGTGGCCGAGGCGGTGGAGGCCGCGATCGGCGGCGAGGCCATCCGGTCGTACCTGGTCCACCAGGAGACGACGTTCGACGCGAACGAGGTGCGGCGGCACGTCACCGTCCTCGTCCTCACCGGCAACCGCTTCATCGTGAGCCACACCGACGAGCAGAACGCGGACACGACGTCGCCGACGCCGTACGCCACGACGTCCACCGAGTCGGTCAAGCTCGGCCGGATCTCGTCGGTCGTCGTCAGCCGAGTCGTCGCCAACCCCGAGTCGTACGCGCCGGGCACGCTGCCCCGCGAGGTCGTCCTGACCATCGGCTGGGGCGCGGTCTCCCGCATCGACCTGGAGCCCGCCGCCTGCGGCGACCCCAACTGCGAGGCGGACCACGGCTACACCGGCAACTCGACTGCGGACGACCTGAGCCTGCGCGTCAGCGAGGCCGGGGACGGCCCGGAGACCGTGCGCCAGGCCCTCGCCTTCGCGCAGTCTCTCTCCGAGGCGACCGCGGACATCACGCGCTGATGGCACTGCCCGCCTGGGACCACCCGGAACCTCTCGCCGTCGACTCCGCGCCCGTCCCCGAGTACGGCACCGGCTCGCTGGCCGACTTGCTGCCCACGCTCGCCGCGGGCATGGCCGTGCCCGGCATGATCGCCGCGATACCAGAGCTGACCGAGGCCGACCGGAACTGCGTCTTCCTGATCGACGGTCTCGGCTGGGAGCAGCTGAAGGCGCATCCCGACGAGGCGCCCTTCATGACGTCACTCCTGGCGTCCTCCCGCGGAGGCACCGGACGGCCGATCACCGCCGGCTACCCGGCGACCACCGCGACCTCCCTCGCCTCCGTCGGCACCGGCCTGCCGCCCGGAGCGCACGGCCTGCCCGGCTACACCGCGCGCAATCCGGGGACCGGCGAGCTGATGAACCAGCTCCGCTGGAACCCGTGGACGGAACCGCGCGCCTGGCAGCCCTACCCCACAGTCTTCCAGCTGGCCGACGCGGCGGGCGTGCACACCGCGCAGGTCTCGTCCCCCACTTTCCAGAACACACCGCTCACCAAGATCGCACTGAGTGGCGGAACGTTCCACGGGCGGCTCTCCGGCGAGGAGCGCATGGACCTCGCCGCCGAGCAACTGGCCGTCGGGGACCGCTCGTTGGTCTACACGTACTACGCGGAGGTGGACGGCAAGGGCCACCGCTTCGGCGTCGATTCGGACCCCTGGCGCGGCCAGCTCATGTACGTCGATCGCTTGGTCCAGCGCCTCGCGGAGCAGCTGCCGCCACGCAGCGCCCTGTACGTCACCGCCGACCACGGCATGATCGACATCCCCTTCGACGAGCAGCACCGCATCGACTTCGACGAGGACTGGGAGCTGCGCGCCGGTGTCGCCCTGCTCGGCGGCGAGGGCCGTGCCCGGCATGTCTACGCGGTGCCGGGCGCGGAGGCGGATGTGCTGACCTGCTGGCGCGAGGTGCTCGGCGAGCAGTTCTGGGTGGCCTCGCGGGACGAGGCGATCGCGGCGGGCTGGTTCGGCCCGCACGTCGACGAGCGGGTGTACGCCCGGATCGGCGACGTGGTCGCGGCGGCTCGCGACGATGTCCTGATCATCGCGACCGAGCGGGAGCCGAAGGAGTCGGCGATGGTCGGCAACCACGGTTCGATGACCCCCGTCGAGCAGCTCGTGCCCCTGTTGCAAGTACGCTCCTGAAGCCACCCCCCTCCCGAATCCTCTGTTGCCGAAAGGTGCTCAACTCCCCATGCCCGAGCTGGTGTTCTTCTCCGGAACGATGGACTGCGGGAAGTCGACTGACTTGCTTGGGTATTCGCCATCGATTGATGGTGCCGTGGACGGTGTTGTCCCGCGTGGTTCCGGCATTGTCCGTGTTGGATGTGTCTGGTCTCGCCCGTCCCGAAAGGCCCCGGCCCGCTGATGTCCGAATTGGTGTTTTTCTCGGGAACGATGGACTGCGGGAAGAGTACTTTGGCGCTACAAATTGGCCACAACCGGTCGGCCAGGGGGCTCCAGGGTGTGATCTTCACGCGCGACGACCGCGCGGGGGAGGGGAAGCTGTCGTCGCGGCTGGGGTTGGTGACCGAGGCGGTGGAGGCGGGCCCGGGCCGGGATCTGTACGGCTATGTGGTGGAGCAGCTGTCGCGGGGCGGCAAGGTCGACTACGTGATCGTGGACGAGGCGCAGTTCCTTGCGCCGGAGCAGATCGACCAGCTGGCCCGCATCGTCGATGATCTGGATCTGGACGTCTTCGCGTTCGGTATCACCACCGACTTCCGTACCCGGCTCTTCCCCGGCTCCCAGCGGCTGATTGAGCTGGCCGACCGGCTGGAGACGTTGCAGGTCGAGGCGATGTGCTGGTGCGGTGCCCGGGCGACGCACAACGCGCGGACGGTGGGCGGGGAGATGGTGGTCGAGGGCGAGCAGGTCGTGGTCGGAGACGTGAACCGGCCGACGGAGGACGTGGGGTACGAGGTGCTGTGCCGACGCCACCACCGCAGGCGGATGACGAGTGCCGCGGCTCGGGCAGTGGCGCTGTCCCCCGACGTGCTGCCGGTCGCCTCGGCCTGACGTCCGCTTCGGTGAGGGCGCGGGTAGCAAGGGGCTTCCCAGTGGTGCGATGGAGTGCTTTGAGGCCCGATGCGGCAGAGGCGAATGGTGTGGCTGCTTGAAGGGCTCGAACCGTAAAGGCGCGGACCGTGATGGATGCTTCCTGGTCGCAGGTTCGAGTCTGCGGGTGCCGAAAAAACATCCGCCCAGGTGGCGGACTTGATTGCTGATCTTGACTCGTGCCCGTCGCCCTCCCGGCTATCCACTCATGTAGAGGGCAGGGGCGGCATGATGATCTGTCATGCTGCTGCGCCTGGCGTACGTTGTGAACGATCACGTAATTCGGCTCTGGCGCTGATCTTGTGGCGGAGTCGGTGTCAGTGGTGGCTGTGATCATGGCTCTGAGGGGCCACGAAGTTTCCGGACAGGGACCCAATAGGGTTGTCCTGAACAGGAAATGAGGAAGCAGTGGCGCCACCCAGCAAGTACTCACCGGAGTTCCGCGAGGAAGCCGTCCAGATCGCGTTGAGGTCGAGCAAGACGATCTCCGAAGTCGCCCGGGAGCTTGAGCTGAACCCGGAGACGCTACGCGGCTGGGTCAAGAAGCACCAGAAGCAGCAGGAACCGGCCCCCGACTCGGAACTGACAGTGAACGAGCGGGCGCGCCTGAAGGAACTCGAACGACGCAACCGCGAGCTGGAGATGGAAGTTACCTTCCTGAAAAAAGCCGCAGCGTACTTCGCGAAGGATCCCCGGTAGCAAGCAAGTACGAGTTCATCGACGAGATGCGGCTCGACACCGAGGAGTACGCATACAGCGTCGAGTTCATGTGCGGCCGACTCGGCGTATCCAGATCCGGCTACTACGACTGGCGAGCCCGCCCGGAAACCGCGACCGGCCAACGGCGCGACGAACTGAAGCTGCTCATCGAGAAAGCCTTCGATATGTCCGACAGCACCTACGGACATCGGCGCATCCAGGCCCAGCTGCACCGCTGGGGCGTCACCGCCGGCCTGGAACTGGTCCGCCGGCTCATGCGCGAGCTGGGCCTTGAGCCCTGCCAGCCGCGGCCGAAGAGGTTCAGCCTCACCCGGGCCGCGGCCGGTCAGGTGCCGGACCTCGTCGGCCGCAACTTCACCGCTGACGCGCCCGGCGAAAAGCTCGTCGGCGACATTACCTACATCGCGACTGGGGAAGGCTGGCTGTACCTCGCAACGGTCATCGACTGCTGCACGAAGGAAGTCATCGGTTACGCGATGGACGACCACTACCAAACCCCACTGATATCCAGGGCGATCCGCAACGCGGCACGGAACAGGAACCTCTCGGCCGGCGCAATATTTCACTCCGACCGCGGAAGTAACTACATGTCAGCCGAGTTCGGGAAGACGCTCGACCGGTTCGGGCTCCGCAGATCTTCCGGCCGCACCGGGATCTGTTTCGACAACGCCATGGCCGAATCATTCTTCGGCGCACTGAAGAACGAGCGTGTATCAAGGGTGACTTACCTGACCCGCGAGGCCGCCCGGCAGGACATCACTCGCTACATCGAATTCTGGTACAATCGCAAGCGCCTCCACTCGTCGGTGGGTTACCGCCCTCCACGCGAAGTCCACGCCGAGTACGAGAAGTTGCGAATCGCCGCGTGAAATAGACGGTCAGATACCTGTCCGGAAAACGCGAGGCCCCTCACTTCACCGGCCCGTCCGTACACAGCAGGGCGTCCGTCAGCTCGAACAGCGCATCCGCGCGGCCGGTCAAGGAGTCGTAGAAGTCCGCCCGGAAGCATGACAGTTGCCCGATGGCGTCCTGCGGGACACTCACACACGACAGACTCATCCCCACGGCCTTCCTGCTGAGCGGTGTATCTGTGACGGAGCACAGCATCAGCGGAAGGCCGTTCCCACGTGCCCTGATCTGGGCAAACCCCACTCACGTGTGAAACACATTCGAGGCCAGACGATAAACGACAAGCTCAGAAGCTGTGTCACATCTCCTTTCCGCAGGTCACGGAGTGACGAGGTTCGATGGCTCCTCCTGCTACGCGTTTCGGCTCGATGGACGGGCAGCCGAGAAGACAGAGCCCGCCCGCTGACCATGTACCCCGCCAGTCACGTTCGAGGCCAAACAGCCCATCGTGGGTTCCGCACGGCGTTTGTCCGGGCCCGGGTGGTGACAGGATCTGCACGGAGCAGACGTTGATGTGGGACAGGGGTACCCGTGGAAAGACAGGACGAGACTGGTGCGGCGGGGCGTTCGGTGGCGTACTACCGCCGGGCCGCCGACGCGTATGCCGCGACCTGGGATGACCGGGGGCGAATGCACTGGGGGTACTTCGACGAGGCATCCGGGCCGGGCCCAGACGGGCTGGCGCGGGCGATTGACGCGTGGGACGCGCTGGCGTGCCGTCTGGCCGGGATTACGCAGGACTCGACGGTGCTTGATCTGGGGTGCGGCACGGGAGCCACGGCCGCGTGGCTGGCCCGCACCACCGGCTGCGCGGTCGTGGGCGCCGACCTCCACCTTCACCTCGACAGCCGACCACGCACCGGGAGCCACGTGCGGCTCGTGCAAGCCGATGCGATGCGGCTGCCGTTCCAGCACGGCGCCTTCACGCACGTGTGGTCCCAGGCCATGCTCTGCCACGTCGAGGACCGTGCCGCTGCGCTGGACCAGATCCGCTGGGCGCTTCGCCCCGGCGGGCTGCTCGTACTCGACGACATCATTACCCCCGCCGGGGAGGTCAGCGACCTCGGCCGTCGCTTCTACTACGACCGGGTCGCCGGCATGCGGCCCCAACCCGACCGCCGCGCCTACCTCGCCCACCTACGCTCCGCCGGCTTCACCATCGAGCGGACCATGGACCTCACCGCGCACATGCGCACCAGCTACGAGCGGGCGACCGACCACGTCCGCGGCCACTCTCCGGAGACGGCCGCGATCTACCAGGGCGTCATCCGCGCCATCGACGCCGGGGACGTGGGCTGGGCCTTCTTCCTGTGCCGACGCCCCTGAAGACGCGCTGCCCTGCACGGCTCCCGTCACGGCACCGGTACCACAGCCCCGTGGCGGACACATGAATACCCACAGGCCAGGGACTATCCCGTTGTTTTTCCGCGAGTACTATCGGGACGCCCAGTAGCGGCCGGTGTGGTAGTCGACGACGGCGGAGTCGGTCCGGCAGGCGGAGCCGGGCGGGGCGCCGCAGCGCGGGTACGGTTCGCGGTCGACGAGCTCGGCGCGGGCGATCTCGTCCAGTTCGCCGTTCAGCTGTTCCCCTCCATCCCGGGCCGCCGAGCAGCCAGGCGTCGGCCGACTGGGGGGCGGCGGCCGGGGCGAGGGACCGCCCGCACATGGCAGTGGGGGTCCCCAACCGCGTCACGTGCCGGACCTAGCACCTACTTCGCAAGCGCCAGCTCACCCTGCACGGGGTCAGCCTCGATCGCATCCGCGCCGACCGAGTACTGGGCGAGGACCTCGCCACCGAGGCATCCCTGAGCTCACCCTGACCGTGTTCTTCGACTTCTCCCCGGCCACCGCCGTGAAGTACGCAGAGCTCGCCCGCCGACTCCTCCACGACCCGGAAGAACAGGGCTCACCCAAATGGTGCACGTGAGGGAGGCTCTCCACGTGGGCACATATCTGAAGAAGAGGCCGCCCCTGGCGTGGTCAACGGGCATGAGGAGGCTGAACGATGGCAGGCTCCGGCAGCGGCGCGAGCCACCACAGGTGTGTGGAGGGCGACAACCTACGAGCCCTTGCCTGGCGGACGTACGGAGATGCTGGCCTGTGGCCAGCGATCGCCCAGGCGAACGACATCACTGACCCCGACAACATCAACCCGGGCACGAAGCTGCTGCTCCTGCCTGAAGAAGAACTCGAAAACGACGAGAAGCAGCACGCCCGCGGGCTGCCAGCCAAGGTCTCCGCAGCCCGCCCACCCGCCGTGGCTTCCTGCACCGCGCGTGCCTTCGGCACAGCTCTGCGGTGACGGCCTCCAACCAGCTAACGGACACGCGCAAGATCCGAGTCTCATCTACGGAGCCCACATGAGCGTCCCCCTGATCTTGCTGATGGCGATCCCGCCAGCTGCTGCCGCCATCGTGCTGCTCGCATTTGCTGCGAATCCACGCCTTGGAGACGCCTACAGGCTCCGCTTGCTCGCCAAAGGCGACGACCCGGCTGACGCCCCGACGATCCGGATCCCCAACCGGGACATCCATGGGCATCTCCTGGAAAAGCTCTTCGCCCACAAGTCCGCAAGCCAACGCGGACATACCCACGCGCGGCGAACCTTCCTCTACTACAACAGGCCAGCGAACGAACACCAGGAGTGCATCGACACCGACCACCCCCACTACGCGGAGCTGGCCAAGGCGACGCTGCGCACCCTCTCCGTTCCGCGCGAGGAGATCGTCGCCACGGCCCGGAGGTGCACCCACCAGGTCCTGGAGGACGTCTGGCGCGCCGGCACCACAAGCCGCGTGCTGCGGCTCACGGACCTCACCGTCCCTATCGCCTCCCGTCTCATGTTCGAGCTGGTCTTCGGGGCTGCGCCATCGCAGGAACAGATCGCGCTGATCGGTCGTTCCGCCAGCGATACCACGAAGAGCTTCAAGGGAATTCGGCACGCAAAAAACATTTCCACCAAGTTGGAGCTCCTCGGCCTTTTGCAGGCCAAGGTGACCGAGTACGGCGGGTGTCCCGGCATCTTCGGCCACGAGAGCGCGCTCGACACGAACTCCAGGGCGAAACACCTGCAGGGTGTGTTCTTCAGCAAGGGCGTTAACCAGCTCTCCGAATTCGCCTGCCATGCCGTGCTCGCGGCATCCCGGCATCCACACGTCGTCGAGCGTGTCATCGAGCGCGACGCCCGCTACCTCGACCACGTCCTCTCGGAAACACTGCGGCTCTACCCCCAGCACGCCACGATCCAGCGACTCGTGGTAGACGACGTCCCCTTGAGCCCGACGGTGACGATCCCGCGCGGGACTCAGCTCCTGGTGGACATCAGCCGGCACCAGCGAATGGGCCACACGGAACCAGACGCGTTCATCCCGGAGAGATGGGAACACCACAGCCGCGCCGACAGCGGATTCGTGGTCTTCGGCAAAGGGCAACGGAAGTGTCCTGCCGAGCGGTTCTCTCGGACAGCGGGAGCTGTGATCGTGCAAGAACTGCTGAGCTCTTTCGCAGTACACGCACCCATCCGCCACACCCGGGCGCTGGAGGGAGGCGGCCTCTGCTGCCTGGTGCCCGTCGGCTCGGCCGGAACTCCCAGGACTGGGTTCAAGAAGATGCTCGTGTGGACACGCGACCACGCGGAGCGCCTTGCCTTCGGCGCGGCACAGTTGATCTGCTTCTCCCTGGCAGCCCGAGCAGTGCGGCGCCTGCCACGCGGCACCGACAGCAACAACTTCCCCAACCGCACATGATCTCGCCGGCGAGATAGGTGACGGCTGCGGCGGTATGCCATAGAGCGTGTGCAGGGCGGGCAGGTCGTCGGCGAGGACGCGCTCCATCCAGTCGGGCAGTTGGTCGCCCCGCAGGTTGCGCATCATGGTGGCGAAGTCGCGGACGTGGTGGGTGACGGCGTCGAGTTCGGGGCAGCTGGTCCGAACCCCCTTGAGGTCGGCGGCATCATCGGCTGTCAGGTTTCCGGGGTCGGTCATGATCCAGCGGACGATACGGCGGGGCCGTGGAGCCGGGCGGTGCACGGGTGGCGCGGCGGTGGTGGCCTTGAACGGGCGGAGGTAGCGGCGGACGGTCTGGATGCTTCCGGAGAAGCCCAAGGCGACGATCTCCTGGTGGAGCTGGACAGTGCTGTGACGGATCTGGCCAGGTTGGTCCATTGTCTGCCATTTGCCTGAAACTTGGTTACGAAGTCGCTGTCTTGCGGTTACACCAGAAAGGCGCTGTGGCGGGCCGCGTTGCCGCCCGTGCGGTGTGACGGCTGGGTACGGCGGGAGGGTGCTCGTGGTTGCTTACGGCCTGCCCCGTCACCGCTGCCTGTCTTCGCCGTAGCCGGTTCCGAATGGACGTGCAGGGAGAAGGAGCGACGGTGATCAAAAAGGTTCTAATGTGCCCGCCGACCTACTTCGACATCGAGTACTCCATCAACCCGTACATGAACGTCGACAACAAGGTGGACAAGGTCGCAGCCCGCAAACAATGGGATCACGTCTACGCGACCCTGAAGCAGATGGGCATCGAGATCGAGGTGATGGACGCGGTGCCGGGATGGCCGGACATGACGTTCATCGGTGACGCCGGAATGCTGCACGGCGGGAAGTTCCTGGCGACGAACTTTCGGCACGCGGAGCGCCAGGGCGAGGTGGAGCACTACATCCGCTGGATGACGCGGCACGAGCTCCCGGTGTTCACGGTCCCGGACGCGGTCTACTTCGAGGGCCTGGGTGACATTGTCTATTACGGCAGCGACATCCTGTTCGGGCACGGCCAGCGCTCCTCGGCTGAGGCGATCCGCTACGTCCGGGCGGTCTTCCCCGACCTCGTCCTGCGCGGCGAGCTTGAGCTTAAGGACGTGGGGATGTACCACCTCGGGCTCGCCATCTCCTACATCGACGAGGACACGCTGCTCTACTACCCCGGGGCGTTCACTGACGAGAGCCTCGCCTTCTTGCGCGATACTTTCGAGCGGCGTATCGAGTGCAGTGAGCAGGACGCCACCTCGTACTTCGTGTGCAACAACATTCCCGTGGGCCGACATGTCCTGATGGACAACTGCACCCCCGAGCTGGAGCGCGAGCTGGACCGGTGGGGCTATCAGGTCGTCAGAACCGATATGAGCGAGTTCAAGAAGTCGGGCGGCAGCGTCCGCTGCCTGATCCTGGCCATCGGCTGACGACCTGACGGGAAGTCTCGGATGTATGCCCTCGGCGTCAACCACGCCTACCACGAGTCCGCCGCGTGCCTGGTGCACGATGGCCGCATCCTGGCCGCGGCCGAAGAAGAACGGTTCACTCGCGTCAAGCACGGCAAAGCCGCACGCGTCGACAACCCCCACGAACTCCCCGTCAACGCCATCGACTACTGCATGGAGGAGGCAGGCATCACGCTCGCCGACGTGGACCACATCGGATCCTCGATCCTCCCCGCCAAACGGTTGCGCAACAGCCTCTTCACCGATCGTGTCGCCGCCGGCGATTGGGGCGGCCCAGGCGGCGAGACCACCTTCTACGACCATCTCCAGACCGTCCCCGCACGTCTGCGTGAAATGGGCTTCCAAGGGCAGTTCCACTGGCTCAGCCATCACCTGTGCCATGCAGCCTCCGCCTACTACCCCGCCCCCTTCGACCGCGCGGCCGTACTCGCGGTCGACGGCATCGGGGAAACCGCCTCCACGATGGTCGCCCTCGGAGAGAGCACCCGGCTGTCCCCGAGCGTGGAGATCTCCTACCCGGCGTCGATCGGATTCCTCTGGGAGAAGATCGCCAAGTATCTCGGCTTCAGCGAGTACGACGCCTGCAAGGTCATGGGACTGGCCGCCTACGGCGACCCCGCACCCTACCGGGACCACTACCGGCACATCCTCAAACTCCTGCCCGACGGCCAGTTCTCCCTGGACAACGACGTACTGCGCTTCCGCATGGACGACTACTCCGGGCTCACCGACCTGTTCGGCCTGGGCCCACGCCCGCCACACGGCGGGATGAGCAGCGACTACGCCGACATCACCGCCGCCCTGCAAGCGGCAACCGACGACGTGATGCTGCACCTCGCACGCCACGCCGCCCGCAGCCTGGGCACCCGGAACCTGTGCATGGCCGGCGGCGTCGCCCTCAACTGCGTGGCCAACGGGCGCATCGCCGCCACCGGATGGTTCGACAACCTCTACATCCAGCCCGCCGCTCACGACGCCGGCACCGCCCTCGGCGCCGCCCTGCTGATCTGGCACCACGTCCTCGGCGGCCCAGAACGCGACGAGATGCGCCACGCCCACTACGGTCCCCACTTCACGGAAGCCGACATTGAAGCCGCGCTCCAGGAACACGGAGCCGTCTACAAACGGGTCGACGACATCGCCGGGGAAGTAGCCCGCCTGCTCGCTGACCAGAAGATCGTCGGCTGGTTCCAGGGCCGCATGGAATTCGGCCCGCGCGCCCTCGGCAACCGCAGCCTCCTCGCCGACCCCCGACATCCCGCGATGCGCGAGCGGCTCAACCGCGTCGTGAAAAACCGCGAGGACTTCCGTCCCTTCGCCCCCAGCGTCCTGGCCGAACACGCCCGCCAATGGTTCGACATCCCCACCCCGAGCCGCGCATCCGACTTCATGCTGATCGGCTACCGGGCCCTACAACCGGAGAAGATCGCCGCGGTCGTCCACATCGACGGCACCAGTCGCATCCAGACCGTCCACGCAGACCTCAACCCCCGCTTCCACCAGCTCATCTCCCACTTCCACCGCATCACCGGAATCCCCCTTGTGCTCAACACCTCTTTCAACGACCGCGAACCCATCGTCTGCACCCCCGCCGACGCCATTACCACCTTGCACCGCGCCAACATCGACTACCTCGCCATCGGAGACTTCCTCGTCGAACCACCACCCACCGGCCCCGGACACTCAGCAGCGATGTCAACTCGCTGACCGACGGCTCCCATCTTCGGGTTCTTCACCTGCTGGTCCGCCGCGGGGGTCTTCAATCTGATCCGCGACCAGCTCCGGCGCCGGATCCGCCGCGCGATGGGCACATCCCCGCACCCGGTGGCGGCGGTGATCGATTCGCAGTCCGTCAAGGTCGCCTCCACCGTCCCGCGCTCCACGTCGGGATACGACGCGGGCAAAAAGACGCCGGGCCGGAAGAGACACATAATCGTGGATCTGAAAGGGCTCCCGCTGTTCGTGATGGTCACCTATGCCGACATCCACGACAGCGTCGCCGCCCTCGAAGCCCTCTTCCGGCTGCGGCTGATGCACCCCGAAATCACCATCGTCTGGGCCGACTTGGCCCACGCGGGCACGCTCGTCGACTGGGCCAGGTCCTTTCCTCCACCTGACGATCAAGACCGTGAGCAGGCCCAAGGGCGCCAAAGGGTTCGTGATCCTGCCGAGGCGGTGGGTGGTAGAGAGGTCACTGGCGTGGCTGTCACACGCACGCCGCAATGTCCGGGACTACGAAACGCGCCCCGAGCACTCCGAAGCGATGCTTACCCTGGCCTCGATCACGCTCATGGCCCGCCGTCTCACCCGGCCTGCGGCCCAGCCGAACGCCGCCATGCCGCGCCCGCAATCTGCTCTTCAAGCAGCCTGATGACGAACGGTGCTGATCCCCGTTCAGTGCCTGTTTCTGACTGTCCCCTCTCATTCGATCTTGTCAGTGGCTGGCCCTGTGAGCTGGGCGGATGCAAGGACATGTGAGACGGGTCCGAGTCGGAGTCTCAGTTGATATTGCCCTCCAACTGCATTTCCGCGAGGTTGTCTCACTTGGTGTTGCCGGTGAGTTGTTTTTGACGCCATGCAACTTGCCGACATCGGTGTGAGCAGTAGCGGGCCCCTTGGCGCCGGTCGTTTCCGGCGGTCCAAGTAACCCCGCAGACTGGGCACTTCATCGGCTCCGCGGCCCGCTGGCCCGATCAATCTGTTGGAGCCGCCAATTACGCGACCTGCATGAGCTTGAGCAGAATCGCGCGGTCGGGTAGGTGGCCTCGAACCGGTCGCCGCAGTTGACGCAACGTCGCCGGTCGCCTCGGGCAAGGAGGGAGTCGACCCGACGAGTGAGATCATCCAGCGTCTCCGGTTCATGCGTCCGAGGCTCGGCGGCGAGGTTGCGCGATGCGATAAGCCGGTTCGTCAGCTCCACCGTGGCCAGATACCACCAGAAGATCCAGTCGAGGAACGCCTCGTCATAGTCGCCGCTCAAGGTCCGTCACAGGGCAGGTAGCGGGTTCTGTGGGGCGTAAGGACCACAGAAGCGCTGGTTTCCCCGTTCCATACGTGGCCGGGGCCGTTGTAGCGGGTGGTGATGTAGGACCATTCCAGGTTGCCGGTGATCATCCACTTCAGTGCTTCCACATACTGCCGGACGCCAGCGTTCGCGTTGTCGCTGGCCGATCCGCAGAGGAAGTGCTCGGACAGTGCGGCGAATTCCTCCTCGGTTCTCCTGACCGTGCCCGCGACTCGGTCGACTGCTGCCTGCAAATCGCCGTCGTTTTCTGCCAGGAGGAGGCTGATCTCGTTCATGGTGTCGCCGCTGTAGGACTCCTTGCGGTAGGAGAAGATGTCGTTGACCCCGATCCAGTGGCGGGCTACGAGGACGTTGAGCCGCTCCAGTTCGGGGTGGGTCTCCAGCTCGCCGGACAAATCGAGGCCCAGGCCGTATTCGAGGAGCGGGAAGCAGCACTCTCCGATCGACCTGCCGCGGGACTCCTCGTAGGTGGGCAGGTCGATGGCCGCACGGGTTTCCTGCCAGTAGCGCTCAGTGCGGCACGCGTCGAGGAAACCTTCCAGCGTGTGGGCAAAGCGATCCCACAGGGGTACGGGCATGGAGGGCCGGGTCCGCCGGCGCAGGCAGGCGAACGTGCGGATGTAGGCGGTGTCCGCTGTGACGGGTCGCCCGTCGATGACGGCTTGCAGGTGGCGCAGGCCCAGTTGCTCCGCTTTGGCCGCAGAGGCGTGGACAAAGAGGTCATCGAGGTTGAAGAGAACGTCGATCCAGTTGCAGATGGTCTGGATCCGCTCCGTGCCGGCGGTGGGATAGGTCAGGAGGTTCCACAAGGTGGTGCGCTGACCAAGGAAGTGCTCCAGTCCTGACGGATCGTCACGATAGGCGTCGCGTAGGTGGTGCCGCAGCCACGTTCCGCAGCGCGCCTCCAAGTGCTCTAGGTCGGGACGACGACGGGCAGGGCCGAACCGGGGGAAGCTAGGGAGCCTGAAGTGGGGATATCGGCTGAGCTGCGCATTACAGGTGATCACCCCGTTGCCGACAAGCAGGCGGGCCGTTTCCATGAACGGGCCGCCCTTGTCGAAACGCCCGGTTGGCAGCCGTAGGGACGCGGTGCACCAACGGCACTGGGACGACTCTCCGCGGTGGGTGCGACATCCGAGGCCCAGGGTGCCATCAATCTCGGCCAGCACCTCCCGATGTCGATCCTGGCGGCCGGGGTCGAGACCACCGCCGGTCCGGTCAACGGGGCGGCCTCCCGCGGCAAGTTGGTCAGCGAGGTAGGCCCAGCGTGCCGCGGTCGCCCCGAGCCTCATGCCCGACCACATCGCCATTGAGGAGGACGCCCCCGCCCCGGCAAACGCGAGAAGTGCTCCTGACCTGCAACGGTAGGGCTGATCCAGGGGGCCTGCACGGCCGCGGGGGCGAGGTACCAGCCGCAGCACCGCGCCGTCCGGCACCCCGGCCGACTCCAGCGTGCTGTCCTGATCCAGCGCCGAACCGTCCACGGTGACCAGATGCCGCAACTCCGGCCGCGCCGACGCGCGATCGTCGAGCAGCCGCATCACTTCCGGCAGCAGAAGCCCGATCGGCTCCCGCGACGGCAGAACGAGATCGACCCGCCGCCGCTCACCGACCAAGGTGACCCGGCTCAACGCCGTACGCCCACCCCTTGTCGTACGACTCATGGCCCCCGCAGATATCACGCGTTCGAACCTATCATCGGGCCGAAGAGGTCACGGAAGACGAAGACGACGGCTGCACCGGCGCCCCATACGGGCTCTTCCCGATGACTCGATGGGAAACGAACGACCAGCCCACACACCCCGCGCACAGCACCGCCGCGATCACAATCCCGGCGAACACTTTCCCCAACCGCTCATCCACCGACCGCCGCTGCCGCTGCGCCCCGAACAGCACGGCATCACGCAGCCGTCGGCGCCGAACCGACACCGACTCCAGCAACTGGCTGTCGTAATCCTGCGCCGCCACGGGTTACCTACCATTCACAATAAATTGCCTGGTTGCCATGCCGCACACTTGCCAGGCCCGTCATGTGTTCTCTCTGGTGACCTCTTGAATGAACGCGGCTGCTTCCGCTTCAGTGATTTCCACGCGGTCGACTTCGTTGCTCTCTCTGACAGCCTCGGCTGAGACGCCCGGTTTGTCGGGTTAGCCTGGATGGGCGAGACAGGAGATCCCTTCAGCATGGCCATCACCACCCCGATACCCGCCGCCGGTGGCGATCCGGTGCCGAAGCCGAAGCGGCGGACGTTTTCCGCGGAGTACAAGCTCCGGATCGTTGCCGAGTACGACGCCGCCCCGGCCGGGTAGAAGCGTGTGATCCTGCGGCGTGAGCGGCTGTACCACTCGCACGTCATCGAGTGGCGCCAGGCCCGGGAGGCCGGCGCGGTGGATGCCCTGGTCGACCGGCGGACCTCGACGGTGCGGCCGAAGAAGGCGGCTGAGCAGGCCGAGCTGGAGCGGCTGCGCAAGAAGGTCGCACGGCTGGAGAAGGACCTGGCCCGCTAGGACACGGCCCTGGAAGTCATGGGAAAAGCCAACGCGCGCACGGCGAACGCGATCATGGGCACGATCGGGGAGTTCCTGACGTGGTCATCGCTTCAGGGCTGGGTGCCGCCGACGGTGGTGAGCCAGCTCATGCAGCCGAAGTTCCTGCACTACACCGCGCCAGGGTTCGATCCGGGCGAGGATGGCCAGCACCGCACGATTCAGGAGAGGCGGATCGAGTACCGCGTCGCGGTGCCGGGTTACGAGTGGCTGTCCGACGGTGTTATGTGGTCTGTCAAGCTGTCCCAGTTCGGAAGGGTCTCAAGGCCCGACTGCTGCCTGGCCGCATGCCGGCGCCGTGGACCACAGGCAGCAACGCGCAGAGTGTCAGGGGCGGGTGGCGATGATGGCTTCGGTGCGTACGACTTCGTCGAATCGATGATTGTGTCCGGACCGGCTACCTGCTCCAGCCGAGCGCCGGGCCCCCTCGCCCGCCCGGGCTTGCGCCCGCTGGACTTGCGCAGCGACTTCGGCGCGGGCTTCTTGCGCATCCCGTCGCTGGACGGCGGCTTGGAGAGGTTGTGCGAGTTGGCGGCCAGTTGCCGCTCCAACTCCGCGATCCGCTCCGCCTGAGCAGAGATCACCAGCTTGAACTCGGCGATTAGCGCAGCCAGCTCCTCGTGCGAAGGCTGCGGCGGCTGAGCAGAAGTCACAAGATCAACCCACCCTACCGCTGGAACCTTCTGACACTGCATCACCCGCAACGCGTTACCGGTCCTGGGCGTACTCGATGAACGTTTCGGCCCAGCGTCCTGTTCGCGCCCAGGCGGCGGATTCCCTGATTTCCTGCGCAGTTATCTCGCTCGCGATGGAGTGACCGTAGTGCATGCCATCGCCGTCGCCCATGTCGAGCATTCTCATGCAGCATCCGAGCGCCTTGATCTTATCGACGTTGCCGCCCCGACCGTGATAACACATGGTCATCAGGTTCTTGGTTGCACGATGCGACGCCTTCCCTTCGGGAACTACCCGTTCGAGGATTTCCCTCATTCCGATATAGTCCCCGATTCCCGCTTTGAGATCGGCAAGCTGATTGGCCGCCGCGGCCACCCCGGCCGTGGACGCCTCCTCCAGTAGCCTGAGTCCTTTCTCCTCGGATTCTGGAACTCCATCGCCCCGCAGATACATACCCGCTAGGTTGAATTTAGCTGCCGCGTCGCCGGCATCGGCTGCAGATTGATATAGCTTTGCCGCTTCCTCAAGGTTCTTTTCGACTCCAACTCCTACTGACAGCATGTAACCGAGAGCTCGCTGAGCAGACGAGCTACCGACCTGCGCAGCGCGACTGAGGTACTGGTACGCCATTTCGTAGTCCTTCTGGAACTCCAGAGCGTAGGCTCCCACTATGTCTTGAAAATCCGGGTCGCCAGAGTCTGCCAGTTGGCGCACATCAGGGAGCATGACATTCAGTCGTTCGAAAGCTTGAGGCTTTCCGGAGGCTCCCTCTTTAATGATCGTGCGAGCCTTTTCGAGGAGTTCGTCTCTATCGGCTTGCTTCACCTGCTGCTCCATCGAGAAAAGGTAGGGGTGTTCGCGCATTGTACCACGAACACCCCTACGTTCTGTGGGTCATGCCCTACGGTTTGAACACATACAGTCCACTGGGATCGATGACCCAGTTGGGGTGCCCAATATCCCGTGACATATTCGTGAATGACTGGAAGCAGTGGTCGCACATGGGCTTCGTCACGACGATCGGACTCCCAGGGCTGACTGTGGCGGCCTGCTTTTCAGCGTGGCTGAGGTAGTAGGCTCCATCGCCTGCGCTGTTGTCCATGAAGAACGGAACGCGGCTGCCCGGGAATGTCTTGTCAGTGTCTTCGAGCGAGGGGCGAATGAATCCCTCGGGGGGATTGTCTCCGTAGCCGCTGAGATGGGCATTTCCGTTGGACCAAGCCGCAGTCTTTCCTTCCTCGTAGGGAGGAATGTCTATCTCGTTGGGAATCTTCTTCGGAAGATTGTCCAGTCCCTCCACACCGTCGAGGAGTAGTTTTCCGCCCTTGAACCCCTTGAGACCGAGGATCGGTACAGCTCCCGCAGCGGCCCAGCCGCAACTGGACGCGGTCGGGTCCTGCATGCACTGGACTCCGGCGAGGATCCCGGTGGGGTCGAGGCCTGACAGGACGGCCCCCGCACGCTCCTGGCCTGGCGTGAGTCCGGGGCAGGAGTTTCCGCCGGTGGTGGATCCGCATGCGGTGGTGATGCTCAGGGGGCGCTGCGCCTGCCCCGGGGTGCAGGCGACAAAGTCGCACATCGGGTTCAGGACAGGAGGGGCGGGGTGTGCCTTGTTGTAGGCCCCGATGTCGACAAGTTGGTCGGCCCTGGGGTCCCAGCCGAAGGCTGCCTGCACCGGGTACTTGTCCTCCCACGTCTGCCCGGAGCCGAAGCTGGGGGCGTTGTGGGATTCCTTGAAGCGGACCTCGTTGCCGCAACTCGACCCCGAGCACTTGATGCTGCCCTGGCCGGTGGGGTCGGCGGCGGTGACGGGGTTGTTCTCGGCGTAGGTGTAGCCGTTGAGGGCCTGTGGCTTGGCGGGTTCGATGAGCGGGTCGACGCTGATGAACCGTCCGATGGTGGGGTCGTATTCGCGTGCCCCGAGGTGGGTCAGACCGGTGGACTCGGTGTCGTCGGTGCCGCCGACGAAGCCCTTTGACCCTGGCCACTGCTTGGGGGCCTGGCCCCGTATCCCGCCGAAGGGCAGGCTGCGCCGCTGAGTGATCGTGAGATCTGCGGCGTTGACGGCGAGCTGGCCGGTGCCCTGGTGGTCGCCGACGGTGAACGTGAAGGTTCCGTCGTCACCGCGGATGGCGGTCTGGCCGCCGCCGAGGTCGATGTAGCGGGTGGCCTTCGGCTTGTCCGCCCCCTTCAGCAGGGTGATCTCGGTGTGGCCCAGGTAGAGGGTGGTCTCGGTCTCGGTGCGGGAGATCAGCCGGTTGCCGTCCGCGTCATACACGTACCCGGCGGTGGTTGTGCCGTTCTCCGTGACCTTGGTGAGATGGCCCTCGGCGTTCCAGATGAGGCTCTGGCCGGGCCGGGTGGTGGTGTTGCCGATCTCGTCGTAGCCGTACGAGCCGGTCTTGGTGCCGTCGGGTCCGGTCGTGGTGACCGAGTTCAGGGCGTGAGTCTGCGGCTTGCCGGTTCCGTTGTAGTCGTACTCGTGTTTGATGTCCTTGCTGGTGTCTCCCTGTGGGTTGTGGAGGGTTTCGGTCTTGCGGTTGCCGGCCTGGTCGTAGGTGTAGGAGTGCCAGTACGGTGCCGGGCCCCCGATCGTGTTCTTGTCGGGTGTGGTGGGGCAGGTGCCGGTGTTCTGTGTCCACGCCTGTGACAGGTGGCTGGCCCAGTCGTAGGTGAAGCACTGGGTGTCGGTGCCGGTACGGGAGACGTCCGATACGGCGAGGATGTTGCCGGCCTCGTCGTAGTGGTAGGTGGCGTTCCGGTCGACCCCGGGCTGTTCCTCGCGGTCCACGCGGGTGGTGGCGAGACGCTGGGTGCCCCACTCGTAGGTGTTGGTGACCTGGGTCTTCTTGCCGCCGCTGGTGAGGCTCATCTGCTGGATGAGGGGCTTGCCGGTGAGGCTGTAGCTGGTGCTGCTGGTCATGCCCTGCCCGAATACGGAGATCGGGCGCAGGGTGTCGTCTTCGTAGGTGTAGTTGAAGGATCCGCCCGGGAGGGAGCCGGCCGCCGAGTAGCTGGTCCCGGCGACCAGGCCGGAGGGCTTGTAGGTGGTGCCGGTCTGGTAGGTGCCCGCCAGCTTCCCCTCGGAGGCCGGGATGACCACAGCGGTGCGGGTGGCCCGGTAGAGCCGGTCGTAGGCGGTCACCTTCGAGGTGTAGGGCTGGCCGTCCGCATACCGGGTGGATTCGGCGAGCTGGCCCTTGGCGCCAGCGATGGTGTCGTAGACCCACGTGGCGCGCAGCGGACCCGTGGCCGAGCCTTCTCGCATTTCGGTCTTGCGGCCGAAGTTGTCGTACCCGTAGTACAGCGCTGGTGTGTTGGGGCGGGCGTCCTTGGCGGTGATGAGCTGCCCGCGGTCGTCGTAGGTGCTGGTGGCCTTCCCCTTGTCCGGGTCGATCGTTTCGATCTGGCGGCCGAGCTGGTCGTAGCTGTAGTGCCAGACACTGCCGTCAGGGGAGGTGATCGTCTCCTGTTTGCCACTCGGCGTGTACGTGTACCGGGTGGCGATGTACTCGGAGGTGGGGGCGGGGGTGAGGTGCTGGCGCAGCTCCGTGGTCTGTCCGCGCGCGTCGGTCAGCGTCGTGGTGGTAGTGCCCCCTGTCGGGGGGATGACCGTGGTGCGGTCGCCTCCGTAGACCGTCTTCGTCGTGTTCAGCACCTGGCCACCGCCGCTGTTCCCGGCGACCTGCTCGACCTGGGTGGCGCGGCCGAGTCCGTCGTAGGTGGTGCGGGTCTGGGTTTCGACCTTCAGCGCGTCTTCGGGCTTGAACAGTGCCGTGGACGGCTGGCCGGTGGCGTAGTAGGCGGCGAAGGTCTTCGCGGTCAGGCCGCGTTCGTCGTAGAAGGTGTCGGTGAGGATCCGGCCGCCGTCCGGGCCGGGGGCCTGGGCCTGGCGTGGGCGCAGGAACCCGTCGTAGAGCGTGTAGGAGGTGATCTGGCCGCCGTTGTTGTCCAGGGTCTTGGTGCCGACGGCGACGGGCTTGCCCTCGCTGACGAGGTAGGTGAACTCGTAGGTGGGGGTCTGGCTCGTCTGCCGGTCGGCGGCGGAGCGGCCGAGCGCATCGAAGGCGAAGACGGTGGTCTTGCCGTTGGTGTCGGCCTTCTTCACCACCTGACCGCGCAGCGGCTCCAGTTCGTCGGTCGTGGTCTGAGCCGTGGAACTGTCGCCCGCCACAGCGGGCGGCGTGACGGTCTTCTTCTGGGTCGGTATGCCTGTGGTCGGGGTGTAGATCGTGGTGGTGGTGCGCCCGTCCTTCCGCTCGCTGCGGACCGGTGAACCAGCGTTCTCGACGGTCACGGTTGCTGTCAGATCGGTGGTGGTCAGCGCACGGCCGTAGGTGTCGAAGGTGGCCCCGGATTCCAGGTAGGTGGCCTTGGTGCCGTCGTGGCTCTTCAGCGTGGCCGTCGCAGTCGCATCGCCCGTGGTGGGTGCGGCACCATAAGCTTGGCCGTCGTAGGCGGTGCGCACGTCGGAGATGACGTCCTTCGACCGGTCGACGCCGGCATCACAGGATTTGGCGACGGTCTCCACCCGGGCGGTGAGGTTGAGGATGTTGCTGCCCGTGTTGGTGGCGTAGGTGGTGCGGATGCACCGGTCATCGGACGCCGTCGTGGTGTCGCCGAGATCGTCGACCTGAGTGACCCGGCCGGCGACCGTGTCATGGGTTGTCTTGGTGGCCGTGGTCCGCCACTTGGAACCGGCGCCGTCGTCCAGCGAGGTCCAGGCCTTGCTGCTGTCAGTGCCGGTGAAGTTGGCGGTGATGGTGCCCCAGTTGCGGGTCTTCTTCCCGGTCTCGTGATGCCAGGGCCGGTTCACGGTCTTGGCGAGCGCCTTCCCGCCGGGACCGGAGTAGGTGACGGTCTTGTACGCGAAGCCTGCCGTCGAGGAGTGGTCGGTGATCGGGTCGCCCTCCCCCTCCCCGAGGGGGACGGTCACGGTCTTGGTGCCGCCGTCCTTGGTCTTGCGGTCGCCGTCCATGCCGCGCAGGAAGTAGGAGTCCTGTTGCGTCTTCAGCGCGGACGTTCCGCCTTCGCCGCCGGTCTTGACGCGGACGTGTCCGTAGCCGCGCCACTGCGACCAGGTTTTGAACTTCTCCTTGGTCAGCCCGTCGTCATCGTCGAAGTGCCATGCGGCGTCGTCGGGGTAGTCGTAGGTGGTGACCTGGTCGGGGGCACCGCCTGTGCGGTCGGTGCCGGTCACCTTGGTGACGACGTACTTGTTGAACCACTGCTTGTCGGGGTCGTCGGTGCTGTCGCCGCCGATGTACTGCGGGAAGCAGCGAGTGGTGTTCGTCTCCGGCGTCGGCAGGGTGTTCCAGTCACAGGCCGGGGCCGAGTAGTTGACATCGACCTGGCCGCCGGACTCGTCCGCGATCGTGGACAGCCGGGCCTTGATGAACGGGGCGTAGCCGTCGCCGGTCTTGTCGAGCCGGTTGGCGAGCTGGGTGTAGGCGAACGTGGTCTTCGGCAGCGTGATCGCGGGGCTGGCGGTGTGGCCGGTGTGCTGGATGCTGTCAAGGAGGAGCTGGTAGTCGGTATCGGCCATGCCCCAGCGGTGGGCCAGGTGCCAGGAGTCGACCTTGCCGTAGGTGCCGTCGGCCTGGAGGACCTGGGTGGTGACGTCGGTGAGCCGTTTGCGGGTCCAGAAGGACGGGGAGAGGCGGCCGTTGTCGCACTTGGTGCCGGTCTTGCAGTTCAGGTCCCACGGGGTGTCGTACCAGTAGAACGCTTTGTCGTCGATTGTCGACGCCTCGCAGGTGACCCCGTCTTGGGGGAGGCAGCGTTCGGCGCTGGTGAAGTCGACCTGCGCGAGCGGCTTGTCCGCAAACATGCGGGAGGACTTCAGTCCGTAGTCGATGCGCTTGAGGTAGCCGCCGCGGGTGTAGGAGGTGTCGTCCTCGGCCTTGAGGTTGCGACCGTAGGAGTTCGATTCCTTGCCATACCAGTACGACATGGCGTTGCCGTGCCGGTCGACGACGTAGTCGAGGTTCCATCGCCAGGCCTGCTGGCACCAGGAGTCGGCGAAGCTGTCCTTGTGGCAGGGCTCGCCGGTGTTGTTGCCGTAGACGGGTACGGTCCAGGTGGAGTCGGTGCTCGGCTTGCCGTCCGCCCAGCCGGGCAGCCGGTTGTAGCCGAAGTAGTAGCGGGTGCCGTCGGGGGAGGTGACTCGCCAGTACTCGCCGTCGTTGTCCCCGTTGCCACGGTTTGCGGAGGTGAGGCGCTTGATCCGGGTGCCGTCGTCCTCCTTCAGCTTGTACTCGCCGTCGTCGGCGGGGACGAGTTCACCGGTCTTCCCGTTGAACGTGATGAACGCGTTGTCGTAGCCCCAGCACAGGTCGCCGGGCTTGTTGCCGTCCGCGTTCTTCACGCCGTCGTCGGCACATGGTTTGTAACGGCGCTCGATGAACCCGGGCCACAGGTCGAAGCCGTCACCGGCCCACGATGCCTGGTTGTTGGTGTTGCCGGTGCGGCCGTCGATGGCCTGCGACGAGTACGACAGGCCGACCGTCGGGGTCAGCCCGCCCGGCACATCAGGGGCTGGCATGCCGTACGACCAGGAGAAGTCCCCGGTGTTGAGGTCGGTGCTCCAGTTCGCGGACGGGGACAGCGAGGTGGCCTTGTAGTCGCCCTTGTCGCCGGAGGCGGAGGGGGTGGCCGCGAGGACCGTGGCCGTGCTCGAACGCAGGCTGACCGCCTTCGCGGTCAGGGTCTGGCCTTCGGTGTCGTTGACAGTGGCGACCGGCCTGACCGTGCGGCACTCGGCCTTGGCCGGGCTGGTCAGGGCGCAGGCGGGCAGCTCGACCAGGTGCAGGCGGGAGGCGTAACCGCCACCGAACGCCTCGGCGAAGTCCCGGTAGTCGACGCGGACGGACACCCGCCCGCCGCTGGCAGATGCCACCTTTGCCTTGGCTGCCGCCCCTTTCTTCGCGTCCGGGGCCGTGAGGGTGAACAGAATGCCGTCGACACCCGCACGCTGGGCCTGCTCGCGGCCCAGAACCCAGGTCTCGACCTTGTCCGGGGCGCCAAGCGCGGCTGAGCGTACAGCCGTTTTGGCAGCTCCGATGCGGATGGGTATCCCCTTCGCCGAGCCGGTCTTCCCGGAAGCGTCAGGGACGTCGATGGTCGCGTGGGCGGGGGCCGGCCAGTCCTTCTCGGACGGCCGGATGGGCGTCTTCGGGCCCCTGGTGAGGGTGCGTGGCTTGGTCTTGGTGCCATTCGTGCCGGGGACCGGCTTCTCCGACTTGGGCAGGCCCGGCAGCTGGTGACCGGCCGCGGCAGCAGGTGATGCGGCGGCGGTCTGGAGGAGTGTGCCGACCATGACGGCGGATACGCCGAGCGCAGTTCTGCGCAGCAGTCGGCCTCTGTGAGGAGATAGAGAAATGGGTTTCATCCAGTTCTGTCCACTGTCTTCGGGCGCCGTCGACCGCCGGTGGGCATGACGCGGCGCGAACGTGATGAAGGTGAGGTTGGTCTCCGGGGTGCGGTGCGCCCGGTGTGTGCCACCGGGCGCACCACCATCTGATCGGTCAGCTGCCGGCCGGGACCTCGGTGGGGATATCGAAGAACGTGTTGGACAGTTCTTCGATCTGGCTGTCGTTCAGCGCGCCCTGGAAGGCCCACACGTCGTCGACCTGGCCGGGGAAGTACTCCCCGCTCTTGGAGCGTCCGGCCTGGAGAGACTTGCTGGCCTTGAAGGCCAGGACGTCTTCGGCCCAGGCCAGGAGGTCGCAGCCGGAGTCGTCCTGGCACGTGACCTCTTGCAGGACGCCGTTGACATACAGGCGGGCCTCCTTGGTGAACCCGTCATAGGTCACCGCGAGGTGGTTCCAGTCCCTCACGTCGTAGAACTCGGTGCTGTGCACCAGTTCCACCGAGGCGTCCGCGCTGTCCTTGTCCGCTACCGCCAACTCCCAGCGGCCCAGGCCCTCCGGATCCTTCGCATCGGGTACGAAGCGGAGGTCGAAAGCATTCTGGTTCGTTCCCTCGCCGCTGACCACGGCCGCGTTCCAGCTGGGTACCGCCGCTGCCTGCGCCCAGGCCGTCACGGTGAAGCTGGCGCTGGAGTCGACGGGCATGGATGCGGTGGCCGCGTAGTCATCGACGCCGTCCAGCTGGAGGCCGTGGTCGCCGATCATTCCCGCGCCGAGCTGGGCTCCGCCGTTCAGCGTCATCGCACGGCCTTCGGGCGAGGCATCCGGCGACGTGGCGGGTGTGCCGGAGTTCTGCTCCTCGAACATCCAGCGGCCCTTGACCAACGGGCGCTGCTTGAACAGCTGCTGGACCTCACCAGCGGACACGGGCCGGTCATAGAGGCGGACGTCGTCGATCCGACCGGGGAAGAAGGAGCCGGGCTGGCCGTCGTAGGAGCCGGCGCCGATCTGCACGGCGCCGCCCGCGTACCAGTCGGCCTTCAGGTCCGTCTCGCCCGCCTTGACCCCGTTGACATACAGGGTGAGCTTGTTGGCGACGGTGTCGTGCACGCCCACCAGATGGGTCCAGGTGTCCCCGTAGGCGGTCTGCCCGTCGGCCTGCATCGCCCGGATCGGAGTCGCGTCCGAGGCGTCGGCCGAGTACTGGTTGACCGCCCACCGGTCGTACGCACTGGAGTAGTACAGCTCCAGTCCGGGTCGGTGCGTACCCGTCTGAGTGGCGATGATCGCCGCGTGGCCGGGCTTGGTCCTGGGCAGCTTGGCCCAGGCGGAGATGGCGAAGCTGCGCTGGTTGTTCAGCAGCGGTCGCCCGGTGGTGGCGTAGTCGTCGACCCCGTCCAGGCTCAGCGCCTTGCCCGCGACCCCCGCGCGACCCGGGGTGACGCCCCCGACGAAGGTCGCGTCCGGGACCTCTGCCTTGCCGGTCAGTTGCGTGGCGTCGGCGGGCTCGTCCATCGAGAACACCGCTCGGGCGGGGCGGCCCGAGCGGATCGACTCCTTGCCGTACAGGCGTGTCACCTCGCCGCTCGAGAGCGGCTTGTCGAAAATCTGCACCTCGTCGATCGCTCCGGGGAAGAACGAGCCCGGCTGGCCGTCGTAAGAGCCCGCGCCGATCTGCAGGCCGCGCCGCGCGTCCCACGGCGAGTCATACGCCGTGGTCCCGGCCAGCGCACCGTTCACATACAGCTTCAGCTCGTCGCTGCTCGAGCTGAAGGTGCCCACCACGTGCGTCCACTCACCGGCCTTGACCGCGCTCGCGGAGGCCTGCATGGCCCGCGCGATGCCGGCGTCCGGGGCGTCGGCCTTGTACTGGTTGAACGCCCAGCGGTCGTACGCCTTGGAGTAGTACAGCTCGAACCCGGGTGCGTGGTTGCCAGGCTGCGCCGCGATGATCGCCGCATGGTCCGGCATCGTCGACAGCTTCGCCCACGCCGAGACCGAGAACCCGGTTGAGGTGTCCACCGTCGGAATGTCGGTGACCGCATAGTCGTCGACCCCGTCGAACGACACCGCTGTCCCCTTGGCTCCGGACACACCAGGTGTCGCACCGCCGCGCAGTTCTGCCGTGCGCTCCGGCGCCGACCCCTTCGCCACACTCGCCCCGGCATCCTCGTCCATCTGCCACATTGCGCGTTCCGGCTGTCCGGCCTTGACCCGGAACCGGTATCCGGTGGGCGCGGAGACGTTCCCGGCCGCATCGACGGAGGAGACGTAGAGAGTGTTCAGGCCGACGATCGGCGGCAGCAGCTTCAGCGTTCCGGCAGTTCCACTCGATGTCGAAATCGCATTCTTCGGCGACGGATCGATGTTGATGCCCCATAGGTACTTGACCGTCTGGGAGTCGTTGCCGCCGACGCTGAAGGCGCCGTACTTGCCGATGCCGTCGTACCACGGGTCATCCGGGTTCTCCGGGTCCGAACGGGGATAGTCGTTCGAGGAGATCGTGGGCGGCTTCGGTTAGCGGACGTCACTGCAGTACGGCTACTTGTGGAAGTGCCCAGACTCGTCAAAGGTGTTCACGCCTGCGGCCCTTGCGGCCATCGGCACGCCCGTCGACCCGGGACTCCAGCCGGTCCGGCTGCGACGCCTGCTCGCTCTCGCCAAGGACCGCGGCCTGCCCCTGACCCCCGCGCCCACCGTGACCCTCGGCTGGGCGGAGCACCTGGCAGAGGCGATGCAGCCCGACGCGTTCGACGCGGACCGCTGGGCCGACTACTACGCCGACCTGGCGGAGTGCTTCCCCGACGGCTCCGTCCTGTCCGGCAAGAGGATCATCCTGACCTCCGAGGAGACCCTGGTGCCGGCGGGTGACGACGCCGTCTTCCTGGAGCCGGGCCCTGCCGACGCATCCGCTCTGCCCGCGTTGCCCAGCGGCTTGTCGGGCCAGGTGTCGTTTCTGCACGGGGCGATCGACAGATCCGGCCGCCGCGGCAGACGCAGATCAGCGGGACGGCGCTGGCTGCGCTCGCAGCACCTGGTCCACGCGTACGAACCCGAGACCGTGCTCCGTGCCGTCGGCTCAGTCATGCGGCAGAACGAGCAAGACGAGGAGACCCGGCGGCAGTGCCTCCTGTACGCCTGCTCGATATCCGGCACGCTCGCCAGCCCGCCCAGACTCTCGGACCTGCCCGTGCCGGTCCGCGGCAGGTGGCTGGACGCCGGCCGGGCCATGTTCGGGCGCGGTTGGCCCGGCAAGCAGCACCAGGTGGACGACACCCTCGTCCGGTTCCTCGAAGGCGTTCATGGAGTACCGGTCCTGGAGACGACCGCCGCACGGCTGCTGAGAACGCCGGACGAGATCTGCACGGGCAGCGGCGTCTCGGCCGACGCAATGCGGCGGTTCCTCGAACATCACGGCGTGCGCCATGGCCTGCGTCCGCGCTACGAGCCATTCCGGGGGAGCGTGCGGGGCTCGGTCCTCAACAGCCCGGAGTTCTTCACGGGGCTCTCCCACCCCGACGCCGGAGCCGACTTCAGGCATCAGTGGAGGGCCGCGGCGCAGCGCTGGCCGAACCGGGGATACGCCACGTACGGGACCCGCGACTACGGCCCCTCGCGCACCGCGCTGCCCGTCCTGCCCGGCCAGTACGACTACGCCGCGTTCGACAACCACAGCCGCAGGCTCTACGCGGAACTTATCGTTCACGGCCTGGCGACCTGGGGCGACACCGACCTGGAGATGCGGTTCGTCCGCAGGCCGTCCGACGCCCACGGCACTGCGTGGCCCACCCCGCTCGCGGCGTTCCTTTCCCAGGCGCCCTGGGTCCCCCAGACCCAAGTGGATAAAAGCTGCACAGGCGGACTGAACAGCCCTCTTGTAAAAGGCCATGACGATGTCAGGGCCTGCTCGTATCTTCAGACCATGACCGTCACTGCCCGCCGGGAGCTGGTGAGTTCAGCGACCCGCAATGCTTTCCGCTCGCTCTGCACGGACCTGACCGTCCGGATCGTGGAGGAGCTGTGGGAGGACCATGGGTTCGCGCCCATCCCTCCCGAGGAGCTGAAGTACAGCGATCCCGGGCAGCGGCGGACCGCCTTCATGCTCTACGCGGAGGGCGTGGACTGGACCGATGAGAACCACGCGCGCCGTGTCCTGCTCGTCTTCGAGGACTTCATTCGCACTTGCAAGAACCAGGGATGGACGACGGACAAGTGGCTGGAGGACATCCGGGTCCGTCTGGAGAGGGACGGCTTCGCTCTCGATGACAAGGGGCGTATCTCTTGGTCCAACCCGCCCGTGCTGGTCCGTGACCTGAGCAATCTGAGCGACGCTTCTGGCATCACGATCGAGCTGGAGCGCATCAGGCGAGACCTCACCACGGACCCGCAGGGGGCCATTGGGGCGGCCAAGCAGCTCATCGAGGCGACGGCGAAGACGGCGCTCCAGGAGCTGAGCATTGCCGTCGACAAGAACGCGGCCCTGCCTGCACTGATCAGCACGGTGCAGAAGGCGCTAAAGCTCGACGCGGCATCGGCGCCCGAGGGGCCCGACGGCAGCAAGGCGGTCAAGAGGATCCTGTCCGGTGCGGTGAACATCGCCGTTGGCGTGGCCGAGCTGCGTAACCAAGGCTTCGGTAGCGGCCACGGACAGGCGAGCGCTCCCTCCGGGCTCGGAGTACGTCATGCCCGGCTGACGGTCAACGCGGCGGTGACCTGGTGTGAGTTGATCCTCGACACCCTGGCCGATCCTGCCGCGCCATGGCGCAAGGTCACCATCTGACCTACTTCCAGCAAACCTTGATCCGTCAAGGAGACGTCGTGCGGCCGGTCGCAGGGGAGGGGTAGCGAGTTCCTCGATCAGGCCCCAGAAAAGGCCAAGGCGCTGTCGGGTTATGTCCCTTATCCTCACGACATGGGCAAGTCATCCGATAGGTCGAAGTTGAAGCGCCGCCACCACACCGTGCCGCGCCTCCTTTTGAGGCGCTTCGCCGACGGCAAGCGCCTCACCCGCGTTCCCCTCGACGGAGGTCCGAGGCGCCTGGTGGGGATCGCAGACGTCACCGTTCACAGCGACTTCTACTCGATGCGGGACGAGAACGGTGAACTCGACGACACCGTCGAGAACCTGCTCGCGGATGTGGAGGACAAGGCGGCCGGCGCCATCCGCAAGGCCATCGACGATGGGGTGTGGCCCCTGCCGATCGAAGAACGTGCGGTACTCGCCGAGTGGATCGCGGCACAGCATGTGCGCATCCCCGCCGCTCGTACGGCGCACAACGAGATGGCCGACCATCTCGGCAAGGTCATGATCGCCATGGGCGGGAGGCCCGAGATCCGCAGGCACCTCGAAGAGAACGCTACGGAGCCCGTCTCGGACGAGGAGGTCGAGGCGCTGTGGGCGGAGGTGACGGACTTCGACGGCTACTACGCCGAGATGTCGGTCAACGACCACATGCTGTCGATGGGCCAGTCCATGGCGACGGCATACGAGGTGTTCATGGCGCGCTCCTGGGGCCTGATCCAGTTCGAGCGCCGCACGCTGCTCATCCCGGATCATCCGGTGACCTTGGTCCGAGACGAGGACATGCCGCCCTGGTTCGGCGTCGGCATCGCCAACGCTGACAAGATTCTCATGCCGATCGACCGGCGAGCGGCCATCATCATGGCGGGACCGGGCTCGGACGTTTTCTACCCGGCCAGCACCAAGGCGGCCAAGGAGCTGAACCAGCGCTTCGCCTGGAACGCGCGTAAGGAGCTGTTCCATCACCCCGACGACAGCCCTCTGGAGGGGGTTGAACTGCCGCCGGTACGAGACCGCGAGATGCAGGTGAGCCAGCCGCCGGAGAACTTCCTGTTGCCCGACGGGCCACCGGATGATTTCAAGGGCAGCGCCGACAGCGGGCCCGCCGCCTGACCTACCTCCAGAGCGCCTCGGCCCGGTCCGGGTTCCAGACGTTGAAGGGCCGGGTGGCGGTGCGGATCAGGATCTCCCTGATCAGCCCCCGGTACACCGACTGCTTCCGGGGTATTACGGGTTGCTCGGCAGATGGTGGATGGCCGAGCAAAAGGACGCTGGCTCTCCAGATCGAGCACAACCGCTCAGCGCGGGGCCTGCAGGGCATGATCTTCACGCGCGACGACCGCGCCGGCGAGGGCAAGCTCTCCTCGCGCCTGGGCCTGGTCACGGACGCGGTGGAGGTGGCGGACGACCAGGATCTGTACGCGTACCTCGTCGAGCACCTCTCCCAGGGCGGCCGGGCTGACTACGTGATCGCGGACGAGGCCCAGTTCCTGGCTCCCCGCCAGATCGACCAACTGGCCCGCGTGGTGGACGACCTGGGCATCGACGTCTTCGCCTTCGGCATCACCACCGACTTCCGCTCCAAGCTCTTCCCCGGCTCCCAGCGACTCGTGGAGCTGGCCGACCGGGTCGAGGTCCTCCAGGTCGAGGCCCTGTGCTGGTGCGGCGCCCGCGCCACCCACAACGCCCGCACGATAGGCGGCGAGATGGTCGTCGAGGGCGCTCAGGTCGTCGTCGGCGACGTCAACCAGTCCGAGGACGTCGGCTACGAGGTCCTGTGCCGTCGGCACCACCGCCGCCGTATGACGGCCGCGACGGCTCGCGCGGGCGCCCTGTCGCCGGACGTGCTGCCGATCGCCTCGGCCTGATCTCAGGGGCGTTCAAAGCCTCAGCGGACGGCGTGGATCAGCGAGAACATCGCGCCTTCCGGATCCGCCACCGTCGCCCCCCGTCCGTAGGGCGAGTCGTGGGCGGCCTTGAGCAGGTGCCCGCCGAGCTCGACGACACGCTCGACGGCATCGTCCACGTCAGCGGCCTCGAAGTACGTCATCCAGTGCGGGCCCCGGTCGCGGGGCAGGCCGTGACCGACACCGTGGATGCCGGCCACCGGGCGGCCGCCGACGTGCAGGGTCACGTAGTCGAAGTCGGCCGAGACGACCGGCTCCAGCTCGTAGCCGAAGACCCCTTGGTAGAACTTGACGACGCTCTCGGTGTCGCGGGTCACCAGCTCGTTCCAGGCGGGGGTGCCCGGCACACCGGTGATCCCCGTGCCCAGGTGCGCCGTCGCCTGCCAAACGCCGAAGACGGCGCCCGTCGGGTCCGACGCGATCGCCAGGCGACCCGCCTCGGCGGCATCGAGGGGACCGACGCCCACGGTGCCGCCGCTGTGCCGTACGGTCTCGGCGGTCAGGTCCACGTCGTCCGAGGCGAGATACGGCGTCCAGGCCACGGGCAGATGGCGGTCGGGCGGCAGTTGGCCGATCCCCGCCACCTCGTGGCCGTCCAGCAGGGCCCGCACATACGGGCCGAGCTGCTGCGGTCCCGGCCGGAACTCCCAGCCGAACAGCGCTCCGTAGAACTCCTGGGTCGCGGCCATTCCGTGCACCATCAGGCTCACCCAGCAGGGTGTGCCGGGCGTGTGCCGAGCATGCGTTGTGCCGTTCAGGCCGGCCGACCCCCGTGCCTCGGTCATCGTCACTCTCTTCTCGGCCCCTCGCGGTGGCCGGTCACCTTCCGCTTACGAACACGCGTACCGCGGTCGCGTACGTGCACGCCCCGTGCCGATGTTTGCACCACCGGTCGCTCCGCGCGTCCCGGCCGCGCCGCCCTTCAGCGGCGCACGGCCGGAGGATGCCCGGTGTGCCGTTTCCCGTCCGTTTCGGCATGATTGCCGCGCGGTGTCCATCGGCTGTACAGCATGTGCCCGATCCCATACGCCTCGTGATCGGACCTGTCCGGCCGAGCAGAGTAGCCGGACATGGACGAAGCGGCCACCCCGTGCGCAAGGATGGGGGCCATGAACGCCATCATCTCCGCATCCGAACTCGCGAGCGACCTGGCCGGACCGACCCCTCCGGTCCTCCTCGACATCCGCTGGCAGCTGGGTGGTCCGAACCTGCGCTCCGACTACGAGAAGGCGCACATTCCGGGGGCCGTTTTTGTCGATTTGGATTCCGAACTTGCTGGTCCGGCGGGTTCGGAGGGCAGGCATCCGCTTCCTGATCTCGAGGTCTTCGGCGCGGCGATGCGAACGGCGGGAGTGTCCGCCGACCGCGATGTCGTCGTGTACGACGGCGGGCAGGGCTGGGGCGCTGCGCGCGCGTGGTGGTTGCTGGGCTATACGGGTCACCCCTCGGTACGCGTGCTTGACGGCGGGCTCGCGGCCTGGAGCGGGCCGGTGTCCTCGGAGGTCCCCACGCCGGCCCCCGGGACCTTCGTGCCGCAGGCCGGTGCGCGGCCGCTGCTCGACGCGGACGGGGCGGCGGCGCTCGCCCGCACAGGGCTGCTGCTGGATGCCCGGGCCGGTGAGCGGTACCGGGGCGAGGTCGAGCCGATCGACCCCGTCGCCGGCCACATCCCCGGTGCGGTCTCCGCGCCGACCACGGAGAACGTCACCGACGACGGACAGTTCCTGCCCGCCTCCGAACTCGCGGGCCGGTTCAAGTCCCTCGGGGCGACCGGCACTTCCGAGGTCGGCGTCTACTGCGGCTCGGGTGTCTCCGGCGCCCACGAGGTGCTCGCGCTGGCCGTCGCGGGCATCCCCGCCGCTCTGTACGTGGGCTCCTGGTCGGAGTGGTCCCGGAACGGCAGCCGCCCGGTCGCGGTGGGCCCCGACCCGCAATAGCCGCGCTTCGGGCAGCGGCTCTTCGCCGTGGGACCGGGCCCTCGGTGACAGCGATGAGGCCCGCGGCAACCTGGCGCGGGCCTCGAGCGGTGGCAGCGAAAAGAGGGCCCGCACCGCACCGGCGCGCGCCCTCTCCTCGTACAACTGATCAGTCCTGCTTCTTCCGCCGCGTGCCGAAGACGATCTCGTCCCAGCTCGGGACCGCCGCTCTGCGGCCCGGGCGGACGCCGTCGGCCTCGGCCTGGCGGTCGGTCGCGCCGACCAGACGGTCGCGGTGGCTGCCGACCGAGCGGGGCATGAGGACGTCCGCGTAGGCGGAACCGGCGCCGGCCGAGGCCGCGGGAGCCGGGGGCTCCTCCGACTCGGGCTCGGGGGCAGGCTCCTCGGCGGCGGGCCGCTCCGTCGTGGCGGGCCGCTCGGGCACCACCATGTCGCCCCGGAAGCTGGGCACCGCTTCCAGGAGACTGGTGAGCGAATCCCGGTCGTTGGTGGACTCCTCGGCCGGCTCGGGGGACGGCGCCGGAATGCTCGGCCGCTCCATCTGCCGGTCCAGAGCGCGGTCCAGCGGACGGTCGCGCGGCAGGCGCGCGATCCGCGGCACGAACGGGAAGCTCGGCTCGGGCGCCGCGAGATCGTCCGACTCGCCGATCAGCGAGCGGGCCTCGTCGTCGACGGCCTGGACGAGCCGCCGTGGCGGGTCGTACGTCCAGCTCGCCGAGTGCGGCTCGCCCGCGACCCGGTAGACCAGCAGGACTTCCCAGGTGCCGTCGTCACGACGCCACGAGTCCCACTGGACGGTGTCCTTCTCGGCGCCACGCAGCAGCAGTCGCTCCTGGACGGCCTCGCCGAGCTGGGGTCCGGCGTTCTCACCGGGGCGGCGGACGGGGGTCTTCCTGGCGCGCTCGGCCATGAAGGCGCGCTCGGCGAGCACGGGCCCCTCGAAGCGGCGCACGCGATCGACGGGGATTCCGGCGAGTTGGGCGACTTCCTCCGCGGAGGCACCGGCACGTATACGCGCCTGGATGTCTCGGGGGCGGAGATGGCTCTCCACCTCGATCTCGATCTGGCCGAGGCGGGGACGGTCGCCGCGTACGGCGGCGCGCAGACGCTCGTCAATCGGAAGCGTGTACTCCGTGCTGTCCGCAGCCTTCAGCACCAGCCGTGTGCCGTCGTTAGAGACGGCCACGACACGCAGTTCGGGCATGGGGACCTCCCGGGTGGTGCCTGCCGACGTCACGTGCGTCGCTGCTTCCGCTAGTCGAGTGTGGCCTGCCCGGGTGCAGCCTGCCACAACCTTGCCGAGTTGCCCGGCGTGTCGGGCGCGGGCCCGGGATCGCCGTTATGGCACGGTTACCTATTCGCAACGCTAAGTGACGAACTCCATCACCCTGTGCAACGAGCCCCCTCCCGGCGGTCCTGCAAGGCCCCGGACACCCTGGCGGGAGTCCGGACCCAGGGCTCGCAACAGTACTCCATTCGGGCCATGTGCGTGGATCGGCACGCCGCCCAACTTCTAGCGGGGGGTGGTAGTTGGTCGCCCGATGCGCCGTTTTCGTGACCATGAAACGTGGCGTATTTCACGCAATCGCCAGAAATGGAACGAATCGGTTTGCCTGTACGTACCTTTCTCGTGCAGTCGGTCGATCAAGTACGGGAAGGTCGATCAAGTCGGGAAAGGCAGTCAAGGTCCGGGGATGCGTGAGAGGTCGGATGCCGAGGGGGAGCCGAAGAAGAAGCGGGTGGATCTGAGCGTTCCGCAAGTGGCGGGCAGCGCCGTCGCCGCGGTGGTGGCGGCCAAACTCGCCTCCTACTTCGGGGTGTACGGGACGATCCTCGGCGCCGGAGTGGTGAGCGCGATCGCCACCTGCGGAGGCACCGTCTTCCAGCACTTCTTCAAGCGCACCGGCGAGCAGATACGCGACGTGACCGTGCAGGCCAAGCCGAAGGCCCAGCAGGCGCCTGCCCCGGGCGAGTTCACCGAAGGAACCGTCTACCGCGCGCGGGTCAAGAGCTGGAAGCGGCCGGTGGTCGCCGCGGCGCTCGTCTTCGGTGTCACGATGGCGGGCATCACCACCTACGAACTGGTGTCGGGGCGGAGCTTCAGCGGCGACGGCAGGAGCACGACCGTGGGCGACGCCTTCAAGGGCAGCGGTTCCACTTCCGACTCGGAGCGTTCGGAGCCCAGTACGACGCCTTCGACCGGGGCCTCTCCCCAGGAGCCGTCCTCATCCGGCGGCGGTGCCGGTGCCGCGCAGGACGACGGCGACAGCCGTATGCCCCCCACGCCGACGCCGAGTTCCAGCGCGTCCCCGGACGCCGAGGCCGGGGACACCACCCCGACCCCCACACCCAGTGCGCCTACGAGCCCAGCACCCGACGCAAGTAGTCATTCGCAAAGCGCCGATCCGGGTCGAGCCGATCCCTCAGGGCAGTGAACTCGCCGAAGCGCGGATAGACCTTGGCGAAGTACTCCGCGTCGCGCGTGTGCACCTTGCCCCAGTGCGGCCGTCCCTCGTGCGCGGTGAAGATCCGCTCGGCGGCGGTGAAGTACGCCTGATAGGGGGTGCCTCTGAACATGTGGACGGCGATGTACGCGCTGTCCCGCCCCGACGCCGTGGAGAGCGCGATGTCGTCGGCGGGGGCCGTGCGCACCTCGACGGGGAAGCTGACCCGCAGGGTCGAGCGGTCGACCATCGCCTTCAGCTCGCGCAGCGTCTCGACCAGGGCCGCGCGCGGGACGGCGTACTCCATCTCCACGAAGCGCACCCGGCGCGGAGAAGTGAAGACCCTGTAGGGAATGTCGGTGTAGGTCCGTGCGGACAGCGCGCGGCTGGAGATCTTCGCGATCGTCGGGATGGTGGCGGGCGCCGCGCGGCCGAGCAGATTGGCCGCGTGGAAGACGCCGTTGGAGAGGAACTCGTCCTCGATCCAGCCGCTCAACTGGCCGACCGGCTTCTCGGGCCCCGCACTGCGGTTGTTGCGCTTGGTGTTGCAGTTGCCGGTGTGCGGGAACCAGTAGAACTCGAAGTGCTCGTTCTCGGTGAAGAGTGCGTCGAAGTCGGCGGTGACCTTGTCGAAGGTCATCGGTTCCTCGCGCGCCGTGAGCAGAAATATGGGCTCTACGGAGAAGGTGATCGCGGTGACGATCCCCAGGGCGCCGATGCCGATCCGGGCGGCGGCGAAGACCTCCGGATTCTCCGCCTCGGAGCAGGAGAGAACCGAGCCGTCCGCCGTGACCAGCTCAAGTCCCTTGATCTGCGCGGCGATCGAGGCCGAGTCACGCCCCGTGCCGTGCGTTCCGGTGCTGGTCGCCCCCGAAACCGTCTGCTCCATGATGTCGCCCATGTTCGTGAGCGACAGCCCCTCGCGTGCGAGAGCCACATTGAGACGCTTGAGCGGGGTGCCCGCCTCGACGGTGACCGTGCCGGCCTCGCGATCAATCCTGCGGATGCCGGTCAACAGTTGAGGGCGGATCAATACGCCGTCGGTCGCGGCGGCGGCCGTGAAGGAGTGCCCGGTGCCGACGGCCTTCACCTTCAGACCGTCGTCGGCTGCCTTCCGTACGGCAGCGGAGAGTTCCTCGACGGAGGCGGGAGCGACCTCCCGGACCGGACGGGCGGTGACGTTCCCCGCCCAGTTACGCCACGTGCCGCTCTTCCCGCTCACTGTGGTGCTCATGGGACCCTCCCCGCTGCGGAACCGGCCTGCTCAGCCGGCGATACCCGAGGAAACCGACCGCGACCGCGACGGCTCCGGACGCCGCCGGAACCCCGTACCCGGCCTTCGCACCGGCGGCGTCGATCACCCAGCCGGCCACGGAGGAGCCGAGCGCGACCCCGACCGCGAGTCCGGTGCTCACCCACGTCATTCCCTCGGTCAGTTTCGCGCGTGGTACGTGCTGTTCGATGAGGGACATCGTCGTGATCATCGTGGGAGCGATGGAGAGTCCCGCAACGAACAGCGCCACGGCCAGGAACGGCAAGTTTCCGACCAGTAGGAGGGGGATCATACTCACGGCCATCGCACATATGCCCAGCAGCCACCGGCGTTCGGGTGCCCCCTTGAAGTGCATCAGTCCGAACACGGCTCCCGCGACACAGGAGCCCGCCGCGTACAACGCCAGGACGATGCTCGCCGCGCCCTTGTGGCCCTGCTCCTCGGCGAAGGCCACGGTGACCACGTCGACGGCCCCGAAGATCGCTCCGGTCGCTGCGAACGTGGCCACCAGGACCTGGAGTCCGGCGGAGCGCAGCGCCGAACCTCCGGTGTGGTGCTCACGCGGATGCGGCACGGGCTCGGTCGCGCGCTGGGAGGTCAGCCAGAAGACGCCGGCCGCCAGGAAGCAGGCGGCGAGCAGCGGCCCGGCCTCCGGGAACCACACCGTGGACAGGCCGATGGAGATGATCGGCCCGAAGATGAAGCAGATCTCGTCGACCACGGACTCGAAGGAGTACGCGGTGTGCAATTGCGGCGTGCCCCCGTAGAGGGCCGCCCAGCGGGCCCGGATCATCGCGCCGATGCTCGGGACGCAGCCGATGCCGGCCGCGCAGACGAACAGCACCCAGTCCGGCCACTCGAAGTGCGCGGTGAGCAGCAGCCCGGCGGCCGCGGCGAGCGCGAACAGCGTCACAGGGCGCAGCACTCGCCGCTGCCCGTACTGGTCCACCAGACGCGAGACCTGCGGGCCGAGGGCCGCGGCGGCGAGTGCCATGGTCGCCGACAGCGCCCCCGCGAGCCCGTACCGCCCGGTGAGCTGGGAGATCATCGTGACCACGCCGATGCCCATCATCGAGAGCGGCATCCTGCCGAGGAAGCCCGCGGCGGAGAAGCCCTTGGACCCGGGGGCGGCGAACAGGGCGCGGTACGGGCTGGGCACGGGGGTCTCCGTCGGCTCGGCTCGGCCGCCCGGTCACCACGGGCGGCCCGAACTCGGGTAAGGCGTGAAGCTAGCCGATACAGCTTACGGGTTAGGTGACCCTAACGCACGCCCTCTGCGTGCTCCCTGTGCGCCTTCGCGCCTGCCCGCGGCCGCTCGCCGTGCAGCCGGACGCCTGCTCGCCGGCCCGCCTCGCCGTGTGCTTGCGCGCCGCCCCCCGCCCGCCTTGCCGCGCGTCTTCCGCCCACCCGCCGCAGGCACTCGCCGCGCACCCGGGCGCCGCCCACACCGCACTCTCCTGCGGGCCATCCCGCCGGGGGACCCGCTCTTCCCGTCACCCCGCCGTTTCCCGCCTGTCAGTGCCGGGTGGCAGGATCGGAGGCATGCCAGATGCGCTCGATCCCACCCCCTACGACGCCCTGCTCCTGCTCTCGTTCGGCGGCCCCGAAGGCCCGGACGACGTCGTTCCGTTCCTGGAGAACGTGACGCGGGGGAGAGGCATCCCCAAGGAACGGCTCAAGGAAGTGGGGCAGCACTACTTCCTGTTCGGCGGGGTCAGCCCCATCAACGACCAGAACCGCGCCCTGCTCGACGCCCTTCGCAAGGACTTCGCCGACCACGGCCTGGACCTGCCCGTCTACTGGGGCAACCGCAACTGGGCGCCGTACCTGACCGACACCCTGCGCGACATGGTCGCCGACGGCCGCCGTCGCATCCTCGTTCTCGCCACCAGCGCCTACGCCTCCTACTCGGGCTGCCGCCAGTACCGCGAGAACCTCGCCGAGTCCCTGGCCGCGATCGAGGCCGAGGGCCTGGAGCTGCCGAAGGTCGACAAGCTGCGCCACTACTTCAACCACCCCGGCTTCGTGCGCCCCATGGTCGACGGCGTCCTGAAGTCCCTCGCCGAACTGCCCGAGGACGTACGCCAGGGCGCACACCTCGCCTTCACGACGCACTCCATCCCGGACGCGGCCGCCGACACCTCCGGACCGGTCGAGGACCACGGCGACGGCGGTGCCTATGTCAAGCAGCACCTGGACGTCGCCCGGCTGATCGTCGACGCCGTGCGCGAGGAGACCGGGATCGAGAACCCCTGGCAGCTCGTGTACCAGTCGCGCTCCGGCGCCCCGCACATCCCGTGGCTGGAGCTCGACATCTGCGACCACTTGGAGGAGCTGCACGGCGCCGGCGTCCCGGCCGTCGTGATGGCGCCCATCGGATTCGTCTCGGACCACATGGAGGTCCTGTACGACCTCGACACGGAGGCGAAGGCCAAGGCCGAGGAGCTGGGCCTGCCGGTGCGCCGCTCGGCCACCGTGGGCGCCGACCCGCGGTTCGCCGCGGCGATCCGTGAACTCGTCCTGGAGCGCGCCGCGAAGGAGAGCGGGCAGCGGGTGACCCCCTGTGCCCTCGGCGCGCTCGGCGCGAGCCACGATCTGTGCCCGGTGGGCTGCTGCCCGGCCCGTGCCCCCAAGCCCGCCGCCGCGGGCGCCGACAGCCCGTACGCGTGAGGAGCCCCGTGACCGAGCCCCTGCACACCGAACTGCTCCAGCTCGCCCAGGAGGCCGCCCGGCGCGCGGGCGAGCTGCTGCGGGACGGCCGCCCTGCGGACCTCGCGGTCGCCGCGACCAAGTCCAGCCCTGTCGACGTCGTCACCGAGATGGACATCGCCGCGGAGAAGCTGATCACCGACCTGATCTCCGAACGCCGTCCGGACGACGGCTTCCTCGGTGAGGAGGGCGCCGCCACGGAAGGCACCAGCGGCATCCGCTGGGTCATCGATCCGCTCGACGGCACGGTCAACTACCTCTACGGACTGCCGACCTGGGCCGTGTCCATCGCCGCCGAGCGGGACGGCGAGGGGATCGTCGGAGTCGTCGCGGCACCGATGCGCGCAGAGACGTACCACGCGGTGCGCGGTGGTGGAGCCTGGGCCGTCGGGGCCTGGGAGGGGGAGCGCCGGCTGACCTGCAGGCCGGCGCCGCCGCTGGACCAGGCGCTGGTGTCGACCGGCTTCAACTATGTGGCTGAGGTCAAGGCCCACCAGGCCGACGTGGCCCAGCGCCTTGTCCCACTCCTGCGCGACATCCGGCGCAGCGGTTCGGCGGCGGTCGACCTGTGCGACGTCGCGGCGGGCCGCCTCGACGGCTACTACGAGCGCGGGCTCAACCCCTGGGACCTCGCGGCGGGCGACCTGATCGCCCGTGAGGCGGGCGCCCTGACCGGTGGACGCCCCGGAGAGCGCCCCGCACGCGATCTGGCGGTCGCCGCGTCACCGGGCGTCTTCGAGCCCCTCCAGCGGCTCCTGGAGGAGTTCGGCGCCTGGCACGACTGACGGCGCCTGCGGTTCGACGGCGCGGACAACAGGCGGCAAACGGAGCGGGGCCCCGGTACTGGATCGATACCGGGGCCCCGCTCTCGTACGAACTGATCAGACGCGTGTCGCGCCGACCTCCACACCGTGCTCGGCGGCGAGGCGGTGCAGGTCGTCGAGCTCGGCCTGCTCGACCTCCGCGAGGAAGTCGTCGCCTGTTTCGCGAGCCCGCGTCAGGTCGGACTCGGTCGCCCTTATGCGCTGCAGAAGTCCTGCGGTGAATGCGTCCATGCTGCGCCCCCTCGTCCTGGGTCGTGGGTCGGTGGCACGGGGGTGTGCCGTTCGGAAGGGGCGATCACGTCTCCAGATGGGTGCCCAGCGCTGCCCAGGCTGGGCGGCGACGGTGCCGGACACCCACGCCCGCTCTGCGGAAGCGGTTGGACCTACCACAAGGTGGCTTGCCACATGCAGAGCGTGATCGCGGGGTGTAAAGCCGTCCTCCCCCCGCTCCCTTTCGTGGAAACCTCAACCCGACGAGAAAATCTCGCATTCCCGGGCCCCCGAATCGTCTTCTCGAGTGCCTCCCACCGCCTTACAGCCGGTTTACGGCCGAAAAGGGCAGGATGGAGGTCTCATCCGTGACAGACCTGCCTGCGTGGTGCCTTGAAGCGCGCTGCGCGGGTGGACAGAGGAAGGACAAGCGACGTGCGCGTACTCGTCGTCGAGGACGAGCAACTGCTCGCCGATGCGGTGGCCACCGGACTGCGCCGGGAGGCCATGGCCGTCGACGTCGTGTACGACGGTGCGGCCGCCCTGGAGCGCATCGGCGTCAACGACTATGACGTGGTCGTCCTCGACCGCGACCTCCCGCTCGTGCACGGCGACGACGTCTGCCGCAAGATCGTCGAGCTGGGCATGCCCACGCGCGTATTGATGCTCACCGCTTCCGGCGACGTCAGCGACCGCGTAGAGGGCCTGGAGATCGGCGCCGACGACTACCTCCCCAAGCCGTTCGCCTTCAGTGAGCTGACGGCACGCGTGCGTGCCCTCGGACGCCGTACGAGCGTGCCGCTGCCGCCGGTCCTGGAGCGCGCCGGGATCAAGCTCGACCCCAACCGCCGCGAGGTGTTCCGCGACGGCAAGGAGGTCCAGCTCGCGCCGAAGGAGTTCGCCGTCCTGGAGGTGCTGCTGCGCAGCGAGGGCACGGTCGTCTCCGCCGAGCAGCTCCTGGAGAAGGCCTGGGACGAGAACACGGACCCGTTCACCAACGTGGTACGGGTGACGGTCATGACCCTGCGCCGCAAGCTCGGCGAGCCCCCGGTCATCGTCACCGTGCCCGGCTCCGGCTACCGGATCTGATCCACCGTGGCCGCGACCCCCGCGCCCCCCGCGGCGCCCCCCAAGCCCACCTGGGACCCCAGAAGGCCGGAGCCCCCGTTCCCCTGGCTGCGCCCGACCATCCGCATACGGCTCACGCTGCTCTATGGTGGCATGTTCCTGATCGCCGGCATCATGCTGCTGTCGATCATCTACTTGCTCGCTGCGCAGGCGCTGAACACGGGCAACGAGCCGCTGTTCAAGATCGTCGGCGGTACCGCGATCAAGGTCACCAGCACCACCTGCCCCGCGGTCGACGGGGGCAACAACGTGCCGCTCGACGAGTTCAACAACGCGATCAGCCACTGCATCGACCAGCAGCGCCAGGCCGCCCTGGACAACCTGCTGAGCCGCTCGCTGCTCGCCCTGCTCGGCCTCGCCATCATCGCCTTCGCCTTCGGCTACGCCATGGCCGGCCGGGTGCTCTCGCCGCTCGGCCGGATCACCCGCACCGCACGCGCGGTGGCGGGCTCGGACCTGTCCCGGCGGATCGAACTGGACGGTCCGGACGACGAGCTGAAGGAGCTGGCGGACACCTTCGACGACATGCTGGAGCGGCTGCAGCGGGCCTTCACCGCCCAGCAGCGGTTCGTCGGGAACGCCTCGCACGAACTGCGCACCCCGCTCGCGATCAACCGCACGCTCCTGGAAGTGCATCTGTCCGACCCGGGCGCGCCGACGGAGCTGCAGCAACTCGGCAAGACGCTGCTCGCCACCAATGAGCGCAGTGAGCAGCTCGTCGAAGGCCTGTTGCTGCTCGCCCGCAGCGACAACCAGATCGTCGAGCGCAAGCCCGTGGACCTCGCGGAGGTCGCCTCGCAGGCCGTCGACCAGGTGCACGCCGAGGCCGAGGCCAAGGGTGTGGAGATCCGCGGGGAACGTGCCGCGGCGGTCGTCCAGGGCAACGGCGTCCTGCTGGAGCGGGTCGCCCTGAACCTCGTCCAGAACGCCGTCCGGTACAACGTGCCGGAGGGCGGCTGGGTCGAGGTCACCACACAGGTCCAGCACGGCCATGCGCTCCTGGTGGTGTCGAACACGGGTCCCGTGGTGCCCGCGTACGAGATCGACAATCTCTTCGAGCCCTTCCGGCGGCTGCGCACGGAGCGCACGGGCAGCGACAAGGGCGTGGGCCTCGGCCTTTCGATCGTCCGGTCGGTGGCCCGCGCCCACGGGGGCCATATCGTCGCGGAGCCCCGCGAGGGAGGTGGGCTCGTGATGCGCGTCACCCTTCCCATCTGAGACCATGTCGCGGACACGGGACGATGTTCGCTTTGCGCGGAATTTTCTGGACAGTCACCAGGGAGGACCGTGTGCGATCGATCACAAGGGCGATTTTCCGGCCATCTACTCTCCGTGATCATGCAAGCTGCCGGAAAGCCGGGAAAATCCGGGTTTTCGGGGGTCTTGATCACGGGAAGTACACGGTGGGACGCCTTTGAAGTGCGGCCTTCGGACCGTGTACGGTCCGCATCGCCATCCAAGCCGATCACTCTTGAGGAGTCCGGTTGGGTGTCGATTGAGTAACAGACCTTGATGTGAGGCAAAATCTCCGCCTCGGGTCGGGCACAAGTCCGGCCTCTCACGCGTTACGTGCGCTGGAGACACCGCAGACACCCAGAGGGGGAGAGCGACATGGCAACGGATTACGACACCCCACGCAAGACCGACGACGACGTCGACTCGGACAGCCTTGAAGAACTGAAGGCTCGCCGGAACGACAAGTCGACCTCGTCCGTCGACGTAGATGAGTTCGAGGCCGCAGAAGGCCTGGAGCTGCCCGGAGCCGACCTCTCGAACGAGGAGCTGGCCGTCCGGGTCCTGCCCAAGCAGCAGGATGAGTTCACTTGCATGAGCTGCTTCCTGGTGCACCACCGCAGCCAGCTGGCCCGCGAGAAGAACGGTCAGCCGATCTGCCGCGACTGCGACTGAGGCAGGGTCGGCCGTGACTGGCTCGACCCCTCCTTGGAAGCGCCGCTTCCCCGTGCGGGAGGCGGACGAAGGGCCGTCCGACGGCTCTGAAGGCGTGCGTGACGACGAGCGGGGCTCTTCCGAACCGGGATCAGCCTCGCTCGAGCGGGCGCCCGTCACAGGCGGCCTGTCGGCTTCCGCGGGTACTCCCGCGCCCGTCGCCAGGCGCCGCGTGGCAGTCCTCCGGGACGGGGTCAGGAAAGGCCTCCAGAAGGGCGGCAGCCGGGCCAGGGCGGGCCTGGGGTACCTCGCCGACCGGATCATCGACATCGCCCCGCGTATCCCCGTACGGGACCTCGCGACCCTTCGCAGGCAGTTCCCGGACCTCGGTCCCGAGCAGCTCGCGGACAAGCTCGTCGCGGGCGCGGCCGCCGCGACATCCACGGTCGGCGCCGGGATCGGCGCGGCCGCGATGCTGCCGGTGCCGCCCGCCATGCCCACTGAGCTGGCCGCCGAGATCACCGGCGTGGCCGCGATCGAGCTGAAACTGATCGCCGAGCTCCATGAGGTCTACGGCCTGCGGCCGCCGGGCACTCTCACACAGCGCAGTACCGCGTATCTGAACTCCTGGTCCGGGGAGCGCGGGATCGACGTGGCGCATCCGTCGACGATCAACGCCGCGTTGGGCGGCCAGATGAAGCGCGAGCTGCGTCAGCAGATCATGAAACGCATGGTTCGGGATCTGCCCAACCTGATGCCGTTCATGGTCGGCGCCGCGGTCGGGGCGGTCATGAACCGCCGCGACACCAAACGCGTCGCGAGGCGCATCCGCAAGGACCTGCGCAAGGCCCAGGTGCCGTGGGACGCGCTTTCGGAACTGCCTCCGCTGGAGAAGCCCGCGGATCCCCTGCGGATCGGGGAGATCCCCAAGGAGCTGGGGCGCTAGCCGGCCCGCGGTGTGCGCCGCTCGCCCGCGGGCGGATCCTCTCGGTGGTTGCGCCCGGCCTCGGCATCGCGGGCAGTGCCGATCGGGCGGATCGCCGATGGGGCGGAAAACGACCTGGAGCCCCCTGCCCCAGTGCGCTCTCGCGGAGGCGGGGCGTCCGCAGACGCCCGCGCGTTTCCGCGGGACGCGCCTCCTCCGGCACCTGCGAGTTCCCGTCGCGTGTGCGCCTGTCGGCACCTGCGAGTTCCCGTCCCGTAGCCTGCCTCCGCAGGCGCCCCGCCATTCCCGCGAAGGCGGGCTACGGGGCTACGCCGCCGCTCGCGCCGCCTCCAGCGCCGCCGCCAGGCGCTGCGGCTCCCTCGTCGACAGGTACAGGTACGGCGTCGGGTCCTCCGGGTCGGTGACCTGGACGCGCAGGGCGGTGGGGATGTAGGCGCGCAGGAGCATGAAGGCGCGAGGGTCGGCCTTGTACGTGCGCCAGGCGCGCGCCTCCTCCTGGTCCATGATCTCGGCGTCGCCGAGGGCCGCGACCGGGATCTTGGCGTCGCCCGCGATCAGGGAGTCGCCCACGACGCGGATGCGGATCGAGCCGTACGAGCTGGCCACGACCGCCGACACCGCGGTGCCGCCGACGAGGGCGCCCAGCAGTGGCAGCGTGCCGAACGGGAGGAAGATCAGGGCCATCGCGACACCGACCAGGAAACAGATCGCCCACCAGGTGCGGGGCGCGGTGAGGCGTTCTTCGTACGGCGAGGCGGAGAGCTGCATGAAGTCAAGCTTGGCACGGTGCCAACAGTTCGTGGACGCGCGGGTAAGGTCTGCGGCTGTGAGTGGTACTTCCGCAGCTCTGACACCCCCCGCAGACGCCGTCGCGCCGGTGCGGCACCCCGACGCGCCCGCCCCCGGCGAGCTCCTCGGGGCCCACTACGAACTCTGTTTCGGATGTGGCGGGGAGCAGCCTCATGGACTGCACCTGGAGGCCCGCGCCGGGGACGGTGTCCGGATCACGGCGGAGTTCACCGTGCGGCCCGCCCACCAGGGCGCCCCGGGTCTCGCGCACGGCGGCGTCCTCGCCACCGCGCTGGACGAGACGCTCGGTTCGCTGAACTGGCTGCTGCGCACGATCGCCGTGACGGGACGGCTGGAGACCGACTTCCGGCGCCCGGTGCCCGTCGGCACCGTGCTCCACCTGGAGGCCGAGGTCACCGCCGTGGCCGGGCGGAAGATCTACTCCACCGCCACCGGGCGGCTCGGTGGTCCCGATGGACCCGTCGCCGTCCGCGCCGACGCCCTCTTCGTCGAGGTGAAGGTCGACCACTTCATCGACAACGGCCGCCCGGAGGAGATCCGGGCCGCCATGAGCGACCCGGACCAGAGCCGGCGCGCCCGTGCCTTCGAGGTGAACCCGTGACGAGTCAGCCCCGTGAGGAAATCGCCGTACTGATCCGGCGCGTCGACCCGGAAGTCCCGCTTCCCGAGTACGCGCATCCCGGTGACGCGGGAGCCGATCTGCGCACCACCGAGAGCCGCGAACTGAAGCCCGGTGAGCGGGCGGTTCTGCCCACGGGAGTGTCCATCGCGCTGCCCGAGGGGTACGCGGCCTTCGTGCACCCGCGTTCCGGGCTCGCCGCCCGCTGCGGTGTCGCCCTGGTGAATGCCCCGGGGACGGTGGATGCCGGGTACCGTGGGGAGATCAAGGTGATCGTGGTGAATCTCGACCCGCACGAGTCCGTGCGGTTCGAGCGCTTCGACCGGATTGCCCAACTGGTCGTACAGCAGGTCGAGAAGGTCCGCTTCCAGGAGGTCGCGGAGCTTCCCGACTCGGCGCGGGCCGCAGGGGGCTTCGGGTCCACTGGAGGTCATTCTGCCGTGGGCAGCACAACGGGTGGGAATCGATACGCTTCGGTCGTATCCGACCGGGAAGGACAGTGACGTGTTCGGACGTCGCAAGAAGGGCAGTGCCGCCGAGGACGCGGCGGGCGAGGCCGAGCAGGTCGTCGACGAGTTCGACACTGAGGCGGACGAAGAAGCCGAGCGCGAGCGCGTGCGGCTCGAGCCCGAGCCTCGGCCCGATGGGCCCTGGGACAGCTCCGAGGTCCGCGATCCGGCCGAGGGCCGGGTGGACCTGGGTGGTCTCTTCGTACCCGGAGTCGACGGCATGGAGCTGCGGGTCGAGGTCGCGGGTGACGCGATCGTCGCGGCCACCGTCGTCCTGAAGGACAGCGCCATCCAGCTGCAGGCCTTCGCCGCTCCCAAGCGCGAGGGCATCTGGGGCGAGGTGCGCGAGGAGATCGCCTCCGGCATCACCCAGCAGGGCGGTGTCATCGATGAGGTCGAGGGCCCGCTGGGCTGGGAACTGCGGGCGCAGGTGCCGGTGCAGCTGCCGGACGGCACGGGTGGCTTCCAGGTCGTGCGGTTCGTCGGCGTGGACGGCCCCCGCTGGTTCCTGCGCGGAGTGATCTCCGGCCAGGGCGCGGTACAGCCGCAGGCCGCGGGTCTGCTTGAGCAGATCTTCCGGGACGCGGTGGTCGTTCGTGGTGAGGGTCCGATGGCCCCCCGTGACCCGATCGTCCTGAAGCTGCCGGACGACGCGCAGATGGTGGCCGAGGGTGTCCAGCAGGAGGAGCAGAGCGGTTCCCGCTTCTCCGGCGGCATGGGGCAGCTGCAGCGCGGACCGGAGATCACCGAGGTCCGCTGACGCGCGAGACAAACGCGTTGGGTTCACACGAGCTGCAGGGCTGGTGGGTCCACACATGAGTGGGGCCGTACTCCCTTTACCGGGGAGTGCGGCCCTTTCGAATGCCCGGCGCCGGCCAAGTTCTCATCAGTGAACGGCATTTGAGCTGCGGGTCTTTCTTCAGACCTTGACGGAAGTCTGGTCTGTACCTATGGTCACCGGCCAACGCGTGTGTTCAGTCTCCAGTGCGTCGTTCACATACGAGAACGGATGGCCCCCCACATGCCCGACACCCCCGCAGTCCACCGGCGCAGACGACGCCCGGCCCTCCTCGTCACCGTCGCCGCCACGACCGCCGCCCTGCTCGCCGGATTCCTCTCCTGGCCGGGCGCGCACCAGGCCGAGGCCGCCCCCACCACGTTCGTGCACCCCGGAGTCACCCTCTCCAGGAGCCAGTTGGACTTCGCCCGCAGCAAGGTCAACGCCGGCGCCCAGCCCTGGAAGGGCGCCTACGACCAGATGATGGCGAGCAAGTACGCCTCGCTGAGCCGCACCGCCACGCCTCGCGCGACCGTCGAGTGCGGCTCGTACTCCAAGCCCAACTACGGCTGCACCGACGAGCGCGAGGACGCGATAGCGGCGTACACCGACGCGCTCGCCTGGTACGTCACCCGCGACGAGCGGTACGCGAAGAAGTCGATCGAGCTGATGGATGCCTGGTCGGCGGTGATCAAGGATCACACCAACAGCAACGCGCCGCTGCAGACCGGCTGGGCGGGCTCCTCTTGGCCCAAGGCCGCCGAGATCATCAAGTACACGTACACCGGCACGTGGGCCAACTCCGGCCGCTTCGCGACCATGCTGCGCAACGTCTACCTCCCCGAGATCATCAACGGCTCCAACTCCAACGGCAATTGGGAGCTGTCGATGATGGAGGCCGCCATCGGCATCTCCGTCTTCCTGGAGGACAAGACCTCGTACGACAAGGCCATGTCGAAGTTCCGCACGCGGACGGCCGCGTACATCTACCTGTCCTCCGACGGCTCCGTGCCGAAGACCGTGCCGAGCCAGAACCTCGACACCACGGCGAAGATCGTCAACTACTGGCAGGGGCAGTCCACCTTCGTCACCGGTCTCACCCAGGAGACCTGCCGCGACTTCACGCACACCGGGTACGGCATTTCCGCCATCTCGCACGTCGCCGAGACCAGCCGGATCCAGGGGCAGGACCTGTACGGCACGGACGTCGGTGAGCGTCTGCGGCAGGCACTCGGCTTCCAGTCCAAGTACCAGCTGGGCGAGACGGTGCCGAGCTGGCTGTGCGGCGGGTCCCTCACACTCGGGCTCGGTCCGATCACCGAGGTCGGCTACAACGCCCTGCACAACCGTCTGGGCATTGCGATGACCAACACCCAGAGGCTGACCGAGCAGAACCGCCCGGCCGGCAGCAACAACCTCTTCGTGGCATGGGAGACGCTGACGCACGGGGACAACCCCGGCTGAGGTGCGCGCGGGCAACCCGGGCCGAGCCCCACGGGGACAACCCGAGTCGAGCCGACCCATTGCCCGGCCGGGCGCCCGCTGGACATACTGGCGCCCGGCCGACGGGGGAGGGTCATGAGTCAGGTCGTCACGGACACCATGGTGAGCGTCGAGAACGTCCATCGCTCGTACGGCACCGGTGCCGCCGCCGTACACGCGCTGCGAGGTGTCTCCTTCGACGTACCGCGCGGCGAACTCGTCGCCCTCAAGGGGCGTTCCGGATCCGGCAAGACGACGCTCCTCAACCTCGTCGGCGGGCTCGACGCGCTGGACGGGGGGCGCATCACCGTCGACGGCCTCGACCTCTCGACGCTCGACGAGAACGGGCTCCTGGGACTGCGCCGCGACCGCATCGGCTTCGTCTTCCAGTCCTTCGGGCTGATCCCCATCCTGACCGCCGCCGAGAACGTCGGCGTTCCGCTGCGGCTGCGCCGGGCCGATCCGCGTGAGCGCGAGGAACGCGTCGAACTCCTGCTCTCCCTCGTCGGTCTCGCCGACCACGCGGCCCAGCGCCCCGGCGAGCTGTCCGGCGGCCAGCAGCAGCGTGTGGCCATCGCCCGTGCCCTCGCCAACAACCCCTCGCTCCTCATCGCCGACGAGCCCACCGGACAGCTCGACGCCGAGACCGGCATCGCAGTGATGGAGCTGCTGCGTGCCGTCGTCCGCAGCGAACACGTCACCGCACTGGTCGCCACCCACGACGCGACTCTGTTGGGTTTGGCCGACCGGGTCCTCGAGCTGAGCGACGGGGAGATCGTCGAGCACTGACGCGGTACGGCGGCGTCGGCCACGGCCCCGCGCATCAGGGTTGCGTCAAAGACGCCCCGGAGCACCCCTGGCACCCCTTTTATCGGAATTCTTGGCCGTAAGGTCGACGCTGCGTACACAGTGGTGACAGGAAGACAATAGGGGTCATGGGACGCGGCAAGCTTCGGATCTACCTCGGTGCGGCACCGGGCGTCGGGAAGACGTACGCGATGCTCTCCGAGGCGCACCGGCGCGTCGAGCGGGGTACCGACTGTGTGGTCGCCTTCGTCGAGCACTACAAGCGGCCGCGCACCGAGGTGATGCTGCACGGCCTCGAGCAGGTGCCGCGCAAGGAGCTGGAGTACCGGGGGTCCGTCTTCACCGAGATGGATGTGGACGCCGTACTGGGGCGCGCCCCGGCAGTCGCCCTGGTGGACGAACTCGCGCACACCAATGTCCCCGGTTCGCGCAACGACAAGCGCTGGCAGGACGTGGAGGAGCTGCTGGCGGCCGGTGTGGACGTCGTCTCCACGGTCAACATCCAGCACCTGGAGTCGCTGGGCGATGTCGTCGAGTCGATAACCGGGGTACGGCAGCGCGAGACCGTACCGGACGAGGTGGTGCGCCGGGCGGACCAGATCGAGCTGGTCGACATGTCGCCCCAGGCGCTGCGGCGGCGGATGGCGCACGGGAACATCTACAAGTCCGACAAGGTCGACGCGGCCCTGTCGAACTACTTCCGGCCCGGCAACCTCACCGCGCTGCGCGAGCTGGCGCTGCTCTGGGTCGCCGACCGGGTCGACGAATACCTGACCGAGTACCGCAGCGAGCACCGGGTCTCGAAGATCTGGGGCTCGCGGGAGCGGATCGTGGTGGGGCTCACGGGCGGTCCGGAAGGGCGCACCCTGATCCGCCGTGCCGCGCGGCTCGCGGAGAAGGGCGCGGGCGGTGAGGTGATGGCCGTCTACATCGCCCGCAGCGACGGGCTCACCTCGGCCTCGCCCAAGGAGCTGGCCGTCCAGCGCACCCTGGTCGAGGACCTGGGCGGAACGTTCCACCATGTCGTCGGGGACGACATACCGACCTCCCTGCTGGACTTCGCGCGGGGCGTCAACGCCACCCAGATCGTGCTCGGCTCCTCGCGCCGCAAGACCTGGCAGTACGTCTTCGGGCCGGGCGTCGGCGCCACGGTCGCCCGGGAGTCGGGCCCCGACCTGGACGTCCACATCGTCACCCATGGAGAGGTCGCCAAGGGGCGCGGTCTGCCGGTGGCGCGCGGAGCGCGGCTCGGCCGCTCCCGGATCATCTGGGGTTGGCTGGTCGGCGTGGGCGGCCCGGTGATCCTCGCGCTGCTGCTGAACACCGTCGACCTCGGTCTCGCCAACGACATGCTGCTGTTCCTGGCGCTGACGGTGGCGGCGGCCCTGCTCGGCGGTCTCTATCCGGCGCTGGCCTCGGCGGCCTTCGGCTCGCTGCTGCTGAATTACTACTACACGCCGCCGATGCACCGGCTGACGATCGCCGATCCCAGGAACATCGTCGCCATCGCGATCTTCTTCGGGGTCGCGGTCTCGGTGGCGTCGGTGGTGGACCTGGCGGCCCGCCGCACCCACCAGGCGGCGCATCTGCGTGCCGAGTCGGAGATCCTCTCCTTCCTGGCGGGCAGTGTGCTGCGCGGCGAGACCAGCCTGGAGGCCTTGCTGGAGCAGGTGCGGGAGACCTTCGGGATGGAGTCGGTCGCGCTGCTGGAGCGGCAGAGCGACGTCGAGCCGTGGACGTGCGCGGGCAGTGTGGGTCCGGGGCCCTCGGTCCGTCCCGAGGACGCGGACGTGGACATGCCGGTGAGCGACCACATGGCGATGGCCCTGTCCGGACGCGTGCTGCCGGCCTCGGACCGCCGGGTGCTCGCCGCCTTCGCCGCGCAGGCCGCGGTCGTCCTGGACCGCCGGCGCCTTCAGCAGGAAGCCGACCAGGCGCGCGAGCTGGCCGAGGGCAACCGCATCCGGACGGCCCTGCTCGCCGCAGTCAGCCACGACCTGCGCACCCCGCTGGCAGGGATCAAGGCCGCCGTGTCCTCGCTGCGGTCCGACGACGTGGCCTGGTCCGAGGAGGACCGGGCGGAACTCCTCGAAGGCATCGAGGACGGGGCCGACCGCCTCGACCACTTGGTGGGCAACCTGCTGGACATGTCCCGGCTGCAGACCGGCACGGTCGCCCCGCTGATCCGCGAGATCGACCTCGACGAGGTGGTCCCGATGGCGCTCGGCGGGATCCCCGAGGACAGCGTGGAGATGGAGATCCCGGAGAGCCTGCCGATGGTCGCCGTCGACGCGGGGCTGCTGGAGCGCGCGGTGGCCAACCTCGTGGAGAACGCCGTCAAGTACAGCCCCGCCGACGAGCCGGTCCTGGTGGCCGCGAGCGCCATGGCCGACCGCGTGGAGGTGCGGGTGGTCGACCGTGGCCCGGGCGTCCCGGACGAGGCCAAGGACCGGATCTTCGCGCCCTTCCAGCGCTACGGCGACGCCCCGCGCGGCACCGGAGTGGGCCTCGGCCTCGCGGTCGCCCGCGGCTTCGCCGAGTCGATGGGCGGCACCCTCAACGCCGAGGACACTCCCGGCGGCGGACTCACCATGGTGCTCACGGTCCGGGCGGTGGCCGGTCGGCCCGACCTGGCCACGGCAACAGCAGCAGCGGAAAGGCAGGTCTCATGACCCGGGTCCTCGTGGTCGACGACGAGCCGCAGATCACCCGAGCACTCGTGATCAACCTGAAGGCGCGCAAGTACGAGGTCGACGCGGCCCCCGACGGAGCCACCGCGCTCCAGCTCGCCGCCGCCCGGCACCCCGACGTCGTCGTGCTCGACCTCGGCCTGCCCGACATGGACGGCGTCGAGGTGATCAGGGGACTGCGCGGCTGGACCCGGGTGCCGATCCTGGTGCTGTCCGCCCGGCACTCCTCCGACGAGAAGGTCGAGGCGCTCGACGCGGGCGCCGACGACTACGTCACCAAGCCCTTCGGCATGGACGAGTTGCTCGCCCGGCTGCGCGCCGCCGTCCGCCGCACGGAGCCCACCGGGGGCGGTGAGGACGACATGATCGTCGAGACCGAGGACTTCACCGTCGATCTGGCCGCCAAGAAGGTCAACCGCGCCGGGCGCGATGTCCGCCTGACTCCCACGGAGTGGCACCTCCTGGAGGTCCTCGTGCGCAACACGGGCCGCCTGGTCAGCCAGAAGCAGCTGCTCCAGGAGGTGTGGGGCCCCTCGTACGGCACGGAGACGAACTATCTCCGGGTCTACATGGCGCAGCTGCGCCGCAAGCTGGAGGTGGATCCCTCGCATCCGCGGCACTTCATCACGGAGCCCGGGATGGGATACCGGTTCGAGGGGTGACCCGGGCCTTCCCGGGAGAGAAGCGATCGGTGATCGAGAGGGCGGTGCCGCGGGTACGTCGCCGTCGGCGCACCCCGGTACGCTTTCGGTATGAGTGCTGTTCCTCGTTCCGAAAAGCCGGCGGGCCGGTTCCGGCGCATGATAGACCGGCTCTCCTCGTCCCAGGAGGACCTGGAGTCCGAGGAGCTGCGCGAGGACACCGAGACCACGGGCTGCACGCGCATCGGTGACTGCCACGACCGACAGATCGTCACGGTTACTGGTACCTTGCGCACGGTCACTCTGCGGCCACGGGCCGGTGTCCCGGCCCTGGAGGCCGAGCTGTTCGACGGCTCGGCCGCCCTGGACGTGGTCTGGCTCGGCCGGCGTTCCATCGTCGGGATCGAGCCGGGGCGCAAGCTGATCGCATCGGGCCGCATTTCGATGAGCCGGGGCCGTAGGGTGCTGTTCAACCCGAAGTACGAACTCAGACCGCTTGGACGGGAGTAGCCGGTGACGTCGCTCGACAAGCCGACCGAAGACGCCCAGCAGGATTCGCGGGCGGTGACCGAGGCCGCGCTCTTCGAGGCGTTCGGTGGCGTGCGCGGCATGGTCGAGACGGTGGTGCCCGGCCTCCTCTTCGTCACCATCTTCACGATCAACAAGGACCTGCACTGGTCGGCGATCGCCGCCCTCGGAGTGTCCCTGCTGCTCGTCGTGATCCGCCTCGTGATGCGGGACACCGTCAAGCACGCCTTCAGCGGCGTCTTCGGCGTCGCCTTCGGCGTGGTCTTCGCGATGATGACGGGCAATGCGAAGGACTTCTACCTACCGGGCATGCTCTACACGCTCGGCCTGGCCATCGCCTACATCGTCACGACCCTCGCGGGCGTCCCGCTGATCGGCCTGATCCTGGGCCCGGTCTTCAAGGAGAACCTCTCCTGGCGCACCCGTAACCCCGGCCGCAAGAAGGCGTACGCGAAGGCGAGTTGGGCCTGGGGCCTGATCCTGCTCGCCAAGTGCGCGGTCCTCTTCCCGCTCTACTGGTGGGCCGACACCACCAAGTTCGGCTGGATCCTGATCGCCCTCAAGATTCCGCCGTTCCTGCTCGCCGTCTGGCTGACCTGGGTCTTCCTGGCCAAGGCGCCCGCCCCCATCGACGTGTTCGCCGAGATGGAGGCCGAGGAGAAGGCGGAGAAGGAGCGGGCGGCTGCCGCCGAGGGGAACGAGACGACTGCGGGCCGACACCGTCGAGGGGCGTAATCGGCGCCGGTATCGGCGTCGCGGGGGGTCCTGCTCCCAGACCCCTGTATCAGCTTGAACGGGTCTGTCCTCCGCATCGGCGTGCACGGCCTGTTCTGGAGCGCCGGGCTGTCGTACGAGAGGGGGCACCCGGAGATATCTCCGGGTGCCCCCTCTCGTACGACAGCCGATCAGCTCGTCGCGTCCTCGCGGCGCACCGACAGCAGGTCCTCCAGCTGCTCCTCGCGGGCCTGCGCGGCCACGAAGAGGAGTTCGTCGCCCGCCTCCAGGGAGTCCTCCCGGGAGGGGGTGAGGACGCGGGTGCCCCGGATGATGGTGACCAGGGAGGTGTCCTCGGGCCACTCGACGTCGCCCACCGTCGTACCGGCCAGGGCGGACTCCGGCGGAAGGGTCAGCTCGACGAGGTTGGCGTCGCCGTGGCTGAAGCGGAGCAGGCGGACGAGGTCGCCGACGCTGACGGCCTCCTCGACCAGGGCCGACATCAGGCGCGGGGTCGAGACGGCGACGTCGACTCCCCAGGCCTCGTTGAACAGCCATTCGTTCTTGGGGTTGTTGACGCGGGCGACGACCCGCGGGACCCCGTACTCGGTCTTCGCGAGCAGGGAGACGACGAGGTTGACCTTGTCGTCACCCGTGGCCGCGATGACCACGTTGCAGCGCTGCAGCGCCGCCTCGTCCAGGGAGGTGATCTCGCAGGCGTCGGCGAGCAGCCACTCCGCCTGCGGGACGCGCTCGACCGAGATGGCGGTCGGCGCCTTGTCGATCAGCAGGACCTCGTGGCCGTTCTCCAGGAGCTCGCCCGCGATCGAGCGGCCCACGGCGCCGGCACCGGCAATGGCGACCCTCATCAGTGACCGGCCTCCTCTTCAGGGCCCTTGGCGAATGCCGCCTCGACCTTGTCCACCTCGTCGGCGCGCATCATCACGTGCACCAGGTCGCCCTCCTGCAGCACCGTCTGGGAGGAGGGCAGGATCGCCTCGCCCAGCCGGGTGAGGAAGGCCACGCGTACGCCCGTCTCGTCCTGGAGCCGGCTGATCTTGTGGCCGACCCAGCCGGCGGAGGTGTGCACCTCGGCGAGCTGAACGCCGCCGGTGGGGTCGCGCCACAGCGGCTCCGCGCCCGAGGGCAGCAGCCGGCGCAGCATCTGGTCGGCCGTCCAGCGGACGGTGGCGACGGTCGGGATGCCGAGGCGCTGGTAGACCTCGGCGCGGCGGGGGTCGTAGATGCGCGCCGCGACGTTCTCGATGCCGAACATCTCGCGGGCCACCCGGGCGGCGATGATGTTCGAGTTGTCACCGCTGGAGACCGCGGCGAACGCGCCTGCCTCCTCGATGCCCGCCTCGCGCAGGGTGTCCTGGTCGAAGCCGACGCCGGTGACACGACGGCCGCCGAACCCGGAGCCCAGTCGTCGGAAGGCGGTGGGGTCCTGGTCGATCACGGCGACCGTGTGCCCCTGTTGCTCCAGGGTCTGGGCAAGAGCGGAACCCACTCTTCCGCAGCCCATGATGACGATGTGCACGACCGTCCTTCCGAATGTGAATGGTTACGCTCAGGCTAAACAGGGTCTCAGACCGCCGCCCAAGCTACACACGCGCGGTCCGTCGAGGGCACCCCCGTGCACGTTCGCCTGCGGGTTTTCCTCGGCCGGCCGGGAACGGGGAGATCAGCGGCGTGTGATGCTGCGAACGCTGGCGATGGTCAGGATTCCGAGGCCGATGAGACCTGCGGTGGCGCCGATGAGCTCAGCGGTGGCGTGCATGGAACCTCCAGAGCCGGGCAGAGTTGGGGACTTTTGTCATATAGGCATGCGGATGTCCTCGGCTACGGAATCCGCAGCTGGAGCCGTGCCGGTTTTCACTCGGAGAGCAGATCGGAAGCTCATGCGGGACGGCGGGTGGGCGACCCCGCGTTCGAACGCTTACGATCCTCTGCGTGTCCAAACTGACCGACGTGCCCAAACGGATCCTGATCGGGCGCGCACTGCGCAGCGATCGGCTCGGGGAAACGCTCCTGCCGAAGCGCATCGCACTCCCCGTCTTCGCTTCCGACCCGCTCTCCTCCGTGGCCTACGCACCCGGAGAAGTGCTGCTGGTCCTCTCCATCGCGGGCGTGTCGGCCTACCACTTCAGCCCCTGGATCGCCCTCGCGGTCGTCGTGCTGATGTTCACGGTGGTCGCCTCCTACCGGCAGAACGTGCACGCATACCCGAGCGGCGGCGGCGACTACGAGGTGGCCAACACCAACCTCGGTCCCAAGGCCGGACTCACCGTCGCCAGCGCCCTGCTCGTCGACTACGTCCTCACCGTCGCCGTCTCCATCGCCTCCGGCATCGAGAACCTCGGCTCGGCGATCCCCTTCGTGGTCGAACACAAGGTCGCCTGCGCGGTGGCCGTCATCGTGCTGCTCACGCTGATGAACCTGCGCGGAGTCAAGGAGTCCGGAAAGCTCTTCGCGATTCCGACGTATGTCTTCGTGGCGGGCGTCTTCATCATGATCGCGTGGGGCGCCTTCCGTGGACTCGTCCTCGACGACACCATGCGGGCGCCCACCGCCGACTACCACATCAAGGCCGAACACCAGGGACTCGCGGGCTTCGCCCTCGTCTTCCTGCTGCTGCGCGCCTTCTCCTCCGGCTGTGCCGCGCTCACCGGCGTCGAGGCCATTTCCAACGGCGTCCCCGCCTTCCGCAAACCGAAGTCGAAGAACGCCGCGACCACCCTCGCGATGATGGGCCTGCTGGCCGTCACCATGTTCTGCGGCATCATCGCCCTGGCCATGACGACCAAGGTCCGGATGGCCGAGAGCCCGGCCACCGACCTGATCCACAACGGTGTCGCGGTCGGCGCGGACTACGTCCAGAATCCGGTGATCTCGCAGGTCGCCGAGGCCGTCTTCGGCAAGGGCAGTTTCCTGTTCATCGTGCTGGCCGCCGCCACCGCGCTGGTCCTGTTCCTGGCCGCCAACACCGCGTACAACGGTTTCCCGCTGCTCGGCTCGATCCTCGCCCAGGACCGCTACCTCCCGCGCCAACTGCACACTCGCGGCGACCGCCTCACCTTCTCGAACGGCATCGTGCTGCTCGCCGGCGCGGCCATGCTCCTGGTCGTGATCTACGGGGCGGACTCGACGCGTCTCATCCAGCTCTACATCGTCGGGGTGTTCGTCTCCTTCACGCTCAGCCAGACCGGCATGGTGCGGCACTGGAACCGCCACCTCGCCATCGAGAAGGACCAGGCCAAGAGGCGCCACATGGTCCGCTCGCGGGCGATCAACGCCTTCGGGGCCTTCTTCACCGGTCTGGTGCTGGTCGTCGTCCTGGTCACCAAGTTCACGCACGGCGCCTGGGTCGCGTTGCTCGGAATGGTGATCTTCTACGCGACGATGAGCGCGATCCGTAAGCACTACGACCGGGTCGCCGAGGAGATCGCCGCGCCCGAAGGCCCCTCCGACGACAGCGTCCGCCCCTCCCGCGTCCACTCCGTCGTCCTGATCTCCAAGATCCACCGCCCGACGCTGCGCGCCCTCGCCTACGCCAAGCTGCTGCGCTCCGACACCCTCGAAGCGCTCAGCGTCAACGTCGACCCGGCCGAGACCAAGGCCCTGCGCGAGGAGTGGGAACGGCGTGGCATCGCCGTACCGCTGAAGGTCCTCGACTCGCCCTACCGCGAGATCACGCGGCCGATCATCGAGTACGTGAAGGGCCTGCGCAAGGAGTCGCCACGCGACGCGGTCTCCGTGATCATTCCCGAGTACGTGGTCGGCCACTGGTACGAGCACCTGCTGCACAACCAGAGCGCCCTGCGCCTCAAGGGCCGGCTCCTGTTCACGCCCGGCGTCATGGTGACCTCCGTGCCCTACCAGCTGGAGTCCTCCGAGGCGGCGAAGCTGCGGGCCCGCAAGCGTCAGGACTGGAACGCGCCGGGTGCGGTGCGCCGGGGTCCGGCGGAGGAGCGGCCGAAGGAGCCCTCGGCGTCTTCGTCCTCGTCCGGCCCGTCGTCGGGGACCTCGGGTTCTACCAAGCCCTGACGTATTCCGGTACTTCGCATCGCTGACGGATCCGGGTTCTTGGGGAAGCTCACGGATCCGGGTTCTTCGAAGGGCTGACCCACTGGTGTCGATCGGCCGGGTGGCGTCCACGTAGACTGGTGGGCTGTTGTCCGGCCGTTCCCCTTTTCTCATCTGGAGTCACCCCACCATGCAGGCAGAACCGAAGAAGTCGCTGGTGGGGGAGGAGTACGAGGTCGAGATCGGTCCCGTCGCGCATGGCGGGCACTGCATCGCCCGTACGGCCGAGGGCCAGGTCCTGTTCGTCCGGCATGCCTTGCCCGGCGAGCGCGTCGTCGCGCGCGTGACCGAGGGCGAGGAGGGCGCGCGCTTCCTGCGCGCGGACGCCGTTGACATCCTGGACGCCTCGAAGGACCGCGTCGAGGCCCCCTGCCCGTACGCGGGCCCCGGTCGCTGCGGCGGCTGCGACTGGCAGCACGCCAAGCCGGGTGCGCAGCGCCGCCTCAAGGGCGAGGTGATCGCCGAGCAGCTGCAGCGCCTCGCGGGGCTCACGCCCGAGGAGGCGGGCTGGGACGGCACGGTGATGCCCGCCGAGGGCGACAAGCTGCCGGCGGGCGAGGTCCCGGCCTGGCGGACACGCGTGCAGTACACGGTGGACGCGGACGGCAACGCCGGGTTGCGTCGCCACCGCTCGCACGAGGTAGAGCCGATCGAGCACTGCATGATCGCGGCGCCCGGCGTCAGCGAGCTGGGCATCGAGCAGCGCGACTGGTCCGGGATGGAGTCGATCGAGGCGATCGCCGCGACGGGGTCCCAGGACCGCATGGTGATTCTGGAGCCCAAGCCGGGCGCCCGCCTGCCCCTCGTCGAGCTGGACAGGCCCGTCTCCGTCATGCGCGTCGAGGAGAAGGACGGCGGCATCCACCGCGTCCACGGCCGTGCCTTCGTGCGCGAGCGCGCCGACGGCCGTACGTACCGCGTCGGCAGCGGCGGCTTCTGGCAGGTCCACCCGAAGGCCGCCGACACCCTGGTGCTCGCCGTGATGCAGGGCCTGCTGCCGCGCAAGGGCGAGATGGCGCTCGACCTGTACTGCGGCGTCGGCCTGTTCGCCGGTGCCCTCGCAGACCGGCTCGGCGACAAGGGCGCGGTCCTCGGCATCGAGTCCGGCAAGCGCGCGGTGGAGGACGCCCGCCACAACCTCGCCGGCTTCGACCGTGTCCGCATCGAGCAGGGCAAGGTCGAGACGGTCCTCCCGCGCACCGGCATCACCGAGGTCGACCTCGTCGTCCTCGACCCGCCGCGCGCCGGCGCCGGCAAGAAGACGGTCGAGCACCTGTCATCCCTGGGCGCCCGCCGCATCGCGTACGTCGCCTGCGACCCGGCGGCGCTCGCCCGCGACCTGGCGTACTTCCGCGACGGCGGCTACAAGGTGCGGACGCTGCGGGCGTTCGATCTGTTTCCGATGACCTCGCACGTGGAGTGCGTGGCTGTTCTTGAGCCCGCTGAGAAGGGGCTCTGACCTGCTGCTTTCCTCTTTTCTCAGGTTCCTCGCACATGATGTCGACCTGTTTCCCATAGCGCACGACGTGGAGTGCGCTGCCCGACGGACGTACATTCCTGAGCTGCGGTTTCTAGACATCATTCGGAGTATGGCGAGCGTTGGTCCTGATGTTCGCCAGGGCAGCGCGCGGCAGGCTTGACGCTCATCTGACGCCTGTCCTGATGATGCGTCAGTTCTTGCGGCTGGGGTTGTCCAGTTCTTTCGATTCGTAAGAGCTCGTAACACGAAACGAACTCGTGCACCGAACTACGTTCCCAACACGCACACATGCCCACCGGGCGATCGTCCGCTACATCGAGATGTTCTACAATCGAAAACGCCTCCACTCCGGACTCGGCTACAAGACTCCCGCAGAAGTCCACGCCGAGTACGAGGAGTTGCAGGCAGCGGCATAAGGAGAACCCTCAACACCGCTGTCCGAGAAGCGCAGGGCGCCTCACTTGCTGGAGTGATGTCGTGAGGGTCGACGAGTTGTGCCTATCGCAGTAGGCCGGTGACATGAGGTATCCACAAGGGGGCGGGCTGACCGCGGAACGACGGGCGTTTCGCGAGCATCCGGATGCGGACGGCCGAGTTATTCGCCCTGGGACACGACATTGCCGCCATCGCCAAGCAGTTACGTGTCAGCGTGCGGTCGGTACAGCGGTGGTACCAGGCATGGAAGCACGGCGGAACACCGCCCCTGGAGTCGAAGGGGCAGGCGTCCAGGTCCAGCTGAGTGAGGCATTGTTCGAGATGCTCGAGCAGGAGCTGGCTAGGGGACCGGTCGCTCGTGGCTGGCCGGACCAGACGTGGACACTGGCGCGGATAGAGACGCTGATCGGGCGCCGGTTCCACAAGAGCATGACGCTGTCAGCCATCGCGCAGACGCTGCACCGGCACGGCTTCAGCCACCAGGTCCCCGCCCGCCGCGCGATCGAGCGCGACGAGGAAGCCGTCACCGGGTGGGTGAAGGAGACATGGCCCAGGTGGGAACGCCGTGGCGGCGCTCGGGGCCTGGCGCTGCTGCGAAGACGAAGCCGGCTTCTCGATGACGCCGCCCACAGCCCGCACCTGGTTCCGGCGCGGACACACACCCGTCATACGGGTCCGCAGACGCTCCCAGCGCCGCTTCTCCATCGCCGCTCTGGCCTGCTACAAGCAGCGCGAACGCTCACGCCTGATCTTCCGGCACAAACGGCTCGTCGACCACAGCAGGGCGGCAGACGCAGTTTCACCTGGACCGACTACCGCGACCTGCTCATCACCGCCCACCAGCAACTCGGCGCACCGATCGTGCTCGTGTGGGACAACCTGAACGTGCACAGAGACCGTCGGCTGCGCGAGTTCAAGGCAGGACAAGCTCAGGCCAATTCAGCAAACCGTCAACCGAGCCCTGGCCACAGCACGGGCGCCGGTCGAGCGCGGCGTCACACGACTGAAGGCGTGGCGGATCTTCCGCAGGCCCGGTGCAATCCGAATCGAAATGCCGTCAATCGACGCGGCTCTCCATACCCTGGAGCGGCAGGTTTGAAACGGCTCAGTAGATACATACGATCGTTGCCGAGAGCGATCACATCAAGCCATGGCGGCCTGAACTTCCCGTTGAAACCTTAAATGGAACCTGAAAGCCTGATCACTGACACGGCAGCTGCAAGTCTTGATCGTTGAGGTATCCGAGTAGGCCAGGAGGGTGGGCGCGGGCACGGGAACGGCCACCGTGATCATGAACGTTTGTGACGACGATCAAGGACCAGGTGGCCGTCGAGGCCACGATGGCCGAGCGGGCCCGGACAGCGGCGTTCGGGTCGCTGATAGCCGCGGTGGCCGTCTGCTTCCCGCGCCGGGACTCGCGGATGCTGGGCAGGACGATGACACGGGGGATGCTGATGGAGTTGGAGCGGCGTAACTGCTGGACGCTCGCACAGGCTCTGGGCCCTGACGGGCCGTACCGGCTGCGGCACTTTCTTTCGCGCGGCGCCTGGAACCATGACCTGGCCCGCGATCATCTCGCCGCCTGGACGGCAGGTAACTCGCCGACGATGAGGCCGTGCTGGTCGTCGACGAGACGGGCGATGAGAAGTCCTCCACTGACTGCGTGGGTGCATCCCCCAGTACTCCGGTGCGCTGGGCGGGTTGGGTCTGTGCCAGGTCGCAGTCCATCTCACCTACGCCTCCGTGCACGTTCACGCACTCATCGACCGTCAGCTGTACCTGCCGACGGCCTGGGCCGAAGACGAGGAACGCCGGCTGCTGCGGCACGTGCCTGACGAGATCACCTTCGCCACCAAACCGCAGTTGGCCACCGCGATGCTGCACCGTGCCCGTGAACTGGGCCTTGCTGCCCGCTGGTTCACCGGCGGCGAGGTCTACGGCAGTCTGGAGTTGCGCCGCACCGCCCGCACCCTGGGCTTCGACTACGCCCTGGCCGTCAAGGCCGACCACCGCGCCACCACCGCCGTCGGCCGCTTCGCGGCCACACAGCTGGCCGCGAAGGTCCCGGCCAGGGCCTGGATGCGCCTGCGCACGGGCAACGGCACCAAGGGCGACCGGCACTACGACTGGGCATTGATCGACGTCCTGTCCGACGACACACCTCCGGGCCAGGACGCAGCCACCACCGGACACGCCTTCCTCCTCGTACGCCGCCACCGCTACACCCGCGAACTGTCCCTCTACCGCTGCCACTCGGCCGCCCCCGTCAGCCTCACGACCCTCGTGAACATCTGCACCCGCTGGAAGATCGAGGCGGATTTCCAAGGAGCGAAGGGCCTGGCCGGACTCGACCAGGGCTAGGTCCCTGCTGGACCTCCTGGATGTGCTGGAGCCTGATCAGCCTGTTCGCCGCCGCCGTCCTCGCCGTCACCCACGCCCGCACCACCGACGGAGCCGGACACGGCCTGGAACTCGCCCCGGCCAGTGGCCGCGAACTTCTGGCCATCCTGCGGATCACCGCACTTCCGCAACCCCGACGCGACCGGGACCACATCCTGCACTGGTCCGCCTGGCGCCGCCATCACCAGCACCAGGCCACCGAGGCCCACCGCCGGTGGAACAACATCACCGCCGCGGCAGCCGCGTGACCCAAGCCCATGGATCAAGACTTACAGCTGCCGTGCCTGAAGGGACGGAGAAGGATTTAAATGCCGAAAAGTTCATTTCTGGCAGATTCTGCGCGCATATTTCCCAATGCTGGAACATGCGCAAAATGTCAACTCATCCAACAGGCGATATCTCTCTGGCTGAATGGCTGGTCCGACCGCAGTCTGTATCTTGCTGAAGAATCTGTTGCCAAGACAGCCGCTGACTCTTCATGCGACTGTGACCTGCGTACTAGAATGTGGTTTACTTTCCTGCTGACAAGGAGAGGAGAATTCGATCGCGTAACGAAACTTCTCTACCATCCAGAGAATCCGAATAGCAGTCTCTTCGGCCCGGCGGTCTCCCCGGCCGGACTCTGGCTAGCCCGGTCACACCTGGCTTTCATGGCCGGAGACCTGGACGCAGCAGCGGCCCTGAGTGACCAGGTGCTTGCGCAAGCCGAGGGTAACCGTGAATTCCGTATCGCGAGTCACCTCATCCTGGCATTGATCGCTTTGCAGCGTGCAGAAGTGAATGCGGCTTCGTCGCACATGCAGATGATAACCGACGACGCATTCATGGGGCGTCTCACCGTGCTGGCGGGGCCGTGCGCATGGGTAAACGTGCGGGTACGCGAAGCCCAAAGGGGAGCCGAGGGCGTCGCACCAGTCATCGAGGAGCTCGTTGACTTCGGCCCGGTCAGCAGGAACGTACTCCTGTCACAGTCGGCTGCCGCCCCCTGGATCGTGCGGCTGGCGCTGAAATTCGACCAGAAGCCATCGGCGCACAAAGCAGTGAAGCTAGCTCAGAAACTGGCTGAAATGAACCCGCAGCACCATGCGTTAGCCGCATCAGCCCTCCACGCGCAAAGTCTATTCGAGCGAAATTTGGTCGATCTGCGGCTCGCTGCGAAGATGCAGGTCCACCCCTGGGCGCGAGCTTCGACTATAGAAGACATCGGAAGGTTCTTGGCCCGTGAGCGGTCGCAACAGGACCAGGCCATAAGAATATTCGAGCAGAGCGCTGACGCCTATATCAAGGCGGGAGCCCCGCGCGATGCCTTGCGAATCAAGAAGAGGCTGTGGGATCTCGGTGTTAGGCACCACCAATCCCGTTGGCGCATAACCTCACCGAAGGCGATCGCGAATCTCACCGAAACAGAAGCTAAGGTGGCTCAATTGGTAGCACAAGGAATGACCAACACCCAGACGGCTAAACACCTTTTTATATCTCCTCATACTGTGGCCTACCATCTAAAGAAAATATTCTGCAAGTTACAGATCTCCTCACGCGTGGAATTGGCCAGGGACTGGACCAAATATTGAGGGTTTTCAGGGTGGGCTCCGGACGGGTGACGGCGGGACCGTGGGCAACGGACAGGGCTCCCGTGCCGTCGAGAGAGGTGTCTAGCCCTCAACTCTCCAGCTCAGGAACCCTGTTGGTCCCGTATCCTGCCGCACGCACTGGTGGAGTGGGTGACGATGCTGATCGTCACCCGTGAGGGTGACCGACGCTGCACACTCCGGCTGTCCAAGCGTGCGGTGATCGCTCTCGCGCTGGACCGGCTGCGTCACATCCTCGAAGAGGCTGACGATGATCTCTTCCTTGGTCCTGAAGTTGTCGTAGAGCGCCGTCTTGGTGACGTCGAGCCGCTCGGCGATCTCAGGGACGTCTTCCCGTAGTCCTGCTCGGCGAAGGTTTCGAGCGCGACGTCCTGGATGCGCTGGAGGTTGTTGCCGCGACGCTGCTGCTTGATGCCGTCCATGGTGACGCCCATCCTCGTACTCCTCGCATCGCCGTAGATACTTCAGAAGTGGTGTACGACGACGGCCGTCGAGAGCAGATCCCGGTGTGCGGTCCAGCGGCCGTCGAAGGCCTCGATGCGATGTCCGTCGACCAGCGGGCCCGGGAGCAGAAGCCGTGCCCGGAAGGTCCCGGAAGCTTGCGCGGTGGCTGCTGGGGCGATCTCTATGTCGGCCTCCAGGAAGTCGAGCGACTTTCCGGTCAGGGGAAACCACGCCTTGTAGACGGACTCCTTGGCGCTGAACAACAGCCGGTCCCAGTGGACAGAGGGGTGGCTGCGGGCGAGATTCCGCACTCTGGTCTGCTCAGACGGCAGCGCCACCGCTTCCAGGACACCGTCGGGGAGACGGTCGTGACGTTCAGCGTCGATGCCCAGCGAAGCCAGCTCTTCGGCGCGCACCAGCGCGGCCGCGCAGTAGCCCTCGCAGTGCGTCATGCTGCCGACCAGCCCGTCGGGCCAGCGCGGTGCGCCACGCTGGCCGGGCAGAACCGGCTGCGGCGCCGTGCCGAGCTTCTCCATGGCGAGCCGTGCGCAGCCCCGAACGGCGGTGAACTCGCGACGCCGTTTCTCCACGGCCCGCGCTATGACCGCCTCCTCCTCGGGGTAGAGGATGACGCCGTCGCCGAGGGCGTCACTGCCCAGCGTCTCCACGACCGCGACCGACCCCGGGTGAGCTTGTTCCGCTTTGACGGACACCATCGGTGTGGTGGTCAGGCTGCGAGTGTGCTCTCGTATTCGGCGGGACTGCGGTAGCCGAGGCTGCTGTGCAGTCGGTGCAAGTTGTACCAGCCCTCGATGAAGTCGAAGATCGCGGTGTGGGCGGCGGCCCGGCTGGGCCAGGCGGCGGTATCCAGCAACTCCCTTTTGATGGTGGCGAAGAATGACTCGGCGAGCGCGTTGTCCCAGCACTGCCCGGTGCGGCCGACGGACAGGCGGACACCGAACTGCGTGGCCAGGGAAGCGAATTGCTGGCTGGTGTACTGACAGCCACGATCCGAGTGAAAGATCACCGGCCGGGTGGGACGACGCCGACGGCAGGCGGACTGGAGAGCGTCCGCGACCAGATCGGTCCGCAGATGGTCGGCGGTGGACCAGCCGACCACGCGACGCGACGCGAGGCGATGTCGATGACGGTGGCCAGATAGAGCCAGCCCTCCTCCGTGGCAATGTAGGTGATGTCACCGCACCAGCGGGAGTCGAGGCCGGCCGGGTCGGGAGCGAAGTTGCGGACGATGAGGTCGGGTCGGGTGCCGGCCTGCGGGTCGGGGATCGTCGTCAGCTGCCGTCGCCTGCGGTGCCGGCCCTGCAGTCCGGCGTTGCGCATCAGTCTGGCGATGCGGCGGCGGCCGCACTCGTCGCCCTGTCGTTGCAGGACGGCGTGGATCCGCGGGGCTCCGTAGGTTCCGCGGGACCGGTCGTGGACTTGGGTGATCTTCTCGGTCAGCTCGGCATCGCGGACGGCCCGAGGACCGGGCCTGCCGCTGCGGCGGGCGTAGAAGGCGGCTCGGGAGACCTTAAGCAGTTCACACGCGCGCTTGACGTTGTGACCGTCTCGCTTCTCCGCCTCGATGAACGGGTGCACCGTCACCGGGTCTCCTTCGCGAAGAAAGCCGTGGCCCGCTTGAGGACCTCGACGTCCTCCCGCAGGCGGCGGTTCTCCCGGCGCAGCGCGGCCAACTCCTCGCGTTCGCTGCTGGTCAGCCCGTCGCGCTCGCCCGCGTCGACCTCGGCCTGGCTGACCCATAGCCGCACCGCGGTCTCGGTCAGGTCGAAGTCCTTGGCGACCTGACCGACCGAGCGGTCACCGCGTCGGCACAGCTCGACGATCTCGGCCTTGAACTCCGGCGTGAACGATCGGCGAGGCCGAGGCTTCTTCTTCCCCATGCTCTCCATGATGGACATCCTTCCGGGGCAGAACCCCTGATCTCAGATGTCCGTCAAAGCGGATCAAGCCCAGCAGATCACTTCCCGCGGAATGCGCTGCCCGAGCCAGCCGTAGTCATGGGCCCATCAGTACAGCGGCGGGCCCAGACCAAGCTCGGTGCTGGGAAATGCCTGTCGAGCTATGCATGATGCCAAACGTACATGCCATCTTCATGGATCTCATGCCTTCGGTCAGGAGCTACCAGACCAGGGGATGCCTCGCGAAGACCGCACTGTCTAGTGTCGTGCAGGTCAGCTCTCGGTTTCGCGGACCAACTGCGGTCTTGACGAACTGCCCAGCAAATTTCAGGGGTCTTTGTGTCTTCTCTTCTTCACATCGATGCGAGCATCCGCCATGAGGGTTCCACGTCGCGTCAGCTGACCTCGTATTTCGCGACCCAGTGGCGGCAGAACCACCCTGACGCTGGCTACGTCCACCGCGACCTGGCCGCCCAGCCCATCCCCCATCTCACGCATCCCGTGCGCGAGTACGTTCTGGACCCCAGCCGCGATCACGGTCAGACGGACGAGGAGAAGGCGCTCGTCGACACGGTGGTGTCTGAAGTGCACGACGCCGACACGATCGTGCTCGGCGTGCCGATGTACAACTACACGATCCCGTCAAACGTCAAAGCCTGGATCGACCTGCTGGTCAGCCCGGCCCACGCGATCCTCCCGGGGGCCGATTCCGGTCCGCTCAGCGGCAAGTCGGTCATCGTGGTGACCGCGCGCGGCGGCTCCTACGCTCCGGGGACCCCGCGCGAGGGCCAGGACTACCAGGAGCCGTACCTGCGGCACATCTTGACGGCGATCGGTCTCGCGGACAACCTCACTTTTGTGCACGCAGAGTTGACCCTGGCCGCGATCGTGCCGGCCATGGCGGATCTCAAGCCGCTGGGGGAGAAGTCCCTGGCAACTGCCCAGGAGACGCTCAAGAAGCTCGCCGCCTGATGCCTGCACGCCCGCAGATCTCTTAGGAGTCCGCACCCGCTTGCCGCAACCCGCTGGAGACCGCGGGCGGGCGGAAGCGCATCGCCAGCCGGCCGAGGACAAAGGTCTTCCGGGGCGGCCACTTCTTCCTCGCTGACCGTGCAGCCGAGGTCATCGACCCGGTGGCCTGGCGGCCCGCGCCCTGCTGCATGCGGCCGGTGCAGGCCGATGACGCAACCACATGAAGAAGAAGACAGCCTATGAACGAGATCATCAGCGCTCTCCTCTCCGAGGAGGTCACATCGGGAGATGTGGCGGGTGTGCGTCTGCCGGAGTACTACCGCGGCAATGTGGTGCGCCGGGAGGACACCGCGATGTTCGAGGGGATGGACTCGAAGGCGAAGGATCCCCGTAAGTCCCTGCGGGTGCAGGAGGTCGCGACACCGTAGCCGGGTCCGGGCGAGGCTTTGATCGCCGTGATGGCGAGCGCGATCAACTACAACACCGTGTGGTCCTCGATCTTCGAGCCCGTGCTGACCTTCGGCTTCCTCGAGCGCTACGGATGCCTCAGTGAGCAGGCCAGGCGCCACGACCTGCCGTACCACGTACTGGGCTCGGACCTGGCGGGGGTGGTGCCGCGCACCGGCCGTCGCGTGAACCGGTGGCGCCCCGGGGACCGGGTCGTGGCGCACTGCCTCTTCGTCGAGCTGGAGAGCTCCGACGGCCACGACGACACAATGCTCGATCCAGAGCAGCGCATCTGGGGCTTCGGAACCAACTTCGGCGGCCTCGCTGAGCTGGCGCTGGTGAAGTCCAACCAGTTGATGCCCAAGCCTGAGCATCTGACCTGGGAGGAGGCCGCCTCGCCGGGGCTGGTGAACTCGACCGCCTACCGGCAGCTGGTCTCCCGCAACGGCGCGCAGCTGAAGCAGGGCGACAATGTACTGATCTGGGGCGCGAGCGGCGGACTCGGCTCGTACGCCACCCAGTTGGCGCTCGTCGGCGGAGCGAACCCGATCTGTGTGGTCTCCTCGCCGCAGAAGGCGGCCGTCTGCCGCTCCATGGGAGCCGAAGCGGTCATCGACCGCAGCGCCGAGGACTACCGGTTCTGGAAGGACGAGACCACCCAGGACCCGCGCGAGTGGAAACGGTTCGGCAAGCGCATCCGCGAGCTGACCGGCGGCGAGGACGTCGACATTGTCTTCGAACACCCCGGCCGGGAGACGTTCGGCGCGTCGGTCTGCGTGGCGAGGAAGGGTGGCACCGTGGTCACCTGGCGTCCACTTCCGGGTACGTGCACGAGTTCGACAACCGCTACCTGTGGATGTCGCTGCAGCGGATCGTCGGCTCACACTTCGCCAACTACCGTAAGGCGTGGGAGGCCAACCGCCTCGTCGCCAAGGGCAGGATCCGCCCGACGCTGTCGACGGTCTACCCGCTGGAGCAGGCCGGGCAGGCCGCGTACGAGGTCCATGCCAACCTCCACCAGGGCAAGGTGGGCATCCTCTGCCTGGCACCTCAGGAGGGCCTCGGCGTACGCGACAACGCACTGCGGGCGAAGCACATCGACGCCATCAACCGCTTCCGCGAACAGAAAGTTTGCGGGAACGCCATGACGACAGTGGCGGTGGCGTGTCCGGTGTGCCGCCGACGGCGAAGATGCACGGTTATCACCGCCGAACGGTGAGGGACGTGCCGGACGACGGCCGCCAGGTCGTCGTCCACCTGTGCGCACGGCGGCTGGTCTGTCCGGCTCCGGGCTGCCGGCGGCAGACCTTCCGCGAGCAAATTCCCGGACTGTGCTGGAGTGAGCGCCATCAGCGCCGTACGGTGCGGTTTGCCGGGCAGATATCTCAGGTGGCGCGGGAGTGGTACGGCCGGGCGGCCGAGCGCCTGGCAGGTCTGTTGGCCGTGCCCGTTTCCCGGAGTACCGCGCTGCGTCATCTGCGGCGCCTGCCGCTTGCCGCAGCAGGCGGTCCCGCGAGTGATCGGTGTGGACGATTCTCGCCCTGCGCCGCCGCCACCGCTACACCGCGATCCCCGCCGTGAGTTCAAACAATCATCGAGCTACGGCACGGGTCACCACCACGCTCTCATACCTGCGACCGGGACCTACCAGAGCAGGGGATGCCTCGCGAAGGCCGTCCTGTCTAGTGTCATGCAGGTCAGTCCTCAACCTTCGCGGACCATCTGGAGTCTTTCGGCCCCGCTCAGGCTGCGCCAGCCGGTCCAAGACATCGCAAGCTCGGAAGCCGACCGTCACACGGTCGAGCTGACTCACCTCTATGGACATACACGCTTGCCGAGCAGCAGTTGGCCATCCCCGATGGCCGGTTAGGAGTTCGAGTCAAGGTGCTTCCCGACCTGATCACCCCGCTACCGGTCATCCTGAGTGAGAACGCGGGCCGGTTCCCGGACAAGATCGCTTTCGAGGACGACCGGTACGCGGTCACCTACAGGGAACTCGACGCACGGACGAGGAGACTGGCCGGTCACCTGGTCGGCCTCGGTGTCCGGCGCGGCGACCGGGTGGCTCTGTGTCTCGGCAACTCGGTGGCGATGGTGGAGAGCTACCTCGCCGTGGTACGGGCCGGCGGCATCGGCGTACCGATCAACCCGCAGGTCGCCCCGGCGGAAATCGAATACCTCCTGGCCGACAGTGGAGCGGCGTTCGCCCTCACCGGCGCTACACACGCAGAAACTTTCCTTCAGTCAATTCCCCGTGCAACCCGCGGGGTGTCCGTCGTCGTGGCCGGCGCCCTCGGCGCCGGTGCCGGGCACATGCTGCCCCCGGGCACCGTACCGTTCGAGGAACTCGTCGCCACCGAGCCCGTCAACGATGCCCCGGACGACCTCGGCCTTGACGAGGTGGCCTGGATGTTCTACACGTCGGGTACCACCGGCCGCCCCAAGGGCGTCCTTTCCACCCAGCGCAACTGCCTCTACTCTGTTGCCTCCTGTTACATTCCCGTGCCCGGCCTCTCCGAGCATGACCGCGTGCTGTGGCCACTGCCGCTCTTCCACAGCCTGTCGCACATTGCCTGCGTCCTGTCCGTCACCGTCTCCGGCGCCACGGCCCGGATCATGGACGGCAGTTCGTCCGACGACATTCTGACTGCCCTGCGCGAGGACCGGTCCACCTTCCTGGCCGGCGTCCCCACCACCTACCACCACCTGGTCGGCAGGGCCCGCCGCAGCGGCCTCTCTCTGCCCGATCTCAGGGTCGGCCTCGTCGGCGGTGCCGTCACCGGCCCTGGACTGCGCCGCTCCTTCGAGGAGACCTTCGGCATCCCCCTCGTCGACGCCTACGGCAGCACCGAGACCTGCGGGGCCATCACCATCAACCCGCCCGACGGCCACGTGGTCGAGGGCTCCTGTGGCCTTCCCGTGCCCGGTGTCGGAGTCCGGATCGTCGACCCCCGCACCGGGCAGGACGTGCCCGCCGGGCACGAGGGCGAGGTCTGGGTCAGCGGGCCGAACGTCATGGTGGGCTACCACAACAACCCACAGGCCACCGCCGAGGCCCTACAGAACGGCTGGTTCCACACCGGCGACCTGGCCCGGCGCGACGAAGCCGGCTACTTCACCATCTGCGGCCGTCTCAAGGACGTCATCATCCGCGGCGGTGAGAACATCCACCCCGACGAGATCGAGGCCGCCTTGCGCGTGGCCGAGGGCGTGGCCGACGTCGCAGTCGCGGGCATTCCCCACGACACCCTCGGCGAGGTCCCCGTCGCCTGGGTGGTCCCTGGTCCGGCCGGCGTCGACCTCGCCCGGCTGCTCGACCACTGCCGCACCCAACTCTCCCCGTACAAGTTCCCCGAGCGCATATACGAGGCCCGGACCATCCCCAGGACCGCCTCGGGGAAGGTCGTTCGGCGCCTCCTCGCTGACTTGCCGGCCCGGCTGCGATACGCCGCCGACGGTCACCACGAGGGACTGATGCTGAGGGACTGGAGCAGGGTGGCAGTCTCCCCTGACGCGCCGGAAGAGCTGCGCTGGGCAGTAGTTGGTCGGACTGCCGTCACCGACGGCCTGGTCGCCGCTCTTCGGAAGGCCGGCGTCGCCGACGTACGGCAATACGCTGACCTTTCCACGTCACGCACCACCCCTGACGCGGCCACCGACGTGACGGTCCTCGCAGAGGCAGACGCGGACACATTGACGCCGACCTGCGCTGGAGGGGGCAAGGAGACCGGGTCCCGGCTCGTCGTCCTCACCCGGGGCGCGATGGGCGTCACCGACCGGGACGAGACGCCGGATGGCGCCGAAGTTGCGCTGTGGGCAGCCGCACGGGCTGCACAGGCCGATGGGGGTGACGGCGCGCCGCTGACAATCGTCGACGTCGAAGCCTGCACCCCGGAGTCCGAGTACGCTGCGGCGCTGATCGCCGCCGTCTCCTCGGGCCTGCCCCAGCTCGCCGTACGGGACGGGGAACTGATGCGGCCCAGGCTCGTGCGCCTCCCCGTCGCCGACAGGCCGGATCTTGCCACGCCGGATTTTGACGGCGTCGTGGTCGTTACAGGTGCCGACACGAAGACTGGCTCGGTCCTCGCCCGCCACCTGGTCACCGAGCACGGAACACGACACCTCGTGCTCGTCCAGGCAACGGATACCTACGACGAGTGGAGCCAGGACGAGCCACTGCCGGAGGGGGTGGATGTCGTCCGCGTCGTGGCCGACGGCTCGGATTCGCTGGAGTTGTATGAGGCGCTGACCAGGATCGGTCCAGTGACCGCGGTTGTCCACACCGCTGATGATCCCGAACTCGCCCGAACGCTGCATGGCTTCACCGCCGACGACGACCTCGCCGCGTTCGTCGTGGTGACCGACGCTGCCGCACTGGTGGGCGCGCAGTCCGACGGCCTCGCCTCGTCGGTGGTCACCGCCGCCCTCACCGAGGCCGTGGTCCGCAACCGCCGACGGCACGGATTGCCCGGCTCGCTGCTGGCCCTCGGCCGGCCGGACGAGGGCCCCGCCGCCTTCGACGCGCTGATCGAGACCGGATCCCCGGCCCTGCTGGCGCTTTGGCCGAGCACCATCAACCCCGGCGACCGAGTGCAGACGCTACTCGACACTCTGATGGAACAGGAGACCCGCGCCACCGCCCAGGCCGACGAGACGATCACCGCCGCCCTACGCGCGCGCCTGGCCGACCTGGACGAGCGGGCCCAGCTTGCCCTGCTCGGCGAGATGATCCGCAAGGAGACTGCCGCCGTCCGCACCGACGCGAGCACCGAACCAACCCCGGCGGGCCGGTCCTTCCGCGACCTCGGCCTCGGCTCCCTCGCCGTCGTCGAGCTGCGCAACCGGCTGACCGAACGGACCGGGCTGCGTCTGCCCACAACCGTGACCTTCGACCACCCGACTCCCGAGGCCCTTGCCGCACACCTTCGGGCCAGGATCCTGGGTCTGCACGACACGGCCAGGGAGGCGACGGCTGACAAGGATCGGACCGGGGCCGCCGACCCCGCGGAGCCGATTGCAATCGTGGGTATGGCGTGCCGTCTTCCAGGCGGTGTGGCGAGCCCCCAGGACCTGTGGCGGCTGGTCAGCGAGGGCCGGGACGGTGTGTCCGGCTTCCCGGAGGACCGAGGCTGGGATCTGGACGGCCTGTTCGATGTTGACCCGGAGAAGACCGGCACGTCGTATGTCGATCAGGGCGGCTTCCTGCACGAGGCGGGCCTGTTCGACGCCGGGTTCTTCGGGATCTCACCGCGTGAGGCACTTGCCATGGATCCGCAGCAACGGCTGCTGCTGGAGACCTCGTGGGAGGCGCTGGAGCGGGCCGGGATCGACCCATGGACGCTGAAAGGTCGTGACGTCGGGATCTTTTCAGGCCTGATGGGACGAGGGTACGGGCTGTCGGGTGCGGCTCCGGCGGAACTCGAGGGCTTCGGCGAGACGGGCACGGCGTCGAGCGTGGCATCCGGGCGCGTGTCGTACGTGTTCGGTTTCGAGGGCCCCGCGATCACCGTGGACACGGCCTGCTCATCCTCCCTCGTGGCCATGCACCTGGCGGCCCAGTCGCTGCGCCAGGGCGAGTGCTCCGTGGCGCTGGCAGGCGGCGCGACGGTGATGGCGGACCCCTCCACGTTCGTGGAGTTCTCGCGGCAACGTGCACTGTCCTCGGACGGCCGGTGCAAGTCGTACGCGGATGCCGCGGACGGTACTGGCTGGGCCGAGGGCGCCGGTGTCGTGGTCCTGGAGCGGCTGTCGGAGGCGCGGCGCGACGGGCACCGGATCCTTGCGGTGATCCGCGGCAGCGCGATCAATCAGGACGGCGCGTCGAATGGTCTGACGGCGCCGAATGGTCTTTCGCAGCAGCGGGTGATCCGTAAGGCGTTGGCGTCGGCTGGTCTCTCGGCGGCTGAGGTTGACGTAGTGGAAGGGCACGGTACGGGCACGGTACTCGGCGATCCCATCGAGGCGCAGGCCCTGCTGGCGACGTACGGCCGTGACCGGGAACCCGGGCACCCGTTGTGGCTGGGTTCCCTGAAGTCGAACATCGGTCACACGCAGGCGGCGGCGGGTGTGGCTGGTGTGATCAAGATGGTGGAGGCGATACAGCACGGCGTGATGCCGGCGACGCTGCATTTCAATGCTCCATCGTCGCAGGTGGACTGGACGGCGGGCGCCGTCCAGGTGCTGACCGAGTCCCGGGAGTGGCCCGACACCGGCCGGCCCCGCCGCGCTGGTGTGTCGTCCTTCGGTCTCAGTGGGACGAATGCGCACCTGATCCTGGAGCAGGCCCCGGAGACGGAGCCCGTCAATGCGGAGCCCGTCGAATCTGCGCTGACGGTAGACGTCGTTGATGGTGTGGTGCCGTTGGTCCTGTCCGCCGCCTCGGCGGCATCCCTGGTGGGGCAGGCGGAGCGGTTGGCGTCCTTTGTGGAGTCGAGTGAGGTGCCACTGCCGGATGCGGCGCGTGCGTTGGTTGCTCAGCGTGCGGTGTTGTCCGAGCGTGCGGTGGTCGTGGCCGGCTCCGGGGAGGAGGCGTTGGCGGGGCTTGGTGCGCTGGCGCGGGGTGAGTCTCATCCCGGTGTGGTCACTGGCAGCGTGTCGGCGCTGGGCGGGGCCGGGAAGGTCGTGTTCGTCTTTCCGGGGCAGGGTTCGCAGTGGGCCGGCATGGGGCGTGAACTCCTGGGCTCCTCGCCGGTGTTCGTGGAGCGGATCGCTGAGTGCGCGGCGGCGTTGGAGCCTTGGGTGGACTGGTCGCTGGTGGATGTGCTGCGGGGGGATGCTCCGGCCGATCTCCTGGAGCGGGTGGATGTGGTGCAGCCGGCGAGTTTTGCGGTGATGGTGGGTCTGGCTGCGGTGTGGGCGTCGGTGGGTGTGGTGCCGGATGCGGTGGTGGGTCATTCGCAGGGTGAGATCGCCGCGGCATGTGTGTCGGGTGCGTTGTCGCTGGAGGACGCTGCCCAGGTGGTGGCGGTACGTAGTCAGGTGATTGCGGGCAGTCTGGCGGGCCGGGGTGGTATGGCGTCGGTGGCGCTGTCCGAGGCTGAAGTGCCCGGGCGTATCGAGCGGTGGGTCGGCCGTGTGGAGGTGGCGGCGGTCAACAGTCCCACGTCGGTGGTGATCGCCGGTGATGCCGAAGCCCTCGACGAGGCGCTGGAGGTTTTTGAGGCGGATGGTGTGAGGGTGCGCCGGGTCGCGGTGGATTACGCCTCCCACACCCGGCATGTTGAGGCGATCGAGGAGATCCTGGGTGAGGCCTTCGCCGACATCCGTGCTCAGGCCCCGCTGGTTCCTTTCTACTCGACGGTCATTGGTGAGTGGGTAAAGGAGGCGGATGTCCTGGGCGGCGGGTACTGGTACCGGAATCTGCGTAGCCAGGTCCGTTTCGGTCCCGCCATCGCCGGCCTGCTGGCCGGCGGCCACACCGTCTTCGTGGAGTCCAGCGCTCACCCGGTTCTGGTCCAGCCGGTCAGCGAGATCGTCGACCAGGCCGACACGGAGGCTGTGGTCGGTGGTTCGCTGCGCCGTGAGGAGGGCGGCCCGCGTCGGCTGCTGACGTCGATGGCCGAACTGTTCGTCCGGGGCGTCCCCGTCGACTGGGCGGGTGTCCTCCCGGCCAGTGCCGCCGCCACCCAGGTCGATCTGCCGACGTATGCCTTCGATCATCAGCATTACTGGCTGCGCCCTACTCGTGCTGTCGATGCCGTTGCGCTTGGTCAGGCGGGTGCTGATCATCCGCTGATCGGGGCGATCGTTGGCCGGCCGGACTCCGGTGGTTTCATGACCACCTCGCGGTGGTCGGTGGACGCGCATCCCTGGCTGGGTGATCACGTCGTCGGTGACGTGGTCGTCGTGCCGAGTGCGGCGTTGGTCGAGCTGGCCATCCGGTTCGGTGACGAGGTGGGCAGTCCGGTGGTCGAGGAGTTGACCGTGGACCGGCCCGTGCTGTTGCCGCTGCGCGGCGGCAGAGCTGTACAGATGACCGTCGGGGAGGCCGATGAGCAGGGGCGGCGGCCGGTCGAGGTGTATTCCCGCCCGGACAACGCCAGCCTGGACGCGATATGGACCCACCATGCCAGGGGCACGCTCGTGCCTGGGCCGGTGACCCCGTCCACTTCCGGTGGCGCGTGGCCTACCGGCAGCCCCGCAGCCGATGTGGCCCTCGACAAGGCAGTCGGCGACGCCGACCGCTACGGCCTGCACCCGGCGCTGCTCGACGCGGCGATCTGCACGGCCCTCCCCGCAGGCATGATCGCGACCCGGTGGAGCGGGGTGGCCTTGCTGGCCTCTGGTGCGGCAGCAGTAGGGGTGCGCGCAGCCCGTGACACCACGGGGGTGACCCGTCTTGAGCTGGTGGACGCCGCCGCGGCGCCGGTGCTGACCGCTGATGTCGTTGTCGCCGAGCGGTTTTCGCCCGAACAGGCAGAGACCGAGGACGCGTCGGCCCCTGGCGCTCTGTTCCAGATCGATTGGGTCGAGTTCCCTCTTTCCCCCGGTGAGATGACTGAGGACGCCGGCATTACGGCGGTCGTCGTTGATGCCGAAGGCGTTGCTGCCCTCGCGGCGGATGGTCCAGCGGTACCGGGCCTTGTGGTGTACGAGCCCGGGCATGCGCCCGCCGATCCGCGTGAGGCTGTCGCCGCCGCGTTGGCCGTTGTCCAGGCTTGGCTGGCAGCACCGGCCCTGGCGCACACCCGCCTCGTTGTGATCGTCCCCGACACCGAGGACGATCTCACCGCAGCGGCCGTGTCGGGCCTGCTGCGTTCGGCACAGTCGGAGCACCCGGACCGCATCGTCCTTGTCGAGAGCGACCATGCCGAGGACAGCGGCAGTGCGGCGGCCTCGGAGCACTCGGCGGCCGTGCAGGCCGTGGAGGCCGTGCGGCTCGCGGTGGCCACGGGCGAGCCCCGTGTCCGTGTGCGCGGTGGCGTGGCCTTCGTCCCCCGGCTGAAGCGGGCGCCGCTTGGCGAAGGTCCCCGGCGCGAGCTCGACCCCGACGGCACCGTTCTTGTCACTGGCGGCACCGGGACGCTCGGCAGTCTGATCGCGCGGCACTTGGTGACCGAACACGGTGTACGGCATGTGCTGCTGGCCAGCCGGAGCGGACCGGATGCCGAAGGGGCGGCGGCGCTGTACGAGGAACTGACCAGCCTCGGCGCGAGCGTCACCGTCGCCGCGTGCGACACCGCCGACCGGGACGCTGTCGTGGCGCTCCTGGCCGCCGTACCGGATGCCCACCCTCTCACCGCGGTCGTTCACACCGCCGGAGTCCTCGACGACGGCGTGGTCACCGCTCTGACTCCGGAGCGTTTCGATACCGTCCTGCGGCCGAAACTTGACGCCGCGCTGCATCTGCACGAACTGACCCGGGACATCGATCTTGCGGCGTTCGTCCTCTTCTCCTCCGCCGCCGGAGTCCTCGGCAACCCCGGCCAGGGCAACTACGCCGCCGCCAATGCCTCCCTGGACGCCCTCGCTCTCCACCGCCGCCGCTCCGGCCTGCCCGGCGTCTCCCTCGCATGGGGCTACTGGAACGACGTCAGCGGCATGACCCGACACCTCGGTGCCACAGACCTGCACCGCACCCGGCGCCTCGGCATGGTCGGGCTCTCCGCCTCCGAGGGCATGGCGCTCCTCGACACGGCCCTGCGGGCGGGCGACGAGACCCCTGCCGCGCTCGTGGCCACCCGGTTCGACTTGCCCGCACTGAGGGCATCCGCCCGCGCCGGAACTCCCGTGGCCCCGCTGCTGCGCGGCCTCGCGCCTGATCCTCGGCCGGCGGCCGCGTCCTGGCACACGGCCGTAACCGACTCCCTGCGTCAGCGGCTCGACCGCCTGGGCAAGCGGGAGTGCACAGAGGCACTGGTGGACCTCGTCCGCCGGAACGCCGCCCAGGTGCTTGGCCACTCCGGCGCTGACGCCATCCGCGCCGACCGTGCCTTCAAGGACGCCGGCTTCGACTCGCTGACCGCCGTCGAGCTGCGCAACCGGCTTGCGGCCGCGACCGCTCTCAGCCTCCCTTCCACCATCGTCTTCGACTACCCGAAGCCGACGCTGCTCGCCGACCACCTGCGTGCACGGCTCTTCGGTGACGACGAACAGTGGGGCGACGGCCAGGAGCGGAGCGCTGAGGAGCACACCACGGCCACCGTGGCTGCCCTCTCCGACGATCCAATCGCCATCGTCGCGATGGCCTGCCGCTTCCCCGGCGGTGTGGAGAGCCCTGAAGACCTGTGGAGGCTGGTTGCCGAAGGCGTCGACGCCATCGGAGAGTTCCCCGACGACCGGGGCTGGGACATCGACCGGCACTACGACGCCGACCCTGACAGCGTCGGCAAGACCTACGTACGGCACGGCGCGTTCCTCGACGACGCGACCGGCTTCGACGCTGCCTTCTTCGGGATCTCACCGAACGAGGCGCTCGCGATGGACCCCCAGCAGCGGCTGCTCCTGGAAACCTCCTGGGAGGCGTTCGAACGCGCCGCGATCGACCCGAGCGGGCTCGCCGGGCAGGACATCGGTGTCTTCGTCGGCGTCAACAGCCACGACTACACCGTACGGACGCACCACGCGTCCGGCATCGAAGGCCTCCGCCTGACCGGCAATTCCGGCAGCGTCATCTCAGGCCGGATCGCCTACCAGCTCGGCTTCGAGGGCCCGGCCATCACGATCGACACTGCCTGCTCGTCCTCGCTCGTCGCCCTCCACATGGCGGCCCGCGCACTTCAGCAGGGAGAGTGCTCCATGGCCCTCGCCGGCGGCGTGATGGTCATGGGCAACCTGGAGACCTTCGTCGAGTTCTCCCGGCAGCGCGGCCTCTCCCAGGACGGCCGCTGCAAGGCCTTCGCCGACGCGGCGGACGGAACCGGCTGGTCCGAGGGCGTCGGCGTGCTCCTCGTAGAACGGCTCTCCGACGCACGCCGCCGCGGCCACCAGGTCCTCGCGATGGTCCGAGGCACCGCGGTCAACCAGGACGGTGCGTCCAACGGACTTACGGCGCCGAACGGACTCTCACAACAGCGGGTGATCCGCAAGGCGCTCGCCGACGCCGGTCTGTCGACATCGGATGTGGACGCGGTCGAGGGCCACGGCACGGGAACGGTCCTCGGTGACCCGATCGAGGCGCAGGCACTGCTCGCTACCTACGGGCAGGGCCGCCCCGCCGACCGCCCGTTGTGGCTCGGCTCGGTCAAGTCCAACATCGGGCACACGCAAGCTGCGGCCGGTATGGCAGGCGTCATCAAAATGGTGATGGCGATGCGGCACGGCGTCTTGCCCCGCACGCTGCACGTGGACCGGCCCTCAACCCACGTGGACTGGTCCACGGGCGCGGTGGAACTGCTCGCAGAGACTCGCCAGTGGCCCGAGACCGGGCACCCGCGGCGCGCTGGCATCTCGTCCTTCGGCATCGGTGGCACCAACGCGCACATCGTGATCCAGCAGGCGCCGGTGGAGGACGCTGAGGCCTCCGACTGGGCGGCGACGAACGAACTGGTACCTGGCAGCGGATCGGCAACCGCCTCCGACCAGGTGCATGCTGCCGATGCGGCACCCGCCACAGATCTCGTATCGTCAGGTTCCGCTCTTCTGCCCGTGCCCGTGTCGGCCCGGACAGCGGCGGCTCTGTGCGCCCAGGCCGGGCGCCTTGCTCGCTTCGTCGAGGCACGCCCTGAGCTGGCCCTTACCGACACCGCGCACGCGCTGGCCACCACTCGTGCCCAGCTCGACCACCGGGCGGTCCTGCTGGCCACCGACCGGCAGCAGCTTGCCGATGCGCTGCGCGCGCTCGGCAACGGCACGCCTACTGCTGGCACCGTCACCGGCAGCCCCTCTGAGGGCAAGCTGGCGTTCCTCTTCACTGGGCAGGGCAGCCAGTGGGCCGGCATGGGCCGCGAACTCGCTGAGCGACACACGCTTTTCCGGAACGCTTTCACCGCCGCGTGCGAGGCTGTTGAACGACACTTGGATGGTCATCTGGAGCGTCCGCTGCGCGAGGTGGTGTTCGCCGAGCCCGGCACGGCGGAGGCCGCACTGCTCGACCGTACCCTGTACACGCAGGCAGGTCTCTTCGCCCTGGAGACCGCTCTGTTCCGGCTCTTCGCCTCCTGGGGTGTACGTCCGGACCTGGTCGCCGGACACTCAGTCGGCGAGATCTCTGCCGCCTATGCCGCCGGAGTCCTTGACCTGGCGGAGGCAGGCGAACTGGTCGCCGTCCGCGCCCGGTTGATGCAGGCCCTGCCCGAGGGCGGCGCAATGGTCGCCGTACAGGCGACCGAGGCCGAGGTGGAACCACTGCTGGAGGGGGTCACGGGCGAGATTGCGATCGCCGCAGTTAACGGACCCGGCGCCATCGTGCTCTCCGGTGCCGAGGACACCGTCCTCGACGTGGCCGCGCGACTGGCCGAACAGGGCCGGAAGACCAAACGCCTGAAGGTCAGTCATGCCTTCCACTCGCCACTGATGGCCCCCATGCTCGACGAGTTCCGAGCTGTCATTGCCCGGCTGCGTCCCCGCCCAGCCGCCATCCCCGTCATCTCCACGCTCACCGGTGCCCCTGCGAAGGACGGCCAGTTCGCCACCCCGGAGTACTGGGCCGACCAAGTGCGCCATGCCGTGCGGTTCGCCGACGCAGTCACCGCGCTGCGCGACCAGGGCGCCAAAACCCTCCTGGAGGTCGGACCCGGCGGCGGCCTGACCGCCCTCGCCCTCGACACTCTCGGCACGGACCACCGGGGCTGCTTCGCCACCCTGAGCGAGGACGGCTCAGAGGAGACCGCCGTCCTCACCGCACTCGCCGAACTGCATGTCCGCGGCACGGACATCGACTGGTCTGCTCTCCTCGGCACCCCGGCCACGGCGATCGGTACCGAGCTGCCCACGTACGCCTTCCAGCACCAGCGGTACTGGGTCGAGTCCGAAACCACCGTCACCGACGCCGAGGCGCTCGGCGCCCGCCCCACCGGGCACCCGCTTCTCGGCACGGCAGTCGAGGTCCCCGACGACGACCACGTCAGCCCGGTCAGCGACGGCGGCACCCGTGTGGTGCTCACCGGGCGGCTCGACCGGCGTGCCCTCGGTCGGCTCCTCGATCCCGGCACCGATACCGTTCCGGCCGCCGTACTCCTCGACCTGCTTGTCCACGCCGGAACCGAGGCGGGAAGCGGCGCCGTCGAGCGGATCATCGTCGACACCCCGCTGACCGTGCCCGAACACGGCCACCTCCAGCTCCGTGTCCACGTCGATGTCCCCGGCCGGGACGGGCTGCGCCCGGTCGTCGTCCACAGCAGGCGGGCCGGCGACGAGGACAGCACCTGGACGCGCCACGCCCGCGCACTGCTCCGGCCCGGCCTGCCCACGCCATCCTTCGACTTGCGCACCTGGCCGGCCACCGGAGCCGACGCCCCGGCGGACCTCCTCGACATCCGCGGGGTACGAGGCATACACGGCCTGGCGGAACAAGACGGCCAGCTCTTCGCCGACGTCTCCCTGCCTCCGGAACTCGTCGATGAGGCCGCGGGGTTCACCCTCCATCCCGCACTCCTCGACACCGTCCTTCGCCTCCTGGCCGGCCGCACCGGTGACAGTGAGCGCGATCTCACCATCTGCGCCGACCTGGCCGTGTACGCCGAGGGCGCCACCGCCCTGCGGCTGCGGGCCACGCCTGTGGAGGGCGGACGCCACCTCGTGGAGCTCGCCGACCACACGGGTGAACCAGTCGCCGCGCTCGGACCACTGACCCTGGGCCACATGGACATCACCGCTATCGCCGCCGCCGTCGACACCCCCGCTCTTCGCGAGGCACGGGCGACGGAGGACGGTCCGTTCGTCCGACGGGTTGTGGGACGTCCGGCCGCCGAGAGCGGATCGCTGGCCCACCGGCTCACCGCGCTTGGAGCCACCGAACAGCAGCGCGTCCTGCTGGACCTTGTGAAGGAGAGCGCGGCCGTCGTTCTCGGCCACACCAGCGCTGAAGCCCTCGACGAAAAGCAGCTTTTCAAGGACCTCGGCTTCGATTCCCTCAGCGCCGTCAAACTCCGCAACCGGTTGCACGACTTCACCGGCATGAGCCTCCCCAGCAGCCTTGCCTTCGACTACCCGACCCCTTCCGCCCTCGCCTGGCACCTGCGCACCGAACTGCTCGGTGAGGAAGCCGCGAACTTGTCGGCTGGAGTCGTCCAAGCCGGACCTGCCGTGCCCGCGGACCCCGACGAGCCGATCGCCATCATCGCCATGAGCACCCGCCTGCCCGGCGGCGTCAACACCCCCGAGGACTTGTGGCGACTGGTTGCCGAGGAGCGCGACGCGCTCTCCGGCTTCCCGCAGGACCGGAACTGGGACGTCGACAAGCTCTACCACCCCGACCCCACCCACCCTGGCACCACCTACACCCGCGTCGGTGGATTCCTGCACGACGCCGCCCAATTCGACGCCGGACTCTTCGGGATCTCGCCGCGCGAGGCCCTCGCGATGGATCCGCAGCAGCGGCTGCTCCTGGAGACCTCATGGGAGGCCCTGGAGCGGGCCGGAATCGACCCCCTCTCCGCCCGGGGCCATGACATCGGTGTTTTCACCGGCATCGTCCACCACGACTACGTCACCCGGCTGCGGCAGATCCCCGAGGACGTCCGGGGCTACGTGATGACCGGCACCTCGTCGAGCGTGGCGTCGGGACGCGTGTCGTACGTGTTCGGCTTCGAAGGGCCGGCGGTGACCATCGACACGGCTTGCTCGTCCTCCCTCGTGGCGATGCACCTGGCGGCCCAGGCGCTACGGCGCGGAGAGTGCTCGCTCGCCCTCGCAGGCGGTGCGACCGTTATGTCCAGCCCGGACGCCTTCGTGGAGTTCACCCGACAGCGCGGTCTCTCCGCCGACGGCCGGTGCAAGGCGTACTCCTCGACCGCCGACGGCACCGGCTGGGCCGAGGGCGTGGGCGTAATCGTCCTGGAGCGCCTGTCGGAGGCCCGCCGCAACGGCCACCGGATCCTGGCCGTACTGCGCGGCAGCGCCGTCAACCAAGACGGCGCCTCGAACGGCCTGACCGCTCCCAACGGACCCTCCCAGCAGCGCGTCATCCGGCGCGCTCTGTCCGACGCGGGCCTATCGACGAAGGACATCGACATCGTCGAGGGCCACGGCACCGGCACATCCCTGGGCGACCCGATCGAGGTCCAGGCACTGCTTGCCACCTACGGACAGGACCGGCCCGCCGACCGTCCGCTGTGGCTCGGCTCGCTGAAGTCCAACATCGGCCACACCCAGGCAGCGGCGGGTGTCTCCGGCGTCATCAAGATGGTCGAGGCGCTGCGACACGGAGTCATGCCGCCGACGCTCCATGTGGAGGAGCCGACACCGCAGGTGGACTGGACGGCCGGCGCGGTCGAACTGCTCAGAGAGGCGCGAGAATGGCCGGACACGGGCCGGCCGCGCCGAGCCGCCGTCTCCTCCTTCGGCGCGAGCGGCACCAACGCCCACGTGATCCTGGAGGAGTCACCCGAAGAGCCCGTCGAGGCGCCGGCGGCAGAGAGCGGCGTGGAGCTGCCCGCTGCGCCCGTTGTGGTGCCGCTGGTGGTGTCGGCGCGGAGTGCTGGTTCGCTGGTGGGGCAGGCGGAGCGGCTGGTGTCGTTCGTCGGGGAGAACGCGGGCACACTGCCGCACGTGGCGGGTGCGTTGGTCGCTCAGCGTGCGGTGTTGTCCGAGCGTGCGGTGATCGTGGCCGACTCCGGGGAGGAGGCGTTGGCGGGGCTTGGTGCGCTGGCGCGGGGTGAGTCTCATCCCGGTCTGGTCACTGGCAGCGCGGTGGGTGCAGGGCGGACGGTTCTGGTGTTCCCGGGGCAGGGTTCGCAGTGGGTGGGGATGGGGCGTGAGCTCCTGGACTCGTCGCCGGTGTTCGCGGAGCGGGTGGGGGAGTGTGCGGCGGCGTTGGAGCCTTGGGTGGACTGGTCGCTCGTGGATGTGCTGCGGGGGGATGCTCCGGCCGAACTCCTGGAGCGCGTGGATGTGCTGCAGCCGGCGAGTTTTGCGGTGATGGTGGGTCTGGCTGCGGTGTGGGCGTCGGTGGGTGTGGTGCCGGATGCGGTGGTCGGTCATTCGCAGGGTGAGATCGCCGCGGCATGTGTGTCGGGTGCGTTGTCGCTGGAGGACGCTGCCCAGGTGGTGGCGGTACGTAGTCAGGTGATTGCGGGCAGTCTGGCGGGCCGGGGTGGTATGGCGTCGGTGGCGCTGCCTGAGTCTGAAGTGCCCGGGCGTATCGAGCGGTGGGTCGGCCGTGTGGAGGTGGCGGCGGTCAACAGTCCCACGTCGGTGGTGATCGCCGGTGATGCCGAGGCTCTCGACGAGGCGCTGGAGGTTCTTGCGGCGGATGGTGTGCGGGTGCGTCGGGTGGCGGTGGATTACGCCTCCCACACCCGGCATGTGGAGGCGATCGAGGAGGTCCTGGTTGAGGCGTTCGCCGACATCCGTGCTCAGGCGCCGCTGGTTCCTTTCTATTCGACGGTGACGGGCGAGTGGGTGCGGGAGGCGGGTGTCCTCGACGGTGGTTACTGGTACCGCAATCTGCGTGGCCAGGTCCGTTTCGGTCCCGCAATCGCCGACCTTCTGGCCGGCGGTCATACGGTGTTCGTGGAGGCCAGTGCCCATCCGGTTCTGGTGCAGCCGGTCAATGAGATCGTGGACCAGGCGGATGACACGGTCCGGCTGCGTGCTGTCGTCGGCGGCACGCTGCGCCGTGACGAGGGCGGTCTGCACCGGCTGTTCACCTCGATGGCCGAGCTTTTTGTCCGGGGTGTGCCTGTGGACTGGGCGGCAATGCTGCCGGCCGGTGCCGGTGCCTCGCAGGTCGAGCTCCCGACGTATGCCTTCGATCGACGTCACTACTGGTTGCAGGAGGCCGATGACGCCGACGGCAGCGGCGCCTCGGGCGAGGACACCGACGCGGACTTCTGGAGCGCCGTCGAGCAGACCGACGCGGAATCGCTCGCCGGACTGCTCGCCTCGGACTCCGCCAGTCTGCGAGACGCCCTGCGCACTGTCGTGCCGGTGCTGGCGGACTGGCGCGGCAGGCGCCAGCAGCGGTTCAGCGCTGAACGCCTCCGCTACGCCATCACCTGGCGGCCCCTGGACCGGGAGGTGTCGGGAGTACCCGCGGGCCGCTGGCTCGCCGTACTGCCGCCGGGATGCCCGACCGAAGGCGCGACCGGTTTCCCGGCTGACTCCACGGCCGGCTCCCAGGTGGCCGAGCTCCTCGCGGCGCTCGGTGCCCAGGGACTCGACATCGTGCCCCTGGAGATCGCTCCCTCTACCTTCACCCGCACAGGGCTCACCGAGCAGTTGAGCCGCATCCGAGCCGAGTACGAGCCGGCAGGAGTTCTCTCCCTGCTCGCCCTCGACGGCACGCAGGACGCCACTGTCACCGCCGCCAGGACCCTCGCGCTGATTCAGGCCCTCGGAGACGCGGGCGTCGACGGGTCACTGTGGTGTCTGACCCGGGGCGTGGTGAACACCGGTATCCAGGACACCGTTACCGATCCTGGCGAGGCCGCGCTCTGGGGCCTGGGCCGCGCCGTGGCCCTTGAACACCCCGACCGGTGGGGCGGCCTGGTCGACCTACCGGCAACCGCCGACGCCCGCACCGCGCAGTATCTCGTGGGCGCGCTGAACGGCGCAGCGGGGGACGACCAGCTCGCCGTACGCCGCTCCGGCGTCTACAGCAGGCGGCTCACCCGCAAGCCCGCACCCGAGGCGCCCGCCGACGGAGGCTGGCAGCCTCATGGCACAGTCCTTGTGACTGGCGGCGCCGAGGCCCTCGGCGCACATGCCTCGCTCTGGCTCGCCCGGTCCGGCGCGCGCCGTCTCATCATCACGACCACGGCTCAGACGCCCGCCGACGCCGTCACCAAGTTGCTGGACAAGCTCGCGGCCACCGGGGTGGAGACGACAGTCGTCTCCTGCGCCGACGCCGACCGTGAAACGCTCGCCCGACTCATCGCCGAGACCCCGGAGGAGCAGCCGCTCACCGCCGTCGTGCACGCCGGCGACACCGCCTGGACCAGCAACATCGCCGACACCGGCCTCGCCGACCTCACCGAGGTCTTCGCGGCCAAGGTCGACACCGCTATATGGCTCGACGAACTGTTCACCGACACCGACACCGACACCGACACCGACGCTGGCGGGGCCCCGCTCGACGCCTTCGTGGTCTTCTCCTCGATCGCCGGAATCTGGGGCGGTGGTGGCCAGGGCGTGTCTGGCGCGGCCAACGCAGTCCTGGATGCCCTGGTCGAACGGCGCCGCGGCCGAGGCCTCGCGGCCACCTCGATCGCCTGGGGAGCCCTCGACGAAATCGGCCCTGCCATGGACGAGGCGACCCTCGCGCAGCTGCGCCGCCGCGGTGTTCTGCCGATGACCCAACAGATCGCGATGACCGCGTTCGAACAGGCCGTGGAAGCGCGGGAGAAAGCCGTGACGGTCGTCGACATGGACTGGGAGGCGTTTGTCCCGGCGTTCACCTCTGTACGGGTCAGCCCGCTCTTCGCTGACCTTCCCGAGGCCGCCGCCGCCCTGCGCGCCTCCCAGCCCGATGCCGAGAACATCAGCATCACCTCATCCCTGGTGGACTCCCTCCGCAACGTCCCCGAGGCGGAACAGAACCGTCTCTTGCTCCGGCTGGTGTGCGGACAGGCCTCGACCGTCCTCGGACACAGCAGCACGGACAGCATCGGCCCGCTCCAGTCCTTCCAGGAGGTCGGTTTCGACTCGCTCGCCGCGGTCAACCTCCGCAACAGCCTGCACGTGGCCACCGGTCTACGACTGCCCGCGACACTCATCTTCGACTATCCGACCCCGGACGCCCTCGTCGCTTTCCTGCGCTCTGAACTGCTGACGGAGACGGGCGACGACGACCTGGACACGCGGGAGGACGATCTGAGGCGCGTACTCGCGCAGGTCCCGCTCGCCCGGTTCCGGGAGGCCGGCCTTCTCGACATGCTGCTCAGCCTCATTGGTCCCGAGGTCGGCTCCGCCCCCGGGGTGACGACTCCCGAGCCAGACCCGGTCATGCCCGCCGCTGAGGACGACGCCGACCTGATCGACGTGATGGACGTCGCCGACCTCGTAAAGCGCGCCCTGGGAAACGACACCAACTGATCACCTGACCTAAACCGTGTCCTACGTGGTGAGGCGGACATTGGTCCGTTCATGGGGCGGGGTACGTGGAGTTGGAGTGTTTTGGAGGGGCTGTGGGAGATCGCAAGGCCGCTGATTCCTCCGTCGCGGGTGCGGCCGCAGGGTGGCGACGCAGGACACGCCTGATGAGAAGCTGTTTGCGGCGAGGACCAGGAGGCTCGCGCTGCCCGTGTAGTCGATTTCACGGATCTCGGCGAGCAGGTGGGTGGCCGGGAGGGCGGGGTCCGTGGCCCGGCGTTTGCACAGGTAATCGCGGTAGGCATCGACCAGAGTGGGGCGGTATTGCGGGGTCCGGATGAGCCTGTCGGGCTCGGCGGGGCGGGCGTAGCGTTTGACGGTGTCGAGCGCGAGGTTCAGGCGTCGGGCGCATTCGAGCAGGCCCACGCCCTGATCTCGCTGGTCGTGGACCTGCTGCCAGCGCTCGCGGGTGGTCTGCGCGTGTTTGCCCTATCGGATTGGTGGTCCCAGGGGCGCCGAGCAGGCGCTGTGCGCCAGGGCTTCCCTGTGTGCCGGCGCGCCGAGCAGGTGCCACAGGTGCCAGTGGTCCGCGACCTACGCGACATGGGGTGCCGCGTCGGTGATGGCCTGGGCGAAGCTTGCTGGACGGTGCACCCCCCGGGGCGCCGACACACTCATCGTCGCTGATCTCCTTCGGATCTTTGACATCTCGAAGATCAGCAGGTGGCCATTCTTATATCCGGACACTCACTCCGACACCGGAACAAACACCTGGATCGGGTGGGAGCCCCTACACCACTTCCTTGAACGCAACCGGGAGCTACCAGACCAGGGGATGCCCCGCGAAGGCGGCCCTGTCTAATCTCGTGGAAGCAGCCCTCGATATTCGCGGACCCTCTGCGGTCATAGAATTGCCCAGCAACAAATTCAGGGGTCTTTATTTGTGTCTTCTCTTTTTCGCATCGATGCGAGCATCCGCGATGAGGGTTCCGCGCCGCATCAACTGACCTCGTACGTCGCAGCCGCCCGCGAACCTCATCTTCGACTATCCGACCCCGGACGCCCTCGTCGGTTTCCTGCGCTCTGATCAGGTCCCGCTCGCCCGGTTCCGGGAGGCCGGCCTTCTCGACATGCCCCTCAGTCTCATTGGTCCCGAGGTCGGCTCCGCCCCCGGGGTGACGACTCCCGAGCCAGACCCGGTGATGCCCGCCGCTGAGGACGACGCCGACCTGATCGACGTGATGGACGTCGCCGACCTCGTAAAGCGCGCCCTGGGAAACGACACCAACTGATCACCCGACTTACCGACATTTGGTTTACCGACAGCGACAAAGACGGAGGACCTACCGAGATGACGGCACCGGACGAGCAGATCGTCAACGCACTGCGTGCCTCGCTCAAGGAGAACACGCGGCTCCAGCAGGAGAACCAGCGTCTCTCCGAGTCCTCGGCCGAACCCATCGCGATCGTTTCGATGGCCTGTCGGTACGCGGGCGGCATACGCACCCCCGAGGACCTGTGGCGGGTGGTGACCGACGGCACCGACGTCTACACCACCTTCCCCGAGGACCGCGGCTGGGATCTGGAGGGCCTCTACCACCCCGACCCGGACAACCCCGGCACGACGTACGTCCGTGAGGGCGCGTTCCTGCACGACGCCGGCCAATTCGACGCCGCGTTCTTCGGGATATCGCCGCGCGAGGCGCTCGCGATGGACCCTCAGCAGCGGCAGCTCCTCGAGGTCTCCTGGGAGGCCCTCGAACGAGCCGGCATCGACCCGCACTCCGTACGCGGCACTGACATCGGCGTGTTCGCCGGCATGGTCCACCAGGACTACGCGCCCGACCTCAGCGGCCTCGAAGGCTTCCTCAGCCTGGAGCGCGCCCTGGGCACCGCGGGCGGCGTCGCCTCGGGACGGGTCGCCTACACACTCGGCCTCGAAGGCCCCGCCGTCACCGTCGACACCATGTGTTCTTCCTCCATGGTCGCCATCCATCTGGCCGCCCAGGCACTGCGGCGAGGCGAGTGCTCCATGGCCTTGGCCGGCGGCGCCACCGTGATGGCGACCCCCGGCGGGTTCGTCGGCTTCGCCCGGCAGCGCGGCCTCGCCTTCGACGGCCGCTGCAAGTCGTACGCGGCCTGCGCGGACGGCTCCAGCTGGGCCGAAGGCGCAGGCGTGATCCTGCTCGAGCGGCTGTCGGAGGCACGCCGCAACGGACACCGGGTCCTCGCGGTGATCCGCGGCTCCGCCCTCAACCAGGACGGCGCTTCCAACGGCCTGACGGCGCCCAACGGACCCGCGCAGCAGCGCGTCATCCGCAAGGCGCTGGAGAGCGCCGACCTCACTACGGCCGACATCGACATGGTCGAGGGCCACGGCACCGGCACCGTTCTTGGTGACCCGATCGAGGCGCAAGCCCTGATCGCTACGTACGGCCAGGACCGGTCGGAGGACCGGCCGCTGTGGCTCGGCTCGGTCAAATCGGTAATCGGCCACACCCAGGCCGCCTCCGGCGTGGCCGCAGTGATCAACATGGTGCAGGCGCTGCGGCACGGTGTCATGCCCGCCACCCGGCACGTCGACGCCCCCACCTCGCAGGTGGACTGGACAGCGGGCTCCGTGGAGCTGCTGACGGAGGCCCGCGCGTGGCCAGAGGTGGGCCGGCCGCGCCGGGCCGGTGTGTCTTCGTTCGGTGCCAGCGGTACGAACGCCCACCTGATCCTGGAGCAGGCGCTGGAAGAAGAGCCCGCCGCAGAAACTGCCTCCGGCCCCTCTCCGGCTCCAGCGGTCGACGGCGTGGTGCCGCTGGTGCTGTCGGCGGCCACGGCCGCCTCGCTCACCGGCCAGGCGGAGCGTCTGCATTCGTTCGTCGAGGCGTCCGGCACGGTCGAGCTCGCCGACGTGGCGGCCGCATTGGCCACCGGCCGGGCGGCGCTCGCCGAGCGCGCGGTCGTCGTGGCCGACTCGCCCGAGGAGGCCCTGGCGGGCCTGGGCGCGCTGGCGCGCGGCGAGGCCGCACGCGCGGTGGCCGTCGGCAGCGCGTCGACGCCGGGCGGGGCCGGAAAGGTCGTTCTCGTCTTTCCAGGGCAGGGTTCGCAATGGACCGGCATGGGCCGCGAACTCCTCGATTCCTCACCGGTGTTCGCGGAGCGGATCGCTGAGTGCGCGGCGGCGCTTGAGCGGTGGGTCGACTGGTCGCTGGTGGATGTGCTGCGAGGGGATGCTCCGGCCGATCTCCTGGAGCGCGTGGATGTGCTGCAGCCTGCGAGCTTCGCTGTGATGGTCGGCCTTGCCGCCGTCTGGTCGTCGGTGGGTGTGGTGCCGGATGCGGTGGTGGGTCATTCGCAGGGTGAGATCGCTGCCGCGTGCGTGGCGGGCGCGCTGTCCCTGGAGAACGCTGCCCGCATTGTGGCCGTACGTAGTCAGGTCATCGCCGCAAGTCTGGCGGGCCGTGGCGGTATGGCGTCGGTGGCGCTGTCTGAGGCAGAGGCCGTCGAGCGTCTGGAGCGGTGGGCCGGCCGGATCGAGGTCGCGGCGGTCAACGGTCCAGTGTCAGTGGTGATCGCCGGTGACGCCGAAGCCCTCGACGAGGCCATCGACGCGCTGGAGGACCAAGGCGTACGCGTGCGCCGCATCGCAGTCGACTATGCCTCGCACACCCGGCATGTCGAAGCCGTCCAGGAGATCCTGAGCGAGGCCTTCGCCGACATCCGCAGCCAGGCTCCTGCCGTGCCATTCCTCTCCACCGTGACCGGCGAGTGGATTCGCGAGGCGGGTGTCCTCGACGGCGGCTACTGGTACCGCAACCTGCGCCGGCAGGTCCGCTTCGGTCCCGCGATCGCCGACCTCCTGGCCGACGGCCACACCGTGTTCGTGGAGTCCAGCGCCCACCCCGTCCTGGTCCAGCCGATCAGCGAGATCGTGGTCCTCGCCGAGGCCGACGCCGTCGTGACCGGCTCCCTGCGCCGTGAAGAGGGCGGCCCGCGCCGCCTGTTCACCTCGATGGCCGAGCTCTTCGTCCGAGGCGTCCACGTCGACTGGAGCGGCGTCCTTGCGGCCCGAGCCGACGCCGGCCGCATCGACCTCCCGACATACGCCTTCGACCACCAGCACTACTGGATCCAGCTGACCGGCACCGCCAACGACGCCGCCTCGCTCGGCCTGACCGGCACCGACCACCCGCTGCTCGGCGCGGTGGTCCCGCTGCCACAGTCCGACGGTCTGGTCCTCACCTCCCGACTCTCCCTGCGCACCCACCCGTGGCTCGCGGACCACGCCATCGCAGGCGCGGTCGTCGTACCCGGAACCATCTACGTCGATCTGGCGGTCCGAGCCGGCGACGAGTTCGGCTGCGGTGTCCTGGAGGAACTCGTCATCGAGTCACCGCTCGTGCTGCCCGAGCAGGGCGGCGTCCGAATCCAGGTCGCCGTCAGCGGCGCCGGCCCCAACGGTTCGCGCACCGTGGATGTCTACTCCCTCCGCGAGGAGACCTCCGACGAGGCGGGACAGGGGGGATGGACCCGGCATGCCACCGGCCTGCTCTCCAACGCCGCCCGGGCCGACGGCACGACGCCCGCCGTCGACTTCGCCGCCTGGCCCCCGGCCGGCGCACAGCCCGTCGCCATCGACGACTTCTACTCGGATCTTGCCGCCCGCGGATACGCCTACGGTCCGGCCTTCCAAGGCCTGCGCGGCGTGTGGCGGCGCGGCGACGAACTGTTCGCCGAGGCTGCCCTGCCGCCCGAGCAGCGCGAGAACGCCGACCGGTTCGGCATCCACCCGGCCCTGCTCGACGCCGCCCTGCACACCAACGCCTTCGCCAACCCCGACGACGACCGCAAAGTCCTGCCCTTCGCCTGGAACGGTCTCGTCCTGCACGCCCTGGGCGCCTTCGCCCTGCGCGTACGAGTCGCCCCGAGCGGCCCAGACGCGCTCTCGTTCCAGGCCGCCGACGAGACCGGCGACCTGGTCCTGACCATGGACTCGCTGGTATCCCTGCCGGTCACCGCCGAGCAGCTCGGCGCCGACGCGGCCGACCGGGAGAGCCGGGACTCGCTGTTCCACGTGGAGTGGACCCCGCTGCCCGCCCCCGAGGGCGCCGCCGCCCCCGCCTCCTGGGCGCCTCTCGCCACCGTCGACGACGTGACGGCGCTCGCCGCCCGCGAGACCCTGCCGCCGGTCGCCGTCCTCACGGCGAGGACCGGCGACGGCGAGGACCCGCTCGGCCTCACCACCCGCGTCGTGGCCGTGGTCCAGGCGTGGCTGGCCGCCGCACCTGCCCTGGACGCCGTACCTCTCGTCGTCGTGACCCGGGGTGCGGTGCCCGCGGGCGGCGACGCTGACGTCACGGACCCGGCCGGTGCCGCCGTGTGGGGTCTGGTCCGGGCCGCCCAGGCCGAGAACCCCGACCGGATCGTGCTCGTCGACCTCGACCCCGCCGGCTCCGCCGGGGCGGGTCCCGTCCTCGGGCCCGTGCTCGCCACCGCGGAGCCGCTGGTCGCCGTTCGCGGCACGGCCCTGTCCGCCCCGCGTCTGGTACGCGCGGCCGCCGTCGAGACCGAGACCGCTGTCGAGGCCGACGGTGGTGCCGAGACCAGGACCGGGAGTGCGTACGTCTTCGCCCCCGGGGGCACCGTTCTGGTGACCGGCGGCACCGGCTCTCTGGGCGCCCTGGTCGCCCGGCACCTGGTGGCTGAGCATGGTGTGCGGCATCTGCTGCTGGTCAGCCGGCGTGGTCCCGACGCGGAGGGCGCGGCCGAGCTGGCCGCCGAACTCGGCGAGTCGGGCGCGGTGGTGACGGTCTCCGCGTGCGATGTCGCCGACCGGGACGCCGTGGCGGCCCTTCTGGCGGCCGTACCCGCCGAGCATCCGCTGACCGGAGTTGTCCACACCGCTGGTGTGTTGGACGACGGTGTGATCGGCGCACTGACACCGGAACGCATCGAAGGAGTCTTCGCCCCGAAGGTGACGGCCGTCCGTCACCTGGACGAGTTGACCCGCGAACTGGCCCCGAAGCTTGCCTCGTTCATCGTGTTCTCCTCCGCCGCCGCTCTGCTCGGCTCTGCCGGCCAGGGCAGCTACGCTGCCGCCAACTCCTACCTCGACGCGCTCATGGCCCACCGGCGGGCTGCTGGCCTGCCCGGTGTCTCGATGGCCTGGGGCCTGTGGCAGCAGAGCACCGGCCTGACCGCCCACCTCAGCGAGATCGACCAGGCCCGTATGAGCCGCGGCGGTGTCCTGCCCCTCACCCCCGCCGAGGCCCTCGCCCTGCTCGACACCGGTTTGCGAGCCGAACACACCCTGCTCGTACCGATCAAGCTCGACCTGCGGTCCTTGCGTGCCGACGCGGCCTCCGGCGGCACCGTCCCGCACCTGCTGCGCGGCCTGGTGCGCAGTGGCCGGCGCCTCGCACGCGCCGGCGCAGGCGACGGCAGTGACCTGCTCCGGCGCCTCGCCGGACTGCCCGAGGCCGAACAGGAATCCGTCCTCCTCGGCATCGTGCAGGCCGAAGCCACCGCGGTCCTCGGCTTCAACGCCGCCGAACTCGCCCAGGGCACACGAGGGTTCAGCGAGATCGGCTTCGACTCGCTCACCGCGGTCGAACTCCGCAACCGGCTCGGCGCCGCCAGCGGCGTCAAGCTCCCCGCCACCCTCATCTTCGACTACCCCACCCCGGTGGCACTCGCCCGCTACCTGCGCGAGGAGCTCGGCGACGACACGACTGGTGCCACCGCCACCCCCACCGTCCCCGCCGAGCCCGACGAGCCCATTGCCATCGTCGGCATGGCCTGCCGCCTGCCCGGCGGCGTCGACGACCCCGACGGCCTCTGGCGTCTCGTGGCCGAGGGCCGCGACGGCATGGTGGCCCTCCCGGACGACCGCGGCTGGGACCTCGACGGCCTGTTCGACGCCGACCCCGATATGCCCGGCACGGCCTACGTCCACAAGGGCGGATTCCTGCACAACGCAGCCGAGTTCGACGCCGGCTTCTTCGGCATCTCGCCGCGCGAGGCGCTCGCCATGGACCCACAGCAGCGGCTCCTCCTCGAAACCTCGTGGGAGGCCCTGGAGCGGGCCGGCATCGACCCCCTCTCAGCGCGCGGCGACAACATCGGTGTCTTCTCGGGTGTCTCCATCCACGACTACGTCGAGTCCCTCAGCAACATGCCCGACGAACTCGAAGGCTTCGTCACGACGGCCACCGCCGGCAGCGTCGCCTCCGGCAGGGTGTCGTACGCGTTCGGCTTCGAGGGCCCCGCGATGACCGTCGACACAGCCTGCTCCTCGTCCCTCGTCGCCATCCACCTCGCTGCCCAGGCACTGCGTCAGGGCGAATGCTCGCTCGCCCTCGCAGGCGGTGTCGCCGTCATGGGCTCACCGATCGGCCTGCGCGGCATGTCGCGCCAGCGCGGCCTCGCCGCTGACGGCCGGGTCAAGGCGTTCTCGGCCGGTGCCGACGGCACCATCCTGTCCGAGGGCGTCGGCATCGTCGTCCTGGAACGCCTCTCGGAGGCCCGCAGGCGCGGCCACCGGGTGCTCGCGGTCGTTCGCAGCTCGGCCGTGAACCAGGACGGCGCCTCGAACGGCCTGACCGCCCCCAACGGGCCCTCGCAGCAGCGGGTCATCCGCAAGGCGCTCGCCAACGGTGGCCTCGCCGCGGCCGACATCGACGTCGTGGAGGCGCACGGCACCGGCACGGAGCTCGGCGACCCCATCGAGGCGCAGGCCCTGCTCGCCACGTACGGCCGGGACCGGGACCCGGAGCGCCCGCTCTGGCTGGGCTCGCTCAAGTCCAACGTAGGTCACACGCAGGCCGCGGCCGGTGTCTCCGCCGTGATCAAGATGGTGCAGGCGCTCCGACACGGCATCATGCCGCCCACGCTCAACGTGACGGAGCCGACGCCCCAGGTCGACTGGACGGCGGGCGCGGTCGAACTGCTCACCGAGGCTCGCGCTTGGTCGGAGGAGGGCAGGCCGCGCCGCGCCGGTGTCTCCAGTTTCGGCATCAGCGGCACGAACGCGCACCTGATCCTGGAGCAGGCCCCGGAGGAGCAGCCCGCGGCGCCGGCCGCATCGACCGCCGGAGTGGTTCCGCTGGTCGTGTCCGCCTCCTCGACCGCATCCCTGGCAGGGCAGGCCGCACGCCTCGCCTCTTTCCTCGAGACGGCGGAGACGTCCGAGACGGCTGAGACCGCGCCGCTGGACGCCGTGGCGGCGACGCTGATGACACGACGGGCGCTGCTCTCCGACCGTGCGGTGGTCGTGGCCGGCTCGCGGGGTGAGGCTGTGGCGGGTCTGGAGGCGCTGGCGCGGGGTGAGTCCCATCCTGGTGTGGTCACTGGCGGGTTGTCGTCGGCCGTGGTCGCGGGGCGGACCGTGCTGGTGTTCCCCGGTCAGGGTTCGCAGTGGGCCGGCATGGGGCGTGAACTCCTGGACTCCTCGCCGGTGTTCGTGGAGCGGATCGCTGAGTGCGCGGCGGCGTTGGAGCCTTGGGTGGACTGGTCGCTGGTGGATGTGCTGCGGGGGGATGCTCCGGCCGATCTCCTGGAGCGGGTGGATGTGGTGCAGCCGGCGAGTTTTGCGGTGATGGTGGGTCTTGCCGCCGTGTGGTCGTCGGTGGGTGTGGTGCCGGATGCGGTGGTGGGTCATTCGCAGGGTGAGATCGCTGCCGCGTGCGTGGCGGGTGCGTTGTCGCTGGAGGACGCTGCCCAGGTGGTGGCGGTACGTAGTCAGGTGATTGCGGGCAGTCTGGCGGGCCGGGGTGGTATGGCGTCGGTGGCGCTGTCCGAGGCTGAAGTGGCCGAACGTATCGAGCGGTGGGCCGACCGGGTGGAGGTGGCGGCGGTCAACGGTCCGTCCTCGGTGGTGATCGCTGGTGATGCCGAGGCTCTCGACGAGGCGCTGGAGGTTTTTGAGGCGGATGGTGTGAGGGTGCGTCGGGTCGCGGTGGATTACGCCTCCCACACTCGGCATGTTGAGGCGATCGAGGAGATCCTGGGTGAGGCCTTCGCCGACATCCGTGCGCAGGCGCCGCTGATTCCTTTCTACTCGACTGTGACCGGCGAGTGGGTAAAGGAGGCGGGTGTCCTGGGCGGCGGGTACTGGTACCGGAATCTGCGTGGTCAGGTCCGTTTCGGTCCCGCGGTCGCCGACCTGCTGGGTGAGGGTTACTCGGTATTCGTGGAGTCGAGCGCTCACCCGGTTCTGGTCCAGCCGGTCAGCGAGATCGTGGACGAGGCGGATGACATGGTCCGGTCTCGTGTCGTGGTCGGTGGTTCGCTGCGCCGTGAGGAGGGCGGCCTGGGCCGGTTGCTGGTCTCGATGGCCGAACTGTTCGTCCAGGGTGTGGTCGTGGACTGGGCGGCAGTGCTGCCGGCCGGTGCCGGTGCCGGTGCTTCACACATTGAGCTCCCGACGTATGCCTTCGATCATCAGCATTACTGGCTGCGTTCTACTCCTGCTGTGGATGCTGTCGCGCTTGGTCAGGCGGGTGTTGATCATCCGTTGTTGGGTGCGGTGGTGGCGGTGCCGGAGACGGGTGGTGTCCTGTGTACTTCCCGGTTGTCTCTGCGGACGCATCCGTGGTTGGCCGATCACGCGGTGAGCGGGGTTGTGCTTGTGCCGGGCACGGGTCTGGTCGAGCTGGCGGTTCGTGCTGGTGACGAGGTCGGTTGCGGTGTGGTGGAGGAGTTGGTGATCGAGGCGCCGCTCGTGGTGCCGGAGCAGGGTGGTGTCCGTGTCCAGGTCGCGGTCGGTGGCTTGGAGGAGAGCGGTACCCGTGCTATCACCGTGTACTCGGCGTCTGAGGACACCGTGGGGGATCACGACAGCGAGGTATGGACCCGTCATGCCACTGGCCGGCTGGGGGCGGCGCTGGCCGGGAGTACGGGCATGGCCGGCTTTGACGTCTCGGTGTGGCCGCCGGCCGGTGCTGAGCGTGTGCCGCTTGATGTTGCCGGGTTTTACGAGGAAATGCGTGCTCGCGGCTATGCGTTCGGCCCGTCGTTCAAGGGTCTGCGTGCGGTGTGGCGGCGGGGTGAGGAGGTCTTCGCGGAAGTCGTTCTGCCCGATGAGCAGCGTGAGAACGCCGTGAGGTTCGGTATTCATCCTGCGCTGTTTGATGCTGCCCTGCATGCCAGGGGCCTTGTTCGGCCGGACGAGGCTGCTGACGGGGCGGGCGGGTCGCGAACCGTGCTGCCGTTTTCTTGGAACGACGTGGCGTTGTATGCGGCTGGTGCTTCGGCGTTGCGGGTACGCCTGGTGTCTCCCGGGCCGGACGTGCTGTCGTTGCAGGCGGCGGACGAGACCGGCGAACCTGTCCTGACCATGGATTCGCTTGTGTTCCGGGAGGTTTCCGCCGAGCGGTTGGGGGCGGTGGCCGGTGCGGTGGGCGATGACGGTTCCCTGTTCCGGGTGGAGTGGGCCGAACTGCCCGTGTCTGGCCCGGGTCCGGAGAAGGTGCCGTCGTGGGTAGCGGTCGCCACCGCCGAAGATGTGGCCGCCTTGGCCGTTGATGCTCCGGCCGTGGCCGTCCTGGAGGCCTACGGGGACGGGGCTGACGATGCCGATGAGGTGCTTGCCCTGACGGGCAGGGCGCTGGGTGTGCTCCAGGCCTGGTTGGTGGCCCCGGCTTTCGAGAGCGGCAAGTTGGTGGTGGTTACCAGGGGTGCGGTGCCCGCGGGCGGCGACGCTGACGTCACGGACCCGGCCGGCGCCGCCGTGTGGGGTCTGGTCCGGGCCGCCCAGACCGAGAACCCCGACCGGATCGTGCTCGTCGACCTCGACCCCGCCGGCTCCGCCGGGGCGGGTCCCGTCCTCGGGCCCGTGCTCGCCACCGCGGAGCCGCTGGTCGCCGTCCGCGGCACGGCCCTGTCCGCCCCGCGTCTGGTACGCGCGGCCGCCGTCGAGACCGAGACCGCTGTCGAGGCCGACGGTGGTGCCGAGACCAGGACCGGGAGTGCGTACGTCTTCGCCCCCGGGGGCACCGTTCTGGTGACCGGCGGCACCGGCTCTCTGGGCGCCCTGGTCGCCCGGCACCTGGTGGCTGAGCATGGTGTGCGGCATCTGCTGCTGGTCAGCCGGCGTGGTCCCGACGCGGAGGGCGCGGCCGAGCTGGCCGCCGAACTCGGCGAGTCGGGCGCGGTGGTGACGGTCTCCGCGTGCGATGTCGCCGACCGGGACGCCGTGGCGGCCCTTCTGGCGGCCGTACCCGCCGAGCATCCGCTGACCGGAGTTGTCCACACCGCTGGTGTGTTGGACGACGGTGTGATCGGCGCACTGACACCGGAACGCATCGAAGGAGTCTTCGCCCCGAAGGTCACCGCCGTCCGTCACCTGGACGAGCTGACCCGCGAACTGGCCCCGAAGCTTGCCTCGTTCATCGTGTTCTCCTCCGCCGCCGCTCTGCTCGGCTCTGCCGGCCAGGGCAGCTATGCCGCTGCCAACTCCTACCTCGACGCGCTCATGGCCCACCGGCGGGCTGCTGGCCTGCCCGGTGTCTCGATGGCCTGGGGCCTGTGGCAGCAGAGCACCGGCCTGACCGCCCACCTCAGCGAGATCGACCAGGCCCGTATGAGCCGCGGCGGCATCCTGCCCCTCACCCCCGCCGAGGGAATGGGGTTGTTCGACGCGGCCCTGCGGGTTCCCGCAGCCCTGGTGGTGCCGATGAAGCTGGATCTGCGGAGGCTGCGTGCTGATGCCGTGGCCGGCGGGGGTCTCCCAGAGCTTCTGGGTGGTCTGGTGCAGAGCGGACGGCGGCGGGCACGGGCGGGAGACAGGCAGGCAGGGGCGGGGGACAGCGGTGGCGGCCTTGCTGCCCGGCTTGCAGGGCTCACATCGCAGGAGCAGGAAGCGTTGCTGCTCGATTTTGTCCGTGGTCATGTGGCGATGGTCCTTGGTCATGCGGGGATCGCGAAGGTCGGGGCGGAGACGGCGTTCAAGGACTCCGGGTTCGACTCGCTCACCTCGGTCGAGTTGCGTAACCGCCTTCGTGGGGCCACCGGCCTCAAGCTTGCCGCCACCATCGTCTTCGACTACCCCAACCCGCTCGCCCTCGCCCGCCATCTCCACCGCGAACTCGGGACCACAACGCGATCCGTGGCCGAAACGCATCCGCTGCTGGCTGAACTGAGCAGGCTCGATGCCACCTTGGCCGAGACGCCCGCCGACGACTCGGTCCGCGCCCAAGTGACAGCCCGGCTCCAGGGCCTTCTGGCCTCTTGGTCGCTGGCGAACGGAACCCCGCCCGCTGAGGAGGAGCTCGACTTCGATGCTGCCTCGGACGACGAACTCTTCGACTTGATCGACTCCGAGTTCGGCAACTAGCAACCGTCGACCGTCACAGCCTCTAGGAGCTGAACCCCGATGGCAGATGAAAGCAAGCTTCGCGACTATCTCAAGCGCACCCTCGCAGAGGCACGCCGTTCCCATCAGCGTGTGCTGGAGCTTGAGGCCGAGAAGTCGGAGCCGGTTGCGGTTGTGGGTATGGCGTGTCGTCTGCCCGGTGGTGTGGCGGGTCCGGAGGATTTGTGGCGGCTGGTCAGCGAGGGCCGGGACGGTGTGTCCGGTTTCCCGTCCGATCGTGGCTGGGATGTGGAGGGCGTGTTCGACTCCGACCCGGGCCAGGCCGGCACCCGCCACGTGCCTCGGGGCGGGTTCCTGTATGACGCGGGGGAGTTCGACGCGGGTTTCTTCGGGATCTCGCCGCGTGAGGCGCTGGCGATGGATCCGCAGCAGCGGTTGTTGCTGGAGACCTCGTGGGAGGCGCTGGAACAGGCCGGGATCGACCCGGGGACGTTGAAGGGCCAAGAGGTCGCGGTGTTCTCCGGCGTCTACGAACAGGGGTACGGCTTCAGCACGGCGGAACTTGAAGGGTTTATCGGCACGGGGGCGATGACGAGTGTGGCCTCGGGCCGGGTGTCGTATGTGTTCGGTTTTGAGGGTCCGGCGGTGACGGTGGACGCGGCGTGTTCGTCCTCGCTGGTCGCGATCCATCTGGCGGCGCAGGCGTTGCGGCAGGGGGAGTGCTCGCTGGCGCTGGCGGGCGGCGCCACGGTGATGGCGACGCCGGGGGCGTTCGTGGCGTTCTCGCGCCACGGCGGCCTCGCCGTCGACGGCCGGGTCAAGGCGTTCTCAGACGCCGCGGACGGTACTGGCTGGGCCGAGGGCGTCGGGGTGGTGGTCCTGGAGCGGCTGTCGGAAGCGCGGCGCAACGGGCACCGGATCCTTGCGGTGATCCGTGGCAGCGCGGTGAATCAGGATGGTGCCTCGAACGGGTTGACTGCGCCGAATGGTCCGTCGCAGCAGCAGGTGATCCGTAAGGCGCTTGCCAATGCGGGTCTTTCGACGGCGGATGTGGATGTGGTGGAGGGGCACGGGACGGGGACGGTTCTGGGTGATCCGATCGAGGCGCAGGCGCTGATCGCCACCTACGGACAGGACCGGCCCGAGGACCGGCCGGTGTGGCTGGGGTCGTTGAAGTCGAACATCGGTCATACCCAGGCGGCGGCGGGGGTGGCTGGTGTGATCAAGATGGTGCAGGCGCTGCGGCACGGGGTCATGCCGCCCACGCTGCATGTCGATGCCCCGTCGGCGAAGGTGGACTGGACGGCGGGCGCGGTCGAGCTGCTGACCGAGTCCCGGGAGTGGCCAGAAACCGGCCGGCCCCGCCGCGCTGGTGTGTCGTCCTTCGGTGTCAGTGGGACGAATGCGCACCTGATCCTGGAACAGGCTCCGCAAGAGCAGCCCGTGACGCCGGTGGAGTCTGTGTCTGAGTCGATGGTGGACGTCGGCGATGGTGTGGTGCCGCTGGTGGTGTCGGCGAGGAGTGCCGGGTCCCTGGCGGGCCAGGCCGAGCGGTTGACGTCCTTTGTGGAGTCGAGTGAGGTGCCCCTGACCGACGTGGCCGCAGCGTTGGTTGCTCAGCGTGCGGTGTTGTCCCAGCGTGCGGTGGTCGTGGCCGGCTCGCGGGGTGAGGCTGTGGCGGGTCTGGAGGCGCTGGCGCGGGGTGAGTCCCATCCTGGTGTGGTCACTGGCGGGTTGTCGTCGGCCGTGGTCGCGGGGCGGACCGTGCTGGTGTTCCCCGGTCAGGGTTCGCAGTGGGCCGGCATGGGGCGTGAACTCCTGGACTCCTCGCCGGTGTTCGTGGAGCGGATCGCTGAGTGCGCGGCGGCGTTGGAGCCTTGGGTGGACTGGTCGCTGGTGGATGTGCTGCGGGGGGATGCTCCGGCCGATCTCCTGGAGCGCGTGGATGTGCTGCAGCCGGCGAGTTTTGCGGTGATGGTGGGTCTTGCCGCCGTGTGGTCGTCGGTGGGTGTGGTGCCGGATGCGGTGGTGGGTCATTCGCAGGGTGAGATCGCTGCCGCGTGCGTGGCGGGTGCGTTGTCGCTGGAGGACGCTGCCCAGGTGGTGGCGGTACGTAGTCAGGTGATTGCGGGCAGTCTGGCGGGCCGGGGTGGTATGGCGTCGGTGGCGCTGTCCGAGGCTGAAGTGGCCGAACGTATCGAGCGGTGGGCCGACCGGGTGGAGGTCGCGGCGGTCAACAGTCCCACGTCGGTGGTGATCGCCGGTGATGCCGAAGCCCTCGACGAGGCGCTGGAGGTTTTTGAGGCGGATGGTGTGCGGGTGCGTCGGGTCGCGGTGGATTACGCCTCCCACACCCGGCATGTTGAGGCGATCGAGGAGATCCTGGGTGAGGCCTTCGCCGACATCCGTGCTCAGGCCCCGCTGATTCCCTTCTACTCGACTGTGACGGGTGAGTGGGTGCGGGAGGCGGGTGTCCTCGACGGTGGTTACTGGTACCGGAACCTGCGTGGCCAGGTCCGTTTCGGTCCCGCCATCGCCGACCTTCTGGGCAACGGCCACACCGTCTTTGTGGAGTCGAGCGCTCACCCGGTTCTGGTGCAGCCGGTGAGTGAGATCGTGGACCAGGCCGACACGGAGGCTGTGGTCGGTGGTTCGCTGCGCCGTGAGGAGGGCGGCCTGGGCCGGTTGCTGGTCTCGATGGCCGAACTGTTCGTCCAGGGTGTGGTCGTGGACTGGGCGGCAGTGCTGCCGGCCGGTGCCGGTGCCGGTGCTTCACACATTGAGCTCCCGACGTATGCCTTCGATCATCAGCATTACTGGCTGCGTTCTACTCCTGCTGTGGATGCTGTCGCGCTTGGTCAGGCGGGTGTTGATCATCCGTTGTTGGGTGCGGTGGTGGCGGTGCCGGAGACGGGTGGTGTCCTGTGTACTTCCCGGTTGTCTCTGCGGACGCATCCGTGGTTGGCCGATCACGCGGTGAGCGGGGTTGTGCTTGTGCCGGGCACGGGTCTGGTCGAGCTGGCGGTTCGTGCTGGTGACGAGGTCGGTTGCGGTGTGGTGGAGGAGTTGGTGATCGAGGCGCCGCTCGTGGTGCCGGAGCAGGGTGGTGTCCGTGTCCAGGTCGCGGTCGGTGGCTTGGAGGAGAGCGGTACCCGTGCTATCACCGTGTACTCGGCGTCTGAGGACACCGTGGGGGATCACGACAGCGAGGTATGGACCCGTCATGCCACTGGCCGGCTGGGGGCGGCGCTGGCCGGGAGTACGGGCATGGCCGGCTTTGACGTCTCGGTGTGGCCGCCGGCCGGTGCTGAGCGTGTGCCGCTTGATGTTGCCGGGTTTTACGAGGAAATGCGTGCTCGCGGCTATGCGTTCGGCCCGTCGTTCAAGGGTCTGCGTGCGGTGTGGCGGCGGGGTGAGGAGGTCTTCGCGGAAGTCGTTCTGCCCGATGAGCAGCGTGAGAACGCCGTGAGGTTCGGTATTCATCCTGCGCTGTTTGATGCTGCCCTGCATGCCAGGGGCCTTGTTCGGCCGGACGAGGCTGCTGACGGGGCGGGCGGGTCGCGAACCGTGCTGCCGTTTTCTTGGAACGACGTGGCGTTGTATGCGGCTGGTGCTTCGGCGTTGCGGGTACGCCTGGTGTCTCCCGGGCCGGACGTGCTGTCGTTGCAGGCGGCGGACGAGACCGGCGAACCTGTCCTGACCATGGATTCGCTTGTGTTCCGGGAGGTTTCCGCCGAGCGGTTGGGGGCGGTGGCCGGTGCGGTGGGCGATGACGGTTCCCTGTTCCGGGTGGAGTGGGCCGAACTGCCCGTGTCTGGCCCGGGTCCGGAGAAGGTGCCGTCGTGGGTAGCGGTCGCCACCGCCGAAGATGTGGCCGCCTTGGCCGTTGATGCTCCGGCCGTGGCCGTCCTGGAGGCCTACGGGGACGGGGCTGACGATGCCGATGAGGTGCTTGCCCTGACGGGCAGGGCGCTGGGTGTGCTCCAGGCCTGGTTGGTGGCCCCGGCTTTCGAGAGCGGCAAGTTGGTGGTGGTTACCAGGGGTGCGGTGCCCGCGGGCGGCGACGCTGACGTCACGGACCCGGGCGGCGCCGCCGTGTGGGGTCTGGTCCGGGCCGCCCAGACCGAGAACCCCGACCGGATCATTCTGCTCGACACCGCTGCCGGCTCAGGCCTCGACGTCACCGGCGCCGAAATGGGACCGGTCCTCGCTGCTGTGCTCGCTACCGGCGAGTCCCAGGTCGCTGTGCGGGGCACGGTGTTGTCCGGGCCACGTCTGGTCCGTGACACGACCGGTGCTGCCGTCCCCGACATCTCTGATGTCCCCGCCGTCTTCGACTGTGAGGGGACGGTTCTGGTTACGGGTGGTACGGGTTCGCTGGGCGCCCTGGTCGCCCGGCACCTGGTGGCTGAGCATGGTGTGCGGCATCTGCTGCTGGTCAGCCGGCGTGGTCCCGACGCGGAGGGCGCGGCCGAGCTGGCCGCCGAACTCGGCGAGTTGGGTGCCGAATCGGTGGCTGTGACGGCGTGTGATGTCGCTGACCGGGATGCGGTGGCCGGGCTTCTGGGTTCTGTGTCGGCGCAGCATCCGCTGACCGGTGTTGTCCACACCGCTGGTGTGTTGGACGACGGTGTGATCGGCGCGCTGACGCCGGAACGGTTGGCGTATGTGTTCGGGCCGAAGGTGACGGCCGTTGGCCATCTGGACGAGCTGACGCGGGACATGGATCTGTCGGTGTTCGCGGTGTTCTCTTCCGCGTCGGGTTTGATCGGTTCGGCGGGGCAGGGCAATTACGCGGCGGCCAATGCCTATCTCGACGCGGTGGCTCACCGGCGGCGGGCGGCGGGCCTGCCTGGGGTGTCGATGGCCTGGGGCCTGTGGGAGCAGGCTGCCGGATTGACCGCTCACCTGGGTGCGGTCGATCAGGCTCGTATGAGTCGTGGCGGCTTCCTGCCTATCGCCCCCGCCGAGGGAATGGGGTTGTTCGACGCGGCCCTGCGGGTTCCCGCAGCCCTGGTGGTGCCGATGAAGCTGGATCTGCGGAGGCTGCGTGCTGATGCCGTGGCCGGCGGGGGTCTCCCAGAGCTTCTGGGTGGTCTGGTGCAGAGCGGACGGCGGCGGGCACGGGCGGGAGACAGGCAGGCAGGGGCGGGGGACAGCGGTGGCGGCCTTGCTGCCCGGCTTGCAGGGCTCACATCGCAGGAGCAGGAAGCGTTGCTGCTCGATTTTGTCCGTGGTCATGTGGCGATGGTCCTTGGTCATGCGGGGATCGCGAAGGTCGGGGCGGAGACGGCGTTCAAGGACTCCGGGTTCGACTCGCTCACCTCGGTCGAGTTGCGTAACCGCCTTCGTGGGGCCACCGGCCTCAAGCTTGCCGCCACCATCGTCTTCGACTACCCCAACCCGCTCGCCCTCGCCCGCTATCTCCACCGCGAAGTGTTCCCCGACGGCGTCACGACCGGCCCGGACGTGGACGAGGCACGGCTGCGGCGCGCGCTCGCATCGCTCCCACTCGACCGGTTCCGGGCGGCTGGACTGTTGGACGCCCTGGTCAGGCTGGTCGAACTCAATGACCACGAACCGCCGATCGGCATGGTGGACGACGCCGATGATGAGATCGCGATCGCCGACTTGAACGTCGACGATCTTGTGCAGCTGGCGCTCGGCGACGACAAGTGACTTTGCGGCACCTGATGGTTGGGGATTTCAAGTGAGTGCTCCTTATGAAAAGGTCGTCGAGGCGCTCCGAGCATCGCTCGAAGAGGTCGGCTCGCTGAAGAAGCAGAACCGCCAGCTCTTGGAGGCCTCCGGGGAGCCGGTTGCGGTTGTGGGTATGGCGTGTCGTCTGCCCGGTGGTGTGGCGGGTCCGGAGGATTTGTGGCGGCTGGTCAGCGAGGGCCGGGACGGTGTGTCCGGTTTCCCGTCCGATCGTGGCTGGGATGTGGAGGGCTCGTTCGACTCCGACCCGGGCCAGGCCGGCACCCGCCACGTGCCTCGGGGCGGGTTCCTGTATGACGCGGGGGAGTTCGACGCGGGTTTCTTCGGGATCTCGCCGCGTGAGGCGCTGGCGATGGATCCGCAGCAGCGGTTGTTGCTGGAGACCTCGTGGGAGGCGCTGGAACAGGCCGGGATCGACCCGGGGACGTTGAAGGGCCAAGAGGTCGCGGTGTTCTCCGGCGTCATGGGCACCGACTACTTCGCGGGTGGCAACGCGCACTCCGAGCTGGGGGGTATCGGCACGGGGGCGGCGTCGAGTGTGGCCTCAGGCCGGGTGTCGTATGTGTTCGGTTTTGAGGGTCCGGCGGTGACGGTGGACACGGCGTGTTCGTCCTCGCTGGTCGCGATCCATCTGGCGGCGCAGGCGTTGCGGCAGGGGGAGTGCTCGCTGGCGCTGGCGGGCGGGGCCAAGGTGATGGCGACGCCGGGGGCGTTTGAGGCGTTCTCGCGCCACGGCGGACTGTCCTTGGATGGCCGGTGTAAGTCGTATGCGGACGCCGCGGACGGTACTGGCTGGGCCGAGGGCGTCGGGGTGGTGGTCCTGGAGCGGCTGTCGGAGGCGCGGCGCAACGGGCACCGGATCCTTGCGGTGATCCGTGGCAGCGCGGTGAATCAGGATGGTGCCTCGAACGGGTTGACTGCGCCGAATGGTCCGTCGCAGCAGCGGGTGATCCGTAAGGCGCTTGCCAATGCGGGTCTTTCGACGGCGGATGTGGATGTGGTGGAGGGGCACGGGACGGGGACGGTTCTGGGTGATCCGATCGAGGCGCAGGCGCTGATCGCCACCTACGGACAGGACCGGCCCGAGGACCGGCCGGTGTGGCTGGGGTCGTTGAAGTCGAACATCGGTCATACCCAGGCGGCGGCGGGGGTGGCTGGTGTGATCAAGATGGTGCAGGCGCTGCGGCACGGGGTCATGCCGCCCACGCTGCATGTCGATGCCCCGTCGGCGAAGGTGGACTGGACGGCGGGCGCCGTCCAGGTGCTGACCGAGTCCCGGGAGTGGCCCGACACCGGCCGGCCCCGCCGCGCTGGTGTGTCGTCCTTCGGTGTCAGTGGGACGAATGCGCACCTGATCCTGGAGCAGGCCCCGGAAGAGCAGCCCGCAGTGCCGGAGCCTGTCGGGCCTGGGCTGGCGGGGACCGATGAGGGTGTGGTGCCGCTGGTGGTGTCGGCGAGGAGTGCCGGGTCCCTGGCGGGCCAGGCCAAGCGGTTGACGTCCTTTGTGGAGTCGAGTGAGGTGCCCCTGACCGACGTGGCCGCAGCGTTGGTTGCTCAGCGTGCGGTGTTGTCCCAGCGTGCGGTGGTCGTGGCCGGCTCGCGGGGTGAGGCTGTGGCGGGTCTGGAGGCGCTGGCGCGGGGTGAGTCCCATCCTGGTGTGGTCACTGGCGGGTTGTCGTCGGCCGTGGTCGCGGGGCGGACCGTGCTGGTGTTCCCCGGTCAGGGTTCGCAGTGGGCCGGCATGGGGCGTGAACTCCTGGACTCCTCGCCGGTGTTCGTGGAGCGGATCGCTGAGTGCGCGGCGGCGTTGGAGCCTTGGGTGGACTGGTCGCTGGTGGATGTGCTGCGGGGGGATGCTCCGGCCGATCTCCTGGAGCGCGTGGATGTGCTGCAGCCGGCGAGTTTTGCGGTGATGGTGGGTCTTGCCGCCGTGTGGTCGTCGGTGGGTGTGGTGCCGGATGCGGTGGTGGGTCATTCGCAGGGTGAGATCGCTGCCGCGTGCGTGGCGGGTGCGTTGTCGCTGGAGGACGCTGCCCAGGTGGTGGCGGTACGTAGTCAGGTGATTGCGGGCAGTCTGGCGGGCCGGGGTGGTATGGCGTCGGTGGCGCTGTCCGAGGCTGAAGTGGCCGAACGTATCGAGCGGTGGGCCGACCGGGTGGAGGTCGCGGCGGTCAACAGTCCCACGTCGGTGGTGATCGCCGGTGATGCCGAAGCCCTCGACGAGGCGCTGGAGGTTTTTGAGGCGGATGGTGTGCGGGTGCGTCGGGTCGCGGTGGATTACGCCTCCCACACCCGGCATGTTGAGGCGATCGAGGAGATCCTGGGTGAGGCCTTCGCCGACATCCGTGCTCAGGCCCCGCTGATTCCCTTCTACTCGACTGTGACGGGTGAGTGGGTGCGGGAGGCGGGTGTCCTCGACGGTGGTTACTGGTACCGGAACCTGCGTGGCCAGGTCCGTTTCGGTCCCGCCATCGCCGACCTTCTGGGCAACGGCCACACCGTCTTTGTGGAGTCGAGCGCTCACCCGGTTCTGGTGCAGCCGGTGAGTGAGATCGTGGACCAGGCCGACACGGAGGCTGTGGTCGGTGGTTCGCTGCGCCGTGAGGAGGGCGGCCTGGGCCGGTTGCTGGTCTCGATGGCCGAACTGTTCGTCCAGGGTGTGGTCGTGGACTGGGCGGCCATGCTGCCGGTTGCCGGTGCTTCACACGTTGAGCTCCCGACGTATGCCTTCGATCATCAGCATTACTGGCTGCGTTCCACTCCTGCTGTCGACGCTGTCGCGCTCGGTCTGGGGGGTGCTGATCATCCGCTGATCGGGGCGATCGTTGGCCGGCCGGACTCCGGTGGTTTCATGACCACCTCGCGGTGGTCGGTGGACGCGCATCCCTGGCTGGGTGTTCACACCGTCGGTGATGTCGTTGTCGTGCCGAGTGCGGCGTTGGTCGAGCTGGCCATCCGGTTCGGTGACGAGGTGGGCAGTCCGGTGGTCGAGGAGTTGACCGTGGAGCGGCCCGTGCTGTTGCCGCTGCGGGGCGGCAGGGCCGTACAGATGACTGTCGGGGAGGCCGACGAGCAGGGGCGGCGGCCGGTGGAGGTGTTCTCCCGCCCGGACGATGCCGGCCTGGAGGCGATGTGGACACGCCACGCGCACGGCACGTTGGTGCCCGGCCCGGTGACCCCGCCCACTTCCGGCGCCGCGTGGCCTGCCGGCAGCTCCGCAGCCGATGTGGCCCTCGACAAGGCGGTCGGCGATGCCGACCGCTACGGCCTGCACCCGGCGCTGCTCGACGCGGCGGTCCGAACGGCGTTCCCTGATGAGGACGTGATCGCGACCCGGTGGAGCGGGGTGGCCTTGCTGGCCTCTGGTGCGGCAGCAGTAGGGGTGCGCGCAGCCCGTGACACCACGGGGGTGACCCGTCTTGAGCTGGTGGACGCCGCCGCGGCGCCGGTGCTGACCGTTGACGCCGTTGTCGCCGAGCCGTTCTCGCCCGAGAAGGCAGAGATCGAGGATGCGTCGGCTCCCGGCGGCCTGTTCCAGGTCGACTGGGTTGAGCTTCCCCTTTCCCCGGGGGAGACGGCTGAGGACCCCTCGGGTGAGATGGCCGAGGGCGCCGGCGCTGCGGTGACCGTCGTCGATGCCGAAGGCGTTGCTGCGCTCGCGGCGGACGGGCCTGCGGTGCCGGGCCTTGTGGTGTACGAGCCCGGGTACGCGGCCGCCGATCCGCGTGAGGCTGTCGCCGCCGTGTTGGCCGTTGTCCAGGCTTGGCTGGCGGCACCGGCTCTAGCGCACACCCGCCTCGTCGTGGTCGTGCCCGACGCCGAGGACGATGTCACGGTGGCCGCCGTGTCGGGCCTGCTGCGTTCGGCACAGTCGGAGCACCCGGACCGCATCGTCCTTGTCGAGAGCGACCATGCCGAGGACAGCGGCAGTGCGGCGGCCTCGGAGCACTCGGCGGCCGTGCAGGCCGTGGAGGCCGTGCGGCTCGCGGTGGCCACGGGCGAGCCCCGTGTCCGTGTGCGCGGTGGCGTGGCCTTCGTCCCCCGGCTGAAGCGGGCGCCGCTTGGCGAAGGTCCCCGGCGCGAGCTCGACCCCGACGGCACCGTTCTTGTCACGGGTGGCACGGGGACGCTCGGCAGTCTGATCGCGCGGCACTTGGTGACCGAACACGGTGTACGGCATGTGCTGCTGGCCAGCCGGAGCGGACCGGATGCCGAAGGGGCGGCGGCGCTGTACGAGGAACTGACCAGCCTCGGCGCGAGCGTCACCGTCGCCGCGTGCGACACCGCCGACCGGGACGCTGTCGTGGCGCTCCTGGCCGCCGTACCGGATGCCCACCCTCTCACCGCGGTCGTTCACACCGCCGGAGTCCTCGACGACGGCGTGGTCACCGCTCTGACTCCGGAGCGTTTCGATACCGTCCTGCGGCCGAAACTTGACGCCGCGCTGCATCTGCACGAACTGACCCGGGACATCGATCTTGCGGCGTTCGTCCTCTTCTCCTCCGCCGCCGGAGTCCTCGGCAACCCCGGCCAGGGCAACTACGCCGCTGCCAATGCCTCCCTGGACGCCCTCGCTCTCCACCGCCGCCGCTCCGGCCTGCCCGGCGTCTCCCTCGCATGGGGAGTGTGGGACCAGACCGGCACTAGCGGGAACCTGGGCATGGCCAATCAGCGGAGGATGGCCCCGCAGGGCCTGGTGGCACACTCCAGCCAGGAGGGTCTGGAGCTGTTCGACGCGGCGCTGCAGTCAGACGACGCGGTGCTCTTGGCGGCCAGGCCGGACTACGCCGCGCTGCGCGCCCAAGCCGCGTCCGAACCCGTACACGTACTGCTGCGGAGCCTCGTGCGTGCCGGCCGTCGCACCGCTCGGCACGTGGCCCCCCGTCGGGGCGGCCTCGCTGAACAGCTGGCCGCCACGCTCCCGGTCCAGCGAGAGCAGATGCTGCTGGATCTGATCCGGCGCGAGGTCGCTGTGGTCCTGGGCCATTCAACACCCGGCAAGGTCGACCCCGACCGGGCTTTCCGGGAGGTCGGCTTCGACTCGATGTTGGCCGTTGAACTCCGCAACCGACTCAACGGACTCGTAGGGATGCGCCTCCCTGCCACGATCATCTTCGACCATCCCACACCCCGGAGCCTGATGCGCCATCTGCTTGCGGAACTGTGCCCTGAGGCCGTTGGCGAGTTGGCGGTTCGGGAGGACGAGATCCGGAGGGTCCTGGTCACCACGCCTCTGTCCCGGTTCCAGGAACTCGGGCTCATGGAGAAGCTCCTGCAACTGGTGGCGAGTCCCGGTGGTGAAAGTGCCACAGCGCCGGACGCCGCCGAACCGAAGCAGGACGGCAAGCTGCTGATCGAGGAGATGGACGTTGACGACCTGGTGGAGCGGGCGATGAGAAAAGCCGGGAAGCAGTAGCGGACGAGCGATCGGAACGAAGGGAGACAGGGAATGACCAGCTCAGAGGCAAAGCTTGTCGAAGCGCTGCGGGCTTCACTGATCGAGAACGAGCGGCTGGAGAACGAGAACACGAAGATCCGCGACAGCTTCACTGAACCGATCGCCATCGTGGGCATGGCGTGCCGGTTCCCCGGTGGGGTGTCGTCACCTGAAGAGTTGTGGGAGTTGATCGCCGATGGTCGTTCCGCAGTCGGCGCATTCCCCACCGACCGGGGCTGGGATCTTGAGAACCTGTACGACCCTGACCTCAGTCGGGCCGGCACGACTTATGTACGGGAAGGCGCGTTCCTGCACGACGTGGGCGAGTTCGACGCCGGTTTCTTCGGCATCTCACAAAGCGAGACGCTGGTCATGGACCCGCAGCAGCGCCTGATGCTGGAGACGTCGTGGGAGGCGATCGAACGGGCGGGCATAGACCCGGCTACTCTGCGTGGCAAGAACGTCGGCGTGTTCGCCGGCGTGGGCGGGCACGACTACGCCAGCGGTTTCCACAGCGTCCCGGACGAGCTCGAGGGCTACCTGATGACCGGCGGCTTGGCGAGCGTCCTGTCGGGACGGGTTTCCTACACGCTCGGGTTCGAGGGGCCCGCAGTCACGGTCGACACGGCCTGCTCGTCGTCCCTGGTGGCCCTGCACATGGCAGTGCAGTCCCTGCGTTCGGGCGAGTCGTCGTTGGCGCTGGCCGGGGGCTCCAGCGTGATGACCACTCCCGCTGGCTTGGTGTTGGCCTCGCGTATGCGGACTCTTGCGAAGGACGGCCGGTCCAAGGCGTTTGCGGCATCCGCAGATGGAACGAGCTCTGCCGAGGGCGTGGGCGTCCTGCTGTTGGAGCGGGTTTCCGATGCCATCCGTGACGGACATGAGATTCTCGGCGTCGTACGGGCCACTGCGGTGAACCAGGATGGCGCGTCCAACGGACTCACCGCGCCCAACGGGCCCTCGCAGCAGCGGGTGATCCGCCAGGCACTCGCTACCGCGGGTTTGTCGTCCGCCGACGTCGACATCGTCGAGGCGCACGGCACCGGAACCCCCCTGGGCGACCCGATCGAGGCACAGGCCCTACTCGCCACCTACGGTCAGAGCCGTGACCCCGGACTGCCGCTGTGGCTCGGTTCAGTGAAGTCGAACCTTGGACACGCGGGCCATGCGGCAGGCGTCGCTGGTGTGATCAAGATGGTGATGGCCATGCGGCATGGTGTGCTGCCGCAGACTTTGCACGTGGACGAGCCCACGCCTCAGGTCGACTGGTCTGCTGGAGCGGTTGAGTTGCTGACCGAGGCGCACGAGTGGCCCGAGATCGGCCGTCCTCGTCGTGCGGGGGTCTCCGGCTTCGGCGTCAGCGGCACCAACGCGCACGTCATCCTGGAGCAGGCGCCCGAGCAGACATCCGTGAACCCGTCCGACGAGAAGGCGCGCGTGCTGGGCGACTCGGTTGTGCCACTGGTCCTCTCGGCCCGTAGCGAGGCGGGTCTCGCCGGCCAGGCCCGGCGCCTTGGTTCGTTCCTGAGGCAACGTGAAGAGCTGGACCTGCTTGACGTCGGACGGTCGCTGGTGCAGAGCCGGGGTCTTCTCCCCGACCGTGCGGTCGTGCTCGCCGAGGACCGGGAAGAGGCGCTGACCGCATTGGACGACGTGGCCGGCGGCGAGTCCGCGACCGGTGTCGTCAAGGGAACGGCCGAGAGCGTAGTAGGCCGGACTGTCTTTGTGTTCCCCGGCCAGGGCACACACTGGGCGGGCATGGGAAGGGAACTGCTTGAGGCGTCGCCCGTGTTCGCAACCAGCATGGCCGAGTGCGCCGAGGCGCTTGACCCGCTGACCGGCTGGTCGTTGCTCGATGTGGTGCGGCAGGTAGAGGGCACCCCGTCCCTTGAGGACCTCGACGTCGTGCAGCCGGTGTCGTGGGCACTGAACCTGTCGCTTGCCGCGCTGTGGGAAGCGTGCGGGGTCGTCCCGGATGCGGTCGTGGGTCATTCCCAGGGCGAGATCGCCGCTGCCTGCTTTGCCGGTGCGCTGTCCCTTCCGGACGCCGCTCGCCTCGTGGTCTACCGGGCCAAGGCCATCCGCGCCGAGTTGTCGGGACGCGGAGGCATGGCGTCCCTCGTTGCCGGTGTGAAGGCCGCCTCCGTGCTGGTCGAGGAGTTGCCGGGCCTGGAGATCGCCGCAGTCAACGGACCTTCCTCAGTGGTCGTGACCGGTGAACTGCCCGCCCTGGAAGAGCTGCTCGCCCGGTGCAAGACCGAGGGCATCCACGCCCGCAGGATTCACGGGGCCAACGCCGCCGGACACTCCTCACAGATGGAAGTGCTGCGCGACTTTTTCCTTGAGGCATTTACTGAGGTCTCCGGCGGGCCTTCGCGCGTGCCGCTGTACTCCACGGTGACCGGGCGACTCCAGGACACCACGGAGCTGGACGCTGAGTACTGGTATCGCAACCTGCGGCAGACCGTGCAGTTCGACCCGGCCATTCGGTCCCTGGCCGGTGATGGACATGGAGTGTTCATCGAGGTCAGCTCCCACCCTGTGCTGGCGTCGAGCGTCCAGGACGTGCTGGAGGAGCTTGAGGCACCCGCTGTCGTCACCGGGTCGCTGCACCGCGACGAGGGCGGCCCACGCAGGTTCCTCGCCTCGCTGGCCCACCTGCACACCCACGGCGTTCAGGTCTCCTGGGGGGCCGTCCTCGGCCGCGGTACGGAGCGGCCCGTAGATCTGCCCACGTACGCCTTTCAGCGCCAGCGCTACTGGTTGGATCCGGCAGCCTCCGGTGGGGACGCACCAGGCCTCGGTCTCGAGGCGGCGGACCATCCCCTGCTCGGCGCGGTCACCGAAATCCCCGGCTCGGACGGCGTGCTGTTCACTTCCCGGCTGTCGCTGCGCACGCACCCCTGGCTCGCCGACCACGCGGCCGCCGGAGTCGTCCTCATGCCCGGAGCAGCCTTCGTGGAACTCGCGGTCCGCGCCGGCGACGAGATCGGGTGCAGCCTGGTCGGCGAACTGGTCATCGAGCGCCCCCTCCTGCTGCCCGAGAGCGGCAGTGTCCAGGTACGTGTGTGGGTAGGTGAGCCCGATGAATCCAGCCACCGCACCGTCCAGATCCACTCCCGCTGGGAGGAAGCCGGTCCACGGGGGAGCTGGACCCGTCATGTCTCCGGACGCCTGGTGCCAGAGGAGGGTGGGGCCGATTTCGACCTCACCCAGTGGCCGCCGCTTGGCGCCACCGCCGTCGACCCGGACGTACTCGCTCACACCTACGACGGCATGGCACAGGCGGGATACGGCCACGGTCCGGCCTTTCAGGGCCTGCGCGGGGCGTGGACGCGTGGCGAGGAGGTGTTCGCCGAGGTCTCACTGCCCGAGGCAGCAGGCAAGGGCGATGACTACGGGCTGCACCCGGCCCTCCTGGACGCGGCCATGCACGCCTGTGCCTTCCGCACCGATATGGCCGGCGAGAGCCCGAAGCTGGCTCTGCCATTTGTCTGGCGCGATGTCAGACTGCACGCCAGCGGAACCTCCACACTGCGGGTTCACCTCACACCGCTCGCCCGCGACACGATCCGCTTGCGCCTGGCCGACGCCTTCGGCGCACCTGTGGCTGCCGTCGACTCGATGGTCTTGCGACCGGTGGTCCCGGAACTGCTGCGTGTCGGCTCAGGTGCGTCCAAGGAGCAGATGTTCCGTGTGGCCTGGGAGCCCATCTCCGTCAGGAGCGTGCCTGACGAGCTGAACGTCGTACGCGTGACAACTGCCGAGGACGTTCGTGCCGTGGCCGGAACGCCCCCCGGCATGTTCCTCCTCGATGTGGCCGGTAACGGACGTACGGACCTCGCCGCCGTCCGGGACCTCACCGGGCGCGTGCTGGAGGTCGTCCAGGCGTGGCTCGCAGAACCCGCCTTCCAGGACACTCCTCTCCTCGCTCTCACACAGGCCGGTGCGGCCGTCCAGGACGGGGACCCGGCTCCCGATCTGGCCGTTGCGACGGCTGCCGGCTTGCTGCGTTCGGCACAGTCCGAGAACCCGGGCCGCATCATCCTGGTCGACACGGACGGCACGGAGGCGTCAGCCCGGCGCCTGCCCGATGTACTCGCGTCCGGGCAACCCCAGGCGGCACTTCGCAGAGGCGCGGTGGCGGTGCCGAGGCTCGTCAAGGCCGCTGCCCCCGCCGATGCCCCTGGCCGTCCCCTGAACCCCGAGGGCACGGTCTTGATCACCGGCGGTACGGGTAGGCTGGGTCGCTTGGCGGCCAGGCACCTGGTTTCCAAGCACAAGATCAGAAACCTCATCCTGGTCAGCCGGAGGGGACCGGACGCACCGGGCGCGGCCGAGTTGGAAGCCGAACTCAGGGAGCTTGGCGCGCTCGTCCGAACCGTAGCGTGCGACGTGTCCGATCGAGACTCCATGGTCGCGCTTCTGGCCTCGGTTCCCGAGGACACCCCCCTTACCGGCGTGATCCACGCAGCCGGTGCGCTGGATGACGGTGTAGTAACGTCTCTGACGCCCGAACAGCTCGACGCGGTGCTCCGTCCGAAGGCCGATGCGGCACACATTCTGGATGAACTCACGCGCGATCTCGACCTCGCGGCCTTCGTCCTGTACTCCTCTCTTTCGGGAATCTTCGGTTCAGCGGGTCAGGGCAACTACGCTGCCGCGAACTCCTACCTCGACGCGCTGGCTGTACGCCGTCATGCTTCCGGATTGCCGGCGACCTCACTGGTGTGGGGATGGTGGGGGCAGGGATCGGACGCGCTGGACAAACTCGCCGAGGTCGAGCTGAAGCGTTTCGACCGCTGGAACAGCACCGAACTCACGGCGCAAGAGGGCATGGAGCTGTTCGACCTCGCGCTGCTTGACCGTGACGCTGTTCAGGTCCTGACGAAGTTGAAACTCGAGGCGATATGGGACCAGACCAACTCAGCATCCGTCCCCCCACTGCTGCGCGGCCTCATCCGCGTCAGTCGGCGGCCCGCCCGTGATGGGGCGACCGGGGCCTACAAGCTGGCAGATCGGCTGGCCGAGGCGGCCCCGGACCAGCGAGGAAAGATCTTGGTCGACCTGGTCCAGCGCGAGGTCGTCACGATCCTCGGCTACGTGTCTGCAGACGAAATCGGACCGGACCTTTCCTTCTTTGACATCGGTTTCGACTCTCTGACCGCCATCGAACTCAGGAACCGGCTGTCGGCGCTCACCGGCGTCCGCATCCCCGCCACCTTCGCCTTCGAGTACCCCACCGCGGAACTGGCCGCCGAGGGGCTGCTGGAACGCCTCGAACCCCAGGTGGGCTCGCCGGATACTTCACGTACGGTGCGCAACTCCGGCACGTGATCTCAACTTTCACTAGTGACGTCCAAACGACGGGACTAGCGCACCGTGAAACCCGACCGGTGCGCGGCACGGCCGGCGCACCGGTCACTGACCTACCCCTTTCGCCACTCGCCGACGACGAACACTCAAGGAGACAAAGCATGTTCGACAAGGACAAGTATCTGGAGTACCTCGGCCTTACGGGAACGCCCGACGCAAGCCTGGCGACCCTGCGGAAGATCCACCGCGAGCACCAGATGCGGATCCCTTACGACAGTGGTTACGCCCTGGACCTGAACAGCAGTGGTGATGCCCTCGGCCTGGCCCAGGCGTCTTTCGACCTTGACCCGGCCTTCGAGACGATCGTGCTCAGCGGCCGGGGCGGCATCTGCGTCGAATTGAACTTCATGTTCCATCGGCTCCTCGTCGAGTTGGGCTTCGACGTGCAGGTGCTGGCCGCAGCCACCCTCCTGCCGGGGGGAGTGTGGGGCCCTGACATCGAGCACATGGTCATGCGCGTCACCATCGACGGCGAGGACTGGCTCGCCGACGCCGGGCACGCGGGCATCTCCATCGTGGAGCCGCTGCCGTTCTCCGGAGAGACCGTGGTCCAGGACGGCATCGAGTTCCGGTTGACCCGTCGGGAGGAGCACTACTTCCTCGAGTACAAGACCCGCGCCAAAGACTGGCGCGACAGTTACCGCTTCCTGCCGGTGACGCGTACCACCGCGGACTGGGCCCGCTGGCGCGACGCCCTGCCGCTGGACGAGATGGTGGCGCACCCGCGGCGCCGCCGACGGGTCATCGACAACGGGCAGGTCACGCTCACCGCGAACCTCTTCCTATCCGTTGAGGACGGCGAGGAGCGGCTTCGTCTCATCCGGGACGAGAACGAGCTCGAAAAGATCGTCAGCACCTACTGGAGCTGAGCAGACGAACCACCACGACCGCTTGCGGAAAGGCCGGAGATGCTCGCGAAGGCTTCAGCTGAAGTGGCCGCCCCGGCGTATCACCGGCTTCCACAGGACAGAGTGAGGCGGAGTGAGAGAACAGATACCGGTCTGCATCGGCGAACGTTCCTACGATGTGCTGATCGGCCCTGGGGTGCGTTCCATGCTGGCCGAAGTGATCCAGGGCCTCGGCGCCCGGCGGGTCGCCGTCGTGTCAGCCCGGCCCGCGGAATGGGTGCCTGACACGGGAGTGGAGACCGTGCTGCTGCCCGCTCGGGACGGTGAGCCGGACAAGAACCTCGCCACCGTCGAGGCCCTGTGCGCGGAGTTCGTACGCTTCGGCCTCACACGCAACGACGCGGTCGTCTCCTGCGGGGGCGGAACCACCACCGACGTCGTCGGCCTGGCCGCTGCCCTGTACCACCGGGGCGTGCCAGTGGTACATCTGCCGACCACGCTGCTGGCCCAAGTCGACGCGAGTGTCGGCGGCAAGACGGCGGTCAACCTGCCCTCCGGTAAGAACCTGGTGGGCGCCTACTGGCAGCCTGCCGCCGTACTGTGCGACACCGACTACCTGTCCACCCTTCCCCGGCGTGAGATGCTCAACGGCCTGGGTGAGATCGCCCGCTGCCACTTCATCGGTGCCGGTGACCTGCGCGGGCTCGGCCTCGCGGAGCGCATCGCGGCTAGTGTGAGGCTCAAGGCCAGCGTCGTCTCGGCCGACGAGCGGGACACCGGCCTGCGACACATCCTCAACTACGGCCACACCCTGGGCCACGCCCTGGAGCTGGCCGGCGGCTTTGCGCTCCGGCACGGCGAGGCCGTCGCGATCGGCACGGTCTTCGCGGGCCTGCTCGCCGGGGCCCTGGACCGGATCGGTCCCGAGCGGGTGGCGGAGCACCGGGAGGTCGTCGAGTTCTACGGCCTGCCCACCGCGCTGCCCGAGGGGATCGAGACGGCTGAGCTGATCCGCCTGATGCGCCGGGACAAGAAGGCGCTCACAGGCCTCGCCTTCGTCCTCGACGGGCTCAGGGGAGCGGAGCTGGTCCACGACGTGTCCGAACAGATCGTCGCCGAGGTCCTGGAGCGCATGCCACGGCAGCCACTCGGGCAACTCATCGAGCCGGCAGGCTTCCACGGAACGGGAGCCCCGCTGGCATGACGCGCACATCAGAGGCAGCGCACGGCGAGGTCCGGGGCAGGAACACGCGGGAGCCGAGGCTCGCGGACCGCCTCGCCGCGGCTCTGGACAGACCCGCGGCGCAGCAGCCCGAGTGGCCGGACCCGGCCCGGGCCCGGACAGTAGTGGAACTGCTGCGCACCGCGCCCCCGATCGTGGCCGAGTCCGAGACGGTACAGCTCTCCGAGCAGCTCGCGGCGGTCGCCCGCGGCCAGGCATTCCTGCTGCAGAGCGGGGACTGCGCGGAAACCTTCGCCGAGACCACCGAATCGCACCTGCGAGCCAACCTCGGTCTCCTGAAGCGTATGTCGCTGCTCCTTGCCCACGCCTCCGGGCTGCCGGTGGTTCCCCTCGCCCGTATGGCCGGACAGTACGCGAAGCCGCGCTCACAGTCCGCCGACGCGGACGGCTTGCCGGTCTACCGGGGTGACATGGTCAACTCCGCCGAACGCACCCTTGCCGCACGCACTTGTGACCCGGACAGGATGCTGCGCGCCCACGGGCACGCGGCTCGCGCGATGACGCTCGCCCGCCGGGCGTACGCACAGGAGTCGGCGAACCCGCACACCGGCCTCCCCTCGTACCTGCAAGGCACCCCCGGCGGCGGCCGCTTCGTCCGCACCGCCGAAGAGATCGGCCGCGATCCGGGCCCGAGTAGCGAACAGATCTATGTGGGCCACGAGATGCTCTTGCTCGACTACGAATGCGCCCCGCTCCACACCGCCGGGTTCACCATCGGTCCGGAACCACTGCTCGTCAGCCCACTCGCACACTTCCTCTGGATCGGCGAGCGCACGCGAGGCCCCGGCGACGCGCACCTCGCCGTCGCCGAACTACTCGCCAACCCCATCGGGGTGAAAATCGGCCCCAGCACAACCCCGGAGGAAGCCGTCGAGTACGTCCGCAGGCTCGACCCCTATGCCACGCCCGGGCGGCTGACGCTGATCAGCAGGATGGGCCACTCCCAGGTCCGCGAGGTGCTGCCGCCGCTCGTGGAGAAGGTCACCGCCACCGGCCACCAGGTGGTATGGCAGTGCGACGCGATGCACGGCAACTCCCGCACGACGCCGGATGGCCGCAAGACCCGCCACTTCGATGACGTCCTCGCGGAGATCATCGGCTTCTTCGACGTCCACCGCACCCTCGGCACTCACCCCGGCGGCCTCCACTTGGAGGCGACCGGCGAGGACGTCACCGAGTGCCTGGGCGGGGCCCGCGGCCTCGGTGAGGCTGACCTGTCGGCCCGCTACCGTACCGCCTGCGACCCTCGCCTGAATGAGGAACAGTCTATGGAACTGGCCTTCACCGTCGCCGATTTGCTCGCAGAGGCCATCCGGCCAGCTGCCCAGCAGGTCACCTCTGCCGGCCCCGGGAACCCGCGATGACCAACACCGCCACCCCGCCGCGGGTCCCGATCAGCGGCACCACCCGCTTGTACGCGGTGATCGGCGACCCGGTCGAGCAGGTCCAGTCCCCAGGCCTGCTCAACCCGCTCTTCGCCGAACAGGGCGTCGACGCAGTGCTGGTGCCGGTGAAGGTCCACCCTGGCGATCTGGAACGGGTCATACGCGGCCTGCAGCGGATCGGTAACCTCGACGGCATCTTCGTCACCGTCCCACACAAGGCGGACGCCGCCCAGCTCGCCGACCGGCAAAGCCATACCGTCAAGATCGCCGGAACGGCCAACGTGCTGCGCCGCGAAACCGACGGCAGTTGGCTCGCTGAGAACTTCGACGGTTCCGGTTTCGTGACTGGCCTCGCCCGCGCCGGGCATGAGATACGAGGCAAGCGGGTCGCGCTCGCCGGGGCTGGCGGGGCGGGCAGCGCCATCGCGTGCGCGCTGCTGACGGCTGGCGCAGACCGGATCGCCGTGACCGACCCGGACCTGCCCAAACTGGACACGCTTGTCGGTCGACTCGCCACGTACTGGCCCGGCCGAATCCACGCCGTCGCCGAACTGCCCCTGCATGACAGTGACGTCGCGGTCAACGCGACCCCGCTCGGACTGCGATCCAGCGACCCACTGCCGTTCGCGCCCGAAGGCCTCCCGCCCGCAGCGGTGGTGGGCGACATCATCATGAAACCCCACGAGACGCCCCTGCTGCGGCAGGCCGCCGCCCTCGGCCACCACGTCCACCACGGCATCCACATGCTGAACGGTCAAGTGGAGTCCTACTGCGAATTCTTCGGCCTGAGCGCACCCAGGACCGGCTGACGCACACACCCGCCACGATCCCACGTCCAGCCGACCCACACCCCGACAGACGGCTACCAGACCGGGGGATGCGGGGTGGTGAGCGCGGTGCCTACCGTGAAAGTCGCACTCTTGGGTCTGATCCTCGCGGTGGAACCTGCGGTCGGCCGCGTGCCCCGCCGCTTTATGCCGTCCGTCGGCCATCGGCCGAGAAGTGTCCGAAGTGGAGATTTGGAGATACATGAACGCGCGACCGGCACCAGAGTTTCCCTCCTGGCCGCAGTACGGCGACGGCGAGCGCACCGGCCTGATCCGGGCCCTGGAGCAGGGTCAGTGGTGGCGCATGGGCGGGTCGGAGGTGGACTCCTTCGAGAGTGAGTTCGCTGACTTCCACGGCGCTGCGCATGCTTTGGCCGTCACCAACGGCACCCATGCCCTGGAGCTGGCGCTGCAGTGTCTGGGTGTCGGTCCGGGCACGGAGGTTATCGTGCCGGCCTTCACTTTCATCTCCTCGTCCCAGGCCGCTCAGCGGCTCGGCGCGGTCGCCGTCCCCGTCGACGTCGATCTCGACACGTACAACATCGACGTGGCTGCCGCGGCGTCCGCCGTCACCTCTCGCACCAGGGTGATCATGCCCGTGCACATGGCGGGGCTCATCGCTGACATGGACGCGCTCGACAAGCTTTCCGCGGACACCGGCGTGCCCCTGCTGCAGGACGCTGCCCACGCGCACGGTGCCCGCTGGCAGGGCAAGCGGGTGGGCGAGTTGGGTACGGTCGCCACGTTCAGCTTCCAGAACGGCAAGCTGATGACCGCCGGCGAGGGTGGTGCACTGCTTTTCCCCGACGAGGAGACGTACGAGGCCGCCTTCCTGCGGCACAGCTGTGGCCGGCCGCGCACCGACCGCCGCTACTTGCACCAGACTGCCGGCACCAACATGCGGCTCAACGAATTTTCTGCGTCCGTGCTCCGCGCCCAGCTGAGCCGCCTCGACGCCCAGCTCACGCTGCGCGATCAGCGCTGGACACTGCTGTCCCGGCTGCTCGGCGAGATCGACGGCGTCGTACCCCAGGGGGGCGATGCGCGCGCCGACCGGAACTCTCACTACATGGCCATGTTCCGGATTCCCGGCATCTCCGAGGAGGGCCGCAACGCCCTCGTCGACACGCTCGTCGGGTCCGGGCTGCCTGCCTTCGCCGCCTTCCGGGCGATCTACCGCACCGACGCGTTCTGGGAGACGGCCGCGCCCGACACTACCGTCGACAAGCTCGCCGCAACCTGCCCGCACACGGAGGCGATCAGCACCGACTGCATCTGGCTGCACCACCGGGTGCTGCTCGCCTCCGAGGAAGCCCTCCACACCACGGCCGAGATCATCGCCGACGCGGTGGCCGCACGATGAAGGTCCGCGCTGCCGTCGTCGGGCTCGGCTGGGCAGGCCGCGAGCTGTGGCTCAGACTGCTGAGCGAGCACAAGGACTTCGAGGTGGTCGCCGCCGTCGACCCCGACCCGGCCTCGCGGGCAGCCGCCGTAGCGATGGGCCTGCCCGCCCGTACCACCGTGGACGCCCTCGCCCCTCGCACGGTCGACATCGCCGTCGTCGCGGTACCCAACCATCTGCACGCCGAGGTAGCGGCCGCCCTGCTCCGCCGCAGGATCTCCGTCTTCCTGGAGAAGCCGGTCTGCCTGACCACCGCCGAGGCCGACGCCCTCGCCGCGGCCGAACAGAACGGCGGGATACTGCTCGCCGGCAGCGCCGCCGCCCACCGCGGCGACGTCCAAAAGCTTGCCGGGCTGCTGCCCCAGGTTGGCCGGATCCGCCATGTCACCCTGAGCTGGGTGAGGGCGCGCGGCGTGCCACAGCCCGGCGGCTGGTTCACCCAGCGCAGCAAGTCCGGTGGCGGTGTCCTCGTCGACCTCGGCTGGCACCTGCTCGACGTCCTCACCTACCTCCTCGGCCCCGCCCCCGTCACCCAAGTGATCGGCTCGGTCTCCGACGACTTCGTCAACAGCAGTGCCTGGTCCGCTACCTGGCGCGAGGAAGAGCCCACCGACGTCCCGGCCGGCAACGTCGAGGACACCGCCCGAGGCTTCCTGCTCCGCGAGGACGGCATCTCGGTCTCGCTACAAGCCAGCTGGGCTTCGCACGAGGCGCTGGACGCCTCCGTCATCACCATCGAGGGCAGCAATGGAACGGCACGGCTGCACTGCACTTTCGGCTTCAGTCCCAACCGGGCCCCCGAACGGGTGCTCACCCTCACCCGGGGAGGCACCACACAGCAGATCCCGCTGCCCGACGAGCCGATCGGCACCGAGTACAGACGCCAGCTCGACGGCCTCGCCGGGCTCCTGGCCGACCCAGGCCGACGCGGCGTGGCCGTCGCTCAGGCCCGTAACACCGTCCAGCTGGTCGAAAGCTTCTACGCATCGGCCCGCGCCGCTCGACCTGCGGACCACGCGCCCCAATTCACCCCCCACAAGGAGGTGAGGACCGCATGACCACAAGGTCCGAACACCACGTGGCAACGACCTCCGAACAGCACTCCCCAGTCTCCAGACAAGCAGTCATCTTCGATCTCGACGGAGTCGTCGTCGACAGCTTCGCGGTGATGGGCGAGGCCTTCTCCCTCGCCTACGCCGAGGTCGTCGGCCCAGGCGAGGCGCCCTTCGAGGAGTACCAGCGCCATCAGGGCCGCTACTTTCCCGACATCATGCGGATCATGGGCCTTCCGCTGGAGATGGAGGAGCCCTTCGTCCGTGAGAGCTACCGGCTCGCCCACCACGTTCAGGTGTACGACGGTGTTGCCGATGTGCTGAGGATGCTGAACGAGCGCGGCCTCCGGCTAGCCATCGCCACCGGCAAGGCAGGCGAGCGCGCCCGGTCCCTGCTCGACGTCCTCGGCCTGCTTCCGTACTTCGCCCACGTCATCGGCTCCGACGAGGTGCCCCGGCCCAAGCCCGCTCCCGACATCGTCAGACGCGCGCTCGAACTCCTCAACGTTCCCGCAGACCGGGCCATCATGATCGGCGACGCCCCCACCGACCTGGCCAGCGCCCACGGCGCCGACGTCACCGCCGCAGCCGCACTGTGGGGCTGCCACGACGAGATCGGACTGCTCGCCGCCAGCCCTGACATCGTCCTGCAACGGCCCGCCGACCTGCTCGGTCTCTGCCCGGCCGTCCCCGGCCACTGAGACGGAATGACAGCCTCACCGCCGTCGTGGCATCTGGGCATCGACATAGGGGGCACAAAGGTCGCCCTGCGCGCCGAGTCAGCGGACGGCCGTACCGAGGAGCACACGTTCTCCTGGCCGCACCACGAAGATGGACCGGACAGCGACCTTGCCCTGCTGTCGGACGGCATCACCACCCTAGCGGCCCGCACAGGAGATGGTTTCCAGGCCGCCGGGGTCGCCGTCCCCGCCACGGTCGGCCCGGACGAGCAGGTCATCTCCTGGCCCAGCCGACCGTCATGGACTGGCCTCGCCCTGGGCCCCGCGCTACGCGCCCTCGTGCCCGGAGCGGCCGTCGCATGGGCGGACGACGGCGACGTGGCCGCCCTCGCCGAGGCCGCAGCGGCCGACTGCGCCAATCTGCTCTACGTCGGCGTCGGTACTGGCATCGGCGGCGGCCTGGTCCTGGGCGGCCGCCTGTGCCCCGGTCCGGGCCGCGGCTCCTTCGAACTGGGCCATCTGGTCGTCGAGTTGGGCGGCCCCGTGTGTGTCTGCGGCCGCCAGGGCTGCCTCCAGGCGATAGCTTCGGGGCCGGCCACTCTGGCCCGGGCCGGCGAGCTCCACGGCGAGCCGGTCACCTACGAAGAGCTGTGCGAAGCACTCCGTACCGCCCGCCCGTGGGCTACAGCCGCGATCGACGGCACCTGCCGGGCCCTGGCCACTGCCATCATGGGGGTCACCGAACTGCTCCACCCCAGCCTCGCTGTGATCGGAGGCGGATTCGCGGCAGGCGTCGAAAACCTGGTCGACCGCATAGCAAGCCACCTGACATCCCTCTCGCGTCCAGGCCGCCCTGCCCCACCAGTCGCTCCGGCGCGCCTGGGTGGCCTTTCCTCCCTCCAGGGCGCGGTCCTCCTTGCCCGAGCCGTCACCGACCGAGCCGTACCGCTGCTGTAGGTTGCCCTGCTCCCGGCTCTGCGGAGGCACCCGCGGCGTCGCAGCCGTCCACGGAGCCGAACCGACTGAACTCTGCCCCAATGGACCGCCGAGGCGCATAGGGGACTAAAACGATATTGGAGAATGTGTATGAATTCATTAAAGGTTCAAGGAGTCTGTGCATAAAGTGGAGGATACGAGGAAGGCGCACTCATCCACCGCAAAGCTCCGATGGCTCACGGATGAGCAGCAACGCATCTGGCGCTCCTATGTCCACGCGACCACGCTCCTTGAGGACCGCATGGACCGCCAACTGCAGCGCACTGTGAATATGCCTCATAGCTATTACAGGCTCCTGGTGAACCTCGCAGAGTCCCCTCACCAGCGGCTGCAGATGACGGAGCTGGCGATGCACGCGAAGATCACCCGACCCCGGCTCTCGCACGCCGTCGCACGTTTGGAGGAGAACGGCTTGGTACGGCGCGAGGAAGCTCCCTCCGGCCAACGCGGCAAGTTCACGGTGCTCACAGAGGAGGGCCTGGAGGCCCTCAGGCGGGCCGCTCCGGGCTATGCGACAGTCGTGCAGCATGCCCTGTTCGACCGGCTCACCCCCCAGCAGCAGGAGTTCCTCGGCGCGATCATGCAGATCGTCACCGATGGACTCCAGACGGACAAAGCGGGTGCCGACCTTCCCTGGCTACGCTAGAAGTGCTGCGCGGGTGTGTCAACTTAACGGCTGATCTTGGTTGTTGAGTTATCGCTGGTCGGTGGGGGTGAGGTGGCCATCGGAGGCGATCTGGAAGGCGTTCAGGGGTGCCTTCCAGCGCATCGTCCAGCGGCGCCGGCCCCTGCCCGTTGGGTCCAGGCTCATCAGCGCCATGTAGACGCACTGCAACGCGGCGGCCTCTGAGGGAAAGTGGCCGCTGTCAATCCCCTCGAACAGAGCTTGGTCATGGTCCTCGACCAAGGTGAGGCGCGCGGTGGCAGGCGGGGCAGCGCCAAAGGGAACCGATCAGCGCGATCTGGAACAGAACCAGGATCTTGTACAGGGTGAGGCCGTGTCCTCGCCTTTTGGGTTGAGCCGGTGTTCCAGGCAGAAGAGGTGGGCGGCGGAGACGAGCGTCACGTGGTGGTGGAACACTTGGTAGGTTCGGCCCTCGTAGTCGCCCAGGCCGAGGGCCTGTTCCATCTCGCGGTAGTCGGTCTCAATGGACCAGCGGCTCGTCGCGTGCCTGACCAGCACGGCGGGTGGGGTGTCTGCCGGTAGGTCGGTGATCCACGAGCGGAAGACATCTCCGCCGCGCTTGCGTTTCCACTGGATGAGCAGGGTGCGCTGGGGCAGGAGCCGGTCGGCAGTAGCTCCGACGTGCTCGCGTTCGATGATCCCGGCGATGTGCGCCGGGATCGCGACGAACCAGCCGGACCGGGCGGGGTGATCCGCCGTCTTCGGCCGGTAGACGAACCTGCGGGCGCGGTAGCGGTGTTCGGCCGCGAGTTTGTTGACTGTGATGCTGGGGCGCCTGCGGGCCCAGGCGGTGACCGGGGCGCCGGTGGCGGGCAGCACCACGGAATGGCCGGTGACCGCCAGGAGCCAGGGGATGCCCCGGGCGCTCAGTCCGCGCCGGAAGTCGACGTTGATTCCGTAGTCGCTGTCTGCGACGACCAGCGGCGGAGCCAGTCCCCACTGGGCGAGTTCGTCGAGCAGGTCCAGGGCGATGCATTGTTTGGTGCGGTGCGAGGTTTCCGGAGGAATCCCCGCCTTCGCGCACCGCGCGCGGTCCTCGGCCCAGCTCTGCGGCAGGAACAGCCGCCAGTGCAGCGGAGAAGAGCCCCGGCCCGAGACGGCGTGCACCGACACCGCGACTTGGCACAGGTGCTGGTCGCGTTCACCGCAGTGCTGCACGATCGCGCCGGCGGTGCCGTGGCCGTAGCGGACGAAGGGATGATCGTCGATGAGCCAGGCCGATGGCTGCAGCACACGCTCCGCGCGGGCCGCGACGCGCCGCATCACCTCGGTGTAGTCCCAGCTGGACTGGGCCACGAAGTGGCCCAGATTCTGGCGGGCGACGCCGAGGCGCTTGGCCATCGGCTCCACCGATTTGCGCCGGCCGTCCAGCATCAGCCCGCGCAGATACTGCTGCCCATAACCTCGCTGGCCCGCGTATGCCAGGTACGCGAAGACATCGCCCGTGAACTCGGCGAGATCCACGTTCAGTTCCTCGACTGCCTCTCGGTCCATACCCCACCGTTCCACCGGCAGGTGCGGTCGACCAGCTACCCCACCGATCGGTCAAGGACCATGACCAAGCTCTGTCGAATCGTGGAAACCGTCCTATGCAGCCAGCCCCTCACCGAGGCTGGCCCAGTAGTCGTGTTCGTAGTCGATCGGGCTCTTGAAGCCGCACACGCTGCGTAGCCGACGAGCGTTGTGGAAGTCGGTGATCCAGGTCGCGATCCTGATCCGGGCCTCGGTGCGCGTGGCGAAGGCGTGCCGGTGGACGTACTCGACCTTCAGCACGCTGTTGAACGCCTCGCTGACGGCATTGTCGAAACACGAACCGACCCGGCCCATGGACTGGAAGATGCCCAGCCGGTGACAGGCTCGACGAAACCTCCGTGAGCCGTACTTGCTGCCGCGGTCCGTGTGGAAATGACACCGCGCACGTCCCCGTCGCGGGTCGACACGGCCATGTGCAGGGCGGCGACGACCAGTTCGGCATCGTGACGGGCACCCATCGCATATCCGAGCAAGCGGCGGGAGAACAGGTCGATGACCGTGGCCAGGTACAGCTTGCCCTCACCGGTTTCGATCTCTGTCATGTCCCCGCACCAGACCAGGTCCGGTGCCTCGGCGGTGAGGTCGCGGCGCACGAAGTCCGGGGCGGCCGGCCTCTGCCTGGCCGGGTCAGCCCCCACCGTCTGCACACCTTCCACGCGACCAGGCCGAGCTCGGCCATGATCCTCGCGATGGTGTTCACCGAGACTCGCCAACCCTGCCACACCAGCCTGATCCAGATCTTCGGCGAGCCGTAGGTGCCGCCGGAAGCGTCGAACTCCTCCGTCACCGCTTCGATCAGGTGCTGGCTGCGCAGCTCACGCCGGGTGGGCCGGCGGGTGCGGTGCTTGTACGGTCCCTGCCCGACGTGCGCGGGAGACCCAGCTCGCCAGCGTGGTCTCGTTGATCCCCAGGTCCCCCAGCGACCTCACCGATCTTCTTCACGGTCTCCGTGACGATCCGAACAGCTCCCTCACGGAACTCCGCATCGAACTTCCGTCGCTTCTCCGCCATGACTCCCAACTTCTCCTGCAGCCAGGGTCTTCACGCTACGAGGGGAGGGACACAGCTGCCCGCATCACCCGCGGCGGACGCCGCACGCACTTGCGGATCGCCGCGATCTGGCCCTGGCGAAACGCGCTGACCAGCGCATTCGCCCGCCTAGCGACCCTGCTACGGCCAGCCACCTGAACCTCGGCACCGTCCCTGCACACCCACGACCCGAGGAACCCAGGAGAAACCGACCCGCGCGTCGGGCCTCGACCATGCCCACCCGGCAGCCAATGATCAGAAACCCCACTCCACAGCCATCACTCCAGCTCAGCCACCCGAAGCGAAACAGGAAGGCTAGTGGCAGTCGGTCAGGTCGTGCCCGGCCGGACCGTGATCGGGTCGGTCGTCGGGTCAGGATCCGGAGGACTCGTCGTACCGGTGGAAGCCGTGGCCCGTCTTGCGGCCCAGTCTGCCCTCCCGGACCATCCGGGTGAGCAAAGGGGGCAGCTCGGGGACCAGGTCGTCGGAGTTTTCCGCCATCGAGCGGGCCACGTCGGTGATCGTGTCGATCCCGATCAGATCGAGCAGCGCGAGCGGACCCATGGGATGTCCGCAGCCCAGCACCATTCCCCGGTCGATGTCGTCGGCGTCGGCGATGCCCTGGTCGTACATCCTGACCGCCGCCATCAGATACGGCACGAGCAGGGCGTTGACCACGAACCCGCTTCGGTCCGCGGCGCGGATCACCTCCTTGCCGAGGGTGTCCCTGGCGAAGGACTCGGCCGACGCGGCGCACTGTTGCGAGGTGCGGTCCGTCACCACCACCTCGACCAGAGGCATCAGCGGTACGGGATTGAAGAAGTGCATTCCCACCACGGAGCCGGCTCTACCGGTGGCCTCCGCCAGATCGCCGACCAGCAGGCTGGAGGTCGTCGAGGCCAGGACGGCCGCAGGGTCGGCCAGCACCCTGTCCACCGCCTTGAACACCCGTTGTTTCACATCGAGTCTCTCGGTCACGGCCTCCACGACGAACTGCCGGTTCGCGAGGTCCTCGACGTTGGCGGTGACCCGCAACCGGGCCATGGCCGCCGCCTGTTCCGGCACCGTCATCCGGCCCTTGGCCACCGCGCGGGCGAACGCGGCCGTCAGCCGTCCGACCGCGTCCTCGATCCGGTGCGGGGCGGAGACCAGGACCGTCACCTCCACCCCGGCGCGCAGGCTCACCTCGGCAATGCCGGCGCCCATCGTCCCGCCACCGATCACGCCCAGTCGTTCCACCGTCGTCCTCATCGAGTCCCGCCCTCGGTCACGGTCCAGCGCAGCAGGGCGGCACCGGCCGCCATACCCGCGCCGAAGCCCACCAGGAGCACCAGATCGCCGTCCCGTAGCAGGCCGGAACGGTTGGCCGCGTCAAGTGCGACCGGCACCGACGCGGAACCGAGGTTGCCGCTGTGACGCAACGGCAGATGGATGTCTGCCTGCTCCAGACCACTGACCTCGGCCAGTTCCGCCACCAGCCGGCCATTGGCCTGGTGCGGCACGAAGTGCTGCACGTCGGCCGGTTCGTGGCCGGAGCGCTTGAGCAGCCCGGCGATGAGGCCGGGGACGTTGTCCAGGACGAAGTCGCGCACCCCCCGGCCTTGCATGCTCAGCAGGTGGCCACCGTCCGCGACCGTCTCGACGGAGGCGGGACGGCGGCTGCCCCCGGCCGGCATGCTGATCAGCTCGTGGGCGTCGGCCCGGCTCACCAACTCGACCTTGAGCAGGCCGCGTTCCGGATCGCCGGGCGCATGCGGGACGGAGCCGATGACCGCGGCCCCGGCTCCGTCCCCGAACAGAACACTGGTCGCCCGGTTGTCGAAGTCGATGAACCGAGTCCACACGTCGGTGCCGATGACCAGGACCTTCGTCGTCGGGTCCAGCGCCACGTACGCCCGGGCGATGGACAGCGCGGTGACGAACCCGGTGCAGGCGATGTTGACGTCGAAACAGGCGGCCCGGTGGGCGCCGAGCGCCAGTTGCACCAGTGACGCGGTGGAGGGGATCGGGGCGTCACCGGTCGTCGTGGCGACGATGATGAGGTCGATGCCGTCCGCGTCCAGTCCGGCCTGGTCCAAGGCGGCGCGCGCGGCGTGGACGGCGAGATCGGACGCCGCCTCGTCCGGAGCCGCGTACCGCCGTTCGACGATGGCGGTCCGGTCGGCGATCCACTCGGCGGAGGCACCGGGTACCCGGGCCCCGATCTCCTCGTTGGTCACCACCCGTTCGGGCAGGTAGGAGCCGGTCCCCAGCACGGATGTGACGTACCCCTGTTCCATTTCCATGGTCACGCCGCCCGCACGCTGTCGTGCGCGTACGCGCGCATCAGGGTCAGTCGGTCCTCGCCGATCCGGGCGCGCCGCTCGGGGTCGGTCACACCCAGGCCCGGACGGTCGGCCAGGCAGAGCACGCCCACCTTGCCGATGTGCTGGTTGAGCTGCACCAGCCGGGTCGCCTCGCCGGCCTCCTCCAGCGGGAACAGCGAGGTCAGTGCGGGCACCAGCGATCCCTGGTCGAACAGTCGCGCGGTGTCGACCTGTTCCTGGAGGTTCGCCACGTGGCTGCCGATGATGCGCTTGAGCCGCATCCACAGATAGCGGTTGTCGAACCGGTGCTCGTAGCCGGTGCTCGAACCGCAGGTCACCACGGTGCCTCCGCGCCGCGCGAGGAACACCGAGATACCGAAGGTGGATTTGCCCACGTGGTCGAAGACGATATGCGGATCCTCGCCCACGCCGTCACGGATGAGCCGGCCCAGCCGCTTTCCCTGCGCCACCGCGACCGCCACCTCGTCGTCGGCGTCACCGCCGAAGTCGTACTCCTCACGGTTGATCACCAGGTCACAGCCGAGGGCGCGCGCCACTCGCACCTTCTCCTCGGAGCCGACGACTCCGACAGCGATGCCGCCGCCGTTCTTCACCAACTGAACGGCGTAGGCTCCCAGTCCGCCGGACGCGCCCCAGATCAAGACCACGTCCCCCTGCTTCATCCGTGCGCCGCGGTCGCTGACCAGCATCCGGTACGCGGTTCCGGCACAGGCCGGGACCGAGGCGGCCTCCTCCCAGGTCAGGTGTGCCGGCTTGGGGATCAACTGGCTGGCCCGGGCGATGGTGTAGTGGGCGAGGCCGCCGTAGTTGGTCTCGAAGCCCCAGGCGAGCTGGTTCTCGCTGAGCATCCCGTCGGCCTGGACGGACGCCTCCTGGTCCTCGACACAGGCCGCGTTGACCAGCACGTGGTCACCGACCCGCCAGCGCCGCACGCCGGAACCGGCGCGGACGATCACTCCGGCGGCGTCCGAGCCGAGGACGTGGAAGGGCTGGTCATGCCGCTTTGCCCAGCCGCCCTGGCGCCCGTAGGCCTGGAGGAAGCCGAAGGTCGACAACGGTTCGAAGGTCGCGGACCAGACGGTGTTGTAGTTGATGGAGCTGGCCATGACGGCTATCAGCACCTCGTCGGGCGCGAGTTCCGGCATCGGCACCGTGCCCACGTGGAGGGTCTCGCGCACGTCGCGGTCGCCTTCGATCCCCTCGAAGGTCTTCTCGTCCTCGATCCGCAGGTGCGCGGCGAGGAACTCCGCCGGTACTTCCGCGGCGGCCAGTTCCTGCGGGCCGGCACCGGCACGTACTGCATCGGAGAGTGACATCATCGGGCTCCTCGTCAAGCCGTGTGAGGCTGGTGAAACGATCGGTTTTTCTGTGTCGGGCTCGGCCCTCACCCGCGTACAGGACCCATCTGCTGCCGTCTACGGGCGTCGAGGGGCGGCGCGCTCATCGCGGGCTCCCAGGTACCCGGAGTGCCCCGCGACGTCGACGAGCTCGAACGTGGCGCCGGGGGACGTGTCGGCGAGCTCGCGGCCGTATACGGGCGGGGCGACCAGGTCTTGAGTGAAAGAGACCACGCGGCACGGCACAGTGATGTCCGCGCTGGCGGCGCGCCGGTCCGGCGTCGGCTTGGTCATCGGACCGCGCCGGTTACGTGCAGTAGGGCTCGGGCCGCCAGGCGGTAGCCGAACGCGCCGAGGCCTACCACGACGCCGGAGGCCAACGGGGCGATGATCGATTCGTGCCGGAACTGCTCCCGCGCCCACACGTTGCTGAGGTGTACCTCGATCCACGGGTGCTCGTAGCTCGCGAGCGCGTCCCGCAGGCTCCAGCCGGCGATCATCAGGGCGCCAGGGTTGACCACGGCGCCGACGCTGTCGGGCCCGTGCTCGTGGACAGCGCTCACCAGATCGCCCTCCGACTCCCGCTGGAGGGATAGGACCTTCCAGCCCTGTCCGCTCACCTCGTTGGCGACCGCCTGCTCGATGTCGGCCAGGGTGTCGGTGCCGTAGATCTCGGGCTCGCGGCGGCCCAGGATGCCGAGGTTGGGACCGTTCAGTAGGAGCATCGTGCTCATGTGTCACCTCGCCGTTCAAAGGTCCGGACCGCATCCGGTCCGTGGTCCGGGGCCCCATCGGGGGCGACTGTCAGGGTGTCCATTCCGAGCATGGTCCCGGCGGTCTCCTCGACGTGGGCCATCGCGTACCGCAGGATGGGCGGCGCCATCAGGGACGTCGCGATGGCAACCAGAACGACGATCGTGTACGTCTCGGTGTTCAGGACGCCGAGACGAAGGCCTGTCATTGCCACGATCACCTCGACGACACCCCGCGAGTTCATGCCGGCGCCGAGGGCCGGCGCCTCCCACCGGTTGAGCCTGCTGAGCCGGGCGCCGATGGGCCGATGAGGATGCCCGCAAGTAGTTCGCCGGTGACCGCGGGCAGACTGAAGCGCGTCCGATGGTCGGCGCGGGGGCGGCGAGGGGCATCTCGGCTTCTCTCCCGATTAAGGGTCGGATTGGTCTGCAGGCTCGGGGGCCTCTCTTGTGACCTCCGGGGCGAGAAGGAGCGGCGCGGTGTTCGGTGCGTGCTTTCGCCGTGCGCTGCCGAGGTCTTGGAGCGGTGTGTTCGGTGAGTTGGGGGTTCCTCGCATGCACTTGAGGCAGCGGGGAAGCGTGTCAGGTGCCGCGACGTCGCGGAGGTCTTTCAGAACGGCCCCAGCCGCCGGGCCACCAGGCCGATGACCTCGGCTAGGCGGTCTACGAGGAAGAAGTGGCCGCCCCGGAAGACCTCCGTTTCACTCGCCCCGGTGGTGTGTTCGGCCCATGCCTCGGCCTCATCAAGGGAGACCCGGGGGTCGCTGTCTCCGGTGAGCACGGTCACCGGGCAGTCGAGGCGTCGGCCGGGCTCGTGCCGGTACCGTTCAATGGCGGTGTAGTCGCTGCGGATGGCCGGCAGGATCATCGCCAGCACCTCCGGGTCGCCGAGCAGCATCTCGTTGGTTCCGCTGAGCTCCCTGAGCTCGGCCACGAATTCAGCGTCGCTCGCCGTATGCACCCGCTCGTCGCGATAGCGGGACGGCGCCCGCCGACCGGACGCGAACAGCCGTACCGGCGCAGGCAGCCCGGCGTCCTGCATGCGCAGCGCCACCTCGTACGCGAGGACAGCGCCCATGCTGTGGCCGAACAGGGCCAGTGGCTTGTCGTCCAGGTGCCGCAGCGCGGCGAAGATCTGGTCCGCGAACTCGGGGATGTTGTCGATCCTCGGTTCGCGGAGCCGGGTCTGCCGACCTGGGTACTGGAGGGCCAACACCTCCACCGATGGGTGCAGCGCCTTAGACACCGGGAAGAAGAAGCTCGCAGAGCCGCCCGCGTACGGAAGGCACGCAAGCCGCACATTGCTCTGCGGCGCGGGGTGCGAGACACTCACCCATTTTTCGAACTGCGCCGTTGCTTGATGCATGCCGGACGAGCTCCTCGTGGTTGGTGAGGGAATATCGGAAGCCTAGGTTCGTGCAGGTGGAACCGCGTATCCCCAGATCTGATAGTCCCAAGCCCTCGAGCGGCCCGAACGCCGGTACGGATTGTTAGTCTTGCGCCGTTCCGATTTCGGCAGTTGTGCCTGCGCCAGCCACCCTGCGATGAGGGGTTTCCCGTGCCCGAGACGTCACCGCACAAGCAGCCCGCCGGCGCGAGCCCCGAGACAGATGTGGACGTGATTGTCGTCGGCAATGGGCCAGTCGGGGCCACTCTCGGGATCCTGCTGGCACAGCGCGGCCGACAGACCATCGTCCTGGAACGGCGCCGACGCCCCTACACCCTGCCCAGGGCGACCAGCTTCGACGGCGAGACGGCACGGCTGCTCGCCGGCTGCGGGACGGGCCCGAGCCTCGGCCGGATCACCGCGCCCGCCACCGGTTACCAGTGGCATTCCGCCGACGGTGAGGTCCTCCTCGACATCGTCTTTCGCACAGAAGGCCCGTACGGGTGGCCTGACGCCAGTACCATGCACCAGCCCGCCCTTGAGGAACTGCTGGCCTCGCGGGCAGCCGGGCTGCCCGGAGTGACTGTGGTACAGGGCCGCCAGGTGGTGGGAATCGAGGAGCAAGACGACCGGGTCGTGGTGACGGCCGAGGACGAGGACGGCGCAGCCCAGATGTACACCGCGAGGTGGGTGGTGGGCTGTGACGGTGCCAACAGCTTCGTCCGGGACCATCTGGATGTGCCGGTCACCGATCTCGGCTTTTCCTACGAGTGGCTGCTGTGCGATGTGCAGCTGCACGAGCCGGGCGAGTTCGTCCCCACCAACGTCCAGATCTGTGACCCTGCCAGGCCTACCACCCTGGTCGGCAGCGGTCCGGGGCATCGGCGCTGGGAGTTCATGCGGCTGCCCGGCGAGCGTGCCGCGGACCTGAACCGGGAGGAGACTGCCTGGCGGCTTCTCGCTCCCTATGGGGTGACCCCCGACACGGCGACGCTGCTGCGCAGCGGCACGTACATCTTCCAGTCCCGCTGGGCCGAGCAGTGGCGGGTCGGTCGGGTACTGCTGGCCGGGGACGCGGCCCATCTGATGCCGCCGTTCGCCGGGCAGGGCATGTGCTCGGGCATCCGCGACGTCGTCAACCTGGTGTGGAAGCTGGACCTGGTAGTGGGCGGCCTCGCCCCGGAGTCGCTTCTCGACACCTACACAGAGGAACGCCGCGCGCAGGTACACAAGTCGATTCTGTCCTCGGTCCAGCTGGGCCGGGTGATCTGCGTGACGGACCCCGTGGCTGCGGCCGAGCGCGATTCCACGATCCTGGCGGGCCGCCGCGGCCGCGGTCCGGCGGTCCCGGACCCGGCGTTGCCCCTCACAGAGGGGCTCCTTCACCGGAGAGTGGACGGGTCGCCCATATCCCCGGCGGGCGAGGTGGTCCCCCAGGGCCAGATACGCGGCCTTAGAGGCACTGGCCTTTTCGACGATGTGGTCGGCCGCGGCTTCGTTCTGATGCTGGCAGAGGGCGCGGACGCCGACCTCAACGCGGAGCAGTCGGCATTCCTCACGGATCTGGGCACGCACGTGGTGACGCTGCTCCCCGAGGACGGGACGCCGCAGAACATGTCGGTGGCCGACGTGGGCGGCGTCTACCGCGCTTTCCTGGCTCGCCACGGGGCGGACGCGGTATTGATCCGTCCGGACTACCACGTGTACGGGGCGGCCTCAGGCCTGGGGGCAGCGGCGGCGCTGGTGGACGACCTGCGGGCCCGCCTAATACTCCAGCCGTAGTTCGTGATCCTTATGGCTGAGTGGCTTGTCGTCGGTAGTGGCTGGCCTGGGATCGGGTCTGGTGGCGGCGTCGCCAGTCGGACCAGCCGAGCCGGTGGACGGCATCGTGGAAGGGTTGGACCACGAGCGTGATGAACCGCCGTTGGATCTCGTTGCAGGTGAGCGGTATGAGGGCGTCGGGTGCGGGGTGGCGGTCGCGTTCGTCCGCGCGGACGACGGCCAGGAAGGCGTGCGTGAGCATGGCCAGGGTGACCCAGCGGGACCAGGACGGGTAGCGGCGACCTGGTGCTCGTCCAGGGCGGCCAGGCCCTTGCGACTGGAAGAACTCCTCCACCCGCCATCTCGATCCAGCAACGCGCACCAGGGTGGTCAGCGGCACCGGTGCGGGCGAGTAGCAGCGGTACTGGGCGAGTTCGCCGGTGCTGCGGTTTCGGCGGATGAGCAACTGGCGACTTCCGGGCCGGGGGTCGACGAGGTCGATGACGGCCCAGTCGTAGAGGCGGTAGCCCTTGGCTCCGGCTCCTGCGGACAGCTTCTGCCAGGCCCGCTTGGGCACCTTATTGGCGAGGGCGTCCGCGCGGAACTTCCCGGCGCCGGTGGTGACTTCGTGCGAGCAGGCCACCGCGAGGACGTAGCCGGTGCCACGTTCCTCCAGCGCGGTTCGCAGCGTCGGGTTGCGGAGTCGGAGGTCCAGGAGCGCGGAACGTACAGTGCCCGGTCCACCGCTGCGTGCCCGCGCCGCCCCGCGTAGACCAGGTAGACAGCAACCTGGGCGTTCTCGATCCTGTCCGGGGCCTGTACGTCAATAAGTGCTCGGTAGGCGGGTGTTGGTGGGAGCCTGGGATATGACTACGTGTCTGCCAGGCTGTCTCTCCACCCGTGCGCTGCGGGCCAAGTTCGATCAGATCCTGCCGCACTTCGACGAGCGCCGCCGTCGGCTGTACCTGGCCAGCGAGGCCACCGCCGTCGGCCACGGCGGGATCACTCGAGTCGCCGCCGCCTCCGGTACCAGTACCGCCACTATCGCGCGTGGTATCGCCGAGTTGGCCGGTTGCTCCGTGCCGACCCTACGGATCCGGGCTCCGGGTGCCGGCCGCAAGCGGCTGACAGACACCGACTCCGGTCTGCTGCCCGCGCTCGAGTCGCTGATCGAGCCACACACCCGAGGCGACCCCGTCTCCCCGCTGCGGTGGACCACGTTGTCGTTACGGGCCCTGGCCTCGACCCTCACCGCACAGGGCCACCCGATCAGCGCTTCAACCGTCGGACACCTGCTGCACACCCTGGGCTACAGCCTGCAAGGAACCGCGAAGACGACAGAGGGCATCAGCCATCCGGACCGCGATGCCCAGTTCACCCACCTCAATGCCACCGCTACCGAGTTCCTCAACGACGCCCAGCCGGTGATCAGCGTCGACACCAAGGCCAAGGAATGGCTCGGCAACCGTGACCGTCCCGGTCGCACCTGGCGGCCGGGCAAGAACGCGATCAAGGTGGACTGCCACACGTTCACCACCAACGACCAGCCCATGGCGATCCCCTACGGGATCTACGACATCGCCAACAACACCGGATGGGTCAACGTCGGAACCGACCACGACACCGCCCAGTTCGCGGTGGAGTCCATCCGCCGCTGGTGGCAGCACCGCGGACGGACGGACCACCCGAATGCAGGCAGGCTCCTGATCACCGCCGACTCCGGCGGCTCCAACGACCCCCGCCGCTGGACCTGGAAAAACAACCTGGCTGCCTTCGCACGAGAGAGCGGCCTGGAGATAACGGTCTGTCACCTACCGCCCGGAACGTCGAAATGGAACAAAATAGAGCATCGTATGTTCTGCCACATCACCGCGAACTGGCGGGGGCGACCGCTGACCAGCTACCAGGTCGTCCTCGAGACCATCGCCGCCACAACAACCAAGACCGGCCTAACCATTGGGGCCGAACTGGACACCGGCAGCTACGACCTCGGCATCAGCGTCACACCCGCCGAGTTCCACACCCTTCCGATCACACCCAACGCCTTCCACGGCGACTGGAACTACACCCTGTCTCCCGAGCCACCGCGAACGCCCGACGCGCCGGCAACCACTCACCGGACCGCCCCGGCCCTGACCATGATGCTCACCGATCCAGCCCTGACCGGCATGTCACGAACCGCCTTCGAGTATTTGGTGGCGGTCTCGGAACCCTTCTGGGACGCCATGGCCGAGGCGGCATTCCAGCGACGCTTCCACCGCCCACGCAGCTACCGACACCCGCAAACCAGCAGCGTGGACCACACCCACCGGCTCCTGGCAGCCATCCTGCGCCGCCGCAGAGCGGTGACCATGACCTTCCTGGCCCAACTACTGGGCGTCAACCGCACCAACCTGTCCATCCAGTACCAGGATGCAAAACGGCTCCTGGACCTGCACCGGATCCTCGTCACGCCGATACCCGGATCGCCCGCCCGCACAATGGAACAGCTACACGCCCGAACAACCCCCGCGGAAACCCGTCGCTGACAGTTATTGAAATACGGGCCCCCGCAGTGCCGGTGTACTGGCGCTGCACGCCCCGTGCCGGCGCCCTTCTTCACGTCGCCGGTCTCGTCGACCACCAGAACCCATCAGGTCTTGCGCGGCAGGTCCGACAGCAAGCCGAGTACCAACTGCCGGACGCGACGCCGGGGTTCGACCCGCGTGAACCGGCCTGCGATCCGGCTCATCAGGCCCTCAAACGCCTCCTGCCGGCGGGCAGGGTAGACTGTGACCTGCAGCCACCGCGTGATCGTTTGTCTTCACACACCGATGATCAACGGTGGCCGCACGCGTCTCCACAGTGTGTCAGGGTCGCGCAGATTCGCCTGCCGTCCCGTGTCAGGAGGACATGTGCAACGTGGCGAAGTCTGGTGGGTGGGGTTCGACGAGCGGCGACTGTTCGTACTGCTGTCGGGAGACGACGCGTCCGGGATCCGGGCGATGCAGGTCGTCGCTCCGGCGGGCGTCGACATGAGCGGTCTGGGCGTCGAAGTGCGAGTTGGCGCCATGGAAGGACTGCCCTTTGAAGGCGTGCTGCGGTTCGCGTTCCCGCGTCCAGGCTTTACCCCTTGCACGTGGCTGACCACCGTGTCCCGGGACGACCTGATCGAGCGGGCAGGCGTCCTGCCCTCCGCGAAGCTCAGCGAGATTGAGGATGCCCTCCGTCTTGGCGGACAAGCGAAGGAGTGGACCCCGGCGACAACCGCGAAGCTCAGCGAGATATGGGACGCCCTCCGTCTCGGCGGCCTCGGGTAGGCGAAGAAGGAACCGACGCCCCCGAAGGCATGGTCGATCTCGTCCAGACGATCGACGCTGGCCTGTCTCCTCGGCACCCCTCGGGCGAGCGGTGGGTTGATGCGTCCGCTGACGGTCACCCCCGGCGTGAGGTGCACCTCCACCGGCTGCTCGGAGTGCTCGGTGAGGGCCAGCCGCGAGCCGTTTTCGCGGAGGTAGCGGTGGACGGAGCGGATGGCCGCGTTGCGCAGCTGTTCCTTGAGCGGCTCCGGTGCGAACGGAGCGTGCAGGTGCCGGTCGACGAGCACCTCCGCCTCCGTCGTGTCGACGATGTTGCCCTTCACAGCGCGCTTGTGCACCTCGGCCATCACGTCATGGAGCGACTTGCCGTATCCGAGTTCCTTCTGCAACGGCGAGTCGAAGCCGTACAGGAACCGCAGCTTGAACTGGTACGGGCATTCGAACAGGTACTTCAGCTCGCTGAAGCTTAAGACGATGTCGGGCGTCTCGGCCAGGGGGGTGGAGGGCAGCCGGTTCAGCGTGGACTCGTCGGGCCTGGCGGCCTCCCGGGTCAGGACGTAGGTGTTGCGGGTCGCCTCGGCGAAGAACTGCGACTCCCACTGGTAGAGCTTGCCCGCCCGGGGAGAAGGGGAGGGCGAGGTACTTTCGAGCGCGGATCGCGGCCAGGTAGAAGAGCCGGCGCTCGTCGTCCTCGCTGCCGCGGTAGCGGTCGGCGTCGTTGACAGCGGCCTCCAGGACGATGTGGAAGACACCGAGTCTGCCCTGCCATTTGCTGGGGAAGCGGTTGCGCGCATACAGGGCACGAACACGCTCGGGGCCGACCTCGGCCTTGAGGTGTTCCTCGCGGACGCCGACTTCGCCCAGGTGGCGAAGGTGGCGAACCGGTCGGGCGGGCTGCTGAGGAAGTGGATGCGCTCGTAGTCGCCGATGGCGGTGCTGAACCGCGCCGGCCACTGCATGGCCTTGGCCTGGTGGACGGTGGCGATGGTGACGGCGTCGGGCCGGGCGTATCCGGAAACGTTGGTAGGTGCCCTGGATCGTGTAGGTGTCCCAGGGCATGCCCTCCGCCCAGCCGCGGGCCTCGTCGAGGATCTTCACCCCGTGCTTGAGGGCCTCCTCGTGGAGTCCGAGCCGGGCGCCCGTCCAGGCCGTGACGACGGCGTCGCCGTCGACGGTTTCGGCGATGTCGTCGAAGCCGGTCTTGGCGGCCTGGACCTCGGGCATCTGGAACAGGCGGCTCAGGCCCTTGATGATGTAGCGGATGCCCCGGGCGCGCATCTCCGTGACCAGCGGGTCGGCGTCGCCCGACACGCTGCTGAAGAGGACGGCGAAGTCCGAGTACGCCAGGCCCCGTGGCGGCGCGTCGGCACGATCGGTGAAGGGCAGGCCGATCATCCACTCGATGGGGTCGCAGATCCACGCGGCCTCCTCCTGCGGCGTACCGAAGGTGAGGGCCAGCAGGTCGCCGCGGTCATAGCTCTGGTGGCCACTGGCGATCATCGACTTGCTCAGCCGACGCGAGGGATCGATGCCCTCCGCCACCCGGCGTGCAAGGTCCACCACCGCCTGGAGGAGCGGACGTTCTCGTTGAGTGTCACAGTCTTGGCGCGGCTGTGGCGGGTGGTGAACGTCAGGATGTTGTTCACTGCGCTTCCGCGCCACTGGTAGATCGTCTGATCGTCGTCCCCCACGACGCACAGGTTCGCGGCGAACCGGATGAGGCCGGCGATCAACTGTTCCTGGACGGGGTTGGTGTCCTGGTATTCGTGCACCACGACGTAGCGGACGGTGTCCTGCACGTGGGCGCGCAGAGTGACCACGGGTTCGCTGGTCGGCCCTCCCGTACTTGGTGGCGGGAGCAGCAGTTCCGCGGCGAGGCGGAGGATCTCGCTGTAGTCGAGGTAGTGCAGGCGCTGGAGCAACGCCCGGTACTTGCTCAGGCCGTCGAGCACATCCGACGGCAACTCGTCCTGGTCGACCTCGTCCTCTCGGAGCGTGCCCAAAACCCTTTGGTAGTGACGGGAGTTGACGTACCGCTTCATCGGGCGGGTCGGTTTGCCCTTGGTGCGGATCTGTGTCGTCGTCAGGCCGCTGGCCCGGCTGCTGCGGTCGATCAGAACACGAGCCTGTAGTCACTGAGGACAGTGGCCGAGAGCCGGGGCCGGCACCCCCGTCAGGCGCTTGTTGGGGCAGCTCAGCGTGTACGGGTAGCGAGAGGCTTACGGCCGTGGATACGGCGACGGCCAGGACCGTGTGGTGCGGTCCCGGCCGTCACGGATGTCCTTGCGGGTTTAGGTCACCGGCTTACTTGACCGGTTGCGGTTGGGGCTGGGCGGCTGTTTGGCCGTCGCCGCCTTCGGGTTCGTCGGTGGGGGTGGTCTTGACCGAGTCCAGCAGGAGTTGTGCCACGTCCACGACCTGGATGGACTCCTTGGCCTTGCCGTCGTTCTTCTTGCCGTTGACGGAGTCCGTCAGCATGACGAGGCAGAAGGGGCAGGCCGTGGAGACGATGTCGGGGTTGAGGGAGAGGGCCTCGTCGACGCGCTCGTTGTTGATGCGCTTGCCGATCCGCTCCTCCATCCACATCCGCGCACCACCGGCGCCACAACAGAAGCCGCGCTCCTTGTGGCGGTGCATCTCCTGCTGACGCAGGCCGGGCACGGCCGACATGATCTCGCGCGGCGGCGTGTAGATCTTGTTGTGGCGGCCCAGGTAGCAGGGGTCGTGGTAGGTGATGATGCCCTCGACCGGCGTGACCGGGATCAGCTTGCCCTCGTCCACCAGGTGCTGGAGCAACTGGGTGTGGTGGATGACCTCGTAGTCGCCGCCGAGCTGCGGGTACTCGTTGCCGATGGTGTTGAGGCAGTGCGGGCAGGTCGCGACGATCTTCTTCGCCGACTTCGGCTTCGCCGACTCGGGCGTCACCTTGCCCTCGTCGTCCGTCTCCTCGCCGAACGCCATGTTCAGCGCCATGACGTTCTCCATGCCGAGCTCCTGGAACAGGGGCTCGTTGCCCAGGCGGCGGGCGGAGTCACCGGTGCACTTCTCGTCGCCGCCCATGATCGCGAACTTCACGCCCGCGATGTGCAGCAGCTCGGCGAAGGCCTTCGTGGTCTTCTTGGCGCGGTCCTCCAGGGCGCCGGCGCAGCCGACCCAGTACAGGTACTCGACCTCGGACAGGTCCTCGATGTCCCGTCCGACGACCGGGATCTCGAAGTCGACTTCCTTCGTCCACTCCAGGCGCTGCTTCTTGGCCAGGCCCCAGGGGTTGCCCTTCTTCTCCAGGTTCTTGAGCATCGTGCCCGCCTCGGACGGGAACGCGCTCTCGATCATCACCTGGTAGCGGCGCATGTCGACGATGTGGTCGATGTGCTCGATGTCGACCGGGCACTGCTCGACACAGGCACCGCAGGTGGTGCAGGACCACAGGACGTCCGGGTCGATGACGCCGTTCTCCTCGGCGGTCCCGATCAGCGGACGCTCGGCCTCGGCCAGGGCGGCCGCGGGGACGTCCTTCAGCTGCTCCTCGGAGGCCTTCTCCTCGCCCTCCATGTCCTTGCCGCCACCCGCGAGCAGGTACGGGGCCTTGGCGTGCGCGTGGTCGCGCAGCGACATGATCAGGAGCTTCGGGGAGAGCGGCTTGCCCGTGTTCCAGGCGGGGCACTGCGACTGGCAGCGGCCGCACTCGGTGCAGGTGGAGAAGTCCAGCAGGCCCTTCCAGGAGAACTGCTCGACCTGGGAGACGCCGAAGACGTCGTCGTCGCCCGGGTCGGCGAAGTCGATCGGCTTGCCGCCGGAGGCCATCGGCTGGAGCGCGCCGAGCGCGGTCCCACCGGTCGCGTTCCGCTTGAACCAGATGTTCGGGAACGCCAGGAAGCGGTGCCAGGCCACACCCATGTTGGTGTTCAGCGAGACCACGATCATCCAGATGAAGGATGCGCTGATCTTGATCACGGCCGTCAGGTAGACGAGGTTCTGCAGGGCGCTAGTGCTCAGCCCTTTGAAGGCCAGCACGAGGGGATACGACGCGAAGTACGCCGGATCGTAGGCCTCGACGTGGTGCAGCACCCCCTCCAGGCCGCGCAGGGTGAGGATGGCCAGGCCGATGGTGAGGATGACGTACTCCACGAAGTACGCCTGCCAGGCCTTGGAGCCAGCGAACCGGGACTTGCGACCGGCCCGGGAGGGCAGGTTGAGCAGCCGGATCACGATGAGGGTGAGGATGCCCAGGGTCATCGTCGCGCCGAACAGCTCGACCACCAGCTCGTACGGCAGCCACTCGCCGATGACCGGCAACATCCAGTCGGCCTGGAAGAGCTGCCCGAAGGCGTTGGCGAGCGTGAGAAGCAGGCTGAAGAAGGCGACGGCGACGAACCAGTGCGCGATGCCGATGATCCCCCACCTGTTCATTCGGGTGTGGCCGAGGAACTCCCGGACCACGGTGAGTGTCCGCGCGACCGGATCGTTGGTCCGCAGTCCGGCGGGGACCGGCTGGCCGAGTTTCACGAAGCGGTAGATTTGCGCGATGGCTCGGCCGAACAGTGCGACACCGACCATGGCGAGCACCAGCGACACGATGATCGCGGTGAGTTGCATGAGGGCTCCTCGGGCCTGCGAGAGCGAGAGTTCGAGTTCTACTAAGCGGTAACTTTGGGTTGTGAGGCTGACATTACCCAGGGCCGCAGACTCCATGAAGGCACGCGGTTGGTGATCTGCGTCGCTGAGGCAACCCATGGTTCGGTCCTGCCGGACCGGCGTCGCATCTCATCGACGGGGCGAACCGGCGACGAGAGCGCCGTGAACGAGCAGCTGCACGAGGTCCGGCAGTTGTGAGTCGCGCAGCGGGCGGTCGAGTTCCCGGGAGCGGGCGAACAGCAGATCGAAGTAGGCTTGGGCTATCTGCAGTGGGGGCAGTCGCAGGGAGTCCTCCTCGGGGGCCAGCAGGGCCGCCAGGGAGGCGACGACGGACTCGACGGCCTCGCGGACCTCCCGCATGCCAGCGGTGGAGGCGGTGGACTGGCGCCGCGCCCTGGTGTGCCCTACCGCCTCCAGGTAAGCGACCACCGTACCCATGCGCGTCAGGTACGTCTCCAGCGCTCCGGCGGCCGCGAGGAGACGCGCTGTCACTGAGGCGTCCAAGGGAATGTCGGCAAGCTCGCGCAGGACATCGTCGGAGCGCGCGGTCTCGGCCATGCAGGCGTTGAGCAACTCGTGCTTGTCGGCGAAGACCTGGAAGATCGTCGCTTCGCTGATGCCAGCGGCGCGGGCTACCTGACGAGTGGTCACTGCCAGGCCGTGCTCCGCGATCAGTGCGAGGGTGGATCGGACGATCATCTGGCGGCGCAGCTGCGGGCTCATCTTCGGAGCCCGTCGCCGTTCGGGGGCCGGGGCGGTCATCCGTCAGAGGTTACTGAGCGGTTCATCACTCGGTCAATCGCGGTCCCGGCATCCCGAAACGACGCCTCGGCGCCCGTGTGTCCGTAGGTGGCCATGGCCGCCATCGGTCATAACGGAGCTATACCCCATGGGCGGCATCTGGCAAAGTCATACCTGAACTGCGGCTACCTATCGGAAATCGTGGAACGTGGCCCTGGGGCATTGCACGGAAACCAGACCACGTCCATGAAGCGGCGAACCCTGTGACTTCGCGCAAGCGCGCGCCGCCCCTTCTTCTGCCTGTTGAGCACCATTACGGGAAGTCCCCCACAGGAGGACCCGGACCGCCCTACACGACTTGAAAGCGATACAGTGCCGGACATTGACGTTAGGCTGACAGAACCAGCCGCAGAGATAACCAAGCTGATTGATGACTGGCTGACGGGCTACATAACCAAGCCCCATGCGGAGCTCGGTCGCAGCGGTCCTGTGTGTCCGTTCGTCGAGCCCTCACGGAGAGCCGGCTGTTTCGTGCTCTATACCGCGGAATGGCGACCGGAGTTCGGCCTCTCGCACATGGTGGACACCGTCGACAACGCGGTTGAATATTTCGCCACCCACGAGTGGGACTCGCGGAACTCCAACCTCCACTCGTTGCTGGTAGCGGTGCCGGATCTGCCCCGCGATGCTTACTGGTTGATCGACAAGGCGCACGAACTCACCAAGGACCGCGTCGTAGCCAGGGGTCTCATGCTGGGACAGTTCCACCCGACCTGCGAAGAGCCCGCAGCGCGCAACAGCGGATTCCCCGTCAACAGGTCGCCGGTACCGCTGTTCGCGGTACGGAACATGGCTTTGCACGACATACTCTTCCTGCACGCCGACGACGTCTGGTTCGCAGAATACGAGCAGCACTATGGACGGCATTACGAGAAGCCGGACCGCATCGCCCCTGATTTCGTCAGACTGTTCCAAGCCGCGCGTGCTCGACTGGCCGGTGGACCTCACCAGCGACGCACTGACTCGCTGAACACCGACCGCATCAGGTGACGTCACAAGCGTCCATCAGAGCCTGACCCATGGAGAAAGAAACCCCGCATGGAGCAGCCGAATTCCTGTCCAATGCAGCAGAACGGCAGTGAGGGCGCACCCCCCTACGTCACCTACGCCCACATGGACAGGTTGCACGAATTGCAGCAACCGCGATCCGACTCTCCGCGGGAACTGACGTTCCTTCTCATCAGCCATGTCAAGGAACTGCTGTTCCGGGCCGTACTCGTGGAGGTGGACCAGGCTCGCGAACAGCTTCGCGAGAGCCAGGTCGACCAGGCGTGCGAGAGCCTGTCGCGTGCCGTGCGCGTCCAGCGGCTGCTGGTGAACGTATGGGACACGATGACGGCGATGTCGCCAGATGAGTTCCTTGCGTTCCGTGACATCCTCGGCGAGGCATCCGGCACTCAGTCCTTCATGTATCGGGCGCTGGAGTTCGCACTCGGCAACAAGGACCCTCGGACCGTGGCTCAGTGTTCCCGCTACATGGACCTCTATCCGGAACTCAAAAAGGCGTTGAATGCCCCGAGTCTCTACGACGAAGCGCTGAGCCTACTGGTCCGCATGGGAGCCACGATTCCACGAGGCGTCTACGAGCGTGAGCCCGGCGCGCCGTACACGCCCAGCCCGGCTGTGGAACAGGCGTGGCTCGCCGTCTACCAGGAGCCGACTCGCTGGAGGCAGGCCCATCGAGTCGCGGAGCTGCTGACCGAGGTGTCTTATCAGTTCTCCCACTGGCGCGCCACGCATCTCCTGGTGGTGGAACGCATGCTCGGCAGCAAGCCGGGAACGGGCGGCACGGCGGGCCTGGACTGGCTTCGGTCGGTGAACGAGCACCGCTTCTTTCCCGAACTGTGGACTGTCCGCACACTCCTCTGACTCCCGATCCCACCCATTCAGATTGGAGGGCTGGTCGTGACCACCGCCCCTACCCTGACGATGCGCGGACTGGTGCCCATCCTGTTCGGACATGCCGCGTTCCAGCAACTCAACGCGGCGTGCGAGCTCGGGCTCTTCGAGTATCTGCACAGCGCACCGGGCGCCTCCGCGGAGTCCATCGCAGGCGGTACTGGCCTGAGCACGCACTCGGCCCAGGTACTGCTGCTGGGGACGACGTCGCTCGGTCTCACGACAAAGGGCCCGGACGGCTACCGAAACTGCGCCATCGTCGAGGAAGCGTTCCGCGAAGGCAGCTGGCCGGTGCTGCGGGACATCGTGGAGTTCCAAGCCAAGATCGCTTACCTGCCGGCCGTGGACTACACGGAGTCCCTGCGCACGGGTGAGAACATCGGCATTCGCCACTTCCCCGGCGACACACAGGACCTCTACACCCGCCTGGCCAACACCGAGGGCCTGGAGCAGCTGTTCTACCGGTGCATGAACTCCTGGTCGACCCTGTCGAACCCGGTGCTGCTCGAAGGCGTGGACTACTCACAGGTCCAGCGCGTGCTCGATGTGGGCGGTGGGGACGCGGTCAACGCGATCGCCCTCGCCTCGGCCCACGAACATCTGCGTATCACCGTTCTGGACCGACCCAGCGCACTCGACGTCGCCAAGGAGAAGATCGCCCAGCATGGCCTGGCCGATCGCATCGACACCCATGCGGCGGACCTGTTCGACGATGCCTATCCGACCGGCTATGACTGCGTTCTGTTCGCGCACCAGCTGGTGATCTGGACTCCGGAGCAGAACAAGGCTCTGCTTGGCAAAGCTTTTGACGCGATGGCCGACGGGCAGCGTGTGCTCATCTTCAATGCCTTCTCCGACGACGACGGCACCGGTCCGCTGTACGCCGGACTGGACAGCGTCTATTTCTCCACGCTGCCTTTCCGCGGCAGCACCCTCTATCCATGGCGGGACTACGAGGAGTGGCTGCGGCACTGCGGGTTCTCCAGGATCAACAGGATCACGATCGACTCCTGGACACCTCATGGAGTCATCGAGGCCTACAAGGGCTGAGGTCTGGGCCCCCGACAGCGGTACTGGGGTCGGGCGGGGCCGTCCGACCCCAGCACTGTCCGCCGCCTGTCAGGTGATCAGCGTCGGGGTCGCGAATCGGGGGTCGTGGTGTTCACCGGAAAGCGCGATATCGCGCAACGTCGTCACCGCTCGGTGGATGTCGGCGTGGGAGACGTACAGCGCGTTGTAGCCGAAGCGCAGCATGTTCGGGGGCCGCACGTCCCCGATGACTCCTCTGGCGATCAAGGCCCTCATCAGTGCGTGGGCGTCCGGGTGAGCCACCGTCACCTGGCTGCCCCGCAGAGCGCCTTCCCTCGGAGTCACCAGCTCGAAACCCAAGGACGCCAGGTGTTGGTCGAAGCATTTGATCAAGAAGTCGCCGAGCGACAGACTCTTGGCACGTATCTCGGCCATCTCGACGCCGTCGAAAACATCCAGGGCCGCTTCGAGAGCGAGAAGAGAGAGCACCGGGGGTGTACCGATTCTGGTCCGCGAGATGCCGGGCGCCCGCTCGAAGCCCTGCTCCATATGAAACGGCCGGGCGTGCCCATGCCAACCAGTGAGCGGCGGCTCGAAGGTGTCGTGATGCCCGCGCGCCACATAGATGAACGCGGGGGAGCCAGGACCGCCGGACAGGAACTTGTACGTACAGCCCACGGCGATGTCGACGCCTTGGTCGTCCAGCGCGACAGGCAGCGCGCCCGCAGCATGGCACAGGTCCCACACCACCACGGCGTCCGCGGCGTGAGCGGCGGCGGTGACCTCTGCCATGTCCCACAACCGTCCGGTGCGGAAGTCCACGGCTCCGTAGGAGACGACAGCCACCTGCTCGCCCTGCTCCCGCAGGAAGCCGTGCACGTCGGGCACCGGAACAGCGACGACATCCAGCCCGCACAGGCGAGCCACCGACTCCGCCAGGTACCGGTTGGTAGGGAAGTGGTCCGGGTCCGTGACCAACATCCTGCGCCCGGGTCGCAGGCGCGCAGCTCCGAGCAAGGCGTTGAACGTCTGAACAGAGGTCGACTCGCCCACCACGATCTGACCGGGTGCGGCTCCGAGCAAGCGGCCGATACGATCGCCGATCCGCAGCGGTGCGCCCCACCAGTCGTCCTTGGTCCATGCCGTGATCAGGTGATCGCCCCACTGGTCGCGAACCACCGTCTCCAACGTGGCCGGGACGCGGCCGGGCAGTGCCCCCAGTGAGTTCCCATCCAAGTAGACGATCTCTTCCGGCAGCAGAAACTTTTCCCGCCGCGAATGCAGCGGATCTGCCATGTCGAGATCCTTGGCATCCCTTGCGGTAGGCATGGGCTACCTCTTTCGGTCGATGAGGAGAACGAGATGTATGTCTATGGCGACATGACCCAGGAGGAACTCGACCGGGAATATTCCCCGAGTTCCTGCGCGCCGCAATTCTCTGCGCATCTTACACGTTATGCGACAGACAGTGACCGGGCCAGGGAAATCCTTGACCACCGGCTTGACGTTCGCTACGGGCCCGGCGCGGCGGAGTTGCTGGACTTTTATCCGCCGCGACGTCCCCAAGCCCCGCTGTTCGTTTTCGTACATGGTGGTCACTGGCAGGAGATGAACAAGGAGGCGTCCGCGTTCGCTGCTCCCGACCTGGTGGAGCAGGGTGCGGGATTCATTGCCGTCGGCTACGGCCTCGCACCGAACCACGGCATCGGATCAATGGTCACAGCAATACGGCGGGCCCTGGGGTGGATATCGTCCCACGCCGCGGAGCTGGGTACCCGGCGCGACCTCCTTTTCGCGGGCGGCAGTTCGGCGGGAGCGCACCTTGTGGCGATGGCGCTGTGCGCCGCCGCGGAGGAGCCCTGGGACGTCGCCGGGGCAGTGCTGCTCAGCGGCGTCTACGACCTTGAGCCGGTGCGGTTGAGTTACGTCAACGACAAGGTGCGCATGGACGGATCCGCGGCGGCCGCCAACAGTCCCATCCACCATCTCCCGCTTGCCACGTCGAAGGTCATCGTCGCGAGGGGTGCCGCTGAGACCGCCGAATACGCCCGGCAGCACGTCGACTTCGTGAACGCGTTGACGCACCGCGGCCTGCGACCCGTCGATCTGACGGTGGCCGAGCGCGACCACTTCGACCTGCCCTTCGACCTCGGGCGTCGCGGCACCGCGCTGGGCGATGCCGTGCTGACCCGGATGGGTCTGTGACCAAGAAGACCGCGAGGCCCTCTGGTGTGGCCGAAGGCGGTCATGGCCCCACCCAGCCATCTACGCGATACCTGTCGGCTCCCTGCAATCGCCGGCTACTGCTAAATTCTTCTTCGCTGATCAGGAGTTCCGAGGTGGGATCAATAAATTGCTCCCTCGAACGCAGGGCAGGCGTGTCTTCGATGGTTAAAGGATGAATGAGATGGACCTCGCCCAGAAGGTGTTCGATATTCGCGTTGCGCCCTGGTTGGCCGCTTCCGCAGAGCAATCGGCGAGTCCGCTGCTGGAAAGCGTGGACATATCGTGGTACGGCGGATCACGAATACCCTCGGCAAATCCAGCGAGCGAAGCCGTGATGCAGGCGCTTTCTGGGCTGATGTTCGTGAATGGCGCGGAGGCCGGCCGCCCTCGCCGTTTCGGCCTGGATGTGGCCTCCGCCGCATGTGGTCTGCTGGCGGGTCACGGTGCCTTGGCTGCCGAGATCGGCCGTTCTCGTGGAATCGACATCGAGACGGTGCGGACATCCGTGCTGCGGGCGGCGACAATTCTGGCCGGTCAGTACATCGGTGAGGCCACATCACCGGAGGACTGGGCGCCCTCGATGCGCGGCAGCGGCTCCCCGCCGCCGTTTGCCAGCGCGGATGGCCGACTGTTCGAGATCGAGACGTTCGATCCCGAACGCTGGGCCGGCTTCTGGCGGAGCCTGGGCGTGGACGGCGCCGTTCTGGGCCGGTCCTGGCCCATTTTTCAGTATCGATATGTCAAGGGGCACTGCGTACTTCCTGGCGACCTGCACATCGCAGCGTCGTCCGCACAGTGGTCTCAGATACGCGCGGCAGCCGACGAGTTCCGGCTGAGCTTGTCGCCGTTGCGGACGTATGCGGAGGTATCCGCTGAGCCTGGCTGGTCGGCCGGTCATCCCGGGTTGACGCCGTTGGCCGCACAGGGCCGGGGACGCTCCGCGCCGGCACCCGCGAGCCGGCCGGGCGATGCACATCCCCTCCCGCTGAGCGGTATACGGGTCGTGGAGGCCACGACCCGCGTCCAGGGCCCACTGGCCGGGCTCCTGCTGCGCATGCTCGGTGCCGAGGTCACCTGGATCGAACCGCCGCAGGGCGACATCGGAGGCATGGGGGCCTATTACCATCGCGGCAAGGGACGGGCAGCTGTCAATGTCGCGCGCCCGGAAGGGCGTGACCAACTCCGCGAGATGATCGCGGAATCCGATGTGTTCCTCCACAACTGGCGCCCCGGTAAGGCCGGGGAATGGGGGCTCACCGCGGAAGAACTGGCGCGTGTTCAGCCCGGACTGGTGTTCGCCGAGGCATCCGGTTGGGCTCCCCACGTCGATCGGGACCATGTGCTCGGTACAGAGTTCATGGTGCAGGCCTACACAGGGTTGGCTGACACGAATACGCCGGACTCCCAACGGCCGCGAACCACCCGTGTGTTGCTCTGCGACATCTTCGGCGCCCTGGTGACCTGTGAAGGTGTTCTGGCTGGTCTCCTCCAGCGCGAGCGCCGGAACCACGGCTGGAAGTCCGAGACGTCGCTGCTGTGCGGGTCGATGGCCCTGCAGTCCCAGGTCGGTTCCCATCGTGAGGCGTCGCGGCGGACAGCGGGCCGTCCGCGATGGGACCTCCTGGATGAGCCACTGGAAACCGCCGATGGCTACCTGGCGATCACCCTTGCCGAGGGTGCCGACCGCCGCATTCTGGGCGAAGCGCTGGGGATGTCGCTGCACGACGGGAACGACGAGAGGCTTTCGGAGCGATTCCGTGAGGCTCCGGCCGCGCACTGGGAGAAGGTCCTGGTCGAGGCCGGTATTCCAGCTGCCGAGGTCCTTTGTGACCTTGATGCGCTGGTTCATGACGAGCGACTTGCGCCTTTGTTCGAGCCCTTCGAAGACGGCGGGCAAGCACCGGTAGCGCCGTGGGTGTTCGAGTGATCGACGCCAGTCGGTGAGTCAACACATCGATAGCGAGGAACATCCTGTGAACGAACTGATCGCGACGCTGCACGCCGTATGCCAGGAGCGGGCCGACCAGCCTGCCCTCACCTTCCAGGGCCAGTCTCTGACCTACCGTGAGTTCTGGGACCGTGTCGAGCGCATGGCGGCGGCCTATCAGAGGCTCGGCATCCAGGCCGAGGACCGTGTCGTCTGCCAGCTGCCCAATTCCCCGGAATACCTGATTTCCATGGTGGCGGCGTGGATCTCGCGGATCGTATTCGTCGGTGTCGACCACGATCTGACCGGACCCGAGCTGGTGTCGCTGGTCGATCGCACCGATGCCGTCGCCCTGCTGTACCAGCCGCGGGCCGGAGCCGACGACGGCATGGAACCGCTGCGCACGGTGCATGAGGCGTTTCCGAAGATTCACACGATCGTGCGAGGCACTGATGAGCCGGTGGGAACGACCTTCGCCGACCTGCTGGACGACACGGCCGATCTGCCGGACACGCCGCGTGACTACACCGGCATGGACGATCTCGGGATCGCGCTGCTGCTGATGACCTCCGGTACGACGGGCCAGCCGAAGCTGGTGGTCGAGACCTACCGGGCGCTGTGGTCCAAGACCGCGGCCTTCCTGGAAGCGATGCGGCCGAACAGCGACGACGTCTGGCTGATCTACCCGCCGATGGCCCACGGCTTCGGCCTCAAGATGACACTGATGGGACTGGCCAGCGGTGGCCGTCTGGTCGTCATGGACCGGTTCTCCCCGAGCGGTGCGTTGGATCTGGTGACGGCGGAGCGGGTCACGGTGCTGCCCGGGACTCCGGCCCATCTCCGGATGATGCTCGACCGTCTGGACGGCGAGCGCCATGACGTGTCCTCGCTGCGGTGGGGGGTCTCGGCCGCATCACCGCTGCCCGCGACGCTGTTGGAGCAGGTGTACACCGTCCTCGGTGTCGAGATGCTGTTCATTTACGGCTGCGCGGAAGGCTTCTACACCTTCACCACCGACCGCGCGGACATCGAGGCCGGTTCGGTCGGTCGCCGGCCGATGGACGGGCCGGCGGGCACTCCGGCCGACGGACACGTGGAGATCGTCGCGCTCGACGGTACGGGGTCCGTGGCCAGCGGCGTGCTCGGCGAGATCGTGTACCGCGCGAAGGTCCCGGTGCGTTACTGGGGACAGGAGAGCGTGGGTGTCGACGGGTGGTACCACACCGGTGACCTCGGGATCATCGACGACGAGGGCCGGCTGCACGTTCGCGGTCGGACCAAGGAACTCGTCAACCGGGGCGGTCTGAAGGTTTCGTGCGTCGAGGTCGAGACGGCTCTGGGGGCGCTGCCGGCCGTGGCCGACGCCGCGATCTTCCCCGTCCCCGACCAGGTGCTCGGTGAGGCGATCGGTGCCTGTGTGGTGTCGGCCGATCCGGACGCCCCGATCGATCTGGAGGGGTTGAAGGCCGCCCTGCGCACGTCGCTTGCGCGGCACAAGATGCCGGACCGGCTGTGGACCGTGGACGCCATCCCGCGGACCAAGCTCGGCAAGATCGACCGGGCAGCCCTCTCCGCGACCGTGGCGTCATGACCGTGCGAACCGACCTTCCTCCCGCACTGCGACGCGCGACCGAGCTGCTCGCCGTGCGAGGGATCGATCCGCTCGTCCAGGACGGCTACCTCGATACCCTTCGGCAACCACCCGGCAGCATCGCCGACGCGGAAAGCGCAGGAATCCAGGCGTTCTGGGCCTCCAAGGCTGGCGCGGGTTTCTATCAATTCGCCCAGGCGCTGGTGCGGGCAGTGCTGAAGGGATCCCGGACTCCGACCGAGTGGCTGGTGCTGCCGTCCAAGGGCGTGATCCTCGATGTCGGGTCCGGGCTGGGGCATGTCACCGGAGTCCTGGCCGACAGCGCCGGAGGGGATGTCGTCGTCCTGGGCGTCGACATCTCCGCGCCGATGCTGGCCAGGGCGGCCAGAGCGTGCACGGACTCCCGGGTCGGGTTCCTGCTGGCCGACGCGGGCCGGCTGCCCTTCGACGACGGCTGCGTCGACGGGGTGGTCTCCACCGCCGTGCTGCAACTCGTCGCGGATCGTGCTGCCGCGCTCGCGGAGATGGTCCGCGTGCTGCGGCCGGGCGGCGTCCTCACGGTGATGATCCCCAGCACCAAGCACGGTCCGGCCAAGCTAATGTCGGCCCTGCCGGGTGGTGGAGTCCATTACTTCGACGACGACGAACTCCCCGGCATGTTGGCGGCACATGGGCTCACCGACGTCCACGTCCGTCGCAAGGGCTCGTTCCAGTGGGTTCGCGGTGCCAAGAGCCCAGCGGCCGGAATCGCACCAGTTCGCTGACGTCTCGATGGAACAACGATCCGGTACCTGAAGGCTCGGCCGACGCGTACGGCTGCGCCGGATCACCGGTCTCCGGCTCTTCCCCGAACCGCGGACTTCGAGAACAACGATGCATGGGAGGGATCATGGCGCGCAATCATCGTCTGCTCTTCGACGAGCTGATGGCAGTGCGGCGGGACGCGGAGCCGTGGATCGTCGACCACCAGCCGATCGCGGTGGCGGCGGAGGACGACAAGATCGCCCCGAGCGACATCGCCGATGCGGCGGCACGGGCGGCGACGCTGTTCGAGTCCGAAGGCGTCGGTGTCGGTGACCGGTGCGTGGTATGGCTCGACTCCGTTGTGGATGTGCTGGTGGTGGTCTCCGGTCTGTCTGCGGTGGGCGCGGTCCCGATCCTGATCAGCCCGACCCTGGATGCCGAAACAGTCGGGCACATGCTGGCACCGACCACGGGCGTCGGCCGGGTGATCACCACGGGCACACGTGTCGCGTCGTATGCCGCTGTCGGGGACGGTCGGCGGCTGGACGACTGGTCGGTGCAGGCCGGGCGGATGGCGACCATGTCTCCGCGGACGACCCCTGCCGTGGCGCTGCCGAATTCGGCGCCGTACGTGGTCACGCACACGTCGGGAACGACCGGTGTGCCCAAGCTCGTCGAGTACACGAGAGCTGTGATCGACTATCATGGCTATCTGCGTGCGCTGGGGCATCGAGTCTTCCGCATGAAGGGTTACTCCGTCTTCGCCCTGTCGCCCTCGCACGGCGCCACGGTGGTCGCCCTGCTGTTCTCGCTGCGGCGGAATTCTCCGTTGATTCTGCTGGTCGGCACGGATCCGGTGACCGTCAGCCGCATCGTGGGGACGTGGCGCCCGACGTTCCTGGAGACGGTTCCGAACACGTACATGGTGTGGGAGGACCTGGCCGACGCGGGCGTGTTCCGATCGGTCAGATGGTTCTATGCCACGTTCGACGTGCTGCACCCGGCCACCGTGCAGCGCTTTCTGCGCGGCAGCGGTCGAAAGTTCGCTGCCTTCTTCGAGTTGTACGGCCAGTCCGAACTGGGCGCCATCTCGGCTCGTATGCACGTGAAGGGGTTCAGCCGGAGCCATAAGCGCAGTGATCTCGGCCGAAGGATGAAGGGCCATCCCGTGGGCCGGGGAGTTCCCGGTGTCACCCGGATCCGGATCGTCGACGCCGACGGAGCCAAGGTGTCCGCGGGTACGCCGGGGCGCATTCAGGTGCGCACCAAGGCGCTGTTCTCCACCTACCTGAATCGACCGGAGGCCGCGCGCGCCGGGCGCAGCGACGGCGGGTGGTGGGACACCGGTGACTGGGGCGAGAAGGACCGTTTCGGCCGGCTCACGCTGATCGATCGCCAAGTGGACCGCGTGAGTACGGTGCCGAGCTCGATCGCCGTGGAAGACCTGTTGCTGGAACGGATGCCGTGGCTGCTCGAGGTCGTCGTGCTCGAGCAGAACGGCCGGATCGTGCCCGTGGCGGCGACCCGGGAGGGCGTCTTCGACGAGAACGCGTGGCGGGAAGCGGTTGCGGATCTGTCGGGATTTGACTCCCCCGTAGTAGTTGATTTCGCGAGTCTGCCGAAGACGGCGACCGGGAAGATCCGTCGCTCGGTGCTCGCCGCCCGAATTGCCGATGTTTCCGGATCTCCGGCAAGCCCGAAGTGAGTGGTGTCGTGACTGTCTCTACCGAAGCAGCGAACCCTGCCCGACCCGCGCCGAAATGGACGAACTATGTGCAGCTTGGAAAGCTGCGTGTTTACCATCGGTTGTACCACTGGATCATTCTTCTCGCGCTGCTGTACTCCGATTCGGTGTCCCTGCACGGCGCGATACCGGCGCTGGTGCTGGTTCCGCTGCTGTTGCTGTCGATCCAGAGCTCGGCATGTGCGATGGACGACATCATGGGCTTCCGGGACGGTTGCGACATAGCGAACTATGGCGCGGCCGACTATCCGACCATGATTCGCAAGCCCCTGGTCGCGGGGCTGCTGACGGTGCGGCAGGCGGTTGGCTTCGTGGTCACTGTCGTCACGGTCGCCACCCTCGCCGTCGTCACCACGGCGCTGTCGTTGGGAATCAATGTCCTGCTGGCACTGGCGGTCTGGGCAGTCGTGATCGGTATAGCGCTGCAGTACTCCGGCGGTCTGAAGCTCAGCTACGTTCCCGGCGGGCTGGAGCTGTTCATCTCCGGCCTCACGGTCGTCGTCACGGTCATCCCGTACCTGATGATCGCGCATACCGTGACCAGCACCGCGGTCCTGATCGGGCTGCTCACTGGCAGTTGGTTCCTGATGCCGGTCTCGTACGGCAACGTGGCCGACCGCGCCGGAGACGGGGCCGCGCACCGCCGGACGATGGCCGTCGTGCTGAATCCACAGACGTTCCAGGTGGTCACCTGGCTCCTGTACGGCTACAGCATCGTGCTCACGGTGCTCCTGTTCACGGTGGGAGACCTGAACCCGCTGACCGCGCCACTGCTGCTGCCCGTGGTCGTGATGCACGCTGTGCAGCATTACCAAGGGAATGTCAAAGGCCAGGTCCGGAAGGCCATGAAGTTCGGTTTCCGGTGCATCGATGTCGGGATGCTCGGTTTGACCGCGGCGATTCTCTTGTCGTGAGGGCACGGCTCCGCCCGCCGATGAGGGTCTGGAGCACACACGGACGCCAGCGCCGTACCTGAGCGCCGGGAAGGCATCTCGGGCTCGTCCTGGCACGACCAGATGGAGATCCGCACTGTGACGGCAATCAATGAACGGCAGGCCTCGCGCAGCGCTCCCACCGCTCCGGGGAGCCTGCCGTTGCTCGGCCACGCGCTGCGCCTCGCACGGCGCCCGCACCACTTTCTGTCGACACTGTCAGTGCTCGGGCCGGTGGTGCGGATCAAGATCGGCGGGTACGTCGGGTACGTCGTGACCGAGCCCGGACTGATACGCAAAGCCTTTGTCACCCATTCCGATCAGGGTGTCCTGGTCGAACGCACCAGGGCGCTGACCGGCGAGGGCGTGATCGTCCTGCAGGGGCAGAGGCATCGCCAGGAACGCCGGCTGATCGCGCCGGCGTTCGCCAAAGCCCGCATCGCCCACTACGCGTCGGTCATGGCACGGCAGGGAGCCGAGTGCTCGCAGTCCTGGCGGGACGGCCAAGAGATCCTCCTCAACGAGGAGATGCACGAGCTGGCCGTGCGGACCATGGCGGCGACGCTGTTCCAGGGCACGCTCGGCGCTGAGACGGCCGGGCACATTCACCGGTTGTTGCCGCCGGTGATGACGCTGCTCGTGCGACGAGGCACCCGGCCGGCCTGGACGGACCGCCTGCCACTGCCGTCCAATCGCCGGTTCGAGATGATGCTTGCCGAGTTGAAAGCCGTGACCCGCAACATCATCACGAGTCGACGAGCGGAGCTGGCCGCCGATCCCGAGCAGGATCCGGGGGATCTGCTGGGCGCCCTGCTGCAAGCCCGTGATGACGAGTCAGGCGCCATGCTCAGCGACACTCAGGTGCACGACGAGCTGCTCAACTTCCTCGTCGCCGGCACCCAGGCGGCGGCGGCCACACTCGCTTGGATCTTCCACGAACTCAGTGCTAACCCGAACGTGGAGGCGGCGCTGCATGCCGAGCTGGACGCAGTGCTCACCAACGGGCGACCGGCCGAGTTCGCTGATCTGGAGCGGCTGGATGTCACCAAGCGTGTGGTGTCGGAGTCTTTGCGGAAGTACTCGCCCTGGTTGACGCTTCGGCAGATCACCGAGCCGACGACCCTCGGTGACGTCGAGATCCCCGGCGGGGTGTTGCTCTTCGCCTGCCCGATCGCCGTACACCGCGATCCGGCCTTCCACCCCGATCCGATGCGGTTCGACCCGGATCGGTGGCTGCCGCAGAACAGGGCACGCATGTCACCCGACACCTACATCCCCTTCGGCATGGGAGCGCGTCAGTGCCCGGGAAACGTCTTCGCGCTCACGCAGATCACGCTGCAGATCGCGACCATCGCCGCGCGCTGGCGATTCCGGACGATTCCCGGCAGCAAGGTGAAGGAGGTTGCGATCGGCGCATTCATCCAGCCGACTCGTATGCCGATGCGAGCCGAGGCACGATTCTGATCGCCGCATTGCCGCAACACTGCGCCTACCGGTCCGCAGCCGGCAGGGATTCGAAAGAGGAGAAATGATCAACCGTCTGGCAGGATTCGCCATACGCGCCCCGAAACGCGTGCTGGCGCTGGTCCTCCTGGCCTTCGTCCTGTGCGGTGGGCTCGGATCGAAGGTCCCCGATCGGCTGTTGGCCGGCGGATTCCAGGACCCTGGCGCGGAATCCACCCACGCTGCGAACGTACTTGCCGACGAATTCGGCCTGTCCGGCGCGCAGTTCCTTTTCGCGATTGAATCCGCTTCGGGCGCCACGGATGCCAAGGCCACGGCCCGGGCCAAGGACATCGTCGCTGGAATGCGACACGACTCGCGCGTGCAGACGGTCGTTTCCCCGTGGACCGGGCCGCAGGGCGGTGCGCACCTGATCAGCCGCGACGGCCACGTGGGGCTCGTGGTCGCCACGCTGAAGGGCGACGACAACGCCGCGCAGAAAACCGCCAAGGCCCTGTCCGACCGTTACGCCGGTGAAGCCGACGGGGTCACCGTCACCGCGGGCGGTCAGGCCATGGCCTTCTCGGAAATAGCCACGACCTCTGCGCGTGACCTCGGCGTGGCCGAATCGGTCGCGATCGTGCTGACATTCCTCCTGCTGGTCTGGTTCCTGCGCAGCTGGGTGGCGGCCGCGATCCCGCTGGTGGTCGGAATCATCGCCATCGTCTGCACCACGGCGGTGCTGTATCTGCTGACGCTGGTGACCGACCTGTCGGTGTTCGCGATGAACATCACGACCGGGCTCGGCCTGGCGCTGGCGATCGACTACTCGCTGCTCATCATCGGACGGTTTCGCGAAGAAATCGCCCAGGGCAGCGGGCAGCAGGAGGCCATCGCGATCGCGCTGCGGCGCGGTGGCCGGGCGGTTGTGTACTCCGGGCTGGTCGTCGGTATCGCGTTGATCGGAATGACGTTCTTCCCCATCTACTTCCTGAAGTCGATTGGGTACGCCGGCGCGGCGGTGGTCGCTCTCTCGATCGTGCTGACGTTGACCGTGGTTCCCGCGTTGCTGAGCCTTCTGGGCACCCGGATCAACCGCAAGCCGCTGCGTGAGACGGAGGCGGTCGAATCCTCGTGGCTTCACAGGGTGGCGGTGTCGGTGCAGCGCCGACCGATCGTGTTCTCCCTGCCCGTCCTCGCTGTGCTGTTGGTGTCCCTTGCACCGGTCTTCGGTTTGCGGCTCGGCCTCCCCGACGACCGAGTCCTCCCGGTCAGCGCGCAGTCGCACCAGGTGGGCGACACGATCCGGGACGGATTCGACGAGAATGTCGTGGGCACGGTGCGGATCGTCGTGGAGGGTATCGGCGATCCGGCCAAGGTCGAGTCCTACGCCACGGCCCTGTCGCGCGTGGAATCCGTGAAATCCGTCGTCGCTCCGGCTGCTACGTACAGCGACGGACAGCGTGTGGGTCCGGGCGCGCCGGCAGCAACGAAGGCGAGCGTGGCCTACCTGACGGTGCAGACTCCGCTGAACCCGTACTCCTCCGCTGCGGCACAGCAATTGGATGCGCTGCGGATGGTTCCCGCTCCGGGCCACACTCTGTTCGACGGCTTGGGTCCGCAGACCCGTGACACCTCCGCGAGTATCGCCCGGGGCATACCCAAGGCACTGGCCTGGATCGCCGTCACCACGTTCGTGCTGTTGCTGCTGCTCACCGGTAGCGTCGTGATGCCGCTGAAAGCCCTCGTTCTCAACGCGCTGTCGCTGACCGCGAGCTTCGGTGCGATGGTCTGGATCTTCCAGGACGGTCATCTCGGCGCTCTCGGCACGACGAGTACGGGCTACACCACCGCCACGGTTCCGGTGTTGTTGTTCTGCATCGCGTTCGGGCTCTCCATGGACTATGAAGTGTTTCTGCTTGCCCGGTTCAGCGAGGAGTGGGAGAAGTCAGGACGTACCAGGGCCGACAACGACACCGCGGTGGCGGTCGGTCTGGCACGGTCCGGCCGCGTGGTGACGGCAGCCGCGGTGATGATGGCCGTCGTATTCGCCGGCATGGCCACCAGCGGCGTCTCCCTCATGCGGATGCTCGGTCTCGGACTTGCGCTGGCCGTCCTTGTGGACGCAACGCTGGTTCGTGTCGTTCTTGTACCGGCGTTCATGCGCATCGCGGGAACCTGGAACTGGTGGTCTCCGCGTCTGGCGCGCGGTGTGCTCGAGCGGCTTCGCCTGCGGGAGTGAAGTCGCCGGTTGACCGTTCGGTCGGCCGCGGCGGCGCCCAGGACTGCATTGAGCCCGGGCGTCGCCGCGGCGGGTGCGTCCGCTCGTTACCGATCGGCGGACGAACCGGTCAATTGAGAAGACCCGAACGTGCGGCGACCATTCCCGCTTCGAATCTGGTACTGACGCCGAGTCGTCGCATCAGCATCGCGGTGGTCCTGCGAAGCGTTCTGGGTGAAACCTGCAGTTCTCGCGCAATGGCGGTATCAGGTCGACCACTGGCCCAAAGACGCAGCACAGTCAGCTGGTCTGGTGCCAGATCAGGTACGCGTGGCCGGCTCACGTCGGCCTCGGGGTGCCCGGAGCCACAGATCCCCAGCGTCGGTTGCGCAGCGGAATCGCTGGCAGCGTCCCAGCAGAACTCGAAGACGCGACGCATACACCCGACAAGATGTGGATTCGTGACCAGCAGCATCTTTTCTGGCGGCCCGTCGGCGTCTGTCGAGATAAACGATAAAGTGTCATCGACTACGGTGGCCTGGAAAGGGATCAGAGGTGACGTGCGTACTTGGCAGCCCAGTGATGTGAGCTGTCGGAAGTGCGAACGGAATCGCAAACTGGTGTGCAGTTGCTGCTGAATGCATCGGACCGTTATCCCGCGGGTCCGGGTGGACTGGAAACGTTCCAAGTCCCGGTTCATATCGTCTGGCGATCCAAATGCGGGCCGCAACAGCATGATTTCTTCAGCGGGCAGCTCGACGATGCTGTCCTGGATTTCTGCTATCCGATCAGCATCCTTCACGATCTCCTGTTCTGATGCCTGGTGCAGGGGAGGCCACATGCACGACGCCAGTGCGGAAACCTGCTTCTGCAGTGACCGGTTATATTCCGAGCACGATGCTATAGACTGCTCCTGTAACTCGATGAGCCGGAGCAGTCGCCTAATCGGCTCATCGACCTCAGTCGTTGCATGCAATTCTCGCTGTGCGTTGATCATATCCCCCGTACTTTCACGCGCAATGCGGTTCAAAACCAGTTTGATGACTTCAGCTGCGATGACGGTGTGTTGAACTGCGGATGGCTGTGATCGTCGCCGCCGGGTGCGGACTGCGACCGAGCCGTTGTGAGAGGAGCTGAAGCCGCCGCTCGAGCGGCGGGTGTGAGCAGCAGACCGGCCGCGCTGGCCCACTCGTCGAGGCCATCCGTGCTCTGATCCGGTGGTTCGCACCTCACGACGGCCTCATCATCCACTGCGCCTGGCATGTGGGACGTGGACGAACTCGCAGCGGTGGAACACAACTTCATCACCGATATGCGGCTCATTCCTGCCCTCCCTCGAAGCTACTCCGCCGTAGCCCGCTGTGGCCACAACATGTCACGCCGTCAGCCCGGCTGTACACGCGGTTATCCCGTGATCTCGGCCACGGTTGGTTTACATGGCAATGGTCTGCGCGGTCCTGTCCGACCCGGTCTGCCGTGCTCTGTCCGGCCGCACCCCCACGGCGCACCGGCAGCCTCGGGGAGCCTTGATCCCGAATGAGGACACCGTCGTCATTGATCCCCGCGTCACTCCATCACCGGCTACCGGCCATGCGAAGTAGCCGCATGACAACGCGACTCCCAGTGCATATTCGATAGCCGTCTGACCGCTTGCGGTCACGGCCTGAATCGGCGTCATCTGACGTACAGTTGACACTTGTTGATCTTGTCTCTATCAAGCCGGGCTGATACGGTCCCCAATACCGTCACCAGACGGTCAAAACTCACGCGGGCAACTACTCCGGTAAAGTCGCCGCTCCGGGTGAGCATTGCGCGCGGCGACAAGGCAAACAACAAGGTGATCTCCTTTGTTCACCGGCTGTCGAGGGCACGTCCTCACGTCCGAAGTAGGGGATGAGAGAATCAACGTGAACAGTATTTCCGCGCAACGCGACGCACTGGAGATGATGGCCGAGGCGCGTGAGCTGATCTCCCCCCTGCATCGCGCCACCGTAGCCGCCCTGCCGGAAGAAACCAGCCACATAGTCGGCTATCACATTGGCTGGTGGGACGCGAACGGTCGGCCGTGCGAACAAACGGGAAAATACATCAGGCCGGCCCTTGCCGTCGCCTGCGCTCGCGCGGTAGGCGGCGAGGCCGCGGTGAAGTCCGCCATCCCTGCCGCTGTGGTGGTCGAGTTGGTCCATGACTTCTCCCTCCTCCATGACGATGTGATGGACAGGGGCACGGTCCGCCGTCACCGGCAGACAGCATGGTCCTTGTTCGGGACCTCGAAGGCCGTACTGGCAGGCGACCTGCTCGTCGCTGAGGCATACCGGCTGCTCGCGTCCTCGGGCTGTGACGACCCAGGGCGATTGGTGAAGATCCTGGCGCAAGCTGTCCACGGTCTTTGCGTCGGGCAAGCCATGGACCTCGCGTTCGAGGACCGCGTCGAGGTGACTCTCGCTGAGACCAAGGCGATGGTGTCGGGCAAAACCAGCGCGTTGATCGCCGCCGCTTGTGAACTCGGTGCGCTCACAGCAGGAGCGGACGCCGAAGCGGCGGCTGTCATGCGCGCCTTCGGTGGTCACCTGGGCATGCTGTTCCAGCTGGTTGATGACATTCTCGGCGTGTGGGGAGACCCTCGTGTGACCGGGAAGCCTGTCGGCGCGGATGTGGCATCGCGAAAGAAGAGCCTCCCCGTTGTCGCCGCGTTGGAGGCAGGAACCGATGCGTCGCGCAGCCTGGCCGCCCTGTACCGCAGTGCCGACCCTCTCACCAGCGCAGACGTGGCCAAGGCGACACAGTGGGTCGAGGAGGCCGGTGGGAGGGCATGGGCTGAGGCGGAGGCCACCCGTCTGCGTCAGGCCGCTCAGGACTGCCTCGAACAGGTGGGAGCGGATGCCTGGGCGTTCAATGATCTGCTGTCATTGATGCGTTTTCTCGTGGAACGAAATGCGTAACCGCAGCCCCGAATGCAGGTATGCGCAGGGCAGGCCCTGGCGGCTCTCAAAGCTACTAGTACTCCAGCAGCACTTTGACGTTTTCCCTGTTCAGGAGCGTTCTGGGCGAGTGTAGGGGGCTGATCACCGGCCTGTGTTCTCTTTCCCGGGCCGCCCCTCGATCGTGTGCAGCCGCGGCTGATAGTGACAGCGGTCCGGGCAGCCTCCCGGCGTGATCGAGGAGCGTGCAGTTGAGATCTGGAACGACGAGCTCGAGGAATTGTTCCCTGCGTACCGGCCACCGCTTTCGGCGCGTCGAGCCGCGTCGCAGGATGTGTGACTACATCCGTGGACTACGGGGACCGGTCGGCCGCAAAAACGGCTGGCAGCTGGCCGAATACGCCGGACACCGCACACCCGACCGCCTCCAGCGGCTCCTGAACGGCGCCCGCGGGGACGCCGATGAGCTCCGCGACGACCTCCAGCACTACGTAGCCGGACGGCTCGGCGAACCCGACGGCATCCTCGTCCTCGACGACACCGGCTTTCTCAAGAAGGGCATCACCTCGGCCGACGTGCAGCGCCAGTACTCCGGGACCGCCGGGGCCTGTACGTCAATAAGTGCTCGGTAGGCGGGTGTTGGTGGGAGCCTGGGATATGACTACGTGTCTGCCAGGCTGTCTCTCCACCCGTGCGCTGCGGGCCAAGTTCGATCAGATCCTGCCGCACTTCGACGAGCGCCGCCGTCGGCTGTACCTGGCCAGCGAGGCCACCGCCGTCGGCCACGGCGGGATCACTCGAGTCGCCGCCGCCTCCGGTACCAGTACCGCCACTATCGCGCGTGGTATCGCCGAGTTGGCCGGTTGCTCCGTGCCGACCCTACGGATCCGGGCTCCGGGTGCCGGCCGCAAGCGGCTGACAGACACCGACTCCGGTCTGCTGCCCGCGCTCGAGTCGCTGATCGAGCCACACACCCGAGGCGACCCCGTCTCCCCGCTGCGGTGGACCACGTTGTCGTTACGGGCCCTGGCCTCGACCCTCACCGCACAGGGCCACCCGATCAGCGCTTCAACCGTCGGACACCTGCTGCACACCCTGGGCTACAGCCTGCAAGGAACCGCGAAGACGACAGAGGGCATCAGCCATCCGGACCGCGATGCCCAGTTCACCCACCTCAATGCCACCGCTACCGAGTTCCTCAACGACGCCCAGCCGGTGATCAGCGTCGACACCAAGGCCAAGGAATGGCTCGGCAACCGTGACCGTCCCGGTCGCACCTGGCGGCCGGGCAAGAACGCGATCAAGGTGGACTGCCACACGTTCACCACCAACGACCAGCCCATGGCGATCCCCTACGGGATCTACGACATCGCCAACAACACCGGATGGGTCAACGTCGGAACCGACCACGACACCGCCCAGTTCGCGGTGGAGTCCATCCGCCGCTGGTGGCAGCACCGCGGACGGACGGACCACCCGAATGCAGGCAGGCTCCTGATCACCGCCGACTCCGGCGGCTCCAACGACCCCCGCCGCTGGACCTGGAAAAACAACCTGGCTGCCTTCGCACGAGAGAGCGGCCTGGAGATAACGGTCTGTCACCTACCGCCCGGAACGTCGAAATGGAACAAAATAGAGCATCGTATGTTCTGCCACATCACCGCGAACTGGCGGGGGCGACCGCTGACCAGCTACCAGGTCGTCCTCGAGACCATCGCCGCCACAACAACCAAGACCGGCCTAACCATTGGGGCCGAACTGGACACCGGCAGCTACGACCTCGGCATCAGCGTCACACCCGCCGAGTTCCACACCCTTCCGATCACACCCAACGCCTTCCACGGCGACTGGAACTACACCCTGTCTCCCGAGCCACCGCGAACGCCCGACGCGCCGGCAACCACTCACCGGACCGCCCCGGCCCTGACCATGATGCTCACCGATCCAGCCCTGACCGGCATGTCACGAACCGCCTTCGAGTATTTGGTGGCGGTCTCGGAACCCTTCTGGGACGCCATGGCCGAGGCGGCATTCCAGCGACGCTTCCACCGCCCACGCAGCTACCGACACCCGCAAACCAGCAGCGTGGACCACACCCACCGGCTCCTGGCAGCCATCCTGCGCCGCCGCAGAGCGGTGACCATGACCTTCCTGGCCCAACTACTGGGCGTCAACCGCACCAACCTGTCCATCCAGTACCAGGATGCAAAACGGCTCCTGGACCTGCACCGGATCCTCGTCACGCCGATACCCGGATCGCCCGCCCGCACAATGGAACAGCTACACGCCCGAACAACCCCCGCGGACCCCCCCCGTCGCTGACAGTTATTGAAATACGGGCCCCAGGCCGGACGGAGAACTGCCAGGTCGGTGGTGCGACGCGAGGTCGCACGCTGTGAGTGGTTACGCAGGGAGGAGGTCGGCATGACGCCGAGGACGTAACCCGGGCCAGTGTCCAAGGCCCGTCCCCTCCCCGACGTGCGTCGCTGGTAACGGCGGATTGCGAAGTTCGGGGAAGAAGCCCAAGGGCTCCCGTTCCATCCGGGGGCCGCAGGCAAGGGGAAGACCGGACGGGTGAAGCTCACTGAACCCTCAACGATGCTCCGTGATGGCAAGCCTCGCAGATGGGAAGTACGAGCGGGGTGCAGGCTGGCCACTGAGAAGCGGCAGGTGCTGGTCGAAGACACCGAGTCGGCCGGGAGGACACCACCGCCCCGGGGTAATGAGGGCGCCCACCCCGGTCGCATCTCACACGTGTGGAACGCGACAACCCCGTTGGGGTCCAGACCCGCTGGTCTGGTCAGCCGACCGTAAGGAAGGCCCAACTCCCCAGCGGGTGCAGGACGGTCCAAGAAGCCAATGCCGGCCGCCGAAAGGCAGCAGGAAACCGGGACAGCACCGGCACCTCCGTCGAGTCCCGCATAACTGGCCGGATACGGGCGGATGCCCGGACCCGAAAGGGTGCTGACGTGGGCCGGGTGAGCCTGTGAAGAACGCTGTTGAACAGGAACCGGAACCGAAGGGCAAGTTAGACACCGTGACGGTCATATCCGCTGCCGATCCGGCCGCGACCAGCACCGCTTCGGTGAACGGACCGGAGGACACTCCGCTCGACTGGGATGCCATCGACTGGCAGGTCCAGGAGGAGTCAGTACGGCGACTGCGGCAGAGAATCTTCACGGCATCGCAGGCAGGGGACCTCAAAAGGGTCCGCAACTTGCAGAAACTGATGCCCCGTTCCCGGTCCAACACGCTGGTCAGCGTGCGGCGGGTGACGGAGATCAACGCAGGACGCAAGACGGCCGGGATCGACGGTCAAGTGGTCCTGACCGCCTCGGGCAAGGCGGAGCTCACCCTCCGGGTTCAGCACCGGATCAGCCCGGACAGAGCCCGGCCCGTCAAGCGGGTGATATCCCCAAGTCAGGCGGCAGGAGACGCCCGCTCGGCATTCCCGTGATCCTGGACCGGGTTGAGCAAGCCCGGGTCTCCCAGGCACTGGAACCGGAGTGGGAAGCGCGGTTCGAGCCGAAGTCGTACGGCTTCCGGCCCGGCCGCAGCTGTCAGGACGCGATCGCGGCGATCTACTGGACGGCCAAGGGCAGCAAGGCCCGGCGCCGGTGGGTACTGGACGCGGATCTGGCAGCGGCGTTCGACCGAATCGACCACGACCACCTTCTCCAGCAGCTCGGTGCGTTCCCCGCACGGGAACAGATCGGGCAGTGGTTGCGAGCAGGTGTGGTCGAGGAAGGCCGGTTCACACCGACCGAGGAGGGAATTCCTCAAGGCGGTGTGATCAGCCCCGTGCTCCTGAACATCGTTCTGCACGGGATGGAGATGGCTGCGGGAGTGTGGGAGGCGTATCTGAGGGTCAAAGCCAATCGGGGTGCACCCGGGGCGGACGGCGTGTCGATCGAGCAGTTCGAGCAGAACCTCAAGGGGAATCTGTACAAGCTGTGCTTGAGCCGAGCTGCGGGGAAAGCCCGCACGGCCGGTTCTGAGGGGGGACCGTCGCAGCAATGCGACGGTCCTACCCGACTGTTCGCCGCCTACGCCACCACACGCGGACGCGCCCTGGTGGACCGGGAGTTGTACCTGCCCAAGTCATGGACCGACGACCGCGACCGCTGCCGCGCCGCCCACATCCCCGACGAGCGAACCTTCGCCACCAAGCCCGACCTGGCCAGGGCCATGGTGCTGCGGGCGATCGCCTCGCCGCTGCCCATCGCCTGGGTGACCGCAGACTCGGCCTACGGTCAGGAGTGGCGGCTTCGCCACATGCTGGAGGAGACCGGTCTGGGCTATGTGCTCGCTGTCCCCAAGTCCCAGCAGGTGCCCCGCTTCGGACGCATCGACCACCTCCTTTCCCAAGCACCCGACGAAGCGTGGGAGAGACACTCATGCGGCGACGGCGCCAAGGGCCCGCGCATCTACCACTGGGCCGCTCTGCAGATCACGTCCATCCAAGACTTCGACGACGAGATGCCCGCCCATCAGCGGTGGGCACTGGCCCCCCGCAGTATCAGCAAGCCCGACGAGATCGCCTACTACCTCGCCTACGCACGGCTCGGCACCACCATCGAGCACCTGGTCCGCGTCGCCGGGATGCGCTGGGCCATCGAGGAAGCCTTCCAGGCCGCGAAGAACGAATGCGGCCTCGACCAGTACGAAGTCCGCCGCTACACCGGCTGGATGCGGCACATCACCCTGGCCATACTGGCGCATGCCTTCCTGGCCGTCATGGCCGCCGACGCCACGGCAAAAGGGGCAGCAGAAACGGTTCCTGCCTCGCGCCCCTCGCCGTGGCAGAAGTTCGGCGGCTCCTGGCAACTGGCCACTCATCCATCGCCGTTCACCAGCCCCTCATCAGCGCACGCGCACTGAAGTGGTCACACTGGCGCAGACGACGTCAAGCCGTCGCCCGCCGCTGTCACTATCAGCGGCGGCTGCACACGATCGAGGGGCGGCCCGGGAAAGAGAACACAGGCCGGTGATCAGCCCTCTACACTCGCCCAGAACGCTCCTGAACAGGGAAAACGTCAAAGTGCTGCTGGAGTACTAATACTGCAACGGTGCTTTTTCTGAGTGTTGGCCAGTGTTCAGGGGCTGTGTCCGCGTCGTTCGTAGTGGCTGATGCGGGCTTTCGGGGGGCTGCGAACATGTCGATCAGGTCGCGGGGCGCTCCGCGGTCGGCGAGGGCGCGGACCTTGGTTCCGATCACGTCCTCCTCCGCGAGGACGGGCCCGTACCGGCTTTGGGCGACCGGCCGCCAGAAGATCTGCTTGAGGATGTCGACTTCGCATTCCTGCCCCGTGGCCGGGTCGGTCACAGTGAAGCGGGCGGACAGCGGGGCGGTCTCCAGCGCGTGCACCTTCCAGCCGCGGGCTTCCAGGCCGACGCGGAGCGTGGCGGCGATGTCGGCCATGGGCGCTGGGTTCTCGGTGGCGACGTCGAGGTCCTGGCTGGGGCGGCTCACGAGGCGGTGTGCCCGCACGGCGTATCCACCGGTGAGAGCCAGGGGATACGGGGAACCGAGCGTGAGCACATCTGCCAGGAGCCGTGTGTGCAGCTCCGGCATGTCCGTCACGCGGCTGCCCGGGTGCGGGAGGCGAGCTGGGGGAAGGCGTCTTCCCATACGGTGCGCACGGTGCGGCCGACGAGGGTGCGCAGCACCGGCCACAGCTGGAGGAGCAGGTCCTGGTTGAGGTAGCGGGGCAGGTCGTCGTGCAGGCCCTCGTGCAGGACGGTGCGGTACAGGCCCATACGCTGGCGCGGCTTGCCCAGGTCGTATGAGGTCATCCCGGACCAGGCCATGTGCAGCGGCAGCTCCACCACCCTGTGGGTCGGCCCGTGCAGCTCGTTCAGCGACTCCGGCAGACGCCGCCGGAACTTCTCCCGGTACAGCGCGAGGTCCTCGGCGACCGCACCCGAGAGGTCGCTCAGTGTGGGTGTGGGTGTGGGTGCGGGATGCTGTGGGCTGGAGGGCATGACCCCACTATGGCGGTTGGAGAGGTTGCGAGGGTCATGATGTGCGATCTGGCGTCCGGAGCGAGCGGGGCGGATCTCCGGGTGAGCTGGTTGCCGCAGTCTGCTCAGCTCGAGCAGCACGGACTCTCGGGCTTGACGCTCGTTTGACGCTCTGGGCGTCTGCACGAAGGACGATGAGCCGAGAAACCGGCTCTGACCAGGAGTTTTTTGGATCCCTTCAGGCCGACACCTTTCCGATGACGCATCACGTGGAGTGCGTCGCGATCCTCGAGCCCGTCGAAAAGGGTCACTGACCTGCGGGTTTCTGGGGTGTGCGGTAGGGGCGTCGGGTGCCTCGATCGTGGTCTTCGTGATCGGCTCGTTCCTGTCCGGAGCGGCCTCGTCGATGGACGAGCCGATCCTCTTCCGGGTGCTGCAGGGCAGGGGCGTCGGCGGCCTCGGCGCGGGCGAGTTCGCCCTCGGCAGCGCGCTGCTGCCGCCGCGTGAGCGGGTCACGTACCAGGGCAGGGTCGCCATCGTCATGGGCGTGGGCAGTTTCGGCGGCCTGCTGGTGGGCAGCGTCATCACCGGCCACCTGGGCTGGAGCCCGCCGGCTTGCCGCGCGGCCGCTCCCCTGCGTTCCGCGTCGGACCCACCACGGTGAAAGCCCACGCAGGTCACCGGCGAGCGCACATGCCCAGAGGCAGGGCGAACGTGTTCGTTACGGTGAGCCCGTGACTCCTGGAACCCCCGCACCCCGCAGCCGCCGTGAGCGGCCGGCCAAACCCGCCCTCACCTACGAGGGCATCGTCGCCACCGCGGTCCGTCTGATGGAAACCGAGGGACTGCAGCGCGTCACCATGCGCCGGCTCGCCCAGGAACTCGACACCGGCCCCGCCTCGCTGTACGTGTACGTGGCCAACACCGCCGAACTGCACGCGGCGATCCTGGAAGAGCTCCTGGGGGCCGTCGACCTGTCCCCGGCAACCACGGAGGGCGACTGGCGCGACCGGCTCACGCGGTTGCTCGGCTCCTACACGCACGTGCTGTTCGAACACCCCAGCCTGGCCCACTCGGCGTTGGTCGCCCGTCCCTCGGGTCCCCACTACCTGGCCGTCGTCGAGGCTGTCCTCGCGCTTCTGCACGAAGGCCGGGTGCCCGACGCCCAGGCCGCCTGGGGCGTGGACGTACTGCTTCAGGTGGCCACCGCCACCGCCGCCGAGCAGTCGACCCGCGCGCGATCCGTCGACGCCGAAGCCGACCACAACGCCCTCGTCGCCGTCCTGCGCCAAGCTTCCTCCGCTACGTATCCGCGCATCGCCGCGCTCGGCGCCGACCTCGTCTCCGGCACCCCCGAGCAGCGCCTCGCCTGGATCTTCCACGCGGTGATCAACGGCACCCTGACCACGCCACGCACCGCGCCCTGACAGGGGGCCGGACACGGTCCGGCCGATGAACACCGACACAGGCGAGGACGAGATCGCCACACGGCACGGTTCGTGGGCACTGATCGCCGGTGCGGCCGAGGGCGCAGGAGCCGCCTGCGGGCGCCTGCTCGCCGAGCGTGGGCAAGGAACCTGCTGCTCCTCGCCCGCCGCGCCGCGCCGAGCCGCGGCCACCCTGGGCGGCGGCCTGCTTCCCCGTCCTCGCGCACTTCTCCGGTCGGGTCCTCCTGAGGCGCGTTCACCCGTTCGGCCGACCCGCGTGGCGGCGCGCCGGGCCGAGGCGGAGGCTCGAAGTCCCCCAGGCGTTCGCCGCAGTGGGCGCGAACCCGCCGACACCATGCAAGGGGCCGACCATGAACCAGGACGCCTCGCAGCCGTCGGGCACTCCGCACGGCACCGGTACGGGAGCACAGCCGACCGGCGAGGGCAGACCGGTCTGGGGAGAGCAGGGACAGCGGGCAGGGACGGCCCCGAGAGCGGGCGGCCCCGGAGCGCCGCCGTCGGCCAGGAACGCCTGGGCGACCGGGGGCGTCACCTTCGCGGGGGTCCTGTTGCTGGTGAACGGCGTCCTCAACGTCCTCCAGGGCATTGCCGCGATCGCCCAGGACGAGGTGTACGCGCGCGTCGACAACTACATCTACCGGATCAACCTCACCGGCTGGGGCTGGATCCTGGTGGTCCTTGGCGTCGTCCTCGCCGTCACGGGCGCGGGCATCCTCAAGGGTGCCGAGTGGGCACGCCTCACCGGCATCGTGCTCGCCTCGCTGAGCATCATCGCCCAGTTCATGTTCCTGCCGTACGCGCCCCTCTGGGGTCTCATCATGATCGTCCTCGACTTCTTCGTGATCTGGGCGCTCGCCGTGTACAGGCCCGACGCCGCGCGGGCGTGAGCCGGCGCGGAGCCTGTCATGGCCGCTCACCCCGACCCCCTGGTGCTCGACGGCCGTCGGACCGTCCCGCCCCCGACGCCGAGGAGCTGACTGTGCCGGACAACGAGGTGCGCCGTGGCTGACGCGGCCGGCGGGCCGGACGCGCAGCAGGAGCTGTCCGAACTTCGGTCCCGGGTGGCGGAGTTGGAGAAGCGCGGCGGTCCCGCGGCCGCCAAGCACCGGGTGCGGTCGCTCGTCGCCGCCCTGCTGATCTTCCTCGCCGCCGTGCTCACCCCGTTGAGCGCGGTCGCGGCTTGGGCGAGCGACGAGATCGGGGACACCGACGAGTACGTGGCGACCGTGGCGCCCCTCGCCTCGGACCCGGATGTGCAGGCGGCCGTCGCCGACCGGGTGACCGACGCGGTGATGCAGAGGCTCGACCTGAAGACCCTTCTCGAGTCGGTCGCGCCCGAGGACCGGCCGCGGCTCACCAAGGCCCTGGACGCGCTGAGCGGACCGCTCACCAGTGGGCTGGAGGGCTTCGTGCACAGCACGGCCGAGAAGTTCGTCGGCAGTGACGCGTTCGCCACGCTGTGGACCCAGCTCAACGAGAGGGCGCACGCTGCCGCCGTGAAGGCTCTGACCGGGAGCGGCGGTGGTGCGGTGAAACTCACCAACGATGCCGTCGTCATCGATCTCGCGCCGGTCATCGACCAGGTCAAGCAGGCGCTGGTCGGCAAAGGACTCACCGTGGCGTCGAAGATCCCCGAGGTGCACACCGACTTCACGGTCATGACCTCCGAGTCCGTCGGCAAGGCCCAGAAGGTCTTCCGGCTGTTGCAACTCGCCGGATTCTGGCTCCCGTTGCTGACGCTGCTGCTCGCGGCGGCGGGCGTGCTCACCGCCGTCCGCAGACGCCGGGCCCTGGTCGCGGCCGCCCTCGCCGTGGCGGTCGGTGCCGCGGTCCTCGGACTCGGGCTCGTGGTCGCCCGCGCTCTGTACCTCGACAGTCTGCCGGCCGAGGTCTCCCAGGCGGCCGCGGGAACCGTCTACGACACCCTGGTGCGCTATCTGCGCACCACCGTACGCATGGTGATCACGCTCGGCGTCGTCGTGGCGCTGGCGGCCTGGCTGACCGGCGAGGGCCGGGCGGCCTCCAGGGTCCTGGCGGCGTGGACCGGTGGCATCGCCGCCGTACGGGACGCGACGGGTTTCGATGCCGGAGCGATCGGAGGCTGGGTGCACCGGACCAAGACCTGGCTCAACTGGACGGTGGTCGCCGTCGCCGCCGCCACCCTGATCGCCTGGGACCGTCCCACCGGCGCCGTCACTCTCTGGATCGCGCTGGGAGCCCTGCTGGTCCTGGCCCTGATCGAGTTCATCGACGACCGGGCACCGCACCTCGCAGACTCCCTAGGGAGCGGTCAGCGGGGTGCGGGCGGCGGTGTGGGGCGCACGAGCCCCGACTGAGAGGCGATGACGACGAGTTGGGCGCGATCGCGGGCGTTGAGCTTCGTCATGGCGCGGTGGATGTGGGTGCGTACGGTCAAGGGGCTGACCACGAGGTGCTCGGCGCCCGGTTCTCGGACGCGGTGGCCTTCTGCCGATGCCCGACCCCCCTTGAACAGTCAAACGCTGTAGCCCCCGTCGACCCCCAGCGCCTGCCCGGTGATGAAGCCCGCGCGGTCCGAGGCCAGGAACGCCACCGCTTCGGCGATGTCCGTCGCGTCGCCGAAGCGGCGCAGCGGGATGTTGCGCCGGGTGATGTCCAGCGCCGCCTCGTCCAACTCCCCGGAGCTGATCAGGCGCGCGGCGATACCGTCGGTCAGCATGCCGGGGCCGACACAGTTCACGCGGACCCCGTACCGCCCCTCTTCCGCGGCCAGCGCTCGCGCGACCGCCTCGACCGCCCCCTTCGTGCCCGACGAGAGCCCGTCGCGGACCGGGAAGCGTCGGGTGGCCACGGTGGTGACGGCGACGATGCTGCCCCCGCTCTCCCGCAGCCGGGGCAGCACGGGATGGACCAGGTTGAAGAACGCCCCGGCGTCTGCGTCGAGTTGGGCACGGTACTGGCTCGGTGTGACCTTGCTCAGATGCACCATCGGCACATGCGGACCCGCCGCGTACACGACGGTGTGGATACCGCCGAACGTCGAGTCGGCCTCGGCCACGGCCGCCGCCGTGGCCCGCTCGTCGCTCAGGTCGAGCCGCAGAGTCAGGACTTGACGCCCGCACTCCTTGACCTCACCGGCGAGTGAGTCGGCCGCGGCCTGGTGGGCGCGATACGTGAACGCCACGTCGCTGCCCCGCTCGGCCAGCATCCGCACGATCGCCGCGCCGATGCCGCCGGTGCCACCGGCGACGAACGCGGCCCCTGCCCTGCCGGAGAAGTCAGCCATCGAAGTGCCTCGCAGTCCCGGGGAGTCGGCGACAGTCGCGCGATGCACATACCCCGGCCCGTGGCTCGCCCACCGCGCCGTCAGGGACTCAGCTGTGACAGCTGGACGTCCTTGCTCGACAGGGTCATCGGTGTCGCCGAGACGGCCCGCACGCGGATGCGGGTGCCGGCCTTCGGGAGGGTGAACCTGCCGTCCGGTGGCAGGAGTCGGTAGCTGGCCGAGCCATGGCCCGGGAGCGTGGCGGGGCCGGCCGCGATGGACCAGTAGCGGCTCATGCCCTGGCCCGTGGTCAGAGTGAAGTGGGGGGCCAGGGCCGCGCCGCCGAGATTGGTGACACGGACGGTGAGTTCGGTGACGGCTCCGCCGGCGCGGCGGGCGCCGACGACGTCCATGCGAAGAGGCGGTGTCCCGGTGACCGCCAGGGTCACCGCCGCGGCGGTCGGGGCCAGCAGGAGCGCGGCCGCGGCCACCCGGGCCCCCCGCTTGTCCCGGCCGCGCAGGAAGGCGGGGCGGGGCTGCCACGCGGTGGTGAAGGACTGCCAGGGGGCGGTGACGGCCGCGGCCAGCCACAGCGGAGTCATCATCAGGTAGTAGCCGTCCTGCGAGCGCGTCGCCACATAGAACGCGCACCAGGGCAGCACCGTCGCCGCCGGCCCCAGCCGTCGGACGAACAGGACGAAGAGACCCAGCAGCCCCACGGCCAGCAGCAGACTCGCGTGGGAGTACCAGGTCAGCCGGTCGCTGCCGTCGGTGAAGTAGAGCGCGAGGCCGACCAGGCCCTGGCCGTGGATGTTCGCCTTCTGGGTGAGCGGGAGCGCGATGCCGGACAGCCATGAGCGGGGCTCGCTCACGATGAAGTACGCGTTGATCAGCAGCCAGGTCGTGGCGGCCACGCCGACGATCCGGCCCACGGCGATGGCGGCGGCGCGCGGGCCCAGCTCTCCACGGCGCAGCGCGTAGACCCCGGCCAGCAGGAACGGCGTGAGGAACCAGGGGAGTTGCTGGGCCGCGCAGGCCGCCCCCAGGCACACCGCCCGCACCCAGTCGGCGCGGCCGCCGCCGCCCATCCGCGGCCAGCCCGTCACCACCGGGATGAGCAGGGCGCAGGCGACGATCGCGGGGTAGCCGAGCCGGGCGTACGCGGGCAGCAGACCGAAGCCGAGGCAGACCAGGGTGGCCGCGGAACGCCACTGCACCGGCAGCATCCGCCACATCGTGATCGCGCCCAGGATGAGCGCCCCGGTGCTGACCATGACCGCCGCGGCCGGGCCGTGGCCGAACCGGAGCAGCGGCGCGGTGAGCAGCAGGGTCAGCGGCGGATAGCCGTACGTGTAGTCGTAGCCGCCGTTCATCGTCGCGGTGAGGGCGACGCCGTGTCCGAAGAGCCAGGGCCACGGCTGCCCGTAGACCTGGTGCCCGGCGAGGAACTCGTGGGCGGCCTGGGTGGTGAGGACCGACTCGTCACTGCCGCTGTGGTACATGGCGTACCCGCAGACGGCGAGCGTCACGGCGGTCACCAGTACGCAGAGGTCGAGCCGGGCCAGCGTACGGCCCCTGCGTACGACCAGGGTCAGGACGCCCGTCACGAGGATCGAGGCATAGCAGACCGAGACGATCGCGGCCACGACGAGACGGTGGCTCGCGGCCTGCGCCCACAAGGGGCGCGTGCCGATGAAGAGACTGATGTCGGCGAGCAGGGTCAGGACACGGTGCCACTGGGCGGGCGCCTCGTCCGGGTGCCACTGCGCGGGCACCTCGTCGGGCGAGGCCTTCGAGGGGGCCTGCCGACCGGTGGGCGACGGCCTGATTTCTGCCAAGTACACGGCTCCAGACGCTAATTCCTGCAGGTGAGCGGCGCGCGGCCGGACATGAAGAGTCCGGTGTGAGGCAGGTAAGAAGCGCGACCGTCCGTCTCGCGTCTCACGCGTTGGACAGGGAGACCTCGGTGGACTTGACGAGCGCCACCACCTGGGAGCCGGCGGCCAGACCGAGCTCCAGGGCCGCGTCCTTGGTGATCGCGGAGGTCAGTTCGCCGCCCGCGACCTCGACCTTGACGCGGGCCATGGCTCCGCCGGTGGTGACCTCGGTGACCGTGCCCGGCAGCTGGTTGCGGATGCTCACCCCGTCCACCGGGCCGGTGGCCAGGGACAACTCGGTGGACTTGACCAGGGCGCGCACGGTGGACCCGGTGGTCAGACCCAGGTCCTGTACGGCCTCCTGGGTGACGGCCGCGGTGATCTCCTGGCCACCGTCGAGACGGACCTTCACCGTCGCCATCACCTCGCCGGGAGTGACGGAGGTGACGGTGCCGGGGAGCTGGTTGCGGATGCTCAGGCTCATGGGGGAGGCCTCGATTGCGGTGAGGGGCGGTGAGTTTGGTCGACTATGTGCAGTTTGCCGTAGTCGGCGCTCCCGCAACCGCGTCGCGGACCGTGTCGCTGTTGGGCCGAACGGGTGACCATGCGTAAGAATTGCCCGGTGCAGACAACGAGTGCGAGCCAGGACGGGGCAGTCCAGTGAACAGCCACGACGTCACCGACGAACAGTGGGAGGGGCTCGCCCAGGTCGTTCCGTTGCGGGGCCGGGACGCGTGGCCGTCGGCGGTCGACCACCGGTCGATACCCGAGGCCGTGACCGAGGCCCGCCGCCGTTTCGTGGTCCTGCGGGTCAATGTGTTCGCGGACGCCCGCGACGTCGCCGAGACACTGATGGCGGGCATCCCCGTGCTGCTCGATCTGACCGGCGCGGAGACCGAGGTCGCCAAGCGGGTCCTGGACTTCAGTACAGGAGTGGTCTTCGGACTGGCGAGCGGGATGCACCGGGTCGACCGGAATGTGTTCCTGCTGACGCCGCCGGGGACCGAGGTGCGGGGGCTGATGGAGGGGGCGGGGGTTCCCGGGGTCTGATCGCGTGGCCGAGCCGGCGACCATGCGGCGGGTTCCGGACCCGGGCGCGGGCGGCGCGGTCCCTCGATCGTAGGAAGGTCTCCTGGGTGGAACGGTTCGCCTGACGGCGGAGACCTACCGTCCGGATATGACTGTGTCATCCCCGGAAGCCCCCGCGGCGGCGAAGGCGCGCCCCGACCGCCCGCGCGTCACCGAGCTACGGCTCGCCGCCTTCGCCACACACCGCCGCGTCCGGTTCCCGCTCGGACCGCTCACTCTTGTCACCGGCCCGAGCGGCAGCGGCAAGACCGTCGCCCTGCGGGCGTACGAGGCTCTGGCGCGGCTCGGCGGCGGCGCCGAGCTCGGGGAGGTGTTCCCGGACCCGGTCACCTGCGTGCCGGAACGGGCCCGGCCCGACGCCCAGCACCGACGGGGTTTCCGCATCGGCTGTACGGTCGACGGCCCCGAGGGCCCCGTGCGGCTCGACATCGCCGTCCAGGCCGAGCCCGAACTGCGCATCGTCGGCGAGCGATTGACGGCGAGCGGGCAGACCCTGCTGGAGACGGCGCTGCGCGATCCGGGCCGCCCGGTCGTACAGGCGGCCTGGCACACGGCGGGCTCGTCCGCGGTGACCCGCGGCCCGCTCCCCGACGACCGCCTCGGCACCGCCCTCCTGCCCCTGCGTGTCGCGGGCCGCACGGACGGCGAACGCCAAGTCCTCGCCGCCGCCGAGCAGATGGTCCTCGCGCTGCGCTCCGTCTACGCCTGCGACCCGAGCCCGCGCCACATGCGCGCACCCGCCAAGGTCGGCTCGGGCCGTCTGCTGCGGGGCTGCGACAACCTGGCCGAAGTGCTCTGGCGTACGCGATCGGAGTGCGGCCACCGCTACGCGCACCTGGTCGCGGCGGTACGGGCCGGATGCGCGGGCACCGTGGCGGACGTATTGGCCGAGCCACTCGGTGACGGCACGGTCCGCGCGCTCCTGGACCGGGGCGACGGCGTGCGTACGCACCTCGGGCTGCTCGGAGACGGCGAGTTGCGGTATCTCGCGCTGGCCCTGGTACTGCTCACCGGGCCCGGAGTGCTGGAGGTCGACCAGGCGGGAGAGGTCCCCGCGGCGCTCCAGTCGCTGACGGTCCTGGCCGACGGTTTCGACCGCTGCCTGGACGCCCGGCAGGCGGCGGAACTGGTGCGGCTGGCGGCGCGGATGTGCGAGCGCGGGCACATCCGGCTGGTGGGGGCGGTGAGCGACGCCTCGTGGGCCTGCGGGGTGGCCGGGGTCACGGTGGTAGACCTTGAGCCGTGACAGAACTGGACGTAGCGAAGCTGCAGCGCAGACTGGCCGAGTTCGCGGCCGCGCGGAACTGGCAGCCGTACCACACCCCCAAGAACCTGGTCGCCGCGCTGAGCGTCGAGGCCTCCGAACTGGTCGAGATCTTCCAGTGGTTGACGCCGGAGGAGTCGGCCCGGGTGATGGACGACGCGGACACCGCCCACCGCGTCACCGACGAGGTCGCCGATGTCCTGGCGTATCTGCTCCAGCTGTGCGAGGTGCTCGGCATCGACCCGCTCGCCGCGCTCGACGCGAAGATCGACCGGAACGAGCGGAGGTTTCCGGCACCAGAGAGGCCGTGAGGGAGCGTAAGAGGATCACCGCGGGTGCGGAGCAGACAAGCTCGTCACTCTACGGAGTCAGTGTGTTGTCCACATTCAACTCCGTGTCCACAGATTTCGGTCTTCCTCTGGCTTTTCGTCCCTTCGAGCTTCACTCTGGGTAGTGGACAAGGGAGTTCGGGCGGACGTGCGACGAGCGCGTCGGGAAAGACGGGGGCAGCCCATGGAGGCGGTGCGGCTCATCGTGGCGAGCAGGCGTGCCCTGGCGGAGAGCGGTGACACCCCGGAGGTGATGACGGAAGCGTGGCAGGCACAGTCCCTGGCCCAGGCGATAGGCAGCCGCCTCGCCGTCTCCGGACCTCCTGAACTCCGGGGCGAGGCGCTCGGGCTGACCGAGCTGGCGGGCCGGGGCTGCGGAGTCCTCGACACTCCCGCCCTCGGCGTGGGTGCCTTACGTGCCGCCCAGCTCACCGAGTTGGGCGACGCCCGCGAGGCGCTGCTCTGTCTCGGCGGTCTCCTCGGCGAGGTCGGCATCGCCCTCGTCGGGATCGCCTGCGCCGCGGACGACGAGGGGACGTACTGGCAGTGCATGGAGGCCATCGACGCGGCGGACGAATCCCGTGACCGGGTACTGGAGATGCTCAGACGCCTGGCGGTGCGGGACGAGAAGAGGGTGGTGGAACGGGGCTCGGCAGCGGGGTAGCTGTTTCAGCGCTCGTCCCGAAGGCCGGGCGGGCTGAAACCGACTGCCGGCCCCGTAAAGGGCTCTAGGAACTGCGCGACAAGCCCCCGCCGGCCCGCAGTCGAAGAACAACCCGACGGGGTCCGGGCGGAGCCCCAGGTAGGGGCGGCGGCGAAAACCCGTCGTGGACCTCGGCCGTGGTCCGCCTCGTCCGACCCGCCGGGCCGGCCACCGGAAAGACCACCGGGGACCCAAGTCCCCGGCGGGGTCGCCGGAGTTGACCGGGCGCTCGGGTCGCTACCCGAGCTGGGGCATCACTTCGGTCGCGATCAACTCCAGGTGGTCCAGGTCGTCGAGGTCCAGCATCTGGAGATACATGCGCTGCGAGCCCACGGCCCCGTACTGAGCGATCCGCTCGACGACTTCCGCGGGCGAGCCCGCGAGCCCGTTGGCCTTCAGCTCCTCGACGTCACGCCCAATGGCGTCGGCCCGACGCTTCACCTCGCTGTCGGTCTTGCCGACACAGGCGACGAGCGCGTTGGAGTACAGGAGTTCGTCCCCCTTGCGCCCGGTCTGCTCGGCCGCCGCGCGCACCCGGGCGAACTGCTGCTCCGTATCGGCGACGGACGCGAAGGGGATGTTGAACTCGTCGGCGTACCGCGCCGCGAGCGCCGGGGTCCGCTTGGCGCCATGTCCGCCGATGATGACGGGCACCTTCGATTGCGCGGGCTTCGGCAGCGCGGGCGAGTCCTTGAGCTGGTAGTACTTCCCGTCGAAGGTGAACCGCTCGCCGACGGGCGAGGCCCAGAGACCGGTGACGATGGCGAGCTGTTCTTCCAGCCGGCCGAACTTCTCCTTCGGGAACGGAATGCCGTACGCCTCGTGCTCGGCCTCGTACCAGCCGGACCCGAGACCGAGCTCCACGCGCCCGCCCGACATCTGGTCGACCTGTGCGACCTGGATCGCGAGGACACCGGGCAGTCGGAAGGTCCCGGCGGTCATCAGGGTGCCGAGGCGAATGCGGCTGGTTTCACGGGCGAGGCCGGCCAGTGTGATCCATGCGTCGGTGGGGCCGGGGAGGCCGCTGACGGATCCCATGTGCAAGTAATGGTCCGAACGGAAAAAGGCTCCGTAGTTGAGGTCTTCAGCGGCCTTGGCGACGCGGAGCAGCGTCTCGTAGGCAGCGCCTTGCTGCGGTTCTGTGAAGACTCGAAGATCCATGCATCCATCATGCACCGGTCACAACTGCCGCCCCGCCTTGAACCGCTGGCACACCCGCAACCATGGACCGACTTCGGTTCGGGGAAGGCGAGGCACCCAGGGCCTGATCCGAACAACAGGTCCTAGGCGGCGGGCTCGGCAGGCCCGGCGGTCCAGGTGATCCGAGGGGGCTCGACCCGAGCGCAGAGGGGGTTGCCGCATGCGTCGGTCAGGCCGAGGCGTCCGACCAGCAGGCCCTCGCGTGCCGCCGTGGCGAGCACCTCGGCGGGGACGGAGTCGATCATGAGTTTGGCGCGACGGAACATCGTGAAGGTGCCGGACTCGTCGACCGTGCCCCACGACAGGTAGATGAACCGGCGGCCCAGGCGGTCCTGCACATAGGGGCCTTTCACATCGGTGCCGGTCGGCGAGGCGGTCGCGGTGCACTCCAGGGTCCAGGTCGCGGACGCGGCGTCGCCCGGCTGTGGTTCGAGGAGTTCGGCCGGGCGGTCACGGCGCTGGACGGCGACATGGATGTTCTCGTACGCGGGGACGTTGCCGTCGGCGGGGGCGGGGCAGGTGAGTCCGGGCAGGTCGACGGCGTCGATACGGATGCGCATACCGGCCATCATCCCCGGGGCGGGCAGCGTCGTCGTACGCGGGCAGTTCACCCGTCCTCATGCGCGGGTCGCTCGCCATGCAGCCGCTTTGCCGAATCGGCAACAAGCCTCGCGAGGGCCGCGCGAGTGTCACAGGATCGGGAATCCATCTCGGCCAGGACAAGTCAGCGAACCGTGGAGGATTCATGCCGCAGCAGACCGCGGACGTCACCCATCGGCTGGTCTCCGCGCCCGCGGGCCGGATCCACCTCGTGGAGCAGGGCACAGGGCCGCTGGTTTTGCTCGTGCACGGGTTCCCGGAGTCCTGGTACTCCTGGCGCCATCAGCTGCCGGTACTGGCCGCGGCCGGGTACCGCGCGGTCGCCGTCGACGTGCGCGGTTACGGCCGTTCGTCCAAGCCCGATGCCACGGACGCGTACCGCATGTTCGAACTGGTCGAGGACAACGCGGCGGTGGTGCGGGCCCTCGGCGAGCGGCGGGCGGTGATCGTCGGGCACGACTGGGGGGCGACCATCGCCGCCCACTCGGCCCTCGTGCGACCGGACGTCTTCCGTGCCGTGGGGCTGCTCAGCGTGCCCTACACCCCGCCTGGCGGACCGCGGCCCAGTGAGGTCTTCGCGCGGATGAGCGGGGACGGAGGAGACGAGTTCTACGTCTCCTACTTCCAGGAGCCCGGCCGCGCCGAGGCCGAGATCGAGCCCGATGTGCGCGGCTGGCTCGCCGGTTTCTACGCCGCGCTCTCCTCCGACACCATGCCCCGACCCGGCGCGCCCGACCCGCACTTCGTCGGCCGGGGCGGGACGCTGCGCGACCGGTTCCCCGCCGGCCCGTTGCCCGCCTGGCTCAGTGAGAAGGATCTCGACGTCTACGCCGAGGAGTTCGAGCGGACCGGTATGGCCGGGCCGCTCAACCGCTACCGGAACATGGACCGGGACTGGGAAGACCTCGCCGGCTTCGACGGCGCCCCCATCGCCCAGCCGTCCCTCTTCATCGGCGGCGGCCTGGACGCCTCCACGACGTGGATGGCCGACGCGATCAAGGCCTATCCCACCACCTTGCCCGGCCTGGTCTCCTCCCACGTCCTCGACGGCTGCGGCCACTGGATCCAGCAGGAGCGTCCTGCGGAGATCAACCGGCTCCTGACGGACTGGCTCGCGTCCTTGCCGTCCTGAGGATTCGTTCCCGTTCATCCGTTCATGGCCCCAGGCCTCCGTTTCCGGAGGCCTGGGGCTTTGTCGCGGTGGTTCCGGCCAACCGGATCGGCTTGGTGGAATACGGGTGGGGGTATACGCTGATCGAGCGGATGGATACCCCCCGTGGTATCTGACCTGGGGAGGGAAGTGCATGTGCCGGAAAGTGCATGTGCCTGGCTCCCTCTTCCTCGCTGTTCCCCAACCCGAGTAGTGGAGTGCGTGATGTTCCGTTTCCTGCGTGGCCGCCCCGGCCGTCTGACCCCCGCCGAGGCCCATGCCCGTACGAGCGCGAGTGACGCGGTCCTGCTCGACGTGCGGGAGAAGTCGGAGTGGCAGGCCGGGCATGCTCCGTCCGCCGTCCATCTGCCGCTGGGCAGCCTGCTGGCCGGGGCCTCACTGCCGGGGGCGGCGCAGGGTAGGCCGGTCGTGGCGATCTGTCGTGGTGGGCACCGTTCCCGGCAGGCGGTCAAGGTGCTGGCCGGGCGGGGCGTGGACGTCGTCGACGTCAGCGGTGGAATGACTGCCTGGTGGCAGGCCGGACTGCCGGTGGTGGACGAGCGCGGCATGCCCGGCACCGTCGCCTGACGCCTCACCCGCCTCACTTCCGCATGCCCCCACCTGTACGGGTGGGGGCATATGTTCTCGCCTGACCCCATGTATACCCCCAGGGGTGTATCTAGAAATTCGTGAAGGAGTCCACCATGACCAGCACCGGCAGGGTCGCTGCCCCTCGCGCGGCCAAGGAACCCGCCGCTCCCGGCGGCTCCCCGCCCGGCCTCCTCGGACGGCTGCATCCTCGGCCTGGCGGTGCTCCTCGACGCCGCCCTTGTGCGGCTCGTAGGGTCGCTGCCCCTCGCGCGGCCAAGGAACCCGCCGCTCCCGGCGGCTCCCCGCCCGGCCTCCTCGGACGGCTGCATCCTCGGCCTGGCGGTGCTCCTCGACGCCGCCCTTGTGCGGCTCGTGCTGCTGCCCGTCCTGCTCCGGCTGGCCGGACGCGCCGGCTGGTGGAGCCCCGCGTGGCTGCACAAGGTGCTGCCCGACATCAAGTTCTCGCACGACTGACCCCCCCCGTGATCGGTGTCCCCGAACACCGTTCGCGGCCACCGATACCCCAGGGGGTACCATGATGCTGGAAGAACCCACCAGGAGGACCCACTCATGGCCATGACCGTCGACGAGGAAGCCAGCACCGCCATCCTCAACCGCCTGCGCCGCGCCCAGGGGCAGCTTGCCGGCGTCATCGCCATGATCGAGGCCGGCCGCGACTGCAAGGACGTCGTCACCCAACTCGCCGCCGTCTCCCGGGCCCTGGACCGGGCAGGCTTCAAGATCGTCGCCAGCGGCATGCGCCAGTGCATGGCGGCCACCGACGACGACACGCCCCCCATGACCGAGGCGGAACTCGAGAAGCTCTTCCTCGCCCTCGCCTGAGCGCCGGCGCCTGTCGGCCGAACGCTGGAAGCGAACGCGGCCGTCGCCGCTGCCCGCTACGGCCGCTCGTCCGCCGTGATCACGAAGACCGGCCGGGACCCGTTCGGCGAGTTCGTACGCGCGGTCCCGGAGGGCTATGGCGTGGACGGCCGCTTCGTCGGTGCGGGGCCCTGGCCAGGTCCAAGGCTTGTCTGTGATCGGCGACGCCGGTGCCGCTGAGGGGACGGTGTCGTCCTCCGGTGGGTGCGGGAGCGGGCCCCGAGGCGAAGCCGACTACATGGCGAACGGCCTCGACCCCGGCACCCTGCGGGCCATCAACCGCACCGACGCCGAAGCCGTCTTCCGCCCCGCCTGGCCGGCACCCTGCCGACTCCGGCCCGCCCGGCCCCGATTCGCCCGCGCCAGGCCGCTCAATGCGCCGCCGCCCGCCTCTTCTGCACGTTCGTCGAACCCGGCACCGACCGAGGCGAGCGAGCGCCGCGGTGGAAAAATGCCTGAGTAGGCCCAGGGTGTTCGCTGTACGTTGTGCAGGCGCGCCGAACAAGGGGCGCCGCGCGGGGGGCCGACCGCGGCGCTGCGTACGCACCGCTACGAGGGCGAGGAAGCGCCTGGAGCAGTGATCACCCGGGCGCGTTCTCCCCAGCCGTGGTTACCCGATCCCGGCGTGTGTGCACCCGGGGTGCACGGCTTTGCCGCACGGCAAGTATCCGCAGATCAGCAGACGTTTCGAGGCAGACCCACTGTGTTCCTGACGATCAGTACCACCGGTACCCCAGAGCGCCCCGCGACCGACCTCGGCTTTCTGCTGCACAAGCATCCCGACAAGGCGCAGGCGTTCTCGACCTCCTACGGCACGGCGCACGTCCTGTACCCGGAGGCGTCCGTCGAACGGTGCACGGCCGCGCTGCTGCTCGAGGTCGACGCGGTGGCGCTGGTGCGGCGGGGCAAGGGCAAGGGCCGCGGTGGGGCGCCCGACGCCGCGCTCGCGCAGTACGTCAACGACCGCCCGTACGCGGCCTCCTCCCTGCTCGCGGTGGCGCTGAGCGCTGTGTTCTCCAGCGCGATGAAGGGCCAGTGCACCGCGCAGCCCGAACTGCCGGAGCAGACCAGGCCGCTGCGGATCGAGGTGCCCGCGCTGCCCGCCCGCGGCGGTGCCGACCTCGTACGGGCGCTGTTCGAGCCGCTCGGATGGACAGTGACGGTCGAGGCGGTGGCGCTGGACGAGCAGTTCCCCGAGTGGGGCGACTCCCGCTATGTACGTCTGGAACTGGAAGCGACGCGGCTGACGCTCGCCGAAGCCCTGCGCCACCTCTACGTGCTGCTCCCGGTGCTCGACGACGCCAAGCACTACTGGGTGTCGTCCGACGAGGTCGACAAACTGCTGCGGTCGGGTGAGGGCTGGCTGCCGGACCACCCGGAGCAGAAGCTGATCACCAGCCGGTATCTCTCGCGCCGCTGGTCGCTGACGCGTGAGGCGATGGAGCGGCTGGAGCTCGTGCGGCTGGCCGAGGCCGACGACACCGAGGTCGAGGAGATCGACAACGCCGTCGACGAAGAGACGGACACCGAAGAGAAGCCGGTGCCGCTGGCCGTGCAGCGTCGGGACGCGATTCTCGCCGCGCTGCACGCGTCCGGCGCGGGCCGCGTCCTCGATCTCGGCTGTGGACAGGGCCAGTTGGTGCAGGCGCTGCTCCAGGACACGAGGTTCACCGAGATCGTCGGCGTCGACGTGTCGATGCGCGCGCTCACCATCGCCTCGCGGCGGCTCAAGCTCGACCGTATGGGCGAGCGGCAGGCATCGCGGGTACAGCTCCTCCAGGGCTCGCTCGCTTACACCGACAACCGCCTCAAGGGGTACGACGCCGCCGTGCTCAGCGAGGTCGTCGAGCACCTCGACCTGCCCCGGCTGCCCGCCCTGGAGTACGCGGTGTTCGGCTCCGCGCGCCCGCGGACGGTCCTCGTGACGACGCCGAACGTCGAGTACAACGTCCGCTGGGAGACCCTCCCGGCCGGACACTCCCGGCACGGCGACCACCGCTTCGAATGGACGCGGGAGGAGTTCCGGACCTGGGCCCGGACGGTGGCCGAACGGCACGGGTACGCCGTGGAGTTCACGCCGGTCGGCCCTGACGACTCCGAAGTGGGCCCGCCCACGCAGATGGCCACATTCACGCTCACCGCCCCGAAGGAGGAGAAGGCCGCATGACGAACGAGACGCATGCCGAGGCGCGCACCCTGCCCGTGACCGACCTGTCCCTCGTGGTGCTGATCGGCGCGTCCGGCTCGGGCAAGTCCACCTTCGCCCGCAAGCACTTCAAGCCGACCGAGGTGATCTCCTCCGACTTCTGCCGCGGCCTGGTCGCCGACGACGAGAACGATCAGAGCGCCAGCGGCGACGCCTTCGACCTACTGCACTACATCGCGGGCAAGCGGCTCGCGGCGGGCCGGCGGACCGTCGTGGACGCCACCAGCGTTCAGCAGGAGAGTCGCCGCCAGCTGATCGAACTCGCCAAGAGGTACGACGTGTTGCCCATCGCGATCGTGCTGGACGTGCCGGAGGACGTGTGCGCCGAGCGCAACGCCGCCCGCACCGACCGCGCCGACATGCCGCGCCGCGTCATCCAGCGCCACATCCGCGAACTCCGCCGCTCGCTGCGCCACTTGGAGCGCGAGGGGTTCAGAAAGGTGCACGTCCTGCGGGGCGTGGAGGAGATCGAGAGCGCCGAGGTCAGCACCGAGAAGCGGTTCAACGACCTGACCCACCTCACCGGCCCCTTCGACATCATCGGCGACATCCACGGCTGCGCCTCAGAACTGGAAAGCCTGCTCGGCAAGCTCGGTTACGTCGACGGGACGCACCCGCAGGGCCGTACGGCCGTCTTCGTCGGGGACCTCGTCGACCGCGGCCCGGACACCCCGGGCGTCCTGCGTCGGGTGATGTCCATGGTCGGCTCGGGCAACGCCCTGTGCGTGCCCGGCAACCACGAGAACAAGTACGGGCGTTACCTCAAGGGTCGCAAGGTCCAGCACACGCACGGCCTCGCCGAGACGATCGAGCAGATGGAGGGGGAGAGCGAGGAGTTCAGGAAGCGGGTGCGGGAGTTCCTCGACGGACTCGTCAGTCACTACGTACTCGACGGGGGCAAGCTCGTCGTCTGCCACGCCGGTCTGCCCGAGAAGTATCACGGGCGGACCTCCGGGCGGGTGCGCTCGCACGCGCTGTACGGCGACACGACCGGTGAGACGGACGAGTTCGGGCTGCCGGTGCGCTATCCGTGGGCGGAGGAGTACCGGGGCCGCGCGGCCGTCGTCTACGGTCACACCCCGGTTCCGACGGCCACCTGGCTGAACAACACCATCTGCCTCGACACGGGTGCCGTCTTCGGCGGCAAGCTCACCGCGCTGCGCTGGCCGGAGCGCGAGCTCGTCGACGTACCGGCCGAGCAGGTCTGGTACGAGCCGACGAGGCCGCTCGCCTCCGAGGCGCCCGGCGGTCACGAGGGCCGTCCGCTCGACCTCGCGGACGTGTACGGCCGGCGGGTCGTCGAGACGCGGTACGCCGGACGTGTGTCGGTCCGGGAGGAGAACGCGGCGGCGGCCCTGGAGGTCATGAGCCGCTTCGCCGAGGACCCACGGCTGCTGCCGTACCTCCCGCCGACCATGGCACCGACCGCGACCTCGCACATCGAGGGCTACCTGGAGCATCCCGCCGAGGCCTTCGCGCAGTACAAGGAGGACGGGGTCGCCCGGGTCGTGTGCGAGGAGAAGCACATGGGCTCGCGGGCGGTGGCGCTGGTCTGCCGGGACGCGGAGGTGGCACGCGAGCGCTTCGGTGTCGGGGGAGGCCCGACCGGGTCGCTCTACACCCGCACCGGGCGTCCCTTCTTCGACGACACCGCCGTCACCGAGGAGATCCTCGGCCGGGTGCGGGCCGCCGCGACCGAGGCCGGACTCTGGAAGGAACTCGAGACGGACTGGCTGCTGCTCGACGCCGAGTTGCTGCCGTGGTCGCTGAAGGCGTCCGGACTGCTGCGCAGTCAGTACGCGGCGGTCGGCGCCGCGTCCGGAGCCGCGTTCCCGGGAGCGCTGGCCGCACTCGAAGGGGCTGCGGAGCGCGGGGTCGACGTGCGGGACCTGCTGGCCCGGCAGCGTGAACGCGCCGCGGACGCCGAGGCGTTCACGGACGCCTACCGGCGCTACTGCTGGACCACGGAGGGCCTGGACGGTGTCCGACTGGCACCGTTCCAGATCCTCGCCGTCCAGGGTCGGAGCCTCGCCGCCGTGCCGCACGACGAGCAGCTTGCGCTGATCGACCGTCTTGTGGAACACGACGGGAGCGGTCTGCTGCAGACCACCCGGCGGCTCTTCGTCGACACCGGTGACCCGGAGTCGGTGCGGGCCGGCGTCGACTGGTGGCTGGAGATGACGGGCCGCGGGGGCGAGGGCATGGTCGTCAAGCCGGCCGGCGCGGTGGTGCGCGGTGCGCAGGGGCGACTTGTGCAGCCCGGCATCAAGTGCCGGGGGCGCGAGTACCTGCGGATCATCTACGGTCCGGAGTACACGCGTCCCGAGAACCTCGCGCGGCTGCGGGGGCGGTTCCTGAACCACAAGCGGTCGCTCGCGATCCGGGAGTACGCGCTGGGGCTCGAAGCCCTGGACCGGCTCGCGGAGGGCGAGCCGTTGTGGCGGGTGCACGAGGCCGTGTTCGGGGTACTGGCGCTGGAGTCGGAGCCGGTGGACCCGAGGCTGTGAGGCTTTCGCCCCCTCCGCCCCTACCCGTCCCGTACCTGGGGGCTCCGCCCCCAGACCCCCAAATGACTGCGCAGTTCCCCGCGCCCCTTTCAGGGGCGCGGGGAACTGCGCGATCAGCCCCCACGCACCCGCGGCCGCAGGGCTGGTCGGGACGGGTAGGGGCGGAGGGGGGCGAAAAACCCGCCCCCGTCACCCCACCCCCCGTCACCCCACCAACCGCAAACGCGCATCCGCCACCCCCACCCGCACCGTCTGCCCCCACACCAGCTCCACCGCATCCCCCTCCATCCCGTCGCCGAACGCGATGAGCCGGTCCGACTCGACGGTCAGGGACAGTCGGGCGGAGGAGATGAGTTCGCCGGCCACGAGTGACGTTCCGGTGGCGGGGGACGGCCAGGCCTCGCGGACGAACCAGAGGAGGCGTTCGTCCGCGGGGCCGGGCAGCGGCAGTTCGCCGCCTCGCTCCTGCCACACGGAGCGGAGCCAGCCGCTGGCTCCCGTCCCGGTGCCGACCAGGACCCCGGAGGAGGCCTGGGGCTCGACGGCACCCCCGTACTCGTCGAGCCCCAGCCGGTAGCGGGCCGTCTGATGGCCCGCGGCTCCCAGATAGATCTCGTTGAGCGCGACCAGCCGTTGCGTGTCGTCCGCGACCGCCTCGACCATGGTCAGCTCGTCGGCACGGCCGCCGTGCGCCGAGGCGAGCAGGGAGCCCGCGTCCTCGGGGCGGTGCCGCACCAGCACCCCCGGGTTGCGTCCGGGATCGGTGTCGATGCCCACCACCGGCTGGCCCGTCAGGTACTTGGCCACATTCGCGACCAGCCCGTCCTGCCCGGCCACGACCACGACGTCCTCCGGCGCGAACAGGAAACGGTCCAGGTCCGCGCGCTCCACCCGGGCCTGCCGCCAGGTCAGCGGGACCGCGGACACCACCTCGGCCAGTGCCTCCCGCGCCCGCCGGTGCCGCTCGGCCACCTCCTCGATGTCCCGCCCCCGGGAGGAGAGGAAGAACGCCGCCTGCCCGTGCGTGCCGTGCCGGGCCACCAACTCCTCGTACTCCGTGGTGCGATGGACGAGGACGACGCGCGGCGCGAGGCTCACGCCGGTTCCCCCGAGGCTCCGTTGCCCAGCTTGGCGAGCAGTCCTGTCAGGACGTCCGGCGACACCGTGACGCTCTCGATCCGCGGCAGGTTCTCCGCGAGCCGCGTGCCCGTCAGGGCGTGCAGCGTGGCGACGTCCACGTCCCCGTGGACCCGCAGCCAGGCGGCCTGCGCCTCGGCGCGTGCCGCACCGACCTCGCGCGCGGCCTGGGCCTCGGCCCCGGCGAGCCGCACCTTGCGGGTGGCCTCGGCCTCAGCGAGGCGCAGCGACCGGGTGGCCTCCGCCTCCGCGAGGCGAACCGTGCGCGCGGCCTCCGCCCCGGCGCGAACGGCGTCCGCCGCCGCGTGTTCCTCGGCCTCGCGCCGCGTGTTCGTGCCGCGCTGGTCGACCAACTGCTCCTCGCGTCTGGCGAGTTCGATCTGGCTGGCGAGTTCGTTCTCGGCGATGGCGCGCTCCCGCTCGACGGCGACGGCACGGCGCTCGTACGTCGCCTTGTCCGCGTCCTGCTGGATCTGCTCGCGGGCCGGCGTGCGCAGCGCCCGCTCCACCTCGGGCTCCGGGCGCAGCGCGACGACCCGTACGGCCACCACCTCGATCCCCGTCGCGGGCAGCCGGGGCTCTGCGGCGAGCCCGCCCGCGATCCGTTCCCGTACCGCCGCGACGCCGTCGACCAGAGCGGCCGCCAGCGACGTACGGGCCAGGACGTCGAGCGCGTGCTGCTGGGCCGTCTCGGTCAGCAGGGTGGAGAGCTGCTCCAGGGGAGCGCCGCGCCAGGCGCCCGTGTCGGGGTCGATGGAGAAGTCCAGGCGCGCGGCCGCGATCGCCGGATCGCTGATGCGGTAGGTGACCGTCGCCTGCACCGCGACGTCCTGGAAGTCGGACGTACGGGCGTGGAAGGTCATCGCCAACTCGCGGTCGTCGACCGGGACTTCGGAGAGCGCGGCGGTCAGGGAGCGGTACCAGAAGCTCAGTCCGGGGCCGTCGTGCACCAGGCTGCCGGAGCGGTGGTGCCGGACGTGGGCGGTCGGCGCCCCACGCAGATGGCGCCAGCCGAGACGCCGGGTGATGTCGGCCATGAGTACCCCCTTGTCGCCGGGCGATCCCGGCGACCCCTCGTTCCTCTTTTTCGTCACTGGGACGATAACGGCGGGGCCCACTTATCGTCAAGGGGACGAAATGAATGCGGCGCAGCTCTCGCGATCGGCGGGTGAACAGGCGTCCGGATGGTCAGGATGGAGGCATGGGATTCCATGTCGACTCCGAGGCCGGGCGGCTGCGCCGCGTCATCCTGCACCGGCCGGATCTTGAGCTCAAGAGGCTCACCCCCAGCAACAAGGACGCCCTGCTCTTCGACGACGTGCTGTGGGTGCGTCGGGCGCGCGCGGAGCACGACGGGTTCGCCGACGTACTGCGCGACCGCGGGGTCACCGTCCACCTCTTCGGCGACCTGCTCACCGAGGCCCTGGAGATCCCGGCGGCCAGATCGCTCGTCCTGGACCGGGTCTTCGACGAGAAGGAGTACGGGCCGCTCGCCACCGACCATCTGCGGGCCGCCTTCGAGACGCTGCCCGCCCCGGAGCTGGCGTCCGTGCTCGTCGGCGGCATGACCAAGCGGGAGTTCCTGGACGCCCACGCGGAGCCGACCTCGGTGCGCTTCCATGTCATGGACCTCGACGACTTCCTGCTCAGGCCGTTGCCCAACCATCTGTTCACCCGGGACACCTCCGCCTGGATCTACGACGGGGTCTCCATCAACGCCATGCGCTGGCCGGCCCGGCAGCGCGAGACCGTGCACTTCGAGGCGATCTACCGGCACCACCCGCTCTTCCGTGACGAGACCTTCCACCTCTGGTCGGAGGGGCAGATCGACTATCCGTCCACCATCGAGGGCGGCGACGTGCTCGTCATCGGCAATGGCGCGGTGCTCATCGGCATGAGTGAGCGGACCACGCCGCAGGCCGTCGAGATGCTCGCGCACAAGCTGTTCGCGGCGGGCTCGGCACGCACGATCGTGGCGCTCGACATGCCCAAGCGGCGGGCGCTGATGCACCTCGACACCGTAATGACGATGGTCGACGGCGACATCTTCACGCAGTACGCGGGGCTCGGCATGCTCCGCTCGTACACCATCGAACCGGGCGCGGAGGACAGCGAGTTGAAGGTCACCGACCATCCCCCGGAGCACATGCACCGTGCGATCGCCGCGGCGCTGGGTCTGAGCGAGATCCGTGTCCTGACCGCCACCCAGGACGTGCACGCGGCCGAGCGGGAGCAGTGGGACGACGGGTGCAACGTCCTCGCCGTCGAACCGGGCGTCGTGGTCGCCTACGAGCGGAACTCCACCACCAACACGCATCTGCGCAAGCAGGGCATCGAGGTCATCGAGATTCCGGGCAGCGAGCTGGGGCGGGGGCGGGGCGGGCCGCGCTGTATGAGCTGTCCGGTGGAACGCGAGGCCGTGTAGTCCCCGTATAGAAATTCTGGGCATCGTATAGAATTCCAAAGTCCTCGTCTTCGTAACCCTGGAGCGCCCCCATGGCGACAGTCCCGACCGCCCTCGCCGGCCGCCACTTCCTCAAGGAGCTGGACTTCACGGAAGAGGAGTTCCGCGGTCTGATCGAGCTGGCCGCCGCGCTCAAGGCGGCCAAGAAGGCCGGGACCGAGACCCCGTATCTGCGGGGCAGGAACATCGCGCTGATCTTCGAGAAGACCTCCACGCGTACGCGCTGCGCCTTCGAGGTCGCGGCGGCGGACCAGGGCGCCTCGACGACGTATCTGGACCCGTCCGGCTCACAGATGGGCCACAAGGAGTCCGTGAAGGACACCGCGCGCGTCCTCGGCCGGATGTTCGACGCCATCGAGTACCGGGGAGACAGCCAGGCCTCCGTCGAGGAACTGGCGGCGTACGCCGGTGTGCCCGTCTACAACGGTCTGACCGACGACTGGCACCCGACCCAGATGCTCGCCGACGTGCTCACGATGACCGAGCACTGCGACAAGCCGCTCGGTGAGATCGCCTTCGCCTACCTCGGCGACGCCCGCTTCAACATGGGCAACTCGTATCTGATCACCGGCGCGCTGCTCGGCATGGACGTCCGCGTCGTCGCCCCCAAGACCTACTGGCCGGCCGACGAGATCGTCACGCGGGCCCGCGAACTCGCCGAGCACAGCGGCGGCCGCGTCACCCTCACCGAGGACGTCTGTGAGGGTGTCCTCGGCGCGGACTTCGTCGCGACGGACGTGTGGGTCTCCATGGGCGAGCCCAAGGCGGTCTGGGACGAGCGCATCGCCGCGCTGTCCCCGTACGCCGTGACGATGGACGTGCTGCGCGCCACCGGCAACCCCGACGTGAAGTTCCTGCACTGCCTGCCGGCCTTCCACGACCTCGGCACCAAGGTCGGCCGCGAGCTGTACGAGACCCATGGCCTGGAATCCCTCGAGGTCACCGACGAGGTCTTCGAGTCGGCGCACTCGGTCGTCTTCGACGAGGCGGAGAACCGGCTGCACACCATCAAGGCGATCCTGGTCGCGACCCTGGCCTGACGACAGCCCCGTAGATCCTGGCCTGTCCCACCTCCCAGCAGGCCTTATCCTGACCGGCGGCCCGGACCACCCCTTCCGTGGCCGCCGCGCGACCCACCACGCGTCGCACCCGCACCACCGGAAATGAGCACCACCCGCATGCCCGCTCCACGGATTCCTCGTATCAAGTCCCCCGAGCTCCTCATCGCCGAATCCGGCACGGACCTCGAAGGCCATGGCCTCAAGCGCACCATGGGCCTCTTTCAGCTCGTCTGCTTCGGCATCGGCGCGATCGTCGGCACCGGGATCTTCGTCGGCCTGTCCGACTCGGTCGCCCAGGCCGGACCCGCCGTGGTCGTCTCTTTCATCCTTGCGGCGATCACCTGCGTCTTCACGGCGTTCGCGTTCGCGGAGCTCGGCGGCGCGATCCCGGTCTCGGGATCCTCGTACTCCTTCGCGTACGCCGGACTCGGCGAGAGCACGGCCTTCCTGGTCGGCTGGTGTCTGCTTCTGGAGTACGGCGTCTCCGTCTCGGCCGTCGCCGTCGGCTGGAGCCAGTACGTGAACGAGCTGCTCGACAGCCTCACCGGCCTGCAGCTCCCGGCCGTCCTCTCCTCGGGACCGGCCGACGGCGGAGTCGTCAACGTCCCCGCGGTCATCGTGATCGCCCTGGCCTCGGTCCTGCTCGTGCGCGGTGTGCGCGAGAGCGCCCGGGCGACCGCCGCCATGGCCGTGCTGAAGCTGGCGATCCTGGTGCTCTTCTGCGCGATCGGGTTCAGCGCCTTCAAGGACGGCAACCTCACGCCGTTCTCGCCGGCCGGACTCGGCGGCATCGGCGCGGGTACCACGGCCGCGTTCTTCTCGTACATCGGCTTCGACGCGATCACCACGGCCGGCGAGGAGGCCAGGAACCCGCGTCGTAACATCCCGATCGCCATCATGATCTGCATCGGCCTGGTCACGCTGCTGTACTGCGCCGTGGCGCTGGCCGCGATCGGCGCGATCGGCGGGGACAAGGTCGGCGGTCAGCCGGCCGCGCTGTCGTACGTCGTCGACGAGGTGACCGGCTCCACCGTCGGCGGCGGGGTCATCGCCTTCGGCGCGGTCGTCGCCATCGCCTCGGTCGTGCTCGCGGTGATGTACGGGCAGACCCGCATCCTCATGTCGATGTCCCGCGACGGACTCATCCCGCGCGTCTTCGAGAAGATCTCGCCCAAGACCTCGACGCCGGTGGCGGGCACCTTGATCGTCGCGGTCGTCTTCGCGGTCCCCGCGGCCTTCGCCTCGCTTGACGCCGCGGTCAACCTGTGCACCATCGGCACGCTCGCCACCATGGCCGCGGTCAATGTCGCGGTGATCGCGCTGCGCCGCCGGGAGCCGGGTCTCTCCCGCACCTTCCGGGTGCCGCTCTACCCCGTCGTACCGCTGCTCGGCGTGGGCTTCTGCCTGTATCTGATGTACGAGACGGGCTGGACGACCTGGGTGCAGTTCGCCCTGTTCCTGGTGGCCGGATTCCTCGTGTACGTCGTCTATGGGCGCCGCCATTCCCGGCTGGCCGCGCGGGCGGAGTTTACAGCGGCCGTCGCTGAGCGGGAACCACAGGCAGTCTGAACCAGACCGCCTTGCCGGAGTCGGTCGGGCGGTGGCCGCAGGACGAGCTGAGGGTGCGGATCAGCAGGAGGCCGCGCCCGTGCTCCTGCCAGGGGTCGGGTTCGCCGGCCTGGTGGGGGACCGTGAGATTGCCGGGCGGCGCCGGGTCCGGGTCGTGCACCTCGACCCGGCAGCCGGTCGGCATCAGCTCCACGACCAGCTCTATGGGCCCGTCCCCGGCGGCGTGCTCCACGGCGTTGGCGACCAGCTCCGCGGTGAGCAGCTCAGCGGTGTCGCTGTCGGCCGCGTGCTCCAGCTCGGCCAGCGCGGTGCGGACCAGAGCACGGGCGACGGGCACGGCCGCGACGGTGTGCGGCAGTGCGATGCGCCAGGAGGCGGGGGCCGGGGTGTTGTGCAAGGCGGGTCCGTTCATGGAGCAGGCTGTCCTGCTTTCAACTTTATGAATGGTACGGGGCCGCCGTGCAGAGGTGCTCGGCGGGCCATTTCGGGACATCGGTGCGTGTTCTCCAGGGACGTTCGGCCGGCGTTCGGCCCGACATACGGCTGCGTACCCAGACGAACGGCCCACCCCGCACGGTCTGTCCCATCGTTACGGGGCTATCGATGATCCGTGACGCGGTGACGATCGCCGGTGACTCCGTGACGCTTGCCCGTGACATGGGAACAGCCTCTGCTGCCCATGCCTTATCGCGTCCTCATGACGACAGTCACAGAGAAGTGATAACTTCATGGAGCAGCCGCAGAGCGCCGCCCCCGCCCGAGGAGGCCGCACGTCATGAGTCCCTTCACCGGCTCCGCCGCCCGCACGTCCGACTGGCAGCACCTGAGGTGCGAGATCGCCGACGAGGTCGCCACGGTCACCCTGGCCCGCCCCGAGAAACTCAACGCGCTGACCTTCGGCGCCTACGCCGACCTGAGGGACCTGCTCGCCGAGCTGTCCCGCGAGCGATCCGTACGCGCCCTGGTGCTGGCCGGCGAGGGACGCGGCTTCTGTTCCGGAGGGGATGTCGACGAGATCATCGGCGCGACCCTCTCCATGGACACCGCCCAGCTCCTCGACTTCAACCGGATGACCGGCCAGGTCGTACGGGCCGTACGGGAATGCCCGTTCCCGGTGATCGCGGCGGTGCACGGCGTGGCGGCGGGCGCCGGAGCCGTGCTGGCGCTGGCGGCCGACTTCCGGGTCGCCGACCCCTCGGCCCGCTTCTCGTTCCTCTTCACCCGCGTCGGGCTGTCCGGCGGGGACATGGGCGCGGCCTATCTGCTGCCCCGGGTCGTCGGACTCGGCCACGCGACCCGGCTGCTGATGCTCGGCGAGCCCGTGCGCGCGCCCGAGGCCGAGCGGATCGGCCTGATCAGCCAGCTCAGCGACGAGGGCGGCGCCGACGAGGCCGCACAGCGGCTGGGCCGCCGCCTCGCCGAGGGCCCGGCCCTCGCGTATGCGCAGACCAAGGCCCTGCTCACGGCCGAACTGGACATGCCGCTCGCAGCCTCCGTCGAACTCGACGCCTCGACCCAGGCCCTGCTGATGAACGGGGAGGACTACGCCGAGTTCCATGCCGCGTTCACGGAGAAGCGGCCGCCGAAGTGGCGGGGGCGATAGCCGTGGCGGCGGGCGGCACGGCGCTGCCGGCGGACCCCGGCTCGGTGCCGGCGGAGGGGCGCGGGCGGCAGGCGGCAGGGGGCGCGCGGCCGCCGGAGGGCGCGAGCGTACCGGAGGTCGCGGCCGCCGACGCGCGCACACCGCTGCGCGTCGCGGTGATCGGCGGCGGTCCCGGTGGCCTCTACGCCGCCGCCCTCCTCAAGCGACTCGACCCCTCCCGCGAGATCACCCTCTGGGAGCGCAACGCCGCCGACGACACCTTCGGCTTCGGTGTCGTGCTCTCCGACGAGACGCTCGGCGGAATCGAGCACGCCGACCCGGTCGTGTACACCGCGCTCCAGGACGAGTTCGTACGCTGGGACGACATCGACATCGTGCACCGCGGAGTGCGTCACACCTCGGGCGGGCACGGCTTCGCGGCGCTCGGCAGGCGCAGGCTGCTCGAGATCCTGCACGAACGCTGCCGCGCGCTCGGCGTCGAGCTGCGCTTCCGGGCGCAGGCCCCGCCGGTCGACGAGCTCATGGGGGCGTACGACCTCGTCGTCGCCGCCGACGGTGTGCGCAGCCTCACGCGCGCGGCGTACGCGGAGGTGTTCGGGCCGTCCGTCGAGGAGCATCGCTGCCGCTACATCTGGCTCGCCGCCGACTTCGCCTTCGACGCCTTCCGCTTCGAGATCGCCGAGACCGAGCACGGCGTCATGCAGCTGCACGGCTACCCATATGCGGCCGACGCCTCGACCGTCATCGTGGAGATGCGCGAGGAGGTGTGGCGGGCGGCCGGTTTCGCGGAGCTCGACGAGCAGGAGTCCGTCGAGCGGTGCGCCAAGATCTTCGCGGACGCGCTGGGCGGACGCCCGTTGCGGTCCAACAAGTCGGCGTGGACCACATTCCGGACGGTCGTCAACGACCGTTGGGCACACGGGAACCTGGTCCTCCTCGGCGACGCCGCACACACCGCCCACTTCTCCATCGGCTCCGGCACGAAGCTGGCGGTGGAGGACGCGCTCGCGCTGGCCGCCTGCCTGGAGGAGCGCGCCGATCTGGCACAGGCCCTCGGCGCCTACGAGGAGGAGCGGCGCCCGGTCGTCGCGTCCACCCAGCGGGCGGCGCGTGCCAGCCTGGAGTGGTTCGAGAACCTGGACCGCTACCTCGACCAGCCCTCACACCAGTTCGCCTTCAACCTTCTCACCCGCAGCCGCCGTGTCACCCACGACAACCTGCGGCTGCGCGACGCGCACTTCACCGAGTCCGTGGAGCGCGAGTTCGGTTGTCCGGCGGGTACGCCCCCGATGTTCACGCCGTTCCGGCTGCGCGGCCTCACCCTGCGCAACCGGGTCGTCGTCTCGCCCATGGACATGTACTCGGCCGTGGACGGCGTCCCCGGCGACTTCCACCTCGTCCACCTGGGCGCGCGGGCACTCGGCGGCGCCGGACTGGTGATGACCGAGATGGTCTGCGTGAGCGCCGAGGGCCGCATCACGCCCGGCTGCGCGGGGCTCTACACCGGCCGGCAGGCCGAGGCCTGGCGGCGGATCACCGACTTCGTCCACGCGCAGGCACCGGGCACCGCGATCGGCGTGCAGCTCGGCCACTCCGGGCGCAAGGGATCGACCAAGCTGATGTGGGAGGGCATCGACGAGCCGCTGGAGGACGGCAACTGGCCACTCGTGGCCGCGTCCCCGATCCCGTACAAGCCGGGGAACCAGACGCCCCGCGAGCTGTCGCGTGCCCAACTCACCGACATCCGAGAACAGTTCACCGCCGCCGCCTGGCGCGCCGCGCGCGGCGGCTTCGATCTGCTCGAACTGCACTGCGCCCACGGCTACCTGCTCTCCGGCTTCCTGTCGCCGCTGACCAACCGGCGCACCGACGCGTACGGCGGCTCGCTCGCCCGCAGGCTCCGCTTCCCGCTCGAGGTGTTCGACGCCGTGCGGACCGTGTGGCCCGAGGAACGGCCCATGACCGTCCGCATCTCCGCCACCGACTGGGCCGACGGCGGCACCACCGGCGACGACGCCGTCGAGATCGCGCGGGCCTTCGCCGCGCACGGCGCCGACGCGGTCGATGTGTCGACGGGCCAGGTGGTGGCGGACGAGCGCCCCGAGTACGGGCGGTCGTACCAGACGCCGTACGCCGACCGGATCCGCCACGAGACCGGCCTCCCCGTGATCGCCGTCGGCGCGATCTCCTCCTGGGACGATGTCAACTCCCTGATCCTGGCCGGGCGTACGGATCTGTGCGCGCTGGCCCGGCCACACCTGTACGACCCGCACTGGACGCTGCACGCGGCGGCCGAGCAGGGGTACGAGGGTCCGGGCGTCGGCTGGCCGATGCCCTACCGGGCGGGCAGCCGACGCCCGCAGACCGGACGCACCGATGCCCCCAAACCCCGTCTCACGCTCGGGACTTGAGGGCATCCGCGCCCTCACGAAAGGTCGGCCGTCCCCGCCGTCGGCGTCGCGCCGTCCGCCGGGTCGACCAGGACGAAGGCGCCGGTGCGGCGGGAGTCGGCGTAGTCGTCGAGCGCGAGTGGCTCGGCGGTGCGCAGGGTGATCCGGCCGAGGTCGTTCGCGGTCAGCTCCGCCGCGCCGCCCAGGTCCTTGACGATCGCCTTCACGTCCGCGTGGTGTGCTTGACCAGCACCGACATGCACTTCGACGTACGGCGTCCCGCTCGCCTCGTGGCGCTTGCGGACGGCCTCGCGGCTGTCGGCGTACGGGGCGATGACGGGCACCACGGCGAGGACGCCGTTGCGCGCGAGGACCTCGGCGACCAGGCCGATGCGCTGCACGTTGGTGTTGCGGTCCGCACGGGAGAAGCCGAGGCCGGAGGAGAGGAAGCGGCGGATCTCGTCACCGTCGAGGACCTCCACGCGGTGCCCTCGGCCTTCAGACGACTGCCCGGGAGGCGCGGATGGTTGTCCTGCCCGCGCTCGGCAGGCCCGTGAGCCGGACGGTGGCTCCCTGAGCCCTTGCCGTGGTGGTCATACGTACTGTCCTCTTCCTGTCCTGGCGTGCGGCTCACGACGCTAGGTAAGAAACATGAGAAGAGGTACGGAGGAGCATGAGGGCTCCCTTAGCGCCTCATGATGTAAGGGAGGTCACACTTCTCCGGAGCGGCGGAAGTGGCCGGGCACGCCCGCGAAGACCGCCCCGGCGTCCCGCAACCGCTCGTGCAGCGCTCGGAAGACGGTGGCCGAGCGGGCGCCCGGCCAGTCCTGGGGCAGCAGGGCCGCGGGCAGTCCCGGGTCGGTGTACGGGAGGTGGCGCCAGGAGTCGAGGGCCAGCAGATAGTCGCGGTAGGCCTCCTCCGGCGGGGTGTCCGCGCGCCGCTCCCAGGCGTGCAGCACGGGCGCGTGCTGGTCGAGGAACTCCTCGTGCTCCTTGGCGATCGCGGCCAGGTCCCACCAGCGGGCGACCGCGTCGGCCGTTGCCGCGAAGCCCAGGTGCTCCCCGCGGAACAGCTCCACGTAGAGGTCGAGCCGCAGCCGCTCCAGGGTGTGCCGGGTCTCCGCGTAGAGCCGGGCCGGGGCGAGCCACACCCCGGGGGCAGCCGTCCCGAAGCCGAGACCGGCGAGCCGCGAGCGCAGCACATGCCGCTTCTGGCGCTCGGACTCCGGCACGGAGAAGACGGCGAGCACCCAGCCCTCGTCCTCGGGAGGCACCGTCGCGTACACCCGCCGGTCGCCGTCGTCGAGCAGCTGCCGCGCGTCCGTCGACAGCGCGTACCCGGCAGCGCCCGCCGCCGTGCGTGCCGGTTCGAGCAGCCCGCGGCGCTTGAGCCGCGACACCGACGACCGTACGGAGGGCGCGTCCACGCCGACCGCGGCGAGGAGCCGGATCAGCTCGGCCACCGGCACGGGGCCGGGCATGAATCGGCCGTACGCGCCGTAGAACGTGACGATGAGGGACCGGGGGGCGTGCTGCTCTGACACGTTGATCACTCTAGTCCGCGAAGATCACTTGGGGTCGCCGCCCGTGGACGAGTCACTCTCCGGGGCGGGCGGTGACGTGACGTCAGGGCCGGCGTCCTCGCGCAGCCGGAACCGCTGGAGTTTCCCCGTGGCGGTGCGCGGCAGCGCGTCCAGGAAGACGATCTCGCGGGGGCATTTGTACGGCGCCAGCTCGGACTTGAGGAAGGCGCGCAGCGCCTCCGGGTCCTTGCGTGCACCCTCTCTGAGGACCGCGTACGCCACAACGACCTGACCGCGTGCCTCGTCGGCCTGCCCCACGACCGCCGTCTCGACCACGTCCGGGTGACGCAGCAGTGCGTCCTCCACTTCCGGGCCCGCGATGTTGTACCCCGCCGAGATGATCATGTCGTCGGCGCGGGCGACATAGCGGAAGTAGCCGTCGGGGTCGCGCACATAGGTGTCGCCGGTGATGTTCCAGCCACCGCGTACGTACTCCCGCTGTCGTGGGTCGGCGAGATAGCGGCAGCCGACCGGGCCGCGCACGGCGAGCAGCCCGGGCTCGCCGTCCGGCACGGGTTCGCCGCAATCGTCGACCACGCGCGCGTGCCACCCCGGTACGGGGATGCCGGTCGTGCCGGGGCGGATGTGCTCGTCGGCGGCGGAGATGAAGATGTGCAGCAGCTCGGTGGCGCCGATGCCGTTGATGATGCGCAGACCGGTGCGGGTGTGCCAGGCCCGCCAGGTCGCGGCGGGCAGGTTCTCGCCCGCGGACACACAGCGCCGCAGCGACCCGATGTCGTGCCCGTCCAGCTCCGCCAGCATCGCCCGGTACGCGGTCGGCGCGGTGAACAGTACGGAGACGCGGTGCTCGGCGATCGCGGGCAACAGCTGCTTGGGGCCCGCCTGTTCGAGCAGCAGGGAGCAGGCGCCGACGCGCATCGGAAAGACGACGAGACCGCCGAGCCCGAACGTGAAACCCAGCGGGGGACTGCCCGCGAAGACATCGTCCTCATGTGGCTGCAACACATGCTTCGAGAAGGTGTCCGCTATCGCCAACACATCGCGGTGGAAGTGCATACAGCCTTTGGGCCGACCGGTCGTGCCCGAGGTGAAGGCGATCAGCGCGACGTCGTCGGCGGCGGTGTCGACAGCGGCGAACGACTCGTCCGACGCGCCCGTGATCCGCAGCAGCAGGTCGTCGGGTGCGTCCCCGCCGTACGTGGTGATCCGCAGCCCCCGGATCTCGGCTTTGACCAGGTCGTCCACTGCCCGTACGTCGCACAGCGCGTGCGTCACCCGGGCGATCTCGCACATGGTGGTCAGCTCGTGCGGCCGCTGCTGCGCCAACACGGTGACGGCGACGGCGCCGGCCTTCAGTACCGCCAGCCAGCACGCGGCCAGCCACGGTGTGGTGGGGCCGCGCAGCAGCACCCGGTTGCCGGGGACGACGCCCAGTTCGCCGGTCAGCACATGGGCGATGCGGTCGACCCGGGCACGCAGCTGTCCGTACGTCCACAGGTCGCCGGAGGCCGTGCGGAAGACGGGGCGGTCGGGGCCGGCGTGGTCGAGGAGCTCGGCGGCGCAGTTCAGCCGGTCGGGGTAGCGCAGCTCGGGCAGATCGAACCGGAGCTCGGGCCAGAGTTCGGGGGGCGGCAGGTGGTCGCGCGGGAAGGTGTCGACGTGGGCCGAGGTCGTCGGCTCCGCGGTGTCCCTGGGGTCCATGGCGGTTCGCCCCCTTGTCGTGGTGGGCTCGCACCAGGAGCGTATCGTGTTGGTGACGACAGTCAACAGTTCGCGATAACGTGGAAGGGTGACCCGGCAGGGCCCGATGTGCGGCCCAGCGGGGAGAGGGGACCGGCAATGACCGCATTCTCGCTCGATCCGGCGCGAACCGCCTGGTGTGCCGAGCTGCGCACGCTGGCCGCGGAGCAGTTGCGCCCACTGGCCGAGAAGGGCGAGCCGGGGCACGTCAACCGCCCCCTCGTCGCCGAACTCGGCCGCCTCGGTCTACTCGCCCGTCTTTTCACCTCGGGCGCGCTCGACCTGTGCCTGATGCGCGAGTCCCTGGCCCAGACCTGCACCGAGGCCGAGACGGCGCTCGCCCTTCAGGGCCTGGGCGCGCATCCGGTGCACGCGTACGGCACGGCGGCCCAGCGCGACCGCTGGCTGCCCGGCGTCCGCGACGGCGCACTCGTCGCCGCCTTCGCCCTCAGCGAGCCGGGCGCGGGCTCGGACGCGGCGGCGTTGGCGCTGCGGGCGGAACCGGACGGCGGGGCGGGGGGCGGTTCGCGGGTCGGCGAGTGGCACGGCCCGGAGGCTGCCGGCTCACCCGTCACCGCGGGGCTGGGCCCGGCGGCCGGCAGCTCCCCGGTCACCGAAGCGGGCGGCTCGCCGGTCGGTGGATCGGCCGGCTCGTACGCCGCCGGACCCGACGGCCCGGATGCGGAAGACCCGCCGATCACCGAGCCGCACGGCTCGCCCGCGGAGGTCGCCGGACTCGACGGCCTCGGCGAGGGGCACGGCCCGGCGGTCGCAGGACCCGGCGGCCCGGGGGCGGGGGACGCCCCGGTCGCCGTGCCCGGCGCGGCGACCGTTGCCGAGCCCGACGGCTCGGGGCGATGGCGGCTCACCGGTGAGAAGTGCTGGATCTCCAACGCGCCCGAGGCCGACTTCTACACGGTCTTCGCGCGGACCACCCCCGGTGCCGGGGCCCGCGGCGTCACCGCCTTCCTCGTCCCCGCCGACCGGCCGGGCCTCAGCGGCACCCCGCTCGACATGCTCTCGCCGCACCCCATCGGCGCCCTCGCCTTCGACGCCGTACCGGTGACGGCGGACGATGTGCTCGGGGAGCCCGACCGTGGCTTCCGGGTCGCCATGCACACCCTCAACCTCTTCCGGCCGAGCGTGGGCGCGTTCGCCGTCGGCATGGCACAGGCGGCGCTGGACGCGACCCTCGCGCACACGGCTGGGCGGGACGCGTTCGGCGGCAAGTTGAAGGACCTTCAGACGGTGGCCCACCAGGTCGCCGAGATGGCGCTGCGCACGGAGGCGGCCCGCCTGATGGTGTACGCGGCCGCGGCGGCGTACGACGAAGGGGCCCCCGACGTACCCGAGCGCGCGGCGATGGCGAAGCTGCTGGCCACCGAGACGGCCCAGTACGTCGTCGACGCCGCCGTCCAACTGCACGGCGCCCGTGCCCTGAGCCGGGGTCATCTCCTCGAACACCTCTACCGCGAGGTCCGCGCACCCCGGATCTACGAGGGTGCGAGCGAGGTCCAACGGGCCGTCATCGCCAAGGAGTTGTACCGCAGGACGCCCACGCATCCGAACTCCGCCGTGGAGGCCCCGTGAGCATCGAGACCGTGGAGGCCCCGTGAGCACCGAGCGCGTCAATCCGCCCGACCTCTCCCCGCCCACCGGCTTCTCCCACGCCGTCGTCGCCACCGGCGGCCGCCTCGTCTTCCTGGCGGGCCAGACCGCGCTCGACACGGACGGGAAGGTGGTCGGCGAGACGCTGCCGGAGCAGTTCGAGGTGGCGTTGACGAATCTGCTGACCGCGCTGCGGGCCGCGGGAGGCACCCCGGCCGACCTCGCACGGGTCACGGTCTACGCCACCGATGTCGCCGACTATCGGGCCCAGGCCCCCGAACTCGGCCGTATCTGGCGGGAGTTGGCGGGCCGCGACTACCCCGCGATGGCCGTCATCGGCGCCGCCCGCCTCTGGGACGAACAGGCCCTGGTGGAACTCGACGGCTTCGCGGTGCTGAGCTAGGGCCTGGCGAAGGATCAGGCCGCGACGGCCAGCTGCTCGACGAACACCCGGTGCGGAGCGACCACGCTGCCGTCGGGCAGCAGCTCACCGCTGTCGTCGAAGACGATCGCGCCGTTGCACAGGAGGTTCCTTCTCTGCACTTCACTCGATCGAGGTTCGTTGGGGATGCCGAGGGGGCATGGCAATTCCTGTGCGCAGCACGTGCTCACGGGGTGAGGTCGTCGCATGTCACCGTTGGCGCGCTGGAGGGAAATGCGGAGTAGGACGTGACCGAAGCGCGCTGTCCCCTGCCAGGCTTCGGCAGCGTGGCCGGCCCACGCGCTGCCGGAGCCGCTTCTCGTGCTTCCATCCACTACGCGAGACACTGGCCTGCCAGTGGGGGGAGGGAAGCGGGATGAGGCATGTGCCTTTCTTCCGGTGGGTGCTGACCTTGGGCTTCGTGCTCTTCGCGTGCTCGGTGGGGCTGTACGCTGCCGGGTCGGACCTGCCGGAAGCGCGTCAGATCGACCTGACGGTGCTCGACGAGAAGCCCGACGGATCGTGCAGGGTCCGTTGGATCGACCCGTACCAGAAGCGGGCGCGAGAGGCGTCCTACCAGTGCGACCCCGGTCGGTCGGCCCTCCTCAAAGCGCCCCAGTACTCCGATAGCCGCGGCTACGGCTGGGAGAGCGGGTTCATGCTCACCGAGGGGCCGGACCGGGGGAACCTGGAGGACCTCACTGCCGAGTCGGACCTCGGGTACGCAGACGTCTTCCTGCTACTGGGAGTGCTGCTCGTTGCCCTCGGGTTGATCGGCGGGAACCTCCGCGCCCTTCCCAGGGTTCTAGGCGTCGAGGCGCGGCTCATTCGCCGTGCGACCCGGCTGTCCGAGGCCGCCGAATGGGCGGCTGAGGACTACGAACAGGCTGTCGTGGCGGTACGAGAAGCGGGCCGCCACGGTGTCTTGTCTCAGGCTTCCGACGCTGGCCCCGACGCCCGGCTGGTCACCGCGCTTTGGCTACTGCGGGAGGCGGGGCCACGAGCGCGCGAGACAGCGGCTCTTGGCCGGAAGCTCACGAGTCAGCTTCACGGGCTGTTGGACGACGCGGCGCCGGCCGCTGGAGTACGAAGCATGCTGCACGCCGGCCCGAGGGCCCGGGGGCACGCCGCCCAGGCAGTTGCAGAGCTGCGCCTCCTGCTGACCGACGCCGAGCTGAACGGCCTGCCCGAGCGTTTCGCACAGACCTCGGTCGACCTGCTCCGTGGGCAGGACGGAGACCTGGCTGCCCTCGCGGCCGCCACGGACTTCGCCCAGGACCCCTCCCCCTACAGGCAGCTCTTGGTGCAGTTGACGCTGCCCGAACCTGCGGTGGTCCCTGCGCGGACCACGTGTCCCCACCGGGGGCGCCGACGCCGCCGACGGCCCCGCCTTCCTTTCGGAACTTCCCGCAGAGGGCGCTGACTTGGTCGGGTCGTCCGGCCTGGCAGTACTTCCCGTCTGTGGCAGTGTTGTGCAGTAGACCGTCGGCGGCTTCGGGATTGCCGAGTCGGGGTCGGGGACGCTGCGGACCGGGGTGGTGGAAAATGATCTACCTCAGAGCGGAAGTGAACACTGTCAGCGCCTGCATAGGGGCTGACAGTGGCGTTTCGTCGGTATCTCCTTCTCTGCGCTTCACTCGATCGAGGTTCGTTGTGGATCACTGATTCGCCTCGGGGCGTGGGCGTGGGATGCCGAGGTCGGTGGTGGGTCCCTTGGTGAGGCGGGCGGCTTCGGCCTGTTTGGCGCGGAGGAAGGTCAGGGTCGAGTCGATGCCTTCGACCTCGCCGAGCCAGTGCTCTTCCTGGGCTCGCTTGCGGCGCAGGAGGAGGTCCTTCTCGATCTCCGCGAGGCGGGGCAGCATCTTGGGGTTGACCTGGAGCATCGGGCAGCGGATGCAGGCTTCTCTGAACTAATTTGCGGAGTGTCCGGCGAGTTTAGCGTGCACCTATTTGGCGCCTTCCCGCGTCCAGCTCCATCTGAAGCTTGCTCAGCAGAGTTGAATCCACGTCGAAGTCATAGGCATCGAGACCGATCACATCAAGATCACGCCGCAGAAACGTGGTAACGAGATTGCGCCACTTGTAGAGGTCTGCCGGGATGGGGCCACCGTCTGCTGCCCACCTGGTGCAGCACTCTCGTAGACCCAAGACTGCTCCCCGGGTGGTGGCATCAGCGCAAAGGCCGCCGGCAGAGTAGATCCATTCGTTCAGCTGCTGCGCCACGCTCTCGCCCGCCTGAGGAGTGGCAGTGACAGTGTGCGAAAGGGGGGCAAGGGCGCGATGCACCTCCGGATACGTAGCCATTCTGGTCTTGTAAAGCTCAAGCGCCCAGTCCGCTTTGATGTCTATCAACAGCTTCCTGCGCTCTCTGCGGGACTGCGCCAGCGTGAGAAACGCGCCGACACCCGCCACCAACAGCGCAACAGCTCCGGATATCGTTGCCGAAAAGACCTGCGTCACTTTTCAAACCCTCCCCACATCGTCGTCGCTCACGCCACTACTTTGATGACCCGACCTCTGGGAGTCAGCGACAGCCCTCGCCATCGTCGGCATACCCAGTTGCACCGCAACCGCCTGGCCGTTGCCGAGCCTGTCGAGCTGAGCGAGTTTGTCTTCGGCGCCAGTCAGGCTGACGCGTAGTCCCTCGACCTCGCCGAGCCAGCCTTCCGTCTCGGCTTCAGCGATTCGGGCGATCAAGTTGTCGCGGATCTCGGCAAGCCGTGCCTCTTGGGCCGGGTCAGGTCGGAGGAGCGAGCATCTGACACAAGCGTGCTCATGGATACAGGGGGATCCGAAGGCGCGTGCGCAGGTGCCGATGGACACCTTCCGCTTCTCGAAGTGGGCGAGGAAGGCGTCCCACTCCTCTTCTGTTGGGATCCGGTACTCCTCGCCGGGGCGGGAGGCCCGTCGGCGAGCGATGAACGCCCGGTGGGCCTCGATCGTCTCGGCAGGATAGACCGCCTTGTATCCGATCGTGGTGTCGATGTTCTTGTGACCGCAGATGACCTGGGCAATGTGCGGGGGCAGTCCGTTCATGATGGCGTCGGTGACGAAGATCCTTCGGAAGTCATGGGGCGAGAAGGTGAGAACCTCGCCGCCGGCGTTGGTGAGGCCGGTGACGGCAAGGGCATTGATCAGCAGCTTGCGGATCGCAGTCGGCGTGAACGCGCGGTGCTCGGAGCCGATGTCGCGCTGGAACAGCAGCGGCATCGGCGGGTTCCAGACCTTCTCGCGGACGTCGTAGCTGGCCACCAGCGGTATCGCCCTGCTGGGCCCGCGCAGACGGCTAATGATGGTACTGAGGACGTCGGCGAGTTCCGGGCCGACCAGCAGGAGTCGTTCGGTGTCGGTCTTGGACGGCGCGATCTGCAGCAGCGGTACGACTTCGCCGGAGGACGGGAGCCGGTACTGGGTGACGCTGTGGTGCGTCAGCTCCAAGAGTTCCTCGTTGCGGATGCCGGTCAGGCGGAGAACCTCGATCGCGGCGAACGCCCAAAACGCCTCCTCTTCCTCGTAGGTCAGGTTCCGCCGCCGTCCGCCGGACGTCTCTTCGGCCCATGTGAGGTGGCCTGCGGCCTTGGGCGCGATGGATCTGCGCAGTGTCCCGTCGGTGCCGGGGATCACGGTCCCGGGCTCGGTGTTCTTCGCCGCCTGGAGCAGGTCGGCGGCCGCGCGTCGCCGCCGATCTGCCGTGCTGACCAGCATGGGCAGGACGGGGAGCCGTTCGCGGGTGCGCTGGTCCATCCGTGCCTTGCGCCGCTTGCGGTCCTTCGCCTTGTGGATCTCGTCATCGCGGATCGGGCAGGGCACGGCCCATGGTCCCCAGCGGGCTGGTTCTTCGGCTGCCCACTGGGCGATGTCGAGGTAGAACGCCCGGACTCGCATGAGTTCGTCCTTGGCGTTGAGCCGCGGGCTGGCAACCTCGACGCTCTTCCCCTCGGGCCCGGTGACGGTGCGCCTTTTGACCTTCAGTTCCTCTTTCCACTCGCGGGCCACTGCCGGTGGCAGCCGCAGCGAGTCGATCCCCGGCGCCAGGACTTCGATCTGGGCCCAGAACAGGCCCGCCAGAGTCCGGGAGATCGTGTCCAGGCTGGCGAAGTCCAGCGAAGGCTGCGGCTCCCGCAGGTAGTCGACGATCAGATCCCGGACCGGCCGGCACTGAAGCCGGTAGCGGTCCACCAATTCCTCGATGCTCAACTGGCCCAGGGCGAGTCCGAACGCCCGGATCGTGGCCGGGGCGTCCTCGGGAAAGATCTCCAGGGCCCGCAGCCGCAGATAGAAGTCGACCTTCTTCTGCCCGCCACGGGCGTGTACTTGACGCTGGGTATCGACGAGTTCCACGCAGTCGCCGACCGTGATGTCGCGGATCGCTCCGCCCTTGCAGGCCAGCAGGGTCGCGATGCGTGTCGCGGCGATCTGGGCGTCCTTGCGCGAACTCGTCGGCCCGGACTCGGCCTGCTGGTGCAGGCGTGCGAACCCGTCGGGGTCCCGGACCTCGGCCATGACGGAGGCGAGATGCCGATGCGTGCGGGTGAGCATCCACGGCAGGCCGGGACGGATGACGTCTCCGCAGATCAGCATGAGCAGCCCCGACGACAGGTCCCCGCGGTCATACGACGGCGAGGAGCCGCACTCGCGCAGCCACCTCAGCGGCAGCTCAACCCAGGAGGCTCCGGGGAGGCCCTCCGCGCCGCTGGCCACCCACCGCTGCTGCCAGGTCTCACCGGCAAAGCTCGACAACCACTGCAGCAGCTTGGTCACCCCGCGTCGACGACCGGCCCGGGTGCCGTTGACCGCCGGGAGAAACGGGGGCGCCGTCAGCCGACGCAGCGTCTCCTCCAGGGGCCGTGCGGTGTGCGGCCACGACGGCTCGTCCGGACGGGCCGGAAAGCGCGTCCGCAACCGGCTGTTCCTCGACTGGGCCTGCTCTGCCGTCGCGTTCGAGACCTCCAACGGCCTGCGGGTCATGTGCTTGGCGACGGCGCTCACGAGGGCCGGCCGAACAAGACGTCCAGCGAGGCCGGGTTGTAGCCCGGAGCCGGGGGTGGTGGCACCGGCTGGCTGTGCTCTCGGGCCTGACGCGCGTGATGGGCCAGTACCCCGGCCACGACCTCGTCCTTGCGCGGCGTTAGGTATAGCTCCGTGGCGGACAAGTGTGCATGTCCGAGCACCCATTGCACGTCGGCCAACGTCAGCTTCGGGTCGCGCACCATGCGGGCAGCCGCGCTGTGTCGCAAGTCGTGAAGGGTCCAGTCGGCACCGATCGAGGCGTTGACCCGCTCGAACATCCGGTGGGCACCGTGATAGGTCAGCGGCCGCAGCGGACGTCGTCGTGTCCACCACACTGGCTGCGTACGACCGCGGGGCACCAGGCCATGTACCTCCTGCTGATAGAGGCGCAACCACACGAACGCATCAGCCGACGCTGGCACTTGCTGCACCGCCCGCGTGCCCTTGCGCACCACACTGATCAGCTGCTGGCCGGGGTCGATGTCGCGCTGGCGGACGCCGATCAGCTCCGAGGCCCGTACTCCGGTGGAGATCCAGAACGCGACCAGGGCCCGGTCACGGTTCGAGGGCAGCGCGGCGAACAGCGTGTTGAACCACTCGTCGGGAATCGAGCGCGGGATCCGCCGCGGAACGTTGGGGCGATAGCGCCCCACCCGCTCCGGCTTCCAGCCGTCCATCGGATTGCGGTGCGCGTGCGTCCGGCCAGCGCGGCGCGACAGGTCCAGCGGGAACGGGTTGAGCAGCGGGCCGGACCCCGCGTCGCGGTGGATGTCGTAGAAGCGTCGTAACACCGTCTCGCTGTGCGCGACGGTCGTCGGGGCGTAGCCGGGCCCAGCTGACGGCTTCCCCGTCACGGCATTCGGTGCGTTGGCTGCCCGTACCGACCGCCGGGCCGAAGACTTCGCTCGCTGTGGCTTGACCGTCAGCTGAATCCAGCAGCTGAAGTCCCTGGCCTCCGCCCGGGTCGCTCGTTCCCAAGAAATGCCCACTGCCTGAAGGAACCGCCACCACCGGAGCACATCCATCCCGTAGGAACGGACCGTCGACGGTGCCTTCCTCGCCGCCAACAACTCCTGGAAGTAGACCGCGACCGCTTCCACGATCACACCGTCCGGGTCGACGAGCTGATACGGCTCGTACCGATCGCCGGTCTCCACCAGGCGGCCCCACCGAGGAACCACCAACGTCGCCAGATCCCGCTCGGGAGCATCGTCCATCACGACCGGTGACCGTAGCGACCGCAGACGGCATCTGCCCCCTGAACTGCCCAATCCCCACTGCTCGTTCAGTCAACAGGGCGTGTTCGTGGTTGCAGGGGGTGCCGTAGGGGCGGGCGCAGTTGCCGAGTTCGACCTTGCGTTTGTCGAAGTGCTCTTCGAAGTCGGCCCACTCGTCGGGCGTGACCTCGGGGTATTCGATCTCCGGTCGGAGCGAGCGGCGGTGGTTCAGGAAGCGCTGGTAGTTGGTGACGATGTCCTCGGCGAAGACCGCGACGTAGCCCTGGAGGGTCTGGAGGTTCAGGTGGCCGAGCAGGGCAGCGCCGATGTGGATGGGCAGGCCGCCGTTGACGATCTCGGTGGCGAAGAGCCTGCGGAAGTCGTGCGGCGTGAAGGTCATGTCGGCGAAGGCCCGGTGGGTCTCGGCGAGTTCCTCGCAGCTGCGGGCGAACATGTGGATGAACGTGGTCGGGGCGATCACTGATCGCTGTGTGCCGTTCTGCCGTTGCATGAGGAAAGGCATGGGCTCTGACCAGGTCTTCTCGTGCGGGTCGTAGCGGTTGAGCAGGCGGACCGGTCGGCCGTCTGGGGTGAGGCGGCGGATGATCTGGGCGACGGCGTGGAACAGGTCCGCGGACATCGGGATGACGCGCTCGCGCTCGCTCTTGGACGGGGCGATGACGAGCAGGGCGATGACCTCGTCGTTCGGGCGCCGATACTGGCGGATGCTCAGGTGGGTGAGCTCGCAGAGCTCTTCGACGCGGATGCCGCTGTGTCGCAGGATCTCCAGGCCGGCCCATTCCCAGAACGCGGTGTCCTCGGTGAGCGTGACGTTGAGGACCTGTCCGTCCTCGTCGGTGACGCGGACTGGTGGCTCGTCGTGGCTCTTGGCCCAGGTGCGATCGCGGTCGCTGTCCGTGCGCCGGTAGGAGTGTCCGTCGTGCTCGAAGATCTCTCCGAGCTCGACCGTGCGGGCCTTCTTGAGCAGGCCCGTCAAGTGCTCGTATCGGTCTTCGACGTGTGCGACCAGGGTGGGCAGCAGGGGCTGGCGGACCCGGATGCGGTCGGACATCCGCTGGTGGATCTCCCGCTTGCGTTTGGCGAACCCCTTGAGTTCCTTCGGCCGGATCGGGCAGGGCACGACCCACTGGGCCCACTGCTCGGGCTCGTCGATGGCCCAGCTGTGCAGGTCGAGGTAGAGGGCGCGGACGGCCAGGAGGATGCCGGAGTCGTCCGCGCGGGTGCGGCGCTCGTCGCGGTCCCACCGCTTGATGGCAGCGCGCCACTGGTCATAGACCTCGGGGCTCAGCGCCAGGTCCTGCTGTCCCGGGTTGATCTTCTCGATCTTGGCCCAGAACGTGTTCGCGAGCTGGCGGGCCAGGGCCGTGATGGTGGTGTAGTCGGTTCCGGCCCGGCGCCGGGTCAGGTAGTCGATCAGCAGCTGGCGGACGCCCTGGTGCTGGATGGGGTAGCGGTCGACGAGCTGGGTGACGGTGAGCTGGCCGCGATAGACGTAGGCCCGCAGGATCGGCGGGGTGCCGGGCGGGAAGTGGCCCATCTGGTGCAGCACCTGCCAGGTGCCCAGGCCCGCGAAGCGGGCAGCACCCGCCTTGCTGCCGTGGGTCACTCCGAGCCGCTTGGACTCCATGCCGAAGTGCAGCAGCGCCGACGGCGTCAGGTCCTCCAGCGCGATGCCCTGCGTGGTCAGGGCAGCGGTCAGGTCGAACTTGGCCCGGAGCCGGTGCATGTGGTGGAAGTCGAAGGCGTCGGCTGCGGGGAAGAACTTCTCCAGCAGCGGATCGGGCTGGAGTTCGCGGAACCGCGCCGGGTAGTCAAGGAACTTGTTCGCGCGGAAGCCGGAGATCGACGGCCGGATGACCCGCAGGCAGAACGCCAGCTTGATCCCGGCGATCAAGTCCGCGCTGTCGCGGCGGTCGCCCTCGCGCGCCAGGACGCGTACTGACTCGGCGCCTTCGTCGTCGAAGCCGCTGGCCTGCCATTTCGCCTGCCAGGTGTCGCCGGGCATCTCCTCCAGGAGGGAGAAGGTGCGCTGGACGGCAGTCCGTCGGCGCCCCGGGTTCGGCTGGCCCTTGGTGACCCGCTCGACGATGCGCAGGATCTCGGAGGCCGGGGCCTGGGAGAGGTCCCCGTAGGGGCCCGGCGGTGTGCTGGGCAGCGGCGCCGGTGCCGCCTTCAGCTCCGTGCCGGCGAAGCGTGTGACGGGAGCGGGGATGAACGGCTCGTCGCCGTTGTAGTCGGTGCGTCGGTTGCGGGCGGTGAAGTTCTGGATGTCAGCCACCGAACACCGCCTTGAAGTCGTCCGGGTCGTAGCCGGGAGCGATGGTGGGCTGGAGGCGGGGGCGCTGGTAGTGCGCTTGGAGGGCGTCGAAGAGGTCCTCGACGCGGGCGTGCAGGTAGCGGCCGGTGGTGGCCAGGTCGGCGTGCCGGAGGATGGCCCTGACCTCGACCAGGGTCAGGTTGGGGTCGTTGGCCATCCGCTCGGCTGCCGTGTGCCGCAGGTCGTGAAAGCTCCAGTTCGTGCCCAGCCGGTCGTTGGCCCGCTGGATGACGCGCCGCATCGCCCAGTAGGTGAGCGGCTTGTCCGGGCCGCGGCGGGTGCGGAAGACCGGCTTGTGCGGGGCGGGCATGCCGATCGCGTCGAGGTAGGCGGCCAGCACCACCAGGGCCTGAGGGCTCGCAGGGATCGGCTCGCGCAGCTTCGTGCCCTTGGAGACGACGTAGACGATCTGGGCCTGCCAGTCGACGTCGGCCGGGGTGACGCCGAGCAGTTCGGAGGCGCGGGCGCCGCTGGAGACGTAGAGCAGCACTGCGGCGCGGTCCCGGTCGTGGTTCATGGCGGCGAAGAATTCGTCCCACATCGCGTCCGGGATGGCCCGGGGCTCGGTGGCCGGGACGCGCTGACGCAGACGGGAGCGGCGGAAGGCCGGCACGGCGTCCGCCGGGTTGCGGTGGGCCAGCGCCCGGCGCCGTGCCTCGGAGACCGGCACCGGATTCATCAACGGGCCCTTGCCCAGGTCGCGGTGGAAGTCGTAGAAGCTGGCGACCACGGTCAGTGCGTGGTTGATCGTCGCCGGGGCGTAGCCGGCCTTGAGGTACCGCTTGCCGGTGCGCGGGTTGACCGAGCCGGGCTGCGGCGCCTCGGGCCGGGTGCGACGGCGCTGCGGATTCGGTGCCGTACGAAGCCATCCCACTATCACTGCCACCTCCCCTTCCGTTGCCTTGTCCCAGGTCACGTTCAAGAGCCACAGGAACCGGAACCACCGCAGCAGGTCATTGGCGTAACTGCGGCTCGTATCCGGGCTGTTGTCGTTCAGAGCGAGGTCCCGCAGGTAGGGCGTACGCCGGGTGCTGGGTCTCCAGCTGAACGACCGAGCCGACGCGGGGCAGGACAGCCCGCCCCTCCATCAGCTGGTTGCGCAGGTGCGACGTCACACAGAACTCCTTGGGCAGTCGGACATCGCAGTGCCCAACGACCTCAAGAAGGTGCAGTTAACAGACCAGCCCTGCTCGGGGTGGGCCGCCACGATGTGCGGGGCGTTGGAGTCCGCGGACGGGCACGAAGACTGGTGTGAACACATGGCGCACCTCCACGTCGGATGCGATGGGTCTCGGCGGCGGTGTCGCCGCCCTCGCACATATAGACCATGCGCGCGCGGCGAACTCATCGGAACAGTCGGCCGTGAAGCGTGACAACACGAGGACAACTCTCGGACCTCGTCGGGACGGACGGTGCCAACTCGCCACCGAAGGGGTGACGATCACCGGCCTCGGGACGCCGGACCGGTACGCATGGAGCGCCCCTTTCAGCCCCCGTTCCAGGAGGTACTCTCATGTCCTTGCGCCAGGTCATCGGCGCGGCGGCCACCGGCGTCGCCCTGCTTGTGCCGGTCGCCCCGTCCGCCGTGGCCGTTTCCCCCTCGTACGAGCCGTACGAGCAGGTGACCGTCGACCCGACCGGTCATGTCGCTGCCGATGGAACCATCACCCTCTCCGGCACCTACCGCTGTTCGAGCGCCACCGGGCCCGTGTTCGTCTCCTCCTCGGTGTCGCAGACCGATCCTCGCGTGCGCCACGGCATCGGCGGCACCGTGGCGGTCTGTGACGGCGCGGCACACCGCTGGACCAACTCGGAGCAGCGCGAGCTCGGCACCCTCACGGCGGGCAACGCCCACGTCGAGGCCATCCTGATGGAAATGAGCACCGAGTCGGGCCTCCCGCTGCCGAAGTTCCACGCGACCCGAGAGCAGGACATCACCCTGATCGAGGGGTGAGCACGGGCACGGGAGCCGCCGCCCGGGAAGGGGCGGCGGCTCCCGTGATGTCCGGCGGAGGGGGAGCGACCCCACCTCCCGGAGGACCTGCGCGCGACGGCGTCAGCTGTGGCTGAGGACGTTGACCACGCGGCCGTTGGGGTCCCGGACGAAGAAACGGCGTACGCCCCACTCCTCGTCGGTCAGCGGGTGCACGATCTCGGCACCGCTCCTGCGCACCTCGGCATACACCGCGTCGACGTCCTCGACCTCGATGCTCATGTCCGGTGCCACGGGGGCGGTCGCGTCGTCGGTCATCAGGCTGACCTGCACGGCGGGGTTGTCGGCGGAGGCCAGGGTCACGATCCAGCCGTGGTTCATGACTTCCTCGAAGCCAAGCAGGCCGTAGAACTCGGAACTTTCCTTCAGGGCGACTGACTGGACGTTGGGTACGACCCGTCGGACGTACATCTCGCGGCTCCGGTGGTCAGGTCGGATGCGTCTGAGGACCGAGACAGCGTATCGGAGTGCCCTGCCCGACGCAGCCGCGGCGGACATCCGGCGTGGATCCTTCGACGGTCCGTCCGGGGACGCCGACGGGGCGCCGCGCGGGAGTTGGATGGTCCCGGAACCCTGAAAACTGCCCAGCACTCAGAACAAACACCGTTGCAGTACTAGTGTCCTGCGCCATCAATTCGTCGTTAGTTCTTGGTGCCCCACTGCCGCCGACTTGGCCGAATACTCGCAGGCCGGGGCTGGATGGGCGGACAACCAACCCGGCCGGGCAAGGCGCGAATCCACCGACGAACTTCTGGCGCAGCGCACTAGGCCGAGTTGCGCCACACCTTCACGTCCAAGGTGGCGTACGTCGTCCCGGACGAGCCCCGATACGTCACGAGCCCCACGTGCCCCGTCCCGCTGATGACGCACATCTGCTGACCGACGGTGAGGTCCTTGACCCAGATGTAGCTCTGGTAGCCGGTCGCCGCCTTGCACACGTCCAGGCTCGCCTGCCGCCCCACCGGCAGCAGGGCAAGTGAGCTGCCGGACGTGGTGCCGGGGGCGAGGACCGCGCCCGAGGAGTAGACCGCGTACGTCAGGTCCTCGTCGGAGCTCCCGGTGTCCGCCTTGGACCGCACCGGGGTGTCCTCCAGATACAGGTCGTGGCTGGCGGTCATCCGGATCCCCGAGTACGTCACCGGGACAGGGGCCTTCGGGCCCGCGGGCTCGCTGGTCGCGGCGCTCGTGGGAGTCGAGGTCGCGGCCCGCGTGGGCGTCGGGGGCCCCGAAGGGCTCGGAGGCAGCGTGGACTTGGCGGGCCTGGGCTTCTTCGAGGCCGTGGTGGACGGGGAGCCGGACGGCGACGGCGACGTCCTGGCGGTCTGGGCCGACCGTGACGCGGCCACCTCCCGCGCCTGGTCGCCGCTCTTGCCGCCGTCTCCCGGGACGAGCAGCAGAGCGGCGGTCGCACCGCAGGCGACGAGCACGACGGCAGCCGCCGCCAACAGCCAGACGCGGCCCTTGCGGCCCTTGCCGTCCGTGGCCACCGAGGAGGTCCGCGCGGCGGCCGGTTCATGCGGCTGCGGCCCGGCGGGCGGAGCGTAGGCCCCCGGCGCGGCCGGATGCCCCATCACGAACGGCCCGGGCAGTGCGGCATGGGACGGCGAGGTGGGGGAGTAGGCCATCGGGGGGCCGAAACCGCCCGGCGTCGACCCGGAACCGCCGGGTGCGGGTCCGAAAGAGCCGGCCGCGGGTCCGGAACCGGCGGGCGCCGGTCCGAAAGCACCGGGCGTCGCCCCGGAACCGCCGGGACCGAGAGCGCCCGGAGCCGCTCCCGCCCGGGCCTGATCGGCCTCCTCGGTCCGAGCCGCGATCCCCGCCGCCAGCTCGCCCGGCAGCCACGCCCCGGACGCGAACCGCGCATGGTCACCGCGTTGCGCCTGGATCGACTGAACGGAGCGAATGACCTCCTCGACGGAAGGCCGCTCGGCGGCCGGCTTGCGCAGACACCACGCCACCAACTCGCGTATCTCCCCCGGCACATGGCTGAGGTCGGGCTGCTCGTGCACCACCCGGTAGAGCACCGCGTGCGGGTCCCCGTCCCCGAAGGCGGCACCGCCCGTCGCCGCGAACACGGCGGTCTGCCCCAGCGCGAACACGTCGGCCGAGGGCGCGGCCTCCGCGCCGAGCACCTGCTCCGGCGCCATATAGGCGACGGTGCCGAGGGCCGTACCGCTCTGCGTCACCGACGTGGCATCAGCGGCCCGCGCGACACCGAAGTCGATGACGCGCGGGCCGTCGGCGGCGAGCAGCACGTTCGACGGCTTGAGGTCCCGATGCACGATGCCCTCGCGATGCACCGCCTGCAGTGCCTCGGCGACTCCGGCGATCAGCCGCAGCACGGTGTCGACGGGCAGCGGCCCGTGGCCGTGCACGGCAGCGGCGAGGGACGGCCCCGGCACATACGCGGTCGCACACCACGGCATGGACCCTTCGGTGTCGCTGTCCACGACCGGAGCCGTATAGAGCCCGTGCACCCGGCTCGCTGCCGCCACCTCGGCCTGGAACCGCTTCCGGAACTCGGCGTTCTCGGCGAGTTCCGGCCGGATCACCTTGACCGCGACGGCCCGCCCGCCCGGCGTGTGCGAGAGATAGACCCGTCCCATACCGCCGGCCCCGAGCCGCGCCACCAGCCGATAGCCGCCCATGACCCGCGGATCGCCGTCCTCCAGCGGCTGGAAACTCCCCGCGCCGGGCTCACCGTTGCTCAACACGCCCCACTCCACCCCAAGATCTGCTCGCGGGTCCCATTGCACCACGGGTCCCTCGCGTCCCGCTCCGGAGTCCGTCGTCGGCTCTCGGGGACCCCCAGAGGCGTTGCGGAAGTGCAGTCGGCGTGGGGGCACAGACCGGGAGAAGTCGCACGCATGCCGCCGCACCCGTCCCGGCCCGTGCTCGGGTCGGTCAGGAGGGGTGCGGCGGCATGTCGGCGAAGGGCTGCTCAGATGTCCCGGAAGATCTCGATCTGTGCGCCGATCGTGTTGAGCCGCTCGGCGAGGTCCTCGTAGCCGCGGTTGATGACGTATACGTTCCGCAGCACGGAGGTGCCGTCGGCCGCCATCATCGCCAGCAGGACGACCACGGCGGGCCGCAGCGCGGGTGGGCACATCATCTCGGCGGCGCGCCAGCGGGTCGGGCCTTCGACCAGCACGCGGTGCGGGTCGAGGAGTTGCAGCCGGCCGCCGAGGCGGTTGAGGTCCGTCAGGTAGATCGCCCGGTTGTCGTAGACCCAGTCGTGGATCAGCGTCTTGCCCTGCGCGGAGGCCGCGATGGCCGCGAAGAACGGGACGTTGTCGATGTTCAGGCCGGGGAACGGCATCGGGTGGATCTTGTCGATCGGCGCCTCCAGCTTGGAGGGCCGGACGGTCAGGTCGACCAGGCGGGTACGGCCGTTGTCGGCGAAGTACTCCGCCGTGCGGTCGTGGTCCAGGCCCATCTCCTCCAGGACCGCGAGCTCGATCTCCAGGAACTCGATCGGCACCCGGCACACCGTCAGCTCGGACTCGGTGACCACCGCTGCGGCCAGCAGGCTCATCGCCTCGACCGGGTCCTCGGAGGGCGAGTAGTCCACGTCGACATCGATGTTCGGCACGCCGTGCACGGTGAGCGTGGTCGTGCCGATGCCCTCGACCCGTACGCCCAGGGCTTCCAGGAAGAAGCACAGGTCCTGGACCATGTAATTGGAGGACGCGTTGCGGATGACGGTCATGCCGTCGTGGCGGGCGGCGGCGAGCAGCGCGTTCTCGGTCACGGTGTCGCCGCGCTCGGTCAGCACGATCGGGCGACCGGGAGAGACCGAGCGGTCCACCTGCGCGTGGTAGAGCCCCTCGGTGGCGGCGATGTCGAGACCGAAGCGGCGCAGCGCGATCATGTGCGGCTCGATCGTGCGCGTGCCGAGGTCACAACCGCCCGCGTACGGCAGCTTGAAGTGGTCCATACGGTGCAGCAGCGGGCCGAGGAACATGATGATCGAGCGGGTGCGGCGGGCCGCCTCCGCGTCGATGGCCTCCATCTCCAGCTCGCTCGGGGGCACGATCTCCAGGTCGACCCCGTCATTGATCCACCGGGTGCGGACGCCGATCGAACCGAGCACCTCCAGAAGGCGGTACACCTCTTCGATACGGGCGACACGGCGCAGCACCGTGCGCCCCTTGTTCAGGAGCGTCGCGCACAGCAGCGCCACGCAGGCGTTCTTGCTGGTCTTGACGTCGATCGAGCCGGACAGACGACGTCCGCCGACGACACGCAGATGCATCGGACCCGCATAGCCCAAAGAGACAATCTCACTGTCCAGGGCTTCACCGATTCGGGCGATCATCTCAAGGCTGATGTTTTGATTGCCGCGCTCGATGCGATTGACGGCGCTCTGGCTGGTGCCGAGCGCCTCGGCAAGTTGCGACTGTGTCCAGCCTCGGTGCTGCCGGGCGTCACGGATGAGTTTGCCGATGCGTACGAGGTAGTCGTCTGCCATGGCGCGACCGTATATCGGATGTGAGATAAACGAAAATGGAGCGCGTCCTTCCGGGTATCGGACGTCATGAAGCGCTGGTCGCAGGGGAGTTCGGGCTCCGTGCGCCGGGAGCGCGGCCACGGTGGCGGGACGCCCGGGCCATGGCTCGTCGAGGTCGCCGCCGACGAGTGGCCGCGAAGAGGCGCTTCTGTGACGGTTCGTCGGTTGTGGGAACTTTTGTCGCTGATTCGTCCACTTCGTCTGCTGCCTCCGCGCGCTGGTGCGCCATGGTGGCGGCGGGCAGAGCGGGGGCTGCGGCCCATCAGGGTGCGCTCGCGCGGCCGCTCCCGTTCCCTGTCGGTCGCCGTGACCGCTTCCTGCGTGCCTCCTCGCGCAGAACGCACTCTCCGTCCCGCGAGTGCTTGGAGGCGACCCTGGCGGGCCTCAACTGCTCCGTCTGGAGACGAGTCCGCCGCGGTGTTCACCGCCGCCGTGTGCGACCGGCGCCGCGGTGCCCGACCGGGCCGGGGGTCACCGCCCCCGATGTCGCGTCGTCCGCCGCCACCCGAAGGGCCCCGGCAGATCCTCCCCCGCTCTCGGCTTCGCTCGAGCGGGGGCGCCCCCATCGTCGTCCGGTGCCGCTGTGTGTGCGCCGTGGCCCGTGCCGCCCGCCCCTGGTGATCGACCACGAGCGGCGATTGATGTTGAGTCGCACTCCGGGGAGGATGCGGAAACCCTTGCGGAACGTGAGTGGCATGGGTTGCCCCCCTGTGACGGTTACGCCGGGTGGTCCCGGGTCGACACCGGGTACCCCTCAGGAGGCCGGGCATGACCAGCCCGCGCCCATGTACTAGAGTTATCTCGACATCGAGATATCTGCCGAGGCGCCCCGCAGCCGCCACCCCGGTAAGGGTTACCTAACTTAGCCTTACCTTAACGGATCGGTCCATCAGTCGTGGCGGCAGGATTGCGGTGGGTACGCGCACATCAATGAAGGAGACTGTCGTGTCGGCGAACAGCTTCGACGCCCGCAGCACGCTGCAGGTGGGCGACGAGTCGTACGAGATCTTCCGGCTGGACAAGGTGGAAGGCTCGGCTCGCCTTCCGTACAGCCTGAAGGTGCTGCTGGAGAACCTGCTCCGCACCGAGGACGGCGCGAACATCACCGCCGACCACATCCGCGCGCTCGGCTCCTGGGACTCCCAGGCCCAGCCGTCGCAGGAGATCCAGTTCACGCCCGCCCGTGTGATCATGCAGGACTTCACCGGCGTGCCCTGTGTCGTCGACCTCGCCACCATGCGCGAGGCCGTCAAGGAGCTCGGCGGCGACGCGGCGAAGATCAACCCGCTGGCCCCGGCCGAGCTGGTCATCGACCACTCCGTCATCGCCGACAAGTTCGGCACGAACGACGCGTTCGCGCAGAACGTCGAGCTGGAGTACGGCCGCAACAAGGAGCGCTACCAGTTCCTGCGCTGGGGCCAGACCGCCTTCGACGAGTTCAAGGTCGTCCCGCCGGGCACCGGCATCGTCCACCAGGTCAACATCGAGCACCTGGCCCGTACGGTCATGGTCCGGGGCGGACAGGCGTACCCCGACACCCTGGTCGGCACCGACTCGCACACCACGATGGTCAACGGCCTGGGTGTCCTGGGCTGGGGCGTCGGCGGCATCGAGGCCGAGGCCGCGATGCTCGGCCAGCCGGTCTCGATGCTCATCCCGCGCGTCGTCGGCTTCAAGCTCACCGGTGAGCTCACGCCCGGCACCACCGCCACGGACCTCGTGCTCACGATCACCGAGATGCTGCGCAAGCACGGCGTCGTCGGCAAGTTCGTCGAGTTCTACGGAGAGGGCGTCGCCGCCACCTCCCTCGCGAACCGCGCGACCATCGGCAACATGTCGCCGGAGTTCGGCTCCACCGCCGCGATCTTCCCGATCGACGGCGAGACCCTGAACTACCTCAAGCTCACCGGCCGCTCCGAGCAGCAGGTCGCGCTCGTCGAGGCGTACGCCAAGGAGCAGGGCCTCTGGCTCGACCCGGCCGCCGAGCCCGACTTCTCCGAGAAGCTGGAGCTCGACCTCTCCACGGTCGTCCCGTCGATCGCCGGCCCGAAGCGCCCGCAGGACCGCATCGTCCTCGCGAACGCCGCGCAGCAGTTCGCGCAGGACGTCCGCAACTACGTGGACGAGGACGACGAGGCGGGCAAGGAGTCGTTCCCGGCCTCCGACGCCCCGGCCGAGCACAACGGTGTCCCGACCCGGCCCACCCTGGTCACGGCCCCCGACGGCTCGACCTACGAGATCGACCACGGCGCGGTGACGGTCGCGGCCATCACCTCCTGCACCAACACCTCGAACCCGTACGTCATGGTCGCCGCCGCGCTCGTCGCGAAGAAGGCCGTGGAGAAGGGCCTGACCCGCAAGCCGTGGGTCAAGACCACCCTTGCCCCGGGCTCCAAGGTCGTCACCGACTACTTCGACAAGGCGGGCCTGACCCCGTACCTCGACAAGATGGGCTTCAACCTCGTCGGCTACGGCTGCACCACCTGCATCGGCAACTCCGGCCCGCTGCCGGAGGAGGTCTCCAAGGCCGTCAACGACCACGACCTCGCGGTCACCTCGGTCCTCTCCGGCAACCGGAACTTCGAGGGCCGTATCAACCCCGACGTCAAGATGAACTACCTGGCCTCCCCGCCGCTGGTCGTCGCGTACGCCCTCGCGGGCTCCATGAAGGTGGACATCACCAAGGACGCGCTGGGCACCGACCAGGACGGCAAGCCGGTCTACCTCGAAGACATCTGGCCGACCGAGGCCGAGGTCAACGACGTCGTGGCGAACGCCATCGGCGAGGACATGTTCAACAAGTCCTACCAGGATGTCTTCGCGGGCGACGCCCAGTGGCAGGCGCTGCCGATCCCGACCGGCAACACCTTCGAGTGGGACCCGCAGTCCACCTACGTGCGCAAGCCCCCGTACTTCGAGGGCATGACGATGGAGACCACCCCGGTCTCCGACATCACGGGCGCCCGCGTCCTGGCCAAGCTGGGCGACTCGGTCACCACCGACCACATCTCCCCGGCCGGTGCGATCAAGGCCGACACCCCGGCCGGCAAGTACCTCACCGAGCACGGTGTGGAGCGTCGTGACTTCAACTCCTACGGCTCCCGTCGTGGCAACCACGAGGTCATGATCCGCGGCACGTTCGCCAACATCCGCCTGCGCAACCAGATCGCGCCGGGCACCGAGGGCGGCTACACCCGCGACTTCACCCAGGACGGCGGTCCGGTGTCGTTCATCTACGACGCCTCCCGCAACTACATCGAGCAGGGCACCCCGCTGGCCATCCTGGCCGGCAAGGAGTACGGCTCCGGCTCGTCCCGTGACTGGGCCGCCAAGGGCACCGCGCTCCTCGGCGTCAAGGCCGTCATCGCCGAGTCGTACGAGCGCATCCACCGCTCGAACCTCATCGGCATGGGCGTCCTGCCGCTGCAGTTCCCGGAGGGCGCCTCCGCCGAGTCCCTCGGCCTCACCGGCGAGGAGACCTTCTCCTTCACCGGCGTCGAGGAGCTGAACAACGGCACCACCCCGCGCACGGTGAAGGTCACCACCGACACGGGCGTCGAGTTCGACGCGGTCGTCCGCATCGACACCCCCGGCGAGGCGGACTACTACCGCAACGGCGGCATCATGCAGTACGTGCTGCGCAACCTGATCCGCAAGTAGGCGGTCCGGATCCGCGAGTAGGCGGTCCGCAGGGCAGTTGAGGGCCGCATCCCCGATCGCGGGGGTGCGGCCTTCGCCGTTCGCCGTGTGCCGTGCCGCTCAGGACATCGGCAGGGCTCAGGCGGAACACAGGGTTCCCTCAGCGGACCGGGACACGATTGCTACATGTCCGGCACTTCTGGGGTCCGTGGCGGCCGCGTCCATGTGCTGATCGTCGATGACGAGCCGAGGCTCACGGAGCTGCGGTCCGTCGCCGTCACGGAGGCGGGGTGGCGGCCCTGCCCGGCGGCCGACGGGGAGAGCGCGCTGCACGTCGCGCGCAGTTGCGCCCCGCACGCCGTCGTCCTCGACGGGATGCTGCCCGACCTCGACGGCGCTGCGTCATCCGCGTACGGGACGACGGTCCCGGCATCCCGCCCGCGCTGCTGCCCAGGGTCTTCGAGCGCTTCACCCGCGCCGACGCGTCCCGCTCCCGCATGTCCTCCCAGGACGGCGGCTCCGGGCTCGGTCTCGCCATCGTCGCGGCGATCACGGCGGCCCACGACGGCACCATCCATGTGGAAAGCGCGCCGGGCCGCACGGAGTTCACCCTCGAACTGCCACCGGCCGACTCGGCAACGACCGCGGGCACGACCACGAGAGCGGTGGGCGCGGCCACGCGCGGTGGTACGACGACAGCGGTGGGTGCGACCCCGCGCGGTGGTACGACGACAGCGGTGGGTGCGACCCCGCGCGGTGGTACGACGACAGCGGTGGGTGCGACCCCGCGCGGTGGTACGGCGACGGCGGACACAGCCACGAGCGGTGGTACCACGACGGCGGACACGGCCACGAGCGTCGGCGCGACGGCGGCAGGCTCGACCTAGACCTAGACCTAGACCTAGACCTAGACCTCGACAGCGGCCCCGGCCCCGGCCCCGGCGTCGGCCTGAACCTTCGCCCCACGTGCGGAGGCGGGATGCCGGAGGTCGGTCAAGCCCCGGAGCCCGGCCTAGACCCAGCCCAGCGCCTGGCTGACCACGAACGGGGCGGGGATCAGCAGCGCCATGCCGAGCCAAGGGCCCACGGGATGGCCCTCCTGGCGGGGCATCAGGATGTCCACCACCAGCACCATTCCAAGGACGAACCCACAGCCCAGCACGGCGCCGGTGATCATGCCGAGCGCGTTGTCGGGGGTCTCCTTGTCACAGCCGATGCCGCCTCCGCAGTCGACCGACGGGTACTTGATCAGCAGCCACCGCAGGCACAGGGCCGGGACGATCGCGACCAGCCCGATCAGGAGATTCGCCAGGGCGGGCGCCCACAGGCCGCGAACGGCCTCCGGGCCGCGGCCGGCACTCTGGGTGCGGCCGGCACTCGGGCTGCGCTCGGCAGCCGGGCTGAGTTCGGAACTTGGGCTGCACTCGGTACCCGGGCTGCACTCGGTACCCGCCCCCGGACCGCCCCCGCTCTTGTCGTCACCACCCGTTTCGTAGCCCCGCACCAGCCCGCCCTTTTCCCTTGCCCGCAGTCATGTCGTCTCCATGGAGGGAAGAGGGGATGGGCGCACGCCGGGTTCCGGAGGGCCCGGCCCGGCGGCATCGTGCATGCCTCCTACGCCCCTCGCGGCGCTTTCGTGTGTCCGGATCGCTTGTCGCGCCGGGCGTTTACAGGGGGTCCGGTGCGCGCTAACTTCCCCACTGAGTGGGGTGGGAGCGCTCCCACCCTGGTGGACCGGAACCCGCCCCGGAGTTGCTCCCACCCCACGTGCACGTTCCTCACGTCCAACCGGCTTGAAGGGCTGTATGTCATGTCATGCTCCTGGCAACGGCGAGGTGACGGGAGTTCACGACGCCGGTCATCCGACCGAGCCGCCCCCCGGCGCGTGTTCCGCGACCCGTCGCACGACCAACAGCTGGTCCGGCGGTTACCAGTCCGAGGTGACCGTCACCAACGCAGGCGACGTCCCGATGCTCGGCTGGATGGTCGACTGGTCGCTGCCGGAAGGACAGTCGGTCGCCGGCCTGTGGAACGGCAACGCGACGTACGACGGCCAGGATGTGATGGTGCACAACGCCGACTGGAACGGGGCGTTGGACCCGGGCGGCAGCGCGACGTTCGGGTACGTCGTCTCCGGGGCGGGTGATGATCCGTCAACAGAGCTGCCGTATCAGGTGGGTTGAGCCCGCATTGCTCAGGGCGGACCGGGTGGGTGGTTCGGGACTCACCCGGTCCGCGAGCCCGGGCGGGGTCGGGGGAGGCCCCTGCCCGGGATGGTGCGTAGCTTTCGGGGGTGGTGCGGTGGCTTGTGTCGATCGCGGTGTGCGACAACGTTGTCGAATGGTCTGTACATGACTCTACCGCCTCAACGGACAACGATGTCAAGCCAGTTGATCGACATCGATGGGCGTGGTGCTTCAATCGAGGGGCGTAGTGCTTCATTGGGGTGGACGCCGGCCGCGCCATCTGCGCCGCACGCGGTCTTCCGTGGCACCCGTGGCGCACGTTACTGTCCCTGCGGCTTGTGCGATCTGTGGTGCGCGACCCGTCCGAAGGAGGAGGGGCCGCGTCATGCGTTTCCGTCCGTCATCCGTTCTGCTGGCCGTCGCTCTGACGGTCGGCGGCGCCACCCCGGCGCTCGCCGAACCCCCGTCCGCTCCACCCGATCTGGTCCGGGACCCCACTGCGTACGTCGATCCGCTCATCGGCACCAAGAACGGCGGCAACGTCTTCCCGGGCGCCGTCGTGCCCTTCGGCATGCTCTCCTGGAGCCCCGAGAACACTCGCGGGGACGCCACCCGCACGGCCGCGCCAGGTGGTTACCAGTACGACGCCACGCGCATCCGGGGCTTCAGCCTCACCCACATGTCCGGCACGGGATGCGCGGGCGGCAGCGGCGACATCCCGTTCTTCCCGTATGCCGGTGAGGTCACCTCCTCCCCGGCGAGCGACACCAAGGACGCCGTGTACGCGGCCGACTTCGCGCACGCCGACGAGACCGCCGAGCCCGGTCACTACAAGGTGGGCCTCGCCTCGGGCGTCACGGCCGACCTGACGGCCACCGCGCGCACGGGTGCGGGCCGCTTCACCTTCCCCGCCGACAAGCCCGCCTCTCTGCTGATCCGTACCGCCAACTCCGAGGTCGGCTCGACGGATTCATCCCTGAAGATCGACCCGGCGACCCGCACGGTCTCCGGCTCCGTCACCTCCGGGAACTTCTGCGGCTACCTCGACCCGGAGGGCCGACGCGCCTACTACACCCTCTACTTCACCGCCCACTTCGACCGCGACTTCAAGAGGACCGGCACCTGGCAGGACGACAAGCTGAGCCCGGGAACCACGGAGGCCGCCGGCGGTACCGGCGGATTCGGACAGGGAGGCCGACCCGTCGCGGGCAAGGGCGCCGGCGGCTATGTGGAGTTCGAGCCCAGCGCCGATCCTGTGAACGTCAAGGTCGGTATCTCGTACGTCAGTCAGGCGGGCGCCGAGGCCAACCTCGCCGCCGAGAACCCGCGGTCCCGTTCCTTCGCCTCCGTCCAGGACGCCGCCCACCGCGCTTGGCGTGACCGGCTCGGCGGCATCCGGGTCGGCGGCGGCACCGACGACGAGCGCACCACCTTCTACACCGCGCTCTACCACACCCTGCTGCACCCGAACGTCATCAGTGACGCCGACCGCAGATACAGAGGCCCCGACGACCAGGTCCATGTCGTCGGCCGCGGCCACCGGGCGCAGTACGGCACCTTCTCCGGCTGGGACGTCTACCGTTCCCAGGTCCAGCTGCTGACCCTTCTCGACCCGGACACCGGGTCCGACATCGCGCAGTCGCTGCTCGAACTCGCCCGGCGGAACGGGGGAGTCTGGGACCGCTGGCTGCACGGAGCGAGCGGCACGCACGTCATGAACGGCGACCCGTCGGCGCCCGCGCTCGCCGGCATCCGGGCCTTCGGCGGGACGGACTTCGATCTGAGGGGTGCGCTCGCCTCCCTGGTCCGGGCGGCGACCGTACCGACCGAGCAGGATCTGTCCTCGGCGGGCAAGCCGGTCCTCTCGGTGGGCCAACGGCCTTCCCTCGACAAGTACGTGGACCACCACTACATGCCGTCCGTGTCGAATGCCTGGGGCGGCGCGGCCGAGACCCTGGAGATGTCTGGCGCGGACTTCGCGCTCTCCCAACTGGCCGCGGCGGCAGGGGAGAAGGGTACGGCGGCGGCCTTCGCCAAGCGCTCCCAGTGGTGGCAGAACAACTTCAACATCGCCGCCGACCCGACCGGCGGCTACATCGCCAACCGCAAGGCGGACGGCAGCTGGGTCACCGGCTTCACCCCGGCCACCGGCAACGGCTTCGTGGAGGGCACGGCGGCCCAGTACACCTGGATGGTGCAGCACGACCCGGCCGGCCTCTTCGCGGCCATGGGGGGGCGTGACAAGGCCCTGGACCGCCTGGACGCCTTCTTCCGCAACGCGGACGGCAGCTGGGCCTTCACGGGCAGTGGGGGCGACAAGTCCGAGCTGGACAACGAGCCCTCGATCAACGTGCCCTACCTGTACGACTACGCGGGTGCGCCCTACAAGGCGCAGCAGACCGTCCGCGCGGCGATGAGCGAGCTGTGGTCGACACAGCCCGGCGGCATCCCGGGCAACGACGACCTCGGCGAGATGTCGTCCTGGTACGTCTTCTCCTCGCTCGGTATGTACCCCCAGGTGCCTTCGCGCGCCGAACTCACCCTGGCCTCACCGCTGTTCCCGAGGATCGAGATCGAGCGCCCGCACGGTGCCGACATCGAGATCCGGGCGAGCGGCGCGGCGGCCGACTCCCCGTACATCCAGTCCCTGAAGGTCAACGGCCGTACCAGCGACCGGCCTTGGCTTCCGGCCTCCTTCGTACGGGACGGCGGCGCGCTCGACTACACGCTCAGTGGCACCCCCGACCAGCAGTGGGGCAGCGCGGCGGCCGCCGCCCCGCCCTCCTTCCGTGAGGGCGAGCAGCCGTACCAGATCGGCGTGGGCCCGACCACGGCGACGCTCGCGCCCGGCGGCAGCACGAAGCTCGACATCCGCGCCCTCGCCCTGAGCGGCGGCGCAGGGCCCGAGGTGCGCTTCCAGGTGGATGCGCCGGACGGCGTGACGGCGACACCCGCCGAGGGCACGGTGACCGACGGCACCCGGCAGATCACCCTGGCGGCCGGCGCCGACTCCAAGCAGGGCTTCTACGAAGTCAAGGTCACCGTGACATCGGCCGACACGTCGTACGAGCAACCGGTGGCCCTCACGGTCGCGGCCCCCGGCTCCCTCCTCGCCGCGTACAACAACACCGGTGTCTCGGACGACACCGGCGACCACGACGAAGCCGACTACGACGGCGGCGGCTGGAGCTACTCCCGTCAGGCCCTCGCCGACGCGGGCCTGACGCCCGGCAAGCAGGGCAGCGTGGACGGCCTCACCTTCACCTGGCCAAACTCCCCGTCCGGCCGCCCCGACAACGCCTCGGCCACCGGTCAGACCATCGAATGCGCCGACGGCACAACGCAGTTGTCCTTCATCGGCAGTGCGGTCAACGGCAACCAGCAGACCAAGGCGACCGTCACCTACACCGACGGCACCACCGACTCCATCGACCTCTCCTTCACCGACTGGACCGTCGGCGGTGGGGGCGGCACCGTCCAGTACGGCAACGAGACCGTCGCCAAGGCCGCGTACCGCAATGTCGCGGGCGCCGACAAGGACCCGGTGGCGACCTACGTCTTCGCCACCAAGCCCTTCCAGGCCCCGTCCGGCAGGACCGTCAAGAGCGTGAAGCTGCCGGACAACGCGGACCTGCACGTCTTCACCCTCGCGGTGAACTGAACCGCACCGGACGAGCCGCACCACATGAACGCGGGGCGGGCGCGGAGTGATCTCCGCGCCCGCCCCTCTGCCGTGGGGGTATGCGCGTCAGGCGAGCAGTTCCACCTCCGCGAGCGTCGCCTCGCCGTCGAGGACCAGGCGGTAGTGCGCGTACGAGCCCGGGTCCGCGACCGTGAACGCCCGGGTCTGCTTGTCCCAGGTGAAGGACTCGCCGGAGCGCTTGTCGAGGTCGGTCCACCGGCTGCCGTCGGACGAGCCCTGCAGGACCCAGCCGGCCGGAGCCAACGCGCGGTCCGACGAGCACGTCAGGGTGTACTGAACTCCCTTGGTGGCGTCGGAAGTCGGCAGATCCACGGACGTGACGGTCGCGTCCGTCGCCGACGTGTTGTCGAAGAGCGCGCCGTCTCCCTTGAGGGCGTCCGTGCGGGGCGAGGGCACCTTGTCGTCCCGCGTGATCGACACGGGCGCCGCGTTCTTGCCGGTGCCCCAGCCGGACGGCTTGGCACCCATGTCGAACTCCAGCACTCCACCACGCGATATGAGCGAGTGCGGGAGCGAAGTCGACGTCCACTTCTTGCCGTTGACCTTCAGGCCCTGCACGTACACGTTCTTCGCGTTGTTCTTGGGCGCCTTGACGACCAGGTCCTTGCCGTTCTCCAGGTGGACCGTCGCCTTGGTGAACAGCGGCGAGCCGATGGCGTATTCGCCGCTGCCCATCACCAGCGGGTAGAAGCCGAGCGAGGAGAAGAGGTACCAGGCCGACTGCTCGCCGTTGTCCTCGTCGCCGTGGTAACCCTGCCCGATCTCGCTGCCGGTGTAGAGGCGGGAGAGGACCTCGCGGACGTTCTTCTGGGTCTTCCAGGGCTGGCCCGTCGCGTCGTACATGTAATTCACGTGGTGGGCCACCTGGTTGGAGTGCCCGTACATGCCCATCCGTACGTCGCGGGCCTCGGTCATCTCATGGATGACCCCGCCGTACGAGCCCACGAAGTCGGGCGAGGCCGTCTCGGGCGTCGCGAAGTACGCGTCGAGCTTCTGTGCCAGCCCGCTCCGGCCGCCGTACAGGTTGGCGAGTCCCCGCGAGTCCTGCGGCGCCGTGAACGCGTAGCCCCAGCCGTTCGTCTCGGTGTAGTCGTAGCCCCACACACGCGGGTCGTACTTCGACGACTCGACCCGCCAGTCGCCCTTGCCGTCGCGGCCCTGGAAGAAGCCGGCCTTGGAGTCGAAGAGGTTCACGTAGTCCTGGGCACGGTTGAGGAAGTAGTCCGACTCCTCCTTGTAGCGCTTCTTGCCCGTCTTCTTGTAGAGCGCCCGGCCCATCTCCGCGATGCCGTAGTCGTTGACGTATCCCTCCATGGCCCACGACAGGCCCTCACTCGTGTCCGTGCTGGTGTAGCCGAGGAAGGGAGAGGTCGACATGCCCTTGCGGCCCACGCCCGATGCGGGCGGGACGACGGTCGCGTTCTTCAGGGCCGCGGCGTACGCCGACTCCGCGTCGAAGTCGACCCCCTTCACATAGGCGTCCGCGAACGCCACGTCCGACGAGGTGCCGGTCATCAGGTCCGCGTAACCCGGCGAGGACCAGCGTGAGGTCCAGCCGCCGTCCTTGTACTGCTGCACGAACCCGTCGACCATCTCGCCCGCCTGACTGGGTGTCAGCAATGAGTACGCCGGCCAGGTCGTCCGGTAGGTGTCCCAGAAGCCGTTGTTGACGTACACCTTGCCGTCGACGATCTTCGCGCCCGTATGGGTCGGGGTGTCCGGGCTCGGCATCGGTGAGAACGGCGACGCGTACTGGTACTTCGAATCGACCTTCTCGAAGCCGGAGTTGGGGTACAGGTATAGCCGGTACATGCTGGAGTAGAGCGTGGTCAGCTGGTCCGGAGTCGCGCCCTCGACCTCGACCTTGCCGAGCAGCCTGTCCCACTGCTTCTGCGCCCGGTCCTTCACCGTGCCGAAGGACGTGCCGTCGGGAATCTCCTGACGGAGGTTGTCCTTGGCCTGGTCGATGCTGATGAGCGAGGTGGCGAGGCGCAGGGTGACGGTGTGGTCGGTGCCCGCCTTGAACTTCAGGTACCCCTTGACCCCCGACGAGCTCCCGTCCGTGACCGGCGCGTCGAACACCCCGTACACGAAGAGCCGTGTCGCCCCCGTCGACAGCCCGGACTTCACATCCGAGTATCCGGTGACGATCCCGTTCTCCTTGTCGAGCGTCAGCCCCGCCTGCTCGGTGACGTTGTCGAAGACCACGCTCGCGTCGTCACCGGGGTAGGTGAACCTCAACGAGGCCGCATGGTCCGTCGGCGCCATCTCCGCCTTGAGCCCGTTCTCGAACGTGACCCCGTAGTAGTACGGGCGCGTGGTCTCCTTCTCGTGCCGGAAGGCGAGCTCGCGGGCCTCCCGGCCGGTGTCCGGGGTGCCCGACGCGGCGGACGGCATCACCTGGAAGGTCTGCCGGTCCCCCATCCAGGGGCTGGGCTCATGGCTCGCGCTGAACGCCTGGATCGTGGGCAGATTGTCCGAGTTGTTTGCGCGTGCGTAGTCGTACAGCCAGCTCAGTGAGCCCGCGTTGGTCACCGGCGTCCAGAAATTGAAGCCGTGCGGGACGGCCGTCGCCGGGAAGTTGTTGCCGCGCGAGAAGCCGCCGCTGGAGTTGGTGCCGCGGATGGTCGACGCGTAGTCGGACAGATGGGCCTTCGGCTTCTCGGGCTGCTTCACGTGCAGCGAGACGTCGTCCAGCCAGCCGCGGAACTTCGCGGGACCCTTCGGCGAGTCGTACGCCAGCAGGATCCGGTCCACGGTTTTGCCGGCCGCGACCGAACCGATCCGCGAGGCCACGTTGTTCCACTGATTGACGTACAGCACCTTGGCCGCGCCCTGCCCCTGCGGCGTCAGCGCGAAGCCGTGCTGGTCCGTCGCGCGGAGGTCACTGAGGTAGCTGCCGTCGGTGAAGACCAGGTCCACCGCCACGTTCGTGGCGTCGTAGTCCCGGTCGCCGTCCGCCATGGACGGGAAGATCCGGTACGACAGCTCGGTGTCCCGCTCGACGGCCACGTTCACGTCGAAGACCTTGTTGTACGAGTAGGCCCGGCCGTCCGGTTTGTGTGTACCGGCGTAGCGCAGCGCCCGCTTGCCCGTGAAGCCCGCGCCCGCCTTCGCGGTGGGCGAGCCGCTCGGGCCGCGGTCCACCAGCGAGAGCATGTCCTTGGGCGTCGGGTCGTCGCTCTGGCCCGTCGAGAACTGCACGTCGGCCAGCTGGAGGATGTCGCCGCCGTTGTTCTTCGTGACATCGAGCCGGAAGTGCTGGTACTCGACGGGGCCCGCGATGTCGTACGACTTCGTCTGGAACCGCTCGCCGAAGGACTCGCCGGAGCGGGTGTCGAGGGTCTTCCAGTCCTTGCCGTCCGTGGAGCCCTGGAGGGTCCAGTCCTGCGGGTCGCGCTCGTCGTGGTCGTTGGCCGAAGTAAGCGCGTACGTGACGACCTTGACCGGGGCGTCCAGGTCGAACTCCGCCCAGCCGGTGGGCTCGAAGGTCAGCCACTTGGTGCTCGACTCGCCGTCGACGAGGTTCTCCTTCACCTCGCCCGCGCCGGTGTTCTCGCCGCTGGCGCGGACGTCGGTGACGTGGTCGGTGACATTGCCGGGGATGCCGGTGCTGTATCCGCCGTCGACGCCGGACGATCTTTTGGTGCCGTCTGGCGCTGTATCGACCGTATTGAGCCAGTCCGGAGCGGGATCACCCGATTCGAAGGAGGAGGCGAACTCACGGTCCTTGGCCGCCGCTTGGGCGGGCAGGGCGACCGCCACGCCCTGCGAGGCGACAACCAGAGAAAGCGCTGCCACCCCCATGACCGTTGAGGAACCCCATCCGAACCGAGCGATAGAACTCTGTCTGTGCCGAGCTCTGTGCTGCATGTGCGAGCACCCTCCCTGCGCTTGGACAACGTTGTCAACTTTGCTGCGCAAGGACCATTTGGGCGCCAAGTTGTCAGCGATGTCAAGGGTGTTGGGTGGGGCGTCCGGGGTGAATGCCGCACGACGAGCTGCGCATTACTCCCAATGCGGGAGGTTGGCCCCCTGTCGATCTTCGCCGGAGCCGTGCACGGGCGTCCCATATTTCCGCGAGGTCTCAACTCGGAAAAGACCCACCGGCAAACCTGCATTCGATCTTGCTCCGTTGGCGGGAAGTGGACTATACCTGTCGGCGTCTGCCAAGCCGTTCGACGGCCGTGGACTGGCAGGACCCAGGGGGGAAATCGGGAGGCAGCGGACCGTGTCACATACACCTACCGTCGCGTCGTCCCACTGAATCCCCCACGCACGACCCCAGCTTGACCTAACCGCGGTGCCGGGGAGGATCCGGTTCACCGCCTGAGTCCTGGAGAAGGCGAGGACTTGAGCATGGGATCCACTTCCGCCGAGAACAGCAACCCCGAGGGTGTCGGCCGCCGTGATCTGATCAAGCGGTCTGCGGCACTCGGCCTGATCTCCGTACCGACGATGAGCTTCCTGTCCGCGTGTGCGAGCGGCGGAGGCGATGACAACAACTCCGGCGACAAGGGCACCGGCAAGACCAGCAAGACCAACCCCTTCGGCCTGGAGAAGGGCGGCAAGCTCGAAGTCGTCGTCTTCAAGGGTGGTTACGGCGACGACTACGCCAAGGCCTGGGAAGCCGCCTTCGACAAGAAGTGGGGCACCACCACCGCCCACACCGGTACCCAGGAGATCACCGGCAAGCTCCAGCCCCGCTTCAACGGCGGCAACCCGCCGGACGTCGTCGACGACTCCGGCGCCCAGCAGATCAAGCTGGACGTGCTCTACAAGAACGGCAACCTGCTCGACCTGGCTCCGGTGCTCGACGCGCCGTCCATCGACGACCCGAGCAAGAAGGTCCGCGACACCCTGATCCCCGGCACGCTCGACCCGGGCCTGCAGGGCGGCAAGGTCGTGGCCCTCAACTACATCTACACGGTGTGGGGTCTGTGGTACTCCGGCAAGCTCTTCAAGGAGAAGGGCTGGGAGGTTCCGAAGACCTGGGACGACTTCCTCGCGATCTGCAAGGACGCCAAGTCGCAGGGCATCGGCGGCCTTGCCCACCAGGGCAAGTACCCGTACTACATCAACGTCGCCATCATGGACCTGATCGCCAAGAAGGGCGGTCTGGACGCCATGAAGGCGATCGACAACCTCGACCCCAAGGCGTTCGTCGGCAGCGACGCCGCCCAGGCGGCCATCGACGCGATCTACGAGGTCGTCGAGAAGGGCTACCTGATGTCCGGCACCAACGGCCTGACCCACACCGAGTCGCAGACCCGCTGGAACCAGTACAAGGCCGCGTTCATCACCTGTGGTTCCTGGCTGGAGAACGAGCAGCTCAAGCAGACCCCCTCCGACTTCGACATGAAGTTCATGCCGATGCCCGGCCTGCCGGACAGCAAGCTGCCGTTCGAGGCGATCCGGGCCGGCTCGGGCGAGCCCTTCATCATCCCCGCGAAGGCCGCCAACCTGCCCCAGGCCAAGGAGTTCATGCGCTCCATGCTCTCCAAGGAGTGGTCGACGCTCTTCGCGCAGAAGGCCAACTCGCTCACCATCCTCAAGGACGGCGTGAGTGAGGGCGTGCAGCTGCGCCCCGGCACGCAGTCCACCGTCGACGCCTCCAAGGCGGCGGGCGACAACACCTTCAACTACCTCTACCCCAACTGGTACAGCGAGATGGACGTCTCCATTCAGAACGCGTCCAATGAGCTGATGTCCAAGCGAATTCAGCCGAAGGAATGGCTGAAGCGGGCCCAGGCGGCCGTCGACAAGGCGGCCAAGGACCCGGCGTCCAAGAAGAACCACCGCGACTGATCACGCACACCCGGAACACCAGGGTTCGCACACCCGGAACACCAGGGGCAGGATGCCATGCGAAAAGGGCAGTACCGGTTCGTCGCGGGGTTTCTCCTCGCACCTTTGGCGCTGTATCTGATCTTCGTGATCTGGCCGTACATACAGACCATCGGCTACTCGTTCACCGACTGGCAGGGCCAGTCGCAGACGTTCAGTTTCGTCGGCCTGGACAATTACAAGGCGCTGTTCCAGGACGACGTATTCCTGAAGGCGATCTGGCACAACATCCTGTTCCTGGTGTTCATCCCGGTGATCACCATCCTGCTCGCCCTCTTCTTCGCCTTCATGGTGAATGCGGGCGGGCGGGGCGGCGCCGGCGGTGTGTCGGGCGTGGCGGGATCCCGCTTCTACAAGATCGTCTACTTCTTCCCGCAGGTCCTGTCGCTCGCGATCGTCGCGGTGCTCTTCGGAGCGCTCTACCGCAGTGACAGCGGCGGTCTGCTCAACGGCCTGCTGATCAAACTGGGCCTGGTCGACGCGAACAATCCCATCGAGTGGATGAACGAGCCCAATCTGGTGCTCTGGTGCCTGATGGCGGTGGTCGTCTGGCACGGCGTCGGCTTCTATCTGGTGCTGTTCTCCGCCGCCATGCAGTCCATCCCGAGGGACATCTACGAGGCCGCCCTGCTCGACGGCGCGAGCCGCACCCACACGTTCTTCCGCGTCACGCTGCCGCTGCTGTGGGACACCGTGCAGACCGCCTGGGTCTATCTCGGCATCATCGCGATGGACATGTTCGTGCTCGTCTCGACCATGACCCAGGGAACCGGGTACGGCGGTGGACCCGACCACCACAGCGAGGTCATGGCGAACGTCATGATGCGCAACTTCCTCTACTACGGAAAGAGCGGCTACGCCTGCGCCATGGGCGTCATCATGCTCCTCCTCACCCTGATCCTGTCCGTGGTCACGCTGCGCGCCACCCGCCGCGAGCGCATCGAGTTCTGAGCGGGAGACAGACGACTATGAGCGCACCCATCACGGAGCCGACGAAGGTCGACGGCGACGGAGTACCTCCCCAGCGAACGGTCAAGAAGGCCCCGCCACGCCCGGGCGACCGCCGCACCGAGGGCCTGACCCTCAATGTCTTCTCGCACGGATTCCTCATCCTGTGGTCCGTGCTGATCATCCTGCCGCTGCTGTGGCTGATCCTGAGCTCCTTCAAGACCGACGCGCAGATCGGCGGATCGGCCCTGGGCTGGCCCTCGAACTGGCAGCTGGACGTCTTCAGCAGGGCCTGGAACAAGGGCATCGGCGACTACTTCGCGAACACCCTCATCGTGCTGGTGTTCTCGGTCCCGCTGACCATGCTCTTCGGCTCGATGGCGGCGTACGTGCTGGCCCGCTACGAGTTCCCGGGCAACCGGCTCATCTACTACTTCTTCGTCGGCGGGGCGATGTTCCCGGTCTTCCTCGCCCTCGTCCCGCTGTTCTTCATGGTCAAACGTCTCGACATGTTGAACACGTACCAGGGTCTGATCCTGGTGTACGTCGCCTACTCGATGCCGTTCACCGTGTTCTTCATGCACGCCTTCTTCCGCACGCTGCCCACCGCGGTCTTCGAGGCGGCCGTGCTCGACGGGGCGTCGCACACCCGGGCGTTCTTCCAGGTCATGCTCCCGATGGCCAAGCCCGGTCTGCTGAGCGTCGGCATCTTCAACGTGCTGGGCCAGTGGAATCAGTACATCCTGCCGTCCGTCCTGATGCAGCCACAGAACAGTTCGGATCCGGAACGCTACGTTCTTACCCAGGGACTCATCCAGCTCCAGCAACAGCAGGGGTACGCCACCGACCTCCCCGTCCTCTTCGCGGGCGTGACGATCGCGATGATCCCCATGCTCGTCGTGTACCTCTCCTTCCAGCGCCAGGTCCAGGCGGGGCTCACCTCGGCGACGCTCAAGTAGGGCCCCGACCGGCCCTTCCGGCCGGGTACCGCTCGGTCGCCGCTGTGTGCAACGGCGGCCGGGCGGACAGCGGTACGACCCGCGGACGCGGTATCCGGATCACGCCCCCGCTCTCCGGTGCAGCCGCCTGTCCACCCTTCCGGCGCCTCAGTGGACGCGGTATCCACCGCGCGGCAGCACCGGCCTCGCACGCCGCGTCCTCGACTCGCGGGGTGGCCACAGGCCCCGGTACGAACGGGGCCACAGGCCCGCCCACCCGCCATCGCGCACCCCTCAGCGGTTCTCCGCATCGCCCGTCGGTCTGGGCCCGGTATGGCGGTGTGGCACTCGGGATTGCTTCCACTGTCGTCGGTGCGGCCTCGCTGGGCCTGCCGATGTCGTCGCCGGGGTCGACGTGCGTGATCGCGCACGCTCGGCGTGGGTGTCCGTCGCCGCACCGGCACCCGCACCTCCTCCCGCGTGACGAGAGGGCGCGTGGCCGCGACCTGTGACCGTCATGTCGTAGGGGGCGGTCGGGAGCGCGACGAGGGGTGAACGATCGAGACGGCGGGCTTGATCATTCACGGCCGAGAAGTCGACAACTTGTAGCTGATCCACGTATGACCTGGGTCACAGGTAGCGAGGTGGCCCTCTGCCGGTAGGGACGCGCGGTCCGGGGCTGGGCTGTGGCGGACCCGCGGGCTCCGGCAACGAAGCGTGCCGGTCCACGCCCGGAGCTCAGCCCGTACATGTGTGCTCATCCGCGCTCGATCCAGCTCAACCTCTTGACGGGAGCTAACCCAAACAGCTCAGCTTAGAGTTCACTAGTTGGACATAGGCGGGGCCTCATCGTGGCGGCCTCGTACGCGGGAGGTCGTCGTGGAGACTCCGGGGTCGCAGTCGTCGCTGCACCGAGCCAATCTGGAGCGCGTCGTACGTGCGGTGCGCCTTGCCGGTTCGCTCACGCAGGCGGAGATCGCGAGGACGACGGGCCTGTCCGCCGCGACCGTTTCCAATATCGTCCGCGAGCTCAAGGACGGCGGAACGGTCGAGGTCACACCCACTTCGGCGGGCGGCCGCAGGGCCCGTAGCGTCAGCCTGAGCGGCGACGCCGGCATCGTCATCGGTGTCGACTTCGGGCACACGCATTTGCGCGTCGCGGTCGGGAATCTCGCCCACCAGGTGCTGGCCGAGGAGTCCGAGCCGCTGGATGTGGACGCCTCCGCCGCGCAAGGCTTCGACCGGGCTGAAGAGCTGGTCAGCCGCCTGATCGCGGCGACCGGGGTCGACCGGTCCAAGATCGCGGGTGTGGGGCTCGGCGTGCCCGGCCCGATCGACGTGGAGTCGGGGACCCTAGGGTCCACCGCCATCCTGCCGGGCTGGACCGGCGCGAAGCCCGCCGAGGAGCTGCGGGGGCGGCTCGGCGTGCCCGTGCACGTGGACAACGACGCCAACCTGGGCGCGCTCGGCGAGATGGTCTGGGGGAGTGGGCGCGGGGTCAAGGACCTGGCATACATCAAGGTCGCAAGCGGTGTCGGCGCGGGTCTGGTGATCGACGGCAAGATCTACCGCGGGCCCGGCGGCACCGCGGGAGAAATCGGCCATATCACCCTTGATGAATCCGGCCCCGTCTGCCGCTGTGGCAACCGGGGTTGTCTGGAGACCTTTGCCGCGGCGCGCTATGTGCTGCCGCTCCTTCAATCCAGTCACGGCACCGATCTGACCATGGACGGCGTGGTCAGGCTGGCGCGGGACGGAGATCCGGGCTGTCGTCGGGTGATCGCCGACGTCGGTCGCCATATCGGCAGCGGAGTCGCGAATCTCTGCAATTTGCTGAACCCGAGCCGGGTGGTCCTCGGCGGCGATCTCGCCGAGGCCGGGGAACTGGTTCTCGGGCCCATCAGGGAGTCGGTCGGCCGCTACGCGATCCCCAGCGCCGCACGTCAACTCACGGTGTTGCCAGGGGCGCTGGGTGGCCGTGCGGAGGTCCTCGGGGCGCTCGCTCTCGCCCTCAGCGAGATGGGCGATTCGACCCTTTTGGACGGATCGCTGTCTGCTGCCGCCCCTGCCTTCACTTAGAGAACGCATGGCACCGTTGCCATCTCGTTAAGTATTTACTTCTTGACGTCGTACGTGTGGCCGAGTTGACTTCCAGCCACCTCGGCCGCAACGACGCGGCCTCGTCAGGGAGGTTTCTGAAGTGAACACGCGTATGCGTCGTGCCGCCGTTGCCGTTGCCGCTGGTGCGATGGCCGTCTCGCTGGCCGCCTGTGGCAGTGCCAAGGAGTCCGGCGACAAGAGCGACAACTCCAGCTCTGCCAAGAAGGGCGACGCGATCAAGGTCGGTCTGCTCCTTCCCGAGAACCAGACCGCGCGTTACGAGAAGTTCGACAAGCCCCTGATCGAGAAGAAGATCAAGGAGCTGACGAACAACAAGGGCGAGGTCGTCTACGCCAACGCCAAGCAGGACGCCAGCACGCAGAACCAGCAGGTCGACACGATGATCACCAACAAGGTGGACGTGCTGATCGTGGACGCTGTGGACGCTGCCGCCATCAAGAACTCGGTTCAGAAGGCCAAGGACCAGGGCATCCCGGTCGTCGCCTACGACCGTCTCGCGCAGGGCCCGATCGACGCGTACACCTCGTTCGACAACAAGACCGTCGGCAAGACGCAGGGCGAGGCTCTCCTCAAGGCGCTCGGCTCCAAGGCCAAGAGCGGCAAGATCGTCATGATGAACGGGTCGGTCACCGACCCGAACGCCGCGCAGTTCAAGGCCGGCGCCCACGAGGTGCTCGACGGCAAGGTGAACATCGGCAAGGAGTACGACACCAAGGAGTGGAAGCCGGAGAACGCCAACTCCAACATGGAGGGCGCCATCTCCGCCCTCGGCAAGAAGAACGTCGTCGGTGTCTACTCCGCCAACGACGGCATGGCCGGCGGTATCATCACCGCCCTGAAGGCCGCGGGCATCTCCGTCCCGGTCACCGGCCAGGACGCCGAACTCGCGGGTGTGCAGCGCATCGTCGCCGGTACGCAGTACATGAGCGTCTACAAGCCGTACGCCCCCGAGGCCGACGCCGCCGCCGAGATGGCCGTCGCGCTCGCCCAGGGCAAGTCGCTCGACACGATCGCCAAGGACAAGGTCGACAGCCCGACCAACAAGGCGATCCCGTCGGTGCTCGTCGCGGTCACCTCGCTGACCAAGGACAACATCAAGGACACCGTCATCAAGGACGGCGTCTACACGGTCAGCGACATCTGCACCGCCGCGTACAAGGCCGACTGCGACAAGATCGGTCTGAAGTAAGCCACCGCAAGTCTCTATCCATGTACGGGAATTCGTTCTTGAATTCCCGTACGGGACTTGCGTACTGAGCCCCTCCGGCGCCCCGCATCAACAGCCCCGCAAGCTACGCGGGGCGCCGGACGGTACACCCCCTCCACAAACTTCTGCACAACCTCCCGCCGGGTCAGGCGGCGAAGGAGATGGTTCACGTGTCCGCTACGCCTGTCCTGGCGTTGCGCGGGGTCTCCAAGCGATTCGGTGCCGTCCAGGCGCTCACCGATGTAGAGCTTGAGGTCCACGCCGGTGAAGTGGTCGCCCTGGTGGGCGACAACGGCGCCGGAAAGTCCACGCTGGTCAAGACGATCGCCGGCGTGCACCCCATCGATGAAGGCGCCATCGAGTGGGACGGCAAGTCCGTCCAGATCAACAGGCCGCACGACGCGCAGGCGCTGGGCATCGCGACCGTCTACCAGGACCTCGCGCTGTGCGACAACATCGACGTCGTCGGCAACCTCTACCTGGGCCGCGAGCTGAAGAAGCGCGGTGTCCTGGACGAGGTCGAGATGGAGCGCCGCTCCCGCGAACTGCTGGACACGCTGTCCATCCGCATCCCCAGCGTCCGTATCCCGATCGCCTCACTCTCCGGCGGTCAGCGCCAGACGGTGGCGATCGCCCGTTCGATGCTCGGCGAGCCCAAGCTCGTCATCCTCGACGAGCCCACCGCGGCCCTCGGTGTCGAGCAGACCGCCCAGGTCCTGGACCTGGTCGAGCGGCTGCGCGAGCGCGGCCACGCGGTCATCCTCATCAGCCACAACATGGCCGATGTGAAGGCAGTGGCCGACAAGGTCGCCGTCCTGCGCCTGGGGCGCAACAACGGCGTCTTCGAGGTCAAGTCGACCTCCCAGGAAGAGATCATCTCCGCCATCACGGGCGCCACGGAGAACGCCGTGACCCGTCGTGCGGCGCGCAGCAATGGGGAGGCTCAGAAGTGAGCATCGACAAGACCTCCGCCACCCCCGACGAGCACGTCGTGGAGAACCCCGAGGCGGCGCACGACGCGGTCACCGCGGTCGACCCCCGGCTGCTGGTCCGCGAAGAGGGCCTCAAGGGCTATGTCGCCGAGTTCAAGCGGAAGATGAAGTCCGGCGACCTGGGCTCCCTTCCCGTCGTCATCGGCCTGATCATCATCTGGGCGATCTTCGCCAGCCTGAACTCGAACTTCCTCACCGCGGGCAACCTGTCCGACATCTCCGTCGCCATGGTCGGCACGGGCATGATCGCCGTCGGCATCGTCTTCGTGCTGCTGCTCGGCGAGATCGACCTGTCGGTCGGTTCGGTCTCCGGTGTCGCGGGCGCCGCCTTCGCGGTGCTGAATGTCACGCACGGCATGAACGAGTGGCTGGCCTTCGTGCTGGCCATCCTCACCGGCACGGTCGCCGGTGCGATCCACGGCTTCGTGTTCGCGCGCATCGGTGTGCCGGCCTTCGCCGTCACGCTGGCGGGTCTGCTGTTCTGGAACGGCTTCATGCTCCAGATCCTCGGCAGCAACGGCACCATCAACCTGGACAGCGAAGGCGTCGTCGCCAAGCTGACCAGCTACTACTTCACCGATGTGGCCGCCGCCTACGCGCTCGCGATCGTCGTGACCGCTGTGTACTTCCTCACCTCGTACTTCGGCAACCGCCGCCGCGAGGCCGCCGGTGTGCCGTCGGCGCCGCTGGGCGAGACCATCGCGCGCACCGTGCTCCTGGCGGTCCTCGCCTTCGCCGTGGCGATCATCTACAACCAGTACAAGGGTCTGCCGCTGGCCGTGGTGATCTTCATCGCGGTGCTGCTGCTCACGGACTTCCTGCTGCGCCGTACCTCGTACGGGCGCAAGATCTTCGCACTCGGCGGCAGCGTCGAGGCCTCCCGGCGTGCGGGCATAAACGTGGAGATGGTCCGGATCTCGGTCTTCGCGATCTCCGGTACCTTCGCCGCGATCGGTGGTCTGTTCATCGCCTCGAAGATCGCCTCCGCCAACCAGGGCGCGGGCGCCGGTGACCTCCTGATGAACGCCATCGCGGCGGCCGTCATCGGTGGCACCAGCCTCTTCGGTGGCCGTGGCCGCACCTGGAACGCGCTGCTCGGTGTCCTCGTGATCGTCTCGATCCAGTACGGCCTCGCCCTGGAGGGCATCGCCTCTCCGGTCCAGTACATGATCACCGGTGGTGTGCTTCTCGCCACGGTCGTCATCGACGCCGTCACCCGTAAGACCCAGAAGACGGCAGGCCGCGCCTAGCGGTCCGGCCCCTTCCGGCCCTGGACGAAGTGCCCGGTACCAATGGCGGTACCGGGCACTTCCATGTCCGCACCCGGGGCCTTCCCCGTCCGTGAACGGGGGTGCGTACGGCCGTGAAGGGAACGTGCGTATGGATGATTTACGGCCGAACGCGCGACGTACAAGGCGGAGCCCGGACGTCGCCGTGAAAGGCGGAACATTAGACTCGACAGACCCGGCAAAGCCAGAACAGCTCTATTGCAAGGAGGCACGGGTGCCGCTGCTGACCCGCATCAGGGGACCGCGCGATCTGGACCGGCTCAGCCTGGAGCAGCTGGACCAGCTGGCCGGCGAGATCAGGACCTTTCTCGTCGAAGCGGTCTCCAAGACAGGCGGCCACCTCGGCCCCAACCTCGGTGTCGTGGAGCTCACCATCGCCCTGCACCGCGTCTTCGAGTCGCCCAAGGACAAGGTGCTGTGGGACACGGGTCACCAGTCCTACGTCCACAAGCTCCTCACCGGCCGTCAGGACTTCTCGAAGCTGAAGATGAAGGGCGGCCTGTCCGGCTACCCCTCGCAGGCCGAGTCCGAGCACGACGTCATCGAGAACTCGCATGCCTCCACGGTCCTCGGCTGGGCCGACGGCCTCGCGAAGGCCAACCAGGTGCGCGGCCGGAGCGACCACGTCGTCGCCGTCATCGGTGACGGCGCCCTCACCGGCGGCATGGCCTGGGAGGCGCTCAACAACATCGCCGACGCCAAGGACCGCCCCCTGGTCATCGTCGTCAACGACAACGAGCGTTCGTACGCCCCCACCATCGGCGGCCTCGCCAACCACCTGGCGACCCTGCGCACCACGGACGGCTACGAGCGCTTCCTGGCCCGCGGCAAGGACCTGCTGGAGCGCACCCCGGTCGTCGGCAGGCCCCTCTACGAGACCCTGCACGGCGCCAAGAAGGGCCTGAAGGACTTCATCGCCCCGCAGGGCATGTTCGAGGACCTGGGCCTGAAGTACGTCGGCCCGATCGACGGCCACGACATCGAGGCTCTGGAGTCGGCGCTCGCCCGTGCCAAACGCTTCGGCGGCCCGGTGATCGTGCACTGCCTCACCGAGAAGGGCCGTGGCTACCAGCCCGCCCTGCAGGACGAGGCGGACCGCTTCCACGGCATCGGCCCCATTCACCCCGACACGGGCCTGCCCATCAAGGCCTCGGGTGCCGACTGGACCTCCGTCTTCGGCGACGAGATGGTCGAGCTCGGCAAGGAGCGCAAGGACATCGTCGCGATCACGGCGGCGATGCTGCAGCCGGTCGGCCTGAAGAAGTTCGCGGACGCCTTCCCGAACCGCATCTACGACGTCGGTATCGCCGAGCAGCACGGCGCCGTCTCCGCGGCGGGCCTCGCCACCGGCGGACTGCACCCCGTCTTCGCCGTCTACGCGACCTTCCTCAACCGCGCCTTCGACCAGGTGCTGATGGACGTGGCCCTGCACAAGTGCGGTGTCACCTTCGTGCTGGACCGGGCGGGCGTCACCGGCACCGACGGCGCTTCGCACAACGGCATGTGGGACATGTCGATCCTTCAGATCGTGCCGGGCCTCAGGCTCGCCGCGCCGCGCGACGCCGACCAGGTCCGCGCCCAGCTGCGCGAGGCCGTCGAGGTGAAGGACGCGCCGACCGTGGTCCGCTTCTCCAAGGGCGCGGTCGGTCCGGCCGTGCCCGCCGTGGGCCGCATCGGCGGCATGGACGTGCTGCGCGCCCCGGGCTCCAACGTGCCCGACGTGCTGCTCGTCTCCGTCGGCGCGCTCGCCCCGATGTGCCTGGAGATCGCCGACCTCCTGGACAAGCAGGGCATCTCCACGACCGTCGTCGACCCGCGCTGGGTCAAGCCGGTGGACGAGGCGATGGCCCCGCTCGCCGAGCAGCACCGGGTGGTCGTCACCGTCGAGGACAACTCCCGTGTCGGCGGCGTCGGTTCGACGATCGCGCAGGCCCTGCGCGACGCGGGCGTCGACATCCCGCTGCGCGACTTCGGCATCCCGCCGCGCTTCCTCGACCACGCCTCCCGCAAGGAGGTCATGGCGGAGATCGGCCTGACCGCGCCGGACATCGCCCGCCAGGTCACCGGCCTCGTCGCCAAGCTCGACGGGCGCTTCGACCGCACGACGGCGCAGGCCGTGGACTCGGTGGAACCCGCGCGCGACTGACGAACTCCTCGGGTCCGAAGGGCCGGTTTCCGCACCCTGTACGGGTGGTGAAACCGGCCCTTTCGCGTGAATCCACTCATCTCGGGGCATACGCAGCACCAGCCCCCTCGATCATGTCGAGGACGACGAGCGTGGGAGGTACGGTCGTGAGCAGCACCCTCTTCAGAACGAAGAAGGTCGAACAGTCGATCTTGGACACTGAGGAGCCGGAGCACGCACTCAAGAAGTCGCTGTCCGCTCTGGATCTCACCGTCTTCGGCGTCGGTGTCATCATCGGCACCGGCATCTTCGTCCTCACCGGCAAGGTCGCCAAGGAGAACGCGGGCCCTGCGGTTTCCCTGGCCTTCGTCGTGGCCGGCGTCGTCTGCGCCCTCGCAGCGCTCTGCTACGCGGAGTTCGCCTCCACGGTCCCGGTGGCCGGATCCGCGTACACGTTCTCCTACGCCTCCCTCGGCGAACTGCCCGCCTGGACCATCGGCTGGGACCTGGTCCTGGAGTTCGCGCTCGGCACGGCGGTGGTCGCCGTCGGCTGGTCCGGCTACATCCGCTCGCTCCTGGACAACGCGGGCTGGCACATGCCGGCGTCGCTGAGCGGCCGGGAGGGTGCCACGGGGTTCGGCTTCGACATCCTGGCCGCGGCCCTGGTGCTGGTGCTCACCGTGATCCTCGTGCTCGGCATGAAGCTGTCCGCGCGCGTCACCGAGGTCGTCGTCGCCATCAAGGTGACCGTCGTCCTCATTGTGATCATCGCGGGTGCCTTCTTCGTCAATTCCTCCAACTACAAGCCGTTCATCCCGACGGCCCACGCGGTCGAGGCTGCCGGCACCCTCAAGGCGCCGCTCATCCAGTTGATGTTCGGCTGGGCGCCGTCCAACTACGGTGTGATGGGCATCTTCACCGCCGCCTCCGTGGTCTTTTTCGCCTTCATCGGCTTCGACGTCGTGGCCACCGCCGCCGAGGAGACCAAGAACCCGCAGCGGGACATGCCGCGCGGCATCCTCGGCTCGCTGTTCATCTGCACCGTGCTGTACGTCGCCGTGGCGATCGTGGTGACCGGGATGCAGCACTACAGCGAGCTGTCCGTGGACGCTCCGCTCGCCGATGCCTTCAAGGCCATCGGGCACCCCTGGTACGCGGGCGTGATCAGCTTCGGCGCCGCCGTCGGCCTGACCACCGTCTGCATGATCCTGCTCCTCGGCCAGACCCGGGTGTTCTTCGCGATGAGCCGTGACGGACTGCTGCCGCGCTTCTTCTCACGCGTCCACCCCCGCTTCAAGACCCCCCACCGGCCGACCATCCTGCTCGGTGCGGTGATCGCGATCCTCGCGGGCTTCACCAGCCTCAGCGAACTCGCCGAACTGGTGAACATCGGCACGCTCTTCGCTTTCGTCGTCGTCGCCATCGGCGTGGTCATCCTCCGGCGTACCCGCCCGGACCTGCACCGCTCCTTCCGCACACCGTGGGTGCCGTTCCTCCCGATCGTGTCCGTCCTCGCCACGCTGTGGCTGATGCTGAACCTGCCCGCCGAGACCTGGCTCCGGTTCGCCATCTGGATGGTGATCGGCTTCTTCGTCTACTTCCTGTACGGGCGTTCGCACAGCCGCCTGGGCCGTCAACAGGAGACGACGGTGGGCCAGGTACTGAAGCCGCCGGGCCGGGACGCCGAGTAATCGGCCCGGTTGATGCTCCGGACCCGTATGTCCCGCTTCGGTCGAGACTGCGGGGCCGGATAGCGTGCACCGTATGCTCGCCGAGCTCCTGGGATCACCACGTTCCGTAGCCGAGTCGCGAGGATCGGGCCGCGGCTACTGGATACGGCTGCTGCCCGTCCTCGCGGTGCTGGTCTGTCTCACCCGTGCCCCCTCCTTCGTACGACCGCTGTGGAACCCGGACGAGGGCTATCTCGCCGTACAGGCGCGGCTGCTGGCGAACGGGGGAGAGCTGTACGAGACGGTCGTGGACCGCAAGCCACCGCTCGTGCCGTGGCTGTACGAGGCGGCGTTCGCGGTGTGCGGCTCCGGCTCGCTCACCTCGGTACGGGTCCTCGCGGTGGTGGCTCAGCTGTCGACCGCCGTGCTGCTGGCGTCCCTGGCCCGGCGCCGCTGGGGCGCGGCGGCCGGGCCTACGGCGGGCGTGCTGTATCTGCTGGCCTCCATCGGGCTCAACCCCGAGGACGCGCAGGCCGCGACCTTCGAGGTCTTCATGTTGCCGTGCACGACCGCGGCGATGTGGTGCGCCGACCGGCGCCGCTGGGGTGCGGCAGGGCTCGCCGTCGCGTGCGCGCTGCTGGCGAAGCAGACGGGTGGGGCGGTGCTGGTGCCGGTGGTGTGGCTGCTGTGGCGGTCCGCGGCGGCGCCCCGAAGCGCCCTGGTCCGGCTGGGAGTTGGGCTGACCGTTCCCGTACTGAGCGCGGCGCTGGTCACCGACCCGGCGGGGTTCCTGTTCTGGACGGTCACCGGTTCGAGCGCGTACGCCTCCTTCGCCGGCTCCGAACTCCACGTCCTGGTACGAGGGTTGGTCAACACCGGGATCCTGGCGGTGGCCTGCGCGGGGCTCATCCCTCCGGTCGTACGGGTGCTGCGCATCGCCCGCACGGGATCGGCGGAGCTGTGGCTCTGGCTGGTCTCGTCCGCGGTGGCCGTGCTGCTCGGCTTCCACTTCTTCGGCCACTACTACCTGCAGCTCATCCCGCCGGTGGCCTTGCTGGCGACGGCCGCGCTGCAGATCCTGCCTCGCGAGCGGCTGGTGACCGCGCTGCTCACCTCGGCGTGCTGCTGCACCCTGTTCCTTGCCTGGGGGCTGCTCGCACCGCGGCCCGAACTGGCCCATGCGCAGCGTCTCGCGGCGGCCCTCGGGCAACGCACCACACCCGCCGACCGGGTCCTGGTGTGGGGTATACACCCGGAGACGTACTGGCTGGCCGGCCGCACCCCCGCCACCCGCTATCTCACCGCCGGTCTGCTCACCAACTACAGCGGTGGGCGCGACGGCCCGCAGGTCGGCGAGAAGTACGCCGTCGGGGGCGCCTGGCCGGTGTTCCGGCAGGAGATGAGCGCGCACACCCCCGCCCTGGTCGTGGACGACTCCCGCGGCAAGCCGTACGCCCCCGACCGCGTTCCGAGCCTGCGCCGCCTGCTGGCGGCACGCTACGAGGAGGTGGGGAGGGTCGACGGGGCGGTGCTGTATGCCCGGGTGCCGGGAGAGTGAGAGCCTGTGTCTGAATCCCGGTCGGATCAGCGCCCGTCGTCTGGTGCGTGCGATCGCAAGGCGCCGGAAGGTCCTCGCAGCGGAGCTACTGGGGCCTTTCGGCAACGCGGCGAGCGTGCGTGCCAGACGGCGGGCGTCCGGCCGGGGTTCAGACACAGGCTCTGCGGAGCGCGGGCTGCTCCGGTCAGCCCAGTACGGCGCGCGGGCCGGTGACCTGGGCGCCCAGTTCCGCCACCCGGCGCCGCAGCTCGCGGTCGGCCGTCACGACCAGGCAGGGGCGGTCGCCGGCCGCCGCCGTGAGTTCCACGATGAGGTCGTCGCCGCTGCCGGACGCCTCCTCCACGCGCACCCCGGGCACGGAGGCCGCGCCCCGGGCCGCGCCCTCGACCACCAGGATCAGCTCCAGCGGCCCGGCCAGGCCGCCCGCTCCGGACCGCGCGAACGGCACCAGCCGGTCCCGCAGGCGTTCGGCGGCGGCGCGGCGGTCGCGCCACCAGCCGTCGGGCACGGACCCGACGACGTTCGCGCCGTCCACGACAAGTAGTGGCAGGGGAGTGGCCGGGGGCGTGCCGCCCGGGGTGTCTCGGTCGTCCGCGTCGTCCGCCATGCCCTCAGGTTGTCACAGGGGCGGTCGCCCAGCGGCGTGTGATCTCGCTGACGGCGGTGGCCGCGCGCTCGGCGGGCGGTCCGTCGACGCGCACCTCGGGGGCGAACTCGACGTGCAGGAACGGCACGTGTGCGGCGTCGGCGGCGCGGCCCTCCATGTTCTCCTCGCCCTCCAGCGGGCAGTTCCGCACCCAGGCCCGGCACACGCGGAAGCCGTGCGTGCGCAGGGCGTCGGCCAGACTGCGGCCGTCCGCTCGGCCCGCCGTTCCGGCACCGGTGGAGGCGACCACGTCGTAGCCGGGGGCGGAGGAGGCAGCCATGCCGTGCAGCTGGACCCCGGGCATCCCACGGCGGAGCAGCTCGGCGCAGATGGCGTAGAAGACGGTATCCCGGCGGTGCGCCATGTCCGCGGAGTTCCCACGTCCGGCTTTGCGATGTGCTCCCGCGATCACGAGAACGCCGCCGGGGGAGTCGCGCAGAACCCGGACGCCCAGCTGCTCGGTGCCGTGGTCGGCGACCGGGTGCGGGATCTGCACCGACCAGCGCGGACGGTGGTCCAGGTCCATATAGACCCGGCCCCAGCCGCGCGGCGTCACGGCGTCGTCGGTGCGGTCGGCCACTTCGGTGTAGTCGTGTTTGGAGACCCGGTCGAACACGGTGCGCACCGTGAAGTCGCGTTGAGAAAGCAATCGTTTCGCTTGCTCGCGGTGGCCGTCGACGAGCAGGCCGACGGCCTCGGCGATGGCCGTACGGTCCGCTCGGCCGGGCTGCCGGTAGCCGTGGTCCGGGCCGAAGCGGCTGGTGTAGTCCTCGACCTCGCGCGCCAGGTCGACCTGCGGGGCACCCGCGCCGGAACGGGGGCCGGGAGCGGCCTCACCCCCGTCGCGAGTGGCGCGGAGCACAGCGGTCAGCCCGCCGGCCAGACCAGCGACAACCAGCAGAAGTGTCGCGATCGTTATGATGCGTGGGCGAGTGGCTCTCATGGTTGTATCAAGATATCTCGGTGAACAAATGCCGTAGCCGCACCCTGCTGACTCTGCTGATCCCGCTCCTCCTCGTCGCCGCCGTCGCCGGCTGTGGCCTTGTCTCGGACGACGGGGGCGACCAGGGCGGCGGGCGTTCCTTCACCGTCGCGGCGGCCGGGGACATCCTGATGCATCCCGAGCTGGTCGACCAGGCGCGCAAGGACGCCAAGCGCACCGGCAAGGGCGTGGCCGGGCTGGACTTCGGGCCGATGATGGCCGGGATCAAGCCGCTGATCAGCAAGGCCGACCTGGCGATCTGCCACTTCGAGCCGGTGATGGGCGCCGAGAAGGGCCCGTTCGAGGGGTTCCCGGACTTCCAGGTGCCCCCGCAGACGGCGAAGACCATCAAGGATCTCGGCTACGACACCTGCTCCACCGCCTCCAACCACACGCTCGACCACGGTTACGCCGGCGTGAAGCGCACCCTGGACGCGCTGGACGCCGCCGGCGTGAAGCACACAGGCTCCTTCCGCACCCAGAAGGAGGCGCTCACCCCGCTGATCATGAACGTCAAGGGCGTGAAGGTCGCGCAGATATCGTTCGCGTACGGCTTCAACGAGCCGCACCGGATGCCGAAGGGCAAGCCGTGGGTCGCCAACGAGCAGAGCCTCGGCCGGATCAAGGCCGCCGAGCGGCGGGCCCGCAAGGCCGGCGCCGAGGTGGTGATTCTCTCCCTGCACTGGGGCCACGAGCATGAGCCGAGTGCCACCGCCACGCAGCTCTCCTTCGCCCGCCAGCTCGCCCACCACACCGGCATCAACCTCGTCATCGGCCACCATGCGCATGTCGTCCAGCCGATGGAGAAGGTCGACGGCCTCTGGGTCGCCTACGGCATGGGGAACCAGATCGCCCGGCACGAGCGGCCGACGGGGCTGACCGAGGAGGGCGTGATCGGATGGTTCACGTTCACCGAGCACGGCAAGGGCCACTGGGAGGTCCAGCCCCGCTTCGAGCCGACGATGCTGCAGATCCCGCCGGACGCCGAGAATGCCACGGACGGCGGCAAGGCCACTTACAACGACGACGAGGCCCGGGACTACCGCCTGCTGGACGTGCCGGCCGCGCTCCGGGGCGAGAACGACCTCACCGACGGGCAGCGGGCCCGGCTGCGGCTCGCCTTCGAGCGCACCGAGGGCACCCTGTACAACCGCGGCGCAGCCAAGGACGGTCTGAAGCCGCTGGCTCCGCTGCCCTAGGCCCTGTCGTCAAACTCCCGGCCGCCCCGCGACGCCTGGCATGCTCCCCCACTGCTTCAAGGGTGTGGGAGGTGCCCCCACTCGTCGCACCGGGCACAGACCCAAGATCCAGTACGAGGGCCTGTACCCGGCACGCCGAGAGCACGCACCAGACGCCGCGGAGCCCGCCCTCCGGGCGGACGACGGGAGTTTGACGACAGGATCCAGCCGCCGACTCCGCTGCCCTGGCGGCGGCCGCCCGAATGACGTGCACGTCTGCCCAGAACTAACCCCCTAAACGCGGATGTTGCGCAGATCACATGGGTAAGTGCGCAACTTTATGGGGCTCTTACCTATCTGAGTGCTGTGGGTACACCTGGGCAACAGTTGTGCCCATAGCGCACACAGATTCGAAAACTGTCCCGGCTTCCCCGTGCGGACCGATCACCCGCACGCCCTGAGAGGACCCTCCCTTGGCGTCACCGCCCCCGTCGCGGCAGCACCGAGCCCGCCGACGAGCCGACATGTCGCTGATCGGAGGCATCCGCCCGCCGATCGCGGTCCTGTCGGTGCTGCTGCTGTCGCTCGCCGGTATCACAGCACTCGTACTGGGCCGTGTCGACAACGGCGGGGTGCCGAAAGCGGTCCAGACCTCTCAGCAGCACTTCGCGGAGGACGGCGCCATCGCGCTGCGTGCCTCCATCGACGAGTCCGTCACCGACCTCACCCGGTCCGCCGCGCTGTTCAGCGCCGGCCAGCCGGTCTCCGGCGACGCCGTCCTCGACAGGCTCGGCAGCACCTACCAGAAGTGGACGGGCACCGCCGTCGTCGAGATCCGCACCGGCAAGCTGGTCGCGGCCCGCGGCGAGACCGTCCCGCTGACCTCGGTGAACTCCTCCGCCCTCGGCGACGAGGGCGGACTCGCGCCGCGCATGGTCCAGCTGAAGAACGGCGAGGCGCGACTGCTGTCCTTCGCGCTGCTGTCCTGGCCGGGCAAACCGCAGCTGCTGCTCGTGGCCTCCAACAACCTGACGTTCCCCGGCATCAGCCTCGGCCAGTTCCGGTCCATCGCCGTGGTCGACCGCGACGGCGCGATCCTCAGCAGCGACGGCATTCCCGAGCCCGAGCAGGTACGCACGAGCACCGACCGCAAGGAGATCAAGCTCTCCCGCAAGCAGCTGAAGGACTTCGCCCAGCTCGCCGCCCGCAAGGCCCGGCAGGACCCGCGCAGCAGCAAGGAGCCCGGCGCCAGCGGCTACCAGGGGGTCAGCGGCAGCCTGGTCGGCGGCCACGTGCTGAGCGACCGGTCCGTCGCCGGATACGCCACGCTGGCCGCACCCGACCCCGGGGAGGTCACCACCGCCTCCGGCCTCGGCCTGTCCGTGGTGGCCATGGTCAAGGTGGCCGAGGACCCCACCCGCACCCAGTCCCTGGTGGTCGGCCTGCTGGCGGGCGGCGCGCTCCTCGTCGTCGGCGCCATCGCCGTGGCGGTGCTGCTGGGCACCGTGCAGCGCCCGCTGATCCGGCTGTTCCTGGAGTCCCGCCGACTCACCCGCGGCGACCTGACCCGGCCCGTCACTGTCCCCGGCTACGGCGAGGCGCGCCGCGTCGGCCACGCCCTGGAACAGCTGCGCCGCCAGCTGCTCGGCGAGAGCGCCGACGCCACCGGCCCCACGCCGCGCCCGCGCGGACTGCGCCGGATCGGCACCCGGGCCCTGCTCGCGGTCTGCGCGGTGCTGCTGCTGGCCTGGTCGGCACCGCTGATGCTGCTGATCAACCGCGCCGACAGCACGGCCGTCGTACCGCAGCAGCTCGTCAGCGACCAGCGCGAACGCACCGACACGCTCAGCGACCGGGTGCGCCGCGCGCTCAACGAGGGCAGCGCCGACCTGGAGTCGGTCGGCTCCCTCATCGGCAACCGCACCGAACCCGAGGCCATGGAGAAGGTGCTGGAACGCACCCTCGACGAGAACCGGCGCTACCGCTCCCTCTACGTCGTCGACTCCTCCGGCGAGATCCTGGCCCGGAAGGGCAAGGACCCCAAGATGATCCGCTCCCACCGGGTCTCCGACACCCCGATCCGGCTGCTGGGCCGCGGCGGCAAGGAGCCCGTCGTCGTCGCCAACGCCGACATCCCCGGCCGGGACGGCGCGCAGCTGGTCGGCGAGTTCCGCGTCGAGTTCCTCAACGCCCTGCTGACCCGGCCGGGTATGGGCGTGGTCCGCCTCGTCGACGACCGCAGCAAGGTCATCGCCGGCAACACCGGCTTCCTCGCCTTCCAGGGGCTGCCCGACGACCACCTCAAGGACCTGGTCGCGGCCAGCGCCCAGCGGCTCGGCAAGAAGGCCCGCGCGAACGGGGTGCTCTACCGCGAGCACGGCGTGCGGATCGCCGCCGCCGCCCCGTTCGCCGGCAGCGGCCCCGCCGAGTCCCTCGGCTGGAGCGTGGTCAGCTGGCAGCCCGCCAACCGGCTTGCCATCCCCGAGTACGACACCCAGAACCGCACCGTGCTCGCCGGACTGCTCGGCGCCGCCGCGGCCGTCGCCTGCCTGGGCTGGCTGCACATCGTGGTGGCCCGGCCGCTGCGCTCGCTGGCCGACCGGGCCGAGGCGCTGGCCGACGGCGACCGCAAGACCGTGCTGTTCCCGCAGCACCACGACGAGGTCGGCGCGGTCACCCGCTCCCTGGAACTCATCCGGCAGCAGCTGCAGGACCAGCGCCGGCAGCAGCCCCGCCGCACCCCGCCCCAGGCGTCCGCGCCGCAGCAGTACACAAGGAACTGATCACCCGTGCTCTTCCTCTACACCGTGCTGTTGGTGTGCTGCGCGATCCTGTTCGTCGCGGGCATCGTGGAGCAGCGGCGGCACTTCACCAACCTGGACCAGATACCCACCCGGGTCCTGGTCAACGGCATCCGCGGCAAGTCGTCCATCACCCGGCTGTGCGCGGGCGCCCTGCGCGGCGGCGGGCTGACGACCGTGGCCAAGACCACCGGCACCGCGGCCCGGTTCATCCACCCCGACGCCTCGGAGGAGCCGGTCTACCGCAAGTTCGGTATCGCCAACGTGGTCGAGCAGATCGGCATCGTGCGGCGCGCCGCCGCGTACCAGCCGGACGCGCTCGTCATCGAGTGCATGGCCGTCATGCCGGCCCTGCAGGAGATCAACCAGTCCAAGCTGATCCGCTCCACGATCGGCGTGCTGTGCAACGTCCGCGAGGACCACCTCGCCGAGATGGGCCCCACCCTGGACGACGTGGCGCGCTCGCTCTGTCGCTCGATGCCGGAGGACGGCATCTGCGTCACCGCCGAGAAAGACCGCTTCGACATCCTCCAGGAAGAGGCCGACGCCCGGAACTGCCGGCTCATCTACGCCGACCCGGAGACGGTCAGCGACGAGGAGCTGCGCGGCTTCAGCTGGTTCACCTTCAAGGAGAACGTGGCCATCGCGCTGACGGTCGCCGAACTCCTCGGCGTCGACCGGGAGACGGCCCTGCAGGGCATGTACGAGGCCCCGCCGGACCCCGGTGTCCTCTCCGTCGAGCGCTATCTGACGCCCGAGGGGAAGAAGGTGCGCTTCGCCAACGTCTTCGCGGCCAACGACCCCGAGTCGACGCTGATGAACATCAACCAGCTGCTCGACCTCGGCGCCATCCACCGCCCGCTCAACGTGGTCATCAACTGCCGCCCCGACCGCGTCGAACGCAACGGACAGATGGGCGAGATCATCCCCGACCTCGACCCCGAGCGCGTCTTCGTCATCGGCCACCCGGCCAAATCCGCCATCGACGCCATTCCCGCCGAGTTCCGCTCGCGCGCCGTCGACCTCGGCGGCGACAAGCGCGACCCCGAGGAGTTCATGGCCCGGTTGCTGGAGCAGCTCGGCCCGGACTCATCGCTGGTCGCGATCGGCAACATCCACGGCCAGGGCGAGATCCTGCTGGAGCACCTCGCCGAACTCCCGCCGGACGAGAGCGCTGACGAGCCCGTGCCCGCGGCCACGGCCGGCCGCACCGGGGCGGCGCCCGCCGTGGTCGAGCACGTCGAGACCGTGCAGCTGTACGCGCCCCGCATCGACCCGTACCAGGGTTACTCGGAGGCGTACGAGTCGCGCTACGCGCAGCAGCCGTACGTCCCGCAGCTCCCCGTGCAGCGCGACGCCCTACACCCGTACCCGTACCCGAACCCGTACCCGGAGCAGGTCAGCCAGGCAGGGTACGGCGAGCCGTACCCGGACGACGTCTGGACGCAGCAGTACCACGGTGACCAGCCCGCCCCCGCCGCGCCGCAGCCGCACCCGGACAGCGGCCCCTCGCTCGGACAGGTCCCGTCCCGCGGGCTGTTCGAGCCCCGCACTCCTCCCCAGCCTTCCGCCGACGACAGCCAGCAGTGGCACAGCCCAGGAGAACAGCGTTGATCCCCTCCGTCCTCACCCCCGAGATCGCCGCGATCGGCATCGGCCTGGGGTTGATGTTCTCGCTGATGTGCTACCTGACGACCAACCTGTCGCCGGGCGGCATGATCACGCCCGGCTGGCTCGCGCTCACCCTCATCGAGGACCTGCAGCGGGCCGCGCTGGTGGTCGGCGTGACCGTCCTGACGTACCTCGCCACGCTGCTGATGCAGAAGTTCGTCATCCTGTACGGCAAGCGGCTGTTCGCGGCCGTGGTGCTCAGCGGCGTGCTCATCCAGGCCACCGTGATCATCGTGCTGCAGATGGAGTTCCCGCTGCTGTACGCCAACCAGACGCTCGGGTTCATCGTCCCGGGCCTGATCGGCTACCAGCTGGTCCGCCAGCCCAAGGGCGCGACGCTGCTGTCCGTCGGATCGGTCACCCTCGCCACCTATGTGGTGCTGACCGCCGGCATCCTGCTGGGCGCCCTGCCCTCCGCCTGAGTCCGCCTGTTCCCGACGTACACCAGGAGCCCTCACCATGCCGAAGCGCAAAGGCCGCCCCGTCGTTCACACGGCGACGGTGCTCGCGCTGCTCGCGGGCAGCGCTTACTTCACGTACGAACTGCGCAAGGACGAACAGGCGAAGGTCCCGGCCGCCCAGACGGTCACCGACAACGGCCTGCAGAACTCGGTCAGGGCGACCGGCAAGCAGACCTGGGAGCGGCTGAACGACCCGGCACGTTCCGTGCTGCGCGACGCCAAGGGCGCGGTGATCGCCACCTTCACCGACGGCGCCCGCACCGCCACCCTCAAAGGCCAGTCCCGCACCTTCAGCGAACCCGTCAACACCAGCACCAAGGTGGTCACCGACGACTGGGTCCGCCTCATGCCGGAACCCTGGACCAAGGGCGCCCAGAACCAGCAGTGGTTCAAGGACTGGTTCAAGGAGTACTACGGCAGCCAAGAGGACGACATCTTCGCGATCGCCTTCCAGTACGTGCAGGGCGCGCCGGTGAAGAAGGACTCTGCGGGCGTGCCGTACGCCGGAGACGCGGTGTTCGGCCCGTACAAGGCGGACGGCGTGGATCGCCTGGAGCAGAACGACTTCTACGACTACCTCGGCATCCCGTACACCTTCCGCACCGGGACCACGATGGACGCGCGCAAGGAGCGCTACCGCGCGCTGGACTGCTCCGGCTTCATGCGGATGGTGTGGGGCTACCGGTCCCGCTACCCGCTGATGGCCACCGACACTCTCGGCGACGGCCTGCCCCGCTCGGCCAACGGCATGGCCCGCTCCAAGGTCGGCGTCGACATCATCAAGCTCCGGGGCCCCGCCCCCTGGTACACCCGCCCGACGAACATCGACATGCTGCAGCCGGGCGACCTGCTGTTCTTCAAGATGGACCACCGCACCGCCGACCACATCGACCACGTCGCCCTCTACCTGGGCCTGGACACCGAGGGCCACAAGGTCTTCGTCTCCAGCCGCAAGGAGCAGAACGGCCCGACGATCGGCGACAAGGGCGGTGTCTCCCGCATCGACGGCAACGGCTTCTACGCCGGGCTGTTCCGCAGCGCCAAGCGCTTGTGAGCGGGCGACGGGTGTCCCCCCGCTCGAGCGAGGCCGAGAGCTTGGGGGAGGGCCTCGGCGACGGGGCCGCCCCCGATTAAAGTGAACCGGTGAACGGCGACTGGCTCATACGCGGCCGCGACGGCAGGCTCAGTGTCTACCTGCTGTCTCAGGCCGCCGTCCGCTGCCGGGCTGAGCGCGGCCCCGGCGGCCCCTGGGACCCTCCGCGCACCGTGGGCGGCGACCAACGCCTGCATCCCGTGATCGCCGTGGGCCAGGGCCCGGACGGCTACGCCCACCTCGTCTCCTGGCGCCCCACGGTCCGCGACGAGTCGGGCCTCGTGCACTCCACGCACTTCCGGCCGCGCCTCGCCGCCCTCGACTGGAACCCGATCGGGCACCCCGACAGGACGGGCGGCCGGACCGGCACGCCCGCCGTCGCGGTGGACGCGCAGGGGCGCGCCCATGTCTTCGTACGCAACAAGGGCGGCGGAGTGAGCATGCTCGCCCAGAAGGAGAAGGGCGGCTGGGATCCCTGGCGCGACCTCAAGGGACGTGAGGTGCAGGAGGACCTGGCGGCGGTGACGGGAGAGTCCGGACTCGTCGAGCTGTACGCGGCCGTCCCGGGCGGCATCCTGCACTGGCGCCAGGAGGAACCCGGCGCGCAGCCGGTCCTGGAGGAGGCCCTGGAAACGCCGGTACGCCCCGGCACCCTCCGAGCCCTCGCCACCTCCCCGGAGTCCACCACCCTCTTCTTCACCGACGAGTCCGGCGACCTGTGCGCCTGGCGCCCCGGCGGCAAGCCGGTGCCGCTGCTCGTCGGCGCGGGGCCCGGCCCCGTCTCCGCCATCCGCTGCGAACTCGACGGCCACGACTGCACGTTGCTCGTCCAGCGCTCGGCGAGCGGGTGCGCCGTCTTCGCCGCGTATCCGACCGAGGAGGAGTCGGCGGGTGCGTGGTGGACCGAGTCCGGGCCTCAACTCCCCGCCGATGCGCGAGTGTCGCTGGCGGAGGACGAGGACGGCCGGGTGGTGGCAGCCAGCCTCTCGCCCGGGAGCGGGGAGCTGTTCTTCACGCGGCGCAAGGACGAACCGGGTCTCGCGCTGGAGGCATGGCGGGCGGTGTGAACATCGCGCCCGCGGCATCGGCGGTCCCGTGCCCTTCCCGGTCGAGGATTCCCGGCTCACCCACCCGTCGCGGGCGACTTCTTGGCGGACTTGGGGATCTGCGAGTCCGTGCGGATCGCCTTCCACAGCGTCGTCGCCTGGGGTTCAGCGGCCACCACGCGGTTGGGGTCGACCTTGTCGTACGCCACCGGCAGCATGATCGTCTCCATGGTGGCGGGGGCGATGCCGTTCATGCTGCGGCCGAACTTGGCCAGCTTGGTCAGGGAGGCAAGACCGGAGTCGGTGGTGAGCGAATCGGTGAGGTTGTCGGCGATCCGGTACGCCTTGGTGGGGCTGCCCAGCAGGTCCTGCTTCTTGATCTCGGAGAGCAGGGCGAGCATGAACTGCTGCTGGGAGTCCGATGCGGCCGAGGTCGCTGCCGTCGCCGATGCCGTGCCGGGTGCGGACGAACTGCAGGGACTGGGTGCCGTTCAGCTCGTGGGTGCCGGCGGTCAGGTCCAGGCCGCTGGACTTGTCGTGGATGTCCTGGTCGGACGGTGACCGTCACCCCGCCTATGGCGTCCACGAGGCCCTTGAAGCCCGCGAAGTCGATCTCCATGTAGTGGTCCATCCGCACCCCGGACATCTGCTCCACGGTCTTCACCACACAGGCCGGACCAGCCGCCGAGTACACGGAGTTGAACATCACGCGCTTTGCGGACGCAAGCGTGGAGCCGTGCGATGTGGTGCACTCGGGCCGGGTCACCAGGGTGTCGCGGGGGATGCTGACGGCGACGGCCTTCTTGCGGCCCTCGGGTATGTGCATCACCAGCGCGGTGTCGGAGCGCGCCCCGGAGACGTTGCCCGTGCCCAGCGAGGCGTTCTTCCCGGCGCGTGAGTCGGAACCGAGGATCAGGATGTTCTGCCCGGAGGTGGGCAGCTTCTCGGGCCGGTCGTCACCCAGCGCTTTGTCGATGTCGACGCCCTGGACGTTGCCGTTGAGGCTGCTGTAGAGCCAGTAGCCCGCAGATGGACGTACGCCCTGTGCTGCGCATGCACTTCAAACCGGACCTGCTCTACAAGCTGTCCCTGCCGGGTGCGCCCTCGGAAGCCGAGATGCACGTGCTGGAGAACGCCAAGAAGGCCAAGCAGGGCAAGGGCCGGCCGAACGTGAAGCCCGCTCAGGAGGAGCTGACGGTCGAGTCCTTCAAGGACCACCTGGAAGCGGGGGAGACCGACGCGGCCCGGCGGATCGGTGAGGGCATCCTCAAGGAGCGCAAGCCGATGGATGTGCTGATCGGCATGGCGCACCTCTACATCAAGGACGAGGACCTCGAGCAGGCGAAGCGGATGCTCTCGCTCGCGGCGATGGCCGGGGACGAGCGCGCGATGACCTGGATCAAGATCGCGGAAGTGGCCGCCCTGATGGGCCGGGACGGCAAGTCGCTGAGGGTCTTCGCGGCGGAGGAGGCGCTGCGGATCAATCCTGAGTCCAGCGCCGCGGCCCGGCTGGTCAAGGCTCGGGGCGCGCGCAAGGTGGTCAAGGCCATGGGATGAACTCAGGCACGCAGTAGGCACATGTCCCCATAAGCAGGCGAGGCCTCCTCAGGTTCGATCCATCGGTCAATGGCCGATGGGACGACAGCGGCGAGGCGAGAGAGGGCAGCAGAGGCGATGCGGATTCACGTACTCGCCGACTCCGACACCCGGTGGAAGTGGGGTGGGGAGTTGGCACAGCGACTCCACCCCGATCCGTGGGTGCACGCGCACATGCTCAACGGCCGGGCCACGCCCACCGCGCGGTAGATGGCGGAGGTGGGCATCGAGCCCGCCGCCGTCACCCAGTCCTCGGTCGCCGAGTTCGTCACCAGCCCCGACCTCGCGCAGGCCGACGTCCTGATCGTGGGGTCCGTCGGCGGCACCACGCAGGCGGTCCTGCACGGACTCGCCCGGAACTTCGAGGGTGTGCCCCGCCGCCCGGTCCTGGTGACCGGCTATGTGGGCGTCGTCTACGAGAACTTGACGGACGGTCTGCTGCTGCGGGCCGGCGCGGACGTGGTGCTGGCCAACAGTCCCTTCGACGCGCGCAGGTTCCGGGAGATCTACCGCGGCCTCGGAATCTCCGACAACTGCGTCGTGCAGACGGCGCTGCCCTTCCTCGCGGACCAGCAGTACGATCCCTCGCGCACCGGCGCGACCCACCCCTTCACTGTGACGTTCGCCGTCCAGCCCTCCGTGCCCGAGGACCGCGACGGGCGCCTCTACATCCTGCGCCGCGCCATCCAGCACGCCCGCCTCCGCCCCGGACGCGAGGTACTGATCAAACTGCGCTCCCGGCCCGGCGAGCAGACCACCCACATCGAGCCGTACCACTACGAGACCCTGGGCGAACAATTGGGCGAGCCGCTGCCGCCCAACCTGCAGTTCGTCTACGGAAACATGGCCGAGGTCCTCGACCGCACCGACCTTCTGGTCACCGTCAGCTCCACCGCGGCCCTGGAGTCGATGCACCGCGGCGTCCCCACGGTGATCCTCAGCGACCTCGGGGTCCGGGAGCCGCACGGCAACCACTACTTCACCGGCTCCGGCTGCGTCGCCTCGTGGAACGAGATCGACGAGGGGGCCCAGCCGTACGCCCACCCGGGCTGGCTGGAGGAACAGGGCATCCTGGCCCGAGATCCGTACGCGCAACTGCGTGAGCGGGTCACGGGTCTGGTGCGGTCGCCGGCTCTGCCGCCGATCGGGCCCTACTACACGATGCAGAACGCCGCGGGCTATCTGCCCCGGCTCCTGGCCAGGCGGGGTCTGGCCCCGGACGGGACACCGCTGCCCCACTCGGCGGGTCCGTCCGGCGACCGGCACGGTCTGCTGGCCCGGACCTCACGGAAGGCGCTGCGTCGCGCCTACCGGTTCGGTGTCCAGACCGTAGCGCCGAAGATCCAGCGCTGGGGCGGTCTCTGAGAGCCCCGGCCGCCGACCATCCTCCTTCCCCCCACTGCTCCACCCCCCCCACGTAGCCCCACGGCTTCGCCCTCCACACCAGGTGACCTCCGCGTCCCTCACGGACGACGAGCTCCTTCGCGCCCTGCGCGCCACGGGCAAGACGGTCATCCTGTCGACCGGCATGTCGACGCCGGCCCAGATCCGGCACGCCGTCGAGGTCCTCGGCAGCGAGAACACCTTGCTGCTGCACGCCACCTCGACGTACCCGGCGAAGGCCGAGGAGCTCAACCTCCGCGTCATCAACACCCTTCAGGCCGAGTACCCGAACGTCCCGATCGGCTACTCCGGCCACGAGATCGGCTTGCAGACCACCGTCGCCGCCGTCGCCCTCGGTGCTTGCATGGTCGAGCGCCACATCACCCTGGACCGCGCCATGTGGGGCTCGGACCAGGCCGCCTCGGTGGAGCCGCAGGGCCTCACGCGCCTCGTCCGCGACATCCGGACCATCGAGGCCTCGCTCGGCGACGGCGTCAAGAAGGTCTACGACTCCGAGCTCGGCCCGATGAAGAAGCTGCGCCGCGTCGCGGGTGTCGTGGCCGAGACGGTGACCTCGGTCGCGTGATGAGAACCCTCGCCCTGGTGGAGAGCCCCGCCCAGCTGCTGAACGTGGCGGAATGGGCGTATTGCGCCCGTCAGGGCGGGGCCGATGCCCACCAGGGCGAGGATTCCGCTCTCCAGGTTGCGGTGCTGCTTCCCCTGGACCCGTGGTCCAGGGTGCAGCTCGCCCGGGTGGCGGAACTGACCGCCGGCCAGCGACTGGACATCGCGCGCTTCGAGATCCGGTCCGGAACGGTCAGCCGCGTGCGGCAGTTCGCCGCCGTACGCAGATTGGTCGCGGGGGCCGAACGGCTGGTCGTCGGTGACCTCTTCTCCGGAATGGTGCAGACATTGCTGCTCTCGGCCAAGGCCCGGGACCTGGTGATCGTCGACGACGGAACGGCGACCACGGAGTTCGTACGCATCGTCACGGAAGGCCGACGGCTGACCCGTTGGCATCAGCAGACGAATGGTGCCGGGCGGGGCGGGAAGGCGATGGACTGGCTCTCCGAACCGTCGCTGCTGCGCTCCCTGTTCACCTGTATGGAGGTCGCCCAGCCTCCCGGCATCCAGGTCGTGTCCAATGCGTATGCCTGGACCCGCTCCCGTTTCCCGCATCCGACGGTTCGAACGGGTGCCGACCTGCTGGGCACTTCGCTGGTCGAGACGGGGATCGTGGGGGAGGATCGGTACCTCGACGCGGTGCGGGCCATCGTGCGCGCGCTGAATTGACACATTATAAGCTGGAGATTATTTCAATCCTTCACCATGTCGCCTATTTGTGATCAGCTCCCGGATGCTGACATGTGATCGCCCCTGAGACGACGAGAGAGGGCTCCCGCCGCGGCGGGAGCCCTCTCTCGTGCGTGTGCCGGTTACGCCGGAACCGAAGCCACCCCGGGCTCCAGGAACCTCTTGCCGTTCACCCGCTCGGACACGCCCTCGCGGTCCAGGTACGGAGTGATCCCACCCAGGTGGAAGGGCCAGCCCGCGCCGGTGATCAGGCAGAGGTCGATGTCCTGCGCCTCGGCGACGACACCCTCGTCGAGCATGAGCCCGATCTCCTGGGCGACGGCGTCCAGGACGCGGTCACGCACCTGCTCCTCGGTCAGGACGACATCGCCCTGCTTGAGAAGAGCGGCCACCTCGGGGTCGAGCTCCGGCTTCCCGGAGTCGTACACGTAGAAGCCGCGCTTGCCCGCCTTGACGACGGCCGCGAGGTTCGGGGAGACCGTGAAGCGGTCGGGGAAGGCCCGGTTGAGGGTCTCCGAGACGTGCAGCCCGATCGCGGGGCCGACCAGCTCCAGCAGCACGAGCGGCGACATCGGCAGACCCAGCGGCTCGACCGCCTTCTCGGCGACCTCGACCGGCGTGCCCTCGTCGATGACGTTCTGGATCTCGCCCATGAAGCGGGTGAGGATGCGGTTGACGACGAACGCCGGGGCGTCCTTCACCAGAACCGCCGTCTTCTTCAGCTTCTTGGCGACGGCGAACGCCGTGGCCAGCGAGGCGTCGTCGGTCTGCTCGCCGCGCACGATCTCGAGCAGCGGGAGGATCGCGACCGGGTTGAAGAAGTGGAAGCCGACGACCCGCTCGGGGTTCTTCAGCTTCGACGCCATCTCGGAGACGGACAGCGAGGAGGTGTTGGTGGCGAGGATCGCGTGCGCCGGAGCGACTGCCTCGACCTCCGCGAACACCTGCTGCTTGACGCCGATCTCCTCGAAGACGGCCTCGATGATGAAGTCGGCGTCGGAGAAGCCCTCGGCCTTGTCGAGCACACCGGAGACCAGGGCCTTGAGGCGGTTGGCCTTGTCCTGGTTCACGCGGCCCTTGCTCAGCAGCTTGTCGATCTCGGCGTGGACGTAGCCCACACCCTTGTCGACGCGCTCCTGGTCGATGTCGGTCAGCACGACCGGCACCTCCAGGCGGCGCAGGAAGAGCAGGGCGAGCTGCGAGGCCATCAGGCCCGCGCCCACGACGCCCACCTTGGTGACCGGACGCGCCAGGTTCTTGTCCGGCGCACCCGCCGGACGCTTGCCGCGCTTCTGGACCAGGTTGAACGCGTAAATGCCGGAGCGCAGTTCGCCACCCATGATCAGGTCGGCGAGCGCCACGTCCTCGGCGTCGTAACCCTTCTGCAGGTCACCGTCCTTGGCCGCGGCGATGATGTCCAGCGCGCGGTACGCGGCCGGAGCAGCACCGTGCACCTTGCCGTCGGCGATGAAGCGGCCCTTGGCGACGGCCTGGTCCCAGGCCTCGCCACGGTCGATCTCCGGGCGCTCGACGGTGATGTCGCCCTTGAGGACGTTCGCCGTCCAGATCAGCGACTGCTCCAGGAAGTCCGCGCCCTCGAAGAGGGCGTCGGCGATGCCCAGGTCGAAGACCTGCTTGCCCTTGAGCTGCTTGTTCTGGTTGAGCGAGTTCTCGATGATCACCGAGACGGCCTTCTCCGCGCCGATCAGGTTCGGCAGGATCGTGCAGCCGCCCCAGCCGGGGACCAGACCGAGGAAGACCTCGGGGAGCGAGAACGCCGGGAGCGCCTTCGAGACCGTGCGGTACGTGCAGTGCAGACCGACCTCGACGCCACCGCCCATCGCCGCACCGTTGTAGTACGCGAAGGTCGGGACGGCCGACGCCGACAGGCGCTTGAAGACCTCGTGGCCGCCCTTGCCGATGGCGAGCGCGTCCTCGTGCTTCTTGAGCAGTTCGACGCCCTTGAGGTCGGCGCCGACCGCGAAGATGAACGGCTTGCCGGTGATGCCGATACCGACGATCTCGCCGGCCGCGGCCTCCTTCTCGACCTGGTCGATGGCGGCGTTGAGGTTCGCCAGTGACGCCGGGCCGAAGGTGGTCGGCTTGGTGTGGTCGAAGCCGTTGTCCAGCGTGATGAGCGCGAAGCGCCCGGCGCCGAACGGCAGGTCGAGGTGGCGGACGTGCGCGGACGTCACGACCTCGTCGGGGAACAGCTCGGCCGCGCCCTTGAGGAGTTCAGCGGTGCTCACTTGTCGCCTCCGGCGTCCTTGTGGTGCGGGTTCTCCCAGATCACCGTGGCGCCCATGCCGAAGCCGACGCACATGGTGGTGAGGCCGTAACGGACCTCCGGTTGCTCCTCGAACTGGCGGGCCAGCTGCGTCATCAGACGGACGCCGGAGGAGGCGAGGGGGTGGCCGTAAGCGATGGCGCCGCCGTACTGGTTCACGCGGGCGTCGTCGTCGGCGATGCCGTAGTGCTCCAGGAAGGCGAGCACCTGGACGGCGAAGGCCTCGTTGATCTCGAAGAGGTTGATGTCCTCGATCGACAGACCGGCCTTGGCGAGGGCCTTCTCGGTCGCCGGGATCGGGCCGTAGCCCATCACCTCGGGCTCGACGCCCGCGAAGGCGTACGAGACCAGGCGCATCTTGACCGGCAGGTTGTTCTCGCGGGCGAAGTCCTCGGACGCGATGATCGAGGCGGTCGCACCGTCGTTGAGACCGGCGGCGTTACCGGCCGTGACGCGGCCGTGGACGCGGAACGGCGTCTTCAGACCGGTCAGGTTCTCCAGCGTCGTGCCCGGGCGCATCGGCTCGTCGGCGGTGACCAGGCCCCAGCCCGTCTCGCCCGCCTCGGCGTTGGTCCGGCGTACGGAGATCGGCACCAGGTCCTGCTGGATCTTGCCGTTGGCGTACGCCTTGGCGGCCTTCTCCTGCGAGCGCACGGCGTACTCGTCGGCGCGCTGCTTGGTGATCGTCGGGTAGCGGTCGTGCAGGTTCTCCGCGGTCATGCCCATGAACAGGGCGGACTCGTCGACCAGCTTCTCGCTCACGAACCGCGGGTTCGGGTCCACGCCCTCGCCCATGGGGTGGCGGCCCATGTGCTCGACACCACCGGCGATGACGGCGTCGTACGCACCGAAGGCGATCGAACCGGCCGTGGCGGTGACGGCGGTCAGCGCGCCCGCGCACATGCGGTCGATGGAGTAGCCGGGGACCGACTGGGGGAGACCGGCGAGGATGCCGGCCGTGCGGCCCAGCGTCAGACCCTGGTCACCGATCTGCGTGGTCGCGGCGATGGCGACCTCGTCGATCTTCTTCGGGTCGAGGCCGGGGTTGCGGCGCAGCAGCTCCCGGATGGCCTTCACGACGAGGTCGTCGGCGCGGGTCTCGTGGTAGATGCCCTTCGGGCCCGCCTTGCCGAACGGGGTGCGGACGCCGTCGACGAAGACGACGTCCCTGACGGTACGAGGCACGATGGCTCTCCTCCAGATGCGGGATGGCACTGCTGCGCGTCGCACGCGACTGAGCGCGCGCTCACCCCCTCATGCTACTTACGAGTAACCACCCTGCCCAGCCCCGGAGGCGGGAGCGGCGAACGTCACACAGCAACCCTGCTGCTTTGGAGCGCCTCGTTCGGGGCGCGGGGCTGTGACATATGCGGCTCCGTCTCGTGGGCGCGACCGGTCACAGACGCCCGCAGTCCGCACACAAAGGCGATGTCACCCCCTGGGCGGCGCAGTGGACCCCCCGAGGCGTAAGAACGGGGTGATGGCCGTCGGAAGATCTTGGCGTGATCTCGACGTCGCCGTTCCGCTTCAAGGGGCCCTTCGGCGCGCACTGGGAGACGCTCTCGGCGGGCGCGGTGCTCGTCATCCTGCCGACCTTGATCGTCTTTCTGTTCCTGCAGCGCTTCATCTACAACGGGTTCATGCGGGGAGCAACGAAGTAACCGCCGGTGGGCCCGCGCCCCTGAAGGGGCGCGCAGAACTGCGCGAGCAGCCGGGTACGACCCGCAGCCGCCGCAAGGCCGATTGCCCCACGGCGGCTGTGCCCAGCTGCTCCTAGGCCTTGGCCCGCAGCGAAGCCACCAGTACAGGCGTGACCTGCTCAACCTGCCAGAGGCGCGCCCCATACCCGGCAAGCGCAGCCGCAACCGACTCGGAGTCGGGGCTCGGCGGCTCCCAGCAAACCCGACGCACCGTGTCCGGAGTGATCAGATTCTCCTGCGGCATGTTGAGCTCCTCGGCCAGCGCCGACACGGCGGCACGCGCGGCGGAGAGCCGAGCGGCGGCGGCCGGGTCCTTGTCGGCCCAGGCGCGCGGCGGCGGCGGCCCGGTCACCGGCTGTCCGGGCTGCGGCAGCTCCGCGTCCGGCAGCGCCTTCGCACGGTCCACCGCGGCCTGCCACTGCTCCAGCTGACGCCGCCCCATCCGATGCCCGAACCCGTTCAACGCGGCGAGCGCGTGCACGTTGGCCGGAAGGGAGAGCGCGGCCTCCACAATGGCCGCGTCGCCCAGCACCTTGCCCGGTGAGATGTCCCGGCGCTGCGCGACCCGGTCCCGGGTCTCCCACAGCTCCCGTACGACCGCCATCTGCCGGCGGCGGCGCACCTTGTGCATCCCGGACGTACGGCGCCAGGGGTCCTTGCGCGGCGGCGCGGGCTCGGCCTGCGCGATCGCGTCGAACTCCTGCCGGGCCCACTCCAGCTTGCCCTGCCGGTCGAGCTCCTTCTCCAGGGCGTCGCGCAGGTCGACGAGCAGTTCCACGTCGAGCGCGGCATAGCGCAGCCACGGCTCGGGCAGCGGCCGCGTCGACCAGTCGACCGCGGAGTGCCCCTTCTCCAGTACGAAGCCGAGCACGCTCTCGACCATCGCGCCCAGGCCCACCCGGGGGAACCCGGCGAGGCGGCCGGCCAGCTCGGTGTCGAAGAGCCGCGTCGGCACCATGCCTATCTCGCGCAGACAGGGCAGGTCCTGGGTGGCCGCGTGCAGCACCCACTCCACTCCGGAGATCGCCTCGCCGAGGCCCGACAGGTCGGGGCAGGCGACGGGGTCGATCAGCGCGGTCCCCGCTCCCTCGCGGCGCAGCTGCACCAGATAGGCGCGCTGGCCGTATCGGTACCCGGACGCGCGTTCGGCGTCGACGGCGACGGGGCCGGATCCGGCGGCGAAGGCGGCGATCACCTCGGCGAGTGAGGCGTCGTCGGCGATCACGGGCGGGATGCCGTCTCGGGGCTCAAGCAAAGGGATCGGCGCCGATTCGACGTCGTCCGGAGGGGCGCCTCCGGTGGTTCGCAGTGAGCTGTCTGCTGCGGTCTCTTGGGCGTCGGTCACCTGTCAAGGGTATCTGTGTATGGACAACGCCCGCCGACGGAACGTTCCGTCGACGGGCGTCTGAGGGTCGTAAACCAGTCAGGTCAGTGAAAGATCCGGGTCACGGTCGGGGGAGGGTGCGGCTCACGGGCGATGGGGACTCGGTGCGGTCGGTGGAATCGGTTGTTCCACCGGGCTCAGTGGACTCGTGGATTCAGTGGATGATCCCGGTGCGCAGGGCCACCGCCACCATCCCGGCGCGGTCGCCCGTGTCGGGGGAGGGTGCGGCTCACGGGCGATGGGGACTCGGTGCGGTCGGTGGAATCGGTTGTTCCACCGGGCTCAGTGGACTCGTGGATTCAGTGGATGATCCCGGTGCGCAGGGCCACCGCCACCATCCCGGCGCGGTCGCCCGTGCCGAGCTTGCGCGCGATGCGGGCGAGGTGGCTCTTGACGGTCAGCGCGGACAGGCCCATGGAGACGCCGATGGCCTTGTTCGACTGGCCCTCCGCGACCAGCCGAAGGACCTCGACCTCTCGTCCGGACAGCTCGCGGTAGCCGCCCGGGTGGCTCGGGGCACCCGGGGGGCGGCGGTGCATACGGGCGGCGGCCGAGCCGATGGGCGCGGCGCCGGGCCGGGTGGGGAGCCCGACGTTCGTACGGGTGCCGGTGACGACGTAGCCCTTGACGCCGCCCGCGAGGGCGTTGCGTACGGCGCCGATGTCGTCGGCGGCGGAGAGGGCGAGGCCGTTGGGCCAGCCCGCGGCTCGGGTCTCGGAAAGGAGGGTGAGGCCGGAACCATCCGGCAGGTGGACGTCGGCGACGCAGATGTCACGCGGGTTGCCGATTCGGGGACGGGCCTCCGCGACGGACGACGCCTCGATGACGTCGCGCACTCCGAGCGCCCACAGATGGCGGGTGACGGTGGAGCGGACCCGGGGGTCGGCCACGACCACCATGGCGGTCGGCTTGTTCGGGCGGTAGGCGACCAGGCTTGCGGGCTGCTCGAGGAGAACGGACACCAGGCCTCCTGGGGTGCGGGTCGGGACCGGCTCTGGGGATGAAGCCGGGACGAACCGTGCTTTCAAGGTCACAGACGTCTTCGGCACCAAACCTCTCGCCCTTTAGAGAATGATCACGATTTGGTGAGTAACAATCTGTGCAATTCGGACACGCGATCGATCATCCGAAGATCGAACCGAGTCGCTCCGCGTCAATACGAGGCCGAAAGTGGCCGTATCGACAAAGAACCGGTAAGGACCGGTGAGAGGTGCGCGAGTCGGCGTGCGGGTCGGCGCCGACCGCTGCTCTCCTGGACTCGGCTGGTCCGTGGGCACGGCGACGTCAGCGGGACTGCGGTCCCCGGCGCTGCGGAAGGCAGACCACCGACGCGTCGCCCGGGGTCACCGGCGGGAGCCCGGCGACCTGGCACAGCAGATCGCACCACGCCGCGAGGTGCGCGGCCGTGTCCGGGACGCCGCCCAGACCCTCCCTGGGCGTCCACGACGCACGGATCTCGATCTGGGAGGCGGCCGGGCGCTCCGCGAGGCCGCCGAAGTAGTGCGAGCTCGCGCGCGTGACCGTGCCGCTGGCTTCGCCGTACGACAGACCGCGGGCCTGCAGTGCGCCGGTCAGCCAGGACCAGCAGACCTCGGGCAGCAGCGGATCGGCGGCCATCTCCGGCTCCAGCTCCGCGCGGACCAGGGTCACCAGACGGAAGGAGCCCTGCCAGGCTTCGTGGCCCGCCGGGTCGTGCAGCAGCACGAGCCGGCCGTCGGCCAGATCCTCGTCGTCCGCCACGACCGCGGCCTCCAGCGCGTACGCGTACGGGGCCAGGCGCTGCGGCGGGCGCGTCGGGTCGATCTCGATCTCCGGCCGCAGCCGCGCGGCCCTCAGCGCTTCGACGGCGGCCCGGAAGGGCAGTGGAGCCGTCTCCATCGCATCCCGGTCCCCCTCCTTCGCGTCGTCCATTCCGCCAGCGTCGTCCGACAGTCGTCCCTGAGCCGCAGCCATGCGGGGAAGATTAAGGGGAACGGAGGCTCCGCGCAGGGAGAGACACCCGTGTGCTCCGGCGGTTCGGCGGGAACGGCTCGGTTTCGCCGCGTTCGTGACCGTGACTGCGGGTGGCCCTGGGCGGTCCATCCTGGGTTGTTCGGTCCCGGGGCGGTCGCGGGCGGTCGCGGGCGGTCTTGGGTGCGCGCGGTTCCCCGCGCCCCCTCGGGCGCTGCCCCCGGGCTTGGCTGTCCGTCGGCCGTGCGAGACTTTCCGTCGTGAGTGCCAACCACAGCCCCGCCGGGCAGCAGCCGACAGCCACGTACGAGTCCGCCTTCCTCAAGGCGTGCAGGCGCGAGCCCGTGCCGCACACGCCGGTGTGGTTCATGCGGCAGGCCGGACGCTCGCTGCCCGAGTACCTCAAGGTCCGCGAGGGCATCCCCATGCTGGAGTCCTGCATGCGGCCCGAGCTGGTCGCCGAGATCACGCTCCAGCCCGTGCGCCGGCATCAGGTGGACGCGGCCGTCTACTTCAGCGACATCGTCGTCCCGTTGAAGGCCATCGGCATCGACCTCGACATCAAGCCGGGTGTCGGCCCGGTCGTCCAGAACCCGATCCGCACCCGCGCCGACCTGGCCCAGCTGCGCGATCTGACCCCCGAGGACGTCAGCTACGTCACCGAGGCGATCGGCCTGCTCACGGCCGAGCTCGGCCCGACCCCGCTCATCGGATTCGCGGGCGCGCCTTTCACTCTCGCGAGCTACCTCGTGGAGGGCGGTCCGTCCAAGAACCACGAGCACACCAAGGCGCTCATGTACGGCGACCCGCAGCTGTGGGCCGACCTCCTCGACCGCCTCGCCGAGATCACCGCCACCTTCCTGAAGGTCCAGATCGAGGCGGGCGCCAGCGCCGTCCAGCTCTTCGACTCCTGGGTCGGCGCCCTGGCTCCCGCCGACTACCGCCGCTCGGTGATGCCCGCGTCCACCAAGGTCTTCGAGGCCGTCGCCTCGTACGGCGTCCCGCGCATCCACTTCGGCGTCGGCACCGGTGAGCTGCTCGGCCTGATGGGCGAGGCGGGCGCGGACGTCGTCGGCGTCGACTGGCGCGTCCCGCTCGACGAGGCCGCCCGCCGTGTCGGCCCCGGCAAGGCCCTTCAGGGCAATCTCGACCCGGCCGTCCTGTTCTCCACCACCGAGGCCGTCCGGACCAAGACCCGCGAGGTCCTCGACGCCGCCGCCGGTCTCGAAGGCCATGTCTTCAACCTTGGCCACGGCGTCCTGCCGACCACCGACCCGGACGCGCTGACCCGGCTCGTGGAGTACGTCCACACGCAGACCGCGCGCTGACCCCCCGCCGCCGTCACCAGCTGGGCCGCGCCCGCCTGCCCCACAGCAGGCTGCGCGGTTCCGGTGGGGGTGGGGTGCCCGGGCGCAGCGGCCAGGCGAGCAGCATGCCCGCGAGGAAGCCGACCACATGCGCGGCGTATGCCACCGTTCCCGCGGCCGAGACGCCGCCGCCGGACGAGTAGACGGCCTGGAGGACGAACCAGAAGCCCAGCACGATCCACGCGGGCAGCCGCAGCGGCAGGAAGATCAGGAACGGGACGAGGACCCAGACCCTGGCCCTCGGATAGAGCACCAGATAGGCGCCGAGGACTCCGGCGATCGCTCCCGAGGCGCCGATCAGCGGGTCGCCGGAGTCCTCGTTCAGCAGGGCGTATCCGTACGCCGCCGCGTAGCCGCAGGCCAGGTAGAACAGCGTGAACCGCACATGTCCCATGCGGTCCTCGACGTTGTTGCCGAAAATCAGCAGGAACAGCATGTTGCCCAGCAGATGCAGCCAGCTGCCGTGCAGGAACATCGCCGTGAACACCGACAGCGGCGGCGACTTGTCGTAGTCCGGCGGGCCCACCACGCAGCCGGCCCCGTGCGGGCCGAGACCGACTTCGCCCGTCGGCACGAGGCGTGGCATCTGATGGTGAATCAACTCCTGTGGCACCGAGGCGTAGTGGTCCAGGAACGCCTGCAGATGGCACAGCTGGGACAGACCGCTGTCGCCGGCCACCGATCCGGCGATGCCGGGGGTGTAGAGGAACACGAGAACGTTGGCGGCGATCAGCGCGTACGTCACATAGGGCGTGCGCCGTACCGGGTTCACGTCATGGACGGGTATGACCACAAGGAACTAGTGCCCTCGATGCGCCGACACTGAACGCCGCCGTCCCCGCGTGCGTATGTCTCCTCAACCGCCCGCGCCGCGACGAAGACGCGACGCGAGGAAGACGTGAGGACACAGGCGATGAACGAGCGAGTTACTCCTCCGATGCATGCCCTGCCCGACGGTGAGGCGGAGATCGCCCTGGTGCTGCACCTCCCCTGGGAGGACGTCGCCGCGCTCGGCCAGGAGGCGGGCCGGCTCGCGGCGCGTATGCAGCGTCCGGTGACGCTCGACGAGGCCGTCAGCCACCGGTTGCGCTCCGCGCGGTCGGCGGCTCACGCGAAGCCGGCGCAGTCGCCGCCCGCGGTGGCTGCGCCCGCCTCCGTCTCGTCGCTGCCTGCGCGGCCGCCCGCGGAGCAGGCTCGGCAGGCCATCGACCGGATCAACGGGACCGCCGGGCACGAGTCCGCTTAGGCGCACCGCGAAGGCGCGGACCGCTGTCGACCGCGGGCCGCTCGTGGCTGGTCGCGCCCACGCGGCGGAGCCGCACAAAGTCACGGCCCCGCGTCCCTACGGGGCGCTGTTGCGCACCGCCGCAACCGCCTTGCGGGCCGCGACCAGGACGGGGTCCCACACGGGTGAGAACGGCGGTGCGTAACCCAGGTCCAGGACTGTCATCTGTTCCACCGTCATGCCCGCGGTCAGTGCGACCGCGGCGATGTCGACGCGCTTCGCGGCCCCTTCACGGCCGACGATCTGTACGCCGAGCAGCCGTCCGGTGCGGCGCTCGGCGAGCATCTTCACCGTCATGAGGGCGGCGTTCGGGTAGTAGCCCGCGCGGCTGGTCGACTCGATGGTGACGGTCTCGAACTGCAGGCCCGCCCGGCGCGCGTCCTTCTCGCGCAGCCCGGTGCGGGCGATCTCCAGGTCGCAGACCTTGCTCACCGCCGTGCCGACGACACCGGGGAACGTGGCGTAGCCGCCGCCCACGTTGGAGCCGATGACCTGTCCGTGCTTGTTGGCGTGCGTGCCCAGCGCGATGTGCCGCTCGCGGCCGGAGACCAGGTCGAGCACCTCGACGCAGTCGCCACCGGCCCAGATGTTCTCGTGCCCGCGCACCCGCATCGCCAGATCGGTGAGCAGCCCGCCGTGGTCGCCGAGAGGCAGCCCCGCCGCCTCGGCGAGCCACGTCTCGGGGCGTACCCCGATGCCGAGCACGACCACGTCCGCCGGGTACTCGGCCTCCTGCGTGGCGACCGCCCGGACCCGCCCGTCCTCACCGGTGAGGAATTTCGTCACTTCGGCGTCGTTGACCATGGTGATGCCCAGACCCTCCATGGCCGTGTGCACCAGGCGGCCCATGTCCGGGTCGAGCGTGGACATCGGCTCCTTGCCGCGGTTGACGACCGTCACCTCGTACCCGCGGTTGATGAGCGCCTCGGCCATCTCCACGCCGATGTACCCCGCGCCCACGACCACCGCGCGGCGGCCCTCCGTGACCGCCAGCGTGTCGAGGAGGGCCTGCCCGTCGTCCAGGGTCTGCACGCCGTGCACGCCCGGCGCGTCGGCGCCCGGCAGGTCGGGGCGGATCGGGCGTGCGCCGGTCGCGATCACGAGCTTGTCGTACGACGTCCACTCCTCGGCCCCGGATCCGAGGTCCCGGGAGCGGACGCGGGTGCCCGCGACGTCGATCTCCGTGACCTCCGTACGCATCCGCAGGTCGATGGCGCGCTCCCGGTGCTCCTCGGGCGTCCGCGCGATCAGCCGGTCCCGCTCGGGGACGTCGCCGCCCACCCAGTACGGGATGCCGCACGCGGAGTAGGACGTGAAGTGCCCCCGCTCGAACGCCACGATCTCCAGCTCGTGCGGCCCCCGCAGCCGGCGCGCCTGTGACGCGGCGGACATGCCCGCCGCGTCACCGCCGATCACGACCAGTCGCTCTTTCGCCCTGCCGGTCCCGCTCGTACGGCTCATGCTCATGCGAACACGCTACGGGGGCCCCGCATTTCAGTCCTCCTCGCCACCCTCTCCGCGCACCGGCGGGGCCACCGGCAGCGAAGCCGAGGCGGCCGGAGCCGGAGCCGGGCGGCGCGGCAGCCGGGGCCGCACGAGACGCATCCACACCAGGACGATCAACGCCAGGCCCGCCGCGAACGGGAGCAGCGCGCCGATCGCCAGCGCGATCCAGCGCAGCATTGTGACCAGCACATGCCAGCCGCCGCTGAGCGCGTCCACGAAGCCCGGGTCCTCGTCCTTCTTCTCGGCCTTCTTCACCGGGGTCTCGGACAGCGAGAGCGCGATCGTGGCCAGGCTGGTGCGGTCCTTCAGGGACGCCTGCTGGGCCAGCAGCGCCTCCAGATCGGACTCACGGCTGCTCAACTCCCCTTCCAGGGTGACCACATCGCTGAGTTTGGTCGCCTGGTCCATGAGCTCGCGGACCCGGGCCACGCTGGCGCGCTGCGACTTGATCCGGCTCTCCACGTCGACGACCTGGTCGGTGACGTCCTGTGCCTTGGCCGTCCGCTCGAGGACCTTGCCCGTGCCTTCCAGGTCGGCGAGCACCTCGTCGTAGCGCTCGGTCGGCATGCGCAGGACGAGGCGGGTGCGTTCGTGGCCCTTCTCGTCGCGCGAGGTGGTCTCGTTGCCGACGTAGCCGCCGGCGTCCTCGGCCGTGGAACGGGCCTCGTCCAGGGCCTTGGGCACGTCCTTGACCTGCACGGTCAGGGAGGAGGTGCGGATGATGTGGCTCGCGGTCACCTTGGGCGGGGCGGTGGCCTTGGAGCCGTTCGCCGCGCCGCTGCCCGCGGCGCCCGAGTCCGCCTTCTCGGCGGAGCCCGGAGCGGCGGCCTTGTTGTCGCCGCCCGAATCGCTGGACGCGGTGTCATCGGCGCCGCTGCAGCCCGCCAGCGCGAGGGCGGCGGCGAGGAGTATCCCCGCCAGAGCATGGACAGGGCGTACGGAATGTCCGGAGCGTCCGGAGCTTCGAGTGCGCATATGGGCCTACCCCCGAGGGTCGTGACAACTGTGCCGTGCCGACTGACGCTCCTTCGACGCCCGAGTGGGCCGGGACGTTGGCCGGATCCGGTTCCGATGCGGTCACGGTCGGGACTCGTGCAGGAAACCGGACTCCTGGCGGGCGTGTCAGTGGGGTTTGAGAAGGTGGAGGCATGCGCGCACAGCAGACTCGTACGGATACGGGACACGTCGTGGTCATCGGGGGCGGGATCGCGGGCCTGGCCGCCGCCCACCGATTGCTGGACCGCGGGGCGCGCGTGACCGTCCTGGAGGCGTCGGACCGCGTCGGCGGCAAGCTGCTGCCCGGCGAGGTCGCGGGCGCGCGCGTCGACCTGGGTGCCGAGTCGATGCTCGCGCGCCGCCCCGAGGCGGTGTCCCTCGCACGCGAGGTCGGCCTCACCGACCGCCTCCAGCCCCCTGCGACCGCGACAGCCTCCCTCTGGACCCGCGGCGCGCTGCGCCCGATGCCCAAGGGCCACGTCATGGGCGTCCCCGGCACCGCGTCCGCCCTCTCCGGTGTCCTCTCCGAGGAGGGCCTGCGCCGCATCGAGCGTGACGCCGACCTGCCCCGCACGGAGGTGGGCGACGACGTGGCGGTGGGGGAGTACGTGGCGGCCCGCCTCGGCCGCGAGGTCGTCGACCGCCTGGTCGAGCCCCTCCTCGGCGGTGTCTACGCGGGTGACGCCTACCGCATCTCCCTGCGCCTGGCCGTCCCCCAGCTCTACGCCGCCGCCCGTGCCCACGCCTCCCTGACCGAGGCGGTCCGCGAGATCCAGACCAAGGCCGCCGCCGCCGGGCAGACGGGGCCGGTCTTCATGGGCATCGAGGGCGGTGTCGGCCAACTGCCGCTCGCGGTCGCGGAGTCGGTGAGGGCACGCGGGGGCGAGATCCTGACCGGGATGCCGGTCACCGAGCTCCGCAGGACCGAGGCGGCGGGGCCGGGCGGTGACGGCTCGCCGTTCGCGGCAGACTCCCCGGGGGCGCCGCCGCACGCGGCGTGGCGTGTCGTCGTCGGAAGCCCCGCCGGCGCCGGAAGCGGTGAAAGCCGTGTCCTGTACGCGGACGGTGTCGTCGTAGCCCTGCCCGCCCCGGCCGCCGCCGCGCTGCTGCGTGCCGAGGCGCCCGCCGCGGCGGCCGAGCTGGCCGCCGTGGAGTACGCCTCCATGGCACTGGTCACCCTCGCCTATCGCCGTGCCGACATCGACCTGCCCGAAGGAAGCGGTTTCCTGGTGCCGCCCGTGGACGGGCACACCATCAAGGCGTCCACCTTCGCCTCCCAGAAGTGGGGATGGATCGCCGAGGAGAACCCCGATCTGCTCGTGCTGCGCACCTCCGTCGGGCGGTACGGAGAGACGGAGGTGCTCGGACGGGAGGATGCCGACCTCGTCAAGGCGTCCCGGCACGACCTGCGGGCGGCGACCGGCCTGGACGCCGAGCCCCTCGCGACCCGGGTGACACGGTGGGACGACGGGCTGCCGCAGTACCCGGTCGGGCACCACGCCCGAGTGGCCCGTATCCGCGAGCACGTCGGCAAGCTCCCGGGCCTCGCCGTGTGCGGCGCGGCGTACGACGGGGTCGGCATCCCCGCGTCCATCGCGAGCGCGTACGCGGCCGTGGACCAGCTGGGCGGCGACCGTGGCGGACTGGACGCCCTGATCGCGAACCCGGTGCAGAGTCTGCACGGCGGCGCGGGAGAATAGACCCATGAGTGACGACGCCCCCGCCAAGATCCCGAACGCCGGCAAGAAGGCCAAGGACCTCAACGAGGTCATCCGCTACACCCTGTGGTCCGTCTTCAAACTGCGCGACGCGCTCCCCGAGGACCGTTCCGGTTACGCCGACGAGGTCCAGGAGCTCTTCGACCAGCTCGCCGCGAAAGATGTCACCGTCCGCGGCACGTACGACGTGTCGGGGCTGCGCGCCGACGCCGACCTGATGATCTGGTGGCACGCCGAGACGAGCGACCAGCTCCAGGAGGCGTACAACCTCTTCCGCCGCACCAAGCTGGGCCGCGCCGTGGATCCGGTCTGGTCGAACATGGCGCTGCACCGCCCCGCCGAGTTCAACCGCTCGCACATCCCGGCGTTCCTCGCCGACGAGACGCCGCGCAACTATGTGAGCGTCTACCCCTTCGTGCGCTCCTACGACTGGTACCTGCTGCCCGACGAGGACCGCCGCCGCATGCTGGCCGACCACGGCAAGATGGCCCGCGGCTACCCGGACGTGCGCGCCAACACGGTCGCCTCGTTCTCGCTGGGCGACTACGAGTGGATCCTCGCCTTCGAGGCCGACGAGCTGTACCGCATCGTCGACCTCATGCGTCACCTCCGCGCCTCCGAGGCCCGGATGCACGTCCGCGAGGAGGTCCCGTTCTACACGGGCCGCCGCAAGGACGTCGCCGAGCTGGTCGCGGGCCTCGCCTAGGGCCTGATCCAAACGACAGGCCCTGGATCAGGGCGCCTGCCGGGTGGTCTTCGAGTCCGCGGTGTGCTGAGAGCCCATCGAGTCCTCCGCGTCCTTCGCGCTCGCCGAGTTCCCTGAGCTCTCTTCGCTCCCCGAGCTCCCCTCGCTCTTCGAGTGATCACCCGGCGCCACCGGCTTCGGCTCCGCGTGCGGCGCGCACCCCGTGCGCCGCGCCGGGAGCCGGCCCTCCAGCAGATACGCGTCCAGGTAACCGTTGACGCACTGGTTGGGCCCGCCCCCGATCCCGTGCGTCCCGGCCTCCTTCTCGGTCACCAGGACCGAGCCGGACAGCCGCCGCTGCAGCTCCCGGGCCCCTTCGTACGGGGTCGCCGCGTCCCGTTCGGCCGCGAGGATCAGGGTCGACGGCAGCGCCCCGGGCAGCGTCCGTACGTCGAGGGGCTTCTGCCGCGGCACCGGCCAGTACGCGCACGGCAGGTTCATCCACACGTTGTCCCAGGTCTCGAACGGCGCCACGCGCGCGAGGCGTGTGTTGTCGCGGTCCCAGGTGCGCCAGTCGGTCGGCCAGGACGCGTCATTGCACTCGACCGCCGTGTAGACCGCGGTGCCGTTCTCCTGCTCGGCCGCCGCCTCCGGAAACGGACCGGCCTGCTCGACCAGCGGCTTCGGGTCGCCCTTCAGATAGGCGGAGAGCGCCATGGCGCGCTGCGGCCAGTAGTCGTCGTAGTACCCGGCCTCCAGGAACGCGCCCTGCAACTGTGCGGGCCCCACCTTCCCGCCCGCGGGAGAGGCGGCGAGCTGCGCCCGCACTTTCTCGTAGCTGTGCAGCACTTCTTCGGGTGTGGCACCGAGCCCGTACACGTCGTCGTGCTTGGCGACCCACGCACGGAAGTCCGTCCAGCGGCGCTCGAACGCGACCGACTGGTCGAGGTTGTTCCGATACCAGATCAGGTCGGGGTCGGGGTTCACCGCCGAGTCGAAGACCATCCGGCGTACGTGTGAGGGGAAGAGCGTCGCATAGAGGGCACCGAAGTACGTCCCGTACGAGGCGCCCATGAAATTCAGCTTCGGCTCGCCGAGCGCGGCGCGCAGTACGTCCAGGTCGCGGGCATTGTTGAGCGAGGTGTAGTGGCGCAGGCCGGTGCCCGAGCGCTCGGCGCACCCGCGCGCGTACGCCTTCGCCTCGGCGATGCGCTCCTTCTTGTACGACTCCGAGGGGAACGTCGGCGCCTGCGAAGGCGCCTTCAGAAAGCGCTTGGGGTCCTGGCAGGACAGCGGGGCGGAGCGGTCGACCCCGCGCGGTGCGTAGCCGACCAGGTCGTACGCCGCCGCGATGCGCTGCCACTCGGGGAGGAATCCGATCAGTGGGAAGTCCATGCCGGAGGCGCCCGGACCGCCGGGGTTGTAGACGAGGGCGCCCTGCCGTGGCACCTTCCGCTTCGAGTTCCTCGCGTCCTTGCCGGTGGCCTTGACGCGGCTGACGGTCAGCTTGATCTGGCGGCCGTCGGGGTGTGCGTAGTCCAGGGGCACCGTGACCGTGCCGCACTGGAGACTGCCCGGGGCGTCTCGCTCCTTGGCGCACTTCCCGAAGTGGACACCCGCGGCCGCGGCGCGGCCGGCGGCGACGGCGGTGCCGCGCATCTCGGCCGAGCCTGCCGGATCGTGCCAGGCCGGTTGGCCGGCCGCCGGGGCGGCGACGAGGGCGGTCAGGAGCATGGACCCTGCGGTTCCGTGGAGGACGGCAGCTCTCATCGCGAATCCCTTCAATGCGCGGCAGCGACAAAAGGGATGTTTCGTTCGACGGTTGGTGAAGTAAAGCACCGGGCCCCCGGTGTCGGCCCCTATGACCCCGATGCGCCCCTCAGTCCCGTGGCGAGCCGCCCCTCAGCCCTTTGACGAGCTCCTTCACCAGCCCCGTCGCTCGGGGCTGCGGTCGCGGTGCGTAAATGCCGCGCGCAGGTCCGGCTCGCCGATCGCGCGGACCCCGCGTACGGCGACGGAGGTGAGGTACGTGCGGTCGTCGCCGGCCTCGTCGGCGCGCCGCGCGAGGGTGCCGAGCAGCCGCTGCCCGGCCGGGGAGGCCCAGCGCGTGTAGGGATGCACCTCGACGCGGGCGATGGCGAGGCAGCTCAGCGTGAGGACCAGCGGAAGCGCGAACCACACCGCCACCGGGACCTCGTTCCCGGTGGTCTGGGCAGGCAGCAGGAGGGCCACGGCCCCCAGCGCGACGACGGCCGCAGTGGCGGCCTGGACCTGGCGGACGGCGCCCGCGACGGTGGTGCGGGCGCCGTCGGGGACGGCGAGGCCCACTGCGACCAGGTGGTCGGCGAGACGGCGTACCGAGTCCGCGGCGGCCGCGGTCGCGCGTACGGGTGCGATCCGGGACTGGCCCTCCGGGCCGATGGCTCCTATGACCGAGCGCTCCATGTCGTCGCGCCCGCGTGGGTCCACGACGGTCGCCCAGCCGGTGTGCGCGAGCAGCAGCCGGCGCTGGCGGGCCATCGACACCAGGGTCAGATCGGCGACCCGGGCCGGACCGCCGGACAGGAACGCCGCCTCGTACAGCGTGAGGTCGTGCCCGCGGGCCAGGTCCGCGTCGACTGCCGCCGCGCGTACGGCCGCCAGGCACAGCCGGGTGCAGGAGGTGCCGGCCGCGGCCCAGGCCAGGAGCAGGAGAAGGACCCAGAACATGGCGTTTTTCTATGCCAAGGGTCGGGTGGGCGCCATGGGTTATTCACAATGTGGACGGAGTGTTGCCGGTATGTGATGTTCCCGATTTCGCCCGTGGAGCCTTGCGGGCTATGGAGTTGAGGACGGCTTGGCGCGCGAGGCGGCCGGCGGCATGGGGTAGCCCGGCGACGCGGTCACCGGGATCGGTGCGCCCGGGGACTGCGTCGGGCCGGGCGGGGCAGGCGAGTTGGTGAGCGGCGGCGGACTCGCGGTGGCCGCGTCCTGGGCAAGGGCGTCGAAGTCGACGTATCCGGTGGCTTCGAGGACCTTGATGTGGTCGAGCACGGTGGTGTTCGCGTCGTCCGCGAGGTCGCGTACGAGCGAGTTGCGGGTGTTCGCGCGGACCTGGGCGATCACGGAGAAGACCTTGCCGTGGGCCTTGCGCAGGATGTTCGCGAACTTCTGGTCGTAGTCCGTGCCGTGCGCGGCGTTCAGCGTGGCCAGCCACTGGCGCTGCTGCGGGTTGGGCTGGTTGGGCAGCTCCAGGCCGAGCCGCGCGGCGACATTGCGGACGCGGGCGTCCAGGAATGTGTGGCCCTCGATGAGGTGCTCGCCGGCCGTGCGTACGGCCTGGGTGGTGCCGCGCTCCTGGGCCTGCTGGCCCGCGGGCAGTTCCCACAGTCCGGCCAGCCGGACCTTGGTGATGAACTCCCGGTCCAGGGCCGACAGCGGACCGAACCGGGTCGACACGGTCTGTGCGTTCAGGGTGTCCAGGCCGGTGCCGGAGCGGTCCGCGTAAGACCAGATCGGAAAGACCAGCGCGACCAGGGTCGCCGTGAGGCCCGTGATGATGAGCCCGGTGCCACTGACCAGTCCGGTGCGGTTGATGGATCGCATGGTGCCTCCTGCTCGCGGCACCGCACGCTAGTGCGCTTCGGGTGCGAGTTGGCATATTACTGCGGGCGCTACGCCAACTGCCGTACGAGGAGGAGGGCTTGACCGGTGGGTGAAACGTGCTGGATGCGGTACTTCAGGCGTACGCCGGACCACCTCAAAGACCTGGAAACCGGGCATGCGCGTCGGCCGCACAGGGAGCTGTGTTAACCCCGGCACACTCCGCGGCGGTGCGGGGCCGCCGCGCGCCTACTCAGCGGCGCAGCAGCACCCGGCGGGTGGCGCGGGCCAACCGGGCCGTCGAGCGCTGCGACAGCGGGGCCGGGCCCGAGCGCTCCAGCCACCAGTCGCGCAGTCGGCGCCGCGTCTCCGCGTCCTCGGGGCGTCCCGCGAGGAGCAGCCGCTCGGCGAAGTCGAGGGCGTCGTGCCGATAACCCCCGGTCATCGGATGCCCTTGCGCATACGCGAGAAAGGCCGGCCGGTACCCCTCCGCCAGGATCTCCGGCAGCTCCGCGGCCACCTTCGCGACCACGTCCGCCCGCTTGGCGGCGAGTGCTCGCGCCTGCACCCCGAGCCGTACCCCGTCGAAGCCCTCGGGCACGGGGGTACCCGCGACGAGCGCGGACAGCAGCGCGGCCTGCGCGAGCGCGAGCCGCTGCCGGGCGGCGGTCGTGTCCTGCGTTCCGGCTTCGCCGGAAGGAGAACCCGCCGCGTCCAAGGCGCTCAAGGAGCCCACGGAGTCCAAGGGGGTCAAGGGGGCCAAGGGAGCCAAGGGGGCCAAGGGGGCCAAGGCGTTCAAGGGATTCGTGGCAGAGGCACTCGTGGCCTTCTCCAGCGTCCCCCGAATCGCCCTCAGTTCCCTTTCGAGCTCCTCGGGCTCCGGAAAGTTCTCGTCCCGCTCGAGGAGGACCCCCGGCGGGCTCACGCGGGAGGCGAGGTCCGCCAGGATGTCCAGGACCTGCTGGGGCACGGGGTGGGCGTGGCTGTCGTGCCAGACGCCCTCGCGTTCGAAGCCGCCGGCGACGTGGACGTAGGCGATGGCTTCGACGGGGAGTTCGTCGAGGGCCTTGGCGGGGTCCTCGCCGCGGTTGACGTGGTTGGTGTGGAGGTTGGCGACGTCGATGAGGAGGCGTACGCCGGTGCGGTCGACCAGGTCGTAGAGGAACTGGCCCTCCGTCATCTCCTCACCGGGCCACGAGATCAGCGCGGCGATGTTCTCCACCGCGAGCGGGACGGGCAGTGCGTCCTGCGCGATACGGATGTTCTCGCACAGCACGTCCAGGGCGTCCCGGGTGCGGGGGACCGGCAGCAGATGCCCGGCCTCCAGCAGCGGTGAGGCGGTGAGCGGACCGCCGGCCCGTACGAAGGCGATGTGCTCCGTGACGAGCGGTGAGCCCAGCGCCTCGGCCCGCTCGGCGAGCGCGGCGAGGCGGGACTCGTCGGGCCGGTCCGCGCCGCCGAGGCCGAGCGAGACCCCGTGCGGCACGACCGTGACCCCGCGCTCGCGCAGCCGCAGCAGCGACTCGGGGAGATGCCCGGGGCACAGGTTCTCGGCCACGGCCTCGACCCAGTCGATGCCGGGCATGCGCTCCACGGCCTCGGCGATCTCCGGCCGCCACCCGATTCCCGTCCCCAGCTGCTGCGTCATGTCCCCTCCTCCGTCACGAACCCTGACCAGACCCTGCGTGTCGTCTCCTTACGACGGACCTGTGTTCCGGCGTGACGGAGTCATGGCCCCGGGACCGGGGGCCGAACCCATCCGAACGGACCTTCAGAGCAACATTTGAGGTTCCGCACGGGCTACTGGAGCACCTTGTCCGAGTCCGTGGGCTCCGGTCGGCCGGTGTTGATGTCGGCGTCGGGCTGCGGCAGCGCCGATGGGTTGGACGAGACGTTGACGCCGTCTCCCGGCTGGACGGGCGGCGCGGAGGCCGCCGACGCGCCGACGGTCGGCGCCGGCGGGCCGGTCGGGCTGGCGGTCGACGTGGCGGCCGCGGCCGCGGCGATGGCGTCGAAGTCGACCGCTCCGGTCTTCTCCAGCATCGTGATGTGGTCGAGCACCGTCAGGTTGGCGTCCGAGGCCAGCTGGCGCACCAGCGTGTTGCGAGTGGTGTTACGGACCGCGCCGATCGCCGGAAAGATCTTGCCGTGGGCGGACCGCAGCAGGTTCGCGAACTTGTACTCGTACTCCTTGCCCGACGCCGCCGAAAGCTCCTTCAGCCAGCCCTGCTGCTGGTCGTTCGGCTGGTTCGGCAGCTCGACGTGGAGCTGGGCCGCCACGATCCGCACCCGCTTGTCGAGGTCGGTGTGGCCGACGATCAGGTGATCGCCCGCATCTTTGATCGCCTTGGTGGGGGCCCGCTCGATCGCCTGCTGGGCGGCCGGCAGCTCCCAGAGGCCGGCCAGCCGTACTCGTACGATCAAGTCGCGGTCGGCGGCGGTCAGCGGCCCCCAGCGTGTGTTCACCGTCCCGGCCGCGAGATTCGCAGTGCCGGTGCCCGAACGGTCGGCGTACGACCACACCGGGAACGCGAGTGCGCCGGCGGTGGCGACGAGTGCCGCGATGACGAGGGCCGTACTGTTGATACGCCGCAAAGGTGCCTCCCGGGTGAAACCAACTGGCCGTTGGGAACCTGTGCTTGGCCAGTGCCAGCAGGTACGTACGGGAAGGCTGTGGTGTTCAAGCCCGTCGGTGATCAGTCACGCACGCCCGCGCGCGACCGTCGCCCGGCTCCCGAATCGGCCGTCCGACGCCGACTCGCGCGGCGCCGTCAGTTCGGCAGCGGCCACTTCTCCGGGTCGCGTCCCAGGAGTCGCAGCGCTTCTTTTAGGGGCTCCGCCCCGGCCGGCCCGTCGAGGGCCGGCGCGAACGCGAAGCCCGCGCCGCGGCCCGCTGGATCCGTCGGCACACGGCGGGCGACGGCCAGCCCCGCTTCGAGGACATGGCCGGGCAGGTCGAGCCCGACACCCAGCGTGGCGGCCACGTCCCAGGCGTGCACCACGTAGTCGATGAAGTGGAACCCGACGGCCATCCGCCCCGGAAACCCGCCCCTGAGCTCAGGCAGCACGAACTCCCGCTCCCCGACCCCCGGTTCGGCGAACGCGGCGAGCACCGTCGTCGCCGCTCCCTGGTAGGTCCGCCTCGGATCGCTCATGTCGTCCGGCTCCCGCCAGTACGCCTCCTCGTGCCCCGCCCCGCGCGCGGCCGCCGCGAACCCGTGGTGCTGCGCGGCCATGTGCGCCAACAGTCGCCGCAGCGTCCACCCGGCGCAGGGTGTGTCCCGTTCCCAGTCCGTCTCCCGCGCCAGCCCCACGATCCTGATCGACTCGTGTACGGCGATCCGGTCGAGCTCGACGATGTCCGGTCCAGTCGTTGTCATCCCGCCTCCTCGGTGAGGAGACGAGCATAAAACTAAGCGAACGGTCGTGCTGCTTGTTTGGCATTGTTCGCTGCGGCATTCAACTTCCCTGCTGCTCAGGGGACTTCGGGCACCCGGGACGGATCGGTCGCCGCCGCCCGCAGTCGCGCGGTGATCCCGACGCGGGCCCTGCGGTAGGCGACCGTCTCGTCGTGCAGGACCGAGACGGCGTTGGCCGTCTCCATCAACGCGATCAGTTCGAAGGCGAGTTGGCCGGCGTCCGTGCCCGGGTGGAGGTCGCCGAGGTCGCGGGCCTCGGCGACGGTGCGCTCCACGTGGTCCGCCCACTCCCGCTGGGCGCGTACCACCGCGTCGTGCACGGGCCCCGACCTGGCGTCGAACTCGGCGATGACCTCGTAGAAGAAGCAGCCGCCCGGGAAGACTCTGCCCTGGGAGTAGTCCAGCCAGAGTTCGCACAGCCGACGGACGCGGCCGACCCCGGCCGGGGTCTCGGTCGCGGGCCGGATCACCTGGTCGACGTAGATGCGCGCCGCCTCCCGCACGGTGGCCAACTGGAGCTCCTGCTTGGAGCCGAAGAGCGCGAAGACCCCGCTCTTGCTGAGCCGGAGCTCGGTGGCCAGGCGTCCGACGGACAGCGCCTCCAGTCCCTCGACGGAGGCGATGTCGACGGTGCGGCTCAGCACCAGCTGCCGCGTACGGTTGCCGCGTTCGACCCTGCCGTCCAGCCGGGTACCGGCCATCGTGACCTCCCCAGATCCCTCTGTGTGCGCAGAGCCTAACCGGCATCGGGCACGCCGTTCGGTGCCCGGCCGGCCATGCCCTTCGGTGACCTGCATGCCCAGCGATTCAGCGCCGTCCGTCCCATGTCGGACTCTGCCGGAAGTACGTGTCGTACAGCTCCTGGACCTCCAGCAGGCTCTCCGGCGGCACCTTGCCGAAGGCGATGCGCTCCAAGTGCCGGAAGTACTCGAAGCGTTCGACGCCGGGGGTGATGACGATGAGGATGTCGGCGTCGTGCCCGGGTGCGGCCGCGAAGGCGTGCGGAACGCCGGGCGGTACGACGACGAGGTCGCCGCGCTCGGCGGTCACGATCTCTTCGCCGGAGAGGAGCTGGGCGGTCCCGTCGAGCATGTAGAACAGCTCGGCGGAGCCTGCGTGATGGTGCGGCTTGGCGCCGTCGGCGCCGTCGGAGAGGGTGGCGCGCAGAGTGGACAGTGCGCCACCGGTCGAGCTGCTGTCGGCCAGCAGTTGGAGGGCGGTGGGGGCCCGGCCGATCACTTCGGCCTCCGCGGAGCGGACGATCACGGACTTGTCGAAGTCCGGCACGATCAACGACATCTCATGACTCCCTGATGCAGGCGTTGGTTCGGTCGATGGCTTTCAGACCGCGAAGAGCAGGGCTGCACTGATGAGGACAACGACGGCCGTGGCGAAGTGAATTCCGAACGCGACTGCCTTCGTGCCGCCGTGGCGCAGCACTATCAGCGTGTCGCCGAGTGGCGCCAGCGCCACGATCAGCATGAACCACGCCTCGGCGGTGGCGCCGGCGAAGGCGAGCAGTGCCAGACCCATGACGCCGAAGGTGGCGTCGCGCAGGCCCTTGATCTCCAGATAGGCGGCGTCGCCCTGCGGCTTGGCGGGCACGCCGTATGCGGTGGCGGCCGGCTGCGGCTGCAGCAGGAACCGTGCGCCGATGAACAGGACGAGGAGGTCGAGCACGATGGCAAGGCCGTAGGCCGTGGGAGTGAGCACGTCGGATCTCCTTGCTAGCATCACTAGGGACAAGAGCGAAGCTAGCATAGCCTCGACATAAATTCTAGCGGCGCTAGAATTACGGCCATGTCGATCCAGGCGCGCCGAGAGCGCGAACGAGCGGGGCGCGAGCGGCTGATCGTCACGGCCGCGCGGGAACTGGCCGAGACCGAGGGCTGGGACGCGGTGACCACGCGCCGGCTCGCCGCCCAGATCGAGTACAGCCGGCCGGTGCTGTACAGCCACTTCAAGGGCAAGGACGCCATCATGGCCGCCGTCGCCGTGCAGGGCTTCGCCGAGCCGGCGGAGCGACTGCGCGCGGCCCGTACGGCGGCGTCGGGTCCGAGCGCGGCCCTCGCCGAGGTCGGCGCGGCCTACGCCGAGTTCGGTGAGCGACGCCCCGCGCTGTACGACGCGATGTTCACGCACCCCGTCGACCTGCCGTTCGCGACCCCCGAGGCGCCGCCCGCCCGGTGGGACGCCTTCGGTGAACTGCACCGGACCATCGAGCCGCTCGCGGAGGGCGACGACCCGGGCATCCGCACGGAGACCTTCTGGAGCGGTCTGCACTGACTGGTCACGCTGATGCGCAGTGGACGCCTCCCCCCCCCGCGAGGGCCACGACCGCCGGCTGTCCCTCCTGATCGGCCACTTCACCCCGCCCTCGTAGCGGGCGAGCGTCAGCCGTGGAGCGTCAGCGGCGCAGCGCCGGGTGGTCCGCGACCACCGTGCACGAGCCCGGTGCGATCTCCGTGAAGCCCGCGTCGCGGACCAACGGCAGGCCGGAGGTGGTCAGTTCGCGCCAGCGGACCGGGTCCGCGGGGCGCACGGCCAGCGCGTAACCCGCGTCACGCCAGGCCGTGCGCTCCTCGTCGGACAGCTCCCACCACGCCAGTTGGGCGCCGTGGCCCGCCTGTGCCATCGTCTTGCCGGCCGACATGTCGAGATCGGGGTTGAGCCACAGCACGGGCGCCGTCGGATCGGCGTCCACCGGCGGCTCCGGGTCGTCGAGGTCCGTGCCGGAGACCTGGAGCCTGGCCAGGTCCTTGGGCCAGCCGTCCAGCGGGACCGGCGGGAAGACGCGCACCTCGGCGGACTTCCCCGTCACCGTGATGCCGGGCAGCGCCTCGGTCCGACGCCACTCCGCGCCGCGCGCCCGCCGGACGACCTTGCGGATCCGCGCGTCCTGCCAGTCCCGCATCGTCTGCCCCCATTCCCCGTCCCCGAGCGAACGCTCGTCGCCCAGGATCGTGAGCACGGCGCGGGCCGCGGTCTCCAGGGCGTCGGTACGCGCCGGGGGAGCGGCCTTCTCGATGCGCGCGACCAAGGGCAGCACGAACTGCGGTGCCTCGTCGCGCGCGGTGCGCTCGGAACGGAAGGGGCTGTCGCCGGGAACGGACGGATCACTGGTCACGTCCTCCAGTCTGCCAGGGCGGAAGATCGGTCCCTCCGCGGGAGGCCGCGAGGACGATCTCACCTCACGCAGGTCGGCCTGAGCCGGCGGCGCGCCGGGCTCTGGCCGGTCAGCCCGTACAGGCGACGCGCTTCCGACCGGTCAGCCGGAGCAGGCGGTGCGCTGTGCCTCCTGCCACTCGCAGACGGGGCACAGCGTGATCCCCTTGTACGACTCCGGGTACTCCGTCGGCTTGCGGCACAGCACGCACTCGGCGAACGGGGGTCCGTCCGCCGTGGGGGCCGGATCCGCCTCGGTGTCGGTGGCGCAGTACTCGCTCATGGCTCCAGGGTAGGACGGGTGGCCGGGCCGCTCAGTGGTGGAGGTGCGCCGCCTGTCCGATCAACTCGGACACCTTCACGAACCGGTACCCCTTCTCGCGCAGCTCGGGAACGATCGTCCGCAGGGCCTCCTCGGTCGCCGGCGCCGCACTGCGCGTGCAGTGCATGACGACGACCGACCCTGGCTTCACGCCCTCGAGGACCTGTTGCGCCACGGCATTCGCATCCGTCGCGAACGCGTCACCGCTCACCACGTCCCACTGCACGGCGGTCACCCCGACGCCGCTCAGCGTCCGCAGGGCCTGCTCGTCGTAGCATCCACCGGGGAAACGGAAGTACGGCATCGCGTTGCGCACGCCCGCCTTCTCGAAGGCGGTGTACGCCCGTTCCACGTCCGCCCGCATCCGGTCCTCGGGCACGGTCGGCAGTCCGTAGCAGTTGTCCGTGAAGGCGTAGTGGCTGTACGAGTGGTTGGCGATCTCGAACAACGGGTCCTGACCGATGTCCTTTGCCTCCTCCGGATACTCGTCGGCCCACCGTCCCGTCATGAACACGGTCGCCGGCACCTTGAACCCGCGCAGCGTCGCGATCAGTTGGGGATTGTCGAAGTGCTCCCCGTTCGCCGCCCGCGTCCCCTGATCCGCGGTCATGTCCGCGTCGAAGGTCAGCGCGACGGTCTTGTCGGGCGTCCGCGGACCGTTCATGAAGACGGGGGTCAGTCCGGCGGGACCGGGGGCGAGCGTCGGGGGGCGCGACGGCGCGGCACTGGCGGACGCGGGTTGTCCTGGACGGGCGGCGTGCGGGGTGCCGGGGGCACCACAGGCGGCGAGCGCGGCCCCCAGGGCGCCGAGGGCGCAGGTCGCGGCGAATCGTCGTACTGGAATGATCACCGGATGAAGATATCGGCACAAATGCGACTATTCGGTCCTCCCGTGTCCGTGCCGCGCGGATGCGGCCCCGAAGTCACCCGCCTAGAGCCGCGGCCCGGGGTCCGGGCCGACGCGGCATGACCCGCTATGCGCGGGGGAGGAGCGCGTCCATCGCCGCCTCCAGATATGCGGGGAAGTCCTCGCGCGAGGGCAGCGCGGAGGGCACGCATGGCCGAGCTGGGTGTGCCCCAGATAGAAGCTGTACGCCAGCCGTCCGCGCCGCCGCGCCTCGTCCTCGGCGAGGCCGAGTTCGGTGAAGAGCCCGGACAGGTAGCCGATGCGGCGCTCGGTGACCTGTCGTAGCGCGGCAGCGACTTGAGGGTGGTCCGTGCTGGCGAGCAGCGAGACCTCGAGCGGATCCGTGCCGGCCGGCTCGGTGACCTCGGTGAGCAGTCTGCGCAGCCGCTTCTCCGGGTCCGGCTCGGTCTCCAGCGCCGCGATGATCTCCTCGGTGTCCGCCTCGACCCAGCGGGCGAGCGCCGCCTCGACCAGCGCCTCGCGATTGTCGAAGTGCCAGTAGAAGCTGCCCTTCATGGCCCACGTCATGATGGTCCGCACCCACCGCAAGCTCGCTCTCGCCACGCAGAACGCCGCGTAGGCATCCGGCCGATTCCTAGGGCTTTCCTAGGGCAACTCCTTGCTGTCCGGGGCTGTGCGGTCCGGCGTGTAGGGGCATGCGCGGGCGATCAGCAGGGCGACGTCGTCGTGAACGTCGGTGTGCCGGAGGTCTCGGAGGAGTCGGTCGCAGGTGTCCTCCAGGGGGTCGTCCGGGGTGTCGAGGAGGCTCAGGAGGGCATCGAGGCGTTCATCGATGGGGTCGTGGCGGGACTCGACGAGTCCGTCGGTGTACAGGACCAGCTGGTCGCCAGGGGCGAGACTGAGGCTTGTGGTTTCGAAGGGGACGCCGCCGACTCCGAGCGGGGTGCCCGTGGGCAGATCGAGCAGCTGGGGGCGCCGGCCGCTGCGGACCAGAGCGGGCGGCAGATGGCCGGCATTGGCGATGTGGCACTCGGCCCGGTGGGGATCGTAGGCGGCATAGACGCAGGTGGCGATGTACTGCTCCAGCCTTGATGTGATCTTGTCGAGGTGCTGGAGGACTCGGGCCGGGTCGAGGTCGAGATCGGCGTAGGCGGCGGTGGCCGTGCGCAGGCGGCCCATGGCGGCGGCTGCCTCGATGCCGCTGCCCATGACGTCGCCCACGACGAGCGCCGTCTTGTCGCGGTCGAGCGGGAGCACGTCGTACCAGTCGCCGCCGACCTCGTAGGCGGCCTGTGCCGGCCGGTAGCGGGAGGCGACCTGCAGGCCGGGGAGCTGCGGCGGGTGGTCGGGGAGCAGGCTGCGCTGCAGGGTCTCGGCGGCGTTGCGCACGCTCTGGTGCGTCCGGGCGTTGTCGATGCACACCGCGGCGCGCGAGGCGAGTTCGGTGGCGATGGCGAGATCGTCCTCGTCGAAGGGCCGCGGGTCGCGAGCTCGGGTGAGGCCAAGGAAGCCGAGGATGGCGCCGCGTGCGCCGAGGGGGACGGCCAGGTAGGAGTGCACTCCGGAGCGGGCCAGGAGCGTGGCGGCGTGGCTGTCGCGGGCGATGCGGGTCAGATCGTTTCCGTCGGCGTGTGAGATCAGGACGGGCCGGCCGGTGCGCACGCATTGGGTGGCCAGGCGGTCGCTGTCGTACGCGGCGATCCGGCCGGGCGGATCGGCGGCCCGGAAGGCCTCGGTGGGGTAGGCGGCCTTGACCGCGAGGGCGCGGAAGACCGCGGGGCCGCTGTGGGAGGCGGGGCGGTGCTCGTCGAGGACGGAGTCGAGCAGGTCGACGGCGACCAGGTCGGCGAGTGCGGGAACGGTGACGTCGGCCAGCTCCCGGGCTGTCTGCTCGACATCCAGCGTGGTCCCGATGCGGGCGGAGCCGTCGGCGATCACGGCGAGGCGTCGCCGGGTCTCGGTGGCCGCCATGGCCGACTCGTGTCGCTCGGTGACGTCCACCACCAGGTCGGCCACTCCCAGGACGCGGCCCTGGGTGTCCTCCAGCCGGTACAGCGAGATCGACCAGGCGTGTTCGCGTGCCGGGTCGGCCGGGGTGCGGCCGACGATGGTGGACTGGTCGACCAGGGGGACCCCGCTCCGCAGGACCTGCCGCATCGCGGCCTCGGGCACCTCGAACTTGGCGTCCCGCATGATCTCGCGGTAGCGGCGGCCGAGGTGGTCCTTCGCGGGAATGCCGTGCATCCGCTCCAGAGCGGGGTTGACGGCCACATACCGCAGTTCGGTGTCGAGAATCGCGATTCCGATCGGGGACTGGGAGATCAACCGGGTGGACAGCGCGACATCCCGTTCCACCTCGCGCAGCCTGGGGGAGTCGGTGCCCAGCCCGAGGGCGTAGAAGTCGCCCAGGTCGTCCAGCAGCCGCATGTTGCGCAGCTCCACCAACCTCGTGCCGCCGCCCTTGCACTTGACGGGGAACGTGCCACCCCAGCTCTGGCCGGTCTCCATGACCTCCATGAACTTCTTGATCACCCAGTCCCAGTGCTCTTCGTGGACAAGCAACCGCCCGGCGTACTCCCCGAGTGCCTCCTCGGCGCTGTAGCCGTACAGCTCCTCCGCCTGCGGACTCCACAGGACCACCCGTCCTTCGGCGTCCAGGAGCACCGCCGCGACACCAAGGAGGTCCATCAGCCCGCTCGGCTGCGACAGCGCTCTCTCCGGCCGACGGGCATCCTGCCGGTCGAGGTCCGAGGGAGGCCGTTCGGCTTCGCTCATGGCAGGCACTCCTTCCGTCGACCGGCGCCACGGGGGCCATCCGTCGGCCTGGCTGGAGCGGGACCTGTCGGTGTCTGCAAGTGCTTCGGCTTCCATGGTCCCCCCGGAACACCGGACAACGCACCCCTGCCTCCCGCGGCACGTGGTCGGCGGCCGCGCCGTCCGCTCACATGGTGGTCAGTCGCGTCTCACTCTCCGGCCGACTGGCCTCGTGTCGGGCGCACACTGGAAGCGGAAGCCCATGCATCAGCCGAACGTGGAGGTGCGTCATGAGCATCCTCGAAGAACATGTCGATGTCGGAGTTCCGATCGACAAGGCCTGGGACAGCCTGCACCGGGTGGAGAACTATCCGCGCTTCGTGGAAGGAGTGCGCGACGCCCGTACGGAGACGAATGGCCGAGCGCATCTGGACGTCGAGGCCGGTGGCCGGGCCCGGGAATTCGAGGCCCGGGTCACCGACCGCAGTGGAGAGCGCGCGATGGAATGGCGCACCACAGGCGCCGCGGAGCTGACGGGATCCTTCTCGCTGCAGCCGCTCGACCAGAGTCACACCCGGGTTCAGGCACGGCTCGAGTACGACCCCGACAGCATCAGGGAGACCTTCGGTGGGCCGAAGGGATTCGCCCAGGCGAACGCGGTCGAACGGCTCGTCCGCAGCGATCTGGAGCAGTTCAAGGAGTACGTGGAACGCGGCCGGTGAGCGGCCGGGCCCCTGGCGGCAGGCCGGGCCCTCCGCGGTAGCGGAGGGCCCGGTCATCGGGTATTCATCAGACGCTCCCGGCTCTCCGCCACGTCGAAGTCGGCCTTCGGGTACTGCGGATCCAGCGCCTCGAGGTGCTCCAGGAGGAGCTTGCTGATCGCCCAGTTGCGGTACCACTTGCGGTCGGCGGGGATCAGATACCAGGGCGCCTGGGGCGTGCAGCAGCGCTCCAGGGCGATCTCGTACGCCTTCTGGTAGGCGGGCCACAGGGCGCGGTCGTCGATGTCGTCGGCGCTGAACTTCCAGTGCTTGTCGGGGTTGTCGAGGCGGGCCAGAAGGCGGCGGAGCTGCTGCTCGTGCGAGATGTGCAGGAAGCACTTCACGACCGTGACGCCGTCGTCGGCGAGGGACTGCTCGAAGCGGTTGATCTCGCCGTAGCGGTGGGCGATCTCCTTGCGCGGGGCCAGTTCACGGACACGGGCGATCAGGACGTCCTCGTAGTGCGAGCGGTCGAAGATGCCGATCTCGCCGGGCTCGGGAAGCGCCCGCCTGATGCGCCAGAGGAAGGAGTGCTTGCGCTCCTCGGGCGTCGGCGCCTTGAAGGACCGGATGCGGCAGCCGGAGGGGTTGAACAGTCCGATGACGTGCTTGACCGTGCCGCCCTTGCCGCTGGTGTCCATGCCCTGGAGGACCAGCAGCAGGCGCCGCCGGTCGCCCGCCGTGCTCGCGGCCCACAAGCGTGCCTGCAGGTCGGCGAGGGGTTCGCCCATCCGGGCGGTGGCGGCGAGACCGGCGGCCTTGCCGTCGGGACCGGCGGGGGTGGCCGCGGCGTCGTACGAGGAGAGGTCGACGCCCGTCCCGCCGGGGATGCGCAGGAGTTCGCGCAGCCGGGATGGGGCCTCGCCGTCGGACTTCCGCCCGCCGGCCTTCCCATCGCCCTTTCCTCCGTCTCTCCTGCCGTCCTTCTTGCCGTCCTGCTTGGCCACCGCGTACCCCTTCCGGACGTGTCCCTCGATGGTGCGACGGGCGGCCGGGGCCCGCTACTCGCGTTCAGGCGTCCCGGTCGAGCAGCTCGGCGCTGCGGGCATCGATCGGCTGTGCGATGCGGCGCAGGACCTCCGCGGCGGGCCGGGCATCGAGGCGGCGGCCGTCGCGCAGGCGCAGCGCGACCAGGCCGGCGGCTGCTTCCCTGGGGCCGATCACCGCCTGGTACGGGACGAGGCGGGCGGCGCGTACCCGGGCGCCCAGGGTGCCCCCGCTTCGGGTCGACGGCGATCGCCTCGTGCTGGAAGCGGCCCATGGCCGTGAGCGGGACGGCTCCGGTGCGGTGTGAGTCCACCGGGTCGACCTCGAAGATGAAGCCGTGGTCCTTGGTATAGCCGTTGGTGCCTGCCGTGTCCTCGGTCTCCTCGCAGGTCAGCCAGGTGCCCCAAGGGGTCGGCCCGCCCGCGCAGTTGACGGCCGTACCGGCGACGGCGACGCGCTCGGCGAGGACGTCTGCGCGCCGGTCCAGCGTCAGCGACGTACAACCGCCCTTGCCCATCGGGTCGTACGTCAGGCCCTCGACCGTCGGGACCGAAAACTTCGCGGTGACGCGGTTCTCGTGGTTGCGGACCAGGTGGACGCGGCCGTGTCGGCCGGCGAAGGCGGACATGCCGTCGTGGTTGCTGGGCACCGGGCCCTCGCCGGAGCGGAGTCGGTCGCCCTCGCGGGACAGGACCCGGTAGCGGAAACCTTCCGGCAGGTCGAGCAGTCCGTTGGGGTCGGGGACCAGGGGGCCGTAGCCGCTGTGCCGAGGTCCTGCGCGGCAGCGGTTCCCGCGAAGAGTTCGGAGAGGTTTCCGGCGAAGGCGATCGAGGTGGTCAACACGCCGGTGCGGGCGCGGGCGAGCATCTGACGTCGTGTCGCGGAGCGACCGTTTTCGGGCACGGGGCGACCTTCCTGTTGGCGGACAGGACTGTGACCCGCCTGTGTGTATCACGCGGCAGGTGCCGCCGGGACCACGCGCGTAGCACGTGTCACTCGTCGCCCTTGGGTTCATCGAACTCATCGAGCCGGCCGAGCTCATTGAGCTGGACGGTCTCGTCGAGCAGGCCGGGCTCCTGGAGCTGTACGGCTTCATCGAGCGGGGCAGCCTCACGGAGCCGGTCGGGCTCATCGAGCTGGACAGGCTCATCGGACTCGTCGAGCTCGACGTGCTCATCGGGCCGCGGGGGCGCCGACTGCTCGGCGGCGGGCGGCGCCTGACCGCCCTGCGCCCGCTCCAGGAAGCGCAGCAGCTCCACCGGGAAAGGCAGCACGAGCGTGGAGTTCTTCTCCGCCGCGACCGCCACCACCGTCTGCAACAGCCGCAGTTGGAGCGCCGCGGGCTGCTCCGACATCACGCCGGCGGCCTGCGCGAGCTTCTTGGAGGCCTGCAGCTCCGCGTCCGCGTTGATGACCCGGGCGCGGCGCTCACGGTCGGCCTCGGCCTGCCGGGCCATCGACCGCTTCATCGTCTCCGGCAGCGATACGTCCTTGATCTCCACGCGGTCGATCTGCACACCCCAGCCGATCGCCGGGCTGTCGATCATCAGCTCCAGGCCCTGGTTGAGCTTCTCGCGATTGGACAGCAGGTCGTCGAGGTCGCTCTTGCCGATGATCGAGCGCAGCGAGGTCTGCGCCATCTGCGAGACCGCGAAGCGGTAGTCCTCGACCTGGATGATCGCGTCGGGGGCGTTGACCACCTTGAAGTAGACGACCGCGTCGACCCGCACCGTGACGTTGTCCCGCGTGATGCCCTCCTGCGCGGGCACCGGCATCGTCACGATCTGCATGTTGACCTTGTGCAGCCGGTCCACGATGGGGACGATCATGGTGAAGCCCGGGGCGCGGACACCTCCCGTGAGCCGCCCCAGCCGCAGGACCACGCCACGCTCGTACTGCTTGACGACCCGGGCCGCCGCGGAGAGGTAGACCAGACCGGCCGCACCGGTCGCCACACCCGCCGCGATGAGTTCCTCGACCATGACGAGCCCTTTCCGAGCCGCCCACCCTGCCTGATACGTCCACTTTACGTCGTAGGGCCGGGCCCGCCCCGTGGCAGGCCCGGCCCTGGCCTCAGGCCCCCGGCGTGACCTTCACCGGCTCGATCCCGGTCGCACTGTGCCGCGCCGACCAGTTCTCCAGCGCGGAACGGCACGCGTGGTCCAGTGGTGCAGACCGGAGAGGTCCAGCTCGACGGGGCGATCCTGCGGCAGCGCCTCCAGGCTGTCGAGGATCTTCGGCAGCCGCAGGAAGGTCGCGTTGCCCGAGAGGTACGCCCGGACGGGCCCGGCGCCCTTGTCCATGACTTCGAGGCGCACGTGCGAGGCCTCCCACGCCGTCTTGGCGACGGCCAGCGCGAGCCCGATCAGGACGCCCTCGAACATGCTGACAGCGACGATCGACACGGCGGTGACGACGAGAATCAGCGCCTCGCCACGGTGCTCACGCCACAGCGACGCGATCTCCCGGAGCGGAATCAGCTTCCAGCCCGCGTGCACCAGGATGCCGGCGAGGGCGGGCAGCGGGATGACACCGAGTGCGGCGGGCAGCAGCGCCGCGAACAGCAGCAGCCACAGGCCGTGCAGCACCCGGGACGCCTTGGTCCGCGCGCCCGCCTGGACGTTCGCCGCGCTGCGTACGATCACGGCGGTCATCGGCAGTGCGCCGAGCAGCCCGCAGACCGCGTTGCCCGCGCCCTGTGCCATCAGTTCCTTGTCGTACGCGGTCCGCGGCCCGTCGTGCAGCCGGTCCACGGCCGCCGCGCTGAACAGCGACTCGGCGGAGGCGATCAGGGTGAAGGCGAGGACGGTGCCGAGGACTCCGACACTCGCGAGCTCGCCGAACGCGTCGGGCGAGGGCAACTGGATCGAGCCGAGCAGCCCCCGCACCTCCACGGTGGCCACGGGCAGGCCGAACGCCGGTGAGACGAGGGTGGCCAGCGCGACAGCGCCGAGCGCTCCCGGCACCGTACGCACCCGGCGCGGCAGCCGCTTCCACAGGACCAGTACGGCGATCGTGCCGGCCCCGAGCCCGACCGAGGCCAGTGCCTCGGTGCTACGGGCCGCGTCGGTGAGCGCCTCGGGCAGCCCGGCGAGCTTGTCGAGTCCGGATGCCGGTGCCTTCAGGCCCGCCATCGAGTAGAGCTGGCCGGCGATCAGCACGAGCCCGATCCCGGCCAGCATGCCCTCGACGACCGCCACCGAGATCGCCCGGAAGTAGCGCCCCAACTTCAGGGCTCCCATGAGGAGCTGGAGTACGCCCGTGGCGAGCACCACGACTCCGAGGACGGCGAGCCCGTACTCCCGTACGGCCTCGAAGACCAGCACGGTCAGCCCGGCGGCCGGCCCCGACACCTGGAGGCTGCTGCCGCGCATCAGCCCGGTGACGAGACCGCCCACGATGCCGGTGACCAGGCCGAGTTCGGCCGGTACGCCGGAAGCGACGGCGACGCCCACGCACAGCGGGAGGGCGACGAGGAACACGACGACCGACGCGGCGAAGTCCTGCCGCAGGTACGGGAATTGCTTCGTGAGGCTCGGGAGTTTCATCGCGCGGCTCACAGCGCCTCGAAGGAGTCGGTGTCCGGCGTGTACGCGCGGACGGCGCCGGTGTGGACCTCGTAGTACCAGCCGTGCAGCCGTAGCCGACCGGCTGTCATGGCCCGTTGCACACAGGGGTATGCGCGGAGCCTGAGCAGTTGCGCGAGGACATGGTTCTGCACCGCGTCGGCGACGGCCGGGTCGTCGTCGGACGCGTCGGAGGGGGGTTCGGCCTGCGCGAGCCAGTCGCGTACGGCCGGTACGGCGGTCAGGTCCTCGCCGCGCACCAGCGCTCCGACGGCGCCGCAGTGCGAGTGGCCGCAGACCACGATCTCGGACACGCCGAGTACGTCCACCGCGTACTCGACGGTCGCCGCCTCGGAGGTCGGCCGGTCGCAGGCGTACGGCGGGACGATGTTGCCCGCGGTGCGCAACTCGAAGAGCTCGCCCGGGCGGGCGCCGGTGATCAGGGCCGGGACGACCCGGGAGCCGGAGCAGGTGATGAACAGGACTTGTGGGGACTGGCCTTGGGCGAGCGAGGCGAAATCCTCGGGTCGCCGGCCGAAGGAGCGGGCATGGTCGATGAGGGGCTGCATGTCAGTTCCTCCTGGCGCGCCATGAGGGCGCGTCGGCTTACAGAACGGAGCGTGGGGGGACGCGCTCGGCTCAGCAGCGGAAGACCTGAAGTCCCGCGGGGGAGTGGTCGATCGAGGATCTCGACGTGCGGGGGTGCGAGGCGGTGAGAGGGACCGGCGGGTACGTGCCCGCGAGGTCGCTCGCGAGCAGGGCGCGCGCCGACGTTTCGGGCACGAGGTCCTCGTCGCGGATCTGTCGGCGGGCACCCAGGGGCGGGGCCACCTTGTGCGGGTGCTCGGCCTCGGCGCAGGCGGCGACTTCACCCCTGTGCGCGGACGCGAACGCCTCGGTGGGGGCGAAGAGCTGCAGACTGATCAGGACGGCGGCGAGTACCACATACAGGGTCCGGGCCGTCGTACCTCGTAACATGCGCCCCCTCCCGGCATCTGTTCCCTCATGTCAACACATAGGCCAACAAGGCAAATTGTTTGCAGGGTTAACTCCACGTTTCACCCGGAAGAGGGCCGGAACCAATACCTCGGCGGCCGGAAACTACGCTTCCACGAGCCCCTTGGCGTCCCGGGCCAGCGCCGTGAGCCGGGATATCGCGCGGAAGTACTTCTTGCGGTATCCGCCGTTCAGCATCTCCTCGCTGAACAGCTTGTCGAAGGGCATTCCGGCGGCGAGGACCGGTACCTCGCGGTCGTACAGACGGTCGGCGAGCACGACGAGGCGCAGTGCGGTCGACTGGTCCGGGACCGGCTGGACGTCGGTGAGGCAGACGGCCCTGACACCGTCCGTCAGGGCGCCGTACCGGCTGGGGTGGACGCGCGCCAGGTGGTCGAGCAGGTGCGGGAAGTCGTCGAGCGAGGCGCCGGCGGTGGCGTACGCCGCCTTGGTGACCTGCTCGTCGGAGAACGGCGCCGGGGCCTCGGGCAGCCCGCGGTGGCGGTAGTCCTCGCCGTCGATGCGCAGCGGCCGGAAGCGCGCCGACAGGCCCTGGATCTCCCGCAGGAAGTCCGCGGCCGCGAACCGGCCCTCACCGAGCTTGCCCGGCAGCGTGTTCGAGGTGGCGGCGAGCGCGACGCCCGCGTCGACCAGCTTGCCGAGCAGGGTGGAGACGAGGACGGTGTCGCCGGGGTCGTCGAGTTCGAACTCGTCGATGCAGAGAAGACGGTGGCCCGAGAGCGTCTGCACGGTCTTCTGGAAGCCGAGTGCGCCGACCAGGTTGGTCAGCTCCACGAAGGTGCCGAACGCCTTGAGCGCGGGCTCCGCCGGGGTCGCGTGCCAGAGGGAGGCGAGCAGATGGGTCTTGCCGACGCCGTAGCCGCCGTCGAGGTAGACGCCGCGGGGGCCGGCGGGCGTCTTCGGGGCCTTGCCGAAGCCGAACAGCCGGCGCTTGCCGCCGCCGACCGCGTGTGCCCCGCCGAGACCGGCCGCGAAGCTGCCGAGGACATGCACCGCCTCGGTCTGACTCGGCTGGTTCGGGTCCGGGATGTACGTGGCGAAGCGGACCGAGTCGAAGCGCGGCGGCGGCACCATCTCGGCGACCAGTCGGTCGGCGGGGACGTGCGGCTCGCGGGCGCACAGGGACAGCGGGGCCGCTTCGGCTATCGGGTCGATCCCGGAGGCGGTGGTGGAGGACGACACGGTTCCCCACTCTAAGGGCCGTGCCACACTGCACGTCATGCGACGCCTGTTCCCTGTGACCTACGAAACAGCAGCCCAGGCCTCGGGTGGGACCCCTGAGCCGGATGTGACGGACCGGGAGTGGGGGCTCGGGGAACTGGCGGAGGCCTACGCCTACCCCGACCGCCGGGAGCCCTGGCTGCGCGGCAACATGGTCTCCACGCTCGACGGCGCGGCCCAGCACGACGGGCGCTCGCAGCCCATCTCCAGCGCCACCGACATGCGGATCTTCGGGGTACTGAGGGGGCTCGCCGACGTGGTGGTCGTCGGCGCCCAAACGGTACGCCAGGAGGGCTATCGTCCGGCACGCGCGCGTGAGGCCTTCGCGGAGCTCCGGGAGGCGGCCGGACAGGGCCCCGCGCCCGCCATCGCCGTGGTCACCGCCAGCCTCGACCTGGACTTCTCGCTGCCGCTCTTCACCTCGCCCCTGGTGCCCACGCTGGTGCTGACGGGTGCCGCGGCGGCTCCCGACCGGGTCGCGGCGGCCGAGAAGGCGGGTGCCCAGGTGGTGATCGCCGGGGACGGGATGGGGGTGGACCCCGCCCGAGCCGTACGGGCCCTCGGGGAACTCGGTCTGACCCGGCTGCTGACCGAGGGCGGGCCCCGTCTGCTCGGCCAGTTCGTCGCGGGAGGAGTGCTCGACGAGCTCTGCCTGACCGTGTCACCGATGCTCGCCGCCGGTGACGCGCAGCGCATCGCCGGAGGGCCCTCGATGGCGGTCCCGGCGAGGTTCGAACTCGTGTCCCTGCTGGAGGAGGCCGGGTTCCTGTACAGCCGATACCGTCGATCCTGACAAGTCGGTGAAATGCCTCATTCCGGTTATCTTCCGTTGGGCACACTAAATCTCGCAGACCTCGTGCGGTCACGGGGCAGGATGGTTTCCGCAGGGGCCTTGGACGGGCCCACGGAGGAGAAGGGCGCCTGTCGTGTTCACAAGCGTATTGATGATCGAGAAGGCCCTGACGTCTGCCGACGTGGAGTTCGTCACCACCTTGCACGGCGATGAGGCGGTCGCCTTCCATGTGCTGCTCCAGCCCCGTGGGGACCAGGCGGACCGGCTGCTGCGGGCCATCGACGACGTCGCGCTCGGTGAGCTGGACGAGGCGGCCCACGAGCGCGAGACACCGGAGGGCGAGGAGGCGGTCGGACAGGGGCGGCAGGCCCTCGACGTGTCGCTGCTGGCTCTGCGCTCGGCCGGCAGCGAGGCCGAGGGCCGGCTCATCGAGGACCACCCGCTGGACGCGCTGAAGGCCCTGGTCGACGAGATCGAGGCCGACGAGGTCATCGTGCTGACCGACCCCCACTACGTGGAAGAGTTCTTCCACCGCGACTGGGCCTCCCGGGCCCGCCACAAGGTGGGCGTGCCGGTCCTGAAACTGTTCTCGCACAGCAAGGTGTGATCGCTGCCGCCGGGCCGGCCCGTGGGGCGTCGCCGGGGTGCGGTGTTCTCCGCGGTGCGGGTGCTTCGTGGCTGGTCGCGCCCGCGGTGGAGCCGCAGGATGAGCGCTGCCCCGCGCCCGTTCCCGGCATCGTCGCCGACGCCCCTTGCAAGGCGCCGGACGCCGCACGCAATAGGCTGGGGTCGCGCTCCGTCCGCGGGCGCGCTCAGCCTCGTACCGGATCTTGGGGAGAACAGCGCATGGCACCCGGCCTTCCTACCGCCATGGACCGACCGCACTTCATCGGCATCGGCGGCGCCGGAATGTCGGGCATCGCGAAGATCCTCGCGCAGCGCGGGGCCAAGGTGGCGGGGAGTGACGCCAAGGAGTCCGCGACCGCCCAGGCCCTGCGCGCGCTCGGCGCGACGGTGCACATCGGGCACGCGGCCGGCCATCTGGCGTCCGACTCCACCTGCGTCGTGGTCTCCTCCGCGATCCGCCCGGACAACCCGGAGCTGGCCCGCGCCGCGGAGCTCGGCATCCCGGTGGTCCACCGCTCGGACGCCCTCGCCCGGTTGATGGACGATCTGCGCCCCGTCGCGGTCGCGGGCACCCACGGCAAGACGACCACGACGTCGATGCTGGCGGTGTCCCTGTCCACCCTGGGTCTGTCCCCGTCGTACGCGATCGGCGGCGACCTCGACGCCCCCGGTTCGAACGCCCTGCACGGCGAGGGCGAGATCTTCGTCGCCGAGGCCGACGAGTCGGACCGCAGCTTCCACAAGTACGCGCCCGAGGTGGCGATCGTGCTGAACGTGGAGCTGGACCACCACGCCAACTACGCGTCCATGGACGAGATCTACGAGTCCTTCGGGACGTTCGTGGACCGCATCACCTCGGGCGGCACGCTGGTGATCTCGGCGGACCACGAGGGCGCGCGCGAGCTGACGCGCCGCGTCACGGCCGCGGATGTCCGCGTGGTGACGTACGGCGACGCGGCGGACGCGGACGTCCGGGTGCTCTCCGTGGTCCCGCAGGGCCTGAAGAGCGAGGTGACGGTACTGCTGGACGACTCGGAGCTGACCTTCACGGTCTCCGTCCCCGGCCGCCACTACGCGCACAACGCGGTGGCGGCGCTGGCGGCCGGCGTCGCCCTTGGCATCCCGGCCACCGAGCTGGCCCCCGCGCTGGCCTCCTACACCGGTGTGAAGCGCCGCCTCCAGCTGAAGGGCGAGGAGGCGGGCGTCCAGGTCATCGACTCCTACGCGCACCACCCGACGGAGATGACGGCCGACCTGGAGGCGATGCGCGCGGCGGCCGGTGACGCCCGCATCCTGGTGGTCTTCCAGCCCCACCTGTTCTCCCGCACCCAGGAGCTGGGCAAGGAGATGGGCGAGGCCCTGTCCCTCGCCGACGCCTCGGTCGTCCTGGACATCTACCCGGCCCGCGAGGACCCGATCCCGGGCGTCACCAGCGAGCTGATCATCGAGGCGGCACGGGCGGCGGGCGCGGATGTGACGCCGGTCCACGACAAGGGTGAGGTGCCCTCTGTGGTCGCGGGAATGGCGAAGCCCGGTGATCTCGTTCTCACCATGGGCGCGGGCGACGTCACGGACCTCGGACCCGAGATCCTGACCCGCCTGTCGAAGTAGCCATACGCCGTACCTGTAGTGAGGGGTTGAGCTTCATGTCGTACGACATCGAAAAGCCGGACGAGCAGTGGCGCGCGGAGTTGACCCCGGCCGAGTACGCGGTCCTTCGCAAGGCGGGCACCGAGCCCGCCTTCACGGGCGAGTACACCGACACCAAGACCAAGGGCGTCTACTCCTGTCGCGCGTGCGGCGCAGAAATCTTCACGTCCAACGAGAAGTTCGAGTCGCACTGCGGCTGGCCGTCCTTCTTCGACCCGAAGGACACCGACGCGGTCGAACTGATCGAGGACCGGTCGCACGGCATGGTGCGGACCGAGGTGCAGTGTGCTCGGTGTGGGTCGCATCTCGGTCATGTCTTCGAGGGCGAGGGGTATGCGACCCCGACCGACCAGCGGTACTGCATCAACTCCATCTCGTTGCGGCTGACGCCCGACGAGACGTGATCCGGCGCCCGGGCGGAACACGTGTGCGGCACGGAACGCACGGCTGACATGAGCCGTGTTCAGCCCGAGACGGCCGACATTCCGCCGGAAGCGGCCGTGACCGGTGCGCCGGAGAAGATGACGTGGGGATCGGACGGGGCCTGGTTGAGCACCCACAGGCCGATGAGCGTGGCCAGGGTGAAGACGACGGCGATCAGGACGGCGAGGACGAGCCGTCGCCGTCGCTCGCGGCGCAGCCACTCGCCGCGCGCGGTGCGATAGGCATCGGGGGCGGCCCGCACGCCGCCGGCCAGCGCCTCCAGGGCCTGGCTCAGCTCCTTCTCGGTCCGGCTCTGCTCCGCGCGCTCGTTTTGCGTCCGGTCCGGACTGGTGTCGTTCATCGCCGGGCCTCCATCGCCTGGGTCAGGGCGGCGATGCCGCGCGCTGTGTGTGTCTTGACCGATCCGCAGGAGATGCCCATCGCGGCGGCGATCTCGCTCTCCTTCAGCCCGAGCCAGTGCCGCAGCACGAGCGCCTCGCGCTGCCGGGGCGGCAGTTGCTGGAGCGCGTCGATCAGCACGCGCTGGTCGTCATGGAGGAGGGCGGTGCTCTCGGCGGAGGCGACGCTGTCGTCGGGCGGGTTCTCCACGTGCTTGCGGGCGACCTGGAGGTGCCGTATGCGCATCCGGGTCAGATTGCACACGGTGGAGCGCAGATACGCCTCCGCGGCCTCGACATCCCGCAGCCGCCGCCACTTCCGGTAGATCTGGTAGTAGGCCTCGGCCACCAGGTTCTCCGGGTCGTCGGCGCCGAGCAGGGCGGCGAGGCGCAGCATCGAGGCGTAGTGCGTTTCGAACAGACGGGCAAGCGCGGCCTCCCGCTCCAGGTCGGCCGGATCGCCCGCCTTGGGGGAGAGGGCCTCGGTCGCGGCTGTGGGCTGCGGGATCAGCGGCTCGGTGTCGGCCGGAGCCGCCTGCGGCACCGGTACGGCCATCTGCTGTCTGCGTCTCACGGCTTGCTCGCTCCCGTCTCGGGGCGCCGCCTGACGGTCAGGCGGGACGGTAGATCGGTGACGTCGGTGCCGCGCGGGACACCGAGGCGTTCGAGGGCCGCGGTGCCGGCCACGGCGACGGTCAGATTCAGCAACAGGGCGGCCAGCCCCGCGTAGATCTCCAGCGGCTGCTCGCCGACACCGAGGGGCACGACGGACGAGAAGCCCTCGCGCACCACGAGGAACGTCCCGGCCGCCATACCCACGCCCCATCCGGCCAGGAGCGCCCGAGGGTGCAGCCGACCGGTGAACAGCCCGACGGCCACGGCCGGGAAGATCTGCAGGATCCACACCCCGCCCAGCAGTTGGAGATTTATGGCGTCCTGGTCGCGCAGCCCGAACACGAACGCGACCGCCCCCACCTTCGCGGTGAGCGAGACCGCCTTGGCGATGCGCACCTGCCGCTTGGGCGTGGCCGTCGGATGGACGTACTCGACGTACACGTTGCGTACGAAGCCGGTGGCGGCCGCGATCGACATCACGGCGGCCGGGACCAGCGCCCCCACGGTGATCGCGGCGAACACCAGCCCGGCCAGCGGCGCCGGCATCAGCCGGTCCACCAGCATCGGCACGGCGGCCTCGGCGCCGCCCTCCGGGGCGCGTACCCCGGCCGCGAGCGCCGCGATGCCGAGGAAGCCGAAGAGCGCGAGCAGCCCCGTCCAGGCGGGCAGTGCCACGGAGACCTTGCGCAGGGTGCGCGGGCCGTCGGCGGCGAAACCGGCGGTGAGGACGTGCGGGTACATCAGCAAAGCCAGCGCCGAGCCCAGCGCGAGGGTGGCGTACGCGGGCTGCTGGGCGGGGGACAGGAGGAGAGCGGAGTGCGCCGTGTCCGTGCCGCCGAGCCGCACGGCCGCGCGGTCGAAGACCGCGCCGGGACCGCCGAGCCGGTCCAGAACCAGCCATGTGACGGCGGTGAGTGACACGAAGACGGCCACCGCCTTGAGCGCGGAGATGACGGCGGGGGCGCGCAGCCCGTGCCGGTACGTCGCCACCGCGAGGCCCGCGAACAGCGCCACCATCACCAGATCGCCCGTCGCACCCCGCGGATAGACACCACCGGCGGTCAACACCGCGCGGATGCCGAGGAGCTGCAGCGCCAGATACGGCATCGTCGCGAGGATCCCGGTCAGTGCCACGACCAGGGCCAGCGGCGGCGAACCGTAGCGAGCGCGCACGAAGTCGGCGGCGGTGACATAGCCGTGGCGGCGGGCCACGCTCCACAGCCGGGTCAGCAGGACGAAGGCGAGCGGGCAGACGACCACGGTGTACGGCACCGCGAAGAAGGCGGGCGCGCCGTTGCCGTACGCCAGTCCCGGCACGGCGGTGAAGGTGTACGCGGTGAAGATCGTGCCGCCGAGCAGCAGCCAGGTCCAGACAGGGCCGAGGCTCCGGTCGGCCAGTGCCCAGCCCTCCAGGGACGGCAGCCGATCGCTCGGGCGCAGCCGCCGTGCGGTGACGGCCAGCAGCGACGCCCCGCCGATCACAGCGAGAAACGTCGCGGTCATGGCGCCATCCGCCATCGGTCACCGTCCTTGGTGTGCCTGAGCCTCACCGGTTAGTTGCGCGGACGGCGCATTCGGATGACGGAAAACCGGCGGGAAATCTTCTGGAAATTCGCTGTCAACCACTTCCGGCGGGTGCGCAACTCTTGCACAGACCGACAGCCCAGGGGGAGAGGAGAGCAGGTCATGGCACCCACCGTTCGTCACCGGCTACGACACGTCGCCATCGCCGTACTGCTTCTCGCGCCCACGGCAGGCCTGCTGTGGGTCCCCTGGTACGCCGGTGCGAGCCCACGGCTCGCGGGGACGCCGTTCTTCTACTGGTACCAACTCGCCTGGGTACCGGGCTGCGGGCTGTGCCTGCTCGCCGCGTACGCGCTGACCAGGCACGAACGCGACGATCCCTGATCCGGCCCAGCAGGTAGCTGTACCCCTTTCACCGCAACACCTCCCGAGGTGAGGAGCCGCCATGCCCAAATCCGCCATGCCCGAATCCGGTCTCCCGGCGCCGGTGGGCCCGTCGCCCGCACGGCCCCGTCCGACCCCGCGCGCCGTCCTGCTGTGGACCGCCGTGGCCCTGCTCGGCGCCGTCGGCTGGGGCGTCCTCGCCCTGGCCCGGGGCGAGAAGATCTCCGCGGTCTGGCTGGTCGTCGCCGCCCTCGGTTCGTACGCCATCGCCTACCGCTTCTACTCCCGCTTCATCGTCCGCCGGGTGCTGAAGCCGGACGACCGCCGGGCCACCCCCGCCGAACGTCTGGAGGACGGCGTCGACTTCCAGCCCACCGACCGCCGGGTGCTGCTCGGCCACCACTTCGCCGCGATCGCCGGCGCCGGACCGCTGGTGGGCCCGGTGCTCGCGGCGCAGATGGGCTATCTGCCCGGCACCCTGTGGATCGTGGCCGGGGTGATCTTCGCCGGGGCGGTGCAGGACATGGTGGTGCTGTTCCTGTCGATGCGGCGGGACGGCAAGTCGCTCGGGCAGATGGCTCGTGACGAGATCGGCCGGGCCGGTGGCGCGGCAGCCCTGATCGCGGTCTTCGCCATCATGATCATCCTGCTCGGTGTGCTGGCCCTGGTCGTGGTCAACGCCCTCGCCCACTCCCCGTGGGGCACCTTCTCGGTGGCCATGACCATCCCCATCGCCCTGTTCATGGGCCTGTGGCTGCACATCCTGCGCCCGGGCCGGGTGATGGAGGCCAGCGTGATCGGCGTGGCGCTGCTGCTCCTCGCCATCGTCGGCGGCGGCTGGATCGAGAAGTCCTCGCTGGCCGACACCTTCACGCTCAGCCCCACGACCTTGGTCTTCTGCCTGATCGGATACGGCTTCGTCGCCTCCGTACTGCCGGTCTGGATGCTGCTCGCCCCGCGGGACTACCTCTCCACCTTCATGAAGATCGGCACCATCGCGCTGCTCGCGGTCGGGGTCGTGGTCGCCGCGCCCGTCCTGCGCGCGGACGCGGTCAGCGACTTCGCCTCCTCGGGCGCGGGCCCGGTCTTCGCCGGCTCCCTCTTCCCCTTCCTCTTCATCACCATCGCGTGCGGCGCGCTCTCCGGCTTCCACTCCCTCGTCGCTTCCGGCACCACCCCGAAGCTGATCCAGAAGGAGTCACAGGTCCGGCTGATCGGCTACGGCGCGATGCTGATGGAGTCGTTCGTCGCGATCATGGCGCTGATCGCCGCGGCCACCCTGGAACCGGGCCTGTACTACGCGATGAACGCCCCCGCGGGTCTGCTCGGCACCACGGCCGAATCCGCCTCCCACGCCGTGGCCGGGCTCGGTTTCACCATTACCCCCGACCAACTGACACACGCGGCCGGCGCGGTGGAGGAGCAGACCCTGATCGCCCGCTCCGGCGGCGCCCCGACCCTCGCCGTCGGCATGTCGGAGATCTTCTCCGGTGTCTTCGGCGGCACCGCGCTGAAGGCCTTCTGGTACCACTTCGCGATCATGTTCGAGGCGCTGTTCATCCTGACGACGGTCGATGCCGGCACCCGGGTCGGGCGCTTCATGCTCCAGGACATGCTCGGCAACGTCTGGAAGCCGATCGGCCGGGTCAACTGGAAGCCGGGCATCTGGCTGTGCAGCGGACTCGTCGTGGCCGCCTGGGGCTACTTCCTCCACTCCGGCGCCACCGACCCGCTGGGCGGAATCAACCAACTGTTCCCGCTCTTCGGCATCGCCAACCAGCTGCTCGCCGCGATCGCCCTCACCGTCTGCACCACGGTCCTGATCAAGTCCGGACGGCTGCGCTGGGCCTGGGTGACCGGCGTCCCCCTGGCCTGGGTCGTCGCCGTCACCTTCACCGCCGGCTGGCAGAAGATCTTCTCCGACGATCCCCGCGTCGGTTTCTTCGCCCAGCGCACGCGGTACGCCGACGCCCTCGATGCCGGCCAGGTCCTGCCGCCCGCCAAGACCCTCGACGACATGCACACCGTGGTCTCCAACTCCACGGTCGACGGCGTCCTGATCGCGCTGTTCCTGCTGCTGGTCGCCGTGGTGATCGGCAACGCGGCGGTGGTGTGCGTCCGGGCCGTACGTTCCCCCGTACCCCTGCCGACGACCGAGGCGCCGTACGCCGAATCCCGCATCGATGTGCCCGAGCAGACGGCGCAGCCGCTGGTGGGAGCCCGCCCATGAGCGTGCCGCGGTGGGCCCGGGCCGTGCGCTGGTACCTGCGCGAGCTGACCGGGGAGGCGGAGTACGACCGCTACTGCGAGCGGCACCGGCGCCACCACCCGCTCGCCCCCGTGCCGACCCGCCGGGAGTACGAGGTGCTGCGCACGCTCCACCGGGAGGCCCACCCCCAGGCCCGCTGCTGCTGACGCACGACCCCGAACCGCGGGGCGGGCGCGCCTCGAGTCGATTCCGCCGCAGTCTGGCCTGGCACATCGCCCGCCGCCCCGGCGGCCTGGTCGCCCTGGCGATCCAGTACGGGCACATGCGCACCATGCTCGACACCCACACCGCCAACGGATACGGCTCCCGCAGCCGAGGCGGCATCCATAGCGTCTTGGACATCGAAACCGCGCTTGCCGCCGCCGACACCGCAGCCCACCTGCGCGATCGCATCGACGCCGGCGAGAACATCTCCGGCCCCGCCGCCCGACGCGCCATCACCGCCGCTGCCCACGCGCCCCGTTTCGAAGGCCGCTTGACCAGCACCAAGTTCGCCAAACAGGCCGCCGCCCATCTCGCCCGCGACGGCATCGTTCTGCACGACAACCCCGACGCCTACCTGATCTGCGCCTTCAAACGCGACACCGCCCTCTGTGCTCGCACCCCCGACGACACCGTCCCCACCCTCAACGACTGCCGCCCCGGCTGCGGCAACGCCGTCCGCACCGACACCCACGCCCGCCAACTGCGTGAACGCGCCGACGAGATCGACCAGCTCGCCGCCCACGCACCCAACGGCACCCGCAAGAGGCTGCACCACAACGCGAACCGGCTCCGCGGGACCGCCGACGCCCACGACACCACTGCCAGCAAAGCCGAGGTCTCCACATGACGGCCCAGCACGACGACGAACGCGCTCGCATTCGCGAGGCGATCGACCGGCTCCTGGCCGGCCACACCGGCTTCGGACGTCCCCATGGCCAGCAGGCGGTTGGCCGCTGCGGTCCCCCATGTGGCCGCCCGGGCCAGTTCCCGCTGAACGGCTGGTGAATACGTTCTTTTCAAGGCCGCAGGAGCGTGACGAGAAAGAAGGCGGGCTTGTGAAAGAGACCCAGCACGACACTTGTGTGATCGGGGCGGGACCAGCCGGGCTGGCGGTCGCGAGGGCGCTGACGGAGCGGAATCTCCGCTATACGCATATCGAGCGACACACGGGCGTCGGGGGCCTGTGGGACATCGACAATCCCGGTAGCCCGATGTACGAGTCGGCGCACTTCATCTCCAGTAAGACCCTTTCGGGCTACGGCGGCTGGCCGATGCCGGACCGGTTCGCGGACTACCCGCCGCACACTCAGATCCTTACCTACCTGACATCCTTTGCCGAGGCGTACGGGCTGACGGAGCGGATCGAGTTCTACGCCGTCCGGCGCCCCGACCCCTGGCCGCGCTGGTTCGGCTTCCACGAGATCTTCCACGCCTTCACCCTGGCCGGGTACTGCGCCCACTACGCGGCTGTCCTCATCGTCGTCTGCCGACCCTGAAGCGGCGATACACACCTGAATCGGACCGGGGCCCCTGCCGTCCTGCACCTCCCAGGCTGCCCGTCCCGGCGAGCATTCGACATCAGCCCCCGGCGCTGTGGTCCGCACCGGGGGCTGACTCCTGTTCTTGCGCGCGAGGTCAGCGCACCGCGGCGGATTGACGCTCGGCGGCACTGGGTTGGGGCCTCTCGGTGAGGCTGGTGCCCTCGATGTCCAGATCGGGCAAGACCTTGTCGAGCCGGGCGGGCAGCCACCAGGCGTGGCGTCCGACCAGTGTGAGAACGGCGGGGACCAGCGTCATGCGGACGGCGAACGCGTCTATGGCGCCGCCGATGGCGAGGGAGAAGGCGATGGGCTTGATGATCGCGTCGTCCAGCGAGAAGAAGCCCGCGAAGACGGCGAACATGATCAGGGCCGCGGCCGTGACAACACGAGTGCTGTGCCGGGCACCGTCCACCACGGACTGGCGGGCCCGGCGGGTCTGGGTCCACTCCTCGCGCATGCCGGCGACCAGGAAGACCTCGTAGTCCATGGCCAGGCCGAACAGGACGCCGATGAGGATGATGGGCAGGAAGCTGACGACGGGTCCGCTGTGGGGTACGCCGAGCATTCCGGCGCCCCAGCCCCAGCTGAACAGCGCGACAACGGCCCCGAGGGCGGCGGCCGCCGACAGCAGGAAGCCGACGGTGGCCTTCAGCGGGATGACGACCGACCGGAAGACGATCATCAGCAGGACCAGGCTGAGCCCGATCACGATGGCCACGAACGGCAGCAGTGAGTCGCCGAGCCGCTTGGAGACGTCGATGTTGACGGCGGCGGTGCCCGTCACGGCTACGCTCGTGCCGGTGGAGCGGTGGATCTCGGCGCCGGCCGCGCGGATGTCGCTGACGAGCCGGTCGGTGCTCGTGTCCTCGGGACCGGTGGTGGGGATGACCTGGATGACGTGCTGGCCGGGATCGGCCGTGGGTGCGGGCGGGGAGACGACCTTGACGCCCGGCAGGGTGGCCAACCGGGTGGCGACGTTCACCGAGGCGGCGGCCGCGTCCGTGCCGTGCGTGTCGGTGACGACCAGCAGGGGGCCGTTGAAGCCGGGACCGAACTTGGCGGTGATGGCGTCGTAGGCCATGCGCTCGCTGGAGGATGTCGCAGCGGATCCGTTGTCCGGCAGCGACAGGCGCAGATCCAGGGCCGGCACGGCGAGGGTGAGCAGGACACCGGCTGTGGCAAGGACGGTCAGCAGGGGCTTGGCCATGACGAGTTTGATCCAGCGGCCGCCGAGGGTGTCCTTGGCCGAGGGTTCGGCGGCGTGGCGGGCGCGGCCTTCGGCGCGGCTGCCCGTCTTGGGGACCAGCCGGGATCCGGCGAACCCCGGCGATGGCGGGCAGCAGCGTGGTGGCGGCCAGTACCGCGATGGCGACCGCGCCGGCCGCGCCGAGCCCCATCACGGTGAGGAAGGGGATGCCGATGACCGACAGCGCCGCCGACAGCGAGGCTGGCTTCGAGGCGGTGTCGATCACGCGGGCCTGAACACAAGCACTTGACAGGGAAGGGCGGTGGAGCCTTTGGCCTCGGGCCCGGGAGTCGGCTCCGATTCCCGCCTCGGCCCGCGGGCCCACCTTCCGTGCGCGGGACATGACCGAGGGGCCGGCGAAATCGTCGGCCCCTCGGGTTTCAGTAGCGGGGACAGGATTTGAACCTGCGACCTCTGGGTTATGAGCCCAGCGAGCTACCGAGCTGCTCCACCCCGCGTCGGATGACCCCACCCTACGCCAGAATTCGCGGCCCTCACACCAAGATCGCCCTCCATGAGCGGCACCGGCGGTGCGATCAGCTCGGAGCGGGCCCCGAGTCCGGGCGGGCCTTCACGCCGGACCCCGGCGCCACTTCTGATGCGGCCTGGGCGAAGGCCAGGATGATCGGGATCTCCTTGCTGGTGCGCCAGAGACGGGAAGGCGGACGCCGACTCGTCTGCCGCCGCGCAACCGGCGGTTCGGTGAGGCGCCGGGTGCCGACGCCAGCCCCTTGATGAGCCGGCGAGCGTGATCGCTCCTCCTGTTCGGGTGTGCTCGCGGATGCGGGACGGCGATGGTCACCTGCCAGGTGCCGATGACGTCACAGCGCCTTGCGGTGCACGAGGGCCGAGAGCACGAATGCACCCGGCAGCAGGGGCAGCCAGATCGTCAGGACGCGGTAGCCGATGACGGTCGCGGTGGACAGGTCCAGGGGGGCGTCCAGCGCGACCATGGTGAACACCAGGGCAGCGTCCACGGGGCCGATGCCGCCCGGCGCGGGCACTGCTCCGACCGCGGTGCTGGCGGCGAGGAACGCGAAGACCACCTGTGGCCAGGACAGCGGCAGACCCAGCGAGGCCCCGACCGAGGCGATCACGCTCGCCTGGAGCACCGGGGCGATGGCCGAGCCGCCCCAGAGGGCGAGGACGCGGCTGGGCCGGGAGTGCAGCAGCCGTACGTCGGTCAGAGCGGTGCGTACGAGGTCGAGGACGGGGCGGCGCAGCGGACGTACCACCGTGATGAGCAGGGCCGGCACGGTCAGGCCGATGGTCACGCCCCCGGCGATCACGAGCAACGTCCGCTCGTCCGGGGCGAGTTGACCGAGTCGCAGCAGGTCGGGGAAGGCCACCACGAAGACCAGGAGCACCAGCGTCTTCGCGATCGGTTTGACCAGCGAGTACAGGGCGAGCGAGGCGGTGGCCCGCGCGAGGGGGATGCCGTGGCGCTGCAGGAAGCGCAGGGTGACCGCGTGCGCGCCGATGCTCGCCGGAAGCACATGGTTCGCGGCACCGGCGGCGAACTGCGAGGCGAGCAGCGGCCCCGGCGGAAGCCGTTCCGGTATGGCTCCCTGTCGGACGACCGCGGCGGCCACCCAGCCCAGGCAGGTGAAGAAGAGCCCGGAGAGCAGCCACCAGGGGTCGGCGGAGGCCAGCCGGGCGGCGCCGTCGGACACCGCGTGCCGGTCGACCGCCGCCCACGCGCCGATCAGCAGGAGCGGGACCAGACTCAGCACCCGGCCGGCCAGGCGTGCGGCGGAGGGGGAGCGGACGGGGGCCGGAGCGGGGAGCGGCCCGGGGAGTTCATCGAGCGGGAGCAGGGACACGGCGCACGTCGTCCTTCCACGTCGCGCACCGCGCGGTGCGGGGCGGACGGATACAAGGCGAGGCAGGAGGGGACGGCGGAAACGTGCCCGCCCGGTGTGACGCCATGGTGTCCGGGAGCCGAAGGAGCGCGGGCGGGTGGGCGACGCGGCCCACCCCCGTCTCTCGCACCGCGTGCTCCCGGCGCGGCCCGCCCTCGTCTCTCGCACCGCGTGCTCCCGACGCAGGTGATGTGTACGGGCCTGGTGAGCCGCGCGTCTTCGAGGCATGCGACTCCGGTGCGGCGGAACATCTCGAGGATCGGCAGGAGGGTGCGGACAGAAGCGCTGGGTGCTCGGTGCAGGGCGCGTGTCGGGGTCGACGTGGCCCTGATCCGGACGCCGTTCGACGGCAGCGGCATCACCCTCCGGGTGCTGCGCTCGGATCCGGTCGGCGTGGTCCTTCGCGCCGGCACCTCGCCGCTCGTCCGCTCGTTCGTGCGGCTCGCCGCCGCGTGAACGGGCTGCGACCATATCGTTCCGCGAGAGCTCGCAGGCGGAGGGGAAGCGAACCAGGTGGCGCAAGTGCGATACGACCAGCGGGTGTTGACGCTGGTCGAGGTGCGGGGCGGGGCGCACGACTGGGAGGAGGCCGAGCGGCGATTCGACGCGCACGGCTGGCCCGTTCGAGGTCATCATCCTTGTGGCGAGGGGCCGTTGACAGGGGTGCTGGCACCCGATCCCTCCTCGCGCGTGTACGAGGTGGAGGTGCGGCTCTTCGGAGCGGCCAAGGGGTGCGACCGAGGAGCCGCGCACCGCGTGCGCAAGGTGATGCGCGCCGCTCGTCTCGAAGCGTACGTACGGCGTGCCGAACCGATGGTGCGGGACCGGGAGATGTTCACGCACTGGAAGGTCGTCAGCACGGCCCACCGGCGTGCGGGGCGCGGGTCCCGGGTGCGTCGGCTCGCCGACCGGTATGCCGTGCGACTGGGGCGGTACGACACGCAGACACGGGTCTCCGGGAGTCCCTCGCAGGCGCTGCGCCTCGCTCGTGCCGACGGCACGTCGGGCCATGTCGCATCGACGCCGGTGGCCGTGCGCCCGCTCGACGGGCGGTGGCGTGCGAACGTGGGCTACTGGCCCGAGGAGGAGGGGGAGCGCCGCCTGTTCCGGATGGTCTGCTGGACGCTCCTCGCCGCTGCCTCGCTGGTGTTCACGTCCGGACGCGGGGGCGCGGTGCGTGCGTTCTGGTGCGGTGCGGTGGTGCTCGGCCTGGCGGGCGCAGTGTGGTCGGGGACGCGGCTCTATCGGCGGGGGCGAGGGGCGGGCGCGGTCATCGCCGCTGTGGCCGTCGCGGTGTTCGCCACCATGGCGCTCGGGGTGCTCGACGGGCACGGTCGGGGCTGGACGCGGATGCAGGTCCTGGTCACCGTCGCCCTGGTCGCCGTGCTCGGTGGTCTGCGGCTGCTCGTGCGGCAGTGGACGTGGGGTGAGTGGGTGGCCTGGGCGGTGCCGCTCGTGGTGACGCTCGCCGCCTCGTCGTTCCTCGCGGCTGGGTCGGTCCTGCACGCGCTGTACGCGGACGGGCTCGATCTCTCGCCGGACGACCTCGACGTTCCGGGCATCTGGCAGGTGGCCGCCGCCGTCAAGCTGTTGGTGCTGTTGAGCGTGGTCATGGCGGTACCCGCCTGGTGGGGTTACGCCCGGCACCGGCATCACTTCTACGCAACGCCGGGCGACGGATTCAACGTCGTTCTCTACGTCCTGCTGTTGCTCCTCATGTTCGGCGGGGCCGCGGGCCTTGCCCTCGACTCGGCCCGGGCGGCCGTGGACCGCACGACCGCCGCCGCGAAGGCCGGCGAGGACCCACCGGCCTACTTCGGCGTCCGGCCGGAGTGGACATGTGTCGAGCCCGTGGTCTCCCTGTCCCGGCTGTCCGGAGAAGGTCCCAGGCTCCGACCCGCGAGGCCCTACCTGTCGTTCGGGGTCGTCGACGGCTCGGCCGTCCTGTGGGACCGGACGGCCGAGCAGCCGGTGAAGCTGCCGGCGAACCAGGTGCGTCTGGTGCCGGCGCGGTCGGCGACCGCGGCATGCGCGGGCCCAGCCCGGTAATCACCGGGCGGGGCCAGGGCGTGCGGCTCCATCAGCCGACGTCGGACGCGTCCAGTCGGTACAGACCGCTCGTGCTCGACGAGGTCGACGTACTCGACGTGGACGTCGACGAACTGGAGCTGTACTCCGAGGACTTGACGGCCGTGCCGTGCTTCTCGACCCAGGTGGCGATCTCGGAGTCGGTGCCCTGTCCGCCGTTGCCGCTGATCATGATGTAGTGCAGCGTGCCGGGCTTCACCAGGCACTGCTCACGACCAGCGCCACCGTGGCGACGGCGAGGTTGCGGATCCGCCTGCCCAGGCCGCCCCGCGCGGCCCAGAGGTAGACCAGGAAGAAGGCCGGCAGGACGACGTACGCCTGCATCATCTTGGTGTTGAACGCGAAGCCGATCGCGACGGCGGACCAGACGAGCGGCATCAGCCGGCCGGTGCGGACGGCCTTCAGCAGACCCGCCGCGCCGAGCAGCATCAGGAAGACCAGGATCGGGTCCGGGTTGGTGTCGCGGGTGATGGCGACGGTGATCGGGGTCAGGGCCAGCGTCAGTGCGGCGATCGTCGCCGCCACCGGGCCGAAGGCCCGCCTGACCAGGCCTGGCCGAAGGCATCGGGGCTCCGAGGGGCGAGCAGCCGTACGAAGACCGCCACGCCGAGGGCGGTACCGCGCGCCACCAGCGGTACGGCCATCAGTGAGAACTCCCTGTCGTCGCACTCCCGCAGTTTGGCGGCCCGCTCGTCGTGCCGCGCGAGCCAGGTGTCGAGGTCCGCCTCGCCGGTCCTGGTGAGCACCGCGGCGCCGGTGGCCAGCGCGTGGGCAGGCGGCGAGGAGGGCGGATAGACGTCCGCGGCGCCCAGGTCGATGGCCGCCTCGGGTACGCCGGCGGTGCGGGAGTGGTGTGCGACGCGGCGCAGCTGCAGATCGTCGGCCACCGGGCCGGCGACGGGTTCCTCGCCCTGGAGCACCGAGTCCAAGAGGTCCACGCTGGCGAAGTCCGCCAGCTGGGGCACCGCGAGCTCGGCCAGCTCCCGGGCGGTGTGGATCACGTCCAGCCGTGTACCGATACTGGTGGCGGCCTTGTTCGATCCCTCGTGCGTCGACCACTGCCATGGCGTCACCGGCCGTGTTAGCCCGCCCCCCATCGCCCGGCAAGGTCACCATATGTACAAGAATGATCCGATCGGGCAGTGGCATCAAGCCAGGGGTCCGACACGGCCTACGGGGGAGTGCCCGCGTGGTCGGTTCGCCAGGCCCGGGCGGCGATTCCCCACCCGGTTCCGCACCGGGAACTTCGGCTGAACGCAGGCGACGTGCGTCTTCACCGTCGACCGGGAGGCGTACATCGACGCGGCGATCCAGGCGTTGATACGGCCGAGGCGACCAGGCGTACGACGTCCAACTCGCGGTCGAACAGCGGTTCTCGGGGCAGCGGGGCGCGGGCGCGACGGCCGTCCGCGCCCGCGACGGGTCGCGGTGATGCGCTTGAGCAGGCGGACCGTGACCGAGTGCCGACGGTGGCAGATCTGACGCCTCCGCGGGGGAGGGCCGGCCCTGTTCTGCTCACGCCCCCGTAGCGCGAGGGTGTTCTCGGCCGCGCGGCGCCGGCGCGAACCCGTCCCCCCGCGGCCGGGGATTCGGCGAGTCTTCGAGCGCCTCACCGCCGTACGCCGCACGCTGACGGGGGTGGTCGGCGCCCGGACCCCCAGGCGCGACCGTCCGTGCACCGGCAGGGCGGGCCATTCCCGCACCATCGCGTCGCCCGCCTCCTTGTCGGTGGCGAAGTAGTCCTTGCCGCCGATGATGTAGTCGTAAATGCGCGCGGAGTGCGCGCTCCCGGTGTCGACCCGGGCCGGTCCTCCGTTGTCGGACAACGCCGCCCCTCCCGTCAGCTCGTCGCTCATGGTTCCCAGGACACTTGTCATCCCGGCGGCGGTGAAAACCACCCGAGGCCGCCCGCCGTTCGGCGGGGGATTCCCGCCGAACGGCGCGTACCCGCCGGCCGCACCGCCGGGCACCATGAACGCACTGGTCACACCGCAGTGGCCGTGACGCGAGGAGCCGCCATGACCGCCGAGCCGACGATCGCCGCAGGACGGGCAGCCGCCGGGCAGGTCCCTCCGCCGCCGCCTTTCGACCCGGAGCTGGCGGCCGCGCTGGAGCTGATCGCGGAGGAGATCCCGCCCGGTTTCACGGCGGAGCTGATTCCGGCGCTGCGGGAGGGCACGAACCACATGCGGCCCTCGGACGACGAGCTGCGCAGGGACGGCGCCTTCCAGGTCGAGGAGCGGTCGGTGCCGGGGCCCGCGGGCGCGCCGGACGTATCGCTGCTCATCTGCCGGCCGACCGGAGCGAGCGCACTGCTGCCTGCCGTGTACTACACCCACGGCGGCGGCATGATGCTCGGCGACAACCGGATGGGCGTGACCGAAGCGCTCGACTGGGCCGAGGAGTTGGGCCTTGTGGTGGTGTCCGTGGAGTACCGGCTCGCCCCCGAGCATCCGCATCCGGCGCCGGTCGAGGACAGCTACGCAGGGCTGGTGTGGACGGCCGCGAACGCCGAGGAGCTCGGGATCGACCCCGACCGCCTCCTCGTCGCCGGCGCCAGCGCCGGGGGCGGACTCGCCGCGGCCCTCGCGCTGCTGGCCCGGGACCGCGGTGGGCCGGAGCTGATCGGCCAGCTGCTGATGTGCCCGATGCTGGACGACCGCAACGACTCGCTGTCCGGCCACCAGATGGCCGGGCTCGGCGTCTGGGACCGTACGGCCAACGCGACAGGCTGGGGCGCGCTGCTGGGCGAGGGCGCCGGCGGCCCCGACGTCTCGCCGTACGCGGCCCCCGCCCGGGCGGCCGATCTGTCCGGACTGCCGCCGGCCTTCATCGACGTCGGCTCCGCGGAGACGTTCCGCGACGAGGACATCGCATACGCCGATCGGCTCTGGCAGGCGGGTGGCCGCGCCGAACTGCACGTGTGGCCCGGCGGCTTCCACGGCTTCGAGATGTTCGCCCCTCAGGTGCCGCTGGCCCAGGAGAGCCGGGCCACCAGGTTGCGCTGGTTGCGGCGGCTGCTGGGCGCCTGATCGGCGTCGCCGACCCGGGGTGAGGTACGACGTCGATGCCACGCTGGTGACGTTTTCGTCCCCGCCGTCCCGGCCGTCCCCGCCGTCCCGGCCGTCCCCGCCGTCCCGGCCGTCCCCGCCGTCCCGGCCGTCCCCGCCGTCCCGGCCGTCCCCGCCGTCCCGGCCGTCCCCGCCGCCCCTGCCCGTCCCGTATTCGGGGGGCTGCCGCTACCCATACCCCCGCTGGGCCCTTGAGCGCCTCGTCCTCGAACGCCGGACGGGCTGAAACACCCCCGTGCTTGGCAGGGCGGGGGCACGGCCGCAGGATGGTGCCTGTGAAAGAGCTGGCAGGACGGCTCGCGGCGCTCGACCCGGACGCGGGGGCCGCGCTGCAGGTCATCGCGTACTTCGACCGCCTCACGGAGGGGCGGGTCGGCCTGGAGGCCTTGGTGCGCGGGGCCGCGGTGCTGTCCGGCTGCCCCGTCCGGCTGGTCGACGAGCGGCGCGGTGTACGGATCAGGGTCACGCCGGACGGGCGGCGCGACGACTCCGCCGGGGCCGTGGAGCCGTCCTGGCCCTGGGCACCACTGGAGCCCGCCGACTCGTCGGCGACCCGCCACGCCCACGCCGCCGTCCCGGAAGCCCCGGCCGCTCTCTGGCTGGAGCGCCCGGGCCCGCCCGACGGCGTACAGACCATGATCCTTGAGCGGGCGGCGCGCGCCGTACGCGACGTCATGGACCGGACACGCGGATGGGGGCCCCCGGCCGTACCCGCGGCGCACGACCCCGCGCTGGTGGAGGTGGTGCTGGACGCGTCCGCACCGCAGGCAGTGCGGACCCACGCAGCGGCTCAACTGGGGCTCGAGCGAACCGAGTTGGTGCGGGCGGTCGCGCTTCACGAGGGTGGCGCGGAAATCGTGCCCGCCGGTCGGCGCACAGCCGGGACGCGGCGGGCCGGTGTGGGACCCGCCGTCGAGCCGGCCGAACTCCCGCAGTCGTGGGCCGCCGCCCGGACCGCGCTCCGGCTGACCGCCGAGGGCACGGCACAGGATCCCGGGGCGCGCACCGTGTACGCCGAGGAACTCGGCGGTCTGGCCCTGCTCGCCACCGCCGTGGGCCCGGACACCCCGCCGATCCCCGACGTGCTCGCCGTGGAGCGCGCTGTCGCCGAGGCCACTTGGGCGGCCGCGACCCTCCATGCCGTGGCCTCCGCGCCCAGTCTTCGCGCCGCGGCCGCCGAACTGACGGTGCATCACTCGACCCTTCAGGAACGCCTCGCGCAGGCCGAGCGCATCCTGGGCTGGGACGTGAACTCCCCCCAAGGGCGCATGCGTCTTCAACTTGCCCTGGCCATAAGGAAGCTGCAGCGAACAGCGGCGGACATCGGGACGGGACGGGCGTTGCCCTCGGGGTGACGGCGGTCGGCTGCCCGCCCTGCCCGTCGTGCTTCGAGACGCGCACTGCCGCGACCCGGCGGCGGGCCGCGACGGCTCGCGCTACGGCCGCCGCCCTCCGTACCGCATCTCCCGAGGACTCACCCCGAACCGCTGCCGGAACGCCGTGCTCAGCGTGCTCGCCGAGGAGAAGCCGGAGGCGTACGCCAGGTCGGTGATGGTCAGGTGTTCGCAGTCGCCGCATCGGAGGCGCTCACGGACGAGCCGGAGGCGTTCCTCGCGGATCAGGTCGCGCGGTGTGGTGCCCGCCCGTTGCAGGGCCAGTTGGATCTGGCGCAGGGACCAGCCGAGGGCGCGGGCCATGGACGTACCGGTGAGGGCGGGGTCGGGCGCGTGCTCGCGGACGTAGCGGCGGACCGTGGTCTCCACGTCGGTCAGGTGCCTCGACCCGTCGGGGCGGTCGTCCCCGGTGGCGAGCATGCACAAGAGCTCGACGATGCGGTCGGAGACGGCGTTGAACTGCGGGTCGGTGAGGTGGTCGCGTTCGGTGTGCAGGTTGTTCAGCATGTCGCCGACCACGCGGCCGAGGCCTCTGCTCAGGTCGAGGCCGGTGGCCAGCGGCGACTTGCGGTTCAGCGGGCCGTTCACCTCACGGGCCGGGATGGTGAAGATGAACGCCTGGGTGGACGCGTCCTGGAGGCACTCGAAGGGGGACCCGAAAGAGACCAGCGTGCCGGTCCCCGGCGTCAGCCGTGCCTCCTGGCCGTCCTGCCGCAGAACGATCTCTCCGCTGAGCGGGAGCAGCAGGCGGTAGTCCTCGTCGGGGTCCGCCCGGACCTGCCCCGCGGTTCTGGTGTACTCGATCTCGTCGGACCGGAATCTGACGAGCTGATAGGCCTCGGTGCGCTGGCGGACCGTCTCGCCGCGGAAGTTGTCGGTGTGCGCGTACCGGTACCCCATCCGGGACTGGTAGGAGCCGATGTGCTCGCTCCAGAAGTCGGCCCGCTCGCCCGGATCCACCGCACCGGTCGACTGTGATTCCACGAGGTAGCTTCCCGCAGTCAACGACACCCTCAACTCCTGTGTGCGGCTGGCGGTAGTTACGCGCCGTCAGCCTAGTGCACACAGCCGGTGCGTATGACAGCAACTTCCTTGCGCGCCGGGGCAAGCGCAGGCGCCGACGCGTGGCTACCGTCGTGCGGCGCGTCCACTCGCGACCCACCCCCCACCCTTCCCACTGTCCTTCCCTTCAACTCACGTACGTATTTGAGGACTTGAAGACTCATGACCGAACGGATACCGGAGGCAGCGTTCTGGTGCGTGGCCGTCGGCCTGCTCGCCGTCACCGTGCTCCTGCTGCGCCAGCGCGGGATCACCGGGCGGCAGCGCAGCCGCAACACCGAGCTGGCACAAGGGCTGCGGGCCCGGGACGAGGAGCTGCGTCATCTGGTCGCGGTCCGACTCCCGGCCCTTGAGGACGGCCCGCACCAGCCCCACCCCGCCGTGGGTCTGCTCGACGCCCGGCTCGCCGACACGGACTTCGCGAAGTGCCTCGACAGCGTTCTCGACCGGTTCTCCGGAGCCGTGGAGCACGCGCAGTCCCGCGCCGACCAGTCCGCGAAGGCCGCCCTGAAGGCGTCGATGCGCTCCATCCAGGCCCTCGCCAATGAGCAGCAGGTGTCCATCTCGGAGATGCAGGACCGGCACGATCACCCCGACGTGCTGCGCGACCTGCTCGAAATCGACCACACCAACGCCCAGTTCGGGCGTCGGGCCCAGGCCATCGCTGTCCTGTGCGGCTCCTGGCCGGGGCGGCAGCGCGCCACCTCCGCGCTGATCGAGGTCGTACGAGGCGCGACCTCCCGGGTCCGCGACTACCGGCGCATCCGGATCAACGGACAGGTCGACATCGCCGTCGAGAGCCGCGCGGTGGAGCCCGTGGTCCTCGCCGTCGCCGAGCTGTTGGACAACGCGGCCCGCCACTCGCAGCCGAACACGACCGTCGAGGTCAACGTGCAGTCGGTGCACAACGGTGCCTGCGTGATCATCGACGACGCGGGCGTCGGGATGGACGGGCAGACGACGGAGCACGCCGCAGCGCTGCTCGCCGGCCGGGACGCGGTGGACGTCACCCGCCTCGACGACCCGCCCCAGTTCGGCTTCGCCGTCATCGGAGTGCTCGCCGCGCGGTACGGATTCAGCGTCTCGGTGGACACGCGCTCCCCGTACGGCGGCGTGCGCGCGGTGGTGTTCGTACCGGCGGCCCTGCTCACCCACGCGGACACGGTCCAGCAAGCGCCGCCGCCGGCCGAGCCGACACCGACGCCCGCGCGTACGACGACTCGTACGTCCCCTCGTACGACCGAGCCCGCGGAGGCCATCACGGCCGGAGGACTGCCCAAACGGCGGCGTCGTGCGCCGCAGGCGACGGCGACCGCCGAAGAGCGAACCGCCGTGCCGACCGAGGAGATCGGCGGCCGGTCGGCCGAGGAGAACGCCCGGCGCATGGGCGCGTTCGCGCGCGGCACCCGCTTCGGCCGGGCCGCCCAGGACGCCTCCGCCGACGACGAAGCCCCCCACGAGAACGAAGGGAACACACAGGGATGATCGCGCCCATGACCAACGAGCTGGGGTGGATGCTCGACGAGGTCCTGAAGGTGCCGGAGGCGCGGCACGCGATCCTGCTGTCCGCCGACGGCATGCTGCGGGCCCACTCCGCCGACATCGACCGGGACGACGCAGAGCGGCTGGCCGCGGGCCTGTCCGGGGTGCAGTCGATCAGCCGCAGCACGGCCGAGTTCTGTGGCAGCCCGAACACGCCGTGGCGGCAGACCCTGATCGAGTTCGCGCACGGGTACGTCTTCCTCGTCGCGGCCGGCGAGGGCGCGTATCTCGCGGTGTCGACGACGGAGAACGTCGACATGGAGGCGGTCACCTACCGCATGCACAAGCTGGTCGACCGGCTCGGCAAGGAGCTGACCAGCCCGGCCCGGCAGGACGCCGGCAGCCCGGCATGACGCCCCGGCGCCGTCCCGGAGAGCGGCTGGTGCGGTCGTACGTCGTCACGGACGGCCGCTCGCACCCGTCCCGCAACACCCTCGACCTGGTCACGCTGCTGATCGCCGCCGACGATCTGCCGCTCACCGGCCTGAGCCCGGAGAAGCGCCGGCTGATGGAGCTGTGCAGGCCCGGAGCGCTGTCGGTCGCCGAGGTGGCCGGGCATCTGGAGCTGCCGGTCAGCGTCACCAAGGTGCTCATCGCCGACCTGATGGACAGCGGTCACATCGTCACCCGCGCGCCCATCCCTTCCGCCCGCCCTTCCGACACCCGCATCCTCCAGGAGGTGCTCGATGGGCTCCGCGCCCGCCTCTGACGACGTCTATCTGCGCCCCAGTGTGCAGACCGCGGTCAAGCTGCTGATCGTGGGCCACTTCGCGGTCGGCAAGACCACCTTCGTCGGCGCGCTGTCCGAGATACGGCCGCTGCGCACCGAAGAGGTCATGACCCAGGCCGGCGCCCTCGTCGACGACTTGGCCGGTACCAGGGACAAGACGACCACCACGGTCGCGCTCGACTTCGGCCGCCTCACCCTCAACGACGCCTTGGTCCTCTACCTCTTCGGCACCCCGGGACAGCAGCGCTTCACCGAGCTGTGGCAGGACATGACCCGGGGAGCGCTCGGCGCGCTCGTCCTCGCCGACACCCGGCGCCTCGACCAGTCCTTCGAAGTCATGGGTGTACTGGAGGAGTTGGGGCTGCCCTATGCCGTCGCCCTCAACGACTTCGACGACGCACCCGCTCACGATCTGGAGGAGGTGCGCGAGGCCCTCGACCTGCTGCCCTCGACCCCGCTCGTACGCTGCGACGCCCGCGACCGGGTTTCCTCCACCGAGGCGCTGATCGCCCTCGTCGAATACCTGCTGACCCGCACCGGCGAAAGCCGCTCAGGCGAACTGGAGCACGCGTGACCGCTGTACCACCACCAGGCTGCCCCTTCCACGAGCCGCTGCACGGCCCGGAGTTCGCGGCCGACCCGGCCGCCGTCTACCAGCGGCTGCGCAGGCTCGGACCGACCGCCCCCGTGGAACTGGCTCCCGGAGTCCAGGCGACGCTCGTCACCTCGTACGAGGCCGCCCTGCATGTCCTGCGCAGCCCGGAGACCTTCTCCAAGGACCCCCGCCGCTGGAGGGACCTGGCCGACGGCACGGTCCCGATGGACAGCCCGGTCGTGCCGATGATGATGTACCGGCCCAACGCGCTGTTCACGGATGGAGAGGAGCACCGCCGGCTGCGCGGCGCGATCACCGACAGTCTGGCCCGGGTGGAGCCGAACACCCTGCGCGGTTATGTGGAGCGCAGCGCCGACACGCTCATCGACCGGTTCGCGCCGCTCGGCACCGCGGATCTGCTCGGCGAGTACGCCCAGGTCCTGCCGCTGCTCGTCTTCAACCACCTCTTCGGCTGCCCCGCCGACTACGGTGTGCGGCTGGTCGAGGGCATGTCCGGGATCTTCGACGGGGTGGACGCCGAGAAGGCGAACGAGCTGCTTTCCACCACGCTGCTCGACCTGGTCACGCTGAAGCGGGCCGAACCCGGGCACGACATGACGTCGTGGCTGATGGCGCACCCCGCCGGGCTCACCGACGAGGAGATGATCCACACCCTCGTCGTGCTGATGGGCGCCGGCACCGAGCCCCAGCAGAACCTGATCGCGAACAGTCTGCGGCTGCTGCTGTCCGACGACCGCTTCGGGGGCGACCTGTCCGGCGGCAGCCTGCCGGTGGAGGACGCCCTGGACGAGGTGCTGTGGACCGACCCGCCGATGGCCAACTACGCCGTGCACTATCCGATGCACGACGTCGTCTACGAGGGCGTGCCGCTGTGCGAGGGCCGTCCGCTGGTCGTGAGTCTCGCCGCCGCGAACACCGATCCGTCCCTGACGTCCGATCAGCGGGCGGGCAACCGTGCCCACTTGGCGTGGAGCGCGGGCCCGCACAACTGCCCGGCGCAGAGCCCGGCCCGGCTGATCGCGGCGGTCGCGGTGGAGAAACTCCTGGACCGCCTGCCCGACGTCGAACTGACCGTTCCCGTAGGGGAGTTGGTCTGGCGACCGGGCCCGTTCCACCGCGCGCTCGCCGCGCTGCCCGTACGCTTCCCGCCCACCACGACGGTCGTACGGCCCGACGGCGAGCGGCAGCCGCACGCGAGTGCCGTTCCGGCACCCGCCACGGAGCCGCCCTCCGAGGCGCCCGACCGGCCGAGGAGCGGCTGGGCCCGGCTGCTGGCGTGGTGGCGCGGGGAGTGACCTGCGTCTACCCGATCCTGGCGGGCAGGGAGCGGTGGCCGTTGGAGATGAAGGAGTCCACCGGCCGCAACTCCTCGGAGAGCACGGCGAGTCGGAGATCGGGGAACCGGTCGAAGAGCGCCGGGAGCGCGACGCGGGCCTCCAGGCGGCCCAGCGGGGCACCCAGGCAGTGGTGCACGCCGTAGCCGAAGGCGAGGTGCTCCTTGTCGGCGCGGGTGACATCGAAGCGGTCGGCGTCCTTGCCGTGCCGCTCGGTGTCTCGACCGGCGGCGGCGTACGCGGCGAGGATCGCCTCGCCCTTGCCGATCACGATGTCGTCCGGGCCGCCGAGATCGGCGAGCGGCAGGTCCTCCACGGCGTACCGCAGGGGCAGGCTCGCGACCGGCGCGTCCACCCGCAGGGTCTCCTCGATCACGTCGTCCCAGGTGGCGCGGCCCGCGCGGACGTGCGCGAGCTGCTCCGGCCGGGTGAGCAGGGCGTGCACGGCGTTGTCGATGAGGTTGACCGTGGTCTCGTGCCCGGCGCTGATCATCAGCACCAGGGTGTCGAGGAGCTCCTGCTCGCTGAGCTGTGTGCTGCCCTCCTCGTCGCGGGCCGCGATCAGCCCGGTGGTCAGGTCGTCGCCGGGTGACTCCCGCTTGGCGGCGACGAGTTCGGCCAGCACGACGTACAACCGCTCGTAGGCGGCGGTCATCTCGCCCGGGTCGGCGGAGGTGTCGAAGATGCGGTCCACCAGCCGCCGCAGCTCGGGCCCCCGCTCCTCGGGCAGGCCGAACAGCTCACTGATCACCTGGATCGGCAGCGGGTAGCAGAGTTCCTCGCGCAGATCGACGACCCGGGACTCGCGCCCGGCCTCCGCGATCCGGTCGAGGAGCCGCTCGGTGATCTCCTCGATACGGGGCTGGAGCGCGGCCGTCCGGCGTGCGGTGAACGCCTTGGAGACCAGGATGCGCAGGCGTTTGTGGTCGCCGCCGTACGCGGTGAACATGTTCTGCACGGCGACCCAGGTGAACAGCGGCCAGTCCGGTGTGATCTCCCCGTTCGCGAGCCGGGGCCAGTGCTGCCGGGCGTCCTTGGACACCCGGGGATCGGTCAGCAGCCGCTTGAGCAGATCAGGACTGCTGACCGCCCAGGCCTCCACGCCACCGGGGAGCGCCACGAGGGTCGCCGGCCCCCTGGCGCGGATGCGGGCGGCTTCTGCGTGAATGTCGCGGCCTGTCGCGTCTATCACTAAGGGGCTTGGGTTTCCCATCGGGAGCCTCCCTGGCACTCGAACGTCAACACGGCACGTCACGCTACGCGGGAGTACGGTTCCCCAGCGAGACCGCCTGACGCCAAGTTCGTCCGCGGGCAACTTCCCTGCGCATACACGCAAGTGCTTCTAGGACTCGGTCGCCGCCCGCTGCTGTTCACGGCGGCTCCGCAGCAGTCGCCTGCGTGGCTGCTGGTCCGGGAGCCAGCCGAAGGCGAGGCAGCTGCCGGTGGCTCCGAGGAGCAGGCCGACGAGGAAGCCGCCCAGGTTGGAGGTGAGCCACGTGCCGAGGGAGAGGAGGATGCCGAGCAGGGAGTAGAAGAGGCGCTGGGTGGGGTTGAAGAGGACCAGCAGGCCGCAGAGCAGCATCAGGGTGGGGAGAAGGTAACCGGCCAGGCCCTGCATGCCGATGTGCATGACGACCTTCAGGGACGCCTTCTCGGTGAGGAGGATCTCCGCCCCGGCCAGGGTGAGCAGCAGACCGCCCCAGAAGGGGCGGTGCGCGCGCCACTGCCGGAAACCGGACCTCAGGTTCCGGGCGGAGGACATCAGCAACCCGTGTCGCTGAAGCGGAGTTTGAGACCGGGGAGCTTGAACACCGCTGCCGTGGTGGCGTAGTTGGTCTGACGCAGGTTCGCGATGCGCACGGTGTCGGCCTGCTGGCTGAACACGCCCTTGGGGCCCTGGACTCCGGCCTTGTCGAGCGTGCTGGCGTCGTTGCCGATCTCGATGTTGTCGAAGGAGGCGTCACCCGACAGCTCGGTCGAGTCGGTGGTCAGATGGCTTGCCTGCACCTTGTCCGAGCCGCTGCCCGCGGTGATGAGCAGGTTCGTGCCGCCCAGGTCGACGCTCTGGCACAGCTTGGTGAGCGTCGCGTTCTTGATCGCGGAGGTGACGACCAGAACCTGGCCGCCGGTGTCGCCGGCGTTCGGGCTGCCCTCCGCCATGTTGTCGAGGCCGCCGAACTGCTCGAAGCCAGTGCCGTTGAGCTCCGTCGCCGTGACAGTGAACGGCATGCCGGAGATGGCGAACTGGACGCCCAGGGCGCCCTGGGCGGTGAGGATCATCAGCCCCGCGGCGATCGCGGTGGCAGGCACCGCCATCACGGCGGCGCGGCGCAGCCGGACCCGACCGCGTCTGTCCGACGCGTCGGTGGCGGAACCGCTTTCCGCGCTCTCGGGGGTCTCGGGGGTGGAACCGTTGGACGCCGTGGCGTCCGAGGACGAGGCCATGTCTGCTCCCTGGGCATGGTCGATGCGGGTAGGGGTCCAGTGGCACGTTGTCCTGGCGCGGACAGCGGCTGCCGCGCACGCCTCCTCGCCTCTCCCGGAGGACGCAAGGGCTTTCTCGTTACGCGGCAGTAGCCGCCGAGGAAGTTACCCGGGGTTACATTCACGGGTCAAGTGACCTGTGGGAAAAGAGTGTTGGTTGTGCGGTGCCTGTGAACACGACACCGTGACATGGCCGCGTTGACCTTCAACTTCCTTGCTCCGCCTTGACGTTGACCCTTCACCAGGTCTACAACTCTCCCTTGTTTCCCACGGATCCGTGGCGCCGGATCCCTTGCGGTGCGCGCAAGTCACCTCCCGGACCCCGACCTGTACGGGGCTGTCGTGACATGTCCGATCGCGCAGTGCGCCCCCTTGTCCACCCCCCACCCCGTGGCACCGGCGCGGTCGCCTTCCCCCCTGGGCCGTGTCCGGTCGCCCGGCTGTCGCTGCCGGTCCGTGGCGTACGGAGAAGGCGCCACGGCCCGGCGGCGGTTCACCCCCGCACGCCCCGCGCCCCCGCGCGGCCAGGCACCCCACACCCCTTCGGAGAAGAGGCACCCCCCATGCGTACTCGATCCCTCCTTGCCCTCGTCGGCGTCGCCGCGGCGCTCTCGGTGTCCGCGGCCGTCCCCGCCTCCGCGGCCGACACCCCGGTGCTCACCACAGGCGCCGCGGGCGGAACGCCCGTCGCCACCGGGGACGTCCTCAGCGCCTCGCTGGCGAGCGGCACCGCGGCCACGCTCTACTCGAGCAGCACCGGCACGAGCGGTGTCTCCTGCTCCTCGTCGACCTTCACCGCCACCGTCGGCGACAACCCGGCGGCCCCCGGTGTGGCCACCGAGTCGCTCACCGGGCACACCTTCGACAGCAGCACGTGCACCAGCAACGTGACCGGCGTGCTCGGCGTCACCAGCATCACGGTCGACAACCTGCCGTACACCACCACCGTGGCCTCCGACGGCACCGTCACCGTCACTCCCGGGGCCGGCTCCACCATTCAGACCACGGTCAAGCTGCGCACCCTGCTGGGCAGCATCACCTGTGTCTACCAGGCACCCAGCCTGTCCGGGACGGCGAGCAACACGGACAACAGCATCGCCTTCACCAACCAGCAGTTCACGAAGACCTCCGGCTCGTCCCTGTGCTTCGCCAACGGCTACTTCACCGCCAAGTACGCGCCTGTCACGGACACCGGCCAGTCCGGGAGCCCGGCAGTCTTCGTCAATTGACCGCTCAGCGGCGGCGCCGGATGGTGACGGCGACCCCCGCGGTGAGGAGGAGTGCCGCGGTCCCCCCGGCCACGAGGGGGAGCGCGGCGCTACCGCCCGACGTGCTGTCGGCGGCGGGCGCCAGATGATCCGGCGCGGTCTCCCGGGCCGGTGCCGTGGTCACCAGTGACGGCGACTCGGTCGTCGGTGACGGCGACGTGGTCGTCCGCGCCGGCGTGGGCGTCCGCTTCGCCGGTGCCGACGACCTACGGGTGTTCTGAGCCGCGGGCGTCGACGCCTCGTGTCCGCCGGACAGAACGACGTCCGAGCACGAGTAATACGTATCGGTCGTGCTCGAGTTCTGCCAGATCGTGTACAGCATCTGGCGGCCGGTCCGGTCGGACGGCAGTGTGGCCTTGATGCGGTAGGCGCCGTTCACCAGAGCCGGGTCGGTGGCGGTGGCGAACGGCTGCGCCGGCAGGTCGGACCACTTCAGGGGTCGGGTCGGGTCGTAACCCGGCTTGGTCAGATACAGCTTGAAGGTCCCCGTGTGCGGGATCGTCGAGCTGTACGTGAGGGTGAAGCTCCCGCCGGGCCTCAACCGGGTCGAGGGCCAGTCCGCGCGGGCGAGGTCGAGGCCCTTGTAGGCGGGCAGGCCCCCGCTGCACAGCTGCCCGTCGGGAATCACCTGGCGGTCCCTGCCGTTGACGCCGGCCACCCTGAGGTTGTCCCAGGCCGTGAAGGGCGCGCCGTTCGCGGCGATCGCCGACTTGCAGGCCGCGGTCCGGATCAGACTTCCGCCCTCGGGCGAGCAGGCCGCGACCCGGCTGACCGGATACGTCGGCGCGCCGTGCGCCCGGGCGGGCGCCGCGGCCCACGTCGCGAGGAGCAGCGGAGCCGCCACGGCGACAGCGGCCGCGGTGGCGGAGCGGTAGGCGGTCATCCGGTGGGTCTCCTCGGTACGTCGGCGAAGCGGACCGGGAATGCGGCGCGTGGCTGGGAGCCGTCGCGGCGGATGCCACCGCGCGCGGCCTGGACGCACTCCTGGCTCGGGGCACCGTGAAGTACGGGGCCGCGGGGCCGAACGTTCAGCACCGCGATATGCGCGAAACGGCATTTTCTTGGCCAACTGCCCCGACGTGAGGGTCGGTTACCGGCCAGATCGAGGGTTTCCCCTGTATCCCTCTTACCTGGCCTTTGCCTATCGTTCGAGCACAGGCGACCCACAGGAAACCCCTCGCCGGGTCGCACGCGCATGGCCGGTCACCGCGCCGCTTTCTGGTTTTGCACCCCCCGCCGCTTCGACGACGAAGCGAATCGACCGCTGCTCCGCATCGCACCGCGCTGCCCGGAGCCGGGCCCGAAAGGCAAGCCCTTGCGTCCCTCCCCCTCCCCCTCTCCCTCCGGCAGACGGAAGCTGCTGTCCGTCGCCGCGATATCCGCCGCGCTGCTGGCCGGAACGACCACCACGGTGGCCGCACAGTCGTCCACCGAGACCGTGCGGGGCACCCACACCGCGCAGGCGGCCGCCGACCCGGCGGAGCGCCTGATCGTCGGCTACAAGTCCGGTGCCCCCGAGGCCAAGTCCAACAAGGCCGCCGACGCCGACGCCCGGGTCAAGGGCGAGAAGGCCGGCGAGGACCTCGACTTCCAGCGCCGTCTCGGCACCGGCGCGGCCCTGGTCGACCTCGGCACCGAGCTCAAGAAAGCGGATGTCGCCGACGTCATCGCGCAGTACCAGGCCGACCCGCAGGTCGCCTACGTCGTACCGGACCGCCTCAACAAGCCGCAGGCGGACCCGAACGACACCGAGTACGCCAAGCAGTGGGACCTGTTCGAATCCACGGCGGGCATGCGCGTCCCGGGCGCCTGGTCCACGTCCACCGGCAGCGGGGTGACCGTCGCCGTCATCGACACCGGCTACGTGGCCCACTCCGACGTCGCCGCGAACATCGTCGGTGGCTACGACTTCATCTCCGACACGGCGGTCTCGGTCGACGGCGACGGGCGCGACAGCAACCCGGCCGACCCGGGCGACTGGTACGCGACCGACGAGTGCGGCACGGGCACCGGCTCCAGCAGCTCGTCCTGGCACGGCACCCACGTGGCGGGCACCATCGCCGCAGTCACCAACAACAACAAGGGCGTCGCGGGCATCGCGTACAACGCGAAGATCTCCCCGCTGCGCGTCCTCGGCAAGTGCGGCGGCTACGACTCCGACATCATCGACGCCATCACCTGGGCGTCGGGCGGCAGCGTCTCCGGGGTCCCGGCCAACACCAACGTCGCCAAGGTCATCAACATGAGCCTCGGCGGCTCGGGCGCCTGCACCTCCGCCACCCAGAGCGCCATCAACGCCGCCGTGAACCGCGGTACGACGGTCGTGGTGGCCGCGGGCAACGACAACGACAACGCCTCCAAGTACTCCCCGGCGAGCTGCAGCAACGTCATCACCGTCGCCGCCACCGGCCGTACCGGCTCCCGGGCCTCGTACTCCAACTACGGCCCGATCGTCGACATCGCGGCCCCCGGCGGCGAGATGAGCACCGGCACCGCCAACGGCATCCTGTCCACGCTCAACTCCGGTACGAAGACGCCGTCTTCGGAGTCGTACGCGTACTACCAGGGCACCAGCATGGCCACCCCGCACATCGTCGGCCTGGTGGCGCTGATGAAGTCGGCGAACCCGTCGCTGACCCCGGCGCAGATCGAATCGGCTGTCAAGGCCAACGCCCGTGCCCTGCCCGGTACTTGCTCGGGCGGTTGCGGCGCAGGACTCGCGGACGCGACCAAGACCGTCCAGGCGGTGGCGTCGAGCGGCGGCTCGACCGGTGACACCACCTTCTCCAACACCACCGCCCTGTCGATCCCGGACGCCGGCTCCGCCGTCGAGTCGTCGATCGCGGTCAGCGGCCGCAGCGGCAACGCGCCCTCCGCCCTCCAGATCGGCGTCGACATCACCCACACCTACCGCGGTGACCTCGTCATCGACCTGGTCGCGCCCGACGGCTCGACGTATCGTCTGAAGTCCTCCAGCTCCTCGGACTCCGCGGACAACGTCAGCGCCACCTACACGGTCGACGCCTCCAGCGAGACGGCCAACGGCACCTGGAAGCTGCGCGTCCAGGACGTGGCCGCGCAGGACACCGGCACGCTCAACGGCTGGAAGCTGACCTTCTAGTGCCGCGTCGGCCAGGGTTTGCCCGTTGAGGAGCGGCGTCCGGTGCGTGCTCTGGGGGTCCCCCCGGCCGAAGGCTGGGGGGAGTGCCGGCCGGAAGTCCTCGTACTGGATGTACTTGGGCTTTCGGTCGGTGCGGCGAGTGGGGGCACCTCCCACGCCCTTGAGGCAGTGGGGGAGCGTGCCGGGCGTCGCGACGGGGCGAACCTTGGCTGACGCGGCATAGCAGACCGGTTGAGCTTTACGGGGGGAGGGGCCGTCCGACGCGCATACGTGTCGGCCGGCCCCTTCTGCTCGGCCGGTACGGTGAGCGGCATGCCCGAGCGCGCCGAATTCCCCGCTTCCCCCGATTCCGCAGCTCCCGCCGACGCCCCCGTGATCCTCAGCAACGCGGTGGGCTCGTTCCCCTGGAGCGTGTTCGCCGAGCGGCACCCGGCGCTCATCCGGAAGGTGCGGGACGCCTTCCCGTACGGCCCCGAACAGCACCGTGCGCTCGACGCCCTGCTCAAGAGCAGCACCGAGGGCGTCATCGAACCGCTCGGCGCGCAGGCGTCGGACCGGGAACAGTGGGATGCGTGGGGGCGGAAGTACTTCGGGCGATCCTGGTTCGACGTGCCCTTCCTGTGGGCGGAGAGCTACTGGTACCGCCAACTCCTCGAAGCCGTCGCGTACTTCGCCCCGGGCCCCTGGAAGGGCATCGACCCCTTCCGCCCCTTCAAGCTCGCCGAACTCGACACCCCGGAGGCCGCCGAGGAACTCTCCGCGCTGGACGCACTCGCCGAGCGGCCGGTCGAGGACCAGGAGCAGGCGCTGCTGCACGGCTCGCTGTGGGGCAACCGCGCGGACCTCGGCTTCCGCCTGGCCGCCAAGGAGGGCGAACCGGCGGCCGATTCCCTATTGGTCGCCAACGACAGTGAGCCGCTGCGGACGTTGTTCGCCGGCGGCACGCTCTGCCTGGTCGCGGACAACGCGGGCCGGGAACTCATCCCCGACCTGCTCCTGATCGACCATCTCCTCCGCCACCACCGCGCCGGGCGGGCCCTCCTGCACATCAAGCCCTACCCGTACTACGTCTCCGACGCCACGACCGCCGACGTGCTCGACGCGCTGCGCCGCCTCACCGCCGTCAAGGGCGCCGCCGCCGACTCCGGCCACCGCCTCTGGTCGGCCCTGACCGACGGCCGCCTCGTGGTGCGGGCCCACCCCTTCTCCTGCGCCCCGCTGCCGTACGCCGACATGCCCGACGACCTCCGCCAGGAGTTCGCCGAAGCCGATGTGACGATCATGAAAGGCGACCTGAACTACCGCCGCCTCATCGGCGACCGGCTGTGGCCCGCCACCACCCCCTTCGCGGTCCCCACCGCGTACTTCCCGGGCCCGGTGGCCGCTCTGCGCACCCTCAAGTCTGACGTGATCGTCGGCCTCGACGCTCGCACCGAGTCCGCGCTCGTCGCCACCGAGGATCAGCGCTGGCGCACGAGCGGCACGCATGCGCTGATCCAGGTGAGGTCATGACGTCTCAAGTCACCTGCACCGGAAGCGTCTTGAGGCCGTTGATGAAGTTCGAGACAAGGCGTCGGGGAGGTCCGGCGGTGCGTAGTGCGGGCAGGACGCGCAGCGTCTCCTCGTAGAGCACGCGCAGTTGCAGCCGGGCGAAGTGGGCGCCGAGGCAGACGTGCGGGCCGTCGCCGAAGGAGACGTGAGGATTCGGGCTCCGGGCGAGATCGAGCCGGTGCGGATCGGTGAACACGCGCTCGTCGTGGTTGGCCGAGGCATGGAAGACGACCACCTTGTCGCCCGCTCGGATGCGCTGCCCGGCCAGTTCGGTGTCGGCGGCCGCGGTGCGACGGAAGCTGAGCACGGGAGGATGCCGGCGCAGCAACTCCTCGACGGCGGTGCCGAGAGGGAAGCGACCCGAGCGCAGTCCCTCGTACGCGTCCGGGTGTTCCGCCAGCGCCAGCAGGCCTCCGGGAGCCGCACTGCGTACGGTGTCGTTGCCCGCGACCGTGAGTAGGAAGAAGAACATCTCCAGCTCCGCGGGGGCGAGTTCGGGGTCGGTCGCGAGGGTGGTCATCACATCGTCGCCGGGACGGCTCTTCTTGTGGAGGGCCAACTGGTGCGCGTACCCGAACATGTCCCGCAGCATCGCCGGGGAGCGCGGATTGACGGGCCGGCCCCGTGCGTCGAGCACGGTCTCGCCCGCCTCGTCGGGGTCCTGGTAGCCGATGACCCGCTGCGTCCAGTGCAGCAGCAGCTCCCGGTCGCGCTCCGGCATGCCGAGCAGGTCCGCGAGGTTGAGCAGGGCGTAGTCGTCGGTGACAGCGGAGACCAGGTCACAGGTCCCGTCGCCGGACCGAGCCCGGTCCACCGCCCGCCCGAGCAGCGTACGGGCCCGTCCGCGCGCCACCGACTCGAAGCGTTCGACGCGGCGCGCAGTGAACGCACGGCTGACCAGGCGCCTCAACCTGCCATGTCCCGGCGGATCCTGATTGAGCATCATGCGTCGGATGAACGGCAGGTCGTCCGGGTCCGGATCGCGGATCTGGGTTGCCCCGAGGTGCGACGAATACACCTCCGAGACCTTGAGGACCCGGACCACGTCCGCGTGCCGGGTCACCGCCCAGAACCCCGGCCCCGCCGGCCAGCCGAGCACCTCGGGCTCCTCCTGCCAGGCCACGGGGTGACGGTCGCGCAGGGTGCGGTACGCGACATGGGGGACCCCATCGGCGTACCGCCGTGGATCGAAGACGTCCGGCACGGGCGGCACGGGCGGCGCGGTCTCGCGCGCGAGGCTCACGCCGGGCCGCCGTCGCCCGCGCGCCCGGCCGTGGTCGTGCCGGAGTCGTCCGAACGTCCGGTCGTGGGCGCGCCCGCGTCGTCCGCGCGCAGGAAGTCCTCGACCACGCGGATCAGCTCCAGAGGGGTTTCGTCCATCGCGTAGTGGCCCGCTCCGAGCAGCTCGCGCACCTCTGCGCGGGGGTACCAGCGCAGCCAGGTCTCCCGCATCAGAGCCGCCGAGAGCGCGGGATCCAGTGCGCCCGTCACGGCCAGCGCGGGCACCCTCGAGCCCTCGGCCTCGGTGTGGAAGTCCTCCCCGGCCCAGGAGTCCAGCCAGGCCCGGAACGCCTTCGCCTCGCTGACGGCGAGCGAGCGGGCCACCATCCGGTCCAGCCAGATGGCCGGGCGGTGGCCGCCCGTCGTGAGGTCGATGATGGCGCGCCGGTTCTCCGGCTTGTGCGCGGCGCCGGTGAAGAGTTCCCACTGGTCCGCGGGCATCGGCAGCCCCGACGCGGGCACCGGAGAGACACCGACCAGGCGGCGCAGCCGGTCCGGGGCGAGGGCCGCCAGACGTTGGGCGACGGCACCGCCCATCGAGTGACCGATCACCGAGAACCGCTCCCAGCCGAGCCGGTCCGCCAACTCGACGAGATCGGCCGCCGCCTCGGCGGTCGTGTACGCGCCGACCGCGTCCTTCGCCTCCCCGTAGCCCCGCATATCGACCAGCGCGTACTGGAACGCGGCGCGGTCCAGATTTGGCAGCACGGCCCTGTACGCGGACCGGTCGGCGAACCAGCCGTGCACGGCGAACACCTTGTGGGCGCCGTCGCCGTGCACTTCATGAGGGAGCACGAAGGAGGTCATGCGACCACGGTGACCCGGAGGATGCGGGTCGGCAAGGGCGCGCGCGGCACGTCAGTGAGGTCACGTCAGTGAGGACACATCCGTGAGGCGCGCGCGGAAACGTCCGCGACAGGTCCTTGGCGTGCCCGTGGAACCCGGAGCCCTCATCCTGACGCCGGTGTCGGGCCCGACCGCCGACGACAAGGAGGAGGTGCTGGCGGGGGCCTGAGAGCACGTGCAGAGGGCTTTCGCCCTGCCGCCCCTTCTTTCAGGGGCGCGGGGAACTGCGCAGTCTTTTGACGGGAGGCTGGGGGCGCAGCCCCCAGGGACGGGACGGGTAGGGGCGGAGGGGGCGAAATCCCCCCGCGGTCACCCCGGCCGTACGTCCTGCCACACCATCCGGTGGTCCGACGCCGGCACGGTCCTGCCGTCGTCGACGAGCCGGTACAGCGGGATCGTCCGAGGTGGGCCAGAAGGCACCGTTCCCGCATGGGAGAAGCCCCGAGGCCGGCGCGGCGCCGACCAAGGCGCGGCCGCACCTCTCACGCCGCGCCGCGCTCGTCGGCATCGCCGGCGCGGCACCGGCCGAAAAGGCAGGTGACCTGGCGGCCGTTGCCTGTACACCTGGCCTTCACGCATCGAAAACGGGTGGAATCACGCGATGGTGTGATCATGTCCGGGCGCTGGCTGGACGCCCCCGGCGCGGGACTGCCGCTCGACCACCTTCGTGCCGCGAACGGCAGCGGCGGGTTCCGTCCGGCCCTGCGCTACGAGGGCACCGACATTCATACCCTCACCACCCTGGCCGCCGCGGGACACGGCCTGACCCTGCTGCCGCGCACGGCGGCCACCGGCGTGCCCGGAGCGGTGGCCGTGCCGCTGGTGGCGCCCCGTCTGGTGCACCGCAGGGAACTGGTGCACGGCGGATCGCCGCGGGGAGCCGCGGCGACCATGGCGGACAAACTTCTCGAACGCGCTTGACAGTCTCACTCGTTCGTGAATCGTCGCGCGCCGGGGCGCAGGGTAGAGCAAGAGCCGGAGGCGGTCCGTAGAGCATCTGCCGGAGGCGATCCATGGAACAGACCGCGTTGCGTCCCAAGCCGATGCCCGGTCAGGAGCCGGCCGGCGGCCGTCCGCCCGGCAGCCCCCGGCGCCCGCACGCCGCGCGGCGGCGCGGCAAGCGGTTGATGAGTCTGCTCTTCGGCCTGTTCGTCGGGACGGTGCTGGTCCTGTCGGGCGTCGGACTCGGCACCGTCGGCGCCACCGTGATCGGCATGAGCAAGCTGGCGGATCTTCAGAAGCAGGCCGGGGCGCAGGGGGCGGCGGGGCAACCCGGGCGGACCTCCGGTGCGCCGCAGGTGGGCGGCTCCAAGTCGGCGTCCGGGGCCGGAAGTCAGTCCCCTCGGAAGGAACCCGGGAAGGAGCCCGTGAAGGCCACCCTCGGCGTCGAGGCCGTCGACGCACCCAAGGATGCGGGCGCGCTCGTCGTCGGTGTGCACATCCCCGGCCCGGGCTACACGGCGGGCCTGGCCCGCGGCGACGTCCTGCTGGCCTTCGGCGAGAGCCGGATCGAGTCGGCCGCCGACCTCGCGCGCGCGGTCGCGGACGCGCTCCCTGGGACCACCGTCACCCTCACCGTGCGCCACGCGAACGGCAGCCACCAGCAATTGTCCACGGTGCCAGGGATCGTGACGTGACGTCAGGCGTATTTTCCGAACGCCATGTCCGACGCCCCTCAGACAACCCTGAAGTGGCTCGTCAACCGCCCCTCGTCGTCCAGCACATGAAACGCGAATCCAGGAGGAGCGTCCCGGTCCGCGGCCCCCTCGCCCTCCCAGGGCAGCCGCAGCGTCCAGGCCACACCGGGGCCGACGGCGAGCGGCCGTCCGGCGAAAGTAGTGGCCGCGGGCGTATGGGCGTGACCGGTGATGAGCCCCACGACCTCGGGTCTGCGCTCCAGCAGGGTGGCCAGGGAGCGCGGTTGGCGCAGCTGGTACGCGTCCGGCTGGGGGTACCTCCCACGCCCTTGAGGCAGTGGGGGAGGATGATGCAGCGCGACCGGCGGGTGGTGGAAGGCGAACAGTGCGGGAAGGTCGCCGTCCAGGTCGTCGAGCGTCGCCTCGATCCAGGCGTACGTCTCGTCGTCGGACTCTCCCTCGTCCTGGCCCGGAATGCTGGAGTCGCACATCAGTACGGCCGCGTCGTCGAAGAGGTGGACGCTGTTGACCGGGCCGTCGGTCGCGGGCAGCCCGAGCAGCGCCTTGCGGTAGGGCGCGCGGCTGTCGTGGTTGCCCGGGCAGGTCGGCACGGGGAAGGGGGCTGCGGAGTCGCGCAGTCCGAGCAGTCGGGCCGCCTCTTCGTACTCCGCCTCCGTGCCGTGGTCCGCGATGTCCCCGGTCACCAGGAGCGCGTCCACTGTTCCGGGTAGCCACCGCAGCCGGTCGCGCACCCGCTCGGCCCGCTCCGTGGCCCGCGCGGTCCCGTCCAGATGAAGGTCGCTGATGTGCGCCAGTACGAGCAAGCTCATCCCCTCGTCGCCCTAATGGTCTGTTGGCATCTAAGCATTAGCTCTAACGGGACGGCAACGATCAACCATTAGATGGGTGGCCAGAAAAGGCGCGCCGCACGAAACCCGAAGACGTGCCGCACAAGGAGACGTGCCGCACGAAACCGGAAATGGGCCGGCCGCACGAGAGGCGGCACGTCACGATGGCCGCATGCTGAGCACCCTTCTCGCCTTCCTCGGCGCCTGCACCCTGATCGCCGCATCGCCCGGCCCGAGCACTGTGCTGATCATCAAGCGGTCGCTGCGCAGCAGGCGATCCGGCTTCCTGACCGTCCTCGGCAACGAGACCGGCGTCTTCATCTGGGGCGTCGTCGCCGCGTTCGGCCTCACCGCACTGCTCGCCGCCTCAGAGATGGCGTACGACGTCATGCGGATCGTCGGGGCCGTCGTGCTCGTCGCCTTCGGCGTTCAGACCCTGTGGCAGGCGCGCCGCTCCAAAAGAGCCGTGGACGGTGGCTGGGAGGACGCGGAGAAGAGCGGCTGGGCCTCTTACCGGGGCGGGCTGCTGCTCAACCTCGCCAACCCGAAGGCGGCCATCTTCGCGATGTCCTTCCTGCCGCAGTTCGTGCCCGAGGGCGCCCCGCATCTGCCCACGATGGTCGGTCTCGCAGCACTGTGGGCGGTCTACGAGGTCGGCTACTACGGCCTGTACGTGTGGTTCGTCGGCCGGATGAAGGCTGTGCTGTCCCGGACCGGCGTGCGCCGGCGCCTGGAGCAGGTCTCCGGAGGCGTGCTGCTGCTCCTGGGTGCACGCCTCGCCCTGGAAAGCTGACACGCGGCGGCGGAAACCGGCTCGCGCGCGCCTCACCGGAAGGGCAGGATGCTGCCCGTAGCCCCCTGGGGAACTCCGGACACACGGAGGCATGGATGACCGGCACGCCCGCGCCCTTCACCGCCGGTGACTACGAGGCCCGTATGCGGCGCGCGGCCGAGGCCGCCGCGCACGCCGGGCTCGACGGCGTCCTGGTGGCGCCAGGGCCCGATCTGGTGTGGTTGACGGGGTACCGGCCGGTGGAGACCGAGCGGCTCACTCTGCTGGTGCTGAGGGCCGGCGAGGACCCGGTCCTGGTTGTGCCCACTCTGGAGGCGCCCGACGCGGCCAGGGCGACCGGCGCGCCCGCGCTGACTCTCCGCGACTGGACCGACGGCAAGGATCCATACGAGGCGACCGCGTCCCTCCTCGCCCCCAAGGGACGCTTCGGTGTCAGCGACAACGCTTGGGCCCTGCATCTGCTAGGCCTCCTGAAGCGCTTGCCGGACACCCGCCACGTCGCCCTCACCGAGGCCCTGCCGATGCTGCGGGCCGTCAAGGACGCGGCGGAACTGGAGCGGTTGGCGGCCGCGGGAGCGGCCGCGGACGCAACGTTCGAGGAGATCCGGAAGGTTCGCTTCGCCGGCCGCAGGGAGGCCGATGTGGCCGCCGACGTCGCCGATCTGCTGCGGCGGTTCGGCCACTCCCAGGTCGACTTCACCATCGTCGCCTCGGGGCCGAACGGCGCCAACCCGCACCACGAGGCCGAGGACCGGATCATCCAGCGCGGCGACATGGTCGTCCTGGACTTCGGCGGCCTCAAGGACGGCTACGGCTCCGACACCTCCCGCACGGTCCACGTCGGCGAACCGGACCACGAGGAGCGCAAGGTGCACGACATCGTGCGCGCCGCCCAGGAGGCGGGCTTCCGTGCGGTGCGGCCCGGAGCAGCCTGCCAGGATGTCGACCGGGCGGCCCGCGCGGTCATCACCGAGGCCGGGTACGGCGAGTACTTCATCCACCGCACCGGGCACGGGATCGGCGTCACCACCCACGAACCGCCGTACATGATCGAGGGCGAACAGCAGCCCCTCGTACCCGGAATGTGCTTCTCCGTGGAGCCGGGCATCTATCTGCCCGGCCGCTTCGGGGTGCGCATCGAGGACATCGTGACGGTGACCGAGGACGGCGGACGGCGCCTCAACACCACCTCCCGCGAGCTGGTGATCGTCGACTGACCGACCATCGGGAGCGTTCCCCAAGGCCCCGAGGCCACAGGGTCCCAAGGCCCCGAGGCCTCAACACCCCACCCCCCCAATGACAACGGCGCGACCATGACCCAGGCACCGACACCGACCGCGGACACCGTCCGCCGACTGGTCCGTTCGCTGCTCGCCGACGAGGTTGCGGCGGGCGCGGGGTCAGACGTGCGGCCCGTCGTCGAGGGCGGCGAGCACTCCACCTGGTGGGTCGGCACGCGCCATGTGCTGCGGCTCGCCCAGGACCGCGACGCCTCCGTACGCCAGCGTCGCGAACTGCGGCTGCGCGACCTGGTACGCCCCCACATCGGAGTCCCGATCCCGGTGAGCGTCGCGCACGGCGAATGGGCGAGCGGACTGAGCTGCACCTTGGACACCAGACTGCCCGGCGCCTCCGGCGAGAGGCAGGCCGTCTCAGCCGTGGGTGAGGCAGACCTGGCGGGACTGCTCACGGGGCTGCGCGAAGTGCCCGTACGCCAGGCCGAGACGCTCGGTGTCCCGCGCACCGCGCCGCGCTCCCTGGAGGCGTTGCGCACGGCCGCCGCGCACGCCGCCGAGGAACTCGCCGCCGCCGACGAGTTCGACCCCGCCCGCCTGGCCCAGCTCACCGGTCCCGCCGCGGTCCAACTCGCCGCGCAGCCCGCCGCCGCGGTCCTCGTGCACCACGACCTCAAGGGCGAACACCTCGTGGTCAGCGCCGACGGACGGGTGCGCGGCGTCCTCGACTGGACCGACGCGGTGATCGGCGACCCCGCCGAGGACATCGCCGGGCTCGCGATCGCCGTCGGCGCCCCCGCGGCCGTACGCGCCGCCACGCTCGCCGGCTACGGTGCCCGCCCCTGTCTACGCGGCCTGTGGCTGGCCCGCTGCGACACCGTGATCCGCCTCGCCGACCGCCTCCAGGGCCGTGACGACAGTCCCGTCCCCCTGCTGGAGACTCAACTGCGCCGCGCCTGGGAGGCGATCCTGCTGGAACGGGTCACCGATCTGCGGGACGGGCTGGACGAGACGCCGTAGGCGAGGGGGCCGGGCCCGGGCCGAGTGGGACGCGTCTCGCTGCGTCGTGCCTGGCCGCCTCTTGCCTCGTCACTAGTGCGCTGCGCCAGAAGTTCGTCGGTGGATTCGCGCCTTGCCCGGCCGGGTTGGTTGTCCGCCCATCCAGCCCCGGCCTGCGAGTATTCGGCCAAGTCGGCGGCAGTGGGGCACCAAGAACTAACGACGAATTGATGGCGCAGGACACTAGTGCCGCGTCGGCCAAGGTTCGCCCCGTCGCGACGCGCGGCACGCTCCCCCACTGCCTCAAGGGCGTGGGAGGTGCCCCATTCGCCGCACCGGCCGAAAGCCCAAGTACATCCAGTACGAGGACTTCCGGCCGGCACTCCCCCCAGCCTTCGGCCGGGGGGACCCCCAGAGCACGCACCGGACGCCGCTCCTCAACGGGCAAACCCTGGCTGACCCGGCACCAGCTGTGGCATCACCGGCGGGCGAGGGCCTCATGCCTGGGTCAGTACGACGCACGACTCGCCCGGCACGCTGAGCACCCCATCCGCGTCCGGCGCCTCGACGGGCTCCCAGGCGGCCAGCACGCGCGCGTGGCGAATGCCGAGGGGGATTGCCACGGTCTCCTTCGAGAGATTGATGGCCACCCGGACGTCACCGCGTCGCAGAGCCAGCCAGCGGGCCTGCGTGTCGTAGGCGACTCTGACCGCCGCGAGATCGGGGTCCGAGAGGTCGGCCTGGCGGCGGCGCAGGGTGATCAGGTCGCGGTACCAGGCCAGTACGCGCGCGTGGGGTGCCTTTTCGGGTTCCGACCAGTCGAGGCAGGAGCGGTTCCGGGTCGCCGGGTCCTGCGGGTCGGGGACGTCCTCCTCGGCCCAGCCGTGCGCCGCGAACTCCCGGCGCCTGCCCCGCCGTACGGTCTCGGCGAGCTCGGGATCGGTGTGGTCGGTGAAGAACTGCCAAGGTGTTCCCGCGGCCCACTCCTCGCCCATGAAGAGCATCGGCGTCAAGGGCGCGGTGAGTGTCAGCGCGGCGGCGCAGGCCAGCAGCCCGGGGGAGAGGGTGGCCGAGAGCCGGTCGCCCTGGGCGCGGTTGCCGACCTGGTCGTGGGTCTGGGCGTATCCGAGCAGGCGGTGTGCCGAGACGCGGGTACGGTCCAGCGGGCGGCCGTGAGAGCGCCCGCGGAAGCTGGAGAACGTGCCGTCGTGGAAGTAGCCCGACGTAAGCGTTTTCGCGAGCGCCAGGAACGGGGCGCGCGCGAAGTCCGCGTAGTAGCCCTGTGCGTCGCCGGTCAGTGCGGTGTGCAGCGCGTGATGGAAGTCGTCGTTCCATTGCGCGTGCAGACCGAGACCGCCCTCCTCGCGCGGCGTGACGAGGCGAGGGTCGTTCAGGTCGGACTCGGCGATCAGGAAGAGCGGCCGGCCGAGGTCGTCGGCGAGCGCGTCCACGGCCGTCGACAGCTCCTCCAGGAAATGCACCGCGCGCGTGTCGCGCAGCGCGTGCACCGCGTCCAGGCGCAGCCCGTCGAGCCGGTAGTCGCGCAGCCACGCCAGCGCGCTGCCGACGAGGTACGCGCGCACCTCGTCCGAACCCGGCGCGTCCAGGTTCACGGCGGAGCCCCAGGGCGTCTGGTGGGTGTCCGTGAAGTACGGCCCGAACGCCGGCAGATGGTTGCCGGAGGGACCGAGGTGGTTGTGCACGACGTCGAGGACGACGCCCAGGCCGAGTTCGTGTGCCCGGTCGACGAAGCGCTTCAGTGCCTCGGGGCCCCCGTAAGGTTCATGCACGGCCCACAGCGAGACGCCCTCGTACCCCCAGCCGTGCCGTCCGGGGAAGGGGCACAGCGGCATCAACTCGACGTGGGTGACGCCCAGTTCCACCAGGTGGCCGAGCCGCTCGGCGGCCGCGTCCAGTGTTCCCTCGGGCGTGTACGTCCCCAGGTGCAGCTCGTACAGGACCGCGCCCGGCAGCGCGCGCCCTGCCCACTCGGTGCGCCAGTCGTACCGCCCCTGGTCGACCACCGCGCTCAACCCGTCGGGGCCGTCGGGCTGCCGCCGTGAGCGGGGATCGGGCAGCACGGGACCGTCGTCCACCGCGAACCCGTACCGCGTCCCGTCCTGCGCGTCCGCGTCACCCGTCCACCACCCGGCACGCTCCTGGTCGCGCTCCAACGCGCCCGTGGCGCCCTCGCAATGGAGCGTCACCCGGTCGGCCTGCGGTGCCCACACCTCGAACCGCACAGACGGTTCCCCCTTGTCAGCTCACCGTGACATAGCCTGTCCATGGTGCTTCACGTGAGATCAATTCGCTTTCGAATCCACCCTTTTGCCGCGTGTTTGCCGCTCTCTTGTCACGCGGAACACTCCGTCCGGCCGCAGCGGCCGTTTCCGTGTTTTCTGGACACCCCGCTCCCGCTGCCCGACAATCACCAGCGTGACGTCGTCTTTCGAGTTCCACACGTACCCCGCGCGGCTGTCCGACGCGGAGCGCGACCGGGCGCTCAAGGCGCTCCGTGACGGCGTCGCTCTCGGTCGCCTCTCGCACGACACGTTCATCCGACGCATGGAGCTTGCGCTCGCCGCTCGCAGGTCCGACGAACTCGCCGTGCTCACGGCGGACCTGCCCACCGAGGGCCGCTGGTCGAAACTGGTGTTCGGCACCGTGGAGGCGGTCTCCGGTTTCACCGTACGACTGCGCAGGGCCTGGCAGGCCGAGCGGCTCCCGAAGCTGCTGCTGCCCCACCCGGGCAACCCGTACCCGCTGCGCATCGGCCGTGACCCCGCCAGCGGACTGCGGCTCAACCACGAGACGGTGTCACGGGTGCATGCCGAGCTGAGCCGGCAGGGCGGGGTGTGGGTGCTGCGCGACCTGGGCTCGACGAACGGCACGACCGTCAATGGACGGCGCGTCATCGGCGCCGCCGTCGTCAGGGACGGCGACCAGATCGGCTTCGGGCGGATGACGTTCCGCCTCGCGTCGGAGTGAACCGTGGCGTCGGATTGAACTGTGGCGTCGCGGCTGAACCGAGGCGTTGGGGGCTCGCCTCGGACGGAGCCCTGACGTTCCGCCCTGCGTGGGAGCGAGTCCGGTGTGCCGCCTTGCGGGGAGCGAGTCTGACGTTCCGCCCTGGGGCGGAGCGAGTCCGATGTGCCGCCGTGCGCGCGAGTGGGTGCGACGTCCGCCTTGCGTGGGGCAGTCCCGGTCACATCGACCTCTGGCCTGGGAATCACCCACCGATTTCCTCAACATCCCTTACGTTCCGTGGTGTTGACGTACCCCCAGAGCCGTGACTGACTGTGTGTACACCATGCACATCAGGTGAACCGACGGCACCACATAAGTGGAGGTGTGCCCTGCCGCCACTCCTCCGCTACCCGACTGTGGACGAGCTGGGCGCCCGTGCGGCCGCACTCGTCGCCCGCCGACCGAAGGACGCACGGTTGCGCCGGGTGGGCACATCACGGGCGGGCACGCCGCTGTGGCTCCTGTCCGTCGGTCACGGCAGTCGCCAGGCCCTCGTCGTCGCAGGACCGCACGCCAACGAACCCGTCGGCGGTGCCACGGCGCTGCGCCTGGCCGAACGGGCGCTCGCCGACCCCCGGTTGACCGAGGGCGCGGACGCCACCTGGAACCTGCTGCTGTGCTTGGATCCCGACGGCGCCCGCCGCAACGAGTCCTGGCTGTCGGGCCCGTACGCCCTCGGCAACTACTTCCGGCACTTCTTCCGGCCAGGCTTCCTGGAGCAGCCCGAATGGCTGCCCGAGGGCGCGGACGGGGCCACCCTCCCCGAGACCCGCGCCCTCCTCGACCTCCAGGACGAACTGCGGCCCTTCCTGCAGTGCTCCCTGCACGGCGTCGACGTCGGCGGCGCCTTCGTCGAGCTGACCCGCGAACTGCCCGGCCTCGCCCAGCGCGTCGCGCACACTGCCGCGCGCCTCGGTATCCCGCGCGAACTCGGCCCGTACGACACCCTGTACTGGCCGGCTCTGGGGCCCGCCGTCTACCGCATCCCGCCGCCGCGCAGGGGCGGCCTGGCCGCCGCCATCACGGAGGCGGCGGTCGAGTCCACCTGGTTCCACCCGCACCCGTACGGCACGGTGACGGCGGTCGTCGAGGCCCCCATGTGGGGCGTCGCGGCCGTGGAGGATCCCACGCGGCCCGCCGACGCCGATGCGATGCTGCGCATCATCAGCCGCACGCTGCGCCGCGACACAGGGCTCCTGGAGGGGATACTCGCGCGTGTGCGGCCCAGCCTCGGCGCCTCCCCGGACGTGGCCTGCCTCCTCGCGCCCGTCGACGACTATTTACTGGTCGGCCCCGGACTCGCCGACTCGTGGGACCCCGACGTGTACGACGCCGGGGCGCGCCCCCTGCCGCCGCTCGACACCGCTCGTCTGACGGCGCTGCGCCTCGCGGGACGCCGGGTAGCGCTGCGCACGGCCGGGCTGCTCCACCAGCTCGTGTCCGCCTCCGGGCACGACCCCTGCGGCGTGCTGTCGGAGCTCGACCGGCTCGTCGACGAGTGGTGCGCCGACTACCGCGAGGGCTGCGGGGCGCGCTGGATTCCGGTCGCCCGCCAGGTGGAGTACCAGGCGCGCGTGGTGCTCGCCTCGTTCGAGCTCGCCGGGCGGCGCGCGCCCGCGCGCTCCCGTTCGGGTGAGTTCGGGTGGGGTTCGGAGCCGGCGGTGCCGATGCACCTGGAATGACGAAATCCACTCCGGCTAAGACGGCTCGAGCGAAAACCCTTCAGGCGCAGACCGTTCCAGCGAGAACCGTTCAAGCGGTACGTGTCGGTCTGCTCGCTGTGGCCATCCTCCTCACGGTGGGTGCCGCCCCGGTCCAGGCGGTACCCCGGGAGTCCCTCTCCGGCAACTGGCTCTACCTCACCGTCACGCCCGTCGAGGTCCGCTCCAGCGACACCCCCGGCACCCTGCTGCTCTGCGACCCGCCACTGGGACACCCGCACGCGGCACAGGCCTGTGAGGCGCTCCGCGCCGCCGGAGGTGACATCTCCCGGATCCCGCCCCGGGCCGACGCCCTGTGCCCCTTGATCTACGCCCCGGTGACCGCGTCGGCGCAGGGTGTATGGGAAGGCCGTCGGGTCGCCCACACGCATACCTTCGCGAACTCCTGCGTGATGGTGGCCGAGACGGGAGCGGTGTTCGAGACGGCGGACTGATCGGACCGAGTCGGGCGGTGGACCGGCACGCGCGCGTACGCCTCGAAAACCCTCACGCCGCGTTCTCGCGCGCGTGGCGGGCCGCCGCCACCACCGTACGGGCCTGGTGTTCGACTTGGTGCTCCAGCGGTACCCAGCGGGCGCGGAACCGTTGGGCGAACGCGTCGCTCCACGCTGCGACGAGGGCTTCGAGGCGCTGCGCCTCGCGGTCGTCGGCCTCCTGGAGGACGCGCAGCAGCATCGCGGCGGCCCGCAGCGGGAGCCGGCGGCCGAACGCGTCGACACTGCCGACGTACGCCATCGTCGTGTCCGGAGGCGGCGTCTGGATCCAGTCGTCGGCCAGGCCCGGCACCAGCTCCAGCGCCCACTTCGCGGCCCGCAGAAGCGGCCCGTCGGGTCCAGGCAGCCGCGGCAGAGCCTCCGTGAGCACCGCCTCCACCTGGAGCGCGTCACGCACCAGTCGGCGCGCCAGCCGCCGCATCGCCGCCGCGGGGGCGGGGTGCGGCGCCGGATCGTCCACCAGGTCGCTGGCCCACATCGGCACCTCGACGACAGCGGTCAGCCCGCCGTACCGGTGGGCGTGGTACCAGGTGCTGTGCCGGGCGTCGTCGGGCATGCTCGGGTACGCCGCGTCCGAGCCGGGCGCCGGCATCACATGCACCCCGGGCCCTGAGGCGGGCCAGCCGGCGGCGTCCGAGGCGGCCGTCTCCACCGGGATGTGCAGCTCTGCCGCGGACTTGGCGAACGGCTCGGCCAGCCCCGGGATGTCCTTGGTCAACTGCACCCAGCTGCCGCCCAGATCGGTCCCGTGCAGCGTCACCTGGAGGTAGGGCCGCAGCCCGTCGATGACCCGGGTGAGGGCGCGGGTCTCGGGCGGCAGCCGGTCGGGCGGCAGCACGGAAGGCGACCACTCCGGCTGCTCGGGGCCGGCCGGACGGAAGAAACCCAGGTGGTAGTCGAGCAGTGTGCGCGGCGCGGGCGTCACATGGAGGCTCGCCCCGTCCGGGTCCGCGCAGAGCAGGAAGTGCCAGGAGGTCTCGGCCCGCAACTCCCGCTCGTGCAGCGCGCGCTCGGCCAGCGCCAGCAGGGTCGAACCGCCCGTCGGTTCGTTCGCGTGGGCGCCCGCCACGACGAGGACCGCGCGCCGCGCGTGGCCGACGGACAGCAGGTGAAGAGGTCTGCCCGCGCGCGAGACGCCCACTTCTCTGAGGACGCACAGGCCGGGTCGGTGAGCCGCCAACGCCCGGGCGGACGAGACGATTTCGGTCACACTGGGGTAGCGCAACTCCGGCAGGAGACTCACCCCCGACTTGTCCGCCCTGCGTCGCTTTCCGCAGTACTCCACGGACTGAGTGAACTGTCAAGGAGTTGACGGGGCGGCTCCCGGGGGCGCCAGGTGGCATTTACCGCTGGCAGGGGGTGTGCACCGTCAGAGGAAGGACTCACCGTCGGCGAGGACTGTGTGGCGTGCCTTCGGCCAGGACTGCGTGGCTCACTGTCGGTGAGGAGGGTGTGGCGCTCTCCGCCGACCTGCTCCGCAGGCGCGCCCCGCCCGGCTTCCCGCCGGTGCCACCGACGGGTGGTGAGGGGCCTGCGCCGATGCGCCCACTTCACCCGTTCGGGCGTACGGGGACTGCGGTCCGATCGCATCGGTGGTCGGCTGAGAACTACCGCGCGTAGGTCCGGCGCGCACGTCCTAGGTGGGAGGTCGCCGGTGCTGTGTCCTCACGGCCTTTCCGGCGAAGACGCGCCCGCGCCGACGGGAGCACTGCCCGCGCGGGCGCTGTCGGCGCCCCCGGGGACCGGGGTGGTGAATCCGTTCGCGCCGCAGGGCCCGTCCGCGCTCGGGAGACCGCCCGCGCCACCGAGCAGGGCCGAGGCCATGTGCCCGCGCCCGGAGAGCGGCTCGGCGCCGCCGAGCCTGCTCGCCCCCGGCACCGAGCGCGACCCGTACCCGCTGTACCGGACCCTCCGTGAGCGGCATCCCCTCGTGTACGACGAGCCGTTCGGCGCCTGGCTGGTCAGTCGGTACGCCGACGTCCGCGCCGCGCTCGCGGACCCGCGGCTCGTCGTGCCGCCGCCCGGGCGGACCCTCGCCCACCTGGAGGGCGGCACGCACAGCGCGCACCGGGCCCTCGTCTCACCGGCGTTCCGCGGGGCCGCGCTGGCTGCCCTGACCGCCGGTGTCGAACGCACGGCGTATGTCCTCGCCCGCCGTCTCGACGCGCGCCAGGAGGCCGATCTCGTCGCCGAGTTCTGCCACTGGCTGCCCACCGCGGCGGCCGTCGCCGCGCTCGGGCTGCCGTACGAGGACACCGCGCGCGTCCATGCCTGGTGCCGTACGGGCCTCGACCACCTGGGCGGCCACCACCCCGAACTGGACGCCTTCCTGCGCCCGTACATCGCCCGCCGCCGTGCCCACCCGGGCGTCGATCTGCTGTCCGCGCTGTGCACGGCCCGGGCCGACGGGCACCCGTTGCCCGACGAGGCCGTGTCGGGGCTGGCCGGGACGCTCCTCGGCGCGGGCGGCGAGGCGACTGCCCACGCGCTCGCGTCGTTCCTCGCCAATCTCCTCGACCACCCCGGCCAGTTGGGGATGATCCGCGCTCGTCCCGCACTCACGGCCGGTGCCTGGGCCGAGTCGCTGCGTCGTGATCCGCCGCTGCACGTCGTCTCGCGCCGGGCCGTCGAGCCCATCGGCGCGATCCCGGCGGGCGCCACCGTGGCGTGTCTGCTGGGTGCCGCGGGACGCGACCCGGCACGGTTCGCCGACCCGGACCGCTACGACGCCTTCCGCGCCGACCCGGGTGACCTCGCGTACGGCTGCGGACGGCACTTCTGCCCGGGCGCGCTGCTCGCCCGGCTCACGGCGGAGCACGGTCTGCACGCCCTGCTGACCGCCCTGCCGGACCTGCGCTGGGTCCCGGGCTTCCGGCCGGCTCCTCAGGGCCTGATCAGCCGCTCTCCGCGGACCCTGCTGGTGCGCCCGCGCTGACCCGTTCCAGCAGCACCACCGGCAGCCGCTCGAAAAGCTCCTCCACGCGCGCGTGCCCCGTGAACTCCCTTCCCGGGGAGAGCACATCGGCCCAGCGGCCCTCGGGGAGCGCGAGCCGGGTGTCGCGCCAGCCACCGGCCTCGGCCAGCCGCAACGACATCCGCGTGACGGCCGTGACCACCTCTCCGGAGCGTACGAACGCCACACAGTGCCCGGCGCCAGGGCCCTGCGCCACCAGCGGCGCGTACGTCGCCGAGTCGCCGAAGACGGCCGGGCGCCGCCCGCGCAGCCGCAGCGCGGCCGTCGTCAGCGCGGCCTTCTCCGAGGGCCGCTCCTGCCGTGCGAACGGCTGCCGGTTGTCCGGGTCGACCAGCGCCAGGTACTCGCCCTCGGTGCCCTGGTAGACGTCCGGGACCCCGGGCATCGTCAGATGGACCAGGGCGGCCCCCAGGACGTTCGCCCGCACATGCGGTGCCAGGGAGACCCGGAAGTCGGTCACGAGCCGTCCAGGCGTCCCGCACGGCCCCTCCGTGACGAAGGTGCCGACCGTGTCCTCGTACACGGGATCCTGCTCCGTCCAGGAGGTGTGCAGTCCGGCCTCCCGGACGTGCTTCAGCAGGGCTCCCTGGACACGCTCTTCGGAGGCCGGCCCCAGTGCGAACACCGTCTGCCACGCGGCCCACGCCAGCTGCGGGTCGGGCACACCTGTGCCGCCCCGGGTCACCTCCGCCAGGACGTCGGCCCACCGTGCGGGGCACTGGGTGAGCACCGAGAGCGCCGCGCGTACGTCGGCGCTGCGTTTGGTGTCATGCGTCGACAGGGCGGTGCCGGTGGCCGGCCAGTCGCGTTGCACGCGCGCGCAGTAGGCGTGGAAGTCCTCGGGGGACACGGCGGGAGCGCCCGGGTCGCCACCCACCTCGTTGGCGGACAGGAGGGGCACATAGCGGTAGAACGCCGTGTCCTCCACGGACTTGGCCCGCAGCGCGGACGAGGTCTGCGCGAACCGGGCCCTCAACTCCGCGTGCCCGGGCCCGTCACCGGCCCGCCCGATCACCAGATCCCGTACGACGTCCACGGCATGCGCCTCCTCGGGCACCGTGAAGACCGCCCGGGCCTCCTCGGCGGCCTCCTCGGTCACCACCAGGGAGGCGTCCGTGGAGGGGTACGGCCGGTACACCTCGAGGCGTACGAGGAGTTCCCGCAGCGCGGTGGCGAGGGCCCAGGGGGCGTGATCGCGCAATGCCGGGTCCGGGGACGCGGCGCACACACCGCTCACCACGCGCGTGAGACGGTCGACCTCCGTGGCCAGCTCGTGCGTGACCACCTTGTACGCCGCCCTGCGCACCGTCGACTCCCAGTGGCCGCCCCGGTCGGCCTGAGGGGCCGCGAACCGCCGGTACCGTCCGAGCAGTTCACCCGCGCCCGCCGGGTCCGTGAAGAGGCCGTCCACGTGCCGCAGCGCGTCGTAGCCGGTGGTGCCGGCGACGGGCCACGCGGCGGGGAGCGGCTCGCCGTCCGCGAGGATCTTCTCGACCACCGTCCAGCGGCCCCCGGTCGCCTCGTGCAGGCGGCGCAGATACGCGTCCGGGTCCGCCAGTCCGTCCGGGTGGTCGATGCGCAGCCCCTCGACCACGTCGTCGTCGAGCAGTTCCAGGATCTTCGCGTGGGTCGCCGTGAACACCTCGGGGTCCTCGACGCGCACGCCGATGAGCTCCGAGATGCTGAAGAAGCGGCGGTAGTTGAGCTCCGTACGGGCCAGCCGCCACCACACGGGGCGGTACCACTGGGCGTCGAGGAGTCGCGGCAGCGGCAGCCTCTCGGTGCCTGCGCGCAGCGGGAACACATGGTCGTGGTAGCGCAGTACGTCGCCGTCGACCTTCAGATGGTCGATCTCCGTGCCGAGCCGGCCCCCGAGCACCGGCAGCAGGAACCGGCCGTTCTGGGCGTCCCAGTCGATGTCGAACCAGCGCGCGTACGGCGACTCGGGGCCCTCGCGCAGCACCTCCCACAGGGGGCGGTTGTGGCGCGGGGCCATCGCCATGTGGTTCGGCACGATGTCCATGACGAGGCCCAGGCCGTGCTCCCGCGCGGTGCGCGCCAGGGAGCGCAGCCCCTCCTCGCCGCCCAGTTCGGCCCGCACGCGCGCGTGGTCCACCACGTCGTAGCCGTGCGTCGAGCCCGGGACGGCCTCCAGCACAGGCGAGAGGTGCAGATGCGAGACGCCGAGCGAGGCCAGATACGGCACGGCCGCCTCGGCTGCCCCGAAGGGGAACTCCGGCTGCAACTGCAGCCGGTACGTGGCGGTCGGCACGGCGGGAACCACCGGGCCGACGGCCGGGTCCGCAATCACCGGGTCGGGACGCTCAGGTGTCATGCGAACCTACGTACCCGCCCCGCCGCCTTTCGTGTCATCGACGCATGCATACGGGCCCGCACGCGTGGCTAGCGTCGAATGATGGGAAACGCGGGGCGCGGCGGCATGGGGGCACACACGGCGCGGACGGCACGACGCCGGTGCCGCACGTCGACGCGAAGGACGCACCGGCCCCGACCGGCTGGGTGAACCGGACGCGGGGCCCGCGTCGCGACACGCACGGGATGCAGGACGAACCTCTCGGCACGGACGGTACGCCGGGCCCGCTGCTCGGCACGGCCGGCACGAGGGACACGCCCCACCGTGTGAACAGCACGCTTGAGACCTATCGCCGCGTCCTTGCTCTGACCGGTGCGGCGCTCCCCATCGTGTCCTTCCTCGGTCGGCTGCCCACCGCCACCATCCAGTTCGGCAGTGTGCTCCTCGTCGCGCGGACGAGTGGCTCGCTGGGGACAGCGGGGCTGGTCGGTGGCGCGCTCGCCGTCGGGCAGGTGGCGTGCGGGCCGCTCGTGGGCCGTCTCGCGGGACCGGCACGGTCAGCGCACCGTCGTCCTCGCCTTCTCCCTCGCCAACGCCCTTGCGATCGCCGCCCTGGTGACGGGAGCGCTCACCTGCCTGGCCCCGGGGCTCCTCGCCCTCTTCGGCGCCCTGGCCGGAGCGAGCGTGCCGCTCATCGGCCCGCTGGCCCGTGCCCGCGTGGTCGCCCTGGCCCGCGGCAGCGGCGCGGACGACCGTACGGTGAACGCCGCGCTGTCCTTCGAGAGCAGGCTGGACGAGATCTCCTTCGTGCTGGGCCCCGCCCTGGTGGGCGTCGCGGCGGTGCTGGCACACCCGGCGTACGCGCTGGGCGCGGCGGGGCTTCTGGTGGCCGTGTGCGGAACGGGATTCGCCCTGCACCCGACGGCCACCGCGGTGCGCCCGGCAGCCACCGCGGGACACCTGACGGCCACCACGGTGCACCTGACGGCCACCGCGGTGCGCTCGGCGCGGAACCCGGCGCGCGCGGTCGCCGCGCGCCCGCGCATCCCCCGCTCCGTCCATGCCCTGCGCGCGGCCCTCGCCCTCCAGGGCGCCATGTTCGGCGCCTGCCAGGCCGGCATCACCGCGCTGGCGGAGCGCCTCGGGCAGGAGGACCAGGCCGGTCTCGTGTACGCCGCCATGGGGGTCATGAGCGCCGTCGCGGGGCTGTCGATGGCCGCGGTACCCGCCCGTCTCGGGCTCTGGACCCGCTGGAGGGCAGCCACCGCGACCGCCCTCCTGCTGTCCCTGCCGCTGCTGTGGACGGAGAGCCTGTGGGGCCTGTACGCCGTCGTCACCGTCCTCGGTGTCGCGTACGCGCCCCACCTGATCACCGTGTTCGGCCTCACCGGGCGTGCCGTGCCGCCGGAGCGGTTGGTCGAGGCGATGGCCGTCGCGACGAGCGCGATCGTCGGTGGCCAGGCCCTCGCCGTGGCCGTCACCGGACGCGTGGCGGAGTCCTACGGCCCCACCGCCGCGTTCGCGGTCGGAAGCGCGGTCGCCGCGCTCGCCTGTGCCATCGCACTGACGGCGCGCCCGACGACGTACATCGAAACCGAAAACGACCCCTACGCGCGCGTGCACCCGGAAAACGACCCCCACGCGCGCGTGCCCGAGGAGAACACACCCACCTAGGCAGGCCGCTGCAGCACCGTCAGGCTCCGGTCGACCAGCGTCAGCCGGTCCCCGGCCTCGACCTTGGCGCCCGTCCCCGGCGCCACTCCCTCCGGGCGGGAGGTGTCGACCACGACCTGCCACTGCCGTCCGTGGTCGACCGGCACCACGAACTCCAGCGCCTTCGGCGAGGCGTTGAACAGCAGCAGGAAGGAGTCGTCGGCGATGCGCTCCCCGCGCGGGCCCGGCTCGGAGATCGCGTTGCCGTTGAGGAAGACGGACAGCGCCCGCGCCTGCGCGGAGCCCCAGTCGCGCTGGGTCATCTCCTCGCCCTCCGGGGTGAACCACGCGATGTCGGACAGCTCGTCGTGCGTGCCCTGCACAGGCCGCCCGTGGAAGAACCGGCGCCGCCGGAAGACGGGATGGTCGCGCCGCAGCCACACCATCGCGCGCGTGAAGTCCAGCAGCTCGCTGCCGTCCTCCGGCCACGATACCCAGGCCAGCTCGCTGTCCTGGCAGTACGCGTTGTTGTTGCCGCCCTGGGTGCGCGCGAACTCGTCGCCGTGGCTCAGCATCGGCACGCCCTGGGAGAGCATCAGCGTCGCGATGAAGTTGCGCATCTGGCGGGCCCGCAGGGCGAGGACGTCCTCGTCGTCGGTGTCACCCTCGGCACCGCAGTTCCAGGACCGGTTGTGGCTCTCTCCGTCGCGGTTGTCCTCGCCGTTGGCCTCGTTGTGCTTGTTGTTGTACGAGACGAGGTCGTGCAGCGTGAAGCCGTCGTGGCAGGTCACGAAGTTGATGGAGGCGAGGGGGCGGCGGCCGTCGTCCTGATAGAGGTCCGACGAGCCCGTCAGCCGGGACGCGAACTCCGCCAGCGTGCGCGGCTCGCCCCGCCACAGGTCCCGTACGGTGTCGCGGTACTTGCCGTTCCACTCGGTCCACAAGGGCGGGAAGTTGCCCACCTGATAGCCGCCCTCGCCGACGTCCCACGGCTCGGCGATCAGCTTCACCTGGGAGACCACCGGGTCCTGCTGGACCAGGTCGAAGAAGGACGACAGCCGGTCCACCTCGTGGAACTGCCTGGCCAGCGTGGCCGCGAGGTCGAAGCGGAACCCGTCGACGTGCATCTCGGTGACCCAGTAGCGCAGCGAGTCCATGATCAGCTGGAGCACGTGCGGGGAGCGCATCAGAAGGGAATTACCGGTCCCCGTGGTGTCCATGTAGTAGCGGGGGTCGTCCGCCAGGCGGTAGTACGAGGCGTTGTCGAGGCCCCTGAAGGACAGTGTCGGGCCCAGGTGGTTGCCCTCGGCCGTGTGGTTGTAGACCACGTCCAGGATGACCTCGATGTCGGCCTCGTGCAGCGCGCGGACCGCCGACTTGAACTCCAGGACCTGCTGGCCGCGATCGCCCCAGGAGGCGTACGCGTTGTGCGGGGCGAAGAAGCCGATCGTGTTGTAGCCCCAGTAGTTGCTGAGGTCCATGTCCACCAGACGGTGGTCGTTCACGAACTGGTGAACGGGCATCAGTTCCAGTGCGGTGACGCCCAGTTCCGTCAGGTGTTCGATGATCGCCGGGTGTGCCAGTGCCGCGTACGTGCCGCGCAGCTCGTCGGGCAGCTCCGGGTGCATCATCGTGAGGCCCTTCACATGGGCCTCGTAGAGCACCGTGTGGTGGTACTCGGTGCGCGGCCGTCGGTCGTCGCCCCAGTCGAAGTACGGGTTCACCACGACCGACGACATGGTGTGCGGCGCCGAGTCCAGGTCGTTGCGCTTGTCGGGGGTCCCGAAGGGATAGCCGTACACCTCCTCGCCCCACTTCACCGAGCCGCTGATGGCGCGCGCGTAGGGGTCGAGGAGCAGCTTCGCGGAGTTGGCGCGCTGCCCGCGCCCGGGCGCGTACGGCCCGTGCGCCCGGAAGCCGTACCGCTGTCCGGGCATGATCCCCGGCAGATACGCGTGCCGGACAAACGCGTCGGTTTCGCGCAGCTCAACCGCCGTCTCCGAGCCGTCGTCGTGCAGCAGACACAGCTCGATACGGTCGGCGGCCTCCGAGAAGACCGCGAAATTGGTACCGGCGCCGTCGTACGTGGCACCGAGTGGATATGCCTCTCCAGGCCAGACCTGCATGGATACGACTCTTCCAGTAGTGCCGTGCCCCTGGGGGCGACTCCGAGCCGAGTCTCCCCGAAAGTGATGGAACCTCCTATGACTTACGTCCCTCTTACCCGATGACCAGGCATACGCCGTATGCCGACCAGTGGGGCTCAAGCGACTCCTGATGACACAGGGGGAGTAGGGGGAAATGTGCGCAAGATAGTGCACCGCCATCTGGGCAAGGTGGTGGCAGGTGCGGCCATAGCGGTGGCCGGGACGGCCGTGATGGTCGGAATCACACTGCCGGGCACGGCGGGGGCCGACGACTCGGGCGGGGGGCAGGGCGCCAAGGGGATCTCGCAACAGGCCGGGCAGCAGGGGCAGTCGGCGGTGCAGCCGGGTGTCGTCGAGGAGGCACCGGCCCAGGGCGACAAGGGCAAGGGCCGCGACCCGCTGACCGACGACGAGATGAAGCGCGTCGAGCGGATCGCGCTGAGCCAGCAGTCGTTCAGCGCCAGCGAGAACGTCGAGGGCAAGCGCGGCCCGCAGCGCATCAGTGTCGACCTCGCCGAACCCGAGGCGAACGAACTGGACGACCCGAACGCGCCTCGGCGCGCGGATGTGTCGTTCTACGACTACAAGAACGACACGCTCGTCACGAAGACCGTCAACCTCGACACCGGGAAGGTCGAGAAGACGGGCGCCCAGCACGACGTTCAGCCGCCCATCAGCCGCGACGAGATGATCGAGGCCGCCAAGCTGTTGATCGCCGACCCGCTCGGCGCGGGTCTGAAGGCGGACTTCAAGGACGCCACCGGCAAGGAACTGACCTCGTCCGACCAGCTGATGCTCAACAGCATGGTCTACCGTGCGACGTCCGGCGCCCAGCCCGCCGGCCTCGACGCATGCGGCGAGCACCGGTGCGTACGGCTCTTCCCGAAGGTCAAGAACGGGCCCTGGATCGACAGCCGTGACCTGGTGATCGACCTGAGCGCCCGCAAGGTCGGCAAGCTCGGCTGAGCGCGGCCTTCTCTCACCTCCCACCTTCACTGCTTTCCGCAAGGAGTCACTTCTTCATGCGCGTCAACAGAAACAGCCGTGCCCGCAGCCGGACGGCGGTGGGCCTTTCGGTGCTCGCCCTGGCCGCCGGCGCGACGACGGCCGCGGGACCGGCGGTCGCCCAGCCCAAGAGGGCCTCCGCGGCCGCCGCCGACTGCAGCGCGGCGTACAAGATCGAGCAGAAGCTCTCCACCGGCACCACGTGGCGGATGTGCTGGCACTACGAGAGCGAGGCCGGGCTCGTCCTGGAGAACATCTCCTACCAGCCCCCGGGCGAGGCCCACCCGATCAAGGTCCTCACCAGCGCGAAGCTCGCTCAGATCGACGTCCCGTACGACGACGGCTCGGTCGAGTACAGCGACCTCACGGGCGCCGGCTTCGGACAGGGCCTGATGAACATGGCGCCCGGCGAGTGCCCTGGCGGCACGATCAAGACCGTCAAGGTTCCCGACGCCTGGGACCCGCAGCACGCCAACGTCAAGGGCCTGTGCACCACCACCCGTTCACGCGGTCACGCGTACCGGATGCAGGGCGACAGCGCAAACAAGGTGTTCCAGAAGCAGGGCAAGGACCTGCTCATCTACACCGTCAACCAGACCGGTTGGTACGAGTACATCACCGAGTGGCGCTTCCAGGACGACGGCACCATCAGCATGAACGCCGGTGCCACCGGCAGCCTTTCACCCGGTGACTACGACGCGGGCGACGGCCGCGGCTGGCCCCTCGGCAAGGGCGCGAAGGCCTACGCCACCAGCCACAGCCACAACATCTTCTGGCGGCTCAACTTCGGCCTCGACGGCTCCTCCAAGGCCAAGGTCGAGCAGTACGACTCCGCGGTCAGCTCGCCCGCGCACGGCGCCGAGGCCCCGAGTAAGAAGACCACGCTCACGAAGATCACCAAGGAACTCGCGGGCGACGCGAAGAACTCGCGATGGTGGCGCGTCGTCAGCAACACCGGCAAGAACAAGGACGACCACGCCCGCTCGTACGAGATCGTCCCGGGTGCGACCACCAAGTACCTCGGCCGCGGCTTCACCAAGCACGACATCTACTTCACCCAGTACAACAAGTGCGAGCAGTTCGCCAGCGACAACCTGCGCAACTGCGGTGCCGGACACGGCAAGTCGGTCGACAAGTGGATCGGCGGGCAGACGCTCACGCACCCCGTGGTCTGGGTGAACTCGGGCTTCCACCACATCGCGCGCGACGAGGACCAGCAGCCCATGCCGGTCCACTGGCAGGGCTTCTCGATCGCCCCGCGCGACGTCACTGCTATGAATCCGCTCACTCCGCCGGAGCTCGCGGACCAGAACGGCCATGTGGAAGAAGGTCGTTGAGAAACGACCCTGTCCATCGGGCTGCACCGCCCACCGCTCCCGGAGTACCCTTCCTTGATCGTTGACTAGGGGAGAGCTCGGGGGAGCGGAAGGCGGTGCGCGGGTGGGCTCGGGAGGGCTGGAGTTGCCTCCTGGTGACGAGGGTCACGAGGGGAACTCCACAGATGTCCCACCCGGCGCGGTGTCCCTGGCACGGCCGATGGAAATGGGATCCATTGGACCGGAGTTGGACTGGGGTGCCGACGCTTGGCGCGAGGTGCGTACGCGCGCTCAGCGAGCCGGGCGTGCCTACATCTGGCTGAACCTGGTCGAACAGCGGCTGCGCGCGGTCGTGGCCGTTGTTCTCCGTCCCATCTACGAACCCGTCCACGGCGACGACTGGGTGGTCGCCGCCGCAGGACCTGCCGGACAGGAATGGGTCCAGCGCGCGGTCGCCGTACGCGAAGTCAGCCGCCGCAAGGGGTACTTGCTCGATCCCGCCGACGACAACGTGCTCAGCTTCCTCACGTTGCCGCAGCTGCGTGAGCTGATGGTGCAGCACTGGCCCTGCTTCGAGCCGTACTTCGACGAGCGCCGGGACGTCGAACTCGCCCTGGACGAGCTGGAAGTGACCCGGAACGTGGTCTCCCGCAACCGGGCCCTGTCCGAGGCGGTTCTCAACCAGGCCGAGCGGGCCGCGGCGAAGCTCCTGGAGACACTCGGCGCCGGCAGTGATGTGCCCTCCGCGCGCCGGTTGCCCGTGGACGCCGTCGAGGACCTGGTCGGCGACCGGTACGCGGACGTGGTCGGGGTGCACTCGGACCGCGTACGGCTGTTGCGCCAGTTCCCCGCCGAGGACCTCTTCGGCGGTGCCCGCCGCCTCGACGCCATCGGTATCGGACTGAACCTGCTGGTGCAGAACTTCTCCGGACGGCGGCTCGTACGCCTTGCCGAGTCCGGCTGCCGGGTGCGACTGCTGTTCCTGAATCCCGCCTCCAGCGCGGTGAAACGTCGTGAGCGCGAACTCGGCATCAAGCGGGGCGAGTTGAGCCGCGCCGTCGAGATGAACATCCTGCACATGCGCCGGGTGCGGTCCAAGCTGCGCGATCCGGGCGCGTTCGAGATCCAGGTCTTCGACGAGACGCCCCGCTTCACCGCCTACCTGGTGGACGGGGACGGCTCGGACGGCATCGCGGTCGTGCAGTCGTATCTGCGACGCACGCGCGGGATGGAGGCGCCGGTGCTCGTGCTGCGTGGCGGAGGCCGAGTGGTCAAACCGGATGACACGACCGAAGAGGGGCTTTTCCCGACGTATCGCGAGGAGTTCGAGGTGGCCTGGGCGGATTCGCGGCCGGTGTCCTGAAATGCCGCCCCTCCCGGGAAGCGGAACGCGGTCCTCTGATTGTCAGTGGCTCATGGGATCGTGGAGACCACTGGGGGAAAGCACCATGAAGAAGGGGGGCCGCCCATGGGCTGGCACCGGGAGCTGCTGATCGGCTTCGACCTGGAGACGACCGGGACCGATCCGCGCGAGGCGCGGATCGTCACGGGGGCCGTGATCGAAGTCAGGGACGGAGAGCCGATAGGGCGCCGTGAGTGGATGGCCGACCCGGGCGTGGAGATCCCGGCGGACGCCGTGGCGGTGCACGGGATCAGCAACGAACGGGCGGCGGCCGAGGGCCACCCCGCCGACCAGGTCGCCGACGCGATCGCGGGCGTCCTCGTCGCGTACTGGAAGACGGGCGTCCCCGTCGTCGCGTACAACGCGGCCTTCGATCTGACCCTGCTCTCCGCCGAACTGCGGAGGTACGGACTGCCGTCGCTGCGCGAGCGCCTCGGCGGCATCGACCCCGCTCCGGTCATCGATCCGTACACGATCGACCGCTCCGTGGACCGCTACCGCCGCGGCAAGCGCAACCTCGAAGCGGTGTGCAGGGAGTACGGGGTGGCGCTGGACTCGGCCCATGACGCCTCGGCCGACGCGCTCGCCGCGGCCCGGCTCGCCTGCGCGATAGCCGGCCGCCATCCGAAGGTCGCGGCCCTCGGTCCCGCGGAGCTGCACCGTCGCCAGATCGAGTGGTACGCGCAGTGGGCGGCCGATTTCCAGAGCTTCCTGCGTCGCAAGGGGGAGGCGGACGCGGTGGTGGACGGGACGTGGCCGCTGCGGGACCTGGCGGACGAGAAGGTCTGACCGGGCCTCCGGTTCAGAGGAACGGGGTCGGGCGCAGGGCCGGAAGAGGCCGGCGCACGGTCAGTAGGGGTACCAGCGCACCGTCTCGTCCCCGTCCCGCAGTGACGCCACCCGGCGCTCGAACTCGGCCAGGGCCTTGGGGTTCGTCGGCGCATGCTGGGCGACCCAGGCGCAGCTGGCGGTCTCGCGCGCTCCGCGCAGGACGGAACAGCCGTCCCACTCGCGGACATCCCAGCCGTATGCCTCGGTGAACGAGTCGTACGCCTCGACCGGGAGCCCGTAGCGGTCACGGGAGAGGGCCATGACCACGAGGTCGTGCTCGCGCAGGTCGGCGGAGAAGGTCTCCAGGTCGACCAGGACCGGGCCGTCGGGGCCGATGTGGACGTTGCGGGGCAGCGCGTCGCCATGGATGGGGCCCCGCGGCAGATGCGGGGTGAGCGTGGCCGCGGCATCCGCGAAGCCGTCGCGCCGTGCCCGCAGATACGCCGCGTCCGCGGGGTCGATCGCGTCGCCGGCCAGCCGCAGCCAGCGCTCCACACCGCCCAGCAACTCGCGGGGCGGCAAGGGGAAGGAAGGGGAGGGCAGTGCGTGCACCACCCGTAGGAGTTCGGCCAAATCTCGCGGTTCCGCGGGGCGTACGGGATCGGGCAGCCGGTGCCACACCGTCACCGGGTGTCCCTCCACCAGCAGTGCCTTTGCACTGGCCGCCCGCACCGCGGGGACGCCCGCGTCGGCGAGCCAGACAGCGATGTCCAGTTCCCGCCGCGCGCGGTCCAGGAGTTCGGCGTCGCGTCCCACCTTGACCACCAGGTCACCGGCGACGAACACCGCGTTCTCGCCGAGGGCGAGGAGCGTGGCGTCCCGCACCGGCCCCGACAGCACACCCGCCGCGGCCAGTACGTCCCGCGCCCGTGCCTCGTCCATCCTTCGCCTCCGTGTTCTCGTGCGGTGCCCGCGTCGTCCTCGCCGGCAGCGTCGTGTTCACGCCATCCGTCGGCCAGTGTCGCATTTCCACAGGTCGGACGGCATGCGCAGTGCCTTGACGCCGTAGACCACCTTCACGACCATGACGGGGGCCGCTCGGGCGGCCAGACCGTCACGAGCCGCCCAAAGGAGCCGATTCCATGACATTGGCGACCGCGACGAGGCGGTCGGTGAAGCAGGTGCCCGGCAGCGGCAGGGACCGGCGTCCCGCCGACCACGGGGCCTGGTTCCTGGTGCTGCCCGCGCTCATCCCGATCCTGGTGCTCAGCGTCGGACCCCTGCTGTACGGGATCGCGCTGGCGTTCACGGACTCGCAGTCGGGGCGGACCACGGCGACGCAGTGGACCGGGGTCCTCAACTTCCAGGACCTGCTGCACGACACGCTGTTCTGGGACTCCTTCCGGATCGGTCTGCTGTGGGCGGTCGGGGTGACCGTGCCGCAGTTCCTGCTCGCGCTCGGGCTCGCCCTGCTGCTCGACCAGGAGCTCCGGTTCCGCTGGCCGGCGCGGGCCCTCGCGATCATTCCCTGGGCCATGCCCGAGGTCGTCGTCGGCATCATGTGGCGGCTCGTCTACAACCCGGACGCGGGCATCCTGAACGAGACCCTGCGTGACCTCGGCCTCGGCGACGGCCGCGACTGGCTGAGCGGCCTCGGCACCGCCCTGCCCGCCGTGATCGTGGTCGGCGTCTGGGCGGGCATGCCGCAGACCACGGTCGCGCTGCTCGCCGGGCTGCAGAACACCCCGCGCGAACTGCACGAGGCGGCCGCGATGGACGGAGCGGGCGCGTGGCGCCGCTTCCGGGGGCGGCATGCTTGCCGGGGCGGTGAAGAAGTTTCTTATGTGCGGCCTCCAAGCCCCTGCCTCCCGCAGCGCTCGCGCCTCCCGGAAGTCCGCGTACGCGTCGGCGTACCGCTTGCCCGCGGAGCGATCCAGCGCAGCCGCTCCAGCGGCACCACACGCGGCGATCTCGTCGAGACGAGTCTCCACGGTGAACCGTCCCTCTCGTGACAGCGCCGGCCCCCCATGTCGTCCTACCGGATGAGTCGTTGCCCCGCCGCCCCGCCGCCCCGCCGCCCCGCCGCCCCGCCGCCCCGCCGCCCCGCCGCCCCGCCGCCCCGTCGCCCCGCGACGGCGCCTCCATAGGCGTACGGGGCGTGCCGGGCATTGCTTCGGCTCCGCGTCCGACGGCGTCCCACCGGCGTACGGCGAACAGAGCCCCGGCGTCGTGCGCATCACGCCGTGCGCATCACGATGCGCGTGGCAAATGCGATTGCACGAGACGTATCGTCTCGTCAAGCCTCGCCGCATGACCACCCGTCGCGCCCACATCGCCATGTTCTCCATCGCGGCCCACGGCCATGTGAACCCGAGCATCGAAGTGATCCGGGAGCTCGTCGCACGCGGGCATCGCGTCACGTACGCGATTCCGCCCGCCTTCGCCGCAAAGATCGCCGAGACCGGGGCCGAGCCGAAACTGTGGCAGACGACGCTGCCCACCGATGACGACCCGGATGCCTGGGGGTCCGAGCTGATCGACAACATCGAGCCGTTCCTGGCAGACGCGCTGCAGGCCGAACCGCAGCTCGCGGCGGCGTACGCGGGCGACGAACCGGATCTGGTGCCGTACGACATCACGGCGTACCCCGCCCGGGTCCTCGCGCACCGCTGGGGCGTCCCGATCGTGCAGCTCTCGCCGAATTTGGTGGCCTGGGAGGGGTACGAGGAGGAGGTCGGCAAGCCGATGTTCGAGCCGCTCGAGCGGACCCCGCGCGGCAAGGCGTTCTACGAGACCTTTGCTCGCTGGATCGCCGAGAACGGTATGGACCTGAGCGTCGAGGACTTCATGGGCCGTCCCGACCGCTGCCTCGTCCTCATCCCCAAGGTCCTCCAGCCCAACGCGGACCGTGTCGACGAGAAGCGCTACACCTTCGTCGGCGCCTGCCAGGGCGACCGCGCCGCCCAGGGGGATTGGCAGCGGCCCGCCGACGCCGAGAAGGTGCTGCTCGTGTCACTGGGTTCCAGCTTCACCAAGCAGCCCGGCTTCTATCGCGAGTGTGTCAGGGCCTTCGGCGATCTGCCGGGCTGGCATGTCGTGCTGCAGATCGGGAAGTTCGTCGATCCGTCGGAGCTGGGTGAGGTGCCCGGCAATGTGGAGGTGCACCCGTGGGTGCCCCAGATGTCGGTGCTGCGGCAGGCCGACGCGTTCATCACGCACGCGGGCGCGGGCGGCAGTCAGGAGGGGCTGGCCACCGGCACGCCGATGGTCGCCGTACCGCAGGCCGTCGACCAGTTCGGCAACGCCGACACGCTGCAGGCGCTCGGTGTCGCCCGCCAGGTACCGATGGAGACGGCCACCGCCCAGACCCTGCGCGAGGCCGTCCTCTCGATCGCCGACGATCCCGAAGTGGCGCGCCGCCTGCACGAGATCCGGGAACAGATGGCACAGGAAGGCGGCACACGACGGGCGGCCGACCTCGTCGAGGCCGAGCTGGCGACCGGGCTGTAGGCCCCGCATCGAGGCCGAGCCGCGCTCGGGGGCAGGAGCAAGTGGCCCCTTGCAGTGCCGCGGAAGCGCCTTTGGCGGGCTTGAGGAAAGGGCCTGTTGATTCCTCGGGGGAACCAACAGGCCCTCATGCGGCGGAAGTCACCGCCCAGCCGCATACCTCCGGGCTACACCCCGGCCCGCTCGCCCTCCCGGGCCGCCGGCGGCAACACGGCCTCCGGCGTCTCGTCGTGCGTGAGGTCGGGCAGCCGGTTCAGCCACTTGGGCAGATACCAGTTGCGCTCGCCGAGCAGGGCCATCACGGCGGGGAGCAGCACACCCCGGATGATCGTCGCGTCGATGAGCACCGCGGCGGCCAGGCCCACACCCATCTGCTTCATGGACTGCATGGACAGTGTCCCGAAGATCGCGAAGACGGCGACCATGATGACCGCGGCGCTGGTGACGACACCGGCCGTGGTGACCACCCCGTGCCGGATCGCGTCCTTGGTGCTGCGGCCGCGCAGCCGCGCCTCACGAATCCGCGAGACCACGAACACGTGGTAGTCCATCGAGAGCCCGAAGAGGATCACGAAGAGGAACAGCGGCAGCCAGGTGATGATGGCGCCGACGCCCTCCGCGCCCACCAGGGACGCGCCCCAGCCGTGCTGGAAGACGGCCACGAGGATGCCGTATGCCGCGCCCACCGACAGCAGGTTCAGCACGATCGAGGTGATCGCGACCGTCAGCGAGCGGAAGGAGAGGAGCATCAGCAGGAAGGCGAAGACCACGACGAACGCGAAGACCGGGAGGACGGCGCCGCCGAGCTGGTCGTTGAAGTCGTGCGATCCTGCGACCTGTCCGGTGATCGGCGCCTGGACGCCGTCGACCTTGCCGAGGGTGGCGGGCCGCACCTGGTCGCGCAGCTTCTCCAGGCTCGCCCCGGCCTTGTCCAGGTCGGAGCCGCCGACCAGCGGCACGTAGACGTAGGCGATGTTCTGCGCGTCGTGCAGCTTGATCTCGACCGGGCCGCGCGAGGCGCCCGAGCTGATCGCCCGCGCCTTGAAGTCGGCGAGGGCGCTCTTCACCTCGGGGGCGTTGATGTCCTTCGCCTTGACGACCACTTCGGCCGGCTCGGAGCCACCCGGGAAGGCGTCGTTGACGCGGTTGTACGTCTGCACGATCGGCAGCGAGTCGCCGAACTCCTGGTCCAGCGTGAGGTTCTGGGTCTTCATGCCGATCGCAGGAGCCGCGATCGCCAGCAGCGTGCCGGCCGCCACGAGGACGGAGACCAGCGGCTTGGCGAGCACGCCCCGCAGGACGGCGGTCCAGAAGCGGCTCTCCCCGTTGGTGCGGGCGGCGCGGCGCTCCATGGCCTTGCGCAGGAACGGAATCCGGCCCTTCTCGACCCGCTCGCCCAGCAGCGAGAGCAGCGCGGGCAGCACGGTCACCGACCCGACCATGGCAACGGCCACGACCATCAGCGAGGCCAGGCCCATCGCCTCGAACTCGGCGAGCCCGGTGAAGAGCATGCCCGCCATCGCCACGCACACCGTGACACCGGAGACGATGATCGCGCGGCCACTGGTCGCGGCGGCGACCCGCAGGGCCGTCTGGGCGTCACGCCCGGCCGCGCGTTCCTCGCGCTCACGGCGCAGATAGAACAGGCAGTAGTCGACGCCGACGGCCAGACCGACCAGCAGCATTACGGAGTTGGCGGTGTCGCTCATCGGCATCACATGGCTGACGACGCCCATCAGGCCCATCGTCGCCATGATCGCGGTGATCGCGAGCGCCACCGGGAGCAGCGCCGCCACCAGCGCGCCGAAGGCGATCAGCAGAATGCCGAGGGCAACCGGCACCGCGGAGAGTTCGGCCTTCTGGAAGTCGTCCCCGAACGCGTCGTCGAACGTCTTCATCATGCTGGCGCCGCCGATCTCCTCGATCCGCAGCCCCGAGTGGTCCTTCTGCACGCCCTTGACGGCGTTCAGTACGGGCTCGACCCGGTCGCCCGCGGTCTCCGAGTCGCCGCGCATGTCGAACTGCACGAGCGCGCTGCGGCCGTCCTTCGAGATCGTCTTCGTGTCGTACGGCGACGTCACGTCCGTGACCTTGCCGGTGCCCTCGACCGCCTTGACGACGGCGACGACGGCGCTCTTGAACTCGGCGTCCGTGGCCTTGGTGTTCGCGTCCTTCGCCTGGATCAGGACGGTCTCACTGGCCGGCTCCTCGATGTCGGCGTCCTCGATGATCTTGGCGGCGGTGTGCGTCTCGCCCTTGAGCTGGTCGCTCTCCTTGACATCGACGCGGCCCGCCGCCGAGCCGAGCCCCATCGCCAGGACGACGAACAGCACCCAGATTCCGACGGCCGCCCATCGGTGCCGGGCGCTCCAGCCGCCTGCCCGGGCGGCGATGCCCCGCACCCGTGTATCTCCGTTCCCCATGACGGGCCAGCCCCCTTGTGCGCGGTGACAGCCCCCTGCCGCCACCTTTCGTTATGAAGGTATGGGCCGGACAAGAAGGTCTCGTCGTGCTGCCTGGTGAACCCCCGAGGGCTCGACTCCTCCCCTCGGACCCCGGGGTCTCCGCACTGGGGAGGATGGAAGCCCCTTACACGTAACGAGACTTCTCGGGGATGTGGATCAGGGTGTCCGTTCTGTCGGGTGGAGTCCTCTATATTATTTCGAAGGGTTGTTGATTAAGTCACAGCTCTATGTAGGTGTTGAACTGTGCGGGCCGATCGGACAGTGTTTCGTGCCAACCCGCAGGTAACTTTCGGCGCGGGCCGCGGCCGTCGCGCTCACCCCCACGGGGCGCGACGGCCGCTTTATGGTGTGCGGATGACGACGACGTACGCGGCGCTGCTGCGCGGGATCAATGTGGGTGGCGCCAAGAAGGTGCCGATGGCCGAGCTGCGCACCCTGATAGAGGGGCTCGGCCTGACCGATGTACGCACCTATCTCCAGAGCGGCAACGCGGTGTTCAGCAGCGACCACGGCGACGAGGAGTCCCTCGCCGCGGAGCTCGCCCGAGCGATCGAGAAGCACTTCGGCTTCACCGTCGGCGTGCTGGTGCGCGACCATGCCTATCTGAAGGCCGTGCGGGAGGCGTGCCCGTTTCCGGCCGCCGAACTGGAGGCCAAGCAATTGCACGCCACCTACTTCTCCGGACCCGTCGACGACGAGCGCTTCGCCTCGGTCGATCAATCGGCCTTCCTGCCGGAGGAGTTCCGCCTCGGCGACCGGGTCCTGTACCTCTATGCCCCCGACGGCCTGGGACGCTCCAAGCTGGCGGCGACGCTGTCGAAGCCGCGACTGCTGAAGGGCATCACCGCCACCTCCCGCAACTGGAACACCGTCGTCAAACTGGAGGAGATGACCGGTGCTTGAGCCCAACGCCCCGGTCGAGGCCGCCATCGAGGGCGAACTGCGTCTGCTCGACCCGGAGATCCGCCGCTCGCCCGAACTCGTCGGCGCGCTCCTGCACGCCGACTTCCACGAGTTCGGCGCTTCGGGGCGGATCTGGGACCGCGCCTCGATCATCGCCACGCTGGCCGGCGAGACCGAACCCGGGGCCCGGCCCGCCACCACCTCCCGCATCAAGGGCGTCCAGCTCGCGCCCGACCTGGTCCACCTCACCTTCGACACCGACAACAACGGCCGTCGGGCGCACCGGAGTTCACTGTGGCGGCTCACCGAGAAGGGATGGCTGCTGCACTTCCACCAGGGGACGCTGTACGACTCCGACGCAGCGTGACCTTTCGTACGCCGGCGTAGGTCGTGTACGAGGTGATCTCGTCCGGGACAGTGAGGCGCGGATCCTCGTACAGCCGTCGCACCTCGTCCTCGGATCGGGTCGCCGCGACGGTGTCGGCCAGCGCGATGTCGTCCTCGGTGAGGGCCGCGTCGTCGAGAATCTCGGGGCCCCAGCCGTCCCAGGGGAGCACTTCGACGCCGTTGAGGGCGGCCAGATCGTGCAGGACGTTGCCCCGCACGAACCAGAGGCCCGCGAGGCGGAGCCGGCTGACTCCGAAGGCGGCGGGGTCGGCGCGCCCGGCCCGGCACTCCCGCCAGGCCTGCCCCGCCACCACGAACCGGTCTCTCGGCACGTCCAGTGGGTCGAAGTCCACGTCATAGGGGCCGTACGCGATCTGCGCGTCCGTGAGCCGCCAACCGCCGTCCGGAAGGCGGTACTCGGTGACCCAGTGGTCCTCGTGGAAGCCCTCGGTGAAGTACGTGGCGAAACCGCAGCGCAGCCGGGCCGGTGTGCCCGTCGCCCGCAGCAGCGAGCACAGCAGCAGGGAGAAGTCGCGGCAGGTACCGACGAACCGTTCGTCCGGCTCCCGCCGCCGGGTCAGGGGCCGCTCGGCGCGCTCCCGCAGGATCCGCAGCACTTCCGTCACGTACCGTGACTCGGCGTCCCCGGCCAGTCGGGGCTCGGGGATGGCGTATGCGAAGAGTTCACCCTCGCCCCGGTGGATGAGCACATCCCTTACGACATGGGCGAGCGCGCCGAGATCCCTGGAAAGCCCGCTCACGTCGAGGTCACCGGGATCGCTGTACGCGCTCTGTGTCAGATAGATGTCCATGCCTCGGACCCTCGGGCCTGCCCCAGGGGCAAGGTCGAGCCAGGGCGTCCGGGCGGGCCATGTTCTCGTCCGCGAGGCGCACGGCGCCCGCGTCGGTAGGACACCGCCCACGCGGTGTACGGGGGTGGCCTCCGCCGATGCCGTGTACGGGTCGGCCGAACACCTTCGCGAGCGCAGGGAAGCCGGGTCGCTGTCGGTGGCGGAGCTGGTGCGGCTCGCCGACGAGGCGGTGGCCTCGTACGACGCGGCCGCCACGACTGCTGAATGAGCCCCCTTCGTGAGGTGTCGCGTTTCTTCAAGAGTGCCGGGCACGCCGCTCCTACCGTGAGGTGCATGAAGAACGACGACATGCACTCGTACATGAGCGAATGCGCCGCCGAGGCAGCGCGTGTCGCGCGCGGCGTCACGGTGGAGCAGCTGAACGGGCCCACCCACTGCCCTGGCTGGGACGTCCGCACCCTGGTCAACCACTGGGTCCTCTACACCTCGCACGGCCTGGAGCACCGGGCGCTGCGCAAGCAGCTCTCCGAGGAGCTGACCGGGCGTGACTTCACGGCCGGCCCCGACTGGGCCGAGGCGTACGCGGCTCAGCTCGACCGCGCCGTCGCCGCCTGGGACGAACCGGCCGTATGGGAGGGCGAGGTCGACCTCGGGATGGCGAAGATGCCTGCCGCCGAACTCGCCTCGATGATCATCAAGGAGACGGCCGTCCACGGCTGGGACGTCGCGACCGCCACCGGTCAGGAGTACCGCATCTCGGACGCCGCCGCCCGGCTCGTCCTGGACGTGGTCGACACGCACGGCGAGCTCTACCGCCAGTACGACGGCTTCGCCGCCCCGGTTCCGGTGCCGGACGACGCGCCTGTCTTCGAGCGCGCCCTCGCCCACAGCGGCAGGGATCCGCGTCTGGCCCAGGTTGAATTGGACCATTGATACCGGGAAGAATTGGACCATGTTTCTGTGCCATTGAGTGGCTAGGCTCGACGGCATGACGAACACATCGCCCACTCGCGTCGACTTCTACTTCGACCCCGCCTGCCCTTTCGCCTGGATCACCTCCCGCTGGATGCTGGAGGTCGAGCGGCAGCGGCCGCTCGACCTCCGCTTTCATCCGATGAGCCTGTACCTGCACAATGCCGACAACGAACTCCCCGACTGGTACCGGGAGTTGGTCGACAAGTCCATCGGCCCCGTGCGGGTCGCGGTGGCGGCCGCCGAGCGGCACGGCGAGAAGGTGCTGCGCGACCTCTACACGGCCTTCGGCACCCGCATCCACGAGCGCAGGGCCGAGGACTTCGACGCCGTCGTGGCCGACTCCCTGGCCGAACTCGGTCTCCCGGCCGAACTGGCCGAAGCGGCACATGACGTGTCGTACGACGAGGCGGTGCGCCGGAGACATGACGCGGGCAAGGAACGCGACTCCGACGCCTATGTGGGGACACCGACCATCCACGTCGAGGGAACGGTGTGGTTCGGTCCGGTGCTGCGGGCCGTTCCGCGCGGCGAGAAGGCGGCGGAGCTCTTCGACAGTTTCCGCGTCCTCGCCGCAAACCCGGACTTCTTCGAGCTCAAGCGGACCCGGACCGGCGGGCTGTCGTTCGACTGAACGATGGTCTGGAATCTGAACGCTGCTCGGATGAATCACCGCCCGAGAGAAGGGACTTGCGTCGTTCTTTGCATCAGTTGTACGTCGACGGGGTGCGCGCCCAGCGGGCCCGCGGCGCCGTCCCCGTCCGCCTCACCCAGACCGCCGTCGGCTACACGGCGTCCTCCGACACGCTCGCCCACTGGCGGCACCCGTCCGACGCCGAGTTCGTCTACACCAGCGGCGAGGCCCTCTGGAACATCGAGCGCAACGGGCTCGGCCAGTGGACCGAGCCGCGCTGCCGTATCGCCGCCGCCGAGGGCACCACGATCATGATGGTCCAGCCGTGTTGGGACAACTCCAACAAGCGGGTCGAGTTCCCCGACATCCCCGGCCGTACCGTCAGCATGGTCGGCCCGGGCCATCTCACCAACAGCGGCAGGGCGACGTACATCGAGAACGCGTACGAACTCCTGGACCAGCCCGGTGAGTGGTATCTCGACGGCGCCGCGCACCGCGTCTACTACCTGCCGCGCAAGGGCGAGAACCTGGCCCGGGCGGATGTCGAGGCGGCGCAGGCCGAGAAGCTGATCGACGGACAGGGGACCGCCTCCGCTCCCGTCCACGACATCGCCTTCCGTGGGCTGCAGTTCAGCTATGCCACCTGGCTCACGCCGTCCCGGCCCGAGGGCTTCTCCGAGATCCAGGCGGGCTACACCCCCACCCCGCACGTGCCCGGGGGCGGCCGACGGTGCCGTCAGGCGCCGACGGCCGCCGGCGTCGGTACGCGCGCCTCGTCGTACCGCTCCAGCAGGACGCGCGCCACCTCCGGCGCTGGACCGAGCACATCGGCCAGTACATCGGCCTCGGCGGCCCCCCGCGCGATACGGTCCGGCAGGAAGCCGGGCGCGAGGACGTAGGGGGCGACCGCGACGCGTGCGCAGCCGAGGGCGCGCAGCTCGCGCACGGCGTCCTCGGTGCGCGGAAGGGAGGCGGAGGCGAACGCAGGTCGCACGGCGCACCAGCCGGTGTGCCGCCACTCCCGCGCGATTTCAGCGATCACTGCGATCGCCTCCGGGTCTGTGGACCCCGCCGAGGCCAGCACGACCCCGGTCGAGGACTTGTCGGCGGGGGTCAGCCCCGCCTCGTACAAACGACGTTCCAGCGCGGCGGTCAGCAGGGGGGACGGGCCGAGCACCTCCGCCTGGTGGATGCGCAGTCGCGACGGGGCCTCCCGCAGCACCGCCGGGATGTCCGCCTTCGCGTGGAAGGCGCGGGTCAGCAGCAACGGGAGGGCCACCACGTCCCGTACTCCCTCCCGTCGCCCGCCACCACCCCTCCAACGAGGCGCTTCGCGCCGCACCTCCTCTGCCAGGGACTCCAGCACCCCCCGCACCGAGGGGATGTTGAAGTCGAGGAAGCCGGTCTCCACGCGCAGGCCGGGGCGCTGGGCCCGGACCCGCCGCACCAGGGCATCCACCGTCGCGGCATGGCGCGGATCGCGGCTGCCGTGGGCGATGACCAGAAGGACCGGCTGACTCATGACGGGCTCAGCTCTTCACCAGGAGACCGCGGCTGCGCAGTACCCACCGCTCCACCGGGGTGAAGATGAGCAGGTCGATGGCGATGCCGACGAACAGGATCAGGAAGATGGCGAGGAAGACCATCGGCATGGAGCTGGCGTTGCGGCCGTTCTCCAGCAGCTGGCCGAGGCCCACGCCCAGGTCGGGGGAGGAGGCGATGATCTCCGCCGCCATCAGGGACCGCCAGGAGAACGCCCAGCCCTGCTTCAGACCGGCCAGATAGCCGGGCAGCGCGGCCGGCATGACGATGTGCCAGGTCCCGCGCAGGCCCGTCGCCCCCATCGTGCGGCCCGCCCGCAGGAAGAGCGGGGGCACCTGGTCGACGCCCGACACCAGGCCGTTGGCGATCGACGGGACGGCGCCGAGCAGGATCACCGCGTACATCATCGAGTTGTTCAGGCCCAGCCAGATCACGGCCGGCGGGACCCACGCCACTGAGGGCAGGGACTGCAGGCCCGAAAGGATCGGGCCGATCGCGGCGCGGACGAACTTCACGCGGGCCACCAGCAGGCCCAGCGGGGTGCCGATCGCCAGGGCGAACAGGAAGCCGAGCAGACCGCGCGAGACGCTGGTCCAGATGTAGTCGAGCAGCGTGCCCTGCAGCCAGGCGTTCTGGACCTCGTTCCATACGTCGGACGGCGAGGGCAGCTTGGTCGGGTCGTCGACGATCTTGAACGTGATCAGCGCCTGCCAGGCCACCAGGACCACCGCGAAGGCGACGAGCGGCGGCAGCACCTTCTGCCGGAACGTCGTGCCGAAGGACCTGCGGCCGGCGGCGGAGGACTCCAGCGCGTCGAGTCCCGCCTCCAGACCGCCCAGCTCGACGTTGTCCTTGACGGCTGCGCCGGCCTTCGTCTCAGTGCTGGCCATGGCGGCGGATCTCCCCACGCAGTTGTTCGGTGATCTCGATGGACAGTTCCGCCACGGGGGCGTCCTCGATGCGGCGCGGCTGCGGAATGTCCACGGTCCACTCGCGCGCGATCCGCCCGGGACGGGAGGACAGCAGGATCACGCGCTGCGCGAGCCGCACCGCCTCGCGCACGTTGTGCGTGACGAAGAGGACGGACAGGCCCGTCTCGCTCCAGATCCGGGTCAGTTCGTCGTGGAGCATGTCCCGGGTGATGGCGTCCAGCGCCGCGAACGGCTCGTCCATCAGCAGGATCTGGCTGTCCTGCGCGAGCGCCCGGGCCATCGCGACCCGCTGGCGCATACCACCGGAGAGCTCGTGCACGCGCTTGCCGTACGCGCCCTTGAGCCGTACGAGTTCGAGCAGCTCCTCGGCCTTGCCGCGCCGATCGGCCTTCGGAACTCCCCTGAGCTTCAGGGCGAGTTCGATGTTCTTGCCCGCGGTCAGCCACGGGAAGAGGGCATGCTCCTGGAACATCAGGGCAGGGCGCCCGTGTGTCGTGATGTTGCCCGCGGTCGGGGCGTCGAGGCCCGCGACCAGGTTGAGCAGCGTCGACTTGCCGCAGCCCGAGGCCCCCAGGAGGGTGACGAACTCGCCGGGCGCGACATCGAGGGTGATGTCGTCCAGGACGAGCTGCTGCCCGGCGGGACCGGCGAAGGACTTCGAGACGTGCTCGATGCGCGCCGCGTACTCGACCGACGTCGTGGCGTCGGCGGCCTTGGCGAAGGCCGTGGCCATGGTCGTCACCTCCTGGGAACTCATCGGGATCCGGGCTTACTTGACGCCGAGACCGGCGTCGTCGACCGTGCTCTCGCCCGCGCCCTTGAGGACCTTGTTCAGGAGCGTGAGGTCGTAGATGCCCGTCAGGTCGGGCTTCTCCAGCAGACCCGCCTTCACCGCGTGCTCCGCCTCGGTGTTGAGGGTGGCGGCCAGCGGGTCATTGGTGATCTGGATGGACTTCCAGGCCGGGGCGAGGACGTTGGCCGGGAGCGCCTTGCCGGAGTCCGACTCCAGCTGCTTGTTCGCCGCGGCCTTCGCCTCGTCCGAATTGGCGTTGATCCACTTGTTGGTCTCGACCGAGGCCTTCAGCACGGCTTCGACGGCCTTCGGGTGCTCCTTCAGGAAGCTCTGCCGCACGATGATGTTCGTGATCACGAACTTCTTGTCGGGCCACAGCGTCGACTCGTCGAGCAGTTCCTTGCCGCCCTCGGCGACCAGCTTGGACGCGGTCGGCTCCGGCACCCAGGCGCCGTCGATGGAGCCGGACTTGTAGGCGTCCGGGGTGATCTTGTTGTCCGTGCGGACGACCGAGACGTCACCCTTGCCGCTCTGCGCGTCGACCTTCCAGCCCTGGTCCGCGATCCAGTTGAGGAACGCGACGTCCTGCGTGTTGCCCAGCTGCGGGGTCGCGATCTTCTTGCCCTTGACGTCCTTCAGGGACTTGATCTTCTGCGGGTTGACCACGAGCTTCACACCGTCGGACGCCGAACCGCCGATGATGCGCAGGTTCTTGCCGTTGGACTTGGTGAAGCCGTTGATGGCCGGCGAGGGGCCGATCCAGCCGATGTCGATGGAGCCCGAGTTCAGCGCCTCGATCTCGGAGGGCCCGGCGTTGAAGGTCTGGTACTTCGCCTCGGTGGCACCGAGCTCCCTCTGGAAGAAGCCCTTCTGGTTGCCGACCAGCGCGGTGGCGTGGGTCAGGTTGCCGAAGTAGCCGATCTTCACGGAGTCCAGTCCGTCGATCTTCTTCGCACCGGCGGCGACCTTCGCCTTGGTGTCGTCCTTCGCCTCGGAGCCGTAGCTGCAGGCGGCGAGGGCGACGAGGGGAAGTGCCACGGCGGCGGCTAGGCCGCGACGGACAAGGCTGGAGCGGATGGCAGGCACGGGAGGTGTTCCTCTCGTTGGCCCGGCGGTCACGATCTCTCAGGTCGTGGCCGGGAAGTCGGCAGGTCTTCGTTTTCGCAGGCGGCGGGGGGCGAGGGCGCGCAGGCAGTGCGCGTACGTCATCGCGCACATCGCGCCACTCCGCCCTGCCCGCTGCCGAGGGCGCCGCTGCCGACGCGGCCGCCCTCTTTCGCGAACGTGGAGTAGATGTCGCTGGACGGCATGTCAGAAGTCCCACCCGTCGTCGTCGCCCTCGTCCTTGACCGGCTCCGGCGACGCGAACGACTCGCCGACCATGCCCGCGGTGAGCGTGGTGCCGTCGGCCGGGTCGATCAGGATGAACGCGCCGGTGCGGCGGGAGTCGGCGTACGAGTCGAGCGGCAGCGGCTCGGCGGTACGGATCTTGACGCGGCCGATGTCGTTGGCGACCAGCCGGCCCGGGTGCGGGTGCAGGGAGAGGTCGTCCAGCGTCAGCCGGGACGGGATGTCCTTGACGATCGCCTTGACCGTGCGGGTGCCGTGCTTGAGCAGCACGCGGTGGCCGACGGTGAGTGGCTGGTCGGCCACATGGCAGACGGTCGCCTCGACATCCTGCGTGGTCGGAGGCGCGTCCTTGCTCGGGACGATCAGGTCGCCGCGCGAGATGTCGATGTCGTCCTCCAGCAGGAGGGTCACCGACTGCGGGGTCCAGGCCACGTCGACCGGCTTGCCCAGCAGGTCGATTCCGGCGATCTTCGACGTACGACCGGAGGGCAGGACCGTGACCTCGGAGCCGACGCGGAAGGTGCCGGCCGCGATCTGACCGGCGTAACCCCGGTAGTCGGGGTGCTCGGCGGTCTGCGGGCGGATCACGTACTGCACGGGCAGCCGCGCGTGGCAGTGCGCCAGGTCGTGGCTGACCGGCACGGTCTCCAGGTGCTCCAGGACCGTCGGACCGCCGTACCAGTCCATGTTCGCGGAGGCTTCCACCACGTTGTCACCGGCGAGCGCCGAGATCGGGATCGCGGTGATCTCGGGGACGCCCAGCTCGGAGGCGTACGCCGTGAACTCCTCGGCGATCGCGGCGAAGACGGGCTCCTGGTAGTCGACGAGGTCCATCTTGTTGACCGCGAGGACCACGTGCGGGACGCGCAGCAGCGCGGCGACGGCGGCGTGCCGGCGGGTCTGCTCGATGACGCCGTTGCGCGCGTCCACGAGGACGACGGCCAGGTCGGCGGTGGAGGCGCCGGTGACCATGTTCCGGGTGTACTGCACGTGTCCGGGGGTGTCGGCCAGGATGAAGCGGCGGCGTGCGGTGGCGAAGTAGCGGTATGCGACGTCGATGGTGATGCCCTGTTCGCGCTCGGCGCGCAGGCCGTCGGTGAGGAGGGCGAGGTCGGGCGCGTCCTGGCCACGGCTGGCGGAGACGCGCTCGACGGCCTCCAGCTGGTCCGTCAGGACGGACTTGGAGTCGTGCAGCAGACGTCCGACGAGCGTGGACTTGCCGTCGTCGACGGAACCGGCGGTCGCGAAGCGCAGCAGGGTGGTCGCCGACAACTGCTCGACCGACAGGGGCTCGGTGGGTTCGGTGGTGCTGGTCATGTCTAGAAGTACCCCTCGCGCTTGCGGTCTTCCATCGCGGCCTCGGACATCTTGTCGTCGGCGCGGGTGGCGCCCCGCTCGGTGAGTCGGGAGGCGGCGATCTCGGCGATGACGGCGTCCAACGTGGTCGCGTCGGAGTCGACGGCGCCCGTGCAGGACATGTCACCGACGGTCCGGTAGCGGACGAGCCGCTTCTCGACCGTCTCGCCGTCCTTCGGGCCGCCCCACTCACCGGCGGTCAGCCACATGCCGGACCGCTTGAAGACCTCACGGTCGTGCGCGAAGTAGATCTCGGGCAGTTCGATGCCTTCGCGGGCGATGTACTGCCATACATCGAGTTCGGTCCAGTTGGACAGCGGGAAGACGCGGACGTGTTCGCCGGGGGCGTGGCGGCCGTTGTAGAGCTGCCACAGTTCGGGGCGCTGGCGGCGCGGGTCCCACTGGGAGAACTCGTCGCGCAGTGAGAAGACGCGTTCCTTGGCCCGGGCCTTCTCCTCATCGCGGCGTCCGCCGCCGAAGACGGCGTCGAAGCGCTCGGACTGGATCTTCTCGGTGAGCGGCACGGTCTGCAGCGGGTTACGGGTACCGTCCGGGCGTTCGCGCAGCTTGCCCGCGTCGATGTAGTCCTGCACGGAGGCGACGTGCAGACGCAGGCCGTGCTTCTTCACGGTGCGGTCGCGGTACTCGAGGACTTCGGGGAAGTTGTGTCCGGTGTCCACGTGCAGCAGCGAGAAGGGGACCGCCGCGGGGGCGAACGCCTTCAGCGCGAGGTGCAGCATGACGATGGAGTCCTTGCCACCGGAGAAGAGGATCACCGGCCGCTCGAACTCGCCGGCGACCTCGCGGAAGATGTGGACGGCCTCGGACTCCAGCGCGTCCAGATGCGACAGCGCGTACGGGCTGGACTCCTCGGAATCACCGGCTGCCTCGGAGACAGTGGCTGCGGTCGTCATGCGAGACCCCTCTCGGTGAGCAGCGCATGCAGCGCGGCCGCGGACTCCTGCACGGTCTGGGTGTGCGACTCGATCCGCAGATCGGGTGACTCGGGCTCTTCGTAGGGGTCGTCGACGCCGGTGAGGCCGGAAATCTCGCCCGCGGCCTGCTTGGCGTACAGGCCCTTCACATCGCGGACGGAGCAGACCTCGACCGGGGTGGCCACGTGGACCTCGAGGTACGGCGTGCCGCCCTTCTGGTGGCGCCCGCGCACCGCCTCACGGCTGTCCGCGTAGGGGGCGATCACCGGGACGAGCGCCTTGACTCCGTTGCGCGAGAGCAGTTCGGCGAGAAAGCCGATGCGCTGCACGTTCGTGTCGCGGTCCGCGCGCGAGAAGCCGAGACCCGACGAGAGGAACTCGCGGATCTCGTCGCCGTCGAGTACCTCGACGCGGTGTCCGTCCTCGCGCAGCCGGCCGGCCAGCTCGTACGCGATGGTGGTCTTGCCGGCGCTCGGCAGACCCGTGAGCCAGATGGTGGCTCCGGTCGTCACTTGCTGCTCCTGAGAAATCTGAGTGGTCGTGGTCATCCGTGCAGCCCGCACTCGGTCTTCGCGCGGCCCGCCCAGCGGCCGGCGCGCGCGTCCTCGCCCTCCAGCACACGCCGGGTGCAGGGCGCGCAGCCGACGGAGGCGTAACCGTCCATCAGCAGCGGGTTGGTGAGGACCCCGTGCTCGGCGACGTACGCGTCCACGTCGTCCTGCGTCCAGCGGGCGATCGGCGAGATCTTGACCTTCTGCCGCTTCTCGTCCCAGCCGACGACCGGGGTGTTCGCCCGGGTCGGGGACTCGTCGCGGCGCAGCCCGGTCGCCCATGCGTCGTACTTGGTCAGGCCCTCCTCGAGGGGCTTGACCTTGCGCAGCGCGCAGCACAGGTCGGGGTCGCGGTCGTGCAGCTGGGGGCCGTACTCGGCGTCCTGCTCGGCCACCGTCCGGCGCGGGGTGAGCGTGATGACGTTGACGTCCATCACGGCCTCGACCGCGTCGCGGGTGCCGATGGTCTCCGGGAAGTGGTAGCCGGTGTCGAGGAAGACGACGTCCACACCGGGGAACGCGCGGGACGCCAGGTGGGCGACCACTGCGTCCTCCATGGAGGAGGTCACGCAGAACTTCTTGCCGAAGGTCTCGGCCGCCCACCGGAGGATCTCCAGGGCGGACGCGTCCTCGAGGTCGCGCCCCGCCTGCTCGGCGAGGCTCTTCAAGTCCTCGCCCGTACGCTCTTCCTGAATGGTCGTCATATCTCGTCCCCTCCACCTTCAGTACGCCGAACCCCACGGGCGAGCAGCCCGAGGAACTTCAACTGGAAGGCTCGATTGCACGCCGCGCATTCCCACGCGCCGTGGCCCTGCTCGCTCGGACGAAGGTCCTCATCACCGCAGTAGGGGCAGTAGAAGGGGGCGGCCCGCTCGCTCATGACAGCGACTCCTCGTCGGCGCGCGAGGCCCAGGTGGCGAAGCGCTCGCCGTCCTCGCGCTCCTCCTGGAAGCGCTTCAGGACCCGCTCGACATAGTCGGGCAGCTCTTCCGAAGTGACCTTCAGGCCACGGACCTTGCGGCCGAAACCGGCCTCCAGGCCGAGCGCTCCGCCGAGGTGCACCTGGAAGCCCTCGACCTGCTCGCCCTGGTCGTTGAGGACCAGCTGGCCCTTGAGACCGATGTCCGCGACCTGGATACGGGCGCAGGCGTTCGGGCAGCCGTTGATGTTGATGGTGATGGGCTCGTCGAACTCGGGGATGCGGCGCTCGAGTTCGTCGATCAGCGAGGCACCGCGCGCCTTGGTCTCGACGATGGCGAGCTTGCAGTACTCGATGCCGGTGCAGGCCATCGTGCCGCGCCGGAAGGGCGAAGGCTTGACGGTCAGGTCGAGGGCTTCGAGGCCCTCCACCAGCGAGTCGATCTGCTCCTGCTCGACGTCGAGCACGATCATCTTCTGCTCGACGGTCGTGCGCAGGCGGCCGGAGCCGTGTGCCGCGGCCAGTTCGGCGATCTTCGTGAGGGTCGCGCCGTCCACGCGGCCCACGCGCGGGGCGAAGCCGACGTAGTAGCGGCCGTCCTGCTGCCGGTGCACACCGACGTGGTCGCGCCAGCGGGCGACCGGCTGGTCGGGCGCCGGGCCGTCGACGAGCTTCCGCTGCAGGTACTCGTCCTCCAGGACCTGACGGAACTTCTCGACACCCCAGTCGGCGACCAGGAACTTCAGGCGGGCGCGGGTGCGCAGCCGCCGGTAGCCGTAGTCGCGGAAGATCGAGAGGATGCCCACGTGGACGTCCGGGACCTCGTCCAGCGGGACCCAGGCGCCGAGGCGCTGACCGATCTTCGGGTTGGTGGAGAGGCCGCCGCCGACCCAGACGTCGAAGCCGGGCCCGTGCTCGGGGTGGTTCACGCCGACGAACGCGACGTCGTTGATCTCGTGCGCCACGTCGAGGAGCGGCGAGCCGGAGACCGCGGTCTTGAACTTGCGGGGCAGGTTCGAGAAGTCCTTGTTGCCGATGATCCGGCGGTGGATCTCGTCGATGGCCGGGGTGCCGTCGATGATCTCGTCCTCGGCGATCCCGGCGACGGGCGAGCCGAGGATGACGCGGGGCGTGTCACCGCAGGCCTCGGTCGTGGACAGGCCCACGGCCTCCAGACGCTCCCAGATCTCCGGGACGTCCTCGATGCGGATCCAGTGGTACTGCACGTTCTGCCGGTCGGTGAGGTCGGCGGTGCCGCGCGCGAACTCCTGAGAGATCTCGCCGATGACGCGCAGCTGATCGGTGGTCAGCCGGCCGCCGTCGATGCGGACGCGCAGCATGAAGTACTTGTCGTCCAGCTCCTCGGGCTCCAGGACCGCGGTCTTGCCGCCGTCGATCCCGGGCTTGCGCTGGGTGTACAGACCCCACCAGCGCATCCGGCCGCGCAGGTCGTTGGGGTCGATCGAGTCGAAGCCCCGCTTGGAGTAGATCGTCTCAATGCGTGTCCGCACATTGAGACCGTCGTCGTCCTTCTTGAACTGTTCGTTGCCGTTGAGCGGGGTGAAGTGACCCACGGCCCACTGACCCTCGCCGCGGTGACGGCTCACCTTGCGGCGGGGCGCGGCGGCGGGATTCTGCGGGGTGGCGGCCATGGTTGCTACGTCCTTCGAGACTGCGGGACAGGTCTGTCAGCGGCTCTGACCTGCGCATACGGGCGCATACGGATGTATGGGCGCGTCACTGCGCAAGGATCGCAAAAGGGAAAGGGTCGGGCGGTGCTGGGCTGGTCAGCTCGCCGGACAGATGGCGCTGGACATGCGGCCGAGGTCGACGTGCCGCCGACTCACCAAGGCAATTCCAGTTCCAGACATGACGGAAGCGTGTCACGTGGATCTCGGGCCAGTCCACCGTCATCCATCATGTGGACACCCTTGTCCCGAATCGTGAGACAAGGGTGTCGTCGGTCACACGGCCGGGCCTCCGACCGTACCGAATCGGGCCATCAGCAGCTCAGACCGCCCGCGCTCCCGGCCACGGGCCCGGCGTGGCCACGTCCGCCTCCTCCTCGACCTTGGTGTCGAAGAGCTTGAAGCCGCGACGCAGGTAGTTGTCCATCGCGTGCTCCCCGTCCTTGCTGCAGGTATGCAGCCAGACCCGCTTGGTCTCGGCCCGCCCCGGCCAGCGGTCGGCCAGGTCCCAGGCCCGCGCGACGCCGTACGAGAGCAGGTGTCCGCCGATGCGGCGTCCCCGGAAGGCGGGGATCAGCCCGAAGTAGACGATCTCCACGACGCCGTCGTCCTGGGGGTCCAGCTCGACATAGCCCGCGGGCGTACCCCTGTCGTAGGCGACCCAGGTCTCCACGCCCGGTCGCTCCAGCGACTCCAGCCACTGCGCGTACGTCCAGCCGAGCCGGTCCGTCCAGCGGATGTCTCCGCCGACCGACGAGTACAGGAAGCGGCTGAACTCGGGCGAGGGGACCTCGGCGCGCACGATCCGGACGTCCCCGTCGGGGCCGATCGCGGGGAGCAGGTCGGTCGGGGCCGTCTGCTCCAGGGACCAGGTGGTCACGGTGAGGTTGCTCATGCGGGCCAGGGAACCATGGGGGCGGGTGCGTCTCCAAAAGCGGCCCACGGGAGATCGCCGGGATCCTTTCCCGGAGGGCCCTCGCAGCTGGGCGTCTGCGCCGGCGAGCCGTCGGCTACTCCAGCGAGCCGTCGACCGAGGACAGCGGGACCGCGTACAGCACCCGCCTCGTTCCCGCGTCGGCCCCTGCCCCGGTCAGCGTCCACAGCTCGTCCGTCTCCTGCCAGTAGGAGAGGGACTCGGCGCCCAGGCCCCAGCACGCGTGCGACCGGTCCGCGGTGCAGGTGGCCGCCTTGGCGCCGTGCTCGGTCTGCCGCCAGAGGGTGTCGTGCTGTGTGCCGTGGTCGGGTGTGTGGCCGACGTACCACTCGGCCTTGCGCGCGCCGCTCGGTGTGCGCGAGAGGGCGCCGGACAGACCGGCGGCCCTCGTCTCGTAGGCCTCGACGGCGTCGACGTACCCCTGGGAGTCGGCGAGCAGGCCCGTACGGTAGGCCGCGGTGCTGTAGGAGTACCGCCAGACTCGGGCCCGCTCCGCACCGTCGGACGTGGACCGCTCGGTCGCGACCAGGCTGTCCGGCGCCGAGGTGCGGTCCAGGGAGAGGGAGCCGAAGCAGGGGACCGTGCGGGCGTCTTCGCCGCCGCATGCGCCGCCGGGCACGTCGTAGGAGCCGATGGCCGGAAGCACGTACTGGTAGCCGTCCGCCGAGTAGCCGCCGCTCACCCTGCCGACGGCGCCGCTGCTCACGTCGGCCTTCAGGATGCGGTGCATGTCGAAGACGAGCAGGCCCGCGCCGTGCGCGGCGGTGACGATCAGTTTGTCCTGGTACCAGACCATGCCGCCCAGGTCGGAGGGGACCGCCGCGAAGTCCTTGCCGCCGTCGCGCGGGGCGACGAGCAGGACCCAGTCGTACGTGAGGGCGTGCGGGTCGGTCGCGTCGACGAAGGCGATCCGGGCGAGGCCCTGGTCCCGGGTCGGCGCGGCGGCCTGGTCGTCGTGGTGCGTCCAGCCGGCCAGGATCACCCGGTGCTCGCCCCAGTGACCGTCGTCGTCCGCGTCGCCCGAAGTGGTGACGGACCGCGGCTGCCACTGCCGGGTCCTCGCGTCACCGCTCTCCCAGCAGTACGCCCGCGTGGCCGTCGGTTCGACCGGAAGCGTGGCGCGCTCGCCGGCGGCGCAGTCGGCCTCGTCGCGCATCGAGCGGTCGGCGCTGCTGAGGACGCCGTCGACACCGACGTTCCCGCCCATGTCCTTGGTGAGCGTGTCGAGGGTGTCCCGGGCGACCAGGTTCTCGTGGAGGCGCAGCTTGCCGGTCGCGGCCGCCGAGGTGAGCGGGGTCAGGCCGCCTGGAGTGCCGCTGCCCGTGGCCTGGGAGGCGCTGATCAGGGTGGCGGCCGCGGTGAGCGCGAGGGCGGTTCCGGCCAGGGTGGCGCGCAGCGCCTGTCCCCTTCTACGACGACGATGCCTGCCGCGGTACTTCATGCGTCCTCCCGAGGAAGGCCAACTGCCTCTCACGCTCCGGGCGTTGACGGAGAGACGGGTGGGGTGGCCTGTGAGGGGATGCTACGGCAGAGACCGGCGGGCCCGGTCGAAGACCCCGGAACACGCTCACGAAATACGCACGTGACGGCACTCGTTGGCCGCGCGAGGGATTCTTTCGCCCCGCCGCCCCTACCCGTCCCGTCCTCCTGGGGCTCCGCCCCAGGGCCCCATCCTGCGGACTGCGCCCCTGGATCCCTGCCCGGGACTGCGCCCCTGGACCCCGCCGGGGGCTGCGCCACTGCCTGGGCGCCTGAACGAGCTTGTGACCTCGGGCCCTGGCTGGGCTGTCCCTGCGGCCTCGCGGGGGTGGCGTGCTCCACGGCCCCCGCCTCGGCTGCGGGGACCGGCCTTTGCCCGGGACTGCGCCCCTGGACCCCGCCGGGGGCTGCGCCACTGCCTGGGCGCCTGAACGAGCTTGTGACCTCGGGCCCTGGCTGGGCTGTGCCCCTTGGGCTCTGTGCTCGGGGTTGTGTTCCCGGGTCCCGGTGAGGGCTGGGCTCCTCGCGGCCCCGCCCCGGCTGCGCCGTCTGGCCCCCCGCACTGGCTGTGCCTGCGGGCCCTCGCCCAGGACCGGCCAGGGGGTGCCCCCAGACTTCGCCCGGCCCAGCCGCCCCCGTTCTCAGACCCCCGACGGTCAGGAGGCCCCCGCCCGCGCACCCACCACCGCCGGTGCCGTGGAATGTGGGAGCAGGTCCAGTGGATCGTCCGGGAGCAGGACCTCGATCTCCACCTCCTCGCGGTAGCGGTAAGGGCGGTGGTCGAGGAGGCCTGTGAGGCGGCGGCGCAGGCGGGAGAGTTCGGCGCGGACGGTCACCGTGCGGGTCGGGTCGTCGAAGAGATCGACCGCGAGTTGGGCCGCGCTGCGGCCGTGGCGGTGCATGGCGAGGACGTAGAGGAGCTCGGCGTGGCGTGGGGTGAGGTCCTGTGCCCAACTGCCCGCCGCGCCGGTGATGGTGGCGCACGGCCGCCGGGGTTGGGTGAGGTCGAGGACCAGGCGGCTCGCGCACCCGGAGGTGTCGGTCTCCGTGACCCGTAGCAGCCAGCCGCCGGGCATCGGCTCCGCGACGCACGTCCCGAGGGAGGGCAGCCAGACCCGGCCCGCGCCGAGGGAGCCGGGCAGCGCGACCCGGTCGACGGGTGGCATCCCCGTGACGGCCGCGAGCCAGCCGTTGGTGTCCACCACCACCGCCTTGCCGCCCAGCCGGCACAGGATGGGCGCGGCCACCGCGCGCAGCCGCTCGATGGCTGTCAGATGCCTGCTGCGCAACTCGCTTTCGGCCAGCCGGGACACCGAGTCGACCAGAGCGAGCGTGGCCGGGTGAAAGGTGCTGTCCGGGCCGCTGACGTCGATGATGCCGAGCAGCCTCCCGTCGCGCGGGTCGTGCACCGGCGCGGCGGCACAGGTCCAGTCGTGCAGCGTGCGCACGAAGTGCTCGGCCGAGTGCACCTGGACCGGCGCCCCCGCCGTCAACGCCGTACCGATCGCGTTGGTGCCCGTCGTGTCCTCGCTCCAGGCGGCGCCCTCCTCCAGACAGATGGTGTCGGCCCGGCGCAGCACCCCCGCGTTGCCCTCCCGCCACAGCACCCGGCCCTCCGGGTCCGTGACCACCATGATCTGCAGGGACGCGTCGGCGACCGAGCCCAGCCCGCCACTGAGGACCGGCATCACCTCGGCGAGGGCGGTGGATGTCCGGCGATGTTCGAGTTCGTCCGTCTGCAACAGCTCGCTGTCCGTGCTTTGTTCGGGATCGACTCCGAAACGTTTCACTCGTTGCCATGACTGACCGATAACAGGCCGGGGAGCGATCGGGGAGCGTTCGCCTCTGAGCGTCGCGGCCCAGGTTTCCTGCAGACGCCGGACCGTTTCGGACGCGTCCGGCGGAGCGAAACGGGCGGGGTTGAACGATGTGGTCTTCACAGGGCACTCCCCAAACCAGTACCGCGTACGAGCAGTGACGCCGCCGTCACTCCACATCGTGCCTGCTCTCGGCCCAGGACACCGGAAGTTCGCACAAGGAGCACAAACGAATGCAACGGTCTGCAACTCTCGCCAACGGTCACAAGGTTCCTTGAAACTGACAACGACGTCGCCTGCGCGGCGTCCGAGCTCCTAGAACGGGGCCGGCAAGCGGGGGTGGTGCCGTGTCGGCGCAGCACCACCCCCGCATCAGTGCCGGCGACTCCTCACGACACGGGCCGCGCCCGCTCCACCACCGCGGCCAGATCCAGACTGTGCGGCAACGTGCCGAAGGCCGAACCCCAGTCCCCGCCCAGCCGTGAGGCGCAGAACGCGTCGGCGACCTCGGGGGGCGCGTACTGGACGAGCAGCGACCCCTGGAGCACCGTCGCGATGCGCTCGACGAGTCGGCGGGCGCGCCCCTCGATGCCGTCCAGGTCGGCGAGCTCCGCCAGCAGGTTCTTGATGGCCCCGTCGAGCCGGTGGTCGGCGCCCCGGGCCCGCCCCACCTCCCGCAGAAACGCGTCGAGCGCACCCGGCTCCCGCTGCAGCGCGCGCAGCACGTCCAGTGCCTGCACATTGCCCGCGCCCTCCCAGATGGAGTTGAGCGGCGACTCGCGCAGCAGCCGGGGCATGCCGGACTCCTCGACGTACCCGTTGCCGCCCAGGCACTCCAGCGCCTCCACCGCCACCGGCGTACACCGCTTGGTCACCCAGTACTTGGCGGCCGGCACCGCGAGCCGCAGGAACGCCCGCTCCTGCTCGCTGCCGTCGTCGTACGCTGCGGCCAGCCGCAGCGCGAGCGTCGTCGCCGCCTCCGACTCCAGTGCCAGGTCCGCCAATACGTTCCTCATCAGCGGTTTGTCGATGAGCTTGCCGCCGAACGCCTCGCGGTACGTGCAGTGGTGGACGGCCTGCGCGACGGCCTGCCTCATCAGTGAGGCGGAGCCGAGCACACAGTCCAGCCGGGTCGCCGCGACCATCTCGATGATGGTGCGCACCCCGCGCCCCTCGTCCCCGACCCGGCGCGCCCAGGTCCCGTCGAACTCGACCTCGCTCGACGCGTTCGACTTGTTGCCGAGCTTGTCCTTGAGCCGCTGGATGCGGAATACGTTCCGGGTGCCGTCCTCCAGGACGCGCGGAACGAGGAAGCAGGTGAGCCCGCCGGGAGCCTGCGCGAGCACCAGGAAACCGTCCGACATCGGCGCCGAGCAGAACCACTTGTGGCCGGTCAGCAGGTAGGTCCCGTCCTCGGCGAGCGGTCGCGCCTCCGTCGTATTGGCGCGTACGTCGCTGCCGCCCTGCTTCTCCGTCATCCCCATCCCGAAGATGACCCCGGCCTTCTGGGAGGCGGGACGCAGGTCCTGGTCGTAGATCATGGAGGTCAGCCGCGGCTCCCACTCGGCGGCCAGCGCCGGGTCGGTGCGCAGCGCGGGCACCGCAGCGTGGGTCATCGACAGCGGGCAGCCGTTGCCCGCCTCGACCTGCGTCCAGATCACGAAGGCGGCGGCGCGCCTGAGGTGTCCGCCGGGGCGCGACCAGGCCGCTGTCAGCCCCGCCGAGACGCCCTTGCCGAGGAGCCGGTGCCAGGACGGATGGAACTCGACCTCGTCGATGCGGTTGCCGTAGCGGTCGTGGGTGCGCAGCTTCGGCGGGTACTCGTTGGCCAGTACCCCCCACTCCTGCACCTGCGCGGAACCGGACGTGCGTCCGAGGGCCGACAGTTCCTCGCGCGCCTCGTCGAGGAGCTCTGGATCGAGATGCCGGTCGACCGCCTCCACGAGGGCCCGGTCGGCGGCGAATACGTCATATCCGACCAGGGCCGGAGCCTGGTTGGTCACGGTGTGGGTGCTGGCTGCCATACGGATACGGTAAGGAGGTGCACCAGGCAAAAGAAACACCTGAACGGCCTCCCTCGGGCCGCTTCCACCGCGCTCGCGCGCTGTACCGGAACGTATCGAAGCGCAGGACCGCCTGGCTGCTGCTCAAGGACACCGTCAACTCGTGCATGGAGTACCGGATCCTGGGTCTGGCGGCCGAGGCCGCCTTCTTCACGCTTCTGTCCGTGCCGCCATTGCTGCTGAGCCTCATCGGCCTGCTCGGATACGTCGACGACTGGACCGGCGCCGACACGATCGCCAGCCTCGAGTCCAACCTCCTCGACGCCTCCCGCACGGTCCTCACCGAGAAGGGCGTGCACCAGATCGCCGAGCCGATCCTGCACGACGTGATGAAGGGCGGCCGCCCCGACATCATCTCCCTCGGCTTTCTGTTCGCCCTGTGGTCGGGCTCCCGCGCGGTGAACGTCTTCATCGACACGATCACCGTCATGTACGGCCTCGACGGCACCCGCGGGATCGTGAAGACCCGCGTGATGTCGTTCCTGCTCTTCATCGTGGCGCTGCTGATCGGCTCGGTCGCGCTGCCGCTGATGGTGGCGGGCCCGGACGCGGTGGTGAACTTCGTGCCGTGGTCGACGACCGTCGTGCAGATCCTCTACTGGCCCGTCGTCATCGTGCTGTCGGTCGCCTTCCTCACGACGCTCTACCACGTGTCCGTGCCGGTGCGCTCTCCCTGGGTCGAGGATGTGCCGGGCGCCCTGGTGGCCCTCGCCATGTGGGTGCTCGGCAGCTTCCTGCTCCGTATCTACCTGACCAACACCGTCGAGGGCCCCACGATCTACGGCTCGCTCGCCGCGCCCGTCGCCGTCCTGCTCTGGATCGGCGTGTCCGCGTTCGCGGTCCTGGTCGGCGCCGCCGTCAACGCCGCCATCGACCGCGTCTGGCCGGCCGCCGCCACCTCCGCCGCCCGCGCGGCGAACGAGCGCCTGCGGCAGGAGCAGGCGGCCGAGTACGTCGCCCGCGCGGCCGCCGCCCACTCCTACGACGCCGACATCGACCCCGACGACCCGGACATGCCCTCCGAGTTCCCGGAGCGCTGGTCGCGCTTCCTGCCCCCGGAGGACGTGACGTCCCGGCTGCGCACGCATGCGAAGAGCACGCATCACCATCCGCACCGGAACGGGGACGAACCCCCTCCGGGGGAGTGACACCCCCGTCACGTCTTCCACACTCCCCGCCGCCACGGCCCCTGGCGCGAGATCCGGGCTGTGCTCTCCCGAGGGCACCCCGGGCCCCAGGCTCTCGCCGACCCCGTCGTGGGCCGGGTGCTGCGGCTCGTGCAGGACGATCCGGCCCACCCCTGGACGGTGGCGACTCTCGCCGCCAAGGCCGGGGTCTCGCGGGCCGCCCTGGCCCGGCGCTTCAGTGAACTCGTGGGCGAGCCCCCGATGACCTACCTGACCGGCTGGCGCCTGGCCCTGGCCGCCGACCGCCTGCGCGAAACGGACGACACCCTCGACTCGATCGCCCGGCATGTCGGCTATGGCAGCGCGTTCGCGCTCTCCAGCGCGTTCAAGCGGGTGTACGGGGTCAGCCCACAGGAGCACCGGACGCGGGCGGCGTAGCCTGACGTACGTGTACGAGGAGCGTGCATCCAGGCTCGCGGGCGCGGTGGTGTGGTCCCGTTCGATCACCGGTCCGTCGGTGGCGGCCGTTCTGCCCGACGGCTGCATGGATCTGCTGTGGACCGAGGGGCGGCTGCTGGTCGCCGGTCCTGACACCCGCGCATACGTTCCCGACGGTGTGCCCGGTGGCTGGGCGGGCGTGCGCTTCTACCCCGGTACGGCGCCTGCGTGGCTGGGCGCACCCGCGGATGAACTCCGCGACCGGCGCGTCGAGTTGGCCGACCTGTGGCCCGCCGCGCGGGTGCGGCGCCTCACGGAGAAGGTCGATGGGGCCGCCGACCCGGTGAGCGCCCTCGAAGAGGTGGCCCTGGAGCGTGCGGCGGACGCGGACCCGCCGGATCCGCTGCTGCGGGGCGTGGTCGCGGCCCTCGACGCGGGCCGCCCGGTACGCATGGCCCTACTACGGCGAGCTGCTCGGCGCGCGCTTCGACCGGCACCCGGAGTATCAGCCGGGGAAGGCCGTCGTCGAGGACCGGGGGCATCCGGCGACCCGACACCTGCCGCCCGTCTGGGAGTTCACGGACGAGTGGTACGACTTCGGGGCCAGCCCCCGCGGCTCGGTGCGCGTGCTCGCCTCCGCCGACGAATCCTCGTACGAGGGGGGCGGCATGGGCGACGACCATCCGCTCGTGTGGTGCCGCGAGCAGGGCACGGGCCGGGTCTTCTACACCGCACTCGGGCATGCTCCCGAGGCGTACGAGGATCCGGACTTCCGCGCGCACCTGCTCGGCGGTATTACCTGGGTGACCAAGAGGTAGTCGGTGCCGGGCCCGTGCTCGACCGCTCGACCAAGCGGGTCGACAGCTCGGTACGCGTGCTCTCCGGCTGCTCGCCCGCCATCATGCGGACGAGCGGGCGCAGGGCCGCAGAAGCTGTAGTAAACGCTTGCTGGGACGGTAGGGCGATCGATCCGCCGCAGCAAGGGGTCGAAATTTGTTACGCCGGGTTGTCCGCACGGTTATCGCCGAATGCGCCTCGACCGCGCTCGCCTTGCAGGAATCTGCGCAGGTCAGGGTCGTGTCGACAAGTCTCGACCGGGGTCCGGTGAGTGCCTCGTGCGACCTTGGTAGGTCCTGAAAACACTTTGGAAAACGCTTACGAAACGATGCCGCCCGGTGCCCGTTTTGCCGCGTGCGCCTTATGAACGCCGGGCCGGGGGCTGAACGGAGTTCCGTACGACGACATGGGTCCCCAGCACCAGGTGGTCGCCGTCGCTGCCCTTGCGGCGGCCGGTGCCGGCCTCGCGCCGGTCGGCCACGGCGCGCAGCGCGACGCGGCCCATCTCCTCGTACGGGACGTGCACGGTCGTCAGTTGGGGGGTGAGTTGGGAGGCCAGCGGGATGTCGTCGTAGCCGACGATCGAGACGTCCTCGGGCACCCTGAGCCCGGCCGCGCGCAGGGCCTGCATCGCGCCCGCGGCGACCACGTCGGTGCCCGCGAGCACCGCCGTGAAGTCCAGCCCCTGCCGCAGGCTTTCCTCCACCGCCTCGTACCCGTGCTCGTAGTCGTACGGGCCGTGGCGCACCATGCCCGGGTCGAACGGCACGCCGTACGCCTCGAAGGCCCGCCGGGCGCCCGTCAACCGGCCCTGCGCGGTGGTGAGTTCGGCATGGCCCGGCAGTACCAGGACGTGCCGGTGGCCGGCGGACAGGAGGTGGCTGGCCATCGCGTAGGCACCGCCCTCGTTGTCGTAGTCGACCGTCGTCGCCGGTACGGCGCCCTCCAGCGGCGGCCTGCCGACCAGCACGAGGTGCGAGCCGGCCGCGTCGAGGGAGCGGGCGGACCGTGCCATCCGCAGCTGGTACTCGTCGTAGTCGTACGCGCCGCCCAGCAGGACCACGGCGGCGACGCCCTGCCGGCGCATGAGGTTCACCAGCGCGAGTTCCCGCTCCGGGTCGTCGCCGGTAGTGCCGACCAGTGAGAGCCAGCCGCGCAGCGTGGCGGCGCCCTCGACCCCCTTGGCCACGTGGGCGAAGGCGGCACCGGTGATGTTGTTGATGAGGATGGCCACCGTGGGCGTGCCGCCACCCGCCAAGGAACGGGCGTGGGCATTGGTGACGTAGTCCAGGTCCCGTACGACCTTCATCACCCGGCGGCGCAGTTCTTCCGACACCGGGTAGTTGCCGGACAGGACGCGCGACACGCTCGCCACGGAGACGCCGGCGCGTTCGGCCACATCGCGGATGGTCGCCCGTCCGACGTCTGCCGGCGCCTTGTGCTGGCTCACCGTAGCGGCTCCTTCACCGTAGTGGCCCGATCACCGGACGCGCCGGGGTCCCGCCCCCCGACGGTGCTGAAACCGTATCCCATCGTTACTCCAGGTAGGACAGCTCGTGGACGGCCGGAATCAGGCGACCCGGACGAGATCCGTGTGCCGCACCTCGTGCTCCGGCGGCAGTCCCGCGACCAGGCGTTCCAGTTCGTCGACGACGATGCGGCCGAGCCGCTCCAGTTCGTTGCCGAGCGAGCCCGCGATGTGCGGGGTGAGGAAGACGTTGGGCAGGGAGTACAGCGGGGACGCCGCGGGCAGCGGCTCGGGTTCGGTGACGTCCAGGACGGCGTTCAACCGGCCCGAGACCAGCTCGTCGGTGAGCGCGGCCGGGTCGATCAGGGCGCCGCGGGAGGTGTTGATCAGCACACCGCCGTCCCTGATGAGGGCGAGCCGCTCGCGGTCGAGCATGCGGTGGGTCTCGGGGATGTCCGGGGCGTGCAGGCTGACGATGTCACTGCCGCTGAGCAGGTCCTCCAGCGACAGGAGTTCGGCGCCCAGCGCGGCGGCCTCGGCGGTGTCCACGTAGGGGTCGTACAGGGAGACGGCGAAGTCGTGCGGCCGCAGCAGTTCCAGCAGTCGGCGGCCCACGCGCGAGGCGCCGATGATCCCGATCCGGCGGCCGAGGTTGCCCGTGGCCGCGGTCTCGGCGGGGGACGGGTAGGCGTGCGCGTCCCTGAAGCGCTCGCGGTGCGCGAAGGTGTCCTTCCCGGCCAGCAGGATCATGGCGAGCGTGTACTCCGCCACCGGCAGCGCGTTGCCGGTGACCGCGCTGGAGACGGTGACGCCGCGGTCCCACAGGGTCTCGCCGATCAGTGAGCGGACGGAGCCGGCGGCATGCAGGACGGCGCGCAGCCGAGGTGCCGCCGCCAGGGCCTCCGCGTCGAGGCGGGGGCATCCCCAGCCGGTGATCAGCACCTCGGCGCGGGACAGCGCAGAGGCGGCGGCGGGCGCGGTGAAGTCCTGGACGACGAGCGCGGTGTCGATCTCGGCCGTCTGCTGGAGCCGGGTCATGAGGGGTGGAGGGAAGAGCAGGGGGAGGTGCACCGCATCCATGGCGAACACGGCCCTCGGCAGCTGTGCGCTGGGCATGTCTCTCCTGAGATGCTGGAAACATTTTCTGAAAGCGTCTTCTACCGTAGATCTGCAGAGGAGCCAGGGTCAATCGGCGTGAGGGGGTGCGGGGCCGGGAACCTTTCGGTGCGTTCTGGTCCCAAAAGCCCACGTCACAGCGGTGAGCCCGGCAGGCGCGGAGTCATGCCAGGAACGAGAGCGGTCGATCGGCGGCCGTCGGTGCCACGGGAAGCTGTCCTCTCGTCGTAACAGCCTGCGCCCTGGGACCGCCGGTGGCCTCACCGCCGCCCTCTGCGTCGGCACGTCCGCCGCCGCCGTGACCGGCGGCACCGCGGACGCCGCACCGGCGACCTTCACCCACCCCGGACTACTGCACGCCTACGGCGAGCTCAACCGCGCCAAGGTACGGGTCGCCGCGGGCGACGACCCCTGGCTCTCCGGCTGGAACCGGCTGACCGCCAACAGCCATTCGGCCGGCACCTGGACCCCCAACCCGAAGGCCACGATCATCCGCGGCGGCACCGGCGAGAACTACGGCATCCTGTACAACGACATCCACGCCGCGTACCAGAACGCGCTCCGCTGGAAGATCGCGGGCACGACGGCCAACGGCGACACCGCCGTCGAGATCCTCAACGCCTGGTCGTCCACGCTGACCACGGTCACCGGCAACGCGGACCGCTTTCTGGCCGCCGGGATCTATGGCTACCAGTTCGCGAACGCCGCCGAACTCATGCGCGGCCACAGCGGGTTCGACCTCGACCGGTTCAGGACGATGATGCTCGATGTCTTCCACCCGTTGAACAACCAGTTCCTGACCGGCCACAACGACGCCTGCATCACGAACTACTGGGCCAACTGGGATCTGTGCAACATGAACTCGATCCTGGCCATCGGCATCCTGTGCGACGACGGAGCCAAGTACGACCAGGCGGTCGACTACTTCAAGAACGGCGGGCAACGCCTCCCTCACGCACGCCATCCCCTTCGTCTACGAGAGCGAGGGACTCGCCCAGTATCAGGAGTCCGGACGGGACCAGGGCCACACCATCATGGGCATGGGCCAGCTGGGCGCCTTCGGCGAGATGGCCTGGTCCCAGGGCGACGACCTGTACGGCTACGACAACAACCGCTTCTTGAAGGCCGCCCAGTACGTCGCCAAGTACAACCTCGGCCAGGACGTTCCCTACACGACGTACACCTGGGGCACGGGCCAGAACTGCGCCCAGCAGTCGCAGACCGTGATCTCCCCCGCGAGCCGCGGCCAGGTCAGGCCGGTCTGGGACATCCTGCACTACCACTACGCCCGCCGCCGCGGGCTGTCGGTGCCGTACATCACCGCCATGGCCGAGAGCGTCCGCCCCGAAGGCGGCGGCGGTGACTACGGCCCGAACAGCGGAGGCTTCGACCAGCTCGGCTTCGGCACGTTGATGTACGCCAAATAGGGCCGTTCACGCCCGCACGAAGCATGTCCACTGGAATGACGTCCGAAGGAATACCCGGAAGTGATGTGATGCTCTGATGTGAACGGTTCGCGAGTCGGCGAGGAGCTGGTGGTCGGATGGCGGTGCGCGCGGAGGACTCGGAGTCGCAGACGAAGGATCCGGTGGTCGCCACCCCCTACGGAGCGGTGCGTGGCCGGTACGAGAACGGGATCGCCGTCTTCCGCGGCATCCCCTACGCCGCACCGCCGTTCGGCCCCCGCCGCTTCCGGCCCCCGGAGTCGCCCGACCCCTGGGAGGGTGTGCGTGACGCGGGCGCCTTCGGACCGACGCCGCCCAAGCCGCCGTACTCCGAGGCGTTCGCCCGGCTCCTCGCCGACCCCGTCGTGCCCGGCGACGACTGCCTCAACCTCAATGTGTGGACACCGGAGCCGGGACCGGGCGCCCGGCTCCCCGTCATGGTGTGGATCCACGGCGGGGCCCTGACCCGTGGCTCCTCGGCCGTGCCCGTCTACAACGGACGCTCCTTCGCCCGCGACGGCGTCGTGCTCGTGTCCATCAACTATCGCCTGGGCGTGGAGGGTTACGGCCTCTTCCCCGACACGCCCGCCAACCCCGGCCTGCGCGACCAGCTCGCCGCGCTGGAGTGGGTGCGCGATGCGATCGCGCGGTTCGGCGGTGACCCCGACAGGGTCACCGTCTTCGGCGAGTCGGCCGGCGCCATCAGTATCGGCTCCCTGCTGGCCAGCCCGCGCGCCGCGGGGCTGTTCCATCGTGCCGTCCTGCAGAGCGGACCGCCCGAGGCGAGCGACCGCGACAAGGTGCGCCGGATGGTGCGCAGGATGGCCACCCGGATGAAGATCCCGGCGACCGCAGAGGCGTTCGCCGCCGTGGACCGCGACCTGCTTCTGCGCACCCAGGCCGACGTCGGGAAACTCAGCAGCCCGGTGCTCGGCGGCCCCGCCTTCGGCATCGTCGTCGACGGCGACCTGGTTCCGCGCGAGCCGCTGGAGGCCCTCGTCGAGGGCGCCGCGCCGGACGTCGACCTCCTCCTGGGCTGGACCAGCGAGGAGTACCGGCTGTGGCTGGTGCCCGGCGGCCTCCTGGAGCGCGTCGACCGGCTCGGCCCCGTCGCCCTGGCCGGCGCGATGGCCCGCTGCCACTGTGGCCACGAGGTGCCCCGCGGCTACCGCGCCATCCATCCGGACCTGGGCACGGCGGACCTCGTGGGCCAGATGGTCACCGATCACCTTCTCCGGGTGCCGCTGCACCGCCTCGCGGACGCGCCGACCCGCCAATCCCCTTCATACGTCTACGAGTTCGCCTGGCCGTCGAACGTGCCGGACCTCGGCGCCTGTCACGCCCTGGAGCTGGGCTTCGTCTTCGACACCGCCGATGTGCCGGAGTCGGCGAAACTCGCGGGTCCGGGCGCCCCGCAGGAGCTCGCCGACGCGATGCACTCGGCGTGGGTGCGGTTCGCGGTGGACGGTGATCCCGGGTGGGCCGCCTGGGACGCCTCGCACCCGGTCCGTGTCTTCGGCGGAACCGGCGGAACCGGCATCGGCGAACCGCGCACCGTACACGGACCGCGTGATCGTGAACTCGCCCTGTGGGACGCGGAGTCGACCGGATCGGTCGGCTCTCCGGAATCCAGACCCGCATCGCGCCCTGCCGCCGATTCGCCCGCGCGAAACAGGGCATCGCTGTCAGCCGTACGGCGCTTCCGTCGCTCCGGCGGCGCTCGTCGGCCGTGACGACGGTGCCTCCGTCCAGCAGCTCTGTGGGCTGGTGGCGACGGTGGTTTTTTCGCCCCTCCGCCCCTGCCCGTCCCGTACCTGGGGGCTGCCGCCCCCAGACCCCCGCTTCGGCCTGAACGGCCTCGTCCTCAAACGCCCGACGGGCCAGGGGCAGCCCCTCCGGCCTTCGAGGAGCGGGGCCTGGGGCGGAGGGGGCGAAAAACCCTATGCCGGCGCCAGCGTCTCCCTGATCCCCGCGATCGCCCCCGGTCCCACCCGGCAGCACCCCCCGATCAACCGGGCCCCACCCCGCCGCCACCCGGCAACCTGCTCCGCGGTGAACGTGGACCGCCCGGCCCACGCACGAGCCTCCGCGTCCCACACCTCACCACTGTTCGGGTACACGACGACCGGCTTCCCCGTCACCCGCGCCGCGATGGCGACGGCCGCGTCCACATCCCTGGGCGCGCAGCAGTTCACTCCGACCGCGATCACCTCGTCCGCGTCGGCGGCCAGGGCGAAGGCCTCTTCCAGGGGCTGCCCGGCCCGCGTACGGTCGCCGTCGACGCTGTACGACAGCCACGCCGGGACGCCCAGCCCGCGCACCCCGCGCAGCAGCGCCCGCGCCTCGTCGGCGTCCGGCACGGTCTCCAGGGCGAGCACATCGGGCGCGGCTGCGGCCAGGACTTCCAGGCGGGGGCGGTGGAACCGCTCCAGGTCGTCGACGCTCAGCCCGTACCGGCCCCGGTACTCCGAGCCGTCCGCGAGCATCGCGCCGTAGGGTCCGACCGACGCGGCGACCCACAGCGGCCGCGTGACGTTCTCGGCGGCGGCCCGTCGCGCGGCCTCCCGGGCCAACTCCACACTCAGTCCGAGCAGTTCGGCCGCCCGCTGGTGGCTGATCCCGCGCTTGGCGAAGCCTTCGAACGTCGCCTGGTAGCTGGACGTGATCGCCACGTCCGCGCCCGCCTCGAAGTAGGCGAGATGCGCCTCGACGATCGCCTCGGGCCGCTCCGCGAGCAGCCGCGCCGACCACAGCTCGTCGCTCAGGTCGTGTCCGGCCGATTCGAGCTGGTTGGACATGCCGCCGTCTAGGACGACGGGTCCGGCGGAGAGGGCTTCGGCGAGGGTGCGGGGGGTGTTGCTGCTCATGACATGACGCTAGTCGATGCGGGGAGCGGTGCCCGATTGTGTCCACCTGATGAACGTTCTGCCCACGATGTGGGATGCGAGGTTACGATCACGCTCCTCCCCACCCCAGTAACGCGGAAGTGTCATGACTGCCACCGGCACCACAGAGGTCGCTGAACCCGAAGGGGTCCCTGGGCCCGAAGAGGGCGCAGAGCCCCAAGAAGTCGCTCGACCCGAGCAGGCCGCGCCGTCTCCCCGCCGCCGGGGCTTCGGCCTCACCGTCGCCACGGCGCTCGTCATGGGCGACATCATCGGCGGCGGCCGGTCTGCGTGTGGCTGCGCGGACGCCGGGAGCGGGAGCCGAGGCGTAGGGCCTGTCCGGCGGATCATGTCGGAGACGCGGGTCCTCACCTGCGCTGATGAGGTGCCGCAGGTCCCCTCCGACCTGATCCGCCGGACAGGCCCTGGCCTTGGGCGATGCTGCGTGTCGCGTTCGACGAGGACGCCGAGCTCTACGACCGCGCCCGCACCGCTCCCGCCCGCCCTGGTCGAGGCGCGCACCCCGCGCGGCTGATCACTGCGCGGCGCGCGCCCTGACCGTCACCTGGAGGCGGCGTGCCGTCGTCCGCCGCGGCGTCGCGCGCGCCCCCGCCGGGCCGACGGCACGACCAGCGCGCCCAGCGCCACGAGAAGACCACCGGCAGCTTCGCCCACCTCCCCGAGGGCGCCATCCTCAAGCTTTCCGACACCACATATCGCATCAGCTACCACGGGGGCGACGGCAACGACGTGGTCCTCAAGGCGACTTCGAAGCACCGCGCGGCGAGCCCGTCCGCCTCCACCGCAGTACCGCACCCTTCTCGATGGTGGTCGATCCGTCGTAGTACTGCTTCGCCGCGAAGGTCACGTCGTTGCCGCGCGTCCCCTTGATCACGACGTCCCCCGCGCCGGGCGCGGCCAGTGTGTCGTGATACCTGCCACCGCCGATGGGGGCGCCCAGCGTAACCGGGCCGTTGTACGCGAACGTCAGCAGCGAGCGCCGTCCGCTCGCCTCGTGCAGGTTGATGTAGACGGTGTCCTTGGTGCCCGGCATGAAGATCTTGTGGGTCGTGCCGTCGCCCCATTGGACGTTCGCGCCCTCGATGTTGGTGCCGCGCTTGTTCACGTCATGGGGAACTCTGCGCCAGTTGATGTCCGGGTCGCTCAGCGAGGGGTGGGTGTCGCCGCCCCGGTCGCTGTAGCTGTACTGGCCGGTGAGCACCACCTTGCTGCCGGGGCGTGTATGGACGTTGACGTCGCTGCCGTACTCGCGCTGATAGAAGTTCTGGCGCAGGGTGATCGTCCGATACAGCGGAGTGTCGATGATCCAGGAGCCCTGATTGAGGATGGCGCGGGCGTTCGGGAGAGCCACCGGGTACTCGGGGCGGCCGACCGCCATGCCCGTGCCGTTGTCGATCACACCTGAGAAGGGGTGGGTTCCGGCCAGGTCGAGCGTGCCCCACATGTTGCGGGGCTGGGTGACCAGGCCCGATCCGCTGATCGTGCCGATGTTGAAGGTACGGGTGAGCGAGAGGCGCAGGGTGCCGTCGACGCGGACGTTCAGCTGGTTCAGCTGATAGCCGGGTGTGCTGTACGGGAAATGACCGATCAGGCCCGTCCCACCGCCCGTCCCGTACTGCAGGGTCGCGCCGTGTGCCACCGTCACCGCGGGCGGATCGGGGTTGGCGACCGTCGTGTACGGGTGGTTGCCGCCCTGCGTCTTCACCGTCTGCCGTTGCCGCGCCTCGGGGAGCGTGAAGTCGCTGTCCTTGGTCAGGATCAGCGTCCCGCTGCCCCGCACGGTGAGCGTGCCCTCGCCACGGAACACTCCGTCGTACGTCGTCGTTCCCGCCGGCACGGTCACCACCGCGTCGCCGGTGAGCGTCACGTCCCGGCCCGCGAGCACATCGGCCGTGACGTCCCGGCCTCCGGCCGCCGCCGCCGCGGTGGGAGCACTGCACATGAGGGCGACCGCCGCGAGGACCCCGGCGACGGCCGCTGACTTCTGATGGCTATGACTGCGCACACCACCGGAGACGGCTCCGACGCACGCCGATAGCAAAAACTTGCCTACGGCACGACGGTCCCGCGGGCGCCGGGTGCCGTACAGCCGTCGCAGCCGTGGGCATGCGTGCGGCGTTGTCACCCGCCCCGGCTGACAACTCCCGTTGCGTCCGACCCGTTGACCTCGCCGTAGTACGCGCTTACCTTTTCGGCGGTCGCAGCGTTCGTAATGACAAATACGGTTCGATATACCGGACGGACGGTCACCGTATGAGCCGCAGTGAACGACACCAGGAACATCACGACGAACATCACGACGAACATCACGACGAACATCACGACGAACATCACGACGAACATCACGACGGACACCACGACGAACAGCGCCGCGTGCACCTCATCCGCCCACTCATCCGCGCCGTCGCGAGGAGAGCCCCCGGGGTGAGACGCCTCCACGCGATACTCGTCGCCCTGTGTCTCGCCGCGGCCGGAGCTCTCGCTACCGCCGGACCCGCCCAGGCCGCACCGCAGACCATCACCAACGGCACCCAGTTCACGGACACTTCGGGCGCCGCCGTGCACGCGCACGGCGGCGGAGTCATCAAGGTCGGCAGCTATTACTACTGGTTCGGCGAGCATCGCAACGCCGACAACACCTTCCAGTACGTGGACGCCTATCGCTCCACCGACCTGAAGAACTGGGCGTTCCGCAACCACGTGCTGAGCCAGTCCAGTTCGTCCGAGCTGGTGAGCGCCAACATCGAGCGGCCGAAGGTCATGTACAACGCGTCCACCGGCAAGTTCGTGATGTGGATGCACAAGGAGAACGGCACCGACTACAGCGAGGCGCGCGCCGCCGTAGCGGTCTCGAACACGGTCGACGGCGCCTACACCTACCAGGGCAGCTTCCAGCCGCTCGGCCAGTACATGTCCCGCGACATCACGGTCTTCGTCGACACGGACGGCACGGGTTACATGGCGTCGGCCGCGCGTGAGAACTACGACCTGCAGATCTACAAGCTCACGGCCGACTACACCGGCATCGACAGCCTGGTCGCCAACCCCTGGGTCGGCGGGCATCGCGAGGCCCCGGCCCTCTTCAAGCGGGGCGGCGTCTACTTCATGCTGACGTCGGGCGCCACGGGCTGGAACCCCAACCAGCAGCAGTACGCCACCGCGACGAACATCACGGGTCCCTGGACGGCCATGACGAACGTCGGCGACTCGACGGCGTACGGCTCACAGACCGCGTACGTCCTTCCCGTGCAGGGGAGTGCGGGTACGTCGTACCTGTACATGGGCGACCGCTGGGGCAACTCCTTCGGCGGCACCGTCAACGACTCCCGTTACGTATGGCTGCCGTTGACCTTCCCGACGACGACCACGATGTCCATGTCCTGGTATCCGGAAATCACGGTCGACACGGCCGCCGGGACGATTGCCGGGACGAGCGCCACGTACGAGACGCTGACGGCCCATCACTCCGGCAAGTGCGCCGACGTGCCCAGCCAGTCACTGCTCGCGGGGGTCGCGCTCAGCCAGTACACCTGCAACGGCGGCAACAACCAGAAGTTCTGGTTCAAGTCCGTCGGCAGCAGTTACTACCAGCTGGTGGGCCGGGGCAGCTCCCTGTGCGTGCAGGAGAACGCCACCAACGTCACCCAGGAGAACTGCAACGGCTCGGCGACCACCCAACAGTGGTCGGTCACCACCTCGGGCAGCTACGTCCTCCTGAAGTCCCGGGCCAGTGGCGAATGCCTGGACGTCTCCGGGGCTTCCACCGCCAACTCCGCCGCACTGATCACGTACACCTGCAACGGAGGCACCAACCAGCAGTGGACGAGGGGCACGTGAGCGTTCGGCGCAGCGCGCCCACCACTCGCACGCTGGGAAAGACGCTACCCGGCACCACTGACATCGGTGCCGGGCAGCGGTGTTCAGGCCAGCAGGTCGATCGCGTCGATCGACGTACCCGCGCTGAGATAACTCGTCGTCCCCGAGCCGCTCACCACATCGATCTTCAGTACGTTGTACTGGCCGACGTCCGTGAGCCACGCACTGGCCGGAACGCTGTACGTGAACGTGTAGTTGTTGCCCCGGTACGAACCGACCGTCAGTGACCGGGTGCTCGGCTGCGTGGGCGGTGAGGGGATCGACGACACCCAGCTGTTGACGGTGACCTGCGGCCGGCCGTTCGCGTACGCCGTCGTCACCCCGATGCGGAGGGTGCGCGCGGCGGCGGCCTGGGCGGCGGTCAGCTTGAAGTACACCAGCAGCCCGCTGTTGACGTCCTTCCAGATGTACGCGGGGAAGGAGGGGGTCTCGCTGCCACTCCCGATCACCACGTTCCCCGTCCAGGAGGAGGCCCGTACGTCCGACGGATGCGCGTACGTCATCAGCGCCGCGTTCTTGAAGCCGCTCGGTGTGCCGGTCCAGTCGCCGATCCGCCAGACGGCGCTCGCGTTGCCCGGGTCGTTCGAGGACGGGATCGCGATCGTGTTGAGGGTCGTCGTGGTACCCGGCGTCACCGTCACCGAGGTCGTGTGGACGGCCAACTCGTCCTTGAAGACGGTGAGCGTGTACGTCCCCGGCCGCACCCCCGGGATCGAGAAGTAGCCGTCGGAGGAGCGCGCCGAACCCCAGTACTGCGCGGCCGAGTTGGCGAGCCCCACGGTGTACGGGTACGCCGTGTTCCGCCCGGTGATGCCGACGCCCGCGACCCGGCCCCGGCCGCCGGCCGCGACGTACCCGGAGATGCCGAGCGAGTCCGCCCACGAGGTGGTCAGGGTGCCCGGGAAGAGGGAGGAGGAGGGCGCGCCGCCGTCCGTGAAGGCGATGACGTACGGGCCCTGGAGGCCGAAACGCTGGGCCTCGGTCTGGTTCTCGCCGTAGTAGAGGATCTCGTACAGACCGCCGCCGTCGGCGCTCTGATGGCGCAGCAGGGAGCGGTAGAACGGGCCGCCGGAGGCCTTCTCGTGGTTGCTGCGCACGATCCACAGGCCGACGCTGCCGGTGTTCCAGCCGATGTGGTCGTAGTCGATGACGCGGAGCTTCGAGTAGTGCTTGGAGCGCGTCTGGCCGCCGGACTTGGCGAACACGTCCGATGCCTCGACGGTGGTGGGCGCGTACGTGTAGGAGTCGGGTTCGTCGTTGAGGAACAGACCGGCCTTGACGCGCACGATGTAGCGGGTCGCCGACACCGACGTGTCCGCCTTGTTGGTCCACAGGTAGACGTTGTTCTCGCCGCTGCGGGCCGCGTAGTAGTGCCTGAGCGTGCCGTACGCGACGGAGATCAGGATCGTCGAGCCGGACTGCGTGATCGTCACGGTGGAGGTACCGAGCCCCGACTCGACGTGCGAGTTCTTGCCGCCGTAGCCCTGGTACTCCGTGCCCCGATAGACGAGCGAGGTCAGGTCGCCGTTGGTCTTGCTGACCTTGAAGACCAGGTTGGCGCCGGTGTCGACGACGTAGTTCGAGCCGTCGTCGCGCCAGCCGAAGCTCGCCGCGGACGCCGACTCGGCGAGCGGTCCGGCGGGGGCCGCGGAACCGGCGGCGGCCGCGCTGCCGAGCACGAAGGTACGGCGTCGGACCGGTCTGTTCAGAGATCCGGACATGAGGGTGCCTCCTTCGGAGGTGTGGGGTGCGGGTGTTGGCAGAGTGGCAGTTGAATCGACATCGCGAAAGGGCTTTCGCTTGCTGGGGGTTGGTGGCCATGTGAAATCGAGCCGCACTCTAGAAAGCGCTTGCCGATGAGCGGTACGGTCCAGCGACCAGGTCTTGTCGTCCTGTGGGAGGAGCCGCAATGAGACGCTTCACCGTCACCGCCGCCGTGTCGGTCATGGCCACCGTCACCGCCCTGTCGGCCACGCCGGCGCACGCGCACGGCGGGCCGCGCGCCCTGGGCCTGGAGAACTGCACGGCGAACGCCTGCCACTTCGACGTCGCGCCCGGCACGTACGACGTCCGTGTCGTCCTCGGCGGGGACGCCGCGGCCAGTACCGCCATCAGCGGCGAGTCCCGCCGCTCCCTGCTCCCCGAGACCGCCACCGAGGCCGGCCGGACCGTGGCCCGCAGCTTCACCGTGAACGTCCGTACCCCCGAGGGCGAGCCGACAGGCCCCGAGGGCACCCGGGGCCTGGACCTCGTCATCGGCGGTTCCGCCCCCGCGCTCGCCGACATCCGGGTGACCCCGGCCACGCACACCCGCCAGATCTTCCTGGTCGGCGACTCGACGGTGTGCGACCAGCCCGGCGCCCCGTACTCGGGCTGGGGCCAGCAGCTGCCCGAGTACCTCCGCAAGGGCCTCTCGGCCGCCAACTACGCCGACTCCGGCGAGAGTACGGTCACCTATCTCGCCACCCCGGCGCTCTTCCCGACCGTTCAGCCGCTGATCGGCAAGCACGACCTGGTGCTCATCCAGCTGGCCCACAACGACAAGACGACCGACGAGGCGACCTACCGTGCCAACCTCGAAACGCTCGTCGCCGGCGTCCGCGCCCGGGGCGGCGAACCGGTCCTCGTCACTCCGATCGTGCGCCGCTGGTTCAACGCGGACGGCACCCTGAACAACAACACCGCGCTGCTGGTGAACGGCCTGGGCGTCGACCACCCCGCCGTCATCCGCTCGGTCGCCGCCGCCGAGAACGTCCCGTTGATCGACCTCACGGCCCGGACCAAGGCCCTCGTCGAATCCCTGGGCGTCGAGGGTTCCAAGGCGATCTACCTCTACAACGAGAAGCGGGACAACACCCACACCTCGGTGCACGGCGCGACGGTGTACGCGGGTCTGGTCCGGGACGAACTCGTCGCCCAACACCTGGTGCCGGACGGCCTGGTGAGGGTGGGATGAACTCCTGGGGCGTCCCGACCGGAACCGGGGCGCCCCAGGTACTGGCACCTCCGCATCTCCCGACCGAGACAGGACCTGACCGATGCCACCCGAGGACCGCACCCTCAGCCCGTACACCGGATACACCCGCGCCCACTGGGAGGCGGTCGCCGACTCCCTGCTCGCCGCCGTCGCGCCGTACGCGATCGAGGACGGCGCGCTGTACCACCTCCCGGGTACGCACACGAGCTGGTCCGGCAGGCTCTCCGACGGCCTGGAGGGCTACGCGCGCACGCTCCTGCTCGCCGCCTTCCGCCGCGACGAGAAGGTCCTGGAGCGGTACGCGGACGGCCTCGCCGCCGGCACGGCGGGCGTCTGGCCTCGCGTGGAGCACCGCAGCCAGCCACTCGTCGAGGCCGCGTCGATCGCCCTCGCGCTGCGGGTGACGCGGCCGCTGCTGTGGGACCGACTCGACGACGGCGTACGGCAGCGGGCCGCGGCCTGGCTCGGCGACGCGCTGACGGCCGAAGCCTGGCCCTGCAACTGGGAGTTGTTCCCCGTGACGGTCGGCGGCTTCCTCCAGGAGATCGGCCACGAGCCCGAGGCCTCGCGCGCCGCGATCGACCGTGGCCTGGAGCGCATCGAGCAGTGGTACGTCGGCGACGGCTGGTACACCGACGGTGACGGCCGCAAGTTCGACTACTACAACGGCTGGGCGATGCACCTGTATCCGGTGCTGCACGCGTGGCTGGCGGACGACGCCGACCTGCTGGAGCTGTACGGGGGACGACTGGAAGCCCATCTCGCCGACTACGCCCGCCTGTTCGGTGGCGACGGCGCGCCGATGCTCCAGGGCCGCTCCCTGACCTACCGCTTCGCGACCACGGCACCGCTGTGGCTCGGCGCCCTCACAGGCCGTACACCCCTCTCGCCGGGCGAGACCCGACGCCTGTCCTCCGGCGCCCTGCGCTACTTCCTCGACCGGGGCGCGGTGAACGACCGCGGCCTGCTCACCCTCGGCTGGCACGGCCCCGACGAGGCGCTCCTGCAGGACTATTCGGGCCCGGCCTCCCCCTACTGGGCGAGCAAGGCCTTCCTCGGGCTGCTCCTGCCGGCCGACCACGAGGCATGGACGGCGCGCGAGGAGCCGGGCCCGACGGACCGCGCCGACGCCGTCACCCCCGTCGGCCCGCCCAACTGGCTTCTCCAGTCGACCGGTTCCGACGGCCTGGTCCGCCTCCACAACCACGGCAGCGAGGACGTCCGCTACGACCCGTACTACACGCGGCTCGCGTACTCGACGACGACGGAGCCTTCACCGTCGTACGACAACAGCGTGATCGTCGGCGACGACGCGAGCCGTACGGACATCGAGCCGCTGGGGGTGGGCGAAGGCTGGGCGGCGTCCCGCCACACGGTCGCCGAGGGCATCCGGGTCACCAGCCTCGTCGTCGCCCGGGGCGCGGTGGAGGTGCGCGCCCATCTGGTGACGGGGGCGGCCGCCGGCACTCCGGTGCGCGTCACGGGATGGCCGACCGGAGACGGAGTCCGATCCGACCTGCTGTCAGTGCACGGCCTGTTGGACTCATCCGGCGTCACCGAAGAGGAAGCCACGCTCTTCGTGACCCTCGCCCGCCTCACGGCCGACCCGGATCCTCTGCCCCTCACGGAGCTGGTGTCCGTGAAGGTCGAGGGGGCCTACGAGGTCGGCGTGAGCTGGGCCTCGGGTGAGTCGGCGCGCTTTCGCTTCAGTACTTCAGACGCGCGATCCTCAGAGTCGTCGTGGTCGGTGACGCCCCTGTGAGCACGCCCGTGCAGGACGGTGTGACAGGAGCATAGGCCCAGGTCAGGGAGCCATCGGGGAGGGCGGCGACATCACCCGTGATGCGGGCCTGGACGACCTTGTCCGTGCTCTGGAGCTCGCCGTTCCAGTCGATGAGGCGCAGGTGGGTGCCGGTGAAGGTCCCGGTGCAGGTGCCGGCCGCGCACTTGGGGTTCTTCAGTGGTGTTCGTGACGGCGAGCGTGCCGGTCGCGGCCTTGGCGGTCACCGAGGTCTTCGCGCCCGATGACGGCGAGGCGGAGGCGTTGGAGGCGGAGGCGGCCGGCGTGCCGCTCGCCCTGCCGTTCGCCGAGGCGGAAGCGGATGCGGCGGTCTGGGCGGACGGGATGGCGGACGCCGCGGCCGAGGCGCCGCCCCCGCCGCCGTTCGTCGTCGCGGTCGCGTACCACGCTCCGGCCAGCAGGGCCACGGCCGCGAGCGAGCCCACGACCGGCTTACGGGCGATACGGCGACGGCGGTGCGTCGTCGTGCCGCGACGGCGGTGCGTCGTGGTGCGTCTTGCGTTGGTCATGCCGGGTAGTCGCCGCAGACGGGTGCGAGGTTGCCGCACTTTTCGTGGGTACGGTTCGGCGGCCACCGAAGTGTTCCGCCTCTAGCGTTTCGACATGACCGATTCCCAGAGGGAAGCACCGGCAGAGGCGGTCGTCGCCATGGTCGACCACGTCCTCGACCTGGCGGCCACCTGGACCGCCTGGGACGGCAAGCCCGCCCACGTCGACGACCGCGTCTACACCCCGCACAAGGCGATCCGCCGGGTCGCCGATCATCTCGTCGACCACCTGGCCGAGCTGGAGGCCCGGCTCGTGGGCGAGGAGCCGCAGCCCGACCGCTGGCACGCGTCGGCGAGCACCACGGAGGCGGACCTCGTGCCGTTCACGCGGGAGGACCTCGACGAGGCGCGCAGCCGGCTCACACGCCTTGCCCGTATATGGGCGAACCGGCTCGGCGAGCTGACCGACGAGCAGCTCGACGACTCGCCGGGAGAGGGCTGGACGTTCCGCGAACTGGCCACGCACCTCAAGGGCTCGACGTATTACGCGGATGCCGTCGGGAGGCAGGCATGACCCCCTTCTTGCCTGAGCGACGCCGACCGGATCACCGCCCTGGTGAAGACCCTCGACGTGCCGCTCAACATCCTCTACTCACCCATGGGGCCCACCGTCGCCCAACTCGGCGATCTCGGCGTACGCAGGGTCAGTCTCGGCTCCCTGCTGTACCGCCGGGCGCTGGGCGCGGTCGTGGACACCGCCGTGGACATCCGTGCGGGACGGTCGCCGCGAGGCGTCACGCCGCCTTACGCGGAGGTGCAGGCGCTCAGCGCAGAGGTCCCCTGGCGAGTCGCGCCGTGACGCCCTCGAGCCCCATCGGGTGACCGGCTCCACCAGGAGTCAGCAGCACTGGCCCGCTGCCGCGCACGTCGTAGTGGAGGTCACTCATGATCGACGTCCTCCGTCCGTGGCCAGTGCTCCAGAGCCACGTGCAGGGCGTCCAACGCGCGCTCCCAGGACGCCTGTACGTCACGGGGAGCGCCGAATCCGCCGATGGATTCGAGGTGGCAGTAGCCGTGAAAGGTGCTGCGCAGCAGGCGTACCGCGTCGGTGAGGTCGGGCTCGGACAGCCCGTACGCGCGCAGCATGCCGTACGTGACCTCGGCGGTGCGCCGGCCCGCGTCGGACTCGGCGGCGACGGCGGGGTCGAGCTGCAGATGCGTGGCCCGGTACCGCCCCGGCCGCTCCAGCGCGTACTCCCGGTAGGCGCCCGCGAAGGCGACGAGCGCGTCCTTGCCCGCGCGCCCGGCCACCGCGGCGGCGATCCGGTCGATCATCTCGCCGGCCGCGAGGAGCGCGATCCGCTCGCGCAGTTCCCGCACGCTCTTCACGTGCGAGTACATACTCGCGTCCTTCACCCCGAACTGCCGCGCCAGCGCGGACACGGTGACGTTCTCGAAGCCGACCTCGTCCGCGAGGTCGGCCGCCGCCTCCACGACACGTTCGGTCGTGAGCCCGGCACGGGCCATGTGTCACCACCTGCTGCTCGGCTGAACCTAGGGTATCTAGGTGACAACCTGATGCACACAGGTTTATGGCGGTGAGAGGAACTCCTCCACCGCCGCGCAGAACTCCGCCGGGCGTGCCGCGTGCACTCTGTGGCCTGCGGGGATCGTGACGAGCCGACCGCTGGGAAAGCGCGCCGCCATCTTCGCCATCTCGTCCTGGGGCAGATGGCTCTCGGGGCCGCCCGCGATCACCAGAACGGGGGCCCGGACCGTCCTCTGAGCGTCCTGCCATGGGTGCGGGCTGCGGCCATGGCCACGCAGGTCCGGCACGAACACGCGGTGGCTGCCGGCGAAGTGGGCCGCCACCTCGTCCCACGCCGTGCCGTCCGAGGTCAGCCCGTGCAACAGCACGAGGGGCGGGGCCTCGGGGTTCCCCGACTCCCGGTAAGCGAGCCGCACTTGATCAGCCACGCGTGGCGAACTCCAGGAAGTCCGTCCACGTGGTGGGGGAGAGGGTGAGCTGGGCGCCGCGGGTGTTCTTGGAGTCGCGGATGTGGATGGTGGCGGGGCAGGTGGCGACTTCGAGGCAGTCGCCGTCGCTGCCGCTGCTGTAGCTGGACTTGCGCCAGGAGAGGGCCACTTCGACGCAGTCGTCGCCGTCGCTGCCGCTGTAGCTGCTCTTGAACCAGGCCAGCTCCGTGCTGCTCATAGCGCTCCTCGCATCCGCTCCAGCAGGCTCCGGGAATCCTCCGGGGTGAGAGCCTGTGAGCGCAGTTTCGCATAGCGTGCGTGGAGCACACTGATCGATTTCGGGTCGGCGATGAACTGACCGCTGCGCTGCCCCTCGCTATAGCCGAACCACTCGTTCTCCGGAGTCTCCAGCAGCTGGATGGGGCCATCGAGACCGGCGTGGGCTTGGAGCGTCATGGGCAGCAACTGCACCTCCACGTTGCGCTGTTCGGTGACCGCCAGGATGGAATCGATCAATCCGCGCGTGACCTCTGTGCCGCCTGTTCCTCGCGTGAGGATGAACTCCTCGACGATGAAGCTGAACGCCGTGTTGGGCCGCTCCCCGAGGAGAGACTGGCGCTCCAGGCGAGCCGCGATCTGGGCCTCGATCTGCGAGTCCGTGAGCACGGGTACCCGCTCGCGGAAAAGAGTGCGTGCATACCCCTCCGTCTGCAACAGCCCCGGAATCAGCCGGTTCTCGTACGTGTAGAGGCTGATCGCCTGCTCCTCCAGCTCCGCCCACGGCCGGAACCAGGACGCCAGGCCCTTCTCCCTCCCCGCGTGCTTGTACACCCCCTTCAGGACTCCGAAGGCGTCCAGGACCTCTTCGGCGCGATCGACGAACCGGCGATGCGGGAAGCGTCGCCCCTGCTCGATCGACGCGACCGTGGACGGCTGGTACTGCACGAGCGGCGCGTACTCCTCCTGTGTGTATCCCGCCCGCTTGCGGAAGGCCTTGTGGACCGCCCCGAACGCCTTCAGAGTGTCGGGCGGTTCGGTCTCGGTCGCGTTGTCGATGCTGATGGTGCTGTCGGTCATGCCGGGAACCCCCGAGCTTCTTGCTGCCAACCCCGCCGAGTCACAAAGGGTTACGCACGGTGACCGGGACTGTCCAGTCAGTGAACTCGTACACCGCGCTTTGTACGAGTGGCGGAGCTGGTCGACCCCCGTGCTCTACGGGACCGTTGTCGCATGTCAGGAGAGACCCAAGCCCAAGTAGCCGTCACCGTACGCACGTTCACTCAGCTCTACAGCTCCACCCCGCGAGGGGCCCGGCTCGCGCGGCGGCTCGTCGCGCATCGGATGGAGGCGTGGGGGTTCGCGTACGACAGCGAGGCGAGCGAGAACGTGACCCTCGTCGTCGCCGAGCTCGCCGCGAACGCCGTGCGGCATGGGCGCGTGCGCGGGCGCGGCTTCCGTGTGCGGCTGTTGCTGGGCGACGGCTTCGTACGTGTGGAGGTGGCCGACGGGCGGACGGACCGGCTCCCCGTTCTCCAGGAGCCGTCGGACGACGAGGGCGGGCGCGGACTGCTGCTCGTCGCGGCGATCGCGGAGCGGTGGGGAGTGGAGCCCCGCACGGGAGGGGCGTACAAGGTCGTCTGGGCGGAAGTCCGGACGCAACGGGCGGCCTGATGATCAACTCGCCTGCGATCGGCGCCAGTTGCCCCGCTCAGGTCGCCCGGTGATCAGGCACCGGCTTTCCCCTGTTCATGTTTCGCATCGAATCTCCTCGTGACACGCGTCCCATGGGGTGGCGCGCGACTCAGGAGGCGGTCATGGGGCACACGCACGGACACGAGCACGGGCATCACCACCATCACCACCACGAGGAGACGAGCGACTCCCCGCTCCCGGCCGCCTTGGACACCTCCGTGCCCGACGAGGTACTCACCCCCGACCAGCAGTCGCGCCGCTCGATGCTGCGCCGCGCGGGTCTGCTCGGCGCGGGCCTGGCCGCCGGCAGTGTCCTCGCGCAGGGGGCCGGCAGCCCGGTGTACGCCTCCTCGGACAGCCGCCGGAAGAACGGCTTCCTGTGGCTGTCCGGCGACCACCACATCCACACCCAGTACAGCAGCGACGGCAAGTACCGCGTCGGCGACCAGGTCCGCCAGGGCGCCCGGCACGGCCTGGACTGGATGGTCATCACCGACCACGGCAGCGAGACGCACGCCAAGATCGGTGTGGAGAAGGTCAACCCGGACATCCAGGAGGCCCGGGACGCGTACGAGGACACGCTCGTCTTCCAAGGTCTGGAGTGGAACATCCCGGCCGCCGAGCACGGCACGGTCTTCGTCCACCCCGGCAAGAACGAGGTCGCGGTCCTCAAGCAGTTCGAGACCGACTACGACGGCAGCGTGAAGGGCGCCTCCGACTCGACGCCCGCCAACGAGGCGCTCGCCGTCGCGGGCCTCAACTTCCTTGCGGAGCAGGTCGAACGGCGCAAGGTCAAGGACGCCCTGATGCTCGCCAACCACCCCGCACGGCGCGGCGTCGACTCGCCGCACGAGATCCGCGGCTGGCGCGACGCGACCGCGCCCGGCCGTCAGATCGCCGTCGGTTTCGAGGGTGCCCCGGGCCACCAGGCCGCCGGTATCGCCACACCGCTCGGCATGGGCCGGGCCCGAGGCATCTACGACAACAGCCCGAGCGCCGGCTCCTTCGCCGGGTACCCGCTGGAGAGCTACCGCACCTGGGGCGGCTTCGACTGGATGACCGCCACGGTCGGCGGCCTGTGGGACAGCCTCCTCGCCGAGGGCAAGCCCTGGTGGATCACCGCCAACTCCGACTCCCACCAGGTCTACACGGACACCGCCGTACGCGGCGGCCCGGACAGCGACTTCACCGCCAACGGCAAGCACACCGACCCGATCTACGGCGGCAAGGTCGACCTCACGCAGGGCGACTACTGGCCCGGCCAATACAGCCGTACGCACGTCGGCGCCGACGGATTCTCGTACGCCGCCGTCATGGACGGCATCCGGGCCGGACGCGTGTGGGTCGACCACGGGCAGCTCCTCAGCGGACTCGACGTACGGGTCGCGGGCGGCAGCCGCTGGGCCACCCTCGGCGGCGCGCTGCACGTGAGGAAGGGCACCCGGGTCACACTGGCGGCGGAGCTGGGACTGGCCGGCGGCCCCAACTGGGCCGGTTTCGTACCGAAGGTGGCGCGCGTCGACGTCATCCAGGGCGATGTGACGGGCGCGGTCTCGGACCAGGACACGTTCACCGCTCCCACCGCGAAGGTCGTCCGGTCCTACGAGGTGAACAAGTCCACCGGCACGGTGCGGCTCACCTACGACCTCGGTGCGGTCGACCGCCCGGTGTACGTCCGTCTGCGCGGCACCGACGGCAACCGCTCCGCCGTCGGCCTGATGGGCGCGGCGGTCGACCCGGCGGGCCCGGCCGTGGACGTCGTCGGCGACGCGGATCCGTGGAAGGATCTGTGGTTCTACTCCAACCCCGTGTGGGTCCTGCCGTCGTGACCGAGCGGTACGCGTTGTACGTCGTCGGAGTCGACACCGGCCTCGTGGGAGCCCTGCAGGAGGCCGACCACCTGCTGCGCGGGCTGGCTGTCGAACTCGGCGCGGCCGAGGACGTGTTGGGCTGCACGCACCATGTACGCGACGGGGGGCGCCCGCACACGGCGCTGTCCTTCGCCGTGCCGTCGGAGCGTGCCGCCCGCGCGGCTTTTCGGCGGCTCGCGGAACGGGAGTTCGGTGTCGCCCTCGGCGCCGAGCGGCACGGTCCCGCCGACCTGGCCGCCGGAGCCGCCCGGGCCGCCGCCGAGCACGCGGCGCGCACGGGTGGCCGTGCCGTGCTGTACGGCGGGTCCGAGGCCCTCACCGGCACGGTGACCGTGGCCCGGCTGCTGGCCGGCTCCGCCGTGGACCGGGTCGCCGTACTCGGCGCGCCCGACGGTCCCGAGCCGGAGCGGCGGATCGTCACGCGCGACCACGTACGCCCGGAGTGGCGCGAGGGGCACCTGGTCCTGACGACGATGCCGGCCGCGGGCGGGACGCTGGTCCCGTTCGAGGTGCCCGAGCCCACGCCCTGCTGCGCGGACCACTGAGGGCGGACGACGGGAGGCAGCGGGCGGTCGAGGGCAGTCGGCTGGAACTGTGGTACACGTTCCAGCCGACGTTGCTCCCCCACGAGTCACGCTGTTGATCAGGACCACGCGCTCGGCGAGCCGCCCGACCTCGGTCATGTCGTGCGTGGTGAGCAGCACCGTCCGGCCGCGCTCCTCCACCTGGTGCTTGAGGAAGCCGCGCACCTGCTCCTTGACCACCACGTCCATGCCGATGGTGGGCTCGTCGAGGAACACCACCGGCGGATCGTGCAGCAGGGCCGCGGCCAGGTCGCAGCGCACCCGCTGGCCCAGGGAGAGGTGGCGTACCCGGGTGTCCCAGAAGGAGGAGAGGTCGAGCAGCTCGTCGAACTCGTCCAGCCGGGTGCGGTGTTCACGCTCGGGCACTCCGTAGATGTCGCGCAGGATCGCGAAGGACTCGCGCACCGGCAGGTCCCACCACAGTTGGGTGCGCTGTCCCGTGCACAGGATCAGCGCCGCCGCCAACACGGCACACGCCCCGAAGACGTACCCGTAGTCGTCGGGACGCACCCACGCGATGAGCGCGGGACCGAGCACCGCACCGATGCCGAAGTGCGCGTTCAGCACATTCAGCACGGCCGTCGAACGGTCGCCGAAGCCGACCGCGAAAAGCTGATTGAGACCGTAGTCGATACCGCCGAAGCCGAGGCCGCCGAGGAAGGCGGCAGCGAGGGCGGAGGGCCAGTTCGGCGCCAACGCGAAGCCTGCGCCGCCCGCAGCCATCAGCGCGTAACTCGCCGCCACCAACGCTCTGTTGCTGAACCGGGAGTGGATCGCGTTGAAGGCCAGGACGCCCGCGACCCCTCCCGTGAAGTGCAGACTCAGGCCGAGCCCGGCTCCGGAAGGAGACAGGCCGAACTCCTCGCGCAGGCCCGGCACCGCGGGCCCGTAGAGCGCCTGAAGCATGCCGATGAGGACGAACGCGACGCAGGACGCGGCCGCGGCCGGACGGCTGAAGAGCCGGCCGGCCGCAGTCCGCGTGAGAGTGTCAGCCATGGATCTCCGAGAAGACGAAGGAGAACTCCGCGGGAGTGGCCCGCAGTTGGTACTGCGGCAGCGCGCCGGGACCGCACGACTGCGAGCCGATGCCCTGCTGTCCGTGGTCGAGGTTGACCCAGACCGTGTCGCCGGGCGCCAGGTCCGTCAGATGCTCGGCGGCGTCGAGCTGCTCGGTCGTCCAGCGACGCGCGGTGAACCAGAAGGACGGATCACCCTCGACGCGCAGACCACCGATCTCCGCCCAGCGGACATCGGCCCGGGCGCCGTTCTCCTGCGGACGCACGTACGGTGTCTGCAGTTCGTCGACCGTTGCCTCCCAACGTGCCACCCTGGAAGCCGACTTGGTGTCCGGATATCCCTCACCGGGGCCACCGCCGAACCACTTCACCCGGTCCGCCGAGCCCGAGAGCCCCAGGCGAATCCCGAGCCGCGGCAGTGGCAGCGTCCAGTCGCCCTCGGGCGCCACGGACACGGTCAGCCGCAGCCGCGTCCCGTCGGACGTCCACCGGTACACCGTGCACAGGCCCACCTCCCAGGCGGCGGGCGCCACCCGGGTGCGTACGGTCAAGGCGTCGTCGCCCAGCTCCACGGCATCCAGCCGGTGGCGCATCCGGTGCAGGCCCAGCTTGCGCCAGAGCAGGCCGTAGCGCTCGTCCGGCTGCCAGTGCGCGCCGTTGTCGTTGTCCGTCGGCGCCCGCCACACGTCCAGGCGCAGACCGGTGACGTCGACCCCGCCGATCGTCCGCAGCGCACCGGTGCGGGTGTCGAAGGCGGCCGGGCCGAGGGTGATCTGCCGCCCGCCGAGCACCGGCCCGTCGGACTGTGCCACGCGTGGCACGGCGCGTTCAGCGACCGGAAGTTGAGCCCAGGCGACCTCGTGACCCCGCGGCGCCCACGACGTCCCGGCGGCGAGCACCGCGCGCACCGTCCACTGTGTCTCGGCCCCGCGCGCGTCGGCGGGCGGCGTCGGCAGCTTCACCTCGGCCGACTCGCCGGGGCCGAGAGCGGGCACCGTCAGTGCACCCGTCTCGACCGTCTCGCCGTCGACCAGGTAGGACCACTCGAAGGCGAGCGCCGAGAGATCCGCGAAGTCGTAGGCGTTCGTCACGCGCACGGTCCCGTCCGCGCCCTCACCGAGGATGCGAACCGGTTCGATCACCTTCTTGTACTCGGCGAGCCCCGGTGACGGTGTCCGGTCCGGGAAGACCAGCCCGTCGCAGACGAAGTTCCCGTCGTGCAGCTCCTCGCCGAAGTCGCCGCCGTACGCGAACCCGTACCGCTCGTCCTTGATGCCGTGGTCGATCCACTCCCAGATGAAGCCCCCCTGGATGCGGTCGTACGACTCGAAGAGTCGCTGATAGTCGGCGATGCCACCGGGGCCGTTGCCCATGGCGTGCCCGTACTCGCAGAGGATGAAAGGCAGTTGACGCCGCTTCAGCGTGCCGCCGTCCAGGCCCCGGGCGATCCGCTCGACCTCGGCGTGGCTCGCGTACATCCGTGCGTACACGTCCGTGTCACGGCAGTCGATGTCCCCCTCGTAGTGGATCAGCCGGGAGCCGTCCCGGCCGCGAATCCACTCGGCCATGGCGGTGAGCCCGCGCCCGGTCCCGGCCTCGTTGCCGAGGGACCAGACGACGACGGACGGGTGGTTCTTGTCGCGCTCGACCATGCGGGCGGCGCGGTCGAGCAGCGCCGGGGTCCAGCGCTCGTCGTCAACGGGGTTGTCGCGCCAGGCCTGTTCGGTGAAGCCGTGGGTCTCCAGGTCGCACTCGTCCATGACCCACAGGCCGTACTCGTCGCACAGGTCCAGGAAGGCCGGGTGCGGCGGGTAGTGCGAGGTGCGGACCGCGTTGATGTTGTGCCGCTTCATCAGCAGCACGTCCTCGCGCATGGTCTCCAGATCGAGGGCGCGGCCCGTCTCCGGATGCCACTCGTGGCGGTTGACGCCCTTGAAGAGGACCGCCTTGCCGTTCACCTTGATGAGGCCGTCGGCCAACTCGACCGTGCGGAAGCCGATGCGCAGCGGGACGCGTTCGCCCTCCGTGGCCAGCACGCCGTCGTACAGATGGGGGTCTTCGGCCGTCCACGGCCGGACCGCGACGGTCACCGACTCGCCGGTCGCGAGATCGATGTCCAGGGCCGGCACGGTCACCCGGCCGTCGACGTCGGAGTCGACGCGCAGCGCGCCTTCTCCGGTGAGGTGGTCGTACGACGCGTGCACGAAGAAGTCGAGGACGCCGCCCGCCGGGCGGTGCAGCAGCGTCACGTCACGGAAGATACCCGGCAGCCACCACTGGTCCTGGTCCTCCAGGTAGGAGCCCGCCGACCATTGGTGGACCCGGACGGCGAGCACGTTGCCGCTCGGCTTCAGCAGGTGCCCGACCGCGAACTCGTGCGGCAGCCGGGAGCCCTTGAACTCGCCGATGTCCGTCCCGTTGAGCCAGACGCGGGCGCAGGACTCGACACCGTCGAAGCGGAGGACTGCGCCGCCGTCCGAGGGCCAGTCGGACGGCAGGTCGAAGACCCGCAGATGATCTCCGGTCGGGTTCTCGGTCGGCACCCGCGGCGGGTCGACGGGGAACGGGTAGAGATGGTTGGTGTAGATCGGCGCACCGTGGCCTTGGAGCACCCAGTGCCCGGGGACCGAGACTTCCGCCCAGTCCCCGGCGTCGTAGCCCTGCTCGGCGAACGAGTCGTCCTCCGCGTCCGCGGTCATGGACAGCCGGAAGCGCCAACTGCCGTTCAGTGACAGGGACTTGGCTTCCGAGGGCGCGTACCAGGCCCGCGGCGGCAGCGCGCCGCTGCCGGGCGAGACGTTCTCGACGTAATCGATGGAAGATGGAGGTCCCCCCTGGTCGAGCGAAGCCGAGAGCTTGGGGGAGGTGCGGAAAGACATCGGTCTCCTAGCTCAGCCCTTGATGCCGGTCTGCGCGATCCCCTGCACCAGCCAGCGCTGGAGGAAGAGGAACACGAACAACAGGGGCAGGATGGAAATGGCGGTCGCCATGAAGATCAGGTGGTAGTTGACGGTCTGGTTGGTCATGTACGAGGAGAGCGCGACCTGGACGGTCCAGGCGCTCGGGTCCTGGCCGATGACCAGCGGCCACAGGAAGGCGTTCCAGCCGTTGATGAACGTGATCGTCGCGATCGCGGCGAAGAAGTTCAGCGAGTTGGGTACGACGACCCGCCAGTACGCGCCCCAGTAGCCGAGCCCGTCCACGCGTGCCGCCTCCTCCAGCTCCCTCGGGAACCCGAGGAAGTACTGCCGGAAGAGGAAGCAGGTGAAACCACTGAAGAGGCCCGGAATGATGAGACCTCGGTAGCTGTCCACCCAGCCGAGGGACGAGACCAGCACGAAGCTCGGGACGAAGGTGACGGCGGCCGGAACCATCAGGGTGAACAGGACGGCGTAGAAGATCTTGTTGGTGTGCCGGTAGGGGATGCGGGCCAGGCCGTAGCCGGCCAGCGAGCACACCAGCAGGGTGCCGATGGTGTGCAGGGTGCCGACGACCAGGGAGTTCACCATCGACTGGCCGAAGTCGACCGTCGTGTCGTGGAACGGCTCGGTGATGTTGCTCCACTGGATGTCCGTGGGGAAGAACTTCCAGTTCTCTCCGGTGATGTCGGGGTCGGTGGAGAGGGCGTTGCGGACCAGTAGATAGAAGGGGACCAGGAAGAGGAAGGCGGCGATGCCGGTGCCGATGTACAGGCCGGTGGAGCTCATGACGCCGCCGCGCCTGGAGCGGCGTGGCCGGGTGGCCGACGTTCCGGTCTTTCTCACCTCGGGTGTGGTCGTGGTCACTTGGACTCGTCACCCCTTCCGAAGCCCATGATCTTGCCCTGGAACAGCGTCACGACGACGATCAGCAGCGTCAGCATGACCGCGCCCGCGCTGCCCGCGCCGTAGTCCTGGTTCTGGCCCAGGGCGGTGTAGTACAGCTCGACGAGCGGCGGCCGGCCCCAGGTGGTCTTCGACAGGAGGTTGAAGAACTCGTCGAAGGCCTGGTAGGCGGCCACGAGCAGCAGCAGGACCACGGCCGTCGAGGTCGCCCTCAGCTGGGGGAGTGTGATGTGGCGGAAGGTCTGCCAGCCCGGCTTGGCGCCATCGATCGCGGCGGCCTCGTAGAGCTCCTGCGGGATGTTCTGCAGCGCGGCCAGGAACAGGATCATGTAGAAGCCGGACTGCAGCCACAGGCGCGCGGTGAGGATGACCAGCCAGTACCAGGGCGGGTCGGGGTTGGCGAGCCAGGCGGTGTTCTCCACGCCGAACCAGCCGAGGACGGTGTTCGCCAGGCCGAAGCGGACGCCGTTGAAGATGGACATCTTCCAGATCAGCGAGGCGGCGACATAGCTGCACGCGGTCGGCAGGAAGAAGACCGAGCGGAAGAAGGCGCGCAGGAAGCGCAGCCGGTTCACCAGCATCGCCAGGCCCAGCGAAAGGGCCCAGGTCGTCGGCACGATGAACGCGGCGAAGACCGTGAAGGTGCCGAGGGCTCCGACGAAGTTGTTGTTGTCCAGCATGAACCGGTAGTTGTCGAACCCGACGAACTTGTCCGGTGTGACGGTGAAGCGCGCCTCGAAGAAGCTGAGCCAGATGCTCCAGCCGATGGGGACGTAGACGAAGATCACCAGGCCGATGAGGAACGGGCTGGTGAAGAGCCAGAAGTTGAAGGTGCGGCTGCCCCGCAGACCCCGCCGCGGCCGGCCCTTGGAGGCTTTGGCCGGGGCGGGGCGCGCGAGGTCGCGCGTAGTGGTCGTCGACATGTCTCGGTCCGTCCGGCGGTCTATCCGAAGAGCTTCTTGAGCTCGCGGTCGACCGTCTTGTCGGCCTTGTCGAGAGCGGCCCCCGGGTCCCTTCCCTTGCGGACGGAGTCGGCGAAGACGTCCTCGAGGGCGGTGATCATGGCCTGGGTCCAGCCGATGTTGTCGAAGTGGCCGTACTCGTTGAAGAGCTTGACGCCCTCGGCGGGCAGACCCGACTTGAGCTTGGTGGCGGACTGGGCGATGGAGGTGCGGGGCGGGATGTGGAAGCCGTACGAGGTGGCCCAGTCCTCCTGGTACTTCTTCTGATCGATCCACAGCCACTTCACGTACTCCTTGGCCAGGTCGACGTTCTTGCCCTTGGCGTTGACGAACATCGACCAACCGCCGTTGTAGACAGAGGGCTTGCCGTCGTCCGTGACCTTCGGGAAGGGGAAGATCCCGATGTCGTCGCCGAGCGTCTGCTGGAACTGCGGCATCGCCCACATGCCGCAGAACTGCATGGCACACAGCCCCTGGTTGAGCGCGGAGGGGTCCCAGTAGTCAGCGGGGGCGTCGAGGAGCAGGTCGCCGCTGGTGAACAGCTTGCGCATCTTCTTGATGCCCTCGATGACGCCGTCGGTGTGGTAGGCGATCTGGTTCTTCTCGTCGAGGGTGTCGGCGCCGGCCGACCAGATCATCGGGTTGATCACGGCGTGCAGGTCGTTGCCGAGGAACAGGCCCTTGACCTTGCCCGTGGTGAGCTTGGCGGCCGCTTCGATCAGTTCGTCGAGCGTGGTCGGCACCTTCACGCCGGCCTTCTCCAGCAGCGAGGGGCGGTAGAAGAAGAACTGCGGGTCGTCGATCATCCGGACGCCGTATATCTTCCCGTCGACCGTGTGGGACTTGATGTCGGCCGGATTGAAGTCGTCCTTGACCGGGTCGATGATGTCCGTCAGGTCCGCCACCTGGCCGCTCTTGACGAGCTGGATCTGCGGGTGGAACTCGAAGAGGTCGGGTGCGTTCTTGGTGAGCAGCGTCGCGAACAGCTTGCTCTCGAAGTCGGAGCCGGTGATCCACTGCGTGGTCACGGCGGCCTTGTCGTAGGCCTTCGCGTACTTCTTGATGGCCTGCTCCGTGCCGGACTCGCCGTAGGCGTGGAAGTACTGCACCAGGCTCTTGCCCGAACTCCCACCACCGGAGCGCCCGTTGTTGCTGCCGCACGCGGCCAGCGCGCCGGCGGCGGACAGGCCCGCGGCGGCCCGGAGTACTGATCGGCGGTCCCAGTTGCTGCTCATTGCCGACATGGTGACGTCCTTGTCTCGAGTACGGCTGCGGCTCGAATTCGCTGTGCGGTGCGGGACGTTAACCTTCGCCTAATGCTTCGGCAAGGGGTTGGACGAAGTCTGTTCGAAGCGTTGTGCGTTGTTCGGGATACCGGACGTGAGGGAGCTGCGGGCCGCCGTATCAGCGGCCCGCACTGCTGACTCCCCTTGATGCGTTACTGCTTGGACCAGGTGGTGCGCTTGGCGGGTCGCTGGCCGACCGACTGGAGTGCCCCTTCCAGGGCGAACGTCGCGGCTCCGAGGCAGACCGGATCGGTGGGAATGGGGGACAGGACGATCTCGGTGGCCGCGTACGGCCGTTTCAGCGCGTGCCGGGCGACGGCCTCGCGCACCTCGTTCAGCAGCGGTTCGCCGAGCGTGGCCGCGACCCAGCTGCTGAGCACCACCACCTCGGGGTTGAGAAGGTTGACCAGGTCGGAGATTCCGGCACCGAGGTAACGGGCGGTGTCCCGCACGACCTTGAGCGCCACCGGATCCAGCGCGGCGACGCCCTGGGCGAGCGCGTCGATCGTGGCGGTCTGGTCCTCGGGGTGCAGCAGCGTGCTGCGGGGGCTCAACTCCCGCAGATTCAGCATGATTCCGGGCGCCCCCACATACGTCTCCACACAGCCGTGGTTGCCGCAGTGGCACAGCCGCCCGTCCAGGACCAGCGTCGTATGGCCCCACTCGCCGGCGCTGTTGCTGACTCCGCGGTGCAGACCGCCGCCGAGCGCGAGCCCGGCGCCGACACCCGTGCCCAGATTGACGACCACGGCGTCCCCGCGCCCGCGGGCCGCGCCGAACCAGAGCTCGGCGACGGCGCAGGCGCGCAGCGGATTGTCGAGATAAAGGGGGTAGGCGATGTGCTCGGCGAGCAGGTCGAGCAGCGGCACGTCGTGCCAGTCCCAGTTCGGGGCGTACTCGCAGACCCCGCCCTCGCGGTCCACCTGGCCGGGCACGCTGACGCCTACGCCGAGGACGCGCGCGCCTTCGACGCCGGCCTGCGCGACCACCGAACCGACGGCCGCCGCGACATGCCCGACGACCTGCTCCGGTCGGCTCTCGCCGGGGCGCATGTCCTCGTCGGCGCGGGCAAGCACGTTCAGCGCCAGGTCGAACAGCTCGACGCGTACATACGTCTCCGCGATGTCGACGCCGATCAACGCGCCCCCCGCCGCGTTGACGGCGACGAGGCCCCGCGGGCGGCCGCCCGCGGAGTCCTCGAAGCCGACCTCGGTCAGCATCCTCAGGTCGAGCAGCTCACCGACGAGCGTGGCGATCGTGGCCAGACTGAGCCCGGTCGCTGCCGCCAACTCCTGCCGGGAGGTGGGCGATTCGGCGATGATCTGGCGCAGCACCTCGTAGCGGTTCGCGGTGCGGATGTCGCGTGATGTGCCGCGCCTCATTGGACTCCCCCGGCCCCTCCAGGTCATGCCCGGGACCCCTCGGCCCCGGCGCCGGAAAAGGCTATGGCCTGTGAGGGAATTTCGACAAGGGGTTAGGAAATGGGGTGGAGAAAGTCCCCCACGAAGGCGTTGGTGAACGTGCCGGCCGGATCGAGCGACTCCACCAGCGCCCCGAACTCGCCGACCCGCGGATACCGCCCGCTCAGCACCGTCGGCGGCACCGTGAACACCTTGCCCCAGTGCGGCCGGGGATCGAACGGCTCCAGTGCCTCCTCGACCTGCCGCACCACCGGCAGTACGGCCTCGGTGTCCGCCACCCACGTGAAGTGCAGCGCCACCGTATCCCGTCCGTACGCCGGGCTCAGCCACTGGGGGTCGGCGGCCACGGTCCGCACCTCGCAGATCTGCAACACCGGCGCGATGGTCCCGCGGATCGCGTCGAGGGCGTGCAGCGCGGCCGTGGCGTCCGAGCGCGGCAGCAGATACTCGGACTGCAACTCGGCCCCGCTGCTCGGGGTGAACTCGGCCCGGAAATGCGGGAGCCGCTCGTGCCAGGGGCCCGGGACGCCGAACTGCTCGGTGCAGTTCCGCGCGGGCATCCCCGGCACCGGGTGCATCGCCTCGGTCGCCGGCGCGGCCCACGGGAAGTCCGGCAGCGGCTGGTCGGTGCGCCGCTTGAGCCACACCTGACGAAAGCCCGGCCGTCCCCAGTCGGTGAACAGACTCACGCTGTACGCCGTCGCCGCGACCGTCTCGAAGTCCAGTCCCGCCAGCGGGAGTTCGGTGAAGACGTGCTGGCTCACCTCGAACTCGGGCTCAAGGTCCAGGGTGAGCGCGGTGACGACACCGAGCGCGCCCAGCGAGGTCACGGCTCCGTCGAAGCGCTTCTCGCCCCGGCCGATCGTCACGATCGAGCCGTCCGCGGTGACGAGCTCCACCTCGTGTACGGCGGAGGCGAGTGAACCGTTCGTCACCCCCGAGCCATGCGTGCCGGTCGCCACCGAGCCGGCCACGGAGATGTGCGGCAGGGACGCCATGTTGTGCAGCGCGAACCCGTGCTCGTGCACCCGGCGGGCGAGTTCGGCGTACCGGACGCCGCCGGAGACCCGTACCGTACGGGCCGTCGTGTCGACGTCCACGGCGGGTGGCAGACCGGTCAGGGAGAGCAGTACGCCGTCGGCGCCCGGCTCGGCGATCTCGTTGAAGGAGTGGCCGCTGCCCAGCACCCGCACCCGGGCGCTGTCCGCGACCAGTGCTCGGAGCGCTTCGAGCGAGTGCGGCCGGTGCAGTTCCTTGGCCGTGTACGTGATGTTGCCGGCCCAGTTGGTCAGGGTCTCTGTCATCCCTGTCGTCCCTCCCCGGGAAGTCGCCGTCCGCGGCCGGTTTTCGGCGGCCACCGGGGGACGGTACCTCGCCGGGAGGTCCACCCCGCCGGCCCGTCCATTGACCCTCTCACATGGCCACTTCTACGGTGGAGAGCGGTTACTGTCGCCGACGTCACCGAGCGGGAAGGTCATCTCCCTGCCCGAGCGCGCAATGAGGTCGCTCGGCTGGGTCTGACGGTGGTGGGGGGGGGAGGTCAAACGGCTGGTGATGGGGCGGGAGTTGGAGTTTCGGGTTGACGGGGACGGGTTGGAGCGGGCTGCGTGAGGAGGGAATTCGCCCCCGCCGCCCCTGCCCGTTCCCGACCTTGGGGGGCTGAGCCCCCAAGCTCCCGATCGGTCTTGACGGCCTTGTCCTCAAGCGCCGGACGGGCCGAAAGACGATGCCGCAATGGTCGCCACGAAACCGTCCGCGTCGTCCAGCCACGGGAAGTGTCCCGCCCCGGGCTGGATGACCAGTTCGGAGTGCGGGAACAGCTCGGCGAGTTCGGCCACGGCGCGTGGAGGGGAATTCAGGTCGACCTCGCCGGCCAGTACGAAGACCGGTGACGCGAACCGGGCGAGCGCGGCACGGGTGGTGTCCGGGGTGAACGCGCCCTCGGAGCCGTAGACGGCCGCGGCCTCCATGTTCTTGTGCCCGTCCTCGGCGGCCCGATGCGCGCGAGCCGTCTCGTCCCAGCGGCCGTACCAGAAGGGGGCGATGGCCTCGAAGGAGTCGGCCGTCGCCTTGCCGGCGACGATCGCTTCCAGAGCCGCGAAGGCCGCCGGGAACCACGGCTGATCCCGGCGGAGCAGTGCCGTCTCGCGCCGGACCTCCGCCGTGATCGTGATGCCGACGGCGTACACGCTCGGCGTGATCAGCGCGAGCCTGCCGATTCGTTCGGGATGGCGTGCCGCATACAGCACGGCCAGATTCGTACCGCCGGAATGTGCGAGCAGGTCCATCCGGTCGAGGTGCAGGTGCTCGCGCAGAGCGTCCACGTCGTCGACGAGTCGGTCGCAGCGGTAGGAGGCGGGGTCCTCCGGTGTCGCCGACTGGCCGGTTCCCCGAAGGTCCAGCATGATCAGCTGCCGGTGCGCGGAGAGGCCGCCGAGGTCCCCCAGGTATGCGCAGTCCTGCATCGGTCCGCCGGGCAGGCAGATCACCGGAGGGCCGTCGCCGCACACGTGGTACGCCAGCTCGGTCCCGTCGTGGGCGGAGAAGGTGGGCATGGCCACGACTCTGTCAGGGGCGTTCCGGGGGAGCAACCGGGTTCCCCCGTGGGCCCGCCGACGCCCTCTTTCGGCGCGATGGGCAGTCCTTCCTCAGAGGCCGCCCGCCGGGAGGGCGGTCACGCGTTCGCCCTGCCGAGCCGGCCCCGGTCATCCACCGCTCCACCACTTCCACGAACTCCTGCGGCCGCTCCTCGTGCAGAAAATGCCCGGCCCCGTCGAACACGGCCACCCGCGACCTGGGGTCGGTCAGCGTCCCGCGCTCGAACGCCGCCGCCCGGGGCGTCGAATACACGTCCGTGTCCATCTCCGCCGTCAACCGCCGCTGCCGTTCGCGGAGTTCGTCGTACGCCCTCGGCCGGAACGCCTCTGCAGGAGCTCCGCCAGGTCGGCCGCGAAGTCCCGGGCGCCGGACCCTTCCGCCGGCTTCGGCGAGCGCCCGTGGCCGCGCAGATCGGGGACGATCACCCGATGCCGCCAGTACGGGAGGGTGGGGCCCCAGTCCCCACCGGAGGTTTGCGGATTTCGTTGTTCAGGCGAGCCTGCATAACTAATTCAGCAAATTTGTGGCCCACTAGCCTGTGATATCGATAGCTTCCCGCCTATGACGTACGGACCTCTCCCCGAAACCGACCTCACCCGCCACCGTCGCCTTCGCGAGCAGGGCAGCCTGGATCGCGCCGACCTGGACGCGATCCTCGACGCGGGATTCATCTGTCACCTCGGTGTGATCGTCGAGGGGCGGCCACTGGTGGTGCCGACGGTGTACGGGCGGGACGAGCGGCAGCTGTACGTGCACGGGTCGGTGGCCAGCCGGAGTCTCGCGGCCGGCGCTCCCGTCTGCGTCACCGTCACGCATGTCGACGGGCTCGTGCTCGCGCGGTCCGTGTTCGAGCACGGTGTGAACTACCGCAGCGCGATGATCCACGGGGTACCCCGCAAGGTCAGCGACCCGGACGAGAAGGTCGACGGCCTGAGGCGGCTCTCCGAGCACGCCACGCCTGGCCAGTGGGACTACGCACGGGCGCCCAGTCGCAAGGAGCTGGCCGCGACGACCCTGCTTGCGCTGTCCCTCGAAGAGGCCTCGGTGAAGATCCGCACTGGCGCGCCGGACGACGGCGACGGACCTGACGCGGAGCTCGGGCTCTGGGCCGGGACCCTGCCGCTGACCTCGACCTGGGGCGCGCCGAAGCCCGACCCGCTGCTTCCGCCGGATGTGGCCCCTCCGGCGCACATCGCGCGGCGCCAGGGGACCCGGCACGGCTGAGTCACAGGCGGGGGCATACCGTGAGGAGTCGAGCACACGGCCTGGAACGAACCCGGGACGAGTCGGGAGCGAGGAGTACGGGATGGGCGGCAGCCGCACCGCGCTGGTCGAGGATCTGATGGAACGGTTCCCGCACGTGCCACGGGAAGCCGTCTTCAAGGAGGACCTGCTCCGTGGTGGCGTGGCCTTCGACGCGTCCGCCCTGAGTGACAACGAGGGCGGCGAGGTCAAGCCGAAGTCGTACTTCATCTTCTCCTTCGACCACGGCACCCTGCCCGAGCTGGGCGAGGCCGCGCTCAGGCGCCCGCCCGAGGAGATCATCCTCACGGGAGGCCCGTACGACCTGCGGCGGACCGTCGTGTCCGTACGCGTCAATCCGTCCTCGCCGTACCGGGTGGCCGCCGACGACGACGGCATGCTCGGGCTCTACCTCGACGGGAAGCGGATCTCCGACGTCGGGGTGCCGCCGATGCCGGAGTACTACCGGCACAAGCTCTCCAACGGGAAGTCCGTGATGGAGGTGGCCCCGACGATCCAGTGGGGCTACCTCATCTACCTGACCGTCTTCCGGGTCTGCCAGTACTTCGGCGCCAAGGAGGAGTGCCAGTACTGCGACATCAACCACAACTGGCGCCAGCACAAGGCGGCGGGCCGCCCGTACACCGGCGTCAAGGACGTCGACGAGGTCCTTGAAGCGCTCGAGATCATCGACCGCTACGACACCGCGAAGGCGTCCACCGCGTACACGCTCACCGGCGGCGCGATCACCTCGAAGCTGCAGGGCCGCGACGAGGCCGACTTCTACGGGCTCTACGCCAAGGCCATCGAGGAGCACTTCCCCGGACGCTGGATCGGCAAGGTGGTTGCGCAGGCTCTCCCGCGCGACGACGTGCAGCGGTTCAAGGACTACGGCGTGCAGATCTACCACCCCAACTACGAGGTGTGGGACCGCCGCCTCTTCGAGCTGTACTGCCCGGGCAAGGAGCGCTACGTAGGCCGCGACGAGTGGCACAAGCGCATCCTCGACTCGGCGGAGATCTTCGGCGCGCGCAATGTGATCCCCAACTTCGTCGCCGGCGTGGAGATGGCTGAACCCTTCGGCTTCACCACGGTCGACGAGGCCATCGCCTCCACCACCGAGGGGCTGCGCTTCTTCATGTCGCACGGCATCACGCCCCGCTTCACCACGTGGTGCCCGGAGCCCACCACCCCGCTGGGCAAGGCCAACCCGCAGGGCGCGCCCCTGGAGTACCACATCCGCCTCCTGGAGGCCTACCGCTCCACGATGGAGGACTTCGGCCTCTCCTCGCCGCCCGGATACGGCCCTCCCGGACCGGGGAACGCGGTCTTCTCCGTCAGCTCCTTCATGGACAGTCTTCCCGCACAGGAGCCGTCGCAGGTGTAATCCGTTCTGCGCCGCCGGACATAGAGGGGTGTGTCTCAACGGGCGGAACGCCTCCGGCGGATGGTGGGCGTCGAAGGTCTGGTGAAAGTCGACGGGAATCGATACTTTCTGGCCTTCCTTCCGTACAACACTCGGGACGCCTGGAGTTGGGCGACCTGCAAGGCCGACGCCCTGGGACGCCCAGGGGCGGATCGTCGCCACCGAGCGGCAGGGCCGTTGGCGGGACGGGACGGTGCGGTTGCATCGCAGCACCGGTGCGATGCAACCGCTTGCCCATCATTTGAATACGTCGCTTGTCAGTTGTGCGGAAACCGTGAAAGGCTCGGGCCCCGTCGTGAGACGGAGCCCAACTCCCGTGTCCAGTAACCGAGTTGGGCGTTGCATGACTTTGCACATGGAAGCAGCGGATGCAGGAGCCTCCCATGCCTGACCTGCCGACCCCTCAGGACGCCGCCGAGGCCGCGCGGTTCTCGGAGTGCTGGGACGCGGCTCTGTCGTACGCCGATCTGTGCACGTCCGGTTCCGCCGCGGCCACCCAGCTGGCCACCGAGGCGTTCACCCACGGCATCCGCGAGGCGCGCGAGGTCGGTTCGGGAGCGAAGAGTACCGGCCGCCGGGCGCTGCGGCTGCCCCGGATTCCCTTGCTGCTGACGTCGGTTCGGACCACGGCCGCCGCCTGGGAGGCGCACGGCCAGGGGCACCGGCTCGACCCCGACCTCAGGCTGTGGCTCAACTCCGAGAAGGCCGGCCGCTACACCGGCCCGCCGCTGCACCGCCCGCTCGCGCTGCGCGGCCTCAGGGACCTGCAGGAACCGGACGCGGCACTGCTGTGGCACGCCGAGGTCGAGTCGCTGCCGCTGCCCGCGGTGGCCCGGCGGCTCGGCCTGGACCCTGCGGCTGCGGCCGAGGAACTCGCCCAGGTGCGGGCGCTGTTCAGGGACCGATGCCATCGCAACCACCTCGACACGCCGATGGACGCCAACTGCCGCAGCTACGCTCGGCTCCTCGACGCGGTCACCCGCTCGCCCGGCGCCGAGGCGCCCGAGGATCTCTCCCGGCATCTCGCCCGGTGCGTCGACTGCGCGGAAGCGGCCGCCTGTCTGCGGCTGCACGGCGGCGGGCTGCCCGCGGCGCTCGCGGGCGGGGTGATCGGCTGGGGTGGCCTCGCCTATCTGGAGCGCCGGCGCCGGGCCGCCGAGGCGGGTCTTGCGGGCGGGCGTACGGACGCGGCCGTGGACACGGGCCTCGCCGAGGGCAAGGTGGCCGGGCCCCGGATCGGCCGGACCGGGCTCCTGGTCGCGGCCGTCATCGTGTCGGCGTTGGCGCTCACGGTCTCGCTGATGCCGTTCGACGGTTCCAAGGGCGGGAGCGCCTCCGCGCGCGGCGACTCGGCCGACCGGCAGCCCGTGGCGGAACCGGGCGTCTCGTCGCCCGCGGCCACCACGCGTCCCGCGGGCTCCCTGGTCTCTCCCCAACCGTCGGACTCGACGACCGACTCCGAGACGATTCCCGACCCAGAGCCCCAGGGCACGTCCACGTCCCCCGCCGAGACGCCCCACAAGTCCGCGCACCCGACAAAGAGCGCATCGTCGTCCTGCAAGGTGAAGTACGAGATCGTCAACCAGTGGCCGGACGGCTTCCAGGCCACCGTCACCGTCACCTCCGCCAAGGCACTCGACACCTGGCAAATCGCCTGGACCTTCCACGACGGCCAACGCGTCACCCAGATGTGGGACGGCACCTTCGTCCAACACGACTCCCACGTGACCGCGAGCGCCGCCGACTACAACAAGTCGGTCGCCGCGGGCGGCACTTTCGCTGTCGGCTTCCTCGCCTCTTGGCAGGAAGGGAACTCGGTGCCGGGGACCTTCACGCTCGACGGGAGCAGTTGTACGACGGCGGAGTGAGCGCGGTCGGCCACCCTCATTCGCGGAGAAACCGTCCGCCCGAGCAGGACCGAGCGGCTTGACGGTCGCTCATCTCCGTCGGTGTTCAAAGAAGGTGAGGCAGCAGACCGCAGAACACCGCGGCCGCGTTCCTGCCGGCCAGCTCGTGACGGCTGTCGTCCTTGTGGCTGTCGGCCTCGTCCGACATTCCCCGCACGACCAGCCAGGGCTCGGGGGTGCCGGCCTCGTTGGCGGCGGCGTGCACGGCCTCGACCAGACCGGCGCCCTCGGTCTCCACGGCGAGGATCTTCTCGTTGTACACGCTGAGATACCGGCGTTCCGCCGCGTCGACGTGGGCGATCACCGCCTCGCCGGAGCCGATGAGCCCGCGCAGAGCCCGGTGATCGGGTCCCTCGGGCAGCGGCCAGGGTTCGCCGTTCTCCGTGAAGAAGTCGTTGATCGCGTGCTGGACTCGGGCGGTCACGGGATGGCTGCGCCCACGTCGCCGTACTCCCTCGGGCGTGATCTTGCGCGGCTCGTAGTGAACGATCTCCTGCGCTATCACCACGTCGCCGACGTGCACGTCGGGGTGGACGGAGCCGCCGATCCCCACCAGCGCCAGGAGCCGCGGCGCGAAGCTCTGACGCAGGTACGCCACCGCGTTGCCGGCGGACTGCTGGCCCGGCAGCAGCGACTGGGTGACGACCACGCGCACGGTGCGGCCGGCGGCGTCCCAGCTGAACTGATGGAACCGGACCCCGTGCGGGGTGACTTCCTTGTGGTGCGCGCCGCGTCGAGAGAGGGCATCGATCAGAGCGCGGGTCTCGACCGGCAGGACCGTGACCACACCCGCGTCCCAGGACTGCGGCGGCTCCGGGCGCGGAGAGGCCGGAACACTCTGTTCGGCTACGGCGACAGGCGCGGCGTGAGAGGTGGCGCTCGTGTGGGAACCCATCGCGACGACTCCGCTGACGTTGATGTCCCCGTTGCCCTGGTGGCTGATTCCGTTGTTTCGCATGCGGATTTCCTCCTCGAGTCAGCCGTTGACGCTCGTGTTCTCTCCCATGGCCGTGTGATCGACATTGATGTCGCCCGTACCGGTGTGGATCACACCGTTGTTGAGAATGGCCGAGGCCCGGCGCCGGAACTCGGAGGTGTCGACACCGTGTTCCTTCAGGAAGTCACCGACCGTCGACAGCAGACGCCGTTCAATGATCTTCGAATGCTTGAAGACGTCGAACGACTGGAAATAGCTCTCGTCCGACGAGAGGGAGGCCGATTCACGTGCGCTGAACACCGCACCTATGTCCAGTCCGCGTTTGAGGTGCGCCGCGGTGGCGTCGGCTCCGGCCTGCAACGCGCCCAGCAACTGGGCCGTCGCACGCGCCAGCCGCATGGGCGCCGTTGCGATCGCGGGGAGACGCCGAAGGCTGGTCGCGGCAGAGCGGAGTACGGCCACGCGGCCGGTGCCGCCGACCACATCGACGACCTGGTATTCGAGTCGGGTCGGTGCGAGTCCGCACGTGGTGAATTCGATGTAGAGGGTGCGCCCTTGAAGAGAGACATGGACGAACATGGTGGTCACGACGTCACCGCCCCATGACTCCACCTGGCACGTGAGGTAGTGGCGGGCGGTTTCGGGCGGGCTGTCGAGCATGCGCTGCACGAGCTCGGCCTCGGGCCGGGCTCCCAGCTCGCTCGAGTAATGGCCTGCGTAGCGGCCCTCGACGAACAGGGTGTCGTCCACCCTCAGGCCGGGCAGGCGAGTCTCCGGATCACTCTCCGTGCCCAGGGCGGTGATCGCACGCCGCAATTCCTCCACGAGGGCCCAGCTGGTGAAGGGCTTCTGGGCGAACTCGACGTCCTTCTCCTCGCCGAGCGGCTTGGCCTCCACCAGGCGCTGCGCGAAGGACCAGGTGCTCAGGATTTTCCCGCTCCCAACGAACGGCGTGCCCCCCGAGTACACGACCATGGGGTGCCTCTGCTGGCCGTCTATCACGGACAGCCGACGACTCGTGCGCAGCGGGCCGGGCGCCGAGCCCTCCTTCGTGTCCCTCATGCGCAGCCGGTTCAGGGCGAGTTGGCGAAGTACGCCGCTTGCCGCGAGGACCGCGCAGGGGACCAGCCCGATCAGGGCCGCAGCCCCTACGCCCGGCCAGCCCGAAAGACGTACCAACAGGACGAGTGCCACCACGGTGACGATGGCGGTGACGGTGAGCGCGCGCCCCAGAAGCCGGCTCCAGGGCGTCGACCAGTCGTTCTTCTCGTCGCCTTCGAGATCCGCACGCAGGACTCTGTAGCGATGGGAGAGGCGCGCGATCAGCGCCTGAGCGAGTCCGAGGTCGACGAGGAAGAGGACGGCGACAAGCGCAGCGAGGGGAAACGCGAGGAAGGCAGCCCCGAAGAGCACGAGGGTCAGGGCATCTTCCGCGGTGGAAAGCCACCATGATCGCCACGCGTGCGCGAGAACGGGAACGAGGTCATAACCGTACGACGGTGCCACGCGGCGTTTTCTGGCGTTGTAGACGTCCTGTATCACAACATCGCGATACCGCTGATCCAGATACACCCCGGCACACAGTCGTCGCGTCGCCGTACGGTCCTTAAGGTGCTGCGCCGGCAACGGCGTTTCGGGCATCCCCACGCGATCCCCCATCATGCCCCACGTACGGGACTGGCGGGTCATCGTAGCCGCCGTGGAGGAGCGCTGTCAGTACAGCATCGTAGGTACTCGGATCCGTCATCAACCCTTTCCAGCCAGCTAATTGACGGTGCCTCATCTCCTCCTCACCTCCTGCTCGTCACGAAAGTGAGGGGACGTCTGCGGTGCGGCGAGAGGGGCTGGGCGCGTAAGAGGAAAAAGGTTTGACGACGTGGTGCGGGACTGGGCTATGGTCGGGTCGTTCGACGCCGGAGGGGCTGTGACGCCTACGGCGCAAGCGTGTGGGACGAACAGGAGGTGTTGACCGATGGCTGTCTTTGCGATGGGCGCTGCCCGCATTCAGGAGTTCATCAAGTCCACCTCTGTGGCCGCCGGCTGACCTTCCTCTTCCTTCGCGCCTGAGCGCGCCTGCCGGGGCCACCCTTGTGAAGGGTCTCCCTTGACTTCCTCTGCTTTTGCTTTCCCGGCAGTGCACCCTCTCGCGGCGTACGGCTGGGACGACGCGTGGGCGGACGAGTTCGCCCCGTACGACTCCGAGGGTCTGCTGGCCGGGCGGGTCATCCGGGTCGACCGCGGGCAGTGCGACGTGGTCACTGCCGACGGGGTCATGCGCGCGGACACCGCGTTCGTGACGCCGCACGATCCGATGCGGGTCGTGTGCACCGGCGACTGGGTCGCCGTGGAACCCGCGGGCCATCCGCGCTACGTACGGACGTATCTGTCGCGCCGTACCGCCTTCGTGCGCTCCACCTCCTCCAAGCGCTCCGAGGGGCAGATCCTCGCGGCCAACGTCGACTACGCCGTCGTGGCCGTGTCGCTCGCCGTGGAACTCGATCTCGGCCGCGTCGAACGCTTCCTGGCCCTCGCCTGGGAGTCCGGCGCACAGCCCGTGGTCGTCCTCACCAAGGCCGACCTCGTGCAGGACGCGGCGACGCTGGGGCATCTCGTCCAGGACGTCGAGACGACGGCGCCGGGTGTGCCGGTGCTGGCGGTCAGCTCCACGACGAGTGCGGGCCTCGATGTCCTGGAGGCCGTCCTCGCCGGCGGTACCTCGGTCCTCCTCGGCCAGTCCGGAGCGGGGAAGTCGACCCTCGCGAACACGCTGCTCGGCGAGGACGTCATGGATGTGCAGGCCACGCGCGACATGGACGGCAAGGGCCGGCACACCACGACGACCCGCAACCTCCTCGTCCTGCCGGGCGGGGGGATCCTCATCGACACGCCGGGACTACGGGGCGTCGGCCTCTGGGACGCCGAGACCGGTGTCGGGCAGGTCTTCGCCGAGATCGAGGAACTGGCCGCGCAGTGTCGCTTCCAGGACTGCGCGCATGGCGGCGAGCCCGGCTGCGCCGTGCTCGCCGCCGTGGACTCCGGCGCCCTTCCTGTACGCCGTATCGACAGCTATCGCAAGCTGCTGCGCGAGAACCAGCGGATCGTCGCCAAGACGGACGCGCGGCTGCGGGCCGAGATCCGACGGGACTGGAAGCGGAAGGGGGCGGAGGGGCGGGCTGCCATGGAGGCCAAGCGGGGGCGTTGGCAGTAGCCCGGGGCCGGGGCGGGTTTGGTTCGCGCCCGGTTCCCCGCGCCCCTTCAGGGGCGCGGGGAACCGGGCGACAAGCCCCGACAGGCCCGCACCAAAAGAACAGCCCAGGGGGTCTGGGGGGCGAAGCCCCCCCAGGTACGGGACGGGTAGGGGCGGCGGGGGCGAGGAAACCCAACGCCATGTCCGATTTCCGCCAGCCCCGTCGATCGCGCGCCCGCACACTGGAAGCGTGATCGACGAAGACGCCAGGTATGAGGACACCAGGTACGAGGCGGTGCGGAGTCGGGATGCCCGGTTCGACGGGGACTTCTTCTTCGCTGTCGAGACCACCGGGATCTATTGCCGGCCCAGCTGCCCCGCGGTGACGCCGAAGCGGCGGAATGTGCGGTTCTACGCGACGGCCGCCGCGGCGCAGAGCTCGGGGTTCCGGGCGTGCCGCAGGTGCCGGCCGGACGCCGTGCCGGGGTCCGCGGAGTGGAATGTACGGGCCGACGTGGTCGGGCGGGCCATGCGCCTGATCGGCGACGGGGTGGTTGACCGCGAGGGCGTCGGAGGCCTCGCGGTCCGCCTCGGATACAGCGCCCGCCAGGTGCAGCGGCAGCTGACCGCGGAGGTCGGCGCGGGCCCCGTCGCACTGGCCCGCGCCCAGCGCGCCCACACCGCGCGGGTACTGCTCCAGACCACCGACCTCCCGGTCACGCAGATCGCGTTCGCCGCCGGGTTCGCCAGTGTGCGCCAGTTCAACGACACGATCCGCGCGGTGTACGCCTCGACACCGAGCGAGCTGCGTGCCGCCGCCCCGCGCAGCGCCTCCGCCGCCCGGCGTGCGGCAACGCCCACCGCCGGGATCCCCATCCGCCTGGCCCACCGGGGGCCGTACCAGTCCACCGCCGTCTTCGACCTCCTCGCCGGCGAGGCGATCGCCGGGATCGAGGACGTCAGCGGCACCCGCGGCGGACGCACGTACCGGCGCACACTCCGGCTCCCGTACGGCACGGGAATCGTCGCGGTCGACGAGCGGCCGGGCGGAAGCCGGGGCCGCAGTGCTCCCAGCGACGGCGCCCACCCCGGTGGCTGGCTCGACGCCCGTCTCCACCTCACCGATCTCCGTGATCTCACCACCGCCGTCCAGCGGCTGCGCAGGCTGTTCGACCTCGATGCCGATCCGTATGCCGTCGACGAGCGGCTGGGAGCCGACGCGCGGCTCGGACCGTTGGTCGCCGCGCGTCCGGGCCTGCGTTCGCCGGGCGCCGCCGACCCCGACGAACTGGCGGTGCGCGCGCTGGTGGGGACGGCGGAGGCCGAGCGGCTGGTCGGGCGGTACGGGAAGGCGCTGGACGCTCCGTGCGGCACGCTCACCCAGGTGTTCCCGGAACCGGCCGTCCTCGCGGATGCCGAGCCGGACGGAACCCTCGGTGCCCTGGCCACCGCCCTCGCCGACGGCACCCTGCGGCTGGACGCGGGCGCCGACCGTGACGACGCGCAGGGGACGCTGCTCGCGCTGCCGGGTCTGGACGAATCCACCGTTGCCGTCATCCGTGCCCGTGCCCTCGGCGACCCCGACGTGGCCCCGCCCGGCGAGAATATTCCGGATGCCTGGCGCCCCTGGCGTTCCTACGCCGTGCAACACCTCAGGGTCGAAGCCGAGTTGACGCGGCACCGCGTGAACTGACTAATGCCGCGTCAGCCAAGGTTTGCCCGTCAAGGAGCGGCGTCCGGTGCGTGCTCTGGGGGTCCCCCCGGCCGAAGGCTGGGGGAGTGCCGGCCGGAAGTCCTCGTAGTGGATGTAACTTGGGCTTTCGGTCAGTGCGGCGAGTGGGGGCACCTCCCACGCCCTTGAGGCAGTGGGGGAGCGTGCCGGGCGTCGCGACGGGGCGAACCTTGGCTGACGCGGCACTAGCTCTGCGGCGATGGCAGCAGACGTGGCTCCAGCCGTTCCTCGACCGCCGAGCCTCCCTCGCGCCTGACCACGTATGCGCCCTTGCCCGGTATCTCCGTGACCGCCTCGACGAGTCGGGTGCCTCGGTACACCAGCCCCACGCCGTCGTCCGTGCAGTGGGTGACGGGCAGTGTGCCGTCGACGACCAGCCGGTGGACCAGCGGGCGGCGGCCCTGGTCGCTGTCGTAGTGGACGCCGTTGCCGTAGGGCAGGTATCCGAGGCTGTTGGTGAGCGGGCGCAGTTCGGGCCCGAAGGAGTCCGTGGTGCCGCCCCGGAACCAGCAGATCGACCCGGCGCTCACCCCGCTGAGCACGACCCCGGCTTCCCACGCGCGCCGGAAGATCGCGTCGAGTCCGTGGACGCGCCATACGGCGAGCAGGTTCGCCGCCGAGCCGCCCATGACCCACACGACGTCCTGTTCGAGCACCGATCCCTCGATGTCCTTGAGGTTCGGCATGGGGAAGAGGTGGAGCGGGGTCAGGTCGAAGCCCGCCACACGGGCCGCCTCGCTCATGCGCGTGGTGAAGTGCTCGGCGTCGCCGATCGCTGTCCCGACGTACATGACGCGCGGACGGCGCCCCTGAACCCCCGCCAGGTCCACGGCATGGTGGACGAGGGCGTCGAAGGTAACCCTGGTGCGGTCTCCGACGCGGTGACCACCCGAAGTGGCAAGGATGGTGGGCTCGGTGGCGGTCATGGATCGCGACCTTACCAAGTCCGCGACGCCACGTGATCTTCAACGGGGCCGATCCGACCCGATCTTGGACGGGTCCGATCCAGCGCGATCTTCGACGGGCCCGATCCGCCCGATCTCCGACGGACCCGGTCCACCACGATCTCCAACAAGCGCGGCCCGCCGCGATCTTCAACGACCTCATCCGCATCCACCAGGCCGCTCAGTCCTCGAGCCCCCAGCTGTGGATCCGCTTCGGGTGGATGCGGATCAGCTCCTCGCTGAAGTGCGGACCCAACTCATGTGGACCGGTGAGGAGTTGGGCCTCTCCTCGGATATCGACGCCTCTGACCTTCCACGGCGAGAGGCTGACGATGTCGTCGACGACGAGGGCGACCTTCGGGTTCTTCTGCAGGTTGCGCCACTTCTTCGTGGCGCCCATCGAGTAGCCGCCGATCAGGATCGTCCCGTCCTCCTGCGGGAAGAAGCCGACGGGGTTCGCCTGCGGCTGCCCGTGGGGGTCGACAGTGGCCAGCCGTCCCAGCCGCTGCGTCTTGAGGTAAGCGCGCTCGGCCGCGCTGAATTCGGTCATGACAGCAGCCAAACACTCCCGCGCCGCGACCGCATCGGATGCTGGTCCTAGGTCCAGGGGAGTACGGGGACGTCGTACGGGCGCGTCCATTGGGGTGACAGTGCGTTGAGGGGGCCGACGGGCAGGGAAGCCATGCCCCCATGACGCGCGCGATCAAGGTCCGGCACCTCCTGGCGGCCCTGGTGACCTCCCTGGTGCTCAGCCCGCCGACCGCGCTCGCCGAGTCCGAGCCCGGCCGGGCCGCCCCCACGCCGAGCCGGATCTGGACCGGCACCTGGGAAGCCGCCGCCTCCGGCACCGCCCCCGCGCTGCCCGGCGCCTCGATCCGCAATGTGGTGCACACCAGCGTCGGCGGCCGCGCCGCTCGCGTCCGGCTCTCCAATCGGCTCGGCACGGCACCGCTGCAACTCGACGCTGTGACCGTGGCGTTGCAGCAGCCGGGCGCGCCCAGAAGCCCGCGGGCCGTCCCCGGTTCGATGCGTACGGTCACCTTCGCCGGCGCCGGTTCGGTGACGATCCCCGCGGGCAGAGACCTGGTCAGCGACCTCGTCGCCCTCAAGGTCCCCGCCGATGCCAACCTCCTGATCTCGCTCCACACCCCCGCCGACTCGGGCCCGGCGACCTATCACCGCTCCGCTCTCCAGACCAACTTCCTGGCCCGCAAGGGCAATCGCACCGCCGAGGAAAGCGGCAGCGCGTACACCGGCACCCTGGGGAACTGGTACTACGTGACCGGCGTCGACGTGCTCGGCTCGGCCGTCGTGGGCAGCGTGGTCACGCTCGGCGACTCCATCACGGACGGCACCGGCTCGACGTTCAGCGCCAACCACCGCTGGCCCGACCGGCTCGCCGACCGTCTGCGCGGCCTCCCGCCCCACCGCCGCCTCGGTGTCCTGAACGCCGGGATCGCCGGAAACCGCGTCCTGCTCGACGGCCGCGGCCCCAGCGCCCTGTCCCGCCTGGACGCCGATGTGTTCTCCCGCACCGGCGTACGCGCGGTGATCGTGATGGAGGGCATCAACGACATCAAGGGCACCCCCGAGCAGACGGATCCCGGCGCCATCGAGGACGCGTACCGCCGCATCGTGCGCCACGCACACGCCCGCGGCCTCCGCGTCATCGGCGCCACGCTCACCCCGTACGGCGGTCACGCCGCGTACACCCGGGCCCGTGAGGCCGTACGGCAGTCGGTCAACGCCGTCATCCGCCCACGCGGTCTCTTCGACGCGGTCGCGGACTTCGACGCCACCGTCCGCGACCCGTCCCACCCGAACCGCATCCGCCCCGCCTACGACCCCGGCGACCACCTCCACTTCAACGACGCGGGCATGAAGGCAATGGCCGACACGATCGACCTGACGACGCTCGCCCCCTAGGGCCTGTCTTTGGATCGTGCCGACTTCGGGTTGCGGCGCCTCACCACTGCCGGTGAGCGGGGCTTGGTGCGTACAGCTGCAAGGCGGAGGAGGGAGTCGACGCGATGGGGGTCCCCCGCGCGAGCGAAGCCGAGCGTGGGGTAGCCGGCGAGCGACGACAACGCGGCAGATGTGCGTGCCGAGCCCCGCGGCCCAGGCGTGATCCGAAGGACAGACCCTGTGTTCACCTTGACCGCGACAAGCCGCCCCAGCGCCTCGTCACGCGCCTGAAATCCTCAAGCAGGCAGTCCCCACTTGGGTGCCGCTTCGTTCGGCTCGACCGGCGCGATCGTCAGGTCCGGCCGGTCCCCCTTCGCCGTGATGAGCGCCGACTCGCCCTTGCGCAGGGCGATGCGGATCGCGCCGTCGCCCGCGTCGGAGTACCGCAGGGCTCGCCCGCGTGCGTCCCGCACCTCGACGGATCTCGTGATGCCATGCCGTACGACGCAGGGGGCACCCGCCTCGCTGACCAGTCGGACCCAGCGGGTCGCCCCGCTTTCGCGTACCGCCGAGAGCAGAAAGGCACCCTGCGTACGGAAGTTGTGGACCGTCAGGTCCGGCCAGGCGGCGGGCAGTGCGGGGAAGACGCGGACGACGCCGGCCCACGACTGGCAGACCATGTCGTGCAGGGACTGGGCGGCCGAGAGGGGGGTCTCGATGACCGGGCCCGACTCCTTGTACATGGTGTTGGCCTGGATGAAGCGGGTCATCAGCTCACCCAGGTACCCGAGCGCGTCCTCGCCCTTGCCGAGCAGCGCGGACATCGAGGCCGCGCCGGTGAAGGTGTAGCCCTGAAGGGCGCCCTCGAAGCCGACCCAGTGTGCCAACGACTTCTCGATCAGGGCCCGTTCGTCGGGTGTGCGGCCGGTCAGCTCGTACAGCGGGTACACCGCGAGTAGATGCGAGTAGTGGCGGTGCGACTTCGCGAAGGGGATGTCCGCGCCGATCATGAACCCGTTGGCGTCGGTGGGATACGCCACCCGCTTGGCCAGCACCTCGCGCCAGCGCGGCGCCAGCTCGTCGTCGATGCCGAGGAGTTCGGCCGACTCCAGCAGGGTCCGGCAGCCCCAGGTCAGCAGCATCAGGTCGTAGTTGCAGTCGCGCGTGTTGCCGCCGTACTCGGGGGAGAAGGTGGCCGGAAGGTGCAGCTTGCCGTCCGCGCCCGGCTCCAGGAAGTGCAGGTAGTAGTTGATCGCCTTCCGCAGCAGGGGGAACAGGACGTCGCGGAGAATCGACTCGTCCATGGTGTGGCGGTAGCTGAGCCAGACGTTGTGCAGGGCCCAGGTGAGGTTGCCGACCTCGGGAGTGGGCGGATCCTGGCCGGGGATGCCGACGCCGTAGCCGGTGAGGGTGCCCGCCGCGCCGTTGACGAGGTGGGGGTCCGTGGTGCGCGGGATGCCCAGCGAGTCACCGCGGTACCGTTCCGCGACCTCCTTGGACAGGTTGTCCCGGTACTCGCTCAACGCCCTTGTCACCGCGTCGAGTTCGAGGTGGTTCGAGCCGTGGATCAGCCAGTACTCCAGCTGCACGTTCAGGTTCCACCAGGTGTTGGGCCAGGGCGTGGACTCCAGCCATGGCCCGCTGGTGGCCATCACGGGCGCGTCCCGGCGGGCGGCGGACGCCGTCTTGTACAGCTGGATCCAGTAGAAACGCTGGATGCGCGCGTCGGGGAGGGAGAGGAAGCTCTTGCGGTAGTAGGCGTGCCACCAGGCGCGATGTGCTTGCGCCAGCCGGCCGTACGGCAATGCCGAAGCCCCTCGTACGGTGGCGAGCGCCCGGTCCAGCGCCGTGGACTTCGGGTACGAGTGCGCGACATGGACGTACAGCGTGCGGGTCGCGCCGCGTGTGCGCTCCCGCCAGGCGGTCGCGTGCTGTCCGCCCGACAGCAGGGGCTGTACGGCGGCCAGGACGCCGTCGTGCTCGGCGACCTCGGCGGGCGGGTTGCCCTGGTAGCCGTCCGGCAGCGGTTTGAAGGCGGCGCGCGGGCTGATCGCGTCCGCCGGATGGAACATCCACCGGAAGTCACGCTCGCCCTCGCTCGGTGTCACCTCGACGGCGAGGACCGAGCGGGAGTTGTGCACCAGCGCGCGGAGTGTCAGCGTGCCCCGGTCCGTGGTGAGCGTCCCGGTCAGCTCGGCGTCGCGCAGCCGGAGCCGCCAGTCAAGTCCCGTGATGGTGCCGACCGGCTCCAGCGTGAAGTAGCCGATGGGCAGCCGGGCGAGCCCGAAGAGCGAGCCGAACTCCGGGCGGTGGTCCTGCACCTCGGAGTGCTGCACGTTGAAGCGCACGGCCGAAAGGGATTCGGCATCGGCGCCCGGCTCGGCGTAGATCCCGGAGCCGAGGAAGCCGTTGCCGAGGTACGGCCCCTCGTACCAGGTCTTCGGCATCCGCTGCCAGACGAGGTCGGCGTCGTCGAGGACGGTTCGCCAGGGGTCGGCGGCGCCCTCGGGGACGGCTGCCCTCGCCTGCGCGGGCGGGCCTCCGGCGAGCAGCGTCCCGCCGAGGGCGGATCCGGTGGCGAGCACGGTACGTCTGGACGGGCTGGGCATCGTGTCTCCTGACGGCTCTTCGACTGGCGGCTCATGCGGCAACGTACGCAGGATGATTCATCGGAGCTGTCCCAGACCGAAACGTAGAGATGGTGCGGTGGACCGTCAATGGCTGGAGAGAGATCCGATGTGTAGGTGTGTACATGAATGGCGGCCGTATGTCTGGACGCTGGGATTCAGCCCCGGATCACCGCCGCCAACCACGCCCCCATGATCAGCAGGCAGGCGAACAGCTCCGTCAGCACACTCCACCCGCCCGACCGCATCACGGTCCGCACTGCCGCCCACGCCTGCCCGTGTCCGCCCAGCCGCAGCCGCTCGTAGAGATGGATCCCGCCGATGAATCCGGGTATCGCGCCCACCACCGGCAGCAGAAAGAAGCCGAGCAGCGCCCCTGTCCCGGCGTACACCGCCATCCGGGTGGTGGCCCCGCTCGCGCGCAACCGCCGCGGCGGCAGTACCCAGCGGACCGCCTGGGCCAGCAGCAGGACCACGGTCGCGCCCACGAGCACGGCCCAGGAGAGCGCCCGCGGGTCGGTCAATGCCCACCACAGGACCGCGGCCCAGACGAGCCACGACCCCGGCACACCGGGCACCAGTACTCCGGCAAGGCCGAGCAGAATCACCACGCCGACCAGCAGGAGTTCCCACACTCCCATCTGCCCAGAGTGACTGAGCGGGCCCCCGACCGCAGGTCAGTGCCGCACCGAGCGGCCGTGCCTCAGTACCGCGTCCTCCAGCCGCGCTGCCGTCAGTCCCGCGCCGGCCGACTCCGCCGGCAGCAGTCGTCCCGCTGACAGCAGCCGTCCCGCCGGTGTCAGTCCCGCGCCACCCAGCCCCGCTCGTACGCGTGCCAGCCCAGCTGAAGTCGTGTCGTCACGCCCGTCAACTCCATCAGCCGCTTCACCCGGCGCTGCACGGTCCGCAGGCCCAGATCCAGCTGTTTGGCGACGCTGGCGTCGGTCAGCCCGGCCAGCAGCAGGGACAGGATTTCCAGGTCGGTGCTGTCGGGGCCGTCGAGCTCCTGCTCGCTGACACCTCTGCTGCCGAGCCGCAGCGGCAGCGCGTCCCGCCACACCGACTCGAAGAGGCCCGACAACAGCTCGAGGAGGCCGCTCGCGTGCACCACGAGCGCCGCGGGCTCCGCGGTGTGCGAGGTGAGCGGGACCATCGCGAGCGTCCGGTCGGCGATCACCAGCTTGGTCGGCACCTTGTCCACGACCCGCACCTGCTCGTCGCGGCTGAGCGCGGCGGACAGCTCGGTGATGCCGGTGGGCTGGTCGAGGACGGCCCGTTCGAGCACCACGCGATAGCCGACGCCCCGGCTCACGGCCTGTTCCTCCGCGTCGTTGTCCATCCCCGAGACCGCGACCGGATTCCCGGTGACCAGCGCGCACACCTCCTCGGCGGCGCCGAGCTGGAGCTGCAGGAACCGCTGTGAGACCGCCGCCGCGCCGATCACCACCTCGACCAGGTCGTGCACCGCCGGTTCAGCCGCCGCCGCCCGGTACTCCTCCGCGAGCAGCGCTGCCGCGAGCTCCGCCTTCTCCAGCTCGTGCCGCTGCTGGGTGAGCAGCGCGCCGAGGGCGACCCCGGGCGGCGCCGCGACCCAGCGTCCGGGCCGTGCCGACGACTGGGCGGCGAGACCGTGCCGCTCCAGCCGGCGCAGGGCGCGTTCGGTGTCGTACTCGCCGAGCGTGAGCCGCCGCGCGAGATCGGGCACGTCGGCGGCGCCCACGGACACCAGCGCCCGGTACGCCGACTCGTGCGTCTCGTCCAGACCTATCGCTCCCAGCATGCGGCGATGTCCCTCCCCAAGGATCCGTTCCGGCCGGTCGGCGGGTGTCCGTGGCGGGAAACAGCCACGGCGCAAACCCGCCTCGGCACATCATCCCCGCACCACCTGCCTCTCTGCCAAGCTCACGCCCCCGCAGCACCAACCACCGCCCGCAATGCCCTGCTTGAGCCTGTTCGGCCCGCGCGGACACGGGTGGAACGACCTTGGGTAGTGGGACTTCGGGGAGAGCGATATCGCGTACGGCCATGGGTGCGGCCACCGCCGCCGTCCTCGCCGTCACGACCGCCGTGCCCACGGCGGCGGCACAGCAGCCGAGACCGTGACGAGTACCGGGGCCACCGCCCCGGGCGCCGTCGTCACCCTCGTCACCGGAGACCGCGTCCTGGTGACGAAGGGCGGGGCCATCGCCCTGCCCGGTGAGGACGGCACCACTCCCTTCACGCAGACCCGGCAGTCCGGCTCGGACCTGCACGTGTGTCCCGAGGGCGCCGTCGCGGCCATCGCCGCGGGCCGCGTCGACGAGGAACTCTTGGCGGAGCCTCAGGCAAGCAGGTCACACTGAGGGCCGAACTGACCGACGCGAACGGCAAGTCGGTCACCCAGACCGTGACCCGGGCCTACGACGAGTGTCAGGTCCTGTCGTCGAACTCCCGTCGTCCGCCCGGAGGGCGGGCTCCGCGGCGTCTGGTGCGTGCTCTCGGCGTGCCGGGTGCAGGTCCTCGTACGGGATGTACTCGGATCTGTGCCCGGTGCGGCGAGTGGGGGCACCTCCCACGCCCTTGGGGCAGTGGGGGAGTGTGCCAGGCGTCGCGGGGCAGGCGGGAGTTCGACGACAGGGCCAAGTCCGGTCACCCAGACGCCGCCGGGCGGTTCTCCCGTGGGGGGTGGCACCGTCCGGCGGCTTCGTATCGCCGTGCGGCATCCAACCCGCCGGCCGGTTTTTCCGGATGCCCCGTTTTCATCCGGCTCCGGCGGTGGACAATTGGGGGCATGAGCCAGCAGGGGGAGAAGCCGACCGGTCATGAGGACGACTGGTGGGGGCAGTTGTACGACGACTCCACCGAGGACACGGGGCCCGCGGCCGCGGCCGATTCTCTGGACGATCGGTTCGCGTCGGCCGCGGGAACGGTGGGACTGGAGACCGCCGGGGGGCCGGCCGCCGCCCGGCGACCGGACACGCCCGCGCCCGACATCCCGCGGCAGCCGAAGCGACCTCCCACGGTGCCGGGCGCGTCCCCCGCCGAACCGGAACAGCCACCCGCGGTACCGGAGCAGCGCGACGCCGCGTCCGCGTCCGGGGCCTGGCCGGGGGCGACGCCGCGGACACCCGAGGGACGTGCGCCCGCAGGGAGTGCGCCTGAGAGGCCTGCGCCGCGGCCCGGCCGGCGGGAGCGCGGTGACATTCCCGGTCCGAGCCCTGACCCCGGCCCGCTCCAGCGCAGTGGCCTCGCCCCGCAACCCGCCCCCTGGGAGCCCCCGCCCCCCGAACCACCGGCTCCCGCGACCTTCCCGCCCGGGCCGCCACCACCCGGGTTCCCCCCGCAGGAGCGCGGGAGCCGAACGTCCACGGGGTCGCCCGGCAGCGCGGTGCCCGCGTCGAGGGCACCCGTGGACGCGCCACCGGCCCCCACCTCACCGCCTGCCGTGCCTGCGGGCGACACCTTGCCGATCACTCCGTCCGACGCCCGGCCCCCGCGGCCCACCTCTGCCCCCGAGGACGCCCTGCCCGGCGAACCGGCCCTCTCCGCCCCCCAACAGCCGCCCGCCGTCGACTACGTGGGCTCGGGGCCGCCCACCTACGACGCCGAACCGACCGCGCTCCCGCCCGCCGACCCGGACGACCTCGACGACCTGGTCGCCGACACCGTGCTGGACGGCGCGCGTTATGGGACGAGCACGCTGCGGGCCGCGTCCGTGCGCGGGGACTCCGCTCGCTACCGGGGCGAGCCACGCCGGGACTCGCTGCTCACCGCCCGGTTCGGGACGGGGGAGCAGGCACTCGTCCTCGTCGCGATGGCCACCGGCGCGCGGGCCACGCCGGGCGCGCATCGGGCGGCGGCCGAGGCGTGCCAGTGGATCGGGCGCGCCGTGGGCCGCAGCCACGCACGGCTGGCCGAGGACCTCCGGGCCGCCCGGCGTGGCGATCTGAAGTCGGGGCTGCACCGGCTCACCGACCGCAGCCTGGGCAAACTGCGCGCGAGCGCGGCCGAGCAGGGCATCGAACCGGAGGAGTACACCGCCGGCCTGCGCTGCCTGCTGCTGCCGGCCGACCCGGGATGCCGCACGCGCGTCTTCTTCGGCGTCGGCGCGGGGGGCCTGTTCCGGTTGCGGGACGGCGAGTGGCAGGACATCGAGCCTCGGGTCGGGGAGGCCACCGGCGAGGCCGTGGTCGGCTTCGGATCGCTGCCCCACGAGACCCCCGAGGGCGACCGGCTCACCATGGACCTGGGCATCACCACGCCCCCGAGCCCGTACGAACCCGCCCCCGCACCGCCGCGCGACCCCTTCCGGTTTCGCGCCTCCGTCGCCCAGCCGGGTGACACGCTCCTGCTCTGCACCGGCGGCCTGGCGGAGCCGCTGCGCGGCGAACCCGAACTGGCCGAACACCTGACGGAGCGGTGGTCGGCGGCGGAACCGCCCGGCCTCGCCGCGTTCCTCGCGGACACCTTGGTGCGGGTCAAGGGGTACGCCGACGATCGCACGGCCGCGGCCGTTTGGGAGGCGTAACCGCGCCCCGTGTGAATTCATGGACCCAGGGGATGGACCACGGGCCCCGGGGGACCCGGAAGACCCGATGGACCCCAGGGATCCAAGGATCGCGAAGAGGTGCGTGAAGCATGGCCAAGCAGAACGTCGCCGAACAGTTTGTCGACATCCTCGCCCGCGCGGGCGTCAAGCGGCTGTACGGAGTCGTCGGCGACAGCCTCAACCCTGTCGTCGACGCCATTCGGCGCAACTCGGCCATCGACTGGATCCATGTCCGGCACGAGGAGACCGCCGCCTTCGCCGCCGGCGCGGAGGCGCAGATCACCGGCAAGCTCACCGCCTGCGCCGGCTCCTGCGGCCCCGGCAACCTCCACCTCATCAACGGCCTGTACGACGCCCACCGCTCCATGGCCCCGGTCCTCGCCCTCGCCTCGCAGATCCCGTCCAGCGAGATCGGCCTCGGCTACTTCCAGGAGACCCACCCCGACCAGCTCTTCCGCGAGTGCAGCCACTACAGCGAGCTGATCTCCAGCCCGAAGCAGATGCCGAGGCTGCTGCAGACCGCCATCCAGCACGCGGTGGGCCAGTCCGGGGTCAGCGTGGTCTCCCTTCCCGGCGACATCGCCGCCGAGCCTGCCCCGGACAAGCCCCTGGAGACCGCCCTCGTCACCTCCCGGCCCACGGTCCGCCCCGGCGACACCGAGATCGACAAGCTCGTGGCGATGATCGACGAGGCCGAGAGGGTCACGCTCTTCTGCGGCAGCGGCACGGCGGGCGCGCACGCCGAGGTCATGGAGTTCGCCGGGAAGATCAAGTCTCCGGTCGGGCACGCGCTGCGGGGCAAGGAGTGGATCCAATACGACAACCCCTTCGACGTCGGCATGAGCGGACTGCTCGGCTACGGCGCCGCCTACGAGGCCACCCACGAGTGCGATCTGCTGATCCTGCTCGGCACCGACTTCCCGTACAACGCCTTCCTCCCCAGCGATGTGAAGATCGCTCAAGTCGACGTCCGGCCCGAGCACTTGGGCCGCCGTTCGAAGCTGGACCTGGCGGTCTGGGGCGATGTGAAGGAGACCCTGCGCTGCCTCATCCCGCGCGTGAAGCCGAAGGAGAACCGGCGCTTCCTCGACAAGATGCTGAAGAAGCACGCCGATGCGCTCGAAGGCGTCGTCAAGGCGTACACGAGGAAGGTCGAGAAGCACATCCCGATCCACCCCGAATACGTGGCCTCCGTGCTCGACGAACTCGCTGCTGAGGACGCGGTGTTCACGGTCGACACCGGGATGTGCAATGTCTGGGCGGCCCGTTACATCTCGCCCAACGGCCGCCGCCGCGTCATCGGTTCGTTCTCGCACGGCTCGATGGCGAACGCGCTGCCGATGGCGATCGGCGCCCAGTTCACCGACCGGAACCGGCAGGTCGTCTCGATGTCCGGCGACGGCGGATTCTCCATGCTGATGGGTGACTTCCTCACTCTCGTCCAGTACGACCTGCCGGTGAAGGTCGTCCTCTTCAACAACTCCTCCCTGAGCATGGTCGAGTTGGAGATGCTGGTGGCCGGCCTGCCCTCGTACGGCACCACGAACAAGAACCCCGACTTCGCGGCCGTCGCCCGCGCCTGCGGTGCGTACGGTGTCCGGGTCGAGAAGCCCAAGCAGCTTGAAGGCGCCCTGAAGGACGCCTTCAAGCACAAGGGCCCGGCCCTCGTCGACATCGTCACCGACCCCAACGCACTGTCCATCCCGCCGAAGATCAGCGCGGAGATGGTGACGGGGTTCGCGCTGTCCGCTTCGAAGATCGTCCTGGACGGCGGGGTCGGCCGCATGGTGCAGCTGGCCCGCTCGAACCTGCGCAACGTGCCGCGGCCCTAGGGTCAGACTTTCGGGGCACGCCGACTTCGGGTTGTGGCGCCTCATGACTGCCGGTGAGCGGGGCTTGGCGCGTGCAGGGGCAAGGCGGAGGAGGGAGTCGACGCGCTGGGGGGTCCCCCCCCGCGCGAGCGAAGCCGAGCGTGGGGGAGCCGGCGAGTGACGACAACGCGGCGGATGTGCGTGCCGAGCCCCGCGGCCCAGGCGTGATCCGAAAGACAGGTCCTAGCCGGTGAGGGGGGTCCAGCGGCGGCCCGTGTACCAGTAGTGGGGCAGGCCCTTGATGCCACTGGTGCGGAACGGGCGACCGTGGTCGTCGATCCGGACGGTGCCGCTGCGTCCCTGGGAGGACCAGTCGAGTTCGAGGTACCAGCGGCAGTCGCAGTCCTCCGTGCGGGCGTCGACCAGGAGTACTTCCGGGTCGTGGGCCGACACCCTGTACGGCATGCGCCGCGCGGGAAGCGGTTCGCCCGTGTCGCTGCCCGGAACCGCGCGGGTGATGGGCCGGTCGACGTCCAGATCGACGGCGAAGGAGCGGGGGCTCATGTCTCCGCCGCAGCCCTGGTCCATGGCGTAGGCGGTGCCCTTCACGGGGGCGTCGCGCCCCACGACACGCACCCGGAGCGCCTCCAGGACGACGGCCGTGTCCGTCCGCCCCTGCACCGAGACCTCCACCAGCGTCTCGTGCCCGTGCACCGCGCCCTGCGTCATCGCCCGGCGTGGGAGGACCGGAACCACGCGGACGGCATCCTGCGTGCCCAGAACGTCCCGGTGAAGTGGACGGTCACCGACAACGGCACGGCCGAATACACGGAGGCCGCCATCACCCTGACCTGGGGCGACCGCACGACCACCAAGCTCGTCGTCGACATGACCCGCAGGGGCCACAAGATCATCCACATCGGCGACAAGGGCATCGGCGGCAGTAGCGCGCCCGCGGCCTACGCCGGTCGCAGCCGCAGCGTGAGGATCTGGAACGGTCGCAGCTCGAATTCCGACGGGGCTTCGTGCAGCGGCCGTTCCAGCAGGTCGGCCACCTGGGCCCGGGCCACCGGGAAGCCGGTGGTCAGCGTGGCCCGCGCGCGTCCGCCCCGGGACTCGTACAGCCGGACCACCACATCACCACTGCGATCCTCGGCGAGCTTGACCGACTCGACGGTGACGGCCGGGTTGTCGACGCTCACCAGCGGTTCGAGCGACGGCGCCGCGGCCGATCGCAGCGGGAGGTTCAGGGCGAGCCCCTCCGCGACGGCGTCCCCCACACCCGCGCCCGGCAACAGCGCGTAGGTGAACCGGTGCGTGCCCAGATCCGTCTCCGGGTCCGGGCTGTGCGGGGCGCGCAGCAGCGTCAGCCGTACGGTCGTGCCCAGCCCCTGCTCATGCGGCGTGCGGGTCACATCATGGCCGTACGTCGAGTCGTTGAGGACCGCCACGCCGTATCCGTCCTCCGCGACCCGCAGCCAGCGGTGCGCGCAGATCTCGAAGCGGGCTGCGTCCCAGCCGGTGTTGGTGTGGGTGGGACGGTGCACATGGCCGAACTGGATCTCGGCGGCGGAGCGTTCGGCGTGCACGTCGAGCGGGAAGGCGGCCTTGAGCACCTTCTCCGACTCCTGCCAGTCGATGTCCGTGACGATGTCCAGCCGGCGGCTCGCGGCCGTCAGCCGGATCTCCTGGGTGACGCGGGACGTGCCGAAGGCGCGGACGACGCGGACGGTCGCCCGCAGCGGCCCGCTCTCGACGAGCTCAACCGACTCGGCGGCCGTCAGATCCGTGTGCTTGCGCCGGTAGTGCCGGTCGATGTCCCAGGCGTCCCATGCGTTCGGGTGGTCGGGGTGCAGCTGGAGGAGGTTGCCGGGGCCGCTGAGCACTTCGCGGTCGGCCACGCGGTCCCGGACGGAGGCGAGCAGCCCGTCGCGGTCGACCGTCACCCGCATCCACCGGTTCTCCAACAGGATGGTGTCCCCGGTCTGTTCGGCCCGCACGCCCGCTCCGACGCCGGCCGATACGGCCGCACTCCCGAGCCCCGGCACCGTCACCAGCCCGTCCCCGACCACCTCCGTGCGCTCGTACGGCGAGGCATTGAGGATCGCGGGCGAGCCCGGCCCCAGCGCCCGTACCGCCTCGGCCGTGATCTCCTCCAGCTCCGCGAGCACCCGTGCGTAGGTCTCCCGTGCCTCGCGGTGCACCCACGCGATCGACGATCCTGGCAGGATGTCGTGGAACTGGTGCAGCAGCACCGTCTTCCAGAGCCGGTCGAGGGCGTCGTACGGGTAGGTGTACGAGGCGTCGCGTACGGCCGCGGAGGTGCACCACAACTCGGCCTCGCGCAGGGCGTGTTCCGATCTGCGGTTGCCCCGCTTCGTCTTCGCCTGCGAGGTGTACGTGGCCCGGTGCAGCTCCAGATACAGCTCGCCGGACCACACCGGCGCGTGGGCCCCGTACTCCTCCTCGGCGGCCGCGAAGAAGGCCGAAGGTCGCTCGATCGCGACACGCGGCGAGCCCTCCAGGGACCGCAACCGCCGTGCCTTCTCGAGCATTTCGCGGGTCGGGCCGCCCCCGCCGTCGCCCCAGCCGAACGGGACGAGTGAGCGGGTGGCCCGCCCCTTTTCGGCGAAGTTCCTTTCGGCATGGGCGAGTTCACGGCCGTGGAACTGGGAGTTGTAGGTGTCCACGGGCGGGAAGTGGGTGAAGACGCGGGTGCCGTCGATGCCCTCCCACCAGAAGGTGTGGTGGGGCATTTTGTTGGACTGGTTCCAGCTCAGCTTCTGGGTGAGGAACCAGCGGACGCCCGCGAGCTTCGCCAGTTGGGGGAAGGCGGCCGTGTAGCCGAAGGAGTCGGGCAGCCAGATCTCCTCGGTCTCGACGCCCAGTTCCTGTGCGAAGAAGCGCTTGCCGTGGATGATCTGGCGGGCCAGCGCCTCACCGCCCGGCATGTTGGCGTCCGACTCGACCCACATCGAGCCCACGGGGGCCCAATTTCCTTCCTCGACCGCCTTCTTGATGCGTTCCCAGATGTGCGGCTGGTGCTCCTTGACCCAGGCGTACTGCTGGGCCTGCGAACAGGCGAAGAGCAGCTCCGGGTAGTCCTGGGCGAGCGCGGTGACGTTGGCGAAGGTGCGCGACGCCTTGCGGACCGTCTCGCGCAGCGGCCACAGCCACGCCGAGTCGATGTGGGCGTGCCCGGCCGCCGAGATCCGGTGCGCGCTGGCCGAGGCGGGCCGGGACAGTACGTCCGTCAGCTCGGCCCGGGCGGCGGCCGCCGTACCGGACACGTCGTGCAGGTCGAGTGCGTCCAGCATGTCCTCGAGCGCGCGCAGGATCTCGTGCCGCCGGGGCCGGTCCGCGGGCAGCTCGTGCATCAACTCCGACAGCACTTCGATGTCGAGGACGAGCTGCCACACGTCCTTGTCGAGTACGGCGAGATCGGCAGCGGCGAATCGGTAGATGGGCCGATCGCCCGCGGTCAGGACGTCCCCGAGCGACGTCGGCTCGAAGCCGTGCAGCACCGCCGGGTTGGCCGCCGCCTCCAGCAGCAGATGCACGGCCTCGCCTCCCTGCGCGGGCGCGGCGACCGTGAGATGCCGGTTGCGCGGGTGAATTCCCTTGAGGGGTACGCCGGCAGCGTCGTACAGGAGCCCTTCCGCCTGGAAACCGGGTCCGTCGCCTGTGAACCCCGGGTCGATCACCACCTCCACAGGGCGGCCCGCCCACTCCTCGGGCACCCGGCCCTCGATACGGAACCAACTCGTCGACCAGGGCTTTCCCCAGACCGTGCCGGTCGTGAACGGCTCGTACGCGGCCTGCAGTGCCTGGTCGACGGGCACCGGCTCACCGGGCAGATGCCACACGGACAGCACCAGGGGCACCCGGTCCGCGTACTGCGCGGGGCGCAGGAACTGTCGCAGCGCGCGCTCCAGGCGCCCCTCCACCAGCGAACGGTCGTCGTGCACGGCGGCTCCTCGGCGCTCGGACGGCTCTGTGCACAGTGTCACTTCCCCGCCGAGATGCCGCGCATCCGTGCGCGCCCGGCGGGTGGTTGACGATTCGACATGACTGTCGCGTTGCCGACGGGGCATGGATCCCCGTGAACGTGTTCGAGCGGGAGGGAACCGACATCGGCGTGCAGGCGGGGGTCATGAAGAGGCAGGCACGAGGAGGTGGTCCGATGGCCATCGGGGCCTCCTCCGTGAAGGCAGTGGAGGAAGCGGCCGACAAGGCGACCGACCAGCCGGGTGACGCGCAGCTCAGGCGCAGGCTGGGGAGGGCGGACCTGCGGGCCGTGCCGGAGGCCCGGAAGGCACTGAGGGAGCTGTTACGTCACTGGGGGAAGCCGGGAAGGTCCGAGATAGCCGAGCTGCTGACCAGCGAGCTCGTCACCAACGCACTCATTCACACCGACCACGACGCGGTCCTGACGGCCACCGTCGGACCCCACGGACTCCGCGTGGAGGTCCGGGACTTCGTGGGACGCAGGCCCAGACTGCGGGTACCGAACGCCGACGACGGTACGCACGGCAGAGGCCTCGTTCTCGTCCAGTCCCTCGCGGACGCGTGGGGCGTACGGGCGCACGGCGTGGGCAAGGCGGTGTGGTTCGAACTGGACGGCGGCGCGGTGTAGGACACCGCGCCGCCGTTGTCGTCCTGTCCGGGGTCCGGCCGCCGGGCGGCCGGACCGTCCGGGCGCCCGGGATCAGATGTGCGCCCGGGCCTCAGCCGAACTGCTGCTCGAGGTCCTTGAGCTTGCGCTCCAGCGAGTCGAGTCGCGGCAGGGCCATCGTGTCGTCCTCGGCGGTGAGGTCGACGGTGATCGGCTCAGTGCTCTTGCGGACGGGCGTAAGGGAGGGCCGCGAGCGTACGGGCAGCTGCTCCGGCGATATGGCAGGCTCCGCGGTGGCCTGGGCGGGAGCTCGCTCCACGGTGGTCTCCAGCTGCTGTCGAGCATTGCCGCGGCCGGGCAGGCCCCGGTGGCCACGGCTGAGCGCCTTGAGGTGCGCCCGCTCGACCCGCTCCTCGTTGCGGCGGCGCAGTCGGTTCTGCTCCTTCTGGCGCCGGTCCTCGCGCACCTCGTCGACGGCCTCGTCCAGCGAGCGCACGTTCTCCAGGAGCATCAGCGACCAGGCGCTGTACGTCTCACGGGGCGCGCGCAGCCAGCGGACGATGCGGATCTGCGGCAGCGGACGCGGGACCAGGCCCTGCTCACGCAGTGCGGCACGGCGCGTCTGCTTCAGCGCGCGGTCGAACAGCACGGCGGCCGACAGCGACATGCCCGCGAAGAACTGCGGGGCGCCCGCGTGGTCGATGCCCCGGGGCGCGTGCACCCAGTTGAACCAGGCCGCGGCGCCCGCGAACGTCCACACGAGTATCCGGGAGCCGAGCGCCGCGTCACCGTGGCTCGCCTCGCGGACCGCGAGGACGGAGCAGAACATGGCCGCGCCGTCCAGGCCGAACGGGACGAGGTACTCCCAGCCGTCGGAGAGGCCGAGGTTCTGCTCGCCGAAGCCGACCAGGCCGTGGAAGGAGAGTGCTGCGGCGACCGCGGCGCAGCAGAACAACAGCACGTAGGAAGCCGTGCCGTAGACGGCCTCCTTACGCCTGCGGCGCTCCTCGCTGCGCTCCCACGAGTCGTCACTGCTCGCGTTCTCCCCGGACCGCTTGCCGCGCGCGAGCACCGCCACCGCCGCCAGCAGTCCCAGGAGCAAAACGGCGCCCGGAAGCAGCCAGTTCAGCGATATGTCGGTCAGTCTCATCTGGGGTCCCTTGCATTGGGATAGGGCGTAACGCCCGCCATAGTGGCCCAATCCCGTCGGCCCTCAGGGGGTTTCGGGGCAAGAGGCCGCCAAGGATGTGCAAGGGGATGCGCAGGGCGACATTCTGCTCGAACTGCCGCGCGAGGGACGGGAGTTGAGTGCGAATAAGATTACCCGTACGGATGGTTCCACGGAAAGTTCCTGCGACAAGTGAGGAATTTGTGAATCGCCTGTAACCGCACGGGTGTCCCGGTCGTGGATGATCTTACGGGATCCGGGGTCGTGCCCTGTCCTGCGGAAGCCCCAACTGGCGGCGGCGGCCGTCAACTTGGTCACGCGATCCGCGTCGCAGGTGCGCGGGCAGGTGGCGCAGGTGTCCTCGGGGCGCAGTGTGTAGAAGAGGCAGCAGCTCGCCCGGTCGCGGGTGGGCAGCGATACCCCGTTCGGACCGGTCAGTTCGCGGAAGGCGGCGGAGCCCGCGTACGGCTGCGTCGCCCCCGGCGGCAGCAGCTCCAGCTCGCGCATCGCGCGCCGCTCCTCGCCGAGCGGATGGGCGACGTACCAGAGGCCCTCGACGATCTCGTCGGTCGCCATGCCCCACAGGGCCCGGCCGCGCCGCCGCATGCGCGGGCCGAAGCCGCCGAGGACCGGTTCCAGATGCTCGGCGACGGCGGCCCGCACCTGCGCCCGCAGCGTCTCCTCGTCCGGTACGACCTGGGCGCCGGGCAGACCGGCCGCCGGATCGTCGGGCAGACAGGCGAAGGTCGTGACCCGGACGGCCATACGGCCGAGCGCCCGCTCGTATGTGACGTGCTCCACAGGAAAGCGGGGTACGCGGCGCAGCAGGAACCACGGGACGGTGATCAGCAGACAGGCGGGCCAGGCGTACCGGTGCAGCCCGAAGCTCGCCACCACATCCGGCCGCGCCCGCTGTCCGTAGTCCCGGATGACCTGTGTTTCGTCCCACGCCAGGAACGCGTCGAGACCGGCCCCGCCCTCCGCGAGCCGGGCGGCGGAGACCCAGCCGCCGTCCCGCGGGGCCGCCTCCCCGTGTCCCAGCTCCGTGACGCTCAGCCCGGGGAACACCTCGGTCAGCCGGGCGTACGCGTCCGCGACGGGCGAGGAGGCCGGGCGTACGTCGGTGCCGGCCGGGGTGCCGGAGGGGAGGGCGGGAGCGGGCATGCGGGGACCACCGCTTCACGATCGTTTACAGGTAAGGCTTACCTTACCTCGTGTACATGATGTTTGAACTGAGGCCCTGTGCGCCTATGGTGCTTGACGGACGAGTAACAACCCCCGCAATGACCCCCAAGTACCACCAACCCGGAGGAGGACCCCGTGGAGCAGGCCGGCCCGCGCAATGCGCACGGCTCCGCCGGTAGGGGGGCCGGGGTCCCGGACATCCGTACGGGGGCCGTTCGGGTACCCGCACAGCCGCAGGCCGCGGATGTGGACCGCAAGCGGGGTGTCGCCGCCGAGGGCGCCGGTGCCGGCGCTCGCGGAGAGCACACGCACAGCGAGACGCCCATCCCGCGCCCGCGCGCCGAGGGCGCGCGTCCTGTCGTCCAGCGCGCCTCTGTACGCGGACAGATCCTTGACGCCCTGCGCACCGCGCTCGTCGCCGGCGAGCTCGCCCCCGGAGAGGTGTACTCGGCGCCCGCGCTCGGCGAGCGGTTCGGGGTGTCCGCCACGCCGGTACGGGAGGCGATGCAGCAGCTCGCGCTGGAGGGCGCCGTCGAGGTCGTACCCAACAGGGGCTTCCGGGTCGTCGAGCGCGGCACGCGGGAGCTGGCCGAACTCGCCGAGATCCGGGCCCTGATCGAAGTCCCGGTGCTGCTGCGGCTCGCGGGCACCGTGCCCGCGGCCCGCTGGGCGGACCTGCGCCCGCTCGCCGAGGCGACGGTACGGGCCGCCTCCTCGGGCTGCCGCGCGACCTACGCCGAGTCCGACCGGGCCTTCCACCGCGGGGTGCTCGCCCTGGCCGGCAATGTCCAGCTGGTGCAGATCGCCGACGACCTGCACCGCCGCGCCCAGTGGCCCCTGGTCGGCGGCCCCGTGGGCCGAGGCCGCGCGGACCTCGTGGCCGACGCCGCCGAACACACCTCCCTGCTGGACGCGTTGATCGCCGAAGACCTGGCGGTCGTGCAGTCCCTGGTGCGGGAGCACTTCGCCGGAGTGTCCTGACACCGCGGGTAGGTGCCCTTCCGCTCACCCGTGTCACGGATCCGTACGGTCCGCGCAACACACCCCTTCGCCGGGAACCCGGCCCGCCCCGCACGCGTGCCTTCGCGTACACGGCGAGAGCCGGACCGAAACCGGGGGAGAGACCGATGCCCGACCCGTCCTGGATGGCACAGCAGCAGGCACAGCAGGCCGCACAGCAGGCCCAGCAGATCCACCAGAACCAGGTACGCCACCACCGTCAGATGCACGACATGGCCCGCGCCCATGGCCCTCACTCGGGGGCGCCTCAGCTGCACCGCCCCATGTCCTACGGCGGCGGCCGCGGCGGCGGACTGCGCGGCTTCCTCACGCTCCTCGTGATCGTGGCGGTGGTCGTCCACGTGGCCCGCGACCCCGAACTCCGCACCAGCGTGGCGACGTTCGCCCGCAATCTCTTGGCGCACGTCCAGAGCAGCTAGGGCCTGTCGTGTGGATCAGGCCGGGCTCGCGGGGCTCGGCACGCATATCTGCGGCGTTGTCGTCACTCGCCGGCTCCCCCACGCTCGGCTTCGCTCGCGCGGGGGGACCCCCCAGCGCGTCGACTCCCTCCTCCGCCTTGCGGCTGCACGCGCCAAGCCCCGCTCCCTGATCCGGCCTGATCCAAACGACAGGCCCTGGAGGGTTCCGGCGGACTCCGGGTACGGGCGGCCGCGGAAAGGGGCGCGAGGAACTGGGCGACCAGCGACGAACCACCCGCAGCCGCCCGACAGAGATGCTCTCCGCGCTCTCAGGCTGTCGCCGCGGGCGGGGTCAGCTGCTGCGCCAGCCAGGTGGGTACGCCCCCGAGCAACCGGAACAACCGCCCCGCCTCGGCGCGCAGCCGAGACGCCTCGGGCTCGGCCTCCGCGTCGGCCAGGGACGCCAACGCCGGAGCCGTACCCACGAGATACCCCAACTCCTCACGGATCCGCAAAGACTCGGCGAAGCCGTGTCGCGCCTCCGCCAACTCCCCGTCCCGCAGGGCGAGTCCGGCGAGATGCCGCCAGGTGAACGAGAGCAGCAGCGGGTCGCCATGGGCGACCGCCCCCGCGTGGGCGCGCCGGTAGGCGGCCCGCGCGGCCTGCGGCGAGCGCGCGAGGTTCTCGGCCAGCAGCCCGCGCCGGAAGTCGAGCAGGGCTCGCCCGGCGGCGCCCGGCGCGATCAGGGCCGCCGCCCGGCCGAGCGCGGCGCGTGCCTCGTCCGCGCGGTCACGTACGCCGAGCAGAGTGGCCGCGTAGGCGAGCTGTCCGCGCTCGCAGGCCGCCGCGCCCCGCTCGTCGTCGCTCTGCGCCACCGCCTCCGCCGTGCGCAGCGCGTCCTCGGCCTCGGCCCAGCCCTGCTCGGTGTACAGGCACCGCTCGACGAGGAGCGAGGCTCTTTGCAGCGCCGCCTCCGCGGTGTGCGGCTTGAGCAGCGCGGCCGCGTCGGCCCAGCAGGCGCGTGAGCGCAGCCGCCATACCGCGGTCTGGAGTGGATCGTCCCCTGCAGTCGTTCCGGAACCAGACATGGCGGTATGCGCCACGTTGCCCTCCCCGAGCACACCATTGAGCTGTTGAGTGGTGGCATCTCAGCACGGATCGCGGGGCCCGGCCAAGGGGGTGGGTGAAGGATTTCACAAAGTCGTGGGACACCGGCGCCACTTGGGGAGCGTGGGGCCGACGAGCCCGCGACCTCAACTCATGCGCAACGCCAGGAAGAAATCGAGCTTGTCCTCCAGCCGCGACAGGTCCCGACTCGTCAACTGCTCGATACGGCCCACCCGGTAGCGCAGCGTGTTGACGTGCAGGTGCAGACGGGTGGCGCAGCGCGTCCACGAGCCGTCGCAGTCGAGAAACGCCTCCAGCGTGGGGATCAGCTCGGCGCGGTGGCGGCGGTCGTAGTCGCGCAGCGGGTCGAGCAGCCGGGCGGTGAAGGCGCGGCGCACGTCGTCGGGCACGAAGGGGAGCAGCAGCACGTGCGACGCCAGCTCCTGGTGCCCGGCCGCGCACACCCGCCCCGGGCGCGCCGCGGCGACCCGGCGGGCGTGCCGGGCCTCCTCCAGTGCGCCCCGCAGCCCCTCCGCCGAGTGGACGGCGGCGCTGACGCCGAGGGTGAGCCGCCCGTCGTCGTTCAGGCCGGCCGACAGCGGGTCCCGTACGGCCTCCAAGAGCGTGTCGGCGAGCAACCCCGACTCGGAGCCGTCGTGTTCCGCCGACACCGCCGGCAGGGGGACGAGCGCGATCGCCTCGTCACCCGTGTGGGCGACGGCGATACGGTCGGAGTGCTCGGGGCCCGTCGACAGCGGGTCGACGAGGATCTCCTCCAGGAGCGACTGGGCGACCGGACCGCCCTCGATCTCGCCGCCGTCCCACTCGACACGGGCCACGACCACCTGCCAGTGCGGGGCCGCACCGAGCCCGGGCAGCAGCACCGGCGCGGCCACCCGCAGCCGGGCCGCGATCTCGGCCGGCGCGGCGCCCGTCTGCACCAGCTCCAGGACCTCCTGCGCGAGCCGCCGGCGCACCGTGCGCGCGGCGTCCCGCCGGTCGCGCTCCACCGCGATCAGCTGGGTGACGCCCTGGAGCAGGTCGAGCCGCTCGTCGGGCCAGTCCCCGGCGTCCGCCTCGACGGCGAGCAGCCAGTCGGACAGCACCGTCTCGCGCACGTCGCGGGAGGCGCCCGTGGAGCGCCCGGCCGAGCGGATCGGGAAGAGCGAGTACGTCGTCGTGCCGACCGTCACCCGGTGTGGTCCGCGGCGTCCGGTGCGCGTCGCCGCCAGATGCTCGGCGGCCAGCTCGGCGCACACGCCCGTGGGCAGTCCGGGGCCCGTGAGCTTCGAGCCCGCGATGGGCCGCCCGGTGGGCGAGAGGACCCAGGCCCGCAGATCCAGGTCGGTGCCGAGCAGGTCCAGGACCACGTCGGGACCGCCACCGGCCGGGCCCGACGTCATCATCCGCCGGTGCCGGTCCACCACCGCGGCCAGGTCCCCGGCGCGCTCGCCCGAGACCTGCCGTACGACGTGCTCGGTGATCGTCGCGAAGGCCACCGACTCGTTCACCGCGAACAGCGGCAGCCGGTGCCGGGCGCAGGCCACGACGAGGTCGTCGGGGATGTCGCCGAGCTCCGCCTCACCGGCGGCCAGCGCCGCGACCCCGGCGCTCGCGAGGATGCGTACGAAGGGCTCCGAGTCGTCGGCGTCGTGCCGCCAGGCGAGGCCGGTGAGGACCAGTTCGCCGCCGGAGAGATAGCGGCTGGGGTCCTTGAGGTCCGTGGTCATCACACCGCGGACGGTGCGGTCCAGCTCGTCCTCGCCGCCGAGCAGCCGCAGGCCCAGCGCGTCGGTGTTCAGCAGTGCGCGCAGCCGCATTCTCGTCGCCGCCGTTCTTTGTCTCGAAATCTACGATGGATCTGTACTGAGGACCCGGCGAGCGGATTCTCGGACTCCGGAGAGTCGGCCCGCGTGTGCCCAGGACGCCGGTCCCGCCCCCTCCGAGGCTGTGTCCTGGGCTTTCGCGACCTGTGCTCTCTCTGTCCCGGGCCGTGCTTGAAGTTTCCAGAGGAAAACAAGGAGGTTACTGGTGACCTCCGTTCATACGAATCTACAAGATGTGCGCCCTGGCCAGCCAACTCCTTCATGGTTTCGGTGACTGACCCCGGTGTTGTACGGCGCGGTGTACTGACCCCGATCCGCGTGAACAACTCATGAACGAGCCGGGCCGCCGCACACGATCTTTGGCTCAAACAGAACGACCCACGATACGAAGAAGAGAGCCACTCATGGACTTCCTTCGCCCCGCCAGCTGGGAGGAGGCGCTCGCCGCCAAGGCTGAGCACCCCACCGCTGTGCCGATTGCGGGTGGCACCGATGTGATGGTCGAGATCAACTTCGACCACCGTCGGCCCGAGTACCTCCTTGACCTGAACCGCATCGGCGAGCTGAGCGAGTGGGAGGTCGGCGAGGAGAGCGTGCGCCTGGGCGCCTCCGTTCCGTACACCCAGATCATGGAGAATCTGCGCGGCGAGCTTCCCGGCCTGGCCCTGGCCTCGCACACCGTGGCCTCCCCGCAGATCCGCAACCGCGGCGGCGTGGGCGGCAACCTCGGCACCGCCTCCCCGGCCGGTGACGCCCACCCCGCGCTCCTGGCGGCGGGCGCCGAGGTCGAGGTCGAGTCCGTACGCGGCTCGCGGCTGATCCCCATCGACGAGTTCTACACCGGGGTGAAGCGCAACGCGCTCGCGGCGGACGAGCTGATCCGGGCCGTACACATCAAGAAGGCGGACGGCCCCCAGCAGTACTCGAAGGTCGGCACCCGCAACGCGATGGTGATCGCGGTGTGCGCCTTCGGCCTGGCTCTGCACCCCGAGACCCGCACGGTCCGCACCGGCATCGGCTCGGCCGCGCCGACCCCGGTCCGCGCCAAGGCCGCCGAGGAGTTCCTGAACGCGGCGCTCGAAGAGGGCGGCTTCTGGGACAACGGAAAGATCATCACCCCGTCGGTCGCCAAGCAGTTCGCGGACCTGTGCTCCGCCGCCTGCAACCCGATCGACGACGTCCGGGGCACGGCGAGCTACCGCCGCCACGCGGTCGGCATCATGGCCCGCCGGACGCTCACCTGGACCTGGGAGTCGTACCGCGGCACCGCCGCCGGCACGGAGGGAGTCGCGTAATGCGCGTCAATTTCACGGTCAACGGCCGTCAGCAGGAAGCCGACGACGTGTGGGAGGGCGAGTCCCTGCTGTACGTGCTGCGGGAGCGCCTGGGCCTGCCGGGTTCGAAGAATGCCTGTGAGCAGGGCGAGTGCGGTTCCTGCACGGTCCGCCTCGACGGTGTGCCGGTGTGTTCGTGTCTGGTCGCGGCCGGTCAGGTCGAGGGACGCGAGGTCGTCACGGTCGAGGGTCTCGCGGACTTCGCCAAGCAGCGTGCGGAGCACGGCGGTTGCGCGACCGGCGCCTGCGGCACCTCCGGGACGCCGGGCACCTCGCTCGACGAGGCCAAGCACTGGGCGGCGAAGGGCCACGACTCGCAGACCGGCGAGGGTGGCGAACTCTCGCCCATCCAGCAGGCGTTCATCGACGCCGGCGCCGTCCAGTGCGGCTTCTGCACCCCGGGTCTGCTGGTCGCGGCGGACGAGATGCTGGAGCGCACCCCGAACCCGACCGACGCGGACATCCGCGAGGCGCTCTCGGGCAACCTGTGCCGCTGCACCGGCTACGAGAAGATCATGGACGCGGTCCGCCTCGCGGCCGCCCGGCAGTCCGAGGCGGTCTGACGATGGGTACGACTGGTACGCCCACCAACATCACACAGGGCTCCAAGACCAAGGGCGGCATCGGCGAGTCCACGCTGCGCCCGGACGGCACCCTCAAAGTCACCGGCGAGTTCGCGTACTCCTCCGACATGTGGCACGAGGACATGCTGTGGGGTCAGATCCTCCGCTCCACCGTCGCCCACGCCGAGATCGTGTCGATCGACACCTCCGAGGCCCTCGCGCAGCCCGGCGTGTACGCCGTCATGACGTACGACGACCTGCCCACCGAGGTGAAGAACTACGGCCTGGAGATCCAGGACACCCCGGTCCTCGCGCACGGCAAGGTACGCCACCACGGCGAGCCGGTCGCCATCGTCGCCGCCGACCACCCGGAGACCGCGCGCCGCGCCGCCGCCAAGATCAGGGTCGAGTACAGGGAACTCCCGGTCATCACGGACGAGGCCTCCGCGACCGCGCCCGACGCGATCCTGATCCACGAGGGCCGCGACGACCACCACATCGGCCACGTCCCGCACCCGAACATCGTGCACCGCCAGCCGATCGTCCGCGGCAACGTCGAAGAGGCCGCCAAGAAGGCCGACTTCGTCGTCAAGGGCGAGTACACCTTCGGCATGCAGGACCAGGCCTTCCTCGGCCCGGAGTCCGGTCTCGCCGTGCCCTGCGAGGACGGCGGTGTCGAGCTCTACATCGCCACCCAGTGGCTGCACTCGGACCTCAAGCAGATCGCCCCGGTCCTGGGCCTGCCCGAGGACAAGGTCCGTATGACGCTCTCCGGCGTCGGTGGCGCCTTCGGTGGCCGCGAGGACCTGTCGATGCAGATCCACGCCTGTCTGCTGGCGCTGCGCACCGGCAAGCCGGTCAAGATCGTCTACAACCGTTTCGAGTCCTTCTTCGGGCATGTCCACCGTCACCCCGCGAAGCTCTACTACGAGCACGGCGCGACGAAGGACGGCAAGCTCACCCACCTGAAGGCCCGGATCGTGCTCGACGGCGGCGCCTACGCGTCGGCCTCCCCGGCGGTCGTCGGCAACGCCTCCTCGCTGGGTGCCGGACCGTACGTCGTCGACAACGTCGACATCGAGGCCATCGCCCTCTACACCAACAACCCGCCCTGCGGCGCCATGCGCGGCTTCGGCGCGGTCCAGGCGTGCTTCGCCTACGAGGCCCAGATGGACAAACTCGCCGACGCGGTGGGCATGGACCGGGTCGCCTTCCGTCAGCTCAACGCGATGGAGCAGGGGACCATCATGCCGACCGGGCAGGCCGTCGACTCGCCGGCCCCGGTCGCCGAACTCCTGCGCCGTGTCGAGGCGATGCCGCTGCCGCCGGAGCAGCAGTGGCTCGCGGCCGGTGAGGCCGCCGACGTACGCCAGCTGCCGGGCGGCCTCTCCAACACCACGCACGGCGAAGGCGTCGTACGAGGTGTGGGCTACGCGGTCGGCATCAAGAACGTCGGCTTCTCCGAGGGCTTCGACGACTACTCGACCGCCAAGGTCCGGATGGAGGTCGTGGGCGGCGAGCCCGTCGCGACCGTCCACACGGCCATGGCGGAGGTCGGCCAGGGCGGCGTGACCGTCCACGCGCAGATCGCCCGCACCGAGCTGGGCGTCACCCAGGTGACGATCCACCCGGCGGACACACAGGTGGGCAGCGCCGGTTCGACGTCCGCGTCGCGTCAGACGTACGTCACCGGTGGCGCCGTCAAGAACTCCTGCGAGCTCGTGCGCGAGAAGGTCCTGGAGATCGGCCGCCGCAAGTTCGGTACGTACCACCCCGCTTGGGCCACCGCCGAACTCCTCCTGGAGGGCGGCAAGGTCGTCACCGACGGCGGCGAGGTCCTCGCCGACCTGGTCGACGTGCTCGAAGGCGAGCCGGTCGAGGTCGAGGCCGAGTGGCGGCACCGTCCGACGGAGCCCTTCGACCTGCGTACCGGGCAGGGCTTCGGCCACGTCCAGTACACCTTCGCCGCGCACCGCGCGGTGGTCGAGGTGGACACCGAGCTGGGTCTGGTCAAGGTCATCGAGCTGGCCTGCGCCCAGGATGTCGGCAAGGCGCTCAACCCGCTGTCCGTCGTCGGTCAGATCCAGGGTGGCACCACCCAGGGCCTGGGCGTGGCGGTCATGGAGGAGATCATCGTCGACCCGAAGACCGCGAAGGTGCGCAACCCGTCCTTCACGGACTACCTGATCCCCACCATCCTCGACACGCCGACCATCCCCGTCGACGTGCTCGAACTCGCCGACGACCACGCCCCGTACGGGCTCCGTGGCATCGGTGAGGCCCCGACCCTGTCGTCCACCCCGGCCGTCCTCGCGGCGATCCGGAACGCGACGGGTCTGGAGCTCAACCGGACGCCGGTACGCCCCGAGCACCTCACGGGCACGGCCTAAGGCACCGGGCAGGACTCTCCGGGCGGCGAGGGAACGTCACACTTCGCCGCGCCGCCCGGAGTACTCAAGTACCGCACCGCTCGCGGAACTTGGCACATCGGCAAGTCGAGTTGAGTACCAGCCGCAGTCAGTACCGGCGGTACCAGCAGTCCCTATCGTTCGTCTCGGGCCGTCCCCCGGGTCGTGCGGCCGAAGCACCTTCCCAAATCCCGTAGCCGCGCTCGCGGTTGATCAGCCGTCAGGGCGGCTGTGGCGGGTGCCCCTTTGAACCTTGGGAGTAGGCCCACATGACCCAGCAGTCACTGGAGCCGAAGACCGCCGCGGAGGACGCGGGCACGGGTAGCCGTGTCCCGGCCGGACGGTCTTGGCTCGACCGGTACTTTCACATATCCCAGCGGGGAAGCTCGATCGCGCGTGAGGTGCGCGGTGGCGTCACGACGTTCATGGCGATGGCGTACATCCTGCTGCTCAACCCTCTCATCCTGTCCGGCAAGGACGTGGCGGGGGACATGCTCGGCCAGAAGGCCCTGATCACCGCGACCGCGTTCGCGGCGGCCTTCACCACGCTGCTCATGGGCTTCGTCGGCAAGGTGCCGCTCGCCCTAGCCGCCGGACTCTCCGTCTCGGGCGTGCTGTCCTCGCAGGTGGCCCCGCAGATGACCTGGCCCCAGGCCATGGGGATGTGCGTGATGTACGGCGCCGTGATCGTGCTCCTGGTCGTCACCGGCCTGCGTGAGATGATCATGAACGCGATTCCGCTGGCACTCAAGCACGCGATCACCATGGGCATCGGCCTGTTCATCGCACTGATCGGCCTGGTGAAAGCGGGCTTCGTCCACCAGGGCAAGTCGACTCCGGTCACGCTCGGCCCGACCGGTGAACTCGCCGGCTGGCCGGTCCTGCTCTTCGCGGCGACCCTGCTGCTGATCTTCATGCTCCAGGCGCGGGGCGTTCCCGGCGCGATCCTCATCGGCATCGTCTCCGGCACGGTCGCGGCCGTCATCCTCAACGGCCTCGGCGTCATCGACCCCAAACAGTGGGCCAGCGGCGCTCCCGAACTGCACGGCAGCGCGGTCTCGATGCCGGACTTCTCGCTCTTCGGCCATGTCGAGTTCGGCGGCTGGGGCCAGGTCGGCGCGATGACGGTCGGCATGATCGTCTTCACTCTCGTGCTCGCCGGGTTCTTCGACGCCATGGCCACCATCATCGGCGTCGGCACCGAGGCCAACCTGGCCGACGACAAGGGGCGGATGCCCGGCCTGTCCAAGGCGCTGTTCATCGACGGCGTCGGCGGAGCGGTCGGCGGTGTCGCCGGCGCGTCCGGCCAGACGGTCTTCGTCGAATCGGCGACCGGCGTCGGTGAGGGCGCCCGCACGGGCCTCTCCTCGGTCGTCACCGGCCTGTTCTTCGCGGCCTGCCTCTTCTTCACCCCGCTGACGGCGATCGTCCCCGGCGAGGTGGCGGCGGCAGCGCTGGTCGTCATCGGCGCGATGATGATGATGAACGCCCGCCATGTGGACTGGGCCGACCGCGCCACCGCGATCCCGGTCTTCCTGACCGTGGTGATCATGCCGTTCACGTACTCCATCACCGCGGGCGTCGCGGCCGGAGTCATCAGTTACGTCGCCATCAAGATCGCCCAGAGCAAGGCCCGGGAGATCGGAGCGTTCATGTGGGGCCTGACGGCGATCTTCCTGGTCTACTTCGCCCTCAACCCCATCGAGAGCTGGATGGGCGTGCACTGACGCCCACGGTCCTGTCGCCGAACCGGCGCCTGCCGCGCGGCGACAGGACCCGCCCTGCACACCACCGCTGTTACGTCGTCCAAGGAGACCGAGACATGCTGGACATCGCCGAAGAGCTGCACCGGTGGGTCGAGCAGGGACGCGACTTCGCCGTGGCCACCGTGGTGGCCGTCGGCGGCAGCGCACCCCGCCGGCCGGGCGCCGCACTCGCCGTCGACCGCGACGGCACGGCGATCGGCTCGGTCTCCGGCGGTTGCGTGGAGGGCGCGGTCTACGACCTGTGCCAACAGGCGCTGGAGGACGGCGAGACGGTCCTCGAACGCTTCGGCTACAGCGATGAGGACGCCTTCGCGGTCGGCCTGACGTGCGGCGGCATCATCGACATCCTGGTGACGCCGGTCCGTTCCGGCGACCGCGCCAGGCCGGTGCTCGCGACGGCGCTGGCCGCCGCCGCGGCCGGGGAGGCGGCGGCGGTCGCGCGGATCGTGAGCGGCCCCGGCGAACTGCTGGGCCGTGCGGTGCTCGTCCGCTCCGACGGCTCCCACGAGGGCGGCTTCGGCGCCCACCTCGAACTGGACCGCACGGTCGTGGGCGAGGCGGCCGCCTTCCTGGACGCGGGCCGCACCGGCACCCTGGAGATCGGAGAGCAGGGCTCTCGTTGCGGAGCACCGCTCACGGTACTGGTGGAGTCCTCGGTGCCGCCGCCCCGGATGATCGTCTTCGGCGCCATCGACTTCGCGTCTGCGTTGGTCCGCATCGGCAAGTTCCTGGGCTACCGCGTCACCGTCTGCGACGCCCGCCCGGTCTTCGCCACCGCCACCCGTTTCCCCGAAGCCGACGAGATCGTCGTCGAGTGGCCCCACAAGTACCTGGAGCGCACCGAGGTCGACTCCCGCACGGTGCTGTGCGTCCTGACCCACGACGCCAAGTTCGACGTACCGCTGCTCCGGCTCGCGCTGCGGCTGCCGGTGGCGTACGTGGGCGCGATGGGGTCGCGCCGGACGCATCTCGACCGCAATGAGCGCTTGCGGGACGTGGGCGTGAGCGACCTGGAGCTGGCGCGGCTCAGGTCGCCGATCGGCCTGGATCTGGGGGCACGTACGCCCGAGGAAACGGCGCTGTCGATCGCCTCGGAGATCGTGGCCAATCGGCGTGGGGGGAGTGGGGTTTCGCTTACGGGGGCGCACACGCCGATTCATCATGAGGGGGCGTCGGCGCCTGCGGCGCGGATCGGGTCGGTGGCCTGACCGACCTACCCACCTGCGGGAAGGGTCCGCCACAAGCCGTGGCGGACAGGACTGGTGCAATCCGCCGAACCGGGGCCTCGGCGCCCGCCCGACCCTGCGCATCGGCGACCCGTTGCAGGACGCCCGGCTGTGGATCAAGACGCCCGGCGAATCGGACGGGCTGTGTCTGCGCGGTACGGCGGGGCCCCAGGACCCGGAACGGGGGATGGTCGACCCGGATGCGGGGGACTGGTTCCCCGAACAGGCTCTGGAGCTCGTCCGTTTCACCGACCCGCCGATCTTCAGCGGGCCTTGAGGCCGGGCAGGGCCGGCTCCTCCGGGCTGTCCGCGCCTACCGGTCGGGCGGCGGCCTCGACCGGGGTGACGGCGCCGATGCGCCGCAGGCTCCGGCCGGGTACGGGGGCGGCGCTTCGTCCGCCCCGGGGCACGGCGGTGAGCCGGACCACGACCGGGCGGATCGCTCCGGGACAGGGCACGGTCGGCGCCGCCTCAGGCGGAGTCGCGTCAGCGGTTGGTGATCGGCCGGCGGCGGTCCTTGCCGGAGCCCATGGTCTGCCCAGGCCTCCGGCGGCGGTCCTTGCCGGAGCCCATGGTCTGCCCAGGCCTCCGGCGGCGGTCCTTGCCGGAGCCCATGGTCTGCCCAGGCCTCCGGCGGCGGTCCTTGCCGGAGCCCATGGCCTGCCCAGGCCCTCAATCCCGGCGCAGCAGCCCGTCCAGCGCCCGCCCGAACATCCACCGCGCCGCCCACCTCAGCGGCCGGTCGGCAGCCCGGGGCAGCCACCGCACCCTCAGCTCCTCCCGCCAGAGCACCTGTGAGCCCCCGTCGGCCGCCGGGCGCACCTCGATCTCGGCCCACCCGGTGACGAAGGTGCCGCGCTTGACCAGCCGGCACGTCCCCGGACCCTCGTCCCGCGGTGGCTGCCATGTCACGACCTCCATGGGGTCCTCGAAGGCCAGGGGACCCGCCCCCGACCGCGCCACGAACACCGTGCCCTCCCGCGTCGGCGGCGGCGTGAGGACAGTGACCCGGGTCAGCGGGACGACGTCCGCGTGCCGGGGCCAGTCGGTGAGGCACCGCCAGCTCTCGTCGACCGGGCGCGGGGACAGGCGTTCCAGCAGGAAGAGGACCACCGGGTGATCGTAAGCAGTCGAACGGGAAGTGAATTCTCACGCAACCGCCTGATATCGGGCGCCATCGCCCTACCATTCCCTCATGGGGCGAGCAATGCCACCGCCCCCAGGGGGAGTTGGTCACCATGGCGCTGAAGGCGTACGGCGTACTGATCACACGGGCGGTCGACACCCGCCGAGAGGGATCCGTCGACACCCCGCACTACCAGATCCATCTGACGGATGATCAAGGGACCCACTACCGTGCGGCGGTGAACGTGATGTCCCAGGAGCGACCCTCCGAGTTGCTCTATCTCGTCGACGACGACTTCCAGCACCCGGTCACCGCGCACCTGGAAGGCCTGGCCTCCGGCTGGAACACGTTGCCGCCGGGCCCCGGTGGCCCGAACCTCGACTTCGTACGGGGCAACCTCTTCGACCCCGCGAAGATGCGTCCGCTGCCACCGGACGTGGAGGGTGCCGACAACGACCTGGCCGACCTGCTCGACCACTACGTACGGCGCGCGGTGGGCGACCCGGCCGCCCGGATGTACGTCTTCGGCGAGCGCTTCGGTCCCGAGCCGACCGTCCGGGACAAGATCTTCGGCTTCCTGCCCGGAAACGGCGTGCACGACATCCATATGAACCAGGGCAACAGCGCCCGCTTCCAGGACGACGACGGAGTCTGGCAGGACGGCGGACTGCTCATCCACTTCCCGGCCCAGTCGCGCTGGGTGGGTGTCTTCCTCGCCTTCCAGAGCCAGGCCTGGCACACGGACGACATCACCGGTCACGCAGTCGTCCCGCCCGACGACTCCCGCCCCGACCCGGGCGGTCAACCGGTGCGCATCGTGGCGGCCCTCGTGAACCCCCGCGGCCCGGCGCCCGAATCCGAGAACGTCACGCTCATCAACGCCTCGCCCGACCCGGTCGACCTCACCGGCTGGCGCGTCGCCGACCGGCTCGGCCACACCTGCGCAGTGCCTCCAGGGCGACTCGCCGCCGGTGCCGCCCTGGTGGTCCGCCTCACGGACGGAGTCCAACTGGGCAACAGCGGCGGCCGGATCACCCTGCTGGGTGCCGACGGCCTGAAGGTGCACGGCGTCTCGTACACCGCCCAGCAGGCCGCACGCGAGGGCTGGACCGTGGTGTTCTGAGGGCCTGCGAAGTCCCTTTCGCCGCCCTTGTCCAGCGGATGTACGGGAGGTGCTGCGGCGGTCGGAGGACTTCTCGTCGGTCAAGGGCACCATATTTACACCGCAGTTCGTCGGCCGCCTAGTGATCACGGCGACCGTACGACTGCACGTCCGCGCCGCATGGAATCGTGCATAAACGGCCTGGATCGCGGCAACCCGGGTACGCGATCCGGCCTTGCAGTCCGCATTGGTCGAGGACGGTACGGGATTGCCTGAGTCGTAGCCGGCGTCCAGGTGCATGGTGACGTCGTCGGGCATCGGGTCCGGGGTGGGGAAGCAAGGGCGAGTCGTGGCAGTTCGCTCCGGCCAGTACGCGGCCGAGCAGAATTCCGTAGCCGTCCGTCATTCCCGAGCGTTTGAGACCTTGATTACCGCGGTCGACCGGTGAGCGTCCGGCGGCTTCTCCGCCTCCGGGTGCTTTGGTGATCGACCCGTCGATGGCGATCTGGTCTAGGACGAGACCGACGATGCGGTCGTAGGACTCCAAGGCGATGCGCTGGAGCCGGGCGAAGGCGCCCGGTCGGATCCACTCGTCACGGCGGTTGCGGATCGTGGTGGCCGAGCACGTCGTGTCGGCGATCGTCTGACAGGAACAGCCGAAGCGCAGGAGCTGGAGCAGCTTGTCGAAGACGATCCGGCCGCTGATCCGCGGGCGGTGGCAGCCAGGCGGGTGGGCCGGATCGTAGACCGGCCGTGGCGGCAGCAGCGCCGCGAATTGGTCCCAGAGGGGTTCGGTCAGCCATGATGGCAAGGCAGGCACAGGTCTCCCGGTGATCACAGAGCATCGCAACTCCATGATCACCAGGCCCTGTGCCTGTGCTGCTGCCGAGGTATCCGAACGCGCCTGCCTGGGCGACCTCTTAGAACATCTCCGTAGTTCGAGGGGATTGACAGACAAGACCTCCGCTCAACCTGACGACGCCACCTGCCCTGCTGCTCAACTGCTGTGCCGCCCAGTACTCACTGCCGCCCGAGAAGTCGCTCGGCCCACGGAGACGGCGGACGTGATGCGCGAGCCGGCCGCGGAGCCCGATGTCTCCTGGCCGTGTGACGCACGCCACGGGAACCTGCCATGCCGCGCGGACAAGACTGGACGTGGACTACTCATTGCACACCCGGATACGGGGAGGCGACCCCGAGGCGTTCCGCGAGCTCTTCCGTGACCACGCCCGACTGGTCTACCGGCACGCGGTGCGCGTGACCGGGGACTGGACCGTCGCCGAGGAAATCGTCTCGCTGACCTTCTTGGAGGCGTGGCGGCTGCGCGCCAAGCTGCGGGACGAGGGCGAAAGTCCGCGGCCCTGGCTGATGGGCATCGCCGTGAACGTACTGCGCAACACCACCCGCGCTGCGCGCCGCCACCGGCGGGCCCTGGAGCGTCTGCCGGCCAGGGAAACGGTCCCGGACTTCGCCGACGAACTCGTCGGCCGCATAGCCGATGCCGACCAGCTGGCTGCCGCCCAGCGGGCGCTGAAGAGGCTGAACCGGAGCGAGCGCGAGGTCTTCACGCTCTGTGTGTGGTCCGGGCTCGGCTACGCGGAGGCGGCGGCCGTGCTCGGCGTCCCGGTCGGCACCGTGCGCTCGCGCCTGTCCCGTGCCCGCAAACGGCTGAGCAAGCTGGCCGACGAAGAACTGAGGAAACGCAGGGAACCGCTACCGCGCAACGGACAAGTACAGGGCGGCCGCACTTCTGCGGCCCGGTCACATGAGTCGTACGAGGAGAGGTCCGAATGATCCGCAAGAAGTCTCGGCGTGAGGAGTCGCTGGACCACGCGGAACTGGCCCGGTTGCTGCCGGCGCCGGGAGACCCGCACCTGTCGCTCGACCGTCACCTGCTTCTCGAGGAGCACCTGATGAGCGAGATCCAGCCCACTGCACCCGCCCCTGCGCCGTCCCGCCGCGTGGCACGCCGTGTCCTTCTGATCGGTGTCCCGGTCACCGCTGCCGCCCTGGCCGGCGCATTCGCCTTCACCGCGCTGACCAGTTCCGGGGGCAGCGGCATGACCGCGGCCACCCCGCCTCCGGTCGAGGCACCGGTCGTCCGCATCGAGCCCGGCAGCACCGCCCAGCTCGCCTCCACCGTCGAGCACATCGCCGCCGCCGCCTCGGCCCGCAAGACGCCCGAACCCGGCCCGGGCCAGTACATCTACATCAAGAGCATGGTCTCCTTCCTCTGCGTCTTGCACACCGACACGGTCGAGTCCAAGACCTTGGTCCAGCCCCTGCATATCCGTGAGGTCTGGAATTCCCCCGACGGCAAGCAGGGTTGGCTGGACGAGCCCGGCTACCAGCCCAAGGGCGGTGTCACCCTCGACAGCGACGTCGAGAGCAGCTTGAACGGCCCCTCCTACTACTACCTCAAGACGCTGCCCACCGACCCGGACGCCTTGCTGAAGAAGATCTACGAGGAGACCAAGGGCCAGGGGAACTCCCCGGACCAGGAGGCATTCACCACTGTCGGTGACCTGCTCAGGGAGCAGCTCGCACCGGCGAAGCTGAACGCGGCGCTGTACCGGGCCGCGGCCAAGATCCCCGGGGTTGTGGTGGTGGACCATGCCAAGGACGCCGCGGGACGCGAGGGCATCGCCCTGGCCCGGGTCGACCAGCAGAGCGGCGATCGCACCGAGTGGATCTTCGACCGCAAGACGTACGCTTATCTCGGCAGCCGCGGTGTCCAGGTCAAGCAGGCCGACGACGTCAAGCCTGGCACGGTCCTCGAATCCACCGCCGTGCTGGAGCGGGCCGTCGTCGACGCCCAGAAGCAGCGCCCCGGCGCGCAAGGTACCGGTGCGTGAGAACGCGATCGCCCCGCTGGGCAGTGCGTATGTTGCCACGCGATCAGGACCGGCGCGTCGAGCAGTACTCCCGTCGTCGCGGGTGTCGGTCTCGCGGTCGTGGTTGGTCGGCACTGGCGTAGTGCGCATCGCGCGCAGGCGCCGTACGGCCGGCCAGAGCTGACGGCAGGCAACACAACGCTACGAGGGAAGCAGACCGCTCGCCATGTCGGGGGCGGCCTGCTCGCGCTCCGAACCGCTCAGTGAATGGCCACTACTGGCGCACGCCGAGTCGTTCATCGGCCACGGCTACCGGACACTGCCGGTACGGCTCGGCGGAGCCTCCTGATGTCGCCTCGCGTTCCCTGAGGTCACGTCAAGGCCGGTACACCGTACCGGGCTTGGCCTTCCCCGGTGCCAGCAGCTGCGGCACCGTCACGAACACGTACCCCCGCTTCTTGAGCGCGTCGATGATCCCGGGCACCGCGGGCACGGTGCCCGGGTAGAGGTCGTGCAGCAGGATGATCCCGTCCCGGGACGACTGCTGCAGGACGCGCTTCTGTATCAGCTTCGGGTCGCTCGTCCTGTAGTCCTTGGCGGTCACGCTCCACAGGACCTCGGCGAGCCCCAGTTCGCGGCTGATCCTGTTCACCGTGTCGTTCGTGCGGCCCTGCGGCGGCCGCATCAGCGTCGGTTTGTGCCCGGTGAGCCGCTCTATCGCGTCGTTCGGCTTCTGCAGCTCCTCCCGTATCTGCTCCGGCGAGATCCGCGTGAGGATCTTGTGGTCCCAGGTGTGACTGGCCACTTCGTGTCCCTCGTCGGCCATGCGCTTCACCAGCTCGGGGTACTTCTCGATGTGCCGCTTGCCGAGCAGGAAGAAGGTCGCCGGGACCTGTTTCTCCTTGAGGATGTCGAGCAGCCGGGCCGAGTGTTCACTCGGCCCGGCGTCGAAGGTCAGCGCGATGCACTTCACCTCCCTGCAGTCCACGGTCCCGAACCGCGCCTGCACGTCGGCCGCGGCCTGCGCACGGGCGGCGCTGGGCGCGGTGGTGTGAAGCGTCGTGCACCCCGTGAGCGGCAGGGCCAGCGCGACGACGGCGGAGATCGCCGCCGCCGCACGGAACCTGGTCCCCGGTCTTTTCATCTTCCTGGTCAGTAGAGGCATGCCGAGACTATACATGTGGTGTATACATCGCACGTATAGTCCCTTGTGCTGCGCGAAATACCCGCTCCGGACGGCCGTGCGCCATGGTCGCGGGTCGCGTCACGCGCGTGCCGACGATCACGCCCCTCTTCGCATGCTGCCCGCCTCCGTGGTGAACGCGCCCTGTGGGGACGGCCTTTACTGGATAAGTCATCGCCTGTAGAATTCTGCACACCGAGAATTCCTGTGCGCCGAGCGGCGGTGAGGCACGTGAACGTGACCGGCAAGGACAGTCCGCGCACGATGTACGAGGTCGCCGTGATCGGCGGTGGCTTCGCGGGGTCGCTGCTCGCGGCCGTCCTGGCGCGGAACGGGGTGCGGACGCTCCTCGTCGACGGCGAGCAGCCCCCGCGCTTCGCGATCGGGGAGTCGATGGTGCCCTACACCGCGGCACTCGCCCGTGTGGTCGCCCGGCGTTACCGCGTGCCCGAGGTCGAACACCTCACCAGTCTCAAGGCGGTTCAGCGGGAGGTCTCCGCCCGCTGCGGCGTGATGCGCAACATGGGGTTCATCCATCACCGCGCCCACCTGCGTCAGCACCCCGGTGAGATCTACCAGGTCGTCAACCCCTCCGTCGTACCGCCCGTGCCGCATCTCTTCCGGGAGGACATCGACGCCCATCTGCTGGGCGTCGCACGGCGGTACGGAGCCGATGTGCGCACCGGACCCGGCGCACGCGTCGGCGGGCTCCGGATCGACGCGGGCACCGGGGTGGCGCTGCGCACCGCGGGCGGTGAGGAGTTCGCCGCGCAGTACGTGGTCGACGCGGGAGGCCATGACGCCCTGTTACCGCGGGAGTTGGCGCTGCGCGAGGAGCCGACCCGGGCGCGGCACCACTCCCGCACACTCTTCACGCACATGACGGGCGTGACGCCGTACGACGAGACCCCGGCCGGGCGACTGCACGACCGGCCCAGCCCCTGGCACCAGGGGACGCTGCACCATGTCTTCGACGGCGGCTGGCTGTGGGTGATCCCCTTCGACAACCAGCCCCGCTCCACCAACAGCCTGTGCAGTGTCGGCCTCACCCTGGACCCCCGCAAGCACCCCTCCCGCGGCCTCTTGCCGCAACAGGAGTTCGACCAGGTCCTGGCCCAATTCCCCGATCTGGGACGACAGTTCGCGCTGGCCGAGCCCGCCCGGCCCTGGACCGCGACCGGACGGCTGCAGTACTCCTCGAAACGCGTCGTCGGTGACCGCTACTGCCTGGCGTCCCACGCCGCCGGCTTCGTCGACCCGCTCTACTCGCGCGGTCTCGCGCACAGCCTGGAGATCGTCAACGCGCTCGGCCGGCGTCTGATCGACGCGGCGCGCGACGGCGACTGGTCCACCGGGCGGTTCCAATACGTCGAGGACCTTCAGCAGGCCCTGTTCGACACGCACGACGATCTGGCGTACGCGTCGTTCGTGTCCTTCCGCGACTTCGAGCTCTTCAACGCCGTCGTACGGACCTGGACGGTGAGCACAGTGCTGGGCGCGCTCGCCGTGGAGAACGCGTGCGCCGCGTACGGCAGAAGCGGCGACGACTCCGTCTTCCGTGACCTGGAGCAGACCCGGCACCCGGGCTCGCCGTTCCCCGGCAGCGCGCACTACAACGCCCTCGGGCCGCTGACCCGCACCCTGTGCGAGGAGGTCGAGGCCGGTACGCGCACGCCCAGGTCGGCCGCCGACCGTATCTTCGGCGCCGTCCGGGAGGCGGACTACCTCCCGCCGTCACTCGGTCTGGGGGACCCGGCCGACCGGTTCTTCCACAGCACCCCGGCGCGCATCGCGCGCGCCGCCCGCTGGGTCCGTACCGACGCTCCCGACGAGGTGGGCGCGTTGCTCAAGGGCGCCATGGGCGGGCTGATCCGGGAGCGGCGGCGCGGCGTGCGCCGTCCCGGGTGACCCGGCGGGTGCCTTCCGGGTCACGACCGGAAGGCACCTCCCAGGTCTGTCCCGGCACGTCCCGGGTCTGTCCGGGCACCTCCCGGGCCTGAGGGGCGGATCGGATCCCGAGCCGCCCGGTCGCCGTGTGCCGACCCCGTCCTGTCCCACCCGACGACAAGGAGAGAGCACGTGAACTCACCGGGCACCTCTGAGCTGGAGAAGGAGACGTACGACGTCGCGATCCTCGGATCGGGCGTCGCCGGATCACTTCTCGGCGCGATCCTGGCCCGGCACGGGACCAAGGTCCTGCTGCTGGACGCCGGTTCGCATCCGCGGTTCGCGATCGGCGAGTCGACGATTCCCTTCACTCTGGTGTCGCTGCGCACCCTCGCGGAGCGCTACGACGTTCCGGAGATCGCCGCGCTCGCCTCGTTCACCGACACCACTCGCACCATCGGCCCGCGCTTCGGCGTCAAACGGCACTTCGGATTCCTGCTGCATCACGAAGGCGCGCCGCAGAACCCCCGCGAGGTCAACGAGTTCAACACGCCGCCCCAACTGCTGCACGAGGCAGCCCACTTGTTCCGCCAGGACACCGATTCGTATCTCTTCCAGGTGGCTGTCAAGTACGGCTGCAAGGCCCGCCAGAACTTCTTCGTCACCGACATCGACTTCGACGGCTCGGGTGTCACCCTGGCCGGGCGCGACGGCGAGTACCGGGCGCGCTATCTGGTGGACGCCAGCGGATTCCGTTCCCCGGTCGCGGACAAGTTCGGGCTGCGCGAGGACCCCTGCCGGTTCAAGCACCACTCCCGGTCGATCTGGAACCACGTCGTCGACCTGACGCCGACCGACCGGCTCTTCGACCACCTCCCGGACAGCCAGCGGCCGCCCGTGCCCTGGTACGAGGGCACCGTCCACCACATGTTCGACCGTGGCTGGGCCTGGGTGATCGGCTTCAACAACAACAAGTGGTCGAAGAACCCGCTGTGCAGCGTCGGCATGACCGTCGACCCGCGGCGCTTCCCCAAGCCGGAGGGGGTGAGCGCAGAGGCGGACTTCGCCCGGCTCGCCGCGCCCTTCCCGGACATCGTCCGGCAGTTCGAGGGCATGAAGGCGGTGCGGGAGTGGACCTCGACCGGGCGCCTCCAGTACTCCTCGAAGCAGACCGCCGGTGACCGCTGGTTCCTGCTCTCGCACGCGGCCGGCTTCCTGGACCCGCTCTTCTCGCGCGGGCTTTCCAACACGACCGAGGCGCTGAACGTGCTGGCCTGGCGGTTGCTCCGCGCGGTCCGGGACGACGACCTCTCGGGAGAGCGGTTCGCCCCCGTGGACCGCCTCCAGCAGTCGCTGTTCGACTACAACGACTCGCTGGTCAACTCGGCCTTCATCTCCTGGTGCGACTACGACCTGTGGAGCGCGGTCTTCAGGATCTGGGCGTGGGGAGCCAACGCCGGCGTGTACCGGATGCAGAGCGCGCTCACCAAGTTCCGCAAGGACGGCCGCGATCGCCACTTCGTGGACCTGGAGGACGTTCCGTACCCCGGTCTGTACTGGCCCGACCACGACGGCTTCGCCGAGCTCTACGAGACGATGGTGAAGCAGTGCGAGGCGGTCGAGGCCGGCGCCGTACGCGCCCGGGATGCGGCGGACCTCCTGTACGAGCGGCTGCTGGCGGCGGACTTCGTGCCCAAGCACTTCGGATACGCCGAACGCGAGGTGCGCTTCCTGAACCCGCAGCCCAAGACCCTGCTGAAGATGCTGCGTTGGGCCGCCACCGAGGCCGATCCGGTTGTCCGCCGACTCGTGCTCGGCAATGGGCGCGAGGCCATCAAGGCGAGGCTGAAGGGCAGCAAGCTGTTCTGACGAAGCGTCAATCAGCGTCGGCGCTTCTCAAGTGCCGCCGTGCTGCGAGGGTTTACCCCCGAAGTCAACGTGTGTAGAATTCAGTGCGTACGGAATTGTGCTTCCCCACCGGGAACGGGTTCCGGAACCCATCGTTGGCAATGGCGCTGAACGAGAGGTGCGCGGTGATGTCGGAGACCCTGACGTGGCGCGGACGGTGCGAGGCGGTGCGGCCGTGCTGAGCCGGATCCTTCCGCCATGCGGTCCCGCCCGCACGCTCACCGGAATTACCCTGGTGCACACCATGGGCCAGGGTCTGTGGATGGCGCTCAACGCCGTCTACGCGACAGCCGTACTCGGGCTGTCGCCCGGCCAGTTCGGGCTCGGCGCCGGGGCCGCCGCCGCGGTCGCTCTGGCGCTGAGCACCCCCTCCGGGCACCTCGCCGACCGGGTCGGACCCCGTGCCGTACAGATCTGGTCCTTCGTGGCGCTCGGTCCGCTGACCGCCGCGCTCCTGTTCGTCGACGGGTTCGGCGCGTACGTGGCCGTGATGTCCGTGCAGGCGATGGCCTACAGCGCCAGTCGCAGTGCGCGGATGGCCATGATCGCCGGACTCGTCCCCGCCGCCGAGCGGGTGACCCTCCGCGCCCAGCTGCGCGCCGCCGCCAACATCAGTGTCTCGGTCGGTGCGGGCATCGCGGGAGCCGTGCTCGCCGTGGGCACCCCGGCGGCATACCGCGCGGCCGTGGTCTTCAACGCGCTCACCTATCTGGCCACCGGCCTGCTCACCCTGCTGCTGCCGTCCGCGCCGCCGCAGCCCGCCCGGCCGGGACCCGCGCTCGTCGTCCTGCGCGATGGCCCCTTCCTCACGTTCGTGGTCCTCGACGGACTGCTGTCCATGCACAACCTCCTCCTGGACGTCGTCCTCCCGCTGTGGGTCCTGCACCACACCCACGCCCCGCGCTGGATGATCGCCGTCATTCTGCTGACCAACACGGTGTCGGTGGTGCTGCTCCAGGTCAGGGCCGCCCGCGGCACGGACGAACCGGCGGGCGCCGCGCGCGCCTCCCGTGCCGGGTCCTGGTGCCTGGGCGCCGCCTGCCTGATCTTCGCGCTGAGCGAGGGCGCCGCGGCGCCGGTGGCCTCGGCCCTGCTCGTCCTGGGCGCGCTTGCCCATGTCCTCGGCGAGGTCAGGCAGTCGGCGGGGAGCTGGGGCATCTCCTTCGGGCTCGCCCCGGAAGACGCCCAGGGGCAGTACCAGGGCACATACGCGATGGGCGCCGACATCGGCAAGATGGCCGCGCCCGCCCTGCTGACCTGGCTGGCTGTCGAGCACGGCACGGTGGGCTGGGTGGTGATGGCCGCGGGGTTCGCGGCGCTCGGCTCCGCCATGCCCGCGGTGGTGGCTCTGGCCCGGCGGCGCGGCAAGGAGAGTCCGGTGCCGGTGACGGTATGAGGGCCGGGCCCTCCGTGTGCGCAGGGCCCTGGATGTCGTCGGCCGCGGTTGCGCGGCGCGCCGCCGGGAGCGGCGGTGCCCTGGAGGCGAGCCGTCGGTTCGCCCTCGTGCGCAGCCGCGCACACGCCACGCGTTCCGTGCGCGCCACACGTTCAGCGGGCGGTGCAACAAGCCGCCTCCGTGCGCGCCACACGTTCAGCGCGTGGTGCAACAAGTCTGCTCAAGTTCCTGATGAAGAAAGGGAGTTCAGTCCGTGGATGACACACTCGCCGTCGCGGGACCGCGGCCGCCGGTCGAGGTGCGCGCGGCTCGGCGGCAGGAGCCTCCCGCCGGTCGTGCCGCCCCCGCGCTCAGGCTGCCCGTCTCCCGGGGCGACCTCGGCACCGGTGACCCCCACGCCGCGTACTCCTGGTCCTCGGAGGCCGGTGAGGGGGCCGCCGAGCAGTCCCTGGCCGCGTTCGCCGTGCTGATCCACCGCTACAGCGGGCAGGGCGACATCGCGCTGGGCCGGGTCTGCGGGCCGGACGGGGTGATGGCGCTCCGTTCCCGGGCCGAAGCGGACACCACCTTCGCCGGGCTGGGCGCCTCGCTCGCGGAGCAGCACCGGGCCCCTGGGCCGGGTGCCGCCGCCGGCCTCGGAACCGGACTGCGTGTCGGTGTCCTCTTCGGCTCGGAAGCCGGGTCAGGGGCCGCCTCGGAGGAGGCCGACTCGGAGGAGGCCGGGCAACTCCCCGCATTCACCGGTGACTTCGACTTGCTGCTCGAAGTCGGGACGGGCGCCCGCCGCACCCTGCACTACGACACCGGGCTCTTCCCGCGCGAGGTCGTCTCCCGCATGGCCGCCAACCACGAGGCCCTCCTCCTGGACGGCGCCCGCCGCCCCCACGTGCCGCTGCACGAGCTCAAGCTGTCCGAGGGGGAGACGCGTTTCCTGCTGGACGAGGTCAACGCCACCGCGCGCCCCTTCCCGGACGGCACCCCGTTGCACGCCCTCGTCGAGGCCCAGGCCGCCCGCACACCCGACGCGCCCGCCGCGGAGTGGCGGGGCACCGTGCTCACGTACCGCGAACTCGACGCGCGGGCCAACCGGATCGCCCGCGCGCTCCTCGCCCACGGAGTCGCCCGCGGAGCGCGGGTCGGGGTCTCGACGGCCCGCAGCCATCACACCGTCTGCCTGCTGCTGGCCCTGCACAAGGCGGGCTGCGCGTATGTGCCGTTGGACCCGGCCTACCCCGCCGACCGGCTGACCGCCATCGCCGCCACGGCAGAGATGGCCGCCGTGGTCTTCGACGACCCGGGCGTCAGGGACCGGCTCGGCCCGGCCGCCGTGACCGCGCTGCCGTGGGCCGAGCTGTGGGAGAAGGCCCAGGGCGAGCGGCCCGACCCCGTGGACGTCGCGGTGAGCTCCTCGGACGCCACCCATCTGATCTACACCTCCGGGTCGACCGGCCTGCCCAAGGGCGTGGTGATCAGCCATCGCAACGTGGTGGCCCTGCTGGCCTGGGCCTGGGACACGTACTCCCGCCAGGACATCTCCCGCGTCCTGTTCGCCACCTCGCTCAACTTCGATCTGTCGGTGTTCGAGCTGTGGTGCCCGCTGACGATGGGCGGCTGCGTCGTGGTCGTCGACAACGTCCTCGCGCTGACGGAGCAGGCGCCGGAGCACGACGCATCCGGAGCCGGGCTGCGACCCTCCCTCGTCAACACGGTGCCCAGTGCGCTGAATGTGCTCCTCCAGCGCGACGCCGTGCCGCCGTCCACCGTCGTCTTGAACATCGCGGGCGAACCGCTCGCCAAGGAACTCGTCAACGCCGCCTTCGAGAAGACCTCCGTGCGACGCGTCCTCAATCTCTACGGGCCCTCGGAGGACACCACGTACTCGACGTGGAAGGACTTCACCGGTCCGCTCGCCCAGCGGCCCACCATCGGCGTGCCCCTCCCCAACACCGTCGCGTACGTGCTGGACCCGGCGGGGCGGCTGGTGCCCCGGGGAGCGATCGGCGAACTGCACCTGGGCGGTGCGGGATTGTCCCGCGGATACCTCAACGACCCGGAACGCACGGCCGCGGCCTTCGTGCCGGCCCCGGCCCATCTCACCGGCGCGCCGGTCGACACCCTTTACCGCACAGGTGACTTGGTTCAGTGGACCGAGTCCGGCGAATTGCGCTTCATGGGCCGAGCGGACACCCAGGTCAAGGTCCGCGGCTTCCGCGTCGAGCTCGGCGAGATCGAGGCCGTGCTGCGGGAGACCGTCGGCCTGCGGGATGTGGCCGCTCTCGCGGTCCAGCGGGCGGACGACACCCTGCTGGTCTGCTACGTCGGTCTGGAGGGCGACCCCGTCACCGTCGACGCGATGAGCGAGCGGCTGCGCCGGAAGCTGCCGCACTACATGCAGCCCGCGAAGATCGTGGTCGAGGACCGGCTGCCCCGGCTGCCCAACGGCAAGGTCGACCGCAAGGCCCTGGCCGCCCGTACGGTCGACTGGGGACCGGCCGGGGGCGGTGCGGAGCACCTCGGCGACGACCCGGACGAGGCTGCCGTCGCCCGGGTGTGGAGCGACCTGCTGGGCCTCTCCCGGCTCTCCCCGGATCTCGACTTCTTCGCCGTCGGCGGGCACTCCCTGCTCGCCACGCTGCTCGCCGCCCGGCTGAGCGAGGAGAGCGCGGCCCCCCTTCGCGTCGCCGACATCCACGAGAACCGCACCCTCGGCGCCCAGGCCGCGCTGCTGCGCCGGGCCCGTGGACGCGCTCCCGCCCCGCCGACCGCCATCGGCACCGTCGAGCGGCTGCGCGCGGTCGCCCGGACCCTGCACGAATCCGCGCGCGGGCACGGCGTTCCCGCCGCCGCGGCCGCCGTGTACGCCGACGGCGCACTGCAGTTCACGTACCACGGCATGGACGACATGGAGACCGGCCCCGCCCGCACCGCCGACTCCCGGCAGCGCGTCACCTGCGTCACCAAGGCGCTCCTCGCCTTCGTCGCGCTGCGTCTGGTCGACCGGGGACTCGTCGGGCTCGACGAGCCCCTCGACGGTCGTCTGCCGCACGCCGTCGTACGACGGGACGGCCGGACCCGATCTGTGACGCTGCGTCAACTCCTCTCCCACACCAGCGGAATCGACGACTCCTACGAGGTCTGGCACGACATCGATCACCTGGACCTCGACCACTACCTCGCCTCGTTCCGGGACTACGGGCAGCTCTTCGAACCCGGTGAGGTCTTCGCGTACTCCGCGAGCGGCACCTCGATCGTCGCCGGTCTCATCGAGAAGCTCCTCGGCATGCCCTGGCGGCGCGCCCTCAACGAGCTGCTGCTGACACCGCTGGGCATCGCGCCCGTCCCGGAGAGCGGGACGGCGGAGGACCACTACGGCGCCGTGGCCACCGGATATCTGTGGAGCGAGGCGAGCCGGGGATACATACGGCACGAACCCGGGCCGCAGACCATCGCAGACGACGCCGCCGGATCGTTCTCGATCTGCCTCACCCTCCCCGAATTCGCGCGCATCGCCCAACTCGCCCTCGACGACGGTGTCACCGCGAGCGGTGAGCGCCTGCTGTCCGCCGAACTCGCCGCCCAGATGCGCACCCCGCAGATCGACGTGCCGGGCCACCACTTCATGCACGCGTGGGGACTTGGCTGGCTGATGTTCGGGCCCACCGCCTTCGGCTTCAACTCCAACGGCAGCGGCCATCACAACTTCATCCAGATCTTTCCCGAGCAGCGCGCCTTCCTCCTTCTGCTCACCAACGCCTACCCTGCGTTCGGCCTCTACGAGGACCTGCTGCGCGCCTTCACCGGCGAAGGCCTCATCCGCACCGGGCGCTCCTTCGGCATGGCGCTCGACGACTGCGTGGGCCGCTACGCCTCCGACGGCTACCGGCTGGACGTCCTGCCGGGACCCGAACGGCTCCGGTACGCCTACGCCGAGCGACAACGCGACGGCGACTGGCTGCTCCTCGACGAGGGCGATCTCGTCTCCTCCGGAGCCGGCGGCTTCACCTCCATGTCGGAGCGCAACATCCTCGCCGGATCCATCTCCTTCATCCCCACGCCCGGAACGAACACCCCGGGCTTCGTCCGCATAGGTCAGCGATTCACAAGGAAGGTCCGATGACAGACCCAGTCAGTGGGCGCCCACCCGTGCCGAGTGGACGCCGACACGTGGTGTTCGTGACCTGGAAGACCGGCAACGCCCCGGCGTTCCGGGCGGCCAAGCGGCTCGGCCACGAGGTGACGCTCATCCGGTCGCTGCGCATGGAGCGCGCCCAGCACATCGACTTCACCACCTCGCCCTACCAGGAGTACGTCGACACGGTGCACGTCCTCGACGACGCGACCGACGCCGAGGCGCTGCGCGCCTGTGTCCTCGCCGTCCACCGGGAGCGGCCGATCGACGGATTCGTGGCCACCGTCGACGCCCTCGTCGTGCCGGTGGCGCGCGTCGCGGAGGAGCTCGGCATCCCGTTCACCAGCGCGCACGGCGCCGCGACGGCCAAGCTCAAGCACCGCTGCCGCGAGGTCCTGGCGGCCGCTGGCGTCGACGACACGCGGTATGCCGTCGTCGGCGGCTATGTCGAGGCCGCCGCGTTCGCCGCGGAGGTCGGCTACCCCGTCGTCCTCAAGCCGGCCAGGGGTTCGGCGAGCGAAGGCGCGCACGTCGTCCCCGACCGGGCCCGGCTGTGGGACCTGTGGCGGCACGTGAAGCCCGGCCGCGCCCCCTATCGGGACGGCGTCCTGGTCGAGCAGTACCTGACCGGCCGGTTCCTGTCGGCCGAGCTGGGGCTGTCCCACGGGCGCTTCCTGCGGCTCGCCGTCAGTGAGCGCAAGACATGGGACCGGCACGAGGCGCTGGAGGTCGGTACGACGATCCCGGCGGCCATCGACGGCGACTCCTACGAGCGGGTCATGGCGTTCGCGGAGGCGGCCGTGTCCGCCGTCGGGCTGCGTCTCGGCATCTTCCATGTCGAGATCATGCTGGGCGACGACGGCCGTCCCCGCCTCATCGAGCTCAACCCGCGCCTGATGGGCTCCTGCCTGCCCAACCTCTTCCAGCTCGCCGGCGGCGGCGACCCGTTCGAGTTGCTGGTGCGCGTCCACCTGGACGAGGAGGTGGAGCTGGGCGACATCGCGTTCAGCCGCTACGCGACGGTCCGCTGGTTCGGGGCGGCGGACCGCGTGCGCAGGCCCGCCGGACCGCCGAGCCTCGACTGGGCCGACGAGTACGGCGACGCCCTGCACGCACTGACCCTGAACCTCCCCGACGGCGACGTGCTCGCGCCCTGCCGGGGCAACCTCGGCAACTTCGGCGAGGTGCAGGTCGTGCACCCCGACCACGCCACGTCGATCGGCGTCGCGGAGGAGATCGTCGCAAGAGCGGCCGAACAACTCGGTATCGAGGTGACGCGGTGAGTGCGGTGAGTTCTGCGAGTCCCCTGTTCGACGAGACCCGGGCCCAGCTCGGCCGGCTCGGACTGCCCGTAGAGGACACCGCGCTCGTCGAGGAGTCGCCGCGCACCTTCGACGACGGCTGCCACTTCCGGATCGAGGTCCCCACCGTCAACTCCGCGCAGGCCGCCGAGACACTCCTGTCGGAGAGCCGCCGACGGGGCTTCACCATCAACCGCGTCACGGAGACCCGCGGCATGTACCGCCACACGGCCCGGGAGCTGCGCGCCTACGCCGAACTGGGGGAGGAGTACGGCGCGCAGATCCTGATGTCGGTCGGACCGCGGGCCGCGTATGACATCGGGGCGGGCGTCCAGACCCCCGAGGGCGCGCGCATCGGCTACCGGCTGCGCGGCCAGGAGCAGATCGTTCGCGCGATCGAGGACGTGAAGCGAGGTATCGAGGCCGGGGTGCGTGGCTTCGTCGTCTACGACGAGGGCCTGCTGTGGGTCCTGCACCGGCTGCGCACCGCGGGCGAACTGCCGGCCGACATCCATCTGAAGGTCTCCGCCCACTGCGGTCACGGCAACCCCAGCTCCGCGCAGATGCTGGAGATGCTCGGCGCCAACAGTTTCAATCCGGTGCGCGATCTGCCACTGCCGATGATCGCGGCCATCCGCGAGGCGGTGTCGATCCCGCTGGACTGCCACGTCGACAATCCGCGGCTGTCGGGCGGTTTCGTGCGCACCTACGAGGCACCCGAGTTCGTCCGCGCGGCCGCCCCCGTCCACCTCAAGACCGGCAACAGCGCGCTGGAGGGGCACGGAGTGAGCCCGACGCCGTGTCAGCTGGAGGACATCCTGCGCCAGGTCGAGATCGTCACCGAGTTCCTGGACCGTCACCTGCCGACGGCCCGCCAGTCACCGGCGACGTGCCCGACTCCGACCGTCCGCCAGGTACCTGCCATCCGCCAGGCACCGGCCGGGCGCCAGACACCGGCCGGGCGCCGTCACGCGCCCGTCGTCGGGTGACCGGGGGGTTCACGCATGTGCCGCATCTACGGCAGCTTCGGCGGGGAGCCCATCGCCCCCGACGTCCTGCACACGGTAGGGGAGGCCCAGCGCCATGGTGGCCCCGACGCCCGGACTCTGCGGACCGGCGACGGCTGGGCGCTCGGCAACAACCGCCTCGCCGTCCAAGGGATCGCCCATGGCCGACAGCCCTACGTCCTCGGCGACATGACCTGTGTCTTCAACGGCGAGATCTACAACCACCGGGAACTGCGCACCGAACTCGCCGCCCAGGGACATCGGTTCAAGGGTGATTGCGACGGCGATGTCCTGCTGCCACTGTACGAGCGATACGGCGACGCCTTCGTCCGGCGGCTGGAGGGCATGTTCGCCCTCGCGATCGTGGACCGGCGGGACGAGCCCTGTCTGAAGCTGTTCACCGACCACGCCGGGATGAAGTCCCTCTACTACTACGTCTCCGCCGACGGACGCAGGCTCTGCTTCGCCTCCGAGCCGGCGGCTCTGGCGCGCTTCCCCGACTTCCCGGACGCCATCGACCCGTCGGCGGTCGACCGGTACTTCGGCGGCAGGGCGATCTGGGGGCCGGACACGGTGTACACGGGGGTACGGACCTTGCCGCCGGGAAGCGTCCTGCGCTTCGACGGATCCCAACTCGACTTTGAGCAACATCAGTTGGACGCACTGGCCGTCGACGAGAGCGTTTCGGTCGCCGACCTGCTCGACCGCACCCTGCGCCATGAACTCACCCGCATGCTCGACGCCGACGTACCGGTCTGTGTCATCACCAGCGGCGGCCTCGACTCCAGCTATCTCACCGCCCTGGCGGCGGCCACCGTGCCCCGACCGCACTCCTTCACCATCGCCTACCGCGGCGACTGGCCCGGCGACGAGCGGCACTTCGCCCGCGAGGTCGCCGCGCACTGCGGCACCCGCCACCACGAAGTGGTCCTCGACCCGGCGGACTTCCCCGATCTGATCGACCGGTTCGTCCGCCATCTCGACCAGCCGAACAACGCCCCCCACGGTCTGAGCACCTTCGCGCTGTTCGAGGCCGTGCACGACGCCGGCTTCAAGGTCGCCCTCACCGGTGACGGCGCCGACGAACTGTTCGGCGGCTACGCCCGTTACGTCAAGGCGGCCCGCGACGACGGGACGAACTGGCATCGCGCCTATCAGGACACGATGGCGGCGGCGGGCCCCGCGACCCTGGCCCGGCTCTACACCCCCGAGTATCTGGCCCAACTCCGCGCCAGCGGCGGCCACTTCGGAGATGCCAACGGCGACGAGCTCCGGCAGCGGGTGCGCGGCGACCGACACGGGAAGCTGGAGACGCTGCTGCGCTACGACCAGACGGAGCGGTTCCCCTACTACATCCTGCGCCGTGTCGACCACCTCAGCATGGCGCACGCGGTGGAGGCGCGGATCCCGTTCCTGCAGCCGTCCGTGATGCGTCTCGCGCACGCCGTGCCGCCCGCGCTCAAGGTCGTCGGCGAGACCGTCAAGGCTCCGGTCGCCGAGGCCGCCCGCCGCCGGCTTCCCCGCAGCGTTCTCGACCGGCCCAAGCAGCCGTTCACCCTGCCCGTCACGGCCATGATCAAGCCGGGCGAGGCGCTGTACGACCTCATCGGCGACACCCTGCTCGGACCCCGCACCCGCTGCGGGGCCTACATCCGCCGCGACACCGTACGCGAACTGTTCCGGATGCAGACCGAGCGCCCCGACGCGCACGCGGCCGAGGTCCTGTGGTCGCTGCTGATCCTCGAAGCCTGGTTCGCCACCAGGAATCTCCGACCGTAGCCCGACGCGGCACAACCGAAGTGTTCGAAGGAGCCGACATGCCCCATGCCCGACCCACCACTGTCGCCGTCGAGTCCATCCTCGCCAAGGCGACCCGGGCCGACATCCGCCGCGACCCGTTCCCGCACATCGTGCTGCACAACCCGCTGAGCTCGGACCTCTACCAGGCCCTCGCCACCACCATGCCGACCGCCGAGTACATCGGCACCCGCATCGGCAAGCCGATCACCTCGAACGAGCGCTACAACTACATGTCCCAGCACATCCTGGCCGACGCGGAGATGGCCCAGGTGTGGAAGGACTTCGTGACCTACCACGCCTCGCCGGCGTTCTACCGCGAGTTCCTCGACCTCTTCCGCGACGACCTGATCGCCGCTCTCCCGGACGCCGAGGCGCAGTGCGGCCCTCTGCGCTCGCTGCGCGTCGGCCGCCGGGGCCACGACACCTTCGCGACCCACGACATCCTCATGGACTGCACGACCGTCATCAACTCGGCGGTCACCGGCCGCCCTTCGTCCTACCGCGGCCCGCACGTCGACAAGCCGTACAAGCTCTTCGGCGGTCTCTTCTACATGAAGCTCCCCGAGGACGACGCCACCGGCGGCCACCTGGAGCTCTACAAATACCGCGACGGCGCCCACCGGTTCACCACGAGCGCTTCCGAGTACGGCGACAACCGTTTCGACATCGACCCGAAGTACGTCGAGGAGGTCGGCACCATCACCTACGACAGCAACGTCCTGGTGATGTATCCGATCAACCCCCTGGCCCTGCACGGCGTTTCGGTGCGCAGCGTCACCCCGCACGAGCGTCGCTTCGTCGCCCTCGTCGGCGATCTCCAGCACCCGCTCTTCGATCTCGCGCTCTGAGGTGACCCAGGTGCTTCCCTTCGATCAGCGCACCGGTGCGATCTGGCTCGACGGCTCCCTCGTCCGGTGGGCCGACGCGCGCCTGCACGTCCTCAGCCACGGACTGCACTACGCCAGCAGCGTGTTCGAGGGGGTACGCGTCTACGGCGGCGCCCCCTTCCTGCTGCGGGAGCACATCGCGCGGCTGCGCTCCTCCGCACGCCTCCTCGACTTCGACCTGGAGTACGGCGACGAGGTACTGCACGCCGCGACCCTCGACGTGGTCGCCGCGGCGGGCATCCGCGACGGGTACGTGCGCATGAACGCCTGGCGCGGCTCGGAGGTCATCCAGACGGCGGCGCTGCACACCTCCGTGCACACCTCGGTAGCCGCCTGGGAGATCCCGGCCGGCTACTACGCCTCGGCCGACGCCCTCGACCAGGGCATCAGCCTGCGGACCGCCGAGTACCGCAGGCCCTCGCCGCAGTTCGCGCCGGTCAAGAGCAAGGCGGCGGGCAACTACATGATCGGCACGGTCAGCAAGAACCAGGCGCTGCGGGCCGGCTACGACGACGCGTTGCTGCTGGACGACGCGGGCCTGATCGCCGAGGCCACCGGCGCCCATGTCTTCTTCACCCGTGCGGGCGTCCTGCACACGCCCACCACCCGCTGCACGATCGACGGCATCACCCGCGCCCAAGTGCTGGAACTGGCGCGCCGCGAGAACATCCCTTGCTCGGTGGAGTATCTGAGCCCCGCCTTCGTCCGCGAGGCGGACGGCGCGTTCATCTGCGGTACGGCGTGCGAGCTGCTGCCGGTCTCCCGGATCGACGACCACGCGTACGTACCGGGCAAGAACTCCGTGATCCGCAGGCTGATCACCGGTTACGGTGCCCTCACCGACGCCGGGGAGGCCATACGACCATGGGGGCACTGAACGCGCTGGAGAAACTCGTACCGGTGGTGCTGGCCTTCGGCTGCGGAGTCCTGCTCGCACGCCGCAAGGTCGTGCCCGCGGACAGCTCACGGGCCTTCGCCGACTACGCGTTCCTCTTCGCGGTCCCCTGCTATCTCTTCGGCAATATCTACCGCAGCGATCTGGGCGCCCTGTTCGACTGGCGCGCCATCCTGGCGTACGCGTCCACGGCGGCCCTCGCGGTGCTGACGGTCGGCGTTCTCGCGACTCTGGGCGGCGTACGCGATCCCCGGGGCATCGCGCTGCGCATCATGGCCGGGGTCCAGGTGAACACGGCCTACTTCGCCGTACCGGTGTTCATCACGCTCTTCGGGAACGCGGCCCCGATCTTCCCGGTCCTTCTCTTCCAGGTCTGCGTCCTGACCCTCGTCATCATCTCGATCATGGAGCTGGGGCGTCCGGAGCGCGACGGCGCGGGGACGGGGCCCCGGCTGCTGCTGCGCGCCGTGGGGGCCTCCCTCGTCACCCCGGTCGTCCTCGCCTGCAACGCCGGCATTCTGCTCAATCTGCTGTCGCTGCACGTCCCGAAGGCGGTCCTGGACGGCTTCTCGTTCGTGGGCGACAGCGCGTCCCCCGTGGCGCTGTTCGCCCTCGGACTGCACCTGGGCGGCAGCGGACTCACCATCCGGGGCACCACCCGCGAGGAGATCGGGCTCATCGCCTTCAAGTGCCTGGTCTTCCCGCTGATGACCTGGGCGGTCTGCGCCACCGTCTTCGGCGTCGACGGCGACTGGCTGAAGTACCTCGTGCTCATCGCCGCGATGCCGGCCCCGCAGAACCTGTTCATCTTCGCCCAGCGCTACGACGTCGGCGTCGACATGTCGGCGTCGCTCGTCATCAAGAGCTCGGTCACGGCCCTGTTCCTGCTCCCGCTGTGGATGCAGTGGGCGGTGCACGTCGGCTGAGCGGCCCGAACTCTCCAACGGAGGCGGAAGCATGACCACGACCATGGAAGCGAGCACACGCACGACCGGCATCGGCATCCGGCGGGTCGCCGGGCACATCGGCGCCGAGATAACGGGAGTAGACCTCGGCAAGGACCTCGACGACGCCACGGTGGCCGAGATCCGGCAGGCCGTCCTCACCCACCGGGTCGTCTTCTTCCGGGGCCCGGACATCGGCCATGCCCGGCACGTCGCGTTCGGACGGCGTTTCGGCGAGCTGACCCGGCGACCTGGCAAGAAGCACGGGGTCGCTCCGGACGGCTTCCCGGAGATCCTCACGGTGGACCCGAAGGCGGACGTCGAGCGCTACGGCGCCGACTTCGAGGAGCACTACCGCCGCAAATGGGTCTCACCCCTCGCCGGTTGGCACAGCGACCTCACACAGGCCGTCAACCCGCCCGACGCGTCGATCCTGCGGGCGGAGACGACGCCCCTGTTCGGCGGAGACACCCAGTGGACGAACACCGTGGCCGCGTACGAGGGCCTGTCACGGCGCCTGCGCGACCTGCTCGACTCGCTCCGGGCCGAGCACGCCTTCTTCACCGGTGTCCATCTGCGCCACTCCGACGAACGCGACCGCGAGATCCTGAAGCTCTACTGCGAGGATCCGCAGGTCGCCCACCACCCCGTCGTCCGTGTCCACCCCGAGACGGGGGAGAAGGCCCTGTTCGTGAGCCCCGGCTCCACCACCCGGATCGTCGGCTTCACCGAACTGGAGAGCCGCCGTCTCCTCGACCTCCTCTTCGAGCACCTGACCAGTGCCGAGTACACGGTCCGCTTCCGCTGGGAGCCCGGCTCCATCGCCTTCTGGGACAACCGCACCACGTGCCACCTCGCCCCGACGGACTTCGCCCAGCTGCGGGCGGACCGCGTCATGCACCGCGTCACCCTCCTCGGTGACACCCCCGTGGGCCCCGACGGCTTCACCTCCCGACAGGTGACGGGGGAGCCCCTGCGGGCCTGGTGATGCGCCTGCGGGTGTCAGGACGCGTACGAGGCGTTGACCGACTCGCCCGAGAAGCGTGCGCTGAGCCCGTTCGCCGTGGTGGTGACCGAACGCAGGTGCAGGCCCTCGGGGATGTTCCGCAGCCGGATCGGCTTCTCGAAGACCTTGTCGAGCAGCACTTTCCCGGCGGCGGGCAGTACGCCGCCCGTGACCTGGAAGTTCCGGAACCTGATGCGGTTGCCGGACTCCGCCGAGACGGTCGTCGTCACGGTCACCTCGTCGCCGAACGGCAGTTGGACGCGCGCGCCGACCTGGCCGGGACGGGTGCCTTGGGACATCTCAAGACCGAGGGCGTTGGAGACGTCCGTGTACGACAGGTGGGCGGTCGCTTCCGCCGAACTCGCCCGTGCCTCGCTGTTGTCGTCGGACTTCCGCAGTCCGTTCAGCCGGAGGTCGAGTTCGGACACGGGCAGCGGGCGGGCCGACCCGTCGGCCGGTATGTCCTGCGCGGTGATGTCCACGTGCCGCAGGGTGCCGGAGGCCAGCTGGGCCAGAACGGGAAGGCCGCGGACGTGGACCTCGGGCCGCTCGGGCGTGTCCATGCCCTCCTGGAATGCCTCGGCCGTCCGCGCCTCCACACGCGACGCCGCGACACGGTCGACCACCACGGGAACGACAGCCAACGTGAGCAGGGCGGCGACGGCGATGACGACCGGTCGTCGGCGCCTGCGGGGCGCGGGCGGCTCGTACGGTTCGTAGGGCTCGTAGGACTGGTTCGTGTCGTCGTCGCCGTATGCGTACGGGGGCTGTTGCATGAGCTCTCCTTTCGGCGGCGCGGGCGGCCATCTGCTCGCGGGTCCAGCCCCGGCTCAGGCAGCCGACAAGCAGATCGAGAAGAGGACGGTGCGCCGCCAACTCGCCGCCGACGGTGCCCCGTACGGCACCGAGTCCAGTTCGGCGCGCATCGTGAAGGCGAAGTCCTCGTACGGCTGGGTTTCGACGGCTCCGAAGCGGACGGCGCCGGCATTGGTGTAGAGGATGTCGATCCCGCCGAAGGCATCCACCGCCTCCCCGACCCGGCACGGACCGATTCCTCGTCCGTGACGTCGAGCGGGCCGGGGGTGAGGGCCGTGCCGCCCGCCTTCGCGACGAGGCGCTGGGTCTCCAGGGCGGCCTCGTGCCGCAGGTCGCCGCCGACGACGAGCGCGCCCTCGGCGGCGAAGCGCAGCGCCGCCGCTCTGCCCTGGCCGCGGGCCGTACCGGAGATCAGGGCCACCTTGCCTTCGAGGCGTTTCACGGTGCCTCCCCGCGCAGCGCGTCGGAGACGGACTTGACGCCGCCGTGCGCGGTGAGCCCCCCGTCGACCGGGATCTCGGGCGCCCTCGCGGGCAAGGGCCTCGGCCTCGGCGGCGCCCTGACCGCGGGCGGCCCCGGTGACGACCACGACCTTGCCGAGCAGCCGCTTGGGGTGCAGATCGTTCACGGCCGCTCCCGGGTACGTCGGCGGGCCGCGGGGATCGGCACCGGATCGGTGCCGGGCACCACCGTGTTGGACGTGGTGCCGATGCCCTCGACGGTGAGCGTGACCGTGTCACCGGGCTTCAGCGGTGGCGGTTCCCGCCGCCCCCGTACGCCCCACAGCTCCGCCAGGCAGCCGCCGTTGCCGCAGGTGCCCGAGCCGAGGACGTCGCCGGGGCGGACGACGGTGCCCCGGGAGGCGTAGGCGACCATCTCCTCGAAGGTCCAGCTCATGTTGGACAGCAGATCCTTGCCGACGACCTCGCCGTTGACCTCGGCGGTGAGCGCCAGACGCAGGAAGCCCTCGGCGTCGCGGTACGCGTCCAATTCCTCGGCGGTGACCAGATACGGGCCGAGGGTGGCCGCCGTGTCCTTGCCCTTGCACGGGCCGAGGCCCACCCGCATCTCACGGGACTGGAGATCACGCGCGGACCAGTCGTTGAAGACCGTGTAGCCGACGATGTGGTCACGGGCCTGTTCCGGGGTGAGGTCGCGGCCCTCGCGGCCGATGACGGCCGCGACTTCGAGTTCGAAGTCGAGGACCTGCGCCCCGGGGGGCACGGGCACGTCGTCGTACGGCCCGAGAACCGCGTACGGATTGGTGAAGTAGAAGGTCGGGGCGTCGTACCAGGCGTCGGGCACCCCGGCGGCGCCGTCCACGGACCGGCGTACACCTTCGACGTGCTCCTCGAAGGTGACGAAGTCGCGGACGGTCCGGGGCTCCAGCGGCGGCAGCAGGCGCACCTCGGCGAGGGGGACCGCGGGGCCCACCGGGCGCACCCCGACGGCCTCGACCGGTGAGGTACCGTCCGGCAGCGCGCGTACGACGCCGTCCTCGACGACGCCACGCAGACGACGGCCCTCGTGGACGTAAGTGGCTAGGCGCATGTGTCCCTCACACCGGCGGGGCGACGAACACGCCGCGGTCGACGTCGTTGAACGACTCCTTGGCGACCAGCTCGTTCATGGGGTTGGCGGTGCCCCACTGGTCGGCGACTTCGGGCTGGGAGAAGTCGTAGACGTGCGGGTGCCAGGTGTCCTCGTCGAGGACCTCCAACTCCGTCGTGTACTCGACGGTGTTGCCGTGCGGGTCGAGGAAGTACGTGAAGGTGTTGTCGCCCGCAAGATGCCGTCCCGGGCCCCAGATCTTCCGGTGGCCGGCCCGGATGACGCGCCCGGAGCCGCGCATGTACTCGTCGAGGCCGCGCATCTCGAAGGAGACGTGGTGCAGGGCGGTGTGCGGACCCTGGGCGATGGCCATGGAGTGGTGCCGGCTGCTGATGCGCATGAAGTGCATCGCCTCGCCCATCCTCGGGTGCATGAGGGTGTCGGAGAGGCGGAAGCCCAGGTGGCGCTCGTACCACTCCCGAGTCCGGTGCAGGTCGGGGGAGTTGAGGACCACGTGCGACAGCTTGACCGGGATCGACTCCTTCTCCTCGATCCTGCGGTGCCGCCGGACGTCCACGTCGGCCGACACCTCGATGGTGCGCCCGTCGACGTCGAAGAAGCGGAAGCCGTAGCCGCCGCCGGGGGTGTCGACCTTGCCCGGCTGGGAGATCAACTGCACGCCGGACGCGGACAGTTGCTCCGCGAGGGTGTCGACGCCGGCCGCCGATACGGCCCCGTACGAGACGAGGTCCAGCCGCTTCTCGTCGGCCTTGCGCAGCCGTACGACGTACTGCTCGGGCGAGCCCTCGGCCGCCAGGAAGGAGATCCCGGAGTCCTCGGCCACCTTGGTCAGGCCCCAGACGCCGGCGTAGAAGTCGAGCTGCTTGTCGTGGTCGGGCACGGCGAGGTCGACGTGGCGGAGGTGGGTGAGCAGGCGCATGGTGGTCAGTCCTTCCGGAGGAGGGCGGCGGCGTTGCCGCCCCGTACGGCGTGGAAGTCGGCGTCGGGCAGCCGCGCGGCGCGCAGGGCGCCGACCGGGTCCTCGGTGCCCATGTCGAAGGGGAAGTCGGAGCCGAGCAGGACGCGGTCGGCGCCGACGGCACGGATCAACTCCCGCAGGACGTGCGGGTCGTGGACCAGGGAGTCGAAGTACAGGCGCCGCAGATAGCTGCTGGGCAGGTGGGCGCAGCCCGCGCCCGCGTCCGAGCGGGCGGACCAGGCGTGGTCGGAGCGGCCGATGTGGGTGGGCAGGTAGCCGCCGCCGTGCGCCACGATCAGCTTCAGTTCCGGATGCCGGTCCAGGACTCCGGAGAAGATGAGATGGGACAGCGCGACGGCGTTCTCGGTGGGCTGCCCGACGACGTTGGACAGGTACCACCGGTCCAGTCGCTCGTCGAGCGTGCACCCGAAGGGATGCAGGAAGAGGAGCGCTCCGGTCTCCTCGGCCCGCGACCAGAAAGGTTCGTACGCCGGATCGGACAGCTCCCGGCCAGGTGCGTGACTGGAGATCTCGACACCCGACAGGCCTTGTTCCAGGGCGTGTTCCAGGGCACGCACCGCCTGGTCCGGGTGCTGGAGGGGGGCGAGCCCGAGCCCCTTGAGCCGGTGCGGCGCCTGGGCGCAGTGCGCTGCGGTGGCCTCGTTGGCCAGCCGGTACACCTTCTCGGCCGTCTCCTCGTCCGCCCAGTAGTGGTAGTGCGACGGGGACGGACTGACCAGCTGCACGTCCACGCCCTGGGCGTCCATCGCGGCCAGCCGCAGAGCGACCTCGGTCGCCTTGGGAACGCTCTCGCGGACCATGGCGCCGCTGACGGCCAGGGCCGCGGGGCCGTTGCGCCGGGCGTCCAGTGCCTTCGCCTCGGCCGAACCGGGCAGGTCGGCCACCAGTGCCTCGACCTCGGGCAGCAGGACATGGGCGTGCACGTCGATGGTGGGCGCCGTCACGGCAGCTCCTTCAGGATGGCCATCGTGCGGCCGATCAGGCCGGGCGCGTCGCCGCGCACCCCGTCCAGTTGCCACTGCCCGAGCTGCACGGACGCCTCGACGACGGTCCGCACGCGCGGGATGCGGCGCTCGTAGTACGCCTGGAACAGTTCGTCGTCCCAGGCCCGCCCGCTGGTGAGCAGCTCGGCCAGGACGGAGGCGTCCTCCAGGGACATGGCAGCCCCCTGGGCGAGGGTGGGCGGGCAGCAGTGGGCGGCGTCACCGACGAGGACGACCCGGCCGCGGTGCCAGGAGCCCTCGACCAACAGCCGGTCGAACCAGGTGTAGTTGACCTGTGCCGGGTCGTCGAGGTGCTGGACGATCTCCGACCAGACACCGCCGTAACCCTGCGCGAGCCGGCGCATCTCGTCCGCGTACGCCTGCGGAGGGATCGAGGCGCGGTCGCGGCACGCCTCGACGACGTACGCGTAGATCGTGTCCTCACTGGTGGGGCAGTAGCCCGCGATGTAGGCCGGACCGCCGTACGTCAGGTCCGTGCGCGTGACGCCCTGGGGGCGCGGGGCGGGGGCGCGCCAGATGGCCATGCCGGTCGGCTCGGGTTTCGCGGTGATACCGATCGCGGCTCGGGTGGCGGAGCCGAGGCCGTCGGCGCCGACCACCAGGTCGTAGCGGCCGGCCGTGCCGTCGCTGAAGCGCACCGAGACGCCCTCGGCGTCCTGCTCCAGGCTCTCGGCGGTGGTGCCCAGGCGTACGGTGGCGCCGGACACGCGAACGGCGTCCATGAGGATCTGCTGCAGCCGGGGCCGCTGCATGCCGAGGGTGGCGGGCAGGTCCTCGCCGCCGGTCTGCAGGTCCTCGGCCACGTGGAGCAGGTTTCCGTCGGGGGCGGTCACGCCCAGCGAACCGAAGGCGAACCCGTAGGTGCTCACCTGGTCCCACACGCCGAGTTCGCGCAGCACACGCAGGGCGTTGCCCTGGAGGGTGATACCGGAGCCGGTGGTGGCGTTCCAGTCGGGCCTGGCCTCGATCAGGTCCACGGCGGGGCCGGCGCGGCGCAGCAGGATGGTCATGGCGTTGCCCGAGGGGCCGCCGCCGACGACGAGGACGGTGCGGGGGTTGGTCATGGGAAACTCCCTTGTTCCGCCGGTCACTTGACGGCGATCGGATTGACCGGGGAGCCGACGGCTCCGGTGATGGGCAGGGGTGCGGCGGTGAGCCAGAACTCGTACACGCCGTCCCGCGCGCAGTCGACGGCGAGCGCGTCCAGGTCCCACATCTCGCCGATGAGGAGGCCGATGTGGGGGATGGCGACCTGGTGCAGCGGCTGGAAGGCGTGCTCGAACTCGTTCGGCCGGACCTCGAAGCCCCAGGTGTCGGTGGCGATCGCGGCGATCTCGGTGCGGTGCAGCCAGCCGGCCGTGGTGAAGGACAGGCCGGGCGAGTCGCCGCCCGCGTAGTCGCCCCAGCCCTCGCGACGGGCCCGCGCCAGCCGCCCGGTGCGTACGACGACGATGTCGCCCGGGCCCACGCTCACCCGGTGGGCCTCGGCGGTCGTGGTCAGGTGCTCCTCGGTGACGGCGAATCCGTCGGGCAACTCACCGTCATCGCCGATGACTTGGCCTACGTCGAGGAGTACGCCCCGCCCGGCGACGTACGGCGCCATGTGTTCGATGCCCGTGACCAGGTCGCCGTCGGAGGTGACGGTCCTCGCGGCGTCACGTCCGTTCCATGCCTTGCCGTGGTCGAAGATGTGCCCGAGCCCGTCCCACTGGGTGGAGCACTGCAGCGGCATGCTGATCACGTCGTCGGCGCCGCCGATGCCGTGCGGGAAGCCCTGGTTTCCGAGGGCCGCGTCGGTGCCGGTGTCGAGCATGGTGTGCACGGGGTTGGTGCGGCGCCGCCAGCCCTTCTGCGGTCCGTTCATGTCGAACCGCTGGGAGAGCGAGAAGCTCACGCCCCGCCGGACGAGGGCCGCGCCCTCGCGGCGCTTGCCCTCGTCGAGGAAGTTGAGTGTGCCGAGCACGTCGTCGGCCCCCCAACGTCCCCAGTTGGAAAAGGACTTGGCGGCATCGGCGATCGCGCCCTCGGGGTCTTCGCGGTTCACGCGTCCTCCCCGACACATCGCGTGCGCTGTGCGCCCAGTCCCGTGATCGAGCCGTCCATCACGTCACCGTCGCGCAGCAGCCGCCCCCAGTGCATGCCGTTGCCGGCCGGGGAGCCCGTCAACACCAGGTCGCCGGGCAGGAGGTGCGCGGTCTGCGAGGCGTACGACACCATCCGCGCGACGCCGAAGATCATGTCCTTGGTGGACTCGTCCTGCATGGTCTCGCCGTTCAGCTTCAGCGTGACCCGCAGGTCGCCCGGGTCCGCGATCGACTCCGCCGGAACGATCCACGGGCCGAGCGGGGTGAATCCGGGTGCGTTCTTGCTGCGCAGCCAGTCGGTGCCGATGGCCGGCATGTCCCGGCGGAAGACGGTGGCGCGGTCGGTGAGGTCGTTGGCGATCGTGTAGCCGGCCACGTAGTTCAGCGCTTCCGCCACGGAGACCCAGTAGGCCGGTGCGGCGACGACCGCCGCCAACTCCAGTTCCCAGTCGGGCTTTTCGGCCCAGGCGGGGAGTACGACGTCGTCGTACGGGCCCGCGATCGCGCTCGGCAGACCGATGAAGACGTAGGGCAGGTCCTCGGCCGCCCGCCGGTCCATGATCTCGGCGATCTCCGCGCGCGCCTCTTCGACCGTGCGGGGGTCGTCGGGGGAGCGGTGGGCGACCTCCAGGTCGATCACGTGCTGCCGGTAGTTGGCGCCGGACTGGAAGACCTGGCGGGGCTCGACGGGTGCGTGGACGTGCAGGCCGTCGAGCGGGAGCCGGTCGCCGGTCGTGCCGGTTGCCAGTGCGTGCAGGCGGGGAAGCAGCTCCTCCCAGCGCTCGAAGATCGCACGCGCGGTCAGAGCAGGCTCGCCGAGAACCGTACGAAGGTTCAGCACGCTGCCCTCCGGGACCACGAGACCGGGGAAGGGCTCCCGGCCGGGGACGGAGACGGTGCCGAGGGCGAAGGGTCCGGAGAAGGACGCGGAAGGGGCTGCGGGTTTCACGGGGGATGTCCTCCTGATTGCGATGTGACTAATCTGGCCCCGCACTTCGCAATCTGGGAAATCGATTCTGTGGATGCGGATCATCCAGCCCGTTGATGCCACGCCTCTGTGTCCTGGGAGCACGCCGTGAACCTGGCCAGCCTCGACCTCAACCTCGTCGTCGCCCTGCGCGCGCTCCTGGAGGAGCGCAACGTCACCCGCGCGGGCAGGCGGATCGGCCTCAGCCAGCCGGCGACGAGCGCCGCCCTCGCCCGGCTCCGGCGCCACTTCGATGACGACCTGCTCTCCCGCGTCGGCGGCCACTATGAGCTGACGGCCCTCGGCCAGGTCCTCCTCGACCGCACCTCGACCGCCTGTGACCTGCTGGAACGCCTCTTCACCAGCCAGGCCGACTTCGACCCCGCCACGGAGTCCCGCGAGTTCACGATCATGGCCTCCGACTACGCGGTCGCCGTCTTCGGCGCCGAACTCGCCCGCACCCTCCACCGGGAGGCACCGGGCATCCGGCTGCGCTTCACCCAGACCCCGACCGGCATCATCGAGGCGGCCGGCACCGCGCTCAGCACGAGCGACGGCCTGCTCATGCCGCACGGCATCATCAGCGACTTCCCCGCCACCGAGCTCTATCAGGACCAGTGGGTCTTCCTGGTGGCCGACGACAACCCGGAGGTGGGCGACCACCTCACCCGGGACGACCTGGCACGGCTGCCGTGGGTGACCTACCTGCGCACGTACGATTCCCCGGCCGTCCGCCAACTGGGCATGCTCGGCATCGAGCCGCGGGTCGAGGTGTCCGTCGACAGCTTCCAGGTGCTGCCGTTCATGGTGGCCGGCACGCGGCGCATCGCTCTCATCCAGGAACTGCTCGCCGAGCGGCTGCGCGGCCTCGCCCCCGTACGGATCATGAAAGCCCCCTACGAAGCCGTACCGCTCCGGGAGGCGCTGTGGTGGCATCCGGTCCACACCCACGACGCCGCGCACATCTGGCTGCGGGAGACGGCCGCGCGAGTCGCCGCCTCGGTGAACGGGCAGGCCATCCATGGGGCGGATGAAGGTGATCCGGGAGATCGATCGCGTGAGGGCTAGGTCATCGGCCTGGCCACGGCCCTCGCCAGCGCCGCCACCGTGGCCGGCTCGATCACCTTCACCAGACTGCGCGGCGAATCCGGGGGCCGGCTGCCCGCGGTCTTCGCCCTGTGGGGGCCGGATTCGTGGTGATGGGCCTGTCCGGCGACCCCGTACTCCTGGTCATCGGCGCGGTACTCAACTGCCTGGGCTGTGGAGTCCTGTTGCCCTCCCTGCTCACCGTCGCGCTGTCCCGGCTGGACTACGCCGACCGTGGGCGCGGCACCGGTCTGTGGACGGCGGCGTTCTTCGCGGGCGAGTTCGTCTGCCCGCTCGTGCTGATCGCCGCCGAGTCGGCGGTCGGGAGCCTGGCCGGCGCCGTCGGTCTGCTGGGCCTCGCCTCGGCCCTGACGGCGGCCGGGCTGCTGTGGGCCCGTCGGCGGGTGTCCCTCGCGGAGGAGATCCCGCGGCCGTAGGTGGGGGGCCGGGGTGCCGTGAGGTCGGCGATGGCGGTGGCGCTGCGGCTTATGTCGCGGACCCCACTCCAGGTCGAGTTGAGTGGGGACCAGGAGTCGCGGAAGTCGCCTCACTCCAGGCCGAGTCGGGTGGGGACCAGGCCGACGGCGCCCGTGGGGATGCCGGCGGCGGAAGCCGCCACGTGACCAGCGGAACCCGCCCCGTGACCAGGTGCGTGGCCGCCTGCTCAGGCAGGGTCCGCGTCGCGGCTCCCGAGCACCCCCAGAATGCGCTCGGCGGCCAGTGTGGCCGTCAAGCCGCCGTCCCTGACCTGCTGTTCGAGGGCGGGCGCGAGGGCCCGTACCGCCGGGTCGGCGTGCAGGCGCCCCAGGAGTTCGTCACGGACCATGCTCCAGGTCCAGTCGACCTGCTGGTCACGGCGCTTGGCAGCAAGGCGCCCGGTCGAATCCAGCAGCGTGCGGTGCTGTTCCAGACGTTCCCAGACGGTGTCCAGGCCGGTCGACTCTCGGGCACTGCAGCTCAGCACGGGCGGGGTCCAGACCGCGTCCCTGCCGTGCATCAGCCGCAGCGCGCCCGCCAACTCCCGTGCCGCCGCGCGGGCGTCGCGCTCGTGCGGGCCGTCCGCCTTGTTGACGGCGATCACGTCCGCCAGCTCCAGGACACCCTTCTTGATGCCCTGCAACTGGTCGCCGGTGCGGGCGAGGGTGAGGAGCAGAAAGGAGTCGACCATGTTCGCGACCGCGGTCTCGGACTGGCCGACGCCGACGGTCTCCACGAGGACGACGTCGTAGCCGGCCGCCTCCATCACCACGATCGACTCGCGGGTCGCCTTGGCGACCCCGCCCAGCGTGCCCGCGGTGGGGGAGGGGCGGACGAAGGCCGCCGGGTCCACGGCCAGGCGCTCCATGCGGGTCTTGTCACCGAGGATCGATCCGCCCGTGCGGCTGGAGGAGGGGTCGACGGCGAGCACCGCGACCCGGTGTCCGAGCCCGGTGAGCAGGGTGCCGAACGCGTCGATGAACGTCGACTTGCCCACGCCGGGCACCCCGCTGACACCGATCCGCCGCGCCCGGCCGCTGTGCGGGAGCAGCTCGGTCAACAACTCCTGTGCGAGCGCGCGGTGTTGGGGACGGGTGGACTCGACGAGGGTGATGGCGCGGGCGATGACGGCCCGCTTCCCGTCAAGGACGCCCTTCACATAGGCGTCGACATCGATCACAGGTCGTGCCCGAGGCCGGCCGACAGCCGTGCCACCAGATCGTGGGCGGCGTCCGGGATCACCGTCCCGGGCGGGAAGACGGCCGCCGCACCCATGTCCAGGAGCGTGGGCACGTCCTGCGGCGGAATCACCCCACCGACCACGATCATGATGTCCTCGCGTCCCTCCTCCGCGAGCTGCTCGCGCAGCGCCGGTACGAGGGTGAGATGCCCGGCGGCCAGCGAGGAGACCCCGACGATGTGCACATCCGCCTCGACGGCCTGGCGTGCCACCTCGGCCGGGGTCTGGAACAGCGGGCCGACGTCCACGTCGAAGCCGAGGTCCGCGAAGGCGGTGGCGATGACCTTCTGGCCGCGGTCGTGGCCGTCCTGGCCCATCTTGGCGACCAGGATGCGCGGGCGGCGGCCCTCGGCCTCCGCGAACGCGGACACCAGGGTGCGGGTGCGCGCCACGGACGGGGACTCGCCTGCTTCGTTGCGGTACACGCCGGAGATCGTACGGATCTGGCTCGCGTGCCGGCCGTAGACCTTCTCCAGGGCGTCGGAGATCTCGCCGACGGTGGCCTTGGCGCGAGCGGCGTTCACCGCCAGTTCCAGAAGGTTGCCGTCGCCTCCGGCCGCCCGGGTGAGCGCGTCGAGCGAGTCCTGGCACGCCCGCTCGTCCCGTTCCTCGCGCAGCCGCCGCAGCTTCTCGATCTGCTGGGCGCGTACGGAGGAGTTGTCGACCTTGAGGACCTCGATCTGCTCGTCGCTGTCGACGCGGTACTTGTTGACGCCGATGACCGGCTGGCGCCCGGAGTCGATGCGCGCCTGGGTACGGGCCGCGGCCTCCTCGATGCGCAGCTTGGGGATGCCCGCGTCGATGGCCTTGGCCATGCCGCCCGCAGCCTCGACCTCCTGGATGTGCTGCCAGGCCCGGCGGGCGAGGTCGTACGTCAGCTTCTCGACGTAGGCGCTGCCGCCCCACGGGTCGATGACCCGGGTGGTGCCGGACTCCTGCTGGATGAGCAGCTGCGTGTTGCGGGCGATGCGCGCCGAGAAGTCGGTGGGCAGGGCGAGCGCCTCGTCCAGCGCGTTGGTGTGCAGCGACTGGGTGTGGCCCTGGGTGGCCGCCATGGCCTCCACGCATGTACGGGTCACGTTGTTGAACACGTCCTGCGCCGTCAGCGACCAGCCGGAGGTCTGCGAATGGGTGCGCAGGGAGAAGGACTTGGCGTTCTTCGGGTCGAACTGCTTCACGAGCTTCGCCCACAGCAGCCGGGCCGCCCGCAGCTTGGCGATCTCCATGAAGAAGTTCATGCCGATCGCCCAGAAGAAGGAGAGCCGGGGTGCGAACGCGTCCACGTCCAGACCGGCTTCACGGCCCGCCCGGATGTACTCCACCCCGTCCGCGAGGGTGTAGGCCAGCTCCAGGTCGGCCGTCGCGCCCGCCTCCTGGATGTGGTAGCCGGAGATGGAGATGGAGTTGTAGCGGGGCATCCGCTGCGAGGTGAAGGCGAAGATGTCGGAGATGATCCGCATCGACGGCTTCGGCGGATAGATATAGGTGTTGCGGACCATGAACTCCTTGAGGATGTCGTTCTGGATGGTCCCGGCCAACTTCTCGGGCGGTACTCCCTGTTCCTCGGCGGCGACGATGTAGAGCGCGAGCACCGGCAGCACGGCGCCGTTCATCGTCATCGACACGGTCATCCTGTCCAGCGGGATGCCGTCGAACAGCTGCCGCATGTCCAGAATCGAGTCGATCGCCACGCCCGCCATGCCGACGTCACCGGTCACGCGCGGGTGGTCGCTGTCGTAGCCGCGGTGGGTGGGCAGGTCGAAGGCGACCGACAGGCCCTTCTGGCCGGCGGCGAGATTGCGCCGGTAGAACGCGTTGGACTCCTCGGCGGTCGAGAAGCCCGCGTACTGGCGGATCGTCCAGGGCTGGTTGACGTACATCGTCGGGTAGGGGCCGCGCAGATACGGGGCGACGCCCGGGTAGGTGCCCAGGAAGTCGAGGCCCTCCAGGTCCTGCCCGGTGTAGAGCGGCTTGACCGGGATGCCCTCCGGGGTCTCCCAGAGCAGGTCGTCCCCGCCCGCCGCCTTCTTCACGGCCGTACGCCACTCCTCGGCGCCGCCGCCGACGGTGGGGGTCCCCAGCTCGATCCCGGAGAAGTCGGGGATTTTCATCAGGACACTCCCATGCGGTCAAGGGCGGCGGACAACACGGCCACGGCGTCGCAGCCCGCGAAGACGTACGAGTCGACACCGGCGTACTGACCGGGACGACCCGCGAGGAACACGTGCGAGGCACCCGCCGACCTCAGATCGGCGGCCACGGTCTCCGCCTGCTCCTCGTACAGCGCGTCACTGGAGCACAGGCAGACCTCCGTGGCACCGCTCTCCTCGAACGTGCCCTCGGTGACCGGCTCGATGCCGCCCGCCTGGAAGAGGTTCGAGGCGAAGGTCGCCCGCGCGGTGTGGGCGGCGGCCGGACCGATCGTGGCAAGCAGGACGCGCGGCCGGGAGCCGGTCGCCGCGAGGTGGGCGTCGGAGCGGGCGCGCAGTGCCTCGTACGCCTTGTCGCGCCGCACACGCGGCAGCCCGCCGGACGGCGGCTCGGGCGCGCTCTCGCGGACCACCGGCTTCTCCGCCAGGTGCGGGAACTCGCTGACGCCGGTGACGGGTTCGCGCCGCTTGGCGAGCTTGCTGCTGCGTGCCTGCCAGGTGCCGGCCAGGTCCTCCCCGAGCTGTCCCGAGCGCAGAGCGGCCGCCTGCCCGCCGAGCCGCTCGATCCGCTGGAAGAACTCCCAGCCCGAGTGGGCGAGTTCGTCCGTCAGCCGCTCCACGTACCAGGCACCGCCCGCCGGGTCGATCACCCGGGACAGGTGCGACTCCTCGATGAGGATCGTCGAGGTGTTGCGGGCGATGCGCCGCGCGAACGCGTCCGGCAGCCCGAGCGTGTGGTCGAAGGGCAGCACGGTGACCGAGTCGGCTCCGCCCGCCCCGGCGGCCAGTGCGGCGATGGTCGTGCGCAGCATGTTCACCCATGGGTCGCGCCGCGACATCATCACCGGCGAGGTCACGACGTGCTGGAGCTGTGCCCCCGAGCCCGGGGCTCCGCAGACCTCGGCCACCCGGGCCCACAGCCGGCGCGCGGCCCGCAGCTTGGCGATCGTCAGGAACTGGTCGGCGGTCGCCGCGTACCGGAACTCCAGCTGCGCACACGCCTGTCCGACGCTCAGCCCGGCCTCGGTCAGCTCCCGCAGATACGCGACCCCGGTCGCCAGTGAGCAGCCCAGTTCCTGGGCGGCCGAGCCGCCGGCCTCGTGGTACGACAGCGCGTCCACCGTCAGCGCCCGCAGCCCGGGGTACTCCTCGGCGCACAGCCGCGCGAGGCCGGCCGCCGACGCGAAGTCGAGGGCCTGTCCGGTACGGGCCTCGTGACCGAGCGGATCCGCGCCCAGGTTGCCGCGCGCCGCGTCCTGGGCGACGCCCCGCTCCTCGTACAGCCGCAGCAGCTCGCGCGCCGAAGGCTCCACTTCATGCCCGGCGTCGAGGACGACGGGGGCCAGGTCGAGATGGACGCCGTCGAGGGCGTGGCCGAGCGACGGCGCAGGAATGCCCGCCTCGCCGACGACGAGCCACAGGGAGGTGACGCCGTTCTCCAGGTCCGCGAGCACCCCGGCGCCGTCGGCCGTCGTGTGCCGCTGGCGCACGTCCCAGCCGCCGACCGTGTTTCCCTCGGCTCGGCTGCCGCGCACGAAGGGCGCGAGCCCCGGGAAGCCCGGCTCGGGCGCGCTGTCGTGCGCGGTGTACAGGGGGCGGGTGCGCAGCCCGTCCTCCAACGCGGTGGACAGGGCTTCCTCGGCCTGAGCACCCTCGACGTCCTTGCCCGACTTGCGCAGCACGCCCGCAACAAGGCGCTGCCACTGCTCGTGGGTCACATCAGGGAACTCGGCGGCCAGTTCAAGCCCGTCGTCAGGCAGGACCGTCATGCTCAGATGCTAGGCCAGAGGCGCAAAGGAGCAGCAGAGGGCACGGCTGTGACCTTGCCCTCTCCGAGGATGTGACCTGGCCCTCGTTCGGTCTTGAAGTCCGCGCAGGTCACGTACTACGACAGTATGCGTGTGACCCGGGCGTGGTGCGCGGCCCCGGTCGAAGGGGTCGCGCACCACGCGTCGACGAGGGCCGGATGCCACGAGGTGAGGAAGACGACCGGCCCGGGCCGCGTACCGGGCACAGGCAACACGGTCCGGCGCCGGCCCAGGGACCGGAAGAGGTTCAGTGCCGTGCTGTCCGCGTCCGGCCGGGCCTGCTCGCTGCCGCGCTACAAGCCCTGGTCAGGGGGCCTGCCGGGGCAGGACGAGGAGATCACCCGCTGCGGCTGCCCGGCCAGGCCCGTTCCGTCAGGGACGGGCCCTCCCCGGCAGCAGAAGGTCAGACTCGGTCGGCGGCGATGAGGAGGTACTGGAAGGACCCATCCTTGTAGGAGTTGATGAACGCGTCCTCAATTCCCGTGACCAGCGAAGACGTTGCCCGCAGCTCCCAGTAGGGCAGAGTGGCGGGGGTGAGGTCGACGACGGCCTGTGGCACGAGGCGATTGTCGGCCATGGCACGCAGGTACTCCCGGCGCGAGTGGATGTTGCACTCGAAGTGCGCGTTGATCTGGGAGACCCGCTTCGAAGGCTGGCCGTACCGCGGGTTCCAGCAGCCGGTGATGGTCACGTAGCGACCGCCGACCTCGAGGATGCGGGAGTGTTCCGCGAAGAGGTCCTGCAGGTCGACGTACATGCTCGACTCGTTGTTCCACGAGGCCGCGGCCTGCCCGGTCTCGAAGGGCGTGGAGAGCATGTTGCAGACGCGGGCGCGTACGTGGTCCTGGATGCGGAGTTCGTGGGCCCGCCGGTTGGCGAAGTCGGCCTGCTTGGCCGACAGCGTTACACCTTCGACCTTGCATCCGAAGCGTCGGTGCGCCATCACCATCGACCCGCCGCGCCCGCAGCCGGCGTCCACCAGGGTGTCGTCATGCCCGATGTCGCCGAGGTGCCCCAGGAGGACATCGGCCTGCGCCGACTCCAGTCGGTGGAGCTCGGCGATCAGCTTCTTCTCGCTCTCGCCGTCCTCAGCGTCGCCGAGTGCGGAGTGGTCGACTTCACCGATGCCGTAGTGGTGGTGGTAGAGACCGTCGACATCGCCGAGACGCAGGTTCACGGGCCTGGCCTCCCCGTCCCAGTAGCGGGCGATGTCTCCCTGGTAGGGAGTCGCCGGGCCGGGGATGAGCAGAGGGTGGTCGGTGGCGGTGAGTTCGGTGCTGGTCGTGCTGATCACAGATGAGTCCATTCTTCCTACCAGAAGTCGGGCAGGCTGTAGCGATAGGTGTTGGTCTGGTGCCAGTGGTGGTTTCCGTCGACCCAGGCGGCCACGCCTCGCAGGAAGCGCTGCACGGTTGGGACGGGGCAATCGACGGCCAGGGCCGCCGCGTTGCTCTCGAAGTCGTGCATGAGGTCGTTGTGGACCTCGACCGACTTCAGATAGGCGTCCCGGTCGGAGAGGCCCTCACGTTCGGCGATCACGACGGGCAGGTTGAGGTGCCGCCCGGGAGCGTCGAGCTCCTTGGTGTACGAGTACAGGTCGTTCACGATGGTCGTCGCGTTCCCCGCGAGCGCGATGACCTTCTGCATGGCGGTCTGGGCATGCAGGTCCGACGGCAGCTCGTAGCCGCCGACGGTGTCGGTGATGGTCGGACAGGGGCGGAAGTTGTTGAACTGGCGCATCGCCAGGTACTCCCACACCTCGGGTACGTGGTCCATCTGGGCCCAGGCGGCTTCGGCGAGGTACCCCAGGTGAAGCCGGGCCATGTCGTGCCGGAATCGGTCGGTCTGGGAGGGGCTGGCTGCTTGGCCGAAGTAGTCCATGGCGGAGCGGTAGGCGCGCCGAGGCGCGTCCGCATGGAGCGACTTCGCCCATTGCGCCCGGTACTTCTCCGTCGTGTAAACGGGGTCGAGTGCGGTGTGCGCCAGCAGAAGGCGTTCGCCGAGGCCGTCGGGCGAGCCCCCGTGGTCCTCGCAGTAGCAGTCGTCCACCGCGTTCTCGGCCACCATCAGGCGTGTGGCGATCATCAGGTGGTCGATGGTGGGTGCGTCCGGATGGCAGCCGACCATGTAGCGGCCCACGGAGAAGCCGTCGAACTGCTCCTCCCAGTCCTCGGGATACAGGGAGACCTCGTCCAGCGCCCAGGACTTGATCCTTCGGCTGACCTCTTCGACCCGCACCGGGTCGGGCTCGGCCGGCTGGTGGTAGTAGAGGCCCGGGATCGGCCTGCCTTCCGCCGTAGCTGCCGACGGCTCCGAAGGCGTCGGCAGATGCTCCCGCAGGATCAGTCGCAGGCCCGCCGTGCCCAGGCCGCTGGGCCCGCGCAGGATCCGTTCCAGGTCGGGGATCGGTGTCGGCACCACGGCTGTCGGGGCATCGGGGGGCGACGGTGCCGGCACGGAAACCGCAGGCGGTGCGGGCACGGACGGCGCAGACGGTGGGCCGCCGGTGACAGCCTTGATATCGCAGGCACGGGCCGCGGCTTCAGCGAGGACGTGCGCCCCGAAGTGGGCAGCGGCCGCCGGCAGGCTCGATTGCGGAGGTGTCGGCTCAGGCGCGGGCATCAGTGGCTCCTTCGTGGGGTGGGCGGCTGTCCCGGGGCCTTTCGGGTGGGCCCGCTACCTGGGCCAGCGGGCGATCTGCACGTTCTCCAGCACGCCGACCGCGTCCGGCACGAGGACGGCGGCGGAGTAATAGGTGCTGATGAGATAAGAGGTGATGGCCTGCTCGTTCACGCCCATGAAGCGGACCGACAGGCCCGGTTCGTACTCGTCCGGCAGACCTGTCTGATGAAGACCGATGACACCCTGGTTGTCCTCGCCGGTACGCATGCAGAGGATCGAGCTGGTCTTCTCCTTCGTGATGGGGATCTTGTTGCAGGGAAGGATCGGAACCCCGCGCCAGGCCGGGACCTGCTGACCACCCAGGTCGACGTGGTCCGGATAGAGCCCGCGGGCGTTGAACTCACGCCCGATCGCCGCGATGGTCTTCGGGTGCGCGAGGAAGAACTTGGACCCGCGACGGCGGCAGAGCAGCTCGTCCATGTCGTCCGGGGTCGGCGGGCCGGAATGCGTCTGGAAGCGCTGCTTGAAGTCGGCGTTGTGGATCAGGCCGAACTCCCTGTTGTTGATCAGCTCGTGCTCCTGGCGCTCGCGCAACGCCTCGATGGTGAGCCTGAGTTGCTCCTTGGTCTGGTTCATCGGTCCGTTGTAGAGGTCCGCGACCCTTGTATGGATCCGCAGAATGGTCTGCGCGACCGAGAGTTCGTACTCGCGCGGATTCAGTTCGTAGTCGACGAACGCGCCGGGCAGCTCATGCTCGCCGGTGTGGCCGGCCGACATCGCGATCTCCGCCTCGCCGCGGTGGTTCTGCCGTTGGCGGGGAAGCGACGTGAACTCTTCGATGTGGTCCCGCAGGCCCGGCGCCGTGGACAGCACGGCCTCGAAGTCGGCGCGAGACAGGGTGAGCAGGGTGCCCGAGGTCTCGGCGGTGGCGGTGTGCTCCCAAGGGGCGTTCCCGTCCAGCAGGGCGTTGTCCCCGAACCGGTCGCCATCGGCAAGTACGTCCAAGGCGACCTCGTCGCCGTACTCGCCGACGGAGGCCCGGCTGATGCGGCCGTGGGCGATCAGGTGGAGCTGATCCGCGGGCGCACCGCGTTCCACCAGCGTCTCGCCGGCCCGGAAGTCGCGTTGGACGCACCGATCGGCGAGGGCCGTAAGTACCTCCACGTCGTCGAAGCCGCGCAGCAGGGCCAGTTCGCCGAGCTCACGGGGGATCACCCGGACGTCGGCGCCGTCCTGGACGAACTCAACGCGCCCGTCGCCGACGGTGTAGGTCAGGCGACGGTTCACCCGGTAGACCCCGCCCTTGGTCTCCACCCAGGGGAGCATCCGCAGCAGCCAGCGAGAGGTGATCTCCTGCATCTGCGGGGCGGACTTGGTGGTGGTGGCGAGGTTGCGGGCGGCCGCCGTGCCGAGGCTGGATTGCCGGGGTGGCTCCAGTCGCGCCTCCGGGCTCGAGTCAACAGTCATCGGGCGAGCTCTCCTTGTTCAGGGCGGCGATGGCACGTACGTGGGTGTCATCGGACAACAGGGGGAAACGGGGTATATGAAGGGAAATCAGTCCAGATCCAGGTGAACACTAACGGCCGCTTCGCCCCGTGGACCAAGGAAAGTGGGCGACATTAACTCGATGCGATGATCGCGCCCGCGCAATGTTTGCCCGGGTACCGACGGGATTCAGCCCCGGTTGGGCGGCGTGTCCCGACGAGAGACCGGTCGGCTTCCACAGTGGGGGACCGGCGAGTCGAGGGGCCGAGGAAGTGCCGTATGTCCAGCCCGCCTTGGGTGATCGGGCCAGTCGGGGGCGCCCGCCCGCTGCCGCCACCGTCCGCAGGTGTGGGGCGGCCGGTGCCTCGCATCACCGCATCGGAAACGCGACAGGACTCAGCCGGGGCAATGGTGCGGCTGGGGCGACGCTTCGATATGTGCTGCCGTGTGCTTCTATCCGCCAGGCAAAGCACCGCGAAGGCCGGATCGACCACGGCCCCTGTGCGTAGGCGCCTGGTCGCGGCGGCGCCGCTCACGCGCACGTGAGCCAGGAACTCGCCGGCGAGGCCGCCGTAGAAGGCCGCGGGCACCAAGTCGTACACCTTGATCACCCCGTCGACCAGGCCCTGCGCCGCAAAACGCCGTAGCACCTCGACGGTGTCGGGGAGCCGGTCCCAGGTGAAGCTGGGGGCGAATCATCCGCTGGGTCTCGGGGCGGGCAGCAGCCGGACGGCGGCGGCGGTGACCACGCCCAAGTCGGACTGGGTGAACAGGTGGAGCGGAGAGGGGCCAAGTCCGTACGGGTGCACGGCCATAGCCCGGCGTTCCGCGGGCCACCAGCCCAAGGGACTCCCCAGAGCGCGTCATGGCTCCGTTTTCGGAAGATACGGGAGCAAACAGGGTGAGTGACCGGAAGTGCGATCGCTTGCCCTCAGAGCCAGTCCCGCCGCTTAAAAATCACGTACAAACTGGCACAAACTACCCCCATCAAGCCGATCGCGAAGGGGTATCCGAAGCTCCAGCCCAGCTCCGGCATGTTCTCAAAGTTCATGCCATAAATAGTTCCCACGAGTGTGGGAGCAAAGAGGATTGCCGCCCAACTCGAAATCTTCTTGATCTCCTCGTTCTGTTCGAAGCCCGCCTCCGCCAACGCGCGCATCTCGGCGTTCTGTTGCTGAGTCACCAGGGTCGCGTTGACGGTGAGGATGTCGGTGAGGGCCTGGCGGAAGCCGTCCACGCGTTCGCTGGTGTGGGTGACATGGTCGGCGACGTCGCGGAGATAGCGCTGGAGTTCCTCGTCGGTACCGTACTTGGCGAAACCGGCCATCAGGCCGTGCAGCATGCCGACCAGGGGGCGGGTGGCGCGCTGGAACTCGACCATCTCCCGGGAGAGTTCGTAGATGCGGCGGGAGACCTTGGGATCGCCGCGGAAGACCTCGGTCTCGATCTCGTCGATGTCGTTCTGGACGCCGGAGACGACGGGGACGTAGCCGTCGACGACGGAGTCGAGGATCGCGTAGAGAACGGCCTCCGGACCGAGCTTCAGCAGCTCCGGGGTGTCCTCCATGCGACGGCGCACCGCCGAGAGATCCGGTGCCGCCCCGTGGCGGACCGTGATCACGAAGTCGGGCCCCACGAACACGTGCAGCTCGCCGAAGTCGACCTCCTCGGCCGCGTCCAGATAGCGGGCGGCGCTCAGGACGACGAAGAGCGTGTCGCCGTAGCGCTCCAGTTTCGGGCGCTGGTGCGCCTCCATCGCGTCCTCGACGGCGAGCGGGTGCAGGTCGAACTCGGCGGCCAGGGAGAGGAGCTCGGCCTCCGTCGGACGGGCCAGACCGATCCATGCCATACCGGCCGGCTGCTCGCGCAGTTCACGGAAGGTCTCGGAGAGGGAGGAGGGCATCGAGACGCGTACCCCGTCACGGTACAGGGCCGCCTGTACGACGCTGGCGACGTCGGTGGATTCGGGTGCCGGTGCGTCGGGGCGGGTCGAGGGGGGCTGCGCGGGCGGCGCGGCCGGAGGATTCGGGGCGCGCCGCCAGACGGGCTTCCTGACGTCCTTCGCGTTTCCCGTGTTCTTCGCGTTTCCCGTGTTCTTCGAGGCTGAGCGGGCGCGTCGCTCGGACATCGCAGCTGCCTCCCATGTCGAACGTACGTCTGTGTGATCACGGAGCAGGATATACGGGGCAAACGACCTGAGCGTGCTCAGTCGCCTCGGGATCCGGTGAGAGTTGCGGACAGAAGGTGTCCGCAAGCGGCGCTAGCGTGCGGAGCATGACGAAGACGACCAGGACGCCCGCGGCCGCCAGGACGACCTCGAGGACGGCCGCCGGCCCCGTGCTCGGCACCCGTGCCCTCAACCGCGCGACCCTCGACCGACAGCTCCTGCTGCGCCGCTCGCCGCTGTCCGCGAAGGCCGCCGTCGAGCACCTCCTCGGTCTGCAGGCACAGAACGTGAAGCCGCCGTACCACGCCCTCGCCGCCCGCCTCGACGGCTTCACGCCCGAGGCGCTGTCGCAGCTCATGGCCGACCGGGAGGTCGTCCGCATCGTCACCATGCGCTCCACCATCCACACGCACACCGCCGGCGACGCCCTCACCCTGCGCCCGCTCGTGCAGGCCGCCCGCGACCGGGAGCTGGGCAATTTCCGCAACGGGCTGACCGGCGTCGACCTGGACCGGCTCGCCGCGCTCGGTCGTGAGCTGGTGGAGGCCGAGCCGCGCACCATGAAGCAGCTGCGCGAGGCGCTGCTCGCCGAGTGGCCCGACGCCGACCCGTTCGCCCTCTCCGTCGCGGCCCGCTGCAAGCTGCCGCTCGTCCAGGTCACCCCGCGCGGCCTGTGGGGGCGCAGCGGCCAGGTCGCGCTCACCACCGCCGAGCACTGGCTGGGCCGCCCCGCCGAGCCGGCTCCCGCGCCCGACGCGACCGTCCTGCGCTACCTCGCCGCCTTCGGGCCCGCCTCCGTCAAGGACATGCAGACCTGGGCGGGGCTGACCCGGCTGCGTGAGGCCTTCGAGCGCCTTCGGCCCCGGCTGATCACGTTCCGTGACGAGAACGGTGTCGAGCTCTTCGACCTCCCCGACGCGCCCCGACCGGACGCGGACACCCCGGCCCCGCCACGCTTCCTGCCCGAGTTCGACAACCTGCTGCTGTCCCATGCCGACCGCTCCCGGGTGGTTCCGGCCGACCTCAAGGGGCGCACCTGGCAGGGCAACCAGGCGAACTGCACGCTGCTCGTGGACGGCTTCCTCGCGGGCATATGGCGGCAGGAGGGCGAGGTCCTCACCATCGAGCCGTTCGGCAGGCTCGCCAAGGCCCAGCGCGACGAGGTCGTTCAGGAGGCCGAGCGGATGCTCACGGTGATGGCGGGATCGTCGTCGTACGACATCCGTTTCGGCGCCCTCTCCAGGTAGACCTCATTCGGCCCGCCCCGTCACCGCCACCGTCAGCCCCAGCCCGATCATCGTGAAGCCGCCCGCGCCGCCGATCAGTTGCAGACGCCGGTCGGAGCGCGCGAACCAGGCGCGGGCCGCGGACGCGGTCAGACCCCACAGGGTGTCCGTGACCAGGCCGATGGAGATCGGGACCAGGCCCAACAGCAGCATCTGGAGCGGGAGTCGACCGGCGGAGTGGTCGACGGCAGCTCAGCTACTTCGTGACGGTCGCCGAGGAGCTGCACTTCGGCCGGGCGGCCGCACGGCTGCACATCGTGCAGTCGGCCGTCAGCCAGCAGATCCGGCGGCTGGAGCGGGAGTTGGGCGCGGAGCTCTTCGACCGTTCACCTCGGCATGTGCGGCTCACCGGCGCGGGGGAACGACTGCTGCCCGAGGCGCGGGCGGTGCTGGTGGCGGCGGACCGGGCCCGGGCGGCCGTCGCCCCCGTCGCGGCGCTGCGGCTCGGTACCAGTACCGGCCTCGGCGAGCATCTCGACCGGGTGCTCGCGGCCTTCGCCGAGCGGGAGCCGGGCGTCCAGGTCGAGTTGGTCTCGCTACCGGCCGAGGAGCGGCTCGCCCGGGTCGCGGACGGGCGGCTCGACGCGGCGTTCGTACGGGGCGCCACACCACAGGAGCACCCACCGGGCCTGCGGGTGCTGCCGCTGTGGTCCGACCCCTTGGTGGCCGCCCTCCCCGCCGGGCACCCCCTGGCGGCGCGGGAGGAGGTGGCCCTCGACGAGCTGGCCGGGCTGCCGCTGAGCATCACTGCCCGCCGCATCAACCCCGCGCTGGTCGACCTGGTCGTCGGGGCCTGTCACGACGCCGGGTTCGAACCGCTGCCCGGGCCGACGAGCGGCTCCTTGCAGGACACCCTCGCGACCATCGGTGCCCGGCCGCTGTGGACCGTGGTCTACGGGTCCCACGCGCGCGTTCTGCACACGCCCCGGGTCGCCTACGTGCCGTTCCGGGCGCCGGGGCTGGCGCTCGCAACGGGGCTCGCCGTGCACGGCTCGGCGCCGACGCCATACCTGGACGGTCTGCTCGCGGCCTGCGGCCATCACGAGAACTGATCACTGCCGTCTTGGGCTGCTTCTTGGTCGGTGACGCCCCGCGCGATGGACTGTTCCCGTACACACCGAGCGGCAAGAGCCGCCGTACACAAGGGAGTTCAGCCATGCCCATCGTCACCGTTCAGCAGGGTCCGCGCGACGTCGAGCTCAAGCGGGATCTCGTCAAGCGGGTCACCGACGCCTTCGTCGACGCGTACAAGATCCCGGCCGACACCGTGCAGGTGTGGATCCACGAGGTGCCGGCGGACAGTTGGGGAAGCGCGGGGAAGCTGACCGCCGACAAGTAGGGGGAGCGGGGGAGTGGATAGGGGGCGTTGCGGGCCGCTCGTGGAGGCCCGCAACGCCCCCTGGCATTCACCTGAGGGGTACTCAGGAGTTCATCGGTGACTACGAGTTGACCTGCGCTGTCACCAGGCTGGAGAAGGTCGTGAGGCGGGTGTAGACGCCCGGGTAGCCGGCCTCCGCGCAGCCCTCACCCCAGGAGGTGATGCCTGCCAGGACGCCGCCGATGAGCAGCGGGCCGCCGCTGTCGCCCTGGCAGGTGTCGACGCCGCCGGAGGCGTATCCGGCGCAGACCATGTCGGTGGCCACGAAATTGGAGCCGTACGAGCTCGCGCAGCTGGAGTTGGACACGATCGGGACGGTCGCGGTGCGCAGCTGGTTGGCGGAGCTGCCGCTCTCCGAGGTGGTACCCCAGCCGAGGATGCGGGCGGTGGTGCCGGCCGCGTACACACCGGTGTCCGAGGAGGAGACGTACGACGCCGGGGTGTAGGACATCGCCGTCGACAGGGTCAGTACGGCCACGTCGTCGCCGTTGGTGGCGTCCGTGTAGTCGGGGTTTACCCAGATCTTGCTGACCTTGCTGACGGTGCCGTTCGTGCCGTTGAGGTACGTTCTGCCGCCGACCACGCGGACGCCACTGGTGGTCTCGCCGACCATGCAGTGGGCGGCGGTGACGACCTTCTTGGCCGCGACCAGCGTGCCGCCGCAGAACTGGCTCCCGGACGCGTCCGTGATCTGCATCATGAACGGGTACGCGGTCGTCGTGGTCGTCGAGCCGCCGACGATCGGCTGGGGCGCGGCTGCGGCGGAGGGGGCGCCGAGCAGCGCGGTCGCGGCGGCGGCAGCGGTGGCCATGCCGACGGCGGCGGTCTTCTTGACGCGGTTGAGCCCGAACATGGGTCTCCTCGGAGGTTGGCCGGTGGGGGGACGCACGGGTGTGGGGGGTGATGCACGGTGCCTGTGGTGGGGCGCCGTGTGCCCGAGCGAGCGGCACTGTGCCCAAGCTAGAAGCGGAGGGTCACTCCTCCCAATGAGGGAACCCCCTAAGGGAGTTGAGGGAGGGAAAACCCTCGGCCGCGCGGGGCGAGGTTTGGCGTACGGTGGCGTCCGGTTGGCCCCGTCCGTCCTGGGGGCTCCCGACGTGCTGGAATCAGCCCCGGTGCTCCGGGGCCGGGCTCAGCCGGTCCTGCGCTCCGCCGCCAGCCGCACTATGTCCACCCGCGATCGGATCCCCAGCTTCCGGTACACCCGAGTGAGCGTCGCCTCCACCGTCTTCACGCTGATGAACAGGCGCGCGGCGATCTCGCGGTTGGTGGCGCCCTCCATGACGAGGGCGGCGACCTGGCGTTCGGTCGCGGCGAGCGTGTCGAGGGCGGCGGAGGCGAGGGGAGGTGACGTCGGGTGGGCGGTGGACGCCGACTCGACCTGGCGGAGCCAGGGCAGGGCCCGGCAGCGACGGAAGAGGCGGGCCGCCTCGTCGTACGCGGTGGGGCCGGGCATGGGGGTCCCCCCTGCTCGAGCGAAGCCGAGAGCTTGGGGGAGGGTGCGCAGGCCCGCGAGGGCGTATGCCGCGCGGGCTTCCTCCAGGCCGTAGCCCAGCTTGCCGAGGCGGTCCTGCGCGGACGTCAACTGCCGCTCGGCAGGGCCCTGTTCGCCGCGTGCGGCGCGTACGAGGGCCTCGGCGCGGTCGAGGACGGCCAGCACGCTCTCGCGTTCCAGCCGCAGGGCCCGCTCCCGGGTGACGTCGATGACGTCCTGCGCCTCCAACGGTTCGCCGATCCGTACCAGCGCCTCGGCGAGGTCGCCGTGCCAGCGCCCGCGGGCGGGATCGACCACGCCGAGCCCCTCCTCCAACTCCCTTACGCGGCGCAGGGACTGGACCGCCGCAGCCGCGTCCCCGGCGACCAGCTGGGAGTGCCCGAGGGCGCCCAGGGCGCGCGACAGGTAGATCAGGTCGCCGTCCTCCTCGGCACGGTCCACGGCCTCCCGGGCGAGCGCGAGCGCGCGGTCCACGTCGCCGCCCGCGGCCTCGGCGAGCGAGGTGAACATGGCGGTGGCCGCCTCGCCGATCCCCGTGTCGCGAGCGAGCCGCAAGCTCTCGCGCGCCAGGTCGAGTGCCCGGCCGCAGTGCCCGGAGCGCAGCTCGGTCTCGGCGAGCCCGCGCAGGAAGTGGACCTCGCTCTCGACCATCCCGCGCCGCTGCACCTCGTGCAGCAGCGCCGTGATGGTCGTACGGGCCTCGGCGAGCTGGTCGCCCATGATCAGCCAGCGGAAGCGGGCCGCACCGGCGCCGTTGTGGTCGCACGCCACCCGGGGGTCCTGCGGCTCGCGCATCGCCCGCTGAATGGTCGCCGGGGCGTCGGGATGCCCCATCAGGGTCTCCATCTGCGCCTGGAAGCCCAGCGCGAGGAGCTCGGTGGGCCGGTCCCCGGCACGGGCCGCGAGCCTCGCGGCACAGGCGGCCTCCTCGCGGGCCTTGGCCATCTCGCCGTCCATGAGCAGGGCCCGCCAGGCCAGTTGGTAGCGGACGAGGGCGAGCAGCCGCGGATCGTCTCCCGCGTCGGCGAGCGCATGCGGGAAGACGGCGTCGATCTCGGCCATGGCCTGCCCGGCGGCGTCGATGACGACCATCCAGGCCCGCACCCGGTCCGCCGGTTCGGTGGCCCGGGCGAGCACCTGGCGCGCGATGTCCCGCGCGAGATCCGTCTCGCCGGCCGTCAGCGCGTCCTCGGCGGCCACCAGTCGCCGTTCGTCCGGGCCGGGCACGGTGTCGACGGGGGTGTGCCGGGCGGCGAGCAGCCCGAGCCCCGCGGCGACCGAGGGCGCGCCGCGGTCCCGGGCGGCGGCCGCGGCCTCGCCGAGCCGGGCGGCGACCCGTGGGTCCGTTCCGGTGGTGGCCAGCGCGAGATGGCGAGCCCGCTCGATGGGATCGGAGGCCGCCGTGGACAGCGCGGCGTGCGCGGCGCGCCGCTCCTGGGCACTCGCCTCCGCGTACAGGGCGGCGGAGACGAGGGGATGCGCGAACCGGATGCCGGGTGTCTCGCGCTCCGTGGCGAGGAGCCCGAGCTCCGCGGCCGACGCCATCTCCGCCTCGGCGTTCTCGCGACCGGCCGCGTGCAGCAGCGCCAGGGTGGGGCGCGCCCCCGCGCTCGCCACGAGCAGCGTGCGGCGGGCCTCGGCGGACAGCATCTCCAGGCGGCTGAGCACGAGCGCGCGCAGCGAGGTCGGCACGGGAAGCGGCTCGCCCGGGCTCGGCGGGGTCACGGACTCGGCGAGGGCGCGGCCCAACTCCAGTGCGAACAGGGGGTTGCCGCCGCTGGTGCGGTGGATGTCCCGCACGGTGGAGCGGGGCAGGTCGGTGTAGCCGCGATGGTCGAGGAGCGCGGCCACCTGGGCGCGGGAGAGCGGGTTGACCCGCACGGCCAGGGTGTCCGGCGGGGACGCGCGTAGATGGCGGTCGTGCTGTTGGCCCTGCGGTTCGGTGTCGGTGCGTACGGCGCACAGCATCCGTACGGGCATGCCGCCGAGCCGGCGGGCGGCGAAGCCGAGCAGTTCGGCGCTGGCCGGGTCGAGCCACTGCAGGTCGTCGGCGACGATCAGCACCGGGCCCTGGGCGGCCAGCGCCCGGAACACCGACAGCACGGCGAGCCGCAGTGCCAGACCGTCGCGCTGGAGGGTGGATTCACCGCGGCCGGTGAGCGCCGACTCCAGCGCGGTGCGCTGCGGAGCGGGCAGCCGGTCGGAGACCTCGTCCACGACCAGGCCCAGGAGGTCGGCCAGGGCGAGGAAGGGGAGGTGGGATTCGGACTCGGTGGCGGAGCAGCGCAACACGGTTCGTGCCGATGCGGCGCATTCCGCGGCCAGCGCCCGCAGGATGGTCGACTTTCCAATTCCCGCGGGGCCGTGCACCAACACGCTGCCCCCGCCGGAGAGTTGCTCGCGCGCTCCCGCGAAGAGCTCCTCCCGGCCGATGACCAGGTCGGGGCGGGGTCTCGCAGGCTCCTTGAAGTCCCCTCGCACGGTCACCGCTCCCCTCGTGTCGTGTCCGGGCCAATATTAGGCAATGTCTCTTTGAATTTCGGACTGTCGGGGTGGTGAGGGAAATAACAGGGTGTGCGCATAAGGTATTTCAAGTCGCGCCGGATTGAATGGAAAAACGCCAGGGGGTCGTGGAACGGCCGTTTTCGTGCACCGCGGAGCGGTCAAACGGTCACAGGGGCCGCGGAGCGGTCGAAAACAGCGGGTGGGTAGGAAAACGCCGCGGAGCGGCGGAGAAAGTGGCCGTGGAGCGACCGAGGCGAGGGGCGGAGCGACCGAGGCGAGGGGGCGGAGCGCCGAAAGCCGGCGAACCCTACGGCAGCACTCCCGCCCGCCGCGCAGCGACAACCGCCTCCAACCGGGTGTGCGCCCCCAGCTTCCGCATGGCCGACCGCAGGTACCCCTTCACGGTCTCGGGACGCAGCCCCAGCCGCTCGGCGGCAACGGAGTTGGTCGCCCCGCCCGCGACACAGGCGAGTACATCCACCTCACGCGGCGCCAGACGAACGTGACGCGCGCCCGGCCCGGCCCCCGGGCCGAGCCCGGGCCCCGCCTCGGCGAGCCGGCCGCACACGGAGAGAAGCTCGGCCCGAAGCTGCGGGTCGAGGATCCGCGGTGCCAGCGCGCGCAGCGCCCCGTGCGCTTCGCGCACCTCCTCCCACGCGGCACCCCCCGCCACCGGGCCGGGCTCTCGCGCGGCGGCCAGCAGGTCCCGCGCCTCGTCCCGCACGACCAGCGCCTGCTCCACGTCCCGGGCCGCCGCGACGGCCGCGCCGAGCGTGCGGTCACCCAGCGGCTGGGCCGTCCGCAGGGCGCCGTACAACACCCCGCGCACCCGTCGGCGTACGACGACGGGCACGGCCAGCACGGAGCACAGCCCCTCGGTGGCGACCGCCATGTCGTACTCGTGACTGATCTGCCGTGAGGCCGAGTAGTCGGTCACGGCGCACGGCCGGGCGAGGGCCACCGCCTTGCCGCCGAGGCCGTTGCCCGAGGACACCGCGAGGGCGCTGAGCGCGGCCGTCGCCGTACCGCTGAGTTCGCTGATGCGTACCTGCTGGCGGCCGGCCTCGACCAGGCCGCCGAACGCGACCGGCAGCCCCGTCGCGCGCCGCAGCCGTACCAGCGCGCCACGCATCTCCACCGCCTCGGCTGCGTCTGCTGCCACCTGATCGCCCCTTCATCGCGGCGCACCCCCGTTAGGGGGTGGTGAGACCTGCATCACGGAATACACGATGGTAAGCGGCTGTCCGGCAACGAGGAGGACACATGACGAGGACGAGCGCGACGGACCAGTTCCGGGCCGCGCGGGACTTCCTGTTGGAGCACCGCGAGGACTACACGGCCGCCTACGAGGGTTTCGGCTGGCCCCGCCCGGAGTACTTCAACTGGGCACTCGACTGGTTCGACGTCATCGCGCGGGGCAACGACCGCACCGCCCTGCACATCGTCGAGGAGGACGGCGAGCGCACCGAGGTCACCTTCGCCGAGATGTCCCGGCGCTCGAACCAGGTGGCCAACTGGCTGCGCGCGCAGGGCGTGGGCGCCGAGGACCGCATCCTGGTCATGCTCGGCAACCAGGTCGAGTTGTGGGAGACAGCCCTCGCCGCGATGAAGCTGCGCGCCGTCGTCATTCCGGCCACCCCGCTGCTCGGCGCCGCCGACCTGCACGACCGTGTGGAGCGCGGCCGCGTCCGGCACGTCATCGCCCGGTCCGAGGACACCGAGAAGTTCGACGAGGTGCCGGGCGGCTACACCCGGATCGCGGTCGGCGCCGCGCGGCCCGGATGGCGGTCCTACGAGGAGACGTACGCCGCCGACGCGCCCTTCGAGCCCGACGGTCCCACCCAGTCGGACGACCCGCTGATGCTCTACTTCACCTCCGGCACCACGGCCCGCCCCAAACTGGTCGAGCACACGCATGTCTCGTATCCGATCGGCCATCTGGCGACCATGTACTGGATCGGTCTCGAGCCCGGTGACGTGCACCTGAACATCTCCTCGCCCGGCTGGGCCAAGCACGCCTGGTCCAACCTCTTCGCGCCCTGGAACGCGGAGGCCACCGTCTTCATCCACAACTACACGCGCTTCGACGCGGGCCGGCTGATGGCGGAGATGGACGGGGCGGGCGTGACGACGTTCTGCGCCCCGCCCACCGTGTGGCGCATGCTCATCCAGGCCGATCTGACACAGCTGCGGACGCCGCCGCGCGAGGCCGTGGCCGCGGGGGAGCCGCTCAACCCCGAGGTCATCGAACAGGTGCGGCGCGCCTGGGGCGTCACCATCCGGGACGGCTTCGGGCAGACCGAGACGGCCGTGCAGGTCTCCAACAGCCCGGGGCAGCAGCTCAAGACGGGTTCCATGGGACGGCCCAGCCCCGGCTTCCGCGTCGAACTGCTCGACCCGGTGTCCGGCGCGCCGGGCGCGGACGAGGGCGAGATCTCGCTCGACCTGTCCGCGCACCCCGTGGGCCTGATGACCGGCTACCACGGCGACGCCGACCGTACGGCGGAGGCGATGGCCGGCGGCTACTACCGCACCGGCGACATCGGCTCCCGCGACGCCGACGGCTACATCACATACGTGGGCCGCGCCGACGACGTGTTCAAGGCCAGCGACTACAAGATCTCGCCCTTCGAGCTGGAGAGCGCGCTGCTGGAGCACGAGGCCGTCGCGGAAGCCGCCGTTGTCCCGGCCCCCGACGAACTGCGGCTCGCCGTGCCGAAGGCGTACATCGTCCTCGCGGAGGGTTACGAGCCGGGACCCGACACCGCCAAGGTGCTCTTCGAGCACTCCCGGACGGTCCTCGCGCCCTACAAGCGCATCCGCCGTCTGGAGTTCGGCGCACTCCCCAAGACCGTGTCCGGCAAGATCCGCCGGATCGAGCTGCGCGAGGCCACGGCCGCCGGCTCGGACGCGGAGTACCGCGAGGAGGACTTCCGGTGACCGAACTGTCGTACGCCCACGGCACGAGCACGACGCCCCTTCTCGGCGACACGATCGGGGCCGACCTGGACCGGGCGATCGCCGCCCACCCCGAGCGCGACGCGCTGGTGGACGTGGACTCCGGACGGCGTTGGACGTACGCCGAGTTCGGGGCCGCGGTGGACGAGGTGGCACGCGGGCTGCTCGCCAAGGGCGTGCTGAAGGGCGACCGCGTCGGCATCTGGGCGATCAACTGCCCCGAGTGGGTGCTCGTCCAGTACGCCACCGCCCGGATCGGCGCGATCATGGTGAACATCAACCCTGCCTATCGTGCACACGAGTTGGAGTACGTGCTGCGGCAGGCGGGGATCTCGGTCCTGATCGCCTCGCAGGAGCACAAGAGCAGCGACTACCGGGCCCTGGTCAACCAGGTCCGGGAGAAATGCCCGGAGTTGCGGGACACGGTGTACATCGGCGCCCCTTCGTGGGACGCCCTGACGTCGGGCGCCGCGTCCGTCGATCCTCGGCAACTAGCCGTGGCCGCAGCCGAGTTGAGCTGCGACGACCCGGTCAACATCCAGTACACCTCGGGCACCACGGGCTTTCCCAAGGGGGCCACGCTCTCCCACCACAACATCCTCAACAACGGCTACTGGGTGGGCCGCACGGTCGGCTACACCGAGCAGGACCGGGTCTGCCTGCCGGTGCCCTTCTACCACTGCTTCGGCATGGTCATGGGCAACCTCGGCGCCACCTCGCACGGCGCGTGCATCGTGATCCCCGCCCCGGCCTTCGACCCCGCGGCCACCCTGAAGGCCGTCCAGCAGGAGCGCTGTACGTCGCTGTACGGCGTGCCCACCATGTTCATCGCGGAGTTGAACCTCCCCGACTTCGCGACATACGACCTGTCCTCCCTGCGCACCGGCATCATGGCGGGCTCGCCCTGCCCGGTCGAGGTGATGAAGCGGGTGGTCGCCGAGATGCACATGGAGGAGGTGTCCATCTGCTACGGCATGACCGAGACCTCACCCGTGTCCTTGCAGACCCGGAGGGAGGACGACCTCGAACACCGCACGGGCACCGTCGGCCGGGTGCTCCCGCACATCGAGGTGAAGGTCGTCGACCCCGTGGACGGTGTGACCCAGCCGCGCGGCACCGCCGGTGAGCTGTGCACCCGCGGCTACAGCGTGATGCTCGGCTACTGGAACGAGCCCGAGAAGACCGCCGAGGCCATCGACCCCGGCCGCTGGATGCACACCGGCGACCTGGCCATGATGCGCGAGGACGGCTACGTCGAGATCGTCGGGCGCATCAAGGACATGATCATCAGGGGCGGCGAGAACATCTACCCGCGCGAGATCGAGGAGTTCCTGTACGCCCATCCGAAGATCGCCGACGTCCAGGTGGTCGGCATACCCCACGAGCGCTACGGCGAGGAGGTGCTCGCCTGCGTCATCCCGCGTGACCCGGCCGACCCGCTGACGCTGGAGGAGCTGCGGGACTTCTGCGAAGGACAGCTGGCGCAGTACAAGATCCCCAGCCGGCTGCGGATCCTGGAGGCATTTCCGATGACGGTCTCGGGGAAGGTGCGGAAGATCGAGCTGCGGGAGACGTACACGGACTAGGTGTATTGATCACCCGCGTCAACAACGCTGCAATACAACTAGTGCCGCGTCAGCCGAGGTTCGCCCCGTCGCGACGCCCGGCACGCTCCCCCACTGCCTCAAGGGCGTGGGAGGTGCTGCCCCCACTCGCCGCACCGGCCGAAAGCCCAAGTACGTCCAGTACGAGGACTTCCGGCCGGCACTCCCCCAGCCTTCGGCCGGGGGGACCCCCAGAGCACGCACCGGACGCCGCTCCTTGACGGGCGAACCTTGGCTGACGCGGCACTAGTGCGCTGCGCCAGAAGTTCGTCGGTGGATTCGCGCCTTGCCCGGCCGGGTTGGTTGTCCGCCCATCCAGCCCCGGCCTGCGAGTATTCGGCCAAGTCGGCGGCAGTGGGGCACCAAGAACTAACGACGAATTGATGGCGCAGGACACTAGGTCGTGGCTCTGCGCATGCAGACGCGTGGCCACCGGTCGAGGCCGTGCCCGGCCTCCGCGGCGCGGATCGTCCGCAGGCCAGGGGTGAGTTCGGTTTCTTCCAGGACCCGGAACCCGATGCGGAGGTAGTACGGAGCGTTCCACGGAACCTGCGCGAAGGTGGTCAGCGTGAGACCGGTCAAGCCCTCCTCTCGTGCGCGGTCGGCGGCGTACGCGAGAAGAGTCCGGCCCACGCCCCGGCGTGCGGCGTCCGGATGGACCGATATCTGCTCGATGTGGAGCGCGCCGTCCACCGGCTCGGCGATCAGGTAGGCCCGGGGGCGGTCCTCCTCGTCCACGGCGACCCAGGCGCGGCCCGCTCGCCGGTAGCCGTCCAGCAGGTCCAGGGCGGGCGGCTCGTCGTCGGCGATGTCGGCCATGCCCAGTTCCCGGAAGGGGTCGCCCGCTGCGCGTTCGATGTCCTGCAGGGCGGGGAGCTCGTCGGGGGCCGCGCGGCGGATGCGCATGCGTCGATTGTGCCGGTGGTCAGCCCGTGGAGGCGATGAGTTCGTCGGCCGGGCTGTTCACCGGTTGCGGCGTGCCCTTGAGGTCGAGGACGAAGAGGGGGACGCCGAGGGTGTCGGCCCGGGCGCGGGCGTCGTCGGCGTAGCCCGTGAGGGAGAAGTACACGCACCCCGCCGACTCCGCCATGGCCGTCAGCCACAGGCACTCCACGTCGCGGAGCGAGGCCGGACGGACTGTGGGGTCCACCTGAGCGAGGATGCCGCGGGCGGCGAGCCCGATCCCGGACGGCGGCCGCTGATCCGCCCGCCGGATGTCCCGATAACCGAGCCAGCGCAGATACAGGGCGGCCGCCGTGACCGCGTCCCGCGCGGTACGGATGGTGACCGGCTGGAGCGGGGGGCGGGGCGCGGAGGAGGGGGCGTGCGGCGGGCGCTGCGGTGACCTCCTGCTTGTGTCCTGGTCCCGGTAGTCCCTCTCCCCGTCCTGTTCGGGGTCCTGTGGCGATTCGTCCGCGTCGTGCGTCCGGCCGTCGGTCGTGTGCGGGCGGGCGCCCGGGGCGGTTTTCGCGCGGGACTCCCTGGTCCCGTCGGGGTGCGCGTCGGCGGCCGTGCCCGACGCGAGCTCCACGCGCCGCGCCCGCCGCAGGCCTCGTATCCCTCGTACTGGAATCCGCAGCGTCGCCCCGCAGGAGCACCCCAGCTCGGGGTGGGGCCACTGGCTGTCGCGGCCGCAGGCCTCGCAGCGCACCGTGACCCAGTCCTCGTCCCAGACGCGGTGGGCGACGGGCGCAGGATTCGCGAGGCGGTCGAGTGGAGGCGTCACGGGCGCGCCGCACACGCACGGATACGACGGCGCCGCATAGAGATGCTCGCGGCGGCAGGCCGGACACCGCACCGGCACGCTCTCGGCCATGGCCCACTCCAGGACGTCACGTCGGGACAGCGTGTCCATCGTCCTCCAGCGAAGGGCCCTCCGGCAGGGAAACGGTTCGACAGCCACCGGCGGGTCCAGTGCCGGTGCCCACTCTTGACGGCTCTCGGCGAGCCGCTTACATTGCTTCCAGATAGTAGAAGTTAGTTTCCGCAATACGGAATCCCGAACCCTTCAAGGGTCAGGGAGGCCGCTGCGGACCGCAACGGAATCAACAGCTCTCCGCGGGGCGCGACGGGAGCGCGAATCCGACAGCCGAAGCAGGAGTACTCCATGGCTCGTATGACCGCTGCCCGCGCGGCAGTCGAGATCCTCAAGCGCGAGGGCGTCAGCAACGCGTTCGGCGTCCCTGGCGCGGCGATCAACCCCTTCTACGCGGCGCTCAAGGCATCCGGGGGGATCAACCACACCCTCGCCCGACATGTCGAGGGTGCCTCGCACATGGCGGAGGGCTACACCCGGACCCACCCGGGCAACATCGGCGTCTGCATCGGTACCTCGGGACCGGCCGGCACCGACATGATCACCGGCCTCTACTCCGCGATCGGCGACTCCATCCCGATCCTGTGCATCACGGGCCAGGCCCCGACCGCCGTGATCCACAAAGAGGACTTCCAGGCCGTCGACATCGCCTCGATCGCCAAGCCGGTCACGAAGATGGCCGTCACCGTGCTGGAGCCCGCCCAGGTCCCCGGCGTCTTCCAGCAGGCCTTCCACCTGATGCGCTCCGGCCGTCCGGGCCCGGTCCTCATCGACCTGCCCATCGACGTCCAGCTCGCCGAGATCGAGTTCGACCCGGAGACGTACGAGCCGCTCCAGGCCTACAAGCCCGCCGCGACCCGTGCCCAGGTCGAGAAGGCGATCACGCTCCTGAACGAGTCCCAGCGTCCGCTGATCGTCGCCGGTGGCGGTGTCATCAATGCCGAAGCCTGCGAACTGCTCGTCGAATTCGCCGAGTTGACGGGTACCCCGGTCGTCCCGACCCTGATGGGCTGGGGCATTCTCCCCGACGACCACGAGCTGAACGCCGGCATGGTGGGCCTGCAGACCTCGCACCGCTACGGCAACGCGACCTTCCTGGAGTCCGACTTCGTCCTCGGCATCGGCAACCGCTGGGCCAACCGTCACACCGGCAAGCTGGACGTCTACACGGCCGGACGGAAGTTCGTGCACGTCGACATCGAGCCCACCCAGATCGGCAAGATCTTCGCGCCCGACTACGGCATCGCCTCCGACGCCAAGGCCGCGCTCGAGCTGTTCGTCGAGGTCGCGCGCGAGCTCAAGGCCGCGGGAAGGCTGCCGGACCGCGGCGACTGGGCCGCCGCCGCGCAGGAGCGGAAGGCGACGCTCCAGCGCCGTACGCACTTCGACAACATCCCGATCAAGCCGCAGCGCGTCTATGAGGAGATGAACAAGGCCTTCGGCCCGGAGACCCGGTACGTCTCCACCATCGGCCTCTCGCAGATCGCCGGCGCCCAGATGCTGCACGTCTACCGGCCGCGCCACTGGATCAACTGCGGCCAGGCGGGCCCGCTCGGCTGGACGATCCCGGCCGCGCTCGGCGTCGCCAAGGCCGACCCGGAGACCCCGGTCGTCGCCCTCTCCGGTGACTACGACTTCCAGTTCATGATCGAGGAGCTGGCCGTCGGCGCCCAGCACAAGATCCCGTATGTCCATGTCCTGGTGAACAACGCCTACTTGGGCCTGATCCGTCAGGCCCAGATCGGCCTGGACATCAACTTCCAGGTCAACCTGGAGTTCGAGAACATCAACTCTCCCGAGCTGGGCGTCTACGGCGTCGACCACATCAAGGTCGTCGAGGGACTCGGCTGCAAGGCGATCCGGGTCACCGATCCCAGCGAACTGGGCGCGGCCTTCGAACAGGCCAAGAAGCTCGCCGCCGAGTACCAGGTTCCGGTCGTCGTCGAGGCGATCCTGGAGCGTGTCACGAACATCGCGATGAGCAAGACGAACGACATCGGCAACGTCGTGGAGTTCGAGGAGATCGCGACCGAGCCGGGCCACGCCCCGACCTCGATCAAGACGCTGAAGGTCTGACCCACCGCTCGGCCTTCTGGCACTCCAGTCACGCAGGGGCGGCCCCATCCGGGTGGATGGGCCGCCCTTTCGCGTTGTTCACAGGCACCTGCGGGTCCGGCATGCTCGCCCTCATGCGGATGACCGTCCCCACCCCTCTCGGCGACATCGCCGTACGCTGCCACGGCGCTCCCGGCGCCCCCGCACTGCTGCTCCTGCACGCCAATCCCGGGGACGGTCGTGACTATGACGCCGTCCTGCCCGCCCTCGCGGACCGCCACCGTACGTTCGTCGCCGACTGGCCCGGCTACGGGAACTCCACGGTGTCCGAGCCCCGACTGGTCACCCCTGAACGGCTTGTGACGGCCGCGGAGCTGGTCCTCGACGCGCTGGTCGAGGAAGCGGGCGTCCGCGAGATCTCGGTGCTCGGCAACAGCGTCGGCGGCTACGTCGCCTGCCGCCTCGCCGAGGGGCGGCACGCCCGGTCGATCGCGGCGCTCGTCCTGGTCGACCCGGCCGGGTTCACCCGGCACACCGCCCTCACCCGCTGGTTCTGCCGGGAGGTGATGGGCCGGCCCGCGCGCGCCCGCCGACTCGTCGTCCCGCTGGCCCGCGCCTACCTGGGCCGACTCGGCACACCGAGCGCCCGGGCGACGTACGAGAGGGCCCGGCAACTGCCCGGGGACGCACGGCGATTGGCCGTGCACTGCGCCATCTGGCGCGGCTTCGCGGACCCGGACTTCGGTCTGGCCGACCCCGCCGTCCTGGACGTGCCGATCCTGTTGCTGTGGGGGAGACGCGACCCGGTCGTCCCCGCGTTCCTGGACGGCCGCCGCGCCCAACGTGCCCTGCCCGTCCGGACGTTGAGCGTGCTGCTGCCCACGGCCCATGAGCCGTACAACGAACGCCCGGACCTCTTCCTGCGCCACACCCTGCCGTTCCTCAAGGATCCGCGGGCGGTCAGTGCGGGCCTCCTCCGCCCCACCCGGCCCCGTCGTCGGTGAAACCGATGCCGCCCCCGCCGCCTCCCCAGGACTGCCCGTGCTCCGCGACACCGCCGCGGCCGATGAGGCCGGCGGCCACGGCGAAACGCGGAACCAGCACAGTCAGGGCGGCATCGCCGTACAGCGCGACCGCGAGCAGGAGGTCGTCCGTGGACAGGCCCGCCCGTTCGGCGGGCAACCGTAGCCCGGCGCGAAGCTCCTTGAGGGCGTGCCGGGCGGTGCGGGTCCGGTGGGGAGGAAGGCGGCGCAGCAGTCCGGCCGCGGCGGCCTCGGTCCGCAGCTCCGCGAGCGTGCGCCGCACCCGGGGCCGTTCCAGCAACTCCCGTATTCCCGCCGGGCGGTAGAGGGAGGCGTGCACCGCCTTCTCCAGCGGAAGGCCCGCCCCCGCGGACGCCCCCGAAGCCCGCATCGTGCCCGGACGTCCGGCGCCGACGGCCCCCCGCAGATGCAGGGCGAGCACGGCGACCGTCACGGCGGCGCGGGACCCGCCACGCAGCAGCGCGACGGTCTGGGGCTCAAGCCCGACCGCCGCGCTCCTGACCATGGTGCTCCCCCGTACCCCGTTCGGGGCCCGCCGCCCCCGTGTCGGCGGGCCCCGTGTGCCGAGAATCTGCCTCATCCGGGGGAAGTTGAAGCCCCTGGGGCCGTGTTCAGAGCTTCATTTGAGGGTTCCGTAGAAGGTCTACGTCCGGTTGCGTACACCGGGAGTGCGGTTGTGTGCGCCGGGCGCGCGCGGCGTGCGCCCTCACTGCGCCGGGTGCGCCGGGTGTTCCGACAGCCCGGGCCAGTCGTCGGGCCCGCCGCCCTGCCAGTCGATGATGTCGCTCTCCTCGACCTCGATCTCGTCGAGGTCGACATCGGCCTGGCGCAGTATCTCGACGACGTCGTCGAGGTGATACGCGATACCGAGCGTCTCGTCCCCCGCGGTCACCCTCCGCGACCCGTCCAGACCCGGGCTGTGCACGACGATGCTGGGATAGTCCATGTCCTCAGGTTCCTGCGGGGAGACCCGATCCGCACCCGGAGCACACGGCGGAGCGCCGGGCACCCGACCCGATCCGCACCCCGAGCACACGGCAGAGCGCCGGGTACGGGACCGTCCGTACCCGGCGCTCTGGGCCGATGACCTGTGAGGTTGTGACCGTCCGACGGTGCGAGGCTGGGCGCGACAGGACATTCGCGCCGCCGGACGGAGTCCGTGGGCCACACCTCAGGGGTGTGGCTGGGACCGCGGCGGATGCGATGGAACCGGAGTCTGCTTCCCTCAGGTCGAGAAGGAGATCCCGAGACCTTCACCACCGCACTGGCTCGCACGCCGCCGCGGTCCCGGTCCTGCCCGGACAGCCGATGAACCACCCCTCATCCGGGTCCAACGCCGTCACGGGCGGCTTGAGTTGAGGCTCAGTCCTCGCGCAGGGCGCGGACCGCCTCCTCCACACGCCGGCCGTACTCCGGGTCGGCGGCGTGGAAGTGGGCGAGGTTCTTCTCGATCACGTCGTCGCGGGAGACCTGCGAGAGGCCGCCGGCGATGTTGGCGATCAGCCGGGACCGCTCCTCGGCCGACATCAGGCGGTACAGCTCACCCGCCTGGAAGAAGTGGTCGTCCTTGGTGTGCAGGGGAGCCTCGTGCGTGCCCGTGTGGCCGGCGACCGCGAGCGGGGCCGACAGCGGGCGGCCGGTCTCGGCGGGGCCGTCGTAGGAGTTGGGCTCGTAGTTCTTGGTGTGGCGGCCCTGGCCGTTGGAGGCCATCAAGCCGTCGCGGCCGTAGTTGTTCGCGACCGTCGCCCTGGGGGCGTTCACCGCGAGCTGGGTGTGGTTGACGCCCAGGCGGTAGCGGTGCGCGTCCGCGTAGGCGAACAGGCGGCCCTGGAGCATCTTGTCGGGGGAGGGGCCGATGCCCGGAACGAAGTTGTTCGGGGAGAAGGCCGCCTGCTCGACCTCGGCGAAGACGTTGTCGGGGTTGCGGTCCAGGACCAGGCGGCCCACGCGCTGCAGCGGGTAGTCCTTGTGCGGCCACACCTTGGTGAGGTCGAAGGGGTTGAAGCGGTAGTCGGCCGCCTCCGCCGCCGGCATGAGCTGGACGTACAGCGTCCAGGACGGGTTCACGCCCCGCTCGATGGCCTGCAGCAGGTCGGTCTGGTGCGAGTTCGGGTCCTTGCCCGCGATCTCCTGTGCCTGCTCGGTGGAGAGGCTGCGGATGCCCTGGTTCGTCTTGAAGTGGTACTTGACGAGGAAGGCCTCACCGTCGGCGTTCGTCCACTGGTAGGTGTGCGAGCCGTAGCCGTTCATGTGGCGGTAGGAGGCCGGGATGCCGCGGTCGCCCATCAGCCAGGTGATCTGGTGCGTCGCCTCGGGGGCGTGCGCCCAGAAGTCCCAGACGTTGTCCGGCTCCTGCTTGCCCGTGAACGGGTCGCGCTTCTGGGAGTGGATGAAGTCGGGGAACTTGATCGGGTCCTTGATGAAGAAGACCGGCGTGTTGTTGCCGACGAGGTCGTAGTTGCCCTCTTCGGTGTAGAACTTCAGCGCGAAGCCGCGGGGATCACGGACCGCGTCCGCGCCGCCGAGGTTGTCGGCCACCGTGGAGAAGCGCAGGAAGACCTCGGTGCGCTTGCCGACGGTGTTCAGGAAGTCGGCGTACGTGAAGCCGGTGACGTCGTCCGTGACCTCGAAGTAGCCGTACGCGCCGGAGCCGCGGGCGTGCACCACGCGCTCCGGGATGCGCTCGCGGTTGAACCGGGCGAGCTTCTCCAGGAGGTGCTGGTCCTGGAGAAGGAGCGGGCCACCGACGCCGGCGGTGGCGGAGTTCTGGTTGTCGGCGACCGGGGCGCCGGACTCGGTCGTAAGCACGCGCTTCGACATCGTGGACCTTCCGTACGAGGGGGCAGCGGGGTCAGCGGAAATCTTCTTCCGCTTCGTGGACTCTCCGCTTGGTGGAGCCTAGGTTCGGGGCGATCTGAACGTCAACAGTTTGTTGAAGGTGGATCCGGGTCGCGGCGGCGCCTGGGCGCGACAGGACAGGTGTCAGCGCCGCCGCGACCCGGAAGTCTGAGAGGGCTCAGATCCGGGCGCCGGAGAGGCGCTCGACCGCGCGCAGCAGCGCGGAGTGGTCCAGGCCGCCGTCGCCCTGCGCGCGCAGGCCGGCGACGAGCTGGGCCACCACGGCGCCGACCGGCAGTGCGGCACCGACATTGCGGGCGGCGTCGGTGACGATGCCCATGTCCTTGTGGTGCAGGTCGATGCGGAAGCCCGGCTTGAAGTCGCGGTTCAGGAAGTTGTCCTTCTTGCGCGTCAGCACGGTGGAGCCCGCGAGGCCGCCGTTGAGGACGTCGAGTGCCGCCTTCAGGTCCACTCCGGACTTCTCCAGGAAGACCACGGCCTCGGCGCACGCCTGGATGTTCACGGCGACGATCAGCTGGTTGGCCGCCTTCACGGTCTGGCCCGAGCCGTGCGGACCGCACAGCACGATGGTCTTGCCGAGCGCCTCGAAGATCGGCTCGGCCTCGTCGAAGTCGGCCTGCTCGCCACCGACCATGATGGACAGCACCGCCTCGATGGCGCCGGCCTCACCGCCGGACACCGGGGCGTCCAGGACGCGGATGCCCTTGTCCTTGGCGGCCTTCGCCAGGTCCACGGAGGTCTGCGGGGTGATCGAGGACATGTCGATCAGCAGCGCGCCGGACTTCGCGTTCTCCAGGATGCCGTCGGGGCCGTACGCGATGGCCTCGACCTGCGGGGAGGCGGGCACCATCGTGACCACGACGTCGGCGTCGCGCACGGCCTCGGCGATCGAACCGGCGGCGCTGCCGCCCGCGGCGGCCAGGCGCTCCAGCTTGTCCTGCTCCAGCGTGAAGCCGGTGACGTCGTACCCGGCCTTGATCAGGTTCTCCGACATGGGGGAGCCCATGATGCCGAGACCGATCCATGCAACCGCCGGGCGGGTCGGGCGGGAAGAATCTGCGAGGTTGTTGCTCATGAGGGTGCCTCTCTGACTTCTCTGCTACGTCTGTGGAATGCCGCTCAGCGGGCGGCTCGGGCCTCGGCGGGCAGCCACTCGAAGGCCTCCGTGCTCGGGCGGTCGCCCGGCTTGTACTCCAGGCCGACCCAGCCCTCGTATCCGGCCTTTTTCAGCTGGTCGAGGAGGTCCGTCAGCGGGAGCGCGCCGGTGCCCGGGGCGCCGCGGCCGGGGTTGTCGGCGATCTGTACATGGCCGGTCTTCGACGCGTACCGCTCGATCACCGACGGCAGGTCCTCGCCGTTCATGGACAGGTGGTAGAGGTCCATGAGGAACTTGGCGTTGCCGAGGCCGGTCGCCTCGTTGACCTTGTCGACGACGTCGACGCCGGCCGGGGCGGTCACCAGCGGGTAGCGCGGGGACTCCGGCTGGTTGAGGGTCTCGATCAGCAGGATCGCGCCGATCCGGTCGGCCGCCCGGGCCGCGAGGACCAGGTTCTCCAGCGCGAGCGCGTCCTGCTCGGCCGGGTCCACGCCCTCGACTCGGTTGCCGTACAGGGCGTTGAGGGCCTTGCAGCCGAGCGACTGGGCGAAGTCCGCCGCCACGTCGATGTTGGCGCGGAACTTCTCCGACTCCGGGCCGGGGATCGACAGCGCGCCCCGGTCCGGGCCCGGCAGCTGCCCGGCGTAGAAGTTCAGCCCCGTCAGCTGGACGCCCACGTCCTCGATCGCCTTCTTCAGGGCGTCGAGCTCGGACTGCTCAGGGGTGGGGGAGTCGACCCAGGGCCACCACAGCTCGACCGCCGTGAAGCCCGCCGCGGCGGCTGCCGCGGGGCGCTCCAGGAGCGGGAGTTCCGTGAAGAGGATCGACAGGTTGACGTTGAAGCGCTGGTCTGCGAATCCCATGGGTTCGGCGCTCCCTTCCGTATCGAGATCCGTACGGAGGTCCGGTTCGTGATCCGGAGTGTTCCGTATTGCGGAAGTTCGTTTCTGCTTAATGGAAGATTGCCGTCGTGTGTCGCGGGTTGTCAAGAGGGGGTCCGAGGGGAACCGGCGTGCTCGGGCCGGACTCGAAGCGGAGGGACTGGTGGGCGCGCCCCCCGGGGTGGGCCGCAGTCGCACTCTCTGTGGTGTCTGTGGCCCCACTCCGCAGGCGGCATTTCGCCGGGCGGGATACGACATGATCGGGCCATGACACTGACGCGATCCGGGCTCCTTTCCGCCCCGGCACTGGTTCTGCTCGCCGTCGCGGCGGCAGGGTGTGCCGATCCGGCGGCAGACCCCCGCGGGGGCGGTCCGCACCCGGCGACATCCGCGAAGGGCTACTGCCCTCTGCCCGAGGAGCGGCGGTCGACGCCGTCCCCCTGCATCACGTTCGACTGGAACCAGCGGGTGGCGGAGAACCATGCGTACCGCAGCCCGCTGCCGATCACCGCCGGGCGGAAGGCGCTGGCCGCACCGCAGTGAAGGCGCTGGCCGCGGCCCTGAGGAAACTCGCGGCTACCGGGACCACGGAGAGCGCCCCGCGTGCCGCGGCCGCCGAGGCCCTGGGGATGTCCGCGGGGCGGATCGAGATGCAGGGGACCCGCTTCGCCCCCTTGCGCGATGTGCTGGTCGGCGGGGGTGAAGACCGGGTGTGCGTCAACGGTACGGTCGACAGTACGGGCCGGGCCGACGCGGAAGTCATCGGCCGCACGGCCGACGGGACCTGCCTGCCGGGCCTGGGCGGACACTGACGGACGAAACCGCGGGGCGGACGGCGACCGGGACCGGCGGCAGCGAGCCGTCCTGGATCCCGCTGATCGCCGTGAGGCGTCCGTTAAGGTCGTGTCGGAGCGATCGGGTACACCAACGCTGCGACGACGTGCCCGGTCCAGGGATGTGCCCGCTCAGCCCAAGGCTGGGACAACACGCAGGTCAGAGCCAATGCCATGGGGGCACAGTGCGATTGAGAGTGGAGTTCACGACCGAACCCTTCGACCTGGAGGAGGCGCCCCCGCACGCGTTGGCCGCCCGCGAGGTCATAGAGGCGGCGGAGCTGGACGCGGTGGACGTCGGCCCGTTCGGCAATACCGCGGAGGGTGGTGAGGACGCGGTCCTCACCGCGGTCGACGCGCTGCTGCGCAAGGCCTTGGCGGCAGGGGCCACCCGGGTCTCCCTGCAGCTCAACGTGGTCGAGGAGGGGGAGCGGTGAACGGTTTCGGGGACGACCCCTTCGTCACGGCGGTCAAGCCGCTGGTCGACGCCATGGGGGGCGAGATGCTGCCGCCCGACCAGGCCGGCACCGACGACGTCGTGCTGTCCTGGGAGGGTACGGACGTGGTCGCCGTACGCCTGCCCCAGCTCGCCGACTCCCTGGATCACATCCTGGCCGCTCTTGAGCGCAAGCAGGGCAAGCCGCTGGCCGACCTCGACCGCAAGGCCAAGCAGGAGGTCGTGCGCATACTGGAAGCGCGCGGAGCCTTCTCCGTGCGGCATGGCGTGGAGACCGTGGCGAGTGCCCTCGGCGTGAGCCGCTTCACCGTCTACAACTACCTGAACAGGGAAAACGCTGCGAAGGGTGGCTGAGGCCGACCGCCCCGCCCGCCGCCGTCCGGACTGCCCGGACGGCGGTTTTTGTTACCCGAAGTTTTCAACAAAGTGTTGACGTGGTGTTTTCGAGGGCGTTAGCTATCCGCAGCCCGTCCAGCACAAGGCCACGGAGGCTTCCCGTGACTTCGAGTACGACACCTGGCGGCCTCGCCCGGTTCAACGCCCTGGAGGAGCCCGCGGCCCTCGCCGCCCTCCACGAGGTGTGCGCTTCATCGGCGTACGGGCGCGGCCTGCTCGGCCGCCGCCCCTTCGCCACCGTCGACGACCTCTTCGCCGCGAGCGACGCCCTCATGGCCGAGCTCACCACCGCGGACCTGGAGCAGGCGATGGCGGGGCACCCGCCGATCGGGCGCCCGAAGCCCGGGGACCCGACCTCCTCCCGGGAGCAGCGCGGCATGGCCGGCGCCTCCGAGGAGCTCAAGGAGGAAATGCTCGAACTGAACCTGGCCTACCAGGAGAAGTTCGGCCACGTCTTCCTCATCTGCGCCACCGGCCGGACCGGCGAGCAGATGCGCGACGCGGTCAAGGAGCGGATCGGCAACTCGCCCGAGCAGGAGCGCGAGATCGTCCGCGCCGAGCTGGTCAAGATCAACCGCATCCGCCTCGGCAATCTCGTAGAGGAAGAAGAGGCATGAGCACCGACACCACGGCCTCCGTGTCCACGCACATCCTGGACACCAGCGTCGGTCGCCCCGCCGAGGGCGTCGCCATCCAGCTCGCGGCCCGCTTCGGGCGCTCCGCCCATTACGGGCAAGGGGGAGACTGGCAGGCACTCGGCGGCTCCGCGACCGACGCCGACGGCCGGTGCAAGGACCTTCCGGCTCTGCCGGAGGGGACGACCCACGTGCGGCTCGACTTCGCAGTCGAGCGGTATTTCGAGTCGCATTCAGAAAAAAAGCAAGCCGATGCGCAGCAGGACGCCCCCGCGAATCGGGACAGCGGCGCGTTCTTCCCGGAAGTGGCGATCACCTTCGCCGTCGAGCCGGGCGAGCACTACCACGTACCGCTGCTGCTCAACCCGTTCGGCTACTCCGTTTACCGAGGGAGCTAGCAGACATGCCCACGATTCTGGGACAGAACCAGTACGGCAAGGCCGAGAACCGCGTCGTCAAGATCACCCGCGACGGCGACACGCACCACATCAAGGACCTGAACGTGTCGGTCGCGCTGAGCGGCGACATGGAGGAGGTCCACTACTCGGGTTCCAACGCGAACGTCCTGCCGACGGACACCACGAAGAACACGGTGTACGCCTTCGCCAAGGAGTACGGCATCGAGTCCGCCGAGCAGTTCGGCATCCACCTGGCCCGGCACTTCGTGACGAGCCAGGAGCCGATCGAGCAGGCGCGCATCCGCATCGAGGAGTACACCTGGGAGCGCATCGAGACCTCGGACGCCAACTCGAAGTTCATCGGCGCCGACGCGGTCAAGCACTCCTTCGTACGCAAGGGCCAGGAGACCCGGGTCACACAGATCACCTTCGACGGTGAGAAGTGGGAGGTCATCTCCGGTCTGAAGGACCTCGTCGTGATGAACTCGACGAACTCCGAGTTCTGGGGCTACGTCAAGGACAAGTACACGACGCTCCCGGAAGCGTACGACCGCATCCTCGCCACCCAGGTCTCCGCTCGCTGGCGGTTCAACTGGACCGGCGACGAGCAGAAGATGCCCAACTGGGAGAAGTCCTACGACCAGGTCAGGAAGCACATGCTCCAGGCCTTCGCGGAGACGTACTCGCTGTCGCTGCAGCAGACCCTGTACCAGATGGGTTCGCGAATCATCAACAACCGCAGCGAGATCGACGAGGTGCGCTTCTCGCTCCCGAACAAGCACCACTTCCTGGTGGACCTGAAGCCGTTCGGGCTCGAGAACGACAACGAGGTCTACTTCGCGGCCGACCGTCCGTATGGGCTCATCGAGGCCACCATCCTGCGCGACGGTTGCGAGCCGCACATCCCGGTGGACCTCACCAACCTGTAGTACTGCGCTGCAGGACTACTTGCTCGACCCCCGACGCGTGCGCCGGCGTCAAGTCCCAGGGGGAGAGCGGGGGCATCTGCGCAACAACAGCACCACGGATCCGGTCGTCACCCCGCTCGACCCCCGGGTCCGTCCACCAATGGGAAGAACGAGGAACCGCCGTGGCAGCTTCGCGCATCGTGATCGAGAACTGCGCCATCGCGACCGTGGACGCGGGCGACACCGAATACGCCTCGGGCTACATCGTCGTCGCCGACAACAAGATCGAGTCGTTGGGCGCCGGAAAGGCCCCCGAGAACCTGGAGAACGTGGTCCGCCGCATCGACGGCACCGGCCACCTGGCAACCCCGGGTCTGGTCAACACCCACCACCACTTCTACCAGTGGATCACCCGCGGCCTGGCCACGGACCACAACCTCTTCAACTGGCTCGTCGCGCTCTACCCGACCTGGGCCCGCATCGACGAGAAGATGGTGTACTCCTCCGCACAGGGCTCCCTCGCGATGATGGCCCGCGGCGGCGTCACCACCGCCATGGACCACCACTACGTCTTCCCGAAGGGCTCCGGCGACCTGTCCGGCGCCGTCATCCGGGCCGCACGCGAGATGGGCGTCCGTTTCACTCTCGCCCGCGGCTCCATGGACCGCAGCGAGAAGGACGGCGGTCTGCCGCCGGACTTCGCCGTCGAGACCCTCGAAGGAGCCCTCGCCGCCACCGAGGCGACCGTCGACGAGCACCACGACGCGTCCTTCGACGCCATGACCCAGGTGGCCGTGGCCCCCTGCTCGCCCTTCTCCGTGTCGACCGAGCTGATGAAGCAGGGCGCCGAGCTGGCCCGCCGCAAGGGCGTACGCCTGCACACGCACGGCTCGGAGACCGTCGAGGAGGAGCAGTTCTGCAAGGAACTGTTCGGCATGGGCCCGACCGACTACTTCGAGTCGACCGGCTGGCTCGGCGAGGACGTGTGGATGGCGCACTGCGTCCACATGAACGACTCCGACATCGCCGCCTTCGCCCGTACGAAGACGGGTGTGGCCCACTGTCCGTCCTCCAACGCCCGTCTGGCGGCCGGCATCGCGCGCGTCCCCGACATGCTGGCGGCCGGCGTCCCGGTCGGCCTCGGCGTCGACGGCACCGCCTCGAACGAGTCGGGCGAACTGCACACCGAGCTGCGCAACGCCCTGCTCATCAACCGCCTCGGCGCCCACCGCGAGGCCGCGCTGAACGCCCGTCAGGCGCTGCGCCTCGGGACGTACGGCGGCGCCCAGGTCCTGGGCCGCGCCACGCAGATCGGCTCCCTGGAGGCGGGCAAGCTCGCCGACCTCGTCCTGTGGAAGCTCGACACCCTGGCGCACGCCTCGATCGCCGACCCGGTGACCGCGCTGGTCTTCGGCGCGGCGGCTCCGGTCACCCTCTCGCTCGTCAACGGCAAGCCGGTCGTCGAGGACAGCCGGCTGCTGCACGTCGACGAGGACGCCATCGCCCGCTCCACGCGGGAAGAGGCGCAGCGCCTGGCGCAGATCGCCGCGCAGGCCTGAGAGTCCGAGTCCTCGCCCCGTCCGGGGGCCGGGCCCATTTCGAACAACTGGAGATCTCCGGCTGAGGGGGACGGCCCTCGGCCGGTAGCCGTGGACCCGAGCGGGGTCCACGGCGGCCGTATCCGGGGCGTGCATGGACGTGCGCGCCCCGGCACGGTCTCCGTCGCAGAGACTCCCGTCTCCGTGACGGTCATCGTCCCGGTCCCGCACGACCGCGCATCACCTCCCTGACCCCCGCGTCAACGCCGACGTGTAACCGACCGGAGGAGCCGCCGTGGCCGCCCAGCCCGAGCCCAGCACCGATGCACAGCCAACTGGCCAGTCCAAGCACCCAGTTGACGAGAAACTCCCCGCCCTGAAGATGGCGACCAGCGGTCTGCAGCACGTCGCCGCCATGTACGCGGGAGTTGTCGCCCCGCCGCTGATAGTCGGCGCCGCCGTCGGTCTCTCCGGAACCGAACTGACCTTCCTCACCGGCGCCTGCCTGTTCACCGCGGGGCTCGCCACCTTCCTGCAGACCCTGGGCTTCTGGAAGATCGGAGCCAGGCTGCCGTTCGTCAACGGCGTCACGTTCGCGGGCGTCGCGCCCATGACCGCGGTCGTCGCCTCCGCCAAGGACAAGAGCGACGCCCTGCCGATCATCTTCGGCGCGGTCATCGTCGCGGGCGTCCTCGGTTTCATAGCCGCGCCCTTCTTCAGCAAGGCCGTCCGCTTCTTCCCGCCTGTTGTCACCGGCTCCGTGATCACGCTCATCGGCGTCTCGCTCCTGCCGGTCGCCTTCGGCTGGGCGCAGGGCCCCAACCCCTCCGCCGACGACTACGGTTCGACGACCTACCTGGGCCTGGCGGGCGCGACGCTCGTCATCGTGCTCCTTCTGCGCCGCTTCACGCGCGGCTTCGTCAAACAGATCGCCGTGCTCCTCGGTCTGGTCATCGGCACACTCGTCGCGATCCCCTTCGGCGTCACGGACTTCGGCCCGGTGGCCGACGCGGATGTCGTCGGCTTCCCGACCCCGTTCCACTTCGGCGCCCCGCAGTTCCAGGTCGCCGCGATCCTGTCGATGATCGTCGTGATGGTGGTCTCGATGACCGAATCGACCGCGGACATGCTCGCGTTGGGCGAGATCGTCGAGCGCCCCGCCGACGAGAGGACCATCGCGGCGGGCCTGCGCGCCGACACTCTCGGCTCGGCGATCAGCCCGCTCTTCAACGGCTTCATGTGCAGCGCCTTCGCGCAGAACATCGGCCTGGTCGCGATGACGCGGATCCGCAGCCGGTATGTCGTCGCCACCGGTGGCGGCTTCCTGGTGCTGATGGGCCTGTGCCCGATGGCCGCGTCGCTCATCGCCGTCGTCCCGCGACCCGTCCTCGGCGGTGCCGGCGTCGTCCTCTTCGGTTCGGTCGCGGCGAGCGGCATCCAGACCCTCGTACGGGCGGGCCTGGAGAAGGACAACAACGTCCTCATCGTCGCCGTCTCGCTCGCCGTCGGCATCATCCCGATCACCGCGCCGGACTTCTACCACGCCTTCCCCGAGACGGCGAGGATCGTCCTGGACTCGGGCATCTCCACCGGCTGTGTCGCGGCCGTGGTCCTCAACCTCGTCTTCAACCACCTCGGCGAGGGTCAGAACGCCGGCGAGGTCACGCATCCCATGGAGGCGGGGGAGGACCTCACGGCCGCACCGGCCCACTGACGGCCCGGGCATACGGAGGGCGCGGCACCAGGAGCGTGCCGCGCCCTTGGCCGTACCGGGGGTCGTCAGCCGATGTGGTAGCTGTCCCCGTACACCTTCCAGTCCAGCGGCGGATCGAGCTTCAGATTCCGCTTGCGCAGGAAGACCCGCTGCTCGGTGTCGACCCGGCTGGTGTCGGAGTGGGCCTCCTCCTGCTTCATCGCCCACACCCGCGCGTCGAGGAAGGCGTTCAGATACCTCACCTCGTCGCCACCCTGGGAGGGCGGCTGGGCCTTGGCCAGCGCCCGCCTGCGGATGTTGCCGAAGCTGGTGCTGTCGCCGCCGTCGCCGTGCATCACGATGGCGTCGTAGTACGTGAACTGGCCGAGGACACCGATGCCGTCGGCCTTGCCCTGTCGTACGGCCGGGTTGAAGTAGACGCGGTCGCGCTCGTCGTTCTGGGCCTGCTGGAACGCCGAGTCCTGGGCCGCCCTGCGCCAGTCGCCCTCGAAACCGGGGTCCAGGCCCTCGTGGGAGTCGCTGCCGTTCACCTCACGCAGCGCGGGCAGGTACTTGGCCAGGACATTGCCGGGCTTGCGCTGTGTGTAGAGCTCGACGAGGTCGAGCATGTCGCCGGTGCCGGAGCAGAAGCCGATGATCCCGGCGGTGTAGCCGCGTCCGTCGCCGATGTCCTCGATGTACTTGTACTGCGCCTTCCAGTCCAGCGAGGAGTTCTCCGCGCTGGAGACCAGCTTCATGGCGATCTCCTTCTTCGCCGGGTCGTCCAGACCGGCCGGCGCGGCGGTCGCGGACTGGGTGGCGACGAGTGGCCCTGCCACCAGTGAAGCCCCGATCAGGGCGAGCAGGGTGCGACGTGAAGTGCGTATGTGGGGGGTGTGCACGGTACCTCCGATGGGGCGAGTGTGTCGTTGCGTCTACTGTTAGGAAAGTTTCCTACCAGAGATTGCAGGTCGCGTATACCCGTACGGCGAGGGCGAGTTGGTGATCGGGGAAAGCGGATGCTGGGCTACGGTCTGAGCGCAGTCATGACCACGAGGGGGATTTCACGTCATGAACGAGTCGGGCCGTGTGGAGGCCTTCAGCGACGGCGTCTTCGCCATCGCCATCACGCTGTTGATCCTGGAGATCAAGGTCCCGGAGGTCGGTGAGCACGGCGGCCTGTGGCACGCGCTGGGCGCGCAATGGCCCTCCTACGCCGCCTATGTGGTCAGCTTCCTGGTCATCGGCATCATGTGGATCAACCATCACCAGGTCTTCAGTTACGTCGCCCGGATCGACCGCACCGTGATGTTCCTGAACCTGCTCGTCCTGATGATCGTGGCCGCCGTGCCCTGGCCGACGGCGATGCTCGCGGAGTATCTCCGCGAGGACAAGGCGTCCCATGTCGCTGCCGCCGTGTACAGCATGGTGATGGTCGCGATGGCCCTGGCTTTCCAGGCCCTGTGGTGGCACCTCACCCGCACGGGCCACCTCTTCGACACCCGCGTCGACGTCGAGGGCGCCCGCCGCACCCGCGTCCGCTTCGCCCTCGGCTCCCTCGCCTACCCCGCCACGGTCGGCCTGGCCTACGTCTCGGCCCCGCTCACCCTGGCCGCGCACGGTCTGATCGCGATCTACTACGGCTTCAACCAGGTACCGGTGCCGACCCGAACGTCTGACAAGGCCGCGCTGCCGGAAGACGGCCGGTGAAGAACGACGTGGGCGGGACACCCATCAGCGTGCGGAAGTGGCGGTCATGTGCGACTGGTCGTAGTACCCGGTGGCGGCGGCCAGTTGGCGCTCCGCGAGCAATTCCTCCGGGCCGGCATGTCCGAGACCTGCACCGAGGGTGTCCTGGCGGGCACGGCGTATGTCCGCGCGGGCGGGAACGCGGTGCTGACGGAGGACGTAGGGCAGGTGCTGGGCCGTGCCCGCGTACGTATGCCCAGTGAGCGCGCGATCACAAGGAGGCGTTCGCGTGGGACTGACGGCCGGCGTGTCCAACTCCCGTGTCAGTACCGACGGTTGGAGGATGCCGACGACCGTGCACCAGGTGCCGTCGACCAGCACCTGGGTGTCCGGGCTCGCATGGCCGGTCCCGAGCCGCCGGGCGGCCGTGGCGCTGAGCACGGCCGCCGGGTGACGTCCCGTGGTGCCGTTCAGCCAGGTCCCGCTCGCTAATTCGGCACCGATCGTGGTCCGTAGCAAGGCGCGGGCCGCGTACACCGCGATCCCGTTCGTCTGCGCCTCGGGGGCCCTGGCGCGCAGCTCCCGTTTTTGACTTGCTCGCCCTCCTGAAGGAGGGCGATTCTGGCCTGCTCGCTCGGTGCTGTGCGCCCGTACCGGGCGGCCTTGTACGCCAGCATCTGCGCGAACTTCGACCAGCCCGCATCGTGGATGCTCTTGGCCAGCCGGGTGCGCGCCAGGCCCTTGACCGCCAGGTCCTCCACGGCGACCGCTTGGTTCTCGCGGATCAGTTTCGTGGAGAGTTGGTGGTGGAACTCGCGGCGGGCGTCGACGACCTGCGCGTGCGCGCGGGCCACCTTCCGGCGGGCCTTCTCCCGGTTCCTGGATCCTTTCTGCTTGCGGGACAGTTCTCGCTGGGTCTTCTTGAGCTTCTTCTCCGCCCGCCGCAGGAACCGCGGAGAGTCGATCTTCGTGCCGTCGGAGAGGACCGCGAAGTGAGTCAGCCCCAGGTCGATGCCGACCGAGGCGTCGGTGGCGGGCATCCGCTCCAGGTCGGCGGCCGGGTCGGTGTCGATGACGAAGCTCGCGAAGTACCTCCCGGCCCCGTCCTTGATCACGGTCACCGAGGTCGGCACGGCGGGCAGGATGCGCGACCACTTCACCCGCACCTCGCCGATCTTCGGCAGGTTCAGCCGTCCCGCCGGCGTGATCGACCAGCGGGCGTTCGCGGTGAACCGGATCGACTGCCGGGCATCCTTGCGCGACTTGAACCGGGGCGCCCCGATCCTGGAGCCCTTGCGCTCCCGCTTGAGGGAGGCGAAGAAGTTGCGGTAGGCACTCTCCGCGTCCCGCAGGGACTGCTGGAGCACCACCGCCGACACCTCGCCCAGCCAGGCGCGTTCTGCTGTCTGCTTGGCCTGCGTGATCAGTTTCTTCGACAGTTCGGCCGCCTTCGGGAACGACCGGCCCGCCCTGCGAGCGTCCTCGCGGGCGCGCACCGCGTCGTTGAACACGACCCGCGCGCACCCGAACGCCCGTGCCAGCGCGATGCGTTGGCCCGGTTGCGGGTACAGGCGGAAACGGTACCGAAGCTGCATGCGGTGATCGTACGAATGAGCCCCGCCCGCCGCCATCGGGAACATGTGAACGATCCGTCACCGTCCCGGACAGGCGTCATCCGGCTCCGCCGGACACCACGACGCTCCGCGCCGCCACCACCAGATTCGCTTCACCACTCGCCTGAAGGACTCTGCTGAGAATTCCGCAAACGGGGTGGTCAGGCCGCGAGCATCAGGGCTTGCAGGCGGGAGGTGCGGGTGCTGCCGAGCGGGGTGCCGGTCAGCCATCGGTCGATGCGGATGAGGTTGATCGCGGTGGCGGCGAAGACGTGGCCACGGCGGGTTGTGGGCAGATCGCGGTAGCGGGTGCGGCGCAGGCCGGTGACGCGTACGGCCTGGGAGATCGTGCCTTCGACCCCGGCCCGGATCGCATAGCGGTCCTTCCATCCGCCGGTCTCCTGGGCCTGGCGGACCGTTTCGAGGGCTTCGTAGCGCTCGCGGGGCAGGAAAGTGATACCTCTGCCCCGGCGCCCGGACGGGGGCTTGGTGCACGACGCCTGCTTCGGGCAGGGCCGTCAGCTCAGGCACCTCCCGAACCACCCGCGGCTCCAGCGACATCCCTCTCGGCACTCCCACCCACGACCACCACAACCGCAGAGGACCAACGAGCCAGCCCTGCTCGAATCGCACATTCCTCAGCAGAGTCCCGAAGGCCGGCGCACTGCGAATGAATCCCGGTAGCGGATGGTGGTCTCCAGGGCCACCGGGCCCACGCCCTTGCCCATCAGCTCGGTCTGACTGATTCCGGCCGCTTGCAGCAGCGACCAGCGGGCGTGCTCGGCGTACTGCAGATACACGCTCTGGTTGAGGTGTCCTTGCACATCGGTCTCGTACCCGCGGACGGTCACTGCGACGGAAAACGGCTCTGCCACGACTTCCCCTTTTCAACGGCGGTCAGGACTGATCCATTCAACTCCCTTGTACCGCAAGCCATTCCGGCTCCCCTCCTCACACGCGTCGCGGTGAGGCGAGCACATACCGCGCCCCCGTGCGCGGCTCCGTGTGCTCGCCCACCTGCCAGCCCGCCTTCTCCAGCGTGGCCGCGCAGGCGCGCAGCGCCCCGGAGTCCGGCTCGCGCACGGCGACGGCCTCCGGTTGCGGTGTCGCCCGCACCCGGTAGCCGCCACCCTCCGTCCCCGCGGGCCGGTGCCCCGCGGCCTCCAGAGCGAGCGCGGCGGCCTGCACCAGATGCGTACGCTCCCACCCGCACGGACGGTCGATCTCACCGTCAGGATTGGTCATCCGGCGCAGCTCAAGCAGCCCCTCCCAGGCGCTGCGCACCTCGCGTATGCGTGACGGCCCCGCGCCGGCTGCCTCCTCGCCGCCGATCCGCGCGGCGAACACACCGGCCTCGGTCGCCACGGGAGGCTCCAAGGCGGCGACCGGCTCGGGCGTCTCCCGTAGGCGATGCCCAGCAGGGGTCAGAAAATGGTCGTGCGGCGGCCGTGGATGCCGGAAGGCCAGCCCGCGTTTGACCAGGGCGGCGAGCTGCGCCTCCGTGCCCTTCAGACGTCCGGTCACGGGGTCGGCGGCCTCGATGACACGTCGCTGCGCGGCGGTCGGCGGTCGAGTCATCTCGCACTCCCTCCCTCCACCGGTCGTGTTCACGGCGGGCTGCCCTGCACCGGTCGTGTCACGGCGGGCTTCCCTCCGCCGCCCATCGTGTGACGACGCCGCGTGCTCCCCCGCGCCCGCCCCGCCGCTCAGTGCTCGCCCGGCCCCTCTCCCGCCGAGGAGAGCGGCTGATGGGAACAGTACGCGTCGGGTCTGACATTCCACCCGGCCACCACATGCCGCCGGTGCTCGGTGCTCAGCCGGCTCATCGTCCCGGTGCCGAGCTGGAACAGCGCGCCGTCCGAGGCGGGCAGCCCCAGCCGCCGCGCGGTGAGCACCCGCAGAAAGTGCCCGTGCGAGACGACCACGACACTGCCTTCCGCCTCGGCGAGCGCCGCGTCGATCTTGGCCAGCATCCGCTCCGCGCGCGCCCCGACCTCGTCCGGGCTCTCGCCGGGGTGCTCGGGCGGTCCGGCCGCGACCCCGTCCGAGAACAGGAACCAGCCGGGCCTGCTCCGGTGGATCTCGACGGTCGTGATCCCCTCGTACCCGCCGTAGTCCCACTCCGACAGATCCGCGTCCACCCGCGCCCCGCCGACCCCCGCCAGCCGCGCCGTCTCCCGCGCCCGCTGCATCGGGCTGACGAACGCCGCCGCGATGTGATGGCGTGCGATCAGCGGAGCCAGGCTCCGCGCCTGCTCCCGGCCCTTGTCGGTCAGCGGGATGTCGGTCGACCCGGTGTGCCGCCCGGACAACGACCACTCGGTCTCTCCGTGCCGTACGAGGAGGAGGTCACCCATCGCCGAACCCTTTCTGTCCCCTCGTACGGTGGCATCGACGGCCGACCGGCGCAGCCCCGGCTCGGCCGGGTGGCCCTACTGCCGGTACCCGCTCAGGAACCGCCCGATCCGGCTGATCGCCGCGTCCAGGTCGTCGGCGTGCGGGAGGGTGAGAATGCGGAAGTGGTCGGGGCGGGGCCAGTTGAAGCCGGTGCCCTGGACGACCTGGATCTTCTCGCGCAGGAGGAGGTCCAGGACGAACTTCTCGTCGTCGTGGATCTTGTGCACCTCGGGGTCGATGCGCGGGAACGCGTACAGCGCGCCCTTCGGCTTGACGCACGAGACGCCGGGGATCTCGTTGAGCTTCTCCCAGGCGCGGTTGCGCTGTTCGTGCAGGCGGCCGCCGGGGGCCGTCAGTTCATGGATGGACTGGCGGCCGCCGAGCGCGGCCTGAATGGCGTACTGGGCGGGCGCGTTGGCGCACAGCCTCATGGAGGCGAGCATGGTCAGGCCCTCCAGGTAGTTGCGCGCGTGCTGTTTCGGGCCCGTGACGACCAGCCAGCCCGAGCGGAAGCCCGCCACGCGGTACGTCTTCGACAGGCCGCAGAACGTGAGGACCACCAAGTCCGGGGCGAGCGCCGCGGCGGAGTGGTGCACCGCGTCGTCGTACAGGATCTGGTCGTAGATCTCGTCCGCGAACACCATCAGCCCATGTCGGCGGGCGAGATCGAGGATGCCCTCGACGATCTCCTTCGGATACACCGCGCCCGTGGGGTTGTTGGGGTTGATGATGACGACCGCGCGCGTGCGGTCCGTGATCTTCGCCGCCAGGTCGTCCAGGTCCGGGTACCAGTCCGACTGTTCGTCGCAGAGGTAGTGCACCGCCTTGCCGCCGGCGAGGGTGGTGACCGCCGTCCAGAGCGGGAAGTCCGGGGCGGGGATGAGGACTTCATCGCCGTCCTCGACCAGGGCCTGCACCGCCATCGACACCAGCTCGGAGACTCCGTTGCCGAGGAAGACATCGTCCACGTCCACCTTCAGGCCCCGGTCCTGGTAGCGCTGGGCGACGGCCCGGCGGGCGGAGAGGATGCCGCGCGAGTCGGTGTAGCCGTGCGCCCGGGGCAGCATCCGGATCATGTCCTGGAGGATCTCCTCCGGCGCCTCGAAGCCGAAGAGCGCGGGGTTGCCGGTGTTGAGGCGCAGCACACTGTGGCCCGCCTCCTCCAGCGCGTTGGCGTGCTCGATCACCGGGCCGCGGATCTCGTAACAGACCTCGCTGAGCTTGCTCGACTGCCGGAACTCCATGCGCTGCGCCCTCCGGTTCGTGGTGTTGCTTGGTTTTACCAAGCTGGAGCTTGGAAAGTCCAACAAGATAGCTAGACTGCGTCGCATGTCACCGCGCCGAAGCTACGACCAGTACTGTTCCGCCGCCCGCGCCCTCGATGCCGTCGGCGACCGGTGGACCCTCCTGATCGTCCGCGAGCTGCTCGGCGGACCGCGTCGCTACACCGATCTGCACGCCGACCTGCCGGGCGTCAGCACGGACGTGCTCGCGTCCCGGCTCAAGGACATGGAGCGCGACGGGCTGACCACCCGGCGTCGCCTTCCGCCGCCGGGCGCGGCGTACGTCTACGAACTCACCGGGCGGGGGCGGGAGTTGCTGCCCGTACTCCAGGCCCTGGGAGAGTGGGGGGCGCTCGCGCTGGGGGAGCGGCGGCCCACGGATGCCGTGCGGGCGCACTGGTTCGCGCTGCCGTTGCTCCGGGGGCTGGAGGGGGAGGGGCTCGTCGAAGTCCGGCTGGACGAAGGGGAGTTCCATGTGTGGCTCGGGGTCGAGGAGGGGCCGGTCTACGGGGACGGCCCCGCCCCGGAGGGGCCGGATGCCCGGCTGACGCTCGACACGGAGACGTGCGAGGCCGTGAGTCGCGGGGCGTTGGCGCTGCTGGACGCGGTGCGTGCGGGGCGCGTTGAGGTGACGGGGGAGGGCGCGGTGGCCAAGGCGCTGCGGGAGGCGTGACGCGGGAGGGGTTACCGCCCCCACCGCCCCTACCCGGCCCGCACCTGGGGGCTGCCGCCTTCCAGACCCCCCGTATCGCGCTTCGCACTGGTTCTCGAATGCCGGGCGGACTGAAGATCTTCAGTCCGCCCGGCGTTCCTTGAAGGGTCAGGCGCCCGGCGGCACCCGCGAAGGCCGTCCCGCCCCGCGCGTCAGTGCGTACCCGCCGATGCCCGCGAGGGCCGCGAGGATGCCGCCGATCGCGGTCCACACCCAGCGGTCGGACCACCAGCCGGAGGTCCAGCCGTCGTCGGGTTCGAGCGAGGACAGTGCGGCCGTCGACGAGTCGGAGTCCGCGTCGGACTTCTCGGCGCTCGTCGCGATGCCCGGGACGAGCGGCTTGGCGAGCGAGCCGTCGACCGCCGCCGAGCCGCCGATGTCCTTGGAAGCCACCTGGACCTCGGTGCTCACCGGCAGGCCCAGTTCGGACGCCCCCAGACCCGTGGCGGTCAGCCGGATGTAGTACGTGCCCGGCAGTGGGTCGTTGGCCCAGGTGTCCGACCAGGCGCGGACGGTGCGCAGGGTGCAGGACAGGTCCACGGAGGCCGCGTCCCGCGCCGCCGTCCGCGTCTGGGCCCCGTACCGGCACGCCTGGCGGCGCCGCAGCCCGTCATACACGTCGATCTGCCAGGTCTCGGCGGCGTTCCGCGTCGAGGCCTCGGGCAGCTTCACCGTCGCCTTCACGGTGGGCCGCTGCCCGGCGTCCGCGGGGAACGACCAGTACAGGTAGTCACCCGTGGAGCCGCTCGCGGTGGCCTCTTGACCCTGCTCGATCTCGGTCGCCGTACGGAACGACGTACCGGCCTCGGTGGGCGCGCCGCCGTCGTCCGACGGACTCGCCGAAGCCGAGGGCGAGGAATCCGCGACGGCCGGAGCTGCCGGGACGCCGAGCAGAACGGGAGCCGCGGTGGCGCCCAGCATGAACGCCGTAGTCGTCAACACACGTCGGATACGCATCAGTTGGTCCTCCAGACCGCGACCCGCCAGCGCGAGATCCAGCCCCACAGCACACCCGCGAGGAAGCCGGTGAGTACGAGGGCACCGAGCAGCCACCAGCCGCGGCCGAGCCCGAACGAGGCCACGTCGCCGGCCTGGTCGGGCCCGTCGACGACGTCGACCGTCAGCTCAAGCGGCAGACCGGGTGTCGTCTTCACGTCCGCGCCGGCCGAGAACGCATGCGACACCTGGAGGCATACGACCTCGGCGGTGGCGTTCTCGTCGTCGCTCTCGGCCTTCGGGTAGCGCAGACCGGTCGAGATGACGTCGGTACGTCCGTTGCCCGCCGCCTCGCCGCGGACGATCTCGCGACCGTGCACGGTGACGGCCCGCAGCAACACCCCGTAGTCCGGGTTGACTTCACGGTCCGCCGCGACACTCACCGAGGCCCGCAGCTCCTGGCCCGGCTCGACGTTCACGCGGTACCAGCGGTGCTGCGCGAACTCCTCACGGTCGGTGTAGAGGCCCGACTTGAGGGTGGGCGCCTTCGCGCATTCGGCGGCGCCTTCCACGGCGACCGGCGTCACCACCGGATCGGCGGCCCGGTCGACCAACTGGCCTACGCGGTCGGCGAGTTCCTCCTTGTGCCGGACCGACGTGTACGTGCCGCCGGTCGCGTCAGCGATGCAGCTGAGCTGGTCACGGGTCTTGGCGTCGGGCACCAGACCGAGCGTGTCGATGGTGAGGCCGATGCCCTTGGCCGCGATCTCGCGGGCCACCTCGCACGGGTCGAGCGGCTGGCAGGTGTCCTCGCCGTCGCTGATCAGCACGATGCGCCGGGTGCCCTCGCCGCCGTCGACGTCGTCGGCCGCCTTGAGCAGCGCCGGACCGATCGGCGTCCAGCCGGTGGGCGTGAGGGTCGCGACCGCGGTCTTCGCCTCGGTGCGGTCCAGGGTCCCCACCGGGTACAGCTGCGCCGTGTCCTTGCAGCCCGTCTTGCGGTCATTTCCCCGGTAGTTGGCGCCGAGGGTGCGGATGCCGAGCTGTACCTCCTCCGGCGTCGCGTCGAGCACCTCGTTGAACGCCTGCTTCGCCGCGGCCATCCGCGACCCGCCGTCGATGTCCCGAGCCCGCATCGAACCGCTGACGTCCAGCACGAGTTCGACCTTGGGGGCGGCCTGCTCCGCCGTTTCGTCGGCGACCGCTCCGGCCGGGAAGGCGATCCCGGCCGTCAGGGCGGCAAACAGGGCGCAGACTCCTGCTGCCAGCCGTTGTCTTGTGATCATCGGCGGATCCTATTGATCAAAGGTGCCGCGCTTCAAAACGATCTTCAAACCGGGCTTCGACGAGTTCTTGCCCGTGCTCCAAAACCTGCTCCAAAACGTGCTGCCTCAAGCCGTCCCTCAAGCCGTGCGGCCGCCGGAGCCGAGTCCCGCGAGCGGGTTGGGCAACCACGCCCAGATGTCCCCGGGCGTTTCCGGCGACAAGCGCATCAAGGTCAACGCCTTGGTGGGCAGCGGTTCGTCGCGGAGGGCTGCGAGATCGGCGGTGGCCGGCAGATCCCGCACGACGGTGTCCAGCGCCGCGCGCAGAGCGGCCGTCGAACCCGCAGTCGCGCCCAACGTGCCGCCGACGAGCGAGCCGAAGTGCTTGCGGCGCAGCGTGGTCTCGTCGTCCGTGACGATCCGGCCGGCCAGGGTCGGGGCCGGGATGCCGTGGTGGGCCAGGCGGGCCGGGCTGATCCGGATGTCGGCCAGGTCGCGGTAGATCAGTCGGAGCGGGGCGCCCGCGGGGGAGAGGACCACCAACAGGTTCTGACCGTGTGCCTCCAGGGCCACGCCCAGGTCGAGCAGCCGTAGCCCGACGGTGAGGACGAGCCGGGTGAACTCGCTCAGCCAGGCGGGGTCTTCGGCCAGGCCGGTCAGGGGAAGGGCGGCCACCGGGACGACCTGCTCGCCCGGCCGCGCGTACTCGTCCGGGGACTCCCGCAACACCGCCGCCAGATCAGGGCTGTTGGCGGTGACGGCGCCCAGGGTCCGGGTGATGTGCAGCGGCAGGTCCAGGCGGTCGGTCACCGCGTCCATGAACGCCGAGACGGTCTCGGCCGTTTCGACCGAGTACACCGAGATGTCGCGCACCGAGGAGGTCAGCCGCGCGCTGAGCGCGGTCTTGACGTGCGGGCCGTCCGGCAGGGCGAGGGTGCGCAGGGACATCAACGGATGGGCGGTGAGCCTGTCCTGGACCGCCCGGTCCAGCACATGGGCCGACTGCCAGGGGTGGACCGGAATCAGAACGCGCTCCCCGTCCCGCAGCCACTTAGGCCACTCGCCCGTGACGAGGCAGTCGTCCGCGGCCACCAGCCCCAGCTCCACGAGCGGCCGGTGCTCCGGCGCGTAGGCGAGCTGCTCGGCCGCCGAGAACCCGGGCCGCGAACGGCAGTTGGGGTGATACGGATGCCCGTCGACGACCCGCTGCTCCCAGGTCCGGCTGGGCACGGACCCGGCCGCGTCGCGCGAGGCCGGCTGCCCCGCGCGGGACAGCGCCAAGGAGGCCACGCTGTTGTCGAGCTCGGCGGCGAAGGCGGGACCGTGCGGGACCGCGAGGGCTTCGAGGAGCCGGGCCGGGTGAAGGTACGGCTTGTCGTCGAGGCGCACCTCGGTGACGTACGCGGTGATGGCGTACGGGTCCGCGTAGGGGCCGTGCAGTCGGCGGCCGTCGGTCAGTCGGAGCGTGAGACCGTCGCGGCCCGGCTCGCGGCGTGCGATCCACGGCAGCGGCTCATGCGCCAGCGCCCGCCACAGACGGGTCAGCACGGCCGCCCGGGCGCCGGGCAGCGCCTGCGCGTACGGCGCCGACAGGCCGGGGCGTACGACGCTCAGCTCGTCGGCCAACGCCGCCTCGGCCTCGGGCGTGGGGGGACGGTGCACGGTCGGGCTCCTTGGGTACGGGGACTGCGTCGCGGTCGTCCGCGACGGCAGACATACTGATCACCAGTGCACCGTATGGACGAATGGATCGCGTGGACTCCATGCCCCCCAAGCTCTCCCCGCTCGACAGGGGCGACACGGAAGAGGCCGCCGACGCGTACGCCGCCGCGCCACTGCTCAATTGTCTCCTGCGGGAAGTGGGGGAGCCCGCGCAGGGCGCGGGCGTGTTCCGGCTCCGGGCCAGTGGCCGACTGCTGCGCGTGCGGGGTGCTCGGCGGCCCATGGAACCCGAGGTGTACGCGGGCGGCGCCTGGCATCGGCTCACTCACCCCGAGCTGGTCAAACTCACCGCCGAGGAACTGCGCCGCTGCACCGGCCTGTCCAACTCCGAGCTGCCCGCCGAGATGATCGACAGCCGGGACGCGGTGGCCGCGCTGCTCACCGCGCGCGGCCGCACGACACCGCCCGAGGACCCGTATCTGCGCTCCGAACAGTCCCTGATCACCGGGCACCCGCACCACCCCGCGCCCAAGGCCCGCGGCGGCGGCCCGGTCACCGGCTGGCTGCCGTACGCGCCCGAGGCGTACGCCCGCTTCCCGCTGGACCTGCTCGCCGTGCGGGCGGACGCGGTCGTGGAGGAGGGCGACACGACGGCGCTCGACGCCCTCGGCAGGACCCCGCCCGGCTACCGGCTGCTGCCCGCCCACCCCTGGCAGCTCGACCTGGTCGGCGACCGCCCGGAGATCCGGGACGCCTTCGCGGACGGCCGGCTGCTACGCCTGGGGCGCACCGCACGGCTCCTGTGGCCGACAGCCGCCGTCCGCACGCTGTACGCACCCCAGGGTGATCTGTTCGTGAAGTTCAGCCTCGACGTGCGCATCACCAACGACATTCGCCGGCTGTGGCGGCACGACCTGCTGAAAATGCTGCGTACCGATGAGGCGACCGCCACGGCCATCGCCGCAGTGCCGGGTCCCGCGGCCTGGCTGAGCGACCGCGGCTACCGCACCGCCGACTTCGCCTTCGAGGAACTTGCCGTCCTCGTCCGCGACGGACTGCACGAGCACCTGGTGCCGGGCGCGACCCCGCTCCTCGCGGCCGCCCTCGTGGAAGGCTTCGACGGCAGCCCCCTCGACCGGCTCACCGACCCCTCCTCCTGGTGGGCGGCGTATCTGCGCCAGATGGTGCCCCCGGTGCTGGGGGCGTTCGCGCGGCACGGAGTCGTCGTCGAGGCGCATGTGCAGAACTCGCTGGTCGCCGTCGACGCCGACGGCATACCCGTGCAGGCACTCTTCCGGGACGCCGAGGGCGTGAAGCTGCTGCCCGGGGTGACGCGCGCGGCCGGCTGGGAACGCCTCGTGTACTGCCTGATCGTCAACCACCTCACCGAACTCGCCGCGCTCCTCGTCGAGCGCCACCCGGGCCTGGACCCGTGGCCCGCCGTACGACGGGAGCTGATCCGCTACGACACGGAGCGCGGCCTCCCCGAGATCGCGGACCTGCTCTCCTCGCCGACCCTCCCCGGCAAGACGAACCTCCTGCTGCGGTGGACGGGCGCGGACGGCGCGGACGCGCGGTATGTGCCGCTGCCCAACCCGCTGCGGGAGACGTCGAGTTGATCGTCCGCCTGGGGTGAAGGGCGTGACCTGCGATCATGACCGGGGCCGGGCGACGCGGAGATGCCGATCACCTGTCCCGTCCGCTGCCTTAGGCTGGCCGGTGTGCTGCGCGACGTGACCGCTGTTCGATACGTGACCCCGCTGAGGGCGGGCGGCTCCGTGCCCGGAGTCGTCGAGGCCGATGACCTGGGGACGTACGTCGTGAAGTTCACGGGCTCCGCGCAGGGCCGCAAGGCGCTGGTCGCCGAGATCATCGTCGGTGAGCTGGCGCGCGCCCTCGGGCTGAGGTTCCCCGAGCTGGTCCTCGTGCACTTCGACCCGGCGGTGGGCGAGCACGAGCCCCACCAGGAGGTCCAGGACCTCCTGCGCTCCAGCGCCGGCCTCAACCTCGGCATGGACTATCTGCCGGGCGCCAAGGACTTCACTCCGGAGATCGCCAAGACGTTCCCCGTCGACCCGCTGGAGGCGGGCAAGGTGATCTGGCTCGACGCCCTCACGGTCAACGTGGACCGCACGGTGCACAGCTCGAACCTGATGATCTGGCCCACCTTCGGCATCGCGCCCCCGCGGCTGTGGCTCATCGACCACGGCGCCGCCCTGGTCTTCCACCACCGCTGGGACGCCTCGGCACCGGAGAAGGCGTACGACTTCCGGCGCCACGCCCTCGGTGGCCACACCCCGGACACGCGGGCGGCGGACGCCGCACTCGCCCCCTCGGTGACCGAGGAACTCCTGCGCTCGGTCCTGGCCGAGGTGCCGGACGCCTGGCTCACGGAAGAGCCCGGTTTCACCACCCCCGATGCGGTGCGCGAGGCCTACGTCGGCTATCTCCATGCCCGCGTGCTGGCCTCCGCGGCCTGGCTGCCCACGGACTTCCCCACCCGGGAGGAGCTCGCCGCCGAAGACGCCCACCGCGCGGCGAAAACCCAGGAGGGCAGGCCGGACTGGCTGAAGCGGGTCCCGGACCTGCACGGCAAACCGGCGGCGGAACAGGATTGGTCGGTACACCTCGGATGACAGAGACCCACCGCGTTCAGATCGAGTACTGCACCCAGTGCCGCTGGCTGCCTCGCGCCGCCTGGCTGGCCCAGGAACTGCTCACGACGTTCGAGACCGAGCTGACGGAGCTGTCCCTGAAGCCCGGCACCGGCGGTGTCTTCGTCGTGCGGGTCGACGACGAGGTCGTCTGGGACAGGCGGGAGCAGGGCTTCCCGGAACCCACGGCGGTGAAGCGCCTCGTACGCGACCGAGTGGCCCCGGAAAAGTCCCTGGGCCACTCGGACAAGTGACGGTTCAGCCCGCCAGCTGCTCGTAGGCGGGCAGCGTCAGGAAGTCCGCGTAGTCCTCGTCGAGCGCGACCTCCAGGAGCAGGTCGTGGGCCTGCTGCCAGTGGCCGGCCGCGAAGGCATCCTCGCCGATCTCGGCGCGGATGTTCGCCAGCTCGTCGGCGGCGACCTCGCGGGCCAGTTCCGGCGTGGCCTTCACAGACTTTCCGTCGTGCTCGAACTCGACGCCCGCGTTGATCCACTGCCAGATCTGCGAGCGGGAGATCTCGGCGGTGGCCGCGTCCTCCATCAGATTGAAGATGGCGACCGCGCCGAGGCCGCGCAGCCAGGCCTCGATGTAGCGGATGCCGACCTGGACGGCGTTGACCAGACCGTCGTACGTGGGCCTGGCGTCCAGGGAATCGATGGCGGTCAGGTCGCCGGCGGCGACGGAGACGTCCTCACGCAGCCGGTCCTTCTGGTTGGGCTTGTCGCCGAGGACCGCGTCGAAGGAGGCCATCGCGATCGGCACCAGGTCCGGGTGGGCCACCCACGACCCGTCGAAGCCGTCGTTCGCCTCGCGGTCCTTGTCGGCCTTGACCTTCTCGAAGGCGACCTTGTTGACCTCTTCGTCGCGACGCGAGGGGATGAACGCCGCCATGCCGCCGATCGCGTGCGCACCGCGCTTGTGGCAGGTGCGGACGAGCAGTTCGGTGTACGCGCGCATGAACGGGGCCGTCATCGTGACCGCGTTGCGGTCCGGCAGCACGAACTTCTGGCCACCGTCACGGAAGTTCTTGACGATGGAGAAGAGGTAGTCCCAGCGGCCCGCGTTCAACCCGGAGGCGTGGTCGCGGAGTTCGTAGAGGATCTCCTCCATCTCGTACGCGGCCGTGATCGTCTCGATCAGGACGGTCGCGCGGACCGTGCCCTGCGGGATGCCGACGTAGTCCTGCGCGAAGACGAAGACGTCGTTCCAGAGGCGGGCCTCCAGGTGCGACTCGGTCTTCGGGAGGTAGAAGTACGGGCCCTTGCCGAGGTCGAGCAGGCGCTGCGCGTTGTGGAAGAAGTAGAGGCCGAAGTCGACGAGCGCGCCCGGCACGGGCTTGCCGTCCGTGTCGAGGAGGTGGCGCTCGTTCAGGTGCCAGCCGCGCGGCCGCATGACGACCGTCGCGAGCTCGTCGTTCGCCTTCAGGGCGTACGACTTGCCGGACTTCGGGTCGGTGAAGTCGATGTTCCGGGTGTACGCGTCGATCAGGTTGAGCTGGCCGAGGACCACGTTCTCCCAGGTGGGCGCGGAGGCGTCCTCGAAGTCCGCGAGCCACACCCGGGCGCCCGAGTTGAGGGCGTTGATGGTCATCTTGCGGTCGGTGGGGCCGGTGATCTCGACACGGCGGTCGTTCAGGGCGGCCGGAGCGGGGGCCACCTTCCAGGAGTCGTCCGCGCGGATCGCGGCGGTCTCCGGACGGAAGTCGAGCGTGGAGGTGCGGGCGATCTCGGCGCGGCGCTGCGCGCGGCGGGCGAGGAGCTCGTCACGCCGGGGCGTGAACAGCCGGTGCAGCTCGGCCACGAAGGCGAGGGCCGCTTCGGTGAGGACCTCTTCCTGCCGGGGCAGGGGCTCGGCGTCGACGATGGCCAGCGGGGACGGCGCTGGTGCGGACATGAGCTGTCACTTCCTTCAGCGAGCTGCGTACATACGGCACTGGGTGCCACGGGCACCGGATGCGGCTGACCGCGCCTTCGGGGCGGTCCAGCGCTTCTGAGCAGTGGATACTAGTTTCCTCATGGTGGAAGTTCAATGGTTTGTTGATGTCGAGATTCTCTGAGTCGAGGCAAGGTGGCGCTCGGTGCCACCATGCTTACTCAAGGTGGATCAGATCGCCTTCCGTGTCGATGTCGTACGCCTGTGCCACATCGCCGCACTCGACGAACGTGATCGCGTTCTCGTGCGCCTTCAGATAGGCGCGTGCCCCGCGGTCGCCGGTGGCGGTCGCCGCGATCCCGGCCCAGTGCCCGGCGCCGAAGAGCACGGGGTGGCCGCGCTCTCCGTGGTACGCCGCCGCCGCGAGTGACAGCGGCGACTCGTAGGCGGCCAGTACCCGGGCCACCGCCTCCCGCCCGATCCCGGGCTGATCGACGAGTGACACCAGAGCGGCCCGCGCCCCCGTGCCGGCCAGCGAGTCCAGCCCCGCCCGCAGCGAGGAGCCCATCCCCTCCTCCCACTCCGGGTTGTCTACGAGGACGCACCCCGGCAGTTCCGCCCGCTCCCGTACGGCGTCGGCCTGGGCACCCAGCACCACATGGACCCGGGTGCAGCCCCCCGCACGCAGGACATCGACCGCGTGTTCGACAAGGGGCCGCCCCCGGTGGGACAGGAGTGCCTTGGGGCGACCACCGAGGCGCCGTCCGCCGCCGGCCGCCAACAACAGCCCGGCCACCTGGTCTTTGTTCTCCGTCATGTCCCCTGCATACCCGACCCTGCCGGAGCGCGCCCCGGAACCCGGGCGGGCCCTGTGGTGACCATGGGCTGAATTTCGGTCCGCGGAGTGGCGCCCGGCGCACGGGGTGGCGTTTACTGGCCCGCGTCCCCCGGCGCCCGACCACCGCCAAGGGGAGCTGGGGCCGACGTACGAAGGACCGACGCACGAAGGCGTGCGAGGGGGGAGAGCTGTGTTGCGGAGCTTGGGGCAGAGGCCAGTGACCGGCAGGGACGAGGATCCGAGGGTGGCGGAACTGAGCACCGCCGTCTCCCGGCTGCGCCGTGCACTCGCCGCGCACCCGGCCGAGTTCCCCGACCGCGGCATCGCCGAGGACGAGCTCGCGGCTCTCGCCGCGATGGCCGTCAGCGGCATCCCCGAAATCCCCCGGCTGCGTCGTTCCCTGCTCCTGATCGCGGGCGCGATCGGCTCGGTCAGCGCACTGGCGACGAGCCTCGCCGAGGTCCGCAGCGCGGTGGAGCTGTTCGGAGAACCGCCGCGACGATAGCCGTAGCCCTCCGGCTCGGCCGGTTCAGCCTCTCCGGATGACCCCTCGCTCCGTGGCCACCGCCACCGCCGCCGTGCGCGAATCCACGCCCAACTTGGCGTAGATGTGTACCAGATGGGACTTCACTGTCGCCTGGCTCAGGAACAGTCGCTTGCTGATCCGATGGTTGGAGAGGCCGTCCCTGACCAGTTCGAGTACCTCCAGTTCGCGGCGGCTCAGGGCGGCCGCCGGGGTGCGCATCCGGTCCATCAGGCGGTCGGCGACCGAGGGAGCGAGAGCAGAGTGGCCCGAGGCGGCGGTGCGGACCGCGGCGGACAGCTCCTCGGGTGGGGCGTCCTTGAGGAGGTAGCCGGCCGCGCCCGCCTCGACCGCCGCGAGGATGTCCGCGTCGGTGTCGTAGGTGGTCAGCACCAGCACGCGGGGTGCGCCGGGGCGTGTCGTGATCGCCGCAGTGGCCTGCGCGCCGTGCATGCCGGGGCCGAACTGCAGGTCCATGAGCACGACGTCGACGCCGCCCGCTCCGGCGCGGTCGACGGCCGCCTCCGCCGTCGGTGCCTCCGCGACGATCTCGAAGTCCGGCTCCGCGGACAGGACGGCGCGCAGCCCGGCGCGTACGACGGGATGGTCGTCCGCGAGCAGCAGACGGATGGTCATGCGCGGCTCCCGACGGAACGCGCGGAGGGGAGCCGGAGGGGCATTTGGTCCCCGGTAAGGGCCGGATCTCCGGCGACGGCGGGCTCTCCCGCACTGGTTGGTTTCTGGGTGGCGGGTGGTTCTCCGGTACTGGCCGGCTTCTGGGTGGCGGGTGGTTCTGCAGTACCGGTTGGCTTCTCGGGGACGGGCGACGCTCCCGTACCGGTCGGGTCCTCGGTGAGGGCCGGCTCTCCGGTACCGGTCGGCTTCTCCGTACCGGCCGGGTTCCCGGTGATGGGCAGCGGGAGCGTGACCGCCACCGCCGTGCCCTGGCCCGGCGCCGACTCGACGGTGAACGTCCCGCCCAGCGACTCCGCGCGCGAGCGCATCGCGGGAAGACCGAAACCGCCGTCCTCGCGGGCCCCCTCGGGCCGCACGGTATCGGGGGCGAAGCCGACGCCGTCGTCCACGACATCCAGGGCGACCGCCGTGTCCATGAAGCTGAGGGTGATCTCGGCGCGGCCCGCGCGCGCGTGGCGCAGCGTGTTGCCGAGGGCCGACTGGGCGATCCGCAGGAGGGCCACTTCGTACGGGGTCGGGAGCTCGGCCGGAGGGCCGCTCACCGAGAAGTGGATCCTCGGGGCGTCGACGGCGGCGGACCGGCACAGCCGCTCCAGGGCTCCGGCGAGCGAACCGCGCTCGAGGTCGGGCGGGGTGAGGGCGCGGACGAAGCGGCGGGCCTCGGCGAGGTTGTCCTGGGCCGTCGAGCGGGCCTGTTCGATGTGCGGGGCCGCCGGGGAGTCCGCGGGCAGCAGGCGCTGGGCGGCGCGCAGCAGCAGCTGGATGCTGGACAGGCCCTGCGCGAGCGTGTCGTGGATCTCGTGGGCGAGCCGCTCCCGCTCGGCGAGCGTGCCCGCGGTGCGCTCGGCGTCGGCCAACTCGGCGCGGGTGGCGATGAGCTCCTCGATGAGCTCCCGGCGGCGCTCGCTCTCCCGGTACAGCGCCTCGTACCCGAGGACCGTGGCCACCGCGACCGCCGCCCCGAGGAGCGGGCCGATGAAGGCGCCCGGCGTGATGTGCGAGCCGTGCGCCAGGAAGCTCGCGATGGCCGCCGCGGCGGTCAGGGCGACCGCGGGCAGACTCCAGCGCACGGGCAGCAGGTGCAACTGCAGGAAGTAGAGCGGGAACGCCACCCACAGGCCGTCCGGCGACAGGGTGAGGAGCACCAGCCAGCTCGCGCTCAGGGCGGCCAGCCACACCGCGGCCGTACGCCGAGAGCGGTGCACCGCCGGGGTGCACACGCCCGCCGCGAACACCGTGCCCGTCCCGAGGGCCGACAGCACGACGGCCAGGGGATGCGCGCTGTCCCCGGAACGGACCGCGACCAGCGCGAGGAGCCCCGCGAGCAGCGCGTACAGGCACAGGCGCAGGGTGGCGACGACGGGGGAGTGGCGGCGGACGTCCATGGTCGTTCCAGGGTAGGCGGGGCCGGGCGGGGCCCGGTCAACCGAAAGTTTGAAAGTGGGGTGCGTACTTCGGCGGCGCGGGGCTCCGCCCTTCGACAGACCCGGCTCGCTCCTTCGATTCGGGTGAACCGTGCCGTGGCGCGATGCCCCGGACGCAGCCCGGGCCGCAGGGTGGGGGCATGTTCGTCGCATGGAGAGACCTCCGGTTCGCCAAGGGGCGGTTCACCCTCATGGGGGCCGTGGTCGTGTTGATCACCCTGCTCGTGGGGTTGCTGTCCGGGCTGACCGCAGGGCTCGCCGAGGAGAACACCTCGGCGATCACCGGCCTGCCCGCCGACCACCTCGTCTTCGCCGTGCCGCCCGACGGCCAGTCGGTCTCCTTCACCGGGTCGACGGTGCCCCCGCGCGCGTGGCGGACCTGGGCCGAGCGGCCGGGCGTCATCTCGGCGGAGCCGATCGGTGTCCGCACGCTGAACGCGGCCGCCGGGGACCGTACGGTCGCGGTGTCGACCTTCGCCGTCGAGCCGGGCTCCGGGATCGCCCCGCGCGGCGTCGGCCCCGACCGGATCGTGCTCTCCGAGAAGGCCGCCGGTGAACTCCGCGTCGAGGCCGGCGACCGCGTACGGCTCGGCGGCACCGAGCAGACCGTCGCGGCGGTCGCGGGCGACGCCTCGTACAGCCATACACCGGTGGTGTGGACGGCCCTGTCCGGTGACGCCACCGTGGTCGCCCTCCGCACCGACGGAACCGACCTCACGGCGGGGGACCGGGTCGCCCGCACCAAGACGCTCACCAAGGACGCCGCCCTCACCGCGGTCGGCTCCTACCGGGCGGAGAACGGCTCGCTGCAGCTCATGCGCGGATTCCTCTTCGTCATCTCGGCGCTCGTCATAGGGGCGTTCTTCACGGTCTGGACGATCCAGCGCTCCGGCGACATCGCCGTACTGAAGGCACTGGGCGCCTCGACGCCGTATCTGCTGCGCGACGCGCTCGGGCAGGCAGTGCTGATGCTCACGGCCGGGACGCTCCTCGGCACCGGGCTCGCCACCGCCATCGGCGGACTGGTGCGGGGCGGCGATGTGCCGTTCGTTCTCGACGCGCCGACAGTCCTCGGGCCTGCCGCCGTGATGATCGCCCTGGGGGCGCTCGGCGCGGGCCTGTCCATCCGACGGATCACAGCCGTCGACCCGCTGACGGCGCTGGGCAGCGCTCGATGATCACGTCGCGAAGCGCTCGTCGACCGCGCCGCGAAGCGCCCGTTGGCCACGCCGGTAGGTGCCTGATGACCACGCCGGGAAGTGTCCGTCGACCACGCCGGGAAGTGCCTGATGACCATGCTGGGAAGAGACCGATGAGCCTGACTCTGGACGACATCACGCTTACCTATCCGGACGGCGAGGGCCGCCTGACCGCCCTCGATCGGGTCGGCCTCGACGTCCCGGCCGGGACCATGACGGCGATCGTCGGCCCGTCCGGCTCCGGCAAGTCCAGCCTGCTCGCCGTCGCCGCGACCCTGGTCACGCCGGACCACGGACGCGTCCTCGTTGACGGTACGGAGACGGGGACACTGAGCCCCGCCGAGCGTGCCGTGCTGCGGCGGCGGGAGATCGGCATCGTCTTCCAGCAGCCGAACCTGCTGCCCTCGCTGACGGCGCTGGAACAGCTGCAGGTGATGGGCCACCTCGACGGACGTCGCCACGTGGCGGATCGGGCAAGGGAGCTGCTGGCCGCGGTGGGGCTCGCGGAGCTGGCGCACCGGCGGCCGCACCAGCTCTCCGGTGGTCAGCGGCAGCGCGTGAACATCGCCCGCGCGCTGGTCAACGAACCGTCCGTGCTCCTCGTCGACGAACCGACCAGCGCGCTCGACCACGAGCGGGGCGCGGCCGTCCTGGACCTCCTGGTCCGGCTCACCCGGGAGCGCGCCACCGCCACCGTCCTGGTGACGCACGACCGCGCTCACCTGGGGGAGGCGGACGCGGTACGGGAGATGGCCGACGGGCGGATCGACGCGCCGACTCGGCAGGCGGCGGAGAACCGGCAATGACGGACCGGCGACAGGCGGCCGGCAACGATGGACCGGCGACAGGCGGCCGGCAACGATGGACCGGCGACAGGCGGCCGGCAACGATGGACCGGCGACAGACGACCGGCAACGAAGGACCCGCGACAGACGACCGGCAACGAAGGACCCGCGACAGACGACCGACAACGGATGACCGGCGACAGACGACCGGCGCCTGAGGAGACGGCCCGATCAGGCCCCGGGACCCGAGCTCGCCAGTGCCTCCGACAGCTCGACCGCGACCTGCTGCAGCACGGGCACGATCTTGTCCGTGGCCGCCTCGGTGACACGGCCCGCCGGGCCGGAGATCGAAATGGCGGCGGCGGTGGGGGAGTCGGGCACGGAGACGGCCAGGCAGCGGACCCCTATCTCCTGCTCGTTGTCGTCGACGGCGTAGCCGAGCCGGCGCACCTCGTCGAGCGCGTCGAGGAAGCCGTCCGGCGTAGTGATCGTCTTCTCCGTCGCGGCGGGCATGCCCGTACGGGCCAGCAGCGCGCGCACCTCGTCGGCCGGGGTGTGCGCGAGCAGTGCCTTGCCCACGCCCGTGGAGTGCGGCAGCACGCGACGGCCCACCTCGGTGAACATCCGCATCGAGTGCTTCGACGGCACCTGCGCGACGTAGACGATCTCGTCCCCGTCGAGCAGCGCCATGTTCGCCGTCTCGCCGGTCTCCTCCACGAGGCGCGCCAGGTAGGGGCGGGCCCAGGTGCCGAGCAGCCGGGACGCGGACTCACCGAGCCGGATCAGGCGGGGGCCGAGCGCGTATCGGCGGTTGGGCTGCTGGCGTACGTATCCGCAGGCCACCAGCGTGCGCATGAGCCGGTGGATGGTGGGCAGCGGCAGGCCGCTGCTCGCGGAGAGCTCGCTCAGGCCGACCTCGCCCCCGGCGTCCGCCATACGCTCGAGCAGGTCGAAGGCGCGCTCGAGGGACTGGACGCCGCCACTGGGGGCGGATGTTTTGGCGGCGTCGGTGGTGCTGGCGCTGGACGTCGGCACGGGCGCGGTCCTTTCAAGGCTCAGAATCGAGAGGTGCGGCCCGCAGGGCCTCGAATAGGGCGGTGGCGGGTGATCGGGTGGGCAGATGCAGCCTACCCGGCAGTCGGTTGACTGCCTGGTTGTGTGTAGCTACGTTCTGCTTCACGGAATTCTAATTCCGCTTTGTGGAAACGTCCAGAGGCTGTGCATCGGGGGCAGAGTGGAGGGGTGTGCCCTTGACTGCGCGAAGGTCGGAGTGAAGACTCCTTCAACAGAACGTTGAATTTCGTTACGTGGACGTGAACCCGCGGTATCGGGAGTCAACAGCGGCAGAAGAGAGGGGTCCGGGTGTCCGACGTCGAACTGGTGCTGCGCTCGACGCGCGTCATCACTCCCGAAGGGACGCGCGCCGCATCGGTCGCGGTCGCTGCGGGGAAGATCACGGCCGTGCTCGCGCACGACGCCGAGGTGCCGGCCGGTGCACGCTTCGAGGACTTCGGCGACGATGTCCTGCTGCCCGGCCTCGTCGACACCCACGTCCATGTGAACGACCCGGGCCGCACGGAGTGGGAGGGCTTTTGGACCGCGACGCGCGCCGCGGCCGCCGGTGGCATCACCACCCTCGTCGACATGCCGCTCAACTCCGTCCCGCCGACGACGACGGTCGAGAACCTCCGTACCAAGAAAGACGTCGCCCGCTCCAAGGCGCACATCGACGTCGGCTTCTGGGGCGGCGCCCTGCCCGGCAACGTCAAGGACCTGCGGCCGCTGCACGACGCGGGCGTCTACGGCTTCAAGGCGTTCCTGTCGCCCTCGGGCGTGGACGAGTTCCCCGAGCTGGACCAGGAGCAGCTCGCCCAGTCCCTCGCCGAGATCGCCGGCTTCGGCGGCCTGCTGATCGTGCACGCCGAGGACCCGCACCACCTCGCCGCCGCCCCGCAGAAGGGTGGCCAGAAATACGTCGACTTCCTTGCCTCGCGCCCGCGCGACGCCGAGGACACCGCCATCGAGAACCTCATCGCGCAGGCCGAGCGGCTCAACGCGCGCGTGCACGTGCTGCACCTGTCGTCCAGTGACGCGCTGCCGCTGATAGCCGCCGCCAAGGCCGAGGGCGTACGGCTCACTGTGGAGACCTGCCCGCACTACCTCACGCTCACCGCCGAGGAAGTCCCCGACGGTGCCAGCGAGTTCAAGTGCTGCCCGCCCATCCGTGAGGCCGCCAACCAGGACCTGCTGTGGCGGGCGCTCGCCGAGGGCACCATCGACTGCGTCGTCACCGACCACTCGCCGTCGACGGCCGACCTGAAGACCGACGACTTCGCCACCGCGTGGGGCGGCATCTCCGGCCTGCAGCTCAGCCTCTCCGCCGTCTGGACGGAGGCCCGCAGGCGCGGCCACGACCTGGAGGACGTGGTCCGCTGGATGTCCTCACGCACCGCGCAACTGGTCGGCCTCGACGACCGCAAGGGCGCCATCGAGGCAGGGCGCGACGCCGACTTCGCGGTCCTCGCGCCCGACGAGACCTTCACCGTGGACCCCGCGGCGCTCCAGCACCGCAACCACGTCACGGCGTACGCGGGCAAGACCCTCAGCGGCGTTGTCAAGTCCACCTGGCTGCGCGGCGAACGCATCGTGGCCGAGGGCGAGTTCGGCGAGCCGACCGGACAGCTCCTGACCCGCCACCCGTAAATCGCGCACCCGCCCCGCACCCGCAGTGACCGACCCTCGAAAGGCAGACCTGATCACCGTGACGGCGATACCTCATTTCACCGGCGACGCGAACCCCTACGGAGGAGGCGACCCGTACGCGGACTACCGCACCGCCGACTTCCCCTTCACCCAGTACGCCAACCTCGCCGACCGGCAGCTCGGCGCGGGTGTCATCGCCGCCAACGACGAGTTCTTCGCCCAGCGGGAGAACCTTCTCGTGCCCGAGGCCGCCGAGTTCGACCCCGAGCACTTCGGCCACAAGGGCAAGATCATGGACGGCTGGGAGACGCGGCGGCGCCGTGGCGCCTCGGCCGAACACCCGTGGCCCACGGCGGAGGATCACGACTGGGCGCTGGTGCGCCTCGGCGCGCCCGGCGTGATCCGCGGGATCGTGGTCGACACGGCCCACTTCCGCGGCAACTACCCGCAGGCGGTGTCGGTCGAGGGCGCGTCGGTACCCGGCTCCCCGTCTCCCGAGGAACTCCTCGCCGACGACGTGAAGTGGACGACGCTCGTGCCGCGCACGGCGGTCGGCGGCCACGCGGCGAACGGCTTCGCCGTCGCCGTCGAGCAGCGCTTCACGCACCTGCGCGTCAACCAGCACCCCGACGGCGGTATCGCCCGCCTGCGGGTGTACGGCGAGGTCGTGCCCGACCCGACGTGGCTGTCCGTCCTCGGCACTTTCGACGTCGTCGCCCTGGAGAACGGCGGTCAGGTCGAGGACGCGTCCAACCTCTTCTACTCGCCCGCCACCAACACCATTCAGCCGGGCCGGTCCCGCAAGATGGACGACGGCTGGGAGACGCGTCGCCGCCGCGACACCGGGAACGACTGGATCCGTTACCAGCTCGTCGGCCGGTCCGAGATCCGTGCGATCGAGATCGACACGGCGTACTTGAAGGGCAACTCGGCCGGGTGGGCGTCGGTGTCGGTGAAGAACGGCGTCGACGGCGACTGGACGGAAATCCTCCCCCGCACTCGCCTCCAGCCCGACACCAACCACCGCTTCACCCTCGCGGCCACCACCGTCGCCACCCACGCGCGCGTGGACATCTTCCCCGACGGCGGCATCTCCCGACTGCGCCTGTACGGCTCCCTGACGGCTGAGGGCGCGTCCCGCCTGGCGGCCCGCCACCAGGAACTCGGCGGCTGACTTCAGGGGCGCGGGGAACTGCGCAGTCTTTTGGCGGGGGTCCGGGGGCGCAGCCCCCAGGGACGGGACGGGTAGCGGCAGAGGGGGCGAATCAAACCGCCCCTACGCTGCGTACCCCCCGTCCACCGTGAACTCCGCCCCCGTGACGTACGCCGCCTCCGCTCCCGCCAGATAGGCCACCACGGACGCCACCTCACCCGCCGCCCCGAACCGCCCCAGCGCCGTCATCGCCGCCTGGCCCGCGGCATGCGGCCCGTCCGCCGGATTCATGTCCGTGTCGATCGGCCCTGGATGCACGATGTTCGCGGTGATGCCTCGATCACCCAACTCGCGCGCCAGAGCCTTGGTCAGGCCGATCAGGGCGGACTTGCTCGTCGCGTACAGGGTTCCGCCGGGCCCGGGCACCCGCTGTGTCATACAGGTGCCGACGGTGATGATCCGCCCGCCCCGGTCCATGCGGGATGCGGCGGCCTGGGAGGTGAGGAAGACACCGCGTACGTTCACGGCCAGGACCCTGTCGACGTCGGCGAGGGACAGGCTCTCCAAAGGGGCGAGCAGGCCGACGCCCACGTTGTTCACCAGGATGTCGAGGCCGCCGAGCGTCTCCACCGCCCGCTGCACGGCGCCGCCGGCCTCCTCCGGGTCCGCGGAGTCCGCCCGCAGCGCGAGCCCGCGCCGCCCGAGGGCCTCTACGGCTCGTACGACGTCCTCGGCCCCCTCCTTGCCGTTCACGTAGGTGAGGGCGACGTCCGCTCCTGCCCGCGCGAGCCGGACCGCCGTCGCGGCGCCTATGCCCCGACTCCCGCCGGTCACCAGGGCCACCTTGCCGTTCATGGTCGCTTGCGAAGTCGTGGTTCCTTGTGAGGTCATGCGCCCATCCCAGCGGCCCGAGCAGCGACGTGCTGGCGGCGAACGGACACCGAACTCGGTTCCCTGGCCGCCCTGGAGGGCAACGGGCGCGTGATCCTGCAGTCCCGCACCATCGAGAGCCTCGCCGACGCCCTGAGGAAGGCCCAGGGCGGCGACAAGCAGGGTCCGGCCGGAGGACTGTTCTCGACGCACGCCGGGTGAAGCGATGAGTTGCGGGGGCGGGCGGGGTCTGAAGTGATGACAACGGACCCCGCATCAGAAAGCAGGCACCCGCCATGGGCAAGCTCGTCTCCACCATCTTCGTCACTCTCGACGGCGTCTACCAGGCCCCCGGCGGCCCCCAGGAGGACCCTCGCGGCGGCTTCGAGCAGGGCGGCTGGAGTTTCCCGTACGGCGACGACGACTTCGGCCGGTTCATCAACGAGGTCTTCGACGGCGTGGGCGGCTTCCTGCTCGGCCGGCGTACGTACGACATCTTCGCCTCGTTCTGGCCGAAGGTGACCGACCCGGCCGACCCGGTCGCCTCGAAGCTGAACGCGCTGCCGAAGTACGTCGCCTCCTCGAGCCTCACCGAGCCCGACTGGGCCGGCACGACCGTGATCGGCGGCGACCTCGCCAAGGAGGTCACCGCCCTCAAGGAGCGCACCGACGGCGAGCTCCAGGTTCACGGCAGCGGAGCCCTCGTCCAGTCCCTGCTCGCCCTGGACCTCGTCGACACGATCCACGTACTGACCTTCCCGGTCGTACTCGGCGCCGGTCTGCGCCTGTTCCCCGAGGGCGCCGTCCCGACGGCCTTCCGGCACACCGGCGGCCGCGTCACCGCCGCCGGGGTCTCCATCCAGTCGTACGACCCGGCGGGCCGCCCGGAGTACGGCTCGTACGAGCTCCCGGAAAACGCCTAGTCACCCCCTCGCCGCGCAGGTACGGTGATCGTTCCCGTGCGAGCCGCCGCCGTCTCCACGCAGGCCCGTCCGCAGGAGACCCGGAGCCGCTCCCATGTCGTCGTTCGCCGTACCCGGCGCGCTCGCGCCCCGCCGTGCCTGGCTCACCGACCTGCCCCTGCTGCTCGTGGCCGCGGTGTGGGGCGCCAGCTATCTCGCCGCCAAGGACATCACCACCGCGCGGACGGTGATCGCCGTCCTGCTGCTGCGTTTCGCGGTCGTGCTGCCGGTACTGGTGTCCGCGGGATGGAGAGCGCTGCGGGCCCTGACGGCGGCACAGTGGCGCGGGGCCGGAGTGCTCGGACTGATCCTGAGCGGCATCTTCCTTCTGGAGACATACGGCGTCGTCCACACCTCGGCGACCAACGCCGGTCTCATCATCAGCCTCACCATGATCTTCACGCCGCTCGCCGAAGCGGCCGTGACCCGCGTACGCCCTTCACGCGCGTTCCTCGCCGCGGCCGGCGTCTGCGTGCTCGGCGTCGTGCTGCTCACCCAGGGCGGCGGCTTCACCCGGCCCTCGCTCGGCGACCTGCTGATGCTCCTCGCGGCCCTCGCCCGGACTGTGCACGTGCTCGCGATGTCCCGCATCAAGTCCGTCCAGGGCGCCGACGCGCTGCCGGTGACGACCGTCCAACTGGGCGCCGCCGTGGCGGTGTTCGCCGTCCTGTCGACCGGCGCCGACGCCACGCCGTGGAGCACGGCCGCGGGATTCGGTGCGCGGGAGTGGGCCGGGCTGCTGTTCCTCTCCGCGTTCTGCACGCTGTTCGCCTTCTTCGTGCAGATGTGGGCGGTGCGCCGGACCTCGCCGTCCCGGGTCAGCCTGCTTCTTGGAACCGAGCCCCTGTGGGCCGCCGCGGCGGCCATCGCCCTCGGCGGTGAACGCCTCGGGGCGCCGGGCCTGGTGGGCGGCGTACTGGTGCTCGCGGGGACCGCGTGGGGACGGCGGGCGACAGGTTAACTCCCGGAAAATTCAACGGACTTGGCGGGAGAAATCAGTTGCCTTGACATTGACATGCCATGGTCTACGCGCGTCATCCTGAGTCCATGAGATTCCCCCCACGTACCACTCGCATCGGCGCTCTGGTCGCCCTCATGTCCGCTCTGCTCGTCGGCGGTACCGCCGTGGTTCCCGCCAACGCGGCGGCGACCGCCGTGGGCAGCATCTGCTACGGCGCGCTGCCGTCACAGGCGTACGACACGCTGGACCTGATCGAGTCGGGAGGCCCTTTCCCGTACTCGCAGGACGGGTCCGTCTTCCAGAACCGGGAGAGTGTCCTGCCCTCCCAGTCGACCGGCTACTACCACGAGTACACGGTCATCACGCCCGGCTCCTCGACGCGTGGTGCCCGTCGCATCGTCACCGGCAGGAAGACGCAGGAGGACTACTACACCTCCGACCACTACGTCACGTTCAAGCTGATCAACTTCAGCTGCTGATCCGAGGGTGGGTCGCCGGTGCTCCACCGGTGACCCGGTCCGCCGGAAGTCCGGTCCGCGTTCAGCCGGACTTCCGGCTCTCGGCGGCAGCGAACAGCGCGAACGCCAGTGCGAGAAGTGTGACGCTCGCGTAGATCTCGTAGCCGTCGAGGAAGTCGAGCCGCTGTACGAGCCCCCACCCGTGCAGTCGGCCGGTGATCTCGTGCACCGAGCCCAGTGCGCCCTGGACCAGGGCGAGAAAGCCGAGTAGCTCCAGAATCTGCTTCATGCGCTGACCCTCGCCCCGCGGACCCCCCACATTCATCGGCCGCGGGGCGAGGCATGCCCGACCGAAGTCGTCGGCCGTGATGACGAGGGTCGGACGAAAGTCTCAAGCGGTGCGACTTTGGTCGCTGATACTGGTCGCGGGGGAGGTGGCGGCGGGCCTGCCTGCGTAGATTTGTCGACCGTGAGTGATGACAATCCGGAGCGCGAGTCGGCGACATCGTGGCAAGGGCCGATCGGGTGGACGTGGCCCGAGGCCCAGGCGCTGCCGGGGCGGCGGTGGCTGCTGCCCTCGGCCGTGGTCGCCGAGCTCGACCCGGACGTCGAGCGCGCGGGCCGCTCCGGACGGCCACGGCGCACCGTGCGCGACTGGGTCGTCGACTTCGGGTGCTTCCTGCTGGCCGTCGCCATCGGCCTGGCGGCCGCGGACACGCTGACCCACGACCCGAACATCCCGCACGGCCTCGTCGTCACCGACCAGTTGCTCGGCGCGCTCGCCTGCGCGGCGGTCTGGTTCCGGCGCCGTTGGCCGCTGGGGCTCGCCATCGCCATGATCCCCGTCGGACTGATCTCGACCACCGCCGGCGGCGCGGGCATGGTCGCCCTCTTCACCCTCGCCGTGCACCGGCCCTTCAAGTACGTGGCCTGGCTCGTCGGCGCCCAACTCGCACTCGTTCCCGCTTTCTTCTGGCTTCGCCCCGACCCCGATCTGCCGTACCTCGCAGCCGTCGTCGTCACCGCGCTGCTCACCTCGGCGGTGGTCGGCTGGGGCATGTTCGTACGGTCCAAGCGCCAGCTCATGCTGAGTCTGCGGGACCGGGCGCGGCGGGCCGAGACCGAGGCGGAGCTGCGGGCCGAGCAGGCGCAGCGCCTCGCGCGCGAGGCCATCGCGCGTGAGATGCACGACGTGCTGGCGCACCGGCTCACCCTGCTGAGCGTGCACGCGGGGGCCCTGGAGTTCCGTCCGGACGCGCCCCGGGAGGAGGTCGCGCGGGCGGCCGGGGTGATCCGGGAGAGCGCGCACGAGGCGCTGCAGGACCTGCGGGAGATCATCGGTGTCCTGCGAGCCGGGGACTCCGACGACGCCGGACGGCCGCAGCCGACGCTCGCCGCGCTCGACGGGCTGGTCACCGAGTCCCGCTCGGCCGGTATGAAGGTCGTCCTCGACAGCCGCGTCACCGATCCGGCCGCCGTCCCGGCGTCGGTCGGACGCACCGCGTACCGGATCGCCCAGGAGGGCCTGACCAACGCCCGCAAGCACGCGCCGGGTGCCGAGGTGACGGTGACGGTTCGCGGGGCTTGCGGAGACGGCCTGACGGTCTCCATCGGCAATCCCGCACCGCCGGGTGACGTCCCCCATGTCCCCGGGTCGGGTCAGGGACTGATCGGACTGACGGAGCGGGCGACGCTGGCCGGGGGCTGGTTGGAGCACGGGGTCGAGGGGAACGGGGGCTTCCTGGTGCGGGCGTGGCTGCCGTGGACCGGCTGACGGTTCAGGGGCGCGGGGAACTGCGCAGTCTTTTGGCGGGGGTCTGGGGGCGTAGCCCCCCCAGGTACGGCTCGGGTAGGGCGGAGGGGGCGAAAAAGGCCTGCCGCCCCTCCCGACGGCTCAGGAGTCGGTGCGCAGGACCACCCGCATGCCGTGGAGTTCGCCACGCTCCATGCGCCGATGGACGTCCGCCGCGGCGCTGAGCGGCAGCGTTTCCGTGGTGCGGGGCCGGAGCAGGTCCCGGGAGAAGAGGTCGTTGAGGGCGGTCGCCGCCGACGCGAGCTCCCCGGTGGTGGCGTGGGAGATGGCGAAGCCCCGTACGGACGCGTCCTTCATGTAGAGGGGACCCACCGGAAGGAGGGGTTCGTCCTTGGTGCCGGCCATCAGGACGATACGGCCGCGATGCGCGAGCAGGGCGACGGCGGAGGCGAGGTCGTTGTGCCCGGAGGTGTCGACATGGAGGTCGACTCCGCCGGGGGCCAGCTCCGCGAGGCGCCGCGGGAGCTCGGCATCTCGGTAGTCCACCACCTCGCCGGCTCCCAGATCCCGGCAGTAGTCGTGGTCGCGCGCCGACGCCGTCGCGATGACTCGGGCGCCCGCGCGGACGGCGAGGACCACCAGCGCGGCGCCCACGTTCCCCGCGGCTCCACCGACCAGGACCGTCTCGCCCGAGCACAGGTCACCATGGGTGAACAGGGCGAGATACGCGGCGGCGGCCGGGTGGACCACAGCCACCGCGACTTCGGGAGGTACGCCGGGCGGGAGCGGGTAGAGCCGGTCGACGGGCACCGCCGCCTGCTCGGCGGCCGCACCCTGACGGCCCCCGTGGCCGAGGCTGTTGCACCACACGGCATCGCCGACGGCGAACCCGCCCCCGGCCGACGCGACGGTGCCCACCAGGTCCCGGCCGATGACGAAGGGGAACTCCAGCGGCGTACGGAAGACCCCTGAACGGACAAAGGCGTCCACGGGGTTGACCGTGGTGGCCCGCACGTCGACGAGGACCTCGTCGGAACCCGGCACGGGTGCGGCGAGTTCTCCGTAGCGAATGACGTCGGGTGGGCCGAGTTGTTCGACATAAGCGGCACGCATGACCAAGGTTCCTTCCACCGCGGGGCGCCCTCGCGCGGGGCCCACGCGGTCCTTTTCAAGTCGTCGTCACGTCGCTGTCCAGGCGCCCCGAATTCCCGCCCGTCGCGACGTGGCGGACCCTCACGGGCATTCTTGCCCCGGCTTCCCGACCCGCACGGCATTCCGGGGATCAGCGGTGAGTCGCGCGCGGCGCCCGGAGCACGCGCGCCGGGGAAAAGGGGTGGGCGGCACCGATTTGAGACGTCCTGATCGCAGGCGTCCTGGCGAAGGCGGCGACCTGGTTAGGTGGATCCCATGACTGCGATCCGACTCCTGCTCGTCGACGACGACCCTCTGGTGAGAGCCGGACTGTCCTTCATGATGGGCGGCGCCGACGACATCGAGATCGTCGGAGAGGCCGCCGACGGCAGCGAGGTGGAAGCGCTCGTCGACCGCACCCGGCCGGACGTCGTCCTGATGGACATCCGGATGCCGACGGTCGACGGACTCACCGCCACGGAGCGGCTGCGCGGCCGCCAAGAGGCGCCGCAGGTCGTGGTCCTGACCACCTTCCAGGCCGACGAGCAGGTGTTGCGGGCGCTGCGCGCGGGGGCGGCCGGGTTCGTACTGAAGGACACCCCGCCCGCGGAGATCCTCGCGGCGGTGAGGCGGGTCGCGGCCGGTGATCCCGTACTGTCGCCCACCGTGACCCGCCAGTTGATGGAACACGCGGCGGCCGGCGCGCCCGACACCCGCCGTACGACCGCCCGCGACCGGGTCGCCGCCCTGAACGACCGGGAACGCGAGGTCGCCGTCTCCGTGGGACACGGCAGGTCGAACGCGGAGATCGCCGCCGAGCTCTTCATGAGCGTCGCCACCGTCAAGACCCACGTCTCGCGCATCCTCGCCAAGCTCGGCCTCAACAACCGTGTACAGATCGCCCTGTTGTCGTACGACGCCGGGCTTCTGGAGGAGGACGGGAGTTGAGCGCAGGACGGGCGCTGATCGAAGGACGGGCACTGAGCGGGGGCCGCGATCGTTGGTCGGGCAACGGGAGGAGGAACCATGATCGATCTGGGGGAGTACGGGCCGCGGTTCACGAGGGACCCGTATCCGGTGTACACGGCACTGCGCGAGCGGGGTCCCGTGCACTGGGTGCGCACACCGCCACCCGGCGCGTACGAGGGCTGGCTCGTCGTCGGGTACGAGGAGGCGCGGGCCGCCCTCGCCGACCCGAGGTTGTCCAAGGACAGCACCAAAAGGGGACTGAGCTCGTTCGAAGAGGAGCTGATGGGCCGGTATGTGCTGATCAGCGACCCGCCCGAACACACCCGGCTGCGCTCGCTCGTCACGGGCGCGTTCACCATGCGGCGCGTCGAGGCGCTGCGCCCGCGCGTCCAGCAGATCACCGACGAGTTGCTGGACGCGATGCTCCCGAAGGGGCGCGCCGACCTCGTGGATTCCTTCGCCTATCCGCTGCCCATCACGGTCATCTGCGAGCTCCTCGGCGTCCCCGACATCGACCGGGAGGCCTTCCGGGCCATGTCGAACGAGATCGTGGCCCCGTCCGACGGAGACACCGAAGTCGCCGCCATCGAGCAACTTGCCGCATATCTCGATGAGTTGATCGAGGGCAAGCGCTGTGCGGCACCGGCCGACGACCTGCTCGGCGCCCTCATCCGCACCCGCGCGCAGGACGGCGACCGCCTTTCGCGCGCCGAACTGCGCGGGATGGCGTTCATCCTGCTGGTCGCGGGCCATGAGACGACGGTCAACCTGATCACGACCGCGGTGCACACCCTGCTCACCCACCCGGACCAACTCGCCGCGCTGCGGGCCGACATGACCCTCCTCGACGGCACGGTGGAGGAGGTCCTGCGCTTCGAGGGACCGGTCGAGACGGCGACGTACCGTTACGCGGCCGAGCCGATGGAGATCGGCGGCAGGTCCATCGCGGCGGGCGACCCGGTGATGATCGGCCTCGGCGCCGCCGACCGTGACGCGGCGTACTGCCCGCACCCGCACCGCTTCGACATCCACCGCGCCCCGCAGGGCCATCTCGCCTTCGGGCACGGCATCCACTACTGCCTGGGCGCGCCCCTGGCCCGCCTCGAAGCCCGGGTCGCGCTGAGCTCCCTGCTCGAGCGTTGCCCGGATCTCGCGCTCGACGGGCCCCCTGGGGACTGGCTGTCCGGCATGCTGATGCGCGGCCTGCGAAGCCTGCCGGTGCGCTGGTGAGTGGCCCCGTTCCGCGAGAGGAGTGTCATCCGTGCTGCGTACGGCCGAGATCACCGCGGAGCTGACCGGCGAGGGCGCCTCCTCGTATGACGCCCACCGCGGGGGCGCTCGACTCAGTCCCGTCCGCCCGGAATCTCGGCGAGACGCACCGGTCGCCGCTCCCGCCGCGACAGCACACATGCCTCGGCGATCCGCAGCGCCTCCAACGCCTCACGGCCGTCGCACGGATTGGCGCGCTCACCGCGGACGACCTCGACGAACGCGGCGAGCTCGGCCTCGTACGCGGGGGCGAAGCGCTCCAGGAAGCCCATCCACGGCTTGTCGGCGGGCGGCGGCCCGGCCGGTTCGGTGGACGCGATCGGCGTACGGTCGTCGAGGCCGACGGCGATCTGGTCGAGTTCGCCGGCGATCTCCATCCGGACGTCGTAGCCGGCGGCGTTCACCCGGGTCGCCGTCGCTGTGGCCAGGGTTGCGTCGTCGAAGGTGAGCACGGCCGCGGCCGTGTCGATGTCACCGGCCTCGCGGAACATCGGGGGCCCGGCGTCCGACCCGGTCGCGTACACCTCGACGATCTCGCGGCCGGTGACCCAGCGCAGCATGTCGAAGTCGTGGATCAGGCAGTCCCGGTAGAGCCCGCCGGAGAGCGGGAGATAGTCGACCGGGGGCGGCGACTGGTCGGACGTCATGGCCCGGACCGTGTGCAGCCGGCCGAGCCGTCCCGACCGCACCGCCTCGCGGGCCGCCGTGTACCCCACGTCGAAGCGGCGCTGGAAGCCCAGCTGCAGAACCGTTCCGGCGGCGTCGACCTCGGCCAGTGCGGTCAGCGTGCCCGTCAGATCGAGGGCGATGGGCTTCTCGCAGAAGACGGGGAGCCCGGACCGTGCTGCCCGACCGATCAGTTCGCCGTGGGCCGAAGTCGCCGCCGTGATGACCACCGCGTCCACGCCCCAGGTGAAGATCTCGTTCACGCTGGGCGCGGCCGTCGCGCCCAGGCGGTCCGCCAGCCGATGGGCCCGCGCGGTGTCCGCATCCGTGACGATGAGGGAGCCGCCCACCTCGCGGTGACGGCTGAGAGTGGTCGCGTGGAATGTACCGATACGACCCGCTCCGATGAGTCCGATGCGCATGGGAACAAAGTGCGGTCCGACCCGGCACGATGTCAATGGTTTGTCCGGACAACCGAACCTCACAACTTCCCGTCAACATCTCGCGGAGCTACGCTCGGGCCGTGCCGAAACCAGATGTGGATCCGACCGTGTCGCTCCAGCTCAGCGTCGACCGCAGCAGTCCGGTCCCGCTCTACTTCCAGCTGTCCCAACAGCTGGAGGCCGCGATCGAGCACGGAACGCTGACCCCGGGCAGCCTCCTTGGCAACGAGATCGAGCTCGCCGGGCGGCTCGGCCTGTCCCGGCCCACGGTCCGCCAGGCCATCCAGTCCCTCGTCGACAAGGGCCTGCTCGTACGGCGCCGCGGCGTGGGCACCCAGGTCGTGCACAGCCAGGTCAAGCGCCCGCTGGAGCTCAGCAGTCTCTACGACGACCTGGAATCGGCGGGCCAGCGCCCGGCGACCCAGGTGCTCGTCAACACCGTCGTACCCGCGTCCGCCGAGGTCGCGGCGGCCCTGGGGGTGGCCGAGGGCGGTGACGTGCACCGTGTGGAGCGGTTGCGCCTCGCGCACGGGGAGCCGATGGCGTACCTCTGCAACTATCTGCCGCCCGACCTGCTGGAGCTGGACAGCGCGCAGATGGAGGCGACCGGTCTGTACCGGCTGATGCGCGCGGCCGGGATCACCCTGCACAGCGCCCGGCAGTCCGTCGGCGCCCGCGCGGCCACCGCGGAAGAGGGCGACCGGCTCGGCGAACCGGCCGGCGCGCCCCTGCTCACCATGCAGCGCACGACCTTCGACGACACCGGCCGGGCCGTCGAGTTCGGCTCCCACATCTACCGGGCCTCGCGTTACTCCTTCGAGTTCCAGCTCCTCGTACGGCCATGACGGCTCGGTGAGTACAGCCCTGAAGCTCGCTGATTTTCCGGCTCTCGCACGGCCATGACGCTCCCGTGATGCCGCCGGGAAGGGCGTACCCGCCCCCGGGGAAGTCCACCGCGCGCGGGACCCGCTGGTCGGGTGCGTGATTCCCGTGATTGATACTTGGACGTTTGGGGCCGGTGGGACACCGGTCCCAGGGGCCTATGTGACGGCCCCTCCGGGCCAGTCCGCAGGGCCCGGCGCACCAAGGAGCACGTAAGAAGGGCACGGCCTCGTGGCACGCACTCGGACCTGGGTAAGCATCGCGCTCGCAGGGGCGCTGGGGGTGTCCCTCGCGGGATGCAGCAGCACCGGGGGGAAGCGGGCCGAGGACGCCCGCAAGGCGGCGGCAGCCCAGGGCAGGGCCGCGGTGAACACGCCCAGGTGGACCTTCGCGATGATCACCCACTCGGGCGACGGCGACACGTTCTGGGACATCGTGCAGAGCGGCGCCAAGCAGGCCGCGGTCAAGGACAACATCAACTTCCTGTACTCGCACAACGCCGAGGCGCAGCAGCAGGCGCAGCTCGTGGACGCCGCCGTCGACAAGCAGGTCGACGGCATCATCGTCACGCTCGCCAAGCCCGACGCCATGAAGGCGGCCGTCGCGCGCGCCCGGAAGGCCGGCATCCCCGTGATCACGGTGAACTCGGGCGCCGAGGAGTCCAAGGCGTTCGGCGCGCTCACCCACATCGGGCAGGACGAGACGATCGCCGGCGAGGCGGTGGGTGACGAGCTGAACAAGCGGGGCCGCAAGAAGACCCTCTGCGTCCTGCACGAGCAGGGCAACGTCGGCCACGAGCAACGCTGCGCGGGCGTCAAGAAGACCTTCCACGGCACCGTGCAGAACCTCTACGTGCAGGGCACCAGCATGCCCGACGTGCAGTCCTCCATCGGTGCCAAGCTGCAGGCCGACAAGTCCATCGACTCGGTCGTCACGCTCGGCGCCCCCTTCGCGGACACCGCGGTGAAGGCCAAGCAGGACGCGGGCAGCAAGGCCGAGATCGACACCTTCGACCTCAACGAGAAGGTGGCCGCAGAGCTCAAGAACGGCACGCTCGGCTTCGCCGTCGACCAGCAGCCCTACCTCCAGGGGTATGAGGCCGTGGACCTGCTCTGGCTCTACAAGTACAACGACGACGGCCTCGGCGGCGGCAAGCCGGTCCTCACCGGACCGCAGATCATCACCAAGGACCAGGCCGGCGCGCTCGCGGGCTACGCGAAGCGGGGCACCCGATGAGCACCATCGCACCCGCGCCCGCGCCGTCGCAGGGCACCAAGGCCGACGAACGCCTGCTGAAGACCTCGCCGCTGCGCAAGCTCATGGGCCGACCCGAGCTCGGCTCCGTGGTCGGCGCGGTCGCCGTCTTCGTCTTCTTCGCCGTCTTCGCGGACAGCTTCGTACGGGCCGCGAGCCTCAGTACGGTCCTGTACGCCTCATCGACCATCGGCATCATGGCGGTCCCGGTCGCCCTGCTGATGATCGGCGGTGAGTTCGACCTCTCCGCGGGCGTCATGGTGACCAGCTCCGCACTGATCTCCTCGATGTTCAGCTACCAGATGACCGCGAACGTCTGGGTCGGCGTCTTCGTCTCGCTGCTCGTCACCCTGGCGATCGGCGTCTTCAACGGCGTCATGCTGACGCGCACCGACCCGCCGAGCTTCATCATCACGCTCGGCACCTTCCTGATGCTGACCGGCATGAACCTCGGCTTCACCAAGCTGATCAGCGGCACCGTCTCCACGAAGTCGATCTCGGACATGGAGGGCTTCTCCTCCGCGAAGGACGTCTTCGCCTCGACGATCACCATCGGCGGCGTCGACTTCAAGATCACCATCCTGTGGTGGCTGGCCCTGGTGGCCGTCGCCACCTGGATCCTGCTGCGTACTCGCGTCGGCAACTGGATCTACGCCGTCGGCGGCGGCGAGGAAGCCGCCCGCGCGGTCGGCGTCCCGGTCGACAAGACCAAGATCGGCCTCTATATGGGCGTCGCCTTCGGCGCCTGGATCTCCGGCCAGCACCTGCTGTTCTCGTTCGACGTCGTGCAGTCCGGCGAGGGCGTCGGCAACGAGCTGATCTACATCATCGCGGCCGTCATCGGCGGCTGTCTGATCACCGGCGGCTACGGCTCCGCGGTCGGCGCGGCGGTCGGCGCGCTGATCTTCGGCATGGTCAGCAAGGGCATCGTGTTCGCCGAATGGAACCCGGACTGGTTCAAGTTCTTCCTGGGAGTGATGCTGCTCCTGGCGACCCTGCTCAACCACTGGGTCCGCAAGCGCGCGGAGGCGACGAAGTGACCACGGACGCGAACATGACGACCGACTCGGCCTCCACGGACCGTACGGCGCTCGTCGAGCTCGACGACGTCAGCAAGTACTACGGCAACATCCGCGCCCTCGAAGGCGTCTCGCTGGAAGTCCACGCGGGCGAGATCTCCTGCGTGCTCGGCGACAACGGCGCCGGCAAGTCCACCCTCATCAAGATCATCGCGGGACGTCACCAGCACGACGCGGGCACCCTGCGCATCGAGGGCCGGGAGACCCGGCTGTCCTCCCCGCGCGAAGCTCTGGACCACGGGATCGCCACGGTCTACCAGGACCTCGCCGTCGTTCCGCTGATGCCGGTCTGGCGGAACTTCTTCCTCGGCTCCGAGCCCAGGAAGGGTGTCGTTCCCTTCAAGCGCATGGACGTCGACTTCATGCGCCGGACGACCCATGCGGAGCTCCTGCGCATGGGCATCGACCTGCGTGACGTCGACCAGCCCATCGGCACCCTCTCCGGCGGTGAGCGTCAGTGCGTGGCGATCGCCCGCGCCGTCTACTTCGGCGCCAAGGTCCTCGTCCTCGACGAGCCCACCGCGGCCTTGGGGGTCAAGCAGTCCGGTGTGGTCCTCAAATATGTGGCTGCCGCACGGGACGCGGGACTGGGTGTTGTGTTGATCACCCACAATCCGCATCACGCGTATCTGGTGGGCGACCGTTTCGTGCTCCTGAAGCGCGGCACGATGTTCAGCAGCAACGCCCGCGACGAGATCACCCTGGACGAGCTGACCCGCCAGATGGCGGGAGGAAGCGAGCTGGAGGACCTGCGGCACGAGCTGGAGCGCACCTCGTGAGGAGCGCTCGGACAGGGGCGCGAGGAACCGCGCGACCAGCCACAGGCGGCACGCAGGTCACAGGCGGCCCTGCGCTCCCACAGTGCAGCCCCGGCGGAGCGTAGGGCAGAATCGGCCCGATGAGCACCTACCGCGACCTCGCACACCGCGGCTCCGCGCGGGCCACCGTCCTGCGGACCGTGGGGACGCGCGAGCGCCGTTCCCACCTGACGGCGCCCCGTGTCCCCACCGTCGGCATCGACATCGGCGGCACGAAGGTGATGGCGGGCGTCGTGGACGCCGACGGCAACATCCTGGAGAAGGTCCGCGCCGAGACGCCGGACAAGTCCAAGAGCCCCAAGGTCGTCGAGGACACCATCGTCGAGCTGGTCCTGGACCTCTCCGACCGGCACGACGTGCACGCGGTCGGCATCGGCGCGGCCGGCTGGGTCGACGCCGATCGCAACCGCATCCTGTTCGCGCCCCACCTCTCCTGGCGCAACGAACCCCTGCGCGACCGCATCTCCAGCCGCCTCTCCGTACCCGTCCTGGTCGACAACGACGCCAACACCGCCGCCTGGGCCGAGTGGCGCTTCGGCGCAGGCCGTGGCGAGGACCACCTCGTCATGATCACGCTCGGCACCGGCATCGGCGGCGCGATCCTCGAGGACGGCCAGGTCAAGCGCGGCAAGTTCGGCGTCGCCGGCGAGTTCGGCCATATGCAGGTCGTGCCCGGCGGCCACCGCTGCCCGTGCGGCAACCGCGGCTGCTGGGAGCAGTACAGCTCAGGCAACGCGCTGGTCCGCGAGGCACGCGAGCTCGCCGCCGCGGACTCCCCGGTGGCGTACGGGATCATCGAGCACGTCAAGGGCAACATCGCCGACATCACCGGCCCGATGATCACCGAGCTGGCCCGTGAGGGCGACGCCATGTGCATCGAGCTGCTCCAGGACATCGGCCAGTGGCTCGGCGTGGGCATCGCGAACCTGGCCGCCGCCCTGGACCCCTCCTGCTTCGTCATCGGCGGCGGCGTCAGCGCGGCCGACGACCTGCTGATCGGCCCCGCGCGAGACGCGTTCCGCAGGCACCTCACGGGCCGCGGCTACCGCCCCGAGGCCCGTATCGCCCGCGCCCAGCTCGGCCCCGAGGCCGGCATGGTCGGCGCCGCCGACCTCGCCCGCCTTGTCGCCCGCCGCTTCCGCCGTGCCAAGCGGCGCCGCGTGGAGCGCTACGAGCGGTACGAGCGCTACACGCAGTCCCGCCGTACGACCCAGGGGTCGCTGTGACGGCCTCGCTGCCGCGCCAGGCATCACCGCCGGACGAGCCGCAGCGGCCGCCGGAGGACCCGCGCCACAAGTTCCGCCGCCGTGCCCTCACGCTGCTGATCATCGTGCTGCTCATCGGCGTACCGGCCGGCTATCTGGTGGTCTCCGCCAACCAGAGCCGCAACAGCGGCAAGCAGAAGGAGGAGAAGTACTCGGCGACCGGCCTCACCGCGGGCTGGCCCTCGCGCGTCCAGCGCCGCCTGTACCAAGTGCGCATGCCCGCGGACTCCACGGACGTCGCCTACTACGAGACCAACAACTGGAAGACCAGCCGCCTGTACGTGCAGTTCGGCACCACCGACGCGGGCCTGGACTGGTTCCTCAAGACCGTCGGCACCAGCCGGAACGCGCTGAAGAAGGACGACATCACCATCAGTGCCCGCGACCAGAAGGTCGTCGGCTGGGAGTTCACCGGCGTCGGCCCGTGGTCCGGTCTCGTGCACAAGCAGAAGGACCCGGCCCCCACGCAGGACATCGTCGTGAACTTGTCCGAGCCCCAGCACCCCATGGTGTACGTGGTCTCGCGCACGATTCCCTGACCGGTCCCGATCCGGTCCGGTCCGGCACGGTGGCCGAGGCCGATTGTCAGACCCCGCCCGTAGAGTCGAAGACAACTGATTCGACTGAGGGGCGGGAGGTGACCGGGCGTATGGGGGACGGGGTGGATGCGGTGGCCGAGCGGTCGCTTTCCGCGCGATCACTGTCCGTGCGGCTCGCCGCCGTCTTCCTGCCCGCGCCGCTGCCGCGCGAGGGGCGGGTCGCGTTCTGGGATCCGGACGGGGACGCGTTGCCGTCCGGCCAGAAGGTCGGGGTCACGGTGCCGGGGGAGCAAGCCGCGGGGGTGTCCTCGGGTGAGCGAGCCCGGGGTGCGTCGTCGGGTGAGCCGGTCGACGGTGCCCTGTCCGGCGAGCCGACCCGGCTGACGGTCGTACGGCCCCACGGTCCCGGAGTCCGCAGAGGCACCGTCCCCGCCGTGACGCTGCCCGTGGGTGAGGCCCTGTCGCTGCTCGCCGGAGCCCGGCGTGACCCCGCCGCTCATCCCGCCACGGCCTGCTGGGGCGCGGCCGCCCTGCATGCCCTGCGGCTCGTCGCGCGCGGGCGGCTGCTGCCGGGGCTGACGGCCGAGGGGCTCGACGCATGGCGCGCGGGCCCGCTCGACCAGGACGACATCGCCCACCTCAGGGCGGTGGCAGCGGCCCTTCCGTACGAGGGACATGCCGTCCCGCTCCCCGGCAAGGGCCCGCTCCGGCTGCCCGAGCCGGAAGCGCTGATGCGGTCCTTCCTGGACGCGGTCGCGGATACACTGCCGCGCACCCCGGCCGCGCCGTACACATCCGGGAAACCGTTCGCGGCGAGCGAGCCACAGCGGCTGCCCGGTGCCCACGACTGGGCCGCCGAGGTCGCCGCCGGCATGGACGCGGGCGTACGGATCTCGCTGCGCCTGGACCTGTCCGCCCACCAGCTCTTCGACGACGACGAGGGAGCGCGCCGCGCGGGCGCGGCCGTCGTCCAGGTGCACAGCCTCGCCGACCCCACCCTGGTGGTGGACGCGACGGCCCTGTGGGCGGGGGAGGCCGACGCCACCTTCGGCCCCCGCGCGCGCGTCGACGCGGCCCTCGCCGTCCGCCGCGCAGCCCGCGTCTGGCCACCACTCGACCGACTGTCCGAACAGGACGTGCCCGACGTACTCGCCCTCTCCGAGGAGGAGTTGTCCGATCTGCTCGGGGTGGCGGCCACCCGGCTCGGCGCGGCCGGAGTCGCCGTGCACTGGCCCCGCGACCTCGCCCACGACCTGAGCGCGGCGGCGGTGGTGCGCCCGGCGCCCGGGTCGGCGACGGACGGCACCGGTTTCTTCGAGAGCGAGGAACTGCTTCAGTTCCGCTGGCAGTTGGCCCTCGGCGGCGATCCGCTCACCGAGGCCGAGATGGACACCCTGGCCGAGGCCCATCGCCCGGTCGTCCGGCTGCGCGACCAGTGGGTGCTCGTCGACCCGGCGCTCGTCCGCAAGGCCCGCAAACGCGAACTGGGCCTGCTCGACCCGGTCGACGCGCTGTCCGTGGCGCTCACCGGCAGCGCCGAGGTCGACGGTGAGACGGTCGAGGCGGTGCCGGTCGGCGCGCTGGCCGCACTGCGTGACCGGCTGACGGCGGGCGTGGCTTCCGTGGACCCGCCGCCGGAGCTTCAGGCCCGCCTTCGCGACTACCAACTCCGCGGCCTCGCCTGGCTGGACCTGATGACCTCCCTCGGGCTGGGCGGCTGCCTCGCCGACGACATGGGGCTCGGCAAGACCGTCACCGTCATCGCGCTGCACCTGCGCCGGGCCCACGGCGAGCCGACCCTGGTGGTCTGCCCGGCGTCGCTGCTGGGCAACTGGCAGCGGGAGATCGCCCGTTTCGCGCCCGGCGTGCCCGTCCGCCGCTTCCACGGACCCGACCGCACCCTCGACGACCTCGACGGCGGCTTCGTCCTCACCACATACGGGACGATGCGGTCCACCGCGCCGATGCTCGCCCAGCAGAAGTGGGGCATGGTCGTCGCGGACGAAGCGCAGCACGTCAAGAACCCCTACTCGGCGACGGCGAAGGCCCTGCGGACGATCCCGTCTCCCGCGCGCGTGGCACTCACCGGCACCCCCGTGGAGAACAACCTCTCCGAACTCTGGGCCCTGTTGGACTGGACGACCCCCGGACTGCTCGGCCCCCTCAAGTCCTTCCGGGCCCGGCACGCGCGCGCCGTGGAGAACGGCGAGGACGAGGAGGCGGTCGCCCGCCTGGCCCGGCTGATCCGCCCCTTCCTGCTCCGCCGCAAGAAGTCGGACCCCGGGATCGTCCCGGAGCTCCCGCCCAAGACGGAGACCGACCACCCGGTTCCCCTCACCCGCGAGCAGGCCTCCCTCTACGAGGCGGTGGTCCGGGAATCGATGCTGGCGATCGAGACCACCGAGGGCATCGCGCGCCGGGGCCTGGTCCTCAAACTCCTCACCTCCCTCAAGCAGATCTGCAACCATCCGGCGCTGTTTCTCAAGGAGGACGCCCGAGCCGCCCACGGGCCCTCCGCCCGCTCCGGCAAACTCGCCCTGCTCGATGAGCTGTTGGACACGCTGCTCGCCGAGGACGGTTCGGCGCTCGTCTTCACCCAGTACGTCGGGATGGCCCGCCTCATCACCGCGCACCTCGCCGCCCGCGCCGTCCCCGTGGAGCTCCTGCACGGCGGCACACCGGTCGCGGAGCGGGAACACATGGTGGACCGTTTCCAGAGCGGGGCGACCCCGGTCCTGGTGCTGTCCCTCAAGGCCGCGGGCACCGGTCTGAACCTGACCCGCGCCGGCCATGTCGTGCACTTCGACCGCTGGTGGAACCCCGCCGTCGAGGAACAGGCCACCGACCGTGCCTACCGCATCGGCCAGACCCAGCCCGTCCAGGTCCACCGCCTCATCACCGAGGGCACGGTGGAGGACCGCATCGCCGAGATGCTCGAAGCGAAGCGGGCGCTGGCCGACGCCATCCTCGGCTCCGGCGAGGCGTCCCTGACAGAACTGACCGACCGCGAGCTGTCGGACCTGGTGTCGCTTCGGAGGTCCTCGTGAACGGTTCCGAGAGCGACGAGCGGCCGGTGGCAGCCGGGGCGGAGGAGGAACGCGAGGACAGCGACCGGCATGGGGACACGGGTAGGCCCGCCGGCACCGATCTGCCCCGCCCCGTTGCCGGGGCGCGACCTGCGGACGAGGCCCGTCGGGCGCTGCGGGCCGCGCGGGAGCGCGACGTTCGGGAGAGCGGGCCGGCCGACGCGGCTGACGACCAGTCGGCCCCGCTTGCCGCGCGGGGCGCGGTCGGGACGCCGCCGAAGACGGCGTCCTCCCCGGGTGCGCGACCGGGCGACGCGGCGCGAGAGGCCTTGCGGCGGGCGGCCGGGGCGGGGAGTACTCCGGCGAGCCGTCCTGCCGAGGGGGCTTCCGGGGGCGCGCGTCCCGGTGACATCGCGCGCGAGGCGTTGCGCGCCGCGCGGGACGAAGCGAGGCGGGCGGCACACTCGGAGGCCGTAGATAGTGGGGTAACGAGACCTGGAACCAGGGGAGTTGAGGCCGGGCGCCGATCGGTCGAGCCGCACCCGGACGCTTCCCGGACTCGGTGGAGCAGACCGCGCCAGGCAGGCGGGTCCCGAGCCCGGGACCTACGCGATCTCCTCGCCGGCGCCTTCGAGTTGCCCACCGACGTGACGTCGGACCCGCATACGGCGCAGCCCCGGGACACTCGTGAGGCGGCTTCGGACGGGCCTCGCGTGCCGCCCAGGGACGTCCGCGAGGCGGCTTCCGATGCCGACCGCGCGCTGCCCGAGGACGCGCACGAAGCGACTTCGGAGCCGCAGCCTGCGCAACTCGGAGTCGCACGCGAGGCGACCTCGCCTGCCCAGTCGGCCCAGCCCGGAGTCGCACGCGAGGCGGCTTTGGAGCCGCACCCGGCGCAGCCCGGAGGCGCGCGCGGGGTGGAGAATTCGGAGCCGCAGCCTGCGCAACTCGGAGTCGCACGCGAGGCGACCTCGCCTGCCCAGTCGGCGCAGCCCGGAGTCGCACGCGAGGCGGCTTTGGAGCCGCACCCGGCGCAGCCCGGAGGCGCGCGCGGGGTGGAGAATTCGGAGCCGCAGCCTGCGCAACTCGGAGTCGCACGCGAGGCGACCTCGCCTGCCCAGTCGGCGCAGCCCGGAGTCGCACGCGAGGCGGCTTTGGAGCCGCACCCGGCGCAGCCCGGAGGCGCGCGCGGGGTGGAGAATTCGGAGCCGCAGCCTGCGCAACTCGGAGTCGCACGCGAGGCGACCTCGCATGCTCACTCGGCGCAGCCCGGAGTCGCGCGCGAGGCGACCTCGCATGTTCACTTGGCGCAGCCCGGAGGCGCGCGCGAGGCGGCTTCGGAGCCGCACCCGGCGCGGCCCGGAGACCCGCGCGTGGCGACGCCGGACTCGTCGGCCGCGCAACCCGACGACGACGGCGAGGCGTTCCCCGGGCGGCGCCCCGCGCGGCCCGGCTCCGTACCCGATGCGACCGCCGACCCGTTCCCGGCGCATCTCGGATCGCACTCCGGATCAGAGCGGCGGACCGCCCCTCAGGCCAACCGGCTCCCTCGTTCCATGGGATCCCCAGGCCGCGACGGTGAGCTCCGTCGTACCTTCCCCGCCTTCGCCGCGCGGGCGTCGGAGGCCGACGCCTTCGCGGAGACGTGGTGGGGGAATGCCTGGGTGACCGCCTTGGAGGAAGGGGCGCTGGACGCGGCGCGATTGGCGCGTGGGCGGGCCTATGCCGGGCACGGGTACGTCGACGCCATCACGGTCACGCCGGGGCTGGTCCTCGCGTATGTGCACGGGAGCCGACCGCGGCCGTACCGCGTGCAGGTCAGGGTGCGGACGCTGTCCGACGGCGACTGGGACCGCTTCCTGGACGCGGCCGCCGAGCGTCCCGGGCACATCGCCGCGCTGCTCGACAAGGAGATGCCCAGGTCGCTCGCGGAGTGCGGCGTCGCGCTGCTCCCGGGCCCCGGCGAGCTCGAACCGCACTGCAGTTGCCCCGACTCCGGGCACCCGTGCAAGCACGCGGCCGCCCTCTGCTACCAGACGGCGCGGCTGCTGGACGAAGACCCCTTCGTGCTGCTCCTGTTGCGCGGCCGCGGCGAACGCGAGCTGCTCGACGCGCTGTCCCGCCGTAACGCCACCCGCGCGGCTCGCGCTGCCCAGGAACAGGAACCCGCGCCCCTGCCCGGCGTACGCGCCGGCGACGTGATCGCCCGGCGCGCGCTGCCGCCGCTCCCGGCGCCGTTGCCACCGTCCGCGCACCCCGAGCAGCCGCCGACCTACCCGGGGGCGCCGGGCGGTCCGGACCCGTTCGCGCTCGACCAGTTGGCCACGGACGCGGCGGCTCGTGCGCACGCGCTGCTCACCACGGGCTGCGATCCCTTCGCGGAGCTGACGCTCTGGCAGGACGCGGTGCGTCTGGCCGCCGCCCGCCCCGGATCCGGGCTCACCGCCGCCACCCGCGCTCTGTACTCCTCGCTCGCCTCCGCGACCGGGCGCACCCCGGCCGACCTGGCGCGCGCGGTCGCCGCCTGGCGGCAGGGCGGATTCGAAGCGCTCCGTGTCCTCGAAGAGCCCTGGGACCCGCCGGCCGGCCGTTTCGACCGGGCCCGCCCGCTTCTCCTCGCCGCTGACCTCCCCGCCTTCCGCCCGTGGCGCAACCACCTCACCCACCCCCGGGGCCACGCCCAACTCCGCCTCGGTCACAACGGCCTCTGGTACGCCTACGAATCCGAACCGGGCCACGACGACTGGTGGCCCCGCGGCACGCCCGACCTCGACCCGGTCGGCGCACTGACGGGCCTCGGCGCACCGGGCGACCTCTGACACCGGGCACGGGACGGGGCCGCCCGCGACTGGTGAGCCGAGCAGCTTCTTCCGGCGGCGCGGCGGGCGGGCGGCACGACCGCTGGTGGCCCTACGGGCAGCGTTGAACGGGGATGCTACGAATCACTCGTCCGTCATGCTTGATGTACGGGGACGGGGAAAACCCTGCCCGGGCGCCCGCCGAAGACCGTGCGCTGGGCACTGGAGCACCACCCGCGCATCCAGAAGCCGGCGGCCGCCTGAGCCGCCGAGCGGTCGAACTGCGGTCATGAGCGAGGAGTCGAGCGGTGATGTTGCCGGAATCTGCGGAGGAACAACCTTCACACTGGCTGTTGGAGCGCGTCGACTTGGGAGAAGTGCCCTACGCGGCTGCGCAGGCGGACATGGCCCGCTGGGTTGAGGATGCAAACAGGGCCTCGCGGCCAACCGGCTCTTCCTGCTCACGCACCCTGCGGTGATCACCTACACCGCCCGGACGCCAACCATCCCGGATGCTGCGTCAGCTGCCCCGTCCGATCGCTGCAGGCCGCTACGCCAGGGCGTCAGGCCCCTTGGGTGGCTGTCGCCACCGGAGGGCAGGGACAGGGCGCGAGCTCGGTCCCCGTGGTCTGATCGTGCAGCCGGGGTGACGGTTCTGCGGCCGGGGCTTTGGGCGGCGATGACGCATGAGGGCACCGGGGCCCCTCCACAGCGAGGGGCCCCGGCCCGTGTGTTGGCGGGTGGTTGCGGGTTACGGGGTGAGCACCTGGCCGAGGTGGGTTCCTGCGGGGGTGCCCAGGGTGTCGCGGCCGTAGTACACACCACTGCTGGTGTCGACGCCGGAGCTGCCGGTGTCCAGCTGGAGGATCGTGCCGTCGTAGCTGTTCTCGCCCTCGACGCCGATGGCGAGGTCGGCGCGGCCCCAGCCGGACAGGTCCTGCAGGGTGACGGCGGAGCCGAACTTGTCGTTGGGCTCGGTCCAGCCGGTGATGCCGCTGGTGTCCTGGCTGTACGCATGAGCGCCGGAGCCGGTCAGCCCGGACGACGTGCCCTTGAGGAGTTCGACCATGCCCGCGTTGGACTGGTTCGTACCGCTGCGGGTGATGTCCTCGTTCGGCGCACCCGCCAGGACGTCCGCGTAGCCGTCGTCGTTGTAGTCGCCGACGGAGACGGAGGCGCCCATCGCGTCGCCGTCCTCGGCGGCACCCGGAACGCCGCTGGTGTCCTGGTTGATCGTCGTCATGCCGGTGGTGGTGAAGCCGGTCGAGGTGCCCGGGACCATGGTGACCTGGCCGCCGCGATGGGCGCCGGACTCGGCCGTGTACGGCTGGCCGATCACGATGTCGTCGTAGCCGTTGCCGTTCACGTCGCCCGCGGCGATGGAGCGGCCGCCCTTGACCGACAGGACGCTGACCTTGACCAGGCCGGAGGCGGTGCCCTTGAACCAGGTGACGCGTCCGGTGCCGGACTGGTCGCGGTAGTTGAGGGCCACGTCCGCGTAGCCGTCCCGGTTGAAGTCGCCGGTCGCGGCGTCCAGGTAGGCGACCGAGCCGGTGGAGCCGGTCAGCTTGCCGTACTGGGTGGCACCGCCGGTGAGGTGGACGTTCCAGGAGCCGCTGTTGCCGGAGCCGGCCGAGAAGACGTCGGCCTTGCCGTCGGCGTTGAAGTCGCCGACGGTGACCGCCGAGCCCAGCTTGGCGCCGCTGCTGGTGACGCCGGTGGTGGAGTAGGAGTAGCCGGAGTTGAGGCCGGGACCGTACAGAACGGTGACCGCGCCGCGGTCGCTGTGGCCGGAGGTGTCGTCCTCTCCGGGCGCGCCGATCGCAAGGTCGGCGTAGCCGTCGCCGTTGACGTCGCCCCACGCGGTCGCGGCGCCCCAGTTGTCGCCGGTCTCGGAGGCACCGGGCACGCCGGGGCTGGACTGCGTGAGCCTGGTCTCGGCGCTGCCGACGGGGCCGTCGGTGCCGCCGGGTACGACGACGACGTTGCCGACGCCGCCCGAGGCCCTCGGCACGCCGGCCACCAGGTCGTTGATGCCGTCCCGGTTGAAGTCGGCCGTGGGGATCGCGGAGTTCGCGCCGGCGCTGGCGGCGAAGCGGCGGATCTCGCCGAGCTTGGCGTACATCGCGTTGCCGGGGCACTCGGTGGCGTAGGCGTCGCGGTGACCGGAGATGGTGTTGAGGGTGGCCGCCTGACCCTTCTTCCACACCCCGGTGTCCTCCATGGCGGTCAGCGTGACCTTGCCCTCCAGGTCACCGCCGTACTGGCCGAGCTTCCAGGCGGCGAGCCGGGCGATGGACTCCAGCGTGGCCCGGGTCGGCCGGCCCGCCGAGGTGGTCGAGTCGCCCTGGAAGTTGCCGAGAACGGCGATGCCGGCCGAATAGCTGTTGAAGCCGTAGGTGTGCGCGCCCATCACCGGCAGGTCGACGCCGCCCGCGCGGCCCTCGAAGATCTGGCCGCACTTGTCGACCAGGAAGTTGTAGCCGATGTCGTTCCAGCCGTTGGACTGGATGTGGTACGCCATGATGCCGCGCACGATCGACGCCGACTGCGCGCAGCTGTAGCTGTTCGTACCGACCGTGTGGTGCACGAACACGGCCCGCACCTTGTCGATGTAGGAGGGCGGGTCGTCCACCATCGACTCGTTGGCGCCCCACTGCGCCCGGCTGATGATCGGCGGCTCGGTGACGGTGGAGGGCGGGGCGGTCGGCTTGGTCTCGCTCGGCGACGGCGACGCGGAGGCCGGTTCCGAGGGGGACGCTGAGGCCGAGTCGGAGGGCGAGGCGGTGGCTGTGGCCGTTTCCGACGCGCTGGGCGAGGCGGAAGTGATGTCGCTCGGGCTCGCGGAGGCCGAGTCGGTCGGAGAGGCCGTGTCCGTGGCGGCCGGGCTGGTCTCGGCGGCGAACGCGGCCGGCTCGGCCTCGGTGCCGATGGACCGGGTCTCGCCGGGGGTCACCACGCCCGGGTCGACGAGGTTGACCTCGAGCCCCTTGGGCAGTCCGGCACTCGTGCTGCCGTCGTCGCGGACGACCTGGACCTCGACGCCGTCGGACGGCCCGACCCACAGCGGCTCGGAGGCGCCCCTCATGCCCGCGGTGATGTCCTCCGGCGGGTCCTCGTCCAGCTCCAGGTTCTGCCAGCCACCCCACTGGCCGGACTCCAGGCTGCGGGTGCGCACCTGCGCGGTGCCGTCGACCTTCTTTGCGGCCCCGGTCCAGGTAACACCCAGCATCGAGAACGTCTTGGTGTCCGTGCGGGGCAGCTCCCGCTTGCTGCCGCCGGTGCCCTTCAGCGCGAGGTCGTAGACCTTGACCGGTCGCTTGGCGCGGCCTGTCGCGCCGGGATCGTCGGACGGGCTGGCGATGGCGTAGGTCACCACGCCCCCGCCTCCCAGGACGACGGCACCGAGCGTCAGCCACGCTCTTCGCTTCAGATTCAGCGGTTTATAGGCATGCGACGTGCGGCGACTCAAGACGTATCCACCCCAAAGAAAGCCGTAGTTGGCCATAGACGGCCACAGAAGAAGTCACGCGAGGCGCATCCGTCACACGAATGGCCTGCGCTTCCCCAGCGAGGTGCGATCGGGAAGCGTCACAGCCCGATGCGGGGAAGTGATGGAGATCATGTCGCGCCGTGGGCGCGGCGCGGTCCGGTGTCCAGGGATGTCTGCGTGGTCCGGGTGCATCCGGTGCGACCGGGTGCCGCTCAGCTCGCCCGGTCTTCCGGAGTGGGCAGTGACCCGGTGCAGGTGGCGCGGCCGAACCTGCCGGAGGCGGTGGCGCTTTGGACGTGCTGTCCGCGGACGGCGAGGGCGCAGCGGGCCTGGCCGCCTTTCTCGCCGAGGACGATGTTGACGATCGGCTCCGTGCCGAGCGGGACGTCCACGGTCTTGTGCCACGGCAGGCGGGCGTCGTGGACGGCTGTGGCGTTTCCGGACGCGCTGCGGGCCTGGTAGGTGATGTCGGCGATGCCCTCGCCGGTCACCTCGTACGTCACCGAGGCGGTGGAGGCCCGGTGTTCCGGCTCGCCGGCGCCCTCGCCGGTGTCGAGTACGCCATAGAGGAGGAGGCTGCCGCCGGCAGCCAGGGCGACGCCGGCCACGACCAGGGCGGCGCGGTCGCCGGTCCCCTTCTTCTTCTTGCCCACCGGTGTGAGTGACGGTTCCCGGGTGGCGGAAGCGCCAAATTCCTCAGGCTTCGTCTCAGGATCCGCCTCTTCGAGTTCTGGATCCGGTCTTTCGACTTCCGACTCCGCCGTTTCGGATTCCTGGGTTTTGCCGTGCACGATCGAATCCCCCTCGAAATTCGGAATGGTCATGTTCGGGCTGCAACCGGTGGTTATACACGATGCCGCGAGCCGGTGGCCAGCGTGCGGAAAAAACGGACATCGGGCAGCCCGTTTAATGCCAACCGTCGCCAATGTCCGACCACTTGACGTCGCGTCGCCGGAAGTACTAGAAACCCGGCGCCGCTGCCTGTGAATTCCGTTCCCGCAGATGGGACACGGTTTGCGGCGGTGTGTTTGGACCACGACGCATGAGGAAAGGTTTGGTGTGAGACCCAGATTGGGCAGGCTCATGGCGTGCCTGGTGGTGGCCGCGGTGACGAGTACCGCGCTCCCCCAGATTGCGTATGCGGCGCCCGCTGAAGACGGTGACGGTAAGGGAATCGTCGACACCGTCAAGGGCTGGTTCGCGGATGATGGCAAGGGAAACGAAAAGCCGCCGTCGCATGACGAATTGGGGATAGCCGACCGGCAGAAGCTGCTGACGGGAAAGAACGCCCCGACGGCCAGGCGGGTCAGGGAGCTGAAGAGCAGGCGCACGGCGAACGCACGGTTCTGGCAGCTGTCCGACGGCCGGGTGCAAGCAGAGTTGTCGGCGGTGCCGACCTCGTACCGGGACGGAACGTCGAAGTCCTGGAAGCCGATCGACACGGCTCTGCGCGCGTCGAAGGCGAAGGGTTTCGAGTTCGCCAACGCCACGAACGAGGGCCGCAGTTGGTTCGGTCCGGACACCGGCCGACTGGTGCGGTTCCAGTCGCCGGACGGCCGCTCGGTCACCCTGGGGATCGAGGGTGCAGGGAAGAAGCTCAAGCCGACGGCCAAGGGCGACACGGTCACCTACAAGGACGCCGTGCACGGCGCGGACCTGGAGTACGGCGTCGGCCCTGGCCGGGTGAAGGAGAACATCACCCTGGCCGAACGCCCCACCGGTCCACTGAAGTTCACCTTCACCCTGGACACCGACGGGCTGACGCCGAAGGCCCGCAAGGACGGCTCGATCGCGCTGTACGGCGAGCTGCCGAACACCCCGGTCATGGTGATCCCGGCGCCGTACATGACGGACGCGAAGAAGGCGGGCAAGTCCGTCTTCGGGAAGACCTACAGCACCAAGGTCACCCAGAAGCTGACCCGGGACGGCACGTCCTGGAAGCTGACCGTCACGCCGGACACGAAGTGGCTGGCCGCCAAGGAGCGCCAGTACCCGGTCGTCATCGATCCGACGATCACCATCGCGCCGTCGCCGACCGACTCCCAGGACACCATGGTCCTGTCGGACCAGGCGTCGACGAACTTCAACACCACCTGGAAGCTGTCGGCGGGCAAGACCGACACGGGCACCGCACGCTCGCTGATCAAGTTCCCGCTGAGTGAGATCCCGTCGGGCACGAAGATCGACTCGGCTCGTCTGGAGATGTACTTCGATCAGGCGCACACCACCAACGCCAACGATGTCACCATCGGTGCGTATCGGGCGACGGGTGCGTGGACCGAGTCGACGGCGAACTGGACCAACACCAGCTCCCTGGTGGGTGAGCTGTCCGGCACCAGTGTGCAGGTGGACGACCGCGACGCGGGCACCACGGCGGCCGTCGGCAGCTGGCCCGCTTCCACCTCGTCGCTGGCGCAGTACGGCATCAACGGCGACTACCTCTACAACAAGGACACCGTCGCCGGGGACACCTACACCTGGCAGCCGAAGCTCCCGGAGACCGCCTCCTACCGGGTCGACGCGCACTACGTGGCGGCCACCGACCGGGCCACGAACGCGCCGTACACGGTGACGTCCAAGGACGGCACCGCGACCTACACGGTGAACCAGCAGTCCGGCACCAACGGCGTGTGGACGTCGCTGAACGGCGGCTCGCAGATCAACTTCAACAAGGGCACGGCCGGCAAGGTTGTCCTGGGCGACGGTCCGGCGTCCTCGACGACCGCGGTGATCGCGGACGCGGTGCGCTGGGTGAACCCGGCGACGATCGTGAAGAACACCGGCGAGTACAACCAGTGGCACAAGTTCCCGGTCACCGACACCGTCCAGCAGTGGCTGAACGGCACTTCCACCAACAACGGCTTCGTCCTCAAGGCCACCGACGAGACGTCCACCGCCCCGACCGGCGGCCCGCGCTACGAGTCCGGTGACGGCGACTACGGCGGCGAGACGGCCACCATCCCCCGGCTGACCGTCACCTACGGCACCGTCGGCACCGCGCTGAACTCGCCGACCGTGGTGCACTCCACCGGCCCGGAGCTGAGCTGGAAGGCGTACTCGAACACCACCGGTGACTCCGGCCTGGACCCGGTCGAGTACCAGCTGCACCGCTCCACGCAGCAGGTGTTCACGCCGTCCGCGGCGACGCTGGTCGCGCCGATCGACAAGTCGGTCACGGCGTACACGGACACCACCGCGACCCCGACCCCGGACTCCTCCTCGCAGGAGATCGGGCGGTCGTACTACTACCAGCTCGCGGTGAAGACGAAGGACGGCCAGCTGCTCGGCTCGCCGACCCGCATCGTCGGTGTCCCGAAGGCGGGGCGCACCATGCGGCTGATCCAGGGCACGTCCGGGGTGACGGACACGACCCTGTCGTCCGGGCAGCCGACCACGAACGAGGACACCATCGCCTCCTTCGGCGTGGGCCAGAAGTGGCTGGAGGTGGGCAACAACTCCGCCACCTACGGCAAGGCGCGCGCGGCGATGAAGTTCACCACATCGAGCATTCCGACCACCGCCACGGTGCTGGAGTCGCGGCTGTTCATGTGGGGCGCGGAGACCACCACCGACACCAACGGCGCGATCTACGAACTCCACGGTCTGACCAAGGACTACGACGAGACGACGGCGACGTGGAACAACGCCACGTCGAGCACCGCGTGGACGGCGCCCGGCGGTGACTTCTCCGGCACGGTCTCGGACACGGTCGCGCAGGTCTCGGAGGTGGGCCGCCACTGGTGGGACGCCACGTCGCTCACCCAGGGCTGGATCAAGACGCCGACGTCCAACAAGGGCGCCCTGGTCAAGCTGAAGGACGAGACGACCACCGGCCCGCAGGAGCGCACCCTGTTCCTGTCCTCGGAGGCCCCCGACCCGCAGCTCGGCCCGCTGCTGCGCGTGATCTACGTCGACTCCACCACGGACGACACGTACTACGCGCCGCAGACCCCGGCCCGCATGACCCCCAACTCGACGTACACCGTGGACATGACGGTCACCAACACCACCAGCGCCGCCTGGGCGTCGGGAGAGCGGGTGATGTCGTACACGTGGAAGCTGCCCGACGGCACGGACGTGACGACCGGTGGCAACCAGCTGTCGACCGCGATCCCGGCGCTCTCGCCCGGCCAGTCGGCGACGATCCAGGCGCAGGTCAAGACACCGATCAACAGCGACTCCGGCAACAAGCGCACGGACTACGTGCTGGGCTGGGACGTCAAGAAGGTCTCGGACGGCAGCTGGCTGTCGGCCGGAACCGGCGGTATCCCCTCCCTGAAGCAGAACGTGGCGGTGGAGGATCCGACCTCCAACGCGCTGGGTCTGGAGAAGTTCTACTCGTACACGGGCAAGAACACGGGCGCCGGCTCGACGGTGATGAACAACCTGGCCTCGGGCAACAGCGTGTGGTCGTACAACGCGTTCACGAACCCGGGGCGCGGCCTGACCACGTTCGCCCGCTTCGCCTACAACTCGCTCGACACGAGTGACACGGTGCTGGGCGCGGGCTGGTCCGGCCAGGCTGCCGGTCCCATTCGCCTCGGCGCGCCGCTGGACTTCCACCCCAACCCGAACCCGACGGAGATCCGTCTCCCGGACGGTGACGGCACGACCCACGTCTTCACCAAGCAGGCCGACGGTTCGTGGAAGGCCCCGGCGGGCGTCCACTACAAGGTCACGATGAAGTCGGGTCTGGACTGCACGCCGGACAAGGACCCTGTGCCGGACGCGTGGACGCTGCTGCGTCCCGACGGCACCCGTTTCCTCTTCGGCTGTGACGGCTACATGACGTCCGCGGTCGACAAGAACGGCAACGCGCAGACGTACACGTACGAGGAACGCAGGTCCAACAACAAGCCGACCAAGTTCCTCACCTACATCACCGACCCGGCCTCCCGCCAGTCCCTCACGGTGGACTACTACAAGAAGGGCGACGCGTCGTACGACTACATCGACGACACGGGCGCCAAGGTCACCGACACCAACCTCACCAACTCCAAGATCTACGACCACGTGAAGTCCATGACGGACATCTCGGGCCGCAAGATCTCCTTCTACTACACGACGAAGGGCCTGCTCGGTCAATTCACCGACGGCGACGGCTCCAGCCAGCCGAAGGTCTTCAAGTTCACCTACGACGCCACCCAGGGCAACAAGAACGTCAAGCTGGTCAAGGCCACCGACCCGCGCGGGCACGGCACCTCGCTGGCGTACTACGCCCCGCAGACGGGCGACGATCCGAAGTACCACTGGTGGACGAAGACCATCACGGACCGTCTGCAGGGAAACACGGACTTCGCGTACGCGGCCGACACCGTGAACACGAAGTTCACCGACACCACCGTCACCGACGCCGAGTCACACGCGACGCAGTACGTGACGGACGACTTCGGCCGCCCGGTCCAGACCACCAACGCCAAGTCCCAGACCACGAAGATGTCGTGGGACGCGGACAACAACGTCACGTACCTGGAGGAGGACAACGGCGCCAAGACCGCGTACTGCTACGACGCCAAGACGGGCTACCCACTGTGGCAGCGCGACGCGGAGAACAACAAGGCGGGCGTCCCTGACCAGTCGACCGCCTGCGTGACGGACTCGGCCCAGTGGCCGGCGAACGCGGCCACGTACGAGTACCAGACGCGCGCCGACGGCTTCTCGGCCGACCTGTTCCGCAAGACCTCCCCGGAGGGGCGGGCCTGGCAGTTCGGCTACGACAGCTTCGGCAACCTGACCACGGTCACCGACCCCAAGGGCGTCGCCACGGCGACCGCCGGTGACTACACCACGTCGTACGAGTACGACTCCTACGGTGAGCTGACCAAAGCGACCGACGCCAACGGCAACCCGACGACCTACGGCGACTTCGGGCCCACCGGATACCCGAAGACGATCACCGACGCGCTGCAGAAGTCCACGGCGTACGTGTACGACGAGCGCGGCCAGGTCACCAAGGCCACCGACGCCAACCAGAAGGAGACCACGCAGACGTACGACACGTTCAGCCGCCCGTTGGCCAGAACGGTTCCCAAGGACCAGAGTAACGGCGACCTGATCACCACGCCCGCACCGCAGTACGACGCCAACGACAACGTCACTCAGTCGACGGCACCCAACGGCGCGGTGTCCACGGCGGCGTACGACGACGCGGACCAGATCACGTCGGCCACCGCGCCCAAGGACACCTCCACCTCCGACGAGCGGAAGACGACCTACACGTACGACAAGGTCGGCAACCTCAAGACGACGACGGAGCCCAAGGGCACGCTGACCACGTCGGACACCACGGACTACGTCACGACCAACAACTACGACCCGATCTACCAGCTCACGTCGGCCGTGAACGCCCAGGACGACAAGATCTCCTACGAGTACGACAACGCCGGCAACGTCGTCACGGTCATCGACGCGAAGAAGAACGCCACGGCGGACACCACCGACTACACCACCAAGACCGACTACGACCTGGACCACCGGGTCAAGCAGGTCACGGACGCCGCGGGCAAGACCACCAAGAAGTCCTACGACAACGACGGACTGGTCCTCTCGACGACGGACGCGGAGAACAACACCACGCTCATCACCTACGACGAGCGCGGCAAGCAGGCCGAGGTCAAGGTCCCGCACGACGGCACGTCGACCATCACCTACAACACGACCAAGTACGAGTACGACCAGGTCGGCAACACCACCAAGGCGATCACACCGCGCGCGGTCGCGGCCGGCACGACTACGGCGTTCGCTCAGCGCACCGACTACGACGCACTGAACCGCCCGGTCAAGCAGTACCAGCCCTACGACCCGGCGGACGCCCGCTACAACGACCCGAACGTCTACACCCAGACCAGCTACGACGACGTCGGCCGGGTGAAGTCGACCTCACTGCCCCCGTCCGAGGGGCAGACGGTCCGCAACACCACCAGCTACACCTACTTCGACAACGGCTGGACGAAGTCCTCCACGGACCCGTGGGACATCGCCACCACCTACGACTACGACGACCTCGGCAAGCAGACGACGCGGACGCTCACGTCGGCGGGCGGTTCCTCCAACCGCACGATGACGTGGGACTACTACCCGGACGGCAAGCTCAAGTCCCGCTCGGACGATGGTGTTCCGGTCGGCAAGAACGTCGTCCTGGTCGACAACTCCGACACCCAGAACACGTCGAAGACCGGCACCTGGACCTCGGGTGACGTCGCGGGCCAGCAGGGCTACGACCACGCCACACACGCGGCGGGCACGGGTACGGACGCCTTCACGTGGACGCTCAACGCCCCGACGGACGGCACGTACACCGCGTACGTGAAGTTCCCGCAGGTGACCGGTGCGGCGACGACGGCGAAGTACACGCTCACGTACGACGGCGGCACCGTCGACAAGACGGTCGACCAGACCGCCGCCACGGGTACGTGGGTCCCGCTGGGCTCCTACGCCTTCAAACAGGGCAACGCGGCCAAGCTGCAGCTGTTCCAGAACAGCGGCGGGAAAGTCGTCGCGGACGGCGTGAAGCTGGTCCGCGACAACTCCGCCGACACGGACAACGAGCAGAAGACGTTCTCGTACGCCTACGACGCGAACGGCAACCTGACGTCGATCGACGACAACTCCTCCGAAGCGAAGATCGACAACTACGGAATGGCCTACACCGGCCTCAACCAGGTCCAGAAGGTGACCGAGTCGCTGAACGGCACGGCCAAGAAGGCGACGTCATTCACCTACGACGCGGACGGCAAGGTGGAGACCGTCGACCACCCCGACCAGTACTCCGCGTACACGTACGACCTGCGTGAACTGGTGAAGACGGCATCGGTGGGCAAGTCCTCCACCGACACGTCCCCGAAGGTCACGTCGTACACTTACACCGACCGCGGCCAGCAGCTGCAGGAGACGAAGGCCAACGACAACACCGTCGACTACACCTACTACCTGGACGGTCTGGTAAAGACCCAGACCGAGAAGAAGGCGAACAGCACGCTCGTCTCCCAGCACACGGTCACCTACGACCCCAACGGCAACAAGTCGCAGGACATAGGCAAGAAGATGAACGCGGACACCCCGTCGGCGTACATCGACGTCACGGCCGACTACACCTACGACCCGGCCGACCGGGTCACCGAGGTGTCCAAGACCGGTGCGAGCACGTCGACAGAGTCGTACGTCTACGACGACAACGCCAACATCATCAGCCAGCAGGTCAAGGGCGTGGCGACGGCCTTCTCCTACGACCGCAACCGGCTTCTGTCAGCGACGGTCAGCGGAGCGGCCGCCTCGTACAACTACGACCCGTTCGGCCGGCTGGAGTCGATCACCGGTGGCGGAAAGGTCGTGGAGAGCAACACCTACGACGGCTTCGACCACGTGGTGAAGAACTCCAAGCTCCAGACCGACGGCACCCAGTCGGTGACGACCTCCACCTTCGACCCGCTCGACCGCACGGCCGACAAGACCGTGGCGGGCAAGACCACCAACTTCAACTACCTCGGCCTGTCGGACGAGGTGCTGAGCGAGGAGGTCTCTGGGTCGGTCACCGCGTCCTACCAGTACTCGCCGTGGGGCCAGCGGCTCTCCCAGATCAAGCAGTCCGGTGGCACCGAGGAACTCGGCGTGTACGGGTACAACACGCGCGGCGACGTCGAGTCCGTCACCACGTCAGCAGGTGACACCAAGACGACGTACGGCTACACCGCCTACGGTTCCGACGACGGTGCGGAGTTCAGCGGAGTCGACCAGCCGGACGCCACCGATCCGAGCCAGGAGCCGTACAACTCCTACCGCTTCAACGCGAAGCGGTGGGACGTCTCCTCCGGCACCTACGACATGGGCTTCCGGGACTACGACCCGGACCTGAACCGCTTCACGACGAGGGACATGTACAACGGCGCCCTCGCCGACATGCGCCTCGGCACCGATCCCTTTACCGGGAACCGGTACGCCTTCACGGGCGGCAACCCGGTGAACCGCTTCGAGCTGGACGGTCACATGCTGTGCAGCCAGCCGGGACCGTACTGCGGGCTCGACGTCGACACGTCCGACACCGAGGAGGACACCTCGCTGCCCGGCGACGACTACCACTTCCAGACCTCGTACGACGTCGAGTCGAACGGCACGACCGGCTTCGAGGACTCCGAGTCCGGCCACAAGTCGATTTCGGCCTGGGAGAACTTCGTCGGCGGCATCCTGTACTGGGGTACGCAGGCGGAGAACCCCCTCAGCAACCTTCCCTTCGTCGGCGATCACCTCGGCAACGACCTCGGGTACTCCAACACCTCGGGGATCTGCGCGGGGGGCGACGTGGCTCTCGGGCTGGGGGGCACCCTCTCCGGCTGTGCCGCCGTCATGAAGACGGATGACGGTTACGACCTGGCCTGGACCGGGTCCAAGGGCGGGGAGGTCGGCTTCGGGTACTCCGGCTCGTTCGGCCTGATGTACAGCAATGCCGACGACTGGAACCAGGTGCGGGGCTCCGGTGTGGACTTCGGAGTCTCCGGAGGCGCCCCAGTGGGCGTCTACGGAGACTTCGGGCTGGCCGTGAACAGCACCGCGTCGACGTGCCAGGAGGGTGCGCCGATCACCAGCGTGGTCACGAACAGCGACGGCGTACCTGTGGGGACCATAGGATTCGGTGTCACGACACCGGGTTTTTCCGTGTCGGGTGCCTACACCTGCACGGGCGTCACAGGCTAGTCGTCAGCTGACCGGAACCGCAGAACAACTGGCGGCCATGGCGGCGGGAGCCTCACGGTTCTCCCGCCGCCATGGCCCTCCCCTCGGCGGCCGAAGCAGCTGAGAGGCAAGAATGCGCGAAGGGGTCCTTGAAGGCCCGGACGCACGGAAGGAGCCCGAGCGAAGTGCTTGTCATTGGTGCCCTGTTTTTCATTTCCGGCGTGATATTCGCCTTCAACCCCATGGGGGCCGGGGAGAAACTCATCCGACTCAACTTCCGCGCGGGGGGCGTGCGCCTGATGGTGAGCGAACGCTATCTGGCGCGCAAGCTGGGAATCATGTTCCTCGTCATGGGCTCCGGCGTACTGGCGGCGCAGATGCTGCTGTCGCTGGGTGTCGACGAGGGTGCGCTCATATCCCTGCTGCCAGTGGCCGTAGTGGCGCTCCTCGCTCTCGTCGGCTCCACGATCTACGCGATCTACCGGGCTTCGTCCCGCCATGACGGAGGCTGAGACGGCATGTCGGTTCCCCCGCCGCTGTTTCCGTATCCACCATCCGTGCCCGCTCAGGTGCAGGCGAGGCTGAATCCCCTGGCAGTCACCGCCCTGGTGACGTCGCTGCTGTGCCTCGCTCCCCTGGGATTGATATTCGGTGCTGTCGCGCTGCTGCAGATTTCCAGGAACGGGCAGCGGGGAAAGGGACTTGCGATTGCCGGAATCTCTGTTTCCGGTGCGGTTCTTCTGCTGGTCGGTCTTGCCGCCCCGTTGATCGACTTCAAGGTCTGGACGCTACCAGCTCGGAGTGACAGCGGGGAGGCCGCGGGACCGGGGTGGACCACGGTCCATTCACTCACGGCCGGTGACTGCTTCGACCCCGGCAGCGGGCTGCCCGAACGCGACACGCTGGCGCTGGGGGGCGCGAGCGTGCGATTGGTCCCGTGCGACGAGTCACACCGAGGAGAGGTGTATGGCACCTTCGCATTGTCCGGGGAGGGAGAATTCCCGGGTCGGGACGGGATCGCGGCGATCGCACGACCGCGGTGCGTGAGACTCTTCCTCGACTACTCGATGGATCCGATGGCCTTCGGGCGTCTGCAGACCTACTACTTCCATCCGGACGAGCGGGGCTGGGATGCCGGGCGGCGCACTGTGGTGTGCTGGGTGGCCCGGCTGGATATGACGGAACTGGACAGTTCGGTACAACGCGACGCGTCCGATCTCGACCCCGCTCAACTGGCCTTTCTCTCGGCTGTGAAGCCGCTGAGCATCGGAGCGGCACTCCGCCCCGTGAAGAGCCCTCAGCAGGACCTCCCCGGTGCCACCGCCTGGGCTGATCAGATGGCCGAAGCGCAGACCGAGACCATCCGGATGCTCAAGGACACCGAGCTGCCCGGAGCCGAGCAGCCGACCGAGCAACTCGTGGCCGAGCTCGAAAAGGGACTGCCATTCTGGCGGCAGGCATCCGAGGCATCCGACGCGGATACCTTCCTCGGGCATCTGCAGTCCGTCGACCAGCACAGCGGAAACAAGTATGTCCGTCGGATACGCGGTCTGCTGGATCTCCCTATGCCCACAACCAAGCCGGGGCAGGCGCTCCAGAGCACGGCCGTTCCGGCAGACGTGTGAGTGCGCTGTTGTGCGGTCGACTCCGGGCACAACACACGTGGTGCTTCCGCGCGTTGGCATGTCGCCGGCCCTCACCGTGGCGAGGACCGGTCGCTCGGGGGCTGCCGGGATTCCGGCCGGGAACGCCGTGCGGGTGGGCAATCCTCGATGGAACCCTTTTGGTGCGATGTCTCGCCGATCCGACAACTGCTGTATCGCCGCCGTACGGTTGCACCCCTGACCAACCGGTATTCGGGCAGCCCGCGTCCTCGACGAGCCGTGCGTGTCGTCCGTACCGCCACACCCCGGACTGCACTGTGTGCCCAGAGCATCACAAGGGACCTGCAACCGGCGGTTACCGTCTGGAGTCATTGCGCATCGGCGTCCGGATTTGCGCATTCACTGCGCATCAGGCGCAAACATTGCGCATCGAGTCGTGAATCCTACAGTGCGTGTAGGGTCCACGGCTCCGTGAGCAGTGCGTCCTGTGACGACGCCGAAATCCGAGCTCTGTGAGCACTGGCTGAGTCGGTCTGGCATGAGCAATCTCGCCGGTGAACGGTCGCTGGCAGTTACAGTCGGTAGTGATGCCGGTTCCGCTCGCGCCTGTTCGACTGAGAAGGCGGGCTGGGGTTTGTCGGATTGGCGTCCTGTGCAACCGTGGTTTCTCCTAGCGTGTCTACTGCGGGGGAGAAAACCAGGCCAACTCCGGAGGCCGGGCGCCCCATTGCGGGGCCACCAAGAAGGTAATGGGGGGAATGGGCGATGGAGCAGACCTACGACCCGATCCTGAGCAGCGAAGAATTACCCAGGTGGAGGGTGACGAACCGGCTGCGGCCGCCAGGGCCCGGCCGGGCTCTGGTTCTTGTCGGGGACAGCGGCCCCTCGTTGACGATCCACAGCGGTGAGGAGATCCCGTTCTCCCGGCTCAGCGCGTATCGCAGTGTGATGACCGTCGACCTGACCGAGCACCAGCTCACTCTCGGCATCCCGCTGCTCAGCCGTGATCCTGCGTCGTACTTCCGTAGCCGGGTCGACCTGTTGTGCCGGGTCGCGGACCCGGCCGAGGTGGTCTCCCGGGGAATCCGGGACGTGAGCGAGGCGCTGTGCGGCCATCTGCGCACGACTCTCCGCAATGTCGCCCGCGACTATGACATCGCCGACTTCTACGAGGCGGAACGGGCTCTCAACTCTGCCTTGGCCGACTTCACCGGCGACGATGTGGTACGGCTGCGCATCATCCGGATTGAGCTGCTCGTCGGCGAGGACGAAGTCGCCGCCAGGCGGAAGTTCCGGGATGTCGCACAGGAGGCCCAGCTGTTGGAAAGAGCGGACGTGATGCGTGCGGAGGGGGCCGACAGGCTGATCGCCGAACTCATAGAGCAGGAGGGGCCGCGGGGAGCCCTGGCCTGGGCGAAGAAGTACGAACTCCGGCGCGAGGTGATGCGCCTGATCCTGGAACGCGGTGACGCCGAGCATGTAAGGGGTGAGGCTGCGTATCGCGCGGTCCTGTCTGCTCTCAAAGCATCGCGAGAGGCACAAGAGGCCACAGATGGCACTGAGTCGTCTGCGACACGGAACGCAGTAGACGAAGAGGTCGCCGCGGCGTCCGAAAACCTTGAGCACACACTGGCCAGACTCTTCGTGCGCTTGGGGCCGCCGCCTGAGCCATCAGGCCTTGGCCCTGGGCCATCTGGCTCTGGGGGCGGAGGTGAGCAAAGGTGAGCCCTGAAGAGAACCCGAGGCTTCCAGCTACTCAGTCAGCTGATCCGGTCATCTCTGCGGGCTTGGAGATTGCCATGAAGTGGGGCACGGCTCTCGGTGGTCCTGAGAAACTCGAGGTCGCGTTCAAGGCGCTGGAACCGCAGCTGAAGCGGGAGCATCAGATACGGCTGCGCCAGCTTGACAACCAGCGAGCGCAGGCCGAACGCGATGCGGCTGCTGCTCAGGCCGCAGCCGAGCGGACGGCAGCCGTCGCGAGAGCTGAAGCGGAGCGCGTGGCACAGGAAGCTGATCGCCGCCGCAACCACATCTACCGCATGAGCGGGCTCATCTGTGGCGTTGTCATCTGCCTAGCATTGCTAGGCAGTGGGGTGGCTGTTGCTCCGGACCAGCCATGGCTAGCGACGCTGTTGTGCGGCCCGAGCCTGCTCGCCCTCGTGAAGATTTTTGTACTGCGACGCAGCGACGTTGATGACATCAGGGCGACTTCCCGTGCCTCCCGCGACGCGGCGTCTGCCTCCGACCCCCCTCCTGCGCAGCCGCCGGCTCCCCCTGTGCCCTGAGCATGCGCAGCCAACACGCCCGAGTTACAGCAGGTGCCGCCTAACGGGCAGGTCAGCTCACGGTGACGTGCAGTTGGTTGTCCTTGGCCAGGTGTTCGCTGACGCCCAGCGTAGCTGCCCGAGTAGTGGGCCTGCCCGTGCACCGACCGGACCTGCTGCCACGGTGTCGACTCGTGTCGGCGGCGGCTGAATCATGATCCACTTTGTCCGGGTGGCTTCAGGGGGTCAGTGTTCGGCCGTGTCGAGAACTCCGCGAAGTTCGCCAATCGCAGCCGCACAAAGGGTACTTCACGGACCGACTCGTCCTCGTACCGGGTGAACGCCGTGGGCGCTGTACGCCCACGGCGGGTCTTGCCTGTGCTCCGTACCGCGATATCGCGGACCATACGGACAGTGAGTATGTGAAGTACCGGATGTTCCGGGCCTCTTGACCCGCACAGCGATGGACGCGCCAGGATGCCGGTGCCGGGATGCTCTCGCGGCCTCCTGACCCGCACTCGGATCGACCGTGCTGTCCTTCCTCGGACATGTCGGTGGCCCGGGAACATCCCGGCGAGGCGCTCGCCTCGCCGACGGGAGTGACTTAAGGAGAGCTTGGCCAAGGTCCCATCACTGTCTTGTCCGCCGCCTCGGTGACCGCGCGCCGACCCACCGCGCTCTCGTCCGCGAGGAGGCCGACATGGCCAGCATCCCACCCGTCTCCCGCGTCGTCATCGGCGGCGTGGACACTCACAAAGACCTGCACGTCGCTGCCGTGATCGACACCGACGACCACGTGCTGGACACCCAGGCGTTCTCCACCACCCGCGCCGGCTACCGCGCCCTCCTGCGCTGGATGCGCACCTTCGGCGATGTCCGCCGCATCGGCATCGAGGGCACCGGCTCCTACGGCGCCGGACTCCTGCGCCACCTCCAGCAGGCCGGCATCGAGATCCTCGAGGTCAACCGGCCCGACCGCTCCGACCGGCGCCGCCGCGGCAAGGACGACACCCTCGATGCCGAGAACGCTGCCCACGCGGCCCTGGCCGGCAACCGTGTGATCACCCCCAAGACCCGCACCGGCATGGTCGAGTCCTTACGCGTCCTGCGCGTCGCCCGCTCCACCGCCGTCAAAGCCCGCCGCGTTGCCCTGCAGATGCTCCGCAGCCAGATCATCTCCGCCCCCGAAGAACTTCGCGACCAGGTCCGCAACCTGACCCGGATGCAGCTCATCCGCACCTGCGCCGCCTGGCGGCCCGACGAGACCGACTTCCGCGACCCCGTCTCGGCCACCCGCATCGCGATCAAGTCCCTGGCCCGCCGCTACCTCGAACTTGATGACGAGGTCGCCGACCTCGACGCGATGATCGGGCCCCTGGTCCGCGAACTGGCACCCTCACTGCTGGAACGGACAGGCTTCGGGATCGAGAACACCGCCCAGCTCCTTGTCACCTGCGGCGACAACCCACAGCGGGTCACCGACGAGGCCCGCTTCGCCAAACTCTGCGGAGTTGCTCCGCTGCCCGCCTCCTCCGGGAAGGTCCAGCGTCACCGGCTCAACCGCGGTGGCGACCGCCAGACCAACTCCGCACTCCACATGGCCGTGGTCTGCCGCGTCCACTACGACGAGGCCACCCAGAAGTACCTCGAACGCCGCACCAGCGAAGGCAAATCGAAGATGGAGATCATGCGGTGTCTCAAACGGTACGTCGCCCGCGAGGCGTACTACCTGATCAAGCAGGACAGCACCCCGAACCGGTCCGTCCAGAGGGGTTGACATTCAGGAGAGCGTCAGCGGAACGCACGAGTTAGGCAGAGATCGGAAGTGCCGCACAGCCGATGACTACCGACCGTAACGATTGCTAAGGAAAGCACGGATTTGCTAATCCGCTGCTAACGAAGGGCCTTCATTGCTCACGAAATCGCGGATCCTACAGTGCGGCACTCCCGGGGTCAGCGGTCTTGGGAGAGGGGGAGCAGTTCCTGGAACAGGCCGCCGGCGTCGGCGAGTTCCTCGTACCGTCCCTGCTCGGCGATCCGGCCGTACTGCATGACGACGATCTCGTCAGCGACCCGCGTGTTCTCTGGGGGTTCCCCGGCTGTGGTGTGACGTCGTACGGAGCCCCCTCGTTGGGGAGGTTGCGACGGTTCTCAGGGGGTGCGGCTCTGCGGTGGATCGTTGCGAGCGACTCGTGGAGTAGAGGTACATCAGTGCGTGCATTCCCTGTACAGCTGCCGTCGGGCATTCGGTACTGGACCGTGGTGGACGACGAGTTGGGAGTGGTGGAGGAGGCCGACCGCTTCCTACGGGAGCTGAGGTTGGCCCGGGGCGGGTGGAGACGACGACGAAGGCGTACGCCGAGGCCGTCGTGCTGTACCCGGGTTGGTGCGCGAACACCAGGCGGGAGTGGCAGACCGCCGCTCGCGACATGCGGTTGTTCAGTTGCTGTGGCTGAAGTGGACCAGGAGCCCGGGACCACCATCGACCGGGCCAGCGACGAGGAGATCGTGGCCATGTTCCTGCAGTGCCGCTCCGCCCGTGACCGGCTCATCCTTCTTCTGCTGTCGCGGGTCGGACTGCGCCCGGGGCAGGTCGCGGGCCTGCGCCGCTGCGATCCTCATCTGCTGATGGACTCCCGCAACGCTGGGCTGCGACATCGAGGGCGCCCACGTCCACGTCGTCCGGCGCGAGAACGAGAACCGCGCCTGGTCGAAGTCGAAGAAGTCCTGGGCCATGCCGGTCGACTTCCTTGTGGTGCAGGCTTTCGACCAGTACGTGTTGGAGCGTCACAAGCGTCTGGGCGCCGGAGGCAGCGACTTCATGCTGGTCAACCTGTCCCGGCCGCCCTACGGGGCGCCGATGACGACCGAATGCGAGAGCAATAGTCAAGACCTGTGGGTCTGGGTAGCTTGTGTTCCTGGGCTCGCCTAGGCGATGACGGGTTTCACCTGGTGTCTGTAGCATCACGGGCATGCCCGGCATATGGATCGGTCTCGACACCGCTGCCCGGCGGAGGAATTGGTGGTGGACCGGGTTCCTGACGCTGGTCTGCTTCGGCGCGGCGGTAGCGATGGCACTGTCTGAACGGGCGGCGGATCGGTGGTGGTGGGTTGGCGGCGTCGGCGTGTTATGGCTGGTCGCGTTCTTTTACATGATCAACCGTGGATACGGTCGGACGCTCCTCACGCCGAATGGGATGGAGTTCCGCACCTTCGTCAGTCACAGCTCGGTCTCGTGGACCGAGATCGCCCGGATTGAGAAGCGGCGCCACCAAGCACGCAGTGGTGAGTGGTGGGACGTGTGCGCCGTGCGGGTCCGTGGACGGGCACTCACGGTTCCGGGCGTCTTCACCAGCAGTCGGTGGGATGCCGACTTCGAGGAGAAGTTGGCGGTGATCCGCGAGTACTGGTCCCGCGCAGTCGTCGGTTGATGGTGCTCAGGCCACAGTGGCTTCGGATCGCTCAACGAGTTGTCCGCGTTCCGGCTCGCCGACCCGCCTTCCTGGCTGGCCGAATTCGTCGCCCACGTCGCCGCCGCCACTGCGTCGCCCGGGCCTGCGGCTTCGTCACCGACCTGGGTCGGCTCCCGGGGGACGAACACTCCAACTCTCCCCAGGCTCTACTCGAACGCTCCCGCCTCCCGGGACGCTCGATGGGCTCCTCCGCCCGCGCGCTGGAGGACCTCTTCACCCTCCGCGGCCTGGCTCTGCCAACCACAAACCGCCCTGAGCATCCTGCCTGACCTGGCACTCTTACTGGTGGATCATCGCGGCAAGAACGACTGGGCCCTGGCCGACGTGCACGACGTCGAAATCTTCGTGGCCAGCCTGCCCCGGGCCCGCAAGTTGCGGCTGAACGTGCTGCGGCAGTTCTTCCACTTCGCCCGCTCCCAGCCCGGCCGCCGGGCGGTGACCGTTGGCCGGGCCGGGAGACGCCGGTACGTCAGCAGCTCTCCTCGGTCTTGACTACGCCGAAGGTGATCGACTGGTCGTTGACCGGGTAGCCGGGGGCCGGCCGCTGGGTACAGATCTTCCACTCGGACTCCTCGCGGACGACGCGGTGCTGTCCGCTGATGTCGGTGGCGGTGATGCGAGCGGCCGAGGCGATCTGCTCCCTGGCGCCCTTGAGGTTTCCGCCGATGAAATCGGCCATGCCGCCCACGGCGCCGCCCTGGTCCTCGGAGGTGTTGGGTGTGGCGGTGGGCCGGGGTATGGCGGGTGTGGGCCGGGTGGTCTGCCCGGCCGAGCCGTCGGTGCTGCAGGCGGCGAGCGTGGCGAGCAGCACCATGGCGGTGGCGGCCTTCGCGACGGTGGTACGCATTTCTCTCCCGGATCCGTGTGAAGAATCGATCATGGTCGCCAGGCGTCCCCGGCGATGCGGACATACAGCCACACAGCGGCGAGCAGAAGCACGCCGAGGATCATGAGCGCCTTTCCTCAGGGGTGGATGTGCCGACCGTGCCGCCGCAGGACGAGCACGGTGGCCGCGGAGTAGGGCCCGCCCAGCAGGATTATGAGGACGCTCAGGTCGTACGGGTCCAGTGAGCGTGCCGCAGGCAGCATGAAGGATCTTTCGGTTCGGAGCCTGGGCTCAGGCGAGGGCGAAGTAGCGCAGCCACACGTACCCGAGCGAGATGGTGACGGTGACGCCGGTGACGATCAGCCCGTACTTGGTGAACTGCCAGAAGGAGATGGGCTGTCGGTTGCGCTCGGCGATGCCGAGGACGACGACGTTGGCGGAGGCGCCGATGGCGGTGGCGTTGCCGCCGAGGTCGGCGCCCAGGGCCAGGGCCCACCACAGGACGTGGTCGCTTGCCCCGCCCATGTCCTTCACCAGATCGCTGGTGATCGGGGCCATGGTGGCGACGTACGGGATGTTGTCGACGATGCCGGAAAGAACGGCGGAGCCGCCGAGCAGCGTCATGGACCCGCCCAGTTCGTTGCCGCCGATCACATCCGCCAGCTTCTGGGAGACCTCGCTGACGACGCCGGTGTCGATGAGGCCGCCGATCATGATGAACAGGCCGGCGAAGAAGGCGAGCGTGGGCCACTCCACCTCGGCCAGCACCTCGCTCGTGTCGGCCGTGGAAATGGCGATGAGCAGCCCCGCGCCGAGCAGGGCGACGATGCTGGGTTCGTAGTGCAGCACCGGATGCAGGACGAACCCGGCCACCACCAAGGCCAGCACGATCAGGCCCTGGATGAGCAGCCGCGGGTCCTTGATGGCCTCGCGCTCCTCCAGCGCCATGATCTCGGCGGCGCGGTCGTCGTCGTAGACGAACGACGCGCGGAACATCACCCGGCACAGGGCGACGAGCACCACCAGCAATACGGCGATCAGCGGGGCCAGGTGGACCAGGAAGTCGTTGAAGGTCAGGCCCGCCCGGCTGGCGATGATGATGTTGGGCGGGTCGCCGACCAGGGTCGCCGTACCGCCCACATTGGAGGCCATCACCTCGGCGATCAGGAACGGCGCGGCGGGCAGCGCGAGACGCTCGCACACCAGCAACGTGACCGGGGCGATCAGTAGGACCGTGGTGACGTTGTCGAGCAGCGCCGAGGCAACGGCGGTGATGACCACGAGCATGGCCATCACCCGGAAGGGTTTCGCGTGGGCGCGCTTGACCGCCCAGATCGCCAGGTACTCGAACATGCCGGTCTTCTTCAGCACGCCGACGATCATCATCATGCCCATCAGCAGGAAGATGACGTTCCAGTCGATGCCGGAGTCCTCGGAGTAGAACGCCGAGACGTCGTCCGTCGCCCCGATCGCCAGCATCAGCCCCGCGCCGCCCAGCGCCACGGCGACGCGGTGGATCTTCTCGCTGATGATCAGGGCGTAGGCGCCGACGAAGACGATGATTGCTGCCCAGCTGTGCCAGTCGTTCACGGTCCTCCGATGAAGTACTCGATCAGGGCGTCGGTGGTGACCGCGCCGATCAGCGTGGGCTGGACGCCGTTGCGTTCGACCACCGCGACGATCGGGGTGTCCTTGCGCGCCATGAGGGCCGCGATCTGCATGGGCGATGCGGCCGGCCCGACCACGGCCGCGGTGAGATGGCGCCGGGGGAGCCAGGTCGCCACCGACTGCCCGGCCATCGCCTCCCGTACCTGGTTGTCGAGCCGGTCGTCGATCACGGCCGCGAGGAGTGGGTCCTCCTGCACGGCAGCGGGCACCAGCGCTTGGACGACGCGGGCGCCCGGCACGATCGCGTACGGGTACTGGTTCTGATCCAGGACCAGCAGCGCCGGCAGTCGCTCACGGACGACGAGCCTGGCAGCTTCCGCGGCGTCGTCATCGGTCGACACCGTGGGGTAGGGCCGAGCCAACTCACGTGCGCGCATGGTCGTTTCCTTCGCTCAGGCGTTCTGCGGCCGGGGGAGTGTCGTCGTCCTCGTCGTCCGGGATGCCGACCAGGTCCTCGACGTCGAACATCCGGGCGATGGGCACGTCCGTGCTGGAGTGCGCGACGATCGAGAACGCGATGCACACCGCGATCAGCGTGTACGCCTCCTCGGCCTGCGGGATGCCGGACTGCAGCACCAGCAGCCCGTACACCACCGAGGCGAAGCCCTTCGGCCCGAACCAGGCCGCGGTCAGCTTCTCCCGCCGGTCGAAGCGCGTACCGATCAAGGAGAGCAGCAGCGACGCGGGGCGGATCAGCACGATCGCCAGTACGACGGCGACGTAGCCGCCCAGCGACAGGTCGGCGAACAGGTGCGGGGTCAGCAGGGCGCCGAACACCAGCAGCGCGGCGAACTTGGCCAGCTCGGCGAGCGCCTCGCCCAGCGGCTCGAACGCCTCCTTCGCCTCCGGCGCGGTGGCGGCGAGCACCGCGCCCGCGGAGAAGGCGGCCAGGTAGGGGTTGGCGTGGGTGAGGTGGCACAGCCCGTACAGGATGATGCCCGTGGCCAGCGGCAACAGGGGCTGCAGTTTCGGCTCCGCGCCCAACAGGCGAAAGCGGACGAGTCCGTTGACGACGAGCGGCAGCAGGACGCCGAAGGCCAGCCCGAGCGCCAGTTCCAGGGCGATCTTCCCGATCGATGCCTCGTCGGCGTGGTCGGCGGCGGGTCCGGCCGCGGCGATCAGGACCAGTACCACCGGCAGTGCCAGGCCGTCGTTGATGCCGCTCTCCACGTTCAGCAGCTCACGCAGCTTGGCCGGGACCTCCTTGCGGCCCACGATCGCGGAGGCGAACACCGGGTCGGTCGGCGCCAGTACGGCGCCCACCAGGAACGACGTCGTCCAGTCCAGGCCGACCAGGAAGTGCGTCACCAGCGCCATGAACACAAAGGCGAGCGGCATGCCCAGGCCCAGCGCGCGGGCCGGGTTGCGCCAGTTCGCCCGCAGTTTGGCGAAGGAGACGTGCTGTCCGTCGGTGAAAAGGACGGCGAACAGGGCCAGATCGGCCGTCACGGTCACGATCCCGCTGTCCGGCGTTATGTGGATCAGGCCGAGGAAACCGTCACTGACCAGCGCGCCGCCGGCCAGAAAGAGAAAGGAGGTGGAGAGCACGGTCCGCGCCGCCAGGCCCGACAGCAGCACCGCCACCAGCAACGCGACACCGAACACCGCAACGAGCACCATGGCGTACGCCCCTGATCGGAAGAGAGATTGATCCCCTGCTCGCCGACCAGGCTTCCCGGCACACCGATGGGAACCTTACCTGTTCTTGACACGTCTTTGATAGATCACCCATAGGCACCGTGAGGGGCAGGACGCTGCCGGATCCCGGCAGCCGTGGTCGGCCAGGCGGCGGCCGGAGTCGGTTGGCCCTGGCCTGGGCTCAGGTGCGCCGGGAAGCCTGGTCGGCAATCGACCGCCCCTGCCCTGGAGTCCCGGATGCCAGATTCTCCCCCGCCCGGGAGCCGCACCAGCACCGCGGACTGCTGGGGGCGGACAATCGTCTGCTCCATCCGTTCCGGCGCCGTGGACGCGGTGCCGGATCCGTCCGAGAACACGTCGTCGTCCGACTCTCGAGTGAGATCACCGCACAGAACGCCGGGCGTATCGGGAAGAGTGCGGGGCGTTCTCGGCTCCCGGCCCGGTGTACTTGAGGTCGACCTCGGGCAGGTGACGCATTTCAGCGGCGACGGTGGTGCGGTGTTCTTCATGGCGCTGCGTGTGGCGAGGGCACACGGCACGCAAGTGATCGCCACCCATGTCGGTCCTCAGGCACGCGCCACTCTCAAGCAGCTGGGACTGGGCCGGGGCTGGACATCTACGAAGGGGACGGCCCCGGCGGCTCACGACGCGGCGACGAGGAGCCGCTCCAGCAGATGGGAGGCGGTGATCACTCCGAGCAGCCGCGTGGCGGTCTTGTCCCTGTCCACGACCGCCACCAACGGGCTGCGGACCTGGGCCATCTGCGCCGCCACCTCCAGCGCGGTGTCATCCGGTGCGGCGACCGGCGGCGCGGGCACGGACTTCGACAGGCAGTCGCGTACGGTGCGGCCCTTGAGTGCCTGGCACAGCCGGTCGGCGTGACGCTCGTCCACCACCGCCGCCAAGGTCGGGTCCTCCACCACGTACGCCGGCACCAGGATCTTGATCATCTGAGAGGCGGGCAGGATCGCCTTCGGCGTGCCGTCGCCGTCCACCACCAGCAGGGCCGGGAGCCGGTGCTCGGCCATCAGCCGGGCCGCTGCCATGGCGTCGGTGTCGACGCCGACCGTCTCGTACTCCACTGCCAGGTCACGTGCCCGCACGATCGGCTCCTGTTTCGCTGTTGGTCGTCCTGCAAGGCAGCGTCACCTGGATGCTGTGCGCTGACCAGCCGTCGCGCGGCAGTTCTCATGGTGTTCGGACGCAGCCGGAAAGCAGCGGCCCTGTCTTTCCTATTGTGGCCCCCGGCCCGGTGTAACGCGGTGGTGGGCTCCGACGGCATTGACGATCCGCGCGATAAGCGTGCCGAGGACAGCGGCGGCGAGAAGCAGAACGAGCCGGGCGGCGTCGAGATGCCCCTGCCAGGCGAGCTCACCGCGCGGGGCGATGGCATAGCCATTGAGGAACAGCCAGCAGACGGTGGCGATGCCGGGGGCCGCGCGGAAGCGGGCGGGCAGGCCCAGCAGCACCGCCAGCGCGCACAGCGCGGCGAGGCCGATCGCGGAGCTGGCCGGTCCGCCGACGGCACCGAGCACCGCGACGAGGAGGAACGAGCCGACGAAGGCCGCCGCCCAGACGAAGGGGGTCGCCACCGGCTCGGCCACCGGCCTGACGGCGGTGCGCAGCGGGCGCCACTCCACCATGGTCAATCCTCTCCCCAACCGCTTACGCCCAGGAGGTGCTCCTCCTTCCATAGGAACGCACGCGGTGCCGGACTTGGCGACGGGCCTGGGCTTCCCTGATGGATCCCCTACGGCACGTTGACGCGTTCCATACGCACACGGCCGGCGGCGGACGTCAGGGGGAGTCGGGGGCACCGGGCTGCTGGAGGGCCGCGTCGAGCTGGTAGGGGACGCTGGTGACCATGACGCCGGGCATGAACAACAAGCGGGCCTTGAGCCGCAGGGCGCTCTGGTTGTGGAGCAGTTGCTCCCACCAGCGGCCGAGGACGTACTCGGGGATGACCACGGTGACGACATCGCGGGGGCTTTCGCGGCGGATGCGGCGGACGTAGTCGAGGACCGGGCGGGTCACCTCCCGGTAGGGGGAGTCGAGCACCACCAGGGGAACGTCCAGGTTGTGTTCGTCCCACTGGCGTTTGAGCTCGTCGCTCTCGTGGGGCTCCACGGAGACATTGAGTGCCTCGATCATGTGCGGGCGGGTGGCGCGGGCGTAGCCGAGGGCCCGCAGGGTGGGGGCGTGGACCTGGGAGACCAACACGATCGCGTGGTTGCGGGAGGGCGCCTGGGACCCGGCGGTCGGTGCGACGGCGAGTACCTTCGCGATGCGGTCGTAATGGCGGCGGATGCCCAGCATGGCGACGAACAGCAGCGGCATGGCGATCGTGACGATCCACGCGCCGTGCAGGAACTTCGTGACGAGCACGATGACCAGCACGATGCCGGTGAAGAACGCTCCGGTGGCGTTGATGGCCTGTGAGCGGCGGATACGGCGCCGCGCTGGCGGGTCGGACGTGTGGGCCAGCTCCTTGGTCCAGTGCCGGACCATGCCCGCCTGGGAGAGGGTGAAGGAGACGAAGACGCCGACGATGTAGAGCTGGATGATCGAGGAGACGTCCGCGTCGAACGCGATGATCAGCCCGATCGCGGCCAGCGCAAGTAGCACGATGCCGTTGGAGAACACCAGCCGGTCGCCGCGGTTGTGCAATTGGCGGGGCAGGAAGCGGTGCTGGGCCAGCAGCGAGGACAGCAGCGGGAAGCCGTTGAAGGCGGTGTTGGCGGCAAGGATGAGGATGCCCGCGGTGAACGCCTGCACGTAGTAGAAGAGGAACGTGACGTCGCCGAAGGACGCCTTGGCGATCTGCGCGAGCGCGGTCGGCGTGGACGCGTCGGCGGGCAGCCCCAGCGCGGTGGGGTTGTCGGCGACATGGACGCGGTAGAGCAGGGCCAGGACGGTGATGCCGGCGAACATACTGATCGACATCGTGCCCATGATGACCAGCGACTGCGCGGCGTTGCGGCTCTTGGGCTTGCGGAAGGCGGGCACCCCGTTGCTGATCGCCTCCACACCCGTCAGCGCGGTGCAGCCGGAGGCGAAGGCCCGCATGCCGAGGAAGGCCAGCGCCAGGCCGGTGTAGGCGCCGGTGGCGTGGATCGACAGGTGGGCCGACTCGGCGCGGATCGTTTCTCCGGTGGCCAGGCGTACGGCGGCGAAGGCGAACATCGCGTAGATGCCGAGCACGAAGCCGTAGGTCGGGACGGCGAAGACCCGGCCGGACTCCTTCACGCCGCGCAGGTTCATCAGGGTCAGCAGCCCCACCGCGGCGACGGACAGTTCCACCGCGTACTTCCCCAGCGAGGGCGCGGCCGAGGTGATTGCGGCGACCCCTGCGACCACGGAGACGGCGACGGTCAGTACGTAGTCCACCAGCAGCGCGCTCGCCGCGGTCAGGGCCGCGGTCCGGCCGAGGTTCTCGGCGCTGACCGCATAGGCGCCGCCGCCGTTGGGATAGGCGTGGCAGGTCTGCCGGTAGGAGGAGATCACCACCACGAGCAGCAGGATGATCGCGGCGGCGATGTACCACGCGAGATGCAGAAGCTGGGTGCCGCCGAAGGCGAGGATCAGCAGGATCTCCTCGGTTGCGTAGGCCACCGAGGAGAGAGGGTCGCTGCAGAAGACCGGGATGGCCAGCCGCTTGGGCAGCAGGGTCTCGCCGAGCTGGGTGGTGCGCAGGGGGCGGCCGACGAGCATGTGTTTGGGCACTGACCTCACATCTGGCGATGCTAGGTGCGCAGGAAGCACCTGAGGCATGCTGCGCCGCAGAAAGGCATCAAGGGGCCGTTAAGATCGTGCATCCGGCGTTATGCCTGGTACCGCCGCCGCCAGATTTCGATGAGAACGGGCGGTTCGCGGGCCATGAACGCATGGAAGTCATGCGGATGGCGGGCGGTCTCGACCTCGCCCTGCCGTCCGTGACTGCGTGGACACCCTCCCGATGGATGCGGTTTCCCCAACCTCCGAGCAGACGGGAAAGCCCCGGGCCGGAGCAGATCAGCCGAGTTCGGCGAAGGTCTCCACCGCATGCGTCTTGCCGGTGACGACGATGACGTCGCCCTTCTGGACCACGGTTTCGGCGGTCGCGTAGGTGAAGTCCTCGCCTGGGCGCTTGATGCCGACGACCGTGACGCCGTACGTGCTGCGGACCTGGCTCTGACCGAGCGGGATGCCGGTGGCGACGTCCGGGGCGACGGTCTTCACCAGGGCGTAGTCGTCGTCGAACTCGATGAAGTCCAGCATCCGGCCGGTGACCAGGTGGGCGACGCGTTCGCCCATCTCGTGCTCGGGCAGGACCACGTGGTGGACGCCGAGGCGTTCGAGGATCTGGCCGTGATGGCGGCTGACGGCCTTGGCCCAGATGTTGGGCACTTCGGCCTCCAGCAGGTTGGAGCTGACCAGGATGCTCGCCTCGATGTCGCTGCCGATGGCGACGACGGCGCTGGTGAACTCGTGGACGCCGAGCTGGTGCAGGGCCTCGGCGTCGGTGCAGTCGGCGACCGCGGCGTGGGTGAGGGCGTCGCTGTACTTCTGGACGAGGCGGGCGTCGGTGTCGAGGCCGAGCACGTCCCAGCCGCGGCGCATCAGCTCGTTGGCCAGCGAGTCCATCGTCATGATGCCGAACCCGCCGACCTGGATCAGGGTGAGGATCACACCCTCGCCGAAGCCGCTCCAGTACGTTCCCGTGTCCACGACGGCCAGCCCGGTGACGCACACGGCCGAGGTGGATGTGAACAGCGCCGATGTCACCGCCGCGCTGTGCGCGCACCTCGGCATCCGCGAGGTCACGGCGGTCGTCGGCGTCTCGGGCGGAGCCCCGACCGCGGTCGCGATGGCCGCCCGGCATCCCGCCTTCGTGGAGCGCCTGATCCTGCAGAGCGCCGTCGGCCCGCTGCCGTGGCCCGACCGCCGCACGTACATCGGTGCTCAGGTCGTCTTCGGACCGAGCCGCGCAGTGCCCTTCCACCTGGTCGGCGACTGGGCGTCAGAATCCCGTCAAGATTGCGCCGAGGGCCGTAAGAGGGGCGTTAACGATCGCGGTCAGGCCCGAAAGGTTGGGTTCCCTCTAGAGGTCCGTACTCACCCGAACCTCACCCAGGAGCTCACGATGGCCGACGTGGCCTTCGTCGTCGCCACGATCGCGGTGTTCGCGCTGGTGGCCCTCGTCGCCAAGGGGGTGACGAAGCTGTGACCGCCGAGAACATCGTCGGCCTGGTCGTGGCCGTCGCCCTGCTGGGCTATCTCGTCCTCGCCCTCGTCTTCCCCGAGAGGTTCTGAGCCGCGACATGAGCCCCATACTCGCTGACGTGCTCCTGGTGACCGCGCTGATCGGCGCGCTCGCCCTGGTGCACCGTCCCCTTGGCGACTACATGGCCGCCGTCTTCCAGTCCAGGAAGCACCTGCGTGTCGAGCGCTGGATCTACCGCTCGGTCGGCGCCAACCCCGACGCGGAGATGCGCTGGCCCGCCTATCTGCGCGGGGTGCTGGCCTTCTCCGCGGTGAGCGTGCTGTTCCTCTACCTGCTCATGCGGGTGCAGGACAAGCTGCCGCTGTCGCTCGGCTTCAAGCCGATCAGCGCGGACCAGGCGTTCAACACCGCCGCCTCCTTCGTGTCGAACACGAACTGGCAGTCCTACTCGGGCGAGGTGGCGATGAGCCACGTCACCCAGACGATGGGCCTGGCGGTGCAGAACTTCGTCTCCGCGGCCGTCGGCATCGCGGTGGCCGTCGCGCTGGTGCGCGGCTTCGCGCGCTCCCGCACCGGGGACCTGGGCAACTTCTGGTCCGACCTGGTGCGCTGCATCGTTCGGATCCTGATCCCGATCTCCGTGATCGCCGCCGTGCTGCTGATCGCGGCGGGCGCCATCCAGAACTTCGGCGACATCCACACCCTCACCACCCTGTCCGGCGATAAGCAGGCCATCAGCCCCGGCGCGGTCGCCTCCCAGGAGGCCATCAAGGACGTGGGCACCAACGGCGGCGGCTTCTTCAACGCCAACTCCTCGCACCCCTTCGAGAACCCCGACGGCTTCACCAACCTGCTGGAGATCTTCCTGCTGCTCGTGATCCCGTTCTCGCTGCCGCGCACCTTCGGCAGGATGGTCGGCAATGTGAAGCAGGGCTACGCCATCGTGGCCGCGATGGGCTTCATCTGGTTCGCCGGCGTGCTCGCCGTCACCTGGCTCGAGTACGCCCACCCGGGTACCGCCGCGCAGCTGGCGGGCGGCGCGATGGAGGGCAAGGAGCAGCGGTTCGGTGAGGGCAACTCCTCGCTGTTCGCGGTCTCCACCACGATGACCTCGACCGGTTCGGTCAACTCCTTCCACGACTCCTTCAGCGGGCTGTCCGGAGGCGTCCTGATGCTGGGCATGATGCTGGGCGAGATCGCGCCCGGCGGTACCGGCTCCGGCCTCTACGGCATGCTGATCATGGCGGTCATCGCGGTGTTCATCGCCGGCCTGATGGTCGGCCGTACGCCCGAGTACCTGGGCAAGAAGATCGGCACCCGCGAGATCAAGTTCGCGGCCTGCTACATCCTCGTCACCCCGGCGCTGGTGCTGATCGGCGCCGCGCTGGCGATGGCTCTGCCGGACGGCAAGGACGCGATGACGAACATCGGGGCGCACGGCTTCTCCGAGGTGCTGTACGCCTTCACGTCGGCGTCGAACAACAACGGCTCCGCGTTCGCGGGCTTCGGCGCGAACACCGACTTCTTCAACACGACGCTGGGCCTGTGCATGCTGCTGGGCCGGTTCCTGCCGATGGTGTTCGTCCTCGCGCTGGCCGGTTCGCTCGCCGAGCAGACGCCGGTCCCGGCGACCGCGGGCACCCTGCGCACCGAGAAGCCGCTGTTCACCGGCCTGTTGGTGGGCGCGATTCTGATCATCACCGGTCTGACGTTCTTCCCGGCGCTCGCGCTGGGCCCGCTGGCCGAGGGGCTGGCGTCATGACCACCGGCATACGGAAACAGGACAACCAAAGGGACGCCATGTCCACTCCCACTCTCGCGCCCCATCAGGACGCTCCGACCGGGCACAAGCCCGCCGAAGGCAAGGCCGGCGCCGGTCTCTTCGACCCCAAGCAACTGCTCAAGTCGCTGCCGGACGCCTGCCGCAAGCTCGACCCGCGCATCATGGTCAAGTCCCCTGTGATGTTCGTGGTGTTGGTCGGCTCGGTCCTGACGACGATCTTCTCCTTCAAGGACCCGGGCGACTGGTTCGGCTGGGCGATCAGCGCCTGGCTGTGGCTGACAGTGATCTTCGCCAACCTCGCGGAGGCGGTGGCCGAGGGTCGCGGCAAGGCGCAGGCGGACACCCTGCGCAAGGCCAAGACGGACACGGTGGCCAGGCGGCTCGTGGGCGACCGCGAGGAGCAGGTCCCCGGCACCGAGCTGACCATCGGCGACCTGGTCGTCTGCGAGGCGGGCGACATCATCCCCGGCGACGGTGACGTCGTCGAGGGCGTCGCGTCCGTGGACGAGTCGGCCATCACCGGCGAGTCCGCGCCCGTCATCCGCGAGTCCGGCGGCGACCGTTCCGCGGTCACCGGCGGCACGAAGGTGCTCTCCGACCGCATCGTCATCAAGATCACGACGAAGCCCGGCGAGACCTTCATCGACCGGATGATCGCCCTGGTCGAGGGCGCGGCCCGGCAGAAGACGCCCAACGAGATCGCGCTGAACATCCTGCTCGCGTCCCTGACCATCGTCTTCCTGCTCGCGGTGGCCACCCTGCCGCCGTTCGCGGACTACGCGGGCACGCATCTGTCGATGGTCGTGCTGGTGGCACTGCTCGTCTGCCTGATCCCGACCACGATCGGCGCGCTGCTCTCCGCGATCGGCATCGCGGGCATGGACCGGCTGGTGCAGCGGAACGTACTGGCCATGTCCGGAAGGGCCGTTGAGGCCGCGGGCGACGTCTCGACGCTGCTGCTCGACAAGACCGGCACCATCACGCTCGGCAACCGCCAGGCGTCCGAGTTCGTGCCGGTGCGCGGCACCACCGAGGCCGAGGTGGCCGACGCCGCCCAGCTGTCGTCGCTGGCCGACGAGACCCCCGAGGGCCGCTCCATCGTCGTACTGGCGAAGGAGAAGTACGGGCTGCGCGAGCGTCACCAGGGTGAGCTGGCCGGCGCCGAGTGGATCGTCTTCACCGCCCAGACCCGGATGTCGGGTGTGGACGTCGACGGGCGCAAGATCCGCAAGGGCGCGGCCGGTTCGGTCGTCGCCTGGGTCCAGGAGCAGGGCGGGACGGTCGCCGAGGACGCGTCGGAGCTGACCGACGCGATCTCCGAGGCGGGCGGTACGCCGCTCCTGGTGGCCGTCGAAGACGCGGAGGGCGCCCGGGTGTTGGGCGTCATCCACCTCAAGGACGTCGTCAAGGAGGGCATGCGGGAGCGGTTCGACGAGCTGCGCCGTATGGGCATCAAGACGATCATGATCACGGGTGACAACCCGCTGACGGCCAGGGCGATCGCCGAGGAGGCGGGCGTCGACGACTTCCTCGCGGAGGCGACTCCCGAGGACAAGATGGCGCTCATCAAGCGGGAGCAGGCGGGCGGCAAGCTGGTCGCGATGACCGGTGACGGCACGAACGACGCGCCGGCCCTCGCTCAGGCGGACGTCGGCGTGGCGATGAACACGGGTACGTCGGCCGCGAAGGAGGCCGGCAACATGGTCGACCTCGACTCGAACCCGACCAAGCTGATCGAGATCGTCGAGATCGGCAAGCAACTCCTCATCACCCGGGGCGCGTTGACCACGTTCTCCATCGCCAACGACGTCGCGAAGTACTTCGCGATCATCCCGGCGCTGTTCGCGGCGGTCTACCCGGGCCTGGACAAGCTCAACATCATGCGGCTGTCCTCGCCGGACTCCGCGATCCTCTCCGCGGTCATCTTCAACGCGCTGGTCATCATCGCGCTGGTGCCGCTGGCCCTGCGCGGCGTGCAGTACCGGCCGGTGAGTGCGGACAAGATGCTGCGGCGCAACCTCGGGATCTACGGCCTCGGTGGACTGGTCGTCCCGTTCGTCGGCATCAAGATCATCGACCTGCTCATCTCCTTCATCCCCGGAATCGGTTGATCAGCATGAACAACTCCGTTGTGAACTCCGGGCGTATGGTGTGGGCGGCGCTGCGCATGCTGCTCGTCCTGACCGTCGTGACCGGCATCCTCTATCCGCTGGCGATCACCGGCATTGGGAAGGCCCTGTTCAACGACAAGGCCAACGGTTCGATCGTGAAGGTCGACGGCAAGGAAGTCGGCTCCTCGCTCATCGGGCAGAGCTGGAACATCAAGGGCACCGACAAGCCGGACCCGAAGTGGTTCCAGGGCCGCCCGTCCAACAGCGGCTACGACCCGCTGTCCACCGGCTCCAGCCAGCTGGGCGCCGACGACCCGACTCTCGTCAAAGCGGTCAAGGCGGCCAAGAAGCAGGTCGCAGACTTCAACGGCGTACCCGAGTCCGCGGTACCCAAGGACGCGGTCACCGGCTCGGCCTCCGCGATCGACCCGGACATCTCTCCGGACTACGCCGACATCCAGGTCAAGCGGGTGGCCCAGGCCAACGGGCTGACCGCCGCGCAGGTGCAGAAGCTGGTGAACGACCACACCGACGGCCGTACGGCCGGCTTCATGGGCGAGCCCCACGTGAACGTCCTCGAACTCAACATCGCGCTCAGGGCCCTGGCCGACAAGAGCTGATCGTGTCACCACGACAGCCCCCGGGAGCCCACGGCACCGGTGCCCCCGGCCGTCGGCTCCGGCCCGGCGTCCGGGGCCGGCTGCCGCAGACCAGGTCGGGGAAGGCGGAAGTCTCCTGCCCGGATCAACACACGCAGAGTTAGGGAAGGCGGCACGGCGATGACGCGGGTGCTGGTGGTGGAGGACGATCTCCAGCTTCTTCGGGCCCTCACGATCAACCTCAAGGCGCGTAAGTACGAAGTGGACGCCGCGCCCGACGGCGCCGGCGCCCTGCGGCTGGCAGTCGCCCGACCGCCGGATGCGGTGCTGCTCGATCTCGGCCTGCCGGATATCGACGGCCTCGATGTGATCAGGAGGTTGCGCGGCTGGAGCCGGGTGCCGATCCTCGTGGTATCCGCCCGTCGGGCCGAGGCCGAGAAGATCCAGGCACTCGACAGCGGCGCCGACGACTACATCACCAAGCCATTCGGAATCGAGGAACTCCTGGCCCGGCTGCGCGTGGCCCTGCGCCACCAGGAATCAGGCCCCCTCGCGGACGACGTCTCGCGAGTCATCCGTACCGAGGACTTCACCGTCGACCTCGTGGCGAAGAAAGCCACCCGCGGCGGCCGGGACATCCGCCTCACGCCGACCGAGTGGCACCTGCTGGAGGTCCTGCTCCGCCACCCCGGGCGGCTGATCGCCCAGCGGCAGCTGCTCCAAGAGGTGTGGGGGCCCGCCGCCGGAGGCAAGACGAACTACCTTCGCGTCTACATGGCCCAGCTGCGGCGCAAACTGGAAGCGGATCCCTCACACCCCCGCTACCTGATCACCGAGCCCGGCATGGGCTATCGCTTCGAGGAGTAACAACGGCCATGGGACGCGGCAAGCTTCGGATCTACCTCGGTGCGGCACCGGGCGTCGGCAAGACGTACGCGATGCTGTCCGAGGCACACCGCCGCGTCGAGCGGGGCACCGACTGCGTGGTCGCCTTCGTGGAGCACCACCACCGCCGGCGCACCGAGGTGATGCTCCACGGACTGGAGCAGATCCCGCGCAAGGAACTCGACTACCGCGACACGAAGTTCAGCGAGATGGACGTGGACGCCGTGCTGGCCCGCGAGCCGCAGGTGGCCCTGGTGGACGAACTGGCACACACGAACGTGCCCGGCTCGCGCAACACCAAACGATGGCAGGACGTCGAGGAACTGCTCGCGGCCGGCATCGACGTCGTCTCGACGGTCAACATCCAGCACCTGGAGTCCCTCGGGGACGTCGTCGAGTCGATCACCGGCGTACGGCAGAAGGAGACGGTGCCCGACGAGTTGGTGCGCCGGGCGGACCAGATCGAACTGGTCGACATGTCACCGGAGGCACTGCGCCGGCGCATGGCGCACGGCAACATCTACAAGCCCGACAAGGTCGACGCAGCCCTGTCGAACTACTTCCGGCCCGGCAACCTGACCGCGCTGCGCGAGATCGCGCTGCTGTGGGTGGCCGACCGGGTCGACGAATACCTGAAGCAGTACCGGGGCGAGCACGGAGTCTCGAGGATCTGGGGCTCGCGGGAGCGGATCATCGTCGGCCTGACCGGTGGCCCGGAAGGGCGCACCCTGATCCGGCGCGCTGCCCGGCTGGCGGAGAAGGGCGCGGGCGGCGAGGTGATGGCCGTCTACATCGCCCGCAGCGACGGGCTGACGGCCGCCTCGCCCAAGGAACTCGCCATGCAGCGGACCCTGGTCGAGGACCTCGGCGGCACCTTCCACCACGTCGTCGGCGACGACATCCCGGCGGCACTGCTCGACTTCGCACGCGGCGTCAACGCCACCCAGATCGTGCTCGGCGCCAGCCGCCGCCGAGCCTGGCAGTACATGTTCGGCCCCGGGGTGAGCGCCACGGTCGCCCGCGAGTCGGGCCCCGACCTGGACGTCCACATCGTCACCCACGACGAGGTCGCCAAGGGCCGCGGCCTGCCCATCGCGCGCGGTGCCCGGCTGGGCCGCTCGCGCCTCGTCTCGGGCTGGCTGGTCGGCGTGCTCGGCCCGCTCCTGCTCACCTTCGCGCTCACGCACATCGACACGGGCCCGGACCTGACCAACAACGTGCTGATCTTCCTGGCGCTCACCGTCGGAGCGGCCCTGCTCGGCGGGCTGTTGCCGGCGCTGGCCTCGGCGGCCGTCGGGTCGCTCCTGCTCAACTGGTACTTCACACCGCCGGTGCACACCTGGACCATCGCGGACCCGGAGAACATCGTCGCCATCGCGGTGTTCTTCGCGGTCGCGGTCTCGGTGGCGTCGGTCGTGGACCTGGCGGCACGCCGCACCCACCAGGCGGCCCGGCTGCGCGCCGAGTCGGAGATCCTCTCCTTCCTGGCCGGCAGCGTGCTGAGAGGGGAAACAAGTCTGGAGGCCCTCCTTGAACGGGTCCGCGAGACCTTCATCATGGACACGGTCGCCCTGCTGGAGCGGGCGAGCGAGGTCGACCCGTGGACGGTCACCGCGGGCGTCGGGGACTCCCGTCTGCTCGAACGCCCCGAGGACGCCGACGTCGACATGCCGGTCGGCGACCATATGAGCCTCGCCCTGTCGGGCCGGGTGCTGCCGGCCTCGGACCGCCGGGTGCTGGCCGCGTTCGCCGCCCAGGCCGCCGTGGTCCTCGACCGCCAGCGGCTGCAGGTCCAGGCCGACCAGGCCAAGGAACTGGCCGAGGGCAACCGCATCCGCACCGCCCTGTTGGCCGCCGTCAGCCACGACCTGCGTACCCCGCTGGCCGCCATCAAGGCCGCGGTGTCCTCGCTGCGCTCCGACGACGTGGCCTGGTCCGAGGAGGACCAGGCCGAACTCCTTGAAGGCATCGAGGACGGCGCCGACCGACTCGACCACCTGGTGGGCAACCTGCTCGACATGTCCCGCCTCCAGACCGGCACACTCGCCCCGCTGATCCGCGAAATCGACCTCGACGAGGTGGTGCCGATGGCGCTGGGCGGCATCACGGATCCCGAAGAGAGCGTGGAGCTGGACATCCCCGAGACCCTGCCCATGGTCGCCGTCGACCCGGGCCTGCTGGAGCGCGCGGTCGCCAACGTGGTCGAGAACGCCGTCAAGTACAACCCGCGCGGCGAGAGGGTCGTGGTCATGGCGAGTACGCTCGGTGACCGCGTTGAAGTGCGCGTGGTGGACCGTGGGCCGGGTGTCCCCGACGAGGCCAAGGACCGCATCTTCGCGCCCTTCCAGCGCTACGGCGACGCCCCGCGCGGCGCCGGCGTGGGCCTGGGCCTCGCGGTCGCCCGCGGCTTCGCCGAGGCCATGGGCGGCACCCTCACCGCCGAGGACACCCCCGGCGGCGGCTTCACCATGGTCCTCACCCTGCGGACGGCGGCCTGTCTCCGGCCAACCCACCCGGACCTGCCGGCCACGACCACGTCGTAGTCGTCACGGTCGGAGGTAGGACGGGCAGAGGTCCGCCGACGGTCGCGCCGAGCCGGGGGACCACCGGATCAGCGATGGGCCGCGGGATCCCGGCCGAAGAGCGCGCCGCCTCATTGCCGACCCAGCGGCACGGCACGCCCAGCGACCGTGAAGCGGAGGGTCCGGATCACTCGGCGACGGCGTTCAGGATCTCCTCGCGCAGCCGGCTCACGTCCTGGGCCACGACATCGGGCACGGTCTCGTTCCACTGCCGGGCCATGTCGTCCAGGGCCTGGGCGAAGGCCCGTTCCAGGGACCGGCGGAACAGCCGGAGCCCCACGGCGGCAAGCGGGCGCACGAGTGAGCGGCCGCGCAGCGTGAGGACGGCCCGGACCTCCCAGCGGCCGTCCTCGCACCTGCGGGGCGTCACCCGCACCGTCGCCTCGCCGAGCCGGTGTCGCAGCGTCGCCGTGAGCGGTGCGCCCGAGAAGCGCCGTGCGGTGGTCGCCTTCCACCAGGCGTCCAGATCGACGCGGGCGCCGCCCTCCGCGCGTCGCAGCGAGGGCCAGCGGCCGGGGGAGTGCACGGAGCCCCGCAGTTCGGCCTCGCGCGGGCGGTCGATGCTGCGGAGCGCGCCCTGCGCGGCCATGACCAACTCCTCGTCGCTGAGGATCTGTTCGAACCGCAGCGTCGACCTCCGGTCCCAGTGCCGCACGGTCAGCCGCAGCCGAGCCGAGTCGTCGGCGCTCTCGTACACCGCGCCCGGTGCCAGATGCCGTCCCTCCACCAGCAGTACGTCGGGCACGGCGCGCCCGTTGGGGAGCAGCACCTGCCCTTCTTCGGCATGAGTCTCCTGCGCCAGCTCGTAGAGCGAGAGGAGGGCCTGCTCGACCCAGCGACGCCGTACGGGCTCGACAGTGACCAGGTGGCTGATACGGACCATGAGCGGAGCATGGCTCACGGCGCCCGCCGTGGGTAAGGGCTCATGTCCGCAGGTCGGGAGGCCGGACATTGCCGTGTCCCGGCAGCAGAGGACGTGGGCGTGGGGCGATGGCGTGCACGCTCCGTTGGGTCAATCCTGACGCTTCCTTAACACCTCACTGACGGCTTTCTGACGTACCGTCGTAGGCGCAAGTCGTGGTCGTAAGTAGGTGTGCCGGGAAGTCTGGTCGGCGGAGTATCCCCTCTTTCAATCCGTCCGCAAGGACGTCAGGGAAGGTCTTCGCGTGCCCCTCTCCAAGACGGCCGCCGTTGCCGCGGCCGCCCCGGTCACCGCTGCGCGTGGCAGTGGTCCGCGCCGCTCCGTTCTCTTCTTCGCGTTCGCCTTCGCGGTGATCGCGGACCCGGTCTCCTCGGTGGCGTACGCGATCGAGGCCGCACTGCGCGCCCTGCACGGCGACCTCGCCCTGCTGCTGCCCACCATGAGCCTGGTGATCGGGCTCGTCGTGGTGGTGACGGCCAACTACTGGCAGCTGGTGCGGCGCTTCCCCAAAGGCGGTGGTGCGGCGGCCGCGGCCGGGCGGGCCTTCGGGCCGCGTTGGACGTTCCTGCCCATCGGCGCCCTGGTCGTCGACTTCGTGCTGACCATCGGCATCTCGATCGCGGCCGCGGCGAGCGCGGTCATCGCGCTCTTCCCGGGCCTGGCCCCGTGGCGCATCCCGCTGGCGCTGGTGCTGCTCGTGGTGGTGGCCGCGCTGACCTGGTTCGGGCACGGCGGGCGGCTGCTCTTCGCCGGGATGACCGTGGCGTTCGTGGTGATCTGCGTGGCCGTCCTGGTCCTGGGCTTCACCTCGCCCCACACCGCCGGCCACGCGGCGAACTCCGCCGATCCCGGCCGCTCGGCGGTCCTCGCGGTGGTGCTCGCCTTCCCGGTCGCCATGGCCCTGGCCACGGGAGTCGAGGCCCCCTCGACCGCGATCGCCCAGCTCGGCCAGCTCGACGACACCCACCGCCGCCGCTTCGGCCGCGGCACGCTCGCACTGCTCCTGGTGATCGTCGGCGGCCTGACCCTCGCCCTGACCGCCCTGGCCGTACGCCTGCACATCGGCATCCCCGGCGCGGACTCCACGCAGATCGCCGACATCGCGCACGCCGCCGCCGGGCCGGGCTGGCTCTACGGCGCCTTCCAGCTGACCAGTTCGCTGCTGCTGCTCGCAGCGGCCAGCTCGTCCTTCCAGGCCGGCCCCGGACTGCTGAAGGCACTGGCGGGGACAGCCGACCAGCCGGGTGTACTGCCGCCCGTGCTCGGCCGGACCAACCGACACCACACCCCGTACTGGTCCGTGGTGGTCTACCTGGCCGCTGCCGCGCTGATCATCGTGGCCGCGGCGGGCCAGGAACAGGAACTCGTCCTGTTCTACGCCGTAGCCGTCTTCGTCAGCTTCCTGGTCGGCCTCGTCGCCATGGCCCGCTTCGCGAGCCGCGCGAACAAGAAGGCGCTGGCCTGGGTCAACGCTCTCGCCGCGGCCGCGGTCGCCTTCACCCTCGCGGTGAACCTGCTCCGCGGCTGGCCGATGCTGTCCCTGGCCGCGACGCTCCTCATCGCGGGCGCCCTGTACGCCCGTTGGACCCGGGCGGGACGCCCCACCGGCATCGAGGACGTCGAGTCCCGCGCCGAGGCGGCCTGACGGGGCGGTCGCCGGCGTCCGCCGCTCCCGGCCGTCGAGCCGGGACCGGCGGTGGAGAGTACGGCATCAAAGAAGTGTGAAGATTGCCGGGACCTGGCAATGTCCTGCACGGCATTGCCATGTGAGCATGCGTTGAACAGCGGGGTCGGGCAGGGAGAGGCGGTGGGTGCGGATGGCCTGGTTTCTGGGTCTCGGCATTGCGGGGGTCGTTCTCCTTGCTCTGTCTCTCCTCTTCGACGGTGTCCTCGAAGGGGTCTTCGGCGGCGTGAGCGCGCTGGACGGTCTCTTCGACGGGCTGCTGTCGCTTCCCGTCATCGCCGGATTCGTGTCGATGCTCGGCTTCTCCGGAGCGATCGCCATGGGCACCACCGGGCTGGGGGCCGTCGGCGCCACCGCGATCGGCGTGCCGGCCGGAGTCGCCACGGGCTGGCTCGCGTACCGGCTCAGCCGCGCCCTGATGAGCGACCGATCCGGAGCGGCACCGCGTGACGACGACCTGATCGGCGTACCGGGGTCGGTGGTGACCGCCATCCCGGCTGACGGCTACGGCGAGATCCTGGTGCAGCTGGGCGGGCAGCGGGTGAAGCTCGTGGCGAAGAGTCCGGTCCCGGTGGCCCGCGGCGCCGAGGTGTGGGTGGAAGAGGCTCTGTCTCATACGGCGGTCTCCGTACGCCAGGTCGAGCGCTGACCGATTGCCTGCAGCTCCATTCGGCGCTCGTCCCAGAGCGCCCCTGCAGTTGCTGTTCTTTCCTGCCCTTTTTTAGTGACCCGTTTCGATCTGCCGTCCCCTGGGAGGGCTGAGGGGAAATCATCATGAGTTCAGTCGTCATCGCCGTGTTGGGAGTCGTCGTACTCCTCGTGCTGCTCGCGCTGGTGGTCATCACCCGCTACAAGGTGGCGGGTCCGAGCGAGGCGTTCATCGTCACCGGGCGGCGCGGCAAGCAGGCCACCGACCCGGAGACCGGCCGGGTGTTCACCGACAACAGCGGACAGAAGGTCGTGGTCGGCGGCGGCGTGTTCGTCGTGCCGTTCGTGCAGCAGAAGTTCACCCTCGACCTGTCCTCCCGGCACATCCCGGTCGCGGTGCGCGGCGCGGTCACCCTCCGGGGCGTCAAGGCCCATCTGGAGGGTGTGGCGATCGTCAAGGTCGGCGGCTCCGAGGACTCCATCCGCGCCGCCGCCCAACGATTCCTGATGCAGCAGGACGGGATCGTCGGCTTCACCCAGGAAGTGCTGTCCGGCGCGCTGCGCGCCATCGTCGGCCGGATGTCGGTGGAGGACATCATCCGTGACCGGGCCGCGTTCGCCGGACAGGTCGCCGAGGAGGCCGAGGCGAGCCTGTCCGGGCAGGGCCTGGTGCTGGACGCCTTCCAGATCCAGGACATCACCACCGAGGGCTCCTACCTGGAGGACCTCGGCCGCCCGGAGGCCGCCCGCGCCAAGCAGGAGGCCGACATCGCCGAGGCGGTGGCCCGCCGCGCCGCCGAGCAGGCCCGGCTGAAGGCGGAGGAGGAGATCGCGATCGCCCAGCGGACCTTCGCGCTCAAGCAGGCCGAGATCAAGGCCGAGACGGACGAGGCCGCGGCCCGCGCCGCAGCCGCCGGCCCGCTGGCCGAGGCCGCCCGCCGCCAGGACGTCCTGTCCGAGCAGGAGAAGGTCGCCGAGCGCCAGGCCGCGCTGACCGACCGGGAGTTGGACACCAAGGTCCGCAAGCCGGCCGACGCCGCCCGCTACCAGGCCGAGCAGGAGGCCGAGGCCCGCAGGATCGCCCTGGTCAAGCAGGCCGAGGCGGACGCCCAGCGCTCCCGGCTGACCGGTGAGGGCGAGAAAGCGCACCGCGCCGCGCTCGCCGACGCCGTCCGGATCGAGGGCGAGGCGGAGGCCGCCGCGATCGCCGCGAAGGGCTCGGCCGAGGCGGAGGCCATGCAGAAGAAGGCGGACGCGTTCGCCCGGTACGGCGACGCGGCCAAGATGCAGATGCTCGTCGAGGCGCTGCCGCAGGTGGTCGCCAAGGCGTCCGAGCCGCTCAGCGCCATCGACAAGATGACGGTGATCTCCACGGACGGCGCCTCCCAGCTGTCGCGCACGGTGGCCGACAACGTCGCCCAGGGCATGGAGCTCCTCAGCTCCACCACCGGAGTCGACCTCGCCGAGCTGCTGAAGGGCATCACCCAGCGGGCCGACGGATCGCAGCCGACGACCACGGCACCCGCCGAGGCCAACGGAAAGATCGCCATCACCGACTGATCGAGCCGAGTGAGGCAGAGCCCGGACAGCGGTATCGCCGTCCGGGCTCGCTCATGAGCCACCCGCGGGATGAGTCGCATCGGAGTATGAGCCGCTGGGCGGCTTCACAGATAGGGAGTGCGGGCCGTGTTCGTGTGGCTCTGGTCGGCAGGCTGGTCGGTGTTCGTGTTGCCCTTGGCCGTAGCCTCGCTGTGTGGCTGGGCGCCGCGGTGGGTCCGGCGGCGTACCAGTTTGGGGGGTATCCGCGTCCGCGGGGTCGCACTGCTGGTGGTCTGGGTCGGTGGGATGGTTCCCGCTGTGCTGCGTGGCATGAGCCCGCACACCGCGGAAGCAGCTCTTACCGCCACCGCGGTACAGACCGGCCTCCTGCTGTTCGCGGCAGGTCTCATCAGCGGGTCACGGCTTGGCGAGTGGTTTCACCGCCGGGAGGAGCGACGCCGGGCCGCCGACGAGGTACACGGCGGCTGCGCTGCGGCCCAGTGCGATGCCCACGGCTACAACCTGCGCATGTGCGCGTAGCTGTAGAGCGACCGGCCGCGCCCAGGATGAGCGAGCAGCCGAAGAGGGCCAGGGTCATGACGGGCCCGCACTCGGCGGGCACGCCGAATTCCATCGCGGCGGAATGATGGAAGAACCAGGCGTACTCCATCCGCGGCACCGCCCAGTACGCGAAGCCGACCGGCCCAGCGGATACCGCACGCTCTTCCAGAGGGGCGTGGTCAGCCGTCGGACGAGGGGACGACGACCCCCGTGGCCGGCACCGCCGCGCGAACCCGCGCGGGCTGTGTCGTGGTGCTCACCATGCCTTCAACCCGCCCCGTAGGGATACGCGCCTTGCCGGAGTCACAACTGTGGTGTGGCAGTGGGACGTTGAGGCCGTCCTACCGCTTCCGGGCGACGCGAACCACCCTCCTCCACGACCAGGAAAAGCCTGTCGCCCGCATGGGATTGGGTGACCATGCGGGCGGCAGGGGAACAAGGGGTCAGACGTTGACGCCGAAGTCGGAGGCGATGCCGGCCAGCCCGGAGGCGTAACCCTGGCCGACCGCACGGAACTTCCACTCGGCGCCGTTACGGTAGAGCTCGCCGAAGACCATCGCGGTCTCGGTCGAGGCGTCCTCGGACAGGTCGTAGCGGGCGATCTCCTGGCCGCCGGCCTGGTTCACCACGCGGATGAAGGCGTTGCGGACCTGGCCGAAGCTCTGGCCGCGGTTCTCGGCGTCGTGGATGGAGACCGGGAACACGATCTTGTCGACCTCGGCCGGTACGGCCGCGAGGTTCACCTTGACCGACTCGTCGTCGCCCTCGCCCTCACCGGTGAGGTTGTCACCGGTGTGCTCGACCGAACCGTCCGGGCTCTTCAGGTTGTTGTAGAAGATGAAGTGCTGGTCGGACAGGACCTTGCCGGACGCGTCGAGCAGCAGAGCGGACGCGTCGAGGTCGTAGTCGGTACCCGTGGTGGTGCGCACGTCCCAGCCCAGGCCGACCAGGACCGCGGTCAGGCCCGGAGCCTCCTTGCTGAGCGAGACATTGCCGCCCTTGGACAGGGAAACTCCCACGCTGCTCTCCTCCTTGGAAACCGTCCGGAATGGGATCGCCTGTGCGAGCCCGTCCGAAAACTCTACGGCACTGTAGAGGATGTGAACGAGGTCGGTTCGGAGAGGGCTGGACCAAAGGGTGTGTCAGTCGCGGGAGTTGCCGAACAGAAGGCGGTAGCCGATCAGCAGGACCAGCGCACCACCGATCGCCGATGCCCAGGTGGCGAGGTCGAAGAACTCGCGCTGGACCGGCCGGTCGAGGAACTTCGCCGACAGCCAGCCGCCCAGGAAGGCGCCGACGATGCCGATCAGAGTCGTGCCGATGAGTCCGCCCGGATCGCGCCCGGGCAGGACGGCCTTGGCTATCGCCCCGGCAAGCAGCCCGAGAACCAGCCACGCAATGACACCCATGTCTCCTGCTCTCTTTCGTTGGTCTTTTCAGTTCGTTCCCCGGGGGAAACGCTTCGGCAGCGTAGCTTCTACAATTTTGTAGAGACGGTGCGGGTGAGGCCGCACGCTGCTCGCCGTCAGCGGAGCGGTGTGAGTGGTCTTTACGATGGACCGCTTATGAACTGCGGTGCAGCGGAAGGGGGAGAGGGTGTGATGAACGAGCGGCAGCGACCCCGGCGCAGGGGGCAGGGGGAGCTGGAAGGGCTGGTCCTGTCGGCCCTGCGGGAGGCGGAGGGCGCGGCGACCGCGGGCTGGGTCCTGGAACACGTCGGCGGGGACCTGGCCTATACGACGGTCATCACGATCCTGACCAGGCTGCTGGCCAAGGGTGCGGTGACCCGGGAGCGTGCGGGCCGGTCCTTCGTGTGGACGCCGGTGTCCGACCAGGCGGGGCTCGCCGCGCACAAGATGCGCAAGCTGCTGGATGGCGAGAGCGACCGGGAAGGGGTCCTTGCCAGCTTCGTCACCTCCCTGGAGCCGGGCGACGAACGTCTGCTGCGGGAACTGCTGGGCCGGGCGAAGGCCGAAGGGGAGAACTGAAGCCTGATGGGGGTGTTCGTCTTCCTTCCGCTGGTCCTGCCACTCACGGCGTGGCCGATCGCCCGCCTTGCCGAACAGCACCTGCACCCCCGCACCGCCACGCGGCTGCTGACCGGACTGGCTGCGGCCATGGCGACGTGCAGCTCCGTGTGCCTGGGGCTGCTGATGGTGGTGGGGGTCGCCCAGTTGCCCGGCAACCCGCTGCCCGACGGCGGGTCGGACCCGGAGGATCCCCGCTCTTAACGTCAGTTCCTGCGGCGTGGATTGAGCCCGAATCCACCCACCCGGCACCTCGCGCTGATGCCCAGACACCAACTCAGCCATCCGCGGCCCCGGACGCCCCATGCATATCAAACGACGCGTCAACGACTCAGTCGCTAGGGGTGTGGACAGCGCGCCGGGCGGTACCTCTACAGGCCCGGACCGGCGCGCATTCCGTGCTCGATCAGAGGTCGAACTCGTGCGGGGGCAGGTCGAGTGTGAAGCACGCCTCGCGCACGATGGCCTGCTCCGTCTTGTCGAAGTCGCCGTCGGCGCCGCCGATGACGATGCCGATCTGGATGACGGCACGCGCCTCGGCGGGCTTCTTCTTCGCCTTGGCGATCTCCTGGAGCACGCTGACCTTGCCGAAGGCGAAGTCGGCCGTCAGCTTGTTCAGGTTGTCGTCGAAGCGGCGCTGGAGGTCGGTGGCGTCGAAGTTCTGCAGCACCTCGTTGGTCGCGATCAGCTGGGCCACGCGCTGCCGCTCGGACGGGTCGATCGATCCGTCCGCCGCCGCGACGAGCGCGCACATCGCCATGCTCGCATCCCGGAAGGCCCCGCTCTTCAGGTCGTTCTTCTTCGCCACCAGCTGGGTCTGCATCGTCGATGCGGACTCCTTGATGCGGTCCCACAGGGCCATTCGAACTCCATGTCTTCGATGTAGTAAGAGATCTACAGCAACGTAGAAACTAGTGGCGCGGCGGATAAGTTCCGGCCGTTCCGAAGATGTTCACCAGGAGAGCAGGGCATGGCGAAGCGCAAGGTACACCGGAGGGCGAAGAAGATCCTGGGCGAAGACCCCCTGGCCCTGGTCTGGTGCGGGCTGCGCAAGGACATCCCCACTCCGCCCAAGGACGTCCACCGCGCGGCAGGCAAGGGGCGTCTGAAGGCGGGTCGACACTGGCTGTACTACATCGGCATGACGCTGGCCGCCGCGATCATCATCCCGTACTTCCTCGCCGACCAGCTGATGAACAAGATCGACTGGCTGCTCAGCTCGAAGCGTGACCGTCAGGCGCAGGCCCGGCAGCGGGCGGCGCGCGAGACGAATGGACAGGCACCGGGCGCCACCGACGACGACCGCTCCCGTCGCCCCGCGCCGGCCCACGACGTCTTCGACGGCGACTGGACCCTCACGGCGGGACAGCTGCTGCTGCGCTGGTACGGGCACTCGCCCAACCCCAGGCGGCTGCTCCTGCTGACCCGGGACCGCATCTGTCTCGCCGCCTCGCCAGGGCGCCGCCTGTCGCCCACCAAGGCCGACGACTTCGACATTGTCACCGAGTTCGCACACCACGAAGGCCGGCTCCATAGGGAACCGGGCCAACGTCACTTCTTCGTCCACTTCGCGGACGGGTCTTGGCTCAATCTGGGACGGCTGGCCGAGCCCGAGGACGCCGAGCCATTTCTGAAGACGATCAACGCCTGACCGCCGGCCGACCTGCCCTGCCCTGCCGGCTCAGTCCTCGTCGTCCTCGTCGCCCTCGAAGAAATCGCCGATCTCGTCGACGACTTCGGCCGCGACCATGCCGCCGACGACGCCGACCGCGAGTCCGGCCGCGCCCACCGCCACCGCGATGCCGATACCGGGGCCGTCGTGGTGGTCGTCGTGGCCGTCGTGCCCGTAGTGGCCTTCGTGCCCGTACGGGGTCTGGGGGGCGTACGACGCCCTGTGCTCGACCAACTGGCGGATCCAGCCGTCGACTTCGGTGTTCCAGTCGCGGGCGTCGTGGTGGTTCACGGTGAAGCGGGTGAGCGCGTCGTGGCCCTCGGAGAAGAGGCCGCCGCGCTTGTCGGCTTCCAGGATCACCTCCATGCCGCCGGGGTTCGCGAGGAAGGTCAGTTCGATCTCGTTGACCTGGTGCGCGTACTGCGGGGAGGGGGTGAGCTCGATCTCCTGGTAGAAGGGCAGTCCGGAAACGCCGCAAGTAGGCGGTGTCCGACTACTTGACCAGCGTGCTTTGCGTCTCCATTACCGTGGGGTGAAGGGCGAGCCCCCAACGTACGCGATGGGCAACCGAGTTGTGCCGGGCTGCCTCCGCGAGCTCAACTTGAGGTGCAGGGATCAGCACCACACCCGCACCCCCCGTCATAGGGGCATCTTGTGAGATGACGAAGATCCGCCCGGGGGCGGGGCTTTGTGGTGCAAGGGGCCACGAAGCCCCCCCGGGAGTTCGTCCTCGACGTCCCCGGGCTTCGTGCTCTCGACTCTCACCGCATGGAGTTGGCGTGGCCCGGCCGGTCTCTAGTGCCGCGTCAGCCGAGGTTCGCCTCGTCGCGACGCGCGGCACGCTCCCTCACTGCCTCAAGGGCGTGGGAGGTGCCCCCACTCGCCGCACCGGCCGAAAGCCCAAGTACGTCCAGTACGAGGACTTCCGGCCGGCACTCCCCCAGCCTTCGGCCGGGGGGACCCCCAGAGCACGCACCGGACACCGCTCCTTGACGGGCAAACCCTGGCTCACGCGGCACTAGCTGCTCCCCGGCCCGCCCTCTCCCGTCTGCCGGCCGTCCGCCGGGCGCGCGTTTCCCCAATCCATCCGGATCACCGTGTACGTCTCGCCGTTCCTCGGCGGACGCGTCCAGGAACGGGTGGCGAACGTGTGCAGCCGCCCGTTCACGATGGCATGACGCGGCAGAGACGCACCGAACTCCCTTGCCACCGCTTCCAGCAGCGACCGTTCGACCTCGGCCCCGTCCTCCAGGGCGCCGAGGAACCGGCTCGGGTCCAGCGCCCGCGGTATCTCCCCGTTCTGCCGGATCTCTCCGTCCGCGTACGTGAATGCGTACTGCTCGACACCGTCTCGCGCCACCGAAAGGTGGAAGAACGGCGCGCCGTGCCCTGTCCTCAGGCCGCTCCACACCACCACCGCGCGGGTGCCCGCGCTCGCGTCCGCGGCCGGGGAGACGAAGCGCCGCGGGTCAAACGGGGCGGGATCGCCGTCGAAGGCGAAGGTCCAGCCGGTGCCGGCCCGGCCAAGTGCCATGCGAGCCCTGTCGTCGTAGGACGAGAACTCCCTCTGGTTGTGCAACGACCTGCGGCGCGCCTCCCAGAAGGTCATGGGTTCGTTCAGCACGGTGCCGTCGCCGTCCGCGAGACGTCCGGGCAACTCCTGCGGCTCCACCCCTTCCACCAGGACGAACCGGTAGGACGTGCGATTGTTGCCCGGGTCCGGCTCCGCGAGCCACGCGAGGTCGCCCGGGTCGAGTCCGGCCGTCGGACTCGGTGCCTCACCTGCCTGCCCGCCCCTGGGAGTGGACAGCAGCTCACGGCCCCGCTCCGGGGTCAGCAGCGGCCCGAGCACGGGGTCGGCCACCCACCCCAGCGGCGCCAGGTGGTCCGGTCCCAGCGGCTCCCACAGGGGCACAGCATCTATCAGTGTCCGCCATGCCCCGTCGGTGTCTCCCCACCGCGCCAGCTCCCGTGCCCGCTCGACCGCTTCACCGAACGGTCCGGCCGGCGCGTACCGGTACATGCCGTTCCTCACCTGATCCAACGTGGCGTAAGCCAGTGACACCAACTCGTCGTCGGCGCCGCGCAGATGAAACATCAGCGTGGAGTCGTCCCGGTACGAGTGCGCCGCGTGCTCGGCGACCAGCGGTGGCAGCAGCTCGGGCGCGTACTGCGGATCCGTCACCAGGCCGTCGAAGTACACCATGTAGGTCTGCCCGAGCAAGCGCCGTATCTGGTCGCCCAGCCCGGCGGCCCGTGGTCTGCCGTACTCCTTGGCCTCGTCCAGCGCCTTCCCGGCCCGTTCCCAGCCGCCGCGCAGCGCCTCCAGCCGGGCCTCCTCCACCACGGCATCCAGCTTCCGCGTCGTGTCGTTGGCGAACAGCGGCTCCCCGTCGCTCCGGTGGGCCCGCAGGCTGTGGAACTCCCGGTACATGTCCCGCATGAACTCAAGGAAGTTCGCGTGCCGCTCGGGCGGTGCGGCCCGCCAGCTCGCCCATGTGTAGACGGCCCACTCACCGTCCTCGCCCACGTCCTCGGGATCCATGAGCACATGGGTCATGTCGGACTCGACGTCGAGCTGCAGCCCGCGCCGCCAGATGTCCGCCTCTCGCCGCTCCTCGGGCCCGGCGTCCTCGTCCAGATACTCCTCGTACATGTCCGCGAGTCCCGACTCGTTGTTGTGCCAGCGCGCGTCCTCGGTCCCCGCCAGCAGCCACACGAATCCGCCCGCGTGCCGCCACCCGTCGCTGACCTTGAGGAACTCCCGGTACGACGGGGGCATCCGTCGACCGAGGCGCTCCTCCATGGCTGCGATCCGCTCCTCGGACGCGGACGGGAACCCCAGCCAGCGCGCTCGTCGCGCGGCCTCCTCTTCCTCGCCCCGCGTCTCGTCGTCCGGCAGGGTATCCGCCCACTCCCCACTCCACCTGAGCAGGAAAGACCGCCAGTCGAATGCCGTGGTGTCCGTCATAGGCCCGATGCTGCCACCCGCCACTGACAGTGTTCCGTTACCTGCTGCGGCAACGGAACCCTCTGGGACGCCACCGGTACGGCAGGCTGTCCCGGCGTGTCCGTGCCTGCTTGGTCGATAAAGAAGCCGGCGAACTCAGCTGCGGTGAACGTGTTACCAAGGCCGTGGGCGTGTCCACCCCCGCCTCGACCGTGCGGCGCCGGCTACTCGGCGGGCTTGACCCGGAATCTTGGACACGGGCTATGCGGCTGGGGCCAGGGTAGTTCATGTTGTGTCGAGTGCTGTCTCGTAGGCGATGGGGCTGCGTTGTGCGAGACCGGAGTGGCGGCGTCGGGTGTTGTAGCGGTGCAGCCAGCGGAACAGGTCGAGGCGGGCTTCGCGCTCGTCGGCCCAGGCACTGCGGCCCTGGAGCGTCTCCCGCTTGCAGGTCGCGTTGAAGGACTCGGCGAGCGCGTTGTCCGCCGAGCTGCCGACGGCGCTCATGCTCTGGATGACACCTGCCTGGCGGCAGGCGTCGGCGAACGCCCGGCTCGTGTACTGGGCGCCGTGGTCGGTGTGCATGACGGCGCCGGCGAGGCTGCCGCGGCATCGCTCGGCGGCCGTCAGGGCGTCGATGACGAGGTCAGAGCGCATGTGGTCGGCGATCGCCCAGCCGGCCAGGCGCCGGGAGGCGAGGTCGATGACCGTGGCCAGATACAGGAACTTCCCGCCGGTCAGCGGGAGATAAGTGATGTCGCCGACGTACTTCGTGTTCACCGCCGCGGCGGTGAAGTCGCGTCCGATGAGGTCCGCTGCCTTCGCAGCGGCCGGGTCCGCGATGGTGGTGCTGTTGTGCTTCTGGACGCGCTGCCCAGGGGAGCAGCGGCGGTGAAGCCACGGTGTACGGCTGGGCAGCGTGACAATGCCGAATACGACGACCGCCTCTTCGCCCGGGTGGCCGAGGCCGTGGTCGCGGCTCTGCGGTAGCGTCGCCTCAGGGGCGACGCCGTACGAAGCCCAGGTAGGCGAAGCCTTCGCCCTCGCGCGGCGCCCGGGTCCAGGACCGGGTGGTGAACATGGGGAGGCTGCCCTGGGACAGGGCGAAACAGGGAAGCGAGATGCCCAGTTCGGCGTGCAGGGTCTCCAACAGGCGTACCTCTCGGTCAAGATGGCTGTCCGGTGAGCCGACGAATCGCGCGGGATCCAGGGTGTTGGGTATCGCACCCGAGCGCCGGATGTCGTTGCCCCGCACCGTGAACGCATAGAGTTCCACGCCGCGTTCGGCCACCGAGACATGGAATGCGGCCGGGTGATCAGCCAAGTGCCGCTGCGGCTCACGCCACACCACCACGGCGCGACCCGACGCGGAGGCGGCCGCGGCGGGGGACTGGAACAGGTGGCTGATGCCCTGGCGGGACTGGCCGTCGAAGGCGAAGGCCCACCCCTCGCTGCAGCGGCCGGCCATGACCGCGGCCCGGTCCTCCCAGAGCTCGACGCCCGCCCGCTCGTGGTTCTGCCTCAACGGCCGGTACGCCCTGGCTGCGTGCACGGGCGCACTCAGTTCGGCACCCTCGTCGCCTATCAGAGCGGGTAGGCCGGCGGGGTCGGCGCCCTCGACCCAGACGCAGCGGTACGCGTCGAACGGCCGCCCATGTATCCCGGTCGTCGTCAGCCAGGTGAGACCCGGCGGGTCGAGATCGGGCGCCGGCTCGGGAGCGGGCCCGGACTCGCCTGCGCGCGGAGTCGCGAGGATCTCTCGCCCGCGCTGCGGGGTGATCAGCGACCCCAGAACCGGATCGGCGAGCAGGCCAAGGGGCGCGAGCAGCAAAGGCCCAGGTGGTATCCACTGCGTAAGCGCGTCGCGCAGCATTCGCCACGCGGCATCGGTCGCTCCCCATCGGGCCGACTCCCGGGCCTCGTTGACGGCCCGGCCCCACGCACCCGGCGGCGCATAGCGATGGGTGCCGTCGCGCAGCGCGCTCAACAGGTCCTCGGCGATTTCCCGGTCGACCCCACGGGCGGCCATCATCCCCAGCCAGTGGTCGTCTCCGCCTAGTCGCCATTCGCCGGAGGCCGGTTCGATGGCCGACACCGTAAGGAGCTCGGGCAGATAGCGGGGGTCAGCCACAAGGGAGCCGTAGTCCCGCTGAGCGCGGGGAGCCGCCAGATGCTGCAACTGGTTCAGCAGAATCGCGCTGTTCGGTCGTCCGAAGGACCGCGCCTCCTCGAGCAAGGGCAGGGCCTCCTCATGCCGTCCGCGCAGGGCGAGCAGGCGGGCCTCCTCGACCCGGGCGTCCTGGGCGCGCGTGGTGGCGTTCTCGAAGTCCGGCCGCCCCACCCGGTCGCCGTGGAAGCTCCGGTACATGGCCTCCATGTAGGCACGAAACGATGGGTAGCGGTCCGGGTATTCACCGCTCCAGCCCTTGTAGATGTAGAGCGCCCACTCGCCGTGCTCGTCGCGGTCGCCCGGGTCGAGCAGAGCCAGCGTCATATCGGAGTCCGTCTCCAGGCGCAGCGATCGCTGCCACATGCCGGCGAGCAGGACTTCCTGCTCGCGCGGGTCGTCGCCCAGATTCTCCTCGTACACCTCGGTCAACCCGTACGGATCCCGGGACCAGTCGATGTCCGCGATCCCACCGAGCTGATAGACCCCGGCCGTCTGCTCCACACGCCATCCGTCGCTCGCGGCCAAGAACTGGCGGTAGGAGGGCGGCAGTCGCTTCCCCAGCCGCTTCTCGACCGTGGTGATCGCGGCCTCGTCCGCCCCTGGCCCGCCCAGCCTGACGGGACCCGGACCGCCGTCCCCGTCCTCCTCGTGCTCGGCGCGGGGAACCCACTCCTCCTGCCAACGGCCAAGGAAGTCCTGCCAGTTGAAAGACTCGTCGCTCATGACCGAGATCGTGCCAGCCACCACTGACAACGAGTCACTCAGAAGGCATCCGCCGTCCGTTCTTGACGGCCGTTGGCCGGGGATGGTGCGTTGTCGGTGCCGGGCTGGCGGGGCGTGTCCCGATAGGGGCCTGCCGATTTTTGTGGCGTCCTCACGATTCTGACCGGCCGGTTGGCCCGGTACCGGCAACGCGACGCGGCCCGGAAAGTCTTCTACCTGGTCAGATAGCCACAGCCAGGACCCTGCTCATAGGGGCTGTCGTGACACTCATCACCGGGGCGAACAAGGGACTCGGCCGTGAGACCGCCCGCCGGCTGATCAAGGAGGGACACACCGTCTACATCGGAGCGCGCAGCACGGAGCGCGGCGAGGCGGCCGCGGCCGAGCTCGGCGCGCGGTTCGTACAGCTCGACGCCACCGACGACGCCTCGGTGCAGACCGCCATGCACGCGATCGAGGAGCGCGAGGGCCGCCTCGACGTCCTGGTCGACAACGCCGGCAGCGCGAACAATATCGTTGGCGCCGACGGCGTCACCGCCGAGTCCGCGCACGCCGTATTCGAGACCAACGTCGTCGGCGTCGTCCGCGTCACCCAGGCCGCGATCCCGCTGCTGCGCAAGTCCGACAACCCGGTCGTGGTGAACGTCTCCAGCGCACTCGGCTCCTTCTGGGCGGTCACCAACCCCGAGCGCCACCAGTCGCACAACGCCTTCATCGTGTACGGCTCCAGCAAGGCGGCCGTCTCGATGCTCACCGTCCAGTACGCCAAGGCACTGCCCGAGATCAAGGTCAACGCCGTCGAGCCCGGCTTCACCGCCACCGACTTCACCGCCGATTTTCCCGGTGGGCGCCCGGTCGAAGAGAGCGCCGAGGTCATCGTGCGCATGGCGACCATCGGCAAGGACGGCCCCACCGGCACCTTCCACGAGGAAGACCACGAGCTCCCCTGGTGAAGCCGACGTCACCGGCGCAAGGGGGGCCGCCCTTGCGCACAGCACCCACCTACCTCCCTGGCCCGGCCGCCTCGTCGAATACTGCCGTCGGATACCAGTGCAGCTGGCCCGGCGGCCCGGGTCACAGGGCCGCCGGGAAGGGGCCCGGGGTGGTTCTGAAATCCCTGACCGCTGGGCTCAACAGGGCTTCAAGATCGGCCCAGGCCCTCTTTGACGCGTATCCGGGTCACAGACCACAGCCCCTATGAGCGGGGTCCTGGCGTGACCGCGCAGATCAACCGGCCGGTGAAGGTGACCGTGGGCCTGTCCGGCGTTGCCACCCTCACGATCGAGGGCCATGAGCAGGGCGACCCCGAATACCCCAAAGTCGCTCTCGGTGATCTCGTGCTGCACGGCCTCCGACGGGCGGGCCGCTCCGCCGTCGGGGTTCTTGTGGGGCGCACGTGATGCCCCATAAGGTGAACTGCTTTGAGTGGCACGTGAGTTCGAGGTCGTCGACCAGGGGAGAGTCGTGGAGATCAAAAAGGTAGTGATCCGCGAAGAGGAGCGCACGAACCGCAAGCCCGCCGTCATGGAGAAGCGCCCGCCGACCCGCTGACCGGGCGGGAACGTGAGCGTGAGCGGGATATCGAGGGGACGGTGACGGGGGAGAGTGGTGTGCGCGTACAGCTGGTGACCATGCCGTGGCACCCGATCGATCTGCCTTCTCTCCAAGTGGGCCTGCTGCACCAGCTGTTGCGGCAGGTCCGCCCGGACGACGATGTGCGTGAGTTCCACGGCTCGCTGCGCTGGGCGGAGTTCCTCCTCGAGCGGTCCGCCGGGCGGCTGCGCCCCGGTAACTACGAGGCGATCGGCAGCGATTCGATCTTCGACGGCCTCGGTGACTGGGTCTTCTCGGGTGTGCTGTACGAGGACGAGAACTGGGGCGTCGCCCGGCTGAAGGAGTACGCCGCACGTCGCGGCCTCTGTATCGACACCGCCTCCGACATGCGGGTCCACGCGACCGAGTTCATCGCCGAGTGCGCGACGGAGGTGCTCGCCCAGGAACCGGACGTCGTCGGGTTCACCAGCACGTTCATGCAGAACGTGCCCTCGCTCGCGCTGGCCAGGGAGCTCAAGCGCCGCCGTCCAGGGCTCACCGTCGTCTTCGGCGGCAGCAACTGCGACGGCCCGATGGGGCACGCCCTGCACCGCAACCATCCCTTCGTCGACCACGTGGTGCGCGGCGAGGGCGAGTACGCCTTCCCGGCGCTCCTGCGCCACCTGGACGCCGACACGCCACCCGCCGACGTACCGGGCCTGTGCTGGTGGGAAGGGCAGACGGACGGCCGGGTCTCGCGGGCGAACACCGAGTCCCGGCGCACCGTGGCGCCCTCCGACATCCCCGCGCCCGACTACGACCAGTGGCAGGCAGCCCTCGACGCATCCCCCGTCCTCGAATACGTCTACCCGAAACTGGTGGTCGAGGGGGCACGCGGCTGCTGGTGGGGCGAGAAGCACCACTGCACCTTCTGCGGGCTCAACGGCTCCTCCATGGCGTTCCGCGCCAAGTCGGGCGAGCAGCTGTGGAGCGAGATCGACCACCTCGTACGACGGCACCGCATCCTCGACGTCGTCACCGTCGACAACATCATCGACATGGCGTACTTCAAGGACTTCCTGCCCCTCGCCGCCGAGAGCGGCTGGGACCTGCGGATGCACTACGAGGTCAAGTCCAACCTCAACCGTGAACAGATCGCCCTCCTCGGGCGGGCCGGAGCCGTGCTCATCCAGCCCGGCATCGAAAGCCTGAGCAACCGGGTCCTCGACCTCATGGACAAGGGCGTCAGCGGCGCCCGCAACGTCCGCACACTCCGTGAGTGCGAGAACCACGCGCTGACCGTCACCTGGAACTACCTGTACGGCTTCCCGGGCGAGACCGTCGAGGACTACGCCCCGGTCGTCGACCAGCTGCCCGCGCTCGTCCACCTGCAGCCCCCGGGCGGCGCCCACCGCATCCAACTGGAGCGGTTCAGTCCGAACTTCACGGACCCGGGGTTCGGCTTCGGCAATCGGCGCCCAGCCGAGATGTACCACCATGTCTACGAGCTGCCCGATTCCGAACTCACCGACCTCGTCTACCTGTTCGCGACGGACGACGCGGGCATCGGCGGAGAGACCGAGAGCCGGCTCAAGCGGGCCGTCGCGGCATGGCGCGACGGACATCACGGATCGAGCCTGGTGATGGTGGAAGCGGAGCCGGAGGACGGTGTGGACGTACTGCTCGTACACGACCGGCGCCACGGCTGGCCCCGCCGCACCCACCGGCTGACCGGCTGGCAGGCGCAAGCGCTGCGCCGCCTCGAGGACGGGCGGACGGAGCCCGCCCTGCACGGGCTGCTGACCGGCGACGGACACGACATCCCGGCCGAGGAGCTGTGCGGGTGGATCCAGCAGGCTCAGGCGACGGGGCTGGTGTTCCGCGACGGGCGGACGTACGTGTCCCTGCCCACGTGGGACGTACCGGACCGCATCGACCCCGACCCGGCTCCGCAATCCACGGACCGTCAGGAGGTGGCCGGATGACCGGGGTTCCCGCGACCGTCCCCCACCGCGTGATCGGCCGACAGGTCCACGTGGACGTGCCGCTGCGCCTGGGCGGGGCGGGGCGCGAGACGGCGGTGGCGGTCCAGTTCCTGCGCGAGTGCCAGAGCCAACGGCTCCGTACGCACTGGGAGATCGCCTACGAAGACCGGCCGCGAGGCGACGACCCGCTCGACACGCATGACGCGCCGTGCGTACGGATGCTGCACCACCTCCCACCACCCGTCGAACGGCCCGACGAACCCGGTGAGTTGAGCGCCTGGCGCACCTCGTACGCCGCCTTCCCCGCCGGCATGCTCTACCACCGCCGCGGCCCGGACTTCATCACCGTCATGGACCGCAGAGAGCGGCCCGCCTCGGCGAGGTTCACCCTCGACCACCCGGATCTGCTCGCCACCTTCGCCACGGTCCAGGAGCCCACGGCGCTCGGTGAACTCGACGCCGTGCAGCGGGAGGCCGTCGACCTGCTCGCGGCCGAGCGGCTCGCTCTCGTCGCCGACGGTTGGGCGGTGGCCCTGCCGCCGCGGCTGCACCGCTGGCCCGTTCCCTGCACGGGGATCTGAGGGTTGGGCGCGGCACGGGCCGACGGGATGGTCCCCCTGCGTCGCCACCGTCCCTTCGTGCTGCTGTGCGGCGAGCAGGTCGCCAGCTCCGTCGGGCGGCAGATCACCGCTCTCGCACTGACCCTGCTGGCCGTGACCGACCTCGGCGCGGGACCGTTCGGGGCGGCCGCGCTGCTGGCGCTGACCTATCTGCCCGGCGCCGTGCTGAGCCCGCTGGCCGGAGCGATCGTCGACCGGATCAGGCTGCGCCGCCTCCTCGTGTGGGTGACCCTCCTGCAGACCCTGGTCGTCGGCTCGATCCCGTTGGCCGGCGCGGTGGGGCATGTCACCCTGGCGCACCTGTACCTGGTCGCAGGCGTCTCGGGCACCCTGACCTTCACGCTCTCGGTCGCGCTCCAGGCAGCGCTGCCGCGCGTCGTCGGACCGGAGCGGCTCCTCGCCGCCAACTCGGCGCTGACCGCGGCCCGTACGAGCGGACAGGTCGGCGGGCCCGCGCTCGGCGGTGCCATGGTCGGGCTCCTCGGAGCCGACGCGGCGCTCCTCGCGGGCAGTGCGGCCTACGCAATCGAGGCCCTCTTTCTGTTCGCGCTGCCCGCCACGCTGAACGCGCTGACAGGCTCGCGGGAGCCCGCCCGCGCGAAGTCCCTGGCCGGCTCGCTGCGTACGGGACTCGCGGTGGTGCGCGCCGAGCGCCGGCTGCGCCGCATGGTCCTGGCGGGCGCCGGACTCAACCTCGGCAGCGGTGCGGCGGCCGCCCTCTACGTCTTCTACGCGACCCGCGATCTCGCCCTGCCCGCCTGGCAGTTGGGGACGACGTACGCGGCCTACAGCGCGGCCACCCTGGCGGGCGCCCTGCTCGCCGGAAGCTTCGCCAGGACCTCGGGGCTGTGGCGGGCCACGCAGATCTTCGGGCTCGCGGCAGGCGCTGCCGTGTTCCTGATCCCGGCCGCGTCGCTGGGCCTCGCCTTCCCCGTGCTGCTCGCGTACCAGGTCTGCTACGGCCTCTCCGGCACCGTATGGATGATCTCCATGACGACCACGCAGCAACTGGTCACCCCTGACGGCATGCAGGGCCGCGTCGCGGGACTCGTGCAGGCGGTGCTGCTCACGACGGTGCCGGTCGGAGCCCTTGCGGGGGGCGCGCTGGCCGCCTGGCTCGGCAACGTACCCATGCTCATGGGCGCGGCGGCCGTGACCCTGCTCTCCGCGGCGACTCTTTGGGCACCCACGGGGGTGGGCGTCACGGTGCCGGAGCGGGCCCTGGACGCGGAGGCGGAGAGCCGCCGCTAGTCACTCACGACGGCCTCCCGCCTAACTGCCGGTTGTGGACCTCGATATGGGCATACGCGTCCGAGACGAGGACGCCGCGAGCCGTCTCCTAGCCGGGGCTTGTCCTTCAGCTTCGAGGCGAGCCGGATCCATCAACGTGCCGTAGCCGGGCGTGAGTTCGACATACGACTTGTTGATCTGCGGGTCGTAGAGATCCGGCCTGTCCACCCCCGTCTTCAAGTTGTACGGCATCAGACGCCGTGGGAGTTCCGGCTCAGGTTGCCAGGGCGATCTCGACGAACTCGTCGATGAGCTGGTCCTGCCGGTTGCTGTCCCAGGCAAGGCAGACCCGGTTCGGGCCGATGTCGCTGATCTCGATATGGGTGATGTCAGAGCGGGTGTAATACGTTGCGGTGGACAAGGGAAGGATCACCACACCGCGGCCCGCCGCGACGTTCTCGAGCTTTTCCTCGACGCTGCGCAGGACGAGCGTCGGGCCGGTGTCCTCGTAGGGGCCGCTTGGATTCGCCGTACTCCGCCACTCCGGGATTGCGGCCGGATTTTGCAGGAGGCGTTCCCCGGCCAGGTCGCTGATGCTGACCGACGACTTGCCAGCAAGGGGGTGGGTTGTCGGCAGGATCACCACTCGGGGCTCGGAAAGCAAGTCGCGTAGCTCGAGCCCGTGGGCTTCGCAGGGCAGTCGTACATATCCGACGTCGATACGGCCGTCACAGATCATCTGGGTCTGTTCATCCCAGTTCGTGCGGATGACTTCGACCTGCACGTCGGGATGTCGGCGGCTGAAGAGACGCACCGCAGCGGTGACGATCAAGCCAGGCATGAACCCCACGGTGAGGGCGTTCTGCGCGTGTGCGGCGCGTACCGCGCGGCGGGTTGTGGCGTCTGCTGCGGACAGCAACGGCCGGGCGTCGCTGAGCAGTTGCTCCCCGGCCGCTGTCAATTCGGTGCCGCGTTTGTCGCGGGCGAACAGTTGCACCTTGAGGTCGCCCTCCAGGGACCTGATCTGCCGGGAAAGCACCGGCTGAGCGATGTGGAGCTTGTCAGCAGCTCGCCCGAAGTGCAGTTCCTCGGCCACAGCGACGAAGTACCGCAGCTTGCGAAGATCCAGTTCCACGCTTCCACCTCCGCCGACCAGACCTATCAAGCGTAGCTGTGCCCACGGAGCGGCGTCAGGGGCGGCTCAGCTCTCCCAGCGGGTCTGTGTGGGTGGGCTGCCAACCGAGCTCTCGCCGGGCTTTGGTCCCCGTGAGCTGCTGGTCGAGCAGGAATGCCTCGGAGATCGGCCCCATCTGCGACTGGGCTTGTGCCTCAGAAAGGTACCGCACCGATCCTGGATGGCCGATGGCCCGGCTGAGCGCTTGGGCGACCTGCCCGGCGGTGGGGTTCGTGTCGGCCACGCCCAGATACACCGAGCCCGGTGGGGCGGACAGCGCCAGTGCGTACAGCTCGGCGAGGTCGTCCACGTGTACCAGCGACCAGTGGTTGGACCCGTCGCCGATACACGGCACCGCGCCGGAGACACGTCCCGGCTCCGCGTAGAAGGAGTCGACCAGGCCGCCCCCGTTGCCGTAGACCAGACCAGGCCGCACGACAATGGGCCGTTCACCAGTCGCTGCGCGGGCCAGAACACACCGCTCGCTGGCCAGGCGCCACGCGGTCAGCCGCGGCGGCGCCATTGGGGCATCCTCATCGACCACACCACAGGTGTCCCCGTAAACCCACACACCACCCGTGTGCACATAGGGCCCGGGCCCCGCACCGTCCTGCAGTGCCTCAGCAGCTTTTTGATCAACCTCTCCCGCGTCCGGACCGCGGTGCTGGGCCAGGTGGATCACGCCATGCGCGGCCCGCGCCGCTTCGTACAGGACCGCGGTGTCGTTGAGCTCCCCGCGCACCGGCTTGGCACCTGCGGCGGCCACGGTTTGCGCGGAGTCGTCGCTGCGCGCCAGCGCAGAGACCTCGGTTCCCCTCCTGACCAGAACGTCGATGGTCGCCCTGCCGATGTACCCGGAGCCCCCGGTCACGAAGACCTTCACTGTCGTGCCCTTTCCGACTGATGTCCATACGACACGACCGAGTCTCGGAATTGCGTGCGTCGGCGTCCAAGACCTGATATGGCCTCTGTGATACCCGGCGGGTATGGGTCGGCACCGGACCTCTCTGATGCGACCCGCCCTGGGCTCGCCATGGGGGAGTGGCGACCGAGGCGTTCACGGCCCAGGACGTTACTCATCGCACACGCGACATTACCCTCTTTGAAGCGGTAGGCGGCGAACGCTAGGTGATCGCCTACCGTGATCTCCAGAGGAGGGCCGCTGTGATCGGCCGCACCCGCGAGCGCACCGGACGTGTCCAATTCACAGTGCGCGGCGAGACGCGCAGGTGAGGATCATGGCTCTGACTCTCGCCTGCGAGGTGCCACAGGAACCAGAAGCCCCTCTGGGGCGGAGTGATGCCCGTAAGGCATCACAGGGAACGCAAATGGTCTTGGACGCGGTAGCGGTGAGCGCGCGACTGTGGAGTACGCAAGCGGCCGACTGCCTGGAAGGCACGTCGGCCAAGCCGAAAAACTGGGAAGGCATCACTGTGGATCTCACCGGGCAGCGCGTCGTGCTCATGGGCGGCACCTCGGGCATCGGGCTGGCGACGGCCGATGCCGTCAGCGCGCAGGGCGCTCAGGCCGTTGTCGTCTCCAGCCGGCAGTCAAGCGTGGACAAGGCGCTCAGCGAACTGCCGCAGGAGGCGGAAGGGCATGTGGTCAACCTTGCGGACACGGAGCAGATCGCTGATCTGTTTGCATCGCTGGGGGACTTCGACCATCTGGTCTACACCGCGGGAGAGCCCCTCGCTCTGATGCCGCTCGAGACTCTGGACATCGAGGCGGCCAGGTCCTTCTTCACCCTGCGGTTCTTCAGCGCGCTCGACGCTGTGCGCGCTGCGGCGCCCCGGCTGCGTGCCGGGGGCTCGGTCACTTTGACGACCGGCATCGCCAAGGACCGGCCTGGCCCGGGCTGGGCCGTGGCCGCCGGCATCTGCGGCGCGGTGGAGGCCCTCACCAAGGCCCTGGCGGTGGAACTGGCCCCCGTCAGGGTGAACGCAGTCTCTCCGGGAGTCATCCGCAGCCCCCTGTGGTCGGGGATGAGCAAAGGCGACCGGGATGCGATGTACGAGAACATCGGCAAGTCCCTGCCCATCGGACGGGTGGGGGAGGTCGAGGACGTCGCCCAGGCGTACCTGTACCTCATCACCCAGCCCTACACGACCGGCACCATCATCACCATCGACGGCGGCACCGTCCTCGTATGACCAGCCGTCACCACACCGGGCGTCGCGCCGTCCGGTTTCACCGTAAGACGCACGGCGCCCCAGCCGGCGCAACGGCTGCACACGATCACCGCGCCGACGAGGGGCCACGCCGGCCGAGCTGGACACGCCGACAGTTGACTCATCCACTCATGCCAACGTGTAGGCCCCTACGACCGCGCGTCAACTCATCGGCCTCGGATATCGCGTTGCCGTCGAGCACGATGCCGGTGCGGCGGCAGGATTCGCCGACCCCGTATGTGAGGCGCCGCCCTCAAGCCGACGGCGAGAACAGCCAACGCTGCCGGAGACCGACGACCGCACGTGCGCCAGGTGGTCCCCGAAGCGTGCGTAGGAGCCAGACGTGAGTGTCGTCAGCGAGATCGGTCCTTCGATCAACGAGGACGCCGTGCTTTGGTCGGTCCCTGAGGCCGACCGGCAGGGCAAGCATCTCCTGGTGATGATGCACGGCTGGGGTTACGACGAGACCCACCTCTTCCAGCTCACTCCGTGTCTGCCGGGTGAGCTGGTGGTCGCGTCACTGCGGGCTCCCATCCCCGAGGCGGGCGGGTATGCCTGGTTCCCGAGCAAGGGCAACCCGATCGGCAATCCCCGGCCGGCGGTGGCGAATGCCATGACCGATGCCGTACTCGAATGGTTGGACGCCCAGCCCCGCTTCTCCTCGGTAGGGCTCATCGGATTCTCGCAAGGGGGCGGAATGGCGCTGCAACTGCTGAGGCGCGCTCCCACACGTTTCTCCTACGCCGCACAGCTCGCTGGATTCGTGGTGAACGACAGTCAGCCCGGGGACCGGTTGCTCGCTGACAGCAAGCTCCCCGTTTTCTGGGGCCGCGGCGGCCTCGACGGAGTCATACCCAACGATGCGATAGCTCGCACCAGGAATTGGATGGTCACACACACGGATGCGGATATCCGTGTCTATCCCCGGCTGGGACACGATGTCGCCGGCCGGGAGGTCGACGACTTGGCCGCCTTCATCGCCCGCCGGACCGAGGTGGGCTAGCAGGTGCTCGCCTCGCCGGAGGCGCCACCGCCCCACCACCGGCCGGCCTTCGTCGCCTTCGGCGGCGACGCCACCACCCTCACCGACGCCACCGTTGCGGACCCCATGGGTTCACGGGGCGCGGTCGTTCCGCTGCACCTGGGAAGGAAGCATCAATGCGCCACGATATCGAGTTCGATGCGGAAGGAGCCCTGCTTCGCGGGTGGTTCTACGAGGCGCACGGGGCGACAGGGCCATCCCCGTGTGTGGTCATGGCGCACGGTTGGACGTCAACGAAGCGCATGTATCTCGACAAGTTCGCAGAGGTCTTCGCGCAGGCGGGTCTCGCGGTGGTGGTTTTCGACAACCGCGGCTGGGGCGACTCCGGTACAGCTCCCGGAAAGCCACGGCACGAAGTAGACCCCTGGGAGCAAATCCGGGACTACCAGCATGCGATCACGCATGCGCAGAATCGGCCGGAAGTCGATCCCGAACGTATCGGGGTGTGGGGCACAAGCTTCTCCGCCGCACATGCCTTCGTGGTGGCGGCCATCGACCGGCGGGTCAAGGCGGTCAGCGGACAGGCGCCCTTCATCAGTGGCCGAGCCACCTACGCGAACCTCGCACGAGTCAACAACCTGGTAGTGGGACCGGAGGTCTTCACCGCCGACCGTCGCGCGCGGGCCCTCGGGGAGCCGCCGGTCACCGTACCGGTCGTCGGCTCGGATCCGAGCGAGCTCGTGGGTCTGCCAACCCCGGACTCCTATGAGTACTTCACCCACGCCCGCGCCGAACTCGATCCCGACTGGCCCAACGAGGTAACGCTGCGCAGCCTGGACAACTTCTACGGCTATGAGCCGGCGCGGTACCTGCCCGATGTCACTCCGACGCCACTGCTGATGATCGTGGGCCGTGAGGACGGCCTGACCGGCGGGAACCTGGCCGCTTCGGCGTACCAGACTGCGTCCGAACCGAAGAAGATCGTTCTTCTGCCCGGTGGACACTTCGCCGCGTACACAGGAGACGGATTCACGCTGGCCTCGCAGGCCTCTCGCGACTGGTTCCTGGAGCACCTCGTCGCAGCATGAGACAGAACGTGGTGGCGGCCGGGCACGCGGCCGCCAGCACGGTCACGGGCCGAGGCGTTCGTGTCACGGAACGGCCGGTGCCTCCTTCACCTGCCGGTCCGTCGACCCTCGTTCCTCACGAGTGAACCCTGTCGAAACGAATGGAGGTGGGTGGTGTCGATCACGATGACGTTGGGGAAAAAAGCACGGCTGGCCCGGGTGGAACCGCTGTTGGAAGGCAAGGTCCTGCCCACCGAACAAACCGTCCAAGCGCTCGAAGCGGTCCTGCTGCCCGGCGACCGGGTCGCGCTTGAGGGTAACAATCAGAAGCAGGCGGACTTCCTTTCGCGCTGCCTGGCCCAAGTCGACCCGTCGGTGGTCCACAACCTCCACATGGTGATGTCCTGCATCACCCGTCCTGAGCACCTGGACCTGTTCGAGGCATCCATTGCGGCCACAGCGGATTTCGCCTACTGCGGTCCCCAGTCCCTCCGGGTCGCCCAGCTCATCGCCGACGGAGTGCTCAAAGTAGGCGCCATCCACACCTACCTTGAACTCTATGCGCGCATGTATCTCGACCTGTTTCCCCAAGTCGCGCTGATTGCCGCTGACCAAGGCGATACCCACGGCAACCTGTACACCGGTCCCAACACCGAAGACACACCGGTGGTGTCGGAGACCACCGCCTTCCGCGGAGGCGTTGTGATCGCCCAGGTCAACGAGCTGGTGGAGCCGGCTTCCCTGCCACGGGTGGACATCCCCGGAGACTGGGTGGACGTCGTCGTCACGGCAGATCGGCCGTACCAACTGGAGGCCCTGTTCACCCGCGATCCACGCCAGATCAACGAAGTGCAGATCTTCATGGCGATGATCGCAATCCGCGGGGTCTACGAACGCCATGAGGTGACCTCGCTCAACCACGGCATCGGCTACGACACCGCCGCGATCGAGCTGCTGCTGCCGACGTATGGGGAATCGCTCGGTCTGCGAGGCAAGATCTGCCGCGACTGGGCGCTGAACCCGCACCCCACCCTCATCCCGGCCATAGAGTCCGGCTGGGTACGCAGCGTCATGCCGTTCGGCAACGAGGTGGGCATGGGTGCCTACGTCTCTTCCCGCCCGGACATCTTCCCGATCGGCCCGGACGGCACCTTGCGCTCGAACCGTATGGCCGCCCAAGCCGCCGGTCTGTACGCCACGGACATGTTCATCGGCTCCACTCTTCAGATCGACGCCGACGGCAATTCCTCCACCGTCACCGCGGGCCGCGTCTCGGGATTCGGCGGCGCGCCCAATCTCGGCCACGACCCGCGCGGCAGGCGCCACTCGACACCTGCCTGGCTCGGAACGGGAGCAATGAGCACCGGCCGAGGGCGCAAGCTCGTCGTCCAAACCGTGCAGACCTACGGCGCCAAGGGCACTCCTCACTTCGTCGAGTCCCTGGACGCGGTCCAGGCCGGGAAGGACGCCGGTCTGCCCGTCCCACCCGTGATGATCTACGGCGACGACATCACCCATGTGGTGACCGAGGAGGGCGTCGCCTATCTGTACAAGGCCCGCGACCTCGAAGAGCGCCGCCAGGCCGTGGCATGGGCGGCCGGCGCCACACCGTTCGGTCTGGCGCGGGACCGCAGCAAGGACGACATGATGCGGCGTGACGGGTTGATCGCCTCACCCGAGGACCTCGGAGTGCGCCGCACGGACGCCCGCCGCTCATTGCTTGCCGCACGCAGCATCGCCGACCTGGTCGAGTGGTCCGGTGGTCTGTACGACCCGCCGTCGCGTCTGCGGGACTGGTGACCGTGACCGTCACCAGCAGCCGCAAGCCGCTCTCTGCCGGGTCTGCCCCCAACCCGGACCGGCTGGCCGACATGGCCGTGCACGCTCTCGTCGGGGAGGCCGAACTCACCCCCAAACCGGGGCTGGTGGACCGTCGTGGGCAGGGCGCGCACACCGACATGGATGTGTCGCTGATGCTGCGATCCGCTTACCGGCTGCGGCCGGGTTTCGGCCATATGGCCGCACTCGCGACGCGTCACCGGCACCCCTGCCTGGAACTGCGCGAGGAACTGGCGGCTGCGGGACGTCGCGCCGAGCAGGACATGCTCGCCGCAACGGGGGGAGTCAACACCCATCGAGGGGCCGTGTGGACCTTGGGCCTGCTCGTGGCCGCGGCCGCCATGCTCCCTGCGGGATCGGGCGCGGCGGCGGTCAGTGGCACCGCCGGGCGCATCGCCCGGTTCCCGGACCGCGCCTGCCCACCCGAGGCACTGTCCGGCCACGGCGCGGTGGTGCGCGCCCGGTACGGGGCGCACGGAGCCCGCGGGCAGGCGGCGGCGGGCTTCCCGCACGTCGTCCGTGTGGCGCTGCCCGCTCTGGCCGCGGCCCGAGCACGCGGGGCTGGGGAGGATCGGGCCCAGCTCGACGCGCTCATGGCGCTCATGGCCAGCCTGGAGGACACCTGCCTCCTGCACCGGGGCGGACCTGCCGGTCTGCGCAGGGTGCAACTCGGCGCCTCACGGGTGATCGCCGCCGGCGGCTGCGCCACCGCAGCCGGGACAGCGCTGCTGAACTGCCTCGACACCGAGCTGGCTCGCGGACGACTGTCCCCAGGCGGCTCCGCAGACCTGTTGGCGGCTGCGCTCTTCCTCGACCTCCTGGAGACATGACTGTGGAGAACCTGGAGTACACCTTCTACGCCGCGGTCGGGCCGAGCCGCCGGGGCCGGGTCGGCGTGGCCGCCTCCGGAGACCTGGAAATCCTCGCGGTCCCCCGGGATGTTCCGGAGGCCACGGTCCGAGTGCAGACCAGCGTCGAAGGCTTCGCACCGGTCTGGAACAACGTGCTGGCGCGCTTCTTCAAGGCCAATCCCCTGGCCGTCGACCTCGTCATCCGTGATGGCGGTGCCACGCCCGGCATGGTGGCGCTTCGCCTGGCGCAGTTGAAGGAGGTCATCTCGTGAGTCCCGTCCCGATCACGCGAGTCCCGGTCACCGAACTCACCGCACGCGAGCGCGCCTCCTGCGTCCTGGACGACGGCACCTTCCGCGAACTGGTCGACCCGTTCCAGAACATGATCTCCCCGCACTTGGCGCCACAGGACATCACCCCCCAGTCCGACGACGGCGTGGTGGTCGCCCGGGGTTCCATCGACAGCGTGAGCGCCGTCGTCCTCGCCATTGAGGGGGCCTTCCAGGGCGGCGGTGTCGGAGAGGTCGGCGGCGCGAAGATCGCCGGTGCCCTCGAACTCGCTCTCCGCGAGGCTGAAGCCGGGCTCCCCATCCGCCCGGTGCTCTTCCTCGAGACCGGCGGCATTCGCCTCCAGGAGGCCAACCTCGGTCTGCTGGCCATCGCCGAGATCCACGCCGCCATTGCCGCACTGCGCCGCCATGTACCCGTGGTCGGCGTGTGCACCGGCATGATCGGCTGCTTCGGCGGCATGGGCATCGCCGCGGGGCTGTGCAGCCACCTGGTCCTCACGCCGCAGGCCCGCCTCGGACTCAACGGGCCCGAGGTCATCGAGCAGGAAGCCGGCATCGCCGAGCTCGACTCCGCCGACCGCGCCGAGATCTGGCGGACCGTCGGAGGAGAACAGCGCGTCGCCGTCGGCCTTGCCGACGTCCTGGTCCCCGACGACATCGAGGCCGTCCGAAGGGCCCTCCGCGAGATCTTCCGAGCCGGCCCGATCGCCGATGTCCCCTGCCGCAGCGCCCGCATCGACGACTACCGCGCCCGGCTGGCCGCGCTCGATCCCCGACGACCGCCCGACGGCCCGACGCTGCGGGTCCTGTGGGGCGACGACGAGGGGGAAGGGGCATGAGCCAGGCAGGGCAGGGGCGCGCGGCCGTCTGGTTCGAAGCGCTGACCGGGACAGAGCCCGGGGACTCGGCGTTCCCCGGCCGACCTGGACCGGTTCGCTCACTCGCGGTCGCCGATGCGCCACTGCTGGGACGCCCGGCCCGGTTCCTGGCCGTCGTCCCGGATCCGGCGAGCCGGTGGCCGCGCGCCCGACTGGGCGAGGTCGGCCTCGACGAGGGCTGGGCGCTGGCCGCCGCCGTCCGCGAGGCCGTGGCCGCGGACGCTCACGCCGCAGTGAAGCGGGCCGTCGTCGCCGTGGTCGACGTACCGGGCCAGGCATACGGCCACCGCGAGGAACTGTTCGGCATCCACCAGGCGCTGGCCGCTGCCGTGGACGCCTACAGCGCGGCGCGACTGGCAGGTCACCCGGTCATCGCCTTCGTCGTCGGGCGCGCGATCTCCGGCGCTTTCCTTGCCCACGGACTGCAGGCCCACCGGATCGTCGCCCTCGATGATCCGGACGTCATGGTGCAGGTCATGTCCAAGGAGTCTGCGGCCCGCATCACCCGCCGTACGGCTGCCGAACTCGATGCCGTCGCCCGGACGGTCCCGGCCACCGCCTACGACGGCGCCACGTTCGCCACACTCGGCGCCGTCCATCGTCTCGTCGCCGTCCAATCCGCCGACGAGCCCACGCCCGAGGACGCCCGCACCGCCGGGGTGGCTCTGGCGGACGCGGTGACCGCCGCCCTCAACGGCCACGGCGACCTCTCCGACCGGCTTCGCTCGCCAGAGGCCGCACGCCGGCGGGCCGCCTCCATCGAGGTCCGACGCAGGCTCGCCGCAGCCTGGCACGCACGACCATGAGCGAGCTGGCACCGCGCGTCCACGACCTGCTGGAACTGCGGGACCCTCACAGCACGCTCCGGACCGAGCCCGCCGGGCCCGAAATTCCGCCGGACTGGGCGTCTCAAGTACTGCGCACCTACCCGTGGGTGGTCGTGCGGCGAGCCCCGACTTTCCGGGTCCCTGGGCAGACTTGGCTGCCCGTAGGGGTCAGAGGCGCCACAAGGGCCCAGCGTTTGGCTGCCTACGTGCCCCAGACCGCCGTCGTACGGGTGCATACGCCGGAGTCCCTGCCGGACCGGCTGGCCGGTTTGGACCAGGGCCGCGTCCTCGGCATCCCTGCCCTGAGCGCACTGCCCGCGGCCGCCGCCGTACTCCGAGGCTTCGCCGTCACCTGGGGGCCGGTCGGCGCGGTGGGCTACGAGTTGGCCACCGGCGCACCCACGGCCCACTGGGCCAGCGACCTCGACCTGGCCTTGCGCGTACCGAAACCCGTCGCTCGGGAACGGGCCCGAGGCCTCGCCGACGCCCTCGCCGCCCTTCCGGTGCGCGTCGACGCCTTGCTGGAGACCAACCGCGGCGCCATCGCGCTCACCGAGTACGCCGAGGCCCGCGGCCAGGTGATGCTCCGGGGTACCACAGGCCCGCGCCTGGTCACCGATCCGTGGCAGCCGAAAGCGGGTGCGCAGTGACCGTCGCCTTCCTCTTCCCCGGCCAGGGGGCGCAGCGCACGGGCATGCTGCACGACCTCCCACCTGGCTTTGAGACGTACCGCACGCTCAGCGACGCAGCGGCCTTCCTGGGGCGCCCTGTCGGCCCGGGCGACGACGGACCGAACGCCTTCGACTCCGAGGCACCGATGCGCACGGACACCACGGCGATCCAGCTCGCCCTCCTCATCGCGGGAACAGCCGGCGCACGCGGGTTGGCGGCCAGGGGGTGCCGTCCCGACTGGGTCGCCGGGCACTCCGTGGGCGCGGTCACAGCAGCGGTCGCGGCTGGCGCTCTGGACCTCACCGACGCTCTGGACCTGGTACGGCTGCGCGCCGCCCTCATGTCCGCCGCGGTCCCCGGCGACGAATACGGCATGGTCGCGATCGGCGGACTGTCACAGGCGCAGGTCGAGAGGTGCGCAGCCCAGGCGCGCGCCGAGGGTCTGACGGTGTACGCATCCAACGTCAACGCCCCGGACCAGGCCGCCGTCTCAGGCAATATCTCCGGCCTGGACCGGGTGGCGGCGCTGTGCCGTGAGCGCGGGGCGGCACGCATCAACAGCCTCCACGTACCGATACCCGCCCACTGCTCACTTCTCGACGGCGTCGTCGCACCGCTCACCGACCACCTCGCCGATTTGGCCCGAGCCGGGCGGCTGCGTCGACCGCAGTGCGCCTGGGTGACCAACATCGACGGCCGACCCACCCGTGACCCCCAACGGATGGCAGCAGACCTGGCGCAGGGCGTCGCCCGGCCGGTCCGCTGGTACGACGCGACCACCGGGCTCTACGAGCGCGGGGTGACCCTCTTCACCGAACTCATGCCCGCCGGCACGCTGACCGCCCTGGCCGACGCCGCCTTCCCCCACGCACGTTCCTACGCCGTGGGACGAGACCTGGATTCGGCAGCTGTTCTGATACGGCGCTTCAAGTTACCGGTCGGCCCTTTATCCGCCCCCTGCTCGTTCTCCCCTTACCCGCACCACCAGGAGCCGCTATGACTGTTGTACATACCCGCTCGGGCGTCGTAAGGGGCATCTCCTTCGACGGCGTACGCGCCTGGCGCGGCATCCCCTACGCACGCCCTCCGGTTGGCGACCTGCGCTGGGCCGCCCCGCAGCGCGAAACCCCCTGGCAGGGCATACGGGACGGCGGCCGGTTCGGCAATCGCGCCCCGCAACAGCCGTCGCAAGCCCTGAACCTCGGATACGGCGAGGGCGCCGACGCCGACACCCCGATGGACGAGGACTGCCTCTACCTCAACGTGTGTACACCCGACGTTCCGGGAGGCTCGCGGCTGCCGGTGCAGGTATGGATCCACGGCGGAGGGTACGTCGTCGGGTCCGGCCCGGAACACTTCGGCGACGGCGCCGCGGTGGCCCGGCGAGGCGTGGTGGTCGTCACGTTCAACTACCGTCTCGGTGCGCTGGGGATGCTGAACCTCGCCGCGCTCCTGGGGCGGCAGGAGAACTGCGCCGCCAACAACACCCTGCGCGATCAGATCGCCGCCCTGCGCTGGGTCCGCGAAAACATCCCCGCATTCGGCGGCGACCCCGGGAACGTCACCGTCCACGGCGTTTCCGCGGGGGGCAAGAGCGTGGTCAATCTGATGGCCACTCCCGCAGCCAAGGGCCTGTTCCACGGCGCCATCGTGCAAAGCGGCGGGGACCACGTCGCCGAGCCAGACACCACCGCCGACCTCGCCCGGCGCTTCACCGGACTGCTCGGCCTGTCGGATGGCGACCTCGGATGTCTGCGCGACGTGCCCGCCACGGAACTCCTGGCCGCCCAACTCGCCCTGAGCGAGGGCACACGGGCCACCTGGACCTGGCGGCCGACCATCGACGGCGGTCTGCTTCCCCAGCGCCCCACCCGCGCCCTCAGCCTCGGCCGGGCCGCAGGCATCCCACTGCTGATCGGCTCCACGGGCAATGAGGCCGGGGGTTACCACCTGATGGACCCGACCGCCAGGGAATACACCGCAGCCGTCCGGCAGGAGATCTTCGGCCCTGATGCCGACCACGCGGCAGCCATGTACGCCGCGCTCTACCCGAATGCCACGCGGGAGGAGACCGACCGGATGTTCATGTCCGACGAACGCTACGGTGCCCCCACCCTGCAGATCGCCGACGCCCAGTCCCGGCATGCTCCCGTCTGGCACTACCGATTCACCGGCCCCGCGCCGGGGCAGCCGTCAGAGTTCCGGATGTTCCACGGCACCGACATACCTTACGCGTGGGGGCTGCTCGAGGACAGCGGCGACCCCGGAGTGGCCGCGTTGTGCCGCGGCATCCTGGACGCTTGGACGGCTTTCCGTTACCGTGCCGTGCCCTACTCCCCACACCTGCCGGCTTGGCCTGAGTACGACAGAGTCACCCGGGCCACGATGGTTCTCGGCACCGCCCCTCACATCACCCTCGACGGCGCCGTACCGCAGTACGCCCCCCTGTGGGCCGACCAGGAGTGGATCCCTGGCACCTGGTGGCCGCAGGGCTGACCACGGGGCGTCCGGTGTCGGAGACGTGAGCTTCCCGCCCATCCGGATGTCGTAGCCGCGGTCAGACGCTATCCGGTCTTCGGCACCCACCAGTATCCGCGTACCCCACGTGAAGGGGTTCTGCGGCGATAGGGCCGAAATGGCTGTCGCTCGTGCGCGATGGCAGTCCAACGGGCCCGGCACTACGGGGCGGCGGCCAACGACTGTTCGGCCCAGATGCATTTACCAGCGGGGGTGTAGCGGGCACCCCAGCGTTCGGCAAGCGCGGCAATCAACTGGAGTCCCCGGCCGCCCTCGTCGGTGTCGGCCGCACGGCGGATCTGGGGCATGGTGGGACTTCCGTCGCTGACCTCGCAGATGAGTGTCCGGCTGCGCAGCAGGCGCAGGGTGGCCGGACCGCCCGCGTGGCGCACCACATTGCCCACAAGCTCGCTGACCAGGAGTTCGGTGGTCATTTGCAGCTCCTCCAGGTCCCACCGGGAAAGCTGCGCGCGGACATACCCGCGGGCCTGGCCGGCGGCCTTGGGGTCCGCGGGCAGCGGCCAGCATGCGATGTCCTCGCAGGCAAACGGATGGACGCTGGCGATCAGCAGGGCAGCGTCGTCAATGGCTTGATGCTCGGGGGGCAGTACGGCGCCGATGAGTGAGTCGCACATTGCGTCGAGCTGTGCGGCCGACGGCCTGGCCTGCGCTGCGCGGACCGGGACGGTGCCGAGATGCCGGGCCATGAGAGCCATGCCCACGTCCACGTCGCGCTGCGGCGACTCGACCAAGCCGTCGGTGTAGAGCACCAGCAGACTGCCCGGGGGAAGTTCCAGCGATCCCGAGTCGAAGGGTGGGCTCGCCGCGCCGAGCGGCGGGTTGAGCGGGAGATCGGGGAAGTGGACGCCTCCGTCCGGGTGGACCACGGCAGGCGGTGGGTGCCCGGCTGTGAGTATGGAGCAGTTGCCGCTGGTGGGGTCGTACACGGCGTACAGGCAGGTGGCGTAGAAGTCGTCGCCGAGAGCGGAGACCAGGTCATTGAGGTGGAAGAACATCTCGTCCGCCGGCAGTTCGAGGTCGGCGAGCGTGTGCACCGCGGTGCGCAGCCGCCCCATGGTGACGGCTTCGGACAGGCCGTGGCCCATGACGTCCCCGACGACCAGGGCCACCCGGTCCCCGGACAGCGAAATGACGTCGTACCAGTCGCCGCCGACCTCTATTCCCCCGCCGGCGGGCAGATAGCGGGCGGCAGCGGTGACGGCGGGCAGGACCGGCAGGTCGTGGGGGAGCAGACCGCGCTGGAGCTCATGGGCTCGGCGGCGCTCGGCGTCATACAGTCGGCCCCGCTCCAGGGCCTGAGCCACCAGCCCGCTCAGCGCGGTGAAGAGAGTGCGCTCATCACTGCTGAAGGTGTGCGGCCGCGCGTAGGAGATGCAGAGGACACCGACCGTTCGCCCGGAGGTGACCAACGGCAGGTATGCCCAGGCCTCCCTGCCGCCTCGGGTAGGGAGTTCCGACAGACGGGGATAGCCGCGGATGTACTCCTGCGCCGAGGAGACACAGACCGGCACACCGTTTTGCAGGGCCTGGTAGGCCGGAAGGTTGCTCTGCACGGAGAATGTGCTGATCAGCTCCAGGAATTCCTCCGAGAATCCCACGGCGCTCAACAGGACGAAGTCCTTGCCTTCCCGGGCCCAAACGGTGACACCTGCTGCGTCGAACAGTGTCCGCACATGATCCGTGACGGCATCAATGACGTCCTGCCCGGTGACCGCCGCCGCGAGGGCGTGAGTAAGGTCTGCGATCCGAACCGTGCGCTCCACGGCGGCAGCCTGCTGCGCTTCCACCCGCCGACCGTTGGTGATATCGGTGAAATACACTCGGAGGCCGCCGGGCGCGGGGACCACTCGAAGGCGGAACCACCGCTGGTCGGCAGGCCATCGCGCCTCGAAGTCGACTGGTTGACCGCTGGTGCCGGCTCGACGGCAGGGGCCCTCCAGACCGAGCTTTGGGACGGCAGGAGCCGCCTCCCACAGCACGTGGCCCACGAGCCGGTCCGCGGAACCGAGGAGGCACTCTCCCTCGCTGTTGATGGAAGTGATTCGCCCCTGGCCGTCGATGTCCAGAACCGCGTCACTCACCTGAGTCAGGCCCTGGCCGACAGGGGCTGGTCCGCTACGGACATCGCTGATGACCTGCAAGGTGCCGGTCAGCCTGCACTTGTTCCGGTGTTGGTCGACGACTACTCGGCCACGGGCCTGCACCCATCGGACGGCCCGGTCGGGTCGGTGTATGCGGTACTGGACGCCGTATGCCTGGTCGGCGGCGCGGATCGCGTCCTCGGTGTACGCCAAGACCTGCGGCAGGTCGTCCGGGTCGACCAGACTCACCCAGGTGTCGATCCGCCCGTCGAAGATCTCCGGGGCGATACCGAGGATGCGCGCGGACCGTTCGTCCCAGACCACCGCCCCCGTGCGCAGGTCCCACTCCCATGTACCGATTCCGGCTTCATCGAGAGCCTCCTGCAGTTGGGTGCCGGACTGCCACTGCGGCCCAGGGGCTGAGAGCCGCCGGGGGTCGCGGAACCGCAGTCGTTCCGCGGTCCACCGGGCCACGGCATCGAGCAGCTGCTGAACCTCCGCCTGAAGGTCGCCCGCTGTGGTCGTCAGGACGGTGAGGGCGCCCAGGGGCCCATTGGGGCCGGGCAGCGGGACCGACACCAGTCCGATCCCGGTAGGAAGGTGCCGGAACCCGGGGGCAAACGGGCCGGTCCACACTACGGTGTCCTCACATACGGCACGGGCGGGTGACACGGCAGCCTCCAGTGCGACCTCCTGCCATGCCTCGAGCAGCGCAGCGCGCAGGCCAGTGTGCGCCGTCAGGTGCAGCACAGGGCTCCCCGGGACGCCCTGATGCACCAGCCCCCCCAGCCCATGGAGAGCGACCACAGCCTGGTCGAGGCCGAGCCGCAGGGATTCCGGGGCACTGAGGCCTTCGCCGACGGCTGCGAGGGTGCGAAGACGTTCCGTGACCGACGATGGCGTCTCCGAGACCCCGCCTGGTGCGGCGGCCGGTCGAGAATCTTCCCGGCGCGGGCCCATACCCTCACCTACCTCCGCCACGGACGGAATAGAACCAACATACAGGCTGAAAACGGGAGAGAATAAGCCGATTACGGACATGACGGTCGCGGTCGGTTTCCATCTTGCTGCTCTGAGTCACCTGCGGAGGCAGGTTGATCGCATACTAAGAATGCTCCGGGTCTGTCCTGCCATCGGGTGCGTTTCCGTGGAGGTGGTCACCGGCAGCGACGCGGTGGTGCGCCCTCGGGCCGTACGGAGCCACCGCCGGCTGCTGGCCACCACGCTGGGCCGGGTCGAGGCGACCCGGATCGCCTACCGCGCCCTGGTGCGGCCAACCTGCACCACGGCGCCGCCGCCCTGGCCCTGCCGCGGCAGTTCTACTCCTACCCGCTCCAGCGCGCGTCACCTTCGGGGGCGCCGAGACACTCCTGCGCCTGGCGGCTCGGCACCGGCAGTTGATGGAGATCGCGTGTCGGGTCGCCGCCCACATCCCCGCCTTCTACCAGCAGGACGCGCCAGCCCCCGCCCCGGCCGTCGGCAGCGAGGGGGGACCGGCTGCTGGTGCTCAGCTGTGCCGCGACCGGCGTGAACATGATCCCGTCCGATCCGCGTGAGCCGCTCCGCGCCGCACGGGCAGCTGACGACCCGCAGCCGCCCTCGGCTCAGCTGTCCAGTCGCGAGCGGCCCGCCCGAGTCGCGGACATCGTTGCCCCCAGGCGTTGCTGACCACTCGTCCAGGCGCACGGCAACGACGTCTCGTCGGACCGCTCCCCGGTGGTGCTCCACTCAGCGCCAGTCACGGCCCACAGCCTCGCCACGGTCGGGCGGTGTCAGGTGCGCCGCGCCAATACGTTCAGAAGCGGCGTCGGTTCCTCGCGGAAGTAGAAATGACCGCCTTCGAACCGGTGCACCCGCACGGTCCCGGTGCTGTGTTGCTCCCACTGCCCGAGCTGGTCGGCGGTGACGACGTCGGTGCCCCCGCCCACCACCTCCAGGGGCACCGGAAGCGGTTCGCCCGGCTGGTGCGAATAGCCGTCCAGCAAGGTGAAGTCGGTGCGGAACACGGGGAGCAGCACTGCCATCAGTTCGGTGTCCGCAGCCAGTTGTGGCGGAATGCCGCCGTAGCGCTCATGCAGGGCCGCGACCAGCTCCTCGTCAGGCCTGTCGGCCAGTCCCGTGACGGGGCGCGGTAGATGCGGCGCGGGAAACGCCGACACGATGAGACGCTCGGGCAACGGGCGGCCTCGGGCGGCGAGTTCTCGCGTGACCTCGTAGACGACCAGCGCGCCGAGGCTGTGCCCGAAGAGATCGTACGGCGGGACGAACTCCGTCTCTGCCAGCAACTCCCGTACCAGCGTGCCGAGGTCGGTCACCGGGCGCTCATGGGTCCGGCCGCCGCGTCCCGGCGGGCAGATCCCGTAGACCTGGGTGCCCGGCAGCTGCAGCCCCCAGCGCACGTATTCACCGGGAAGCCCACCCGAGTGGGGGAAGCAGTACAGGTGGCGTCGCGGAGGCTGGGCAGGTGGGCGGCCGGTCAGCCAGGGGCTGCGCCGAGCGGCGGCGCCGGGTGGTGGGGCGGAGGACAGGGGAGTGGTCACGGAGTGGGAACCTCCTCGGCGGAATCGGCCCTCGCCCCACGCTCGTCGAGCAGCGCGGCGAGGGCCGCCGGGGTCTGGGAGCGCAGGACGTCGGCGGCGTTGACGGTGACGTGGAACGAGGCGGCGGCCCAGGCCGCGAGCTTCGTGGCGGTCAGCGAGTCCCCGCCGAGGTCGAAGAGACCGTCGTGCGGGTCGATGTCGGGGTAGCCGAGGGCCTGGGTGAACGCGCCGAGCAGGGCGGACAGCACGGGCGGGCGGTCCGCTGCCGGCGCGCCCGGTGCCCCCGCGCCGGTGACCGCTCGCGGCACTGGTGCGGCGGGGGCGGGGAAGGGCATGCCCGAGGCCCGCGGTGTCGGTGCCGCGGCGGTGCCGGCCTCGGGCGGTGCCGGCACCAGGTGGTCGCGGCGCTCGAACGGATAGGTGGGCAGCGCCACCCGGCGCCGGGGCCGACGGCCCTGAAGCGCGGCGAAGTCCACTCGCGCGCCGCGTGCCCACAGCTCGCCCACACCGGCGAGGAGGGTCGCCGTCTCCGACGCCTCCTCCGCCGGATGCGGCGCGAGGTGCACGACGGCCTGCTTGCTGTCGTGGTTCGGATGCTGACGGGCCAGGGTGGCGAGGGTACGGCCGGGGCCCACCTCGACCAGCACCCGGTCCGGGGTGCCGAACAGGGTGTCCAGCGCCTCGCCGAAACGTACGGGCCGACGCAGGTGCCGTACCCAGTACTCCGCGGAGCGGACATCGTCGGCGTCTGCCCACGACCCGGTCGTGTCCGAGAGTACCGGTACGCCGGGCCGCTCCCGTGGCACAGCCCTGACCGCCCCGGCCAAGTGGCGGGCGATCGGCTCGACGAGCGACGAGTGTCCCGCCGCGGCGATCCGCAGCACCCGCGCCTCGACGCCGCGCCCGGTGAGTTCCTCCGCCCACCGGGCCACGGACGTGGCCGGACCGGTCACGGTGCACTGTCCCGGCCCGTTCACCGCACCGATCGTGATGTCACCCGGCAGCATCGGCACCACGTCCTCTTCGGGCAGGCGCACGGCGGCCATCGCCCCGGCGGGAACGGTGCCGAGGAGCAGGCCCCGTTCGGCCACCAGGCGTGCCGCGTCGACCGGTGAGAACACCCCGGCCGCGCAGGCCGCGGCGTACGCGCCGAGACTGTGTCCGGCGACGGCGCTCGGCCGCAGACCCCACGACGACAGCAGACCGGCGGTGGCGTACTGCACTGCGAACACCGCGGGCTGACCGACGGCGATGGTCGCCAACTGCTCTGCCGCGGCCCGCCGTTCCGCCTCCGTAGCGGGATACAGCACCTCCCGCAGGTCCCGGCCGAGAGGGCCCGCCACCGCCTCGGCCACCTCGTCCATGTGCCGCCGGAACTCGCTCTCGCCGTCGTACAACTCGGCGGTCATGCCGACGTGCTGGCCGCCCTGGCCGGGGAAAAGGAAGACCAACTCGGCGTCGGACAGGGCGCCGCGCCCGGTGGCCCGGGGCGCGCCGCGGAGCACGGACACCGCCGCCGACGTACCCTCGGCGACCACGAACCTACGGTGCGTGTGGTGTGTGCGGCCGGCCTGGAGGGTCCAGGCTGCGTCGGCCGGATGCGTCTCGGGATGCGCGGCCAAGTGGTCGGCAAGCCAGCCCGCTGCGGCGTCGGCCGCCTCCGGAGTACGGCCGGAGACGACCAGCAGTTGCCGCCGGCCGACCGGCTCGGACGGCACGGCCGGCGGCGCCTGTTCCAGCACCACGTGCGCGTTGGTCCCGCCGACGCCGAGCGCGTTGACGCCGGCGATTCGCGGGCCCTCCGTCGGCCAAGCGCGAGCGTGGCCGCTCACTTCGAAGACAGCGGAGGAGAAGTCGATGGCGGGGTTCGGCTTGCGGTAGTGCAGCGTGGCCGGCACGACGCCGTGCTCCACGGTGAGGACCGCCTTGATGAAGCCGGTCACGCCGGCCGCCGAGTCGGTGTGTCCGATGTTCGACTTCACCGAGCCGAGCACGCAGGGTCCGGTGCGGCCGGCGCCGGACCCGAAGGCCTGCGACAGCGCGGCCACTTCGATGGGATCGCCGAGCGCGGTGCCGGTGCCGTGCGCCTCCACGTAGCCGACCTGGTCCGGGTCGACTCCGGCGGCCTCGTGCGCGAGACGGATCACCTCGGCCTGCCCCGCCACGCTCGGCGCGGTGAAGCCCGCCTTGTGCCGCCCGTCGTTGTTCACCGCTGAACCGCGGATGACCGCGTGCACGTGGTCACCGTCGGCCAGAGCGTCCGACAGTGGCCGTAGCACGACGACGCCCACCGCGCTCGCGGCGACCGTACCGTCGCTGTCGGCGTCGAACACGCGGCAGTGCCCGTCGGCCGCGACGATGCCCCCGGGGGTGTAGCGCAGGCGGGGCAGGTGCGGGACGACGCTCGCACCCCCGGCGAGCGCGAGATCGCACTCGCCGTTCAGTAGCGCCTGCGCCGCGAGGTGCACCGCCACCAGGGAGGTCGAGCACGCCGTCTGCACCGTCAGGGCCGGCCCGGTCAGGTCCAGGTGGTAGGCGATGCGGGTGCTGACGAAGTCGGGGGCGGTGGCCTGCCGCAGCCGCCACTCGTCGAGGAAGGGCAGTTCGTCGATGCTGGCTCGCACGGCCTCGGCGTACCCGTTGTTCCCGGCCCCGACGAAGACACCGGTAACCGGGCGGTCCTCGCCGCCGTGCCCCGCCCGCTCCAGCGCCTCGTGAGCGCACTCCAGCAGCAGCCGCTGTTGCGGGTCGGTGATGAGCGCGTCATGGGCCGACAGGCCGAAGTAGGCCGCGTCGAACGCGCCGGGCCGCTCCAGCACCCCGTAGGCCGGGACGTAGTCGGGGTGCGCGGGGTCGGCGCGGTCGGGCAGCACGGAGATCGTCTCCCGGCCGGCGCAAAGGTTTTCCCAGAAACGCTCCACGTCCGGGGCGCCGGGGAACCGGCCGGCCATGCCCACCACCGCGACGAGGTGTTCTGGAGCTTCCTGCTGGTCGTACGTCATCGGGAATCCTTGGCGGGGTTCGTGAGGGAGGACGCGGCGGGCGCCGGGGAGGCGGTGCCCAGGGCACCGAGGACGAACAGGGCGGCGGCCGCGAGCTGCAGGGCGGCCAGCCCCCAGAAGGCGGGGGCCAGTCCCGCCTTCTGGGCGACCGTGCCGGACAGCGCCCAGCCCGCCGTCCCGCCGATCAGGGCCAGCGCGGTGGCGACGGTGAGCGCCTCGGACCGCTGGGCCTTGGGGATGCGTAGCACCCGGACGGTGGTGACCGGTGCGGAGGAGACACCGTTCAGGAAGCCGACGCACACCAGCAGGATGAACAGGCCCGTCAGACCGAGCGGCAGAGGCAGCGCCAGGAAGCCCACGCCCAGTGCCACCCGGCCGGTGAGGCCGAGGGCGCGGGCGGGGAACCGACGCAGCAGTCGTCCGGCCAGCAGAGTGCCCGTCAGCGCGCCGCCGCCGAAGGCGGTCAGCAGACCGCCCGCGACCACGGAGGAACCGCCCTCCCGTGCGACCGCGATCACCGGCAGCAGGGCGAACAGCGCCTGCCAGGCCATCTCCCCGAGCGCCAGTGCCACCGACCAGGTGCCGAGCAGCCGGTCCCGCATCAGCAGCCGAAATCCGGCCGCGGGGGAGCGGCGCCCCGGCCCGGCGGCGGCGCGTGGCGTGTGCGGCAGGCACAGTCGGAGCAGTACGGCCGAGCACGCGAAGGAGACCGCGTCCACGAGCAGGACGGGGGGCGCGCCGAGCAGCGATATGAGCACACCGCCGAGCACCGGGCCCAGCAGCACGCTGAGCCGGGTAGCGCTCTGCAGGGCGGCGTTGGCCCGGCCCAGCAGTTGCTCGTCCTCACCGACGACGCCCGGAAGGATTGCCTGCTGGCTCGCGGTGTACGGCGCATAGAAGGCGCCGATCGCGAACATCACCACCACGAACGTGGCCGTGTTCAGGCAGTCGAGGACGTACAACGTCGGCAGCAGCGCGACGAGCGGGGCGCGGACGGTGTCCCCCACCAGCATGACGGCGCGCGGTCCGAGCCGCCCGGTCCAGGAGGCGCCGAAGAAGCCGAACACCGCGATGGCCGCGAGTTGGGACGCCATCACCAGCCCCATGTCCCCGGCGGAGCCCGTCAGCTGTAACACCAGCCAGGGCATCGCGACGGCGCTGAGCTGGGTGCCGAGCATCGAGATCGTCTCGCCGGCCAGAAGCACGCGCAGCGTGCGGTGATGCCGGATGCCGAGGGTGGGCCCGGCCGGGGTGACCGGCGTGGTTTCGTTCGCCATGGTCACGCGCCTCCTGCCGCACCGAAACCGCGCCGGGCCTGCCGGCCCGAGCGCTGTGGACGTCTGGGTCCTGCCGTGCCGGCCGGATCGCCGGGCCGTTGCGCGGCGTCGAGCGCCCGCGCCAGGGCGGCGACGGTCGGATACTCGAAGAGGGCGGTGATAGGCAGCGCCCTGCCGAACGCCGCGACAACCCTGCTGTGCAGCTTGGCCAGCGCCAGGGAGTTACCCCCGAGGTCGAAAAAGTTGTCGTGGACCGAGACGGCGGGCAGCCCCAAGACCTCCGACCAGAGCGCGGCCACGCGCCGCTCTGTGTCGTTGCCCGGTGCGACGTGACCTGCGGGCCCCACGAGGTCGGTGCGTTCGGGCCGCGGCAGTGCGGCGTGATCGACCTTGCCGCTGCTGGTCAGTGGCAGAGCGGGCAGCACCACGACGGCATCCGGCACCATGAAGGCGGGTAGCTCCGCCCGCGCCCGGCGCAGCAATTCGGCGCTTTCGGGGGCTTGCGTGCCCTGTGGTGTGACGTAGGCCACGAGGGCGGGGGTGCGCTGTGGGTCGCCGGTCACGGCAGCCTGGGAGACTCCGGGCTGGCGCAGCAGAAAGTGCTCGATCTCACCGGGTTCGATGCGGTAGCCGCGGAGTTTGAGCTGCCGGTCGGCCCGGCCCAGGTACTCCACCGTGCCGTCGGCCAGCCGGCGGGCGAGGTCACCGGTGCGGTAGACGCGCAGCGGCAGGCCGTCCAACTGGATGATGCGGAACCGCTCCGCCGTCAACTCGGGCCGCCGCAGGTACTTCGCCGCGAGGCTGTCCCCGGCGAGATGGATCTCGCCCGTGCTGCCGAGCGGGCATCGCCGTCCGGCCGGGTCGAGGACGAGCATCCGCACACCCGCGATGGGTCGGCCGATGCAGTTCAGCGGCGCGGTGTCGGCGGCGTCGACGATGTGCTCCGACGCGGCCACCGTGTTCTCGGTCGGCCCGTAGGAGTTGAGCAGCCGGTAGGGCAGTCCGGCCGGCGGACGCTGGGAGAGCGCCGCGCCGCCGATGCCCAGCCAGCGCAGGCCGCGTGGGGACGCGGTGCCGGTGCTCCACATGGCCTCGGCCAGCGCGGTGGCGCAGAACGCCACGGTCGCGCCCGTGCGGTCCAGCCACTCGCCGAGAGTGGAGGCCACCACCGGCTCCTCGTGCGGTACCAGGCAGGCGCCGTGGGTCAGAGCCTGCCACACCTCCATCTGCGAGGAGTCGAAGCTGACGCTCAGCAGGTGCGTGCAGCGGTCCTCGGGGACGATGCCCTGTGTGTTTCCCACCGAGCGCACCAGGTTGGCCAGGCCGCCGTGACGGACGACGACACCCTTGGGCGTCCCCGTGGTACCGGAGGTGTAGATGACGTATGCCGTGGCGTCGGAGGACCAGTCGGGCAGGCCCTCGGCGCCCAGGACGTCGTTGCCGCCCATGGCCGGTACGGCGTCCGCGACATCGAGGACGGTGGCCCGTCCGGCCGCCGCCGGTGCGACTGGGCCGCGCGTCAGGAGCACGTCGGCCCGGACGTCGTCGAGGACGAACTCCTGCCGGGTGGTGGGCCAGGACGGGTCGAGGGGGCAGAACGCCGCCCCGGCGAACCAGGCGGCCAGCATGCCGACGACGAAGTCCTCGCCACGCTCGAGGAGCAGGGCGACCGTGGGCTCGTCGGCCGGTAGGTGCGGGCGGACCGTCCGGGCCAGTGAGCGGGCTCGGGCGACCAGCCCGCGGTAGTCGAGGGTGCCCCGGCTGCTGTCGATCGCCGTGGCATCGGGCCGGGTGCGTGCCTGCTCCAGCAGCAGCTGCGGCACCGTCGTCGCCGGGCCCGGCCGCGGCCCCTGTTCCCACTCCCGTATCCGGTCGAACTCTTCGCACGGGGCGAGTTCCAGACCGGTGACGGGAGCGTCCAGATCCCCGGGCAGCCCTGCCAGCAGCGTGGCCAGCGTGCCGGCCAGTTGCTCCGCGTCCTCGCGGCGTATGCGGCCGCCGTCGTAGGCGATACGGCCGCGCAGTTCATCTCGGTCGAGGACGAGCGCGACCGTCAGCCCCAGCTTTCCGGTGTACGCCGCGCCAGCGCCGTCGAGTTCGACGGCGCGCAGGTCGCGTCCGCCGAGCGTCGGCGGACGCACTGCGACCGTACTGAAGGCCAGCGAGACGTCGCAGAACGGAGTGCGGCCCGGCCTGCGGGGCGGGTTGATCTGGTCGACGACGTCCTCGAAGGGCGCCTCGCAGTGGGCGAAGGCGTCCAGTGCCGTGTCCCGCATCGCCTCGAGCGTCTCGCGCACGGTGGCGTCCGGCCGGAGCCGGGAGCGGAGCGCGACAGTGTTCAGGCACGGCCCGAACACGTCCGTGAGGCCGTCCCGGCCGCGGTTCGTCATCGGGGTGGCGATGACCACGTCGTCCGCACGGGTGCGGTGGTGCAGCAGCAGGGCCAGCGCAGTTGCAGCCGTCATGAACGGCGAGAAGCCGTGCCGCTCGTGGAGGGTGCGCAGCCGCTCGCCCACGCCCGCTGCCACGGGTATCTCCACCACTCCGTGCGGTTCCGGGTCCTCCGGTTCCGGGAGGTCGACGTACGCGGGCGCCCCGCTCAGCCGTGCCCGCCAGTGTGCGAGGGCCGCCTCGTGACGTGCGCGGGCGCGAGCCGACTCCTGGGCCCGGACGAAGTCCCGGTACTGGGCCGGACGGTCGGCGGCCGTCAGGTCGACGAGGAACGCTGTCACGCCATCCGCCAGGCGTGCCGCGTCCTCGGCGGACACCCGGTCGCCCCGGTGGGAGAGCACGGCGTCCAGTTCGCCGTCTTGCTCGACCACGGTCAGGGTGATGCCGAATTTGGCCTCGTGGGACCACAGCGACTCGGCGAACACCGGGCGCAGCCCGGCGTCGCCCAGCTCGGCGCGCCGGTCGCCGCGCAGGTTCATGTTCAGCGCCACGTCGCCGAATGGAGGCAGGCCTGCGGTCCGGTCCGGGCGCAGCCGAGCCAGCACCTCGTCGAAGGGCGTCCGAGCGTGTTCGATGGCGTCCAGCAACTCCGTGCGCATCGCGCGCAGTACCTCCTCGGCGGGGGCGTCTCCGGCCGCCGAGGAACGCAGGACGACGTGGTTGAGGCAGGGGCCCAGCAGATCGGCGCTGTCCCGGTCACGGATGCTCGCCGGAACACCGAACGTCACCCGGGGCAGGCCGCTCCAACGGTGCAGCCCCGAGGCCAGCGCCGCCGCCATGATCATGAACCAGCTCGCGCCGTACTCGTCCATGACCGGTCGCAGTGAGCCCAGCAGCCCCGCGGGCAGCGACAGCCGCACCACCCCGTTCGCTGCCGGCCGGGCCGGTTCCGGCAGGTCGAGCCTGGACGGCCAGCCGGCCAGCCGCTCGCCCCAGAAGTCCAGGTCGGTGGCGCGGTGAGCGTTGCCCGCGCGTTCCACCGCTGCGCTGTGCTCCCGATACTGGAGAGCGGGCGGTGCCGAGGGCACCCCGGCGAGGACGTCGCGATGACAGCGTTCGAGCTCGCGCAGCAGGACGGGCACGGACTCGCCGTCCACGACGAGGTGGTGCAGGCAGAGCATGAAGGCCTGCCCGCGCGAGCCGCCGTCCGCGACGGCCGCGCGCAGCAGCCGTCCCGAAGCCAGGTCGAAGGGCTGGCCGGCGGCGGCGTCGAGCCATCGCACCGCCGCGTCCGCGGGCCTCTCGTCGGCGGTCGGGACACATACCTCGACGCGCGGTCGCCAGGGCGCCTGGACGATCTGCCGCACAGTGCCTCCCCGCGCGGCGAACGCGGTGCGCAGGATCTCGTGACCGGCGACCAGGCGAGCCAGGGCCTCCTCCAGGGTGGCCGTGTCCAGAAAGCCGTCGACACTCCAGCCGAGGAAGACGTTCGCCACCGACCCCTGACCGGTCTGCTCCGCCAGCCAGATGCGCCGCTGAAAGGCGCTCGCAGGGGACATCTCACCGGTGGGAGCAGGCGACGGGCTGTCGGAGACGCCGGAGCTCACCGAGGGGGTGGCACTGTTGTGTCCCACGGAGGACACGGGCGGGGCGGACGGCGCGGTGACGGCGAGCGACGGCCGCCCCGTGACCCGGTCCACCACGTCGGCCAGATCACCGAGTCGAGGCGTCTCGAACAGCGTCTTGATGGGCAGATCGGCGCCGAACCGGTCGGCTATCTCCCCGATGAGTCGCACCGCCAGCATGGAGTGGCCCCCCAGCGTGAAGAAGGAGTCGTCCTCGCTCACCGACGCGACAGCGAGCAGGTCGCGCCACATGCCCGCCAGTACGGCGGCGGTACCCGCACGAGGTTCACGCCGGGCAGGAGCGGTCGGCGCCGCGGTTTGCGTCCGCAGCGACGCCACGTCGACCTTGCCGTTGACTGTCAGCGGGATGTGCGCCACGACGTGGAACAGCGAGGGCAGCATGTACGAGGGCAGCCGGCGTGCCATGTGACCGCGCAACTCACCGGCGCTCAGGCCCCGTTCGCTCTGCACAACGGCGATCAGCCGGTCGTCCTCCGCGAACACGATGGCGTCGGAGACGTCGGGGTGCTCACACAGGCACGTCTGTACCTCACCCGGTTCGATGCGGTAACCCCGCAGCTGCACCTGGGAGTCGGCCCGTCCGACGAACCGCAGGCTGCCGTCCGGCAGGTGGGCGGCGAGGTCGCCGCTGCGGAACAGGGTGCCGTCGCCGAACGGGGAGGGCACGAAGCGTTCGGAGGTCAGTTCCGGCCGGTGCAGGTAGCCGCCCGCCACGCCGTCGCCGCCGACGTAGATCTCGCCCACGGCGCCGACGGGCAGCAGTCGGCGGCCGGTGTGCCGGTCCAGAAGGTACAGCCGCGTGGTCGGGATCGGTGTGCCCACGACGCTGCTGTCGGTCTTCATGTCGCCCCGGGTGACGGTGCGGACGCTGGCGTGCACGGTGGTCTCCGTGATGCCGTACATGTTGACCAGCCGCACGTGCGGGAACCGCTCGGACCACTCGGTCAGCATCGCCGGCCGCAACGCCTCGCCGCCGAAGATCACATAGCGCAGTGCGGCGAGCCCGTCCGGAGCCGAGGGCCGCAGGCCCAGCAGCCGGCGGAACGCGCTGGGCGTCTGATTCAGCACCGTGACACGTTCACGCTGGAGCAGGCCGAAGAACAGCCCGGGGTCCCGGGCCTCGTCCTCCGAGACGAGCACGACCCGACCGCCGTGCACCAGGCCGCCGAACAGCTCCCATACGGAGAAGTCGAAGGCGTAGGAGTGGAACATCGTCCACACGTCCTGCGGTCCGAAGGCGAACGGAAGACGGTCGTTGTCGAGCAGCCGGGCCAGGTTGCGGTGGGTGAGCACGACCCCCTTCGGCCGGCCGGTGGTTCCCGAGGTGTAGATGCAGTAGGCGGGCGAATCCAGGGGAACCGACGGCAGCGGCGTCTCGAGGCTCCGCTGTGCCGGGCCGAGCAGCCCTTCCAGGGCGAGCACCTGCCCCTCGAACTCGTGTCCGCCCGCCGCCGTGGGCGACGGCGCGAGCGCCAGCCGCACGCCGGAGTCGGACAGGATGAAGCCACGGCGCTCGTCGGGGGCAGCGGGGTCGATGGGGAGATAGGCCGCACCGGCCAGCAGGGTGCCCAGAATCGCGCGCACCTGGTCCGCGCCGCGCGGGATCAGCAGGGCCACCAGCTCCCCCTGTCGCACACCCGCGTCGAGCAGACCGCGCGCGATCGCCTCCGCGTCGGCGAGCAGCTCACCGTAGCCCACACGGTCCGTGCCGTCGATGAGCGCCACGTCAGCGGGCCGGGCATGTGCCCGCCGCCGGATCAGCTCGTGCGCGGGTGTCTCCTCGTAGGTGGCCTCGGTGGCGTTCCACACCCGCACCTGCAGGTCGCGCTCGGGCTCCGAGAGGGGGTCGACCTCGGCCACCCCGGATTCGGGCCGCTCCGTCAGCAGGCGCAGTGCTGTCACATAGTGCCCGGCCATCGCAGTCATCTGGTCGTGGTCGAAGTACCGGCCGTTGTAGACGAGGTGGCCGCGGTGGCCGTCGTCGTCCGGCTGCAGGCACAGGTGCAGGTCGTACTTGCCCCGGCCACCGGCGGTGTCCACCGGGCGCGCCGAGCCGCCGCCCGGTCCGGGCAGCGGCGCCGCGGCGGGGAGGTAGCTGTACAGGACGTCGAACAGGGCCGTACGGCTCATGTCCTTCGACGGGTCGACCAGCCGCACCAGTTCGTCGAACGGGGCGCGGTCATGGGCGCGGGCGTGCGCCGTCTCGGCGGCGGTGGCCTCGACGAGTTCGGTGAAGGTGAGGCCCGCGGCCGGGCGCAGTCGGACGGGCAACAGGTTGCTCAGCGGTCCGACGACCTGCAGGTCTCGCTCCGTCCGGCCGGGGTGGGACAGGCCGAGGACCATGTCCTCCTGGCCGGAGTACCACTGCAGCAGGACCGCGAAGGCCGCAAGGGCGACGTCCGAGACCGGGACGTCGAACCGGTCGGCAACCCAGGCCGGCACGACGTCGGCGGGCACGGTGAACGCTACCGACCGCTCTTCGTAGACGTGCACGGCATCGCGGGAACGGCGTTCGGGGAGCCGCAGCGGGTCGGCGGGTGGCTGCAGGACCGCGGCCCGGGCGGCGAGATGGGTCTGCCGGGTGTCGTCGTCGGTGGCGTCGAGCCAGACCTGGTAGCTGGTCGGCGCGAGTGCCTGCGCCGCTGGATCGGCGACGATCTGCCTCGCCACAATCTCCAGGGACGCCCGGTCGACGACGGCCTGGTGGCCGCTCAGGGCGATCCAGCCGCCGGGGGAGCCCGCCTCGGGCTGCACGGCCATTCGCAGCAGCGGGCCCGCGGACAGGTCGAACGGAGTACGGGCCCAGGCGGTCAGAGCGCTGGGGACCTCGGAGTCGTCCTGAGCCCCCGGCGTGGCGGGCAGCCACTCCGGTACGACGGTCACGTCGGGTCGCACCCGCTGTACGACATGGCCGTCCAGCTCCACGAGTTCGGTGCCCAACGCCTTATGCGCGCCGACGACGGCGTCGGCGCGCCGTGCCAGACCGGCCCGCTGCGGCAGCACGTCCAGCCGCAGGAAGAGCGGGAGGTTGTGGTAGGTGGGCCCGGCCGGGTAGAGGTGGCCGTTCTCGAACCGGTCGACGAACCACATCCGTTCCTGGTGCGGGGACGCCGGATGCACGGCGTCCCCGCCACCCGTGCCGTCCTCGACGCCCGACGCCTGTCGGGGGACAGCCGTGGCGGCCGGTGTCTGATGCGTGTAGTGGGCGTCGAGCTCCTTGAGCAGGATGCCCTCGCATTCGCCGTCCCACAGCAGGTGGTGCAGGCACACGAAGAGCACTTGGCCTGCCGGCCCGAGTTCGACGAGCGCAGCGGTCAGCAGGCGTCCCGAGGACAGGTCGAACGGCTCGTGGGCCGCAGTGCGCATCCACTCCTGCAGGGCGTTCGCCGGGTCGGGACGGTCACCGAGATCCACCCGTTCGACCGAGGGGACCCAGGGCGCGCATACGGTCTGCATGAGCTCCCCGTCGACCTCGTCGAAGGAGGTGCGCAGGATCTCGTGCCGCGCGATGGTCGCGGCCAGGGCGCGGGCGACGCCGACCCCGTCCAGCGGCCGCTCCACGCGCCAGGCGAGCGGCACGTTGTAGGCCGCCGGGTCGCCGCCGACACGCTGGGCGAGCCAGATCCGGCGCTGGAAGCTCGACGCGGGGAAGGTGTCGCCGGCGGTGGGCATGCCGACTGCGACGGGAGTGTCCTCACCCAGGGTCGGCAGGATGGGGACGGCCGGTTGGGGGAGGGCGGACGGCAGCACGGACGGACGCTCCTCGGCGCCCCCTCCGTCGGCGCTGCCCCCGGTGGGAGCGGCCGGCAGGGCCTGGGTGGTGAAGTCCGCCAGCCTCGGGTGGTCGAAGAGCAGGCGAATGGTCGCGGCGGAGCCGTTGAACCGGTCGTTCACCGAGACGACGAGCAGTTCGGCGAGCAGGGAGTGGCCGCCCAGTTCGAAGAAGGAGTCATCCGCTTGGACGGGCCCGGTGCCCAGCACGGACTGCCAGACCTCGGCCATCTCCGCCAGGCGCTCGTCGTGCCCGGCGGCGACCACCGCCGCCGGGCGGGCGCCGTCGCTCTCCCGCGGGGTGTCGTCCACCTCCGCCGCCGAGGTGGCGACAACGTTGGCGAGCCCGGCGTGCGGGTCGTCGGCGATGGCGCGCAGCACCGCCAGGTAGTCGTCGGCCATAGCCCGCACCACCGAGGCGCCCAGCGAGCCGGCCGGGTCCTTCCACAGCAGGTGCGTGCCGCAGCTGTCCTCGCGGACCATGAGCGCGAGGCGGAAGCCCGCAGTGCTCTCCATGTCGAGAAGATTCAGCCGTGCTTCGCCGCTGTCGTGGCGCAGGCGTACGTCGTGGACATCGACGCCGTCGCGCAGACCGGCGTGCCAGTACTGGAACACCGTCTGGTGGGTGCGCCGCTGGGCGTCGGGCCCGGTCAGTCCGGCGGACCGCATGACGGCCGGCAGCGGCAGGTCGCCGTGCGCGAGGCTTTCCTTGACCCGGGCGCGCACCCGGCCGAGCAGATCGGCGTAGGAGTCGTCGTCCCGGACGGGGACGCGGACCGGCAGCGCGTTGACGAAGTACCCGACCTGTCCCGCCAGTTCGGGCAGACAGCGCCCGTGGTACGGCAGGAACGACAGCACCTCCGAGGCACCGCTGTGCCGCCTGAGCAGTGCGAAGTAGGCGCCCATCAGCACGGTGGCGTACGACATGCCCGCCTCGCCGGCCCGTGAGCGAAGGGCGGCGGCCAGGTCCGCCGGGAGCTTCTCGCTGATCACGGTGTAGCGCGATTCGTGCGGGCCGGACGGCAGCGAGAAGTCGCCGGCACCGCCGGCGAGTGCGGCTTTCCAGTAGCGGCGGTGCTCTTCCCCGGCCGGGCCGTCGGCCAGCTCGCGCGAGTGCGCGGCGAACGCCGCGACTGCGGGGGCGTGGTCCTCGCGTGGCAGCTCGTCGCCCTGGTAAGCGCTGCGAAGGGCGTCCAGGAGCAACAGGATCGAGGTGCCGTCGTACACCAGGTGGTGCACTGCAAGCAGCAGGACTGTGTAGTCGGGCCCGTCGATGAGGTCGACGCGCGCCAGCGGGCCGGTGCGCAGGTCGAACGGCTTCTGCCAGGTCTCGCGGATCGCTGCGTTCTGATCCAGCTCGGTGCGCAGGTGCCGGACCGGGATCCCGGGCGTATCCGACCAGTCGAGAACGGTCCCCTGCTCAGTGGTGCGCACCCGCACCCGCGCCCGCAGTTGCGGGAATGCCTCGCCGATCTCGGCGACGGCCCGGCTCAGCCGCCCGAAGTCCAGGGTGCCGCGCACGCGGAAAGGGGTGGGAATGATGTGGCTCCACTGGTCGGGATCCAGCTTCCAGGCGACCCACATCGCCTCTTGGCCGACGGACAGCGGAACGCACTGCGTAGGGGTGTTCATACGGTGCTCTCTTCGGGGCGGTCGGTGTGTGACGAGCGAGGCGTGCCGTCACCGGTCAGGAAGGCGAACCCGGCGCCGGACATCCAGGCGGTGGTGACCGCGGTGACATCCGGGGCGGGGCGGGACTGGAGGCGGCTGCGCAACGCGTCGATCCGCAGCCGGGCGGCGGTGCAAAAGACGTCGGCGAGGGGCTCGGCGTTGTCGTCCCCGGAAGCCGACAGGGTCGAGGCACGGGCCAGCGTGAGCGACATCCCGAGCAGCTCTCTGGCGATGGCCGCTAGGAGGATCAACGTACGTTCCTGAGCGACGAGTTCTTCCCGGTCGGGGTGGCGCCGGGCCAGCTCGAGACAGGTGCGTCCGAAGTCGCGTGTCCCGGCGGCCGCCGCGCGTAGGTGTGCCAGATTGCGCGGGGTCAGGACGGTGCCCGTGGTGTCGAGGGGCACCTCGTCCTCCCGCAGGAGTTCGTTGGCGTGATCCGGCTCCGGGTAGTAGTACGACAGGATGGACAGCCGTCCGATCCAGTTGTCGATCTGGAAGTCGACCCCACCGGAGATCCGCAGGTTGCGCAGGTCGCGCAGGAATCGTTCCACGGGGACGGGCGGTGCGCCGCGCAGCCGCTTGCTCGGCGCTGTCTCGTACCCCTCGGCCGCCAGCAGCGACATGGCACGTTCGGCGATGTCCCAGGCCAGCAACGAGGAGGCGTTCTTGACGGCGTTCTGCTCGAACCGCAGGTTCAGGTTCCTGCCCTGGTCCTCGGGGAGCAGGCACCACTGGGCCATGGTCTCGATCGCGAACGTCTCCGCCAGGCTGTCGGCCAGCCGGCGTCGTACCTCGCCGTACTCCGCGAGCGGCCGCCCGTCGATGGCGCGCCGGGCCGCGAAGTCGCGCATCCACCCGAGGGACAACCGGGCGACGGCCAGCGCGGGCGCCGCGATCAGATGCATCCGGCCCCGGCCGACCAGCCGGGCCGTCGCGGGCGTCGTCCGCACGACGTGCCCGGCGTCACGCTCGACCAGCATGTGTCCACCACTGACCCGCACGTCGCGGAACTCCAGCCAGCCGTTGGGGAATCCCTTGATACCCATGTACGTGTGCCAGTCCCCGCTGGTCACTCCGGGGCTGTCCGTGCGCACGAAGAACATCCGCACCCGCTCGGCGCCGTCCTCGTGCACGGTGGCCGAGACGCTCACCACCTCGGCGACGGGTGCGTGTCCGACGAAAACCTTGCGTCCGTTCAGCAGGTAGTCGTCCGTGCCCTCGATACGGGACGCGGTGGTGAACCGGCGCTGATTGGCCGCGCCTTGGGGTTCGCTGTCCGCGCTGGCGGACCGGGCACCGCGGCGTACGACGTCACCGAGCAGCTCACGCAGCGGCCCGTCCGGGACGACGGACAGGAACGCCCCGGCACCGAGTGCGTTCTCGATGGCGAGGGAGAGCGCCACGGGCGTGCAGTGCGCCGCGGCCGCCGACACCATGCGGAAGGTGTTGTAGTGCGAGAGCGCATGGCCGCCCAGGGACGGGTCCGTCTGGAGCGCGAACCACCCGCGAGCGCCCAGCTCGTCGAGCAGGCCTTCGGGCAGTGTGGCGCGCGCGTCGACGTCGTCGGGATCCACGCGCTCGTGCAGCAGAGTGGTCAGCTCCTCGGTCATGCGGTCGCCGGTCCGCGCGTCGGACGGGTCTTGCAGGGGGAAGTCGCGGATCAGGTCCCAGCGGAAACGTCCCTGGTACAGCTCTTCGAGGAAGCTGGCCCGATCCGGGTCGCTGGTCGCGTTCCGTGTTGTCCTTGCCAAGGAAGGTCCTCACATCGAGGTCGGGGCCCCTGGCCGGGGCATGCCGAGTCGCCCCCGGTGATGAGCGGGGAGGATGAGCAGGGCGGTGTGGGGCAGTGGATGTGGTGAGGGCGTGGCAACGGAGCGGAGGGGCGCGGTCGGCACCCGTCCAGTCACCCCGGAGGACCGGCTACAGCCGGATCCGTACGGCCAGGCGCCGCATCCACGCGTCGAGTTGGAGCACCATCTCCGCGTCGGCCCGGCCGAGCCAACCGCCGCGGTCGAGCAGCGCCGGGTCCTCCGTCATGCGACGGATCGCCGGCAGGTCGACGAGCGGACGGGCCGGCGCCGTGCTGTCGTCGAGAAGTTCGCGCAGCCTGTCCAGCAGGCCGGCCTTGTATTGAGAGCCGTAGGTGATGGGGTAGGGGACCTTGGTCCGGGTGAGCACCGACGGCGGGACCACGTCGCGTCCCAGGGCACGCAGAAGGCTTTTCTCCCGGCCGTCGAAGGACTTCATGGCTGCCGGTACGTTGAACAGCGCCGACAGCAGGCGATGGTCGGTGAAGGGGAACCTCACCTGCAGGCCGGCCGCGGTGCCCAGCCGCTCGGAGTGCAGCACCGTCTGTTCCAGGCAGCCTGGTGACGGTGAGGTGGTCCACCTGGCGCGCGAGCCGGTCGACCGGTCCGTCATCCGCCAACCGGGGCACTTCGTCGAGCGCTTCGCGGAACATGCGGTCGACATGCCCGTCGACGTCGACGCTCTCCAGGAGCGCCTGGTCGAAGAGGCCGGTGCCGATACCGTAAAGCATGCCGAACCGCCGTGAACGCACGATCCACGGGAAGGAGGTCAGCACCCGGCCCTCGTCGATGGAGCCGCCCAGACCACCGAACAGGGCGTCCGCCCCTTCACCGCTGAGCACGACCGGGGCGTGGGGGGCGACCCGTCGGCTGAAGAGATAGGGGGTGGTGTTCTTGTCGCCGAAGAGGGTCGGCTGGTCCTTGGCGGCGAGCACTTCCGACGACGTCACGGGGTCCAACAGCTCTTCGGGCCGTACCGTGACCTCTCGATGGCACCCCCAGCGCCGGACCACCTCCTCGGCGTACGGCCGGTCCGGGACCGGCGCGGCAGTGTCGCCGAACAGCACGGTGAAGGTCTGCGGGGCGCTTCGGCCGCCGGCGGCGACGAGGCCCGTCAGCACGCTGGAGTCGAGACCGCCCGACAGCAGCACGCCGGCGCTCTCGCCGTTCAGTGTCCGCCTGACCGCGTCCTCCAGCAGCTCCCTGAGGTGCTTGACGGCGGCGTCGAGGCCGAGTTCGTGAGGGCGGGCCTCCAGACGCCAGTAGGGTTCCTCGCTGATGCGGTCCGGTGCGATGCGCAGCGTGTGGCCGGGCTGCACCTCACGCACGCCGCGCAGGACACCGTGCCCGGGGCTGCGTAACTGGGTGAGGACGGCGCTCAGCCCGGTCCCGTCGAGTTCGGCGCGCGGCTTGATGCCGAGCCGGTCGCGGCCGAGGAGCAGTTCCCGGGTACGGGTGTCCCAGACGGCGAAGGCGAAAGCCCCGTCCAGGTGGGAGGGTACGGACCGGCCCCAGCGCAGGTAGGCCCTGAGCACGGACTGCGTCTCGCCGCTGCCGCCGTCCACCGTCACTCCCGGGGGCATCGGCCCGGAGCCGAGGTCGCTCGGTGGCAGCACGGTTCCGTCGCACACCGCTACGGCCAGTACCTCGCCCAAGGCGTCGGTGGCGATCGCTGCACCACGGCGTCGGGCTAAGTCCCGCTGGACCAGGGCAATATGGCGTCCTTGCCATGCTGTGCCGCCTGCGCGGCCACGGACGACGAGAGCGGCTGCCATTTGCTCGATCGTCAGGCTGAACGACCGCACATCACGTTGGCGGTCGAGCCAACCAGCGATACCGGACACACTTTTCCTTACGTTCGTGCACTGCTAGGGGGTGACGCTCACCGACGGACGGCTCGGGCCGCGGTTGAGTCTGAAAGGTGCGGTGAAGGGGGGAGAGGTGGGGGAGGGGGAACGGCGGAAGAATGGGGAGCCGACCGAATGACGCTCGTGACCTTAGCCAGCTCAAAGGCCCACATCTGTGAGCGACTTCACCAGCGGGGCATGGAACGGCGTTTCCCGTCAACCGCATTGCCACGCAAGGGAGTTCGGTTAATGACATGCGCAGGACAGGGGTTTCCCTTTCGTCGTAACCCGTCGTGCGCCTCGGTGTGGCGTTGAGCGCGCCCGATGGCCTGTCAACGAGCAGCCCCTCCAGTGATCAACAACACGGATGGTCACGCCACCGGAGGGAGCTCCCCACTCAACCCGACAATGCCGTCGCGAGTGCTGCTGCCCAAGCGGCAGTGCAGTCACTATGGGTGCGTTTCCTCTTCGGCCGACTGGCTCGCCGGCGAAGACCTCGGCGAACCGGTCCCTCACCCGTATCGCCAGGCTGCACTTCGGGAACGCCGCCCGGGCCGCTGCCGCCGTCTGCTCCGGGATCGGTGGCTTCGGCTGCATCGACATACAAGCGACCCCCGCGGCCGCGCGACAGGACAACGACCGCACGGACGATCAGCCCGCACCTGCAGGCAGCGCTGGGCTCCGTGGGATGGCCTTGCCTGAGGGGCCGGAAGCGGGTGGGCACGACTCCTCAGCCGGCCGCCGCCATCAGGGCTTGGGCCTTGGCCTTGGTGCGGGCCTGGATGCGGACAGTGAGGAACACCGGGACTGAGATGCCTACGAGTTGGACGGCGAGGCGGGCGACGGTTCCCATGTCCGCGATGACGACGACGGCCATCCCGATGGCGCTGAGGGTGAGGCCCGTGGCCCAGACCGAGGTGATGACAAAATTCACCCGGAGGAAGCCCGGTTCGTTCCAGAACCGCCTGGGGGTACTGCGCCGGGCGATGCCGAGGGTGAAGGGCTGACGGATGGCGAGCGTCACCCAGGACGTCAGCGCGAGCCAGCCCTGTGAGGCCGGCCCGGTCCAGTCCTTCAAGGACGAGTCCGGGGCGCTCAAGGCGTACGCCGTGACGGCGCCGAAGAACATCACCGCGCTGATCTCGAGGATCAATGCGTCCGGCCCGTCGCCCGACCTCGTGCGGCGCGCGATCACACCGACCGTCGTCAGCAAGGCCAGCATCGCCGCCCACCGCCAGTCGGGTACGGCACCGAATACGATCCACGGGGCGAACATTCCCAGGTATGACATCTTTCTTCCTCTCGTCAATGTGGCGAAGATCGCCAGGTCCCATCGCATGGCAACAAAGCAGTGAGGGTGAGCCTGCGTTCCGCGGGCTCCCGTACCGCCGCGGCTTGTCGGTACATACGCCGCGTGGCGTTCGTGTGACGTGTCCGGCGAAGGCCGGCCCCGACTGCGCAGTCAGGGGATGCGTGGGTCGTCGGGTATCGGCGCAGACCTTCACGCCGGGACGCGTATGGCACAGACCTCGGACACTGGTGTACCTGCCGCAGCGGACCAGGTGGGTCAACTCGCAGAGTACGCCGGGAGCCGGCGAACACCAGGCAGGTGCTTGTGGGGGCGGCCGGGGCCGATCCCGCAGTTTCTGCCGTCACGGTCCGCGCCCCCGGCCGGCAGAGTCACCGTATCCACGGAGACGGGCGCTCGTTCGACGTTCGATGTGAGAATTTCCCTGTCGCACCCCATTCATGAGCGACCGGGCAGAACTGGAGCCGATACAGAACCGCACGGGTCTGCTGACGGTGAACGCACGACGCCTTACCGAACTGTGAGGCGCAAAGTCGCCGGGGCCGCCATCCTGGCCGCACGGCACGCGGCCAGGGCCCGTGGGTACGAGCGGCAGTGCGTAGGAGAGCGGCCGTGCCCAGCCATCCGTGCCCGTCACCATCCTGGGCTGTGCTTTCGCTCGCAGCCACCGCAGACATTCGAAGGCCCACGTGTCCAACACCGTGGCGAGCGGCGGAGTCGGCAGAAGCAGGTCGGCGCCTGGTGGCTGCCCGAGGAGACCACAGGCCTCAGGTCAGGGCACGGGCACGACGATTTCGACCGTCGCACCGGACGTTCGGAGTGTGCGGCCCCCCAGTGACCGGCAGATGCGCAACGTACGGATGTTGCTCGTCAACGCGTGGACTTCGATGGAGCGGTGTCCGAGGCGCGACGCCTTGGTGACTGCATGACTCGCCAGCCCACGGCCCAGTCCCTGGCACTGCCAGACGTCGTCCACCAGCACACCCAGTTCGACGACGCCCTCGTGATCGGTATGCATCATATTGGTGACGGCGATCGCGTGATGCGGAGCGTCAGCAGGGTGCGTGACCCAACTGGTGCCTCGCTCTGGATCCGTCAGTACCCGCCACTCGGCTTCGGATATCTGCGTCCTTGGCGCCTGGTACCGGTCGTAGCGCGACGTGGGCGAGCAGCGGGCGTGTAGAGAGTTCACGGCTTCACGGTCTGTCGGCGTGGCGATCCGGGTGAGAGTGGAGAGCCCTGAAACCGTCAGAAGTTTTTTGTCGTTGACGTTCGCCCTCGGAACTGCATTTGACATGGCGGTTCTACGCTTCTCTGAGTGCCGCCCTCGGCTGCTACATGCAGTGCCCGTCGGGCACTGTCTCAGCTTGTGGTTGGTCGACGAGGGCGGGCCGGGCGACTAGTGCTTGTGAGCGCCGGTAGGCGCTCCTCCGGGGAGATGCTGCCGAACTCCCGCGGCTCGGCAGACAGCTTGGCGATCATGTCCTTTCAGCAAGGGATCTGCCCGATCGGACAAGAGGCCCGTTGCTCCCGCACGGGTTCCTCACAGGAATCCCGCTCTCATCGCGTACACCACGGCGTGCGTGCGGTTTCGCAATCCGAGCCGTCTGATCACGTCGTGGATGATGCCTTTGATAGTGCGCTCCGAGTAATTGAGCTTGTCGGCGATTTCAGCCGTGCCCATTCCCTCGGCGAGCATGCGGAGCACTTCCACCTCCCGGACTTGGAGGCCGGCTCTCTTGAACAGACCGGGCCCTCCGTGCCGCCTTTCTCGTACCTCTTTGATCAACTGACGCACCAGACAGGAAGGCATCCGAGACCGATCGTTCCTGCTCTCGATCAACGCGTCGAGGATCTGCCGGAAGTCGACTTCTTCACGTACGAGGAAGCTGACCAGTCCGTACTCCACGGCGCGTATGAGTTGACGTTCGCCGATGCTGTTTGCGACCAGTACGACTGGCGGACCGGAGCCTGCAAAGTTCGAGAACCCTCGCCTCATCAAATCTAGTGTTGCATCAGTGGCTTGATCGAAAATGAGCAGGAGGACATCGGCTTCGTGATGTTGGTGAGAAGGCAGGCACTTGATACGCGGACAGGACTTGAGATAGGCCTTCGCACCGTCTTCTGTGACCCTGTCACTTGCCCGCACACCGACAGCAATGGGCTTCGTCACCGATTCCACCCTGAGACAGCATGGCTCCTCATCCCCCTCGGCCGCCACGCCGGCGCGCGCTTGGTGGGGAAGGCCGGGTCCCGGAACCAATCAAGGCCGAAGCCTCTGACGGCATCGAGGACGGAGGGCCTGTGAACGGCGAGCGTGTCCCTGGCGGTTGGCGCGGACCGGCCCTGTGCGGCCAACCCGGTCCGGAATTCAAGGGCTGAGTCCTTGATGCGGCAGGCGTGAGCCGCGACGGCGCTCAGGGCGGCCACCGCGCCGTTCTCCAGGCAGGGGGCATCCTGCGAGTCACTCGGCGCCATGCGGTGCACGACCATGCCCAGCGCTACCAGAGGGGCGGGAGCCCACCGTTGCCAACCGGGGGCGGCGCCGAACATGCTCCACGGAGCGAAGCCGGCCACGTACGGCATGGTTCTTTCCCTTCCAATGTCAGACGTCTCGTGGTGCCGGGGATCACGGCCTTGACCGTCGCCAGGCCGATGCCGAAGGTGCCGCCCAGCAGAACGACGCACTGCCCGGTGCGATCCATGGCGATGCCTTCCAGACATGGGTGGCCGCCGACGTGCCCGCTGGCGAGCCGTCTCCCTTCGCACCTTCACAGTGACGGTGTGCGCGCCGCTGCGTCCAAGACCTATTTCGTCACCTGTGATGCTTCCTCGGCATCGGGTTCGGCGTATACGGGCCCGGCCAACTCGGCGAACTCGGTGATCAGAGCCTCGGGATCATCCTGGCTCCATACCAGGCAGACCTGACTCGGGCCGACGCCCTCGATCGCGACGACAGTCAGCTCCGGCAGAGTGGCAGAAGAGCCTCGCATCAGCAGCTCGCCGGCAACTGGTGCACCCGGGGCCGCCGTCGGGAAGCTGCACACGTCGGCCACGGAACCCGGATGCCCGAGAGGATGCCGGCTGAGCCGGACCGTGCGTCCACGGAGCGGTGGCACCCGCGCGCAGGGCCTCGGACACCACGGGCTTGCACCCGTTCAGCTATTCGGCGGCGTTCTCACGCTCTTGCTGCTTCTGCCGTTTTGGGGAGAGAGCGAACCGTACGGGCAGCCGTACGGGACCGCGTGTGAAGCCTGTCGGCAGCCATGCCACTTCCTCACCGTCAGGATCGGCCCAGTTCACGTCGGGAAGCCGGGTGAGCAGCACCCTGAGGGCGATGGCCCCCTCCAGCCGTGCCAGTGGTGCCCCGATGCAGAAGTGGATGCCGTGGCCGAACGCGACGTGCCGGGTGCCCGCACGAAGCACATCGAGCCGGTCCGGGTCCGCGCCCGGTTCCACCGGAGCGTCCCGCCCCGCGGAGGTTACGGCGACCCTGACCGTGTCTCCGGCCCTGATCACCTGCCCGCCGAGGGTGAACTCCTCGGTGGCGAACCGCGTGGGACTGGTCTCGATCGGCGAGTCATAACGCAGGAATTCTTCCAGCGCCGCCGGGATGAGTTCGGGGCGTTCTCGCAGCGTCCGCGCCTGATCGGGATGGTCGAGCAGCGCCACGACGGCGTTGCCGAGCATCTGGACGCTGGTCTCATGCCCGGCGGCGAGCAGAATCACCGCCGTGCCCAGCAGCTCGGCGTCGGACAGCCGTCCCGCGTCCTCGTCCCGTACGGCGATGAGCCGTGAAAGCAGGTCGTCCTCGGGGTGCCTGCGCTTCGCCTCCAGCAGCTCCCGCAGACAGGCGTTGAGCGCCAGGAGGCTGGCACGCTGCTCGTGGGAAGGGTCCCCAACGGCGGCACGTGTCCATGCCCGGAGGTCTTCACGGCGGTCGGCGGGGACCCCCAGTAGTTCGGAGATGACGGCCATCGGCAGCGGACCGGTGTACGAGGCCACGAGATCGGTCTCGCCCTGTTCAGAGAACTGGTCGATGAATTCGTGTGCCAACTCCTCGATACGAGGGCCGAGTTTGGTCACCGTGCCGGCAGTGAACGCTCCGGAGACCAGCCGGCGCAACCGCGTGTGCGCGGGCGGATCGGCCATCAGCATGTTGCCACCGAAGCCGGAGCCGGCCAGCAGAGTGTGACGCCCGGAGGCACGCAGTTCCGATGCGAAGGGGGTGGGGTCCTTGCTGAGCAGCGGATGCGCGAACGCCTCACGTGCGAGGTCGTATCCCACGACGAGCCAGCTGACCGAGCCGTCCGCCATACGTACCCGGTGAATGGGCCCGCGGGCGCGCAACTCGGCGAAGCGCTCGTGTGCTTGTGCCTTGAAGTCGGCCGTTCCCACCCGCGGAAGGTCTGGTGAGCCGCCGGTGGTCCGGTGTGCGTTGCCGGTGGTGTTGTGCTGAGTGGTCATGGCCTCAATGTCCACCGGGCGGACGATCACTCACCAGTCCGTTCCCGTGTCAATCGCCGCTCACTTGGCCGCTCGTGGTCGGCGCGGTCGGCGCGTCGGTCGGCTTGCCGGCTCCGTGCACTTCGAGGTCCCACAGGTGGGCGCGGACCCGCTCCAGACCGCGCGCCAGATGCCGGCGGAAGGTGCTCAGCGGCAGTCCCAGACGGTCGGCCGCGGCCTCCCGCGTGGGTGCGCCGCGCACCAGGCCGGTGACCACGGCGCGGTGGTACTTGGCGGCTCCGGGATCGGCAGCGAGTGCGTCGAGGGCCTCCTTGCAGGCGTCGCGCAGTGCCTCGACGGGATCGTCACCGCCGCGATCCCTGACCATTCTGGTCCGTACGAGGGGATTGCGGGCCAGGCGGTCTCTGCGCTGCCAGGCGGCGAGGGCATCGGAGACGGCCATGTCGAAGTCCTCGTGGGACAGGACGGTCACGGCATGCGGCGTGGCGTGCCGATGCGGGGCGTGGCGCGCGTCCGGAAGAGCATCGGGGCCGGCCAGTTCGACCGTGCCGCCGACCTCGATCCACCGCTGCACAGGCACCGTGCGCCAGTCGTGTGCGTACAGCGTGAAGTTCAGATCGTCCATACCCACCGGGTGCCGCAGCGGGCGCTGGTCGAAGAAACGCATCAGAGGGTCCAGGAAGGACCCCTCGGGCAGCACGAGGAAGGACCAGGCGAGTCCCTCCTGCTGGATGAACTCCGCAAGCACCCGGTGGAACATCAGGCCCATCTCGGATGTCGGCTGCCGATGGGCCGCAGGGTCGGCCCAGAACCGCACGACCGCCACATGTTCGTGAGTCCGCGGCGGTCTGCGTGCCAGGGCGTGCCTCAAGGCCGCAGCGGTGACCGGATCGGAGGTTGCGCTTCGGTCGACGTCCGGGTCCAGAAGCAGCCAGGCCAGCAGCCCAACGGGCCTGTCTCCGGCGGTGTCCCAGAGGACACGGAATGCCCGAGGCTGACGGTCGAGCCACTGGGTCGTGGTCTCCGCGGCCCGCTCGTTCTCGATGTCGGCGACCAGGCGCATTACCGCGTGGCGCAGTTCGTGACGGAACGGCACCTCGAGCACCTCGTGGCCGCTCTCCCAGGTGAGGAAGCGAGAGACGAAGCCGTTGCTCCGGTGCAGATAGGTCAGGGCCGAGGTGGCCGGCAGTACGTCTTCCGGCATGGCCTGCCGGATGCGGTGCAGCACATGGGCCCGGATCTTGTCGTGCATGGCTCGGTAACCAGAAGGGCTCCGCCAGCATCTGTCGGAGTCGAGGAGCTCGCGCACCAGTCCGTGCGGCGCGAGTCCTTCACGTTCCGAGACGATGAAGGGCAGGCGGCGCAGCCAGTCGAAGATCCCGGCCACGCGGTCCGTACGGCCGACCTCCCCGGTCTCGTCCGTCTCGCCGCCGTCGTCGGTGAGCGTGGCGTGCAACAGGTCCTCGGTCGTCCACCGGCTGTGTGCGCACACCTCCAGGGCATGACGGTGTGTCGCGCTGGGCACATCGCCGACGATCCGGTCCAGGAGCCGCAGAACCACCCCCTGCGGCGGCTGTCCGCCGGAGAACCGGGCACCCTCGCGCGCCGCCTCGCCTGCCAGGCGCAGTGCCAGAGGATGACCGTCCGCGAACCGAGCAACCGGCCCAACACGGTCGGTCGGCACTTGTGTTGTACGCAGGAGCTCCAGCCCCTCGGCCGGTGACAGGGGCGGCAGTACGACGGCCTGGAACGACGCCTGCCATGCGGTGGCGGTGTACCAGGAGATATCCGGTGCCCTGCGCCCGGCGACGACGACGAGCGCGTCCTGCGCCAGGTGCGGAAGGACGCTGGACGTCAGCCACGGCGCCATGGCCGGGGACCGGTCGGCGTTGTCGATGAGCAGTACGGCGGACGGCTGGGCCTGCGGCGTCTCCACGGCGCCGGTCGACTCGGCACTGTTGTCGGGCGCCCAGCCCTTCGGCTCTCCGTCAACCCGGATCACCGGGCGGCCCGCGCGCCGTGCCTCTGCTGCCAGGCGATGGAGCAGCGCGGTCTTGCCGATGCCGCCCGGCCCGTGCACGTACAGGACAGCCGGGCGGTCCTGGTCCGCGCCCGGCGTGCGCAGGGCTCGGCGGAAGGCGTCGATGAGATCGGTTCTGCCGACGAACGTCCATGGCTTGGAGTCGAGTTCGGTGACGGAATCAGGGTCGTACTGTAGTGCCACGAAAGCTGTCCTCAGACGCATCTGGATCGCCGTGAAGACGGCGAATCTGTAAAGGAAACAGCCAATGCCGTAACCTGAAGATATCCTGTGATCTTGGACCTGGTGGAACGCCGCGAAGGCGATCCGGCCCGGTTCCTGACCGCACGGTGCGCCCATGACGCCCGCCTCGGCGAAGCCTTGCCGAACCGCAATGTCGGTGCCCCTGACGCGGAACCTCGTAGCAGCACCGACCTTCGACCGACCTGACGCCTGGCGCCCGAGAGCCTTTGAAGTTCGATCTCTACTGCGGCAACGACCGTCACAGTGACCAGCACGCACGACCAACAGTCCGAGCCGAGCTGTGCAGTTCCTGCGTGCCAGGCAACTTCGATGGGTAGGAGTGGTTCGGTCGGCAACTGGCCAGGCGGTCAGCACGTCGCGCCCCTGGCAACCCCGTGGCAGGGCACCGTGGAGTCGGTCGCATCAGGACTGCCGTCACCCTCGGTACGCAGTGGGCACCAAGTGGGCAGCGGCTTCGGCGACGGCGCGTTGTGCAGCGACACGGTCGACGAACAAGGGTTCCCCGTCCGCAGTGACCTGCTGACCTCCGACCCACACATCGCGGACAGCCCGAGACCCGGCCGCCCAGACGAGGTTCGCCATCAGTTGCTCGTCCGCAATGTCGAGTCCTGCCGCGAAGTGGGGCCCGTCGACGCCTATATGGATCACGTCGGCCCATCTGCCAGGTTCAAGTGCGCCTATGTCCCGCCGTCCCAGGGCTGCAGCTCCCTCCCGGGTGGCCATCAGAAGGGCGTCCCGCGCGGTGAGAGCGAGAGCGTCCTCGGACAGCAGACGAGCAAACATCATGGCGAGCCTCATTTCCTCCCACGGGTCGAGGTCGTCATTGCTCGCAGGGCCGTCCGTCCCGAGGCCGACGGCCACCGAGGCCGCACGGAGCGCTCGAAGGTCGGCCGTTCCTGAGGCGAGCTTGGCATTCGATCCCGGGCAATGGGCCACTCCGGCTCCGGAGCCGGCCAGCAGGCGGATGTCCTGGCGTGAGAGGTGCACAGCGTGGGCAGCCAACAGACGCGTTTCCAACAGGCCCGCACTGTCCAGCAGTTGCGGTACGGAACCGAACTCCGCTCGTTGCCTCCGGTCCTCTTCGCGTGATTCGGCCAGATGGATGTGGACCAGGGCGCCACGGGGCACTGCGGCTTCGGCTGTCGCCCGCAGTGCCTCGAACGGCAGCGTGTAGGCGGAGTGCGGGCCGTAGCACAGCTCGATCCGCTCGGCGGGACCGAACCTCAGTCCGTCCTCGTCGATCCACTTGCCGATGGCGGACAAGGCACTGCGCCAGCCCGTTCCCGGTAGATCGAAGTATGCGGGCGCGACCAGGGCCCGGATGCCGGCCGTGAGCGCTGCCGCCACCACCTCCTCGCTGTGGATGTACATCTCGGCGCTGGTGGTGATGCCGTACTGGAGCATCTCGACACAGCCCAGCAGCATGCCTGCGTACGCGTCACGCCCTCGCATACGGGCCTCCGCGGGCCAGATGACATCCTGCAGCCACGACATGAGAGGCAGGTCACCTCCCATTCCACGCAGGGGGGTCATCGCGGTGTGCGCGTGGGTGTTGACCAGACCAGGCATGAGGATGCCGGTGAGACGCGTTTCCGCAACCCCCTCGACCGAGGGTGCCACGGCCTTCGCGCCGCAGTAGGCGATGCGCCCGTCTTCCCGAACATCGAGGACCGCATCACGCAGAACTGAGCAGTCCGGGTCCGCGGGGAGTATGACGGGGGCGTGGATACGTCGTGCGAGTTGCATGATTGCTCTTCTGTCGAATCCGGGTTCGTGAGAGCGGCGGGAGAAGCCGCTCGACTGAGGGCTTGCCGTGACGGCGTCTCCTGCGGGATGCCGGACAGGCCGTCCGAACTCTGCAGCAATCGTCCGAGCGGGCGGGGTCACTATCGTCGGCCGCTGCTCGGACGTACCTCACCAATGACCGAACGTGCAGAGGGCATCCCGAGGTCGACGGAGCACTGATCTCGTTCCGACATCCTTGACAAGGCAGTTGAGGCGGCCAGCGGTCTTCCGTCTGCCCGAGAGAATGTCCGGACTTATGGCCGAGACCGGTGCGGCACATGACTGCGGCACGGTGACAGGACGTCAGGGCTCACCCGGCTGCTGGGACGTGGTCGAGCCACGTGCCGACCAGGAGGCTTCATGAACGGAGCGGTATGAGACTGGGAACTGTGCGATTCAGCGCGAAACGTGGTGGGGCGTTGGTTGCCGCTGTGTGCGAAGCCGCCTCCCTCACCGGTGTCGTGTCAGGACCGGCCAGTGCTTCGGCTGGGAATCAGCCGGGGGTGGAGCTCTGGGCGACTCATACGCGTCAGGGCCGGTGATCACTGACCAGGTGGATGACAACTGCCTCCGGTCTGACAGCGTCCACCCGGTGACCTGTGCCGTACGCACTTCACCAGCGGTGGCCGTGATCAGCTCAAGGAAAGGATCGATCAGACTGTTCCAAAGGCCTCGCGGGTGATCCGTGGAATCCGTCGGCGTACGGGCGACCGGATCCTGTCGGTATATCTCATTCTCTTGTTGTCCAGAAATCGCCGACCTTGAAGGTGTAACCGTGAAGCCCAACGTGCCTGCATCGGATTTCACACCCATAGGAATGTTGAAGTCCGCAGGGCAATACGAAATTCACATACGTGAGGACGGGCCCAGTCAGGGGCCCCCAATCGTCCTGATCCATGGGTTTCTCGGTTCGATGCGATGGTTCGACCGACTGGTCCCTCTGCTGTCTCACAGGTTCCGGGTGATCCGGGCGGACCTGCTTGGACACGGCTTCTCAAGCAAGCCCCACCATGGCTACTCTCCGGAGAACCAAGCGCGGGTTCTGAGCCTCCTGCTGAACGGTCTTGGCGTAGTCGATCCCATCGTGGTCGGCCACTCCATGGGCGCAGACATAGCGATCTCGCTGGCTGAACAGGGAACAAAGGTGTCCAAGCTCGTCGTCGTCGACGAGGCGCCGGACTACTCCGTGGCCGATCCGTCTGCGATCAACAAAGTCCTCCGGCTCCCCGTGCTCGGGCGACTGTTGTATCGAAACCTGCCAACCTCCGCACACCGTCGAGCCGTTGAAGGCTTTCTGGCGCCCGGTCGTTCTTTGGCAGCAACCTTCGATGACGTCGCTCAGACGGTGAACGACGTGGGGGTCGTGCCGTACGCCTGTTTCGTCGGCTCTCAGGTTGAGAAGGAGCGCTTTGTCGCGCAGCAGCCCCTTGATGAACGGATCGCCGCACTCGGGGTTGCCACTCTCGTCATCTTCGGCGAGCAGGACCGGGTTTTTCGCAGTGGCGAGTCGTGCGTTCGGTATCGTGCGGTACCTGGCATCGCCGTGCAACTCGTTCCAGAGGTGGGTCATTCTCCGATGATCGAGGATCCCGTGATCACCGCAGAAATCATACATGGGTTCATAGCGTAGCTTGGGGCTTGAGTCGCGTCCGGAGCCGCGCGTAGTTTCCGAACGCCGATGGGTCTTCGAGCGCGGCTTCGGCTCGCCGAAATAGAGACTCTGCTCGCGACGAACTCCGGATCATCCTGAAACTCGGAGGTCGCGCCCTCCATTCCCGCCTCTTGTCAGCTCCGCGGATCTGCCGTCAGGCTGACGCAGTTTCACGACCTCTGGGCGAACATACTTGCGCCTGTTCAAGGAAGTAACCGGCGCGTAAGAAGCGATGGGTGGTGGCAGCCGGAGGTCTGGCCGCCACCACGGCACATCGCTCAGGCAGCGGAGAGGTGCTCCCCGAACCAGTCGCGCGCAACTTGCGTAGCCACAGTGAACCAGTCGCCTGTGTACGCCGCGAAATGCCCGCCGGGTAGCAAGACGATCTTCTTCGGCTCGGCTGCGGTCTCGTACGCGGAAGCGGCCAGGTTTCCACCGGTCAGGCCGTCCTCACGGCCGACGATCACGAGTATCGGCGTCGGAGTGACGTCGGGCAGGTACTTCGTCGGCTCATAACCGTAGAAGTTGTCCAAACTGCGCAGTGTCACTTTGTTGGCCCATTCTGGGTCGAGTTCGGTCCGAGTGTGGGTGAAGTACTCGTAGGAGTCCGGCGTCGACGAACCTTGACCGGCTGCACCACCCGGCGGGACACCATCCACGCACAGCGGGGCCGAAGCCCTGACCTTGGCGTCCGCCGGGTCCGTGCCGAGCCCGGCCAACGGACGATGCCCACGCGGAGGCCGACCGTCCGCGCCGCAGTGGCCAGGCCAGGTCAGGCCGGGTCGGCGACCTCCCCGCCGGTGCCGTCGCGGGCCAACCACGGCTGCGGGCTGCGCGCCTGCGCCGCGTGCCATACAGCCTGCCGGACCGGCGCGTTCCAACTCACCGTGCGGGTACGATCCGGCCTCCCACCGGCACACTGGCATAGGGCAATTCCCCTCTTGCTTCTGAGACGAGTTACATGGCCCATGACCTGAGCTCGCAGCGTCGCCCCGGGTGCCCGCACCGCTCTCCGCCGGTGCGGGCACCAAGCCGTCTGCGGCTGATCGGCTGCGGCAACCAGGAACCCTGGGACTGCGCCGGCCGCCACCCCTGGCGGTATCAGCCCCCGGTGCCAGATTCTCGGCAGTTGACAGCACTGCGGCCCCCGGCCCTCCGATCGAGGGCGGGGGCCGCGCGAAGATGCCAGCAGATATCCGACCGGCCAGAGAGGCAGGTCAGTTGCCGCCCGTCACATCACGCAGGTTCGCGGTGATCGAATCGCCGAACGTGTGCGCGATGGTCGGTAGTAGTTTCTGCTGGGCCAACTCTTGGGCCGACTGGGTGGCTTCGCGGACGGCCGCGAGTACCAGTTCGGCGAGGCCCTCGGTGTCGTGCGGGTCGGCGGCCTCGGGCGCGATGTCCAGCCTCTGCAGCCGCGCGGCGCCGTCGACCGTGGCCTGTACGGCACCGTTGCCGGAGGTGGCCTGGAGCCGCAGCGTGGTCAGCTCCTGCTGCGCGTCGAGCAGATTGCGTTGCATCGCCTGGGCATGCCGGAGAAATTGCTGCATATCGGGGCGGTGTGCGCCCAGCGGGCTTGCCATGGTGAACTCCTGCCTCTTCCGGCCGGTGGCCGGTTATGGGGATGGTCAGGCCAGCCGCCACTTCTGGTTGCTGGTGCCGGCGCAGGTCCACAGCTGCAGCCGGGCGCCGTCCGCGCTGCTGAAGTCCCTGACGTCGATGCACTTGTCGGCCTTGACATTGACCAGGTCTCCGGCAGTGGTGAAGCGCCACTGCTGGCTGGGGCTGCCGTTGCACTCGTAGACGTCGATCGCGGCGCCGTCCGCGGTGGAGCCCTCCAGCACCGACATGCACATCCCGAGCGAGCGGATGGTGCCGTCGCTGTAGAAGGTCCACTGCTGGTTCGGGTTGTTGCCGCAGGTGTAGATCTGCAGCACGGTCTTGTTCGGAGCGCTGTGGATGTGGTCGGTCACATCGATGCACTTGTTGGATTCCTCATCGACGATGCGGTGCGTGGAGCCGCCCGAGTCGTTGCTGTTGCCGGACGACTGCTGCCGCTGCGCGTCCTGCTGGGTTTGGGAGTCGTTGGTGCCGGACTGGGTGCCGCCGCCCGTGGTGGATCCCGTACCGCCCTTGTCGCCGGAGCCGGTGGAGGCCGAAGCGGACTTCCCCGAGCCCTGGTACGGGGCGTACGGCGGCGAGGTGTACCGCGCAGGGTCGCCGCCCCCGCCAGAGATGAACGGCGGGCGAGTGCTCTGCGGTTCGTTGCCCCCGGGCGGGGTCTTGCTCGAGCGGGGGAGCGGGTTGTCCTCCGCCACGGCCTGCTCGGCCGCCTGGTCACGGCTGGCCTGGTCGCGGTCACGCTGGTAGTCGATCAGCTTGCCGATGCCGAAGACTCCGCCGCTCAGGAGCGCGATCACCAGGCCGGTGGCGAGTACCCGTGACAGCACGCTGGGCGTGTCGCGGTCCCCCGGCTGCCGGGAGCTGGACGCGAAGATTGCGGCGAAGCCCGGTATGCCTGGTGCTTTGGGTTCCTGACGGGTGGGTTCGCCCACTGCTGTGAATCCTTTCGCGAGACGGGCTGCTACACCCGTTGACGACGGATTGCTACATCCGTTAACTACGCGGGCCCGATGCCGGTCGATCGTCAGTGCCTGAGGAATGGCTCTCTGCGCATGTTCCGTGTCACACAACATGCTTGACGCGCACGCCGGTCGGACCCATCGAAGTCGGCCGGGGTACGACCGCACCGCCCGGTCCTCTCTGGGGTATCTGGCGCCTCGGCAGCCCTCTGAACAATTGGGGTATGCAGCCTGAAGCCTGAGTTGGGAAGGCTCAGCCCTGGATGACTTCGGAGACCCGACGATTCTCCTTCATCCTGTGCCGACGAGTGCCAAAGACGCGGTCGCGTTGCCCATTCGACCAGGCTTCTTGTCCGCCGGTGCAGGCCATGGTCCGTTCGGCGGGAGCGTGCCCTCTCCCCCCACTACGCTCCAATTCCACCAGGGAAAGCAGAGCAATTGCGTGAGCGGTTCGCCCTTCACGCAGCAGTATCTCCGCACGTTCGGACTTGATTCGGCATCGGACCACGATGTGCTAGGAGAAATCATTCGTGTCCACCCCTACTCCCCACACGACGGTCGGCGGTGTCGAGTACGGCGTCACGCTGTTCGACCTGCAGGCGGCTTCCAGTGACACGCATCTCGCCGCGCACGACATCGGGGTGTGGCTGCAGCAGTTGAGGTCCTATGTGACCGCCCTCCAGGACGAGTGGCAGGGCATGGCAGCCAACGAGTTCCAGGACCTGATGGTGCTGTGGGACCGCTACGCCGCCCAGCTCAACGAGGCGCTCCAGGCCATCGGCGATGGGCTGATGGGCAATTACCACAACTACGACAACACCGAGGTCACCAACCACCAGAACCTCGCCTCAATAAAGAACAACCTGCCGGCCGCCAACCTCGCCTGAGCTCCGTTCCCCGGCACCCGCCCCGGAGCGGCCCCGCACCCCGGCCACCGCCCCCAGCGCAGCCGCCCCGAGTCCCACGTTGCCCGAGGCGGTGGCCTCGAGCCCGCGGCCCAGGACGTGGCCGACGCACGACAACGAAGCCTCGGTCGAGTCGGTTCGCGACATCCCCCAAGGAGAGCCACCTGTGCCCAATCCGGACAGCCTTCCCATCCTTGTCACCACCGGCCTCGGCGACGCTGGGCCGATCATCGTCAACCGCGCCGACGACTGCATCGACCGGCTCAACGAGCTGAAGAGGCGGCTCACCCCGCTCGCCGAGTCCTGGATCCGGAGCCAGGCCGCCGGCTACTACCAGGACCAGCAGACCGAGTGGGACCAGGCCGCCGTCGGTCTGTTCGACCCGCAGGTGGGTGTCCTCGGTGAGATCGCGCGGGCGCTGAACATCAGCTACCAGAACAGTGCGGAGGCCGAGCTGTCCAACATCCAGACCTGGAACAACGGTAACTAGTGACGACCGTCGCCGGCCGATGCGCTCCTCACGTTGCCCTTCCACCCCCATGTACCCCAAGGACAGTCAAGTGGACGACGAACTGTGCCGGATCACGGTGGTGGGCACCCGTCGGCGGGTATGCCTGGCGGTACCCGCCCGGGCGGCCATCGCCGAGTACACCCCGACTCTGCTGCGGCTCACCGGCCAGGAGGAAGAGGACGAGACCTTCCCCGCGGTCTGGTCCCTGGCCCTGCCCGGTGCCAAGCCGCTCTCCCCGGGCGCGTCCCTCACCGAGTCCGGGGTCGCGGACGGTGCCACGCTGTATCTACGGGACGTGGCGGCGGGTGAGTTCGACGAGCCTGTCATCACCGACCTCGACGAACTCGTGGGCGAGGCCAACGAGGAGGGGCTGCGCTGGGACACCCGGCACCGCGCGCTGACCCTGCTCTTCCTCGGCCTCGGCGGGATTGCCGGTGCCTTCGGACGGTTCGTGGGGGTGGCCGTGGACGGCCCCCGCTTCCCGCTGGTCGGGCCGGCGGCGCTGCTCACCGGATGCGGCGTGGCCCTGCTCGCCTGGCACGCCACCCGCCGTACCTGGCCGCTGGCCCTGCCGGTGCGGCTCGGGATGGCCCTGTCCGCCGTACCACTCCTCGTGGTCAGCGCTGTCCTCTTTCCCACCGTGCCGGACACCTCCGCCGGGACGGTGATCGCGGGGTCCACGGGGGCGCTGGCGGGCGCGCTCACGGCCCGGCTCGCCGTCAACCATGTGATCACCCTGACCACGCTGGTGGTCACCGCGGTGCTGCTGCCCGCTGCGGGCCTGCTGTCCGGCTTCGGCGCCGGCGCGGCCGAGAGCGCCGCGGTCGTCGCGGTGCTGGCGATGGGCTCGCTGGGCGTGGCGCCGGTGGTCTCCGGGCACCTCGTCGCGCTGTCCGCCCCGCCGGGGGAGGACACGGCGACCTGCGAGGCCATCCCCGCGCTGGTCCGCAGGGGCCGCCGGGTGCTGGCCGGGCTCACCCAGTTGCTCTCCGCCGTGCTGATCGCCGCCCTGGTGTTGCTGGCCACCTCCGACGACGTGTACGGCATGGCCCTGGCAGTGTGCGTGAGTGGTGTCATGCTGCTGCGCGCCGGTCAGTTGAAGATCACCGCGGCGGTGCTGCCGGTGGTCGTCGCTGGTACGACGGGCCTGCTGGCCGTCGCCATCAGCGCCCCCGGCGAGCTCGGCGCGCCCGGCTGGGCGGGGCCGCTGGCCGGTCTGCTGGCGGGCGCGGTCATGCTCGGGGCCGGTCTTGTCCGGGCCTTTCCCGAGGGCGACCTGATCGGTGAGCGGCCCGCCTGGATCAGCGGGGTGTCGTCGGCGCTTGCGCTCGCGGCCGTACCGCTGGCCGTCGGTGTCTTCGGGGTGTTCGGCACGCTGCTGAAGCTGGGGGAGTCGATGTGAAGCCCAAACTGCAGCGCGTCGCCACTCGCGGCTGGGGGACTCACCGGGCCATCGGTGCGGCGGTCCGCGCGGCGGCCGACGGCGAGGTGGTCTCGGTCCGGCCCGGTTGCTACGTGGAGTCCCTCGTCTTGGACCGCGATATCACTGTGCTGGCCGAGAAGGGTCCGGGGACGGTACGAATCACCGCGGCGCACGGCCCGGCCGTCAGTGTCACGGCGGGCCAGGTCGTGCTGCGGGAACTTGAGTTCGAGGGCGGCGACGCGGCCGAGCCGGTGGTGCTGGCCCGGGGCGGCTCGCTGGACCTGGAGCGCTGCGAACTCTCGGGCGGACGGCTGGAGTTGGCCCGGGACAGCACTGCACAGGTGCGCGGCTGCACGGTGCACGGTGCCAAGCGGGCCGGGGTGCATGTCACCGGGACCGCACGCGCCAGCTTCGAGGACTGCACGGTCCGTTCGGTCGACGGCTACGGGCTCACCCTGGTCGACGCGGCCCGGGCGGAGCTGCGCCGTAGCCGGGTGCAGCGCACCTCGGACTGCGGTGTGCTGCTCGGTGGCACCAGCAGCGCCACCTTCGACGACTGCGAGCTGGCCCACACCGGCGACGCGGCGCTGCTGGTGTACGCGCCCGCGCAATCGCTGCTGCGCGGCTGCCGGCTGCACGACACCGGGGCCCAGGGCATACGGATCGAGGATGCGCCGGGCCTGCCCGCGGCGGTGCCGTCGCATCAGGCCCGGCCCCAGCCCGAGGCGGCGGGTCCTGACGCGGGTGGCGGGAGTGCCGCCGCCGGGCGGGACGGGCGCCGGATCCGGCTGGACAAGTGCGAGATCTTCCGCACCCAGGCCGAGGGCGTGCTGGTCTCCGGCGGCAGCGGCGTCCTGCTGCGGGACTGCGGTGTGCGCGAGACGCACGGCGCGGGCCTGTTTGCGTACGGCACCGCGCGCGTCGAGCTGGAGTCGGTCCGCATCGTCGATGTGAACGACTCCGCGGTCGCGGTCGCCGAGAGTGTCGAAGTCCGAGCCCTGGGCGGCGTGTTCTCCCGCACCGGCACCGGAGGGATCCTCGCCGACGGGGACGCGGTGCTGGAGCTGGCCGACTGCCAGATCGCGGCGACCGGCCACTCCGCCGTGCAACTCGCCGGCAACGCCCGTGCGGTGCTGGTGGACTGCGCGGTGGAGGACAGCGCCCAGCACGGCATCCGGCTCAGCGAGGGCGCCGACCTGCTGGCCGAGCGCACGAGGATCGAGCGCGCCAGGCTGGCCGGGGTCCAGGTGGATGGGGCCGATGCGGTGCTGCGCGGCTGTGTGATCAGCGAGGCGGAAACCGGCGTGCGGCTCGACACCCGGCACCGGCCGTTGCTGGACGGCTGTGAGTTCCGGGCGATCCGGCGGACCGGGATCGAGGTGGCGGCCGATACGGCGGCGCTGATCCGGGGCGGGCAGGTGGTCGGCACCGGGTCGGCCGGGGTGTTCCTGGAGGAGCGCAGCCAGGCGTGGATCGAGGAGATGGAGATAGCCGGAGCGCAGGGCAGCGGGCTGGTGCTGTGGACCGGGGCCGCGCCGCGGATCCGTGCCGTCACCGTCACCGGTGCCGGGAAGAACGGGGTGTACGTGCACGAGGGCGGCGCGGGCATCCTGGAGGACTGCGAGATCTCCGGCGCGGCCTTCCCCGCCGTCTACACGGGGTCCGGGTCGGCGCCGGTGCTGCGTCGGCTGCTCGTGCACGATGTCCAGGAGGACCTGTCGGCCGCCGAGGACGCAGGGGCCGTGTTCGAGGACTGCCGGGTGCGCGATGTGGCGGTCAGCACCCTGCCGCAGGCGAAGGCGGAGCCGTCCGCGGGTGCCGTGGCGGTGGCCGGCGGCGGCCCCACGCCGCGGAAGTCGGCCTCGGACAACGGGAGTTCGGCGACGAACGAATCCGATGAGGGTGCCGCCGAGGAGCAACTTCCTAGGCTGCTGGCCGAGTTGGATGCGCTGATCGGCCTGGACCGGGTCAAGCAGGAGGTCGGCTCGCTGGCCACGGTGATGCAGATGGTCAAGCGGCGCCAGGAGGCCGGGCTGCAGCCCCCGCCCCTCAGTCGCCATCTGGTGTTCGCAGGCAATCCGGGCACCGGCAAGACCACGGTGGCCCGGCTGTACGGGCGGCTGCTGGCCGCGCTCGGGCTGCTGGCCCGCGGCCACCTGGTGGAGGCCGACCGGGGTTCGCTGGTTGGTGAATACGTCGGCCACACCGCGCCGAAGACCACGGCCGTCTTCCGGCGGGCGCTGGGCGGGGTGCTGTTCATCGACGAGGCATACGCCCTGGTGCCGTACGGTCAGTCGACCGACTTCGGGCATGAGGCGATTGCGACGCTGGTGAAGCTGATGGAGGACCATCGCGACGAGGTGGTGGTGATCGCGGCCGGCTACCCGACCGACATGCAGCGCTTCATCGTCTCCAATCCGGGTCTCGCCTCCCGGTTCACCCGCACCCTCACCTTCGACGACTACTCTTCCGGCCAGCTGGTGGACATCGTCCGCTACCAGGCGGCCCGGCACCAGTACCAGCTGCCGGACGAGACGCGGGCCGCGCTGGTGGAGTATTTCGACGGGATCGAGCGTACCGAGCACTTCGGCAACGGCCGGACGGCCCGTCAGGTGTTCCAGCGAATGACCGAGCAGCACGCCCAGCGGGTCGCCGAGCTACTGAATCCCGGCACCGACGATCTGACGATTGTGCTGCCTCAGGATCTGCCGCCGAAGGCCGGGGTATGACATTCCCGCATTCCATGTGGTGAAAATGAGTCCGCCAGCGGCAGGAAGGAACCGCCGGCGGCTCGCGAACCGGAATTTCCGCCAGAGTCCGGGTCAGAGTTCGGTGCCCGGCAAAGGCGGTACGGCGTGGCCGAAACGGACGTCGTTGGCTCAGGTCACGACCTGATTGGAGGTGCCTTCGGTCGGGAAACGAGAATTGCGGTCGACTTCGGAGTAGGTTTGTCCGGTCCTGTTCAGGAGGGCAATGTACTCGCCGACCAGTTCCATGGTTGATCCCATGAAGTACAGCGCCTTTTCCATGGCCGGATTCATGGACGCCGCGAATTCCCGGGCGATGGGCTGGATCTGGCTGGGGACCACTTGCGTAGGAGTGGCGTAGGAGGTCGGGTCCTTGTACAGATCCGTTTCGTTCTGACCGAACACGTCGTCCTGCACCGACAGCACGTGCTCACGCAGCCCCTGGTAGGCGTCGACGGCCGTCCGCGCCGCGCTGAGCAGGGCGTTCTCGGTGCCGCGCACGCCTGAGAGGTCCACCCTGATGGGCGGGGTCTCGGGCACGTCCGTGCCGGCGCCGGCGTCCCCCTGCTGCCCGGTCTCCGGGGGCGGGTTGTTGAAGCTCGGGGGGACGTCCCAGGCGACGGTGACATTCGGCACCAGATAGTCAAGGTCTTTCCCGCGGTCCGGATCGGGCTCGTCCGTTTCCGGCTGCGGAGAGTCCTGTCTCCACTGGTCGTACGGTGAGTGCTTGATATCGCCTTCGTCCGGCATGGCCAACCTCTCGTTCTGCGGCTCGGTGCGCAATTGTGGGACCGTGTGCCGGAGGCTAGTGCAGCGATGTAATCCAAGGGAAGTCGCCAAGATAAAGACTGCACAAAGGAGTTGTGTGCGACCGGCTCATTGCTGATTGTCGCGGGCCATTGTCATGCATTCGCTATATGGTAAGGTGCGGGCGTGTAGCCGACGGGTGCCACGGGTACTGGTTGCCGGCTCCCTCAAGCGTGTTGAGTGACTCCCAAGGCGTGACGAAAGGGTCGGACTGTGCCCGACATGTCGTGGTCTGATTTCAAGGTGCATCTGGGCGAACTGAAGGAAGCCATCAAAACGGTCAAAGACAGGTCGGGCCATATTGCGTCGACCATGGGAAGGATCGCCGGCGAGTTCGAGACGGTCGGGACCGAGTGGCAGACCCCCTCCTCGGCCGGCCTCGAAGAGGTGCAGCAGTGGTTCGGGCGCTCGCAGACCGACCTGCGCGACCTGCTGGATGAGGTCGTACGCCGGATGCAGGTGGCGTACGACAACTACCACGAGATGGAAACGGCCAACTACGACAACATGACCTGACGCGCACCGCGCGCGGCCCGGGGCCCGTGACGGCCCGGGCAGCCCGTTCCCCTTCCCCACCTTCGCAGCCTCCGCCCGGCGGAAGGCTGCGGTCCCCGACCGCGGAGCCCCCCCATGCCTGAACTTGTCGACTACGACGTCTCCTCCCTCTACATCGACCCGACAGGGCTCTCCGACAGCTCCAAAAAGCTGCTGGCACACGCGAAAGAGGTCGCGGACACCATCACCTCGATCAACAACACGCTGTCGGGCCTCGCACTGGGCTGGGCGGGCAAAACCCAGGAGGAGGCGGACAAGATGAACAACCAGTGGACGGCCACCATGCGCGGGCTGTTCGGCACCGAGGACGCCCCGGAGAGCGGAGTGCTCAACGTGATGGCCCTCGGGGTGGTGTCGGTCGCCGCAGGCAACGCGCACACCGAGGTCTCGCTCGCCGAGATGTTCCAGAAGTTCCTCCAGGGCGTCGACTCGCCGGGCAACGGCGACGGCACGCCCGGCTCCGCACCGGAGGACATGACGAACATCGACACCACCGCCATCACCGCGGACTGGTAAGCGGCGCACCGACATGACACGCACCGCCTTCCACCGGCCCGCCCGGACCTTCCCGCCGTCGTTGCCGGAGAACAAGCTCTCTCTGGCGGCCCCGCCCCAGAGGCCCAACAACAGCCAGGCCGCGAACTGGCTGGTCATCCTGCTGCCACTGCTCAGCAGCGTGAGCATGGCCGCGTACCTGGTCACCTTCGGCCGACCGTGGATGATCATGCTCGGCGTGTTCTTCGTGGTGTTGTCGGTGGCCATCACGCTCTATGTCCGCTGGCAGTCCCGCTCCACTACTCGGCGGCAGCGGCTGCGTCAGCGGGACCGCTACGTCGCGTATCTGTCCGGCATCCGCGCCCAGGCCCGCGCCTCGGCGGCCACCCAGCGCGCGGTCGGGGCCTTTCTGCACCCCAGCCCGCGCCGGCTGTGGGCCATCGCGGTCGGCCGCCGCAGGGTCTGGGAACGCCGCCCGAGCGACGCCGACTTCCTGAAAATTCGGCTCGGACTGGGGTGCGGCCGCCCGCAGTTGCAGCTGCTGCAGCACAACAGGCCCGATCCGACAGCCGAGTACGAGCCGCTGTCCCTGCGCGCCTCGGAGAAGCTGGTCCGCGACTACGCGACGGTCGGGCTCCAGCCCGCCTGGATCGACCTGGCCGGGAGCGGGGTGGTCAGCCTGCTGGGCACCCCCGAGCGCACCCGGGCCACCGCCGCTGCCCTGCTGCTCCAACTCACTGTGCTGCACGCTCCCGACGACGTCCAGCTGGTTGTGCTCGCCGCGCAGGACGAGCCGGGCCGGGAAAGCCAGGAGGAGGACAACTCGCCCTGGGACTGGACCAAATGGCTGCCGCACACCCACGACACCGACGCCGGGGACTTCCCGGCCGGTATCGTGCCGACCGTCGCCCGCCGTTTCGACGGCATCACCGACGTCTTGGAGCGCAGGCTGGAGCAGGCCCGGGCCGAGCGCGCCGAACGCGCCACCATGCTGCCCTCGCTGCGCGACAAGGACACCCCGGGCCGACGTTGTGTCGTGGTCTTCGACGGCTACCGCCCCGACGCCCCCTGGGCCCGTACGCACCTGCTCGCCGAGCTGCTCGCCGAGGCCGGCCCGAGCAGCGGCATCCATGTGGTCTGCCTGGTGCGCAAGGAGAACGAGGAGCCCGGACGGGTCGATGTCCGTGCCCGGCTGGAGGATGCCGGGGGCCTGGTCCTGGAGAGCCGGTACCCGAACCTGTTGAACCCGGTCCAGGACGCCGTCACCGACGAGGCGGAGCCGGCGCTGTACGAACAGGTCGCACGCGCCCTGGCGCCGCTGCGGCTGTCCGGCGAGCGCGACCAGGTGCTCTCCCGTACGGTCTCGCTGCCGCAGATGCTGGGCGTCGGTGACCTCGCCGAGCTGGACCCCACCGCGTTCTGGCGCGGCCCCGGCGACGAGGCGCTGCTGCGGATCCCGATCGGGGTGGCCGGCACCGGCGAGGACCTGGTGCTGGACCTCAAGGAGTCCGCGCAGGGCGGTATCGGCCCGCACGGGCTGGTCGTCGGCGCCACCGGTTCCGGCAAAAGCGAACTGCTGCGCACCCTGGTCACCGGCCTGACCATGACCCACTCGCCGGAGCACCTCAGCTTCGTCCTGGTCGACTTCAAGGGCGGTGCCACCTTCGCGGGGGTCACCGAACTGCCGCATGTGGCCGGTCTGATCACCAACCTCGCCGACGACCTCGCCCTGGTGGACCGGATGCGCGCCGCGCTCATCGGCGAACAGCAGCGCCGCCAGCGGATGCTGCGCGACGCCGGCAACGTCGACTCCGTACGCGCATACCAGCTGTTGCAGGCCCAGGGCGGCACCGATGTGCACGGCAGGCCGCTCGAGCCGATGCCGTACCTGGTGATCGTGGTCGACGAGTTCGGTGAACTCCTCTCCCAGCGCTCGGACTTCATCGAGCTGTTCGTCCAGATCGGCCGGGTCGGCCGGTCGCTGGGCATGCATCTGCTGCTGGCCACCCAGCGGTTGGACGAGGGCCGGCTGCGCGGCCTGGAGTCCCACCTGTCGTACCGGATCTGCCTGCGGACCTTCTCCGCCGCCGAGTCCAAGGCGGTCATCGGCACCGCCGACGCGTACAAACTGCCGCCGATCCCCGGCTCGGCGTACCTCAAGGTCGACGAGTCGGTCTACGAGCGGTTCCGGGTCGCCCATGTCTCGGGCACCCACCAGGCGGCCGGCAGGGAGAAGGCCGACACCGGCCCCGTGCCGGAACCGGTGCCGTACGGAATGCGCACCGCCGAGCAGGCCCGCGACCGGGACAAGGAGCAGGAGCCGGTCGCGGCCCCGGTGCCGCCGCCGGTCGCGGGGGCACGTACCGAGATGCAGGTCGCAGTGGAGCGGCTGCAGCTGTATGGCCGGCCGGTGCACCAGGTGTGGCTGCCCCCGCTGCCGCCGCACATCGACCTCGACTCGCTGCTGGGCCCGGTCGGCGAGGACCCCGACCGGGGCTTCCAGGCCGTCAAGGGCTCCACCTCGCTCGGCCAACTCACCTTCCCCCTGGGTGTGGTGGACCTGCCGCTGCTGCAGGCGCAGCGCGCCCTGCAGGTCGACCTGGGCGGCGCGAACGGCCATGTCGCCATCGTCGGCGCCCCGCAGACAGGCAAGTCCATGGCGCTGCGGACCGCCATGCTCAGCGCGATGCTGACCCACACCCCCGCGGAGCTCCAGTTCGTCTGCGTGGACTTCGGTGGTGGCTCGCTGGGCCCCTTCGAGGAGGCGCCGCATGTCTCCGCCGTTGCCTCCCGGCACGACGAGGCCAAGGTGCGCCGGGGGCTCGCCGTCGTACGGCAGACCGTGATCGACCGGGAGCGGCTCTTCGAGCGGCTCGCCATCGACTCCGCCGCCGGATTCCGCCGGCTGCGCGCCGAAAGCGGCCTCCCCGACGGGCAGAACGCGGCCGACATCGTACTGGTCATCGACAACTGGGCAGCGCTGCGCGCGGCGGTGGACGAGGCTGACGGCCACGTGCACGACATCGCCACGCGTGGCCTCGGTGTGGGCGTCCATCTGCTGATCACCGCCAACCGCTGGATGGAGATACGCACCAGCCTGCGCGACACCATAGGTGGCCGGCTGGAGCCGCGGCTCAACGAGACCGGCGAGTCCGAGGTCAACCGCAAGGCCGCCAAGCTGCTGGTCAACACCGTCCCGGGGCGGGGCATCGCACCCCCCGGCAACCTCATGCACATCGCGCTGCCCCGACTCGACGGAGCGCAGACCACAGACGGCCTCGGCACCGCCCAGCAGAGCGCGATCGCGGAGTCCGCGACCCGGTGGACCGGTGCGATCGCCCCGCGGGTGCGGGTGCTGCCCGAGCTGATCACCCCCGCCGAGCTGGCGGCCGAGTGCGACGCGGCTGCGCGGACCGCCGCAGCGGCTGCCGCCTGCCCCGCTGCCGGCGCGAAGGCGCTCACCGCCGCGCAGGCCACGGCCGGGGCCGGGTCCGCGAGCGAGGTGCCCATCGGCATACGGGAGTTCGACCTGGCCCCGGCCACGATCGACCTGCGTAAGGGGGACCCGCACTTCCTGGTCCTGGGGGACTCCGGCTCCGGCAAGACCTCGTTCCTGCGGTCCTGGATGCGGGGCATCGCCGAGCAGAACTCCGCGTACGAGATCCGTTTCATGGTCTTCGACTACCGGCGCTCGCTGCTGGAGGTCGTGCCTGACGAGTACCTGGCCGCGCAGGCCGCCAACAACGACCACGCGGCGGCGTATGTCGAGCAGCTCGCCGCCAAGCTCAGCGAGCGGATGCCGCCCCCGGGGATCAACTCCCGCGAACTGCGGCGGCGCGACTGGTGGTCCGGGCCTGAACTGTACGCGGTCGTCGACGACTACGACCTGGTCGCCGGCCAGGCCGGGCAGCGCGGCCCGCTCGCCCCGCTCGCCGACTACCTCACCCACGCCGCCGACATCGGCTTCCACCTGGTGATCGCGCGCCGGGTCACCGGGGCGGGGCGCGCGCTGATGTCCGACCCGCTGGTCAGCAGGATGCAGGAGTTCGGCACCGGCGGCCTGATCCTCTCCGGCGACCCCCGCGAGGGCATCCTCATCGGCGACCAGCGTGCGGCACGCCGGCCTGCGGGCCGCGGCGTGCTGGTCGGCGGCCGCACCCAGCCCGTGATCGTGCAGACCGTGCTCGATCCGGCGACCGAGTAGCGCCGTGTACACCTGCGGCGGGCACCGCCGCGGCGCACCCCTCGGTGCGCCGCGCGGAGTACTACGGAGCGTACGCGCTGTCGCTGGACCCACCACCCCCACTGCCTCAGGCCCCGCCGCCCGCACGGGCGCCCGGCCAGTCAGAAGGACCCGAGAATGCCCGTAACCTTCGACTCCCAGCCGATCCGTGAGTTGGCCGACCACTGGATGCGGGTGGGTGACACATTCTTCGAGACGTATGCATCCACGACCGAGGCGGTCCGAAACATCCCCTGGTCCGGCATCGCATCGGACGCGGCCCGGGAGGCCTACGCCTCGAGCCAGAACGCGGGCGCGGGCGCGCCGGGCGGCGGTGTCGCCCACAAGCTCCTCGATGCGGCCATCACCGCATGGCGGATCAGCGAGGCGTTGCAGGAGTACGCGAACCAGATCGACCGGACCATCGAGGAGATCAACAGGGCCGAGGCGCTGGCCGGTCTCGCGGCCCTCTTCGGGCTCGCGCTGAGCTTCCTCCTCCCGGCCCTCGGCGCCCTGCTCGCCACGCTGTTGGGGGTCGTCAGCAGGGTGATCTCGTTCATCGTCTCCGCCGTCGGCCGCATCATCTCGGCGATGGGCTCCTTCGCGCCCGTCGGCAACTTCGCGGCCAACGCGGTCCTGGGCGCCGCGACCACGCTGGGCACCGACGTGTTCGCGCAAGCCCTCGCCTCCTGGGCCACGCACAGCGATTTCGAGATCGACTGGAAGTCGGAGGGCATCAACGTCGGGCTCGGCGCCGCCGTGGGCGGCTGGATGGGCGGGGACTGGCGTTCCGGCAGGACGCCGGACGGCAACCCCGCCACCATCGACGGCAGCGGCCAGAACGTCAACGTCCCCAAGAGCACGTGGGATACGCAGAACTCTACGCCGCACACCGTCAGCACCCTTCCAACGGACGGTGTCAACACGCCCCCGCCGCTGCGTAACAACCTTTCGCAGACGGTGTCCCTGGGCCCGGGCAGCAGCAGGATCGAGACCCCCAAGACGATCACCAAATTCGTCAACGGCACCCCGGAGACCAGTACGCCCGAGCCCGGCGGCATCCGCCCCGGCGGCAACGGCCAGGTCACGGTAAACGCGAACAGCAGTTCGTTTCCGGGTGGGGGGCGGAGACTGGGTGGTGAGCCGAGCGGCATCAGGCCCAATTCCGACCCGCGGTCGGGTGCCGCGGATTCCGCGGGTGGCTTGAGTGGTCCTGTGCCGGGGTCCGCCCGTGTGGGTCCTGGCTATGACCGGTCGGCGACGGTGAACGACCTGCCGTCGGCGAGTCGCCTGGACGCGGGTGCGGGTGTGCCGAAGGCCGGGCCGTTTCCGGGTAAGGGGCAGAGACTGGGTGGTGAGCCGAGCGGCATCAGGCCCAATTCCGACCCGCGGTCGGGTGCCGCGGATTCCGCGGGTGGCTTGAGTGGTCCTGTGCCGGGGTCCGCCCGTGTGGGTCCTGGCTATGACCGGTCGGCGACGGTGAACGACCTGCCGTCGGCGAGTCGCCTGGACGCGGGTGCGGGTGTGCCGAAGGCCGGGCCGTTTCCGGGTAAGGGGCAGAGACTGGGTGGTGAGCCGAGCGGCATCAGGCCCAATTCCGACCCGCGGTCGGGTGCCGCGGATTCCGCGGGTGGCTTGAGTGGTCCTGTGCCGGGGTCCGCCCGTGTGGGTCCTGGCTATGACCGGTCGGCGACGGTGAACGACCTGCCGTCGGCGAGTCGCCTGGACGCGGGTGCGGGTGTGCCGAAGGCCGGGCCGTTTCCGGGTAAGGGGCAGAGACTGGGTGGTGAGCCGAGCGGCATCAGGCCCAATTCCGACCCGCGGTCGGGTGCCGCGGATTCCGCGGGTGGCTTGAGTGGTCCTGTGCCGGGGTCCGCCCGTGTGGGTCCTGGCTATGACCGGCCGGCGACGATGAACGACCTGCCGTCGGTGGGTTCGAATCGTCCGGAGGCGGGCGCGGGTATGCCGAAGGCCGGGCCGTTTCCGGGTAAGGGGCAGAGACTGGGTGGTGAGCCGAACGGCATCAGGCCCAACTCCGACCCGCGGTCGGGCACCACAAACACCGCAGGCCGTTCCGGGAGCGGCAAGCGCTGGTACATCCGCAACGACAACCCGGTCACCACGTTCAAACCCGAGTCGGGCTCGGGTGGCGCGTCCGATGGCGCCGGCCCGTCCAGGGGCGCCGGGACGACGATGAACAAGGGCGGCAACGGCTCGGCCACCGAGGTGGAGCACTCTGCCCCCACCACCGCCAAGCCCGAGGATCCGCACGACGCGGGCGGTTCGGCGACGACGTCCGTGTCGCAGCGTCCGGGCGACACGGACGTACCGCCGTCCGAGGTCCCGGCCCTCACTGCGGAGCAGGCGGGGTCCACGGCGCACACCCCCAACTCCCAGGCGCGGCCAGGGCAGGGCGAGCCCAGGCCGGACTCCGACGTGTCGAACACGACGCCATCCACGGCCAACGGCCGACCCGTGCCGGAGGGCGGCGGCGTCCGCGCTGTACGCAACGGTCACCCCGACAGCGGCGTACGGCAGGGCACGGGGATGGGCGGCAGCCGCCCGGTCCAGGCCGGCGGCCCGGGCGAGGCGGTCCGTCCCGGTAGCCACGGGGGCCGTCCTGACTCCAGGACACCGGATATCAACACGAACACTTCGGCAGGCCCGAACGGGGACGGGCACTTTGTGGAGCACGGAAGTTCCGGTGGTCCCGTCCAACCGAGGCCTATCCGCACGGGTCCTGGCCACGGCCGACCGGCGACGGCGAACGACCTCAGGCCCGAGTCCGGCTCGGGTGGCGGAACGGCCGGCCCCGGCCCGTCCAAGGACACCGGGACGAGGATGGACCACGACGGCAACGGCTCGGCCACCGAGGTGGAGCACTCCGCCCCCACCACCGCCAAGCCCGGGGATCCACGCGACGCGGGCGGTCCGGGGACGACGTCCGAGGTCTCGGGCCTGGTCCCGGAGCAGCGCGGGAACACCTTCGCCCAGTACGGCCGCGACCACGGCATGTCCGACGCCGAAGCGACGCACTGGGGCCAGCAACGGACGGACGCCCACCGCTCGGGCGACCCGGCTGAACCGGCCCGGGTCAACGAGCGGTTCCGCGAGCGCATCGACGAAATCAGGAGCACTCAGATCATCGACGCCATGGGCCACCGCCCAGCCGGACCGGAGCCGAGGCCGGACGGGTCAACGTCCGTCGGTACTGAGCGGGTCGAGACGGCGGTCGGGCACTCCGCGCCGGCGTCGGACCGGCCGCAGGACCCTCGCCGGGACCCAGACGCGGCGCACACCGTCCGTACTGACCCCGACGCAGCCGCGCACTCCCTCGGCGCGCTGGTCCCCGACGACCCGCGGCCCCCGTCGGCGGAGGTGAAGACGGAGGCGGGGGCGACCGCAGCGCCGGACAAGGGGAAGAGCAAGGCCACCGACTCCCAGGCGGAAACGGAACCGCAGCCGGGGCCGGTTCGGGCAGTCGAGTGGCGGGACGAGGCCGAGACTGACCAGGCGTACATGGACGCGCAGATCGCCGTGTACAAAGCGCAGGACGCGTTGGAGGCGGCCCGGACAGCGCACGCCGCCGGAGTGGAGTCCTCCGCCCATGCCGGCGGCAGCGCGGTCGCTACCGCGTCCGCGCGTTTGGCGGATGCCGTGGGACGCGTGCGCGAGATCGAGCAGCGGGTGCTGGCGGATCGTCAGTCGGGCAGGGCTGCGGGTTCCCGGGTGGGTGTCACCCACCCGCGGAGTGAGCAGTCTCGCAGCCAACGCCGTATCGGCACCGACCTGGCCCATATGCTGAACGTCGACCTGCAACCCGACCCGAACTCCGAGCCTGCCCAGACCCACGGTGACACCACCGCGCAGACATCCCCCGCAGGCCCATCGCGGCACTCGACGGACACAGGCCAGAGCCATGAAGACGGCCGGGATGGAACGGAGACCGCCCAGGTTCTTTTCGTCGCCGTGGTCCGCACGGACACCGCCATGCTGAACGGGCTCACCAAAGCACTCTCCGATGCCCGAAACGCCGAACACCCCAACCAGGAGCACATTCGCCGCCTCGAAACCGCGATAGCGCAGTGGACACCGCAAACACATGCCGACGGCCAGGTGGAGCACGGCACCGCAGGCCCAGACTCCGGCGGTGCGGAGCCCGAGGTCGTGTCAGCGTCACGCGGTGGCGTGACGGTGACGCCGTCGGCGTCGGCGTCGGCGGTGCGGCGTATGCCGGACGGTGCTCGGGGGGAGACATCCCGCACGGTGCGCCGGAATAAGGCAACAGCGTCCAGCGACCGGGATGTGACGTTGCGCATGCTGGACCGGATGGGCCGGCGAGGTCTGAGGTGCTCTTGGAGAGCAACAAGAGAAACGTCAACAAGTCGGGCAAGCCGGTACGTAGCCCTAAGAAGATCACCCCGCACCTGGCGGTGTCCCTGCTGCCGGACGGCCGCCTCGCCATCTCGGGCAACACCGGGACCCGCAAAGTCACTGAATGGGACAAGAACGCGATAATCAACGACTTCAAGGCGTTCGTCGAGCAGAGGGCGCAGCAAATCGCCGTGGAGGTGGGGAAGAAGGAGACGCAGGAGGCCGCACGGAAGAAGGAAGGGCGGGAGAGGCAGGACCGGAACAAGCTGCGTGCTCTTCTCGACGGAAGCTACGAGGGCGACCATCCCGAAGCCCGTGGTCTGGCGCTCATCAGGCGGGCTCTGGACAAGCCGGTCAACTGGTACTCGGTCGGTGAGGACGGCCCGGACAAGTCGGTGTCCCAGCACGGTGAGATGACCGTGCTGGGGGAGCACATCGAGCACTGGAAGGACAACGCCCGCGACCCGGAGAACCCGGAAACGGTATTGATGGGCGGCGTGAAACTGGCGTGCGCCTGCTGTCAGTGGGCCTTCGAAGCGGTCAACGAGACGATCGGGGCGAGGCAGGGCTATCGGGTGCAGGCCTCCGGTACGCACGGGCAGTTCTTCCCGGGCTGGCAGGTGCCCGACTGGCTGAAGGAGGACCCCGAGGCGTACGCAGCCTTCGAGAAGAGGGTCAACGCCGCCAAGGAGGGGGGAATCAGGACCGCGCTGGAGGGCGGCGCAGTCCAGGGCGACATCTCAGAGGCCATCGCGAGCCACGACCCGGAGACGTCCGCCTCGGAATACGGTTCCGACTCGGAGGCGGAGGCCACGCCCGCTCCGGTAGGCGGACAGACCGCCCCGACACCGAAGGCAGGACCTGGTGAGGGTGGCGGTGTCGTCCGGACCATTCCCGCGGACCCGCCGGGTGTGCTGCCGGTCGCGCACGACGAGGCGGACGTCGAGATCCCCCTGTCCGTGGCGGGGCGGTTGTGGCCCGTCGCGGCCCGGGATGCGGACAGCGGCACGCCGCGAACGCGTCGGGACACCACGCCGCGTTACGCCGTACGGTCGGCGTTCGACGCACGGCGTTTCAGGTACGAGGGCGAGACGGTCACCGATGTCGAGCTACGCATCGCCTTGCGCACCCAGGACGGCCGGCACGACCTGGACGCGATCTGGGCAAGCGTCCAAGCGGGCGTCCAGACCTACTACAACTACCCCCGCCACACCCTGGACAACGGTGACCGTTTCCACGTCACCGTGACCAGAGTCGACCGGGACCACAACCCGCACATGACCGTCGACATCACCGACCGCGGCCGGCCCATGGACCAGTACACCTGGTGGCTCGACGCCGATCCCGAGGAGTACGCCCACGAACTGGCCCACCAATTCGGCCTGCGCGACGAATACGCCGACCTCTCCGCGCCCCAACGCCCCGACCATGCCGAGAGCCTCCTCGGCCGACTCGGCGGCAACGGCCTGCGCGGACGCCATCTGAGCCTGCTCACCGCCCTCATCGGCGAGCTTCCCCTCGAAACCCACACCACGGACGGCTCCGAACACAGTGGTCCTGCGGCCGAAGGCCCCGGTGACACCACCGCCGGGGATCGTGGTGACACGGTCGCGCCCATGATGCCCCCACCGGGCCGCGCACGGACGGTGTCGGCCGACCTCACCCGGCATGCCGCTGGCTGGGGCGGCCTGCCCACGTACTCCACCGACGCCATTCACCGGATCCCCCGGCAAGGCACCACCGGGGCCAGGCTCTCCGACGTTCTTCCCGAACGTGAATGGTGGCGTGTGTTCCTCGACCCCGCCGACCATGCCAACGCCCAGGCCGTAAACCCCCACGACCCGGGCAGCTACTACGACAACCAGCGATCCCCGGGCTTCCGGGCCGGCATGGTCAACGCCTACCGCTTCGCCCTGGAAGACCCCCACCTGGTCCTCAACGCGGACACGTACAGCAACCTGCACCGCCTGATCACCTCACACCTGTACACGCGGCCGGTACGAACGGGCGACCCCAGCCGACCCACCCAATTCCCCTTGGGCGCGGACCGGATGAGCGACGACACGGCCGCCCTCCGCGTCGACGGTCGACGGCTCCTGATCACTTGGTCCGAATACCACGCAGACGATTTCGGCGCCAGCTCCGAAACCCGCAACGCCCTGGCCGTCCTGGGCATACCGCGCCACTGGGGCAACGCCTCCTCGATCATCACCATCGCCTACAAACTCCGCGAGTGGAGTGACCTCATCGACTCCGTCTTCTCGGAGTACCGCAGCGACATCCGCAACGCCCCCACTCCTGACGAACGCCTGGCAGCCATCGCCAGGACCATCACCAAACTCCACATCCTCCATCCGTTCACCGACGCCAACGGCCGCCTCAACATCTATCTCGTCCTGCCGAAGCTCCTCCTCGACAATGGCTTCAAACCCGTCATCCCCACCGGCTCGTACAACCTCTTCAACGGAGGCGCCCCTCTCTCGGAACAGGTGGCCCTCCTCAGGGCGGCACAACTCCCCGCCACCTACTACCGCCCCCGCCTCCCGGAGCCCACCACCGGATCGGCCGGCACCCAAGCCAGGAACAGTGGCGACCGCGGCGCCGGCACGACACAGCACCCCGTCGACACGGAGTTCGAGCAGGCACGGCTCGCCGCGCCCGCCATACGTCGCGAACACTTCTGGAGCGATCCCGTCTCCGACCCGCGCCGCACAGCTCAGCCCGGCACCACGCGTGCCCACCCTGTGGCCCCCTACGCCCATCCCGCGAGCCACAGCGGCACCGAACCCACGGCCGGTGCCGCCGGGAACCCTGCGACCGACAGGGGTGAAAGCCGGCAGCGGAGCGTACCGAAGGACGTGGCGGGCACCGGTCAGCCCACCACGCAAGCCCTGTCCCGCATCCCGGCCGCACCGCGCCTCCCTGACGAGAGCTCACCGCTCGTGGACACGGTTGTGGACCCTGCCGCCGGCGGATCACCCGAAGCCATCGCGGACCGGGCGGTCATCCGGCAGGTACCTCCGGACAACGGCCGGCCCGGACTGGACGTGCTGCGCGTGGCGAGTGACGGCGACTGTTTCTTCACCTCGGTGCTGGCCAGCGCGGCCCGGCAGCACCCGGCCTCGGCCGTGTACCGCATGACGGTCCGGCAGCTCCGTGACCACGCCGGGGACTGGTTCGCCGCCTCCGGCCTCGAGACGTCGGCGACCGCCCGCACGGACCCGCTGGACGACCTCGTGAGGGACCTCGGCACCGACACGCTCCGCTACGTCCTTGGCGGGGTGCCACGGCCCGGCCTCACGCAGGACCAGCAGGCCCTGTTCCACACCTTGCTGACCGAGCGGATGTACGGGGACGAACTCCGCCGCCGGACCACCGACCCGGAACAGCGCAGTGCCGTGGCCGACCTGACCAGGGAGGCCATCCGCGACCGGCTGCCCGACTACACACCCAATCCCACCACCCTCCCCCAGGCCGAACGCGACCGCCTGGCCGACCTCTACGTCCACCGCGACGCCCTGCTCACCCGGCTCGTCGGCGAGCTGCGCCGCGATGACACCCAGGCACGGAGACTCTGGGGGCGGCTCCTGGAGACCGCCTATCCGCGCTGGGCGAGCACGGCCCCGGCCCTCTCCGAGATCCTCCGCACCACGACCGGCGAACTGATCGAGCGGGCGATCCGCGACGTCCGGCTCTGGGTGACGCCGTTCTTCGACCGCGCCCTCTCCGCCGTCGCCCGGAGCATCGGCCTGGACGTCGTCGTGGTCCAGGACGGCCTCCCCGACCAACATCTGGTCGAGGGCGCCGACCGGCAGGTGTACATCCACTACAACGGCATCGACCATTACTCGGCCCTCGCGCCCACCGGAGCCGCGGAGCCGGGTGACCCCTTCGCCCGGATCGAGGCGCAGCTGGACACCCACCGCCCTCCCCGCCTGGACCGTTCGCTGCTTCCGCCGTCCCGCACGGGAGAGCCGGTGGTGTTCAGCGACGGCAGCCGCCTGCCCGCCTACCTGACCGGGGACGACAGCGGCGGCACCGAGGACGTCAGCTATGGCCACAGCCACGTCACCCTGCGCGGCACCGAGGACGTCGTACGCGAGATCGGCGACCGGATGGACCTCGTCCGCCCGGCCGATCCCGGCCGCGGCGATCCGCTGGCCGATCTGGAGCGGGCGTTGCGCACCACCCCGCGCGTATTCCGCGGCGACGGCTACGAGTCCCCGCCGTTCCTGGACCGGCACGGCCGGGTCCGGGTCCTGAAAGTGACCACCCGGCCGCTCGGCAACTGGGAACGGTTCACCGACGTCCACGGCAGCCCGGTGAAGGTGGACGAGGCCCAGCGCAGCCAGGTCACCACCGGTGCCGACAAGACCGTGAGCACGACATTCCAGGGGGCTCCCTCCGTCGCCATAGGCCCGCCTGCCGGAGCCGCGGCGTACGGGCGGGCCGGCGGGGTACTCGCACTCAACCGTTCGTACCGGTTCGGCATGCAGGAGCAGACGCTCAGTCAGGTCGAGACCCGTATGGCGGACGGATCCCATCTGCACCTGGACGACGTGCAGTACGAGGTGTCCCTGAGCGGAGCGCCGTCCAGCGTGTCCTCGGGGCTGCCGAGGCCCCTCTCACCGGGCGAAACCTACCTGACCTTCGCGGTCCGCAACGGGCTGACGGTACGGCTGTCGGACAGCGAGACCTCTCCGGACAAGCCGGGGCGGGCGCCGCGCACGATGACGCTCGGCCCGCAGTCCGACTACCGGCTGGTGCACACCGAGGGCTACGGCTCCCTCAAGGACATCCGCGACTGGGCCCTTGCCCGGGCGGGCGCCGAGCCCGGTACGGCTGCCTACGACGGTATCGTCCGGTTCTTCACTTCGGGGAGCTTCCACCGCATGGCCGACCGGCTGGCGCACGGCAATGTCACCAGCCCCCCGTTGTTCGGCGAGGACGACTCCCGCTCCCCGCTGGGCGCGTTCGTCGTGGAGCGGGTGGTGCCCGGAAAGGCCAGGCTGCTCAGCGAGACGGCCGCCGCCGAGCTGCGCAACACCATCCAGCAGACCGTCAAGAACGAGCGGACACTGTCGAAGACCTACACCCAGGAGATCAACGCGTCGCTCGGCCCCAGCTTCGACCTGCTGGGCTTCTTCGGCCCGGCGGCGAACCTGCGCGCCATGTTCGGAGCGTTCGGCAGGTACGGGCGCAGCACGACGCACAGCGGCGCGTTCGGTGGCTCGGGAAGCCGCAAGATCGTGGGCCGGGCCAAGAAGGTCCCGACGGATCTCTACCTGGTCAGCAAGACCGTCTACGTGCGCAAGACGGGCGACGAGGAGGCGACGCCGTTCACCACGTGGAGCCTGGACCGCATGACGCGCACCGAGGCGCGCCGGCACGCGGGCTGGGACGACGGCACCACCCTGCGCCGCCGTCACCGCAACGAACCCTTCGCCCCCGCCTACCTGACCAAGGACAACCCCGCGGTGCTGGGGATGAGCCGGCCCGAGGCGTTCACGTACGACAACGGCGACCCCGTCCACCCCAAGGGCGCCGGTACGGGCCCTCCGCTCACCCTTCTGGCCTCCTTCACCGACCAGGTGATACGGGCCGCTGCGCGCAAGTACCCGGGCATGCTCGCACCGCTCGAGGAACTGGGCGATCCTTCCGACAAGCGCTGGCGCAACGCGGAGCGCTACCGCATGGCGCTGCAGAACACGCTCACCGTCATCAACACCCTGTCCCAGCACAGCGTCGCGGGCAATCTCGAAGCCCTGACCACGACAGGGATCAGGATCGGCCTGGTCGACCCCGATCGCTTCACCCGCGCCCGCCGCTGGATCTGGATCGACGGCAAGCTGTCCGACCGGCGCTACGAGGGAACCCAGAACGACCTCATCCTCCGCGGTAGCGCCCCAGGCACCGAGCGCCTGGACGGGGCGCAGAACGTGGTGCGCGCGGTCGAGGGCGGCTTTGACGCCAGAGTGTTGGTGCGTGACGCCGGGAAGGACAACATCGGATGGGCGTCCAACGTCGGCGCCGTCCAGGCGGGCCCGCGGTGGAGCCGCCAGAAGGGGCGCAGGACCGGTTACGGGGCCACGGTCTCGTACGAGCCCATGGCGGTCAGTGCCGGGCCCTCCCATCTGCACAGTTACCGGCTGGAGTTGACCGCGCAGAGCGGTGGCCACTGGCGCCCGCGCAGCCTCTGGCGGGGCATCCCCTCGCTGGGCCTGCTCGGCACGCGTTTCTTTGTGCGGCGGGAGGCGGAGGTGGACCTCCTCGAGAAGCCGCTGACGGGCCGGGTGGTGCTCTCCGTGCCCGACGAGCACACCCCGGACGCCGACCCGCACACGGCGCCCGCCGAGACCGCGCCCAGGATCGAGGCCCTGGATCCGGCTCAGGCCAAGGCCCTGGCGACCGGCGACACACGTGAGGTGACGGCAGGCCACGGCACGGACCCGTTCGGTGACCAGCCGTACCAGACCGTGAGTGTGGGCGCGCACGCGGAGCTCGTCACCGCGGTCGAGGCGGTCATGAAGGACGCCTCGGGCGGCTCGTGGCACTTCGCGGAGATCGGAGCGTCCGCGCACGACGCCGCGGTGCGGCCGTTCCAGCCGCAGTACCTCACCGCCGGATTCGACCAGACGACCGAACCGGCGGGCTCACGGATCACGGGGCTCTTCGGAGAGGGGTTCTACCTCAACCGGCTCGGCACCCTGGTGCACCGGACACGGGTGGTCGACCCCGTGGTCGTCTCCAAGCCCGTCCAGATCGAGACGGAACAGACGGTCGGCAGCGACCTGCGGACCTCCGGCGCGTCGACCACCACCACGACCTTCACCCTCGCCGGCACCGGTGCCCTCGCCCACACCCATCTCGTCGGTCCCTCACTCGTCGGCTCGTACGGCCTGCTGGGACGCCTGGGCCGGTCCCGCACCACTACGCGCACCGTGACCCGTACGGTGGCCTCGGAGATCGACCGGGACGCCGGAGGCCACAAGGTGCTGGTGGCCGGTGGCACCCAGCACGACATCGCCGGCTCGGTGCGCGCGGACGGTGTGCTCGCCCCGCTGCACTCGCTCGCCACCTGGTACCGCACCACCTGGGCGGGCAGGCGGCTCACCTTCGCCTCCGACTGGCTCGGCCACCTCCCGGAGAAGGCCGCGCACCGGCTGGGGCTGATCAGGGACAGGCTGGGAGAGGTGCCCCGCTACACGGCCAGGGTCTGGAGCCAGCCGAAGTGGCTGCGGGACAACCCCTTCGGCTCGTATCCCGTCAACACACTGGACACCACCATGGTGCTGGCCGACTTCGACCGGCAGTTGCTCGCCCTCGGCATCGACGACGCGAGCCGTGACCGTGTCCACTCCCTCGTCACCCCGCGCGCCGTACGCGCCCTGCGCGACCAGATGTCCTCCGGTGGGACCGCGACCCGCACCCGGGTCGGCGGCTGGGGCCGGAACAACCTCCGCATCGGGGGCCGGACCGGCTCCCTGCGAGTGGAACTCATCGCGGACGAGCCGCAGTTCGACGGCCTCGACCACAGTGCCACCCTGCAGGACAACCGGGTCGCCACCGAGACGGTCGAGGAGGGCCTGGTCACCACCCGCACGGGCACCACGGGGGTGAACGTCGGGGAAGGCGTGCGCACCGGCGACAGCACCGCCACGGCCGCGGGTCCGACCTACGGCGAGCTGGGCACCACCTCCCGGTCCGTCTCCACGAGCCGCTCCACGGCCCGCCTGAAGACGCACCTCTTCTACCCGAACGAGCCCTACGCCGAATACCTCACCCGCTACCGACTGCGGCTGACGCTGGAACTCGGCGGCCGTACGGTCGCCCAGCAGGAAGGGGATGTCGGCCGGCTGCGCGAGCAACTGCCGCTGAGCCTGACCGTCCCCCGGACGGACAGCCATCCGGACGATCCGCTCGGCACCCCCGAGCTGGACCCTCCCGCTCGCGTCGCCACCGTCTGGCAGCAGGGCAGCGTCACCCCGCAGTCCGTCGACGCCTGGCGCTCGGTACCGCACCCGGACGGAACCCACCGGCCCTTCCGGCTCCCCGCCAACGGATTCCATGTCCGCCGGACAGTCGGCCTGGACATGCTGCGGGCGGCGGGGGACTTGGCCGTCGCCAAGGCGTACGGCACCGCGGTCGTCCCCGCCACCGGCGGGCAGCGCGATCTGGAGGGCAGGCAACTGGACACCGCCCTCGCCAAGGCCCGGCGCACCGGGCTGACCCTTCCGGGCACGGCCTCCGCGCTCGCGCTGCACGACGGCACCGACAACGCGGCGCTGGCCGCCTTCTTCGGGGACAGCACGACCGCCGGCGGGCATGCGGTGGCCGGGCTGACCGAGGACACCTTCGTGGGCGGAGCGCAGGGCGACTACCGGCTCTACTCCAAGCCGGACTTCGCGGGCGCCCGGCTGCTGGCGGTGGCCCCGGACGCCACGATGGAGAGCGCCGAGCGGCACACCGACAACCAGGACGTCTCTGTCTCCCGCACGGGCGTGCAGGTCTCCTCCCTGGGTGTGCAGCCCGTCCTGGTATCGGGCGCGGCGCGCGCCGCCGTGCCCGGGGCGCCGGGCACCGGCGTCAACACCGAGACCGACGGCCGCAAAATGGCCGCCGCCGAGGGCACCCAGCTGAACATCAAGCCCAAGAGCGGCCGCAGCTTCCTGTTCGCCATCCCGACGAGCTGGCTCGGCGTCGCCGACGTCGAACGGCACTTCAAGGACAGTGCGGTCGGCTCCTGGCTCGGCCGTCATCTGGGACCGTTCGGCTACGTCAGGCCCGGTCCGCAGGCCGTGGAGGCGCAGACACAGGTCATCGCCTGGGTGCGGGAGGACATCGCCCGGGAACTGGGACTCGTCGACGACGACACCTTCCCGTCCCAGGTTGCGGACGCCTGGGCAAAGGTCATCGAGGCGAGCGGCGCCTGGGTGGCCGCGGACCGGAAGTACTGGGAACACCGCAGGGCCATGCCAGAACTGCGCGAGAGCCTCAGCGCCCGCAGGCTCGACCTGACCGCCGCCAAGTACCAGCTCGGACAAGCCCTGAAGGCGGACCGGTCCCGGCCGTCGGACCCGGAGCACGGCGCGGATCCGGACGCCGGTCGGCCCGAGTCCGCGTTGACGGGGCGGGCCCGGCGGCAGGTGCGCGACGCGACCGCAGAGCTGAGGGCGGCCAGGCGCGCCCTGCGCCTCACGTTCGACACCCTGCGCGCCGAACTGCGCACGGCGGAGGTGGCGGCCGCCGAGTTCCACCGCGTTCGGGCCGAGACCGACCGGCTCACCCGCTGGCACCGGCTGCCCGCCGGGCCACACGGTCCCGGTGAGCCGGAGCAGCGCGCGGGCCTGCCCGAACCGCTGGCCGTCGTCTTCGGCGCGCCTGCGGAGCCCGCGCCCGAGCGGGAGCGCTACACCGAGACCCCGGGCCAGGGCGACGCCCCGACGACACTCACCTCGCCCACCGGCGAGATCTACACCGTGCGCGAAGTGCCCGCCGACGGCGACGCCTTCTACCATGCCCTCGCGGAGGGACTGCAACACGCGGACCCGGCCCTCCTGGGCAACCTGGCCACGCTGCCGGGCCGTCCGGAGATCGTGACCGGACTGCGCGAGCGGCTCACTGACCGGCTGCGCCGCCAGGACGACGCGGATCTGCGCGCCTTCACCTCCCCCGACACCCAGGACGCCTTCAACGCGGCCGAAATGGAAGGCGCCGGGGTCGCCTTCGACTCGGGCAGCACCGAGCGGCGCGAGTTCGACGACTCCGGTCACCTGCCCCTGCACGCCGAACTGCCCGACGCGCAGCGCGTCGCCCTCGCCTCGGCCCAGCTGCATCGCCCCGGCGACACCGCGGACGGCGCCGGCTGGGACCACGGCGCCGCCGACCTGCTCCCCGCCCTCGCGGCCCGGACATTCGGGGTACGGATCACGGTGGTGCGCGCAGACGGCGGCTTCCAGCACTTCGCACCGCCAAAGGCCGCGGAGGGCGAGAAGCTCCGACAGGTCGTTCTGCACCTGAAGGACCGTCACTACCGCCTCGCCGTCCCGCAGTCCGAGCCGGCGCGGCAGCCCGAACTGCCCGGCCCGCCGCCCCTGGCCCGGCCCGCCGAACAGGCCGACCACGGGCCCCGGCGCCCCGCCCACGGGCAGGCTCCCTGGACCACCGCGGGCACCGGCGCGTGGCGCCACGGCACCGAGGCCGGCCAGTCCACGCTGACCGCCCCGGACGGCACCGTCCACGACCTGGTCGAGCCGTCCGGCGACGGCAACGGCTTCTGGCCCGCGCTCGCGGCGGCCCTGCACCCCGATCGCGAGCGCGACCCGGCCGGCCTCGTGAGCGGCCGCCCCCTGCCGCCGTCCGCCGTGCTGGACCCCGGCGCGCCCTTCACTCACGACGAACTGGTGCGCGCCGGGGTCACCCTCGACGCCGCGCAGGCCGAGCAGTTCCAGCGCAACGGCGGCAGGCTGCCCGACGACCTGCTGCTGACGCAGAGGCAGACGCGCGAGCTGATCCGTACGCAGGTGTACGCGGCCCGCCGCTGGGACGAGGCGACCACCCGTACCGCGGCCCAACTTGCCGCCTCCGTCTACCGTGTCCGGCTCACCGTCGTCGCCGAGGACGGCAGCGTCGAGACCCATGTACCGTACGGCGCGCAGGACGGAGGCACGGTCACGCTGTACCTGCGCAATGCGGAGTACCTGCTTGCCCGTCCCAGGACCTCGGAAACACCGGCAGATGCGCCGATCCACGGGGGTTGGGCGCCCGAGGAAGCAAGCAGCAGTCCGCTGACCGAGAGCGGCGGCGAGACCACCGGCGATTTCACCGAGGCGGAATCGTCGCCGCTGACCGAGGAGTCGCCGCTCTCCCCGATCTCGTCCGTACGGGCCGAGTCGCCCGCTGACACCACGGGCGAGGAGACGGCGGGGCCTGAGCCGACGGTGACCGTTTCCTCGAACGCGTTCGGGCGCCGGTCCGGGGGCTGGTCTGGACTCTGGTCGCCCGCACTGCGGCCGATCCCAGAGGAGGATCTCGCGAACGTCGGGGTGCCGGAGGACATCACCGAGGAGCTGTCGGTCTTGGCGGAGTCCACGCCCGCATCTCCGTCCCGTACGACAGCGCACTCGGCCCCTCCGGTCGCCGCCAGCTCCGCGGCTCCGTCCGTCACACCGGCGCCCGCACCCGAGCCGGCGCAGCCCGAAACCACCAGGCCCGCAAGGCCCCCGAGGCCCGCGATCCCGAGGGCGTTTCTCGACGCACCCAGGCCCCGTAAGAGGTCGCGCGGATAGGCGGCCCCTCTAGCTAGATGATCAATTCCAAGGGGTGCCCGCGGAAACGAGAGCGAGGGTGTTCAAGATCGTTGTGTGACGAACAACCTGAACACCCTCGCGACTGCACTCTACGTGACAACGGACGACCTGCTGAAAGAGCGGCCCCACTTGGCGCCCGGCCCCCCGGCCGTCGGTATCGCACCGCGTCTGAGCGATGCCGAACTGCTCACGCTCGCCATGATGCAGGCCATGCTCGGCTTCACCTCGGAGGCCAAGTGGCTACGCCAGGCCCGCGCCCACCTGCGGCATCTCTTCCCCTACCTGCCGCAGCAGCCCGGCTGCAACAAACGGCTGCGCAAGGCCGCCGGGCTCCTGCGGCACGTCACCCGCTTCCTTGCCTCCTCCACCTCCGTATGGAGCGACGACGTCTGGGCGGTCGACTCCACACCGGTGGAGTGCGGCCGCTCACGCGAGACCGGATCGGCTACCTGCGCGATCAGCTGGGACAGCCGGTGCGCTCCACCGCCCCGCTGGGCAAGGTCAGCGACGCGTTCACCGCGTCCATCCGCCGCTTCGCCGCCGAACGCGACATCCCCTGGGTGGACTTCGCCAAGGGACAGCGCAAGGACGACATCGCCCACCAGTTCCTGCGGGACTTCGAGGGTGAGGAGGGAGTGCTGTTCATCGGCCGGGCCCAGGAGCGGGCCACGGTCTTCCGCACCGAGAAACGCCGGGATGCCGCAGGGCGGCCCGCCGTCCGGCACGAGGACGCGGCAGGCGGATCTGAGAGCGTCCGCGGCCAGTTCGGTCCGCAGGTGGTCGGCGGTGGACCATCCGACCACGCGGCGGGAGGCGATGTCGATGACGGTGGCCAGGTAGAGCCAGCCCTCTTCGGTGGGGACGTAGGTGATGTCACCGCACCAGCGGGTGTCGAGGCCGTCCGGGTCGGGAGCGAAGTTGCGGACGATGAGGTCGGGCCGGGCGGCGGCCGGCGGGTCCGGGGTCGTCGTCAGCTGCCGTCGCCTGCGGTGCCGGCCCTGCAGCTCGGCGATGCGCATCAGTCTGGCGATGCGGCGGCGGCCGCAGCCCTCGCCGTGCCGTTGCAGAACGGCGTGAATACGAGGGGCCCCGTAGGTTCCGCGGGACCGCTCGTGGACTTCGGCGATCTTCTCGGTCAGCTCGGCATCGCGGGCCACCCGCGGACCGGGCCTGCCACTGCGGCGGGCGTAGAAGGCGGCTCGGGAGACCTGAAGCAGTTCACACGCGCGCTTGACGTTGTGACCGTCTCGCTTCTTCGCCTCGATGAACGGGTGCACCGTCACCGGGTCTCCTTCGCGAAGAAAGCCGTGGCCCGCTTGAGGAACTCCACATCCTCCCGCAGCCGGCGGTTCTCCCGCCGCAGCGCGGCCAACTCCTCGCGTTCGCTGCTGCTCAGCCCGTCGCGCTCGCCCGCGTCGACCTCGGCCTGGCTGACCCACAGCCGCACCGCGGTCTCGGTCAGGTCGAAGTCCTTGGCGACCTGACCGACCGAGCGGTCACCGCGTCGGCACAGCTCGACGATCCCGGCCTTGAACTCCGGCGTGAACGAACGGCGAGGCCGAGACTTCTTCTTCCCCATGCTCTCCATGAGGGACATCCTTCCGGGGCAGAACCCCTGATCTCAGATGTCCGTCAAAGCGGATCAAGCCCAGGCGACTTCGAGCTGCGCGCCGACCAGCGGGCGGCGGTGACGCGAGTACGCGAGTCGGCTCGGCAGGTCACGGGCGGTCGACAGGCTCAACGCGCCGGCTCCCATGCGAGTGCTTCGGATCCCCGACCCTGCACCCGCGGCAGGGGGCGTCACGCCTCCCGCAGCAGTTCTGCATGCGGCGTCACCACTGCTCCGCGTGACGCACGATTCTGATTACGACAGCCAACGGTGAGACCGGCCGACCCATGGTCGAGCCCGTACGCCGGACGAAGTGGAGGACGGGCGGTCAGTGTTTCTCCGTGACGACCTGTCAGGTCATGCCGGTGATGAACCCGACGGCCGCCGTGGCGAAGACGCCCGCCAGGGCGCGGGACAGGCTCGTACACAGCCGCCCAGGGGCGGTTGGCGCGCACCATGCCCAGGACCAGGCGGACGTGGCCGCGCAGCCCCCGCACCGCGTGGCGCTCGTGCCTGGACTCCTCCCCGGGTGCCGGACGGCCGACGATGGGGGAATCCAGCAGCTCTTCGTCCTGCGTGGCCTGTTGCCTGACGACACCGGCCACCGTCTGCCGCACCCGGCGCCGCAGACGCCGGGAGCCGAGGGCGGGCAGTGAGATCAGAGCGACCCTGTGCTCAGGGTCGACCTCGGTGCTGACCGGGTTGCGCTCCATCCGGCTCGGCAGGTCGGTGAGGGAGACGCCGATGTCCCAGTTGCCGTCGTCCAGACGGGTGCCGGCGATTTCGGCCACGTCGGACACGTCGCCCTGCTCGTCCGCCACCAGGGGCGCCGTCACGGTGTCCGCCTGTCAGCGGATGCCCCTGGCGATGTGGCGGCACCCGTTCGGCAGCACGCCGCGCCTGCGGGTCGCCGCACCCCTAGCATGCTGACTGTGCGACCCATTCTCCCGAAGATCGAGGGCGGCCGGGTACAGGGCCTCCTGCAGCTCATCGAGGACGGCATCCACCTCGTCGTCGCAGCGCTCCTCGTACTGCTCGCGGGGCTCCTGACCGTCGGGGTCGTCCACGACGTCATCAGGTCGATCCAGGGTCCGTACCGCGAGGAGACGGTCGTTCTCTCCGCCCTGGACAACGGCCTTGTGCTGTTCATCGTGGCCGAGCTGCTCCACACCGTCCGCCTTACCATCAGGAACCAGACCCTCGACGCCGAGCCGTTCCTCGTCGTCGGCCTGATTGCCGGCATCCGCAAGGTGCTCATCGTGACGGCCGAAGCGGAGAAGTCCTTCCGGTGGAACGTCGAGGGGATCGAACTGCTCGTCCTGGCGGGGCTGATCCTCGTGATGGCGACAGCGACGTACGTGTGGCGGCGCTCGACGCGGCCGGGAGACTACTTCCCGCTCCAGGAGGCGCGGCGCTCCCCGTCGCCGGCGCCGTCACCCACCCCGGGGCGGCGGGTCCCGATCCGTCACCTTCCGCCGCCGCGGCCGCCCGCACCCGCTGCTCCTCGCGAGCGGAGCCGACATCCCGTTCCAGGGGTGTGCGGCTCACGGCCGTCGCAAGGTCCTCCAAGGCTTGCTTCTGCAGTTCCGCCCCGCGCCGCACCACCGGGCTCCGGTCCCCGGCGGCGGAGCCCTCCCACGCGTGGAGCGCCTCCTCCACGCGCCCCCAGTCCGGATTCCTGTGCTCGCGCACGTCGACTGCCGCCTGCGCGGTGTCCGCCTCCAGGGCCTCGGCGAACCGCTCCGCCTCGGGGACGAAACGGCTGTCGGCCTGCGGGACGTGGCTCTCCATGAGCATCGCCGCCCGGCCGAACCCCTTGAGCGCCTCCTGCGCCTCCTCCGCCTCGCGCGACGTCAGACCCCTGGGGCGGACCGGTTCCTGCCTTGCCCGGTCGTATGCCTCCTGCCAGGCGGCACGTGCCTCCCTGCTCGCCAGCAGTGCCCTGCGCATGTCGGCGCGATGCTCCCGGGTCGGTTCGGCGTAGCTGCGGAGCACCGCGGCCGCATAGCGGCCGTTGGCGGCGAGCCAGTCCGCAAGCCGGCCCGCCAGCCGGGGCGTCTCCCATGCGGGGAACACCACGTACGCCAGCATTGCCAGGGCCCCGCCGAGCAGGGTGAGCACCACCCGCTCCGGGACCGTCTGCTCCCACGCCTGGCCGCCCATGCCGAGCAGGAAGACGACGTACGCGGCAGTGAAGCACTGGGAGTAGGCGTAGCCGGTACGGATCAGCGTGTACGACAGGCCCGCCGAGACCACCGCCAGCGCGCCGAACACATGGGCGTCCGGGCCCAGGGCCCGCACCATCACGGTGGCGAGCGCGACCCCCGCCAGGGTCCCGGCGAGACGGGCCACCGCGCGCGCGTACGTCCGGTGGAAGTCCGGCCGCATCACCATCACCGACGTGATGGGCGCCCAGTAGCCGTGGCCCAGGGGGAGCCGGGCGGCGATCAGATAGCCGAGCGTGGCCACCGCCGCCAGGCGGACGGCGTGCCGGAACACGGGCGAGTCCCGGCGGAGCTCACGGCGGACCGCCCGGACGACGACCGGGACCAGCCGGAACATAGTCGGGCGCACCAGAAACTGGGCGCCCGCGGGGCCGGGCGGCGTAGGCGTCCTCCCGCGCGCGCCGCCGCTCCCGGCGATCTCCAACGCCTCGCCGAGCAGTTCCACGAGCCGCTCGGCGGCCTGCCGGGCGGGCCCCTCCAGCACCTCGTGCTCCTCGTCGACGCGCAGCACGTCCGTGCTCCTGGGCGGCACCTCGGCGGGAGTGCCGCGGCGAATCGAACGGGCGGCCGCATCCAGGACGTCGGCGGCCGCGTCGAGCAACTCCCGCGCGCGGTCCCGCCCGGGTCCCTCCGCCGGGGCGCCGACGTCCGGGTCGGCGAGCCCGGCGACGACCGGCCGAATACGCTCGGCGAGTCCCCGGGGGCCGTGCAGGACGGGGGGACGGGTGCGGGCCTGTGATGGCGTCACGGCGGCCGCGTCCCGGGCCGTCATCAACGGCTCCGGGTCGAACGGGGCGGTCGGGTCGTGCCGCAGCCGGCGGGCGTAGTCCGCCACGGCGGCCAGGGCGTCGGCGAGCGCGTCACGGTGCGCCCCCCAACGGCGGATCGGAAACAGCAAGATCAGCACGGCCTGCGCCACGCCTCCGAGCGCGATGACCCCGGCGTGCTCCAGGGCTCGCCCGACGCTCGTGGGCAGGGTGATGGTCACCAGCATGCTGCCGACGGTCGTCGCTGCGACGATCCCAGCGGTCGATCCGACGGCCCACGCCATCCCCGCGACAAAGGCCCATACGGCCAGCAGTGGGAGGAACGTCACGAGTCGTCCCGCCGCCAGGTAGCCCACGAAGGTGCTGAGAGCCAGACCCGCGCCCGCGCCGAGCGCGATCACCTTGCGTGGACGCCAGGTGCGCTGGAAGGTGGCCCCACCCGCGGAGTAGGCACCGAGGGCGGCGGACGCGGCGTACGCAGGAGAGACCAGCCACAGCGCCGGCGCGATGACGATCGCCACCCCAGCAGCCGTTCGCAGCGCGAGCAGGGGCTCCAGCCGCGTCTCCTCGATCGTGAGCCCGGATCGCACGACCTCCCCGAAGGCCCGCAACCACGTCACGGGTGTGAGCCTAGCCGGAACGCCCTGCCGGGTCGCGTCGGCCGCGCCGCCGCCTCCTGGCTGCACTGTGCTCGGCGGGCGTGCGACCCCGGGCCGACCTGCACTTCACAAACCGGCACTCTCGCGTACAGGGCGATCGATGACCGCACCCCCAGCGCTGCCTGTTCAGCCCAGCGGCCGCGGCTCGTCGTCGTTCTCGCGGCCGATCCGGGATGGCCGACGGAGGTCGCGAAGCGACTGAAGCAGGGTGACGGACCTGCCCTACCGGGACAACACCCGCCCCGTCATCGCCATGATCGGCCCGCCGGAGCACATCGCGCTGCTGTCGCTGCCCATGCTCAGCCTGATGCGCGTCGCCCACCGGCTGAGGGGAGCGGCCCTCGGCGTGATCGGAGCGCTGATCCCGGAGTCCGGCAACGCCCTGCCACCCGGGAGGATCCAGTACACCAGCGAGGCACCGCACTACGTCCTGCCCGGCGTCCGCGGTCGGTTGCGGCTGCTAGGCCCGCACTTCGCAGGTCGCCGAGAAGGTTCGCCGTAGCGACCTCCGGGCCTCCGATCTCGACCGATCCGGACCGGCACGGCTCTCGCCACTACGGTTCCGATCGACAAGCAATCGGCTATGACCGCTTGATCTTCACGATCGGGTGACCTGCGAAGTACGAGGCTAGGCAGGCTGGTCCGCGTCAACCGGCCCTGGCTGCTGTTCACCGGCCTCTCCCGATCGCCTCCCTGGCGTGTTCGCCACTGCGGCGTTCGGCCTCATGAACAGCGACATCTGGAGGGTCACCCTTTACGTGGGGCCGCTGCGCGACGCGGTGTTCACCCTGCTGTCGATCCGCACGCCCGTCCGACTACCCGGACAGTCGGACGCCTTGGCCTGGCAGGGCAATACAGGGAGGCTAATTGGGCCCGGCATGCGCATGCGTTCCCGCGTCCCGTCGGCCAGGCTGAATGGGAAGCCCAGGGGCCGGGAGCCACCCCGGCGCCCGCAGCCGGAGGTTGCCGTCATGACTGTGATGTCCATCGCCAGGTTCGAGAGGTTCTTCCGTGCGGCCGCGGGGCTGGACGTCGACAAGAACGATCTCAAGCGCTACAGCGACTTCGTCGACGCCAAGCTCTTCGATCTGCTGACCGTCGCCCAGGCCACTGCCAAGGCCAACGGGCGCGACATCATCCGGACCTGTGACCTACCGATCACGAAAGGCCTGCAGGAGAGCATTCACCACTTCCGGAAGATCGACCAGGAAGTAGAACTCAAGCCGATCCTGGAACAGCTCGCTACTCACCCCGCTCTGGACCGCACGCCCGATGAGGAGACCGAGGCGGCCTATCCGGACATCATCGGCGGACTCAGCCTGGCCCTTGCCCAGAGCTTCAAGATCCTTCACCCCGACCTGAAGAACCCCCAGACTCAGCACTGGGACGAGGCCCGAGCCGTCTTCGACCTCCTGCTGTGAGGGGCGACCGGACCAGGCGGTGCAGGCCACGGCCAAACAGCGTCAGCGTGCTCTGCTTCCTCGGCTGCCGCAACGATCCTGCTGGCCGCCGCAGGGCCTCGTCCACGTCCAGGGTGCTGCCAAGAGCGGTCGTGACCTCCGCCAGCAGCGCCAGGCGGTCCAGAGCCCGCGCTGTAGCGCCGCGTCCACGTCGAACTCGTCCTGCGGTGGAGCGCAACGCCCGACGCGCGCTGGGCAAACAGCCCTTGGGGCGGCTGACGCACCTGGTCGGCGAGCTGGCCGAGACCGCGGCGGGCACCCGCCGGCTGCTGGAGCAGACCGCTGTGCGGCTTGCGGGGATCCGCACGATCCCCGACCTGCTGGTGTCAGCCGAACCCGATCCCGATTCCCGACCGATCCGTCAGGGGCCCTAGCACGCCAGGCTGATCGGCCCACATCTCGGGTGTCGGAGGGCTCAGATTGTGGCGGCTCCACCTCGCGGGGATCATCGAAGGCATGGACAGGAACGTGTCCAACGGGTCCGGGGAGCGGCTGCTGGAGGAGCTGGTCAGAGCAGCCCAGCTGGCATCACCTGCGGAACTGCCCGTGGTCCTGAGCCGGTATGCCGAGGCCATGGGTCTGGGCAGGGCCGCTGTCTATCTGGTCGACATCCAGCAAAGACTGCTGGTGCCGCTTGTCGAAGGCGAGCCGGAACTGGACCTCGACACTTCGCCGGCCGGATGGGCCTACCGCACTGACTCTCTCCGAGTGGAAGAAGGCCCCTCCGGCGGGATGAACGTCTGGCTGCCCCTGGCCGACGGAGCGGAGCGGCTGGGCGTCGTGGAGCTGAACATGAGCACCTTGGACGGGCTCAAGATACGGCGCTGTCGAACGATGGCGCTGCTCCTCGCACTGATCATCACATCCAAGCGCACCTACAGCGACACCATCGCGCAGCGCATGCGTACCAGGCCGATGCACCTGCCCACGGAGATGGTGAGGGCTTTTCTCCCTCCCCGGTCGATCGGCACCGGACGGGTCGTTTCGACGGCGGTTCTGGAGCCTGCGTACGAACTGGGCGGCGATGCTTTCGACCATGCGTTCACCGAGGACGTTCTGCACGCCACAATCCTTGACGGCATGGGGCACAACCTGGCGTCCGGACTTGCCACCTCTGTCGCCATGGCAGGCTGCCGTAACGCCCGACGCAGCGGGGCAGACCTGCACGAACTCGTGGGCACCGTGGACGAGGCGCTGGCGAAGTGGCTTCCGGAGCAGTTCTGCACGGGTATCTTCACCCAGTTGCACATGCCCACCGGTGTGCTGCGCTGGTGAAACTGCGGCCACCCGGCTCCGTTGCTCATCCGTCGCCACCGCCTGCTCCATAAAGCCTTGGAGCGGCCCCCTGAGCCTCCTTTGGGTCTGCCCGCCAGTCTCGCCGGGACCGCCCGTCAGGTGCACGACGTCAGCCTCGAACCCGGTGACCGAATACTGCTCTACTCAGACGGCGTCGTGGAGTCACGCGATGATGCAGGCGAAGAGTTCGGCCTGGAGCGCTTCACCGACTACATCATCCGGTCGACCGGAGCGGGGCAGAACGCCACACCGAGCTCGGCGGCGGTGGTCATGCCATGCCTCCTCGTTCAGGGCCACGGGCTGTCGCCTGTAGAACAGGCCGGTATGGACTGGTCCGCATAGGGTGGTGTTCTGTGCTGCGCTGCCACCTTCTGGGACACCGTTTTCGCTTTCTCCATGAGGGCGACACGATGCTCTGGCACTGCGCGCGTGGGTGCGGAGCGGAGGGCAGCAAGCGATACCCGACCGCCCAGGACGCCGAGCGTTACGCACAGGCATTCGACCGCGAGGACCAGGCGGACATGGGCCGACGAGCACCGCTGGGCCTGCTCCCCCTTCGGCTGCTGCGCGCCTGGCGTCTGCGGCGCCGAAAGGAAGCCGGTGGGGAGCCGCGTGCCGAGTCTCCGCCGCCGTGAGGGGTTCTGACAGGGGACGTGGTTCATGAGCCACCCCGGGTGTCGAGCCTCGCCGGCCCGGCCGCGGTGCCGGATGGGTGCCCGGAACCGCGGCGTTCGCGTCTCAACCCTTGTTCTCTGTGCTTTCACTCGTCTCGCTGATCTCGATGTGCCGAGGCTTTGCGACCTCGGCCTTGGGGACGGTGATGTTGAGCACCCCGTCCGACATCTGCGCATTGATCTTTTCGGTGTCGACCTCTCCGGGCAGCCGCAGCCGGTACTCGAAGGATCCGGTGCGGCGGGTGCTCCGGCGCAGGACGCCTTTGCGTTCCTTCTCCTTGGTCTCTCCGGTGACCACCAGCTCCTGGCCGTTCGCTTCGACGTTGATGTCCTTGCTCTTGACGCCGGGAAGTTCGATCTCGACGTGGAAGGCGTCGTCGGACTCCGTGACATCCGCCAGAGGTGTCCACGCGACTGCAGGCGCAGTGCCTCCCACCGTGGACTCGATCAGTCCGCTCATCTCGCTGAGCAGTTGGTCGAACTCCGTCAGCGGATTGCGTGCCCAGCCAACGGGGCTGCCCTGCATTGCGCCACCGCGGTGACGCCGGACGGGCGTGGCCATTCCCATCGCCTCCTTCTCCTTCTCGTGATCTCGTCGCCCGCTGAGTGTCATGCGAGCCAAGCGGACTCCTTCGGACGGGTGTGCGGTGAGCTGTCGGTGCCGCCGTGCGCGGCCGTGTGGCCCAGGTAGCGGTGCACGAAGTGGATGCTCATCGCGCCTTCGCCGACCGCGGAGGCCACGCGCTTCACCGAGCCGCTGCGGACGTCGCCGGCGGCGAACACGCCAGGCAGGCTGGTCTCCAACGTCAGGCAGTCGCGGCCCTGGCTCTGCCACAGTTCGGGAACGGAGCAGGCCTGCGCCTCCGCGCCGGTGAGCACGTAGCCGCGCGCGTCGAGGGCAAGCGCGCCGGACAGCCACTCGGTGTGAGGGTCGGCGCCGGTGAAGACGAACAGTGCCCGCACCGCGAGGTGGCGGTGCTCGCCCGTACGGTGGTCGACCACGGTGACCGCCTCCAGCGCCTTGTCGCCGAGTGCCTCGGTCATCTCGGTGTGCAGCAGCACGCGCACCCGCGGGTGGCGCTCGATCTGATCGATCAGGTAGCGGGACATGTGCGCCTCGAGGCTCGGCCCACGGACGAGCAGATACACCTGCGGTGCGTACCCGGCCAGGAAGAGCACGGCCTGGCCCGCGGAGTTGCCGCCGCCGACCACCGCCACCGGGTCGGTACGGCACTGCTGGGCCTCGTAGACGGTCGCCGAGTAGTGGACGCTCGCGCCCTCCAACGGCTCGATGCCGGGCACATGGAGGCGGCGGTAGCGGGCGCCGGTGGCCAGGACGACGGTACGGGCGGTGATCTCGCTGCCGTCTGCGAACCTGACGGCGTAGTGGCCGTCCCGCGGTTCGAGCCGGGCCGCCTCCGCCGGGACGCTGATCCGGGCGCCGAACTTGCCCGCCTGGAGCACCCCGCGCTCGGTGAGTTCGGCGCCGGAGATGCCGGAGGGGAAGCCGAAGCAGTTGTCGATGCGGGAGGACGTCCCGGCCTGGCCGCCGGTGGCCATCGCCTCGACCACGGTCGTGCCGAGGCCCTCCGAGGCGGCGTTCACCGCGGCGGCGAGACCGGCCGGACCGGAGCCGACGATCAGGAGATCGCCGCGGCCGTTGCCCGACGGCAGGGGCGGCAGGCCGATGAACCGGGCCAGTTCGGCGTTGCTCGGATTGCGCAGCAGTGTCGTGTCCCGCCAGATCACCAGCGGCGTCTGCTCCGGACCGACCGCGAAGCGGCGCAGCAGCGCTTCGGCCTCCTCGTCCGTCTCCAGATCGATCCAGCGGTGCGGCAGCCGGTTGCGGGCGGCGAACTCGCGCAGCCGCCGGGTGTCGGGCGAGTAGCGCGAGCCGATGATGCGGAAACCGGCGCCCTGCCCGACGAGCAGGGCACGGCGGCCCAGGCAGGCGCGCAGCACCACATCACCAAGGGTGGAGTCCCGGGTCACCAGGTCACGCAGCTGATCCATGGACAGGGTGAGGATCTCGCCGGGGTCCCTGACCACGGCGGTGTAGAAGGCCACCTGTCCGTTCAGGAGGCCGAGTTCGCCGATGAAGCGGCCAGGGCCGTGCACACGCAGCAGGCGTTCGCCGGGTGTGCCGTAGCCCTCGACGATGGCGACCGAGCCGCTGAGGACGACGTAGAACGTCTCGCACCGCTCCCCCTCCCGGATCAGCACGTCACCGGCGTCAACCGGGCGCCTCCGGCCATGCTGCGCCAGGCGGGCCATCTGGTCGTCCGGCAGGCGGGGATAGGCGCCGTAGATGTCGGGGGTCTCGAAGGGGACGCTCTCCTCCGCCTCGTCCGGCACCGGCGCTGCGCTCGGCCGCGTGTCGTCACCGGGCATCACACGAACGCCTCGTGGACGAAGCACCACCGCCAGTCCTCGCCGGGCTCCAGCGACGCCACGATCGGATGGCCGTCGGCGGCGGCGTGACGGCGGGCGTGCCGGTTCGGCGAGGAATCGCAGCAGCCGACGTGGCCGCAGGTCAGGCAGAGCCTGAGGTGGACCCAGGGGGAACGCGTGGCCAGGCATTCCTCGCATCCAGGGGCGCGCGGGGTGACGGGGCGTACGAGGGCGAGGTGGGGGTCGGTCCGTACGGTCATGGCTGATCACCCTTTCCCGGCCGGTTCGCGGCCGGCGATCGACCGCTCCACCCACCGCCGCAGGGCAGGGGCTGGTGCGGCACCCGCCTGCCGGGCGATGGTCTGTCCTTTGTCGAGGACCAGCAGCGTCGGTACGGCCTGGACCTCGAACCGCCGCGCCAGGCGCGGGTTCTTGTCGATGTCGACCTTGACCAGCTTGATCGTTCCCGCGAGATCGGCGGCGACCTTCTCCAGCGCGGGGCTCACCATGCGGCAGGGGCCGCACCAGGTGGCCCACAGGTCGACGACGACGGGCACGGTGGCCTGCTCGACGACCTCGGTGAAGTCGTCGTCGCCCGCGTCGGCCATCCACGGCAGAGGCTGCTTGCAGTTGCCGCACCTGGGGCGGCCCTCGGCGGCCACGGGTACCCGGTTGGCGCGCCCGCAGTGCGGGCAGGTGACGTTGGTGGCTTGCACGGTACTCATGCCGCCCTCGCTCCCTTCACGTCCCCGGGCTGGTCGTAGGTGACCACTAGCTCTGCGTGCTCGGCGTCGACGCGCACCGTCGCGCCGTCCTGGACGTCGCCGCGCAGCAGGGCGCGCCCGACCAGTGTCTCGACCTCGTGGGAGATGTAACGCCGCAGCGGCCGGGCCCCGTACACCGGGTCGTAGCCTTGGTGGGCGATCACTTCCCGGGCTGCGGCGGTGAGTTCGACGGTGATGCGGCGTTCGGCGAGCCGCTGCCGCAGTTCGTCGAACTGCAGCTCCACGATCCGCTCGATCTGCCGCTCGCCGAGCGGTTTGAACAGCACGATGTCGTCGACGCGGTTGAGGAACTCCGGGCGGAAGTGCCCGCGCAGCTCGCCCATCACCAGGGCGCGGGCGTCGGGCTTGATCTCACCTTCGGCGGTGGCGCCGTCGAGGAGGTGCTCGGAGCCGATGTTGGACGTCATGATGATCACGGTGTTGCGGAAGTCGACGGTGCGGCCCTGGGCATCGGTGATGCGGCCGTCGTCGAGGATCTGCAGCAGGGTGTTGAAGACATCGGTGTGCGCCTTCTCGATCTCGTCGAACAGCACGACCGAGTACGGCTTGCGGCGTACGGCCTCGGTGAGCTGGCCGCCTTCCTCGTAGCCGACGTATCCGGGCGGTGCGCCCATGAGCCGGCTGACGGTGTGCCGCTCCTGGTACTCGCTCATGTCGAGGCGGACCATGTTCTCCGCGGAGTCGAACAGGGTCCGGGCGAGGGTCTTGGCCAGCTCGGTCTTCCCGACGCCGGTGGGGCCGAGGAAGATGAACGAGCCGATGGGGCGGCGAGGGTCGCGGATGCCGGAGCGGGCGCGGATGATGGCGTCGGTGACGAGTTTGACGGCTTCGTCCTGGCCGATGACGCGCTCGCGCAGGATCTCGTCGAGGCGCAGCAGTTTCTCGCGTTCGCCCTCCTGGAGGCGGGCGACTGGGATGCCGGTCCAGGCGGCGACGATCTCGGCGATCTCCTCCTCGGTGACGACCTCGCGCAGCAGCCGGTTCTGCCCTTGTTTGGCGGCCAGTTGCTCCTCTTCTGCGGCGAGTCGGCGCTCCAGGTCCTGGAGTCGGCCGTAGCGGAGTTCGGCGGCGCGGTTGAGGTCGTAGGCGCGTTCGGCCTCCTCCGCCTCGTGGCGGACCTGCTCCAGTTCCTGGCGCAGTTCCTGCACGCGGCGGATCGCCTGCCGTTCGGCCTCCCACTGGGCGTGATTGGCGTCGGCCTCGCCGCGCAGGTCGGCCAGTTCCCTGCGCAGCTCCTCCAGGCGTGTTTTGCTGGCGGGGTCGGTCTCCTTGGACAGGGCCGCCTCCTCGATCTCCAGGCGGGTGACGCGGCGGGTGATCTCGTCGAGTTCGGCGGGCATCGAGTCGATCTCGGTACGCAGCCGGGCGCACGCCTCGTCGACGAGGTCGATGGCCTTGTCGGGCAGGAACCGGTCGGTGATGTAGCGGTGGCTGAGGGTGGCCGCGGAGACCAGCGCGGTGTCCTGGATCTTCACGCCGTGGAAGACCTCGAGGCGTTCGCGCAGTCCGCGCAGGATGGAGATGGTGTCCTCCACGCTCGGCTCGTCGACCAGGACCTGCTGGAAGCGGCGTTCGAGGGCGGCGTCCTTCTCGATGTGCTTGCGGTACTCGTCGAGGGTCGTGGCGCCGATCATGTGGAGTTCGCCGCGGGCGAGCATCGGCTTGAGCATGTTGCCCGCGTCCATGGCCCCTTCGGCAGCGCCCGCGCCGACGACGGTGTGCAGTTCGTCGACGAAGAGCAGGATGCGCCCCTGGGCGGCCTTCACCTCGGACAGCACGGCCTTGAGGCGTTCCTCGAACTCGCCGCGGTACTTGGCGCCGGCGACCAGGGAGCCCATGTCGAGGGCAAACACCGTCTTGTCGCGCAGGCCCTCGGGGACATCGCCGCGGACGATGCGCTGGGCGAGGCCCTCGACGATGGCGGTCTTGCCGACGCCGGGGTCGCCGATGAGGACGGGGTTGTTCTTGGACTTGCGGCTGAGGATCTGGGTGACGCGGCGGATCTCCGCGTCACGGCCGATGACCGGGTCCAGCCGCCCGGACCGAGCCTCGAGGACCAGGTCGCGGCCGTACTTCTCCAGAGCCTCGTAGGCCACTTCGGGGTTGGCGGAGGTGACGCGCTGGTTGCCGCGGACCTGGGTGAGCGCGCTCAGGAACGAGTCCCTGGTGATGCCGGCCTGTTTGAGCAGTCGCCCGGCGGCGGTCGAAGAGCTCTCCTCAGCCAGGGCGAGCAGGAGGTGCTCCACGGACACGTACTCGTCCTTGAGGCGTTTGGCCTCCCGTTCGGCGGCGTCGAGCAGGCGGGCGAGGCGCTGGGTGACGAAGACCTGGCCGGGTGCCGCGCCGGGGCCGGTGACCTTCGGGCGGCGGGAGAGTTCCTCGCCCACGGCCGCGCGCAGTTCCTTCGGCTCGGTGCCGGCCTGTTGCAGCAACCGCGGGATCAGACCGTCCTCCTGATCGAGAAGTGCGAGCAGCAGGTGTTCCCCGTCGACCTCGGTGTGCCCCATGCCGACGGCCGCGGTCTGGGCCTCCTGGAGGGCTTCCTGGGACTTCTGGGTGAGACGGTTCATGTCCATGGGGGTGTTTCACTCCTCATGCCGCGGCCGCGCAGGGCGGCTTCGAGCAGGCTGATGCGGTCGAGCAGGTCGAGCACCAGGCCGATGGATGCGTAGTTGAGGCAGAGTCCGGTGCGCAGCCGCTGGATGCGGGCAAGGACCGCCGGGGCCGTGGGGTCGAACACCAGGCGCCCCGCGGCGTCGCGTTCGGCGTCGATCAGGCCGAGGGCGACGAACCGGCGGATCAGATCGGGGTGGAGGCCCGAGCGACGGGCCACGGCGTCGAGGGAGAGCCTGGGGGCGGGCACGAGCGCGTAGCGGACAGCCGTCGAGGCGGTGAGGTCGGCGCCCGTTCGTACCGGACGGTTGCCCACGCCGGCCCGGCCGATGCCTGCCGCTCCCGCGGGTCGGTCGTTCATCGCGTCCTCCTTGGGTCGAACGAGGAGGTGGCGGCGAGCTCCTCGAACAGTTCGCGCTCCCGGTCGCCGAGGGTGGGCGGCACCATGACGCGGAGTTCGGCGTACAGGTCGCCGTTCGCGCCGCGCGGGTTCGGCATGCCCTCGCCGCGCAGCCGCAGCCGCCGGCCGCTGGACGAGCCCGCGGGCACCGTGACCTTGGCCGTGCCGCCGCCGGGGGTGGGCACCGGCACGGTCGCACCCAGGGCCGCCTCCCAGGGGGCGACCGGGACCTGGACGTGCACGTCGCGGCCGTCCAGCCGGAACCGGGGGTGGGGCTGGATACGCACTCGCAGGTACAGGTCGCCCGCGGCGGCGTCACCACTGCCCCGGCCGCCCTCGCCCGCCAGCCGGATGCGCTGCCCGTCGGTGACGCCCGGCGGCACGTCGACCTCGTACCGCCGCGGCTGCCCGGTGGGACCGGCGAGCGTGACGGTGCGCCGGCCGCCTCGGTACGCCTCCTCGACGGTGAGCGGCAGCTCGGCCTCCTGGTCCGCTCCGGGGACGCCGCCTCGGGCGGCGCCGGCTCCGAACATGGAGCCGAGAAGGTCTTCTATGTCGATGCCCTCCGCTCCGAAGTCGTCGCCGAAGCCGGTGGTGTACCGGACGCGAGGACCGCCCCCGCCTGCTGTCCTCCGAGCTCGGAAGCCGCCGCCCGCTCCGGCCGCGACCCGTTCGTCGAAGTCCTCGGGGATCTTGCGGAAGTCCTCGCCGAAGCGGTCGTAGCGGGCCCGGGTCTTGGGATCGGACAGGACGCTGTATGCCTCGTTGAGGTCCTTGAAACGCTCCTCCGCCCCCGGGTCCTTGTTGACGTCGGGGTGGTACCTGCGGGCGAGATTGCGATACGCCTGCTGGATCTCGTCCTGGCTCGCGGTCCGCGACACGCCCAGCACCTCGTAGAAGTCCCGTGCCATGACCGGTCACTCCCGCTTCGCCACAGTCACGGCGGCGGGCCTGAGCTGCCGCTCGCCGTCCCCGTAGCCCGGGCGCAGCACCTCGACGACCGTGCCCGGCCGGGCTTCGGGGTCCTGGACGACGCCGACCACCTCGTGCCGGGCCGGGTCGAAGGCGACGCCGGTCTCCGCATGCCGCGGATAGCCGAGCAGTTCGAGGACGTTCACCGCCTGGTCGCGGACCGCCCGGATGCCCTCCATGATCGCGCCCGGATCGGCGCCGGCGTGGGTCAGGGCGAGTTCGAGGTTGTCCAGGACGGGCAGGAAGGCGGCCGCCGTGCGGGACCGCTCGACCGCCCGTTCGCGCTCCAGTTCCCTGGCGTGACGCTTGCGAAGGTTGTCGAGGTCGGCGAGTGCGCGCCGCCAGCGGCCCTCCAGTTCCTGGATCGCGGTCGTGTACTCGTCCTCGGCAGGCGCGGGGCCGGCGGCATCGGGTCCCGGTTCGCCGTTCGCCGCTTCCGGCCGGGTTGGCGGGCCCGGTTGCGGCAAATCCCCGCGAGGAGGGCGTACGGTGCCTTCCGGGACCGGTTCGACCGGATCCGACCCGGCCCGGTCGGGTTCCTGGGGGTGGGTGGGCATGGCGCGCCTCAGCCCTTGTCGAACTCGGCGTCGATGACATCATGGTCAGCGCCACCGCCACTCGTGGGACCGCCGGTGGCGGCGTCCTGGCCGGGACCGCCCGTGGCAGCGGCGCCCTGATGGGCCGCCAGCCCGGCGAGCACCTGCTGGAGTTCGGAGGTCAGGGGCCGCACGCGCTCCACGCCCGCCTCTTCCTTGACCGCCGCCCGGGCGTCGGACACGAGCATCTCGGCGCGTGCCTTCTCGTGCGCGGGCGCTGCGTCGCCCAGTTCGGCGAGACGCTTCTCGACCTGGTACGCGACGGCGTCGAGTTCGTTGCGGGCGTCGACGGCCTCGCGAAGTGCCTGGTCCTGGCCCCGGTTGCGCTCGGCCTCCTGGACCATGCGTTCGACCTCACTGCGGTCCAGGTTGGAGCTCTCGCTGATGGTGATGCCCTGTTCCTTGCCGGTGTCCCGGTCGCGGGCCTTGACGTTGAGGATGCCGTTGGCGTCGATGTCGAAGGTGACCTCGATCTGTGGTTCGCCCCGCGGCGCCGGCCGGATGTCGGTGAGCTGGAACCGGCCCAGCACCCGGTTGTCGGCGGCCCGCTCGCGCTCGCCCTGGAGGACCACCACGTCGACGGCCGGCTGGTTGTCCTCGGCGGTGGAGAAGGTCTCGCTGCGGCGCACCGGGATGGTGGTGTTCCGCTCGATGATCTTCGTCATCACTCCGCCGCGCGTCTCCACGCCCAGCGACAAGGGGGTGACGTCGAGGAGCAGGACGTCCTTGACCTCGCCCTTGAGCACCCCTGCCTGGATCGCGGCGCCCAGGGCCACGACCTCGTCGGGGTTGACGCTCATGTTGGGTTCCTTGCCGCCGGTCAGTCGGCGGACCAGAGTCTGGACAGCGGGGATGCGGGTGGATCCGCCTACGAGGATGACCTCGTCGATGTCGCTCTCGCCGACCTTGGCGTCGGCCATGGCCTGCTGGACCGGTCCCAGGCAGCGCTCCACCAGGTCGCCGGTGATCTGCTCGAACGTGGACCGCATGATCGAGTCGGTGAGGTGCTTGGGGCCCGAGGCGTCGGCGGTGATGAACGGCAGGCTGACCTGCGTCTGCGTCACCGAACTCAGCTCGGTCTTGGCCTTCTCCGCCGCCTCGAACAATCGTTGTAGCGCCTGCGGGTCCTTGCGCAGGTCGATGCCGTTCTCCTTCTGGAAGTCGTCCGCGAGGTAATCCACCAGACGCCGGTCGAAGTCGTCGCCGCCCAGGTGGCTGTCGCCGGCGGTGGAGCGCACCTCCACCACGCCGTCGCCGACGTCGAGGATGCTCACGTCGAAGGTGCCGCCGCCCAGGTCGAAGACGAGGACGGTCTCGTGCTCCTTCTTGTCCATGCCGTACGCGAGGGCGGCCGCCGTCGGCTCGTTGATGATTCGCAGCACCTCCAGTCCGGCGATCCGTCCGGCGTCCTTGGTGGCGGTGCGCTGAGCGTCGTTGAAGTAGGCGGGCACCGTGATGACCGCCTCCGTGACCCGCTCCCCCAGCTGCTTGGACGCGTCGTCGGCGAGTTTGCGCAGCACCTGTGCGCTGATCTCCTCAGGCGCGTACAGCTTGTCGCGCACCTTGAAGCGGGCCGCCCCGCCGTCGCCCTCGACGACGTCGTACGCCACCGCCCTGGCCTCGTCGGAGATCTCGTCGAAGTGCCGGCCGATGAACCGCTTGGCCGAGTAGATGGTGCCCTTGGGGTTGAGGATCGCCTGGCGCCGGGCCAGCTGGCCCACCAGACGTTCCCCGGTGTCGGTGAAGGCCACCACGGACGGTGTCGTGCGGTTGCCCTCGCTGTTGGGCACGACGGACGGCTCGCCGCCCTCCCACACGGCGATCACCGAGTTGGTGGTGCCCAGGTCGATGCCCACTGCCTTGGCCATGATGAACTCCTCCCGGTACGGCGCCTGCGTCGACTCTCCGGACCGCGTTCGTTCAGGTAGGGATGGGACCTCCGCCGGTGGTCCGCAGCCCGCCGATCAGCCCTACAGCCTCGTCGGAGACCTCCTCGTCCACGACGACCTCGTACGGCTCGGCTGCATCGAGCAGAGCGAGGCGAAATCCCAGCGACCGCCCTGCAGGGCGTGCAGCAGCAGCCGGACAGCGCGCCGATGATCGCTCCGAAGACCAGCCCGTACAGGGCGAGGAGCAGTGCGGAGACGACGGGGTCGAGCCAGTTCACAAGGCCGAACAGCCAGCCGATCAGGAGACCGGGGAGCGCACCGCTCGCCGCTCCGTGAAGCGCGGCCCTGCCGTAGTCCATCCGGCCGATCACCTGCTCGACCAGGCGCAGGCCCTGGCCGATGATCGCCGCCCTCTCCACGGGAAACCCGTGGTCAGAGAGGTGGTCAACGGCGCGTGCGGCTTCCCGGTACATCTTGTACGAGGCAACCGGCCCGCGATGCTGCTCGGTCATCGCCCAGCCCTTCCTGCCGGTGCGCACGGACGGTTTCGAACACTCCCCAGGGTGGCGAGCCGAGTGGCTCCACGCCTGCGCCTGGCGAGTCAGAAATGCACGGGTCCGGTCGCCCCACGAGTACGAGAGGAAGAATCCGAACATCTCGGATGAGCCGGCCCGCGAGCGGGTACCACCGCCCGCCTGTAGGCTCGAGGGGAACGGAGTGATCCCATGGCCGGCAGCCGGGCGCACAACGTGTACTGCCGCCGCTCCGACCGGGAGGGCAGCCTTCCGCGGGACAGCGGCGGGCGGCATGCCACGGCCGCGCGGAGAGGGCCCCGCTCACCCGCTCCAACCCCGGCCGACCATGCCCCCCACGAACTGATGGTGCTCTCCCGCGCCCTGTTCGACACCCCGGACGAAGGCGAGATCCTAAGCCTGGCCATGGACCACATAGCCGCCGCAGGGCCTTACAGCGCCGAGGCCGGATACCTCAGGGTGGACGGCGAGCTGGTCCCCAGGCCGCGGGACGGGCAGATCCGTGCCCTGGCCGTGGACCGTAGGGTGCGGGAGCTGAACGGGCAAGACGGCCCTGTGACCGTACCCGGCCGGCCCTGGGGCTGGGCCCTGGGGCTACGCGGATTTGAGAGACTCCACGGCTACCTCGTGGTGACGTCCCGCTCCCGGCCCACCGAGGCCGAGCGATCCCTGCTCGCCACGCTCGTCCGGCACACCGCTGCTGCACTGTCAGTCGCCTTCGCACACCGCCGCCAACGCGAGGACGCGCTGGAACTGCACCGACTGAGGGACGAACGCACAGCCCTCCAGCGGCAGCTGATCTCCGTCGTGGCTGAGCTGGGGTACCAGCGAGGCGTTCACGCGCTCATGGCCGACGTCGCTGCCTCGAGCGGCGGCGAGGAAGCCATCACCCGCGCACTGCACAGGCTCACTGGACTCCCCGCGCTGGTCGAGGACCGCTTCGGTCGGCTGAGGTCCTGGACCGGCCCCAGCCGCCCCGACCCCTATCCCGAACCGGACCCCGTGCGCCAGGACGAAATGCTGCACGCCGTCGCCTGTCAGGCCGGGCCGGTGCGGATAAAGGACCGGCTGATCACCCTGGTCCGCCCGCACGGCGAGATCCTGGGCGTGCTGGCCCTGGTCGATGCCCGGGACGAGGCCGACGAGCACACCGTGCTCGCGCTGCAACACGCCGCCACGTCACTCGCCCCGGAGCTGACGCACCTGCGCAATCTGGCCGAAGTGGAGCTGAGGCTGCACCGCGAGCTGGTCGACGACCTCCTGGCAGGGACGGACGAGGCGAGCGCCTACGCCCGGTCCGAGGCAGTCGGACACGACCTGCACCGCAGCCACTACGTCGTCGTGGTGCAGTGGTCGAAGCGGACTGCGGACGATTCCTTCGCGCAGACCGTGGGCCGGGCGGCCTCTGCCGTGGGCATGCGCTCGCTGCTGACCCGACGTTCCGACCACGTGGTCCTGGTCGCCGACGACAGGCCGCACGCCCGCGCGCTGTACGAGGCGCTCGCCCGGGAGACCGGAACACGGTCCGGGACGATCGGAGTGAGTGCCCCTTGCGACTCCCTGGACGACATCCCCCACCGCTACCAGGAGGCGCAGCGCGCCCTGGAAGTGCGCCGCCACTCCCGCGAGCGCTACGGCACGACGTTCTTCGACGAGCTTGGCCTCTACCGCATCCTGGGACCCGGCAACGATTACCGGGAACTAGAGACGTTCGTCCACGAGTGGCTCGGGCAGCTCATCGACTACGACTCCCGGCACCACACGGCCATGGTGGAGACCCTGTCCCGGTACTTCGACTGCGGCGGCAACTACGACGAGACCGCCGAATCCCTCGCGATCCACCGCAGCACGCTGCGCTATCGGCTCCAGCGCATCCGCGACATCAGCAGCAGCGACCTCGCGAACGTCGAGGACCGGCTCAACCTCCAGGTGGCGACCCGAGTGTGGAAGATCGTGCTGGGCGAACCCGGCTGATGGCCCGCTGGAACTGTCGCACGAGCGGTGCCAGCGGCAGTTGGACGGCGAGATCGTCGCACTCCGTGACGGCCGCACCGACTTCTCCCTCCTGCAACGACGGATGCAGCTCACCGACCCGCGCGCGGCCCTGGCCCGCGGGGTCCCGGTCGTCTACTTCCTGTTCGACCTGCTCCGGCTGGACGGCTGCGACACCACTCGGCTGCCGCTGCGCACCCGGAAGACGCTGCTGCGCGGCGCCATCGAATTCCGCGGACCGCTGCGCTTCACGCCGCACCGCAACCACGGCGGGCAGGATCTGCTGGACCAGGCGCGTGCCCGGGGCTGGGAGGGACTGATCGCCAAGCGCCCCGACTCGGTCTACGTCGCCAGACGGTCGTCCGACTGGCTCAAGCTCAAGTGCGTCGCCGGGCAGGAGTTCGTCATCGGCGGCTTCACCGAGCCTAGCGGCAGCCGGGCCGGCTGCGTGCGCCGCGTTCCCGTATCGCGGGCCCCGCCTCGAACGGGGAACGCGACTGCACCGTGGAGGTCGTGGGCGATGCGGCGGCCGTCGTCGCGAAGGCCGCCGACTGTGAGGCGACGGCCAGGCCGCCGGTTATCAGAGCCGCTGCTGACAGAAGCGCGGGCGCGCCGCGGCGCATCGAGTTCCTTCTGCGGTGAGAACGCAATGAACTGCCCTCCGTGGGGGGGATGGGCGGCTCCACGACGACGGCGGGGAAGTTATGTCAAGTGCATGACAAGTCTTGCGTTGGGGGTGACCGGGAAGGTTGGCCGCAGTCTGTGTTGTCCAGCGTTTTCAACGGCGGTGCGCGTCGGATGGCGGCGCAAGGTCAGGGATGCGTTCTGGGTTGAAATGGCCGACCGGCGGCTCCGCGCGAGGGAGGACGAGGCAGGATCTGACTCGGTGAACCGGTCCATGAGGGATTGTCGGCCCGCTCCGTGTTATCGCGTGGGAGGCCGCTGCGGGGAGCGGAGTATGAGCAGGGTGATCTCGCTGGGGGCGAAGACGCGGAACGGCGGGCCCCAGAAACCGGTGCCGCGGCTGGTGTAGAGGAGGGTGCGGGTGCCGTGGCGGCTGAGGCCGGCGAGGGCGGGCTGGTCGATGCGGACCAGGTGGTGGAAGGGCCAGATCTGGCCGCCGTGGGTGTGGCCCGAGAGTTGGAGGTCGATGCCGCCTGCTGCGGCCCGGTCGACGAACTTGGGCTGGTGGGCCAGGAGCAGGACGGGCAGGTCGGGGTCGGCGCCGTTCAGGGCTCCGGCGAGGTGGGCGCGGTGGCCGGCCAGGCCGGAGGATTCGGCGGTGACGTCATCCACGCCGGCAACCACAAGGGTGTCGCCGCCGCGTTCGATCAGCAGATGACGGTTGCGCAGCGGCTCCCAACCCAGCTCGTCCATCAGGTCGACCCAGCCCTGGGCCTCGCTGTAGTACTCGTGGTTTCCGGTGACGTAGACCCGGGCGCGGGTGGCTTGCACGGTGCCGAGTGGGGTGGCCTGGGCGCGGCGGCGTTCGGCCGTGCCGTCCGCGATGTCGCCGGTGTGGCAGACCAGGTCGGCGTCCAGGGTGTTGACCTTCGCGCAGACCCGCGCGGACCAGCGGGCGCGGTCGAGCGGGCCGTAATGAGTGTCGGTGATGAGGACGACGCGGGTGCCGTCCAATCCGGCGCCCAGGCGCGGGAGTTGTACGTCGAGCTGGCGCACCCGTGGCACCCGGCGGGCCTCGGCGTACCCCCAGGCGAGCAGCACGGCGGATACGCCGAGGACCGCCCAAGTGACGATTCGGGCCCGGTCCTGACCGTCTCCGACGCCGACCACGGTCAGGGCGAGGCGCAGCAGGACGCCGAGCAGGACGGACCAAGTGAACAGTACCCAGCCGGCCCCGAGGAGGGTGTCCCCGACGATGGCCGCCCAGTCCTGCTGCCGCCGGCCGTGGCCGCGCACCATCGCGAGCGGCATAGCGATCAGGCCGAGGGCGAACAGGGCGGTGCCGCCCAGCGCCACGGGGAGCGGCCAGTGCTGGCCGGCGTGCAGCAGCACCCAGCAGGGCACGGTCCACAGCAGGACGGGGGCGATCAAAGGGATGTAGCGCATCAGGCGGCGCAGGCGGCTCTGCTGGGTCGCATGCGCTGCACCGTCCGCAGATCGGGCCTCGCTGGTAGCGGTCACGCTTCCCCTCCTCAAGTAACCGGACTGCCGGCGCACTGTATCCGGTCGTCCTAAGGGACGTCTTACCGATCGCTGATGCCCATTTCATCGGCAACGTGCGCGACGGGGCGACCGGCCCGGACCCGATCGATCAGGAGTCGTTGGCCGCGCACCTCAATCGGGAATTGGGATGGGACCTCTACCGCGAGACCCTGGCCCGTGCCGTCGCCGACCACCTGGCCATCGAGACCGGTGAGCGTGTGGAGTGTCGGTGCGAACACTTCCTGTCGTCAGGGGGCGTCAGTTGTCGAGTGGTTGTGTCGGCCGTCAAAGCCCGCACCCAGGCCATCAACCAGCTCAAGGCCGTACTCGTCACTGCGGACCCCGTCTTGCGGGAGGAACTGGCCGGGCTGGGCAATGCCGAACTCTTCCGTACCTGCGCGCAGTTCACCGATGCGCGTGGTCGCGAGGAGGTCGGCGAGGAGTCGGTGTTGCAGGCCACCCGGATCACGCTGGGCCTGCCGGCTCACCGGATCGGCCAGCTCTCCGAGGAGATCCGGGACGTGGAGGCTCGTCTTGCCCGGCTCGTGGAATGCCATGCCCCGCAGCTGCTCGACGTGGTGGGGATCGGTCCGGACACGGCGGTCACGTTGCTGGTCACGGTGGGGGACAATCCGGAACGGCTGGACAGCGAGGCGCCATTCGCCGCACTGTGCGGGGTCAGTCCGGTCGAGCGCTCCTCGGGGCGTCGGCAGGTCCGTCGTCTCAACCGCGGCGGTGACCGTCAGGCCAACGCGGCGCTCCATCGCATCGTGTTCACCCGCCTGCGGGTCGACCCGCGCACTCAGGACTACTACGAGCGCCGGATCAAGGAGGGCAAGACCCGCCGCGAAATCGTCCGGTGCCTCAAACGCTATGTGGCCCGGGAGGTCTTCCACCTGGTCAGACAGCTGCAGCCAGACCCCCGCTCATAGGGGCAGTCGTGAGACGTGAGAGGGTCTGGGGCGTGAGTGAGACACCACCGAACCCCCTGCAATACCGCTTTGACGGGCCAGAAGACGCTCCGGTCCTGATCTTGGGTCCCTCACTGGGTACCACATGGCACATGTGGGACAGGCAGGTCCCGGAGCTCTCGAAGCACTGGCGGGTCTTCCGGTTCGACCTGCCGGGGCACGGCGGAGCGCCCGCGTATCCGGCGGGTTCGGTCGCCGAACTCGCCGACCGGCTGCTCGCCACGCTCGACGGGCTCGGTGTGCAGCGCTTCGGTTACGCGGGCTGCGCGTTCGGGGGTGCCATCGGGATCGAACTGGCGCGGCGCCACCCGGAGCGGCTGGCCTCGCTCGCGCTGATCGCGGCCTCGCCGCGCTTCGGTACGGCCGACGAGTTCCGGCAGCGCGGTGTGATCGTGCGGACGAACGGCCTCGAGCCGGTGGCGCGTACGTCGCCCGAGCGCTGGTTCACGGGCGGGTTCGCCGCGGCCCAGCCCGCGATCACCGAGTGGGCCGTGCAGATGGTGCGTACCACCGACCCCGGCTGTTACATCGCGGCCTGTGAGGCGCTCGCCGCCTTCGACGTGCGCGCCGAGCTGGGCCGGATCGGCGTCCCGACGCTCGTCCTCGTCGGCTCCGACGATCAGGTCACCGGGCCCGCCGAGGCACGCACGCTGGTCGCCGGGATACCGGACGCCCGGCTCGCGGTCGTGCCAGGAGCCTCGCACCTGGTCCCCGTGGAGCAGCCCGCCGCGGTCACGGACCTGCTCGTACGACACTTCTCCACCGCCTGGCAGCCCGCCTTCGACTCGACCACCGGCCAGATGGCGATCCAGGCGGCCCCGGTGAAGCCGGTCCTGGCCGCGCCCCCGTCGGTCGCGCCCCTCGCCGAGATCGCCCCGCCCGCCCTGCAGCCCGAGGTCATGGGGATGGGGCGCCCCGATCCGTACGACGCCGGGATCAAGGTCCGCCGCGAGGTGCTCGGGGACGCGCACGTCGACCGGGCGCTGGCCTCGGCGGACGAGTTCTCCGGGGACTTCCAGGAGTTCATCACCCGGTATGCGTGGGGCGAGATCTGGGACCGTCCCGGGCTCGACCGGCGCGCGCGCAGCTGCGTCACGCTGACCGCGCTGGTCGCGGGCGGCCACCTCGACGAGCTCGCCTTCCACACCCGCGCCGCCCTCCGTAACGGCCTCACTCCGGTGGAGATCAAGGAGGTGCTCCTGCAGGCGGCCGTCTACTGCGGCGTACCGGCCGCCAACAGTGCGTTCAAGGTGGCGCAGCAGGTCATCAGCGAGGAGACCACGCCGCAGGAGTGATCTTCAGCCTGGCAGTGGGAGCACCAGCCTCAGCAGCCCTTCGCGGCGCAGCCGGGGGGCAGGATGGAACCATGAAGCTCACGAAGAAGTCGCACGCGTGTATTCGCCTGGAGAAGGACGGCCAGACGCTCGTCATCGACCCGGGCACCTTCAGCGAGGAGGACGCCGCCGTCGGCGCGGACGCGATCCTGGTGACGCACGAGCATCTCGACCACTTCAACGAGGAGCGGCTGCGGGCCGGTCTGGAGTCCAACCCGGCGGCCGAGATCTGGACCCTGAAGTCAGTCGCGGAGAAGATCTCCGCCGCCTTCCCGGGCCGTGTGCACATCGTCGGCCATGGCGACACGTTCACCGCTGCGGGCTTCGATGTCCAGGTGCACGGCGAACTGCATGCCGTGATCCACCCGGACATTCCGCGCATCACGAACGTCGGCTATCTCGTCGACGGCGGCCGCGTCTTCCATCCCGGTGACGCCCTCACGGTCCCCGACCAGCCCGTCGAGACGCTGATGCTCCCGGTCATGGCCCCGTGGAACAAGATCGCCGAAGTCATCGATTACGTCCGCGAGGTCAAACCCCAGCGTGCGTACGACATCCACGACGCCCTGCTCACCGATCTCGCCCGGCCGATCTACGACAACCAGATCGGCGCCCTGGGTGGCTCCGAACACCTGCGGCTCGCGCCGGGGGCGTCGGCCGAGGTCTGAGCGCCGGCCCTTCGGCAGCATCTCCGGCGGCGTAAGGCCCTCAGCGGCGTCAGTTCCTCAGCGGCGTCAGACCTTCGACAGCGTCAGGCCTTCAACAGCGTGAGCACCTGGTCAGTCGGTGCCGTCTCCGCGATCCGTGGGAAGATCTTGCCGAAGCTGTGCGCGTGCGAGTCGGCGTCCAGGTCGGTGGTCGCGTCCTCCACCACCGTGAGGTGGTAGCTGTGCTCGAAGGCCGAACGGGCCGTGGACTCCACACCGATGGACGTCGAGATCCCGGCGAGCACGATCTGGGTGACGCCACGGCGGCGCAGCTGGAGGTCCAGTTCGGTGCCGGTGAAGGCGCCCCAGTGCCGCTTGGTGATCACGATGTCGTCGCCGAGCGGACCGAGCTCGTCCGGGAACTCGGCGAACTCCGCGGGCGGCGCGGCGGCCGGACCGGGGTGGTCCGCCCGCCCCACCGGCAGGTCGCCGCCGTCCGGGGACCAGGCGACCCGCGCCCGTACGACGGGCAGGCCATGCGCACGGAACGCCTCGGCCAGCCGGGCGCCGTTCTTGAGGACCGCGTCGGACGGGTGGACGGTCGGCAGGGCGAGGATGCCCTTCTGGAGGTCGATGAGAACGAGGGCGGAGCGCTCGTCGAGGGTGGTGGCTGGCATGGTCGTACTCCTTGTGGCGCGTGGGGAAAGGCAAGGGCGGTCCTTGGGGAAGCAAGGGGCGGCCGCTTGGGGGAAGGGAAGGCAGTCAGTCCTCGCCCAGCCGTCTGAGGAGCTCGACGGACTCGGACAGTGCGTGCTGCTCGGCCGGGGTCAGCCGCTCGGCCATGAGGCGGACCATCGCGTCCTCGCGGAGCTCTCCGCGCTGCCGTAGGCGGGTCCGGCCCTTTTCGGTGAGCGCGATGAGCACCTGCCGGCCGTCCGTGGGATGCGGTCGGCGCACCACCAGGCCCTCGGTCTGCAGGGCGTTCACCGTGGCGAGCATCGACTGCGGGCGGACCAGCTCGGCGCGGGCCAGGGCCGCGGGAGCCGCCGGGCCCTCCCGGTCGAGCCGCTTCAGCAGCGAGGACTGCGAGAGGGAGAGACCGTGGTCGGCGGCCTCGATGCGGATTCTGCGCAGCAGGCGGTCCAGCGCGGACCGCAGTTCCTGCGCGGCGCGCGCCAGTTCCTCGTGGCTCGGCGGGGCGCGGTCCTCGGGCGACGTCATATCGACAGGCTAACTGTCAAACAGGCGGACTTACAAGTTTGCCTGTCGAAATCGGCCGGTCCTGTGGCACTGCCGGGCCCGATGTCGTACCCGCCCGGTAGGTTGTGAGTCATGCGCATTGCCACCTGGAACGTGAACTCGATCACCGCCCGTCTCCCGAGGCTGCTGGCCTGGCTGGAGAGCAGCGGAACCGATGTGCTGTGCCTCCAGGAGGCGAAGGTCGCGGCCGAGCTGTTCCCGTCCGACCAACTGCGCGAGCTGGGCTACGAGGCGGCCGTGCACGCGACGGGGCGGTGGAACGGCGTCGCGGTGATCTCCCGAGTAGGACTGGAAGACGTCGTCAAGGGCCTGCCCGGCGACCCCGGCTACGAAGGTGTCGAGGAGCCCCGCGCCATCTCCGCGACCTGCGGCCCCGTCCGCGTCTGGTCGGTGTACGTGCCGAACGGACGCGAGGTGGACCACCCCCACTACGCGTACAAGCTCCAGTGGTTCGAGGCCCTCAGGGCCGCGGTCGCGGGCGACGCGAAGGGCAGCCGTCCGTTCGCGGTGATGGGGGACTACAACGTGGCGCCGACGGACGACGACGTCTGGGACATCTCCCTCTTCGACGGCGCCACACACGTCACCCCGGCCGAGCGCGCCGCTCTCACCGCCCTGCGCGAGGTGGGCCTGGCGGACGTGGTCCCGCGTCCCCTCAAGTACGACCACCCGTTCACGTACTGGGACTACCGCCAGCTCGGTTTCCCCAAGAACCGCGGCATGCGGATCGACCTCGTCTATGGGAACGAGGCGTTCTCGAAAGCGGTCAAGGACGCATACGTGGATCGCGAGGAGCGCAAGGGCAAGGCCGCGTCGGACCATGCACCGGTCGTGGTGGACCTGGACGTCTAGCCGGTAGCGGGGGACTCGGACGACCAGCCGGCAGTAGTGGACTTGGACGTCCAGCCCGTAGTGGTGGACTTGGACGTCCAACCGGTGGTGACGGACCTGGACGTCCAACCGGTCCTGGTGACCCCGGACGTCCAGGCGACCGGCGACGTCACGCCGTCGGCAGCGGTGCCCCGGCGACCACGGGGTGATCACGCTCGACCGGACCCAGATGGGACGCGCCGCCCGGCGAACCGAGCTCCGCGAAGAACTCGATGTCCGCCTTGCGGAAGTCCGCCCACTCCTCCGGGGTGTCGTCCTCGAAGAAGATGGCCTCGACGGGACACACGGGTTCGCAGGCTCCGCAGTCCACGCACTCGTCCGGGTTGATGTACATCTTGCGGGGGCCTTCATAGATGCAGTCGACAGGGCATTCGTCGACGCAGGCCTTGTCCTTGAGGTCAACGCAGGGCTGCGCGATGACGTACGTCATGGGTGTTCTCCACGGTCCAGGTGTCGTTACCGGTCAGGAGGGCTGCGAGGTCGCCCTTGCCGTTCTGCTCGATGGCGGTGTCGAGTTGGTCGGCCATCTGGGTGTCGTAGACCGGGCGGTCCACGGAGCGGAGCACGCCGATGGGGGTGTGGTGGAGGGTGTGGGGGTCGGCGAGCCTGCTGAGTGCGAAGGCGGTGGTGGGGGACGTGGCGTGGGCGTCGTGGACCAGGATGTGCGCTTCGTTGTCGGCGGTGACGGTGACGACCTTGAGGTCGCCGGTCTGTGGGTCGCGTACGACGCCGCGGGTGCCGTCGGCGCCGAAGCGGATGGGCTGTCCGTGTTCGAGGCGGATGACGGTTTCCTGGGACTGCTGTTTGTCCTTGAGGGCGTCGAAGGCGCCGTCGTTGAAGATGTTGCAGTTCTGGTAGATCTCGACGAGTGCGGTGCCGGGGTGTGCGGCGGCCTGGCGCAGTACGTCGGTGAGGTGTTTGCGGTCGGAGTCGATGGTGCGGGCGACGAAGGAGGCTTCCGCGCCGAGGGCGAGGGAGACCGGGTTGAAGGGTGCGTCGAGGGAGCCCATCGGCGTCGACTTGGTGATTTTGCCGACCTCTGATGTGGGTGAGTACTGGCCTTTGGTGAGGCCGTAGATCCGGTTGTTGAAGAGCAGGATCTTGAGGTTGACGTTGCGGCGCAGGGCGTGGATGAGGTGGTTGCCGCCGATGGAGAGGGCGTCGCCGTCGCCGGTGACGACCCAGACGCTCAGGTCCCGCCTGCTGGAGGCGAGTCCGGTGGCGATGGCGGGGGCACGGCCGTGGATGGAGTGCATGCCGTAGGTGTTCATGTAGTACGGGAAGCGGGACGAGCAGCCGATGCCGGAGACGAAGACGATGTTCTCCTTGGCGAGGCCCAGTTCCGGCATGAAGCCCTGGACCGCCGCGAGGATCGCGTAGTCACCGCAGCCGGGGCACCAGCGCACTTCCTGATCGGACTTGAAGTCCCGGGTGGTGAGGGCGACTTCGCTCCTCGGTATCAGGTTCAGTTCCTCAATGGGCATGGAGGGCCTCCGAGAGAGCCTGCGCGAGCTGTTCGGCCTTGAACGGCATGCCGTTGATCTGCGTGTGGCTGTGGGCATCGATCGCATACCTGGCCCGGATGAGCTTGGCCAGCTGACCGAGGTTCATCTCCGGAATCACGATCTGGTCGTAGCTCCTCAACACGGTGCCCAGATTCCGCGGGAAGGGGTTGAGGTGGCGCAGATGGGCCTGTGCGATGTTCTCCCCGGCCGTGCGCAGCCGGCGTACCGCCGCCGTGATGGGTCCGTAGGTGGAACCCCAGCCCAGCACGAGGGTCTTGGCCTGGTGCGGGTCGTCGACCTCGATGTCCGGGACGTCGATGCCGTCGATCTTGGCCTGACGGGTGCGGACCATGAAGTCGTGGTTGGCGGGGTCGTAGGAGATGTTGCCGGTGCCGTCCTGTTTCTCGATGCCGCCGATGCGGTGCTCCAGGCCGGGTGTGCCCGGGATGGCCCACGGACGGGCGAGGGTCTGCGGGTCACGCTTGTACGGCCAGAAGACCTCGGTGCCGTCGTCCAGGGTGTGGTTGGGGCCCTGGGCGAACTGCACGCGCAGATCAGGAAGTTCGTCGACGTCGGGGATGTGCCAGGGCTCGCTGCCGTTGGCCAGGTATCCGTCGCTCAGGAGGAACACCGGCGTGCGGTAGGTCAGCGCGATGCGGGCGGCTTCGAGGGCGGCGTCGAAGCAGTCGGCGGGGGTGCGCGGTGCGACGACCGGGACCGGCGCCTCGCCGTTGCGGCCGTACATGGCCTGCAGCAGGTCGGCCTGTTCGGTCTTGGTCGGCAGGCCGGTGGACGGGCCGCCGCGCTGGATGTCGATGACCAGCAGCGGCAGTTCGAGCGAGACGGCCAGGCCGACGGCCTCCGCCTTGAGTGTGACACCGGGGCCGGAGGTGGTGGTGACGGCCAGTGAGCCGCCGAACGCGGCGCCCAGTGCCGCGCCGACGGCGGCGATCTCGTCCTCGGCCTGGAAGGTCCGTACACCGAAGTTCTTGTGCTTGCTGAGCTCGTGCAGGATGTCGGAGGCCGGGGTGATCGGGTACGAGCCGAGATACAGCGGCAGGTCCGCCTGGGTCGAGGCCGCGATCAGGCCGTACGACAGGGCCAGGTTCCCGGAGATGTTCCGATAGGTCCCCGTTGGAAACGTATCCGCAGCGGGCGCGACCTGGTAGGAGACGGCGAAGTCCTCCGTCGTCTCGCCGAAGTTCCAGCCCGCGCGGAACGCCGCGATGTTGGCCGCGGCGATGTCGGGCTTCTTCGCGAACTTGCTCTGCAGGAACTTCTCGGTGCCCTCGGTGGGCCGGTGGTACATCCAGCTCAGCAGGCCCAGCGCGAACATGTTCTTGCAGCGGTCCGCGACCTTGCGTGTCAGCCCGAAGCCGGCGAGCGCCTCCACGGTGAGGGTGTTCAGGGGGACGGGATGGACGTGGTAGCCGTCCAGCGAACCGTCCTCCAGCGGGCTCCTCTCGTAGCCGACCTTCTGCATCGCCCGCTTGGTGAACTCATCGGTGTTGACGATGAGTTCACCGCCGCGCGGCACATCGCCGATGTTCGCCTTCAGCGCGGCCGGGTTCATGGCGACGAGGACGTCGGGCGCGTCGCCGGGCGTGAGGATGTCGTGGTCGGCGAAGTGCAGCTGGAAGCTGGACACGCCCGGCAGGGTGCCTGCAGGGGCGCGGATCTCGGCCGGGAAGTTGGGCAGCGTCGCCAGGTCGTTTCCGAAGGACGCCGTCTGTGAGGTGAACAGATCACCAGTGAGTTGCATGCCGTCGCCGGAGTCACCCGAGAAACGGATGATGACCCGGTCGAGCTGATCCGTCTGTTTCGTCACCTGCAAGTGCCTCTCCCTGGGGCGGAAATGCGCGTGCGCGGGCATGCACCCGCAGAGCCGTCGCACTGAACGAGGGTTGGGCGCCCGCTGCGAGCGTAGGGGGATCGGGGACTAATTTCAATGGGCGTTGAATTGTGCGGACGGGTCGGCGAGGACATGGATCGGCGAACCCCCGGGGTGTCGCTCACCTGTGCTGGTACGGTGCCAAAAGCCTGATGGGGTAAGGGGGTTGAGGAACAACGTAGATGTACGGAAAGCTTTGACCCAAGAAGTCACTGAGTGTAGACTTCATGGCCGAATGAATTATTGTGGGGCTCGGCGTCACGCTGTCCCGTCGTAGCGGACACCCGTGTCGAGGCCGGGCGGGAAGCACGTCCTTCGGGGGGACTCGTGATCGAGAGGAAGTGCCGCCGTGGCCGAAACTAGAGGCATACCCGGTACCCGCCAGACCATCATGCGCTCTGCTGCGGATCTCTTCGCCGAACTCGGCTACCGCAACACCTCGCTGCGCGCCGTCGCCGCGGACGCGGGCTGTGACCCCGCCCTGATCGGGCACTACTTCGCCTCCAAGGAAGCGCTCTACGACGCCGTCGTCGCGGAGACCGTCAGGCCGGCCGAGTTGTTCCGGGAGGCGATCGGGCGACGGGATCCCGGCGCGGCGGAGTGGCTGCTGCGTCACGCGGTGACCGACTGGGGCGACCCTGTGCAGCGACGGCGCATCCTGGGTGTGCTGCGCTCCGCGCTCGATCTGCCCGCGGCTCGGGAGCGATTCACTCAGTCCCTGGTCCCGGAGGGAATCGCCGGGGCGGACGAGATCAGGCTCGCACTGATCAGCAGCCTGCTCGTGGGCGTGATGACGTCACGTCATATGGGCCTGCTGTCACCAGAGTTGGCCAAGGATGGCGACTCCGCAGAACTGGTGCGTGCGCTGGCCCCGGCGGTGGCCGCGCTTCTGGTCGCCGAGCCGGCAGGGGGCGCTGGTTCCGACCGGAGTGAGTGAACGCCGCTCGTGATGACGGGCGTTTGAGGTCCTGTCGGGCTGCGTGTGCATCAACGTGCCTTGTTTCAGGCTTGCTTGGTGCTCCCGGGTGCTGCGCTTGCCCCGCCGCCCCGCCGCCCCGCCGCCCCGCCGCCCCGCCGCCCCGCCGCCCCGCCGCCCCGCCGCCCCGCCGCCCCGCCGCCCCGCCGCCCCGCCGCCCCGCCTCGTATCGCCGTCGCCAAGTCGGCTGACGGCGCCGCCGTCGCCGTACCCCATCCGTATGTCCTTCCGCATTCCCTTCGCGCTCCCGAACGGCGAACGGCTCCCGGTGTCCTCCTGTTCATCAGTCGATGACCGCACGAGCCGCACGTGGTTGCCGAGGTGTCGGACTCGGCCGCTCGCGCGTGATCCGGAACTGCTCAGGGCGCAGCTGCCTCCGACCATCCCTCAGGTGTCACTGCACGTCAACAGGTCGCGTCCGCACGGACGTTGGGGGGGATCGTCCTGTCCGGAACACGGTCATCGCGCTTGCGGTTTGGAATTCAGTACTCGTAGACTTCATTGGAGAATGAAATAACTCGCGGGGTGCTGTCAGCGGACGGCGTACCCAAGGAGGAAACATGGAATCGATCGACACGGGCGTGAAGGCGGCGGCCCCGCCAGGTACTTCGCCCGGCCCGGGGTCCGTCGCGAACCCGGCGCGCTGGGTGATCCTCGCCGTCACGCTGTCCGCCATCTTCATGCAGATGCTGGACACCACGATCACGATGGTTGCCCTGCCGTCGCTGCAGAGCGACCTCGGCTCGACCTTCGCCGAGATCCAGCTGGTCGTCGCGGTCTACTCGCTCGCGTTCGCCTGTGTGCTGGTGACGGGCGGTCGCCTCGGCGACATCTACGGCCGCCGCAAGATCTTCCTGATCGGCATGCTGGGCTTCACCCTCGCCTCGGCGCTGTGCGGCGCGGCACCCAGTTCGACCTTCCTGATCGCGTCCCGGGTGCTCCAGGGCATGTGCTCCGGCCTGATGTTCCCCCAGGTGCTGTCGATCATCCAGGTCACGTTCTCGGCGAAGGAACGGCCCAAGGCCCTTGCCATGTACGGGGCTTCGGTGGGACTCGGCACGGTGCTCGGGCCGGTGCTCGGCGGCTGGCTCATCGAACTGAACCTCATGAACACCGACTGGCGGGCGATCTTCTACGTCAACCTGCCGGTCGGTCTGATCGCCCTGCTGCTCGGCCTGGCCAAGATCCCGGAGTCCTCGGGAGACGGCGCACGACGGCTCGACGTCACCGGTGCGGTCATCCTCAGCGCCGGACTCTTCAGTCTGATCCTGCCGTTGGTCATCGGCCGTGAACACGACTGGCCGGGCTGGAGTTTGGTGCTCCTGGTGCTGAGCCCGCTCGTGCTCGCCGAGTTCTTCGTGTACGAGAACAAGCTGTCGAAGCTGGCCGACAGGTCGCCACTGGTGCCGAGCGGGCTCTTCAAGGAGCGGTCGTTCACCGTCGGGCTCGTGATCAGTGTGGTGTTCTTCGCCGGCATCCCGTCGTTCTTCATGGTCTTCTTCATGAGCCTGCAGATCGGCTTCGGCTACACCCCGATCTCTGCGGGCCTGGTCAGCCTCGGCTTCGCCGCGCTCATCGCGGTCGGTTCCGCGCGCTCGGCGGCCGTGGTCAAGCGGCTCGGCACCAAGACCCTCGCGGTCGGCACCGGGCTGCTGCTCGTCGGCATGTCCGGTGTGATCGGCACGCTGCACTGGGCCGGATCGGACCTGCACGGCTACCAGTTGGTTCCCTCACTGATGATCGCCGGGCTCGGTGGTGGTTTCTTCCTCGCTCCGTGCACCGGGATCATCCTGGCCGGCATCCGCTCCCGTGAGGCCGGTTCGGCGTCCGGCATGCTCGCCACCGTGCAGCAGGTCGGCATCGCGATCGGCATCGCGGTCGCCGGTATCCTCTTCTACGGGCTGCTCGGCTCGAACGCCGACGGCGCCAGCCGAACGGCGCTGCCGGAGCTGCGCAGCGACCTGGCGGCGGCCGGTCTTTCCCAGGCACAGCAGGCGCAGGTCACCGCCGGTTTCCAGACCTGCTTCCACGACAAGATGAACCAGAAGGACCTGACCGGGACACCGGCGAGCTGCGCGGCCATCGAGAAGCAGATGGCGAATGCGCCCGTGCCGGCACAGACCAAGGCGAAGGTGCAGGCCGCGGTGCTCGGCAAGGCCGTGCCCGAGGCGCGCAAGTCCAACTTCGGCGACAGCTTCGAGCAAGTCGTGTTCTGGCAGATCGGCTGCTTCGGCCTGTCCTGCCTGCTGGTCCTCGCCCTGCCGAAGATCCGCCCCGAGGACGTCCAGGACGTTCCCGGGGGCGCCTGACCGGGCCCGTATCTCCGTCCGCCCGTACGCGGGCGGCGGGGTCGCCCTGCACGGCGCCTGCCTCGCCCGTACGTCGGCATCCATGGACGTCTGGACGCATCGACGTACGGGCACCGCGCCCGCGCCGGCCTCGCGAGCGATGTCGACGCATCGCTCGCCCTGGCCGGGATCCGCTGACAACACCGCGTACATCGTTGAGAAACGGCACGCGTACATCGTTGAGGCACGACACACGTACATCGTTGAGGAACGGCCGAGGACCGGCGGCCGGGGGAGGTGCGCCCCGGTCCTCCCTTCCCGGCGCCGGCCGCCGCGTTGTCCCGGCGCGGCCGCGCCTCCGACTTCGCCCTGGCCTCCCCACCCCCGACACCCGTGCCCCCCGCGGTGAAAGGACGAACCGTGTTCTCGGTTCTCACGCTCGGCGTGGCCTCGGCCCTGGCGTACGCCGGTGCGGCCGTCGCACAGCGGGCGGTGGCCTCGTACGTGAGTGAGCGGGGACGCCGCGGAGTGCTGCGCGGCGCGGCCTGGTGGGTGTCGCTGCTGCTCAACTCGCTGGGCGCGGCGCTGCACACGGCGGCGCTGCGCTTCGGCTCGCTCGTCGCCGTGCAGATGCTCGGTGTGCTCACCCTGGTGGCGGCTCCGCTGTTGTCCGCGGCCGTACTGCGGCGACGTATGACCAGAGCCCAGTGCTCCGGCATCGCCTTCACCGTGGCCGGTGTGGCCGGACTGCTCTTCCTCACGCGGTCCGCGCAGTCGAGCCGGACGCTCGCGCCGTCGGAGACGGCGGGCGTCGTCGGTCTGACCGTCGCGGTGCTCGCGATCTCCACGGTGGCCGCCGCGGTGAGCCGTCGGATGATGACCACCAGCCTGTGGTATGCCGTCGCCGCCGGCGTCGCCTTTGGTGCCGCGTCGGCGCTGACGCAGACCGCGGTGCTGGAGCTGACGGACGACGGCGCGCTACGGCTGCCGGTCTCGGCCGCCGTTCTCACGATCGGCGTGATCTGCCTGGCGGTCGGAGGCTTCGTCCTGTGCCAACTGGCCTACCGGGGCGGGCTGGAGGCCCCGCTGGCCATCATGACCCTGGTCAATCCCGTGTTCGCGGCCGTCATCGGTGCCGTGGTCCTCGGGGACCGGTATGCCACCGGAATCCCCGGCGTGCTGGCGGGACTCGCCGCGGCGGCCGCGGCGGGGCGCGGCGTCTTCGTACTGGCCCACACACGTTCCGAGGCCCGCACCCGCCCGGAGGCACCTGTGCATCCCGAGGCCCGCACCCGCCCGGAGGCACCGGTGCGTCCCGAGGTCTACGCGCACCCCGAGGCCCGGACGCACTCCGCGGCGACCGTCCCGGAGCGGCGGCTATCCCTGGGACAGCCGGTCGAAGTGGACCTCGATGGCGGGCACGAACCACTCGATGAGTTCCTCGAAGTCGAGTGAGGCCAGCGGCTCCGTCCGGAGGACGTACCGCAGCATCACCAGGCCGGCGAGCTGCGCGGACACCAGTGAGGCGAAGGCGGGGGTGCGGTCGCTGTCCTCGGGCGCGATGCGCCGGACGCAGGCCGCGAAGCTGTCCTCGATCTGGTCCCGGAAGGTCTTCGAGGTCGCCTCGTCCGACAGCCCGGTCCGGTAGATGGCGATCAGCGCCGGCCGGGTCGACTCGTCCTCCCAGAAGGACAGGAACGTCCGCGCGACCCGCTCACCGCGGCGCTCCAGGACCGGCTCGGCGTCCGTGTCCGTCAGGGAGTCGAAGAGGGCCGACACATCGAGCCGGGACGAGACCGCGTCCTGGAACACGCCTTCCTTGTTGCTGAAGAAGTGGTGGATGAGGGCCGGGTCGACCTGTGCCTGCTGGGCTATGCCCCGCATGGTGGTGCCCGAGTAGCCCTTGGCCGCGAAGAGTTCGAGCGCGGCGTTGAGGATCTGCTCCTTGGTGCTGCTCTGTCCCGGGCGTCGGCCGCCGCCGCGCGAAGGCGACCGGCCGCGGCGGGCGGCAATGCCCGGCTGTGCGTCGGCCTGCGTGGCACAGGGGATCCCGTTTCCGGTGCTCACCAGTCCCCCTTCGGGTACTAATTCATGAGTGCAGGAAATCGACGATATCAGCATCCCACATGGGAAGACTCCCCGGTAGGGAGCATTCCGGCAGTCCGTTGCGGTGTCGAGTCCCCCTCGTGAACCGGTGCGGGAGCTGGCCGGATTCGATCAGCGGACCGCGCCGTCGCGGGCCCCGCGCGCGCCGACGCGACAAGGAACCGCCGTCCCCGGCCCGCGCGGGCGAGCTTCTGCGGGGCGGCGGTTCCTTTGCCCGAATTCTTTCAGTTGCCTGTGAGGTTGCCGTCTACCGTTCGACGTCGGGGAGGACGGTGACCCCACGGGTGAGCACCCGTTGAACCATGTACGGCGCCCTGCGCTTGGCCCACAGCAGTACTTTGACCCGTTTCAGCGGCGTGAAGTTGTAGTAGCGGTCGGTGGGATCGCCGAAGGCGAAGAGCGGCGGGACGAACGACGCGCTGCCCATCTGGCCGAAAATCCGCTCGGCCGCCGCGCCCGGTGCCAGCCGGTTGTCAGCCACCTGCCGTGCGGCTGCGACCATGTCGTCGAACAGGGCGACGAAGCCAGGGTAGACGGGGAACCAGAACCCCGCGCCCCGGTAGCGCTCCAACTCCCGCCACTGGTCGGGCCGTCCCGGGCGGGCCAGTGCGTCGTTGCGGGCCCGCTTGAGGGACAGGGCGGCGAACATGGAGTGCAGTAGCCAGACCCGGCAGAAGGCGTTCCAGAGCCGGAAGTCGGTGGTGGCCGTCAGCGCCGTACGCAGCAGGCGGTCCCCGTGCTCGATCAGCGACGCCTGGAACGATTCGAGGGGGCGGAAACGCTCCACCGACCAATCGCCGCTGTGCGCCGCGGAGATGAGGTGCGCGGCCGCCTCGTGGACCAGTTCGGCCGTCAGGGTGACATCCCTGGAGAGCGTGAAGTCGCAGCGTACGGCGGAGCGTTCGAGGACGACGAAGCCGTCGCCGGCGGCGGCGTTGGCGCCGTACTGCCACGGTTCCGAGTCCGTCCACGGGCGGACCGGGGTGGCTTCACCGAACTGCCATGCCAAGTCCGGGAACTGGCGTATCAGCTGCTGGAAGTCGTCCTCCGGCGAGGCAGATCGCTGCGGCCACAGCTTGGCGTCGACACTCACCGCCACGCTGGTCAGCGAGGTCTCGCCGGTGCGCTCGTCGCCGAACGGGACGAGCTGGATCCAGCCGCCCGGGAAGACGACCTGGGTCGTGCCGCCCGTCCAGGGGGTGCCGCCCCTGCCCGGGTCCACTCGCCGCTCCAGCGGCCGTACGCCCCGCAGGTGCGCGGTCAGTACCCGTGAGGAGTGCCCCAGCGGGCGCAGCGCCGGATCGGGACCGAGGCGCCGCAGCATCGGCGCGTCGGGCCCGGACATGTCGACCACGAACGCCGCCCCGACACTGCTGCCGTCGGCCAGCTCGACGGTGAAGTCGCCCGCCTCACCGCTCACTTCGGTGAACGGCGCGCGCCCCTGCGGCACCTTGGCGCCGTAGCCCGCGGCGAGCCGGTGCACCCAGGCGTCGACGTCGGGCCGGTACAGATGCGACTCGCCGTGCTCGCTGGGCACGTTGAACTGCACCACGTGGTGCGGCCGTACGGGGGCGCCCGGGCGCGCGTACACGAAGCCGATGCTCGACTTGATCCCCGAGGTCCTGCGCACCTCGGCGGGCAGCTCTCCGAAGTGTCCGAGCGCGGACAGCTCGGGCACGCCGTAACGGCGCGCGAGCAGTTCGAAGACCTCGGCGGTGTACGGGACGGTGGTCTCGCCCGACGGGGTGGTGGCGTCGTGCGGCGAGTCCACCAGGACCACGTCGATCCCGGCGCGAGCCAGGATCGCGGCGAGCATGCCGCCGCCGAGGTGGGCGCCGAGGACGGCGACGGTGTGCCGTGCCGGGTTCCCGGGACGGCCGGACGCCGGCGCGAGGCCGGCCTCCGGGGTGATGGACGCGCGGGACTCGGCCCTCGTGTCGGGAACCGGACCGGACTCGGCCACCGGTTCAGGGGCAGGAGCGGCGGAAGTTGATGCAGCCTGCGCGACGGGCGTGGCCGCGGCGTCGACGGCAGGGACAGCCGCGCGCGTCTGTTCGCCGCGCCGGATGGTCTTCGGCGTCGGCGCGGTGGGCTGGGCGGTCTTGGCCGTCGGCGCGGTGGGCTGGGCGGTCTTGGCCGTCGGTACCGCGGGCCGAGCGGTCTTCGGGGCCGGTGCGGCCGGCCCGGCGGCCTTGGGCGTTGCCCCGGCACCCGGAGTCGCAGGCTGCGCCCGCCCTGCGGCACGGCTGCTCACAGCAGGAGCAGGAGCAGGAGCAGGAGCAGAAGCAGGAGCAGGCACGGCACTCGGCTCGGCGAGCCGGCTCGGTGCGGGCGTCGGCTTGGCGGGCCTGTTCGTCCCGCGCGGGCGGTCGGCCGCCGGGGCGGTCTCCGTCGCCGGCTCGTACGGCAACGCCGACTCGGCGGCCCCCACCGTATCGGCGCCCTCCGCCCAGCTGTGGTCCGCCGGTCGGGCGGGGAGCGGGGCGGGTGGTCGTTCCGTGTGTTCGTTCCGGGGCATGGGCCCGTCCTCCCTCATGAGTGCCTGCGGAAGCGGGAGCGCAGGAAGCCGCCGAGCGCGCCGGCCACCACGGGGCCGGTGTCCGCGGCCGCCGATCCGCGCTTGGCCCAGTGCATGGTGCGGATCATGCGGGCCGGGTTGGGGTTGTAGAAGCGGTTCGCCGGGTCGTGCAGACCGAACGGCGGCGGCGCGTAGCCGTCGTCCTGCAACAGGTCGAACAGCTCGCCCGTGGCCCGGTCGGGCGTCATCAGACCGGCCTCGACGTCCCGGCAGGCGGCCCAGGCGGCATCGGTGATCTTGTTGAAGCCGACGCTCGCCGGGAAGAGGGCGCCGGGGTGCGGCTGCGCCTCCAACTCCCGCCAGATGAGGGGGTCCTTGGACCGCTGGAACCGTACGAGGGCGTCCTGGGCGTTCAGCGTGCCGAGCACCGTGCCGAGCGCCCACATGCGAAACGTGCCGTTCCACATCCCGTAGTCGCGGAACGAGGTGAAGGACGACGCCACCACCTCGTCGTGGGCGCGCACGAGGCCCTGCTGGAGCGTCTCGATGTGCCCGAACCGCTCGGCGGAGAAGTCGTCGTCCTTGGCCGCCTCGATCAGCCGCCAGGCCAGCGAGTTCACCACGTCGGTGGTGTTGGTCAGACCGCGCGAGTACAGCGCGTCCACGAAGCCCGCGGCGTGCGAGGTCAGGCAGAAGCGGTCGCCGACGACCTGGTGCGAGGAGTACTGCAGCCGCCCGGTGGACACCCAGGGGCGGGCCGCCTTCGCGTGCTTGAACTGCGGGGCCACGTCCGGGAACCGTTCGAGGAACTGCGCGAACTCCTGCTCCGGCGGCAGACCCGTCTTCGGGTGCCTGCGCGGGTCCAGGGTCAGACCGACGCTGCACAGCCGGTTGGTGGCGCTCCGGTGGTTGTCGAACGGGATGACCCACACCCAGCCGCCGTCGAAGACGTGGTGCAGGGTGCCCTGGTGCCAGGGGCTCGGGTTGTCGTGCTTGCGCCCGGCGGGGCAGTCGTCGTACGGGCGCACCCCGATCATGTGGGTGAAGAGGGTCCGCGAGTGCGTGCGCTGCTGGGGCACCTCGTCGCGCAGCGCGAACTTCTTGGCCAGCGGCGAGCTGTGACCGCCCGCGTCGACGACGTACCGGGCACGGATCGCGGGACCGTTCTCCACCGCGAGGGTGACCCCCGAGCCGTCCACCTCGACATCCGACACCCGGGTGTCCAGGCGCGGCACGGCACCGTAGCGCACCGCGACGTTGAACATGTAGGCGTCGACGTCCTGGCGGAACATGTGGGACTCGGTGGACAGCGCCACCGGAATCACGAACTGGTTGATCTCACTGGGGACCTGGGCCTCGCCCTCGCGGTGGTAGACGAAGCCGAAGTTGCGCTTCTGACCGGAGTTCGAGGACACCTTGGAGCGCATCGTGGAGAAGTGGCTCAGATGCGCGATCTCCGGCACTCCGTAACGCGCGGCGAGGATCCGCAGCATCACGGAGGTGTACGGGATGGTGGACTCGCCCACCGCGAAGCGCGGGTGGGTGCCGGCGTCGATCAGGACCGTCTTCACCCCGTTGCGGCTCAGGATGGCCGCGAGGATGGAGCCGGCGATTCCGGCGCCCAGGATGGCGACGTCATGGACGGCCTTGTCGGGCGAGCCGGACGCGGGCAGCGGTTGCATGATGCTCGTTCCTCCAGAGGTCGGGGCGGAGTTGTGGTGCCGGGGGACCGGGCCGCGCGGCCCGGTCCCCCGGGCGGTCATGCCTGGTCCGTCGGCCGCTCGGGGCCGGACGCGACGGTGGTGGCCGGGTACCTCTCCTCGATCAGCTCGTGGAGGAAGGAGCCCCAGTGGATGCCGGGGCACGCGAAGAAGTCACGGCTGTTGATCTCCAGGCCCAGATCGTCCCGGCAGCGGCTGATCAGCTCCATCACCATGAGGCTGTCCAGGCCCATGTCCGCGAGCCGGGTGTCCTCCGTGAGGGTGTCCAGCTCCAGGCGCAGGATCTCGGAGAGCTGGACGCGGATGTACTCGTTGAGCTCGGCAAGGCGTTCGGTGCGGCTCAGGCCGAGCAACCGGGCCGTCAGCGCCCCCAGTTCGGCGCTCTGCGGCTGGTCCGCGGCAGGCGCGCTACGGATCTCGCTGAGGATGGGTCGCTCCCGCCGCGCCTCCATCAGGTCGCGGAACAGGGCCCAGTCCGCCGAGCACACCGTACGGTGGGCGACCGAGTCGACCACGGCCTCGCCGAGCAGCTCCAGGGCGTGGTCGGGGTTGAGCTGGTGCAGCCCGATGGAGCGCAGGAACGCCATCACCGAGTCGTCCGCCAGCCCCGACCGGGCCGCCCACGGTCCCCAGCTGACCGTCGTGGCCGCCAGGCCCTTCAACTGCCGGTGGTACGCGAAGGAGTCCAGGAAGGCGTTGGCCGCCGAGTAGCCCGCCAAGTGCTGCGAGCCCCAGACCGAGGCGATCGAGGAGAAGGAGACGAACAGGTCCAGGTCCTGGTCGACGGTGGCGTTGTGCAGTGCCCAGGTGCCGTCCACCTTCGCGTGCAGGCAGCGGTCGTACGTCTGAGGGTCGCTCTCCCGCAGGAACTGTGGCTCCGAGAGGCCCGCCGCGTGCACCACACCGCGCAACGGCCGCCCGGACAGCCCCAGTTGGTCGGTCAGCGAACGCAGCGCCGTCTCGTCGGCGGTGTCCAGCGCCACCACCCGTACGTCGGCGCCCTGGGCCTCGATCCGGCGCACCCCGGCGATCCTGGCGGCGGTGGTGTCGTCGTGCGGCTCGTCCCAGACGGAGCGGTCGGGCAGCCCCGTACGGCCGGCCAGGACGACGGTGCCCGCGCCGTTGCGGGCGAGCCACTCGCCGATCAAGAGGCCGAGGCTGCCGAGACCACCGGTGACGAGGTAGCTTCCGAGGTCGCTCAGGTGCGGTGCCGGACGCTCCGCGGACTCGTCGCCGGAACCGGCCGCCACCAGCCGGGGCACCAGGACGGTGCCGCCGCGCCGGGCCGTCAGGTCCTCGGCGCTCGGGGCCGCGAGCAGGTCGGCGATCCGCTCCGCCTCGTCCGGCTCGCCCGCCGGATCCAGGTCGAGGAGGCCGCCCCACAGCTCGGGGTGCTCGAGGGCGGCCACCTTGCCCAGGCCCCACAACGGCGCGGCGGGCAGGCAGATCTCGCTCTGCTCGGGCCCGGTCCACTGGGCGCCGCGGGTCACCACCCACAGCTGGGTGGCGGCCTCCTCGACGGCCAGCTGCCGGGTGGCGGCCAGGAAGACGTGCTCCGCCTCGGCCCTGGCCTGCCCCACGGACTCGGCGTCGTACCCGGCCACCGGCAGGTCCAGGCCGCTCAGCAGCACGAGATGTCCGTACGGCCGGTCCGCGTCGAGGGCGCGCAGGACCGCCTCCGAGGACGGCTCGGCCTGCGTCACCACCGCACCGCGCAGCGTCAGTTGCTTGGACACGGCCTCCAGGAGCCCCGTGTCCGCGCCGCCCGAGCCGACCAGCAGCACCCGCTCGTCGCGCAGGCTCCGCTCGCCGAACGCATCCGGGTCGGCCGGACGCCAGACCTGCTCCCACACGGTCTCCGCCCGCGCGCTGCGCGGGATCTCCTGTGCGGGCTGGGTCGACGACCGCAGATGGACGTCCCGCATCATGATCAGCACGCTGCCGTCGGAGCCGAGGATCTCCAGGCCGCCCCGGAGTTCGCCGTCCTCCTCGGCCGGGTCCAGCCACCCGTGGATGTAGCGGCGGGTGCCCTCGGGCACCGCCGTGGGCACGGGTGCCCCACCGGCCCGCGGGGCCTTCTCCGACTGGCGCAGCAGTCCGAGCGTCAGGTCCAGCAGGGCGCCCCGGGGCAGCTCCTCCGCGGCGCGGTTGACCTCGGCAAGCACCTCGCCCGGCCCCTGGTAGACCTCGTTGAGGACCGGCTCGGCCCAGCCGGGCACCACGATGTCGGCCGGGTCGACCGGCACGCACCGGGCACGTACGGCATCGAGGTCGCCGTCGGCGCGCCGGGTGTCCGTGGGGCGGCGCACCAGGACACCACGCGCGTGCAGCCGCCAGCTGCCGCTCTCGGCGGAGTCGACTCCGTGCCGGGAGAAGCAGAGGAACAGCGATCGGCCCTCGTCGTCCTGGGGCAGTACATAGACCCGTATCTGCGCGGGCCGGTGCTCGGGATCGAGGAGCAGCGGCTCGCCCACCACGAAGCGGTCCACGAGCCGGGGCTGCGCGCCGGGCAGTTTCGCGGCGCCCGCCAGCGCCCAGTTGCAGAAGCCGCCCGCCGACACGGACCGGCGGCCGTCCGGGCCCGTCTGCATGAACACCTCGGACAGCTCGTCGAGCCCGGGCGAGAAGGTGGGCGCGCCGGACAGCAGATGGCCCTCGAAGAGCGCCCCTGGGGCATCGTCGGCCGCGTACTCGGGGGTGCCGCCCTGCGCGTCGTCGTTGAACCAGTACCGCTCGCGCTGCCAGGGGTAGCTGGGCAGCGAGGTCGGCCGCGGCTTCTCGTCGCGGTGCACCGCGGTCCAGTCGACCGGTACGCCGCGGTGGTGCAGCGCGCCCAGGGCCTGGCCCACGATGTGGGTGTCCTCGCGGTCGCGGCGCAGCGACGGGATCCAGCCGACGCCGTCCTCGGGAAGGCAGCGGGCGCCGAGCCCGAGGAGCACCGGAGCCGGGCCGAGCTCCAGGAAGGTGCGGCACCCCGTCTCGTACAGCGTGGTGACGCCGGCGTAGAAGCGCACCGGCGCGAGCACGTGCTCGGACCAGTAGGCGGGACGCAGCTGTTCGGGCCCCCACTCGCGGCCGGTGACGTTGGAGATGATCGGGTACCTGGGCTGATGGAACGTCAGAGTCTCGGTGACCTCGCGGAATTCGTCGATCATCGGGGCCATCAGCGGTGAGTGGAAGGCGTGCGAGACGACGAGCCCGCGGTGCTTGACGCCGCGTCCGGCCAGTACGTCGACGACCTTCGCGACCTCGTCCTCGGGACCCGAAAGGACCACGTCCGTCGGCCCGTTGACCGCCGCGACCGCCACCCGCGGCACCGGACCGGCCTCGGCGATCGCCGCCCGGACGGTCTCCTCGTCGCAGACCAGGGTCTCCATGACACCGCCCGCCGGCAGCGCCTCCATCAGCCGGGCACGCGCCGTGACCAGCTTGGCGGCGTCGTCGAGGGAATGCACACCGGCGACGCAGGCGGCGGTGATCTCGCCCAGGCTGTGCCCGATCAGCGCGGTCGGCCGGATGCCCCAGGACTCCCACATCTTCGCCAGCGCGTACTCCACGGCGAACAGGGCGGGCTGGGTGAAGCCCGTACGGTTGATGCGTTCGCCGTCGGACAGGACGGGGCCGAGCGGCTCCTCCAGATAGCGGTCGAGCGCCTCGGCCACCTGGGCGAGCGCGTCCGCGAAGACCGGCTCGGCGGCCGCGAGCGAGGCGGCCATCCCGGCGTACTGCGAGCCCTGGCCGGTGAACAGCCAGCCGAGCCGGCGCGCCTTCGCGCCCGACGGGCCGTGCGTGGTGACCTGGTCGGCGCGCTCACCGGCGGCGAACGCGGCCAGCCCGGCGGCGAGTTGCTCGCGGTCGCCGGTCACACTGAGCCCGTGCTTCATCCGGGCCCGCCCGATGTGCGACGAGTAGCAGATGTCCGACAGGGTGCGTGCGTCCGCCGCCCGCACCCGGCTCTCGTACGTGCCGGCCATCGCACGCAGCGCCTCGGGGCTGTTGGCGCTGAGGGTGAGCAGGCCCACCTCGCGCGGGGTGCCCTCGCGGGGCGCGGGCTGCGGCGCCTCGGCGAGCACGGTGTGCGCGTTGGTGCCACTGGCGCCGAAGCTGCTGACCCCGGCAATCCGGGGTCCGTCCGGCCAGACGGTCTCCTCGGTGGTGACCTTCAAGTTGATGGCGTCCCAAGGGACTTGGGGGTTCGGGCTGTTCAGGTGCAGATGCTTCGGGAGCGAGTCGTGCTGGAGGGCCAGGACGACCTTCAGCAGGCCCGCCGCCCCGGCGGCCGGCTCCAGATGACCGATGTTGGTCTTCACCGAGCCGACGAGCAGCGGTCGTCCGGCCGGTCGCCCGGTGCTGGTGACCGCGTTCAGGGCCTTCAGCTCGATCGGGTCGCCCAGCTGGGTGCCGGTGCCGTGCGCCTCGACATAGGTGAGTTCGGCGGGGGAGACCCCGGCATCCTTGAGCGCGGAGGTGATGACGTTCTGCTGCGCGGCGGGGTTCGGGACCGTCAGCCCGCTGCTGCGCCCGTCGTGCTCCGTCGCGACACCCCGGACCACCGCGAGGACCCGGTCCCCGGCGGCCTCGGCCTCGCCGAGCCGCTTCAGCACGAACAGCGCGCCGCCCTCACCGCGGGCGTAGCCGTCCGCCGAGGCGTCGAACGTCTTGCAGCGTCCGTCGGGCGACAGCGCCCGCAACTTGCTGACCAGGACGAAGCCGTACGGAGAGAGCATCAGGTTCACCCCGCCGACCAGCGCCATGTCGCAGGCACCGGAACGCAGCGACAGAACGGCCTGCTCCAGCGCCACCAGCGAGGAGGAGCACGCCGTGTCGATCACCATGCTGGGGCCCTGGAACCCGAACGTGTACGAGATCCGGCCGGCCAGGAAACTCGGCTCACCGATCAGCTGATAGGCGTCGACGTCTGCCATCGAGCCCTTCTGCTGGCGCATCCGTACGTAGTCGCTCGTACTGGCACCGAGGAAGACGCCGACCCGGCTGCCCTCCAGCTCGCTCGGCGGCAGACAGGCGTTCTCCATGGCCTCCCAGGCCAGTTCGAGCACCAGGCGCTGCTGCGGGTCCATCCCCGCGGCCTCACGCGGCGAGATCCCGAAGACGGTCGGATCGAAGGTGTCCACCGGGCCTTCGAGGAAGTTCCCCGACAGCGTGTACGCGGTGCCCGGATGGTCCGGGTCCGGGTTGTAGAAACCGGCGATGGAGTGCCGCTCCTCGGGGAACTGCGAAGTCGAGTCGCGGCCGTCGGCCAGTGACTGCCAGAACTCCTCGGGCGTGGCGCCGCCCGGCAGCCGGCAGGAGAGACCGATCACTGCCAGGGGCTGTGGCTGTTGGAGCTCCTGGACCCGGGCGCGCAGACTGCGGATCGTGCCGAGGGAGTCTTTGAGCCGGCCGCGGAGGACCTCCTGGCTCGGCTGCCCGGCTTGGCTCTTCGTCATCAGTTCTCCTCAAATCCCAGCGCCCGTGAGTCGGAGATCTCCGCCTCCAACTGGCGTAGCAGTTCGTCGTCGTCGAGGTCGTCCAGGTCGTCGGCGGGCTCGGCCCCGGCCTCGTCGAGTTCGACCGGATCCGCGCCGCCGCCCTCGGAACCGGCGCCCGGATGGCCGAGCTGCTCCAGCAGATGCGCGGTCAGCGCCAGCGCGGTCGGGTGCTCGAAGGCCACCGTCGAGGACAGCTCGGTCTCCAGCTCGCGGGCCAGCCGCAGCCGCAGCGTCAGCGACATGACCGAGTCCATGCCGAGCTCGAAGAAGCCCTGGTCGGCGCGGAGCTCCTCCTCCGACAGGCCGAGCACCCCGGCGACCTGGGCGCACACCCAGTCGAGCATCCGGTCCCGGCGCTGCACCGGGTCCAGCGAGCGCAGCCCGGCCACGAAATCGGTACCGCCGGTCTGCCGCGCCGCCCCCAGGACCGCACGGAACAGCTCCCGGTGCGGGGCGTCGGCGAGCGCGCTCCCGAACAGCTCCCAGTCCACGTCGGCCACGCACGCGTGCACCGTGTGGTCCCAGGCCAGCAGGTCGAGGGCGGTGACCAGGTCCCGCTCCCGCAGCGGGGCGACCCCGCTCGACTTCAGCAGTAAAGTCGTCCGTTCGTCGAGGAGTTGACTGCCTTCGAGCGGCATCAGCTCGATGTGCGTCACCGGCAGCCCGCCCGCCCTGCGCCGCGCCGCCAGCGCCCGCAGCGACCAGTCGGACGGCGCCGCCGCACCCGTGACGGCACCGCCCCAGGTGCCCGGCACCGAACCCAGCAGGACGAAGAGGCGCACCGGATCCTTGGCGGTCAGCCGGTGCAGCAGCTCGGCCGTCTCTGCGCGGTTCCACTCGGCCCGCAGCGCGGCCTCGGTCGTCTCCTCCAACGGGGTCGCCAGCTCCGGAGCCGCCGCGCACACCACGCCCGCGATCCCGGTGTCGGCCCGCAACTCCTCCACCAGCGCGGTCAGTTCGTCCCGCGAGCCCTGGGTGCGTACGGTGCGGACCTCGGCCCCCGCGGCACGCCACTGTGCGACCCGGTCCTCGACGGACAGCCGCTCGGCCTGCTCGGGTTCCGTGTCGGCGAGCAGGATCCGCCGGGCGCCCGCGCCGACCAGCCAGTCCACCACGGGCGGCACCAGGGCGCCGCCCGCGCCGGTCACCAGATGCCAGCGCTCGGCCGACAGCGGCCGCTTCTCGGCCCGGTCCGGCGCGGCGGCGCGCACCAGCGAGCCGACCTGGACCGAGGAGTGCTCCACCCGGATGTGCTCGTCGCCCGGTGCGCACAACAGCCGCGTCACCAGCGTGCGCAGCTCCTCGGCGCTGCCCCGGCTCAGGTCGACATGGCCACCCCAGGCCTCGGGTCGGGTCATCGCCAGGGTGCGGCCGAGCCCGGCGTGGGCCCCCTGGTTGCCGTCGGGGAAGCCCTCGTGGCCGGCCGGCAGCAGGGCGTGCCGGGTGACCAGCCAGAGCCGGGGCGGAGTCCCCTCGGCGTTGGCCAGGGCCGCGGTGAGCGCGGTGGTGACGCGCCGGCCGTCGGGGCGCGAGTCGAGGTCCTCCAGGGGCCACAGGTCGCAGATCCCGGTGGTGCCCTCGTTCGCGTGCACCGCGAGCAGCGTCTCCCACTCCGCCCGGTCCGCCGGGTTCAGGACGAGACCCTCGCCGCCCGGTACGTCCACCGAGCGCACCCGGCGCACCTCGCAGCCCGCGGCCCGCAGTCCGTCGGCCACCGTGCCCGCCAGGTGTTCCGTGTCACCGCACACCAGCCAGCGCGTCGCGGGCGCGACCTGCGCACCGTCCCGGCCGGCCGGGCGCTGGCCCGCGGCGTTCCACTCCATCCGGTACAGCAGGTTCGCCATCCGGTCCCGGTCCGCGTCCGCCGCGGCCGTTTCGGGGCCGGCGGCCAGGCGCAGCCCGGTCAGCTCCACCACGGCACGATGCGCCGCGTCGAGCACGGTCACGTCCGCCTCGGGCTGCCCGTCCGCACCCGCGCGGACCGGCCCCCGGGACACCCGTACGGTGCCCTCGACCGCGGCCCTGACCCGGACCGAGGCGATGGCCGCGGGCAGGGGCTCCGCGTCGGACGGTTCCGCGGCGCCGTCCGCGACCAAGTGCAGTGCCAGCCGCAGCAGATCGGCCGGCAGCCGGTGGCGGGAGGCTCCGTCCGGCAGGACCACGGTGGCGTCCGCACCACCCCGGCCACTGCCGGCCGACCGCACCCCGAGCCCAGGGAAGCGGTCGGCCAGCGTGGCCCGGAGGGGCTCGTCGTCGGCCGGCAGACCGAGGCCGGGAGCGTCCGAGGCAGGCCGGGCCGAGGCATCGGTCGACGCGCTCAGCGCGGGTCCGTGACCGTCCCCGTCCCCGGACAGCGGGCGCAGTACGACCGTGCCCTGCCGGGTGTCGACCACGGCCTGCAGGTCGGCCCGGCCCTCCGCGTCCGCTCGGGGCGCAGTGCCGAACCGTACGTCGTCGAGCGCCGGCGCCGGGGAGCCCGTCGCCGCGGCGCCGGCGAGGGCCGCCTCCAGCAGCGCGGGCGCCGACACCGTCGTCCGGGATCCGTGGCGGCTGATCTGCCAGGGGCTGCGGGTGCCGTCGACCGTCACCGGAAGCAGCGCCGTCCACGCCGCGGTCGTCGGCCGCACCGGCGCGCCGACGAGGGCGCCCGATCCGGTGGCGCGGTCCACGGGCGTGTCCGGCAGCCAGTGCTCCTTGCGCTGCCACGGATAGCCGGGCAGATCGACCACCGCGCGGCCGGGGCCGGCGAAGGCCGCCCAGTCGACCGGGGCGCCCTGTGCGTGCAGCGTGCCGAGGCTCGCGAGCAGCGTGCTCACCTCGTCCTCGTCGCGGACCAGGGAGGGGAGCACCACGGGGCGTTCCACGCCGGTGGCCTGCAGGGACTCCTCGGTGCCGGAGACCAGCACCGGATGCGGGGACACTTCGACGAACACCCGGTCCTGCGGGTCCTCGACCGCGCTCACCGCGTCCTGGAAGAGCACGGTGTTGCGCAGATTGCGGCCCCAGTACGCGGCGGTGAGCGCGGAGCCCGCCACCTCGCCGCCCTCCACGGAGGAGTACAGCGGGATCCGGGCCTCGGACGGCACCAGGTGCGCCAGGCCGGACACCAGCCGCTCCCGCAGCGGTTCCATCAGTGGCGAGTGCGGCGCCACCGGCACCTTGACCCGGCGGACGAACACATTCGCCTCGGTCAGCTCCTCGGCGAGCTCCTCCAGGGCGTCCACGTCACCGGCGACGACCGTCGTGCGCGGGCCGTTGATCGTGGCGATGCCCAACGTGTCCTCGTACAGGACCAGATATGGCGCCAGCTCCTCGCGGGGCAGCCCGACGACGATCGAACCGCCGGTGCCGACCAGCGTGTCGAGCAGCCGCGAGCGCAGGCACAGGATCTCCGCGGCCTGCGCCAGGGTCAGCGCCCCGGCGGCCCAGGCGGCGGCGACCTCACCCATGCTGTGCCCGACGACCGCCTCGGGTACCACACCCCAGCTGCGCCACAGCTCGACCAGGCCGACCTGCACCATGAAGATCAGTTCCTGCGGGATGCCCTCGTCGAACGGGCGGCTGTCCGGCTCACCGCGCAGCGAGGCCAGCGGGGACCAGGCGATCCACTTCCGCATCTCCTCCTCGCAGGCCAGCACCGCGTCCCGGAACACCGGCTCGCTCCCGAGGAGTTGCCGTCCCATGCCGGCCCACTGGGAGCCGAACCCGGAGAAGACGAAGACACAGGAGCGCTCCAACTCCGCCGTCCCGGTGAGGACCTGGGAATGCTCCTCGCCCTTGGCCAGGGCGCGCAGGGCGGAGCGGACGCCGACGACGTCCCGGCCGACCACGACGGCCCGGTGGTCGAGATGGCTGCGGCGCGCGGACGCCGTGTACGCCAGATCGGCCAGGGTCCTCGCGTCTCCCGACTCCAGCAGCGCGAGGTACTGCCTGGCGGCATCGGGCAGCGCCGACTCCTGCGCGGCGGACAGCGGCAGCGCGAAGCGGGCCGGCGGCTCGCCGCCCGTCTCCTCGGCAGCCGGGGCTTCGGCCACCAGGATGTGCGCGTTGGTGCCGGTGAAGCCGAAGGAACTGACGCCCGCGATCCGGCGCCGCCCGCCCTCGGGCCATCGCTCCGCGCCCGTCGCGATCTCCAAGCCCAGCTGTTCCCAGGCGACTTGGCGGGTCGGCGTGGTGGTCACGCCGATGTGCGGGGCGATCCGCCCGTAATGCACCGACAGGACCGCCTTGATGAGCCCGGCCATTCCGGCCGAGGCCTCCAGATGCCCGATGTTGGGCTTGGCGGAGCCGACCAGGAGCGGTGCGCCGTCGGCTCCTCGGGGGCGCAACGCCTGTGCGAGCGCGCGCAGTTCGATGGGGTCGCCGAGCGGGGTGCCGGTGCCGTGCGCCTCGGCGTAACCCACGTCGCGGCCGCTCAACCCGGCCTGCTCCAGGGCCTGTTCGATCAGTGCCCGTTGCGCGGTGCCGTTCGGCACGGTGAGACCGCTGCTGGCGCCGTCCTGGTTCACCGCGCTGCCGGGCAGCACCGCGTAGATCCGGTCACCGTCGGCGAGCGCGGTCGACAGCCGCTTCAGCACGACCGCTCCGGAGCCCTCGCCGCGCAGATAGCCGTCGGCCGCCTCGTCGAACGTACGGCAGTGGCCGCTGGGGGAGAGGGCGCCGCCGGCCGAGACCGCGACCGGGATCACCGGGCTGAGGATCACGTTGACACCGCCGGCCACCGCGAGGTCGCTCTCGCCCTGGCGCAGGCTCTGCAGGGCCAGGTGCACGGCGGTCAGCGAGGACGAGCAGGCGGTGTCCACGGCCATGCTGGGCCCGGTCAGCCCCAGGAAGTAGGAGAGCCGTCCGGACGCCCCGGCGAAGGAGTTGCCGGTGCCGTAGTAGAGGTCCACGTCCTGGAGATGGCTGCCGATGTGCTGGGCGTGGTCCGAGCTGTTCATGCCGACGAAGACGCCGGTCGCGGAGCCGCGCAGCCGGTCCCGGGTCGCCCCGGCGTCCTCCAGGGCCTCGTAGGCGACTTCGAGGAAGAGCCGGTGCTGCGGGTCGAGGCTGCGGGCCTCACGGGGCGAGATGCGGAAGAACGCCGCGTCGAATCCGTGTACGTCGTCGAGGTAGCCGCCCCGTAGCGAGGTCATCGTGCCGGGCGTCCACGGTCCGTCGGACAGGAACGCCTGGCCGTCCCAGCGGTCCGAGGGCACGTCGCGGATGACTTCGCGGCCGTCGAGCAGAAGCTGCCAGTAGTCCCGCACGGAGGGGCTGCCCGGGAAGCGACAGCTCATGCCGACCACGACGATCGGGTCGTCGGCGTGGGCCTTCGCGGGGGCGGCTTCCACCGCGGGAGCCGGTTCCGCGGTGGGCGCCTGCGGTGTCTTCTTCGCGAGCAGCTGCGGCAGCAGATGGTCGACCAGTTCGTCCAGGCAGGGGCGTTCGAAGGGGGTGGACAGGGGGATGTCGAGACCGAGCCGCAGTCCGAGGCGGTCCACGAACTCCACGATGCTCAGCGAGTCCAGACCGAGGTCGGCGAAGCCGCGCCGGGGCGGGATGCGCCGCCCCGGATCCTGGCCGAGGATCTCCGCCAGCGTCTCGGACGTCAGCCGCATCAGGGACCGGCGCTCGCGGTCGGTGCTCGCCGCGTCGGCCGCGTCGGCGGTGCTGGGACCTGCGGCGGTGGTGCCGGAGGTGTCCGGGGGCTCCGTCGTATGCGCGGAGGTTCCGGTCCCGTCCGCCACCGCTCCCGCCGGGGGATGGTACGGGGCGGTGGCGGACGAGTCGGCTTCCCGGCCGGCCCCCAGGGGGGGTGGGGCCATGACCGGGGCGGCACCGCCGGAGCCGAGCGGCTCCGGCGGAGTCGTGGGCGCGCCGGTGGGCGTGCCGGTCAGTTCGAGCTGCTGGGCGGGCCCGAGGGGCTTGCCCGACGGGTCGAGCAGCTGCACGGCGAGCCGGGCGGGCGCGACCTGCGCGCCCGGCACCGCGCCCGGGGCGTACTGCGTACCGGGTGTGACCTCGGGCAGCCAGAACGACTCGTGCTGCCACGGGTGCCGGGGCAGCTCCGTGAGCCGGCCCGGGACCAGATCGGCCCAGCGGACCTCGGCGCCCGCGCAGTGCAGTTCGGCGAGCGAGGAGAGCAGCGTCGCGGGCCCGTCGGTGTCCCGGCGCAGCGATCCGACCGCGACGCCCTGGCGCCGCAGCGCCTTGAGGGCATCGGTCAGCGGGCGTACGAGGGTGGGGTGCGGGCCGATCTCGATGAAGTCGGCGCCCATGTCCTGCAGCAGGCCTCGCACGGCGGGCCAGAAGCCGACGGGCCGCAGCACGTTGGCGGCCCAGTACGCCGCGTCCAGCGTGGCCGGCGGCTCCTCGGGCCAGACGGTCGACACGAACGCCTCGGGCCGGGCCACCGCCGCCAAGTCGCGCAGTTCCGCGCGGAGTTCCTCGGCGAAGGGGGCCATCGCCGGGCTGTGGAACGCGTAGTCGCCGGGTACGAACCGCGCGGTGACGGACCGCTCGCGCAGCAGCGAGGCGATCGCGGTCAGGTCGTCCTCGGAGCCGGCGAGCACGGTCGAGGTGGGCCCGTTGACCGTGGCGACCGTGACGGCACGCCCGGTGCCGGCAGCGGCCTCGACCGCCTCTTCCTCGGAGAGTGCCACCGCGAGCATCCGCCCAGTGCCCGCGGCGGCGGCCATGATGCGCCCGCGCCGCACGGCGAGGTCGAGCGCCGCGGGCAGGTCGAGGGCGCCGGTGAAACAGGCGGCGGAGATCTCCCCGAGGCTGTGCCCGACGACCTTGGAGGGCTCCACGCCACGGGAGCGCCACACCTCGGCGACTGCCAACTGCAGTGCGACAACGGCAGGTTGAGCCAGCTCGGTGGCGGCGAGATCACTGTCGGCGAGCAGCTCGCGCAGACCGGGCAGGCCCGCCTCGCGCAGCACCGCGTCACTGGCCTCCAGACAGGCCGCGGCGACCGGCTCGCGGTCCCACAGGTCCAGGCCCATGCCACGCCACTGCGAGCCCTGCCCGGAGAAGACGAAGACGGTCCGGTGGCGCCGCCGGGGCTCGGCGGTGCCGGTGACGGTGCGCTCGTCGGGGTTGCCCTCGGCGAGTTCGAGCAGTGAGGCGCGCAGTTCCTCGGCGTCGGCGCCGATCACGGTGGCACGCGCCTCGTGGTGGGTGCGCCGTACCGCCGCGGTGTGCAGGACGTCGGCCAGCGGCCGCTCCCCGTCGAGGGTGCCGGCCAGGTCGCGCGCGCGTTCCTGGAGGGCGGCCTCCGTGGAGCCGGAGAGCAGCAGCACCCGCGGGGCGTCCGCCTCGGGCGCACGCGCTGCGGGCGTCTGCTCGGGGGGCGCGGACAGCAGCAGATGGGCGTTGGTACCGCTGAGGCCGAAGGCGCTCACGCCGAAGAGGGTGTCCGCGGTCGCTTCCAGCGGCCTGGCCTCGGCCGAGACGCTCAGCGGTCCGTCGGTCCAGGGGATGGCGGGGTTGGGCGTACCGAGGTGCAGCTGCGGCGGGACGACCCGGTGCCGTGCGGTCAGCACGGTCTTGATCAGAGCGGCGACACCGGCGGCCGCGTCCGTGTGCCCGAAGTTGGCCTTGTGCGAGCCGATGTGCAGCTTGCGCCCGGGGTCACGGCCGGGGCCGAACACCTCCGACAGCGCGAAGGCCTCGATCGGGTCGCCGAGCGGCGTACCGGTGCCGTGCGTCTCGACGAACGCGACCTCGTCCGGGGTGGCGTCCGCGCGCTGCAGGGCCTCCCGCAACAGGGCTTCCTGCGCCGAGGCGTTGGGGACGGTCAGGCCCGCGCTGCGGCCGTCGTGGTTGAAGGCGCTGCCCCGGATCACCGCGAGCACCTGGTCGCCGTCGGCGAGCGCGTCGTCGAGCCGCTTCAGTACGACGACACCGCAGCCCTCGCCGCGCACGATGCCGTCCGCGTCGGCGGCGAACGGCTTGCACCGCCCGGTGGGCGACAGGGCCTGCACCTTGCTCATGAAGATGGACAGTTCGGGTGCGGCGAGGACGTTGACGCCGCCCGCGAGCGCGGTGTCGGCCTCGCCACTGGCCAGCGCGCGGCAGGCCAGGTGCACGGCCACCAGGGACGAGGAGCACGCGGTGTTCACGGCGAGTGCGGGCCCGTGCAGCCCCAGAGTGTAGGCGACCCGGCCGGGCGCGAAGCTGAACTCCTTGCCGCTCGCGTAGTACGGGTCGATGCCCTTCACCCCGCGCGTCTTGGAGTGCAGCAGCGTGTAGTCCATGCCGAGCATGCCGAAGAACACGCCGGTGCGGGAGCCCGCGAGCTGGGGCTTGGTGAGCCCGGCGTGCTCCAGGGCCTCCCAGGAGACTTCGAGCAGGAGCCGCTGTTGCGGATCCATCTCGCGTGCCTCGCGGAACGAGATGCCGAAGAAGTCGGCGTCGAACCGGTCCAGCCCGGGCAGCACTCCCGCATAACGGCAGTACCCGGTGCCGGGTGCGGCCCCGTCCTCACTGATGTACTCGGGGCCCCAGCGCTCCGGGGGGATCTCTCCGATCACGTCGACGCCGTCGCGCAGGACGTGCCAGAAGGACGCGGGATCGACCACCCCGCCCGGATAACGGCACCCGATGCCGACAAGGGCTATGGCCGGATCGGTGGTGATTCCGTTGCGGGCGGGCATGGATCCCCCTCCAGGAGTGCGACAGACGGATGGTGCGGACGGACCTCCGGGTCCGGGTGGCGGGAGGGGCGTCCACGCCACCCGGGTCGTGCCCGGCAGCGGTCGGCTGCCGTGGTGCCTCCCGGCCGGGCGGGGCAGGTACGCCCGGCCGGCGAAGGCCTGTGCCCGGCCGGACTGGGCCTCGCAGGCCCTGGTCCGCCGGTGCGGGCCCAAGCGACCCCTGGGACCCCGGGGGCCTAGAACTTGGCCGCCGCGGAGGGTGCCTTGAGTGTCCCCAGGTACTTGTGCCAGAGGTGGTTGGGGTCGCTCTCCACGGCCTCGACGATCTCCCGCATCGCGGCGAGGGCCTTGGGCTCCCCGTCGTACACGTCGCCCTGCAGCATCTTGAGGACGTCCAGGCGGTAACGCGGGTCCTGGACGAACGCCGTGAAGAGGATGTTGAGGCGGTAGTAGATCGAGATGAACTCGTACCAGTTGTTGACCGCGCCGCGGAGCGTGTTGACGTAGCCGTCGAAGCGCTCCTTGCGGAAGTCCCCGGCCTTGTGCGCCGCGATGATGTCGGCGGCGGCCAGGCGCGCGCTGTTGAGCGCGACACTGACACCGCTGGAGAAGATCGGGTCCACGAACCGGGCCGCGTCGCCGATCATCACGAGCGAGTCGTCGGCAATCTTGGTGAGCGCGTAGCTGTAGTCGCCCTCGGCCTTGAACTCCTTGACCCGCTTGGCGTTCTTCAGCGCGTCCTGGAGGGCCGGGCGGCTGCCGATGGTGTCCCAGAAGAAGGTCTCCAGGTCGTTCTTGGCCTCCTTGAACCGGGCCTTCTGGGTCACGACACCTATGGAGGTGATGGTGTCGGTGATCGGGATCTGCCAGACCCAGGTGTCCTCCAGCGGGAGGAAGTGGATGAAGATGTAGTCGGCCTGGTCCTTGTTGACCGCGAGCGCCTTGCGGTCGAAGTCGTCGAACCAGGTGTGTACCGCGTACTGGTTGAAGACCGGGTCCGGCTCCTTGACCTTGAGCTGGCTGCCCATCATGGTGCGGCGGCCGCTCGCGTCGATGACCATGCGGACGGGGACGCCGACCGACTGGTTGCCGACCTTGGCCTGGATGACCGGGCGGTCCCGGTCGGTGAAGTCGACGCGGTTGACGCGGACTCCGTGGTAGACCTTCGCGCCCAGGCTCTCCGCGTGCTGCAACAGGATCTGGTCGAACTTGCCGCGGTCGACGTGGAAGGTGTGGTCCCGGTCGACGCCGGCCTGGTCCCGCTCGCTGAACAGCACCTCGGCGGCGCGGAAGTCATGGTCCAGGCCCTGGAAGCCCATGTGGTCGATGTCCCGGTCCTCCGCGGAGGTCCAGGCGGCGCCGTACTTCTTGGGGAAGCCCGCGGCCTCGACCTTCTCCATGGCGCCGGTCTCGATGAGCACCGGCGTCGTGGCCGGGACCAGCGACTCGCCGACGTGCTCGCGCGGAAAGGTCTCCGATTCGAAGACCACCACGGACAGCCCCTCCTTGGCGAGGTAGGAGGCGGCGGTGGAGCCGGCCGGCCCGCCGCCGATGATGCCGATGTCGTAGTCGTAGTTCGCCGATGTCTCGGACAACGTGATCTCCTGTCGCGAATTCGGGTGGATGCGCTGTGCCGTGGCCGCGAGGCCGGTGCGGCAGGTCAGGTCGCAGGCCCTGGTCAGTGAGCGGGCGTACGCAGGGACAGCAGCAGGTCGGTGATGCTGTCCAGGTTCTGGAAGTTGGTGCCGGTCAGCTCGGTCGGCGGGATGTTGGTCCCCAGCTCGTCCCGGATGAAGGTGAGCAGCTGCGCGGTGTTGATCGAGGTGAGGATCCCCCACTCGAGCAACGGGGTGTCCGGGGCGATGCCCTGGGCGTCGGGCTCCGCGAGCAGCCGTTCCTGGATGAACTCGGTGAGCTGGGTGATCAGTTCGTCGCGGTCACTGGCCACGCCGTACCTCCTGGAGATGCGTTGAGGGGCGGGTGTTCCCGCCGGGGTTCAACGGGGGGCCCAATGGAGTTCAACGCCCGTTGATTTCAACACCTGATGATGTCATTTCCTGATGAACTCTACTAGTGTTGAGTTCATCGTCAAGAGGCCAACGGGCAGTGATGGCCGAGTGGTTGGAGATGCGATGCCCCAAGCGATGGCTCACGTGATGACTCCGACGGTGTCCCGAGCGAGGGCTCGACCGGTGACCGCGGCCCGGCTCGGGCCGCCCGCCGGAGAAGTGCATGTCTGGGCGGTGCGGGAGCCCGGCCCCGGTTCCGGGCAGGCGCTGTGGCGCTGTCTGGAACTGCTCTCGCCGGGCGAGCTGCGACGGTGGCGGCACATGGTGCCCTCGCAGCGCGCGCTCTACGCCTCGGCGCATGCGGCACTACGAGCGGTGACGGCCGCGTACGCCGGTCTGATGGCATCCCAAGTTACCTTCACGGCAGGCAAGTTGGGGAAGCCGTATGTGTGCGGTGACCCCGGGCTCAGGGTCAGCCTCGCGCACACCGAAGGGATGTCCCTGGTCGCCGTGAGCCGCGACGGACCCACCGGCGTCGACGTCGAACGGATCAGGCCGCTCAGCGATCCCGTGGGGCTGCGCCGCCAGGTGCTCTCCGACATCGAGGCGGAGCACTGGCCCACGGACCGCGAAGGACCCCTGAACAGTGGGCTGTTCACCCACTGGGCGTGCAAGGAGGCGGTCCTCAAGGCCCTCGGCAGCGGACTGGCCGGCGATCTCACCGCGGTCAGGGTCACTCCCGGTGCGCGACGCTCGGGGCCGGTACGGGTGCAGTCGGCTCCCGGCTCGGCGGCGCGGACGTGGAACCTCCGACTCGTCGACGTAGGACCGGAGTTCAGGGCTGCCGTGGCGGTCGCCGGCGGCGGCGACGTCGTACGTGTCTTCGCCCTCGAACCCGGCGAGCGGCCCGCACCGCCGTCGCCCCGCACCCCCGCCGCATCGGAGCCGTCGACCGCAAGCTGACACCTCACGAAGGAGAACCCGTCATGCAGCAGTTGAGCACCCCCGGACCGACCACCGCCACGTCCACGCCCGGCCGCGCCCTGCAGGGCCGCCCCACGCTGCTGTGCCTGCCGCACGCGGGCGGGGCCGCACGGGCCTTCGCGAGCCTGGAGGCGGCGTTGCCCGATGCCGCGCGCATGACCCTGCTGGAACTGCCGGGACACGGCACCAGGATGGCCGAGCCGCTGCGCGAGGACTTCGGCACGGTCATGGAGGACCTGATCCGCGGTTCCGCCCCGCACACCACGGGGCAGTACGTCCTGCTCGGGCACAGCATGGGAGCGGCGTTCGCGTACGAGACAGGCCGCTACTGGAGCGCCCTGGGCCGCCCACCGGCCGGTGTCGTCGTGGTCGGCCGCAACGGCCCGACCGCGCGGCGCACCCTGCCGGACCTGCACACCCTGTCCGCCCCGGCCTTCCTGGAGTCCGTGCGCCGCCTCGGCGGCACCCCGCCGCAGCTCTTCGAACACCCGGAACTGGTCAAGCTGTTCACCCCCGTCCTGCGCGCCGACTTCACCATCTCCGAGACGTACACCCCGCTGCCCGGGCCGCCGCTGGCCTGTCCCCTGTGGGTGTGCGCGGGCGTGGAGGACCCCATGGTGGACGATCCGGGCCTGCGCGACTGGGAGAACCACGGCGCCGGCGACGTCGCCATCGAGTGGCTGCCGGGCGGCCACTTCCTGCTCGACGACCCGGCCTTCCATGCATACGTGGCGGGGGTGCTGCGGACGTTGCCCGAGCCCGGGACCACGGCCTGAACCCGTCGAGCCTGTGGTCTGGGCCGACCACGAGGTCGACCACGGCAACTTCCGGTCCGTTTTCTGTGGATGGTTGACTGTAGTGGCGGTGGCGGTGGCGGTGGCGGTGGCGGTGGCGGTGGCGGTGGCGGTGGCGGTGGCGGTGGCGACACCAGTTCGCGCGGCGGTCACGACCGGGTGCCGGAGCGCTCCGACAAGCGGGCGGACAGCACCTGGCCCAACGCCAGCACGCTCAGACCGAACATCATGATGCCCAGGGGAACATGGAGCGACGGCACGTGCGCGATGCCCAGCACCACCTGCACCGATGCGAGTACGAGGAAGCCCGACGCGTACAGGATGGGACGGGGCGCCCCGCCGCCCGGCCGCCACGCCAGGATCGCGGCGAGCACGTACAACATCGATGCGCCGTACATCACGCGCGCTCCGGCGCTGTGCAGTACCTCGCCTCCCTGGGCTGACACTCCTGGAGCGGACGGTCAACGGCCGGCCCGGCCTCGTCGCCCAGCACGTCGGCGTCACCGTGACCGTGGCGGCGTTCAGCCTCACCGCCGGCCGCATCACGCGCATCTGGGCGGTCCGCAATCCGGAGAAACTCCGTACGTGGACGGCGAACGTCTGAGACAGACGCCCAGGCACCCAGAAGTATGTGACGGAGCATCAGAGGGTGAAAACAGGACTCACTTTCGCTCAGTCCCCAGGAACGGTGTGAAGCGGGCGGTGGTGTGGTGCCAACCCGCCCGATCGCCGTCCTGGCAAGATGGCGGCATGGAACGTGTGCTTGGAATCGGCGGATACTTCGTGCGGGCCACCGACCCGGGGGCCCTGAGTGCGTGGTATCGCGACTGCCTGGGCCTGGACGCCGATGAGAACGGCCTGTGGCGTCAGGAGACCGGGGCGACGGTGTTCGCGACGTTCGAGTCCGGGACCGACTACTTCGGGTCCCGCGCCCAGCAGACCATGCTCAACTTCCGAGTCCGCGACCTGGATGCGATGCTCGCGCAATTGCGCGCCAAGGCAGCGGACGTGGCCCAAGAGACTCAGGACATGGAGGGTGTCGGTCGGTTCGGCTGGGTCACCGATCCTGAGGGCAATCGGCTCGAGCTGTGGCAGCCCGCCTGACGGTGTCAGTTGGCAGGCAGCGACGTGCTGGTATCCGAGCAGGTTGTTGAGGTGCTGACGTGTTCGCCTACGCCGAGACACACTGGTCGTCGGAGCCGTCGGCCCTCACCCTGTCGAACAGGGGCGAGGGCCGACGGCGCAACGGACTGTCTCAGGCGGCAGGGTGTGCGTGCACCTCCGAGAACTGCGCCCGCCAATAGGCAAGCGGCGTAAGGCCGGTCGCGACGTCGCCGTGCACCAGGCGGCCGATCAGCACCTGGTGGTCGCCCGCCAGGTGGCTGCTCGTCAGGATGCACTCCGCGAATGCCACGGTGTTGTCGAGCAGCGGCGCGGAGGTGCGCTTGCCCGCGGACCAGGGCACGCCCTCGAACCGCTCGGGCACCGGCGACGCGAAGGTGCGCGCCGTTTCGGTCATGCCGGCGGAGAGGAAGTTCACCGCGAAGACCGAGCTCTGGTGGATGGCTTCGAGTGTCGCGCTGGGCTGCTTGACACAGACCAGGAGCAGCGGCGGTGAGGCCGACACGCTGCACACGGCGCTGCAGGTGAGGCCGCGCGGTTCGCCGTCGGCCGTGAGGCTGGTGACGACGCTCACCCCGGTCGGCAGGGAGCCCATCACCGAACGGAAGGTGTGGAGGTCCACCTGGTCCAACAGGGCGTCGGCGGTGCTGAGTCGTTCAGGCATGGGCAGGTCCTCGTCTCTGAGGCCGAGGCGGATCAGGGCCGCGGAGGTCATCGGGGTTCACCGGGTGGCTGTCACGGGGATGCGCCGGCTGTCTGGCACCGGCGCTCACCGCGCGTCGACGGCGGTGATCTGGTTCAGCAGGGCCTGACGGTCCGTCTTCCCATTGCCGGTCAGCGGCAGTTCGGGGACGACATGGACCGCGTCGACCACCATGTAGAGGGGCAGCCGGTCGGCACACTCGCGCTTGAGTTCGAGCAGCCCGGGCCCCTTGGCGCCTTCCGGGACCACCACGGCGTGGATCTTCGCGTCCAGACCGCTGCCCACCACGACACACGCGGCGGCGGCCACCTTGGGGTTGGCGGCGACCACCGCCTCGATGTCGCCGAGCTCGATGCGATGCCCGCGCACCTTGACCATGTGGTCGCGCCGGCCCACGTACTCCAGCATTCCGTCGGGCCCCATCCGGCCGATGTCACCGGTGAAGTACGCGCCCTTCTGCGGCTCCTGGCCCCAGTAGCCGAGCATCACCGTGGGACCGCTGACGACGATCTCGCCCTCGCGCTCGCGCGGCGGGTGTATCCGGATCCGGTCGCCGCTGACGGCGCTGCCGATCGGCAGCGGACGGGTACTGCCCAGATCGCGGTCGGTGACCTCGTAACTGGTGCACACATTGGTCTCGGTCGGCCCGTACCAGTTGAGCATCCGCACGTCCGGCCACGCCTTGCGCAGCTCGTGGACCTGCTGGACGGGGAACGGCTCCCCGGCGAAGACGCACACCCGCAGATCGGCCGGCGGCTCGCCGGTCAGCAGTTCGCCGCGCTGCATCATCAGGACCAGCGCGGACGGCACCGAATACCAGACGGTGATCCGCTCGCGCAGCAGCAGCGCGCCCAGCTGCGCCGGGTCGTACGCCAGGCCCTCGGGCACCAGGACGACCGAGGCGCCGGCCAGGAAGGTGGCGTACAGGTCGAAGACGGAGAGGTCGAAGTTGAACGGCGCGTGGTTGGACAGCCGGTCGTCCGCGGTGACACCCACTTCTTCGGCGGCCCAGCGGATGAAGGACAGCGCGTTCCGGTGGCTGATGCAGACGCCCTTGGGCTCGCCGGTGGAGCCGGAGGTGTAGAGGATGTACGCCGGCTCGTCCGGCTCGTTCTCGTACGGCGCCGGGGCGTCCGTGGCCGGGGCCTCCTCGCGCACCTCGGCGAAGGAGGCGAGCGGCAGGGCGTCGTCCCAGTCGACGTCCGCGGCCCGCCGGATGCCGTCGGCGTCGGCGACCACCAGGGCGGGCGTGCAGCTGGCGGCGATCCGCTGCACCCGGGCGGCCGGGTTGTTGGCGCTGACCGGTGCGTAGATCGCGCCGATGCGCAGCGCGCCCTGCATGAGGGCGATGGCGTCCAGGGTCTTGTGGGTCCACAGCACGACCCGGTCGCCGGGGCGCACCCCGCGCCGGTGCAGCGCGGCCGCGTACCGGTCGGCGAGGTCGTCCAGCTCCCGGTAGCTGAACACCCCCTGGGACGAGCGCACGGCCGGGGCGTCCGGGGCGCGCCGGGCGGAGTCGATGACGAGCTGGTGGAGCCTCACAGGCCTATCTCCTTCACTATCAACTGACGCTGGATGTCCGAGGTTCCCGAGAAGATCGTGCTGGGCACGGCATCGCGCAGCGCGGCCTCGATGCCGTCCTCGCGCAGATAGCCGCGGCCGCCGAAGATCCGGACCGCGTCGGCGGCGGACGCCAGCACGCCCTCGGACACGGCCAGCTTCGACAGGGCGATCTCGAGCACGGAAGGATCGCCCTGGTCCATCGACCAGCAGGCGCGGTACAGCAGCAGCCGGGCGCTCTCCAGGCGCAGCTTCATGTCGGCGATCCGGTTGGACACCGACTGGAACTCGCCGATCCTGCGCCCGAATTGACGCCGCTCCCGGGCGTGCGTCACGCACTGTTCCAGGAGCCGGTCGAGCAGCCCGACGTAGAGCGCGAAGAGGCAGGCGCGCTCCCAGCCCATGGAGTGCTGGAAGATCGCCGCGCCCGCGCCGACACCGCCGAGCACCTGCTCCTCGGGCACGAAGCAGTCCTCGAAGGTGACCGAGCCGGCCGGGCAGGAGTGCATGCCCATCTTCTCGTAGGGCTTGCCCACGACGACGCCGGGCGTCTCCCGGTCGACGACCAGGCCGGTGACACCGAGGAAGCCCATCTTGGGATTGACGGTCGCGTACGTCACGTATACATCGGCGGCCGGTCCGTTGGAGACGAAGCTCTTCGTGCCGTTGAGCACGAACCCGCCGTCGGTGGGCGTCGCGATCGTGCCGAGCCGTGAGGAGTCCGAGCCGGCCTCCGGCTCCGTCATCGCGTTGCCCGCGATCAGCCGGCCCGAGGCCAGTTCGGGCAGCAGCCTCCGGCGTACGGCATCGGTGCCGAACCGCGCGACGGGCACGGCGCAGGCGAAGGTGTGCGCGGCCGCGCCGAACACCAGCCCGGTGTCGGCGCAGCCGCGGCCCACGGCCTCCACGACGCGCGCGGTGTCGAGCGCGCCGAGTCCCTGTCCGCCGTACTCCTGGGGAAGGCAGGAGCCGAGCATGCCGATCTCACCGAGCCGCAGCCATTCCTTACGGGTGTAGAACCCGTGGCCCGCGCCGGGCGGAGCGGGGAAGGCGGCCCGGGTCGCCTCGAGTACCTCGTCGTAGCGGGCCTGTTGGCCCTCGTTCCAGCCGAACTCCACATCTGCTCCTGGGGTACGGGGAAGGGGGCGCGCCCTCCCCGAGAGGCGGTCTTCGAACCCCGGCCGGGCGTGCCGCCCGCGTTCGAAGTCCGCCTCTCATCGGATCGCTGGTCAGTTGTGCTCGGGGAAGTGGCGCAGGTTCCGCGGGCCGACGTAGCGCAGCCGTGGATGGATGCGCCCCTGCTGGGCCCGCTGCTCCTCGACGTGGGCGAGCCAGCCGGGGACCCGGGCTGCCGCGAACATCGGGACGAAGAGGTCGGAGGGCATGCCGAGCAGGTGGTAGATCGCGGCGGCGTAGCAGTCCACGGTCAGATAGGGGCGGGGGCCCTTCGACGGGTGGGCCGCGGCCCGTACGGCGTCCAGGACCTGCAGGATGCGGTCGCTGCCGGGGCCCGCGTTGAACCGGCGGGCCGCCTCGCGCAGCGGCCTGACCCGGGGGTCCTCCTCGGCGTGCGAGCCGGGCCTGACCCGGGTGGTGGAGGCCTGGTCGGCCCGTCCGCGCAGATAGGCGGCGGTGGTGTCGGGGTTGCCGTCCTCGCGTGCCAGGTCGATCACCTGGTGGGCGGCGCCGCCGTGCAGCGGCCCGGTGAACGTGGCGAGCGCGACGGTGATGGTGGCGAAGGTGTCGGCGCCGGTGCCGGCCGCGACCCGGGCCGCGAACGCGGAAGCGTTGCAGCCGTGTTCGGCCTGCAGGACCAGGCAGAGGTCGACCAGGCGTACCCGCTCCGGATCGCGGGGCAGGCCCAGCATGTAGAGGATGTTCTCGGCGTGCGACAGTTCGGGCGCCGGGCTCGGCAGCCGCCGCCCGGCGCGGGCCGCCTGCTGGGTCGCGAAGATCGTCGGGATCCGCGCGACCAGGCGCTCACGCAGGTCGATGTGGGCGGCCGGGTCGGCGTTCGCCTCCGCGGCGACGCCGAGCGCGGGAACCGCGGTGCGCAGCACGGACGAGGTGCTGGAGTTGGCGTTGAGCACCAGGTTCGTCGCGACCATGGGTGGCAGTTCACGGGCCGCGACGAGGCGGGCCTTGAAGGCGCTGAGCTCCTCGGTGTCCGGCAGCCAGCCGCGGATCAGCAGATGGACGACCTCCTCGAAGGTCACCCGGCCGATCAACTCCTCGAGGGGATAACCCCGGTAGGCCAGCCGTCCGCGCACGGGGTCCACCTCGGAGATCCCCGTCTCGCCGACCACCACCTCCGAGATGTCGGTCAGCTCCTGCTCGACGGCGGACGGCACCGGGCCGGGCAGCGCGGGGGCGATGGACGACGCGTCCGGCGGAGCCTTGATGTGGGACAGTTCGGCGAGCCGTTCGTCGTAGAAGGCGCGCAACTGCCCTACCGAATCGATGTGTTCGATGAGACGGTCGTCGAGGGTGGTGCCCAACTCGTGCTCCAGATGGACCTGGAGTTCCACAGCGGTGAGGTTGTCCCAGCTGGCCACGGCGCGAAGCTGCATCTCGTCGCCGATGAACTCCGACGGCATGTCGAAGACGCGGGAAAGAGTGCTGATGACGGGGTGCACCTGGGCCATCTCCTTGTCTGAGCGTCGCTTCTCCTGCGGGTGCCGAGCGACGAAGGGGGGTGATGTGTGGCGTCGCGGTCCCCGTGTGCGGGCGGTTCCGTCGGCGCGGCCGGATCCGGGTGGTGGCCCTGACCGACTGAGCGAAGCACCACGTGTGTGGCCGGAGCCGGCTACCCGGCCAGGTCCGAGGCCTGCCCGCCGGCCGGCTCGGGCATCCGGACCAGCGACGCGGCCGAGTCGGACCGCGTGGGCGTGGCGATCAGATCCATCCGGGAACGGGGGAAGAGGAACGGGAGGAGCGGGCCGGTCATGGCCGTGGTGATCAGCGCCATGAGGACCATCTCGGTGAACAGGGTCTGGTCGAGCACCCCGAGACTGAGGCCGACGCCGAGGATGATCAGCTCGGTCAGGCCCCGCGTGTTCATCAGGACGCCGACGCCCGTCGACTCCCGCCAGCCGAGCCCGAAGGACTTGGCCGGCAGCCCGGCGCCGAGCAGCTTGCCGAGGATGGCCGCGGCGAGGATCAGGCCCAGCTCGCCCCAGGCGGTGAGCGACATGGCCGCGACGTCGACCGAGAGTCCGGTGACGATGAAGTAGACGGGCAGCATGAGTTCACCGGCGTGCTGCAGCGGGCGCAGCATCTTCTCCTCCAGCAGGGCCTGCGGCTTGCGGGGCATGACCAGGCCGAAGGCGAAGGCGCCGAAGATGGGGTGGATGCCGATCTTCGACGTGGTGTACGCGGAGAGCAGCAGTCCGGCCGTGACCAGCGTGGCCAGATGGACGCCGGTGCCGCGCTTGGAGATCCAGCCGACACCCCGGGCCAGCAGCGGGCGGACGACGACGATCACCGCGGCGCCGTAACCGGCCGACATCCACAGGGTGTCGGTGAAACCGGAGGGACCGGACGCGGTCACGATCGCCACCACTCCGGCCAGCAGACACCAGGCCAGTACGTCGCCGAAGGCCGCGCTGGTCAGCGCGAGCGCGCCGATCTTGGTACGGCTGAGGTTGTTGTCCTTGAGGATCCGGGCCAGCACCGGGAACGCGGTGATCGACATGCTGACGCCCAGATACAGGCCGAACGAACTGAACGGCACCTTCTCCCCGTTGACGTGCGAGTGGCTGTGGTAGATCACCGCGGCGACCCCGAAGCCGAGCACCATCGGGGCCAGGATGCTGCCCGCCGTGACTCCGGCGACGGAGCTCTTCCTGCGCCGCATGGTCGTCCAATCGAGCTCCCACCCCACGGTGAACATGAAGAGCAGCAGGCCGAGTTGGGCGACCATGGAAAGTAAGGGGCGCACCTCGTCCGGAAACAGACGCTGTGTCGGGTTTCCGGGAAGCAGTCCCAGCAGACTGGGGCCCAGCAGGATTCCCGCCGTGATCTCGCCGATGACAGCGGGCTGGCGTATGCGTCGGGCGAGCTGCGCGAGGACCGTACCCGCGATCAGGATGCCGGCGATGCCGGCGATGGCGGTGGCCTGCAGTGCTTCGGCTGCGTGCGGATGCGTCACGGCATCTCCTCCGGCATCGAAACTCGTCGGACGTTGAACTTAATTCACTACACGTTGAACTCAACTGATGATGAGTTTTGCATGCGGGGTGGTGCGCACACAAGGGGCGTCGGCGGGGTGTCCGCCCCGGCGTCAAGGGGCTTGCCGGGACAGGCGGTCGGGGCTTGCCGGGGTTTCGGGTTCATGCAAAACTCCTTCCTTGTTGAGTTCACTGGTTGTTGAGTTCTTGTCGAGTGTGAACCGCGGAAGGTGGTGCCTGACCATGCGCGAACTGGTGGAGGTGATCGAGTCCCCGGACTCGGTGCCGGCCGATGTGGCGGCCCTGGGAGTCCCCGAGTCCTTCCGGGCGGCCGTCCTCCACAAGGAGGATGCGGGGATGTTCGAGGGGGTGGAGCCGCGCGACCGGCGGCCCGCCGACTCCCTCCACATCGAGGAGGTGCCGACCCCCACCCCGGGACCCGGCGAAGTGCTGGTGGCGGTCATGGCGAGCGCGGTGAACTACAACACCGTCTGGAGCGCGCTGTTCTCGCCCGTTCCCACCTTCGCGGCCCTGGAGCGCTACGCCCGCCTCGGCGGTCTCGCCGCCCGGCACGATCAGCCGTACCACGTCATCGGCTCCGACCTGGCGGGCGTGGTCCTCAGGTGCGGGCCCGGCGTGCGGCGTTGGGGAATCGGCGACCGTGTGGTGGCACACTGCGTCTCCGTCGAACTGGAGCACGCGGAGGGCCACGGCGACCCGATGCTCGACCCCGAGCAGCGCATCTGGGGATACGAGACCAACTACGGCGGACTCGCCCAACTCGCCCTCGTCAAGTCGACCCAGCTGCTGCCCAAGGCCGAACACCTCACCTGGGAGGAGGCCGCCTCGCCCGGTCTGGTCAACTCCACCGCGTACCGCCAGCTGGTCACCCGTAACGGCGCCGGAATGAAGCAGGGCGACAACGTTCTCGTCTGGGGCGCCGTCGGCGGCCTCGGATCGTACGCCACCCAGCTCGCGCTGGCCGGCGGAGCGAACCCCATCTGTGTGGTCTCCTCGCCCGAAAAGGCGGCGCTGGCCCGTGAGTTGGGCGCCGAGCTGATCATCGACCGCAAGGAGGAGGGCTACCGCTTCTGGCGGGACCCGCACACCCAGGACCCCAAGGAGTGGCGCCGGTTCGGCGCACGCATACGGGAGTTGACCGGAGGAGAGGACGTCGACATCGTCTTCGAGCACCCGGGCCGCGAGACCTTCGGCGCCTCCGTGTACGTCACCCGCAAGGGCGGCACCATCGTGACCTGCGCCTCCACGGCCGGCTACACCCACGAGTACGACAACCGCTACCTCTGGATGAGCCTCAAGCGGATCGTCGGCTCCCACTGCGCCAACTACCGCGAGGCCTGGGAGGCCAACCGTCTGATCGCCAAGGGACGCATTCACCCGACGCTCTCGCGGACATACGCTCTCGACGAGGTGGCCCAGGCCGTCCAGTCCATCCACCGCAACGAACACCACGGCAAGGTCGGGGTGCGCTGCCTCGCACCCACCGAGGGACTGGGCATCACGGCCCCCGAGTTCCGCGCCCTCCACGAGAGCGCCATCAACCGCTTCCGCACCCCGCGGCCCGAGAACGCGGCGCCCGTCCTGAGCGAGGTCGCGGCATGAGCGCCCGGTACGGCACGGTCGGCGTCGTCGGCCTCGGGACCAACGGCGGCGCACTCGCCGGCCGGGCGGCGGCCGCCGGGCACCCGGTCCTCGTACTGGATCCCGACGCGCGGGTCGAGGAGCGGCTGCGGCAGCTCCTCGAGCGGACACCCGAGGCTCAGGGACGCATCCGTCTCGTGCGGCGCTTCGAGGAACTCGCCCCGGCCGCCACCGTGCTGGAGGCGGTGCCCGAGCGCCGTGACACCAAGGTCGAGGTGCTGCGCGCCCTCGACCGGGCCTGCCCGCCCGAGACCGTCCTGGCCAGCAGCGCCGCAGCCCTCTCGCTCACCGACCTCGCGGCCGCCTCCGGGCGACCGGGCCGGCTCGTCGGCCTCCACCTGCCCCTGCCGACGGCAGGCCTCGCGGAGATCGGCCGTACGGTGATGACCGAGGAGTCGGCGGTGGCGCAGGTCCGCGACCTCGCCGAAGCCATCGGACTCGGACATGTGACCGTGGGCGACCGGGCGGGACTGATCTCCACCTCGCTCCTCTTCGGCTTCCTCAACCAGGCCGTCACCATGTACGACCAGCGGCTCGCCGGGCGCGACGACATCGACGCCGCGATGCGCTACGGCTGCGGACTGCCCCTGGGGCCGCTAGAACTCCTCGACCTGATCGGCACGGACACCGCCTGCGACATCCTCGACGTCCTCGCCGCCCGCTGGGCCGAACCGACGCTCCAACCCGCACGCCGGCTGAGGCACATGGCGCTCGCGGGCCTCCTCGGCCGCAAGTCCGGGCGCGGCTTCTACGACCACCGGGAGCCCGACGGCACCGCACCCACCACCGAACGGCGGTCACCCGCACAAACGCCGTTCCGTACGGTCGGCGTCGTCGGGACCGGCACCATGGCCACCGGCATCGCGGAGGTCTTCGCCAAGGGCGGCGTCGCCACCGTGCTGGTCGGCCGCACCGACGAACGCGCCAAGGCCGCGTGGGAGGCCGTCGCCGCGTCGACGGCACGGGCGGTACGCCGCGGCAAGCTGGCCGAGGCGGAGCGCGACGCCACCCTGGAGCGATTGACTCCGAGCGGGGAGCTGGCTCAACTCACCGACTGCGACCTGGTGATCGAGGCCATCGCGGAAGACCTGGACGTGAAGAAGCGGCTCTTTCGCACGCTGGGCGAGCTCTGCCGACCGGGCGCTCTGCTGGCCACCACCACCTCCAGCCTGCCGGTGATCGAATGCGGTCTGGCCTCCGGGCGCCCCGAGGACGTGATCGGGCTGCACTTCTTCAACCCGGCCCCGCTCATGCGGCTCGTCGAGGTGATCCCCTCGCTGGAGACCGCGCCCCAACACGTGGATGTGGCACGTGAGTTGTGCCTACGGCTCGGCAAGCATCCGGTGCAGTGCATGGACCGGCCGGGCTTCATCGTCAACGCGCTGCTCTTCCCGTACCTGAACGGCGCCGTACGTCTGACGGAGAGTCACTACGCCACCGCCGACGAGATCGACGACGTGATGAAGCTGGGCTGCGGCTACCCGCTCGGCCCGTTCGAGCTGCTCGACATCATCGGCCTGGACATCTCGCTGAGCATCCAGCGTGTGCTGCACGACGCGGACCGTCATCCCCGTACCGTCCCCGCACCTCTGCTGGGACACCTCGTGGCCGCGGGCCGGGCGGGACGCAAGTCCGGCGCCGGATTCCGGGTGTACGGCTGATCGTCCGACTCAAGGAGGAAGCAGATGACGAGCACGAACTCCGAGCGAATCGCCTCCGCCGATGCTCTTGGCTGGGCCATGCTCGCGGAGCTGACCGGCTGCGCGGACGTGATCTGGGCGCTGGGGGGACCGGCGCCGGGGGACGGGGTGGACGGCGTGGACTCCGTGGCGGACGGGGGCGAGCAGTGAGCGGCGCGGCGTCACGGGTTGTGGGTACTCGTACCGGGTCTGGGTCTGGGTCTGGTTCTGGTCCTGGGTCGGGCTCGGGCTCGGGTTCGGGCTTTGGGTCGGGTTCGGGTTCGGGCTCTGTGTCGGGTTCGGGTCCGGGCTCCGGTTCGGGCACGAGTACTGGTACCGGTCTTGGTTCTGTCGCAGCCACCGGCGCCGGCACCGTGCGCGACGCGGCGCTGGCCGCTCGTGCCGCGGCCACGCGGCTGTCGACCACGACCGGTGGTGAGCGGAATGCCGCGCTGATCGCCATGGCCCGTCGGCTGAGCGGGAGTTCGGGGGAGGTCCTCGCGGCGAACCGGCAGGACCTGGAGGCGGCCCGGGAGACCGGGCGGTCGGCGACCGTGCTGGACCGCCTCACGGTCTCCGAGCAGCAACTCGAAGCGCTCGCGGGCACGGCGCGCGCCCTGGCGGACGAGGCCGATCCGGTCGGTGAGGTCGCGAGCGGCTCCGTCATGCCCAACGGCCTGGAGGTACGCCGGATCAGGGTGCCCCTCGGCGTCGTCGGCCTGATCTACGAGGGACGCCCGAACGTGACCGTCGACGCCGCCGCGCTCTGCCTCAAGAGCGGCAACGCGGCCCTCCTGCGCGGCTCTTCGACCGCCCGGCACACCAACGCCGCCCTCGTCGCGGTCATGCGCAAGGCCCTCGCGGACACCGCCGTTCCGGTCGACGCCGTGCAACTCGCTCCCGGCACGACCCGCTCCTCCGTCCACGAACTGATGTCGCTGCGGGGCCTGGTGGACGTTCTCGTCCCGCGGGGCGGCCGCGAGCTCATCCAGGCCACGGTCCGCGACTCCGCGATCCCCGTCATCGAGACCGGCGTCGGCAACTGCCATGTCTACGTCGACGAACACGCCGACCTGGAGAAGGCGTTGGCGATCCTGCTCAACGCCAAAACGCAGCGCCCGTCCGTCTGCAACGCCGCCGAGTCGCTGCTCGTCCACGAAAGCGTCGCGCCCTCCTTCCTGCCCCGCGCCCTGGCCGCGCTGGTGGCCCACGGCGTCACCGTGCACGGGGACGAGCGGGTGCGCTCCTTCCACCCCGCGGTGCTGCCCGCCACCGAGGAGGACTGGGGACGCGAGTACCTCTCCCTCGACCTCGCCGGCGCCGTCGTCGGCTCGCTGGAGTCGGCAGTCGATCACATCCGCCGGTACGGCAGCGGGCACACCGAGGCGATCGTCACCGACTCGCAGAGCGCCGCGCGCCGGTTCGTCGCGGCCCTGGACACCGCGGTCGTCGCCGTCAATGCCTCCACCCGTTTCGCCGACGGCGGGGAGATCGGGCTCGGCACCGAGCTCGGTATCTCCACCCAGAAGCTGCACGCGCGCGGTCCGATGGGGCTGACCGCGCTGACGACCACCAAGTACGTCCTCGTGGGCGACGGGCACATCCGGGGCGGAGCCGCCGCCCCGCTGCCTTAGATCGGAGGTCCGGTCATGTACGTACGCATCATCACCGCGACGGATCCGTCCGGCCGGCTGCTGTACGAGGAGGAGCCGCGCCGGGAACGGCACACCGCGGTCGCGCCCCGACACTGGCCGGGGCTGGCCGGAGTCGACGAAGACCCGGCCGAGTTCCACATCGTCCGTGGCATCGACTGATCGATTGATCCACTGGATGATGAGGGGTCCCGCGTTCGGCGGGACCCCTCATCGGTGGAAGGCGGCGGTCAGCCCCGAGTGGCGGCCGTCGCCTTCGGCGTGCCGCACCAGGGCTCCGGCAGTTCGGTCATGGTCCGGTCGTCGACGCGGTCCGCCGCGGCCGCGACGTAGCCGTCCGGCCTGACCAGTACGGCCGCCGGCCACCGCGCGCCGCCCGGCGCCACGGTCACCGGGACCGCGCGCACCTGGTCCCGCCATCCGCGCACGGCGTCGGCGAGTTCGCTCCCGGCGGTCGGCGCGGCCGTGGCGAGCAGCAGGAAGCGGCCGTCACGCAGCAGTTCGTACGCGTGGGTCGTGCCTGCGGCCGGGTGAGCGTGTCGTCGGGCACCGGGCGGCCGGTCCAGGGGTGCGCGTTCTGCGTGACGGCTGGATAGGCGAGTGAGGTCATGGCCATGCCCTCGCGGATCCTGCGGTGCAGCAGGGGCAGGGTGAGCGCGACCGACATGCCCACCTTGCGCAGAACGCGGGCCGGGCGGCCCGCAGGGACATGGCCCGCAGCATCAGGTCTGTGCGGCGCAGCACCTCCGCGCCGATCGGGTGGCGTTCGTCGTGATAGCTGTCGAGCAGCCACTTCGGGGCGCGGCCCTGTACGGCCGCGGCCAGCTTCCAGCAGCGCCCACTCGGACACGCGGGGGTACGTTCGCTGGCCGCGGTTCGCCCACCGGTGGCGGTGGGATCGGGTCCGTGCCGGTGCATCCGCCCGTCGCCACGTGGGAGTCCGCTGGGCCGCTGAACCTGCCTCCTGTGAGCGACGGGCATTCGATGCACCGGCACGGACCCTTCCGCGTGTGGGCGAGTGCGGCTGTGTGGGGGTGTGCCGCCGGACGTTCGGTGTACGGGGACGGCCTCTTTCGCGTGTGGGCGAGTGCGGCTGTGTGGGGGTGTGCCGCCGTACCGGCGCAGTCGACTTGGCTGCGGGTAGTCGTGCCGCTGGGGCGGCGCCACCCCCTAGGAGAGCGGCACACCGTTAGGCGCGGGTTCGCCGTCTCAGGGCACCGGCCTCCGATGCCGGTCGGGGGCGTGCCTGGGTACAGGCTCCCCGGGGGCGGGGGAGCGCTGCGGCTTCGCCGTCGCACCCCCGCGTCGGCCCCGGCTCCGGTCACGGCCGTGCCTGGGCACGCGCTCCCCGGGCCGTGGCCTGGGCCTGCGGTGATGAGCGGGCGTACTCCTCCGCGGAGTGGACGCGGATCCTGACGCGGGTCGGGGGCGGCGAGGCGGGGGCCGGGGGAAGCGCGGTGGTCACCAGCGGCACCAGGTCGTCCTGATGGACCACCTCCCGGGTGGAATGGCCCTGCAGCCGGAGGAGTTCGCGCGCATCGAGGCCGACGAGCCCGCGCGCGACCACCCGCCCGCTCTCGTCCTGCAGCTCCACTGGGTCACCGGCGACGAAGTCCCCGTCGACGCGGGTCACCCCGTCCGCGAGCAGCGGCCCCCGGCGCTGCGCGACGGTCGAGACCGCGTGCGCGGTGAGCCGGACCGCGCCGCGCGGGCTGCTGGCGTGCTCCAGCCAGAGCAGATGGTCGGCGGCCCGCTCCCCGGTACGGTGGAAGAACGTACCCGTCTCGCGCCCGGCCAGGGCATCCGTGGCGTGCCGCGCGGCGGTGAGCACGACGGGGATCCCGGCGTCGGTGGCGATGCGCGCCGCCTCCACCTTGGTGACCATGCCTCCGGTACCGACCCCCGAGCGGCCGGCGCTGCCGATCTGCACGCCCGCCAGGTCCTGGCGACCGCGGACCTCCCGCAGCCGCTGCGATTCCGGCCTGCCGGGGTCGCCGTCGTAGAGGCCGTCGACGTCCGAGAGCAGGACCAGCAGGTCGGCCCGGACAAGATGCGCGACCAGGGCGGCGAGCCGGTCGTTGTCGCCGAACTTGATCTCCGCGGTGGCCACGGTGTCGTTCTCGTTGACCACCGGCACCGCGCCCATGGTGAGGACCTGGGCGAGAGCGCGATAGGCGTTTCGGTAGTGGGTGCGGCGGCTGATGTCGTCCGCGGTGAGCAGGACTTGGCCGACCCGCAGTCCGTAGCGGGCGAAGGAGGCGGTGTAGCGGGCCACCAGGAGTCCCTGGCCCACACAGGCCGCCGCCTGTTGCCTGGCCAGGTCCCGCGGCCGCTCGGTCAGGCCCAGCGGAGCGAGCCCGGCGGCGATGGCTCCCGAGGAGACGAGCACGACCTCGGTGCCCGCCGCCCGGGTTCGCGCGAGGACGTCCACGAGGGCGTCCACCCGGTCCGAGTCGAGGCCCCCGGCGGCCGTGGTGAGGGACGAGGAGCCCACCTTCACCACGATGCGACGGGCATTCAGGACATCGGTGCGCAGGGGCTGTTCACCGGTCGAGCCGGTGCTCGCGGTGCCGTTCACCGCGCTGCGGCGGTGGACAGGGCGAGGTCTGCGGACGGCGGAGTCCGGGACATCTCGCGCAGCAACGCGTGGACGGTTTCCACGACGAGGACGGGGCGTTCGGAAGGCAGGTCGTGGCCTTGGCCGGGCACGGTCTGCAGCACCGCGCCGGGTATGTCGTCGGCCAGCCGCCGGGCTTGCGCGGGCGGGGTGACGCAGTCCAGCGCGCCGACCAGGATTCGTGTGGGCACCCGACCCAGCGCACCGAGTCGGCCCGCGCAGTCGTGCGTGGTCAGGGCGGCGTAGAACTCGGCGATGGCCATCGCGGGAATGTCCCGGAAGGCGCGGGCGCCCTCGCGGACCGAATCGGTGTGGGGTCCCGCCCCGAACACCGCGCGCCACAGCGGTGCGGTGTTCGGGTGCGACAGCGGCCCGGTGAGCAGCCGGTGCACGGTCCTGGCCGAACGGGGCGAGCGCAGCAGTCCGTCGGCGATCCGCTCGCGGGCGCGGGTGAGCCGTCGTACGGCCGCGCCGGGCCGGGCGACAGGTACGGTCAGGCCTTCGGCCACCTCGTTCAGACAGGTCGAGATCAGGCCCACGCCCATCACCCGGGCCCCGAACAGGGCGGGTTGACGGGCTGCCAGCTGCTGGATGGCCATGCCGCCCATGGAGTGGCCGAGGACGACCACGGGCGCGTCGTCCCGGGTCGCCTCGGCGAGTACCCGGGCGAGGTCACGGCCGAGCAGCGCCATGTCGAGCGGGGCGCCGCCCCGGGTGGAGCGGCCGTGGCCCCGCTGGTCGTAGCTGACCGCGCGGACCGCGGGGAAACCCTGGCGCGGACGGGTGAGCGCGTCGATGTGCGGCCGCCAGTCCTGGGCGGACATCGTCCAGCCGTGGCAGAACAGGACGGTGGTCGGAGCGTCGGGATCGCCATGGGCGTAGACGGCGATCTCGGCACCGTCGTCCGTGGCCACCGAACGCACCAGGCGGCGGGGTTCGGCGAGGGCGAGGGCGGTCATGACACCCGGCCACGGTCGGCGGCGAGTGTTCCCGTCCTGCGGGTACGGGGCCTTCGGACACGAGGCCTTTGAACGCGCGGCTCGGGGGTGCGGACGTACGCGTATGCCGACTGGGCGGTGCGCCAGGCCTGTTGGACCTGGCCGGAGGTCAGTCCCAGCGCGCCGGCGATCCGCTGCGGACTCCAGCCGCGCCTGCGCAGGAACCACACGTACGCCGGGCGCTGGCGTGGGTGCGGATCGATCCGCCGGCCTCCGTTCGCCAAGAACGCGGCGAGCTCGGGGCTGATCGCGCCGAGGGTGGCGGCGACCCGCAGCAGATCCCGGCGTTCGCGGACGTTGAGACCGCCCCAGATCCCGGTGCTCTCCCCGTTGAACAGGGCTTCGCGCAGGCAGTCCTCGACCACGGGGCAGCCGGCACACAACCGCTTGGCGGCCGCCTCCCGTTCGTCGTCCGTGCCTCCGGAGGGCGGAAAGAAGGTCTCGGGATCGGCATCACGGCAGGCCGCGCGCTCCACCCAGGGGTCGGTGTCCGCACGGTGGTGCGCCGGTGCGTGCATGGCGGTCGGCCCTTTCCTCGGTGTGGGCGTGGACGGTTCGCACAGACCGAGAATAAACTCAACAGGTAATGATTTCAATGCCTGTTGATATCCGCGCCCGAAGGGTGCACACCAGGGCTCTGGATGTGGGCAAAAGTTGAAGGTGCGACGGTCTTCCGGTGGATTCCACGCTTGTTGAAATAGGGGCTTGCTGGCACCAACTCCGCTGGCGTACGGTCACGTTGGCTTCACCCGCCGGGCCCACCGCACGGGGCCTCGGGCAGCGCAGACGGACGTGCCCAGGGCCCTGCCCGGACACCCCCACCGTTCGCGGCGCGCCCGCACGGCGATGAGCCCAGGAACCACGCTCTTGATCGTCACGCGCCATCGAGCTCGACGTACTTTCTTCCGCGCTGTACGGCGCTCCCAACGGGGGGAGCACGATCAGACACCTGGAGGGTGTTTCGCGTGCGCAGACTTCCTTGGCGAGGGCTGTCGAACGTACCGGCGGTCGTCACCGGACTCCGGTGATCCGCGGTGGTGCTTCGCCGTTCGAAGCGGGCTCGTTCTCAGTTCGCACCTGTCCGAGAGCTCTTGGAGGTCCCATGTCCGTCGTCAGTGCCCCTGTCGTCGCCTTGCCTCGCCATCAGGTGACCACCGATGAACTGCTCGACTGGATCACGGAGTTGTACCCGGATCACCCTGGTCTTCCCGACGCTCTGCGTGTCATCCGGTCCACCACCGTGCGCACGCGTTGGTACACCCGCCCGCTGGAGCAGCAGTTCCTCCCCGCCCCCTCGTTGGCGGAGCGGACGCGTACGCATCTGCTGGACAGCCTGGAACTGGCGGAGAAAGCCGCACTCGGGGCGCTCTTCGAAGCGGGGCTGGCCGCCGCCGACATCGACGGTCTGGTCGTCCTCAGCGCGACCGGGCACACGATGCCGGGGCTGGACGTGGTCCTGATGGAGAGGCTCGGCCTGCCTCCCTCGGTCCGCCGCGTGCCGGTCAGCCAAGTGGGCTGCGCCGGCGGGGTGTTCGCCCTCGCCCGTGCCATGGAGATGGCCGCGGCCCGCCCGGATTCCACGATCCTCGTGGTCTGCTCCGACGTGTTCAGCCACTACATGCACCGGGGTGACGCCGCCCTGGACGGCATGATCCTGAAGGGGCTGTTCGGCGACGCGGCCGGCGCCTGCGTGGTGCGCGCCGGAGCGCACGGGCCCCACATGGAGCTCACCGACTCCTGGGAGTACGTCCTTCCCAACAGCCGTCACTTGGTGGGCACTCATCTGGACGGCGACGGACTGCACGCCCACAACTCGCCGGGGCTGCGGCACACGATCGAGGGCGGGATGTCGCGTCTGCTGGAGTGGCTGAAGGGCATCGCGCCGCCCGGTACGGATCCCGCGCCGCGCTTCGTGGTCTCGCACACCGGAGGTCCCAGGATCCTGGACGCCGTAGTCAGCGGCCTCGGCTGCGCTCCCGAGATGGTGGACCTCGCCCGGGACTCGCTGCGGGAGGTCGGCAACGTGGGGTCGGTCTCGGTCCTCGACGTCCTGGAACGGACCTTCGCCAAGTCGCCCGCCGACGGCGATCACGGCCTGCTGTTCTCGGCGGGTCCGGGTGTGTCCCTGATCGCCGTGCGAGCCGTCTGGTGTCCGTGGGACTGATGAGGAAGCTGTGCGGCGCGGTGGAGTGGCCACGCTCGCGCGATGGAGGAAGCTGTGCGGCGCGGTGGAGTGGCCACGCTCGCGCGATGGAGGAAGCTGTGCGGCGCGGTGAAATGGCCACGCCCGCATGATGATTGAGCCGGCGGCTCCGGTCCGGAGCCACCGGCTTTCGCATGCCCGGCGGTCCGCCCGGCACATCGCTCCCGCTCGCCCGGCGACCGCCGGACGGACGGGGTCAGTCCTTCGCCTGCGTCCTGCGGGGTTCCAGGTCGGTCGACAGGCGCATCTCCAGTGACGGGACGACCCAGGCGAGGAACTCCTCGAAGTCCATCTCGGCCAGTGGGTGCACCCTGAGCACATAGCGCATGAGAGCGAGACCGATCAGATGGCTCGACGCCAGGGTGGCGCGGGTCTCGGCGTCCGGGCGGTCCTTGTAGCCAGAGGTCGCCGCCCACTTCTTGGTGCTTTCCGCCACACGGGCGCGGAGCGTCTCGGAAGTGGCGCTGTCCGCGAGGCCGGCCCGGTAGATGGCGGTCATGCCGTAACGGGTCTCCTCGCTCTCCCAGAACTCCAGATAGGTGCGGGCGAGCCAGGAGGCCTCCGACGTGCCGTCGCCGACCATGGACGGAGGCAGCTGGTCGAAGATGGAGGCGACGCTGAGCGGCGAGTTGACCGCGGCGTCGAACACCCCCTCCTTGTTGTCGAAGAAGTGGTGCACCAGCGCCGGGTCCACCTGGGCGTCCTCCGCGATCGCGCGGATGGTCGTCCTGGCGTAGCCGCGCTCGGCGAAGAGGTGGAGTGCCGACTCCAGGATCTGTTCTCTGGTGCCGCTGTCCCCGGGCCGACGTCCGCTGCGCGCACGCACCGGACGCGGTTTCTTTGCCGCGGGGGAGGCGGCCCGCCGAGGAGAGCCGGACTTTCGGGCGGGAGTGGGCGAACCGTCTGCACGCGTGGATGTCATGGGATCACTGCACTTCGGGGGTTCCGTGAGCGGGTAATTCACTGCATAGTGAAAAGTATCCTACCAGTCGGTTCCCCGGGATTCCATCCACAGGTGGCACGCAGCAACTCGGAGGTGGTATCCGACCGTTGGCATGGAATTCGACACCCCGTCGGGTCTCCTTCGCCGCGAGACGCGGTTACGGCGTGGCGTCGCTCCCGAGCAGAGTCTGCCGCAGTCCGGGCGCGATCGTCGCGATCACCGTCTCCAGGTCCGCCGAAGCGACGGCGCCCACCTGTATGAGGTGCCGTACGAAGGCTACGCCGCCCAGCTGCGCGCCGAAGAGCGCGGTCCGCAACTCGGCGTCGCCGCTCGGCAGCTCGCGGTCGACCTGGCCGTTCAGGGTCTTGGAGATGCGTTCGCGCAGCACCTGGGAGGCCTCCTTGTCGGACAGTGCGACCCGGTACAGCTCGACCATCGGGGAGTCCTCCTCGTTGGGCTCCCACAGTGCCAGATAGGTCCGGGCGAGGCGTACGGGAAGGTCCTCGTCGACACCCTCGGTCACCACGGGGCGCAGGATCCCGGCCACCTTGACGGTCCGTTCTGTCAGGGCGCCGAAGACCGCGGCCTTGTCGGGCAGCAACTCGCGGGCGAACTCCTCCGTCAGGCCGGCCGTCGAAGCCAGGTCCGCGAAGTCGGTCCGCCGGTAGCCGAGTTGGGTGAAGAGGGTGCGGCCCGCGGAGATCAGGGCCTGGGTCGCCTCGGCCCGGGTCTCGGCCGCGGCCCCTGCGCTGGTGACGGTCATGACTGCAACTCCCGTTGGTGTGAGGCATGTTGACCGGTGTGCGACGGGTGCGGCGCCGCACTGCCGCTCGATTAATTCATACTTCAGTGAACTCTTTCGGTGTTGAATTTGTCAAGCCGCTCTGCGATGATTTCAACGCCTGGTGAGTTAAGTCGTGGCTCGCCGCTGCCCGAGGAGGAATCGTGCAGTCCATCGGCATCATCGGAGTGGGCTCCTACCTGCCCGAGGCCATCATCAGCAACGCGGAGATCGGGCACGGCGCCGGCGTGACCGACGAGTGGATCGTCCGCAAGACCGGAATCCGTGAGCGGCGCCGCGCCGCCCCGCACGAAGCCACCTCGGACCTCGCCGTCTCGGCGGCCCAGCGTGCCCTGCACAGCGCCGGTCTGACAGCTGATCAACTCGCTTACGTGGTCGTCGCCACGTCCACCCCCGACCATCCGCAACCGGCCACGGCCGCCCTCGTCCAGCACCGCATCGGAGCCCGCCACGCTGCGGCCTTCGACGTCAACGCGGTGTGCAGCGGCTTCGTGTATGCCCTCAAGACGGTGCAGAAGCTGCTGAGCGGCGCGGCCCCCGGCGAACCCCGGCACGGCCTCGTCATCGGCGCCGACATCTACTCCCGCATCCTCGACTACAGCGACCGCCGTACGGCCGCCCTCTTCGGGGACGGCGCCGGGGCGACGGTCCTCGGCCCGGTCGCCCCGGGCCTCGGCCTGCGCGAGATCTCCCTGGTCTCCAGGGGTGACGCCCATCGCCTGATCGAGGTCACCGCGGGAGGCAGCCGCCGCCCGGCCTCGCCGCAGACATTGGCCGACGGCGACCACTACTTCCGCATGGACGGCCGTGGCGTACGCGACTTCGTCACGCGTAGCCTCCCGTACGAGATCGACCGGCTGCTGCGCCGGGCCGCCGTCACGGCAGACGCCGTACAGCACTTCGTCCCGCACCAGGCCAACGGCATCATGCTCGCCGAACTCTGGCCCGACCTCGGCCTGCACCGCGCCGCCCTCCACCTCACCCTGGAGCGCTACGCCAACACAGGCGCCGCCTCGGTCCCGATCACCCTCGCCGAGATGAGCCGCAGGCGCGCGGCCGCACCCGGCGACCTGGTCGTACTCGCCGCGTTCGGCGGCGGGATGAGCCTCGGTATCGCGCTGCTGAACTGGTCGATGGACGCCCACGAGGGCGTCGGCGCACTCGGCGCGCACCCCGCGGTCCCGCACCTCCTCACGGCCGGCGACCGCGTCGGCCCGCTGGCGCCGTGACCGCCGAGGACGCGGCCGCCCCCGACATCAGGGCACGGGTCGCCCAACTGCACGGGCTCCGCGCGCAGGTCCGCCAGGGACCGGGCGAGAAGGCGACGGCATCCCAGCACGCCAAGGGCAAACTCACGGCCCGCGAACGCATCGAACTCCTCCTCGACGAAGGCTCCTTCAACGAGGTGGAGCCCCTGCGCCGCCACCGCGCCACGGGTTTCGGCCTCGAAGACCGCAGGCCGCACACGGACGGCGTGATCACCGGCTGGGGCACGGTCCACGGCCGTACCGTCTTCGTCTACGCGCATGACTTCCGCATCTTCGGGGGCGCCCTCGGCGAGGCGCACGCGGAGAAGATCCACCGCATCATGGACCGCGCGATCGCCGCCGGTGCCCCGCTCGTCTCGCTCAACGACGGTGCGGGCGCCCGGATCCAGGAGGGCGTCACCGCGCTCTCCGGCTACGGTGGGATCTTCCGCCGCAACGCCCGCGCCTCCGGAGTGATCCCGCAGATCAGCGTGATGCTGGGCCCGTGCGCGGGCGGCGCGGCCTACAGCCCCGCCCTGACGGACTTCGTGTTCATGGTCCGCGAGACCTCGCAGATGTTCATCACCGGCCCCGACGTGGTCCAGACGGTCACCGGGGAGAAAGTGACCCTGGGCGGCCTGGGCGGCGCGGACGTACACGCCGAGGTGTCGGGCGTGGCGCACTTCGCCTACGACGACGAGGAAACCTGCCTCGAAGAGGTCCGCTACCTCCTCTCGCTCCTCCCGCAGAACAACCGCGAGACCGCCCCCGCCGAGCTCCCCGAGGACCCCCCGGACCGCCCCTGCGACCCGCTCCTCGACCTCGTCCCGGCCGGCGGTCACCGCCCGTACGACATGCGACGGGTCATCGAGGAAATCGTCGACGACAACGAATACCTGGAGATCCACGAACGCTGGGCGGCCAACGTGATCGTCGCGCTGGCCCGGCTCGGCGGCCAGGTGGTCGGCATCGTGGCCAACCAGCCCCTGGTCCTGGCCGGCGTCCTCGACATCGACGCCAGCGAGAAGGCGGCCCGCTTCGTGCAGATGTGCGACGCGTTCAACATCCCGTTGGTCACCCTGGTCGACGTGCCCGGCTTCCTGCCCGGCGTCGACCAGGAGCACAACGGCATCATCCGCCGCGGCGCGAAACTCCTCTACGCCTACTGCAACGCGACCGTCCCCCGGATCTCCCTGATCCTGCGCAAGGCCTACGGCGGCGCGTACATCGTCATGGACTCCCGCTCCGTGGGCGCCGACCTCTCGTACGCCTGGCCCTCCAACGAGATCGCGGTCATGGGCGCCGAGGGCGCCGCCAACGTGATCTTCCGTCGCCGCATCCAGTCGGCCGACGACCCCGAGGCCACCCGCCGCCAGCTCGTCAAGGAGTACCAGGCCGAGCTGATGCACCCGTACTACGCCGCCGAACGCGGCCTGCTCGACGACGTCATCGATCCGGCGGACACCCGCCGAGTCCTCATCGAATCCCTGCGGATGCTGCGAACGAAGCACGCCGACCTGGCGGCCCGCAAACACGGCAACCCGCCTCAATAGACCTGAAGGATCACCATGCCCACAGCCACCGAAGCAGCACCGCCGTTGGTCCGCGTCGTCAAGGGCGGCGAGATCCCCGCCGAGGAACTGGCGGCCCTGACCGCGGTCCTCCTGGCCCGAGCCGCAACGGCCATCGAGGAATCGAAACCGGCGACCGTAGTACCCCTCTGGGAACGCCCCCTGCCCACCACCCGCTACCGATCCCCCTTGAGCTGGCGTAACTGACATAGGGAGGGGCCCGTCGCCGCAGAGCGGCGACGGGCCCCTCCCTATGTCAGTCAAAGATCGGCCAGCGCAGCCCTCATCGAAGGGGCGACAAGATCGGCCAGGCCCTGCACGGACAACTCGGCGATCGGCTGCAGCCGCAGCAGATACCGGGCGAACGCCACTCCCAACAACTGGGCGGCGACCAGCCCACTCCCCGCAGCCGCGCGTTCGGCGCCCAGCACTCCCTTCAGACTGCTCGTCAGCTGCTCGTGCAGCACGCCGCGCAGCCGCTCCGCGGCCCGCTCGTTGGTCGCGGCCGACCGCAGCAGCAGCCGCAGCGACCCCTCGGCCGCATCCTGCTCCCACGGCGCGAGGAAATGCGAGATGAGAGCATGCGGCAGCCGCTCCACCGGCGTCCCCGTCAGATCGGGCAGCCTCAGATCGACATCGAGCGCGGCCTCGAACAGCCGCTCCTTGTTCCCGAAATACCGCATGACCATCGAGGGATCTATGGCCGCCGTCGAGGCAATGGCCCGTATGGTCGCCCGCTGATACCCGTCCGCGGCAAAGTGCACCCGAGCGGCATACAGAATCGCCTCACGCGTACGCAACGACCGAGACGTCACGCGCTGCTCCACAACGTCCTCCTAGTCAGTCACGCCCCACCACCCGCACCCGCGAACGCACGGGAGGGGGCCGTGCCGGTACATCGCGTGCCCGTCGCTCACGTCCGGATCCGGAAACGCCTCCCACGAACCCGACGTCTGATCCACCGGCGACGGGTGGAGTTACCGGCACGGCCCCGACCCACCACCGACCGGCAGGAGCATCAGGCCTGTTCGACAGAGGCGGGTTCCTGCGAGGCGGCCGGCTCCGACGCCACGCTCACCACACCGCCCGCCACCTCGGGGGCCAGCTGCGGAGCCGGCCCCTCCACCCCGCACCACTGATGCAGCGCCAGCCGCATCCGCTCCGCCCGCCCGCCCGGGTCCTGGTCGCCATGGACCCAGGCCGCGTAACCATCGGGCCGCACCAACAACGCGCCCACCCCCGGCAGTTCGGGCATCGCGGCACACACCCGCACCGGACTCACCCGCGACCCCCAGGCCTCGGTGACCGCCGCGCAGGCGCCGTCCTCCCCGAGGTCGAGCAGCACGAACCGCCCGTCCCGCATGAGCGAGTACAGCCGCACCGGCGCCGCCCCGACCCGAGGCACCGTCAGATCCGGCACCCGCTGCCCCGCCCGCACCGAAAGACCGCGCAGGCCACCACCGGGCACCCGCGCCCCACGTCCCGCCGCGTACCCGTTCCGCAGCCCCGAGATCGACTCCCCGGCGACCTTGCGGATCCGCCGATACGAGAGCGCCTTCGCCATCGCGGTACGACGCAACGCGGTCACCGCCTGCGACGCGGTCGTGGCCACCCGCGTGGCCCGGTCCGTGGCCCGCAGAATCCGCTCCGCCTGCGGGCGCCGCTCCGCCTCGTACGAGTCGAGCAACCCGACCGGCGCCCACCCCTGCACCTGAGCGGCGAGCTTCCACCCGAGGTTCACGGCGTCCTGGATGCCGAGGTTGAGCCCCTGTCCGCCGAGCGGCGAGTGCAGATGCGCCGCGTCCCCGGCCAGCAGCACCCGCCCGAGCCGGTACTGGTCGGCGATCCGCTGATGGATCTTGAACCGGGCCAGCCACTCGGGATCGTGCGGCCCGGGATCGAACCCCAGCGCCCGCGTGAGCACCTCGCCCAGTTCCTCCAGCGTCACGGGCTCCCGTGTCCACGGCCGGTCCCGGCGCGCCACCGCGATCCGGTACAGCCCGTCGCCGTACGGCACCGACACCATGACGCCGCCCCCGCCGGACAGGATCAGCACATCGTCCGGCGGCGGCTTGCGCAGCCGCACATCGGCGAGGATCGGCGCGATCCCGTACGTACGACCGCGGAACGCGATCCCGGCGAGTTCCCGTACGACGCTGTGGGCGCCGTCGCAACCGACGACGAAATCGGCGCTCTCCTCCCACTCCCCGCTGCCCGACCGCACCTGGAGCGTGACGCCCGAGCCGTCCTGTGCGAGCCCGTACACCTCGGCGTCGCGCTCGATGGTGACCCCGAGGTCGAGGGCCCGCTGCTGCAGCACCTCCTCGGTGCGGCTCTGCGGGATGACATTGAGATAGGGGAACCGGGTGTCGAGTTCGGCGAAGTCGACGCGGGCCCCGCGGGCGGGCACCATCCGGCTGACCGGCCGGCCCAGGGCCACCAGCCCGTCGGCGTGACCGCGCAGATCGAGCACCTCCATGGTCCTGCTGTACAGGCCCATGGCCCGGGACTGCGTGGACGGCACGAGACGGCGTTCGAGGACCGTGCAGGACACACCCCCGGCGGCCAGTTCACAGGCGAGGGCGAGACCGGTGGGCCCGGCCCCGACGACGATCACGGACTGTTCAGGAGCGATGGCCACGGATTCCTCCTTGGACGTGGGGCACGGGTGACGACGACAGGGGAGCGGGTGTGGCGAGCGACCGACCGAACCGGGCCGCCCACGCGCCGGCACCCAGCACCAGCGCCCCGAGCAACAGCCAGCCCACCGCGCCCCGTTGCACCACGAGGAAGGCGATGACCAGCGGCCCGTACGTGTTGCGCGCCGCGTTCCCCAGGCCGAAGAAGGCCAGATACACCTGCCGCCGGTCCTCCGGCGCCAGGTCGTACGAGATCGCCCAGGCCCCGGCCTGCTGATACATCTCGGCGAACGCCTGGAACGCGACGGCGCCCAGCAGCAACGCCACGGCGGCGCCCGTGGGCACCGCCCCGGTGACCGCGAGCCCGCAGCAGCACACGGCGAGCAGCAGACCACTGCGCCGCAGCGCGCGCCCACCGTCCTCGGCGGTCTCGATACCGCGGGTGGCCCGGACCTGGCAGATCACCACGACGACCGTGTTCAGCACCAGGGTCCAGGCGATGGCCGCCCGTGGCATCCGGTCATGGGCCAGCACCCACAGCGGGACACCGGCCGTCAGGACGGTGACATGCAGGCTCACCACCGAGTTCAGCCCGGTGAGCAGGGCGAACCGCCGGTCCCGGAAGACACTGATCCGCTGCTTCCACGGCAGCGGCCGCCCGCCGCCCTGCGCGGTGTCCGCGGCCGTCCGCAGTCGCGCCACCAGAGCCGTGGCCAGCACGAACGAGAGCGAGTTGGCGTACACGATGCCCACGTACACGCCGTCGCTGTCCGGGACCAGCGCCGCACCGGCCACGAGGCCGCCCAGCGCGAGCCCGAGGTTCTGCAGCGACCGCGCGCGCCCCATGGCTCGGACCCGCTGCTCCTTGCCGACCGCCGTACCGAACAGCCCCTGGACCAATGGGGAGGCCGCGCGGTCGGCCACCGCGAGCAAGGACACCACGAGGAGGAACGGCGCGAAGCCCGACACGAACGGGTAGCAGGTGAGCAGCGCGGCCCGGACCAGATGGGCGCCGATCAGCATGCGCCGCGGGCCGACCCGGTCCGCCAGGACACCGATCGGCACCAGGGACAGGAAGGACACCGCACCCGCGACGGAGAGCCCGACGCCCACTTCGCCGCCGCTGAGATGCAGATACCGGGTGAAGAAGACGACCGACACGGACATGTACAGCCCGCTGCCGAGGGCGTCGATGAACACCGCGACGAGCAGAGCGGCCGCCGCACCGGACAGCGGCCCGCGCCGCGCCCGTTCCGCTGCCTGTGTCATGTCGCCCTCACTCGGTAGGAGTTCAGTAGTAGGTGCGCATCAGGTCGTCCACCCACTCCGGCTGGACGACCTCCTCGCGCGGTCCGAACTGCCGTAGATACGGCTTGATGTCGAGCACGGGGGTGCCGTCGACGGCGTCCAGCCCGACGACATGCAGATCGAGGCCGTCCGTCTTGACCAGCCGGCAGCGGGAGACCCCGATGCGGTTGGGCCGGTTCTTGCCGCGCTGGGCGAAGATGCCGGCGAGCGGCCATTCCGGGTTGTTGCGCGGATGGCGGGCGCCTTCCTGCACCTTGTCCAGGGGCACCCGGTGGAAGTGGAAGACGACTTCGAGGTGGGAGAAGGAGTCGAGGGAGAGCAGCGCGTTCGTGGTGAACCGCTCGGCGTCCAGCCGGATGACGGAGGCCACCTCGCCCCAGTTGTCGTCGATGAGTTCACGCCGCTCGTTGTGCACATGGGCGATCGGCACCAGGTCCGTGATCGCGTCACCGGTCATGTCAGTCCCTCTGTCTGCGCCGGCCAGGGCCGTCCCTGCGGCATCTCCGTCCAGAGACCACAGCTGATCCCGTACGAGCAACTCACCTGCGACGGCGCGCTGCACCGTCAGATAGACCTCCTCGCGGGGTACGTCGAGAAGATCGCCGAGACGGTCCTGGAGCAGCCGCAGCAGCTGTCGCACCTGGGACTTGCTGTAGCTCTCCTTGCACACGACGAAGCCGACCGGAGCCGGGGCCGCCTCGCCCGCGCGCCATTCGGGCCGGTGGAAGCTGTCGGGTGCGAGTCGCTGCCACCAGAGCCAGCAGTGGCCGCGTGGAATCCCGAGCAGCGCGGTCACGGAATCGGCCAGCTCCCCGAGCGCGGCCGCTCCGGGGCTGGGGGCGGGCGAGAAGAGCCTGATCACCGGCATGTCAGCGCACCCCGCCGAGCGGTTTGACGCCGATCACCATGCAGGTGCGCACGGGGATGAAGAACTCGCCGCCGTCCTGACGGATCCCGAGCGCGTCCCGGTACGGCGCGGGGGCCTCGGCGAGCCGTGCCCGGATCGCCCGCTCCGCCTCGGCGCCGGACGAGGCGATCTCGCACCAGCGCTTGACGGGCACCCCGGTACGGCTCTCGGACTGCGAGCCCCTGGCCACCGGGACGTTGAGCCCGGCGCCCTGAAGGAAGCCGATCCACTCCGTGAGGGTGTAGCTGCGCTGGTGCGTCGGATCGTGCAGCATCTCCAACTCGTGGTTCAGCGCGTCGATGTCGGGGTCCTCGTGCCCCTCCAGGTCGATGACGGCGAGCCGTCCGCCGGGGCGCAGCAGCCGGGCCATCTCGCCCACCGCCGTCGGCATGTCACGGAAGTGGTGCGGGGCCAGACGGGACACCACGAGGTCGAAGGAGGCGTCGGAGAAGGGAAGTTCCTCGGCGTACGCCTGCGCCGTCTCCACGGTGGCGCCACGTTCGGCGGCGAGCTTGTGGACGGACGCCAGCATGTTGGGCGCGGGATCCACGGCGACCAGACGGGCCGGGAGTTCGTCGGCGAACGACAGCGCCAGGTGGCCTGCGCCGCAGGCGACATCGCAGATCTCGCGGCCCGTCTGCGGACCGAGCGTCTCGTGCAGCGCCTCCATCGTGGGGCTCGACCGGTGCACCTCACTGGTCGCGAAGTTTTCGGCGATCTTGTCGAATCGCTGGCTGGAGAGCATGTCCTGCGCCGCCTTCTTCCTCTTCTGGCTTACTGACGAACTGTCATTGAGCGGTGCTCATCAGGGAGGTGAGCGCCGGGAGCGGGTCCCTGGAGGGACCCGGGCCGCACGGGTGGAGGGTGTGTCCGAGCCCTTCGAGCAGATGGACGCGGACCTCGAAGGAGCGCCGGCCGACCAGCCGGCTCGCCGACCACTGGCCGTACATGTCCGGCGCGAACACGGCGGGCGGCAGATTCTCGTCGTCCGAGTCGGTCACGTATCCGACGAGGTCGAGGCTGCCGTAGACGAGATCGATCGAGGAGACGAGGGAGTTGATGAAGACGTCCTCCTCGACCACTGTGCCGACCAGCACCACCCGGTCCGCCTGTCGGGGCTCACCGGAGCGCAGCAGGCGCAGCAGAGCCTGCCCGCCCAGCGAGAACCCCAGCAGGACGAGGGGTGGGACGAGCAAGTGCGCGTGTGCGTCCATGAGCTGGGAGAGTCGTGCGGCCCGCTCGCCTTGATCGTCCGCCGTGGACGGCGCGTTCGGATCGTAGCCGGGCATGTCGCACGTGAGCACTTGTGCGCCCCCGGCCACGAGCCGCCCGGTCAGTTCGTCGAGGAGGCGGTCGTCGCGACCCTGCCCGTCCAGGATGGAGACCGTGCCGGGCGCGGCGAGCAGCACGGTGGCGTTGGCCGGTTCTGCCGGGAAGGACCGGCGCATGCGGTACCGCGCGCCGTCCGGGTCCTTGCGCCATTGGGTGCGCTGATGCACGTTCATCGGATCACCGGTGGCAGACGGCCTCGGCGAAGCCGCCGATGCGCTGGTGGAAGTAGACGCTGATGATCTCCTCGTGGAGCGCCTCGCCGTCCAGGGTGGGGGCGACGCTCTCCGGGGTGCCGGGCACCGGCTGGACGAGACCCCGGTCCATGAGGTCGGCGAAGACCCCCGCGAACGGCTCGTCACGGAAGAGCTCGATGCCGAACCGCCGCCGGAAGCGGCCCGCGTCGATGGGCTGGTTCGCCTTGAACGCGAAGCCGAGCACCATCCCGATCGCCTGATGGCCCGTGAGTCGCCGTCCGGAGGCGAGCGGCAGCCCCGGGCCTTCCTTGAGGCGGCGCGCGTACCCGGAGATGTCGGCGATGTTGTGGGTCTGCACCACGGTGTCCCCGTCGCCGGTCAGCCAGCCGTACGCGCCGGGGCCGTACGCGATCATCGAATCGTGCCGCTGCCACTTGTTCCGGGAGACCCGGGGGATGTTTCCCTCGGGGTAGACGCCGGGCCGGTTCCACCAGCCGCACGGGCTCGGGTGGTAGCCGCCGTCGAGCAGCAGTTCCACGACGGCCTCGCGCATCGCGTAGGTCTCGCCGAGCGAGGGGAAAAGGTGCTCCTCGCGCAGTCGGGTCTTGACGCTCTCGACGTTCCACAGCGCCCGGTTGCCGATGCCCATCTTGGCCCGGTCGGCGTTGCGCAGCCGGTAGATGGTGATGGTGGGGACGTCGAGGTCGATCAGGTGCCGGATGTCGTCGGCGATCTTGCCGGTCGTCTGGTGCGGCAACCCGAACATCATGTCGACGTTGAACGGTTTCCCGGTGGCCCGCAGTTTGTCGATGGCCCGCAGCGACATGGCTGCGTCGTGGCCGCGTCCCGCGAACGCGTTGACCTCGCTCTGCAGGGACTGCACACCGACGCTGAAGCGGTTGAAGCCGATGGCGCAGGCCTCGGCGAGTTCATCCCGTTGGAAGTTGTCCGGGTTGCCCTCGAGCGATATCTCGCAGTCGTCGGCGAGGGTGTAGTGGGCGCGTATGTGGTCGAGCAGCCGCCGTAATTGCTCCGTGCCGAGCAGCGAGGCCGTGCCGCCGCCCAGATAGACGGACTCGATCGGGGCGTGCGCCAGCCAGGGGGCGTGGGCGAGCCGCCGGCCGGACTCGTCCAGCAGCAGATCCGTCCAGATCCGAGGCGCGGCCTCGCCCTCGGGGCCGTCCGCGACCTTGCGCTTGACGTAGTTGCAGAAGTGACAGATGTACGCGCACAGCGGCACATGGAAGTAGAGATGGGCGGGCCGGCCGGCTCCCGGATGGTTCCGCATCGCGTCGGCGGTGTCCGAAATGGACAGCTGGTCCCCGTAGTTGGCCGTCACGTTGATGTTGTACTCGTCCTGGCCGATCCGCAGCGCGGGGTTCTCCCTGAGCAGCCGCGCGAGTCCCGTACCGGGGCGCGGCGCGGTGTCCGTACCGGGGCGCAGTGCTGTGATGCCGGCCGAAGCAGCCGTCTTGCTCATCGCGACCTCGTCTCCTGAATCGGGAAGAACGGATGTCGAGCGAGCCTTTGCCGTCGGCGGGCCTTCCCGGCCCGCCCCTCAACGGGCCGGGAAGTGGTACACCGCTTCGTCACCTGCCGGCAAAGGCGTTCGGTCAGATCTCGACCTCGATGACCGTGGCCTCCGTGATGTTGGTGGCTTCCACCAGCGTCTCGGCGGGCGCGGTGGCCGAGGCGGCTCCGACGGCGCTCAGGGTCACGCCCTCCTGCCCCGGCTCCAGGTGAATGCGGATGACCTTCTTCTCTTCGGGCATGGTTGCCTTCCCTTCGGTGGAGGCGGCAGCGGTCGCGCCGCCGTGGGACAGGGACCCGCTCACTTCGTCGGGAGCGGGAGTCGGTTGGGGGCTGACGGGTCGGCCGGACTCGACTGACGGGGAGTCAGGGTCAGGCGCACGTTGCGCTGTTTGCGGGCGCGCCAGTAGCGGCCGGAGCGCAGCGTGAACTCCTGGAGGTACTCGGTGGCGCCGCAGCCCTTGGGGTCACCGGTGATGTTCTTGGCCAGCGGCGGGCAGCGGAACTGGCACCAGATGTCCTCCGCGGCCACCGGGCACGAGCCGCACACCGAGTGGTCGCTGAAGCGGATGTCACGGAACTCGTCGAAGCCGTGCTCCCAGATCTCCGCGAACGACTTCTCGGTGGTGTTGCCGGCCTTGTAGAGCTGCCCCGACATGCAGTTGCTGCACGGGTACACGTCGCCGCGGCTGTTGACGTAGACGACCGAGCGGCCGCACTTCTCCTGGCCCACCGCTCGCTCCAGGCGCTGGCAGAACTGGATGGTGTCGACCCCGCGGATCTCGTCGGCGGCGCGCCGGGCGGGACCGGCGGGCGCCTCGACAGGCTCCTGGTCCGGCTCGGTGGAGTACCGGTCCATGCACCGCTGGTAGACCTCGAACACCTCGTCGACGTCCTCGGGGCGCAGGAGCATGTCCGGGTGGAGCAGGGCCCGGCCCACCGGGTGCGTCTCCAGCCACTGGGGGCGCGGATACCCCCGCTCGGCGCACCACTCGAAGATCTCCTCGGCGTCCTGGATGTTGTTGCGATGGACGGAGATGGCGGTGCGGAACACATGCCCGTGCTTGCGCATCATCTCGAACGCGTGCTGGAGCTTGGGGAAGTCCATCCGCCCGCGGACGGTGCGCTCGGGATCGGCGGTGTCGAAGCTGATGAAGAACGACTGCCCTGCCGGGATCCGGGCCAGCTTCTCCTCGGTGACCAGCAGCCCGTTGGTGAAGATCTGTGTGCTGAAAGGCTTGCTGCGGGCGTGCTGGATGATCTCGACCGCGTCCCGGTGCGAGAAGATCTCACCACCCGTCAGAAACACCTGGAGCACGCCCATCTCCGCGAAGTCGTCCAGAAGTTGCTTGATGCGGGGCGTGGAGATCTCGTCTGGCCGTTTGAGTGCGGAGTCCGCGTAGCAGTGCCGACAGCGCAGGTTGCAGAGGTTCGTGGTCTCCACGAAGGCGATGGCCGGGGCGGGCAGATGGAACCGGTCCAGCGCCACCAGCGGGTCGGCGAGCGCGTGGTGCATCAACTCGGCGGCGGTCACCGCCCGCCCGGAGTTGTGACGCTCGATCAACTCCCGTGCGGATGCGGCGAGGAACTCGACATGGCCGTTCGGCAGCAGAGCGACGATCCCGCCCTCGTTCACCTGGAAGGGAATCTTCTGCACGGGCCCTGCCTCTCCTGGTCATGGGATGGCGGAACATGTAAGTCAACGAATGTTGAACTCATGCTGTGATGAACTCTACGGAGGATGAATACCGTTGGCAAGGTGTGCCGTACGGGCCGGGGCGGCGGCCCGTACGGGCGACGGTGGCGGGCGGTGCGGGAGGGGAGCGCTCCGGCGGTCCGGCCCGTGCCGACCAGGCCTGCGGTGACCAGGCAACTCCGCGCGCCTGTGGTGCGACCGGCGGAGTGGGTGACACGCTGGGTGTATGAACATCCCTTTCCTGGGCAACTGGCGCAAGAAGCGCGGCCTCGCCTTCGGCGTCGCGGTGTTCTCCGACGGTGAGAGCGATCCCGAGGGCATCGCCGAACTGCTCTCGGAGTGCGAGCTGCTGCGCTCCCAGGCGCACCGGGCGGGAGTCGAACTCGACGATTCCGTGGCCTCGTTGGAGGCCCTGGATCAACTGCTCCCGCGCTGGCGCGACGACGAGGAGAGCCTGCCCTGGCTCGGCAATGACGCCGGCCTCTACCTCGGCACGGTGATGGTGCGTACGGTTCCCGGCGCGGCCTGGGAGATCTGGCCCAACGGCCAGCCCGTGGTGCGGCTGACCTCCGGCCGCGAGATCGATGTGGTCGCGGGCGGTCACGCGTGGGCGTCCAGCGGTGTCCCCGAACTCTCGCAGCTCTACGCGGAGGTCGCCGAGGGGTAGTTCATGAGTTCGACAGCGACCCCATCGTCGTAAATACGGCTAATGCCCGAAAAGTGCGTGTCGCGGACCAAGTCCGATCTTGCCTGGATAGTTTGCGGCGACGGCGACACAGCTGAGAGTGGGTAGGGCTGGGCATGGCTGTCGATCCTTTGATCGAGCTGCACGACGTGAACAAGTACTTCGGGGAGCTGCATGTCCTCCAGGACATCAACCTCACCGTGGGCAAGGGGGAGGTGGTCGTGATCATCGGCCCGTCGGGGTCGGGCAAGTCGACACTGTGCAGAACGATCAATCGTCTGGAGACCATCGAGTCGGGGGCGATCAAGCTCGACGGTCAGCCGCTCCCCGCCGAGGGCAAGGCCCTGGCCAAGCTCCGCGCCGAGGTCGGCATGGTCTTCCAGTCCTTCAACCTCTTCGCGCACAAGACGGTCCTGCAGAACGTCTCGCTGGCCCAGATCAAGGTCCGCGGCCGCAAGAAGGAGCAGGCCGACAAGCGCTCCCTCGAATTGCTCGACCGCGTGGGCCTCGTCTCGCAGGCCCCGAAATACCCGGCGCAGCTCTCCGGCGGACAGCAGCAGCGCGTGGCCATCGCCCGCGCCCTCGCCATGAACCCCAAGGCGCTGCTCTTCGACGAGCCGACCTCGGCGCTCGACCCCGAGATGATCAACGAGGTCCTGGAGGTCATGCAGCAACTCGCGCGCGACGGTATGACCATGGTCGTGGTCACCCACGAAATGGGCTTCGCGCGCTCCGCCGCCAACCGTGTGGTGTTCATGTCGGACGGTCGCATCGTCGAGGACCGCACCCCCGAGGAGTTCTTCACCAACCCGCGCAGCGAACGGGCCAAGGACTTTCTCTCCAAGATTCTCAGGCACTGAGCGGGGGAGCGCACCGCGTGATCCGTACGAAAGGTATGTGCCGTGCCGTCGCGGCGTTCACGGCGTTGATCGCCACGGCCGCCGTCGCCGCCTGCGGCAAGGAGGGCAGCCCGCCCGTCAAGGGTCCCGCCGCCGAAGAACTGCCCAACTACCAAGTGGACCATGGATTTCAGCTCCCGCAGTCGCCCACCTGGAAGCGGGCCAAGAAGCGCGGCTACCTCACCGTCGGCGCCAAGGAGGACCAGCCGTACCTGGGTGAGAGGGACCCGGCGACCGGCACCTACTCCGGCTTCGACATCGAGATCGCCAAGATGATGTCGGCCTCCCTCGGTTTCGACCCGAAGACGATCCGCTTCAAGACGATCGCCTCCGCCAACCGCGAAACCGCCCTGCAGAACGGCCAGATCGACTACTACGTCGGCACGTACACCATCAACGACCTGCGCAAGAGACTGGTCGGCTTTGCGGGCCCCTATTACATGGCGGGTCAGTCCCTGCTGGTGCGCAAGGACGAGAACGACATCCACGGGCCCCAGGACCTCGCCGGCAAACGCGTCTGCTCGGCGGCCGGTTCGACCCCGTACCAGCGCATCAAGACCGACTATCCGCAAGCGACGCTGGTCGCGTACGACACGTACTCGGTCTGCGTCGACAACCTGCTCACCTACCAGGTCGACGCCGTCACCACCGACGACGCGATTCTGATCGGTTACGCGGCCAAGGTGCCCGACGAACTCAAGGTCGTCGGCAAGCCGTTCTCCGAGGAGCCGTACGGCATCGGTGTACCGCGCAGCGACAACGCGCTGCGGTTCGCGCTCGACGACGCATTGGAGGCCCGCGAGAAGAACGGCGACTGGAAGAAGGCGTACGAGGCGACGCTCGGCCTGTCCGGCGTGCCGGCGCCCACCCCGCCCCCGATCGACCGCTACCCGGCGAGCTGAAGGGACGAGCGGCCGCATGAACGTACTGACAGACAACTTCTCCATCTTCGTCGAAGGATTCCTCGGCACGGTCGAACTCACCGTCTATGCCTCGGCCTTGGCCCTCGCACTCGGCTTCGTGATGGCCTCGTTCCGGGTCGCCCCGGTCGGCTCCCTGCGGGCCTTCGGCACGGTGTGGGTGACCGTGCTGCGCAACACCCCGCTCACCCTGCTGTTCTTCGCGGTGCTGCTCGGCCTGCCGCGCTTCGGGCTCGTGCTGCCCTTCAAGGTGTTCGCGGTCCTGGCGCTCGGCTGCTACACCTCGGCCTTCATCTGCGAGGCGCTGCGCTCCGGAATCAACACCGTGCCCAAGGGGCAGGGCGAAGCCGCCCGCAGTCTCGGTATGAACTTCAACCAGACGCTGTCCCTGGTCGTCCTGCCGCAGGCCTTCCGTTCGGTGATCCCACCGGTCGGTTCCACACTCATCGCGCTCGCCAAGAACTCGGCGATCGCGGGGGCGTTCAGCGTCAACGAGCTGCTCGGCACCTACAAGACACTCAGCGAACTCGGTTACAACATCGTCTGGACCTTCTTCTGGATCGCCGTCGGATACCTGATCATCACCCTCACCATCAGCGCCGTCTTCAACGCCCTCGAAAAGCGCTGGGGAGTACCCCGATGACCACCAACACCGTCGAGTCCACAGCCCTTTACGACGTCCCGGGTCCCAAGACCCGTCGGCGGCACCGGATGTACGGGATCGTGTCCACCGCTCTGATCCTCGTCCTGATCGGCTGGATCCTGTATCTCCTGTTCGACACCGAGCAGTTCACCTACACGAAGTGGATGCCCTTCGAGTACAAGGGCATCCAGGAGCTGCTGCTGCGCGGCCTGGGCAACACGCTCAAGGCCTTCGCGATCGCCGCGGTACTCTCGCTGGCGCTGGGCACCGTGCTCGCGACGGGGCGGCTCTCCGAGCATCGTCCGGTGCGCTGGATCTCCACGCTGGTCGTCGAGTTCTTCCGGGCCATGCCCGTGCTGGTGATGATCTTCTTCATCTTCGTGGCGCTGAAGGTGCAGCCGCTGCCCGCGCTGGTCGCGGGGCTGACGTTCTACAACGGCTCGGTGCTAGCCGAGGTCTTCCGCTCGGGCGTCAACTCCGTCGAACGCGGCCAGCGGGAGGCCGCGTTCGCGCTCGGCATGCGCAAGACCCAGGTCATGTCGTACGTCCTCGTGCCCCAGGCCGCACGGGCCATGCTGCCCGCCATCATCAGCCAGCTCGTGGTGGCCCTGAAGGACACCTCGCTCGGCTATCTGATCACCTATGAGGAGTTCCTCCACGCCGGGAAGCTCATCGCGTCCAACCTCGACTACGATTTGCCGTTCATCCCCGTGGTGATGGTGATCTCACCGATCTACATCGGGATGTGCATGCTGCTCTCCTGGTTCGCCCAGTGGGTGTCCCGGTGGGAGCGGCGCAGTCCCAAGACCGAGGCCGTGGAGGTGGCACCGGCCGAACCAGGGACGCTGCTGCCGGGTGGGGGTCCCCCCACAGCCCCGCGACTGTAGGGGGAAAGCAGCAGCTCACAGGGCCAGACCCGGACGGCGGCAGCCGGAGATCACTGCTCGCGCAGGGGCACCGACACATATGAGGGGTCGTGTTCCGGCGAGGAGAAGGTCAGCTGCGCGCCGGACGGGTTGTGCTCGATATAGAGCGGGTCGACCGTGTCGACGACCAGAGCGAGTCGATGCCCTGCCGGGACGTCGTAGGCCGTGGAGTACAGCTCCAGGTCGAGGCCGAACGGCTTTCCGGGCGTCTGCCCGTGGAAGGTGTACGGCGCGTTGCTGACCAGCTTGCCGAGGCCGAGCGGGCCCACGTCGTAGAGGTAGGCGACGAGGGTGCCGCTCTCCTTGGTGCCGGTGACCGTGGTGTGCAGCTTGACGGTGCCGCGCACCTGTTGTGCGCTCTGGTATTTCTCCGACTGCCACACGGCCGCCCAGTAGCGCGGCAGCAGCGGGATCGACGCCATCGGGGGCAGCTGGGCGAGCTGGTCGAGGATGCTGGAGAGGAAGATGACCCCGCCGTCCGCGCCCGAGTCGACGTTCGTGTGGATGGTCTGGGTGCCGGACAGGGCGATCTTCTTCGTGGTCGGGCCGACGGACTTCCAGTCCGGGTAGCCCTCGTAGCCGCCCGCGGTACGGGACTTGAGCCGGACCGGCTGCTCGCGATTGATGCCGTTGTCCTCGCCCTTGAGGTAGTGGTCGAACCAGCGGCCGGTGTCCGTCCACACGTCGTTGGGGAGTCCGAAGAGTCCGGTCACCTCGGCCGTGGCGTGGTCGCCGGGCCGGTACTCCAGCCTCTTCGGACCGGTCAACTCCTCGTAGAACTTCACGTACTGGTTCGGCGGGAAGATCGTGTCGCCCCAGCCGTTGGCCAGCATGACCGCCGCCCCGTTTGCATTGAGCTGGTCGATGTAGGTCTCAGGGGAACGCTTCTTCCCCCAGGCGATGATCTCCTGTTCCTTGGAGAGGTCGGAGGAGAAGAAGTCCTTGAAGATCTGCTGGAGTTCGGGGCTGGGGTGGCCGGTGATCGTTCCGGCACCGTCCAGCAGGGCGGCCGCCTGGGCGTGCTGGGTGCGGCCGGAGTAGATCGAGTCGATGAGGTCGGCCCAGCCGCTGAGGGCGGCAACCGCCTTGATCCGCTTGTCGTGCGCGGTGGCGAGCAGGCTGATGCCGGCACCGTACGACATCCCGGCCATGCCGACCTTCTGTGCGTCGGAGGGGGTGTTCGCCAGCGCCCAGTCGATCACCTTGGATGCGTCGGCCACGTCCGGCGGGCCTGCCACTTCTATCTCGCCGCCGGACTGCCAGAAGCCTCGGACGTTGTAACTGACGACTACGTAGCCGGAGTTCGCGAGCTTCTGGGCCTGTACGAGGTACTCGGCCTGCGGCAGGCCCCAGCTCGTGGGCAGCACGATGAGCGGGTAGTCGCGGGTGCCGTCGGCGCCCGGGGGGGTGACGACGTTGGCCTTGAGGACCGTGCCGCCGTCTCCGGAGATGTCGACGAAGCGAAGCCCCGTCGCGCCGGTGGAGGCTTGGGCGGCGGGGGCCATACCGAGGCCGGCGGTGGCGATCAGCGTCGCGGAGACGGCACCGACGGCGGACGTACGCAGGGCGTTGCGACCGTGTCCCACGGGTCACTCCTCACTCGTGTCAGCGCAAAGTGACCCGACGGTAACCTCGGTCGCTTACCGGAAGTAACCCGTCGGTAAGTTACGTGCGGGTAACGATTGTTGAGGTGTTGATTTCGTGAGTGAAGAGACGTTGAACGGTGTGCCGTGACGCTCTGAAGTACTCATTCCGTGCGCAAGTCGAACCGTTCGTTCCAGTGGGCTGTCCGCTGCTCCCCGGATGGCATGCGCAGAGGACTTCAGGAGGTCGCCCGGTGTGAATTGCGCGGGTTCGCGGGCGTGGGGAGCGGGGTCTGGGCGGCCCGGGTGACGTCCGCGACGAGTTCGACGACGTCGGGGCCGTACGCCTGGGAGTTCACGACCTTCAGGAGCAGGACGAACGACTTGTCGCCGTGCTTGCGCGCGAGGCGTTCGTGGTTGCGGGCGAGATAGCGGGTCGCCGCCTGGTTGGTGATCGCGCGCTGGCCGCAGAAGAGGAAGACTGGCCGAGTCAGGCCGGGTTGCCCGGCGGTGAGCCGTGCCAGCAGCACGTACTCGGTCAGGCCGGGCTCCATGCGGTACTGCTCGCTGCCGATCTGGAACGCCAGTCGCTCCGGGCCCGGTTCCGCGTCGGTGTTCACGCGCACGCCGGGCAGCATCGCGTGCATATGGGCAGCCATGCGCCTGTTCGACCCCGGGCCGCCGACGCAGAACTCCGTCCGCTCTCCGAAGCCCTGCCGGGCCGCGTCCTGGGTGATCACCTCGGCGTGCGCGCCGCAGTCCTTGATGAGTGCGGAGAGTTCAAGGAGCGCGAACACGTCGTAGCGGTGCACGGCGAGGTCGGCGCTGCCGGCGTCGCGGTTGACGACGAGCAGCGACTCGGAGTTGTCCGGCAGCCCGAAGAACGCCTGCTTGCGGCGGAGCTTGCGCCTCCACAAATACGTACGGGCGAGCCAGCCGAGCGCGGCACTGATGCCGGCCGCCAGTACGCCGAGGACGATGTTGCGCACGTCGTCAGTCATGGGCGCGCATGCTAGCGGCAATGCGGAACGGTGTTCGAGGGGGTCCTGACGCGGGCATGGCGGTGAAGTTACGCTGCGCGGACGGCTGTTGACTGGAGGTACGGATGCGTCGCCCTCTTGCGCGGAATCTGGCGGTCTTGGCGGTTTCGGCCGCGGTGGTGTCGGTCGGCGCGGCGGCGCCACCGTCTTCCACCGACGCTTCGGTTGAGAAGGTTCCGGTCGCCGTCGGCTACGGCGGCGCCGTGGCGAGCGTCGACGCGGACGCCTCCGCGGCCGGGATCGAGGTCCTGAAGAAGGGCGGGAACGCCGTGGACGCGGCGGTCGCCACAGCGGCGGCCCTCGGCGTCACCGAGCCCTACTCGTCCGGCATCGGCGGAGGCGGCTACTTCGTCTACTACGACGCCAAGTCCCGCACGGTGCACACGATCGACGGCCGCGAGACGGCCCCGTTGACGGCCGACTCCGGGTTGTTCCTGGAGAACGGCAAGCCGCTCGGCTTTGCGGACGCCGTCACCAGCGGGCTGAGCGTGGGCACACCGGGCACGCCCGCCACCTGGCAGACGGCTCTCGACGAGTGGGGCAGCAGGCGGCTGGGCAGCGTGCTGAAGCCCGCCGAGCGCATCGCTCGCGACGGATTCACGGTCGATGCGACCTTCCGCTCGCAGACCGAGTCCAATCAGGCCCGCTTCAAGAACTTCCCGGACACCGCCGAACTCTTCCTGCCGGGCGGCGCGCTTCCGGTCGTCGGCTCGACGTTCAAGAATCCCGATCTGGCCCGTACTTACCAGCAGCTGGGCAAGGAGGGTGTCGACGCGATCTACGACGGCGACCTCGGCCAGGAGATCGTCGACACCGTGAACAAGCCGCCGGTGGATCGGGGTTCGGGCTACAACGCCCGCCCGGGCAAGCTGTCCCTGGAGGACCTGGCCGAGTATGAGGCGAAGCAGCAGGCGCCGACCCGGACCACGTACCGAGGTCTGAAGGTCTACTCGATCGCGCCCTCCTCCTCGGGCGGCACCACGGTGGGCGAGGCGCTCAACATCCTTGAGAAGCGCGACCTTGCGAAGGCGAGCGAGGCGCAGTACCTGCACCGCTCCATCGAGGCGAGCCGGATCGCGTTCGCGGACCGGGGCCGTTGGGTGGGCGACCCGGCCTTCGAGGACGTACCGACGAAGGGGCTTCTGTCGCAGAAGTACGCGGACTCGCGGGAATGCCTGCTCAAGGACGACGCGGTGCTGACGAGCCCGCTGGCGCCGGGTGACCCGAGCGACCCGACGGCCTGCTCCACGGCCGGAACGGCCGCCCCGACGACGTACGAGGGCGAGAACACCACGCACCTGACGGTAGCCGACAAGTGGGGCAACGTCGTCGCGTACACGCTGACCATCGAGCAGACCGGTGGCAGCGGCATCACGGTCCCGGGCCGCGGCTTCATCCTCAACAACGAGCTGACGGACTTCTCCTTCACGCCCGCGAGTGCGGACGTCCACGACCCGAACCTGCCCGGCCCCGGGAAGCGGCCGCGCTCGTCCATCTCGCCGACGATCGTGCTCGACCGCGCCGACCGGCCCGTGGTGGCGCTCGGCTCGCCGGGCGGCGGGACCATCGTCACGACCGTGCTGCAGACGCTGACGGAGTTCCTGGACCGGGGGCTGCCCCTGGTGGACGCGATCGCCGCCCCGCGCGCCAGCCAGCGCAACCAGACCACGACCGAACTCGAACCGGCCCTGTGGAACAGCCCTCTGAAGGCCCAGCTGGAGTCCATCGGCCACGCCTTCCGCCAAAACCCGGAAATCGGCGCGGCGACCGGCATCCAACGTCTCCCGAACGGCAAGTGGCTCGCGGCCGCGGAGAAGGTGCGACGCGGAGGCGGCTCCGCGATGGTGGTGCGGCCCGCGTCGTAACCACAAGTCGCCGTGCGGGCAGCGTTCTGGCAGTTCAGAGCGCTGCCCGCACGATTGTCAGTGCCGTACGCCATCCTTGCGGGCATGGACGAGAGTGGCTTCTGGCGGTTGCTCGAGGAGTGTCGGCCTGCGGCACCCGACCCTGATGGGGCCGGGCCGGCCGCAGGCCTGATCGGGATGCTCGTCGCAGGTCCGCTGCACGCGGTCATCGGCTTCGCCGAGCAGTTGGCGTGGGCCCTGTACCGGCTGGACCGTTGGCAGTTCGGGCTCCAGCCGAAGGGCCGGGAGCTGTCCGGGGACCAGTACCTCCATACACGTGCCGCCGTCGTCGCCACGGGCCGCGCCGAGTACGACCGGGTGCTGATCGACCCCTGTCGCTTCATCGCGTATGCGGCCGGACCCGTGTCGACCGAGAGCCTGCTCTACGTGCCGGACGAGGCCTACGAGCGGATATCGGCGAGCAGTGGGACCGGCGGACCCGCTACGACTTCGAGTCGTACTCCAACGTGAAGGGCTGGTCGGGCGCGCCGAGATAGCGAGAGTGTCGGGAGTCAGCGCGCCGTCAGGATGCGTGGCCCCGCCTCGGTGATCGCCACTGTATGCTCCGTGTGGGCCGCGCGGGAGCCGTCGTTCGTGCGAAGGGTCCAGCCGTCGGGGGCCGCGTGGTAGCCGTTGGTGCCGCCGCCGATGAGCATGGGCTCGATGGCGAGGACCATGCCGTGGCGCAGGGGGAGGCCGCGGCCGGGGCGGCCCTCGTTCGGGACGGACGGGTCCTCGTGCATGTGGCGGCCCACGCCGTGGCCGCCGAAGCCGTCCGGGATGCCGTACCCCGCCGCGCGGCACACCGTGCCGATGGCGTGCGCGATGTCGCCGATGCGGTTGCCGACGACGGCGGCCTCGATGCCGGCCGCGAGGGCCCGCTCCGCGGTCTCGATCAGGCGCACGTCGGCGGCGCGCGGCCTTCCGACGATGAAGCTGATCGCCGAGTCGCCCACCCAGCCGCCCAGTTCGGCGCCGAAGTCGATGGAGACCAGGTCGCCGTCGCGCAGCCGGTAGCCGTCCGGGACGCCATGCACGATCGCGTTGTTCACGGAGGCGCAGATGACCGCGGGGAAGGGGGTGGGCGAGAACGAGGGGCGGTAGCCGAGGAAGGGGGAGCTCGCTCCCGCGTCCCGCAGGACCTGGTGCGCCACCTCGTCCAGCTCCAGGAGTGAGACGCCCACGTCGGCCGCTTCCCGCACGGCTGTGAGCGCCCTGCCCACGACCTGGCCCGCCGCGTACATCTCGTCGATCGATGTGTCCGTCTTCAGTTCCACCATGCCAATTACTATACCGGTATTAGAATGGTGGCATGGTACGCACCCCTCTGACCCCCGAAGAGCGCGAACGCGGCGAGCGGCTCGGCCGGTTGCTGCGCGACGCCCGCGGTGACCGCAGCATGGCGGAGATCGCGGCGGTCGCCGGGATCTCCGCCGAGACGCTGCGCAAGATCGAGACCGGGCGGGCGCCCACCCCGGCCTTCTTCACGGTGGCGGCGCTGGCGCGGGTGCTCGGGCTGTCGATGGACGACCTCGTGGTGCGGTGCGCGTTGGCTCGCGTGGCATGAGACGCCCTCTGGTCGTCCGCCACCGGGCGGGGGAGGCGAGTAGGGTCTCCTGACAGCTGCGTCCCTGGAGGGCCGCACACCGGTGTCATCCATCCCGGAGGGCTCTGCGTCCGGTCCGAAAACTCCCTGTAGCCGTTCTGTAACACGGCTGGTGTTTTCTACCGGACCGGAGCACTCCAGTCGGGCGGGGAGTCGTGTGATGGCTGTAGAACAACTCCCGGGTCAAGTGCGGGAGTTCGCAAGGTATTTGAACGGGCTGATGGAACGGCTCGATCGGGGCGGCGGCTGGTGCGGAGTGTTCTGGCAGCGCGACCCCGACGGCATGCGGGCCTGCCTGGACGGCTGGGAAGTGCCGCCGTGGGACGTCGTGGAGGCGCTCCTCCAGGACCTCGCCGCGGACTACGGCGACCGGGCCGCCGCCCAGGAAGCCGAGCGGGCCCGCGCCCTGCACGGCGCCTCGCTCGCCGCGTACGACGCCCGGCCCGGAGGCCGCGACGCACTCGGCGACCGCCTCGACGTGATGCTCCGCGAACAGCGCTACGCGGCCGAGCGCCAGGCCGAGCTGGGCCGGCTGCTCCACTCGGCCCGCTCCCAGGAGGAGGCCGAGTCGATCCGGCTCGACCTCGCCTGGGCCCACGACGACCACGAACGCGCCACAGCCCGTTGCACCGAGCTCCACCACCGCATGGAGAACCTCGACCGCCGCCTCCAGCACACCCACGGGCAGGGCGCACTGGACTTCACGGCCGGGCCCGCCGGGGATGTGTTCCGGGTACGGGAGCCCGAGGACGAGGGGGACACGGCGGGTCGTCCGAGCGCTCGGCGGGGCGCCGGAGAAGGCGCCGCCCCGGGGCCGTCGTCACCCCGCCATCGCTCGACCATTCCCGAGCAGACCGGCCCGCACTCCCCGTTCGCGGACCCGGCCGTGCCGGAGCAGCCCGCCGCGCGCTCCCCCTTCGCCGACCCGGCGTGGCCGGACCGTCCGGCGGCCGCAGGTCGCGACGGGTACGCCCCCGACCCTCAGGGTGACCACGAACGGCCCCCGGCCCGGGCCCCGGAGCCGACCCCCGCCACCCCCAAGCAGCGCTCCAAGCGCCGCCCCCGAGGCAGCGCCCGCTTCGCCGGAATGATGGAGCCGGAGGCGGCCCCCATGGTCGTACCCGAGGCGGCGCCGCCCAGCCCGGCCCCGGCCGCGCAGGGCGGCCGTACCCCCCGCGGCGCCCGTTTCGCGGGAGCGGCCGAGGAGCCCGCGCGGCCGCGCACGGAGCCGGTGGACGACGGTGCGCGGCGGGCCACCGCCGAGACCGTCGGGATGCTGATACGGCTGCGGAGCGAGGGCAGGAGCGGCGAGGCGCACGCCGTCCTCGTCGAGGCCGCGTACTGGCCCGCCGCCCGCTTCCCGCTGCTCGCCGCGGAGCTGCAGCGCGCGGGCCTGGACGCCGACTGGGCCACCCTGCTGTGGGAGGCGGCCTCGCTCCCCGCGGACCGGCTGGTCGCCGCCGCGGACGCGCTCGTAGCGGCGGGCCGGACGGCCGACGGGCAGCAGATGCTGCGCCAGGGCGTCGCCCGGCCCGCGCCGGAGATCGGGGCCGCCGTGCTGAGCCTCGCCGAGGAGGGCCGACAGCGCGAGATCGACGCACTGCTCGACGCGTACGTCCGCGTGCGCACCCCGGAGGAAGCGGCCCGCAGCGCGGAAGCGGATCCGCAGCGGCTCGTGCCGCTCCTCCTGGAGGCCGCCCAGGGCGTCTCGGACGAACGCCACTGGGACCTCGTCCACGCTCTGCGGGTCGCCGGCTTCACCGCGTGACCGGATCCGTCACTCACCCACAGGAGTGCGAAACGTGATCGACTCAGCGGGTTAACGACGATGGTCTTGGCAAGGCTCTTCGGGGGGCTTACTTTCGAGCCTCTACAGCCTTTGTCTACGTGCGTAGAGGCTCTCTGACGTCCCGTCGAAGGAGCAGCTCATGGCCAACGTCGTACGTGCCGCTCTGGTCCAGGCCACCTGGACAGGCGACACCGCATCCATGGTCGCCAAGCACGAGGAACACGCCCGCGAGGCGGCCCGGCAGGGCGCCAAGGTCATCGGATTCCAGGAAGTCTTCAACGCTCCCTATTTCTGCCAGGTCCAGGAGCCCGAGCACTACCGCTGGGCGGAGGCCGTGCCCGACGGGCCCACCGTCACCCGGATGCGAGAACTCGCCCGCGAGACCGGCATGGTCATCGTCGTGCCCGTCTTCGAGGTGGAGCAGTCCGGCTTCTACTTCAACACCGCGGCCGTGATCGACGCCGACGGCACATACCTCGGCAAGTACCGCAAGCATCACATCCCCCAGGTGAAGGGCTTCTGGGAGAAGTACTACTTCAAACCGGGGAACCTGGGCTGGCCCGTCTTCGACACCGCCGTCGGCAGGATCGGCGTGTACATCTGCTATGACCGCCACTTCCCGGAGGGCTGGCGACAGCTCGGCCTGAACGGCGCCCAGCTCGTCTACAACCCGTCCGCCACCTCCCGCGGCCTGTCCGCCTATCTCTGGCAGCTGGAGCAGCCCGCCGCGGCCGTCGCCAACGAGTACTTCATCGCGGCGATCAACCGGGTGGGCGAGGAGGAGTACGGAGACAACGACTTCTACGGGACGTCGTACTTCGTCGACCCGCGCGGGCAGTTCGTGGGGGAGACGGCGAGCGACAAGGCCGAGGAACTCGTCGTCCGCGACCTCGACTTCGATCTGATCGAGGAAGTCCGGCAGCAGTGGGCGTTCTACCGCGACCGCCGACCCGACGCCTACGAAGGGCTGGTGCAGCCGTGACCGACCTGTACGCACGCCACAAGGCCGTCCTGCCCGACTGGCTCGCCCTGTACTACGAGGACCCGATCGAGATCACCCATGGCGAGGGCCGGCACGTCTGGGACGCCAAGGGCAACAGGTACCTCGACTTCTTCGGCGGCATCCTCACGACGATGACCGCGCACGCGCTGCCCGAGGTGACAAAGGCCGTCAGCGAGCAGGCCGGGCGGATCATCCACTCCTCGACGCTCTACCTCAACCGGCCGATGGTCGACCTCGCCGAGCGGATCGCCCAGCTCTCCGGCATCCCGGACGCCCGCGTCTTCTTCACCACCTCCGGCACCGAGGCCAACGACACGGCCCTGCTGCTCGCCACCGCCTACCGGCAGAGCAACCAGATCCTGGCGATGCGCAACAGCTACCACGGCCGCTCGTTCAGCGCGGTCGGCATCACCGGCAACAAGGGCTGGTCGCCGACCTCCCTCTCGCCGCTCCAGACGCTGTACGTCCACGGTGGCGTCCGCACCCGCGGCCCGTACGCCGATCTCGGCGACGCCGACTTCATCGCGGCCTGCGTGGACGACCTGAAGGACCTGCTCGGCCACATCCGTCCGCCCGCGGCCCTGATCGCCGAACCCATCCAGGGCGTCGGCGGCTTCACCACGCCGCCCGACGGCCTGTACGCGGCCTTCCGCGAGGTCCTGGACGAGCGCGGCATCCTCTGGATCGCCGACGAGGTGCAGACCGGCTGGGGCCGCACCGGCGAGCACTTCTGGGGCTGGCAGGCGCACGCTGCCGCGGGCCCGCCGGACATGCTGACCTTCGCCAAGGGAATCGGCAACGGCATGTCCATCGGCGGCGTCGTGGCCCGCGCCGAGATCATGAACTGTCTCGACTCCAACTCCATCTCCACCTTCGGCGGCTCGCCGGTCACGATGGCGGCGGGGCTCGCGAACCTCACCTACCTCCTCGAGCACGACCTGCAGGGCAACGCCCGGCGCGTCGGCGGTCTGCTCATCGAGCGGCTGCGGGCGATCACCGCGCAGCTGGACGGCGTACGGGAGGTGCGCGGGCGCGGCTTGATGATCGGCGTCGAACTGGTCAGGCCCGGCACCGACGAGGCGAACCCGGAGGGTGCCACGGCCGTGCAGGAAGCGGCCCGCGAAGCAGGCCTGTTGATCGGCAAGGGCGGCGGTCACAACACCAGCGTGCTGCGCATCGCACCGCCGCTGTCCCTCACCGTGGCGGAGGCCGAGGAGGGCGCGGCGATTCTCGAGCACGCGCTGAGGTGTACCCGGTAAGAGAACCTGAGCAAGGGAACGTCGCCATGACCACCGCCCTGGAACCCGCCCTGTCGGTACGCCAGGTCCTCACCCTGGACCGAGTGCTCGCCGGAGAGCCCGAGGTGGTGGCCGGTGCGGGCCATCTCGACCGGCCCGTGCGCTGGGTGCACGTCGCCGAGGCCGCCGATGTGGGCGTGATGCTCAGCGGCGGCGAAATGGTGCTCACCACCGGGGTGTTGCTCGCCGGCGATCCCGACGCGCAGGCCGAGTACATCCGCTCGCTGCACCGCGCGGAGGCCGCGGCCGTCGTCCTCGGACTCGGCCGCGCCTTTCCGGCGCCGCCGGACGTGATGCGCCGGGCGGCCGAGCGCTGCGGGCTGCCCATGGTGGTGCTCCACCGGCCCTTCCCCTTCGCCGAGTTGACGGAGGAGGTCCAATCCCGGCTGGTCAGAAGCAAGTTCGCGGCCGTGAGTCTGTCCGAGGCCGTACGGACCGCGCTCACCGGACTCATCACCGCAGGCGCCCCGCTGCAGCGCATGCTCGACGAGATCGCCGGGCACGCCGCGTGTCCCGTCGTCGTCACCAACCTCGCCCACCGGGTCCTCGCCACGGCGGGGGAGCGGTCCGCCGTCGACGACGTGCTGCGCGACTGGGAGCGCATCGCCCGGCAGGCGGGCGGCAGCGAGGGCGACGGCTGGATCCGCGCCGAGCTGGGCGGGCGCGGCGAGCGCTGGGGCCGCATCGTGCTGTGCGGATACCGCGGCGACGGCGCGACCGGGCGGCTGCTCGCCGACCGGGCCGCCGAGTCCCTGGTCCTGCATCGGATGCTCGGCGGCTCCGTGCACACCTGGGAGGAGGAGTCCGCGCAGAGCCTGCTGACCGACCTGGTGAGCGGTGTCGTACCGGCCCGGCAGCTGCTGCCGAGGGCGCGCGCGGCCGGGCTGCCCGTCAACCGGCGGGCATTCGTGCCGCTGGTGGTGCGCGACGGCGACCCGACCCAACTAAACCGTGTCCTACGTGTGTTGGGGCTGCCCGGACTCGTCGCCGAGCTGGCCGAAGGGGCCACCGCCGTGCTGCTCAGCCTCGCCCGCGACCAGGACGCCGAGGCGCTGGCCACGCACTTCGCGGTGCGGCTGCGCCATGAGACCGGCGCCCGTACGACCGTGGCCGCGGCCTCACCCCGTACCGCCTGGGAGGACGTCCCCGGCGGCCTGCGCGAGGCCCTGCACGTCGCCGAGGCTGCCGCCGACGCACCCGCCGACCAGGACCAGCCGATGCTCGTACGCCTGCGGGACGTGCATCTGCGCGGTCTGGTACGGCTGTTGCGGGACGATCCGCACGTCCAGTCCTTCGCCGAGCGGGAGTTGGACGGCCTGCTGTGCGGTGCCGACGCCGAGGCGGAGCTGCTGCCCGTACTGCGGACATATCTCGCCACAGGCCGCAACAAGTCGCGCACCGCGCAACTCCACCATGTCAGCAGGCCCGCCCTGTACCGGCGTCTGGAGGTCATAGAGGGCCGTCTCGGCGTCGACCTCGACGACTTCGAGCAGGCGGCATCCGTGCACATCGCGCTGCTCGCGCACGACGCGCAACAGAGATGAAACGTGGGACGACGCGGGAAAGCGGTGGTGAAACATGGGTCGACGCAGGGGTGACACCGTGGAACGCCACGCGTCCGCAGACGTGACACCGTGCAACTCAAAGCCACCCTCCGGCCTTTCTAGGCTCCTGGGGCGGGCACCGGAAGTGCCGTCTGCCGGGCCACTTCCGGCGCCCGCCCCAGCACACCGAGCGACCGGAGGTCCCGATGAGCAGAGTGATCCGCGCCGCCGTCTTCCAGACCGCATGGACCGGCGACAAGGAATCGATGATCCAGGTCCACGAGCAGGCGGCCCGCGACGCGGCCGCGCAGGGCGCCCAGGTCCTGTGCTTCCAGGAGCTGTTCTACGGGCCCTACTTCTGCCAGGTCCAGGACAAGGCGTTCTACGAGTATGCCGAGCAGATCCCCGAAGGCCCGATCGTCCAGCGATTCCAGACGCTCGCCAGGGAGTTGGGCATCGTCCTGATCCTGCCGATGTACGAGGAGGAGCAGCCCGGCGTCCTCTACAACACGGCTGCCGTGATCGACGCGGACGGCTCGTACCTCGGCAAGTACCGCAAGCACCACATCCCGCAGGTGGAGGGCTTCTGGGAGAAGTTCTACTTCCGTCCGGGCAACGCCGACTGGCCGGTCTTCGACACCGCTGCCGGGAAGATCGGCGTCTACATCTGCTACGACCGCCACTTCCCGGAGGGCTGGCGTGCGCTGGGTCTCGCGGGTGCCGAGATCGTGTTCAACCCGTCGGCCACCTCACGCGGGCTGTCCGCCTACCTCTGGCAGCTGGAGCAGCCGGCGGCGGCCGTCGCCAACGAGTACTTCGTGGGCGCTATCAACCGGGTGGGCGTGGAGGAACTCGGCTCCAACGACTTCTACGGGACGTCGTACTTCGTCGACCCGGAGGCCCAGTTCGTCGGGGAGGTGGCCGGCGACAAGGAGACCGAGCTCGTCGTCCGCGACCTCGACATGGCCAAGCTGCGCGAGGTGCGCGACCGCTGGCAGTTCTACCGGGACCGCCGTCCCGACGCGTACGAGCCGCTGACCGCTCCCTGACCGTCGTCCCGCGCCGTCCGCGGGCCCGGTCACGGGGACCGGGCCCGCGACACCGTCTTCCTTGTAAAGAAACAGCGTTGACCTCAGTTTTCAACAGGAGCGGGATTCCCTCAGTGCACGCACGACCGGAAGGAGAGGGAGCATGAGCCGTACCGTCATCCGTGGTGGCCTCGTCATCACCGCGTCCGACGAGATCCACGCCGACGTCCTGATCGAGGACGGCCGGATCGTGGCTCTCGCCGCGACCGGCACCCCGGCGGCCGAGTCGTGGACGGCCGAGCGGGTCATCGACGCCACCGGCAAGTACGTCATCCCGGGCGGCGTCGACGCCCACACCCATATGGAACTGCCGTTCGGCGGCACCTTCGCCTCCGACACCTTCGAGACGGGCACCCGGGCCGCGGCCTGGGGCGGCACCACCACCATCATCGACTTCGCGGTGCAGAGCGTCGGCCACTCGCTGCGCGAGGGCCTCGACGCCTGGAACGCCAAGGCCGACGGCAAGTGCGCCATCGACTACGCCTTCCACATGATCGTCTCCGACGTGAACCAGGAGACGCTCAAGGAGATGGACCTGCTGGTCGAGGAGGGCGTCACCTCCTTCAAGCAGTTCATGGCCTACCCCGGCGTCTTCTACAGCGACGACGGCCAGATCCTGCGCGCGATGCAGCGCTCCGCCGAGAACGGCGGTCTGATCATGATGCACGCCGAGAACGGCATCGCGATCGACGTGCTGGTCGAGCAGGCGCTCGCCCGTGGAGAGACCGATCCCCGCTATCACGGGGAGGTCCGCAAGGCGCTGCTCGAAGCCGAGGCCACCCACCGCGCCATCAAGCTCGCCCAGGTCGCGGGCGCCCCGCTGTACGTCGTGCACGTCTCGGCGCAGGAGGCGGTCGCCGAGCTGGCACGGGCGCGCGACGAGGGCCTGAACGTCTTCGGCGAGACCTGCCCGCAGTACCTGTTCCTGTCCACCGACAATCTCGCGGAACCGGACTTCGAGGGATCGAAGTACGTGTGCAGTACGCCCCTTCGGCCCAGGGAGCACCAGGCCGCCCTGTGGCGCGGCCTGCGTACCAACGACCTCCAGGTCGTCTCCACCGACCACTGCCCGTTCTGCTTCGTCGGCCAGAAGGAACTCGGCCGCGGTGACTTCTCGAAGATCCCCAACGGCCTTCCCGGCGTCGAGAACCGCATGGACCTGCTCCATCAGGCCGTCGTCGACGGGCACATCTCGCGCCGCCGCTGGATCGAGATCGCCTGCGCCACCCCGGCCCGGATGTTCGGTCTGTACCCGAAGAAGGGCACCATCGCGCCGGGCGCCGACGCCGACGTCGTCATCTACGACCCGCACGCCGAGCAGGTCATGTCGGTCGAGACGCACCACATGAACGTCGACTACTCGGCGTACGAGGGCAAGCGCGTCACCGGCCGTGTCGAGTCCGTGCTGTCGCGCGGCGAACCGGTCATCACCGAGCGGGAGTTCACCGGACGCGCGGGCCACGGCGTCTACACCCCCCGCTCCACCTGTCAGTACCTTCTCTGAGCGACTAGGAGTGGCGCCATGGACTTCGGACTCGTGCTGCAGACCGACCCCCCCGCCTCCCGCGTCATCGACCTGATGAAGCGGGCCGAGGGCAACGGCTTCACCTACGGCTGGACCTTCGACTCCGCCGTGCTGTGGCAGGAACCCTTTGTGATCTACAGTCAGATCCTTGCGAACACCGAGAAGTTGACGGTGGGGCCGATGGTCACCAACCCGGGCACCCGCACCTGGGAGGTCACCGCCTCCACCTTCGCGACGCTCAACGACATGTACGGCAACCGCACGGTGTGCGGCATCGGCCGCGGCGACTCGGCGATGCGCGTCGCCGGCCGCAAGCCCAACACCCTCGCCCGGATCAGCGAGGCGATGAAGGTGATCCGGGCGCTGGGTCGGGGCGACGAGGCCGACCTCGGCGGCACCGTCGTCAAGTTCCCCTGGGTCGGGCCCGGCGCCGAACTCCCGGTCTGGATGGCCGCGTACGGTCCGAAGGCGTTGAAAATGACCGGTGAGGAGGCCGACGGCTTCATCCTGCAGCTCGCGGATCTGTACCTGACCGAGTACATGGTCAAGGCAGTGAAGAACGCTGCCGCCGAGGCCGGGCGTGACCCCTCCGACGTCAAGATCTGCGTCGCCGCGCCCGCGTACATCACCGCGGACGACTCGTCGGAGGCGCTCGCCCACGCGCGCGAGCAGTGCCGCTGGTTCGGCGGCATGGTCGGCAACCACGTCGCCGACCTCGTCGCCAAGTACGGCGAGCACTCGGCCGCCGTACCCGACGAACTCACCGACTACATCAAGGCCCGCGAGGGCTACGACTACTCCCACCACGGGCGCGCCGACAACCCCGACACCGCCTTCGTGCCCGACGAGATCGTCGACCGGTTCTGCCTCATCGGCCCGGCCGAGAAGCACATCGAGAAGCTCAACGCACTGCGCGAGCTCGGCGTCGATCAGTTCGCGGTCTACGACATGCACGACGCGCAGGAGGCCACCATCGACGCGTACGGGGCGAAGGTCATCCCGGCGATCAACGGCTGACCGCGTACGACAGCCCTACCGCGGCAACCGCTCCCTCCCCGAATCGTCCCCTTCCCGCCGTCCCGGGAAGGGGATCGGCCGCACCCACACACCCCCCCACGGCGTCACCCGCACGGCCTTTCCCGTCCCACTCCTCGTCTGATTGGCCTGCCCATGACCGAGACCGTCCCTCCGGACAGCCCGCCCGCCGCTCAAGTCACGCTCCCCGACGGCCGGGTGGAAATCGCGCCCGACGCCCCGGCGCCGACCGGCCCCTACGCCAATGAGGACCTGCTGCCGGTCCCGGTCGAGAAGCGCACCTGGACCACGTACAACTTCTCGGCGCTGTGGGTCGGCATGGCCCACAACACCGCTTCCTGGACGCTGGCCTCCGGTCTGATAGCCGTCGGCATGGACTGGAAGCAGGCCGTCCTCACCATCGCACTGGCCAACCTGATCGTGCTCGTCCCGATGCTGCTCACCGGGCACGCCGGGCCCAAGTACGGCATACCCTTCCCGGTCTTCGCGCGCGCCTCCTTCGGCGTCCGTGGCGCGAACCTGCCGGCCGTCGTACGGGCGTTGGTGGCCTGCGGCTGGTTCGGCATCCAGACCTGGATCGGCGGCGAGGCGATCTACTTCCTCGCCGGGAAGCTCTTCGGCGACGGCTGGAAGAACGCCGCCGAGGTCGGGGGCTACGCCTGGACCATGTGGCTGTCGTTCGCGATCTTCTGGGTGCTCCAGGTCGCCATCATCTACCGGGGCATGGAGACGATCCGCCGCTTCGAGAACTGGGCGGCGCCCTTCGTGCTCATCGGCGCCGGCGTGATGCTGTGGTGGATGAGCAGCAAGGCGGGCGGCTTCGGCCCGCTGCTCGACCAGCCCTCCAAGCTGGGCTGGGGCGGCGACTTCTGGAAGCTGTTCTGGCCCTCGCTCATGGGCATGATCGGCTTCTGGTCCACGCTGTCGCTGAACATCCCGGACTTCACTCGGTACGGCAAGAGCCAGAAGGCGCAGACCTGGGGTCAGGCGCTCGGTCTGCCGACCACGATGACGCTCTTCGCCTTCCTGTCGGTCATGGTCACCTCGGGTTCGCAGGCCGTGTACGGCAAGGCGGTCTGGGACCCGGTCCAGCTGGCGGCCAAGACGGACAACGTCGCCGGCATCCTGTTCGCCCTGGTCACCGTGCTCGTCGCGACCCTGTCCGTGAACATCGCGGCCAACCTGGTCTCGCCGGCCTTCGACTTCTCCAACATCGCGCCGCGGAAGATCAATTTCCGCACCGGTGCCCTCGCCACCTGCGTCCTCGGCGTGCTGATCTTCCCCTGGAAGCTGTATTCCGACCCGCAGGGCTACATCTTCACCTGGCTCGGTCTGGTCGGCGGTCTGCTCGGCACGGTCGCGGGCATCCTCATCGCCGACTACTGGATCCTGCGCCGCACCAAGCTCGACCTCGCCGACCTGTACCGCACGGGCGGCCGCTACTGGTACGACGGAGGCTGGAACTGGCGGGCCGTCGTCGCCTTCGTCACCGGCGGCGTCCTGGCCATCGGCGGCGCCGACTTCCATCCGCTGATCGACGGCCGGCCCATCCCGGCGCTGGAGTCGCTGGCCGACTACGGGTGGGCGGTCGGACTCGGTACGTCGATGGTTCTGTACGTGGTGCTGATGCTGCTGCGAGGCAAGGAGAAGGCCACTGTCTGACGTGCCCGACTTAGGTGTCCCTGGGTAGAGCCGACCGCATTTTCCGGGTCGGCTCTACCGCGTTCTGCCGGGCTTGTGCCGGTTCTTCGAGGCCTGTCCCGGTCTTCAGGTCCTGTTCCGGTTCCTCCGGGCTATTGCCCGCTCTTCTCCAGTACTGCCACCGCGTCCTTGGCGGCTTTGATGGCGCCCTTGTTGATCTCGTCCGTACTCGGCGCCTTCTTCGTCTCGAAGTCACTGCCGTTGTACGTGATGACGACCAGCGCGTTGGACACGCGGGCCAGCACCACTCCCTCGCGCGTCTGCTGCTTGTCCTCGGTGGTGAGGTTCACGACGGAGTAGGCGGTGTCGCCGAGCCCGGGGACCGCCCCGCCGCCGTTCTTGTCCGCCATGCGCCCCTCGTAGGACTTCTGTGCTGCTTCGTCCGTCTCCTTGATCTCGTACGAGACGTCGAGCCAGCGGTAGTCGAACCCCTTCAACGCGTTCCAGGAGCAGGTGCGGCGCACCGACTTGTCGGTCGAGGCGATCTCCTGCCCGGCCGTCTTGGCACCAGGGACAAGGGACTTGACCGTCGTCTCCGTGACGCCTTCGCAAGGCGCGGGCGATGCGGTGTACGTCTTGGTGGCCGCGGACGTCGAGGGTGCGGATGCCGTATCGGTCGTCTTCGGCGTCGGTTTGTGCTCGGCGGTGGGGGTCGCGGCGAGCGGACCGGACGTCAGAGCCCAGCCGGCCGAGGCGAGCACGGCGACCGGCAGCAGGCGCGCGGTGAGAGCGAGCGGCAGAGGAAGAGAACGCAAGGCGCACTTCTCGTGGGGGACGGTGCGGAGGGAGTCCGCACTGCGGACGGGACGCCAGTGTCACATGAGTCCGTGTGGGGCGGAAGTGCAAACTCGCTCCGTGCCTGTGTGGTGACAGTGGCTCACTGTTGACGGGGCGTGGGTCGCCGCGCGGCATCCCGAGTGGTCGCCCTCGCCGTCACCAGCCATACCGCTGCCCGGAGGCGGACGCCGCGATCCGTCTCGTACGGGCGCAGGGTGCCCTCCAGAGCCGCACGCGTGTCTGCGGCGACCGTACGCCCCGGTGTGCGGGAGAGGATGAAGTCGACGGCGTCCGAGGCGTCGCGCCCCCACACGGTCTCCGTCTCGACGGGGGTCACGGTCACGTCGTCGTACCCGCGCAGGACCTCGCGGATCCGCGCCGGGTCGGACAGCGACGCCATCGCGACCTGCGCGGCGACGGTGTCGGCGTCCGGCCCCTCCAGCAGTTCGCCGAACAGGCTGAGGGCCCGCGACTCCTCGACATCCGGCCCGGCGGGCCGCGGACACACGAACGCGAGCCGCCCTCCCGGCCGCAACGCCCCTGCCAGATTCCGGAAGGCGGCCGCGTGGTCCGCGAAGAACATCACGCCGCCGCGGCTGATGACCACGTCGTAGCCGACGGGCGGGAAGGGGTGGATCTGCGCGTCGGCAAGCTCGTACGCGACGTTCGCGACGCCCTCGGTGGCACTGATCGCCCGTGCCCTGTCGAGCAGGGGCTCCGAGATGTCGACCCCCACGGCATGTCCGCTCGCGGCCAGCCGGGCGGCGATCCGGGTGGTCGCCCCGGCGCCGCAGCCGACATCGAGGACGCGATCGCCCGCCGCGATGGCCGCGCCCGCGAACAGCGCGTCGTTCACGCCCGACAGCATCGTGTCGTAGCGCTCGCGGTGGGCGGCCCAGTGGGTGCCGACGGGGCCGTTCCAGGCCTGTGCCTGAACGGAGTTGGCGATGCGGGTCATGAGGTCTCCTTCGCGGTGCGGACGGGAAGCGCGCTCTCGATGCGGTCGACGGCGGCGAACGCGCCGTACGCCACGAGGTGCACAAGGCGGTGGTCGGTATGGATGGGTTTACGCCAGGCCGTCACATCTTCGCCCGTGATGCGGTACGGGGCGAGGGCGGCCAGCAGCGCGAGACGCGCGCCGGGGCGGGAACGGTCCGGGAGCTCGTCCCAAGCGAGCGGCGGATGCGTGCCGTCCCACGCCTGGAGTGCTTCCCGTACGAGGTTCCGGTCGTCCTCGTCCAGGAGTTCCGCCCCGGCCCTGGCGGCGTCGCGCAGTGCGGCGTAGGCCGGGCCGACGGTGGTTCCGTGTGCCCAGTCCGGCCCGGGACCCGGGTCGTCGAGGAGTGCCAAGCCCGCCCCGGTGGGGGGACGTCGGCGCACCGTCCTGGCGAGGGACCGTCCCCCGAGACTCCGGACGGCCCGGAACCGCTGGACGTTGCCCGGCAGCAGGTTCTCGGTCAGCAGGGCCGACGCGATCCGGTTGATGAAGTGGAAGGAGAGGACGGTGCCGATGTAGGCGGGAGCGTGGGCACCGGGGAAGGGGTACGGCGTCAACTCGACCGCCCCAGGAATCCGGCTCGCCCTGCCCCACGCCAGCACGCGCGCGTGCCGCTCGTCGGCGGGGGTCTCACCGCGCACCATGGCTTCGGCGAGGGAGTGGTCCCCGGTGGCGTGCAGCAACATCGTGTGCGCGTCCACACAGAACGGACACCGATTGGCTTGGGACGCCCCCAGCGCCGCGAGCTCCTTGCCGGTCCTGTCCCCGTCGCCCGCGATGAGGGACTCGCGCATCAACGCCCAGGCGGCGGCCATGATTTCGGGCGCGGAGGAGAGCACGACGAAGGTGACCGCCCGCTCGATCCCGAAGTCTTCGGCGAGTTGGGCGTAGACGGCTGCGGTGACGCCGGTGGCGGATTTGGGTGGGGGAGGGGTGGTGTGGCGGAAGGGGTTGGGCATGAGGTGCCTCCGGGAGGCTGTCGGTGGTTGTTGAGGGCAGTGGGGTGCGGGTTGCAGGCTGTCGGCCGGCGATCGAGGCGGCGGCGGTGGGAGGTGGGTGGTTGGTGGCTGAGCGCCGGCCGCGGCGGTTGGCCGCCGACCGTGATCGCTCACCGCTGTGGGCGGTCGTTCCGCAGGTCGATGGGGGTACCCCTTTGCTCGAGCAGAGCCGAGAGCTTGGGGGAGGTGGGGCACCGCCGGCACCGCTGGGTGCCATGGCAACCCTGACCCAGGAGAGGCACCCGACACGTCGTAAACCCGAAGGCAATACCGGCTACCCTCACTGGGCCCGCGCGCAGCCCGACCTACTGCGCCGGGAGTACCCCGGCAGCCATCCACAGGTCTGACGCGGCTGTCGGCCCAGCCGCATATGGTGCCGAACATGCAGCTGGACCAGGCCACCCGCAGGCGCCTGACCGACGCGACCCTCGCGGTGGTGATCGGTGGCCTTGTCGTGACCGCAGCCGCCTTCCATGACGGCACGACCCTCGTCGACTACGCCCTGATCACCCTCGGTTCCCTCACCCTCGCGGCCTACCGCGGAGCGCCCCGCGTCGTACTCGCGATCACCACGGCCACCACGACGGCATACGTCGTCCACGCCCACCCCGGCTCGCTGTCCGCCCTCCCCGTGCTGGCCGCCGTGCACACGGCGGCGCGAGCGGGCCACCGAGCCGTGGCGGCGCTCGCAAGTGCCGTGTTCCTGGCCGGATTCGCGGCTACCGGACCCGCGACGCAAGAGATCGTGGAGCGGACCACGCTGCTCGCAGGCTGGTTCCTGTGCGCCCTGGTGACAGGCCTCGCCGACCGCAACTGGCAGGCGTACCTGCGCCAGACGGAACAGCGCGCGCTGGAGGCGGAACGCACGCGCGAGGAAGCGGCACTGAGGCGTGCGGGCGAGGAACGGCTCCGGATCGCAAGGGAGTTGCACGACTCGCTCACGCACAGCATCTCGATCGTCAAGCTCCAGGCGGGCGTCGCCGTCCACCTCGCCCGCAAGCGTGGGGAGGAGGTGCCGCCCGCGCTGCTCGCCATCCAGGAGGCGGGTGGCGAGGCGATGCGCGAACTGCGCGCCACACTGGACGTGCTGCGCACCGACGAGCCGACCGGCACCCCCGCGCTGCTCGTGGAACGTGCCCGCGCCGCCGGCCTCGCCGTGGATCTGAGAGTGACCGGCGAGGAACGCGCGCTCACGGCGACCGTGGACCGTGCCGCGTACCGCATCGTCCAGGAGGCCCTGACGAACGCCGCCCGGCACGCGGGTCCCGCCAAGGTCACCGTCGAACTCTCCTACGCACCCTGCGAGTTGACGATCCGGGTGGACGACGACGGTGTCGCCAGGCCGGCCCGGCGGCTCAGACCCGGCATCGGTCTCACCGGTATGCGCGAACGGGTCACGGCCCTCGGTGGCACTCTGCAGGCGGGACCGCGCGCGGAGGGCGGCTTCTCGGTAAGGGCCGAACTGCCGTTGGGCATACCGGAGGACGTGTCGTGATCAGGGTCGCGCTCGTCGACGACCAGGCCCTCATGCGGGCCGGTTTCCGCGCCCTGCTCGACGCCGAGGAAGGCATCGAGGTGGTGGGCGAGGCCGCCGACGGTGAACAGGGGCTGGCCCTCGTGCGGGCCGAGGTGCCCGACGTCGCCCTCGTGGACGTACAGATGCCCGTGATGACGGGCATCGAGGCGACCCGCCGTATCGCCGCCGACCCCGAACTGTCCGGCGTGCGCGTCGTCATCCTCACCAACTACGGCCTGGACGAGTACGTCTTCGAGGCGCTGCGCGCCGGTGCCAGCGGCTTTCTGCTCAAGGACACCGAGCCCGCCGACCTGCTGCAGGCCATCGAGGTCGTCGCCCAAGGCGAGGCGCTGCTGTCTCCGTCCGTGACGCGCACCCTGATCGGCGAGTTCGTCGCGCGGCCGCCGGACCGGGCCACCGCGCGGGGCCTGGAGCACCTCACGCGCCGCGAACGCGAGGTCACGGCACTCGCCGCGCGTGGCCTCACCAATGAGGAGATCGCCGTGCACATGGTCATCAGCCCCTTCACGGCCAAGACCCACATCAGCAGGGCGATGACGAAGCTGGGCGCCCGCGACCGGGCCCAACTGGTGGTGTTCGCCTACGAGTCGGGTCTGGTGACGGCCCGCGGGCACACAAAGTGACGGCTTCCTCCGGGACCCGTGCCATCATCGGCACATGATCGCGATACGGCTCAAGTGGACCCGCCCCGCTGCTCTCGCCTGCCTGTTGGCGCTGGCCACGAGCGGTTGCGGACTCTCCGCCGAACTGGACCGCGAAGGCAACCCCGAACGCAAGCCCACCCCGACGCAGACCCGGGCCGCCCCGCCGCCCGCGTCCGCCTCCGCTACCCCCGAGCCGTCACCGACCGTTCCCGTCCAACAGGCGCGCGGCTGCCCGTCGTCCGGTGTGCGCGTCGACGCCGGACGCGTCGACGCGGCCATGGGACTGCGCGGCATGACGCTCACCCTGACCAACTGCGGCAAGACGAGCCGCATCGTGAACGGCTATCCCTCTGTCCGTGTCCTCGACGAGACGGGCGCCCCGCTCACCGGCGTACACACCGTCGAGGGGACGGACCAGGTGTCCATGGCGCCGGACAGCCCCCGACCCGAACCGTTCAAGCTTGCCCCGGGCGAGGCCGCGCACGCGGTCCTGTACTGGCGGATGGCAGCCGAGGACGGCACGTACCTGCGCGTCGCCCCGGACAAGGGGCGCGGCACTGTGAACATACGTCCTCAGGAGCCCCTCGACATCGGTCCGGAGAACACGCTCGGGACGACGGCCTGGACACTTCCGTCATGAGCCCCTCAGGGCACACCCGTCGGCTGCGAGTTACGGCACCCGCGCCGTCCACTCCGGAGCGCCGAACTTCGACCGCGCCAACTCCTCCGCCCGGCCCAGCTCTTCCGGTGTCACCTTGCCGTCCGTCAGCCCGTACCGCCCGCGGAAGGAGTCGATCATCCGCTCGATGACCGCCTCACGTGCGAGCCCCGTCTGCCGACGCAGCGGATCCACCCGCTTCTTCGCGCTCTTCGTGCCCTTGTCGGAGAGCTTCTCCCGGCCGATGCGCAGCACTTCGAGCATCTTGTCGGCGTCGATGTCGTACGACATGGTCACGTGGTGCAGCACGGCGCCGGGGCCGGCGCCGTGCTGCACCACACGCTTCTGGGCGGCGCCCGCGATCTTGCCCTGGTCCGTGGCGATGTCGTTCAGCGGCTGGTACCAGGCCTTGATCCCCATGTCACCGAGGGCGCCCAGCACCCAGTCGTCGAGATACGCGTAGCTGTCCTGGAAGGACAGTCCCTGGACGAGCGCCTCGGGCACGGAGAGCGAGTATGTGATGGTGTTGCCCGGCTCCACGAACATCGCGCCGCCGCCGGAGATCCGGCGCACGACCTCGATGCCGTGGTGCGCGGCGCCCTCCGGGTCGACCTCGTTGCGCAGCGACTGGAAGCTGCCGATGATCACGGACGGGGCGGCCCACTCCCACACGCGCAGCGTCGGCGGGCGCCGGCCCGCGGCGACCTCGGCGGTCAGCACCTCGTCCAGGGCCATGTGCAACGCCGGGGACTGCGGGCCTTCGTGGATCAGCTGCCAGTCGTAGTCCGTCCAGTCGGTGGCGTGCGCGAGCGCCCGGCGCACCGCGATCCCGATGCCCTCCGAGGTCAGCCCGTACATGACCGTGGCCTCGGGCAGGGCGGCGTCGATGCGGGCGGCCAGGCCCGTCGCGTCGGTGTCGGCCGGGGCGCCGTTCAGCGCGTGGTTGACGGCGTCCAGCGCCTCGTCCGGTTCGAGGAAGAAATCGCCCGCCACGCGCGCGTGGCACAGCACTCCGCGCTCCACCTCCAGATCCACCACGACGAGCTTGCCGCCGGGGATCTTGTACTCACCGTGCACCGATCCGCCTCCGTTCCGTTCCACGAGGAGCAACGCCCATCCCTGGTGAATGATTCCGATCATTCCGGTCCTTCCGGGCCGGGTCCGTGTGGTGCGGGGCTGCCGCTCTGCCCTCCCGTGAGGGCAAGTGCCATAGTCGGGCCCGAGGCTGATCGCTCCGCACAGCGAGGTGGCAGGCATGTTCACGACCCGACCGACGCTCCAGGGCACCTTCGGCATGGTGTCCTCCACGCACTGGCTCGCCTCCCAGTCGGCGATGGCAGTCCTGGAGGACGGCGGCAACGCGTATGACGCCGCCGTCGCCGCGGGATTCGTTCTGCACGTCGTCGAGCCCCACCTCAACGGACCCGCGGGCGAGGTCCCGATCATCCTCGCCCCGGCGGGCGGCGAGGTGCGGGTCCTGTGCGGACAGGGGGTCGCGCCCGCGGGAGCGACGATCGACCACTACAGGGGACTCGGTTTGGATCTCGTACCCGGCACAGGGCCGCTCGCAGCGGCCGTGCCGGGTGCGTTCGACGCCTGGATGCTCCTGCTGCGCGACCACGGAACAAAGTCGCTCGCCGACGTCCTCAGGTACGCCATCGGGTACGCCGAGGACGGACACGCGCCCGTGGAGCGCCTCGGCGAGACGGTCGAGACGGTGCGCGAGCTGTTCGAGACGGAGTGGACCTCGTCGGCGGAGGTGTATCTGCCGGGCGGCGAGGCACCGCGCCCCGGCGAGCTCTTCCGCAATCCCGCCCTCGCCGCGACCTGGCGACGGCTTCTCGCCGAGGTCTGCGAAGAGACGGACCGCGTGGCGCAGATCGAGGCCGCCCGGAGGGTCTGGCGCTCGGGCTTCATCGCCGAGGCCCTGGTGCGGCAGTCCGGGCGGCCCACCATGGACACCAGCGGCGAGCGCCACACCGGCACCCTGACGGCCGCCGACCTGGCGGCCTGGTCCGCCACCTACGAGGCCCCGGCGACGTACGACTGGCGGGGCTGGACCCTGTGCAAGGCGGGCCCCTGGAGCCAGGGCCTGGTCCTCCTGCAGCAACTGGCGCTGCTCCCGCCCGAGCTGCCGCGTTACGACTCCGCCGACTACGTCCACCTCCTCGTCGAGGGCTGCAAGCTCGCCATGGCCGATCGGGAAGCCTGGTACGGGGACGCCTCCGAGGTGCCGCTCGACGAGCTGCTGTCGGAGCCGTACAACGCCGCCCGCCGTGCGCTCGTCGGCGACAAGGCGTCGTACGAGCTGTGCCCCGGCAGCCCCGGAGGGCGCACTCCGCGGCTGAGCGGGCACGCGCGCGTGGTGGCCGCCGGGGAGCCGGGCTTCGACGCACTGGCGGTACCGGGCGCCGGTGAACCGACCGTGGCCCGGACGACTCCGGAACCCGACGTGGCGCCGGACGGCGGCACCCGGGGTGACACCTGCCACCTCGACGTCGTCGACCGCTGGGGCAACATGGTCGCCGCCACCCCGAGCGGCGGCTGGCTGCAGTCCAACCCGGTCGTGCCCGAGCTGGGCTTCCCGCTCGGCACCCGACTCCAGATGGCCTGGCCGGAGGAGGGACTGCCCAACTCTCTGACGCCGGGCCGCCGCCCGCGCACCACGCTGACCCCCTCGCTGGCGCTGCGCGACGGCGTGCCGGTCATGGCGTTCGGCACCCCGGGCGGCGACCAGCAGGACCAGTGGCAGACGCACTTCTTCCTGTCCGTGGCACTGCGCTCCGAGGTGCGCGGCGGCCTCGACCTCCAGGGCGCGATCGACGCCCCGAACTGGCACAACGACAGCTTCCCCGGTTCCTTCTACCCCCGCGGTATGCGCCCCGGCAGCCTCACCGTCGAGTCCCGCATGGACGCGGGGGTCGTCGAGGAGCTGCGCCGCCGCGGCCACGACGTCGTGGTCGCCGACGCCTGGTCCGAGGGGCGGCTGTGCGCGGTCGCCCGGGACCCGCGGACGGGCGTGTTGTCGGCGGCGGCGAATCCTCGCGGGATGCAGGGGTACGCGGTCGGACGCTGATCTCCGGCTCGCAGGCGTCGCTGATGACCCCCTGGCATCACTGATCCCAGGAACCGGCAGTGCCGATCTTCGATCCCCGGTATTCATGGCGATTCCACCCGGAGTGCACCGGGCGGGCGGGGATTGTCAGTGGCGCGTGTTGTCATGGAGCCATGATCGAAGACATCGAAACCATCGACGAGTTTCTCGCCCACCGCACGTCCGACGTCGAAGAAGCAGTCCGCGAGGCGGCCGCCGCCGAGATCATGCCCCGTTTCAGGCAGCTCGCCGCGCACGAGATAGACCAGAAGTCCGGCCCGCACGACCTGGTGACGGACGCCGACCGCAAGGCCGAGCAGTACCTCACCGAGGCCCTCACCAAGCTGCTGCCCGGCTCGGTCGTGGTCGGCGAGGAAGCGGTGCACGCCAACCCGGCGACATATGACGCCGTACGCGGCACGGCGCCGGTCTGGATCGTCGACCCCGTCGACGGGACGCGCCAGTTCGTGCACGGCGATTCCGGCTTCTGCACGCTGGTCGCGCTGGCGCTGGACGGCGTCGTGCTCGCCTCCTGGACGTACGCTCCCGCGCGGGGCGAGTTCGCCACGGCGATACGGGGCCGGGGCGCCGTACTCGACGGTGTACCGCTGCGCTCCGGCTCGCCCGAGCCGGGCCGCGACCTGGACATCGCCACGTCCCACCCCGACTACACCACGGACGAGCAGAAGCGCGCGCTCCTCGGGCTGTACGTCGAGGGAGTCGTCCCGCGCCCGTGCGGCTCGGCAGGGCTGGAGTATCTGGCCATCGCCCGCGGCGAGTTGGATGCCACGGCCTTCTCCTGGGAAGCCGCCTGGGACCACGCTGCGGGCCTGCTGCTGGTCGAGGAGGCGGGCGGCGCCCACCTGACCCTCACGGGCGAGCCGTTCCGCGTGACAGGGGGCAACACACTGCCGTTCACGGCGGCCCGGGACGAGGCCACGGCTCGCCGGGTGGCGGCACTGCTGGCGGCCGGCGCCTGATCGAATGGCGGGCCGGGCCTGATCAAGAGATCACGCGCCCGTTCCGAGGCGGGGGAGGGATCCTGCCCCGGCGAGGCCTTCGCCCTCAACCACCCGCGCCGCCAAGGCTGTCAGTCCTCCGGCATATCCTGATCCTCAGTGGCCGTCGGCTGACAAAGGAGTCCGAAGGTGCCGTCGATGCTCGATGCGGTCGTAGTGGGTGCGGGGCCGAACGGACTGACGGCTGCCGTGGAGCTGGCCCGCCGGGGCTTCTCCGTGGCCGTGTTCGAGGCGCGGGACACCGTGGGCGGGGGAGCGCGCACCGAAGAGCTGACACTGCCCGGATTCCGGCACGATCCGTGTTCGGCGGCACACCCGCTGGGCATAAATTCGCCCGCGTTCAAGGCGATGCCCCTGGAGCGGTACGGGCTGCAGTGGCTGCACGCCGAGCTGCCCATGGCGCACCCGTTCCCCGACGGTACGGCTGCGGTGCTCTCGCGGTCGGTGGCCGAGACGGCAGCTTCGTTCGGACCGCGTGACGCCGGCACGTACCGCAGGCTCGTCGCGCCGTTCCTGCCGAGGTGGGACACGCTGGTGCACGACTTCATGTCGCTGCCGCTGACCGCGCTGCCCCGGGACCCGGTCACCCTGGCCCGCTTCGGCCTGGCCGGACTGCCGCCGTCGACATGGCTGACCCGCCGCTTCCGTGACGAGCGCGCCAAGGCCCTGTTCGCCGGGCTCGTGGCGCACGTGATCGCCCCGCTCGACGGCATCGCCACCAGCGCCGTCGGCCTGGTCTTCGCGCTGGCCGCGCATGCGCGTGGCTGGCCCGTCGCGCGCGGCGGCTCCCAGTCCATCTCCGACGCGCTCACCGCGTATCTCAAGGACCTCGGCGGCACCGTCCACACCGACTACGAGGTCAAGCGCCTGGACGACCTGCCCCCCGCGCGCGCGTATGTCTTCGACACCTCGCCCACCGCCCTGGCCCGGATCGCGGGCTTCGGGCGGTACTACGAGCGCTACCGGTACGGGGCGAGCGTCTTCAAGATCGACTACGCGCTGGACGGGCCCGTGCCCTGGACGGCCAAGGAGGCGCGCACCGCCGGGACCGTGCAGATCGGGGCGAGCAGGGCGGAGATCAGTACCGCGCTGCGGGCGGCCTCCCGCGAGGGCCGGGCTCCCGACGCGCCCTTCCTGATCACCGTGCAGCCCAGCGTCGTGGACCCCTCCAGAGCACCCGACGGCAAGCAGGTCTTCTGGGCGTACGGGCATGTTCCGAACGGCTGGACCGGGGACCTCACGGACGCCATAGAGCGGCAGCTGGAGCGGTTCGCGCCGGGCTTCCGCGACCGCGTACTGGCGCGCGCGACCGCCGGCCCGCCCGAGCTCGCCTCCCGCAACGCCAACTACGTGGGCGGAGACATCGCCTGCGGCGCCGCCTCCGGGCTCCAGCTCCTGCTGCGCCCCAAACTGTCCCTGTTCCCGTACAGCACCCCGCATCCGGCCGTCTTCCTCTGCTCGGCGGCCACCCCGCCGGGGCCCGGCGTGCACGGCATGTCGGGGCACAACGCGGCGAAGGCCGTCTGGAGGAGGCTGAGGCAGCCATGACCACGATCACGCTGGTCCAGGGCGACATCACCCGGCAGTCCGCGGACGCCATCGTCAACGCGGCGAACTCCTCGCTGCTCGGCGGCGGAGGCGTCGACGGAGCCATCCACCGTCGTGGCGGCCCCGCCATCCTCGCCGAGTGCCGCAAACTCCGTGCCGGCCACTACGGCAAGGGCCTGCCCACCGGACAGGCGGTCGCCACCACCGCGGGCGAGCTGGACGCGCGCTGGGTCATCCACACCGTCGGCCCCCGATATGCCCAGGGAGAGGACCGGTCGGAGCTGCTGGCCTCCTGCTACCGGGAATCGCTGAGGGTGGCCGACGAGCTCGGCGCTCGTACGGTCGCGTTTCCCGCCGTCTCCGCCGGTATCTACGGGTGGCCGATGGACGACGCCGCTCGTATCGCGGTGGAGACGGTGCGGGCCGCCGGGACGGCGGTCGAGGAGGTCAGATTCGTCCTCTTCGACGAGCCGGCGTACGAGGCGTTTGCCGCACAGGTCGGCTGAACGGGGAGAGTCAGTCGAGCTTGGAGACCTGGTAGTGGCTGATGTACCAGCCTTCCGGCAGGCGTTTCACCAGTACGCCGAGCTTGACGCTGAGGGTGGGCCGGTCGGTGAACGAGAACTCGACGCCCAGGTAGCCCAGCGCGAGGTCGTCGGCGGGGCGTCGGGTCTCGAGAATCCGGTACTCGGCCGTCATCCCGAGGGGCTGGGAGTCGTAGTAGGCGGCGATGCCGGGCCTTCCGACGCTGTAGGGGTGCAGTCCCTGGAAGATCGCGTCCTCGGTGAACCGGGAGGCGACCTGCTGCGGCTCGTGCCGGTCGACGCCGGCCTTCCACTGGTCGAGGACGCCGCGCAGGATCGCTTCGCTGTCTGTCGTGCTGTTCATCAGGGTTCTCCTGTCGGTGGAACGGAGGCGCGGCCTTGTGGCCGCGCCTCACGAGCGCTGGCCGTGCGGGTCAGTGACCGGCGCTCATGCCGCCGTCGACGTGGAGGATCTCGCCGGTGACGAACGGGGCGTTCTCGAGGTAGATCACCGCGTCGACGATGTCGCTCGGCTCACCCATCCGGCCGACCGGATGCAGGGCGGCGAGAGCCTCATGCGTGTCCTCGGAGTGCATGGGGGTCTTGATGGTGCCCGGTGAGACCGCGTTGGTGCGGATGCCGCGCTTCGCGTACTCGATGGCGAGGGACTTGGTGGCGGACTGCAGGCCGCCCTTGGTCAACGACGCGAGCACGGAGGGGACGTTGGAGTCGGCGTTGTCGACCAGGCTGGTGGTGACGTTGACGATATGGCCGCCCCCCTGGGCGAGCATGTGCTCGATGGCCAGCTGGGTGATGCGGAAGAAGCCCGCGAGGTTCACACCGGTCACCGTGGCGTAGTCGTCCTGGGTGTAGTCGGTGAAGGGCTTGGCGACGAAGATGCCCGCGTTGTTGACCAGGGTGTCGATACGGCCGAACCGCTCGACGCCGGCGGCGATGACGCGTTCGGCGGTGGCGGGGTCGGCGATGTCTCCCTGGACGGTCAGGATGCCCTCGCCGTTGGAGGGGGCGATCCCGCGCGAGGTGGCGACGACTGCGTAGCCGAGCTTGCGATAGGCGTCGACGAGGGCGGCGCCGATGCCCTGCGAAGCGCCGGTGATGACTGCGACCTTCTGGTCCTGAGAGCTCATGATGACCTTCTTCGAGATGAGGCGGGGGGATTCTCGATCGGCCTGCGGGCTACTAGGCGACCGGTCGACTATTTGAATGTAGGCTGCTCTCCCGACAAAAGTCAAAGCTCATCGGGACCGGGACGGGACCGGCTTCCTCCCACCTGGTAGGCGCAGCCTCCCAGTCCATGTCGGCGCGGCTGTACCGGGCCGGGGGCCTGCTGCAAGGACGGGAGGAGCGGCGCAGTTGCCTGGGGGAGGCCGACCCTTGAGGAGGGGGCGATCGGTCAGGCGTCGGCCGCGGCCGCGCGTGGTGCGCGAGCACCGAGCAGGGCCAGGCAGTTCACCCACAGGGGGCTGAGCTGCTGGGTGTTGTTGTAGAGCTTGGCGAACAGCACCTGGCCCTCCAGTTGGGCGACCACCGCCTGTGCGGCCTGCCGGGTGTCGGGCGTGGTCACCTCATCGCGCTCGAGAGCCTCGGCTATGACCGCCTCGACCATCTCGACCTGCGCGTCGAAGATCTCCTGCAGCCGTGTGCGGATCGCCTCGGTCTGGTTGCTCATCTCCAGGGTGAGGTTCCCGAACAGGCAACCCGAGACGGTGCCGCAGCTCTGCTGGCCTGCGTGCTGGTCGGCCTCCGTCTCCTGGAACAGCCTGAATAGGCGGCGCAGTGGTTCCTCGTCGCTGCTCAGGATGCGTGTCCAGGTGCGCTTCTGGTCGGCCCAGTGCTCGTCGAGCACGGCAAGGGCGAGCGATTCCTTGGACTCGAAGAAGTAGTAGAAGCTGCCCTTGGGTACACCGGCCGTCTTGCAGATCTCGGCCACGCCCAAGGCCGAGTAGCCGCGCAGCTCGATGAGCGATTGCGCGGCGCTGAGGATCTTCTCCCTGGCGTCGCTGGTCCGTCCCATGAAGCGAGTGTACGACCGGTCGACTATTACCCGCATACCAGACCGGTCGGGTGTTGGCCGACGGCTGATCCACGCGTTCAGGATGCGTTCAGGAAGCGGCTGCCACGTTGATGATCACGCCTCTCAGGCGTGCGCACCGTACCCCCCACGGGAGAACTGAACAATGGACAAGTCGGAACTCGTGACGGATCCGAGTGTCACCGATCCGCGCGTTGCCGATCCCGGCACGTATGGGATGAAGAAGCTGCCCGAGGTGACCCTGGCCTTCTGGGTCATGAAAATCGCCGCGACGACCCTCGGCGAGACGGCGGGTGACCTCTTCGCCCAGACCCTCAAGCTCGGCTACTTCCTCACCACCATCCTGCTGTTCCTGATTTTCGCGATCACTCTGGTCGTGCAGCTCAGGTCGCGGCGGTACAACCCGTTCTTCTACTGGACCGTGATCCTGTCGACCAGCATGGCCGGCACCACCATGTCCGACTTCATGAACCGGGACGCCGGCGCCAAATACCTCTCCGGCGGTGCCACCTCGCTCGGCTGGGGTCCGCAGGGCTTCGGGCTCGGCTACCCCGTGGGTGCCGCGATCCTGATCTCGCTGCTCATCGCCATCTTCGCGGTCTGGAAGCTGACCGGGCAGACGTTCGTCATCCGCGACATCGTGACCTTCCGGGGTGAGGCCCTCTTCTGGTCGGCGATCCTCGTGTCGAACACGCTCGGCACGTCCATGGGTGACTTCCTGTCCGACAGCTCCGGACTCGGCTATGCGGGCGGCGCGCTGCTCGTGGGCGGGGTGCTCGCGGGACTCCTCGCGCTGACGCGCGTGCCGGTCGTGCCGAATGTCCTGCTGTTCTGGTTCGCCTTCGTGCTCACCCGCCCGCTCGGCGCCACCGCGGGCGACTTCCTGACCAAGCCGGTCGCCAAGGGCGGCCTCGACCTCGGGACCGTGGGCTCCTCCGGCGTGCTCCTCGCGATCCTCGTCGGCCTCATGGGCTACGCCCACCTCAAGGAGCGGCGGTCGTAGCCGGCCGCGTGGCTGTCGAGGCTGGTGAACTGCCGACCGAAGCCTTACCGCACACGGATTGCCCGTTGACCGAGCCCGCGAAGACCGCGGCCCGTGCCTACCAGCCGGGCACTGTCTCGGCCAGCAGTCGCAGCAGGTCACCGGTCGCGTCGACCGCACCGAACGCGGGCAGCGCGCCCAGTGCGAGGACGGCCGCCCCGATGGGCCACAGGTCGGGCGGCGGAGCCGTCTGCAGCGCCGCGATCCGGCGGGTGACGGCGTGCTCGGAGAAGTGCAGGGCGCATCCCGTGCGGGCGCGCTGGGAGACGAGGGCGGCGCGTGCCAGGGCGAGCGCGGTGGTACGACGGTCGCCGACGCTGCCCGCGGCCACCTCGTCGGCCCAGCGCTCCAGCAAGAACGTGACGGTGGTGCGCACGGGCACGAGCAGCGGGTTGGCCGCGGCCGCCAGCGCGACGGCGGTTGCCAGCGCAGAGTGCCGGTGGGCGAGGTGAGCGCGTTCGTGGGCCAGCAGGACCCGCCGCTCCGCGGGCTCCAGCGCGCCGAGCATGGCGGCCGTGACCAGGATCCGGCCCGGCGTACCGGGGATCGCGAAGGCGTGCGGGGTCGAGGATGCGGCGACGATGAGTTCACTGTCGGGCGGGTGCCCTTCGCACAGCCGGAGCAGGACCCGGCGGGTCGTGTAGTGCGCTCGTACGGCATGGCAGAGCCGGAAGGCGATCACGCCGAGCACGGCGACCGCCACGACGGCAATGGCCTCCGGGACCGGCTCGGGCAGCGACCGACCGTCCTCGCTGGCCTCCGCGGCCACTGACGGTGCCCTGTCGATCAGCGTGGCGGCGAGCAGGAACAGTGCCCAGGTGGAGGCGGCCGCGGTCAGCGTGGCGGCGACGGTGAGGACGCGGGCCGCCAGCGCCGGCGACACCCGCCTGCCCACCTGCGGCGCGACCGCTGGGAGCAGCAGCGACAGAACGAGCGGAACGTAGACGTCGATCCTCATGACGGGTTCCCCCCGAGGAGGTCGCGCAGGGCCTCTTCCTCCCGCGGGCTCAGCCCGGTGACGAACTGCTGGAGGGCCGCGATCGGGTCGGGACCGCGGTCGAGGGCCTCGTGCATGGCCTCGGCGGTCAGCTCGGCCGCGTTCTTGGCGGGCCGGTACGCGCCGCGCCGGCCGTCCACGTCACGGAGTACCAGGCCCTTGTCGTACAGGCGCTTGAGAATGGTGTGCACGGTGTTGTAGGCGAGACCGCCGCCGATCTCGGCGTGGATCTCGGCGGGCGTCAGGGCGTCGTCGGTGGCCCACAGGGCGGCGAGGACTTCGCTCTCCAACTCGCCGGCGCTGCGCCGTTCCGCTCTGCCGTGGGCGCCTGTGCCAGCCATGCCCGCCACCTTACAGCGCGTAGGGGCGCGGCCACGGGGGCCGGACTCCGGATGCCGCTGTTGGACTGCAACCATGTCCGGTGCACGGTAACTTGTCCATGTTTTCCCGACTCTCTATTGTTTCCCGAGACTCCGCTCTTCACCCTACGTCTTGTAGGGTGAAGCAACCTTACAGCTTGTAGGGGTGAAGGGTGGATGATGGCCAAGACCTCGAACGTCCCGCTCGTCGGCGCCAGGCGTCACGGCCCGTCCTCGACTGCCCGCGCATCGAGACGCACCGGCGACGCGCGGTGGCCGGCGCTGGTGGCCGCCGCCTTCACCCTGGCCCAACTCATCCTTGTACGCCCCGGAATGGGCCTCGGCTGGGACGAGGCCGTGTATGTCAGCCAGGTCAGCCCGCACGTTCCCGCCGCGTTCTTCAGCGCACCGCGCGCCCGCGGAGTCCCGCTGCTCGTGGCGCCGATCGCCTCCTGGTCGTCGTCCACGACGCTGCTGCGCATCTACCTCGCCCTGCTGTCCGGACTCGGTCTGTACCTGGCGCTGCGCGTCTGGCGAGGGCTGTTCCCGGTTCGGGTGCTGGCTTCGGCGGGCGCCCTGTTCGCGACGCTCTGGGTGACCCTGTTCTACGGTCCGCAGGCCATGCCCAATTACTGGGTCGCGATCGGCGCTTTGGCCTGCGTCGGATGCTTCCTGCGCGCCCGGGCGGATCGCTCCGACCGGGCGGCGCTGTGGGGGGTGGGCCTGAGCGCCGCGCTGATGGCGTGGATGCGGCCCACAGACGCGGTCTGGGTGACCCTGCCGCTCATCGTCCTCGGCGTGGCCGTCCGGCGATGGCGCCGCCCCCGGCTGCTGGTCACGCTCGTCGCGGGTCTGGTAGCCGGAGCGGGCGAGTGGGTCGTCGAGGCCTACGCCGGTTACGGCGGCCTGGACCAACGGCTCGCGGACGCCTCCCGCATCCAGGGCGGCCTGGGCTGGCACTTCGCCGTCGGCGACCAGCTGCGCAGCCTGGGCGGACGCGCCCTGTGCCGCCCGTGCACCGGGTCGATGCCGAACCCGGCGGTGATGGTCTGGTGGTTCGTGCTGCCGCTGCTCGCCGTCCTCGGGCTGGTCGTCGCCGTCAAGGCCCGACGCACCGCACGCACGCTGCTGCTCCTGGCCTGTGCCACGACGGCGGGCATCCCGTATCTGTTCATGATCGGATACGCCGCCCCGCGCTTTCTGCTCCCCGCCTACGCGCTCCTCGCGATCCCCGTCGCCGACGCACTCGTCCACCTGGTCACCGCCCCGAGCCGAGCCTGGCGCCCGGTGGCCGTGACCTTGGTGGCGCTCGGCCTCGCCGGGCACCTGGCGGTCCAGTTCGCGGTCCTGCAAGCCACCGTGCAGCGCACCACCGCCTCCCACCGGGCCTGGGAGGCCACGGCGGCCGAACTGCACCGGCTCGGCGTACGGCCGCCCTGCAAGCTGACCGGGCACGAGGCGGTCCCCATCGCCTACTACGCCGGCTGCGCCTCCGTCGCGACCAGTGGCCACAACGCCAACACCACCGAGACGGACATCGTGCGGTCCGGACGGCACGAGCCGGTCGGCGTGCTCACCACCCCGGGAGGACGGCCGCCCGCGTACGCCCGCGACTGGGCCCTGCACCCTGTCGGTGACCTGCGTGTCTATATCGCACCAGGGGCGGGGGGCGGAGCGGTATGACCGTTCCGCCCGGTGCCCCGTCGACAACCGTCGAGGGGCCGGCGTCCACCAGGAGGCCGATGTCCGTCGGCAGACGCGTCTCCTGGCATGCCGGAGTCACCCTCGTCGTGGTGGTGTGCGCGGGGTATCTCGCCCGGAGCCACTGGCCGGTGATCGAGACCGGAGCCGGCCGGCTCCGCGCCGCCGACCGCGGCTGGCTGCTCGTGGCGACCGTCGCCACCCCGGCGACCTGGGTGTGTTCGGCCCTCGCCCAGCAGGGGGCGGTGGCCCGGTCGCTGCCCGCCCGGCGCCTGGTAGCGGTGCAGTTCGCGGCCTCCGCCGCCAACCACGTCCTGCCCGCCGGTCTGGGGGCGGGCGCCGTCAACCTGCGCTTCCTGACCCGGTGCGGGCTGCCCGTCACCCGGTCGGCCACCGCGCTCGCGGTCAAGGCCACCGCGGGGACCGTGGTCAGAGGCTGCCTGATCGCCGCGCTCGCGCCGGCCTGCCCCGGCGCCCTCCGCTTCCCGCACGTCTCCGCGGCGGCATGGGCGGTGGCCGTCGCGGTGGTCGCCGCCGCCGTGGTCCTGCTGTCGGGGCCGCTGCGGCGCGCTCTCCGAGCCGTGCTGGCGGAGGTCCGCGCCGTGCACGAAGTCCCCGCGCGGGCGGCCGCGTTGTGGTGCGGCTCGGTCGCCTTCGCCACGATGCACGCCGCCGTGGTCATCGCCGTCACGCAGGCCATCGACCTGCCGCTCCCTCCGGCTCAGGTGGCACTGGCGTACCTCGCCGCGAGCAGTGCCGCCGTCCTGCTGCCCACCCCGGGCGGCCTCGGCTCCCTGGACGCCGCACTCGCCCTTGCCCTCACCCTCGCCGGAGCACCGGGCAGCGCGGCGGCATCAACGGTCCTCGGCTACCGGCTGCTGACGGTATGGCTGCCGCTGCTTCCGGGGCTGGTCGCGCTGGGGGTGCTGGTGCGCCGCCGGGTGCTGTGAACCGCCGTACGGCTCACCTGAGTTCGAGGCGGTAGCCGTGTCCCCGCGCGTGGTGATCCGCCCGCCGCCAGGTCCCGGACGGCCAGGGGGACCTCGGCGCCCGTGTCTGCCAGGGCGCGGGCCGTCCCTGCCCGAGGCCGGAGGAGGCGCCCGTGACCGTCACGCGGCGGCCGGTGAGGTCGATCCCTTCCGCGACCTCGGCGGCCGTGCGGGCGAAACTGAACGGGGTGGTGACGGCACTCATGAGTGACCTCTTTACTGTGTGCTCAAGCGTGCGTGACGGCGTTCAGGGCCGGAGTATCCGGTCCTGTTCCACCGGAGGCGTGCCGTCGTGCCAGGGCAGGGCCTTGCCGAGGCGGACAAGCTCGCCGTAGAAGGCGGGATCGACGTGCTCAGCGGAGATCAGGTCGAGCACGGCTCCGGCGGCCTGGGCCGGCGACTGCGCCTGGCTGAAGTCGCTGAACCAGGGGCGCGATGTGGCGGTGTCGACCATGCCGGGGCACACGGCCGCGACCAGAGTGCCGGTGGCGAGGTCGTGTTCGCGGCGTTCGGCGGCGACCGCGCGGACGGCGGCGACCTGAGCGACCTTCGAGGGCACATTCAGCCAGCGAGGCCAGCCCGCCTCTTCCGCGGTCTTGTTGTGGATGGCGCTGCGCCAGGACTCGATGGCGCACTCGACCTGGTCGAGGCTCGCGCCGTCGAACAAGTGGTGCAGCCGTGGGTTGAGGTGGCCGAGGGTGCCCAGGCTGCTGGCCACGACGAGCAGTCGGCCGCCCGGGCGTAGCGCAGGACCGAAGGAGCGCAGAACCGCGTGAGCGGCGGTGTTCGAGACGTCGATGAACTCGTCGGCCCGCTCTGCCTGTGACTCCTCGGGCAGCAGGCGGGCGATCGCGTTGGAGATGACGACGTCAACCCCTCCGTAGCGGGCTCGGAGGTCCTCGGCGAGGTGAGCGATGGCATCAGTGTCTGTGACGTCCAGGACCCGGCCCTCGACGCGGGCGCGAGTACCGGGCAGTTGGGTGACCTCGCGGGCGGCGTCCGTCACGCGCTGGTGGCTGCGGCCGGTGAGCAGGACCAGGTCGTCCGGGTTCATGCGGGCCGCCAGTCCCTCGACGAGGGCTCGGCCGAGTCCTTGGTTGGCGCCCGTGACGAGCGCGATGCGTGAAGCGTTCATGCCTGCCACGCTAGAAACGCCGCGTCCATGAGTCCAACGAAAGTTCGGCACGGTTGGTATGCGTGAATGTCATGGACTTCACGGATGCGTCGCCGACCGCGCTGCGCGTCTTCCGTGCCGTGGCCGAACTGGGAACCTTTGCTGCGGCCGCCGCGTTGCTGGGCTGCACCCGGTCGGCGGTGTCATGGGCAGCGGTCCCGCCCTTTTCGTGATCTGGCCGGCTCGCCGGGGGCAGGCCGTTCCTGGCGAACGGGCGACCCAACGACGTTCACCCTCCTCGTCTCTGTCTGCCAGGAGGAGCCGGCTGCCAGGAGGAGCCGGTCAGGTAGCCAAGATCGGGGGCCAGGGCCAGGGCCAGGGCCAGGGCCGGGGCCAGGGCCGGTCGGGTAGTCAGGATGTATTCAGATATCCGCTGGCAGGGTCCGGTCCCATGACATCTGAGACTTCCGAGACGTCCGTTGCGTACGGCCGGACCGAGGCCGCCCCCGGCCGCCACCTGCGCTGGAACAAGGTTCCCGAAGTCACCGCGTACTTCTGGATCATCAAGGTGCTGTGCACGACGGTCGGCGAGACCGCCGCGGACCTCCTGAACGAGAAGCTGGGCATGGGCCTGACCGGTGTGTCGCTGCTGATGAGCGCGCTGCTGGCGGTGGTCCTTGTCGTCCAGTTCCACACGAAGGCCTACAAGGCAGGCGTCTACTGGCTCGCCGTGGCCCTGATCAGCGTCGTCGGCACCCTGATCAGCGACAACCTTACAGACAACCTGGGCGTACCGCTGGAGACCAGCACCGCCGTGTTCGCCGTCGCCCTCGCCGTCGTCTTCTTCGTCTGGTACCGCCGCGAGCGGACCCTGTCCATCCACAGCATCGACGCCCTGTCCCGCGAGGCCTACTACTGGCTGGCCGTGCTGTTCACCTTCGCGCTGGGCACCGCCGCCGGTGACCTGGTCGCCGAGCGCATGGCCCTCGGCTACTGGGTCTCCGCCGTCCTGTTCGGCCTCGCCATCGCCGCGGTCGCCGTCGCGCACTTCGCACTCGGTCTGAACGCCGTACTGAGCTTCTGGATCGCGTACATCCTCACCCGTCCGCTGGGCGCCTCGATCGGCGACTACCTCTCGCAGCCGACCGGCGACGGTGGCCTGGGCTTCGGCACCGTGGTCACCAGCGTGCTGTTCCTCGCGGTCATCCTCGGCCTGGTCGTGTACCTCGCGGTGACGCGCCGGGACGTCGTCGACGCCGAGCGGCTCACCCCGCAGGGAGACTGACCACGAACCTCGCGCCCGAGGTGTGCCGCTCGTCGTGCTGCACCTCGCCGCCGGCGGAGCGGGCCAGGCGTCGGGAGAGCGGCAGCCCCAGGCCCGCTCCGCCGTGTCCGTCCCCCGGATCGGCGCGGCGTCCCGGCTGGAAGAGCTGCGGTGCGAACGACGCGGGTACGCCGGGTCCGTCGTCCGTGACCTCGACGCGCACGCCGCCGGGGCGCGCGCAGGCCCTGACCTCGACCTGCGCCCGCGCGTGCCGCAGCGCGTTGTCGAGCAGGGGACTGACGATGCGCTCCAGGAGGGCGTCCGGCACCCCGGCCGACAGCTCGTCGTCCCGTCCCGTGACGACGACCTCCACCTTCTCGGTCGCGGCGGCGCGGTCCGCGAGCCGCCGCAGCACGGGCAGTACATCGGTGGTGCCGGGCGCGGTGGCCGCGCCGTCGTGCGCGTCGTCGAGGAGGGTGTCGCAGATCGTGCGCATGGATCGGGCGGCGTCGGCGATGGCCTCGTGCGTGCTCCGGGTGTCGGTGGCGGAACGGGGACGGGCCTGCCACCAGTCGAGCTCGGCGATGATCCGGGCGAGCGGATTGCGCAGTTCGTGCGACAGCTCCCGGGTGAGCTGCTGCTCATGGCGCAGCAGCGCGCGGATGCGGTCCAGGAGCGCGTCCAACGACCCGCCCAGCTGGGCCAGTTCGGTCGGCCGGGCCACGCTTCCGAAGCGTTCCGCGGAGGCTATGGCGCTCCACTGCGTGGCGTGCTCGGTCATGGTGCGTACGGGCCGCAGCGCGCGCCCCACCGCCAGGCGCGTCAGCGCGTACGTGCAGGCGAGCATGACGGCGTCGAGCGCGATCGAGGCGAGGAGCAGGGCCTCGGCCGAGCTGCGGTAGGGCGACAGGTCCAGCGCCGTGACGACGGTCGCGGCACCCTTGTCGCCGGGCACCGGTCGTGAGCACAGCCGGACGGGGCCGTGGCTGTCGGCGGTGACGCACTGTCCGCCGCCCCGCGATGCGACCCGGTCGGCGGCGCGGGTCAGCGGGCCGGAGGTGGTGGCGGAAGCAGGCTTTTCGAGGAGCCGGTCGCCCGCGTAGATCCATACGTTCGTGTCGAGCAACTCCTCGCCCGGCGTCTCCAGGACGCGCACCCTGGATCCGCTGGTGTCGACGGTCGCGGCGACGGCGGCGGCCCGTGTGCGCAGTTCGTCGTCCGCCTGGTGCTGGAGGTGGCGCTGTACGACGGCGTTGAATGCGACGGTGAGGATCATCATCAGCAGCGTGGCGGTGGTCAGCGCGACCAGCGAGAGCCGGCCGCGCAGCGTACGCGGCCACCATCGGGAGCACAGCCGCCAGAGGGAGACGGACACGCTCGGGGAGACGGATGCGCTCCGGAAGATGGACGCCCTCATGACAGGCGGTGCCCGACACCGCGCGCGGTCGTGACGGTCAGCTCGCTGTCGCTGTCCCGGAGCTTGCGGCGCAGCCGGGTCAGATACTGGTCGAGCGTGTTGTCACTGACCTGGGCGCCCTCGGGCCAGCCCGCCCTGATCAGCTCCCGCCGGCGCACGATGTCCCCGGACGCCGCCATCAGCGCCGCCAGCAGGCGGAACTCCGTGGGAGTCAGACCGACTCGGGTGCCTCGGACGGTGAGGCTGTGCCCCACCGGGTCGAGGACCAGGTCACCGGCGGTCGCGGCCGGAACCGAGCCGGTTCGCCTCAGGGCCGCCCGCAGTCGGGCGGCCAGCTCCGTCAGATGAAAGGGCTTGGGCAGATAGTCGTCGCCCCCGGCCGAGAAGCCGGCCAGCCGGTCCGTGAGGTGATGATGGGCCGTCAGGAAGATGACGGGGGAGAGGAAGCCGTTGGCCCGGATCGCCTGACACACGTCCCGTCCGTCCGCGTCGGGCAGCCCGACGTCCAGCACGGCCGCGTCGACGTCGTCCCCGGCCAGCCGCAGCGCGGTCGCACCGTCCTGCGCGCGCACGGTGTCGAAGCCCTCGTCCCGAAGGCCGCGCAGCAGGACATCACGCAGGGCGTGATCGTCCTCGACGACCAGGATCCTGTGCCGCATACCTCTCCTTCACTCGGTCTCGTACGGCGTCGCCTCTGCGAGTTGCGGTGCTATCAGCAGGGGCCTCAGCCGTGAGCCGGTGAGCCGGTGCGCCAGCGTCTCGGGGACACGGTGCAGGCCCGCCGCCGGCAGCATCGCGAGCAGCGTGCCCACGAGGACTCCGGCCACGACGTCGTGCGGGTAGTGCACGCCCACCCAGACACGGGAGGCGGCGAGCATGCAGGCGGCCACCACCGCGACGGTGCCGAGGCGGCGGGAGACGGAGAGCAGGGCCACCGCGGCTGCGGCGGCGATCACCGCGTGATTGCTCGGGAACGACCAGTCGCCGGGGGCCGGACACGCCTCCAGCGTCTTCACATGAAGGCTCTGACAGGGCCGGTCCTCGCGTACCAACAGCTTGAACACCGAGTTCACCGCGTACGCCACGACCACGATCACCGGCGCGGCGAGTGCCATCAGCGCGGCCCGGGCGCTCACCCGCCGCGCCTGCCACCAGCCCAGGAGCATGAGAACGGCGAACAGCCCGAGCCCGTACGTCGCCCAGGCGGAGACCAGGCTGTCCAGCCACGAGGGGGAGTCCTGGGCGAGGTCCACCACATACGTGTAGGCGGAGCCGTCGATCGAGGAGCCGTCGAAGGCCAGGATCATCCCTGAGCCCCCTTCTCCGCGGCGGTCGCCCGGCGGGAGCGGTACAGCTCGGCGGCGAGCGGGATCAGGGACACGACGACGATCAGGGCGATCATCGGGAGCAGATACCGGTCCACGTTCGGAATGGACGAGCCCAGTGCGTACCCGCCGAGGGTCAGGCCCAGGCTCCAGACGACGCCGCCGATCACCTGCCAGAGGGTGAAGGTCCGCACGGGTACGTGCAGGGCGCCCGCCATGGGATTCAGCACCGTACGCACCACGGGCACGAAGCGGGCCAGCACGATGGCCTTCGCGTGTCCGTAGCGCTCCAGCAACTCTTCGGCGCGCTGGGCACCCGCGAGCAGCCGGGGCGAGCTGCTGCGGGCGAGCAGGGCGCCGCCGGCCTTCCGCCCGATCAGGTAACCGGTCTGCGCGCCGGCCAGCGCGCCCACGGCGGCGGCGACCAGGAGCGGGACCAGCGACAGCTTCAGACCGCCGTGACCCGACCCGGTGCACAACAGTCCCGCCGTGAACAGCAGGGAGTCACCGGGCAGGAAGAAGCCGATCAGCAGTCCGGTCTCCGCGAACATCACCACGCCCACCCCCAGTACACCGAAGGCGGCGAGCAGGGACTGCGCGCTGAGAATATTCACGGCGAGCTGTGACGCTGTGAACAACGGAGCGGTCATTGTCGCGGTCCCTCTCATACTGGATGGGCGGGTACGGTCGAGACGCACCCGAGTGACTACAATCCTGTAGACGGTCTACTGAACTGTAGACGATGGCGGGGTGAGGATCGTTCCCATGACCAGCGCGAAGGACGAACGCCGACCGGCGGGCGAGCTCGAAGCCAGTGTGATGGCCGCACTGTGGGCTGCCGGGGCACCGCTGACGCCCGGGCGTGTACAGCTGGAGCTGGACTCCGGTCTGGCGCGTACGACCGTGACGACGATCTTGTCCCGACTGCACGAGAAGGGCATCGTCGGCCGCGAGCGGCAGGGCCGGGGCTATGCGTACTTCCCCGTCCAGGACCCGCACGGTCTCACCGCCCGGCGCATGCACAGCGAACTCGACCGGGACCACGACCGTGAGACGGCCCTGGCCCGGTTCGTCGCCCAACTCAGCCCCGACGACGAGCGTCTCCTGCGCGATCTGCTGGAATCGGGTGAGGAATGACGGCGCTGCTGCTGATCCCGCTGCTGGTGCCCTTCGCGGTGCCGGTGCTGGCCCGCCGCTGCCTCGACCGTCTCGTACCCGTGACCGCGCTGTGGGCCCTGACCCTCGCGGTCGTGGTGCTCGCCGGTGCCTCCGTGGCCGCGCTCGGCGCGTTGCTTCTGACCGGCCTGCTCAAGCTGCCGGTCTTTGCCGGCCTCGGTGACCTCATCCACCCCCTGCGCACCGCGTCCGACCTGGTCGTCCTGCCCGCCGCGGCCGCCTCCACCGGCGCTTTGACCGTCGGCGCCTGGACCCTCGGACGCTCCGCCCTGCGCCAGCTCCGCGCCTTCCGAACCGCCCGCACCCAGGCCGACCGCCGGCCCGCCGCCGGCGACCTGTGCGTCATCGAGTCGGCGCATCCGGACGCGTACGCCCTGCCGGGCCGACCGCACCGCATCGTCGTCACCACCGCGATGCTCCGCAGCCTCGGCCCCGACGAACGCGAGGCGCTCTTCGCCCACGAGCGGGCCCACAATGCGGGCGGCCACCACCGCTTCCTCGTCGCGGCCGAACTCGCGGCGCACTGCCACCCCGGTCTGCGCCCGGTCCGCGCGGCCATCGCGCTCGCCGCCGAGCGCGCCGCCGACGAGGCCGCCGCCGTCGCGCTGGGCGACCGTCGTCTGATCGCCCGCGCCATCGCCCGCGCCGCCCTGGCCACCCAGGTGTCCCGATCCACCCGGCCGGACTTCGCCCCCGCGGCCACCACCGGCCCCGTCCCCCAGCGCGTCGCCGCCCTCCTCGCCGCGCCCCCGAGCCACCCCCGCGCCGCCTCCTGGATCGCCCTCCTCCTCGCCATCTGCGCGGCCCTATCGGCCGGCGCCTCCGCGGCCGGCGTACTCGCCTTCCACCATGAGGTGGAGGTCGCGCAGGGCGAAGAGCCCCGCTGACGCCTCGGGCGGCCGGCGGGGCGAGCCGCCTCGAGGGGAGGGCTAGCCACCTGAAGGCGTGCAGGGGGCACGGTGCCACCGGGGTCGATGGGCAGTGCGCGAAGACCTCCGTGCGAGGAGACTCGACACCTCCACCACACCGGAGGTCTTCGCCATGAGCGAGCCGGCGAGTGTCGACAACGTGCGTGACCGGTACACCTGGACCCGCTCCCGACGCCGCCCCCTAGACCTAGACCCGCTCCCGACGCCGACCCCTCACACCGCCCCCCAGCAGCACCCCCACGACCGGCCCGACCGCCAGCAACACGGCGAGCACCGCGTACCCGTACGGAAGTGTCGCCGCCGTGGCGACGCCCGCGACGAGCAACGGCCCGCCCGCGTCCCCCAGTTCACGCCCCAACTCGGCGGCGCCCATCGTCTGTCCGAGCCGTTCGCGAGGTGTGCCCGACGCCAGGGCGGCGAAGGCCAGCGGGGTGATCAGACCGGTGCCGACACCGATCAGGGCCGCCGCGAGCAGCACGCCCGTCAGCCCGGGGACCGTCGCACAGGCGAGCCCCGCGGCGGCGGTCAGCAGCCCCACGCCGACGCCTGTGCGGGCGGTCAGCCGGCCCGCGTCCGACGCCCGGCCGGCGCGCGGCTGGACGAGGGCTGCGCAAGCCGCGAGGACGGACACGGCGGCGCCGGTCGCCACGGTGCCGAGGCCGGCGCCCGCGCCGGAGACGGGCAGGAAGCCCACCCCGACGGAGAGCGCGGCGGTCGCGCCCGCGAGCGCTGCCGTCGGGGCGAGGAAGGCGGCGTCGGCCAGGCGGCGCGCCAGGTCGAGCACGGTCTGCCGGGCACGCGGCAGCGGCGGCACGTGCGGCACGCCGAGCAGAGCCCATACGGCGACCACCGCGCCCAGCCCCGTGAGCACTGCGAACAGCAGTCGCAGTCCGCCCGCCCACACGAGCACACCGCCCAACAGTGGCCCCAGCGTGTAGCCGATGGACTTGTAGAAGCCGTAACTCCCGTACGCCCGCCCGTGCTTGGCTGCCGGATTGAGCCGGGCCACCAGCGCGGAGGCGGCGGGCGAGAACGCCGAGGCCGCCGCGCCCTGACCGAGCCGGGCGGCCCACAGCAGGCCGGGGCGGTCCACCACGACGTACAGCGCGGACGCGGCGGCGAAGGCGACGAGCCCGCCGAGCAGCACGGGCCGGGCGCCGATCCGGTCGGCGATCGTGCCGAACACCGGCTTGAGCAGCACCTCGGCCCCGTCGTAGAGAGCCAGCAGCCCGCCCAGGACGAGCAGCGAGGTGACCCGGTCCGCCGAGTGTCCGCCCAGGTTCGCGGCGATGCCGTGCGCCCCGAACGCGGTGGTGAACCCGGCGGCGTACAGCGGCCACATCTGTCGCGTGGGCACCGCTTTCACCTCACTCGGCCTTGGCGCTGAGGCCGAACCGCAGATGCTCCACGTGATAGACCGCCTGGTCGAGGAGTTCGGCGACATGGTGATCGTGCAGCGCGTACACCACCGAGCGGCCGCTGCGCTCGCCGACGACCAGTCCCAGGTTGCGCAGCAGACGCAGCTGGTGCGAGCACGCGGACTGCTCCATGCCGACCGCGGCGGCCAACTCCGTTGCCGGGAGCGGACCTTCGCGCAGCCGCGCGAGGATCAACAGGCGGGACGGGGTCGACAGCGCCTGGAGCGTGGTGGCCACCTTGGCGACGTTGGCCGCGTCCAGACGTACGCGCTCGGTGGCGTCCTGCACGGTGGTGACGAGTCCATGACCCATGTCGGGATCGTACCCACCTGATGTGGATATATGAATAACTTTTCATATATCTCAACGGTGCCTCGCGGGGTGGATGGTGGACGCGGGCCAGCCGCAGGCCGAACCTCAAAGGCGAAGGAAGCGGACGGGCGGCCGACCGCAGGTCCGGCGAGGTACATGTCGTGTTCTCGCCAGCCCTGCCCCCCGCGCGTGCCCGATGCTTGAGGCATGCGGAATGGGATGCACATGGACACCGAGCGCTGCGTGCGCGCCGTCCAGGCCAAGGACGCGCGCTTCGACGGATGGTTCTTCACGGCGGTGCTGACCACACGGATCTACTGTCGGCCCAGCTGCCCGGTCGTGCCGCCGAAGCCGGAGAACATGACCTTCTATCCGAGCGCGGCAGCCTGCCAGCAGGCCGGTTTCCGGGCCTGCAAGCGATGCCGCCCGGACACCAGCCCCGGCTCGCCCGAGTGGAACCAGCGCGCCGACCTGGTGGCCCGCGCGATGCGGCTGATCGGCGACGGGGTCGTGGACCGCGAGGGTGTCCCCGGCCTGGCCGTCCGGCTCGGATACAGCACCCGCCAGGTCGAACGCCAGCTCCTGGCCGAGCTGGGCGCGGGACCGCTGGCGCTCGCCCGGGCCCAGCGCGCCCAGACCGCGCGGCTGCTCATCGAGACCACCCCGCTGCCGATGGCGGAGATCGCCTTCGCGGCCGGGTTCTCCTCCATCCGCACCTTCAACGACACCGTGCGCGAGGTCTTCGCGCTGTCGCCGAGCGAGCTGCGTGCCCGCCTGCCCAAGAAGCGGGCGGGGGCCACGCCCGGCGTGCTGAGCCTCCGGCTGCCCTTCCGTGCCCCGCTCAACCCCGACAACCTCTTCGGCCACCTGGCGGCGACCGCCGTACCCGGCGTCGAGGAGTGGCGCGACGGGGCGTACCGACGGACCCTGCGGCTTCCGTACGGGCACGGGATCGTCGCCCTGACGCCGCAGCCGGACCACATCGCTTGCCGCCTCACCCTCGGTGACCTGCGCGACCTGCCCGTCGCCATCAGCCGCTGCCGCCGCATGCTCGACCTGGACGCCGACCCCGTCGCGGTCGACGACCAACTGCGCACCGACCCGCTGCTCGCCCCACTCATCGACAAGGCCCCCGGCCGCCGGGTGCCGCGCACGGTCGACGAGGCCGAGTTCGCCGCACGAGCCGTGCTGGGCCAGCAGGTCTCCACGGCCGCCGCCCGCACTCACGCGGCCCGCCTGGTCACCGCGCACGGCGAACCGGTCGATGACCCGGAGGGCGGCCTCACCCACCTCTTCCCCTCGGCCGCGGCGCTCGCCGCACTCGACCCCGAGTCACTCGCGATGCCGCGTACCCGCCGCGCCACGTTCACCACGCTGGTACGTCAACTGGCCGACGGAACACTTCACTTGGGGGTGGAGAGCGACTGGGCGGAGGCGCGCGTCAGGCTGCTGGCGCTCCCCGGCTTCGGCCCCTGGACGGTCGACGTCATCGCCATGCGCGCCCTGGGCGACCCCGACGCCTTCCTCCCCACCGACCTCGGAATCCGGCGCGCGGCCCAGGAGTTGGGCCTCCCGTCCACTCCGGCCGCCCTCACGGCACGCGCCGCGGCCTGGCGCCCGTGGCGCGCGTACGCGGTCCAGTACCTGTGGGCGACCGACAGTCACCCGATCAACTTCCTTCCCGTATGAGCCCGTTCAAGGACATCCAGTGAAACAGCACACGGTCATCGACAGCCCCTACGGCCCCCTGACACCCGTCGCCGACGACGGCGTGCTGTGCGGCCTCTACATGGTCGGCCAGCGCCACCGCCCGCCCGAGGAGGCCTTCGGCGAACGCGACGACACGCTCTTCGACGAGGCGACCGACCAGCTACGGTCCTATTTCGCAGGTGAGTTGCAGGAATTCACGCTTGAACTGCGCCTGGCCGGCACGACCTTCCAGCGCGGCGTCTGGGAACAGCTCCGCAAGATCCCGTACGGCGAGATCCGTTCGTACGGCGAACTGGCCGAGGCACTCGGCAACCCGGGCGCCTCCCGTGCGGTCGGCCTCGCCAACGGCAAGAACCCGATCGGCATCATCGTGCCCTGCCACCGCGTCGTCGGCGCGAACGGCAGCCTCACGGGATACGGCGGCGGCCTGGACCGAAAGAAGCGGCTGCTGGACTTCGAGAGCGGAGCGGCCCTCTTCTAGTGCCGCTCGGCGCGCCGGCACGTTCCGCCTGCCAGGGCCTGCCCGGCGGATCACGCCGAAGACGCGCATCAGGAGTGGTAGCCTTCCTTCGGCTTCCTTCGACCTGCCCCGCGGGACAGTCCCTAGTGCCCCGGCAGGCAACGTTCGCCTCGTCGCGACGCCCGGCACGCTCCCCCACTGCCTCAAGGGCGTGGGAGGTGCCCCCACTCGCCGCACCGGCCGAAAGCCCAAGTACACAGTACGAGGACTTCCGGCCGGCACTCCCCCAGCCTTCGGCCGGGGGGACCCCAGAGCACGCACCGGACGCCGCTCCTTGACGGGCAAACGTTGCCTGCCGGGGCACTAGGCGCTCAGCTTGCGCAGGAGTTCGGGCAGGGCGGTGCCGATCGGCTCCCGTACGACCTCGTCGGCCCGCTCGTCGTACGGCGTCGGCTCGGCGTTGACGATGATCAGCCGCGCCCCGTGATCGGCGGCGACGCCGGCGAGCCCGGCGGCGGGCTGTACCTGCAGACTGCTCCCGACGGCGATGAACACCTGGCAGGCCTTGGTGATGGCGACCGCCTCACCGAGCACCACCGGGTCGAGCCGCTCGCCGAACATCACCGTCGCCGACTTGAGGATCCCGCCGCACTCCAGGCACGGCGGGTCCACCTCGCCGGCCTCGACCCGCGCGAGCGCGTCCTCCATCGGCTGCCTGGCGTGGCACTTCGTGCAGAGGACGCTCCGCACGGTCCCGTGCAGTTCCAGCACCTTCCGCGCCGGCATCCCGGCGAGCTGGTGCAGCCCGTCCACGTTCTGCGTGATCACCCGCACCGGAACCCCGGACCGCTCCAGCTCGGCCACCGCCCGATGCGCCGCGTTCGGCTCCGCCTTCAGCGTCCGGTTCTTCCGCCGCATCTGCCACGACCGCCGCCGGATCTCCGGATCCCCCATGTAGTACTCGTACGTGACGAGCTTCTCGGCCCCGGGATCCCGCCGCCAGAGTCCGTTCGGACCGCGATAATCAGGGATCCCGGAATCGGTTGAGATACCTGCGCCACTGAGGATGGCTACTAGAGGGCTGCCCATGGGCCGAGAGTAGGACGCCTGCCTGGTCGGAGCGAGCGGATATAGGGGCGTGCCCCGAGCCCGTCGGCTGTGCCGGCCGGCCAAGGGGCACATCCGCGCACAGCCGTTGCCTCCCGGCCGTGGGAGGGGAGCGACTTCTACACCGACACACCACGCCCCTGCCTGCCACCGGCGGCGGACTCCACGCCCGCGGCAACACGGTCCTGCTCAAGACTCTGAACCACACTCACCGCTCCTCCTCACCCGGCATCCAACGCGACGGGAAACAGCGGATACGCCCCTGGCCGGGGTGAAGGCGGTTCCCTCACACGAGACCGCGCGGACTCCCGGCACGGGCGGCCTGGGCGCCCACGCTCGGAGGAGGGCGTGCCCCGCCGGGCGGCAGGAGTGCCGGAGGCGGCCCTCGTATCCCCGAACGGTCGAGGCCGGTGACCGAGGTGGCCCACAGCCGGCGGGAAGTGGGTGGCGCGGAGAGGTCTTGGGCGGGAGCTCCCATGGGGCGTCAGCCACGACAAGGAGGGCCGGGCCGGGAGGAGGGACGCCCCCGGCCTGTCCCGTCCGGATGCGCCCGCGAACCACTCCGGCCGGGGAAGTTCCCGGACGATGCGTCAGGGACCTGCCCGTGCGTCCTGTCGGTGCCGGGTCAACGTGCGCCTTCGACGGGCGCGTTGGCGGTGCGGGACGCGGTCCGTGGCGCCCTGGCGCCGAATTTCCGTTCAAAAGCTCGGAAAGCGTCCTCCTGCTTCCACTCCACCGCACCCTTGGCACTGGACGCGAGGAACTGGGCGCAGCGCTTGCCGGGAGTGGGGTCGCCGAGGTGGTCTCCGGCGCACTCCGGGACGACCTGGTAGCCGTTGCGGTCGCGCCACAGGCTGCGGCCCTTCAGGAAGCCGTACTCCACGGAAGTACGGGCCAAGTCCTTCAGCACCCCGTAGTCCAGCTGGTAGGTGAGCGCGGCCCGCTGGTATTCGCGGCTGATGTCCGTCCGCTCGACGCCGGCGTCGTCGGTGGCCAGGGCGACCGGGACATCGTATCTCCGGTACAGCGGGAAGGGGTGAGCCGGTCCCGTGACGCCCAGGATCTGCGCGTTGCTGGTGAGCGGGACTTCCACCAGCACATGCCGCCGGGCCATCAGGCGCAGCAGTTCCTGGTAGTCGTCCTCGTGGCGGATGTCGACGCCGTGGCCGATGCGGTCGGTGCGGGCGGTGAGCACCGCATCGCGGATGTGGAAGCGCAGGTCCTCAGGCTTGACCAGGCCAGGGACAAGCTCTCCCGCGTGCAGGGTGAGGGGAACGTCGGGATACACACCGCGCAGGTAGTTCAGCATGCGCATCTGCAGACGGTAGTCGGCGAGCGACACCGGACCGTCCTCGGGCTGTACGAGGTTCAGCGAGACGAAGCGGGGGTCGCGCCGGGCCAGTTCCACGCCGAGCAGCATCTGGGCGAAAACCACGTCGGGCGTTCCGCCTCGCGACACCTGGGAGATGAACCGCACCGGCAGCGCGCACCCGGCCTCGGGGCGGTCGGTATCGCAGTGCGCGGCGGTACGGAACTCCTCGAGCATCGAGTCCGTCTGACTCATCGCCTGCTGGACGACGGCGTCCATGCCACCGTCGGCCAGCAGCTTGTCGCGCAGCCGGGCCAGGTCACCGTCGTACCCGACCTTGGCGGCAAGGGCGGCAACGGCGGAGTAGGCGGGGGTCAGCATGGTCTCGAGGTAGAACTGGTGCTGCTTCGCGGCCGAGGTGGAGACCTGGGCCAGCAGCCGTCCGGGCTGGAGTCCGCTGACCGCGCCGAACCTTCCGAATGTGGCGAAGAAGTGGTCGTGGCTGCTCTCACCCTGACCGGGCGTGAAGTCCTGCATCGACCAGGCGCGGATGACCTGACGCCGGAAACCGGCGTCGGTGACGGTGTCGGCCGCCGGGCGGGTGTTCCCCGTGCAGGGCGGTGCGCTCGCGGTGAGGGTGGTCCTGTCGATGCAATAACCGTTCTCGACAGCGATTCTCAGCAGCAGCTCGGTGGTCGCCGCGCCCGAAAGGTGGTTGTGGAGGTCCGCGCCCTTGGGCAGGGCCCTGAAGAAAGTGGCCAGCGCCTCGGGACGGTCGCGTACGCCTCGCAGGTATGCCGAGACGCCGGCCTCGGCGCGAGTGGGTCCGCTCGCGTCTTCCTCCGCGGCCCGGGACGGCTGAGTGGGTGTCAGGGCGAGTGCCAATGCGGCGCCCAGGACCGGGGCGAGCCGGGTGGTGCGGCGCCGCGCGAAGGACAGGTCCGAGAGAGGCATGTCGATCATCCTCCGGCAGCAGGGTCGCGATGCGAATGTCCGACATGCCGCTTGTCACTCGGGCGACGCATCCGACTGCCGTGCGCCCGCCGTTCCGGTCGCCGACTGCACGACGGTGGGCACCGCTTCCCCCTTGGGCCGGCTCGCCGAGGACGGCCTGCCCGCCTCGGCTGAGCGATCGGTCCTCATCGCGAGGGACACCGACGGGGGGCTCAGCGCGGGGCATCGAGCCGCGGAACGTGGTGGGTTGAACGGCGCCCGGTCAGCCCACCCGATGGCCGTTCTCCAGTTCCGCCGTCCCCGTGCCCTCCGCCAGCACGTCGAGCCCGGCGAGAACGCGCCGGCCCAGGGCGCCCGGCAGATGTTCGACCAGCTCCTCGCGCGGCACCAGCCGCCAGGACAGGAGCTCCTCCTCCTGCAGGCGGATCGACTTGAGGTCGTCCTCGCCGAGGACCCCGCCGTCGTACAGGTATGCCACCAGCGGCGGCCGCGCCGTGCCGTGCACCCAGTCGACCGCGAGGAGCCGGCCGAGTTCGACGTCGAGGCCGATCTCCTCGGCCGTCTCGCGGCGCGCGCCCTGTCGCGGTGTCTCCCCGTCGTCCGACTCGACGGTGCCACCCGGAAGGGCCCAGCCCTCGCGGTAGTTCGGCTCGACGAGCAGCACCCGCCCATCGGTGTCGCGGAAGAGGGCGGCGGCTCCGGCGAGGACGCGGGGCAGGCCCGCGATGTACGTGGCGAAATCAGGAGTGGTCACCCACGAAGGGTAGCGAGACGCGTCATTCGCCAAGGGTCGCGAGCCTGCGCAGCCGTTCCTCGGACGCGCTGCCCGGCTCGGCGAAATGGCAGATCAGGCTGAGCCGGGGTGCTTCCTCCACCGCCAGGCGTACGTAGGTGACTTCGAGGTCGCCGACCTCCGGGTGCCGGTAGCGGCGTACGGAGGAGCGGAACTCCACCCGGCGTCCGGGACCTCCAGGGAGCGTTCGGCGGGCTCGGGCGCCGGAAGGCCCGCGAGCCGGAAGAGGTGAGCCCGCTCCACCTCGTGAAGTCGCAGGGCGCGGGCCAGGGCGAGCAGGATCTGCGGGGAGACATGGATGTCCCGGCCCTGTTCGAGCCAGGTGTACCAGGTCAGGCTCACGCCGGAGAGCAGCGAGACCTCCTCGCGGCGCAGCCCGGGGGTGCGGCGGCTGCCACCCGGTGGAAGCCCGGTCCCCGCGGGGTCGGCGCGCTCGCGGCGGGAGCGCAGGAACGCGGCGAGGGCCTTGCGGCCGTGATCGTCCGGTACCGGGGCGAGCGCCTCGCGAGCCTGGTCGCCGGTGCCGGGTGCTGATCCTGGTGTCGCTGCCAGCAGTAAATTCTGCACTCTTCAACGCGGATGCGGCCTGACGGAGGGTGGAAGGGAAAGCGAACCTCCTTGTGAAAGGCGGCCCTCGTGGCTGTGACCCCTCCCCGAACGGTTCTGATCACCGGCGCCACCGGCTCGCCCGAGACCCAGCACCGGTACGCGGGCGTCCTGGACGCCGTACGGGCCGCCGCGGCCCGCCAGCCACTGGGGCCGGTCGCCCCGGCCGTCAACGCCGTCGTACGAGCCCTGACCGCCCGTCGGGCCGACACGCTCTACACCACCGGACGCGACGGGCGAGTGCTCGCCCTGCTGCGCTTCCTCCCGGACGGTGTGCGCGACCGGTTGCTGCTGCGGGCGATGGGGGTGAGGGCCGGGGCGTTCAAGACCGGCCCGCCGGTACCGGCGGGCTAGGCTTCGGCCCCGACCAGCGCGACCGTGCGCGAGGCCAATTCGCTGATCCGCACCCCGTCGAAGCCGAACACCGCACTGCGGACGGTGTCCTCCAGCGGATCCTTCCACTGCGAGGGGACCGCCGATGCGCCGCACAGGACGCCCGCGACCGAGCCCGCGGTCGCGCCGTTCGAGTCGGTGTCCAGGCCGCCGCGGACGGTCAGCGTGATGGTGCGGGTGAAGTCGCCGTCGCCGTACAGGAGCCCCGCCGTGAGGACCGCGGCGTTCGGGACGGTGTGGATCCAGCCGAGGCCCGCGGTCTCCTCGGCCACCGTGCTGAGCGTGTCCTCCCAGGTCATCCGGGTCTCGTGAAGTGTGAGCACGCGATGCACGGTGCGCGCGAGACGGCTGCTCGCGGGAATGACGGTCAGCGCCGTGTCCAGGGCCTGCCGCACGGTGGGAGCGGCGAACGCCGCCGAGATCAGCGCGGCCGCCCACATCGCGCCGTACACGCCGTTGCCGGTGTGCGAGAGGACGGCGTCCCGGCGGGCCAGGGAGGCCGCGCGGCGCGGCAGCCCGGGAGAGGTCCAGCCGTAGACGTCGGCGCGGATGAGCGCGCCGATCCACTCCTGGTAGGGATTGTCGTACGTCGCCGTCAGTGGCGGTTTCAGACCGTTGGCGAGGTTGCGGTACGCCGCCCGCTCGGCCGTGAACGTCTGCAGATACGGCAGCCGCAGCAGCCACAGGTCGCCGACCTGCTCGGTGCTGAAGGAGAAACCGTGGGTCTCCAGGAGGTCGAGCCCGAGGATCGCGTAGTCGACGTCGTCGTCACGGCAGCTGCCGTGGATGCGGCCCCGCACGCATTGGCGCCACTCGGGCCGCAGCTCGAACTCGTCGTTCTGCGCGCTGTCGCCGGCGGGTTCGGGGAGGTAGTCGGTGAGCGGCAGGGCCGCGGCCTGCCGCAGATAGCGGTCGATCCGGTCCCGCGTCCAGTGGTCGCCCTGCTCGACCGGCTTGCCGAGCATGTTGCCCGCGATCCGGCCCAGCCAGCCCCCGAGGATGCGGTCGGCGAGCTCAGTGCCCACAGGGGTCATAGCTCCGGTTTACCCAATTCCGGGCGGGTACGCGCGGCATTGGGGCAGCCGGGTGCTTCCGGGGGCCGGGTGATTCAGCGAGCTGGGCACTTCCGGACGCCGGGTGATTCCGCGAGCTGGGCGGGGCATGACGGCGGGGGCTTCCTCCGGTTAAGGTCGCAGCGGCGCGACTGCCTTGACGTGAGCAAGGCCCGGAAAGCAAGGGGAATGCAAGGTGGCGGACGCTGCTGTGGATCGGACCCCGCGTGTGCTCATCGCCGCGGACAAGTTCAAGGGATCGCTGACGGCCGTGCAGGTCGCGGGGCGGGTGACGGCCGGACTGCGCCGGGTCGCGCCGCGCGTCGAGGTCGAGGCGCTGCCCGTGGCCGACGGCGGCGACGGCACCGTCGACGCGGCGGTCGCGGCCGGATTCGAGCGGTGTGAGGTGCGGGTCGCCGGGCCGCTGGGCGAGGAGGTCACGGCCGCGTACGCGCTGCGCGGGGACACCGCGGTCGTGGAGATGGCCGAGGCGAGCGGGCTGCAACGGCTGCCCGCCGGGGTCTTCGCGCCGCTGACGTCCTCGACGTACGGGTCCGGGGAGCTGCTGCGCGCCGCGCTGGACGCCGGTGCGCGCACGATCGTGTTCGGCGTCGGCGGCAGCGCCACGACGGACGGCGGAGCCGGCATGCTGTCCGCGCTCGGCGCGCGCTTCCTGGACGCGGACGGGGAGCCGGTGGCTCCCGGTGGTGCCGCGCTGCGTGACGTCGTGACCGCCGATCTGTCCGACCTGGACTCCCGGCTGTCCTCGATCGACCTCGTCCTCGCAAGCGATGTGGACAACCCGCTGACGGGTCCCAAGGGCGCCCCTGCCGTGTACGGCCCCCAGAAGGGCGCCAGTCCCGAGGACGTGGCGACCCTGGACTCCGCCCTCGCCCACTTCGCCACCGTCCTGGAGAAGGCGATCGGTGCCAAGGCCGCCGAGTACGCGGCAGCGCCGGGTGCGGGCGCCGCGGGAGGCATCGGGTACGGGGCCCTCGTGCTCGGCGCCCGGTTCCGCCCCGGTATCGAGGTCATGCTCGATGTCCTCGGGTTCGCGCCCGCGCTGGACCGTGTCACGTTGGTGATCACCGGCGAGGGGTCTCTCGACGAGCAGACCCTCCATGGCAAGGCACCCGCCGGTGTCGCCGCCGCCGCCCGCGCGGCGGGCAAGGAGGTCGTCGCGGTCTGCGGGCGGCTCGCCCTGCGCCCGGAGGCCCTCGGCAAGGCGGGCATCCGCCGCGCCTACCCTCTCACCGACGTCGAGCCCGACGTCGCGAAGTGCATCGCCGACGCCGGGCCGATCCTGGAGCGGGTGGCGGAGAACATCGCGCGCGACTTCCTGACGGTCTGAGCGGGTTTTCTTCGCCCCCTCCGCCCCTTCCCGTCCCGTACCTGTGGGCTCCGCCCCCCGGATCCCCGAAAGACTGCGCAGTTCCCGCGCCCCTGAACAGGGGCGCGGGAACTGCGCGAACAACCCCCACCCACCCGCAGCCGAAAGAGCATCCATAGCCAAAGGGCCCCGAACCGTCAGGTTCGGGGCCCTTTGATCACGTCCAACGAACGCGCTACGGCAGCTGCGCCGCTCGCGCCTCCCGGCGATTGTCCCGGAAGTTGTTCACCCTGCGGGCGGTGGCGAAGAGGGGAATCACCGCACCCATGACGAGCTGCAGCGCACAGCCCGTCTGCAGGAGCAGCTGGCCACTCGGCGCGTCGAAGGCCCACGCCGCCAGCAGACCCATGCTGAGCACGATCCAGGAGAGCATCGCCACCGCGAGGCGCCCTCGCGGCTTCGGGTACTCGACCCGGCTCACCATCAGCCACGCGGTACCGATGATCGCCATGAGCGTGGCGACGAACGGAAGCTCCAGCAGGACGATGGAGACCACGGTCAGCGCACCGAACGGCGACGGCATGCCCTGGAACGTGCCGTCCTTCACCGTGACGCAGGAGAACCGCGCCAGGCGGAGTACGACCGCGAGCAGGACCACGATCGCCCCGACCGCCGCCACCCGCTGATGCGCGTCGTCCGCGACCATGCCGTAGACCAGCACGAAGTACGCCGGTGCGAGACCGAAGCTGATCAGGTCGGACAGGTTGTCCAGTTCCGCGCCCATGGGGGAGGAGCGCAGCTTGCGGGCGACCAGGCCGTCGAACAGGTCGAAGACCGCCGCGCAGAGCATCAGGATGACGGCCGTGGCGGCGCTGTGCCGCGCCATGCCCGTCTCCTGGCTGCCGGTGAGGTGCGGGATCAGGATGCCGGTGGTGGTGAAGTACACCGCCATGAAGCCGCACGTGGCGTTGCCGAGGGTGAGGGTGTCCGCTATTGAGAGGCGGAGCGAGAGGGGCATCTCCTCCTCGTCGTCCACCTCGTCGGCCTCCGGCACCCAGCCGGCCTGGGTCTCAGGATCAATCACGGTCAATTCGAGTCACCCCAGCCACGGTCTTCTGACCGACCTCCACATCGACCTCGACACCCTCGGGGAGGTAGATGTCGACACGCGAGCCGAAGCGGATCAGACCGATCCGGTCGCCCTGCTCGACCTTGGTGCCCTGGGGGATGTACGGAACGATACGACGGGCGACCGCGCCGGCGATCTGGATCATCTCAATGTCGCCGAGCTCGGTGTCGAAGTGCCAGACGACACGCTCGTTGTTCTCGCTCTCCTTGTTGAACGCCGGAACGAACCCACCGGGGATGTGCTCGACCGAGGTCACCGTGCCGGAGAGCGGCGCGCGGTTGACGTGGACGTTGAGCGGGCTCATGAAGATCGCGACGCGGGTGCGTCCGTCCTTCCACGGCATGATGCTCTGCACCACACCGTCGGCGGGCGAGATGACCCGGCCCTGGGCGATCTCGCGCTCGGGGTCGCGGAAGAACCACAGCATGCCCGCCGCGAGCGCGGTGGCGGGTACGGCCACGGCCTTGGCGGCGCCGGAGCGGCGTGCCCGGGCCAGGCTGAGTGCTGCGGTGGCAACGGTCGGGAGAAGCCACGGCGATGCTCCGCGCGCGAGGCGTACGCCTGCCAGGCTGTCGCGTGGTGCAGAGGTTTGGCTGTGGGGCATGGATGACCTTCGTAGCGGATGATGCCGCGCTGTAACGGGGGACGGCGGCTTTCCGGGATCGTACCGGTCGCGGGCCACAACTGGGCAAGCCAGGAAGCCGAGTCGGAGGCCGAAGAGTGTTGACGGGGTGTGATCTTCTTCTCGAAGAAAACACCCCGAACCCGGACATCTAACCCTGGAGTCGATACTCTTCGAGCAACCTGCGCCCGATGATCATTTTCTGGATTTCGGCGGTACCTTCACCGATCAACAGCATCGGAGCCTCACGGTAGAGGCGCTCGATCTCGTACTCCTTGGAGAAGCCGTAGCCGCCGTGGATCCGGAAAGCATCCTCCACGACCTCCTTGCAGTACTCGGAGGCGAGGTACTTCGCCATCCCTGCTTCGAGGTCGTTTCGTTCCCCAGAGTCCTTTTTGCGTGCCGCGTTCACCATCATGGCATGGGCGGCCTCGACCTTGGTAGCCATCTCGGCCAGCTTGAACTGGATGGCCTGGTGCTGGGCGATCGGCTTGCCGAAAGTGTGACGCTGCTGGGCATAGGAGACACCCAGCTCGAACGCACGCTGTGCGACGCCGCAGCCACGTGCCGCCACGTTGACCCGGCCGACCTCCACTCCGTCCATCATTTGGTAAAACCCTCGCCCGGTGGTCCCGCCGAGCACACGATTGGCCGGAATGCGCAGTCCGTCCATGATGAGCTCGGTGGTGTCGACACCCTTGTAGCCCATCTTGTCGATCTTCCCGGGGATGGTGAGGCCGGGGCGGACCTCTCCGAAGCCGGGCTCCTTCTCGACCAGGAAGGTCGTCATCGACTTGTGGGGCGCCGTGCCCTCGGGGTGTCCTTCGTCACTTCGGACGAGAACGGCCACCAGGGTCGAAGAGCCGCCGTTCGTCAGCCACATCTTCTGACCGTTCAGGACGTACTCGTCGCCGTCCTTGACCGCCTTCGACGTGATCGCCGACACGTCCGAGCCAAGAGCCGGCTCCGACATCGAGAAGGCCCCACGCACCTCGCCGAGCGCCATGCGCGGCAGGAAGTAGTCCTTCTGCTCCTGCGTGCCGTGCTGCTTGAGCATGTACGCCACGATGAAGTGCGTGTTGATGATGCCGGACACCGACATCCAGCCGCGGGCGATCTCCTCCACGCACAGCGCGTAGGTGAGGAGCGACTCGCCCAGGCCCCCGTACTCCTCGGGGATCATCAGCCCGAAGAGGCCCAGCTCCTTGAGGCCGTCGACGATCTGCTGCGGATATTCGTCGCGGTGCTCCAGCTCGGTGGCGACCGGGATGATCTCCTTGTCCACGAAGTCGCGGACGGTGGAGAGGATCTCCTGCTGGATGTCGGTCAGACCGGCGGTCTGGGCGAGTCGCGCCATGGCTACTTCTCCTGCTGCTTCAGCTCCGGGCGGCCGGGCTGTTCGCCGCCGCGCTCCTTGATGTACGTCTCGGTGGGGACCATCACCTTGCGGCGGAACACGCAGACCAGCGTGCCGTCCTGCTTGTAGCCCTTGGTCTCGACGTAGACGATGCCGCGGTCGTTCTTCGACTTCGAGGGCGTCTTGTCGAGGACCGTGGTCTCGCCGTAGATCGTGTCGCCGTGGAAGGTCGGCGCCACGTGCCGCAGCGACTCGATCTCCAGGTTGGCGATCGCCTTGCCCGACACGTCCGGCACGGACATGCCGAGCAGCAGCGAGTAGATGTAGTTCCCTACGACGACGTTCTTGCCGAAGTCCGTCGTGTTCTCCGCATAGTTCGTGTCCATGTGGAGCGGGTGGTGGTTCATCGTCAGGAGACAGAAGAGGTGGTCGTCGTACTCGGTGACCGTTTTTCCGGGCCAGTGCTTGTAGACCGCGCCGACCTCGAACTCCTCGTAGGTGCGTCCGAACTGCATGGTGCTCAGGCCTCCGGGGCTTCGAACTTGGAAGTGCGCTGCATGCCGGCGGCCCGGCCCTTGCCCGAGATGACGAGCGCCATCTTGCGGCTGGCCTCGTCGATCATCTCGTCGCCGAGCATCGCGGAGCCCTTCTTGCCGCCCGCCTCGGACGTGTAGTAGTCGTACGCGTCCAGGATCAGCTCGGCGTGGTCGAAGTCCTCCTGGGAGGGCGAGAAGATCTCGTTGGACGCCTCGACCTGGCCCGGGTGGAGCACCCACTTGCCGTCGAAGCCGAGCGCCGCGGCGCGCTGGGCGACCTCGCGGTAGCCGTCGATGTTGCGGATCTGCAGGTAGGGGCCGTCGATCGCCTGGAGGTTGTTGGCACGGGCGGCCATCAGAATCTTCATCAGGATGTAGTGGTAGGCGTCCGCCGGGTAGCCGGGCGGCTGCTCGCCCACGACCAGCGACTTCATGTTGATCGACGCCATGAAGTCGGCCGGGCCGAAGATGATCGTCTCGACACGCTGGGAAGCCGTGGCGATCTCGTTGACGTTGTTCAGACCCTGGGCGTTCTCGATCTGCGCCTCAATACCGATCTTGCCGACCTCGAAGCCCATCGTCTTCTCGATCTGGGTCAGCAGCAGGTCCAGCGCCACGACCTGCTGGGCGTCCTGAACCTTCGGCAGCATGATGCAGTCGAGGTTCTGGCCCGCGCCCTCGACCACGGTCACGACATCGCGGTACGTCCACTCGGTCGTCCAGTCGTTGACGCGCACGACCCTCGTCTTGCCGGTCCAGTCGCCCTCGTTGAGGAACTTGACGATGGTGTGCCGGGCCCCGGGCTTGGCCAGCGGGGCACACGCGTCCTCCAGGTCGAGGAAGACCTGGTCCGCGGGGAGGCCCTGGGCCTTCTCCAGGAAGCGGGGGTTGCTTCCCGGCACCGCGAGGCAGGAGCGACGCGGACGCAGACGGTTGACGGGCGTGGTCATGCGGGGACCTCCAGGGGGTCGAGCTTGTTCGCTTTGCGGATCTCGTCGACGATACGGCCGATGATTCCGGTGATGTCGAAGTCCTTCGGGGTGAAGACCGCGGCCACTCCCGCGGCCCGCAGCTGTTCGGCGTCGGCGTTCGGGATGATCCCGCCCGCGATCACCGGAATGTCGGCCGCGCCGGCCTCGCGCAGCCTCTCCAGCACGTCCGGCACCAACTGGGCGTGCGACCCGGACAGGATGGACAGACCGACACCGTGCACGTCCTCGGCGACCGCGGCGTCCACAATCTGCTCGGGCGTGAGTCGGATGCCCTGGTAGACCACCTCGAACCCGGCGTCGCGGGCCCGCACGGCGATCTGCTCGGCGCCGTTGGAGTGCCCGTCCAGGCCCGGCTTGCCGACCAGGAAGCGGAGCTTGCCGACGCCGAGGTCCTTCGCCGTCACCTCCACCTTGCGGCGGACCAGGGCGAGCGCGGTGCCCTCCTCGGCGGTGACCGCGACGGGCGCGGACGAGACGCCGGTGGGGGCGCGGAACTCGCCGAACACCTCGCGCAGGGCCCCGGACCACTCGCCGGTCGTGACGCCGGCGCGGGCGCACTCCAGGGTGGCCTCCATGAGGTTGTCGGTGCCCTTGGCGGCCTCCTTCAGCCGCTCCAGCGCCTTGCACGGGCGCGGGTGGTTGAAGGGCGGCTGGTAGCGGGTGTCGCGCCAGTGCTGGAGCGCGGAGATCACCCGGGCCTCGACCGCAGGGTCGACCGTCTGGATCGCCGCGTCGAGGTCGGCCGTGAGCGGGTTCGGCTCGGTCGACTCGAAGATGTTGACGCCGACGATCTTCTCCTGACCGGACTCGATGCGGCCGCGACGCTCGGCGTGCGAGGAGACGAGCTGCGACTTCAGGTAGCCGGACTCGACGGCGGCCATCGCGCCGCCCATCTCCTGGATTCGCTCGATCTCGGCCAGCGACTCCTCGACGAGAGCCGACACCTTGGCCTCGATCACGTGTGAGCCCTCGAAGATGTCCTCGTACTCCAGCAGGTCGCTCTCGTGCGCGAGCACCTGCTGGATGCGCAGCGACCACTGCTGGTCCCAGGGTCGGGGCAGGCCCAGCGCCTCGTTCCAGGCGGGCAGCTGGACGGCACGCGCGCGTGCGTCCTTCGAGAGCGTCACGGCCAGCATCTCGAGCACGATCCGCTGGACGTTGTTCTCCGGCTGCGCCTCGGTCAGACCGAGGGAGTTGACCTGGACGCCGTACCTGAAGCGCCGCTGCTTGGCGTCCTCGATGCCGTACCGCTCGCGCGTGATCTTGTCCCAGATCCGCCCGAACGCCCGCATCTTGCACATCTCCTCGACGAAGCGGACGCCCGCGTTCACGAAGAAGGAGATGCGTGCGACGACGTCGCCCTTGCGGTCCTCGGCGATCTGGCCGGACGCGAACACCGCGTCCAGGACGGCGATCGCGGTGGACATCGCGTACGCGATCTCCTGGACCGGGGTGGCTCCCGCCTCCTGCAGGTGATAGCTGCAGATGTTGATCGGGTTCCACTTCGGGATGTGGTTCACCGTATACGTGATCATGTCCGTCGTCAGACGGAGCGAGGGACCCGGCGGGAAGACATGCGTCCCCCTCGACAGGTACTCCTTCACGATGTCGTTCTGGGTCGTTCCCTGGAGCTTGGTGATGTCCGCACCCTGCTCCTCGGCGACGACCTGATAGAGCGCCAGCAGCCACATGGCGGTGGCGTTGATGGTCATCGAGGTGTTCATCTGCTCCAGGGGTATGTCCTGGAACAGCCGGCGCATGTCACCGAGGTGTGAGACCGGCACCCCGACCCGGCCGACCTCGCCGCGGGCGAGGATGTGGTCGGGGTCGTAGCCGGTCTGCGTCGGCAGGTCGAACGCGACCGACAGACCGGTCTGGCCCTTGGCGAGGTTGCGCCGGTACAACTCGTTGGACGCCTCGGCGGTGGAGTGACCGGCGTAGGTCCGCATGAGCCACGGCCGGTCCTTCTGGCGCTCTGTCATCTGGGGGACCTCAGACGTTCCGGAAGCGGTTGATGGCGTCGATGTGCTGGGCGCGCTTCTCTTCGTCGCGCACACCCAAGCCCTCGCGGGGCGCCAGCGCGAGCACGCCGACCTTGCCCTGGTGGAGGTTGCGGTGCACGTCGTACGCGGCCTGCCCGGTCTCCTCCAGGGAGTAGACCTTGGAGAGCGTCGGGTGGATCTTGCCCTTGGCGACGAGCCGGTTGGCCTCCCAGGCCTCACGGTAGTTCGCGAAGTGCGAGCCGACGATCCGCTTCAGCGACATCCACAGGTAGCGGTTGTCGTACTCGTGGTTGTAGCCCGAGGTCGAGGCGCAGGTGACGATGGTGCCGCCCTTGCGGGTCACGTACACACTCGCGCCGAAGGTCTCGCGCCCGGGGTGCTCGAAGACGATGTCGACGTCCTCGCCGTCGGTCAGCTCGCGGATGCGCTTGCCGAAGCGCTTCCACTCCTTCGGGTCCTGGGTGTGCTCGTCCTTCCAGAACTTGTAGCCCTCGGCGTTGCGGTCGATGATCGCCTCGGCGCCCATCGCCCGGCAGATGTCCGCCTTCTGCTCGCTGCTCACGACACAGATCGGGTTGGCGCCACCGGCGAGCGCGAACTGCGTGGCGTACGAGCCGAGTCCACCGCTCGCGCCCCAGATGAGCACGTTGTCGCCCTGCTTCATGCCGGCGCCGTTCCGCGACACCAGCTGGCGGTAGGCGGTGGAGTTCACCAGGCCCGGAGCGGCAGCCTCCTCCCACGACAGGTGGTCGGGCTTCGGCATCAGCTGGTTGGACTTGACGAGCGCGATCTCGGCGAGACCGCCGAAGTTCGTCTCGAAGCCCCAGATGCGCTGCTCGGGGTCGAGCATCGTGTCGTTGTGACCGTCGGAGGACTCCAGCTCGACGGACAGACAGTGCGCGACGACCTCGTCACCGGGCCGCCAGGCGTTGACGCCCGGGCCGGTGCGCAGGACGACGCCCGCGAGGTCGGAGCCGATGATGTGGTACGGCAGGTCGTGGCGCTTGGTCAGCTCGCTGAGCCGGCCGTAGCGCTCCAGGAACCCGAAGGTGGCCATCGGCTCGAAGATCGAGGTCCAGACCGAGTTGTAGTTGACGGAGGAGGCCATCACGGCCACCAGGGCCTCGCCCGGGCCGAGCTCCGGCACCGGCACGTCGTCCAGGTGGATCGACTTGCGGGGGTCCTTGTCGCGGGTGGTGAGCCCGGCGAACATCTCCGTCTCGTCCTTGTGCACGGTGATCGCGCGGTACGACTCGGGGAGCGGAAGAGCGGCGAAGTCGGCAGACGTGGCAGTCTGCGACTGAATCGCGTCCAGGATTTCCTTCACGGTGTTGCCTCCGGCGATGAGCGTCCGAGGGAAGACGCTGAGGGTTACGTCGGTGCTGCTGCTGGATGTGAGGGGTGTGCCGTCGGTTCGGCGGAGGTGGTGCTGTGGCAGCGCTTTGTGGCGCAGGAGGTTGCCTGTGACGCAGGCGTCCGGGCGCGCAGACCAGTGGTTTGCGGGGACAGCCGGCGTACGAAAGGTCTCTGCACGCCGGCCGCCCGGACACCTTCAACGTATGGCACGCCGTGTCACCCCGCAAGGCACGGAGTGCCAGAAGTTGCGCTCAGGTGAAATCTTTACGTAACACGTGAGCGATGATCGATCAGAGTGCGCGATGATCGATCGAATTCGGGGTGCAAAAAGGCCGGACGCGCTCAAATCGAGCCCGTCCGGCGATGGGGGTCAAGCGGCGAGAGCCGCGGTTCTGTGAGGGAAGTTACGACCGTTCCTTGAGCGCCTGCTCGATGGTGCGCATCACCTGATCCAGCGGGGCATCGACCCGGGCCACGGTCACCAGCACGTCCCCCTCCGTGAAGGAGGACGCCGGCGCCGGCCGAGGCGCGGGCTCGCGCCCGGCGCCGATTCCCGTGCCGAACGTCTTGCGGACGATGGCGAAGGCGTGGTCCAGCTGGGCCTCGACGTCCCCCTGGCCGCCGGCCCGCAGCCAGCGCCGTAGGACATGGTTGTGCGCCGTCACCACGGCCGACGCGGCGACCTCGGCGAGCAGCGGATCGTCGTTGGCGTCGTCGTCGTGCGCGTGCTCGTCGAAGTGGCCCAGGAGATAGCGGGTGAAGAGCCGCTCGTAACGGGCCACCGAGGCGATCTCGGCCTCCCGCAGGGTCGGCACCTCGCGCGTCAGCTTGTAGCGCGAGACGGAGATCTCGGGCCGGGCCGCGTACATCTTCATGACTTCCTTGATGCCACGGCACACGGTGTCGAGCGGGTGCTCGTGCGAGGGCGCCGCGTTGAGCACCGCCTCGGCCCGGATCAAGGTGTCGTCGTGGTCGGGAAAGATCGCCTCTTCCTTGGAGCGGAAGTGGCGGAAGAACGTGCGGCGGGCCACCCCGGCCTGGGCTGCGATCTCATCGACCGTGGTCGCCTCGTACCCCTTGGTGGCGAACAGCTCCATGGCCGCGGCCGCCAGCTCTCGGCGCATCTTGAGCCGTTGCGCGGCCGCGCGACTGCCTGCGGCGCTCTCCGGTGCGTCGGGCGTGGCTGGTGTACGTGAGGACTTGGCGGGCTGGGGCATGACCCGAACGTACTGCATGTGCGCAGGAGAGCGCGCATGCCCGGGGATCCCCCCGCCCTCGACGGGCGGGGGGTTTCCGGTCGGGTCGAGCAGTCCGCCCCAGTCGGCGCTGTCTGCGAACCAGTCGCCCGGGCGCTCAGCGCCGGGCATATTCGCGGAAGCCGCGGCCCGTCTTGCGGCCGAGGCAGCCCGCGGCCACCAGATGCTCCAGGAGCGGCGCCGGGGCCAGACCCGGGTCGCGGAACTCGCGGTGCAGAACCTTCTCGATGGCCAGGGAGACGTCCAGCCCGACCACGTCCAGGAGCTCGAACGGGCCCATCGGGTACCCGCCGCCCAGCTTCATCGCCGCGTCGATGTCGTCCAGGGACGCATAGTGCTCCTGCACCATCTTGATCGCGTTGTTCAGGTACGGGAACAGCAGCGCGTTCACGATGAAACCGGCGCGGTCGCCGCAGTCCACCGGGTGCTTGCGGATCTTGGCGCAGACCTCGCGCACGGTGGCGTGCACGTCGTCCGCGGTCAGCACGGTCCGCACGACCTCGACGAGCTTCATCGCCGGGGCCGGGTTGAAGAAGTGCATGCCGATCACGTCCTGCGGGCGCGAGGTGGCGCGGGCGCAGGCGACGACGGGCAGCGAGGAGGTGGTGGTGGCGAGGATCGCGCCGGGCTTGCAGACCTTGTCGAACGTGGCGAACAGCTGCTGCTTGATCTCCAGGTCCTCCGCGACCGCCTCCAGCGCCAGATCGACCTCGGCGAAGGCGTCGTACGAGCCCGCCGGGGTGATCCGCTCCAGGGTCTGCGCCGCCGCCTCGGCCGTCATCCGACCCTTGTCGACAGAGCGCGAAAGCGACTTGCCGATACGGGCCTTGGCGGCCTGTGCCTTCTCCTCGCTGCGGGCGGCGAGGACGACCTCGTACCCGGCCTTCGCGAAGACCTCGGCGATACCCGACGCCATCGTGCCGGAGCCCGCCACGCCGACGGAGCGCACCGTGCGGCCCGGGGCCAGAGCGGCCCCCTCCAGCGGCGTCAGGGCATCCCGCACGACAGTGGTGCTGCCGGGGGCCTCGTACGAGTAGAAGCCGCGCCCCGACTTGCGGCCGGTCAGGCCCGCCTCGCTGAGCTGCTTGAGGATGGGGGCGGGGGCGTGCAGCCGGTCGTGCGACTCGGCGTACATGGCCTCCAGGACGGTCCGCGCGGTGTCCACGCCGATCAGGTCGAGCAGCGCCAGCGGGCCCATGGGGAGTCCGCAGCCCAGCTTCATCGCGGCGTCGATGTCCTCGCGGGAGGCGTACTTCGCCTCGTACATCGCGGCGGCCTGGTTGAGATAGCCGAACAGCAGCCCGTCGGCGACGAATCCGGGCCGGTCGCCGACCGCGACGGGCTCCTTGCCGAGTTCGACGGCGAGATCGGTGACCGCGGCCACCGCGCTCGGCGCGGTGAGCACCGACGAGACGACCTCGACCAGCTTCATCGCGGGCGCCGGGTTGAAGAAGTGCAGACCGAGAACGCGCTCGGGGTGGGCCGAGTCGGCGGCGAGGCGCGTCACGGACAGCGCGTTGGTGCCGGTCGCCAGGATCGTCTCCGGGCGCACGATGTCGCCGAGCGCGCGGAAGACCTGCTGCTTGATGTCGTACGACTCCGGGGTCACCTCGATGACCAGGTCGGCGTCGGCCGCGGCCGAGAGATCGGTGAACGTGCGGAAGCGGGAGAGGACGTCGGCACGCTCCTGCTCGGTGCAGCGCCCGCGCTGCACACCGCGGGCGGTGGACGCTTCGAGCGCCGTGACGGCCTGGGTGGTCGCGGCTTCGCTGATGTCGATGCCGATGACCTCGCGGCCGGCTCGGGCGAGGACCTCGGCGATGCCGGTGCCCATGGTGCCGAGGCCGACGACGGCGACGGTCTTGAGCGGGGACAGAGGGGTGTCGGACAGGGGAGTGGCCATCGCGGGACTCCAGGGAGAGGGTGACGACTGAGGAGCGCACGTGGGTACGCCAACAGGCGCACACAGTGCGGAGGTTGCGGGTGTTGCCGGGCTGACGAGCGCACACGCCCGATGCCGTCCGAGGGCGTCGACGAACGGACGCCGCGCGGAACGGTGCTGACCGACCGGCCCTGTCCCGGAGCCGTGTCGTACGCAGGTACCTGAAGTACCGAACCGACTGCTCTCACGGCGGCTGCGTCACCAGGCCACCGCAAGTACGACGCGAGTGGGTAACTCGCTCGTCTGAGCTTAACCCGCCAGTAACGAGCGCGCCAGCCCCCGACTTTGTGATGTACGTCCCCGCGCCTCACAGGCTTCTCTAGGCTCGGCGCCATGGACGAAGCGTTGCGGTCACTCACGGAGCGTGTACGGGCCGAGGCCGGAGCCTCGGCGGAGTACGACCGTCTGCTGGCGACCGAGGACCTCGACGGGCTGGCGGCGGAGCTGAGCGCTCCGGGGCAGCCGTTGTGGGCCCGGGAGCTGGTCGCCTTCCGGCTCGGGGTCGCCGGGGACCGGCGGGCCTTCGAGGCGCTCGTTCTGCTGCTCAACCACCGCGACCCGCAGCGTTGCGCGTCCGCCGCGTACGCCCTGGCCCGCCTCGGTGACTCCCGCACGGCCCGCGCGGCGGCCGCGCTCGCCACGAACGAGCTGCGCGTGGCCTACGCACTCCACCCGGTACGGCTCCTGGTCGAGCTGCGCGCTCCCGAGGCCGTGCCCGCGCTGATCACCACCCTGGAGCGCAGGCTGCGCCCGCACGACCCGTACCGCAGGGTCGCGCTCGCGTGCGTGGAGGGCCTGGGCGCGCTCGGGGACCCGCGCGCGAGACCCGTCCTGAACGAGGCGCTGGCACACCCGGCGCTCGCGGAGGCGGCCGTGCATGCGCTGGCGCGGCTGCCGAAGGAGGGGGTGTAGGCCGACGCCTGTCCCGAGGAGACGGCGTGGGCGCGCGCCCGCCCCAAGACGAAGGTGTGGCTGGTTGTCTCCCCGGGGAGACGACGCAGGCGTATGTCCGACCCGAGGAGACGGCGTGGGCGCGCGCCCGCCCCAAGGCGAAGGTGCGGCTGGACGCCTCCCCCCGAGGTGACGGCGCAGGCGGTCAGTCCACTGCGGCGTCGGCCAGCACGCGCACGTACCGCACCTCGGGCACGGCGACCCCGTCCACGTCGAAAGGCTCCTCGGCGCCGTCGGGGGCGAAGCCGGCGCGTTCGTAGAAGCGGCGGGCCGGAGCGTTCTCCTTGAGTACCCACAGCAGCATCCGCGCGTGTCCGGCCGCCGCGCAGCGATCGGCCGACTCCCGCAGCAGCGCGCGCCCCACCCCCTCGCCGACGCGATCGGGATGCACGTAGATCGCGTACAACTCGACGTCCCCCGCACGGACTTCACCGTCCCGGTACGGTCCGTGGCAGGCCCAGCCGACCACCTCGCCGTGCCGCTCAGCGACCAGGTTCACGACCTCGCCGCCGCCCTGCTCGAAGTACGCGCGCCGCCGTGCCGCGTCCCTCTCCACGCTGAGCGTGTCGAGGTACGGCTGCGGTATCAGGCCCTTGTACGCGATCTGCCAGCCTCGGATACGAATCTCGGCAACACGGTCGCAGTCGGCGAGGGTCATCTCGCGGACCAGGAGCCCGCTCACTCGGCCACCACCGCGTACGCCTCGATCTCCATGAGGAACTCCGGGCGGACCAGCCCGGCGACCTGGAGGGCGGAAGCGGCCGGGAGCCGGTCGGCGGGTATGTGCGCGTCGCGGGCCGCGCGGATCGCGGGCATGTGGGCCATGCTCGTGACGAAGAAGGTGAGTTTGACGACGTCGTCGAACGTGGCCCCGGCGGCGGCGAGACACCGGCGCAGATTCTCGAAGACCTGACGGGCCTGGGCGGCCGGGTCGCCCTCGCCGACGAGCTTGCCGTCCTCGTCGAGGGCGAGCTGGCCCGAGATCGCCACGAAGCGGCCGGTACCCATCACGACGTGGGTGTACGCGGCGGCGGTGGCGACCCCGTCGGGGGCGGAGATGCGCGTCAACTCACTCATGCGTCCATGGTGGATCATGGGTCTGACAACGCCCCCGACGGGGCACTGCTCGGCGGGGGTTCAGCCTCGGAAGCCGAGCAGCCCGTGCAACGCCGAGCCGCGCGAGGTGGTCGAAGCCGCCTTGGTGGTGGTCAGCGGCTTCGGGTCGGGCAGTTTCTCGCACACCGCGTCGATCTCGCCGCCGCTGTGCGGCACCTTGCCGTTCGTCAGATACGTCGCCAGGTACGTGTCCAGGCAGGCGTTTCCGCTCAGCGTGATCCCGTGGTTCCCGCCGCCCTGCTCGACCACCAGGCTGGAGCCGCGCAGCAGGTGGTGGACGGTGACACCGCCCTCGTACGGGGTGGCCGCGTCGTTCGTGGCCTGGAAGAGCAGCGTCGGGGGCAGGGCCTTGTTGGAGATGTCCATCGGCTGGAGCGAGCTCGTCGGCCAGAAGGCGCACGGCGCGTTGTACCAGGCGTTGCTCCAGACCATGAAGGGCGCCTTGTCGTACACCGCCCAGTTGTCGTTGCGCCACTGGTTCCAGTCGCGCGGCCAGGACGTGTCACGGCACTGCACCGCGGTGTAGACGCTGTAGCCGTTGTCGCCCGAGGCATCGACGGCGCCGAAATGGCCGTACGCCTCGATCAGCGGGTCCGAGTCCTTGTCGTTCACATAGGTCGCGAACGCCTCGGCGAGGTGGGGCCAGTAGCCGTTGTAGTAGGCGCCGGGGATGAAGGTGTCCTCCAGTTCGGAGGCGCCCACCTTCTTCTGCGCGGGCTTCTTGGCGAGCGCCGCCCGCATCGCGTACCACTTGGCCTCGACCTCCGCCGGGTCGGTGCCGAGCTGGTACGTGGCGTTGTGCTTGGCGACCCAGGCCAGGAACGCCTGGTGGCGGTCGTTGAAGGCGTAGTCCTGTTGGATGTTGTCGTCGTACCAGACGCCGGTGGGGTCGACGATGGAGTCCAGGACCAGCCGGCGTACGCGGTTCGGGTAGAGCTTCGCGTACATGGCGCCCAGGTAGGTGCCGTACGAGTACCCGAAGTAGTTGATCTTCTCTGCGCCGAGCGCGCTCCGGATCGAGTCCATGTCCCGGACCGCGCTCACCGTGTCGATGTACGGCAGCAGGCTCGCATATTTGGTGCCGCAGGCCTGGGCGAAGGCCTTGGCGCGATCGAGGTTGGCCTTCTCCATGGCCGGCGTGCTGGGGACGGTGTCGGGGCGGGCCGGGTTGAACTGCCCGGGCTTGCAGTCCAGGGCCGGCTTGCTGGCGCCGACGCCGCGCGGGTCGAAGCCGATGACGTCGTACTGCGCGGCCACCTGCTTCGGCAGCGACGACGCCACGAATCCGGCCAGTGTGAGACCGCTGCCGCCGGGTCCGCCGGGGTTGACCAGCAGCGGCCCCTGGTCCGTCTTCGCGGTGTGCGGGACGCGGGACAGGGCGAGGGTGATCAGCCGGCTGTGCGGGTTCGAGTGGTCCAGCGGCACCGGCAGGGACGCGCACTGGAGCCTCGGATAGTCGCTGGTGCCGCACTTCTTCCAGGTGAGCTTCGTGGTCTGGGTGGTGCGCGGTGCGGTCGCGGAGCCGGCGCTCGCGTCGGCGGGGATCGACGTGATCATCCCGGCCACCACGGCGGCTGCCCCGCACAGAGCAGCTGCGCGTTTCTTCATAAAGCCTCCCCAGGACGGAGGATTTTGAGCCGTGCAGGCCACGGCCCTCGCCGCATCGTCCCGGGAAGGGAGGTCGGAGGAACTCGTTCTGACGAGACTTGACCCGATTGAGCCGCGGGATGCGCTCGGATGCCGTCAGAGATGTTTCGAAGGTGCTTCAGAGCAGCGTGAGCTGGGTCGGCTCCGCGGGGGTGGTGATCCTGCGGGGCGTCCCTGCGCGCGTGGCGCCGATGCCGTACTCCTCTGCCAGCTCGTGGACCTGACGGGTGATCCGGCGCTGGTACCACTTCGGGGCGTAGGCGCCCTCCGCGTACAGCCGCTCGTAACGCCGCACGAGATACGGGTGATGGCGCTCCAGCCAGGCCATGAACCACTCGCGGGCGCCCGGCCGCAGGTGCAGCACGAGCGGGGTCACCGAGGTGGCGCCGGAGGCCGCGATCGCCCGTACCGTGGCGCGCAACTGGGCCGGGTGGTCGCCCAGGAAGGGGATCACCGGGGCCATCAGGACACCGCAGCCGATGCCGTGGTCCGTCAGGGTACGGACGACGTCCAGCCGGCGCTCCGGGGCCGGTGTGCCCGTACGAGGCGATCGCGGCAGGCGCTGCGCTGTCAGGCATTGCTGCCGACCTGAATGAGCGGGAGATCCTCAACCGCAACGGCAAGCCGTGGACCCACAATGCCGTGCGCTACCTGCTCCAGAACGAGCGGTACGCGGGCCTGCGCCAGTACAACGGCACCACGTACGCGGGCAAGTGGCCAGCGATCGTGAGCGAGGACCAGTGGCGCCAGGCAGTCAAGATCTTGACCCACCCGAGTCGCAGGACATCGCCGGGCCCGGCGCGTAAGTGGCTGTTGTCGGGCATCGCCCTGTGCGGGGTGTGCGATGACGGCACGACGGTGACGAGCGCGCAGCGCGGGCCGAAGAGCAGCGCGAAGGGCGGCCCCGACCGCATCTACAAGTGCCGGGGGCCCATCAAGCACCTGGCCCGCAACGCTGAGCCCATTGACAGGATGATTGCGGGTACGGAGCCGGGTGAACCGCTGGGTTTGGTGCCGCGGCTGCTGGTGCAGGAGGACGCGGGCCGGTACCTTATGGACGAGGAGCGCCCGGACATGGATGAGCTGGCTGCCAAGGCGGGTGTCCTCAGGGCGCGTCTGAAGAACATGACCGACGAATTCGCCGACAATGACGAGGCTGATGTCTTCGAATTCAAGAGTGCCGTGCGGCGGGTCAAGCAGCGGCTGGCGGATATCGAGCAGCAGATGACCAGCCCCGACCGGGAGGCCGTCCTGGGGGATCTCGTGCGCGCCGACGATGCGGTGGCGGCGTGGGTCGCCCTGCCGCTGGATCGTAAGCGGGCTGTCATCAGCATGCTGATGACGGTGGCGATCCGTCCGGCCGGGCCGGGCAGGCGGAAGTTCGACCCGGAATCCATCAGGATCGTTCCGAAGACTCGTTGATGCCGGGTGGCGCATACCCTCCCAGGGAGGCCGGATGGCCTGCAAGTGCCAGGAGGGAACACGCTGTCGGTCTGTCGCCAAGGGTCTTGTCCCCGCGCGGGATCTAGCCGCAGAGAGCGCAGATCTGAACGTCCAGCGAAGGGGAGACCGACACGTCAATCGAGACGTTCAGGCCGGGCGGGCTGCCATCCTTCCCGGGATGTGTGGCGGGTGGCCCGGGCGTGTGCGTGTGGCCCGGCGGCGTCGGCTCGTGCGTCTGGCCTGGAGGAGCGGTCCCTTTCCCGTGACTGGGGCTTGTGCTGGAACGGTCGGCCGGCGCAGGAGAGAAGGCCTCTGCCTCGGTGGGCGATGGTGTGCCGCCGGCCTCCGCGCCCGGCGCTGCCAGTGCCGTCTCGCCGGGCGACGGGGCCGCGCTGGGCCCGGGCAAGCGGGGTGCGACGACAGGTCCGGGCGGGGTCGATGGAGTGTCGGGCGGCCTGGCTGGTCGCAGACGGTATCGCTGTGGATGAAGAGGGCGGCGGCTGCTGGTCAGCGCCGTCGCTCCACGGCTGCGCGACGAACATGGTGACCGTCGCCGCGGGGACGGCGGCTGCTGTGAGGGTCCCGATGAACTGGTTGCGGTGGGCGCGCAGGGCCCCGCGCGCTGCTGTGGCGATGGTGGCTGCGGCGCTGACCGCTCCGCCGATGTACAGGCCCAAGTGCCGCTTCCTGCGGATGGGTTCTTGTCCTGGAGGTGGGAGGGTGGCGGAGTCGCCGGATACCTCCAAGCCGCCGTTGGCGACGGCTATCTCTGCTTGCGGACCGTTGGCGTGGTCCGCGTCTTCGTCTTCGGTAATGAGCTGTCTGAGACATGTCACGTGGGCTCGCTGGGCGCGCATCTGCCTGTCGATCCCTGTGATCTGTCGCCTGAGCTCGGCCAGTTGACCGAGGAGGCGCCGCAAGAACAGACCCCCAGTGATGGTGATGACGCCAAGCGCACCCACGACGATGACCGAGGTCATGCCGCTCCCCTGTCTGGCTGCGCGTCGGGACCGCGGCGCCGTACGCGCCGCGATCCGCCACACCGTCGACACCGGCCTCGAAGCCCAGCACCCTTACCGCGACTAGCACACTGCGCAGGCAGGGCACGGCCGCTCGTAGAATCCGCACACAGTCAGCAAAGGGGTGGGGATGAACGACGCACCGAAGCAGGACCTCGATACGCCTGCGAGATCAGAGCTTCAGCAGAACCGGGCCGCACTCAGGGTCGGCCTTGGCGCCGCTGCAATCGTTGTGCTTGTGGGGGCCGGAGTGGCAATCGGATTGGCGGCAGCTGGCCCTGATGGAGGTGCGTCCGACACGGCACTGTCGTACGCCCGCAAGGCATGTGAACGCGTCGATATGGGCTCTCCGGGCCAGGCCGCCGACAACACCCAGTCGGCTGCCGAAGAGGCTCACGGCTGGAGTGACATCGCGGACAACGCTGCTCGAGCCGCTCGCCTGGACGAAGCCTGGAACGAACTTGCGCGTGCCACCGATGCCCAGTACCGCGTATGGAACCTAAGCGCCCAGGGAGCTGATCAGGCTCTCATCGACGCAGCTATAGCCGAGGCCACCGCCCATCCCTTCGAGCCGGAATGCCGAAAGGCCCTCGTACGCTGACACGCCACGAGTCAGTCGCCCGCGAGCCCCGGTCTACCCTGGGCCAGGCGGAGCACCGCCTGGCCGTACATCGCCAGCGTCCAGGGTGGGCCGCGCGAACCCGTGCGCCCGGGAGGGGCAGAACCCCGGCCCACCCCGCAACACCCCGCGCTGCCCGGCCCTTTGCTCGCTCTTGAAAGTCGGTCGCATGCGGGCGAGTTTGACGAATACCCTCATCTTGTGACGATCAACACCGACGAACAGCAGTACCGCCGGGCGATTTTGACGCAGCTGGAGAACATCAAACCCCACGAAGCGCTCACCTCCACGCCATCGTCGGCCTGGGACGTGCAGTCGGGCAGCCCTCTGGCGGGCGATGACGCCAAGACCAACCCGTATCAGGTGTCGCACCTGGCCTGGCAGGCGCTCACCGTTGCCTGCGACCACGTGAACTGCCTCCGGCGAAGCCTGATCGGCGACCAGCAGGGCGACCACATCACCGTCACGATGCACATCTACGCCCAGGCGACGCTGCTGCGCGGGGCGTTCGAGAACAGTGCCCGCGCCGTCTGGCTGCTCGCTCCGCGCAAGCGTCTGACGCGCATCACGCGCCGACTCGCCCTCCAAAGGGACAGCAACAAGCACTCGGATCGGATGCACCAGCTCCTGGGTACGACGCCGAGCCGCACCACGACCGAGCGCGAGAAGCAGATCCGGGACCTTGCCGTGAGCGCCGGGATCTGCCCGAGCGACGTGAAGAAGGAGCTGACCTTCGGCTACAAGACGATGGTCCAAACAGCCGGCGATCACCTCGTCGGCATGGGGGCGGACCAGGCAGAGGCCGTCTGGAGTGCCTGCAGCGCGCTCGCCCATGGGGATGTCCACAGCCATGGGCTTTCTGGAGAGAGATAGTGAGCCAGGTCGGCAACGTTGCGCTCACCAAGCTCTCCACCGACTCCAAGATCATGGTCTGGGTCACGACGCTCACCGTGCAGATGGTCGAGTACGGCTTCGAGCTGTACAAGCAGCGGGTGACAGCACCCGCGTGATGGACCCGGCACGGTCGACGGCGCGGAAGGCGAATGGCTCCGTGTCTTAGCCGCTGAGATGCGAACAGGGCAGAGCCGGCACGGGGGGAACCGGTGGAACTCCGGGCCGACTGACTCAGGGATGCTTCCCGAACACCTCATACTTCGGCGAGTCGTTCGCGCCGTCGGCGCAGCCCTCCATCCACGTGCTCCGGTCAGCCACGCCGTCGGGCATCCGCTCGCCACACTGCTCGCGGATCCAGCCCTGTGACGGTGCGTCCCATCCGCTGCATGCCAAGATGCGCTGAGCAGGGTCGGTGATGCTTCCGTCGGTGCACCGCGGGTCTTGGGGAAGTGGCTCGTAGTCTCCAGCGATCTGCACCCCGATATCGAGCGCGTACCAGTAGATCTCTTCCCGCGATGCCGAGCAGCCCGCCACCGCGAGCACGGTCGACGCCACCACCGCGCCGATGAAGAACCGCTTCACACTGCCCCCAGAAGGCCCCACGCGTCTGGCTACTTCACCCTGCCCGTGAAGATTGCCGTCTCCGACTCGTAATCCGGGGACACCTCCACCTGCAACGACGACTCCCCCTTCGGGAACTCACACCCCCACGGCACACTGATCGACCTGCCCGCCAACAGACGTGTCTCCGGCCCGCCTTCCAAGCCCTTGTCCGTGTCGAAGATGGAATCACTGCTGCTCCCGTCCTGACCGTAGGAGCAGTTCACCGTGAGACCCGTCACGTCCACGGTGTCGGTCGACCCGTTCTTCACTTTCACCGTGAACCTGACGTAAGGCGTGTTCTCCGGTGTCGCGTACTCGCTCGACATGCCCCGCGTGAACTTGCTGAGGCTGACCTCCACGCCGGTCTCATAGCTGACCGTGTCAGTCAGCCCGAACACCTGCGGCCCCGTGTCACTCGGCGTGGGCTCGGGTTCCTCGGCGGCCGTAACGGTGTCATCAGCAGGCTTCGTCTCCGCGGCCTTCGTGGTGCTGCCCTTGTCGTCGCGGCTGTTGACGACAACAGCGCCGGTTCCAATGACCGCGGCGATCACGGCGACTGCGGATCCGATGATGATCAGGTTGGTGCGGCTCTTCTTCGGCGGGGCCGGCGGCGGCGGTGGCGGGAAGTCCGGCATCGGCGGCGTGGTGTCGTGGCTCATGGTCTCCCCTGTGCGGCTTGCGTGCAGGGGGCATCATGCGCCAATGTAAGTGACCTGTGAAGACGGTGTGTTCAAGTCGTGACATGGCGAAACCCCCACCGGCGCGAGCGCAGGCGTCCCAGGCGACCGTACCCCGCATGCGTTCGGGCGGGCCGCGCGAACCCGTGCGCCCGGGAGGGGTAGAACCCCGGCCTGCCACCCAACTCCGGCGATTCGCACAGTCACGAGTCGGCTACAAACTGTGCGATTCATGCGCCGCGCGGTGAACGTCGCCTTCACAATTACCGGTCCTTGTACCGACCTTGGGGGCAATGATGACCTTGAAGTTCCCCCGCTGAGCTGGACAGCCTGATACTGGGACGGACGGGCCCCGGAGGAAGCAGTTCCAGGTAGTGAGCAAGAAGAGCAACATGAGCAAGCGGTACACGGCCGAGTTCAAACGCGACGCGGTCGCGTTGGTGCACTCGTCAGGGAAGACGGTCACCGAGGTCGCCCGGGAGATCGGCGTCAGCCCCGAGGGACTGCGCAACTGGGTCAAGCAGGACGAGGCTGACCGCGGGCACGGGCCTGCGGGTGCCCTGACCAGCGACGAGAAAGATGAGCTGCGGCGTCTGCGGCGGGAGAACCGGGAACAGCAGCAGCCGCGGCCTTCTTCGCGCGGGAATCGACGAAGTGGCCGTGCGCTACGCGTTCATCGATGCGGAGAAGGCTACCGAGGACAACCCGGACGGCCACAGCGTCAGCCTGATGTGCAAGGTCCTGGGCGTGTCCCGCTCCGGCTACTACGCCTGGTGTGCCGCACGCCCGGCCGCCGAGACACGAGCGGGCCAGGAGACCGAGCTGGTCACGGAGATCCGGAAGCTCCACACGCAGTCCCGCCGCGCCTACGGCTCCCCGAGGATCACGGCCGCATTGCGCCGCAAGGGCCGGCGGATCAACCGGAAGAGAGTCGAGCGGCTGATGCGCGAGCACGACATTCGGGGTATCACCCGCCGCAGGCGCCGCGGCCTGACCAGGCCGGACAAGAAGGCGATCCCGTCCCCCGACCTGGTCGGACGTGACTTCACCGCCACTGAGCCCGGCACGAAACTGGTCTCCGACATCACCTACCTGCCCACCCTCGCCGGCTGGTGGTACCTCGCCACCGTCATCGACCTGGCCACCTGGGAAGTGATCGGCTATGCCATGGCTGACCACCACCGCGCCGAGCTCGTCGTCGACGCGCTGAAGATGGCCGCCGGCCGTGGACTGCTCAAGGAGGGCTGTATCGCACACTCCGACCGCGGATCCGAATACACCTCACGCGAATACCGCAGCCAGATACGGAAGTTGAGAATGCGGCAGAGCATGGGCAGAACAGGCTCCTGTTGCGATAACGCCGCAGCCGAGAGCTTCTTCGGATTGCTGAAAGCGGAGATCGGGACCACCGCCTCGACCAGCAGACCGAGCAATGGCAACGACGCTATGCCATCCGCGCCGGCATCGAGGCGAGACTCTCCCAGACCATCCGAAGCAACGGCCTACGCCGCACCCGCTACCGGGGGCTCGCCAAGACGCATGTTCAACACGTCCTCACCGCCATAGCCTGCAACCTCACCCGCACCGCCGACTGGATCGCCGAAACACCCCGTGGACGCACACGATCAAGCCGATTCCACACCCTCTGCACCGCAGCCGCCGGATGACTCCTGAAGATCACCAACAGAGTCACGGCGTTGCCTCTAACCCTTGATTGGTGCGGCCGACCTGGCGGCCTGCTCGATCTTCGCGCAGTAGGCTGCACGGGCTTCCTCGTCGATCTGCTTCTCGTGTTCGGCGCGCAACCCGGTCCGGCCGTCGAGGCCCTCGCGCAGGATATCGGCGTGCCCGGCATGCCGGATGGACTCGCCGAGTACATGGACCATGACGGCGAACAGGTTCGTGTCGGCATAAGGCTCCGTCCACCACGGCACGTGGCCGGGGGCGTCGAGGGGAAGCTCGTTGATCGTCGCGTCCGAGTGTTCCCACGTGCGCCGGTAGAACCCGATGATCTGATCGCGGGTCTCGTCCTCGGTCGCCCACAGATCGCTGCCGTTGGAGTCCTGCCACCGGGGCAGCGGTTCCGGGGAAGGGCGGTCGAAGACCTCGCCGAAGTACCTGGCCTCGACGCTGGCCACGTGTTTGACCAGGCCGAGGAGGTTGGTCCCGGTCGCTGTCAACGGTCGGCGGGCGTCGTATTCGGACAAGCCGTCGAGTTTCCAGAGCAGCGCCTTGCGGTCCCGCCGCAGTCTCCCGTGCAGGTTGTCTTTCGCGAATTCATCGATCATGCGGCATGAGCCTGCCATGGGCTGCTCGTGGTCTCAAGATCCCGTACATGGTCCGCAACGACTGGCAGAGCCGAGGCCTGGCCATGGCCGCCGCCCTGACCTGGTACAAGGAGATCGCGAAACTTGCCACGTGAGACAACCTCTTATTCGTGTGCTCGGACATGGTCCGGCAAGCCCCTCGATCATTCAACGGTCTGATGGCCGACGCCCGATCGTCAGAAGGTGGGAGCTCGCCGCCAGCAGCTCCGGGTACGGCTCAGCCATGCGCGCCGCGGTCAGCGCCGACTCGAACAGCGGCGTCTCCCGAAAGTCGGCGCCCGTGTTCCGTTCAGCCGCAGCCAGCATGGACCAGGCTGGGCCCTCGACGCCGAAGACTTCGGCGTCCTGGAAACCAGCGGCGGTGACCTCGCCGCGCAGCTGCTCGCCGCTGTGGAAGTACGCGGCGGTGAAAGCCTTCTTCCCGTCGTGGATCTGGCTGCGCAGGATCCCGTCGATGCTCGCCTGCATCGCTTCCTTGTGTAGATGGGCGTAGGCGGCATGCTCGAACAGGGATGAGTACCGGTTGATGCCTGCTGCCGCCAGGAGGCCGCCCGGCTTGAGGACGCGGTACGCCTCGGTGAGGGCCCGGTCTCGGTCTGCGCGGTCGATGAGGTGGTACAGGGGGCCGAGGAGGAGAACGACGTCGTAGGCGGCGTCTTCGCCGGTGAGTTGGCGGGCGTCGCCCAGTTCGACGGTGGCGCCCGTGTCCTTGGCCTGCTCGATATGGCGGGGAATCGGGTCGACGAGGTGGACGGTGTAGCCGTCGGCGACAAGCCACCGGGCGTGGGCGCCGGGACCGCCGCCTACGTCGAAGATCTGGGCTGGCGAAGGGGGCAGGTGTCGGCGCAGCAGTTCCTGCGTGCGTACCATCTCCAGGCGTCCGTCGGCCGTCGTGGTCAGCCGGTCGGCCTCGTCGATGGTCTCGGTGTAGAACCGTGTGATCTCCGGCGCTAGCTCAGGGCTCGTCATGCGGGCATTCTGAGGGCTCACCGGTGGACCAGTCCAGTGATCGGAACAACGCCCCATGCCACTGCTGAAGTACGAGCAGATCGCCGAGGATCTGCGCACCCGGATCGCGAACGGTGAGTTCGTGGCGGGTGAGCTGCTGCCTTCTGGCCGCGACCTTGCCGAGCAGTGGACTGTCTCGCGGGCCACCGTCGTCAAGGCCTACGACGTGCTGCGCAATGACGGCCTAGTGGTGGCCCGTCAGGGCTCGGGGTTCACGGTTGCGGAGACCCCGATCGCGAGGCCCGCTGGCGGGCGCCGGGCGGGGTCCACTCGCGTGTCTGGGGGTGCCCCGTACCGGCGGCTCGGCATCCCGGACCGTACGGTGCCGCCGTCGCAGGTCGCCGACGTCCTGGGGCTCATGCCCGGCGAGAAGGCGCTGCGGCGGATCCGGCTGCTCCTGCTCGAAGACGGCTCGCCGCACAGCCTGGTGACGGCCTGGTTTCCTCCGTCGATCGCGGACGCCGCTCCACGCCTATCCATGAAGGGGCCCATCGCTGAGGGCACCACGCACTATGTGCGGCGTGAGACGGGTCTGTCCCCGGTGGAAGGCGCAGATGTCACGACGGTGCGTCTGGCCACGGAAGAGGAGGCCCGCCTGTTGGAGGTGGAGCAGCCTGTGGCGGTTGCGGTCGTGCTCCACGCGGCGTTGGACAAAGACCGGCTGGCGCTCGTGTGCGAGGAGGGCGTGACGGCCTCTCACGTGTTCGAGCAGATCGACAAATATCCGATGCGGTAAGTGAATTGACGCCCCCTCCTTCCCGTACGGCTTGACTGGACCGGTCCACCGGTCCAGTCTCTTTGTTGTGCCGCGCCAGCGTGCCGCGAAAGCGGCCGTACTGTGCCCGGCTGCCGGAACGACGAAGCCCGGCGACCGCTGACACGGCCCCGGGCGCGGCCAACGCTCAAATCAGCGAGGGAGCGTCGACATGACGAACAGTACGGTCCCGGCGCAACCCGGGGTCAAGATGACGGCACGCGTGTGCCGGGTGAAGGCATGACCGGCACCGTAGAAACGGACAGCGACACCGGCGTGCCGGACATCGACACCATGCACGAGACCATCGACAGGCTGCTCAACCCGGATGCTGTCCCCGAGGTACTGCCGCCGACCGCCGAAGAGCTGGAGACGCTGACCAGCCTGCTGCGCGGGCACCTGGACCTGCTCATGCCCGAGGTGGAGCGGGCTGCCGCCAAGCTGGCGAAGAACAGCATCCCGAGGTATTGCGCCCTCGCCTGCCTGGGCGAGGCCCGCCAGAGACTCGCGGCGCAGCCGAGCCCCGCACCGGGAGGAGATGTCTCGTACGCCCGGCGCCTGGCCCGCGCACTGAACGCCCTCGTGGACCACTTCGAGAGCCTGAGCAGAGCCGAGCCGTGAAGTCGATCACCGGCCTGCTCTTCTACGTGGCGGCCGTGACCGCGTCCGTCCTCGCCCTGGTGCTGGCGTGGACCCCGAACTGACGCACCCCCATGGCAGCCGCAGGGTCAGGGCCGCACTGCGAACGCCCCTCCCGTCGTGCTCCGCAAGACACGGCGGGAGGGGTCTGCAAGACCCCCGCCCCGGGCCCCAACCCTGGACAGGTCGAGCCCCGGGGCGGGTCGCACCACGCACGTCCGAAGCACCACCGACCAAGGAGGCACGGAACGTGACTGACACGACGAACCGCCGGGTGATCGACGCTCGGAGCCTGATCAGCGACGACACGCGGGCAACCCTCGTGGCCAACATGCGCGACAAGTTCCCCCAGCTGACGGAGGAGAAGGCGGACCGCGGCGTCGGCCAGATGCTCGCCTTCCTCGCCGCGTGCGCCTACAGCAAGAGGCCCCTCTCCCCGTCACCGCTGGTGGACGACTTCTGGCACGCCTTCCTGCTCCACACCAAGGCGTACCGGGAGTTCTGCGCGGAGACCTTTGGCCGGTTCCTGGACCACCAGCCTGGCTATCTCGACCCTGAGGAGCACGGGGGCGGCAGGGCGCTCCGCGCCGGGACCGTCGACTGCATCACTCTCGCCGGGTACGAGATCGACATGGAGTTCTGGCCCGAGCTGGACCTCGCACATTGCTCGCAGTGCCACGCGAACTGCTCGGACAGCCCGAACCATCCCGCGATCCATTCCTGACGGGTGCTCACCGGTCCTCGGTGTGTGCCACGCTGTGGCCAAGCCGGGGGCCTCCCCGTTTCGCTCGACCTGTTCCAGGAGACCGCGGTGGACCGCATCGAATGGCAGCACCTCCCAGCAGCAACCCGGGCCGCCGTCGAACAGTGCACAGGCACGGTCACAGCGACAGAGGCCGCGCCGCACGGCGTCATGTCCCGGCTGGCCTGCACCGTTCACGCACGGGCAGGCCGGGTGTTCGTCAAGGGCACCCAGCGGGACGACCCGCAGGCGTGGGTATACCGCCACGAAGCCCAGGTCACGCGAACCGCGTGCTGTTCGCCCCACGTGCTGTTCGAAGTCGACGCCGGGGGATGGCTGCTCTACGGATGCGAGTACATCGACGGCCGGTACCCGGACCTGACCCCTGGTTCGGATGACCTCGGCCCGCTCGTGCAAACGTTGACCATCACGTCCCAGGCGCGGTGGCCCGAAGAGCTGTGCAAGAAGCCGCTTCACTCGCGCTGGGCCGACTTTCTGCCCGAGGACGTACCGGCAGGACTTCAGGGCCGGGGACTCGCCCACACGGACATGTCCCCGCACAACATGCTGGTGACCGCCAGCGGCGACCTGCTGCTCCTGGACTGGGCCCTCGCCTGCCCCGCGCCGGCGTGGGCCGACGCCGCGCTGACGATCCCTCGGCTCATCTCGGCCGGCCACACCCCCGAGCAAGCCGAGGCGTTCGCGCGGCAGGTGCCCGCGTACCGCGTGGCCGACCCTGCGAACGTGACCGTCTTTGCGCGCACCGTCCACGCTGCGTGGGAGGACTGGGAGCGCACGCGTCCGCTGCCTCATCGTGCCGCGCTCACTGCTGCGGCCCGAGACTGGGCCGCGTGTCGTGAGGCCGTGCCGCTGCCCTGAGCCCTGGAAGCGCCGTCGCCGGTAGCGGCTCCCCATACGGGCCCCGTCTGTCCGCTCTCCCCGTGGCGGATGGGCGGGGCCTCAGCGCTGGGTCGGAGGACTCCCGATGAGGACGGTCACGTTCTCGTCCAAGGCGGCGGCGATGCGCAGCAGGTCACCGAACCGGGGATCCGAGGTGCCGCGCTCGATTCGCTGAATGTGAGCGCGGCTCACGCCGGTCGCTTCGCTGAGTGATTCCTGGGTGTGGTGGGCAGCCGCGCGTAGGTCCGCGATGCGCTCGCCCAGCTCGCGACGCCACTCAATGATCCAGTCGGGGTCGTCGCGAGGCACTCGGCAAAGCTGCGATCTTTGTGTTCACATGTCAGCATCAGCCCAGATGCTTTTTCTGATGCAACGTCAGGTATGGGCTGTCTCAAGCGCCCACCCCGCCGGAGGACCGCAAGCCTCTGGTTGGGCGGGCTTCTGACTGCTCCGAGCAGGGGACCCGTCGCACCGCAGGCTTGCGGTCCTCCGGCGCGACGGGAGTTCATGAGCGTTCGAGGCGGTGCGCGGTGCGCTCGCGCAGGAGCAGCCACGCCTCGGCGCGGCTCTCGCTCGTGGGGCGGACTCTGGCGCCCTGGAACAGCGCCGCATCCGCCGCCCTGCCCGCCTGGTTCCGGGCGGCGCTTTCCTCGGGAATCGACCTGGTCATGGCCTTCCAGGCCTTGTCTGCTTGTCGCGCGCCGGGCATCGGGCCTCCCTCGCTAAATAGGTGGGTGGTCACCGCGTCCGCGCCGAACAGCGCGGCGTCCCGGGCGGGGTCCCCGGCGGGGTCCACTGTGAGGTTCTCCCAGCGCATGACGCCTCCTCGATAGCACTGGGCACAGAATAGAACACATGTTCCCTTGATCGTGCGACCTCCTTTTCCGTGACACCCGCGAGGGGCTCCCGGTGGCCGGTCCACGCCGCTCGGGGGCCCCGATTTGGGCGGCCGGGTCGCCTGGTGGTTGGCTGGCGGCACACCCCCGAGGAACCAATTGCTGGAGGAAGTGCCATGGCGCAGGTCGAGGCCACGACGGAGCGGGTCATCGCGGCGGACGCGGAGGCGGTGTTCGACGCCCTGGCCGACTACAGCGGCACGCGCGCGAAGCTGCTGCCCGAGCACTTCAGCGAGTACGAGGTGCGCGAGGGCGGCGACGGCGAGGGTACCCTCGTCCACTGGAAGCTCCAGGCCACCAGCAAGCGCGTCCGCGACTGCCTGCTCGAGGTGAGCGAGCCCACCGACGGCGAGCTCGTCGAGAAGGACCGCAACTCCTCGATGGTCACCAGCTGGCGGGTCACCCCGGCCGGCGAGGGCAGGTCGCGCGTCGTGATCACCACCGTCTGGAACGGCGCGGGCGGCATCGGCGGCTTCTTCGAGAAGACCTTCGCGCCCAAGGGCCTCGCCCGGATCTACGACGCGGTGCTCGCCAAGCTCGCCACCGAGGTGGAGAAGTAGTTCCACGCGGTCCGCTCGCCAAGGGGTAACCGTGCAGGGCCCGTTGGCGCCTCACCGTTTCGAGTGGATCCCCCTGTCACGCGACGGTACGCCGTAACTCGTCGCGCTAACTGGCAGTTGTCGCGATAAGCGGCAATTGTGCAGTGGGCGCGACGAGGGGAGCGGTACGTGGGCGGGATCACTCTGGTGAAGGACCAACCGGCTGCCGCGCCCCCGCAGGACTCCACTGAGGTGGCGGTCGAGCCCGTCCAACTCGGCCCACGCCAGGTGCGGTTGGTCTTCTTCGGGCTCATGCTCGCCCTGCTGCTCGCCGCGCTGGACCAGATGATCGTGGCCACGGCGCTCCCGAAGATCGTCGGGGAGCTGCACGGTCTGGACAAGATGTCCTGGGCGATCACCGCCTACTTGCTCACCTCCACCGTCGGACTCCCGGTCTACGGCAAGTTCGGCGATCTCTTCGGCCGCAAGGGTGTCTTCCAGTTCGCGATCGCCGTCTTCGTCGTCGGCTCGGCACTCGCCGGATGGTCGCGCACCATGGACGAGTTGATCGCCTTCCGTGCCGTCCAGGGCGTCGGCGCGGGCGGCCTCATGATCGGCGTGCAGGCGATCATCGCGGACATCGTGCCGCCGCGCCAACGCGGGCGCTTCATGGGCCTGATCGGCGCCGCCTTCGGCCTCGCCTCGGTTGCCGGGCCGCTCCTGGGCGGCTACTTCACGGACCACCTCTCCTGGAGGTGGTGTTTCTACATCAACGTGCCCTTCGGCCTGGTCACGCTCGCCGGCGTCACCGTCGTACTGAAGCTGCCGAAGCCCAGCGCCAGGGGTCGCCTCGACCTGCTCGGGGTACTGCTCCTCGCCGCCGCGTCAACGTGCCTGGTGCTGCTCACCAGTTGGGGCGGCACCCAGTATCCGTGGGGCTCGCGGGTCATTCTGGGGCTCGGGGCGGGCGCGCTCGCCGCGACCGTGCTCTTCTTCGTCGCCGAGTACTTCGCGGCCGAACCCCTCATCCCGCTGAGGCTGTTCAAGGACGGCGTCTTCAACACCACCGCTCTGGTGGGCCTGGTCATCGGTGTCGCCCTCTTCGGGGCCGCCAGCTACCTGCCGACCTTCCTGCAGATGGTCGACGGGGCCAGCGCCACCGAGTCCGGATTGCTGATGCTCCCCATGATGGGCGGCATCGTCGGCGCCTCCGTGATCTCCGGGCAGCTCATCAGCCGCACCGGCCGCTACAAGGTCTATCCGGTCCTCGGCAGCGCCCTCTCCGCCCTCGGCATGTGGCTGTTGTCGCGCCTCGAAGTGGACACTCCCCGACTGCACTACAGCATCTGGATGGCGGTGCTGGGCACGGGCATCGGCATGGTGATGCCGGTCCTCATCCTCGCCGTGCAGAACTCCGTACGACCGGCCGACCTCGGCACCGCGACCAGCGCCAACAACTACTTCCGGCAGATCGGCGGCAGCGTCGGAGCCGCCATCTTCGGCACCCTGTTCGCCCATCGGCTCACCGACGCGCTCGCCGATCGTCTCCCCCCGCGCGCGGGGGCCGGTCTTCCGGACTCCGAGTCCCTCACACCACAGCTCGTCCACGCGATGCCCGCCGCCCTGCGCGACGACTACACCGGGGCCTATGCCGACGCCATGCCGCGGATCTTCCTCTACCTCGTGCCCGTGCTCGTCCTGGGCCTGCTCATCGCCTTCTTCCTCAAGGAGAAACCTCTGGTGTCCCACCACACCCCGACCGCCGACCCGGAGTCCGCCCGGGTGAACGCCCATATTCCGCAGGCCCGTTCGGGCTACGCGGCCGGAGTCCCCGTCTGCGGCACGGTGCAGCACCCCGACGGCACCGTCGTGCCACGAGCCGCGCTCACCCTCATCGACGTCGCGGGACAGCAGATCGGGCGAGGCGCCAGCGGCGAGGACGGGCGGTACGCGCTCTCCACGCCCGGCTCGGGGTCGTACGTCCTGATCGCCGCGGCAGGCGGCCACCAGCCGCAAGCCGTCTCGGTGACGGTCGGTGAACGCCCCGTGGAGCTGGACGTCGTCCTCGGCGGCGCGGGCCGCCTCGCCGGAAGCGTGCTGACCGCGGACGGCACCCCGGTGCGCGACGCCACCGTCACGCTCACCAATGTGCACGGTGAGGTGGTGGCCACCACGCGCAGCGGGCGCGAAGGCGGCTATGTGATCACGGAGTTGGTGGCCGGCGAGTACACCCTCGCCGCCAGCGCGCCCGCGTTCCGCCCGGTCGCGCTCCCCGTCACCGTCCAGGCCGCGCGCGAGACCCGCCAGGACGTCGAACTGGCCGGGGGCGCCGTACTGCGTGGCACTGTGCGGGCGGGCGGCGGTCGTCCGGTCGAAGACGCGCGCGTGACGCTCCTGGACGCCGCGGGAAACGTGGTGGACACGCTGACCACCGGCGCAGACGGCACGTTCCGGTTCGTCGACCTGTCCTCCGGTGAGTACACCGTCATCGCGGCGGGCTATCCGCCCGTCGCCACTGTGCTTCAGGTCGCCGGGGGCGGCAGGACGGAACGGGACTTGCGATTGGGTCACGAAGACTAGACAGATGGGGTGTTGTGCGGCCGCCGTGCGCCGGAGCCGCCCCTGGAGAGGTCAATTCCCGTGTTGCCGCACATGGCGACGGGCCGCCGCCGTACGGTAGTGGAGGCGGCACAGATCTTGCGGAGCCGTGGGGAGGAAGGGCCTGGGCCATGGAAAGCGATACAGCTCGGGGCACCGAAGTGGGCACAGCTCCCAGCCGCGGAGCCGGGAACGACGTGGCGGAGCACGCCGCCGTCGGACGCATCCCCCTGGCCGTGGTCGTCGTGGACCGCGACGGTCTGGTGTCGCACTGGAGCACCGGCGCCAGGCGCCTGTTCGGCGCTCCCAAGGAGGACGCGGTGGGCCGCTCCGCCGTCGACCTGCTGCCCGTCTCCGGCGCGCTCCCCGAGGACGGGGACACAGCGCCCTACGGGGCGTACGCGGCGTACGACGGACTCGGCCCCGACCTGGAGTCCTCCCTCGACGGGCGGCTCTCCTACCCGGCCTCCGGGCGCGCCCGGCTCACCACGGTCGGCAGTGATCGGGTCGACGTCCTGTGGTGGGCGTACCCGCTGGTGGGCCCGGGACGGGAGCGCCTGCTCGTCCTCGCCGCCGACGCGGGCGCGATGTGTCACGAGGGCCCCGATGCCGACGAAGCGGCCGTCGAGCGCATCGCACCCGGCTTCGCGCTGCACACCGACTTTCCCGGTGCCGAGGAGCTGGCCCGCAGACTGCCCGAGATCCTGCCCAGCATGAGCGTGGGCGAGAGCGCCCGGATCGTCGCGCAGGTTCTCGAACTCGGCTATCCCGTCCTTGAGTTCAGTCAGAACGACCGGGTGCCCGTCACCCCCGACTGGGGCGTGCCGCGGCGGGCCGAGCGCAAGGCGCGTCGCGAGCGGGTGGCCAGGGCTGCCGCCTCCGGCGAGCCCGTGCCCCAGGCCGTCCAGGACGTGGGCGAGGACCTCGAATACGTCGCCGTGCGCGAGCGTCTGGAGTTTCTCAACGAGGTCAGCGGCCGCATCGGCACCTCCCTGGACCTGGCACAGACCATCCTCGAGGTCAGCCGCGCCGTCGTGCCGCGCTTCACCGATGTGGCGGGCACGTACCTGCGGGAACAGGTCGTCGCGGGTGAGGGCTTCCACGAGGGGGTGCCCGACACGACCACCATGTGGCACCGGGTCGCTCTGGAGCACACGGACGAGCCGGGCCGCTGGGACGACATCGTACCGGTCGGCGAGGCCATGCCCTTTCCGGCGCACACACCGTTCTTCCAGTGCATGACCACCGGTGAGCCCGTCCTCGTGCCACGCATCAGCGAGCAGATGGGGCACATGATCGCCTCGCAGTTCGAGAAGCGCGACATCAGGCCGCTCATCACCAACCGCTCCATGCTGGTCGTGCCCCTGAAGGCCCGCAATGTGGTGCTCGGGTTCATGATCCTGCTGCGCCACCCCGAGCGGGTCGAGTTCAATGACATGGACCGGGTCACCGGCGCCGAACTCGCCGCCCGCGCGGGCCTCGTACTCGACAACGCGCGCATGTACACGTACCAGGAGAGCGTCGCCGAGACCCTCCAGGACAGCATGCTGCCGCACATCGCACCTCGCATGTCCGGGTGCGACATCGCGACCCGATATCTGCCCGGCACGCTCCTCGGGCGGGTCGGCGGCGACTGGTTCGACTCGGTGAAGCTGCCCGGCTCTCGCACCGCCCTGGTCGTCGGCGACGTCATGGGTCACGGCCTCAACTCGGCGGCGATGATGGGTCAGTTGCGTACCGCTGTCCAGACCATGGCCGCACTCGACCTGCCGCCCGCCCAACTGCTGCGCAACCTCGACGACCTCGCCCAGCGGCTCGGCGACAACTACCTCGCGACCTGCCTGTACGCCGTCTACGACCCCATCGCCGGCGAGCTGCACATCGCCAACGCGGGCCACATCCCGCCCGTCCTGGTCCACGCCGCCGACGGGTACAGCGAGCTGCTCGACCTGCCGACGGGGGCGCCCATCGGAGTCGGCGGAGTCCCCTTCGAAGCGGTACGCGTGCGCGTGTCGCCCGGCGACCGGCTCGTGATGTGCACCGACGGACTGGTCGAGGTGCGTGGCGAGGACATCGGAGTCGGCCTCGCCACGCTCTGCGAGTCCGCCGCCCACCCGGCCGCGTCCATGGACGACGCCTGCGACACCATCATCCGCGCGTTGAACACCCGTGGTGGCCGCAAGGACGACGTCGCCCTGCTGATGGCCCGGCTCAACGGCATCGAGCCGGAGGACGTCGCCGAGTGGCGGCTCGCTCTCGACCCCCTCGAAGTGGCCAGGTCACGCGCGATGGTCCGCGAGCAGCTGCACGTGTGGGGCCTGACCGCCCTCGCCGACAGCGCCGAGCTGATGGTCAGCGAGCTCGTCACCAATGCCGTACGGCACGCGCACAGCCGCCGGATCGAGCTGCGGCTCGTCCGGGGCGACACCTTGCTGTGCGAGGTGGACGACGACGATCACACGCTGCCGACGCTGCTCAGCGCCGGGCCCGGCGACGAGTTCGGTCGCGGCCTGCGCGTCGTCAGCACGCTGGCCCGCGAATGGGGGACCAGCCGGACCGGCGCGGGCAAGACCGTGTGGTTCGAACTGACGCTGCCGCGGCGCTGACCCCCTCGCGCGATGCCCGAGAGGGAGGGGGCGGGCGGCGTGCGAAGGGGCACGGGTATCGAATGGGCCGTGAAGGAATGCGCCATCCGCTTGTCGCTACGCGCCGAGCGCGATAGACCGTTCTGGCCTGCCAGGTCCCGGCGGGCTGAGGTCAACCTGGGGAGCGGGCATGAGTGTGACGAGTCGGTACCGAGAAGCCTGGGAGGGTTTTTGGCGGGAGGCTCCCGGTGAACAGGGGGCGGTCTTCTGGGACGCCGAACCCGCACTGACGATCGGCGTCCATCTCCCCCTCTTCGAGCCGCACTTGACGGCCCGTGATCTGCCCGTCGTGGACCTCGGCTGCGGCAATGGCACCCAGACCCGCTTCCTGGCCGACCGCTTTCCCCACGTCCTCGGCGCCGACCTGTCGGCCGCGGCACTCGACCACGCCCGCCTCGCCGACCCGGCGGGCCAGGCCGGGTACCGGCTGCTCGACGCGGCCGAGAAGACCGAGGCAGAGACGCTGCACGCCGAGCTCGGCGACGCCAACGTCTATATGCGCGGTGTTCTCCACCAGGCCGAGCCGGACGACCGGCAGCCGTTGGTGGACGGCCTGGCGACGCTGGTGGGGGAGCGCGGCAGGGTCTTCCTCGTGGAACTCGCCGAGGCCGCCGGACTCGTGCTGAGGGGCCTGGCGCAGAGCACCGACGGGCCGCCGCCCAAGCTCGCTCCGGTCTTCCGGCACGGCATCGCCCCCGGAGACGTCGCGGACGCCGCGGTCCCCGAGTACCTCCGTGCCGCGGGCCTCACGGTCGTCGCGAGCGGCGAACTCCCCCTCGTCACGACCGAGTACAGGGCCGACGGCTCGCGTATCGAACTTCCGTCGAAGTGGCTGGTGGCGGGGCGCACCGGGTGATGCCAGTGGTCTGGGCCGGTGAGAGTTGTCCACAGGCTCTGCCGGGCCCGGGCCGAAGCGCGTACGGTTTCGGGCATGAAGATCCTCATCAGCGCCGACATGGAAGGCGCCACGGGTGTGACCTGGCCGGCCGACGTGCTGCCGGGGACTGCGCAGTGGGAGCGGTGCCGCTCGATGTTCACCTCGGACGTCAACGCCGCCGTGCTCGGCTTCTTCGACGGGGGCGCCGATGAGGTGCTGATCAACGAAGCCCACTCGACCATGCGGAACCTGCTCCTTGAGCGACTGGACGAGAGAGCGGAGATGCTCACCGGGCGGCACAAGTCGCTGTCCATGGTGGAGGGCGTGCAGCACGACGACGTGGACGGCATCGCGTTCGTCGGCTACCACGCGGGCGCCGGCATGGAGGGCGTCCTCGCGCACACCTATCTGGCGAACTCCATCACCGGCGTGTGGGTGAACGACATACGAGCCAGCGAGGGACTGCTCAACGCGCACGTCGTCGCCGAGTACGGGGTACCGATCGTGCTCGTCACCGGCGACGACGTGGCCTGTGAGGACGCGCTGGGATACGCGCCCGAGGCGCTGAAGGTCGCCGTCAAGGACCATGTGTCGCGCTACGCGGCGGTGTGCCGTACGCCGTCCAGGACCGCCGCCGACATCAGGGCCGCCGCCAAGGAGGCCGCCTCTCTGGCGGTGCGTCATGAGCCCGTCGTCGGCGGCCCGTTCACCGTCGCCCTGGAGTTCGACGCCGAGCACTTGTCGATGGCCGCCACCGTCGTGCCCGGTGTCGAGCGCATCGGGGAGCGGAAGGTGGTGTACACCAGCGACACCATGTACGAGGGGATCCGCACCTTCAAGGCGGTCACCACGATCGTCTCGGCCGCGGTGGAGGAGCAATATGGCTGACGCACTGGCCCTCGACGAAGTCGTCCGGTTCACGTCCGACCTCATCCGTATCGACACGACCAACCGAGGCGGCGGGGACTGCCAGGAGCGCCCGGCCGCCGAGTACGCCGCCACTCGGCTCTCCGAAGCGGGCCTGGAGCCCACACTCCTGGAGCGCACGAAGGGGCGTACGAACGTCGTCGCCCGTATCGAGGGCACCGACCCGTCCGCCGAGGCCCTGCTCGTCCACGGCCATCTGGATGTCGTGCCCGCGCAGGCGCAGGACTGGAGCGTGCACCCGTTCTCCGGGGAGATCCGCGACGGTGTCGTCTGGGGGCGCGGCGCGGTCGACATGAAGAACATGGACGCGATGATCCTGGCCGTCGTCCGCGCGTGGGCGCGCGATGGGGTACGGCCTCGCCGCGACATCGTCATCGCGTTCACCGCGGACGAGGAGGCGAGCGCCGAGGACGGCTCGGGGTTCCTCGCCGATCAGCACCCCGGACTCTTCGAGGGCTGCACGGAGGGCGTCAGCGAGTCGGGGGCCTTCACCTTCCACGACGGCGGCGGCAGGCAGTTGTATCCGATCGCGGCCGGCGAGCGCGGCACCGGCTGGCTCAAGCTCACCGCACACGGGCGGGCGGGGCACGGCTCCAAGGTGAACCGGAGCAATGCGGTGACGCGGCTCGCCGCCGCGATCACACGGATCGGGGCGTACGAGTGGCCGCTGCGGCTCACCCCGACCGTGCGCGCGGCACTGACCGAACTCGCCGCTCTCTACGGCATCGACGGTGACCTCGACGATGTGGACGGCCTCCTGGAGAAGCTCGGTCCCGCCGCCGCGCTCGTCGAGGCGACGGTGCGCAACAGCTCCAACCCGACCATGCTGAGCGCCGGTTACAAGATCAACGTCATTCCGGGGGAGGCTGTCGCGTACGTGGACGGCAGATACCTGTTCGGCGGCGAGGATGAGTTCCGCACCACCCTCGACAGGCTCACCGGACCGGACGTGGAGTGGGAGTTCCACCATCGTGAGGTGGCCCTCCAGGCGCCGGTGGATTCGGTGACGTACGCGAAGATGCGTGCGGCAGTCGAGGAGTTCGCGCCCGAGGGCCATGTGGTGCCGTACTGCATGTCGGGCGGCACGGACGCCAAGCAGTTCTCGCGCCTCGGCATCACCGGATACGGCTTCGCGCCGCTGAAGCTCCCGGAGGGCTTCGACTACCAGGCGCTCTTCCACGGCGTCGACGAGCGTGTGCCGGTCGAGGCGCTCCACTTCGGCGTCCGCGTTCTCGACCGCTTTCTGCGCACGGCCTAGGGGGACGGGATGCAGAGCCTGGCATACGGTTCGTGGCCTTCGCCGATCGACGCGACGCTCGCCGCTGCGCACGACGGGCACGCCGAGTTCGTGGACTTCGTGGACGAGGAGGCGTGGTGGACCGAACCGCGGCCGACGGAAGGCGGACGGCGCGCGCTCGTACGGCGCAGGGCCGACGGCACGGAGGAGCCGGTGCTGCCGGCCCCCTGGAATGTACGCAGCCGCGTCATCGAGTACGGCGGCCACCCCTGGGCCGCGGTCATGAGCCCCGAGGGTCCGCTGGTCGTCTTCGTCAACTTCGCCGATCAGCGGCTGTATCTGTACGAGGCCGGTAGCGAGCCAGTGCCGTTGACACCCGTGTCGCCCGTGGGTGACGGGCTGCGCTGGGTGGACCCGCAGTTGCGGGTGGAGCGCGGTGAAGTGTGGTGCGTACTGGAGGAGTTCACCGGGGACGGGCCGACGGATGTACGGCGGGTCGTCGCCGCGGTGCCCCTGGACGGGTCCGCCGCACAAGACCGGGACGCCGTGCGGGAGCTGACCGACGGGCGGCACCGTTTCGTCACCGGCCCGCGTCTCTCGCCCGACGGGCGGCAGGCGGCCTGGCTCGCCTGGGACCACCCTCGGATGCCGTGGGACGGGACGGAGGTGGTTCTCGCGGACGTCGCCGCCGACGGGACGCTGCGCGCCGCGCGGTCCGTGGCCGGCGGCGCGGAGGAGTCCGTCGTCCAGGTCGACTGGGCACCCGACGGATCGCTGCTGTACGTCAGTGACCGCACCGGCTGGTGGAACCTGTACCGGCTCGGCCGGGACGGCGAGGAGGCGGCCGTCTGCCCGCGCGAGGAGGAGTTCGGCGGCTCGCTGTGGCGGATCGGGTACCGCTGGTTCGCACCGCTGGAGAGCGGGCTGATCGCCGTCGTCCACGGGCGGGGCGCCACCGCGCTCGGGGTACTGGACCCGGAGACCGGTGAGGTCGTCGACGCGGCGGGACCCTGGACCGAGTTCGCCCCGACGCTCGCCGCGCACGGCAGCAGAGTCGTGGGCGTCGGCGCCAGCCCCCGCAGCGCCTACGAGGTCGTCGAGCTGGACGCCCGCACCGGGCGGGCTCGGGTGATCGGTGCCGCGCACGACGACCCGGTGGACCCCGCGTACTACCCGGAGCCGCAGATCCGCACCTTCACCGGACCCGCGGGGCGCGAGATCCACGCGCACATCTACCCACCGCACCACCCCGACCACGTGGCCCCCGGCGACGAACTGCCCCCGTACGTCGTCTGGGCACACGGCGGTCCCACCGGCCGGTCGCCCCTCGTCCTCGACCTGGAGATCGCCTACTTCACCTCGCGCGGGATCGGCGTCGCCGAGGTCAACTACGGTGGCTCGACGGGACACGGGCGGGAGTACCGCAACCGGCTGCGCGAGCAGTGGGGCGTCGTCGACGTCGAGGACTGCGCGGCCGTCGCGCTCGCGCTCGCCGAAGAGGGCACCGCCGACCGCAGGCGGCTCGCCATCCGTGGGGGCAGCGCGGGCGGCTGGACGACCGCCGCGTCCCTGACGAGCACCGATGTGTACGCCTGCGGCACGATCCTCTATCCGATCCTCGACCTCGTCGGATGGGGTTCGGGGGAGACCCACGATTTCGAGTCGCAGTATCTGGAGTCGCTGGTCGGGCCGATCGCCGACGTGCCCGGCCGGTATGTGGAGCGCTCGCCCTCCGAGCACGCCGACCGGATCACAGCGCCCTTCCTGCTGCTCCAGGGACTCGACGACGCCATTTGCCCGCCCGTGCAGTGCGAGCGGTTCCTGGCCAGGCTGGAGGAACAGGGGCGACGCGTTCCGCACGCCTACATCGCCTTCGAGGGGGAGGGGCACGGCTTCCGGCGGGCGGAGACGATGGTGCGAGTGCTGGAGTCCGAACTCTCGCTGTACGCACAGGTCTTCGGGCTGAACCCGGCCGGGATCCCCACCTTGGAGCTGGCCAAGTGAGACCGTTCGGCCGGCATGTGGGCCAGAATGTCGATCGGGACTTCGAACAGGATCTGGAGCACACCGAGTGACCTCACCAACCCCCCTGACCCGGCCCGCGCGGCTCGTCGCAGGGGCCCGCGTCGCCGTCGTGGCGCCCAGTGGACCCGTGCCCGAGGAGCGGCTCCAGGCCGGTCTCGACATCCTGCGGGGCTGGGATCTCGAAGCGGTGGTGGCACCCCATGTCCTGGACCGGCACGCCGAGTTCGACTACCTGGCGGGCACGGACGCGGACCGGGCCGCGGATTTCCAGGCCGCGTGGTGCGACCCGGACGTCGCCGCGGTGCTGTGCGCCCGTGGCGGGTACGGTGCGCAGCGGATGGTCGACCTCCTCGACTGGGACGCCATACGGGCCGCGGGGCCCAAGGTGTTCGTCGGGTACAGCGACATCACAGCGCTGCACGAGGCGTTCGCGACCCGTGTAGGCCTCGCGACCCTGCAGGGACCGATGGTGGCGGCCGTCGACTTCCTCAAGAGCGCACGGGCGCAGCAGCATCTGCGGGCGACGCTCTTCGAGCCGGAGTCGGTGCGGACCATCGCGTCGGGCGAGGGCACCGCGCTGGTGCCGGGACGAGCCCGGGGCGTGACCCTCGGCGGCTGTGTGAGCCTGCTCGCCGCCGATCTGGGCACACCGCACGCCCGTGCCTCGGCCCGGGGAGGGCTGCTCCTGATCGAGGACATCGGGGAGGAGGCCTACCGGCTGGACCGGATCCTGACCCAGCTCCTGCGGGCCGGATGGCTCGACGGCGTCGCCGGGATCGCGCTCGGTTCATGGGTGGACTGCGGTCCGTACGAGGGGCTGCGCGCGGTCTTCGCCGACCGACTCGGCGGGCTCGGTGTGCCGGTCGTCGAGCACTTCGGGTTCGGGCACTGCGAGGGCGCGCTCACGATTCCGTTCGGGCTCCGGGCCGAACTCGACGCGGACGCGGGGACGTTGACGCTGGACGAGCCCGCGCTCGTCCAGTAAGCCCTTCACTGAATCTCCGTCAAGAAACACTCGGCACGGTGATTGACCTCGTCTGACACGTGTCACGGCATGACTACCGACCGGTAAGTACCGGCCGGTAGTCGGGTTGTCCTCAGTGTGGAGGTCTACGTGTCCCGTCGCTCGCGTGTGCCCAGATCCCGATCCCGTGCCTCGCTCGCCCTGGCCCTCGGTGCCGCGCTCACCGCCCCGCTCGCGCTCACCGCCCCGCTCGCGCTCACCGCCCCGCTCGCGCTCACCGCCCCGCTCGCGCTCACCGCCCCGCTCGCGCTCACCTCGCCCGCCTCGGCCACGGGCCGATACACCGTCACCGCCCTGAAGTTCACGATCCAGGCCGACGACCGCGCCTGCACGATCGACGCCGATCTGTACCGGCCCGCGGGCGTGGACCGCGAGCACACCGCGCCCGCCGTGCTCGCCACCAACGGCTTCGGCGGCAGCAAGTCGGACGGTTCGACGGACGCGATCGGCAAGGCGTTCGCGGCGCGTGGCTATGTGGGGCTCGTCTACTCGGGGCTCGGCTTCGGCAGGTCGGGCTGTCTGATCTCCCTCGACGATCCGCGCATCGACGGCGTGGCCGCGTCCCGGCTCGTCGACTTCCTGGCGGGCGCGCGGACTGCAGACGACGGCACCAAGGCCGACTACGTCACCCGGGACGGCAAGGGTGATCCGCGCGTCGGCATGATCGGCGGCTCGTACGGGGGCGCCGTCCAGATGGCCACGGCCGCCGTGGACCACCGCGTGGACGCGCTGGTCCCACTGATCACCTGGAACGACCTGGCGTACTCGCTGGATCCGAACAACGCGCGCGGCGCGACCGACGTGCCCGGCGCCTTCAAATGGCAGTGGGCCAACGGCTTCTACCTGATCGGTGAGAGCCAGCCACTGACCGAGCCGAACCTCGACCCCTCCCGGATCAACTCCCTCGCCTGCCTGCACTTCGTGACCGACGCCTGCGACACGGTGCGGACCCTGAACTCGGGGAGCTACCCGGCCGCCAGGACCGGACCGCTGCTTCGATACGCCCGCAGCGTGTCGCCCGTCTCGTACCTGCGCCACGTGCAGGCGCCGACCCTCCTGGTCCAGGGGCAGGCCGACAGCCTCTTCAATCTCAACGAGGCGACAGCGACGTACAACACGCTCAAGGCGCAGGGCGCCCCGACGAAGCTGATCTGGCAGTCGTGGGGGCACAGCGGCGGGCTCACCGACCCGGCGACCGGTGAACTCAACCTGGCTCAGGGCAACTTGGAGACCGAGTTATGTCGGCAGGCGGATCCTGGCCTGGTTCGACCGCTATCTCCAGCACCGCAAGGGCGTCGACACGGGGCCGGCCTTCGCGTACTACCGCGACTGGATCGCCGACTCGAACAACACGTACGCCACGGCCTCGCGGGTGCCCGCGCTCACGCAGAACCTCTACCTCTCCGGTGACGGCAAGCTGGTGGACAACCGCAAGAAGGTCGCGCACGGCAGCCGGGAGTACCGCAACCGGCTGGTGCCGACGAGCCACTCCGAGAGCTCCCTCGCCGGGATCGTCGGGCTGCCCGACCCGGCGCCGTACGACACCGCGGGCACCTACCTCGGCTGGACGAGCGAGCCCCTGAGCCGGGCGGTCGAGGTGGTCGGCGCGCCCAGGGCCACGCTGAAGGTCGTCTCGCCGAAGACCGAGCGTGTGCAGAACTCCGGCAACGCCGCCGACAAACTGGTCCTCTTCGCCAAGCTGTACGACGTGGCGCCCGACGGCACGAAGACGCTGGTGCACCGGCTGGTCGCGCCGGTGCGGGTGCCGGACGTGACGAAGAGGTTCACCGTCACGTTGCCGGGGATCGTGCACCGGTACGAGGCGGGGCACCGCCTCCAGTTCGTCGTCGCCGCCAGTGACGACGCGTACTTCGGGAGCAGGGGGGCCAAACCGGTGACGGTCACCAGCGCGCCCGGCGACACGGGGGTACTGCGGCTGCCGGTCGTCGGGAACTGAACGCCTCGCCGTCGGGGCTCGGCCCGGGATCACCCGGAGGAACCTGTCACCGCGCGGGCCGGCACCTCGCGACTCACGCTGGGCGCATGAGTCCGAAGACCACCCAGAGTGCCGGCCCGAGCGGCGGAACGCGCAGTGGCGGGCAGCTCACACCCGGCAGGGTCGGTGTCGCCACACTGGCCCTGCTCGCCCTGATCTTCGTCTGCGAGAACACCCGCGGTACCAAGATCCGGTTGTGCATTCCGGAGGTGACCATGCCGCTGTGGAGGGCACTTCTGGGTACCGGCGTGATCGGCGGCCTGTGCGGGGCGTACGCGGTGAAGCGCCGAGGCTGAACGCGCGCTCGCGTAGGGTGACGGGATGCCTGACAACGTCCACTGTCTCGCCGAAGGCCCTCGTGTGGGCATACGCCACTTCACGTACGAGGACGGTGTGGAGTTCACCGCCCGGGCCCGGGAGAGCGAGGGTCTGCACCGGCCGTGGCTCTTTCCGCCCGGCAGCGCCGACGCCTATGCCGCATACGCGCGGCGGCTCATCGAGGATCCGACGAAGGCCGGGTTCCTCGTCTGCGAACGGGACGGAGGCGGCATCGCCGGGTTCATCAACATCAACAACATTGTCGAGGGCGGCTTCCTGTGCGGGGCGCTCGGGTACGGCGCCTTCGCGCACGCGGCGGGGCGCGGTCTGATGGCCGAGGGGCTCGGGCTCGTGGTGCGGTACGCCTTCGGGAAGATGGGGCTGCACCGGCTCGAAATCAACGCGCAGCCTCAGAACGCCGCCTCCATCGCGCTCGCCCGGCGCTGCGGCTTCCGACTGGAGGGCTTCTCGCCGGACTTCATCTACATCGACGGGGCCTGGCGGGACCACGAGCGGTGGGCGATCACGGCGGAGATGGTCTCTTCCCGCTGAGCTCTTCTCCGGTGAGGATGAGCTCCATGCGGAACATCGTCGTGCTCGACGCCCCGTCCAACCCGGGCCTGTGCCCGCCCGCGCCCGGAACCGTCCGAGTGTCATGCCGCCGTGGCCAGCCCGGACCCCGACGGACTGCTTCCCGACGTACTCCTCGCCCTGCTGCGCCCATTGGTGACGTCCCCGCACTGCGTCGGCGTCAACGTCACCATCTACGACCCCGATGTCGACCCGGAGGGCACGGCGGGGGAGTTGCTCGCGGACCTCGTCGCCGCCGCCTTTGCGGAATCCTGACCGGATCCTGACGAGCGGAGACCCTGGTCAGCTCCTCGATGACCATGTTCCATGGTCATCGTGACGACGATCCGACGTGACGTACTGACGATTCCCGCCGCCGAGTTGGGTCCGAGCAACCCGTTGCCGCCGCTCCGGCCGCTCGACGAGATGCACCGTATCGATGAACGGGACAAGGACGGCCTGCCGCGCGACATGGCCCGCCAGATCGGCTACGAGCCGCTGCGCAGTGTCCTGCCCGAGCGCATCCGGGACGGGTACGAAAGACAGCGGGCGGCGCGCGAGATGGACACGATCGTGATCGAGAACGACCGGCTGCGGGCCACCGTGCTGCCCGGCTACGGGGGCCGCGTCGGCTCGCTCTTCCACAAGCCGTCCCAGCGTGAACTCCTCTACCGCAACCCGGTGTTGCAGCCCGCCTGCTTCGCCCTCAACGGAGCCTGGTTCTCCGGCGGCATCGAGTGGAACATCGGCGCGACGGGCCACACCACTTTGTCCTGCTCACCCGTCCACGCCGCGCGCGTCCCCGCCCCCGACGGCGGCGAGATGCTCCGGCTGTGGGAATGGGAGCGGCTGCGCGACCTCCCCTTCCAGGTCGACCTGTGGCTGCCGGACGGCTCCGACTTCCTGTACGTCGGCGTCCGCATCCGCAACCCGCACGAGAAACCCGCGCCCGTGTACTGGTGGACCAACATCGCGGTTCCCGAGGAGCGCAGGGTGCTGGCACCGGCCGACGAGGCATGGCACTTCGGATACGAGCGGCGGTTGCGGCGGGTGCCTGTACCGGAGTTCGAGGAGGTCGACCGGACGTATCCGCTGAACAGCACCTTCCCCGCCGACTACTTCTACGAGGTTCCCGACGGCCGGCGACGCTGGATCGCCGCGCTCGACGACGCCGGCGACGGGCTTGTGCAGACGTCCACCGACGTACTGCGCGGACGCAAGCTGTTCGTCTGGGGCTCCGGTCCGGGCGGGCGGCGCTGGCAGGAGTGGCTCACCGAGCCGGGGACCGGCGGATACTGCGAGATCCAGGCCGGGCTCGCCCGCACCCAGCTCGAACATGTGCGGCTCGACGCGGAGAGCGACGTGTCCTGGCTGGAGGCCTACGGACCGTTGGCCGTGGACGCGGAGGCGGTGCACGGGGCGGACTGGGAGGCCGCGCGGGCGGAGGCCGAGACCCGGCTCGAAGCCTCCCTTCCCCGGGGTGACGTCGACGCCGCGTACGACGCCTGGTTGCCGCACGCCGACGCCGAGCCCGGTGAGGTGCTCGCGGTCGGATCCGGCTGGGGAGCGCTCGAAGTGCGCCGGGCCGCCTACAAGTTGCCGGGTACGCCCTTCGACGCGTCCACGCTGGGTGACGCGCAGGCCCCATGGCTGGAGCTGCTGCGGTCCGGTGCGTTCCCCGAGCCGCGGCGGGTCGGTCCGCCCGGCGAGACCCTGGTCGCCTCGCACTGGCGCGACATGCTCGAGACCGCGCCCGCCGCGCCGCTCGCCGAATACCACCTCGGCGTTGCCCAGTGGCACGCCGGCGATCTGGCACAGGCGGTGCGAAGTTGGGAACGAGCACTCGAACTCGCCCCGTCCCTCTGGCCGTTGCTGCGCTGTCTCGCCGTAGCCGACCAGGAAGCAGGCAACCGGGAGCGGGCCGCCGATCGGTACGCCGAGGCGTTCGACGATCTGTGCCGGGAGCGGCGGGACAACGGTGAGGTCTGGACCGCGGCCACGGCGGCACTGGGGCGTGAGGCGATGGGAGCCCTGCTCGCGGTGCGGCGGGTGGCGGATGCGCGAGCCGTTTGGGAACGGCTTCGGCCCGCTACGCGCTCGCGTGGGCGGTTCCGGTTGATCGAGGCGCAGTTGTTGCTGGCGGAGGGGGAGGTGGGGGCGGCTCGGGAGGTCTTCGACGCGGGGTTCGACGTTGCGGATCTTCGGGAGGGGGCCGAAGTGATTTCCGAGCTGTGGGCTCGGCTGACGGATGAGCCGCTCCCGGGGCGGTACGAGTTCCGGATGCGGCCGCCGGGCGACTGACCGTGGGGTTTCTTCGCCCCTTCTGCCCTACCCCTTGCATGCCACGCAGTTCCCCGCGCCCCCTTTAGCGGCGCGGGGAACTGCGCAGTCTTTCGGCGGGGGTCCGGGGCGCAGCCCCCAGGTACGGGACGGGCAGGGGCGGAGGGGGCGAAAAGCCTACTCGGTCGCCCGGCGGTCCACGTACTCGTACACCGTCCCGTCCGGATGCATCGCGATCAGGTTGCGGCCCACCGGCGTCGCGACCGGCCCCGCCAGGATGCGGGCGCCCGAGTCACTGAGGACCCGGTGAGCCTCGTCGACGTCCTTGACGGCGATGGTCGCCGCGACCTTGCGCAGGACGTCCAGCTCGGCCTCGGGCCCGCTCATCAGGAGGAAGCAGCCGATCGCGGCGACCGAGACGCCGCCACGCTCGAAGCGGAGGGCGCTCCCGCCCGCGAGTCTTTCGTAGAAGGGGACCGAGGCCTCCAGGTCGTCGACGCAGATACGCAGCGTGGCTCCCAGAATCTCCATGTGCAGGAGCCTAGTTGGGTCCGACACAGGAGGAGATCGTTTCGCGCGGACAGAGGGCTCGGCCCAGACGATCGGGAGAGGAGACACCGTCTGGACCGAGAGATCAACAGACCGAGCGACCGTGCGACCAGCGGGCCGACCGGGCGAGCCGGCAACCGGGCCACCCGGCAACCGGGCCACCCGGCAACCGGGCGACCCGGCGACAGGGTGTCGCACGGGGCGCGGTCATCGGTCGGGTAACCGGGAAGCGTGTCCCGAAACGTCCCGTGCCCCCGCGTTTGGGTGCCCTGGCCAGGGGGACGCGGAAAGCCTCGTACGAGCGACACCGCCGGAGGCGAAAACGTGAGTCGACCCCGCATTCTGATCGTCGGTGCCGGTTTCGCCGGGTATCGGACGGCCCGCACTCTGTCGCGGCTGACCCGGCACAAGGCCGACATCACCCTTCTGAACCCGACCGACTACTTTTTGTATCTGCCCCTGCTGCCCCAGGTCGCCGCGGGGGTCCTGGAGCCACGCCGTGTCACCGTCTCGCTCTCGGGCACGCTGCCCCACGTACGGCTGGTGCTGGGTGAGGCCGACGGCGTCGACCTCGAGGCGCGCTCCGTGCACTACACGGATCCGGAGGGCGACGGGGGCACGCTGACGTACGACCGACTCGTGCTCGCCGTCGGCAGCGTCAACAAGCTGTTGCCGGTGCCGGGTGTCGCCGAGTACGCCCACGGTTTCCGGGGGCTGCCCGAAGCGCTGTATCTACGGGATCACGTGACCCGGCAGGTGGAGCTGGCCGCCGCGTCCGACGACCCCAAGCGCTGCGCCTCGCGGTGCACCTTCGTGGTGGTCGGCGCCGGGTACACGGGGACGGAGGTCGCGGCGCAGGGGCAGTTGTTCACCGACGCGCTGATACGGAAACAGCCGCTGCGCGAGGGCATACGGCCGCGCTGGCTGCTGCTCGACATCGCGCCGCGCGTGCTGCCGGAGCTGGACGAGCGGCTCTCGCGCACCGCCGACCGGGTGCTGCGGCAGCGCGGCGTCGACGTGCGCACGGGGACCTCGGTCCAGGAGGCCACGCCCAGCGGGGTCCGGCTCAGCGACGGGGAGTTCGTCGATACGCGGACGCTCGTGTGGTGTGTCGGGGTCCGACCCGATCCGCTGGTCGAGGGGCTCGGCCGGTCCCTCGAGCGGGGGCGGCTGCTCGTCGATCCGTATCTTCAAGTGCCTGGCCAACCAGAGGTGTTCGCGTGCGGGGACGCGGCCGCCGTACCCGATCTGGAGAAGCCGGGCGAGTACACGCCGATGACCGCTCAGCACGCCTGGCGGCACGGGAAGGTCGCGGGCCGCAATGTGGCCGCCTCGCTCGGCATCGGCGGCCGTCGCGCCTATCGCCACCGGGACCTGGGCTTCACCGTCGACCTCGGCGGCGCGAAGGCGGCCGCCAACCCGCTCGGCGTCCCGCTGTCGGGACCGCTCGCCGGAGCCGTCACCCGTGGCTACCACCTCGCCGCGATGCCCGGAAACCGTATCCGCGTCGCGGCCGACTGGCTGCTGGACGCCGTACTGCCGCGCCAGGCCGTGCAGTTGGGTCTGGTCCGCTCGTGGTCGGTGCCGCTGGACACCGCCTCGCCGGAGCTGGCGAGGGTGCCCGGCGCACCCGGGAAGCCCGAGAGCCGACCGCAAGGAGAGTCGTCATGAACACCCGTCAACTCATCGATCTCGCCCAGCAGTTGCGTGTGGACAGCGTGCGCGCCTCCGCCGCCGCCGGCTCCGGGCACCCCACGTCCTCCATGTCCGCCGCGGATCTGATGGCGGTGCTGATGGCCCGCCATCTGCGCTACGACTTCGAACGCCCCCAGCACCCCGGCAACGACCGCTTCGTGCTCTCCAAGGGGCACGCCTCACCGCTGTTGTACGCCGCGTACAAGGCGGCCGGGGCCATCAGCGAGACCGAGCTGCTCACCTTCCGCAAGCTGGGCAGCCGGCTCGAAGGGCATCCGACCCCGCAGCGGCTGCCATGGGTCGAGACGGCCACCGGCTCACTCGGACAGGGGCTGCCCGTCGGGGTCGGCATCGCGCTGGCCGGGAAGCGCCTGGACCGTACGGGATACCGGGTCTGGGTCCTGTGCGGCGACAGCGAACTCGCCGAGGGCTCCATATGGGAGGCCGCCGAGCACGCCGGATACGAGCACCTCGACAACCTCATCACGATCGTCGACGTCAATCGCCTCGGCCAGCGCGGGCCGACCCGGCACGGGCACGACCTGGACGCGTACGCCCGCCGGTTCCAGGCCTTCGGGTGGCACACCGTCGAGATCGACGGGCACGACGTCGACGCCATCGACCGCGCGTACGCCGAGGCCGAGTCCACCGCCGGACAGCCGACCGCGATCATCGCCCGCACGCTCAAGGGCAAGGGCGTCGCTTCGGTCCAGGACCGCGAGGGCCTGCACGGCAAGCCACTGCCGGACGCCGACGAGGCGATCGCGGAACTCGGCGGCGTGCACGACCGCCGGGTGGAGGTCCCCTCGCCGCCCGCCGCAAGGATGCTGCACGCCGTACGGTCCGGCCACCTCGACCTGCCCCGCTACGAGCTCGGCGACAAGGCCGCCACCCGTGACGCCTACGGACAGGCGCTCGCGGCGCTCGGTACCGCCCGTGGCGACATCGTCGCCCTGGACGGCGAGGTGAGCGACTCGACGCGTGCCGAGTTCTTCGCCAAGGAGCACCCCGACCGCTTCTTCGAGTGCTACATCGCCGAGCAGCAGCTGGTCGCGACCGCGGTCGGCATGGCCGCGCGCGGCTGGGTGCCGTACGCCTCGACCTTCGCGGCCTTCCTCAGCCGTGCGTACGACTTCGTCCGCATGGCTGCGATCAGCGGCTCCGGGATCAACCTCGTCGGCTCGCACGCGGGTGTCTCCATCGGCCAGGACGGGCCCTCGCAGATGGGCCTGGAGGACCTGGCGATGTTCCGCGCGGTGCACGGCTCGACCGTGCTGTACCCGTGCGACGCCAACCAGACCGCGAAGCTCGTCGGCACGATGGCGGGCCTGGCGGGCATCCGCTATCTTCGCACCTCGCGCGGGGACACTCCCGTCATCTACAGCCCCACCGAGGAGTTCCCGGTCGGCGGTAGCAAGGTGCTGCGGGCCTCCGGCGAGGACCGGCTGACCCTGGTCGCGGCGGGTGTCACCGTCCACCAGGCCCTGGCCGCCGCCGAGGCGCTCGAGCGCGAGGGCATCCGGGCGCGGGTCGTCGACCTCTACTCGGTCAAGCCCGTCGACCGCACCACCCTGCGCGAGGCAGCCGAGGACACGCGGTGCCTCATCACCGTGGAGGACCATCGCGAGGAGGGCGGCATCGGCGACGCGGTCCTCGACGCCTTCCTCGACGGCCGTCCGGTGCCGCGTCTGGTGCGCCTCGCCGTGCGGACGATGCCGGGTTCGGCCACACCCGCCGAGCAGCTGCACGCCGCGGGCATCGATGCGGAGTCGATCGCGGCGGCAGCGCGACTGCTGGTGGAGACGGCCATCGTGCCCTGACAGCTGTCGCGTCCCGGCCAGGCCCAAAAGGTCGTGACGGCCATTCATTCTCGAAGCGAAGCCGGCCGCAAACGCCGTCCACAAAGAGCGTCCGCAAACACCGGCCGCAAAGAGAAACGGTGCCTGCAAGAATCGACTGCAAAGACAAAGAACATGAAAAGCGGCCCGAGGTCTGAAAGCCGGACCTCGGGCCGCTCGGGGCGTTACTCCGCAGGGAACGCATTCACCACCGGTACCAGCGACCCCTGCCCCCCGAGGCGCTCGTGCCGCGCATCAGGAATCCGAGAAGCCACAGGACGAGAACCACCAGTGCTATCCACCACAGAAGCTTCACTGCGAAACCCGCGCCGAAGAGAATCAGCACCAGAAGCAGTACGAGAAGGATGGGAACCATAATGTGAACCTCCTGCTGACCGGGTTTCCCGAAGTGGCCGGATCAGGCTTCCTTTCGGCAGAGAATTTCTCCGTGCAGTACGGAGAACCAGCTGTCCTCCTGCCGCCCCCACTCCCGCCAGGCGTCCGACACGGCCCGCAGCTGCTCCGTGGTCGCGTGGCCACCCTCCGTGGCGCGTTCCGCGTACGCCGAGGCCGGCGTGCGGTCCGCCCACAGGCCGCTCCACCATTCCCGTTCGTCCTCAGTGGCGAAGGTCCAGGTGCTCGACGTGGCCGTGATGTCCCGGATGCCGGCTGCCAGCGCCCACGATTTGAGGCGCCGGCCCGCGTCGGGCTCGCCGCCGTTGGCGCGGGCCACCCGCAGATACAGGTCCAGCCAGTCGTCCATGCCCTGTGACTGCGGGTACCAGGTCATCGCCGAGTAGTCCGAATCGCGGACCGCGATGAACCCGCCCGGCTTGGTCACCCGGTACATCTCGCGCAGCGCCTGCACCGGGTCGCCCACGTGCTGCAGTACCTGGTGGGCGTGGACCACACAGAAGGTGTCGTCCGGACAGTCCAGCGCGTGGATGTCCGCGACCGCGAACCCGACGTTGTCCAGGCCGCGTTCGGCTGCCACGGCCCGGGCTCGGTCCAGGATCGCCGGCGCGTGGTCGACGCCCGTGACATGGCCGTCGGGAACCAGTTCCGCCAGGTCGGCGGTGATGGTTCCCGGGCCGCAGCCGATGTCCAGGATCTTCATGTGGGGCTTCAGCGAGTCGAGCAGGTACGCCGCCGAGTTGGCGGCGGTGCGCCAGGTGTGCGAACGCAGCACGGACTCGTGGTGGCCGTGCGTGTAGACGGCGGTCTCCTGCGACTTCGACATGACCGTACCCCTTCGCGTCGTCTCGTCGGTTACGCATCACCGTACGCGCGCATGTCGCATAGTGAGACCTGTGTCTTGCTATATGGACTCTCGAATCGGCTGCATCCGACTGAATCGACTGCCGTGCGGACCGTTCAGTGAAGCGGCAGGGGGCGGTAGACGGTGAGCGCCTCGGGCATCTTCCGGATCGTCACCTCGCCCTCTACCTCGGTGACTTCACCGTCGTACGCGAGGAGGGTGCCGGGGGCGACACCGTCCAGGTGCAGACGGCGCACTCGTACGGCGGCGTGGGCGGGTGAACGGGTGAGCGGGCCGGCGAAGGCGGCCGCCAGCAGACGAACGGCGGGGCGGCGGCCACCGTGCACGACCCGTACGTCCAGCCGTCCGTCCGAGAGGTCGAAGCGGCGGGCCGGGGCGAGACCCAGGCGGTGATACGTCCCGTTGCCGGCGAACAGCAGCCACAACGGGTGCGTGCGGCCGCCCACTTCGGCGCGCAGCGGATGGTGGTCGGCGCGCAGGACGCGCAGGGCGCCGAGCACTCCGGCCGGCCAGCCGCCGATCCGCGGCGACCAGCGTTCCCGCTCCCTCACCAGTTCCGGATAGACGCCCAGGCTGCAGGTGTTGAGGAAGATGCCCTCGGTGGCGCCCGACGAGAACCGGCCCACATCCACGCGCACCATGTCACCCTGCTGGAGGGCGCGGATCAGGTCGCGTTCGCCCTCCACGCCGAGGTCCTGGGCGAAGTGGTTGAGGGTCCCGCCCGGGAGGACGGCCAGGGGGAGGCCGTGACGCAGGGCCACCGCGGCGGCGGTGTTCACCGTGCCGTCGCCGCCGCACACGCCCAGGACCCGGGCGCGGGACGCGGCCTTCTCCAACTCGTGCCGGATGTCGGACGGTTCGCACTCCACGATCTCCGCGTGCGGTAGGGCGTCACGCAGCGCGTTCACCCGCTCCGGGGTGCCGGCGCCCGTGTTCGCCACCATCACCAGGCCCTCGCCCTCCGGGAGCGCGGGTGCGTCCACGCGGGGGCGGCCGGGTGACGGGAGCTGGTCGCGGGTCGGGACCAGGCCGCGTACGGCGTAGGCGGCGCCCACGCCCAGGGCGGCGCCCGCGAGGACGTCGCTCGGGAAATGGACGCCGGTGTAGACGCGGGAGAGGGCGACCGCGGCGGCGAGCGGTGCGATCGCCACGCCCCAGCCGCGGGACTCCAGCGCAACACCCGTCGCGAAGGCCGCGGCGGAGGCGGCGTGGCCCGACGGGAACGACGTGGTGATCGGCTGGCGCTTGAGCTGCCGGATCAGCGGTACGGGCTCCAGAGTCGGGCGGGGACGGCGGACCGAGCGCTTGCCGAGGGTGTTGATGGTGGCGGAGGCGAGGGCGAGAGAGGCGAGGCCGCGGGCGGCGGCTCGGCGGGACCTGGGGGTGCGGCCGGCCGCGAGTGCCGTGGCTGTGGCGAGCCAGAGGGCGCCGTGGTTGGCGCTGCGGCTCAGCCTCGGGAGGAGGCGGTCGCAGCCCGGCCAGTGCCGGGCCGCTGCCGCCTCGAAGAGCCGGCAGTCCGCGGCGAGCAGGCGGTCCCTGAGGACGTGAGGCCCCGGGGGGCGGACGGTGAGGTCAACGTCTGGGGTCATGGCGGCGCGGGTACCCGGAACGAGCGTTTCCTCGCCCCCTCCGCCCCTGCCCGTCCCGACCCTGGGCTTGTCGCGCAGTTCCCCGCGCTCCCAAAAGGGGCGCGGGGAACTGCGCGATCTTTTAGCGGGGGTCTGGGGGCGCAGCCCCCAGGTACGGGACGGGCAGGGGCGGAGGGGGCGAAAGAACCGTTGGCAGCGGGCCACCGAATACGCGTTTGCCCATTGCCCCCGCGTCCCCGGAGAATGCCGCCTCATGGGACATCTCGAAGCCGCGCATCTGGAGTACTACCTTCCCGACGGGAGGGCGCTGCTCGGCGACGTGTCGTTTCGGGTGGGGGAAGGGTCCGTGGTGGCCCTCGTGGGGCCGAACGGGGCCGGGAAGACGACGTTGCTGCGGCTGATCTCGGGGGAGCTGAAGCCGCACGGGGGGACCGTCACCGTGGGGGGCGGTCTGGGCGTGATGCGGCAGTTCGTGGGGTCCGTACGGGACGAGACGACCGTACGGGAGCTGCTCGTGTCCGTGGCACCACCGAGGATCCGTGAGGCGGCCAAGGCCGTGGACGCCGCCGAGCACGCGATCATGACGGTGGACGACGAGGCCGCGCAGCTGCGGTACGCGCAGGCGCTGTCCGACTGGGCCGAGGTGCGCGGGTACGAGTCCGAGACGCTCTGGGACATCTGCACGATGGCCGCGCTGGGCGTGCCGTACGAGAAGGCCCAGTGGCGGCTGGTGCGGACGCTGTCCGGGGGCGAGCAGAAGCGGCTCGTGCTGGAGGCCCTGCTGCGCGGCACCGACGAGGTGCTGCTGCTCGACGAGCCGGACAACTATCTCGACGTACCCGGCAAGCGCTGGCTGGAGGAGCGGCTCAAGGAGACCCGTAAGACCGTTCTCTTCGTGTCGCACGACCGGGAGCTGCTGGCTCGCGCCGCCGAGAAGATCGTCAGCGTCGAGCCCAGTCCGACCGGTGCGGACGCCTGGGTGCACGGCGGTGGGTTCGAGACCTATCACGAGGCGCGGCGGGAGCGGTTCGCGCGGTTCGAGGAACTGCGCAGGCGCTGGGACGAGAAGCACGCCCAGCTGAAGAAGCTGGTGCTGAATCTGCGTCAGGCGGCTTCCATCAGCCATGAGTTGGCGTCCCGTTATCAGGCCGCGCAGACCCGGCTGCGGAAGTTCGAGGAGGCCGGACCGCCTCCCGAGCCCCCGCGCGAGCAGGACATCAGGATGCGGCTGCACGGCGGACGGACCGGTGTCAGGGCCGTCACCTGCAAGGGACTTGAGCTCACCGGCCTGATGAAACCGTTCGATCTGGAGATCTTCTACGGCGAACGGGTCGCCGTGCTCGGCTCCAACGGTTCCGGCAAGTCGCATTTCCTGCGTCTGCTCGCCGGTGGCGACGTGGCGCACACGGGGGAGTGGAAGCTCGGTGCCCGGGTCGTCCCGGGGCACTTTGCGCAGACACACGCCCACCCCGAGCTGGAGGGACGGCCCCTGCTCGACATCCTGTGGACCGAGCACGCCCAGGACCGCGGTGCCGCCATGTCCCGGCTGCGCCGCTACGAGCTGACCGCGCAGGCCGAGCAGCGCTTCGAGAAGCTCTCCGGCGGCCAGCAGGCCCGCTTCCAGATCCTCCTGCTGGAGCTGGAGGGTTCCACGGCCCTGCTCCTCGACGAGCCGACCGACAACCTCGACCTTGAGTCGGCGGAGGCGCTCCAGGAGGGCCTGGAGGCGTACGAGGGCACCGTGCTCGCGGTCACCCACGACCGCTGGTTCGCGCGCTCGTTCGACCGCTACCTGGTCTTCGGCTCCGACGGCCGGGTCCGCGAAACCCAGGAGCCGGTGTGGGACGAGCGCAGGGTGGAACGGGCCCGCTGAGCGGCCTCGGGGAAGTGAGGCACGCCCTCACCCGCCCGGCACGCCCCCACGCCGCCCGGCACGGCACCTCGCCGCACTGCCACATCACCCCCAGTACAACCAGTACATCCAGGACGAGGGCGACGCGGCAGCACGCCGATGCACCGCACTCGACGACGCGGAAACGCACCCCACTTCCCCGAGGCCGCTCAGCGCCCGCCCCGAGGGCGCCCGGCGGCGTGCCCCGGGGCCACTTCGAGCCTGTGCACGCACATACGGAGGCCCGGGACCCCGGATGTTCGTAGAGTGGAGGGAGACAGGTGAGTTCCATGGCTCCCTCCCGGACGCCGCTCGGGGCAACTGCTTGCCGGGCGGGTACGCGGACCGCACCGAGGACACGACGAGCGGGGTACCACCATGACCGGAGTCGACCCGGGCCGGCTGGACGACCAGCAGCTCATGAAAGAGCTGGAAAACATCCACCGCACGCGCCACGACACACTGCTCTACGGTTCGAACGACGCGCTGCGGACGCACAACGAGCGCATGGCCCAGCTGGAGGGCGAGTACCTGCGCCGCCACCCTCGCCGTCCCGTCACCGCAGGCCGCACGCGTGATGGTGCCCGGGAGCGGGGATGTGCCGGAGCGCCGCCGGCATGACGGGCACGAACCCACTGCTCACCCGGCACGCGGAGGCCCTCGACCTGTTCGGCGACCGCGTCCACACGGTCCGGGACGACCAGTGGGACGCCGCCACGCCCTGCACCGACTGGGCGGTGCGGGATCTCGTCAACCATCTGGTCTCCGAACAACTGTGGGTGCCCCCGATGGTCCGGGACTGCGCCACCGTCGAGGCGGTCGGCGACGTCTTCGACGGCGATGTGCTGGGCTCCGATCCGGCCGCGGCCTGGGAGACGTCCGCCCGCGCCTCCCGGGACGCCTTCGCCGCGCCGGGCGCACTCGACCACACCGTCCACCTCTCGTTCGGCGACACCACGGCCGCCTTCTACTGCGCTCAGATGGTGACCGACCTGGCCGTGCACACCTGGGATTTGTCCCGGGCGATCGGCGCCGACGAGCGGCTGCCGGAGGACCTCCTGGAGTTCGCGGTGCGCGAGGTCACCCCGTACGCTGCCGACCTGGCGAAGACCAATCTCTTCGCCGCGCCGGTGGAGCCGCCGCCCGGCGCCGATGCCCAGACCGGGCTGCTGTGTCTGCTGGGGCGTGTGCCCTAGCGGAGAGTCGGAGGGGCGCGGGACGACTTCCTTCCGGAGGACCGACGTCGACCGGGCGCGCCGGATGATCGGCGAGCAGTTCTGCGCCAACTTCATGGATGTGCTGGGCGATACGGCTGGCTCGACGCGCACTTGGACTGCGTACGCTGCGGATCGGTGACCGTCGGTGTCCTCAACTGCGGTGCCGATGTGCGCATCCGCATGGGCGAACTCGGCGCCCACCACGGCACCGGCCCTTCGCGCCCGACCTCGACACCACGTCGGCGCTCCGTGCGCAGCCGGGTGTGGCTCTTGCGGGCGCCCGCCGAGGCCGGGCCCGAGGCGGCGGACCTGCTGGACCGGCCGCTGGTCGCCGCACCGCACCACGACGTGCCGGTGAACGCGTTGCTGCCGAGCGTCGGCCACGGCCACTGGGACGAACTCGACCGGCCCGCCCGCACACCCGTTGCGGCCCGCCCCCGTCAAGCGGGCCCTCGCAGCCATCCACGAGCGCCCCGAACACCCCTTCACCGCCGCCGGACTCGCCGCCGGGCACGCGTCGGGGTGCGTCGGCTCCATGCAGCGTTCCGCCGCTACGTGGGTCTGTCCCCGATGGCGCATCTGCGCGAAGTGCGGCTTACTCGCGTCCACGAGGAACCGCGCCCGGCCCCGCCCCGCCGAGTCGGGTGTGAGCGAGGTGCCCACCGCTACGGCTTTCGCCACCTGGGAGGTTCGCCGAGCAGTACCGGGCCCGCTCCGTCCGCGGGCGCGGCCACGACGGACCCCGGCGGGCTCCGGCCGGGCACCCACCCCGCCGGGTCGGACTCCTCGGCCGGGCCGGTCGCTCTCCCGCCGCACTGCGCGACCGGGCCTCCCCGGGCACGCACCCCACGCACGGCCCCGTGTCACGCCGCCTGACGTGTGAACGCCTCCAGGAGCGCCTCGCGGAACGCCTTGAGATCGGCCGGCTTACGGCTGGTGATCAATGTGTTGGGCCCCCGCTGACAGACGTGCACGCGCTCGTCGACCCAGGTGCCGCCCGCGTTGCGGATGTCCGTGCGCAGACTCGGCCAGGACGTGAGCACACGGCCCCGGACCACGTCGGCCTCGACGAGTGTCCAGGGGGCGTGGCAGATTGCGGCGACCGGGCGGCCCTGCTCGAAGAAGTCGCGTACGAAGGACACGGCCCGCTCGTCCAGCCGCAGGGCGTCGGGATTGGCCACGCCGCCCGGCAGGACGAGCCCGTCGAAGGACTGGGCCGACACGTCGGCGACGACCTCGTCCACGGGGAACGTGTCCGCCTTGTCCAGATGGCGGAACGCCTGGATCCGCCCGGGCCCGGTGGACACGAGGACGGGCTCGCCGCCCGCGTCCCGCACCGCCTGCCGGGGATCGGTGAGTTCGATCTGCTCGACGCCCTCCGGCGCCATCAGAAACGCGATACGCATGGTTGCTCCATCTCCTCTCCCGGCCGTCAGAGAGGCGGGCGCGGTGTGCCGGGCCACCGCTCCGGCTCGGCGCGGCTGATGTCGGCGAGTGCCGAGCCCGGGTCCTGCGCCACCGCGAGGTCGCCGAGGCTCACCATGCCCACCGGCCGACCGTCCTCGACGACCGGCAGCCGGCGTACGGCGTGCGCGCGCATCAGCTCGATCGCGGTGGACACGGCGTCGTCCGGGCCGATCATCACCGGATGGGGGGTGCACACGGCCTGGGCACTCACGGTCAGCGGATCGGCGCCGTCGGCTACGGCGCGCAGTGCGATGTCACGGTCGGTGAGGACCCCGATCAGCTGATGGTCGGCCACCAGGACATCGCCGATGTCCTGGGCCCGCATCAGTTGCGCGGCTTCGACGAGCGAGGCGTCCGGGCTGACCGCGACGACTCCCGGCGTCATGACTTCCCTGACGAAATCTGCCATGGCTGTTGGGCCTTCCTGCGTTCCCCGGCTGCGGGGGTGCGGGTACGTCGGCGGGACGACGGCCGCAGTACCCCCGAGCCAGGCGCCCATGCCTTCCCTTCCGGTCACCCGACGCGCACGACCGCCTCGGCCAGCTCGTGCGCCGTGGTGTAGTTGGCCTTGCGCGGCAGTCGCTCCAGGGCCTCGACGAGCACGTCCGGCGCGTGCTTGTCCCGCAGCAGGCCGGTCAGCTCGCGGGGACCCGCGGGGAACGACGTACGGCCCAGCAGCCGCCCCAGTTCGAGCTGCACCGCCTCGACGGAGGCGGTCGGACGGCCCGGTGCCACAGGGCCACCCGCGATCTCCGGGTCGTCGTCGGCGGTCGGCTCCGGATCCTGCCACTCCTCGGTCCGGGTGGGGTGCCCCGACCTGAGCAGCTCTCGTAGTTCGTGCTTCATCTCTTCGTCCCGGTGGACACTCAGCCGGTCGCTGCCTCGCTGCATGACTCCCTCCAGATGTTCGGGGGTGGTGTTCACGTACCCGTGGACCGGGAGTCGACACGTCCCTCAGCAGTCACCAACCGCCCCACTTCGGTAGCCGTGTGTGTTTGCTCCGCGGGACTCGGGGCAGACGCACTCCCAGTGCTTCGGACAGGAGGCACGTCCGTGGGAGCGGCGAACCGTCGCCACGGATGTGTCTGTCCGGCACATCCGCAATTCCCACGGTGACTGCCCAACTCAAGGCACAATCAAGGGAGTTGCGACGCATCATGCGAACTCAAGCGAGCATGAGGCATCATCCGCACGACGACGCCCCCGACACCGCGGGGGCATTCCGCAAGCTCGCCACGCTCCCCCCGGGCCAGCAGCGCGACACGCTCCGCGAGGAGATCGTCGAGGCCTGGCTGCCGATGGCCGAACGGCTCGCGGGGCGGTTCCGCAGCCGCGGCGAGAGTTACGAAGATCTGCGCCAGGTCGCGGCGCTCGGCCTGGTCAAGGCCGTCGACCGCTACGACCCCGAGCTCGGCAACGCCTTCGAGAGCTACGCCGTGCCGACCATCACCGGTGAGATCAAGCGCCACTTCCGCGACCACATGTGGACCCTGCACGTGCCGCGTCGCGTCCAGGACCTGCGCAACCGGGTGCGGTTCGCCAGCCAGGACCTGTCGCAGACCATCCCGGGGCGCAGGCCCACCGTCGCCGAGATCGCCGAGCGCGCCCGGATGAGCGAGGAGGACGTGCTGACCGGCCTGGAGGCCCTGGAGAGCTTCACCGCGCTCTCCCTGGACGCCGAACTCCCGGGCAGCGAGGACGGCTACTCGCTCAGCGACGCCCTCGGCTCGCCCGACCCGGCCCTCGACACCGTGATCGACCGCGAGGCCGTCAAGCCCCGCCTGCAGGCTCTGCCCGAGCGGGAACGCGTCATCCTCTACATGCGGTTCTTCGGCGACATGACGCAGAGCAGCATCGCCGACGAGCTCGGCATCTCCCAGATGCACGTCTCCCGGTTGATCAGCCGCTGCTGCAACCGCCTGCGCGACCAGGTGATGCGCGACGTGGCGTAGCGCCCGACCCGCGGTTCAGTTCAACCGCGCCATGGCCAGCGCGATATGACGGGACATCATGTCCATCGCCTGCGCCTCGGCCATCGAGAACGCCAGCCGTGCGCCGCTGCGGAAGAGTGTCAACACCCCCCGTACGGGCCCGGATTCGGTGGTCAGCGGCACGCACAGCAGCGACGTCACATTCGCGCGTACGAGGACGGGGGCGCCCGAGGTGTCACGCCCGAAGGCGTCCGGGTCCTCCGGGCGCACCTGCAGGGCCGTGGAACCGCCGCGTGCCGCCTCGACGACGAGGGGGCACGCGGCGGGATCCTGCCCGGCCACGGCCGCCACCTCCTCGGCGCGCTCCGGCGGTCCCAGGACGGTCGTACGGGACGGTCGCGCGGCCCCGGCGTCGGCCACCACCCAGTCCGCGAACCGCCCGTGCAGTACCCCGGCCGCCCGTGCGAGCACCGCGGACCGGTCCCCGCCGGACGCGCTCAGCAGCGCCGTGGTCATCGCGTCCACCAGGTCCATCAGCGCGGCGTGCCGGGTGGTCTCGGACAGGTTCGGCATCGCAGGGCCCGGCACGGTCCCCTCCGACGACCCCTGGAAATCGCCGGGCTGCAGAACGACGAGGACGGCGGTGCGGGGTTCCCCGCTGGGCCGCAGAGCGGTCAGCGTCGCGCGCACCGGTACCGACGGCTGCTGCTGGAGGTGAACGGTGAGACCGCGGTCGCCCTCGCCGCGTGCCACCGCCGCCGCCTGCGAGCGGAACGCGGCACGGTCGGCGTGCGCGAGGAACCCGGTCAGCGGCCGGCCGGTCGCATAGCCCGCCCTCACTCCGGTGAAGGCGGTCGCCGCGAAGTTCAGTCTGCGCACCACCGTCTCGCGGTCCACCAGCGCGACGGGCACCGGCACCCGCTGGAAGAGCGCCTTGAGAAGTTGCTGTTCCTGACGGTCCACCGAGGCCGCGCCGGACGGGTTGTCCGAGGACAGGCGCTGGAACCACGGCCACAACTGGTCGGCCACATGGTCGAGTTCGAAGATCGCCGCGTCGAGGACCGTCGGGAGGTCGTCGGGCGGCACGGACCGCGACGCCTTCAACTCCGCAACACGGCGTACGAAATCCGCAAGGTCTTCACCGAATTCGTCCGTCTGCGCCATGCGATGAACGTAACCCGAGCGGCGTATTCCGCGGGCGGTGGGGGCCGAACCCGACGAACTTGTTTTTCACGCAGGTGAGGGGGAAGGCGTCGCGGAGACGACGAGAGGAGGAGTGAACCATGCCGGATACCGATCAACTCGACCATCTGGGAACGGAATCGCCCGAGTCCGCCCTTCCGGGAAGGAGGCTCTCGGAACTCGCCGAGCAGGCCGCACGCTGCACCATCGACTGCTGCGGTGCCAGCAGCATGGTGTGCGAAGGCGGCGCCGAGCGGCCCGCCGCGGTGACCCACCCCGACCTCGCCGGACTCGTCTCGGTGCAGCTCCGCTCCGGCGACGGGCCGATCCCGGCCGCCCTGGAGCGCGGTGAGCCCGTCGACTCGGCGGACCTGCTGCGCGAGGAGCGCTGGCCGGGGTACCGCGCCATGGCCCTCGACGCGGGCGTGCGCTCCAGCGTCACCATCCCCTTCCGGCGCTCCGGGCTGACCGTCACCCTCAGCCTCTACAGCTTCCGGCCCGGCGCCCTGGAGGACGCCCCGCGCGGCCCCGCCCGCGCGCTCGGCGACCTCGCCGCGACCTGTCTGCTCCGCGACCGCTCCTACCGCGCCGCGCTCACCGAGCTCGACCAGCTGGGCACCGCGCTGCGCACCCGGCCCGTCGTCGACCAGGCGTGCGGCATCGTCATGCATGTGCTCGGCTGCGACGCGGACACGGCCTTCGGGGTACTGCGCCGCATCTCGCAGGGCACCAACCGCAAACTGTCCGACGTCGCCTCGGCCGTCGTGGACAAACGCGGCCGGGGACTGGAGAAGCAGCTCGTTTCACTCTCCAACTGACAGGTCGTGGGAGGCGGACCACGGGACCGGGCGGGCGACCTGCCTCGGGTCCGTGGCAGGCGGCGGTCTTCTTACCCCTGGGGTCACCCGCACGGGCGTCCGTGTCCCGCGAATGGTGCCCGGCCGCGCGCGCCGCGCTGCCGGGCGGGCTGTGATGGGCCACGGGGGGCACGACGGCCGTGCCCCCCGGGAAAGCCGCCCGGCCGAAGGAGCCCATCCCATGCGCCGTACCGCCCGTGCCCTGTCCGCCACCGCCCTGGCCGGTGCCGCCCTCGGCGCCGCCGCGTCGGCCGCGTCCGCGGATCCGGCCGCGGAGGTCAGCCCGGGGGCCGTCGAACCCGGTGGCACCGTCACCGTCTCCGTCACCTGCGACGGAATCGAGGGATCCCCGCCCGACTTCATCGACGCCACCTCGGAGGGCTTCGAGGAGGGCAAGGTCCAGCTGCGCCGGGTGGAGGGCGCCGGACAGAGCGCGGCGGGCGCCGCCGCCTACCGGGGCACGGCCCGTGCCCCGCAGGGGGGCGAGGTCGACGGCGGCCCCGACACGGTGGGCGCGGCGTTGGAGTGGGGCGTCGACGGCGCGTGCCCCGGGGCCACGGGCGGCCGGCAGAAGAAGTGGAAGGCCTCGTACACCGTGGCCCGTGGCAACACCGCGGCGAGCGGTACCGCGCAGAGCCTTCCGGCAGGCAACACCGTAGAGGGCCCCCTGGAAAGCGACGGCGGTCAGAGTTTTCCGGACAGTGCTGCCGGTCAGAGTCTTTCGGACAGTGCTGCCGGTCAGAGTCTTTCGGACAGTGCTGCCGGTCAGAGTCTTTCGGACAGTGCCGCCGGTCAGAGCCTTCCGGACAGCGGCACTGTGGCACGCCCGCCGGACAGCGGCACCGTGGAGCCCCCGTCGGACAGCGGCACAGGACAGCGCCTGCCCGAAGGCGACACCGCAGGGCGCCTCCCGGACAGCGATACCGGTCAGCGCCCTCCGGACAGCGATACCGGTCAGAGCCCTCCCGACAGCGACACCGGTCAGAGCCCTCCGGACAGCGATACCGGTCAGAGCCCTCCGGACAGCGATACCGGTCAGAGCCCTCCCGACAGCGATACCGGTCAGCGCCCTCCGGACAGCGACGCCGTGGAGCGCCCGCCCGAAAGCGGTAGCGGGCAGCGCCCACCGACCATTGAGGGCGGGGTGCAGGCCGGGGAGGGCGGCGCCTTCACCGACTCCGTCCCGGCGCTGGTCGCCGGGAGCGTCCTGATCGCGGGCGCGTTGGGCGCGGCCGTGCACCGGCTGCGCCGCAAGGACAAGTCCCGCCGACGACTGAGGCTGTGACGGCACAACCGGACCGCCGCCCATGGGGTGGCCCCACCCTGGGTACGGAGAGGCCGAGGGCGCGAGCGGCACCGGACGAGACGCTGTACGAAGGGACAGGAACACCTCAGACAGTACGGAGCCAGAAGCACCGGAGCGGGGCACGGCAGCGGCGACGGGGGCCGTGGCACCGGCGACACGGCCCGGCACCACGGACTGCGCGGAGGAACGTATGCGGCGGACGCATCCGGAAGGGCATGGCCCCGTCCGTTACGGCCCGCCGCTTCCCGATCAGGGCCTGCCCGTGCTGCCGGAACTCCGCTCCGTGCTGGCCGCCGCCGCGGACCGCGCCCACGCTGAGCCCTCCGGCGGCGGACCCGCGCTCCTCGACGCGGCCTGTGCCTACTGGAGCCGACGCGGACTGCCCGCCGCACACGACCGGGTGGCCGCCGCACCCGGTGCACCCGCGCTGCTCCTCGCGCTGACCGGGGCGCTCGGCGGCGACGTCCTCGTGCCCCGCCCGTGCGCCGCCTGGTGGGCGCCGCAGGTACGGCTGTTGGGCAGATCCGTGTTCCATGTCGCGACGCCCGCGGAGTGCGGGGGCCTCCCGGATCCGTACGCCCTCCTGGAAACCGTCCGCAGAGTCCGCGCCGAGGGCGGCGAACCGCGGCTGCTCGTGCTCTCCGTGGCCGACGACCCCACCGCGACCGTCGCGCCGCCCGAGGTCGTCCACGAGACCGTGGAGGCCGCGCTGGGCGAGGGGTTGCACATCGTCAGCGACGAGAGCTGGCGCGACACGCTGCACCAGCCGCACGACACGGTGCTGCTCAGCCCCGCCGAGATGCTTCCCGACGAGGTCACCGTCCTCACGGACCTCGCGGGCGCCTTCCTGCCGCAGGGCTGGCCGGCCGCCGTCGCACGCTTCCCGGACACCGAGTCCGGGATCGGGCTGCGCGCCCGTGTCCTCGACGTGCTCACCGTGCTCGGCGCACGGGTTGCCGAACCGGTCGCCGCGGCGGCCGCGTACGCGCTCGACGAGCCCGCCGCGATCACGGAACGGCTCACCGCCGCCGTCCACCTGCACGCGCGCGTGGCCGCCGCCGCGCACCACGCGGTGGTCGGGGCGGGCGCCGTCGCGCGGCCACCGCAGGCCGGCAGACACCTGTACGTGGACCTCGGCCCGCTGCGCTCCGCGCTCGGCGCGCACGGCGTGGGCGACGCCCAGGATCTGGAGGACTTCCTGACCGCCCGGCTCGGCATGCCCGCGCCGGGCGGCCACCGGTTCGGCGACGACCTCGCGTCGCTGAGGGTGCGCCTGGGCACCGGGCCGCTGCTCGGCGCCACGGACGAGGAGCGGGCGGAATGCCTCACGTCACCCTCGCCGTTGGAACTGCCGCATGTGCAACGCGCGTTGACCCTGTTGGGGTCGGCCTTCGACGATCTCCGCGACGACGCTCAGCGATGGGAGCCTCCTCGATGACGCAGCAGTCCGAGTCGACCACGAGCACGACTACGACCACGCAGGACGCCGACGATCCGGCGTCCTCTTCGGCCCCGGCGGCGGCCGGACACGTGTCTCCCGCCGTTCCTCTCGTCCCTGTCCGTCCTCTCGTTCCTGTCGGTCCCCTCGCCGAGCCCCGTCCGCTCGGCGAGCGGCGTGTCTGGCCGCGGTCCTTCGTGGACCGGCTGACGGCACCGCTGCCCGGGCTGCGGGCCTTCGCCCGGTTCGCCCGTGAGGGAGCGTTGCGGCCGGGGGCCGAGGGGCTCGCCGACATTCCGCGGCTGCCCTTCGACCCGGGGCCGCTGCCCCGGGTCGACGCGCGTACGGTCGCCGTCTCCTGGGCGGGGCACGCGAGTTGGGTGATCCGGATCGGTGGGCTCACCGTTCTCACCGACCCCGTCTGGTCCCGCAAGATCCTCGGCACCCCGGCCCGGATCACGCCGGTCGGTGTGGCCTGGAGCGCGCTGCCGCGCGTCGACGCGGTCGTCATCAGTCACAACCACTACGACCACCTGGACGCGCCGACTCTGCGTCGGCTTCCGCGCGACACACCGGTGTTCGCACCGGCCGGCCTGGGCCGGTGGTTCAGGCGCCGCCGGTTCACCCAGGTCACCGAGCTGGACTGGTGGGAGGCGGCCGAACTGCGCGGCGTCCGCTTCGACTTCGTCCCCGCCCACCACTGGTCCAAGCGCAGCCTGATCGACACCTGTCGCACGCTGTGGGGCGGCTGGGTCCTCACCGCGCCCGACAGACAGCGCGTGTACTTCGCGGGCGACACGGGGTACGGCCACTGGTTCGCCCGCATCGGCCGGCGCTACCCGGGCATCGACCTGGCCTTGTTGCCGATCGGTGCGTACGACCCCCGGTGGTGGCTCAGCGACGTCCACTGCGACCCGGAGGAGGCGGTGCGGGCGGCTCTCGACCTCGGCGCCGAGCGGATGGCGCCCATGCACTGGGGCAGCTTCGTCCTCTCCGCCGAGCCCGTCCTGGAACCGCTGACACGCGTACGGGCGGCCTGGGAGAAGGCGGGGCTGGCCCGCGAGGCGCTGTGGGACCTGCCGGTGGGGGCGTCGCGGGTGCTGGCCTGAGGGTTCCCCGCGCCCCGAAAAGGGGCGCGGGGAACTGCGCAGTCTTTTGGCGGGGGTCCGGGGGCGCAGGCCCCAGGGACGGGACGGGCAGGGGCGGAGGGGGCGAAACCCCCGGCCGTGGGCTTACGCGGCCGGCCTCCGCACTCTTCGCCACACGCTCGGGGCCACGCTGATCGCCAGCGTGAGCGCCACCGCGGCGACCACCCCCTCCCACGGCTCGCTGAAGAGGGACCCGCCGAGGATGCCGATCAGCTGGTACGTCACCGCCCAGGCGAGGCAGGCGGGGACGTCGCCGCGCGCGAAGGTACGCAGGGGCATCTTCGCCATGAGACAGGCGAGCATGACCGGAATGCGGCCGGCCGGGACCAGACGGGAGAGGACGAGCACGGCGATGCCGTGGTCGCTCAGCTTCTCCTGGGCCTGGGCGAGCCGGTCCTCGGGGGCGCGATCGCGGAGGTTCTCCAGCCAGCGCGAGCCGTTCTTGGACCGCATACCGCGCTGACCGAGCCAGTACAGCGCGACATCGCCGAGGAACGCCGCGAGCGCCGCCACCGCGAAGACCATCAGCAGCGCGAACGGCGCCGTCTGATGAAAGGCGACCACAGCCGCCGAACTCACCAGCGCACCCGTCGGCACCACCGGCACCAGCGCGCCGATCAACACCAGCAGAAACAGCGAGGGATACCCGATCGCCTGCTGCGTGGACTCCGGCGCCGGGGTCGTGGCGGCCGCGGTCAGGAAGATCACCGGGTGACCTCCGGCCGCGCGCCCCCACCGGGTGCCGGTATGTGTGCGGGGGGTTCCGACAGGAACGTCACCGCGCGACCTCCGGGCGTACGCTCTCGCCGTGTTCGAGGCGGTGCACCGTGACCTGGGGCGCACGCTCGGCTGCGAGGCGTACGAACTCCTCGCCCGGCGCGTGGAATTCATGGGGGCGCACGGCGTCCATCCCGATCGGCCAGTACGTGCCGTAGTGCACCGGCACGGCGCTCAGCGGCATCAACTGGGCGAGTGCCTCCGCGGCGCGCCCCGCGTCGAGGTGGCCCTCCCCGAGGTAGGGCCCCCATCCGCCCACCGGCAGCAGCGCCACGTCGACCGGCCCGACCTCCTCGGCCATCGACGCGAACAGCCCGGTATCCCCGGCGAAGTACGTGCGCGCTTCCCCTTCGACCACGTACCCGACGGCGGGGGAGCGGTGCGGCCCGACGGGTAGTCGCCGTCCGTCGTGGCGTGCCGAGACGGTGCGTACGACCAGGTCACCGACCTGGGTACGGTCGCCGGGCGTCACCTCGATGAGCCGGAGATGGTCCAGCCTGCGCAGCCCGGGCACCGCCCGCGGCGCGCCCTTCGGCACCAGCAGCCACGTACCGGGCGCGAGCTTCGCCAGCGAGGGCAGGTGCAGATGGTCGGCGTGCAGATGGGAGACGAGTGCGACGTCGGCGACCGCCGCCCGGGGCGGGGGCGGCGCCCCGCGCCTGCGCCGAAGGTGTGCGAGCCGGCGCGCGAAGAGCGGGTCGGTGAGCACGCGTGTTCCGGCGTCCTGAAGCGTGCAGGTGGCGTGTCCCCACCAGGTGATCTCCACCGGCACCTCTTTGCCTCCTTCGCGCGACTCCCCCCGAGCCTACGGGCAGGAGTAGGGTCGGCGGCGAAACCCGGAGGTGAGGGGGACGCCATGGGAGACGCGCGCGGTGCCTCCGACATGCACGCCCTTGAGCGCTCGCTCGAACGGGGCGGCTCCGCGTCCCTTCGCGTCACGGCGATCGCGAGCCTGACGCCCCTGGAGGAGCTCGACGAGGACCCCTTCCTCGTCGACTCCCGCAGCCAGCACGCGATGTGCGCCCGCTGGGCCGCCGAGCACGGCTACGTGGTCACGCGGGAGCTCCTCGTGCGTGGTCTGCGCCCCGACCACCGCACTCTGTGGGCGGACGTCGAGGCCGGCCTCGTCGATCTGTTCGTCGCGCCGAGCCGGCGTGTGCTGGAGCGCGCCCTCGCCTCGGTCGACGAGTTCACCGCCGAGTGCAGGCGCCGCGGCGTACGGGTCGAGACGGTCGGCTGTGCGGAACCGGCGTACGACGCCCAGATGAAGGCCCGGGTCCACCGCCGTCTGTCCATGCCGACGGCGGGGTACGACGGCCGCTGACCCCTCCGTCCGGGGACACCCGGCCCCACCCGCCCGTTGTGACAGGGTGGGAGCAGGCTTGGTCGACCGGGCGGGCCGGGACGTGAGGTGGACTGGGCGTGGGTGGAGGACGATGGCGACGGGTCCTCAGCGGAGTGTGGCGCAGCATCACGGTGTGGGCCGTGTCCACGGTCACGATGCTCGTCCTGGCCGGGGCGCTGCCCGACTTCCAGTTGCAGTCGGACAGCGGGGACAGTGCCACGCAGATCGCCGTCACCGCGGCGGCCGGCGCGGGCGTCTTCGGTCTGCTGTCCTCGCTCGTGTGGCCCCTGCTGGTCAGGGCGTTGCTGCTGGTGCCCGCCCTCGTGCTCGGACTGCTCGTCTTCTTCCTCAACGGGTCCCTGCTGCTGATCGCCCTGCGGATCAGCCCCTCCGGGCAGGGTGAGGTCGCCCCCGAGACGGCCGTGGTCGTCGCCGCGGTGATGTCCGCCGTCGCCTCGGCCACGGGCGGTGCCCTGGCCGTGCGGGACGACGACGCGTACCGGCGCAGGCTGTACCGGCTCGCCGACCGGCGCCGCAGGCGCGCCGCAGGACGGGCCGGGCCCTCGACCCCCGGCGCCGTGTTCATCCAGCTCGACGGCGTGGGCCACGACGTCCTGGAGAGCGCCATCGGCAAGGGGCTCATGCCGACCGTCGCGGAGTGGCTCGGCGGCAGGCGGCCCACCCACCGGCTCACCCTCTGGCACACCGACTGGTCCAGCCAGACCGGCGCCAGCCAACTCGGCATCCTGCACGGCAGCAACCACGACATCCCGGCCTTCCGGTGGTACGAGAAGGACAGCGGCGAGGTCATGGTCTGCAACCGGCCCAGCAGCGCCGCCGAACTCCAGCGCCGCGCGATCGGGTACACCGGTGACGGGGGGCTGCTCACCGTGGACGGCGCCAGCCGGGGCAACCTCTTCAGCGGCGGTGCCGGCGAGTTGGCCCTCGTGCTGTCCATCGCGGCGCGAAGGGGCAAGGAGAACCGCTCCAGGGCGGGCTATTTCGCCTACTTCAGCGACCCCGCCAACGCCGTCCGCACCGCCATGTCCCTCGTCGCCGAGGTCTTTCGGGAGATGGGCCAGTCCACGGGGGCCCGGCTGAAGAAGCGGCGCCCGCGCGTCAAGCGCGGCGGGCTGTACCCCTTCGTCCGAGCCTTCGCCACAGTCGTCGAGCGGGATGTCGTCGTCGCCGCGGTGATCGGCGACATGCTCGTCGGGCGCAACGCGGTCTACGCGGACCTGGTGGCGTACGACGAAGTGGCGCACCACTCCGGGCCGCGCAGCCGGGACGCCGAGAAGGTCCTGGAGCGGCTCGACCGCTCGCTCGCGCTGATCGCGAAGGTCGCCGAGCACGCGCCGCGGCCGTACCGGATCGTGCTGTTGTCCGACCACGGCCAGAGTCCCGGTGAGACCTTCCTGACCCGCTACGGCCTCACCCTCGGCAATCTGGTCCGCGCGGGCTGCGGGCTGCCCGTGCCGCGCAAGGCGCAGCGCACACACAGCGGTGCCGAGGCCCGGGCCGCCGTGCGGGCCGCGCTGCGCAGGCCGGTCGAGGAGGGCGGCGAGCGGCACCGTCCCTCGCGGCGCCGCTCCGAGCCCATCGTGCTGGCCTCCGGCAACCTCGGCCTGGTCTCCTTCCCCGACGTGCCGCACCGGATGAGCCGGGAGGAGATCGACCGGCGCCATCCCGCGCTGCTGTCCACGCTCGCCAACCACCCCGGCGTCGGCTTCGTGCTGGTCCGCAGCGAGGAGCACGGCGGTCTCGTGCTCGGCGCGAACGGTGCGGAGGTACCGGTGGACGAGCTCGACGACGCACGCCCGGGTCCGCTCGCCGACTTCGGGCCCGGCGCCGCCGACGCCGTACGGCGCACGCATTCGTTCCCGCACGTCGCCGACATCATGGTGAACTCCTGGTACGAACCCGGAGAGGGCGAAGTCCTGGCCTTCGAGGAGCAGATCGGCTCGCACGGCGGACTCGGCGGGGCCCAGGCACGGCCCTTCCTGCTCTCGCCGGTGGCGCTGTCCGCACCGGTCGAGGACGACGGCGAACTCGTAGGCGCGGAGCACGTGCACCGCGTACTGCGGCGGTGGCTGCGCGAGTGCGACGGCCCCCAGGTGCCGCTGGCGGCACGCTCGAACGAGCGTGGCGCCCGACTGCCTCCGCCGGCCGACTCGGCAGCCTGAACACCACTGCCTGCCGGCTCGGCGGGCCTGAGCGCTTTGGCGCGTCCACTGGGCGGGCCTGTGCACCGCTGCCTGTCGGGTTGGCGGGCCTGAGCGCTTGGGCCCGCCCACTCAGCGGACCTGTGCACCGCTGCCTGTCGGGTTGGCGGGCCTGAGCGCTTTGGCGCGTCCACTGGGCGGGCCTGTGCACCGCTGCCTGTCGGGGCCAGGCGTCGCAGTACGTCTGTCCGGCCCGCCACTTCTCCCAGAACTTCTTGCCGTAGTCCGGGCTGTCGATGCTCGTCGTCTCGAAGCCGAAGATCATCCGGGAGCCGAGGTTGGGGCTCGCCCAGGTGCGCACGGGGGAGTGCCCGTCGAGGACACGCAGCGAGTTGCAGGTGGACCAGAAGACGTAGTTCGCCTTCACGTTGCCGAACCCCATCCGGTTCGAGATCGCGTCACTGCGGCTGTCCCACACAGCGCCGAGCGGCGCGAAGAACACGCCGTTGCCGTCCATGCCGCCGTGCCCGGAGTGGTGGACAGCTGCGGTACGGCGGGCCCCGAGCCGGACCAGGTCCTGGTGCCCTGGAACACCTGGATCGGCGGCACCCCGCCCGACTGGCAGATCGCCTTCGCGCACGCGCTGACCCGCACCATGGCCACCGCGATGGACATGGCGGGCGGCCGCCGTGCGTCCATGCGCGGCGGCGGCCCGGGTCGTCTTCTGCGACGCCGCCCAGCACGACGCGGGGTACCTGCCGGTCACCGAGATCGCCGGACGCGTCCGGGTGCACGGGCGCGGCGGCACGGTGCTGCAGCCCGGCATCGACCTGCTGCACCGCGCCGAGACTCGCCCGTCCTGGTGATCACGGACGGTTACTGCGACGTGCTGCGGGTGCGGCGCGAGCGCGCGTACCTGATTCCGCGGAACGCGCGGCTCCCGTTCACCGCGCGTGGGCCGGTCTTCCGGGTGCGGTGACCCGACCCCGCGGGTGTGGCGCCGCGTCTCGCCGGCGCGGCGACGTGTCTTCCGGGTGCGGTGACCTGTCTTCCGGGTACGCCGGGCGCGGGTGTGATCGGATGGTGGGCACGGACCCGAAAACGGGACCTCATCGAAGGGAATCATCGTGGCAACCACGCGCACCGCACACACCGTGTGGGAAGGCAACCTGCTCGAGGGCAGCGGCGTCGTCACCTTCGACTCCTCCGGCATCGGCCAGCAGCCGGTGACGTGGGCGTCGCGGGCCCAGGACGCGAACGGCAAGACCAGCCCGGAGGAGCTGATCGCCGCCGCCCACTCCAGCTGCTTCTCCATGGCGCTGTCGCACGCCCTCGCGGGCGCCGGCACCCCGCCCACCAAGCTCGTCACCAACGCCGACGTCACCTTCCAGCCCGGTGAGGGCATCACCGGCATCCACCTCACCGTCGAGGGATCGGTGCCCGGCCTCGACAACGACGGCTTCGTTGCGGCGGCCGAGGACGCCAAGAAGAACTGCCCGGTCAGCCAGGCGCTGACCGGCACGACGATCACGCTGTCGGCCAAGCTGGCCTGACGCCCGCGGGCAATACCGCGCCGCGGCCCCGCCCGGGGGCCGCGGCGCCGTCGCGTCCGGGCCCGCCCGGGGCACTCGCCCCATTGACAACCGGGCGCTCAAGTTTTGTGCTGGAGATCGGGCAGAGCCCTGGCGGAAGGGGACGGACATGACACGTGCGGTCGGGATCGATCTCGGTACGACGAACTCGGTGGTGGCCGTCCTGGAGGGCGGCGACCCCACCGTCGTCGCCAACGCCGAGGGCGCGCGCACCACGCCCTCCGTGGTGGCCTTCGCCAAGAACAGCGAGGTGCTCGTCGGCGAGGTCGCCAAGCGGCAGGCGGTGACCAACGTGGAGCGCACCGCGCGCTCCGTGAAGCGCCACATGGGTGACGCGAGCTGGCGTTTCCCGGAGAAGGGTGACATCGACGGCACCCGCTACCGTGCGCAGGAGCTGTCCGCGCGCGTGCTGCAGAAGCTGAAGCGGGACGCGGAGGCCTACCTCGGCGAGGACGTCACGGACGCCGTGATCACCGTCCCCGCCTACTTCGACGACGCCCAGCGCCAGGCCACCAAGGAGGCCGGCGAGATCGCCGGCCTCAAAGTCCTGCGGATCATCAACGAGCCGACGGCCGCCGCCCTCGCCTACGGGCTCGACCGCGGCGAGGAGCAGACCGTCCTCGTCTTCGACCTGGGCGGTGGCACCTTCGACGTCTCGCTCCTGGAGATCGGCGACGGAGTCATCGAGGTCAAGGCCACCAACGGCGACACCCGGCTCGGCGGCGACGACTGGGACCAGCGGATCGTCGAGCACCTCGCCCAGCGCTTCAAGGCGTCGTACGGCATCGAGCTCGGCCACGACAAGATGGCACTGCAGCGGCTGCGCGAGGGCGCCGAGAAGGCCAAGATCGAGCTGTCCAGCTCCTCCGAGACGACCATCAACCTGCCCTACATCACCGCCACCGCCGAGGGTCCGCTGCACCTCGACGAGAAGCTGACACGCGCCCAGTTCCAGGAGCTGACCGCCGACCTGCTCGACCGCTGCAAGACCCCCTTCCACCAGGCGGTCAAGGACGCGGGCGTCAAGCTGTCCGTGGTGGACCACGTCATCCTGGTGGGCGGCTCCACCCGCATGCCCGCCGTGACCGACCTCGTGAAGGAACTCACGGGCAAGGATCCGCACAAGGGCGTCAACCCGGACGAGGTCGTGGCGGTCGGTGCCGCTCTCCAGGCGGGTGTCATCCGTGGCGACGTCAAGGACGTCCTCCTTCTCGACGTCACCCCGCTGTCCCTCGGCATCGAGACCAAGGGCGGCATCATGACGAAGCTCATCGAGCGCAACACCACGATCCCGACCCGGCGTTCGGAGATCTTCACCACGGCCGCGGACAACCAGCCGTCGGTCGGCATCCAGGTCTACCAGGGCGAGCGCGAGATCGCCGCGTACAACAAGAAGCTCGGCGTCTTCGACCTCACCGGGCTGCCGCCCGCGCCGCGCGGGGTGCCGCAGATCGAGGTCGCCTTCGACATCGACGCCAACGGGATCATGCATGTCTCGGCGAAGGACCTCGCCACCGGGCGCGAACAGAAGATGACCGTCACCGGCGGCTCCGCGCTCCCCAAGGACGACATCGACCGGATGATGCGCGAGGCCGAGCAGTACGCCGAGGAGGACCAGAAGCGCCGCGAGGCCGCGGAGACCCGCAACCAGGGCGAGCAGCTCGTCTACCAGACCGAGAAGTTCATCCGCGACAACGCCGAGCGCATCCCGCCCGACACCAGGACGGAGGTCGAGGCGGCGGCAGCCGACCTGAAACAACTCCTGGAGGACTCTTCCACCGACACGTCCGCCATGCGCACCGCCATCGAGAAGCTGGCCACCGTCAGCCAGAAGATGGGCCAGGCGATGTACTCGCAGGCCCAGCCGACACCCCAGGACGAGCCGGCCACCGAGCACGCCCCGGCCGAGGAGGAGGGCGTGGTCGACGCCGAGATCGTCGACGAGGACCGGGAGCCGAAGGGAGGCGCGGCTTAGGGCCTGCCGTCAGCCTCCCGTCGTCCGCCCGGAGGCCGGGAAGGTGACGACAGCTCTGACGACCTCGTGCACGGCCAACCGCGCACGAGGCCGTCAGACGTCCGTCTTCTCCCAGCCACGCCGTGCGGGCCGCGGCCCGAGCTGCCTCGGGTCGCGGCTGCGGTACACGACGTACGGGCGGAACAGGTACTGCACCGGCGCGCTGAACATATGGACGAGGCGGGTGTACGGAACGAGCGCGATCAGCGCCATCCCGATCACCGCGTGCACCTGGTACAGCGCCGGCACGCCGTGCATCAGCTCCGTCCTGGGCCGGAGCGTGAACAGGCTGCGGGCCCAGGGCGCGATCGTCTGCCGGTAGTTGTAGCCGTCGCCGGACGCGTGTGTCAGCTTGGCGGTCATGCCCAGCACGATCGCGCCGAGCAGCACGACGTACATCAGCTTGTCGTTGACGGTCGTCGCGCGGAACACCGGCGAGTTCGTCCGTCTGCGGTAGATCAGCAGCAGGATGCCGAGCACGGTGAGGACTCCGGCCGCCGTGCCGCCGTACAGCGAGAACAGGTGGTACGTCTGCTCGCCGATCCCGAGCGACTCGGTCCAGGACTCGGGGACGAACAGGCCGATCAGATGTCCGACGAGCACGAACAGGATGCCGTAGTGGAACGCGGGCGAGGCGATGTTGAGCAGCTTCGACTCGTACACCTGCGACGAGCGCGTGGTCCAGCCGAACTTGTCGTAGCGGTGGCGCCAGACGAGCCCCGCGATCAGCAGCGCGAAGGCGATGTACGGCAGGGCGCCCCACAGGAAGGTCGTCATGAGCTTTCTCCGATGACGGCAAGGGGTTCGAGGCCGATGGCGCCGAAGGGTTCGAGCCCGACCTCTTCGCGGGGAGGACCGGAACGGGCCAGCGCCAGCGCCTCGGCGCGGTCCTTCGGGGACGGGCCCGGCATCGTCGCGCACACGGCTTCGAGGATGCTCGCGTACGGGGTGCCGAAGTCGGTGAGCGCGATCCGCAGCAACTCCAGGCCGCCGCGGTACTCGTCGAGGAGCCCCCGATGGCCCGTTCGCGCCGCGAACTCCAGCACCACGGGCAGGAAGTCGGGCAACTCCTCGCCGCAGAAATCCAGCCCGTGCTCCCGGTACACCTCCTTGAAGCGCACCAGCGACATCCCGCGCCGCCGGGTGTCGCCGTCGCGCCACCAGCTCAGATAGAGGCTGTGCCGGTTCTTGAAGTCGAAGACCTGGACATAGTGGGCGGCGAGATCCCGAGGGGGCTGTGCGGCCGCGTGAGAGAGGAACTCCCCGAGCTCCGGGGCGGCTCGACGCAGCAGCGGCAACCGCTCGTGGAACTCCTCGTCCGGGTACGAGAGACAGTACGCGGCGGCCTGATACAGCACGGCATGGTCTCTCATGTGTCCTCCCGGTCCGCCGTCTGCCGCTTGCGCAGGGCGTGGAAGCTCTCCACCGACACCAGCGGAAGCTGCTTGCGGCCCGAGTCCTGGCCGAACGGGCCGTCGCCGCCCATGCCCGGCCCGCCCTCGTAGTCGAGGCTGCATCCGTCGGGCAGCGCCGACTCCTCCAGACGCCTGGCGTCCCCGAGGGCGGCCGTGGGAATGACGTACCGGTCCTCGTACTTGGCGATCGCCAGCAGCCGGTGCATCTCCTCGATCTCCGCGCCCTCCATACCGACGGACGAGGCGATCGACGCGTCGGGCTGCTCACCGAGGTTGATGGCCCGCATGTGGGAGCGCATGGCGGCGAGCCTGCCGAGCGAGGCGCGGACCGGCCCGACGTCACCGGCGGTGAAGATCTCCGCCAGGTATTCGAGCGGGATGCGGAGCGTGTCGATCGCGCCGAAGAGGTTGTCCAGGTCCTCGCCGTCGTGCCCGGTCCCGGTCAGCGCGTCGACCACGGGGGACAGCGGCGGGATGTACCAGACCATCGGCATCGTGCGGTACTCCGGATGCAGCGGCAGCGCCACCCGGTACTTGCCGACCAGCGCGTGCACGGGGGAGCGGCGGGCCGCCTCCATCCAGTCGTACGGGATCCCGGCCTCCTCGGCGGCGCGCTGCACCCCGGGGTCCTCGGGGTCGAGGAAGATGCCCAACTGGGCTTCGTACAAATCCTGTTCACTCGGCGTGGACGCGGCCGAGGTCACCTTGTCGGCGTCGTACAGGATCACTCCGAGATAGCGCAGCCGTCCCACGCACGTCTCGGAGCAGACGGTCGGGAGGCCCACTTCGACGCGGGGATAGCAGAGCGTGCACTTCTCGGCCTTGCCGGTGCGGTGGTTGAAGTACACCTTCTTGTACGGGCATCCGGTCACACACATCCGCCAGCCCCGGCAGCGGTCCTGGTCGACCAGGACGATGCCGTCCTCGGCCCGCTTGTACATCGCGCCGGACGGACACGACGCCACGCACGACGGGTTGAGACAGTGCTCGCAGATGCGCGGCAGATAGAACATGAAGGTCTGCTCGAAGGCGAACTTCACCTTCTCGGAGGCCTGTTGGCGCGCCCGTTGGACCATGGGGTCCTGGTCGCCGTGTTCCGGAGCGCCCGCCAGGTTGTCGTCCCAGTTCGAGGACCACTCGATCTTCATCGGCTTGCCGGTGAGCTGCGAGACGGGCTGCGCGACCGGGAAGTCGTCGCCCAGCGGGGCATCGGTGAGGTTCTTGTAGTCGTACGTCCAGGGCTCGTAATAGTCCTTGATCTCCGGGAGCTCGGGGTTGGAGAAGATGCCGGCGAGCTTTCTGAACCGTCCGCCGGCCTTCAGCTTCAGCGCACCTCGCTTGTTGAGTTCCCAGCCGCCGCGCCACTTCTCCTGGTCCTCGTAGCGGCGCGGATAGCCCTGCCCGGGACGGGTCTCGACATTGTTGAACCAGACGTACTCCATGCCGTCCCGGTTGGTCCATGCCTGCTTGCAGGTGACCGAACAGGTGTGACAGCCAATGCACTTGTCGAGGTTCATGACCATGGCGATCTGGGCCATCGGGCGCATCAGTACTCGACCTCCTGACTGCGGCGGCGGATGACCGTCACCTCGTCGCGCTGGTTACCCGTCGGGCCCAGGTAGTTGAAGGCCCACGACAACTGGGCGTAGCCGCCGATGAGATGGGTCGGCTTGAGGATCAGCCGGGTCAGCGAGTTGTGGATGCCGCCACGCATGCCGGTGGTCTCCGTCTTCGGGACGTTCACCGTGCGCTCCTGGGCGTGGTGCATGTAGACCGTGCCCTCGGGCATCCGGTGCGAGACGACGGCCCGCGCGACGACCACGCCGTTGCGGTTGACGGCTTCGATCCAGTCGTTGTCCCGCACTCCGATCGCGTCCGCGTCCAGCGGCGACATCCAGATGTTCTGCCCGCCCCGGGAGAGCGAGAGCATGAACAGGTTGTCCTGGTACTCGGAGTGGATGGACCACTTGTTGTGCGGTGTGAGGTAACGGACCGTCACTTCCCGTTGTCCGTCCGGGCCGAGCCGTGGCTCCCCGAAGAGCCGGTTCATGTCCAGGGGCGGTCGGTAGACGGGCAGCGCCTCACCCAGTTCGTGGATCCAGTCGTGGTCGAGGAAGAAGTGCTGGCGTCCGGTGAGGGTGTGCCAGGGCTTGAGGTGCTCGGTGTTGAGGGTGAAGGCCGTGTAGCGACGGCCGCCCGATTCGCTGCCCGACCACTCCGGCGAGGTGATCACCGCGACGGGCGCGGCCTGCGTGTCCGCGTAGGTGACCCGCTTGCCCTCGTGCTCGGCGGCCAGGTGCGCCATCTCCTGGCCGGTACGGGCCTCCAGCGTGTGAAAGCCCTGCGTGGCCAGCCGTCCATTGGTCGTCCCGGACAGCGCGAGGATCGTGTTCGCGGCCTTCACGGCGGTGTCGAGCGCCGGGCGCCCGTGGGCGGGTCCGCCGCGCACGACACCGTTCAGCTCCCTGAGGTGCTCGACCTCCTCATCCGGCCTGAGCGCGATTCCCTTGGCGGGCAGGCCCAGTTTCTCCACCAGCGGCCCGAGCGCCGCGAACTTCGCCCCGATCGCCGTGTAGTCGCGCTCCACCACCGTCAGGTTCGGCAGCGTCTTCCCGGGCACCGGATCGCACTCACCTTGCTTCCAGTCCCGTACGACCCCGCCGGGCTGGGCGGTCTCGCCGGGAGTGTCGTGCTGGAGCGCGGTGGCGACGACGTCCTTGCGCACGCCGAGGTGGTCGACGGCGAGTTCGCTCAGCCGCTCGGCCAGCGCCTTGAACGTGTCGAAGTCGGTACGCGCCTGCCACGGAGGGTTCACCGCCGGGGAGAAGGAGTGGACGTAGGGATGCATGTCCGTGCTCGACAGATCGTGCTTCTCGTACCAGGTCGCGGCGGGCAGGACGACGTCGGACAGGAGGGTCGACGAGGTCTGCCGGAAGTCCAGGGACAGGAGCAGATCGAGCTTGCCCTCGGGGGCCTCCTCCCGCCAGGTCACATCCCTCGGCCGGACAGCGGGCTCCGCCTCCTCGGCCCGCAGCGACGAGTGGGTGCCCAGCAGATGCCTGGTGAAGTACTCGGCGCCCTTGGCCGAGGAGCCGAGCAGGTTGGCGCGCCACAGGGTCAGCACCCGCGGCCAGTTCTCCGGCGCGTCCGGGTCCTCGCAGGCGAACTTCAAGGTGCCCGCCCGGAGTTCGGCCACGACCTTCGCCACCGGATCGCCGAAGACCGCACCCAGCTCCAGCGGATTGCGGTCGAACGTCGGATACGACGGCATCCACCCCGAACGCGCGGACAGCGCGAGGCAGTCCGCGCCCGTCATGCCCGCGAAGCGGCCCTCGCCGAGCGGTGAGGCGGCGGCGGCGCTCGGCGTCGGCCTGGATGTCCGCCCAGGCCAGCACGGGGTCCCGCAGCCGGCCTTTCGCCTCCCGGTACATCTCCAGCAGGACGCCCCGGATGTACGGGTAGCGCACGCGGGTCGGCGAGTACGTGTACCAGGAGAAGGCGGCGCCCCGGGGACAGCCGCGCGGCTCGTACTCGGGGCGGTCGGGGCCCACCGACGGATAGTCCGTCTCCTGGGTCTCCCAGGTGATGATGCCGTCCTTGACGTACACCTTCCAGCGGCAGGAGCCGGTGCAGTTCACGCCGTGCGTGGAGTTCACGACCGTGTCGTGGCTCCAGCGGTCCCGGTAGAAGGAGTCCGCCTCACGGCCGCCGGTCAGCCGAACGCTGTGCAGGTCGGGTGCGACCGTGCCGGACCGGAAGAATTTTCCTGTGCGCAGCAGGGCGGCGCCCGGTTCCGTGGGCGGTATCTGCGTGTCGGTCACGTGCGCTCCCTCACTCGCCCCGTTGTGTCGAACCTAGGGGCGAGTGCGGGAGCGCACCTGTTCACGGCACCCGTACGGGTCAGGACGCGTGGGTACGGGTCAGGGCCCGCGCCTGCGGGTCAGGACGCGTGGGTACGGGTCAGGGCCCGCGCCTACGGGTCAGGACGCGTGGCTACGGGTCAGAGCCCGCGCCTACGGGTCAGGCCTTGATCGCGACCCCCGCGTACACCGGGACGACGCCCTCCGCCTGCGCGGCCACGTCCTCCGGCTCCGGCTGCCACTCGGAGACCGCGACCACCCCGGGCTCCTGGAGCTCCAGGCCGTCGAAGAACCGCGAGAACTCGGCGTGCGAGCGCGGGAAGAAGGGCGTACCGCTCTGGCGGAAGAGGCCCGCGGCCTTCTCGACGCCCTCGGGGCTGATGTCGGAGGTGACCTGGGACAGCACCAGCCAGCTGCCGGGGGCGAGCGCGTCGACGTACCCCTTGAGCAGGCCGTACACGTCGTCGCCGTCGGCGGCGTCGCCCAGGTAGTGGGTGAGCGCGACAAGCGACAGTGCGACCGGCTGGGCGAGGTCCAGGAACTCGCCGGCCAGGCGCAGGATCGTCTCCGGGGCGCGGACGTCGGCGTGCACGTAGTCGGTGGTGCCCTCGGCGGAGCCGTGCAGCAGGGCCTCCGCGTGCCGCAGGACGATCGGGTCGTTGTCCGCGTACACGACCTTGGACTCCGGCGCGACCTGCTGGGCCACCTGGTGCAGGTTGGGCTGGGTGGGGATGCCCGTGCCGATGTCCAGGAACTGGCGTATCCCGGACCGGGCGGCGGCGCGGGTCGCCCGGTGCATGAACCGGCGGTTGGCGCGCGCCCCGCGCACCGCGGTGCCGTCCGCGGCGAGGATCTTGCGGGCCAGTTCCTCGTCAACCGGGTAGTTGTCCTTGCCGCCCAGCCACCAGTCGTAGACGCGGGCGGGATGGGGCCGACTGGTGTCGATACGAGTGGGCGCGGATTCACTGCCGGTCATATGGATGCTCCTCAAGGTGCTCAATGGGTTCGGATGACGTCTCGTCCGGGTGGCATCTCAGAAGTTCTCGCGGAAGTCCCGGAGGATGTTCTTGGTGCGCTGGGCGGAGGCCGCGTGGGCGGACATGTGGTCGAGGACCTCCAGGTGCGTGGCCACCTCCGCGCGCGAGTCGAGGTAGAGGGCACCGGTCACGTACTCGCTGTAGACCATGTCCGGCAGCTCCGGCTCCGCGAAGCGGAACAGCGCGAAGGAGGTGTACGTGCCCGGGTGCGGGCCCTTCGCGTATTCGGCGACCTGGAGCGTGATGTGATCGCTCTCCATCGCCTGGAGGAGCCGGTCGATCTGGTCGCGCATGACCGAGGCGTGGATGCTCACGGGCCGGAGCAGTGCCGTCTCGTCCATGATCACCCAGAGGTGCGGCGGGTTCTCCCGGGTGAGCAGCTGCTGCCGGTTCATGCGCAGCGCCACATGCCGCTCGATGGTTTCGGGACCCGTCTGCCCGACCGTCCCGGCCTCCAGTACGGCCCGCGCGTAGTCCTCGGTCTGCAGCAGCCCGGGCACGAAGTGCGGCTCGTACGAGCGGATCATCCAGGCGGCGCCCTCCAGGCTGACGTGCATGCTGAACCAGTCCGGCAGTACATCGTGGAACCGCTGCCACCACCCCGGCTGGTTCGCCTCCTCGGCCAGCGTGACGAAGGCGTCCAGCTCTTCGTCGGCCACGCCGTACGTCGTCAACAGCACCTGTACGTAAGGGATCTTGAGGGCGACCTCGGCCATCTCCATCCGCCGCACGGTCGTCGGCGCGACCCGCAGCACACGGGCCGCCTCCTCCCGCTTGAGCCCCGCGGCCTCCCGCAACTCCTGCAGCCGCCGCCCCAGCACCACCTGCCCCACGGTGGGCGCAGCCCGCCGCTCACTCACGCCACGCCTCCCCACGCGCCGAAGTACCCGAGCAGTGTGTCATGTCCCCCCAGAACCCTCACAGGATCCGCGGAGCCGCCATCACCCCGGACGTAAGGGCACGCTGATTGCGCACCGTCTGGGTCGCTACTTCCCGGATGGGATTTCCCGGACACTGCGGGCGACAGTATCCACTTCAGTCCAGGAGTCTCCATGTCCGAACGCTGAGTCCGGCTCCCTCGATGGCTCCCCCGGAAGTGGGCGTGGTGGGCACTCGTGCCGCTCGGTCTCGATCCGGGCCTGGACCGTGCTCGAGTTGACTGACCGTCAGGAAATCTGTGACTGAAGGTACTTGGCCGTCGCCGGGTCCGCCGGGAGGAACGTCTCGATGGCCAGCTCGGCGACCGTCACGTCCATCGGCGTGTTGAAGGTCGAGATGGACGAGATGAACGACAGAACCCGGCCGTCGTGCTCGATCTGCATCGGGAGCGCGAAGTAGGGGACGGGATCGATCGGTTCGTCCTCCGCCGCCGCCGGGTCCGGGACCGGATACGCCGCCACTTCCTCGTACAGGGCGCGCAACGGCTGCGAGCGGCGCAGGGCGATCTGGCGGTCCATCTGTGCGAGCAGATGGTCGCGCCAGGCACGCAGGTTGCGGATGCGCGGCGCCAGACCCTCCGGGTGGAGGGTGAGACGCATGGCGTTCAGCGGAGGCGTGAGCAGGGACTCCGGTACGCCCTCCAAAAGCGTGATGATCCCCCGGTTCGCGGCGAGGACGTTGTACGTGGCGTCGACCACCAGTGCCGGATACGGCTCGTAGCCCTGGATCAGCCGCTCCATGCCCTCGCGCAGGGCGTCCATCGACGGGTCGTCGAGCGGGGTCTCCGGGTAGTGCGGCGCATAGCCGGCCGCGAGCAGGAGCGCGTTGCGATCCCGGACGGGAATGTCGAGATGCTCGGCGAGCCGCAGCACCATCTCCTCGCTGGGGCGGGAGCGGCCCGTCTCGATGAAGCTGACGTGCCGTGCCGACGAACCGGCCCGCAGCGCCAGCTCCAGCTGACTCACCCGCCGCTGCTCGCGCCAGCCGCGCAGCAGCGGGCCGATGCCCTTGTCGATGGGGGCAGTTGGGGGCGCCGCGGCTCCGGACGGGACAATGGTCATACAAGGACCGTAGTCGAGGAGTCGCGCGTGAACGAGTCGGGGAATCTGTCCTGGGAGGCCGAGGCGGTCTACCGGGCGCGGGTGCGGGGCTGTCTGCTGGGCGGGGCGGTCGGGGACGCCCTCGGCTATGCCATCGAGTTCGCCTCGCTGGAGCGGATCCGCGCCGCCCACGGGCCCGTGGGCGTGACCGGGCTCGTACCGGACGGCGACGGGATCGTGGGCCGGGTCAGCGACGACACACAGATGACGCTCTTCACCGTGGAAGGGCTCCAGCAGGCTCACGCGCGGGCCCGGCTCAAGGGGATCGGCGGCGCGTCGACCGCACTGGTCCGGCAGGCGTACGAGCGGTGGCTGGAGACACAGCACAAGGCCGAACCCGACGCGACGGCGACCGGCGGGCTCGCCGCGCAGGCCTGGCTGTACGCGCGCCGCGCCCCCGGCAACGCGTGTCTGTCCGGGCTCGCGCAGCAGCACATCCCCGACCCGTGGGGCGAGCTCGGTCCGCCAGGGCCCGTCAATCCGGAGTCCAAGGGGTGCGGCACGGTGATGCGCTCGGCGCCGTTCGGGCTCATGGTGCGCACCCCGGTCCGGCACGCGTTCGAGCTGGCCGCGCGGTGCGCCCAGATCACCCATGGTCACCCCACGGGGTACTACGCCGCCGGGGCGCTGGCCGCGATCGTCGGCCATCTGGTCGCGGGGGACTCCCTGGAGGGTGCCGTCCTGCGCACGCTGCGGCTGCTCGCCCGCCATCCCGGGCACGAGGAGACCACGCTCGCCCTGAACCGCGCCCTCGACCTGGCGGCGCTCGGCGCTCCCGGTGCGGAGAAGGTCGAGTCCCTCGGCGCCGGCTGGATCGCCGAGGAGGCCCTGGCCATGGGCGTCTACTCCGCCCTCGCCGGCGACAAGGTCACCGACGCCCTCCTGCTCTCCGTCAACCATTCCGGCGACAGCGACTCCACCGGGTCCATCTGCGGCAACCTCCTCGGCGCCCGGTACGGCGACCACAGCCTCCCTCAGGAGTGGCTGGAGCGGATCGAGGGGCGCGCGCAGATCGCCGCCCTGGCGGACGACTTCGCGACGGAGTGCGTACGGCGCTGAGGCCCACCCGGTGGGGGCTTGTAGCGCAGTTCCCCGCGCCCTTATTCAGGGGCGCGGGGAACTGGGGAATCTTTTAGGGGGGTCTGGGGGCGCAGCCCCCAGGGACGGGACGGGTAGGGGCGGCGGGGGCGAAAACCGCACGCCGATCCAGCTGACGGCAAGGGACTGTGGCACGCTGAGGCACAGCCTCACCCGCACCCCCCGTCGGACGAAAGGAGCGAGGTCATGGCCGTCGAACCGTTGTCGCAGAAGGAGATCGAGGAGCGGCTGGCGGAGCTGCCGGGCTGGTCGGTGGACGGCGACCGGCTCGCCCGTTCCTACCGGCTCGGCTCACACTTCGCGGCGACCGCGATGGTCGTGCACATCGCCCAGGTGCAGGAGGAGCTGAACCACCACTCCGATCTCACACTCGGCTACAACACCGTCTCCCTCACGGTGAACACGCACAGCGCCGGCGGCGCCGTCACCGAACTCGACTTCGCTCTCGCCCACAGGGTGGAGGACCTCGCCCCGGGGCACGGGGCAAACTGACCCACGTGCTGGACTACGACAAGGAAGCGGACGCGTACGACGCGACGCGGGGCGGTGAGTCCCGGGCCGCCGCGGCCGCCGACGCCGTGCTCGGCCTCGTCCCGGAGGCCGCGCGCAGCCTGCTCGACGTCGCGTGCGGCACCGGGATCGTGACGCGCCGCCTCGCCACCGGACGGCCGGGGCTGAGGGTGACGGGCGCGGACGCCGCGCACGGCATGGCGCGGCTGGCGGCCGCGCGCCTCCCGGGTGCCGTAGTCCTCGCCGACTCCCGTCAGTTCCCCTTCGAGGACGGCTCGTTCGACGCCGCATCCGTCGTCTGGCTGCTGCATCTGCTGGACGACGCGGCGCCCGTCGTCGCCGAGGCCGCCCGCGTCCTGCGCCCCGGCGGCGTTCTCGTCACCACCGCCGACAAGGCCGCCGCCCACCACGCGGGCAGCGACATGGACGCCCTTGCCGCGCCCTACCGCGAGGAGCGCGCCACGGACGAGGCCCGGCTCGTCACGGCGTAGACCGCCGAGCATGGCCTGCAGCCGAACGGTACGGCCCGGTTCCGGGGCCACGGCCAGGGACGGATCCCGCGCCGCCCGGCCCGCTACGTCCGGGACGGCGAGATCTACGCGACCGGCGGCACCGCTCTCGCCGAGCGCATCGAGGCGCTCCCGGGTCCGGACTCACCGCGCCCGGACCCCGAGTTCACCCTGCGGGCGTTCCGGAAGGCCTGGCCCGGCCCGCGGTCGGGCGGGCCCTCACGCCGCCGGTTTCCGAGGGCGTCCGTGCTCAAACAGCTCCCCGCCGTGTGAACTCCATGACCCAGTTGGTCACCCACGTCCTCTCCCCGTCCACGGAGAACGCCTGCTCCCAGCGCGCCGTGGTCCGCGAGATCCCCGACCACAGGAACCGCACCCGCACGTCTTTCCCGTCGTGCGTGTCGTCCCCGTAGAACTCGCCTCTGCCATCGGTGAATCGACCGATCACCGGGGGAAACAGCTTGCCGCCGCGGCTGGAGGACCAGTTCAGGGACCACTCCCGCGCGGCGGTGTCGAAGAGCCGCAGGGTGAGCCCCTTCCAGCCCTGACTCGGCACGTCCATCTCGTCGACGTTCGCGGCCCCGTCGAACAGGCTCCAGCAGCGGTTGGTGGCCGGGAACTCGTCCCAGTCGCTGTCGGTGTCGAGGAAGTCGGTGCGGCGCCGGTTGAGGACGTCCCACTCGCCGTGAAAGAAGTCGAAGTCGTGTGCGGTGCTCATGAGCGGTCTCCCGTGGTGCCCTCGGGAAGCGAGTCCGCGAGGTAGGCGTCGAGGTCGGGAACGTCGGGCGCCAGCATGTGCCGCACCCAGGCGTCGCGTTCGTGCAGAATCGGCGGCAGCTCCCAGACACAGCCGATCCACGGCAGGTCGGGCGTGATGAAGTGCGTCGGGTCCCGGTCCGGGCAGCCCAGCACCGGCTGGCCCGCCGACGCGCCCCGGAAGTGCAGGACGTTGTCCCACACCCAGCTGTACGCGTTGAGATACGCGCCGTCGTCGCCGCCCCGGTGCAGGACGACGAAGGTCGCGGGCGGCGTGCCGTCCGGCTCCGGAAGCAGCTTCGGGAGCATCGCGTACGCCGCCTGCTCCACCTCGGGCGCGATGCCCGCCGGATCGGCGGTGACGTGGTAGCGCTTGATCCGCCGTCCCGCCACCTCGATGGGCGGCGGCGCGGTCAGCAGTTTTTCCGAGAAGGCCATGCGAGGAAGCTAGGCCCGCTTCACTGACACCTTCTGTCAGTGAAGTCTGGGATTCTGGAGCGGTGAAATCAGCGCGGCTCGTCTCGATCCTCCTGCTCCTCCAGACCCGCGGCCGGATGACCGCCGCCCAGCTCGCCGAGGAGCTCGACGTCTCGGTGCGCACGGTCTACCGGGACGTCGAGGCGCTTGGCGCGGCCGGCGTCCCGCTGTACGGCGACGCCGGCCACGCGGGCGGTTACCAGCTCCTCGACGGTTACCGCACCCGCCTCACCGGCCTCACCACCGACGAGGCCGAGGCCCTGTTCCTCGCGGGCGTCCCCGGACCCGCCGCCGAGCTAGGCCTCGGCTCGGTCCTTGCCGCGGCCCAGCTGAAGGTGCGCGCCGCCCTCCCGCGCGAGCTGCGCGCGCACGCGGACCGGATCAGCGGCCGCTTCCACCTGGACGCGCCCGGCTGGTACGCGGAGGCCGAAGAGACCCCGTACCTCCCCGCCGTCGCCGACGCCGTCTGGAACAGCCGTGTCCTGCACATCCGCTACCGCCGCTGGCGCGAGCCCACCGATGTGGAGCGCCGCCTGGAGCCGTACGGCCTCGTCCTGAAGGCGGGCCGCTGGTACGTCGTGGCGGGGCCGGGCCCGCGGACGTTCCGCGTCGACCAGATCCTCGAACTCGCTTCGTCCGAGGAGGAGTTCGGCCGCCCGGGGGACTTCGATCTCGCCGGGTACTGGTCCGCGTACCAGAGGGACTTCCAGGAGCGACTGCACCGTGCGGAGGCGGTCGTCCGACTGGCACCGGGAATCCGGCTGAGCGGCCCGGCGGCGGACGCGGTGGCGGCCAACGGCCGGACGGGCGAGGACGGTTGGACGCGCGCCACCGTACCCATCGAGTCCGTGGACCACGCCCACCACGACTTCCTCCGCCTCGGTACGGACATCGAGGTGCTCGAACCGGCGGAGCTGCGGGAGCGGATCGCTCGGACGGTGACCGCGCTGGCGCGCACGTACGCGGGCTAGTGCCGCGTCAGCCAAGGTTCGCCCCGTCGCGATGCCCGGCACGTCCTCTGGCCGCACCGGCCGAAAGCCCAAGTACATCCAGTACGAGGACTTCCGGCCGGCACGCCGGCGGGTCCAGCTCGCGCCCTTGTCCGTGGAACGGAAGATCCCGCGTACGCCGCCGATCTTCGCGCTGGTGTAGAGCGTCTGGTACGAGGCACCCGTCGCGGCCTTGCCGAAGCCGATGGTGTCGGCCTGTTCGACGTTCGACAGATTGGTGAAGCTCGCGCCGCCGTCCGTCGAGTGCCACAGCCCGTACGCGCCGTCGCTCGCGCCGCCCGCCAGCCACACGTCGCCCTTCGCGCCGGGCAGCGCCTTGAAGCGCACGCTGTCACCGCTCGGCAGGCCGGTGGCGGCCGACGCGGTGAAGTCCGCGCCGCCGTCCGAACTGACGTAGAACTTGCCTGTCTTGAAGCCTTTGAAGGTCTTCAAGTCCACCCGGTCCGACTCGACGATCGCGCCGGACGGTATCCCGTCGGACGCCGACCACGAGGTACCGAACCCGGTCGTGTACTGCACGCCGGTGCCCGCCGGGCTCCACACGAAGCGGCTGCCGTCGGACGCGGCCGCGACCGTGCCGCCTCCCGTGACGCCCGAAGGGTCGCTGCCCGCGAACCAGTTGGCACCGTAGTCCGTCGAGAAGCCGATGTGCGGGCCCGAGTCGAGGTTGCCGACCCGGACGACCGTGCTCGGATTGGTCTCGGCGTAGTCGAGGCTCGTCGTGGTGGTGAGGTTCGGCGAGGTGTACATCATCGACGGTACCTTGGTGAGGTCCGTGTGGCGGAAGCCGCCGATGTCACCGAGGGCACTGAGCAGGGACGCTCCCGACGGGGGAGAGGCGAGATCGTTGACGGCCGTCTCCTCAAGACCCTGGATCGTCGGCTTGATGGTGAACCGGCTGCCGCTGTCCCAGTTGGGTTCTCGGTGCCGTAGATCGTCGCGCCCGTCCCGTACATCATCCGGGCGGAGTTGTGAACGGGTCGATCTCCAACCCCTCTGTCATCCACCCGAGTTTGGGCGACTGCTCGGGCGGCGACGGGTCTGCGCCGAAGGTAAGCCAGGGCACGGACGAGACGTCCACTGTGTAGCGGTTCGCGCGGTTGGGATACGAGGTGTAGTCCCAGGCCTTCGTCCAGGTGCCGCCGCTGTCCGTGGACCTGAGATCTGGGTGTCGGGCCACCAGGAGCTGTATGCCGTCGCCATCACCGTGCCCGGATGCTGCCGGTCGACCGTCAGCCCGCTGAAGCCGTAGTACGTGTCGGCCTCCGCTACGGGGCTGATGTCCGTCCAGGTGCCGGTCTTGGTCGCGTACCGCCACAGCTGTCCCTTGTCACCGTCGTACGGGCCGCCCTTGTCGCTGTAGGCGAGATAGAGATAGCCGTTGGTGGCGTCGAGGACGCCCTTGTGGGCGAGATAGCCGGTGGGCTGCCCGGCGAGCCGGGACCAGGTCGCTCCCCCGTCCGTCGAGCGGTAGACCGCGTTGTCCTTGTCGGCGACCCCGACGTAGACGGTCCGCGTCGCGCTGCCGGACGTACCCGTCGACTCGTCGAAGGTGACCCAGGCGGTGCCCTGGTTGTCGGAGGCGTAGCCGCTGGTGTCGGTCGAATCCTGCACGTAATTACCGACGTCGGGGAAGTTCGTGACCCCCAGCTCGCCCCCGAGTCCGTCGAGCGCCACAGGCCCTTGCCGCTGGGCGCGCCCAGATAGAGCACGCTGTTCTTGTGGGGGTCCACGAGCTGCAAGGAGTCGCTCATGCGACACCCCCCGCGTTTGAGTCTTTCAGTGGTCGGCGCCGCGGTCGCCCTCGTGGGCACCGCGATCGCGCCGGTCGTCACGGCTTCAGGAGCCACACCCGCGTGCACGGTGGAGTACTCCGTCACCGGCCAGTGGGACACCGGCTCCCGGGGCGCCGTGAAAATCACCAACAACCTTGCCGCGGTGAGCAGTTGGAGCCTCGTCTTCGACTTCGCCAACGGCCAGAAGGTCAACCAGGGCTGGAACGCCAAGTGGTCCCAGTCCGGGACGACGGTCACCGCGTCCAACGAGAGCTGGAACGGCTCGTTGGGTTCGGGGGCCAGTGTCAGCGCCGGGTTCCTCGCCTCGTGGTCGGGGAGCAACGCCTTGCCGACGGCGTTCAAGGTCAACGGGACCACGTGCAACGTGGATTCCGAGCCGACGCCGACGCCGACGCCGACCGATCCTCCCTCGGACGGCACGGCACCGGCGCTGCACGTCTTGGGGAACAAGCTCGTGGACGCCGGCGGCAGCGCCCGCCGACTGCTGGGCGTCAACCGCTCCGGCGGCGAGTTCATGTGCATCCAGGGCCGTGGAATCTTCGACGGCCCGGTCGACGACGCGTCGGTCAAGGCCATCGCCGACTGGAAGGCCAACACGGTTCGCATTCCGCTGAACGAGGAGTGCTGGCTGGGCCTGTCGAACATCGACGCCCAGTACGCAGGCGCCCGCTACATCGCCGCCGTCAAGGACTTGGTCGCCGAGGTCGAGGCGCACGGCATGGCACCGCTCGTCGAACTGCACTGGTCCTACGGCCAGTACACCGGCAACTCCTCGGGCTGCTCCGACGTGCACGCCAGCTGTCAGAAGCCGATGCCGGACGCCCAGTACACCCCGTCCTTCTGGGCCTCGGTCGCGAGCACCTTCAAGGACGACCCGGCCGTCGCGTTCGACCTGTTCAACGAGCCCTACCCGGACCGCGCGACTTCCACGATAACCCAGGCGTGGACCTGCTGGCGGGACGGCGGGAACTGCCCCGGCATCTCCTACGAGGTCGCCGGAATGCAGGACCTGGTCGACGCGGTACGCGGCACCGGCGCCAAGAACCTGATCCTGGCCGGCGGGCTCGCCTACTCCAACGATCTGAGCCAGTGGCTGACGTACAAGCCCAGTGATCCGACGGGCAATCTCGTCGCCGCGTACCACGTCTACAACTTCAACACCTGTGCCAGTGAGAGCTGCTGGAACTCGACGCTCGCCCCGGTGGCTGCCCAAGTCCCGCTCGTGGCGGGGGAGATCGGCGAGAACACCTGCTCCCACTCCTTCGTCGACACCGTCATGAAGTGGTTCGACGACCGGGGGCTCTCCTACCTCGGCTGGACCTGGAACACCTGGGACTGCTCCTCCGGCCCCTCTCCGATCCCTCCCGGGCCAGCCCCCGGCGGATCGCGAACTCCACCGCCGAGTAGTCGCCGTCGGGCCGGTCCAGCTCGAAGGGCACCGCCGGGTACAGCGGCGGCTGCGCCATGAAACGCGGTCGGGCGCCGTGGTGCGGCTGCGCCGCGTGCACCAGGAAGGGGTGACACAGGAATACGTCGCCGGGGCGGCCGGTGGCGTACGCGAGCGGGCGGTGCGCCGAGGCCTCGACCAGCTTCGGGGCGATGTCGAGGCCCGAGACCCCTTCTTCACCGTACGGCTCCAGGAGTGGCGGCACTTCCAGGTGCGAGCCGACGCGGATTCGGGTGGGGGCGTCCCGGGGGCCCACCTCGCTGAAGAGGAAGAGCATCAGAAGGGCGCGGCCCTTTGACCTGAGGTTCGTGAAGTACCAGCTCTCGCCCTCGGGCAGATAACTGCCCTCGATGTGCCAGCCGGCGTCGTCCGGTTCCTCCTCATGCGGGAAGCGCAGCGGAAAGCTGCCCAGCGAGTAGCGCGGCTCCCAGCGGTCCTCGCCCAGCAGCAGGTCGAACGCCTCGTGCAGGGCAGGGGAGTTGGCCGCCGCGGCGAACGGGCCCTGGGCCATGCCGGAGACCCAGCGCACCGGTTCGGCCCAGGTGGCCGGGGCGTGCGGGTCGTACCCCGTCTCCTTCCACAGCAGTCGCGCGCAGTCCTCGGCGACGCGCGGCGGGAAGGCGCCCTCGTTCCTCACGAAACCGTCCTCGAGGAAACGCTCCACCATCTCGTCGTCCATGGGGCCATGCTCGGGGACCCGCTCTCCTGGGCGCTTCCGAATTTTCCGCGCGCTCGTTTTCAGCCCGTCCGTTTTGCTGTTTGAGCAACAGGAGTGGCCGTTTCCGGGAGTGGCGGCGCACGCTGTCGGCATCCCGGACGAGAGGCTCGGAACCATGGCACACCACCACCACGACCACACACAGATCGACTTCACCGAATGGCTGCCCCTGCTGGAGCAGGAAGCCGAGCTGTTCACCCCGCTGTACGCCGAGGTGGCGGCCTGGCTCCGCGAGCGGCGGCCGGATCCCGAGCTGATCGTGGACGCGGGCAGCGGACCCGGAGTGATCTCCTGTCTGCTCGCGGACACCTTCCCGCGGGCGCGGGTCGTCGCCGTGGACGGCGCGGAACCCCTCCTGGAACGGGCCCGCGCCCGTGCGGACCGGCTCGGCGTCGCCGACCGCTTCAGCACGGTGGAGGCCGAACTTGCCTACGGCCTCGGCGACTTGGAGTACCCGGCGGACCTGTTGTGGGCCAGCAGGTCGCTGCACCACGTCGGCGACCAGCGCGCCGCGCTCTCCGGTTTCGTGCGCGGTCTCGCGCCCGGCGGCACCCTCGCCCTCCTGGAGGGCGGTCTGCCCACGCGCTTCCTGCCGCGCGACATCGGCATCGGCCGCCCCGGTCTGCAGTCCCGCATCGACGCGGTCCACGACGAGTGGTTCACCCGGATGCGGGCCGAGCTGCCCGGAGCGGTGGCCGAGACGGAGGACTGGCCTGCCCTGCTGACCGCCGTGGGCCTGCGCCACACCGCGACGCGCACCTTCCTTCTCGACTTCCCCGCTCCGCTGTCGGACGAGGCCCGCGCCTTCGTCGTCAGCACCCTCACCCACCGCCGGGAAGGCCTGGCAGAGGGTCTGGACGCGAACGACCTCGCCACCCTTGACCGGCTCCTCGACCCGGACGACAAGGCGAGCGTGCACCACCGCCCGGATGTGTTCCTGCTGACGGCGCACACCGTGTACCTCGGGGTGAAGCCGGAGTAGCCCGCTGCCGGTCAGCACTCGCCCGGGTGCGCGTACACGGTGATCCGCGCCCCCTGAACCCGCCGGGTGTCGCACTGCTCGAAGTACTCCGCCAGGACCCGCCGTTTGACGATCTCCTGCGGTGTCCGGTCGAGTGGCTGTTCCGCGGGATCGCGCACGGCGACGACGCGGGGTGTGGCGAGCAGACGTGCGCGGATGACGGGCGCCGGAACCTCCGTGCCGTACAAGGTGTGCGAGGCGACGGGCCCGCGCTCCAGGGCCAGGTCGCGCAACCCGCGCACCGAGCCGGGATCGGGCAGCGACCACACGCGGCGCCGCGCCGGCATGTAGAGGACCCCGTCGCCCCGGGCACCGGCCTGCGCGACGCCCCGGGCCACGGCGGTGACATCGTCGGTACGGCTCTCGGGCGTGCGCAGCTGCAGCGTGACGGGGAGCAGCGCGAGGAGCGCGGCTCCCGCCCCGGACAGCGCCGCGGTGCGGGTTCGTCCGGCGGCCCGCACGAACCGGTCCAGCGCGGCGCCGGCGAGGAGAGCCGTTCCGGTCTGGCCGTAGAGCACGTAACGGTCCACACGCGTGGAGACACCGTTCTGGGACAGCTACGGCAGTCTGCCGCCGGGCCATCTGCTCACGGCCGACCAGCTCGCCGAGTCGATCGTCTGGGCGATCGGGCAGCCGGAGGGTGTCGACGTGAACACCGTCGTCGTACGCCCGATGGGCCAGCCCGTCTGACGGGTGTCCCGTGAGGGGTGCGGGGAACTGCGCGACCGGCCACGGACGGCGCGCAGTTCCCCCACGGCATTCAGCGAATGCTCAGTTGTTCTGCAGAAACTTCTTCGCCAGTGAGTCACCCAGCGACACCGCCGCACTGTGACTCTCGATCGGCGACACCTGAGAGTTCTTGAACAGGATGTACGTCACGCCGGAGTCGGTCCCACCCGTCTCCGGGTCGGGGTCGATGCCGAGGGACTTCGCGGTGGCGTACGAGGCCTCGCCGATGATCTTCGTGGGCCCGGTGTCACCGACCACCGCGTACTCGACCTTGTTGTGGTAGATGACCGCGACCACGCCGCCGCCCTTGATGCCGGAGCTCGTGTACTTCCAGATGCTGCTGGTGCTCGGCACCACGACGTACGGCAGCGAGTCGGCGCGCAGCGGCTTGCCGTTGGACTGGTGGAAGGCTGTGTCGTCCTGGAACCAGGGGTCGGTGTTGCCGTTGCACTTGCTGGTGACCTGGCCGTCGCAGTCGACGTCCATATCGGCTTTCCAGAACACGGCGCCGTTCTTGCCGCAGACCGGGACGGTGGCCGACGTCTCGTCGTCGGTCTTGTACTTGCCGTTCGATATCTGCGAACAGGACGTCACCTTGGCGAGCAGGTCGGCCGCGCTGACCGAACCCTCCTGTGCGGAACGGAGGTTGACGGTTCCAGAGGCGTTGGTCGGGAGTACTGCGGTGGCGAGGAGCGCGGCGCCGGAAGCCGCGGCGAGGGTCAGTGTTCGAGTGCGCACTGTGGGGGACCCTTCTGTTAGGAAACTTTCCTTACCGGGTGCCGTACAACGTGGACCCCATTGCATGACCTCGTCAAGCCCCTGGTGTGAACTCCGGTATTCCGAGTCGATTGCGACCATCCCCTTGCGGGAGAAGACTGGCTATATCGAACATTCCGGGTAATCGCCCGGCTTCTGGGAGGCGAGCGTCATGTTCGTGCGGACTGTGTACGCGACCGGCGATCCCGTGACGATCGATACGGCCATCAAGTCCTTGAACACGCGGGGCCGGGACCTGCTCGAGGATCGCCCGGGGTATCGCGGATCCAGCATCTTCGTGGACCGGAAGCTCGGCAAACTCCTCGTCCTGAGCTGGTGGGAGTCCGAGGAGGCCAGGCAGAACAGCGACGCGGTGCTGCGCGAGCGGCGCGCTGGGCTCCTGGAGCCGTTCGCGGCGACGCTGGCGGTCGACAACTACGAGGTGGCGGTCTTTCATCCGGTCCGGCAGCCGCAGGCGGGAGGCGGACTGCGGCTCAGCAGGCTGGAGTTCGAGCCCGCGGACGCGGATCTGCTTGCCGATACCTTCCGGGCGACGGTGGTGCCCAGGCTCGAGAGCCTCCCGGGGCTGGCCAGGGCGTCACTGCTCATCGACCGGGAGCGTGGGCGCGGCCTGGTCGGCGTCCTGTTCGTCGACCGGGAGTCCCTGGTCGCTTCCCGCGGCCCCCAGTCGGCGGCCCGGCACGACGGCGCGGCCAAGGCGCACGTGACCGTGACCGGACTGGAGGAGTTCGAGATCGTCTTCACGGACGTACGGGGCGGTTGAGGCCTCCCGTGCGGGGCCGGTGGACGGTGGGTCGGCAGATGGCGGGTCGTTCGACGGATCGTGTTCCGTGTAGAGGCCTGCTGACAACGGATCGTTCGAGGGGTCGTGTTCCGTGTGCAGGCCTGCCGGCGACGGTTCGTTCAAGGGATCGTTTCCGTACCCGAGCCGGCCGACGACGGCCCGGCTCCCGTACGACGGTCCGCCCCGCCGCGGGAGACCCCGCGGCGGGGCGGACTGACATACGACTGCGGGCCTCAGCCCATCTCGAAGGTCGCCGGGTCCGGACCCAGGCGACGGTCCTCGTTCAACGCGGTGATCGCCGCGATGTCCTCGGTGTCCAGCGAGAAGTCGAAGACGTCGATGTTCTCCTTGATCCGGGACGGAGTCACGGACTTGGGGATCACGATGTTCCCCAGCTGGAGGTGCCAGCGCAGCACGATCTGGGCCGGCGTGCGGCCGTGCTTCTGGGCGATGGCGACGATCGCCGGGACCTCCAGGAGTCCCTTGCCCGAGCCGAGCGGCGACCAGTCCTCGGTCGCGATGCCCTGCTCCGCGTGGTACGCGCGCGCCGCGTCCTGCTGGAGGTGCGGGTGCAGTTCGATCTGGTTGACGGCCGGGATGACGGACGTCGCGTCGATCAGCTTCTCCAGGTGCTCCGGAAGGAAGTTGGAGACGCCGATGGCCTTGGCGCGGCCGTCCGCGTAGAGCTTTTCGAAGGCCTTGTACGTGTCGATGTACTTACCCCGGGACGGCAGCGGCCAGTGGATCAGATACAGGTCGAGGTACTCCAGCCCGAGCTTCTCCAGGGACGCGTCGAAGGCGCGCAGCGTCGCGTCGTACCCCTGGTCGCTGTTCCAGAGCTTGGTGGTGACGAAGAGATCCTTGCGGGCGATGCCGGAGGCGGTGATGGCCTTGCCGGTGCCCTCTTCGTTGCCGTAGATCGCAGCGGTGTCGATGCTGCGGTAGCCGGCCTCCAGCGCGGTGGTGACCGCCCGCTCCGCCTCGTCGTCCGGCACCTGCCAGACACCGAAGCCCAGCTGCGGCATCTCGACGCCGTTGTTCAGGGTGATCGGGGGGACCTTGCTCACGAGCTCTCGATCCTTCAGTCGTCGGGTGGTACTCCCATGGTCAACGATCACGGGCCGTAATGCATTCCTGACCGGCGGATTCCTCGTGGATTCATGGTGGGTCCGGACGCGTCCGGCCTTGGCGCGAACGGAGGTTGGCCGGAAATGGATCCGACCTTCTCGGTCCGGACCATTGACCGGGTCCCGTCACCCCGCAACTCTGTATCACGCCACTGAACGCTCTCATGAACTCAGTGCATGCATGTGAACAGCAGTGCCTGTCCGAGCCCCACCATACCTGTCTGGGCTCCACACCCCCCACCCATCAGGAAAGCGGGTACGCACACATGAACGAACAGCAGGCTCTCGAGATCTCCCGCACGAAACCGAGCATTCGGGAAACGTCGGAGGAAAGGCTTTGGGAGGTCCCCGGGTATCTCGTCGTCGAGACCGCCCTGGAGGTCACCGCGTACGCCCTCGGCGAGCGTTAGAGCACCGGTGGTCGCACCATGACCGCGACAATCGTGCGCGACGACGGTGCCGCGGCCCCTTGGCGAACCCCCGAGTTCACCGAGCGGCTGCGCGCCGTCGCCGAAGAGCGCTACCACGACCGGCACCCCTTCAACGTCCGTATGCACCAAGGCGAGTTGACGCCCGTTGAGCTGCGCCGCTGGATCGCCAACCGCTTCCACTACCAGCGCCACATCCCCGTCAAGGACGCCCTGATCATTGCCAAGTTCGACGAGCCCGCGCTGCGCCGTGCCTGGCTGCGCAGGATCCAGGACCACGACGGAACGGCCGACGGCGAGGGCGGCATCGAGCGCTGGCTGCGGCTCGGCGAGGCGGCCGGCCTCGCCCGCCCGACGCTGTGGGACGCGTCCCGTGTACTGCCCGGCGTACGGTTCGCGGTCGAGCGTTACGTCACCTTCTGCCGCGGACGACCGGCACTGGACGCGGTCGCCGCCTCGCTCACCGAGCTGTCGGCACCCGGGCTGATGCGCAAGCGGATCGCCGCCTTCGAGCGGCACTATCCATGGATCGACGCCGACGGGCTCGCCTACTTCCGGGCCCGTGTCGGCCAGGGCGGCCGGGACAGCGAGGAAGCCCTCGCACTCGTCCAGGCCTGGGCCCGCACCAGGGAACAGCAGGAACGGGCGGTGGCCGCGCTGGCGTTCAAGTGCGAGGTGCTGTGGGCCTTGCTTGACGCGGTGGACCAAGGCGGCGGGGAGGTTCCGGACGGCCGGGTGGGCCAGGAGGGCGACCGCGTGGGGGAGGGAGGCGGAGCCGGCCGGGTGGGCCAGTGCGACCGCGTGGAGGAGGGCGGCGGAGCCGAGGTGCCGCGCGATCCGGTGAGCGGATCATGACCTGGCGCCCCGCCCTCCCCCGATCCGTGATGCTCCGTCACGACAAAGTCAGGGAAACCGACTTGCTCCTCCTCCCTGAGCGAGTGGTCGTCCTGCGCGGCACCGCGGGCAGCGTCGTCCGACTGTGCGACGGCAGCCGTGCGGTGCCCGAGATCGTCGCCGAACTGGGCGAACGGTTCCCGGGCGCACCCGTCGCCGACGAAGTCCCCCCATTCCTCGCGGCGTTGCGAAAGGAGGGCTGGCTCCAGTGACCGTGGCTCCCCCCTGGGCCCTGCTCGCCGAACTCACCCACGGCTGTCCGCTGCGCTGCGCGTATTGCTCCAACCCCGTCGAACTGATCAGTCGGTCAAGAGAGCTGAACGCCGAGCAATGGGCCGACGTACTGCGCCAGGCCGCCGACCTGGGCGTCGTCCAGACCCATCTCTCCGGCGGCGAACCGTTGCTGCGACGGGACCTCACCCAGGTCGTCGAGGCGGCCGACACCGCTGGGCTCTACACCCAGCTCGTCACCAGCGGCGTGGGCCTGCACGAGCGGCGGCTCGCGGAACTGCGGGACGCCGGACTTCGCTGTGTCCAGCTCTCCGTGCAGCACGCGGATCCCCATGCCGCCGAACTCATCGCGGGCTCACGCTCGTTCGCCGCCAAGGAACGCGCCGCGCGCCTGGTGCGCGCGGCCGGACTCCCGCTCGGCCTCAATGTCGTGCTCCACCGTGCCAACATCGATGCCCTCGACCATCTGATCAGTCTCGGCCTCGACTGGGGCGCCGAGCGGATCGAGCTCGCCAACACCCAGTTCTACGGCTGGGCGTTACGCAACCGCACGGCCCTGCTGCCGACCCGCGACCAGGTCGAACGGGCCCGCGCCACCGTGACCCGCCGCCGTGAACAACTCATCGGCGCCCTGGAGTTGATCTGGGTCGCTCCCGACTACCTCGACGGCACCGCGAAACCGTGCATGGGCGGCTGGGGAGCCGTCTCCCTCACCGTCGCTCCGGACGGCACCGTACTTCCGTGCCCGGCCGCGGCGAGCCTCCCCGACCGCGACCCGCCGAACGTGCGGGATCACCCGCTCGACTGGATCTGGCGTGAGTCGAAGGCCTTCAACGCCTTCCGCGGCGAGGGCTGGATGCGGGACCCCTGCCGCACCTGCGCCCTGCGCACCACCGACTTCGGCGGCTGTCGCTGCCAGGCGCACGCGCTCACCGGTGATGCCACGCGCACCGACCCGGCCTGCCGTCACGCCCCCGACCACCACCTCGTACGCACGCTCGTCGACGAAAGCCCGCGTACGACCTCTGCCTATGCCTACCGAGAGGGAGGATCATGAGACGACGACTGCGAGCGGCGTTGCTTGCGGGCGCGCTCGCCACCGCGGGCCTGATGACGGTATCCGCGACCGCGCCCCAGGCCGCCATTGCCGGACCTCAGCAGATCGCCGCGCCCGAGGGCGCGCGGATCGCCACCCCGGACCGGTCCCCGGTAGCCGCGCCCGACTGGTCGGTCGCCCTGATCGACTCGACCATGGCGCGCTACTCGCCCAGCACGATCGGCGGCTGGTCGTACCCGGTCGGTCTCTACCTCTACGGCCAGTACCTCACCTATCGGCGCACGCACGACGCCCGCTGTCTCTCGTACATCAAGAGCTACGTCGACCGCTTCGTGAAGAGCGACGGGACGATCGACCCGAGCTTCAACAGCCTCGACAGCATGCAGGCCGGCCGACTGCTGACCATCCTGCACCACGAGACGGGTCAGGACCGCTACCGCAAGGCGGCGAGGAAGATCCGCGACCGGCTCACCACGTACCCGCGCACCGCCGACGGCGGCTTCTGGCACGCCGACACCAGCAGCCGTGCCCATCAACTCTGGGCCGACGGCGTCTACATGGTGAACCCCTTCCTCGTCGAGTACGGCAAGGAGTTCGGGGACACGACGTACGCGAACGACGAGGCGGCCCAGCAGCTGTATGTCTACGGCAGCCATCTCCAGGTCCCGAGCGGTCTGCTGAAGCACGCCTACGACGAGTCGAAGACCGCGAGCTGGGCCGATCCGCGGACGGGGCTCGCGCCCGAGCACTGGTGCCGGGCGGTCGGCTGGTACTCGATGGCGATCGTCAACGTGCTGGACGCGATCCCCGTCAACCATCCTCGGCGGGATCAACTCGTGAGCATCCTCAGGAAGTTGGCGGTCGGCCTGGAGAAGTACCAGGACCCGGCGACCGGGCGCTGGTACCAGGTGATCGACAAGGGCGACAGGAGCGACAACTGGACCGAGACCTCCTGCTCCAGCATGTTCACCTACGCCCTCTCGCGCGGTGTCCAACAGGGCTACCTCGACGCGCACTACGCCATGGTCGCCCAGCGCGGCTACCGAGGCGTCCTGGCCAAGATCTCGACCGGCTCCGACGGTCGCACCCGTCTCACCGACATCTCGATCGGCACGAGCGTCGGCGACTACGCGTACTACGTCGCCCGCACCCGGGCCACGAACGACTTCCACGGACTCGGCGCCTTTCTGATCATGAACGAACAGTTGCGAGGTGAGTAGTGTCATGAGCACGTCTAGAAGAGGGTTGCTCGGCGCCGCACTCGGCGGCGCGGTCGGCCTGTCGAGCGCGACAGCGGCGCACGCCGCCTCCTGGCAGCAGAAATGGGCCCCCTCGGCGAGCGGCAACGGACTCGGCGCTTTCGAGACCGTCGAGGACGACCGCGCCGACTCGCACCCGGCCGGACAGCCACACATCTACGCGACCGGCGACAACTGGCACTTCACCATGCACAAGGTCGACCGGGACACGTCGACCGACCGGCAGCGCCAGGAGGTCACCGGACTGCGCAACGGCAGCGGCAGCAACTATCTGAAGTGGACCGAGGGCCAGACCTGGCGGGTCACGTACTCGATGTACATCCCGAGCTCGCTGAAGGCGACGACCACCTTCACCCACATCATGCAGATGAAGCAGCCCGGTAACGGCACCTCGCCGATCGTCGTGCAGTCGCTGCGGCGGGTGAACGGCGTGCAGACCATCGAGCTGAAGCTGGCGATCGACGACATTCTCGTCGGCCGTACGGACCTGGAACCGCTGCACAACAAATGGATCGACGTCGACTTCCGGATCAAGGTCGGCAACGGCTCGGCGGGCTCGGTCCGCTGGATCCTCAAGAACGGTTCGACCACGGTCATCGACAGGTCGAAGTCGGGAGTCGACACCTTCCTCGCCGACCGGGTGCGGCCCAAGTGGGGCATCTACCGCTCCCTCGGCGACACCTCAGGGTCCCTGCAGGACTGCTACCTGCTGCTGACCAACCTCCGCGGCTGCCAACTGGTGTGAGGAGCCGTCACATGAAACGCACACACTGGGTGACGACGCTCTTCTTCGCCTTCGCCGTCGTTCTCGGCCTGACACACCCACAGGCCCTCGCGGCCGCACCGACGACCCGGGCCGGCGTCTTCGACGTACGCGACTACGGAGCCAAGGGCGACGGCTCCACCAATGACACCCCCGCCATCGACAAGGCCATCACGGCGGCCAATTCCGCGGGCGGCGGCACGGTCCGCTTCCCCGCGGGCAAGTACAAGTCGAAGAACACCATCCACATGAAGAGCGAGGTCACGCTCCAGGTCGACACGGGCGCGACGATCCAGGGTTCCAGCGCGGACACGTACGACCCGCCCGAGGACAACCCCAACGACGCCTACCAGGACTACGGGCACAGCCACTTCCACAACGCGATGATCTACGGCGACCGGCTCACCGACATCGGCTTCGTGGGCGGGGGCGTCATCGACGGCCTCGGCAACCTCATCACCGGCAACCCCGAGTCCGGCGAGGCCGACAAGATCCTGTCCCTGACCCGCTGCAACGGCCTTCGCATCGGCGACGGTCTCACCCTGCGCCGCGGCGGCCACTTCGCGGCCCTCATCAACGGCTGTACGAACGTCACTTCGGACCACCTGACCATCGACACCGCGAGCGACCGTGACGGCTGGAACATCATCAGCACGACGAATGTCACCGTCACGAACGCCAACATCAAGGCCAACGACGACGCGCTCGTCTTCAAGAGCGACTACGCGCTCGGCGCCAAGCTGCCCAACGGCCATGTGCGGGTGAGCGATTCCTATCTGTCGGCGGTGTGCTGCAACGCGTTGATGTTCGGCTCCGAGACCTGCGGCGACTTCTCCGACTACCGGTTCGCGAAGATCCGCATCGAGGGCTCCGACAAATCCGGGCTCGGCATGGTCTCGATGGACGGCGCGAAGATCTCGGACGTCCACTACCGCGACATCACGATGACGAACGTCCACTCACCGATCATGCAGAAGATCGGCACCCGGAAGCGCTGCGGGAACAGTCCGGGCATCGGCTCCATCAGCGACATCACCTACGACAACATCAAGGCGACCGGGTCGAGCCCGTCCTTCAGTCCGACCCTGTGGGGCGAGAGCGGCCACCGGATCAACGGAGTCACCTTCACCGACGTCGACATCACCGTGCCCGGCGGCAACGGGACCATGTCCACCGCCGTGCCGAGCAACGACCCTAACGACTACAACCCGAAGGCCATCGGCACGCGCCCCGCGTACGGCTGGTACCTCCACAACGCGGACGACGTGACTTTCACGAACAGCTCGGTGAAGTTCGCGGCGAACGACGGACGTCCTGCCGTCATCGCCAACTCGGCGAGCGGGATCAGGTTCAACCGCTTCACGGCACAGCGCGGGAGCAACTCGCCGCACGACATGGGGTTCCAGAGTGTCACGGGGTACTGCCTGACGGGCAGTCACAACACGTCGGGTGGGGCTCTGCGCGTCTCCGGTGCCGGGTCGAGCGAGAGCTGCGGTACGGCCGTCAGGACCGCGGCCGCGAAGACCGTGGCTGTGAAGAGCACGGATGGGGAGAGCGTGGCCGTGAAGCCGCTCGACCTGGAGAACCCCCGCCAGGCATTCCTCCGCGGCTCCGTCGGTGGCCTCTTTCTGCACTGGGGTGAACGCACCGCCCCCGCCCACACCGGCTGCACCGCCTGGGAGAACGACGTCACCAGCGGCGGCTGGACCCCCGACTACTGGGTGAAGGAGGCCCAGAAGCTGCACACCCAGTACCTCGTCCTCGCCACCTTCCACAGCAGGCTCGGCTACGCCCGCCCCTGGCCGTCGAAGATCCCCGGCAGCTGCTCCACCCACCGCGACTTCCTCGGCGAACTGATCACCGCGGCCAAGGCCAAGGGCCTCAAGGTCATCCTCTACATGACCGACGACCCCCAGTGGCACAACGAGGGCGGCCACGAATGGCTCGACTCGGCCGCGTACTCCGCCTACAAGGGCACGAACGTCGACCTCACCACCCGCGACGGTTTCGGCCGCTTCTCGTACGACAACTTCTTCGAGGTCATGGACCGCTATCCCGACCTCGGCGGCTTCTGGATCGACAACGACAACGCGTACTGGGAGAGCCACAACCTCTACGCGCAGATCCAGCAGAAGCGCCCGAACTACACGCTGAGCAACAACAACGAAGACACGCCGATCATGGACATGATCAGCAATGAGCAGAAGACGGGGATGACACCGGCGTACGACTACCCCCAGGCTGTCTACACGGCCCAACCCCGCCTGACCGAGGCCGACTTCAAGCTGCCGTCGAGCGGAGCATGGTGGTACGACGGCTCGAACCCCTCCGTCGACAAGATGCTCACGCTCGGTCGGCTGATCACGAACACGGGATCGTCCGTGAAGGCGCTGATGGCCGAGACCGCTCAGGTCAACGGCAGGTTTCCGAGCAACCAGGCCGCCTTCAACAATTTCGCCGACTCCTACCTCGACCCCATCTGGCAGTCCCTGCACGGCACCGAGGGCGGCGGCTACATGTACGGCGGCCTGAAGCCCGGCTTCTGGAACGGCGGTGCCCACGGCGTGACGACGATCAGCAAGAGCGAGCCCAACCTCCAGTACGTGCACGTGCTGACCCCGCCGTCCACCAGTACGCTGCGCATCCGCGACAACGGTTACCGGATCGCGGCCGTCACCAATCTCCGTACGGGAGCGGCGGTTTCGTGGTCGCAGTCCGGGGGTGTGCTCACGTTGAGCGGCCTCGGGAACTGGGACCCGTACGACACCGTCTTCAAGGTCACCACCGCGGGGCGGCTGGGCATCCTGTCCGGGGTCACGGTCAGCGCGAGCTCCTCGGCGAGCGGGCACGAGGGCTCGGCCGCCTCGGACGGCAACTACCTCACGTATTGGGACAGCAACAAGGCTCTGCCGGTCAACCTCACCTTCGACCTCGGCTCGGCGAAGAAGGTCCAGTACATCGGCCTGAACCAGCGTGAGGACTCCGTCGCCCACGCGCGCTCCGACACCGAACAGTCGGCGCGGATCAAGGCGTACAAGGTGTTCCTCAGCAACGACGGCTCCAGCTGGGGAAGTGCCGTGAAGACCGGGCAACTGCCAAGTCGCCGCGGAATCCAGGGGATCGACCTGACGGCGGCCAATGCCCGCTACGTACGTCTCGAAGTCGACTCCACCTGGGCCGCGTCCACCGACTCGAACCGCTACAAGCGGTTGCGGATCGACGAGGCGTGGATCGGGACGGCGTACGCCACACCGTCGACCACGGCCGGCTCCTCGTACCCATCGGCGGCAGGGGCCACGGTCGGGCCCTACTCGGACAACGGCCAGTCCCTCCGCCCCGCGATGGGCTGGAGCAGCTGGAGCTTCGTCCGACGCCGGCCCACCGAGGCGAAGATCAAGGCGCAGGCCGACGCCTTGGTTGCGAGCGGACTGGGGAACCACGGCTTTGTGTACGTCAATCTCGACGATTTCTGGCAGAAGTGCGACGCGAACGGATTCGTTGTCGACTCCTATGGCCGCTGGACCGTCGACACGGCCAAATTCCCCTCCGGAATCAAGGCGCTGGCCGACTACATCCACTCCAAGGGACTGAAGTTCGGCTTCTATGTGACACCGGGTATCGCCAAGAACGCGGTCACCAAGAACACACCGATCGAGGGGACTTCGTATCACGCGGCCGATATCGCGGACACGTCGAAGACCGAGAAGAACTACAACTGCAAGAACATGTACTACATCGACTACGGGAAGCCGGGCGCTCAGGAGTTCGTGAACTCGTGGGCGAAGCAGTTCGCCTCCTGGGGAGTCGACTACCTGAAGATCGACGGGGTGGGCAGCGCCGACGTCCCCGACGTCCAGGCCTGGGACAAGGCGCTGCGGGCCACCGGCCGACCGATCAACTTCGCGCTCTCCAACAACCTCCCGATCGCGAACGCCTCCACCTGGCGCTCGCTGGCGAACAGCTGGCGCACTCAGGGCGATGTCGAGTGCTACTGCGGCTCGGGCCCGAACGGCAGCGGCTATCCGCTGACCGACTGGTCCCACATATCCGCCCGTTTCACCTCGGCGGCCAACTGGCAGCAGTACGCGGGACCTGGCGGTTGGAACGACCTGGACTCACTGGAGATCGGCAACGGCGACCAGGCAGGACTCACCGCCGATCAACGCCGCTCCCACTTCACCCTGTGGGCGATGGCGGCCGCGCCGCTGCTGCTCGGCACCGACCTCACGCACGTCGACTCCGTCGACAAGGCGATGCTGACGAATGACCGGATCATCGGCGTCGACCAGGACGGCGTCGCGGCCGAGCGGATCGTCACCAGCGGCGTGAAGCAGGTCTGGAGAAAGAAGGAGAGCGACGGCAGGTATGTCGTGGCGCTCTTCAACACCGGTACGTCCGGCAACTCCACGGTCAGTGTGAACTGGTCGCAGGTCGGCTTCACGGGCTCCGGTGACGTCACCGACCTGTGGTCCGGCTCCCACAAGGGCACCATCGCGAACTCGTACAGCGCCACGCTCCGCCCCGGCGAGACCCGGCTGATCCGGGTGGCGCCGGTGCGCTGACCGCTGACCGGGCATCTGCGACCACGGCCGAACGGCAGAAGGGGCAAGGTCTTCCGTCCTCGGAAGACCACTGCCCACTGACCATTAGGAAGCTTTCCTAACGCACCACTTCCACGTCCCCGCTGCGTTCCACCTCACCTCAGGAGGAAGATCCACGTGCACACCGAAGCGCCCCCACGCCGTTCCGGCGTGATCCTGGCGGCCCTGCTCGGGCTGCTGCTGCCGCTGCTGTTCGGCGCGCCCCCGGCCGCGCACGCGGTCACCGCGAGACCGCTCGCCTCCCCGGGCCCGGCCGTCGCGCCCTACGAGTACCTCGGCTGGGGCAGTCCGCAGAACCCCACCTCCGTGATGTCGGCGACCGGCGTCAAGTGGTTCACCCTCGCCTTCATCCTCTCCGACGGCTCCTGCAACCCGAAGTGGGACGGCTCACGCCCGCTGACCGGCGGCAACGACCAGTCGGAGATCAACGCGATCCGGGCTGCCGGCGGTGACGTGGTGGTCTCCGTCGGGGGCTGGAGCGGGGCGAAGCTCGGGGAGAAGTGCTCCAGCGCCTCGGCGCTCGCGGGCGCCTACCAGAAGGTCATCGCCGCGTACCACCTCAAGGTCATCGACATCGACATCGAGAACACCGAGTGGTCCAACGCCACGGTCCGCCAGCGTGTGATCGACGCGCTGAAGATCGTCAGGGCCAACAACCCCGGACTGAAGACCGTCATCACCTTCGGCACCACGACCAGCGGTCCGGACTCGACCGGCGTCGACATGATCAAGCGGGGCGCCAACTCCGGGCTGGCGAACGACGTGTGGTGCGTCATGCCGTTCGACTTCGGCGGCGGCAGCAGCAATATGGGCACCCTGACCAAGCAGGCCATGGAAGGGCTCAAGGCGCGGGTCAAGTCGGCGTACGGATACAGCGATTCCACGGCGTACGCGCACATCGGGCTCTCGTCGATGAACGGCAAGACCGACGACTCCGGCGAACTGGTCCGTGTGTCCGACTTCAAGACCATGCTCGCCTACGCCCGGCAGCACCACATCGCGCGCCTCACCTACTGGTCCGTGAACCGCGACCGGGCCTGCGGCTCGGGTTCCGACGGAGACGCGTGCAGCGGAGTGTCGCAGCAGCCCTACGACTACCTCAAGGTCTTCGCCCAGTACACGGGCTGAGGGGACGAACCATGAAACTCACAAGAGCACTGCCCTGGTGTCTCTCCCTGGCCCTCGCTGTCCCGCTCGCCGGCCTCACCGGCTCGTCGGCGCAGGCGGCCACCGACTACCAGGCCGAGGACGCCGCCATCTCCCAGGGCACCGTGGCCTCCAACCACACCGGCTACACCGGCACCGGGTTCGTCGACTACACCAACATCACGGGCTCGTACGTGGAGTTCACGGTGAGCGCGGCCTCGGCGGGAACGTCGTCGCTGGCGCTCCGGTACGCCAACGGCACCGACACCGACCGCCCGATGGACATCTCCGTGGGCGGCACGGTCGTCGCCTCCGGTGTCTCCTTCCCGGCCACGGCCGACTGGAACACCTGGGCGACCAAGACCGTCAACCTCCCACTGGGCGCGGGCTCCAACAAGATCCGCGCAACTGCCACCACCGGCAACGGGGGACCCAACCTGGACCGGATCAGCATCGGCACGGCGGCCGACACCCAGGCTCCCAGCAGGCCCGGGCAGCCGAGCTGTTCGGCGATCGGCGAGGACGGCCTCACCCTCTCCTGGGGCGCCTCGACGGACAACGTCGGGGTGAGCGCGTACGACATCTACGAGCACGGAAACAAGATCAGCGAGGCCGTGGGCTCCACGACCTCGAAGGCTCTCACCGGTCTCAGCCCCAACACCACCTACAACCTGACAGTCATCGCACGGGACGCGGCCGGTAACACCTCGCAGGCCAGTCCCGTCGTGGACTGCACGACCAGGCCCAGCTCCGACACCACCCCACCCACCGAACCCGGAACGCTCACGGTCTCCAACGTCACCGCGAACACCGCCGACCTGAGCTGGGGCGCCTCGACGGACGACAAGGCGGTCGTGGCGTACGACGTCCGCAGCGGGGCGACGGTCTACAGGAGCGCCACGGGTACATCCACCACGCTGACCGGACTCGCCTGCAACAGCCCGTACACCCTGAACGTGGTGGCGCGCGACGCGGCAGGCAACGTCTCCCCGCAGAGCAACACCGTCACCTTAACGACGAAGGCCTGCGCCACGGACGGCGGTGTCCCGTCCTCGATCGGGACGGTCTCCAGCGGCTGGACGATCCCGTGGGGCACGTACTGGATGCCCGACGGCCAGAGTGCCCTGGTCACCGAGCGGGACGACTTCCGCCTCTGGAAGGTCACGAAGGACGGCACCAAGACGCAGGTCGGGACCGTGCCCAACGCGGTGACGACGAACGGCGAGGGCGGCCTGCTGGGTGTGGCGATCGATCCGAAGTGGGAGACCAACCACTACGTCTACTTCATGCACACGGCGTCCGAGGGCAACCGGGTCGTCCGCATGACGTACAACGGCAGCTCGCTGACCGGCTACACGATCCTGCTCCAGGGCATCAAGAAGAACCGCTACCACAACGGCGGGCGGCTCGCCTTCGGCCCCGACGGCTATCTGTACGTCTCGACCGGAGAGGCCCAGACGCCCGAACTGGCCCAGGACAAGACGTCGTTGAACGGCAAGATCCTGCGCATGACGACGGACGGCAAGGCGGCCCCCGGCAACCCGTTCGGCAACTACGTGTACAGCTACGGGCACCGCAATCCGCAGGGCCTGGCCTTCGACCGCAACGGACGCCTGTGGGAAGCCGAGTTCGGCAACAGCTCCAAGGACGAGCTGAACCTCATCAAGCCGGGCGCCAACTACGGCTGGCCGACCTGCGAGGGCACATGCAGCGTCTCCGGGATGACCAACCCCAAGAAGACCTGGAACGTCTCCGAGGCCTCACCCAGCGGCATCGCCATCGTCCGCAATGTCATCTACATGGCGTCTCTGCGCGGTGAGCGCCTGTGGCGCATCCCGATCAACGGCGACACGGCGAACGTCGGTACGGCGACCGCCTACTACGTGGGTACGTACGGTCGTCTGCGCACGGTCACCAAGGTTCCCGGCGCCGACCAGCTCTGGCTCTCGACCACCAACTGCGACAACAACGGAGGTGCGGCGGACGGCTCGGACAAGATCTTCCGGGTGAGCATCAACTAGTGCCGCGTCAGCCGAGGTTCGCCCCGTCGTGACGTCCGGCACGCTCCCCCACTGCCTCAAGGGCGTGGGAGGTGCCCCCACTCGCCGCACCGGCCGAAAGCCCAAGTACGTCCAGTACGAGGACTTCCGGCCGGCACTCCCCCAGCCTTCGGCCGGGGGGACCCCCAGAGCACGCACCGGACGCCGCTCCTTGACGGGCAAACCCTGGCTGACGCGGCACTAGTCGGCGGGCGCGGCGCCGAGGTACGCGTCCCTGACCTTCGGGTCGGCGTGTATCTCGGCGGGCGTGCCCTCGGCGAGGACGTGGCCGAGGTCGAGAACGAGGACGCGGGCGCAGAGTTCCATGACGAAGGCGACGTTGTGTTCGACGAGGAGGACGGCGCAACCCTCTTCGACGGACAGATGACGGATGACAGACAACAGATGTCGGATCTCATCATCTGTCATCCCACTTGCGGGCTCGTCCAGCAACAGCGCCCTGGGCGGGTCCGCGACCGCGCGCGCCAGTTCGACCATCCGGGCCCGGCCGACGGGCAGGGCTCCCGCGTAGCCGCCCCCGAGCTGCTCCAGGCCGCAGCTCCTGAGCACCGCGTCCGCCCGTTCCCTGCGTTCCCTCTCGTAGGGACGCCGAGTGGGCGCCGCCAGCAGATCCGCCGCGAGGCCGCCCCCGCCGCCCCGCCACTCCTGGGCCACCACCAGGTTGTCGGCCACGGTGAGCTGGCCGAACAGCTGCTGCCGCTGGAAGGTACGGCGCATACCGTGGCGGGCGCGCCAGACGGGGGAGCGGCGCGTGATGTCGGTCCCGTCGAGGAGAACGCGGCCCTCGTCGGGCCGGCGGATGCCCGACAGGGCGTCGAAGAGGGTGGTCTTTCCGGCGCCGTTGGGGCCGATGAGTCCGCGCACCTCGCCGGGGCGCAGCGCGAGGTCCACTCCGGCGAGGGCGTGGACGCCGCCGAAGCGGACGCCGATGCCGGCGGCTTCGAGCACGGGTGCGTTCATGACTGGGGCACCCCCTTGGCCGATGACCGGGGCGTCCCCCGGGGCGAGGCCGCGATCCCCAGGTACGCCTCCGTCAGCCGGTCCGCCTCCACCTCGGCGCGTGGACCGCACCAGGTCACCCGCCCTTGAGCGAGATACGCGACCGTGTCCGCGACCCCGAGGACTTCGGCGGCCTTCTCCTCGACGAGCAGCAGCGCGGTCCCCGCCTCCTTGAGCTCGGTCAGCAGCCGGAACACCTCGTCGACCACGCGCGGGGCGAGGCCGAGCGAGGGCTCGTCCGCGATGAGCACCTTCGGCGGGCGCTGAAGCAGCGGCGCCAGCGCGAGCATCTGCTGTTCGCCGCCGGACAGCGAGCCGGCGAGGACGCCGCGGCGCGCCGCGAGGCCGGGGAAGCGCGCGTACACGGCGTCGCGTTCGTCCCTCGCGGGCAGATGCAGGGCGAGGTTCTCCTCGATGGTGAGGGACGGGAAGATCCCGCGTCCCTCGGGCGCCAGCACGATCCCCGCCCGTGACCGTCCGACGGCCCGCTCGCGCGAGGCGTCGCGCCCGGCGACGTACACCCGGCCGGTGAGCGGGGCCAGGAGTCCGGCGGCGACGCGGCAGGTGGTGGACTTGCCGGCGCCGTTCGGGCCGAGGAGGGCCAGGATCTCGCCGGGGCGGACGGCGAGGTCGACGCCGCGCAGGACGGCGGCGTCGTCGTATCCGGCGTGTACGGCGCGCAGTTCGAGGGCGGCTTCGAGGGACGACGCCGAGGGCGCCGTGACCGTCGCAGGTGGTTGGGTCGTCGCGCGCCTGCGGTGCAGGCGGGTCGAGACGGCCGCCGCGTAGCCGTCCGGGTCATTGGCCAGCGCCAGCCCCGCCAGGCCGAACAGGATCACCGGCAGATGGACGGACCGGGTGACGTAGTCCGACAGCAGATGCGGTACGACGGCGTAGACGAGGCCCGCGACCACGGCGTACTGGGGGCGGCGCACCCCGGCCGCCACCACGACCGCGAGCCAGATCAGCCCGGTCATCGCGGTGAAGTCGGTCGCGGTGATGCGGGTGCTGTACGACGCGTACATCACGCCGCCGAAGCCCGCGAGCCCCGCCGACAGTGTGAACAGCATGAGCTTGGTGCGGATCACCGACAAGCCCGAGGCCATCGCCGCCGCCGGAGCCGAGCGGACCGCGAGCATCGCGCGCCCGGACGGCGAGTCCCGCAGCGCGCTGAGCGCCGCGACGACCAGCGCGACGAGCACGATCATCGCCACGCCCATCGCGCGGTCGTCGCCCAGGTCCACCGGTCCGAAGACCGGTCGCGGGATCGCCCAGCCCGTGTCGCCGTTCCTCAGCCGGCCCATCTGGAACAGGACCTGGTCGGCGAGAAAGGCCAGCGCGAGGGTCGCGAGGGCGAGCGAACGCCCGCCGAGCCGCAGCGCCGGGAGCGCCACCAGCGCGCCCAGCACGGCGGCCGCGCAGGTTTCGACCGCCGTGGCCGCCACGAACGGCCAGCCATGGCTCATCAGCAGCCCCGCCACCAGGGCCGCGCCGGTCACGAACGTCGCCTGTGCCAGCGACACCATCGCGCCGAGCCCCGTCACCACCGTGAACGAGACGAACACCAGGGAGAGGGCGAGCCCTTGGGCGAGAATGCCGCTCCAGAAGGGGGTCGTGACCGTGTAGAAGGCGAGGGCGAGCAGCAGCCCGGCGGCCGTCCAGGGGCCCCAGCGCCGTACCCACGACCGGCCCGCCAAGTAGTCGACCGGCGGCGCGTCGACGGCCGCCGCCGTGCCGGCCGTCCGCTGCCGCCGCGTCAGCACCAGCAGCCCGGCGAAGAGAATCAGGAACGGAACGGCCGTACGGAAACCGGTGATCCGCTCGGCGAACGTTGCATAGCCGGCGACCAGGTTCTGCAGCACTCCGAGCCCCAGGCCGCCGGCGAAGGCCAGCGGAATGGACGCGAAGCGGCCGAGGACCGCGGCCGTCGCCGAGACGAAGAGGAAGAGCGTGAAGTCGTGTGCGGACAAGCCGAGGAGAGGAGTGGCGAGGACTCCCGCGAGCCCGGCGAGCGCCGACGACAGCATCCAGGCGATCGACGACAGCCGGTCCGCGCTCATGCCGCGCAGCTCCACGAGCGAGCGGTTGTCCACCGCCGCCCGGAGTCTGAGCCCGAGGGGCGTGCGGCGCATCAGGATCCAGAGCCCGATGGCGACCACGGCGGTCGCCACCTACGGAACTTCCCGCCTTGTCCGAACTCCTCCCGTCGGCCGCCGAGTTGCAGGCGCTCGTGGCGAGCAGCAGCGCGGCCACGGCGGCGGTGATGGTGCGGATCGGTCGCGACACGTCGGTCCCCCTCCGTCGGGTGACCGAAAGTCCCGTTGAATCTGACGAACCGTCAATATCTGACGCGTCGGTAAGTGATGAGCCGTCAGGTATGGCTCAGGCCCGGTACAACGCCTCGACCTCTGTCGAGTACGCCTTCTCGATCGCCCTCCGCTTCAGCTTCAGCGAAGGCGTCAGCAGCCCGTGCTCCTCGGTGAACTGGTGGGCCAGTATCCGGAACGTACGGATCGACTCGGCCTGCGAGACCAGCGTGTTCGCGGCGACCACCGCGCGCCGCACCTCGGTCTCCAGGTCGGGGTCGCGCACCAGCTGGGCGGGGGACAGCTGCGGCTTGCCGCGCATCTGGAGCCAGTGTTCGACGGCTTCGGAGTCGAGGGTGACGAGTGCCGCGATGTACGGCCGGTCGTTGCCGACGAGGATGCACTGGGCGACCAGCGGATGATCGCGCACCCGCTCCTCCAGGATCCCCGGCGAGACGCTCTTGCCGCCGGACGTCACCAGGATCTCCTTCTTGCGCCCGGTGATGGTGAGATAGCCGTCCTCGTCGAGGGAACCGAGGTCACCCGTGGCGAGCCAGCCGTCGTGCAGGGCGGCGTCGGTGGCCTTCTGGTTGTTGAGGTAGCCCTGGAAGACGTTGCCGCCGTGCAGCCAGATCTCGCCGTCGTCCGCGATGTGCACGGTCGTGCCGGGGATCGCCTGGCCGACGGTGCCGAACCGGGTGCGCTCGGGTGGGTTGGCGGTCGCGGCCGCCGTGGACTCGGTGAGTCCGTATCCCTCGTAGATGGAGACGCCGGCGCCCGCGAAGAACAGCCCGAGCCGCCGGTCCATCCCCGAGCCGCCCGACATCGCGTGCTTGACCCGGCCGCCCATCGCGGCGCGCACCTTGGAGTAGACGACCTTGTCGAAGAACTGGTGCTGCATGCGCAAGCTCGCGGAGGGGCCGGGCCCGATGCCCCAGGCCTTCGACTCGACGGCGTCCGCGTAGCGCACGGCGACCTCGACGGCCTTCTCGAAGGGGCCCGACTTGCCGTCCTTCTCGGCCTTGCGGCGGGCCGCGTTGAAGACCTTCTCGAAGATGTACGGCACCGCCAGGAAGAAGGTCGGCTGGAACGCGGCCAGGTCGGGCAGCAGGGCCGCCGCGTTCAGCTGCGGCTGGTGCCCGAACTTGACCTTCCCGCGGAAGGCGGCGACCTGCACCATCCGCCCGAAGACATGTGCGAGCGGCAGGAACAACAGCGTGGCCGCCTCGTCGCCCCGCTTGGAGTGGAAGACGGGCTCCCAGCGCTCGATGACGGTGTCCGCCTCGAACATGAAGTTGGCGTGGGAGATCACGCATCCCTTGGGGCGGCCGGTGGTGCCTGAGGTGTAGATGATCGTCGCGGTCGACTCGGGCGTGACGGCGCGCCGGTGCCGGTGGACCACCTCGTCGTCGATGTGCGCGCCGGCCTCGTACAGCTCCTGCACGGCGCCCACGTCGAGCTGCCACAGCTGGTGCAGCTGCGGCAGCCGGTCGACGACCGTGGCGATCGTCATCGCGTGGTCCTCGTGCTCCACCATGACGGCCGACACCTCGGCGTCGTACAGCATCCAGAAGACCTGTTCGGCGGAGGAGGTGGGGTAGATGGGCACGACCTGGGCGCCGATCGTCCACAGGGCGAAGTCGAAGAGCGTCCACTCGTAGCGCGTACGGCACATGATCGCGACCCGGTCCCCGAAGCGGATCCCGTGGGCGAGCAGGCCCTTGGCGAGCGCGAGCACCTCGTCGCGGAACTCGGCGGACGTCACGTCGCGCCACTGTCCCTGCTCGTCCTTGCGGCCGAGAGCGATGTGCAGCGGGTCCTCCAGGGCATGGTCGAAGACGACGTCGGCCAGGCCGCCCACCGGCGGCGCCGACGCCAACGGAGGGTTGGTGAACTCGCGCAATCCCGCTCCTAGTGGCGCTCCGCACAGCGCCGTGAAAGCTACCTCACCGGGCCGTCGCGCGGGAGGGGGGTCGGCCCGCCGGGGGCCGCGGTGTATGCACTGGTCAGTCGGGGAAATGCCCGCACAAGGGGAAGGGCCGGACAGAATCGCTTACGGTTCCGTAGGTTTCCGGCCCGTAATCTCCACGGAATCTGTACGACCCGATGACGGTGCGCGACCCCCCGGATACCGGACATGGAGCATCCGCTTCCGGGATCCGTGCCGCCCCGGGAGTCCCTGCGCAAAGGGTGCCGAATCGGTCCCGGTCGACCCGGGGCCGGCTCGGCACCCTCGCGGCGTCACCGCCGAGACGCCGTCACCGTCTCGGCCGGTGCCACGGCCGCGCTCGCCGCAGGACGCGGTGTCCGCACCAGCATCAGTACCAGCGCGCCGGCGATCAATCCCGTCACACCCGCTACCACTGACGCTGTGTTGAGCCCCGAGGCGAAGGCGGCCCGCAGCGTGTGCTGGGACAGAGTGCCCCGCAGCGCCCCGGCGCCGCCGCCCGCCAGCGTGTGCGCCGCGTCGTGCGACAGCGTGTCCTGCATGCGGGAGGTCAGCACCGTGCCGAAGACGGCGACCCCGAGCGCGTAGCCGAGCTGGCGGACCGTGTTGACCGCGCCGCCCGCCATACCCGCCCGCTCCGGTGGCACCGCGGCGAGCGCGGCGCCCGCGATCGCGGGGGAGACGAACCCGGTGCCGATCCCCACCAGCACCAGGCCCGGCACCAGCGCAGTCCAGCTCGCGGCCGCGTCCAGCACGGCCTGGCAGAACACTCCCGAGCCGATCAGCAGCAGCCCGCCGCCCATCGTCAGCCGCGCCGGAACCCCGTGCAACAGCTTCCCGGCCAGGATCGCGACCCCCACCGAGGCGCCCGTCATCGGCAGCAGTGTGAGCCCACCGCGCACCGGGCTCATGTCCAGCACCGTCTGCATCCAGATCGACAGATACGGGATGACACCGAACGCCGCCCCGTTGAAGGCGAGCGCGCCCACCATCACGCCCACGAACGCGGGCTTGCGCAGGAGCGACAGATCGAGCAGCGGATGGGCCACCCGGTGCTCGACGAGGACGAACCCGACCAGCGAGAGTGCCGCGAGCGCGAACGCGCCCGTCGTGACCGCCGACGTCCAGCCGTCGGACCCGGCCCGCACCACCCCGTACGTCGTCGCCCCCGCGAAGCACGCGAACGCCGCCGTGCCCGCCCAGTCGATGTGCATGCCGCGCGGACCGCGCGACTCGGGCACCACCTTCAGTGTGAGCCACACCGACGCCACGCTCACCGGCAGGTTCACAAAGAAGATCCACCGCCAGCCGGGCCCCTCGGTGAGCAGCCCGCCGAGTACCGGCCCGACCGCGGCCGCACTGCCGCTGACCGCGCCCCACACCCCGAGCGCCACCGATCGCTGTCGCCCCTGGTGGACCGAGCCGAGCAGAGGAAGTGTCGTCGCGAACATCGCCGCCGCGCCCACGCCCTGCAGTCCGCGCGCCGCGACCAGCATCCCGGGCCCGGACGCCAGCCCGCACAGCAGCGACGCCACCGCGAACAGCACGACGCCCGCCACATGCACCCGGCGCCGGCCGAGGATGTCGGCCGCGGCCCCAACTCCCAGCAGCAGTGCGGCGAGCGCGAGCGCGTACCCGTCGATCACCCACTGCAGATCACTCAACGACGCGTGCAGTGCCCGCGCCATGTCCGGCAGCGCGACGACCCCGATCGTGACGTCCAGCAACAACATGAACGTGCCCAGGCACACCGCCGTGAGCGGCCCCCATGTACGCATGTCCTCAACTCCTTGTGCCACGGATGCGTATGCCTCCGTACGATGAGGTCGCGCCGGATGATCGCGGCGGATGCCGACGCCTGATCGACGGAATCCGACAAGGGCAGGCCCCATGAAGATGAAATCCCACACCTTCGACGAGCTCGATCTGCAGCTGCTGGCGGCGCTGGAGCTGGACGGCCGCGCGCCCTTCAGCCGGATCGCGGCGGTGCTGGGCGTCTCCGACCAGACGATCGCGCGGCGCTACCGCAGGCTGTGCGCCGAGGGCGGGCTGCGCGTCGTCGCCGTCCGCGACGCCCAGCGGCTCGGCCAGGACCAATGGATGCTGCGGCTGCGCTGCGCGCCCGACAGCGCCGAGGCCATCGCGGAGGGGCTGGCCAAGCGCCCCGACACCGCGTGGATCGGGCTCGCCTCGGGCGGTACCGAGGTGCTGTGCATGACGCGCCCCCGCAGCCCCGGTGACCACGACGACCTGCTGCTCGGCAAGCTCCCGCGCACCCCGAGCATCATGGAGATCCGCGCTCACCAGCTGCTGCACCGCTTCTTCGGCGGGCCCCAAGGATGGCTCGGCAAGTTCACCGTACTGACGGACGATCAGCTCGCCGCGCTGCGCCCCGAGGCGCCCGACAGCACCGGCCCCGCCCGCATCGACCCCGAGGACGAGCCGCTGGTCATCGCCCTCGAACGGGACGGACGCGCCACCTATCCCGAGCTCCAACGGGTCACCGGTCGCTCCGAGTCCGCCGTCAAACGCCGGCTGGCCGGGCTGATCGCCTCAGGGGCCGTGTACATCGACGTCGAGTACCACTCCGAGATCCTCGGCTACCCGCTCGCCGGTTGCCTGTGGGTCACGGCCGCCCCGGCCGCGCTCCACTCCGTCGGACAGGCCCTCGCGACCCACGACGAGGTCGCCTTCGCCTCCGCGACAGCGGGCTCCTCCAACATCGTCGTCACCGCCGTCGCACGCGACACGGCGGGCCTCTACGCCTACCTGAGCGAGGGACTCGGCCGCCTCGAAGGCGTGCAGCACGTCGAGACGACGCCTTTCCTGCGCCGTGTCAAGCAGCTCACCTACGCGAGGCCGACACGCTGAGCGGCCTCGGGGAAGTGAGGCACGCCCCCACGCCGCCCGGCACCTCGCCGCACTGCCACATCGCCCAAGTACATCCAGTACGAGGGCGGCGCGGCAGCACGCCGATGCACCGCACCGGACGACGCGGAAACGCACCCGCTTCTTCCCGAGGCCGCTCAGGCCCTGTGCCCGGCGCGCTGCCGCGCTCGCGCAGGCGCCGACGGAACGTGCGGGAGAACCCTAGGCCTGGAACTCCGTGAGATCGATCCCGTACACCCGCAGATCGTGCCCGGTCCGCGGGTCCTGCGCCGTGCTTTCCGCCCGCATACCGAGTTTGCCCAGGACGTTCGCGGACGCGGTGTCACTCGTCCGGCATACGGCGACGACCCGGTCGAGACCGCGGTCCTGGAGAGCGAACTCGAGCGTGGCCTGCGCCGCCTCCGACGCGTACCCCTGCCCCCAGAACGCCCGCCCCAGCCGCCAGGCGATCGCCACCTGGCCGGCGACCTCGGGCGGGGAGTCGGGAACGTACAGGCCCACCGCTCCGGCCAGCTCTCCGGATCCGAGGAGCTCGACGGCGAAGATCCCGAAACCCTCCTCGTCCCACTCCTCCTCCCACGCCTCGATGTCCTCGGCGGTCTCTTCCAGGGAGCGCGGGCTGCCGTCACCGATCCACCGCATCACCGCCGGGTCGGCGTGGATCTCGGACAGGGGGACGAGGTCGTCATCCAGCCAGCGGCGCAGGAGAAGACGGGGAGTGCGGATCTCGCTCATGACCCCATCCTGCCCCTTTGCTTCCTTCCCGCTCTCACCGCACCGGGCGTTGCCCCGTCGCCCGGCGTCGCAGCATCACGACCTCCGTTGTGGAGGTCGAGGCATCAGGACCTCCCTTGTGGAGGTCGAGGCATCAGGACCTCCCTTGTGGAGGGCGTGCCGAGGCGGCGCGGGACAGCCCGGTGTCCCATGCCGAGAGAAACGCCTCAGCTTCGCGCACCCGTCGGGCCCGGGTGCAACCGGACCCCGCCGCTCAGGATCGCCGCCGCCAGCGCGTCCGCAGCCTCCTGCGCGGACGTCCGGCGCCGTCCGTGCACCAGGACGAAGTCGACCTCGCCGAGTTCCGGCAGCCCCGCCCGCTCCGGTACGCGGACCAGCCCCGGCGGGAGGAGTCCGCGGGAGTGGGCCATCACGCCCAGGCCCGCGCGGGCGGCCGCGATGAGGCCGTTGAGGCTGCCGCTGGTGCAGGCGATGCGCCACGGGCGGCCCTGGCGTTCCAGGGCTTCCATGGCCAGGGCGCGGGTGATACCCGGGGACGGGTAGACGATCAGGGGGACCGGCCGGTCGGGGTCCAGGCGCAGCCGTTCCGCACCGATCCACACCAGGCGGTCGTGCCAGACGAGCTCGCCGCGCGGATCCTCGGGCCGCCGTTTCGCCAGCACCAGGTCGAGCCGGCCCGCCGCGAGCTGCTCGTGGAGCGTGCCGGACAGCTCGACCGTCAGCTCCAGGTCCACCTCGGGATGGTCGTACCGGAAGCCCTCCAGGATCTCCGGCAGCCGGGTGAGGACGAAGTCCTCGGACGCGCCGAACCGCAGCCGGCCACGCAGCCGCGTCCCGGTGAAGAACGCCGTCGCCTGCTCCTGTACCTCCAGGATCCGGCGCGCGAAGCCGAGCATGGCCTCGCCGTCCTCCGTGAGTTCCACGGAGTGCGTGTCCCGGGCGAACAGCTGCCGCCCGGCGGTGTCCTCGAGACGGCGTACGTGCTGGCTGACCGTGGACTGCCGCAGCCCGAGGCGCCGTGCGGCCTGGGTGAAGCTCAGAGTTTGGGCCACCGCGAGGAAGGTACGCAGCTGGGCCGGGTCGTACATGGGGTTACGTTATCGCGAGTCGCAATGACAGTCAGAGCGGTATGACGGATTCCCGATCGCGGGTCGGAGGAGGACGATGGAGAGGGCACGACCCGACCTCGTACGACGACACACAGAACCGAGCAGTGGAGCACCGTTGAAACGCCTGCAGTGGCCGAGTTGGATGCCGATCGATCCGTACATCCTGCTGTTGCTCGGGACGGTGGGCCTCGCTGCCCTCTTCCCGGCGCGGGGTACGGGCGCCGACGTCGCCTCGGGCGCGTCCACGGCCGCCATCGCCTTCCTGTTCTTCCTCTACGGGGCGCGCCTGTCCACCCGTGAGGCGGTCGAAGGGCTCAGGCACTGGCGGCTCCACGGCACGGTCCTGGCCTGCACCTTTGTGATCTTCCCGCTGCTCGGCCTCGCGGCTCGCGGCCTCGAGCCGGTCTTCCTGACGCACAACCTGTACACGGGCCTCCTCTTCCTCACGCTCGTCCCTTCGACCATCCAGTCGTCGATCGCGTTCACCTCGATAGCTCGGGGCAACGTGCCCGCCGCGATCTGCGCGGGCTCCTTCTCCTCGCTCGCGGGCATCGTGATCACCCCGCTGCTCGCGGCGTCCCTGCTGGGCAACAGCGCCGGCGGCTTCTCCACGGACGCGCTCGTCAAGATCGTGCTGCAGCTGCTGGTGCCCTTCGTCGCCGGGCAGGTGCTGCGCCGCTGGATCGGCGGATTCGTCACGCGGCACAAGAAGGTCCTCGGATACGTCGACCGCGGTTCCATACTGCTCGTCGTCTACACCGCGTTCAGCGAGGGCATGGTGCAGGGCATCTGGCACCAGGTGAGCCCCGTCAGGCTCGGCGGACTCCTGATCGTCGAGGCCGCGCTGCTCTCCTTGATGCTCGCGTTCACCTGGTACGGCGCCAAGGTCCTGCGCTTCGACCGGGGGGACCGGATCGCGATCCAGTTCGCCGGGTCGAAGAAGTCCCTCGCCTCCGGACTTCCCATGGCCAGCGTGCTGTTCGGCGCGCACGCCTCGCTCGCCGTGCTGCCGCTGATGCTCTTCCACCAGATGCAGCTCATGGTGTGCGCGGTGATCGCCCGGCGCCGTGCCCGCGACCCCGAGGCCGCCGAGACGGCTACGACCTCGGTTCCCCCAGTTGCAGGGTCACGTATCTCGGTCGGTACAGGGACACGTTCCGACTGAGGTTCGCCTGCGCGGCGGTGCCCGTCGCGTCCAGCCAGTTGACGTCGTAGCTGAGCACGATCCGGTCCCCGTCGCTCAGCTCCGGGTGCGCCTGCGGGTTGTACGCCGCCACGTCACCTCGGGGCAGCGACGGGCTGAAGCTGCGGGTGGGCCCGTGCCAGGGGCCGGTCGGCGAGCACGCCCAGTACGAGGTGATCGTCGTCAGGCCCGCGGTGCCGGTCGCCATCGTGAACAGCACGTACGTGCCGCCGTCGCGCACCACCGTGAACGCGCTGCCCACGCCCGTGCGCTGCCCGTCCCCGAGCACCGGCGCCGGACGCGCTCGCACCGTCCACCCGGAGCCGTCCCAGTATTCCCAGGCCCCCGGCTCGGCGAGCCTGCCGCGCGGCACCCGCGCGACGTACGCCTTCGAGGCGGGGCGCGAGGCGGCCTGCCCGTCGTCGCCGCCGAAGACGTACGTCCAGTCACCCGCGTCGAGCGCGGAAGTACCGAACAGCACCCGTTGGGAGGCGTCCGGGACGGAACGCTGGTCCAGGACCGTGGTGATGCCTTCGAGGCGCAGGTCCGGCAGCGAGAGCGTGGCGACCTCGGTCGAGGTGGGCACGCCGTAGATCCAGGGGGCCTGGCCCGTGGTACGGGTCCACAGCAGGACGCGTACGACGTTCTCCGAGGAGCCGGGGGAGCGGGGCTCGACGCGGGCCGCCACCGGCCAGCGCCATTGCTGCGGCCCCGGGTCCGGGAATACGGGGGCGGGAAGTGTCGTCCCCAGGCGGCCCTCGCGGGACATCACGACGGCCGAGTTGCGCACGAGGGGCGCGCTCGTGTCGCGCCAGGCGTACGACTCTCCGACCGGGTTCGGCGGCCCGTGCACCAGGCCCAGATAGGTGTCCGAGAACAGCCACAGCACCCGCCCGTCCGGCAGCCGCACCGAGTGGGTGCCGTCGCCTCCGGTCCAGTCGTCGGTGCGGCCGGCGTCGTCGCCGTACCGGGCGAACTCGCCGGTGACCTTCGCGTTCGCGGTCCAGGACCTGACCGTACGAGCCGTGCACGCGCCGCCGCCCTCCCGGTCGTGATCCGGGAGGGCGGTGAGCAGCACGGCCGCGCAGACCAGGGCCAGCAGGATGCCCAGCCCGGTCCCGTTCTGCCGTCGTGCTCGTGCGTCGTCGGGCACGGACGGGACGTTAGTGGTCTGCGCTCACATGGTCCATGGGCAGCCACAGGACGGTGTCCCGGGTCACCTTCTGCGAGGTCTGCTCGGGCGCCGCCGCCAGCTCGTCATCGCTCAACGCCCGGTCGTAGACCCATACGTCGTCGATCGCGCCGGTGAAGAACGCCCGGCTGTCCATCCGTTGGCCGATGTGCACCCCGAACGGCGAGTTGCGGCTGACCGATCCGGGCACGTCTGCGGTGCTGACCGTCGTACCGTCGACGAACAGCGTGAGCTGCCCGCCGCCTCTGCGCAGCGCCAGATGGTGCCACTGGCCGTCGTTGTACGCGCTCGTGGTGCGCACGGACGCCGTTGTCGGGGCCGACGCGCCGTTCCTCGTGGTGATCAGCCCGGTGATCCGGTGGGACGCGGGTTCGCCGCGCAGCCACACCTGCGGTTGTGTCGTCCCGATCCCGCCCATCCACAGCAGCGGCTGCTCACCGGAGGTGGCGGTGTAGCGGAACCACAGGGAGGCCGTGAAGTCCTTCGTCCCGAGCGGCAGTCGGTCCTGATACGGCAGTCGTACGGCGTCGTCGGCGCCGTCGAAGGCGAGCGCGCCGCCCAACACGCCGTCCGTCTCCTGGGCGCCGCCGAGGACCGCTGCCCGCTTGGTGCCCGGAGCGAGGTCGGCAGTCGTCGGGTCCGGGCCACGGCGTGGCTTGAGCCAGTCCTCGGTGAACCGGGCGAAGCGGATCTCGTCGCGCGCGTCGACCGCGCCGCCCTCGTACATCAGACCCACCGTGTCGCCGTCGACGCGGACCATGTCCGAGTAGCCGGACCAGTCGGTGGTGACGACCGTGCCGCGGTCCACGCTGTCCCAGGTGCGCCCGCCGTCGTACGAGGAGCGGATCACCATCGTCCGGCGGCGGTCGGGGTCGCCGGGGCAGGACAGCAGAATCCGGTCGCCGAGGCGCAGGGTGGAGCCCTGGACCTGCGGCGCGTAGAGGTCGGGGAGGTCGCGGAAGGGCGTCACGAAGCTGTCGCCCCCGTCGCGGCTGACGGCCTGCGTGCGGTGGCCGAGGTCGGTGCCGTCCTGCTCGCGCCCGCTGACGAGGACGGAGCCGTCGGTGCGTTCGGTGAGCGCCATCTCGGACGGCTTCTGGCGGAAGGTGCCGTCGTCGGTGATCGGCCAGGAGTCGGTCGCGCCGATGTCCCAGTGGTCGCCACCGTCGTCACTGGTGATGAGCGCGGCGTTGTTCGCGGTGACCCGACTGCCGTTCCACGTCTCGGTGTTGACGCCGAAGACGAGCCGTCCCGCGTGTCGGCCCCGGGTCAGCTGGATGCCGTGCACGGGCCCGGTGGCATACCAGGAATTCCAGGTGGCCGGGAGGATCTCGTCGCTCAGGTCGCGCGGCTGCGACCAGGTGAGGCCGTCGTCGTCGCTGTACTGCAGGTGCGGGGTGCGGTCGCAGGGCACGGAGCAACTCGCGCTGTCCGTGCGGCCCGTGTTGTACGTCTCGGCCAGCAGGATGCGGCCGGTCTCGCGGTCCACGATGGGCGCGGGGTTGCCGTGCGTGTCGCCGCCGCCGTCGTTGACGACCTGGAGGGGGCCCCAGGTGCGGCCGCCGTCGGTGGAGCGCTTGACCACGATGTCGATGTCGGCCGCGTCCCCGCAGTTGAGGACGCGCCCCTCGGCGAACGCCAGCAGTGTGCCCTCGGTCGTCTTCACGACGGCCGGAATGCGGAAGCAGGCGTAGCCGGGATCCTGGGAGGCATTGAAGAGCACCTGCTGCTCGAACTCGCCTTTGGCCAAAGCCTGTTCGGCTCCCGCCGGGCTCGGCAGCGCGAGCAGCGCGGCGGTGGTGAGAGCGGCGGTGAGAACGGCTGTGAGGGTGGATCTGAGACGTCGTTGAGGAGTGAGTCTCAGATGCGCGCGGAGGCTTGACGGCATGGTGCGACCTGCCCTTCATGCGGCTGGGCAATCCGGATACTCTGGACATCCCACGTCCAACGTTCGCGTCGCAGACGCTACTTGGGCTCTCAGGCACCCCACAAGAAGCGTGCACCGGTCGTGTTCATGTCGGATTCCTTCGGCGCCGCGGGGGCGGCAGCAGCGGAAGTACGGCCGTCGGCTGGGGAGTTGGCGCCGGGACCGCTCCACTCCTGCGGCAGACCAGGGCGTCGGGGTCGTCCGCGGGCGTCTGGAGCGCATAGCCGTCCGGACAGCTGGACCCGGTCGCCCTTGGGGCCGGCCGGACCGGGATCTCCCTTGTCTCCCCTGTCGCCCTTCACGCCCGACATGCCGGAGGGCCCCGGTTGGCCCTGGTAGCCCTGCTCACCCTTGGGACCGGGCGGCCCTGTCGGGCCGGGGGAGCCGTCCGCACCCGGCGCTCCCGAGGCGCCGGGCGCGCCGGACGGTCCTGGGTCACGCGGCTTGCCCCGCGGCGCGCGCTCCCCGGTGGCACCCGTCTTGCCGCCCGTGCCCGCTCGCCCTTCGTGCCGGGAGATCCGGGCGATCCGGCGGGCACGCGCACCCGGTCGATGAGGTTGTCCACGGCCTCGGAGGGGTCCGGCGCCCGCGCTCTCGGGAACGGGCGTGGCCATGGCTTCGAGCAGGGGCGCGCAGTCGGCGTACCCGTGCCCGAAGCAGAGCCCGGTGACGCGGTCGCCCGCCCGGAAACGGGTGACGCCCGCACCGACGGCGACCTCCCCGGCGACCTCGCCGCCGAGCGGGATCGGCTCGCCCGCCTCGGTGACTTTCCGTACGACAGGGACTTCAAGGATTTGGTCGGGATTTTCAATGATCTTCAGTCCGCGGGTCTGGTCGTCCGCGAGCCGGATCCGAAGGACCGCCGCAAGAACGCGGTGTCCCTCACCGAGGACGGCGCACGCCTGCTGGAGCGCTGCGAAACCGCGGCCCGCCGGGCGAACGACACCCTGCTGGCGCCGCTCTCGGCGGCCGAGCGGGATCAGTTCATGGGCTTGTCGACGCGGATCTCCGGCACGGAGCCACCGGCGGGATGAGGGGGCCTGGCCCCCGCGCGACAGGGCCGGGATGGGGCCGAGGCGGGGCCCCGTCGGCGCAGGGGGCGCTCCCCGCCGTTCGGGGCCCCGCCGACGTGTCGCGGGGAGCCGGTCAGCCCTGGGTGGCCGCGGCCCGCAGGGCGATGCGGTGCTCGCCCGCGTACACGTTCATGGAGGCCCCGCGCAGGAAGCCGACCAGGGTCAGGCCTGTCTCCGCGGCCAGGTCGACCGCCAGGGACGACGGGGCGGAGACCGCCGCGAGCATCGGAATGCCCGCCATGACCGCCTTCTGTGCCAGCTCGAAGGAGGCCCGCCCGGAGACCAGCAGGACCGTCCGGGAGAGGGGGAGCGTGCCGTTCTGCAGGGCGCGGCCGACCAGCTTGTCGACCGCGTTGTGCCGGCCCACGTCCTCCCGTATGTCGAGGAGCTCGCCCTCCTCCGTGAACAGTGCCGCCGCGTGCAGGCCCCCGGTCCGGTCGAAGACCCGCTGAGCCGCCCGCAGCCGGTCGGGGAGGCTGGCAAGGAGCTCGGGTTCGAGCCGCACCGGGGGAGTGGTGTCGCCCGCCGTGTCGTCGATCGTCCAGCGGGCCGTCGTACGGACCGCGTCCAGGCTCGCCTTGCCGCACAGGCCGCAGGAGGACGAGGTGTACACGTTGCGTTCGAGCGTGATGTCGGGGATGACGACGCCGGGCGCCGTCCGCACGTCGACGACGTTGTACGTGTTGGAGCCTCCCCCACTCTCGGCTCCGCTCGAGCGGGAGGTGCCCCCACCGGTGGCGCCCGCGCAGTACACGATGTTCTGCAGCTCGTCGGCCTCGCCCAGTACCCCTTCGCTGACCAGGAAGCCCGCGGCGAGCGCGAAGTCGTCGCCCGGTGTGCGCATGGTGATGGCGAGGGGTTTGCCGTTGAGGCGGATTTCCAGTGGTTCCTCGGCGACGAGCGTGTCCGGGCGGGTGTTCACGGCCCCGTCCCGGATGCGAATCACCTTGCGTCGTTCCGTGACTCGTCCCATGTCCTGATCAGCCCCGGTTCTGTACGTGCTGGTGGCCGAATCGGCCCTTGATGCGGAGGTTGCCGTCGGTCACCGGGTCGTCGTGCGGCGAGGTGACCTTCACGATCTCATTGTCCTGCACGTGCGGGGTGAGGTCGCAGCCCACTCCGCGGCAAACGCGGGGGTCCATGTCCGGCCTCAGCTCCGCACCGCCGCGACGGGCAGCTTCTCGATCCGGATCGCCGATGCCCGGAACTCCACCGTCTCCACGATCGGACAGTTCGCCCCGTTGTTCTTCCGGTCGGTGTCCACCCCGTTCGGGAGGTACATGGTCGTGAACGCCAGCCCGGGCCGCAGCGCCGTGTCCACCCACACGGGCGCAACGACCGAGCCGCGCCGTGAGCAGACCTGCACCTCCTCGCCGACGACCACGCCGTAGTGCTCCGCGTCCTGCGGGCACAGCTCGACGCACTCGCCGCGCCGCGACGGGGAACTGCCGCTGTGCGCACCGGTGTTGTACGGGTCGAGGCGGCGTCCCGTGGTGAGCCGGATCGGGTAACGCTCGTCCGTCAGGTCGACCGGTGGATCGTGCCGGACCAGTCGGAAGGGCGTGCGCAGATCCCGCTCGCCCGGCGACGTCGGACGCGGCCCGTGGTGGACGGCCTCGGCGTCCGCGTACTGCCATTCATGGCCGAGGTGCGTGGCGAGGTCGCGGATGATGGCGATGTCGTCGCGAGCCTCGCCCGGCGGGGTGACCGTCGTGCCGACCCGCTGGACTCGGCGCTCGCCGCGGTGGGCTGTTCCGTCCGTCTCCGCCCACCCGCCGGTCCCGGGCAGCACGACGTCCGCCGACTCCGCCGTCCTCGTCAGGAAGGTGTCCTGCACGACGAGGAAGTCGAGGGCGCGCAGCCGCCGTATGGCCTGCTCGCTGTCGGCCGCCGACTGCACCGGGTCCTCCCCGATGCAGTAGACGGCCTTGAGTGAGTTCTCCTCCATGACCTCGAACATCTCCGTCGTGCCCGGCCCGTGGTCGTGCCCGGTCAGCAGGGACAGATTGCTCAGCGCGCCCACGGTGTCCGTGCGTTCGTGGTGCTCGGTGCCGCCCGGCGTCCAGCGCGGCAGGGCGCGCTCGCCGCGGGCGTACGCGCGCGCCAACTCCCGTATGGCGGGGGCCGGTACGCCCGTCACCTTCTCGGCGAGCGAGGGGGTCCAGGGCTCGACGAGTTGCCGGTACTCCTCGAAGCCGGTCGTCGCCCGTTCGATGGAGGCGTGGTCGGCGAGGCCCGCCCGGATGATCTCCCGGCCGATCGCGTGGGCCATCGGGATCTCGGTGCCGGCGTCCAGCACGAGCCGGTCGCGGATGTCCACGTGCTTCTTGCCCATGACGGCACGCGCGAACTTCCCTGCCACGTAGTTCATCTCACTCGTCGCATGCGCGCGGGAGAACATTCCGAAGGCGCCGCGCGCCCGGCTCAGCCCCTGGGCGACACGGGTCAGCGCCTCGTCCCAGTCGGCTTGCCGGAAGGGCTCGTCGCGCGAGTCCCGTACCAGGGGCTGTGTGAGGCGGGCGTAGGCCTCCGGAGTGTGCCCGCTCATGCCGCGGTCCGCAGCGCGAGCAGATCCGAGATGGCGTGGACGGTTCGGAGCGTCGACACCGGGACCTCGGTGATCTCCGCCAGCTCCACGACGGCCGCGAGCAGCACGTCGAGTTCGAGCGGTTTGCCGCGCTCCAGGTCCTGGAGCGTGGAGGTGCGGTGGTCGCCGACGCGCTCGGCGCCGGCCAGGCGCCGCTCGATGGAGACGCCCACCTTGCAGCCGAGGGCCTCGGCGACCGCGAGCGTCTCGGTCATCATGATCTCGATGACCTTGCGCGTGCCGCCGTGCAGGCACATCTGCAGCATCGTCGCGCGGGCCAGCGCGCTGATCGGGTTGAAGGAGATGTTGCCGAGCAGTTTGAGCCAGATGTCGTTGCGCAGGTCCTGCTCGACCGGACACTTGAGCCCGCCCGCCTGCATGGCCCCGCTGAACGCCTGACAGCGCGCGGACAGGGAGCGGTCGGGCTCGCCGATGGAGAACCGGGTGCCTTCGAGATGGCGTACGACGCCCGGTCCTTCCAGCTCGGTCGCGGCATAGACCACGCATCCGATGGCCCGTTCGGGCGCGAGCACCGCACTGACCGCGCCGTCCGGATCCACGCTCTCGATGCGGTGGCCGTCGTGCGGGCCGCCGTGCCGGTGGAAGTACCACCAGGGGATGCCGTTCTGGGCGGCGATGACCGCCGTGGCGTCGTGCAGCAATGGCTCGATCAGCGGCCCGCACGCCGCGTACGAGTTGGCCTTCAGGCCCAGGAAGACGTAGTCGACCGGACCGATCTGGGCCGGGTCGTCGGTGGCGCGGGCGCGCGCGGTGAAGTCTCCGCGCGGGCTGAGGACTCTGACTCCGTGCTGCCTCATGGCCGCCAGATGCGGTCCACGGGCGACGAGGTGCACATCGGCGCCTGCGCGGTGCAGCGCGGCGCCGACGTAGGCGCCGATCGCACCGGCGCCGAGAACGGCGACTTTCACTGTGTGGCGCTCCGTTCGGTCGAGGGTACCGAGGAACTGTCGAACTCTGTCGACGAAATATTGTCTACAGGATGGAATGACTTCCAGCAAGGGTTGGGTCGCACTCGGGGGGTCTTTCGCGCGGCGTTCAGGAGACCGTTCGCCGGGCTCCGCCGACCGTTCGTCGCGCCAGGGGTACCGCTCATCGCATACGGTCGACCAGTTTCGGTCGCGCGGGTTCCCCATCGGGCAACCGCTTCCTATCGTCCGGGATCATGAGTCCCCCTGTCGCACCGCCCGGCTGGAGCCGCTGGCTCGTCCCGCCTGCCGCTCTGTCGGTCCACCTCTCCATCGGCCAGGTCTACGCCTGGAGTGTCTTCAAGCCGCCGCTCGAATCCGCGCTCGGCCTCAGCGGAACCCAGAGCGCGCTGCCCTTCCAGCTCGGTATCGTCATGCTCGGTCTCTCGGCCGCGTTCGGCGGCACGCTCGTCGAGCGAAACGGACCCCGCTGGGCGATGACGGTCGCCCTCGTCTGCTTCTCCTCCGGCTTCCTGATCGCCGCCCTGGGCGCCGCCACCGAGCAGTATTGGCTGATCGTCCTCGGCTACGGCTTCGTCGGCGGGATCGGCCTCGGCATCGGCTACATCTCACCCGTCTCCACTCTGATCAAGTGGTTCCCGGACAGGCCCGGCATGGCCACCGGCATCGCGATCATGGGCTTCGGTGGCGGCGCTCTGATCGCCTCGCCGTGGTCCACGCAGATGCTGAAGTCGTTCGGTTCCGACTCCTCCGGCATCGCGCTCGCCTTCCTCGTGCACGGGCTGACGTACGCCGTCTTCATGTCGCTCGGTGTGCTGCTGGTCCGGGTGCCGCGCGGCGAGAAGCCGGTCGCGTCCGCGCCGAGCGCGCTCGACGGTGTGCAGGTCTCCGCCCGGAACGCCGTCCGCACCCCGCAGTTCTGGTGCCTGTGGGTCGTGCTCTGCATGAACGTGACCGCGGGCATCGGCATCCTGGAGAAGGCCGCGCCGATGATCACGGACTTCTTCGCGGACACCTCCACACCGGTGTCCGTCTCCGCGGCCGCCGGATTCGTCGCGCTGCTGTCGGCGGCCAACATGGCCGGTCGGATCGGCTGGTCGTCGACGTCCGACCTGATCGGGCGCAAGAACATCTACCGGGTCTATCTCGGGGTGGGCGCCCTGATGTACGCGCTCATCGCCTGGTTCGGCGATTCCTCGAAGCCCCTGTTCATCATCTGCGCGCTGGTGATCCTCTCGTTCTACGGTGGCGGATTCGCGACGATTCCCGCGTACCTGAAGGACCTCTTCGGCAGTTACCAGGTCGGTGCGATCCACGGCCGACTGCTCTCCGCCTGGTCCACGGCGGGCGTCCTCGGTCCGCTGATCGTCAACTGGATCGCCGACCACCAGGAGTCGGCGGGCAAGCACGGCTCCTCCCTCTACGGCCTCTCCTTCCTGATCATGATCGGCCTGCTCGCGGTCGGCTTCGTCGCCAACGAGCTGGTACGACCCGTCCATGTCCGGCACCACATTCCCGCACCGAGGGAGGCCGTCGATGATGTCCAGCGAGAGCAGTCCGCCCAGTAGGCGAGGTCTGATCGCGTTCGCCTGGCTGTGGGTGGGCGCGCCTCTCTGCTATGGCCTGTACGAGCTGGTACTGAAGGCCGAGCAGCTGTTCACGGGCTGAGGCCCGGGCATGTGTGCTGGAGGTGTTCGGGCGTCCGAGGGTCTGACAGAAGCCGACAAGCCTGGCGTCCCATTCCTGTGGCATCACCTGCCGTCGTACCCGTGAGTCACTGATCAGACTGGTGGATCCCGCTACCCAAGGCAACGAGGGGGACCACTCATGAACGGCTCACGGATCGCCGCCGTCGGCCATTACCAGCCCGCCAAGGTACTCACCAACGAGGACCTGGCGGGCCTGGTCGACACCAGCGACGAGTGGATCAGGAGCCGGGTGGGCATCCGCACGCGCCACATCGCGGGGCCCGACGAGCCGGTCGACGAGCTGGCCGCGCACGCCGCCGCCAAGGCGCTCGCGGCCGCGGGCCTGACGCCGGGCGACATCGACCTCGTGCTGGTCGCCACGTCCACGGCCGTCGACCGCTCCCCGAACATGGCCGCGCGGGTCGCCGCCCGCCTCGGGATCCCGTCGCCGGCCGCCATGGACGTCAACGTCGTCTGCGCGGGCTTCACGCACGCCCTGGCCACCGCCGACCACGCCGTGCGGGCCGGTGCCGCGCGCCGGGCGCTGGTCATCGGCGCCGACAAGATGTCCGACGTGACGGACTGGAGCGACCGTACGACCTGTGTGCTCGTCGGCGACGGGGCCGGGGCCGCGGTGGTCGAAGCCTCCGGCGAGCCGGGGATCGGCCCCGTGCTGTGGGGCTCGGTGCCCGAGATGGGGCACGCCGTACGGATCGAGGGCACGCCCGCGCGGTTCGCCCAGGAGGGGCAGAGCGTCTACCGCTGGGCCACCACCCAGCTCCCGCCCATCGCCCGCAAGGCCTGCGAGCGCGCCGGACTCGCCCCCGAGGACCTCGCCGCGGTCGTCCTGCACCAGGCGAACCTGCGCATCATCGAGCCCCTCGCCATGAAGATCGGCGCGGTCAACGCCGTCGTCGCGCGGGACGTCACCGACTCCGGGAACACCTCCGCCGCGAGCATCCCGCTGGCCCTCTCCAAGCTCGTCGAGCGCGGGGAGATCTCCACGGGCGACCCTGTCCTCCTCTTCGGCTTCGGCGGGAATCTGTCATACGCGGGACAGGTTGTCCGCTGCCCGTGATCTGCTCGTACGCTCCCTGGCAAGCGTCCTGGGATGCCCGCTTGCAGGCCCCTTTGCCCGCCCTGATGTGACGAGCCCAACTCCTGTGCCTGCTGGCGTTTGTGCGCCGTAGACTGTAGGCGAAAGACAATTCATAATTGGCTTTCATATTGCAGCGACGGCGCTGCCCAGGAGGGACCGCCATGTTGTCGACGACAGGACTGCCGCAGGGTGCCGTGCCCAAGCTCGAACGGCCCGGCCCGCTGCGCGACCGCGTCTACGAGGCGCTGCTCGAACTCATCACCACCCGCGCCCTCCAGCCGGGCCAGCACCTCGTCGAGAGCGAACTCGCCGGGCACCTCGGGGTGTCCCGGCAGCCCGTGCGCGAGGCACTGCAGCGTCTCAGCACCGAGGGCTGGGTCGATCTGCGGCCCGCCCAGGGCGCGTTCGTGCACGAACCGACCGAAGAGGAGGCGGACCAGCTCCTGACGGTCCGCACGCTCCTGGAGGCCGAGGCCGCCCGGCTCGCCGCCGCCAACGCGGGTACCGAAGCCATCACCTCGCTCGAGGCGCTCTGCGAGGAGGGCGAGCGTGCGGTGGCCGCCGACGACGTGGACGGCGCGGTCGCGATGAACGCCCGGCTCCACGCCAAGGTCATGGAGCTCGCGGGCAACACGGTGCTCGCCGAGCTGGCCGCGCAGGTCGACCGACGGGTCCGCTGGTACTACACACCGGTCGCCCGGCAGCGCGGTCATCAGTCCTGGATCGAGCACCGTGAGCTGATCGCGGCGATCGCGGACCGTGACGAGCAGCGCGCCACGGCGGTCATGCGCGCCCACACGGAACACACGCGGAAGATGTACCACGAGCGGGAGAATTGACTTGTACTCCCTCCTGAAGGAGGGAGATTCTGGCCGTCCCACTCGTTGCTGCACCGCTATGCGGCGCGGTTTTCGGGCGGGATTCCGTGACTTCCTGTTTCATCGCGCTGTGCCAGAACAGGTTCTGGTCTTATCGGCGCTCCGCAGGCTGATGCCGCCAGTCCAGCGGCCGTCTTCACGTTCTTTGCGGCGTTGTGGTCCCGGTCGTGCTGGGTGCCGCAGGCGGGGCAGGTCCATTCCCGCACGTCCAGGGGCTTGGGTCCGTCCCGGTGCCCGCAGGCGGAGCACACCTGGCTGGTGGGCTCGAACCGACCGACCTTCACAAAGGTGCGCCCGTAACGCTGCGCCTTGTAGTCGAGCATGGCCACGAACTGGGACCAGCCCGCATCGTGCACGCTCCTGGCCAGCCTCGTGCGCGCGAGTCCGGACACCGCGAGGTCCTCCACCGCGACCGCTTGGTTCTCGCGGATCAACTTCGTGGACAACTGATGGTGGAACTCCTTGCGCGCGTCAGCCACTTGAGCATGGACACGGGCAATCTTGAGGCGAGCCTTCTCCCGGTTCCTCGATCCTTTCTGCTTGCGCGACAGCTCCCGCTGCGTCTTCTTCAGCTTCTTCTCCGCGCGGCGCAGAAACCGCGGGGAATCAATCTTCGTGCCGTCCGAGAGGACGGCGAAGTGGGCCAGGCCCAGGTCGACCCCGATCGCGGCATCCGGCTCCGGCTCGTTCCAGCGCTCCTGGTCGGTTTCGGGGTCGGTGTCGATGACGAAGCTGGCGAAGTACCTTCCGGCCGCATCCTTGATCACCGTCACACTCGATGGCGTCACGGGCAGTTCCCGCGACCACTTGGCCTTGATCTCCCCGATCTTCGGCAGCGACAGCCGCCCGTTGTCGGTGATCTTCCAGCGGGCGTTCGCGGTGAACCGGATCGCCTGCCTTCGGTCCTTGCGGGACTTGAACCGGGGCGCACCCACCTTCTTGCCCTTGCGCTCGCCCGTGAGAGAGGCGAAGAAGTTCTTGTACGCGGCCTCGGCGTCCCGCAGCGCCTGTTGCAGGACAACCGCGGAGACCTCGCCCAGCCAGGAACGTTCTGGAGTGTCCTTGGCCCGGGTAATCAGTGTGTGAGACAGGACGGCAGCGGTCGGGAAAGGCTCCTTGGCCACGCGCGCCTGTTCACGGGCGCGTACCGCGTCGTTGAACACGACACGGGCGCACCCGAACGCCCGTGCCAGCGCGGTGCGTTGGCTGGACTCCGGGTACAGGCGAAAGCTGTACCGAAGCTGCATGACGAGCATCCTATGCACTTGGGCTATGGCTGACATGGAGAAGATTCACACTGGTAGACAGTGTGCATTCGTGTGCCACGTCCACTTGGTTTTCGTGACTAAGTTTCGGCACAAGGTGTTCAAGGACGTTCATCTTCGGCGCATGGAGGAGATCATGCGAGCCGTGCGCGAGGACTTCGAGTGCGAGCTCGTGGAGTTCAACGGCGAGGACAACCACGTCCATCGGCTGGTGAACTTCCCGCCCAAGGTCGCCGTGACCAAACTCGTCAATTCCCTCAAGGGCGTTTCCTCCCGGCGCCTGCACCAGTTCGACGCCCTCACCCGACACTACTGGCGGGCCAACAAACTCTGGGCGGGTTCCTACTTCGCCGGCACCGTCGGCGGCGCACCCCTCAGCATCGTCAGCCAGTACATCGAGCAACAAAACCGGCCGACCTGACCGACCGTGCCCGACACGAGGCAGTGGCCCTCCGTGCCACCCGCCGCAATCACCGCCTCGTCCCGCTCCGCAGGACAGAAGCCGCGACGTTCCGCGTCGCTGTCACGGGATTCGCTTCACCACCGGGCTGAAGCCCGACGCACTGCGAATGAAACCCGGTAGCGGATCAGGCGAGGGCCGCCCGGGAATCGGGACTCTCCGGAGCCTCCGCGCCGGCCCCGCACGGCGACCATCGCGCCTCCGCCCCCAGCATTGCCACCAACACACCTACCAGCGCGAGGAGTTCGGCGACCGCCGACAGGTGGATGCCGAGCAGCGCGGCGGCCAGGGTGACGGGCACCGCGGCCGCGCGGAAGCTCACCGGGAACAGCCGCAGCACGGCGCGGAACGCCACGTCACCGGCGAGGAAGAGGGCGACTCCGCCGGCGAGCGCGAGGGCGGGGCCGGTGTGCAGCTGCTCGGTGAGATGTCCGAGGGTCTTCTTCACGCCCGCCGCGAGACAGGCGATGCCGAGCAGCATGGGCAGGAAGGCGTAGTAGTACGCGTTCATCGCCAGGCGCCAGCGTCGGTCCGGCGGGGTCGCCGAGAATACGGTCTCCGCACCGTGCTCGTCGCGCACGAAGTACGTCCACCACAGGGCGATCGCCAGCGCGAGCGCGAGGAAGGCCCCGCCGAACAGGTCCGCCGTCAGCGGCAGATCACCGATGCCGATACCGATCGCGATGACCGACTCGCCGAACGCGACGATCAGCAGCAGCCCGTGTCGCTCCACGAAGTGCGCCGGGTCGAGAGCGCCCAACTGCGTGCGCAGAAAGGCGGCTTCACGCCCGTCCCGGCGCCGCGGACCGTGCTCCGCCAGGAAGGGCGTCACGAACTGCAGCACCAGCGCGAGCAGCCACAGTCCATCGGCGGCGAGTCCGTCGAACAGCCCCGCCGCCGTGATCGACAGCGCGGCCAGGGAGTTCGGCACCGCGTACCAGATCACATCGCGGCCGTGGCTACGGGTGTAGAGGGCGCTGTGCACGAGCACCACGGCCAGGAAGCCGAGGCCGAAGACGACTCCGCCGTCGTCGAAGGCGTGCGGGATGGCGAGGGCGCACACCAGGAACGCGCTCATGCCCAGCATCAGGAGGAGCCGCCGCGAAGGCCGGTCGGGCGGCACCTGGTTGGTGAGATACGCGTAGGCGCCGTACATCCAGAACAGCACCACGAAGATCAGCGCGACGCGTGCCGCCGTCGCGAAGGACAGGTCGGCGGCGAGCAACACGGTGAGCTGGGTGAGCGTGAAGACGAAGACCAGGTCGAAGAAGAGCTCCAGGGTGCTGACTCTGCGTCCCGCCTCTTCCGCGGTCGTGCGTGCTGCCTCTTCCACGGCCGGGTTCCGCGTTGTGTCCGCGGTCGTGTGTGCTGCCTCTTCCGCGGCCGGGTTCCGCGTTGTGTCCGCGTTCGTGTGTGCTGCCTCTTCCGCGGCCGGGTTCCCTGTTGTGTCCGCGTTCGTGTGTGCTGCCTCTTCCGCGGCCGGGTTCCCTGTTGTGTCCGCGTTCGTGTGTGCTGCCTCTTCCGCGGCCGCGTTCCGCGTTGTGTCCGCGTTCGTGTGTGCTGCCTCTTCCGCGGTCGTGAGTCTTGCCTCGTCCTCTGCCGTGCTCATGAGTTCCCCCCGAAACCGATCGCTGCGCAGATCGTATGCAGGTGACCTCGCTCGCGATGTGCGGACCTCTCTTTGTCCTGTGAGTGGAGAAAGTTGGCGGCAATTCGCGCGCGACTTCTTCCCACTCCGTGCAGCCGCTGCTACGTTCCCCTCGAAAGCAAGTCCGGTGCAGTGGCCGGAAGTTGACGGACGCAGGCCGATTGAGGCGGGGAGGGGCTCGTGAGACGTATGACGGCACGACCCGCGAACGCGCACCAGGCCCGACTGCTGCGCCTGTTGCGTGACGGCGGCCCCAACTCCCGGGCCCAGCTGGGCGATCAGGTCGACCTGTCGCGGTCGAAGCTGGCCGTCGAGGTGGACCGACTGCTGGAGACCGGGCTCGTGGTGGCCGACGGACTCGCCGCCTCCCGCGGCGGCCGCCGCTCCCACAACATCCGGCTCGCACCCGCCCTGCGCTTCCTCGGCGTCGACATCGGCGCCACCTCGATCGACGTGGCCGTGACCAACGCGGAACTGGAAGTCCTGGGGCACATCAACCAGCCCATGGACGTACGCGAGGGGCCGGTCGCCGTCTTCGAGCAAGTCCTGGCCATGGCTGCCAAGTTGAGGGCTTCGGGGCTCGCGGAAGGGTTCGACGGCGCCGGAATCGGCGTACCGGGACCCGTACGCTTTCCCGAGGGCGTCCCGGTCGCCCCGCCGATCATGCCCGGCTGGGACGGCTTCCCGGTCCGTGAGGCGCTCAGCCAGGAACTCGGCTGCCCGGTCATGGTCGACAACGACGTGAACCTGATGGCCATGGGGGAGCAGCACGCGGGCGTCGCACGCTCCGTGGGCGACTTCCTCTGCGTCAAGATCGGCACGGGCATCGGCTGCGGCATCGTCGTCGGCGGTGAGGTCCACCGCGGTACGACGGGCAGCGCGGGCGACATCGGGCACATCCAGGCCGTGCCCGACGGACGTCCGTGCGCCTGTGGCAACCGGGGCTGCCTGGAGGCCCACTTCAGCGGCGCCGCACTGGCGCGCGACGCCATGGAGGCGGCCCAGCAGGGCCGCTCGGCGGAACTCGCCACGCGTCTGGAGACGAATGGCGCCCTGAGCGCCGTCGACGTCGCCGCCGCGGCCGCCGCGGGAGACGCCACAGCGCTCGATCTGATCCGCGAGGGCGGCAACCGGACGGGTCAGGTCATCGCCGGACTCGTGTCGTTCTTCAACCCCGGCCTGGTGGTGATCGGCGGCGGTGTCACCGGCCTCGGTCACACGCTGCTCGCCGCGATCCGCACCCAGGTCTACCGCCAGTCGCTGCCTCTGGCGACCGGCAACCTGCCCATCGTTCTGGGGGAGTTGGGCCCGACCGCCGGCGTGATCGGCGGAGCCCGGCTGATCAGCGACCACCTATTCTCACCCGCGTAACCACGTCATCCGTAGATCACCAGCACAGTGCCCTGCTCTGCCGCGCCCTGAACATGCTTGCTCGTGTAAGCGCCCTGCCCTGCAACCGGCCCGCACGCCCGCCAAGGGGAACCGTCATGGCACCTGAACCACCGCTGCTCACCATGTCCGGCATCACCAAGTCCTTCCCCGGAGTCCGGGCCCTCGACGGCGTCGACCTCGACGTCCAGGCCGGCGAAGTGCACTGCCTGCTCGGCCAGAACGGCGCCGGAAAGTCCACGCTCATCAAGGTCCTGGCCGGCGCCCACCAGCCCGGCGAGGGCACTATCGGCTGGCGCGGCGAACATGTCACCCTGAGGTCACCGATCGCCGCCATGCGCCTCGGTATCGCCACCATCTACCAGGAGCTCGACCTGGTGGAGGGACTGTCGGTGGCCGAGAACGTCCATCTCGGACATGAACCCACGGCCGCCGGTTTCGTCGTACGGGGGAGGGCGGCCCGGTCATCAACTGCCGCTCTGCTCAAGCGACTTGGGCATCCGGAGATCGATCCGGCGCGGCTCGTCGGGGAGCTGTCCGCGGCCCAGCAGCAGATCGTCTCCATGGCCCGGGCGCTCTCCCACGACGTACGCCTGATCGTCATGGACGAGCCGTCCGCGGCCCTCGACCCCGACGAGGTCGACAATCTCTTCCGCATCGTGGGCGATCTGACCGCGGACGGCGTCGCCGTCGTCTACATCTCGCACCGCCTCGAGGAGATCCGCCGCATCGGCGACCGCGTCACCGTGCTCAAGGACGGGCGCGCGGTGGCGGGCGGACTGCCCGCGAAGTCCACGCCGACGCGCGAGGTCGTGGCGCTGATGACGGGGCGCAATGTCGAGTACGTCTTTCCGGACCGGCCCCGGTCACGGCCAGCCGGTGAGCCCGTGCTCAAGGTCGAGGGTCTGGCCCGTGCGGGGGAGTTCGCGCCACTCGACCTCGACCTGCGCCCCGGCGAGATCGTCGGCCTGGCGGGGCTCGTCGGCTCCGGGCGCTCCGAGATCCTGGAGACGATCTACGGCGCGCGGAAGCCGACGGCCGGTCGAGTCGGCGTCGACGGACGGGCGTTGCGCCCCGGCAGCGTACGTGCCGCCGTCCGTGCCGGACTCGGGCTCGCCCCGGAGGAGCGCAAGGCGCAGGCCCTGCTGATGCTGGAGTCCGTCACCCGCAATGTGTCGGTGTCCTCCATGTCCCGATTCGCGCACGGGGGCTGGATCGACCGACGTGCCGAACGCGGTGCGGCGCGGGCGGCGACCCGCGAGCTGTCCCTGCGCCCCGACAACCCGTCGGTGCCCGTCCGGACGCTCTCGGGCGGCAACCAGCAGAAGGCCGTCCTGGCGCGCTGGCTGCTGCGCGGCTGCCGTGTCCTGCTCCTCGACGAACCGACCCGCGGGGTCGACGTCGGCGCCCGCGCCGAGCTGTACGCGGTCATCCGGCGGCTCGCCGACGAGGGCCTCGCCGTACTGCTGGTCTCCAGCGAAGTGCCCGAGGTGCTCGGGCTCGCCGACCGCGTCCTGGTGCTCCGCGAGGGGCGCGTCGTCCACACGGCACCCGCCCAGGAGCTCGACGAACACCGCGTACTCGACCTCGTCATGGAAGGAAGCCCCGTGGCCGGTGAACGAAGCGCCGCGGCCGGTGAAGGAAGCCCGGTGGCCAGTGAAGGGAGCCCGGCGTCGTGACGCAGCACGTATCTCCGCCCAGGGGTGACACCCCCAAGGTGTCGCCGTTCAAGGAACACGCCCCGTGGCGGACGCTCGCGGCCCGCGCAGACGTCCGCACCCTCTCGCTCCTCGGCGTGCTCGCCGCCCTGATCGTCATCGGCGGCATCACCAAGCCCGACGAGTTCCTCGACACCCGCAACCTCCAACTCGTCCTCACCCAGGCCTCGGTGATCGGCGTCGTCACCGTCGGCATGACCTTCGTCATCACCTCCGGCGGCATCGATCTGTCGGTCGGCGCGATCGTCGCGCTCTCCTCGGTGTGGGCCACCACCGTCGCCACACAGGAGTACGGCTTCGCGGGCGTCCTGTTCACCGCGGTGCTCGTCGGCGTGGGCTGCGGCCTGGTCAACGGACTGCTCATCGCGTACGGCGGGATGGTCCCCTTCATCGCGACGCTCGCCATGCTCGCCTCGGCGCGCGGCCTGGCCCTCCAGATCACGGACGGTAAGACGCAGATCGTCACCATCGACGGGATCCTGAAACTCGGCGAGCGCGACTCGTACGTGCTCGGCATACCGCCCCTGGTACTCGTCTTCGCCGTCGTCACCATCATCGGCTGGCTGATCCTCAACCGCACCACCTTCGGGCGGCGCACGGTCGCCGTCGGCGGCAACGCGGAAGCGGCACGGCTCGCCGGCATCGACGTACGACGCCAGCGGCTGTACCTCTACCTGCTCTCCGGACTGTGCTGCGGCATCGCCGCCTTCCTGCTGATCATCCTGTCCGGCTCGGGTCAGAACACCAACGGCAACCTGTACGAACTCGACGCCATCGCGGCCGCGATCATCGGCGGCACCCTGCTCAGCGGGGGGCGCGGCACCATCACCGGCTCGGTGCTCGGTGTCCTGATCTTCACGACGATCACCAACATCTTCGCGCTGAACAACCTCCAGAGCGACGTCCAGCAGATCGCCAAGGGCGCGATCATCGTCGCCGCGGTCCTGGTCCAGCGGCGCACAGCAAGCACGACCTGACACGGGAAGGGTCCACCGCCATGCCAGAACCCACGAGCCTCACGAGCCGCAGAGGACTGCTCTTCGGGACCGCCGCCGTCTCGGCCGGTGCCCTCCTCGTCGGCTGCACCAGCAATGACACCAAGGACGAGAAGACGGCCGCGAACAGCCGGCCGGCCGCCGACGACAAACCCGGCAAGCACGTCACCATCGGCTTCGCCGGCCCGCAGGCCGACCACGGCTGGCTCAACGCGATCAACGACAACGCCAAGAGCCGGGCCAAGAAGTACTCGGACGTCACCCTGGAGATCACCGAGGGCTCCAACGACACGGCCGCGCAGATCGGCCAGATCGAGACGCTGATCAACAAGAAGGTCGACGTCCTCGTCGTCCTGCCCGCCGACGGGGCGGCGCTCACCCAGGTCGGGCTCAAGGCGATGCGGGCGGGAATTCCCGTGGTCAACCTGGACCGCATCTTCAACTCGCCGCAGGCGTACCGCTGTTGGATCGGCGGGGACAACTACGGCATGGGCCTCAGCGCCGGCCACTACATCGGCGAGAAGCTCAAGGACAAGAAGAACGCCCGCGTCATCGAACTCGCCGGGCTCGACAACCTGGAGCTCACCAAGCAGCGTACCCAGGGCTTCGACGCGGCCCTGAAGAACTACCCGAACATCAAGAAGGTCGCCCGCCAGGCCGCCGAGTTCACCGTCGAGTCCGGCCAGGCCAAGATGGCCCAGCTCCTGCAGGCCCAGTCGAAGTTCGACGCACTGTGGAACCACGACGACGACCAGGGCGTGGGAGCCCTGCGCGCCATCAAGCAGGCCGGACGCGACGACTTCCTGATGGTCGGCGGGGCCGGCGCGCTCTCCGCCTTCCAGGCCATCGACGCGGACAACAGCGTCCTGAAGGCAACCGTCCTGTACCCGCCGACCATGGCCGCCTCGGCGATCGATCTCGCCCGCGCGCTCGGCCAGGGCAAGGGCATCGGCGGCCTCGCCGAGTTCGAGATCCCGGCGTCGCTCACCCTCTACTCGGCCGTCGTCGACAAGGACAACGTCCAGCAGTACATGGCCACCGGCTTCAAGTGATGCGCCCTGCCCCAGGGGCCTGTCCGGCGGACCAGCTTCCATCGGACCAGGTCCCCCGGGTGCAGGCCCCACCCCCCACCGCGCCAAGACGACGAGGAGGACATCCGCATGGGACAGCCGCACCAGGGCGACGAGGCCGAGAAGCCGCCATTGGGCGTGGGCATGGTCGGTTACGCCTTCATGGGCGCCGCCCACTCACAGGGCTGGCGCACCGTGGGCCACGTCTTCGACCTGCCGCGCCGTCCGGTCCTCGCCGCCGTCTGCGGCCGTGACGGACAGGCCGTGCGAGCGATGGCGGACCGGCACGGCTGGGCGGCGGCCGAGACCGACTGGCGCGCCCTGATCGCCCGCGACGACGTCGACCTCGTCGACATCTGCACCCCCGGCGACAGTCACGCGGAGATCGCGGTCGCCGCTCTGGCCGCGGGCAAGCACGTGCTGTGCGAGAAGCCCCTCGCGAACACGGTCGAGGAGGCCTTCGTGATGGCGACAGCGGCCGAAGAGGCCTTCGCACGCGGCCAGTTGGCCATGGTCGGATTCAACTACCGGCGGGTGCCCGCCACGTCGCTCGCCCGGCGGATGGTCGCCGAGGGACGCCTGGGCACCCTGCGGCACGTCCGAGTGACGTACCTTCAGGACTGGCTGGTCGACCCGCAGTTCCCGCTGACCTGGCGCCTGCGCAAGGAATTCGCGGGGTCGGGCGCGCTCGGCGACCTCGGCGCGCACATCGTCGACCTCGCGCAGTATCTGGCGGGGGAGCCGCTCGTCGGGGTTTCGGCGCTCACCGAGACGTTCGTACGGGAGCGGCCGCTGCCCGGTGGTGCGTCGAGCGGGCTGTCCGCCGTGTCGGAGACGGGCGGCACGGACACCGGCTCCGGCTCGGGCTCCGGTTCTGCTTCCGGTTCCGGCTCCCGCCCTGGCTCGGGCGTCGTCACCGTCGACGACGCGGCGCTCTTCAGCGCCCGCTTCGCCTCCGGCGCCCTCGCCTCCTTCGAGGCCTCCCGCTTCGCGACCGGGCGCAAGAACTCCCTGCGCATCGAACTCAACGGCGAGCGCGGCTCGTTGGCCTTCGACCTGGAGCGGCTCAACGAGCTCTCGTACCACGACCACACCGAACCCGGCGCGCACGCGGGCTTCCGACGCATCCTCGTCACCGAGCCCGACCACCCCTACCTGGAGGCCTGGTGGCCGCCGGGCCACGGCCTCGGCTACGAGCACACGTTCGTGCACCAGGCCCGCGACCTCGTGCACGCCATCGCGGCCGGCCGCCCACCGGTGCCGTCCTTCGGCGACGGGCTGCAGGTGCAGCGCGTGCTGGCGGCGGTGGAGGAGAGCGCCGAGAAGAACTCCGTCTACACACCCATCGCGGTCTGAGGAGGCCATGGGAATGCCGCGCAACTTCACGCTCTTCACCGGCCAGTGGGCCGACCTGCCCCTCGAAGAGGTCTGCCGCCTCGCCCGCGACTTCGGCTACGACGGACTCGAACTCGCCTGCTGGGGCGACCACTTCGAGGTCGACAAGGCGCTCGCCGACCCGGCGTACATCGACTCCAGGCACGCACTCCTCGACAAGTACGGCCTCAAGTGCTGGGCGATCTCCAACCACCTCGTCGGCCAGGCCGTCTGCGACGCCATCATCGACGAGCGCCACCAGGCCATCCTGCCCGCCCGGATCTGGGGCGACGGCGAGCCCGAGGGCGTACGGCAGCGGGCCGCCGCCGAGATCGCCGACACCGCCCGCGCGGCGGCGGCCTTCGGCGTCGACACCGTCATCGGTTTCACCGGCTCGGCGATCTGGCACCTGGTGGCGATGTTCCCGCCCGCCCCCGAGTCGATGATCGAGCGCGGCTACGAGGACTTCGCGACGCGCTGGAATCCGATCCTGGACGTCTTCGACGCGCAGGGCGTGCGGTTCGCGCACGAGGTCCACCCCAGCGAGATCGCGTACGACTACTGGACCACGCACAAGGCACTGGCGGCAGTCGGCCACCGCCCGGCCTTCGGCCTCAACTTCGACCCGTCGCACTTCGTGTGGCAGGACCTCGACCCGGTCGGCTTCCTCTACGACTTCCGTGACCGGATCTACCACGTGGACTGCAAGGAAGCCCGCAAGCGGCTCGACGGACGCAACGGCCGCCTCGGCTCGCACCTGCCCTGGGGCGATCCGCGTCGCGGCTGGGACTTCGTCTCCGCGGGCCACGGCGACGTCCCCTGGGAAGACGTCTTCCGCATGCTGCGGTCCATCGACTACGCGGGCCCCATCTCGGTCGAGTGGGAGGACGCCGGCATGGACCGGCTGCAGGGCGCACCCGAGGCCCTGACCCGCCTCAAGGCATACGACTTCGAGCCGCCGTCGGCTTCGTTCGACGCGGCATTCGGCGGCAACGACCAGGCCCCGTCGGAGAGTTCATCGCTTCCGGGGTGACGGCGCACCCCGGCGTATCGCACCCGCCCAGTACGACCAGCCCCTTCATGGAGGCATTTCGTGCACCCGAACGCCAGCAACAGGAAGAACACGAGCCACTCGAGACGTCCAAGACTGCGCGGGGCACTCGCCCTGCTGAGCGGCGCGCTGCTCGCGGCCGCTTCCCTCACCCTCACCGCACCTCAGGCCGGCGCAGCCGTCACCGAGCCGAAGAGCGCGGTTGCGGCAGAGGACTTCCAGCAAGTCACTCTCGCCAAGGGCGAGCCCGAGGTCGGCGAGCCCATGTCGCTCGCCGTGCTTCCCGACCGCTCGGTTCTGCACACCTCGCGCGACGGCGAACTCCGCCTCACCGATGCGGCGGGCAACACCAGGATCGCGGGCAAGCTCGACGTGTACTCGCACGACGAGGAAGGCCTGCAAGGCGTAGGCATCGACCCCGACTTCACCACCAACCGCTACATCTACCTCTACTACGCGCCGCCCCTGAACACCCCGGCGGGCGACGCCCCGGAGACCGGCACCGCCGCCGACTTCGCGCCCTTCGACGGCGTCAACCGCCTCTCGCGGTTCGTTCTCAAGGCCGACGGCACGCTGGACAACGCCAGCGAGAAGAAGATCCTCGACGTACAGACCTCGCGTGGCATCTGCTGCCACGTCGGCGGCGACATCGACTTCGACGCGGCGGGGAACCTCTACCTCTCCACCGGGGACGACTCCAACCCCTTCCAGTCGGACGGCTTCACCCCCATCGACGAGCGCGCCGACCGCAACCCGGCCTTCGACGCCCAGCGTTCGGCCGGCAACACCAATGACCTGCGTGGCAAGATCCTGCGCATCAAGGTGAACGCCGACGGCTCGTACTCCATACCCGACGGCAACCTCTTCCCGCCCGGCACGGACAAGACCCGCCCCGAGATCTACGCGATGGGCTTCCGCAACCCGTTCCGCTTCAGCGTCGACAAGGCGACGGGCATCGTCTACGTCGGTGACTACGGCCCGGACGCGGGCGCGGCCGACCCGGCGCGCGGCCCCGGCGGCCAGGTCGAGTTCGCCCGTGTGACCGGCGCCGGCAACTTCGGCTGGCCGTACTGCACGGGCAAGAACGACGCATACGTGGACTACGACTTCGCCACCAAGACCTCCGGCGCGAGCTTCGACTGCAACGCGCCCAAGAACAACTCACCGCACAACACCGGTCTCACCGACCTGCCGCCGGCTCAGCCCGCCTGGATCCCGTACGACGGCGCGTCCGTCCCGGAGTTCGGCAGCGGCTCGGAGTCCCCGATGGGCGGCCCGGTCTACCACTACGACGCCTCCCTCGACTCGCCGGTGAAGTTCCCGCAGGCGTACGACGGGAACTTCTTCGCCGGAGAGTTCGGCCGCCGCTGGATCAAGCGGATCGTGTCGGACGGCAGCGGCACCGTGCAGTCCATCAACTCCGTTCCGTGGACGGGCACCCAGGTGATGGACATGGCGTTCGGACCGGACGGAGCGCTGTACGTCCTCGACTACGGCACCGCCTGGTTCGGCGGCGACGAGAACTCGGGCCTCTACCGCATCGAGAACGCCACCGACGGCCATTCCCCCGTCGCCCAGGCCGCGGCCGACCACACCTCGGGACAGGCCCCGCTCAAGGTCCGCTTCTCCTCCGTCGGCTCCTCCGACGCCGACGGTGACGCCCTCACCTACAGCTGGGACTTCGGCGACGGCGGCAAGTCGACAGCGGCGAACCCGACGTACAAGTACAAGAAGAACGGCACCTACACGGCGACCGTGACGGCCAAGGACGCGAGCGGGCGCACCGGCAGCGCCGGCGTGCAGGTCGTGGTCGGCAACACCGCCCCGAAGGTGACGCTCGAACTTCCGCGGGACGGCCAGTTGTTCAGCTTCGGGGACACCGTGCCCTTCAAGGTGAAGGTGACCGACCCGGAGGACCCGACGATCGACTGCTCGAAGGTGAAGGTCAACTTCATCCTCGGCCACGACAGCCACGGCCACCTGCTGACCTCCGCCAACGGCTGCTCAGGCACCATCAACACCGGGGCGGGCAGCGGTCATGACGAGGACGCGAACATCTTCGGAGTCTTCGACGCCGAGTACACCGACGGCGGTGGCGGCGGCCAGGCCGCGCTGACCAGCCACGACCAGCACGTCGCCCAGCCCAGGCACCGCCAGGCCGAGCACTACGGCAACGCCTCGGGCATCACGGTCCAGACGAAGGCCACCGCGCACGGCGGCAAGACGGTCGGCGACATAAACAACGGCGACTGGATCTCGTTCGAGCCGTACGTCCTGAGCAATGCCACGAAGATCACGGCGCGCATCGCGTCCGCCGGATCGGGCGGCACCCTCGAGGTCCGCGCGGGCTCCTCGACCGGCCGGCTGCTGGGCACCGCGACCGTGCCGGTGACCGGGGGCTGGGAGACCTTCCAGGACGTGAGCGCGGATCTCTCCGGTGCGCCGCGCGGCACGACCACGCTCTACCTCGTCTTCAAGGGGAGCGGCACCGGCGCGCTCTACGACGTGGACGACTTCACCTTCACGACGAGCTGACGGGAGGTGTGACGGGCATGCGCACATCAGCGCAGATGCTGACGGTGGGCGCCGCGGCCGCTCTGCTGATCGGCTGTGTGTCGGGACCGGCGGCCTCCAAGGGAGCCGACGAGAGCCGGGTCCTGGTCTTCTCCAAGACCGCCGGCTTCCGGCACGACTCGATCCCGGAAGGGATCGCGGCCGTACGTGAGTTGGGGGCGACCGGCGGTTTCGCGGTCGACGCCACCGAGGACGCGGGCGCTTTCACCACGAAGAACCTCGCCCGCTACGACGCCGTGGTGTTCCTTTCCACCACCGGTGACGTCCTCGACGACACCCAACAGACCGCCTTCGAGCGGTACATCAAGCGGGGCGGCGGCTATGTGGGCATCCACGCGGCCGCCGACACCGAGTACGGCTGGGCCTTCTACGGCGGGCTCGCGGGCGCGTACTTCCAGTCGCACCCCGCGATCCAGCCCGCGACGGTCGACGTCGAGGACCGGGCGCACCCGGCGACCTCGGAGCTGCCGAAGGCCTGGGACCGCACGGACGAGTGGTACAACTACCGCTCCAATCCGCGGGACCGGGCCCACGTCCTGGCCTCGCTCGACGAGTCGTCGTACACCGGCGGCACGATGAGCGGCGACCATCCGATCGCCTGGTGCCAGGAGTACCGGGGCGGCCGCGCCTTCTACACCGGGGGCGGTCACACCAAGGAGTCCTACGCCGAACCGGCATTCCGCAAGCACCTGTTGGGCGGCATCCGGTACGCCATCGGTGACGCACAGGCCGACTGCCGTCCGGAGAACGGCTACCGGCCGCTCTTCGACGGCACGGCCGAGTCGCTGGCGGCGTGGAAACAGGCGGGACCGGGTTCGTTCTCGCTGTCGGACGACGGCACACTGACGTCGAACGGCGGTCTGGGGATGCTCTGGTACGCCGGTTCCGGCTCCGCTGTGGACTCCGGTTCTGCTGCGGGTTCCGGCTCCGCTGTGGACTCCGGCTCCGCTGCGGGCTTCGGCTCGTACTCGCTGAAGCTGGACTGGAAGGTGGCCGGGGACGACAACTCCGGTGTCTTCGTGGGCTTCCCGGCCTCCGACGACCCCTGGTCGGCCGTGAACAACGGCTACGAGATCCAGATCGACGCGACCGACACCCCCGATCGCACCACGGGAGCCGTGTACAGCTTCCAGTCCGCCGACATCGACAAGCGCGACCGCGCGCTGAACCCGCCGGGGGAGTGGAACACGTACGAGATCCGCGTGGAGGGCGAACGGCTCCGCGTCTGGCTCAACGGCGTGAAGATCAACGATTTCACCAACACCGATCCGGCACGGAGCCTGCGCGACGGGCACGTCGGCATCCAGAACCACGGAGCCGACGACCAGGTGTCCTTCCGTGACGTGCGGATCAAGGAACTGCCCTCGAAGCCCATGGCGTACCGGGCTTCGCCGGGCGACTGAGCGGCGGCGGGCGGGAGGCGCCGTACTCCCGCCCGCCGTCTCGCCCCTCCCGGGAGACGTGTCTCCCGGCTGGTGCAACTCCCGGCTGATGAATCTCCTGACTGACGTACGACAAGGAGGCTGCCCATGTCCGCGTCCCTTTCCGATTCCCGGGTGGGGGTGTGGCTGATCGGAGCACGCGGCTCCGTCGCCACCACCGTCATCGCGGGCTGCGCGGCCGTCACCGCCGGGCTGCACGCCCCCACGGGCATGGTCACCGAGACCGACCTCTTCGCCGACTGCGGCCTGCCCGCGCTGTCGTCCCTCGTCTTCGGCGGCCACGACACGGTGGGCTGCCCGCTCCCGAAGCGGGCGGAGGCCCTGGTCGCCGCTGGCGTGCTCTCGCACGGCCTCCCGTCTGCGATCGCGGCCGAACTGGAGGCAGCCGACCGGGAGATCCGCCCGGGTGGGCCCGTCCCCGGCGACACCCGCGACCAGGCCGACCTCGTGGACGCCTTCGCCACGGACATACGGGACCTCGTACGCCGCTGTGGCCTGACCCGGGCGGTGGTGGTGAACGTGGCCTCCACGGAGCCGGCTCCCGCCGGGACCGCGCTGCCCCCCAGCTCGCTGTACGCGGCTGCGGCGCTGCGGGCGGGCTGTCCGTACGTGAACTTCACCCCCTCCACGGGACTGCACCATCCGGCCCTCGCGACCTTGGCCGAGTCCAGCGGGCTGCCCTACGCGGGGCGCGACGGCAAGACCGGCCAGACGCTGCTCCGGTCGGTGCTCGGCCCGATGTTCGCCCAGCGCGCGCTGACGGTTCGTGCCTGGTCCGGTACCAATCTCCTGGGCGGCGGCGACGGAGCAGCCCTCGCCGACCCGGCAGCCGCCGCGGCGAAGAACGCCGGCAAGGAGCGCGTACTCGCGGACACCCTGGGCGCGGCCCCCGAGGGCGAGACCCACATCGACGACGTCCCTTCCCTGGGCGACTGGAAGACCGCCTGGGATCACATCGCCTTCGACGGCTTCCTCGGCACGCGCATGATCCTCCAGACCACCTGGCAGGGCTGCGACTCCGCACTCGCGGCCCCACTCGTCCTCGACCTCGCCCGCCTGGCGACCCGCGCCCACGAGACCGGCCTCACCGGCCCGCTGAGCGAACTCGGCTTCTACTTCAAGGACCCGATGGGGGAGGGCCCCTCGGCCCTGGGCGAGCAGTACGCGGCACTCGCGGGGTTCGCAGGACGCCTTCGGGGACTCGTTGGGGAGGGCAGGTGAGGTTGTGGAGGACTGGGGCGGTTGCGGCGGGCTCGTCGGCTGCGTCGACTGTGGCGAGCGCGGTGGCCGGGTTGGCCAAGGGGAGCGCGCTGGCCGGGTTGGCCAAGAGGAGCGCGCTGGTCGGGGTGGCCGGGGCGAGCGCGTCGGCCGGGGCTGGTGGGTCAGCCGGGTTGGCTGGGGTGAGCGTGTCGGCCGTGTCGGCCGTGTCGGCCGTGTCGGCCGTGTCGGCCGTGTCGGCCGTGTCGGCCGGGGCGACTGGGTCGGCCGGGTCGGTCAGGGCGGGCGCGTCGGCCGGGTTGGGTCCGAGGGCGCGGGCGAAAGCCTGGGCCTGGGCTGAGCTTCTGCGTCTGCCCGCCCTGTTCACCGTCCCCGGAGACGCCCTCGCGGGGGCCGCCGCCGTAGGCGCCCGCCCGAACTCCAGCACGCTGCTCGCCATCGGTTCCTCCCTCTGCCTGTACGAGGCGGGCATGGCCCTGAACGACTGGGCCGACCGAGCCGAGGACGCCGTGGAACGCCCGCATCGCCCGCTGCCCTCCGGCCGCATACACCCGGCCGCGGCACTCGCTGCGGCCGGAGCCCTGACCGCAGCGGGCCTCGCCCTGGCGGCCCGCGCGGGCCGTTCCTCCCTCGCGGTCGCCGCGCCCCTCGCTGCCACCGTCTGGGCGTACGACCTCACGCTCAAACGAACCCCCGCCGGACCTGTCGCGATGGCCACCGCGCGCGGCCTTGACGTACTCCTCGGCGCCGCGGCCACCGCAGGTACCGCTCGCAGTCGGGACCGGCACCTGGGCCCGGCGGCCACCGGACGGGCCGCGCCGGGCCAGGACGTGACCCTCGGTGCGAGGGCCGGCTCTCGCACCGCCCGCCGTGCCCTCCCCTCCGCCCTCACCCTGGCCGCCCACACCCTCGCGGTGACGACGGTGTCCCGCGGCGAGACGCAGGGCGGTTCGCCGGTGGCACCGCTGGCCGCGCTGGCCACAACGGGTGCGCTGGCCTGGGGGCTGTCGAACGGTCGGGCAGACACGGGCCGGCGCGCTGCCGACGTCCCAACAGCGGTGCAATCAGGGCATGTTGATGCCGCGACGGGCATGGGCGCGGGCACGGGTACAGGCAAGGCGGGCGTCGGCACCGGCGTGAGACTCGGCCCAGCACGCGGTGCCGCTTCTGTCCCCGGCCCCTTCCCGCACCCCGTGACGGACACGCTGGGCGCAGCCCTCACCCTCGCCTACGCGGCGACCTCCGCCCACCCGCTCTTCCACGCCGTCCTGAACCCCTCACCTCCGCTCACCCAACGGGCCGTCGGCGGCGGAATCCGCGCCATGATCCCTCTCCAGGCCACCCTCGCCGCCCGCGCGGGCGCCCCCGTCACCGCCCTGCTGACCGCCGCGCTCGCCCCAGCCGCCCGCACGTTCGCGGGGAAGGTGAGCGTCACATGATCCCGAGCCCCCGCACAGCCGCCCACACGCGCCCCGCCCCGGCCCCCCGGCCCCTCCGCTTCGGCTACGGCACCAACGGCCTCACCGACCTCCGACTCGACGATGCCCTGGCACTGCTCGCCGACCTCGGCTACGACGGCGTAGGCCTGACCCTCGACCACATGCACCTGGATCCGCTCGCCCCGGACCTGGCCGCCCGCACCGGGAAGGTGGCCGGCAGGCTGGCGGCGCTCGGTCTGGGTGTCACGGTCGAGACCGGTGCCCGCTATGTCCTCGACCCGCGCCGCAAACACGGCCCTTCGCTCCTCGACCCCGCCCCGGACGACCGCGCGCGCCGCGTCGGCCTGCTCCTCCGGGCCGTCCAGGTCGCCGCCGACCTCGGCGCCCACGCCGTGCACTGCTTCAGCGGAGTCACCCCGGCCGGCACGGACGAGGACACCGCGTGGAAGCGGCTGGCCGAGGCGCTCGGCCCCGTGCTGGACGCCGCCACCCGCGCCGGCGTCCCCCTCGCCGTCGAACCCGAACCCGGCCACCTGCTCGCCACCCTCGCCGACTTCCACCGCCTGCGCCGAACACTCGGCGACCCGGTCGTGCTCGGACTCACCCTCGACATCGGCCACTGCCAGTGCCTCGAACCCCTGCCTCCCGCCGATTGCGTACGCGCCGCCGCCCCCTGGCTGCGGCACGTCCAGATCGAGGACATGCGCCGCGGCATCCATGAACACCTCCCGTTCGGGGACGGGGAGATCGACTTCCCGCCCGTACTCGAAGCCCTGGCCGCCACCGGCTACCAGGCCCTGACCGTCGTCGAACTGCCCCGCCACTCCCATGCGGGCCCCCACTTCGCCGCACAGTCCCTTCCGTTCCTCCACCGCGCGGCCCGGGCGATCCCCGAGGGCCCCGAAGGGAGAACCCCGTGAACCACCCGCACCGAGCTCAGCACAGCCAGGGCAGCCACGACGTCCATGGCACCCGGCGCCAGGCCGGTCATCGCGCCCAGCCCGGCCTCGCCGCCCTGCGTGCCCGCCTGAACACCCATCTCGGCGGAGCGGCTCGCGCCTGGCTCGACCAGGCCCTCGACGAGGCGGCGGCCCACCCGGGCACCCACGGCCCCATCTCCGTCTGGGAGTTGCGGATCACCGAGGCCGGGCGCCGGTGCGGGCCCGAGTACGCCGACGCCGCCCGCGTACTCCTCCTGCACGCCGCCCGCGCCGATCAGGACGCCCTCACTCGCGTCTACCGCCAGGGCACCGCCGCCGAACGGCGAGCCGTCCTGCACGCCCTGCCCCACCTTGTGCCAGGACCCGACGCGCTGCCTCTCGTCGAGGACGCCCTGCGCACCAACGACACCCGACTCGTCGCGGCAGCCGTCGGCCCGTACGCGGCCCTGCACCTGGACCCCCACAACTGGCGCCACGCCGTCCTGAAGTGCCTGTTCACCGGCGTCCCCGTCGACGAGGTGGCCGACCTGCCCGGGCGCGCCCACGCCGACGCCGAGCTCGCCCGCATGCTCGGCGACTACGCCGACGAACGCGCCGCCGCGGGCCGTTCCGTACCCGAGGACCTGTACCGCGTCCTGGCCCTGACCGAGCCCACGGTCACCCCCACCGGCACGTCCGGCAGCCCCGGCACGTCCCGAAGCCCCGGCGCCCCCGGCACATCCGGCACATCCGGTACGTCCGGCACCTCCGGCACCTCCGGCAAGGAGTCCTGATGCGCATCTTCGACCCCCACATCCATATGACGTCACGGACCACCGACGACTACGAGGCCATGCACGCCGCGGGCGTCCGCGCCGTCGTCGAGCCCTCCTTCTGGCTCGGCCAGCCCCGCACCTCACCCGCATCCTTCCTCGACTACTTCGACTCGCTTCTCGGCTGGGAACCCTTCCGCGCCGCCCAGTACGGCATCGCCCACCACTGCACGCTCGCCCTCAATCCCAAGGAAGCGAACGACCCCCGCTGCGTCCCGGTCCTCGACGAGTTGCCCCGCTATCTCGTCAAGGACCAGGTCGTGGCCGTGGGCGAGATCGGCTTCGACTCGATGACCCCCGCCGAGGACACCGCGCTCGCCGCCCAGCTTCAGCTCGCCGCCGATCACGGGCTGCCCGCGCTCGTCCACACCCCGCACCGCGACAAACTGGCCGGTCTGCGCCGCACCCTGGACGCCGTCCGCGAGTCCGCCCTGTCCCCGGAGCGTGTCCTCGTCGACCACCTCAACGAGACCACCGTCAAGGAGGCCAAGGACAGCGGCTGCTGGCTGGGCTTCTCCGTCTATCCGGACACCAAGATGGACGAGGAGCGGATGGTCGCGGTCCTGCGGGAGTACGGGCCCGATCAGCTGCTCGTCAACTCGGCCGCGGACTGGGGGAGGAGCGATCCCCTCAAGACCCGCCTGGTGGGCGAGGCCCTGCTGAAGGCCGGGTTCACCGACGACGAGGTCGACCGGGTGCTGTGGCGCAACCCCGTGGCCTTCTACGGGCTCAGCGGACGGCTGTCTCTCGACATGACCGGCACCGACGCGACCCACGAAGGCAACACCATCCTCCGCGGCGGGGAGTGAGCCATGCGTTTCCGCCACCCCGACGGCTCCACCGTCCACCTCGCCTATTGCACCAACGTCCACCCGGCCGAGACCCTCGACGGCGTCCTCGCCCAGCTCCGTGACCACTGCGAACCCGTCCGCCGACGCCTGGGGCGAGACCGCCTCGGCATCGGACTGTGGCTCGCCAAGGACGCCGCCCGCACCCTGGTCGGCGACCCGTCCGCGCTGCGCGGCCTGCGCACCGAACTCGACCGCCGTGGCCTCGAGGTGGTCACCCTCAACGGCTTCCCGTACGAAGGCTTCGGCGCCGAAGAGGTCAAGTACCGCGTCTACAAGCCGGACTGGGCAGACCCGGAGCGGCTCGCCCACACGACCTCCCTGGCGCGCGTCCTCGCCCAGCTCCTTCCCGACGACGTCACCGAGGGCAGCATCTCCACCCTGCCCCTTGCCTGGCGCACGGCGTACGACGGCGAGCGGGCGGCGACCGCCCACACCGCGCTGAGCACGCTGGCCGAACGCCTGGACGCCCTGCACGAACTCACCGGCCGCTCCATCCGCGTCGGCCTCGAGCCCGAACCCGGCTGCATCGTCGAGACCACCACCGACGCCCTCGCCCCGCTCACCGCGATCGGCCACGACCGCATCGGTGTCTGTGTCGACACCTGCCACCTCGCCACCTCCTTCGAAGACCCGCACCACGCCCTGGACGCGCTCGCGCAAGCCCGCGTCCCCGTCGTCAAATCGCAGCTCTCAGCCGCCCTGCACGCCGAACACCCCCATCTCCCCGAAGTCCGCACCGCCCTCGCCGCCTTCGACGAACCCCGCTTCCTGCACCAGACCCGCAACCGGACATCCGCCGGCCTGCGTGGCACCGACGATCTCGGCGAAGCGCTGGCGGGCGACGCCCTGCCCGACGCCTCCCCATGGCGCGCCCACTTCCACGTCCCACTGCACGCGGCCCCCGCCGCGCCTCTCACCTCCACACTCCCCGTACTCCGGGCCGCGCTCGCCCACCTCGTCGGCGGCCCGCACCCGCTCACCCGCCACCTGGAGGTCGAGACCTACACCTGGCAGGCGCTCCCGCCCGAGCTGCGCCCCCGCGCCCGCGCCCAGCTCGCCGACGGCATCGCCGCCGAACTCACCCTCGCGCGCGATCTGTTGACCGACCTCGGCCTCAAGGAGCTGCCGTGACCCAGCCACCGGCCCCGACAGCCCAACCCGAGCACTCCGGCGAGCAACCCCGTCCCGCCCCTCTCCTCGTCCTGGACGTCGTAGGCCTCACCCCCCGTCTCCTCGCCCACATGCCGCACCTCAAGGCCCTCGGCCAGTCCGGCTCCCGTGCGCCGCTCGGCACCGTCCTGCCCGCCGTCACCTGCGCGGCCCAGTCCACCTTCCTCACCGGCACCCATCCCGCCGAGCACGGCATCGTCGGCAACGGCTGGTACTTCCGCGAGCTCGGCGACGTACTCCTGTGGCGTCAGCACAACGGCCTGGTGTCCGGAGACAAGCTGTGGGACGCCGCGCGGCGCGCGCACCCCGGCTACACGGTCGCCAATATCTGCTGGTGGTACGCCATGGGCGCCGACACCGACATCACCGTCACTCCCCGTCCCGTCTACTACGCCGACGGCCGCAAGGAACCCGACTGCTACACCCGGCCCCCGGCCCTGCACGACGAACTCACCGAGGAATTGGGCACGTTCCCCCTCTTCCACTTCTGGGGTCCCGGTGCCGACCTCGTCTCCAGCCGCTGGATCATCGACGCGACCCGCCACATCAACCGCACCCGCCGGCCGGACCTGACCCTCTGCTACCTCCCTCACCTCGACTACGACCTGCAGCGCTTCGGCCCCGACGACCCGCGCTCCCTCCAGGCGGCCGCGGACCTGGACACGGCCATGGCTCCCCTCCTCGACGACGCCAGGGCCGAAGGCCGTACCGTCGTCGCGCTGTCCGAGTACGGCATCACGCGCGCGGACCGCCCCGTCGACATCAACCGCGCCCTGCGCCGCGCCGGACTCCTCGAAGTGCACACGCAGGACGGCATGGAGTACCTCGATCCGATGGCCTCCCGTGCCTTCGCGGTCGCCGACCACCAGATCGCCCACGTCTATGTGCGACGGCCCGAGGACCTGGAGACCACGAAGGCGGCGCTCGCCGACCTGCCCGGCATCGAGCAACTCCTCGACGACGAGGGCAAGAGGACCCATCACCTCGACCATCCGCGCTCCGGCGAACTCGTCGCCGTCGCGGAGCCGGACGCCTGGTTCACGTACTACTACTGGCTCGACGACGCCCACGCGCCCGACTTCGCGCAGCTCGTCGAGATCCACCGCAAACCCGGCTACGACCCGGTCGAACTTTTCATGGATCCACTCGACCCCTACGTCAAGGTGAAGGCGGCCACGGCTCTGGCCCGCAAGAAGCTCGGCATGCGCTACCGCATGGCGGTCGTGCCCCTGGACCCCTCACCTATTCGCGGCAGCCACGGCCGCCTCCCCCTGAGCGACGACGAAGGTCCGCTCATCATCTGCTCCACCCCCCGCGCAGTCACCGGCCGCGTCGCGGCGACCGAAGTGAAATCCCTGCTGCTCGACCTGGCCGGCCTCACCTGACGAGGCCTGACAAGCCGTGACGAGCGACTACAGAAAGTGAAACACGCGCCACTGACAACGCGCCCGACGAGCGTTCGGCAGGCCTCCGACCCGGGCACGAGCAGCAGACCTCCCGGCACCCGCCACCGCTGAACACCGATCCGAAAGAGAGAAACCGTGACCGCGTTCAACGACGAATCCGTAACCGGCGACGCCCTGCGTCGCACTCTCGGCGTCAGCCGTCGCCGCTTCCTCAGCACCTGCACGGCCGCCGCGACCGCGGCGATCGCCGCCCCCGTCCTCGGCGCCTCACCGGCCCTGGCCCAGGACCGGGACAGAGGCCACGACCACGGCGGCGACGTCCTCGTCCCCGCGGACAAGCGCGGCATCATCCTCTACACCGTCCGTGACGCGACGGGCCGCGACCCGCTCGCCACCGATCTGCCCTCCGGATTCCGTGAGGTCTTCCAGCAGCTCTCGCGATTCGGATACCGACAGGTGGAGTTCGCCGGATACGGGCAGCACGCCAACGCCCCGGGCGGAGCGAACCTGGAGTCCGTGGAGGGCGCCAAGCTGCTGCGCTCCTGGCTCGACGAGTACGGGCTGCGGGCACAGGGCAACCACGGCTTCATACCGCCGTCCTGGCCCTTCACGACCGCCGACCTGGACACCTTCAAGAAGCACCTGGAGATCGCCAACATCCTCGGCATGGCGCACATGGGCACCGGTGGCGACCCCACCGGCAGCGCCTACCGCGCCGACTGGGACGTGGCCGCGGACAAGTGGAACGCACTCGGCGAGATCGCCCGCCGTGAGGGCATCAAGCTGTACACCCACAACCACGACGCGGCGTACGGCTTCCTGCTCGACGGCGGTCCGCTGGACGCGCAGGGCCATCCCACCCGCAGCTCCGGCATCCGCAAGCTGGAGTACTTCCTCACGATCACCGACCCGAAGGTGGTCTGGCTGGAGATGGACATCTTCTGGGCGCACGTGGCCCAGTACAAGTTCCATACGTACCCGGCCCACGACAGCTCCACGCAGGAGAACGTCTTCGATCCCGCGGGGCTCGTCACCCGCCACAACAGGCGCTACCCGCTCTTCCACGCCAAGGACGGCACCGTCAACACCACGAACGGCATGGGGTACGACATGGTGCCGTTCGGCACCGGTGTCATCGACTACACCACGTTCTTCTCACGCGTCGGCGCGCGCAACTACCACAACCCGATGGTCGAGCAGGACAACGCCCCGAGCGCCACCGACCTGGGGCAGTCGCTGAAGCACGCGAAGATCGGTTACGACAATCTCGCGGCCCTCCGCAAGAAGCGCCACCAGTCCTGACCAACGGATGAGGGGGCCAACGGATGGGGCGGCCCTCCCCACGACGCGCGTCGTGGGGAGGGCCGCCCCATCCATTTGCCCAGGACTCGCTTGCTCAGGCGACCGGTTGCGGCTGCGGAGCGGACGTGTCCGCCCCGGTCCGCCCCGGCTGCTTCAGCAGCAGCGCGATCGCCGCCGCCACCATCGAGACGCCGCCGGCCAGCGCGTAGGCGCCGTTGTAGCCCCAGGCGGCGACCACCATCGACCCCAGCCCGCCGCCGAACAGGCCGCTGATCAGCTTGCCGCTGTACACCAGACCGTAGTTGGTGGCGTTGTAGTTCTCGCCGAAGTAGTCCGGCGTCAGAGCCGCGAACATCGGATAGAAGGCTCCGCCGCCGAACCCGGAGAGGAAGGCGAAGAACAGGAACAGGCCTTCGCTGTGGATGTCACCGGCCCAGATCACGCCGAACTGGGCGAGACCCAGGACGACGATGACGAACACCAGGGTCTGCTTGCGGCCCCAGGTGTCGGACAGCCAGCCCACCACACCCCGGCCGACGCCGTTGATGACGGCCATGACGCCCATCGACGAGGCGGCGACCAGCGGTCCGAAGCCCACTTCTTTGGCGAAGTCGACCTGGAAGGAGATTCCGAAGATCGACACACCCGCGGTCATGACGAGGGCGATCCACATGAGCGGAAGCATGCCGGTCCTGATGGCCTCCTTCGGTGTGTACTGCTTCACCGCGGGAGGGTTCTTGGCCAGGGCGGCGGCACCCTTCTCGGTGCCGCCATAGGCCAGCGGGTCGACGTCCGCGGGCCACCAGTTCTTCGGCGGGTCCTTGAAGAAGAACGCGGAGGCAAGCACCACGATCATTACGTAGCAGCCGATGAGGTCCAGGACGCGGTGGTAGTTGGCCGTGTCGAAGGCGTAGTTGAAGATGAAGATGAACGGCAGGGAGCCGTAGGCGAATCCGCCGTTGACGAATCCCGTCTTCGCGCCACGGCGCTCGGGGAACCACTTACCGACCATGTTGATGCAGGTCGCGTACACCAGGCCGGACCCTACGCCGCCGATGACGCCGAAGCCCAGGATGGCGAGCAGCACGTTGCTCAGGTGAGAGAGGGCGAGGAAGCCGATCAGGCACATGCCCGAGCCTGCGTACATGGCCTTGCGGGCGGTGAGGATGCCCTTCTCCCGCAGCCAGCCCGCGGGGAAGGCGATGCCGGCCTGGAAGAAGACCCAGACGCTCAGGATCCAGAAGGTGTTGCTCTGCGTCCAGCCGTGCGCGTGGGACAAGGTGTCCTCGGCGGAGCCGTACGCGTACTCGAAGACGCTGATGGCCATCATGGCTGTCCACGGCAGATACACCATGAACTTGCGTGAGTGGCCCAGGATGTCCCGGTCAGTCTCGCCGATCCGGTAGACACGACCCCGGGAGTCGGTGACTTCACGGTATGCGCGGTTCGAGGCGTCGGATTCGTCCGACGCTTCCTTCGTGGCGATGGGTTCCGCCGTCATTACGCCATCTCCTCGCCAAGCGGGTGCGGGTTGGGGACGATGCTCCGGGCCTGCGGCCGGCCGGGAGCCTTGAGGAACAGGGCCAGCACTGCGGATGCCAGCCCGATGGATCCGGCGAGAACGAAGGCGCCATGGTAGTCCCACGCGCCGACGACGACCGCGCCCATACCGGAGCCCACAAGGCCCGAGATCAACTTCGAGCTGTAGACCATTCCGTAGTTGGAGGCGTTGTTGTTCTCGCCGAAGTAGTCAGCCGTCATGGCCGCGAACAGCGGGAAGATCGCGCCGCCGCCGAAACCGGAGACCATGGAGCAGAACAGGAAGAACGGCATGCTGCCCATCTGGCCGGAGACCAGCACACCGAACTGGGCGGAGCCCAGCACCAGACACACGATGATCAGTGTGTGGCGCCGGCCGACGCGGTCGGATATCCAGCCGATGACGCCGCGCCCGGTGCCGTTGACGATGGCCTTCAGGGACATCGCCGTGGCCACGATCCCGCCCGCGAAGCCCATGTCCTTGCCGAACGGCACCTGGAAGGCGATGCCGAAGATGTTGATCCCGGCCGTGCACAGCAGACAGAACCACATCATCCAGAGCACGGGGGTACGGGCGGCCTCCTTGGGGGTGTACTGCTTCACCGCCGGCGGGTTCTTCTCCAGCGCCCGCCGGATCTTCGGGTCGTCCGACGCCTTCAGCGGGTCCACGTCCGCGGGCCACCACCCCTTGGGCGGGTCCTTGAAGAACCAGCCGGCGACGGCGACGACGGAGCAGCAGAGCAGGCCGACCGCGATCAGCACGCCCTTGTAGTTGCTCAGATCCATGTACGACGTGAACAGGAAGACGAAGGGCACGGACCCGTAGGCGAAACCGCCGTTGACGAAGCCCGTCTTGCCGCCCTTGCGCTCCGGATACCACTTTCCGACCATGTTCACGCTGGTCGCGTAGACGAGGCCGGCGCCGATGCCGCTGCACATGCCGAAGCCGAGATAGGCGATCAGCACATGCGGTGCGAAGGCCAACGACAGGTAGCCCAGCAGCGTGCCGAGTGCGCCCAGCAGCATCGCCGTACAGGCGGGGAGGCGGCCGCTCTCCCGCAGTTGCCCGGCCGGGAAGGCCACGGCCGCCTGGAAGAACACCCAGACGCCCATGAGCCAGAAGATGTGTCCGCTGCTCCACAGGTGAGCATCGTGGAGCGTGTCCTCCGCGGACGTGAACGCGTACTCGGCGGAGCTGATGCCCATCATGCCCGCCCAGGGCAGGATGACCATCCATTTGCGCTTGCGGCCCATGATGTCGATATCGGACTCGCCGACGCGGTACACGCGGCCGTTGCGGTCCGTCACCTCTTGATAGGGGACGGACGTCGAATAATCGGTGGATGTCATGTTGCTCAAGCACCCCTTGCGTCGAAAGATCTGGTCAGCGCCCCCTGCCAAATGCCTTTCGTGCGCTTATGGGTCCCGGGGGCGGCCGACGCGCACCGTCGGCCGCCCCCGCGCACACTCACGTCATGAACCCGCCCCCCAACAGCCCCGCCGCACGCGCCCAGCGATACTTCGCGCCGAGGACGGCCACCGGCTTCTCGGTCGTGTACGGGTAGGCCACGACCCCCCGCTCGTACAGGTACTGGCAGGCCTCCTCGACCTCGACGTCGCCCGCGAGCGACGCCACCACGGGCTTCTCGATCCCGCGCTCGCGGAACTCGGCCACCACGCGCGCGGTGAGTTCGGCGAAGACCAGGGGAGGGGTCACGATGGTGTGCCAGTAGCCGAGGACGAGCGCGTGGACGCGCGGGTCCTCAAGGCCCAGCCGGATCGTCGCCTCGTACGTCGACGGCGGCTCGCCGCCCGTGATGTCCACGGGGTTGCCGGCGCTCCCGAAGGGCGGGATGAACTCCCGGAAGGACGTGTCCAGGTCCGGTGGGATCTCCATCAGGGACAGGCCGTTGTCGGTCACCGCGTCGGACAGCAGCACGCCGCTGCCGCCCGCGCCCGTGATGATCACGACGTTGTCGCCCTGGGGAGTCGGAAGCACCGGCAACGCGCGCGCGTACTCCAGCATTTCGTTCAGCCCCGGGGCCCGGATGACGCCGGCCTGCCTCAGGATGTCGTCGTACACGGCGTCGTCGCCCGCGAGCGCGCCCGTGTGCGAACCGGCGGCCTTGGCGCCGGCCGCCGTACGACCGGCCTTCAGGACCACGACCGGCTTCTTCGGGACCGTGGCGCGGGCCGCCTCGACGAACGCGCGGCCGTCCTTGAGGTCCTCCAGGTGCATGGCGATGCATTGCGTGTGCGGGTCCTCGCCGAACCAGGTGAGCAGGTCGTCCTCGTCCAGGTCCGCCTTGTTGCCGAGCCCGACGATCGCCGAAACACCCGTCTTCGTCGTGCGCGCGAAGCCCAGAACGGCCATTCCGATGCCGCCGGACTGCGAGGTCAACGCGACCCCGCCCTTCACGTCGTACGGCGCGCAGAAGGTGGCACACACGTGGTGCCAGGTCGAGTAGTAGCCGTAGATGTTCGGACCGAGGAGCCGGATGCCGAGCCGCTCGCCGATGGCCACGATCTCGTCCTGGAGTTCGGGCTCGCCGCTCTCCGCGAACCCGGAGGGGATCAGCACGGCGTTGGGGATGTTCTTGCGTCCGACTTCCTCCAGGAGCGGGGCCACGGACGGGGCGGGGACGGCGAACACCGCCACATCCACCTCGCCGGGAATGTCCGTGACACTCGGGTAGGCCTTGCGGCCCAGGATGTCGTCGGCCTTGGGGTTCACCGGATGGATCTCGCCCGGGAAGCCGCCGTCGATGAGATTGCGCAGGACCGAATTGCCGATCTTGCCCTGCTCGTTTGAGGCGCCGATCACGGCGATCGAGGAGGGCCGCATCAGGCGACGCATGGAGATGAGGATCTCCTCGCGCGGGTGCGTCCGGCGCTCACGGGGAACCCGCTCCGCGAGGATCACGCGAATGTCCGCCGCGATCGCGCCCTCCGCGGTGGCGATCACCGGGTTGAGGTCCACCTCGGCGATATCCGGGAAGTCCGCGACGAGTTCGGACACCCGGAGGATCTGGTCGGCGATCGCCCGCCTGTCCACCGGCCGCGCACCGCGCACCCCGCGCAGAATCTGCGCCGAGCGGATCGAGTCCAGCATCGACAGTGCCTCGTCGGCGTCCACGGGCGCGAGTCGGAACGTGACGTCCCTGAAGACCTCGACCAGTACACCGCCGAGCCCGAAGGCCACGACCTTCCCGAACGTCGGGTCGGTCACCGCGCCGACGATGGCCTCCTGCCCCTGCGGGATCAGCTCCTGGACCTGTACGCCCGCGATGCGGGCCTGCAGGTCGTACTCCCGCGCGTTCTCGACGATCTTGTGGAAGGCGGCCCGTACCTCCGCCGCACCCTCCACGCCGACGACCACGCCGCCCGCGTCGGTCTTGTGCAGGATGTCCGGGGAGACGATCTTCAGCACGACGGGCCCGCCGAAGCGCGCCGCGCAGGCCACCGCCTCGTCCGCGTCCCTGGCGAGTTCCTCGCCGGGGACGGCGATCCCATAAGCGTCGGCGATCACCTTGCCCTCGGGCGCCGTGAGCGCCGTCCGTCCCTCGGCCCGTACGTCGTCGAGAAGGGCGCGCACCCGTCGGGCCCGGTCCTGTGTCACCACGTCAGATCACCCCGTTCGACTTGAGCAGGCGCAGCTCTTCGTCGCCGAGCCCGAGCTCGCCGATGTAGACCTCTTCGTTGTGTTCGCCGAGCAGCGGCGAACTGGTTACGTCGACGGGGGAGTCGGAGAGCTTCAGCGGGCTGCCCACGGTGATGAACTCGCCGCGCTCGGGGTGCGGCACCTTCACGACCATCTCGTTGGCGACCAGCGACTCGTCCTCGATGATCTCCTTGGTGGACAGGATCGGTCCGCAAGGGATGTTGTGGGCGTTGAGCACCTCCAGCACCCGCCACTTGGGGAGGGTGCTGGTCCACTCCTCGATGAGCTGGAACATCTTCTCGAGCTTGGGCAGTCGGGCTTCGGGGGTGGCCCACTCGGGGTCCTCGGCCAGTTCGGGCCTGCCGATGAGCTCGCTGAGGGGCTTCCAGCCGACGGGCTGCACGATGACGTACACGTAGTCGTTCGGGCCGCCGGGTGCGCATGCGACCGCCCAGCCGGGCTGGCCACCGCCGGAGGCGTTCCCGGACCGGGGAACCTCGTCGCCGAAGTCCTCGTTGGGATATTCGGTGAGCGGACCGTGTGCCAGTCGCTGCTGATCGCGCAGCTTCACCCGACAGAGGTTGAGCACAGCATGCTGCATAGCCACGTTGACCCGCTGACCACGTCCGGTGTTCTCCCGCTGGAACAGCGCCGCGACAATCCCCGCCACGGCGTGGATGCCTGTGCCCGAGTCACCGATCTGGGCTCCCGTCGCCAGGGGTGGCCCGTCCTCGAAGCCGGTGGTCGACATCGACCCGCCCATGGCCTGTGCGACGACCTCGTACGCCTTGAAGTCGGTGTACGGGCCTTCGCCGAAACCTTTGATGGAGGCGTAGACGATACGGGGGTTGATCTCGCGGATGCGGTCCCAGGTGAAGCCCATGCGGTCGACCGCGCCCGGGGCGAAGTTCTCGACCATGACGTCGGAGCGGCTGATCAGCTCGGTGAGGATCTGCCGGCCGCGCTCGGTCTTGGTGTTGAGGGTGATGCTGCGCTTGTTGCTGTTGAGCATCGTGAAGTACAGGGAGTCGACGTCCGGGATGTCCCGCAGCTGCTTGCGGGTGATGTCACCGGTCGGCGCCTCCAGCTTGATGACGTCCGCTCCCAGCCAGGCCAGCAGTTGGGTCGCGGAGGGGCCGGACTGGACGTGTGTCATGTCGAGGACGCGAATGCCTTCGAGAGCCTTGGTTGTCACAGGTCACCTCACTTGTCCGTTGCCTTGAGCGTCCTGGCGTCGCTGGTCGTGGGCGGCGTCCCGCACATTGCATACAGTCGACGGATACTGTATGAAGATTGTTATCCCGCATCCGATGGGTGATGTCCAGGGGTCGTGCAGCACTTTTAAGACAGGAGCCGAATCATGGACCTGTACGAGCACCAGGCACGGGGGCTCTTCGAGGAACACGGCATATTGGTGCCGCGTGCCGAGGTCACGAGCTCGGCCAAGGAGGCGCGCGAGATCGCCCGCCGGCTCGGCGGTCGCGTCGTGGTCAAAGCCCAGGTGAAGACCGAGGGGCGCGGCAAGGCGGGCGGTGTGAAGTTCGCCGCCGACCCGGCCGCCGCCGAGCTCACGGCACGCCGGATCATCGGCATGGACATCAAGGGCCACACGGTCCGCGAGGTGATGCTGGCTCAGCCGGTCGACATCAAGAGCGAGTTCTACGTCTCCTACGTCCTCGACCGTGCCGCCGGACGCTTCCTCGCGATCGCCTCCGCCGAGGGCGGCATGGAGATCGAGGAGGTGGCCGCGACCAGGCCGGAGGCGGTGGCGCGCATTCACATCGACCCGGCGGAAGGAGTGACGTCGGCGAAGGCGTCCGAGATCGCGCAGGCCGCGGGTCTGCCACCGCAGACGGTCGACGTCCTGATGCGACTGTGGCAGGTGCTGACGCGTGAGGACGCCGTCCTCGTCGAGGTGAACCCCCTCGTCCGCACGGCCCAGGGGCAGATCCTCGCCCTGGACGGCAAGGTCACCCTCGACGACAACGCCCGCTTCCGGCAGGCGCGTTGGGGAGAAGAGGGCGCCGGGCACGACGACCCCCTGGAGGCGGCGGCCGGGGCCAAGGGCCTCAACTACGTCAAGCTGGACGGCGAGGTCGGCATCATCGGCAATGGCGCGGGCCTGGTCATGTCGACGCTGGACGTGGTCGCCGGCTGCGGCGCCCGGCCGGCCAACTTCCTCGACATCGGCGGCGGGGCATCCGCCCAGATCATGGCCGACGGCCTGGCGGTCATCCTCTCCGATCCCGACGTGAAGTCCGTCTTCGTCAACGTCTTCGGCGGGATCACGGCCTGCGACGCCGTCGCCGACGGCATCGTGCAGGCCCTGGACGCCGTGCGGCTGACCAAACCGCTCGTGGTCCGCCTGGACGGCAACAACGCCGTCCGCGGCCGCGCCATCCTCGACGGCCACGCACACCCCCTGGTGCAGCAGGCCACCACCATGGACGGTGCCGCCCGCCGTGCCGCCCAACTCGCCAACACAAGCTGAAGGAGCGGGACATGGCCATCTTTCTCACCAAGGAGTCCAAGGTCCTCGTCCAGGGCATGACCGGCGGCGAGGGCATGAAGCACACCCGTCGCATGCTCGCGGCCGGCACGGACGTGGTCGGCGGCGTCAACCCGCGCAAGGCCGGACAGGCCGTCGACTTCGACGACCGGGCCGTGCCCGTCTTCGGGTCGGTGCGCGAAGGCATGGCGGCCACCGGCGCGGACGTGAGCGTGGTCTTCGTGCCACCGGCCTTCGCCAAGGCGGCCGTTGTGGAGGCCGCCGAGGCCGGGATAGGACTCGCCGTCGTCATCACCGAGGGCATCCCGGTTCACGACTCCGTCGCCTTCCACGCGCACGCCGCGAAGAGGGGGACGCGCGTCGTCGGTCCCAACTGCCCGGGCCTGATCACGCCCGGCCAGTCGAACGCGGGCATCATCCCCGCCGACATCACGAAGCCCGGACGCGTCGGCCTGGTGTCCAAGTCGGGCACTTTGACGTACCAGCTCATGTACGAGCTCCGGGACATCGGCTTCTCCACCTGCGTGGGCATCGGCGGCGACCCCGTCGTCGGCACCACCCACATCGACTGCCTGGCGGCCTTCCAGGACGACCCCGACACCGAACTGATCGTTCTCATCGGGGAGATCGGCGGCGACGCCGAAGAACGGGCGGCCGCGTACATCCGCGACCACGTCACCAAGCCCGTCGTCGGCTACATCGCCGGCTTCACCGCGCCCGAAGGCAAGACCATGGGGCACGCGGGAGCCATCGTCTCCGGCTCGTCGGGCACCGCCCAGGCGAAGAAGAAGGCCCTGGAGGCGGTCGGAGTGCGCGTGGGCGGCACCCCGACCGAGACGGCTCGGCTGGTGCTGACCCAGCTGGAAACGGAACGTGACGTCACTCATAGTTAATGTGGCGTGACTGTCGGGAACAATCCGGCTTCACTACGTTCCTCCCTACATACGCGACCACCGTTCGCGACCTACGCGACCACTGTTCGCGCGGGCATGCATTCTGCGGTTCGGCAGATGCCAAGCCCCCCGCCCCCGACTGTGCACCGAGAGCGGAGACACCGAATGGCAATCACCCTCAACCCCACCAACCTCGTTCTGAAGTCCGGTACGTCCTGGACCGACGCCTGGCAGCGGTGCCTGGCTGTCGCTCCCGAGGCGTTCCGCGACGACCGAGTCCTCAATCTGTGGGCAGCCGCCTGGCAGGCGGACGGCCGGGCACTGCCCGCCACCAGCCCCGTCGACGGCAGCCCCATCGCGGGCCCGCCGCGCCTGGATCGCGCCACCGCCCAGCAGGCCGTACGCGCCTCGCTCGACCAGCACCGCGCCTGGCGCCATGTGCCCCTGGAGGAGCGCCGTGCACGCGTGGCGGCGACCCTCGACGCGCTCACCGAACACCGCGAACTGCTCGCCCTCCTTCTCGTCTGGGAGATCGGCAAGCCCTGGCGGCTCGCGCAGGCCGACGTGGACCGGGCGATCGACGGTGTGCGCTGGTACGTCGACGGCATCGAGCCCATGGTGGACGGCCGGGCCCCGCTCGACGGACCCGTGTCCAACATCGCGAGCTGGAACTACCCGATGAGCGTGCTCGTTCACGCAATGCTGGTACAGGCATTGGCCGGCAATGCGGTCATCGCCAAGACCCCGACCGACGGCGGCGTCGCCTGCCTCACCCTGGCCTGCGCGCTCGCCGCGCGCGAAGGTATCCCCGTCACTCTCGTCAGCGGCAGCGGCGGCGAGCTCTCTGAGGCGCTGGTCCGCGCGCCCGAGATCGGCTGCGTCTCCTTCGTCGGCGGCCGTGACACGGGCGCCGCGGTGGCCACCGCCGTCGCCGACCTCGGCAAGCGGCATGTACTCGAACAGGAAGGACTCAACACCTGGGGCATCTGGAACTACACCGACTGGGACGCGCTGACCGCGGTCATCCCCAAGCTCTTCGACTACGGAAAGCAGCGCTGCACGGCTTACCCGCGCTTCGTCGTCCAGCGCGAGCTGTTCGACGAGTTCCTGGCCGCGTACCTGCCTGCCGTGCGCACCCTGCGGGTCGGGCACCCGCTCGCGGTCGAGCACCCCGCTGACCCGTACCCGACACTCGACTTCGGTCCGGTCATCAACGCGGCGAAGGCCAAGGAGCTGCACGACCAGGTCGCCGAGGCCATCGACCGGGGCGCCGTCCCACTGCACCGCGGCAAGCTGTCCGACGCCCGCTTCCTGCCCGGCCAGGACACGGCGGCGTACGTCCAGCCCGTCACGATCCTGAACCCGCCCCCGTCCTCACCACTGCACCACGCGGAGCCCTTCGGCCCGGTCGACACCATCGTCCTGGTCGACACCGAGGCCGAGCTGCTCGCCGCGATGAACGCGTCGAACGGCGCGCTCGTCGCCACGCTCTCCACGGACGACGAGGCGACGTACGACCGACTCGCCCCGCAGATCCGCGCGTTCAAGGTCGGCCGCGGCAAGCCCCGTTCCCGGGGTGACCGTGACGAACTCTTCGGCGGCTTCGGCGCGTCGTGGCGCGGTGCCTTCGTGGGCGGGGAGCTGCTGGTGCGCGCGGTGACGCAGGGGCCGGCGGGGGAGCGGCTGCCCGGGAACTTCCCGGACTACCACCTCATGCCGTGAGGTGATGCCGGGCGGCGCTCCTGGCGGGGGCGCCGCCCCGCTGTCCGATGCTCTCTCGGTCGACACTCTGCTGCCGCGCGGCGCTGACCAGCCGGGCGATGTTCGCGTCCCGCAGTCCTCCGGCCCCGTGATGGGCGAGCCGGCCGGCCTTGGGCCCGAGCGCCTCGTCCTCTCGGGAGGCCAGGGCGGCCGGCATGCGCGCGACCACCGGGACGACTCCCAGGTGATCCGGCTCCGCAAGTGCTCCCGCCACGGCGACAGCGTCCTTGGCCGTCGCCCTCGCGGCGAACGCGTCGTAGTCGAACGGTCGCCCATGGTGAGGCCATGGGTGCACCCCCACCTAGTCCCGTGCATCCGCTCTGGCGACCGGGATACGCAGGTGAAAGGCACTCCGAAACCTTGGTATTGTTGTCCATGTCGCCGCGGGGAACACCCCCGGCCAGGCGGCAGACACCTGGTCCGGGTGGCGGAATGGCAGACGCGCTAGCTTGAGGTGCTAGTGCCCTTTATCGGGCGTGGGGGTTCAAGTCCCCCCTCGGACACAACGATTGGGACGATCACGAGATCGTCCCCCAACGATTGACGATACGGTGACGAGGGCCCCGACCTGACGGTCGCGGTCCTCATTGCGTGTTCGTAGCTGATGGTGATGCCCAGGGCGTCGTAGAGCGGGCCTTTCTTCTCGGCGGCGGCGGTCTGGATGCGCTGCGGCCCTGGAGCTGGGCCTGGGAGCTCATCGCGGTTCGGACCCGGATCTTGATCCGGTTGCGTTCTCCCTTGCTCATGCCGCCGAAGACGTCCGGCTTCGGGGCAGCCCTGGGCGGGAGCGGCTGGCGGCACGACGAGCCACGCACAAAGTCGCGTGAACGTGGTTCCCGGGACGGCGCGTCACACGATGGGCACTCATCGCCCCTTGGGGCCGCCGTTGCCCAGTTCCCAGATCAGGCTCTCGCCCTGGGCCTCCTCGGGCCCGAGCGGCAGAGCGTAGGGGGTGACACCGGGAACCTTCGCCTTGATCTTCTGGGCGTCCGCCTTGAGCTCGTCCCAGGTCTGGGGCGCCCGGTCGATCCCGGCCTGCTTGAAGAGCGCCTTGTTGTAGAAGAGGGCGCGGGTGGAGGAGACGAAGGGGATGCCGTACTGCACGCCCTTGACTTCGCCCGCCTTGGCGAAGCTCGGGATGAGGTTGCCCTGGGTCTTCCCCGACAACACTTCCTGTGCCTTGTACATCAGGTTGTCGGCGACCTTGTCGGCGTAACCGCCCGTCTGGAGGATGTCGGGCATATCGTCGCTCTGGATCATGGTCTTGACCTGGGCGTCGATGTCGTTCCAGTCGATGACCTGGACGACCACCTTGATCTTGGGGTTGGTGGCGGTGAACCTCTTGGCCACGTCCTTCCAGTAGGGGGAGGGGCTGTTGGAGCCGTTGTCGCCGTAGTCCGCTGCGACGAGCTTGAGCGTCACCTCCCCGTTCGCCGACCCGCTGCCCCCACCGCAAGCGGAGAGAGTGAGCGCGCCGAGCGCACAGGCAGCGGACACGGCGAGTACACGCTTGTTCATGACACAGACCGCCTTGTGAGGAACCGGTGGCCCGTGCTGCGGGCCTCATGCACGGCACGGTGAGGCGCACTCGCACAGTTGATGTCAATAGTTGTTCGGACTCGCTACTTTCGCGCATAAGTAAGCGTCCGTGGTGGTGATCGTATGAGCAGACAGAGGTCGACCGGGCTGCGCGTGCGCGCACCGTCGTGTCCGTACGATCAGAACACGCAGCAAAAGCGCACCTGCCAGCCGACGAGGAACTGACCATGTCCAAGCACGACCGCTGGACCACATTGATGGAACTGCTGGCCGAGCGGGGTGGCATCGAGGTCGACGAGGCCGCTGCCGCCCTGGGCGTGTCCAGCGCGACGATCCGCAGAGATCTTGATGAACTCGCCGGGCAGCAGATGCTCGTGCGTACGAGAGGCGGTGCCATTCCCCACGGCGTCTCCTACGAGCTGCCGCTGCGTCATAAGTCCTCCCGTCACGCATCGGAGAAGCAGCGCATCGCGGCCGCCGCCGTCGATCTCATCGGGGAGGGGGGTGGCGGTCGGCCTCAATGGCGGCACGACCACGACCGAAGTGGCGCGAGTCCTCGCGGTCCGTGCGAGCAGCGGCAAGGAAGGGAAGGGCCAGGCGCCGGCCCTGACCGTGGTGACCAACGCGCTGAACATCGCGTACGAGCTGGCCGTACGGCCCCAGATCAAGATCGTGACGACCGGTGGCGTGGCGCGCCCTCAAACGTTCGAGCTTGTCGAGCCGCTGGCTGCGGGAGTCCTCAACGAGGTCGTCCTGGATGTTGCGGTGCTGGGGATCGACGGGATGGACACCCAGATGGGCATCATGGCGCATCAGGAGGACGAGGCCAGCGTCAGCAGGCTCTTCGCCGAACGTGCACACCGGGTCGTCGTCACAGACTCCTCCAAGCTTGGCCGGCGGGCTTTCTCGCGCATCTGGCGTAGCAACCGCTGTGGCCCTGGCGGGCGTGGTCGTCGTCGGCAGTGACTCGGCGTCGGCGGCCGCCAATCCCAGGCCGCTCGCCGTTCCGGCGATCCAGCAATGGACCGGCTCGCCAGGCACGTTCACCCTGACCACGGACAGCCGCATCGTGGTGAACACCGCCGACCAGGACAAGCTGTCGGCCGACGCATCGACCTTCGCCGCCGACCTGAAGACCATCACCGGCTTGCAACTGCCGGTCAACGTTGCCGCGGAGGGGAAGGCCGGCGACATCTTCCTCCGATTGGACACCACGACCACCCAGGCCGACGAGGGCTACACCACGGAAGTCGGATCCACCGCCGACATCCGCGCGAAGACGGCCACAGGTGTCTACTGGGGCCAGCAGACGCTCGAGCAAGTCCTCAAGGCCAATCCCGCGCGCGTGAACCTGCCGAATGGTACTGCCATCGACGGGCCGACGGTTGCCCACCGCGGCGTCATGCTGGACCTCGGCCGCCGCTACTGGGCGATGGACGAACTGAAGAGGCAGATCCGGCAGATGAGCTGGCACAAGCTCAACCAGTTGCATCTGCACTTCACCGACAACGATGCGTTCAGGCTGCAGTCGACGACGTATCCTGGCCTGGCGCCGAGCACCGGTTCCTACAGCCACGAGGACATCAGCACACTAGTGTCCTGCGCCAGGAATTCGTTCAAGATATGAGGCAAGTCGTTCCAGGATCTCGTCCGCGGTCCTCGTCCAGGTGAAGGGGCGGGGGTTCTCGTTCCAGGTCTTGATCCAGTCCCGGATGTCCTTCTCCAGCGCGCGGACGGATTTGTGGACTCCGCGTCGGAGCTGCTTGTCCGTCAGCAGGCCGAACCACCGCTCCACTTGGTTGAGCCAGGACGAGCTGGTGGGAGTGAAGTGCATGTGGAACCGGGGGTGTGCGGCAAGCCACTTCTGGATCGCTGGGGTCTTGTGGGTGGCGTAGTTGTCACAGATGAGATGTACGTCGAGGTCTACGGGTACTTCCTTGTCGAGTTTGGCGAGGAACTTCTTGAACTCCGCGGCCCGGTGCCGGCGGTGCAGCGAGCCGATGACTTCACCGGTCGCCACGTCCAGTGCCGCGAACAGCGTGGTCACGCCGTTGCGGAGGTAGTCGTGCGTGCGACGCTCGGGCATGCCCGGCATCATCGGGAGCATCGGCGCGGACCGGTCCAGCGCCTGGATCTGGCTCTTCTCGTCCACGCAGAGCACCAGGGCCCGCTCCGGCGGGTCCAGGTAGAGCCCGACCACGTCGCGGACCTTCTCGATGAACTGCGGGTCCTTGCTGAGCTTGAAGGTGTCCACCAGGTGCGGTTTAAGACCGAACGCCTTCCAGACCCGGCCGACCGTGGACTTCGACAGCCCGCTCTCGGCGGCCATGGACGCCCGCGACCAGTGGGTGGCGTCCTTGGGGGTCCGTTCCAAGGTGGCGACGACCAGGTCCTCGATCTGCTCGTCACTGACCTTCCGCGGGGCGCCGGGGCGTTGCTCGTCGGCCAGGCCCTCCAGCCGGCCGGCGAGGAACCGCCGCCGCCACTTGCCCACGGTCTGGGGCCACACCCCGATCTCGGCAGCGACCTCCTGGTTCGACTTCCCGTCCGCGCAGCCGAGGACGATCCGGCAGCGTTGCGCCAGCGCCTGCGAGGATTTGGCCCGCCGTGACCAGCGGACCAGCGTCTCGCGTTCCTCATCCGTCAATGTCAGCTCGGCCATCGGCCGTCCCATACGCGCCACAGCCCAAGGCTACACATCTACATCGAATTCCTGGCGCAGGACACTAGTGCGCTGCGCCAGAAGTTCGTCGGTGGATTCGCGCCTTGCCCGGCCGGGTTGGTTGTCCGCCCATCCAGCCCCGGCCTGCGAGTATTCGGCCAAGTCGGCGGCAGTGGGGCACCAAGAACTAACGACGAATTGATGGCGCAGGACACTAGTTGCGTACGCGCAGAAGTACCACGTGACGCTCGTGCCGGAGATCGACGTGTCGGCGCACGCGGGGCCGATCCTCAAGTACAAGCCCTCGCTGGCCTGGACGTGCGACTCGATGAAGAAGGGTCTATACGGCGCCTGACGATGGACGTCACCAAGCCGGCGACCCTGACTCTGGTTACCAACCTGCTGAAGGAGTTCGTCCCGCTGTTCCCGAACTCGCCGGTCTTCCACATCGGCGATGACGAGTACCCCTACCTCGACCAAATGTCGGCCTGCCCGGATCTGGTCGCCTGTGCGAACGCGAACGCGAAGGGTCACGTCGCCGATGTCTTCGTGAACTTCGTCAACGATCTCAACAAGGTCGTGACCGGCCTCGGGCGCAAGACCGAGATCTGGAACTGGTGGGACGAGGTTGGTGGAAACACCATCCAGCCGGCCAAGGACATCATCATCGAGGGCTGGAAGGGTGACACGTCCAAGTACACCAACGACGGCTACGAGGCGGTCTCGAGGCCGGAATCAAAACTGTATGTGACCCCCGGTCTGAACACTCAGCCCAACACCTCCGATCTCTACTCCACCTGGGCGCCCTCGACCGCGGCGGGCCTGGACGGGTACGAAGTCGATGTGTGGGCCGACGGCTGGCAGGACAAGTCGGACGCTTACTTCGACTGGTACCTGCGCCGCCCGCGGGAGGTCGCCGCCGGGCGCACAGTTGCAGATCTACGACTGCAACCACACCGCCGCGCAGCGTTGGCGCATCCCCTGGTCTCCAGAACCGAGTCTCATGCGGGCCCACGCAGGGATCGACGCGGTGCTGCCCCCGACCGCACCTCGTTCGCAACGCGTTGCGGCCCGGGAGTGACGAGCCAGGCAACGCGCCTCCCCGAATGAGGAGCCAGCACGCTTCATTGCACCGCGGCGCTCCAAGGACTGGCAGTGACGCCAGGCACGTATGACCTGCACAGACCGGGCTGGCCCACGAGTGATGGCGCCCCACGGGTTTCCCGGTTTCTGTGACCGATGCGCCAACGGAGGATCTCCCCTATGTGTGCGGCCGAGCCGGAGCGTCAGGAGGTGATACGGAGATCAAGCATTTAGCCACGGATGGAACGTCAGGACGACGAGGAGAGGTGGTCTGGGGCTGAGTAAGGAGGTCATGTCCGCTCGCAGGCTACAGGAAGGAGGAGCTGGAAAGATCAAACAGATTCGCTCACTCGTGGAGGCGTGGCGGGTAGCTGGAGTTGCTCTCATCTATTGGGCCCAAGTCAAAGGCATGGACGCCCCGTTGGGCGTTCGGACAGAAGATGAATTCGGCTCAGCTTCCAAGGTTACCCATGGTTTCCACGGGTCTAATCCTTGCCTACCTGGCCCTTTGCCTCAAGTTTCAGAAAGGTGACGCACAGCCCTTGACGTTCGGCAGGCCGAACGGGTCTCATGGGCCACGTTGTTTGATCTGGTCGGTTTCTGGTCGACCTTGCGTTTCTGCGTTGTTTTCTCTCGGCCGGTCGGCCACTGTCTCAGGAGCCCGTATGCAAGTCCCTCCCTCCGGTCTCTCCGTCCCGGGTCCCAGCCGCCGCACCCTGCTGCGCGGCATCGGCGGAGCGGCCGCGCTCGGCGCGTCCATACCCTTTCTCAGCGCCTGCGCCGGCAGCGGCGCGGCCAGTGACCCGAAGACCCTGACCCTCGGCTCCAACGCGTCGGACGCCGTGCCGAAGAAGGCTTTCGCCGACATCTACGCGGCCTTCAAGAAGCGGTCCGGCATCACGGTCGACGTGAACACCAAGGACCACAACACCTTCCAGGAGCAGATCAACTCCTACCTCCAGGGCACGCCCGACGACGTGTTCAACTGGTTCGCCGGCTACCGCATGCAGTTCTTCGCGGGCAAGAAGCTGGCCACCCCGATCGACGACGTGTGGAAGACGATCGAGGGCGACTTCCCCGACGCGATGAAGGCGCTCAGCAAGGGCGAGGACGGCAAGTACTACTTCGTCCCGCTGTACACGTACCCCTGGGCGATTTTCTACCGGAAGAGCGTCTTCAAGCAGCACGGCTACGAAGTCCCCACCACCTGGGCCCAGTTCATCGCCCTGTGCAAGCAGATGAAGAAGGACAACCTGGTCCCGATCGCCTTCGGCGACAAGGACGAGTGGCCCGCGCTCGGCACCTTCGACCAGATCAACTTCCGGACGAACGGCTACGACTTCCACGTCGAGCTGATGGCCGGAAAGGCATCCTGGACCGACAAGCGCACCCGCGCCGCCTTCGACAACTGGGCCGAGATCCTCCCCTACCACCAGGACGGCGCCGTCGGCCGCACCTGGCAGGACGCGGCCCAGACCCTGGTGTCGAAGAAGGCCGGCATGTACCTGCTGGGCATGTTCGTGGGCCAGCAGTTCACCAGCGCCGCCGACCGGGAAGACCTGGACTTCTTCCCGTTCCCGGAGATCGACCCCTCGTACGGGCAGGACACCGTCGAGGCCCCGACGGACGGCTTCATGCTCAGCAAGGCCCCGAAGAACCACGCCGGTGCCGTCAAGCTCCTGGAGTACCTGGGCTCCCCGGCCGCCGAGCAGATCTACCTCAAGTCCGACCCGAACGTGGTCGCCGCCTCCACCAAGGCCGACACCTCCTCCTACAGCGCCATGCAGAAGAAGGGGTACGACCTGATCAGCGGGGCCAAGAACCTCACGCAGTACATGGACCGCGACAGCCGGCCCGACTTCACCTCCACGGTGATGCAGCCCGCGCTGCAGAAGTTCGTCCGCGACCCCAAGGGCGTGGACAGCCTGCTCTCGTCGATCGAGCGCCAGAAGAAGACGATCTTCGCGTCCTCATGAGCACCGACACCAGCACCGCTGAGATGCCGGAGGCGGCCCTCGCGCCGCCTCCGGCCCCCGCACCCGGCAAGAGGGGGCCGCGGGGACACCGCCGCCTCCTCACCCGTCGCGACCGGTTCACGCTGGGCCTGATGGCGGGCGTCCCGACGATCCTGCACATCGCGCTCGTCTGGGTGACCGCCCTCGCCTCCGTCGCCCTCGCCTTCACCACCTGGGACGGCATCGGCTTCGACTCCATCAGGTGGGTCGGGCTGCAGAACTTCCGCGAACTGTTCACCCAGAACCCGCAGTTCTGGCCCGCCGTCCAGCACAACGTCATCTGGTTCGTGGTCCTGATCCTGATCCCGACCCCGCTCGGACTCCTCCTGGCCGTGCAACTGGACAAGAAGATCCGGTTCAGCAGGGTGTACCAGACCGCGTTCTTCCTGCCGGTGGTCGTGTCGATGGCGTGCATCGGCTTCGTCTGGCAACTCGTCTACAACCCCGACACGGGCCTGATCAACAGCCTCATCGGGGCCAACAAGCCCGGCCACTACATCGACTGGATCGGCGACCCGCACCTCAACCTGTGGGCGATCCTCATCGCCGCCTCCTGGCGGCACACCGGCTACATGATGATCCTCTACCTGGCCGGTCTGAAGGGCGTCGATCCCTCGCTGCGCGAGGCGTCCTCGCTCGACGGCGCCAACGAATGGCAGACCTTCAAGAACGTCATCTTCCCGACGCTGCGCCCCACCAACACCATCGTGCTGGTCGTCACCATCATCGAGTCGCTGCGCGCCTTCGACCTCGTCTACGTCTTCAACGGCGGAGCCCAAGGCACCGAACTGCTCTCGATCCTCGTGACCGACAACATCATCGGCGAGTCCAGCCGTATCGGATACGGGTCCGCCATCGCGGTCGTCCTGCTGCTGATCTCGCTCGTCGTGATCATTCCGTACCTGGTGAGCACCTTCCGGAAGGAGCGGCGAGCATGAGCACCGCCACTGTCGCGCCGAAAAGGCGCGCGCCCGTCCGCCCCGCCCGGCTGCTGCTGCACCTGTTCCTCGCGGGCGCCGCGCTGGCCTGGCTGGCCCCGCTGCTCTGGGCGCTGTACGCGGCCATGCGTCCATACGCCGAGACCAGCACGAAGGGCTATGTCTCCTGGCCCGACAAGCTGAGCTTCGACAACTTCACGAACGCGTTCACGCAGTCGGACATGGCGCACTACTTCGGCAACACGCTGCTCATCGCCGTCCCCGCGGTGCTGCTGACGCTGTTCCTGTCGTCGATGGTCGCCTTCTACGTCAGCCGGTTCGACTTCCGCGTCAACCTCGCCCTGCTGCTGGTCTTCACGGCGGGCAACCTGCTGCCGCAGCAGGTCATCATCACCCCCCTCTACCGCATGTTCCTGCTCATCGACCTGCCCGGCATCACGGTCAGCGGCAAGCTGTACGACTCCGCGCTCGGCCTGGTCCTCATCCACATAGCGTTCCAGTCCGGCTTCTGCGCCTTCGTGCTGAGCAACTACATGCGCATGCTGCCGCACGAGCTCACCGAGGCCGCGCTCGTCGACGGCGCCTCGGTGTGGCGGCAGTACTGGCAGATCGTGCTGCCGCTGTGCCGCCCGGCGATGGCGGCCCTGGCGACGCTGCTGTCCATCTGGATCTACAACGACTTCTTCTGGGCCATCGTCCTCATCTCGACCGGCGAGAACATGCCGATCACCTCGGCCCTGAAGAACCTCTCCGGGCAGTACTTCACCGACCCCAACCTGGTCGCCGCCGGCGCCCTGCTCACCGCGATCCCGACGCTGATCGTGTACTTCGTGCTGCAGCGCCAGTTCGTCAGCGGCCTCACGCTCGGTGCCAACAAGGGCTGACGCCTTCCCTCCGCCGGCGACCTCGGACACCACACCCCGCTTCCCGCCCGCCTCACTTCGGAGCCGGCAGTTGGCACGAACCGAGACTTACGACTCAAGACCGTCGAGGTCGACTTATGGAAGGTCAAGTTCGGGAGCCATACATGGCAAGTGGTGATGCCGATATGAACGCCCAACTCTGCTGCGGCTGCCGTTGCTGGACAGATGCCCCGATTGCCGTGCGGCACATCGAACGGTCGAGCGCCTCTGGCTGGACGCTCTACGCCTGCCCCGAGTGCATCCATCTCTTCGTCCAAGGCCCTGCCGCAACGACATCCGGGCGTTGACCCTTGATCGTGGACACCGGTTGTCATGCGGCGGTGGCCAGGGTAGTTGATCGTTGCTCGTAGGTGATCGGGCTGATCTGGCCGAGGCGGGAGTGCCGCCTTCGGGTGTTGTAGCGGGTTGCCCACCGGAAGACCGCGAGCCGGGCCTCCCGGGCCCCGTTCCACCGTTTCCGTCCCTGGAGCGTCTCGCGTTTCATGGTCGCGTTCAGGCTCTCCGCGGTGGCGTTGTCCGTGCTCGTGCCCACCGCGCCGCGCGATCTGGTCACGCCGAGCTCCGAGCAGACCTGGGCGAACTCGTTCGACACATATTGGGCCCCGTTGACGCTCTCCTCGACTGGCCCGCCACCGCCCTGCAAACGGCTGACTGACCGCGCAGACGCGCGCATGCCGGCTCCGCACGGCGGACACGACCGCAGCAAGGGCAGCGATCAGCAGACGCATCAGACCTGCCGTCTCCGCGTAGCCTCGGAGGTAGCCGTCCCTGGTCTGGTTTGTATCCGGGCCCGCCCACGGCTCGAACTGCCACGGACGGCCGGATGGCGCACCGGCCGGCGACTGGAAGCCCAGGGGGATCCTGGCGGGAGAAGGCTATGAGCGGCTGGCGGACCCCCAGCCATCGGCACGGTTATCTGCCGATCGAGGACCACAGCCTCGTCGGGGACGGTCGTTGCTGCGCCCTGGTCGGCCGCGACGGTGCGGTGCAGCGTGTCCACCACCTCGAAGGCGTCCCGGTCGTCGTCAACGAACTGGAAGCGACTCACCAGTTCGTCTCCCCGGCGAAATACTTTGCGGCCTTCCGCAGGATGTCCCGCTCGGTCGCCAGCTTCCGCTCACTGGCTTCGAGCTCCCGCACTCGCGCTTCCAGCTGCCGGAACCGCTCGTCCGACACCGACTCCGACTCCGACCCCGAGGCCGGCTCGGGCGCTGGGTCCGGCAGCGTCGCTCCCGGGGGCCTGGCCGGGTCGGCGACACCGCGTCGTTGACGGTCCCGCAATACCCAGGTGCGCAGACTGCCCCTGCTGATACCCAGGTCAGCGGCGATTCCTTTGTAGGTCGCCCCGGGCATGGACTCGTACAAGGCCACGGCATCGGCCTTGAACTCGTCCGAGTAGTCCTTCATCGCCATCGGCGGTCTTCTCGCCACGTCCTGCGGGCTGCCGGCTGGGGCCGGCGCCGCGCCGCCACCCAGCCCAAGTCCCCTTGCTGCCGGTGACGTGCGGGTGCGCGGTACACCGGCTGAGATCCTGTGTGTGCCTGACAGCGACTACGGTGGCTCAGCCATCGGGCCAACTGCTGGGCGGGTCCGGGCTGGTGGAGTGGATCCGCGAGCAGGGCATGCTCGTCAACGGTGGCTCAAATACTCCGCCCATGCGACCTGGATCCTTGATGGCGCTTCGCCCCACCTGGCTGTGGCCTTACCTGTCGTTGATCTCGGAGAGCCATGCCGTGTCCTCCGGGCCCGGCGTTTCGAGGCCGGGTGCGGGCAGCCAGCGGACCTCGCCGGTGCGCAGGGCGACCGTGGCCCGTGGCCGCATCGGCCCGTGGCCCCTTCGTGAGAGCAGGACGAGTTCCCAGACGGTCGCCGTCATGGCGTCGAGCCGGGTGGCGCAGTCGGCGCTGACTCGCCGCGGATCCCGGGTCCGGCCCAGGGACAGATGTGGGGTGAAGTTCTCGGCGGGCCCATGACAGCGCGGGAACCGCTGCTGCAGTACGCGGTGCAGGTCCGCCCACGGCGCCTTGCCAGCTGCTGTCGGGTCGAGCCACACGGTGAAGTACGCCCTGTGCCGGAAGGTGCGCACCCCGTCCAGCCGGGCGGTGAAGACCGGCGTCAGGGCCGTCGCCGCGGCGAGCAGCGGGGCGGCCCGCTCGAAGTCGGACTCCGGCACGAAGCCGAAGAGCACATTGACGTGCGGCGGCCAGCGGTGGATCTGAGGATCGTAGTCCCGGCGGATGTCCTGGATGGGCGGCCACAGCTCCGCAGGCGGGATCCAGGCCACCGCCGTGCCGGCCGTCGGGGACACGCCGAGGACGCCGCCGGGTTCGCCCCCGCCGAAGCCCAGGTCCGCTTGCGGGTCCCGCGCCCGGCCGGCGCCCGACGCGTCGATGCGGTCCACACCCGTGGACCGGTCCCAGACCACCTCGCCGTCCGCCTCGATGAACACCACCCGGTGCCATGGGATGTCGCCGCCGGGCACGAAGGAGGACAGCGAGATGCGTTTGTAGCCATCCCCACGCTGGCTGATCCCCAGTACGAACCGGGCCGGGTCGAACCGCGGGTCCCAGCGAACCCGGTGATAGATCTCGTCACTGGTTCGCATCACGCCTCCTCACCCGCCTTCACGCCTTCTCCTCCAGGGTGCCGCCCACCCTGTCCTGAACGGTTGTTCCGTTCGTACCGTGACGGATCAAGTGCGGTGCGTGACGTGGCCGGTGTATGCCGCGGTGAGTCGTCTCGTCAGGTTCAGCGATCGGTGTGGGCAACGGCTGCAGCGGGCGACCGTTCGCAATGCCCTGACGCCAGGCAAATCCTGGGGTGGCAGCGGTTCGTGTCCTGAGCCGGCGTTTGTCGTCGTCTTGGTATGGAGGGGGCGATTGAAGTCGCCTGCCGACATGCCGAGTTGGAATCGGTGTGCGTACGGGTGGCGGGCATGTCCAAGCCCCTCTACCCGGGAGCCCTGTTCATCGCGCCCATCGTCGGGAGCACGGTCGTCGCGCTCTTGCGGTGTCACGGCTGCCGTGTCTGACCGACGACGATCGCGCTCGCCGCCGCTGTGCTCATCGGCTGTGTGGTCAGCCGATCCATCGGGCTGCCTGGGGCGACAGGCGACAGGCGACAGGCGACATTGGCAACTGGCTGGAGGCCCTGGCCTGGCGTCGCTGTTCATCGACGGCGTGGTAGTGCTCCTGGGCGTGTCGGCATTCACGGAACATCTCCCCGCGAGGCGGCAGGCGGGCAAGGGGAGCGTTGACGACGTGTGAGGGCTCCCCGGGACGAGGGCTGTTCGAGCGCTCTGACGCCGCAGGCGGCGGCCGACATGGTGTCGGCCGCCGCCTGGCGGGAGGGATTCGGGTTCAGATGCGTGCAGAGTGACGTGGCGTCAGCTGGTCGCGCTCCCCGCGACCCACTCGCTCCACGACATGTTCCAGTCGCTGAGGCCGTTGTCCGGGGCCAACATGGTCTTGTCCGCGGAGTTCTTGATGATCACGACGTCACCGATCATCGAGTGGTCGAAGAACCACGCGGCGGGCTGTCTGCCGTCGGCGCCGCCCCTGACGTCCTTCAGACCCACGCAGCCGTGGCTGGTGTTGACCTTGCCGAAGACCGAGTCGGCACCCCAGTAGTTGCCGTGGATGAACGTGCCCGAGTCGGTCAGGCGCATGGCGTGCGGTACGGCCTTGATGTCGTAGGAGGGCTTGCCGTCCTTCTCCGTGAGGCCGACGCTCGCACCGTTCATATGGATCTGCCCGAACTTCTCGGAGATGACCATCTGACCGTTGTACGTCGGGTGCTCGGGGCTGCCGGACGAGATCGGGATGGTCTTGATCGTCTCGCCGTCCCGTACGACGGTCATCTGCTTCGTCATGGCGTCGACGGTGCTGATCTGGCTCCGGCCGATCTTGAACGTGACCGTCTTCCGGATGCCGTGGAGGTTGAGCTCGACGGTGACGGTGGAGCCGGCCTTCCAGTAGTTCTCGGGGCGGAAGTCCAGACGGTTGTCGTTGAACCAGTGACCGACGATCTGCTGGCCGCTGCTGGAGCTGACCTGGATCTCCGACTCCACGGCGGCCTTGTCGCTGATCGCCTTGTCGAAGTTGACCGTCACCGGCATGCCCACGCCGACGGTCGAGCCGTCCTCGGGGGAGAGGTGCCCGATGAAGTCGTTGGCCGGGGAGACCGTGGTGATCGTGGCGTTCCCACTGACGGAGCGGCCCTTGGCGTCCTCGGCCTCCGCGGCGACCTGATATCGCGTAGCCCGTTCCAGCCGGCTGTTCGGCTTCCAGGACGTGCCGTCCGCGGACAGGGTGCCCGGAATCTCGGCACCGGTCGCGACGGCGGTCATGGTCACCTTGGTGAGCTTGCCGTTGCTGACGGTGACTTTGACGGGGCCGTTGATCCCGACGTTGTAGGCACCTTCCCCGGGCGTGATCTTTATTCGGGCGTCGGAAGCGTCCTGGGTGCCCGCCTGATCTACCTGCGCCTGCGATTTCGGGTGATTCCCGGGGTCGTTGTCGCTGGTGGCAGCGTTGCTCGTACCGCCGAGGGCCGTGAGTGCGAGTACGCCGCCGAGTACGCCGGCCGTAGCCATCAGCCCGATGCGTCGCTTACGTACCGTGATCAAACGCTTCTCCCATGCCACTGGTCGTTGAACCCCTGGAGCTGGTTACCCAGGAGTGCAACCGGCTCTAAAGAACTACTTTCATGCATTCATCCGTCTTTGGAGGCAAATTGTGGCGAATTCCACGCGTTGCGAGAGCGTCGCCGAGGCTCTGCTCGACGGCCGGATGGGGCGTAGTCCATCCGCAATCGCCGATCGGCGCAGCCCATGGCAGGGACGCTGCGATGGGCGTGGTGCCGGTCACGGGCGAAAGCCCGCACAGCTGAAGGCCGCCGTCGAGGGCAGTGGCAACGCCTTCATGAATTCATGAGCGGTGTGCACGCCGCTGTTCTCGTCACCACAGTCCTGTGCGTCGTGGGCGCTCTCCTCGCCCGTCGAGGCCGGTGACAGCGCGCGCGTCGTCCGGGAGGGTTACGTGCACGTCATCGGCGACATGCGCGGAACCGGTGACTCCGGCGGCGTCATACGCTCGCCGCACCGCCCCACACCCCAAGTACGTCCAGTACGAGGGGCGTGGGGCGGCACGCCGATCGCACGCACCGAACGACGCGGAAACGCACCGCATTTCCCCGAGGCCGCTTAGACGCCCGCTCTGGCCGGCTGCCCCGCGCAGTCTGAGCCAGACCACCTTCCTGCTCTCCCAGGCCGACGCCCTGCCGGCCTGCGACCTCGTCGAAACGGTCACCCTGACCGGTGCACGACTGCACGTACTGGCGGCTATCGAGCACGCCAGTCGGCGGATCCGCATCCTCGGCGCCACCGCGCACCCGACCGCAGCCTGGGTGGTGCAGGCCGCGAAGAACCTTCCCGTTGACCTCGAGGACGCCTGCCGCCAAGCCCGCACGCCGATCACCGACCCGGCCCGGATCACCCTGCTCGACGTACGGAGACGCGACCGACTTGGCGGCATCCTCCATGAGTACCAGCATGCCGCGTGACTTGCGGCGGATGAGGTTTCCGGCACGGACGACTTCGCCAACTCGCGCGTCGACCAGTGCGAAAGCCCGGTGCCGGCCAGTGGTGTCATACGCGCCGGAGCCATCACCCGCGCCCGTACCCGTGCCGGCACTTGGCCCCGGGCCCCACCGGGGCGATCGCCTTCGAGCCCGGCCGGCCCGCGCTGGGCATAGCGGGGCTGCCAGCGATCCACGGTCGGCAGCGACACCGCGAGCAACTCGGCAATGTCCTTGCGCCGCCGCCCGTCACCCGACCACGGCACGATCCGGGCCCGCGTCGTCAAATCCGCAGGAGCATCACGGTGATTCGCCAACTCCCGCAACACGTCGGCCTGCTCCACGGAAAGCTCCATGCCGGCACCAACGAGACACACAAGATCACGTGAGGCGGACGGAATCACGTGACACCAGGCGATGATTGCCGGTGCCGGCGGAGCCACCGATGGTCCGTGCCGGATTTTCTGACGTCTCGTCATCTGCAGTCGGAGGTCGTCGGGCAGAACCCGTGACGCCCTTTCCGGCGCTTCATGAGCGACCGCATAGAACCGGATTCTCCTCGGATACCGACAGCGCAGCATGAATCGGGGGTTTGCGGATGCGCCGGGGAGCGGCCCCTTGTGCATCCCTCCCCGCCGGGTATGGTCTGAGGTCAGATCGGCCAGGCGGTCGTGCGCTGTGGAACCGTGAGGATTTGTCAGCCCGCGGCGGGAACTCGGCCCGGGTGGTTGGATTTCCGGCTGTCTGTCCGAGGAGGTGGCATGGAGCAACAGGCTGCTCACCGGGTGAACCGGGGGCTGCGACTGCCACGTCGGCCGACGGCGGCAGCTGCGGCGGAGTCGGGGGTGTCTGGTGGTCTTGGGCGGCTCGACGAATGGACTGTCCGGCGAACTGCCCGGCGTCGTAAGACAATTCGGCCCGTGGCATGCCTGTGACGCTGTCCGTCCGGATCGCCGGCCGTGATCCGCAGTGGCGTTGACACCCTCGCGCGGGTCGACATCCCCTCTCAGCGGATGTGGCACGACTCCATCGAAGAACTGGTCGCGGCCATGCCTGGCCACGGCGCGAGCGTCTGAAGGAGACACGGAGGAACGTGGACGGGCACCTGAACCTGGACGGGCACCTGGGCCGGGACCGGAACGAGGACCCGGGTCGAGACCCTGCCCCGGGGCACGCCGACAACGGGGCGGCCGCGTCCAGGGCCGAAGGCGCCGACCTTGTCCGTGGGGACGACGGTGCTCCGATCCAGCCCCAGCGGGCCCTTGTACCAGGCGCCCGCCGCGTCAGCCCCTCCCGCCCCGACCGCCCGGGCAGTGACGGCGAGCACCGGCTCCAAGAGCACATGGGCACCAGCGACCGTGCCGACAAGTTCTACGACGAGCAGGTGCTCGACCGGCTCAACCCGCGGATGCGGGAGTTCGCGGTGCGGCAGGAGATGTTCTTCCTTGCCACATCCGACCGCCATGGGGAGTGCGACAACACCTTCCGGGCGGGACCTCCTGGCTTCATTCAGGTCTTCGACGACAGGACGGTGGCCTATCCCGAGTACCGCGGCAATGGCGTCCTCGCCAGCCTCGGCAACATCCAGGAGAATCCACACGTCGGCATTCTCATGATCGACTTCCTTCAGGACCGGGTCGGCCTCCACATCAACGGCCGGGCCCGTGTCGTCCCCGACGAAGAGATGCGCGGCGAACGTCCGGGCCTGCCGGTCGACCCCGTGCCCGGCCGCCGGACTCAGCTGTGGGTGGAGGTCACAGTGGAGGAGGCGTACATCCACTGCGCCAAGCACATCCCGCATCTTCAGAAGATCCCGGCACGCGGGGACCGCGCATGGGGTACGGACGACTACAAGCGCAAGGGCGGTGACTTCTTCGGCTCGGCGGCCGAGGCAGCCGGCCGCGCTCCATACGAGCGCCCGCGGAACGAGGCCGGCGATCCCCCGCCAAGGGCATCGACCTTGCCTCGAGCCGCCTCGTCGGCCGGGACGACCTTGTGACCAGAGGCGTCCTTGGGTGATCACGACCGTGTCGTCAGCGGTCGATTCCCCCTCGGGCACACACCATTGCCCACAAGACCCGTTTGCGGAACCGGTTGGTCCAGCGTGATCAAACCCGCCTGGTGAGACAGCAGCCAGCGCACCGGGATGTCGCCTTGCCGTTCGCGGCGAACTCCGGCCAGTACTTCGCCACCGGCGCGTCCAGGTCCAGCACACCGCGCTCGGCCAGCATGTGCGCCGCGGTCGCGGTCGCCCCTTTGGCAGCCGAGTAAACGAGTTGCAGCGTGTCCCGCGTTTACGTCCGACCGGTCTCCGGGTCGGTGACGCCACCCCAAAGGTCCACCACCGGTCGGCCGTACTGGTACACGCACACCGCCGCGCCGATGTCCCCGTGCCGGGAGAAGTTCGCCGCGAACGCCTCACGCACCGGTTCGAACCCAGCCGCGACCTCACCGTCGATCGCGAACGGGGAAGCTGAGCCGGGCCAGGGCGTCCCGGGGTGCCCGCGGCAGCCAGTGCCCGACCGCCGCGTACGAGCGCTACCGCGCAGGCAGCCGCTCCCACCAACGCGACCAGCAAGATATCGCCGCATGCGACGATCGCGCGGATCGACGCCGTCCGTCACGTCATCACCCGCCAGGGCTGCAGAACACGACAGCATGAGCGCGGGCATGGCAGAATTACCGAAGCTCCGTTGCTGGCAAGGGACTTGAGACTTGCCTCACCTCAACGGAGCTTCGCCTTATCCGGTCGTACCCCCACTGACCTGCAGCGCCACAAGATCATCAGATTTTACAATTGCCTTGGGTGTAATTCGCCCCTGGCAATCCACATAGAAGAGAGCATTGTGAAGAAAGCGCGCATATGTCTCGTGGTGATGGCGTGCACTCTCATGGCCGCCTCACGCGGGGGAAGTGACATGCCCGTTGACACGTCCCGCCTGACGGACCGGGAAAAGGAATGGGTCGAGTTTTCCTACGCGCACGAGAAGAACGACGAGACCAAACGGGCGTGGGAAGGACTGACCGCTGAAGGTGTCAAGTCCTACCTCGATCGGCAGCGTTCCAGTCTGTGCGGCGACACGGCGTCACTGATGCAGAGCCTGAAGGAAGCGGGCTACGAGGCAGGCGAAATGCAGGAGTACAAGGAAAAGACCGAAGAACTCATCTGCTCGCCCCTGTAGAGCGGATTGCCTGGTAGGGCAGGGCGATTGCCAAGTCTCGTGATCTTGGATCGGCGCTGGTCAGCTGAGCCCGAGGAGGTGCAGTGGCCGTTCGAAGGGCCGGAAGGACATCTCTCGCAGGGCGGCGGCGATGTCGGGCCGCGTAGGGGAGGTCGACACCGAGGTCGGTGACGGTCAGTACTTGCACGACGCGGGTCTCCAGCCGGCCGTGCCCGGTGGACCGGTCGTGGAACTTCGCCCTGACCTCGCCCCAGGGCAGGGCACGAAGCTGCTCGTACACGCCTTTCTGGTTCCTCTTCACGGTGAAGGCGTAGTGCGCCCCCTTGTCCTCGAAGAGGTGGCGGGCGTGGTCACGCTGGGTGTGCAGGGCGTCGGTGGTCACCGTCACGCCGGTCAGGTCGTAGGGCGCCAACAGGGCGGCGAGGGAGGTGGTCTCGTGGGTCTTGTCGGGCATCCGCAGCTGAGTGAAGGTCTGCCCGGCGCCGGTCATCGCGGACGGCAGATGGGCGGCGGGGGTGACACCGTGCCGGGAGCCGGGCCGTCCACGGCCAGGGTCTCGGCCCCGGCCGGATCACAGCCGAGTAGGTCGGCCAGGCCCGGACAGGTGCGCTGAATTACCCGCCGGATCGTCGCGGTACTGGGCGCGACCCGGACCGCGAATGCCGTGGAGGTACGGCCTCCGAGCGGGGCGAGGGTTTCCTGCGGCGCCTCCTTGGCCCACTGCCCGATCGCCGCGAAGACGTCGCTCCGGCCACCACGGCCGCGCGGGCGATCAGCAGCACGGCCACGAACGGGTGACGCTTCCCGCGCCGGCACTGCGGATCGGCCGGCGTGGACAGCCGTAACGCCGACGGCCCCGTTGAACGGTGCTGACGCGTGGGCGACTTGACCAGGCAGACGGTGGCAGACTGGCGGCACATCGAAGCTCCGGTGCGGTAGGGCGACTTGAGAGGTCACCCCTCAAACCGGAGCTTCGTTGCGTACGTGGCGCGCCGACCGAACACCGTCACAGCGCCGTGACCAGTACACATCCCCGATCTTGCAATCGCCCTGCCTGGTAAGGCGTTGCACGGGCAGAACGCACGCTCACAGAGCGAAGGTCCCTGCCGGCGACAGCAGGGACCTTCGCGTCCGGAAGCCGGGCTACTTGCTCTATGTCACCGCGCCTCCGAGGATCCTCAGCGAGTACTTGTCATACGCGCGGTGCAGAACCATCGTCACCGGCCCCGAGGTGAACACCCCGCTGACAACGTACTCCTTCTTGTTTCCCGTCTCGGCAACCTTCTTCCCATACAGGGAATCGGTCTCCTTCTTCGCCTGCTTGAGCCACGAAGATGCCTTGCCGTGGCCGACTCCCGCAACGTCGAGTCCAGTGCAGGCAGCGAGGAAGCCGAAACCATCGGAGCGGTCCGTGCTGGTTCTGCACAGAAGAGATGACATGTTCTTGCGATCGGCGTATCCGGCCGAAACCGTCACCCCGTTCGCGCCGCGCCCGTTGACATATGTTCTTTCTTTCCCGTCGGGTATCTCCTGCTCGACGGGCTTGTCCAGCTCCAGCTTCCAGTCTTTCGCGAGCCCGGTGAGGAAGTCCCTCCCGGTGTATCCGGTGGCCATCGTGTCCGCCGCGCCGAAGCTGGGCCGCTTGTCGCCGGTCACCGCATGCTTCGGCAGATCGGCGGCACGCGGCGCAGTCCGCGTCTTGGACGGCTCAGAATGAGGCGCTGCGGCCTTCGAAGGGTCGGGCGCTGCCGTCTTGGAGCTGTTCTGGCTACAGGAGGCGGCTCCCGCCGCGCCGATGACGACAGTCATCAGCACGGCGGGAACGCGGATGGCGGCGCGCATCACACGCCACCGTCGTTGAGGTTGCACGCGCCGGGATCGGCGTAGTTGAACGGAACGAAGGCGATCGCGTCGAACACCACGTTGCTGTCTCCGGTGCCGGCGTCGTGGAGGTTGTCGGCCTCGATCCGATCGCCCTTCCAGAAGCTGAAGGTGCCCATCTCGAACCAGGTGTCCTTGCCGGCGCTGCGGGTTGCCTGGTTGACACGGCAGTAGTCGGGCTTGGCGCCGATCGTGTTGTCGCCCGGGATGAAGTTGTACCGGACGATCGCTTCCGCGCCGTGGCTGGGCAGGTGGAGGAAGACCTTGTAGCGCTGGCCGGGCTGGTCTCCGGACGGCAGCTTGGCCGGGTTGACCTCCCACCGGCCGGTGATCTTGTGGAAGTAGTCGGTGTCTCCGTAGCTGTGCGTGAAGTAGACGTGGTGGTCGTAACCGGCGCCGAGTTGGTGCAGGTCGATGGGGGCCAGATAGGGGGTCGCGCGGAAAGTGCCGTCGTCCCTGAGCGTGGTGATGTTGTCACCGGCCTGGAGGGTGAACTTGCCGTCATCTGCCGCCTCGAAGTCCCCGCATCCGTAGGTGTCCTCGTGCTGGCCGAGGTCATCGACGATGATGGCGTCGGGTGTAGACGCTCGGGTGGTCGATACACGGGCCGTGCTCGTACTTGCTCTGGAGTTCGGGCTCCCCCGAGCCGAGCGAGTAGCTGAGCTTCTCGGTGCTGGAGTTGCCGGTGCTCTGCGGGCCCATCCAGTCCACGGTGCCGTCCCAGTAGCACTGCGCGTCCCAGCTCGGGCACGGGTCGGCCGCGTCCGGGTCGCATGCGTTGAGGGACCGGTCGCAGAACAGGGTGCGCGGCGGGACCTTGATGCCGCCGAACGGCATGTTCGGCTCGGAGTAGGACTCTTCCCCGTTCCAGGTCATCTGCGGGACTTCCGCCCAGCCGTAGATCTTTTCCGGGTAGTTCCAGTCGCCGGGGTGGGAGGCGTCGTCATAGCTGTAGCGCAGGAACGGCTGCCGGTCGGCCGGGTAGCGCGGGTTGATCGGGTTGTTGAAGAAGCCCAGGCCGACGGAACCAGAGGTGTAGACGCCGGAGTTGTAGCCCCACAGCGCCGTGTACCAGTTCTCGATGTAGGCCGGGCTGCCGCCGTTGATGTTCATGCCCAACGCCTTGAGCTGGTTCCACTTCTCGGCCAGGATGCCCAGACCGGCGGCGATGTTCGCCGCGTAGTCAGTGGTGACGGCGCCGGCGTGCAAGGTGTCGAGCTGCTCGGCGTGCTTCTCCGACATGCCGGTCGTCACCTGGGCGATGCCGTAGCCGCAGTCGGCCTTCTCCCGGTTGGGGTAGCCGTGGATGCCGTTCTCGTTGCCGAACCAGTCGGACTTGGTGACGTTGCCCGAGTCGCCGTTCATGGAGTGCCACGACGCCTGCTTGAAGTTGGACTCCTGGGCGAGGATGCCCAGCATGACCTGTGCGGGAATGTCGCCTCCGCCGGTCAGTTGCGGCTTGGGGAACAGGCCCTGCGGGGTGTAGGCGCCAAGGCCCGTGTCATGCCAGTTCTGCGGGCGGGAGACCGTCAGTTCGCCGTGAACAGCCTGGTCGACCGCCCACTCGACCATGTTCGCGCTGGGCTGGAGCGCCTGGCGCTTGGGGTCGTTGCGCTTGACGATGCAGGGGGTTTCCATCTCCCCGACCTTGCCCCAGACGGCCGCACCGGATCCGGACAGGCACTGTGATTCCGGCCCGCCCTCACCACAGGTGAGAGGGTCCTGGTCATCGGGTCCGGCCATGGCGAACGCGGCCGGGTCCATCGGCGAGGAATCCGGCTTCGGCCGCTTGCGGTCGGCGTCCACGAGCGTGGTGGCCTTCACACCGGTCTTGAGCGCGGTCGCCTTGACGGCCGCCAGGGCAATGTTCGCCCCGTCGCGACGCCCGGCACGCCCTCTCGCCGCACCGGCCGAAAGCCCAAGTACGTCCAGTACGAGGACTTCCTGCCGGCACACCGAGAGCACGCAACGGACGCCGCTCCTTGACGGGCACACGTTGCCTGCACTAGCCGCACGTCAGCGTCGGCATTGCCCAGTCACCGTGGTCGTTGCCGTTGCCGTCGTCGGCGTCACCGACCTTGAGGTCGACCACCTGGGCGCCGCTGACGTCGACGTCGATCGGCACCGCGGCCTGTTTGCCGCGGAGCGTCGGCGTGGTCACCAAGGTCTTGCCGTCGGCGATCACGGAGAACGTCACCGTTCCGGCACCACCTGTCTCGTCGTCGACACCGACGTCCGCCGTCAAGCGAGAGCATTTTCCGGCGAGGTAGAGCTCGACGTCGCTGACCGAGTTGGTGCCCAGGCCCTTGGCGTAACTGACACCGGCGATGCTGATCGGACGGCCGTCCCGGGCCGCCTGTTCGCCGACGCTGCTGTCGCGCTCCACCGGCCCCCACCCGTTGGTGGACGACAAGAATGGCAGGTCGCTCACAGCGCTCTTCCCGGCCGGCGGAGCCGACGGGATCCCGCCGACGATGCGCTCGTCACCGCCGACAGCCTGCCGCCCGTTCTGCATGTAGTGCACGGTGGCGGTGAGTGCCGAGGCGGATGGCAGCTTCCCGGCCGGCGGCTGGACCTTCCAGGTGAAGGTGGCCGATCCGCCGGGTTGCAGGCGCTCGACCGACGTGGGGCTTGTGGCGCTCACGCTCCATCCGTCGGGTGCGGAGAGCGAGGCCGTCAGTTGGGCGGCGGACGGTCGGTCCTTCGGCACCTGCACCGTCGCCTCGGCCATGAAGGCCTGTGCTGACTGGGCTGTGTTCGGCACGTCCAGGGTGACATCCGCTCCGGGACGCTTCGGCATCGCGTACTTGCGGTGGTCGTAGCGGGGGCTGTCGTTCTGCGCGACGCGCAGGGACGAGGCGTAGCTACCGTAGTTGGTGAGTGAGACCTCGCCCAGGCCGCCGGTGCTGCCGTCAAGGTTCCACACGGCGATGGCGATGCTGTTCCGGCCGTTCGGATTCAGGATCCCGTTGGGGACCGGGAAGGTGTGCTGCGGGCCGAGGTAGTTGACGTAGTTGCCGACCTGCCAGCCGTTTACGAAGATCGAGGCACGGTACTTGCGTGACGGGTCGTCGGTGAACGTCAGCCCGAGCGAGGTGTCCTGGCCGTGCGGCAGGTCCAGGTTGACGTCGGTGCGGTACCAGGAGACCCCGGGGCGCGTGTCGGTCGTCGGCAGGGACACCTGGTTCCAGTTGCCGTCCGGGTAGCCCGGCAGGGACCAGCCGGCCCGCTCGCCGTACAGGCCGCCGGTCGAGAGCGGGCCGCGTACCGGGTCCTGCAGGTCCTCGCCGCCCCGTACGCCCTGCAGCCGCCAGGTGACGGAGGTCAGCGGTGCCCCGACGAGGGAGGCGCTGGTCAGGCCGCGCGCGGTCTTGTTGCCGTTGGTCGAGTTGTAGTCCTCCTCGTGCCCCATGTTCACGGTGAGTACGGATATGACGTTGTCCCCCTTGGACTTCACCGAACCGGCCGGGAAGGTGAAGTCGGCGCTGCCTGTGGTGGAACTGCCCAGGAAGGTGCCGTTGAACCAGGCGGAGAACGCCTGCGCCTCGCCGCCGGAGTTCGAGACCAGGTGGATGCCGGTCTCCTTGCCGGTGGCGCGGAAGCGGCCGCGGTACCACGTGTTGCCGGTGTGGAACCCGTAGTCGTCCGCGTAGAGCACCGGCAGCGAGTTGATGCCGGAGACGCTGTTGGTGGTCGTCTTGTCGGCCACCTGCCAGCTGGAGTCGTCGAAACCGGGGGCTGCTTCGGGGGACTCCTCGGTGTGCTTCCAGTTCGTCAGCGTCGGCAAGTGTATCGGGGCAGCCACCGGGATCTTCCCGGTGAGGCTTCCTGTGTCGGTGGCCTGGGTGTCCAATGCCTTGCCGTTCCAGGTGATGTGGTCGGCGGAGGTGAACACCTCGATGTTCTTGTCGTCGGCGTTGTCGCCGGTGAGCGCCACGGTGTGGCCGCCGTCCAGGCTGGTCGCCGTCCGCAGCAGGTGGGTGCCGCGCACGAGTACCGGGCCGGTCGCCGTGTCCTGACGCCAGAAGGTCTCCGCCGTGGCCTTGTCGCCGACCAGCAGCTGCAGCGGGCGCCTTCCGCCGTCGCTGATGCTGATGCGGATCAGGCCCTTGTGCGTGTAGTTCAGCCGCAGGTCACCAGTGGCCTCGTCCCAGGTGGTCGTGACCGTGCCGCCGCTGGTGGTCACGGTGGGCTTGGAGGAGTAGCGCAGCACGGTCTCGCCGTCGCTGTCCGAGTCGCCGTAGAGCACGGCGACGTCCCGGTTGCCGATGGTCGCGTGGGTCATGATCTCCGACGTCGAGTACTGCAGCTGCGATTCCCCGAGCCGGTAGTTCGCCACGATCAGGTGCGAGTCGCGCCCGTCGAGGGTGATCGCGGTCCCCGGCTGCTGCGGCACGGCCCGGTAGGTCGGCGTCGCGGTGGCGGCCGTCGGCACGTCGATGGCGTCGATGGCCACGTAGTTGTCCGTGGACCCCGAGCTGTGGTTCCCGTTGACGACGATCTTCAGCGTGTGCGCCCCGGGCGTCAGACCGGTCTTCTGGAAGATCACGGCCTGGTTCTCGCCGCCGGAGTCGTCGACCGTCGCCACCTTGGTGCCGTCGAGGTAGACGTCGGCGTAGCCGTGGTTGTTTGTCTTCGAGCCGATCCAGCGGATCGCGGTGCCGTCGAAGGGGACGGTGACCGAGTCACCGGCCTTGTTGGAGAACGACTCGGTGTGCTTGTAGTCGCCGCCGGTGTAGCTCTGGTCGGCGACGTGCGACCACGAACCGGTGTACTGCAGCGCGGAGTCGGGGTCGTCCCAGGTGTAGGTGGTGTCCGCGGACGGCTGGGCGTTGAAGTCCAGCGAGATGTGGGTCTTGTCGACCGCCGTGGACGTGGAGTTACCGTGCCGCAGGACGTGGAACTGCGTCCTGGTGTCGGGGTTCATCCGGGCGGTGTCGACGACCGCGGAGTCGTCCGGCGGCGTGGCCCTGATCGCCTCGGTCTTGGTCAGCGGGGCGACCGACTGAGTGAGGTACCCGATCAGCTTGTCCTCGTAGTACTTCGGATCGAGCTGACGGTTCTCGCGGATCGCGGCCCCGTAGTCGTAGGACGTGTAGTTCTCCGGCATGCCCAGCCAGCCCCAGTTGGTGCCGCCGTAGGTCATGTAGAAGCTCTGCGCGGTGGCGCCGACGGCGATGTTCTGCTTGTAGAACACGCTGGCGAACTGGTCGTTGATCAGCTGGGCGCACTTGTCGTAGCCGGGCCCGCCCCAGGGGTCGAAGGCGCCGCCCTGGAACTCCGGCGAGTACAGCGGCTTGCCGTCCGGGTGGTCGTAGCTGATGTCGGGGACGCCGTTCCACTTCGAGGGGTTCGAGCAGTTGAAGCCCTGCGGGTAGGAGTCCGGTCCGTCGACGTCCAGGGCGCCGGTACCGGAGTTGAAGGTGCCGTTGTTGTTACCCGTCAGCGGTACCGTGATGCCGTCGGCCCGGGCCTTGTCCTCCAGGTGCTTCACGTAGGAGCGGCCGGCGGCCGAGCCGTTGTAGTACTCGTTCTCGACCTGGTAGGCGATGACCGATCCGGTGCCGTTGGTCAGCTGGTGGCGGGCTATGATCCGGTCGATCTGGGTCAGCCACTCGTCCGCGTACTTCAGGAACTGCGGGTCGTCGCTGCGGTTGCGTCCGGCCTTGGTGGTCATCCAGCCGGGCAGGCCGCCGCTGTCGACCTCCGCGTTGATGTATGGCGCCGGGCGGGCGATCACGTAGAGCCCGGCCTCCTGGGCCATGTCGAGCAGCTTGTCGACGTCACGGACCCCGCTGAAGTCGTACACACCCGGCTTCGGCGAGTGGTATCCCCAGTCGAAGTACAACGAGGTGGCGTTGAACCCGGCGGCCTTCATCTTCTGGAAGATGTCGCGCCACAGGTCCTGACTCGGGAGCCGGAAGTAGTGGAACTCGCCGGACCACAGGTAGGTGCGCTTGCCGTCGACGAGGAACGAGTAGCCGTCGAGACTCACCGTGTGCGCCCCCGGACTGGCGGCAGCCGCGGCGGTGGGTGCCTGCCCGCCGACGTCCTGCGCCGCCGCGGGCGCGGTCATGCCCGTGGCCAGGGCGATGGTCGCGGCCGTCGCGAGGACCGCCCTCCACCACCGACGGCGACTGGGTCTCGCAGTTTCTGAACCGATCCGATTACTCCGCACTGCGGCCTCCATACCGCCTGAGCAATCAGCATCAAACAGACTCAGGCAAAGTCGAACAGTAGAGGGGCGCAAGGAGCAACACAATGGGGCGGGAGCATGCGGTCGAAGTGGCAGGGTGGCTTGGAAGTCGTACGTACGCCCGGCCACTGACCATGCGTCACGGGGTACGGTCACCGAACGGCACAGGAGGGGCGGAAATGACTGTCAAGAGCACCCGACCCTCCTGAAGGCCTATCACGAGGCTTGGGAGCGTGGTGACCGGGAAGCAGGCCGTGGACATCGTGATCACCACCGAGCTGATCCCGGGCCGGCCGGCGCCGCGCCTGCTGACGGCGCGGGACGTGGCGGTCGTGAAGCCGGGCGTCGTCATCGTCGACATGGCCGCCGTCCAGGGCGGCAACGTCGGGGGCACCGTGCCGGGACGTGCGGTCGTCACCGACAACGGCGTCACTATCACCGGCTACACCGACCCGGCCTCCCGGCTGCGGGGTGGAGTTGTGGCCAGGGATCCGGCCATGGGCTCGGTGTTGCTGTACGGGGATGCGCTGCAGGTCGTGCGCGACGACGATTTCGCCGTCAAGGCGCGCCGCCGGCCCGGCCTCAACGGAATCCGGAAGTGACCACTGTTGCGGAGGCCTTGCTGACTGCTTCTGCCGAGAACCGCTGGTGCGTTGGTCGGCCTGCAGGTCTCAGCGCACTTTGCACCTCCTTGACCCGGGGTTCGTGCTCGACGTGCTGACGCAGTTCGGCGAGACGATCGTGGGGTTCTGGCCGTCGTGGAGCATCTCACCCCTTGACATTCCGTTGATGACTCGTCAGGGGGCATGCGTCAAGCTGGAGTTCCTGGAGCCGGACGATCTGATCACCGCGATCGATGCCTTGGTAGGCGCCGTGAAGTTCACCGGTTCAGCCGGACACCTGCTGAACCGCCGGGCCGGCACCTGTGCCTGAAGAAGCATTGCTCTACGAGGGGTATTGACGGGCCTCGCCGACACCTTAAGATCCCTGCTGATCGAAGTACCGATCGCTGTACGAAATATCGAACGGGCGGGGCCGGCTGGCAGCTTCGGCAGGCTGAGCTACTCCGGCCGGTACGCAACGCAACGGTCTGTCACAAAGGAATGAGCCGCATGCCTTCAGATGCCGGAGTGCCGCGCAGAACCGTCCTCACCGTCCTGGGCGCCGCCTCCCTCGCCGGGACCTTCGTCGCCGCCGCTCCCGCCGGGGCCGCCGGACTAACCGGCACAACCGCGAGCGCCACTGCCGCGGACCTCCCCGCCGCAGCCGCACACTGGACCTTCGACGAAGGCTCCGGCACCTCCGCCGCCGACTCCTCCGGCAACGGTCGCACCGCTGCGCTCCAGGGCGCGGCCGGCTGGGACACCGGCAAGATCGGCACCCACAGCCTGAGCCTCAAGGCAGGCGGCAACGCCACGGCGTCCGGGCCGGCCCTCGACACCTCCAAGGCGTTCTCGGTGGGCGCCTGGGTCAACCTGGCTCAACTCGGCGGCTACCAGACAGCCGTCAGTATCGACGGCAAGGTCGTCAGCTCCTTCTACCTGGGGCTGCGCGACGACACCGGCACCTTCGCCTTCGCCCGGCTGGGCTCGGACGCCACCCAGAGTGCTGCGGTGGCGGCCGCCGCTTCGGCGCCCGCCTCCAACACCTGGACCCACCTGGTCGGCGTCAGCGACCCGACCGCCGGCGTCATCCGCCTCTACGTCAACGGCGTGCTGGAGGGGGAGACCGCCTACACGGCAGGCTGGGCCGGCACTGGCGACACCGCCATCGGCCGCGCGCTCTACGGCGGCGGGCGCGTCGATCAGTGGCACGGCCTGATCGACGACGTGTGGATGTTCCCGTCCGTCCTCACCTCGGAGCAGGTCGCCGCGCTGGCCGGGGTCCCCGTGGAGACCACGACGCCGCTGCTGAGTGTGGACGTCGGCAACCCCGCGCACGCCGTGTCGCCCGTCCTCCCCGGCCTGATGTTCGAGGACATCAACCACTCCGGCGAGGGCGGCATCTACGCCGAGCTGGTGCAGAACCGCTCGATGATGGCCAGCGACACGTCGCCCGTCCACTGGTCCGCCGTGGGTGGGACGTCCCTCGCCCTCGACACCGCCAACCCGCTCAACGCCGCGCTGAACCGTTCCCTCAAGGTCGTTCTGCCGAGCAGCACCAGGGCCGGAAACCGGGCCGGCGTGGCCAATGACGGCTTCTGGGGCATACCGGTGCGGCCCGGAACCACCTACACCGCCCGGCTGTTCGCCAAGGCGTCGCGACGCATCGGCCCGCTCAGGGTGGCCATCGAGTCGGCGGACGGCGCGACGGTGTACGCGTCCGCCCACGTGCACCACATCGGCACCGCCTTCCCCGGCCGCCCGTTCGAGCTGACCCTGCGCACCGGTTCGCGCACCCCCGTGGTCGGTGACGCAAGGCTGACCGTCACCACTGCCGACCCCTCCGCCGCGGGCGAGACCTTGTGGCTCCAGCACGTGTCCCTCTTCCCGCCCGCCTACAACAACCGGCCCAACGGCCTGCGCATCGACCTGATGGACAAACTGGTCGCTCTGAAGCCGAAGTTCCTGCGCTTCCCCGGCGGGAACTTCCTCGAGGGCAACACCATTGCGACACGGTTCAACTGGAAGAACACCATTGGTCCGGTCTGGGAGCGCCCGGGCCACATGGACGACGCCTGGGGCTACTGGTCCACGGACGGACTCGGACTCCTCGAATACCTGGAATGGGTCGAGGACATGCATGCCCAGCCGGTCCTCGCCGTCTACGCCGGCTACGCGCTCAAGGGTGACCATGTCACCGGCGACGCGCTCAAACCATTCGTCCAGGACGCACTCGACGAGATCGAGTACATCACCGGTCCTGTCACCAGCACCTGGGGCGCACGACGTGCCGCTGATGGACATCCGGAGCCGTTCCCGCTGGAGTTCGTGGAGATCGGCAACGAGGACTGGTTCGACTCCTCGGGGTCGTACAACGAGCGGTTCGCGGCCTTCTACGACGCGATCAAGGCGAAGTACCCGCATCTGAAGCTGATCGCCACGACGTCCGTGACGAGCCGCACGCCGGACCTGATCGACGAGCACTACTACCTCGCGCCATCCGCCGCCCAGGCCGCCACCCACAAGTACGACAACCGGGACCGCAATTCGACGAAGGTGTTCGTCGGAGAGTGGGCCGCGCAGGAGGGCCGCCCCACACCCGACCTCAACGCGGCGCTCGGCGACGCCGCTTGGCTGGCCGGGCTGATCCGCAACTCCGACCAGGTCCTCATGGAGTGCTACGCGCCGCTCTTCTCGCACGTCAAGAACAACGTCTGGGCCACCAATCTGATCGCCTACGACAACCTCACGAGCTACGTGTCGCCCAGCTACTGGGCACAGCACATGCTGACGAGCAGGCTCGGCAACACGGTGCTGCCGGCCGCCGCGCGTGCGCTGCCCGGCCTCGCCACCGTGGCCACCCGCGCCGGGAACCGCCTCTACCTCGCGGTCGTCAACTGCGGGACGGAGAAGGTGAACGTGCCGGTCGAGCTGAAGGGGCTGGCCAAGGGGGTCAAGCGGCAGGCCACCGCGACGGTCCTGACCGGCCCCTCGCGCGCCACCACCAACACGCTGACGGAACCCGACACTTTGGTGCCCAGGACGAGCACCGTGACCGGCGCGGCAGCGTCCTTCACCAGCACCGTGCCACCGCTCTCGGTCACCGTGCTGGAACTCGTCCTGACCTGATCGGTCACTGCCCGACGCGCCTGTTCCTTGGCACACGTCGGTTTAAGAAGTAGAGCTTGCCCTGCGCCGCCACGACCGGATCGTCAGTGGTCGACTCGCCCCTCGGATACCAGCAAGATCCCCGCGGTTGATCATCACAACCGCGGGGATCTTTTTGTGCGGTGGTCCAGTTCGATGGGGTGGTCGTCAGGTGTCGGCTGCTGTGCCTCAATGGCGTGGTCGTTAGGGCCTGTAAAGAATCAACACGTTGGTTTGGTCTCTGTCGTGAGGGTCACGCCGTGTGCGGCGGCGTGGACGAGGAGTCCTGCCAGTGTGTTGAGGTGTGCTGCTGGGGGCCGGGGTGTGTGTGCGTGCTGGTCCATCAGCCGTCTGATCTCGCTGGTGGTGTGGCGGATGGTGTCCTTGCTGACGGCGAAGAGGTGGGCCAGCACGGTAGGCGGCAGGGCGAGGTTTTGTTGCAGCACGGTGACCAGGACTCGGTCGGCCAGGTCGAGTTTGGCTTTGCGGCCGCCGCCCGGGGCCCGGCGTCGCTCGCTGCCGTCGCGTCGGGTGGCGGGGTCCTGTTTCTGCAGCGTCTGCCAGTCGGCGGTCAGGGTCTTGGTCAGCTCGGTGAGCGCTGTGCGGGTCATGCCGGTCAGCGCGGGATGTGACAGAGCACCGCGGTCGAAGACTGCCGTCGGCCCGGGCGTTGGTCCGGTCGGGCCTGCCGGGCTGGCGGGGTGGGGGTGCACGGTGTAGTTCCATTCGCCGTGGAAGGCATGTCCGGTGACCGGCACTGCGTTCAGCACGGCATCGCTGACCTTCACACCGGTGGGATAGGCGCCGGTGTCGAGTTCGGCGTGGACGGTGAGACCGGTGCGGGTGGTGGTCGCGGCGATGGACTGCACGACGACCTCGTGGCTGCTCAGCGGTCTGCCGCGCCAGTTCATCGTGATCGCGGAGAACAGCCGATGCTCCACCTTGTTCCAGTGTGTCCTGAAGGCAGAGGGGAATTCGATGTAGGACGAGTTTCTTGAAGCAGTGCTGCATGACCGATGAAGGATTGGCCCTTCGGAGTCGCCCTGCGGGGGGAGGCTTCAAACCGCGTGTGTCACGAACGTAGAGGGGAGTTCAGGTAGGAGGAGCTTCTTGATGCGGTGCTGTGCGAGAGATGAAGGATGGTTGGCCCTTCGGTGCCGTCCTGCGGGGGATGGTGCCAAACCGCCACATGCTGCGTTGGTTGACGACCGTCGTGGTGAGCGATGTGGAAAAGGCGGCGGTAGAGCCGTCAGGTAGGGATCAGGAAGACGAACGCAAGTGAATCGCTGCGGAAGTGTCGTTAGAAGATAGATGACATCAGAACCGGAGATTTGTGGTTGCTCCGGGATAAGTCTGGCGGGAGTCCCGTCTACTGGCCAGGCGGTGTCCGGCACGGAGGCGACGTGAGCCTGATCTGCGGCTTTCGCATGGAACGTGAGAAGGCATGCCCCGATAATGCCGCTTGAGTAATACGGGTGGCGAGAGGGAGTGGCTCAAGCGGAAGAACCGTGAGGGCTTGAGTACCGATGCGGGGCGTGCTGGCGGACCGGCTCGTAGTAGTGAGGAACCCTTTGTAATGAGGGGGGAGCGAAGGGGTCGGGTCATCCGTGACTGATTGTTCGTTCGGTCAACCGGAAGGTCTCCGGGAGGAGCTGGGTGGACCAGTTGAAATCATCAGGCAAGCCGTTTGAGATTTCGAAGTGGGAGGTTCAGGAGGCGTACGAGAAGGTCAAGGCAAACAAAGGTGCGCCAGGGGTGGACGGGCGTTCCATCGAGGACTTCGAGAAGGATCTGAAGAATAATCTCTATCGGATTTGGAATCGTCTGTCCTCGGGGAGTTACTTTCCCCCTCCGGTGAAGGGTGTGGAGATCCCGAAGTCGCATGGTGGCGGGGTTCGTTTGCTCGGTGTTCCTACCGTGGCGGACCGAATCGCTCAAACGGTTGTGGCCCGGCGTCTTGAAGAAAAGGTCGAACCGATCTTCCATCAGGACTCCTACGGTTACCGTCCTGGGCGGTCCGCGTTGGACGCGGTCGCGGCATGCCGAAAACGCTGTTGGAAGTACGGCTGGGTGATTGATTTGGACATCCAGAAGTTCTTTGACAGCGTGCCATGGGACCTTGTCATCAAAGCGGTTCAGGCCCACACCGATCTCCCCTGGGTAGTGCTGTATGTGCGGCGGTGGCTTGAGGCGCCGTTGCAACTGCCCGACGGGACCTTGCAGCAGCGTGATCGGGGAACCCCGCAGGGTTCTGCGATTTCGCCTGTACTGGCTAACCTGTTCATGCACTACGCGTTCGACATGTGGATGGCCCGGGAGCACCCGGACGTACCGTTCGAACGGTACGCAGACGATGGTGTTGTGCACTGCGTCAGCGAGAGCCAGGCCCGGAGACTACGGGAGGCGATCGCGAACAGGATGCGGGAGGTCGGGCTGCGTCTGCACCCTGACAAAACCAAGATTGTGTACTGCCGGGACGGTAAACGCCGACGGCCCTTCGGGCAGACGGAGTTCACCTTCCTGGGGTTCACTTTCCGGGCCCGCAAGGCCATCGACAGGAACGGGGAGAGGTTCACCTCGTTCCTGCCGGCGATCAGCAAGGAAGCCTCGAAGAAGATCAGCGGTGAAGTGCGGCAATGGCGGCTTCATCGGCAGATCGGCCGGACCTTCGCAGAGCTCGCACGGGCGATCAATCCAATCATTCGGGGCTGGATGCAGTACTTCGGCGCGTTCTACCGGACAGCACTGCTTCCCCTCCTGGAGCGCATCAACGCCTACTTGATGCGCTGGATCCGCAAGAAATTCAAGCGGCTGAGGACCTTCAAGAAGGCCCATGCGTGCTGGCGGCGTATCACCCGTCAGTACCCCAGGCTCTTCGCCCATTGGGCATGGATTCCCACGTTCTGGTGATCAGGATGACAAGAGCCCGGTGACGGGAGACTGTCACGCCGGGATCTGTGAGGGCCGGGGGGCGAAATTCCCCCCGGCTACTCGACCTCATGCTGCGTTAGCCGAAGACTGTCGTGGTGAGCGATGAGGAAAAGGCGCCGAGCAGGCGTCAGGTGGGGATCAGGGAGGCGAACGCAAGTGAATCGTTGCTGACGTGTCGAAAAGATTCCGACGACATCAAAACCGGGGAGCTTGGAACCGTCCCGGGATAAGCCTGGCGGGAGCCCGTCGACTGGCCAGGCGGTGTCCGGCATGGAGACGACGTGAACCTGATCTGCCGCGGTCATGTGGAACAGGAGAAGGCGCGTACCGATACAGCCCGTTCTGGTAGGGGCGGGCGAGAGGAAGCACCCCGAGCGGTTGTGCCGTGAAGGGGCCGAGTACCGATGCGGGACGCGCCGGCGGACCGGCTCGTAGTAGTGGAGAAGCCCTGTAATGGGGGCGGAGCGAAGGGGCCGGGTCGTTCGTGACTGAGTTGATCGCATCAACCGGACGGTGTCCGGGAGGAGTTCGGTGGACCAGTTGAAGTCGCAGGCCAAGCCGTTTGATATCTCAAAGTGGGAAGTCAAGGAAGCGTGGGAGGAAGTGAGGGCTAACAAGGGTGCACCGGGTGTGGACGGACAGAGCATCGCCGAATTCGAGAAGGACCTGAAGAACAACCTTTACAAGGTCTGGAACCGGATGTCGTCGGGCTCCTACTTTCCTCCACCGGTGCGTGCGGTGGCCATTCCCAAGCCGCATGGCGGCGGCGAGAGAATCCTTGGGATTCCTGCCGTCGCTGATCGCGTGGCTCAGACTGTGGTGGCCCGGCATTTGGTGCGGCGGGTGGATCCTGTATTTCATCCGGACAGCTTCGGATACCGGCCCGGACGGTCCGCCTTGGACGCCGTGGAGAGGTGCCGGGAACGCTGTTGGAAGCGGGACTGGGTGGTTGAGTTCGACATCTCCCAGTTCTTCGACAGTGTGCCGTGGGACCTCCTGGTCAAGGCGGTGGAAGCGCATACCGACGCCGTTTGGGTGAAGTTGTATGTGCGGCGGTGGCTTGCTGCCCCGCTCAAGTTGCCCGACGGCACCCTGCTGGAACGGGGGTGCGGGACGCCACAAGGCGCTCCGGTTTCTCCCGTTTTGGCGAACCTGTTCCTGCACTACGCGTTCGACGTCTGGATGGCGCGGGAGTTCCCTGCTGTCTCGTTCGAACGCTATGCGGACGATGCGGTCGTGCACTGCGTCACCGAGCGCCAGGCCCGTCAGGTGCTGGCCGCGCTCTCGGACAGGATGGCCGAGGTCGGGCTGCGTCTGCACCCGGCAAAGACCCGGATCGTGTACTGCCAGGACGGGTTGCGGCGTGGCTCGTACGAGCACACCTCTTTCACGTTCCTGGGGTTCACGTTCCAGCAGCGCCAAATGCGGGACAAGAACGGCCGTATCAGATGGTCGTTCCGTCCCGCGGTCGGCAGGGACGCCCTCAAACGACTCGGCGAGGAGGTCCGCTCCTGGCGGCTTCACCGGCGGGTCAACCTCACCGTGGAAGAACTCGCGCAGCGGATCAATCCGATCGTCGCGGGCTGGATGCAGTACTACGGCCGGTTCTACCGATCGGCCTTGTATCCAATTCTGATGCGCATCAACGCCTACCTGGTGCGCTGGCTCCGCAACAAGTACAGACGGTTTCGCGCGATGAGGAAGGCCATCGCGGCCTTCCAGAGGGCAGCCAAGCGCCGCCCGGGGATGTTCGCGCAGTGGAGATGGATCAGTTCCCCCTCCTTGGCCTGGTGATCAGGACGACAGGAGCCGTATGACGAGAGATCGTCACGTACGGATCTGTGGGAGCCGGAGGGTGTGACTCCCTCCGGCTACCCGACCTTCGATGTGCCCGGCGGCCTCGGCCTGCGGGTGGAACTCCTGCACCTCGGCCCGGGACACACCGCGGGCGACACCGCGGTGTGGCTGCCCGACCAGCGGGTGCTGTTCACCGGAGACCTCGTCTTCTCCGGTGCGACTCCCTTCGTGCCCATGGGCTCGCTGAGTGGTTCGCTGCGCGTCATCGACCGGCTGCGTGCGCTCGAACCCCTGCATGTCGCCCCGGTCACGGCCCGCTGGGCGGCCCCGAACTGCTGGATGCGAACGCCGACTACCTGGGCTGGGTCGACGCGTTGGCCTGCGCCGGCATCGCCGAAGGTCTCACCCCGCTGGACCTGGCGCGTACCGCGGATGCCGGACCGTACGCCCAACTCCTCGACAGCGAGCGGCTGGTGGGCAATCTGATCCGCGCCTACGCCGAGCGGCGCGGCGCGCGGTCCGCAGCACCCCTCGACGTACGGGCCGCGTTCGCGGACATGGTCGCCCTGCACGGGGGCCTTCCGCATTGCGCAGCCTGAATCGCCGCCCGAGAGCCGACCGCGAAGAGACCCCCGATGAATCCGTCATGCAAGTTCCCCACCGGAGGAGGCGCTGATGTGCCCCGAACGAGGACGTCGCCGAGAGGCGGAGCGCAACGACGCGCGGCTTTTGAGCGCTGCCCGCACTGCCTTCGCGGAACTGGGGTGGAAGGCATCCGTGTCGGACATCGCCCGGCGGCCCGACGTGGGCATGGGAACCGTTCACCGCCGCTGCACCTGCAAGGAGGAATCGGCACAGCACATGCGCCTCACCGCCATGAACCGCCTCACCGACACCGCCCGAGCGGCCGCCGACGAGGCGCCCGACGGCTGGCAGGCCCTCTTCGGTTTCATGAGCCGCGCCCTGATCACCGAGCCGGGGTGCCTGCTGCCGCAGATCGGTGGCCGGCTGCCGGGCACGGACGACATCGAGGACGCGACGGTCCGCCTGCACGAAGCAGTCGAGGTCATCGTGGACCGGGCGCAGCGGGAAGGGGCGCTGCGAGCCGATGTCGTGTCGGCCGACGTACTCCTGCTGCTCGTCCATCTGGAGATCCTGCTCCCCACGATCGCGCCGCGCTCGCGCGAACTGCGCCTGAGATACCTCGACGCGGTGGTGGACGGGCTCAGGCGCCGTCCACCACACACCCGGTCCCCGACGCGGGACCTCACCGGGCCCGCACCGGACTGGCAGGAACTGCGCACGCTGTGGCACGCGGCCCCACCGGAGCCGAGAAGCGGCGATGCGGCATGACGGACGGCGGGGACAGCGCGGGTTGCTCCCGTGGTCAGGACGGTCTGTCCGGCCTCGCGGCTGCGGCCAGGCTCGGCTGGAGGCGGCGGGCGGCGTTGAGGTGGTCTGCGGTCCAGATGATGCGGACGGCTGTGTCCGTGGCCTGCCCGCTCTCGTCCCACAGGTCGCGCCGGAGCGAGTCGACCAGACGTGCCTCGGCCGCAGGGTTGCGTGGCAGTGGATCGGGGAGCGTGGTGTGCCGGCCGAGGCTCGTGGCCAGGTCGCGGTACCAGGCGGACACTCGACCGGCGGTACCCATCAGTACGAGGCGAGCCTCGGCCCGGTCGACTTCGGTGTGCCGCTCGTCGCTGCGTTGCCACAGTCCGAGCACCGCGTCGGCGGCGAGGCGCAGTCCGACGATGCCGGTGACCAGGGTGGTCATGTCCGCCAGTGGCAGGCGTTTGGGTCCGCGTTCGGCGAGGTAGCTGCGGAAGGCGTCGTCCAGTCTTCGGGCCGCGGCGGCCGCTTGGCGTCTCTCCTGCAGTGGGACATCGGCTGCCACGGGGCTGGAGCCGCAGCGGCCGACCGCGTAGTCGACCGCGCCGGCCAGATAGCGGGCGCTGTCCGTGTACGCCTCGGCGAGCGCCTGGTCGACGGCGGCCGCGGCGCCGCGCGGCCAGAAGAACAGGCCCACCAGCACGCTCACCGCGCAGCCGAGGGCGATGTCCTGGGTGCGCAGCAGCACGATGTGCCAGTCCGGGTTCTGGCCGATGTTGAACAGGATGACCAGGGTGATGGTGAAGGCTGCCTGGCCGGCGGCGAAGGAGATGACGGTGGGGGCGATGCCGGCGACCAGGACGGCGAGGGGGAGCAGGAACCAGAGCGCGGTGCCGTGATGGCCGATGAGGTGCAGCAATCCGGCCCCGATGAGCGACCCGACGATGGTGCCGCCCACGGCGCGAACCGCGTTCTGCCCGGTGTTGAGCGCGTTCGAGCGCAGCACCGAGAGGGTTCCCAGGATGACCCAGAACGAGTTCTGAACGCTGGTCAGGTTCGCCAGAGTGACCGCGATGCCCAGGCCGATCGCTCCCCGGAGGCTGTTGTGCAGCCAGACCGAGTGCGGCTTCAGGTGGGCGACGGCCCGTTCGCGGGCCGACGCCAGCGGTCGGGCGAGGGCGCCGGGCTCGCGGCCGAGCAGCCGATCCGGCCAGCTGCGTCGCTGGGCCGCCGCGGCCAGGTCCACATTGCCTGCGATCTGGAGGGTTGCGAAGCCCAGCTCCTGGGCGCGGAATGACAGGTCCAGGCTTTCGATGAAGGCGCGGGGTTCCCACTCCGTGCCGGCTCTGGGCGGGTGTAGGGGGAGGCGGGTGGTGGCGCTGCGCTCCATGCCGGTGATGGCCTCGTTCAGGTCGGCCGACGAGGTGCGGAGCGCGTCGAGTGCGCCGTACGGATCTTCGAGCAGGTCGGCCGCCCGGTCCAGGACCGCGGCGGCGACCCGCCGGACGACGTGTGCCTCGGGGTCGCACGGCGGCTGGGCGTGATCCGGGGGGCCGCTGTCGGCCACGATGGTGCACAGCCAGGTGAGTTCGTCGACCAGGCGGACCAGGGCGCGGGAGCTGGTGGACAGTCCGGTGGGCCGGTAGGGGGTGGCGTCGAAGGCGGTACGCAGCTCGGATGCCGCGGCGGTGACCTGATCGGCGGTGGCCTCGCACTGCTCGGCGCTCGGAGCGTCGGGCTCTGCGGCCAGATGAGACGCATCGGCGCGCAACTGTGCCGCGGCCGCGCGGCAGACACGGGCGGCGGGCGCGCAGAGCGGGTCGGCGGTGGGGCGGGGCCACAGCAGGGAGATCGCGAGCATGGTGCCGGCGGTGGCAAGGCCCGCTCCGGCGAGCCGGTCGGGTAGCTGCGACAGCGGCGCGGGCGAGGTCACCGGCAGGATGAAGGCCAGCAGCAGGGCGGTGGTCGCCCCCGCGAGGACGGAACTGACCACGCCCAGGAAGAGCACCAGGAAGCCGAGCAGGACGGTGACGGTGACCGCGAGCCAGGTCTCGCGGGCCACGAGCGTGCCCAGACAGATGAGCGCCGCCCACGCCACCGCCAGGCCCACGTGGGCGCGCAGCCGCTGCACCATCGGGCCGGTGAACTCGACCAGCAACAACATCGAGAACGAGCCGAAGGCCGCGTAGGTCGCCATCGTCGGCGCGTGCAGCACCTGGCTGCACAGTGCGAACAGGGCAGGCATCACCAGCGCGGTACGTGCGGCTCGGCGGGTCGCGGCCAACTCCGGATCGTGGGCGCGCAGCCACGTGAGGCCCCGGCCAGATGTCTGCATCCGCTCGCACACCTCCTGCCGCCCGCCGTGCGTACCCCGTCCTCGAGTATCTGCCCGGGCCGGGGCCTGCGCAGAGTCGGTGACGCCAAGCAGGGCAAGGGACCGCCGGTCGGGTGATCCGTGTGGCGTGGCCGCACCGGTGCGTCTCGCCACTCGATGTGTCGGCGGACCCTCCCGGGGTGCGACGTCCTACGGGGCTATGCCGACACCGTCGATACGGCTCCAGGCTCTCTCCTGCGCCGTGGTCATGGCCGGCCAGTCGAGTCCGCCCGGGCGGGCGGCGACGCGCGACGCGTAGGGCGAGGGGCGGAACCCCGGGTCGTAGAAGCATCCGGTGCCGTAGACGCTGTCGAACGTCGCGCACGATGCCGCGATCGACTTCGGGGTGGGCTTCTTCCCGGTACGCACCCACATGTCCAGGGCTGAAATGGAGTCGGCGTATTCGGAGGTGCTCAGCTGACTGTGGTCGTGCTCCCCGGTGAACGTCTGCACCAGAACTTGTCCCGATGGCTGCCCTGCAGAGTGGCGCGGTAGGCCGCCTCGTGTTCTACGAATGCCGTCGGGTCGTCGATCGCGTGGAGCGTGAGGACCGGGATGTCGACCTTGCCGGTGAGATCGCTGGATGCATCCGCACGGCTGTGTCCATCCGCTCGGCGGGCATGCGTCGCAGCAGTTCGTCCCAGCCCCAGTTTCCGCCGCGGCAGAAGACGCGCACACCGTTGACACTGATCTTGAGTGGCACGGGGGAGTTGTCGACCGACTTCACATCCCTCCAGCTGTCGCCGTCGTCGGAGACCTGGAGGGTGTACGTCTTGGCGTAGGCCTGCTCCCACAGGATGACGACGCGGTCGAACGAGACGCTGGACCCCAGGTCGACCTGGATCCACTGGTCGTCCTCGAAGACGGAGGACCAGCGGGTGCCCGCATCGCCGTCCGTCGCGTTGCCCGGCTGGTTGGCCGCGTCGTCGACGGAGGAGGCGGTGGCCTTCTTGCGCAGGGCGAGGTCGGTGTCGGGTGCGGAGCTGTCCGAGACGGTCAGATTCCACATCGACGATCCCCAACTCGTGGCGCGCGTACGGCACATGATCCTGACGTAACGGGCCTTTTGACGCGCGAAGTTCACCGTCTGCGCGTACGCGTCGCTGCCGGACTGGAACGTCAACGGCACGTCGTACTCGTAGCCGTACTGGCGGATCCCGAAGCGGGTGGTCCGCCGGTCGCTCTCCTCGCCCGCGACGGAGGCGGCGAGGGTCAGCTCGTGCAGGGCGGGGTCGCCGTAGCCGTTGGGCCACCCCAACTTCGCTCGTGCAATCGCAGTTGGGGGTGCGGGGCGGGGGTCGAACTCGAGCCAGATGCGACGTCCCTACTGGCTCAACTGCCGGAACCTCTGGGAGCGGTGGCGCCCGTCGCCGACCGTCCCGGCACCTGGATCGCCGCGGCCGGGACGGGGATCTGCCTGCTCGCCCCCGAGGGCTCCACGACGTGGCTGGCGCGCCCCGAGGCGGCGGCTCCGCTGCCGATGCGCATGAACGACGCCACCGCCGATCCCTGCGGCCGGTTCTGGGCGGGCAGCATGTCCTACGAGGCCGACGAGGGCGTCGGCGCGCTCTACCGGGTGGACCACGACGGCACGGTGGTCCGCGTCCTTGACGGCATCACTGTGCCGAACGGGCCCGCGTTCACCGCCGACGGCCGCACCATGTACCTGGCCGACAGTGCCCGGGGGATCATCCGGCGCTTTCCGGTCGACCCGGTGACCGCCCGCCTCGGCGCACCGGAGGCGTTCGTCACCGTGGACGAAGGCAGCCCCGACGGCATGGTGGTCGATGTCGAAGGAGCCGTCTGGGTCGCCGTGTGGGGCACGGGAGAGGTACGCCGGTATCTGCCGGACGAGGGAGAACCCACGATGAGCAGGGACACGCGGTGAGGTCGGCGTGGCCACACCACTCGTTACCCCGCTGCGGTCAACGGCCGCCCGCAGCGCAGATTCCACCGCCCCGACCGGCCGCTGAGCTCCGTCACACTCAGCGGGGCCACGTCGAGCCGCCAGAAGGTCTGCGCCGGGATCGCGAGAGCGTGCACAAGGCCCGCCCGCACGACGGCGGGCTCGGCGACGGCGAGGATCAGCCCGCCGTGCCCGGACCACGACTCCAGCCAGTTCCCCACGCGGTCCACCAGATCCAGCACCGACTCACCGCCGTGCGGCGCCACCGCCGGATCGTCCAGCCACTCGGCCACCTCCTCCGGCGCCTCCTGGGCGACGGCGTCCAGCGATCGGCCCCGCCAACGACCCACATCGAGATCCCGCAACTCCCTTACCACAGCGGCATCCAGGCCGAGGGCTTCGGCGGTACCGCGGCACCGCTGCGACGGGGCGGCGCACATCACTTCGTGCGGCGGCAGAGCACTCGCGGCCGCACGGGCCCGCCGCGCGGCCGACTCGTCCAGCGGCGCGTCATCGAACCGGACCTGTCGCAGGGCCGCGTTGACCGCCGGTGACAGCATGGTGATACGCGCCACCAACTTTCCTTTCATCTGTCCCGATTCGCCCACGTAGGGGCGCACATTCCGCCACGTGCGCCGTAGCGGCCGTGGCCGCCGCGCGCTACGGTCTCATGGACATCGACGGCGTATGGAAGTCCGGTGAGAACCCGGCACGGTCGCGCCACTGTATGTCCGGCACAGGACCCGCACTCCGGGGCCGCCGCCGGGCGAGTCAGACCCAGGCCGTCGGAAGTGCACCAATGACCGGGACGCGTTGTTCCCAGGAGGTTCTCCCATGGCCCAGTCCGCCATTCCCGCGCCGAGCGCACCCCAGGTGTCGGAGATCACCCCCATCTCCCTCAAGGCGATCGCGCCGTGGGCCGCCTTCATCGGCATCCTCGCGCTGATCCTCCTGTACTTCGTGGGTGCCGAGCAGGGCGCCACCGCCCTGATCTCCGGCGAGAACGTGCACGAGTGGGTGCACGACGGCCGCCACCTGCTCGGCTTCCCCTGCCACTGACACAGCTGACACCGCTCACAGTCTCGGCCTCGTCCCCAGGGGAATCGAAGAGAAATCATGAACTCCATATCGGTAAGGGCGCTACTCGTCCGCGGCATGCTCGCCGGCCTCGCGGCCGGCGTGCTGGCGCTGATCGTCGCCTACCTGCTCGGCGAGCCTCGCGTGGACTCCGCCATCGCCTACGAGGACGGCCACAGCCATGAGCACGGCGTCGAACTCGTCAGCCGCACCATGCAGTCGACCGCCGGTCTGGCCACCGGTGTCCTGATCTACGGCGTCGCCATCGGCGGCATCGCGGGCCTTGCCGTCTGCGTAGCCCTGGGCCGCATCGGCCGCTTCGGTCCGCGCGCCACAGCGGCCCTGGTCTCCATGGGCGCGCTGATCGCCGTATACGTCGTGCCGTTCCTGAAGTACCCGGCCAACCCGCCGTCGGTGGGAGACCCCGACACCATCGGCAAGCGCACCACGCTGTACTTCCTGATGGTCGCGCTGAGCGTGCTCCTCGCCGTCGCGGCGACGATCCTCGGCAAGCGCCTGGCCCCGCGCCTGGGCAACTGGTACGCCACGGTGGCCGCGGCGGCGGCCTTCGTCGCGGCCGTCGGTCTCGCCTACGCCTTCCTGCCCGCGATCAACGAAGTGCCCAAGGACTTCTCGGCGACCCTGCTGTGGCAGTTCCGCCTGGCGGCCCTGGCCATCCAGACCACGCTGTGGGTGTCCTTCGGCCTGGTCTTCGGCCACCTCGCCGAACGTCTCCTGTCACCGCGTCCGGTGGCAGCCACCACCACCGGCACGACGACCGGCGCCGCAACCGCGGCGCACTGACCCACACGCTCAACTCCCTTGCGCCGTCAGGCTGCCTTCGGCACGCCGGACGGCGCGACGGCGTTGGGCGAGCGGGACGTGAAGGCCGCGGTGAGGCTCTTGCGTGTCAGAGTCCTTGACTCCTGAGTTGTTACGCAGCTTGCGCCTGTTCTCGTTCATTTCGATGAACTGGCGCGCCCGCCCGCTGACCAGCTTCGAGGTCGCCCTCAGCCTGATCGCGGCCACCACCACAAGTGGCGGCCGGCGCGTGACCGCCCGCCTGGACGAGGGCGTCCACCCCACCGGCATCGAGATCGACGCCCAGCACGCCGCCGCGCTCACCATTAACCCCGATGAGTTCCACGGCGAGTGGAACTACACCATCCCACCCCAGGCCGACGTCCCCGCTGTGCCGCTCCAGCCGCCCGGCCGCCGGGCCCACCCCCGCCTTGCCCACACTTTCGACTCCGCCTTGGCCACCCACCCCGTGCTGACCGGCATGCCACGCGACGTCCTCGACCAACTCGTCGCCCAAGTACGCGAACTCGTCGACGCGCTGCCGCCGAAGCAGCGCCCCCGCCACCGCAAACTCGCCGTCGAGAACATGGCCTGGGCCGCCGTCCTCGACCAGCGTGGACTGCTTTGCTCGCTGATCGCCCACCTCTTCCGCATCGGCGAGAACCAGATGCGCGCCCTCCCACAACAGGCCCGCCCCCTGCTTCAGCAGCACGGACACCACACCGAGCCGCTACCCATCCACCTCGTCGACCCCTGCACCAGCTCGCCAGACATGTCATGCACACGGCATCAACGACCAGTTGACACGACACACACCACTAATTAATCGACGGGCCCTGGCCGATCGCAACCGGCTCGGTCGAGGGAGCCTGCAGGCACTTGATCGGCGACCGCCTCGACGTCACAGGCGCACGCTGGGTCCTCGCCGGCGCCGAAGCCGTCCTCAAACTTCGCGCCGTCCACGCCAACGGCGACCTCGACGCCTACCTCGCTTACCACCACACCCGCCAGCACCAGCGCACCTGCCCCGACCAGCACCACTACCAACTCGGCGCCTGATCAACGGCCTTTCCTTGGAAGGAGCCGCACCCACCGCGACTACATGAGTAAGCGCCGCCCGGGAATGCCGTCCGCACAGCATGATCGGCCCATATCGAAGATCGTCAACCCGCCCACAGCGATGAGCCAGTCCCTCACGCCTGCACCCCACTTGACAAGCAGCGCAGAACAGCCGGCTGCAGGTCTTCACCGAGCTGAAGAACCGCGGTGTAGAGGACGTCCTCATGCTCGTCTGCGATGGACTCAAGGGCCTGCCCGACGCGGTCGAGACCGTCTGGCCTCGCACGATCGTGCAGACGTGCATTGTCCACTGAAGCCGTCAAGAATCAACGCGTTGCTTCGCAGGAACGATCTCGTTGATGTGCTATGCGAATATCCGACGAGGTTCGCGGGCAACTGGCGCGACGGTTCGAGGCCCTGCTCCCTCATCTGAACGATCGTCAGCAGCGGCTAGCGCTGGCGACCGAGGCCCGGCTGCTTGGCCACGGAGGTGTGCGCCTGGTCGCGCAGACGGCCAGGGTCAGCGAGACGACCGTCCGCAAGGGCGTGTTCGAACTCGAAGCCGGGGCCGAGCCGCTGCCCGAAGCCACCCCGTTCGTCGGCGTCGCCGTGATGACGCCGACACTCGACGACCCCGACGTGGGCATCTCCTTGGGCGTACGCGCGAACCTGACCGAGCGCGCCGCGGTGGACGAACTGGCCCGCCGCCTCAGACTCACCGGGATGCGACGCGGTCGAGGCCACTGACCGTGCCGTAACCGGGGCGGCGGCCCGCCGTTTCAGCCACCTCCGATCTGCGCCAACTCACGACCAAGATCGGGGCCAGTAACCCTGGAGGCATGGATCCAAGCGCGCAGGAGCCTCATAGGCCGGGGTGGAGACCCCGAGGTTACGCGCTGGCTACATGTCAGCCTGACAAGGCGACACCTCGATCAACCGATTACAAGTTCCGCGGCCTCGAACCGCTTGGCCGCCCCCAGCCGCACCCGCTCCCGCCTCTCCTGCTCGGCGGGCGTCAGCTCGCCCCCTTGCGCACACAGTCGTACCGTGAGAAAAGACCCGTGGTCTTCTGTTCCTGGCGGCCGCTGTTGCAGGAGACCAGGATTGCGCTACCGGGACGGGGTAGGGGATCGAGGCGGGACTGGCCGCGAAGTCCGGTGTGATCTTTCCGCACCTGGATGAACGGCAGCGGCGGTTGCTGATGGGGACGGAAGATACATCGGCCAGCCCCTTGCCGCTGCGGTCGAGGGAGGCGTTGCGCGTGCGCAATATTGTCGATCTAGTCGGCCGGATCAGACCATTGAGTAGGGCCAGCCAAAACCGCCACGGTCAAGGTGGGCGATCACTTAGCTGTGTTCCGGCCTCAGCTCCCATAGCAGTCCAGGCAAGTGCGTGGATCTCGTTCATGTAGTTGAGCGCGCCTGCATCGGCCACTCTGATTTTTCAAGGGACCCAGCTGATGGGGAACTCTCATGACGTCTTGGCCGCTGATCCGGCTGACAATCTGACCACTCTCGCCAAATGCGAGCAACGCTTCGCGGTGGTGCTGGCCGATATCGTGGGTACCGAGCAGGTGTCAGTTGACAGCCACTTCTTCGATGACCTCGGTGCCGACTCGATGCTGATGGCCCGTTTCTGCGCCCGGGTGCGCAAGCAGGCCGACCTGCCGTCGGTGTCGATGCCGGACGTCTACAAGCACCCGACGATTCGAAGGCTTGCAGCCGCCCTCGCCAGCGACGTCTTGGCCGCTGATCCGGCTGACAATCTGACCACTCTCGCCAAGTGCGAGCAACGCTTCGCGGTGGTGCTGGCCGATATCGTGGGTACCGAGCAGGTGTCAGTTGACAGCCACTTCTTCGATGACCTCGGTGCCGACTCGATGCTGATGGCCCGTTTCTGCGCCCGGGTGCGCAAGCAGGCCGACCTGCCGTCGGTGTCGATGCCGGACGTCTACAAGCACCCGACGATTCGAAGGCTTGCAGCCGCCCTCGACAACACCAAAACCGACACCAAAACCAGACCTGCCACGCAGCCAGCAACTCCGGCGGCTCTCATTGAGCCGCCGAGGCGGGCGCGCAATGGTGAGTACGTCTTCTGCGGGGCGTTGCAGCTCCTTTTCCTCCTCGGCTACCCCGCCCTTACCACGATCGTCGCGGTGAAGGGCTACGAATGGGTTTTGGCCAGTCCGAACCTGGTCGACACCTACCTGCGGGCGGTCGCGTACGGCGGCGCGATGTTCCTCGGCCTCTGCGCCCTTCCGATCCTGCTCAAGTGGGTGCTTATTGGCCGGTGGAAGCCGCAGCAGATCCGCGTCTGGAGCATGGCGTACTTCCGCTTCTGGCTCGTCAAGACCCTGGTCCAGCGGAACCCGATGGCGCTGTTCGTCGGTTCACCGCTCTACGTGCTCTACCTGAGGGCACTGGGCGCGAAGGTCGGGCGCGGCGCCGTCATCTTCTCCAGGAACGTGCCCGTGTGCACCGACCTGCTCAGCATCGGCGACGGCGCGGTGATCCGGAAGGATTCGTTCTTCAACGGCTACCGGGCCCACAACGGCATCATCCAGACGGGCGCGGTCAGCCTCGGCAAGGACGCGCTCGTCGGCGAGATGACGGTGCTCGACATCTGGACCTCGCTGGGTGACGGGGCCCAGCTGGGGCACTCCTCCTCGCTGCACGCCGGACAGACCGTGCCCGACGGGGAGCCCTGGCACGGCTCCCCCGCGCAGCCGACCGACGTTGACCGCCAGCGGATCCCCACGATGGACGTCAGCACCCGGCGACGGGTCGTCTTCGCGACCGTGCAGCTGGTGAACCTGCTTCTGGTGGGTACGCCGCTGACGTTCGTCATCGTGGTCCTCGCGCTCACGAAGGTCTCGCAGCTCGTCACGCTGTTGGCCGTGGGACCGGTCTCCTTCACGAGCTGGGCGTTCTACCGCGACGACGCGCTGGTCATATCCGCCGTGCCCTTCTTCGGCGCCGTGCTCGTCGGCCTCGTGTTCGTGGGAACCGTTCCGCGCGTGCTGAACCTCTTCATCAAGCCGGACAAGGTCTACCCGCTGTACGGATTCCACTACTGGATCCACCGCGCGATCGCCCGCACGAGCAACAGCAGGTTCTACGTAACTCTCTTCGGTGGCACCTCCTACATCGTCCACTACCTGCGTTGGCTGGGCTACGACCTTCGCGGGGTGCGGCAGACCGGTTCGAACTTCGGCGAAATGGTCAAGCACGACACCCCGTTCCTCAGCGCGGTCGGCAGCGGAACGATGGTCGCGGACGGGCTGTCCATCATCAATGCCGATTTCTCGAACACGTCGTTCCGGGTGTCCCGCGTGTCGATTGGGGCAGTGAACTTCCTTGGGAACATGATCGCCTATCCCGCGCAGGGCAAGACGGGCGACAACTGCCTCCTCGCGACGAAGGTCATGGCTCCCGTCGACGGACAGGTGCGGGAAGGCGTGGGCCTGCTGGGCGCGCCCAGCTTCGAGATCCCGCGGTCCGTCAAGCGTGACATGCAGCTCGACGTGGGGAGCAAGGACGAGCTGCGCCGCCGGCTCCGGGCCAAGAACGTCTACAACACCATCAGCATGGCGCTGTTCCTGCTGGTGCGCTGGATCTTCATCTTCATCGTCACCGTGCTCTACCTGGCCGCCATTGACCTCTGGGCCTCCCTGGGTGCGCTCGCGTTTGGACTGGCCACCGCCGGGGTCTTCGTCTTCACCGTCGCCTACAACGTCCTGGTCGACCGGCTGGTCCGGTCGCTGCAGGCCTTGCGGCCGCAGGGCTGCTCGATCTACGACCGCGCCTTCTGGCGGCACGAACGCTTCTGGAAAATGAGTTCCCTCGCCTATGTCCTCGTCTTCAACGGCACCCCGCTCAAGAACGTGATCTGGCGGCTGCTGGGTATGCGGATCGGCCGCCGGGTCTTCGACGACGGCCTCCGCGTGCCCGAGCGGACGTTCACCACGATCGGGGACGACTGCACCCTCAATGTGGACACCATCATTCAGTGCCACTCGCAGGAGGACGGAGGATTCAAGTCGGACCGCATCGTGATCGGTGCCGGCTGCACGCTCGGTGTCGGCGCATTCGTCCACTACGGCGTGACAATGGGCGACGGCGCGGTGCTTGCCACCAGCTCCTTCCTCATGAAGGGCGAGGAAATGCCACCGCACGCGCTGTGGGGCGGGAACCCGGCCAAGAAGATGCGCGAGCAGTCGGTTGACCTTTCAGGTGCGCAGGATCAGCCTCGACGACTGCGCCGCCGTGCTCGTCCGCGGCGACTGACACCCGGCAAACGTGGAACGTAGGGACGATTCGATGGACAATCGGGTTGAAACCGGCCGGGAGTTCTGGCGGGCTGTCCTGCGCGCGGGCCGCGCGACCGCGATCCCGCGGTGGACGCTCGACCCGGCACCGGGCGTCGCCGAGCACGTCGCGACACTTGATGACGACCTCGCGGCACGCGTGCGCCGGCTGGCCTATGAACTGGAGCTGCCGCTGCACTCGGTGGCGCTGGCCGCGCACGCGAAGGTGCTGGCGGCGCTGTCCGGCGAGCAGGACGTGGTGATCGGCTACACGGCCGGGCCCGGTGGGCGGTCGCTGCCCTGCCCGCTCACGACCGAAGCCCGCTCCTGGCGGTCGCTGCTGCAGGACACCGCTCGGGTCGAGTCGGGCCCGCTACAGCACAGGGACTTCGCGGTGGACGAGCTCATGCGCGAGCTGGGCGTGGCCGGGCCGGCGTTCGAGACCGAGTTCGACCCGATCGACAGCCTCGACACCGGCGGCAAGATCAGCACTGACCTCGCCGAGGACGCTGTGCTCCGGGTGGCGCTCGCGACCCCCGGCGGCCGCCTCGCGCTGCACCTGCGCTACCGCACCGACGCGCTCGACGCGGGCAGCGCCGAGAGGATCGCCGGCTACCACCTCACCGCCCTCGCGCTGATGGTCGCCGACCCGGGCGCCGAGCACGGGCGGGCGAGCCTGCTGTCGGACGAGGAGCTGCGCTTCCAGCTCGACCGGCCGGCCGGGCCGCGCCGGGAGCTGCCGGACCGCCGGTTCCACGAGCTGTTCGAGCAGCGCGTGCGGATGCACCCGGACGCCGTCACGGCCGTGCACCGCGACCAGCGGTGGACCTACCGGGAGCTCAACGCGCACGCTAACCGGCTGGCGCGGGCACTGCTGGCGCGCGGGCTGCAAACCGCGAGGGCGTGGTCGCGGTGGTGACCGAGCGGAGCCTGGACTGGATTGCCTCCCTCATCGCGATCTTCAAGGCCGGTGGCACGTATCTGCCGATCGAGCCGTATTTTCCGGCCGATCGGATCGCGACCACGCTGGCGCGGGCCGAGTGCACACTGGTGCTGACCGAACCCGGCACCACCATGCTCGACAAGGCCCTCGACACGCTGCCCGGCGGGCAGAAGATCATCATCGAGGAGGGCTGCGCCGGGGGCCACGCCGACGACGACCTGGGCGTCGCCGGGGCGGCCGATCAGCTCGCCTACATCTACTTCACTTCCGGCTCCACAGGCGAGCCCAAGGGGGCGATGTGCGAGCACGCCGGCCTGCTCAACCACCTTTACGCCAAGATCGACGACCTTGGGGTGGGCCCGGCGCACGGCGCGCCCGTGGTCGCCCAGACCGCGCCGCAGTGCTTCGACATCTCGCTGTGGCAACTGGTGTCGGCGCTCCTGGTCGGGGGGCGAACCCTGATCGTCGAGCAGGAGGTATTCCTCGACGTCGCGCGATACGTCGACACGATCGTCCGCGGCCGGGTCGGCGTCCTGCAGGTCGTCCCGTCCCATCTCGAGGTCGTGCTGACCTACCTCGAGCAGTATCCCCGGAAGCTTCCAGACCTGGGTGAAGGTGCTCGGCCTCCCGGCCGACCAGATCAGCCGGCGGGACCACTTCTTCGACCTGGGCGGCACGTCGCTGTCGGCGGTGCGGCCGGCGATCGCCATGGACCGCGCAGTCTTCCTCGAGGACCTCACCCACCACCCGGTCCTCGCCGATCTGGCCGTGCTGGTCGACGACAGGCTCGAGACAGCACCGGGCGTGCCGTGTGTCACCGAATCGGTGGCTCCTTCCTGAGTGGACATCGAGGAATCAAGGAGAAATGAGATGTCGTCCTCTTCCCAGGCGGCGCTGCTCGAGGTGGACCTGCAACCTGGCAAACCGCCGATCCTGCACACCAGGCCTGCCGGCGACGCGGTGCGCTCGGCAGCCGAGCACGGCGTGGCGCTGCGCGCGGTGGTCGCCGAGCACGGATCGGTCCTGGTCCGCGGCCTCGGGCTGCGCGACGCGGCCGAGACCGTCGCCGTCTTCCACCAACTGGCCCGCACCGGTCTGATGACCGAGAGAGAGGCCTTCGCCTCCCGGCGGACCTACGCAGAGGGCGTGTACTCCTCCTCGAAGTGGCCGCCGAACCAGCCGATGTGCATGCACCACGAACTGAGCTACCGGCTCGAGTTTCCCGGCCTGATGCTCTTCGCGTGCCTGTCCGCGCCCACCAATGGCGGGGCGACCGGTGTGGCGGACTCGACGGCCGCGCTCGACGCGCTGCCCGGTGACCTCGTTGAACGGCTCGAGCGGGAGGGCTGGATGCTCGTCCGCAACTACAACGAGGACATCGGCACGTCGGTCGCCGAGGCGTTCGGCACCGAGGACCGTGGCGCGGTCGAGAGCTACTGCCGCGCCAATGCCATCGAGTTCGAGTGGCAACCCGATGGAGGGCTGTGCACCTGGCAGCGCCGCAGCGCTGTGGTGCGGCACCCGGTCACCGGGCGGCGCTGCTGGTTCAACCAGATCGCCTTCCTCAACGAGTGGACGCTGGACCCCGAGGTGCACGAGTTCCTAGTCGACACCTACGGCGCCGAGGGGCTGCCGTTCACCACCCGCTTCGGGGGCGGCGACCCGATAGGCGAGGACGTCGTGCAGCTGCTCAACGAGGTGTACAAGGCCAAAACCATGCGGGAGCCCTGGCAGGCGGGCGATCTGATGCTCGTCGACAACATCCGCAGCGCACACAGCAGGGAGCCCTTCACCGGACCGCGTGAAGTCCTGGTCGGGATGATCGACCCGGTGCGCCTGGCCGACTGCTCGCCGACCGTCAAGGTGAACGCTGGATGACCACGTCCCTCGTGCGACCGTTCGCCGTCATCTCCGGTGCTCAGGTCCACCGCGCGAGCTGTCGAACCCCCGCGTCCAGCGCCCAGGCGATCCCGGCCCTGCCCTCGGAGACGAGCCGGCGCAGGGCAGAGGGATGGGACTCGTCGGCTGCCAGGCGAAAGGAACAGAAAGGAATCCGCCGAAATGATCATCCGGTTGCCGGACCTCGTCGCGAGGTCCGCCCAACGCAACCCCGGCGCGCCCGCCCTGACCGCGCGGACGACCACGATCTCCTACACCGATCTGCACGAGTGGACGGAGCTCGCGGCCGCCGGCCTGCGCGACCTCGGGCTCGATAGTGGCGAGCGCGTCGCGGTCTTCCTCGACAAGAGGATCGAGACCGTCGTGGCGCTGCTCGCCTGCTCGCGGGCCGGTGGCGTGTTCGTCCCGGTGAATCCCGTGCTGCGGGCCAGGCAAGTGAGGCACATCCTCGACGACTGCGCCGTGCGGGTACTGGTGACCTCCACGGACCGGCTGCGGGCCCTGCGCGCCGAGCTCGCCGCCTGCAAGTCACTCTCCCACGTCCTCGTGCTGGGCGACTCGCTTGTTGAGGGCGAGGAAGCCCGTTACCGCGTGCTCCCCTGGTCGGAGGTCGCCGAGCGCGCGAGCCAGGCCGTGTGTCCTCCGACGGGTGGCGTCGACACGGATGTGGCCGCGATTCTCTACACGTCGGGGAGCACCGGGGCCCCGAAGGGCGTCGTGCTGTCGCACCGCAACCTCGTCGTCGGCGCGGAGAGCGTCAGCACTTACCTGAACAACACGGCAGAGGACCGGATCCTGGCCGTTCTCCCGCTGAGCTTCGACGCCGGATTGAGCCAATTGACGACCGGCTTCTGCGTCGGCGCTCACGTGGTGCTCGCTGATTACCTGCTGCCGGGGGATGTCGTCCGGCTGTGCGCGGAGCACCGCATCACCGGGCTGGTGGGCGTACCGCCGCTGTGGATCCAGCTCGCAGCGCAGACGTGGCCGTCCGAGGCCGTGGCCGGGGTGCGCTACTTCGCAAATACTGGGGGGCGACTCCCGCGCGTTACCCTGCAACGACTGCGAGCGATCTTCCCGACCGCGGCGCCATACCTGATGTACGGCCTCACAGAGGCGTTCCGCTCCACCTACCTCGATCCCCGGGAGGTCGACCGGCGGCCCGATTCGATCGGCAAGGCCATCCCGAACGCCGAGATCCTCGTGGTCCGGGAGGACGGCGGCCTGTGTGGTCCGGGAGAGCCGGGTGAGCTGGTGCACCGAGGTCCGCTTGCCACGTTGGGTTATTGGAATGACGCGGAGCGCACGGCCGAGCGGTTCCGGCCGCCGCCGAACCGTCCGGTCGAGCTGTGTACGCCCGAGCTGGCGGTCTGGTCCGGCGATGTCGTCGTCAGCGATGAGGAGGGCTTCCTGTACTTCGTCGGACGGCGTGACGACATGATCAAGACATCGGGGTATCGGGTCAGCCCGCAAGAGATCGAGGAAGTGGCGTACGAGACCGGCCTGGTCCACGATGCCGTCGCGCTCGGCCTCGAGGACGAGGCACTTGGCCACCGGATCGTCCTCGTCGTGACACCCTGCGATCCCGCCGGCTTCGACCCGGCCGCGGTGACCGCACGCCTGCGGCAGGAACTACCCCGCTACATGGTGCCCGCCGAGGTGGTGGTCCGTAGTGTCCTGCCCCGATCGCCGAACGGCAAGTTCGACCGGGCGTTCCTTCGTCACCAGCTCACCGCCTCCCGCCCTCAGGGGCCCGCATGACCGCAGTCGCCTACGCGCACCCCACGATCAGCCAGTTCGCGATCGCCGACGGCATGCTTCACATCGGCGGCCTCCCGGTCAGGTTGCTCGCTGAGCGCGCCGGTGCCACCCCATTCTTCGCCTACGAGCGCACCGGCCTCACCCGGCGTGTCGAGGAACTGCGCCGCGCCCTGCCGGACGACATCCACCTCAGCTACGCGGTCAAGGCCAATCCGATGCCCGCCGTGGTGCAGCACTTCAGCAGGCAGGTCGACGGCTTCGATGTTGCATCGGCAGGCGAGATGGCTGTCGCGCTGGACACGCCGATCCCTGCTGACCGAGTGAACTTCGCAGGACCAGGCAAGACTCCCGCGGAGCTGAGTCGCGCCGTGGCAGCCAGGGTGACGATCAGCCTCGAATCGGAGACTGAAGCGTTGCGGGTGGCGGCCATCGGGGAGCGGCTGGGTGTGCGACCCCGCGTCGCGATCCGCGTCAATCCCGACTTCCAGGTCAAGGGCTCGAGCATGCGCCTCGGCGGCGGCTCGCAGCAGTTCGGCGTTGGCGCTGAGCAGGTGCCCACGCTCCTCACCCGGCTGGCGGCGATGGACCTCGACATCCTCGGCTTTCATGTGTTCGCCGGCTTGCAGAACTTGTACGCCGATATCCTTGCCGAGGCCCACGGCAGGACCGCTGACCTCGTCGTGCGGCTCGCCGGCGCGGCCCCCCAGCCTGTCCGCTACGTCAGGGATGACGGCCAGTCCCACAGCGTTCCTCGGCCATCCGACACCGACGGAGGTGTTGGTGTAGATCGCAGGCCGCCGGGTCTGCACGACCGATGAGGAGAAGCCATATGACTCGCTCGCCAGAGATCTCGCAGGCGATTTTCGAGGACGTCAAGGCCGTCGTGGTGGTCACGCTGGACATTGAGGACCAGGCCGATGACCTCGGGCCGGAGACGGGACTATACGGCAATCTTCCTGAGCTCGACTCGCTCACCGTCGTCAAGCTCATCGTCGCATTGCAGAAACGGTTCGGGATCGGGATCGAGATCGACGAGATCGGCGGTGACACCTTCGACACCCTCGGGCGGCTCGCGGCCTTCGTGGAGTCCAAGGTGCGCTGAGAGCCGCTCCGCGGAGTCGAGCACTGAACCCGGATCCACCGTCCGGATCTGTTGAAGAGCGACGTGCCCAGAAGATCAGATGCCCTCTGACCAGGAACGATGTGTCTTGCGACGGAGACATCAACCTGATCGAGAAGGCATCTGACGGATGCGAGCATCTCATGACCCGCGGCGCGTGTCCGTGACCTTCGACGAGCCGAACCTCGTGCCCGCGGCGGGGCTCCAGCCGACTGCCCTTGCCGGAACCTCGTCCGCCCAGGTCACGCGGGATGTTCGTACTCGTGGAGGATGCCGCCCAGGCTTCACGCCTGCGTAAGACGAGGCGGGTGATCTGCCCTGGATCGTTGATCGCCCCAGGCAAGGGGTGCAGCGGTCGCGCGTTCGCGATGCCCTGATGCGGCCTGTGCGTGCCGACAACCCCGTCACCCTGCGCGACCTGGGCGTATTCGTGACACCGAGCGGCAGCTGTCGGCCGAAGGAGCACTGGTCAGGGCGCTCACGGATCCCAGCAGCTCGCCGCGACGACTGACCGGAGCCTGTGCCACGGGCACGCCGGCATGGCCTGCATCGCCGCGCAGGCCGCCTCGGACGCGCTCACCCCAGACCTCATCGCCTGCATTCCGCACCTCCTTGGCGAGGTCGGGACCGACCCGGACGCTGTAGCCGCCTCGCTCCTTCACGCTGACGGCGGGGACATCGGACTTCTGGAAGGGGCAGCCGGAGTCGCCCTGGCCCTGCTCGGCGTCCGAACCGATGCTGGAGTGGCCGACGACCCGCGCCGCCTCGTCTCACTGACCGACGACCGTTCCATCGTGCTCCAGTTCAACCGTGAACAGCAGGCGGACGAGGCCGCGCTGCACGGAGTGCTCGAACAGCCCGGCACCGAGGCGTGGTCCGGAGTGAAGTTCGAGGGGCAGGAGTCCCCGGAACTTATGTGGCTGTGGCTGTCCTGCACCCTGGACGACGCCTTGAGCAGGATGGAAGTCGATCGCAAGGCTCCCGCAGCCAGAAAGCTCAGCGCCTTGTTCCGCCCCATGGCCGTGGCGGAAAAGGGCAGCGTCGCCTACCTGACCCTGCGCAAAGCCGACACGGACCAGGACGGCATCCAGCTCTACGAGGCGGGAGCCGTCGGCCACGGCCCTGCGGGCAAGGACCTTGCCGACCGGGTGGCCGAGGAGATGAGCATCTGGGACCGCGGCTTCCGAGGCCGGGACGTGGCGTTCGAGATCCAGCCGCTTGGGTCGCGCTCGGCGGCGGCCTCGTCGGCGCGGCTTGTGGCGTCGGCGGGCTGCTGAGCGGCGGCAGGGGCCGCGGCTGGCGGTGTTCCGGGGTCGGTGTTCGGCGCGGGCCGGGTCGCCGGCGGGCGGTGTGCTCGGATCGTCAGCCGGGGCCAGGTCGCCACCCTCGCCCGAGCCGCCCTTGATGGGCCAGATCGGTCGACCGTCGCGTCGGAAGCCGACGGCGAGATCGCCGTGCGCGGATGGGTCGGCATGGTCTCGTCGAGGATCTTCTCGGCTTGTCGGGTCGGCCCTCCCGCTGAGCCGACGCCGGGGCGCCTGCGTCGGATCCTGTGGGACCGTTTCGCCACTGCGGGCGGGTGTCGGAGACGCCGGGTGGTGGGCGGGCTGGGTCGGCGCGGCGGCCTCGGGGATCGGGGCCGGTTCAGCATGGTCGCGCGTCGGCGGCGGCCTCCGCGCCGGCCGCTGACGCGGCTTGAGAGGGGTGAGCGGTGACGTGCTGGAGAGTGGGTGCGATGCCGCGTGCTGGGGAAGCGGCAAGACCGCTTGAGCCGGGCTGTTCGAGCGACGGCCCTAGATCGTCTCCGTGACCGAGCGCAAGCAACGGCTCGCCTTTCTGACCGATTGAATGGGCGATCTCGACGGTCCGCGCTGCGACCCGGTGGGCGGCAGGTCGTCCCTAAGGCCTGTCCGGCAGATCAGGTCGCATCCGGGTGGCCCGCGCCCCGACGAGCAGCATCATGCCCCCGAAATCGGCCGGTGTACGGAGGTCGGCGCAGCTTTTCGTCCACGTCGCGCGCCATGTAGGGCGGCAGCGGGCTGCCGACCTCACCCGGCCTGGCCGCCGGTGCTGCTTGCCGCAGGGGCAGAACCGTCCCCGGTTGTTCGGGACGTCCTCGGTTTCATCGGAAACATCAACGGCCTCTATTCTCAACGGCGTTGCATTGATGACCAGGCGGGACGAGTTCGGGGGAGTCATACCAGCATGAGCGGTACGAACGAGGATAGGCGCAGCGAGCGGGAGGACTACGTCGACGGGGGCATCAAGCCGCTCACCGCCTTCGACCCGGCACGCATCGGGCCGTATCTGCTGCTTGGCCGGCTCGGTGCCGGCGGCATGGGGCGGGTGTTCCTCGCGCGGTCGGACAGCGGGCGCACCGTCGCCGTGAAGGTGGTGCACGAGGAGCATGTGTCCGACGAGCGGTTCAGGGCGCGGTTCCGGCGGGAGATCGAGGCGGCGGGGCGGGTCGCCGAGCGGTACACCGCGCCCGTCCTCGACGCCGGGCCGGACGAAGAGCCCCCGTGGGTGGTGACCGGGTATGTGCCGGGTCTCTCGCTGGAGCAAGTCGTGCGGAGGCACGGGCCGTTGCCCACCGCGTCGCTGCACACCCTCGCCGACGGGCTGCTGCGCGCCCTGAAGGACATCCATGACGCGGGGATCGTGCACCGCGACCTGAAGCCCTCGAACGTCATGCTGACCGTGGACGGGACCAAGGTCATCGACTTCGGGATCGCGCGGGCCCTCGAGACCTCCGTCGAGTCGCTGCTGACCAGCACGGGGATGGTCGTCGGGTCGCCCGGTTTCATGTCGCCGGAGCAGATTCGCGGGCAGAGCGCCGGGCCCAAGAGCGATGTGTTCACCGTCGGGTGCGTGCTCACGTACGCGGCGACGGGGCGGCTGCCCTTCGGGCACGGGGCCAGTAACCAGCACGCCGTCATGTACCGGATCGTGCAGGAAGAGCCGGATCTGGAGGGGGTCGAGGATCCCGCTCTCCGGTCGCTCATCGCGCGGTCTCTGACCAAGGACGCCGAGCAACGGCCAGGTGTGGACGGGCTGTTGGCCGATCTCGAGCGGGTCGGGCCGGAGACCGCCGGGCGGGCGTGGCTGCCCGCCGACGTGGTCACGCACCTCGCACAGCAGGCCGCCCGGCTGCTCGACGCCGAGGTGCAGCCACTGCGCGAGAAGCCCGCGGACCGGGCGACCGTCGGCCTGCGCCCGCAGGCCGAGCCGCCCGTTGTAGTCCAGGCGGGCAACAGCTCCGAACGGGAGGAGCAGCATGCTCGGCGCCCCCGTCGGCGCCGGACGATCATAGCGCTGCCCGTTGTCGTCGTTCTCACCGTCGGCGGAGGCACGTTGGCCGTGCTCCAGCCCTGGAGCGGCGGCGGCGACGGAGCGCACGCCGAGTCGCCCGCCAGCAGCGTGAGCCCCACCCCCGACGGCAGCAACTCGCCCAGCAGGCCGAGCAGCTCACCTTCCAAGGGAGGGAAGGGCAAGGACAGCGGGGACGGCAAGGACAGGCCCAAGGAGCAGGGTGACGGTGGGAGTTCGGAGACGCCCGGAGGGAGTTCAGCCACCTCCGGCGACTCGCCGTCCGGCTCCTCGGACTCGGACGCAGGGGGCTCAACCGCCTCCTCGGGCACCGACGGCACAGGTTCGACCGGTTCCGGCGGCTCGTCCACCGGCTCTGCGCCGCCCGCCATGAAGAGCTACAGGGTCGAGTACACGAACTCCTGCGTCGGCGCGTGCTCCATGCCGGTCAAGGTGAGCTGGTCGGCGGTGTCCCGAGCGACCCGCTACGACATCCACTACACCAACAAGGGCAGCAATTTCACCGAGAAGAACGTCGACACCGTCTACTCCACGGGCAACACCAGTTACACGATCCAGGGCCCGTACTCCGGTGACGAGATCTGCGTCGCGGTGCGCGCGGCCAACAAATACGGTGCCTCCGCCTGGGCGGAGACCTGGTGCGGGACGGTTCCCTACTGAAGCGTGTTGCAGAAGGCCGTGATCAGACAGCCTGAGGTGGGTTGTTGGCGTGTGCTGGTCAGGCGGCAAGGCGAGGTGTGTGTATGCGGGCGACGGCTTGGACGGCAGGCCCTAGCCAGACAGCAGCTCGCAGCACCTTGCGGTACCCAGGCCTTACGGCACCTCCGGTGGGCCGCACACCCGGACCCGTCCGCAGGCGGCCGGACGTCGGCGCGCCGAGTTTCGTAACGCGCCCGATTCACCGGTCATCTGATCGATGCCCGGGACCGCCGCACGCGCCACTGTCGAAGCATGACTGATACCCCCCACCCCGTATCCGAGGAACCGGAGCGCGCCCCTGAGCCCGCCGACGGTCCGGCCCACGCAACCCGCAGATCCGTCATCGCCGCCCTGGGCGGGGCGACCCTCGGAGTGGCCGCCCTCGGGTTGACGGGCTCCGCGGCCGCAGAGCCGACCGCTGCCACGGACCGGAAGGCCGCAGCCCGGTTACCCGCCCAGCCGGCCGCCGCCTGTGTCCTCACGCCCGAACAGACCGAGGGGCCCTACTACCTGGACCTGGAAACGGTCCGCAAGAACATCACCGAGGGCAAGGCCGGCGTCCCGCTCACCCTCCGCGTCACGGTGATCGACACCGCCACCTGCTCGCCGCTGCCCAACACAGCGGTCGACATCTGGCACTGTGACGCGCTGGGGATCTACTCGGGCTACGTGGCCGGCGGCTCCACCCCGGATACGACCTTCCTGCGTGGCGTCCAACTGACCGACTCCGCCGGTGTCGCGGAATTCACCACGGTCTACCCGGGCTGGTACGTCGGCCGTGCCCTGCACATCCACGTCAAGACACATGTCGGCGGGACCGTTTCCGGCGGGGTGTACCGGGGAGGCCACGTGGCCCACACCGGCCAGCTCTACTTCCCGGAGACGTACAACACCAGGGTCGCCGCTCTGGCCCCCTACAGGAACAACACGGCCACTCGCACGCTCAACGCGAGGGACGGCATCTACCGCAACGGCGGATCCTCGACCCTGCTGACCATCACACCGGTGGGCAGCGACCTCAGCAAGGGAGTGACCGGCACCGTCGTACTCGGTATAAAGCCCGCCGCCACGCCCTGACCCGGTCCCACGAGCGATGGTCGGAGTGCAGGACTGCCCTGCACTCCGCTTCGGGGCGCCACCGTCAGTGTTTCGTCCGTGGAATGTGCGGCCAGGAATCGAGGATGAGCCGGAGGCAAACCTGTGAGGTGTGCGGTGCAGCGCTGACCCCGAGACCGCACGGCGGTCGCCCGGCTCGCTACTGCTCCAACGCGTGCAGACAACGGGCGCTCAGGCAACGGGCGGCGCGCGGGGAATCCCGTCGGACCCTGTCGGCCGCGTCACCTGCCTCACCTGCCGCGTCGGCCGCTGTCTCCTCGATCGCCCAGGGCCGCGACCTGCCACGGGCGCTCGACTCCTTTGTCGGCCGACGGCAGGAGCTGTCGCGCTTGCGCAGCCTGCCGAGGACCTCGCGGTTGGTCACGCTGACCGGTGCCGGCGGCGTCGGAAAGACGCGCCTGGCGCTGGAGTTCGCCAAGGGCCTGCCCGGCCGTGACGGACGTGTCGACCTGGTCGAACTCGACTCACTGCAGGACGGCGCTCTGCTGGCGCAGTCCGTGGCCGCCGCGCTCGCCGTGGGCGAAGGGGCGGGACAATCCGGCCTCGACGTTCTGGTCCGCGCGATCGGCGACGCTTCCCGGCTGTTGATCCTGGACAATTGCGAGCATCTGGCCGAGCCGTGTGCCCGACTGACCGCGGCGCTCCTCGGCCGCTGCCCTCGGTTACGGATTCTGGCCACCAGCCGGGAGGCCCTGCGGGTACCCGGCGAGATCGTGTTCAGGGTCGGCGAGCTGTCCCTGCCACCGGCCGACGCCGGGGAGGACCCGACAGCCCTGCTGCGATCGGATGCCGTCCGGCTGTTCGTCGAACGTGCCTCGAGTTGCGCACCCGGATTCACGCTCCGCCGCGACAATGGCCGGGCCGTTGCCGAGATCTGCCGCCGACTGGACGGTCTGACACTCGCCGTCGAACTGGCGGCTCGCCGGGTCGGCACCCTTCCCCTGCCTGACATCCTGGCCGGACTGGATGACCAGCTGTCTCTCCTGACCGACGGAAGCAGAACCGGGCCGCCGCGCCACAGCGGACTGGTCGCCGCGATCGACTGGAGCCATCGGCTGCTCGAACCGGCGGAGCAGGCCGTCTTCCGGCGACTCGCGGTCCTCGTCGGCGGCTTCGACACCGCTGCGGCGCAGGCTGTCTGCGCAGGTGACGGCATCGCACCGCGGCAGATACTCCGCGTCCTGTGCGCCCTTGAGGCCAAGTCCCTCATCGCACGTGTACCAGGAGACGCGCAGCCCGCGCGATTCAGACAGTTGGGCACCATCCGTGTCTACGCGTTGGAGCGCCTGCACGCGTCCGGCGAGCTGCACACCACTCGGGAACGGGCCACCGAGTGGCTGATCGATCTGGCGGAGCGGGCGGGCGACGAGGTGTTCGCCGACCAGGCCGGCGGCCCGCTGACCGTCGAACGGGACAATCTCACGGCGGCCCTGGCGTGGACGACCGGCCGCGACGGCTCCTCGCAGCTGCGGCTGGCGCTGGAACTGGCTCGGGTGCACTTCCAGCAGGAGCAGCCGTCGGCCGCCCGTACGCTGCTGAGCGGACTTCTGCAGGAGGCCGACGGCCGGGCGCTCGGCGGTGCGGTGCCGGCGCTCGCCGCGCGCGTGGCCTGCCAGCAGGCCGACCTGGCACAGGCACTGAGCCTCGGCGAGCAGGCGGTGGACCTGGAGCGCACCCGCAACCACCCTGCCGGCCTCGCCAACGCACTGGACGCGCGGGCCGCGGCACATCTGTGCCGCGGCGAATTCGCCGCGGCGGTCGCGGATCTGCGCGCATGCCTGGATCTCGTCGCCGCGCTCGGCAAACCGCAGGACACGGCATGGTGCACCCATCACCTGGCGTGGGCGCTGCTCCAAGCCGGCCGGGAACTCGAGGCCGACGCGCTCATGTCCCGCTGCCTGCCGGTGCTCAGGGAGCACGCGCCGTGGAGCCGGGCCGCGGCCGCTCTGCACACCGCAGGCGCCGTGCGGCTGGCTCTGGGCCGGCTGGACAGCGCCGAGGCGCTGTTCGCGGAAGTCCTGCGGATCGTCCCCGAAGCAAGTTTCCACGCTCTGTACCCCATTGAGGGCCTGGCCCTCGTGGCCGCCGAGAGCGGCGACCTGCAGCGAGCCCTACGGCTGTGCGAGGCGAGTGCGCAGGCACGCCGCAGGTTGGACACCGAGCCCGAGGCTCCATGGCGCCGCCAGGTGGAACAGACGGCGACTCGTGCGAGGACACGGCTGTCGGCGGCCGCGCGGGAGGCGGCCGTCAGTGGCGGCCACCGGCTGCTCGGGGACCGGCTTGTCGCGTACGCCCTGCGGAAAGGGAGCGGTGGCCACAGAACGGCGACGGGCGCCGTGCGGCTCGTCGACGACCGGTCCACGCTCACCGCACGAGAGTTCATGGTGGCCGAACTGGTCGCCGACGGACTGACCAACCGGCACATCGCGGACCGGCTCGGTCTTTCGATACGTACGGTCGCCACGCATCTGGACAAGGTCCGCGACAAGCTGGGCGTACGATCGCGCACGCAGATCGCCTTGTGGGTGGCCGCACGGGCCATGGACGGGCGCACCTCGTTGCGATGAGTTCCGCGACGGGCCCGGGCGACCCGCTGCGAAACCACCTCGAAGTGCCCCGTCCCGGCAGTCCTCAGGGCTCCAGGACGAGCAGCTGAGCCTCCTCCGGGGACCAGCCGACCGTCACCTCGCTGTCGAGGATGCCCGTCGCGCGCGAGCCCGTGCCGAGTTCCCGCATGACCACGTCCTGGCCGCCCACGTGCAGCCGATGGCGGATCGTGGCGCCGAGGCCTGTGGACGACAACACCCGGCCGGAGCCGCGGTTCTCGCAGCGATCGGCGTCGACGAACCGCAGATGCTCGGGGCGGATGGAGACCGCGTACGCGTCGCCCTTGGCCCCGCGGTCCCGAACCCGGCCCACTCCCCACGCACCGAGGTCGACAACGGCCTCGCCGTCCTTGCGTTCCAGGACCGTGCAGGGCAACAGATTGGTGTCACCGAGGAAGTTGGCCACCCAGTCGGTGCGCGGATGCGCGTACACGTCCTCGGGGGCGCCCTCCTGCACGATCCTGCCGTCGCGCATGACCACGATCCTGTCGGACATGGACATGGCCTCGTCCTGGTCGTGGGTGACGAACAGGACGGAGATACCGAGCGACTGCTGCAGGGTCTTGACCTCGTCCTGCATCTGCTCGCGCAGGCGCTTGTCCAGGGCGGCCATCGGCTCGTCCAGGAGAAGGGCCGCGGGGTTGAACACCAGGGCACGCGCGAGCGCGACGCGCTGCTGCTGGCCGCCGGACATCTGACGCGGACGACGGTCGCCGAGCCCGGCCAGACCGACGCGGGCGAGCGCCTCCTCCGCGCGCCCCCGCCGCTCGCCGCGCTGCACGCCTCGCATGCGCAGCGGGAACTCGACGTTCTCGGCGGCGCTCATGTGCGGGAACAGCGCGTAACTCTGGAAGACGACGCCGAGGTTGCGGTCCTTGGGGGGCAGCCGGTCCACCGGTTCGCCGTCGATCAGCACGGTGCCGGAGGTGAGTTCCTCGAAGCCGGCGACCATCATCATCGTCGTGGTCTTGCCCGAACCGCTCGGCCCGAGCAAGGTGACGAACTCGCCGGGTGCGACCGACAGATCGAGATCGTCGACGGCGGCGACATTCCCGTACATCTTGCGAACGCCCCGCAGCTCGATGGCGCCCCGACGCTCCTCGCGGGGAGCCGAGGCGGAGGTCTGCTGTGTGGTCGTGGTCGTGGTCGTGGTCGTCATGGATCACCCTGTCTGTTCGGGGGCGGTCAAGGGGAGCAGCCGCGCGACGGAGCGGCGGCGGATGGTGAAGCAGACCTGTACGAGCAGACCGAGCGTGGCGACGGTGACGAGCATCGCCGAGGACACGGCGATCTTCGGGGTCAGGTTGTACTGGATGTCGGTGAACATCTTCACTGGCAGCGTCGTCGCGTTCGGGGACTGCAGGAACAGCGCGATGACCGTCTCGTCGATGGACACCGAGAAGGCGAACAGGGCCCCCGCGACGAGCCCCGGCCGGATGACCGGGAGATAGACGAACCGCATGACGGAGAACGCTCCCGCGCCCAGGCTGCTCGCCGAGCGGACGAGCGCCGGGTTCAGCCCGGCGAGGCCGGCCCGCACGGTGAGGAAGGCGTACGGCACGGCGATCACGGCATGGGCGAGGCCGATCGGCAGGACCGTCCCCACCATGCCGACGGAGATGAAGAACTGGTAGAACGCCAGAGCCAGCACCACCGCGGGCACGATCATCGGTGCCAGCAGCAGACCTGTGATCGCCGCCTTCCCGGGAAACGTACGCCCGTGCAGTGCCACCGCGGCCGTCCCGCCGAGCAGCACCGCGATCACCACCGCGACACCGGCCGCCTGGAGGCTGGCGGACAGGGCCGACATCCACGCCTGGTCACTGAAGAAACCGGTGACCGCCTCGGTGGACAACTGCTGGGGCGGGAAGGTGATGTAGCGGCTTCCGGTGAACGCCATCGGCAGCACGATCAGCGTCGGCACGACCAGAAAGACGAAGACCGGCACCGAGGCGATCAGCGAGGACACATGTCGAGGTCTAGCGAGCCTCATATTCGCCTCCTGCACGAAGGATCCGCTGGTATATCGCGACGAGCACGCTGACGATGACGGTCAACAGCAGCGCGAGTGCCGAGGCACCGGCGAAATCGGTCAACTGCCGTGCGTAGAAATCGATCTGATTGGCGATCATCATGTCGCCGGGGCCACCGAGCACGACGGGCGTGATGAAGAATCCCGTGCTGACGATGAACACCAGCAGACCGGCTGCGGAGACGCCCGGCACGGTCAGCGGCAGGATGATCCGGCGGAAGACGGACGCCTCGCCCGCCCCCAGCGAACGGGCCGCGAGTTCGAGCCGGTCGTCGATGGCGGCCAGTGCGGCGAAGATCGGGAAGACGGCGTACGGCAGCAGGTAGTGCACCATGCCGAGCACCACGGCGAAACGGTTGTGGAGCAGGGCCAGCGGGGCGTCGGTGATGCCGAGCCCCTGCAGTGCGGTGTTCACCAGCCCGTTGTCCTGCAGCAGGACCGCCCAGGCGAAGTTCTTCACCAGGACGCCCGTCCAGAAGGGCAGCAGCACGAGAGCGAAGAGGATGACCCGCGCCAGCGGCCCGCGCCGCCAGATCACCACGGCCAGCAGGTAGCCGAGCACCACCGTGGCGAGCGTCGACAGCGCGCTGATCTCAAAGGTGTTGAGCAGCGACCGCGACACCAGCGGGTCCTTCAGCACGCGCTGATAGGCGTGGCCGTGCGTGCTCGCCGCGACGAGCTTGCCGAGCGGCGTCAGGAAGAGTACGACGTCGAAGGCGAGTACGGGTACGAGCAGCAGCAACCACGTGCCGCGCGGGCGCCGGCGCCGCCGCGGCGTATCGGCCTCGGCTGAAGCGGACGTGGTCGCCGCGGCAGGCGTGATGGTGGACGTCATCAGCTGCCCGCCTGCCACAGCTTGAAGCGCTGCTCGGTCGCCTTGAGGTTCTTGGCCCACCAGGCGTCGTCGCGTACCAGGATGGAGTGCGCCAGCTTGGGGCTGGTGGGCAGCGAATCGGCCACCGAGGAAGGCAGCTTGGCCAGGGCCGGGGTGTTGGCCAGGGTGAGGTTGGTGGTCTGGATGAAGTCGGCGCCGGCCGCGGCGTCGTTGCTCATGAAGTCCAGGAGCCGGAAGGCCGCCTCCTTGTTCCTGGCGCCCTTGGGGACCACGAAGTAGTCGCCCGCGACGACACTGTTGACGGCCGTGAAGTTGAGCCTTGCCCCGTCCTTGCGGGCGGCGCTGATCCGGTTGTTGAAGCTTGTCGAGAGCGCGACCTCGCCCGAGGTCAGCTGCTGGATCGGCTCCTGATTGGCCGTGTGGTAGATCAACCCGTCCCGCCCAGGGTGCTGGGCCAGGTACTTCAGGGCGGCATCGACGTCGAGGGGGTAGATCTTGTCGAACGGCACGCCCGCCGCGAGTCGTGCCGCCTCCAGGATCGAGCTGTCGGACAACTGCGCGTAGACGGATCGCTTGCCCTTGTAGCGCCCCTGGTCCAGGAACTGCTCCCAATTCTTGGGCGCCTGCGCGTCGGGGATGTGCTTTTGGTCCCAGGCCATCACGAACAGGAAGCTCAGATACTTGATGCCGTAATCGGCCTTCGCATAGGCGGGCAGCCCCTTGTCGCTGATGACGCCGTAGTCCAGCTTCTCCAACAGCCCCTCGTCGACGGCCTGGAGGTATTCCGGTGCCGTCAACTCCACCAGATCCCACTGGACATCGCCGGACTGGACCTGGGCCTTGAGCCCGGCGAGGCTGGTGTTGGCCAGCAGCGACGGGCGCACACCCGACTTCTTCTCGAACGGCTTGAGCAGGGTCTTCGTCAGCTGGTCGTTGTACGAGCCGCCGTACGAGGTGACGGTCACCGTGGTGTTCGGCTTGGCCGACGGGGTCGACTTGGTGCTGCACCCGGTGAGCAGACTCCCCGCGAGGGGTGCCGCCAGCGCGGAGGCTCCGGCCGCCCGCAGGACCGACCGGCGGCTCATGCTTCTGTGTGACTGCTCGTTCATTGTGGCCATGCCTTTCTTGGAAACACGACTGGGAACACGACGGCCCCGCGTTGTGCAGCGCACCGATGACAGGTGCGGGGCGCGGTGAATACGGGGTGCGGCAGGGATCAGCGCCAAAGGGGCGAACAGGGGAATCTGAGAACTGCGTCATGAACGATCAGGTCGACATGTGACCCGAGGAGCCAATAGCCGTCGCCAACGGCCATGACATTCCGGAACTCGTTCGCATCCGCGATCACGATCAGGCGATCCGCGGAAAAAGGAACGATCCGGTACATGCGGTCTGCCTCAGCCCGGCGACCGCGTGGCGCAACAGTAGGGACATGTCCTCTGCGCGTCAATGAGCGATTTCCCCGTGGGCGCGCCGATGCCCAGGAAACAGATGGCGCCTCGCCCTGCCCGGAACACATGACCTCGTCGGGTGTGCAGATCATCCATGCGGCATCGCGACTATGGATGAATCCACCACTTCTTGCCCGTCCGGGTGGCGGATAGCGTCACTGGCCTGGGACGGAGACCTGGCCTGGTCAGGTCATCCGTGCCTCAGCTGCTGTCCCTCAGGCATGGCCCGTGGGCGCGGAAGTCGCCAACTCTGCGCCCTTCGGGTCGGTCGTCTCACTCGGCACGACCGGAACGCAATCCCACGGCCGCCCTCCACCCCTGGGGCGCTGGGTCATCGCCATCGTCAAGCCAGTCTCCCAGCAGATCCCCTTCATCCCTTTATCCCTACGATTCTCAAGCCACGAGGAGCACGGAACGTCGTGAGCGAAATCCTTACGCTGCGCAATTACATCGACGGCGAATTCGTCGACGCGAAGGACGGTCGCACGCTGCCGGTCGTCGACCCCACCACCGGCGAGGTGTACGCGAGTGCACCGCTCTCGGGGGCGGCAGACGTGGACGCGGCGATGGCAGCCGCGGCGGAGGCCTTTCCCGCGTGGCGCGACTCCACCCCCAGCACCCGGCAGAAGCTGCTTCTGAAGATCGCGGACGCCGTCGAGGCACGCGCCGAGGAACTGGTCGAGGCGGAGTGCCGCGACACCGGCAAGCCACGCGCCGTGACCAGGACCGAAGAGATCGTGCCCATGGTCGACCAGTTGCGTTTCTTCGCGGGCGCCGCACGCCTGCTGGAGGGCAAGGCGGCGGGGGAGTACGCGGAGGGCCTGACCTCCATCATCCGGCGAGAGCCGATCGGTGTGTGCGCGCAGGTCGCGCCCTGGAACTACCCGATGATGACGGCCGTGTGGAAGTTCGCACCGGCGATCGCCGCGGGCAACACGGTGGTCCTCAAGCCGTCGGACACCACCCCCGCGTCCACGGTGCTGCTCGCCGGGATCGTCGGCAGCGTACTGAAGGAGCTGGAGCTGCCCGCCGGGGTGCTCAATGTCGTGTGCGGCGACCGGAACACCGGGCAGTGCATGGTCGAGCACCCGGTGCCGGCCATGGCCGCCATCACCGGTTCCGTGCGCGCCGGCATCCAGGTCGCCGAGAGCGCAGCCAAGGACGTCAAGCGCGTTCACCTGGAGCTCGGCGGCAAGGCACCCGTGGTCGTCTTCGACGACGCGGACATCGCGCAGGCTGTCGAGGGCATCACGGCGGCGGGCTTCTTCAACGCCGGCCAGGACTGCACGGCCGCCACCCGCGTCCTCGTCCACGAGTCCGTCCACGACGATTTCGTCGCCGCGCTGGCCAAGGCCGCCGCCGACGTCAAGACCGGTGGCATCGACGAGGAGGACGTGCTCTTCGGCCCGCTCAACAACGCCAACCAGCTCGCCCAGGTGAGCGGTTTCGTCGACCGGCTCCCCTCGCACGCCAAGGTCGAGACGGGCGGCCACCGGGTCGGCGAGATCGGCTACTTCTACGCGCCGACCGTCGTCTCCGGACTCGAGCAGGACGACGAGATCATCCAGAACGAGGTCTTCGGCCCGGTCATCACCGTCCAGTGCTTCGCGGACGAGGACCAGGCCGTGGAGTGGGCCAACGGCGTCGACTACGCCCTCGCCTCCTCGGTCTGGACGAAGGACCACGCCCGCGCGATGCGCATGTCCAAGCGCCTCGACTTCGGCTGCGTATGGATCAACACCCACATGATCCTGGTCGCCGAGATGCCACACGGCGGCTACAAGAAGTCCGGCTACGGCAAGGACCTGTCGGCGTACGGCTTCGAGGACTACACGCGGATCAAGCACGTCATGACGTCGCTGTGAGGTGCCGGGTACGCAGTGCCCGGCCTGGCGGTGGCCTACGAGGCGCCTGCTGAAACCCCTCGGGCTGAGACTGGCGGGCGAGTGCGGCGACGCGGCCAAGCTCTACGACGGGCCGGCCGGCGAACTCGAGCCTGTCGGCGGCGAAAACGCCGCAGTCGCGCGGGCCGTGGCCCGGCTGCGGACCGCGGATTGCAGACTTGCCTTTGCAGAGAGCGAAGAAGCACTACGCGTGATCGCCGACGGCCGGATTCTTGCCCGCGCAACTGCCCGCAGAACTGGCGGCCCAGATCACATGCGTGTGCTCCGAAGTGACCGTTGATGCCGAAGAGCGCTGTGCTGACCCGGACGCCTGGGACTAACAGGACGCACCAACTCCCGTGACTGGCCCGGTGGTTCGTCGCAGGCAGCGTAGTGCGGCCGAACCCTCTGCGATGCTGTCAGGCGGTCAGTCCACCCGCGGCGAGTAGATCGCTCATGTTGCCCACAAGCCCCTTGCCCAGGCCCTCCGCCCTGGTGAGAAGCGCCTCGAAGGCCCTGAGGCGGCGGAAGGTTTCGGCGTAAGTCGCCTGCTCCTCCAGGGGAAGTTGGAGTACCTGAAGGCGCCGGATGTCGACCCTGGACGAGCTGGAGGCGTGGGTGCCTGCCTGGCGCCCGTTGGCGGGCGCGCGCAGACAGCCGGCGAGGAAATGGGCATCCAGTCTCTCCGGGTCCACCCGCAGGGAGTAGAGCTGGGGACCCAAGGCCATCGGCGGTCCTTCGTGCACCCATGCTTTGAATGCCCTGACCACTCCGGCGACCACGACGTCACCCTCCTCGGCGATGGCGTGTGCCGAGTCGGCGAGGAGTAGCCCGCTGGGAGTGCCGTCCATCAGTAGGTCAGAAACGGTCAGGAGCGGGACGGCGGTCTTACGAGGTGGCGCCCCGGTCTCCGATGGTTGTTGCCCGGCGCGGAGCGTCAGGGCACCGGCCTTGACGAGGTCCCCGACGGTAGCTGTGGCCTGCGGTGTCTCGGTCTCGAAGCCGAGTTTGGACAGATACTGCACCTGACCGGCCAGGTCGGCCAGGGAGGCCCCCAACTCTCCCCAGGATGCCGCGAGTTCGATGCCGGACGGTTCCGCGTTCGACGCGGTGTAGCGACCCGGAGTGACGTCCACCTCGTCGTCCAGCAGGTCGAGCAGGGGGACGCGCACGGCGCTTTCTGGTAGGTCATCGTCCGGACGGTCGAGGGCTTCCACGGCGGAGAGGACGAATGAGCCGAGAGCGTCCCAGTCGGGTCCCGGCTCGCGTGCGCCGGGCCTCGCGAACCGTGCGGCGTCCACAAGCAGCGCTTCCTGACTGGGGGGAGCGGACGCGGAGCTGTCCGGAGCGGCCCTCAGGACCCACAACTGGAGTGACACGCTGTGCGGTTGTGCGCTGCCGGGTGGCAGGGCCACGACCGCTCGAAGCGCCCCGGTACGCAGCAGGGAACCTCGGATGCGCCGGCCCGCCTTGCGTGACGCGACGGCGGGTGGAAGGACGATGACGGCCGCCCCGCCGGGCTTGAGGTGAGAGAGCAGGTGCTGCACCCAGGCCAGTTCCGGCTCGGTCCGCGGGGGTAGTCCGTGTGTCCAGCGCTGGTCGGTGGCGAGTTCCTCGTAGCCCCAGTCGCGTTCGTTGAACGGTGGGTTGCAGATGGCGATGTCTGCTCGCGCCCCGGCGAACGGATCCTCGCGCAGCGCGTCGGCCGTGGCGATCTCCGTACGGATGTCCTGGTTCTCCGTGATGAATCCGAGTCTTGCGGAGGCCAGCGCAGCGAGCGCCGGATCCCGCTCACACCCCAGCACCACCAGGCCCGAACCGTCGTATACCTGGGCGGCCGCGGCAGGCAGATGCCCAGTGCCGCAGGCTGGATCGAAGACGGTCAGCCCTGCTTTGCCCTCGCCGAGTCGGACGGCAAGGGCGATCCGGGTCATCAGTGAGGCGAGCTGCAGAGGTGTGCTGCTGAGCTGCCGTACATGCGTTTCGAGCCACCGTTGCAGGAGGAACTCAAAGGTCTCGCGCGGCCCTTCACTTCGCCCCAGCCTCGCCGCCTCGCCCACCAGCTCTTTCGCTTCGGGGGAGAGTTCGGAATGAGAAATCCGCACGCGAGGAGCGCGCATCCGACGGGCCGCCTCGGCGACGGCCAAGCCCGACTCGTCCCTGCTGCCGAGCGCCTCGAACCGCGGCCAGAGGAATTCGCGGCCGCCGATGTCTTTCAGCTTGCCGTTGTCCCGCAGCCATTGCTCCACCTCCGCCAGTGAGAACTGCGGACTGACGTCAGTACCGCCGATGCGGGTGGGAAAAGAGTCATGACGGCGGCGCCAGTTGCTCACTGCGGCGCGCCCCACGCCGGCGATCCGGGCGATCTCGGCCAAGCTCACGGGTACGGCGTTGGTTGTACTCATCGAACAGTCTCCGAGGTGCTCGGCCGGCTGGGCTGGTCGGCGTCCCAGTGGCTGTGGTCCGTGGAAGGCTACTACGCTCATTGACTTTGTTCACAGTGTAGAACTACGAGGTCGCTGTGTGAGAAGTGTGGAGGACGGGCGGAATGCAGAAATTCACGGCGGGAACAGTGGTGCGCGACCGCTACCAGCTGCAGTCGGTTCTCGGCCGAGGCGTGATGGGGCAGGTGTGGCAAGGGTCTGACCTGTATCTCGAGCGGCCCGTGGCGGTGAAGACGATCGCCGCGGATCTGCTGGCCGTCCCGCAGAGCCGCAAGGAGGCGCTGGCTCGTTTCAAGAGGGAGGCGCAGGCCGCTGCGCGCCTTCACCACCCCAACATCACCACGGTCTTCGACGCGTCGATCACGGACGACACCTGTTGTCTGGTGATGGAACTGATCGAGGGCACCATCTTGGAGTACCTCTTCGACCAACAGGATGGCGAACGATTCGACGTGCCCTCGGCCGCCGCCGTCGCCGCTCAGCTGTGCGCCGGGCGAGCCCGGCCGGACCGCTGACTCGCCCTGCCAGTTCAGAGGCGTTGCGACACGGTACGACAAGCGTGGATACATCCACCTCGGTACCGTGACTCCTGCTGCACTCCCGTCTGGCTCCGCTCATGACCAGGGAGGGAGAGCGCCCACCCCTAGACCCGTACTTCGCGGGTCGTTGATTCGTATGGTTTGGGCTCTGGAGCGGTGTCCCGGGCGGTCCTGTGGCGTTGGATCGGGTGTGTCGATGACTTCCCGGTCCCCCCGGCCACGGTCTGAGCGTCAGCGCCTGGAGTGCGTGGTGACGTCCGTGGTGGAGAAGCGTCTGGGCGCTCTGCCTGTCGCTGCCGAGTTTCTGCGCCGGCTGGACGTGGTCGGGATCGTCGATGAGCTGTGCCCCGGTGGCGCGAGCGCGCACCTGACACACGGCCAGGTCGTCGAGGCACTGGTCGCGAACAGGCTCACCTCGCCTATGCCGCTGTTTCGGGTCGGCGACTGGGCCCGGGTCTGGGCCGTGGAAGAGGTGTTCGGCATCGAGCCGGCCCTGCTCAACGACGACCGCCTGGCCCGTGCCCTGGACGCGATCGCCCCGCACCTTCAACAGCTCGCGGGCACGGTGGGCGCGCGGGCGATCGCCGAGTTCGGCATCGACGTGAGTCGGCTGCACTGGGACATGACCAGCATGTCCGTCCACGGTGCCTACCTTGAGGACGACCAGGACGACCAGTTCCCGGTCATCAAGTACGGGCACCCCAAGGACCGCCGCACCGACCTGAAGCAGGTGCAGGCCGGTCTCGCGGTCACCGGCGACGGCGGGATTCCGGTGCACACGCGCGTCTTCGACGGCGGGGCCGCCGAAGTCGCGCAGGTCGTCGGCGCGATGAAGGACCTGCGCAAGCTCGCCGGGGAGCAGGAGTTCCTGATGGTCGCGGACGCCAAGCTGGTGTCCTACCCGAACATCACCGCCCTGCTTCAAGCGAAGGTCCCGTTCATCGCGCCCGTCCCGGCCGCCCAGATCAAGGACGGTGTCTACGCTGCCCTCGGCCTGGAACAGGCGGCGGTCGTGGACTGGGTCCCCGAGAGGGACGCGGGCAAGGACCCGGCCGAGCGGGAGGTCTACCGGGTGCTGGAGGACGTCCACACCCTCGCGGGCCCGCGCAAGCGCGACCCGGTGCTCACCCTGCGGCGGATCCTGGTCCACTCCACAGCGAACGCGGCAGGCCAGCGGGCCGCCCGCGCCAAACGGCTGGCCAAGGCGGCCGAGGACCTGGACAAGCTCGCCCGCGCGGCGGGCGGACGGCACTACAAGACGGCCGAGAAGGTCGCCGCCCGCGCCGGGATGATCGCCGCCAAGCGCCGCGTCACCGGCTGTCTGCACTGGCACGTGCACGAGGACGACGCCGGCACGCCGTCGCTGGAGTGGTCCTTCGACCAGGACGTGCTCAGCGCCGAAGCGAAAGCCGACGGCTGGTACGCGCTGATCACCCCACTCACCGCCGAGCAGGCCACCCCGGCCCAGGTCCTGATCCACTACAAGGGCCAGGGCGCGGTCGAGCGCCGCTACGCGGACTTCAAGGGCCCGCTCGCCGTCACCCCCATCTTCGTCCAGCACAACCGCCGCGCCGCCGCCCTGATCCAGGTCATCTGCCTGGCCCTGCTGGTCTTCTGCCTGATCGAACGTCAGGTCAGACGGGCCCTGGGACCCGAGCAGACCATGGCCGGGCTCTACCCGGACAATCGCAGAGTGCGGCCCACCGGCCGGATGATCCTCTACCACCTCGGCGAGCTCAACCTGCGGATCGGCAACGTGACCGACCCGCCGACCGTGCAGATCACCCGCGGCGTCCAACTCCACCTCCTCGAACTCCTCAGCGTCCAAGTCACACAAACCCGCTGGCCACAGACCTGAACCGGTGACCCGCGAAGTACGGGCCTAGAGCTTGAGGTCCTCCAAACCAGGCGCGACCAGCAAGGGTACGAACTCCACGACGCTGTGCGACGCAACACCGTTGAGCACGTACGGATCGGTGGCGAGGATCTGGTCGAGGTCCTCGACAGGCATCCCGGCAGCGAGGTAGACGCCGCCCACCGAAGGAACTTGGCGCCCAGCTGCCAGAAGCAGTCGCCGTGAAATGAGGTCGTTCAGCCAGTCGCCGTGGGCTGGTCTCCACGGGGCCACTTCCACCAGCGGTGCCGTATAGGTCATGGTGACAACGAACATGTTCGGACCGTAGTCGAACCCCAAGTACTCGAGCGACGCCATTCCATGATCCGGGAGAGGCCTAGTCCTCCAGGCGCACCGGCATCAGGATCGAGAAGCTGTCCGCGTCGTCGGGTCGGCGGATCGCGAGCGGTGCCGTGGGAGCGCCCAGCTCCAGGATCAGCTCGTCCCGCGCTCCGGCGGCGAGCGCGTGCAGCAGGAACTCGCGGTTGACGGCGACGTTGTTCTGGTCGTCGTCACCGTCGTCGCACACAATCACGGTCCCGTTCTCCGTCACCCGGACCACGCTGAGGTCGCAGGGCTCGCCGTCCTGCTTGCGCGTCTCGCTCGCGCGGACCGGACCGGTCTCCAGGGCCTCCCGGAAGGCCGCCGTATCGACGGAGGCCCGGCGACCGGCCGGCAGGTGGACGAGGCGACGGTAGTCGGGGAACTCGTGGCCGAGGCTCTGGCCGGCCGCCTGCCGATCCCCGGCCTCCAGTGTCACACGGTCACCGTCCACCACGAGCTGGACGGATTCGTCGCCGGCCAGCAGCGCCCGCATCGCGTCCGCGAGCGGCAGAGGCACGACGGTCTGCACATGAAAGTCGCCGTGCCCGGTTGCACGGGCCCCCGCGACCGCCATCCGGTACCGGTCGGTGGCCACGACATTCAGCCCTTCGCCTTCGATGTCGAACAGGATCCCCCCGAGCATCGGCAACTCCACGTCGGTACCGGCCGCGAAACGGACCGTGTCCAGTGCGGCGGCCAGCTCCGGGGCGGGGACGGACAGCCGGACGGTGGCGGTGGTGAGCGAGGTCATGGGGTTCTCCCTGTGGTCGAGTAGGGCTCGGAGCGTGGAGAACTCACTGCGGGCATCGGACAGTCCCAGTTCGAGACGGCGCAGGTGGGCCTCAAGGAGACCCCGCACCAGGTCCGTGTCCGCGCCGGACCAGCCGGCAAGTACGAGCCGGATGTCCGCCAGGGGCATGCCGGCCCGGCGCAGCCGGGCCAGCAACCGGGCCTCCTCCAACTGCTCGGGCTCGTACCAGCGGTAGCCGCTGACGGGGTCCACCCAGGCGGGGACCAGTACACCGGCACGGTCGTAGAACCGGAGCGCGCTCACGCTCAGTCCGCCGTCCCGGGCCATCTCCCCGATGCTGCGCATCTCGTTCTCCACACCCGGAACTCTGAGCCCTCGACAAGGTCGAGGGTCAACCTCGGCCACGGCCCGGATCGGTCACTCAGACCGGACAGTCGGCCCGCGTGAGGGCCGTGCCCCAACGGATCATCATGTAGTGGGAGCCGCCGATCTCCGCCACGGCATAGCGAGAGTACGGCCAGGCGCTTCCCGCGCTCTCCCGTTCGCTCACGAGAGCCCGGCACGCATCCCCGGCGGCCAGCTTCGCCCAGGAGTCGACCCGCTCCTCGTTCCACTCCGCGTAGTCCGACCAGACGTACATCACCGAGTTGGCGGGGTCGAAGCCCACCTTGAGCTGCTCGTTGCCGAGCACACGATCCGTACCGAGCGTCTGACGCATCCCGTTGGTCCCCGCGATGATCTTCCGGGCGGCGCCGTCCGCGACGCGGATCTCCGCGCTGTCGGTGCTGGGGATCATCGCCTGCCCCAGGCCGTCCTCGTCCGGCTGCCAGTCCTGCGAACCGTCCGTGTCCTGCCCGGTGCCGTTGTCGGCGGCCGACTGGCAGTCGGTGTTGGCGACGAAGTCGTCCTGCCATGTCACCTGGGGGTCCTGACCCTGCTGCTCCTTCACCATGACGTACGTGCGGTACGGCAGGTCGGGGTGCAGGCGGAGGACGACGTCGCGCAGCGTCAGACACATCGACCTGGCGATCTCCGTCTCGGCGTAGATCGAGCCCTGTTCGTCGGAGGTCAGCCGGTACGAGAGGTAGACCTCGCGGCGCGACTCGTGGAACCGGACGGTCTCCGGTGTGAAGTCGGCGCCGTCGCTGAGGTCCTGGGCCTCCACGCCCACGACCAAGGTCTGCCAATTCGCAGACCACCCGACCGCGCCGGTCTGCCACCGCAAGAACAACGGCGAGTCGAGCGCCGACCACCTCTTCATCAAACGCGGCGTCCAAAGCCTTCTCGGCAAGCGGCGGTTGCGTGGGCAGGTGAAGACTCGGGACCCCGGTACCGGGCCCGGTGACGCGATGGATGTGCATCTGCCCGACAGTCGGCGCCGCCTGCGCTTCCAGCTCAGCTCTGTCGACTACCGGGCGTGGCGCCGGGCCGACGACGAACTCGCCGCGGATGCCGACGACATCGACTGGATCTTCGCGGCCGAGGGACCGATCACCCAGCAGTTCCTCGGCCGCCATGGCTACTGCCTCCGGGTCCGCTGCGAAACGGTGGGCGGTGAGCGCCGCGTCCACATCGGCGCAGAGGCCCGCGACCGCACGGTGTCCTGGACCGCGTTGGAGGACTGCGCGCTGACGCCGTCAGGCATCGTCACACCGGAGGCCGAACGGATCCGGCCGAGCCATCCCCGCCCCAGGCCGACCGCGTTTCCGCTCCAGGGCGGGCTCGTCTTCGCCCTCGCGCCAGAGACCGAGGTGCCCGCCGACTCCCCGTTCGTGTCGGAGCGACGGCACCTTCTCGCCGCCGATGTGAAGCCCGTCGACAGCCACATCGTCCGGGCCCTGGTCTCCCTCCCGGCGGACAGCCCGGCACCGCCCGCCGAGCACGTCTACCGCGTTGCCGACGGAGCACGGCTGCTTCTCGCCGAGGGCACCGCGGGCTGGGCGGTCGAGGCCAACCGGTACGTCCGCTTGAACGCGCACGACGCCCAGGGCACGGGACTTTGGACGCCTCCGCCTGCCGCCATTCCAGAGCAGGCGGTCCAACCCAAGGCGCCCACACCTCGGCAGAGCAAGTCCGAACTGCCCGCCCCGCGGAGGGAGGCCGAGCCCGTCCGCACCGCGCGCTCCGCGCCCGCCACCGAAACTCCGAAGAGCAGGGCACTCCTCAGCCACGCCGAACTGGTGACCGCTGTGCGTGACGCCCTCGCGCAGCACGCGCGCCTGCAGTCCACGACCACGTGGGACACCTTGGCCCGCACCGTCAGTCCGGCGTTGAAGGAGTACTCGGACACCGGCAGACGCGATCTGCTGGTCGCGGTCGACACCCCTTTGCGGGAGCACGCCCCGGTCTTGTCCGCGCTCATCCGGGACGGGGGCGAGCCGCTTCCGAATCTGTTCCGGTGCTGGCGGAACTCGGTGTCCAGAACGCGTCGACATCCCACCGCATCAAGCGCTGGGCCGCCGCCGAGACCGAGCGCGCCTTAGCCGCCTACGGCCTCCCACCGCGCGCCATGCCTCCACGACTTTCGCTCGCGCCGGCGCAGCCCGCACTACAACGGCCGGTGGCAGAGGTCGGGGCCCGACCGGCGACTATGCACCAGCGCACTATCTCCGCCGCGGCGTCCGGCGCCTCGATGATGCGGCATCTGCGTTCCCTCACAGCCGAGCTCGAAGGCATGCTGCCAGTTTTGGGTAAAGCGCCGCGCAGGCGAGCCCGCAGGTCACTCAGCTCGGCTCAGGCCTGGCTTGCTCTCCAAGACGGCGCGGTGCTCCCCGCGTCGCAGCGCGCGAAGGTGGCCCAGAAGAAGCTGGGTCACCTTGTCGTGATCGTCGAGGAAGCGCCGGAGACAGCGAAGCAGAGCGTCGGAGCAGCCAGACGAAACCGGGAGATCCAGGAAGCGAAAGCGCTCGCCGGGGCCGAGCGGAACGAGCATAAAGCCCAGATGCCGCAAGGGAACCGGCCCACCCCACGCCACGCGACGGTGCCCGAGCAGGAATCCGTCGCGCTGCTCAGGACCCAGCTGGCCCAGGTGGCCGCGCACGGCGGCACGATCGAGATCGGGCACTTGAAGATCGACGCGAAGAGCCACGGCGCCCGTCGCGTGCTGGGTGACCTCGAGCGAGCAACCGGCAGCGAGGAGCCGATGCTCTCCGCCGTCGTCATCGGAAAGAAAGGCGGTCCCGTGCCCTTCTTCCGCGACATCCTCAAAGCCGCGGGCCTGGCTGTCCCGCAGACCGACGAGGTACTGCTGAAGATCTGGCGCCGCGAGCAGGAACGAGCACACGCCGCCTACGCGAGCCCGCCCCGTCCGCTGCCATCGAGGCTCGTGCCGACGGCGTCCCAGACCGCGTCCACGAAGTGACTGTCAGCCCCGCCGCGCCAGATCCAGCGCCGCCACCCCCACGAACCAGTCCAGCACCTCGCAGATCTCGTCACCGTGCCGCGCGAAGACGCTCAGCGGGAAGGACGGGCGCAGCTCCAGCTTCGCCTCGGGCAGGTCGATGCCGTCGATCTTGTTCAGGCGGTTCAGGAGTTCCCGGCGCTGCTCCGTGTCATCGAAGGGGCTGCGGGTCTTCAGGTACTGGAAGACCACCTCGACCGTTCCGCTCACGGGGTAGATCCCGACCGGCCACACCAGGTGCGGCCGGCGGCTGGTCCCGGCGTCCAGCATGGGGAAGCAGCTCGTCTCCTCGTTTCGACCGTAGGTCACATGGCCGCCCTGACGGCGCCAGAAGTCGAGGGCCGCCACGACTCCGGCGTACGTGTCCGGCCAGTTCTCCCGCAGCTGCACACGGAAGCGCTCGCCGGCCGCCTCGTCCTCTCCTTCGGGGAGCGGGTCGCGTACGGCGGGCTGTGTCACGTCCCTGCCCAGCAGGGTGGCCAACTCGGCGGCGGACAGGCGCTGGGAATGGCGGGCTCGCCCCAGGGAGTCGAAGCGCACTCCCTCGCTCGCCAGCAGGTCCTGCGGCGGCGGACGGTCGTTGCCGTCCGCCCAGCGGAAGGACGGGGAGATCTTGCCCTCAACGGTGAGCACGCGGTAGGCGCCGATCACGGTCGTGTTGGCGCCCAGGTAGGCCCCGACGGGCACCGGATGGCTGCCGATCAGCTCGGCGACATCGCCGTACGTCGTCCAGGTGCCGCTCGGCATCGCGACCAACGCGGACCGCAACTCCGTCCAGCCGGGCCACTCGTCGCCGGTGGGCTTCACTCCACCGATCGGTCCCGGCCACAACTCCGTCGCGCGCTCGGAGAGCCTGTCGGCGCGGTGCATGATCTCGGCCTTGCCCCAGCGCTCGGCGGAGGCGATCTCCAGGTTCATGCGCAGGGCGCTCGACTCGAGAATCTGCTGTTTGCGCTGGAAGGGATGGTTGGACAGCTTGGAATTGTCGCCGGTCAGTGTCAGGTTGCCGAGCGTGTGTACGAGCAGGTCGTGCAGCTCCTGTGGCGACTGGTTCCCCTCCGTCTCTTCGTCGAGCAGGTCGAACCAGGCCTGGGCCGGGCGCTGGGGGAGGACGTGCTCCACGCTGAGGGACGCCTTGTCGAAGTCGACGGGCTCGGTGGGGCGGTAGCTCTCCTCAAGGCGACGCAGAATGTAACTGCGCTGCGGGGGTCGGCCACTCCAGTAGAACGGCTTGCTACGGATCGCCTCGCGCAGCTCCTCGTCGCTGGGCCAACGACGACGCCGGCCTGACAGGAACCGCCGGACGGCTTCGGCTGCCGGCCGGTCGGTCTCCAGCTCTTTCGGCGCCTCCATGAAGATCCGGTTGAGGTTGGTGGTCGGTGTCTGGCAGATAAGGCGCCTCACCAGATACGACTCGACATACAGCAGGGCCTCCGCTGCGTCGTCGGGAGTTGTACCGCCCGTGTCGACGAGGTCCAGCAGATGGAGCGCCAGCGGGAAGTGGGTTTGACCGCCCCAGGCTGCGAGGCGTTCCAGCACCATACGGAGGGAAGCGGACGACTCACGGTTGGGTTCGATAATGCGAAGGAACCGCCGCCCACGCTCCGCGAGTTGGGCGACCTCGCGCTGCAGCGCGTCCTCGTCGCCGGCTAGCGGCTGGAGTCGTTTCTGTTGCTCCCGATAGATTTCGCTCTGCTTCGCCTTTTGGTTGCCGCGCACGACCAGGTCCAGCCAGACAAGGAGCTCGAGGTTCTTCGGGCCGAGGCTCTGCTGCATGGGCAGCCACAGCTCTTGATACACCCGCTCACCGCGCTTGGGTAGGAGCATGAACACGTAATTCCGCAGCAAGTCGCTCTGACTGAGCCCGACGCCCGTGTTGTTGATCGATTCGAAGATGCGGTAGACGTTGTCACCGGGCTCGGCGGTGATCTCCACGATGGAGAGCAGGTCCTTGAGGACGGTCTCGACCATCTCCACCCATCGCTCCACACCCGCTTCCTGCCCTTCGGCGAGTGCACCGCGGAAGAAGCGGTACGCCGCACCGATGTTGTCGCCCCCTCCTGCCTCGGCCCGGGACTGAACACAGGCGGTGTACGCCTCACGGTCGGCCTGGGTGGGCAGCAATCGGTAGTGGTCGAAACCCTCGTGGAACTCGTTGACCAGGATCTGCCGGTGCACCCTGTCGGCGGCCCGCGATTCGCCGCTCTCCTTGAGGTGATCGCGCAGGGCGGCGAACGCCAGCATCAAGGTGGTCAGCCGTTGCTGACCGTCCACGACGAGCCATCTCTGTACCCCGCCTGCTTGGATCTGGCCCGGAGCCAGTACCACTGAACCGAGGAAGTGCGCTGCCGTGGACTCTCCGGACACATGTTGGTCGACGAGTTCACCCACGTCCTCCCAGAGGCGCTTCAGCTGCTCCCTGCCCCAGCTGTACGTCCGCTGGTAGAGCGGCACTTGGAACTGCTTGTCCCCTTGGACGAGCTTGAGGAAGGTGATCTCCTGGGCGCGCATGCGCTTCCTTTCCCTGCCGGGTGCACAGGTCCTGCCAGCCCGTTCAGCGGTTCGGCCCTGAGTGACAGCGGTCAACTGAATCTAGCGTGAACTCAGTCAACGGCGGTTGGTTTTCGTTCATCCTGATGTTCACGCGGGGGTTGCGATGCCGCCCATCAGGCGTCGTTGTCCGCCAGTGCAGCGGTCGACTGGTTGGAGATCCTGGAACGTGTCGCGGGGGTTCGGGGCTTCATAGTGCGTTCGTCGGACTGGCGCTCCTGGTACCCTCGAGCCGTGTGCTCAGTTCACACTCGAAATGACGTGCCGGGGGGCGCGTTGGGTTCGCGCTTCGGGTGGCCGGGGCGGGATTTCACAAGGTGGCCACGGTGTGGCCCTCAGAAGTGGTGGGGTGGCGTGTGAGCCAGGGTGAGAGTGGCCTGAGCGACGGTGCGCAGCCGGTCGGCTCCAACTATCAGTACGGCGACGGGCTGTATGTCCGAGTCGACGACGTCGTGCCGTACGAGCTTGTCGACCCCGAGGACTCCCACGGGTACCGCCAGGGCGACGACCTGATTCGGTGCACGTTGTATTTGAGCAATGGCACCGGGCAGCCCATCGACATCGACGGGATTGGCCTCCTCGTCCGAGGCGGACCGTACGGGAAGACAGGCCGTCAGATTCAGGACTACCAGACCGACGTGCTCGACGACGCACTCGAAGGCACGTTGCGCAAGGGCCGCCGAATCTCGGCGACCTGGGCCTACAGCATCCCCGCCGGCACCGCCTCGGAGCTGGATCTCGAGGTGCGGTTCCCGAGCCGACACGAGCGCGAGAGCGTCACCTTTACTACGGCCGTGGTCGCCCCGTCGGCTCCTGCCGATACTCGCGTGGCCGCTGTCCGAGCCATGCCGACGCCGCTCCCCGACCAGACAGCGCTGTTCGGCGAACAGCAGCAGTCCCTATTCGCGGACGCAGAGCCGGATTCCGTGAGCGATTCCGGGTTTGCCCATGGGGATGGCCCCCGTGTTCCGAGCCGGACGGTGCTCGGGGGCGTGCCGTCGCAGCCGCCTGGTCCCGAACGACGCGCCGTGCCCGCCCGGACGCAGGAGCTGTCCGCCGACGAGGTCGACGCCATGCGCGTACGTCAGGTCTTCAGGTTTCTCGCCGAGGCCGAGGAATCAAAGGCCCGGCCCGTCCGTACTCTCGATGGTGCAGCCGGCACCGTGTGGTTCGAGGAGCTGCCGGACGCGCCCGGCGTCGAGGTGATGCTCGACGGCGTTCTCGCCACCGACGAGCCGGCCTGGCTGACCGTCACGCGCCCAGAGCGCGAGGATGCCCCTCATCCCAAGCCGCTGCTCGCGCCCTGGGTGGACGAGACTCGCATCCGGGACTTCAAGCAGACCCACGCCCCGCACCTGCGTCGGCGGATCGAGCCCGAATATCCGGACTGGTCCCAGGGAATTCCGCTGGAGAAGGCCTACCACGAACTGGACGAACATCCCAAGCGGGAGAAGATCGAGAAGCTGTACGCCGCCTGGGAACAGGAGTGGCTCGCCTGGGCGGAGCGGCGACGCGCGATCGACCCCAACGTCCGGTTGTATGACCGGCTTCACAAGATGCACGAGGATGCCGCCAATCTGGGCGAAGCGTACGAACTCGTGCTCGGGCTCGGTCGGCTGACTTGGCAGACGACCGGTGGCCAGCGTGTGGAACGGCACCTGGTCACCCATCGGGCCACCATCCAGCTCGACCCGTCCACCGGTACGCTCACTGCCGCCCCCGACCCGACCGGCGCCGGTCTGGAACTCGAAGAAGGCATGCTCGAAGGGGCCCAGCATGTTCCGGGTCCCGTGCGGGAGGGAATCGTCGAGGTACTGGAAGGCGCCTCCGACGTCACCGACCCCGAACATCTCGAAGCCCTGCACACTGCCCTGCGCAGCTGGGTCAACGCGGCACACAGCGCCGGCAGCTACCTGCCGACCGTGGAACGCGCCAAGCCGCGAACTCTCGACGTGCCGCAGGTAGGGCTCACACCCGCACTCGTCCTGCGTGAGCGAAACCGTCGGTCGACGATGGACGCCCTCAAGGCCATCGCCCGCCAGATCGACGCGGGCACCCCTCCCACCGAACTGCTCGGCTACATCGCCGGCCGCGACGGGGCGTTGACCGCCGCTGATCTCGCGGCGGCCGAGGGCGACGGCACGGAGACCGACACCGGCGAGATGTACTTCGCGCTGCCCGCCAATGAGGAGCAGCGTACGATCGCCGAACGTCTGCGCGCCAACCGGCTTGTCGTCGTACAGGGCCCGCCCGGTACCGGCAAGACGCACACCATCGCCAACCTGGTCACGGACCTGCTCGCCCAGGGCAAGCGGGTCCTCATCACCAGCCACACCCCGCGCGCCCTGCGCGTACTGCGGGACAAACTGCCGGAGTCAGTCCGTGACCTTTGCGTGAGCCGTACCGAGGACGGCGCGGCCGCCCAACGAGAGCTCGAGGCATCCGTACAAAAGATCCTCAGCGAGTACGCCGGCTACGACCCGAAAGCCTCGCAGCGTGAGATCCATACGCTCCAGGCACGGCTCGCCGCGGCCCGGTCCGCCCAGCAGGCCATGTTGCGCGACCTCGCCGTGTTGCGTGAGCAGGAGACACACCGCTTCGACGAGGAGATAGGCGACTACAGCGGCAGTCTCCAGGAGATCGCCGAGCGCCTCACCGCCGAGGCGGGACGGTACGACTGGCTCGGCCGGGTGCCGCAGGAGCAGCCCACTCTGAGCGCCGACGGGGCGCTGCGCCTCCTGCACGCCACGCGCGCCTTCACTCCGCAACATCAGGCTCTGGCGGCCGAAGTACCCGGCCCGTCCGAGTTGCCGAGCCCCGGCGACTTCGAGGAAGCCGTCTCCGTCGTGCGTTCCGCGGAGGAGGCGCACGCGGCGGTGCGGCAGGATCCGCTGAGTGAGAAGTACGACGCGGCTGTGCGCAGCCTCGGTGAGACCGAACAGCAGGGGCTCTCGACGGCTCTCGACGCGTTCTCCGCCACTCGTGCCCGCGCCGCGTCTCTCGCCGCCGCGGCCGGCGACTGGGCTGTGGCGCTGCTGAAAGAGGTGAAAGCGGGGCAGGACTGGCAAGCGCGCAGCCGACGGGCCGCCGTCACCGATGCCCTCACGGCGGTCGACGCCTCGCTTTCCACGCTGGGTACCGCGATGGTCAGCGGCCTGGAGCAGTACGACCCGGCCACCGCGCTCGGCCAGGCCACCACCCTGCACGACGGGCTCGGTCAGGGGCAGAAGCTGCGCGGGCCGCTCGGCACGCGCTCGAAGCTGGCCAAGGCCGTCGGCGCGTTCGTGGAGACCGTCCGGGTCGACGGGCGGGTTCCCGAGGACGTCGGAACCGCGGCCGTCGTCCTCGCCCGCGTGCAGCTCGAACTGCGCCTGGCACAAGTCGAATCCGAGTGGGGAAACCGAGTCGGAGCCTGGCAGGGGCACGGTCCGCGACTCGCTCGGCTGCGGCAGGACGCCGAGGTCCTCGAAGCACTCCTCGCCGTTGCCGCCGCCCGCACCCACGTGCTCACCGCCGCAGCCACCTCGCCGGAACTGGTGGTCGCCACCTGGCACGACCCGTCCGTCGAGAATGCCGTGCGAGCTCTACTGCGCGCGGCCACCACCCTGCGCGCCGCCGAACGATCGCGCAGGGTCATTGCGGACGCCGAGGAACTTCTGCGTGTCTGGAGCGACCGGCCAGGCGTTTCACCCGCCGTCGCGCGCGCACTCGACGCTGTGCGCGCCCAGAACCCCGATGGTTTCCGCGAGTTCAGCTACGAGATCGCCGAAGTCCGTGAGGCTGCCAGGCTGCGGGCTGAACAGTACGCAGCACTCACCCGCGTGCGCGAGGCGTTCGCGGCGCTCGCCGAACGGATCAGCGACGCCCCCGAAGACGCCGCCTGGGACACCCGGTTGCCGCTGCTCGCCGAGGCCTGGGCCTGGTCCGCGTGGCGCGACCGCATGGAGCGGCTCACCGACCCGGAGGCAGAGCGTGCCCTGCGCAAGCGACTGACGGAGGCCGACGACGAGGCACGCATCATGCTCGCGAGGGTCGCTGCTGCCCGTGCCTGGCACCGCTGTCTCGGATTGCTCACCGGCGACCAGTCTCGGGCGCTCAGCGCGTACCAGCAGGCCGCTCGACGCATCAAGGGCAAGTACCAGCACCGCTACCGGCGCGACGCACAGGCCGCACTGCGCAAGGCGCAGACAGCGGTTCCGGCGTGGATCATGCCGCTGCACCAGGTCGCGGAGACCGTGCCCATGGACCGGCCCGGCATGTTCGACGTCGTCATCGTCGACGAGGCCAGCCAGTCCGGCCTCGAGGCCATGCTGCTGAGCTGGCTCGCCGACCGGATGGTCGTCGTCGGCGACAGCAAACAGGTCAGCCCCTCCAACGTCGGCCTCAAGCAGGACGAGTACTTCCACCTGAGGGACCGGTTGCTCACAGCGCTCGAGCCGGATGTCCGCAGCCTCTTCGGGCCCGAGTCCAGCTTCTTCGATCTCACGGAGGCGCTTTCCGCGGGCCGCGGCACGCTCATGCTCAAGGAGCACTTCCGGTGTATGCCGGAGATCATCTCCTTCTCCAACGAGCTCTGCTACAACGGTCGGCTGCAGCCGCTGAGGCAATACGGTGCCGACCGGCTGCCCCCGGTCCGTACCGTGTACGTCGAGGACGGTGAGGCCTTCGGCAGCAACACTCGACTGGCCAACACCACCGAGGCCGACGCGCTCGTCGACGCGGTCGTGCGCTGCTGCGCAGACCCCGCGTACGACGGGAAGACCATGGGCATCATCAGTCTTCGCGCCAGCAAGGGGCACTTGGCGGAACTGGAGAATCTGCTCGCGGAACGCCTCGACTACGAGCAGCGTGAGGAGCGACGCATCCGGGTCGGCGACGCAGAGGACTTCCAGGGCGACGAACGCCACGTCATGTTCATCTCCTGCGTCAACTCGGCCACCACCGCTGCCGGGACCGTGCCGGGAGGCTTCAATGGCAAGACGTACGAGCAGCGGCTCAACGTCGCCGCCTCCCGCGCCCAGGATCAGGTGTGGGTGTTCCACAGTGCGCGCACGGAACAGTTCCACGAGAACGACCTGCGTCGACAGTGGCTCGATCACCTCACCCGTCCTGCCGAGGAGGACACCGTGGCCGTCGCGGGCGAGGTACGGCCCGATGTACGGCACGAGGCGTTCGACAGCCTCTTCCAGCAGAAGGTGTATCTGGAGCTGATCGCGCGTGACTACCGTGTGCGGCCCGGCTACCGGGTCGGCCGCCACGCGATCGACCTGGTCGTCGAGGGCGGGACACGCAGACTCGCCGTAGCGTGCGACGGGGACGCCTTCGCGGAGGGCGAGGACGCGTCGACGGCGGCTGCCAGGCAGCGCGACCTGGAGCGCGTCGACTGGACCTTCGTCCGCATCCGCGGGAGCCGGTTCCACCTCGACCGTGAGCAGGCGCTCGCACCGCTCTGGGCGGAGTTGGATCGGCTGGCGATCGAGCCGGTCCGTGAAGACCCGGAGAAGCCCGCACTTCCGGCCGAGGGTGAGCAGACCGAAGTCTCGCCGGTCGGCGATCCGGCGGGGGACGACGGGGGGAGCGAGCGCAGGGAGGGCACAAGTCCGCGGGTTGACTCCCGTACAGCCGCTGTCACGCCGACCCGGCCGGTGAATTCGGTCTTCGAGCCCAGCGAGCCAAGCGAGTCCACTCCGACTCCTGCGGAGGCGGCGACTCCCGCGCCGGCTCCGCTGCAGGGCAGAGCCCCGGCCTCGGCGCCCGCGCGCACATCGGCAGCGGCAGCCAAGCCCGCCGCACGGCCCGTGGGTTCCATGCCGCGACAGCAGCGCGGACAGGTGCTACTCCGGGCCCCACAGAATTCTCTTCCCGTTCAGGAGATTCCCGCTGCCGCCTTCCAGCGGCTGGTTCGCGAGACGCAGGAGTTGCAGGTCGCTGTCGACGCTCCGGACGAGATTCCCGACGGCGTGGACGCGGCCAATCTTGTCTTCCTCAGGAAGACCAAGGCCGATCAGCGTGATCGCCGAACGAAGCGTCTCGGTTTCCTCCGGACGTTCCTCGACGCCGTCCGTGTCGGGCAGGAGACGGGCACGCCTAAGGTCGTGATCCCCGGTGCCCTACTCGTCCTCGAATTCGACGGGCAGGTCGATGACGAGACCTTGTACACCGTTGCCGAACTGCCCACCGACGAGGCGGACATCGTCTCTCCGTCGTCTCCGTTGGGGCACGCACTGATGTGGCAGCCGGTGGGACGTGAAATCTCGTACGACGCCTCTCAGGACAAGACGCACACCGTCGTCGTCCGGGAGATCCGGGTCTGAAGCCCTGGACCAAGGCCGGACGAAGACTCGGAACAACTGCATCCACCGATGGGACCCGCCGCCCGAACCGGCTTTCGATTCGGGCGGCGGGGCTTGTGCGTCTCAGCCGGCGACCGGGTCCAGCATGCGGCTCCGCTCACCGCTCCACGAGATGGCGAGGGCATCCCGGGCCCGCGTACACGCCACGAACAGCAGGCAGTGCTCGGCCAGCAGGTCCGATTGGTGCTGCACGGGATCCACTTCGGCCGGCGTTACGTGCGGGGCGAACGGGAGCACACTCGATGTCAGGCCCACGACGGCCACGCAGCGGAACTCCAACCCCTTCATCGCGTGCATGGTGGCCACTCGCACCCCTGAGACCCCCGGCCCCGGATCGTCCTTGACCGCGACCGCCGGGATGCCCTCCCGCCGCAGGCGGGTGATGACCGCGTCGACCAACGTGTTGAACCGGGCACACACCGCCACCTCGGACGGCTTGACACCGTCTTGGTCGATCCAGGTCCGGATCTGCTCGATCAACGCCCGCAACTCCTCGTCCTGGCTGGTGTATCCGCGTGCTGCCGGGACACGGCCGTGCAGTTGGGAACGGTAGCCCCGGAGCGAATCCCGGCCACTGTCATCGTCGTAGTCCTCACCGAGCCGGCCCACAGGCTGACCGTCGAGCAGTGATGCGGACCAGCGCAGGATCTCTTCCGTGCTGCGGTAATTGAGACGCAGCCGGGACGTACGCCCTCGGACGTTGATACCCAGCGAGCGCAGCGAGACGCGGGAGTCGTAGATCCGCTGATGGGGGTCGCCGACGAGGAACATGTCGTCGGACTGGGAGGTCACGCAGGCGCGCAGCACTCGCCACTGGGCCGGATGGAGATCTTGGGCCTCGTCCACGACGACGTGGCGGTAGCGCGGCCCGCCGTCGGCCAGGACCCTCGCGGCCTGGTCGCACAGCTGGGTGTACGTCGCCGAGTCGCGCGAGGCGAGATCTGCGGTGAACTTTTCCATCACGCGCCACAATCGGGCTCTTTGCACTCGCCCCACCTGGATACCGCGCCCCCGTCGTACACAGCGCAGGTACTCCTCGGGTGTACGGAGTCCCTGCGCCAGGACGACGTTGCGATACTCCTGGGACAGGAACTGCTCCGTCCATGGGAGTTCCTCGCGTGCGGTGGCACGCGTCCAAGCGTTCTTCTCCGCGCCGGCAGAAAGAGGTTTCGGTGAACTGCCCCGCGCCTCCCGGATGATCCGGGCGGCGAGTGAGTCCACCGTCGTGACGTCGACGCGTTCCAGCAGGCGGGCGTCGGCGTCCCCGAGCAGAAGCGCCAGACTGTCCCGCAGAGCGGCCGCCATGGCGTTCGTGAACGTGGTCAGCAGGATCCGGTCGCCCTCCCGGCCCGTACGCAGCAGATGTCGGACGCGGTGCAGGGCGACGACCGTCTTGCCGGTGCCGGGGCCACCGGTGACCTGAGCGGGTCCGTTGAAGCCCGGGTGATAGGCGTACCGGCGCTGGGCGGGGTGGAGGAAGATGCGCCAGCGGGTAAGGTCCTCGGTGAGGATCCGCTCCAGCTCTCCGGGGCCTGTCACTTCCACGATGCGGTTGGGCGTGTTGAGAATTGCCTCGGTGAGGGTGACCGTCGGCCGGTCCTCCGCCGTGCGCACGGTCTGCCCGCGCGGAGCGATCAGCTGCTCCCAGACATCTTCGGGGGAGTAGTCGGCCGCCAGGTACTCCAGCACCTCATACTGATCGGCGGGCATCATGGGTGGTGCCATGACCGTCAGATCGTCGGCCGTGACACAGACGCGGGCCAGGCGCAGGACCTGATCGTCGACGCCGAGGTCGCGCAGCACGGTATCGGAGTGCTTCTCGAAGAGGCGGGCAGGGGTGGCGACCGCCTTCGTCTCGAAGTAGGTCTCCATCTGCTCAAGGGCTTCGACGTTGCGTACCTCAAGGCCTCCGGTGGCGCCATTGACCGAGTAGGCGCGTTTGCAGGCCCAGTTGATTGCCTCGTCGTGAGGGGCGACGCGCAGGAGTGTGAACAGCTCGCTTCCGTCGTCGGGGGCGAGCAGAACGCCCCGGTAGAACTTGGTGACGCGTATCGTGCGGATCCGGGGGTCCCGCGCCCGCTCGAGCTTCTCCAGGTGCATGCCCTTGCTGGCGTGGAGCTGAGGAACGGTCATGCTCCGGAACATCTGGATCGCGTCGTTGACTTCCTTCTGGACGGGTCTCTGAAGCGAGATGAGGTCCGCGACGAAGTCGTCGGAGAGGGCGAGGCGGGGCATGGGCGTCCTCGGATAGCGGGCGGGCGGTGGTCGAGGACCAGCCTAGAGACTTGTTCCGCCCGAAGCGACGGAGCGTCACGTACTCATTGTGTGAACTCAGTCAACGGTCCATATTTCTCATGCTGCCGTACGATCGATCCATCCTCGCGCCCCACTGGATCTGTCCGAAAGGACCCACCGAATGCCGGCCCAGCCTGCCCAGGCCGCTGTCCCGCACCCGCTCGACGAAGTGCCTCAGACGTTTCGTGCCGGGGACTCGTACGCGGTGCGGGACGGACTCGTCACCTACATCCGCCGAGACCTGCTGGGACCTTGGGACGGTGAGACCGAGACCCTGTCGAGCGCCTCATCCGGGCCGCGCGACCGTTACCTCGTCGGCATGCTCGGGCCGCAGCCCCAGGCCGTCACCGGAGACGAGATCGCACGCGCGGCCGCCCAGAGTGCGGGCAGCGACTCGGGCGACGAGCTAGTGTCCTGCGCCATCAATTCGTCGTTAGTTCTTGGTGCCCCACTGCCGCCGACTTGGCCGAATACTCGCAGGCCGGGGCTGGATGGGCGGACAACCAACCCGGCCGGGCAAGGCGCGAATCCACCGACGAACTTCTGGCGCAGCGCACTAGGCATACTCCGGCTTTTGCGACCTTGAACGGGCAAGCGCTCGCCGAGCGCGCCCCGATCGGCAGCGGCCGAAGAAGTCAGGGGCCCGTGAGTCCGAAATTCCGTTGCCTGTTCGCCGCACTTCACTCCTTCGCTATTGGCGGTTTGTCCAGTCGACCGCAATGCGCGCGCCCTGGGTGACAGGGGAAAGAACACGATCGAAAGGCGCCAGCGGCTCGGCGCCGCAAACTTGCCCGAGCGCAGCCGGATGACCTCGGCAAATAGCCCGCCCGCGCTACTCAGGCGCGTTAGGCCGCGCCAGCCCCAGGTCGTACGCCAGGATGACGGCCTGAATGCGATCGCGGGCTCCCACCTTCGCCAGGACGCGGCCCACGTGGGTCTTCACCGTGGATTCCGCCACGACCAGGCGCTCGGCGATCTCGCGGTTGCTCCAGCCCTGGCCGATGGCGACCAGGATCTCGTACTCGCGTTCGGTCAGGGCGCGGACCCTGGGGTCGTCGGCGGCCTTGCGGCTCGACGACTCGTGCGGGAGGTGGCGGGCGTAGGCGTCCAGGAGGCGGCGGGTCAGGGTGGGGGCGATGACGGCGTCGCCGGCCGCGACCGCGCGGATGCCGGCCAGGAGTTCCTCGGGGTGGGCGTCCTTGAGGAGGAAGCCGCTCGCTCCCGCGCGCAGCGCCGCGTGGGCGTACTCGTCCAGGTCGAAGGTGGTCAGGATGAGGATGCGGGAGCGGTCCCCGGAGGCGACGATGCGGCGGGTGGCCTCGATGCCGTCCATGCCGGGCATCCGTACGTCCATGAGGATGACGTCCGGGCGGAGTTCGGCGGCCTTGCGGACGCCGTCGCTGCCGTGGGCCGCCTCGCCGACGACCTCGGTGTCGGGGGTGCTCTCCAGGAGCATGCGGAAGCCGAGGCGTTGCAGTGGCTGGTCGTCCACGATGAGCACGGTGGTCACGCCGCACCGCCGGTGTCCGCCCCGGTGGCGGGCAGCGGGGTGAGGTCGAGGGTCGCCCGCACCGTCCAGCCGCCGCCGGGGGCGGGTCCCGCGATGACGGTCCCGTTGTAGAGGGCTGCGCGTTCTCTCATGCCGGCGAGTCCGTGTCCTTCGTCGTGGGTCGGTCCGGGCGGGACCGTTGTGCCACCCGGTCCGGTGTCGTGGACGTCGATGTGCAGCCTCGTGTCCTCGACGCTCACCGCCAAGTCGACGCGCGTGTCGTGCCCCGCGTGCTTGAGGGCGTTGGTGAGGGCCTCCTGGACTATGCGGTAGACGGTCAGCTGGACACCGCGGTCCAAGGTGTCCAGCTCGCCGCCGGAGCGGTAGCGGACCTGCGGACCGGCGGCGCGGATTCGGGTGCACAGGGCGTCGATGTCCACGATGCCGGGCTGTGGGCTGAGCTCGGGGGCGGCGGGGGTCTGGGTCTGCTCGCGCAGGACGCCGAGCATCCGGCGCAGCTCACCCAGCGCCTGACGTCCGGTGTCACCGATGAGGACCAGTGCCTGCTTGCCGCGTTCCGGGGCGCGATCGGTCGCGTATGCGCCACCGTCGGCGAGCGTGATGATGACGGAGAGGTTGTGGCCGACGATGTCGTGCATCTCGCGGGCCACCCGGGTGCGTTCGGCGGCGGCGGCCAGTTTGCTGCGCTGGTCGCGTTCGATCTCCAGGCGGGTCGCGCGGTCGCGCAGGACGGCGAGCTGGGCGCGCCTGATCCGTACGGCCAGACCGAGCGCGACCGCCGCGGTGATGGTGCTGAACAGGAAGAACAGCGCGTCCAGGACGGATACTTCGGGCGGCAGCCGGAGGGTGAGCAGGCCCAGGGCGGCTGCGGTGACGGCGCAGGCCACGGGCAGTCGCCGGAGCTCTCCGTGCAGCACCAGGCTGTAGAGGGCGATCAACAGGGCGACGTCGGCACGCAGCCAGACTCCCAGGGCCAACTGGAGGAAGAACACCGCGGCGATCACGGCGAAGGCGAGGGACGGCTTTCTGCGCCGCCACAGCAGGGGCAGTACCAGTCCGGCCTGCAACGCGAGCGTCTCCGGCCAGGGCAGATGAGTGAAGTGGGTGTCGAAGGCGCGTCGTCGGCCGTCGTCGTGCACCAGGTCCGGCACGCAGAACATCAGCACGACGACAGCGATCACACCCGCGTCCAGGATCCACGGGTGGTCCCGGTCGCCCTGCTTGAGCCATCGGCCCAGACGGGTCAGCCCACTGGCCAGGGGGTGGTTCCACGGGAGGTCCGCCTCCGCGGACGCCGGGTGGGGCAGTCCTCCCAGGTGGGCGCTGTCGTCGGTGCTCATGGGTGTCACTGGTCCGGGTTCATTGCTGTCACCTGTCCATTGTGGGTCCGTTCGCGCCGGCACCGCGCCGCAGCAGGCTCGCGCCGCCCGTGCGTCGGAGCGGCCGACCGGCACGGCACCCGGCCCGGTTTCCCGGCGAGGTACCCGGCCCGGTTTCCCGGTGCGGCACTCGCCCCGGTTTCCCGGTGCGGCACCCGTCCCGGTCACCCGGCGCGGCGCCCGGCCCGGACCACCGGGGCAGGTGCCGCACCGGGCGTGAGACCGGAAGGCGTCAGGCGTTCCCGCCTGCGGGGCGTGAGCCGTCAAGCGTTCCCACGTACGAGGCGGTGGGCGTCAGGCATCCGTATGTACGAGCCGGTAGGCCGCGCCCGCCAGCGCCAGCGCGGTCCAGCCGAGGAAGACCACGAGCCCGGCGGTGGGTGACAGCGCCGTCGAGTCGTGGGTCAGCGCGAACATCGACTCGCCCGCGTTGCTCGGCAGGTACGGGCTGATGTTGTCCTGCCATGAGCTGGGCAGCAGCGAGATCAGGCCGGGGACCAGCATCAGCGAGGCGACCAGGACCGAGATGCCGCCGGCGACCGAGCGGAGCAGCGCGCCCAGAGCGGTGCCGATCACACCGACCAGGCCGAGGTAGAGCCCGGCGCCCAGCAGGCTGCGTACGACACCGGAGTGGGAGAACGTGAGGGCCGCGGGCGTGCCGGAGACGATGCCGCTCGCGATCGGGAACACGACGACGACGCCGATGAGGGACACACTCAGCGCGACCAGGCCGAACACCGCCGCCTTGGACCACAGCACCGGCAGCCGGCGCGGGACCGCGGCCAGCGTGGAGCGGATCATGCCGGTGGAGTACTCGCCCGCGGTGACCAGCACGCCCAGGACACCGAGGGCCAGTTGCGCGAAGTTCGTGCCGAACATGGAGAGGCTGAGCGCGGTGGCGCCGACGTCGTCCGGGCGCAGGGGACGACCGGAGTTGAGCTCGGCCTTGTAGTGCGCGGCGGCGATCACGCCGAACGCGATCAGGAACAGCAGGCCCAGACCGAGGCTGATCCAGGTGGAGCGAAGGGACCACAGCTTGGCCCATTCGGAGCGCAGGACGCGACGTCCGGTGACCTTGTACTGCGGACGCGCCGTCTGCACCGGGGAGGGCGCGGAGCTGTCGGTCACGGTCATGGTGGTGGTCATGCCGCCCTCCCGGGGGTCTCGACGGTGGCGGTGGCGTGGTACTCGACGGCGTCGCGGGTCAGGTCCATGAACGCCTGCTCCAGAGAGACGGCCTTGGAGCTGAGTTCGAACAGCGGGATACCGTGCTCGGCGGCCTTGAGGCCGATGGCACGCGCGGACAGGCCGGTCACGTGCAGCTCCTCGGAGCCGACCTCGCCGGTGATCTCGACGCCGGGGCCGGCCAGCACCTCGCGCAGCCGGGCGGACTGGTCGGACGCCACGGTCACGGTGTCTCCGCCGGCCGTGCGGACCAGGTCCTGCACGGTGGTGTCCGCCAGCAGACGGCCGCGTCCCACGATGATCAGGTGGTCGGCGACCAGTGCCATCTCACTCATCAGATGCGAGGAGACGAAGACGGTACGGCCGTCCGCCGCGAGCCCGGTCAGCAGGTTGCGGATCCACAGCACGCCCTCGGGGTCCAGACCGTTGACCGGCTCGTCGAGCATGATGGTGGCCGGGTCGCCGAGGAGGGCCGCGGCGATGCCCAGCCGCTGGCCCATCCCCAGGGAGAACGCGCCCGCGCGCTTCTTGGCCACGGAACCCAGCCCGGTCAGGTCGATGACCGCGTCCACCCGGCGGCGCGGAATGCCGTGCGTGTGGGCCTGCGCCATCAGGTGGTCGAACGCGGACCGGCCCGGGTGGATCGACTTGGCCTCCAGCAGCGCGCCGACCTCCTGCAGCGGCGCGCTGTGCTGGGCGTAGCGTCTGCCGTTGACGGACACACTGCCGCTGGACGGCGCGTCCAGCCCGACGATCATCCGCATGGTGGTCGACTTGCCCGCGCCGTTCGGCCCCAGGAAGCCGGTGACGGTGCCGGGCTTGACGACGAAGTCCAGCTGGTCGACCGCCGTCTTCTCGCCGTACCGCTTGGTCAGCTGATGTGCCTCGATCATCGTTCTTCCCTCGCGTTCACGTGCCGCCCCCACCGGGCTTTTCTCACAGGTAACGCTAGGAGCCCGCGGGCCGCGATCTGTCGTACCCGAGGGGTCAATGAAGCAAAGGGGGTAGTACCCCGGTACGACTCGGGCCGAGTCGCGCCGAATCTCCGGGAACGCAGTGGACCCGCAGGGCTGCGGCGCACCAGCGACCGAGCCGCCGGAGGGCTGCCGCACCCGCGGTGCGAGCCATCGGCCCCGTCCCGCCGCCGCATCCGCGATCGAGCCGCCGGACGGGTATGCACGCCGTCGCCGGTGTCCTCGCCGCCCTCCTCCAGCGCACCCGCACCGGCCGCGGCCAGCGTGTGAACGTCGCGATGCAGCACGCCGTGCTCAACCTCTGCCGGGTGAAGCTGCGCGATCAGCAGCGGCTCGCGCACGGGCCGCTCGCGGAGTTCCCGAACGAGGACTTCGGCGACGCGGTTCCGCAGTCGGGCAACGCGTCCGGCGGCGGTCAGCCCGGCTGGGCGGTCAAATGCGCGCCCGGTGGCCCGAACGACTACGTGTACGTCATCGTGCAGCCCGTCGGATGGGAACCGATCAGCGAACTCATCGGCAGGCCCGAGCTCGCCGAGGACCCCGAATGGGCCACCCCCGAGGCCCGACTGCCCAAGCTCGGCAAGATGTTCCAGCTCATCGAGGAGTGGACCAGCGCCCTCCCCAAGTGGCAGGTGCTGGAGGTGCTCAACGCCCGCAACATCCCGTGCGGGCCTGTCCTGTCCACCAAGGAGATCATCGAGGACGAGTCGCTGGTCGCCAACGAGATCGTGGTCGAGGTCGAGCACCCCGAGTGCGGCACGTACATCATGGTCGGCAATCCGCTGAAGCTGTCCGACTCCCCGGTCGAGATCGAACGGTCCCCGCTGCTCGGCGAACACAACGAAGAGATCCTCCTCGGCGAACTCGGGCTCTCTCAGGATGAGTTGCCGCTCCTCAAGGCGCAGGGAGTGATCTGACCGACGGCGGCAGGTGCCGCACCTCCACTCCGTCCCGGGCCCGGCGTCAGCAGCCGCGCCCGGGACGGCTTGCGTTTCCCGCACCCGGCTTGATGGGCGGCGTTTGATAGGCGGCGTTTATCACGTGGAAGCTGTTCTCACTTTGACTACCTTTCACGGCCTGTCCGAAGCTGATCTCCGGGCGGCCGCGGCGCCGGATCCGTCATACGCGCGGCAGCGGTAGAAAGGCACAGGCCAGATCATGAGCAACATCGAAGACCCGGAAGACCTTCTGGAGGTCACCCCGCCCAAGACCTGGGCGACCGGACTGCCCGCGGTGACGCACGCGATGCAGTACTCGCTCGGCCAGACGTCGGTCCGGCGGACGGCGCTGACCCTGCTGAACATCAACCAGACCAAGGGCTTCGACTGCCCCGGCTGCGCCTGGCCGGAACCCGGGCCGGGCCACCGGGCGAAGAACGAGTACTGCGAGAACGGTGCCAAGCACATCAACGACGAGGCGACCTCGCGTCGGGTCACCGCGGACTTCTTCCGGGAGCACTCCGTCTCGGAGCTCGGTGAGAAGTCCGACTACTGGCTCAACCAGCAGGGCCGGCTGACCGAACCCATGGTCAAGCGGCCCGGCGCCGACCACTATGAGCCGATCGGCTGGGACGACGCGCTCGCCCTGCTCGCCGAGGAACTGCGCCGGCTCGACTCGCCCGACGAGGCACTCTTCTACACCTCGGGCCGGCTCAACAACGAGGCCGCCTTCCTCCTCCAGCTCTTCGCCCGGGCCTACGGCACGAACAACCTGCCCGACTGCAGCAACATGTGCCACGAGTCCAGTGGCTCGGCACTGCAGGAGACGCTGGGCATCGGCAAGGGCAGCGTGAGCCTGGACGACATCCACCACAGTGACCTCGTCTTCGTGGTGGGCCAGAACCCGGGGACCAATCATCCGCGGATGCTCTCGGCGCTGGAGGAGACCAAGCGCAACGGCGGTCACATCGTCGACGCCAAGGTCTTCGTCGGCGTCGCGGGAAACTTCGTCCGGGCCACGCCCGACAGTGAGGTCACCGAACGGGCCATGCGGCGGTGCCGGCTCACCGCGCACATCTCCACCAAACTCAACCGCTCCCACACCGTCTGCGGCGGGACCGCGCTGATCCTGCCGACGCTCGGCCGCAGCGACCGCGACATCCAGGCGGGCGGGGAGCAGTTCATCACCGTCGAGGACTCCATGAGCGAGGTGCACGCCTCGCGCGGCCGCCTGCATCCGGCCTCCCCGCACCTGCTCAGCGAAGTCGCGATCATCTCGCGGCTGGCCCGGCGGACCCTGGGCGACCGCCCGTCCCTCCCCTGGGAGAAGTTCGAGGCGGACTACGGAACGATCCGTGACCGTATCTCCCGGGTCGTGCCGGGCTTCGAGGACTTCAACTCCCGGGTGGCCCGGCCCGGCGGCTTCCGGCTGCCCAACCCGGTCAACGAGGGGGTGTTCCCGACCCCGAGCGGCAAGGCCGTCTTCACCCGCAACGACTTCGAGATGCTGCGCGCCCCCCAGGGCCATCTCCTCCTGCAGACCCTGCGCTCGCACGACCAGTGGAACACCGTTCCGTACGCCATGAACGACCGCTACCGAGGCATCCACAACGCCCGCCGTGTGGTGCTCGTGAACCCCGCCGACCTGGAGGCACTCGGGCTCGCCGACCGCAGCGAGGTGGACCTGGTGAGCGTCTGGCGGGACGGCGTGGAGCGCCGCGCCGAGAAGTTCCGGGTGGTCGCCTATCCCACCACTCCCGGTTCCGCCGCGGCCTACTACCCCGAGACCAACGTCCTGGTGCCGCTGGACAGCGTGGCCGACATCAGCAACACGCCTACGTCGAAGGGTGTCGTGGTCCGCCTGGAGCCGGCCGTCGCCGTGGGCTGAAGGAGGGGGAAAGCCTTGCGTGGTCCCTGGACAACGTGTCGAGCGAGATCCAGAATACTGACTACCCCATACTGTATGCATCTCCATCTCCCTGCCCGGCAGGCGGTTCCAACTCGACCGGAGTGAGGTAGCCCAGCATGTCCACACCAGTACCCCGTTTCGCCCAGTCCTCCCGCGGCGTGCCCGGCGCCGAGACGGTCATCGACCGGCTCGTGGAATCCAACGGCGCCTACGCCGCCGGATTCGTCGACCCCGGCATGGACGCCCGCCCGGTCCTGCGGGTGGCCGTCGTGGCCTGCATGGACGCGCGCATCGACCTGCACGCCGCGCTCGGCCTGCAGTTGGGTGACTGTCACACCGTCCGCAACGCGGGCGGTGTGGTCACCGACGACACGATCCGATCCCTGACGATCAGTCAGCGTGCGCTCGGCACCCGCAGCGTCATACTCATCCACCACACCGGCTGCGGTCTGCAGAGCCTCACCGAGGGCTTCCGGCACGAACTGGAGATGGAGGTCGGACAGCGGCCGGCATGGGCGGTGGAGGCCTTCGCGGACGTCGACCAGGACGTACGGCAGTCGATGCAACGGGTGCGCACCTCACCGTTCCTGCCGCACACCGACGATGTACGAGGCTTCGTCTTCGACGTGTCGTCGGGGCTGCTGCGGGAGATCGACCCGCGGTCCTGAGCACGGTCGTCGGGCGCCCGGCCCCCTGTCTCCGTCGCCGGGCGCCCTGTCGCGCCCCCATGGTCAGACGCCGCGGCCGGCCACCGCGGCGATCTGCTTGCAGTAGAAGTCGGTGGTGTTGCGGGTGTGCCGGCGCATGAGCTCTTCGGCGCGGTCGGGGTCGCCGTCGGCGATGGCCTCGATGATCCGGGCGTGCTCGCTCCAGGCGTCCGTGCCGCGCGGTTTGGCGATGGGCATGTAGTACCAGCGCACGCGTCGGTCCACCTGGGGGATGAGCTCGGCGAGGACCGCGTTGCGCGAGAGATGGGTGATGTGCGCGTGCAGGGCGGCGTTGGCCTCCACGATGGCCCGGGCGTCGCCGGCCGCGAGGGCGGTGAGGCCGGTCTCCTGCAGTTCCCACAGCCGGGCCACGTCGTGGGGCGTGGCGTGTTGGGCGGCGGCGCGTGCCGAGTGGGTTTCGAGGACGGCCCGGACGCTGAGGAGCTGGGCGCATTCCTCCGTGGTGGGGGAGTGGACGAAGGCGCCCTGGGCGGGGCGCAGGTCGACCCAGCCGGCGGTCTGCAGCCGTTGGAGCGCTTCGCGTATCGGCTGGCGGCTGACGCCGAGTCTTTCGGCCAACTCGGCCTCGACCAGGTGCTGGCCGGGTGTGAGGGAGCCGTTGATGATCAGTTCCGTCAGGGCGTCGTAGACGGCCTGACGCAGCGGGGCGGGCCGGATGATCGGGCCGCGGGCTGCCACGGTGGGTGTCTCGGGCATGGGCCCTCTCCCTCGTTCGACTGCTGACGCCAAACCATCGGCTTCGGGATACTGAGTTTAGTATGCAATAGCCATTCTGGAGTGCGAGCTGCGTCGCGTAGTTGCGGAAATTGCCTCGGCGCACCTCTGGCGCTCTCGGAGGCATGCAGAATACTGTATGCAATCATCCACCGTCTGACAGTGGACCGGCAACAGCTCCCGAGGGGGTCACCCCGTGTCGTACCGCACCGCTCTCTCCGAAGTTCTGACCAGTGTCATCGCGCCCTCGGTCGAAGTGACCGGCAGGAAGGGCAAGTTCCCCCGCGGCGCCGTGACGGCCCTCGGCCACGCCGGGCTGCTGGGGCTCACCGTCTCCACCGAATTCGGCGGTGGCGGAAGGGGGCTTCCGGAAGCCGTCGAGGTGGTGGCGCGGACCGCGCGTGTCTGCCCGGCCACGGCGGCCGTGCTCCAGTCCCACTACGCGGCGGTCGCCGTCATCGAGTCGTACGGCAGTCCCTGGGTGCGCGGCGAGATCGCCGCCGGACGTCACCTCGGCAGCCTCGCCCTGGCGGAAGACGTCGCCGGTGGTCAGGGGGTGGAGGCTCAGCTCCTCGTCTCACGTTCCGTCGCCGCTCGCTCCGGTGACGTGGTCGCCCTGCGCGCCCGTAAACACCAAGTGGTCGCGGCGGGAGAGGCCGACAGTTATGTCTGGTCCTCCCAGCCGCTCGCCGCACCGGACGGCCTGACGCTCTGGGTGGTTCCGGCGCACGCTCCGGACCTGTTCGTCCCGGCGCGGCCCGGCGGTGCGGGGCCGTACGGCAGTGCGACGTCCACGGTGTTCGCCGACCCGGTTCTGGTGCCCGCCGACGCGATGCTCGGCGGGGACGGCGGCGGACTCGACATCGTGTTGCGCACCGTCCTGCCGTGGCTGCTCGAACTGCGGACCGCCGCAGGCGTCGAGGCCCTTCGTCCCCTGGCTGTCGACGCCGGGTCCGCTCGCCGCCCCGCCGACTCCCTGGCCTCGTCCTGAACCCGGCCCGGAGGGCGGCCCGTTCGGTCAGTCCTGGCTCGCCCCGGCGGCGATCTGCTTGCGGTAGAAGCCGGTCGTGCGCTCGGTGTGCTTGCGCATGACCTCGCCCGCGCGGTCCGCGTCGCCCTTGGCGATGGCTTTGATGAGCTGGCTGTGTTCGTTCCAGGCTTCCTTGCCGCGGGGTTTGGCGATGGGCGTGTAGTACCAGCGCACCTTCTGGCCCACCTGCGAGATCAGTTCGGCGAGTACGGCGTTGTCGGCAACGGAGGTGATGAAGGCGTGCAGAGCGGTGTTGGCCGCGACCAGGCGTTCGACGTCGCCCCCGGCGAGCGCGTCGACACCTTCCTGCTGCAACTCCCAGAGGCGTTCGATGTCTTCGGGCTTCGCGTGCTGGGCGGCGAGCTGGGCCGAATAGGTTTCCAGTACCGCGCGGACACCGAGGAGCTGGGCGGCCTCTTCTTCGGTGGGGGAGTGGACGAAGGCGCCCTGGGCGGGGCGCAGGTCCACCCAGCCGGCGGTCTGCAGCCGCTGCAGGGCTTCGCGCACCGGCTGGCGGCTGACGCCGAGGTGCTCGGCGAGCTCCGCCTCGACCAGGTGCTGGCCGGGTTTGAGGGAGCCGCTGACGATCAGTTCGGTCAGCGCGTCGTACACGGCCTGGCGCAGTGGTGCCGGGCGGGTGACGCGCCGGGACGCCGCGGCCGTGAGTGCCTCGCGCATGGTTGCCCCGTTCTGCCACCGGGTCCGCGAGGGCCGACGGCTCTGCCAAGTGGTGGCCGCCGAGAGGGTTGCCGACGGCAGCGTCAGCATACAGGTTTTGGTATGCAAGATGGCATGGGCGGCCGGTGGTGACGCCCTGGCCGACGGGGGTTCCCGTAGGCGGGCCGGCCTGCGGAGGGTGCATCCCGGGGGCTCGCGTCCTCGGGTGAGCCCTGGGGGCGGGCTGCGTTCCTCGGGTGCGCGCGCCGGGGTCGTGGCACGTTCCTCGTGCGTGCGCCGATGGGCCGCGCGCTTCGGCGCAGGCGCGCCGCGATCGGGGGACTTCTTTGCGATCGAGTTCTGTATACAGAAGCCTGTATGGGGTAGTGTCTCAGTCTCCTGCAACCCTCGCCGGGGACCCGCGTGACGGAAGGCGGAGCGATCATGACGACCAGCGGGAGTGACGTGACGGTCGAGGATGTGGTCCGGAGAGTGGTGGCCGGTCACCGGGGCCGGCGCGGTGCGCTGCTGCCCGTACTGCACGCCGTTCAGGCGGAGTTGGGCCATGTACCGCAAGAGGCGATACCGGTTCTCGCCGACGAGTTCAACCTCTCCCGGGCGGACGTCCACGGAGTGGTGACCTTCTACCACGACTTCCGCCGCGAGCCCGCGGGACGCACCACGGTGCGCATCTGCCGTGCCGAGGCATGCCAGGCGCTCGGGGCCGACGGCCTGGTGGGCTACGCCCGCGAGGCCGGACTGACCCTCGGCGAGACGACGGCTGACGGTTCGGTGACCGTCGAGCAGGTCTTCTGCCTCGGCAACTGCGCACTCGGGCCGTCCGTGGAGGCGAACGGGCGGCTGTACGGACGAGTGGGCCCGGACCGGCTGGGCTCGATCCTCAACGGGACGGTCTGATCATGAACAACTCTTCGCACTCCGCGGCGACGGTCTACGTCCCCCGCGACTCGGCGGCCCGGTCCGTCGGCGCGGACGAGGTCGCGGACGCGCTGCAAGGCGCGGCCACGCGTGGAGACTTCGCCATCGACTTGGTGCGCAACGGATCGCGCGGCATGCTGTGGCTGGAGCCGATGGTCGAGGTCGTGACGCCGCAGGGCCGCGTCGGCTACGGGCCGGTGGCCCCCTCGGACGTGGACGGGCTCCTGGCCGCCGGCATGCTCGACGGGGCGGACCATCCGCTGCGGCTGGGAGTCGTGGACGAACTGCCCTGGCTGGCACGGCAGACGCGCGTCACCTTCGCCAGAGTCGGGGTGACCGACCCCTTGTCGACGCAGGACTATCTGGAACACGGCGGCCTTGTGGGGCTGCGCGCCGCCCTGGAGCGCGCACCGGCGGACGTGGTCACGGAGGTCACCGCATCCGGGCTGCGGGGCCGGGGCGGCGCGGGATTCCCGGCGGGCATCAAGTGGAAGACCGTGCTCGACTGCGCCGACGAGCTGAAGTTCGTCTGCTGCAACGCCGACGAGGGCGACAGCGGGACCTTCGCCGACCGCATGGTCATGGAGGGCGACCCGTTCCTGCTCATCGAGGGCATGACGATCGCCGCGCACGCGGTCGGGGCGAGCGAGGGCTACCTCTACATCCGCTCGGAGTACCCCGACGCGGTGGCCACGATGCGCGCGGCGATCGATATCGCCCGCGAGCACGGCTGGCTCGGCAAGGGCATCCTCGGCTCCGCGCTCGACTTCGACCTGCATGTCCGGGTCGGCGCCGGCGCGTACATCTGCGGCGAGGAGACCTCCATGCTGGAGAGCCTGGAGGGCAAGCGCGGCATGGTGCGTGCGAAGCCGCCGATCCCGGCGATCGAGGGCCTGTTCGGCAAACCGACCGTGGTGAACAACGTCCTCACGCTGGCGACCGTGCCCGTCGTGCTCGCCGACGGCGCGAAGGCGTACCAGGAACTGGGCGTCGAGCGGTCGCGGGGCACCCAGGTCTTCCAGCTCGGCGGCAACATCGCGCACGGCGGCATCGTGGAGACGGCGTTCGGCGTCACCCTGCGTGAGCTGGTCGAGGACTACGGCGGCGGGTCCTTCTCCGGACGCCCGGTGCGCACGGTGCAGGTCGGCGGGCCGCTCGGCGCCTATCTGCCGAAGTCGATGTTCGATCTGCCGATGGACTACGAGGCGTTCGCCGAGGCCGGAGCGATGGTCGGTCACGGCGGCATCGTGGTGTTCGACGACACGGTCGACATGGCCGCCCAGGCGCGCTTCGCGATGGAGTTCTGCGCCGAGGAGTCCTGCGGCAAGTGCACGCCGTGCCGGGTCGGTTCGGTGCGGGGCGTCGAGGTGATCGACAAGATCGTGGCCGGTCAGCACCGGGACGAGAACCTCGCCCTGCTCGAGGATCTGTGCGACCTGATGACCGACGGCTCGCTGTGCGCGATGGGCGGGCTGACGCCGATGCCCGTACGCAGCGCCCTCACTCACTTCCCCGACGATTTCCTCGGCGGCCGTCGATTCCTGGAGATCCAACCCGTACAAGCGACTGGCGTGAGGACGGAGGGCACGGCATGACACTGCTCAAGGAACCCGACTTCGGAACACCGGAAAGGCCCGGTCCGGCGACGGTGTCGGTGGAGGTGGACGGCCTCCCGGTGACCGTCCCGGAGGGTACGTCGGTGATGCGCGCCGCCGCGCAGGCCGGTGTCGACATACCCAAACTGTGCGCCACCGACAGCCTCGAGGCGTTCGGCTCCTGCCGACTGTGTGTGGTGGAGATCGACGGCCGGCGCGGCACCCCGGCGTCCTGCACCACACCGTGCGCCGACGGCATGAAGGTGAGCACCCAGACGCCGAAGGTGGAGAAGCTCCGCCAGGGCGTCATGGAGCTCTACATCTCCGACCACCCCCTCGACTGCCTCACCTGCCCGGCCAACGGCGACTGCGAACTGCAGGACATGGCCGGCGTGGTGGGACTCAGGCAGGTCCGGTACGGCTACGAGGGCGAGAACCACCTCGACGCCGAGAAGGACACGTCCAACCCCTACTTCGACTTCGACCCGTCCAAGTGCATCGCCTGCTCCCGCTGCGTGCGCGCCTGCGGCGAGGTGCAGGGCACGTTCGCGCTGACCATCGAGGGGCGCGGCTTCGACTCCAAGGTCTCGGCGGGCGCCGGCGAGACCTTCATGGACTCCGAGTGCGTCTCCTGCGGAGCCTGCGTGCAGGCCTGCCCGACCTCGACGCTGCAGGAGAAGTCGGTCGTCGAACTCGGCATGCCGACCCGCTCGGTGGTCACCACCTGCGCGTACTGCGGTGTCGGCTGCTCGTTCAAGGCCGAACTGCGCGGCGACGAACTGGTCCGGATGGTGCCGTACAAGGACGGCGGAGCGAACGAGGGCCACTCCTGCGTGAAGGGCAGGTTCGCCTTCGGCTATGCCACCCACCCCGACCGGGTGCTCAAGCCCATGGTGCGGGACAGAATCACCGATCCGTGGCGCGAGGTCGAGTGGGACGAGGCGATCGGCACGGTCGCCCGGCGGATGCGCGAGCTCCAGGACCGGTACGGATCGAGTGCGATCGGCGCGATCACCTCGTCACGGTGCACGAACGAAGAGGTCTACGTCGTCCAGAAGATGGTGCGTGCGGCCTTCGGCAACAACAACGTCGACACCTGTGCCCGCGTGTGCCACTCCCCGACGGGATACGGGCTCAAGCAGACCTTCGGCGAGTCGGCCGGCACCCAGGACTTCCGTTCGGTGGCCGAGGCCGACGTGATCATGGTGATCGGGGCCAACCCGACGGACGGGCATCCGGTGTTCGCCTCCCGGATGAAGCGCCGGCTGCGCGAGGGCGCGCAGCTCATCGTGGTCGACCCGCGCCGCATCGACCTGGTGCGCTCGCCGCACATCGAGGCCCAGCACCACCTCCAGCTCAGGCCGAGCACCAACGTCGCCGTGGTCAATGCCATGGCGCACGTGGTGGTCACCGAGGGTCTGGTCGACCGGTCCTTCGTGGACCAGCGGTGCGAAGGGTTCGACGAGTGGGCGGAGTTCATCGTCCGCCCGGAGAACAGCCCCGAGGTCGCCGAAGCGATCACCGGGGTGCCGGCCGAGGAGCTGCGGGCCGCCGCCCGGCTGTACGCCGAGGCACCCAACGGCGCCATCTACTACGGTCTTGGCGTCACCGAGCACAGCCAGGGCTCGACCATGGTCATGGGCATGGCCAACCTCGCGATGGCGTGCGGCAACATCGGCCGTGACGGCGTCGGCGTGAACCCGTTGCGCGGTCAGAACAACGTGCAGGGCTCCTGCGACATGGGCTCGTTCCCGCACGAACTGCCCGGCTACCGGCACGTGTCCGACGACGCCGTGCGCACCGTGTTCGAGAACCTCTGGGGCGGCACACTCCTGGCCGAGCCCGGACTGCGTATCCCCAACATGTTCGACGCGGCGATCGACGGAACCTTCCGCGGTCTGTTCGTGCACGGCGAGGACATCGCCCAGTCCGACCCCAACCTCAAGCACGTCACCGCCGCGCTCGAGGCCATGGAACTGGTCGTCGTGCAGGACCTGTTCCTCAACGAGACGGCCAAGTTCGCGCACGTCTTCCTGCCCGGCGCGTCGTTCCTGGAGAAGGACGGCACGTTCACCAACGCCGAGCGCAGGATCAACCGGGTGCGCGCGGTGATGAAGCCGAAGACCGGCAAGCACGAGTGGCAGATCGTGAGTGAGATCGCCACCGCCATGGGCTACCCGATGGCCTACGTCCACCCGAGCCGGATCATGGACGAGATCGCCTCGGTCACCCCCACCTTCACCGGTGTGTCCTTCGAGGTGCTGGACAAGCTCGGCAGTGTCCAGTGGCCGTGCAACGAGTCGGCTCCGCAGGGAACGCCGGTGATGCACGTGGACGAGTTCGTCCGGGGCAAGGGCAAGTTCGTGGTCACCGCCTTCGTGCCGACGAACGAGCGCAGCACCCGGCGCTTCCCGCTGGTCCTGACCACGGGGCGGATCCTCAGCCAGTACAACGTCGGCGCGCAGACCCGCCGTACCGGCAATGTCGCGTGGCATCCCGACGACGTCCTGGAGCTGCACCCGCACGACGCCGAGGTGCGCGGCATCACCGACGGTGACATGGTCACCCTGGCCAGCCGTGTCGGGCAGACCACGTTGCGCGCGGAGATCTCCGACCGGATGCCGACCGGGGTCGTGTACACCACGTTCCACCACCCCGTGACCGGCGCCAACGTGGTGACCACGGAGAACTCCGACTGGGCGACCAACTGCCCGGAGTACAAGGTGACCGCCGTGCAGGTCGGTCTCGCGCGCCCGCTCCAGCACAGCGAAGCGGAGCCGGCGGCGGACGACCTGGTTACGGTGGTGGACTGAGATGGCGGCCGCCGTGCCTCCGGAACGCCGGATGGCCAACGACATCGCCGCGCACCTCGGACACCTGCCGGGGGAGCAGGCCGCCGAGGCGGTCGCGGGCCACATCGGGAGGTTCTGGGACCCACGCATGCGCACGCGTTTGTACGAGTTCGTCGACGCCGGAGCGGACGGCCTCGACCCCTTGGTGGTCGCCGCGGTGAAGCTGATGCGCTGACCCGCTTGCGCGGGCCGGGCGGGAGGCGGCCCGGCCCGCGATGCGGGCCCTCGATTTCGTTCCTGAACGGATTCGGCAGCGGCGCCTTCTCCCCGCTGTTCGCCGCGCTCGTGCCCGACTGCTTCGCGGAGAACAACACCGCGCAGAACTACGGCCTGGTGTACAGCGCCGAGCTGGTCGGCGGGGTGGGCGGCGGCGGTCTGGCCGCCTCGGTGATCAGCGCCTGGGGCTATGCGGGCGGCTACAGCCTCGCCGGAGGCATCGCCTTCCTCTCCGCGGGGATCACGCTGTTCCTGCGACAGCCGGGACGGCCGCGCCGCGGACCGAGTGCCGGGCAACAGGCCAGCGGCCGCGCCGAGTTGACCGGCGCCGGACGGGACCGGTTGAGCGGTCCGGCCTCGGGGCGGCCGTCCAGCCGGTGGTCAGCCGCCGATGGCGGACATCGGGCGCCGGGGCTGGAGGAAGGACGGGTCGTCGAGACCGGAGCCTGCCTTCTTGCCCCACATCGCGGCGCGCCAGCGTTCGGCGATATCCTGATCGGACGCACCCGAGCGCAGCGCCGCGCGCAGGTCGGACTCCTCGCGGGCGAACAGGCAGTCGCGGACCTGACCGTCGGCAGTGAGCCGGGTGCGGTCGCAGTCGCGGCAGAACGGCCGGGTGACCGAGGCGATCACCCCGACCCGGGCGGGGCCACCGTCGACCAGCCAGCGCTCGGCCGGTGCTGAGCCGCGCAGCGAGGAGACCTCGGGAGTGAGGGTGTAGCGGGCGCGGAGCCTTTCGAGGATCTCGGCGGCGGTGACCATGTGGGCGCGCTGCCAGCCGTGTTGGGCGTCCAACGGCATCTGCTCGATGAAGCGCAGCTCGTAGTCGTGCTCAAGGGCCCAGTCCAGCAGGTCCGGGGCCTCGTCGTCGTTGATGTCGCGCATGAGGACCGAGTTGACCTTGACCGGCACGAGTCCGGCATCGCGGGCCTCGGTGAGACCGGTGATGACGTCGTGGTGTCGGTCGCGGCGGGTGAGGGTGCGGAAGACCTCGGCACGCAGCGTGTCGAAGGAGACGTTGACCCGGTCGAGGCCCGCGGTGCGCAGGGCCTCGGCGGTACGGGCGAGACCGATGCCGTTGGTGGTCAGCGAGAGCTCGGGGCGTGGGGCGAGGGCGGCGCAGCGCTCGACGATGCTCACCAGCCCGGGGCGGAGCAACGGTTCACCTCCGGTGAAGCGGACTTCGGTGATGCCCAGTTCCGAGACCGCGATGGAGACCAGTCGCACGATCTCGTCGTCGGTGAGCAACTCCGGTTTGGGGAGCCATCGCAGGCCCTCCTCGGGAACTCGACGCCATCGTGACCGCGGTGGTGGAGATGGCCGACATCTCCGGCGCCGAAGCGCCCACGCTGCGCGCGGTCCATGCCGCCACCGACCTCCTGGCGCGACGCGCCACGGCGGATTCGCGGGCCGAGGGGCCGGTGCCCGCCTGACGCGCTGACCTGCGACCGGAAGAAGGGGCCGCTTGCCGCGCTGGGTAGGCTTCGGCTGATCACATGGCATCCAGCTCTTCCGTTCGTAGCGCTGGCGCGGCCCCGGGAAGAGAGGAGTCGGTCATGCTGTTCCGGCAGCTGGAATACTTCGTGGCGGTGGCAAGGGAGCGGCACTTCGCCCGGGCGGCGGAGTCCTGTTATGTGTCCCAGCCCGCGCTCTCGGCGGCGATCGCCAAGCTGGAGCGGGAGTTGAACGTCACGCTGATCAACCGCGGGCACAACTACCAGGGCCTCACCCCGGAGGGCGAGCGCCTGGTCGTGTGGGCGAAGCGGATCCTCGCCGAGCAGGACGCGTTCAAGGCCGAGGTGGCCGCCGTGCAGTCGGGCATCACGGGGACGCTGCGGCTCGGGACGGACCCCACGGCGTCGACGACGCTGGCGCTTCCCGTGGCCGCGTTCTGTGCGGCGCACCCACTGGCCAAGGTGCAGGTCCGTTCGCGGTTGTCGACGAAGGAACTCCACCGCCAGCTGCGCGACTTCGAGCTGGATGTGGCGATCGCCCACTTCGACCCGGGCGACCAGGAGGGACTGCAGGTCGTTCCCCTGTACCAGGAGAGGTACATGCTGCTGGTGTCCGACGACCAGCTGATGTCCCAGGCCTCCACCATGACGTGGGCGGACGCGGCCCAGCTGCCGCTCGCACTGCTGACACCCGACATGCGGATCCGCCAGATCGTCGACACCGTGTTCGCGGAGAAGGGCTTCGTGGTGACCCCGCAGGTGGAGACGGACTCGATCGCCTCCCTCTACGCCCACGTGGGCGGCGGCGAATGGGCCAGCATCGTGCCGCACACGTGGTTGCGCGCGATGCCGGTGGTCGGCAGGACGAGAGCGCTGCCCCTGGTCGACCCGGAGGCCGGGGCCCAGGTCTCGGTGGCGATCCACGCGGCGACCCCCGGCTCGGTCGCCGCCCGGGCTTTCGTCAACGCGGCGACGGGCCTGTCGCTGGACGACTTCTTCGGCCAACCCCTGCCGACCGAGCATCGCGTGCGGTGAGCGGGGCCCCGCCCGCTCACCGCTGCCCGTACCGCGCCTCCACCGCCGGCCGGTCCAGCCCTCCTTTGGCCGTGTGCGGCAGAGCGGCGACGAGTTCGAGCCGGTCGGGCACCTCGAAGGCGGCCAGCCGGTCACGGCAGTACTGCAGGATCTCCTCGGCTCCGATGCTCTCGTTCGCGCGGACGACCACGGCGGCGCCGACCCGTTGCCCGTACGTCGCGTCGGGGACGGCGAACACGGCCGCCTCGCAGACTCCGGGGCAGCCGGCGAGGACGTCCTCGACGTACTCGGGTGAGATCTTCTCGCCGCCGCGGTTGATGAGGTTCTTGATGCGCCCGGTGAGGGACAGGTACCCGTCCTTGTCCAGCGAGCCCAGGTCCCCGGTGCGCAGCCAACCGTCGGCGAAACCGTGCGCGGTCTCGGCCGGATCGGCCAGGTAGCCGCGGGCGACGGTGGGACCGTGCACCCATACTTCGCCCTGGACGCCGACCGGGCACACGCGCCTGTTCGGGTCGACCACGCGAAGGTCCACTCCGGTCGCCCGGCCGACCGAGCCGTGCTTCAGTGATCCCCGCTGCGGCAGCGGCTCGCTGGTGGCCTGGTGAGTGGACTCGGTCATGCCGTACGCGGACAGCAGTGGCGCGCCGAACGTGCGCTCCAGCGCCCGCTGCGTGGCCGTGTTGAGAGGGGCACTGCAACTGCGGACGAACTTCAGGGGCGGCACCGGCGGGCCCGGGTAGTCGACCTCCGAGCGGTCCAGCAGGATCTCGTGGATGGTCGGGACCGCGGTGAACCAGGTGGCGGCCGCGGCGCGCATGTCGTCCCAGAACGTACCGGCCGAGAACCGTCCCCGCTCGGGCAGCAGCACACAGCCGCCGCTGGCCAGGGAGGCCAGGAGCGCCGCGAACAGCCCGTGGCCGTGGAAGAACGGCATCACCGCGACCGTCGCGTCCCCGGGACCCAGTTCGTAGGTGGCGCAGATGTTCCGCACGGACGCCGCCACGTTGGCGTGGGTCAGCGGGACCATCTTGGCCAGGTCGGTGGTTCCGGCGGTGAACAGGACGAGGGCGTCCTCGGGGACGAGCTCGGCTGCCGCGCCCCGGACATGGCGCACCGCACCCGCGCCGGTGTCGAGCGCGACCGCGGCCGTCCCGGCACGGGAGACGTCCACGCGCAGGGCCCAGGCCGGGACCCGAACCGGTGCGATCGCCGGGGCGTCGGCCGCGGGCGGACCGAGCAGGACCGCCTGCGCGCCCAGCGCTTCGAGCCGGGCGGACAGCTGCGATTCGGGCAGTGCGGGATCCAGCGGAGCGACCACCAGACCGGCGCGCGCCGCGCCGAGCAGCGCCACGACGAACTCGGCGGTGTTGGCGCCGATCAGGCCGACCGCGTCGCCGCGGTGCAGCCCCGTGCCGCCGAGACGGGTGGCCACGTCGTCCGCCAGGGCCGCGAGGGCCCGGTAGGACAGCTGCACCCGCTCCCCGGTGACGACGAGGGCCCGGGCGCGCGGACGTTCGCGCACCTGCCGGTCGAGGAGATCGACGAGACCCGTGATCGCCGGGGGCCGGTACCGGTTCGCGTCGCGCACGGATGCCGCGGCCGGAACGGCCATGACCCCACCTCCTCGCGCCAAGTCCGATGAAGCACTCCTCTGCGAGCCTGCGGCGGTGCGCGGGGCGCGTCCAATACGTACTGGCGAACGGCCGATAGCAGCCGTCTATCAAGGGAGTTGCGACGCCTCCACCAGCCATCGATAGATGTTGTTTATCGGCTGGTCGTCGATGGGTCTTGGACGCGGGCGGGCGGGCTGCGGAAGGTGAGAGAAGTAGCCGCACCGGCATGACCTGCCCAAGGAGGACCTCGGACCATGACCGCACCCTCGACAATGGAGACCGCGGCAGCAGCCGACGTTCCGACCGAGCTCACCGACGGGTACCACCTGGTCGTCGACGCGCTCAAGATGAACGACGTCGACACCATCTACGGGGTGGTCGGCATCCCGATCACCGACCTGGCCCGCCTCGCGCAGGCACAGGGCATCCGCTACATCGGCTTCCGTCACGAGAGCAACGCCGGACACGCGGCCGCGGCCGCCGGCTACCTCACGAAGAAGCCGGGCGTGGCGCTGACGGTGTCGGCACCGGGCTTTCTCAACGGGCTTGTCGCGCTGGCGAACGCGACCACCAACTGCTTTCCGATGGTCCAGATCTCCGGCTCCAGCGAGCGCCACCTCGTCGACCTCAAACAGGGCGACTACGAGGAGATGGACCAGCTCGCCGCCGCGCAGCCGTTCGTCAAGGCCGCGTACCGGGTGAGCCGGGTGGAGGACATCGGCCGGGGCATCGCCCGCGCGCTGCGCACCGCCATCTCCGGGCGACCCGGCGGGGTCTACCTCGACGTTCCCGCCGCGGTGCTCGGCTCCATCATGGACGCGGAGGCGGGCGCCAGGACGCTGAGCCGTCTCGTCGACCCCGCCCCGCGCCAACTGCCCGCGCCGGAGGCCGTGGACCGCGCGATCGAGCTCCTGGCAGGCGCCGAGCGGCCGTTGGTGGTGCTCGGCAAGGGCGCCGCGTACGCGCAGGCCGATGCCAGGATCCGTGAGTTCATCGAGTCCACCGGCATCCCGTACGTACCGATGTCGATGGCGAAGGGGCTGCTGCCCGACGACCACCCGCAGTCGGCGGCCACCGCCCGTTCGCTGGCGCTGAAGAAGGCCGACGTCGTCATGCTCGTCGGCGCCCGCCTCAACTGGCTGCTGAACCACGGCGAGGCACCGCAGTGGAACCCCGACGCCAAGTTCATCCAGGTGGACATCGAGCCCAAGGAGATGGACAGCAACCAGCCCATCGCGGCCCCGCTCGTCGGAGACATCGAGTCGGTGCTCGACGCGCTCGCCGAGCGGACCAAGCCGGGCCGGATCGCGGCCCCCGCCGCCTGGCGGGAGGAGCTGGCGGCGCGCTCGGCGCAGAACGTCGCCAAGATGGCGGAGCGACTCAAGGCCGACCCCCATCCGATGCAGTTCACGGGCGCCCTGAAGGCCGTACGTGACGTCGTGCACGCGCGGCCCGAGACGTACATCGTCAACGAGGGCGCCAACGCCCTGGACATCGCGCGCAACGTGATCGACATGCACGTACCGCGCCACCGCCTCGACAGCGGCACGTGGGGCGTCATGGGCATCGGCATGGGCTACGCGATCGCCGCCGCCGTCGAGAGCGGCGGCGCTCCGGTCGTGGCCGTCGAGGGCGACAGCGCCTTCGGGTTCAGCGGCATGGAGCTGGAGACGATCTGCCGCTACAAACTGCCCGTCGTCACGATCATCATGAACAACGGCGGTGTCTACCGGGGCGACGACGTCAATCCGCTCGACGACGCCCCGTCGCCGACGACCCTCATGCTCGCGGCCCGCCACGACCTGATGATCGAGGCGTTCGGCGGCAAGGGCTACCGCGCGACCACGCCCGCCGAGGTCACCGCCGCTCTCACCGAGGCGCTGGCCTCGGGTGGCCCGGCGCTCATCGACTGTGTGATCGACCCCTCGGCCGGCACCGAGAGCGGCCACATCTCGCACCTCAACCCCAAGGGCATCACCGTCGGCAACATCACGCCGGCGAAGAAGTGACCGCCTTCACCCCGCAGTCCGCCCCGCACCAGATCATTCACGAGAAGGAAACCAACATGAGTGAACAGCCGCTCGCCGGAATCAAGGTGATCGACTTCACCGGGGTCCAGGCCGGTCCCGCTTGTACCCAGATGCTCGCCTGGTTCGGCGCCGACGTCATCAAGGTCGAGCGCATCAACGGCGGCGACGTGACCCGCAAGCAGTTGCGGGACATCCCCGACCTCGACGCCCTGTACTTCACCATGCTGAACAGCAACAAGCGCTCGCTGGCCATCAACACCAAGACCCCCGAGGGCAAGGAGGTCATGGAGAAGCTGATCCGCGAGTCCGACATCCTCGTAGAGAACTTCGCACCGGGCGCCATGGACCGCATGGGTCTCGGGTGGGACTACATCCACGAGCTGAACCCGCGGCTGATCTTCGGTTCCGTCAAGGGCTTCAACGACGACTCGAAGTGGAACGACCTGAAGGTCTACGAGAACGTCGCCCAGGCCGCCGGCGGCGCCGCGTCGACCACCGGTTTCTGGGACGGCCCGCCCACCATCAGCGGCTCGGCCCTGGGTGACAGCAACACCGGTATGCACCTGATGATCGGCCTCCTTGCGGCGATCATCCAGCGCAACGAGACCGGTGAGGGCCAGAAGGTCTCGGTGTCCATGCAGGACGCCTGCCTCAACCTGACCCGCGTCAAGCTCCGTGACCAGCAGCGCCTGGAGAAGGTCGGCTACCTGGAGGAGTACCCGCAGTACCCGCACGGCGAGTTCGGCGACACGGTGCCTCGCGGCGGCAACGCCGGCGGCGGCGGTCAGCCGGGCTGGATCCTGAAGTGCAAGGGCTGGGAGACCGACCCCAACGCCTACATCTACTTCACGGTCCAGGAGCAGAACTGGGCGCGCACCTGCGAGGCCATCGGCCACCCGGAGTGGAAGGAGGACCCGGAGTACACCACCGCCCGGGCCCGCCAGCCGCACATCATGGAGATCTTCGGCGAGATCGAGAAGTGGCTCGCCGACAAGACCAAGTACGAGGCGGTCGACATCCTGCGTGAGTGGGAGGTGCCCTGCGCCCCCGTGCTCAGCATGAAGGAGCTCGCCGAGGACCCCGACATGCGCAAGAGCGGCACGATCGTCGAGGTCGAGCAGAAGGAGCGCGGCACCTACCTGACCGTGGGCAGCCCGATCAAGTTCTCCGGTTTCAAGCCCGACATCAAGGGCGCGCCGCTGCTCGGCGAGCACACCGACGAGGTGCTCGCGGACCTCGGCTACGACGCGGCCGACATCCGCAAGCTGCACGAGGGCCAGGTCGTCGCCTGACCCGGAACACCACGGTGCCCCGCGTACGGTCCGGCGGGTTCTATTGATCCCCGCAACACCCTGGAGTTCAGGGAATTGCGGGGATCGTGGATTTCGAGGTGCTGAGGGCGAGGTTCTTCGAGGCACTGGACGCCGTGCAGACCGTCCGACAATCCACGCTCGTCAACAGGTTGCTGCCCGAGTGCCCTCGTACCGGGGGATGTTCGAGCGGATGTGTGAGGCAGTCATGTCATGTCCCCGCTGATCAGAAGGAGGCGGGCATGGACCTGAATGGGCATCACGATGACGCTACTTCGGACGCCGAACAGCCGGCGGATCGCTCCCCGGCGCAGCCGCATGGGGAGGGACGGCAGGACCGCGACAGTATGGTCGCGGGTCTGGCGGGCGAGCTCGGCGCGGAGCTGGTGCGGGCCATCCGCACGGGGCTGGCCCAGGGACCCAGCTCCGCCTACGGGGCACGGGGCCCGTCCCAGCTGAGTTGGTACGCCTTCGCGACCGAGTACGCCCGGGCGCACTGGCCCGGAAGGGCAGCGAAGACCCGGGACGAGGTCAGCGACGCGCTGACCGCCGTCACTTTGGCGATGTGCTGGGACCTCCCTGGCCGGCCGAAGGAGCAGCTGCTGCGCCGTGCCCTGCGCCACTGGGCTTTCGTCGTACTTGGGCCGGAGCAGCGGGAGATGCCGGCGGAGGACCGGCTGCTGCTGCAGTGGGTGGCGAAGGCGTCCCGGCCTCTGGTCGACCTGCACGATCCGGTGCTGGCGCGGGATGTGCTGGAGTCGCTGCGCCGCAAGCTGGATGGCGGTGAGGCGGCGGTGGAGACAATGCGCCGCAAGCGCAAGGTGCTGGTGCACGCGCTCCACTACGCCGTGGAGAGAGGCGAGTTCAGCACGCACCCGCTGGCGAAGGTCCGGTGGGGGTGCCCAAGCCGGCGGTGGGGGTGGATCCGCGGGTGGTGGCCAACCCGTATCAGGCACGGGATCTGCTGAGTCGTCTCCTACGTGGGTGGCTACCGGCGAGCCCGTGGCCGTCGGCTGGTCGGGCTGTTCGCGGGTATGTACTACGCGGGTCTGCGACCGGAAGAGGCTATCGCTGTCGCCTTGCCGGACTGCCGTCTGCCCAGCACTGGTTGGGGACGGATGATCGTGCACCGCACGCTGCCGCAGGCGGGCAAGCGGTGGACCGACACCGGCCAGTTCCACGACGAGCGGGGCCTGAAGAACCGCCCGCCCGGTGAGACGAGGGTGGTGCCGCTGCCACCGCATCTGGTGGCGCTGTGGCGCGAGAGCGTGACCTCGTTCGGCACCGCCGACGACGGACGGCTGTTCTTCAGCGAACGCGGCGGCATCCTGAGCTACAGCGCCTACCACTGGGTCTGGCGCGAAGCCCGTGACCTGGCTCTGCCGCCCGCCCTCTCCGGCACCCCGCTCGCGAAACGCCCGTACGATCTGCGGCACTCGGCGCTGTCCACCTGGCTGTGCGCGGGCGCCGACCCCGCCGAGGTCGCCCAGCGGGCCGGCAAGGCGGCCTGCCAGGGCACCACCAAGTGCGGAGTGGGCGTTGCAGGGGTGGAGGCCTCAGGCATGGCGAGAAGAGTGCCGTTCGGTCAGTTCCTCAGGGTAGTGGCCCACTCTCCAAGGACGTCACCGCGTCGGTGGTGCGGGGGCTGCGGTCAGAGTCGGCCGGTGAGTGCCTGGAGGCCAAGGGATGTGGCGCCGACGCCGGCCCACAGCGCCGCGCCCAGGAGCAGTGGCCGTGGCCCGGCGGCGCGGATCTGCGACGGGTTCAGCGACAGACCGATACCCGCCAACGACGTCGTGATCATGAAAGTGCCCGCAGTTGACAGGGCCGGATGCCATGAGCCGGGGATCACGCCGACGGTGGCGGTCGCCGACGCGGCCAGGAAGCCGACGATGAACAGCGGGAACGCCCGCCAAGCCGTACCGCCGTCGTGGGTCTCCCACCGGTTGGCTCGTCGGCGCCGGGACTGCCACACCTGCAGGACCACGCAGATCGGCACGATCATGAGGCTGCGGGTCAGCTTGACCACGACGGCATACGCTCCGGCCGGCGTCCCGTAGGCGTAGGCGGCGGCAACCACCGAGGAAGTGTCGTTCACCGCGGTGCCGCTCCACAGTCCGAATGCCTGCTGGGACAGTCCGAGCAGGTGGCCGAGGGATGGATACAGCAGGACCGCGGCGATGTTGAAGGTGAAGATGGTGCCCATCGCGTACGCGACCCGGGCTTCCGCCGCCTTCACGACGGAGGTGACCGCGGCGATCGCCGACGCTCCGCAGATACCCGTTCCCACCCCGATCAGCAGCCGGGCCTCCGGGTGGATGCCCAGCAGGCGGCCGACGAACCAGGCGCCGCTCAGCGCCACCGCCAGGGTGCCCAGCATGACCGGCAGCGAACCCGCCCCCACCCGCAGCACTTCGCTCAGCGGGAGTCCGGTTCCGAGGACGACGATGGACGCTTGGAGGACCTTCCGGGCGGCCATCGCGAATCCCGGGCGCAGCCGCTCGACGGCCGCGGTCGCCGGAACCCGTCTCAGCAGAACTCCGGCACCGACGCCGACCACGAGCCCCAGCACCGGGCCGCCCACCGTCGGGACCAGCGTGCCCAGCCAGGTGGCCGGCAGTGCGAGCACCGCCGCGACGACCAGCCCGGGGAGCGTGTCGCCCACCGCCCGGTACAGACGCCGTGCGCGGGCGGGGGCGCCCTGCGGTGGTGGCTTGACCGGCACTGCGTACGACGATTCCATTGCGTCTCCTTACGTCACGTCTCCTTCGCCGGCCCGCGGACCTTCGAGTCCGCGCCTGCCCCACCGCACGATCGCCGTGTTCGGCCGGGCTCCGGTAGAGACCGAATTCAGAGGAGGTCATAAGCCGTGCTGATGGGGCTGCCGCCGGGTACGCCGGAGCTGAAGGTGCTGGATCTGTTGGTGTCGGTGGCGGAGACGGGCAGTCTCGGCCAGGCCGCCGGGCGGCACGGGATCAGCCAGCCGGCGGCGAGCATGCGGATCAGCGCGTTGGAGCGCCAGCTCAGGCTGGTGCTGCTCGAACGAGGCCCCACGGGGTCCCGGCTCACCCCGGCCGGAACCGCCGTCGTCGACTGGGCACGGCCGGTGCTCGACGCGGCCCGGGCCCTGGTCAGCGGGGTCGCCGCGCTGCACGCAGACCAGCAGGGCCGACTGCGGGTCGCCGCCTCGATGACGATCGCCGATCACCGGGTGCCGGGCTGGCTGATCACCCTGCACGGCAGAGCCCCGGAGACCAGAGTCGCCTTGCGGGTCGGCAACTCGTCACAGGTCGCTGACATGGTCCGCAGCCGCGAGGCCGACCTGGGATTCGTCGAGGGCCCGCACGCACCGGGCGGCCTGCGCAGCCGGGCGATCGACGACGACGAACTGGTCGTGGTGGTCGCACCGGGACACCCGTGGGCCAAACGCCGCACGCCCCTGCCGCTGCGGATGCTGGCCGCCACCCCGTTGATCCTGCGCGAACAGGGTTCGGGCACCCGTGACGCGCTACGCGAATTCCTCCGGGAGGCCGGTGAACTCGCGCCCCCCGCCGCCGAACTCGGCTCCACCACCGCGATCAAGTCGGCCGTGACCACCGGGGAGGCGCCCGCCGTCCTGAGCCGTCTCGCGCTGTCCGCCGAACTCCATGACCGGCGGCTCATCAATGTGCCGCTGGAAGGGCCCCGCCTGCTACGCCGGAAGTTCCGTGCTGTCTGGCTCCATGAGACGCCTCCGTCCGGCCCGGCGGCGACATTGCTGGCCCTTGCCACCCGCGGGCAGTGATCGTGGTCGGTGAGTTGCCTCGGCCCGCGTACACGTAATGCTCGTGTCCTGGCCGCGGCCTCGGCCGGGGGCGGGACGCGCCCGCGGTCCCTGGCCACATCCCGGTAGCGCCCGCGGTCAGCGCGGCACCTCGTCGGCGGCCTCTGCCGCCCAGGAGATCCCGGCCGACCGCCGACGGAACACGGCCCCTGGCCGACTGCCGGAGCCGGAGCCCGCGCCCCTCATCGGTGGTGCTCGCAAGCGCGTCGCGCCGCGGCCGACGTGGCGATACGACCCGGCAGCAGCCCGTCACCCCAGGTCAACGGCACGCCGCCACACGGCGAGACTGGCGTAACAAGCGCGCAATTCCAGCCACCGGTACGCGTAACAAGCGCTCCGGAGCATTCCGGCCATGACAGGGATCATCGCTGGTGGCCGGGTGACAGGAAGCCGTGTCGCACCAGTACGGCGTATCCGGGACGTGCTGCGCACCCGCATTCTGGCGGGCGTATACGGCACCCGGCCGCTGCCCTCGGAAACAGCGCTGGCCGCGGAGTTCGGGGCCAGTCGCAACATCGTGCGGGACGTCCTCGCGCTGTTGCGCAAGGAGGGGCTGGTCGACCGTATCCCCGGAGTCGGGACGCTCGTGGTCGCCGGCAAGGCCGTGCAGGGGCTGGATCGCCTGCGCGGGCTGGCGGAGAGCTTCGACACCGGCTGCGACCGGGTGGTCAACCACGTCCTGCTGGCGGACACCGTGCCCGCCACCCCCACGGTGGCCGAGCGGCTGTCGCTCGATCCGGGCACGGAAGTGATCGCCCTGGAACGGCTACGGCTACTGGACGGGCACCCGCTGTCCCTGGACGCCAGCTACCTGCCGGCGGACGTCGGGCGGCCCCTGCTGGAGATGGATCTGGCGCGGCACGACGTCTTCGGACTGCTCGAAGGCGAACTCGGCCTGCCGCTGGGCGCCGCGGCGCTGTCCATCGAGGCGATCGCCGCCGACCGCACGGTCGCCGACCTCCTCCACGTGCCCGACGGCTTTCCCCTGCTGTTCCTCGAACGGCTGACGTACACCGACGAGGGCCGGCCCATCGACCTCGAGTTCGTCCGCTTCCGCGGAGACCGGACGTCACTGGCCGGCTGGCTCCAACGCACCCCCGACCCCACGCACCCGCTGCTGAACCACCACCCTTCTCAAGAAAGGGGCTGACTTCCGTGCAGATCCCACCTTTGTCCGAGCGGCGCGAACTCGCCTGTGACGTCCTCATCGTCGGCGGAGGCACCGCCGGCACGATGGCGGCGCTGACCGCGGCGGCGAACGGCGCCGACGTCCTGCTGCTGGAGAAGGCCCATGTACGTCACTCCGGGGCGCTGGCCATGGGCATGGACGGCGTGAACAACGCCGTCGTCCCGGGCAAGGCGACCCCGGAGGACTACGTCGCCGACATCACCCTCGCCAACGACGGCATCGTCAACCAGCGCACCATCTACGAGACCGCGACCCGTGGCTTCGGCATGGTGCAGCGCCTGGAGGGCTACGGCGTCAAGTTCGAGAAGGACGAGCACAACGAGTACGCCGTGCGCAAGGTGCACCGCTCGGGAAGCTACGTGCTCCCGATGCCCGAGGGCCGTGACGTGAAGAAGGTCCTGTACCGCACTCTGCGTGCCCGTCACGTGCGTTCCCGGGTCACCATCGAGAACCGGATCATGCCGGTACGGGTGCTCACCGAGGACGGCCACGCCATCGGAGCCGTCGGCTTCGACACCCGCAGCGGGGAGTTCGTCACCATCTCCGCCGGCGCGGTGATCCTGGCCGCCGGGGCCTGCGGACGCCTGGGCCTGCCCGCCAGCGGCTACCTGTACGGCACGTACGAGAACCCGACCAACGCCGGCGACGGCTACGCGATGGCCTATCACGCCGGCGCGGAGCTGTCCGGCATCGAGTGCTTCCAGATCAACCCGCTCATCAAGGATTACAACGGCCCCGCCTGCGCCTACGTCGCCAACCCCTTCGGCGGCTACCAGGTCAACGCCGACGGCAACCGCTTCGTGGACTGCGACTACTGGTCGGGCCAGATGATGGCGGAGGTCAAGCGGGAACTGGACAGCGCACGCGGCCCCGTCTACCTGAAGCTGAGCCACCTGCCCGACGCCACGATCAGCCAGATCGAGGGCATCCTGCACACCACCGAACGCCCCACCCGCGGCACCTTCCACGCCGGACGCGGGCACGACTACCGCACCCGGGACGTCGAGATGCACATCTCCGAGATCGGACTGTGCAGCGGGCACTCGGCCTCCGGCGTGTGGGTGGACGAACACGCGGCGACCACGGTTCCCGGGCTGTACGCGGCCGGAGACATGGCCTGCGTGCCCCACAACTACATGATCGGCGCCTTCGTCTACGGCGACATCGCGGGCGAGCACGCCGCCGCCTTCGCCGCCTCGGCCGGGCGTCCCGCGTTGCCCGAGGACCAGATCGCCGCGGCCCACGAACTGGTCTACCGTCCACTGTCCAACCCGGACGGTCCCCCTCAGCCGCAGGTGGAGTACAAGCTCCGCCGCTTCGTCAACGACTATCTCCAACCCCCCAAGACCGAGCGCTATCTGACCCTCGGTCTCGAGGCGTTCGACCGGATGCGCCGTGAGATCGCCGGCATGGGGGCCCACACCCCGCACGAGCTCATGCGCTGTGCCGAAGTCACCTTCATCCGGGACTGCGCCGAGATGGCCGCCCGGGCGTCGCTGACCCGTACCGAGAGCCGCTGGGGCCTGTACCACCAGCGCGCCGACCGGCCCGAGCAGGACGACGCCACCTGGTTCCGTCACCTCAACCTGCGCAAGAGCCCCGGCGGGGAGATGGAGACGCTCACCCGCCCCGTGGCGCCGTACATCGTCCCGGTTCCCGGCTTCGTCCGCCCGGACGGGGTGGCCGACGTGCCCGCACCGGCCGGTGCCGATCTCGCGGCGGTGTGGGGATGACAACGGGTACGCAGGGCCATCAGGCGGGTACGCAGGGCTCCCGTCGCATCCTCGCGCTCCTGGAGCTCGCCGAGGAGTCCCCGACCACCGATGAACTCGCCGAGTTCCTGACCGACCCCGACGCCGGCGTGCGGCGCACGGCGCTGACCGTGCTCAGCGAGGCGGCCGAGGAGTGGAACGAGCCCTCGGCGGTGTTCGCGACGGCCCTGCTGGACCCGGACGCGGCGGTGCGCCGTACAGCCGTCGAACTGCTGAGCGAACTGCGCGAGGTGCTGGTGATCGGCGAGCGGTTCACCCGAGCCCTGCGCGAGGCGAGCCGGTCCGAGGACGCCGGTGTCCGCGTCGCCGCCGTGGGCGCCCTGTGGCGCCACCGGCTGTGCACCACCGAAGAGTTGGCGGCGCTGCTGCCCGACTCCGTGGAGACCGTCCGCTGCGAGGTGGTGCTCGGGCTCGTCTCGCTGGACGCGCTGGATGCGTTGGGCGAGGCCGCCGCCGACCCGGCACCGGCGGTACGGCTGGCCGTCGCCAGGGGGCTGGGATCGGTCGGCGACCCCCGCGGGGCCACCACCCTGACCGTGCTGGCCGAGGACGCCGACGTCCTGGTCCGGGCCGCGGCCCTGTCGGCCATGGCCCACACCGGCTGCGCCGAACAGGCCGCGGCCGTGGCCACCGCCGCGCTGACCGACCCCGCTTGGCAGGTCCGTCAGGGAGCGGCCGCCGCGCTGTCCGTGGCGGACCCGCAGGAGGCGGTCGCCCCGCTGATCACCGCAACCCGCGACACCAATCTCGACGTCCGCAAGGCGGCGGTCCGGGCCCTCGGCTCCCGGCTGCCGGGCCGCCCCGAGATCCGGGCGGCCCTGGAAGCGGCCATGGACGACGCGGACGCCGACGTCCGTGCCTACGCCCGCATGAGCCTTGCCGCTTCCGACGCCGAGTGATGCCGGTGGCTCCGGCCGCTGGACACCCACGAACCCCATGGACCCCACGGACCAACAGATGCCTGAGAACGACCCGTTGAAGGAGATCCCAGATGGCGCAAGCAGCTAACCGGGTGGACGTACCCGTCACGATCGACGAATCCAAGTGCATCGACGGATGCACGCTCTGCGTGGACATGTGCCCGCTCGACTCCCTGGCCATCCACCCCGATACCGGCAAGGCGTACATGCACGTCGACGAATGCTGGTACTGCGGACCCTGCGCCGCCCGCTGCCCGGTCGACGCGGTAACGGTCGACATCCCCTTCCTGCTGCGCTGAGGCGGAGACTATGAGAACTTCTGCCACTCTCGCGGTCCTCACCGTTCTCGGTCTCGGGGCCGCCGCCTGCGGAACCGAGACCGGCTCGGGCTCCTCCACCGTCGTCGTCACCATCGGCTACCAGTCCAAGACCATCAACACCGTCACCGCCGGCACGCTCCTGCGCGACCGCGGCACTTTCGAAGCCAAGCTCCGAACTCTCGGCAAGGCGAAGGGCATCCAGTACAAGGTGGTCTGGAAGGACTTCCCGTCCGGCCCGCCGCTGACCGCGCAGATGATCGGCGACAAGGTCGACATCGGGTCCATGGGCGACTACCCGCTCCTGGTCAACGGGTCGAAGAGCGCCCCGTACTCCGACGCAGCGTCCGAGATGGTCGCCGTCACGGGCTACAACCTGCGCGGATCGCTCAACCAGGTTGTCGTGCCCACCGGTTCCTCCGCCAAGACCCTCGCCGACCTGCGCGGCAAGGTCGTCTCCACCAGCATCGGCTCCGCCGGGCACGGCATGCTCGTCAAGGCGCTGGACAAGAACGGCATGAGCCCGGACGACGTCAAGCTGCTCAACCAGGACCCGTCGGTCGGCGCCTCCGCGCTGGAGGGCAAGCAGGTGGCCGCGCTCTCCCAGTTCGTGCCCTGGCCGCAACTGATGGTCTTCCGGGGGCAGGGCCGGCTGCTCTACGACGGCGGAAGCAACGGCGTCGCGACCCTGCACGCCGTCGTTACCCGCTCGTCCTTTGCCAAGGCGCACCCCGAGGTGATGCGCGCCTTCCTTGAGGCCCAGCGGGACACCACCAACTACCTCAACCGCCACCCGCTCGCCGCCGCCGAGCGGGTCTCCAAGATCACCGGCATCGACCCCGAGGTGATCTACCTCTACAACGGACCGAACGGCCTGGTCTCCTTCGACCCGACGATCAAGAAGCCCCTGGTCGACGCCCTTGCCACCGACCTGCCGTTCCTCAAGGACCTCGGCTCCGTCAAGTCCCTGGATCTGAAGAAGTTCGTCAACGACACCTACTTGCGCCAGGTCTACGGCTCCTCCTACGCCGCCGCCACCGCGAAGCTGACCAACCCGGACCGGCTCAGCGGCCAGGACCCGGTCTGCCACACCGCGGTGGACGACCCGCGCACTGCGTCCGAGGTGTGGTTCAAGGGCGCGACCTCGACCAAGGTCGCCGCCACCCCGACCTGCCTGCTGAAGCAGATCGCCGCCCACCACGGCGGCGTCCGAGCCGCCTACGTGCCGGACACCGAGACCGGCACCCGGATCTTCGCGGGCTCCGCGACCTGGGTGCTCGACCCGGCGAAGAGCGCCAACTCCCGGCTGCTGCCCTTCGCGGTGACCACCGACGCGGACTCCTACCTGGCGGGCCACAAGGGCGCCCGCGAACTGGAATACGCCGCGGCACTCGCCGCTGCCTGAGAGAGCGGAGGAAGAGGACCCATGACAACGACTCCCGTCTCCACCCAACCTCTGACCGACACCGGTGCCCCGGCGGCCGTACCGCCCCGTCCCCGCAACGGACTGCGCAGCGCCCTCCGCCCGCGCACACCGGCCGGCGGATGGCTGCGTCGGCCGGCCGCCGTCGCCCTGGCCGCGCTTCCGCTGGCCGCCGCCGTGCTGCTCTGGTACCTGCTCACCGCCAACGACGTCGTGCTGTGGCTGCGCTTCGACAAGCTCCCCGGCCCCGTCGAGGTGTACGACACCCTGCGGATCCAACTCGCCTCCGGCACCTACTACCTGGACCTGCTGGCCAGCCTGCGCCGCATCCTGATCGGCTTCGGGCTCGCCGCGGTGAGCGGCGTGGCCATCGGCATCGCGGTGGGCCGCTCCCGTCTCGTCCAGGCACTGGTACGGCCGCTCATCGAGGTCGCCCGCCCGATTCCCGCGATCGCGCTGGTGCCCCTGGCGATCCTGATGTTTCCCACCGGGGAACAGGGCATCGTCTTCATCACCTTCTTCGCGGCCTTCTTCCCGGTCGTGGTGAGCACCATCCACGCGATGAAGACCCTGCCCAAGGTGTGGGAGGAGGCGGCCCGGACCATGGGCGCCGGCCGGGTGTCCGTGCTTGCGCACGTGATCCTCCCCGGGGCCATGCCCGGCATCTTCTCGGGGCTGTCCGTCTCGATGGGCGTCGCCTGGATCTGCGTGATCAGCGCCGAGATGATCTCCGGTCAGTTCGGCATCGGCTACTACACCTGGCAGTCGTACGGACTGCTCGACTACGCGGGTGTCGTCGTCGGCATGCTGTCGATCGGGATCCTGGGCTGGGGAACCGCCTGGCTCGTGGAACGGCTCGGATCCCGCATCAACCGCTGGCTGCCGAGGGCCGCCCGGTGAGCGCCGGGGCGAGGATCCGGCTGGAGGGGCTGCGGCTCGCCTTCGGCGACATGCCGGCCGCCGACGTCGACCTCGACGTGGAGCCGGGAGAGATCGTGGTCCTGCTCGGCCCGTCCGGCTGCGGGAAGTCGACCATCCTGCGCGCGCTGGCCGGGCTGCTGCAGCCGGTCGCCGGACGCGCCGAGGTCGATGGGAAGCTCGTGGGCGGGACCGACGCGCCCTGCGCGATGGTCTTCCAGGAGGACGCGCTGCTGCCCTGGCGCTCTGCCGTACGCAATGTGGAGTACGCCCTGAAACTGCGCGGCGTACCGCGCAGAGAACGACGCCGACAGGCAGAGGACCTGCTGGCCCAGGTCGGACTCGAGGGTTTCTCCGACCACCTGCCCGGCCAGCTGTCGGGCGGCATGAGGCAACGCGTCCAACTCGCCCGGACCCTGGCCACCCGCCCACAAGTGATGCTGATGGACGAGCCGTTCGGCGCGCTCGACGCCCAGACCCGCTCGGAGATGCAGCAACTGCTGATTTCCGTCTGGCAGCAGTACGAGACCACGATCCTGTTCGTCACCCACGACGTCGACGAGGCGCTGCTGCTGGCCGACCGCATCGTGCTGCTCACCCCACGCCCCGCCAAAGTCAGCAAGGTCGTCGACATTCCCAACCCGCGACGACCCGGCGCGCAGTTCGAGCCCGAATTCACCCGTCGCCGCTACGAGATCCTCGCCTCGATGGGCGAGGCCCCGGCCCCCACCGCCGCTGCTCTCTCGATCGACAGTGCCTGAACCTGCCTGCCCGGATCGCTCACCGAACCACCTCACCGCAAAAGGAGTGACCTCGTCATGACCTACGTCATCGGGGCCGCGTGTGTCGACGTCATGGACCGCGCCTGCGTCGACGAATGCCCGGCGGACTGCATCTACGTCGGGGAGCGCATGGCCTACATCAACCCCGAGGAATGCATCGACTGCAGTGCCTGCGAACCTGTATGCCCGGTCGAGGCGATCACCATGGAGGACGAAGTCCCGCCGGAGCAGGCCGCGTTCGTTGCGGAGAACGCGGGCTTCTTCACCTCGGTGCTGCCCGGACGGGCCGAGCCGCTGGGCACGCCCGGCGGTGCGGAGACACTCGGACCGATCGGCGTCGACACGCCCTTCGTCCAGAGCTACACCCGACCATGAGCGGCCCGGTGACCGCCGCGGGTGCCCTCCGCTCCGCCGGTACGGTGCTGGCGGCGCGGACCTCCCCTGACGCGGCGGTGCTCGTGGTCTCCCTCCGCGGCGGTCACTGGCCCTACTCCTGCGGACTGGCCAGTACGGTCCGCAGCCTCGCCCCCCGCCTCGCGGCCGGCGGCGCCGAAGTGCTGCTGCTGGCCGCGGAGACTCCCAAAGCGCGGGAGGCGATCGCCGCGGTCTGGCGGCTGCCCTTCCGGTGGCTGCCCGAGACGGCGGTGGAGACGGTCGCCCGGCAACTGGACGCGTGGGACGAGGCGTCGGGCCGGACACTCGACGGCCTCGGCCTGCTCGGCCCGGACGGCGACTGGATCCTGCGCCAGGATTTCGACGACCTCGGCAACACCGGCTCGCCCGAGGCCGTCCTCACAGCACTGCGGGGGGCCGAGCTGCGGCCCCTCCCGGCCCTGCCACCCGCCGGGCCGGCACTCTCGGAGTCTGCCGGCTCGACGGCCCGGCGGTTCGGTGGTGCAGCGCCGTCGGCGTCCCTCGGTCCGGTGACCTGGCCGTCCGCTGGGCCAGCGGTGTCGGCGTGCGCCGGTCCGGCATCGGCGGCCGGCCAGTCGGAGGGGGAGTCCGCCCGAGTGGCCGTCCGTGATCCCGGGCACGTCGCCGAGGTCCTTCGCCGGGCGCTGGCCGGAGCGGACGGCCTGGCACGGAGCCTGCCGCCGTCGTCACCTGCCGCCGCCACAGCGGAACGGACCCGGCTCCGCCTCGCGCTGTACCTGCGCGCCGTGCAGGACCTCGTACCAGCACCGGGCTCGGCCCGAGCTCTGCCTGGCTGACCGCTTCCTGGTCCGGCGTCCGGTACGGCCGGCCATGCCCGGGATACCGCGCCCGCCCCCCCCGTACCCCCGCGCCCTGAGTTCGTCCGGCTCGAGTGAGCAGGACGAGAGGCCGCTGGCCTGCCGTCCCCTGCCCCGGTGCCCCACGCTCGCGAGCCACCCGCCACCTGCCGCCGCGGACAGCAGACGTCACCCCGGGCACCGCGCGACAGCGGTATCCATGCGAAGGAGCAAGCAGCACCATGACCGACACCCACGACAACCCCGCCACCCGTACTCCCGGAACCGCTCCCGCCACCCGGACCGAGCGGCTCGACCGCGTGGTCATCCGGTTCGCGGGGGACTCCGGCGACGGCATGCAACTCGCCGGGGACCGTTTCACCTCGGCGGCGGCGGCCTTCGGGAACGACCTGGCCACGCTGCCGAACTTTCCGGCGGAGATCCGCGCCCCGCAGGGCACCATCCCCGGCGTCTCCTCCTTCCAGGTGCACTTCGCCGACTACGACATCCTCACCGCAGGCGACCGCCCGGACGTGCTGGTGGCGATGAACCCGGCCGCGCTGAAGGCCAACCTCGCCGACCTGCCGCCCGGCGGGACGCTGATCGTGAACACCGACGAGTTCACGCCGCGGAACCTGGCCCGTGCCGGATACGCCTCGAACCCGCTGGAGGACCTGGAGGACGACGCCGCGTCCTCCTACCAGGTGCACCAGGTGGCCATGGCGACACTGACCCGCGGCGCCCTGTCCGCCACCGGCCTGGGCAAGAAGGACGCGGAGCGGGCGAAGAACATGTTCGCCCTCGGCCTGCTCTCCTGGATGTACCACCGGCCGACGCAGGGGACCGAGCGGTTCCTGCGGAAGAAGTTCGCGCGGAGACCCGACATCGCCGAGGCGAACGTCCTGGCGTTCCGGGCCGGTTGGAACTACGGCGAGACCACCGAGTCGTTCGCCGTGACGTTCGAGGTCGCCCCGGCGACGACGCTGCCGCCGGGCGAGTACCGGCAGATCACCGGCAACACGGCCCTGGCGTACGGCGTCGTCGCCGCCGGGGTCAGGTCCGGACTGCCGGTCGTGCTGGGAAGTTACCCCATCACCCCGGCCAGCGACATCCTGCACGAACTGTCCCGGCACAAGAACTTCGGCGTGATCACCCTGCAGGCGGAGGACGAGATCGCCGCCGTCGGCGCCGCCCTCGGCGCGGCGTTCGGTGGAGCACTGGGCGTCACCACCACCTCCGGCCCCGGCCTCGCCCTCAAGAGCGAGACCATCGGCCTGGCCGTGATGACGGAACTGCCACTGCTGGTGATCGACGTACAGCGCGGCGGACCGTCCACCGGACTGCCCACCAAGACCGAGCAGGCAGACCTGCTCCAGGCCATGTTCGGCCGCAACGGCGAGTCCCCGGTGCCGGTCCTCGCCCCCTCCACCCCGGCGGACTGCTTCGACACCGCGCTCGACGCGGCCCGGATCGCCCTCGCCTACCGAACCCCGGTGCTGCTGCTGTCCGACGGACACATCGCCAACGGATCGGAACCCTGGCTCGTACCCGATGCCGCTCAACTTCCCGATCTCAGCGTCCAGTTCACCACCGAACCCAACGCTCCCGACGGATCCGGGGGCTTCTGGGGCTACCTGCGCGACCCGGAGACCCTCGCCCGGCCCTGGGCGGTACCCGGCACCCCCGGTCTCGAACACCGCATCGGCGGCCTTGAGAAGGCCGACGGCACCGGCGACATCTCCTACGACCCGGACAACCACGACCGCATGGTGCGGCTGCGCCAGGCCAAGGTCGACGGCATCACTGTGCCGGACACGCAGGTTGACGATCCGTCCGGGAAGGCCGGGGTTCTCGTGGTGGGCTGGGGTTCCTCGTACGGGCCGATCGGCGCCGCGGTACGCCGCGTCCGCAGGACCGGCCGTGCCGTCGCCCACCTGCACCTGCGTCACCTCAACCCCTTCCCGGCGAACCTGGGCGAGGTCCTCTCCCGCTACGAGCGGGTCGTCGTCCCCGAGCTGAACCTCGGCCAGCTCGCGACGCTGCTGCGGGCGAGATATCTGACCGACGTGGTGTCGTACACGAAGGTCGCCGGTCTGCCGTTCGGGGCGGAGGAACTGCAAGGGGTGCTCACCGACGTGATCGAAGGAGTCCGGACATGACCACCACTGACCTCGGCCTGCCCCGTCCCCATGGGCCGGGCCCTGGCCTGCCCGGCCCCGATGTGCCGGACCTCGGCCTGCCGACCGGCCTCGGCGGCCAGGCCCTGGTACCGGCCTCCGACATCAAGCTCGCGCCGAAGGACTTCAAGTCCGACCAGGAGGTGCGCTGGTGCCCCGGCTGCGGTGACTACGCGGTACTGGCCGCCGTTCAGGGCTTCATGCCCCGGCTGGGCCTGGCCCGCGAGAACATCGTCTTCGTCTCGGGCATCGGCTGCTCCAGCCGGTTCCCCTACTACATGAACACCTACGGCATGCACTCCATCCATGGCCGCGCCCCCGCCATCGCCACCGGCCTGGCCGTAGCCCGCCCCGACCTGTCCGTGTGGGTGGTCACCGGCGACGGCGACGCCCTGTCCATCGGCGGCAACCACCTCATCCACGCCCTGCGCCGCAACGTCAACCTCAAGATCCTGCTGTTCAACAACCGGATCTACGGCCTCACCAAGGGCCAGTACAGCCCCACCTCCGAGACCGGCAAGGTCACGAAATCCACGCCGGTCGGCTCGGTCGACGCCCCCTTCAACCCCGTCTCGCTCGCCCTGGGCGCCGAAGCCACCTTCGTGGCCCGCGTCCTGGACTCCGACCGCGCGGGACTCACCGAAGTGCTCACGGCCGCCGCCGAGCACCGGGGCACCGCGCTCGTGGAGATCTACCAGAACTGCCCGATCTTCAACGACGGGGCCTTCGAGATGCTCCGGCAGCCGGGACAGAAGGAGCGGCGCATCGTCCCCCTGCGCCACGGTGAACCGATCCGTTTCGGCGCCGAAGGCGAGTACGGCGTGAGCCGTACCGGCTCGGGCGGCCTCACCACCACCAAGGTCGCCGAGGCCGGCGAGGAGACCCTGGTGGCGCACGACGCCACGTGCGAGGACCCGACCCCCGCCTTCGCCCTGTCGCGGCTGTCCGCCCAGGACCTCACCCACTGCGTCACCGGCGTCTTCCGCTCCGTCAGCCGCCCTGCCTACGACGACCAGGTGCGCGCCCAGACCGACCGCGCCCGGTCCGCCGCCCCAGCCGACCTCCAGGCGCTGCTCACTGGGAAGGACACCTGGACCGTCACCGGCTGAGACCTGCCGCCCCGCCGCCACTGCCACGCACCACCACCGGATTGCGAGCTCCCATGACAACGACCACCCCGTCCCCGGCACTCACACCCGCCGTCGCCGACATCCACCAGGCCCTGGCGGGGGTCCTCGACCCGGAGATCCACCGGCCGATCACCGACCTCGGGATGGTCAAGGACGTCACGGTCGGCCCCGACGGCACCGTCACGGTCGGCATCTATCTGACGGTCTCCGGCTGCCCGCTCAGGGACCGGATCACCGCGGACACCACCGCAGCCGTGTCCGCGCTGCCCGGCGTGCGCACAGTGCGCGTCGAACTCGACGTCATGAACGACGAGCAGCGCACCGAACTCCGCCGAAGCCTGCGGGGCGACGCGACGGAACCGGCCATCCCGTTCGCCGAACCCGGCTCACTGACCAGGGTGTACTGCGTGGCCTCCGGCAAGGGCGGGGTCGGCAAGTCCAGCGTCACGGTGAACCTGGCCGCGGCGATGGCCGACCGCGGCCTGTCGGTGGGCGTGCTGGACGCCGACATCTACGGCCACTCGGTCCCGCGGATGCTGGGCGCCGGGACCGGTCCCACACAGGTCGAAAAGATGATCATGCCGCCACGCGCCAACGGCGTGAAGGTGATCTCCATCGGAATGTTCACCCCGGGCAACGCCCCCGTGGTCTGGCGCGGTCCGATGCTGCACCGCGCACTGCGCCAGTTCCTCGCCGACGTCTACTGGGGCGACCTGGACGTCCTCCTCCTCGACCTGCCGCCGGGCACCGGCGACATCGCGATCTCAGTCGCCCAACTGCTTCCCCACGCGGAACTCCTGGTGGTGACCACCCCGCAGTCCGCCGCCGCCGAGGTCGCCGAGCGGGCCGGCGCCATCGCCCTGCAGACGGGCCAGCGAGTGGCCGGCGTGGTGGAGAACATGTCCTGGCTCCTGATGCCGGACGGCTCACGCACCGAACTCTTCGGCTCCGGCGGCGGTCAGACGGTCGCCGACTCGCTCTCCCGCAAGGTCGGCGCTCACATCCCCCTCCTCGGCCAGGTGCCTCTCGACCCCCGCCTGCGCGAAGCGGGCGACGCCGGCACCCCGCTGGTACTGAAGACCCCGCAGGCTCCAGCCGCGATGACCCTGCGCGCCATCGCCGAAAGCCTCGCCGCACGCCCACGCGGCCTGGCTGGTTGCCTGCTCCCGGTCAGCCCGTCCTAGAGCTGAGGGATACGGCGACGACGATGACCGGGGGACCGCCGCACTAACTGTGAGCGTCTTGGGGGCACCTGGCCGGCCCCGGCAGACCGTCGTCGAGAGCAAGGCCCTCGTCGTTGGCTGGCCTGCCGGCCGGACGCCGCAACTACAGGCACTGTCACCTGCGGAGGCGAGCACTTTACTGCTCAGCGCTTTTCAGACCGTTGTGCGGTCCGCGGTCGCCTCGGCCCGCCGCCGCATCATCTCCCGCTCCCGCGCTCGTCGCGCGGTGACATCCCGGATGACCGCTCCGACGTGCGCGCCGCCGCCGTTGGGAGCGGCCAGCAGCACCACGCTGAACTCGATGGACAGGGTGCTGCCGTCCGCCGCCAGCGCGGGAACTGTCAGGAGGTCGGCCTCCCCGTACTTGGTGGCTCCTCGGTCCATGGCCGTCCGAAAACCGTCCCAATGACGCTTCCTGTGCTTTTCCGGGATGATGACGTCCAGACTGCGACCGGCGACATCGGCCGCCGAGAACCCGAAGATGCGCTCCGCACCCCGGTTCCAATAGCGGATCAGTCCTTCGCCGTCGATGATCACTATGCCGTCGGGTGCCTGGGCGGCCGTTCCCAGCACCACCTCGGGATCAAGATTTTCCATGTCGCCTCCGAGCCGGGGCCATTGGTGGCGACAGTATACAGAATGCAGTGCCCGCAAGAACCCTTGCGGACAAGGGCGGTTGCCGCAGTGCGCGCTGCGGACGTCGTCGAGCGCGACAGTGAGGGCGTGGTCGAGGTCGAGGGTGAGGACGCGGTCAACGGCGACGGGTGATGTCGGAGTGCTACGCGTGTACGACCCTCGTCGAGGCGGTCGAGCTGAGCTACGACCAGGAGTGGCCCACGTGCAAACGGCGAACGGCGCGCCTCATCGTCCCGCCGCCCTGAGCGGAGGCGGGAGCCAGTGGCGGACTGAGGGCATCGGTTTTCCGGTGGGGCGCGGCCTCGCGACCGGTGCCGGCGTGTTCGCCATGCTGCAGTCGCTGATCGCGCCGGCCCTGCCGACCGTTCAGCACGCGCTGCACACCTCGCAGTCCACCGCGACCTGGGTGATGACGGCCTATCTGCTGTCCGCCTCGGTCTTCACCCCGATCCTCGGCCGGGTCGGTGACCTGATCGGCAAGAAACGCACCCTGGTCGCCGTCCTGGTGATCGTGACCATCGGCTGTCTGCTCGCCGCGCTCGCGCCGACCATCGGCGTACTGATCGTCGCCCGGGTCGTCCAGGGCATCGGCGGCGCGCTGTTCCCGCTGTCCTTCGGCATCATCCGGGACGAGTTCGCCCCGTCGCAGGTGAGCGGCAGCATCAGCAACCTGTCCGCCGTGATCGCCGCCGGCGGCGGTGTCGGCATCGTGGCGGCCGGTCCCATCGTGACCGCGCTCGACTACCGCTGGCTGTTCTGGCTCCCCGTCGGCATCGTCGCGGTCACCACACTGATCGCTCTGCGGTACGTCCCCGAGTCGCCCCGCCGGGCCGAGGGGAGCGTCAACTGGCTCGGCGCCGTCCTGCTGTCGGGCTGGCTGGTGGCTCTGCTGTTGCCGCTCAGCCAGGCGAGCCACTGGGGCTGGGGATCGGGCAGGGTGATCGCTCTGTTCGTCGCCGCCGTGGCGCTGTTCGCGCTGTGGCTGTTCGTCGAGGCGCGCTCCCACAACCCCCTGATCGATCTGCGCATCATGCGGCTGCCCGCCGTGTGGACCACGAACGCGGCCGCGCTGCTGTTCGGCGCGGGCATGTACGCGATCTGGTCCTTCCTGCCCGGCTTCGTGCAGACACCCAGCTCGGCCGGTTACGGCTTCGGCGCGAGCGTCACCGCGGCCGGACTGCTCATGCTGCCGATGCTGATCGCGATGTTCTGCTCGGGTGTGCTGAGCGGCCGGCTGGAGCCCGTCCTGGGTGCCAAGAAGCTGCTCATCGCCGGTTCCGCGCTCGGCGCGGTCGCCTGCGGCATCCTCGCCCTCTGGCACGACCAGCAGTGGCAAGTGGCCCTCGCAGCGGGTGTGTTCGGCCTCGGCATCGGACTGGCCTTCGCCTCGATGGCCAACCTGATCGTCGGCAGTGTCCCGGCCGAGCAGACCGGCGCCGCGACCGGCATGAACGCCAACATCCGTACCATCGGCGGGTCCATCGGCGCCGCGGTGACCAGCGTCCTGGTGACCGGCCGCCTCCAGCCCTCGGGCCTGCCGTACGCGTCCGGGTACACCCATGGCTTCAGCCTGCTCGCGCTGCTCTGCCTCGCCGCGGCACTGGCCGCACTGCTCGTCCCGGTCCAGCGCGCGGGCCGCATCTCCGGCACGCCCCGCGCTTCCTTCGACTCGTCCCGTACGGAGCCGAGCGCCGTCACGCCCGGGGCGCGGAGCTGAGGGGCGCGGCGGTTCCGGATCCGGAGTCCGGCCCGATCAACACCCTGCGGTGAGTGCGGCGAACTCGTCCAGGGGAGCTGCGGCGTCGGTCACGCCGTCGGTGACCGGCGCCGTCGTGCTCCTTGATGGCAACGCCCCGGGTGCGCTCCGACGCGGGTGCTGCGCCCGTGCAGCCGGGCGCCCTCCGCCGACAGCCTGCGCGCGGCCCACCGGGCCGGAGCGGATGCCCGCCCCGGCCCGGTGGGCAGTACCGCCCGTCAGCTCAGGCCGGCGGAGGACAGCCACGCCTTGGCGACGTCCAGCGGGTCCTTGCTGTCGTTCTGCACCTGGCTGTTGAGCTTGACCAGGGTTTCCGTGTCGAGCTTCGCCGAGATGCCATTGAGTACGGAAACTCCGGCAGACGAGAGACCGCTCTTGTATGCCAGCGGCGTCACATTCTCGAAGCCGAAGAGATTCTTGGGGTCCTGCAGGACCACAAACTTGTTCTTGCTGATTCCCGGGTCCGTCGTGAAAATATCCGCGGCCTGGATGTTGTTTCCCTTGAGAGCCGCGACGGTCAGCGGACCACCCGCGTCCAGCGCCTTGAAGGACTTGAATTCGAGGCCGTATACGGACTTGAGGCCCTTCAGTCCCTGCTGCCGGGTCTGGAACTCGGGCGAGCCGCCGATGACCAGGTCCTTCGCCGAGTCGGCGAGGTCCGCGATCGTCGACTTGTCCGTCAGGTTGTACTTCTTGGCCGTGGCCTCGTTGACGGCGATCGCGTCCTTGTCCTGGGCCTGGGACGGGGTCAACAGGCTGAGCTTGGCATCGAGTTTGGCCGATATGGCCTTGCTGGTCTCCTCGACGGTCGTCGGTGCCGCCTTGGCGTCGAGATAGGCGAGCAGGGCCCCGTTGTACTCGGGCAGGACCGTGATCGTACCGTTCTTGATCAGGCCGTATGTGGTCTCGCGACTGCCGATGTTCAGCTTGTAACTGACCTTGATGCCCTTGGACTTGAGGGCCTCACCATAAATGTCGGCGAGCAGGATGCTCTCGGGGAAGTTGTTCGAACCGACAACGACCGTACCGCCCTTGGCGGTGTCCCCCTTCAACGGGTCGCTCTTGCCGGAGTCGTCGGAGGAACCGCAGCCCGTCAGTGCGGCCGCGGCCACAACCAGCAGGGAAACAGCGTACGTTGCGGACGTTCTGGTGCTTCTGGCGATGGTCACGTTGGTCATCCAGACTTGGCATCGGGTGGGGCGGTGGTGGCCGGAAGGCGCGGGTGGTGACGGTCCAGACCGATCCAATCTAGCCCTGTCACGGACCGTCAAGACACGAATAGATCACCGATGGGGACCGCGCGGCTGCACCCCGTATGCGCAACGCGGCCAATATGCGCGCGAATCCGGCGTCTCCACATGCCACTTTTTGGTTGATCATGGCCGTACTCTTGCGGCAGCCGCTAATGTTGGCCGCGTCGAGGGCCCTGTTCCACTTGTCGGCCTGAGCGCGCTGTCGCGATTGCTGAACCACGCAGCCCGGGCAAGGGCTTCCACGGGGAACAACGTCGAGGAGGTTGGGTGCCCGCGCACAGAAAGGTCGCCCCGGGGCTGCCGACCACGGCTGCAGGAACAGGCCGAACGCCGTCCCTCCTCGACCGTTGGCCCTTCCGCCGGAAACTAAACGTCCTGGTGATCGTGCCGCTCGTGGTCGTCTCCGTGATGCTCTCCTATGTCGTCTACGGCCAGGTCGACCGCGCCCGGTCCGCCGCCGACACCGCCCGACTCGTGCGGGACAGCGCGCAGGTGACCCAACTCATCGACGGCGTACAGACCGAGCACCGGCAGGCACTCCTGGTCTCCCTGCGCCACGAGGCCGCCCGCTCCGCCGACAGCCCGCCCGACACCTCCGCGTATCTTCAGGCGCAGCAGAAGGTCGGCTCCCAGATCGAGGCCGTCCGGTCGGTGTACGGGGACCGGCTGCCCGAAGCCGAGGTCCAGGCGCTCAAGGAGTTGGAGGGCCTGGACAGCCTCCGCAAGACCGTCGAACAGGGCCCGATACCCGCCGACAACATCGACCCCGCGTACGGATCGGTGATCGAGGGACTCATCAACGGCCTCGGCCTCGGCCGGTCGGGGAGCGAGTCCTCGTCGTCCGCGGGCAATCTGCTCGATGCGCTGCTGCGTGCCGACACGGCCCACGCGTCGTTCGAGACCAGCGTCTTCGCGGCCCGCACCCGGGACCCCAACGCGCTCATCGAGTTCACCGGAGCGGTCGGCGACTACGACCAGTACACCTACCAGGCCGAGCGGTTCACCCGGTTCGCCACTCAGGAACAGGGCAGCGATCTCGCCGAGATCGAACACAGCCCGTACCAGAGCGTCATCTCCCAGCACTGGGCCGCGCTCCGGGTCGACCCCGGCGCTCTGGTCGCCGCGAGCTCGGCGCAGCTGCGTGCCGCGCTCGACGACGCGCTGACGGCCGACCCCACCTACGAGCGCCAGGCCCAGAACCGGCTGAAGATCGTCCAGGGGCTCATCGACGAGATCGCCGCCGACACCCAGGGTGCCTCGAACAGCGCCTGGTGGCAGGTGGCTTGGCTGATCGCCGGCACCCTGCTCGCCTTCGGCGCCTGGCTGCTGTTCTCGGTGCTGATGCGCCGCTCCGTGGTGCGGACCGTGCGGAGCCTCACCACGGCGGCCCAGCATGTGGCCACCGCGGCTCAGACCGAGCTGGCCCGGGTCGCCGACGACGACGCCGACGACGCGAGCCCGCCGCGCCTCGAAGCCGTGCCCGTACCGGTGCGCGACGAGATCGGTGAACTCGCCGAAGCCTTCAACCAGGTTCAGGTCACCGCCACCGCCCTGCTGGAGCGCCAGGTCATCAGCCGCCGCAACATCGCCGAGATGTTCGGCAACGTCGGCCGCCGCGTCAGCAACCTGACCGCACGTCAACTCGCGCTGATCGACTCGGTGGAGCGCGGCGAGACCGACCCCGAGGTACTGGACCGGCTCTACCGCATCGACCACATCGCCGTACGTCTGCAGCGCAACGCCGACAGCCTGATGCTGCTCGCCGGGATCAGCGAGACGGGCCTGAACACCGAACCCATGCGGCTCAGCAACATCGTGCGCGCTGCGCTGGGCCAGATCGAGGGCTACCAGCGTGTCACTCCGCACGCCGAGGGCGATGTCACCGTCGCCCCCGACATCGTCGGCGATCTGACGCTGATGCTCGCCGAACTGCTGGAGAACGCGGTGATGTTCTCCCCTGCGACCAGCGGCGTCGAGGTGGTCCTGCGCCCCCGGCACGGAACCGGCGGTGCCCTCGTCGAGATCATCGACCACGGGCTCGGAATGAGCCCGGAGCGGCTGGCGGAGGAGAACGCCCGCCTGATCCGCCGCGAACGGCTCGACCTGGCGCCGACGGAGGTCCTCGGCCTGTTCGTGGTCGGCGGACTGTCCCGGCGCTGGGGCATCGAAGTCGTCCTGTCCCGCACCCCGGGCGGTGGCGTCACCGCCACCGTTGCCGTCCCCTCGTCGCAGCTCCTGCTCACCGATCCGGCACAGTCCGCGGCCCGGGCCCCGCACATCCTGCCGCCCGCCCGTCATTCCGCCGGGAGCGAGCCGCGCCACGCGAGGGTCGAGTCCCCGCCCGGCCCCTCGGGCCTGCCCCGCAGGATTCCCGCACGCTCCCGGGGCGAGGATTCCCCCGGCCACGCCCGTCGCACGGAGGCCGCGCGGGGCACGGTCGGCGAGGACGTGATGGCCCACCCGGCGGGCGGACCCGGCGGGTCCCGGCCCCGGCAGGGCGGCAACCCGGGAACTTCCGTGCCGAATACGGGCGTCGGGTCGCGTCAGGCAGCCGGGCGCGGTACGGCCCCGGGTGCGGCCGACGGGTTCGGTTCGCGGTCCGGCAGTGCAGCGGACCCCCGCTCCGGACCGGCGGCTCCCGCGCGACCCGGCGACGCCGGTCCGCTGCGGCGCCGGGTGCGCGGTGCGACCCTGTCGGCCACCACCGCGTCGAGCCGGCTGCCCGAACGGACCGTCACGAACAAGCCGCGGCCGCCCGCCTGGCAGCCCACGGACGCGGAGGCGGCCCGATCCGAGATCGACGATTTCGAGGCCGCCGTCCGGCGGGCCCAGCGCGAGAGCGCGACCGAGGGCCGGACCACCGGGGCGACCCGACCGGGGGGCCGGCCCGGCGCCCCGACCGAATCCAGCACAGAGAACAGCAGACTCTCATCCCCGGAAGGCATGAGCAAGTGACCATGTGGACAGGCGAGCCGGAGTCCGGAGCCGTGGAACAGGTGACGGACGTGAAGGCGGCCGCTGCCGACTTCAACTGGCTGCTCAATCGATTCGCCACCGAGACGGCCGGGGTCGTCGACGTCATCGGCGTCTCCTCCGACGGACTGCTCATCGCGGTGTCCCAACTGCGCGGACAGGCGGACTCGGAGCGGCTCGCGGCGATCGTCTCCGGCATCACCAGCCTTGCCATGGGCGCGTCCGGCAACTACGGCCTCGGCGCTCTGAACAAGGTCATCATCGACTTGGAGGAGGGACACGTCCTGGTGTCGGCGCTCGGCGCGGGCGCGGTGCTCGGCGTGGTCGCCTCGAAGGAGGCGAAGCTCGGCAACATCGCGTACGAGATGACCCTCTTCGCCAACCGCGCCGGTGCCGTCCTGAGCCCGCAGCTGGTCATGGAGCTCAAGAACACCGTGGGCATCGCCCCGACCGGTTGACGCCCGACGGGGCGTCACATGACCGGTGACGGTCCGCGAAGCGAAGGGGGAGGACGTGATGACGGCCGGCGAGCCATCAGCCACCGACGACGCAGGGTGGGGAGTGGAGACCCCCGCGTCCGTCGTCCGGCCCTTCCTGCTGACCGCGGGGAGGATCGCCGGCGGCGACAGTCTCGTACCGCCGATCCCGATCGAGACCCAGGTGGTCGCGACCGATCTGGGGCTGGCCGCGCTCGACGCCTTCGTCTTCGAACAGCACCGCGACATCATCACGGTCTGCCGCCGGCCGCAGTCGCTGGCGGAGATCGCGGCGAAACTGCGGATGCACTTGAATGTGATCCGGGTGCTCGCCGACGATCTGCGTGCCGACGGTCAACTGGCCTTGTACGCACCGCAGGCCGATTCCGCCCGCGATGCCACCGTATTGCGAAGGGTTATCGATGGTCTCCGAGCTATCCCCGACTCCCGGGGCGCGATCCGTGAGGGCTGACGCCGAGGGGCCCCGGCCACCGCTGCCGGTGAAGATGGTGATCGCCGGCGGCTTCGGCGTGGGCAAGACGACCACGGTCGGCGCCATATCCGAAATCGAGCCGCTGACCACCGAGGCGTCCATCACCTCGGTCGCGGCGGGTGTCGACGACCTCACGCACACCCCGGAGAAGATGACGACGACCGTCGCCATGGACTTCGGCTGCGTCACCCTCGATCCGACACTGAAGCTCTATCTGTTCGGGACGCCCGGTCAGGAGAGGTTCGGGTTCATGTGGGACGACCTCGTCGAGGGCGCGCTCGGCGGGCTCGTCATCGTCGACACCCGCCGGCTCGACGACTGCTACGCGGCCGTCGACTACTTCGAGCACCGCGAGATCCCCTTCGCGGTGGCCGTCAACGCCTTCGACGGCAAGGTCGAACACGATCTGGACGACGTACGGTGGGCCCTCGACGTCGCCGACCACGTGCCCCTCACCGTCTTCGACGCACGCGAACGCGGCTCCGTACGCGACGCGCTGCTCGTCGTTCTCGAACACGCCCTGGCCACCGCCGAGCGGTGAAGGGGGGACGGGCCGGGCGCCCGTCCCCCTCGGCATGGTTCTCATGGTTCTCAGGCCGCCCGGCGCCTGCGCACACCTGGGGACACCGTCACCCGGGCCACGGCCCAGAAGAGCACCAGGACGAGCAGCGCGAGGACGGCCGTGAGGGTGGCCCCGCCGACCACCTTCTCGTAATTGCGCTGGTAGAGGCCGTCCACGATGTAGCGGCCGACTCCGCCGAGACTCACATAGGCCGCGATCGTCGCCGTCGACACGATCTGGATCGCCGCCGAGCGCAGACCGCTGAGGATCAGCGGCAGCGCCGCGGGGACCTCGACCTGGAGCAGGATCTTCCCCTCGGACATGCCCATGCCGCGGGCCGCGTCGACGGGGGAGGGGTCCACGTTGCGGATCGCCTCGTAGGAGGTGATGAGGACCGGGGGGATCGCCAGCACCACGAGTGGGATCATCACGGGCAGGATGCCGATGCCGAGCCAGACGAACATCAGCACCAGCAGCCCGAACGTGGGCAGAGCCCGGGCCCCCGCCGACACGAAGGCCAGCGCGTCGCCACCGCGGCCGGTGTGTCCGGTGACCAGACCGATGGGCAGGCCGATGGCCGCGGCGATCGCGAGGGCTTCGGTGGAGTACTGGAGGTGCTCCCAGACGCGCTGCGGGATGCCGTCGTAGCCGTGCCAGTGGGAGCCGTCGCTGAGGAACGACTGGATGTAGTTGAGTACGTTCACGAGACGCTCTCCGGGGTGCGGGTGGGGCCCGCGATCGTGGACGTACGGCGGCGGCCGGCCTTGCGCCCGGAGGGCGGCTGCCAGGGGGTCAGCAGCCGTCGCAGCAGCACGAGCAGGGCGTCGATCAGCACCGCGAGGACGGCGGTGGTGACCACCGAGTTCACCGCGAGGACGGGCCGGTGGTACAGCATCGCGGTGGTCAGCAGATTGCCCAGGGCTCCTTGGTTGCCGATCAGTGCGCCGACGCTGACCAGGCTGATGCTGGAAGCGGTGGCCACCCGCAGCCCCGCCATGATCGCCGGTACGGCGATGGGCAGTTGGACCTGGAGGTAGCGGCGTACGTAACCGATGCCCATCGCCGCCGCGGCGGCGTTCGTCTCCTCGGGGACCGAGCGGACGCCGTCGACGACCGCCGGGACGAGGACCACCAGGCTGTACAGGCACAGCGGGATCATCACGGTGAGCCGGCTCAGCCCGGTGTAGTCGATGAGCACCACGAAGAAGGCCAGCGACGGGATCGCGTACAGCACCGTGGTGGTCCAGAGGACCGGCGGGTAGAGCCAGTTGAAGCGGACGCACAGCAGACCGATGGGCAGCGCCAGCAGCAGACCGATCAGCACCGGGATCAACGCCTCCTGCATGTGCCAGGAGATCAGGCCGAGATAGCTGTTCTGGAGGTCGCTGGGTATGTCGAAGAAGCCGTTCATTTCGCGGCCTTCAACTGGGACGGGCCCTGGGGGGAGTCCGACGGGCCCTGCGGGGAGTCCGCGGCCCGCCGCTGCCGGGCCGCGCGGATCGCCGCGGCGACCGTCTCCTGCCCGGCGATCCCCAGCACCCGCCCCGTGCCGTCCACGGCGACCGCCTGACCGGTCGGCGCCAGCACGGCCCGGTCCAGGGCGACCCGGAGCGAGTCCCGGCCCACCTCGAAGCTCTGCCCGTAGGGTTCCAGAGCCTTGATGTCACCGCCCCACACCGCGAGGTCGGCCCAGCCAAGCGGCCTGTCGTCGGCGTCGGTCACAAGGACCGGCGCCCGCTCCGCGTCCCGCCCGGCGATCTCCTGCCAGTCGGAGCCGACCGGGAAGACACGGGAGCGGTCGAGTTCGAGGTCGCGGGTGGACAGGAACGAAAGACCGCGGATGCCCCGGTCGGCGCCGAGGAACTCCTCGACGAACGGGTCGGCGGGCGACGACAGCAGCTCGTCGGGGGCGGCGAACTGGGCGAGTTTGCCGCCGGTGCGCATCACGGCGATGCGGTCGCCGATCGTGATGGCCTCGTCCATGTCGTGGGTGACGAACACGATCGCCTTGCCGAGTTCGCCCTGGATGCGGAGCAACTCCTCCTGGAGACCACGGCGGACGACCGGGTCGACCGCGGAGAACGGCTCGTCCATGAGCAGGATCGGCGGGTCCGAGGCCAGTGCGCGGGCGACGCCGACACGCTGCTGCTGGCCACCGGAGAGCTGGTACGGATAGCGGCGGGCCATGGCCGGGTCGAGGCCGACCCGTTCCATGAGCTCGGCCGCACGGGCCCGGGCGCGCTGCTTGGACCAGCCGAGCAGCCGCGGCACCGTCGCGATGTTGTCGAGAATCGTGCGGTGCTGGAACAGCCCGGCGTTCTGGATGACGTAACCCATGGAGCGGCGCAGGGCGTTGACCGGCTGGCGCAGGATGTCTTCGCCGTTGACCCGGATGGTGCCGCTGCTGGGCTCGACCATGCGGTTGATCATGCGCAGCGTGGTGGTCTTGCCGCAGCCCGAGGGTCCGACGAGAACGGTGATGGAGTGGTTCGGTATCTGCAGAGACAGGCGATCGACGGCCACCGTGCCGTCGGCGTATCGCTTGCTGACCTCTTCGATGGCTATCAAGCGTCGAAACCCTTCGGGAACGGCTTTGCTCGTACGTGGCGCGATCGCGTGCACGAGGGTGCGTAGTCTAGCCAGTTGATGTTCGATCGCGGTGGCCGCAGGTTACGGATCCGAGAGTGGCCCGGTGTCGTGATGCACACGTGAGCCACGGCATGGGTGAGGATGTGCGGGTGCGGGTGCGGGTGCGGGTGCGGGTGCGGGTGCGGGTGCGGCTGCGGCTGCGGACGAGGTCGGGTCGCTCCTGTCACCGTGACTCACGCCTTCTGCGCAAGCAGGCGCGGGAACCACGGTCTCACCGGTCGGCGCGAGCGGGGCGGGCGGCGGTCGGACCCATCCGCTCGCCGTGCAGGACGCGGAGGTGCAGCGCGGCCCAGGTACGGTAGGGCCGCCAGTTCTCGGAAACCTCGGCGAGGCCCCGACCGGGCCCGTACCGCTCGGTGATCTCCGCCTCCAATCGGCGCTCCTGGGTCGGCAGTGTGTCGGGGTGGTTGGCGCCGCGCAGGACGACGAGCTCGGCGGAGAAGACGCCCAGCCCCTTGACCTGCTGGACCTGCCGCACCGCCGCCGCCGGGCCCAGGGCGCGCAGCCGGGCGCCGTCGAGGAGCCCGTCGAGCGCGGCGTCGGCCACGGAGTGCAGGTACTCGGTTTTGCGCCAGGGCAGTTCGAAGTCCAGGCCGAGCAGCGCCTCGGGGGAGGGGAACGCGCCGTCTGTGCCGTAGCGCGAGACGAGGTCGTCGCGCATGCGCCTGGCCGAAGTCATCCCCGTGCGTTGGGTCAGCACCGCCCAGGTGGCGGCCTCGTAGGGCGAGTGGAAACCGCACGGCCGCAGGCCCGGCCATCTGGCCTGGACGTCGGCGATCACGGGGTCGCGTTCGGCGACCGTCGGCCAGCCGCGGGCGTCGACGTCCAGGGACAGAAAGCGGCGCACCTGCTCGGCGGCGGCGTCCAGATCGCCGTCGCCGACCACCACGACCCGGGCCGTGCTGCCGTACTGGGTGACCTCCGCGGCGACGCGGCGCCAGTCGGCGTCGGCGTGGAAGACGGTGCGCACCTGCTCGGCGGCACCCGCCGCCGAGGCCGGCGCCAGCGGCGCGAGCTCCTCCCAGAACTCCCGGCTCCTGTCCAGCGACCAAGGACCGGCCACCTCGAATTCGACCGCGTGCTGCACCATGTCCGACCTCCCGCTCGGGACACCGGCACTCGTGGACGGGCCGAGAGGCCCGGCGCCGCTGTCTGTGCACACCACCTTGGCCTTAATACCTGACAGAGTCTGTCAAGTATTTTGGCGAGGTCCGCCCGGACCCCGGATGGGTGACGCCCAGCGGCGCGGCCCCCCGTTCCGACGGTCAGTCGGGTCGGATCGCGCCTGTCCCGGATCGGTCGTGCCACGCGCGCAGGGACCGGGCGCCGTGGAACGCGGGATGCTCGTCGAGGCGGCGCACGTAGGCGCGAAGGTGGGTGTGCCGGGAGAGGGGGTCGGCCGTGTCGAGGTGGGTGAGCGCCACCCAGATGTCCACGTCGGCGGCTGTCAGCTCCTCGCCCAACACATAGGTGCGCGTGGCGAGCTGATGGTCCATCAGATCCAGAGTCGTCGCACGGGCTTCCGGCCGTGCCGTCGAGGTGACGTCCCGGTCGAGGAGTTCGCGCCGGGCGTCGATGTCCATGGCGAGGGCCGGCGGGTGCAGCAGGGGGATGCATGCTCCGTCATGACAGGACAGCTGGCCCGCGAGGTCACGAAGGATGTCGAGGGTGTGTTTGCTGACGATGCGTCCGCTCCGGCGGTCGCACAGCGCGGGCGCGGTCAGCGGGCCCTCGTAGTGGTGCCAGGTGGCCTCGTAGGCACTGCGGAGCGAGGCGAACGCGTCGGGTGTCTAGGCCCGGACTTCGCAGGTCACCCGATCGTGAAGATCAACAGGTCGGGTTCGATCGTCCGGCGGGCGGGATCGGCCGCGAGCCGCCGACGAAGGGCTGCCCCGGTCACTCGCGGACGCTGAGAGGCTGCTGCGTCGAACCTTTTCAGCGACCTGCGAAGTCCGGATCTAGGCGGGGTGCGCCAGGATCGTGGTGGCCACCGAGTCCTTGAGGCCGAGCAGATCGAGGGTGATCGAAAGGTGCAGCGAACGCGGACAGCCCTGGGACAGATAGAGCTGATAGCGGTGCGGCGCAGGGTAGAAGCCACCGGCGGCACCGACACCGATGCGGCTGCGGATGCCGTGCGGGCGAGGGGACACGGACGGTCCGGCGCCTGCGGGGCGAGTGCTTGGACCGGACACCACTGGGCCCGGAACGCGGGACGTCGAGGCGTGGACGCCCGAGGTGACTGCGGTGGGGGCGCACGTGCCTACGGTTGCGGCGTGGGTGCTGGTGGTGGGTGCGCTGGTGGCGCACGTGCCTGAAGTACCTGTGTTCGAGGCGCGCGAAACGGTCTTGGGCATGACTCTCCAGGGGAACGACGAAGCCCCGGCCGCCTGTTGGGCGGCAGCGGCGGAACGGAGTGACTGCGCTTGTGCACCGGCTCGGAGCGGCCGGACTGGTACGCGCTGGAGACCCGCTGCAAATCGATGTGCAGCCGTCTCGTCAGGTCGTTCCTGGGCATTCCCGCCGGTCCCGCCTTCAGGGCCCGCGAGTCGCGAGACCACGCTTGTCCCGCCGCACCGGCGGGACCCGGTCGTCACCCGGGGCACCCCGTCGCGGTGGAAGGGTTGCCTGTCAGCGGGCCGGGGCCGATCACCGCATCGTGCAGGCAAGCCCACGTGACGAGGCGCTGACAATCGTGACCGCCCTCGTCAGTGTCAGTGCGCTCCGTGACGCCGTCAAGAAGGAAGAAGTACGGCTGACCTCGGCCGTGATGGTCCGCCTCGGCGTCAACAGCGACGGCACGCTGTCCGCGCGGGACTTCTTCAGCCCCGCAACGCCCCGACCCACGACCACAACGACACCGGACGGGCGCACGCTCTACCGCTACGACCTCCAGCGCGCCGGGACCGTCGGCTGTGTCGGCCCCCGCACGGACACCCATAAGCCACTGCTCAATCCGCCCGGCGCCGAACTGCGGCTGCCGCCGGGCATCGCGGGCACGCTCGGCACCGTCACACGGCCCGACGGCGGCGCCCGGGTGACGTACGACGGCGCCCCGTTGTACCGGTCCACCGCGGACCACATGCCGTCCGAAACCGAAGGAGCCGACCTGCACCGGCACGTGATCAACCCTCGGAACGCGCCGGTACCGGCAGGGACGACGGGCTGATGTAGTCAGCGGGCCTCCGGTCGCCCCGGCTCCACAGCCACGTGATGTCGCGGCCGAACGACCAGACGAGCAGCGTGAGGGCCAGCAGCACCGCCCCGACGGTCGCCGCGTGCGGCAGGATCCCGGCGCCCGCGACCAGCAGCACGATGCCCTGCAGGGCCGCCACCGTCTTGCGCGCCATGCTCGGCGGCAGCGCGGCGTTCAGCCAGGGCAGCACGCGCGCGGCGGCCACGAAGGCGTACCGCATCGTGCCGATCAGCAGCACCCACGGGCCGAGCGACATCGCGACGTACACGCTCAGCACCAGAATCAGGAACGCGTCGACCTCCATGTCGAAGCGGGCACCCAGCGCCGAGGACGTTCCGGTGCGGCGGGCGACCTTGCCGTCGACGCCGTCGAGGATCAGGGCGACCGCCGTCAGACCGACCAGCAGGGTGACCGGGGGCGAACTCTGGAAGGAGTCCGCGACCAGGGCGGTGACGCCGCCGACCAGGATCGCCCGGCCCAGCGTCACCCGATTGGCGGGACCGAACGAGCGGGGCTGCGAGCGGCGCAGGGCGCGGGTCAGGACCGCCCAGGTGGCGATCGCGAAGGCCAGGCCGGTCAGCCAGCCCGCGGGCCCCATCCCGATCGCCGTGCCCAGCAGAGCCAGCAACAGGAGCTGCACACCCGCTCCCACCGTGGTCTCCTGCGCCAGGAGCCTCGCGTCGTAAGTGTTGTTCAGGGCCACCGCACATCCTCCGGCCATATGACAGAGTCGATCAACGCCGCGTACAGTGCGCGGCTTGTCACCGCTCCGTACGTGAAGATCTGCTGAATCGTTCAGGGGGACGCTCATGGAACTCACAGCTCGCGCCTTCTGGCTCCGGACGCCCGGGCACGGCGAGATACGGGAAGTCGCCCTTCCGGCACCCGCCGAGGGGGAGGTGCTGGTGCGCACGCTCTGCTCCGGGGTGAGCCGGGGCACCGAGACACTCGTCTTCCGCGGGGGTGTTCCGGAAAGTCAGCATGCCTCGATGCGTGCACCGTTCCAGGACGGGGATTTCCCCGCACCGGTCAAATACGGCTATTTGAGCGTCGGCCACGTGGAAGAAGGACCCGTGTCGCTGCGCGGGCGGACCGTCTTCTGCCTGTATCCGCACCAGACGCGGTACGTGGTCCCGGCGAGCGCTGTCACGGTCGTACCGGACTCGGTGCCCGCCTCGCGCGCCGTGCTCGCCGGGACCGTCGAGACCGCGGTGAACGCCCTGTGGGACGCCGCCCCGCTGATCGGCGACCGGATCGCCGTGGTGGGCGGCGGCATGGTCGGCTGCTCCGTCGCCGCGCTCCTCGCCCGCTTCCCGGGCGTCCGTGTCCAGCTGGTCGACGCGGATCCGGCACGCGGCGACATCGCCCGGGCCCTCGGCGTCGACTTCGCGCTTCCCGAGGACGCCGCCGGCGAGTGCGACCTCGTCGTGCACGCGAGCGCCACCGAGGCCGGCCTCACCCGGTCGCTGGAACTCCTCCGCCCGGAGGGGACCGTGCTCGAACTGAGCTGGTACGGCGACCGGCGCGTCAGTCTGCCGCTGGGGGAGGCCTTCCACTCCCGCCGCCTTGTCGTGCGCAGCAGCCAGGTGGGTTCCGTTTCCCCGGCACGCCGGGACAGCAGGGCGTATGCCGACCGGCTCGCGCTCGCCCTCGAACTCCTCGCCGAACCTGCCTTCGATGCGCTGATCACCGGCGAGTGCGGCTTCGAGGAACTGCCGGACGTGATGGCGAAGCTCGCCTCCGGATCGATACCCGGGTTGTGCCACCGCGTGGTCTACGACGACGTTTGAGCACGCAACAGGCTGCCTGACCTCCAACGACTGCAAAGAAAGGGGAACAGGCAGCTGAACAAGGAGAACGGGGCAGCCGTACTACACGGCGTGCCCCGGCAGGGGATCAGACGCGCCGCACCTGGAGGGTCGTCCGTTGTTCAGCATCACCGTCCGCGATCACCTGATGATCGCCCACAGCTTCCGTGGCGAGGTCTTCGGCCCCGCGCAGCGCCTGCACGGGGCGACGTTCCTGGTGGACGCCACCTTCCGGCGCGCCGAGCTGGACGACGACAACATCGTCGTCGACATCGGTCTGGCCACCCAGGAACTCGGTGCCGTCGTGAGCGAGTTGAACTACCGCAATCTCGACAACGAGTCGGACTTCAAGGACACCAACACCTCGACCGAGTTCCTGGCCAAGGTCATCGCCGACCGACTCGCCGACCGTGTGCACGCCGGGGCACTCGGTGAAGGCGCCCACGGCCTCTCCGGCATCACGGTCACGCTGCACGAGTCGCACATCGCGTGGGCGAGTTACGAGCGTGCGCTGTGACCGACACGACCATGGACCAGGCGTCCCTGAACAGGGGCCACCCCTCCCTGAATTACGTGCCCGTACAGAACGAGGCCCTCAAGAACGCCGAGATCATCCCCATGTCCCTGCGCTCCGTGCACTTCGTGATGCCGGGCGGCGTCGACGACCCGGCCGCGCCGAGCGGCGGCAACGCCTACGACCGGCGACTCTGCCTGGACCTGCCCGGCTTCGGCTGGCAGGTCCAGCGGCACGCCGTCGCGGGCAGCTGGCCCAGCCCCGGATCCGCCGCCCGTACGGAACTGGCCCGTACGCTCCGTGACTTGCCGGACGGCACCGTCGTCCTGCTCGACGGACTCGTCGCCTGCGGCGTCCCCGAGATCATCGTCCCCGAGGCCGAACGGCTGTGCCTCGCCGTCCTGGTGCATCTGCCGCTCGGCGACGAGACGGGACTCGCACCCGCCGTGGCCGCCGACCTGGACGCCCGGGAACGTACGACGCTGCAGGCCGTGTCGGCCGTCGTCGCCACCAGCGACTGGGCGGTCCGCCGGCTCGTCGCCCACCATGGGCTCGCCCCCGAACGCGTCCATGTCGCAGCGCCCGGCGCCGACATCGCGCCGCTCGCCTCCGGCACCGACGGCGTCTCGCGACTGCTGTGCGTCGCGGCGGTCACCCCACGCAAGGGACAGCATCGGCTGGTCGAGGCCCTGGCGACCGTCACCGACCTCCCCTGGAGCTGCGTCTGCGTCGGCGGACTCGGCCAGGATCCGGCCTACGTCGCCGGGCTGCGCGCCCTGATCGAGAAGCACGGCCTCGGCGACCGTCTGCACCTCGCCGGACCGCAGGCCGGCGCCGAACTCGACGCGAGCTACGCCGCGGCGGACCTCATGGTCCTCACCTCCTACGCCGAGACGTACGGCATGGCCGTCACCGAGGCCCTCGCCCGCGGGATCCCCGTCCTGGCGACGGACGTCGGCGGCCTTCCCGAGGCGGTCGGGCGGGCACCCGACGGCGGGGTGCCCGGCATCCTCGTACCACCGGAGGATCCGGCGGCCCTGGCCGCGGAGCTGCGCGGCTGGTTCGGCGAGGCCGACGTACGCCGCCGCCTCAAGGCGGCGGCGCGGGGCCGCCGCGCCGCACTGGACGGCTGGGCCACGACGGCCCGCAGCCTCGCCGGCGTGCTGGGCCGACTGCCCCGGGAACCTCGGAGGGCGGCGTGAGTACGGCTACGACTCCTGCGGGGGTACCCGGACACGGTCCGGCGGTGCCCGGCGGCTCCGGGAAGATTGTGAGGACTGGTGTGCCTGGTCAGCGAGTCGGTGCGGCCGAGGCGGACGACGTGCCCCGCTACGCCCCCCAGTGGCTCCAGTTGCGGGAGGGCGCCGACGCCGGCGCGCGGGCGCCCGAACTGCTCGACCCGTTGCGCATCCGGCTGGCGAACCGGCCGCGGCGCGGCGGCGACCTGGTGATTCACGATCTCGGCTGCGGAACCGGCTCCATGGGCCGCTGGCTCGCGCCTCGTCTGGACGGCGCCCAGCACTGGATCCTGCACGACCGGGACCCGTATCTGCTGCATTTCGCGACGGTGGGGGCGCCCCGGGCGGCCGCCGACGGCAGCCCTGTCACGGTCACCACGCAGCGCGGCGACATCGGCCGGCTGACCGCCGACGCCCTGGCCGGGGCCTCGCTGGTGACCGCCTCCGCGCTGCTCGACGTGCTCACCGGCGAGGAGATCGACCGGCTGGCGGCGGCCTGCGCCGGCGCCGGGGTCCCGGCCCTGCTGACGCTGTCCGTCGTGGGGCGGATCGAACTCGCGCCGGCCGACCCGCTCGACGCCGAGTTCGCCGAGGCGTTCAACGCCCACCAGCGGCGCGGCGAGCTGCTCGGCCCCGACGCCATCACGGCGGCCGGCGAGGCCTTCGGCCGGTACGGCGCGACCGTACGGGTGCATCCGAGCCCCTGGCGGCTCGGCCCCGAGGACGCCGCGCTCACCGAGGAGTGGCTGCGCGGCTGGGTCGGCGCGGCCTGCGAGCACCGGCCCGACCTCGCAGCGAGTGCGGAGACGTATCTGCACTCCCGCCTGACGGCGTGTGCCGCGGGCGAGTTGCGGGCGGTGGTCCACCACAGCGATCTGCTGGCGCTGCCCGGGCCGACAGGTGATGCCGCGTGAGCGCGGGGGCGGAAGCAGTGGAGGTGGACGCGAGCGCCGTCCGTACACGCACGAAGGACACGAGCGCGGTCGCGGCCCGCAGGCGCGGGAACGGTGCCCGGCCGGGCGTGATCCGCACCCTCGGCCAGGCGGCCGCCGTCAGGAACCGCGGCGAAGCCGAACCGACCCCGGCACGCGGCATGGTGGGCCAGGATGCCGCGCGGGGTGCGGCGGAGCCGGTCCGGGCCGACGGCGGGGCGGGACCGGCCGCCGCCCTCAGCGCAGTGGGCACGACCCCTGTCCCTGGCGCGGCAGACCAGGCTCCCACTCGCGGTGCGGCGGCCCAGGCCCGGGCCCGGAGCACGGCGGCTGCGATGGGCGTCGGCGACAGCGAGGCGGCCCCGGCCCGTACGCGGCCCGCAGCAGGCCTGCGGGCCCGGCTCGGCTCGCGCAAGGTCCGTACGCACCTCGGCACCGCCGCCGGTGTCGTCATCCTCGGGGTGCTGCTCTGGCGGCTCGGCACCGGGGTCTTTCTGGACGGGCTGCGGCGGATCGACGGTGCGACGCTGCTGGCGGCGCTCGGGCTCGGGCTGCTCACCACGGTGCTGAGCGCGTGGCGGTGGAGCCTGGTGGCCCGTGGGCTGCACATCCGGCTGCCGTTGGGGTCGGCCGTCGCGGACTACTACCGGGCGCTGTTCCTGAACGCGGCGCTGCCCGGCGGGGTGCTCGGCGATGTGCACCGCGCCGTACGGCACGGACAGAGCGCGGGGGACATGGGGCGTGGAGTGCGCGCGGTGGTGCTCGAACGGACGGCGGGGCAGGCCGTGTTGGTGGCCGTCGGCGCGACCGTGCTGCTCACGCAGCCGTCGCCGGTGCTCGCCGACACCCGGCAGCTCGCGGTGATCCTGGCGAGCGTCTCGGTGTGCGGAGTCGTGACGGTGAGCGCCGTGCGCAGGGGCCGGGCGCCCGGCCGCTCCCCACGGTACGGAGCCGTGCGCGCCGCGCTCACCGAGGCGCGGGGCGCGCTGCTCGCCCGTGGCAGCTGGCCCGGCGTGCTGCTCTCGTCGGTGCTGGTGCTGGCCGGCCACCTGGCCATGTTCGTGCTCGCCGCCCGGGTCGCCGGATCCACCGCGTCCGTCGCCCAGTTGATGCCGCTGGCGTTGTTGGCCCTGCTCGCCATGGGGCTGCCGCTGAACGTCGGCGGCTGGGGTCCCAGGGAGGGCGTCACCGCCTGGGCGTTCGGCGCCGCGGGGCTCGGCGCGAGCATGGGCCTGACCGTCGCCGTGGTCTACGGAGTGCTCAGCTTCGCGGCGAGCCTGCCCGGCGCCGTTGTCCTGGTCGTCCGGTGGTGCGCGGCGCTCCGGCGCCCTCGCGAGGAGAGCGCAGGAGGGCACGATCAATGCCGACGATCAACGACCGGCGAGGTTCCCGCATCCGAGGCTCGCGAAGGCAGTGTCTCGGCCGTCACCAGGGAGAAATACGCCCCGAAGGAATCGGTCAGCGCCGCCAGCAGCTCCTTCCCCTTCTCGGCGGCAGCCATCGAGGGACGGCCGATGACACCGGACTCGGTATAGCCGGACATGCCGAGGGTGAGCAGATGCCGCCGGTCGTCGGCAAGGAAATCGGAGGTCTCGTAACCGGCTTTGACCAATTCCGGGTGGGCATGCAGAAGAATGGAGGTCTCGATTTCTCCCGCATGCATGTCGCTGAGCAACGAGGTTTGTACACCGGCTCGTTCACGCGCCGCTTCCCAGTCCTCCATGGCCGGGAAAAGCGCCATACGGGTACCGCTGCCGACGGATTCCTGAACCACATTGCCCAGTACGTAATTTCCGCCGTGCCCGTTGACCAGCACCAGGGTGTCGACGCCCGACGCGCGCAACGAGTCGGCGATGTCCCGTACCACCGCGTGAAGCGTGACGGAGGAAATGCTGACCGTCCCCGGCCAGTCCGCGTGCTCGTGCGAGCAGGAGATCGTCACCGGAGGAAGGAGATGGACCGGATACGCGGCGGCAACCTCCCGCGCGATGGCGCACGCGACGAGCGTGTCGGTCGCCAAGGGCAGGAACGGACCGTGCTGTTCGAAGCTGCCGACGGGAAGGACGGCGACCTGACGGGCGACACCGGCCCCCCGCTCCCGTACATCCTCCGTGGTGTCCAACGGCAACAGACCGGATACCGCCGAGCGCGTTCCCGAACTACTCATGTTTTCACGGCCCTTTCGACTCTGCTTAGGAACCAGATCATGACAGATAACTTTGGCGTACTCGGCGGGAATGCCCACCACACAGGTGTCGAACGAGTCGTGATTGCCCCCCTGCCCACCAAGTACGGCAATTTCCACGCCGTCGGCTACCTCGACCACGATCGGGGCGAGGAACAAGTGGCCCTGGTGTACGGGGACTTGGACGCCATTGCGGAAGGCGACGTGCTCACCCGGCTCCATTCGGAATGCCTGACCGGAGACGCTTTCGGGTCCACGCACTGCGAGTGCGGCCCCCAACTCGCCGCCGCACTGCGCGCCATCGTCGCCGAGGGCCGAGGCATCCTCGTCTACCTTCGGGGCCACGAGGGCCGGGGCATCGGCCTGCTCGCCAAGCTGCGCGCGATGAAGCTCCAGGCGGAGGGCCTGGACACCGTCGAGGCGAACCTGGCCCAGGGCCTCCCGGTGGACGCCCGCGACTACGGAGTGGCGGCGGAGATTCTGCACGACCTCGGCGTACGGTCCGTACGGCTGCTGTCGAACAACCCGCGCAAGCGGGAGTCGCTGCTGCGCAACGGCATCAAGGTCGCCGAGCAGGTGCCGCTGCTGATCCCGCCGTGCGAGGAGAACCTCAGCTATCTGCTGACCAAGCGGGAGCGCCTGGACCACTACCTGCCCCACCTGGACGGCGGCGATTGGGCGCAGGCGATCTTTTGCGGATCGTCGAAGACGGTTATCACTGAGGAGTGACCGAAGACTACGTATGCGAGGGACCCGGCGAAGACGCCGTCGGCCCGCTGTACCTCTCGGGTGAGCAGGTCGGGGAGCTGCTGGACACCGACGCGGCGATCGCCTCGCAGCGGGCGGCCTTCACCGCGCTCGGTGACGGCACCGCGGAGCTCCCGGGGAAGATCATGCACCCCAGCCGCTTCGACGACAGCGTCGTCTTCGCGTATCTGGCGCGGCTGTCCGCGGACACCGGGGCGGTCGCCAAGATCGGCAGCGTCAATCCGGGCAACGCGGCGGCCGGGCGGCCCACCATTCACGCGGTGATCAACGCGCTGGACCCGGTCACCGGGCAGCTCGCCGCCGTCATGGACGGCACCGCGGTGACGACCCTGCGCACGGCCGCGGCGAGCGCCGTCGCCTTCGACGCGCTGGCCACCGCCGACAGCACCGAACTCGGTCTCCTCGGCTCCGGCACCCAGGCCCTCGCCCACGCGCGGGCGGTGGCCCGGGTCCGGGAACTGAGATCCGTACGGGTGTGGAGCCCGAACCCGGGACGACGGGCGCACGCGGCGCAGCGCCTCGCCGCCGAACTCGGCGTCGCCGCCAAGGCCGTCGACACGGCCGAGGAAGCCGTGGTCGGCCTTCCGATGGTCGCGGCCTGCACCCTCAGCCCCACGCCCGTGGTGCGTGGCGAGTGGCTGGCGGCGGGCTGCACGGTCGTCAGCGTCGGCTCCTTCGAGCCCACGCGCAGCGAGGTCGACGCGGAGGTCGTACGGCGGGCCGCCGCGGTGGTCGTCGACGACCCGAAGACCGCGGCGGAGCACGCCGGGCCGGTCGTCGACGCGCTGCGAGACGGGCGGCTCGCCCGAGAGGACCTGATCCCGCTCGGCGGCGTGCTCACCGGCCGGCACACGGCTCGTACGCGCCCCGACGACATCGTCTTCTACAACAGCGTCGGTCTCGGGATCCAGGACGCCGCCGCGGCCTGGGCCGTGATCGACGCGGCCCGGGCGCGAGGGGCACACCGATGAGCCCGAGCCGGACGGACGCGCCGGTGGACAGGACCGCGCGGGTCGTCGTCATCGGCGGCGGCGTGATGGGCACGAGCATCGCCTACCACCTGGCCCGCGCCGGGGTGTGCGACGTGGTGCTCGTGGAGCGCGACGAACTCGCCTCCGGGTCGACGTCGCGAGCGGCGGGCGGGGTCCGGGCGCAGTTCTCCGACGAGCTCAACATCCAGCTCGGCGCCCGCAGTCTGGAGGCGTTCGCCCGATTCGGCGAGGAACCGGGCCAGGACATCGGGCTGCACCGGGTCGGCTATCTGTTCCTGCTGTCCACGCCCGAGGAGGTCGCCGCGTTCGAGGCCGGGGTGCGGCTGCAGAACGCGCTCGGGGTACCCAGCCGCATGATCGACCCGGCCGAGGCGCGCCGACTGTCACCGCTGATCATCACCGACGGGCTGCTGGCCGCGGCCTTCTCGTCGGACGACGGACACTGCACGCCCGAGTCCGTGGTCCAGGGCTACGCGGCCGGGGCGCGGCGTCATGGCGCGACGGTGCTGCGGCACTGCGAGGCCACCGGCATCGAGACGCACGGCGACACCATCACGGCCGTGGTCACCGACCGGGGCCGGATCGCCACCGACGCGGTCGTCTGTGCGGCGGGCGCCTGGTCGAGGGCCGTCGGCGCGATGGCCGGCGTGGACCTCCCGGTGCAGCCGCTGCGCCGCCAGGTCGCCGTCACCGAACCCGTCCAGGGCCTGCCGCCCGACCTCCCCATGACCATCGACTTCACGACCAGCCTCTACTTCCACCGCGAGGGCCCCGGTCTCCTCCTCGGTATGTCCGACCCCGACGAGACCCCGGGCTTCTCCACGCAGACGCACGACCGCTGGATCCCGCACCTCTCCGCGGCGATGGAGCGGCGCGCTCCCGCCCTGCTCGACCTGCGCAGGACGGGCGGCTGGGCGGGCCTGTACGAGATCACCCCGGACCACAACGCGCTGATCGGCGAGGCGAGTTCATGCTCGCGCTTCCTGTACGCGACCGGCTTCTCGGGCCACGGGTTCCTGCAGGGCCCGGCCGTCGGCGAGGTCGTCCGCGATCTGTATCTGGGCCGCGCCCCCTTCGTCGACATCGGCCCCCTGAGCGCGGACCGCTTCGCCGCCGACGCCCCGCGCCCTGAGGTCAACCTCGTGTGACCCGCCGGGTCAGTCGAGCACCGCCTCGTGCACGAGCCGCTTGAGTTCGGGAAAGAGCGAGTTGGACGTCGTCGGGCGGACCTGGGTGAAGAACTGCACGGTCAGGTCGCGGCGCGGGTCCACCCAGAACGTCGTACTGGCCACTCCGCTCCAGCCGAACGCGCCCTCGCCGGCGGGGGACCGGGTGATGCCCGGGTCCACCACGACCGAGACGCCGAGGCCGAAGCCGAGGCCCGCGTTGCCGGGTTCCTGGTGGACGGGGCTGCCGAAGGTGCGGCGGTCGGCGTTGCCGGGGAGGTGGTTGGAGACCATGGTGTCCACGGTCTCGGGGGTCAGCAGGCGGGTTCCGTCGAGTTCGCCGCGGCGGCGGAGCATGTCCGTGAAGCGGTGGTAGTCGTGGGCGGTGGCCACCATGCCGCCGCTGCCGGACAGGAAGCGGGGGCGGCCGTGCAGCGGGAGCCCGGCGATCGGGGTGATCCCGCCCTTGTCGTCCTCCCCGTACAGCTCGGCGAGCCGGCCGGCCTGCTCGTCGGTGACACAGAAGCCGGCGTCCGCCATCCCGAGCGGGGCGAAGATCCGCTCGCGGAGGAAGTCGTCGAGATCCCGGCCGGACACCACCTCGATGACACGGCCGAGGACATTGGTGGCGACCGAATAGTTCCACTGGCTGCCCGGCTCGAACTGCAGCGGCAGGGAGGCGTACACGTCGATGGCCTCGGCGAGGTTCGCGCCCGGCGGCACCGACGACTCCATACCGGCGTCCCGGTAGAGCGCGTCGACGGGGTGGGAGTGGTAGAAGCCGAAGGTCAGGCCCGCGGTGTGCGTCAACAAGTGGCGGAGCAGGACCGGTTGTCCGGCCGGGCGGGTCGTCGGATCGGGGCCGGATCCGCTGACGTAGACCCGCGGGTCGGCGAACGCGGGAAGGAAGTCGGCCACGGGGTCGTCGAGTCGGAGGTGCCCCTCTTCGAGGAGCATCAGCGCGGCGACCGAGGTGACCGGCTTGGTCATGGAGTAGATCCGCCACAAGGTGTCGCTCTCCACGGGGAGCCGGGCCGCGCGGTCACGGCAGCCGTACGTGGTGAGGTGCGCGACACGGCCGTGCCGGGCCACGGACACGAGGTAGCCGGGCAGTCGGCCGTCGTCCACCAAGTGGGCGAAGTGCTGGTCGAGACGGGCCAGGGCCTTCGGATCGAGGCCGGCCTCGCGCGGCTCGACCTCCTGTCGCAGGTCTCCCATGAGTCTCCTTCGGGCTACGGCGCTCCTATCCTCATGGTCTCGTACGGAGGGGTGAAGCGTCCCCCGGGAGACCTTGATCGGCGGTCACGACACCCGCGCGCCCGGGAAGTCTCAGGGCGAGCGGCACACCGGTCGCGGACACCGCCGCGAGTGCCGTCAGCGGGGGACCCATCGCGACACCGCTCGTGAGCGTCATCAGCGTCGCCGCCGCCGCGACGCCCAGCGTGGGCCCGACGTTCATCGCCGTCTGCTGGAGTCCGCCCGCCACGCCGGCCGACTCCGCCGAGGCGTGCCGTACGACGACCGCCGTCGCGGTGACCATCACCGTGGCGAAGCCGGCGCCCAGCAGCAGGAAGCCGGTGCCGATCGGCACCGCGGTCGACGCCTCGTCGAGCCGGGACAACACAATGACGCCCAGTGTGAGGACGCCCGTCCCCGCCACGGTCGTCCGGCGGGCGCCGAACCTGCGCAGGAGTACGGCGGAGACGGGAGCGCCGAGCACCACCATTACGGCGCCGGGCAGTGCTCTCAGGCTGGTCTGCAGCGGGTCCAGGCCCAGGGTCTCCTGGAGGAAGTAGCTGCCGACGAACAGTGCGCCCAGCATCGACGCCGACGCGGCCACCAGAATGCCGAGCGCCGCGCCGATGGCTGCCGAGCCGAGGACATCGGACGGGACCAGTGGGCTCGCGGTTCGGCGTTCATGGCGTACGAACGCGGCTCCCGCGGCCGCGACGACGGGCAGCCCGAGCACGGTTGCCGCGGTCCAGCCCACCTCCGGTATCTCGACCAGCGTCTGCACCAGGCCGACCAGGGCCACCGCGAGCAGGCAGGCGCCGGGCAGGTCGAGCCCGGCGGCCGCCGGGGCCCTGCCCCGGGCCGGACCACGGACGGCGAGCGCCAGTGCCCCCATCACGAGTGCGGGCACCACGTTGAGGAAGAAGACCGCCCGCCACCCGAGATGGGTGACCAGCGCGCCGCCGACCAGCGGACCGGCCGCGGCCGCGAGGCCGATGGCGCTCGCGCGCAGCGCGATGGGCATCCCGAGCCGGTCGGGAGGGTACGCGGCGCGCAGCATCCCGAGTGTGGCCGGTTGCAGCAGCGCGCCGAACACGCCCTGCGCGACGCGCAGCGCGATCACCCAGCCGATGCCGGGCGCGAGACCGATCCCCGCCGATGTGGCGCCGAAGCCCAGAATGCCCACGGCGAAGACCACTTGATGGCCGTACCGGTCCCCGAGCCGACCCGCGAACACCAACAGGCCGGCCACCGCGATGAGATAGCCGGTGCTCGTCCACTGGACCTGTGCGAACGAGGCGTGCAGATCGCGTTGCAGCGTGGGCTGCGCGACGGTGAGCACGGTTCCGTCCAGGGCCACGATCACGGCACCGAGCACGCTGCTCGCCAGGGTGAGCCGGCGATGGGCCGCCGAGCCGGGTGACTTCACCGCTCCTCCGTCCCGAGGTGCGCGTCCAGCGCGGTCAGCAACAGAGGTGCGAAGTCGTCGGCTCCCGTGGCCAGTTGGAGGCTGCCCCAGCCCCAGAGCTGGGCGATGCCGTGCAGGTTCGCCCAAAGTGCGCCCGCGACGACCGGGGCATCGGCCTCGGGCCGCACCCGGCCGACCAGGTCCACCAAAACACCGAACAGCGGAAGGCTCGTCTCGCGCAGCCCCAGTTGTCCGCTCTCCAGCAGATCGTGACGGAACATCAGCTCGTACATTCCGCGCTGGGTGAGCGCGAAGTCCAGGTAGGCCCTCCCCAGCGTCACGAGCTGGTCGCGAGGGCCTGCCTCGCCGTCGCCGACGGCCGTCGCGGCGCGGGCGCCCAGGTCGGCGAAGCCACGGCGTGCGATGGCCGACAGCAGGTCCAGGTGGGTCGGGAAATAGCGGCGCGGTGCTCCGTGCGAGACACCGGCGCGCCGGGCGATCTCCCGCAGGGTCAGGACCTGTGCGCCCTCCCTGGTCACCAGGTCGACACCGACCTCGACCAGCCGGTCCCGCAGCCCTTTCTCCGATTCACTCATAGACGCTGTCTACCACCTGATCGTAGACAGTGTCTACGCGGGAATGGGGGCTGCCTTCCGGAGGTTGGTCGATACATGACTCAGGACGCGACGCAGGACGCACTGCTCAAACTGCTCTCCGAGTACAAGGGCGGGGTGCTCGTCACCCTCAAGAAGGACGGGCGGCCCCAGTTGTCGAACGTCAGCCACGCCTACGACCCCGACGAGCGGATCGTCCGGGTCTCGCTCACCGACGACCGCGCCAAGACCCGCAATCTGCGCCGGGACCCACGGGCCTCGTACCACGTGACCAGCGAGGACCGCTGGGCCTACACGGTCGCCGAGGGCACGGCCGAGCTGACACCCGTGGCCGAGGACCCGCACGACGAGACGGTCGAGGAGCTGATCCGGCTCTACCGCGACGTCCTGGGCGAGCACCCCGACTGGGACGACTACCGGGCCGCCATGGTCCGCGACCGTCGGCTCGTCCTACGGCTGCACGTGGACCGGGCGTACGGCATTCCCCGGGGACGCTGAGCCATGCCGGTGCCGGTGTCCGTGCGTGCCTCGATGGCATGGAGGACCGCGACCATGTCGGACCCGCCGTGTCCCAGCGTCACGGTCTCCGTGAAGAGGGCGTGACAGGCGTCAAGCAGGGGTGAGGCCAGGCCCGCGCGCCGGGCGGCCTCGGCGATCAACTCGTTGTTCATCAGGACGTTCTGGGCCGGGCCGACCGCCGTCGACGCCCGGCGCTCCCTCCTCGTCCTGCAAGAGGCGACCGGACCCCTGCTCCAGGAGCCGACCGGCCTCGCGAGCCCGCCCGCCCCCGTGGTGCCGACCGGTGTCGCCTTCGCCGAACTCGTCACCCCCGACGTCGCCCCCGTCACCGCGCTGCTCGGGGCCCTCGGCTTCACGCGTACGGCCCGCCATCGCAGCAAGCCGGTGGACCTCTGGCAGCAGGGCGAGGCGCGCGTCCTCGTCAAGACGGACCGGGCGCACGCCGTGACGGCACCTCACTCGCCGCCGTCGGCCTGGAGTCACCGGACCCGGCCGCCGCGGCCCGGCGCGCCGAAGGCCTGCTCGCCCCCGTACTGCCGCGCCGGCGTGCCCTCGAGGACGCGCCCCTCGACGCGGTGGCCGCCCCCGACGGCACCGAACTGTTCTTCTGCGCGACCGACCGAGCCGGACTCCCGAGCTGGACCAGCGATTTCCGGCAGGTCGAGCACGCCCGGGACCCGTGGCGGGTGACCCGCATCGACCACCTGGCGCTCACCCAGCCCTGGCACCAGTTCGACGAGGCCGCCCTCTTCCACCACAGCGTGCTCGGGCTGAGCGCACAGGAGAGTGTGGACGTCGCCGACCCGTACGGGCTGCACCGCAGCCGTGCTGTCACCAACGCCGACGGCAGCGTCCGTATCGCCCTCGGCGTCGGCCCCGCCCCCACCGACGAGGGAGGCCGCGCCCAGCACATCGCCCTCGCCACGCAGGACGTCGTCACCGCGGCGCGCCGCTTCCGTGAGGCGGGCGGTCGCCTGCTGCCGACGCCCGCGAACTACTACGACGACCTGGCCGCACGGTATGAGTTCGCCGACGGCGAGCTGGAGACGAACCGCGAACTCGGCATCCTCTACGACCGCGACCAGGACGGCGAGTTCCGCCACTGCTCCACCGAGACGATCGGCCGCGTCTTCTTCGAACTCGTCCAGCGCGACGGCGGCTACCGCGGCTACGGCGCGCAGAACGCCCCGGTCCGCCTCGCCGTGCAGCACGCGGTGCGACCGGGGCGTTGAGCGCGGGATTACCGCGTGAGCCGCAGGGAGAACGCGCGGTCCAGCGACAGGCTGGGAGTCCCGACCGTCGTCACCCCGGTGACCCTGTCGTACGACCAGGCGTCCCGCGGCAACGGTCGCCCGTCGAGGAGCACCTGGTGCGGCGCGGACTCGCCGTGCACCGTGAAGCGGTACGAGCGGGCTGCCGGTTTGTCCTGATAACTGCCCACGCTCGCACCGACGTTGACCTCAGTGGTCCGCGAGGAGGAGTTCACCGTCACGCGCTGCGTCGCCGACGCACCCGTTGTGAACCGACGTGTCACGCCGTCGTCCTCGTACAGCGTGTAACTGCTGTTCCCCCTCGGGTAGAGGTCCCAGTCCAGCTCGTGCCGATCGCGGGTCTGCCAACTCGTTGTGCCCTTGGGCCACATGGGGACGATCGCGCCCTCCTTCACGAACAGGGGAAGGGTGTCGAGCGGCGCGTGGTAGCCGTCGACCGTCGTCGGGCCCCGGTAGGTGCGGCCCGTCCAGTAGTCGGTCCAGGTGCCTTTGGGGAGGTAGATGCCGTCGCGGGTCTCGGAGTCCTTGTAGACGGGGGCGACCAGGAAGTCGGAGCCCGCGAGGAACTCGTACTTGGCGTCCGCACCCAGGGTGTTCGGGTCGTCCGGGTACTCCAGCCACAGCGGACGGACCGCGCCCACGCCCGTCTTCGACGCTTCGGCGGAGAGCGTGTACATGTAGGGGAGCAGGCGCTCCTTAAGCTGGAGGTACTTGCGGTTGATGGACGTGTACGGCTCGCCGTCCAGCCAGGGCTGCTGGTCGGCAGGCTTGCCGATGGCGATGTCGGAGGCCCAGCCGTCCATGGTCATGATGGCGGGCAGGAACGCCTTCCACTGCAGGTCGCGGGCGTACATCTTGGCGTCGTGGCGGTAGATCGAGCCCACGTCACCGGTGTTGTACGCGATGCCGGACATGGTGGCCCCGGCATACGTCGGGATCTGCCAGCGGATGTAGTCCCACGACAGCTTCTGGTCGCCGCTCCACAGGACGCCGCAGCGCTGGGCGCCCGCCCAGGACACCGGGAGCCAGACGAAGCCGCGCGCGTCGCTGTTCTCCTCGATGCCCGCCTTGGCCTTGTCGCAGGCGCCGAGTGCGAAACCGTAGCCGTTGCCGACCCAGGCCACGTCCAGCTTGGCCACGCGCTGGCCCGCCTTCACCTGGTCGGCGAGCTTGTCGATGCCGTCCTGGGTCCACAGGCCGAGCTGGGCCTGGTGGTCCTGGAGGCCCTTGGCCGTCTCGGCGAGGTTCTCGTAACCGCAGCCGTAGCCGTCGTTGACGAGCATCCAGCCGAGCGGCATGTCGTGCGAGGTGTAGCCGTCGGCGATCTTCAGCGCGTCGAGGGTGTGCCGTTCGCCGCGGTTGGCGTTGTGCAGGTAGCAGTCGGAGTCGCCCGGTTCGAGCCCGTACACCGGCGGCATGAACGGTTTGCCCACCAGCGCGGTGTACTCGCCGATCACCTGCTTCGCGTCACCGAGGAAGTAGTAGGCGTCCAGGCGCCGTTCCTGCTGTCCGGTCCGCACCGGTGAGCCGAAGTCGTAGACGCCCGGCGCGAAGGTGTTGCGGAAGACTCCGTAGCCCGCGCTGGAGAGGTAGAAGGGCTGCGAGTTGTTGTAACCGCCCTCGTTCCAGTCGAAATTGTTGGCCACGTACATCGTCCGGTTCCGGTGCGCGAAGCTGCCGTTCTGCTCGCCGCCACCGAAGAACTGCTCGTCCGCGCCGCGGGCCAGGCTCTGCCGCATCCCGCTCGTCGACCAGCGAAGAGGTTTGTCCTCCTGCCAGACGGGGGTGCGGTTGTCGGCCTTGTAGAGGCCGAAGCGCAGCGGCTTCTTGTAGACCCGCAGGACCGCGTCGGGGGAGCGGATGCCGTAGTACGCGCCCGCGTCGAAGGACGTCGTGTGCTTCTGCGCGGCGGGCTGTTTGCGGACGATGGCCGTGCCCGCCGGGTCGGAGAGTGATCCGGACGGGTCGGCCCGGAGGCGCAGTTGGCCATCGGCCAGGAAGTCGGCCTGCGCCCTGAGCTGCCCGGCCTCGATGGTGTAGCTGCCGTCGCGGCCGCTGAAGGACGTGAGATCTCCCGCGTCCGTCGTCTCGGGCAGATACGCCTTGCCGGTGAAGGAGTTGTCGTGCACGTCGTACGGCACGACCAGCACGTGGTAGGTCCCCGACGCGTTCGGGATCACCGTGGCCTCGGGGTCGGCGGTGCCCGCGCTGGAGGCGACCTGCTTGCCCACGTCGTCGTAGACGTACAGGTCGAAGTCGTCGGTGGGGTGCTGCCACCCGATCGAGATCGGTACGCCGCCCTCGGGGTTGTCGGCCCAATACCCCTCGGGTACCGAGACGTTCACATCGAAGCGGTCGCAGACCTTGTTGTCCGGGTCGTCGGCGGCGGACGGGCAGCTCTCGGCACCGCCCGACGTGCCCTTGGCGTAGACGGGGCTCTGCCAGCTGACGCTCCGGTGTGTGTCGTCGAGAACGGCGCTCGGTCCGGTCGCCGCGAGCGCGGGCCGCGCCGGGGCGCTCAGCACGGTGACGGCCAGGGCGGTGGCGAGCCCCGCCATGGCCCAGGAACGGTGTCGGAGTCTTCGCACGGTACGCATCTCCACTCAAACCAACGGTGCTGTGTTTGCAGGTGCTTGAAATCGCGTCGGATCGTGCATGTTCAAGCATGAAGAGTGGCCGCGCGTGCAGGTTCATGTCAATGGATCTCACCTGAGGTGTCGCCGCGGCCGGCGCCGTGGACGGCCGCAAATTACCGGCCAGTTGAGATTGAAAGGCGAACCGCCACCGCTATCATCACCTCACCTGCGGAGCGACCCTCTGCCCGATGACGGCGGTTGTACGGCATCGACCTTCACACCCCCCACTGAACACATGGCGTTGTCGGGCGTGCCCGCCCGCGCGCCGTGCAGGACGGAAAGCAGCGCGAGCATGAGCAACAACAGGGGCAGAGGGCTTCAGGCCAATGCCCTCGGTACGTTCGACACGGTTGTGATGGCGGTCGCGGGCAGCGCCCCCGCATACTCGCTGGCCGCGACCACCGCGGTCCTCGTCGGCGCGGTGGGCCTTGCCAGTCCCGCGGCACTCCTGTACTGCGCGATACCCATGCTGGGCATCGCGCTGGCCTTCAGCTACCTCGGCCGGATCGACGTCAACGCGGGCGCCAGCTACTCCTGGGTCGGCCGCACGCTCCACCCCTTCCTCGGCTTCATCAGCGGCTGGGCCCTGGTCATCTCCGCGACGATCTTCATGGTCGCCGGTTCGCTGCCCGCGGGCGCGATGACCCTCTCCCTCTTCGACGAAGGGCTCGCGGACAACACCGCGTTGGCCACGGCGGTCGGCGCGGCCTGGTTCCTGGTCATGCTGTTCGTGGTGCTCGGCGGCGCCCGGCTCACCGTGCGCGCGCAGCTCGTCATGTCCGGTGTGGAGCTCGCCATTCTGGCCGTCTTCGCGGTCGGCGCCCTGCTGCACAGCGGCAACGCCCGTTCCTTCGAGTGGTCCTGGCTCGGCTTCGGCCACTTCGACGGGGTGAGCGGCTTCGCGTCCGGCGCCCTCATCGCCGCCTTCTACTACTGGGGCTGGGACGTCACCAGCAACCTCAGCGAGGAGACTCGCGACAGCCGCCGCACCACGGGACTCGCGGGCCTGATCGGCGTCGGCATCGTCTTCCTGCTCTTCGAGGTGTTCACCATCGCGGTGAACGTCATCCTCACCGACCAGCAGATCCAGGACAACGACGCCAACGTCCTGGGCGTGCTGGGCGAGGAGATCTGGCCGGGCTGGGGCGGCAAGCTGCTGATCGTCGCCGTGATGCTGTCCACCATCGCCACCCTGGAGACCACGCTCATCCAGGTCACCCGCTCACTGTTCGCGATGGGCCGCGACCGTACGATGCCGACCGCGCTGGGCCGCGTGCACCGCAAGTGGAACACCCCGTGGGTCGCCATCGTCGTGGTCGGTGCCGTCGCCCTGGTGATGTTCGTGACCTCCAACGCCCTCGGCTCGGTCGGTGACATCCTCTCCGACGCCATCGCCGCGATCGGCCTGCAGATCGCCGTCTACTACGGCCTCGCCGGCATCGCCGTGGTCGTCGCCTACCGCAAGACGCTGCTGAAGTCCCCGGCCAACTTCTTCTTCGGCGGGCTGTGGCCGTTGCTCGGCGCCCTGTTCATGTTCTGGATCTTCGTCGAGTCGCTGGGCGACCTGAGCAGCGCGTCGATCGCGATCGGCATCGGCGGCATCGCCGTCGGCCTGATCCCCATGCTCTGGTACTGGAAGCAGGGCAGCGACTACTACCGGCCCGCCAAGCTCGACGCCACCCAGGTCGTCGAGACCGACTACATCCCCGACGGCTACGCCACCGCGGCGGCGACCGAACGGTCCCGCGTCCACGAGGGTCTCCCCACCGACTTCTGAGAGGGACCCGATGGCGGGAGACCGCTTCACCCCCGACTTCGACCCCGACTGCGGGGACGGACCCCTCACCTCGGCCCGCCAGGACATCGTCATCGGCCGCTGGCAGGGCCTGCGCGAGCTGCTGCGGGCCGACAGTGCCGACTGGTCCGTGCGCAGCCACCGGATCCGGTTGCTCGCACCGGCCTGCGCGGGCAATTCCACGGTCGAGTCCTGGCTGGCCGCCGAACCCCGCAGCGCCGACGCGCTGGTGCTGCGAGCCGCGACCGACGTGGCCCGGGCCTTCAACCTGGCCATCGCCGCGGGCCGGGGCGTGCCCATCGACCAGAACCGCATCGACCGGGCGGTGATCGCCTGCCTCCGGGCCGCCGAGTCCCACCCGGAGGACCCCACGCCCTGGATCTCCCTGATCTCCGTCGCCCGGCTCTATCCCACCGGTGTACGCCGCCAGGAACTCGGCCGCTGGTGGGACGAACTGCACGGCCGCGACCCGTACAGCATGGAGGGCCATCTCCAGATCCTGCACTACTACTCGTCGCGCTGGCACGGCACGCACGGCCTCATGTACGACTTCGCCCGCGACGCGGCCGGTGTGGCGCCGCCGGGCTGCGCGCTGCCCGTCCTGGTGCAGTTCGCCCGCGTCGAGGAGTACCGCTACATCCTCGACGGAGCGAAGGGTCAGCGGGAAGCCGTCGTCGGGCTCGGCCAGCACTGGAACCACGACGCTGCCGTCAGCGACGTACGGCGCACCTGGCAGCGCTGGATCACGGCGCGCCCGGACGGCCTCGTGGCGCCCTGGGAGGTGCGCGACCTCAACTATCTGACGCACGCCGCCTGTTACGCCGGCACGGCGGACATCGCCACCGCGCTGTTCGGGATGATCGGGCGGCGGGCCGGCCGGACGCCGTGGTCGTACACCGGTGACCCGGAGAAGGAGTTCGTGAAATGGCGCAAACGGACCTCGCGCGGGGTGTGAGCCGCGGTCGTCAGGTGTCCCGGAGCCGGGCGTGCCCGCGGTGCTCCGGGGCGCCGCAGGTCGGCCGGCTCTGGGTGGTCGGTGACGGCAACCCGAGATCTGAGTGACGGTCAGGCGGCGCCGGTCATCGGTCGTTTCCTTAGTACGGATGCGTACGAACTGGGCGTCCGTGTCAGCGAGTCCCTCCGGCGGTCGCTGCGCCCGCTGCTGGGCGCGCGTGTCGACGGCTGGAGCGAGAACACCGAACCGGGCCCGCACTATCCGCAGATGGACAGCCTCGCGGGCCTCGCCGTGGTGGCGCCCCTCGCCTTCTTCGCCACGCGGCTACGTCAACGCGCTCGCCCCGCCAGGGGTGTTGAGCGAGTTCGGTGACGTGTTGCAGCCGGGGCCGTGTCAAGCAGAGATGTCGCTGCGGAAGGACTGCTACAGGTCGAACTCGTGCGGTGGCAGGTCGAGCGCGAAGCACGCCTCCCGCACGACGTCCTGCTCGGTCTTGTCGAAGTCGCCGTCGGCGCCGCCGATGACGATGCCGATCTGGATGACGGCACGGGCCTCGGCGGGCCTCTTCTTCGCCACGAGCTGGGTCTGCATCGTCGACGCGGACTCCTTGATGCAGTCCCACAGGGCCAGGAGAACTCCATACGTAGTCGAAGGCCCGGTCCGCCCGAGCGGGCGGACCGGAACCTCTTCGGTTTCTACAGCACCGGAGAAACTAGCGGACGGCAGCAGAAGTTCCGCCGGCATTCCACTCGGCGATCACGGGACGCCCGTGCTCGGTGGAGAGCCGGCTGACCGTGCCCGTGGCGAGCTGGAACAGCCGCCCGTCCGCCGGGGGAAGTCCCAGCCGGCGGGCCGTGAGCACCCGCAGGAAGTGGGCGTGCGCGACCAGGATCACGTCACCGCCGCCGAGCGCGCTCTCGATCCGGGACAGCACGCGGTCGGCGCGCCGCCCCGCCTCGGCCGGTGACTCGCCCGGGTGACCGGCCGGACCGGGCGGCACCCCGTCGTTCCACAGGTACCAGTCGGGCCGGGTGCGGTGTATCTCGACGGTGGTGATGCCTTCGTACGCGCCGTAGTCCCACTCGTGCAGATCGGGATCGGGTACGGCCCCGTAGATGCCCGCGAGTTCCGCGGTGCGGACCGCGCGGCCGAGCGGGCTGGTGAGCGCGAGGGCGAAGCCCCGTCCGGCGAGCAGCGGGGCGAGGGACTTGGCCTGTTCCTCGCCGTGCTGGGTGAGGGGAAGGTCGGTCCAGCTGGTGTGCCGGCCCGACACGCTCCACTCGGTCTCACCGTGGCGGACCAGCAGGAGGTCACCCATGGCCGTTACTTCGCGGACTCGACGGCGTGGCCGCCGAACTGGTTGCGCAGCGCCGCGATCATCTTCATCTGCGGGGAGTCGTCCTGACGGGAGGCGAACCGGGCGAAGAGGGAGGCGGTGATGGCGGGCAGCGGGACGGAGTTGTCGATGGCCGCCTCGACGGTCCAGCGGCCCTCGCCGGAGTCCTCGGCGTAGCCGCGCAGCTTGTCCAGGTGCTCGTCGTCGTCCAGCGCGTTGACGGCGAGGTCGAGCAGCCAGGAGCGGATGACCGTGCCCTCCTGCCAGGAGCGGAAGACCTCCCGGACGTCGGTGACGGAGTCGACCTTCTCCAGGAGCTCCCAGCCTTCGGCGTAGGCCTGCATCATGGCGTACTCGATGCCGTTGTGGACCATCTTGGAGAAGTGGCCCGCGCCGACCTTGCCCGCGTGGACGAAACCGAAGTCGCCCTCGGGCTTGAGCGCGTCGAAGATCGGCTGGACCTTCGCGATGTTCTCGGCGTCGCCGCCGACCATGAGGGCATAGCCGTTCTGCAGGCCCCACACGCCACCCGAGACACCCGCGTCGACGAAGCCGATGCCCTTGGCCGCGAGTTCCTCGGCGTGCTTCTCGTCGTCGGTCCAGCGGGAGTTGCCGCCGTCGACGACGGTGTCGCCGGGCTCCAGGAGGTCGCCGAGTTCGTCGACGACGGACTGGGTGGGGGCACCGGCCGGCACCATCACCCAGACCACGCGCGGACCTTCGAGCTTGCCGACGAGTTCGGCGAGGCTGCTCACGTCGGCGAGGTCGGGATTGCGGTCGTAGCCGACGACGGTGTGGCCCGCGCGGCGTATCCGCTCGCGCATGTTGCCGCCCATCTTGCCGAGGCCGATGAGACCCAGCTGTATCGCGGTCATATCAGATTCACTTCTTCCGGAGAGTGCGGTAAGCGGCCACGAGGGCGGCGGTGGAGGGGTCGAGGCCGGGGACGTCCGCGCCTTCGGTGAGAGCGGGCTCGACGCGCTTGGCGAGGACCTTGCCGAGCTCGACGCCCCACTGGTCGAAGGAGTCGATGTTCCAGATCGCGCCCTGTACGAACACCTTGTGCTCGTACAGCGCGATCAGCTGGCCGAGGACGGAGGGCGTCAGTTCGCTCGCGAGGATGGTGGTCGTCGGGTGGTTGCCCTTGAACGTCTTGTGCGGCACCAGCTCCTCGGCCACACCCTCGGCGCGCACCTCGGCCGGCGTCTTGCCGAAGGCCAGCGCCTGGGTCTGCGCGAAGAAGTTCGCCATCAGCAGGTCGTGCTGGTCCTTGAGTTCGCCGCTCAGCTCGTCGACCGGGTTGACGAAGCCGATGAAGTCGGCCGGGATCAACTTCGTGCCCTGGTGGATGAGTTGGTAGTACGCGTGCTGTCCATTGGTGCCCGGCGTGCCCCACACCACAGGGCCCGTCTGCCACTCCACGGGGTGGCCGTCGCGGTCCACCGACTTGCCGTTGGACTCCATGTCCAGCTGCTGCAGGTACGCGGTGAACTTGGACAGGTAGTGCGAGTACGGGAGTACGGCGTGCGACTGGGCGTCGAAGAAATTGCCGTACCAGACGCCCAGCAGGCCGAGCAGCAAAGGCGCGTTGGCCTCGGCGGGAGCGCTCTTGAAGTGCTCGTCGACGAGATGGAACCCGTCGAGCATCTCCCGGAAGCGGTCCGGACCGATGGCGATCATCAGAGACAGACCGATCGCCGAGTCGAAGGAGTAGCGCCCGCCGACCCAGTCCCAGAACTCGAACATGTTGGCCGTGTCGATGCCGAAGTCCGACACCTTCTGGGCGTTCGTCGACAGCGCCACGAAGTGCTTGGCGACCGCCTTGTCCTCGCCGTCCAGGCCGGCGAGCAGCCACGAGCGTGCCGAGGTCGCGTTGGTGATGGTCTCGATCGTCGTGAACGTCTTGGACGCGATGATGAACAGCGTCTCGGCCGGGTCCAGGTCGCGCGTGGCCTCGTGCAGGTCGGCCCCGTCCACGTTGGACACGAACCGCACGGTCAGCGACCGGTCCGTGAACGCCCGCAGCGCCTCGTACGCCATCGCCGGGCCGAGGTCGGAGCCGCCGATGCCGATGTTCACGACGTTCCTGATGCGCTTGCCGGTGTGTCCGGTCCACGCACCCGAACGGACGCGCTCGGCGAAGTCGGCCATCTTGTCCAGCACCGCGTGCACCGCGGGGACGACGTTCTCGCCGTCGACCTCGATGACCGCGTCGCGCGGGGCGCGCAGCGCGGTGTGCAGTACCGCGCGGTCCTCGGTGACATTGATCCTCTCGCCGCGGAACATGGCGTCCCGCAGCCCGAACACGTCGGTGGCGGTGGCCAGTTCCTGGAGCAGGGCGAGGGTCTCGTCCGTGATCAGGTGCTTGGAGTAGTCGATCCGCAGGTCGCCGACCCGCACGACATAGCGCTCGGCGCGCGCGGGGTCGGCGGCGAACAGCTCACGCAGCCGCGGGTGGAGCAGGCCGACCGCGCGGTGGTCCTCCAGGGCCACCCACTCCGGACGCCGCGTGAGCTTGGGGGAGTCAGACATGACGGGGGGTCTCCTTGGTGCCCTCGCCCCGCAGGGCGACGGCGTACATCTCGTCCGCGTCGAGGCGGCGCAGCTCCTCGGAGATCAGCTCGGAGGTGGAGCGCACCTTCAGCGCGAGGGTCCGGGAGGGCTGCCCGGGAAGGGACAGCGTGGCCAACGGGCCCTCGGGGCGGTCGATCACGATCTCGCCGTTCGCGGTGCCGAGCCGTACGGCGGTCACGACGGGCCCCGCGGTGACGACCCGCTCGACCGGGACCCGCAGTCTGGCCTCCAGCCAGCGGGCCAGCAGTTCGGCGCTCGGGTTCTCGGCCTCGCTCTCGACGGCGGCCGAGGTCACCTGCGTACGGGCCTGGTCGAGTGCGGCGGCCAGCATCGAGCGCCATGGCGTCAGTCGCGTCCACGCGAGGTCGGTGTCGCCGGGCGCATACGACGCGGCGCGGGCCTCCAGGGCCAGGAGCGGCGCCTCGACGGCGTACATGTCGGTGATCCGGCGCTGCGCGAGGGCGCCCAGCGGGTCCTTGACCGGGATGTCGGGCGAGTCCACCGGCCACCAGACGACGACCGGGGCGTCGGGCAGCAGCAGCGGCAGGACCACGGAGTCGGCGTGGTCGGACACCTCGCCGTAGGTCCGCAGCACGACCGTCTCACCGGTGCCCGCGTCCGAGCCGACGCGCACCTCCGCGTCCAGGCGGGAGTGGGTACGGTCGCGCGGGGTGCGGGCGACGCGCTTGATGACGACCAGGGTGCGCGAGGGGTGCTCGCGCGAGGCCTCCTCGGCCGCCTTGATCGAGTCGTACGCGTTCTCCTCGTCGGTGACGATGACCATCGTCAGGACCATGCCCACGGCGGGGGTGCCGATGGCCCGGCGCCCCTGCACGAGCGCCTTGTTGATCTTGCTTGCCGTGGTGTCGGTCAGGTCGATCTTCATGGCCTGCGCCAGCTCCGTCCGTCTCGTGCGAGCATCTCGTCGGCTTCCTTCGGGCCCCAGCTGCCCGAGGGGTACTGCGCGGGCTTGCCGTGCGTCTCCCAGTACCCCTCGATCGGGTCGAGGATCTTCCAGGACTCTTCCACCTCTTGGTGACGGGGAAAGAGATTGGCGTCGCCGAGCAGGACATCCAGGATCAGCCGTTCGTACGCCTCCGGGCTGGACTCGGTGAACGACTCGCCGTAGGCGAAGTCCATCGTGACGTCCCGGATCTCCATCGACGTACCCGGCACCTTGGATCCGAAGCGCACCGTCATGCCCTCGTCGGGCTGGACGCGGATGACGATCGCGTTCGCGCCGAGCTCCTCGGTGGCCGTCGAGTCGAAGGGCGAGTGGGGCGCGCGCTGGAAGACCACCGCGATCTCCGTCACCCGTCGGCCCAGGCGCTTGCCGGTGCGCAGATAGAAGGGGACACCCGCCCAACGGCGGTTGTCGACCTCCAGCTTGACGGCAGCGTAGGTGTCGGTCGTCGACTCGCGGTCGATGCCGTCCTCCTGCAGATAGCCGCGCACCTTCTCGCCGCCCTGCCAGCTCGCCGCGTACTGTCCGCGCACGATGTGCTCGCCGAGGTTCTCCGGCAGCTTCACGGCCTTGAGCACCTTGAGCTTCTCGGTGAGCAGCGACTCGGCGTCGAAGGCGGCCGGCTCCTCCATGGCGGTCAGGGCCATCAGCTGGAGGAGGTGATTCTGGATCACATCCCGGGCGGAGCCGATGCCGTCGTAGTAGCCCGCCCGGCCGCCGATGCCGATGTCCTCGGCCATGGTGATCTGGACGTGGTCGACGTACGACCGGTTCCAGATGGGCTCGTACATCTGGTTGGCGAAGCGGAGCGCCAGGATGTTCTGGACGGTCTCCTTGCCGAGGTAGTGGTCGATACGGAACACCTGGTCCGGGTCGAACACCTCGTGCACGATCTTGTTGAGCTCACGCGCGCTCGCCAGATCATGTCCGAACGGCTTCTCGATGACCGCGCGCCGCCACGAGCCCTCCGGCGCGTCCGCGAGACCGTGCTTCTTGAGCTGCTGGACAACCTTCGGGAAGAACTTCGGCGGGACCGAGAGGTAGAAGGCGTAGTTGCCGCTGGTACCGCGCGAGGAGTCCAACTCATCGACCGCGGAGCGCAGTTGCTTGAACGCCGTGTCGTCGTCGAAGTCGCCCGGGATGAACCGCATGCCCTCGACGAGCTGCTGCCAGACCTCCTCGCGGAACTCCGTACGGGAGTGCTCGCGCACCGAGTCGTGGACGACCTGCGCGAAGTCCTGGTCCTCCCACTCGCGGCGGGCGAAGCCGAGGAGCGAGAAGCCGGGCGGGAGCAGACCGCGGTTGGCGAGGTCGTAGACGGCCGGCATCAGCTTCTTGCGGGACAGGTCGCCGGTGACGCCGAAGATGACCAGGCCGGAGGGGCCCGCGATGCGGGGGAGGCGGCGGTCGCGCGGGTCGCGCAGGGGGTTGTCCCAGTCGGACACCGGCAGGCCGAGCGCCTCGGCGAGGGCCTGCGGCGTCATGTCGGCCCACTCGGCGTTCGCGTGCCCGGGCACCGATGTCGCGTCGGCCGTTTCCGGGCCGGCGTGACCGGGGCCCGGCACGTCGGCCGTCGCCGCGCTCGCGGCGCCGGAACCCGCCGGTTCCGTGTGCGCCTCGTCGGATCCCGCCGTCACCGCAGCCGGTTCCACGGCCGTGTCACCCAGTCCCTTCGCCGCGGCGGGCGCATTCTGCGCGGCGCTGTCGGGAAGCGCTTCATTCCTGGTCATTCCCCCTCGACTCCCTTGCCGCTGAGTGAGGTCGCGACGGCCTCCAGCAGCTCCAGCCAGGCCGCCTCGAACTTCGCGACGCCCTCGTCCTCCAGCTGCTTCACGACCTCGTCGTACGAGATCCCGAGCGCCTCGACTGCGGCCAGGTCGGCACGGGCCCCGGCGTAGCCGCCGGTCACCGCGTCGCCGTGGATGTCACCGTGGTCGGCGGTGGCGTTCAGCGTCGCCTCCGGCATGGTGTTGACCGTGCCCGGCGCGACCAGCTCGTCGACGTACAGCGTGTCCTTGTACGCGGGGTCCTTGACGCCCGTCGAGGCCCACAGGGGACGCTGCTTGTGGGCGCCGGACGCAGCGAGGGCGGTCCAGCCGACACCGCGCTGTGCCGCATTGTCGGCAGAGCCGAACACGTCCTCGTAGGCCTCGTACGCGAGCCGGGCATTGGCGAGCGCGGCCTTGCCCTTGAGGGCGAGCGCCTCGTCCGTGCCGACCTTAGCCAGCCGCTTGTCGATCTCGCTGTCGACGCGGGAGACGAAGAAGGAGGCGACCGAGTGGATGGTGGACAGGTCGATCCCGGCCGCCTGCGCCTTCTCCAGGCCCGCCAAGTAGGCGTCCATGACCTCGCGGTAGCGCTCCAGCGAGAAGATCAGCGTGACGTTGACGCTGATGCCGAGGCCGATGACCTCGGTGATCGCCGGGAGACCGGCCCGCGTCGCCGGGATCTTGATCATCACGTTCGGGCGGTCGACCAGCCAGGCGAGCTGCTTGGCCTCGGCGACGGTCGCCCCGGTGCGGTGGGCGAGGCGCGGGTCGACCTCGATGGAGACCCGGCCGTCACGGCCGCCGGTCGCGTCGTACACCGGGCGCAGGATGTCGGCGGCGGCGCGCACGTCCGCGGTCGTCATCATGCGGACGGCTTCGTCGACCGTCACGCCGCGCACCGCGAGATCGGCCAGCTGCTCCTCGTACCCCTCTCCGGAGCCGATGGCGGCCTGGAAGATCGAGGGGTTGGTGGTGACGCCCACCACGTGCTTGGTCTCGATGAGTTCGGCGAGGTTGCCGGACGCGATCCGCTTGCGGGAGAGGTCGTCGAGCCAGATGGAGACACCTTCCTCGGAGAGGCGCTTCAGGGTTACCGCGGTCGCGGTTGCTTCGGTCACAGTGATCATCTTCCTTTGTGCGATCGGATCAACCGCGGACTGCGGTAAGAGATTCCCGCGCGGCGGCGGCGACGTTCTCGGCGGTGAAGCCGAACTCGGCGAACAGGGTCTTGGCGTCGGCGGAGGCGCCGAAGTGCTCCAGAGAAACGATGCGTCCGTGGTCACCGACGTACCGGTACCAGGTCAGACCGATGCCCGCCTCGACCGCCACGCGGGCCTTCACGGACGGCGGAAGGACGCTCTCGCGGTACTCCGCGGACTGCTCCTCGAACCACTCCACGGACGGCATCGACACGACACGCGTCCCCACGCCCTCGGCCTCCAGCCGCTCGCGCGCGGCGACGGCGAGTTGTACCTCGGAGCCGGTGGCGACGATAACGACGTCCGGCGTCCGGGTGGAGGAGTCGCGCAGGACGTAACCGCCCTTCGCCGCCTCGGGGTTGGCTTCGTAGGTGGGCACGCCCTGACGGGTGAGCGCGAGGCCGTGCGGGGCCGGGTTGAGGGCGTGCCGCTTGAGGATCTCGGCCCAGACGATCGCCGTCTCGTTGGCGTCGGCCGGGCGGACGATGTTGAGGCCGGGAATGGCGCGCAGCGAGGCGAGGTGTTCGACCGGCTGGTGCGTCGGACCGTCCTCGCCGAGGCCGATGGAGTCGTGCGTCCACACGTACGTCACCGGGAGCTGCATCAGCGCGGACAGGCGCACGGCGTTGCGCATGTAGTCCGAGAAGACCAGGAAGGTGCCGCCGTAGATGCGGGTGTTGCCGTGCAGCGCGATGCCGTTCATCTCCGCGGCCATGGAGTGCTCGCGGATGCCGAAGTGGACGGTGCGGCCGTAGGGGTCGGCCTCCGGCAGCGGGTTGCCCTTCGGCAGGAAGGAGGAGGTCTTGTCGATCGTGGTGTTGTTCGAGCCGGCCAGGTCGGCGGAGCCGCCCCACAGCTCGGGGAGCACACCGCCGAGTGCCTGCAGGACCTTGCCCGAGGCGGCGCGGGTCGCCACGGACGTGCCCGCCTCGAAGACCGGCAGCGCGGATTCCCAGCCCTCGGGCAGTTGACCGGCGACGACACGGTCGAAGAGCCCCGCGCGCTCGGCCTGCGCGGTACGCCACTCGGCGATCTGCTTGTCCCAGGAGGCGTGCGCCTCGGCGCCCCGGTCGAGGGCGGTCCGGGCGTGGTCCAGGACCTCGGCGTCCACCTGGAAGGTCCGCTCGGGGTCGAAGCCCAGGATCCGCTTGGTGGCCGCGATCTCCTCGGCGCCGAGCGCGGAGCCGTGGGAGGCCTCGGTGTTCTGCGCGTTCGGCGCGGGCCAGGCGATGATCGTGCGCATCGCGATGATGGAGGGGCGCTCGGTCTCGGCCTGCGCCGTCTTGAGAGCCGTGTACAGCGCGTGGACGTCGATGTCGCCGCCCAGCGCGGGCTCGATCCGCTGCACGTGCCAGCCGTACGCCTCGTAGCGCTTCAGCACGTCCTCGGAGAACGCCGTCGCCGTGTCGCCCTCGATGGAGATGTGGTTGTCGTCGTAGACGAAGACGAGGTTGCCGAGCTTCTGGTGGCCGGCGAGGGACGAGGCCTCGGCGGAGATGCCCTCCTCCAGGTCGCCGTCCGAGACGATCGCCCAGATGGTGTGGTCGAACGGGGACTCACCCTCGGGGGCCTCGGGGTCGAAGAGGCCGCGCTCGTAGCGGGCGGCCATCGCCATACCCACTGCGTTGGCGACACCCTGGCCGAGCGGGCCGGTCGTCGTCTCGACGCCCGCCGTGTGCCCGTACTCCGGGTGCCCCGGCGTCTTCGACCCGTGCGTACGGAACGCCTTCAGGTCGTCGAGCCCGAGCTCGTAGCCCGACAGGAAGAGCTGGGTGTACAGGGTCAGCGAGGTGTGGCCGGGGGAGAGGACGAAGCGGTCGCGGCCGGTCCACTCCGGGTCGGCGGGGTCGTGACGCATCACCTTCTGAAAGAGCGTGTACGCGGCCGGTGCCAGGCTCATCGCGGTGCCCGGGTGGCCGTTTCCGACCTGCTGTACGGCATCGGCCGCCAGGAGGCGGGCGGTGTCGACGGCACGCCGGTCCAGCTCGGACCACTCGAATCCGTCGGAGAAGCTGTCGGGTGTCTGCGTGCTCATCTTCAAGAAGTCCTCGATAGGAGCGGGGTAAGTGCTCGGACGTGTTCAAAACTAAAAGTCTGACTTTTGCCGGGGAAGGTGCCCGTGTGTCAGCCTTCGGTGAAAGTGGGACACGCAGCGCCGTACCGAGCCGACGCGAGAAGGACATGGCAGACAGAACAACCCAAGACGGTGACGGGATCAGAACGTTTCCCTTCCCCATCGACCTGAGCGTGAGCGGCGTCGGCATGCAGGTCCGACCGATGGAGCCCGACCGCGCCTGGGCCGAGGAGGCACCGCTGGACCGTGTGCACCGCATCGACTTCCACGTGGTGATGCTGTTCCGCGGGGGCCCGGTGACGCACATGGTCGACTTCACCGAGTACGAGGTCACGGCCGGCGATCTGCTGTGGATCCGGCCGGGTCAGGTCCACCGTTTCTCCAGGAGAGGCGAGTACGCGGGGACCGCCCTGATCATGCAGCCCGGCTTCCTGCCCCGCGCCACGGTCGAGGCGACCGGCCTCTACCGCTACGACCAGCCCCCGCTGCTGCACCCCGACGCGGCCCAGGTCTCCGCCCTGGAGGACTCCCTCGCCCAACTGGAGCGCGAGTACAACGACACGACCACGCTGCCGCTCAGTCTGCACACCGCGGTACTCCGGCACTCCCTGACGGCGTTCCTGCTGCGCCTCGCCCATCTCGCGGCGAGCTCCGCCGAGGCGGCGCGCGAGCGGACCGACACCACCTTCACCCGCTTCCGGGACGCGGTCGAGAAGGGCTTCGCCACCAACCACAGCGTCAGCGCGTACGCCGACGCCCTCGGTTACTCCCGCCGCACCCTTGTCCGCGCGGTGCGCGCGGCCACCGGCGAGACCCCGAAGGGCTTCATCGACAAGCGGGTGATCCTGGAGGCCAAACGGCTCCTGGCCCACACGGAGATGCCCATCGGCCGCATCGGCGTCGCCGTGGGCTTCCCCGACTCGGCCAACTTCTCCAAGTTCTTCCATCAGCACACGGACACGACCCCGGCGACGTTCCGGGCGGAGCTGCGCTGAGGGGGCGGGCGTTGCCGCGCCGAAAGGGGGCGGGCCGTCGGGCCCGCCCCCTCTTTACTTCTTCACCGAGTGTGGATCACCAGCCGATGCCGAGCGTCAGCCCGGTCGGCGGGTTCGCGTTGCCCAGGATCTGCACCGACGACTGGTCGTTGATGTCGTCGTAGGGGAAGGCATAGGCACGCTTGTCGAGACCAACGGTGTGCAGGAACGCGGCGTAGTCGTTCTTGATGCCTCCGGTGTAGTAGGCGGACGGGGTGTACCAGGCCGAGGTGTCGAGAGCCACGCCCCGGTTGAACGCGGCGCAGAACTCCGCGCCGAGTTGCTTCTCCGGGTCACTGCCCGAGGCCAGCGCGCCCGCGCAGGCCACGACGTCCGGGGAGGACGGCTTCTGGAGCGTGTAGGGACCGGCGCCGTTCTTGGTGAAGGTGAGGGTGTTCCCGGAGACCTGTCCCGAGAAGGTCTCACCGAGCCGGGTCAGCTTGAAGGGATGGGTGGAGTAGTACGACCAGGTCTGATCGACGTACGACTGGAGGTAGTTCGCCTGGGAGCCTCCCGCGAGGAAGAGGTTGGAGGAGCGCGGGGCGGTGATCCGGTACGTGTTCTGCAGCGGCTTGAAGGCCGCGCCCACCGAGGCGGCGTACTGGGACATGACCTGGGCGCGGGTCAGCGTGATGCCCCGCGTGGTGTCGTAGCCGCTGGAGGCCTGCGTCAGCCGTGAGGTCATCGGGAAGCCGAACTGGTCGACCTGGGTGGTGTTGCCGCCGAAGGCCACCTGCCCGAAGACGTACGTGTACTCGTACCAGTCGTAGTAGACGTCGGTGTTGGGGTCGTTGGGGTTGCGCAGGTCGGGGCCGCCCCAGCCCTGGTCGTCCGGGGAGACCGGGATGTACAGGGGCGAGCCGAGGGAGACGTAGATCCGGCCGCCCCGGATCGACGTGGGGGAGGGGACCGAGCCGCCCGACTGGGCGAGCGTGAACGACATGTTGGGGTAGTTCACGCCGTTCTTGGTCAGGTGTCCGGGCGCGTTCGCGTCCAGGTGGTTGATGCGGGTCATGGTCCCGTCGGACTTCATGTACGACCACTGACCGGGCGTCACCTGACCGAGCACGGTGACGTAGATCTGTGAATTCGCGTACGTCCCACGGGTGTTGTTCTGGAAGGTGATCGGGAAGCTGCCGGTGCCGCCCCCGCCACCGCCCCCACCGCCGCTGCCGACGGTGTAGGTGAAATGCGGGGTGTCGTAGAGCGGTCCGCCCTTCTCGTACGTGAACCAGTACTCCAGGGTGAAGCCGCTCGGCAGGCCGCCGACGTTCTGTTGCCAGATCCCCGCGTTGTTGGCCATCCGGAAGTTCTGCTGACCGGCACTGGGGGACAGGTAGTGCACATCGACCAGGGACGCTGGGGTGGTCGGCTTGAACCAGATCTGGACCGAACCGGAGCCGGTCGAGGTGACGCCCTGGGTGTAGTCGGCGGCGGCGCTGGCAGGCACCGCCCCGGCCAGGCCGAGCGCCAGCACCGTGAGGAGGGCGGTCAGGACGGCCGTCACCAGCCGCCTGACCTCGGGGCGTGGCACTCTGGACCTGGCCGGGGAGTATGTGATCATTCGTCAACTCCCGTGTCAGTGGCCGAAGTCGAACCAGTTGACGTTCACGAAGTCCGCCGGCTGACCGCTGGTGAAGGTCAGATAGACGTCGTGGGTTCCGGTGACGGAACTGATGTTCGCGGGCACCGTTCGCCAGGCCTGCCAGCCACCGGTGTTGGCCACCGCGAAGCTGCCGATCGGCGCGCTCGTACGGCTGTCGAGACGCACCTCGACGAGTCCGCTGACGCCGCCCGCCGCGCCGCTCGCGACCCGGCCGTAGAACTGATGCGCCGCCGTGGAACCGAAGTCGACGCCCTTGTAGAGCGCGTAGTCGCCGTTCGCGAGTGAGCTGATGTTCTGTCCGCCGCCGGTGTCGGTGGTGGTCTCGGTGCCCACGCCCGCCTGGGTGTCGTACGACTCGGCCTGGATGGCGCTGTAGGCGTCACGGTTGCCGGAGGGCGGCGGGGTCGTGCCGCCACCGCCGCCGGTCGACTGCAGGACCTGGACGTAGTCCACGACCAGCGGGTGGCCGGGGTCCGTGCCGCCGTCCGGGCCGCCGCCGAAGGCGTCGGGGAAGCCGCCGCCCATCGCCACGTTCAGGATCAGGAAGTAGCCGTGGTTGGTGGCGTTCGCCCAGGTGGTCGCGTCGACCTGATTCGCCCGTACAGTATGGAAGTTGACGCCGTCGAGGTAGAAGCGCATCTCCTCGGGGCTCGTGGACTTGTCCCACTCCACGGCGTACGTGTGGAAGCCGGCCTGGCAGGTGGTCCCGGTGCAGGGGGTGTTGCCGCCGATGCCGGAGGTCTCGTTGCAGGGGCCGCCCGGCGAGGTGCCGCAATGCATGGTGGCCCACTCGGTGTTGAGCCCCTGGACATTCTCCATGATGTCCAGCTCGCCGATGCCGGGCCAGTTCCAGTAGTTGCCACGGAAGGGCGCGCCCAGCATCCAGAAGGCGGGCCAGTAGCCCTTGGCGGCGGCGCCGGTCACGTTCGGCATCTGGAGCCGGGCCTCGACGCGGAGTTTGCCGCCTGCGGGCGGCTGGAAGTCGGAGCGGTTCGTCTCGATGCGGCCCGACGTCCAGTTGCCCGCGGCGTCACGCCGTGGGGTGATCCGGAGGTTTCCTGCGCCGTCGAGCGAGACGTTGTTGGTGCTGGAGGTCATGGTCTCGACCTCGCCGGTACCGAAGCCGGCGGGCCCGCCGGGGTAGCTCGTGCCCGTCGTGTACTGCCAGTTGGCGGTGTTGACGCCGGATCCGGCGGCCCCGTTGAAGTCGTCGAGGAAGACCTGGGACCAGCCGGACGGGGGTGTGGGGGCGGAGGCGTTGGCGGGGAGGGTGGCGGCCGTGGCGGCGGCGGCCGCCAGGCCGAGGGTGCTGAACACGGCGATGAGTACGCGCCGCAGAGGGCGGCGTCTGCCGGATGCGCCGGGTGTGCCGGAAGTTTCACTCATGGGTGCCTCTTCGGTACGGAGTGGGGTGCGCGGTGAAGTGGGGAGCGCTCCCACGCGATTTGAGAGCGCTCTCAAAGCAGCTGCGCGGACAATGTGCTCTCCGTCACTCCGGCCGTCAAGAGGTGAAGCCGAGAAAGTCTTTTGGGCGCATGGGAGTTCACGCCGTGAAAGAAGGGCGGTGCATGCGAAGGGGGCGGGTCACGGCGATCCGCCGATACCCGCCCCTTCGGTGAAACCGTTACAGAGCGCTGCCCGCCTTCCAGTCCGCCCAGGACAGGTTCCACCCACTGAGGCCGTTGGCGGGGTCCACGGTCTTCTCGCCCGAGTTCTTGACGATCACCACGTCGCCGAGCGTCGAGCTGTTGTGGAACGTGGAGCCCGGCACGGAGGTGTCGTTCGCGCCCTTGGCGTCGTGCAGGCCGATGCAGCCGTGGCTGGTGTTGCTGGTGCCGAAGACCGACGTCGGGGCCCAGTAGTTGCCGTGGATGAAGGTGCCGGAGGTGGTCAACCGCTGGGCGTGCGGGACGTCGGGGATGTCGTACTCGTCACCGAGACCGACCGTCGAGGACTCCATGCGGGTCTGCCGGAACCGCTCGCTGATCACCATGATCCCGGACCAGGTGGTGTGCTCGGCGTCGCCGCCGGTCACCGGGTAGGTGGCGAGCGTCGATCCGTCCCGCTCGACCGTCATCGTCTTCTTCGGCAGGTCGACCGTGCTGATCTGGCGACGGCCGATGTGGAAGGTGACGTCCTTGGACTGGACGCCGTAGACATCGTTCGCGCCCTCGACGTCCTTGAGCCGCAGGCTCAGCGTGATCTTCGTGCCCGCGGCCCAGTACGCCTCGGGCCGGAAGTCGAGCCGGGTGTCGCTGAACCAGTGGCCGACCACCTCGACCGCGGGCTCGGCCGTCACCGTGATCGCCTTTTCGACGGCGGCGCGGTCCTTGACGGCCTGGGTGAAGTTGATCGACACGGGCATGCCGATACCGGAGGTCGCATTCGCCTCGGGAGTGAAATAGCCCACGAAGGTCTCGCCGGGGGACTTCGTGACGAAGGTCGCGGTGTGCGCGTCGGCGCCCTGTGGTGTCGCTGTGACCGTGTATTTGGTGCCCGAGTACGGATTCCTGGTGGAGGTCCATTTCGTGCGGGCGTCGTTGAAGGAACCGGCCAGAGTGGAACCGTCGTTGCCGGTGACGCCGACGCTCGCAAGGGTGCCGTTCGCCACGGCGACCTCGACCGGGCTCGTGAAATCGGCCTTCTTCGTGCCGTCGGCGGGGGTGACGGTGACGGTGGGTTCCTTGACCTTGGCCTTGGCCTGGGTCTTTGCGCCCGCGGCCGCCGTCGCGCCCGTCCCCTCCGAGGCGTCCGCCGAGCCGCTGCAGCCCGTCGGCGCGACTGCCGGGACGGCGCCGAGCACGGTGAGGATCCCGCGCCGTGACCAGGCCGGCCGCTCGGACCCGCCCCGTGCCGGCTCGGACCGGTTCGCTGTCTGCCCGGACCGGTTCGATATCTGAGGGACGCCCACGGCACGCCTTTCCTGGGTTCTTCGATCACCACCACTGCGGGTGCATACTGCGCCCCTTCCATGGGTTGAATCTTTGAATCCGAGGGGCTCAACCTGAGATTCCTGTGAAGACGCCCTGAGGGACGGCCTGAAACCACGGTTGTCGGGCCGCGGTGGATTGTGAACAGAGTATGAAGCAGCCGACCGGCGCCCTGAGTTTCCGGTGAGAGCACGCCCCGGGGGACCGTTCCCCACCTCTCCGGTCGGAATAGTGAAGAAGGAGTTCCGCTTACCGGTCCCGCAGCACACCCCCGCCGGAGGTATCCGTGATTCCAGCCCCCAAGCGGCACACCGTGGCCATCGTCGGAGCGGGCGCGGCCGGCACGCTGACCGCCGTCCAGCTGTGCGAGACGGCGGCGCGTCGCCGGGCGCCCCTCGACCTCGTCCTGGTCGACCCGGCCCCGGAGGCCGGACGCGGCACGGCGTACGCCACCCCCGACCCACGGCATCGGCTCAACGTGCCCGCGAGCGGCATGAGTTGCTATCCCGACGACCCCGGACACTTCACCCGCTGGCTGTGCAGGCACGGCGAACCCGCCGTCAGGGGCGCCGACTTCGCCACCCGGTACCGGTACGGCGCCTATCTGGCCGACACACTGGCCCAGGCGATCGTCCGCGCCCACGGCACGGTTGCCGTACACCGGCTGCGGACCCGCGCGGAGAGCTGTACCCGCGCCTCCGGCGGCGGGGTGGAGCTTCAACTTGCCGGTGGGGAACGCCTGATGGCCGACAGCGCGGTACTCGCCACCGGGCCGGCCGCCGCGCGCGGCGACTGGGCCCCGCCCCGACTGCGTACGTCCGAGCGCTTCATACGGTCTCCTTGGGCGCCGGGCGCCCTCGACGGTCCGCTCGCCGAACCGGCCGATGTCCTGCTGGTGGGGACGGGACTCACCGCCGTGGACCTGGCCCTGAGCCTCGACCGGCCCGGGCGCACCGTGCACGCCGTCTCCCGGCGCGGCCTGCTGCCCCAGCCGCACGCGATCGGCCCCGCCGCGACGATGGCCGCCCCCGACGGACTCGAGGCGCCGTCGCTCTCCGCGCTGCGCAGGACGGTCTACCGGCACATCGGCCGGGCCGTCCGTACCCACGGCGACTGGCGCCCGGCGCTCGACAGCCTGCGGCCGCACACCGCCCGGCTGTGGCGCAGCCTCACCCCCGAGGAGCGGGTCGCGTTCCTTGAGCGCGAGGGCGCGCTGTGGAACACCCATCGCCATCGAATGGCGCCCGCGACGGCCGAGTCGGTGTCCCGTGCCCGTACGGCCCGGCGACTGCGGGTGCATGCCGCAACGGTCACCGACGCCGCCGTCCTGGACGACGGGTCGGTGCTGGTCACCCTCTCCGACGGCCAGAACTTACGCACGGGTTGGGTCATCGACTGCACCGGACCCGGCCCGCGTCTCGAAGACCCCTTGTGGCGTTCGCTGTTCGAATCCGGTGCCGCGGTGCGCGGCCCGCTGGGCATGGGCGCCGCGACCCGGGACGGCCATCTCCTCGACGCCGAAGGCCGCGTTGAAAGCCGGCTGTTCACGCTCGGTGCTCCCCGCCGCGGCGAGCTGTGGGAGACCACCGCCGTCCCGGAGATCCGTGTCCAGGCCGCCGCCCTGGCCCAGGAGTTGCTCGCGCCGCTGTCGACACCCCGGCGCACCGTGCGCCGGCGGCCCGTCGACGGGCACGGGCTCGCGCTGTCCACCCACGCGGAGGCGGCCGCCGCCTACCGCACCGGGCTCGACCGGGTCCTCAAGGTCAGGGCCGGCGCCGAGGTCGCCTTCGGCCGTGCGGTCGCCCTCGACCCCGGATTCGCGCTCGCGCACGCCGCCCTCGCCCTGCTCGGTCACGAGTGCGGCGCCGACGTCGACGTACCCAGGGCCCTCGCCGACGCGCAGCGCTCCGCGCGCGAACGGGCCGACGAGCGGGAACGTTCCTTCGTGGACGTCGTGACGCGGCGCGTCCACGACGATTCCTCGGACGGGGGTGCCCTCGCCCTGCTCGGGCATCTCGGCAGGCACCCCGCCGACGCGCTGGCGCTCGCCGCCGCCGTGCCGACCATCGCCTTCTCCGGTATCAACGACCTCGACGACGCCTACGCGCTGCGCCTGGTAGAGCGCACCTCGCCGGCGTACGACGGGCACTGGTTCCACACCTCGCTGCTGGCGTTCCTGCGCCAGGAACAGGGCCGCTTCCACGAGGCCGCCGAGCTGGCGCACCGCGCCCTGGCCACCGAACCCGCCTCCGGGCACGCCGTGCACGCGCTCGCCCACGTCCACTACGAGTCCGGCGCGCACGAGGTGGGCCGCGACTGGCTCGACGCCTGGGTGTCCGGGCAGGGCCGGGGCGCCGTCCACCGGGCGCACTTCTCCTGGCACATCGCGCTGCACGAACTCGCCCTGGACGACCGTGCTGCCGTACGCAAGCGGTGGTTCGCGCAGCTCGCGCCGGGGCGCGTGACGGGGGTGCGGGCGCTGGTCGACTCCGGGTCGCTGCTGTGGCGGGCCCGACTGAGCGACAGCTGGCGTGGGCAGGTGCCCGCGTCGGACGTTCTCGGCACTGTCGCGCGCGAGGTGGTCGAGCGGCCCGCGACCGCGTTCACCGCGCTGCACGCGGCGGTCGCTCTCGCCGCCGCCGGAGACGTGGCGGCCCTGCGCCGCCTGCGCGACCACGCCGCAGGGGCCGACCCCGTTCAGCGCGAGGTCATCGTGCCGCTCTGTCAGGCTTTCACCGCCCTGGTCGAGGAACGCTTCCACGAGGCCGCCCGCGGCCTCGACGCGCTTTTGCCGGTGCTCCGCAAGGTGGGCGGCAGCGCGGCCCAGCGTGAGGTCGTCGAGGAGACCCTGCTGTACGCCCTTGTCTCGGCGGGCCGTTGTGATGCGGCGCGGCGCCTGTTGGACACCCGCCTCGACCGCGGGGCGGCCCCACGGGACCGACGGCTGCTCGCCGCGCTCCCCGGCTGAGCCGGCCGTTTCGTACCGGGTCTCGTTCGACCACGTGACGGACACGGGCCCCGTCGCCGGGCGGCGACGGGGCCCGAGTGCTTCGGCCGGTCCCTGGCGTCAACCTCCCGCCGTGCGCCCGCAGGCAAGAGGGAGGTTGACGACAGGGCAGGCCCTCAGACGCTGGTCAGTTGAGGCTGAGGCTGAGACGGCGCTTCCTCGCTCACCCCGAACCGGTCGTGCGCCCGTCGCATGGCGCCCGGCGCCCACCACGCGCGCCGCCCGAGCAGTGCCATCGTCGCCGGTACGAGGAGCATCCGCACGACGGTCGCGTCGATCAGGACGGCCAGGGTGAGCCCGAGGCCGATCTGCAGGATGGGGGAGAAGCCGCCGGTCATGAACGCCCCGAAGACGATCGCGAGGAGCAGTGCGGCACAGCTGACCACGCGTCCGGAGCGGCGCAGACCGGTCACCACGGCCTCCTGGGCGTCGCCGGTCCGCAGCCAGGTCTCGCGCATCCGGGCGAGGATGAAGAGCTCGTAGTCCATGGCGAGCCCGAAGGCGATCGCGATGATCAGCGGCGGAGCCGTCAGGCTGAGCGAGCCGAGCCCTTCGGCGCCCAGCGCCCCGGCCAGATGGCCGTCCTGGAAGACCCAGACCACCGCGCCGAGCGAGGCGCCCAGGCTGAGCAGTGTGGTCGCGATGGTCCGCAGCGGAATCAGGACCGAGCCGGTGAAGGCGAAGAGCAGCGCGAAGATACCGAGCAGCACGGTGGCCGCCGCCCAGGGCGCCCGCTCGGCGAGCATCTCGCGGAAGTCGACCAGGCGGGCCGCGACGCCGGTGACCTCGACGGGCTCACTCCCGCGCACCTGCCGTACCCGCTCGACCAGGTCGGTCGCCGCCTTGCCGTCGACGCTGCCGGTCGGCTGGAGGTGCACCAGCGTGGCGCCGCCCGGCAGGGCGCGGGAGTCGGTCGTGTCGGAGAGAGCGCGGATGCGGGCCACCATGTCCGGGGCCGCGCCGGGGCGCACCACCACGGTCACCGGTGAGACCCCGGTGCCGGGCGGGAAGTGGGCGTCCACGATGTCGTACAGCTGTCGTGCCTCGGTGTTGGAGGGCAGTTGCTTCGCGTCCCCGATGCTGATCTTCATTCCGGCGACGGGCAGCGCGAGGACCAGCAGGGCCGGGACGAGGGTGGCCAGGATGACGAGGGGACGGCGCGCGGCGAACCGGGCGAGGCGGGCGAAGACGCGGCCTTCGTTGTCGGGGTCGGCGCCGGACTTGAGGCCGAACCTGGAACCGGATTTGGAGCCGGCGTCCTCATGAGGGGCGCGAGCCGGCGCGATGCGGGCGCCGGTGGGGGTCCCCCCGCGCGAGCGCAGCCGAGCGTGGGGGAGGGCCAGCAGCGCCGGCAGCAGGGTGACCGCGGCGAGCATGTCGACGACGACCACGGCGGCCACGGCCAGACCCATGCTGCGCAGGAACGGGCTGGGGAACACCAGCAGCCCGGTGAGGCTGACGGCCACCGTGAGTCCGGAGAACAGGACGGTCCGCCCGGCGCCGGCGACGGTACGGTGCACGGCTTCGATGACATCGTCGGTGTGCCGTCGCTCCTCGCGGAAGCGGACCACCATCAACAGCGCGTAGTCCACGGCGAGTCCGAGACCCAGCATGGTGGTCACCTGGATCGCGTACACCGAGATGTCGGTGAACTGACTGAAGACGAAGAGCGCCAGGAACGCCCCCGCGACTCCGCTGATCGCGATCAGCAGGGGCAGCCCGGCCGCCCGCAGCCCTCCGAAGACGACGAGCAGCAGCGCCAGGACGACCGGCAGGGAGATCAACTCAGCCCGCTGAACGTCCCCTTGGGCGCGCCCGCTCATCTGCTGGCCGAGCAACAGCCCGCCGCTGACGTGGACTTCGGGCGCGTCGATCTGCCGGATGCGCTCGGCCGCGGTGTCCACGGCCTTCTTCTTGTCCTTGAACTTCAGGTCGCCCTTGAGCGTCACCGGGATGACGAGGGCCTTGCCGTCCTCGGAGGTGAGGCCGTGGGTGCTGTACGGGTCGGGCACGTCGGCGATTCCCGAGACCGTACGCAGATCGGCGACCGCACGTGCGACCTGGGACCGCAGACCGGGGTCGGAGACCGAGGTGCCCGCGACGACGGCAGTGATCGACTCACCGCTCTTGTCGACGCGGTCGAGGTAGTCGGCGGCCCGGGCCGACTCGGTGCCCGGGACATCGGGCACCGAGTCGACGAGCCGGCTGAACACGCCCGTGCCGAGGCCGAAGCCGATCAGCAGCATGAGCAGCCAGACGAGAATCACGGTGAGCGGGCGGCGGGTCGCCGCCCGGGAGATCGTGGCGAGCACGGTACGCCTCCCGGCGGTGGGTGCGGTCGGTGACATCGCCACTCAGCGTCGCGCCGGACAGGGGGCCGGCGGATCGCCGTGGGGAGCGGTTTCGGGAACTCCCCCGCACGACGGATACCGGGTCCGGCCTCACTCCTGCGAGGGAGCCGGTCCCGCCCACCGCACAGGACCTAGTGCCGCGTCAGCAGAGGTTCGCCCCGTCGCGACGCCGGGCACGCTTCCCCACTTCCTCAAGGGCGTGGGAGGTGTCCCCACTCGCCGCACCGGCCGAAAGCCCAAGTACGTCCAGTACGAGGACTTCCGGCCGGCACTCCCCCAGCCTTCGGCCGGGGGCCCCAGAGCACGCACCGGACGCCGCTCCTTGACGGGCAAACCTTGGCTGACGCGGCACTAGGAGGCGCCGGGTGTCACCAGACCGGTCTCGTACGCGCAGATCACCGCCTGCACCCGATCCCGCAGTCCCAGCTTGCCCAGCATGTTGCTGACATGGGTCTTGACGGTGTGTTCACTCACGAAGAGCGTCGTCGCGATCTCCGCGTTGGACAGGCCGCGGGCGAGCAGCCGCAGTGTCTCCTCCTCGCGGGCGGTGAGGGTTTCCAGCCGGCCCGGCGCGGGTTCTGTGGCCGCCTCGGCGTGGCGGCGCCGGATGATGTCGGCGACCAGACGGCGGGTCACCGAAGGCGCGAGGAGCGAGTCGCCCGCCGCGACGACACGCACCGCGTGCACCAGGTCGTCACGCCGAACGTCCTTGAGCAGAAAGCCACTCGCGCCCGCGTACAGCGCCTCGTACACGTACTCGTCGAGGTCGAACGTGGTCAGCATGACGACCTTGCAGCCGGACTCCGCGCACACCAGACGGGCCGCCTCCAGACCGTCCATGTGCGGCATACGGATGTCGAGCAGCAACACGTCGGGCGCGTGCTCCCGTACCGCCGCCACGGCTTCCACGCCGTCCCCGGCCTCCGCCACCACCTCGATGTCCGGCTGCGCCTCCAGGATCATGCTGAAGCCGCTGCGCACCAGCTCCTGGTCGTCGGCGACCACCACGCGGATGCTCACCCCAGGGCCGCCTGCCGGTCGGCGGTGGCGGGCAGGCGTACCGCGACACGGAAGCCGCCGTCGGGACCGCGCCCCGAGTCCGCGCTGCCACCGCAGGCGGTGGCCCGCTCCCGGATGCCGATCAGCCCGTGACCGCCGGGTGGTGCGGTGGGGCCACGTGTACCCGGCCCCCGCCCGTCGTCCGTCACCGTGAGCGTCAACGCGTCCTCCGTCCAGTCGAGTTCGACCCGTGCCGTGGAAGCGTACGCATGCTTCACGGTGTTGGTGAGGGCCTCCTGCACCACCCGGTAGGCGGCGACCTCGGTGTCCGCGGGCAGCGGACGGGGCACGCCGGTCGTGCTCAGGTCCACCCGCAGCCCGGTGGACTCCGCGACCTGGCCGACCAGTTCGGCCAGGGCCGCGATGCCGGGCTGCGGCAACCGGGCCGATGCCCCGTTCACCTGCTCCTCCTTGAGCACGCCGAGGATGCGCCGCAGCTGCCGCATCGCGTCGCGCCCGCTCGTCGCGATCGCGTCGAAGGCCGCCTCGGCGCGTTCCGGATCGCTGCGCACGACCACCGGGCCGGCCTCGGCCTGGACCACCATCAGGCTCACCGCGTGGGCCAGGATGTCGTGCATGTCCCGGGCGATCCGGGCGCGTTCCTGCGCCGTCGCCCGCGCCGTGTCGGCGGCGCGCTCCCGCTCCAGACGGCGGGCCCGGTCCTCCAGCTCCGCGGTGTACGCGCGCTGGACGCGGGTGAGGATCCCGAGCGCGTACGCGCTGAGGAAGCTCGTCAGATGGAAGGCGTACTCGAAGGGCTGGGCGTGTTCCTTGGCCATCATCGTCAGTGAGGCGCCGACCAGCCAGGTCACCAGCATGAACCGGCGCTGTGCGGGCGGGCAGAGTGTGGCCACGGTGTAGAGGGCGACCAGTCCGCCGTAGGCGACGTTCGGTGGCGGTGCGTGATACAGCGCCATGGCGGGCGTGCAGATCGACACCGCGCACGCGGACAGGAAGGGTGCCCGCCGCCGCCACACCAGCGGCACCGCGGTGCCGACCGCCAGGAGGAAACCCTGCCAGGACAGCCGGTCGTCTCCCTCGTCGGGGAACATCCACTGCAGCGAGGCGGCGAACAGCACCAGCGCGGCGAGCGCGGTGTCGAGAACGTAGGGATGCGTCGTGCGCAACCGCGCGAAGACCGACCGCCATCGGAGTGCGGTGGGTGAGAACACCGCCCGCCATCGTGAGACGGCGGGCGCGAACCTGGACTGAGCGGACATACACGGCTCCTCAGGGCAAGGGCCGTCCCAGTATCCCGACCGCCGGGCGGGGAAGTCCTCACCGATGAGAGGGATATCCGGCGTCCTACGCGTCGCGCGCCGCCCGCGTTTCGGGCTGCCATCCGAGCGCCCGTGAGATCCCGCGCGCCGCCAGCCGTACCGCCGGGATCAACGCCGGTACCTGTGCGTCGGCCTCGGGCACGACCACCGAGACGGCCGCGACGACCGTTCCGCCCGTGCCGCGTACCGGAGCGGCCACCGACAGGGCGTCGTCGGTGACCTGACGGCTGCTCACCGCGACCCCCGTGCGCCGCACTTCGGCCAGCAGGCGGCGCAGCCGAGCCGGGTCCGTGATGGTGTGCGGGGTGAACGAGGCGAGCGGACGGTCGCAGTACGCCTCCTGGAGCGCCGCCTCGGTGTGGGCGAGGAGCGCGAGCCCCACACCCGTGGCGTGCAGCGGCCAGCGGGCGCCCACCTGGATGCGGACGCCGACCGCGGAGCGCCCGGAGAGCCACTCGATGTAGACGACCTCGGAGCCGTCGCGGACCGCCAACTGCACGTTCTCGTGCGTGGCTTCGTACAGGTCCTCCAGGTACGGCAGCGCGATCTGCCGCAGCGCCAGGCCCCGTGGGGCGAGCGCCGCGATCTCCCACAGTCGCAGGCCCACGTGGTAGACGCCGTCCTCGTCCCGTTCCAGGGCGCCCCATTCGGTGAGCGCGCCGACCAGCCGGTGGGCTGTGGTGAGGGTGAGCCCGGCCCGGCGGCTGATGTCCGACAGGCACAGGGCCGGGTGCTCGTGGTCGAAGGCGGCGAGCACGGCGAGCAGGCGGTCGGGCGCGGACAGGGTGGTCATGAGTTGAGTTCGGTCTCCGCGACCCGTTGCAGGAGGGCGTGCAGGGTGGCTCGCTCGGCGGGGGCGAGGGGCTGGAGCAGATCGTTCGTGACGCGCAGGCCGGCTTCGTCGGTGTCGCGCAGGAAGGCCCGGCCGTCCTCGGTCAGCACGACGATCCGGCTGCGACGGTCGTCCGGTGAAGGGCGGCGCTCGGCGAAACCGAGCTTCTCCAGATCGTCGACGAGCCCGACGATCGCGCTCGGGTCGTAGCCGAGCTGCGAGCTCAGTTCCCGCTGCAGCGCGCCTTCGGAGGTGGCGAGGAAGCGGAGCAGCGCGTAGTGGCGCAGGCGGAGCCCCGACTCCTGCAGGAACGTGTTGAACAGCTGCCCCGAGCGCAGCCCCAGCCGGTACAGGAGGTAGCCGGTGTCCGCGTGCAGTCCGCGCATCCACGGTTCCTGGGCATCGATGGGGGCAGGGCCTCCGGCAATTTCTGTCGCGCGCTGCTGACCTGCGATGACGGGCTCCCTGGGCCGGGCCCCGGGCGGGGCGGTTCGGATGTACTTCTGTACGACGTGAGGCCGTACCGCGCTCACGACGGCGCCGTACCGCGGACAGCTTTCACGCCGTACTACGCACAGCATGACGCACGGATGAGTCGGCAACAACTATTGACGTCAACAATTATTGTCCTTAGCTTCGATCTCGTAGCCGCAGCTCGGCATCCCAGGCCGCGCTTGCTGATCCGAAGCTTCGAAGGGACCCCTCGTGCCCAGCATCGATCTCACCGGCAAGGTCGCCGTCGTCACCGGCAGCGGCCGTGGCCTCGGCCTGGCCTACGCACACGCCCTCGCGGCCGTCGGCGCCTGCGTGGTCGTCAACGACGTCGACGAGGCCGTGGCCGAGCAGGCCGTCAAGTCCATCACCGAGGCCGGCGGCAAGGCCGTCGCCGAGGTGGTCGCGGTCGGCACCTCAGAGGCCGCCGACCGGCTCGTCGCCCGCGCGGTGGAGGAATTCGGACGGCTCGACATCCTGGTGACCAACGCGGGCATCCTGCGCGACAAGGTCCTGTGGAAGATGACCGACGAGGACTTCGACGCGGTGATCACCACCCACCTCAAGGGCACCTTCACCTGCGCCCGCGCCGCCGCCGTGCGGATGCGCGAGCAGGGTGAGGGCGGCAGTCTGATCCTGGTCGGCTCGCCGGCCGGGCAGCGCGGGAACTTCGGTCAGACGAACTACGCCGCGGCGAAGGCGGGCATCGCCGCGATGGCCCGCACCTGGTCGATGGAGCTGGGCCGTGCGGGCATCACCGTCAACGCGATCGTGCCGGTCGCCGCGACCGCGATGACCGAGACCATCCCGGCCTTCGCGCCCTACATCGAGGCCATGAAGCAGGGCGAGCCGCTGCCCGACTTCCTCCGCAAGGGCGAGGGCTTCGGCACCCCCGAGGACTGCGCGGCCCTCGTCCCGTTCCTCGCCTCCGAGGCCGCCCGTGGGGTCACCGGGCAGGCCATCGGCATCGGCGGCGACAAGGTGGCACTCTGGTCGCATCCGCAGGAGATCAAGGCGGCGTACGCGGACGGCGGCTGGACCCCGGACACCCTGGCCGACGCCTGGGCCACCTCGGTCGGTGCCGAACCGCAGACCGTCGGGATCCCCGCGCCGAAGCTGCCGGAGGCGTGATGGCCCTCACCATGGACCTCAGCGAACTCGTCGCGATCGACGTCCACACCCACGCCGAGGTGTCGTCGAAGGGCCATTCCTCGCTCGGCGAGGACCTGCACGACGCCTCCAGTGCCTACTTCAAGGTCGAGGGAAAGCGGAAGCCGACCCTGGAGGAGACCGCCGCCCACTACCGCGAGCGGAAGATGGCCGCCGTGATCTTCACGGTCGACGCCGAGTCCGCCACCGGCACCGAGCCCGTCCCGAACGAGGAGGTCGCCGAGGCCGCGGCCGCCAACCCGGACGTGCTGATCCCGTTCGCCTCCATCGACCCCTTCCGCGGCAAGGCGGGGGTCAGACAAGCCCGCCGACTGGTCGAGGAGTACGGGGTGAAGGGCTTCAAGTTCCACCCCAGCGTCCAGGGCTTCTTCCCCAACGACCGCTCGGTGGCGTACGACCTGTACGAGGTGATCGAGGAGACCGGCACGATCGCCCTCTTCCACACGGGACAGACGGGGATCGGCGCCGGCGTGCCCGGCGGCGGCGGGATCCGGCTCAAGTACTCGAACCCGCTGCACGTGGACGATGTGGCCGCCGACTTCCCGCATCTGAAGATCATCCTGGCACACCCCTCCTTCCCCTGGCAGGACGAGGCGCTCGCGGTGGCCACGCACAAGCCGGGCGTACACATCGACCTGTCCGGCTGGTCGCCGAAGTACTTCCCGCCACAGCTCGTGCAGTACGCCAACACGCTGCTGAAGGACAAGGTCCTCTTCGGCTCCGACTATCCCGTCCTCACCCCCGACCGCTGGCTCGCCGACTTCGCGAAGCTGCCGATCAAGGACGAGGTCAAGCCGAAGATCCTCAAGGAGAACGCCGCCCGCCTGCTCGGGCTCACGCCGTAAGGGGCCACCCCATGTGCCATCCCATGTGCGACGACGGACAGGGGCAGACAGATGCGCAATGAGGGACTGGGGTCATGGCCCGCACGCCGGGCCCGCAAGACCCCGCACCGCACCGCCCTGATCCACGGCGACAGCAGCGTCGACTACGCCGAGCTGTACTCCCGCACGACCCGGCTCGCCCACGCCCTGCGCGCCCTGGGCCTGCGCCGCGGCGACCGGATCGCCTATCTCGGCCCCAACCACCCGGCGTACCTCGAAACGCTCTTCGCGGCGGGTGTCCTGGGCGCGGTCTTCGTGCCGCTCAACCCCCGCCTCGCCGGACCCGAGATCGCCTACCAGCTGGGCGATTCGGGCGCCAAGGCCCTGGTCTACGCGCCGTCGCTGGCGGGGCTCGTCGCGGGCCTGCCGGGCAGCACCGATGTGCGGACGTTCGTCGAAGTCGGCGACCGCTACGAGGAGTTGATCGCCGGGGCCGACGACGAGGCGATCGACCAGCCCGTCACCGCCGACGACACCTGCATCATCATGTACACCTCGGGCACGACGGGCCGCCCCAAGGGCGCGATGCTCACCCACGGCAATCTGACCTGGAACGCGGTCAACGTCCTCGTCGACCACGACCTGATCGCCGACGAACGCGCCCTGGTCTCGGCCCCGTTGTTCCATACGGCCGGGCTGAACATGCTCACCCTGCCGGTGCTCCTCAAGGGCGGCATCTGCGTCCTGGTCGAGTCCTTCGACCCGGCGGCCACCTTCGACCTGATCGAGCGGCACCGGATCACCTTCATGTTCGGTGTGCCGACCATGTTCGACCAGGTGGCCCGGCACCCGCGCTGGGCCGACGCCGACCTGTCCTCGCTGCGCATCCTCACCTGCGGCGGCTCGCCGGTGCCGACCCCGCTGATCGCCGCCTACCAGGAGCGCGGCCTCACCTTCCTCCAGGGCTACGGCATGACCGAGGCCGCGCCCGGCACCCTCTTCCTGGACGCGGAACACGCGGTCGGCAAGGCGGGTTCGGCGGGGGTGCCGCACTTCTTCAGCGATGTACGGGTCGTACGGCCCGACTTCACGCCGGTCGACGTCGGGGAGACGGGGGAAGTGGTCGTCCGCGGCCCGCACGTCATGCCCGGGTACTGGGGCCTGCCCGACGAGACCGCCGCCGTCTTCGCCGACGGCTGGTTCCGCAGCGGGGATGCCGCCCGGATCGACGAGGACGGCTATGTCTTCATCGTCGACCGCATCAAGGACATGATCATCTCCGGCGGCGAGAACATCTACCCCGCCGAGATCGAGGACCTGCTCCTCGCCCACCCCGACATCGTCGAGTGCGCGGTCATCGGCGTCGCCGACGACAAGTGGGGTGAGGTGCCGCGCGCGGTCGTCGTCGCCCGCGAGGGGGTCGACCTGGACCCGGACGCCGTCCTCGCGTCGCTCGCCGGACGCCTCGCCAAGTACAAGATCCCGAAGTCGGTCGTCATCGCGGACGAACTCCCGCGCACCGCCTCCGGGAAGCTCCTCAAGTCCCGTGTCCGTACGCGGTACGGCACCACCAACTCCACAGCAGGGAAGCGCATATGAGCACCACCGTGAACGGCCTCGACGAACTCAAGAAGCTCGCGGGCAGCGACCTCGGCACCAGCGACTGGATCGAGATCACCCAGGAACGCATCAACACCTTCGCCGACGCCACCGGCGACCACCAGTGGATCCACGTCGACCCGCAGAAGGCCGCGGAGGGCCCCTTCGGCGCACCCATCGCGCACGGCTATCTGACCCTCTCCCTGTTCATCCCGCTCTTCACCGGGCTGCTGGAGGTCGAGGGCGTGTCGACGAAGGTCAACTACGGCCTGAACAAGGTGCGTTTCCCCTCGCCGGTGAAGGTCGGTGCGCGGATCCGTCTGGTCGCGAGGCTCGCCTCGGTCGAGGACGTGCCGGGCGGGGTGCAGATCGCCGTCGACGGCACGATAGAGATCGACGGCGGCGGGAAGCCCGCCGCCGTCCTGCAGAGCCTGTCGCGTTTCTACGCCTGACCTCTAGCCCTGGCGGTACGCGTACACGGTGGTCGCCACCGCGCACGCTCCGGGCGAGACCACCTCGGCCCGGAGCGTGCCGTGTACGGCGTCGTAGTCCACGCCCTCCGTCTCGTACGTCCCTCTCGTGCACAGGCTGCGCTGCGGCAGCGCGAAGAGGCTGGTGACATGACCCGTGACCGGCTGACCGTCCAGGTTCCGGTCCAGGTCGACCTGGAGCAGCGGGCGGTCCTCGGGGAAGAGCGTGCGTGAGCCGTCGTCCGAGGCGCACAGCAGCCGCGTGGAGTTCACCTGATTCTTGCGAAGATGCCCCGGCGTTCATGCCGGGGAGGAATCGCATCACCGGCCTGTGACGCGGAGCGTCACCGCGTCGAGGTCCGGCACGGAGTGCCCGTATCGCTGTCCGGCGGAGCCGGGAAATGCGCACGTGTGTGCGGGATGGTCGCGAGGATGGGTGACTGTGTGTGAAGTCCGCCCGTGTGTGCGATGTGCTGTCTAGGTTTGGGGCCGTGAAGCTGGTGGTGCAGTTGAAGCTGTTGCCGTCGCCGGAGCAGGCGGCGGCGTTGGAGGCGACCCTGCGTGCCTGCAACCGGGCCGCCAACTACGTCTCCCGGCTTGCCTTCGAGACGGGCGTGAGGGACCGCAACGGGCTGCAGAAGCTGGTCTACGCGGACGTCAAGGCCGCGTTCGGGCTGTCGGCGCAGCCGGCGGTGCGGGTGGTGAAGAAGGTCGTGGACGCCTACGGTGCGCTCGCGGCGAGCCTGAAAGCCGGGCGGCTGGGTGGTCCGTCGTCGAAGCGGTACCGCAAGGCGGTCGGTTCGCCGGTCGGCTTCCGGCCGGAGGCGGCGCAGCCGTTCGACGACCGGTGTCTGTCCTGGCAGACGGATGCGCGCACGGTGTCCATCTGGACGGTGGACGGGCGGATGCGGGGCATCCGCTACACCGGCTCGCCGGACCAGCTCAAGACGCTGGCCGGGTACCGCAGGGGTGAGTCCGACCTGGTCCGGCGTGGCGGGAAGTGGTTCCTGATCGCCACCTGCGACCTTCCCGATCCGGAGGTGTTCGAGCCGGTGGACTGGATCGGTGTGGACCGCGGCATCGTCAACCTCGCCACCACCAGCGACGGCACCAACTACCAGGGCCGCGGCCTGAACCGCTACCGGCGCTGGCAGGCCCGCAAACGCGCCGAACTCCAGGCCAGGCAGACCCGCTCGGCCAACCGCCGCCTGGCCCGCCGCACGAGGAGAGAGCAGCGCCATGCCACCCATCTGAACCACGCCATCAGCAAGGAGATCGTGTCCGTCGCGCAACGCACCGGTCGCGGGATTGCCGTCGAGCAACTGGACGGGATCTGCGAGCGGGTACGGCTTCGCCGCGACCAGCGGGGCATGTTCTCCTCGTGGCCGTTCCACCAGCTCGGACAGCACCTCGCCTACAAGGCCCGCCGGGCCGGGGTGCCGTTCCTGGAGGTGGATCCGGCTTACACCTCGCAGCGCTGCCCACGCTGCGGGCATACCGGTCGGGCCAACCGGCCCGACCGGGACCGTTTCGCCTGTCGCTGGTGCGGCCTCGCTGGGCCCGCCGACCACGTCGCCGGGGTCAACGTGCGCGATCGTGCACGCTCGGCGTGGGTGTTTGTCACCGCACCCGTCCCCGCACCGGCCTGAACAGGCCGGACGTGGGGAGATGCGACCCGTGACCGTCCCGTCGTAGGGGGCAGTCGGGAGCGCGACAAGGCGTGAACGACCGAGTTGTACAAGCTCGGCCGTTCCACGGCCGAGAAGGTGACGAAGTCGCAGCCCTGGAGGTCGCCGACCGGCTTGTCGAGGGTGATCTGCCAGACCTCCGGCAGGGCGCCGCCGGTACGCGGGGTCGACGGATTGAGCAGGGGAGCGTGGAAGACCTGGAGCCGGTTCTGGTCGCCCCACTCGCCCGACACCAGCCAATGCCCATCGGGCGACACGGTGGCGAAGGAGTTGTTCAGCTTCTCGCGCGGGTCGAGCTGGTGGACGTACTCGTAGCGCTCCCGGCGGGTGTGGTGACGGCGAACATCTTCGAGGTCGCGGTGTCCAGTCCCTGATAGGCGTCGAACACATACCCCCCGCGATGTCCGGGTCGCCCACGTGGTTCCAGCCCTTGATCCGCAGGTCGAGGGGGATGGAGGCGAGCCCACGGTACAGCAGTGAGCCGTCCGCGCGGCTCGCCAGCCCCTGACCGCCGCTCAGCGAGTCGACGTACGCCGTGCCGGTCTGGGGCCAGTGGGGCTCAGCGGCCACGGCGGACGACGTACTCACGCCGACCGTAGGGCGCCTAACAGGGCGGCCAGAGCAAGGAACTGACGCTCATCAAACACCTGCCACATCGACGAAGACCGGGTTGGCATAGAACCACGTATCGACCCACGGGTCACCGTCGCCGGGCACATGCGGAATCGGGCCGTGCGGGTCGATCGAGGCGCCGAGATACCCGGCACCATTGCGGTTGCCGTCGCTGCCGCGCAGCCGGACGTAGAAGGACTCGTCGCCGGCGACCAGCGGGATGCGCAGGGTGTAGGTCCCCTTCCGGCCGCTCATGTCCCGCGTGTGGACGACCCTGGTGTCGGGCGCCCGCCAGTCGTCGCGGTCGGCCACCGGGCCGCGCACCGTGCCGCGGATCACGTCGACGTGCGCCAACTCGGGGAGGATCCCCTGGGGGTTGGGGCGCGAGGCGGTCGTCACGGTGACGCTCAGCGTGAGCTTCTCGCCCTTGCGGACGCGCAGCCGGCCGCCCATGGTCACCCCGGGGCCGTGGTCGCAGTCCCGCTTCAGCCGGACGTCCAGCCCGTCGAGCAGATGGCCGTGGTCCAGCCAGACCCGGCCCGCGCGCAGGCCCGCCATCACCGCGCGGTAGCCGTAGCGGGTCACGCCCACATGTGTGCGGCTGAACTGGCCGGGCCAGAAGTCGCCGCCCGGCTGCTGCGTGTCGGTGTTCACCGGGTCGGGGATGTGCCCGGTGTTGTCGAAGTTCTGCCCGGGCGCCCAGTCGCCGTTCGTCCAGGTGTCGAAGACGACGCGGTGCACATCGGAGTTGGTGGTGATCGTGAAGAGCCGCCCCTCGGCGAGCATCGCGTCCCACATGCCGCCGACGGTCGCCGTCATCCAGTCGAAGCCGCCGTACAGGACGTACGCGTCCTCCGGGTACCCGGCGAAGGAGTTCTCGGACGGCTTGTTGACGTACTCGCCGCGCTGCCGGCCGGAGCCGACCCAGCCGGGGATGCCGCCGCCCTGGGCTCCGGGCGCGCCCTCCATGCCGATCATGATCTCGGGGGCCGCGTCGCGCCAATTGCGCATCTCGTGCGGGGAGTCGATGCCCAGGCGCAGCGGGTGGTTGGCGAGAACGAGGACGTCGTCGACGTATCCGGTGCGGCGCTGTGCGGCCAGCCACTCGATGGCCTTGACCGCGTGCGCCTCGTTGCGCGCCGTGTCCGGGTGGGTCGGGGAGCCCGCCGTGTAGCCCAGCAGCTTGCCGTCGTAGGCGAGTTCGAACTGGGTGAGCAGGTCCACCTCGTGCGGCCCGGGAGCGGCGAAGACGGTGGCGTGCTCGGCGGCCGGGATGTACCACTCCAGGCCCTGGAAGATCAGCTGGCGCGGGTTCTGGGCGCGCGCCTTGAGGATCTCCTGGTGTTCCAGCTTCGCGCCGTAGTCGGCGTGCCCGAAGTTGGAGTGCTCGTTGAAGACCATCCAGTCGAGCCCGTACTGGGCCCCGGACCGGGCGAGTTGGGAGAACGTGTACTTCGCGTCGTGGCTGTAGACGGAGTGGATGTGGTGGTCGCCCACGAGGTAGGCGAGGCGCGGATCGTTGCCGCCGTAGCGTCCGGCGGAGGCGGCCGCGGGAGTCGCGAGCGAACCCACCGCGAAGGCCGCCCCGAACAGGCCCGCGCGGCGCAGCAGCCCGCGCCGCGACATGCCCTGCGGGTCCAGCGCGGCGGGGGAGACGGACGGATCGGCCCAGGCGGGCAGTTGCTGCTCGGTCATGATCGTGTGAGTCCCTCGGGTCTTGGGATCAGTGGTTCATGAACGACGTGACGGGAAGGGCGCGCTCGACGATCCGGACGTCGCCGAGCCGGCCGTGCAGAATCTGGTCGATCTTCCCCGCGTACTCGTAGCCGCCGAGCAGCCACGGCAGACCGAGGGAGGTGAGTCCGACGGCGGAGGCGTGCGGATTGCGGGCGACCGGGCAGCCCTGGACGTACATCGTGGTGTGGGAGCCGTCGTTGACTACGGCGACGTGCCACCACTGCTCCCGGACCGTCTCGTCCCCGCCGTTCTCCGTGAGGTCGCCCAGATGTGAGAGGAAGACGATGTTCTCGTCCTTGCCGTGCTCCAGGAGGTAGCGGAGCGACGCCTCGATCGGCGCGGGGTTGATGCTCGGGCCGTCGAAGAGGTACTGGGTGTCGGGCATGACGGCGAGAGTGAAGCGGCGGCTCTCGGGGTCGGGCCGCCGGCTCGCCTCACGGGCTGCCGCCCGGGCGGCCGCGGGCAGTGCGACGGTCGTGGCCGCCGCGCCGATCAGCGCCGTGGCCCGCAGGAAATTACGTCTTCCCGCATCGGCCTGGCCGGCTTGGGCGGCGGTCTGATCGGCCTGCGTCCGGGCATGCGAAGTACACACGTCTGCTCCATCAAGGGGCGTCGAAGAGGTGGGTGCGCGAGGAGGCGTCGAGAGGTGGATGCGAGCGAGGTCAGAGCACGCGCAGCGTCCAGGACCAGCGGTGCGTACCGGTGTCGATGAGGTACTCGGGCGAGGTGTCGGGCCCGCACGAGGCGGTGCCCAGGCCCCGGTGCGCGGCGTCGATGTGCACGACGCAGCCGGGCCGCGGCACCAGTTCGTCGTGGTGGGTGGCGGCGGCCAGGTCCTCGGCGCGGTACCGGGTCACGGACACCTGGCGCGGTTCGTCCAGTGCGACCGAGAGACCGGTGGCGTCGGGCGCCGACAGCGTGAACTGTCGTACGCCGTGCCGCCCACCGCTCTCCTGCGGACGCAGATAGGGAGTGAACAGCTCGTCCACGGGCAGGCAGTGGTGGCCGACGGGCGCGCCGGCGCAGCGGTCCGGATACGACTCCCAGGGACCCGGCCCGTACCACTCCAGGACATCGAGCCCGGCGACGGTCTCGAAGACCGAGCCCACCCGCGCCACGTCGTCGAGGCCGTCCGGCAGCTCGGCCGATTCCTCGACGAGCACACCACCCTCGACGCGCGTGAACACCTGCTCATGGCGCACAATGCCTGCCCGGGTGTCGTACTCGGCGAGCACGGTGACGCTCCCTCGGCCTTCGGCCCCGGGGACCGCCATCTCGCTTCGCTCGCCGTCACGGTGGACGGCGACGACCTCGCGGACGAGCGTGTCGAGTCCCCAGGCGCGCCGGCGCACCGCGGCGCCGCCCAGCTCGTCGTTGTCGGTGGGGGTCCGCCACAGCGAGAGCACGGGCGCGGCGGTGAGCAGCGGGTGAACGAGGAGTCCGTCCTCGTCGATGTCGACGGGCTCGCCCGCCGCGGGGACGTCCTGCGAGACGTCCTCGTCCTCGAAGTCGTCCCCGCTGTCGGACGCGGCCCACAGTCGCACCTGTGGCAGGCACACCACTGTGCCGCGCGGCGCCCATGGCTCGTCGTCCGCCGTCGTCACGCGCAGCGTCAGCCACGCCTCGCCGGCGTCGTCGGGCAGCGCGAAGGGCAGCGGAACCGTGGCCGACTCGCCGGGGCCCACGTCGGGCAGCTCGGCCGGAGCCGTCAGCGTGCCGCCGTCCGCGAGCGACAGCTCCCACTCGGCGGCCAGCCATTCCAGCCCCCGGAAGTGCTGGCGGTTGGCGATGGCAGGCCCCTCGTGCTCGAAGTTCGTCAGCATGACCGGCGCCGCGATCTCCCGGTGCTCGTACATCACCGGCTTCGGGGTCCGGTCGGGGAAGACGACCCCGTCGGCGATGAACGCGCCGTCGTGGATCGCCTCGCCGAAGTCGCCGCCGTACGCCCAGCGGTGGCCCGGCGCCGCGACACCGTTGTCATACAGCCCGGCGCCACCGCGCCCGGCCGGTCTTCCGTCGTTCACGCGTTGGAGAATGCCGTGGTCCCAGAACTCCCAGATGAAGCCGCCCTGAAGCCCCGGGGTTGACTCGATGGCGGCCCAGTGGTCGGCGAGCGTGCCGTTGCTGTTGCCCATGGCGTGCGAGTACTCGCACTGGATGAGCGGCTTGGTCTGCGTCCCGGAGAGGGCGTGGGCGACACAGTCCTCGATGGGTGCGTACATGGGGCAGGCGATGTCGGACGCGACGCTCGTGTCGGCCCAGTCGAGCTTGGCCGCACCCTCGTACTGCAGCGGCCTGGTCGGGTCGTGGCGGCGCAGCCAGCCCGCGGCGGCGTCGTGATTGGCGCCGTAGTCGGACTCGTTGCCGAGGGACCAGATGACGACGGAAGGATGGTTCTTGTCGCGGAGCGCCATCCGCGCGACGCGGTCCACGAAGGCACTGGTGTAGCGCGGGTCCTCGGCGATCTCGTGCGCGTGGTCGTGCGCCTCGATGTTCGCCTCGTCCACGACGTAGAAGCCGAGCTCGTCGGCGAGGTCGAGGAGGGTCGGGTCGTTCGGGTAGTGGGCCGTGCGGATCGCGTTGAACCCGAAGCGCTTCAGCAGCTCCAGGTCCGCGCGCATGTCCTCGTACGACACCGTCCGTCCCGTCAGCGGATCGAAGTCGTGCCGGTTGATGCCCCGGATGTAGATCCGCCGGCCGTTGACGAGCAGGTCCCGGCCGCGGATCTCCACCTCGCGGAAGCCGACGCGGTGGTACGAGGTGTCGGCGACCGAACCGTCGGCGCGGTGCAGCCGTACGGTCAGGCCGTAGAGCGCGGGCGTCTCCGCAGTCCACGGGCGGACGTCGCGGACGGCCGTGGCGAGGCGTGCCTCGCCGAGGAAGTCGGAGACCCGGCCGTCCGCGGTGTTGAAACGGTCGAACTCCGCGTCCTGTGCGAGGAGTTGACCGTCCAGCTCCCCGCTGACGTGCCAGCGCTCGGGCAGCGCGCCGGAACTGCTCCGCACCTGACAGTCCACCCGCAACTCCCCGTCGAGCCGCGTCCGCACCGTCACGTCGGCCAGATACAGCGGATCGGTGGCGTACAGCAGGACCGAGCGGGTGATCCCGCCGTGCCACCACTGGTCCTGGTCCTCGATGTGCGAGGCGTCGGACCACTTCACGACGGTGAGTCGTACGGTGGTGCGCCGCCCGGGACGGGCGACCTCCGAGAGATCGAACTCCGCCGCGAGGTGGGAGTCCTTGGAGATGCCGACCGGTCGCCCGTCGACATGGACCAGCAGAACACTCTCGGCGGCTCCGACCTGGAGCACGATCCGGCGACCGGCCCACTCGGCGGGGACGTCCACGTCACGCTCGTACACGCCCGTCGGGTTGGCGGCGGGCGACGCGGGCGGGAACTCGCCCCACGGCATCCGGAAGTTGGTGTACTGGGGGAGGTCGTCGGTGCCCTGCATGGTCCAGGCGCCGGGGACCTCGATCCGGGCCCAGTCAGCGAGCGAGCCGTCGGGCGCCGGCAGCAGCTGGAACCGCCAGTCACCGTCCAGCGACAGCGCGCCCGGCCGTCGGTCCACGGCGTTCATCGGCAACCGCCCCCAGGAGGTCACCTCAGGTGCCTCCCAGGGGCGCAGGGCGATCAGGGGATCGGCGGGCAATGGTCCGCGGATCGACGGATCGGTCATCAGCGGATGGCCCCCTTGCCGAGGTCGCCGATGATCTGCTTGGCGCCGATCGCGAAGACGATCAGCAGCGGGACGAGGGCCAGCAGCGCGCCCGTCATGACCATCCCGTAGTCGGTGGTGCCGTGGACGCCGTTGAGCTGGGACAGGGCTACCTGGAGGGTCACGTTGTCCGGGTTGGTGAGGGCGATCAGCGGCCAGGCGTAGTCGTTCCACTGGCCCATGAAGGTGAAGATGCCGAGGAAGGCGAGGCCGGGCCGGACGACCGGGAGCGCCACGTGCCAGTACTGGCGCAGGAATCCGGCGCCGTCGAGCTTGGAGGCGTCGAGGAGTTCGTCGTGGATGGCGCTCTTCATGTACTGGCGCATCCAGAAGATGCCGAACGCGTTGGCCGCCGCCGGGACGACCAGTGCGGTCATCGAACCGATCCAGCCCAGCTTCGCCATGATCACGAACTGCGGGATGGCCTGGAGCTGCGCCGGCACCATGAAGATCGCCATCATCAGCGCAAAGAGCACCCGGCGCCCGGGGAACTGGAACTTGGCGAAGACGAAGGCCGCGAGGGAGTCGAAGAAGAGGACCAGGACCGTGACCGAGCCGGCCACGAGCAGGGAGTTGAACATCGACCCGAAGAAGTCGACGTTGTCGAAGAGGTGGCGGAGGTTCTCCAGGAAGTGCGAGCCGGGCAGCAGCTTCGGCGGGTAGGAGAAGATCTCGGTCGACGAGTGCGTCGACATGATCACGGCCCAGTAGAACGGGAAGACCGAGAGCAGCAGGCCGACGATCAGGACCAGGTGGAGGGCTGTGCCCCGCTGCCGCGAACCCTTGATGGATGCCATGGTGGCGGTCTCCTAGTCTTCGCCCCGGCGCTGCACCAGCCGCCAGTTGATGATCGAGAAGAGGATGACGACCAGGAAGATGCCCCAGGCGACGGCGGCGCCGTATCCGAAGTCGTTGTTGTCGAAGGTCTGCTGGAAGAAGTAGAGGACCATCGTCTGGCCCGCGTGCCCCGGACCGCCCGCGAACGACGAGTTGTTGTCCGTGGTCTGCAGCAGCACTTGCGGTTCGGAGAAGCTCTGCAGTCCGGTGACGGTGGAGATGACCAGCACGAAGAGCAGCACCGGACGCAGCAGCGGCAGCGTGATGCGGAAGAAGGTCTGCACGGGCCCGGCGCCGTCCATCCGCGCCGCCTCGTACAGCTCGCTCGGGATGGTCTGGAGCCCGGCGAGGAAGATGATCGCGTTGTAGCCGGTCCACTGCCAGGTCATCAGCGTCGCGATGGCGACCTTGATGCCCCAGGGACTGTTCAGCCACGCCACCTGGTCCAGGCCGAGCGCCTGCAACACGGCGTTCATCAGGCCGAAGTTGGTGGAGAAGACCGAGCCGAAGATGATCGCGACGGCCACGATCGAGGTGACGTTCGGCAGGAAGAACGCGAAGCGGTAGACGTTCTTGAAGCGGACCGCAGAGTTCAGCAGCACGGCCGTGACCATCGCCAGGAAGATCATGGGGAAGGTGGCAAGAGCCCAGATGATGATCGTGTTGCCGATCGCCGTCCAGAACTGGCTGTCCCCCAGCAGATAGCGGTACTGCGACAGGCCCGCGAACTCCATCGAGCCGAGCCCGTCCCAGCGATGGAAGGACAGGTAGAGCGAGAAGCCGACCGGGATCAGGCCGAAGGCGAGGAACAGGAGATAGAAGGGGGAGATCGCGGCGTACAGCCGCCAGTAGCTCAGGATGCCCTTCTTGTGATGGACGACGGGGGCACTGGTCACGACCGCCGGCGGTGTCTCGACCACGGGTGCGGTAGCCATCAGTAACTCACCCCCAGGTGGTCCGCGATGCGCCGGCACTTGCTCATGGCGTCCTTCCAGGCCTGCTTCTCGTCCTTGCCGAGGACGGAGAAGTTCCGCAGCTCGTCGTCGATCGGGGTCTTGAGCGCGATGTCGTACGGGCTGTTGTAGGCGACCGGGATCTTCTCCGCCGCCGGTCCGAAGACGTCCATGGTGATCTGGTTGCCGAAGAACGCGTCGGGTTCGCGGAGCTTCTTCAGGCCGTACGACGCCGGGGTCGAGGGGAAGAGCACCGAGTCGACGAAGCCCTGGGCCTGGTTGTCCGCGTCGAGCATCCAGGTGATCATCTCGAAGGCCTGCTCCGGCTCCCGGCACGCAGTGGTGATGGCAAGGAACGAACCGCCGATGTTCGACGGCCCGCCCGGACAGGCCGCCACCCGCCACTTGCCCTTGGTCTTCGGCGTGTTGAGCTTGATGTCGCCGGCCGCCCAGGAGGCGTTCAGCTGGCTGGGCAGCAGGCCTCGCTCGGTGGCCGATATGTTGTCCGGCGTGCCGTTGACGATCTTCGAGACCAGGCCGCGGCGGGTGGCCTCGACCGCGCGGTCCCAGGCGGTGCGCACATGCTCCTGGTCGCCGATGAAGTGCCGGTCCTTGTCGACGAACCGCTTGGTCGTCTGGTTGATCGAGATGCCGTAGATGCTGAGGGCGTCGGTGAGGATGAACGTGCCCGGGATGCGCTTGAGCTGCTCACCGGCCGCGAGGAACTTCTCCCAGGTGTCCAGCTCCTTGGACACGTCGGTCGGCTCGTAGGGCAGCCCGGCCTTCTCGAAGACGGCCGGCTGGTAGTAGTGCGCGACCGGACCGCAGTCGATCGGGAAGCCCACCATCGAGCCGTCCTCGGCGATGCCCTCGTTCCACTTCCAGGGCAGGTACTGGTCCTTCAGCTTGTCGGCGCCGAGCGTGCGCAGGTCCACGAACTGGTCGGAGTTCGGCAGGTACGAGGCCATGTCCTCGCCCTTGAGTCCGGCGATGTCCGGGATGTGGGCGCGTCCGGTCATGGTGGTCATCAGCTTCGAGCGGTAGTACCCGCCGATCTGGATGGCCTGCAGGTTCACCGAGCTGTCGTAGCGGGTCTTGGCGTCCTGGACGACCTTCGGGCTCAGCCCGCCGCTCCAATACCACATGACCATGTTCCGGCCGGTGGAACCGGTCGGAACGGCACAGCCGGTCGCCAGGCCGCCGAGCGCCGTGGCGGCCGTACCGGCCAGGCCCGCGCGCAGCAGGCTTCTTCGTGAGGGCCGCACAGCTCCCACCGCCTTTCGGTTCTTTGACGTTCTTCGACGTTCTGCGAAAGCGAGAGGTACCGATCGGGGGGTTCAGCGGGGGGTGACGGGCGCGTACTGGACGGGCGGGCCCGGGGCGGCCGGGATCCGGTCGGCCAGGAAGCCGTACGCACGCCGTAGTTCGGGGTCGCTGAGGGAGTGCCACCAGCGGTGCACGCCGTACCAGCCGGGCGCGGCGAGCGCACCGCCGTGCCGCCGCACGGACAGGCCGGCGGCCAGCACCGCGAAGCGCAGGCGTTCCTCGAGTGGCCAGCCGCCGAGCGAGGCCGCGACGAAGCTCGCGCCGAAGACGTCCCCGGCGCCCGTCGGGTCCAGGACATCGATGTCCAGTGCGGGTACGTCGGCGTACTCGCCGGTCGTCTGGTCCACGGCCACCGCGCCGTCGCCGCCTCGCGTGACGACGGCAACCGGCACCAGTTCGGAGAGGGTGCCGAGCGCCGCCACCGCACTGTCGGTACGCGTGTACGCCATCGCCTCGGCCTCGTTGGGGAGGAAGGCATGGCACAGGGAGAGCTGGTCGAGGAGGTCGGTGGACCACTGCTGGGTGGGGTCCCAGCCGACGTCGGCGTAGATCTGCGTGCCGTTCGCGGCCGCCTTGGCGAGCCAGGCGCGCGGCTCGGCCTCGATGTGCACCAGCGCGGTGCGCGCCTCGGGCGGGTCGCCCATCAGCACATCCTGCGAGTACGCGGGTTCCTGGCCGTGGGTGACCAGGGCACGGTCGTGGAAGGGGGTTCCCCCTGCTCGAGCGGGGCCGAGCGCTCGGGGGAGAGCGAGCGAGACGGTGACCGGGGTGTGCCAGCCGTCCGCGGTGCGGGAGAGCGCGAGGTCGACGCCCTCCTGGTCGGCGAGGACTTCACGGCAGTACGCGCCGTAGCGGTCGTCGCCGAAGACCGTGGCCAGGGAGGTGCGCAGGCCGAAACGGGAGGCCGCCACCGCCAGGTTGGCGATGCCGCCGGGGCTCACGCCCATGCCCTCGGTCCAGATCTCCTCACCTGGCGTCGGCGGCTTGCCCAGTCCGGTGAGGACGAGGTCGTAGAAGAGCAGCCCGGTCAGCAGGACATCGGGCCCTTCGTCGCCCACGGGCGCATCCTCTCGTCAAAAGTCTGCAAGCGGTGCACAGGATCGTGCGCGCCTCCCGGGGATTTGGCAAGAGTCGAGCAGAACTGAGCATAGAAATGATTGGGAATGACGAGTACTGTTCATGGTGTGCTGGCAGAGCGACGACATCAACTCATCCTGCGGGCCCTGCGTTCCGGCGGTCCCGCGGCCGTGACCGATCTCTCCGAACAGCTGGGCGTGAGCCCGGCCACGGTCCGCCGTGACCTGTTGAAGTTGGAGGAGGAGGGTCTGCTGACGCGGGTGCACGGCGGCGCGGTCGTGGACGAGGGCGACCAGCCCTTCGCCGAGGTCGCCGAGGTGCGGGTGCCCGAGAAGGACGCCATAGCCGCGAAGGCCGCTTCCCTCATCGAGGACGGTCAGTCCGTGCTCCTGGACATCGGCACCACCGCGTACCGGCTGGCCCGGCAGCTGCACGGCCGCAGGATCACCGTGATCACCAGCAACCTGGTGGTCTACGAGGAACTCGTGGACGACGAGGACATAGAGCTGGTGCTGCTCGGCGGGATGGTCCGCCGCGAGTACCGCTCCCTGGTCGGCTTCCTCACCGAGGACAACCTGCGCCAATTGCACGCGGACTGGCTCTTCCTCGGCACCAGCGGGGTCCGGCCGGGCGGGCAGGTGATGGACACGACCGTCGTCGAGGTGCCGGTCAAACGCGCCATGATCAAGGCCGGGGAGCGGGTGGTGCTGCTCGCCGACCGGGCCAAGTTCCCGGGGACGGGGATGGCGAAGGTCTGCGGCCCCGAGGATCTGGACGTGGTGGTGACGAACGCGCCGGTGGACGCGGCGACGCGGTCCTCCTTGGAGGAAGCGGGCGTACAAGTGGTCGTGGCGTGAGCCCTGGCTGCGCGTCCTGCGTCAATGCACGAACTGCAAAGGTGGTAATTGCGTGAGGCTGACCATTTTGGGCGGCGGCGGATTCCGCGTCCCGCTCGTGTACGGGGCGCTCCTCGGGGACCGCGCCGAGGGTCGCGTCACCCAGGTCGTGCTGCACGACCTGGACGCCGGACGGCTCTCCGCCGTGGCCCGCGTCCTCGCCGAGCAGGCGGCCGGCGTGCCCGGCGCGCCCGAGGTGACCGTCACCACCGACCTCGACGAGGCCCTGCGCGGCGCCGACTTCGTCTTCTCCGCGATTCGGGTCGGCGGTCTCGAGGGGCGCGCGGCGGACGAGCGGGTCGCCCTGGACCAGGGTGTCCTCGGGCAGGAGACGGTCGGCGCGGGCGGTATCGCGTACGGGCTGCGCACGGTGCCCGTCGCCGTCGACATCGCACAGCGGGTGGCCCGCCTCGCCCCCGAGGCCTGGGTCATCAACTTCACCAACCCCGCGGGTCTGGTCACCGAGGCCATGTCCCGCCACCTCGGCGACCGTGTGATCGGCATCTGCGACTCGCCGGTCGGCCTCGGCCGCCGTATCGCCAAGGTCCTCGGCGCCAGTCCGCGCGAGGCCTGGATCGACTACGTCGGCCTCAATCACCTCGGCTGGGTGCGCGGGCTGCGTGTCGCGGGTCGCGACGAACTCCCGCGGCTGCTCGCGGACCCGGAGCTGCTCGGCTCCTTCGAGGAGGGCAAGCTCTTCGGCCCCGAGTGGCTCCAGGCCCTGGGTGCGGTCCCGAACGAATACCTGCACTACTACTACTTCAACCGCGAAGCCGTGCGCGCCTACCAGGAGGCGGAGAAGACCCGCGGCGCGTTCCTGCGCGACCAGCAGGCCCGGTTCTACGACGAGATGAAGCGCCCGGACGCCGCCGCGCTGACCGCCTGGGACCGGACCCGCGCCGAGCGCGAGGCCACGTACATGTCCGAGAACCGGGAGGCGGCCGGCGCGGGCGAACGCGACGCGGACGACCTCTCCGGCGGTTACGAGAAGGTCGCCCTCGCCCTGATGCGGGCCATCGCCCGTGACGAGCGCACCACCCTCATCCTCAACGTCCGCAATCGCGGCACCCTCTCCGTCCTCGACACGGAGGCCGTCATCGAGGTGCCGTGCCTCGTCGACGCCAACGGCGCGCATCCCGTCGCGGTGGACCCGCTGCCGGACCACGCGACCGGGCTGGTGTGCGCGGTCAAGGCGGTGGAGCGCGAAGTGCTGTCCGCGGCCGAGTCGGGCTCGCGCACGACCGCGGTGAAGGCCTTCGCCCTGCATCCGCTCGTGGACTCCGTGAACGTGGCACGCAGACTCGTCGATGGATACACCTCGGTCCACCCTGGCCTGACGTACCTTGAGTAAGCGCTTTCCACCTCCCTGGAGACTTCTTATGCACGACGAACGCCGCCGGATCGAGGAGCGCGTAGAGCGCATCCATGACCAGCGCGTCAAGCCCGCGATATACGCCGCGTCCGTACCCTTCGAGGTCGAGGCCTGGCAGGCCCCCGGCGAGCCCGTCCCGTTCGAGGAGGCGGCGGCCGCCTCCTACAAGCCCTTCGCGATGGACACCCCGTGGGGTCCGCCGTGGGGTACGACCTGGTTCAGGATGCGCGGCCGGGTCCCGGCCGAGTGGGCGGGGAAGCGTGTCGAGGCAGTCATCGACCTGGGCTTCGTCGGCGACTGGCCGGGCAACCAGGCCGAGGCCCTCGTCCACCGCACGGACGGCACGCCGCTCAAGGCGGTCAACCCGCTCAACCACTACGTGCCGATCGGCAACCCGGTGGTGGGAGGGGAATCGGTCGACTACCTCGTCGAGGCGGCTTCGAACCCCGACATCCTCGCAGGCGACTTCGCGCGCCCGACCCCGCTCGGCGACGTCCTGACCGCCGGCGACAAGCCGCTGTACGTCTTCAAGCGGGCCGACGTCGCGATCCTCGACGAGGAGGTCTGGCACCTCGACCTGGACGTCCAGGTGCTGCGCGAGCTGATGCTCGAACTCGGCGAGCACGACCCGCGCCGCCACGAGATCACGCACACCCTGGACCGCGCGCTCGATGCGCTGGACCTGGACGACATCCCCGGCAGCGCGGCGGCTGTCCGCGAGATCCTCGCCCCGGCCCTGGCCAGGCCCGCGCATGCCAGCGCCCACCGGATCTCCGGCGTGGGCCATGCCCACATCGACTCCGCCTGGCTGTGGCCGATCCGCGAGACCAAGCGCAAGACGTCCCGCACGTTCTCCAACGTCACCGCGCTCGCCGACGAGTACGAGGAGTTCGTCTTCGCCTGCTCGCAGGCCCAGCAGTACGCGTGGGTGCGCGACAACTACCCGCAGGTGTGGGCCCGCATCCAGGAGTCCGTGAAGAAGGGGCAGTGGGCGCCGGTCGGCGGCATGTGGGTCGAGGCCGACGGCAACCTGCCAGGCGGCGAGGCGATCGCCCGCCAGCTCATCCACGGCAAGCGGTTCTTCATCGAGCACTTCGGGATCGAGACCAAGGGCGTCTGGCTGCCCGACTCCTTCGGCTACAACGCGGCCTACCCGCAGCTCGCCAAGCTCGCCGGCAACGACTGGTTCCTGACGCAGAAGATCTCCTGGAACCAGACCAACAAGTTCCCGCACCACACGTTCTGGTGGGAGGGCATCGACGGCACGCGTATCTTCACCCACTTCCCGCCGGTCGACACCTACAACGCCCGCTTCAGTGGCGAGGAGATGGCCCGCGCGACGCGCAACTACCAGGAGAAGGGCGCCGCCACGAGATCCCTGGCCCCCTTCGGCTGGGGCGACGGCGGTGGCGGCCCGACCCGCGAGATCATGGAACGGGCGCGCAGGCTGGCCGACCTGGAGGGCTCGCCCAAGGTGGTGGTCGAGCACCCCGACGCGTTCTTCGCGAAGGCCCGGGAGGAGTACCCGGACGCCCCCGTCTGGGTCGGCGAGCTCTACCTGGAGCTGCACCGCGCCACGTACACCTCCCAGGCCCGCACCAAGCAGGGCAACCGGCGCAGCGAACACAAGCTCCGCGAGGCCGAGTTGTGGGCGACGACCGCCGCGCTGCAGGCGCCGGACTACACCTACCCGTACGAGAAGCTCGACCGGCTCTGGAAGACGGTCCTGCTCCACCAGTTCCACGACATCCTGCCGGGGTCGTCGATCGCGTGGGTGCACCGGGAGGCGGAGGCGGAGTACGCGCGGGTGGCGCAGGAGCTGGAGGTGCTCACCCAGGAGGCGGTGACCGCGCTCGCAGCCACCGCCGGTAGCGGCGCCTTTGTCTTCAACACCAGCCCCTGTCGACGCGCAGAGGTCGTCCGCGCCCCGGACGGCACCCTGGCCTACACCGAGGTCCCCGCCAACGGCAGCGCCCCCCTCGGCACGGGACAGTCCCCGCACCCCGTGAAGGTCGTGGGCCGCACCCTCGAAAACGGCCTGGTCCGCGTCGAGTTGGCCGAAGACGGAACCCTCGCCTCGGTCCGCGACCTCACGGCGAACCGCGAAGTCCTGGCCGACAAGGGCAACCTGCTGCGTCTGCACACCGACCTGCCCAACTACTGGGACGCCTGGGACGTCGACAAGCACTACAAGAACCGCTACACGGACCTCCTGGACGCCGACTCGATCACGGTCGTCGACCAGGACCCGCTGCTCGGCGCGATCCGCGTGGAGCGGTCGTTCGACAAGGGCTCGAAGATCGTCCAGACGATCACCGTCCGGGCCGGCAGCCCCCGTATCGACGTCGAGACGGAGATCGACTGGCACGAGGCCGAGAAGTTCCTCAAGGCCGCCTTCCCGGTGGACATCAGGGCCCCGCACTCCTCCGCCGAGATCCAGTTCGGCCACGTCCAGCGCCCCACCCACACCAACACGAGCTGGGAGGCGGCCCGCTTCGAGGTGTACGGCCACCGCTGGGTGCACATCGGCGAACCGGGCTACGGCGTGGCGGTCATCAACGACTCGACGTACGGCCACGACGTCTCCCGCACGGTCCGCGAGGACGGCGGTACGACGACGACCGTACGGCTGTCGCTCGTGCGCGCCCCGCGCGTGCCCGACCCGGGGGCGGACCAGGGCAAGCATCGCTTCACGTACGCACTCCTCCCGGGAGCGAGTATCGAGGACGCGGTCGCGGAGGGCTACGCGCTCAACCTGCCGCTGCGGGTGGCCGATTCCGCCGGTCCCGCCGAGCCGGTGGTCTCCGTCGACGGCGAGGGCGTGACGATCGAGGCGGTCAAGCTCGCCGACGACGCCTCGGGCGATGTCGTCGTACGCCTCTACGAGTCCCGCGGCGGCCGCGCCACCGGCACCCTGCGCACCGGCTTCCCGCTCGCCGGGGCTCGGGTGACCGACCTCCTGGAGCGCCCGCTCTCGGATGCGGACACCGACGGGAACGCGTTCCCGGTCACGCTGCGTCCCTTTGAAGTGCAGACACTGCGCCTGGCCGTGGAGAAGAAGTGAGCGTGCTGCCGTGAACGTGACCGCTGTTCCCACGAAGAATTAAGAAAGCGGTAAGAGGCCTGGTCACGGCGGGTGTGCCACCCGCCGTGACCACGGCACGTTTCCTGCGCGACACCTGGAGTTCTCCCTTCCCCCCTGTGATGCGGGGGAGACGCGAGAGACGCGAGAGAAGAGAGGTGCCACCGTGCAGGACCCGCGTATGGCCGCGATCGGCAAGGGACTGAGGCGCAGGGGGAGGCTGATGGCCGAGGCGGTGCGCCCGCCGCGGCGGATCCTGGACGGCGTCCCGTCGCCCCGGGGTTCCGGGACTCCCGACGAGCGGTCGTACGTCGCCCCGCGCGCCCCGCGCCTGGTGGACTCGCCCGTCTTCGTGCTCTCCTCCGTGCGCTCCGGCTCGACGCTGCTGCGGGTCCTGCTCAACAGCCACAGCCAGATCCGGGCCCCGCACGAGATGCATCTGCGCACCGTCCACGTCCACTTGTCCCGTGACTTCACCGTGGATGCCATGAAGGCGCTCGAACTCGACAAGGACGAACTGGAACACGCCCTGTGGGACCGGCTGCTGCATCTCGAACTCACCCGCAGCGGCAAGCGGATCATCGTCGACAAGACCCCGCCGAACACCCTCGTCTGGCCCCGCCTGCACCGATGTTGGCCCAACGCCCGCTACATCGTCCTGCTCCGCCACCCGGGCGCGGTCATCACCTCGTTGACCGACCGCCGCTCGGACCCCGACCACGAGGCCATCACCGCGGAGGTCCTCGACTACAGCGAGAAGCTGGAAGAGGCCCGCCAGAACCTCGACGCCCATGTGATCACGTACGAACGGCTCACGGCCGACCCCGAGCCGACCACCCGCGGCGTCTGCGACTATCTCGGCGTCCCCTGGGAGAGCGGCATGCTCGACTACGGCACCCACGACCACGGCACCTTCCGCCCCCAGCTCGGCGACTGGAGCGACACCATCAGGTCGGGCCGCGTGCAGCCCGCCCGCGGCGCCGATCCCCAGGTTGAACTGCCGCCCCGGCTGGAGGAATTGGCGCGCGCCTGGGGATATCAGGCGGGCTGACCGGTCACCCGTCGAGCAGGGTGGCCTCCGCTCGCGCGAGCGTCGTGGGGTGGCCGAAGAGTCCGGGCAGACCACCGGTGTGCAGGAAGACGGTGCGTTGCCCCGCGGTGATGTCGCCGTCCTCGACGGCCGCGACCAGCCCCGCCATCGCGCGTCCGGTGTAGATCGGGTCGAGGACGATGCCCTCGGTGCGCGCGGCCAGGGTCAGGGCGCTCATCACCGGTTCGGTGAGCGTGCCGTACCCGTCTCCGACCTGTTCGAGCCCGATCCGCAGCGCCTGCGGCGCGCAGGGCCTGCCGGTCAGCGCGGCGGTCAGGTCCGACACCGTCCGGGCGGGGTCGGCGACAGCGCCGCAGTGCACGCCGAGCACGCGTGCGCCGCCGAGCTCGGCGACGAGCCCGGCCATGGTGCCGCCCGAGCCGAGCGCGACGACGACGTTCGCCACGTCGGGTGCCTGTCCCAGGAGTTCGCGTGCACACTCCACGTAGCCGCGGGCCCCGAGCGCGCTGGACCCTCCGAAGGGGATCAGCGCCGGGACCTCGCCCCGCCGCCGCAGCTCTTCGACCACCTGCCGCGCCCGGGACTCCAGTGCCTCGCCGTCGCCCGCCCAGACGACGGTGGCGCCGAAGAGCCCGTCGAGCGCGAGGTTGCCGGAGGCCGACGATCCCGCCGCTCCGGCGAGCACGAGGACGACACGGAGTCCCAGCCGGGCGCCCGCGGCCGCGGTCAGCCGCGCGTGGTTGCTCTGCTGCGCGCCGGTGGTCACCAGGGTGGTGGCGCCCTCCGCCAGGGCGGCCCCGCACGTCCACTCCAGCTTGCGGATCTTGTTGCCGCCGCCGCCCAGTCCGGTGAGGTCGTCGCGCTTGACCCACAGGTCGCCCGCGCCGAGACCGAGTGCGCGGGCCAGTCGGAGAGCGGGTTCGAGCGGGGTGGGCCAGCTGCCCAGTCGGGCGCGCGGCGGGGTGCTCTGATCGGAAGGCGTCGTCGTCACCTCGTGAGTATGACCGCCGCGGTCCTTGGGGCGGACCGGGTGGTGCGGTGGGTCGTCCGGGAGTCCCGGACGGCCCACCGCACGGTCGTGCCGTCAGCCGTACCTCAGCCCGTGAAGCCGGCCGTGATGGAGGTGAACTGCCAGTTGCTCTGGCTGATACCGGAGCAGTTGCTCACCACGCCGCCGCCGGGGCAGGGCCGGTCGCGGTTGACCGCCCAGTAGGCGAGCCTGGCGATGTGGTGGGAGTTCGCCCAGTCCCTGATCTGGGTCCAGATCGCCGGGGTGGTGTTCTCCTGCTGGTCGGACAGACCGTTCATGCCGGAGATGCCGATGTGGGAGTAGGCCGTCGCGTCGTCCCACCCGAAGGTCGACTTCAGCTTGGTCTTGAGCCCCTCGGTGGCGTTGACGGTGTTGCCGTACATGTCGGAGCCGCCGCCGAAGTCGAAGGGCATGATCGTGAAGACGTCGATGCCCGCGTTCAGCGACTGCGCCTGCTCGATGAGGCGGTTTCCGTAGTAGGTCGGGCCGGTAGTCGAGGTGCCGAAGGTGACGATCGTCTTCAGGCCGGGATTGTTGGCCTTGACGGTCTTCAGCGCGGTCAGGATCTTCGCTTGGACGGCCTCGTTCTCGAACTCGTCCGTGTTCTCGATGTCCATGTCGATCGCCTTGAGGCTGTAGGCGTCGATCACCTTCTGCAGCGCACCGGCGAGTGCGCTCGCCGACGAGCAGTTGGCGCCGAGCTTGCTGCCCTGCCAGCCGCCGAACGACGGGACGATGTCACCGCCCGCGGAACGGATCTGGTTGATGACGGTCTGGTCGTTGCCGCCGGTCAGCGGCCTGCTGCCGTCCCAGGCGGGGTTGCAGCCGCCCGAGTCGAGCATGAACGCCATCGTGTACCACTTGATCCCGGTCGAGCTCATCACCGAGGTCGCGCTCGGCGGATCGCCCCAGCCGAGGTAGAGGTAGGGCGCCGCCTGCTTGAAGCCGGTGCCGCCGCCACCGCCCGCGTTCGTCGTGACGCTCACGGAGTTGGAGGCCGCCGAGGTGTTCCCGGCCGCGTCCCGCGCCTTGACGGTGAACGTGTAGGCGGTGCTCGGCGACAGCCCGCTGACCGTGGCGCTGGTGCCCGACACGCTGAGCACCTGGTTCGAGCCGCTGTAGACGTCGTACGCACTCACGCCGACGTTGTCGCTCGACGCGCCCCACGACAGCGACACGCTCGAAGAGGTCTTGCCGGTGGAGGTCAGGTTCGTCGGAGCCGTCGGCGCCTGGGTGTCGGAGCCACCGCCGCCGCCGGGCCCGTCCAGGCTGATGTCGTCGGCGTAGTAGGTGCCCTGCGCGTACCAGCCGTGGACATAGATCTTGGCGCTGGTCTGCGAGGCACCGGTAGTGAAGGACACAGTCAGCCGGCTGTACGCCGACGGGGACGTCGTCCAGGTCGAGGCACCGCCGTCCACGCCCAGGTAGACGTAGCTGCCGCGCACCCAGCCGGAGAGGCTGTACGTCGTGTTCGGCTGGACCGAGACGGTCTGACTGCACTGGGCGTTGTCGCTCGAACTCGCCGCCCCCGCAAGGGCCTTGGAGCCGCCGTGGACGGGGCTGGAGACGACCGAGCCCAGGTTCCCGGTGCAGGTCCAGGGGGAGAGGCTGCCCGACTCGAAGCCGGGGTTGGTCAGGATGTTGGCCGCCTGGGCCGTACCGGGCAGGGCGACCGCCCCGGCCAGGGCCAGCGCGGCGGTGCCGAGCAGAGCGAAGAAGCGATGTCTGGAACGTCTGAGGTGTGTGATGCGCACGCGATCTCCCTGAAGAAATGGGGATGTTCGGGAGTGCTGAGAGGTGTGCAACCAAGTTGGTATGGACCAATCTCGCTGTCAAGATGCTGAGCGGGAATTGGTCCAGACCGGTAGGCGAGGGTGGGTCAGGCCGGTGCGATGGCCGCGGTCGCGGGTGCGGGTGCGGGTTACGTGGCGAGGGAAGGCGCGGGTTCCGTGGCCGGCGCGGGCGCGGCGGGCAGCGTCGCCGCGGGCGTGTCGGGCAGTGAGGCCGCGGGTGTGTCGGTCCGCTGCTGCGGCAGCGACACCGCGCGTACCGGACGGGGGCCCGAGACGACGGTGTAGTCCTGCCCGAGGAACGGCGGAACCACCTCGCCCGTCTCCTCGCCGAGCGCCAACTGCACTGCGGCCCAGGGGGCGTTGATGCCACACTGTGCGAGCTGGTGCAGTCCGCCCGCTGGACGGGTGTTGACGTCCATGAGCACCGGTTCGTCGCCGTACATGCGGAACTGGATGTTCGTCAGATAGTGCAGTCCGAAGGCCTCCGCGAGCAGCCGCGCGGGCTCGATCCACGAGGGGTGGAGGGTGAACCCGCGGCGGCGCCCGTTCTTGGTGCGGCCCACCGCCATACGGACCCGCCCGTCGGGCCCGGTGAGGCAGTCGACGGACACCTCCGGCTGCTCCAGGCGCGGCATCACCAGCCAGTCGACGGGGTGGTCGGCGTCGCGCAGCGCGTCCACGACCAGATCCAGCGGCACGTAAGGGCTGGGAAATCCGTTGAGGTGCATGAGCGAGAAGGGGGCGCGCGTGATCACGCGGAAGCCCACTCCGCCCGCCCCCGCCGCCGGCTTGAAGCACGCCTTGTGGCCCGCGGATTCCAGCGCCTCGACCGCCGCGACCAGCTCCTCCGCGGTGCGCACCCGCCACCACGGCGGCACCGGCACGCCCACCTCCCGGACCGCCTCATAGGCGGTGACCTTGTCCTGGAAGACAGCCACGGCCTCGGTGGGCGGAGCGAGCAGTGCCGTGCCGACCGCGGCGAACTCGGCGCGCTGCGCCACGACGGCGGCCTGGTGCAGCACCGGCACGAACACGTCGATACAGTGGCGAGTGCAGTGGTCGAGGGCGTACTCGACATACGCGCGGGGCGACAGCCCCTCGGGCTCCATGGAGGCCACGTCGGCGGCGGCCAGCACGGGAGAGTCGGGGTCGCCGTGGGTGGCATGGATCTCGACCGCGCGATGCTGCGGATTACTTCGCAGCTGATCCATGAAGAACACGTTCTCCGCGTACGTGCGGTTGAGCCAGACGCGTACGCGAGAGCCCATGCAGGCCACCTTTCACGGTTCGCGGGCACGGCGGAGCAGGCCGTGCCCGGCCAGGGGAGTGGGAGGAACACCAAGCCGCCGTACGCCAAAGGAGGTTCCTGGCGGCCGTGTTGGGGCGATCATAGGGGGCGTGGGGCCCCTGTGCTGCTACGGGCGTGTTACGGATTTCGGAAGTGCTCGACAAGAGGTCATGGACGTCGGGAACCGAAGCGGGTCGGGTCGGCGGCGGGCCGTTCTTGTCCCGTGGGGGGCGGATGTGTTCTTGTGTTTCCATTCGTCTTCTTCGGGGGTGTCACGGGTGCGGTCGACAGGCAGCGGTCACGGGAATCTGCTGGCCATCAGCGATCTGCACATCGGATACGCCGAGAACCGCGCCATCGTCGAGAAGATGCGCCCCGAGACGGACGACGACTGGCTCCTGGTCGCCGGTGACGTCGGGGAGGTCGTCGCCGACATCCGATGGGCCCTGGAGACGCTCAGCGGCCGCTTCCGCAAGGTGATCTGGGTGCCCGGAAACCACGAGCTGTGGACACACCCGAAGGATCCGGTGGAGCTGCGTGGGGTCGCCCGCTACGAGCACTTGGTGGCTCTGTGCCGGGAGTTGGGCGTCACGACGCCCGAGGATCCCTATCCGGTCTGGGACGGACCCGGCGGCCCGGCGGTCGTCGCGCCGCTCTTCCTCCTCTACGACTACTCGTTCCTGCCGCAGGGCTGCGTGACCAAGGACCAGGGGCTGACCCATGCCCACGGCACCGGGGTGATCTGCACCGACGAGCACCTGCTGCACCCAGACCCCTACCCCAGCCGCGAGGCCTGGTGCCGGGCCCGGGTCGCCGAGACCGAGCGCAGGCTTGCCGAACTGCCGGACGATCTGCCCACGATCCCGGTCAATCACTACCCGCTGGACCGTCACCCGACGGACATCCTGCGCTACCCCGAGTTCGCGATGTGGTGCGGCACCGCGCTGACCGCCGACTGGCACCACAGGTTCCGTGTCGAGGCCATGGTCTACGGTCATCTCCACATCCCGCGGACCACCTGGCACGAGGGCGTCCGGTTCGAAGAGGTCTCGGTGGGTTACCCCCGTGAATGGCGCAGACGAACGGGAACACCGGGCACGCTGCGCCGCATTCTGCCGATGGAGGTCGGAGCCGGTGATGGAGGAGCTGCTCCCGGAGTCGGTCGTGGCCGTGGAGAGCTACGGTGACGACGGGGCCGACGGGGCGACCCTGTACCCCGAGGAGCAGGCGCTCCTGACGCGCGCCGTACAGAAGCGGCGCCGCGAGTTCACCGCCGTGCGCACCTGCGCCCGGCGGGCCATGGAGAAGCTCGGGGTGCCCCCGGGGCCCGTGCTGCCGGGCGAACGCGGAGCGCCGCAGTGGCCGTCGGGCCTGATCGGCAGCATGACGCACTGCGACGGCTACAGCGCCGCCGCGCTCGCCCGCGCCTCTGATCTGGCCTCCCTCGGCATCGACGCCGAACCCCACCTGGCGCTCCCGGCGGGGGTCCTCGACGCCGTCGCCCTGCCCACCGAGGTGGGCAGGCTCGACCGGCTCGGCGCCGAGATCCCCGACATCCACTGGGACCGGCTGCTGTTCAGCGCCAAGGAGTCGGTCTACAAGGCGTGGTTCCCGCTGACCAAGAAGTGGCTGGACTTCTCCGAGGCGGACATCGACATCGTCCAGGGGCCCACGTCCGGCGGCCCCGTCCGGTCAGGGCGCTTCCACGCCCGACTCCTGGTGCCGGGACCACTGGTGGACGGCGAGCGCGTCGAAGCCTTCGACGGCCGCTGGACCGTCCGGCGAGGGTTGGTCGCGACGGTGGTCACGGTGCCTCACGCCTGAGTACGCCCTGGGCACCGTGCCGCACGTCGGGGTCCGGCGGTGGGCGGTGTGCCGGATGCCGGGGTCCGGTTGTGATCGTCGTGCTGCACGTCGGGGTCCGGCGGTGGGCGGTGTGCCGGATGCCGGGGTCCGGTTGTGATCGTCGTGCTGCACGTCGGAGTCCGGTCGTGATCGCCGTGTCTCACGCCTGAGTCGGCTCCGGGCACCAGGTGTGCAGCAGCCGGAAGAACGCCTCCTCGTTGCCCGCGAGCCCGGCCGCCGCCAGTGCGCGCTCCGCCTCGGCGAGCGCGGCGGGCGGCACCATGGGTGGTCGGCGCCCGTCCGGCGGGCTGTCGAAGGCGGCTCGTACGGTCTGCAGGAGACGGAGGTAGGCCTGCACGGCGGCGCGTTCGTGGTCGGTCAGTACGGCGGTCGGCATCGGACGGCTCTCCCCGGGTCGGCTTGTCGAAGCGGTACATGGCGGTACAAGGAGTGGTGCATGGCGGTACGTGACTCCAGCTTGCCGTCTGCCACTGACAATCCCGTTTCGGTGCCCGTCGGTTCGCCCGCTTAGCGGAGGCGAAACCTCACGGAAATCCCTTGTGGGACAGCGGCCCTAAGCTGGAAGGAAATGCTGGGGCCGCCTTCACGGCGGCCGGTGAACGGGAGGTGGGCCCGTGGTCGACGTACCGCCTCGGCGTCCGCGGCGCACCCTTCGGCTGCGCTCGGTTGGCGACGGGGAACTGCGCCTGCACCACCGCGTCGTGCACGGCTACCGGCGCGCCTACCGGATGGCGGGCGAGGGCCCGGCGCTCGTCCTGATCCACGGCATCGGCGACTCCTCGGCGACCTGGGCGGAGCTGATTCCCGATCTTGCCCGCACCCACACGGTGATCGCGCCCGACCTCCTCGGCCACGGAGCCTCCGACAAACCGCGGGCCGACTACTCGGTGGCCGCGTACGCCAACGGGGTACGCGATCTGCTGGCCGCGCTCGACATCGAGTCCGCCACCCTGGTCGGGCACTCGCTCGGCGGTGGAGTCGCCATGCAGTTCGCCTACCAGTTCCCCGAGCGCACCGAGCGGCTCATCCTGGTCAGCGCGGGCGGTGTCGGGGGCGAGGTCAACCCCGTACTGCGGGCCGTCTCGCTGCCCGGCGCGCACCTCATGCTGTCCATGCTGCGGCTGCCCGGAATGCGCTTCCAAGTGGGTCTGTTCGCCCGCCTGATGAGACTTCTCGACACCGATCTCGGCCAGGACGCACCGGAGTTGCTGACCCTCGTCGACGCGCTGCCCGACGCGACCTCCCGCAGCGCCTTCATCCGCACCCTGCGCGCCGTGGTCGACTGGCGCGGCCAGGCGGTCACCATGCTCGACCGCTGCTATCTGACGGAGGGCATGCCCACGATGCTGCTCTGGGGCGACCGGGACAGCGTGGTGCCGGTGCGCCACGCCTACCGGGCCCACCAGGCGATGCCGGGCAGCCGCCTGGAGATCTTCGAGGGCGCCGGCCACTTCCCCTTCCACAGCGACCCGGCGCGCTTCCTGGCCCTGGTGGAGGAGTTCACCGGCACCACCCACCCCGCCGACTGGAGCCGCGAGCACTGGCGGGAGCTGCTGCGTGCCGGCCGCCCCGGCACTGCGGCCGGCCGACCGGACACCGCCCAGAACCGCGCGGTGGAACGGGACCTGCGGGAGGCGAGCGAACGCAGTGCGACGTGAGAGCCGGTGTCACATCCGTGCCCGGGCAGGGATGTGACACCAGCTCTTAGGTCCACTCGCTCCCACGATGCGGTGTCAGCCTCTGGCGGGTGACTCCTCGGTGCGGACCATGGCCCGTTCCTGGTCCGTGAACGGAGGTCCGGCCAGCGGCGGGCGTTGAGGTCCGCGGAGTACCGCGAAGGCGACCTCGGGCTTGAAGAGAGCGGGGAGCGGCCCGGACAGCGTCATCACGGTGAGCAGGGCCTGGGTGACCAGCGGGCGTCCGGTCGCCGTCAGCATGAGCCGGTTCACATAGCGGCCGAGCAGATTCTGCGCGCCCCCGGGCTGTTTGCCGATCGCTCCCGGGTAACGGATGTCCGTGCCCGTCGCGAGGTCCCACGCCACGGAAACCGGCCGGGACACCGCACGCTGTGCCCGCCGCGCCAGCCCCGGTGCCCTCAGCCCGTGCTCGGCCACGAGCCCGCGCAGCGCCACGGCGCCCTGCGCCGCCACCGACATGCCGTGCCCGTAGACCGGGTTGTACGTGGCGACGGCATCGCCGAGTGCGACGAACCCCTCCGGCCAGTCCTTCACCTTCTCGAAGAAGCGCCGCCGGTTGACCGTGCTGCGGCTGAGCACGACGTCCGTCAGTGGCTCCGCGGGCGCGATCAGCTCACCCACGACGGGATGTCTGACGCCACGCGCGAACGTCTCGAACTCCTCGGCGGAAGTCGTCGGTTGACCATCGCGCGTGCCGGAGAGCGTCACCAGCCAACGGCCGCCCTCGATGGGCACGATCGTCGCGGACTGGCCCGGCACCGGCTGCGCCGCGTCGGGCTGCACGTTCACCACGGGGAAGTCCTCGGTGCCCGCGGGCGCGCGAAAGATCCGGCTGGCGTACGCGAGGCCGGAGTCCACCTCGTCCATCGGCGCCGCGGGCACGCCCAGCGCGTCGAGCCAGGTGCTCGCCCGTGAGCCGCGCCCCGAGGCGTCCACCACCAGATCGGCGTCCAGGACGAGCTCCTCGCCGTCGGACGTCCGCACCCGTACGCCCGTCACCCGGGAGGCTCCGCCCTCCAGGCCGAGGAGCTCGGTGCGCTGCAGAACGGTGACGCGCTCCTTCTTGGCGAGCTGCGCGCGCAGGACGGAGTCGAGCAGATCCCGGCTGCACGCGATCATGAACTGCATCTCGGGAAAGCGCCGCAGCCAGCCCTGCGCCGACAGGGAGACGAGGCCGGTCGGCAACGGGATGCGCCGGGCGCCCGCGGCGAGCCAGGCCTCGGTGACCCCGGGCAGCAGGTCCTCCATCGCGCGGACACCGCCGGACCACAGCAGGTGGGCGTGGCGGGCCTGGGGGAGGCCCTTGCGCGGCTCGGGCCCTTCGGGCAGCGCGTCGCGCTCGACGACGGAGACGTCGGCGTACTCGTGCAGGGCGGCCGCGGCCAGCAGGCCGGCCAGCCCGCCGCCGACGACGACGGCATGCCGGGCGGCCCCGCCCGGCTCCGGATGGTGTGCGGCGTCGGCGGATCTGTCCGGTGAAGCCGAGTCCCGGGAGGCGCTAGCTGGTTCGTTCATGGAAGTCGCTCTCTGACCTGGTCGGGGCCTGCCCTCGAGCAGCCGCGACGACGGGTGACTGACGCAGCGCGATGGACATCCGCACGAGGTCGCGCGGGCCATCGGTGTACGCGTACGCGGCGGCGGATCCATCCGCCGCCGGCGCGGCGGTGGCTGCCTCCGCCGAGCTGATGACCCTGCCTTCGGGATCGGCGGCCCTGGCCCGCACCGCCGCCGTCACCATCGCCGCGTCCGCCTCGGCCTGCGCCTGGGCGGGCGAGGAACCGGCCGCCACGGCCGCGTCATAGGCGTGGGTGCGCACCGCGGAGTCGAAGTAGGGGTACAGGCTGAGCATGCCGTCGTGGATGTCGGACTCCCGCTGGGTGACCTGGAGTTCGGCGGGGGACCACCAGGAGATCCGCACCGCCCGGTCCAGGTGCGCGGAGACCGGCTTCAGCTCGCGCCACAGCGGCCCGAGCCGGCGGTACGTCGACCAGGTGTTCCAGCTGTCCCCGAGGCGCTGGCAGGCCAGCGGGACACAGAAGCCGACCGCGGTGATCTGTGCCCCGACAGAGGCCAGCACGGGCGCCACATTGGTGCTCAGAGCGTCCAGGTTCCCGCCGTTCCAGCGGGCCACCACGGCGGTGAACTTGGCCGCCGCGTAAGGGATGTTGCACAGCGAGCCGAACGCGATGATCAGCAGGCCGGCCCGCAGCCAGCCGTGCACCTGGACCGCCCAGCGCCAGCACATGACGTTCATCGCGACGCCCGCGACGGTGAGCGACACGAGATAGAGCGCGATCATCTCGCGGATGAAGGGGGTGTTGGCGTAGTAGGTGTCGAGGTCCCTCAGGCGTTCCTCGGGGGCGTCTCCCAGGGCGAAGAACACGATCAGCGCCACGCCCACCACGCTGTACCCGGCGATCCAGCGGCGCGAGAGCCGGCGGGTCACCTCGGGCGGCCCGCCGCGCCAGTTGATGATCAGCACAAGACAGGACGCACTGAAGGCGCTGAGCAGGCAATACACCAGTGGCGCCGAGATGTTGGGGACCCCGGTGAGTTCGTTGACCTCGGCGATGGTCGGCGGGGCCGCGAAGAGGAACACCAGGCCCGCGAGCGCCAGGAGCACGCCCACGGAACGCATCAGCGGGTCGCGCCGGCCGCGAATCAGGGCGGGCCCCTTGAAGGCGATGGCTGCGCCCATGGCGACGGCAGGGAAGTAGTAGCTCGATCCGTCCATGTCCTCGAGACCTTCAGCCCTGCGGGCCGCGGTAGCCCAGGGACGCCTCGATACGGCCGGCCAGACCCTCCCGCTGCACCGGCCCGCGCAGCGACGAACCGGCGAGCCAGGTACGGCACTTGCTGGCGAGCAGCAGACCGAAGCTCTCGGCCTCCTTCTCGTCGGAGAGGTCGAAGCGGGTGCGCGCGGCCACCTTCAGTACAGTCGCCTGCAGATCCGCGCTGTCGCTCAATAAGCGGGCCGCGACGGCCGCGCCCTCGACGTGATGACTGCAGTGCCCGGCCTTCATGTGCCACAGCTCGTGGCCGAGGATCACCAACTGGTGGTCGGGCGCGGTGCGTTCCTCGATGACGACGAGGTCCTGCTCGGCCATGTCGAGCCACAGCCCGCTGGCGGTGCCCGGCGGGAACGCGGCCGTACGGAACTGGACGGGACGGCCGCGGCGTCTGCTCATCGCGTCGCACAGCGCCGCGTAGAGGTCGGCGGGTTCCGCCGGCGCCGGGAGCGAGAGCTCCGCGACCAACTCGCCGCACAGGCGGCGCATGTCCCTTCCGATGCCCACAGCTCTCCCCCGGCTCACGACTCGGGCCGCTTGACGCTCTCCAGGAGCATGTCCAGCCACTCGGCGACCTTGTCCCGGTGCTGGTCGGTGGGCAACTGCGCGGCCCGCCAGGCGATTCCGCGGACGCCGTGGTCCAGGAGCAGCCGCTCCAGCGGGTCGTCCGCGACCGAGGCCGCAGCGCGCTCGCGGTCGGCGAGTCGCTGCAGGAGGTTCTGCTCCGAGCGTTGCAGGGCACCCACGAGCGCTTCGGAGTCCTCGGCCGTGAGGAACCCGGCATGCACCCGGAAGAAGCGCTGGATGGCATCGCAGTGCTCCATGGTGGGCCGCCGGTCGCCATTGATGAGCGCCCCCGCCTGCTGCCGCGACATCCCGGCGCCGTCGGCGATCTCCTGCTGGGTGTACCGGCGTCCGTTGGGCTTGAGCCGGGTGCGGCGCAGCAGGTCCAGGCGTTGCAGGAAACGGGCCTGCAGATCGGGCTCCCCGGCGGGGTGGCCAGTGAGCAGAGCCTTCACCACGGGTTCGGGGACGCCGGACTCGGCCGACAGGCGCTTGACGTCGAAGACCTCGGCGTGTTCCACACCGAGCCGGTCGGCGAGTGCGGTGACCCGGGCCCCGACGGCCTGCAGCAGAACCGTCGCCGTGGCGCCCGGAACTTCGAAGCCATCCGTCACCGACAGGTCTCCTACGTCTCTCTCAGGTCTCTCTCACGAAGGTCAGGAACCATCCGGACACGAAGGTCAGGAACCACCCGGAGACTAGCCCCTCGCTCGAACTCACATCCAGGTCTCGCCACAACTGTGGCGAGATTCAGCCGCCAACGGGCGCCAAATGCCACGATAGTTGACACGACTACTGCCTGGGCAGCAGGATCGGGGCGCCGCGTGAAGGCCGCAGAGGCAAGAGGGGTGACCTCCCGATGGCGTACCAGGCAGGAAGGCAGCGGTGCCGGCCGCGACCTGTCCCCGAGAGTCTCGAAGCGCAGGCGTATCTTCAGGACTACGCCGCCCTCCTGGAGGCCGTGCCGTTCCCCTCCGTCGTCTTCGACCACCGCTGGGACGTCGTTCTGTCCAACGCCGCGTTCGAGACACTTTTCGACGGCGTCGGCCCCCACCCCACGGCCATGCCCGGCGACAACTTCCTCCGGTTCGTTCTGTTCCATCCCGATGCGAGCGCCGTTCTCGGTGAACACGAGTCGAGCTGGTGCCTTCCGATGCTGGCCCACTTCGCGGCCGCCGTGGAGCGGCACGGCCAGGACCGTGGACTCCAGTCGATCCGCCGGGACATCGCCCAGGACCCCATCATGGAAGCGGCCTACCGGCACGGACTGCCGCACTGGATCCGCGCGGTCGGCCCGGGCGGCGTCGAGCACGACGGCGCCGTACGCCCGTTGGTGCATCCCGACCCGCGCTGGGGCAGCACGCACTGCCGGATTGTCGACGACACCCCCAAGACCCTTCAGGACATGGGCTATACGCGGATGACGCTGGTCCTGCGCGGGGCGCGGAACGCGACCGCCGGACCACGCAAGGCGCGCAAGACCCGCAACGGCGCGGCGGAGCTGCGGGCGGTCTGAGCCCCTGCCGTGCCGTCCGACGGGGCGCCCGGCCGTACCGTCCCACGAGGTTCAGTCGGCCGGCACCACGAGCACCAGCGGAACACCCTCGCACGGAACCAGCCGCATCCCCTCGAAGCGCGCGCTGCGCGCCGCCGCCAGGACGGCCCCGAAGTCCGGGCCCTTGGTGAGCGATCCGGCCAGATGCGCGGGGTCGGCGGACGCGGCCACCCGCCCGCGCGCGTTCACCAAGTGGGCGGCGCCCGGCAGCCGTTGCAGCAGCGGGACGACCGCCGCCTCGAAGTGCCGCAGATACACGTCGGCCGCGGCGACCCCCACGAACCGGCCCTCCAGCTCGACGGGGGCGGACAGCGTCAGGCTGTACTCGTCGGAGCAGAGGTAGTCGACATAGGGTCCGGCGACCGCGCGCTGCCCCGTGTCGCGGGGCAGCGCGAACCAGTCCCAGTGCGTGTAGTCGGAGTACGCGGAGTGCCGCGGATCGAGGTCGAGCAGCAGCGGTCGTACGTCCCCGTCGGAGCCCGTCTGCCACCACTCCAGCCATGCCGGTACGTCACCGAGCAGCCCCGGCGCCGCGACGAACCCGACGCCCGACACCAACTCCTGTCGGGCGAGCCGGAGATGGAGACCGGGGCGCAGTGCGGCCAGATCCACGGTCGCGGGTCGACGGCCCTGCGCGGCGACCCGGGCGAGCAGGGCCGCCGTATCGGCCCGGGTCTCGGTGACCGCGTCGAACACGGCCTCCAGCGTGCAGCGGACCTGGGTGGCGACAGCCGCCTCCGGTGTCGCGTCAAGCGTCGCCGTGGCGCCGACCGGGCCGGGGCTCCTGCTCATGGGTGCCCTCCAGCGGACGGGGACCGGACACGGTGCGCGGCATAGCGAGGCGGAGGGCGATGAGCCGCGCCGTCGAATCCTGGACGCACCGCTCGGCCAGCGCTCTGGCCGAATCGTGGGCCCCATCTTGCACCGCCGAGATTACGGAGCGGTGACGGTCGGCGACTTCTTCACGATATTCGTCGTCCCCGAGCACGAGACACAGCAGCGCCCCCAGCTCGGTCTGGAGCGCGACCTGTTCACGGGTCAGCCGGGCGGACTGGGCCGCGGCGGCGAGCTCGACATGAAAGCGGCCGTAGACCCGGCTGCGCGCCGCCCCGTCCTCGGCGGACGCCAGCTCCTCGAGGGTGCGCCGCAACTGCTGAAGATCGGTCGGTTCCGTGCGCTGTGCCGCCAGCCGGGCCGCCGCGCCGGACACCGCGGCCCAGTGGTCGCCCAGATCGCGCAGCTCCTCGGTGCTCCAGCCGGCCAGCCGGGCCTTCAGGCGCTCCTCGCCGGGGACCTCGGGGAGCGATACGAAACTGCCGCCGCCGCGCCCTCTGCGGGTGGTGACCAGACCCTGCTGCCGCAGGGCCATCAGTGCCTCGCGCAGGGTCACCGTGGACACTCCGAGCTGCCCGGCCAGCTCCATCTCGCCGGGCAGCTGCTCCCCGTCCGCGAGCAGTCCGAGCTCGATGGCGTCGCCGAGCCTGCGGACGACCGTCTCCACTCGTGCCCGATTGTCAACCGGAGTGAAGATGGCCCTCCGGGTACCACCGTCCATCTGTTGCTTCACGGCTACCACCTTGTGCGATGACTCAACCTTTACCTTAAGGGGGTCTTGAGCTTTGAACTATGACTTCATATCTTTCCGGTCAACGTAAGAGTGCACCAGAAAGGTTCCCATCCATGGAGGGAAGCGCGATCCGGCTGCGGGATCTGCGGAAGTCATTCGGCGAGACGACCGCGGTGGCAGGGATCGACCTGGATATATCCGACGGCGAGTTCTTCTCGATGCTCGGCCCGTCCGGCTCCGGAAAGACGACAGTCCTGCGCATGATCGCGGGCTTCGAAGGCCCCACCTCCGGCCGGATCGAGCTGGCCGGACAGGAAGTCACCGGGCTCGCCCCCTTCGAGAGGGACGTGCACACCGTCTTCCAGGACTACGCGCTCTTCCCGCACATGACCGTGGAACAGAACGTCGCCTACGGACTCAAGGTCCGCAAAGTGCCCAAGCCCGAACGGCTGGTGCGGGCCCGCAAGGCGCTCGCCGACGTGCGCCTCGAGGGCTTCGGCAAGCGGCGGCCCGGCCAGCTCTCCGGAGGCCAGCGCCAGCGCGTCGCGCTCGCCCGCGCCCTCGTCGGGCGCCCCCGCGTGCTGCTCCTCGACGAACCGCTCGGCGCTCTCGACCTCAAGCTGCGCGAGCAGATGCAGGTCGAGCTCAAGGCGATCCAGCGCGAGGTCGGCATCACCTTCGTCTTCGTCACCCATGACCAGGAGGAGGCCCTGACGATGAGCGACCGCATCGCCGTCTTCAACCAGGGCCGCATCGAACAGGTCGGCACCCCGGCGGAGATCTACGAACGGCCCGCCACCCCCTTCGTCGCGGGCTTCGTCGGCACGTCCAACCTGCTCGAAGGTCAGTCCGCGCGGCAGGTCGTCGGGGCCCCGGGCACATACAGCATCAGGCCCGAGAAGATCCGGGTCCTCAAGGAGTCCGCCGAGGCCGACGAGCCGGAGCACTCCACCGCCACCGGCACCGTCGCCGAGGTCGTCTATCTGGGGGACGCCACCCGCTTCCTCGTGGACCTCGACGCGGGAGGGCGCCTCACCGCGCTCCAGCAGAACCTGGAGACCTCCTCCGAGGACGTCGCCGCCTACCGCGGCGCCCGGGTCCGGCTCCAGTGGCACCGCCGCCACACCTTCAAGGTCCCCGACCCCCACTGACCCCCACGCTCAGTCCCCATCACGTATGGAGTACGTCGTGCGCCTCACCCGAACCCTTCAGGCCGCCGCCGCAGTCGCGGTGCTCCTCGCGGCCACCGCCTGTGGATCGTCCGACTCGGGCGGCTCCTCCTCGTCGACCGGGCTCAACCCGCCCGACCTGAAGGCGCAGTCCAAGCTCGGCAGGACCGAGGGCCAGGTCAACCTCATCGCCTGGGCCGGCTATGTCGAGGACGGTTCCAACGACCCCAAGGTCGACTGGGTCGGCGACTTCGAGAAACAGACCGGCTGTCAGGTCAACTCCAAGGTCGCGGCCAGCTCCGACGAGATGGTCAAGCTGATGAAGACCGGTCAGTACGACGCGGTCTCCGCGTCCGGCGACGCTTCCCTGCGCCTCATCGCCTCCGGAGACGCGGCCCCGGTCAACACCAACCTCGTACCCAACTACAAGGATGTCTTCAGCGGCCTCAAGGGCGGGGCCTGGAACTCCGTCGACAGCCAGATGTACGGCATCCCGCACGGCCGCGGCGCCAACCTGCTGATGTACAACACCCAGAAGGTCACGCCCGCACCGACCTCCTGGTCCGCCGTCTTCGACGACGCCTCCAAGTACAAGGGCCACGTGACCGCGTACGACTCGCCGATCTACATCGCCGACGCGGCGCTGTATCTCAAGGCGACCAGGCCGGAGTTGAAGATCAAGGACCCCTACGCGCTGGACCAGAAGCAGTTCGACGCGGCCGTCGCGCTGCTGAAGAACCAGAGCGCGAACGTGGGGGAGTACTGGAGCGACTACCTCAAGGAGATCTCCGCCTTCAAGAGCGGTGACTCCGTGGTCGGCACCACCTGGCAGGTCATCGCCAACCTCGCGGCCGACGAGGGCGCCAAGGTGAAGGCCCTCGTGCCCAAGGAGGGGTCGACGGGCTGGTCGGACACCTGGATGATCTCCGCCAAGGCCAAGCACCCCAACTGCGCCTACAAGTGGATGGACTGGATCATCTCACCGAAGGTGAACGCCCAGGTCGCCGAGTACTTCGGTGAGGCTCCGGCGAACGCCAAGGCGTGCGACCTGACCAGCGACAAGTCCTTCTGCGACACCTTCCACGCCACCGACGAGGCCTACTGGAAGAACGTCGCCTTCTGGAACACGCCCATCGAGCAGTGCCTCGACGGTCGCACCGACGTCAAGTGCGTGCCTTACGCCAAGTGGGTCCAGGCCTGGACCGAGATCAAGGGCTGAGCGACCGATGACCACCACCGCGCAGGCCGCCGGACGGTCTCCCGTCCGGCGGCTCGCCGGGACCCTGCACCGACACTCCCGGCTGCGGCTGTCCCTCCTGCTCACCGCGCCGCTGCTCTGGCTGGCCGTGCTCTATCTCGGCTCGCTGGCCGTGCTCTTCGTCTCGGCGTTCTGGACGACCGACTCCTTCACCTCCGAGGTCGTGAAGGTCTGGTCGACCGACAACTTCCGCGCGCTGTTCACGACTCCGGTCTTCCGGCAGGTGATTCTGCGCAGCATCGGCGTCGCGCTCGCGGTCACCGTCCTGTGCGCGGTGATCGCCTTCCCGGTCGCCTTCTACACGGCCCGGATCGCCAAGCCCAAGTGGCGCCCGCTGCTCGTGGTCGCCATCCTCACGCCACTGTGGGCGAGTTACCTGGTCAAGGTGTACGCCTGGCGGCTGATCCTCTCTCAGGGAGGCCTGGCCGACTGGATGCTGAAGCCCTTCGGGATGAGCGGACCCGGGTTCGGACTGCTCGCGGCGGTCATCGCCTTGACATACCTCTGGCTGCCGTACATGATCCTGCCGATCCACACGGCACTGGAGCAGTTGCCCGCCAACCTGCTCGACGCGTCGGCGGACCTGGGCGGGCGCCCCGGACGCACCTTCCGCTCCGTGGTGCTGCCGATGGTCCTGCCGTCCGTGGCCGCCGGCTCGGTCTTCACCTTCTCGCTCAGCCTCGGCGACTACATCACCGTGCAGATCGTCGGCGGCAAGACCCAGCTCATCGGCAACGTCGTCTACTCCAACATCGAACTGAACCTGCCCATGGCCGCCGCGCTCGGCACGGTCCCCGTCGTCGTCATCGTGCTGTACCTGCTCGCGATGCGCCGCACGGGCGCCCTGAGCAGCCTCTGAGGAGCCCGCTGTGCAACTCTCCCGTTCCGCGCGCATCGCGCTGCGCGTCGCCGCCGGGCTCGGCTTCGCGATCATCTACGTCCCGCTCGCGCTCGTCCTGGTCAACTCCTTCAACCCGGACCGCAGCGCGAGCTGGCCGCCGCCGGGACTCACCTTCCACTGGTGGTCGGTCGCCTGGGAGAACGAGGGCGCCCGCGCGGCCCTGTGGGTCTCGGTCAAGGCGGGGCTCGGCGCCACCGCCATCGCCCTGGTGCTCGGCACGCTGATCGCCTTCGCGGTCGCCCGGCACAGCTTCTTCGGCCGCGACGCCATCTCCTTCGTGGTCGTCCTGCCGATCGCGCTGCCCGGCATCGTCACGGGCATCGCGCTCAACTCGGCGTTCAGCACGGTGCTCGAGCCGCTCGGCGTCGGCCTCGGCATGTTCACCGTGATCGTCGGCCATGCCACCTTCTGCATCGTGGTCGTCTTCAACAACGTCGTCGCGCGGCTGCGCCGTACGTCCGGCTCGTACGAGGAAGCGGCGATGGACCTGGGCGCCGACACCTTCCGGGCCTTCGTCGACATCACCTTCCCGCTGGTGCGCTCGGCACTGCTGGCCGGCGGACTGCTCGCCTTCGCGCTCTCCTTCGACGAGATCGTGGTGACGACGTTCACGGCCGGGCCCGGTATCGAGACCCTGCCGATCTGGATCTTCAACAACATGACACGGCCCCAGCAGGCACCGGTCGTGAACGTCGTGGCGGCGGTGCTCGTCCTGCTCTCGGTGATTCCGATCTACCTGGCGCAGCGGCTGTCCGCCGACACGGCGGCAGAGAGCAGGATCTGAGCGGCCTCGGGGAGGCCGCTCAGCACCGGGCCGTGCCCACCGGGAACTGCCGTACCCGCCGGGCCCCGCCCACCGTGTGACTCCCGCACCCGCCGGGCCCCGCCAACCGGGAACCCCCGTACCCGCCGGGCCCCGCTACCCTGCGAATTCCCGCATCCAGGCCTCGACTTCGTCGGACGAGCGGGGCAGCCCGGCCGACAGGTTCTCATGGCCGTCCGCCGTGACGAGGAGGTCGTCCTCGATCCGGACGCCGATGCCGCGCCATTCCTCGGGCACCGTCAGATCGTCCGCCTGGAAGTAGAGGCCCGGTTCGACGGTGAGCACCATGCCCGGCTCCAGCACCCCGTCGACGTACTCCTCGTTGCGGGCCCTGGCGCAGTCGTGGACGTCGAGCCCGAGCATGTGCCCGGTGCCCGCCATGGTGAAGCGGCGCTGCAGGCCCAGCTCGTACGCCCGCTCGGCCGGGCCCTCGATGAAGCCCCATTCCACCAGCTGTTCGGTCATCGACCGCTGGGCGGCCTCGTGGAAGTCGCGGTAGCGGGCGCCAGGCCGCACTGCGGCCATACCGGCTTCCTGGGCCTCGTACACGGCGTCGTAGATCTCGCGCTGGAGTGGTGTGAAGGTGCCGTTGACCGGAAGCGTGCGGGTGACGTCGGCGGTGTAGAGGGTACGGGTTTCGACGCCCGCGTCCAGCAGGAGCAGTTCGCCCGGGCGAACCGGGCCGTCGTTCTGCATCCAGTGCATGATCGTGGCGTGCTCGCCCGCCGCGCAGATGGAGCCGTAGCCGACGTCATTGCCCTCGACGCGGGCGCGGCGGAAGAAGGTGCCCTCGATCCAGCGCTCGGAGGTGGCGACCGCCTGCGACAACTCCCGTACGACATCGGTGAATCCGCGGACCGTGGCGTCCACCGCCCGGCGCATCTCGCCGATCTCCCACGCGTCCTTCACCAGCCGCAGCCCGGACACCGCCTCCTCGAACTCGGCGTCCCGCTCCTCGTCCGTGCTGAGCGCCGCTTCGATGAGGGGGTCGTGGCCGCGCACGACCCGGGTCGGTACGCCGGTGTCCTTCAGGTCCTCGGTGATCGTACGGATGTCACGGCAGGGCAGTCCCAGCACTCGCTCCGACTCGGTCAGGGAGCGGCGGCGGCCCATCCACAGCTCGGCCGTCATGCCCGTCCAGAATTCGTCGCTGTCCCGGCTGTCACGGGGGAGCTGATAGCAGTGCGCCTCGTGCCCGCCGTCCGCGCGGGGCTCCAACACCAGGGCACCATCCCGGGTTTGATCTCCCGTCAGATGGACGTAGCCGGAGTACGGGCGGAACGGGTAGTGCGTGTCGTTCGAGCGGGTCTTGAGGCTGCCGGAGGGGATGACGAGCCGCTCGCCCGGGAAGAGGGCGCAGAGCGCGGCGCGCCGGCGGGCCGCGTGGGGCGCCTGCTCGGTCGGTTGCAGATCGCGCTGCTCGGTGTCGGCCCAGCCCGTGCGCATCAGGGCGGACAGCTCGTCGGAGATTCCTCGGTACAGCCCGTTCTTTCGGCCCTTGGCCACGTCAGGCACCCCTTGTGTGCGTCTGTGTGCGTCGTCTGAATACGTCGTCGGTGTGTGCCGTCGACTGTTCCCCGCAAGAGAAGCATGTGACATAGTACTGACGTGAGCAAGCCATTTACCTGCGATGTCGTGGTCGTCGGGGCCGGAATGGTGGGCGCGGCCTGCGCCCTGTACGCGGCTCGGGCGGGCCTTGACGTCGCCCTGGTGGACCGCGGCCCGGTGGCCGGCGGGACGACCGGCGCGGGCGAGGGGAACCTGCTCGTCTCGGACAAGGAACCCGGACCCGAGCTCGATCTCGCCCTGCTGTCGGGGCGCCTGTGGGCCGACCTCGCGGGGGAGCCGGCGCTCGCACCGGCCATCGAGTACGAGGCCAAGGGCGGTGTCGTCGTGGCCGCCACGCCCGCGGGGCTGACCGCGCTGGAGACCTTCGCGGCGGGGCAGCGGGCGGCCGGGGTCTCGGCCGTGCCGGTCGCTCCCGACCGACTCCGGGACCTGGAGCCGCAGTTGGCGCCCGGGCTCGCGGGCGCCGTGCACTATCCGCAGGACACCCAGGTGATGCCCGCCCTGGCCGCCGCGCATCTGGTGCGGGCCTCGGGTGCACGGCTGCTGACCGGGTGGACCGTGACCGAGGTGCTGCGCACGGCGGACGGGTCGGTCCGGGGCGTACGGACCGACCGGGGCGACATCCATGCCCCTGCCGTGGTGAACGCGGCCGGTACGTGGGGCTCGGCGGTGGCCGCGCTGGCCGGTGTCTTTCTCCCCGTCCTGCCCCGCCGCGGATTCGTCCTCGTCACCGAGCCGCTGCCGCGGCTGGTGCGCCACAAGGTGTACGCCGCGGACTACGTCGCCGACGTGGCCAGCGACTCGGCGGCGCTCCAGACGTCGCCCGTCGTCGAGGGAACGGCCGCGGGGCCCATCCTGATCGGCGCGAGCCGGGAGCGGGTCGGCTTCGACCGGTCCTTCTCACTGCCGGTCCTGTGGGCGCTGGCCGCGGGCGCGACGCGACTTTTCCCGTTTCTGTCGGGGGTGCGTGTCCTGCGTACGTACCTGGGCTTCCGGCCGTACATGCCCGACCACCTGCCTGCCATCGGCCCCGACCCCCGGGTGCCCGGCCTCTTCCACGCCTGCGGGCACGAGGGCGCGGGCATCGGGCTCGCCACCGGTACCGGGCATCTGCTCGCGCAGATCCTGACCGACAAGACACCCGACCTCGATCTCGCGCCGTTCCGGCCCGACCGCTTCCCGCGGGAGGCCGCGTGAATCCCCTGGAACTGGTCCGGGCGCAGCCGGGACCCGCCTTCACCGTCACCCTCGACGGCCGCGAGATCGAGGCGCTGCCCGGCCAGACCGTCGCCGCCGCGCTGTGGACCGCGGGCGTCACCTCCTGGCGCAGCACCCGCGGCGCGGGCCGTCCGCGCGGCGTCTTCTGCGGCATCGGCGTCTGCTTCGACTGCCTCGTGACCGTCAACGACCGCCCCAACCAACGGGCTTGCCTGGTGCCGGTGCGGCCCGGCGACACGATCCGAACGCAGGAAGGCACGGGCCACGATGACTGACCGAGCGCACCTCGCGGTGATCGGCGCGGGCCCGGCGGGACTCGCCGCGTCCCTGGCGGCGGCGGCGCGGGGTATCCGCATCACACTGATCGACTCCGGCGCGGTAGCGGGCGGGCAGTTCTACCGCGGGCCCGCGCCCGGGCTCGGCGCGCGCCGGCCGCAGGCGCTCCACCACCAGTGGAGCACGTGGGACCGGCTGGCTCGGGGACTGGCCGGGCAGGTGAAAGCGGGCACGATCGAGCACCTGACGGACCACCATGTGTGGTGTGTGGAACGGCAGTCCGTCGGGTTCGCCGTACACGTCCTGCTCGGTCCGGAGCAGGAGCGCCCGGCCACCGTCCGCGCCGACGCGGTGCTCCTCGCCACCGGTGGGTACGAGAAGGTCTTGCCGTTCCCCGGCTGGACCCTCCCCGGTGTCGTGACCGCGGGCGGAGCCCAGGCCATGCTCAAGGGGAGCCTCGTCGTGCCGGGGCGGACCGCCGTGGTCGCCGGCACCGGGCCGTTGCTGCTCCCCGTGGCGACCGGACTCGCCGCGGCGGGGGTCGACGTCGCCGCGCTCGTCGAGTCCGCAGATCCGAAGGCGTTCCTGCGAAGGGCGGGCGATGCCAAGGCGTTCCCGCGAAGGACGGACGATGCGAAGGCGTTCCTGGGGCGGGCGCGGGCGTTGGCCGCTCAGCCCGGCAAGGTCGCCGAGGGCGCCCGGTACGCGGCTCAACTCGTCCGTCACCGCGTCAAGGTGATGGCACGTCACACCGTCGTCGAGGCGCACGGCGACGAGCGGCTCGACGCCGTGACCGTCGCCGCGCTCGACAACGACGGGCGGGTCAGGCCCGGCACCGAGCGGCGCATCCCCTGCGACACGCTCGCCGTCGGGCACGGCATGCTGCCGCACACCGACCTCGCCGAGTCGCTCGGCTGCCGCCTCGACGGGCTCGACGTGCACGTCGACGCGGAGCAGCGGACCGACGTGCCCGGCGTCTGGGCCGCGGGCGAGACCACCGGTATCGGCGGCTCCGCGCTGTCCCTCGCCGAGGGACACATCGCGGGCCGCTCCGCCGCCGCCCGGCTCACCGGCGCGGATCCCGACCCGCGCGAGTGGGCCGCGGCCGCCAAGTCCCGGACGAGAATGCGGGAGTTCTTCGCCGCGCTCGACACCGTCTACGCGCCTCCCGCGCACTGGACCGAGCAGGTCACCGACGACACCGTCGTGTGCCGGTGCGAGGAGGTGACCGGAGGTGAGATCCGCCGGGCCGTCGGCGAACTCGGCGCGGGTGACGTGCGGACCGTGAAGCTCCTCACCCGTGCCGGGATGGGCTGGTGCCAGGGCCGTATGTGCGAGCCCGCGGTCGCGGGGCTCGCCGGGTGCCCGCAGACGTCGGCGCGACGGCTGCTCGCCCGGCCGGTCCCGCTCGGGGTCCTCGCCGCAGCCGGCCAGGACCCCGGCGGGCCCGCGGGTCCCGACGCTCCGGAAGACGACTGAACCACGGGGTACGGACTCTCGCCGATCCTCATTGCCCATCAGTAACATGTCACACCCCATTGAGAGGGATCCCTCATGGCCACCACCCCCGACCACCGCCCCTGGCGCGGCGTCCTCGTCGCCACCGCGCTTCCGCTGAACGACGATCTCTCCGTCGACTACGACCGGTTCGCCGCACACTGCGTCTGGCTGGTCGAGAACGGCTGCGACGGCGTCGTACCGAACGGCTCCCTCGGTGAGTACCAGGTGCTCACCCCCGAGGAGCGCGCGAAGGTCGTCGAGACGGCCGTCGCCGCCATCGGCGGGGCGCGCGTGATGCCCGGCGTCGCCGCCTACGGTTCCGCCGAGGCCCGCCGCTGGGCCGAGCAGGCACGCGACGCGGGCTGCGCGTCCGTGATGCTCCTGCCGCCGAACGCCTACCGCGCCGACGAGCGTTCCGTCCTCGCCCACTACGCGGAGGTAGCCGAGGCGGACGTCCCGATCGTCGCGTACAACAACCCGATCGACACCAAAGTCGACCTGGTTCCGGAGCTGCTCGCGAAGCTGCACGGCGAGGGCTTCGTCCATGCGGTCAAGGAGTTCTCCGGCGATGTGCGTCGCGCCTACCGGCTCGCCGAACTCGCCCCGACGCTCGACCTGTTGATCGGGGCGGACGACGTGTTGTTGGAGCTCGCCGTCGCGGGCGCCAAGGGCTGGGTGGCCGGCTACCCGAACGCGCTGCCCGGCGCGAGCGTCGAGCTGTACCGCGCCGCCGTCGACGGCGACCTCGACACGGCGGGCAAGCTCTACCGTCAGTTGCACCCGCTGCTGCGCTGGGACTCGAAGGTCGAGTTCGTACAGGCCATCAAGCTGTCCATGGACATCGTCGGCCGGCACGGCGGTCCGGTCCGGCCGCCGCGCGTTCCGCTCCTGCCCGAGCAGGAGGCGGCTGTTCGCGAGGCCACGGAGCGGGCTGTCGCCGCCGGTCTCGCCTGAGGTCTTCTCCCCCCTCCCGATCAGTCAGGAGCGTCATGCGCAGCAAACTCGTCCTGCACGCCGTCGACTCGCACACCGAGGGCATGCCCACCCGGGTGATCACCGGAGGCATCGGCACGATCCCGGGCGCGACCATGAACGAGCGGCGCCTGTACTTCCGTGAGCACCGTGACGACATCAAGCAGCTCCTGATGAACGAGCCGCGCGGCCACTCGGCCATGAGCGGCGCCATCCTGCAGCCGCCCACCCGTCCGGACTGCGACTACGGCGTTGTCTACATCGAGGTCTCGGGCTATCTCCCGATGTGCGGCCACGGCACCATCGGTGTCGCGACCGTGCTCGTGGAGACCGGCATGGTCGAGGTCGTCGAGCCGGTCACCACCATCCGGCTCGACACCCCCGCGGGCCTCGTCGTCGCCGAGGTCGCGGTCGAGGACGGCGCGGCCAAAGCGGTGACCCTGAAGAACGTGCCGTCCTTCGCCGTCGGCCTCGACCGCAAGATCACGCTCGCCGACGGGCGGACGGTGACCTACGACCTCGCGTACGGCGGCAACTTCTACGCGATCCTGCCGCTGGAACAGTTCGGGCTGCCCTTCGACCGTGCCCGCAAGGACGACATCCTCAAGGCCGGTCTGTCGCTCATGGAGGCCGTCAACACCGAGGACGAGCCCGTCCACCCCGAGGACCCGTCGATCCGCGGCTGCCACCACGTCCACCTGTACGCGCCCGGCGCCACCGCCCGCCACTCGCGGCACGCGATGGCGATCCACCCCGGCTGGTTCGACCGCTCACCCTGCGGTACGGGCACCAGCGCGCGCATGGCCCAGCTGCACGCCCGCGGCGAACTCCCGCTGCACACCGAGTTCGTGAACGAGTCCTTCATCGGGACGCGGTTCACGGGGCGGCTGCTCGGCACCACCGAGGTTGCCGGAATCCCGGCCGTGCTGCCCAGTTTCACCGGTCGCGCCTGGGTCACGGGCACCGCCCAGTACCTGCTTGACCCCTCCGACCCCTTCCCGGCCGGATTCGTCCTCTGAGCGGCCTCGGGGAAGTGAGGCACACCCCCACGCCGCCGAGGCCGCTCAGCGCCTTGAGATACTGGTAGCGCGTGACATTGCACATGCCCGTACGAGGAGACACCCCATGGCCGCCCAGCGCAGCAGCGCACCCTCCGCAGCTCCCGCCCTGCCCACACTGGGCGGGAAGAAGAGCAGCTACCGCGAGCGCGTCGCGGACGCGCTGCGGGCCGCGCTGATCGCCGGCGAACTGCGTGCCGGTGAGGTCTACTCCGCGCCGACCCTCGCGGCCCGCTTCGGCGTCTCCGCGACGCCGGTGCGCGAGGCCATGCTCGACCTGGCCAAGGAGGGCCTGGTCGACACGGTGCCCAACAAGGGGTTCCGGGTCACCGCGGTCTCCGAGAAGCAGCTCGATGAGTACACCCACATCCGTTCGCTCATCGAGATCCCCACCGTGGTGGGGCTGGCCGGCACCGCGGACCTGGTCTCGCTGGAGGCGCTGCGCCCGGCCGCCCGGGAGATCGTGACCGCGGCGGCGGCCGGTGACCTCATCGCCTACGTCGAGGCGGACATCCGCTTCCACCTCGGCCTGCTCGCCCTCGCGGGCAACGCCCATCTGGTCGAGGTCGTCGGGGACCTGCGGAAGCGCTCGCGCCTCTACGGTCTCCACGCACTCGTCGAGGCGGGCCGCCTGGAGGCCTCCGCGGAAGAGCACCTGGAACTCCTCGACGCGCTGACGGCCCGCGACGAGGCGGCCGTCAGGGACGTGATGACCCGCCACCTGGGTCATGTCCGCGGTCTGTGGGCGGCCCGGTAATCCCCTCCGCATTACGCAAGCCGCTTTCATTTCTTGCGCTATTCTTGCGCACATGACGCGACGACTTGCTCAGGTGGCGAAGAAGGTCGGGGTCAGCGAGGCCACGGTCAGCCGGGTGCTCAACGGCAAGCCCGGAGTCTCCGACTCCACCCGACAGGCGGTGCTCTCCGCCCTCGACGTCCTCGGCTACGAGCGGCCGACGCAGCTGCGCGGTGAACGCGCGCGGCTGGTGGGCCTCGTACTGCCCGAGCTGCAGAACCCGATCTTCCCGGCGTTCGCCGAAGTGATCGGCGGGGCGCTCGCGCAGCTGGGCCTCACTCCGGTGCTGTGCACGCAGACCAAGGGTGGCGTCTCCGAGGCGGACTATGTGGAGCTGCTGCTCCAGCAGCAGGTCTCCGGCGTGGTGTTCGCGGGCGGTCTGTACGCGCAGGCCGACGCTCCGCACGACCACTACCGGCAGCTCGCGGACCGCAACATCCCGGTGGTGCTGGTCAACGCGGCCATCGAGCACCTCGGCTTCCCCTGCGTCTCGTGCGACGACGCCGTCGCCGTCGAGCAGGCCTGGCGCCATCTGGCCTCGCTCGGCCATGAGCGCATCGGACTCGTCCTCGGGCCCGCCGACCACATGCCCTCGCAGCGCAAGCTCTCCGCGGCGCGCGCGCTCGCCCCCGACCTGCCCGACGAGCACGTCGCACGGGCGATGTTCTCGTTGGAGGGCGGCCAGGCTGCCGCGACCCGGCTGCTCGACCGGGGTGTCACCGGCATCATCTGCGCCAGTGACCCGCTCGCGCTCGGTGCCGTACGGGCCGCCCGCCGCAAGGGACTTGCCGTCCCGGGCGAGGTCTCCGTCGTCGGCTACGACGACTCGGCGTTCATGAACTGCACCGAACCCCCGCTGACCACGGTCCGCCAGCCCATCGAGGCGATGGGGCGGGCCGCCGTCGAGTTGCTGAACGCTCAGATCGGCGGGAGCAGTGTCACCGCCGAGGAGCTGCTGTTCGAGCCGGAGTTGGTGGTCCGTGGGTCGACCGCGCAAGCACCCCGCCACTAGAGCCACGCCAGATCCACACGACTGTCAAATAATTACAGATTCTGCGTGACATATTGCGGACCCCTGTCGCCGGTGCTTGAGTGTGCGGCGCCAGACACGGACGCCGCACCGCCCGGTGCGCCGCCGTGGGCCTTCCCTGCGCCTGCCAAGAGGGGTCCACCGATGAGAAGTCCCTGGTTCCGCCGTACCAGCACCACGCTCACGGCCTCCGCCCTCGCGCTGACCGCGATCACGGCCTGCGGTTCGAGCGACGACGGCTCCGCGGGTGGCAAGACCCGCATCACGGTCAACTGCATGCCGCCGAAGAGCGCCAAGGTCGACCGTTCGTTCTTCGAGGCCGACATCAAGGCGTTCGAGAAGACCAGCCCGGACATCGACGTCGTCGCGCACGACGCGTTCCCGTGTCAGGACCCCAAGACGTTCGACGCCAAGCTCGCCGGCGGTCAGATGGAGGACGTCTTCTACACGTACTTCACCGATGCCAAGCATGTCGTCGACATCAACCAGGCCGCCGACATCACCAGTTACGTCAAGGACCTCAAGAGCTACAGCACCATCCAGCAGCAACTGCGTGACATCTACACCGTCGACGGCAAGATCTACGGAATCCCGCGCACCGGCTACTCGATGGGCCTGATCTACAACAAGAAGCTCTTCGAGAAGGCCGGCCTCGACCCGAACAAGCCCCCGGCGACCTGGGAGGAGCTGCGCGCTGACGCCAAGAAGATCGCCGCGCTCGGCGGTGGCACCGTCGGCTACGCCGACTACAGCGCGCAGAACCAGGGCGGCTGGCACTTCACCGCGGAGATGTACGCACAGGGCGGCGACGTGGTCGGCGCCGACGGCAAGAAGGCCACCGTCGACACCCCCGAGGGCAAGGCGGTCCTGCAGAACCTCAAGGACATGCGCTGGACCGACAACTCCATGGGCAGCAAGCAGCTCCTGGTCATCAACGACGTCCAGCAGATGATGGGCTCGGGCAAGCTCGGCATGTATCTCTCCGCGCCGGACAACATCCCGATCCTGGTGAAGGAGAAGGGCGGCAACTACGAAGACCTCGCGCTCGCGCCCATGCCCGGCGGCAAGGGCACGCTCATCGGCGGCGACGGCTACATGTTCAACAAGAAGGACAGCCCGGAGCAGATCAGGGCCGGCCTCAAGTGGCTCGACAGCATGTTCCTGACGCCCGGCGACGGCTTCCTCGGTGACTACGCCCGCGCCAAGCAGAACAACGCGCCCGTGGGCCTGCCCGAGCCGCGCCTGTTCACCGGCGCCGCCGACGCCAAGGACCAGGAGGTCAAGAAGGCCAACGCCAATGTCCCCGTGGAGAACTACCAGGCCTTCCTGGACGGCAACCACAGCCTGCAGATGAAGATCGAGCCGCCGCAGGCCCAGCAGATCTACTCGGTCCTCGACGGCGCCGTCTCCGCGGTGCTCACCAAGAGGGACGCCGACATCGACCGGCTCCTGAAGGACGCGTCCGGGAAGATCGACTCCATCCTGGCCCGAGGCTGACACCGTTGATGAAGACCGCATCGAAGCCCGCAGCACTCCCTCCGGCCGCCCTCGGCGCGCCGGAGGTGCCGCGGTCGGCCGGGCGCCGGACCGGGAGCCCGTGGCGCCGGCGCCTGGCCGACCAGTCCCGCGCGTACGCCTTCCTCATCGGCGGACTGCTCTGCTTCGCGCTGTTCTCCTGGTACCCGGCGATCCGCGCGGTCGTGATCGCCTTCCAGAAGTACACGCCGGGCTCGGGCGGCGAGTGGGTCGGCACCGCCAACTTCACCCGTGTATTCCACGACCCGGAGTTCACCGCCGCCTGGCGCAACACGTTCACGTTCACGCTCCTCGCCCTGCTGATCGGCTTCGCCGTCCCCTTCGTGACGGCGCTGGTGCTCAATGAACTCAGGCACGCGAAGTCCTTCTTCAGAGTCGTGGTCTATCTGCCGGTGATGATCCCTCCGGTGGTCAGCGCCCTGCTGTGGAAGTGGTTCTACGATCCCGGAGCGGGCCTCGCCAACGAGACGCTGCGCTTCCTGCACCTGCCCACCTCGAACTGGTCCAACGGTGCCGACACCGCCCTCGTCTCCCTGGTCGTCGTCGCGACCTGGGCCAACCTCGGCGGCACCGTCCTCATCTACCTCGCCGCGCTGCAGAGCATCCCCGGAGAGCTCTACGAGGCGGCCGAGCTGGACGGCGCGAGCCTCTGGCAGCGCATCCGCCATGTGACGATTCCGCAGACCCGCTTCATCATCCTCATGCTGATGCTGCTGCAGATCATCGCCACCATGCAGGTCTTCACCGAACCGTTCGTGATCACCGGCGGCGGCCCCGAGAACGCGACCGTGACGGTCCTGTACCTGATCTACAAGTACGCCTTCCTCTACAACGACTTCGGCGGCGCCTGCGCCCTCAGCGTGATGCTGCTCGTCCTGCTCAGCGCCTTCTCCGCGCTCTATCTGCGGCTGACCCGATCCCAAGGAGAGGACTCGTGAGTACGCGCACACTGGTTTCGCCGCTCGCGCTCGCCCGCCCCCGCGGCAAGGCCGTCTACTGGACCGTCTTCACGGGCGTCGTCCTGCTCTTCGCGCTCGCCTTCCTCTTCCCCGCCTACTGGATGGTGACCGGCGCCATGAAGTCGCCGGACGAGGTCACCCGCACACCCCCGACCCTGGTGCCCCAGCACTGGAGCCTCGGCGGCTACACCGACGCCTGGGACCTGATGGACCTGCCCACCCATCTGTGGAACACGGTGGTGCAGGCCACCGGCGCCTGGATACTCCAGTTCGTCCTCTGCACGGCCGCCGCGTACGCCCTCTCCAAGCTGAAGCCGGCTTTCGGCAAGCTGATCCTCGGCGGCATCCTCGCCACGCTGATGGTGCCCGCGCAGGCCTTGGTCGTCCCGAAGTACCTGACCGTCGCCGATCTTCCGCTGATCCACACCAGCCTGCTCAACGACCCGCTCGGCATCTGGCTGCCCGCCGTGGCCAACGCCTTCAACCTCTATCTCCTCAAGCGCTTCTTCGACCAGATCCCGCGCGACGTCCTGGAGGCCGCCGAGATCGACGGCGCCGGACGGCTGCGCACGCTCTGGTCGATCGTGCTGCCCATGTCCCGGCCCGTGCTAGGCGTCGTGTCGATCTTCGCCCTCGTCGCCGTCTGGCAGGACTTCCTCTGGCCGTTGATGGTCTTCTCCGACACCGACAAGCAGCCCATCAGCGTGGCACTCGTCCAGCTGTCCCAGAACATCCAGCTGACCGTGCTCATCGCCGCGATGGTGATCGCGAGCATCCCCATGGTCGTGATGTTCCTGGTGTTCCAGCGGCACATCATCGCCGGGATCAGCGCGGGCAGCACCAAGGGCTGACCGCGAAGGGCCGACGGCACGTCCTTGGCTGACGGCACTCCCTCTACGTGAAAGGCAGGCACCGTGGGACAGCCTTCCCCTGCCCGCACTCAGGGCGAATGGTGGCGCTCCGCCGTCATCTACCAGGTGTACGTCCGCAGCTTCGCGGACGGCGACGGAGACGGCACCGGTGACCTCGCGGGCGTCCGCGCCAAACTCCCGTACCTCGCCGAACTGGGCGTGGACGCCCTGTGGTTCAACCCCTGGTACCTCTCGCCCATGGCCGACGGCGGCTACGACGTCGCCGACTACCGCGCGATCGACCCGGCCTTCGGGACGCTCGCCGAGGCGGAGAAACTCATCGCCGAGGCGCGGGAGCTGGGCATCCGCACCCTCGTCGACATCGTGCCGAACCACCTCTCCGACCAACACCCATGGTTCCGGGCCGCCTTGGCCGGAGGTCCCGAGCGCGAGCTCTTCCACTTCCGTCCCGGGTGCGGCGCGCACGGTGAACTCCCGCCCAACGACTGGCCGTCCCAGTTCGCGGGCTCCGCCGAACCCGTCTGGACCCGGCTGCCCGACGGCGACTGGTACCTCCACCTGTTCACACCCGAGCAGCCTGACCTCAACTGGGCACATCCGGCCGTCCGTCAGGAGCACGAGGACGTTCTGCGCTTCTGGTTCGAGCGGGGTGTCTCAGGCGTCCGTATCGACTCGGCCGCGCTGCTCGCCAAGGACCCCGACCTGCCCGACTTCGTCGAGGGCCGCGATCCGCACCCGTACGTGGACCGCGACGAGCTCCACGACATCTACCGCTCCTGGCGCGCGGTCGCCGACGCCTACGACGGCATCTTCGTCGGCGAGGTCTGGCTCCCCGACACCGAGCGCTTCGCCCGCTATCTGCGCCCCGACGAACTGCACACCGCCTTCAACTTCTCCTTTCTGTCCTGCCCTTGGGACGCCGGGCGGCTGCGTACGTCGATCGATGAGACCCTGGCCGAGCACGCACCGGTGGGCGCGCCCGCCACCTGGGTGCTGTGCAACCACGACGTGACCCGCACGGTCACCCGCTACGGCCGGACGGACACCGGCTTCGACTTCACCACGAAGGCCTTCGGTACACCGACCGACCTCGCTCTCGGTGCCCGTCGGGCGCGGGCCGCCGCTCTGCTCTCGCTCGCGCTGCCCGGTTCCGTCTATGTCTATCAGGGCGAGGAGCTCGGTCTGCCCGAGGTCGAGTTGCCGCCCGGGAGCATCCAGGACCCGATGCACGTCCGTTCCGGTGGCACGGACCCGGGCCGCGACGGCTGCCGGGTTCCGCTGCCCTGGGCGGCCGAGGCGGCCCACGCCGGATTCGGGGGCGAGCCCTGGCTTCCCCAGCCCGCCGAGTGGGCCGCGTACGCCGCCGACCGCCAGGCGGGCGACCCCGACTCGATGCTCAGGCTCTACCGTGAGGCGCTCCGCATCCGCCGCACCGAGCCGGGCTTCGGCGACGGTCCGCTCAGCTGGCTGCCCGCCCCCGACGGCGTCCTCGTCTTCGCCCGCACGGACGGGCTGCGCTGCGCGGTCAACCTCTCCGACACCCCGGCCGAACTACCCGAGTACTCCCGACTCCTGCTCGCCAGCGGCCCCTTGGACGCCGCGGGGCGGCTCCCCCAGGACACGGCGGCCTGGCTGCGTGCCTGACACCGCGGCCCGGCCGCCGCACCGACCCGCTATCCCGGCACCCCCACACGAAAGGGATCAGCACATGTCCAGATCTGTCAGGCGCATGCCAGCATCGGCCGCGATGGCCGCCTCCCTCGCCGCCGGCATGCTCAGCGCCACCCCCGCCCACGCCGCGGTGACGGCTGCCGGCGCCGACCTGCCCTTCACGTCCGTGGAGGCCGAGTCCGCCACCTCCACGGGAACGAAGATCGGCCCCGACCACACCCAGGGCACCCTCGCCTCGGAGGCCTCCGGACGACAGGCCGTGCGGCTGAGCGCGGGCCAACGCGTCGAGTTCACCGTGCCGCGCGCCTCCAATGCGGTGAACGTCTCCTACAGCGTCCCCGACGGCCAGTCGGGCACGCTGGACGTCTACGTCAACGGCGTCAAGCTCGCCAAGACGCTCACCGTCACCTCCAAGTACTCCTACGTCGACACCTCCTGGATCGCCGGCGCCAGGACCCACCACTTCTTCGACAACGCCCGGCTGCTGCTCGGCCAGAACGTGCAGGCCGGCGACAAGATCGCCTTGCAGGCGGCGAACGCCCAAGTCACCGTCGACGTTGCCGACTTCGAGCAGGTGGCCCCCGCCGCGGCCCGGCCCGCGGGATCGGTGTCCGTCACCGACAAGGGCGCCGATCCCAGCGGCCGGGGCGACTCGACGCAGGCCTTCCGGGACGCGATCTCCGCCGCGCAGGGGGGAGTCGTGTGGATCCCGCCGGGCGACTACAAGGTGACGTCCTCGCTCAGCGGCGTCCAGAACGTCACGTTGCAAGGTGCCGGCAGCTGGTACTCCGTCGTCCACACCTCGCGCTTCATCGACCAGACCAGCTCGTCGGGCGGGGTGCACCTCAAGGACTTCGCCGTCATCGGTGAGGTCACCGAACGTGTGGACTCCAACCCGGACAACTTCGTCAACGGCTCACTGGGGCCGAACTCCGGCGTCTCCGGGATGTGGCTCCAGCACCTCAAGGTCGGCCTCTGGCTGACCGGCAACAACGACAACCTCGTGGTCGAGAACAACCGCATCCTCGACACCACCGCCGACGGCCTCAACCTCAACGGCAACGCGCGCGGTGTCCACGTCCGGAACAACTTCCTGCGCAACAACGGCGACGACGCACTCGCCATGTGGTCGCTCTACGCGCCGGACACCAACAGCAGCTTCGAGAACAACACCATCACCCAGCCGAACCTCGCCAACGGCATCGCGATCTACGGCGGCACCGACATCGCCGTGAACAACAACCTGGTCTCCGACACCAACGCCCTCGGCAGCGGCATCGCGATCTCCAACCAGAAGTTCCTCGACCCCTTCTCCCCGCTCGCCGGAACCATCACCGTCTCCGGAAACACCCTCGTCCGTACGGGCGCGATGAACCCCAACTGGAACCACCCCATGGGTGCGCTGCGCGTCGACTCGTACGACAGCGCCATCGAGGCGACCGTCGACATCACGGGTACGACGATCAGCGACAGCCCGTACAGCGCCTTGGAGTTCGTGTCGGGCGGCGGTCGCGGCTACGCGACGAAGAACGTCACCGTCGATCGCGCCACGGTCAACAAGGTCGGCACGGTCGTCGTCCAGGCCGAGTCGCAGGGCGCGGCGAAGTTCAGCAACGTCCAGGCGACCGACGTGGGCGCGGCGGGCGTCTACAACTGCCCGTATCCGACCGGCTCCGGCACCTTCACGCTGACGAACGCCGGCGGCAACTCCGGCTGGGACACGACCTGGGCCGACTGCTCCACCTGGCCGCAGCCCGGCTCCGGGAACCCCGACCCCGATCCGGCCCGCAACCTCGCCAAGGGCCGCCCGGCCACCGCCACCGGCTCGCAGGACGTCTACACGCCGGGCAAGGCGGTCGACGGCGACGCGAACACCTACTGGGAGTCCACCAACAACGCCTTCCCGCAGGCCTGGACGGTCGATCTGGGCTCGACCCTGGCCGCCCGCCGCCTCGTGCTGAAGGTGCCGCCCGCTTCAGCCTGGGGGGCGCGCACGCAGACCCTGTCGGTCCTGGGCAGCACGGACGGCTCGGCGTACTCGACGGTCGTGGCCTCCAAGGACTACCGCTTCGACCCGGCGACCGGGAACACCGTCACCGTGACCTTGCCCGGCGGCACCGACCTGCGCTACCTGCGGCTCAATGTCACCGCCAACACCGGGTGGCCGGCGGCCCAGTTCAGCGAGGTGGAGGCGTATCTGTCCTGATGTCCGCGGTCGCCTCGCTCTGCGTCCTCGACGGCGACGACATCGTGTACGTGGCACGTGTGCCCACCCGCCGCATCATGACCGCGAGCATCACCGTCGGCACCCGCTTCCCGGCCCATGTCACCTCCGTGGGCCGGGTGATCCTCGCCCAGCTGCCGGACGAGGAGGTGGACGCCCGGCTCGCCCGCGCCGAACTGCGGCCCCTGACGACGCGCACCATCGTCTCGGTCGAACGGCTCACAGCGGAACTGGACCGCGTACGACGTCAGGGGTACGCCATCGTCGACCAGGAGCTGGAGGAGGGGCTGCGCTCGGTCGCCGCCCCGGTGCGGGACCGGGACGGCGAGGTGGTGGCGGCGGTGAACATCCCGGTGCACGCGAGCCGCAACTCCGTGGCGTCCGTACGCCGAGACCTGCTGCCCCACCTGCTGGCGACGGTGACCCGCATCGAGGCGGACCTCCGGGACCTCCGGCTCACAGGTCCAGCACGAGCCGCTTCCCGAGACAGCGGGACACACAGATGAGCATCGTCTCGCCCGCCTCCCGCTCCTCGTCCGTGAGCACCGAGTCCCGGTGGTCCGGGGTGCCTTCGAGGACGTCCGTCTCGCAGGTCCCGCAGGTGCCCTCGGTGCAGGAGTAGAGCACCTCGACACCGGCGGCCCGCACGGTGTCGAGGACGGAGATACCGGCGGGGACGGTCAGCGTGCGCCCGGCACGCTCCAGCACGACCTCGAACTCGCCGTCCGGGCCGCTCTCCTGGACCTTCGGCTGGAAGCGCTCGACGTGCAGCAGCCCGCTCGGGCATGCCTCCTCCACCGCGTCCAGCAGGGGGCCGGGACCGCAGCAGTAGACAAGCGTGTCCTCGGGGACCTCCGCCAGCACGGACGCCAGGTCCAGCAGCCCGGTCTCGTCCTGGGGGGCGATCCGCACCCGGTCCCCGTAGCGGCTCAACTCCTCGGCGAATGCCATGGATCGGCGCGATCGACCGCCGTAGAGCAGCGTCCACTCCGCACCCGCCGCCTCCGCCGCGGCCAGCATCGGCAGGATCGGCGTGATGCCGATGCCGCCCGCGATGAAGCGGTAGCGGGGCGCGGGCCGGAGGCCGAAGTGGTTGCGCGGACCGCGTACCCGGACCTTGTCGCCCTGACCCAACTGCTCGTGCACGTACGAGGATCCGCCGCGCCCGTCCGGCTCCCGCAGCACCGCGATCCGCCACGCACGGCGGTCCGACGGATCACCGCACAGCGAGTACTGCCGCTCCAGGCCCGGCCCGAGCACGACGTCGATGTGGGCGCCCGGCTCCCAGGAGGGGAGTTCCTCGCCGAGCGGGTGCCGCAGGGTCAGGGCGAGCACGCCGTCGGCTGCGGACTCCCGCAGCCCGACGACGAGTTCGGCTTCGTACGAGGTCATGAGCCGTGTCCTTGCGCTGTGTGGCCTTCGGGCATGTGGCCTTCGGGATGGGCGAGCATCCACTCCCACATCTCGATCGGGTCCTGGGCGGTGTGCTCGGCACCGCAGTGGCAGGTGCCGTGCAGGATGTCGGTGCCCGGGAGCCAGTCGACGCGGTAGATCTCGCCGGTCGGGCTCGTCACTGGACCTTCTCCATCGGCTTGTCGCCCTCCTCGACCAGACGCGCGAGGATGCGACGGGCGGCGAGACCGCCGGTGTCGATGTTGATGCTCAGCTCCTGGTAGCCGGTGCGCTCGGTGCCCAGCGTCTTCTGCAGCAGGTTGAGCGCGTCGACGTCCTGCATCACGACGGTGTGGTTGAAGTCCCGCAGGAACGTGGTGACTTCCTCGTCGTCGCGGGCGAAGTCCCGGGACACCGCCCAGAAGTCGTACACCTTGCCGTCGCCGGACGGCGTGATCGCGTACGTGATCTCGGTGTGGAAGGCGTTCGGGTCGCTGCCGTCCGCCTCGGGCAGCACACCGACCGGTGCGATGCGGCTGTGCAGCAGATACAGGCACGGGGCGAAGTACTCGATGTCCTGCCAGCGCGTGATGCGGCCCTCGATGCCCGTCGAGCGTGCGTAGAACGGCGGACACTCGGCGTCGTCCATGTGCCGGCTGACCCGCACGATGCCCGCGCCCTCGTCGACCTCGGTCGTGATCGGCGTCTCGGCGACCTCGGGCGTGCCGATGTAGCCGCCGTGCAGATAGGTCTCGTGGGAGAGGTCCAGGAGGTTGTCGACGAGGAGGCCGTAGTCCGCGTCGATGGGCTCCATGCCGGAGACCGTGGTCCAGTCCGGCGAGTCCATGTGCCGGGCCCGCGGGATGGTCCCCGGGTCGGCGAGGGCCGGGTCGCCGACCCAGACCCAGACGAACGAGTCCTGCTCGACGACCGGGTACGAGGCGACACGCGCCGTGCGCGGTATCCGTTTCTGGCCGGGCACATACACGCAGGCGCCCGTCGTGTCGTACGTGAACCCGTGGTACCCGCACACGATCCTGTCGCCGTCGAGCCGGCTCTCCGAGAGCGGGAAGCGGCGGTGCACGCAACGGTCGGACAGGGCGACGGCCGCCCCGTCGTCCTCGGTGCGGTAAAAGACGAGCGGCTCACCGAGGATCGTGCGGCCGAGCAGCTCTCGCCCCACCTCGTGCGTGTAGGCGGCGACGTACCACTGGTTCCTGGCGAAGGCGGTCATGTGAGGCATGGGGGCTGGTTCCCGTCTCTGTGGCGTGGCGACATCGTCCGCAGGGGCCTCGCAAGGCCGCAATACCGCTTCCGTCTCACGGAAGCGGATTTCGAAGTTGCCTGCTCAGAGGGGTTACTGGCGCGCAAGAGCAGGTTTCGAGCAACGGCGAGGGCATCGACTCGGTTCAGTGTCATCGATGGCGCTTTGCGTCACTCCGCGCATGGATCTTGTACCGACATGTTCGGACAACGAATTTTTGCGCCTATTCTTCTGCCTGTATTTGGCTGGTACAGCGGCACTTTTCGCATCGTCACAGTTCACCTGTGCTCGGTCCCGGGAAGCATGAGCCTCGGGTCGAATCCGGGTCGAATGGGCCCGTTTTTCGTCCCGATAGAGTGCAACGGCGTTGCACGAGAGCGGACGCCATCGCATCCGCGGGGTGCGTGCCTCCAACTCCGGCAGGCGGCGTATCAGCCGCAGCAGTGTCGACCGGCTCGCCCGGACCGCGAGCGCGTGCGCCAGACGGGCCCCGGCACGGCCGGCCGGCATCGGCGCCAACCGCTCAAGCACCGCCTGCAGCACGGCGCTTCGCCTTACACGCCGGAAGGTCAACCCGTCGATCTGCCCGGCGAACGTTGCCTGCTGACATGGTGTTCATGGCAGCGGAACCGCCGGACCTGTAACTCGATCACCACGCTACGTCCGCCGACCGAGCTGCCCGCGAGCCGGCGCACGTACCGGCTGTGCACCCGGGCCGACTTCGTCCCGCACGCCGGACATGCAACTCGCTGCGCCGCGGTGCGAGCCTGTACGACCACCAACTGCCCGTCGATCGCGACGTTTTCGATCAGAACACCTTCGACCTGGTGGAACCACAAGTCCTGGAGGAGCACATCACCCACGGCCGTTCGTGATCGCGGTTGTGGTGACCCTGCGCGGCTTCAGCGCTGAACGTGATCCAGAACCCACTTTGAGCGACCGCCGACACGACCCCGCAGTGAACGAATCACCCAGTCAGACGTCTTGACGCATCGGCACACTTTTCCGCGTTCACCCTGGTCACCATGAGGAGCTGACCGGCAAAGGCTGGACAGCGCATCATCGGGCGGTGGATCGGGCCGGAAGCCCTATCGACTGCGAGTGCCGGAAGAAGTCGGTGGGATCCCAGCGGGCCTTCACCTGTTGCAGGCGCGCGTAGTTCGCCTTCCAGTACAGCGTGTACCAGGGAACACCGGAGGTGTTCCACGCGGGGTCGGTGATGTCGGAATCCGGGTCGTTGATGTAGCAGCCGTCGGTGGCGTCGCCGGGCACCGGATATCCGCCGGTTGCCGCGAACGTCTGGCTGTAGATGTCGCGCAGCCAGCCGATATGGGTCCCGTCCTCGCGCGGGTCGACCCAGAAATTCTCGTACAGCGCGATGAAGGAGGAATCGCGGTGCGCGAACGCGGTCGCCTCGGTGGCTACTTCATTGGGCCGGCCGCCACCGCCGTTGAGGGATATCGCCGCATTGGGATTGGCGTAGTCCATGCGCGTCATGTTTCGGTGGATGACCGCGATCTGGTCGTCGGTGAAACTCCTCCGCATCCAGGCCGTCTTGACGGCACTGCGCAGGGTGTGGTCGTACAACAAGGCCGGGCTGCTGGTGCCGACCAGCTTGGTGGAGGCCAGCCACGGCACCCGCCGGGAGGGGAACGAGGCGGAGATGCCGGTGTTGCGGGTGAGGGTGGCCGCGTAGTCGGCGAGCAGCCGGTCGGCATCCGGGTCGGTTCCGTCGACCTGGGTGAACAGGGCGACGCCGCCGGCCGGACCCTGGCGCATCAGCAGGTAGCCGGCGAGGGAGATGAAGGGGGAGGACACTGAGCCGTTGTCCACGTGCCAGTCGGCGAAGTTGTGCACCAGTCGGCCGAAGGTCGGAAGATCCAGCTGGTTCCAGGGGATGTTGAGCAGGCTGACCAGCACCTCCTTGGGCGGCTGCGGGAGTTGCAGGGCCGGATCCGTGCCGGTGGATCCGGCCGCGCGGAACCAGTAGCGGGTGATGATGCCGAAGTTGCCGCCTCCACCGCCCGCGGTGGCCCACCACAGATCATGGTTCGGGTCCGACGGGTCACGTGAGGCGATCACGCGCCGTACGGTGCCGGGGCGGTCCACGACCACCATCTCCACGGCCTCGATGTGGTCGGCGACCAGCCCGAATCTTCGGGTCAGCAGTCCGAAGCCGCCGCCGCTGGCATGCCCGCCGATGCCGACGGTCAGGCAGGCGCCGCCGGGGATCGTCACGCCCCAGCCCTTGTACAGGGCCTCGTATATCTGGCCCAGTTGGGCTCCGGCCTGCACCGAGAAGGCCCGGCGTGCCGCGTCGTACGCCACCTCGTTCATCCCGGAGGTGTCGATGATGACGTCCACGTCCCGATGGCTCACGAAATCCGCGTAGCAATGCCCGCCGCTGCGGACGGCAACCCGCTTTCCGGCGCGAACGGCGTCCTGCACCGCCGACACCACCTGTTCCGCTGAACCGACCAGCTGGATGGAATCGGGTGTGGCCTCCCATCGTTTGTTGACGCCGACGGACAATTCGGCGTACCGGGCGTCACCCGGGCGCACGGTCACCGGGCCGAACACCGGGTCGCATGCGCCCACGGAGTCCGCGGTTTCCGCTGCCGCGGCTTTCTGCGAGAGGAGGGACGGTGCGATGGTTGCCGCGGCCACGGCCGTGGCCCCGGTCAGAAGGTGTCGTCTGCCGATTTCGGGCATAGCTGTATCTCCCCTGGAGTGCCTGGGACTTTCGCAAAGGGAATGCGAGGAACGGGAACGTGATGAACGGGAATGTGAGGAGGAGTATCCGGCCGATCCGGGGAAATTTCACGGGTGGCGCTGCCACCAGGCTGGGGGACGGGCGGGCGCCGCCGGGTTGAGGGCTCCCGGCAGCGCCCGCCGCTCACAGGTGGTCGTGGGCGCGGTGCCAGCCCGCCTGGTCGTGCAGGGTGCGGTGCAACGGGCGGAAGGTGACGCCCAGTTCGCTGACGGCACGAGAGGAGCTCACACGACGAAGGTTGCCCTCCAGCAGGGCACGTACACCGTCCCGGGTCGCGGGAGGAGTACGACCCCGCAGACGTGCCGTGGCCTCGAGAACGGCGGCGACGGCGAGCGCGAGACGGGCCGGGACCTCGCGCGGGGGCGCGACACCCGCCGCGCGGGCGGCGAGTCGGCACACCTCCGGCAGCGTCACCCAGCTCCCGGCGACGATGTAACGCCGAGCGTGCGCGCCCGCCACCGCGGCGCGTACACATGCGTCGGCGACGTCACGGGCGTCCACGACATGGTTGCCGGCCCGGGGTACCGCGCGCAGCTCCCCCCGTGCCACGGAGGTGAACAGCCGCCCGGCGGAGGTGGGGCCGGCGTCTCCCGGGCCCCACATCCACCCCGGTAGCACCATCGGCACCCGCACTCCGTTCCGGGCACCGAAGGCGCGTACGACCTCCTCGGAGCTCAGCTTGCTGGCGTAGTAGCCGTTCTCCCGGGTCCGGCGGCCTTCCGGGGTGTCCTCGTCGGAGGGCCGCCCGTCGGGGAGGGTTCCCAGCGTGCCGATGGAGCTGGTGTGCACCACCACCGGTACCCCGGCAATGGCGGCCGCCCGCAGCAGTTCGCCGACAGCGTCCACGTTCGTCGCGGTGAGCAACGCGTCGTCGCGGCCGCCGGGGGCGTAGTACTCCCGGAAGTACGCCGCAGTGTGGATCACCGCGTCGTGGCCCGGGAGCACCCGTGCGATGCTCCGCACGTCGAGGACGTCACCCTGCCACAACTCCATCCGTTTGTGATCCGGGAGCAGGCAGCGGGCCCGTTCGGGGTCCCGGACCACAGCCGTCACCTCGCTGCCCAGGTCGAGCAGGCGCCGTACGGTGTTGCTCCCGAGCAGACCGGTCGCGCCGGTGACGACGACCCGCCGGGGTCGCTGGGTGGTCAGGTCCACTGGACCACGTCCAGCCGGATCGACGTCGTCACCGCCCCGTCCTGCTGCACGTCGACGGCGACCGGGAGGGCGAGGGTGTGCAGCTCCTCGTGCCGGCGAAAACCCTCCACCCTCGCCCGCAGTTCCGTCACCTGGTCCAGCTCCGCGTAGTCGGTGAAGTCGGTGGTGATGGATGCGATGGTGAGGGTCTCGGGAGACAGCCCGTGCAGCCGCGCGACGGAGGCGATGCCCAGCTGGCGGGCCGCCTCCATCTGCAGATGACCGGGCACATGGTCCAGTGGATGGTCGAACATGTGCGGATGGCTCGGATCCATCACGAGCTGTGCCGAGACGTTGCCCGGTCCGGTCAGGACGGGCTCGGTGATGACCACGTTGCGGGCCTCGCGGCGGCCCACCGAGGACGGCGCGGCAGCGGTGAACCGCGGCAGCGTGTGGTCCGCGGCGGCCGCCCGTCGCTTGGCCCGCAAAGTCTGGTACACGCGCTGGGACACGATCAGCAACGCACCGTCCCCGGCCAGCCCGACCTCTCCGTCGAGCGAGACGTCACCGGTGAACGTGAACCCCTGGATGCGACCTGCCTTGTTGCGACGAGGGTGCACGGTCATCGACACCAGCACATGGGCCGGCGTGGCGCCGATCCGCAGCTGGGTCAGGCCCACCGTGCGCAGGTTGAGGGCCCGGAAGATGAACGCCGAGCCGAGCTCCACGCCAAGGTGACGGTGGGCCACCAGGACGCCCGCCTGCCGTACCACCTCCACCAGCAGGGTGAAGTCGTACAGCGGCGCGTTCTCGCCGATCAGGTGGCCGCGCGGTAGCTGCGCGGCCACGACGAACGTGTTCTCGCCGGTCGAGGCGGAGTCGGTGACGAACACCTCGGCGACGGACGTGCGGTGGACCAGGGTGCGGGAGACCGTCGCGTCGTAGCGCAGCGTCGCACCGGCCGTGGCCGTGGCCGCGGCGGTTGCCACGTCCTCGGTCGTGAGTGGCGCTTCCCCGGGCGCGCTGATCCCGGTGGGTCGTGCTTCGGGTATGGACATGATCGAAGCGGATCCCTTCCAAGGTTCCTGAGGAGTGAGCCCAGCGGGTCCTAGGCCGAGTCGGATGTCACCGTCGGCCGCGATGGCAGGCGTTCCAACAGCTCGAGGACTCCCGAGACCCCGGACCGCGCCCCCACGACGCCGTCCGGGCGGATGTATGCCAGCCACGGCGCGCTCGCCGGGCCGAGACCGGGGCCGTCCGCGCGCGCGGTGTCGCATCGGGCACCGTCGGCGCCGGCCTGCCCGGCCGGGTAAGCGGCGTCGGAGGGCTGGATCCACAGCACGTTCACCGTGTCGTCCACGCCCCGGCTGCGCAGGGCGACCAGGGCCCGCACGGCGATCTCGCCGGCCGCCTGGTCCCCGTACGCGATCAGGCTGTGCCGCCCCGCGGTCAGGTACGTGTGCAGTGACTCCGCCTGCGTGCCTCGCACCGGTAGCAGTGCGGTGTCCGGTACGCGCCTGCCCAGCCGGACCGCGCGGGGGACGGAGGAAGCGCCGGACAGGTCGGCCACGGCGGGGCTGGCCGAGTGGTCGAGGTCGAGCTGGGCGAGTTGCGGCAGCATCTGCTTCTCCAGCACGCCGCGGCGGCTGAAGGACTGCATGGTGGCGTCCCGCATGGCACGGGCCATGGGGTTGCGCAGCAGCCACATCCGGGTCTGCTGGTCGGCGTTGCGCACCGCCTGCACCGAGGCGGGACGACGCTCTGTCTCGTAGCTGTCGAGCAGGGCCGGGTCGGCACCACGGGCGACGGCGGCGAGCTTCCAGCCGAGGTCGTAGCCGTCCTGCACACCGGTGTTGAGGCCCTGACCGCCCGCGGGACTGTGCGCGTGGGCGGCGTCGCCGGCCAGGAAGACCGGGCCGTGGCGGAAGCGCGGGGCGACCTTGGCGTGCACCCGGAAGCGGTTGGACCACCAGGTGCCCCGCAGTCTCAGGCCCCCGGGACCGCGCTCGTCGAGCAACTCCTGCAGCAGTTGGTCGGAGGGCGCTCCGGTGCGCCCGTCGGGCTCGATGTCGAAGAAGACCCGGTGTCCGCCCTCCGGCAGGGGCACCAGGACCAGCACCCCGTCCGGAGTGATGTGGTACTGCGCCTCGTCCTTCGGGACCGAGCCCTCCACCGGGCCGTCGCCGAGCAGAAACACCCGGTCGTAGGTGTGCCCTTCGAAGGGGATGCCGACCGCGTCGCGCACCATGCTGTGCGTGCCGTCGGCACCGACCAGCCAACGGTACGTCTCCTTCTCGACCCGCCCCTGGGCGGTACGCAGGCCAACGGTGACCCCGTCGTCCTCGACATTGAGGCCGACGGCGTCGGTCTGCCACTCCACCGTGCCACCGAGTTCGAGGAGGCGGGCGTGCAGCGCCTCCTCGGTGACGGGCTGCGGGGTGCACAGCGGGTGACGGAAGGCGGTGCCCTCCAAACCGCCGAAGCGCATGCCGCCGATCTGCTTCTTGCGGGACCAGTAGGTGGCACCGGCCAGCGCAAGCGAGGTGCCGACGAGTTTGCCGGCGACGCCGATGCGGTCCAGGCACTCCAGCGCACCGCTCCACAGGATCAGCGCCTTGGGCGCCTCACCCGGGCCCTCGCGCCGGTCGACGATCCGGCAGGGCACGCCGAGGCCGAGCAGGGTGCAGGCAGTGGTCAGGCCGGTGGGGCCGGCTCCGACGATCACAATCTCCGGGGTCATCGCGCAGGACCTCCCGAGTCCGGGTCGCCGGCCTCGAGGAGGGCGAGCACCTCGCGGACGGTGGTGTCGGTGTCGGTGAAGCGGATGGATTCGATGCCGAGTTCGCGGGCGGCGACGCAGTTCTCCTCGGTGTCGTCGACGAACAGGCACTTCCCGGGTTCCGCGTCGAGCCGGTCGAGCAGAATCCGGTAGATCTTCGGGTCGGGCTTGCGCACGCCCTCCTTGTGTGAGTCCACGACGAGTGTGAACAGCTCGTCGACCGGCAGCTGGGCGTGCCAGCGCGGCTCCCACTCGCGGACGTTGTTGGTGAGCAGGGCGATCCGGTAGCCGTCGCCGCGCAGTTGGCGCAGGAAGTCGACGAAGGGCTCGTTGGGCTTTCGCCCGCGAAACCACAGTTCTCCGAACTCGTACCCGTCCAGGACCCGTTCGGATCCCGGGGGCAGCTCGGCCAGAATGCGCTCCGTCATCTGCCGCTCGGTGATGGCGCCGATCTCGAGGGCGGCCATGGGGGTCTCGCCGTGCCTGCGGGTGGCGGCCGCGAACGCCTCGGCGAGGGCCGCGACCTCGATCCCCGCCAGCTCGGCGAAGGCGGTGAAGGTCTCGGCCAGGGGGTTGGTGAGCACGCCGCCGTAGTCGACGACTACGGTATCGATGGTCACGGGTCCTCCGTAAGTTGTTGGGCCTCGGTGGTCGGTCCGTACTCCAGTTGCAGACCGACCATGACCAGTTCGGTTTCGCCGACGTTGTGCATCTGGTGGCACAGCGGCTGTTGCGCCGGGTTGAACAGCACCACGCCGCTGGGGAGTTCACCCTCGCGGATGACCTCGCCGTCGGGGCCGAGCGAACGGACCTTGGCTCCGCTGAGCACCACCGTCGCCCAGGGCTTGCGGTGGGTGTGCAGCGGGCGGGTGCCGCCGGGGGGCACCTGTTCGACCCAGGCCTTCACCAGGGGGGTGTCGAGGCACAGCGGTGCGCCGAGCTCCTCCCAGGGCCCCGCCGGGCTGGTGGGTTGTGCGGACATGGCGTCTCCGAGAGGTCAGTAGGGGGCGTTGGCGGAGAAGAACCGGCGGGGATTGTCGACGAGCATGGTGTGGATCGCCTCGTCACTGACGTCCGCCCGGCGTAACGCGGGCAGCACGTCGTCGTGGATGTGCGTGTAGTCCCAGGACGGGGCGACGAGTTCGCGCTGGTCCGGTGTGAGGTAGTCCAGGTAACACGGGCAGTCGTGGGACAGCACCAGCTGCTCGGCGTAGCCGGCGTGCACCAGTTCGGCTACGGTCTTCACGCGCTGTTCGGCGGGGGCGATGAACTCCATGCCGAAGCGGTCCATGCCGAGAAACGAGCCGGCGTCGAGCAGTTCGCGCAGATAGCCGAGGTCGTCGGTGTCGCCGGAATGGCCGATGACGACCCGGCTGAGGTCGACGCCCTCCTCCTTGAAGACCTTCTGCTGCAGCAGCCCGTTGCGCACCAGGGCGTTGCTGTGCGTCTGGATCGGCGCGCCGGTCACGCGGTGCGCCTGGGCGGTGGCGCGCAGCACGCGCTCCACGCCCTCGGGCAGGTCCTCGGTCTCGGTCGCGCACTTGAGAACGGCCGCCTTGACTCCCGTGTCACCGATGCCCTCGGTGATGTCGCGCACGAACAGTTCCACCATCGGGTCGTCTCCCTCGAAGACCCGGCCGGGGCCGCGGAAGGCGAAGTACATCGGTTCGTCGTTGTAGGTGTAGACGCCGGTGGCCACGACAATGTTGAGCGGTACCCGGGCGGCCACCTTCTTGATACGGGGCAGATAGCGCCCCTGGCCGAGGACGGTGAGGTCGACGATCGTCCGCACCCCACGCTCGGCAGCGGCGGTCAGTCGGGTGACGGCACTCTCGATCTGCGCCTCCTCGTCCCAGAGTTGAGGATTGTTCTCCTGTATCTCCGTGCTGAGCACAAAGATATGCTCATGCATCAGAGTTGTTCCGAGCTGTTCAATCGGAATTCCACCCTCCACCGTTTCGACAATGACGGGTTCCAGAGAATCCAACTTCGCCATTTATCCCCCTGATCTTGTTTTCTGCTCCGCTGCTACGGTCTCGATCCTCAAGTTGGTTTGTCAACGAGTATCTGACGGCATGGTGGTGGCATTACCAATAGTGCTGACAGTTACCTTGCCAGCGGCGAATCCAGCAGAGAAAGTGGGGATTGGGAATGTGCTCGCCGAATGTTAATTCTGCATGACATTCATCTCTGTGAGGAGCGCACGTGGCGCACATGGAAAAGCTCGCCCTGGTGACCGGCAGCACCGACGGGATCGGGCGCGGGACCGCCAAGCTGCTGGCCGAACAGGGCTGGCACGTCGTCGTGCACGGCCGCGACCCCCGCAAAGTGGCCGACGCCCTGGCCGATGTACGCAAGGCGGCCAAGGCCGCCAAGGGCACTGCCGGCGAGATCACTTCCGTGACCGCCGACCTCTCCCGCCTGGAGGAGGTGCACGCCCTGGCCGACGACATGCTGCGCACGCACGGCCGGCTGGACGCCTTGGTCAACAACGCCGGCGTGGCGACACCCAACCGCAGCGCCCGTACCCGTCGCGTCACCCCGGACGGCTACCAGCTCGAATGGCAGGTGAACTTCCTCGCCGCCTTCGCCCTCACCCTGCGCCTGACAGGTCTGCTCGTCGCCTCCGCGCCCGCACGTGTGGTCAACGTGAGCAGCGTCGCCCAGGGGTGGGGCGCCATCCACTGGGACGATCTGCAATTGGAGCGGCGCTGGGACCGCATGACCGCATACGCCCAGTCGAAGCTGGCTCTCACGGCCTTCACCAACGAGTACGCACACCGCCTGGCCGGCCGCGAGGTGTGCGCCAACAGTCTGCATCCGGGCATGTGCTCCACCAAGATGGTCCGCAGCACGTTCGTCTTCGCCCCGCACCGCACCCGATACGGCGCCGAGAACATCGCCCGCCTGGTCACCGACCCCGCACTGCGGTCCACGAGCGGTGCCTACTTCAACGAGAGGCGCCGCATCGAGCCCAACCGCTTCGCCCACGACCCGGCCGGCCGGCGCAGGCTGTGGGACGTGGCCCTGGCCCAGTCCCGTGTCGCCGACCGCGCGGACACCGTCCTCCCCGAGCTGCTCACCGCCTGACCCCGCCGGTGGCCGAACCGAGACGGGGCAGGCGGCAGGCCCGTGGCGAACGCCGTGTCGAGCAGGTGCTGGACGCCGCCGCGCGCCTGCTGTGCCGTACGGGGGTGGCCATGCCCGGCACCACCGCCATCGCTCGCGAGGCCGGAGTCTCCCCGGGCACCTTCTACCAGTTCTTCCCCGACAAGGAGTCAGTGCTCGCCGCGCTGGGGGAGCGGCTGGTGCGCGAGCTGTACGCGGCGCACGGACCCTTGTTCACCGCGGACCACGCACGCCTGCCTCCGCAGCGGCTGACCGACGCGGCCTTCGCCCCGCTGCTGTCGTTCCAGCCCGAGAACCCCGCCCTGCTGGTGCTCATCCGGGCCGAACTGCTGGGCGGCGTACGAGCGATGCTGACCGTGCGCGCCCCCGCGATGCGCGCGGCGGAGCGGGACCGGGTGGCTGACATGGTGTGCGCACTGCTGCAGGCCGGCCGGGCCCTGGTGCTCGCACACCAGGGCCCGGAAGCCGACGCGTACACCGCCGAGGTCAAGGCCGTGATCGGCCGCTATCTCTCCTCGCGGACCGAATCAACCCCGCCATGAGGCGGCGAGGTCACCCAGCTGCTTCTCCTCCTCCGAGCCGGGGAAGGCGAAGTGCGTGACGATGCTGAGTCCGGTGGTGTCGCCCTCCACCGCGAACTTGACGTAGTTGAGCGACAGCGGCCCGACCACCGGGTGCTGGAAGCGCCGTACGGACGGGGTGAACTGCTCCACGTCGTGCGAGGTCCACCACTCGTGGAAGAGCGGGCTGGACTTCTTCAGATCGTTGACCACCTCGATGAAGCGCGGGCGGCCCAGCTCGTGGGCGGACTCCGCGCGCAGCAGCCCCACCAGCCAGCGCGCCTCGCGCTCCCAGTCCGGCAGCAGATCACGGGCGCGCGGCACGTTGAACATCAGCCACAGGACGTTGCGATGACGCTCCGGCACCTGGGCGACGACGCCGTCCATGAGCGCCGCCTCCGCGCGGTTCCAGGCGATGATGTCGAAGCAACGGGTGATCATGTAGGCCGGGTTGGGGTTGAGCAGGTCGATGAACGCCTGGATGTCTGCGCCGGCCGTCGGCTCCGGGTCCATCGAGGTGGTCTGCGGGGCTTCTCCGGCGAGCCGGTAGAGGTGGTCGCGTTCGGGCGCGTCCAGCGCCAGTGCCCTGGCGATCCCGTTGAGCACCTGCCGGGAGACGTTGATGTTCCGCCCCTGCTCCAGCCAGGTGTACCAGGTGAGGCTGACCCCGGACAGCTGGGCCACTTCCTCCCGCCGCAGCCCCGGGATCCGCCGACGCCCGGACGCCGGTCCGGAAACTTGAATTCCTGACTTCTCCGGGTCCGCCTTTCGGCGTCGTGACCTCAGAAAGTCGCCTAGTTCCTTACGGCTGAGCTCGTCCTTGGAAGGTCCCATGCGTAATCCCCCGTCGCGCTGGCCAGGACTATGTGGTGCCGTTTCCACCAGTATTTACTCCACTCTTCTTCCGCGTCAATCGTTGCCTAATGATGAGACAGGCGACGGGTAATAGCCGACGTCGAATACCACGTACCGCACACCGCATATGCAGTCGATTTACGGAGGGGAAACCGTATGGAAACAGAGACTGAGCGGAAGACCACGGTCGCCGACGAAGTGGACGGAGTGCTGGCCGAGCTGTTCCTCACCCCGGACGGCCTGCGCGATCCGTATCCGCGCTACGAGCGCATCCAGGAACTGACTGCCGTTCACCATACCGCGCTCGGCCATTGGGTGGTCACGGGTTACGACGACGTCAACGCCTTCCTGCGCAGTCAGCACGCCCTCAAGGACCCCTACCGGGTCTTCGCCCCCTGGGTCGGCAAGGACGACTGGCAGGACCACGCCGCTCTGCGCCGGCTGCCCAACATCATGTTGTGGGCCAACCCGCCGGACCACACCCGGCTGCGCAAGCTCGCCGGCTTCGCGTTCACCAACCGTGCTGTGCAGGCCATGCGCCCGCAGGTGACCGAGATGGTCGAGCGCCTGGCCGACAAGCTCGAACGCGAGGGCTCCCTCGACTACATGAAGGACTTCGCCTTCCCGCTGCCGGCCATGGCCACCGGCCGCATGCTCGGCATCCCCGACGCCGATCTGCCCTCACTGCAGGGCCCGATGCGCGCCTTCCAGGACATCTACGAACTCGGTCTGACTCCCGAGGACCTCGCCGAGTGCGACAAGGGTGCCCAGTTCACCGACGACTACTTCAGCGCCCTCGTCGAGGAGCGCCGCAAAAGCCCCGGCGACGACCTGCTGTCCGCCCTCATCGCCGCCAAGGACGGCGAGGACAAGCTCAGCCAGGGCGAGCTCATCGGCATGTGCAACCTGCTGTTCGGTGCCGGTTTCGAGACCACGACCAACCTGCTGGGCAACGGCATGCTGGCCCTGCTGCGCCACCCCGACCAGATGGACCGGCTGCGGGCCGACCTGAGCCTTGTTCCGGGCGCCGTCGAGGAGATGCTCCGTTACGACAGCCCCACCCAGCTCGGCAACCGGGTCACCGACGGCCCCGTCGAGATCGCCGGCGTCGAGATCCCGGTCGGCTCCTCGGTGGTGGCCCTGGTCGGCGCCGCCCACCGCGACCCGCGGCGTTACCCCGACCCCACCCGCTTCGACGTGACCCGCGCCGACGCTCCCGTGCTGTCCTTCAGTTCCGGCATCCACTACTGCCTCGGCGCGTCATTGGCCCGCATGGAGGCGCAGATCGCCTTCACCACCCTGCTGCGCCGCTTTCCCGGGCTGCGCTTCGACGGGGAGGACACCGTGGTGTTCCGGCCCCGGCTCACCCTGCGCGGCGTGGAATCCCTGCCCATCGCGATCGACTGACGGGAGGTCACCACGTGGCTTCCCCCGTACGGACCGACCGCGCCCGGGGCCGGTCCACCGTCCCCGCGCGCGGCCTGGTGCCGTTGTTCGCGATCGCCTGCGGACTGACCGTGGGCAACCTCTATCTGTCCCTGCCGCTGCTGGACACCCTCGCCGCCGAGCTGCACCGCTCGCACTTCGCGGTGAGCCTGGTCGTTGTGGCCACCCAGGCCGCGTATGCGGTCGGTCTGGTGCTGGTCGTACCGCTGGGCGACATGCTCGACCGGCGCAGACTCCTTCTCGCCCTGCTCACCGCCGAAACGGCGGCGCTGTTGCTGGCCGCCACCGCGCCCGGCATCGAGGTGCTGTGTGTGGCCGCGGCTCTCATCGGACTGACCTCGGTGGTGGTCATGGTGATGGTGCCGTTCGCCGCGTCGCTCGCCACCGAGGCCGAACGCGGCCGGGTGGTGGCGAGCGTGATGAGCGGGGTCCTCATCGGCTCGCTGCTGATCCGCTTCCTGTCCGGTGTCATCGGCGAGCACACCGGCTGGCGGCCCGTCTACTACGGCGCGGCCGGCGTCGCCGGAGCACTCGTCCTCGTCCTGCGCAGCCGCATCCCGGCGGGCACTGGGGCCCCGCCGGACACTGGCCTCGGCTACGCGAGTCTGCTGCGCTCACTGCCGGGCCTGGTGAGCTCGAGTCCTGTGCTGCGCCGCCGTACCCTCTACGGGGCGCTGTGCTTCGCCGCGTTCACCGCCTTCTGGACCCCGCTGCCTTTCCTCCTCGCCGGCCCCCACTACGGATACGGAGCCGACGCGGTCGGGCTGCTCAGCCTGGTCGGCATCGGCGGTGTCGTGGCGGCGGCCCTCGCCGGCCGAGCGGCGGACCGCGATCTCGGGCCCTGGCCCACCGGGATCCTGCTCGCCGGGGGGTGTCTGTCCTTCCTCCCTGCCACCTTCGGCGAGCACACTCTCGCACTGCTCGTCTTGGCCACGTTCCTCCTGGACTTCATGGTCCAAGGAGCTCACATCACCAATCAGAGCGAGATCTACCGACTGCCCCCGGAAATTCGCGGCCGAGTGACCTCGGTGTACATGACCGGATATTTCCTGGGCGGAGCGGTGGGGGCCGTCGGAGCGGCGGCCCTGTATTCCGCATCGGGCTGGCCCGCGGTTTGCGTACTGGGGTCCGCACTCACCGGCGCCGCCTTCCTGGCCTGGGCGTTCCACCTGGTCAGAGACTGATCTGGTGCTCCGACTGCTATTAGTTCCGCCACCATTGTGCCCAATGGGGCCCGGTCATAGGGTTGTTGGGCGGGAATTCAGTGAATTCCCCCGATTAAATCGGAGTTGACATATGGACGTGCCCCCGCGTGACCTCGCGGACGGCCTGCAGGTCTCCGCACTCGGACTCGGCTGCATGGGAATGGCCGAATTCTACGGGGACCGCAACGACCCCGAATCGATCGCCACGATCCACCGGGCCATCGACGTCGGCGTGAGCTTCCTCGACACCGCCGACATGTACGGTGACGGAGTCTCCGAGGAGATCGTCGGAAAGGCACTGCGCGGCGGCCACCGCGACCGGGTCGTCCTGGCCACCAAGTGCGGAATGATCAGGACGCCTTCCGGGGTGGAGCTGAACGGCTCGCCCGCCCACATCCGCAAGGCCATCGACGCCAGCCTCAAGCGGCTCGGCACCGACCGGGTCGATCTGTACTATCTGCACCGCATCGACCCGCAGGTGCCGGTCGAGGACTCGGTCGGGGCTCTGTCGGAGATCGTCCAGGCCGGCAAGACCCGCTTCATCGGCCTGTCCGAGGCGGGCGCCCAGACCATCCGACGGGCTCACGCCGTGCACCCGGTCTCCGTCCTGCAGACCGAGTACTCACTGGCCAGCCGCGGGGTCGAGGACAAGATCCTGCCGACCTGCCGTGAACTGGGCATCGGCTTCGTCGCCTGGGGCCCGCTCAGCCGCGGCCTGCTCGGCGGACAGATCATCAGCGACGCGGACCTGGCCGCCACCGATCTGCGCCACTTCCTGCCGCGCTTCGAACCGGACAACCTCGCCGTCAACGGGGCGATCGTCACCCGGCTCGGCGAGATCGCCCTCGACAAGGGCTGCAGCACCGCGCAACTGGCCCTGGCCTGGCTGATGGCGCAGGACGTCGTGCCCATCCCCGGCAGTCAGACCCGCCGGGACTTCGACGAGAACGTCGCGGCACTGAGCGTCGAGCTCACCGCGGACGACCTCGCCCGGATCGAAGCCGTCGCACCGCCCGGGGCATTCGCGGGCGAGCGGTTCCCGGCCGGGCTGATGCACCTGGTGGAAGACGAGTGAACGGACACCACCGCATCGAACCACCTCTCCATTCCTTGACGACGGAGGCAACCGTGAGTCCGAACCCTTCCGCACCGACCGCCTTGATCACCGGGGCGTCCGGCGGCCTGGGAACCGCGACGATCAAGAAGCTGTCGAACGCGGGCTGGAATGTGATCGCCGCGGTCCGCACCTCCGGGGCGCTCGCCAAACTGCCCGACGTCGAGTCGCTGACACCCGTCGTCCTGGACGTCGCCGACCCCGACTCGATCGCCGCGGTCGCCGAGAACCTTTCCCCCGTCCTCGGCGACCGCGGGCTCCAAGCCCTGGTGAACAACGCCGGTGTCATCGTGCAGGGGCCGGTCGAGATGGTCCCCCCGCACGCGCTGCGCCGCCAGTTCGACATCAACGTCCTCGGCCAGATCGCGGTCACCCAGGCCTTCCTGCCCGCGCTGCGCCGCGTCGGCGGCCGGGTGGTCAACATCGGCGCCGTCACCGCCCGTGTCTCCGTGCCGTTCTTCGGACCGGTCGCCGCCTCCAAGGCCGCCCTCGCCTCGCTGAACGACGCGCTGCGCATGGAGTTGAGGTTCCAGGGCGTCGACGTCGTTCTGGTCGAACCCGGCGCCCTGGAGACGGAGATCTTCACCAAGGCCGAGAAGTCCGCGGCCCAGGACGGCTGGACCGGCGGCACCGAGGCACGGCGGCGGTACATCAAGGCGGTGGCGGACGCCCAGGCGGCTTCCGCCAAGCAGAGCGCCACGGCCATCGACAAGGCGGCCGGCACCCTGGTCAAGGCGATCACGGCGCGCCGTCCGGCCACCCGCTACCTCATCGGCCAGGACGCCCGCGCCCTGTCGTTCCTGCGCATCCTGCCCGACCGGCTCCGCGACACGATGCTGCTGCGCACGCTCGGACTCAACCGCGCCTCCTTCGAGGCCACCGCGGAATCCGTTCCCCACGCCTGAGACGCCGAATACACCCCGGAGAGGACCATCATGTTCGAGCGTCTGGCCCGGCTGACCACAGCACGGCCACGCCTCATCCTGATCCTGGCGCTGCTGTTCGCCGCCGCCGCCGTCGTCCTCGGCGGCGGGGTGGCCGACCGGCTGCAGGGCGGCGGCACCACCGACCCCGCGGCCGAGTCCTCACAGGCATCGGATCTCCTGGAGCGGGACTTCGCCGCCGGTCGCCCCAATCTGGCGCTGCTGCTCAAGGCCGACGGTGGAGTGGACACCGCGCCCGCTGCCGCCGAGGGTCGGCGGCTCGCCGAGCGGCTCGCCACCGAGCACCATGTGCAGGGCGTGTCGTCGTACTGGCAGGACAAGTCCCCGGCACTGCGCAGCACCGACGGGCGCTACGCGCTGATCGTCGCCCGCATCACGGGAACCGAGACCGGGGCCGACGACACCCTCAAAGCCATCGCGCCTCACTATCGCGGCAGCCACGGCCCGCTGGACGTCAAGATCGGCGGCGCCGCCCAGATCCGTACCGAGGTCCAGGACACCAGCCGGGAGGACCTGGGAAGGGCGGAGGCCATCGCGCTGCCTCTCACTCTGTTGATCCTCGTGCTGGTCTTCCGCAGCGCGGTGGCGGCGCTGCTGCCGGTGATCATCGGACTGATCGCGATTGTCGGCACCAACGCCTCATTGCGGGTCATCACCGGCTTCACCGATGTCTCGGTGTTCGCACTCAACCTGACCACCGCGCTGGGCCTCGGACTTGCCGTGGACTACGGGTTGTTCATCGTCCGCCGCTACCGTGAGGAGTTGCACGGCGGCGTGCCTCCCAAGGCGGCCATCGGCGCCACGCTCGCCACCGCCGGACGCACCGTCGCCTTCTCGGCCCTCACCGTGGCCGTGTCGCTCTCGGCCATGCTCATCTTCCCCATGTACTATCTCCGGTCCTTCGCGTACGCGGGCATCTCCGTGGTGCTCATCGCCGCGGCCGCAGCCCTGCTGGTGTTGCCCGCCCTGCTGTTGGTCCTGGGCCGGCGGATCGACGCCCTCGATCTGACCCGGCTCTTCCGGCGCGGCTCCGGCCGCGCGCCGGCCGACGCCTCCGGACGGCGCTGGCGACGCATCGGCGAGGCGGTCGTCAAACGCCCGGTGATCTTCATGGTGACCGCGGTCGCCGCGCTGGTCGCCCTCGGCCTGCCGTTCCTCGGCGCGACCTTCGGCAACATCGACGACCGGCAACTCCCCAAGGAGGCCGAGGCGCACCAGGTGCACCAGGTGATCCGGGACGAGTTCACCTCCCGCCCTACCGGAGTGCTCGACGTGGTCGCCGACGGCGTCGACGGCGCTCGGCGCACCGCCGAGATCGGTCCCTACGCGGCCCGGCTGTCCGGGCTGCCCGGCGTCGTACGCGTCGACTCCGCGGCCGGCGTCTACCAGAAGGGGCACCTGACCCAGCCCGCCGGACCCGCGCAACAGCACTACACCGCCGAGGGCGGCAAGGCCACCTATTTGTCCGTGGTGCCCTCCCTGGAGGACGTCTCCCCCGAGAGCCAGCACCTGGTGCGCCAGATCCGTGACGTGCCCGCCCCCTTCCCGGTGCACGTGGGCGGCGGCGCGGCCGAGCTGGTCGACACCCAGGACACCCTCACCGACCGGCTGCCCTACGCGCTCGTCGCGATGGTCGGTGTCACGATGGTGCTGCTGTTCCTGATGACCGGCAGCGTTGTGATGCCCCTCAAGGCCGTGGTCCTCAACACCCTTAGCCTGACCGCCACCTTCGGCGCGCTGGTCTGGGTCTTCCAGGACGGCCATCTCAGCGGCGCCCTCGGTGACTTCACCGTCACCGGCTTCCTCCCTGCCACCCTGCCGGTGCTGATGTTCTGCGTGGCCTTCGGACTGTCCATGGACTACGAGGTGTTCGTGCTGTCGCGGATCAAGGAGGAGTACGACCGTACCGGTGACACCGTCCGGGCCGTCGTCTTCGGCCTGCAGCGCAGCGGCGGCGTGGTCACTGCAGCGGCCGCCGTGCTGTCCGTCGTTCTGGTCGCCATCGGCACATCGAAGATCACCAACATGAAGATGCTCGGCCTCGGCCTGGCCTTGGCCGTCCTTATGGACGCCATCGTCGTGCGAGGCGTTCTGGTGCCGGCGGTGATGCGGCTGCTCGGCCGCGCCAACTGGTGGGCACCCGGCCCCCTGCGGCGGCTGCACAGCAGGTTCGGCATCAGCGAGGGCGGTCCGGCGGAACCGGAGCCGGTCCTGACCGCGGCGAAGGCGGGTGAGCCGCTGTGACGGAGCTCTGGACGGTCGAGCTCGACTCCTCGGTCTGCGTCGGATCGGGCCTGTGTGCCGGCAGCGCGCCCGAGTGCTTCGCCCTGGACACCTCCGGCCGGGCGCGGCAGCCGAAGGCGCCGGTCGAGGCGGCCGACGAGGTGCTGGAAGCGGCCGAGAACTGCCCCGCCGCGGCGATCACGCTGCGCAAGACGACCGGAGGCGAGGAGGTCTTCGCGCCCTGATCCCCCGCAGTGGCGCGAACAGCCTGTCCCGGCTCAGGTGCACCTGAGCCGGGACAGGCATTTTTGCTGCGCATGCGCTGCGCCTCCTGTGGGCATCCCAAGTACGGCCTGACGAGGGATGGGCCCGCACTCGCCCTGATGTTCCCGGGCACTACCGCATCGCTTCGACACGGTGCGTACACCCATGTACGAGCGTGCGCGACGACCTCGGGACATCGTCATTCACGGCGTTCACCACGCTCAAACCTGAGGGGATCAGGACACACCGGCTCACCGGACCTGACCCGCCGGCGCCTGCGCATGCTCAAGGCCTTTGTCCTGATCGTGGAAGATGTTGGTAGCCGAGACTGGACCGCAGAGCTTCACGCCCTGACGCCGGCCTGATCTTCTCCGTACTGACCACCTTCCTCGGCCCGGAACGCGCCGCCGCCTCCTGGCCGACCCCGCACCCGCTGTCGGCCTGCCTTGCTTCGGAGGCCTGATCCGAGGGCGACGGACCGCGCCGCGATCGGCGGCAGCAGACGCCCGGATCCGTCGACCGTGACGGACCCGGGCGTCTGCTTGCAGCACCGGCGGCTAACTCATCGCACATCCCGCGCGTACGGCGCGACGACGATCCGGTCGATCAGCGGCGCGTAGCGGGAGCGGAGCAGCACTCCCGGGAAGGTGTCCGAGGCGTAGGTCGTGCCGTCGAAGTTGGGCAGTTCCTCGGAGCGGAAGGTGATCGTGTTCTGTCCCTTCTTCAGCTGGACCGGGACGGTCAGCTCCCAGAAGTTGTCCTGGTGGAAGCTGTGCGGGAAGCCGACGCGCTGCGTCTCGCCGCCGTTGACGCTGATGTCGGCGTGGCGGGCGAGCGGGTCCGGGTTGTAGTGGGTGGCCTCGGACTGCTCGGGGTTGGAGTAGCGGATGCGCAGCGCGTACAGGCCGGTCCTGTCCGCGGAGACGGTGAACGTCGCCGAGTTGCCGTTGCCCGGGTCGCCGCCGATCCCGGTGATCGCCGTACCGTCGGTCGCCAGGGGCAGCGAGGTCAGTGCGGCCGTGCCCGCGAGCTTGGCGTCCTGCGCCTCGTACGTACGCGCATTGAGGGTGCCGTCGGTGGGTGTGACCGTCAGCCGGTCGACGAGGGTGGCGGCCGAACCGCCGGTCACCGTCACCTTGTTGATGCCGCCCGAGAGGGAGACGGCCACCTCGTCCTTGCCCTTGGTCACGTGCAGTACGTCATGCCCGTTGACGGAGAGCCGCGCGTCCGCGCCGCCGAGTGTGTCGACCTTGAGGGTGGCTTCCCGGTCGGCCGGCGAGTAGACCCAGAACGTGGCCTTCTGGTTCCTCGCCACCCGGACCGCGCCGGAGCCGGTGGCGGGGATCGCGGTGTGCTTCGGCAGGTCGTAGACGGGCCGCGCCCCGCCGCTCGTCCAGGCCAGTTCGCCCTCGTGGACTTGAGTGGCCGCCGAGGCGTCCGGCAGGGACAGGGTGAGGCGGTCGACGATGGTGTCGCCCTTGGTGGCGTGCTTGCCGTCGAGGCTCTTCGCGGCGAGCGTCAGGGTGTGCTTGCCCTTGGTCAGGTGGACCTTGCTGTCGGTGTGGTCCCACACCACCCACTTGTAGCCGAGCGGCATGTAAAGCTCCTGCTCGCTGTCCGCCTGTCCGTCCACCCTCAGGAACACATTGGTCGGGCCCTGTTCCTTCACCTTGTCGTAGGTGTTGAGGGAGTTGGCGAAGACGCTCAGGTCGTAGGTGCCGTCCTCGGGCACGTCCACGGTGAAGTCGAGCGTGACGTCCGAGCCGGTGCGCAGGCCGCCGACGTCGTAGCCGCCGGAGGTGTAGAACTTCGACACGTCGCGGGTCGAGCCCTCCGGGCCGTTCTCGGAGTAGCCGGACCCGGTGTGGGCGGCGTCCTCCGCCTCGTACGAGCTCTGCCAGCGCACGGGCGCGGTCTGCGTGCCCTTCGCCTTGCCGGCCGGGCTGAGGACGATCTCGTACGCCGAGGACTCCTTCAGCTTCGGCAGCGTGCCGTCGCCGAAGTCGACGACGACCTTGCCGTCGTCACCGACCTTCAGATTCGTCTCGTTCAGGAGCTTCGGGCCGGAGTTGTCGCCGACCTGCCCGCTCCAGTCGATCTCGCTCACCCAGGCGTGGACGTTGTCCCCGAAGACCTCCTTGGGGACGTTGTCGAAGGTGATGTGACCCTTGCCGGTGGACCCGCCGAAGATCAGCCGGGCCTGCTTCTTCTTCTCGTCGAGGGTGGCCACGCCCTGCATGGTGTAGTTCTGGCCCGGGAACGGCGGGGTCACCTTCACGGTGTGTCCGCTCATCGAGGCGTACGAGTGCAGCAGCCACCACTGGCCGTTGCCGCGGCCCGCCTGCACCGCGGAGTCGGAGAGGTTGCCGTCGATGTTCCAGTAGGCGATGTCGGCGTCCACCTTGGACTCCTCGATCGCGGACACCCACTGGATCATCTGGCCGGGGACGGAGGTGTGGTAGTTGAAGGCGTACTCGTTGATGTTGATGGGGAGTCGGGTGCCCTCGCGGTCGGTGTCCTTGAACAGGTCCTTCTCCCACGCCCGGTACTTGGCGATGTTCTGGCGCACCGCCTCCGGGTGGCTCAGCTCGTGCCAGGTGATCACGTCAGGGAGCGTGCCGGCGGCCAGGGTGTGCGTGAGGAAGCCCTTCACCTGGTCGAAAAGGACGCTGGTGTTGGGCCCTGCGATGCGGGCGTCCGGCATCTTGCCCTTGATGAGCTTGTAGGCGGAGTCCCAGGCGGCGAAGAAGTCCTTGGGGTCGCTCAGCCAGCTGACCTTGTCGTAGCTCCACTGGCCGGTGCCGAACATGTTGCCCTCGGGCTCGTTGAACGGCACGAAGACGATGTTGTCCTGGTACTGCTTCGGCAGCTGCAGGACCTGGTCGACCTGCTCGGCGAGCTTCTCCTCGTAGAGCCTGAGCTTCTCCGCGGGGGTGTCACCCGGCCACTCGTACGGGAAGCCGCGGTGGATGTCCGTCATGTAGATGTACACGTCACCGTCGGTGGAGTCGGCCAGCGGCTTCACCACGTCCAGCGCGTCGGCACCGGGGTGCTGCGGGCCGTCCTGCGCCTTGGTGGAGACGGTGCGCAGGCCCATGCCCTCGATGAGGTTGTTGGTCGGGACGTCCGGTCCGTACACGCCGTAGAGCGTGCCGGAGGCGCCGCCGTGGAACTTGCCGGTGACCGAGCCGAGGTCGACGGTGAGGGCTCCCTCGCGGACCACGGTGACGGTTGCCTTCACGGCCTGCCCGGCCGCGGTTCCGGCCACCGTGAAGGTGCCCGACCCGGCGTACTTCTCGGGCGGTACGTCGTCCCACGTGATCGGCGTGTCGCGGTCGTAGCCGTCGGAGAAGGTGGAGCGGACCGAGGCGGGCGGGGACGGGGCGGTCCCGGTCGTCGTACGGACGTCGAAGGACGTCTGCGAGAGCTCCTGGAGGGTGGGCAGGGTCCCGACCGTGCCGGCCACCTGCTCGGCGGTGAGCGCCGAGTGCCAGACCGTGAAGTCGTCGATCGCGCCCTTGAGCAGCGGGTCCTGGTAGAAGGACTTGCCGATGTAACCGGCCGCCGTGGCCGAACTGTCCAGCAGGTCCTTGGCCTTGACGGTGGTCGCGGCGGAGGAGACCGCCACGCCGTCGAGGTAGGTGGTGACCCGGCGGGCGGCGGTGTCGAGGGTGACCGTCACGGTCCGCCAGCCGTCGGCGGGCAGGGGCGCGTAGCCGGAGACCTGTGCCTCCGCGCCTCCGCCGCCGGTGGTCACGGCGGTGCGCAGCACTCCGCCGTTGGACGGCGTCGTGAACAGGTACTTGTTGGAGTCGGTGCCCAGATCGAAGATCCGCTGCCAGGCCGGCTTGTCATCGCCCCACTTCACGCGGGCTGAGACCGTCAAGTCGCTTGCGTCGCCGAGGACTTCGAGGGGGAGGCGGACGTACGCGCCGTTGGAGGTGGGCGCACCGCCGGGCAGGGACAGCGCCTTGCCGCCGTCGGAACCCGCGACGGACTGGGCGGTGGAGCCGTTCTCCAGGGTCGCCGTCAGGCCGTTGCCGGAACTGTCCGTGATCTTGCCGGCGGCGAGGTCGTCCTGGTCGAAGGTGTAGTGGGCGGTGGGCTGGGGCGTATCGGCCGCCTGCGCGAGGGCTGCCGGTGCGGCCAGCAGGCCCGCACCAAGAGCCAGCGTCATGGCGGCCGGGGCCCGGCGCCGGGTGGATCTGTCAGCAGATGGCATGGATTGCGTCCTCGATCCTGTGTATCGGCGTAACGGCGTGTCGGCAAGCATCGAACCGGTTCGATCAACCTCGCGGCAGCGACGAACTCTTTCGGTCGGCGGGGTGGCGGCTCTGCGGTTCCAAGGAAGGTGTGGAACCGCCCTACGGTCGTCGGAAGGATCACTTCATCGAACCGGTTCGGGGAAGCTAGCATCGGAAATCCTGGCCATCAATCCCCCCGACCCCAAGAGATCCGGACCTTCTGCCGGATACGAAAAGTCTCGTCGGGGGTGTTGACAGACCTTGCGCCTATTCCTACCTTCACTTCACGCGAACCGGTTCGACGATCGGATCCGCGTTGCGTTCCACTCCACACCCTCATGAGCCGATGAGTACTCTCTCCACCGAGAACTCGAACCGGTTCGAGCAAGGAGCCACCCGTGAACATCGGAGAGATCGCCCGCCGGGCCGGTGTCTCGCGGAGCACCGTCTCCTACGCCCTGAGCGGCAAGCGCCCGGTCTCGGACGACACCCGCCGGAAGATCCAGCAGGTCATCGACGAGCTCGGCTACCGCCCGAACGCCAGCGCCCGCGCCCTGGCCAACGGCCGGACCAGCACGATCGGCCTGGTCTTCCCGCCGGCCGGCAACCACTACACCGGCATGCAGCTGGACTTCATCGGCAGTGTGGTGGAGGCCGCCGCGGCCTACGACTACGACGTGCTGCTGTCGCCGAGCGGTGTGGACAGCGACCGTTCGTTTCAGCGGCTGCTGGGGGAGCGGCGGGTCGACGGCGCGATCCTGATGGAGATCAGGCTGGAGGACGACCGTGTCGACCACCTGGCCGAGCTCGGCTTCCCGTCCGTCGCCATCGGCCGTACCGCCCATCCGGAGGGCGGCTGGTGGGTGGGCCTGGACCACACCGCGCTGGCGGCGGCGTGCGTCCATCACCTGGCGGATCTCGGCCATCGCCGGATCGCCTTCGTCAACCGGCCCGAGCTGCTGCTGCGGGCCGGATACGAGTCCGCGCACCGCGGCCTGGACGGCTTCACCAAGGCCGCGGCCGAGCGCGGGCTGACCGTGGGGACGTACTGCTGCGGGGACGACGCCGCCTCCGGCCAGGCCTGCCTGGAGCAGATCCTGCACGACGACCCGGCCACCACCGGCCTGGTCACGCTGAACGAGGCCGCACTGGGCGGCCTGTACCGGGGGCTCGCCCAGGCCGGACGCCATGTGCCGCGCGACTTCTCCGTCACCGGGGTCGTCGCCGGCCGTTGGGCGGAGACGGTGACCCCGCAGCTCACCGCCGCCGACGTACCGGCGGAGGAAATGGGCCGGCGCGCCGTCGACCTGCTGGTGGAGCGGCTCGACCACCCTGACGCGCCGCCCCGGCACCACCTCCTCGCACCGCCGATCTCCCTGAGGGCCAGCACCGGGCCCGCCGGAACCGGTACCGCGCCCTGACCGCACCCGCGTAGTTCTCTTCCTCGATCCGCTTCACCTCACGGACGCCCGAACCGCCCGACAGTGCCGTTCGCCGTGCCCGCCTGTCCTCACCACCCCGTGCCTCGGCACCCGCATGCCCAGAACAAAGGAACCCTCGCGATGAACAGCATCTCCAGACAGCGCCGTCTGACCGCCGCAGCCGTGACCGCCCTCGCCGTGGCCGTCACCGCCACCGCCTGCTCCTCCGGCTCTGGCAGCGCCGACACCAAGGGCGCCGGCAGCGGGACGTACACCATCTGGGACCCGTACCCGCAGTTCGACAAGACCTCGGCCTGGGCGAAGCTGCTGGACCAGTGCGGTACCAAGGCCGGGGTGAAGGTCAAGCGGACCGCCTTCGACACCAGCGACCTGGGCAACAAGACGCTGCTGGCGGCCCAGCAGGGCAACTCCCCTGACGTCCTCATCGTCGACAACCCGGTGGTGTCGACCCTCGCCGAGGCGGGGGTGCTCACCACGACCGCCGACAACAAGCTCGACACCTCGAAGGTCGACCCCAACCTGCTCGCGGCCGGCCAGTCGGGCGGCAAGACCTACGGCACGCCGATCGGCGCCAACACCCTCGCCCTCTACTACAACAAGAAGGTCCTGAAGGCGGCCGGCGTCGACATCGCCTCGGTCAAGGACTGGAACTCGCTGACGGCGGCCCTGGCGAAGGTCAAGAAAGCAGGCAAGAAGGGCATCACGTTCTCGGCGATCGGCACGGAGGAGGGCAGCTTCCAGTTCCTGCCCTGGTTCTGGGGCGCGGGCGCCAAGCTGACCGAACTGGACTCCGCCCGGGCCGTGTCCGCGCTGACCCTGTGGAAGGACTGGCTGAAGAACGGCTACGCTCCCAACTCGGTGCTCAACAACACCCAGACCACCAGCTGGCAGGAGTTCGCCAGCGGTGACTACGCGTTCAGCGAGAACGGCACCTGGCAGCTCGCCAACGCCAAGAAGGCCGGCTTCGACTACGGCGTCCTGCCCATCCCCGCGGCCACGGGCGGCAACGCCGCCGCCCCGACCGGCGGCGAGTTCGTCACCATCCCGGTCCAGAAGGACTCCGCCCGCTACGCCACCTCCCAGAAGCTGGTGACCTGCCTGACCAGCGGCGACAACCTCTACGACACCGACACCACCCTGTCCTACGTGGCCCCCACCAGCGAGGTCCAGGGCAAGCAGGTGGCCGCGAACGCCGCCCTGAAGCCGTGGGTCGACGCGGTCAAGGCCGCCAAGGGCCGCACCAGTGACGACATGGGCACCAAGTACCCCAAGATCTCCGAGCAGATGTGGAAGGCCGTCCAGTCCGCCCTCAGCGGGTCCAAGTCGCCCAAGGACGCGCTGTCCGAGGCCCAGTCCGCCGCCAAGTAACCCGACCACAAGGGTCGTTGATGAATCACACCACAAAGCTGCCGGACCACCGGTCCGAGCGCATCCGGGGCGGGGCGGCGTCGCACGCCGCCGCCCCGTCCCGGGCCCGCAGCAGGAAGCGCCGTCGGCCCACCTCCACCCAGTGGGCCGCCTGGGGATTCCTCGCCCCGGTGACCGTCTATCTCGCCCTCTTCTACGCCTATCCGCTCTACCGCAACCTCGACCTGAGCCTGCGCGACTACACCGTGCGCTCCTTCGTCCAGGGCGACGCCCCGTTCACGGGCCTCGCGAACTACCGCACCGTCTTCGACGACCCGACCTTCGCCCCTGCCCTGCTCCACACCGCGCTCTTCACCGCCGTGTGCCTGGTCTTTCAGTACGCCATCGGGCTCGCCCTCGCGGTCTTCTTCAACCAGAACTTCCGGCTGTCGGCCACCCTCCGCGCCCTGTTCCTCGTACCGTGGCTGCTGCCGCTGATCGTGTCGGCGTCCACCTGGTCGTGGATGCTCAACAGCGACTCCGGCATCGTCAACGCCACCCTGCACGCCGTCGGCGTCGACTCCGTGAACTGGCTGACCTCGCCGTCCTGGTCGCTGGCCTCGGTGATCATCGCGAACATCTGGATCGGCGTTCCGTTCAACCTGGTCGTGCTCTACAGCGGTCTGCAGTCCATCCCGGCCGGACTGTACGAGGCCGCCGCGCTGGACGGGGCGGGGGCCTGGGGCAGGTTCTGGAGCATCACCTTCCCGCTGCTGCGCCCGGTGTCCGCGATCACCCTGCTGCTGGGGCTGGTCTACACGCTCAAGGTCTTCGACATCATCTGGATCATGACCAAGGGCGGCCCGGCGGACTCGTCCACCACCTTCGCCACCTGGTCCTACCAGCTCGGCTTCGGCAACCTCCTGCCGGCCTTCGGCCCGGGCGCGGCTGTCGGCAACCTGCTCGTGGTCGCCGCCCTGGTCTTCGGCCTGGTCTACGTCCGCGTACAGAGAAAGCAGGCGCTGTCATGAGCCGCATACGCAGGCGTACGTGGGGAAAGACCACGATCGGCGTCGTGCTGACCGGGATCATGCTCTTCCCGGTCTACTGGATGATCAACGTCTCCCTCACCCGCGACCAGGACATGCGCAAGAGCCCACCGGACCTGCTGCCGCTGCACGGTACCCTGGCCGGCTACCGCACCGTCCTCGACGTGCAGCTGCCCTACCTCGGCACCAGCCTGGTCATCGGCCTGGGCACCGTCCTGCTGACCGTGCTCCTGTCCGCCCCCGCCGGCTACGCCCTGGCCAAGCTGCGCCCGCGCGGCGGCGGCATCCTGAGCTTCGTCCTGCTGGCCGCGCAGATGATCCCCGGCATCATCATGGCGATGGGCTTCTACGCCATCTACCTGCAACTCGGGCTGCTCCAGTCCGTTCCCGGCCTGATCGTCGCCGACTCGACCCTGGCCGTCCCGTTCGCGGTGCTGATCTTCACGGCGTTCATGTCCGGCATCCCCGGCGAGCTGCTCCAGGCCGCGCAGATGGACGGAGCGAAGGCCCTGCGCACCTTCTGGTCCGTCGTACTGCCGATGAGCCGCAACGCCGTCGTCACGGTGTCCCTGTTCGCCTTCCTGTGGTCCTGGTCCGACTTCGTCTTCGCCAGCACCCTGGTCAACGGCGGCACCCATGAGCCGATCACCCTCGGCATCTACCACTACATCGGCAATAACAACCAGCAGTGGAACGCCATCATGGCCACCGCCGTCGTGGCCTCGCTGCCGGCCGCGGTGATCCTCGTCCTGGCCCAGCGCTACGTCGCCGCCGGCGTGACCGCCGGCGCCGTCAAGGACTGATCCCCCCAACCCCCTCACCATGACTGGCCAGTTGTCAGTCGGCTGCTGCCCCCTGCTCCAGAAACGAGTCACGCCACCATGACCGCCGCCCCGTCCGGCCCGGCCTTCTCCGTCCACGACATCCCGTTCAGCACCTACGGATCCTGGTTCGACATCTCGCCCGTGGTGGCGGAGAAGACGTACGCCGAGGACCTCCACCTCGTGTCGCACCAGAACGGCATGCACGGCGTCCTGCGCCTGGTCCCCCTGAACACCACGGTGGAGGAGGGCGACCGCGCCGAGACCCGCGTCGAGGCGGCACCGGGCCTGCTCAGCTGGATCGGCGAGAGCGGGCGCATCGACCTCGCCTACGAGTCGCCGGACGCCGTACGCCTGCGGGGCAGCGGCCTGGGCATCGGCGTCTTCGCCGCCGCGCAGGCCCTGACCCCGTTCAGCGGAACGTACTTCTTCCACGACCCGGCGGCGGACGGGCACGTCTTCACGTCGTACGAGACCGGACGCCGCTACCGCGTCACCGTGCTGTCCGGCACCCTCGCCGAGGTGGCCGGGGCGCAGGCCCTGGGCAGCGCCGACCGTGGTGTCGCCGTGACCGCGGACGCGGACGGGGCCTGGGAGATCGCGGTCGATGAACTCGACACCGCGCGCCCGCCGTACGTGTCCTCGGGGACCTTCGACGACATCGTGGAGTCCGCGCGGCGTGCGTTCGCGGACTTCGTCGACGCGGTGGCCCCCTGGCGTTCGTCCGCCACACCGGCCGCCGAACTCGCCGCCTACGTCGTCTGGTCGGCGACCGTACGGCCGGCGGGCCTGGTCACCCGGCCCGCCGTGCTGATGTCCAAGCACTGGATGGACAAGGTCTGGAGCTGGGACCACTGCTTCAACGCCCTTGCCCTGGCATCTGGTTGCCCCGAACTCGCCCTGGACCAGTTCGCCCTGCCCTTCGACCACCAGGACGCCGGCGGTGCCCTGCCCGACTCGGTCACCCACTCCGAGGTCCTGTACAACTTCGTCAAGCCGCCGATCCACGGCTGGGCCTTCGGTCAGCTGCGCCGCCTCCTGCCGACACCTCCCGGCCAGGACCAACTGGCCCAGGCGTACGCCCGGTTGGAGCGATGGACCGCCTTCTGGCTCACCGCGCGACGGGCGCCCGGCGCCGAACTGGCCTACTACCAGCACGGCAACGACAGCGGCTGGGACAACGCCACCACCTTCGACCCCGAGCGCATGGTCGTCACCGCCGACCTGGCCGCATTCCTCGTGCTCCAGCTGCGCGAACTCGCCGAGCTGGCCGAGGAGTTGGGCAAGGAGGACGCGGCGCGCCGCTGGACGGCCGCAGCCGAGGAGACACAGAGCGCGCTGCTGGACCAGCTCTGGACCGGAGAGCGGTTCGTCGCCCGGGGAGTCGTCGGCGGGGACACCTGGAGCAGCGCCAGCCTCCTCGACCTGATGCCCATCGCGCTGGGCGAGCACCTGCCCGGCGAGATCAGCAGCGCGCTGGCCGACCACATCAAGGCCCACCTCACCCCGTACGGCCTGGCCACCGAACTGACCACCTCGCCGCACTACCTCGCCGACGGCTACTGGCGCGGCCCGATCTGGGCCCCCGCCACCGTCCTCGTCGAGGACGGCCTGCGCCGCGCCGGCCACCACCGGCTGGCCGACGACGTCAGCGCCCGCTTCCGCGCCCTGTGCGAGACCCACGGTTTCGCGGAGAACTTCGACGCCCTCACCGGAACGGGCCTGCGCGACCGCGCCTACACCTGGACCGCCAGCAGCTACCTCCTCCTCGCGGCGGCGCACGCACACCGAGACGGCCACTGACCGGCCGCCTCCCACCCAGCCCCGGGGCCGGACGGGCCCCGGTCCCCCTCCCTCCTTTCCCCAGGAGCCGCACAGTGAAGCCGTTCACAGCACCCCCCGGAACCACAGCCCGCACCAGACGCCGAAGTACGCCCACGACGACGCCGGACGCCTGCGCGAGACCTGGGACCCCAGGGTCTCCCCGGAGCTGAAGACGACCTACGGGTACGACTCCGCGGGCCGGGTCACCCAGTTCACGCCGCCGGGCCAGCTGGCCTGGACGTTCGGCTACGGCAAGGTCGGCACCGATCCCGTATCAGGCGACGGCATGCTGCTAAGGCATCCCGCCCGACGCTCAAGGCCGGCTTCGCGAGTGAACTCGACGGAGGTACGGCCCAGACCTCGGTTGTGTACGGCGTACCGCTCACCGGTACCAAGGCCCCTCAGGCCATGGGTACCGGCGATGTGGCGGCCTGGGGGCAGCTCGACGCGCCTTCGGACGCCACTGCGGTCTTCCCGACAGGCGCCGTTCCGGCTGCGAGCAGCGGTGCCTCCCTCGCGGCGGGCGACTACGGCAGGGCCATGGTGCCCCACAGGGCGGAGGTTCTTGCCGCTCGCACTCTTCCTCATCGCCGCCGGAGCAAGCCTGCTGCGCGCCGTCGACATCCCGGAAGTGGCCAACGCCATCGCCTTCCCCCTGAACCTCGCAGTCGTCCTCCTGCCGCTCAGGGAGATCCGCAGCCGTCGTCACCACACGCGTGCGACCAACCGTCCCGCACGGTAGCGGAACGGTGTCCGGACGTGGGTGCGTCACCCGCCACACATTGCCAACGTGGCGTACGCACACTCCCGCCGGCCCACGGCTGACGCACAAGCTGTTCGCCGCAGCCTGTGCACAGACTGCGGATGGTTCGCGGGTCGGCGCAAATGCGGTGATGTCGTGCCAGTGCGGCACTAGCGGCCCACCGCGGGCCAGGAGGCGAGCGGCGCCTATCCCGCGGATATCAGGCGGGGCCCACCGCTCCTGTTCGGCGGCTGTCTGGTCAAAAGCACTGCCCACTCCTAGGAATGGCTGGTGGGAACACCGAGACCGTCTGCCGGGGCGGGAAACCCCGAGAGACAGCTTGCTGCAGGCACGTGCCGGGAGTCGCGTCGGCCCTTCTCAGCCACCGCGACGGGATCGGCCACCTGCCGGCCACCTGCCGTGGCGACGCCGGGTCGCCTGAGGCGTAGCGGACGGCAATGACCGTCGCAGTCAGCGCGTCGTCAATGACCCTGCAGCGCCGAGGAGTTCGTGGAGCAGGTGTGAGGCGGTGATCACTCCGAGCAGGTGGGTGCCGTCCTTGGCTTTCTCCGCCACCGCGACCAGGGGGCTGCGGACCTGGGCCATGAGGGCGGCGACTTCCAGTGCGGTGTCGTCGGGGTCGGCGATGGGTGGCGGGGTGGCCTTGCTGGACAGGCAGTCGCCGACGGTGCGGCCGGACAGTGCCTGGCACAGCCGGTCGGCGTGCTTCTCGTCGACCACGGCGGCCAGTGTCGGGTCCTCGACCACGTAGGCGGGGACCAGGACCTTGATCATCTGGGAGGCCGGAAGGATGGCCTTCGGCTCACCGCGCTCGTCGAGGACGAGCAGCCCGGGGAGCTTGTGCTCGGCCATCAGCCGGGCGGCCTCCATCGCGTCACTGGTGACGCTCACCGACTCGTACTCGACCGCCAGGTCACGTGCGCGCACGGCCGACTCCTCACTGTTCGAAACGTTCCTGATCACAGCGTCGTACGCCGCAGAGACAAAGGCCAGGGCATTGACGGAAACATACGTCTCAGCGTGCTCGACACCTACGGCGCTGTCGGTTGCTCGCTCGTTGCGTGGATCTCCCGGTTGCTTGGCACCGTTGTGCCTCCGCGGTGAGCACCGATCGGGGTCCGGCCGTCTTGCTCCTGGCCGGACTCCGGTGATCCTACGGGTGGTTTCTACCCGGCGATGGCGATCTTCCCGTTGGACTCGGCGGGCGCCGTGGCCGTGGGCTGGGCAACGGTTGCCCGCTGGGTGATGCTCTTCAGTAGCTGGGCGAGGTCGACTCCGGTGGTGGAGCTGAGGAGCTCCATGCCCTGGGCGACGTTGTCGGCCACCGTGCGCGACAGCTGGGAGGCGCCGTCCGTGGAGATCACCGTCATCTTGTCGATGGCGCTGAGCGGCTCGGACGCCTTGGCGACCACCTGCGGCAGCGCCTCGACGAGCATCTGCATCTTGGCCGCGTCGCCGTACCGGGCGAACGCGTCCGCCTTCTTCTGCATGGCCTCCGCCTCGGCCGAGCCCTTCGCGGCGATCGCGGCGGCCTCGGCCTCGCCCTCGATCCGGACGGCGTCGGCGAGCGCGGCGCGGTGCGCTTTCTCGCCCTCACCGGTGAGCCGGGAGCGCTGGGCGTCCGCCTCGGCCTGCTTGACCAGGGCGATCCGGCGGGCCTCGGCCTCCTGCTCGGCCTGGTAGCGGGCGGCGTCGGCGGGCTTGCGGACCTTGGTGTCCAGCTCGCGGTCGGTCAGCGCGGCCTGGCGCTCGGCGACCTTCTCCTGCTCGGACAGGACGTCCTGGCGGCGGGCGGCCTCGGCCAGCGGGCCGGCGGCTGCGGCGCGGGCCGCGGCCTCGTCCGTCTTCACCCAGATCTCGGCCCCGCGCGCCACCGGTGTTCCGCTCTTGGCCGCGAGTTTGACCGGCTGGCCCGTGAGGCGCACCAGCACCTCGCCGTAGCCGTCGGCAGGGATCGCGGTGACCACGGCGCCGGAACTGCCGACGAGATCGTCGGCTCGCGGAGCGAGCGAGGTCTGGTCACGCATCAGGGTCCGGTTGAACTTCCAGGTCAGCCAGCCCGCTCCGATGCCCGCCCCCGCGCCCACGACAGCTGCCGGGCCGGCGCCGAACCCGGTTGTGCCCAGTGTGATAGCGCCGCCGAAGCCCAGCATGGAGACGAACCCGGCGATGACCGGCAGCGACAGCAGCCCGTCGAAGAGTCCGTCCAGGACCCCGAGTCCGTCGAAGAGCCCTTCCAGCACCTCGTCGAAGACGAGCGAGAGCGCGAGGAGGACGACCCCCGCGATGCCGAGACCGAGAAACAAGGCCACCGCACCCACCTCCCCGTTGACGCCGGTCGTGTCCGGCGCTGCTCTCGCCGTCCTGCCGGATGCTCCCACGCGCATGAGGGGTCGTTCATTGCCGTGTTCCGGCAGTCTTTACGCTTCTTTGATGCCGGTCCCGGCCCGGGATCATGCGTCACGCCAGGGCGAAGTAGCGCAGCCAGACATAGCCGAGGGAGATGGCCACGGTCACGGCGGTGACGATCAGGCCGTACTTGGTGAACTGCCAGAAGGTGATGGGCTGTCGGCCTCGTTCGGCGATGCCCAGGACGACGACATTCGCGGAGGCGCCGATGGCCGTGGCGTTGCCGCCCAGGTCGGCTCCCAGCGCCAGCGCCCACCACATGACGTGGTCACTGGCGCCGCCCATGTTGTGGACCAGGTCGGCGGTGATGGGGGCCATGGTGGCGACGTACGGGATGTTGTCGACGATGCCGGACAGGACCGCCGAACCGGCCAGCAGCGTCATGGAGCCGCCCAGTTCGTTGCCGCCGATCAGGTCCGCCAAGTGCTGGGAGACCTCGCTGACGACGCCGGTGTCGATGAGCCCGCCGATCATGATGAACAGGCCGGCGAAGAAGGCGAGCGTGGGCCACTCCACCTCGGCCAGCACCTCGCTCGTGTCGGCCGTGGAGACGGCGATGAGCAGCCCCGCGCCGAGCAGGGCGACGATGCTGGGCTCGTAGTGCAGCACCGGGTGCAGGACGAAGCCGGCCACCACCAGGGCGAGCACGATCAGACCCTGGATCAGCAGGCGCGGGTCCTTGATGGCCTCGCCCTCCTCCAGCGCCATGATCTCGGCGGCGCGCTCCTCGTCGTAGACGAACGACTCGCGGAACATCACCCGGCACAGCAGCAGGAGGACGACCACCAGCACGGCGGACAGTGGGGCGAGGTGGACGAGGAAGTCGTTGAAGGTCAGATCGGCCCGGCTGGCGATGATGATGTTCGGCGGATCGCCGACCAGGGTCGCGGTGCCGCCGACGTTGGAGGCGAACACCTCGGCGATCAGGAAGGGTGCGGCGGGCAGGGCGAGGCGCTCGCAGACCAGCAGTGTCACCGGGGCGATCAGCAGCACCGTCGTCACGTTGTCGAGCAGCGCGGAGGCGACCGCCGTGATGACGACCAGCATCGCCATCACCCGGAAGGGTTTCGCCCGCGCCCGCTTCACCGACCAGATCGCCAGGTACTCGAACATGCCGGTCTTCTTCAGCACGCCGACGATCATCATCATGCCCATCAGCAGGAAGATGACGTTCCAGTCGATGCCGGAGTCCTCGGAGTAGAACGCCGAGACGTCGTCGGTCGCCCCGATCGCCAGCATCAGCCCCGCGCCGCCGAGGGCCACGGCGACACGGTGGATCTTCTCGCTGATGATCAGGGCGTACGCGCCGACGAACACGACGATCGCCGCCCAGCTGTGCCAGTCGTTCACAGTCCTCCGATACGTCGTTCCATCAGGCACGCGCCGGCGACCCGATCCGCCCGGCGGATCGGGTCGCCTTCGCCGGAACTTCCTTGCGGCCCACGATCGCCGAGGCGAACACCGGGTCGGTGGGCGCGAGCACCGCACCCACCAGGAAGGACGTCGTCCAGTCCAGGCCCACCAGGTAGTGCGTGATCAGCGCCATGCCGACGAAGGCGAGCGGCATGCCCAGACCCAGTGCACGGGCCGGGTTGCGCCAGTTGGCGCGCAGCTTCGGCAAGGAGACGTGCATACCGTCGGTGAACAGCACGGCGAACAAGGCGAGATCGGCCGTCACGGAGACGATCTCGCTGTCCGGAGTGATGTGGATCAGGCCGAGAAACCCGTCGCTGACGAGAGCGCCGCCGACGAGGAACGGGAAGGAGGTCGACAGCACCGTACGGGCCGCGAGACCCGACAGCAGCACCGCGACGAGCAGTGCCACTCCGAATACGACGATGAGCACCATGGCCGGAATCCCCGATCAGCGAAGAGTCTTGTAGCAAGACGCCGACCAGGCTTCCCGGCACACCATCAGGAACCCTACACGTTCTTTACGTGACATCGGCAGGCTCTTGGTGTGCACTCGGCCGGCCCTGTTTTTGCCGGACTCCGGCAGCACATCCCACCCCATCGGCATGCCCACCACGAGTGTGCGCTAGAAAGGCGTCACAGCATCATCAAGGGCACGGGGGCGGCATGGCGGAGCAGGAGATACCCGAGGAATACCTGGCAGGGTATGCCCGGATCCTGGCGGACGCCTCCGCGACCGGCCGCCGACTGACCCGCGGCGAACTGGACTCCCGCCGGGCCCTGGGCGAGCGGGCCGCAGAAGCGGGTTACGGCCTGCGCGCTCTGGTCGGCGCGCACTTCGCCGCGACGCGGACGAACTGGCCAGGCACGGACGCCGCTTCCGTCGACGGCGTGCTCGCCGCCGCGCAGCAGGCTGTCGACGCCTTCGCCGAAGGCTATGAGCGGGCCCAGCGTCAGGCCGTGCGCCAGGAGGAGGCCGCCCGCCGGGAGTTCATCGACGACCTGCTCTACGGACGCAGCGACCTGGGCCTGCTCGCCCAGCGCGCCGAACGGTTCGGCCTGCGGCTGTCCTACGAGCACGCCGTCGCGGTCGCGCGCGGGACGGCCGCGTACGACGAAGGCGATGCCGTGCCGCGTGAGGTGGAGCGGGCGATGAACGGACGGTTCGGCGACCGCAGCATCCTGCTCACCACCAAGGACGGCCGGCTCGTCTGCATCGCCCCCGGCGACCAGGACGAAGTCCTCGCCTTCTTCGCCAAGCAGGCATACGCCGCCACCGGAGGCGGCCAGGTCGCCATCGGCCGCCCGCAGCCCGGCCCGGGCGGTGTCGTGCAGTCCTACGAGGAGGCCCTGAGCGCCCTCGACCTGGCCGAACGCCTGGAACTCGATGCCCCCGTCCTGCGCGCCGCCGACCTGCTGGTCTACCCCGTCCTCACTCGTGACCGGCAGGCCATGGCAGACCTGGTCCTCAGCGCCCTCGGTCCGCTGCAGCGGGCCCGTGGCGGTGCCGAACCGCTCATCGACACGCTCACGGTGTACTTCGACTCGGGCTGTGTCGCGGCGGAGGCGGCCCGGCGCCTGTCGCTGAGCGTACGCGCGATGACCTACCGCCTGGAACGTATCCACCAGCTCACCGGCGCCGACCCGGCCGACCCGGTGCACCGCTACACGCTGCAGACCGCGGTCATCGGAGCCCGGCTGCTGGACTGGCCGGCCCACCAGTTCTGAGTGAGCGTCCGGAGGATCAGTTGGCGATTGCGGCCAGAACCTCCTCGCGCAACCGGTGCATGTCCTGGGCCAGGGCCTCGGTCACTCTCTCCTTCCACTGCCGGGCAAGCCGCCAGCATCCTGCTGTCCAGCGGCAACGGGGGCAAAGGACGGATGACTACGCCGTACGAGAAGGCAGTGGGTTTCTACAGGGACGGGCGCCGCGACATCGGCCACCTCCTGCGCACCCTCGCAGTCGCGGCCGAGGGCGACCGGGGCGACGAGCACACCATCGAGTCCCTCACCGACGACTTCGCCGAGTACCAGGAACTGATCGGACGCGCCCTGGTGAACGACAACCGCACCGGCGGCAAGACGGCTGCCCTCGCCGACTACCGCAGGGCAACCGACCTGCTGCAGCATCAACTCCTGTCGAAATCAGGGAGGTTGGTCACCTCCAACAACCAGGCGTTCAACCGGCAGTACGCCGGGACACGCTCGACGCTCGCCGCCGAGCCTGCGGCCGTCGTGGTGCTTGGTGTGCTCCCGCTCGCCGTACTCGGGGTCCTGCGCCCGCCTGGCCGGCGAGCGTCACCGCGACCAGCCGTGCCTTGAGCGGGGGCACGGTGACGTAGTCGACCAGCAGCGAGGCGGCGACCACGAGGCCGGACGACGGGCCGAGGTTGGTGGAGACGACCTCGTAGGAGCCGCCGCCGCTCGGGTAGGCGCTGACCACCTGGCGGTAGGAGAGCACCACCACGGTCAACAGCAGTACGACCGTGCCCGCGATCCACGGCGTGAAGTGCAGATAGGCCAGCCCGCCGAGGGAGAGGACGAGCAGGATCTCCTGAGTCGCGTACGCCACCGAGGACAGCGGGTCGCAGGCGAAGATGGGCAGGGCGAGGCGTTTGGGCAGCAGCGTCTCGTGCAGTTCTTCGCTTCGCATGGCCCGGCCGATCACCAGGCGCTTGAGCAGACCGGTCATTTGAAGCGGGAGGCATAGCCATCTTCGGCGGCCTAAGGGTTGAGCCGCGGCGCGCCGATTGAGGTCGCCACGCATCTGAGAGGCGGGCTCCGCCGGGTCCCGCACGTCTGTCGTCTCCCTCAGTCGGCGTGCCCGCCCAGGGTGCGGCGGGCCTTGCGCTCGACGAGTACGGGCACATGGGTGCGGATCGGCGTGTCGTTGAAGGATTCGCGGGCTTCGGTGACCGCGGCGTCGATCTCGTCGGGCGTGTGGCGGTCGCTGTAGGAGGTCTTGAGTCGTTCGGCGATGCGTCGGATGGCGGTCTCTTCGTCCAGTTCAATCGACACGGCTCTCCCTGACGTCAGGGCCTGTTTTGTCTTCCTGGGGAGGTCCGAGGCAGCGCCATGGACATTCCTCGACTCCGTCATCCGGGCGGAGCGGGTGGTGCTGCCACGGCACCCGAGATGGAACGGTAGCAGAACCTTTCGGTTACCGATATATCTTGCGGGCAGGCGCTGGTCCGCCGTGTTCACCGCGGAGCGGGCCCGCCCGGAAGGGATACGGTCACGGCCGAATGCCTGGTGGCCGGCGGTGGGCACGGTGTGCTTCGGGGCGTTCATGGGGCAGTTGGACGCGAGCATCGTGACGCTCACCTACGGCAGCCTGCGCACCGAGTTCCATGCCTCGCCGGTAGCGGTGGAGTGGGTGTCGCCGGCGTATCTGCTCACCCTGGTTGCTCTGTTGGTTCCGGCCGGGCGGCTGGCGGACGCGTACGGCCGCAAGCTGCTGTACCTGTACGGGTTCGCGGTGTTCACGCTGGCGTCCGCCGCCTGCGGTCTGGCTCCGTCGCTGACCGCACTGGTGGTGTTCCGGGTGGTGCAGGCTGCGGGGGGCGGCGCTGATGCAGGCCGACAGCGTGGCGCTGGTGACCACGAGCGCGCCGCGGGAGCGGATGCCGCACTGCGCTGGGTGTGCAGGCCGCCGCGCAGGCCCTGGGACTGGCCCTGGGCCCGACGGTGGGCGACGCCCTGGTCTCCACGCTCGGCCGGCGGTGGGTGTTCGGCGTCAACGTGCCCATCGGTCTGGTCGCTCTGGTGGCCGGGCACTACCTGCTGCCGCGTACACAGGCTCGGACGCGGGTGGCGGGGTTCGACTGGGCCGGACTGGGGTTGTTGGTGGTGGCAACCACCGGGGCGTTGCTCGGGGTGTCGGCGGCTTCCGGGCCGGCGGTACCCGGGTGGGGCGTCGGGCTGCTGTTCGCCGTGGCGGCGGTGGCGGGTTGGACGTCCGTTGCCCGGCAGGGGCCTGTACCGGCGCCGCTGCTGGAACTGGCGTTGCTGCGGATGCGGGCCGTGGCGTTCGGGCTGGTCGGGGCGCTCAGCGGATACCTGGTGCTGTTCGGGCCACTGGTGCTGGTGCCGGTGGTCCTGACCGCGCGAGGAGCGTCGGAGTTGACCGCGGGTCTGGTGCTGACGGCGCTGCCTGCCGGGTTCGCGCTGGCCGCGACCGGCGGCGACCGTCTGCTGCCGCGCTCGCTGACGGACCGGGGCCGCTGTCTGCTGGGCGCCGTTCTCTTCACCGTGGCGGTGACCGGGCTGCTGGTGGTGCCGCTGACCGTGTCCGGGCTGGTGCCGTTGCTGTTGTTGACCGGGGTCGGGTTGGGTACGTTCACGCCGGCCAACAACACGCTGATCATGGGGGCGATCCCCGCGCGTTCGTCCGGTACGAGCGGCGGCCTGGTCAACATGGCCCGGGGTCTGGGTACGGCCCTGGGCGTCGCGCTCGTCACACTCGCGCTGCACCTCGCCGGCGGCGGGGCCTCGGCCGGCGCTCGCTGGGCGGCGCTGGTCCTGGTCGGGGCGTCGGCAGTCGCAGTTGTCTCGGCGGTCCCGGGACCGCGTCGACCGGTTGCCGGACGGGTGCGTACGCGGTGAGCCGGCAGGTGGCCGCGTGGGTGCCGGACGCGTTGATGGCCGGTGCGGATGTCGTGGCTATGGCCGTGACCACGACCGGGGCGGTGGTGCTGCAGGCGCGCCGGCCGGCCGCTGTGGCGGGGGCGTGGGCGGTGGTGGCGCTGCGTCAGGGCTGGCTGGCGGTGAGGGCGTTCCGCCGTAGCGGCGGGTAGGCCAGGCGGCCGGTGAGCAGCCGTTGGATCAGGAAACCGAGCGCGAGGGCGGTGGCTCCGGCGACGGCGTCGGTGACGAAGTGGTTGGCGGTGGCGAGGATGACGGTGAAGGTCGCGAAGGGGTAGCAGAGGCCCAGTACCCGCACCCAGGTGCGGCGGGCCAGGAAGGCCAGGGTCAGGCCGGACCAGGCGGACCACACGATGTGCACCGAGGGCATGGCTGCGTACTGGTTGGACAGCGATGCCACGTCGCCGGAGGCCCAGGAGCCCCAGGTGTGGTGGACGACCACCGTGTCGATGAACCCCTGCCCGGTCAGGAAGCGGGGCGGGGCCGTTGCGCAGAACGCGAAGCCGGTCAGGGCGAGCAGGGTGGCGGTGTAGAGACCCGTACGCACGGAGCGGTAGCTGCCAGGGTGCTGGAGGTACAGCCACACCAGTACGCCGATGGTGACGATGAAGTGCAGGGTGGCGTAGTAGTAGTTCATCCCCACGATCAGCCAGCCGACCCGGTCGGTCGCGTGGTTGACCGTGAGTTCGATGTCCAGGTGCAGTGCCCGTTCCGCGGCCAGGATCTCGTGTGCGCGGTGCAGGGCGGCGGAGCGGTGGGCCGGGACGGCGTTTCGGGTGACGGTGTAGGCCCAGTACAGCAGCGCACTGAAGGTCACCTCCACCCACAGAGGCGGCCGCTCGACTGGGCGCAACCGGGCGGGCAGCAGGGGAGCGACGCGCCGGCCCGGACTCGGCCGATCCGGCGCGCCCCGTACCTCCTCCGCTTCCGGGACTCCCGTCACGACAGCCTCTCGCCGGACGCCTGGGTCGGCACAGACACCAGCGCTTCACCGTCCGAACCCGGATACCGTGCATCGTCATCCGGGCGGGGGCGGCGGGTGAGGACCAGATACGCCAACGCCCCGGTGAACAGCAGGAGGGAGACGTAGTCGTTCAGACGCAGGCCGAGGAAGTGGTTGGCGTGGTCGATGCGCAGCGCCTCGATCCAGGCCCGGCCGGTGGTGTAGGCGAGGACGTAGCAGGCGAACAGCCGTCCGCGGCGCAGGCGTCGGTGGTGCCGGGCGTCCAGCCACAGCAGCAGCGCCATGACTCCGAGGTCCCACAGGGACTCGTACAGGAAGGTCGGGTGGTACAGGGCGACGCTGGGGCTGTCGGCGGGGCGGTTGGCCGGGTCGATGTACAGCGCCCAGGGCAGGTGGGTGGGCCGGCCGTACAGCTCCTGATTGAAGTAGTTGCCCCACCGTCCGATCGCCTGGGCCAGCACCAGCCCCGGCGCGACGGCATCCGCGAAGTCGGCGAGCCGGATGCCCCGGCGGCGACAGCCCAGCCAGGCGCCGACCGCGCCCAGGGCCACCGCGCCGGGGATGCCCAGACCGCCGTCCCAGATGTACAGCGCGTGCAGGGGCTGCCTGCCGGCGGCGAAGTACAGCTCGGGGTCGGTGACCACGTGATACAGACGGCCGCCGAGGATGCCGAAGGGAACCGCCCAGATCGCGATGTCCGCGATGTCCTCCCGGCGACCGGCCCGCGCCTCCCAGCGGCGGCCGGTCAGCCAGACGGCGGTGAAGATGCCGGCCAGGATGCACAGCGCGTAGGCGCGAATCGGGATCGGCCCGAGGTGCCACACGCCCTGGGAGGGGCTGGGCAGGTACGCCAGGTTCATGAGCTCGACCGTTCTGCACGTGCAAGGCCCGGCCGACGGGCCGGGGAGGACTCGTACGACATTACATCGGGCACCGAAGTAATTGGTGGTCAGGTGCCGCCCAGGACGAACAGGTGTACACGGCTGTCCCGGCTATCCTTGCCGCATGTCCGCGCAGCCCCGCTCCGAGCTCCCACTGTCCCGGTCCGCCGCTGAGGCGCCGGACGCCCGGCTGCTGACCGAGGCCGTGACCAGGCTGCGTCGCGCGCTGAGGGCCTCGATCCGTACCGACTACCCGTGGGAGACGCTGCCCATGGCGCAGGTCGAGCTGCTGCAGGTGCTCGGCGAGCACTCGCCAGCCCGGGTCAGTGAACTGGCCACCCGCCAGCGCCTGGCCCCCAGCACCGTCAGCGGGCTGATCGGCCAGATGATCACCGCGGGGCTCGTGGTCCGTGAGGTCGACCCCGCCGACCGCCGCGCCTCCGTCGTCACCCTCACCGACGCCGGCCGCGAGCAGCTCACCGCCTGGACCGGCGCCCACGAGCGCCGCATGGACGCGGCCCTCGCCGCCCTCGACGACGACGCACGCGCGGCCCTCGTCGACGCGCTGCCGGCGCTCTTCCAGCTCGCGGAGAACCTGGGCGAGTCGGGCGACGGCCCGGCAATGGGCTGACCCGCCGGATCAGGCCATCGACTACTGGTCTGTTCCCGCCCTCCTGCGGCAGCCGGGCACCAGCCTGCTGTGCTGGCTCCGCCGCCGACCGGCCCGCCTCGGCGTGCTGCGCGACCTTGCCGTCGGAAGTGGGCCGGTCACCCGCGACACCCTGGACGGCCGGCGCCCGGCCAAAGTCGTCGGCGGCGTCCGCATGCACCTGATCACCGGCGGTGCCTAGCCTGCGCGTGACGAACGGCGCGCCGCCCTCGCATGCCGGCTGCCCGTACGGACCACACAGGTCCGCAACCCGGAAAGCCGCAAGGTGCTTGGTCAGGGTTCGCCCGCAGAGCTTTGGCTGAGTGCGCCGCAACCGTCAAGTGATCACGTATTGCGATGATCATGTGAATGTGCCCCGGCGAACAGGGCCAGAAATGACTCCAACCGGTCGAAGGGATCTCGACCTGCAGTTTGATGCGTGTGCGTTGTGGGGGTGCTGGTGCTGGCGTTCCCGATCGGTGTCTGCAGGCCGGCTCTCCGTCACAGATCCACCACAAACGACGCCCGGGGCATGCGAAAATTCTCCACCGGTTGATCACCGCTGTGGAGAGGGTGTGCTATGGGTCGCACCCGGGGGAGGGAAAGCTCGTATGGCCCTGCTGTCGTCGAGCCCGAAGTGGCCCACTCTTCCCGACTACTTCCACGACTGGGCGCTGGTGGACGTGGAGACTTCCGGGTTGAGACCCGGCCGGAACCGTTCTGTCCCTTGCGATCCTCGCGTTGGACGCACACGGCAACCGGACCGGGGAGTTCTCGACCCTCCTCACCCCGGGCTGCGACCCCGGCCCGGTGCACATCCACGGCCTCACCTCCGCCCGTCTCGCAGGCGCCCCCACCTTCGAGGAGATCGCGCCGCAGGTGGGGGGGTGCTGCTCAGCAGCCGTGTCCTGGTCGCCCACAACGCGCAGTTCGACTACGACTTCCTGGCCCACGAGTTCGCCCACGTCCGTTCCTGGGTGCCGGTCAGCAGGCGGCTGTGCACGCTGGCCCTCAACCGCCTGGTCGGGCCCGCGACGCCCGATCTCAAACTGGGCACTCTCGCCGAGCAGTATGGGGTGCGCCAGGAGAAGGCCCACGACGCGCAGGACGACGTACGGGTACTCTCCGGCATTCCGCGCGGCTCGTTGAGCGCGGCCGAGCAACTGGGCCTGTCCCTGCCGTTCCTGGACTGCCCGCCCCGCCAGGACCACAAGCCGTACGTCCCCAAGACGCCCTGCGCGTACCGCAATCCGGGCCGACTGACGCCGGGCGGGTCGCTGGTGCAGGGCATCAGGTGGAGGGGTGTCGCCATCCTTGAGTCGATGGCGAAGGGCTCGGGACCTGTGGTTTTGGGTGTGCGCGGTGTGGGTGTTTCGGGCGATGTCTTGGCGCTGAACTGACCCTTGTTGCGCCCAATTTGATGGGGCGTCAGGTGGTCTGTGGCGCACGTGTTGAGCGCTGCCTCCGCACACCGTGATGTCGACGGGCGGAAAGACCCGGCCGAGGGTTGCCTGTCGCGCTGGGCGCAGACGCACTTGCCGTTGCAGAAGCACGATTGCGTGTGAGTCGAGGTACAAGCCTCAGCTCGTCCTCAGAGAAGGCTCAGAGTTCCACCAAGCGACGGCGAGGTGGCGGGCTCGACTATCGAGCCGTGTCGGTCAATTCAGCCATCCGAGAGACGGAGATCCTGTGATCTACAAGAGCAAGTACCCGGACGTCGCCGTCGTCGATCGTCCCCTCCATGAATGGGTGCTCCGCGATGCCGCGCGGCGCGGAACGAGGCCGGCCTTGGTGGACGTGTCCAGCGGACGGACGCTCACCTACGGCGAGTTGGCCGCGCTGGTCCGAGGGCTCGCGGCGGGCCTTGCCGCTGAGGGCATCGGCAAGGGTGATGTGGTCGCGCTGCATTCGCCGAACACGGTTTTGTTCCCCGTGGTCCTGTACGCCACGACCGCCGCGGGCGGGACGGTGACCACGCTGTCACCGCTGGCTTCGCCGGCCGAGATCGCCAAGCAGTTGATCGACTCCGAGGCGCGGCTGATGGTGAGCGTGTCGGCGTTGATCGAGACCGCGCGGGCCGCGGTCGGGGTGGTCAGGCGGCTGACCGGCCGGGACATCGAGATCCTGGTCTGTGACGGCGCCGACGGCCATCGTCCGGTGCTGGGGCTGCTCCATGACGGCGAGGTGCCGGCGTTCGAGCTCGATCCGGCCGTGGACGTCGCCGTACTGCCGTATTCGAGCGGTACGACGGGCGTACCCAAGGGCGTGATGCTGACCCACCGCAACCTGTGCATCAACCTCGATCAGATGGCCGCCCTGCATCGGATCGACGAGGGCGACCGGATCATCGCGATCCTGCCGTTCTTCCACATCTTCGGGCTGACCGCGCTGGTCAACGGCGCGCTGCTGCGCGGTGCGACGGTGTACGTGCACGCGCGGTTCGATTTCGACGCGTTCCTGGCCGGCCTGGAGCGCGACCGGATCACCCACGCGTACGTCGCCCCGCCGGTGATGCTGGCGCTGGCCAAGCAGCCCGCGGTCGGGACCGTGGACCTGTCACACCTGCGGCGGATCATCTGCGCAGCGGCACCGTTGGACGCCGGGGTACAGGCGGCGGTGGCCGGCCGGTTGGGCGTGGAGGTCGGGCAGGGGTACGGCATGACGGAGCTGTCCCCCGTCTCGCACCTCCATGCCGACGGCAACCGGGACGAGCCCGTCGCGTGCGTGGGGCACCTGCTGCCGTCGACGCAGGCGCGGCTGGTCGACCCGGTCACCGGGCTGGACGTGGCGGCGGGCGAGCCGGGCGAGGTGTGGATCAAAGGACCGCAGGTGATGAAGGGCTACTTCGGCCGCCCGCAGGACACCGACGCGACCATCGACGCCGACGGCTGGCTGCGCACCGGTGACATCGGCCGGGTCGACGAGGACGGGAACTGGTTCATCGTCGACCGGCTCAAGGAACTCATCAAGTACAAGGGCTACCAGGTGGCGCCGGCCGAACTGGAGGCGATCCTGGTGGGCCATCCCGGCATCGCCGACGCGGCGGTGATCGGCGTTTACGACGAGGAGGGCAACGAGGTCCCCAAGGCGTTTGTGGTGCCCGCGCCCGGGGCGTCGATCACCGCCGACGAGGTGATGGCCCACGTCGAGGGCCAGGTCGCTCCGTACAAGAAGATCCGCCGGGTCGAGTTCATCGACGTGGTCCCGAAGGCGGCTTCAGGCAAGATCCTGCGACGGCAGTTGCGGGATGCGGAGCCGTCGCGCTCCTGAGGGGCGGCCGTACTCGTGGACGCGGCGCCTGGGACGCATGAGTGAGCATGCAACTCCCTGAGGATGTAGGGAGGTTGTAGAGTAACCGTGTGGGCGTCGTGGTTTTCCGGTTCGGGCAGTACGCGTTGGACGCGGACCGCCGTCGGCTCAGCCGCGACGGACAGGATGTCGACGTCGAGCCCCGGGCTCTGGAGCTGCTGTGCCACCTGCTGGAGCACCGCGACCGTGTCGTGCCCGAGGACGAGTTGCGCGACAGGATGGGGCGCGGAGACACGGTCAGTGAGGCCGTGCTCGCCGCCTGGCTGCGCACCGCCCGTCTCGCGGTCGGTGACAGCGAGACACGGCAGGAGTTCATCCGCACCGTGCACTCGGACGGCTATCGGTTCGTCGCGCATGCGACCGTGGCCTCCACCGCCTCGCCCACCCCTCCCACCAACCCCGCCGTTGCCGCAGCGGCGGAGGCGGACCGCGAGGTCATCCGCTTCTGCCGGTCTGCCGACGGAACCCGCATCGCCTATGCGCTCACCGGCGAAGGCCCGCCGCTGGTGAAGACCGCCAACTGGCTGACCCACCTCGACCTCGACCGGACCACCCCGATGTGGGCGCACTGGTTCGACGGCCTCACGCGCGGCCGGCAGCTCATCCGCTACGACGAACGTGGCTGCGGCCTCTCGGAGTGGACGATGAACAGCTTCACCCTTGACGACCTGATCCATGACCTCGACGCCGTGGCCGACGCCGCCGGCCTCGATCGCTTCCCCCTGCTCGGGGTGTCACAGGGCGGCGCGGTGGCCGTCGCCTACGCCGCCAGTCGTCCCGAACGGGTCAGCCGTCTGATCCTCACCGCGGCCTATGCCCGGGGACAGCTGATCCGTGCCGGCAACGACACCGAGCGCGATGCCGCCGAGGTCGACCTGAACATCGCCCGCGCCGGATGGCGCTCCCATGACAGCAGCTTCCTGCGCTACTTCGCCTCCCAGTTCCTCGCCGACGCCACACCCGCGGAATGGGACGCGTTCGCCGCCTACCAACGCCAGACGACGTCACCCGCCAACGGCCTCCGCTTCATTGAGGAGTTCACCCGCATCGACGTCTCCGGCATCGCCCACCGGGTGACCTGCCCGACACTGATCGTCCATTCCCGCGACGACGCGCGGGTCCCCGTCGCCCAGGCCCTCGAACTGGCCACACTGATCCCCGACAGCCGGCTGATCCTGCTCGAAAGCCGCAACCACCTGTTCACCGCCTCCGACCCCGCCTGGCCGACCTTCCTCTCCCACCTCGAAAACTTCCTCGCCGAGTAGCGCGGCAGGCACCACGCGTCCGACGACGGAAGCTGTCCACCAAACCCCGAACCACCAGGCCGTGCAGCTATGCCAGGATGCCCCGGGAGGCGCAGGTACGGATCGGGCATGGAGGTGAGGAAGGACACGCGGCCGCAGTGACTCCCGCAACGTGCGAGTGTTCAGCCGAAGAGGCAACCGCTTTCGGTCAACGCATGAACATGCCGTGCATGTGCCGGACCTTGCCCCTGGCGTTACGGGCGTCCGTGGCACGAACGATCGCCAATGCCGCGTTGCCTCTTCGCGAAGGGAAAATCGTGAGACTCGTTCTCGGAGCAACCCTGATGGCCCGCGCACTCGCACTACTGGTCGCTCAAGCAGTCGCCGCAACACCCAGAACCAGACCTCCACTCCGCACGAGCGCACTGCCTCAGCGGCCGAACTGCCGCAGCCGGAGCCGCAGAAGGCGGAGCGGCCCGCAGCGAGCGCGACATTGGCCGGCGCTGACGGCTCGCGTGAAGAGGTGCGTACACGGATCGATGCGCTTGCGGCCGAGGGAGAGAAGACGGTCGCATGCGTCGCGCCGGCGCCCACCCGCAAGCCCTACGCCCCGAAGATTCCGTGTTGGGGTCTCCACACTCGCCGACCGCGAACCCGTGCCCTGCCCGATCGGTGCTACGACCTCGCTTCCCTGGCCTTTGGAGGAACTGGTGGTGCCGGTCTCGATCGGCACGGCGAGGCGGAGAGTGGAGCCCCTCCCGAGCTCACCCGGGAGGGGCTCCGCCAGGTCGCTCAGCCGCCTCGACTAGCCGATGACGATGTCGCAGTCGGCCTGGCCATGGTCGACGATGTCGGCGAAGTCCGCCTGGATGTTGGGGTCGTAGGCCGCCGAGCTGATGGAACGCGTCTTCTTGCCCGGCACGGCCTTCTTGCCGGTCGAGTGTGTGACGGCCGCCGCGTCCCACGTCAGGTCGCAGGTCCAGTGGAACGTGCGGACGAGGAGGTGGGAGTTGTGCCCGCTTCCCTCGATTGACCAGTTGCCGTCCGCGTTCACCACGAACGTGACGTTTCCGCTGACCCCTCGGCTACTGTCGTTCGTGGTGAACGTGACCGACTGGCCGTCCGCCGCGACCTGCTTGGTGGTGTCGTTGGCCTGCGCGGGAACCGTCCCCAGCAGCAGGGAGCCCAGCGCGGCCCCCGAGGCGATCAGCAGCGCCAGCCCCCGACGGGTCCCAATCGAGCCCGCATACCTGGTGTTGTCGAGTCGCATCGTCTGTCCTTTTCTCTCGTGTCTCGCTTCTCGGCTGATTGCCGGGCCGGGGCACGATCTCCGTCGGCTGCCCTTCGGCCCGGTGCAGTTCGAGCATCGGGCCTGCGCCGTGCCGGAGCTTGGGGGAGGTCTGAGGCTTCTCTGAGGGGGGGGGCTGAGGGCATCCTCAGCCTGCGCCGGGCCGGCGAGGGACGTGCGGAGATCGCGGTCCCCGCGCACCAGTGGGTTCAAGCCGGCGGGCACCGATCGTGTCAGTCGCTACCGCAGTCAGCCGGTGGCCTGCCCGGGCTTCCTCCCGGCACCCGCTACCGAGGTCACTCGGCGAGGAAGGCGTCGATGTGGGCGAGGAACTCGTCCCAGGCCGGCTCGAACGCCGTGAGCAGGTGATTGCGGCTCTTGAGCACGACCAGCCTGCTGTCGGGAATGAGCGCGGCCAGCTCACTCGCCTGCGAGACGGGCACCCGTTCGTCGTCGCGGGAGTGGACGATCAGCGTCGGGCAGGCCACCCGGTGGGCGATGTCGGAGACGTCGATCCGGGCGAACTCCTCCAGGAAACGCACCCCGTTGGCCGACGACGTCGTCTGCCGCTGGAAGGCGGTGAACTCGTCCCACTCCTGCGGTGTGCCCTCGGGCAGGAACTGCGAGGCGAAGACCCGCAGGAACCGGGGGTCCTCGTGGATCCACCCCACCCTGGCCAGATCCAGGTCGAGCGCCGCCTCGTCACGCTCCGTCCCGTTGCGGGCCCGGACCTGGCGTCCTCGTGCGTAGGCGCCGGCGAGGATCAGCCGGCTGACCCGCTCGGGGTGGCGCACGGCGTAGGCCACCGCCACCGCGCCACCCTGTGACACGCCGAGCAAGGGAAAGCGGTCGAGCCCCACGGCGTCGACCACGGTCTCCAGGTCGTCGACCCAGTCGCTGAACGTGAAGCCGGGCACCGCCCAGTCCGAGAGGCCGCAACCCCGCTCGTCGTAGCGGACGAGCCGACGGTTGCGGGCGAGGCCGCGCAGCCAGTGCGACCACACCGGGGTCGTCCATTCGAGGTCGAGGTGGGTCATCCAGTTGGCTGCCTTGAGCAGCGGCGGGCCCGAGCCGACGGAGGTATGGGCGATGCGGGCGCCGTCCTCGGCCCGGCAGAAGCGGATCGTTTGACGGTCGGCGCCGACGGGGCCGTCGGCTGCCGTCGGCTCGACGCTGCGCTCCCGGCCCGCGCCGGCGGACAGGCCGTCTGCGATGACCGTCACCGGCGCCACGAACTGGTAGCCACGTCGGTGCACGGTGCGGATCACCTGCTGCAGGCTGCCGGTGTCTCCTACAGCGAGGCGAGCGGTCCGCAGTGCAGTGGTGAGGGCGGCCTCGCTGACGAAGCGATCCCCCCACACCTCGTCGAGCAGCTCGCTCTTCGGGACCACACGGTCCCGGTGCTCGACCAGGAGGCACAGCAGGTACAGGGCCCGGGGTTCGACGTGCACCGGTTCCCCGGACCGACGGAGCTGGTGCCGTGCAACGTCCAGCTCGAATTCCCCGAAACGATACTTGTCCCCCTCCACCGTTGCAGCGTACAACCCAGGTCTGGCGGCGTACACATGAACGATTCACCGGTGCACCGACCCAGGCTGACAGGTGCGGAGGTCTTGGTGTGGGCCGGGGCGGCCAGCTGCGTGGCCGTGGATGCGGCCGGCGCTGGCTGGTTGATGCAGAGAACGACGCGAGGCCACACGGCGGTTGCGACGAGGCAGGAGGTTCGTGTCCCGCGTAGAAGGGGGCATGCCGGATCGGCGTGCCCCCTAGCCACGGTGAACGGTCCGACCACGCGACAGCGCCTATCCGTCGTCGGCCTTGCCGAATACCTCCCTGAGCGCCGCGTCGTGACGCAGTGTGCCTGGTGGGGTTCGTTCCACTCCAGCGCGGCCGGCAGCCGCCGCCGGTCGGTCGGCCGGATCAGCAGCAGGGGCAAAGCCATGTGCTGTCCTTCGGCGCCGTCCAGGATGAGCACGCCTTGCCGTTTCGGCCGTCCGGCGTTGTGGACCTGCGACCTCCGCCGACGTATCTGCTGATGGGGGTGGGCGGAGAGATCGCGGAGACGATCGAGAGGACTCGGCGCCTCGGTGGTGAGGCTCACGAGGGGGCCGGTCCAGGTGGTGCCCCCCCCTCTGCCGGGCGCCGGCCCGCATGTGAGGCCGGTCTCCATCCATGCACTTTGCACTGTGCAAGAATTGGGGGAGGTGGACGCGAGCCTGGGCGAGCGCGTGGGGAGAGCATCAGTACATGACGGACACATCCATATCGCGGCGGAGGTCCACAGTGCCGAGTCTGGGACCTTGGGACTGCCCGCGCCCGCCGGGAGGAGAACGGGGAAGGACGGCGCCTGTGGTCGTGCACCGGCCCCTGCTGACCGGCGGTCGCCAGGTGTCGGTTCGGGGTGAGGGAGTGGCCGTGGCGCGCAGCCTGGCGGACGTCCTCGCCGTGGTCCGCCGAATCGGCATCCTGCTGGAGCACGAGGAGGCCGGGGGGACGGCTCTGATCGAATGGCGAGGTGGCGGAGTCGACGTATGGGATCCGCCCCGCTGACGGCTGCGGCAGATCGGGAACTGGGCTGCGCGCACGCCCCACGGACATCGTCACCCTGATCCTGCAGGACGGCATCGGTCCGCAGGAGACCCGCTGAGCCTTCGAACAGGCAGGACTCACGGACCTGTTGGACGGGCCCGACCCGGGCCCCGACCGCCCGTGGCCGACGCTGGGGAACATGATCGGCAGAGGCCGACGCCTGGTCGTGTTCGCGGAAAAGGCGAACGGACCGGCGCCCTGGTACCGCAACTTCTACCTCTACGGCATGGAAACACCCTTCGCCGTCCACAGTCCCGCCGAGCTGACCTGCGCCCCGAACCGGGGCAGCACGGACCCACGACTGCGAACGGTAACGCGGCGGGCCGTCACCTTCGTGGCTGGACTACGCGGCCGTTGGAGTCGTCCGCGGCGCCGTGGACGCTCTCAAGGAGAAACGGGCCCGTGACGGCGGTTACCGGGCGGCAAGCCTGGCCGAGGCGTGCTCCGGAGGCCGCCCAGCCGACGTCGTCGCTGTCCTCGGCCCTGCCGGCGCTCAGGCCCCATCTCGGCACAGGCCACTGTCAGTCAGTGATCGAGAACGACGTGCATGCATCGGCCGACCAAGGCCGGGTATGCGAGTAAGGCTGCGCATGTCAGCCTCAGGGGCGATACCGGGGAGCGACACCAACCCTTTCAAGAAGCTGGCACGTTTGTCACCGATCCCGTGCAGAGTGAGGGCACGGGGCCGACCCGGGGCTGGGTGCTTTCCCCGGCGTGGGCAGAGCGCGGACGCCACCATCAGCCCAGGTGTGCGGCTTTGCAGGCTCGTGATGCCTCGACAACAGTGGCGTACAGAAAGGCCGACCGGCCGACGTCCGCGGTCTTGAAGGCGCTTCGCGCATCCGGTCCCGCGACCAGGGTCAGCATGCCGCCCTCGGCTCGGATCGTGCGCCGTGCCGCCGCCAGAAGCTGGATACCGGCGCAGTTGAAGTGTGTCACCCTTTGGGCGTCGACCACGAAGTGACGGTGTCCCACGCGCAGAAGCCTGACAAGCGGCCCGCACAACAAGGGGGCCGAAGCCGCGTCGAAAACCCCTGCGGCCTCGACGACCAGCAGGTCGGCATCGACCCAGCGAGGCGTGAGCCGCAACGGCTGTACCCCCATGTCTGCCTCCCGCTTGCAGATGTGCCAGATCCGGGGCGATCCTCACCGACCCGCCGACAGAGACCTTCGAAACTTCGCCTGCCCCGGCCTTTGCATGTCATGCGAACCTGGTGTGGTGGATGCCGGGCAAAGTGGCGGACTTCTGGCTGCCGAAGACATGGATGCGTGCCTCGAGGGGGACCTTGGCACCCGTCGGCGTGGAGATCAGCCAAGACACGCGGACTGTGCGGCGCAGCGTTGTCTGCGGGGGATCTGCGTGGCGAGAGCGGGGAGGTCCGCGGGATGAGCGGCGTGGGCGAGGTCAGTGACGATCCTCCCGTCCGGGCGGCTGCACGGTGCTGCGTGCGGCTTCGACCTTGCCGGTGCGGCCAGTCTTGGTCGGAGTTCCGACGAGCGCTGTGTGGAAGTGGTGGCGGGTGTCGGCGTACTGAAGCGTGTTGCAGCAGGCCGTGGACAGGCAGCCTGAGCTGGGCTGTTGGCGTGTCTGGCTCATGCGGCGAGGGCGAGGTTGTGCATGCGGGCGACGGCCTGGACGGCGTGGTGGAGGCCGTCGCCGTGTTGCCGGCAGTCGCGGAGGATCTTGTAGTTCTTCATCCGGCCGATCACGTGCTCGACGCGGGCGCGGACCTTGCGGTGCGCGGCGTTGTCCTCCTCCTCGCCCTTCAGCGGCGGCCGGCCGGGCCGTTTGCGGTGCGGGACGATCAGGCCGGTGTTGATGTAGGCGCCGTCGCCGAGCACGGTGACGCCCTGGCACCGTTCGACCGGACCCGAGTCCCGCCAGACCTTCGCATCCGCATTCGTGCCCGGCACCGGCCGCGCGGCAGCCACCACCAGACGTGTGCCCGCGTCCACGATGACCTGCACATTCGCCGAGTATCGGTAGTTGCGTGAGGACGTGCCCACCCTCGGTCGCGGACCGGGATGAGGGTGCCGTCCACGATCCATAACCGCTCGATGGCATCCTGCGGAGCCCGGACGGGCTCGAGCGCGAGCAGCGGGCCAAGGCGCTGGATCACCCGGCAGACGGTGGCCGGCGAGACACCGAACAGCGGGGCCAGCTGCCGCATGGTGAGGTTCGTGCGGTAGTAGACCGCCACCAGCAGCACCCGCTCAGCCAGCGGCAGCCGCCACGGCCGCCTGAACCGCCCCCATCCACAGCCGTCACCACCACGGGCACGGACCGCCTTCAGCAACCGCCCGAACTGATGGATCCGCAGCCCGATGAACGCTTCCACCCACACCCGCTCGGCCTTCAACACCCCAGCCACACAACGGAGATGCCCTGTTCACGGCCATTCTGCAACACGCTTTAGGGTCCGTCTTCAAACGGATCTCGCCCAGAGCGGGAATGACGCGAGACTGACCACTGCTTCGTAGGAGGTGGCGGTCTTGTCGTATCTGGTGGCAATTCCGCGGAAGCCCTTGAGGCGGTTGAAGCAGCGCTCGACGCCGTCCAGGGCGTAGCGGCGGAAGCGGGTGTAGACCGTCCGGACCTTGTAGACCATTCCGTTGATGACCTGCCGGTCCGACACCCGCGGACGGCCCGTGCCGGCCCGCCGTATGAGCGGAGCGTGTAACTCCCACTCCTGGTCGGTGAGTTCATGGCGGCGTATCACTCCACCATGATCCACCATTCGATGATCTTTGAAGACGGACCCTAGTACTGCTCGGTCTCGAGGAAGCCCGCGTCCGTATCGTCGCCCGGACCCAAGGCGGTGCTGCTGAAGGTGGCGATCGGGTCGAATCCGGGCGGGCTGTCTTTGAAAGCCAGGCCCAGGCCGGCCAGCTTCGCCTTGACCTCGTCGATGGACTTCGAACCGAAGTTGCGGATGTCGAGCAGGTCGGCCTCGGAGCGGGCGACGAGCTCACCCACGGAGTGGATGCCCTCACGCTTGAGGCAGTTGTACGACCGAACGGTGAGCTCCAGCTCCTCGATCGGCAGTGCCAGATCGGCGGCCAGGCTGGCGTCCGTGGGGGACGGGCCCATGTCGATGCCCTCGGCGTCGATGTTCAACTCGAGGGCGAGACCGAACAGCTCGACCAGGGTCTTACCGGCGGAGGCCATGGCGTCACGTGGACGCATCGCCTGCTTGGTCTCGATGTCGACGATCAGTTTGTCGAAGTCGGTGCGCTGCTCGACACGGGTCGCCTCGACCTTGTACGTGACCTTGAGTACGGGGCTGTAGATGGAGTCGACCGGGATCCGGCCGATCTCCTGGCCCACCTGCTTGTTCTGCACGGCGGAGACGTAACCGCGGCCACGCTCGACCGTCAGCTCCATCTCCAGCTTGCCCTTGCCGTTGAGCGTGGCGAGGACCAGCTCGGGGTTGTGCACCTCGACGCTGCCGCGCAGGGCGATGTCGGCGGCGGTGACCAGACCCGGGCCCTGCTTGCGCAGGTACATCACGACCGGCTCGTCGTGCTCCGAGGAGACGACCAGCTGCTTGATGTTGAGGATCAGGTCGGTGACGTCCTCCCTGACGCCCGGCACGGTGGTGAACTCGTGCAGGACACCGTCGATACGGATGGACGTGACCGCCGCACCCGGGATCGACGAGAGGAGCGTACGACGCAGGGAGTTGCCGAGGGTGTAGCCGAAGCCCGGCTCCAGCGGCTCGATCACGAACCGGGAGCGGAACTCCTCCACGACCTCTTCAGTCAGGGACGGACGCTGAGCAATCAGCATGAGGTAAAGCCTCCAGTTATATGGCGCTCGCCATTTGGCGCCATGGACATCACAACGTATCGGTCGTACCGCCATAAAAGTGCCCACGCCTCTCGATCCCGCTCAGGACCAGACCGGCATCGAGACCCTCGGCGGGGACTCGATCCGGTCACACATGCGCGATGCCTTGGCCGGAGCCGTGACACGTCCCGCGCGGCTGAGGACATCACCGCCTCACGGACTCCCCGAAGCAAAGTCGAGTTCCAGCGTCGTCCGGATGGGCGCGCCGGGAGGCGCCGAACATCCGGGCGCCGCGGTCGGCGAGCGGGCGGGCGGCGATCCGGCCGAATCCGGAGGAGGCGTCGGCGAACAGGACCATTCCAGAAGGGAGGGCCTTGCGTGACCTCGAACTGGCTTTTCGGAACCATCGCCGAACGGCCACAGACCACACATGCCGTCCTGGACGAGTGCACGGCGACGCTTCCGGACTGCCGTGAGCAGGTCTCTCATGGCTCTCCTATAGCCGTCTTCCATGCCGCCGTCGGCCTCATCGATAGACCTTGGCACAATGCAAAGATGGCAGCCATCAGCATACACACCCCAAAGCGATGGCGGCCGGGTCGATTGAGCCCCGCCGCGCTGACCGCGGCACGCACGTCCGGCGGCTCCCTGGCTGCAAGTCGAGGTCACACCCCCGCCAGTACCACCACGCCCAGACAGGCCAACGTGCCACACCCGGGCGACGATGGCGTCCGTGCGAGTAGCCCAGCCGGTCACATGGCCAGGCGGACCCCTGCGAGCGGGGGTCCGCTCGGCTGCCGAGCCGCTATCGCTGTGGAGGGGTTCGGCGTTGAGGACGTTCCACGGCGCCTCGCACAGCGGCGGCTTCTGGCGTAGACCACTGCTGTGAAGTCGACTGGACTCCCGCGTTGCCGCCCGCTGTTGACTGCTTGATCGAGCACCCTCTCGGCCGCGCCGCTGAAGGACTTCGCGAACTGCGACGACGTACTCGTCACCACCAAGATCCGCTACGTCATACGCCGGGGCAGCCCGAACGGCGGCGGCCTGTCCGGTAGAGATCTTCTTCAGGCCGGTGGGGTCGGAGTCGGTGATGGGGGCCGACCACAACAGCAGAGCCGGACGCGCGCGCTCCCGAGAGCTCGCAGACGCCATCGATGCCTGCAGCAAGTGCGCCGACCTGGCCGAGTGCCCGCACCTGGAGGAGCCGGTCCTGCGCGCCGCCGACCCCTTGGTCTACCCGGCCCTCACCCGTGACCGGCAGGCCATGGCCGACCTCGTGCGCTACGCGCTTGGCCCGTTGCAGGCCCCGCGCGACGGCGCGTAGCCGCTCACTTCCGGTTCGGCTGCCTGGTCGTCGCCGCTGTGCTCGCCTCCACCCTGTCGGCTGCCGACGGCGCGGCGGATGGCCTGACGGTCCGGTAACGATCCGTCTGAGCGAACACCTGCACAGTGCAAACAAACATATGATCCACAGCATGCACAGAGCTGTGAAGATCGGCATCGCCGGTACGAGTACGGCGCTGCTCGTCCTCGGGGGAATGGGCGCCTACAACGTCGTGCACGGACTGTCCTCCGGGCCGGCGGACGGCGCTGAGCCCAAGGCGGCGCGCAGCTTCGACCCCTCGACCGTATCGAGCGAACCCCCGTCGGACGCCCCGGCCGTCAAGCTGACCCAAGCGTTCCTGGACAGCTGGTCCAAGCAGCATCTCGACGCAGCGGCGAGCAACACCGACGCGCCGAGCACGGCAGCGTCGGCATTGCAGGGATACGCGGACGGCCTGCACCTGAAGACGCTGACCTTCGCGCAGGTCGCGTCGGGGGGGCCGTCGACGGTGACATCAGGCGCCACGAAGGTCACCTTCGAGGTCACGGCCCGGGTGGCGGGCGGCACCTGGACGTATCCGAGCGCGGTGGCTGTGCTGCAGAGCACCAACGGCCAGTTGGCGGTGCACTGGAACAACTCGGTGCTCTATCCCGGCCTGGGTGACGACCAGTCGCTGACCGCGGGCACGCTGCCGGCCGATGTGGTCACGGCGAAGGTGGCCGCCAGTGACGGGAAGACGGACCTGTCCGGCTTCCCGTCACTGCGGGACATCGTGGCGACGATCCGCAAGAACGCCAAGCCCACCGGCGGCACCACCGGCACGGGCGTGGCCGTGGTGGATGGCGGCGGTGCGGGAGTCAAGCCGCTGAAGGTGTTCTCCAAGGGGCGGACCCCGGTCATCAAGACGACCATCGACGCCTCGCTCCAAGCGGTGGCCGAGAACGCGGTGAAGGACTCCCACCTTCAGGAGAAACCCGCCGGGACCGTGGCGCTCGACTGGAGAACCGGCCACATCCTCGCGCTCGCGCACACGGGCGCGGACGGCGACATCGCCATCAACGGCATCAAGTCACCGGGCTCCACCATGAAGATCATCGCCTCGGCGGCCCTCTTCGACCAGGCGGGCCTGACACCCAACAGTCCCGCCCCGTGCACGGACTCGCTGACGGCCAACAGTCAGCTGTTCCACAACGACCCCGGGGTGCGGGCCAATCCCGGCTCCACCATCGCCCAGGGCTTTACCGTGTCGTGCAACACCTCCTTCATCAAGGACGGCTTCCACTACCTCGTGCACGACGGCGACGCCTCCGCTCTGCACGACGAGGCCGTGAACGTCTTCGGCATGGGCAGCTGGTCCATCGGCGGCGGGGTCGCCACCACCGACCCGAGCATCCCGCCGGACGTGCAGGGCGGCGACCAGGCGGCCCAGTTCATCGGCCAGGGCCAGGTCACGGCCACCCCGCTGTTCATGGCCTCCGTGGCGGCCACCGTGCGAGGCGTCGCCTTCCAGCAGCCGATCATCCTGCCGGGCCAGCACCAGGACACCGCGCCCCGGCCCATCTCCGCCCGCACGGCCGGCTACCTGCAGTCGATGATGCGCAGCGTGGCCACCAGCGGCACCGCCGCGCCACGGCTCGGCGGTCTGGCGGGCGTCGGCGCGAAGACCGGCACCGCCGAAGAGGGCGACCACACCAACGGCTGGCTGACCGCGTACAACTCCCGCATCGCCGTCGCCGCCCTGGTCGAGGGCGGCAGTTCCGGCGTGGACTCCGCCGGATACGTCGTCCGGCACCTGCTCACCGGGAACTGACCTGCACTCAATGACGACAGCCTGGGCGCAGGGCTTCGTTCACGTCGGGCGGGTTTTGGCACGACCGTCGGCTCTGCCGCTCGATTCCAGGACAACTCCGCCGCGCGGACCGTGACCTGCGGCGGCGGGACGGCCGTGGCGGTAGGGGAGACCCGCATTGCTCAGCGGCGCCTGGCGTGGTGTTCTCGTAACGCGACGATCCACCCGACCACCGGCAGCATCACCAGCCAGGCCGCCACCACCACCGCGGGCCCTCCCCACCCGACGCCGATAAGACAGGCCGGCCACCGCCAGTGCCGCACCGACCGTGGTCTTGGCCAAGGGGGCCAGGGAGGCGGGCAGGCCGCGCTCAGCGGCAGTGCGCGCTCCGAGCAGCGCGCAGCCGCCGGCCCCCAGCAGGTAGATTCCGCAGGCCAGCGCCCCCAGCGCCAGAGCGGTGTCGGTATCCGGGTCGCCAACGGGGTTGTTGTTGGTCTCCTGCGTGAGCCCGCCCCTGCTGACGGCGGTCGCGTAGTGCCGCCACGCGGTGACGCTAACCTGGTCGCCCGGGTGCAACCGCTTCAGAAGGGGTCCCGCAGAGCCCATGTTGAGCCGGCCGGACGCCGGAGTGGGACCCGAAAGTTCGAGCCGTGTACGTGTCCTGTCTCCCCGAGCTCCGGATCTCCGTTCCCGTCACGGTGGCCCACACGGTGTGCAGACAATCCGCCTGGCCAGCACTGTCTCCGGCTACGGTGCACGGGATGGCCGAGTGGAACGCCCTCTCCTCCGCTATCGCCGTAGGCAGGGCAGTGAAACCACTGACCGCCCACAGCATTGCGGCAGAGCCCAGGAGCACCGCGCACAGCCCCCATACACGATGCCACCATGGCCGACGCCGCAGGCCGCCCGGGCGCGGCGGACCGTACCGGGGCAACGGGCGCGAGACGGACCGGGGCAAGGGCATCTGCGCACCGTACAGGCCCCCACTGGGGATGGTGACTTGACGGCGCCTCCTCCGCAAGGGGCGGCCTTGAAGGAGGAACGCCATGCATCGGACAAGGATCCATCGGTCGACACCATTGCCGGACACGGCCGCCTGAACGTCAGCCGAGTCCGCGATGACGGCGAAAAAAATGCCTTCCCCGCATGCCAGGAGTCGGGGTGGACGGCGACATCTGAAGGCTTCTTCACGAGGCTCGTTCTAGGCGTCGGAATGAGAAACACATGCCCCGCGTCGAGGGGCACGCCAGATCGGCGTGCCCCTCGACTCACAGTGAGAGGCTCGACTGCGGTGCTGTCCGGCGTTGGGCTCGCCGAGCACCTCCCTCAGCTCCGAGCCGTAGCGCAGTGTGCCCGGTGGGATTCGCCCTTCCGGTTCGGCCAGTAGCCGCCGCCGGTCGACCAATCGGACCAGCAGCAGGGGCAGTTCCATGTGCTGTCCTTTGGTGCCGTCCAATATGAGCACGCCTTGCCGTTTGGGCCACCCAGCGGCGCGGATGGCCACCGACACCGCTGGCCAGCTCCTCCCAGTCGATCGGCGAGGTGCGTCCGCCGAGGCGTCCGATGCCCTCCCGGTCCAGCCGGATCTCGGCCAGTCGGGTCAGCGCCGCCGCGCCCAGCAGCGCAGCTGCCGGACCGCCCCACAGCAACCGACCTTGGAGACCGTGGCTGAGAGAGCCACCCGGGGCAGCAGAAGCACCAGGCCTCTTCAGCCGTGGGCCTCCGTACGGCACGTCAGCTTCACAGGTGATTCCACGTAACTCCTAGATGACCGCGTTCCGGGAGCGCACCTTTGTCCGGCCCGAGTGGATCTAGCCGTCCGGCGCCGCCCAGCGCACATCGACCCGTACATCATGACCGCCGTCAGCGGCCTGCGCTGACGTGCTGCCAGGCGCGTTCTGGGTGATGACGGCCGAGACCGGGTGGCGCTCGGCCCGCTGACGGGCCGGACCCGCCCCACTGTGCCCGCGGTCGCCACTCCCGCAAGCACGCCGCCCGCCGGAGCAACCACCCACGCCGCGAGCAGGATCCAGGCACCCATGACGTCGCTGCGGCGCTTGAGCGGGTTCCGGTGCCAACGCCAGGTCCAGCACCTGCCATCGCGTGTCGCGGCCATGGCCGACACTCCCTCGCGAGTACGGACAGCGCCACCCACTCTCCCAGTGTCCTCCCGGAGACGTTGCGGAGCACCTGACACGTGAGGCCCATGGGTCGCAAGTGGCGTCGTTATCACAGCCGTTACGCGAGTTTGGGTTCGTCTTTGCATAGTGCAAAATAGGATGACGTTTTGTCATGCGGCTGCCTCTCCGGGCGGCCGTGGACCGCTGCTGCACCCATACCGGGGGGATGTGGGAATGAGTTCCGCACGTGACTTTGGCGCGCGCCGTCGCGTCCGTCGTCTCGCGGTCGGCACCGTGGTGGTGCTCGCGCTGGCCGGGATGAACGGGCCCTGGCTGTATCGCTTCGGGACCGAGAAGTACCACCACTACGCGATCAACAGACCGGAGTACAAGGCCGAGAACGGTCACTGGGGCTTCGTCGACGTCCCGAAGGAGTTCCGGCAGAACACCATCCACGGGGCGCTGCTGCAGACCGGCAAGGTGCTGCTGGTCGCCGGCTCCGGCAACAACCTCGACAACTTCGACGCCAAGAACTTCCGCTCGGTCGTCTGGGACCCCGTCAAGAACACTTACCACGAGATCAAGACCCCGGCCGACCTGTTCTGCACGGGCCATATCCATCTGGCCAACGGCAACCTGCTGTTCGCGGGCGGCACCAGGCGCTACGAGAAACTCAAGGGCGACGTCACCAAGGCCGGCGGCCTGATGGTCGTCCACAACGAGAACCCCGACAGGCCCGTCACCCTAACGGCCGGCACCCGCTTCACCGGCAAGGAGAACCACAAGACCTTCGTCTCCAAGGACACCGTCACCGTCAAACCGGCGAAGAAGATCTTCGACAAGAAGACCGGGAAGTTCCTGCGTACCGAGGCGAGTCTGAGCCGGGTCTACGTGGAGGCGCGGAAGAGCGGCACCAAGTACGAGACCGGTGCCCAGGAGAACTACCGCGTCGAGGGCCTGACCGGCTCCGACACCCACAACGTGTACGGCATCGCCAACAAACTCGGCCTGGACAAGAAGGACTTCCAGGGCATCCGGCAGGCGTACGAGTTCAACCCGTACAGCGAGAAGTTCACCACGGTCGCCCCGATGAACGAGGCGCGCTGGTACCCGACTCTGACCCGGCTCGCCGACGGGCGGGTGCTGGCCCTGTCCGGCCTGGACGACATCGGCCAGGTGGTGCCGGGCAAGAGCGAGATCTACGACCCGAAGACCAAGAGCTGGCACTACAGCGGCAAGATCCGGCAGTTCCCCACCTACCCGGCCGTCTTCCAGCTGCCCGACGGCACCTTCTTCTACTCCGGTTCCAACGCCGGCTACGGGCCCAGCAACGTCGGCCGCACCCCGGGCATCTGGCAGTTCGCCACCAACAAGTTCACCAAGCTGCCCGGCCTGGACGACGCGAACCTGATGGAGACCTCCGGCACGGTCCTGCTGCCGCCGGCTCAGGACGAGAAGTTCATGGTGGTCGGGGGCGGCGGCATAGGCGAGTCGACGAAGTCGTCGAAGAAGACCCGGATCATCGACCTCAAGGCGACCAACCCGCAGTTCACCGACGGGCCTCAGCTGGAGAAGGGCACCCGCTACCCCGAGCTGTCGATCCTGCCCGACGACACCGTCCTGATCACCGGTGGCTCGAAGGACTACCGGGGCCCGTCCGCCGAGAACATCCTCCAGGCCCGCATCTACGACGCCAAGACCGGCAGGATGCGCCGCGTCGCCGACCCCGAGGCGGGCCGCAACTACCACTCCGGCTCCATCCTCCTGCCCGACGGCCGGGTCATCACCTTCGGCGGCGACTCCCTCTTCGCCGACAAGGCCAAGACCGAGCCGGGGGTGTTCGAGCAGCGCCTGGAGATCTACACGCCGCCGTACCTGTACCGGGACTCGCGGCCCTCCCTGACCGGCGGCCCGAAAACCGTCACGCTGGGCCACACCGCGACCTTCACCACCAAGTACGCCTCCGTCATCAAGACGGCGCGGCTGATCCATCCCAGCTCCACCACCCACGTCACCGATGTCGAACAGCGTTCCATCGCCCTGGCGTTGAAGAAGACGAAGGACGGCAAGGGCATCCAGGTCACCGTCCCGAACAACCGCAACCTGGTCCCGGCCGGCTGGTACATGCTCTTCGTGACCGACGATCAGGGCACACCGTCCAAGGCGTTGTGGGTGCGGGTGCCCTAGCGGGTTCCGCCGAGGGCATCCAGCGCGGCGAGGATGTCGGCGGGTTCGGCGCGGAGGGTGTAGTCGGTGTGGACGAACGCCCAACGGATGACACCGTCGCCGTCGATGACGTAGGTGGCGGGCAGGGGGAGTGTGCGCGGGTGGCCGTCGTTGACGCGCTGAAGGTCGAAGCCGAGCTCGTCGTAGACGGCGGCGGGGTCGTCGGGCAGGTCGAAGGAAAGGCCGTACTGCTTGGCGGTGTCGGAACCGATGTCACTGACGACGTCGAAGGCGAGGTCGTGCTTCTCGGCGAGGGTGGGTGACTCGTCGGGGATCTGCGGGGATACGGCCACGAGGCGTGCCACGCGTGCGGTGATGTCGGCATGGTGCTGCTGCCGCGCACGCATGGCGATGTTGCAGTACGGGCACCAGGCACCGCGGTAGAAGGTCAGCACCACGGGTCCGTGGGCGAGCGGGTCGTCCGGGGCCACCGTCCGGCCCGTCGCCGAGGGCAGCCGGAACCGGGGAGCCGGGGCGCCGACGGTGAGGGCGCGGTCGGCCTGCCCGGAGTCGAGCCGAGAACGGCGACCCCGAGGTCCGCAACCTTCTCGACCGACACCACCAGGAACTACGGGACCGCCCTGCACGTGGCGCTCGTCGCAGCCGAGACGCAGGGACTGCTCGCTCCGGGAGTCGAACCGGGTGCAGCCGCCGAGTTGCTGACACTGCTTGCCTACGGCGTGAACTTGCGCTCCCGCGCGGGCGCCGACGCCGGTTCGCTGCACGCGACTGTGACTGCCGCGCTGCAGTCACTCGGCGAACGGAGCGGTGTAACTCCGTAGCCTGGTTGCCGATGACCTGGAGTCCATAGGCGGAGGATTCTGCGCGACGGCGGAGGGTTTTGTCCCGGTGAGGTTGTTTGGTAGCGCCTCAGGCGACGAGTGGGCCGCGATTATTGAGGTAACGGTGCTCAATGTGGGCTGTGTGACAGAGGGCACCTTGCCTCGGGCCGTTTCCCTCGAGGACTCCCGTTCTGATCCCAAGTGCCCCTGGTTGATGCTGTTTGCACCCGGGCCGAGCGCAGGGAGGAGGGGCCTGGATATGGGCCGCCCGCCCGAAGACGACCTGCGCCGCATCATGGACGCCATCTTGTACGTCGACCGCACCGGCATCCCCTGGCGGTACCTGCCGCACGACTTCGCACCGTGAGAGACGGTGTAGGGATACTTCGCGACCCGGCAGAAGGAAGTCAGCCATGCTCAAGCACGCCAAGGGCATTCCCGCCCACGGCAACCAGCGTTCGGAGTGGGACGCGGGCCGCCGCTTCGACGCACCCAACCCCGACCACCGCTGAGCTCTAGGCCCGGACTTCGCAGGTCACCCGATCGTGAAGATCAACAGGTCGGGTTCGATCGTCCGGCGGGCGGGATCGGCCGCGAGCCGCCGACGAAGGGCTGCCCCGGTCACTCGCGGACGCTGAGAGGCTGCTGCGTCGAACCTTTTCAGCGACCTGCGAAGTCCGGATCTAGGCGTTCAGCGGTACGCCGTGCTCGTCGGCGAAGATGCGCCGGCACTGGCCGTTGCAGAAGCCGTAGAGGGTGCCCTCGACTTCGAGGGTGAGGTCGGTGGTCTTGAGGTCGACGGTCATGCCGCACACCGGGTCGATGACCGTGCCGGGCGGCAGGTCGTCTGTGGCGATGTTCGCGATGGCGTCGCGGTGCGGGGCGGTCATGTGCTGGAGCAGGTCGAGGCTGCCCATGGGGTGGCCGCACATGCCGAGGCTGCCCTCGGCGATGCCGACGATGTGGACCAGGGCGTGCGGCTGGTCGCGGAGCCGGTCGGGGTCCCGGCCTGCCTCCGCCTCGATTTCGGCGAGGGCCTGGGTGAGGCGGTCGATGGCGTGGGCGCTCATCTCCTTGCGCCAGGCGGCCGGGGCGCTGACACGCAGTAGGTAGCGGGGTGGGTCGGCGGGGTCGACCGGCTGGCGGTCACCCGTGATCCATGCGGCTGGTTCGTGGATGAGGACCTGGGTCAGGGCGCGTGCGGAGTCCATGACCGCCGGGGCGTGGGCGTCCTCGGTGCCCATGAGCGCGTCGATGAGTCGCTTGCCCACCTGTTGATGTTGTGTCTGGTCGAGGGCGCCTGCGGGCGCGAAGAGTTCGATGAGAATCATGGCTCCATGCTCGGTCGCCAGGCCCAGGCGGTCGTCCTACGGGGGAAGCGGATTGCGGCTACTCCGAACGGAGTGGCGGGCTACTGCGGCGGGAGTACGGCACCGGTCAGGCGCGGGTTCGTGTACGCTTCCGGATCCTGATCCGGAAGATGACCAGCCCGCCGGCACCGAAGGCCGTCGCTCACCGGTGGGTAGATGGGACAGGGCTCCTACGGCCTTCGTGACCGCGGTGGCCGTACCGAGGACGCGGCCGCCCTGAACGCGCGAGAGCTGTGGAGAGCGTGCTCTCCACGACTTAAGGTCAACGACACTGCTGGAAGGCGATCGCCTCCGGGTTGCCGGTGAGCCACCAGTGGCAGACGTTCCAGTGATTGTCCTTGCCTCCGGCGTCGTCGAACGTCACGACGGCCACGACCTGGCCGCTGCAGTTCGGGCTCGGCGCGGCGTGCATGCTGCACTTGCGGCCGCTGTCCGGCGATACCTCGTCAATGGCAGTGATTGACGGACTTCATGGCGGGAGCTTACGACCCTGGGTTACACGCCTCCGGGAAGTCGCCGAGCGGTGAGGCCACCCCACCACTCGGCAACGTCACTGAAGCCACGCAGCCGTCCCGCCACGGCGTGCCTGAGGTGCCGTGTCTCGTCAGCCCCGGTGATGCCGCGCGCACCCGACCCAGCGCCCGCCCCGACGCCGGCCAACCGAGATCCCCTACGAGTCGCTGAAGCAGACCAAGACTGTCGGCAGTTCACTTGAGCGCGCCGGCACCGGGCACCGCCCACACTGCCCTGGTCGAACGTCACGCGGTACCGAGCGGCCGCGCAGCCTGCTGAAGAGTCTCCAGGATCTTCTGCGGGCCGTGGGGCGGGAGGCGAACACGCGAGGACCGGCGTGCCGGGTGGGGAGCGTGTGGACCTGCGGTGCACACCGTTCCTGATAGGCCGCACGCCCGGCTTGGGCCTCATGCTCTATGAGGACGACCGCCTCCAGTGCCTGCAGCGTGGTGATCACCTCGTGGAGGAAGGGCGCCGCGCGCTGGATCTCGGTTCGCCCGGGTGCGGCGATCCGGTCCGCCGCGCCCAGGTACCAGGGCACGACGTTCCCGTGCGCCGAGGCCCGATACGACAGATCGGCCTCGGCACGCAGTGTCCAGCAGTTGTGCGCCGTGGGGTTGTCGATGGAGATGATCCCGCTGTCGGTGCGCCGCAGTTCGGCTTCCACACCCATGGACTTCTGGCCCCTGGTGCCTCCAGGAGAAAAAGGCTGCGGGCCGCAGCTCCGCCGTACGCGGGGTCGAACCACGGTACGGCCTCCCGTCACCGGATGAGTGGGGGCGACAGTGCGGTGGGTACGCAGCGATCTACGGCCACACGTGACCGTCGCAGGAACGTGCAACAGGGGCCCTCAACGAATGGTGGAGATGGCCGGGCTTTGTGAGTCAACTTAACGTGTACTGCGGAAATCCATCAGTGGATGGATGACAGGAGTCAAGGCGGCTGAAAAGATTAGGCCAGAGTTGCACGGATCAAACACTCCTGTCGCCGGAAAACCGCAAGTGCTCTGGTGGGGGTGAGTCACTGGTCCTTTCGAATGGTTCGATCCTGCTGACTTACAGGGCTGATGCCATTTCGCGACAGACCCGGGGGAGTGACTTGCAAATCAACATACTGGGCCCAGTTTCCGTGGTCACGGATGGGCAGATACGCGCCATTCGAGCCAACAAGGTGCGGGCCATGCTCGCCACCCTTGCGCTGGAAGCCGGCCGGGCGGTATCCAATGAAGATCTCACGGACGAATTGTGGTCCGGGCATGCGATCGGCAATACTCGAAACGCACTGCAGGCGAACGCGACCCGACTACGCAGGGCGATCGATCCGGCCTCGCGCCGGGGTCGTACCTCTGTACTGCGTGCTGTGAACAACGGCTACCTCCTCGAGGTGACACGGGAGTACGTGGACGGCAACAGGTTCCTCGAACTAGCCGCCCAGGGGGCTGCTCACCTCCACACGAGGCCCGAACACTCTTTGGAACTCCTGCAATCGGCCCTGGATCTCTGGCACGGTCCCGCCCTGCTCGACGCGGGCGACGGCCTACGCGTGCGGGGCGCGGCGGCACTGTTCGACGAACGCCGACTGACCGCCTGTGAGGATCTGGTCAGCGCCCTGCTGTCGGTGGGAGACGAGGCACGTGCGATCGCGGAGCTGCGTCAACTCGTCGCTCTTTACCCCTTGCGGGAACGGTTCTGCGAACTGCTCATGGTCGCCCTCTACCGAACCGGACGCCAAGGGGAGGCGCTTGACCTCTTTCGGTGGGCCAGGCGGCGGCTCGATGAAGAACTGGGGATTCAGCCAGGGGCGCCACTGCAGCGCCTTAACGCCGAGATCCTGGCGCAGGACCCGGCTTTGAGGCTGCCCACTGCGGTCCTGCCAAGCCAGCGCGAACCCGCAGTGGTCAGCAGGTAGCGGGCGGCTCAGAACATTCATGCGGAGCCTGCGCCGAGTTGCTCGTCAGATCCCCATGTTCTCTATGTCTCCCTCCTTTCGGCCCCGGCGAGGCTTCGCCTGGTTGACGGGCCGGAACAACGTGTAGGAGTGGCCACATCATGTCGTCCGATTCGGAGTTTCGTCGTGACGAGTGCGTATTCGTGAAGGAACCCGTGGCCATCGTGGGCGTCGCCGCTCTTTATCCCGGTGCCTGCGGCCCCGACCAGTACTGGGAGTTGCTGAACCAGGAATGCCCGGTCGGATTCACCGAGGCCCGCACCCTGGACGAGCTTGACATCGACGTGGCTCGATTCGGAATTCCGCCGGCCCAGGCCAGGGCCATGTCCGGGATGCAGATCCTCATGCTCGAAGCAGCACGCCAGTGCCTGTCGGACGCGGGATATCCGCGGCGCGCACTGCCGACGGACCGTACCGACGTCATCACCGGCACCTGTTTCGGGCTGGACCGTCAGCATGCCAACGCGCTGCGGATCGAAGCCAGTCGCTACGCCCGGGAGGTCGAGCTGGCAGCTGTGGAAGGGGGCCTCGACGAGGCCGTTGCGGGGGCGGCGGCCCAGGAACTGCGGTCGCTGGTGGCGCGGCACGCGGGAGCCTCCCCGCACGACCGGGTGGGAGAGATGGCGAGTACGATCCCCGCCCGGGTCGCCACCGCGTTCAGGTTGCACGGCCGGACGCTCGCGGTCGAGTCGGCGGACGCGACGTCGTTCGTGGCTATCGACCATGCGGTGCACAACCTCCGTCGCGAGGTGTCCGACGCGGTCATTGTCATCGCGGGACAGCGGTGGGAGAGCCCGTTCGCCACCAGGGCCCTGCAGGCCAAAGGATGCGTGGATGGACTGAGGCCCGGCGCCCGCGGGCACGAGGCCGACTGGGTCGGCGAGGGAGTCGGTGCCCTGTTGCTCAAGCGACTCTCCTCCGCCGTCCGGGACGGCGACCGGATCTACGCTGTGATCCTCGACTCCTCCGTGCGCCACGACTCGCGTCCGGGCGCCTTCCGCTACTCGCGGTCCGCCGAGTTGCGCCGCTCGCTCGCACAGGCGTCCCTGCGCGCCGCCGGGGTGAGCGCCGAGTCGGTGACGTATGCAGAATGCGTGGGCTCGGCCGTCACCGCGGAGGCCGAAGCAGAACTCGAGGCGCTCGCGAGGCTCCACGGGGACGCCGCACCCGCTTCCGTGGCGGTCGGCAGTGTGCGGGACCGGCTTGGTAACACGTTTGCCAACGCCGGTGTCGCCGCCGTCACCAAAGTCGCCCTCGCCCTGCACCATCGACGGATCCCTGCCCAGCGCCTGCTGGGCGGTGCGGCTGCGAGCGACCTCGTCGGGACACCGCTCCGGCTGTCGCCCAGGAATGAGGAGCGGTGGGGGAGCCATGACTTGGCGCCGCGCAGGGCCGTGGTGCACGGAGCCTCATTCACCGGGACCGTCTGCCATCTCGTGGTCCAGGAGCACGGAGCGCTCGCGGCCGACCACGAGCCGAACGGGCGGGCCGACCGTTTCGACTCGTCCACGGCGGGCCGGGCCGGGGGGGCCGTGCGTCGGACCGCGGTCGCACCGGTCACTCTGCCGCGTCCCGAACCGATCGCGGTGGTGGGTCTCGCCGGTCGTTTCGCCGGTGCGCCCGACGCCGAGAGCATCTGGCGAGTCATCAGCTCGGGCGAGACCCGTATCGGCCCAGTCCCGGAGTCCGTGCTCGACCGTGATCTGTATTACGCACCGGGCGCGCTCAGTCTCACCCACAGTTACACCGACCAGGGCGGTCATGTCGCGGTGCCCGAGGAACCGCCCGACGACGTGCAGATCATCCCGTCGCGCCACGCAGCCATGGACGGCACGCAGCGCCTGGCGCTCGCCGTGGCCGCCGAGTTGTTCCAGGGCTGGGTGGCCCGCCCAGACGCACGGGGTGCGGTGGGGCGGCTCACAGGCAGAGGACTGGTCACGATCGGTACCAACCTGGGCCTGACGCGCGAGCGCCGTACCAATGCGGAGCTTTCCCTGCAGGCTTGGGACGAGGTGGTCGGACGACTCGCCGCCCTTGACGGATTGTCATCCCTGCAGAAAAAGGCTCTGCTGGCATCGGTGTGTGAAAGGGCACCGGGGCCGCTGGACGACGGAATGTCACCGGCCCTGCTCGATGGTTGCCTCGCGAGTGGCGTGGCGGCACTCCTCGCCCATGAATACGGGCTGGACGCCGTTCCACTTGGCGTTGAGGCCGCATGTGCCTCGTCCCTCGCGGCCCTCGACATCTGTGTCGGTTCGCTGCGCGAGGGGACGGTGGACTTCGCCGTGACAGGGGGTGTCGAGTTGGCCTGCAACACCCGGGACATGGTGCTCTGTTCGGCGCTCGGGCTGCTGTCGCACAACAAGAACGCGCCCTTCGACCAGGCCGCCGACGGTTTCAGCCCGGGCGACGGCTGCGGCCTCTTCCTGCTCAAGCGGTACGGCGACGCTCTCCGTGACAACGATGAAATCGTCGGCCTCATACGCGGCATCGGCGCGTCCAACGATGCGAAGTCACTGATAGCCCCGGACGTGGAGGGGCAGCTGCTGGCCATGCGGCGAGCCTTCGCCGAGGTGGACTTCGGGCCGTCCGCAGTCGACTACCTGGAAGCCCACGGCACAGGAACCAAGGTCGGGGACCGCGTTGAGATCGCCGCCGCCGCACGGATGTACGGCAGCGAGCGGCGTGCCCGACCTCTGGAGATCGGGTCGGCGAAGTCGTTCTTCGGCCACACGTTCGCGGCCGCCGGCAGCGCCGGGCTGTTGCGCACGCTGCTCGCCATGCGGGCCGGGACGCTGCCCCCCAACGCCAACCTTCGGACACTGAATCCGGCCCTCGACCTCGCCGCCATACCGGCCACCGTTTCGACCGAGCCGTCGCCGTGGAGCCGCCTGCCAGGGCAGCCGAGGCGCGCTGCCGTGAGTTCCTTCGGCACCGGAGGCATCAACTACCACGTTCTCATCGAAGAGCACCTGGACGGAGCGCGATGAACTTCGAATTCGACGCGGACACCGAGGAGATGCGTGCCATGGTCGTCGCGTTCGCCCAGCGCGAGCTCGCCGGCCGACGCGATGCGGCGCACGCCGTGTTCGACGCCGGTGACTTCCGGCGGCGCTGGCGGCTCGCGGGTGAACAGGGGCTGGTGGGCGGTGCCGTGCCCGCCGAATACGGCGGCAGCGGCCTGGATGCGATCACGTCGTCAGCCGTCATGGAGGCACTGGGCTACGGCAGCGAGGACGCCGGTTTCGCATTCTCCATCGCCGCCCATCTGTTCGCCGCGCTGGTACCTATCGTCGAGTTCGGCACGGAGGAGCAGAAGCGGGAGTGGCTGCCCGCACTGTCCTCGGGAGAACGGATCGCGGCGCACTGCATCACGGAGTCGGAGGCCGGATCCGACGCACTCAACCTGCGGACCCGTGCAGAGCGCAAGGGCGACGAGTACGTGCTCCAGGGCAGCAAGTGCTTCACGACGAACGCGCCCGTTGCCGACGTCTTCGTCGTTCAGGCGGCGACCGAGCCGAACGGCGGCTTCTTCGGCCTTACGGCGTTCGTCGTCGAGGCCGGCACCCCGGGACTCAGCGTCGGACCGACCTATGGCAAAGTCGGCCTGCGCGGCTCGCCCACGGCCGACGTCCACTTCGACGGATGCGTCGTCCCGGCCCGCCAGGTGCTCGGTTCCGAAGGCGCCGGAGCCAGCGTGTTCTCCGCATCCATGAAGTGGGAACGCGTCTGTCTGTTCGGCATCTATCTGGGTGCTATGCAGCGTGTCCTGGAGTCCACGATCGGATACGCAGGAGAGCGCGAACAGTTCGGTTCTCCCATCGGGGGTTTCCAGGCGGTCAGTCACCGGCTCGTGGACATGACCCTGCGCCTGGAGTCCGCTCGGCTTCTGCTGTACAAGGCTGCCTGGGGCCTGGCGCGGGGCAGCCAGGACGAGATCGCACCAGCCCTCGCGAAACTCGCGGTGAGCGAGGCCGCGGTGCAACTGGGCCTGGATGCCGTCCAGGTACGCGGTGGCCTCGGGGTCGTCGAGGGAGAGGCAGAGACCTTCCTGCGCGATGCCCTGCCCTCACGCGTCTTCTCTGGCACCAGCGAGATTCAGAAGAACAACATCGCCCGCGCGTTGGGCCTGGGGCGCAACCGCCGCCCACACCATCGCCGTTGAGGGCAAGCAGCCCGTCATCTGCACAACTGCCCGACCCGTCCGGAGGTTGATCTTGACGATCATTGTTCACCGTATACGACTGCACGAGGGCGTCGAACCCGAGCGGTTCGAGAACTGGGTGCGGGACGTCGACTACGCGACTTGTCCTGAACTACCCAGCCTCCTGGCCTTCGGCGTTCAGCAGGTGGTAGCGACACCGGCCGAACCGTCGGCAGCCGACGCCGGGCCGGTCGGCATCGACGGACCCCGTCACTACTTCGAGATCATCGAGGTGACCAGCCTTCAGGAGTTCGAGGGGGATATGGAAAGCTCACAGTTCCAGCGGCTCGTCGCGGAGTTCGAGCAAATGGCGAAGGTCGTCGACGAAGTGACGGGAGAGCGGATCGGGGACGGGTACCGGGCGTAAAGGTTCATGCGGGAGTAAGGTTGAAATACATACTGAATCTTTTTAGTCGGTCTGTTCCGCGGCGCCTGAATTTCGTCCAATGGCGGAGATGAGCCCCGACTCGTACGCGACGGCCACGGCTTGAGCGCGCGTGCCCACCCCGAGCTTCCGCAGCAAATGGTGCACGTGCGACCGTACCGTCGCCGTGGAGACGGAGAGTTTCTCCGCTATCTCGGCATTGGACTTCCCTTGGGCGAGCAGCACGATCACCTCGGACTCCCGTGGCGTCAGAGTGGACACCAGGCTCGCGGAGGGCACTGAGGCGACTTGGTCCGACAGGTGGTGGAGGCTCGGCCTGGCCTCCTTGGGCATGACAATGGCCCCGCCGGCACTGACCGTGCGTAGTACATGGATCAGTTCATCAGCGGAGGTGCCCGGAGTCAGGACGGCTTGGACGCCGACGCGGAGGGCCTCGACGGAGCGTGCCGCGTTCTCCGCCTTCGCGATGAGGATCACTTTGGTGTCGGCGGACAGGGCGGCGAGCTCCCGCTTGTGCTCCATGGTCAGCGCAGGCGACACGATCACCAGGACGTCTGGTGCCTCCTTCGCGGCGGCTGCGGCGGACTCGGCGCCGGTCGTGTTGCCGACCACGGTGATGTCTGGTTGCTGGTCGAGCAGTACCCGCAACCCGGCGCCCAGAATCGCATCCTCGCAGCAAACGAGTACGCGAATGTTCACCGACCGCCTCCCCCTGGAGTGGGACCGAGCGGGCGTGTGGGTCGTTCACCGGTGAAGGCTCGGGGTGGGAGCTGGATCAGACGTGCACACCCCGAGCGATGGCAGGGCAGGTTCGTCGAGGTTGATCGGCTGGCGGCTTTCGAATGTGATCGCTTGTGGTGGTGCAAATTCCGTGCCTCCCCCGAGAGATCGCCTAAGCGCTCTTCCGACACTTGTTGCTGCGTACGGGCACTGAATTGTGTCGGTCATTTTTCGACCACGCAATATTTTGTATCAGCAACGTAGAGAGGCTAGCACGTGTTGACGTCGTGGCGCCGGACTTGCGGCGACGCCTCCCACCCGGTGGTTGCCTGGTGTGGATGCCTGGCTGAATACATAGGCCGGAGCCGTACTGAATGGTGAATGGGGCTGTGTGGTCGCTCTCTGACGAGGCCGGCGGTGAGCCGACACGCTTTGAGTGACGGCAGGTTCACCGCGCTTCGGCTCGATTGTCGACAGTCAGGTACCCGGAGAGCGTCATACGAGCCGCAGTGTGCGGGAGGTGGCGAGCCGGTGAGACGGTGGGAATGCCGTCAACGCACATCCGAGCCGACTCACGAAGAACGCCCGCCCGGGCAGGCCGAGCCGCTTCTCCAACTCGTCCCGGACATCGTCGTGCTGGAGGATGACGCTCACGGGATGCAGAACCAGCCCGGCGCGGGTGGCCGCAAGCCAGTAGTCGGCCATTGCGGCTCCGCCGCAGACGATGGACTCGATGCTCGGCGCCTCGTCCGCGAAGCACAGGGCGACGGCGGCAGGAGAACTCCGCACCATGGCGGCGAGCTGCCGGGCAAGGACCCGGTGATAGCCCACGTGCCGCAGCAACCGCATGGTTGCGGGTGCCAGCGCGATCCGCATGCCGTACTGACGCGGCGGCGCCAGAGGCCCGAAGAGCTGACCGAGGGTGAATCCGTCCCCGCGTGCCTCGGCGTCGGCCTCGCTGCGGCGTATGAACGAGTGTGTCTCCTGCCAGGCGAGGAGGTGACTGAAGTCGCGCCCGCCGTGCCGAGAGACGAGGTCCGCGACCTCGGCGCGCTCGGCATCGGCCACTACATGCCGGACGGTGACCTTCGGGTCGCGTCCCGGTGCCGCCTGGAACAACGACAGACCTGATCGCGGGGTCGACAGTTCCGTGAGCACGGCAGGGTCAATACTCTCGGGGCGGTAGGGCCCCCTGTTGGTGTGGCGGGCGCGCGCGGTTTCGCGCAGCTCGACGAGATCCTCCGAGTCGGCGTGCACGTGCCGCAGACGGACCACGCACACGGGCGCCCAGGCATGCGGCCATCGGTCACCGAAGATCCGGTCGGCGCTGTCGTCCCCCAGTGCCTGGCCTGCCGGAGCCGGGTTGACGAAGCGGACCCGGTCGGCCTTCCAGCCCTGGGCGGCCAGGGCCCGCAGCAGGATCTCCCCGTACGCACCGCAGCTGATCAGCATCTCGAGCGCGTGCGCGGGAAGAGAGGTGAGCTGCCGTTCGCGGTCCAGGGCGAGGACCAGGTATTCGTCCTCGTCGAGCGCGGCGTGGCCGGACTCGGTGGGGGGCCGCACCACGTTCTCTCCGAGGAGTGCCGTCGCGGCGTGCCGGGCGGCGGCACCGATGGCCCAGCCCAAGGCCCAAGGCTGGCAGTTGTGGGATGACGGACTGTATGCGGCAATCCGGGCCGCCACCTGGAGCGCGTCCTCGAAGTCCACGCCACTGTTCGCAGGGGCAGACCGAGACGGGGATGTCGATGTCACTGCCGCTGAGCTCCTATCGCCACACCAACGCCACTGAGTAGCCGTCGACTTCGCGTGCCCAGCTGTCGAACCGCGTCCCGTCGCTCTCGGGCACATGCAACCTGAGGCCCGGTCCCGCACGCCACGAGAAGCGGCCGTCGGGACGCCATCCGGTCAACTCGACCTCCTGTGGGTCGACGCGCAAGCCGAAACCGAAGTGCTTCAGCACCGCCTCCTTGCACGCCCAGCGCAGTGACGGCGCCATGGCGCGGACACCGGCGGACTCCGCCGCCTGCGTCGTACCGGGCGTGGTGGTGGTCAACAGTTCCGTGAGCAACGGGGGCATCCGGCGAACGCGCTCGACGTCGATGCCGACTGCGCGCGGTCCGCACGCGGCGACAGCGAAGTCCACCGAGTGCGACAGCCCGACCTCGACCGGGAAGTCGACCTGCGGCTTGCCGGCGCGCAGGCCGTCGGTGACGGTGCTGACGTGGACGTCGCGTGTGCCTGCTCGAGTGCCGAAATGACGCCGTTGGTAGGCGCACACCCCGTGCTTGAGCGCCAGCCGTCCCGCCAGCCACTCCAAGCGCCGTTTGGGGAGGGGTAGTTGCTGCGCCTGCGCCGATTCGACATCGCTGAGGTGCCGGGACTCGAGGATCGTCCGAGCTCGGTCGCCGATCCCTCGCAGCCAGGCGATCGACACGACGGTGAGCGTCAGCGGCCCGCGAACGTGCGTGACGTACAAGGGCCGTGCCGGATCGAGGGCCAGGCATTCGTCGAGCCCGGCCACTGCGACGCGGGACGGCGGTGTGGTCATGAGGCTCACGTCAGCGGTCCACGGGGGGCGGCAGCAGGAACGGGTAGGGGCGGCGCAGGACCTTGAAGTGCCAGAAGCGGTCGGCCTTGCGCAGCCGCTGGATCAACTCCCACGTCCGGGCGTCACCGCGGTAGTAGGCGGCGACCTCCTCGGCCGTGATCGGCTCGGTCAGCCGGCTGTTGGCCTGATCCAGGAAGGCCGGGATCAGTGAATCGAGCCGCTCCTTGTGGAGATTCCCGAGGAAGTCCAGGAGTACGCCGCGCTTCCGGTAGAACTTGTCGAAGATCGACTTGCTCGTCGTCAGACGGACGGCGTCGCGCAGCACCCACGGCAGCGAGGTGAAGAAGAGCCGGACATCGAGCTTCTCCCGGCCCCGGTCGTCACGCATGAGGGGGGTGGTCACGTCCACGTACACCAACTCTCCGCCGACATCGACCCAGTTGGAGGCTTGGGCGTCGAGTCCGAGGGAGGGGGACACGGTTTGGTCCACGTGGTCGAGGAAGCGGGAGAAGAAGTCCTTCGCCCAAGTCTCGTCCTCGGTGTGCAGGAGCCGGGAGCACAGCCGCCGCTCCGGCAACTCGGGTTGTACGCAGTACGCCACGACCCGTCCGCCCGGCTGATGGGTGTGCCACAGCTCCGTGTCCGCGAGACGCAGCCCGCTGTCGGTGAGGCGTCGCAGGTACTCGTCGAGGCCATGCCGGTAGCGCTCGAAGCGCGCGCGGTCGGGAAAGACCGGCAGCCGTTTACAGGCGTAGGCGCCGTGGTCGGTCCGCAGCCGGAGCACAAGAGTGACTTCGCCATGGCCCAGGATGTCCAGGCCGCTGTCGTCGGCTGTGCGCAGCGCACCTTGAACCTGCTTCTCGAGGTGATCGAGTTCATCGTGGGGAACGGTGAAGGACATGGGCATCGGGCCTTTACGTTTCGGTGTCTGTCCTGGCGCCGGCGGTGACCTGGGAGGACTCGGCCGGTGCACGGCGGTGCACCACGATCAGATAGATGGCGGCGGCGAAGAACGCGGCGTCGAGCACGAGGATCTGGGGCACGCTGCTGACAAGGATGATCACGAAGCAGACCAGCATCACCAGTTGTCCACAGAGCGCGGCGAGGACCAGTTCCCGGTTGCGGATCAGCACCAGGCCGCTGACGATCATCGCGGCCGCGACGAAGATCGTGACGCCCGTCGGGTACTTGGCGAGCCAGTCGGTGAAGTCTCCGATCACGGCGATGTCGTGGTTCGCGTCGGCGGCGTCGTTCAGACGCTGCTCCACCGACTCGATCTTCGGGAAGAACTTGCCGACGCCCGCGATGATGTAGAGGACGCCGACGATGCGCTGCAGAATCAGGATTCGTTTGGTCACCTGTCGGATTCTTCCGATGTCGTGGCCGGCTGGCCGGGTGTGTTTCCGGACAAGATCCGTCGCCGCCGCACCTGGCGGCTCACGTGGCCGTGAGTACCAGGACGGCGTTCTGGCCGCCGAAGCCGAACGAGTTGCTCACCGCCACCTCCACCCTGCGCCGGCGGGGGGACCCGGCGACCACGTCCAACTCGACTGCGGGATCCAGGTGTTGGAGATTGGCCGTGGGAGGAACGGTCCCGTGCTCGACGGCGAGCACGGTCAGCGCGGCCTCGATCGCACCGGCCGCCCCCAGTGTGTGGCCGATGACACCCTTGGCCGACGTCACGGCGGCACCCTCGCCGAGCACCTTGCGCACCGCCCGTGCCTCCGCCGCGTCATTCAGTGGCGTGGACGTGCCGTGGGCGTTGACGTGGTCGACCTCGTCGGGCATGACGTCCGCCGCGGCCAGCGCCGTACGCAGGGCCTGCACGACGCCGGTGCCCTCGGGGTCCGGGGCGGTCATGTGGTGGGCGTCGGCCGACGCTCCGTATCCGGCCATCTTCGCGCGGATGCGTGCCCCGCGGGCCCGTGCGTCCGCCTCCCGCTCCAGGACCAGCATGCCGCTGCCCTCACCGATGACGAACCCGTCGCGATCCGCGTCGAACGGGCGGGAGGCGGCGGAGGGTTCGTCGAGCCGCGTCGACAGCGCCCCCATCTGGGCGAAGCCGGTCACCATGAGAGGGCTGACGCCGGCTTCGCCGCCGCCCGCGATCACTACATCGCAGCTGCCGTCGCGCAGCAACTGCAGCGCCGTACCGATCGCGGTGGCCCCGGAGGCGCAGGCCGTCGCGGTGACGAGGTTGGGGCCCGTGGCGCGCAGGTCCATGGCCAGGTGGCCCGCGACCATGTTGGGCACCAGCATCGGAATCAGCAGCGCGGACACTGCTTGGGGCCCCTGGTCCAGCATGCGCCGATGCTGGGTCTCCCACGTCGTCACACCGCCCAGACCGCAGCCCACGACGACCCCGACCCGTGCGCCGTCCCATGTCTTCGGGTCCAGGCCGGAGTCGGCGACGGCCTCGCGTGCCGCGGTGATGGACAGTTGAATGAATCGGTCGTGGGTCAGAGAGCTGCGTCGTCCTACGTGTTCACGCGCGGAGAAGCCCGGCACCGTGCAGGAGATGTCCACGGGGATGCCGGCCAGCAGCGGGTTCTTGGCTGCGGCCGACCTACCGGCGCAAATCCCCTCCCAGGTGGCGTCGGCACCGATGCCGGCGGCGGTGACCAGACCGATGCCGGTGACGGCTGTGGCGGGTGGTGTGTGTGCGGTCATGACGAGGCCGTGGAGGTGGTGTGCCGTTCCAGCAGCTCGGCGACCTTGGTGATCGTGTCGCCGGGTGAGGCGGCGTCGTCGTCGATGTGGACGCCGAACTCCGACTGGATCACCAGGAGCAGTTCCACCAGGAACAGCGAGTCCATGTCGAGGTCCTCGAACGTGGTGTCCGGGCCGATCTCGGCGCGGTCCACCTCGAAACGGTCGACGAGAAGGCCGACCAGCCTGCCGTACATCGCACTCATGGGATGCGCCCTACCTTTCGGGTGGCCCGTCTCACGCTCCGCGGGAGCAGGGGCGAACGCGCATTCGCGTGCCGGGTATTCGTCGTACCGAGTCTGGGCTTCGGGGCTGACCGCCCGCTGACGGATGGCTGACGGCTCGCTGACCGGTCGGCACTTCGGCATCCGGGAGGCAGGCGTCACGCATGGCGCCGGCACTGCGGTGGCGCACCGCGTCAGTCATCGGTCAGTGCGCCGTCAGCCATCGGTAAGGGCCCCGGACAAGACTCGGCTCGGACAGCAGTTCTCGATCCGGATTACGGGGGGCTCACGTGGTGGCACGTCGTACGGACAGGCCGAAGCCGGCCACCGTCGGAGCCCGCGCCCCCCACGGCGGCGTCCGGTGAACCGGGCCGCGGTCGTGGCAGGCGTCGGCAGTTGTCTGCCGACCCGGGCCGTGTCCAACGACGAGCTGGCCACCCGGCTGGACACCTCCGATGTGTGGATACGGTCGCGGACCGGCATCGAACAGCGCTACTTCGCGGCTCCGGGCACGGCGACGTCGGACCTCGCCGTCGGTGCGGGCGCCAAGGCCCTGAAGTGCTCGGGCCTCGCCAACGTGGATGCCGTGATCGTGGCCACGACCACGCCGGACCGCCCCTGTCCGGCGACCGCTCCGGTCGTGGCCGCACGCCTGGGCATGACGGGGACGGCCGCCTACGACGTGTCCGCCGTCTGTACGGGCTTCGTGTACGGGTTGGCGACCGCGGCCGGCCTGATCCTCGCGGACGTGGCCGACCGAGTCCTGGTGATCGGCGCGGAGACCTTCTCGACCCTGCTCGATCCGGACGACCGGTCCACCTCAGTGATCTTCGGAGACGGAGCCGGCGCAGTGGTCCTGCGCTCTGGCACCCGCACCGAACCCGGCGCGCTCGGACCGTTCGACCTGGGGAGCGACGGCGAAGGAGAGGCCCTCATCACCGTGCCCGCGGGCGGTTCGCGGCAGCGCCTTTCCGGGGTGGCGCCGCGCACCGGTGAAGAGTACTTCGCCATGTCGGGCAAGGAAGTGTTCCGGCATGCGGTACTCCGCATGACAGGGTCGGCCAAGGCGGTGCTCGCCCGAGCGGGCTGGCAGGCAGGGGATGTCGACCATCTGGTCAGCCATCAGGCCAACCTCCGGATCACCCACCACGTGGCGGAGGGGATCGGGCTTCCCAGGGAGCGCTGCTTCAACAACATCGCCGAGGTGGGAAACACGGCGGCCGCGTCGATACCCCTTGCGCTGGACCAGGCGCACACCGTTGGCGTGATCCAACCGTCGCAGCGGGTGCTGCTCACAGCGTTCGGCGGCGGGCTCACCTGGGGGTCGACCGTGTTGACCTGGCCGCAGCTGGATCGGCCATGACCGGCGGAATCCGCTCGGCAACCGAGAACGAGAGAGCAGGAGTTCAGTGATGAGTGCGATGTACGGCAGGCTGGTCGGCCTTCTCGTCGACCGTTTCGAGGTGGACCGCGCCGAGATCGGCCCGGACACCACGTTCGAGGACCTCGACATGGACTCGCTGTTCCTGGTGGAACTGCTCCTGGTGATCCAGTCGGAGTTCGGCGTCCACATCGACGACGACGCCGCCTCACCCGGCGACACGATCACCAAGGTCGCCGAGCTGCTGGAACGGCACACCACCTCCACGGCCTCGTCATGACCGCACACACACCACCCGCCACAGCCACCGCCGTCGACCCGTAGCAACCCGGGAAGCGGGCCGCCGGACACACAGCCGAGGACGACCATGAGCACCCAGCAGTCAATCATCGACCACATCGCCGAGGTCTGGCTCGACGGCGACGCCGACGGGCTCGACGCGCACGTCCCCCTCGTCGAACTCAACATCATCGACTCCGCGGAGATCTTCGACCTCGTGCACTACCTGCAGGACCGCTACCGGATCACGGTTCCTCTTCAGGAGGTCTCCCCGGCGAACTTCCGGACCGTCGGCACGATCGCGTCACTCGTCGAACGGCTCCAGCTGGAGAGGGAGAGTGTCCGATGACGAACGTCACGGGGGACAGGCAACGTGGGGGAGATGTTCACGGACAGATCGTGGACATCGTCGCCTCGCGCACGCTGTACGACGAGTCCTACCTCCTGCCCGACAGCCACTTCGAGGCGGATCTCGGGATCGACTCGGTGATCCTCGAATCCATCCTGGTGTCGATCAACGAGCACTTCACGCTGCGCACACCACTGGCCGCGGGACCCACGACGATCCGGGAGCTCGTCGACGCCGTCACACAGGCACTGGTCGGCGAGGCAAGTGTGGCCGAGTTCCACACCGACGGCCCCGAGGACGGGGACGCGGTGCTGGAGACGATCATCGCAGCGGCCCAGCGGCACACCCAGTACCAGCGCCATCAGCTGGCCCTCGACGCCGAGTTCGAGAGCGAGCTCGGCATTGACTCCGTCGTCCTGGCGTCGATCGTCGCCGACGCCGCGCGTGAACTCGGCCTCAGTGAGGGCTTCGTGGACTCGGTCACCGCAACGTCTCTGCGGGGGCTGGCCGCCGAGCTGAGCGACGCACGGACACGTACGAGGCCCGCTGACCGGGCGCCGTCCCGTGTCCCGCGCTCGTCCGCCGGGCCGGAGGCGGGCGCCGGGCTCGGCGAGGACGACGCGGAGTGGGACGACCGTTCCATGAAGGACTTCGTGGAGGAGCGCAGCGGCGACCTGTTCGCCAAGGCCCGCAGCTTCGGAAAGTACCTGCGGCGGCGAGAGGCGGAGCAGCTCTACTGGTACGGAATGCCCCTGCAGTCCCGGTGCGGCAACCGGGCCGTCATCTTCGACGAACTCGTCGGCCGCGAACGGGAATTCCTCATGTTCGCCTCCAACAACTATCTCGGTCTCGCCAACCATCCCAAGGTGATCGAGGCGGTCTGTGACGCCACCCGCACATACGGAGCGACCCACACCGGCTCCCGCTTCATCGGCGGCACCAACATTCTCCACAAGGAGCTGGAACGCCGGCTCGCCGCCTTCAAGCAGCGCCCGGCCTGCATCGTCTATCCCGGCGGCTACGCCGCGAACCTGGGCGCGATCTCCGCGCTTGTGAAGAGCTACGACACCCTCGTGGTCGACCGGCTCAACCACATGAGCATTGTCGACGGTGCCCGCCTTTCGGGAGGCATCCGCAGGATCTACCAGCACAACGACATGGCGGACTTGGAGCGGATCCTCAAGCGCGCCGACGACCGGTCCGGGGGTCGGCTGATCGTGGCCGACGGCGTGTTCAGCATGCACGGCGACATCTGTGATTTGCCCGAGATCGTCCGCCTGGCCAAGGAGTACGACGCCAGGATCATGATCGACGACGCCCACGCCACCGGCGTCCTGGGTGAGCGGGGCTCCGGCACGACCGAGCACTTCGGCCTCAAGGGCGAGGCCGACCTCGAACTCGGGACGATGAGCAAGGCACTGGCCGGCATGGGCGGCTTCGTCGTCGGCGAGGAAGAGGTCGTCGAGTACCTCCGCTTCTACTCGAACTCGTATGTGTTCGCCGCCAACATCCCGGCGGGGGTGGCCGCAGGGCTGATCGCGTCGATCGACGTCATCGAGTCGGAGCCCGAACGGATCACCCGGCTGTGGTCCAACATTCGTCTGCTGCACGGCCAGTTGGCCGACGCGGGATTCGAGCTGGAGAACACGCAGAGCGCCATCCTGCCCATCGTCATAGGCGATGAGCGCAAGGCCATGGAGATGGGACGCGCGGTGCGTGCCCGCGGGCTCTACTGCCAGACCGTGGTCTTCCCGGGAGTACCGCTCGGCGACGCCCGGCTGCGTGTCAGCGTCACCTCGGAGCACACGCGGGAGGACCTGGAGAACGCGGCGGGGATCTTCGTAGAGGCGGCCCGCGAAGTCGGTGTGCTGCCCTCGGCGGCGTGAGGCAACGGTGACGGGAGCAGGCATGACGCAGACGATGAGCGAATCCGACGTGGCACTGATCCGGTTGCCGCAGTCCCTCACCGCGGAACAAGCGGCCCGTCCGGCCCTTGTGGGGCTGCGGACGGTGACCTATGGCGAGCTGCAGGCGGGCGTCGCCTCCGTGGCCTCCGGCCTGCTCGGCATCGGCGCCGTGGTCGGCGACCGCGTGGCGATCTGGATGGACAAGCAGCCGCGCTACGCCGAGGCCATCCTCGGCACCCTGCAGGCGGGATGCGCCTACGTTCCCCTCGACGGCGGCCAGCCGGCGAGTCGTGTCCACACCATCCTCGCCGACTGCGAACCGTTGGTCCTCGTCACCGATGGCCGCCACTTGGAGCTGCTGGCCGGCCTGGAACTGCCCAGCTCGATCAGGACGATCGTGGTGTCTGACGGAACAGTCCACGAACCACGGCGGACCTTCCCCACGGCGGGCGACGGCCGGGCCCCCGTGGAGGGCTGGGAAGGCTTCGCGGCCGGCGCGGTGCGGCACGTCGTGTTCCTCCCCGCGCTGGACCGCGACGACCTTGCCTCGATCCTCTACACCTCGGGATCGACGGGCACGCCCAAGGGCGTCCGCATCACCTACCGGAACTTGGCGAACTTCATCCGGTGGGCCCGTGCCGAGCTGCTCGTGGGCCCGGACGACGTCTTCGCCAACCACGCCTCGTTCAATTTCGATCTGTCCACCTTCGACCTCTTCACCGCGCTCTCGGTCGGTGCCCGGGTCTGGATCGTCGCCGACGACCGGGCGCGTGATGCCGGCGCGCTCGCCGAGGGCATCCGAGAGCATGGCGTCACCGTGTGGTACTCCGTGCCGTCGGTGCTGCACTTGCTCACCGCGTCCGGAGCGCTCACTCCCGAGATCGCACGCAACCTGCGCTACGTCCTGTTCGCCGGCGAGGTCTTCCCGATCAAGCAGCTGAGGGGGCTGGCCGCGCTGCTGCCGGTAGGAGCAGAGCTGTACAACCTTTACGGCCCCACGGAGACCAACGTCTGCACCTACCACCGCGTCGGCTCCGAGGATCTGACACGCGACGAGCCTGTGCCGATCGGCCGGCCGGTCACGGGCGCGCGGTTGTCCGTCGTCGACGAGGACGGGCGGGTACTCGACGGGCCGGACGCCTTCGGCGAGTTGGTCGTCGAGGGCGACTGCGTCACTCCCGGGTACTGGCGTCGGGAGACGGAGCCTGCGGCCGCCGGGCACTGGAAGGGGCGCCACGCCACCGGTGACCTCGTCAGCTACGAACAGGGCGAGCTCGTCTACCGGGGCCGCAAGGACCGCATGGTCAAACTCTCCGGCTATCGCGTCGAGTTGGGAGAGATCGAGGCGGCCGTGCTCCGGCACCCCGACATCGGCTCCGCTGCCGTCGTCGTCGACACGCGGAGCACCGACCGGCGAATCGCCCTCTACTACACGCTCCGAAGCGGCGGAAGCGGCCCAGGCCTTATCGAGATCAAACGGCACTGCGCGCGGTATCTGCCCCGCTACATGGTCCCGCACACGGCGATCCGACTCGACGAGCTGCCGCGTAACGCCAACGGCAAGACGGACTACCGCCGACTGTGTGGAACGGCCCGGCCTGCGCGCGCCCTGCCCGGAAAGTGACGGAGACGCTCATGAAGCAAGGCCCGACTGGAACTCCCTGGCGGGGCGAGGAACCGAGGACGGTTGCCGGGCTCCTGCGACACCACTGCGAACAGCGCGCGGACGCCCTCGCGTACCGGTTCCTTTCCCTCACCAGCGCCGGCACGGACGGTGAGTCGCTCACCTACCGTGAACTTGACCTGCGCGTCAGGGCGGTGGCCGTCGTCCTGCAGCGCGAGAACCTGGCCGGCAAGCCGGTCCTGCTGCTCCACCCGCCGGGGCTCGACTACATCGCCGGGTTCCTGGGCTGTCTGTACGCGGGTGCCATCGCCGTACCGGCGTACCCCCCGGACACCCGGCGCTTCGGCCAGACCATGCCCCGTCTCGCCGCGATCGCCGGGGATGCGCGGGCCACGCATGCGCTGACGACCGGGGAGATCTCCCGCCTCGTCGCCGACCGGCACGACGAACTCGCCGCGCTCGGCCTGGGCGGCCTGCGCTGGCTGGTGACCAGCGGACTCGACACCGCCGACGCCGACCAGTGGCGCGAGCCGGGTCCTTCGGGGGAGGCTCCGGCCTTTCTCCAGTACACCTCGGGCTCGACGTCGTCCCCCAAGGGCGTCATGGTCGGCGACGACAACCTGATTCACAACCTCTGCGCGATCCACCGGCGCCTGGAGCATGACGCCGACTCGGCGATGGTCTCCTGGCTGCCGCCGTACCACGACATGGGCCTCATCGGCGGCATCCTGACTCCGCTCTACGGGGGCTTCCCCGCGCATCTGATGGCACCCATGTCCTTCGTGCGGGAGCCGCTGCTGTGGCTGGAGACACTGTCGCGCACCCGCGCCTCCACCAGCGTCGCCCCCAACTTCGGTTTCGAGCAGTGCGTCCGCAGGATCACGGACGAGCAGCGCGAGGGCCTGGACCTGAGCCACTGGCGGCTGGCGCTGAACGGGGCCGAGCCGGTGCGCGCCGACACACTGCGGCGCTTCACCGAACGCTTCGCTTCCCGCGGCTTTCGGGACAGCGCCCTCCTGCCGTGCTACGGCCTTGCCGAGGCCACTCTGATGGTGACCGGTGTGCGGGCCGAGGCGGCGCCCACGGTTGGCACGTTCGTTTCCCAGCCCCTCGGCGACGGCACGGTCCAACCCGCGGCTGAGACGAACGACCGCCGGGTGACAGAGGTCGTCGGATGCGGCCCGGCTGTCGACGGCGTGGACGTCGCGATCGTCGACCCGGCCACGCGACGACGGATCACGACAGGGGACCGGATCGGGGAGATCTGGATCGCGGGCGGCAGCGTGGCCCACGGCTACTGGCGTCGGCCCGACGCCACCCGCGAGGCGTTCCGGGCCCGCATCGAGGGGCAGGACGAGACACCCCATCTGCGCAGCGGAGACCTCGGGTTCCTGCGCGACGGCGAGCTGTACGTCGTCGGCCGCACCAAGGACGTCGTCATCGTGCAGGGCCGCAACCACTACCCGCACGACATCGAGCTCACCGCCGAGCAGACCGACGACTGCCTACGTACGGGCAGCGGTGCCGCGTTCTCGGTGGAGGTGAACGACGCCGAGGAGATGGTCGTCGCCTACGAGGTCGAGGGCCGGCGCATCGAGGACGCACCCGCGCTACTGGCCCGGCTGCGCACCGCCATTGCCGAGGCACACGACGTCACACCACACGCGGTCGTCCTGCTCAGGCGGTCGACGGTGCACAAGACGACCAGCGGCAAGATCCAACGCCAGGCGTGCAAGCAGGACTTCCTCGGTCTGGAACTCACGGCGGTCGCAGCCAGCGTCACCCGGGACACCGATGCCCCGGCATCCGGCGGGGCGGTCACAACACTGCCCGCCGACCGGCGCCGACGGGTGGTGATCCAGGCGGTCACCGAGGCGCTGACCGGAGTCGCACCGGCGGACGACGCCCCGGACATCACCGACTGGACTTTCGCCGAGCTGGACCTCGACTACCCGACGCTCCTGACCACCGTGCACGAGCTGGAGCAGCGGCTCGGCACCGCGATTCCGGTCGGCGAACTGCTCGTACGGCCGCGGGTCGACACACTGATCGCGCTCTTCCTCGGCGAGCAGCCCGGAGCAGGCCCCGCGTCCGCCGATGTCACACCGCGGACCGCGCCGCAAGGGCCCGAGGCCATCGAGGCATGGCTGGTCCAGAGGATCGCGGGTCGTCTCGGACTGCCGGCGGCGGCGATCGACACCACCAAGCCGCTGGCGTCCCTGGGGCTGGATTCGAAGCAGGCCGTGGAGATCCTGACCGAGCTCGGCTCGGTGACGGGCCGTGAGGTGACCACCGGCGCGGCCTTCGACCACCCGACGATCCGCGCCGTCGCCCAGCACTTCGGCGCCGGCCACGTGCCCGCTGCGGCACGCACCCGGAACTCCGCGGAAGCCCTGGCCGGGAACCGCTCCCCGGCCGGGGCAGGGCAACCGGCCCCGCCGGCGGCCGTGGCCGGCCGCGCGGCGGAGCCGGTGGCGATCGTCGGTCTCGGCTGCCGCTTCCCCGGGGCACCCGACGCGGACAGCTACTGGCGGCTCCTCGTGGACGGCCGCGAGGCGATCACCGAAGTGCCCCGCGGCCGCTGGGATCCGGACCGGGTGAACGCGCCCGCATACGGCGGCTTCCTCGACCGTGTCGACGAGTTCGACGCTCTCTTCTTCGGCATGTCGGCGAGGGAAGCCACCCGCACGGACCCACAGCAGCGGCTGCTCCTCGAAGTCGCCTGGCAGACCGTGGAGGACGCCGGCCTCGACCCGAGCCGGCTCGCGGGCAGCGCCACCGGAGTCTTCGTCGGCATCAGCAGCCACGACTACTCCGAGCTGCAGATGAGCCGACTGGAGGCCATCGACGTCCACGGGGCCACCGGCAACGCGCACTCCATCGCGGCCAACAGGCTGTCGTACACGCTCGATCTGCACGGGCCGAGCCTCGCCGTCGACACCGCGTGCTCGTCGTCCCTGCTGGCCGTCCACCTCGCCTGTGAAAGCCTGCGCCGCGGGGAGTGCGCCGCGGCACTCGCCGGCGGCGTGAATCTGATGGTCACGCCCGGCCTCTCCGTGGCGTTCGCCGCGGGCAACATGCTGTCAACGGACGGCCGTTGTCGAAGCTTCGACGACTCCGCAAGCGGCTATGCGCGCGGCGAGGGCGCGGGCCTGGTGCTGCTGAAGCCCCTCTCCGCAGCGCTGGCCGACGGCGACCGGATCCACGCCGTGATCAGGGGCTCGGCGACGGGACACGGAGGCCGGAGCAACGGCCTGACGGCTCCCAAGGGGGCGGCGCAACAAGCCGTCTGCGAACGGGCCCTGGACCAAGCCGGCCTGGCACCCGAAGAGATCCACTACGTCGAGGCCCACGGCACCGGGACCCCGCTCGGCGACCCCGTCGAGTGGGAAGGGCTGGCCGCCGTATACGGCCGGGACCGCGCGCAGGGTGGGCCCTGTCTCGTCGGCTCGGTCAAGACCAACATCGGTCACCTGGAAGCGGCCGCGGGCATCGCCGGCCTGATCAAGACAGCACTCGTCGTACGCCATCGCCAAGTGCCGCCGACCCTGCACCTGCGCATGGCGAACCGCCATTTGGTGCGGGACACGGCGCTTCACATACCCACGCGGCTCACGAGCCTTCCGGAAGGCACCGTGCCACGGGCCGCCGTCAGCTCCTTCGGGTTCGGCGGCGCCAACGCGCACCTGATCCTCGAAGCGGCCCCCGAGCCGACCCGGGGCGAGACGCTTCCACCGAAGCGCCCGGTGCACGCCCTGTGCCTTTCGGCGCACACGCCGACGGCACTCACCGCACTGGCCCAGGGGTGGCGCACTCATCTGGCCGCCCATCCGGACGCGGACATCGCCGATCTGTGCCACGCGGCGAACACGGGCCGCCCCCGGCTCGGTTACCGGGCGGTCGTCACCGGCGGTTCCGCCGAGGCACTGGATACCGCGCTCGACGCCTTGGTCCGCGGCGAGGCGTCGACCGCCTTGGTCCGCGACCGGCCCCGGTCCGGCCCGGCGCCGAAGGTGGCCTTCCTCTTCAGCGGCCAGGGCACGCAGTACACCGGCATGGGCAAGGGGCTCTACGACACCCACGGCGGCTTCGCCCGCACCATCGATCGCGCGGACGGCGTACTCCGTCCCTACCTCGGCGGGCCGCTGCCCGACCTGCTCTTCGCCTCCGGCGGCGGAGACCGGCTGCGCGGCACCCGCTACTGCCAGCCGGCACTGGTCGCGCTGGAGGTGGCGCTCGCCGAGATCTGGATGTCGCTCGGCGTGCGGCCGACCGCGCTGCTCGGCCACAGCATCGGGGCGTACGGCGCCGCGTGCGTGGCCGGCGTGATGTCGCTGGAGGAGGCGTTGACGCTGGCAGCGGTACGCGGCCGGCACATGGACGAACAGCCCGGCGACGGCGCGATGATCGCATGCGCCGGAACCGCGGACGTGATCCGCTCGGTGGCCGACGGGTTCGCCTCCGTCTCGGTGGCCGCTGTCAACGCTCCCGGCCACCTGGTCCTGTCCGGGGCCCGGGAGGAGATCGACGAGGTCCGCGCCCTGCTCCAGGACCGCTCCGTCGTCGTCCGGCCGCTGGCCGTCTCGCACGCCTTCCACTCTCCGCTGATGACCGGTGCTGCGCCGCCACTGAGCCAGGCGGCCCGGGCCGTGCAATTCGCGGAACCGACGATTCCGTGGATCTTCGACGCCACCGGTGAGCAGGTCACCGGACGCATCGGCGCCGACGACCTGGCGGAACACATGCTCGGCACGGTCCGCTTCGCCGACGGATTCGCGACACTGCGCCGCCTGGGCTGCGACACGTTCGTCGAGATCGGCCCGCACCCCACCCTGCTCAATCTCGCGCGTACGACGACACCCCCGGACAACAAGAACCCGATGCTGTGGCTTCCCTCGCTGCGGCGGGGCGGTCCGGTGGGCAGCGGCGACTGGGAGACCCTCCTTCAGTCGCTGGGTCGCCTCCACTGCGCCGGCGGCGAGGTGGACTGGGCGGTGCTCGACGAGGGACACCGGCGGACGCGTGTGCCCGTACCGCACACGGTCTTCGAGCGGCAGTCCTACTGGTTCACGTCGCCCACGCAGGAGGCACCCGTCGTGACGCAGAATCCCGCCCTCGACGCTGCCCCGCAGCAAGAGGCCGCCGAGCACGCGATGCCGCGTCCGGCCGCCGGGGGCGACCATGGGACCGTCGACGCGTCCGCGCACACCCCCGTGGCGGTCGCCCTCGCGTCCACCGACGAGCCGGACGTGCCCCGGGTGATCCTCGAACACGTCGCACGGGTGTGCTCATTCCCCGTCGACCAGATCTCCCTCGACGCACACCTTGGCAGGGAGCTCGGCTTCGACTCGCTCATGCGCACCGAACTGGAGCGGGCGCTCGCCAGAGAGTTCCCCGGATGCCTGGAAAGGCACCGCGAGCGCTTGTCGGACGACCCCAGCGTCCGGGAACTGGCGGACCTGCTCGGCACTGAGGCGGCCCCCGCCACCGCGAGCGGTGATCCCTCGCCCGAACCGTTTCGCGAACTTACGGCTGCGCCCGCCCGGCCCAGCCACCCTCCGCTCGCGGTCCGGCAGGAGCGGGAGTTCGAGGAGTGGGCCGAGTACGCGGAACTGCAGGGTCGGCTCCGCCAAGCCAGGGCGAGCGGCGCCAACCCCTACGGCCGCATCCACGAGGGACACAACGCCGGCCGCGCCACCGTCAGTGGCCGGACCGTCCTCAACTTCGCGTCCTTCAACTACCTCGCGCTGTCCCACCACCCCCGCGTCCGCAGGGCTGCGCAAGAGGCCATCGACCGCTACGGCACCTCCAGTTCGGCGACTCCCCTGCTGTTCGGGGAGACGCCGCTGCACCACGAACTGGACGCTGAGATCGCCTCCTTCCTCGGCACCGAGGACGCGATCGTGTTTGCCGGGGGCCATGCCACCAACGTGGCGACGATCGGCCACATCCTCGGCCCCGAGGACTTGGTCGTGCACGACGAGTGGATCCACGACAGCGCCGTACGCGGCTGCATCCTGTCCGGGGCCCGGCGCAGGCCCTTCCCGCACAACGACTGGCGGGCCCTTGACCGGATGTTGGGCTCACTGCGCGCACAGCATCGCCGGGCGCTGGTGCTCATTGAGGGCGCCTACAGCCAGGACGGTGACATCCCCGACCTGCTCCGATTCATCGACGTCAAGAAGCGTCACGGCGCGATGCTGATGATCGACGAGGCCCATTCCATCGGTGTACTGGGCCGCACGGGCCGGGGCATCGGTGAGTACTTCGGCGTCGACCGTGGCGACGTCGACCTGTGGATGGGCACGTTGAGCAAGGCCCTCGGCAGTCTCGGCGGCTACATCGCGGCCCGCGGCCCGCTCATCGAATACCTCAGGTTCACCGCCCCCCTGCACATCTTCAGCACGGGGATCTCGCCGGCGAACACGGCCGCGGCCCTGGAGGCGATCCGGGTCGTCAAGGACGATCCGCAGCGGGTGGCCAGGGTACGCCGCCTGGCCGAGCACTTCCGCGATGTGGCTCGGGCCCGCGGCCTCGATGTCGGCGTGTCCCGCGCGTCCGCCGTGATCCCGGTCATCATCGGCGACTGGGAGAAGACGATGGCGCTGTCCAACACCCTGCTCGAGCGGGGCGTGAACGTGATGCCCATCGGCTACCCGGCTGTCGCCCGCGACGAGTGCCGCCTGCGCTTCTTCATCAACGCCGACCACAGCGAAGAAGACCTGGAACATTCCCTCGACGTCTTGGGACATGCCATGGCAGACCACACGAACGCGACCCCCCTCACGGTGTCCACGGCCGCTGATGAGACCACACTCGGCGAAACCACGTCCGAAACCGTGCCGAAGGCCGCTCCACACCCCCCGGCGATCCCACTGCGCGACTCCGGAGCTGACGTCCTGGTCGCGGGTGCGAGCGGCTTCATCGGCGGACACCTGAGTCGGCGCTTGACCGAACACGGCCACCGTGTACGCGTACTGGTCCGCGACGGCAGCGACCGCTCCGCCTTCGAAGGCGTCGACGTCGAGATCGCCACCGGTGACCTCGGCGACCCCGACAGCCTGCGCCGTGCCACGGCCGGCGTCCGGCACGTGTACAACTGCACCGGTATGTCGGCCGACTGGGGTCCCTGGGAGGAGTTCCGGCGCATCAACGTCGACGGCAGCCGGCACCTCGTCGAGGCCGCGCACCACGCGGGCACCGTCGAACGTTTCCTGCACGTGAGCACCACCGATGTCTATGGCTACCCGGTCACGCCCTGCGACGAGTCCGCGGAACTGCGGGACATCGGGCTGCCGTACAACCGCAGCAAGGTGCTCGGTGAACGTGCCGTGCGGGAGGCGGCCGAGCGGGCCGGACTGCCCCTGACCGTCGTACGGCCGGTCTCGGTCTACGGGCCGCGCAGCAAGGACTTCGTGATCGAGATCGCGACCCTCTTGCTGAGCAAGCAGATGGTCTACATCCGCCGCGGCGATGTGCCGGCCGGGCTCGTCTACGTGGGGAATCTCGTCGACGGCATGATCGCCGCCTGCACTTCCGAAACCGCGGCGGGCAGGGCGTACAACCTGCGAGACGCCGATCTGACGACCTGGCGGGAGTACGTCGAGTCACTGGCGCGCGGCCTGGGCGTCAAGCCGCCCGCCTTCAGCCTGCCGACACCGCTGGCGCGCGGTGTGGCCACGGCGTCCGAGAAGCTCTACGGCGCCCTGGGGGTCAAGTCGCGTCCTGTGCTGACCCGGCACGCCGTCCATCTCTTCGACCGCGACCAGTCCTATGCCATTGACCGCGCCCGGGACGACTTCGGCTTCAAGAGCGAGGTCGGCTTCCAGGAAGGCATGGATCTCACCCTGGCCTGGCTGAACTCGCCCGAGGGCCGCAAGCACGTCCCTCGCTGAGTCCGAACACGACGACAGGCACCCACGAAAAGCGACGAACGAGGACTGCGAGGATCCACGTGCCCATGACCCAGCGGCCGCCGGGGCCCGTCACGGCCCCGCGGCCAGCCGCCGTCGGCTGGTTCCCGGGCCTCCCGCCCGCGAGCGGAGCCGAATCCGTCCCCCTGCGACTGATCTGCTTCCCGTACGCGGGTGGCACCCCCTCCGTGTACCGCGGCTGGGACGCCCGGCTGGGTACGGGCGTGCAGGTCGTTCCCGTCCTGCTGCCCGGACGCGGACTGCGGATGAGGGAGAGGCCCTACACGGATATGCGGCCACTTGCCCGCGACATCGCGGAGGCCCTCGTCGAGCGTGAACTCGCACATGACTACGCCCTGTTCGGCCACAGCATGGGCGCGCTGCTCGCCTACGAAGTCGCCTGCGAGCTGCGCGAGCGAGGACACGGCGAACCCCGGCACCTGTTCGTGTCCGGGAGCAGGGCACCCCATCTCTACGGCGACCGCGACGACCGGACGCTGTCCGACGCGGACCTGAGGCAGCTGGTCCGCGCCCTCGGCGGCCTCGGGGACGACCACAGCATCGGCAGTGCCTACCTGGACCGGCGTCTGCCCGTGCTGCGGGCCGACCTGACTGTCTGCGAGGAGTACCGCTGGACCCCTCGGCCCCCGCTGGCCTGTCCCACGACCGCGTTCTCGGCCACCCGCGACCCCATCGCACCGCGACCCGCCGTGGAGGCCTGGCGGTCGTACACCAGTGGCTCGCTCCTGCACCACCACCTGGAGGGCGACCACTTCTTCCTCAACGGCCCTTCGAGGCTGTCACTCCTGCGCGAGATACGGAGCGAACTCGCCCGGCTCACCGACGAGCCGGGCGAGCCGGCCCCGGGTGCACCCGACCGACTCCCCACTCCGAAGAGGGAACCCTCATGGATTTGCTGAGCCTGGCCAGGAACGTCAAGCACCGGGTGGAGGAACCACTCACGGACGCGCTGACAGTGGCGAAGATCGTCGCGGACCCGCGTAACCCGGTGCTGCTGACGCTGTCGACCGTGCTGGTCAACCCGCTGTACCGGGGGGCGTTCCTCGCCTCCGCCGCAGGCTCGGGCGTCCTGCGGTGCCTCGCCGTGCGCCCGTGCGACCTGGAGAGCCTCGCCGAATACCTGGACATCTCCGAAGACGACCGCCCTCAACTCCGGACCTGGCTCGAAACCGGCGTCAGGCTCGGCGAGTTGGGCAAGCGCGAGGGCTGCTACCGGCTCAAGAGCCCCACCGCGAGGCTCCTGGCCCAGCCCGGGAACGACGCCGTCGCCGCCGCCCTCGAGGAGATCCTGCGCTTCCACGTGCCCGTACTGCTCGACGCGCCCCGCATGCTCTCCGGCGGCCGGCGCTTCTCCTTGGAGGACCAGGACGGAACCGTCATCGCGCGCTCGTCCCTGGCGCTGCGCGGGATGGTCCAGGCAGCCATCGACCGGACACTGGACCGTGACGGCCCGGTCCGGCTGCTGGAGATCGGCTGCGGGACGGGCGCCTATGTGCGGTACGCCGCCGAGTCGAATCCTCGACTGACCGCCGTCGCGGTCGACCTGCAGGAGGAGGTCGCCGCGCAGGCCGCCGACAACATGGCCGCATGGGGCCTCACCGAGCGCGTGGAGACCCGCCAGGGCGACCTGCGCACGCTGGACCTGCAGCCTCAGTTCGACCTGGTCACCCTGCACAACAACATCTACTACTTCCCCGAGACGGAGCGCGTCGAGGTACTCGAACGGGCCCGGTCCTTCCTCGCCCCCGGCGGCCGGGTGCTGCTCACCTCGTCGTGTCAGGGCGGCGGCAACCTCGGTCTCGACGTACTCAACCTCTGGTTCGCGTACGCCGACTTCGGCGGCCCCCTGCCGCGGGCGGACGAACTGGTCTCACAGATGGAGAAGGCGGGCTTCGTCGACGTGCGGTCCACGCGGGTCATTCCCGGTCAACCGTTCCGCGCCTTCGCCGGCACCAACGCTCACGCCCAGAGCGCCTGACAGGCCAGGAGACCTCATCATGGAAACCCGAACCGACAGCATCCCGGCCCCCGCGCCGGCGGTGGCGCAGGCGCCGCACGCGGACCTCGTGATCGCCCTCGGCCGCACCGGTGCCACCGTCGAGACCGCCGGGGGCAAGGGCGCCCGGCTGGGCGAGATGATCGAAGCCGGCCTCCCGGTCCCGCCCGCCTTCTGTCTGAGTACCGGTCTGTTCGACCTCTTCCTGCGCGAGACCGGTCTGGCGGCGGAGATCCGTGCCGCCGAGGCCCGCGGCGCCGACAGCCGGACGATCCGTGAACTGATCGTCGCACGGGAGATCCCCGAGCCCATCGTTCGGACCGTGCTCGCCGCGTACGAAGACCTGGGCCGCCCGCGGGTCGCCGTCCGGTCCTCCGCCTGCCGGGAGGACTCCGCCGGTCAGTCGTTCGCCGGACAGCACGACACCGTCCTGGACGTGTCGGGCGACCAGGCGCTGCTGGAGGCGGTGAAGACCTGCTGGGCCTCACTCTGGTCCGACCGCGCCGCCGCCTACCGGGACAGCGGCTCCGCGGGCTCCATCGCCGTCGTCGTGCAGGAGATGGTCCATGCCGACGTCAGCGGTGTGCTGTTCACCGTCGATCCGGTCGGCGGACAGCCCAACCGGCTTGTCGTGGAAGCCTGTTGCGGCCTCGGTGAAGGCCTTGTGTCCGGGCGCGTCTCCAGCGACTTCTTCGCCGTGGACGACCGCACGCTGGAGGTGGTCGAGGAGCGCGTCCGCTACAAGGTGACCAAGTGCGCCTCCCTGACCCCCGGAACCATCGGCATGACCAAGGTCGACGCCGCCGACCGCAACACCCCGTGCCTGGCCCGCGAGCAGCTCATCGCGCTCGCTCGGCTCGCGCTCGACGTCCGCACCCACTACGGCACCGAGCAGGACATCGAGTGGGCCATGCGGGACGGCACGCTGTACCTGCTGCAGACCAGGCCGATCACCACCCGTCCCCGGGATCAAGCGGCCGAGCAGAAGCACAGCGCCTACGTCGTGCCCCAGCCGGACATGGTGCAGCAGGGCACCTTGTGGTCCCGGATGGACATCGGCGAGATCTTCGTAGGACTGATGTCCCCGTTGGGCCTGAGTTTCGCCCGGTACTACCAGGAGCACGTGCACCGCGACTGCGCCGCCGCCCTCGGTGTCCGGGACACCGGCGACGTGGCCCTGCACATGGGCTACCTCCAAGGCCACGTGTACCTGAACATCTCCTACACGGCCTATCTGTTGGGCCAGTGCCTGCCCACCCGCGACCAGCGCCACTTCACCAGCCGCTTCGTCAGCGAGGAAGCCGACCTCTCCACCTACGAGAACCCCTTCGGCGCGTTCCCCGGCGGTATCGCGGACCTCCTGTCCACCCTCCACTGGGTGCAGTCCACGGCCACCGAGATGGTGACCATGAAACACCGCGCCGAGGAAATGGTCACGACCCGGCTGTACGAGTTCGACCGCGCCCGCCGATTGGACCTCACTCGGATGAGTCGCCGCGAGCTCAACGCCGAACTCGCCCGCTACCTCGACTTCTTCCACGACGCGCACGTGGGCTACATGCCCTACTACATCAACGCGTTCGGGTTCTACGGAGTCCTGACGGAACTCTGCGGAAAGTGGCTCGGGGCCGACGGCGACAATCTGCAGAACCGCCTCAAGACCGACATGTCCAGCCTGCGGACCGTGGCATCCGCCCAGGAGATCTGGAAGGTGGCCCAGGCGGCCAAGGCCCGTCCGCGGGTCATGGGGATCATCGACGGGGCGCCGTTGGAGCAGATCGCGCCGCGACTGCGCGACGACGAGGAGGGCCGTGCCTTCTGGGACACGGAGATGGAACCGTTCCTGCGGGCCAACGGCACCCGTGGCCGGCAGGAGATGGAGCTCACTCATCCGCGCTGGATCGACGACCCCTCGTACATCTTCCAGATGATCCGCCGCTACGCCGCCGACGGATTCTCCGTCGACGACATCATGGGGCGCAGCCGGGCCCGGGCGGAGGGTGACGCCCGGTCGGCTCTGGAGAAGCTGCCGCTGCCCCAGCGCAAGACCCTTGAGACGGTCATCGCGATGTACTCCCTGTGCAGCGAGCTGCGCGAGACCACACGCATGTCGATGATCACGTCGATCTGGCTGGTCAGGAACGTGGTGTACGAGGTCGGCCGCAGGCTTGTGGCAGAGGGAGTCCTGCACTCCCTGGACGAGGTCGCCCACCTCGACTTCGAGGACGTCCGCGCCTACCTGGGCGGTACGCGCACGGGGCGCGAGGCGTTCTCCCGCACGCAGCTGGACGAGCGCCGACGTCTCCACGAGTACCACAACCGGCTGCCTGAGCCTGCGCTGACGTTCATCGGCGAGCACGACCCGACCCGGTCGGTGCAGCCTGTGGCCGGCGGGACGCGCCTGGAGGGACTGGGCTCCAGTCCAGGCCGGATCGTCGGCCGGGCCCGCATCGTGGAGGACCTGGTCTGGCAGGCCGACGAGTTCCTGCCTGGGGAGATCCTGGTCACCCGCTACACCGACGCCTCCTGGACACCACTCTTCGCCATCGCCGGCGGCGTGGTCACCGACATCGGATCGATGCTCTCCCACAGCTCGATCGTGTCCCGGGAGTTCAACGTGCCCTCGGTGGTCAACACCAAGTACGCCACACAGCGCATCAACACGGGCGACATGGTCATGGTCGACGGCGACACCGGTGTCGTCGAGGTCGTCGAAGGCTGAGCCCAAGTCGCCCATCCGCCAGTACACCGCGCCTGGTTCACCACGGTGCGGGTGACGAGAGGAAGACAGCCGGATGATCCCCAACCAGTGGTACCCGATCCTGCAGACGGGTGACATCAAGCGCGACAAGCCCACCGGGGTGCGCCGCATGGGCGAGGAACTCGTCCTGTGGCGCGACCTCGACGGCAACCTGGTGTGCCAGACGGCGCGCTGCCCCCACAAAGGCGCCAACATCGCCGACGGCCGGCTCAAGGGCAACACCGTCGAGTGCCCCTACCACGGCTTCCGCTTCGACTCCGAGGGCACCTGCAAGGTGGTGCCCGCCCTGGGCTCCGACGCGCGCATCCCGGCATCGCTCAAGCTGCGGAAGTACCCGGTGCGGGAGGAGCACGGCCTGGTCTGGATGTGGTGGGGAGACCAGCGGGAGGAATTGCCGGCGATCGAGCTGCCGACCGAGCTCGCCGGCAATCCCAGGCCCTACGAGACCATCTCGTGGACCCGGCCCATCCACTACACGCGCTACATCGAAAGCCTTCTCGAGTTCTACCACGTGACCTTCGTGCACAGGGATCACTGGACGAACAACATCGACTACACCTTCATGTACGGCACCGCGCGCAACCTCTGGACGGACGGCCGTGACCGCTACCTCGCCGCCAACAAGATCGTGAACCAGAAGGTCGAGGTCGAGGGGACCACCATCCGCTCCACCTTCGACCAGTGTGACGAGGCCGACCCGCAGAACAGCTCCCACTTCAACCTCATCTACCAGGCTCCTGGACTGACGCACGTCAAGACCGGGCTCCTGGAAATCACCACCTGGCTCACCCCCATCGACGACGAGAACACGCTGGCGATCATGCGGCTGTACGAGTACCCGAAGCTGCGAGCCATGATGCCGATCAAGCAGTTGCGGCCCTGGGTGCTACGAGCCTCGCTGCTCATGGAGCGGCTCGTCCAGGACCCGCAGGACGTGGGCATCATGCTCCGGCAGGAACCCCGCGTCAGCGAACGTGGCGTGAACAAGTTCATCGCGCTCGACGAGATGGACGCCAAGTACCTGCAGATGCGGGACCGCCTCAAGGCGGAAGCCGCGGCGCACGCGGATGCCCAAGTGGGCGAGCCCGATGGCAGCCAGGCCACGGCAGGCGGCGACGGCGCCAAGCGGACGAACGGCGCCCGCGGAAAGCGCACCGCCGAGTCGAGGAGTCGGTCAGGCAGCCTGGCCAAGGCGCAGTCCTGACGGCCCTACAGCCCACCGTTCCCGACCCCCACCCCCCCACCTGCACCGGAAAGCGAGCGTGAGAGATGTACGGCGGGTACGACACGTCGATCGGCCCGAAAGCACTGGTGACCACGTGCAACATCGCGGCCGTGGCGGCAGCCGCCTGGTTCCTCTTCGGCGGCACGGACACCGTGGCCGACTGGTTCGGCACTGACCTGGATCATGCCGCGCTGCTCCGCCGTGGTCTCCTCGTTGCTCTTTCGGCGATCTATCTGCTCCGGTTCATCGCCACGACCTTCGTCATGCTCAAACGCAGCATGGAGTGGTCCGAGGCGGCGACCGTGGGCGTCTGGGTCGTCATCATCCACGGCACGATGGCCTACGTGGGCGGTACCAACGCCGCCTCGGTGGGAGTGTTCACCTGGCTCGGCGTTCTGCTCTACCTCGTAGGCTCGTACCTCAACACCGGCTCGGAGTACCAGCGCAAGCTGTGGAAGCAGGTGCCGGAGCACAAGGGCAAGCTCTACACGGAAGGCCTGTTCAAGTACTCCATGCACATCAACTACTTCGGTGACGTCGTGCTCTTCACGGGCTTCGCGCTGGTGACGGGCAGCCCGTGGGCGTTCGTCATCCCGGCGATCATGGCGTGCATGTTCGCCTTCCTGAATATCCCCATGCTCGACAAGTACCTGGCCGAACGATACGGCGACGCCTTCGAGGAGTACTCCCGGAAGACGGCCAAGCTGGTGCCGTTCGTGTACTGAGCGTGTCCGCGGTGCGGTTCCCGGAGACGGCGGACCGCACCGCGGAGGCCGCCTTTGGGCGCACGGTGGAACACGCTCGCCGCTTCTGGGACACGCTCATCGGCAACGGGAGGAGAGGCGCATGGACGAGGCAGGCGAAAGAGATGCTCAATCCTCGCAGGACCGGGTGAGCCCGCGGGACCTGCTCATGGACGCGGTCGCCCAGGGAATGCTCGCCCTGGCCCGGGGACGCGACGTCCTCGACCGCTGTCTCACCGACGAGCAGAGTGTCGACGACTTCGGCTTTGACCCCCAACTCACCGACGACGTCCTCCTGGCGCCTCTTCGGCAGCTCTACGAGAAGTACTTCCGCGTCGACGTGGAAGGTCTCGACAACGTACCGGGCGAGGGCGGCGCCTTGATTGTCGCCAACCACTCCGGGACCCTGCCGCTGGACGCGCTCATGCTGCAGGTGGCCCTGCGCGAACATCACCCCGCGCGCAGGGCACTCCGGCTGCTGGCCGCCGACCTGGTCTTCCAAGTGCCGGTGCTGCGGACACTGGCCCGCAAGGCCGGCCACACGGTCGCGTGCATGGACAGCGCACAGCGGCTCTTGGAACGCGGTGAACTGGTCGGCGTGATGCCCGAGGGATACAAGGGGCTCGGCAAGCCGTTCGCCGAGAGGTACCGGCTGCGCCGCTTCGGACGGGGCGGCTTCGCGGCCGTGGCTCTGCGGACCGGGAGTCCCTTGGTGCCCTGCTCCATTGTTGGTGCCGAGGAGATCTATCCCATGGTCGCCGACGCCGGCCCCCTGGCCCGGCGCCTCGGCCTGCCGTATTTCCCTGTCACTCCTACATTTCCTCTGCTCGGCCCGTTGGGCGCCGTCCCCCTGCCGACCAAGTGGACGATCCGGTTCGGCGAGCCGGTACGGACCGACCACTACTCAACGGAGACGCTGGAGGACCCGATGTTCGTCCACAAGCTCTCGGACGAGGTCCGGGACACCATCCAGGAGACGCTGACCGCGATGGTCCGCGATCGGGATTCGGTCTTCCGCTAGGGACGATGCCCGCGCTTCAGCGCACGTGGCAGCGGGTGGTGGTGGCCCTGAGGTGGAAGGTGACCGATCCCACCGAGGCAAAGCCGGTAGCTCAAATCAGACCGAGATGCCCCACCGGGACTGGCCCCCGAAGGCGCCGCCGACGGAGAACGGCGTGCACCCGACCCTCGGCGGGCGGCAAGGGGTTCGAAGCGGTTCTGCTCGAAGAAGAGGTAGGTGATGATCGTGAGAGTGAGGTCGGGCCTCGATCGGGGGCCGTCGGACGGTCTGAACAGGCATTGGACCTGCGTTTGACCCCTCACGTCGGTGGGTGTGTTTGTTCACGGCGATGGGGTTCGGGTCGTGTCCTCGAGCCGGGCAAACGGAGTGGCCTCCCCGACCTTGCGGAAGTCGGCTTCGCTGCCGTCCACGGGAAAGCCCATTAGTGAGCACAGGCGGCGGGCGGCTCGCGGGTGTCGACGGGCGTAGTCGGCCATGATGTCAGCGCCTTCTTCGGGTGACAGGAAGTGAGTGGTCACGGTGAAGCGTCGCCTGCCGAACTGGATGGCGGCCTGCGGTCGATGGCGCAAATTCTGATACCAGTCGGACTTGGGCCCGAAGCCTGATGCGACAGTCCAGGTGCCGGCGTGCTGGTCGTAGGACACCACTTCGATGACCGCTTGGCGCTCTCGGCCGGACTTACGACCGGTGTGGTGCAACAGGAGGAAACGTTTACCGAGCAGTGGTCCCAGACCGGCGCGGTACAGGCGGATGGGAAGGCGAAACGCTAACCGTCGCCATCCAGTGGGTGGTTGAGGGAGATTAGAAGTGCTCTCGTCCTGCGTCATTGTCGCCTTCCTGGCTTTCGCGGGTGTGCGGCCTGTGTCCCAACCGGTAGCGGGATTCCGGGGAATGCTTCGACTGTGCAATCTTTGCATAGCCTAAAGCGCTCGGCGGGGCGGCGGGAGTGGCAAATTTGTCAAAGGGCCCACGCCGGAGTGATGTTGAGTGGACTCAGCGGAGACTTGCCGCGCCCCCATGCCGCGGCCGGCAGTCGGGTCAGCTGGTCGACGTGCCAGGCACAGCGGCGGTGATCCGGTGACTGCGCTCGGCCGCGCCCCTGGCCGTTCGGGCCCAGGACCAGGCCTTCGCCGTCTGTGACGAGCGCGCTGCAGCCGCCGGTTGCTTAACGGCCCGTGCTCGCCGGCAAGGGTGATCAGGATGTACTCGAGTCGCTCCGGCATGCGGACGATCAGTGTCAGGGCGGTCAGCATGATCGTGCTGACCGCCGGCCCAGGACGAAGAAGTTCATAGTGGACGGGGGCGGCGGCATTGGCGAGTCGAGGAAGCCGTCGAAGAAGACTCGGGTCGTCGACCTGAAGGCGAAGGCGCGCGCCGCTTCACGGATGGTCCGCAGCTGGAGAAGGGTACCCGTTACCCGGAGTTGTCGATCCTGCCCGACGGCACGGTGCTGATCACGGGCGGCTCTCGGGACTGCTGGGGCCCGTTCACCGAGAACATCCTCCCGGCCCGCATCTACGACGCCAAGACCGGCAGGATGCGCCGGGTCGTCGACCCCGAGGTGGGCCGCAAGTACGACTCCGGTTCCATCCTGCTGCCCGACGGCCGGGTCATCACATTCGGCGGCGACTCGCTCTTCGCCGACCGGGTCAAGACCAAGCCCGGCGTGTTCGAGCATCGCTTGGAGATCTACACGCCGCCATACCTCCACCGTTACTCGCGCCCCTCGTTGACCGGCGGCCCGAGCAGGATCAAGCTCGGCCAGACCGCGACCTTTACCATCAAGTACGCCTCGGTCATCAAGACGGGGCGGCTGATCCATCCCAGCTCCACCACCCACGTCACCGATGTCGAACGGCGTTCCATCGCCCTGGCGTTGAAGAAGACGAAAGACGGCAAGGGCATCCAGGTGACCGTCCCGAACAACTGCAACCTGGTCCCGGCCGGTTGGCACATGTTCCTCGTGACTGACGACCAGGGCACACCGTCCCAGGCGCTGTGGGTCCGAGTGCCCTGACGAGCTCGCGCACGGTTGCTCGCGAGGAAGAAAGCGTGTCTCCTGGGCCGAACCTGCGACCCTGGCCAGCGGCGGCTGCCCAGACAAACGCCTGCCGGGCAGACGCGTGGCCCGGCGATCCGACGTCCCCGGTGTACACCGGGGACGATCACCTCCCGGGCGCCCTGCGTCTTCCTCAGTCGGGTCACCCCCGGTCGGATGTTCGTCTCGGTCGGGGCGGTGCTCGGCCATCACAGCAGGTCTTCGATCTGGTGAAGTTCCTTGCGTACGGTGTCCAGGTCCGCGCGGCCGCGCTCCAGGACCAGGTAGAAGAAGAGGCCCTCGTGGGGCCGGCGGGTGAGCAGTCGGATGAGGTGATACTCGGTGTCCAGGGTGATCAGGATGTCTTCGACGCGCTCCGGTGTGTAGCCGATCAGGTGAAGAGTGGCGAGTTTGGCGCGCACGACGTCGGTGTCGCCGTGCGCCGCCAGATCCAGGTCGAGGCCGTGCGGGTCGCCGGCGGTGCCGAGTGGCATGCGGCTGACGAAGTCGACGACTGCGGCGCCGATTGCTCCCTCGAGTCGCATCGCCCGTTGTAGGGCGATCTTGATGCCGGTCACGGTCGGCTCCTTTCGGCGCAGGGCGAAGCTCCTTGCCGACCAGGCTTCCCGGCACTCCAGTCCCGGACCGGTACCTCCTGCCGGAGGGCTGGGCCGAGCCATGTTTGCATCGTGCCACGGTCCGTGAGGCTTGGCCTCGGATTCGACGTACTGGTCGTGACGGGAATCGGAAGAGGACGGTGCGCAGCGTGAACGTCCCGAGCTGCCGGTCGCACGCTGGGGCCCGGGAGTTCGATGCCAGGCTCAGGCGAACTGCGTTGCCTTTGGCCGCGGTCGGCCGCTGTCGCTCAGTTGGCCGGATGTTCAGGCCCCTTTTCGTGTCGCAGGCGGCCGGACCGGCCGGTTGTCTCGTTCGACGAGGAGCCGTCCCGGCGGCGTGCGCCCACGTCGGCGAGACCGCCGGTGAATCAGGAGCGAGACAGGAGTCGGACGTGCGTGCGCGTGACTTGGCAGTGGAGTACGAGACGGTGAGCCTCGACGCTGACGCGAGCGCGCCGCCGCGACTGATGGCCCAGCAGTGGCTGTCCGCCCTGCTGGTGGTCGACGAGGCGGGTATGCCGAAGGCGATTCTCCCCACATCCCAGATGGTCAAGGTCCTGGTGCCGATGTACGTCGTGGAGGATCCGACGCTCGCGGCGGTGGTCGACGAGCGCCACGCCGACCGGCTGTGCGAGGCGCCGGCCGGGCGGACGGTTCGCGACTGCCTGTCGAAGGACACGCCGCCACCCGCGATCGCCGCGCCGGACGATACGGCTCCGGAGGTGGCGGCGCAGATGGCGCGGCTCCGCAGCCCGTTGGTGGCGGTCGGGAACAAGGAGGCTCCAGGTGTCCGGCTGCTCGGCGTGATCACGGCCTCTCACCTGCTGGAACGGCTGCTCGCTGCCTCCGTGGCCTGACTGGCGGGTCACGCATTGCCGTGCCCCGCCCCGTTTCGGATGTCGAGTATGCGGGACAGGCCAAGGCCCTTGACGAGGGCACGTATCGGGGCCCGCAAATGGTCACCCCGGCGTCTTGCGGTCGCGCCGTGAGCGAGGTCATGCAGAGCGGGCTCCCTCGTCGTAGCTGAGACTCCTTGGCTCCAAGACGGAGACGGCTGTCTGCCGATCAGACCGCCTGCTATGCCGGCAGGGTTGTTTGAACGTCATCCCGGGCACCGCTGGAGTACCACGCGGAAAACGCGCCGAAGGCGGGTCTTCTTCGCGGTGATGGCCCGGGAGACGGCGGTGGCGTTTCCGCAGTGTGGTCCCTTGTGCGTCCATCTCGCGGGTTGGCCTGCCCGTGCCTGGCGGCGTGTGGCCCTTACGCAGTTGTCCTTGCGCCAGGCCGCCGGAGCCGTGACCCGGATCAGGTAGCGAGGACCTGCGTCAATGCCTGTGCGGAGCCGATGACTTCGGGGGTGTGGGAGTCGTCGGGGCGGTGGGATGCCATGAGCAGTTCGATCATCCGGTGGGCCAGTCGCTCGCGTTGCGCGGCGTCCAGTACGCCTGGCGGTGTGAGGAGTTCGATGAGAATCATGGTTCCATGGTCGCTACGTGTCCCGCGCTGCGGCGTCGTCCCGGAGCCGTGCATCGAGCCTACTCCGAGGGGAGTTGGGCGCTACCGCGCCGGGAGTAATCCCCGATCGGGCGGCTCGGTTGCGGGTCCGGACCCGGAAGATGACCAGTCCGATCGCGGTGAACGCGGTGGCCCAGGCGAGGCCGAGGGCGAGGTGGCCCCACAGGGCCGTGTGGCCGAAGGAGCCGCCGACCGCGAACTGCATGGGGCCGAAGGACGGGAACCATTCCAGGACAGGCTTGTTGGCGAGGGGGTTGCCCAGCGGATTCTGCAGGAAGGTGTCCATCAGCCCGCCCATGATGATCAGGAAGAAGCCTTCCAGGTCCCGCTTGACCAGCACACCGAGGAGCAGGCCGAGGGCGCCATAGGTGAGGGCGATGACCGTGAAGCCGGCGAACACCGCGAGCCAGCCGTCGGCCGTCGGGCGCCAGAAGAACAGGATGGCGAGCGCGGTGTAGAGGGCGATCGCGGTCGCGACCACAGCGACGGCGAGGGTCTTCGCTCCGATCAGCGTGGCCTGCCGGTATCCGGCGAAGACAAGCCGCCGGTCGAAGGCGAGCGCCTTGCGGACAGCGTCGAACACGACGAACCCGGCGATCATCGTGACGGAGTTGAGTCCGGCCGAGATCAGGGTGAGCCGGCCGCCGTCGACGTGCAGTATGTCGCCGGTCGCGTACAGCTTGAAGTCCAGCACCTCGCCCGAGGCCAGCGCGTCCATCACCAGGTACCAGACGGGCACGAAGACCACGAGCAGCAGTCCGGCGAGCCGGTTGCGGGTCTGGTCGCGTACCGAGAAGCGCAGGGCCGTGGGGAACTGCCCGTACAACGGCCGCGGTCCTGGTGTCTCAGGCGCTGACATGATGGTCCTCCCGGGATGCCGTGCGCGGGGTGAGCCGGCCGTCGGTGAGGTCTGCCAGCTGGTCGAAGCGGTCCTGCTCGAAGACGAGGTGGGTGATGATTACGACGGCCTTGTTGCGGCCGCGCAGGTCGGCGACCAATTCCCAGAAGCGCAGATAGGTCTCCCAGTCGAAGCCCTGGTAGGGCTCGTCGAGGAGCAGCACGTCCGGGTCGTGCAGCAGGGCCAGCGTGAGGTTGAGCTTCTGCCGGGTGCCGCCGGAGAGTTCACCGGCGACGGTCTTCCGGTAGCGCTCGTAGCCCAGGCGGCCCACGAGCTCGTGGCCGCGGTTGAGGTCGGTCAGCCGGTGGGCAGCGGCGAAATGGCGCAAATGCTGATCGACGGTGAGGCTTGCGTTGAGGACCGGGTCCTGCGGGCAGTAACCGAGGGTCCCGGACAGTGTCACCTCGCCGCGATCCACGGGGAGGGTGCCGGCCAGTGTCTTGAGCAGGGTGGACTTTCCGGCGCCGTTCTCGCCGACGACGGCGACGAGCTGCCCGGGGGCGACGGTGAGGTCGGCGCCGCGCAGGACGGGGTGCTTGCCGTAGGACTTGTGGATGTCGCGGGCCTGCAGCACGGGTGGCGGTAGGCGTGTGGGTCCGGTCGGCATACGCGGTGTCCTTTCTATGCCTGGTGAGGCGTGTCTCCTTGGGGTGATGCGTTCAGCCCGCTCGCGTAGATGCTCAGCATCTCCGGTGCCCAGCGGGCTATGCCGTCGGCCGACAGCGGGTCGGTGCCCAAGACTTCAGCGAGGTGGTCGCGCAGCAGGAATACGGCCAAGTCGTTGGCGAGCAGGAATGCGGCGCGCACCGCCGGATCGCGGCCCGGTACGGCCAGCCCGGCTGCCGTCAGACCGTCCAGCGCGGCGTGGCTGAGGTCGAACAGCCTCCGGAACAGCTGTCGTCCGGCGTCCGTGTCGGACAGCAGGAGCCGCCGCAGGTAGCCGGGCAGGGGTGAGTCGGGGGGAAGGTGCCGGGCGAAGGCCTCGCTCAGGGAGCCCGGCCCGGTCCCCGGATCGAGCAACTCCGCTCCACCCTCGTTGGTCACCTCGTCCACCATCGCTTCGAACACGGCCAGCACGTATTGATCGACCTCGCCGCGCAGGCCGTCCTTTGAGCCGAAGTGGTGCACCACGAGCCCGGCCGACACCCCCGCCGCTGCGGCGATCTGCCGCACTGTCACCTTCTCCGGGCCCTGCTCGGCGAAGAGTCGTAGGGCCTCGTCGCGGATGACGGCGCGGGTGGTCCGGTCGTCCGGGGTTGAACGCATGTTCAGTATATTAAACATACGTTCAGTGCCGCGTCCAGTGCCTTGCCGATCCGGTGGGTTCGGGGTGATCCGGGCGCGCCAGGACCGGCTGCGGATGGGGCGGCTTCCATCTGGGCGCGCAGGAGCCTTTCACCGGGATCGAAGGATCCTCGGCGGATCCTTGTGGTGGGGATGATCGGCAGGCCACTGGGGGACATTGCCAGAGCGGACTCTCATCCGGCGTGAAGTTCTGTCGAGGACGGGCCGAGGCGAGGTGTGTACGCACCCATTCTCCCCTTGGCGATGCGTACCTGCATGGTCCTGCGAGGCTTTCGTTCTGCAGGTCGATCCAGCCCGGTGCTACCCCGTCGCAGGTGGAGCGGTGGTGGCCATTGCCGGTCAGTCATGGGGGTGTGGAGGAGGGGGCCCGCCGACGGTCGGCATACCGTCCGTAACCATGCCGGTGTCACTCCTGGGCGCCGAGTGGCAGTCGGCCGTCGGCGCGGCCCCCCGGATGCAATACTTGCACAGTGCAAAATCAGATCACCAGCCGTTCTCGTTTCTCGGTGAACTTCTTTTGACGTCCTTTGCGGAGTGCCAACCGTCGATGATGGGCCTCTCCGGGCGCGCCTGTCTCGCAGGCACTCTGGTCCTGTCCGTCGTCGGTCTGTGATGGCGGCGAAGGGGCGGAGCGGGGCGTGGGCACATGCTGGGCGGAGGGTGGCAATACGGCATCGGCCGATGATCGCTGGCGCTGGAATTCTCAGCCACCGGAGGGCTCGCCTTCGCCGACCCGCGGCATGAAGGGCGCAGCGGCGCGAGGGAGAGGGCGGGAGGCGGGGAAGTCCCCGCAGTACGCGGGAGCGTATCGGCGCCCCGGGGGCTCGTCCGGGGCGTCACGCTCGTATCGCTCCGGTGGGCCCGGCCGCGCCGCTGCCAGTCGTGGGCCATCGGGTCGGTGGCGGGGGTGACCGGCGCGGGGGTCGCGGCGGCCGTGATGCGCGGCCGGCGGGAGGCGGAGCAGGCCAATGTGCGCTCGATCGCGGAGGTCGCGCAGCGGGTGCTGCTGCGCCCGGTGCCGCTGACCGCCGGCCCGCTGCAGGCGGCTGTTTCCTACACCTCGGCGGTCGCCGAGGCGCGGATCGGCGGGGATCTGTACGAGGTGGTCGCCTCGCCGCACGGGATCCGGGTGATCGTGGGGGACGTCCAGGGCAAGGGCCTGGCCGCGGTGGAGACCGCCGCCGTGGTACTCGGCGCCTTCCGGGAGGCCGCTCACGACGAGCCGGATCTGGTCGTGCTCGGTGAGCGCCTGGAGCGGAGCGTGGCCCGGGAGTTGGAGGGTGAGAAGTTCGTCACCGCGATCCTGGCGGAGATCGGCACGGACCAGGACGTCGTCTTCCTCAACTACGGCCACCCGGCCCCGATGCTGGTACGCGGCAATGGCAGCGCCGACTTCCCGCAGCCGTCCGCGTATGCGCTCCCGCTGGGCGCCTGGGAGCGCACGGGGCGGCGGCCCGAAGCCGTATCGGGTGGGCTTCGCGCCGGGGGAGCAGCTGTTGCTGTACACCGACGGTGTCACCGAGGCCCGCGACCACGGCGGCCGCTTCTATCCGCTCGCCGAGCGCGCGCACCTTCTCGAGGACGGCGACGCGCACCTGGCGCTCGAGGCCCTGCGCGAGGACGTGGTCCAGCATGCCGCCGGGCCGCTCCACGACGCCGCCGCCATGCTCCTTTTGCGCTACCACGGTCATGGGGAGGGAAAATCTGTCCGGACCAGGTGAGCGAGCAGGGACTTCGGCGAGGTAGAAAGGACGCATGCCGGAGCATGAGACCAACACGGGGACCACGGACGACGGTGACGCCGTCACGCGTGCGGTACTGACCGCCTCGCGGCTGCTGGTGGCGGTCTCCGCCCGGTCGCTCGCGGAGGTCGAGGAGCGGGTCACGCTGCCGCAGTTCCGGATGCTGGTTGTGCTGTCCACTCGCGGTGCCACCAAGCTGGTGGCACTGGCCGAACTGCTCCAGGTGGCGCCCTCGACGGCGATGCGCATGGTCGACCGGCTCATCGCGGCCGGGCTCGCCGACCGCCAGACCAACCCCGACAACCGCCGCGAGACCCTGCTGCAGCTCACCGAGGAAGGCAGGCGCACCGTCGAGGACGTCACCGCCCGGCGCCGCGCCGAGATCGCCACGATCGTCGAACGCCTCAGACCGACGCAACGGCTGGCCCTCATCGAGGCCCTCAACGCCTTCAACGAGGCCGGGGGAGAACCCCCCGCCCCTGCGCTGGACGATCCGGAACCGTACCCGCTGGGCTGGGCGGTGGACGCGCGATGACGCGCGAGGCCTGACGCCGTCCACACCGGCGTATCCGGGCCGCGCTTCCTCTTTCCCCGGATCCTTTTGCATAATGCAAGGGAATCGTGAAGGTGCGTCCGCCACCGCGGGCCGCCCGCGCCCGTCCGGGCGGGACAACGCGGATCAACGGCCCGCGTCGTCTGGAGGCGAGGCCGTAGACGGATACGAAGGGGGTGGAGACGCGCATGCGTCGACCGCGCCGACCCTGTTCCACGGCGGAGCCGCACTTGATGGCGCATCTGCGGTCCACGGTGTGGGGGCCGGCGGAGTTCGTGGGCCTGCCCCCGTGGTGGCTGGTCGGGGAGGGACTGCTGGCCGGGACGCTGGGAGCGACGGTCATCGTCGGCACGGCGGTCTGGGGCGCCTGGTACGGGAACTCTGAACTGGCGGACGGCGAGCCCGGCCTGGTGTGCGCCGCCGCGCTCGCCCTCTATCTCTGCGTGGTGCGGGCCGGACGGGCGCTGGTCGGCATCGTCGCTCTGCTCGGTGTATGCCTGGCACTCCAGACACCCCAGGCGGCGGCAGGTGTGGTCCTGGCGGAGCGGGGACACGTGGAGTCCGTGGTGGTGACGTCCGTCGAGGGCGCGGCAGCCTCGGGGCGCGGACGTTACCTGTGCTCGGTGTCCGACCACGACGGCGTACCCCTCAAGGTCCGGATCTGGCGGGGCTGCGGGCAGTCCACCAGCCCCGGCGACGCCCTCGCCGTCGTGTACGACCCGAAAGGGCGGGTGCCGCCGCGCGGTGCGCAGTCCGGAGCATCCCCGGCAGGCTCGCTGCGTGATCTGGGCGGCTGGGCGGCTGCCCTGGTCGCCGGGTGCATGGTCGCGGTCGTACGCTCCTACCGGCTCTCCGCCATCGCGCCCGCTCCCCGTTGATCATCCGACCGTCGCGCTGGGGCGGATGTCGGGGAGCTGGTGTTCACGTCGAGGTCGGGGCGCGGAGTGAGGGCGGCGAGGGGGGCTCCGGGCTGGGCCGCGGGCGGGGTGAGCTGGTCCTTGGGGAGCTTGGGCGGGGTGGTCTGCTGGAAGTTGACCTGGTCGTAGTTGACCAGGCCGGTCTTCTCCAGGACCGTGTCGTTGGCGAGGTCGGCGAGCTGACGCACCATGGTGTTCTGGGTGCTGGCCCGGATCTTGGCGATGGTCGGGAAGATCTGACCGTGGGTGACGCGCATGATGTTGACGGCGGTCGAGTCGAACTCCGTGCCGCTCTTGGAGTCCACGGTCGCCACGAACTGCTCTTGTTGCGGCGTGGCCCGGATGGGCAGGGTGATGTTCAGCTCGGGGGCGATCTTGCGGCACAAGTCGTCGAGCCCACCCGTGGCCGACGACCAGGTGCTCGCCGGCCTCCTTCTTCTCCGCGGACGTGCCCCGCTTCATGGCCAGTTCACCGAGGAGGTACTCCCACAGGCCGGCCGAGCGGACCTTGATGACGAAGTCGCGGTCGGCCTCGGTCGGCGGCCCGCACTGCGTGTTGGCGATGATGCGGGACGTGTTCGTCGCCGCGTTCTGAATCCCGAGCATGCTCGGGTAGGCGAGGCCCGCGAGGGTCAGCGTCAGCGCACCGCCCACGAAGACGGTTCCGATCGTGTTGCGGGAGCTGGGCATGCGGCCTCCCGGCGCGAGCGGACGGTACGCCGGAAGGTACGGAAGCTACGCGTGAATCAATCATTGCGCTGAGCAAAATTTCCATGCGGCTCGGCGGCGTGCGGGAAAGGGCCTGGTCAGCCCGTCGTCGGCGTGGGGGACGGGGCGGGTGTGGTCGTGCTCGGGCCCGTCGGTATGCCGCTGTCCGACACTCCGGCGGGGGGTGTGAGGACGACTACGGGTGCCCCCGGCTGCGGCACGGGTGGTGTGACTTGGTTGGACGGGAGCTTCGGTGGGTTCGTCTCCTGGTTGTTGACCTGGTTGAAGTTGACCAGCCCGGTCTTCTCCATCTGCTCGATGTGGTCGAGGACCACGTCGTTGGCCTGGTCGGCCAGTTGGCGCACGAGGGTGTTGGTGGTGGTGGAGCGGATCTTGGCGATGGTGTTGAAGATCGAGCCGTGGGTGACGCGCAGGATGTTGGCCAGGTCGGTGTCGAACTGCTTGCCGGAGTCCGACTGCAGGGTCGCCAGGAAACCCTGCTGCTGCGGCGTGGCCTGGTTGGGGATGGTGATGTTCAGCTCGGGGGCGATCTTGCGGCAGCTGGCGTCGAGTGCGGCGTGCCCGATGACCAGGTGCCGCCCGGCTTCACGCACGGCCGTGGTCGTCCCCTTCTTCATGGCCAACTCGCCCGAGGGGAGCTCCCACAGACCGGCGGCGCGCACGAAGACGACGAAGTTGCGGTCGGCCTCGGTGAGCGGGCCGTAGCGGGTGTTGGCGATCACGCGGGACTGGTTGGTGGATGCGTTCTGGACGCCGAGCATGCTCGGGTAGGCCAGGGCGGCGAGGGTCACGCTCAGTGCTCCGCCGACGAAGACGGTCCCGATCGTGCTGCGCGACAGGGGCATGATGCCTCCCGGTTTGGATGGCGTGGACGTCAGGGGGTACGGCCGAACCTCACACGAAAACCTTTGCCGTAGGTAAAGATTGCATGATGCCATATGGCTTGGGTTCACACTCGAGCGAGGGCGAAGTGGCTTGCCCGATGCCGCTGTCGCCGTCAGTGCACGTGGAGCCAGACGGCCTTGGAAGGAGTGCCCTCGCGGTCGGTGGCGACAGCCATGTACCAGCCGACGGGCACGAGTGAGGAGTCGTCGGGCACGCGCACGGAGAGCGAGCCATGGGCGCGCCGAGCGATGTCCAGGGCCACGGAGCGCTGGTCGAAGTCGGTGACGTGGGTGGCCGATCCGGGGTGCAGGAGCCGGACCCGGCTGATGCGGGAGGCGTCTTCGGTACGCAGGGTGATCTCGTCGCCGCGTTCGACCTCGGTGCTGTCGGCCTGTTGTAGGTCGGGTCGTTTGCCGTGGAAGAGATACGGCGGGGAGAAGACCTCGACGCGTTGCTCGAAGTGGCCGGGGCGGGAGTCGGCCTGGTCGGAGAAGAGCGGGTCGGAGCCGAAGACGGCGACCCGGCCGTCGGGCAGCAGAAGGGCTTCGGTGTGGTAGTTACGGCCGACTGTGGGGGCGGCGGCGGGGATGAAGGTGTTCTTGGTGGGGTCATAGAACTGGGACTTGAGGATGTCGCTGGCGTCCTGGCCGCGATAACCGCTGCTGCCGCCGGTGGTGAAGACGGTGTCGTCTGGCATGATCACGCTGTTCAGGTAGCGAGTGTTCTCCGGCAGGCGTGGGCCGAGCGTGAAGGCGGGGTGCGCGGCGCCGAGGTCGACGATCGCCGTGCGGGAGGTGGCGGCGCGGGACTCGCCGACGCCTCCGCCACCGAGCACCATGACCTTCTTGTCCTGCGCGGGGGGCAGCAGGACAGAGGACGACGTTTCCAGGATGTCCTGGTCCTTGAGGCCGGGGACCGGGGTGAAGGTGTTGTCCGCCAGATTCCACAGGCCGGGTGTGCGGCCCTTGTCGCCGGGCCCGTAGCCGGCATTCGAGCCGGTGTAGAAGATCTTCTGTCTGCCGGTGAGGAAGAAGGACGGGTAAGTGGGGAAGTGGCGGGCCGGGGCCTTCGACCACGTCTTCGTCTTCGGGTCGTAGATCTCGTTCTTGCCGGGGGCGACCTGTCCGGTGTCGTCGAGCCCGGAGACGGCCAGGACGCGGCCGTCGGAGAGCGTGGTCAGGGACGGGTGCCAGCGGGCCTCGCTCATCGAGCCGACCTTGATGTACTTCTCGGTCGCCGGGTCGAACTCGTAGGCGTCCTTGGTGCCTTGGGAGTCCTTCTTGTCGAGGCCGAGCTTGTTGGCAATGCCGTAGAGGTTGTCGGCGTCCTTGCCCTTCAGCCCGTCGATGGCGTACTGCTCGGTGGTGTTGGTGATGCCGAGCGGGCCCTGTTCGACCGCCTCGACGAAGGCACGCGCCTCGCTCGCGGTGACCGTGACGTTGCCACCGTGGTCGGTGGGCGTCGTCTTCGCGGCGGGCACGTGCACCGCGAACTGCGAGCGGTACCCGACGCCGGCGGGGGAGCGGAAGACCGTGCCCTTGGGGAAGGTGCGCCCGCGTTCGGGGTCCTCGTTCCTGACCAGCATCGCGCCGCCCGCGCGTGTCACGTCACCTTTGAGGACCTCGTGGCGGGCGGTGCCGCCGGCGATGAGGATCCTGCCGTCGGGGAGTTGGGTGTGCCCGCCGCAGAACAGGTCGGCCGGGGTGTCGATCTTCTTGAAGGTGTCCGACGCCGGGTCCCACAGGGTGCTCTTGAAGACACCCCCGTCGAGCTGCGTCACGTTGTTGCCGCTTCCGGCGATCAGCAAGACCTTGCCGGTGTGGAGCAGGATCGCGTGGATGGAGTTGAGCTGGTACGTCTCCGGCAGCGCGGCGAGCGCCCAGTGCCCGTACCGGGCCTTGTAGTCGAGTTGGTTGATCTCGTAGCGGTGGTAGGCGTGCCGGGCGAAGCCCGCCACGGCCGGGGCGTTGAGCGCGGCCAGCGCCACGGCGGCGCCGGCGGCGAGCAGGGTCTTGCGGGTGGTGAGACGTGCGGAACGCTTGGTCACGGGGGGTGCCTCCACTGCGGGCGGATCGGGCGCGGACGTACCGACGACTACCCCGCGCGCCCTCGAGGCCGGGCGCGACACACTCATTTGCATTATGCAAAATGCCCCGATTCCAGCAATATGCCCGCCTCTGGGCGGTCGTCGGAGCCCAGGCAGGTGAGGTCGCATCCGTCCTTCCGGCAGGCGACCCGGACCAGCCAGCTGTTGATCGGCCAGGCCGGGAGGAAGCCGACCACCTGCTGTCCGACGCCCATCGATGGCCTGCTCTGTCTGACCCTGCCGGATGTCGGCGGCACGCCGTTGATGTGAGGAATGGTGGGGCTCGGAGTCGAAGCGGGCCAGAGAGTGAAGGTGCGCCGATGACGGCAGAGATCACCGACCTGACGCAGGCGGCCGGGATCGTTGAGGAGGACGACGCGGTGCTGCCGGAAGTCGCTCGCCCCTTCGCGCTCCCGGCGGAGGTCGAGGAAGCGGCCCGGGTGGTCAAGGAGTTGAATGCTGCCGCCGACCGCGTCGCGGCATGATCCGCATGCGCTGCCGGTAGCCGCGCAGTGCCATGTCCGCCCCGATCGCCAGGGCGCTCGCCCCAGCCGTGGCCAGACCGGCCCGGCTCGGCGCCTCCAGCGATTCCGGAGGCGGATGGTGCGGTTTCATCGCGTCACCTCTCGTGCAGGCGTGCCGTCGCGACGCGCCCCGGCCGCATGATGCGTATCTTGCCGCCCTCGCAGGCTGGGCAGCGAGGTGACTGCAACGGCGACGGCACACGCCTGCCGCCGAGGTGGTAGGTCGCGGTGATGCGCGTCTGCTCGTCGACGGTGACGTCGATGTCGTACGTGTCCTCCCAGCCGTGCCCGCAGTCGAGGCATGCGAACGAGTAAGAGCGCCGGACATGGTCTGTGTGCATGGCCCACCTCCTTGGAGCGATCCGGGCCTCCAGACCCCCCTTACCCATTCTTGCACAGTGCAAAATGTCGCGGGCTGAGCTGAACCGACCCAGAGGGGCGGTCAGGCGGCTGTGTGCACGGCGCGCAGTGCGCTCTGGTGGCTGAGCCAGCCGACCGGCTTGCCGTGTGCCGAGTCGAGGACCGGCACGCCGGTCCCCGCGGCCGACAGCAGGGCGTGCAGGGCCTGGGCGAGCGGCTGGTCCGCTGTGACAGGTGCGGGTGGCTCGGCGAGTTGTCCGATGCGCGTCGGCGCACCTTCCGGCTGTTCCGCCAGGGCCTCCGCCATCGCTTGGGCGGTGACGACGCCGACATAGTTTCCGGCATCGTCGACGACCGGGAGTGCGCCGTGGCCGGACAGGCTCAGCAGGTCGGCGGCGTCCGCCAGTGTCGTGGACGCGGGCAGTGGTGAAGGTAGCGGTTCCATGACGGCTGCGACGTGCTGGGTGCCGATGGGGGCGCCGGGGACGGGGCCTTCGAGGTCGATGCCGCGGCGGCGGAGCTTGAGGGTGTAGATGGTGTCGCGCGAGAACAGGCGGCTGGTGGCGGTGGCCAGCACGATGGCCAGCATCAGGGGCAGGATGATCGAGTACTCGCCGGTGAGCTCGAAGAGGATGACGACGGCGGTGATCGGTGCTCGTGCCGCGCCGGCGAAGACGGCGCCCATGCCGACCAACGCGTACGCACCCACCGCGCCGGCGGACTGGGGCAGCAGGTGGTGGACGCCGATGCCGTATGCCGAGCCCAGCATCGCCCCGATGAACAGGCTGGGTGCGAACACCCCGCCCGAGCCGCCGATACCGATGGTCAGGCTGGTCGCCAGCATCTTGCCCACCAGCAGCATGAGCAGAAAGCCGACCGCGTACCCGCCCTCGGTCGCCTTCTGCAGCACCGGGTAGCCGACGCCGTACATCTCCGGCAGGGCCAGCAGTACCAGGCCGAGCGCCAGGCCGCCGACTGCGGGGCGCAGCCATTCCGGGCCGCGCCAGAGCCAGTCGCAGGCGTCCTCGATCAGGTACAGGAACCGGGAGAATCCGACCCCGACCACGGCGGCGCCGATGCCGAGCGCCGCGAACAGGCCGTACTGGGCGAGGTGGTCGACGTGAAAGTCGGGGAGGTTGAGGAAGGCCGTGTCGCCGAAGGCGGCACGGCCGATGATGCTCGCGGTGACGCTGGCAAGGACGGTGGCGCCGAAGGCCTCCGCGCTGAAGGTGCCCAGGATCAGTTCCATGGCGAAGAACACGCCGGCCAGCGGGGCGTTGAAGGTGGCCGCGATGCCGCCCGCCGCACCGCACGCGACCAGGAGCTTCATCCGCCCCTCGGTCACCTTCGTGACACGGCCGAGCGTGGAGCCGAGCGCCGAGCCGATCTGCACGATCGGACCTTCGCGGCCCACCGAGCCGCCGGAGCCGATGGTCAGGGCGGAGGCGAGCGTCTTGACCACGGCGACCTTGGGGCTGATCCGCCCGCCGCGCTGGGCGACGGCCAGCATCACCTCGGGCACGCCGTGGCCGCGCGCCTCCTTGGCGAACCGGTTCACCAGCGGGCCGTACAGCAGGCCGCCGACCACCGGGGCGAGGAGCACGAAGTACGGGCCCAGCCACGGCACGTGCGGATTGTCCGCGCCCGGGGAGGCCGCGTAGTCCGCGTGACCGGAGAAGGCATGTGTGAAGGTCTTGATGCACCAGCGGAAGACGACCGAGCCCGCCCCGGCCCCGGCTCCGATCACCACGGCCAGCACCATCAGGCCCCAGGAGGCGGTGCGCAGACCCGCGAACGTCCGTGGAGGCGTGGAGCGGCTCGAGGTGGTGCTGGTCATGCGATTCCCGTCCTTGGCTGCCTGGATGGCACTCATCGATTCCCCTTCCTTATTTTTGCATTATGCAAAACGTGTCAAGGGTGCTGGTAGCCGGGGTAAGGTCGGGCTCGGGGCCTCTCGACCGGGAAGTGCTGTTTTCCCGTCGGGGCGGCACCCCCTCCCCGGTCGGGCAGAGGTCGGGACCGAAGGTCCCTTGGTGGTGAGCCACCGGCGCGGGAGCGTGGGAAGACCGGACGGTGCGGAGGTGGCGAACCATGAGCGACCGGACTACCCTGCGGCGGATCGTGATCGGCGTGGACGGATCGGACTCGAGCAAGGCGGCGTTTCGGTGGGCTGCCCAACAAGCGGCGCTGACCTGTGCGGAACTGCGTCCCGTGCAAGCGCGGCGGCTAGGCCCACCTACGGCATGCCGACGGACTATTCGGATGCCGACTTCGAAGGGCACGCCGGCGAGAACCTGCGACGCACAGTGGAGGAAGTGCTGGGGGAGCACCCGGACGTGAGCGCCGTTCCCCAGGTCGTGGAGGGCCACCCGGCGGCCCTGCTCACCGAGGCGGCCAGGGACGCCGACCTGCTGGTGCCCGACAGCCATGGGCACGGGGCGTTCGCCGGAATGCTGCTCGGATCGGTCAGCCGGCACTGCGTGCACCACGCCGCCTGCCCGGTACTCGTCGTGCGCGCCGACGAGCGCTGACTCCTCGGCCAGCACTGTGCGGAGCGGAGCGGTCGCCCGTGGCCGTCCGGCTGGTGTGGCCCGTCGGTTGCACAGGGGGCGAGTGAACGCCTCCGGCTCCGCTGCCGTACTGCCTCACAGGCAGGTGCCCGGGCCGGAGGCGGGAGTGGGCGGTGGCGGAGGTCGGCGAGACATCCCACGGTGGTCCGGTCGCGCCGCAGCGGGCGGACCGGACGGGTGCGTGTGCCAGGGCGGGCGTCTTCGCGCTGGCCGGAAGTGTGCTGGCGGCCCTCGGCCACCACGCGGTCGCTGACGGAGCGGTGTCGTGGCGGCTGGTGATACCGCTGGTCCTCGTGCAGTTCGCCGGTGCCTGGCCGGCTGCCCGCCGCCGCTTTGCGCCGGCGGCCACGGTCGGGTGCACGCTGGCCGTCCAGGGCGCGTTGCATCTGACCCTCGCCGTGGCGGCCCGCCCGCACCCGATGGAACCGGCCCCTGCCGGTCACGCCGCACATGCCATGGGCGGCCATTCGGTGACGGCCTCGGCGGACGGGCACGCCCGGCACCAGACATCCGCAGCCATGACCGCTGTCCATGTGCTGGCCGCGCTGGCCGTGGCGTGGCTGCTGCACCGGGCCGATGCGGCTGTGACGGCCGCTCTGATCGCCCTGCACACCGCGCGGCGCGGTGTGGCCGGCGTCGGGCGGCGGCTGAGGCGGCTGTGGGGTCGGCTGACCGGCCTGGTGCCCTGTCTGCTGCCTGTCGTACTCCGTATCGCGGGCTGCGGGCCTCCCGTACTGGTCAGGAACCGGCTTCTGGACGACGCGCTGCCGCGCAGGGGGCCACCGGGACACCCCGATGTCCTGGTCCCCCCGTCCGGGTCGGGCTGCGGCCCGCCCGGCTTCACGCGCAAGGAGTCCCCTCGTGTTCCCGCATCACCCTGTCCGGGCCGCACACCGCATCGTCGCGGTCGGCGCCCTCGTACTGACAGCCACATTCGCCCCGGCCGATCCCGCCTCCGCGCACGCGGAGGCCGACGCCGACAGGCCGCAGGCCCTGGCCGAGAACGTCACCCTCACCTTCACCTCCGAGGCCGAGTCCGCCGCGGCGGGTTTCACTCAGATGCGGGTCGTCCTGCCGGACGGCATCGCGCCCGGTGACGTGACACTCGGCGACGCCCCTCGGGGCTGGAAGTTCAAGAGGACCGGGGACGGCTACTCCGTCGGCGGCCCGGCCCTCGCGACGGGCGTCGACGCCGAACACACTGTCAAGGTCAGGCAGTTGCCGGACGCCGAGCAGGTCGTGTTCAAGACCGTCGACACCTACGGGGACGGCAGGATTTCCCGCTGGATCGAACTGCCCACGGGTGGCGAGGAACCCGAACAACCCGCTCCGGTGCTGGAGTTGAAGCAGGCGGCGCCGGGCGCGAGTCCCGCCGGCTCGGCCTCTGCCCCCACCGGGACGACCGAAGGCACGGCCCACCGCTCGGTCGATGCCGCGCGCGCCGAGGACGCGGCCGAGGCCGGGGACACGGCCCCACCGGCCGGGCTCGTCGTCGGCGCAGCGGTCGCAGCGCTGCTGGTGCTCGCCGGCGGCGCGTGGTTGGTCAGGCGCCGGACCGCGCGGGGAGGGCACCGATGAGCAGCCCGTGCGTCCCCGACACCTCCCCTGCGCGGCATGGCTCGCCGCGCCGGCAGGCCGGCACCGGCCGCCGTTCGCGCAGGCCTCTGCTGGCAGCGGTCGTGCTGCTCGCATTCGCCGCCCTGCTGGCCGCGGCCACCCCTGCCGCAGCGCACGCGGTGCTGACCGGCAGCGACCCGCGCGACGGCACGGTGCTGAAGACCGCGCCGAAACAGGTCACGGTGACCTTCGACGAATCGGTCGCCCTCCTGGAGAATTCGCTGCGCGTGCTCGACCCCGATAACCGCCCGGTGACCGCGGGTGATCCGGAGCACGCGGGCGGCAGGGCGAACACCGCACGCGTCCCGCTGACCGGCGGTCTGCGGCAGGGCACGTACACCGTCTCCTGGCGGGTGGTGTCGGCCGACAGCCACGCCGTGACCGGCGCCTTCACCTTCTCCGTCGGCAAGCCCTCGCAGGCCGGGCCCGTCCCCACGGCCCTGCCCGCCGTACCCCGCGCCACGAGCGCGCTGTATGACACCGCCCGCTACGTCGCCTACGCCGGCCTGGCCCTGCTGATCGGCGTCGCCGTGTTCGTCCTGGCCTGCTGGTCCACGGGAACGGCCGCACGAGTGGTGCGCCGTCCGTTCCTGACAGGCTGGTGGGTTCTGACACTGTCCACCGTCGCCCTGGTACTGCTGCGCGGGCCTTACGCGAGCGGGGACGGGCCGGCTGCGGTGTTGGATCCGCGGCTGCTGACGAGCACGGCGGGCAGCCTGCCCGGCGTCGCTCTGCTGGCGCGGCTGGCTCTGCTCCTGGTGGTGGGACTGCTGCTGCGGCGCCGAGTGGCGCGGTGGAAGGCGGGGCGGCGCATGGCTGCGGCAGGCACGCTGCTCGCCCTTGCCCTGGGCGGGACGTGGGTGGTGGCCGAGCATGCCTCCGCCGGGATCCAGGTGCCCGTGGCGGTCGCCTCCACCCTGCTGCATCTGCTGGCCATGGCAGTGTGGCTGGGTGGCCTGGTCGCCCTGCTCAGCGCGCTGTACCGGGCGCCCGCCGACGATCCGCTCCCGCCGGCCGCGGCCGTCCGCTTCTCCCGTCTCGCCCTCGCCTCGGTGGCCGTACTGGCGGCGACCGGCGTCTACCAGTCCTGGCGCGGACTGGGCTCGTGGGACGCGCTCTTCCACACGTCCTACGGCCGGATCCTCTCCTTCAAGGTGTGGACCGTGCTGGTCGTGCTGGCGGTGGCGGCCCACTCCCGGCGCTGGACCGGTCGGCTGCTGCACGTACCACAGCAGGAACCGGCGTTGGCCACCGTGGGTGGCGGTGGTGCAGACGCGCCACCCGGCCGGACACCCACGCCCGTATCACCGGCTGCCGCCGAGGCACACCGGCGCGGGCTGCGCAGGTGCGTGCTGGCCGAGGTGGCGGTCGGGGCCGTGGTACTCGCGCTCACGACGGTGCTGACGGGAACCGAGCCGGGCCGGGCCGCCACCGAGGCCGCGGCGGTGCAGGCCCCCGTCCCCGGGCAGCCCACGGAGTCGCTGTCCATGGTCCCCTTCGATACGGGCAGCCCCTCCGGGCGCGGCAAGGTGCAGATCGTCCTGGAGCCGGGCCGCGTTGGCCGCAACACGGTCCAGGCGGTCGTCTACGGCGCCGATGGCAGCCTCGTCGCCGTCCCTGAACTGCGTCTCACCTTCACCCTCGACCGACAGCACGTCGGCCCCCTGGACGCGGGCCTCGTCGATGAGCGTGGCTACTGGGGCAGCGACACCCTCAACGTCCCGCTCGCCGGGACCTGGACGATGAAGGTGACCGTCCGCGTCTCCGACATTGACCAGGTCACCGTGGCGAAGGCGGTGAAGATCGGCCCCTGACATCCCGCCGGGAGCGGCACCGGACGGGTCGGATGCGCGCATGTGAGCCAGGTGCGCATACGGGGTCGAGAGCGACTGTCGCTGGTTTCCCGGCCGTAGGTGAACACGGTTGCCCGGCCGTGCGTAAGAGACGGGAAGCCCATCGGCTGCGAGGAGTTGGCGGATGTCCCTGAGGCGTCACGGCGGCGGCGCAACGTGCCGGGGGAGCCGTGCGGCAGGCGTCGCAGAGCAGACCACCGACGTTCTGCGTCTCGTGCGGGCCGGCGTCTTCGCGGCCGTGTGCGTGGTGACGACGTCGCTGGGACATGCCCTGATGTCCGGTGATGTCCTGCCGTGGTGGGCGGTCGTCCTGGCCTTCGCCGGGACGGCCTCCGGCGCCTGGTGGCTGACAGGCCGGGAACGCGGCGCGGCGACAGTCGTGGGAGCGACGGTCGTCGCCCAGGGGCTGCTGCACCTGCTGTTCAGCCTCGCTCACCGGCTGGTCCATGCGTCGGCCACTGCCTCGGCAGAGCAACATGCCTCCGGCACACAGGCGATGACGGTCTCTCACTCCGGCATGGTCATGCATCACTCCGGTGCCGACATGGTCATGCACCACCACGGGATGATGGGGGAGTCGTCCGGCGCACCGCTGACGTCCAGCGTGATGCACGGGACCTCGGCCAGGATGCTCTTGGCGCATCTGCTGGCTGCCGTCGTGTGCGGGCTGTGGCTGTGGCGGGGTGAGGCGGCGGTCCACCGGCTCGGCCGGGCCCTGGCTGCCGTCCTGTTCGCACCGCTGCGCCGGGTCTGTCGCGTGCTCTTCCGTGCGCGGCCCGAGGGCTGGATGCCGTCGGGCCGGGCGGCCGTCGGTGACGGGGCGTTGCCGGGGGCAGTTCCCTCCGCGTTGAGGCACACCGTCGTCCGCAGAGGGCCGCCGTGGGGCCGTCCGGCAGTCAGCCGCCCGTCTCCCGATCAGCTGCTCACCCTACGGTCCTGATTCCGGTCCGGTTGCCAGGGGGTCGGCCGTGACCGGGAACGGACGGAGGGTCGGCGTGCCCGTACGCGCGTCGGCCTGTCCACTTCACCCGGGCGCGCGCCCGCCTGCCCGCCGCACCGACCGCTCGACCTGCGCCGAGCAGGTCGCTGGGTGCCGCGAGGTCGCCGACAGGGCGCAACCCCCTCCACACGATCGGGAGTTCTGTCCATGCATCACCACACCTCCTTGCCTGACCCCGTGTCAGCGGCACGGCCGCGCCGTCGGCGCGCCCGCCTCACCGTCTGCTGCGCCACCGTGGCCGCGACGGCCGCGATGCTGTCCGCATGCGGCGGCGACAGCTCCGGCAGCAGCTCACAGAAGGCGGCCGCCACGTCCTCCACGTCCCCCTCCAAGAGCATGAGCGGGATGGCCGACACGGCGATGGGTGACCCGAAGGCCACCCCCGCCTACAAGATGACCGGCGCCACCGTGGTGAAGGGCGCCTTCGAGCTGCTGGACACCCGCCCGCCGGGCATGGACGACGTCAAGGGCACGGCCTGGCTCGCCCAGGGCCCCAAGGGCACCACCGTGACGGTGTCCCTGACCGGCCTGAAACCAGGCCACCAGTACCTGGCCCATCTGCACGCCCAGCACTGCTCTGCCGCCAACGGCGGGGAGCACTTCCAGTTCGACAAGGGCGGTCCGACAACGCCGCCCAACGAGGTGCACCTCGCGTTCACCGCCGACAGGTCCGGCATGGGAATGACGACGGTGAACAACGCGAAGAAGACCGGCAAGGGCGCGGTCGCCCTCGTCGTGCACCCCATGGAAGCGATGGACAACCGGATCGCATGCGCGGACTTCGACTTCTGAGGGCGTCGGCCGCCCTGCTCGGGTGTCTGGGCGTGCTGCTGTTGTTCGGTGGCACGCCCGCGTTCGCCCACACCGCACTGAAGGACGCGACACCGGCACCCGGCGCCAAGGTCGGCCCCGGTACCAGCGTCATCGCGCTGACCTTCGCCCGTCTGAAGGCCGGCACCACCCCGAAGCTCACCCTGACCGGATCCGACGGCACCGCGGTTCACGTCGGGCAGCCCGTCGTGGCCGACGGCTCCGTCATCTGCGCCGCCGTCACCCCGCTGCGTACGGGTGTCACCACGCTTACCTACACCGTCACCGCAGCCGACGGCGACACGCAGACCAACGCGTTCCAGTTCCAGGTCGCCGACGGTGCGCAGACCCCCGCCGACCCGTCCGCCTGCCAGGGCCTGAGCCTGTCGGCACCGGACAGGGGCGGCAGCGACGCGATCCTCGGACTCGGCCGTACTACGGCTCTGTCCGTCTTCGCGGCGGCAGCCGTCGTGATCGTGGGCGGAGCCGTCCTTGCGTCGCGCATGCTCCGTGGGGCACGGCCGACGGGGAGAAGGAGGGCAACCTGGTGAGAGAGGAGCACACCGCCGCCCCGTTGCGCTCTCCGGGCGTGTCGAACAGACCCTGAACACGATCCGAAGAGACACATCACGGCAAGCGGCCCGGTCGGTTGGCGGCCGGGCCCATCCGTGTTCCGGCGGGGCCAAGGGGACCGACCCCGGCCGCCGGTGGATCGGGGGCGGCTGGAATGATGGCGGCTGCCATGAACGTCCCGGTACGGGCTGCCGCCGATCTGAGACTGCTGAGAGCCGCTGTGTTCTCTGCGGTCTGCGTGACGTTGTCGGCGGCCGGGCACGTGTTGGCCTCCGGTACCGGGATCGCGCTGTGGTCTCTGGCGGTGGGCTGGTTCGGTGTGCTGTGCGTGGCGGGGTTGCTGGCCGGCAGGGAGCGTTCGCTGGTCGGCATCGCGCTCGGTCTGCCGGCTGGTGAGGTCGGCCTGCATTTCGTCTTCTGCCTCGGGCAGAGTTCCGCCGCGGCCGTCACCGGTGTCACCGCAGCCCCGGCCGACCGGTCGGAACGCGTGGTGGCCGCGGCCGAGCGGCTGTTGTGCGGCGCCCAGGCGGTGCAGTTGAGCCCGCGCAGCGCGGCGCGCATCCTGCGGCAGGCGGGCATCGACCCGGCCAAGGCCGTCGGCGGTCCGCGCGCGATGCCGCCCATGCATACCATGTCCGGCATGACGGGAATGGCTGGCCATGGCGCGCACGCGATGCCGCTGATGGCGATGGCCACGTTGCCGATGCTTGCCGCGCACGCGGCGGCCGCTGTTGTCGCGGGCTGGGTGCTGCGCCGCTGCGAGATCGCGCTCTGGCAGACGGTTCGGTGGCCCGCGGTCATCGCGGACCGTTTCGCCCGCTTCGCTGTGCTGTGCTGGTTGAGCGGTTTGCTCGCCGCCGTCCGGATGCCGGCCCTGGTGGCCGCTGTGCTGGAGCTGCTGTTGTCCTCGCGCCTCCCCCGCCGTATGGCGGATGTCCGCGCGAGGCTGCTCCGACCCCTCGTGTTGGGCACGTGCGTCGTCCGGCGGGGGCCGCCCGTGGTGGCCGCCGCGGCCTGAGACTCCCTGCGTGCCGGTGTGCCGCAGGGCGTGACACGGCTGCCCGGACGCCCTTGGCGAGACCTTCACCCACCGCGGTGACGACGCCGTACGCTGCCCGCCCGGCCGCCGCGCCTGCGCGCTCGTTGCCGCACTGCTGCGTAGGACTCTGCGTCACCGGCGTCGGCGACGGTCGGCAGGCTGCCTGCCGCGCCACCGCCACATCCACGGCGGCCACCGTTGCGGAGCGCCACGGCTGTGGAGGTGTCTCGCCGCCCGTCCCCGGCATACCCGCCGCCCCGCTCCACGGCCGCGTGGCGTGTGCCCTCACCGCTTCACATGCAGGAGCTTCACGATGCATACCATGCCCGCGCGCCGCGTCGGCGCGGTCGCGGCACTGACTGTCGCGGCCGGACTCGGCCTGACCGCCTGCGGCGACCAGCCGGCCGCCGTCGTCTCCACTCCCTCCTCCTCGGCCCGCCCCGACACGATCAGCCTGAACCCGCCGGATGCCAAGCCCCACCTGACCCTCACCGACCAGAACGGCCACTCCTACGACCTGGTCAAGCAGACCGCGGGTCGTCCCACTTTGCTGTACTTCGGCTACTCTCACTGCCCCGACGTGTGCCCGACGGCGACGGTCGACATCGCCCTGGCTGTGCGCCAACTGCCGGCGCCCGACCGCGAGAAGCTGCGGGTGGTCTTCGTCAGCACGGACCCGGCCCGTGACACCCCACGGCGGCTCAAGCAGTGGCTGGGCGCCATCGATCCCACCTTCACCGGCCTGACCGGCGACTTCACGGTCGTACAGAAGGCGGCACGGAGCCTGGGCGTCGGCGTCTCCACACCGGTGAAGCACAAGGACGGCAGCGAGACCGTCAGCCACGGCGCCGAAGTGTTCGCCTTCTCACCCAGGGACGACAAGGCCCACCTCTTCTACACCTCGGGGACATCCCAACAGCGCTATGCCGCCGACCTCCCCAAGATCGTCAAAGGAAGGACACCGTGACGCGCCCCCTGCCCCGCTTCACCCTGTGCGCCGTCATCACGGCACTTCTGAGCGCCGTCGCCATGCTGACCGGTTGCTCTACCTCGACCCGGCCCTCCCCCTCGTCCTCCGCCTCCGCGGGCGCCGCGGTCTACGACGAGCCGGTGCTGAAGGTGACCGGTGCCTTCATCCGGCAGCCGCCGACGGCCGACATGGCCGCCGGCTATCTCACCATCACCAACACCGGCCGGCAGCCCGACAAGCTGACGGGCGTGAGCAGTGACATCGCCACCAGCGTGTCGATGCACCGCACGACGGCCGCGAACCAGATGGAGATGGTCAAGTCGTTCACCATCCCGGCGGGCGGCACCCTGACCCTGCGCACCGGCGGCAACCACCTGATGCTCATGGGACTGCAGAAGAAACCGACGGCAGGCGAGACGGTCACCCTGCAGCTCAGGTTCGCCGCCTCCGACACGATCGCCGTCCAAGCTCCCGTCAAGCCGACGACCTACCAGCCCCCGAACTGACCGTGCCCTGCGGCGAGGGCCGGTACACGGCCACCGGTCGATCCGGCCCTCGCTGCTCCCGGACCTCCCTGAGGCGTGAACGACATGCCAGACAACACGACGCACCAGCAGCACCGGCCGGGCCTGTTTCGCAGGCGGTTGCTCGGCACGACCGGGGCGATCGGCGAGGCCGGCCTCGAGACGGGGTTCCGCCGGCAGCGGCTGGGGATGCCAGGCCAGCAGCCGTCCCAGGGTGAGCGGGGCCGTGGGCATCCACATCGGTCCGGTCATGTGCATGGGGTCCGTGCGCACCTTTCAGGCGCACCACACGCACGTGCAGGACAGCGTCGCACTGTAAGCGGGCTCACCATGGCGAGCCTGTCCGGCGGCTTAGCGTCGGGTGAGGAGTCCCAGTGGCCTGCCTGGAGTTGAGTGATCATGATGCGTGCTGTGTGGCGCGGGGAGGTGCTTGCGCAGGCGGAGCAGACCGTCGTGGTGGAGGGCAACCACTACTTTCCGCCCGGGTCGCTGCACCGCGAGTACTTCACCGAGACGCGTGCGTGGTCGCTGTGTCCGTGGACGGGGATCGCCCGCTACTACACGATCACCGTGGAGGGGCGGACCAATCCCAACGCCGCCTGGTTCTATCCGCACCCCTCGCCGTTCGCCAGGAAGATCAAGAATCATGTCGCCTTCTGGAACGGCGTCATCGTGGAGGCCGGGACGCCTACGGACCGGTAGTCGGCGACGGCGCGGGCGTGATGGGAGGCGGCCAGGCCGGCACCAGGACCGTGCCCGTGTGACCGGTCAGCGACGCAGGGCGTGGCGGAGGGCGACGACGGCCTGCATTGCGGCGGCCGGGCGTCGGCACCAGGACCGTGCCCGTGTGACCGGTCAGCGACGCAGGGCGTGGCGGAGGGCGACGACGGCCTGCATTGCGGCGGCCGGGCGTCGGCACCAGGACCGTGCCCGTGTGACCGGTCAGCGACGCAGGGCGTGGCGGAGAGCGACGACGGCCTGCATTGCGGCGGCCGGGCGTCGGCACCAGGACCGTGCCCGTGTGACCGGTCAGCGACGCAGGGCGTGGCGGAGGGCGACGACGGCCTGCATTGCGGCGGCCGGGCGCAGCAGCGCCGGCCGGGGCCGTTCTGGCATGGCGCCGCGGCGGATGCCGACGGCGGTGACTGCGGCGACCGGCAGCGCCCACGCGGCGAGCGCCGCGGCCCGCACCATACGGCTGGGTTCGTGCCGCAGCACCAGCCAGGTCCAGAAGGCGGCGTCGGCGAGGGAGTCGGCGTAGTCCCCGAACGGCGACACAGTGCCCTGGCGGCGGGCCAGACGGCCGTCGGCCAGGTCCGAGGCGATCGCCAGCAGGCCCGACCAGCGGCAGGAGCCCAGGGCGGTTGCGGGCAGGCTGCCGCGGATCAGGGTGAGAGTGTCGGCCGGTGAGAGCCGGCCGCGTTCCTCCAGCAGCCCCAGATGCAGGACGGCGAGGGCCCAACTGGCCGCCACCCAGGCACGGCCGCCACGGTCTCGGGCGAGAGCGGCCAACAGCCCGTGAAGCACCGTGGTCTGACCGACTGCCCGGGGACGACGGGCGGCCTGGCGCACCGACCGATGTCCGGCCAGCCGTAGGAAGCTCGCGACGGCGGCAGGTCTCCAGCGGCCCTCTTTCAGCGCCCCCAGCAGGGCGTCGGTTGCCGCGCGGCTGTCGGTGAAGTCGGTAACGGACGCGTCGGTCACGGGGACAAGCCCTTCGCGCGGTGGGGGGAGGGGGCGCGTTCACCGTAGGCGGTCGACCCGCGGCCGGAACGTGAGCGCGCTCACCGATCGGCGGGTGCGTCGGCCGTAGCCTCGTGTCCCGGACGACGTACCGGCGGAGCGGAGGGTGCGGCCATGAAGTGGCTGGGACGGCTGGCGATCGCGGTGGCAGCCGTGGGAGGCGTGGCGGCCGTATACCTGGGCCTGGTCAGCGGGGCGCTGCCCGTGGACGTGGGGGTCGGCCGCCGGACCCGCAGGCTCGGGCCGCAGACGGTCGACATCGCGGCGCCCCGTGAGGTGGTCTTCGATGTGATCGCGCAGCCGTATCTGAGCCGGTCCACTCGGGCGATGCGGGAGAAGGTACGGGTGCTGGAGCGCGGCAGCGACATGGTGCTTGCCGCGCACTTCACCCCGATCGCGGCCGGACGGCTCACGGCGACGACCGTGGAGACGGTCCGGTTCACCCGCCCCCAGCGGGTCGATTTCCGCCTGGTGCGCGGGCCGGTGCCCACCGTCGTCGAGTCCTTCCAGCTGGACGAGCACGGTGCGGGTACCCGACTGGTGTACGAGGGTGAACTGGGTACTGATGGATGGGCGCTGGGCGAGCGCTGGGGGCACGCCGTGGCGGCCCGCTGGGAGGCGACCGTCGCCGCCTCCCTCTCGACGATCAAGGCCGAGGCCGAGCGCCGGGCCGCCCGCCGGTAAGGCATGGGCCGGGTTCGGTGAGCACGCTTACATTCCTGAGCAGGGTGGCGGCCGTAGCGTCGGAGGTGTGGTGCTGCGACTCGTGCTCGGCGCGATCTGTACGGCGATGGCCGCCGGCCAGCTCGCCTCCATCGACGACATGCCCCGGATCCTGTCGGTCTACGGCCTGGCTGACAGCACACCCACGGCCTTCCTGGCCGGCGGGCTGATCGCGGGCGAGCTGGTGTGCGGCCTGTGGTTCCTGGCGCGGCCCCGATCGACTGCGGTCGCCCCGGTGAGCGTGTACGCCGCCGTGTCGCTGGTGTGGAGTGCGCTGGCAGGCGTACGTACGCGGGCTGACGGTGGCCGACTGCGGCTGCTTCGGCGTGTATCTGACGCAGCGGCTCGGCTGGTTCGTCCTGCTTCAGGATGTCCTGATGCTGGTGTACGCCGTCTTGCTCCTGCGTGGCGCCCGCCGGGCCAGGGTGGCGCCCGCGGATCGTGGCGACGGCGGCGACCGGGCGTACGACAACGGCGAGACGAAGGCGAGGATGCGATGACGGTGGACGACACGGCACGCCCGGACGGGCCGGCCGCGGGAGACGGCGCTGCGGACCGCGCGAAGCGGGACCGGGAGGAGGTGTTCATCGAGTTCACCAAGTCGATCTGCCCGCTGTGCAAGGCACCCGTAGACGCCCAGGTCAACATCCGCGACAACAAGGTCTACTTGCGCAAACGCTGCCGCGAGCACGGCCAGTTCGAGGCTCTGGTGTACGGGGACGCCGAGGAGTACCTGGCCTCGGCCCGCTTCAACAAGCCGGGAACGATCCCGCTGGCCTTCCAGACCGAGGTGAAGGACGGCTGCCCGAGCGACTGCGGCTTGTGCCCGGAGCACAAGCAGCACGCCTGCCTGGGAATCATCGAGGTCAACACCGGCTGCAACCTGGACTGCCCGATCTGCTTCGCCGACTCCGGCCACCACAGCGACGGCTACTCCATCACCCACGAGCAGTGCGCGCGGATGCTCGACGTGTTCGTGGAATCCGAGGGCGAGGCGGAGGTGGTGATGTTCTCCGGCGGCGAACCCACCATCCACAAGCACATCCTCGACTTCATCGACCTGGCCCAGACTCGCCCCATCAAGAACGTCACCCTCAACACGAACGGCATCCGCCTGGCCACCGACCGGAACTTCGTCGCCGCACTGGCCAAGCGCAACCAGGTGCCGGGTCGGTCGGTGACCATCTACCTGCAGTTCGACGGCTTCGACGAGCGCACGCATCGCGAGATCCGGGGCCGGGACCTGCGCGCGCTCAAGCAGCGGGCGCTGGACAACTGCGCTGAGACCGGCCTGACCGTCACCCTGGTCGCCGCCGTTGAACGCGGCCTGAACGAACACGAGTTGGGGGCGATCATCGAGTTCGGAGTCGACCATCCCGCCGTCCGCTCGGTGGCGATCCAGCCGGTCACCCACTCCGGCCGGCACCTGGAGTTCGATCCCCTCGACCGGCTGACCAACCCCGACGTGATCCGCCTGATCGGGGAGCAACTGCCGGGCTGGTTCGCCAAGGGCGACTTCTTCCCCGTCCCGTGCTGCTTCCCCACCTGCCGGTCCGTCACCTACCTGCTGGTGGACGGCGAGCCCGGCAATCGCACCGTGGTGCCCATCCCACGGCTGCTCCAGGTCGAGGACTACCTCGACTACGTCACCAACCGCGTCCTTCCCGACGACGGCATCCGCGAAGCACTGGAGAAGCTGTGGTCCGCCTCGGCCTTCATGGGCACCGCCACGACCGAGGAGAAGCTGCGCGCCACCGCCGAGGCTCTCGACTGTGCGGACGCCTGCGGCATCGACCTGCCCGAGGCGGCGAAGGACCTCAGCGACAAGACGTTCATGATCGTCGTGCAGGACTTCCAGGACCCCTACACCCTCAACGTCAAGCAATTGATGAAGTGCTGCGTGGAGGAGATCACCCCGGACGGCAGGCTGATCCCGTTCTGCGCCTACAACTCCGTCGGCTACCGCGAGCAGGTTCGCGCCCAGATGTCCGGCATCCCCGTCGCGGACGTCACCCCCAACGCACTGCCCCTGGCCGACCGGCTCACCGACACACCGCACGGCTCCAAGACCGCCCGCACTGGGCGCCGAGCCGAGGAGAGCGCGCGATGACCGGCCCGGAGGCGCTCCCGCCCAGCGCGCCGAGCGACGAGCTCAAGGCCTGCTGCGCCGCCGGGTACTCCTCGGACGTGGTTGCCCTGCTGCTCGGGGATTCCTACCACCCGGGCGGCGCGGCACTGACCCGGCGTCTGGCCGACGCACTCGGAACGGAGCCCGACCGGCGGGTACTGGACGTCGCCTCGGGGCGCGGCACCACGGCCCTGCTCCTCGCCGACGCTTACCGTTGCCGGGTGGACGGCGTGGACTACGCGTCCTCGAACACCGCACTGGCCCAAGGGGCGGCCCAAGCCGCCGGACTCGCGGAGCGGACGGCCTTCGTCACCGGCGATGCCGAGCAACTCCCGTACGCGGACTGTCTGTTCGAGGCAGTGGTGTGCGAGTGCGCCCTGTGCACCTTCCCCGACAAGGCCCAGGCCGCCACCGAGTTCGCCCGTGTCCTCAAGCCCGGTGGAAGGGTCGGCATCACCGACGTCACCGCCGCCCCCGACCGGCTCCCGTCCGAACTCACCGGTCTCGCCGCCCGGATCGCGTGCATCGCCGACGCCCGCCCGCTCGCCGAGTACGCCGCGATCCTCGCCGCCGCCGGACTGCGTACCGTCCGCACCGAGCACCACGACCACGCCATGATCCGCATGATCGACCAGATCGAGGCGCGGCTGAACCTGCTGCGGCTCACGGCGCCGGGCCGGTTCGCCGGAACCGGAGTGGACCTGGACGGGGCCCCGCCCGTGCTGGCCGCGGCCCGGGCCGCCGTCGCCGACGGCACCCTCGGCTACGCCCTGCTGATCGCCGAGAAGACCGCCTGATCCGACCGTGTTCACACTGATGACCCGCCGCCTCACCCGGAATCCGGCATTCCGGCGATACGCGCCGATCCCCCCGCCCGCGATTTCCCCCGCTGACGACCAACATCAGCGCCTCCTGGAGTGGGATACGGGTTAGGCCTTTTGCGCTCCCGGACCTGATCGCGTGCAGGACGTCGGTTCGGCGGGTCTCTGACGCGTCATCCGTGATGGTGGCGCCATGTCCGTACCGTCCAGCGGGTAGCGAGGACCGAGTCACTTTGCCCTTCCACCACGGAGCCCACGAGGGGTCGGGTCTTGGCGGCACCGGTGATGCCGCTCGCACCCGGCCCGCGCCCGCACCGACGTGAGCCGACCGAGATCCCTAGCCGGCGGCTGAAGCCGCCGAAGGCACTGGTAGTTCACTCGAGCACGCCGGCGCTGGGCGCCGTCAAGGACTGCGCCGCTCAACGGTCACTCGACGTTGAGCAGTCGGGCGGCCTGCTGGAGAGTTTCCAGGACTTCCTGGCGGGCGGTGGGCCGGGAAGCGAACACGCGAGGGCTGGGGTGCCAGGTGGGGAGCGTGTGCATGTTCGGCGCGTACCGTTCCTGGTAGGCGGCCCAGCCGGCTTGGGCCTTACGGCCCATGGGGACAACCACCTCCAGCGCCGGCAGCATGCTGATCACTTCGTGCAGGAAGGGTGCTGCGCGCTGTATTTCGGTACGCCCCGGTGCGGCGATCCGCTCCGCCGTGCCCAGGTACCACGGCACGACGTTCCAGTGCAAGGACTCCCGGTACGGCAGAGCGGCTTCGGCGCGCAGTGTCCAGCAGTTCTGCGCCGTCTGGTCGTCGTTGTCTACGGAGATGATGCCGCTTCCGGTGCGCCGCAGTTCGGCTTCCGCGCCCATGGACTTCTGGCCCGGCGCCTCCAGCAGAAACAGACTGCGAGCCTCGACTCCACCCGAGGCGGGATCGAACCACGGCACCGACTCGCCGTCACCGAGGCGGCCGCGCAGTTTCTCCACCCAGTCGTTCAAGGGCCGAACCACCGGCTCGGTCCGTACCGCGCCCAGCCGGGCGCGCAGCACGTCAGGATCACGCAACGCCCGGGGAGCCGCGGAGCGGAAGGCATCATTGGAAGACATGCAGCGCAGTGTGCCACCTGCCTCTGACAACGGCCGGTTTTCGTAAGGGACCGGACGGCTGCCCTGCGGATCCGTATGCCGGAATCCGGCCCACACCGCGCTGTCAGTAGCAGGTGGCATCATGCCCGGCCATGGGAAAGAGAGACGAGAGCGACGAGGCATACGTCGTCGACCTGTGCAACGAGGTTCTGGGCGAAACGGCCCTGACTCAGCACAAGTTCGACTGGCTCCTGGGAGACCCGGGAGCCGGCGGAAGGCAGGCCAGGCTTCCCGTTGATGCCTACTGGTCCGGGCACCAACTCGTGGTCGAATACCGGGAGTTGCAGCACGACCAACCGATGCCGCACTTCGACAAGCCAGACAGGCTGACCATCAGCGGCGTCCACCGCGGCGAGCAGCGGGCCCTCTACGACGCCCGGCGCGACACCGAGATCCCCGCCCACGGCCTGCGACTTGTGGTGATCCGGCCGACCGACCTCGACGCGGACACCCGCGGCCGTCTGCGTCGCAACCGAGAGGCGGACATCGCGGCATTGAGCAAGATCCTCGCACGCGACAATGACGAGGACCGGGTCACGGATGCTTTTCGCACCTGGCTGCTGACCAAGGACTGGGCACCCGTGACGCCGACGGACCGCTGGACGGACATCGAAGCGGTACGGGGGAGCCAACGGTTGATCTGCGAAGCCAAGGGGCGAACGGGCGAGAAAGGCATCGACGCCGACATCGCCTACGGGCAGCTCCTGCGCCGTATGACCAGTGAGTCACCGGACATAAGGTACGCGCTGGTCGTGCCGTCCTCATCGGTCAAGGCCGTCGAGCGCGTTCCGCTGCATGTACGACGACTGCTGCGGATCGACGTGTACGAGGTGTCCGACGACAACCACGTGCGTCAGCTGCCGTCATAGCCCGCGACCGGGAACGACGCTTGCGCCGGTCCCACTGGCATAGCGGCGGCTTCGTCGGTGTGGTGCGCTGTGAGTCCACGACTTCGCCCGTGGACTGGAGGCGACCCCGGTCCATGTGCTCCTTGCGGCCCCGGATTTCACCGCGAGCATGGCGCGCCTCACCTGGAGCATTCCGGTCCTGATGGGTCTCTGCTCTATCGTGGTGGACCCGTATGTCTGGAGGCCCGCGGAGAGACCGATCCGATGTCTTTCGGCGTACACCGCAATTGGCCGGCGGCAGGCGTGGGAAGGCTCGTCCCCTACATAGAGCGCGACTTCGGCAAGAGGAACGACTGCGACGAAGGTCCGCGGAACCCGTTCGGGCTTCAAGGCACACTGGCCTGTCCGGCCTCGTACCCATGGCCGTGAGGAATAGCACCCTCAAGTCCCCCTGGATCACCGAGCCCGTCTACGGCGACCTCTCCACCGTCTCCCCGACCTGGCTGTGGGTGACCATGCCGCTGATGCTCGTCGCGGTCGTCGCCGCACTCCTCCTGGGCGCCTCACGGTTCGGGGCTCTGCGCGTGCGCCGGGTGCAGGACTGGCGCTCGGCGAGCGGCGGTGTGCACGACGACGACCAGTACACGCCCTTCGGATACGCCAACGCCTCCCGCCGGATCCTGGGAGCCGTCCTGCTCACCCGCACCTGCACTACGCGCTTGACCGCGCACACCGGCACCAGAGTCGAACACGAACCGGGCGCCGGGATCCGTTCGACGGTCACCGGCGTCGTACTCGGCTGAGTCACTCGTCCCGACAAAGACGATGTCGCCGATGGGCAGGTGGTCGAGCTCGTTGTCCAGTGCGAACCGTTTGATCCGCTTCAATGGAGGAAGCAGTGCCCCAGGCCCTCCTCGTCCAGATGCTTTCCTTGAGGTACCGACGAGTTCGGTCCCCGCTGAGCTGACCGTCGAGCACGCGCGGTGGGCCAGCCGCAACCTCAGCCCGGTTCTGCGTCGATGGGCATGTAGTGGCGTATGGGTCCTCGGCGTGCGGGCAGTTCGTCTCCGACAGCCATGCCGAGGTGCGGATAGAGCGCCTGGACCTCGCCGGGGTCGAGCGGGTGGTCGGCGAGGGGCAGGGCGACCTTCCCGGTTCCGCCAGGTTCCTCGATCCATTCGGCGTCAGCATCGACGGGCCAGATTCGGCAGACCACTCCGTCGGCAACCACGATGAGCAGACGCAGACGCAGACGCAGACGCAGACGCAGACGCAGACGCAGACGCAGGCCCGGCCTTCGGGTCGGGGATAAGTTCCAGTACCGGCTGTCCGCCTCCCGTTGGACGGCGTCCCTCTGGCCGGTCTCACCGTAGAGGTGGCCGTCCGAGCCGATTCCGCGCTCGTCCTTGGAACGGTAGATCACCAGGGCGTGGTCCTGCGCTTGCCAGTTCGCCGAGAGCACTGTCATCGACGCGTGACCTGCTGACGGGCGTCGAACAGCCAGTCGTGTTGCCTGCGCGGCCAGTGAGGCGGGCTCGATGCCGTGGGACAAGCCGGAGGGGGACGCGGGAAGTGCCTCCGATTTCACAGCGGGGCGTTGTCGGTCGGGAGCGCCGCGAGGAGTGGCCGTGCCTCGTCTTTGTGAAGGCCGGCGGCGAGAGCCCTCTTGAACCAGTAGCGAGCCTCCTCGGGGAGCCCCTCGCCCTCGGCTATGCGACCCAGAAGGAGAAGCAGGCCAGGGTGGAGCCCAGCGGCAGGTGCGGTGAGCGAGGGGGACCGGCTGGGCGAGGGCGCCGACTGTACCAGGGCTTCAGGCTTTTGTGCATGCCGTACGGGGGGTGGTACCGCGGACTCGTGCGTCGGCGACGCGTCACTGAGTTCCGGAAATCGAGTGCCCGAGCGGCCGTGTGGGAGAGGCAGGCGGGGTGTGAGGGTTGCGTCGTCGAGGGCGGCGAGCGCCTGAGCCCTGGCCTCCGGAGAGTTCGATGCGACTGCTTCGCCGAACCAGCCGCGCGCCTCGTCCGCGTGTCCGTCCAGCATCGCCAACTGCCCCAGGATCACAAGAGCTTGAGGACGCTGTTCGAGGTCGTCCGAGCGGGCCAGCGGCAGGAGAGTCTCGCGCGCTTCCGGGCGGCGGCCGAGCCGGGCGAGCGCGCTGCCCAAATAGCGGCGGGTCAGCGGCTCGATCGCCGGAGTCACGGTGGCGAGCGCCTCCGCGAGGGTGGAACGGGCCCCTTCCAGATCATTCTCGGCGAGCAGCGCCACGCCGAGCAGGGCGAGCGCCTTTGGGGTGACGTCCTCTTCCTCCAGATCGAGCGCCGCGTGCAGATACGACTGGGCGGCCGCGGCGTCCCCGGCATCGAGCAGGTATTCGCCCCGGCCCAGCAGTGCGACGGCCGCCGCGCCCGGGTGCCCGGAGGCGGTGGCCTCGTCGAGCAGCTCCAGGGCCGCGTCCATCCGGCCCTGCTGGAGCAGGATGGCACCCAGGTGCGCCGTGGCGAGCGGAGCCATCGAGGTCGCGATCTCGCTGCCGGAGGTCAACAGGGCCTCGAAGCGCCGGGTCGCCTCCTCCGGCCTGCCCTCCTCCGCCGCCATCTTCGCGAGCTGGACACTGGCGAGGTCCGCGGCCTCGTAGGAGTCGGACTCCGCGACGTGGGCGAGCAGCGCGCGCCCCTCCTCGGTGCGCCGCTGGTACACGAAGAGCATGCCCAGGAAAGCCTTGGCGATGTCGGCCAGCGCCGAATGCGACTCGGCCTCCGCGGCGAGCAGGGCCTCGGCGCGGGGGATCTCGTCCAGGTCCGCCAGCATCAGTGCCAGATCCACCCGGGCGACGGCCGACCAGTGAGCGTGCCCGGAGTCCATCGCCTGCCGGTAGGCCGCCTCGGCTCCCGCCCAGTCGCTCCGGGCGGCCAGTGCGTCTCCGAGCATGTCCGAGGCGCGCGGTGCCAGATCGGGGTCGTCGGACTCCGCGAGCTCGGCGAGCAGGCCCGGTCCCCGCTCGTCACCTAGTCGGCAGAGCATGAGAGCGAGGTCCAGCCGAGCCATCGGCGCCCAGAGGGGGTGGTCCGAGGCGATCGCGATACGGTACGCGGCCTCGGCCCCCGGCCAGTCCTCCAGGGCAGACTTCAGGTCGCCGAGGAGGTCCGCAGCCCGGGGAGCCTGGTCGGCGTGCTGGGAGTCGGCGATCTCGGTCAGCGCCTTCCGGGCCCTGTCGTACTCTCCCGCGTGGGACCAGTACAACCCCTGGTCGGCGCGGGCCAGGGGCGCCCAGCCGGTGTGCCCCGAGTCGACGACGGTCTGGAGCTGCGCCGCCGCGGACGCGTAATCCCCCTCGGCCGCGTACACCGCGCTGAGCAGACAGCGCGCCCGCAGCGCCTGCTCCGCGTCGGTGAAGTGGACAGCGCGTTCCAGGATGGCGTGCGCCTGGTCCAGGTCCTCCTCCAGGCAGTGCAGCCAGGCGAGCGTGACCTGGGCGTGCTCCGAGGCGAAGAGGTGGTCGGAAGCCGCGGCCACGTCGAGCAGTTCACGGGCCCGCTCCAGCTCGCCCCGCTGGATGTGCAGGCCCCCCAGACTCGCCTGGGCCAGCGGTACCACCAGCTGGTTCTCCGAGGACAGCGCCGAGTGAAGCAGTTCGTCGGCGCGCTCCAGTTCGCCTTCGTCGATCAGAGCCGCGCTCAAATTGACTTGGGCGAGCGGTACGGCCGACGAGATGGCGGACTCGCGCACGGCGCGCGGCAGACTCAGTGGGTCCGCGCCGCCGGGCCGCGGCTGCGCGCTCGAGACCGGGCCGGACAGGCTGCGCTTCGCCCGGGCCCCAGCGCCGGACATCTCACCGCGTTGCACGATCATCCCACCGAACCCGGTCTCCACGAGGGGTATGACCTGGGGGTCCCCCGACGCCAGGGCGGCTTCGAGCAGTTCACGCGCTCGTACGGTCTCGCCCTGGCTGAGCAGCAGCCCGCCCAGGCTCGCGCGGGCCAGCGGGGCCGCCTGGGGATCGCCGGAGTCGATCGCGGCCTCCAGCATCTGGCGCGCACCGGCCATGTCCCCGGTCAGCTGCCGTACGGCGGCCAGATCCACATTGGCCAGCGGCACCACGTCGGACGACCCGGATCCGACGGCCTCCTCGAGCAGTTCCCCAGCCCGTGCCATGTCCTTGCGGTACATGGCCAGTTCGCCGAGCATCAGCGCCGCCCAGGCCGAGACACCGAGCTCTGTGGCATCCGTATGGGCGCGCTCCAGCGCGCTCTCGGCGACACTGCCCTCCTCCCGGGTGAACGCGGCGAACGCGACACCGAGCAGATCATTGGCGGGCACCCCCTGTACCGCCCAGTCCCAGGCGAACTGCGGGATGCTCGAGGTGTCGGGGTCGTCGCGGCCGTCGAGATAGCCGGGGAGATAGGCGAACGCCTCGTAGCGGCGGTCAGCCCGGCCGTCGTCCTCGCCCCGGTAGGCGCCGTCGTCCACGTCTCGGAGTTCACTGAGGAGCGCGATGCTTCCGGCCACCGGATCGGTCGCCCAGTCGATCCCGGTCCGCAGAGCCGGTTCGGTCGCGGCGCGGTGGCTGGCACCCGCGGCGAGATAGCGTCCGAAGAGCTCCGCCAACGCGACCCCGGTCAAAGGTACTTCGCAGCCCATGCGTTGCCAGTCGGCCGCGGCGCGGACCACGGCCCAGCCTTCGGGGCACTCCTCGCGGCCGCCGTTGAACCGCTCCTCCACGAGCGGCGCGGCGACCATCTGCTCGCCGATGCCCCGGTGGGTGAAGTCCTCCTGGGGATAGAGGCGTTGGGCCTCGGCGAGGTCCTCCTCCCGCAGCAGGCGCGGCAGGACGACCGGACGTACCTTCCCCAGAACCTGCCGGGCCGTGCGGCTGACCTCGCCCTTGGGGGCCTTGAGGCGGCTGAGCTGCTCGGAGGTGATGGTGGCGACCACGGTGACGGGAGGATCCATGCGTGCGTAGTCGTTGAGGACCCTCAGGTCCACGCCTCCGGGCCGCAGATACTCGTGGATGTCGTCGAGCCACAGCACCGCGCGGTCGCCGCCGGTGGGCAGTGGGAGTGAGGTCAGTTCGCCGGGGGCCGAGGGGGTGGACCTGGGCACGATGAGCCGGGTGCCGACAGGCAGTCGGCGGCGCAGGAGCTCGATGAGGGTACGGGACTTGCCGGCCTTGGAATCGCCGCTCAACAGGATGAACGACTGGCTCTCCAGGACCTCTTCGAGTTCCCTGTCCTCCCTGAGGCGGGGCACATAGTCCGTGTTCACGGGCTGCCGGGCCGGGTCCAGGTGGTCCGTGAGGTTCTTCGACGGGGTGACCCCGATGTCGTAGATACGGATGTCGTGGATCCTGGGCAGCTCCCCGTCGGGATCCAGTGGAAGCGCCAGCAGGCCCTCGACCTTGGCCCGTTGCTCCTCGCTGATCGGCGCGCGGATCAGCCGGCGCAGGCCCGGCCAGTAGACGGCGAGCTTGTCGACGGGGATGGCGTAGGCCGTCCGGGTGTCCTGGCGCTCGGTCGGTTTGTCGCGGGTGGCCACGATGCCGACGACGCCGCCGAGCGCGAGATCCCACACGGGCGAGCCGGAGAAGCCCGGGGCGAGGCCGTGGCCGAGCGCGGACTCTGACTCCAGCTCGATCCACTCCACTCCCGCGGGGCCGCGGATCACACCGTTCGCCGGTACGCCGTCCGTCTGGTGAGGGCCTTCGGGATAGCCGTAGACGTGGAAGGGGTGGGCGAATGTGCCGCCCTCCGTGGACACCAGCGGCGCGGCAGCGGCGAACTCCGGCAAGGGGTCCTGGAGTTCCAGCACCGCAAGGTCGCCCGTCCGCCGCTCGGGGTGCTGCGGATGCCAGCCGTCCGCGACGACCACGGCGCGCAGCGGGTCGTGGCCGTCGGACCACTGGAAGCGGACGAAGAGCGGTCCGTCGGGGCGTCGCGGCCGGGTGCCCGCGGAGGCGACATGGGCACAGGTCAGCACATGACGGTCGGTGACGAGCACGCCCGCGCCGTTGGGTGACCGGCCCTCGACCCGGGCGATGCTCACGAGCCAGGGGGCCCGCTCCCAGCGCGCCACGGCGGTGCGCTAGTCGGCCGGGGCGGCGGCCCGCTGCCGCTGCCAGCCCAGGCGTACGTTGAAGTGGCCCTCGGCCGCCGTCTTGGCGACCACCACTCCGGCCTCCGCGTTCAGCTTGATACCGAACTCGAGTTCGTATTCATCGGGCGCCAGTTGCCGCAGTAGGTCCAGTACAGCCTCGATCGTCGGCCGGGCGCCGGTCAGCATCTGATCAAGGCGACGGCTCGCCTCCAGGATGCCGTTGTCGTCACGCGCCACATTCTCCAGGCCGGGTGAGGTGTCCTCGATCTCGACGACCATGGCCGCCCCGTCCCGCGTCTCGAACCGCACCAGATCGCTCATGCGCCGCCCCCATTTGCCCGTCCGGCTTGCCCGTCCGGCCCGGTCGTAGTGCGCTCAGAGTTTAGTCCTGACTCATCGAGGTTGATTCCGAAATGACGTCATCTTCCGGGAAACCGGCGGAAGTTGGCGGCGAGGGACTAACCTGGGCCGACCGGTGCGTGGAGCGCGTCTTGGCGCGTGGGGAGCGCGGACAGGTGGTGGGCCGTGTTCGTGGGAATGGACGTCGAGGCGGGAGTCGCCGTGACCGGCACGGCCGACGGTGACCGGACGCCGGAGCCTGCTCTGTACGGCCCCGGACAGTATCTGGGCCGGGCCGGGGAGCGGGTGGAGGGTCTCGTACTGGCCCTGCCCGACCAGTGGTTCGACGCGGCCGGTGCCCAGCGACGTGAAGCGCTGTACGCGGAGCTGACCGGCGCCCTCAGCCTGCCGCTCTGGTGGTGCGTGCCCCGCGCGGTGGCCGCCGCGGCCTCGGTGGAGCGCCCCGCGGGCGAGTGGCTGGTGTGCCGGATCTGTACGGATGCGGTCGGGGTGACGCTGTGCCGCGCCTCCGGGCGGACCGTGGACCTGCTCGGTGCCGAGTGGCGTCCGGCGTCCGGGTACCAGGCGGCGGAGCTCGTACGAGACCGGGGGCGCCCGGCGCGGTCGGGCCGAGCCGTGCTGCTGCTGGCCAGGGCCCGGGCCCAGCCTCGCTATCGGGCGGCGCCACCCTGGCGGGGGAGCGGCGTGACGGCTGGAGCCGTGCTCGATGGCTTCGCCCCGGTCGAGGAGGCGCTGCGGTCGGCGATCACAGGGGTATTCGCCCGGCATGGTGCGGGCACGGATCCCCACCCGCCTCCGGATGGCGACCAACAGGTTCTGGTCGGCGGCGAGTTGAGCGGGCATCCGCTCGCCCTCGACGTCGTACGGGACGCTACCGGCGGTTTGGCGGCTCGGGAACTGGAACCGCATGCGGCGGCGCGCGGCGCGCTGCGCATCGCCAGGGGTTCGGTAAGGGCTCCCGCGCTCGCCCGCCACTCGGTCAGCCTTCGCGCCCACCGGATCCGCCGGGGAGTACTCGCCGAGGCCGACATCCCGCTGACCGTCGCGGGAGAGGCCGTGGCCATGGCGGTCATGGACCATGGCCGGCCCGTGACGGTGGACGTACCCGAGACGCACCACCCGGGCATCCGCGTACGCGCGGGCGGGCGGGAGATCGACGTGCCGTGCCCGGAGCTGCGCGCCGGACGGTACCAGCTGGGTGTGCACACGGCCGGGACCGGGCTCGGCGTGCTCGTGTTCCGGCCGGACGGCGGAGGCGAACCGGTGCTTCTCCCGCTGGGCGAGCCGACCGGACCGACTACGGGGTGACAGGGTGAACGACGAGGCGAAGACACGAATCGCACAGGCGCTGGAGCGTGGTGAGGACAACGACGCACTGCAGGCACTGCGCTGGTCCCTGGTGTGGTCGGCGCAGGCCGTCGCCCGGCTGGCCCGCACGGGGTCGGACACGGCACCCGTCGAGGCGGTCTTCCTCCTTGACGACGCCCTCACCGAAGTCGTCGGGCTGGCACGTGCCGTGACGGAGTTGCTGGCAGTCGCGGAGCCGGGGTCGGAGGTGGAGGCCTACCTCCAGGACCGGCAGAGCGAACTCGCCGAGACCCGGCGCAGGACCGAGGCATGCCGACGGGAACACGAAGGCCTGGCGAATACGGAGAGCGAACTGCGCGCGCGACTGGCGGAGTTGGACGCCGTGCGCGGTCAGGTCGCCGAACTGCGTCGCCTCGAGAGGCTGGTGGAGGCGCTGGACGAGATCGAGGCGCAGCGCGGCCTCGTCGAGGAGCGCCTGGTGCTGCTGCGAGACTGCGCGAACGGGACCGAGGACGCCGTACGGCTCGGCAGTGCCGATTTGCTGAGGCTGACGGAGGATCAACTGTCCCGGCTTGCCGGACCGGTGCGGGACACGCTGAAGCGCTCCTCGGAGGCGCAGGGGCGGCTCGCTGCCGCCGAGGCCGAGCTGGCTGACGCGGAACGGGCCGCGGCGGAGGCCTTGGCCAGCCATGCGGAGTACCGGGAGCGGCTGGCCGAACTCGACGCCTACGCCCGGGCCGACCGCCGGCTCGTGGACGTGCTGGCCCGGTTCGCGGACGCCGCGCGCCCGGTCGGTGCAGATGACTCGGGCACGGACGACTCCCTGGAGCGGGCCGGTACCGTGATCGACGACATCGAGGCACGGCTGCACGACGTGGACACGGCGCTGAGCCGGGCCCTGGGCGCCCGCGACCGGCCGGCCGGCCCGGGCCGCACCGTCATCACCTGGAACGACGAGGGTCCGGGTCCGCATCCTCTGCGCTGATGAGAGGGCTCGACCCTCCGCCGCCGTGCACCGCGACGCCTGGGCCCCGTGCTCACGAGATCAGCAACTCCGCCTCGTCCGCCAGGGCTTCGAGGTCTGCCGCGATGCCCTTGCTGATCTCGCTCGTCATCTTCTGGGCGCCTTCGTCCAGGAACTGTGCGCTGAACGCGGCGGCCAGCTGCGCCTCCTGTGACGCGGCCCCCTGCCGCAGCTTCCCGATGAGCCGGTTCTCGCCGCTGACCTTGCGCATGAACAGCGGGATGTTCGCCTCCCGTGCCTTCTCCATGGCGGCTTCCCGCACTTCGTTGCCGCCAGCGACCAGTACGAAGAAGGCGATGATCACGAGGAACGGCCCAGTCGTCGCGATGATCGCGACACCGGCGCCGAACAGGGTCGTCGCGATCACCCCGGCCACGACCACGTTCATGACCTTGGCGATGTTGTCGAGCACCTCGGTGGCGGCGGCCGAGTCGACGGGAACGGTGATCTTGTCGCCGCTCACCTGAACGGCGGGCAGCGCCATCGCCGAGGGCGGGATGTGCCACCGGCGGCAGATGGGCCGGGTCAACTCCTCCAGCTCCGGGCGCAGTTCGTTCTGCCAGTCGGCTATCACGCCGTTCAGCCGTTGGTTGCCGGGCTCCGTCAGCTCGGCGTGCAGTGCGGTGCTGATGCCTGCCGCCATGTCGTTGAGCGTCGTGATCTCTCCGTTCCGCCAGCGGCGGAACGCGGGGATCACATGGCGCTCGGTCATGCCCTCGGCGACCGCCGCCCCGAGCCGCTCGCCCAGCGAGGACAGTCGGTCCTGCACCAGCGAACCGATCCGGTCGCTCTTGATCAGCTTGCGGATGTCCGCCCGGAACCCCGCCGCGCGCAGACTCATCCGGCCCGCCAGCGCCAGCCCCCGGGCGATGGCAACCTCGGGCTCCAGGCCGAGCAGCACCCGGTCCGCGCCGAACGCCTCCCGGGCTTCCTCCTGCACGAAGTCCATCCGGGACGCCCCGCCGGTCAACAGCACCATGTCCGGCCGGCGGCCCATCCTGGTGCCCGCCTCCTGGAGCGCGTCCCGGAAGGCACGGCGCCAGGAACGGTCGCCCAGGCTCGGCTGGGGCGCGTCCACCACCGCGGTCATCTCGGCGGCCGTCAGCTCGACCTCGAAATAGACGTCGCCGGTGCGGGTGGCGACCTTCCGCATCCCGCCGACCGTGGCCTCGGGGTCGTCCGTGAACCGACTGGGATCCGTACGGAAGAACGTCTCCTTCGCCTCCCGGCACAGCAGTTCCAGACGCAACCGCTCGAACCGCGAGTCGTGCAGGGCCTCCCGGAGGGCGTCGCCCATCGGATGCCGATCGAGCTGGCGCTCCAGAATGGTCCGGTCGATGAGCCCGGCGCCCAGCTGCACCCCGGTGTCGATGGGCGGTCCGGTGTGATAACTGAGCACGCTGGTGAAGTCGGCGGTCGACGAGCCCAGGTCGATGACCAGCACGCTCCCGCCCAACCGCTCCTTTTCCAAGCTCACTTCACCCGAGTCCCGGGCGTACAGCATGGCGGCGCGCGATTCCGGCACCACCTCCACGTCGGTCAGCCCCGCCTGCCCGAGCAGCGTCGCGTAGGACCGGCGCAGCGCTGCGTCCCAGCCCGAGGGGGCACCGAACACCCAGCGCACCGGGCGGCTCCCGGCCAGGTCCTGGTCCCGTTCCCGCGCGTCACGGCCGACCTTGTCGACGAAGAGGTGGACCGGAGTGCGTACGTCGTCACAGTCGATCTCGGGTGACTTGAACGCCAGGTAGAGCGAGGTCACCCCGCGCGCGTCGGTCGCCTCACGGCCCACCAGCACCCCGCGGGTCGGATGCTCGGCGACCGCGGTGACGTGTTGCCTGCCCGCCCCGGTCGACCCGATGTCCAGGACGACGGGTGCTGCGGACTTGTCGGTGTAGGTCTTGGCGAGCGCGGTCTCGCCGTGCCCGAGGTCGAATCCGACGATCACCGTGCTGTCGGACGTCTTAGCCATCGCTGTGCTCCTTGCCCCCGTTGTTCCTCGTACCGTCGCCCTGCTCGCGCGGCGTGCCGTCACCCGTACCGTCGCCTGGTTCGCCCGACTCGCCGTTTCCCGTACGGCCGCCCCGCGTGGGCGGCGCGCTGTTGCCGGTCTCCGTGTGCGGTGCCGGCGGTCCGCCGAAGGGCCCTGTTGCCTCGCCCCGGCGCAGCACCCGCCCGTCCGTCGTCACCAGCGCGGGCTGCACCGTCCGGTAGCGCCCGTCCGCCGGTCCGGGGTGGGTGCCGAGCGTGAACAGATACTCGTTCGTGCCGTCGAAGTCGACCACTTCGATGTCGTGCCGCAGTGCCAGCTCCTTGCGCAGCCGGTCGATGTGACGCAGCGCCAGGTCCCCGTCGCTCTCGGCGTGCGCCGCCATCAAGTCCCGTATCAGATTGACCAGTTCGGCATCCTGGTGCCAGGCAATCGGTACCCGCACGGGCGGTGGCGGCTCGGCCTCGGCGAGCAGCCGGTCGGCGGCTTCCACCGCGGCCTGGAACTGTTCGAGCAGCGACGCGGTGTGCACCACCGGCCGTTGTGGCCGCCGCAGCCGCTCCTCCTCGCGCTCCCATTCCCGGCGTTCCTCGTCGTCGTCGCCCCCGCCGAGGAAGGGCAGGCGCAGTCCCGGCCGGCGCGGCGGTGGTCGGTGCCGGGGCGGTGCCACGGCCGGGGCCCGTACGGTGGACAGGGTGCCGAGGACCGCGGCGCGCAGCAGATCCAGGGCGGCGACCAGCTGTGGTCGCACCCTCGCGTCCAGCTCACCGTCCTCGTCCGCGACGCGCTCCAGCCGCGTCAGCACGGTACGCAGCGCATGCGTCACGTTCTCGGTGCCGGTCTGTTCGTCGAGGGTCAGCTCCAGCTGGGTGCGCGGCTGCCGGAAGGCCGCGCTCAGGAAGCCTCCGCTCATGGCCACTCCTCTCTGAGGCATTGCGTCAGTCGGTGCGTGGGATCGGCCACGTCCGTACGAGGCCTTCGCCGCCCGCGCTCAGCAGGTGGCCGCTCGCGGTGAAGGCCAGGCCGCGCACCATGTCCGGATGGGCGCCCACGGCGGTAGCGTCCCTGCCGTTCGCGGACCAGACCCGGACGGTGCCGCCGCTGTCCGCAGTGGCGAGGGACCCGTCCGGGCCGAACGTGACATGGCGTACCGCGCCGGTGTGACCGCCGTGTTCGGAGACGAGGGCTCGGCCGCCGCGCGTGTCGTGGACGCGTACGACGCCATCCGCGCAGCCCAGGGCCAGCAGCCGGTCGTTCGAGCCGAGCGCCAGGGCGGTGACGGGGTGGCTGGTGCCGATCCGGTCGCGGCACTCACCGGTTCTGCCGTCCCGCAGGTTCGCGCCGTCGGAGCCCCCGACGATCACGGTCGCGCCGTCCGCGGTCGCTTCGAGCGCGGTCGCCTCGGCCCAGCCGACCCGTGTGAGGGGCGCACCGCCGACTACGGCGCTGCCGAGCACCGACCGGTACACTTGGGCGTCGTCGCCGAGACTGAAGACCACACCGCTGCGCAGCCGCAGGGCGTTGACCCAGCCGTCGTGCCAGGTCAGCACGCGGAGCCGGCCCGAAGCGCCGAACGCCCAGAGCCGGACCGCCCCGTCCTTCCCGCCGGTGACCAGGGACAGCCCGTCCTCGGCGAGATCGACACAGCTGACCAGCCCGTTGTGCAGACAACGGGAGGCGATCGGCTCGGACCGCCACAGCCGCCACACGGTCACCGAACCGTCCGGACAACCACCCACGAGCCGTACGTCGTCAGGGGCGGGCCCGGTGCCGCAGACGACGACGGTGAAGCCGGCCGCATGGCGCAGCGGGGCCGGCTGCGGTTCAGGGGCCGGCAGATAGAGCGTCCGGGCGTGCGGCAGCCGCCGCCGCAGCCGGGCGAGCAGCCGCTCGGGCACGGTCCACCCGGGCAGCCGGCTGACCAGCACGGTCGCCGTAGCCGCGACACCGAGGTCCTTTGGCTCCGGCGTGCCCGGCGTGATCGCGTGGTCGCCGATCCCCCCGGCCAGCCGGAACAGCAACTCGTCCTCGTCCTGCGGCAGTTCCGGCAGGAGGTGGGTCCACGGCCACTCGGTGGCCTCGGCGTCCTCGATGCCCTGGTGGAAGACCGCGGCCCTGAGCCCCCGGACGGTGATCTCGGCTGTGACGCCGTCCAGCACCTGCCCGGACCGCCCGTGCGTCGGAGTGCTCTCGCGCTCCAACTCACGCAGTACATCGTTTCGTTCGCCGGGGCGCGGCGGCCCGCCGCGGATCAGGGACTCCAGCCGGGCCAGCCGCTCCGGAACGCCGTGCCCGGGGTACCCCGCCGCACGTGCCGCGGCCGTGAGGTCAAGGTGGCGGCGGGCGGCGGCGAGCCGTTCGTCGAAGGCGTGCCGGATCCCCGGGGTGAGCCGGCCGAGTACCAGGTTCCCGTCCAGGGTCCAGCCGCAGTGCGGGCAGTCCGGCTCGTCGGTGACGGGCGCGAGGCACACCGGGCAGCCCTCGTCCGTCGCCGTCGGCGGGGGCGCTTCAGAGATCGCCATCGGGCACATCCTCCGGGGCGAAGACCGGCGGATGGCGGGCCGAGGCGTCGGGGTCCAGTCGACGGGCCATCCGCGCCTCCATCCGGTCCAGTAGCACGCGTACGCTCCTGCCGTTGCCGAAGTCCTGGGGATGCGCGACGCGTTGGCGGTCCAACCAGACCTGGGCCCGGTGCGCCGCGGCGTCCGGAAGCTCGTATCCCGGCGCGCGGTTCCCGGCCATCCGCCGCAGGATCTCCACGAGTTCGGGCCCGGAGTAATGCGGGAAGACCACGCGCTCGGTGAAACGCGAGCGCAGCCCGGGGTTCTGCGCCAGGAAGTGCTCCATGGGTACGGGATATCCTGCGGCGACGACGACCAGCCGGCCGCGCAGGTCCTCCATCTCCCGGGTGAGGGTGTCGATGGCCTCCGCGCCGAAGTCCCAGCCCTGTTCGTGGCGCGTGAGGGCGTACGCCTCGTCGATGAACAGCACGCCGTCCAGGGCTGACTGAACGGCTTTCTTGGTCTTGAGCGCGGTCTGTCCGATGTATCCGGCGACGAGTTCGGCCCGGGTCACCTCCACCAGATGCCCGCGCGCGAGGAGGCCGAGCGCCTGGAACAGCCCGCCCACCAGCCTCGCCACCGTCGTTTTGCCGGTGCCCGGCGGGCCGACGAACAGCAGGTGCGGCGGCGGGAACGCCCCGGCGCCGTACGACTGGCGCAGCCGCAGCCGCCCCACCAGGTCTCGGATCACCTCCTTGACGGGCTCGAGGCCCACCAACTCGTCCAGCTCGGCGAGGAGTTCGTCGACCGGCGGCACCGCCTTGCGCACATACACCCGATACCGCTCCGGCAGGTCCTCGGGCTCCAGGGGCTCGCTCACCACGGCCCGTACCCGCTGCGCCCATCGGTCCTTGAGCTCCTGAGCGAGGTCGCGCAGGGCGCGGGCGTTGCCGAACTCCTCGTCGCGCGTCGCGTACATCCCCTCCGTCACCTCGCGCAGCAGGGCCTCCAGCGTGGGCGTCCAGCTCAGCCCCAGGTCACGCAGCCGACCGAGCAGGATGGTGTGCAGTTCGTCCGGTTCGTAGTCGGGGAAGTGGATGACATTGCCCGCGGGGATCCGGCTACGCAGGCCCGGATTGGAGCCGAGGAACTCCTGCACCTTCTCCGGATAGCCCGCGGCGATCAGTACGAATCTGCCGCGGTCGTTCTCCATCCGGGTGAGCAGCGTGTCGATGGCCTCCCGGCCGAAGCCGCGGCCCTGGTCGCTGAGCCGGTAGATCTCGTCGATCAGCAGGACCCCGTCGCGAGCCCGGTCCACCGTCCGGTTGGTGCGGATCGCGGTCTCGCCCACCACCCCGGCCACCAGGTCGGGGACCTCCGCCTCCACCAGGTGGCCGCGCTGCAGCAGTCCGAGATCGCGGTAGATCTCGCCGATCAGCCGTGCGACCGTCGTCTTGCCCGTCCCGGGATTGCCGGTGAAGACCAGATGCAGGGAGTCGGCCTCGGCCTTGGTGCCCAGGCCCCGGGCGCGCAGCTCGGCCTCCGCTGCCGCCCGCCAGCGCAGCCGCTCCAGGTGCTCCTTCACCGAGCCGAGCCCCACCATGTCTCGGATGCGGTCGGCGACACCGCGGTCGTCCTGGGAGCTGCCGCCGACCCATTGTCGGCGCCGCAGCTCGGCCAGGTCGAGGGGTTCACCCTTCAGCTCCCGCAGCATCGCCCGCCAGTTCTTGGCCCGCTCGGGTGCGGCTGCCATCGCCTGTGCGGTGAGCGGCAGTCTGCGCCAGTCGCCGATCCGCAGCTTTTCCTTCAGTCGGAGCACATGGACCAGCCGTTCCAGCTCCGCCGCGTGCGGAAGACCGATCGCCGCGGTGGCGCCCCGTGAGGAGCGCCCGTGCTGGGCCTGGAGGTAGCTCTCAAGGCGAGGGACGCTGCGCAGTTCGCGGACGAACTCCCGTACTTCGTCGAGCGTGCCGCGGCGGAAGACCAGGACGCACAGATTGCGGTCGCCGTGCTCGACCCACTCCGCCATCGCTGAGGCCAGCGCGCGGTCGGCGCGGTCGTAGCGCAGCGACTCCTCGGCGTGGCCGAGCACGATCGCGGTGCGGTGCTCGGTCTGCTTCATGAGGTGGTCGAGCATCATCACCCGGAACTGGTCGGTGAGCGTGGGCGGCGCCGGACCCAGCGGTCCCGTGTCCCCGCCGCCGGACGTAGAGGCGCCGGGCAGGACGCGCCGGCCCAGCGGACCGCTGAATTCGGGTCGCATCTGCCTGTCTCCGCCGACCGGGGCGGAACGACGGCGGGGCCGGGAGAGGTCCCGGGACTTCTGGTCGCGGAAGTAGAGCGGACGCGACAGCGACGAGTACACGACCCGGGCGAAACCGGCCGCGTGCAGCACCTCCCACAGCAGCTCCTCGATGCCCCGTACGCGGTAGTCGTGGCCGACGAAAATGTCGTCCACCCCCTGGCCGTGCACGACGAACAGCGGATCGCCGACTGGCAGCCGGAAACCTTCCAGGCGCTCGACGAGCCGGCCGGTCATCCCGGCTCAGCTCTCCGTGGCCGTACGTGGCAGCTCTAGCGGCCCGCTCTCCGTGGCCGTAGGTGACTCGCTCAGCGCACGGAAGTCGCGGTACACCGGATCGGGCGTACCCCGCTCCTCCTGCGCATCGGCCGCGGCGAAACCGTAGCCCCGAAGCGCCCTGGTCAACTCCGCTCCGCGCTCCGCGAGTTCGGTGTGAGAGGCGGTGTCCTGGTCGTACGACAGCACCCGCAGCACCGACGCCCCCGACTCGGCGTCCGCCGGGGCGACCTCCACGACGATCTCGTTCCGGTTGCCGTGGACGAGCCGGGCGAAGTAGGCCTCCCGCTGGTCCCGGCCCGCGTAGGTGGTCGCGTCCAGCTCGTACGCCGTCATGCCCTCGAGGGTCTGGACGACCGCCTCCGCCAGGTTCACCCGCTGCTGCGAAGCGATCAGGTGTCCGGCCGCCCGCTCGACGAGCCCGGTGAGGCGCCGCTCCAGGGCAGGTGCCCGGTGCTCCAGGATGTCGCGCAGTTCGTCGGCCTCCGGCGGCCGCCTGTCGTCCTCGACCCGCCGCTGGAGGGCCTCGGTCTCCTCGCGCAGCGCGGTGAGGTCGCCGCGCGTCCAGAAGTCGACGTCGAGGTCGACGTCCGTCAGCACCTCGCCCTCGGCTCCGCGTACGCTCTGCGAGGCGCTGTCCTCGATCAGCAGATGCGTCAGCACAAGCCGCTCGCCCGCCTGGAGCCGCAGCATCTGCCGCTCCAGGTCGCGGTGCTCCAGGTCCAGCCGCAGTTCGCTGAGTTCCTGATAGGCGCCCTGGGCGGTGGCCAGGGCCGCGTCGAACCGGCCCTGCGTGATGTTGTCCTGGGCCCGGTCGAGCGTCGCCTCCAGGCTCGCCAGCCGACCGGGGGCGTACCGCTCATGGGGGAGTGTGCCGCGGATCAGGTCGTGCATGGCGCGCCCGTCGGAGAGCGCGCCCCGGGCGATGACGGCGGCGCGCTCGCGGTCCTGGACCAGTTCACCCAACTCCTCGTTGATCCGCCGGATGTCCTCGCGGCGCTGCTGCCGCTCGGCCGCGATCTCCCTCGCCAACCGGCGCTCCTGCTCGGCGAGTTGTTCGCGGGTCTCCTTGCGCAGCTCACCCGCGGTGGCACGCAGGTCCGCGGCCGCCCGCCGCGCCTGGGCGCGCAGCCGCTGCTGGGTCTCGGTCTCCAGTCGGCGGGCCTGCTCGCTGAGCCCCTCGACCACCTGGTCCACGGAGCGCTGGCGGTCCTCGATGATGCCGAAGACCCGCTCCAGGTCGTCGTGGGTCTGCCGGCGCACCTCACGGAGCAAGGCCGGGAGATTGCGTTGGACGTCCTTGAGCCGGGACGCCTGGCGCTGCAGGCGATACCACTCCGACTCATCGACCTGGATACGCTTCCTGCCGCTCATGATCTTCCCCCGATGTGTGACTGCCGTACCTGGTCGACGGCCGCGTCGAAGACGCTGACCAGGGCGGGCGGTGGCACGCCGATCAGCAGTGCCTCGCGACCGTCGACGGCGATCTCGGCGGTCCGGCCCCGCTCCGAGAAGTCGTAACCGCATTCCGCGAGCCGTCCGGACAGCTGGTGCACGCGTTGGTTGCTGCTGCCGCGCAGACCTCGGCCGTCGTCGAGCGTCGAGACGTACAACCCGTCGATGAGGACGTCCACTTCGTCCAACAGTTCCGCCACGCTGGGCGCGGGCGGTCGCGTGCGCAACCGCTCGAGGCGGTAGCCCGAGAAGCAGACGAGTGTCGTGTCCCGGATGCGCCGCGCCGCGCGGATCAGCTCGGAGAGGCCCGCGGCCTGGCGCATCGGCTCGCCGCCGGAGAACGTCAGACCGTCGATGGCCGGATCGGCGAGCAGTTCGGTGGCCAGTTCCGCCGGTTCGGCCGAGCGGGCAGGTACGTCCGGTATCCACTCCGGGGACATGCAGCCCGCGCAGTGGAAGGGGCACCCCTGTACCCAGACGACGGAGCGCCGCCCGGGGCCGAGCGCGGTAGTGCCCACCCATGTCGCCGCAACATTGAGCGCCCCCATGAATCCCCCCGGCCCGCTGAGGTCCTGCACTCCGGCGGCTCGTCGAGCCCATCCAGAATCCACCGACTGCTGAGGGCGGTCAAGAGGGGGCGAACCACCTTCCCCAGCGTGCCGGAAGCCCCTTTCACGTCGCCTTTCTCTCTCGACCACGGGGTCACTTTCGGAACCTTGCGAAAGACGGCGATATGAGATCGGGAATGGTCGAGAAAGCTTTCACAAAGAGGGTATTGAGGGTTGTGAAGCAGCAGAATGTGGTCCGGCAGTCTCGGGCGATCGCATCCGACACGTCGCGCGAGCGGCTCCATCGTTATGCCGGGTTGTGAGTAGCACCGACATCAGGTCCGGCGTTTCGGTGATCGCGCGACAGGGCAGCCGCCGGACCTGCTGACCCAGCCCTGTGGGCCCACGGGGTGGTCTCCCACGATCGGACCGAAGCCGTCTTCGCCCTCACCGCCATGGCCACCCCGGTCGCCGCCCACCCCGGGATCGCGTCCCGCCGGGTCGTGTAGCTGATCAAGCACTCGGAATGCGCAGGTCATCGCCGCATCGACGGGCTCCGGTGCCGCAAATGGGGCTAACAACAGGTCAGCCGCGCGCCACGCGCGGGAGGTGTGTGCCCCACGGTCAACGCGCGACTTACCGGAACGCGTTGAGCAAGATCGCTTACACCGCAAGGCGGGACACGACCCGGGTGCACGCCCCGGGCAGATGCCCGCGCGCTCACCAGCCTTGATCGGCTACACCACGAGAGCGGAGGCCATCGTGAGCCGCAACTCGGCCCGCCTCGCACGAGATTCGTGACGCCTGCCACAGCCCGGCAAGGCTGTGTTCATCGGACGGCAATCGTCCGGGTGACCGGAACGCCGACGACGGTCACTCGCGCGAGCGGTCTGCGGCAGGGAGGACACCGGTGCCGACTGCGCCGCGGATTCCGGACCCCACAGCGACGGCTGGCTGACGATCCGTCCGAAACCGTTCGCCTCACGTACCGCCGACTTTCACATGGGGGCCACAGGACCCTTCCCTGACGTTTGGTGCTCTTGGAACACTCCAACCGCGCACGTTCCATCACCAACCGGCCGACCGGGCCCGTCAGGACAAGAGGTCACTCACCCATGCCTCAAGTGAATCGGCGCCGCTTCCTTCAACTCGCCGGCGGTACCGCGGCGTTCACCGCGCTGTCCAGCAGCATTCAGCGGGCCGCGGCGCTGCCCGCGCACCACCGTTCCGGCACGATCGACGACGTCGAGCACATCGTCGTCCTGATGCAGGAAAACCGTTCCTTCGACCACTACTTCGGTTCGCTGAGAGGCGTCCGGGGCTTCGGCGACCCGCGTCCGGCCACGACGTCGGGCAGCAAGTCGGTCTGGTACCAGTCGGACGGCGCCAAGGACGTGCTCCCGTTCCGGCCCGAGGCGGACAATCTGGGCCTGCAGTTCATCCAGGACCTCCCGCACGGCTGGAGCGACGGGCACGCCGCCTTCAACAAGGGCAAGTACGACAAATGGGTGCCCACAAAGTCGTCGACGACGATGGCGTACCTGACGCGCGAGGACATCCCGTTCCACTACGCGCTCGCCGACGCCTTCACCATCTGTGACGCTTACCACTGCTCGTTCATCGGCTCCACCGACCCGAACCGCTACTACATGTGGACGGGCTACACGGGGAACGACGGCAAGGGTGGCGGCCCGGTCCTCGGCAACGACGAGGCCGGGTACGACTGGACGACGTACCCCGAGCGCCTCGAAGCGGCCGGGATCTCCTGGAAGATCTACCAGGACGTCGGCGACGGCCTGGACGCGAACGGCTCCTGGGGCTGGATCTCCGACGCCTACCGCGGCAACTACGGCGACAATTCGCTGCTGTACTTCAACCAGTACCGCAACGCCAAGCCCGGCGACCCGCTCTACGACAAGGCCCGCACCGGCACCGACGCACGTAAGGGCGAGGGTTTCTTCGACCAGCTGAAGGCCGACGTCCAGGGGAAGAAGCTGCCCGAGATCTCCTGGATCGTCGCGCCCGAGGCGTTCACCGAGCACCCCAACTGGCCCGCCAACTACGGTGCTTGGTACATCTCCCAGGTCCTCGACGCGCTGACCTCCGACCCCGAGGTCTGGAGCAGGACGGCCCTGTTCATCACGTACGACGAGAACGACGGCTTCTTCGACCACCTCGTGCCGCCGTTCCCGCCGCAGTCCGCCGCGCAGGGCAAGTCCACGGTCGATGTCGGCCCGGACCTCTACCAGGGCGACGCGAGCCGAACGGCAGGTCCCTACGGCCTCGGCCAGCGCGTGCCGATGCTCGTCGTCTCGCCGTGGAGCAAGGGCGGGTTCGTCTGCTCCGAGACGCTCGACCACACCTCGATCATCCGGTTCATGGAGCGCCGCTTCGGTGTGCACGAGCCGAACATCTCGCCCTGGCGGCGCGCGATCAGCGGTGACCTCACCGCCGCGTTCGACTTCGCCCGCAAGGACACGAAACCGGTCGCGCTGCCGGACACCGACGGCTACCGGCCGCCGGACCACGATCGTCACCCCGACTTCGTGCCCACCCCGCCCGCGAAGGCGGTCCTGCCCGAGCAGGAGCGCGGCTCGCGCCCGGCCCGCCCGCTGAAGTACGCGCCCCTCGTGGACGGTTCGGCGGATACGGCGGCCGGCAAGTTCACGCTCACCTTCGGCTCGGGCGCCAAGGCCGGCGCCGCCTTCCTCGTCACCTCCCAGAACCGCACCGACGGCCCCTGGACGTACACCACCGAGGCGGGCAGGACGGTCTCGGACACCTGGAACTCGGCGTACTCGAACGGGTCGTACGACCTCACCGTGCACGGACCGAACGGCTTCCTGCGCACCTTCAAGGGTCCCGCCAAGGTCACCGGACCCGAGGTCACCGCGCGGCACGTCGGGAGCGATGTGGAGCTGACCTTCACCAACAAGGGCTCCGGCACGGTCGTCCTCAAGCTCACCAACGGCTATGGCGGAAAGTCGCTGTCGTTCAAGGTGCGGGCGGGCGGGAGCGTCCGGCACACGGTGGAGCTGCGGGAAAGCAGGCGCTGGTACGACCTGACCGTCGTGTCCGACGCGGACGCGGGCTTCTTGCGCCGGTTCGCCGGACATGTCGAGAACGGTCAGTCCGGTGTGAGCGACCCGGCGATCGCTACCGCCTGATGGTTACCCAAGTGCCGGTTGCTTTCGGGCCATCTCACGGTAGTGTGCCCCGGTGACCACGCATTCGAACACTCCTGCAGGTTGGTACCCGGATCCGCACGGGGCGCCCCGGACGTTGCGCTACTGGGACGGCTCGCAGTGGACCGACCACACGAATGCGGACCAGCAGGCCCAAGCGGCACAGCAGGTACCGCAGCAGGCCCAGCACCCCCAACAGGCGTACGGCCAGCCCGCTCCGGGCCCCGACCCGCGCGTGCAGAAGCAGGTGCAGCAGCAGGCCGGGGTCGCGCCCAGTGGTGCCGGCGGCGGCAGCCTGTTCACCGAGCCGGTCCTGGTGGTGAACCAGAAGGCCAAACTGATCGAGGTGACCAACGAGTACAAGGTCATGGATCAGAACGGCAACCAGATCGGCTCGGTCACCGAGGTCGGTCAGAACGCGCTGAAGAAGGTCCTGCGCTTCGTCTCCAGCCTCGACCAGTTCATGACCCACAAGCTGGAGATCCGCGACGCGTACGGCCAGCCGCAGTTGCTGCTGACCCGTCCCGCGAAGTTCCTCAAGTCGCGGGTGGTCGTGTCGCGTCCGGACGGCTCGCCGGTCGGCGAGATCGTGCAGCAGAACATGATCGGCAAGATCAACTTCGCGATGAACGTCGACGGCCGGCAGGTCGGCGCGATCAAGGCGGAGAACTGGCGCGCCTGGAACTTCGCGATCGTCGACCACGCGGACAACGAGGTCGCCCGGATCACCAAAACCTGGGAAGGCCTTGCCAAGACGATGTTCACCACTGCGGACAACTACGTCCTGCAGATCCACTTCCAGCTCCCCGAGCCCCTGCTGAGCCTCGTCGTGGCGACGGCGCTGACCGTCGACACGGCGCTCAAGCAGGACTCCCGAGGACTGGGCTGACATCGCCTTCGCCGATCGGCATTCGGCATGAGGAAGGGCGGTTGCGGATCTCCGCACCCGCCCTTCTTGTCGTCGGCCTCGCAGAGCCGACGCTAGTGCGCTGCGCCAGAAGTTCGTCGGTGGATTCGCGCCTTGCCCGGCCGGGTTGGTTGTCCGCCCATCCAGCCCCGGCCTGCGAGTATTCGGCCAAGTCGGCGGCAGTGGGGCACCAAGAACTAACGACGAATTGATGGCGCAGGACACTAGAGAGCCGTCAGGTGGCCCGAGTTGGACTGCTTGGGCACCAACGAGGGTTCGTACGCCGCCGATCCGGGCTCCAGTGCCAGCACCGCGGCGACGGGGTGCTCGTCGTCCGCCAAGTCGCCCACCGAGTCGGCCGCCAAGTGCGCGGGCTCCGGGGCCGACCGTGACAACGTCACGACGCCCCACGCCGCGACACCCGCTCCCACGAGCGTCAGCAGTACGCCCGCCGCACCGCCCTGAAGGCGTTCGCCGAGCAGGGACAGGCCGATCACCGCAGCGGCAACCGGGTTGGCGAGCGTCACGACGGCGAGTGGTGCGCCGAGACCCCCCTGGTACGCGGTCTGCGACAGGAGGAGTCCGCCCGCCGCGAAGGCGGCCACAAGCAGCGCCACCACGACCACTTGGGCGCTCAGCAGCGAGTCCGAGCGATCCGTCGCGGCCACCGTCACGGTCTGCGTGAGCGCCGAGGCGACCCCCGAGGCGAACCCGGAGGCGGTCGCGTGCCGCAGCCCCGGCCGCGCTCCCGGTCGTGACAGACCGCCGATCAGCACGGCGGTCGTACCGGCGACGGCCAGCGCCTGCGGCACGCTCAGCACGTCGGCGGGCGCGGGCCCGGACGCCGTGACGAGCACCGCGGCGAGGCCGAGCAGGGTGAGCGCCGTACCGCGCCACTCGACAGCGCTGACCCGCCGTCCCGCCACCCGCGCCCCCAGCGGCACCGCGGCCACCAGGGTGAGCGCGCCGAGCGGCTGCACCAGCGTGAGCGTGCCGTACTTGAGCGCGGCGACATGCAGCAGCGCGGCGGACGCGTTGAGCACGACCGACCACCACCAGGCCCCGCTGGCCAGCAGCCGGAGCGTGCCCGAGCCGGCGGACCGGGAGGCGAGCCGCTCCTGGGCCACGGCCGCGGCGGCGTACGCGACGGCCGAGAACAGGGACAGGACGACGGCGGCGAGAGTCGCGTTCATCGCCCCGCCCCCGCGAGCTCCGGCACTTCCTGCACGGGAGTGTCGGCACGCTCCTGGATCCGGCCGGCGGTCGTCGCCGTCCGGTGCGGCAGGTGGATCACGGCGAGCGCGATGCCGAGCAGCGCTGTCGCGACGATGGCGTCGAGCCAGTAGTGGTTCGCCGTGCCGACGATCACCAGCAGCGTGAGCAGCGGATGCAGCAGCCACAGCCCCCGCCACCGGGACCGAGTGGCCGCGATCAGGCCGATCGCCACCATCAGTGCCCAGCCGAAGTGCAGTGACGGCATCGCCGCGAACTGGTTCGCCATCGAGTCGGTCGCCGGGTGCGCCCCGTACACCGTGGGCCCGTACACCTGCCCGGTGTCCACGAGCCCCGCCTCGCCGAGCAGGCGCGGCGGCGCGAGCGGGAAGGTGAGGTGTCCCACCAGGGCGGCGGCGGTGACCACGGCGAGCACCCGGCGGGCCCAGATGTAGTGGGCCGGGCGCCGCAGATACAGCCAGACCAGGAAGGCTGCGGTGGCCGGGAAGTGAACGGCCGCGTAGTAGGTGTTCGCGAGGTGCACGAGGGTGTCGCTGTGCAGCAGCGCGGTCTGCACGGCGCCCTCGCCCGGCAGGTGCACGGCCCGCTCCAGGTCCCACACGCGGTGCGCGTTGCCGAACGCCTCGGCGGTGTGGCCGGTGGCCAGCTGCCGGCCGACCTTGTAGACGACGAAGAGCCCGAGGACGAGCAGCAGCTCGCGAAGGAGCGGCGGACGCGCCGCGGTGTCGTACGCGTGCGGCTCGTGGGCGCCGCCCTGGGGCGACGCCCGGCGTATGGCCGCGTCGGGCGGCTCCGGTTCCGAGGCGGACTCGGACTTTGCAGGCTCGGTTCGGGAATCCATCCCCCGGCCCCCTTGCTGACGGTCTTGCGTGGGGTGGTGCGCGGTGAGCCCAGGACAGAATCCACTCGACAGAAATGTGGATCCTGTCCAAGGCTCATCGATACGGCAGTGTACCGATACGCCACTGTACCGATACGCCAGTGTACCGATACGTATCCGTACCGGTACACTGGCGTATCGATTAGACTGTGTGAAGCGGAACACCGCGGATCACGACCCGAGCCGGATTCAGCGAGGAGAAGAGCCATGACGTCGCAGGCTGCGGACGGACCGGAGACGGTCGTCGCCTCGCGCCGCTCCAAGATCACGCCCGAGCGTGAGCAGGAGTTCTACGACGCCGTGCTCGACCAGATCCGCGAATGCGGCTATGAGGCGCTGACCATGGAGGGTGTGGCCGCGAGTACCCGCTGCAGCAAGTCCACGCTCTACCGGCAGTGGAAGACGAAGCCCCAGTTCGTGGCCGCCGCGCTGCGCGCCAACCGCTGTCCGCGGTTCGCGGGGATCGACACCGGCTCGCTCGCCGGGGACCTGCGAGAGGCCGCGCGGGCCGCGGGCGACTGGTCGGGGCCCGACACCCAGCTGCTCCAGGCGCTCGGCCATGCCGTGATGCAGGACAGGGAGCTGCAGGAGGCGTTGCGCGACGCGCTCGTCGAACCCGAGATCGCAGCGGTCGGGGTGATGATCGCCCGCGCGGTCGACCGCGGGGAGATCGCCGCCGACCATCCGGCGCTGGAGTTCATCCCGGCACAGCTGTTCGGCATCGTGCGCGTACGCCCCGTTCTGGAAGGCAAGTACGCGGATTCGGACTATCTCTCACAATTCATGGAGGCGGTCGTGCTGCCGTCCCTTGGCCTGACCTGAGACTCAGGTCGCCGTCCGCGGGATGACCGGACGTCGGCCTGTATCGCGCCGCACCGTGGGGACGGGGGCGGCGCGCACCCCCCGGCCGGGTGGGGTTCCCCTTGAGCGGAGGGGCGCCCCGCCCGGCCGAACTCTTTCCCGCTAGACGTTCTGCCCGTTGCCGCCGGCCCCGGACGCCACCTTGATGCCCTCGGTGATCGTGTCGATCACCGACTGCTCGGGCGCCTTGGAGCTGACGTCGACGCCGAAGCGGACGACGACGAGCGATTTGGAGTCGGCGGGGGAGGGGAAGACGAGCGACTCGACATAGCCGTCGTCACCCTTGCTCGTCACGACCTTCCAGCGGACCAGATAGCCCTTCTCGCCGGCCACCGTGACCGCCTTCGAGGCGAGCTCCGTGTGCGAGGTGATCGTGCCGTAGCCCTTGCCGTACGACTCCTTGGCGTTCTTGGAGATGTCCTCCTTGGCCGCCGCCTCCGCGCCGGTGGACTTGAGGCCCTGTGCCGACGCGGGGGCCGAGTACGCCCCGCCCCGCTGGCAGTCCTGCGAGGTGTTGCCGGGGCACTTGTAGGTGTCCTTGGTGGAAATCGCGGCGCCGACCGTGAGGGTCTGGCCGGTCCAGCCGTCGGGGACCGGGATGCTGATGCCGCTGACCGCGTCGGTGGCGTAGCCGTCCTCGCTCTGCGGCTGCCCCGACTGACCGGGCACCGGTGTCTGGCCGCCCGAACCGCCGGAGCCACCGGGAGCGCCGCCGGGTCCCCCCGGCTCGCCGCCCTGTCCGCCCCAGGGCGCGCCCGTGCCACCCTGTCCACCCCCGGGGCCGCCCTGCCCGCCGGGCCCCTGGGAGTTCGCGCTGTTGCCACTGTTGCCGTCGTCCTTGGTCAGCGCGTACACCCCGCCTCCGATGCCCGCGAGGACCGCGATCGCCGCGGCGACCGCTATGCCCAGGCGCAGCCCGCGCCGCGGCGAACCCGGGGTGAGGGCCGGATACGGTCCGGCGGCCGGCGGGTGCGCCGGGGGACCCCATGCGGCGGCCGACCCGACGGGGCGGGTCTGGTCCGTCCATGCCTTACCGTCCCACCAGCGCTCGGTGGCGGGAGCGTCATCTGTCTGCCCGGGGTCGGGATACCAGCCGGGGGGAGTCACCTGCGTCATGGTGCCCACCGTATGAGCCCTGGGTGAAAGGCGGATGAGAGGGGCCCGGCAGCAGTCACTTCAGGATCAGCCGTAGGGGTGTCCGGTCCGCCCGGGGCGGCAGCCGCAGCCCTTCGCTGCCCGGGGTGATCGACCCGAGCACGCTGGGATGCCGGGCCCCGGTGCTCGCCGGATCGGTGCCCGCGAGCCCGTGCAGCGTCAGAAAACCCAGTACGGCGAAGGCGTACGCCTCCTTGGCGGCCGACGGCAGTCCCAGGTCGTCGGAGGTGCGCAGCACCACCGCGGGGAGTTCCTCGCCCAGCATCGCCATGAGTACGGGATTGCGGGTGCCGCCGCCGGAGGCGATCACCTCTGTGGCTCGCACCGCGCGCACGGCGTCCGCGACCGTCCGGGCGGTGAGCCGGGTGAGGGTCGCGATGACGTCCTCGGCGGTGAGTGTCCCGAAACCCGCCAACGCGTCCCTCAGATAGCCGAGATGGAACAGCTCCTTGCCGGTCGTCTTGGGTGCGGGCAGCGCGTAGTACGGCTCGGCGAGCAGCCGCCGGAGCAGCGGCTCGTGGACGGTGCCGCGGGCGGCGAGGGCGCCGTCCACGTCGTAGTCGAGGCGTCCGCCGCTCAGCCCCCGTGCCGCGGCGTCGACCAGCGCGCACGCGGGCCCGGTGTCGAAGGCGGTGCCGTCCGGCGCGGTGAGGTTGGCGATGCCGCCGAGGTTCAGGGCCACCGGCGTTCCCGGGCGGCCGCGCAGCCACAGCAGGTCGACCAGGCTCACCAGCGGCGCGCCCTGGCCGCCCGCGGCGATGTCACGCGGGCGGAAGTCGGCGACCACGGGCAGCCCGGTCGCCTCGGCGATCCAGGCGGGCTGCCCGAGCTGGAGGGTTCCGTGCACCTGACCGTGGGCCGCCCAGTGGTAGACGGTCTGGCCGTGCGAGGCGATCAACTCGCCTCCGCCGTGGCACAGTTCATGGTTGGCTCGGACGGCTGCCGCTGCGAAGGCCTGTCCGATGAGGGTGTCCAGGCGGCACACCTCGGCCAGGCTGGTGGGGGCCGGAGGCAGCGCCGCGGCGAGCGCGTCGCGCAGTTCCTCGTCGTACGCCTCGCTGACGAGCCCGAGCGGCTGCATGACGAGGCTGTCCCCGTCGAGGGTCAGCTCGGCGGCCGCCGCGTCGATCGCGTCGTACGACGTGCCGGACATCAGGCCGATCACCCGCACCTGATCAACTCCCTTTCCTCGTACGGAGCGTGGCGAGCGCGAGCACGCTCACCGCGCAGGTCGCCGCCGCGTAGTACGCGGGGATGTCCACGCTCCCCGTCCGTTTGATGGTCTCCGTGATGATGAGCCCCGCGCACCCGGAAAACACCGCATTGGACAGGGCGTAGGCGAGTCCCAGACCGGTGTAGCGCACGCTCGTCGGGAACATCTCGGAGAGCATCGCCGGACCGGGCCCCGCCATCAGCCCGACCACGGCACCCGCCAGGAAGACGGCGACACCCTTCACCGCGTTCGGAGTCCCGGCACCCTGAAGGAGGTTGAGCAGCGGGATCGCCAGCACGGTGACCAGAACGGCCCCCGTGAGCATCACCGGGCGCCGCCCGATCCGGTCGCTGAGCCATCCCGCCGGGACGATCGTGGCTGCGAAGCCGAGGTTGGCGAGCACCGTGGCGAGCAGTGCCTGCTGGAAGGTCGCGTTCAGGGTGTTCTGCAGGTACGAGGGGAGCACGACCAGGAAGGTGTAGCCGGCCGCCGCCCAGCCCATGATGCGCCCGGCCCCGAGCGCGATCGCCCTGGCCACCTGGGAGCCGGGCGGGCGCTCCCGTTGCCGCTCCCGCTCGAAGGACGGTGTCTCGTCCAGTCTCAGCCGCAGCCAGAGCGCCCCGAGGCCTAGCGGCAGCGTCAGCAGGAAGGGCAGCCGCCAGCCCCAGTCCTCGAGCTCGCGGGAGGTGAGCACCGTAGCCAGCAGCGCCGCGACGCCCGCACCGGCGAGGAGCCCGAGCGCGACAGTGAAGGATTGCCACGACCCGTACAGCCCCCGTCTGCCCGGCGGCGCGAACTCCGTCATCACCGAGACCGCGCCACCGAACTCCCCGCCCGCGGACAGTCCTTGGAGCACCCGGAGGAACGTGAGCAGCCACGGGGCGAGGGCGCCGACCGCGGCGTAGGTGGGCAGCACGCCGATCAGGGTCGTCGCGGCCGTCATCAGGGCGATCACCAGGATCAGCACCGGGCGTCGCCCGATCCGGTCGCCGAGCCGTCCGAACAGCGCGGCGCCGACGGGCCGGAAGAAGAACGCCAGTGCGAAGGATGCGTAGGTCTTCACCAGGGCCTCGACCTCGCTGCCGCCCTCCGGTGTGAAGAAGCGCGCCGCGATGATCGTCGCGAAATAGCCGTAGACGCCGAACTCGTACCACTCGATGAAGTTGCCCACGGAGCCCGCGAGCAGGGCTCTGCGGGAGTGCGCGGACCGGGCGGCGCGCAGGTCCGAGTCGTGCGCGGGGGCGCTCATGCCGGTTCCTCCCGGGGCATGCCGGGGCCCGGGTCGGACCGGCCCCCGACGGAGACTGATATGGGAAAATTAGCTTCAGTTCGTGGGTTGTTGACTGTCAATAACTTTCACACGAGCTGGTCGACGGCCTCTCGCGTCGCCTCCGGGACACCGCTGTCACCCGTCTCGGCAACACGTGCCCGGACCCGCCTCCACCGGGGCTTCCAGGCGGCTAGGCTCGTTACCAGTACGTCGTTTGGGCGACCTGGGGAGGTAGCGGGATGACGGAGGCACGGCCCGGAGGGGGCGCCTCGGCTTCCCTGTGGGAGCGCGATGAGGAAGTCGCCACACTCGAACGGGCGATCGCCGCGCTGCGCGCGGACGCTGCCACCTCGGGGAGCCTGCTGGTGCTCAGCGGCGAGGCGGGCCTCGGCAAGACGGCGCTCCTGGCCGAGGCCCGCCGGATCGCGGAGAGCAGTGGCTGTGCGGTGTGGTCGGCCCGCGGCGGCGAGACCGTCACGTCCGTCCCCTTCAATGTCGTACGGCAGTTGCTGCAGCCGGCCCTCGTCTCGCTGATGCCGGAGGAGGCGCGCGAATACCTGGGCGACTGGTACGACATCGCAGGGCCCGCCCTTGGTATAGCGGAGCCGGGCGAGTGTCAGCCCGACCCGCAAGGTGTGTGCGACGGTCTGGTCGCGGCGGTGCGGCGGCTCGCCAAGCGCGAATGGCCGCTCGTGCTGCTCATCGACGACGCCCACTGGGCCGACCAGGAGACACTGCGCTGGCTCGCCGCGTTCGTCGAGCGGCTCGAGGACCTTTCCGTTCTCGTCGTGGTGGCCCGCCGTCCCGGCGGGGTCAGCGGCGAGAGCGCCCGGCTGCTCGACGCGGTCGCCGCCGCGGCCCGCCCGGTCGCCACCTTGAGCGCGCTGACCCCGGCCGCGGCCGAAGGACTGACCCGCGCCACGCTCGGGGAGCACGCCGACGCGCCGTTCTGCCGCGAGGTGTGGGCGGTCACCGGCGGCAATCCGTACGAGACGGTCGAACTGCTCGCCAAGGTGCAGGACAGCCAGATGGAGCCGGCCGAGGGATCGGCCGCCGAACTGCGCGACCTGAACCGCTCGGCCCGCGGCCGCGGACTCGTCGCCCGCCTCGAAGGACTCGGCATCGACGCCACACGGTTCGCCTGGGCGGCCGCGATCCTCGGCACCGCGATCTCCCTCGACCTCGCCGCCCAACTCGCCGGAATGCAGAGCGACGAGGCCCTGCGCTGCGCGGAACTCCTCGGCGCCGCCCGCATCCTGACCAGGCCCGAGCCGACGAACGGTCAAGTCGCGGAGAACGAGCTGGAGTTCGTGCACCCGCTCATCGCCACCGCGGTCTACCGCTCGATCCCGGACGCCCTGCGCACCGCGATGCACGGCCAGGCCGCCTGGGCGGTCACCGAGTCCGGGCGCGGTGCGGCCGCGGCGTCCCGCCATCTCCTCGAAGTCCACCCGGACGACGACCCCGAACTCGTCGAGCAGATGCGTGAGGCCGCCAGGGAACACCTCGCCGTCGGCGCGCCCGACGCGGCCAGGCGCTGCCTGGAGCGCGCCCTGGCCGAGCCCCCGCTGCCCGACGTGCACGCCCGCGTGCTCTACGAACTGGGCTGTGCCACGCTCCTGACCGCGCCCTCCACGACCATCGGCCATCTGCGCGCCGCGCTCGAAAGGCCTGGCCTCGAGGACGCCATGCGCGTGGACGCCGTCTTCCGGCTCTCCCAGGCGCTGCTCCACAACAACCAGTTGGACGAGGCCGTCCGCACGGTCGACGAGGAGGTCGCCCGGCTCGAACCGGGCCCCGCCCGCATGCGACTGCAGGCCGTGCACTACATGTGGGAGGGCATCCACGCCGGCGAGGAGCGCGCCGCGGGACACTCCCTCGGTCTCGCCGAACTCGTCAGGACCTGCACCGGGCGGGACAACTCCGAGCGCGCGCTGCTCATACTGCGCGGCTTCGACGCGATGACGCGCGGCGAGAACGCCGAAGAGGTCGTGGAACTCTGCGACCGCGCCCTCGTCAACGGCCGCCTCGCACCCGGACTCGGCTGGACCGACACCGAGTGGGGCGTCGAACTGCTCCTGATGCTCGGCAGCGCGTACGCCTACGCCGACCGGCTCGACCGGGCCGAAAGCCTGTTCAGCGAGGCCCTGCACGCCTATGTGAAGGCCAGCTGGAGCGGCGGCCACCTCTCCCTGGCCAACGCCTACCTCGGCCTCGCGCACCGCAGACGAGGCCGCCTCGCCGACGCGGAGCACTACCAGCGCGAATCGCTCCGCCTCGCCGAACGGGTCGGTCGCGGGCTGCCCCTGTACTGGTCCGCGACCTGCGGACTCATCGACACACTGCTCGCCCGCGGCCATGTCCACGAGGCCGCGGAGATCGCCGAACGCTACGGCTTCGCACCTCCGTACCCGTCCACGATCGTGCTCCCGGACACCCGCTCCGTACGCGGCCGTCTGCTGCTCGCCGCCGGCCGCACCAAGGACGGCATCAACGAACTGGAGGCAGCCGAGAAGGCCGCCGCCGCGCGCGGTCACCACAACACGGTGCTCGCCCCCTGGGCGGTCGACCTCGCCCGAGCCCTCGCCACCGAGGACCCGACGCGTGCCGCTGCCCTGGCCGCCGACGCCCGCCGCCAGGCCGAGCGCTTCGGCACCGACACGGCCATCGGCGAGGCGCTCCGCTGCGCCGCGGCCCTCGAATCGGGCCAGCGCGCGGTACGGCTGGCCGCCCAGGCGGTCACCTACCTGGAAGCCTCGCCCTGCCAGTACGAACACGCCGCGGCCCGCGTCGAGTACGGCATCGCCGCCCGCTCGGTGGCGGAGATCAACAAGGGGATGACGCTGGCGCGTTCGTGCGGGGCGGACGGGTTGGTGGCGAAGGCGGGGGAGGCGCTGGCGAGCCTCTAGGGCCTGTCTCTGCGATCATTGAGTGAGGTCGCAGTAGTCCTTGGTGGTCCACTACGGTCTGGTCATGTTCATTGTGACAGTGACCTACACGGCACCGCTGGATGAAGTGGACCGCTGGAGACCGGCGCACGGCGACTGGCTGAACCACCTTATTTCACGGCGGTCGCTGGTGATGGCCGGGCGCCAGGTGCCTCTGGTCGGCGGGGTCTACCTAGCCCCCCGGATGCCCGCCGAAGAACTCGACCGCCTTCTCGCCACTGACCCGTACGTGCTCAACGGCGTCGCCACGCACAGCGTCCTTGAGTTCACTCCGCTACTGGTGTCGACCGGTCTGGAGAACCTCAAGTCCCAGGGGTGAGTTGGTCTTTGTTCCTGGTTACGAACGGAGCCAGATGAGGAGGGCGGCGGCGGTCACGGTGCCGAGGCAGACGTAGAGACATGGCCCAGTCCGGCAGCGGGGTGTCAGTTCGGCAGTCGGTCTTCAGCTGCCGAGCAGCTGATTCGTGGTCGCCTTCAGCCGCTTCCACACCTCGCGGTCGTACGTGTGCGCGTGCGCCCGCGAGGGGTTCGTGCCGTCGAAGTACCCGCCGGTGCCCAACTCCCGTGTGGCCAGGCGGAGTACACCCGCCGCACCGTCGGCGACGGTGGACCAGGGGACCACTCCGGCGTCGCGGACCATCGCTGTGTCCATGTAGGTCGCGGGGTGCAGGACGTTCACCGAGACGCCGCTGCCCGCCAGCTCCTCGCTCAGCGCGAACGTGTGCGCCGCCAGCGCGAACTTGCTGCGGCAGTACGCCGATACCCCGGTGTAGCCCCGGGTGAGTTCCGGGTCGTCGAAGTCCAGCGGCTCCTGGCCGACCGAGCCGACATTGACGACGCGGGACGGGGCGCTCGCGCGGAGCGTGGGCAGCAGCGCGCGGGTGAGGGCGACCGGAGCGAGATAGTTCACCGCGAGCCGCAGCTCGTGACCGTCGGCGCTCACCTCACGGCCCGCACCGTGCGGGCCGGCGCCGACCCCCGCATTGTTGATCAGCACGTCGAGACGCGGGTGCTCGGCGGCGACCTCCTCGCCCAGCCGCCGCACCTGCGCGAGCGAGGCCAGATCGGCGACGTACCCGTAGGACTCGCCACCCTCGGCCCGCAGCTCCGTGACGAGCGACTCGGTCCGCGCGCGGTCGCGCCCGTGCGCGAGGACGACATATCCGGAGCGGACCAGCTCGAAGGCGACGTACCTGCCGAGCCCTGAGGTGGCACCGGTGATCAGAACAGTGGACATGCCTCCACCCTAGGCACGGTGCTCAGGTATGTACGAGGTGCCGTTGAAGCTACGACCAGCAGGGTCACCCACCGCTCTTGTCTTCCTCCGTCAGCACCCGTTGCGCCACCGCGAACGCCGAGTTCGCCGCCGGAACACCGCAGTACACGGCCGTCTGCAGCAGCACCGCGCCGATCTCCTCGGGCGTGAGGCCGTTGCGCCGCGCCGCTCGGACGTGCATGGCGAGCTCGTCGTAGTGGCCGTGCGCCACCAGCGCGGTCAGCGTGATCATGCTGCGCTCACGGCGCGCCAGCGTCGGATCCGTCCAGATCTCGCCCCACGCATAGCGCGAGATGAAGTCCTGGAAGCGAGCGGTGAAGGGCGTCTGCCGTGCCTGCGCGCGGTCCACGTGGTCGTCCCCGAGGACCTGACGGCGCACCTCCATGCCCCGCAGCGCATACCCGTCGAAGTGCCCGCGCAGCGCGGCGAGCACAGCCTCCGGGCGCTCCGCGGGCGCCAGGTGCGAGGCGCCCGCGATCTCGGTGAGCGAGGCGCCGGGCACCGCGTCCGCGATCTCCCGCAGATGCGCGCGCGGCGTCGCCGGATCCTCGCGGCCCGCGATGAGCAGGGTCGGCAGGGTGAGGGACGACAGCCGCTCCCGGATGTCGAAGGCGGCGAGCGCGTCACAGCAGGCGGCGTACGCCTCGGGATCCGCGGTGCGATGGTCCTCCACCAGCTCGGGCACGGTGAAGCCGGGCGTGAACCAGCGGGCGTTCGCGGTTTCGGCGAGCGCGGCGAGGCCCTCGCGGCGCACGGTCCGCGCGCGCTCCTCCCACGGCTTGGAGCCGTTGAAGTGGGCCGACGAGCAGATGACGGCGAGGCTCTCCAGACGCTCAGGGTGATGCACGGCCAGGTGCAGACCGACCGCGCCACCGAGCGAGACACCCGCGTACGCGAACCGGTCGATGCCGAGCGAGTCGGCGAGGGCGAGCACCAGCCCGGCGAGGTCGGCGACGGTCGCGCCGGGCCCGATCAGGTCGGCGGCCGAACCGCCGTGACCCGGCAGATCCCAGCGGACCACCCGATGGGTGACGGAAAGCTCGGGCGCGACCTTGTTCCACAGGGCGTACGACGTGCCGAGCGAGGGGCCGAGGAGCAGGGGGGGAGCGGTGGTGGAACCTTCGGCGCGGTGGTTGAGCAGTGTGTCGGTCAACGTCGCTCCAGAGCACGGTCGGTGAGGGCTCCCGCGGAGCCCGTGTAGCGGGTGGGGTCGGTGAGGTCCGCGAGGTCGAGCTCCTTGAGCTCCGGCTCCTCGCCGAGCACCTCCACGAGGGGCCGGTTCCCGGCGACGGCGCGCTGCGCGGCCCGCGTCAGCAGCTCCTTGGCACGGGCCCGCCCGAGCACGGGAGCGAGCTCGGCGGCCAGCCGCTCGGAGACGATCAACCCGTGGGTGAGACCGAGATGTTCACGCATGGTGTCCGCGTTCACCCGGAGCCCCTCCGCCAGCTCGGCGGCATCGCGCGCTGCCCCGCCGACCAGCCGGAGCAGATCCCGCAGGGGCTCCCATTCGGCGTGCCAGGCCCCGGCCGGACGCTCGTCCTCGGCCGCCATCGCCCCGTAGAGCGTTGCCGCGAGCTGTGGCGCCCGGCGGGCCGCGGCGGCGACGAGGGTGGCCCGCACGGGGTTGGCCTTGTGCGGCATCGCGGACGATCCGCCGCCGGAACCCTCGGCGACCTCGGCGATCTCGGTACGGGTCAGGGTGAGCACGTCGACGGCGGTCTTGCCCAGGGCTCCGGCGGTGAACGCCAGCGCTCCGGCCAGATCGGCGATCGGCGTACGGAGGGTGTGCCAGGGCAGCACGGGTGGGGCGAGCCCGAGTTCACGGGCATACGCCGCGATCAGGGCCTGCGTGTCCGCGGGGGCGGATGCGTCGCTTGCGGCCTGCGTGTCCGCGAGAGCCGGCCTGCCACCGCCGGCCCGAGTCCCAGCGGGGCCGAATACCGTGAACGCTGCCAACGTCCCTGCGGCGCCGCCCAGTTGGGCAGGCAGCGAGGCACGTACGGCGGACACCCTGTCCCGGGCATCCAGCACCAGCGACCGCCAACCCGCCGCCTTCAGCCCGAAAGTCGTCGGCACCGCGTGCTGGGTGAGCGTGCGGCCCGGCATCACCGTGTCCCGGTGCTCCGCGGCGAGCCGGGCCAGCGCCCGCTCCGTGCGGCCGAGGTCCCCCAGGACGAGGTCCAGCGTGCGCGCGGTGACCAGCATGGTCGCCGAGTCCATGATGTCCTGGCTCGTCGCGCCCCGGTGGACGTACGGGCCGTACTCCTTGCCGACAGCGGCCGTCAGGTCCGCGACCAGCGGGATCACCGGATTGCCGCCGCTTCGTGCGCGCAGCGCGATCACCGCGATGTCGAAGACGGTGGCGTCGGCTGCCGAGGACACCGCCGATGCGGCCTCAGCCGGGGCCAGCGCCAGCGATGCCTGGGCCCGGGCCAGCGCGGCCTCCGCGTCGAGCAGCGCCCGCAGATAGGCGGTGTCGCTCGTCTCGGACGCGGCCGGGCAGCCCGCCCACCCGGGGGCGAGCAGGGCGCCGGAATCGACAGGGTCGACAGCTGTCACTGGAACTCCAGGAAGACCGTTTCGCCTTCGCCCTGAAGGCGGATGTCGAAACGGTACGTGCGGTTCGCCCCCTCGGCCGCGATCAGCGTGGCGCGCCGGTCGGCCGGGAGCGAGTCCAGCAGCGGGTCGGCGCCTTCGGCGAGGTACGCGCGGGTGAAGAGATGGTGCGTCAGACCACGGGCGAAGACACAGACGCTGATGTACGGCAGCCCGGCGTTCCCCGGCGGCAGCGTGCGCAACGCGTAGTGCCCGTCGGCGTCCGTGGCGACCCGCCCGAAGCCCGTGAAGTCGATGCCGTTGCGGCCGAGGAAATCGCCCGTCGACGGGTCGCGGCGCATCGAGCCGGGAGCGCCCTTCAGAGAGCCGTCGGGCGCCGCCTGCCAGAAGTCCAGCAGAGCGTCGGGGATCGGCGTGCCCGCGCCGTCGAACACGTATCCGTGCAGGGTGATCGTGTCGGGGTGGCCCTGGGGTGCGACGTCGCCGCCACCGGGAAAGGGCAGTGCATGGCCGTAGAAGGGGCCGATGGTGTGGGACGGGGTGGGGAGCAACCGCTCGGTCATGCTCAACGGCCTTCCTCGATCCAGGTGGCGGAGGGACCGTCGAGGACGATGTCCCATTCATAGCCGAGCGAGAACTCGGGCTGCGAGAGGTCGTGGTGGTAGCCGGCGATCAGACGGCTGCGCGCCGCCTCGTCTGTCACGGACCGCAGGATCGGGTCGTACGGGAACAGCGGGTCGCTCGGGAAGTACATCTGCGTCACGAGCCGCTGGGTGAACGCCGTGCCGAAGACCGAGAAGTGGATGTGCGCGGGCCGCCACGCGTTGGTGTGGTTGGCCCACGGGTACGGGCCCGGCTTGATGGTCGTGAACGTGTACCGCCCGTGATCATCCGTCAGGGTACGGCCCACACCGGTGAAGTTGGGGTCGAGCGGCGCCGGGTGCTGTTCGCGCAGATGGGCGTAGCGGCCGGCGGCGTTGGCCTGCCAGATCTCGACGAGCTGGCCGCGTACGGGACGGCCGTCGCGGTCGAGGAGGCGGCCCGAGACGGTCATGCGCTCGCCGATCGGTTCGCCCCGGTGCCGGCGGGTCAGGTCATTGTCGATCTCGGTGATGTCGGTGACACCGAAGACGGGACCCGACAGCTCGACCGTCTCCGGGTCGCCGCCGTTCACGGCGACCAGCGCCTGCTTGGGGTGGCGCAGGAGGGAGCTGCGGTACGGGGGGTAGTCGCGCGAGGGGTGGTGCTGGACCGGGGCGCCGCCGGCGACCGCCTTGTCGTACGCGTCCTGGTGATCCTTGATCTCGACGTCGATGTCCGACTGAGTGAGAGCCATGGTCGACTTCCTATCGTTCGAGGACGAGGGCGAGGCCCTGGCCCACACCGATGCAGAGAGTGGCGACACCAACTCCGGAGCCCTGGCGGGCGAGTTGGTGGGCGACGGTTCCGGCGAGCCGGGCGCCGGACGCGCCGAGGGGGTGACCGAGGGCGATGGCGCCGCCCTGCGGGTTGAGGACCTGCGGGTCGAACTCGGGCCATTCGGCCAGGCACCCGAGGACCTGCGCGGCGAAGGCCTCGTTGAGCTCCAGCGTCGACAGGTCGTCAAATCCCTTGCCCGCCTTGGCGAGTGCGCGATGGACGGCCTCGACGGGGGCGAGTCCGAAGTACTGCGGGTCGATCGCGGAGACGCCGGTCGCGCTGACGCGCGCGAGGGGCTCACGCCCGGTGGCCTTCAGGCCCTCCTCGTCGACCAGCAGCAGGGCAGCCGCGCCGTCGTTCAAGGGCGAGGCGTTGCCGGCCGTCACCGTGCCTCCCCCAGCCTTCGGCTGGGGGGACTCGCATCTCGCTTCGCTCGCCTTGCGGAAGGAGGGCTTCAGCCTCGCCATGGCCTCCAGGGACGCCTCGGCGCGTACACACTCGTCGGCGCCGAAGACGACCGGGTCGCCCTTGCGCTGCGGAAGGGATACGGGGGCGATCTCGCCGTCGAACAGGCCGTCCGCCTGTGCCCGGGCCGCCTTGCGGTGGCTGGCGAGGGCGAACTCGTCCTGCTGCGCACGTGTGATCTTGTGCTTCTCGGCGATGAGTTCGGCCGACTCGCCCAGCGGGATGGTCCACTGCGGGTCCATCCCCGGGTTGACCATGCGCCAGCCCAGCGTCGTGGAGTACAGCTCGGTGTGTCCGGCCGGGAAGGGCCGCTCGCTCTTGGGCAGTACGTAGGGGGCGCGTGTCATCGACTCGACGCCACCGGCCAGGGCGATGGAGGCGTCGCCGAGCGCGATGGCCCGGGCGGCCTGGATGACGGCTTCGAGCCCGGAGGCGCACAGCCGGTTGACGGTCACGCCCGGCACCGAGGTGGGCAGACCGGCGAGCAGGGCGGCCATGCGGCCGACGTTGCGGTTCTCCTCGCCCGCCCCGTTGGCGTTGCCGAAGTACACGTCCTCGATCCGGGACGGGTCCAAGCCCGGTGTACGGGCGAGGAGTTCACGGATGGCGTGGGCGGCGAGGTCGTCCGGGCGGACGGCGGCCAGCGACCCGCTGTACTTGCCGATGGGGGTGCGGACCGCATCGACGATGTAGACGTCCTTCATGAGGTCTCCTCGGGAATGCGGATCTTCGCGGCGGTCTTCGCCACGATCTCCTCGACGGTGACGCCCGGCGCGGTCTCGACGAGCACCAGCCCCCCTGCGGTGACGTCCAGCACGCCGAGGTCGGTGATGATCCGGTTCACGCACGCCTTGCCCGTGAGCGGCAGCGCGCACTCCTGGAGGATCTTCGCCGATCCGTCCTTGGCGGTGTGCGTCATCACGACGATGACCGTGCGGGCGCCGTGGACCAGGTCCATCGCGCCGCCTATCCCGGTGATCATCTTGCCGGGGATCGCCCAGTTGGCGAGGTCACCGCCTGCGGACACCTGCATCGCGCCGAGCACGGCGACGTCGATGTGCCCGCCGCGGATCATCCCGAAGGACAGCGACGAGTCGAAGTACGAGGCCCCCGGCAGGACCGTCACGGTCTCCTTGCCTGCGTTGATGAGATCCGGGTCGACCTGGTCCTCGGTCGGGTAGGGACCGGTCCCCAGGATGCCGTTCTCGGACTCCAGGATCACCTCGATGCCGTCGGGGAGATAGTTGGGGATCAGCGTCGGCAGGCCGATGCCCAGGTTCACATACTGGCCGTCCTCGAGTTCGCGCGCGGCGCGGGCGGCCATCTCCTGCCTGCTCCAGGCCATTACTCGCTCACCGTTCCATTCGCCGCGGGCGCCGAAACCGTCCGCTGCTCGATCATCTTGGCGCTCGCCTGTTCCGGGGTGAGCGCGACGACGCGCTGCACGAAGATGCCCGGCAGATGCACCGCGTCCGGGTCGATCTCGCCCGGCTCCACCAGCTCCTCCACCTCGGCGATCGTCACCCGGCCGGCCATCGCCGCCAGCGGGTTGAAGTTCCGGGTGGACTTGTTGAAGACCAGGTTGCCGTGCCGGTCGCCCTTGGCGGCCCGTACGAGGGCGAAGTCGGTGCGGATACCGTGCTCCAGCACGTACTCCGTGCCGTCGAACTCGCGCACCTCCTTCGGCGGGGAGGCCAGCGCGACGCCGCCCTGGCCGTCGTAGCGCCATGGCAGTCCGCCGTCCGCGACCTGCGTGCCGACCCCGGCCGGGGTGTAGAAGGCGGGGATCCCGGCGCCGCCCGCGCGCAGCCGCTCGGCGAGCGTGCCCTGCGGGATCATCTCCACCTCCAGCTCACCGGCCAGGTACTGCCGGGCGAACTCCTTGTTCGCGCCGATGTACGAGCCGGTGACGCGGGCGATCCGCCCGGCCGCGAGCAGGATCGCCAGGCCCGACTCCATCGCCCCGCAGTTGTTGGAGACCACACCGAGGCCGGATACGCCACGCTCGTACAGCGCCTCGATCAGCACATTCGGCACACCATTCAGGCCGAATCCACCGACCGCGAGTGTCGCGCCGTCCGGCACATCGGCCACTGCCTCCAGGGCCGTGGCGACCACCTTGTCCATCCGTGAAGCCCCATCTCTCCCGAGCGTCCAACGCCTCAATTAATCAGGGCACTGATTAATTCTTCGAGGTTTCAAACACGCTGCCACCCGATCCTCGGCCCGTCAAGACCCACAATGAATGTGCAGTTGAGAGTCTCCGCATATGGCGAGACGGGCCAGGCCGCGCCGGGGTATTGTTCAGTACACCAACGAATAGTTGAGTCGAGGAGCGCATATGGCCGCGGTGGACCTCTCCACCCACCCCGGGCACCTGGCCCGGCGACTGCAGCAGGCCCACTACCTGCTGTGGAACACCATGGTCTCCGAGGAGATCACCTCCCCGCAGTTCGCGGTCCTTAACGCGCTCGTCGCGGAGCCGGGCCTTGACCAGCGCACGGTGGGGGAGCGGGTGGGGCTCGACCGGTCCACCATCGCCGAGGTCATCAGCCGGCTCAGCCGTCGGGGTCTGCTCGACAAGGTGCGCGACCCGCAGGACGGCCGCCGCTTCCTGCTGCGCCTCACGGACGAGGGGATGCGCACGCACCGCAAGCTGACCGTCCGCACCGCCCGGATGAACCAGGTCTTCCTGGCCCCGCTCTCCGCCGAGGAGCAGGCCATGTTCTTCGACCTCATCCAGCGGGTCTCGGACGCCGCGGAGGGTCTCCGCAATCCAGCGGAGCCCGCGGCCTCCGCGAAGGCCTAGGCCGGCCTAGGCCTGTCCGGCGGATCATGTCGGAGACGCGGGTCCTGGCACGTCCATCTGCGGCGTTGTCGTCGGTTGCCGACTCCCCCACGCTCGGCTTCCCTCGCGCGGGGGACCCCCATCGCGTCGTCGCCCTCCTCCGCCTTGCGGCCGGACGCATCAGGACCCGCTCACCTGCGCTGATGAGGCGCCGCGGGTCCCCTCCGACCTGATCCGCCGGACAGGCCCCAGGGCTCTCGCCGTCCGCCCGGCGGGCGGGAACGTGACGCAGCCCCTACGCCTCCAGGCGTTCGACCCTGTCGATGAGGAAGGCGTACGCCAGGAATCCGGCCACCGAGAGTGCGGCGACATAGACCAGACCGCCTGCCATCGAGTCCGTACGGTCGATGATCACGCCGATGGCGATCGGGCGAGCGCGCCGCCGCGCGCCAGGAGACGGAGGCGGCGATCGAGCGGCGCTTGGGACGCCGCTCCTAGCCCGCGTCCGGTCGATTTTTCCGGGGACGGTCACCTGGGGACGGTCATGCCCTCGCGCTTGCGGGGACGGTCACGCCTTCGCGAAGACCACCCACACCTGGCCCCGCGCGAAGTTCATCGGCGCACCGCCCGTCGTCGTGAACTCCGTGCCGTCCGTCGCGCTGGGGCGCGCCCAGTTCGCGTCGAAGACACGACCGTCGCGCAGCACCTTCGCCTTCCCCGAGCCCACCGTCTCCGTGTACGGCGTGTTGTTGCCCAGGACGTCGTGGAACTGGGAGGCGCGCACCTTCACGTACTGCACCACGACCGTGGCCGGGGCCACCGTCTTGCCGTCGGTCGTCACGGTGGGCGTCCCGTCCATGTTCACCAGCCAGCGCTGCCGGCTGCCGGACCAGGTGAAGGTGAAGCGGGCCGCCGGGAAGCGCACGGTGCGTGAGGTCTCCGGGCTGCCGCCGGTGGGCGCCTGGCCGAAGTGGAACCCGGCGGTGAGGGCGGCGCTGCCCGGCGCGGATCCCATCAGCCGCTGCGGACGCAGATAGAGATTGTGCGGCGCGGGTTTGTCCGTACCCCGGTAGTAGGCGCCGGAGACACTTTCCGGCGGTTGCGCGTGCAGCGGGGCCTTGTCGATCAGCGGCAGCAACTTGTGCTGCGCGCCCGAGAAGGCGAGCGTCGGCTCGTCGAACTGGCGCAACAGCTCCAGGTCCGACTCGCGGGCACTGCGCACGGGCCCGACAACCTTCGGGAACCGGCTCGCGTAGACCGCCATCAGCCGGCTGAGACCGCCCTCGACCTGCTCCGCGTACACGACGTCGGCCGCGTCCAGGCCCGTCTGCGGGCGGGCCGCGCGCACATTGTCGATCTTCACGGCGAGCACCGAACTGCTCGTCGCCGTGCCGTCGTTGCCTTCGGTGGGTCCCTGTGTCCGGCCGCGCCCGTCGTCGGTCGCGCCGCCCCCCACAGTGCAGCCCGTCAACAGGGAGCCCGTCACCGCGGCGGCCAGCAGCGCCGCTGTCATCGCGCCGCGCCGCATCCGCGCCAGCTGTCGCATGCCCACCGTGCGCCCCCGTCCTGTGCCATCGATTGTGCGCTTATAGGCTCATCGGTGGCCATACCCGTTCGATTCTGATTCCGTGCGCCGCCGAGTCGATCAGCCGGGCGCGTTGCTGCACGTGAACCTCTGGGGGTGGCGTGAAGGGCGGCCCGAAAGGCGGCGGTCAGTCCTGCGGTCCGAAGATCTCCGCGAGGTCGTACCCCACCGGTTCCTCCAACTGGCCGTACGTGCAGCTCTCAGCCGTGCGGTCGAGGCGCCACCGGCGGAAGCGGGCCGTGTGGCGGAACCGCACGCCGTTCTCCATGTGGTCGTACGCCACCTCGGCCACCCTCTCGGGCCGCACCGGCACCCAGGAGAGGTCCTTCTTCGACGACCATCTGCTGGGCGCGCCCGGCAACCGCGCCGTCTCGTGCGCCGCCTCGTCCGCCCAGGCCGCCCACGGGTGTTGCTCGACATCCTCCATCCGCAGCGGCTCCAACTCCTCCACCAGCTCCGCGCGCCGCTTCATCGGGAACGCGGCGCTCACGCCCACGTGCTGGAGGGTGCCCCGGTCGTCGTACAGACCCAGCAGCAACGAGCCGACGATCGGCCCGCTCTTGTGGAAGCGGTAACCGGCGACCACGACGTCCGCCGTCCGTTCATGCTTGATCTTGAACATGGCGCGCTCGTCCTGGAGATAGGGCAGCGTGAGCGGTTTGGCGATCACCCCGTCGAGACCCGCGCCCTCGTACTGCTCGAACCATCGCTGCGCCACCTCGCGGTCCGTGGTCGCCGGTGCCACATGGACCGGCGCCGTCACTCCGGACAGCGCCATCACCAGCAGCGCGCGCCGATCGCCCAGCGGGACGTCGAGCAGCGACTCGTCGGCGAGCGCCAGCAGGTCGAAGGCCACGAAGGAGGCGGGAGTCTTCTCGGCCAGCATCCGCACCCGCGAGTCCGCCGGGTGGATCCGCTCCGTGAGCGCGTCGAAGTCGAGCCGCCCTTCCCGCGCGATCACGATCTCGCCGTCCATCACACAACGCTCCGGCAGCCGCTCCCGCAGCGCTGCGACGAGCTCAGGAAAGTACCTGGTCAGCGGTTTCCCGGTGCGACTGCCGATCTCGACCTCGGCACCGTCGCGGAACACGATCGCCCGGAAACCGTCCCACTTCGCCTCATAGTGCATGTCAGGCGGGATCCTGGCCACGGACTTGGCGAGCATCGGCTTCACGGGTGGCATCACCGGCAGGTCCATGCTCCGATTCTGCGCGGTGACAGTGCCGCCCGCCCGGTGTGCGAGGTGTGCGCCTCGCGCCTACCGTGGCTCGCATGGGCGATGCGGTGGAATTCGAGGCAGCCGGGAGGACCGTACGTCTGTCCAGCCCGGGCAAGGTCTTCTTCCCGGAGCGCGGCTTCACGAAGCTGGACCTCGCCCAGTACTACCTCGCCGTCGGCGACGGAATCCTGCGCGCCCTGCGCAACCGCCCCACCACCCTGGAGCGCTACCCGGACGGGGTGACGGGCGAGTCCTTCTTCCAGAAGCGGGCCCCCAAGAACATGCCCGACTGGATCCCGACCGTCCACATCACCTTCCCCAGCGGCCGCAGCGCGGACGAGATGTGCCCGACCGAGCCCGCCGCCGTCCTGTGGGCCGCCCAGTTCGGCACACTCACCTTCCACCCGTGGCCGGTCCGCCGTGACGACGTCGACCGCCCCGACGAACTCCGGATCGACCTCGACCCACAGCCCGGCACGGACTACGCCGACGCGGTGCGCGCCGCTCACGAACTGCGCGAGGTGCTGCACGAGTACGGCGATCTGCGCGGCTGGCCCAAGACGTCCGGCGGCCGGGGCCTGCACGTCTTCGTGCCGATCCAGCCGCGCTGGACCTTCACGCAGGTACGCCGGGCCGCCATCGCCGTCGGGCGCGAACTCGAGCGCCGTATGCCCGACCAGGTCACCACCGCCTGGTGGAAGGAGGAAAGGGGCGAAAAGATCTTCGTGGACTACAACCAGACCGCGCGGGACCGCACCATCGCCTCCGCCTACTCGGTACGCCCCCGCCCGCACGCCCCCGTCTCCGCGCCCCTGCGCTGGGACGAGGTGGACGACGCCCAGCCCCGCGACTTCGACCTGGCGACCATGCCTCGGCGCTTCGCCGAACTCGGCGATGTGCACGCCGACATGGACGACCATGCCTTCTCCCTGGAAGCCCTGCTGGAACTCGCCAGCCGCGACGAGCACGACCACGGCCTGGGTGATCTGCCGTACCCGCCCGAGTACCCGAAGATGCCGGGCGAGCCGAAGCGGGTGCAGCCGAGCCGCGCCAAACACGAGGGCGGCTGACCACAAACGCGGCGGGCTCCTCGGGAGAGCCGCCCGTCCGAGCGCGGCCGGGCCCGGAGGCGGCCGTCAGGCGCCGAGTGCGGCCACGATCGTCCGGCAGTCCCTCAACAGCGCCTCGTCCGAGGCCACGTCGTAGCGCAGGTTCCCCGTTGAGTTGTCGTTGATGTGGCGGCGGACCGACGCCAACTCCTCATGCATGAGGGGGGCGGGCTCCTTCTCGCCCGCGATGCTGCGCAGCAGCCCGACGACGGCGCCCCGGTCGGCGACCGTCGGCGTCACGACCAGCTCGAAGAGGAACGGTATGCACGCCACCGTGCTGTCGTACACGTCGCCCTGGTGGTGCACCGCCCCGTACATCCCGTCCAGCGCGATGTCCCGCCGGGCCGGATCGTCCGAGGCAAGACCCCACAGCAGGTCGGGCACTTCCGTCGCGGAGTCGGTGCAGGCGTGCCCCATCGACGCCCAGTCGACCTCTTCGATCCCCGTGAACACACAGACCTCCCCGCCGTCAGTGGCGTACGGCGGCCACTGATCACAGCATGCCGCACGCCACTGACAACGGCTCGGACGAGACGGACGTCCCGCAACCCCTTACCGCTCCCTTCCTTCCAGCTCCTTACAACTCCTTGATCCGGATGTCCCGGTACGAGATCACGTCCGTCGTGCTGTGCACCTGGAGTCCGACGTAGCCGGAGGCGAACCGCCGTCCGTCCGTGCCCGGGTCGTCCGAGCGCGGCGGAGAAAAGTCCTGGCCGCCGGTGTTGTCGAACTCGTTGATCAGCACGCCGTTGCGGTACACCGAGTAGTGCTGGTCGACCACACGGATCTCGTAGTCGTTCCAGGTGCCCTTCTGCGCGACGCCGGCCCCGGCGAGCCCGACCCGGTCGAATCCGTAGATCGAGCCCGTCTTGTACATGTCGCCGTCAGGCCGGTCGAGCACCTGCACCTCGTGGCCGTACTTGATGGCGACCCACTCCGGCCGCGACTCCTCCGGGTGGTCGTGGACCCACGGGAACCGCACGAACACACCGGAGTTGGCGTTCCCGGTGCCGGGAGCGTCGTCACGCCACTGGAGCTTCAGCGAGAAGTCGCCGTACTTGCGCTCGGGGAACCACAGCATGCCGAGCCCGCCCTGCGTGGTGCCGGACGTGATCGACCCGTCGGTGTTCAGCCCGAACGAACCGCCACCCACGTGCTCCCATCGCGCGAAGGACGCCTGCGAGCCGTCGAAGATCTTGCGGTAGCCGTCGGTCTGGCCCGGCTTGCCGATGCCGGACTGCTTGGCCGCCTTGGTGATCCGGTTGTACTCGCGCTGGTCGATGACACCTTCCTTGAGGAGCCTGTCCAGGACGGTCCTGACGCGCTTGAGGAACAGCGCCTGGGAGGTCCACTCCTTCTCGTCCTCGATCAACTCATTGATGCGGCAACGGTTGTTGGTGACCCGGTTCGGTACACCCGAGTCGACCGTTCCCACGATCACGGTCAATCTCTCGTCGTATTCGGGGCAGTTGGGCGCGGGCACGCCGCCACCGGAGGCGACCGTGAAGCTCACGGTGCGCGGCTCCGATGTGTTGCCCGCCTTGTCGCTCGCCCGGTACATCACCGTGTGCGCGCCGACGCGGTCGACCAACACCGATGCGGAGTACGTCAGATAGGGGCCGCCGTCGAGTGAGTACTCGATCGCGGCGACTCCCGAACCACCCTCGTCCGTCGCGTTCACGGTCACCTTGGCACTGTTCACATATGCGCCGTCGGAGTTCTTCGTCCCGTCGACGCTCACCCCGGTCACCGGCGGTGTCGTGTCGGGAACGGGTGGCGCCACCACCGTGAAGTCGACGCTCTTCTCGGCGGCGGTGTTGCCCGCCTTGTCCGTCGCGCGGTAGCGCACCTGGTGGGCGCCGAGCGCGTGCACCATCACGGGAGCCGTGTACGGCTGCCAGCCGCCGGAGTCGACCGCGTACTCGATCGTGTTGACTCCGGAACCGGTGTCGGAGGCGGAGACGGTGACGGTCGCCATGTCGATGTACGCACCGTCGGGATTCCGCTCGCCGCTCACCGTCGCCGAGGTCTCGGGCGCGGTCGTGTCGTCCGTGGGCGGCGCGACCACCTGAAGTCGACGCTCCTCTCGGTGGCGGTGTTGCCCGCTTTGTCGATCGCGCGATAGCGGACCTTGTGGGCGCCGACCTGGTCGACCACGACGGGCGTGGTGTACGGCTGCCAGGCACCCGTGTCCTCGAGGGCGTACTCGATCCGGTCGACGCCGGAATCCGCGTCGCTCGCGGCGACCGTGATCGTCGCCGAACCGACGTACGCCCTGTGAGTTCCGCGCACCGCTGACCGAGGCCGACGTCTCGGGCGCCGTCGTGTCCGAGCCGCCGCCCTCCGTCACCACGAGGATGCCCTGCATCCGTTCATGGCCCGGCATCGTGCAGTAGAAGCGGTAGCGGCCGGGGGTGAGGGTGACTTCGGCCGTGTGCTTGCCGCCCTGGTCGTCGTTCGGGTTGGCCAGGATGTTCAGCGGGACGTCGTTGTTGTACTCCGGGTCGGAGACGTCGAACGTCAACGTGTGCGGCATTCCTGTGGTGTTGCCGGTCGCCGCGGTGTTCTCGAAGACGGTCGTCGTCGGGCCCGCGACCGCGGTCTGCGGCACCGAGGCGTACTGGGTGATGTCGTCCCCGGCGGTCCAGGTGAGCACCTGAGGGGCCGCGGTGTCGTTCGAGGATCCGGCGTACGGGGACTCGGTCCACCCGAACGCGGAGGTCGATGTCAGCCCCAGCACCATCAGCAGGGACGCCAGCAAAGCGGTCCACCAACGTCTTTGGGACATCACTCCACCCTCCTGGCCAGTTGAGCGGTGGTCGGCGTCGGGCCGCCACCCGTGTAAGTGACCTTCCACAGTGCCGACTTGGAGTCGGAGGTGAAGAAGCCGCGGCCGTAGTCCAGGACATACAGCGCGCCGTCCGGCCCGAACTTCCAGTCCATGAGGTTCTTGATGCCGTCGTTGCCGATGGGCACGTTCTTTTTCAGTGACTCGGAGTGGATCGGCAGGCCGCCGTCACCGGCCGTCTTCGGGTCGGTGAGGACGGCGTTGCGCGGCTGGTCGGAGTCGTAGAAGTCGCCGACGAACCACTTGCCGTCCCAATAGGAGGGCCACTTCGTGGCGTTGGGGACCGACGCGTCGTACCGGTAGACGGGCCCGTTCATCGCCGCCTGGCCACCGCCCTTCAGCCACGGCAGCAGATAGGTGGCCTCCTCCTGTTTGTACGACGGGATGCCGTTCGCGTCGCGTGGGTAGTCCGGGGCGCCGCCCTGGGGCGAGTACCAGATGTTGTTGCCGGTGACCGGCGGAAGATCGACGAGACCGTCGTTGTTCGGGGACTCGTTCTTGGGGTGATCGCAGTCGTACCAGCCGAGCGGCTTGGTCGGGTCGGGCAGATTGCGGTCCCGGTAGGGCTGCTTGTTGCCCATGCAGTACGGCCAACCCCGGTTGCTCGCCTTGGTGATGACGGCAAAGGTGTCGTACTTGGCAGGGCCCCATGTGGTCGACGGCGCGCTCGCGTCCGGGCCGACCCACCCGGCATACAGGGTGTCGGTCTTCTTGTCGACCGCGATCCGAGCCGGGTTCCTGACCCCCATCACATAGATCTCGCCGCGTGTCTTGCCGCCCCCCTCGGCGGTCTCCTTGCCGGTGAAGAGATTGCCTTCCGGCAGCGTGTACGTGCCGTCGGGCTCAGGGTGGATCCTCAGGATCTTGCCGTTGAGGTTGTTGGTGTTGCCCGCGGTGCGGCGCGTCCGCGAACGACACGCCCTTGTAGTTGGGTTCGGGGTTGTTGCCCGAGTAACCGTCGCTGAAGCGGCTGGAGTTGTTGTCACCGGTCGCGATGTAGAGATTGCCCTTGGAGTCCCAGGTCATTCCGCCGCCCGCGCGGCAGCAACTGTGGATCTGCACCGGCCACTTGAGGAGCACCTTCTCGCTGCTCAGGTCCAGCTTGTCGGTGGCGGGATCGAGTGTGAAGCGGGAGACGCGGCGCTCGGCCATCTGCGTGTCGCGGTTGATCTGCGCGTGGGGTGTGTAGTGCAGATACACCCAGCCGTTCTGCTCGAACTTCGGATCGATCTCGATGCCGAGCAGGCCCTCCTCGACCTTGATCAGCTCGTCGCCGCCGCCCTTGTTGCCGAACACGGTGAGCGCGCCGGCCAGGGTGACCTTGTTGGTCCTGGGGTCGTAGACGTGGATCTCGCCCTTGCCCTTGCCTACGTCCGGGTTGTTCCAGTCGGTGATCACGGGCTGGGAGGAGTCCGCGCCGCCGCGGCCGATGTAGAGTACCCGTCCGTCGGGTGCGGTCACCAGCCCGTGCGGCTCGCCGATCTGGTCGTTCTGGCCGGGTTGATTGGGCCGAGTCAGGCGCTCGGCCTTGTAGTTGGCGTTGATCGTCGCCTTGCAGTCGGCCTGCACCAGCCGGGTCGTCCAGAGCAGGGCGCCGCGCAGATGCGTACGGAAGTCGCTCTCGTCGTACGACGACGCCGTGCCGCCCGCCGCCGACGACATCTTCGCGCACGGACTTGAACCCTGGGCCGGCGCCTGGGACTCGGCGGTCGTCACTTTCTTCGACAACGGAAGCCAGACCCCCGTCTCCGCAGTGAACGCACTCGTCCGTCTTTGGCTGACCGTCGATCAGGACAGCACCCCGGCGGATCTCACCGCGGCCTTCGACGCCTGCCTGCCCAATTCGCTCCATGGGTTCGCCCCGTACGACCGGGAAACCAGGCGGCGCTTCCGGCTGGTGTTCCTGCGCCGGCTCGCCGCGGACTGGGAACGGCTCGACGACGCCTGGGTGGACAGGGCGATGCGCGCGATCGGCGAGGCCGGACAGCAGACCCAGGACGAAGGTGCTGAATTCCTTGAGATGGCTCGGGAGATCCTGCCCGATCAGCTCAAGGCTCGCTGGACGAGCGGGACTTGGCGTTTATGGAGCCTTGCTGCTTGTGATGGCTGCCGGGCGGCTTGGTTTGTCCTGTTTCCCGCCGGAGTGCTCGCGTGCATGGCGCTTGTTCTTCATGCCGGTTGGCCGGCCGGAGCCTGCGGTGCCGGGTTTCGGTGCTCTGGCCGCCGTCGGCGGCGGCCGGCTCGATCAGTGGGCCATCGGACGTTCGGGCTGGAGACTGATGTCCAGGACCTCCCAGCCCGTGAAGGGCTCTTCCTGCACGTAGATGCGCGGTCCGCGGCAGACGAGTCGGCGGCGCCCGAGGTGGGTGCCGTCGGGGCGGACGAGCAGACCCTCCGTGACCGCGGTGACCCCCGTGTCTGTCAACTCGCCGATGACGAGCCGGTCGTGGTCGTTCTCGTAGCCGCCGAAGAGGGCCACTCGACGGTCGTGGACCGCCAGTCCCTTTGCGCCTCGGACCTTGTTGACGCGGGATTTCACACCCTGGTCCGGGCGTATCTCCAGTACGGAGAAGTGGGTGTAGGCGCAGGCCCAGGCCGAGCGGCCGCTGACGTTGAGCGCGTAGCAGTCGCTGATCTCGCTCGCGCCGTCAACCGGGCGGTACGTCCACAAGGGCTCCCCGGTCTGGCTCCAACGTCGTAGCCCGGGCCAACTGAGCTCGTCGTCGCCGTACACGCCCTCGTCGAAGTAGCCCACCCACAGGTCGCCGGCTTCATCGGTCAGCAGGTGCTCGATTCCGTCCCCCACGCGAAACGTCCACGAGAGGCGTCCGAGGGCGTCGAAGACCTGGACGTGTTCCTCGTGCGCCCGGCTGCGTGGCTCCGCGACGACGAATCCGCCGTCCGGGAGGGCGTCGAAGCTGGGGAATGACGCCGCCACCGCGCTGAGATGTGTCTCGTACGGGCGGCCGTCCTCCACCGTGACGACCACGGCGTCGTACGGCTTCTCCCGGCGCGACTCGGGCGGACGCTCGGTCAGCAGCCAGTGCGCGCGCCCGAAGGCGTCGACCGTGCTGTGCACGACGTGCAGATCCCGGTAGGTGCGGGGGAGACGGGCGAACGCGGCCAGCCGGATCGTGGGGCGGTCAGGCGTCATGGGCCTTTCTCATGGTCATGCCGCGATCTTCGTCCGGCGGACTCGTCGGCGCAAGCCGATTTCGGTGATCCGGGAGCGCTCTCACGGAGTGCGCCGCGGCGCGGCTATCCTGATCCGCAACCGCCGAGGAGGTGCCCAGAGGTGACCGGGACAGCGTCGCGCCCCACGTTGGAGGCCGTGGCCGCGCGGGCCGGGGTCTCCCGGGCCACCGTGTCGCGTGTCGTGAACGGCGGCGACGGGGTGCGCGAGCCGCTTGCCGAGCGAGTGCGGCGGGCCGTCGAAGAGCTCGGCTACGTGCCGAACCAGGCCGCGCGCAGCCTCGTGACCCGGCGCCACGACGCGGTGGCCGTCGTGATCGCCGAACCGGAGACCAGGGTCTTCGCGGACCCCTTCTTCGCTCTTCAACTCCGGGGCATCAGCAAGGAGTTGACGGCGCACGACTCGCAACTCGTGCTGTTGCTCACGGAGGGCAGGGACGACCACGTACGCGTCGGCCGCTATCTCGCCGGTGGCCACGTCGACGGCGCGCTCGTCTTCTCGCTGCACCTCGACGACCCGCTGCCCTCACTGATCCACGGCGCGGGCGTTCCGACCGTGTTCGGCGGCCGGCCCGGCTGGGGCGACGGGCCCCGCAACGCGGTGCCCACGGTGTACGTCGACTGCGACAACCGGGGCGGCGCCCGCGACGCCGTACGTCACCTCGCCGGACTCGGCCGTACGCGCATCGCCCACATCACCGGTCCCCTCGACCAGACATCCGCGGTCGACCGGCTCGACGGGTTCCGGGATGTCATGGTCGACGTCGACCCCGCGCTCATCGCCGAGGGCGACTTCACGCCGGCGGGCGGCGAGCGTGCGATGCGGGAGCTGCTGGAACGCCGCCCCGACGTGGACGCCGTGTTCGCCGCGAACGATCTGTCGGCCGCGGGAGCCCTGCGCGTCCTGCGTGAGAAGGGACGACGGGTGCCCGACGACGTCGCCGTGATCGGCTTCGACGACATGCTGCCGGTCGCCGAGCAGACGGACCCGCCCTTGACGACGGTCCGTCAGGACATAGAGGAAATGGGTCGGTTGATGGCTCGGCTGCTGCTGCGCCGCCTCGACCGCGCGGCCGACGAGGACAGCCCGGTGGGCGCACCCTCCAGTGTGGTGTTGCCGACGACACTCGTACGCCGGGCCTCCGCCTAGGTTTCAGCGGTGCGGGCCCAAGTGCTCCAGGACATCACCGAGTTGGGCCGGGGTGAGCGACGGCTCGGGCAGCGGCGCGGCGGCCGGGGAGGCCCGCAGGCCGTCGAGGAGGAGTGCCAGGGCGCGGCGCCATGCGTCCGGGCCCGCAGTCGTCAGCGCCGGGACGGCGCGGGAGAGCGCGGCGAGGGCGAACAGGAGGTCCTCGGTGGTGAGATCACCGCGCACCGCGCCCTGTTCGCGGCCGCGGCGCAGGAGGACGTCCACCGTCTCCCGGTTGTGGGCGTGCACAGCCTCCAGCGTGGCGACGTTCTCCAGGCGCGTGGTCATCAGATCGATCGCACCTCGGTCGGCGGCCAGCCCCGTGAAGACCGCGTCCATGTAGTCCAGTAGGCCCCTCCAGGCGTCCTTCGTGGTCCGGGCCCGTTCCCCGGCCGCCATGGTCTTGGTCAGGGTGTCCCGGAAGACCTCGTCGACGAGAGCGGCCCGGCTCGGGAAGTGCCGGTACAGCGTGGCGTTTCCCACCCCGGCCCTGCGGGCGATCACGTCGAGCGGCGCGTCGAGCCCCTGCTCGGCGAACACCTCGCGCGCCGCCTCGACCAGAAGCTCGCGGTTGCGCACGGCGTCGCGCCGCCGGCGTACCGGATCCGGCCCATCCACGCCGACCGTCATGTCCTCACCTTTCAGCAGTACCGGGGACCACTCCCCGGTACTGATGTTATCGTCGAACCGGAAAATGGGGAGTGCTCCCCACTTGAGTGGGAGGGGTGGACCGATGGCGGACACGGCGCTGGTGCTGGGCGGCGGCGGGGCGGTCGGCGGGGCGTGGATGGCGGGGGTGCTGGCGGGACTTGCCGAGTCCGGTGTCGAGGTGTCCGGGGCCGACGTCGTCATCGGCACCTCCGCGGGCGCGATCTTCGGCTCCAGGCTCGCCTCCGGCGTCAGTACCGCCGAGCTGTACGAGGGTCAGCTCGCCGGAGCGGACCCGGTCGACTTGACCGTCACCCTGGGGCAGACGGCGCGCTTCCTGTGGGCGGCACTCGGCTCCCGGAACCCGAGACGTTCCGTCGAACGACTCGGCCGAGCCGCACTCGCCGCCCGTACCGGCCCTCAGTCGGAGGTCTTCGACACGGTCGGCACCCTGCTGGGCGACGTACGGCACTGGCCCGAGCGGGAGTTGCGGATCACCGCGGTCGACGCGCGGACCGGGACTCTCGAAGCGTTCGACCGGACATCCGGTGTCACCCTCCTCGAAGCGGTGGCGGCGAGTTGCGCGGTGCCCCTGGTCTGGCCTCCCGTCACGGCCGTGGGCCGTCGCTGGATGGACGGCGGCAGCCGCTCGACCAGCAACATTCAACTCGCGCGCGGCAACCGCCGCGTTGTCGTGATCTCACCGATTCCCAAAGCGGTCGGCCCGCACCCGAGTGCCCCGCGGCAGGCCGCCGAACTGGCGGGGGAAGGGGTCGGCATCAGCCTGCTGACCCCGGATCACGCCGCCCGCCGCGCGATGGGCCGCAACATGATCGACAATTCCCGCCGTCCGGCCGCCGCCCGGGCGGGCCACGCCCAGGCCGTTGCACTCGCGGAGTCCGTGGCCGAGGTCTGGTACGGCTGACGCCCGCATGGGCCCCTGAGGCTTGCCTCCGCGTGCGCGAAGCCGCATACGGAATCGGGGAGTTGGCGCAGGCGACGCGTCCTCGTAGCGGGGGCGGACGTGGGCCTCGTGACCTGGGCGTGCGTACACGCGGCCCGTGGTGGTGGCCCGCACATGGCCAGTGGCGGGGGCGTACGCGTGCCTCGTGGCGGGGCGTACGCACGCCCTTGTGGCGGGGCGGGGCGGGGCGGGGCGGGGCGCGTGGCGCGTGGCGCGTGGCCGTCCGGGACGGGCGCCGTCGGCGGAGCCGGACCACGTCGACACTGTGCCGTGCACCGGAGTTGACGACGCATCGGTGGGGTCCCGGCGCCTGCGGGACCCCACCGATAGCCGGGCCTCAGCTCTGCTGCGGAGCGCTCTTGATCACTGCGAAGCGTGCCCCGTACGGGTCGGCGAGCTTCGCCATGCGGCCCACGCCCTCCAGGTCCGTAGCGGGCATGCGGACCTTCCCGCCCAACTCCTGGGCCTTGCCGACCACCGCGTCCGTATCGGTGACCTCGAAGTACGGCAGCCAGTACGCGCCGGACTCGGCCTCGGTCGGGTCGTCGGCCAGCGGGACGACCCCGCCGAACATGGCCTCCTCCTCGGCCCCCGCGGGGTTGATGCAGGTGTACGTGCCACCCGGGAAGGGCATGGCCGAGGTCTCCCAGCCGAACACGGAGTTGTAGAACGCGGCGGCTGCGGCGATGTCTTGGGTGTACAGCTCCACCCAGCACAGCGAGCCCTGGTCACCGGCCACGTCCAGGCCTTTGGTGCGGCCCGGCTGCCAGATGCCGAAGGGTACGCCCGCCTCGTCGGCGAGGATCGCCATGTGGCCCTCGCCCATCACGTCCATGGGCTGCATGAGCACGCCGCCCTTGGCCTGCTCGGCCGCCTTGGCGGTGGCTTCGGCGTCAGGGGTTTGGAAGTAGACGGTCCAGGAGGGCGGGCCCTGCCCCGGGGTGGTCTGCATACCGCCGGCCACGGTCTTTCCATCGAGCTGGAAGAAGCCGTACCCGCCGGCGTCGGGCCCCGCGGACTGGAACTGCCAGCCGAAGAGGCCTCCGTAGAAGGAGATGGCGCCGTCGATGTCGGATGTGCCGACATCCAGCCAGTTCGGGGCGCCGGTGACAAAACGGGTGGTGAGCATCATTGCCCTCCTTTGAGGGGTCCCGTTGCCTGCACTGCCGAGTCTTGCACCGCCCACTGACAATCGCTGCCGGAGCGCGCGGGCGGGCCGGGATGATGGCAGCGTTCACCCTGGGTCACCGGGTGGGTTTTCTTTGTTGCCGCGCTCCCCGCGCGCCGCCGTGTGCTTCCCCGTCCGGCGGGTCCATCATCAGACGTCGCCGGAGGCCTCGGAACGTGCCGTTGATCGCGCGTTGATCGAACGTTTTTCGCCGCGAGGCACGATCATGCCCATGCACTTGGAAACGATCACTGCGGCCGACATCGCCTGGCAGGAGCAGGCGTTGTGCGCGCAGACGGGGGCCGACTTCTTCTTTCCCGAGCCGGGCAGTTCGGTGCGGGAGGCGAAGCGCATCTGCGGTATGTGCGAGATGCGCTCCGCGTGCCTGGAGTACGCGCTGAACAACGACGAACGCTTCGGGGTCTGGGGCGGCCTCTCAGAGAAGGAGCGCCTCGGCCTACGGCGCACGGAACAGAACTGACAAGGTCGAACCGGGTAGACCCTTCGGCGCACAGAACAGAACTGACCGAACCGGTTAGACCCTCCGGCGCGGATCGCAGGTGGACAGACCCACTCCGTAACACCCGCATCGCACCTCCTCAAGCCGACCGGATGCGGCCATGGCGATGGAGGAGTACTGGTAAGCACGGGTCAGGCGGCGTCGTGTGCGCCGCGCCGGGAGCGAAAGTCGCCCCCGCGCGGGTCGGGCCGGCCCCAGGACACCGCTCGCCGCCGCTCCCTGCCCTGGGCCATGGCGTGGTCGGTCGGCTTCGTGCCGTGGACCGTCGCCGGCCGCCGGGCCCAGAACCTCTACCGGCGGACCGAGCAGGCTCAGGCCGCGACGCATGCGCTCCGCGCGAGCATGCTCACAGACGCTCTCGGTGTTTCGCGGTGCTCGCGCCATCGCCTACGTGGGGCGGTTGAGCCGGTCGCAGTTCGCGCGGGGGCGCACCGACTCTCCCGCTGTTCTCGCCCTGCTCGTTTGACGGCGGGACATCGCCGGGCGGGGCCGCCGTAAATCGATGCGAAGGCCGGGCGGGCGTGCGGTTAGGATCCGGTGCGCACCCGGGCGTGGAGCAGAGGCAGACTCGCCGCCCTCTCAAGGCGGTCACGCCGGTTCGAATCCGGTCGTCCGGGCTGCGTCCGGTCCGCGGGGACCGGGATGCGGGGTCCTGTAGAGCAGAGGCAGACTCGCCGCCTTGGCAAGGCGGATACGCCGGTTCGAATCCGGCCGGGACCACGGCAGCGCATACGTGGGGCGGGGACACATGGGTGACGGCGGGGGGATCACGGAGGACAAGCTGGCGCCACTGCTCGACTGGTTGCGCGGCGGCCGTCCGGCAGGGGAGCGGCTGGACTTCACGGCGGGTACGGCGCTGCCCGACGGCCGGCTCGACCTGTGCAAGCAGGGGATCGAGGCGGAGGGCGCCGCCTTGGTCGCCGAGGCGCTGTCCGCAAGGTCGCAAGGGCCGTCCCCCGTACGCCACTTGCTGCTCGGCACCGACGGGCTCGGCGACGAGGGCGCGGCCGCCTGGCCGCGGGCGCGGACGTCGAGACGCTCTACCTCGGCTGCAACGGCATCACCGCGGGCGGCGCCTGCCGCATCGCCGACAACCTGCGCGCCTCGCCGCGCGTCGTCACCGGCGTGTGGCTCAAGCGCAACCCGCTCGGCAGCGGGGGAGGGCGGGCCGCCGCCGAACTCATCGAGGCCGCACGGTCGCTGCGCACCCTCGACCTCGTGCAGACCGGGCTCGACGCGTCGGGCACGGTCGTCCTGGCCGACGCTCTCCTCGCCGCGGCGGACAAGGGTCGCCGCATCGAGCGGCTGTTCATCGGCGGAAACCGTTCCTAGTACTACAGCCGGACTTCGCGCGGGCCGTCGCCGACAGCACTCGCGTTCCGAGTCGGCGGGCCGGGATTCTGCCTGGTGAGCGTCGCGAGAGTGACCTCGCAGCTGACGAATGGTCAGTTCTGAATGCCTTCGGTGACGCCGCTGACCTGCGGGAACGCGGAAGTCCGGCTGTAGTACTAGAAACTGAGCGGGAGTGAGTCCAGTTTCGGTGATGGTCGGGCGATGGCTGCCGGCGCGATCCTGTGGGGTGGGGCGATGGCTGCCGGCGCCGTCCCCTGAGGTCGGGCGGCGACACCCGACGCCACCTCGTGGGGGCGTGCCTCACTTCCCCGAGGCCGCTTAGCGCGACCCTGTGGCCACGCGATGGCAGTCCATCGCCCGTATGTGGCTGTCGGGCCATTCGCTGCCGCCCTCGGTGATCAGCCAGATCCATTTGTCGGGCTCGGCCGGGGTGATCGGTGGGGCGTATCCGTCGGTGAGCATCACCACGGCGTCCGGACTCACCTCGCAGCGGCGTCCGTTGACCTCCGTGCGCCCCGCCACGTAGTCCGCGACGACCTGGAAGCTCGTGCCGCCTCCGCCGTAGACCCGCCCGCCCGGTTCGAAGGGCATCACCACCGCGTCGAAGGACAGCCAGTGCGCCTCGACCCCGTCGATGCGGCCGACGAGCTCGGTGAGCCAGTGGACCACCCGGTCCGGCATGGAGCCCGAGGTGTCGTACGCGATGACGAGCACCTTGTCGCGCACCGGGCCGCGCCGCGAGAGCATCGGGTCCTGGCCCAGCGCCGCGAGCAGCGCACCCCGCTTCTTCGGGTACACCAACCGCTCACCGTCGCGGAGTCTCGAACCGAGCACGTCCACCAGCCAGCGCTGCCACCAGTCGACCGTGCGGGTCCGCGCGCTCTCGCCGCGCAGCACGCCGGCGCCCAGCTGTCCCCAGATCTTCGTGGCGCGCGCCGAGGCGTCCTCGGTCCGGCCCATCAGGTCCAGCAGCTCCTGCTCCGCACCCGCATGCCCGCGAGCAGCGCGTTGAGCAGCGCGGAGGAGGAGACCTGGTCGACGGTCTCCTGATCGGCGGGTACGTCGGACATGAGATGGACGCACAGCCGCCCGACGAGGACGGGTGGCTGCTTCATCCTCTTCAGCTCGCGGTACACCGTCATGTCGGTCCGGGCGAATTCGTCGTACGCGACCGGCTCCAACCCCTGCGCGAGCAGGCCGACGTGCGGGACGCGGCGCTGGACCAGGTGACGGCGTACGACTAGCGGGTCCCCCTGCGAGGGCCCGGGTGGCGGCGTGCGGGCAGGGGCTCTGCGAGGCCCCCGTCGGCGGCGCGGCAGCGCCGTGACCTGTCAGCCGGCGGCGCGTGCCGCCATGCGGGCCTTGCGGGCCGCGAGCTTCTCGTCGAACTTCGAGGCCTCCGCGTCGAGGCCGCGCATGAAGAGGCCGAGCTCCTCCTGCGCCTGCAGACCCATGGGGCCGAGGCCGTCGATCTCCAGGACCTTGAGGTGGCGCAGTACCGGCTGGATCACGTCGTCGTGGTGGATGCGCATGTTGTAGACCTCGCCGATGGCCATCTGCGCGGCGGCGCGCTCGAAGCCGGGCATGCCGTGACCGGGCATCCGGAAGTTGACGACGACGTCGCGCACGGCCTGCATGGTCAGGTCGGGAGCCAGCTCGAACGCGGCCTTCAAGAGGTTGCGATAGAAGACCATGTGCAGGTTCTCGTCGGTCGCGATGCGCGCCAGCATGCGGTCGCAGACCGGGTCGCCCGACTGGTGACCGGTGTTGCGGTGCGAGATGCGGGTCGCGAGCTCCTGGAAGGCGACGTACGCCACCGAGTGCAGCATCGAGTGGCGGTTGTCCGACTCGAAGCCCTCGCTCATGTGCGCCATGCGGAACGCCTCGAGCTTGTCGGGGTCGACGGCGCGGGAGGCGAGCAGGTAGTCGCGCATCACGATGCCGTGCCGGCCCTCTTCCGCGGTCCAGCGGTGCACCCAGGTGCCCCAGGCGCCGTCACGGCCGAAGAGACTGGCGATCTCGTGGTGGTAGCTCGGCAGGTTGTCCTCGGTGAGGAGATTGACGACCAGCGCGATCCGGCCGATCTCGGTGACCTTGGACTGTTCCTTGTCCCAGGCCTCGCCGTCCTCGAAGATGCCGGGGAAGTTACGGGCGTCGCTGAACGGCACGTACTCGTGCGGCATCCAGTCCTTGGCCACCTTCAGGTGGCGGTTGAGCTCCGTCTCGACCACTTCTTCCAGCGCGTACAGCAGTCGAGCGTCGGTCCAGGCGGCGGACGGGCTGCCGAGGTGGGGAGAAGTGATCGTCACGGGTGCTCCAGGGAGGGGGACGGGGACGTGTGCAACGAGCGGGGACGGAACTTACGGCATCGTAGGCTACGTATCCGTAGGTTACGACACCGTAGGTTAAGTTCGCTGTAAAGACTGCTGATCAGCGGGGGTCCCCGGGGTGCAGCGCACACCCCGGGCGCACGCCGGACCCCCAGGTCCCGGAGCCGAACGAGCACGCGATCACCCGATCAGACGTACAACTCCCGGAGTCGGACCGAGAGACATGTCACACAGCCTTCGAGTTTCTCGAACTCGCTGATGTCCACGAGGACCGGTTCGTGGCCGAGGTCCGCGAGCAGCTCCGCCGTCTTCGGGGCGCTCGCGGCCATCAGCAGCTTTGCGCCGCCCAGGAGCACGACGTGCGCCCCGGACTCCTCCGGTACCGGCAGGAAGCGCGGGAACAGCGACGGCGTGTCCACCAGCGGCTCGTGTCCGATGACCGTGCCGTCGGGCAGCGCGGTGACCGCGGACTTCAGGTGCAGCACCTTGCTCACCGGCACGGCGACGACCCGCGCCCCGAGCGGCTCGAAGGCCGCCCGCAGCTGCTGGACCCCGGCCGCGTTGGTGCGCCCGCCGCGGCCCACGTACACCGTGTCGCCGACCTTCAGGATGTCACCGCCGTCGAGGGTGCCCGGCTCCCAGACCCAGTTCACCGAGCAGCCCAGGCGGGCCACGGCCTCCTCGACCCCGGCGGTCTCGCCGCGCCGCGACTCCGCGCCGGGGCGGGAGATCAGCGCGACATTGCGGAAGACGACCACCGTGTCCTCGACGAACACCGAGTCCGGGCAGTCGTCGGCCGCGTCCACCTCGACGGTCTCCCAGCCGTGCGTGCGCAGTGCCTCCGCGTACGCCTCCCACTGCTCGACCGCCAGGTCGACGTCCACCTTCTCGCGCTCGATGTGCGTCACCAGCCCCTCGGCGAGGCGGGGGCTGGGTCGGCGGACGAGCGCTTTCTGGCTGGGCACGGGTGGGTCTCCGAATCGGCAGGGGGTGTCGGCGCACATCATGCAGCGCAGGTCGCGCGCGCAAAAGCCCCCGGCCTGACGTCGGGCAACACCTGAACCCCGACGCTAGGCGGCTCCCGGGCCCCGCACTAGGCGGAATACCCGACAGTTTCCGGAGCGATTTCTTTCAGTTCTCCTCCTTCCAGGATGAGCCAACGCGTGATTCCGAGGGACTCCAGGAACGCCATGTCGTGGCTGGCGACGATCAGCGCTCCCTCGTACGACTCCAGGGCGGTCGTGAGCTGCCGGACGCTCGCCATGTCGAGGTTGTTCGTCGGCTCGTCGAGCATCAGGAGCTGCGGCGCGGGCTCGGCCAGCATCAGCGCGGCCAGTGCCGCCCGGAAGCGTTCACCGCCGGAGAGGGTCGCCGCGCGCTGGTCGGCCTTCGCGCCCTTGAACAGGAAGCGGGCCAGCCGCGCCCGGATCCGGTTGTTCGTGGCGGCAGGCGCGTACCGGGCCACGTTCTCGGCGACGGTCAGCTCGTCGTCGAGGACATCGAGCCGCTGCGGCAGGAAGCGCAGCGGCACATGGGCCCGCGCGTCGCCGGACACCGCGCCCAGTTCCCCGGCGATCGTGCGCAGCAGCGTGGTCTTGCCCGCGCCGTTGCGTCCGATCAGCGCGATCCGTTCGGGGCCGCGCAGGTCGAACACGCCGTCCACGCGGGCGCCGTAGCGCAGCTCCAGGTTCTCGAGTGTGAGGACGGTGCGACCCGGCGGCACGGCCGTGTACGGCAGGTCGACGCGGATCTCGTCGTCGTCCCGTACGGCCTCCACCGCGTCGTCGAGACGCTCCTTCGCCTCGGCGAGCCTCCCCTCGTGCATGATGCGGTGCTTGCCCGCGGACTCCTGGGCGGCGCGCTTTCGTGCCCCCATGACGATCTTCGGCTCGCGCTTCTGCTCGAACATCTTCTGGCCGTACCGCTTGCGGCGGGCCAACTTGACCTGGGCTTCGACGAGTTCGCGCTTCTGTTTCTTCAGGTCGGCCTCGGCGACGCGCACCATGCGCTCCGCCGCCTCCTGCTCGCCGGCGAGCGCCTCCTCGTACGCGGAGAAGTTGCCGCCGAACCAGGTCACCTCGCCGTTGCGCAGATCCGCGATCTGGTCGACCAGGTCCAGGAGTTCTCGGTCGTGGCTGACCACGACCATCACTCCGGACCAGGACCCGACGGCCGCGTACAGGCGCCGCCGTGCGTACAGGTCGAGGTTGTTGGTGGGCTCGTCCAGCAGGAGTACGTCGGGTCGGCGCAGCAGGAGTGCGGCCAGACGCAGCAGCACCGACTCGCCGCCCGAGACCTCACCGACGGTGCGGTCCAACTCGATGTGCCCGAGCCCGAGTTCGCCGAGCGTCGCCAGTGCCCGCTCCTCGACGTCCCAGTCGTCGCCCACGACGTCGAAGTGCTCCTCGGCCACGTCGCCCGCCTCGATGGCGTGCAGCGCGGCGCGGGTGGCGGCGATGCCGAGCGCCTCATCGACCCGCAGACCGGTGTCGAGCGTGACGTTCTGTGGCAGATGGCCGACCTCGCCCGCGACCCGGACCGTGCCGTCGGCCGGGGTGAGCTCTCCGGAGATCAGCTTCAACAGCGTTGACTTTCCTGATCCGTTGATGCCGACGAGGCCTGTCCTGCCGGGGCCGAAGGCGACCTGGAGGTCGTCGAAGACGGCGGTGCCGTCGGGCCAGGCGAAGGAGAGGGCGGTACAGGTGATGGAGGTGGGGAAGGTAGACATGAGGGCCTCGCGGTTGCTGGATGCGGTCGGGGGTACACGCTCGAGACACCGCGGGGCGACGACGATCAGGTCGGAGGGCAGCCGTCCAGAAGGACAGCAGAAAAGCCCTGCACCGGAGGACGGCTCGTACGCCGAGGTCGCACGCTGCGCACACGGAGGCCAGGAAGAGCTGGCTGTGTGTGACGCGGTGTCTCAGACCTCAGACGAGCAACGTCCTTCTCCAATCGACGGCAACAGGACCGCTATGCACCGTAGGGGCGGCTCCGGAGGCTGTCAAAGGATTAACGTGACCCCCTCGACCCGAAGGAGATCCCGTGCCGAACGGCTCGCTCTCGCTGCCCGCCCGGCTCTACCTCCTGGCCTGGGACACCAGCAGGCTCAAGGTCACCGGCGCGACCCATCTCCACCACCTGGTGCGCGCCGGCGCTCTCACCGAGCTGGCGCAGCGCGGACTGCTGATCGACGAGAACGGCATCGTCACCCCTGTCGACGCCGACTCCCGCACGGGCGACGTCGTCCTCGACGGACTCCTGGAACTCGTCGCGGAGTCCCGGCCGCGAAAGTGGAAGGCATGGGTGACGATGCGGGCGCGCGTCACCCTGGACGCCGTGCGCGCGCAGCTGGCGGCCGACGGATACCTCCGGGCGGAGAAGAAGCGCGTCCTCGGCCTCTTCCCCTCCGTGGAGTACGAGCTGGAGCGGGTGCCCGCCGTGGACGCACTGCACACCGAGGCCCGGCAGGTACTCCAAGGCCCGCTCCCCGTCTCCGAGATCTCCGACCGCGACGCGGCCCTCGTCGCCCTCGCCGCCGCGGCCGAACTCCGCACCCTCGCACCCGCCAAGGACCGCGAGTTCCACAAGACACGCCTCGAAGACCTGACCGATCGCAGCGGCGCGGCGGCTCCGGCCCTGAAGAAGGTCCTCCAGGAAGTGCGCACGGCGGTGATCGTGGCGACGACTGCGTCGGCTACGGGGGCGGCTGCCGGGGGCTGAGGGGCGCGCACCCTCGCGCACCCCAGCCTGGCTGGATTTCGCCCATCCCGGCGTCCGCCGCCCATGTGCACGTCGTTTTCCTGCCAGTCCGCCCACCCCGCCCCATGCTTGGCTCATCCCCATGACGAACCCCGAATCCCCCCGCACGGAACCGAGTTCCCTGCGTGAAACCGCGCTCGCCTTTCGTGCCCTGCACGTGCCCGGTCGGCCCCTCGTTCTGCCGAATGTGTGGGACGCCATGAGTGCCCGGATCGTGGAGGAGGCGGGCGCGAGCGCGGTGGCGACGACCAGCGCGGGCCTCGCGTGGGTGTGGGGTGCGGCGGACGGGGACCGGCTCGACAGGGACGGGGCCCTCGGCGCGGTCGGGCGGATCGCCGCGGTGGTCCGGGTGCCGGTCAGCGCGGACATCGAGAGTGGCTACGCGCAGGACGCCCAGGGGGTCGCGGACACGATCCGCGCGGTGCTCGCGGCGGGCGCGGTGGGCGTCAACATCGAGGACGCGCTCCACGGCGGCTCCGACGGCGGCGCGCCGCTGCGCCCGATCGCCGAGCAGGCGGAGCGCATCGCGGCGGCCCGCGCGGCCGCCGACACGGCCGGAGTACCGCTGTACGTGAACGCCCGCATCGACACCTATCTGCGGGGCGCCGGCAAGATCGAGGAAACCCTGGAGCGAGCCGCCGCCTTCCTCGCCGCCGGAGCCGACGGTGTCTTCGTGCCCGGAGCCGTCGATCCGGTGACCGTCAAGACACTCGTCGGGGGCATCGAAGGCCCGCTGAACGTCATGGTGGGCCCCGGCGCGCCGTCCGTCGCCGAACTGGCCGCCCTCGGGGTCGCACGGATCAGCGCCGGTTCGGGCATCGCGCAGGCAGCACACGCCGTGGTCCGCCGTGCCGCGCGGGAGCTGCTGGACGCGGGGACCTACGAATCGCTGACCGACGGACTCGACTACGCCGAGCTCAACGCCCTGATGGGCAGAAGCGGCTGAGGACGGGAACCCCGCTCAACAGGCACCCGGCCTCAACAGGCGCCCCGCTCAGCACGTACCCCGCATGAGCTCCGCCAGGTCGTGGTCCAGGTCCACCTGGAGGTGCTCGAGGCCGACGGGCACCAGCTCCGTCGTGCACTGCAGGAACCGCCGCAACTCGCCCGAGCGCACATGCACCACGGCGGTGCCCTCGGGGGCGTGGAACTCCAGAACGGTGCGGTCGTAGCCGTACGGCCGCACCCGGACGTCGCCCCGGCCCACCGACTCCTCGAGCCCTGACGTGAGCAGCTCGCGGGCGAAGGTCCAGCAGACCTCCACGCCTTCCAGCGTGGCCGGCGCGGGGAAGGTCATACGGACCGCGAAGGGATCGCTCCGGTCGTAGTGGAGCGTTGCGGGAATGCTCGGCATCCGCGGCGCGGCGGCGACGAGGCGGGCCTCTACGGGCTGCTCGATGACGGTGGACAACGCCTTGCTCCCTTGTGACGGCTGGACGAACTCCGGGCGGATGAGGCCGGTCAATTGAAGAGACGTAGAAATGAGCCACTGCGTGCACCTGAAACTGGAGTGACCTCTGTCACCGCGTTCATGCACGGTGGTGATCCATGTCTCGTCCCGTCGTCTTCGGACATCCGAGAGGACACTCGGTCGGGGCCCCGAGGTTCCCGGGATCGCCATCTGGACGGCACCGGGGGAGTGGGCTAGCTTCGCCCGCCATGAGGGGCTTGGGGAACACGAGACGTAGGAGTCGGATGGTCACCGTGGGACTGTGCGCGGCCGCGCTCGCCGCCACACTCACGGCACCCGCGCAGGCGCACGAGCCGGCGAAGGCGCCGCACTGGGAGCTCAAGGACGGCGGCACGGACGCAAGGTTCCGCGGCCTGTCGGCCGTCAGCCGGGACACGGCCTGGGTGGCCGGCTCCAAGGGCGCCGTGCTGCGCACCACCGACGGGGGTGCGAAATGGCGCAGCGTATCCCCGCCCGGCGGCGCGGACCTGGAGTTCCGCGACATCGAGGCGTTCGACGCGCGGCGCGCCGTGGTCCTGGCCATCGGCGAGGGCGAGGCCTCCCGCGTCCTGCGCACGGACGACGGCGGCGCGACCTGGACGGAGTCCTTCCGCAACACCGACACGAAGGCCTTCTACGACTGCCTCACCTTCTTCGACCGGCGCCACGGCCTGGCGATGAGCGACCCGGTGGACGGCAGGTTCCGCATCCTGTCGACCAGTGACGGCGGCCGCTCCTGGAAGGTGCTGCCCAGCGACTCGATGCCCGCGGCTCAGGACGGCGAGGCGGGCTTCGCGGCGAGCGGGCAGTGCCTGGTGACGTCGGGGCCGCATGATGTGTGGCTGGCCACCGGCGGGGGCGCACGCGCGCGCGTGCTGCATTCCTCGGACCGGGGACTGACGTGGACCGCCACCGACACGCCGATCCCGGCCGGCGACCCGGCGCGCGGCGTCTTCGCCCTCGCCTTCCGCGACCGCGCCCACGGCCTCGCGGTCGGCGGCGACTACCGTGCCGACCAGGCCTCACCCCAGGCCGCAGCGCTGACCCCCGACGGCGGCCGCACCTGGACGTCCGCCACCCAGCCCCCGCCCGCCTACCGCTCGGGCCTGACCTGGCTCCCGCACAGCCGCACCGCCGCGCTCGCGGTCGGCCCCACCGGCACCGACCTGACGACGGACGGCGGCCGCACCTGGCGCACCGTGGACACCGGTTCGTACGACACCGTGGACTGCACCCCCGACCTGGGGTGCTGGGCCTCCGGCGAGAAGGGACGGGTGGCCCGCCTGGAGCGCTGACCCGTGCGGTGTACGCCGCGATGCGGGGTACTCGGGCCGCGCAAGGCAGTGACCGCGAAAGGAAGTGATCAGCCGTGCCACGCGGTTCGAGCCCCAAACGGGAACGCCAGTACGAGCACATCAAGGAGAGCGCACTCGACCGTGGTGAGAGCGAGCGGCGAGCCGAGGAGATCGCCGCGCGGACGGTGAACAAGGAGCGCGCCCGGTCCGGCGAGTCGAAGACCGCCAGCCGTACGTCCACTCAGGACATGTCGTCCGGCAAGCGGGGCGGTCAGCGCTCGCACAAGGGCTCCCAGGGGCCCACTTACGACCAGCTGTACGAGGAGGCCAAGCGGCGCAACATCCACGGCCGCTCGGACATGAACAAGAGCGAGCTGAAGCGCGCCCTCGGCGGCGAGTGAACCGCGCTGGCCCGATTCAACCGAGCGTCTCGCGGTACCGCTCCAGGGCCGGCGCCGTCTTGGTCGCCACGAACTCGGTGATGCGGTAGGCGCACACATCCGCGGTGACGAGCGGGTCGCCCGCGGCGATCTCCTCGATCCGCGCCCGGTCCTCCGTGACGGCGAGAATCACTCCGCCGTCGCGGGGGCTCTTGCGCCCGGACGCCAGGAAGATCCCCGCGGCGTACTGCTCGTCGAGCCACGCGACATGTGCTTCCAGAGCGGCGTCGACCGCTTCGAGCGGCGCGGTGTAGGTCAACTCCAGTACGAACATGATCGCGAGCCTACCGTTCCTAGAAACCGAGCGGGAGTGAGTCCAATTTCCAGAACTCATGCTCAGCCGTGTGCCCCGAACGGTGTTGGGCACGCTGGTCGCCCGCGTTCGCTCCGCTGCCGGGCGGCAAGGAGCTGCAGTTCCCCACCCCTGTCCGACCGGCCCGTTCCGCGGCCTCTACGCTCGTCTCCACCATGACGACCGTAAGGATTCCCGCGGGTTGGCCCGCCACCGAAGAGCAAGCCCGTGCCGTGCAGGACGAGTTGCGGGAGCGGGTGGTGCTCGACGAGCCGGGGCCGCCGCCCGGCACCGGCCGGGTGACGGGGGTCGACGTCGCCTACGACGACGAGCGGGACGTCGTCGCCGCCGCAGCCGTCGTGCTCGACGCGGCCACCCTCGATGTCGTCGCCGAGGCCACCGCCGTCGGCCAGGTCTCCTTCCCGTACGTTCCGGGGCTGCTTGCCTTCCGTGAGATCCCGATCGTCCTGGCCGCGCTCGAGGCCTTGCCCTGCGGGCCGGGCCTCGTCGTCTGCGACGGCTACGGCCTGGCCCACCCGCGCCGCTTCGGCCTCGCCAGCCACCTCGGCGTCCTCACCGGACTCCCCACCATCGGCGTCGCCAAGACCCCCTTCACCTTCTCGTACGAGGAGCCCGGCGCCGGGCGCGGCAGCGCGTCCCCGCTCCTCGCGGACGGCCGCGCGGGTGCCGAGGAGGTCGGCCGCGCGCTGCGCACGCGGGACGGCGTCAAGCCCGTCTTCGTGTCGGTCGGCCACCGGGTGAACCTCGACAACGCGTGCGCACACACGCTCGCGCTCACCCCGAAGTACCGCCTTCCGGAGACCACCCGGCGCGCGGACTCCCTCTGCAGGCGGGCCCTCCAGGAGGCAACACCCTGACCGCCCCTCCGTCGACGGAGCAGGCCTTCTGAGTACCCGTTCTGAGTAGTCGTACGGATGCGAGGGCACCCTCATGATCGGCAGGCTGTGCCGCATGACGACGCACCGTGCCCCGAAGCCCGCCGCCCACCCCACCCAGCCCGTCGAACGGGCGGTGACGGCCGCGCTGGTCCTCGCCGTGATCGCTGGACTCGCCTGGATAGGCGGGATGATCTACACGGTCTCGGGATGGTCGTTCTGAAGCCCGGCCATCCCGAGAATCCGGACCATGTCGACTAGCGCGTGGCCGCGACGCGGAAGACGATCCCGGCCTTGCGGAGGCGTTCCATCAGCGCATCCCCCATCGCCACCGCCGTCGTGACCTGACCGGACGTTTTCGGCAGGTCGTCGAAGGCGAGGGACAGTGCCGACTCCGCGAGCATCTTGGCGGTCTCGTCGTAGCCCGGGTCACCGCCCGCGACCTCGGTGAAGACGCGCCGCCCGCCGCCCTCTCCGACGAACCGCACCGAGAACCAGCTCTTGGCGCGTCGCGAGGCGCTCGGCCCGTCCCCGGGCTTGAGCCGGTCGGACAACCAGCAGCGCGCGGGCGGCAGTTGGGCCGCCGCGAAGACCGCGCCGACCGCCGCGACCCCGCCCGCCGCGAACGGCAGTCGTTCGACGGCCGCGTAGTGGCGGTAGCGGAAGTCGGGCCCGTAGCGCTCCAGCGCCCGCGCGGACCGCTGCACCACCTGAGCGTCGATCGTGGGCAGCGGCAGTGCCCAGGCCCCGACCTCCTTGGCGAACCGCGGAGCGCTCAGCGGTGCCTCCGCGCGTCGGGCCATCAGCCTCGGCTCATGGCGTTTGCGGTCCCGCGCCGCGGCGAGCATGTGCCGCCCGCGTGCGAACTGGTTGAGCGCCGAGGCGAAGGTGCCGCCCGAGAACATCGCCTGGGTGCGTACATATCCGTCGACCCTGAGCGGCACGCCCTCGGGCAGCTGCCGCACGGTGAAGTACGCGCCCAGGTCGTGCGGAATCGAGTCGAAGCCGCAGGAGTGCACCAGGCGCGCCCCCGTCTCCCGCGCGCGGGCGTCGTGCCGGACATACATCAGGTCCACGAACTCGGGCTCGCCGGTGAGGTCCACGTAGTCGGTACCGGCGTCCGCGCAGGCGGCGACCAGTTCCTCGCCGTACGTGATGTACGGCCCCACCGTTGTGGCCACCACGCGCGCGTGGCGCGCGAGTTCGCGCAGCGACTCGGGATCGGCCACGTCGGCCAGCAGCACACCGGGGGCGCCGGCCAGCCGCTCCCGCAGCCGTTCCAGCTTCTCCACGCTGCGCCCCGCGATCGCCCAGCGCAGCCCCTCGGGCTGGTGCGCCGCGAGGTACTCCGCGGTGAGTTCCCCGACGAACCCCGTGGCTCCGAAAAGCACGATGTCGTACGTGCGGTCCGTCCCGTTCGGCCTGCTCATGACACCCTCCCCCACTCTCGGCTGCGCTCGAGCGGGAGGTACCCCCACAGCGCGCGCGAAGCGCCGTTGTCGGTGGCTGAGGCTAGCGTGAGGTACGAGCAGGCGAACGACGAGGTCGGACGAAGAGGTCGGAGGAGCCGTGGCCGTGCCGAATAACGCCCTGAAAAAGTGGGAGAAGGTGCGCGAGTTCGCCCTCGGCCTGCCCGGCGCCGCGGAGGAGTTCCCCTGGGGCGAGACCGTCGCAAAGGTCAACAAGAAGGTGTTCGTCTTCCTCGGCCTCGACGACGGCAGCTATCCGCTCGGCGTCACTCTGAAGCTCAAGGACGAGGCCGCGCACGCCCATGCCCTCGCCTCACCCGGCGCCGAGCCCGCCGGATACGGCCTCGGCAGGTCGGGCTGGGTGCGCATACCCCTGGAGGAGCGGGACGCTCCGGCCGCGGAGCTGCTGTGCGACTGGGTCGAGGAGAGCTACCGGACGATCGCGCCGAAGAAGCTGATCGCCGAGCTGGACGGGCGCTGACACGCCCCGTTTCGCCCCTCCTCATCCTGATTCGCACCGGGAATTTAACTAAGCGCTTGCTCGTCAAGGGCTTGCCCGGTGTGGAACACGTTCTTAACATCGCTGATGTCACATCAGTAGTGTCACAGTGCTGGGGGCTTGATGGCAGTGGCAGGGACGCCAGGGCACGGCCCGCTCGTCGGGGTGCGCGTCGTCGAGCTGGCGGGCATCGGCCCCGGCCCGTTCGCCGCCATGCTCCTCGCCGACCTCGGCGCGGACGTCGTCCGCGTGGACAGGCCCGGTGGGGCCGGGCTCGCGATCAACCCGGAGTACGACATCACCAACCGCAACAAGCGGTCCGTGATCATCGACCTCAAGACCCAGGACGGTCAGGACCGCGTCCTCGACCTGGTCGAACGCGCCGACATCCTCATCGAGGGCTACCGCCCCGGCGTCGCCGAGCGCCTCGGTGTGGGCCCCGAGAGCTGCCACGTCCGCAACCCGAAACTTGTCTACGGGCGGATGACCGGCTGGGGCCAGGAGGGTCCGCTCGCCCAGCGCGCCGGGCACGACATCGCGTACATCGCCCTCACCGGCACCCTCGGCATGATCGGCAGGCCGGACGAGCCGCCCACGGTCCCCGCGAACCTCGTCGGCGACTACGCGGGCGGCTCGCTCTACCTCGTCGTCGGGATCCTCGCCGCGCTCCACCACGCGCGCGCGAGCGGCGCCGGACAGGTCGTGGACGCGGCCATCGTCGACGGCGCCGCGCACCTCGCCGCGATGATCCACGGCATGTTCGCCGCCGGCGGCTGGCAGGACCGGCGCGGCGCCAACCTCCTGGACGGCGGCTGCCCCTACTACGGGACGTACGAGACGGCCGACGGCCAGTACATGGCGGTGGGCGCCCTGGAGCAGCAGTTCTACGACGAGTTCGTGGAACTCCTCGGCATCGAGGAGATGGCCTCCGCCCGCAAGGACCTGGCCCGCTGGGGCGAGCTGCGCGAGACCGTCGCCGCCCGCTTCAAGACCCGTACGAGAGACGAGTGGACCGCGGTCTTCGAGGGCTCCGACGCGTGCGTGGCGCCGGTCCTGTCGCTGCGCGAGGCGCCCGCCCATCCGCATCTCGCCGCCCGCGGCACCTTCGTCGACCACGGTGGCATCACCCAGCCGGCCCCCGCGCCCCGCTTCTCCCTCTCCCGCACCGCCGTCCGCAGTGGTCCCGCCCAACCGGGCGCCGACACCGCGGACGTGGCACGCGACTGGGGCGTACCCGACCTGTTGAAAGACGGCGAACCGATGAAGGACGGCAATTGATGGAGCTCTCCCTCCCGCTCGACTACGCGGGCGATCCCCGGCAGGCGGCCGACGAGGTCGCCGCGCTGGAATCCGCGGGCCTGGACGCCGTCTGGGTCGCCGAGGCCTACGGCTTCGACTCACCCACGATCATGGGCTATCTTGCCGCCCGCACCGAGCGCATGAAGATCGGCGCCGCGATCCTCAACGTCTACTCGCGCACTCCCGCGCTGATCGCCCAGACGGCCGCCGGGCTCGACGCGATCTCCGGAGGACGAGCCATCATCGGGCTCGGTGCCTCCGGCCCGCAGGTCGTCGAGGGCTGGCACGGGAAGGCGTACGACAAGCCGCTCGGCCGCACCCGCGAAGCCATCGAGCTGACCCGCCGCATCCTGCGCCGCGAGGTCATCGACCACCACGGCATCACCGACATGCCCCGCCTCGGCGGCCTCGGCAAGCCCCTGAAGATCCTCACCGAGCCCGTACGGCCCGAAGTACCTCTGTACGTCGCCTCGCTGGGCCCCGCCAACGTCCGTATGACCGCCGAGGTCGCCGACGGCTGGCTGCCCACCCTGTTCCTCCCGGAGAAGGCCCACCAGGTGTGGGGCACCGCGTTGGCGGACGGCGCCGCACGCCGGGACCCGGCCCTTGGCCCACTGCGGACCGTCGCGGGCGGACTGCTCGCCATCGGCGAGGACGCGGCGGCCGTGCGGGACCTCGCGCGGCCCAAAATCGCCCTCTATGTAGGCGGCATGGGCGCGCCCGGCAAGAACTTCTACAACGACCTCGCGGTGGCGTACGGCTACGAGAAGGAAGCCCGGCTCATCCAGGAGCTGTACCTCTCCGGGCGGAAGAAGGAGGCCGAGGCCGCCGTGCCGGACGAGTTCTGCGAGCTGATGTCGCTGTGTGGACCCGAGAGCTACGTCCGCGAGCGTGTCGAGGCCTTCCGGGAGGCCGGGGTGACGATGCTCAACGTCATCCCCGTCGGGCCGGAACCCGCCAGGCTCGTCGAGACCGTCAAGAGCTGGCTCTAGGAAGGCGTTTCCCCGTATGAACTCCAGGAGGGCGTTTCCCGCATGAAGCGGCAGATCTTCACCGCCGAGCACGACGCGTTCCGCGAGACCGTGCGCACCTTCCTCGCCAAGGAGGTGCTGCCCCACTACGAGCAGTGGGAGATGGACGGCATCGTCTCGCGCGACGCCTGGCGGGCGGCAGGGAAGCAGGGGCTGCTCGGGCTCGCCGTTCCCGAGGAGTACGGAGGCGGCGGCAACCCGGACTTCCGGTACAGCGCTGTCCTCGCCGAGGAGTTCACGCGCGCGGGGACCCCAGGGCTCGCCCTCGGACTGCACAACGACATCATCGGGCCATACCTGACGGACCTGGCCTCCGAGGAGCAGAAGCGGCGCTGGCTGCCCGGTTTCTGTGACGGCTCGCTGATCACGGCGATCGCCATGACCGAACCCGGTGCCGGGTCCGACCTCCAAGGCATCAAGACGCATGCCGAGGACAAGGGCGACCACTGGCTGCTCAACGGCTCCAAGACCTTCATCTCCAACGGCATCCTGGCCGACCTCGTGATCGTGGTCGCGAAGACGACGCCCGAAGGCGGCGCTCACGGGCTGTCGCTGCTCGTCGTCGAGCGCGGTATGGAAGGCTTCGAGCGCGGCCGCAACCTCGACAAGATCGGCCAGAAGTCCCAGGACACGGCCGAGCTGTTCTTCAACGACGTGCGCGTCCCCAAGGAGAACCTGCTCGGCAAGCCGAACGGCGCCTTCGTCCATCTGATGACGAACCTCGCGCAGGAGCGCATGGGCATCGCCGTCGCCGGCATCGCGGCCGCCGAGTACCTGCTGGAGATCACCACCGCATACGTCAAGGAGCGCGAGGCCTTCGGGCGGTCGCTCTCCAAGCTTCAGCACATCCGCTTCGAGATAGCCGAGATGGCCACCGAGTGCGCCGTCACCCGCGCGTTCCTCGACCGTTGCGTCGTCGATCACTCGAACGGGGAACTCGACGCGGTGCACGCCTCGATGGCCAAGTGGTGGGCCACCGAACTGCAGAAGCGGGTCGCCGACCGCTGCCTCCAACTGCACGGCGGGTACGGCTACATGACGGAGTACCGCGTCGCCAGGGCCTTCACCGACGGACGCATCCAGACCATTTACGGCGGGACCACCGAGATCATGAAGGAGATCATCGGCCGTTCCCTGCTCGGCTGACCCTCACAGCCCGGCTCAGCCCTCCCGGCTCTCTTGAAAGGCTTACCAGTGAGCACCGAAGCGTACGTGTACGACGCGATCCGCACCCCGCGCGGCCGCGGCAAGGCGAACGGCGCCCTGCACGGCACCAAGCCCATCGACCTGGTCGTCGGGCTCATCCACGAGGTCCAGCGCCGTTTCCCGGGCCTCGACCCGGCCGCGATCGACGACATCGTCCTCGGCGTCGTCGGCCCGGTCGGCGACCAGGGCTCCGACATCGCCCGCATCGCCGCGGTCGCCGCTGGACTGCCCGACACGGTCGCCGGCGTCCAGGAGAACCGCTTCTGTGCCTCCGGTCTGGAAGCGGTCAACATGGCGGCGATGAAGATCCGTTCGGGCTGGGAGGACCTCGTCCTCGCGGGCGGCGTCGAGTCGATGTCGCGCGTGCCGATGGCCTCGGACGGCGGCGCCTGGTTCGCCGACCCGATGACCAACATGGCCACCAACTTCGTGCCGCAGGGCATCGGCGCCGACCTCATCGCCACCATCGAGGGCTTCTCTCGGCGGGATGTCGACGAGTACGCGGCCCTGTCCCAGGAGCGCGCTGCCGCCGCCTGGAAGGACGGGCGCTTCGACAAGTCCGTCGTCCCCGTCAAGGACCGCAGCGGGCTCGTCGTTCTCGACCACGACGAGCACCTGCGCCCCGGTACCACCGCCGACTCGCTCGCCAAGCTGAAGCCGTCGTTCGCCGACATCGGCGACCTGGGCGGATTCGACGCCGTGGCGCTGCAGAAGTACCACTGGGTCGAGGAGATCGACCACGTCCACCACGCCGGCAACTCCTCCGGCATCGTCGACGGCGCCTCCCTCGTCGCCATCGGCTCGAAGGAGGTCGGCGAGCGTCACGGACTCACCCCGCGCGCGCGGATCGTCTCCGCGGCCGTCTCCGGCTCCGAGCCCACCATCATGCTCACCGGGCCCGCGCCCGCGACCCGCAAGGCGCTCGCCAAGGCCGGGCTGACCATCGACGACATCGACCTCGTGGAGATCAACGAGGCCTTCGCCGCGGTCGTCCTGCGGTACGCGCGGGACATGGGCCTGTCCCTGGACAAGGTCAACGTCAACGGCGGGGCGATCGCGCTCGGCCACCCGCTCGGCGCGACCGGCGCGATGATCCTCGGCACCCTCGTCGACGAGCTGGAGCGCCAGGACAAGCGCTACGGCCTCGCCACCCTGTGCGTGGGCGGCGGCATGGGCATCGCCACGATCGTCGAGCGCGTCTGACCTTTCCCGACGGATACACGGATCAACGGAGCACCCCTGATGAGCACTGAGTCCACCACCATCCGCTGGGAACAGGACGAGACCGGCGTCGTCACCCTCGTCCTCGACGACCCCAACCAGTCCGCCAACACCATGAACCAGGCCTTCAAGGACTCGATCGCGGCGATCGCCGAGCGCGCCGAGGCCGAGAAGGACTCCATTCGCGGCATCATCTACACCTCCGCGAAGAAGACCTTCTTCGCGGGCGGTGACCTCAAGGACATGATCCAGGCCGGGCCGGAGGACGCCCAGCAGGCATTCGACACCGGTACGGCCATCAAGTCCTCCCTGCGCCGCATCGAAACCCTGGGCAAGCCGGTCGTCGCCGCCATCAACGGCGCGGCCCTCGGCGGCGGTTACGAGATCGCCCTCGCCTCCCACCACCGCATCGCCCTCGACGCGCCCGGATCCAAGATCGGCCTGCCCGAGGTCACCCTCGGTCTGCTGCCCGCCGGCGGCGGCGTCACCCGCACCGTCCGGCTGATGGGCATCACGGACGCCCTGCTGAAGGTGCTGCTCCAGGGCACCCAGTACTCCCCGAAGCGGGCCCTGGAGAACGGCCTCGTGCACGACTTGGCGGCGACCCCCGAGGAGATGCTCGCCAAAGCGCGCGCCTTCATCGACGCCAACCCCGAGTCGCAGCAGCCCTGGGACAAGCCGGGCTACAAGATCCCGGGCGGCACGCCGTCGAACCCGAAGTTCGCCGCCAATCTGCCGGCCTTCCCGGCCAACCTGAGGAAGCAGCTGAACGGCGCCCCCTACCCGGCCCCGCGCAACATCATGGCGGCCGCCGTCGAGGGCTCGCAGGTCGACTTCGAGACCGCGCTGACCATCGAGGCGCGCTACTTCACCGAGCTGGTCACCGGACAGACCTCGAAGAACATGATCCAGGCGTTCTTCTTCGACCTCCAGGCGGTCAACTCCGGCGCCAACCGGCCCAAGGGCGTCGAGCCCCGCCCGGTCCGCAGGGTCGCCGTCCTCGGCGCCGGGCTGATGGGCGCGGGCATCGCCTACTCGTGTGCCCACGCCGGCATCGACGTCGTCCTCAAGGACGTGTCCGCGGAGGCGGCGGCCAAGGGGAAGGCCTACTCCGAGAAGCTCTGCGCGAAGGCGGTCTCCCGAGGGCGTACCAGCCAGGACAAGGCCGACGCCCTCCTTGCCCGCATCACGCCCACCGCCGACCCGAACGACCTGGCCGGCTGCGACGCCGTGATCGAGGCCGTCTTCGAGGACACCGCACTCAAGCACAAGGTGTTCCAGGAGATCCAGAACATCGTCGAGCCGGACGCGCTGCTGTGCTCCAACACCTCGACCCTGCCGATCACCGTGCTCGCCGAGGGTGTGGACCGGCAGGACGACTTCATCGGGCTGCACTTCTTCTCGCCCGTCGACAAGATGCCGCTTGTCGAGATCATCAAGGGCGAGCGCTCCGGCGACGAGGCACTGGCGCGCGCCTTCGACCTGGTACGGCAGATCAAGAAGACCCCGATCGTCGTCAACGACTCGCGCGGCTTCTTCACCTCCCGCGTCATCGGTCACTTCATCAACGAGGGCGTCGCGATGGTCGGCGAGGGCATCGAGCCCGCGTCCGTCGAGCAGGCCGCTGCCCAGGCCGGCTACCCGGCCAAGGTCCTGTCCCTGATGGACGAGCTCACGCTCACCCTGCCGCGCAAGATCCGCAAGGAGTCGAGGCAGGCCGTCGAGGAGGCGGGCGGCACCTGGCAGACGCACCCGGCCGAGGAGGTCATCGACCGCATGGTCGACGAGTTCGGCCGCACCGGGCGCAGCGGCGGCGCGGGCTTCTACGAGTACGGCGAGGACGGCAAGCGCGGCAAGCTGTGGCCGGGGCTGCGCGAGCGTTTCACCAAGCCGGGCTACGAGATCCCGTTCAAGGACATGCAGGAGCGCATGCTCTTCTCCGAGGCGCTGGACACCGTCCGGCTCCTGGAGGAAGGCGTGCTGACCTCCGTCGCGGACGCCAACATCGGATCCATCTTCGGGATCGGGTTCCCCGGCTGGACCGGCGGTGTGCTGCAGTACATCAACGGGTACGACGGTGGGCTGTCCGGTTTCGTGGCACGCGCGCGTGAACTCGCCGAGCGCTATGGGGAGCGGTTCACGCCGCCCGCCCTGCTCGTCGAGAAGGCGGAGAAGGGCGAGCGGTTCAGCGACAAGTAGCGACAGGACCGGCAGAACCTCGGGGGCGCGTGCCGTATCGCCGAGTGGTATGAGGGGCTTGCTCCGTGGGAGCGGGGACCGGACGCCGACCCGCGAACCGGTACTCGCCCCCACCGAGGCCGTCTCCAGGACCCAGGAGCCGTCCGGCCTCGTCTCCACCCTCCTCTACGTGGTCGACGAGGGCAGCGGCTTGCTGACCGGCCAGACCCTCAATGTGGCGGGCGGATCCGCCTACTTGTGAGGGTTTTCTGTACGTACGCCGGTGCCGCAACCGGATGCACCCCGCCCACGTCCTAGTGCCGCGTCAGCCAAGGTTCGCCCCGTCGCGACGCCCGGCACGCTCCCCCACTGCCTCAAGGGCGTGGGAGGTGCCCCCACTCGCCGCATCGGCCGAAAGCCCCAGTACGTCCAGTACGAGGACTTCCGGCCGGCACTCCCCCAGCCTTCGGCCGGGGGGACCCCCAGAGCACGCACCGGACGCCGCTCCTTGACGGGCAAACCTTGGCTGACGCGGCACTAGGCTCCCGTAGATCATGATCACGCCAACGGAGGGGCCGTACGTGCGGTGCACCACCAAGCGAGTGCTGCGAGGAGCCGGAGTCGGCGTTCTCGTCCTGTCGCTCGCGCTCACGGGATGCCAGGGCAAGAAGCACAAGAAGAAGAGCCGGGGGTACTCGTCCACCTCCCGCAGCCGCGCCAACGGCGGTTCGACGAGCGGCGGGTCGCTGACCGGGGCCCAGCAGGCGCGGTCCGTGCTGCCGCCCGCCGACAGCATGCCCACCGCCCTGCGGACGGTCACCGAGGCGCTCTCCAGCCGCGCCAAGGCGCCCACGATCTGCAAGGACCCGTCCTCCAAGTGCAGGAACGCCGTGGCGCACGGTGACGTCGGCTACAGCGGCACCCGCGCCGGCGAGGGCGCCCGCTTCCAGGTCATCGTGTACCGCAACGCGAATGCCGCCTCGAAGGCGTTCAAGGCCTGGGACATCTACGCTCGCAACCGCACCAGTACGCTCCAGGTGCTCAACACCCCGACGTACGACGCCGGAAGCGTCACCTTCCAGTACAAGTCCGTCGCCAAGGAGCACACCCAGGAGACGGTGATCCTCCAGGGGAAGTACATCGGCACCCTGGAGCATCGCGCCGACACCAACTCGGCCCGGTCGGGGGCCTCCGGCGCACTGACCGGCCTCGCCCGGATGTACGCCGAGCGGCTGCGGCAGCTCGCGGCCGGCGACACACCCACCGCATCGGCGGCGGGGCTGAAGGTCTCGTAGAGCAGGGGGAGTGGCTCAGGACTCCTTGAGCCACTCCCGCACTTCCTCCTTGAGGGAGCGCTGGAACGCGGTCAGCAGCGCCTGCACCACCAGCGGCTGCATGTGCGCCGACAGCGACTTCACCGCCGCCACGGACTCCCGCTCGCCCACCGCCTCCCGCAGCAGCGTGGACAGCTCGTGGGCGGCCGCACGCGAGTGCTCCAGGAGGACCGTGCGCGCCGCGAGGATCGACTCCTGCGCGAGCGGTACGTCGAGCAGCTGTACGCCGAGCCGCAGCAGCCCGGGGTCCACGCGGAAGGAGTCCGTGCTCCGCTCGATGACGCTCATCGCGGCGAGCCGGTCCAGGTCCCCGTCGTCCAGGGAGCGCCCGGCCCGCCGCTCCAGCTCCTCGCGTGTCACGTCCTCCGCCGCGTCGGGCGCCCAGGAGGCCACCACGGCCCGGTGGATGGCGAGGTCATGAGCGCTCAGGCCGGGCGGCAGCTGCGTCAGATAGCGCTCGATCGCCGCGAGCGTCATGCCCTGGTGCTGCAACTCCTCGATGAGCGCGAGCCGGGCCACGTGCTCCTGGCTGTAGTGGCCCACGCGCCGGGGACCGATGACGGGCGGCGGCAACAGACCCTTGGCGCTGTAGAAGCGGATCGTACGGACCGTCATGCCCGCCCGCGCGGCCAGCTCGTCGACCGTGAGCGTGGGCTCTTCGGTGTCCGTCGTCATGGCAGGTCCTGTCTCTCCGGGCTGCGCAGCGATCAGGTGCAGCGGTCGATCCGGTGCAACAGTATTGCTGTCTCACCAGTGTTGTGAAAGCGTCCGGAGCGCTGCTTCACGGTTCCGGCCTGCTTTTCGCAGGCACGTCACCGCGACACTCCGCGTCGCTATCGCGAGATTCGCTTCACCACCGGCCTGAAGGCCGGTGCACTGCGAATAAGTCCCGGTAGCCGGTCACGGGCCACTGTCAGTGGCAGCGCCTACGGTGGCGTCATGTCGGAGATCACGTATGTCCGGGGTGACGCCACCGTTCCGTTGGGTAAGGGCGTCAAGGTGATCGCCCATGTCTGCAACGACATCGGGGGATGGGGGAAGGGCTTCGTACTCGCCCTCTCGCGCCGCTGGCCGGAGCCGGAGAAGGCCTACCGCGCCTGGCACCGGGACCGCGCGCACAACGACTTCGGCCTGGGCGCGGCCCAGTTCGTCCAGGTCGAGCAGTACGTGTGGGTGGCGAACCTGGTGGGGCAGCGGGGCATACGGACGGGCAGCAAGGGCGTGCCCGTGCGCTACGAGGCGATCGACACGGCCCTCGGCCGCCTGGCGGACAAGGCCGTCGAGCTCGGCGCGTCGGTCCATATGCCGCGCATCGGCTGCGGCCTGGCGGGCGGCAGGTGGTCACGCGTCGAGCCGCTCGTCACCGAGCGGTTGGTGACACGGGGGACAGCCGTGACGGGCTACGACCACGGGGACTGACCCGAGGCTGAGGCATCCGCACCGCAGTCAGCGTTCAGGCACCAACGCGCAGGCCCCTGAAAGAAGTTGCGGAAGATTCTGCAAGCCCTTGCCGTGCTCGGCGGAGACTGCTTGACTCACTGCTCGCATCCGAGAGGAAGAGCCATGAGCCGCGACATCGATGTCCTCGTGCTCGGCGGAGCGGGCGTGGACACCATCGTGTACGTGCCGAAACTGCCGCTGCCCTACGCCGACAGCTACATGATCGAGCCCGGGATCCGCACGCGTGCCGGACAGACCGGCGACTTCGTCGCCCTGGGTCTGAGCGCCCTCGGCCTGCGGACCCACCACCTCGACATGCTCGGCGACGACCCCGAGGGCGACCTGGTCCGCGCCCTGCACCGGGAGAGGGGCATCGCGCTCACCGCCGTCCCGCAGCCCGCCGGCACCAAGCGTGCGGTCAACCTCGTCAGCCCCGACGGCAGACGGCTGTCCCTCTACGACACGAGCCGCGCACACGCCGACGACCGGCTGCCGGAGCCGGTCGTCCAGAAGCTGGCCGAGTCGAGCCGGCACGCCCACGTATCCATCACCCACCCGTGTGCCTTCGCCCTGCCCGTGCTGCGCGAGGCCGGGGTGACCCTTTCGACCGACCTGCACAACTGGGACGGCGAGAACGCGTACCACGAGCCGTTCGCGCTCGCGGCGGACGTCGTCTTCCTGTCGACGGCCGCCCTGACCGACCCGGAGCGGACGATGCGCGGCATCGTCGAGCGCGGCCGGGCCGAGGTGGTCGTCGTCACGGCCGGCGCCGAGGGCGCGTTCCTGCTGGCCGACGGCGCGCTGACCCACATACCGGCGGTCACACCTCCCGCGCCGGTGGTGGACTCCAACGGCGCGGGCGACGCCTTCGCTGCGGCCTTCCTCTTCGGGTGGCTGAACGGCGAGCCGCCGCGACGCTGTGCCCAGTACGGTGCGCTGGCCGGGGCGTACGCGTGCACGGTGCCGTCCACGGAGACCGCCGCCCTGTCCCGCGACGACCTCCTGACCCGTGCGGCCGCTCCGGAGGCGACGACGTCGAAGTAGCCCGCCCGTCACGGTGGTTGCTTCGGCGGCCCGCACTGCCGGCCGTACCGGCCCCTGGCCGCCGCCGCACCGATCGCCCAGGCGACGGACCCTCCGTCCCGCCCCGGGTGGCTGACGATCTGCCGACCGCCCGGCGCCTCGTCCGTACCGTCGGCCGACGGCCGGGTGACGGCGGCGCAGTGGTGTCACCGGCAAAGGCTGAGCGGCACACCCCACTCGGTGGCGTGATGGCTGCCGTGCGACTCGGGTCAAGTGCCCCGAGCCGCACGGTAGTTGCCTCAAGGCTCAGCCGGCGTGGAGATCGTTCGTCGCCGCGATCCTCTTCCACGACCTCGGCGGCGCGGGAGCCGCCGAAGCCTTCGCGATCGACGTGGTCCGCGTCGCCGGAGCGGCCGGCTTCGTCGGCTGGAACAGCCAGGTGTCGAAGAGCGCCGCAAGCGGCTTGCCGGACACCTGCTCGGCGTACTTCCGGAAGTCGCCGACCGAGGCGTTCCCGTACGCGTGATCCTTCGGCCAGCCCTTCAGGATGGCGAAGAACGCATCGTCGCCGACCTCGTTGCGCAGCGCCTGGACCGCCAGTGCGCCCCGGTCGTAGATCGCGATGTCGAACTGGTTGTCAGGACCGGGGGCGCCGGGCTTGACCGTCCAGAAGGTGTCGTCGGCCGGATGCGAGGCGTAGACGTAGTCCGCGAGCTCCTGCGTCGTGCCCTCGCCCTCGTGCTCCGACCACAGCCACTGCGCGTAGCGGGCGAAGCCTTCGTTGATCCAGATGTCCTTCCAGCCCTTCAACGACACATCGTCCCCGTACCACTGATGCGCCAACTCGTGGACGACGACAGAGGTGTTGGAGCCGTTCGCGAACTGCTTGGGGCTGTAGTACACGCGGGTCTGCGTCTCCAGCGCATACCCGGTGGTGGTGTTCGGGACGTAGCCACCGACCGAGTTGAAGGGGTACGGGCCGAGGTACCCGGTCAGCCAGTCGACGATCTCTCCGGTCCGCTCGACGCTCGCCCGCGCGGCCCCGTCGTTGTCGCCGAGGTCCTTGCTGTACGCGTTGATGATCGGGACGCCGTCGGAGGTCTTCCCGGTCGTGATGTCGAACTCGCCGATCGCGAGCGTGGTGAGATAGGTGGCCTGCGGCTTGTTGGACCGCCAGTTGTAGCGGGTCCAGCCGAGACGTGAACTCGTCGACTGAAGCGTGCCGTTGGAGATCGCCTGCGTCCCGTCGGGGACGGCCACCGATACGTCGTAGGTGGCCTTGTCGAGCGGGTGGTCGTTGCTCGGGAACCACCACCACGCCGCCTCGGGCTCGTCCGCCGCGACGGCTCCGTCCGGAGTGCGGTGCCAGGTCGAGAAGCCGTACGCGCTCTTCGTGGACGGCACCCCGCTGTAGCGGACGACGACCGTGATCGGCATGCCCTTGGGCAGCGGGTTCGCCGGAGTGATCTCCAGCTCGTGCTGGCCCGAGGTCGCGAAGGACGCCTTCGCGCCGTTGACCCGCACCTCGCTCACATCGAGCAGGAAGTCCAGATCGAACCGTGACAGATCCTGCGTGGTGGTGGCCAGGAGGGTCGCCGTGCCCTCCAACCCATCGGTCTGCGGCTGGTACTTGAGCCGCAGACCGTAGTGCGAGACGTCGTATCCGCCGTTGCCGTAGGCCGGGTAGTAGGGGTCGCCGATGCCCGGCGCCCCGGGGGAGTAGCTGGCCGCCGATGCCGGGATCGCCAGCAGCAGGGAGGCCGCGAGCGCGCCCGGGGCGATGAGTCTGCGGTGCACGTCAAGCTCCAAGTCGTAGGGGCATGAAGTCTGTTCGGAGCCTATTCAGTCCCCGGGGCCCCGGTCATGTCCATGGCCGCCCCTGTCACACGATCGCCATTCGGCCGACATGAGCGATCGCGCCCCACGGACCTTTCACAGCCGACCGCGGCGCTTGCGCCTCGACCGCCTTTCGGCCCGTCACCGGCCCCCTTTTGCGCGGGAGTTGACCGAGGTACGTTCCGCGCATGCCGATACCAGCGCGCCGCATGCGCTTCACGACCTGGAGATCGCTCGCGACGGCGGCCACGGCCGCCCTGATGGCCGCGTTCCTCGCCCCCACCGCTGCACACAGCGCCCCACGGGAGAGCACCCCGGTCTATTCGTACGAGAACGCGATCCGTGAATCCGTCTGGGTGGACACCGGCCTCGACGGCGACAGCGACGGGAAGACCGACCGCGTCGCCGTCGACATCGTCCGGCCCCGCGAACTCGCCCAACAGGGCCGCAAGATACCCGTGATCATGGACGCCAGCCCGTACTACTCCTGCTGCGGACGCGGCAACGAGAGCCAGAAGAAGACGTACGACGTGAGCGGCAACGTCGTCCGGATGCCGCTGTTCTACGACAACTACTTCGTGCCGCGCGGCTACGCCTTCGTCGGCGTCGACCTGGCCGGCACCAACCGCTCCGACGGCTGCGTGGACGTCGGCGGCCGCTCCGACATCCAGTCCGCGAAGGCCGTGATCGACTGGCTCAACGGACGCGCTCGTGGGTACACCACCCGTACGGGTACCGCCACGGCCAAGGCCGGCTGGACCAACGGCAGGACGGGCATGATCGGCAAGAGCTGGGACGGCACCATCGCCAACGGCGTGGCCGCCACCGGCGTGAAGGGCCTCAAGACCATCGTGCCCATCAGCGCCATCTCCTCCTGGTACGACTACTACTTCGCCAAGGGCGCCCCGCTGTACGACTCGGGCCCCGACTGGCTCTCGGACTACGTCGACAGCCCCGACGCCCGCACCAAGTGCGCCGCCGTCCAGCAGAGGCTCGTCGACGAGGCGCCGCGCACCGGAGACTGGACCGGCCTGTGGACCGAGCGTGACTACGTGAAGGACGCGAGCAAGGTCAAGGCCAGTGTCTTCCTGATCCACGGCATGCAGGACCTCAACGTCCGCACCAAGCACTTCGGCCAGTGGTGGAGCGCCCTCGCCAAGAACGGTGTCGAGCGCAAGATCTGGCTCTCCCAGACCGGCCACGTCGACCCCTTCGACTTCCGCCGCGCCACCTGGGTCGACACCCTGCACCGCTGGTTCGACCACGAACTCCTCGGCTACGACAACGGCATCGACCGCGAACCCCTGGCCGACATCGAGCGCCACCCCGACCAGTGGGTCACCTCCAGCGTCTGGCCGCCCCGCGCCACCGAGACGACGACCCTGCGCCCGGGCACGGGCACTCAGGCGGGCGTCGGCATCCTCGGTCTGCGGTCGCACTCCGGAACCGAGACGTTCACCGACAACCCGGCGCTGAGCGAGACCGACTGGGCGGCGCACATCGACCGGTCGACCCCCGACAAGGCGGGCTTCGTCAGCAAGCCGCTCACGCACGACCTCCGGCTTTCCGGCTCGTCCAAGGTGACCGTCACCGCCACGCCGACGACCTCGACGGCCCATCTCTCCGCCGTACTCGTCGACCTCGGCCCGGACACCATCCGTGACTACAACGCGGCCGGCGAGGGCATCACCACGCTCACCGACCGCACCTGCTGGGGCGCGAGCACGACCGGCGACAGCCCCTGCTTCAAGGTGACGCAGGCGAACAAGGCCGACGTCGACTACACGGTCTTCAGCCGCGGCTGGGCCGACCTCGGTAACTACGCCTCCGACCTCAAGGGCGTCCCGCTCACGCCGGGCAAGGCGTACACCATCACGCTCGACCTGGCAGCCACCGACCACGTCGTCCCCAAGGGCCACCGGCTCGCGCTGATCGTCGCGGGCACCGACAAGGACCTCATCGACCCGCCGTCCAGCACGCCGACCCTGACGCTCGACCTGTCCCGTACGTCGGCCCGGGTCCCGCTCGTCGGCGGCGCCGAGGCCTTCACCAGGGCGACGGCGGGTTCCGCCGCGACGCCGAGCGCGGCCGTCCTCGACGGCGTACAGGAGCCGCGCGCCGCCCATCGTGTCCCGGGGGAGACCCGTTGATCCACTTACTTATCCGCGCCCTGGCCGTGGCGGTCACCGCCACGGCCCTGGCCGCGCCCCTGCTGACGGCACCCGCGTACGCGACTCAAACCCCGCCGCGTACGGGATTCGAGCAGACCGACGGCGCACGCTGGACCAGCCAACCGGAGGAGCAGGACTTCCTGGCCGCCGTCGACAAGACGAGCGACCGGGTGTCCGTGTCGCGGATCGGCACCACGAAGCAGGGCCGCCCGCTCCAACTCGTCCGGATCGGCGACCGTCGCACGGCCACCACCGTGCTCCTCGTGTGCAGCCAGCACGGCGACGAGCCGTCCGGGCGCGAGGCCTGCCTCACGACGATCCGCGACCTGGCGTACGCGAAGGACCGGAGCACCCGGCGATTCCTGCGGAGCACCAGCGTGCTCGTCGTCCCCACCGCCAATCCCGACGGCCGCGCCGCCGACACCCGCGAGAACAGCGACGGTGTCGACATCAACCGCGACCACCTCGCTCTCAAGACGGCCGAGGCCCGCGCGATGGCGGCCGTCCTGCGCGACCACAGACCCGATGTCGTCTACGACCTGCACGAATACGGGGCCACGCCCAAGTACTACGACAAGGACCTCTTCGACCTCTGGCCGCGCAACCTCAACACGGCCGCGGCCGTGCACGACGAGGCGGAGACCCTGTCGCGGGACTTTGTCCGGCCCGCCGCACAGGAGGGCGGGTACTCGACGGGCACGTACGGCATCTGGACCGACCCCGTGACCGGCGACCCGATCAAACAGACCGCCGGTGACGGGCAGGAGCGCATCCTGCGGAACATGTCGGGCGTGAAACACTCCGTCGGCCTGCTCATCGAGAGCCGAGTCGACCCCGGCACGGATGCCGAGCGGGCCGATGCCTCCTTGAACAACAGGCGACGGGTCCACTCCCAACTGGCCGCGCTCGGCGGCCTGTTCGGCTTCACGGGTGAGCGCGGCGCACGGGTCGCCGCGGCCACCGGCGCGGCCCGGCTCGCGGGTTACCGGGACACCGGCCCGGTCTACCTCGGGGGCGGCGACAACGACCCGGCCGAACCCGCCGAGGTGATGCAGGACCCGCCCTGCGGCTACCGGCTCACGGCGGACCAGTACGCGGACGTGCGCGACGAACTCGCCCTGCACGGAGTGCGCGTACGACCGGACAGGGACAGCGTCCTCGTACCGCTGCGGCAGTCCCTGCGCGCCCTCGTCCCGTTGCTCCTCGACGAGCGTGCGCCGTACCACCTCACGGCCGCAGAGCCGGAGACGGCCTGCTGAGGACGGTCCTCAGGTCCTGAGGACCTCACGCGGAGGCGGTCGGGTGTGCGAGCCCGGCCGCCTTTCGCGCGCACCCCCACGCCACCGTGACGCCCGCACCGCCATGACCGTAGTTGTGCACCACCACCCGCCCGTCCGGCAGCACCTCGCGCTCCAGCCGGACCGAGTCGCGCACCGGCCGCAGGCCCACCCGGTGGTCGAGCACGCGCGCCCCGGCGATCTCGGGACGCAACGCGGTGCATCGCCCGACGATCTCCTGCGCCACCATCGGGTCGGGCGTCAGCGACCAGTCGTCCTCGTCGGTGGTGCCGCCCAGCACCAGCCGATCCGGCTGCGGGAAGACGTATGTGGTCGTCCCCGCGTCCGCGTCCGTTGAGACGAGCCAGGTGCGGATACCGGGATTCTCGACGATCACCAGCTGTCCGCGCACGGGCCGCACGGCCGGATCGGGTACGAGCTCGCGGGCGCCGAGGCCCGTGCAGTTGACGACGACCGGTGCCTCGGCCTCCGCGAGATCCGCCACCGTGCGCGCCTCGATCGTCCCGCCCGCCCGCAGGAACCGCTCCCGCAGCCACCGCAGATGCGCCGGCATGTCGAGCAGCGGCAGCCGCGCCCACAGCCCCGTCCCCGCGTACTCCTCGGCCGTCGCCACTCGCAGCCCCGGCACCCGGGCGGCGACCCACGAGGCCTGCTCGTCCAGCCGTGACTCGCCCAGTACGCCCTCGACCATGCGTACGCCCGTCTCCTCGTCCCGCGCCGCCACATCCTCGTACACGGAGAGTGATTGGAGCGCCCACGCGCGGGCGAGAGTCTTCGGCTCGATGCGATACGGCCACCACAGCGCGCCCGCAACCGCCGAGGTGGTCCGCTCGGCGGGCTCCCGCGCCCACACCCGTACCCGCGTGCCACCCGCGGCCAGGACAAGGGCTGTCGTCAGGCCGATGACACCGCTGCCGACCACGATCACTTCACCGCTGCGAGCGTTCTTCACGCGGGGACGTTAACGGAATCTGTCATGCCGTGCTCACATCACTCTCAGTCTGGGGATACTCACAGCATGTCTGCCGAGTACGCGACCTTCGGCCTGGCACCGGCGATGCGTGCCGGTGGAGTCCTCGCCAACGGTGACTACCAAGTGCACCGGGATTTCGTGGACTTCATCGTCGACGGCCGCCCGCTGCTGTTCCAGCTCTCCGACCTCGACGCGGTGTCGCCGCTCGCCTCCGACGTGCCGCCCGCGATCTTCACCGCCCAGGTGCGCAGCCTCCTCCTGGAGGCAGACGCCCCACTCGACGGCGGCCGGTACGTCATCTACGGCTGCCCGGAGTGCGCGAGTCTCGAATGCGGTGCCGTCACCGCCGTCATCGAGCAGGCCGGCGACGACTACGTGTGGCGCGACTTCGCCTGGCAGACGGACGAACGGGCCGACCTGGAGCTCAATGGCTACCACGGGATAGGGCCCTTCCGCTTCCGTGGCGCCGAGTACCGCAGCGCGCTGAACTCCCTCCTCGACGGCGATTCGGGACCGCGCCGCCGCGTCCTCCTGATCGGCGCTCGCGTCGCGCTGCTCGCCAAGCTCGCCGCCGCCCTGCGCACCATCGGCATCGGCACCGACATCACCCGCGACGCCACGGACGTCCCGGCCGACGAACTCCGTACGTACGGCGCGGTGGTCTTCGGCCGGGCCGTCGGCGAGGACGAACGTGCGGCCGTGCGCCGGTGCTTCCAGCGGGCGGGGGTCGAGGTCGCGTATGTCGAGGGCCTCGCCCCGATCATCCCGCTGCTGGTCGCCCAGATCGAGCACGCCCTGGACCGCAGCCCGCAGGAGCTGCGCCGTCTCACACGGCTCGTCGCCGCCGACGGCGAGGCGGGCATCGAGGTCACCTCCACCTGCCGCGTCCAGTTGACCGCGTATCGCCTCGACCGCCTCTCCCGCACCCATGCCCACGAGGTCTTCGACGGGATCTTGGAGACGGGGCGGCACCGGGTCGCGCTGGACGCCAGGGCGGTGAAGGGGGAGTCGTTCATCGTGGCGCGGACGTCGGGAAGTGTGCTGGTGGAGGCGATGGCTCACGGACAGCCGGGCCGTTGAGAGTGGACAGGCGGGCCCCGAGTACGGCCAGGCGAGACGCTGAGCACGGACAGTGAGAGCAGTGAGAACGGGCAGGCGGGCCCCCGAGCACGGGCCAGGCCGGCGGGCCGCTGAGCGCGGACAGTGACAACGGGCGGGCGGGCCCTTGAGTCCGGGTCGGCGGGCCGTTGAGCGCGGACAGTGAGTACGGTCAGGCGGGCCCGTAGGTACGGGCGGGCGGGCCCTTGAGTCCGGGTCGGCGGGCCGTTGAGCGCGGACAGTGAGTACGGTCAGGCGGGCCCGTAGGTACGGGCAGGCGGGCCGCTGAGCACGGACAATGGGTACGGGCAGCAGCCGGGCCCGTGATACGGGCAGGGGAGCCGTTGAAAACCCTGGCGCGGGTCGCGAGGCCGGGCCGTTAGGATCGGCCTTCTGATGACTGCCACTCTCGTCGCCAAGAACCTCGCCGCCGGACACGGCGACCGCTCGCTCTTCTCCGGGCTCGACCTCGTCGTCGCGCCCGGCGATGTGATCGGTCTCGTCGGTGCCAATGGCGCGGGCAAGTCCACGCTGCTGCGGCTGCTCGCCGGTCTCCTCACGCCGGAGCAGGGCGAGCTGCGGCTGTCCCCGCCGTCCGCGACCGTGGGGCATCTTCCGCAGGAGCCGGAGCGGCGGGAGGGTGAGACCGTTCGGGAGTTCCTCGCGCGTCGCACGGGCGTCGCCGAGGCCCAGCGGGTGATGGACGACGCGACACAGGCACTCGTCGACGGAGCGCCCGGCGCGGACGACGTGTACGCCACCAGCCTGGAGCGGTGGCTCGACCTCGGCGGCGCCGACCTTGAGGAGCGCGCCGAGGAGGTCGCCGACACCCTGGGACTCCGCGTCGACCTGGACCAGCCGATGACCTCCCTGTCCGGCGGCCAGGCGGCTCGCGCGGGGCTGGCCTCCCTCCTCCTCTCCCGCTACGACGTGTTCCTGCTCGACGAGCCGACGAACGACCTGGACCTGGACGGCCTGGAACGCCTCGAGCGCTTCGTGAGCGGCCTGCGCGCCGGGACCGTCGTCGTCAGCCATGACCGCGAGTTCCTGACCCGCACGGTCACCAAGGTGCTCGAACTGGACCTCGCGCAACAGCAGATCACGCTGTACGGCGGTGGATACGAGGCCTATCTGGACGAGCGGGACGTGGCCCGCCGGCATGCTCGCGAGGACTACGAGGAGTACGCCGACAAGCGGTCCGCGCTCGAAGGCCGGGCCCAGATGCAGCGCTCCTGGATGGACAAGGGCGTCAAGAACGCCCGGCGCAAGGCGGGTAACGACAACGACAAGATCGGCCGCAAGTTCCGCAGCGAGGCCAGCGAGAAGCAGGCAGCGAAGGCCCGGCAGACCCAGCGCATGATCGAGCGTCTCGACGTCGTGGAGGAGCCGCGCAAGGAGTGGGAGCTGCGCATGGAGATCGCGGCGGCACCGCGGTCCGGCGCGGTCGTCGCCACGCTGCGCGACGCGGAGGTGCGGCGCGGCGAGTACACCTTCGGCCCGGCGACACTGCAGATCGACTGGGCGGACCGGGTCGCGGTCACCGGCGCGAACGGCGCGGGCAAGTCGACGCTGCTCGCCGCCCTGCTGGGGCGTGTCCCCCTGGACGCGGGCCACGCCACCCTCGGCTCGGGTGTGATCGTCGGCGAGGTCGATCAGGCCCGCAAGCTGTTCCTCGGCTCGGAGTCCCTGCTGGACGCGTTCTGCGCGGCGGTCCCGGACACGGAACCGGCCGAAGTCCGCACCCTGCTGGCCAAGTTCGGCCTGAAGTCGGACCACGTCCTGCGCCCCGCGGGGACCCTCTCCCCGGGCGAACGCACCCGCTCAGCACTGGCCCTGCTGCAGGGCCGAGGCGTCAATCTCCTCGTCCTCGACGAGCCGACCAACCACCTCGACCTCCCCGCCATCGAGCAACTGGAATCGGCCCTGGACTCCTACGAGGGCACCCTCCTCCTCGTCACCCACGACCGCCGCATGCTCGACGCGGTCCACACGACCCGCCGCTTGGAGGTGGCGGACGGCAAGGTGACGGAACTGCCGTCGTAGCGACCCTGCTCAGCCGCGGGCCGGCGTGCCGCTGGGGCGGCAGCCCACCTGCAGCGACACATGGGTGCCGGGTGCCTTGGTAGTTGTCGTGGCTGCGCCCACCCGTGCCGCCGTGGGCGGCACGGGTGGGCGCAGCGGCGACCTGTGAGTGCCGGGCAGCGTGCACCCAGTCCCGAGTTCAGCCCCCGCGCCGGGGCCCTGTCACCAAGGCCCCGGCACCGGACGCCAAGGCGTCAGCCCCGCCCCCGCTTGGGGTCCACCAATCCCGCCCGCCGCAACGCATCCGCCATCGCACTGTTCGCAGGCGGCGGCGCCTGCCGAGACCCACCGCCCCCGCTACCGCCCCCGCGCCCTTGCCGCTGCTGCCCCCGCTGCTGCGGCGGCCGCCCTCCACGCTGGGGCCGCCCGCCCCCCTCCTGGGCCGGAGCCGCCGCCTCGTCGTCCAACCGCAGAGTCAGCGAGATCCGCTTCCGCGGAATGTCGATGTCCAGCACCTTCACCTTGACGATGTCCCCGGGCTTCACCACGTCCCGCGGATCCTTGACGAAGGTCTTGGACATCGCGGAGACATGCACAAGCCCGTCCTGGTGGACGCCGACATCGACAAAGGCTCCGAAGGCGGCGACATTCGTGACGACCCCCTCCAGCACCATCCCCGACGCCAGGTCGGAGATCTTCTCGACGCCCTCCTTGAAGGTGGCCGTCTTGAAGGCGGGCCGCGGGTCGCGCCCGGGCTTCTCCAGCTCCTTGAGGATGTCCGTGACGGTCGGCAGACCGAACGTCTCGTCGACGAAGTCGTCCGGCCGCATCGAGCGCAGCACACCCGTGTTGCCGATCAGCGACGCGACCTCGCTGCCCGCTGTCTTCACCATCCGCCGCACCACTGGGTACGCCTCGGGGTGCACGCTGGATGCGTCCAGCGGATCATCGCCGCCCCGGATCCGCAGGAAGCCCGCGCACTGCTCGTACGCCTTCGGGCCGAGCCGGGCCACACTCTTGAGGGCCGTTCGCGACCGGAAGGGTCCGTTCGCATCCCGGTGCGCCACGATGTTCTCCGCGAGCCCGGAGGTGATCCCCGAGACCCGCGCCAGCAGCGGCGCCGACGCCGTGTTCACGTCCACGCCCACGCCGTTCACACAGTCCTCGACCACCGCGTCCAGGGACCGGGACAGCTTCACCTCGGAGAGGTCGTGCTGGTACTGCCCGACGCCGATGGACTTCGGGTCGATCTTCACCAGCTCGGCGAGCGGGTCCTGGAGCCGGCGCGCGATGGACACGGCGCCACGCAGCGACACGTCCATGTCGGGCAGCTCCTGCGAGGCGAACGCGGACGCCGAGTACACGGACGCCCCCGCCTCGGAAACCATCACCTTGGTGAGCTTGAGCTCGGGGTGCTTGGTGATGAGTTCAGCGGCGAGCTTGTCCGTCTCGCGGGACGCCGTGCCATTGCCGATCGCGATCAGCTCGACCGCGTGCTCCTTGGCGAGCCGTGCGAGCTTGGCGATCGCCTCGTCCCACTTGTTGGCCGGTACGTGCGGGTAGATCACGTCCGTCGCGACGACCTTGCCGGTCGCGTCGACCACGGCGACCTTCACACCGGTACGGAACCCGGGGTCCAGGCCCAGCGTCGCGCGGGTGCCCGCCGGAGCCGCGAGCAGCAGGTCGCGCAGGTTGGCCGCGAAGACGTTCACCGCCTCGTCCTCGGCCGCCGTGCGCAGCCGCAGCCGCAGGTCGATGCCGAGGTGCACGAGAATCCGCGTCCGCCAGGCCCAACGGACGGTGTCGGTGAGCCACTTGTCGGCAGGGCGGCCGCGGTCGGCGATGGCGAAGCGGTGGGCGACGATCCCCTCGTACGAGGACGGACCGGGCTGCTCGGAGGGCTCCTCGGGCTCCAGGACGAGGTCGAGGACCTCCTCTTTCTCGCCGCGCAGCATCGCGAGGATGCGGTGCGAGGGCAGCTCCTTGAAGGGCTCGGCGAAGTCGAAGTAGTCGGCGAACTTGGCGCCCGCCTCCTCCTTGCCGTCCCGCACCTTGGCGGCGAGCCGCCCCCGTACCCACATGCGCTCGCGCAGCTCGCCGATCAGGTCGGCGTCCTCCGAGAACCGCTCGGTGAGGATCGACCGGGCGCCGTCGAGGGCGGCCTGCGGATCGGCGACCCCCTTGTCGGCGTCGAGGAAGGCCGCCGCCGCGGCGAGCGGATCGACCGACGGGTCGCCGAGCAGGCCCTCGGCCAGCGGCTCCAGGCCCGCCTCGCGCGCGATCTGCGCCTTCGTGCGCCGCTTCGGCTTGAACGGCAGATAGATGTCCTCAAGACGCGCCTTCGTCTCGGCGCCCCTGATCTGCGCCTCGACCTCGGCGGTGAGCTTGCCCTGCTCGCGCACCGAGTCGAGGATCGCGGCGCGCCGCTCCTCCAGCTCCCGCAGATAGCGCAGCCGCTCCTCGAGGGTGCGCAGCTGCGCATCGTCGAGCATCTCGGTCGCTTCCTTGCGGTAGCGGGCGATGAAGGGCACCGTCGAACCGCCGTCGAGCAAGTCGACGGCGGCCTTGACCTGCCGCTCCCGTACGCCGAGCTCTTCGGCGATCCTGCCTTCGATGGACCCTACGAGGGGTGTCGTCACGATCCCGTACCGCCTTCTCCACTGAGGTTGCGCGGCAATTGTGGCAGGTGACACCGACAACGGGGGATCAGGGCACCGGTCGGCGGTGTCAGACCTTGCCGGTCATGCCCTCGGGGAAGGCGCCGGCCGCGAGCGCCGTCATGAGAAGGCCCTTGGCCAGCTCGGTGAGTCGTTCGACTCCAGCGGCGCCCAGATGCTCGTACGGGGCGCGGTCCAGCCGGTCCGTCCGCGCCTCGATCTCGCCGCGCAGGGCCGCGCCTGCGTCCGTCAACTCGCCCTCGGTGTCGAGCAGTCCACGTTGCCGCAGCCGCCCGGCCGCCGCCTCCCAGTCCGCCCGGGACCAGCCGCGCGTGCCCAGCGCCCACTTCGGGGCCATGCCCTTGCCGGTCGCGGTGTGGCTCACCAGGGCCTCCACCGGGTCGAGTTCCGCGTCGAGCAGCGCCGCGAGGTGGCCGTCGCCGCGGTGCTCGCGCAGCAGGGTGGCCGCGTGCCAGAGCGCGAGGTGCGGCGCGTCGGGCACCGGCAGGTCCGCGTGGGCGGCGTACAGCGGACGCGCGGTCCTGGTGCAGGCCTCGGCCGCGCGCAGCGCGAGTTCCGCCGCCTCGGCGACCTCCTTGGAGGCGATGAGGTCCTCGCCGAGCAGCCGGCGCAGCGTCGCGTCGACGGCACGCGCGCGTGCCGCGAGCACAGTCTCCGGAGAGGCCGCCCGCCACACCTCGGGCAGATGCTTCGCCACCAGTTCGTGGCGGAAGTTGTAGAACGTCGAGGTCACCGTGCCCGGGCCCACCGCACCCATGGCCGCGGCCCGGACGGCGAAGTACGCGCCCCTGCTGTCCTCGATCCCGACCGAGGCGAGCTCCCGCCCCAGATCGGGCGAGAAGTAGTGCGTCGAGTGCAGCGGGTTGAGGACGTTGTGGCAGCGCCGCCCGGCGCGCTCCGGCAGTGGAGTGGTCATGTCCCGCACCTTACCGACTGGTCGGTACGCAGGGAACGGCGGAGCCGGGGATGGCAGGAAAGGAGGGGTGCTCGTCATTGCGGCCATCGCTTCGGCCGCCAAGAATCAAAGGCATGCGAACCGTCCTGGTCGTCCTCTTCGACGCTGTGCAGAGCCTCGACGTCACGGGTCCTGTGGAGGTCTTCACCGGCGCCGAGAACTACCGCGACGGCTCGTACCGCATCCGCACCGCCTCCCTGGACGGCACACCGGTGCGCACCTCCAGCGGCCTCGCCCTCGTCCCGGACCACTCGCTCGCCGACGCGCCCGCCCCGCACACCCTGCTCGTTCCGGGCGGCGCCGGCACCCGCCGCCCCGACCCCCGCCTGACCGACTGGCTGCGCGAGCACGGCCCGCGCGCCGCACGGCTGGTCTCCGTCTGCACCGGTGCCCTCCTGCTCGCCGGTGCCGGTCTCCTGGACGGCCGTCGCGCCACGACCCACTGGGCCTACTGCGACAAACTCGCCCGCGACCACCCGGCGATCCAGGTCGACCCGGACCCCATCTACGTCCGTGACGGCCAGGTGTCCACCTCGGCCGGCGTCACCTCAGGAATCGACCTGGCCCTGGCGCTCGTCGAGGAGGACCTGGGGCGCGAGGCAGCCCTCGCCATCGCCCGTCACCTGGTCGTCTTTCTCAGGCGCCCGGGCAACCAGGCCCAGTTCAGCGCCCAGCTGGCCGTCCAGACCGCGCAGCGCGAACCGCTGCGCGAGGTCCAGCAATGGATCACCGAGCACCCCGGCGACGACCTGAGCGTCGAGTCGCTCGCCACCCGTGCCCGCCTCTCGCCCCGCCACTTCGCCCGCGCCTTCCGGACCGAGACCGGCATGACGCCCGGCCGGTACGTCGAGCAGGTCCGCCTCGAACATGCCCGGCGCCTCCTGGAGGACACCGCCGACGGCATCGAGGAGATCTCCCGCGCATCCGGCTACGGCACGCCCGAGGCGATGCGCCGCGCCTTCATCAAGACCCTCGGCTCGGCACCGGCCGAGTACCGCCGCCGTTTCCGGACGGCGCCCACCCATTGAAAGGAACCCGATGCAGATCGCCATCGTCCTCTACGACCGCTTCACCGCCCTGGACGCCGTGGGCCCGTACGAGACACTCGGCCGTGCGCCCGACGCGCAGACCGTCTTCGTCGCCGAGCACGCCGGCCCCGTCCGTGCCGACACCGGCAATCTGGCGCTGATGGCCGACAAGGCCCTCGCCGAGGTGCCGCACCCGGACGTCGTGGTGGTCCCGGGCGGCCCCGGACAGTCCGCCCTGATGGAGAACGAGGTCCTCCTCGACTGGCTGCGGGCCGCCGACCAGACCAGTACCTGGACGACCTCGGTCTGCACCGGCTCGCTGCTGCTCGCCGCCGCGGGGCTCCTCGACAGCCGCCGGGCCACCTCCCACTGGCTGGCCCTCGACTTCCTCAAGCAATACGGCGCCGAGCCGACCGGTGAGCGGGTCGTGTTCGACGGAAAGTACGTGACCGCGGCCGGCGTCTCGTCCGGAATCGACATGGGGCTCGCCCTGCTCGGACGGATCGCGGGTGACGAACACGCCCAGGCCGTACAACTGCTGACCGAGTACGACCCGCAGCCGCCCTACGACGCGGGCTCACCGGAGAAGGCGCCCGCGCACCTCGTCGAGGAGTTCCGTACGAAGAGCCGATTCATCCTGACGTAGTCCCGCCGCACGCTCACGGCATCCATGTGAAGCGCGGCTGCCGGCGCTCCAGGAAGGAGGCGACCCCCTCCGCGGTGTCGCCGCCGCCTCCCGCCTGCGCCGCCCAGTACGCGTCCCGGTCCGTGCGCCCGTTCGCGAACTCCTTGGCCGCCGCCTGGGTCAGCAGCGAACGCGAGGTCAGCACGCGCATGAACTCCGCGACGCGCTTGTCGAGCGTGCCCTCGGGCAGCACCTCGTCGACCAGACCCGTGCGCAGCGCCCGCTCCGCGTAGATCAACTCGCCCGAGAAGAGCAGGTACTTGGCGGTGGCGGGCCCCACCAGCGACACCAACCGCCGTGTCGAGGAGGCCGAGTAGACGATCCCCAGCTTCGCCGGGGTCACCCCGAACAGCGCCCCCTCCTCCGCGAACCGCAGATCGCAGGCCGCCGCGAGTTGGGACCCGCCGCCCACGCAGTACCCGCGAATCGCGGCCAGCGTCGGCTTCGGGAACGCGGCGAGCGCTTCCTCGGCGAGTGTGGCAAGGCCCTGCGCCTCGTCCGGGGAGCCCCGGAGCGTCGAGATGTCGGCTCCGGCGCAGAACGTCTCACCCTCGCCGGTGAGCACCAGTGCGTGTACATCGGCGTCGGCGGTCAACTCGTCGAGCAGGGGCGGCAGGGCCCGCCACATGTCCGCCGTCATGGCGTTGCGCTTGGCCGGGTAGCGGATGACGACGGTGGCGACCCCGTCACCGACACGGTGCGACAGCTGCGGTTCCATACGGCGGATGCTAGCGGCATCTGCCGAACGTCCGATCAACAAGGAGCAGGCGTGAGGAGGCGCTGACGGCCATGTCGCGCCGTGGGACACGGCGGGCGGCGCGTCGTGGGCATGGTCTCGGAGGGCCTCCCCGACGGCGGGAGGGCGGGGAACGAATGGGGCGAGCCCGGCCCCTCAAACCCGTACAACCCGAATAGTTCTGAAGTCCGCACAACAGGGGCAGGAGCAGTCTCACAACTGACCGTGTCATACGCCAACGATCAGAAGCTGTCGATAACCGCTGACTTCTGTTCAGTCATCCGGTACGGACCAGCGCATTACCAACACTCCATGTGTGGTGACAATCGAGCGCAAGGGTGGCGACCGGACGATGGCGAACCTCGGGCGGGGGTCCGACCCGAGCCCTGAAGTCGGCGGACAGGTGGCTCCCGACGGGAGACCGCCGGGCCCGCTGCCGTACGAGGGGGTGTGGCGGTTCACCGCTCCCGCCATCGACGCCTCGGTGCCGCAGGCGCGGCACGCCGTCCGTGATCTGTTGGTCCGCCAGGGGGTGCCCGTCTCGGACGACCTGGTCCAGGGACTTCTGCTGATCGTCTCCGAACTGGTCACGAACGCGGTCCGGCACGCGGCGCTGCTGTCCCCGATGCTCGCCGTGGAGGTCGCCGTCGGCGCCGAATGGGTGCGCGTCTCCGTGGAGGACAACCATCCCTACCGCCCGACCGCCCTGGAGGCCGACTACGGACAGACCGGCGGCCGTGGGCTGCTGCTGGTGCGTGAGGTCACCCGGGAGTCGGGCGGAGTGTGCGACGTCGAACACACCGCGAGCGGCGGCAAGGTGATCTGGGCCGCCCTGCCGCTCACTCCGAGCGTCGTGTAGCGGGACGGCCGTCACCAGCCCGCGGACGTACCCGTCAGCTCTCTGATCGCCGGACGGGCCGCGTCCAGCACCGTCATGAACCACGACGAGAAGGTGTCCTTCGCGTGCCGCTCCGCCAGCTCGGCGGTGGTGACGAAGGCCGTCGAGCCGACCTCCTGCGGATCGGGACGCAGCGGCGACTGCACCATCCCGACGAAGAGGTGGTTGTACTCCTGCTCCACCAGGCCCGAGTCCGGGTCCGGGTGGTTGTAGCGGACCGTGCCCGCCTCGGCGAGCAGCGAGGGCGAGACCCCGAGCTCCTCGTACGTCCGTCGGGCCGCCGCCGCGAAGGGCGCCTCGCCCGGGTAGGGGTGACCGCAGCAGGTGTTCGACCAGACACCGGGGGAGTGGTACTTGCCGAGTGCGCGCTGCTGCAGCAGCAGCCGACCGCGCTCGTCGAAAAGAAACACGGAGAACGCGCGGTGCAACTGCCCGGGCGCCTGATGGGCGGCGAGCTTCTCCGCCGTGCCGATCGTGTTGCCGTCCTCGTCGACCAGCTCCAGCAAGATCGCTTCAACGGTGCCGTTCGACGAACTGTGCGTCGCGGTGGCAGGTGTGATCGGCATACCCATCCTTCGCATCGGTCTTCGAGCCCCAAGTCTGCCGTACGAAACCGGCACTCCCGGCACTTCGCGGCTCCCGCATGTCCCGCCCCGAGAGCCCGGAGCGGGACGTGCGGCCGACGTGGGTCAGACCCCGAAAGCGGCCGGATACCTGATCGTGCCCGGTGCCACCGACAAGGAATCGTCCAGGATCAGGGCCATCAGGTGTTCGGACGGCACGTCGAATCCGGGCCGGATGCCGTACTCCGAAGCGGGCAGGAATCCGAACCTCGGGTAGTACCCGGGATGCCCGAGTACGAGGACGAGCCGCTCCCCACGCGCGCGTGCCGCCTCCAGCACCGCGCGTACGACGGCCGATCCGGCGCCCCGGCGCTGATGCTCCGGCCGTACGGCGACGGGGGCCAGCGCCGCGGCGGGGACGCCGTCGACATGGCAGCGGGTGATCAGGGCGTACGCCGCGATCGTGCCGTCCGGCGCCTCGGCGACGTACGACAGGCCCGGCAGCCACGCGTCCGGGTCGGCGCGCAGCGCGTCCACCAGATCGGCCTCCTCGGCCCTCTGGAAGGCGGTGGCGTTGACGGTGTGCACCTCCGCGTGGTCGGCGGAGGTTTCCCGGCGGATGTGCCAGGCAGTGGTGTGTTCAGCGTTGTCGGTCAACGTGGAAACCCTTGAGTGAAGGGCCCGGCCGACACGTCGGGTCAGCCGCGGGCCCGGAGGGCGGGGACGGTCGTGTCGCTGCGCACAGCAGCGCCGAACGCGACAGTCATCAACCCACCTCCTCCGATCGCCGGCCACGCTAGCAGCGGGTGCGACGGTCTCGCGTTGGAATTACGCGACGGTCTCGCCTTCGTTGGAATTACGCGACGGTCTCGCCTTCGAATGAACGGCAGAGCTTCGCCTCTCAATGGCAGAGCTTCGCCTCGTGCTCCGCGTGCCCGCTCGGCTCCAACTGGAAGGTGCAGTGCTCGACATCGAAGTGGACGCCGAGGCAGCCCTGGAGCTCGTGGAGCATCTTCTCGTGACCGATCGCGTTCAGGACCTCGGAGCTGACGACCACGTGGACGGAGAGCACCGGCATGCCGGACGTGATCGTCCAGGCGTGCAGGTCGTGGATGTCCTCGACGCCCGGCAGCGCCAGGATGTGTGCCCGCACCTCGGCCATGTCCACGTTCTTGGGGGCGGCCTCCAGGAGCACGTTGAGCGTCTCCCGGAGCAGCTTCCAGGAGCGCGGGACGATCATGAGGCTGATCAGGATCGAAGCGATCGGGTCGGCGGCCTGCCAGCCCGTGGTCATGATCACCGTCGCGGCGATGATGACCGCCACCGAACCCAGCGCGTCCGCCACCACCTCCAGGAAGGCGCCGCGCACGTTCAGGCTGTCCTTCTGGCCGCGCATGAGCAGGGTGAGCGAGATCGTGTTCGCGACCAGACCGATGAGGCCGAACACGATGGTCTGGCCGCCATGGGTGTCGACCGGGGTCACAAAGCGCTGGATCGCCTCGTAGAACACATAGCCGCCGACGCCGAGCAGCAGCAGACAGTTGGCCAGCGCGGCGAGGATCTCGGCCCGCGCGTACCCGAAGGTGCGGGTCTCGCTCGGCGGGCGGGCCGCGAAATGGATCGCGAGCAGCGCCATGCCGAGGCCCAGCGCGTCCGTCGCCATGTGCGCCGCGTCCGCGACGAGCGCGAGCGAATCGGCGACGAGACCGCCGACGAGCTCGACCACCATGACGGTGAGCGTGATCGACAGCGCGACGCGCAGCCTCCCGCGGTACGCCGCTGTCGCCGTACCGGGGGCCGGCGCTCCATGCGCATGCCCGTGGTCGTGCCCAGCCCCCATGGAAGCCGCCTCCTGTGTTCCGCTCGGGATCACAGTCAACTATGGGCGGGGGGTATTGGGCAACGCGGCACTGAACACCGTTGTCATATGCCCTGACCTGCGGAAACGATGCGCAGGTCAGAGCGTTGACAAGATCATTCGGCCCGTGCCCCGGGGTGGTGCAACACCCAGCCCTCCCAGGCCGACTCGACCATCTCGCGCACGCCGCGCCGCGCGCTCCAACCCAGCTCCTTGGCGGCCAGCGCGGCCGAGGCGACCGCTCGCGGGGCGTCACCGGGGCGGCGCGGCTCGACGACCGGCTCCCGGGAGTCCCCGGTGACCTCGCCGATGAGTGTGAGGAGTTCGCGGACCGAAACGCCTTCGCCGCGGCCGATGTTCACGGTCAGATCACCCGTCGAGCCGTCGGCCAGCCGCCGGGCCGCCGCGAGGTGCGCCTCGGCGAGGTCGGCGACGTGGATGTAGTCACGGACGCACGTGCCGTCCGGCGTCGGATAGTCGTCCCCGAAGATCCGCGGGGCCTCATCACGGGTCAGGCGGTCGAAGACCATCGGGATCACGTTGAACACTCCGGTGTCGGAGAGCTCCGGCGCGGCCGCGCCCGCCACGTTGAAGTAGCGCAGGCACACGGTCGCGATGCCGTGCGCCCGCCCGGCCGCCCGCACCAGCCACTCCCCGGCGAGCTTCGTCTCGCCGTACGGGCTCATCGGGGCGCACGGGGTGTCCTCCGTGATGAGGTCCACATCGGGGTTGCCGTAGACGGCCGCCGACGAGGAGAAGAGGAACCGCTCGACGCCCGCCTCGGCGGCCGCCTCCAGGAGCGTCGCGAGACCGCCCACGTTCTCCCGGTAGTAGCGCGTCGGCTCGGCCACGGACTCACCGACCTGCTTGCGTGCCGCGAGATGCACCACACCCGTCACCGCGTGCTCCGCGAAGACCCGCTTGAGCAGATCCCCGTCCAGCGACGAGCCCCGCACCAGCGCGATGTTCTCCGGAAGCCGGTTCGGCACCCCCGACGAAAGGTCGTCCAGGGCGACGACGCGTTCTCCGGCCTCCGCCATCGCCCGCGCCACGTGGGCTCCGATGTATCCGGCTCCGCCTGTGATCAGCCATGTCATGGACGCCCACCCTATGCCGGTCCCGCGCGCTGTCCGTCCTGCCCCGGTCCGGGCCGCCCCCGGTGTCCGTCCTGCCCCGCTCCGGGCCGTCCTCGCGGTGTCCGCCGTGCCCCGCTCCGGGCGGTGCGCCGGGTGCCGTGTGCCATGCCGAGAATGCGCCGGTCTGGGAGCGCGGTTTGTGGCGTGGGCACCGGATCCCTGATGATGATCGCGGCGGAGGCCACGCAAAACCGGGTGGATCGGCCCATGAACAGGTGGTGAACGCCCGCTTCCATTCATCCGATAACCTCTGCCGACATGCCGCCCGGCCAGGCCCTGTCGTCGGGCCATCCCATCACGCACTTGACCGGCGCGGACGCGCCGGCACCCAGGGAGTGAGTTCGCTGTCGACCGCCATCCTCACCGGCCAGCCGGTCCCCGGATCGTCGCTTGAGGGCGATCTGCGGTCGCTCGGCTTCGACGTGCGGCTCGCCTCCGACGCGGGCGAGGCCGAGTCCCTGCTGGCTGCCGTCCCGGCGGACCAGCGGGTCGCCGTCGTCGACGCCCGCTTCGTGGGCCACACACATGCGCTGCGCCTCGGTCTCACGGACCCCCGGTTCGCGGCCTCCGCGCTGCCCGGCGCCATATCCGTGCAGCCCGAGGCCCGCCGGGCGCTGACCCGGGCCGTGGCCCGCGAGAGTTCCGCCTCCGGGGGCCTCGCCGTCGCCACGGACAACCTCGCCGCGCGCCTCAGGGCTGCCCTCGACGCGGACGGCGTCGCCGTGCACCAGCCCGAGCTCGGCACGCTCGTCGCCGCCGTGCCGAGCGACCCGCAGGAGCGCAACGAGGCCCGCCAGGCCGTCTCGGCCGTGGACGACGAGGCCGTACGCCTGCGCAGTGCCGTGAAGGCCCGTGACGGCTTCTTCACGACCTACTGCATCAGCCCGTACTCGCGCTACATCGCCCGCTGGTGCGCGCGCCACGGTCTCACCCCGAACCAGGTGACGACCGCCTCACTTCTCACCGCGCTCATCGCCGCGGGCTGCGCCGCCACCGGAACCCGCGTCGGCTTCGTCGCGGCCGGCCTGCTGCTCCTGTTCTCCTTCGTCCTCGACTGCACGGACGGCCAGCTCGCCCGCTACTCCCTGCAGTACTCGACACTCGGCGCCTGGCTCGACGCGACCTTCGACCGCGCCAAGGAGTACGCCTACTACGCGGGCCTCGCCCTCGGGGCGGCCCGCGGCGGCGACGACGTCTGGGCGCTCGCCCTCGGCGCCATGATCCTGCAGACCTGCCGGCACGTCGTCGACTTCTCCTTCAACGAGGCGAACCACGACGCCACCGCCAACACCAGCCCCACCGCGGCCCTCTCGGACAAACTCGACAGTGTCGGCTGGACGGTGTGGGTGCGCCGGATGATAGTGCTGCCCATCGGCGAGCGCTGGGCGATGATCGCCGTGCTCACGGCGCTGACCACCCCCCGCATCACCTTCTACGCGCTGCTCATCGGCTGCGCCTTCGCGGCGACGTACACCACGGCGGGCCGCGTACTGCGCTCGCTGACCCGCAAGGCCCGCCGCACCGACCGCGCCGCCACCGCCCTCGCCGACCTCACCGACTCCGGCCCGCTCGCCGAGTTCCTGACCCGCTTCACGCGCGGCTTCGCAAGCCGCGGCCCGGCTTACGTCGCCTTCGTCGCCGGAGCCCTCGTGGTGCTCGGCGCGGCGCTCGCCCCGTACGGCAGCTGGTGGCCCGTTCTGGGCGCCGTGATCTACGTACTCCTGTCGCCGGTGGCCCTCGCGCGGCCCCTCAAGGGCGCCCTCGACTGGCTCGTCCCGCCGTTCTTCCGCGCCGCCGAATACGGCACCGTTCTGGTACTGGCCGCCAAAGCCGACGTGAACGGAGCACTTCCTGCGGCTTTCGGTCTGGTGGCAGCGGTCGCCTACCATCACTACGACACGGTGTACCGCATCCGCGGGAACGCCGGCGCCCCCCCGCACTGGCTGGTGCGGGCGATCGGCGGGCACGAAGGCAGGACGCTGTTGGTCACCGTCCTGGCCGCGCTGCTCACCGCCACACAGTTCAAGGTCGCGCTCACGGTGCTCGCCGTGGCCGTAGCCCTGTTGGTGCTCGTCGAGAGCATCCGCTTCTGGGTGTCCTCCGGGGCCCCCGCCGTACACGATGAAGGAGAACCCGCATGATCGGCCTCGTGCTGGCCGCCGGCGCCGGACGGCGTCTGCGCCCCTACACCGACAGCCTCCCGAAGGCTCTCGTGCCAGTAGGTCCCGCGGGCATAGAGGACAGCATCACGGTCCTCGACCTCACCCTCGGCAACTTCGCGGAGATCGGCCTGACCGAGGTCGGCATCATCGTCGGCTACCGCAAGGAAGCCGTGTACGAGCGACAGGCGGCGCTCGAGGAGAAGTACGGGCTCAAGCTCACCCTCATCGACAACGACAAGGCCGAGGAGTGGAACAACGCCTACTCCCTGTGGTGCGGTCGTGACGCCCTCAAGGACGGTGTGATCCTCGCCAACGGCGACACCGTGCACCCGGTCTCCGTCGAGCGGACGCTGCTCGCCGCCCGCGGCGACGGCAAGAGGATCATCCTCGCCCTCGACACGGTGAAGAACCTCGCCGACGAGGAGATGAAGGTCGTGGTGGACCCCGCCAAGGGTGTCCAGAAGATCACCAAGCTCATGGAGCCGTCCGAGGCCACCGGCGAGTACATCGGTGTCACCCTCATCGAGGGCGAGGCCGCCGCGGAGCTGGCCGACGCCCTGAAGACGGTGTGGGAGAAGGATCCGCAGCAGTTCTACGAGCACGGTTACCAGGAGCTCGTCAACCGCGGCTTCAAGATCGATGTCGCGCCGATCGGTGACGTCAAGTGGGTCGAGATCGACAACCACGACGACCTCGCCAAGGGACGTGAGATCGCATGCCAGTACTGACGAGGCTCATCCCCTCGCCGGTCGTCGTCGACATCCGTCCGGGCGCCCTGGACGACCTGGCGAGCGTGCTCTCCGACGAGCGGATCTCGCACTCGGGCAAGCTCGCCGTCGCGGTGAGCAACGGCTCCGGCGCCAGGCTGCGCGAGCGGATCTCTCCGGCCCTGCCCGGCGCCACCTGGTACGAGGTCGGCGGCGGCACCCTCGACGACGCGATCCGGCTGGCCGGTGCCATGAGGGCGGGCCACTACGACGCGGTCGTGGGCCTGGGCGGCGGCAAGATCATCGACTGCGCGAAGTTCGCCGCGGCGCGTGTCGGCCTCCCGCTGGTCGCGGTGCCCACGAACCTCGCGCACGACGGCCTGTGCTCGCCCGTCGCGACCCTCGACAACGACGCGGGCCGCGGCTCGTACGGTGTGCCGAACCCGATCGCGGTCGTCATCGACCTCGATGTCATCCGCGAGGCCCCCGTACGTTTCGTGCGCGCCGGCATCGGCGACGCCGTCTCCAACATCTCCGCGATCGCGGACTGGGAGCTGGCCAACCGCGTCAACGGCGAGAAGATCGATGGACTCGCGGCCGCGATGGCGCGGCAGGCCGGTGAGGCCGTGTTGCGCCACCCTGGCGGCATCGGCGACAACGACTTCCTCCAGGTACTGGCCGAGGCGCTGGTCCTCACCGGGGTGGCGATGTCGATCTCGGGCGACTCGCGTCCGGCCTCCGGCGCCTGCCACGAGATCAACCACGCCTTCGACCTCCTCTTCCCCCAGCGCGCGGCGAGCCACGGCGAGCAGTGCGGCCTGGGCGCGGCCTTCGCGATGTATCTGCGGGGGGCGCACGAGGAGTCGGCGTACATGGCCGAGGTGCTGCACCGGCACGGGCTGCCGGTGCTGCCGGAGGAGGTCGGCTTCACCGTGGACGAGTTCGTGCAGGTCGTGGAGTTCGCCCCGCAGACCCGGCCCGGCCGCTACACGATCCTCGAACACCTCGACCTGAAAACCAACCAGATCAAGGACATCTACGCCGACTATGCCAAGGCCATCGGTAGCTGAACTCCGCCCCGTCGTTCACCCCGCAGGAGTGAAGGACCGGCGCAGCGGTGAGCACTGGGCGGGACGCCTGTACATGCGAGAGATCTCGCTGCGCTGCGACCGCTACCTGGTGAACACCAGGATCACGCCCAACCAGCTCACGTACCTGATGACCCTCTGCGGTGTGCTCGCGGCCCCGGCCCTGCTGGTGCCGGGGATCGCGGGCGCCGTACTCGGCGTGCTGATGGTCCAGCTCTATCTGCTGCTCGACTGCGTCGACGGCGAGATCGCGCGCTGGAAGAAGCAGTTCTCGCTCAGCGGGGTGTACCTGGACCGGGTCGGTGCCTATCTGACCGACGCCGCGGTGCTCGTCGGCTTCGGTCTGCGCGCCGCCGATCTCTGGGGCTCCGGGCGGATCGACTGGCTCTGGGCCTTCCTCGGCACCCTGGCCGCGCTCGGCGCGATCCTGATCAAGGCCGAGACCGATCTCGTCGGCGTGGCCCGGCACCAGGGCGGCCTGCCGCCGGTCAAGGAGGCGGCGTCCGAGCCGCGCTCGTCCGGCATGGCGCTGGCCCGCAAGGCCGCCGGGGCGCTGAAGTTCCACCGGCTGGTGCTCGGGATCGAGGCGTCCTTGCTGATCCTGGTCCTGGCGGTGCTGGACCAAGTACGCGGCGACCTGTTCTTCTCCCGGCTCGGCGTCGCGGTGCTGGCCGGCATCGCGCTCCTGCAGACGCTGCTGCACCTCGTGTCCATCCTCGCCTCGAGCAGGCTGAAGTGAGCGCCCCGATGAAGGTCGGCGCGGTCATCATCACGATGGGCAACCGCCCCGAAGAGCTCCGGGCCCTGCTGGACTCCGTCGCCAAGCAGGACGGCGAGCCGGTCGAGGTGGTCGTGGTCGGCAACGGCTCGCCCGTGCCGGACGTCCCGGAAGGCATCCGCACCGTCGAGCTGCCCGAGAACCTCGGCATACCCGGCGGCCGCAACGTGGGCATCGAGGCCTTCGGCCCCGGCGGCACGGACGTGGACGTCCTCCTCTTCCTGGACGATGACGGCCTCCTGGCGACCCACGACACCGCCGAACTGTGCCGCGAGGCCTTCGCCACCGACCCGCAGCTCGGCATCATCAGCTTCCGCATCGCCGACCCCGAGACCGGCGAGACCCAGCGCCGCCACGTCCCGCGGCTGCGCGCCTCCGACCCGATGCGCAACTCACGCGTCACCACCTTCCTCGGCGGCGCCAACGCGGTCCGTACGAAGGTCTTCGCCGAAGTCGGCGGGCTCCCGGACGAATTCTTCTACGCGCACGAGGAAACCGACCTGGCATGGCGGGCCCTCGACGCGGGCTGGATGATCGACTACCGGTCGGACATGGTGCTGTACCACCCGACGACCGCGCCCTCGCGGCACGCGGTCTACCACCGCATGGTGGCCCGCAACCGGGTCTGGCTCGCGCGCCGAAACCTTCCGGCGCCGCTCGTCCCGGTCTACCTCGGCGTCTGGATGCTCCTGACGCTGCTGCGCCGCCCCTCGGGACCGGCTCTCAAGGCGTGGTTCGGCGGCTTCAAGGAGGGCTGGACCAGTCCGTGCGGTCCCCGGCGCCCCATGAAGTGGCGTACGGTGTGGCGGCTGACTCGACTGGGCCGACCTCCTGTCATCTGACAAGCTCATTTCTGAGAGCATTCGTGGCCGTACCCCGGTCCCTGACTCATGCCTACGCCCGACCAGGCGGTGCGCATCTTGAAGACGAAAGTTTCCACTTGTGAGTGAGACAACGCATGACGGCGGAGTCGCGGTGAGCGACCGACCGTCGCCCGATGACGGGCTCTGCGCGGCCGACCTGGCCGCCAAGTACGGGCTCGCGGTCAGCGGCGCCCGGCCCGGACTCGTCGAGTATGTGCGTCAGCTCTGGGGGCGGCGCCACTTCATCCTCGCCTTCTCACAGGCGAAGCTCACCGCCCAGTACAGCCAGGCCAAGCTGGGCCAGCTGTGGCAGGTGGCGACCCCGCTGCTGAACGCGGGCGTCTACTACCTGATCTTCGGCCTGATCCTGAAGGCCAACCGCGGTATGTCGCACGACGTGTACATCCCGTTCCTGGTGACGGGCGTCTTCGTCTTCACGTTCACGCAGAGCTCGATCATGGCCGGCGTCCGCGCGATCTCCGGCAACCTGGGACTGGTCCGCGCACTGCACTTCCCGCGTGCCTCGCTGCCCATCTCGTTCGCGCTCCAGCAGCTCCAGCAGCTGCTCTTCTCGATGATCGTGCTGTTCATCGTGGCGATCGCCTTCGGCAGCTACCCGGGCCTGTCCTGGCTGCTGATCATCCCGGTGCTCGTTCTGCAGTTCCTCTTCAACACGGGCCTCGCGCTGATCGTGGCCCGGATGGGCGCCAAGACGCCGGACCTGGCCCAGCTGATGCCGTTCATCCTGCGTACGTGGATGTACGCGTCCGGTGTCATGTTCTCCATCAGCACCATGCTCGCCGGCCGCCCGGAGTGGATCGCCCGCGCGCTGCAGGCGAACCCGGCCGCCGTCTACATGGACCTCATGCGCTTCGCGCTCATCGACGGGTACGGATCCGCGAACCTGCCGCCGCACGTGTGGGCCATCGCGATCTTCTGGGCCGTGGTCGTCGCCCTCGGCGGGTTCGTGTACTTCTGGAAGGCGGAAGAGAGGTACGGCCGTGGCTGAGAAGACGTCTCACATCCCCACCGTCATCGCGGACGAACTGCATATCGTCTATCGCGTCAACGGCGCCAAGACCGGCAAGGGCAGCGCCACCGCCGCCCTCAGCCGTATCCTCAAGCGCGGCGAGGAGCGCGGGGTCCGCAAGGTGCATGCCGTCCGGGGCGTCTCCTTCACCGCGTACCGCGGCGAGGCCATCGGCCTGATCGGTTCGAACGGCTCCGGCAAGTCCACGCTCCTGCGTGCCATCGCCGGCCTGCTCCCCGCCGAGAAGGGCAAGGTCTTCACCGACGGCCAGCCCTCGCTGCTCGGTGTGAACGCGGCCCTGATGAACGACCTGACGGGCGAGCGGAACGTCATATTGGGCGGGCTTGCGATGGGGATGTCCCGCGAGCAGATCAAGGAGCGCTACCACGAGATCGTCGACTTCTCGGGCATCAACGAGAAGGGCGACTTCATCACCCTCCCGATGCGCACCTACTCGTCCGGCATGGCGGCCCGTCTGCGCTTCTCCATCGCGGCCGCCAAGGACCACGACGTCCTGATGATCGACGAGGCCCTCGCCACCGGCGATCGCAAGTTCCAAAAACGCTCCGAGGAACGCATCCGCGAGCTGCGCAAGTCCGCCGGCACGGTGTTTCTGGTCAGTCACAACAACAAGTCGATCCGCGACACCTGCGACCGCGTGCTCTGGCTGGAGCGCGGTGAGCTGCGCATGGACGGCCCGACCGAAGAGGTCCTCAAGGAGTACGAGAAGTTCACGGGCAAGTAGCCCATTTCGCTCAGGGCCCCGCCGGAACTCTTCGGCGGGGCCCTGCGTCTGCAAAGGAAACGCCAACTCCTGCTGGCCTTAGGAATCTTGACGCCAATCGGTGTGTTGTTGTGATGTGCAGGACACCCCGACGGAGCGTGCCGCGTTGTACAACGTAAGCTGTACCGGTGCTGATTCGCGGCAAGTAGGGCGATAATGCGCGACACCCGGCACCGGCGCGCTGCGCGGACCTCCGGGCGGCGTGTCCGAAATGGGCACTATTGGGTCGGCAGTGTAGAACGGGAGATGTGACGGCAATGGCTACGGAAACTCTCCAGCTCCGCGATGCGTGTGCCGTCCTCGCGCCGGGCGGCGAGCGGTGACCGAAGCCGGGACGGCGCGCACCGGCGATCCGGAGCGCGACACCCTCGACAAGGCTGCGGGCGAGAACTTCCCCGTGGCGCCCTTCTTCCTGCCCAAGGCCTGGCGCGAGAACCTGATGGCCGTCTACGGCTTCGCCCGCCTCGTCGACGACATCGGTGACGGCGACCTCGCCCCGGGTGGCGCGGACGCCCGCCTCCTCGGCGTGTCGCCCGAGGAGGCCGAGGATCGTCTCCTTCTGCTGGACGCCTTCGAAACCGATCTTCACCGCGTGTTCGACTCGATCCCGCGCCACCCCTTGCTGCGCCGGCTCCAGCCCACCGTCCGCCGCGCGGGCCTCACCCCCGAGCCCTTCCTCGGCCTGATCGCGGCCAATCGCCAGGACCAACTCGTCAAGCGGTACGAGACCTATGACGACCTCGTCGCCTACTGCGAGCTGTCCGCCAACCCCGTCGGCCGCCTGGTCCTCTCCGTCACGGGTACCTCCACGCCCGAGCGCGTCCGCCGCTCCGACGCGGTGTGCACGGCGCTGCAGATCGTCGAACACCTCCAGGACGTCGCTGAGGACCTCGGTCGCGACCGTGTCTACCTGCCTGCCGAGGACATGAAGCGCTTCCACGTCCAGGAGGCGGATCTCGCCGCCGTCACAGCAGGCGCCTCGGTACGAGCACTGGTTGCATACGAAGCAGAACGCGCCTTGAACCTCCTGAATGAAGGCACCCCCCTCGTGGGTAGCGTCCACGGCAGGCTGAAGCTGCTGCTCGCGGGGTTCATTGCGGGGGGAAGGGCGGCAATCCGTGCGATTGCCGCCGCTGAATACGACGTACTTCCCGGCCCGCCCAAGCCCGGCAAGCTCCAGTTGCTGCGCGAGGTGGGAGTGACTCTGCGAGGAGAGGGGTGATCCGGACCGTGGAGTCGGAACAACACGTGTCCGCACCGGTACTCGCCGCTTACAGCTACTGCGAGACAGTGACCGGTCAGCAGGCCCGTAATTTCGCGTACGGCATCAGGCTTCTGCCGACGCCCAAGCGCCGTGCGATGTCGGCTCTCTACGCGTTCTCGCGGCGTGTCGACGACATCGGCGACGGTGCGCTCGCGCCGGACGTCAAGGCGGCCCGGCTCGAGGACACCCGGGCACTGCTCGCGCGGGTCCGCGAGGGCTCCGTCGACGAGGACGACACCGACCCGGTCGCGGTCGCGCTCAGCCACACCGCCCGGAACTTCCCGGTGCCCCTCGAGGGCCTCGACGAACTCATCGATGGCGTCCTCATGGACGTACGCGGCGAGACGTACGAGACCTGGGACGACCTGAAGGTCTACTGCCGTTGCGTGGCCGGGGCGATCGGGCGGCTCTCGCTCGGCGTGTTCGGTACGGAACCGGGGGCGCGCGGCGCCGAGCGCGCGCCGGAGTATGCCGACACGCTCGGGCTCGCGCTCCAACTCACCAACATCCTGCGGGACGTACGGGAGGACGCCGAAGGCGGGCGTACCTATCTGCCCTCCGACGACCTCGCCAAGTTCGGCTGCTCGGCCGGGTTCAACGGGCCGACTCCACCGGAGGGCTCCGACTTCGCGGGCCTCGTGCACTTCGAAGTGCGTCGGGCCCGCGCTCTTTTCGCGGAGGGATACCGGCTGCTGCCCATGCTGGACCGGCGCAGCGGCGCCTGTGTCGCGGCGATGGCCGGCATCTACCGCCGCCTCCTCGACCGCATCGAGCGCGAGCCGGAGGCCGTGCTGCGCGGCCGCGTCTCGCTGCCCGGACGCGAGAAGGCGTATGTCGCCGTGCGCGGTCTCTCCGGCCTCGACGCCCGCCATGTGTCCCGGCACACCGTCAGGAGGCGCACCTGATGGACAATTTGGGCCAAGGTGATTCGACCGACGAAAAGCGGCAGGCAACCCTCCGGCAGCGGGTGGCGTCCCTGACTGCAACGGCCTGCCGTGCACGGTTCAATCATCACGGCGGGTTCCAGGGGGAGGGTGCACGATGAGCGAGGTCACGCAGCCCGCGGGCAGCTCCGGCGGGGCGGCCGCCGTGGTCGTCGGCGGCGGGCTCGCCGGGATCACGGCCGCGCTCGCGCTGGCCGACGCCGGCGTGCGCGTGACGCTGCTCGAAGGACGGCCGCGGCTCGGCGGTCTCGCCTTCTCCTTCCAGCGCGGCGATCTCACCGTGGACAACGGACAGCATGTGTATCTGCGCTGCTGCACCGCCTACCGCTGGTTTCTCGACCGCGTCGACGGAGCCTCGCTGGCGCCGCTGCAGGATCGTCTCGACGTGCCCGTTCTCGACGCTGAGGCCAAGCCCGGGCGACGGCTCGGCAGAATCGGCCGCACCGCGCTGCCCGTACCGCTGCATCTGGCGCGCAGCCTCGCGACGTATCAGCATCTGTCGCTCGCCGAGCGCGCGAAAGTCGGCCGTGCCGCGCTGGCGCTCAAGGGCCTGGATCTCACCGATCCGGCGCTCGACGCGCAGAACTTCGGCAGCTGGCTCGCCCAGCACGGTCAGTCGGAGCGTGCCGTCGAAGCACTGTGGGACCTCGTGGGGGTCGCCACCCTCAACGCGGTGGCCTCGGATGCTTCGCTCGGGCTCGCCGCGATGGTGTTCAAGACCGGTCTGCTGTCCGACCCGGGCGCGGCCGACATCGGCTGGGCACGCGTCCCGCTGGGCGAACTGCACGACACCCTGGCCCGCAAGGCGCTCGACTCCGCGGGCGTCCGTACCGAAGTCCGTACACGCGTCACCTCCATCTCCCCCAACGAAAACGGGCGTTGGAGCGTTCAGGTTCCCGGCGAGAGCGTCGAGGCCGACGCGGTCGTCCTCGCCGTACCCCAGCGCGAGACCCACGATCTGCTGCCCCAGGGCGCGCTCGACGCCCCTGAGCGGCTCCTCGAGATCGGCACCGCGCCGATCCTCAACGTCCATGTCGTCTACGACCGGAAGGTGCTCAGCAGGCCGTTCTTCGCGGCGCTGGGTTCCCCGGTGCAGTGGGTCTTCGACCGGACCGAGGCGTCCGGGCTGCGCGAGGGGCAGTACGTGGCCCTCTCGCAGTCGGCCGCGCAGGACGAGATCGACGAACCCGTCTCCGTACTGCGCGAGCGCTATCTGCCGGAGCTGGAGCGGCTGTTGCCCGCGGCGCGCGGCGCGCAAGTGAAGGACTTCTTCGTAACCCGGGAGCGCACGGCGACGTTTGCCCCCACCCCCGGCGTCGGGCGGCTGCGGCCCGGCGCCCGCACCAAGGCCCCCGGCCTGTACCTGGCCGGATCGTGGACCGCCACAGGGTGGCCCGCGACCATGGAGAGTGCGGTCCGCAGTGGCGTCAGTGCGGCGGGCGCCGCGCTGGGCGCCCTGGGCCGGCCCCGCGATCACCTCATCGAGCTCTTCGAGGAGGCGGCATGACGCTCGAGCAGATCGATATGAGCACCGCAGGCCCCCGCACCCCCCGTATCGCAACAAGAGGAGAGACTGTGCCCACTGTGCCCCCGGCCGAAACGGCTGCCGACGCGGTGGACGTGACCGCGCTCCTCGAGCGCGGCCGGACCCTGGCCACACCGGTGCTGAAGGCGGCCGTCGACCGCCTGGCGGCGCCCATGGACACCGTCGCCGCCTACCACTTCGGCTGGATCGACGCCGAGGGCAACCCCGCGGACGGCGACGGTGGCAAGGCCGTACGCCCCGCGCTCGCCGTCCTGTCCGCACAGGCCGCCGGTGCCGCCCCCGAGGTGGGTGTGCCGGGTGCGGTCGCCGTTGAACTGGTGCACAACTTCTCACTGCTGCACGACGACCTGATGGACGGTGACGAACAGCGCCGCCATCGCGACACCGTCTGGAAGGTGCACGGGCCCGCCCAGGCCATCCTCGTCGGCGACGCCCTGTTCGCGCTGGCCAACGAGGTCCTCCTGGAGCTCGGCACCGCCGAGGCGGGCCGAGCCACGCGCCGTCTGACGACCGCCACCCGCGCCCTGATCGACGGTCAGGCCCAGGACATCTCCTACGAGCACCGCGACCGGGTCACCGTCGAGGAGTGCCTGGAGATGGAGGGCAACAAGACGGGCGCCCTGCTCGCCTGCGCCTGCTCCATCGGCGCGGTGCTCGGCGGCGCCGACGACTTCACCGCCGACACGCTGGAGAAGTACGGCTACCACCTCGGCCTGGCCTTCCAGGCCGTCGACGACCTCCTCGGCATCTGGGGCGACCCGGAGGCCACCGGAAAGCAGACCTGGAGCGATCTGCGCCAGCGCAAGAAGTCCCTGCCCGTGGTGGCCGCGCTCGCCGCGGGCGGACCCGCCTCCGAGCGCCTCGGCGAATTGCTCGCCGAGGACGCCAAGGCCAGCGACTTCGAGAACTTCTCCGAGGAGGAGTTCGCCGCGCGCGCCGCGCTCATCGAGGAAGCGGGCGGCCGCGAGTGGACCGCCCAGGAGGCCCGTCGCCAGCACACCATCGCCGTCGAGGCACTGGACGCCGTCCGGATGCCCGACCAGGTGCGGGCGCAGTTCGTGGCGCTCGCCGACTTCGTCGTCGTACGGAAGAGATGATCACTATCGGTCGAATAAACCTCGCGTAGTCGCCGGCCGGTGCCGCGGGAGAGCGAAGCACCGGCCGACGGCGGACCCACAGCAGAGACGTACCACTGCACGAAGGGGAAGCCATGACAGCGACGACCGACGGAAGCACCGGGGCCCTGCCGCCCCGCGCTGCCTCGGCCAGCGAAACACAACTTCAGACGACTCCCGTGGCGGCCGGGACAGTCGAGACCCGAGACGCCGCCACGCGCGCGATGCAGCGCGCCACCGACTTCCTGCTCTCGCGGCAGGACGCTCAGGGCTGGTGGAAGGGCGACCTCGAGACGAACGTCACGATGGACGCCGAGGACCTGCTCCTCCGTCAGTTCCTGGGCATTCGCGACGAGTCGACCACACGCGCCGCCGGGCTGTTCATTCGTGGGGAACAGCGCGACGACGGCACCTGGGCGACGTTCTACGGCGGCCCGGGTGAACTCTCCACCACCATCGAGGCGTACGTCGCGCTGCGGATGGCCGGGGACGCCCCGGACGAGCCGCACATGGCGAAGGCGTCGGCGTGGATCCGCGAGCGGGGCGGCATCGCCTCGGCCCGTGTCTTCACCCGGATCTGGCTCGCCCTGTTCGGCTGGTGGAAGTGGGACGACCTGCCGGAGCTCCCGCCGGAGCTCATCTACTTCCCGAAGTGGATGCCGCTCAACATCTACGAGTTCGGGTGCTGGGCGCGGCAGACGATCGTGCCGCTCACCATCGTCTCGGCGAAGCGTCCGGTGCGGCCCGCGCCGTTCCCGCTCGACGAGCTGCACACCGACGCCGCTCACCCCAATCCGGTCAAGCCGCTTGCTCCCGTGGCGAGTTGGGACGGTGCCTTTCAGCGCCTCGACAAGGCGCTGCACCAGTACCGCAAATTCGCGCCGCGCCGGCTGCGCAGGGCCGCGATGAACTCGGCGGCGCGCTGGATCATCGAGCGACAGGAGAACGACGGCTGCTGGGGAGGCATCCAGCCGCCCGCCGTGTACTCGGTCATCGCCCTCCATCTGCTCGGATACGACCTCCAACACCCGGTGATGCGCGAGGGGTTGGCCTCGCTGGACCGTTTCGCCGTGTGGCGCGAGGACGGTGCCCGGATGATCGAGGCCTGTCAGTCACCGGTGTGGGACACCTGCCTGGCGACCATCGCGCTCGCCGACGCGGGTCTGCCCGCCGACCATCCGCAGCTCGTGAAGGCCGCGGACTGGATGCTCGGCGAGGAGATCGTCCGGCCCGGTGACTGGGCGGTCAAGCGGCCCCACCTCCCGCCCGGTGGCTGGGCGTTCGAGTTCCACAACGACAACTACCCCGACATCGACGACACCGCGGAGGTCGTCCTCGCGCTGCGCCGCGTCAAGCACCACGACCCGGACGGCGTCGAGAGCGCCATCGGGCGCGGGGTGCGCTGGAACCTCGGCATGCAGTCCAAGGACGGCGGCTGGGGCGCCTTCGACGTAGACAACACCAGCGCCTTCCCCAACCGGCTGCCGTTCTGCGACTTCGGGGAGGTCATCGACCCGCCGTCCGCGGACGTCACCGCGCATGTCGTCGAGATGCTCGCCGTCGAGGGACTCTCGCACGACCCGCGCACCCGGCGGGGCATCGAGTGGCTGCTGGCCCACCAGGAACCGAACGGCTCCTGGTTCGGGCGCTGGGGCGTCAACTACGTGTACGGAACGGGGTCTGTGCTCCCGGCGCTCGTGGCAGCGGGACTGGCCGCCTCGCACCCGGCGATCCGCCGGGCGGTGGCCTGGCTGGAAGCCGTGCAGAACGACGACGGCGGCTGGGGCGAGGACCTGCGCTCCTACCACGACGTCGCCGAGTGGAGCGGACGGGGCGCCTCGACCGCCTCCCAGACCGGCTGGGCCCTGCTCGCCCTGCTGGCCGCGGGGGAGCGCGACTCCAAGGCCGTGGAGCGCGGGGTCGAGTGGCTCGCGGCGACGCAGCTGGCGGACGGTTCCTGGGACGAGCCGTACTTCACGGGAACCGGCTTCCCGTGGGACTTCTCGATCAACTACCACCTCTACCGGCAGGTCTTCCCGCTCACCGCTCTCGGCCGGTACGTCCACGGCGAGCCCTTCGCCGAGGCCAAGGGGGGTTGATGAGCACGAAGCCGGCCCCGGCCCCGCTGCTGATCGCCTGCGCGCTCGGCATCGAGCACCTCGCCCTGCGCAGCGGCGACCGCTCCGGGGCCGACGGGCCTGTCACCGTGCTGCGTACGGGCATGGGACCCAAGGCGGCCGAACGCTCGGTCGCCCGGGTGCTCGCCGACCCGGCGCTGCGCGAGGCCGGAGTCCTGGCCACGGGCTTCTGCGCGGGGCTCGCCCCGGGCATGCACCCCGGTGACCTGGTCGTCGCCGAGGAGACCCGGGACCCGCGCGGCACCACCCCGTGCGTGGGCATCGATCTGCTCGTCAAGGAACTCGTACGCACCGTGCCCGGGCGCACGGTCCACACAGGACCCCTCACCGGTTCCGATCACGTCGTCCGCGGTCACGAACGGTCGGATCTGCTCGCGACCGGCGCAATCGCGGTCGATATGGAGTCGGCGGCCACGCTCCACAGCGCCGTGCGCACGGGCGGCCGCCCGGTTGCGGCCGTCCGGGTGGTCGTGGACGCTCCGGAACATGAACTCGTCCGTATCGGCACGGTACGCGGTGGAATATCAGCTTTCCGCGTTCTTCGTGCCGTGCTTCCCGCTTTTTTTGAATGGCACCGTTCTTTGTTGCTCCCTCGGAGGTGAGCCAGATGGCCATGCCGCTTCGGCAGACCATGAAGGTCGCTGCGTACCTGTTTGAACAGAAGCTCAGGAAGCGGGACAAGTTCGCGCTTCTGGTCGAGTTGGAACCGCTCTTCGCGTGCAACCTCAAATGCGAGGGCTGCGGCAAGATCCAGCACCCGGCGGGTGTGCTCAAGCAGCGCATGCCAGTGGCCCAGGCCGTGGGAGCGGTTCTCGAGTCCGGTGCCCCGATGGTGTCCATCGCCGGCGGCGAGCCGCTGATGCACCCGCAGATCGACGAGATCGTACGGCAGTTGGTGGCCAAGAAGAAGTTCGTCTTCCTGTGCACCAATGCGCTGCTGATGCGCAAGAAGATGGACAAGTTCAAGCCCTCGCCCTATTTCGCGTGGGCCGTGCACATCGACGGGCTGCGGGAGCGGCACGACGAGTCGGTGGCCAAGGAGGGAACGTTCGACGAGGCGGTCGAGGCCATCAAGGAGGCCAAGCGGCGCGGCTTCCGCGTCACCACCAATTCGACCTTCTTCAACACCGACACCCCGCAGACCATCATCGAGGTCCTCAACTTCCTCAACGACGACCTGAAGGTGGACGAGATGATGCTCTCGCCCGCCTACGCCTACGAGAAGGCCCCCGATCAGGAGCACTTCCTCGGTGTCCAGCAGACCCGGGAACTGTTCAAGAAGGCCTTCGCGGGCGGCAACCGACGCCGCTGGCGGCTCAACCAGAGTCCGCTCTTCCTGGACTTCCTGGAGGGCAAGGTCGACTTCCCGTGCACCGCGTGGGCGATCCCCAGCTACTCGCTCTTCGGCTGGCAGAGGCCCTGCTATCTGATGAGCGACGGGTACGTGCAGACGTACAAGCAGCTCCTGGAAGAGACCGACTGGGACGCGTACGGCCGCGGCAAGGACGACCGGTGCGCCAACTGCATGGCCCACTGCGGCTACGAGCCGACCGCGGTCCTCGCCACCATGGGCTCCCTCAAGGAGTCGCTGCGCGCCGCCCGCGAGACCTTCACGGAAAGCCGCGGGTGACGTCATGACCGCCGTTTCCTTGGGCCTCCCCGAGGTGCCGGTTCGGCCGATCGCGGAGCGCCGTGTCTCACGGCAGATCCAGGTCGGACCGGTGGCGGTCGGGGGCGGAGCACCGGTGTCGGTGCAGTCGATGACGACGACGCGTACGTCGGACATCGGCGCCACCTTGCAGCAGATCGCGGAACTCACCGCGTCCGGCTGCCAGATCGTCCGGGTCGCCTGCCCCACGCAGGACGACGCGGACGCTCTTTCCACGATCGCCCGCAAGTCGCAGATCCCGGTGATCGCGGACATCCACTTCCAGCCGAAGTACGTGTTCGCCGCGATCGAGGCGGGCTGTGCGGCGGTGCGGGTGAACCCCGGCAACATCAAGCAGTTCGACGACAAGGTGAAGGAGATCGCGCGGGCTGCGAAGGATCACGGCACGCCGATCCGGATCGGTGTCAACGCCGGCTCCCTCGACCGGCGACTGCTGCAGAAGTACGGCAGGGCGACACCCGAGGCGCTGGTCGAGTCGGCGCTGTGGGAGGCGTCGCTCTTCGAGGAGCACGACTTCCGGGACATCAAGATCTCGGTGAAGCACAACGACCCCGTGGTCATGGTCAACGCGTACCGGCAGCTGGCGGCCGCGTGCGACTACCCGCTGCACCTCGGTGTGACGGAAGCCGGTCCGGCGTTCCAGGGGACCATCAAGTCGGCCGTCGCCTTCGGGGCGTTGCTCAGTGAGGGGATCGGGGACACCATCCGGGTGTCCTTGAGCGCGCCGCCGGCCGAGGAGGTCAAGGTCGGCCTCCAGATCCTGGAGTCCCTCAACCTCAAGCAGCGCCGCCTGGAGATCGTCTCGTGCCCGTCCTGCGGGCGCGCCCAGGTCGATGTGTACAAGCTGGCCGACGAGGTCACGGCCGGTCTGGAGGGGATGGAGGTCCCGTTGCGCGTCGCGGTCATGGGCTGCGTCGTCAACGGCCCCGGAGAGGCGCGGGAGGCGGACCTGGGGGTCGCCTCCGGCAACGGCAAGGGGCAGATCTTCGTCAAGGGCGAGGTCATCAAGACCGTGCCCGAGTCGAAGATCGTCGAGACCCTCATCGACGAGGCGATGAAGATCGCCGAGCAGATGGAGAACGACGGCGTCGCGTCCGGAGAACCGGCCGTCACCGTGAGTTGATCAGCACGGACCGAGAGGGGGCCGAGCGTGACGATTCTGGAGAACATCCGGGGACCACGCGACCTGAAGGCGCTGTCCGAGGCGGAGATCGGTGAACTGGCCGAAGAGATACGGGAGTTCCTGGTGCACGCGGTCGCCAGGACCGGCGGCCACCTCGGGCCCAACCTGGGAGTGGTGGAACTCTCCATCGCGCTCCACCGGGTCTTCGAGTCACCCGTCGACCGCATCCTGTGGGACACCGGCCACCAGAGCTATGTACACAAGTTGCTGACGGGGCGTCAGGACTTCTCCAAGCTGCGCGGCAAGGGCGGCCTGTCCGGCTATCCGTCGCGCGAGGAGTCCGAGCACGACATCATCGAGAACAGCCACGCCTCCACGGCGCTCGGCTGGGCGGACGGGCTGGCCAAGGCCCGTCAGGTACAGGGCGAGAAGGGCCATGTCGTCGCGGTCATCGGCGACGGCGCGCTCACCGGCGGTATGGCGTGGGAGGCGCTGAACAACATCGCGGCCGCCAAGGACCGCCCGCTGATCATCGTCGTCAACGACAACGAACGCTCCTACGCACCGACCATCGGCGGCCTCGCCAACCACCTCGCGACCCTTCGTACGACGGACAGTTACGAGAAGGTCCTCGCCTGGGGCAAGGACGTGCTGCTGCGCACGCCCGTCGTCGGAAACACCATCTACGAGTCGTTGCACGGCGCGAAGAAGGGTTTCAAGGACGCGTTCGCCCCGCAGGGCATGTTCGAGGACCTCGGGCTCAAGTACGTCGGGCCGATCGACGGTCACGACGTGGGGGCCGTGGAGTCGGCGCTGCGGCGCGCGAAACGCTTTCACGGGCCCGTGCTCATTCACTGTCTGACGGAGAAGGGCCGAGGCTACGAGCCCGCACTCGCGCACGAGGAGGACCACTTCCACACGGTCGGCGTGATGGACCCGCTCACCTGCGAGCCCCTCGCGCCCTCCAACGGGCCTTCCTGGACCTCGGTGTTCGGCGACGAGATCGTCCGGATCGGGGAGGAGCGCGAGGACGTCGTGGCCATCACGGCGGCCATGCTGCATCCGGTGGGGCTCGGGAAGTTCGCCGAGAGGTTCCCCGACCGGGTGTGGGACGTCGGGATCGCCGAGCAGCACGCCACGGTGTCCGCGGCCGGGCTCGCCACGGGCGGACTCCATCCTGTCGTCGCCGTCTACGCCACCTTCCTCAACCGGGCTTTCGACCAGCTCCTCATGGACGTCGCGCTGCACCGCTGCGGCGTGACCTTCGTCCTCGACCGGGCCGGGGTCACGGGAGTCGACGGGGCGTCGCACAACGGCATGTGGGACATGTCGATCCTCCAGGTCGTGCCGGGCCTCAGAATCGCCGCGCCGCGCGACGCCGACCAGCTGCGGGCTCAGCTGCGGGAGGCGGTCGCCGTGGACGACGCGCCGACGCTGATCCGCTTCCCGAAGGAGTCGGTGGGACCGGCGATCGGGGCGGTGGACCACGTGGGCGGGCTGGATGTCCTGCATCGCAGCTCGGAGATCCCGCAGGTCCTGTTGGCGGCCGTCGGTGTCATGGCGCCGGTCTGTCTGCAGGCTGCCGAGCTGCTCGAAGCCCGCGGCATCGGATGCACCGTGGTGGACCCACGCTGGGTCAAGCCCGTCGACCCGTCGCTGCCCGGCCTCGCCGCCGAGCACCGGCTCGTCGCCGTCGTCGAGGACAACAGCCGGGCGGCGGGCGTCGGCGCGGCGGTGGCGCTGGCACTCGGGGACGCCGAAGTCGACGTACCCGTACGGCGGTTCGGCATCCCGGAGCAGTTCCTCGCACACGCCAAGCGCGGTGAGGTGCTGGCCGACATAGGTCTCACGCCCGTCGAGATCGCCGGGCGGATCAGCGCCGGTCTGGCCGTCAAGGATGAGCTGTCCAAGGTCGAGGACGAGCTGTCCATGGATGAGTTGTCCAAGGAGAAACAGGAATGAACGACCCTGCTCAGAAGCGGGAGTTCGACCTCGGCGCGCTACTGGCCGAGCGAGGGGCCGAGCGCTACGAGCTGCACACCAAGTTTCTGAACCACCAGCTCCCGCGCATGCTGCACACCATCGGCTTCGACAAGGTGTACGAGCGGGCCGAGGGTGCCCACTTCTGGGACGCGGACGGCAACGACTACCTGGACATGCTCGCCGGGTTCGGGGTGATGGGCCTGGGCCGTCATCACCCCGTCGTCCGCCAGGCGCTGCACGACGTCCTCGACGCCTCGCTCGCCGACCTCACCCGCTTCGACTGCCAGCCGCTGCCGGGACTGCTCGCGGAGAAGCTGCTCGTCCACAGCCCGCACCTGGATCGGGTGTTCTTCGGCAACAGCGGTACAGAGGCGGTCGAGACCGCGTTGAAGTTCGCCCGGTACGCCACCGGCAAGCCGCGGATCCTCTACTGCTCGCACGCCTTCCACGGCCTGACCACCGGCTCGCTGTCGGTGAACGGCGAGGACGGCTTCCGCGACGGTTTCGCCCCGCTGCTGCCCGACACCCCTGTCCCGCTCGGGGATCTCGACGTCCTGGCACGGGAGCTGAAGAAGGGCGACGTCGCCGCGCTCATCGTCGAACCCATTCAGGGCAAGGGCGTGCTCGAGGCCCCGCCCGGATATCTGCGCGCCGCCCAGGAGCTGTTGCACAAGCACAAGGCGCTGCTCATCGTGGACGAGGTGCAGACCGGGCTCGGACGGACCGGGGACTTCTACGCCTACCAGCACGAGGAGGGCGTCGAGCCGGACCTGGTGTGCGTGGCGAAGGCGCTGTCCGGCGGGTATGTGCCGGTCGGCGCGACCCTCGGCAAGGACTGGATCTTCAAGAAGGTCTATTCGTCGATGGACCGGGTCCTCGTGCACTCGGCGAGCTTCGGCTCGAACGCGCAGGCCATGGCGGCGGGGCTCGCCGTGCTTTCCGTGATGGAGAACGAGCAGATCGTGGCGGGCGTACGGGCCACGGGGGAGCGGCTGAAGTCCCGGCTCGAGGCACTCGTGGACAAGTACGAGCTGCTGAGCGATGTACGCGGCCGGGGCCTGATGATCGGCATCGAGTTCGGGCGGCCCAAGTCGCTGAAGCTGCGCAGCCGCTGGACGATGCTCCAGGCCGCGCGCAAGGGCCTCTTTGCGCAGATGGTGGTCGTCCCGCTGCTGCAACGGCACCGCATCCTCACCCAGGTCTCCGGAGACCATCTGGAAGTGATCAAGCTGATCCCGCCGCTGATCATCGGCGAGCAGGACGTCGACCGCTTCGTCGAGGCTTTCACCGCCGTGATGGACGACGCGCACAGCGGGGGCGGGCTGATGTGGGACTTCGGGAAGACGCTGGTGAAGCAGGCGGTGGCGAACCGCTAGTGCGCTGCGCCAGAAGTTCGTCGGTGGATTCGCGCCTTGCCCGGCCGGGTTGGTTGTCCGCCCATCCAGCCCCGGCCTGCGAGTATTCGGCCAAGTCGGCGGCAGTGGGGCACCAAGAACTAACGACGAATTGATGGCGCAGGACACTAGCCGCGGTGCGTCAGGGGCGGGCTCGCGCATCGAGTCCGCCCTTTTCCCTGCCGTGAGCGCGGCCCGGGCCCCTGGCTCATGCGCTGATCTTTTGCCTCTTAGGCAAGAGATTTGCCTATCGGGCAAGACTGCGGCTCAATGGAGGGCATGAACCCTGCCGAGGGTACGAGCCCTTCCGAGCCGGGGGCGGCCGACGAGTTTCCCGCCGTCGCACCCCAACTGCGTGAGCTGCGCCGCCGTGCCTCCCTGACCCTGGAGGCCGCGTCCCGCGCCGCCGGGCTCTCGCCGGCCCACCTCTCCCGCCTGGAGACCGGCCGGCGCCAGCCCTCGCTGCCGATGCTGCTCGCGCTCGCCCGTATCTACGGTACGACCGTCTCGGAGCTGCTCGGCGAGACGGTCGCCGAGCGTGACGCGATCGTGCGCGCCGCCGACATGGAGCCGACCGGGGCGGGCGGCTGGACCTACTGGCAGGCCGGTGCCCCGGGCCGGGGCATGCAGGCCCTGCGCGTGCATGTCCCGTACGACTCGCAGGGCGACATCGTGCGTGTCCACCCCGGCGAGGAGTGGCTGTACGTCCTCCAGGGGCGGCTGCGGCTGCGCCTCGGCGACTCCGCACATGTGCTCGCACCGGGCGACAGCGCGCACTTCGACTCGTTCACACCGCACCGCATCGCCGCCGCGGATCGCGGCGGAGCCGAGCTCCTCTTCGTACACACCCTGCTGCAGAGCCCCACCGCCGCGCTGTGCCTCGGCCTGGCGACGGGGCACCCGACCTCGGGAGAGACGACATGACCGAACCCACGGAACCCGGCACGCGACGGTCCATGGAGGAGCGGTTCCCGCGCGCCCTGTGGATACGGCTGATCATTTACATCGCCGTAGGCCATGTCTTCGCGGCCTTCATCTACCTGCTGTTCACGCTGGGCGCGCAGAGCCACTAGGTCGCTTCGGGGCTCAGTCCAGCAGGCGCTCGCGCAGTCGCTCCCGCAGTTCGGGGGTGATGCGCAGCGCCTGCTCCAGGTAGGGATCGACGCCGCCCCAGGTCTGCTCGATCGTCTCGAAGGCCGCCGTCAGGTATTCGGCGCGTGCGTCGAACAGCGGGCTGAGCAGCTCCATGACCTCCGGGGAGTACGCGGCGGCCGAGCTGCTGCTGCGGTGCACCTTGTAGCGGCGGTGCGTGGCGTTCGACTCCAGGTAGTCGGCCACGATCGCGTCAAGCTCGACGCCCAGAGCCAGGAGGGTCACGGCTATCGACAGGCCCGCGCGGTCCTTGCCCGCCGCGCAGTGCATCAGCGCGGGCACGCTGTCCTCGGCCAGCGCGTGCAGCACCTGGGAGTGCTCGGCCGTGCGCTGCGCGATGATCGTGCGGTACGAGTTGATCATGCGGTTGGCGGCCTTGCCGTCCGCGAGGATCGAGCGGAGCTGGTCGATCTCGCCGTCGCGGACCATCTTCCAGAACTCGGCGCCGTCGGCCGGGTCGGTCAGCGGAAGATTTACGTTCCGCACGCCCGGCAGCTCGACGTCCGGGCCCTCCAGCTTCTGGTCCGAGGTATTGCGGAAGTCGAAGATCGTGTGCAGGCCCAGGGAGGAGAGGAACGCGGCGTCCTCTTCGGTGGCGTGCGCCAGGTGGCCGCTGCGGAACAGCCGTCCCTGCTTCACGCGCCGGCCGTCCACGGTGGGCAGGCCGCCCACGTCCCGGAAGTTGCGCACGCCTGCCAGCTCGGGCTCGGTCGACGGGACCTGCTGCGTCACTGGGGCTCCTCCCCTTCGGCCGTCGGCGCTGCTCGGCTCGGCGGCGCTTGGCGCTTGTGTGCGGGTTGCGCTCTCGACCATACGACATGGGTTCCTGGGGCAATGAGTTGTCCACAGGCGTTGCCTCCGAGACGCCGGCCCATGATGATGTTGGCGTCTGATCGCACCTGTTCGAATCTGTGGGGGACTGATGATCGAAGTCGGCGTGGACGTTCGTACCTGGCTTCTTTCGGGGCCGACGAGCAGCTACGCGCTGCGGCTCACCGAACGCGACGAATTGCTGCACCTGCACTGGGGCCCACGGATCGCGCTCGCCGACGCCGAGGCGCTCGCCGCGCTGCCCGCGCCTCAGTACTGGCCCTTCGAGTCCCCGCTCGACGGGCGCGAGGAGTACCCGGTCGAGGGCGGCCCGCGCTTCGTACGGCCCGCCCTTTCCATGCGCACGGACGAGCGCCGCGGTACGGAGTGGCGCTTCGAGGCACACGAGACGGAGGGCGACGAGCTGCGCCTGCGTTTCTCGGACGCCGGGCTCGCCATCACGCTGCACTACCGGATGCGCGGCGATGTCGTCGAGCGCTGGGTGACGCTCGCCAACGAGGGCCCCGCTTTGGAACTGCTGCGCGCCGACTCCGCGACCTGGACGCTGCCGGAGCGCGACGGCTGGCGGCTGTCCCAGCTGCACGGGCGATGGGCGGCCGAGTCCCGGCTCGTACGCGCACCCCTCACCTACGGTGAGAAGGTCATCGGCAGCCGGCGCGGACACACCGGGCACCAGCATCTGCCCTGGGTCGCGATCGACAGCGGGGCGACCGAGGAGGACGGCGAGGTGTACGGGTGCGCGCTCGGCTGGTCGGGCTCGTGGCGGATCTGCGTGGCCCAACTTCCCGACGCGCGCGTGCAGATCTCCGGCGGCGCGGGGTACGACGACTCCGGGCTGTTGCGCCTGGAGCCAGGGGAGTCGTTCACGACCCCCGTCTTCGCCGGACTGTGGAGCGACGGCGGCTTCGGCGGAGCGAGCCGCGCCTGGCATGCCTACCAGCGCGCGTATGTCATCCCTGACGCGGACGAGGACAGGCCGGTGCTCTTCAATTCCTGGGAGGCCACCACCTTCGACATCTCCGAGGAGCAGCAGGGGGTGCTCGCGCGCCGGGCCGCGGCGATGGGTGTCGAGCTGTTCGTGGTCGACGACGGCTGGTTCGGGGCGCGCACCAGTGACCGGGCCGGGCTCGGTGACTGGACCCCCAATCCGGACCGCTTCCCGGCAGGGCTCAAGCCGCTCGGTGACTATGTGCACGCGCTGGGCATGCGGTTCGGGATCTGGGTCGAGCCGGAAATGGTCAATCCGGACAGCGAGCTCTATCGTGCGCACCCCGACTGGGTGCAGTTCCAACCGGGGCGAACCAGGACGGAGTACCGCAATCAGCTCGTACTGAACCTCGCTCGCCCGGACGTTCAGGAGTACCTCTGGGAGCAGCTCGACGGCCTGCTCTCCAGCGCTCCGATCGACTACGTGAAGTGGGATTTCAACCGCTGTTTCACGGACGCGGGTTGGTCCGTCGAGCGCTACCCGCAGAAGCTGTGGGTCGAGCACGTGGAGGCCCTGTACGCCCTGCTCGACCGGCTGCGGGCCGCGCACCCCGGGGTCGCCTTCGAGTCCTGCTCGGGCGGTGGCGGCCGTATTGACCTCGGCATCATGGCGCGTACGGACCAGGTGTGGACCTCTGACAACACCGACCCGCTCGACCGGCTCGCCATCCAGTACGGATTCAGTCAGATCCACCCGGCCCGGATCATGGCCGCCTGGGTCACGGACAGCCCGAACACGCAGCTCAATGGCAGGGTCAGCTCGCTGCGCTTTCGCTTCGTGAGCGCCATGGCCGGGGTGCTCGGCGTCGGCGGCGACCTGAGCGAGTGGAGCGAGCAGGAGCTCGCCGAGGCACGGGGGTGGGTGGATCTCTACAAGGAGATCCGGCCCGTTGTGCAGCGCGGCGACCTCTACCGGCTGCGGCCCCCGGAGGGCGGGCTGAGTGCGGTGCAGTACGTCCATGGCGATGAGACCGTCGTCCTCGCCTGGCTCCAGGCCCAGCGTCACGGCGAGCCGGTCGCCCCGCTCCGGCTGCGCGGACTCGACCCGACAGAAGCGTATGAGTGTCGCGAAACGGGCGAAGTGTACCGGGGTGCGGTGCTCCTGCACCACGGGTTGCGGACAGGGCTGCGGGGGGACCTTGATGCGACGGTTATCCGAATGCGTCGCATGTGAGCGATCTGTCCGAATTGGCGCCTTCGTTACAAGTGGCCCTGGAATAAAGCATCGTGGGTCGAGGTGCGTGAGGAGCGTCATATTCGTGACGATGTGTTGCGGCCGCCCTTTCTCAATCCGCCCCCATTCCCGGGCGGGTTGAAAGGTCGGAAAGATCGACGATCCACGGAGGGTGACCGGAATTCCGTGATGGATCAAGAAGGGCGTGTGCACAGAAAAGCCACATGGTTGTGAACGCGTTCTCATCTCGCTTACGTTCAGCCTCAATCCGGACGGACGCCCAATCCTGCCGCCGCCCGGAATCCGCACACTCACCCGCATACGGCAGGAGCGGGGGACCCACAGGTTCCATGCCTGTTCCGGTCTCCGGAACGGCTAGGGGTATAGCCGTGCAATTGCGCGGCCGGGCATCTCCAGCCCGCACCCGACAGCTCACCTCGCAGGCGCCGGAGAGGAATTCGTCATGCCCGCGAAGGGTAAGCACCGCCGTCCCAAGTCTCAGCGTTTCACCCGCTCGATCGCCGTGGCCGGAACCGGCGGCGCCGCGCTCGCGCTGCCTCTGATGGGAGCCACCGGCGCCCATGCCGCGACCCCGACGGCCTCCGTCGCGCAGAGTGTCGAGAAGCCGGCGGAGAAGACCGCCGCCGCTCCCACCGCGGCGAAGAAGGCGGCCGGAATCAAGACGTACGCGGTGAAGGCCGGAGACTCCCTCGCCAAGATCGCCGACAAGCAGCACGTCAGCGGTGGCTGGAAGAAGCTCTACTCCGACAACCGCTCGGTCGTCGGCAGCGACCCGTCGCTGATCCACCCGGGGCTGAAACTGACGATCGGCAAGAAGGCCGCCTCCGGCAGCGCCACCCAGTCGCCGGCCAAGCCGGCGCCTTCGGCCGCGAAGGCCACCAAGGCCGACGTGACCACCAACGCCGCCTCCACCAGCAGCAATTCCGGCTACACCCTGCCCGTCGCGGGCGCGACCGTCGGCACCGGCTACAAGGTGGCCGGCAGCATGTGGTCCAGCGGCTACCACACCGGCGTGGACTTCGTGGTCCCGACCGGCACCACGATCAAGGCGATCGCCGCGGGCACCGTCGTCTCGGCCGGCTGGGGCGGCGCCTACGGCAACCAGGTCGTCATCCAGCACGCCGACGGCCAGTACTCCCAGTACGCCCACATGTCCTCGCTCTCCGTCTCGGCGGGCCAGACCGTGACCGAGGGCCAGCAGATCGGCCTCTCCGGCGCGACCGGCAACGTCACCGGACCGCACCTGCACTTCGAGATCCGCACCACGCCGAACTACGGCTCGGACGTGGACCCCGTCGCGTACCTGCGCTCGCACGGTGTCGCCGTCGGCTGACGAGTCTCCCTCGCCTCCAAGGGCCGGACCCCACGATCCCCGGGGTTCGGCCCTTGGTGTTTCCTGTGCGATTCATGATCGGCGCACTGCGGTCGTGTGGCAGGCATGCACGACGTATCGGCAGGCGTGCAGCAGATCGCCTTCAACGTGTACAAGGGCGGCCTACGGCTCAACGACCAGCCGGTCGCCAAGTCGACCACGTACCAGGACAACAGTCGTGGCACGGGCCCGTACACCGTGCAAGCCGTGGTCAACGGACATGAGCAGACGTCCTTGAGGTGGACGTCCGTCCGCTGGTCTTCGACTGCACGCAGCCGCTGCTCGTGGCGAACGAGCCGAACCACGTGCGGATCGTCTCCGAGGGCTTCGCGGTGCGATGGTGGAACAACGGGCAGTTGGTCTTCGACTACACCGACCCGCAGCCCTGCACAAGTGGGCACTTCGCGTTCCGCACCGTGTGGAGCCACTTCCGGATCGCCGACTTCCGTGTGTGGCGGCTCCCTCAACGCCCCTGAGCAGGGGCTTATTCCGGAATTGGACGATACTTTAGGCGTGGCTTATCTCACTATCCGTCAACCCTTGCCTACGGTCGCGTAGCTCACATCCGAGGGTGAATCATGGGCCGACGTGGCAGACGATTCGAAGAGTGACAACAGATCAGTGATCGGGTCGTACGTGGCGGTGGGGGACAGCTTCACCGAGGGCGTCGGCGACCCCGGTCCTGACGGGGCCTTCGTCGGTTGGGCCGACCGGTTCGCGGTACTTCTCGCGGACCGTCGGCCAGAAGGCGACTTCAACTACACCAATCTCGCCGTACGCGGCAAACTTCTCGACCAGATCGTCGAGGACCAGCTCCAGCGCGCCAAGGAACTTGCGCCGGACCTGGTCTCCTTCTCCGCGGGCGGCAACGACATCATCCGGCCCGGCACCGACCCCGACGAGGTCGCGGAGCGCTTCGAGCGCGCGATCGCCGAACTCACCTCCGCCGTCGGCACCGTCCTGGTGACCACCGGCTTCGACACCCGTGGCGTACCCGTGCTGAAGCACCTGCGCGGCAAGATCGCCACCTACAACGGACATGTGCGGGCCATCGCGGACCGCTACGGCTGTCCGGTACTCGACCTGTGGTCCCTCAAGACGATCCAGGACCGCCGTGCCTGGGACGGTGACCGGCTGCATCTGTCGCCCGAGGGGCACACCCGGGTCGCGCTCCGCGCCGGCCAGGTCCTCGGCCTCGATGTACCCGCCGACCCGGACCAGCCCTGGCCGCCGTTGCCGCCGCGCGGCACGCTCGAAGTACGGCGCGACGACATCCACTGGGCTCGAGAGTACCTGGTCCCGTGGATCGGGCGGCGGTTGCGCGGGGAGTCGTCGGGGGACCATGTGGCGGCCAAGGGGGCCCTCTCGCCCGACGACATCAAGATGCGGATCGAGTCGGTGGCCTGAGTCCGGCCTTCTTACAAGCCGGCACGGGCCCGAACCGGTCCGGTGTCCGGCTCGACCGGTGAGGCGACAGCGGGAGTGGTGCGGGGCGGGGAGCGGTCGGCGGTGCTGGGACGACCGCGAACCGCCCCGACGTAGTCGTACTGCCCGCGTTGCAGAGGCGCGCTGGTGGTCGGCTTGGTACCGCCTGGGTGGTGGAGGCGCGCTGGTGGTCGGCTTGGTACCGCCTGGGTGGTGGAGGCGCATTGGTGGTCGGCTTGGTACCGCCTGGGTGGTGGAGGCGCACTGGTGGCCGTTCGTACCGCCCCGGCGGTGAAGGCACGCAGGTGGCGGCCGGCGTGCCCCTGCCGTGGGGACGAACCCACCACCCAGGCAGGGGCGAACCCCGAATGGTGCCGGTAAGGCGCCTGCCTCAGCGCACCGCCGCCACCAACGCCTCCCGCTCAAGCCCCAGTTCACGTGCCAGTGCCTCGTCCACCCACTCGTGGGTCCGGGCCCGCGACACCGCTCCCGCGTAGGCCGTCATCTGGACGGCCAGGCCGTCCAGCAGCGCCGTGAGCCGAAGGGCCGCCCCCGCGGGATCCGGGCAGTGGAACTCGCCCGCGGCCACTCCCTCCGCGATCACCTCGCTGATCGCGGCCTTCCACTGCTTGTCGAGATCGCGCGTGACCTCCCGCAGCGCGGCCTCGCGCAGCGCCGCCGCCCAGCCCTCGATCCACAGACGCCAGCCCTTGGCCTGCCCGGTCGGCGCATACCAGCGCACGGCCGCCCGCAGTCGGCGCAGCGCCGTCGTACGGCGGCCGAGAAGCTTGCGCAGATGGGCGAGGTCGTCCTCAGCCGCGTACGTGAACGCGGCGGCGACCAGCTTCTCCTTCGTCGAGAAGTGGTACAGCACCAGCGCGTTGCTCACCCCGAGCGCCGAGGCCACGTCGGCGATTCGCACCGCCGCCACACCTCGCGCCTCGATCTGCTCGACGGCGGACCGCAGCAACTCCTCACGCCGCTCCGCCACGCTCAACCGCACTCTCGCCACGCGGCAACCCTACACAGCGGCTCCGACGCGGGGCACGACAGGCACTTGCGCCCCCTTGGCACTGCCGCGCGGTGGAGACCAAAGTGCGGCCGCTACTGACTGCTCATTCAGTCAGTAGCTGTGAGTTCAGGCGATGTCTGCCCCATCCGTACGCCCATGTCTGCCTCGTCCGTCCGCCCGATGTGTGCCCAGTCCCTACGTTCCCGCACCGCCGCAGGAGTCCGCCCGTGACCCAAGCACCGAGCACCCCGAAGCCCCGGCCCGAACCCGATGCCCCCGACCTCTCCGAGGGCTGGGGCGAGCAGCGCTCCCGGCTGCGCAGGGATCTGCGCCGGCTCGATGTGCTGTTCTTCCTGATCTGCACCCTCGTCGGTCTCGACACGATCGGCTCGGTCGCGGCCCAAGGCCCGCAGGGGCTGACCTGGATGGTGATTCTCGCCGTGGTCTTCTTCCTGCCGTACGGCCTGTTGGTCGCCGAACTCGGTTCCGCCTTCCCGGTGCAGGGCGGCCCGTACGTCTGGACGCGGCTCGCCCTCGGACGGCTGACAGCCGGGGTGAACCAGCTCCTGTACTGGATCCAACCCCGTCTGGGTCGGCGGCAGTCTGTGCATCATCGCGCTGACGACCTGGGAGGAGTTCTTCACCCCGCTGCCGGGGGCGTGGAAGTACGCGGCCGGGCCGGCGTTCATCTGGGGCGGGGCGCTCGCGGTCGTCCAGTCGGTGCGGATCGGCAAGTGGGTGCCGATCGCCGGAGCCGTGGCCAGGATCGTGCTGCTCGGCTTCTTCCTCGTCTCCGTCGTCGTGTACGCGGCCCGGCACGGCGTCCACGCTCTGCCGGCCGGCGACTTCGCGCCCACGTACGCGGGCTTCGTCGCGCTCGTCCCCGTCCTGATCTTCAACTACGTCGGCTTCGAACTGCCCAGCTCGGCGGCGGAGGAGATGAGGAACCCGCGGCGCGACATACCGCTGTCCATCCTGCGTTCGGGCCTTGCCGCACTCGTGCTCTACGGCGGCCCCATCCTCGGCATTCTCTTCGTGCTGCCCGGCGAGCGGATCGGCAGCCTCGGCGGATTCATCGACGCCTGCAAGGCCGTGTTCACCGTCTACGGGGGATCGATCACCGCGGACGGCACCGTGACGCTCACCGGAGCCGGAGCCGTCTGCGGTGGCATCGCGGCGGTCGGGCTCATCCTCGGTCTGCTCACCTCGGGCGTCACCTGGGCCATGGGCGCCCACCGTGCCCAGGCGGTGGCCTGCGCGGACGGGGCGGGACCGGCCTGGCTCGGGCACATCTCGGAGAAGCTCGGCACCCCGGTCAGGGTGAACCTGCTCTCCGCCGTCCTCGCCTCCCTGCTCTTCGTGGTCGCCCTCAACCTCACCGACGGCGACGGCGAGAAGTACTTCGCGGCGGCCCTCGGCCTGACCATCTGCACCACCTTCATTTCGTACGTCATCACCTTCCCGAGCCTCGCGGTGCTGCGCCGCAAGTACCCCTCCGTCCCCCGGCCCTACTCCGTGCCGGGCGGTCGCTTCGGCGTGCGGCTGGTGAGTGCGCTGGCCACCGCGTTCGTCGCCTTCACCGTGGTCGTGCTGATCTGGCCCGGCTTCGGCGGGCGTCGGCGCCCACCGGGAACTCGCCCCAGCTGAGCCGGAGCTGCGTGGTCGTGTCGACCAGCCCCATGCAGTTGGGGCCGGGCAGCCGTGCCCCGCCGCCGGTCACCAGCTCGGCGAGCGCCTGTTCGTCGGCCGTGCCGCTGCCCGAGGGGATCACCGTGAAACAGCGGGCGCCCGCCGCGAGCCCTTCGGCGACTACAGGACGTACGAACGGGGCAGGCACTGCGACCACCACATGCTCGGGCGCCTGGGGCAGGCCGGTCAGACCCGGCCGGAAGGACACGCCGTCGAGCGCCCCGCCGCGCCGGTTCACCAGATGCACCGCCCGGCGGTCGCGCCCGGTAAGAGCCCTCTTCGCCAGCCAGTAGCCCCACTTCGCGGGGTTGTCGGAGGCGCCGACCACGGCCACCGAGCGTGGGTCGAAGAGGGTGTGCAGCGGCGTTTCGTCCGTCATCCGTACCACCCGAACCGCTCCGCGATCACCGGCAGCCGGTCGTCGACGATGGCATGCGCGGCGGCCCGCGCGGTCGTCCCGTCGGCCTCCGCACGGGCCAGCATCTGGTCGATCAGGGCGCGCATGGAGCGCCGCGTGTACGCGAATGCCTCGTCGGCGTCGGCGCCGATGTCGCCGAAGAGCGTCCACCACCACCAGGCGTTCGTCCCGGAGTTGACCACCACGTCCGGCAGCACGGTGACCCCGCGCGCGGCGAGCAGCTCCTCCGCCTCCGCCAGGACGGGCATGTTGGCCGCCTCGACGATCCAGCGGGCGGTGATCCGCCGCTGGTTCACGGTGTCGATCGCGTACGAGACCGCCGCGGGCACCAGCACCTGTGCGTCGGCGGCCAGCCAGGCGTCGCCGGGGAGTTCACGGTCGTCGGGGCGCAGCACCGAGCGGTCGACCGTCCCGTACGTGTCGCGGGCGGCGAGCAGTGCGTCGACGTCGAGGCCCTCCGGGTTCGCGATCGTGCCCTTGATGTCGGCGACGGCCACGACCTCGAGCCCCGCGCGCGCGAGGAAGCGCGCCGTGGCCCCGCCCATGGTGCCGAGGCCCTGCACGGCGACGCGCGTCCCCGCGTACGCCACCCCGGCCCGGTCCAGGGCGGCGAGCACCGACTCGGCGACTCCGCAGCCGCCGACCAGCTCGTCGAGGCCGATGCCGTCCACCTCGACCGCGAAGGCGTCCGCGAGCCGCCGCCGTGCTGTCGCCTCGTCGTCGAGCAGCGGATACACGGCCTGGATGGACGAGACGAGCCCGGCCTCCTCGGCGGCCCGGTCGACCAGATCCTGGGTGAGACCCAGGTCCTCACCCGTGGTCCAGAAGCTCTCGATGTACGGGCGCATGACGCGCAGATAGCGCACCAGCAGGCCGTACGCCGCCGGATCCTGGGGATCGCAGTCGAGACCGCCCTTCGCGCCGCCCAGCGGGATGTAGCGGCCGTCGGGGTTGTAGTGCAGGGCCTCCTTCATGGTCATGCCGCGGGCGAGCCCCGCGACCTCCTCCAGCGTGCAGCCGGGCCGCATCCGCAGACCGCCGCTGGAGACGCCGCGCACCAGGCGGTCGACGACGAGGAAGCCCTGGCGGCCGGTGACATGGTCCGTCCAGGTGAGCGTCATCAGGGGGGCGGTCATGGGGACTCCTCGCGGATGGCTATCAGAGTGGGGCCGGGGGTGCGCAGTGCCTCGGCGAGCGCGGCGGCCAGCGCGTCCGGTCCGCACGCGCGCGTGCCCTGTCCTCCGTAGGCGCGGGCCAGGGCGGGCAGGTCGACCGGCGCGAGATCGACCGCCGTGGGGTTGTCGCCCCGGGCGGCCATCTCGTCGCGGATCTCTCCGTAGCCGCTGTTGTCGAACACCACGACGGGCAGCGGGAGTTGGAGCTGTGCCGCGGTCGCCAGCTCCTGAACCGTGAACTGGAGGCCGCCGTCCCCGCCGAGCGCCACCACCTGACGATCAGGCTGCGCCACTTTGGCGCCGATCGCCGCGGGCAGCGCGTAGCCGAGCGTGCCGAAGCCGGTCGGGTGAAGATAGCGGCCCTCGGGGCCCAGCGGGAGGTGCGGCAGCGCTCCGTAGTAGCAGCACTGGGAGCTGTCCGAGGTGATGACGGCGTCGTCGGTGAGGACGGAACGGATCGCCCGGAGGTACGGGATCCAGCGGGCGTCGCGTTCGGCGGTCTCGGCGTCACGAGCCGCGCGCAGGGCGCTCACCACTCCGACGGCGTCCTCGTCGGCCTCCACGCGCGCGTGCCCCCGTACTCCGGAAAGGAGCTCCTTCAAGGAGATGGCCGCGTCGCCGACGACGGCGATGTCAGCGGGCAGGCCGGCGTACATCTGGTCGGGGTCCAGGTCGACACGGATCAGGGTGCCGTTCAGGGCGGGAGGCGGGGACCACAGATCGGACTCCGCGAGTTCAGTGCCGACGGCGAGTACGGCGTCGCTCTTGGTCAGCCACCTCTGGACGGACGGGCTGTGCAGCGAGACCCCGAGCGACAGCGGGTGCGTCTCGGGGACGATCCCCTTGCCATTGGCCGTGGTGACGACGGGAGCGCCCAGCTCTTGCGCGAGAGCGAGGCACGAGGCGGTCGCGCCGCGCGCCCCGCCCCCGAGCACGAGCGCCGGACGATGCGCGCGGCTGAGGACTTCGGACGCCTTCCGCACGGCTTCGGTGCCGGGTGCCGACGGCGCGACGTGCGGGGTGACGCGAACGGAACCGGCCTCCTCCATGGCCTCCAGCAGGTCGAGCGGCACCTCGATGTGTACCGGCCGTGGTCGTCGCGTACGGAACAGAGTGAAGGCCCGGGCGATCGCGGCATCGATCTCCGCGACCGAGGACACCCGGTGACTGAACGCGGCCACGCCGCGCAGCGCCTCGGTCTGGCTGCGCATCTCGTGCAGCAGTCCGGTCGCGAGCCGCGGGTGGCGCAGCGGCATCCCCGGCGAGACGACCAGCAGCGGCACGCTGTCCGAGTACGCCTGCCCGATGGCGGCCGCCGCGTTCAGCAGCGCGGGCCCGGTCGTCGTGATCACGACACCCGGGCGATGCGTCACGCGCGCGTAGCCGTCGGCGGCATATCCCGCACCCTGCTCGTGGCGGGGCAGAACGTGCCGGATGCCGTACGCGGACAGGTGACGGTAGATCTCCAGGTTGTGGGTGCCGGGGATGCCGAAGACCTGGGTCACGGCGTGTCCGCACAGGGCGCGGACCAGTGCCTCACCACCGGTGACCGCGTCGCCCATCACAGGCTCCGCGAGATGACGAGCCGCATGATGTCCGAGGTGCCCTCTTCGATCTCCTCCAGCTTGGCGTCGCGCATCCACTGCTCGACCGGGAACTCCCGCGAGTAGCCCCAGCCGCCGAGCGTCTGAACGGCCGCCCAGGTGCAGTACGCGGCGGTCTCGGACGCCGTCAGCTTGGCCATCGCCGCCTCGGCCGTCGCGTTCAGGCCGGCGTCCAGACACTTCGCGGCCCGCCAGGTCATCAGCTGCGCCGTGGTGACGATCGACGCGGCGTCCGAGCCCGCTCCCGGCTCGGTGGTCGCCAGGGACGTCATCGGGGTGTCGGGGCCCGTGAGCGGCGTCAGCCACTCCCGCTTCTGCTCCTCGCCGCCGAGCTCCAGCACCGGGTCGGCGAAGAAGCCGTTCGAGCAGAGCAGGTTGCCGATGCCGAGGTCGCCCACGCACAGCTCCTCCTGCACCAGGACCTGGGTGAAGACGTCGGTGAAGCCGCCCCCGCCGAACTCCTCGGGCAGCATGAAGCCGGTGATCCCCACCTTGGCGGCCTTGCGCCACAGGTCCCACGGCGTCTCGATATCCGCCTCGTCGACGGCCCGCGCGCGTGGACGGATTTCCTCCCGCGCGAACGCACGCGTCAGCTCCACGATGTCGTGCTGTTCCGCGCTGAGCGGGACCAGCTCGGTGGGGAGGTCGGACATGGTGCCTCCAGATGCGGACGGAGCGGCGTGGCCGACAGGGCCACCGGGCAGTTACTGAATCATCAGTCAGTATCGGAAGCGGTGCGGTTCTCTGTCAACGTACTGAACGGATCATCAGTAGCAGGCCTCGGTCGCCCGCCTGGCCGACCCGTCGGACGCACTCCACCGAGAGTGGGGGAGGCGGTGGAGAACGCGGACGCACCGTCGGCGAGCACCGGCACGCCCGGTCGTTCGTGCACCACTCCAGGCCCCCGTCGTTCATGCATCGCTCCACGCGCGTTCTTCTTCCGCTTCGCGAATCACTGGGCGAAGCGGAAGAAGAACGCGCGCCGTGGAGTTGGAGGAGTAAAGACCATGGAGTCGCGGACATCGGGCTGTGACAGGGCCGACCCGGCGCTGTCGGAGGCGGCGACCATAATGGAAAACCTGACTGACTCCACCTGGAGGTACCGTGACCGGATTCCGTACCCTGAGCTCCGGGCTCCGCTCGCTGCGGCCCGCCGCCTTCGGCGCGGATCCCGGTGGTGAGCGCCTGGAGCGCATCCGCAGATCGCCGAACTTCGCGGACGGTGTCTTCAAGAATCCGGAGAGTGCCCGGATCCGCCCCGACGGCTCCATGGTCGAGTTCGCGAAGGTCTACTTCCGCAGGGAGGAGCGCGCCCACCGCGCCCCCACCGGCACGGTGCCCGTCCATGCGACGACGCTCGCCGACCTGGCCAGGCCCGCGGCGAGCGGGCTGCGGCTCACCTGGATGGGACACTCCAGCGTTCTCGCGGAGATCGACGGGCACCGGGTGCTCTTCGACCCGGTCTGGGGCGAGCGCTGCTCCCCGTTCGACTTTGCCGGGCCCAAGCGGCTGCACCCGGTACCCCTGCCGCTGGCCGAGCTCGGCCCGGTGGACGTCGTCGTCATCTCGCACGACCACTACGACCACCTCGACCTGCCCACCATCAAGGCGCTGGCCGACACGGACACGGTGTTCGCGGTGCCGCTGGGCGTCGGCGCCCACCTGGAGCACTGGGGTGTCTCGGCCGACCGGCTGCGCGAGCTGGACTGGAACGAGTCGACGAAGATCGGCGGAATCTCCCTGACCGCCACCCCGGCGCGGCACTTCTGCGGCCGCGGTCTGCGCAACGCACAGCACACGCTCTGGGCCTCCTGGGCCGTCGCGGGCGACGAGCACCGGATCTACCACAGCGGTGACACCGGCTATTTCGACGGATTCAAGGACATCGGCGCCGAGCACGGCCCGTTCGACGCCACGATGATCCAGATCGGCGCGTACAGCGAGTTCTGGCCCGACATCCACATGACGCCTGAGGAGGGCATGCGCGCCCACCTGGACCTCCAGGGCGGGCAGCCCTCCGGAGTGATGCTGCCGATCCACTGGGCCACGTTCAACCTGGCGACCCACCCCTGGGCGGAGCCCGGCGAGGGGACGATGGCCGCCGGGCACGCGGCCGGTGCGCGCGTCGCGCTGCCCCGCCCCGGCGAGCCCTTCGAGCCCACGTCCGAGACCGTCCCGACCGAGCCCTGGTGGCGGGGCGTGGCCCTCCCGCCGGCGGGAGGGTGGCCCACCCTGGAGAAGACCGTCGCCGACACGCCGGGTGACATCGCCGACGGCTCGACGGAGGACACCGGAGAGCCGGAGACGGTGCCCGCGGGCTGATTTTCCGATCGACGGCGAGGGCCGGGGAGCGCACCGCTCCCCGGCCCTCGCCGTTTGTTTGCGACCACTTCTGACCAGCTTCGATCGAATCGATGTTCCGCTGGAACGTCCGTCCGATGGAGTTATCGGTCTGTCGTACGAGGCCTCATACCAGAGCGGGACGCCGGCCGTAGGACTTTGTCAACTGCCCACCGCACATGATGGGTTGGCGACTACTGTCAGTTGCCGTCGGGCGACGCAGGGCCGAATTTTTCGGCTCTCTCGACCGGCACCGCGATGGCGCACGCCCGAGTCGCGCCGACCCGCTGGAGCCCCCGCGCTTCCGACGCCACAGTACGAGGACACCGATGTCTCACCTTCGCGCACCGGCCGCACGCGCAGACCGCCGTGAGGGCGGGCGGCACGGGCGACCGGGCGCCCATACCGCCCCCTCGCTGCCCGAGACCCATCTGCGGCCCCAGCTGCTGCGCCTGGCGGTCCTGCCACCGATCGCGGTGGCCCTCAGCGCGTGCGCGGCCGTACTGTTCACCGTCCGCTCCACCGGCGCCCGCCCCGGCCCCATCCTGTGGGCCGTACTCGCAGGCGCCGTGGGCGTGGCCCTGGCCGGCATCCTGATCGCCGCCGTGGCCGCCGACCGTGCCGCCAAGTCCGTACGGGAGCGCCTGGGCGCCCTGCGGCGCACCAGTGCGCGGACGGAGGCCGACCTGCGCGCCCTCGTCGTAGGGCTGCGCCGGGGCGAGAACCCGCCCACGCGCAAGGCACGTCGCCAACCCCCTGCGGACGCCGACGACTTCGAGCTGCTCGCCGCCGACCTCTCCCGCGCCCACGACGGTGCCGTCGCGGCCGTCGTGCAGGCCGCGCAGCTCTCCAGCCAGGCGGGCAGCGAACAGAAGCTCGAGGTCTTCGTCAATCTGGCCCGGCGACTGCAGTCCCTCGTGCACCGCGAGATCTCGATCCTCGACGAGCTGGAGAACGAGATCGAGGACCCGGACCTGCTCAAGGGCCTCTTCCACGTCGACCACCTCGCCACCCGCATCCGCCGCCATGCCGAGAACCTCGCCGTCCTCGGCGGCGCCGTCTCGCGCCGCCAGTGGAGCAACCCCGTCTCCATGACGGAGGTGCTGCGGTCCGCGATCGCCGAGGTCGAACAGTACTCGCGGGTGAAGCTGGTGCCCCCGATCGACGGCACCCTGCGCGGGCACGCGGTCGCCGACGTCATCCACCTGCTGGCCGAACTCGTCGAGAACGCCACGGTGTTCTCGGCCCCGCACACCCAAGTGCTGCTGCGTGCCAATCTCGTCACCTCCGGGCTCGCCGTCGAGGTGGAGGACCGGGGCCTCGGCATGCCCCTGGGCGAGCAGAACAAGATGAACGCCCTGCTCACCGACCCCGACCAGGTCAATGTCGCCAGCCTCCTGCAGGACGGGCGCATCGGCCTGTTCGTGGTCTCGCAGCTCGCCCGGCGGCACGGCATCCACGTCCGGCTGCAGACCAACATCTACGGCGGTGTCCAGGCCGTACTCGTCGTGCCGCAGGGGCTGTTGGGCACGATGCCGGGCGCTCTCGGGGACGTAGCCCAAGGGCAGCCGCAGGAGACGCCCGGGGGGCGCCGCACACCCGCGAGACCGCAGGCCACGCAGGCGGCTACGGCGCCCGCTTCGCCCGGCGGCCGGGCGATGCCCTCCGTGCCACGTCAGGCCCAGCGCGAGCAGGCACCCCCGCGTGCGGTGCCGGGCGCGTCGGTCGCGGGCGGTGGCGGTCCCGCGCCACTGCCCGTGCGTGGTACTCACGGGCAGCGGCCCAACCCGGCGGAGGCGGTGCCCGGCATCCGCCCCGAAGACCGGCACATCGCCAGGGAGAACGCGGCAGTGCCGCCCACGCCGCGCGGCGGCGCCGTCCGCGGCACCATGGGCAAGCCCCAACTGCCCAGGCGGCGCGCCCAGGAGCACATCGCACCCCAACTCCGTGACGGGCCGGCGCCCCGCCAGGACACGGAGTACGTCGTCGGCCACGACCCGGGTCTCATGGCGGCGTTCCAGCGCGGCATCGGCCTTGCGGAGGCGGTCCACGCGGAGACGGAACGTACGCAGGCATCACCCGTGCAGACCTCGTCGCCCAGGGACCGGGCGCACCTGGACCTGGTGCGCACGGATGAGCTGCCGCCCCTGGAAGTGGTCAGGGCGGAGGGGCCGCCTGTGGGTGGCGCCCATGCCGACGGTGCGCACATGGACAACACGCACATGGAGCGACCGCACATGGACAACGCCCACATGGACAGCGCCCACATGGAGCGAGCGCATATGGAGCGACGGCACATGGGGCGACCGCACCTGGACGTCCTGCGCATGGACGGCGTGGCCCAGGCCGACGGGCCGTCGTCCGCCGGCGCCACCTCCAGCGGAGTGGACCCCATGGACGTACCGCCGACAGACGCAGCGGCCACGGCGCAGATAGCCGAAGCGCACACGGCGCACGCGACGGCGCCGCACGAGGCGCAGGGCACGCGGGACACCGCGCCCGCGCCCGGACACGACCTCACTGCCCGGCACGACGGGAGCACACCGGCCGGATGACCACCCCCCTCACCACCCCCACCCCCTCCGCTCCCGCAGACCTTCGTACCTCAAGGAGTCGATCCCCCATGGCGAGCGATGCGCCGACCGGCCATGTATCCGATCTCGACTGGCTGATGAGCGGCCTCGTACAGCGCGTGCCGCACACCACAAGCGCGGTACTTCTGTCCTGCGACGGGCTCGTGAAGTCGGTTCACGGTCTCGACCCGGACAGCGCCGACCACATGGCTGCGCTGGCCTCCGGCCTCTACTCCCTCGGTCGCAGCGCGGGCGTCCGCTTCGGGGACGGCGGCGACGTACGGCAGGTCGTCGTCGAACTCGACTCGACGCTGTTGTTCGTGTCCACCGCAGGCTCCGGCACCTGTCTTGCCGTGCTCGCCGGACGCGAGGCCGACGCGGCGGTCCTCGGCTACGAGATGGCCATGCTCGTCAAGAGCGTCCGGCCGTACCTGATGACCGCGCCCCGGCAGCCCGCCGTCGAACCCTCGGCGATGAGGCCTTGAGCGTGGCCGCGGCCGGCGACGGGCCTTGGCTCGACGACGCTGCCGGGCGTCTGGTACGCCCCTACACGGTCAGCAACGGCCGGACCCGGCCCACGACCGCGCTCGACCTCCTGTCGCAGGTCATGGCCACCGGAGCCACGCCCCTCGGCTACCTCGGCCCCGAGCACACCCAGGCACTCGAACTGTGCCGGGCGCCCGTCTCGGTCGCGGAGATCGCCGCCCATCTGAAGCTGCCCGCGGCGGTCACCAAGGTGCTGCTCTCCGACCTCGTCGACTGCGGGGCGCTCACCACCAAGCCACCGTCCTTCCACCACAACCCCACTGACCGGTCTCTGCTGGAGGCAGTGCTCGATGGACTACGACGACAGCTCTGACCCCTTCCCCACCGCGCTGAAGATCCTGGTGGCGGGAGGGTTCGGGGTCGGCAAGACAACCCTCGTCGGCGCGGTGAGCGAGATCGCGCCGCTCAGCACGGAGGAGCTGCTCACCACGGTCAGCGCCGCAACCGACAGTCTCGACGGCATCGAGAACAAGGTCGAAACCACTGTGGCCATGGACTTCGGCCGCATCACGCTCGATCCGGAACACGTGCTCTATCTGTTCGGTACGCCCGGCCAGGAGCGCTTCTGGTTCATGTGGGACGAGCTCTCCGAGGGTGCGTTGGGCGCGGTGATCCTCGCCGACACCCGCCGCCTGGAGGACTGCTTCGCGGCCGTCGACTTCTTCGAGCAGCGGGGCCTCGGATTCATCGTCGCGGTCAACGAGTTCGACGGCTCGTACCGCTACGACCCGGAGGAGGTACGGGCGGCCATCGACCTCGACCCCGAGATCCCCGTCGTGCGCTGCGACGCCCGGATCTCCAGCTCGGGCGTGCAGACCCTGCTCACCCTGGTCCGCCATCTCATCGCCCACGCGCCCGCGCACAGCCCAAGTCACGGAGCCCGTACATGAGCTACGATCCGCCGCGTCCGGCCGGTCGTCTGCTGCTGACCCCTGAGGACAAGGACGCGCCGGCCCGGGTGCGGCGGTTGCACCGACTGGGGCTGGGGGAGCACGCGGAACCGGCCTTCGACGCCTTCGCGGACCGGCTCGCCGAGGTCGCCGCGGTGCCGTACTCGATGGTCAACTTCATCGACGAGAACCGGCAGTTCTTCGCGGGCCTGCACACCCCGGAGGGAGGCGGCCCGGGCGTCCTGCCGCCCGGGGCCGACACCGGGGACGGCACCGTCCCCGAAGTGGGCCGCTACATGGCGCGCGACTACGGGTTCTGCCCCCATGTGGTGGTCCGGCGCAGGGCGCTGGTCCTGGAGGACGTCTGTGACTACCCGCGCTTCGCCGGGAACCCGGTCGTCGACGAGATCGGCATCCGTTCCTACCTCGGCGCCCCGCTGATCGACCGTACGGGCATCGCCCTCGGCACGGTCTGCGTCGTGGACGTCGAGCCGCGCCCATGGGGAAAGGCGGGCCTGGAGACCATCAAGTCGCTGGCGGCGGAGCTGGTCGAGCAGATCGAACTGCGGGAGGGAGGCGGAGGGTTCTGAGGACGTTGCCGGGCAGTCGGCGTCCCGCCTTGGTGAATGTGGTGCGCCCCCATGGGATGTAGGCAAAGCATGTCCCCGTAGTCGTACTCCGACGTCCACCGGGGGTTGGCCCAGGCCCTGCGGAGGAAGGCTGCGCCCGAACCTCCTCGACACCGTAGGGAGATACCTATGGGCGGCGCCCCATATGGAGTCCCCCACGGAGTGGAGACCCGCATGGAAAGGAACATCATGACCGACCTCCGTCTCGGCGCCCTCGGCTTCGGACTGCGCGGTTCCCTCGCGTGTGTCGCCCATCGTCCTGGCCAGGGCTCGCGCGTGAGCGTCGTCGCCGAACACGACCCGGTGCTGCGCGACCGCGCGGCCGATCGCATACGCGGGGTCCGGACGGTGAGCGACCACCACAAGGTCATCGACGCCCCGGACGTCGATGCTGTGCTCGTCCTCACCCCGGACCACACCCACGCCGACATCGCGTGCAAGGCGCTGCGCGCGGGCAAACCCGTCTTCGTCGAGAAGCCCCTCGACATCACCATCGAGCGCTGCGACCGGATCCTGCGCACCGCCTTCGAGACGGGCACCCGGCTGTATGTGGGCCACAACATGCGCCACATGCCGGTGATCCGGCTGATGCGCGCCATCGTCCGGCGCGGCGACATAGGTACCGTCAAAACGGTGTGGGTGCGCCACTTCGTCGGCTACGGCGGGGACTGGTATTTCAAGGACTGGCACGCCGAACGCCGGTACACCATCGGCCTGTTGCTGCAGAAGGGCGCCCACGACATCGACGTGCTGCACCGGTTGGCCGGTGGCTGCACCCAGCGGGTGCAGGCGCTCGGGGACCTCATGGTGTACGGGGACATCCCGCACCGGAGGGCGCCGGGAGAGCCCAGGACGGAGGACTGGTACACGAAGGACGGCCACTGGCCCCGCACACCCAGCGGGCGCTGAATCCGGACATCGATGTCGAAGACGTGTCGCTGGTCAACATGCGCCTGGACAACGGGGTGTTGGCCGCCTACCAGCAGTGCCATTTCACCCCCGACTACTGGCGCAACTACACCGTCATCGGAGACGCCGGCCGCTTGGAGAACGTCGGGGACGGGCCCGGGGGAGTGGTGAAGGTCCGGAACAGCCGCCGCTCCGGGCAGCGGGACCGGGCTGACGCCGAGTACCCGGTGCCGGAGGTCGACGAGGACGCCGAGCACGGGGGCGCCGACCCGCTGCTGATCGACGAGTTCCTGCGGTTCGTACGGGAGGGCGGGCGCACCGACACCTCCCCGGTCGCCGCGCGCATGGCGGTGGCCGCCGGATTCCGGGCCACCGAGTCGCTGCGGGACGGCGGCACTCCGCGCGGCGTGCCGCCGCTCGACCCGGAACTGGTGGCCTACTTCGAGCGGGGTCAGACACCCTGAGCGCGCAGGCACCGGGGCAGGCGTGAAGGAAAGCTGCGGCCGCGTTTAAGAAAACCTCGATGGACCGGGAGCACCGCCGTACGGCAGATTCCTACAGGAATTCACCCCTCTCCCCGGTACGGGCTCCTTCGGCGTGCCCTGCCCCGGGACCTCACCCACAGGAGCCGTCGCGTGAAGGCGCTGGTCAAGGAGAAGGCGGAGCCCGGGCTCTGGCTCACGGACGTCCCGGAGCCGCAGGCCGGCCCCGGCGACGTACTGATCAAGGTCCTCAGGACCGGGATCTGCGGCACCGACCTGCACATCCGCAATTGGGACGGCTGGGCGCAGCAGGCCATCGACACGCCGCTCGTGCTCGGGCACGAGTTCGTCGGCGAGGTCGTCGAGACCGGCCGCGACGTCGCCGACATCAAGGTCGGCGACCGCGTCAGCGGCGAAGGCCACCTGGTCTGCGGCAAGTGCCGCAACTGTCTGGCCGGGCGCCGCCATCTCTGCCGTGCCACGGTCGGCCTGGGCGTGGGCCGCGACGGCGCGTTCGCCCAGTACGTGGTCCTTCCCGCAGCCAACGTGTGGGTGCACCGGGTCCCCGTCGACCTCGATGTCGCCGCGATCTTCGACCCCTTCGGCAACGCCGTGCACACGGCGCTGTCCTTCCCGCTGGTCGGCGAGGACGTACTCATCACCGGGGCCGGACCGATCGGCCTGATGGCCGCGGCCGTGGCCCGCCACGCGGGCGCCCGCAATGTCGTCATCACCGACGTCAGCGAGGAGCGCCTGGAGCTGGCCCGCAAGATCGGAGTGAGTCTCGCCCTCAATGTCACGGGCGCGACGATCGCCGACGGTCAGCGCGAGCTGGGTCTGCGCGAGGGCTTCGACATTGGCCTGGAGATGTCTGGCCGCCCGGAGGCGATGCGCGACATGATCGCCAACATGACGCACGGCGGCCGGATCGCGATGCTCGGCCTGCCGTCCCAGGAGTTCCCGGTCGACTGGTCCCGGATCGTCACCTCCATGATCACGATCAAGGGCATCTACGGCCGCGAGATGTTCGAGACCTGGTACGCCATGTCGGTTCTCCTCGAAGGCGGTCTCGACCTCGCCCCTGTCATCACAGGCCGGTACGGCTTCCGTGACTACGAGGCGGCCTTCGACGACGCGGCCGCCGGCCGCGGCGGCAAGGTCATCCTCGACTGGACCGCCTGAGACACCCCGGACTGCCCGGGACGCCCTCGACCGCCGGGGCTCCTGGACTGTCTGAGCCCCCGGACTGCTTGAGAATTCTAAGGAACTGATGATGTTCGAATCCGTACGCGACGATCTGCGCACCACCCTCGACGAGATCCGCGCCGCCGGCCTGCACAAGCCCGAGCGCGTCATCGGCACCCCGCAGTCCGCGACCGTGAATGTCACCGCGGGCGGCCGGCCCGGCGAGGTCCTCAACTTCTGTGCGAACAACTACCTCGGCCTCGCCGACCACGCCGAGGTTGTGGCCGCCGCCCACGCGGCACTCGATCGCTGGGGCTACGGCATGGCCTCCGTGCGCTTCATCTGCGGCACGCAGGAGGTGCACAAGGAGCTGGAGGCGCGCCTGTCCGCGTTCCTCGGCCAGGAGGACACGATCCTCTACTCCTCGTGTTTCGACGCCAACGGCGGTGTCTTCGAGACCCTCCTCGGTGCCGAGGACGCGGTCATCTCCGACGCCCTCAACCACGCCTCGATCATCGACGGCATCCGGCTGTCCAAGGCCGGCCGCTTCCGGTACGCCAACCGCGACATGGCCGACCTGGAGGCCCAGCTCAAGGAGGCGTCCGGCGCCCGGCGCCGCCTGATCGTCACCGACGGCGTGTTCTCGATGGACGGCTATGTCGCGCCCCTGAAGGAGATCTGCGACCTCGCCGACCGCTACGACGCGATGGTCATGGTCGACGACTCGCACGCTGTCGGTTTCGTCGGCCCCGGCGGCCGCGGCACCCCCGAACTGCACGGCGTCATGGACCGCGTCGACATCATCACCGGCACCCTCGGCAAGGCGCTCGGCGGCGCTTCCGGCGGTTACGTCGCCGCCCGCGCCGAGATCGTCGCCCTGCTCCGTCAGCGCTCGCGCCCGTATCTCTTCTCGAACACGCTCGCCCCGGTGATCGCGGCGGCCTCCCTGAAGGTCATCGATCTGCTGGAGTCGGCCGACGACCTGCGCGTCCGCCTCGCCGAGAACACTGCGCTCTTCCGCTCCCGGATGACCGCGGAGGGCTTCGACGTCCTTCCCGGCGACCACGCGATCGCCCCCGTCATGATCGGCGACGCGGCCGTCGCAGGGCGCATGGCGGAGCTGCTCCTGGAGCGCGGTGTGTACGTGATCGGCTTCTCGTACCCGGTGGTTCCCCAGGGACAGGCCCGTATCCGGGTCCAGCTGTCGGCGGGGCACTCGACGGACGACGTGAACCGGGCGGTGGACGCGTTCGTGGCCGCCCGCGCGGAACTCGAGGGCTGAGGGAGCGCGCGGAACTCCAGGGCTGAGGGAGCGGGCGGAACACGAGGGCTTCACGACGCGTGTGACCTGAGAGAATCGGTCGCATGATCGAAGCGCGGCGGCTCCACATCCTCCGTGCGGTGGCCGACCACCGCACGGTGACGGCGGCTGCCGCCGCGCTCTATCTCACGCCGTCGGCCGTCTCCCAGCAGCTGGCCGCGCTGGAGCAGGAGACGGGGCACCGGCTCGTCGAGCGCGGTGCCAAGGGCGTCCGGCTGACGCCCGCCGGCGAGATCCTGCTCGGCCACACCAATGCCGTCCTCGCCCAACTGGAGCGCGCCGAGGCCGAGTTGGCCGCGTACAGCTCGGGCTCCGCGGGCACGGTCACCGTCGCCTCGTTCGCGACCGGCATCGGCCTCGTGGTGGCCCCAGCGCTGGCCCGGCTCGCCTCCACGGCGCCCGGCATCCACATCCGGGTCCAGGACGCCGAGGGTGACGCCAGCCTGCCGATGGTGCTCGACCGACAGGTCGACATCGCGGTCGCGGTCGAATACCGGGGTGCCCCCGACGCGGACGACCCACGCCTCACCCACGTGCCTCTGTACGCCGAGCCCTTCGACGCGGTCGTCCCGGTCGCCCACCGCCTGGCGGAAGCCGACGAAGTCCCGCTCGCCGAACTCGCCAAGGACCCGTGGATCGGCCCCTACCCGGGCAACCCCTGTCACGACGTGGTCGTCCTGGCCTGCGAGAACGCCGGATTCCAGCCCCGCCTCGAACACTCCTCGGACGATTTCCGCGCCGTCGTCGCCCTCGCCTCGGCCGACGCGGGCGTGGCCCTGGTGCCCCGCTCGGCGCTGCGCGGCATGGACCTCAGCGGGGTTCTCGTACGTCCGGTCGACGGCGTCGCGCCCACCCGCCGGGTCTTCGCGGCCGTACGCCGCGGCGCGGAGGGCCATCCGCTGATCCAGCCGGTGCTGGACGCGTTGGCGCAGGCCGCGACCGTGGACTGAGGAAGTCATCGTCTCTTATCTGGGATAGGATCCCGAATATGGGAAACGAAGTCGAGGATGCCGTCGACGTCCGGCTCGGTGCCCGGCTGGCCGAGCTGCGGGCCGAACGCGGCTGGTCCCTGGGCGAGCTGGCGGAGCGCAGTGGGGTCAGCCGCTCGACCCTGTCCCGCGCGGAGCGCGCGGAGATCAGCCCCACCGCCTCGCTCCTGAACCGCTTGTGCGGTGTGTACGGGCGGACTATGTCCCAACTGCTCAGTGAGGTCGAGGGGGAGCCCGTGCTGTTGGTGCGGGCGGCCGACCAGGCGATCTGGGAGGACAAGGCCTCCGGTTTCGTACGCCGGTCGGTGTCGCCGCCGCACACGGGGATGCGCGGCGAGCTCGTCGAGGGGCGGCTCGCGGCCGGCGCCGACATCGCGTACGACCGCCCCCCTGTGCCCGGCCTGGAACAGCACATCTGGGTCCTCGACGGGGCGCTCGCCGTGACGGCGCAGGACGTCGAGCACCACCTCGAGGCCGGCGACTGCCTCCGGCTGCGGGTGTGGGGCCCGACGCGTTTTCGATGCCCCGGCCCCGAGGACGTGCGGTACGCGCTGGCGGTGGTGCGGCCGTGACCACCTTCTCCCGGCTGGATGCAGCCCAACTCCGCGCTTCGCTGGACGAGTTGGCGGATCTGCTGATCGACACCGTGCAAGGTGGTGCGTCGATCGGCTTCCTCGCACCGCTCGACCGTACGACGGCCACCGCCTGGTGGGAGGAGCGTGCAGCCGCGGTGGCGGCCGGCCGTCTCGCCGTGTGGGTGGCCCGAGGCGAGGGCCGACTGCTCGGCACCGTCAGCCTCGCGTTCCCCGACAAGCCCAACAGCCGCCACCGCGCCGAACTCGTGAAGCTGATGGTGCACCAGGACGGCCGCGGACAAGGTCTTGGCCGTACGCTCCTGACGACCGCCGAGGCCGAGGCGGTCGCGGCGGGAGTGACCCTCATGCACCTGGACACCGAGACCGACAGCCCCGCCGAGTCCCTCTACCGCTCCGCCGGTTGGACCCGGCTCGGGGCGATACCGGACTATGCGGCGAGCCCGTCGGGCGAGTTGCGTCCGACGACGATCTTCTACAAACACGTCGGGGCGGAAGCGGTCGTTCTCGGTTCGTAAGGGGGCGGCGCCTGTGCGGACTCCCGTTTCGGTGGCGTGGCCTGGGCTTGTGCGGACTCCCGTTTCGGTGGCGTGGCCTGGGCTTGTGCGGACTCCCGTTTCGGTGGCGTGGCCTGGGCTTGTGCGGACTCCCGTTTCGGTGGCGTGGCCTGGGCTTGTGCGGACTCCCGTTTCGGTGGCGTGGCCTGGGCTTGTGCGGACTCCCGTTTCGGTGGCGTGGCCTGGGCTTGTGCGGACTCCCGTTTCGGTGGCGTGGCCTGGGCGCGTACGGACTCCCGACCCGGTGCCGTGGCCTGCGCCTTTTGATCCGGTCCTCGACGAGTCGATGTCAGTGCCATTGGCTACGGTGCCTCTCATGCCGGATGCCGAAGACGTACGCCGTATCGCCCTCTCCCTGCCGGACACGACGGAGAAGATCGCCTGGAGCATGCCCACGTTCCGGGTCGCGGGAAAGATGTTCGCCACGCTGCCCGAGGAGGAGACCTCCATCGCCGTGCGCTGCCCGAAGGAGGAGCGCGACGAACTCGTCCTCGCCGAGCCCAGGAAGTTCTGGATCGCCGACCACGAGGCGAGCTTCGCCTGGGTCCGGGTCCGCCTGACCGCCCTGGAGGACGACGACGAACTCCGCGACATCCTCGCCGACTCCTGGCGCCAGGCGGCCCCGCCCCCACTGCTCAACTCCTATCCGGAGTTGGGTCTCCCGTCCGCCGACTGAAATCCTTGAGGCGTTGTCAGCGCCCCGTGGCATGATCCGGCGACAGGAGTGGAGAGCGGGACACTCGGCTCCGCGGGGGAGTTGTGGGGCATTGGCAGAGCATGGCAGGGGAGGGGTGCGACCGGATGGCCGGGACGTCATCGGGCGAGAAGCCGCCGTGTGCGTCGGAGACACCGCACGGAGCTTCGGGGACTCGGCGGGGAGCTTCTGAGCAGCGACCCGCAGTTTCCGAGGAGTCGCACGAAGCCTTTGGGGCACTGTCCGAAGCCGCTGACGCGCCGGTCGAAAGGGCCATCGGCCGTCATGACATCGTTGCCGCGGACGGGCCCCGGCGGCCCGTCTGGTCCCGGGACTTCGCGCTGTTCTTCGTCGCGCGGGCCCTCGCCCGGCTCGGCGACACCATCCTGCCGGTGGCGCTCGCCGCCGGACTGCTGCAGTACGGGTACGGGGTGGGCGCGGTCGGCCTGGCGATGGCCGCGTCTGCCGCCTCCTTCGCGGGACTGGTGATCTTCGGCGGGGTCATCGCCGACCGGTTCAGCACGCGCAAGCTGATGATCGGCGCCGACCTGGTGCGGCTGGTCACCCAGTCCCTGTGCGCCGTGCTGTTCTTCACCGACCATGTGGTCCTCTGGCAGGTCTGCGCGATCGGCGCCGTCAACGGCGTGGCGGGCGCGGTCTTCCAGCCCGGGGTGGCCAGCACGGTGCCCCGCCTGGCCGCCGACGTACAGGGGGCCAACGGAGCCATACGGATCGCCGAGTCCGCCGCCCAACTCGCGGGCCCCGCCCTGGCAGGCCTGCTGGTCGCGTTCGCATCGGCCGCAGGGGTCTTCGCGGCCCACGCGGCGACATACGCGCTCAGCGCCCTGTGCCTGCTGCTGCTCCGGCTCCCCTCGGCGGCACCCGGAACCCACACGCATGGCGGCAGCTTCAAGGCCGATCTTGCCGAGGGCTGGCGGGAGTTCAGATCCCGGACCTGGCTGTGGGGCGTCATCGTCATCTGGTGCGTGTACATGATCTCCATCTGGGGCCCGGCCGTCCCCCTGGTGGCGACGGAGGTCATCCAGCAGCACGGCCCGCGCGCCTACGGCCTGGTCAACTCCGCCCTCGGCGCCGGTACGGTCATCGGCGGACTGATCGCGCTGCGACTCCGCCCCCGCCGCATGCTGCGTGCCGGCTCGTTCGCCCTCTTCGCCTTCGCCTGCTTCCCGGCGTCCGTCGGGGCGGGGCTCGGCGTGGTAGCCATGTCGACCGGCGCGGTGATAGCGGGCGCGGGCATGTCGCTCTGGGGTGTGATGTGGGCGACCAGCGTGCAGACGCAGGTCGCGCCCGACGTCCTCAACCGCATCCACGCGTACGACGTCGCCGGCTCCCTGGCGATGATGCCCGTCGGCCAGGCTCTCGCCGGCCCGGCCGCCTCGGTCCTCGGCGCGGACCGTGTTCTCCTCATCGCGGGCGTCATGACCCTCGTCGTCTCGACGGCCCTGCTCTTGGTGCCCGCGATACGCAACCTTGTGCGCGTCGACGCCCCCGTGTCCCGGCCGCGTACGACCGGGGCGATACCCGAGGCCGCGGGGCGGGAGATGCGCTGAGTCGGTTCCGCGGCACTGCTTCCGGAGCTCCGACAGTCACACCCGGACCCGCGCTCCCAGGAATCCGTCGATGCGCTCGCGCAGCGACCGCGCGTCGAGGCCGTGTGCGGCCACGTGCTCGTCGATGTTTCCGTAGCGGCGCAGCTCACGGCGGCCCACGCCGAGACCGAGGACGCGGTGGGGCACATCGGCGAGCGCGTCGTTCGCAGCGGCGGTGGAGGTGCCGGCCAGGTATGGCTCGACGAGGACGACGTCGGTGCCGGCGGTCCCGGTGGCCCGGCGCAGCGCCGCCGTGTCGAACGGGCGCACCGTAGTCGCGTACAGCACGGTCACGTCGAGCCCTTCCGTCGCGGCCAGCACGGCGTCGAGCATCGGCCCGACGGCGACGACCACTCCGGCGCGCCCTTCGCGGACGGTGAGGAAGCCTGTTCCGTCGACCGTGAGTCCCTGCGCGTTGGACTGGACGGACAGCCGCACATACACCTTGTCGTCACCTGCGGCGACGGCGTGGCGCAGCAGCGTCTCGGCCTCGTCCGGGTGGCCCGGGACGTGCACGGTCCAGCCGTCCAGCGTGTCGAGCAGAGCCACATCGCCCGGCGCCATGTGCGTGAAGCCACCCGCGGGCCAGTCGAAGGACGCGGCGGCACTGACGAGCACCGCGGCCGCGTCCTGGTGCCCGAGGTCCAGCTTGACCTGCTCGAAGGGCCGCTCGACGAGGAAGCTGGCGAAGGTGTGCACCACCGGTCGCAGCCCCGTCAGCGCGAGGCCCGCGCCCGCGCCGATCAGGAGCTGTTCGCGAATACCGACGTTGATCACCCGATCCGGATGCTTGCGTCGGGCGTCCGCGAAGCCGTCCTTGCCGATCTCGGCGAGCACGACCGCGACCCGCGGGTCCTCGTCGAGCAGTCGAGAGACAGCAGGGGCGAATCGGTCACGCATGGTGTCCATGAGATGTCGTCCTTCCAGGGCGTACGGGTTGAGGTCTGTCGTGTCCGGCGAGGTGAGGTGATGCGCGGTGGGGCCCGGAGGGCAGGCGGGACCGGGGAAGAGCGGAGGCCGCGCCTCAGGCGGACTTCGCCTCGACCTGGGCGACGACGACGCGCGGGCGGCCTGGGTGAGGGGCGGTGAAGGCGGCGTGGAGGGCCTCGTGGTCGCGGCCGTCCACGGTCGCGGCGGACCAGCCTGCCGCCTCGAACCGGGCGGCGATCCCGCCGGGCCGGGCGTGGCTCGCGGAGGAGTTGTCGATCACGACGGTGTGCAGCCGCTCCAGACCCGCGGGCCCGGCGAACGCGATCGCCTCGTGGTTGCTGCCCTCGTCCAGCTCCGCGTCGCCGATCAGCACCCAGACGCGCGGCTCGTCGAGTCCTTGTGCCCGCAGCCCGAGCGCCGTGCCGACGGCGATCGGCAGCCCGTGCCCGAGCGACCCGCTGCCGATCTCGGCGCCCGGCACCAGCACCCGGTCCGGATGGTGCCCGAGCGGGGAGTCGTACGACCCGAATCCGGGCAGCCACTCGACCGGGACGAATCCCTTCGCCGTGAGCACCGCGTAGTACGCCATCGGTCCGTGCCCCTTCGAGAGCAGGAACCGATCCCGCTCCGGATCGCCCACCCGCTCGGCCCCGATCCGCAGTACGCGGTCGTACAGCACCCACAGCGCGTCCAGGGTGGACGTCGCCGCCGGACCGTGCTTCTCATCGCCGGTCATCAGCCCCATCAGCCGGGGCAGGTCCGCGAACTCGTAGCTCTGCTTCGCCGTGATCGTCATGCTGACGATCGTGCAACCTCAACCAAACTTCAGGTCAACCCCACCCCGTGTCGCCCCTCGCCCCGCAAAAACGCGTGCGCGACCACCGGCACGAGTGCGGTATTGTTTCCGTGCACGTTCGACCAGGGGAAACCCCAGGTCAGACGGGCACCGGGACGTGGCGCAGCTTGGTAGCGCACTTGACTGGGGGTCAAGGGGTCGCAGGTTCAAATCCTGTCGTCCCGACTGGAGACAGTCGCAGATCAGGGCCGGTTTCGGAGGCATCCGAAACCGGCCCTTGATCATTCTTGGGGACCGGTTGGGGACCGGCGTCCTTGACCGAGGTCAGCGGGTCACGACGATCGGGCTCGGCAGCGAGCGCGGTGCGCGCAACACGCTGAGGTGCGCGGAGAGCGCTGCCCTGTCGAGACCGCCCTGGCCGCCGCTGACACCGCCGCGCGGCTGCGGGACCGCCTCGCCGCCGGCGAGAAGATTTCCGGGCCCGCCGCCCGACGAGCCCTCACTGCAGCAGTCCAGGCGCCACGATTCGAGGGCCGTACCGTCACCCAGAAGTTCGCCAAACAGGCTGCCGACTACCTGGCCCGCGACGGCCTGGTCCTCTTCGACAACCCGGACGCTTCGCTGATCTGCGTCTTCAAGCGCGACAACGCGCTCTGCGAACCAGGCCCCGACGCAACCGCCCCGAACCAGTTCGACTGCCGCCCCGGCTGCGGGAACGCCGTCCGCCTTGACAGCCACGCGACCGAACTGCTGGAAGAGACCGACCGCATCGACAAACTCGCGGCCCTCTCCCCTCAGCCGCTGGCCAGGCGCCTCCGCATCGCCGCCGAGCAATACCGCGCCACCGCCGACACTCACCACGCCACCGCCCAACCTGCCGAGGACCTGTCGTGACCGAGCAATCCACCGACGAGCGGACACGCATCCGTGCCGCCATGGACCGGCTACTCACCGGCCAGCCCACAGCCTCCGACGGCGCACTGACCGTCGTCGCTCTCGCGGCCGAGGCCGGTGTTCACCGCATGGCCCTCCAGAAGCGCCATGCGGACCTGAAGACCGAGTTCTACGAACGCGTCCGCACCGAGACGAAGCAACCCCCGGAATCGGAAAAGCGGCTCCGCAAGACCGTGTCCGACCTGAAGGAAACCGTTGCCGCGCAGAAGGCCGAAATCACGGCGCTCCGGCACCAAGTCACTCAACTCGCACTCGCGAACGCCGTCCTCACCCATCAAGGCAGGAGGGCGGGGAAGCCCCCGGAAGAGGTGCCGGACAATGTCGTTCCCCTCCATACGACGGGAGGGTGACCACCTGCCCTATTCTGCCCGCCGGATGGCCATCCACAGCGGTACCCACTCTCCCTTCGGGGCACCATCGTGCCGAAGCCGATGTTCACGAGAGCGGGAGGTATCCCGCCCCTGGCAGGCGTGGCTTGTGGAGCCAGGCTCCGTTGGTGAGGGGCCCGGGGCCGGTGGCTTGATCGGTCGATGAGTCTTGATCGCTGCCGGGCCTGTTGATTAGCTGGCGACATGACTGATCTTGGACCTGTTGCCTGGCCACCTGCCCCGATCAGGACCGAGAGGCTCGTGCTTCGTGAGCCCGAGGCCCGGGACCGTGCGGCGTTCATCGAGCTGCTTGCCTCGCCAGAGGTGCACACCTACCTCGGCGGCCCCCGCCCGCGTAACGAGCTTGAGCGCGAGATGCCCGGGATACCCGAGCGGTGGCCCGGGAGTTTCGTCGTTGATCTCGACGGGACGATGATCGGCCAGATCCTGCTCAGGAGAGCACCGGAGCACAGTCGCCCGGCTGCCGCGGGGAAGGTCGATCTCGGCTACATGTTCCTGCCTCGAGCGTGGGGATTCGGGTATGCCGCCGAGGCGTGCGCGGCGGCACTCGACTGGTTCGACGGCGTCCTTCCCGGCGAGCCGGTGGTGCTCCACACCCAGACCGCCAACGTCGACTCGATGCGCCTCGCGGCAAAGCTGGGGTTCACCGAGGTAGAGCGGTTCCATGCCTGGGACGCCGAGCAGTGGCTCGGCGTGCGGTCCCCGATCACTCAGTCCCATTGAGTTCGTGCTACAGCGCGGATCCGCAACTCGACAGCCCTACCGGCACCGAACTTGGCGCTGTTGAAATTCGTGAACATCTCACCAGACGAAGACGACCGGGCGCCGCCCGAAGCGCTGCCTACGGAGACCTCAAGTCTGAACACAAGAACTTGACTGGGAACACCACTCCGTGCCGTAGTTGATCAAGCCTGCGGAAGACAGCGCGCGGCCCAGCGCGGCCCGGTTCGTGCGGGCCCGGTCGCTGAGGCCGGGTGCGTCGGTGTAGCAGGCGCCGTCGGACTCCTCCGGGGAGGCGTTGACGCGCGTGCCCATGTCCAGCTCGCGGCCCTCGTGGTCGGTCAGCGTCACGTCCACGGCCGCGCCGGCGGAGTGCCGCGCGATCTCCGGAGGCGAAACGAAGCGGCTGGCGGCCTGACGAAGCTCTGCTGGCGGCCAGTCCGGGTTGGCGCGGGAGAGCTCCTTCGAGTACTCCTCGAAGTACTGCCGCTGCAGCGCCGGGGGCCGGTACCCCTCGATGAACAGCAACCGTAGCCCGTCGGGCAGTAGTGACTGGGCGTGCAGCAGCCGGCTGAGGACTCCGTGCCGGACGTGGGCCCAGGCCCCAGTGGCGTCGCGTTTGCGGTCGTCGACCGTCAGGCCGTGTGCGCGGACATCGACGAGATCCTCGCCGCAGTCCTGCACGGGGATCGCCGCGACCCTCGAATCGGACATCAACACAATGCCGTCGCTGTTCATGTGTTCCCCCAGGTGTCGACGTATGCGGCCACGCCGGTACGGCGGGCCTCCTCCACCGCGCGGAGTCGCGCGAAGTCGCCTTTCGGCATCAGCGGCTGCCACTGCTGAAGGGGCAGGACACGGGCCTCGTCGTGCTCGCGCGCGTCGAGCGTGATGGCGCGGATCTGTTCGGCGGTGAGACGCCCGCCGTCGAAGACGAGCTGAAGGGTGCTGTAGGGGCGCTGTGCCCGGGGCTGCCCGTACACGGTGGCCAGCAGCCGGGGCGGACCCTTGACGCTCATGCCGGTCTCCTCCCGGCACTCGCGCACGGCCGCGTCCCAGGGCCGCTCGCCCAGATCCATCGCGCCGCCGATCATGTGCCAGGGATGGGAGGGGGAGTTGACGGAGTGCAATTGCAGGGGCCGGTCTTCCTCGTCGGTGACGTACAGGCACACGAACGCGACCGCCTTGGGCAGTGACTGGGCGTACTGCTCCGGCGGCACCCACGTCTCCTCCGGCTGCGCGTCGTGCGCCGCGACGGCGTATTTGCTGTGCCGGGTCATCCGCATCAGTGCCGGGCTGCCGCTGAAGCCGAGTTCCCGGTACAGCGGCGCAGCCTCCGCGCTGGTGTGCAGCTCGAATAGGGTGATGTGTTCGTCGGCCAGGTGGTCAACGAGCGTGCCGACAACGGCCCGCGCGTAGCCGCGGCGACGGTACTGGGGATGGGTGGCGACCATCTGCACGCGAGCGGCCAGCCCGTGCGGGTAGGACGGCGCCGCGAGAACCGGGTGGATCAGCCCGAGAGCACAGGCGACCGGCCCACCGGTGGGGGAGTCGATGACGAACGCGCGCGCGTCGCCGTCCGGCATCAGACGGACGGCCAGCTCGTCCGCGCACCGCCGGATCCACTGAGCGCTCAGTGGCGTCGACAGGATGTACGCGGAGCGCAGCTGGATGATGGCGGCGGCGTCCTGTGGCGCAGCCGCGCGCACCAGGAATTTTTCAGCGGCGCGCCGTTCGCCGTGCGGGGTGGCGGGATCAGTGTGCACCGGGTTGCTCCTTCGACGAGAGGGTCGCGTCGTGCTTGGCCCGCAGCCGGGCCAGCGTGCGGTGGCCGCGTTCGACCAGCTCGGGATCACCGTGGGCGGCCCCGTACGCGATCCCGCTCACGGAATCGAGAGCTGCGTCGATGACCAGCCGGGCCTCCTCGGCGGCGGTCAGGGACCTGCCGTACCCGGCCAGAAACGCCTCGAAGAGGTCGGGGCGGCCGACCCAGGCGTCGGACAGGCGGACCAGATCCCGTACGGCCGGTCCCGGCTCACTGCGCTCGAGGTCGATCACCGCCACGAAGACGTCGGGATCGTCCGCCTCATCTGCGGCGTCGGGGGTGTAGAGGATGTTGCGCGACTGGAAGTCCCCGTGGGTTTCCACCCATTCCAGCGGCTGCAGATCCTCGGCCTGCCGGACGAGCTTGCGGACGAACGCCTCATCGCCCGGGTTCAGATGGGGCCGCGCTCCGGCCAGGTGCCGGTCGGCCTTGGTAACGGCCGGGCCACTGCCGGCAGGCGCGGGCCGTGCGGGAGAGGACTGGTGGATGCGCTGGGCCAGCGCGCCGATCCGGTGGAAGACCGCCCTCTGCCGATCCGGGGCAAGGACGGCGCCGTGCAGCGGACGGCCCGGCACCGCGGTGAGTACCACCGCCAGCAGCTTCTCGTCGGCGGCAACCAGTCGGGGTGCGGCCGCGCCCAGTGCCGGTGCCCACGTTCGCAGTCCCCGTACTTCCCTGCCGTGGAACTTGTCGTTCTGGTGGACCTTCACGTACCAGGTGCCGCCCTGGATGCCTTGGGCCCGCCAGACGCGGCTGTTCTCGCGCGCCCACGACGCATCCGTCCACTCGGTGATCCGACCGACCGCCCGCTCGGCGAACTCCACGACCGCAGCGTCGGGACAGCTGGCGAACGCCCGGCCGGTGATGTCCGGCACGATCCGCAGACGGTCGGTGCCAGAGTCGAAGGCGATGGCGTCTCCGGGCAGTTGGAAGTGCACGGCGAGACGTGCACCGGCGGAGTAGGCGTCTAGGCCAGCCCGGCAGTACGCCACCATCCCGGTAGGAAGGGCGTCCAGGGGCGTCCAGTCCATGGCGTCACAGACGTCCGGCTCCGCGATCCGGGCCGGGCCCTGCCACCGCCGGACCTCGAAGAAGTATCCGGTGCGGGAGGCCCCTCCGGGGCTGCGGTGGTGCACAGTCACGGCGGCCCGCACGTCGGCCGGTTCGATGACGACACCGGTCTCCTCCCGCGCCTCGCGCACCAGGGCGGCGACGACGTCCTCGTGCGGACCGTCCAGATGCCCCGAGGGCAGGTGCCACAGGCCGGCGGCGTACACCTGGCCGGCCCGCCGTGACAACAGAACCTCCGGACCTGCCGCGCTCTCCCGCAGCAAGATCAGATGGACGTCCACCGGCTCGGTGTGCCGCTGCCCGCCGCTCACCGCGAACCACCCGGACGCCGGGCGAGTAGGACCGTGAACACGGCCTCCTCCAGCAGCGATCCGCTGGCTGCGAGCTCATTGAGCAGCGCCCGGGCCTCGTCCTCGAACGCCGCGTGCCGCTCCCCGAAGAGCTCGGCCCCGGCGAAGGACGTGGTGCGCAGGTAGCCGAGCACCCCCTCCGGCGTCCAGGAACGTGTGACGGGGACGCGGTGCTCGGTCACCTCGCTCCACGCCGAGTCGGCGAGGTCCTCCTGGAACGGGCGGACGGGCTCGGGGTAGTCGCCGAGCACTCCGGCGCGACGCCTGGGCCCCAGGTAGCGCTGGATCAGGTCGCGCAGTGCCCAGGTCCAGTCGGCCTCGTACGTCCATAGGCTGCCGTCCCCCATGATCGCCAGTGTGGCCTGCGGGGCGGCGATCCGGTGCGCCATCGCCAGCACGTCCGGGCCGCTCATCCAGTGGTAGGCCCGGCAGCAGGTGATCAGGTCCGGCGTCCATCTATCCTCCCCTGGCAGAGGGGCGAGGGGCGAGGGGCGAGGGGCGAGGGGCGCGTAGACGTCGGCGGAGGTTTGGACGAGGCTGAGGGTGCAGTCCCCGAGCAGGGGCGTGAGCGTGGCCCGGGCCTGGTCGAGCATCGGCCGGCTCCAGTCGACGCCTTCGATGTACGCGAGAGTGGGGAGAGCTTTCAGCAGTGCCCGGGGGACTTGTCCGGTGCCGGTGCCCAGGTCCAGCAGTGTTGGATCGGGAAGGTTCCGGACGGTGTCGGCCAGCAGCTGGGCAGCTTCGGCGGGCACACCCGGCCGGTAGCGGTCGTACTCGGCGGCGGCCATCGCGAATAGTGCTTCCTGGCCCGCAGGCAGGCTCGGGGAGGGATCGTCGGGATAGGTCACGCGGATGCTCCCTCGTCGAGCGCACGGCGGGTGGGAAGGCGCCAGGACAGACGGCCGCACGCGGATACGGCCCGCTGGCCACCGTCCGGCTCGAAGAGGAGGCGGTATCGACTGGGGCTGCCAGCCGCCTGCCACCGGACGGCCAGGTCCTGGAGTTCCTTCCAGATGTCGCGCGAACCGTGGGTGGTGACGTTCCAACGAGAGCGCCCCACCGGCTCCACCCGTAGCCAGGATCCGCAGGCGGGCGCGCCGATGGACAGATGCTCGGCGCCGAAGTCGCGCACCAGCCCCCCGAGCAGGTGGTCTGCGGCCAGCCACAGGCCCCGGTCGTTGTCCGCGGGCGGCGCCAGCATGCTCCGCTGGGCCCAGGTGCCCGGCTCGGTGGCGATGCGTTGACGGAACTCCTCGCTCCGCCAGATCCGTTCCATGCCGTGCCCGGCCCGATGGGCGAACTCCACGGCCCGCAGCTCCGCCGTGATCCGCCCTTCGGCGGTGCGCTCGACGACGGCGAGGCCGGGCCACGACGGGGACGCGCCGCTTGCCGCGTTCGTCAGTTGGACGGTGAGGATCTTTGGGACCGCCCTGAGCGAAGGGCCAGCCTGCGCGGTGGGAGGCGCATGCTGACTGCCAGTAGCCTCTGAAGTCCAGGGCCTCTGCATCGTGTAGCGGCTCAGCGTGATTCGATTCGGGGTGGGATTGTCGTCGGTCATGGACATGGACGGCAATCCCACCTTGAATGTCATCATGGAGTTATCAATGAATATCTACATCGATCTGCACGTCGACGGGGCCAGTTCCCAGCACGGAAAGATCGCTCACCGATGGTTTAGTCGCAACATGGTCAGCCTGTTTTCGGGAGTCCGAGAGGAGGGGGTTCCATGGTTTGCATCCGTGGTGACGGATGAGAGTGGACCAACTCAGCGCTTCGAAGGCGACGATGATTGGGATCCCTTCATGGAGAAACTCCCCTGGTCGCCCTACGCGGCCCAGCTGGTCTTCTTTTCCGATGACGTTGAGCGTGGCAGGCTGAGCAGTCTTCCGGCAGGCGTGGCGCCGGAATACAGGACCTTCTCCGCCTCTTTCGAGCACGGGGACGCGGATCTCACTGACCCCGGATTCTGCTCATGGCTCGTGGACTCCTTCATTGGGGTAGCAGCCGACGCGAACCCCGCATTCGGCCGTATCGAATACGGTCAGTTCTCTGAACGAGCCAACCTTGATATCGCATTGAGGCGCAAACCCAGACAAGGTTCGACCGCAAGCAAGTACCTATCCTGGCGTCAGGAATCATCGTTTTGTAGCTATGGGGCATGGCATGAGTATCTTCCTGGCTCTAACGCTACGCAGCAAGATAATAAGGAGTTTCTTCCGTACCACCTGACCGGTCTTGCGCAACTACCTAACGGTCGAGCGAATCTCTAAAGTGTAAACGCGCCTCGAAGTCTACCCGCTGCTCAGGAGTGAGCTTGAGCTGAGAAAGGTTCATTACCACGAGACCGGTAAGCTCGGAAACGTTAGCATCTTTATCGTCGTAAAGCGTCGCCAGAACCTCACGCGTAAACGGGTAGTCGTGATCTATGAGGCCGGGCACGGTGCTTGCAGCAAGCCCTCTGTCGGCTACCTTGTCGCTCCGCACCATTTCACGCACAAGACCCTTAACCCGCTCGGGTTCGCGTTGTGCAAAGCTGCGGACACCTGCCGATAACCCTTCCCACAGTTCATTACATTCGTTCGCATCGTTTCCAGGCTCATCCCGTGTTGATTCAGTCAGGGCCATTAGTGACCTGCCTATGAGCCTGACCTGTTCGTTACTCATTGCCTCAACATTAAATAGACCTATTTGCGGCTCGTATTCATGTTCAGGTTGCGCAGGTGAATTTGATTGTTCATGTGTCATATATCAATCGCACTATGAATGAATTTGATCTCGCTGTCAAGATCAAATGCTGCGGTTGGCGGGTAGATGCATTTCAGATTTCCTCGCCGGAAGTACAGCGGCCGAAGCTCCCTGGCAGGAACCACCCCATCTCCCTACTCTGGTCACCATGCCAACTACAGACGTGAGCGTCCGCACCCTCGACGGTCTCCAACTGGCGGGCACCCTGGTCACACCGGAGCAGCCAGCCACACGCGCCGTGGTGCTCGTTCATGGCGGAGGCGTCACCCGCGAAGAGGGCGGGTTCTTCACGCGGTTGGCGGCGGGGCTGGCTGGAGCTGGTGTTGCTTCGCTGCGCTTCGACCTCCGCGGCCACGGACAGAGCGAGGGTCGGCAGGAAGATCTCACCTTGTCGGCCATCCTCAACGACATCCGAGTAATGCTGGCCTACATCCGGGAAGCCACCGGGGCCGCGGAGATCACCCTGCTCGGTGCCAGCTTCGGTGGGGGCATCTGCGCGTACTACGCGGCTCACCGTCCCGAGGACGTCCAACGGCTGGTGCTCTTCAACCCCCAGCTCGACTACAAGAAGCGCACCATCGACAGCCGGCCGCAGTGGGAGAACGACTACCTCCAGGAGGAGGCAGCCCAGCAGTTGGCGTCAGAAGGCTTCATCCAGTTCACGCCGACGCTTCGCCACGGCCGCCCCATCTTCAACGAGGTGTTTTGGCTGCGGCCCCATGAAGCACTCGGCGACGTGCAGGCCCCTACGCTCATCGTGCACGGCACCAAGGACACGCTCGTACCGTTCGAGTCGTCCAAGTCGGCCGTCTCCCAGTTCCGTGCTCCGTGCCAACTGGTCGAGATCGAGGGCGCACAGCACGGCTTCGCTGTCCACGACGACCCGCAGTACCTGAACCCCCAGAGCCAGGAGTGGCAGGCGTACGTCATTCGCGCCGTGGCGGAGTGGGTAACGCACGACGGCTAACAGGGCCAGGGGTTCGCCACAGTCGGCATGCTCGCAATCTGTATCAGGATGGTCACCGATTGTTCGTCAGCGGCACATGCAGGCCCCGACTGCGCTAAACCATGCTCCATGGCAACTGCTTTGGAGCGATCGCTCCTCATATCGAACATTAGCGTCAACGCCGTCGGTGTCGGCTCCGCAGTTCTGGGTGGGGTTGCCGACGCGCCCGAATGGATACGCCCAGCAGGGATCGTCGTCGCCGGGATCGGGGCTATCTGGGCGCTGTGGAAGTACGTTCCCTTCAGCCAACCAGCAGTTGCCCGCGGCCTGACCCTAGGTCTCACCGCAGTGATCGCCGCAGTGCTGGTGGTATTCACCTGGCCCAATGACGTCTCAAGTGCCAGTGCTTCCTCGGCATCCGCAGAGGCGTCGTGGGCGAAAACCATCGCGCGTCTCAAGCAGGGCATCAAGCCCAGCCATCACGCATCGATCGGATGCACGACTACCGTGTCAGGCACCGGCTGGATTCCGGATCACTTCGACATCTGGACCGCCGTCGTCAACGACACCAGTGGAAACCCTGACACGTCGCGGCTCTTCGGCCTAGAAAAAGCTACCTCGTCCGGTGGGAACTCATGGACGACTGCGCCATTTAGCGTCGGCGTGTCAGAACCCAAGAACGACCATTACTGGATCTTCGTGTATTTGGTCCACGATGACGCAAGCTCCATTCTGACCAATGCCGTGCTCCCCGAAGGAAGCCAGAAGGTAAGCCTCAACCGTCCCATCGAACATGCCACACTCCTTGACCAGATTCCTGTCGAACGTGCGGCACAGGTGAAGTGCTGAACTCGTAGGTCACGTCCCTCACGGCAAGGCTTCGGCGTTGCTATGAGGGACGTGGTGGTCTGTCGGTTCGGCGGCGGCCCGTGAACTCAATCGTCACGAAACCCCAGGGCCCCGGCAAAGTTGTTCTGTAGCCCTGTGACGTGGGATTTTGCGGGTGGAAGAGGTGCGCGGGCGTGGTCCAGTCCGGTTGGATGGAGGTTCCTACGCCTTACCGTCCGACCAGGGGATCACGCCCGCGCCATGCCATCGTCCCTCATCCCTGCGCCTGTTCGCACGCCTGCCCCGGATCATGAGGTCCTCGTCCAGCTGCTTGCCGGGATACCTGATCCGCGCCGTCGGCGCGGTGTCCGGCACCCGGTGGGTGCTCTGATCGCGGTGGCGGTGTGCGCGGTGGTGGCCGGAGCCCGGGGGTTCACCGCGATCGGGGAGTGGGCCCGGGACGCGGGAAGTGCCGCGCTGCAACGGCTGGGCCTGGAGCGGGGCGGGGTGGACGAATCAACGCTGCGGCGCCTGTTCGCCCGCCTCGACGCGGACCGTCTCGATGCGGTGCTGGGAGCCTGGGCCCTGACCAGGACCGCACGTGTCGCGGGCCGCAGGGTGATCGCCATCGACGGCAAGACGGTCCGAGGAGCACGCGGCGGCGGCTCCGCGGCCCCGCACCTGGTCGCCGCCCTCGCGTACGGGTCCGGGGCGGTGCTCGGCCAGGTCGCGGTGAGCGAGAAGAGCAACGAGATCCCCGCCGCCCGACAACTGCTTCAACTCCTCGATCTGGACGGCGTGGTCGTCACGATGGACGCACTGCACACTCAGCACGACACCGCGACCCTGGTGACCAGGGCCGGGGGAGACTACGTCCTGACCGTGAAGGCGAATCAGAAGTCGCTGTACGCACAGCTCAAGGCGCTCCCCTGGGCTTCGATCCCCGCTGTCACCAGGACGGACCGAGGACATGGGCGCCGCGCCACTCGCACGATCAAGGCCGTCGACGTGCCGGCATGGGTCGGGTTCGCCGGGGCCGGGCAGGTCGCCCGACTGCGGCGCACCGTCACCCGCAAGGGCCGACGGACCATCGAGATCGTCTACCTGATCACCAGCGCGGACGCCCGCACCGCGCCGCCCGCCGTCCTGGCAGCATGGACGCAGTCGCACTGGGAGATCGAGAACCGCCTGCACTGGGTCCGCGACGTCACCTTCGACGAAGACCGCTCCCAGATCCGCACCGGCAACGCACCCCGCGTCATGGCGGCCCTGCGCAACACCGCGATCACGCTGCTGCGCTTGGACGGACACCAGAACATCGCCGCCGCCCTACGGCATCACGCACGCGCCACCGACCGCCCCATCAACCTGCTCCTGACAGCGTGATCAACAACTTTGCCGGAGCCCTGCACGAAACCCGCAGAGCCTCGCGGAAGTCCCGTACCGCTGGCCGGCCGTTCCAGCGATCCAAGGTGTGCAGCACCTCGGAGAGGACACGTAGGGTCCGCTCCGACTTCATGGTGTGGGCCACCTCGGCGGACTGGCGGCCGAGCTGCGCGGCCTCGTCAGGTTCACCGCAGAGCGCTATAGCAGCAGCCCGCCGAGCATTGAAGAACCCTGTGTCACGGCGTGACAAAGCCCCGGAGGAGATCGCCTCCCCGAACAGCTCAACCGCCATGCTCGGCTTCCCGGCCTCGGTGTAGGTAACGGCGTTTCGCAGCATGAGGGTGTCTTCGGTGAAATAGGCCCCAAGAGGGTTCGGGTCGTCACCCGGCACGTTGGTAAGCAAGCTGTGCGCTTCGTCGAGCTTCTGCCTGACTGCGTCGAGCGGTTCGCCGGTCATGGCCAGCCCGAGGGCTTCCTGCTGCGTGACCTCGGCCTGCGCCCGCGCGGGCAACCGCCACCGCGTATGGCGAGCGGCCTGGGCCAGGGTGAGCACCCGCAGGGCGTCACGCTCGTCGTAGGCCATCTGCGATTTCTTCAGGAGCACGTACCCCTGCATGGCAGGATCGTCGGCTTCTTGAGCCCACTCCATAGCACGGTCGTACCAGAAGCCGGCCTGCCCAGGCTGGTGGATATCCCGATAAAGCCACCCAGCGAACTCCGCCCCGTCGGCCCCGACCGACAGCAGCTCACGGCGAGCTTTGGGCTTCACTCCCCGGGCATGTTGCTCGATCGCCCCGAGCAACCCGAGCACCACCGGCAGGGTCTTCTTCGGGCCAAGCGCGCCGTCGTCGCGCTTGGCGTCGTCGAGTTGGCTGCGGAAGTAGTCGATGACTGGGCCGCCCTGGTAGCGGCGGGAATCTTCCAACGCGCTCGCGACGCGCTGGAGTTCCTCCAGGCCCAGACCAGGCAGGGCAGCAGCGGCAATGCCGCTGAGGAGGGTTCTACGGTGGAGCGGACTCATGGCCTCGCGATTCGTGCTCGTGGCGTCGCTGTCGGCGGGGAGAGCCGACAGGCTGCCGAGGCCGCTGGTCGCCAGCGCGGAGGCGTCGACCGGCACGAGGACGGTCTGTCCGTTGACCACGACCGGAAGCAGCGCCGAGCCCTGGATCTGGGCTGGTTGCTCGGGCTTCTGGTGGTCGCCCTCTTCCCGCGGCGTTGCGGGAGCGGCGAGCGGGCGATGGCTGCCTCGGAGCTGAAACCACAGTAAGGACGCCGGGATCTTCAGGCTATGCGCCCAACTCATGAGCTTCCCGAGGTCCTGCGGGGCCGCGCCGTTCTCGATTCGCGAGAGCTGAGCCTGGGTCAGGCCGAGCCAGTTGGCGACAACTCCCTGGGAGATGGCCCGTTCGTGGTGCGGATGGGTGCGGTAGGCGTAGAGCACCTTCCCGAAGTGCCAGCTCTCCAGAGCCTCGCGCATCCGCGGGTGTCCCCAGAACTCGGCAGGGAGATCCGGCGGTTGGCCTGCTGAAGAACGCTCCTGGCGGGTGCAGGCACCGCACCGATCTCCGGCATTGTCCCTGGCCAGCCGCGTACCGCACTGGCAGTAGCGGGCCGCTTGCTGTGGTGCCATATTGCCGCCGCTCCCGCCCCGTCTGCCCCTGGCCTTTGCCTACGTAAGCGTATTGCCATATGGGGCCCACGGGCCGCAATACGCCGGACGTATACCCCTTATACGTGGCCGTAGTTGGCCCGCGTGGCTGGCCCCAGCACGCTCGGGAGGCCCCGTTCCCCCAAGTAGAAGCGGGGCGGCAAGGAGCCGACGCCATGACCACTTCGCCCCGCCTCGCCTACGGCTACCTCCGTGTGCTGCCCGGCATGGGCATACAAGACGTGTTGCGCGTGCAGCGCGACCTCGTGAACTTCGCCCAGGAGCAAGGGCTGGTGCTCGCCGATGTGTTCGTCGAGGCCAAGTGGCAGCAGCTCAAAGCTTGGCAGGAAGTCGTGGCCCACTGCCACGCGAAGAACGTACGCCTCGTCGTCATGCCCTCGCCCGAACACCTGCACCAGATCCCGGTGTTGGCGGAGATCATGCGCGACGAGGTCGAGCGGGAGATCGGCGGTCGGCTCTGGTTGGCCGAGCCGCTTGAACGGGACGCCGCTGCCAGGCAGGAGGCGGCCCGTGAACGCTGAGCACTTCGTTAGCCGGCTGGAGCTGGCTGCACAGATCGACACCTCACCCTGGGCCAGGCGCCACGCAAAGGTGGTGCTCAGCGCTTGGGGTCTGCTGGCTGAGCACATCGACACGGTCGAGCTGTGTGTCAGCGAGTTGGTGACCAACGCCGCACGGGTCACAGAAGCGACCCCCGACGCTCCGGTGCCGCGCATCGCGCTGACCCTGCGCCGCCTATCTACCGAGCTGGTGGTCGAGGTGGCAGATGGAGACCACCGCCCACCGGTCCGCAAGGTGAACGTCAGCCCCCAGTCCGAAAGCGGCCGGGGGCTTTTCATCGTGGAGGCCCTCTCCAAAGAGTGGGGATATTTCCAACCGCCTACCGGCGGCAAGGTCGTGTGGTGCGTGCTCGCCCTGGAGTAGATCGTTCTTTTCCGAATTGCGCCTTGGCTGCTCTATCCACTCCTCGCCGCTGGAGCCACATCATGCCTGCCCCGGAAAAGGAACCCGCGTACGGCTACCTACGCGTCCTCGATCTGCCAGACGGTGAAATCGAGGTACTCGAAAAGCAGCTCCACGAGTACGCCAAGGCGCACAACATGGTACTGCTCGGCATTCGCAAGGAACGATACCGGCTGCTGCGGCCCGGCGAGCTTGCGGCCTGGCTCATTGAGAGGCAAGTGCAGCATTTGATCGTTCCGTCGGTGGAGCATGTCACCACACACCCGATTGCACGGATGCTGTTCTGTCAGGCCGTATACCTTGATGCTGGAGCGGAGCTGCATGAGGCGGAGGAGGAGCCCCGTCCCGCACGAAGCTGATGGCTAGCGGAAAGACGGACAACCTAAATCCCGCCTTTCTGCAACATCCCTTCGATCCCCCTGTAGCGCGGATTTTCCTCCCGTCGCTGATGCAGCATTTTTAGCGTGTAGCGAATGAATGCGCCGATGGAATAGTCATCCACCTCTTCGACATACCCTACCCACGCAATGTCAAAGAAGCTCCGAAAGGGCGCAGTGTTAATGAGCCCACAGAGAACATCCTCCTCGCTCTTCTCGGGAAACTTCTCGACAGTGAAGATCACAGCGTGGTGCAGGAAGCGGAGGCTAGTGTCCACCGCACTCAACGCAGCAGCCTCCTTTGCCTCTTCGCTAAGTACGAGCCTAGCTGAATCCCGAACAAGATAGTCGAGTTGCACCTGCTCTCTACGTACGACTCGGCCAACCCAGGCAATGTTGTGCCTGTCGAGCGTCTGAAAAGCCCGCGTCGCGATGCCAGAAAAAACGTGGGCCGAACCAGATATCAGACCGAGGTAGTTGGCAAGATAGATAGAAAAGTATTTGCGGTTACATTCAAGCCCAACGGATAGCAACTCAAGCATCCGAAGAGCGGGGGGATTATCCGAGAGATCCTCAAGCATCCCTCGGATGGAATCACCGAGACTATTTCCGCTTGAAGCTCCATCAACGACGTTCAGGACATTATTCCAGCACTCTTCAGCAAGATGTCTCACGGGAGTGCCCGGGAGAGCCGCGAGCTGCCTTGCAGAATGTTCCACGGCACGGGGATTGCATCCAAGCCGATCGACTAGCATTCCCGGCCAGTCTTCCCCGTTCACGGTGCTGATATTGGAATTGCCCTCTTGGTCAACAGGCTCCCGAGGATTCACAGCAACAGAGCAATAGGCTCGCAGTAGATCTTTCGCTTCACTCTCTCGCATCCCCCTGACACGAATCGTGCCCTTAAGATCGTTATCGTCGAACCAAAGCACCTTACGGCACGTTATGAGAATGAGGGAATTTGGGCGTTCCGGGATGGCCTTTTCGATCAGCTGATACGAAGGAACATCGTCAAAGACAACCACTTCTGGAGCATTCGCATCTACCAGCAGTTCGCGAAAATGTCGCTGAAGCAGAGCATCGCTCATACCGTGGGTTGAGACTCCTCGATTCTCAAGCTCTTCAACAATACTTGCGCTGAGGCTATGCAGCCCCACACTCAGCCAAGCCATTCCGCTCGGCGTTGTTGTACGACTCCGAGCAACCAAGTCAGCAAAATGCGTTTTACCGGAACCCCAAAGACCTGTGAGCTGAATGATTCGCTTGCCGCCTTCAAGGGCAGATTCAAGTTCCTGTTTCAATGCGGGACGAGGAACAAAGCCTGGAGGCTCTGCCAGGGCGAGACTGTCGTCGATTTCCTTGATAGAAGACGTGACTTCAGGGACCTTCGACTTTGGCTCTTCTTGGCGTGGCGCCAGACTCGTCGTGCTTCGGACCGGAAAGTCTTCAGGGGTGAGTTCAAGGAGCGCTTTTGCAAGATGTTCGCGGAAAGGTCTTGTGACATTCTTTCCGAATGTACGAGGGTGCATATCGGAAAGACCTGAAAGTTCGTATACGGCCTCACGGTACTCATCATATCCCGGCCGTTCACCATTAGACTTACGAGGAACCTCGTTATGGCGGAAACTGCATAGGTATTCGCCAATTTCAACCCACGAAAGAGCACTGCCCTCTGGGCCACCCTCCGCGATCTTCTCTTTGATGGCCAACCTGACAACGGTCCGCAAGGCCCAATTCGCATCACGTTCCCACTCCTCCGGATGGAGATGGGAAATGAGATTAGCCAAGTTGGAACACTTCACAGAGTGCTCAGACTTCTTGAAATAGTTTTCGAGCGGACCCTTGGTTGCCCAGCGAAGATCGTCTGCAAGCTGCTCGGCGCTCGGCGGCTCATAACCTGATGCTGTCACGGCAGCAGTATGCCCGAAGCCGTGGTTGCGGGGCTAGATGGTAGATACTCCTTGAGAAGTGAGGCATGCGTTGAAGTCTGCCCGCTGTTCGGCAGTAAGCCGCTCATTGGCAAGTTTACATATTGCGTTATAGGCAGCCTCGGACGCATAGGAATCTTGCGTATCGCAATAAAGGTAGACCAATGCCTCACGGGTGAAAGAGTAATCGTGGTCGATGAGTCCAGCCACGGCATAGGCTGCCAACTCTTGATCCGATGGACAATCGCTTCTCATCGTCGTCTCGACGAGTCCTTTTACGCGCTCCGGGTTACGTTGAGCGAGGCTACGCACGTCCGCCCCTAACCCTTCGAGCATGGCGTTACAGGCGTTCTGCGTATCAATTTCGCCAAGCGTGTCTGACATTGCAGCCAGCGAGCGAGCCATGAGGGTGACTTGCTCATCGCTCATCGCCTCAATATTGAAAAGTCCGACTCGCGGCTCGACTTCTCGTTCCGGCTGTACCGGTGGTTGTGATTTTTCATTTGTCATGTACCGGCCACACTATGAACGAATTTGATCTTCTTGTCAAGATCAAATGCCGTTGAACAGGGGTAACGGCACAGCCTGCCGCTGAATCTGCCGTCAAAGTTGCCGTTGAACGACTGCAACGGCAGCCCCTCTCTACGCGAGGCTTCCTCTCGAAACAACGGCAGAGCCAAAGCACCGAAGAGCCTCTGTTGAAGAGAAAGAAAGGAAACCTCACCACATGAGCGAGATCATGAGGCGGCAGTACCAGCCGCCCATGTCACGTAGAACCCGAGTGACCATCATGACGGTCGCTGAAGAAGCGGATCGAGCAGGCCGGTTCCCGGGCTATTTCGGCAGTTTCGGAATATGCCATGTCTGAGGTTGCCTACCTCAAGCGCACGCAGTTGGAGCTTGAGAAGGCATGTCCGGAAGCGGCCGAGGCACTGGCCCTCATTGCCAATTCCGGAGTCATGGCCATCGCGCGGAGTGTCAGCCGCTTCGGGCAGGAGATCGGCGGATGACCGCCGCGCTTCTCCTCGTGCTCGGCTTCACTGTCGGGTGGGTGGCGTGCTGGGTGGTCACTGAAGCACACGATGCATTCGTCCGCCGGCGGGCCGCCTGCTACCCCGATCCACGCCAAGCAGTCAGCGACATTCGTGCCCGGACCCGCCGCGCCGAAGAACAGATGCGCCGCGTCGCCAACCGGGGGCGCATGTGAGCGGTCTGGAAATCCTAGTGGTCGTCGGAGCCGCATACCTCCTCGGCCACATCCGGCAGTGGCAGAAGAACCGCGACGCGGTCAAGACGGCCGAGGCTCTCAAGCGCATCACCGACGCCATGCGCAATCAAGGGAAAGGAAACGGGGAGTGAGCACCACTTCAGAACTGCGAGCCGTGCGTCAGTGGTTCAACGAGAGCCGCTGGCGACTGCTCGACGGATTCATCGCCGTCAATGACGCGGTCAAGGCCCGAGAAGTCGAAAGCAAGCAGCAGCTTGTTGCCGCGCTATGCGGCCTGGATGAGTTCGCCAACTCGACGGCCTGCGAGGAGTACCGGCCCTCGTGAACAACGGTGGCCTGCTGACGAGCCTCCTCCGGGGGCTCGTCCTACTCCTGGCCGTGGCCTGGATAGCGCGCACGGTCTATGACCTGCTGCTCCCCATGGTCCCGGCCATCGTGGGGGCGGCGGTTCTCGTGGGGATCGTCATGGTCGTCAAGCACTACCGAAATCGCTGGTAAGTGTGCGCGGACCTGTCGCTCACCGGCGCGTAACTGCGCTCGGTGACTATTCCACAACGCTTTATCTCGTCGCATATCCGCGTACCAAAATCGCGGACTCAACAGAGAAACACGGGCGTTTCTTCGCCCGTGCCTTCGGGCGAACATTCGCCCGAAGGCACGGATTCCCCAAAACGATCCATTGCTATATAGCTAAGGATGCTTACCGATGCCTACTTACGTATCGGGGGCACAACGAAAGGAGGAAAACAAGTACGTGACCAACAAGCAACAAATCGAGGGTGATCGGCCGCCTGGCGTACCGCGCCGCTTCCGGACCCTGCTCATAGATCCACCGTGGTCGACGAACCAAATCGGGGCGAAGGGTGCCGAGAGGCACTACCCGGTCATGTCGCCCGATCGGATTCGGGCATTGCCCGTAGCCGAACTGGCGGAACAAAACGCTCATTTGTGGCTCTGGACCACCAACGCCACGCTCCGCGACGGCTACGACATCGCTGCGGCCTGGGGATTTTCGGTCCGTAGCCCGCTCACCTGGGTCAAATTCCGGCTGGGCTTGGGGAGTTACCTGCGCAACAGCACGGAGACGCTGCTGTTCTGCACGCGAGGCGACGCTCCGGTGGGCTTCCGAAGCCAACCGACGTGGTTCAACGCGCCGGTACAGGAGCATTCGCGCAAACCGGATGAAATCTACGCCGTCATCGAGCGTATCTCCGCCGGCCCGTTCCTTGAGCTGTTCGCCCGGCGAGAGGTCCCGAGCAACGAGGACTGGTTTATTTGGGGCAATGAGGTTGAAAGCGACATCATGATCCCCGGTTTTCCGGTACCCAGTGACAAGCGGTACCAGAGTGCCCAAGAGCACACGGCAGGCGACGCCAGGAGGGAGGCATGACGCGGCGCAGACGCAGCCCTCGGCAGCAGCGGCGATTCGTGGTGCGCGGCGTCCAGCGCGCCCCTGTAGATCTGCGGAAGCTCGGCCGTGCACTCATCGCTTTGGCCCAAGCGGAAGCTGAGCGAAAGGCCGCCGAACAACGCCAGGGCGACGGGGAGTGCCAAGATGGCCAACCCCAAGGGTAAGGAGCTGGTGTTCTCCGAGTTGCACCTGCTGCGTCCGCTGGACGAGGCAGCTGTGGCGGTACTGCTCGGGCGTCTGGCGGCCGAACGGACCGCCTCCCGGCTGGTCCTGGAGGTGCGCGCCGATTCCGTCTCTGCTGGCTCGGTGCGCTACCTGCTGGGCTGTCTCCCCAGCGAGGTGCATCACATCCGCCGCTTGCTAGAACACTTCCTTCCGGGGAGCCAGCTTGCCGACAGTGAACCACGTCCGGCTCGGCAGTGGATGGACGCAGCAGGCCGCTTACGGCTTCGCCCACACGGGTTACCACTGCGGAGCGATGTCGCGGAGGCCACCTCGAAGGCACTGCTGTCAGCCTTGAGCGTGCCGCTCGAAGATGGCGAAGCCATGGCCGTACAGATCGTGCTTGGCCCGCGGCGTTCGCCGAGGACCATGCCCACGGACATGCCGGATCCCGGCGCGTCCGTGGTCCAACGGGTGGCGGTGGGCGACATGCCTGCCAGTGCCGACACTCGGGCTCGTATCAAGGAGCGCCGCAATCAGGCGGGGTTCGCGGCCACCATCCGGCTCGGGGTAGCTGGACCAGATGCGCGCCGGCGGCGCAGCCGAATCTTGAGCCTGCTGAGCGCCGTCACGGTGGCGCAGGGGCCTGGCGTACGGATCGACCTCAACCGCGAATCTGCCGACCGGCTCAACCTCGTTCGCCTGCCCTGGCTGTGGCCGCTACGGCTCGGCGTCTCCGAACTGGTCGGCCTGCTCGGCTGGCCCCTGGGCGAGGGCGACTTGCCGGGCAGCCCCCGGCATCCCCGACCGCTGCGAGCCGCCGCGCACGTCCACCGAGGACCACGGGTCTTCGCCCAGAGCGCTGCGCCGGGAGATGACCGTCTGCTCGGCATCTCCCCCAAGGACCAGACGCTCCACGGGATTGCGTACGGGCCGTCGGGGAGCGGCAAAACCAATGGCCTGCTGCACCTCATCTTGGCGGATATTTCGGCCGGTCGTCCGGTGATCGTATTGGATCCCAAAAGGCAGCTCATCGACGACATCTTGGCGAGAATTCCGCAGCGCCGCATACACGACGTGGTCGAGCTGAACGCAGCCGACGAGACACCAGTTTCATTTAACCCATTGGACGTGACTGGACGTGATCCTGACGTAGTCGTGGATGGCATCCTGTCGGTCTTCGAGGCGGTGTTCGCTGAGGGGTGGGGGCCTCGCACGGCAGATATTGCCTCGGCCTCGCTAAGGACGCTGGCCCGAGGTAGCAGCCAGAAAGCGCCCGCCACCCTCGTGGATTTGCCACGGATCCTGACCGACGCTGGCCTTCGACGTCAGTACGTGGGCCGAGTGCAAGACGATGTCGCCCTGGCTCAATTCTGGGCGTGGTACGAGAGCCAGCCTGCGGCGAGCCAAGCGGCCGTAATCGCGCCGTTTATGAACAAACTCCGCCAATTCCTTATGCGGCCGGCGATGGTCCGGATGCTGGATCAGCGCGAGACGCGCTTCCGGCTCCGCGATGTCTTCCGGGAAAACAAGATCGTGCTGGTTCCCCTCAATGAGGGGCTCGTCGGGCCAGGAACAGCCTCACTGCTGGGCAGTTTGGTAATCGCCGAGGTGTGGCAGGCTACGCAGGAACGGGCCAGCGACCCATACGCCAGTGAGCGGCCCGGCACGGTCTACGTCGACGAAGCCCCCAGATTCCTGCATTTGCCCATGTCACTCGCCGACGCTTTGGCCGTTTCGCGTTCGCTGTCGGTGGGCTGGTTCTTGGCTGCGCAGTTCCGCGACCAGTTCCCGCCCGCCTTGCGCAGCGCAGTCGATGTCAATGCGCGCAGCAAGGTTGTGTTCGCCAGCGAGTACGACGATGCCCGCGATATGGCTAAGTTGGCTCCTGGTTTGGAACCCGAGGACTTCATGTCACTGCCGCGATACCACGCCTATGCGAATCTGGTCGCAGATGGTGCGCCTTCCGGCTGGGCGTTGGTCAAAACCTTGCCGCCGCCACCGATCACCGCAGATATCCGGGCAGTGCGAGCGGTAGCCCGAGCTAATTACGCGGCTGTACCTAGAAAGACGGCGGCCAGAAACGAAGCGGCTTCTCTGGAAGAGCCTGCCGTAGCTCGCCCACGCCCGTCAGTTGAGCCGCGCGCCATTGGCCGAAAGAAGCGGCGCGGCCGGAAGTAACCAAGCACTCAGGCGAACATGCTGCCCCGTGTCTTCGGTGCTGTCTTCGCCCCTCGCTTCGCGAGGGCGCCGCACGGCGAGCCTCACCAGGACCGGCAGCTCGGCGGAGAAGTACCCGGTCATGCGAGCCAGGGCGGCGAGAGCCTGGTCCAGGTGCTCGGCCGTACGTAGGTAGCGGGAGACGTAGTCGGAGTGGGGCGAGTAGAGGTGCAGGCCGAAGTCGTTGGTCACCCCGGCTGCCTCGGGCGTCGGCGGGAGCGAGCGCAGCAGGATGAGGAGTGCGTCGGGGCCGGTGACCGGAAGGCGGGCGTGCAGGCCCTCGCTGGTCCGGGCGATCCGGGCGCTCAGTTCCAGCTGGGGAAGGTCGGTCATCACCGACGTCACGAAGTTGTCGGCATCGAACTCGGGGCAGACCGCGTGGACTTCGCGGCCGATGCGGGCGATGCGCTCGGCGTTGAGGGCGGTCTCTTTCAGGGGAACCTTCACGGTCATGGGCAAACCCTAGGGTCGGCTACGGGGACATCCCTCGTGTTCTTGCCGCAGGTCAACCGGTGGAGTGAACACGAGGTTTTCGGCTATCGGACGGCGGCGCGGTACAGCAGTCGGCGGTGGCACCAATCTGTGGGAGCGGGCGCTGGACCCCGATGAGACGCGCATGCGCCTCAAGAAAAGGATCAAGGAGCTAGTGTCCTGCGCCAGGAATTCGTTCAAGATATGAGGCAAGTCGTTCCAGGATCTCGTCCGCGGTCCTCGTCCAGGTGAAGGGGCGGGGGTTCTCGTTCCAGGTCTTGATCCAGTCCCGGATGTCCTTCTCCAGCGCGCGGACGGATTTGTGGACTCCGCGTCGGAGCTGCTTGTCCGTCAGCAGGCCGAACCACCGCTCCACTTGGTTGAGCCAGGACGAGCTGGTGGGAGTGAAGTGCAGGTGGAACCGGGGGTGTGCGGCAAGCCACTTCTGGATCGCTGGGGTCTTGTGGGTGGCGTAGTTGTCACAGATGAGATGTACGTCGAGGTCTACGGGTACTTCCTTGTCGAGTTTGGCGAGGAACTTCTTGAACTCCGCGGCCCGGTGCCGGCGGTGCAGCGAGCCGATGACTTCACCGGTCGCCACGTCCAGTGCCGCGAACAGCGTGGTCACGCCGTTGCGGAGGTAGTCGTGCGTGCGACGCTCGGGCATGCCCGGCATCATCGGGAGCACCGGCGCGGACCGGTCCAGCGCCTGGATCTGGCTCTTCTCGTCCACGCAGAGCACCAGGGCCCGCTCCGGCGGGTCCAGGTAGAGCCCGACCACGTCGCGGACCTTCTCGATGAACTGCGGGTCCTTGCTGAGCTTGAAGGTGTCCACCAGGTGCGGTTTAAGACCGAACGCCTTCCAGACCCGGCCGACCGTGGACTTCGACAGCCCGCTCTCGGCGGCCATGGACGCCCGCGACCAGTGGGTGGCGTCCTTGGGGGTCCGTTCCAAGGTGGCGACGACCAGGTCCTCGATCTGCTCGTCACTGACCTTCCGCGGGGCGCCGGGGCGTTGCTCGTCGGCCAGGCCCTCCAGCCGGCCGGCGAGGAACCGCCGCCGCCACTTGCCCACGGTCTGGGGCCACACCCCGATCTCGGCAGCGACCTCCTGGTTCGACTTCCCGTCCGCGCAGCCGAGGACGATCCGGCAGCGTTGCGCCAGCGCCTGCGAGGATTTGGCCCGCCGTGACCAGCGGACCAGCGTCTCGCGTTCCTCATCCGTCAATGTCAGCTCGGCCATCGGCCGTCCCATACGCGCCACAGCCCAAGGCTACACATCTACATCGAATTCCTGGCGCAGGACACTAGCACAGTGACAGCGAAGCCGGACCCGTCCTCGTTCGACCTGGCGTCGGTCGAATGGACGGTGTCCAAGTACAGCGGCGGCGGCGGGAACTGCGTGCGCGTCGCCGTCAAGGACGGGTAAGTCCTGATCGGTGACTCGCAGAACCCCGATCGCCTACCCCATGTCTTCACCCTGTCCGAGGCCAAAGCGTGGCTGCTCGGCGCGAAGGACACGGACTTCGACTTCCTGCTCGATCTGTGATCCCGTCCTGAAGCACCGCACGACAACGGGCCGGCCCCACGGCAGATGGGGCCGGCCCGAACGTTTCTGCCCGCTGCCGGATCCAGTGGAAGGGCCAGCGGGCATCGCCCATGTGGTTGTTGGCCTCCCCGTCCGAAGCGCTGGGTGTAACGAAGCCAACGTGGCGGTCCTTCGGGGACCAATCCTGGGGACCACGTCCGAGACCGATTTGGGGACCAACTCTGGGGACCAGTGTGCAGTGCATGCAGTTTCCGGGTGCTGGACACGGCTGAAGGATCCTCTGGCGGCGATCCTCCGAGTTATTTTTTCGAGTACATCGGTGAGATCGACGCCGAGGTTCGGGCCAACCAGCGCCTCCGCAAGGTGCTCTCCGAGGAAGCGCCTGCCATCCGGGACGCCGTCGTCGATGGCATCGCCTTCGCGCTGGAGCGTCGTCCTCGGCAGCACCGTGGAACTCGCTACGACTGCACTGCGCCCCCAGGACGGGCACCCGTGGCTGCACGGCGGTGGGGCGAGGAGGCCGACATCACCTCCAACGGGGCCCGTCCACATGATCACTGCTTGCTGCCAAATCTGAAGGAAGCGCTGGCGCGCGGTGCACAGGGTCTTCCGCGCGTGGCTCGATCCGTCCGGAACCTATTGGTCTACGGCAGGCAGATACCCACGCCGTCACCACTGCCCTGGGGACCATTTGGGGACCACACGGTGCTCGCGACCCTGAACAGCACGCGCGCGGACACACGCCTCGCACCCTAGTTCTGCCTGATATGTGCAGGTAGTTCCTATGACCCTCACTCCTGGGGGTCAAGGGGTCGCAGGTTCAAATCCTGTCGTCCCGACGGTGCGAAGGGTCTTCGCAGGCGAGAGCCTGCGGGGGCCCTTTTCGCGGACTGCGGTTCCGGATCTCGGGCTGGAGCATGCCGCTCATCCTCGGAGGTCAACTGTCGCCCGGGCCGACCCCGGCTCGATCGCCCCGTTGAGCAGGAAGCACGACCGAGAGGAACAACGCGCGTGAGTGAATGGCAGCTGACCCGAACATTCCGCAGCACCTCCGGAGACGTGCGCTGGGACAGCCTCGGACACCCCGGCCAGGATCCGGTCGTGCTCCTGCACGGCACTCCCTTCTCTTCCTATGTCTGGCGCGCCATCGCCCGCTCACTCGCCCGCCGTCACCAGGTGTTCGTGTGGGACATGCCCGGTTACGGAGCATCGGAGAAGTGCGCTGGACAGGACGTCTCCCTGGCCGCCCAGGGCAAGGTCTTCACCGCACTCCTGGCCCACTGGGGCCTGGAAGAACCGCTGGTGGTCGCCCATGACTTCGGCGGTGCCGTCTCCTTGCGGGCGCATCTGCTGCACGGCGCTCACTACCGCGCACTTGCCCTGGTCGACCCCGTCGCACTGGCGCCATGGGGGTCCGCGTTCTTCCGGCTCGTCGGCGAGCACTCCGAGGTGTTCGAGCAACTGCCACCTGCGCTGCACCACGTCCTGGTCCGCGAGTACATAAGCTCGGCCAGCAGTCCGGGCCTGCACCCGGCAGTGCTCGAGGAGCTCGTTCGGCCCTGGCTCGGCAGCCTCGGCCAGGCGGCCTTCTACCGGCAGATCGCTCAGGCCGACCAGCTCTACACGGATGAGGTTCAGGACCGGTACGGCGAGATCGGCATCCCGACGCTGGTGTGCTGGGGACAGGACGACACCTGGATTCCGGTGGCGAAAGGACAGGAGCTCGCCGCCCGCATCCCGGGCGCGTGACTTGAGCCGATCACCGGCGCGGGCCACCTCGTCCAAGAAGACGCACCCGCCGAGCTCGCAGCCGTTCTCATCGCCTTCCTCCAGCACTCCCGCTGACCCCTGACAATCTGGTGAACCTTCCCGGTCGGAGCCCCGGCCGACGTGATCGGCCGGGGCAGCAAACCGCTGGGGCCGATTCGGGCTTCGCCGTGGTTGCTTCGAAGGGTGCGTGAGCTCCGGTTGCACGAACAGGTCGCGACGACGCGAGGCGTATGGGTGGCGGTGAGGGGGCAGTGCCACCCCTGTCCAGTCGGCGTTCTGTCTGCCGGATCCTTGACCCCCGCTCGCCCCTCCACGATGCTGTGTTGCGGCACATGAGATGAGTGCCGTAATGAGCAACATCGACTCAGGTCTCGTACCAGCCGAGGAGTGGCCATGACTCACCAGGTCCGTGCTGTCGTCGCGCGGGGGAAGGGCGCCCCCGTCAGCCTGGAAACGATCATCGTCCCCGACCCCGGCCCGGGCGAGGCGCTGGTGAAGATCGAGGCCTGCGGGGTCTGCCACACTGATCTGCACTATCGCGAGGGCGGCATCAACGACGACTTCCCGTTCCTGCTGGGGCACGAGGCCGCGGGTGTCGTGGAGTCGGTGGGGGCGGGCGTCACCGATGTCACCCCAGGTGACTTCGTCATCCTGAACTGGCGTGCCGTCTGCGGGCAGTGTCGGGCCTGTCGGCGCGGACGACCGCAGTACTGCTTCAACACCCGCAACGCGAAGCAGAAGATGACCTTGACCGACGGTACCGAGTTGTCTCCGGCCCTGGGCATCGGCGCGTTCTCGGAGAAGACGCTGGTGGAGGCGGGGCAGTGCACCAAGGTCGACCGGGCGGCATCGGCGGCCGCCGCCGGACTGTTGGGCTGTGGAGTGATGGCGGGCATCGGCGCGGCCATCAACACCGGCAACGTCGGACGCGGAGACAGCGTGGCGGTCATCGGCTGTGGCGGGGTGGGGAGCGCGGCGATCGCCGGTGCGCGGCTCGCCGGGGCAGCCAAGATCATCGCCGTCGACATCGACGAGCGGAAACTCGAAACCGCGAAGAAGATCGGCGCGACCCACACCGTGAACTCCAAGCAGGGCGATCCCGTGGAGGCGGTGCGCGAGCTGACCGGCGGCTTCGGCGCCGATGTGGTGATCGAGGCGGTCGGCCGTCCCGAGACGTACCAGCAGGCCTTCTACGCGCGCGACCTGGCGGGCACGGTCGTCCTCGTCGGCGTACCGACCCCGGAGATGAAGCTCGAACTGCCGTTGCTGGACGTCTTCGGCCGGGGCGGCGCGCTGAAGTCCTCGTGGTACGGCGACTGCCTGCCCTCCCGCGACTTCCCGATGCTCATCGATCTCTACCTGCAAGGCCGCCTGGATCTGGACGCCTTCGTCACGGAGACCATCGCACTGGACGATGTCGAGAAGGCCTTCGAGCGCATGCGCGGCGGCGACGTCCTGCGCTCGGTGGTGGTCTTCTGATGGCCGGCCTGGCCGGTGCCCGCATCGAACACCTCGTCACATCGGGCACGTTCTCGCTGGACGGCGGCACCTGGGACGTCGACAACAACGTCTGGATCATCGGCGACGACACCGAGGCCGTCGTCATCGATGCCGCGCACGACGCCGAGGCGATCGCCGAGGCCCTCCGCGGACGCACGCTGCGGGCCATTGTGTGTACCCACGCCCACAACGACCACATCGAGGCGGCTCCCGAACTCGCCGACCGTACCGGTGCTCCGATCCTGCTCCACGGCGACGACCTGCCGCTGTGGAAGCAGACCCACCCGGATCGGTCACCCGACGGTGAACTCGCCGACGGGCAGATCGTCACGGTGGCCGGTGTCGAGCTGACCGTGCTGCACACCCCCGGTCATGCCCCCGGCGCGGTGTGCCTGTACGCGCAGGGCCTGAAGGCACTCTTCACCGGTGACACGCTCTTCGCGGGCGGACCGGGGGCGACGGGACGCTCGTACAGCCACTTCGGCACGATCGTCGACTCGATCCGGGACCGGCTGCTGACCCTGCCGGGCGACACGGTCGTATACACCGGCCACGGGGAGACGACCACCATCGCCGCCGAGGCCCCGCACCTTCAGGAGTGGACCGACCGCGGATTCTGACCGCTGCCGACCGCGCGGCGGCCTCGTCCCCACTCGTTGACGTCTCGGCACTCGATGACGTTGACCGCGATGCCGCCGCGCGAGGTCTCCTTGTACTTCACTTTCATGTCGGCACCGGTCTCGCGCATCGTCTTGATGACCTTGTCGAGCGAGACCACATGCGTGCCGTCGCCGCGCGGCGCCGTCCGCGCGGCATTGATCGCCTTGACGGAGGCAAGGGCGTTCCGCTCGATGCAGGGGATCTGGACCAGGCCTCCGACCGGGTCGCAGGTCAGCCCGAGATCGTGCTCCATGCCGATCTCCGCGGCGTTCTCGACCTGCTCCGGCGTGCCGCCGAGCGCCTCGGCGAGACCAGCGGCGGCCATGGAGCAGGCCGACCCGACCTCGCCCTGGCAGCCCACCTCGGCCCCGGCGATCGACGCGATCTCCTTGAACAGCGCCCCCACCGCGCCGGCGGCGAGCGGAAGCGGACGCCCCCGTCCTCGTCGGCCCCGGGAACGAAGCGCGTGTAGGAGCGCAGCACCGTGGGCACGCTCCCGGCCGCACCGTTGGTGGGCGCGGTGACCACGCGACCGCCCGAGGGGTTCTCCTCGTTGACGGCCGGCGCGAAGAGATTGACCGTGTCCATGATGTGCAGCGGTCCACATCCTGGGAGTCCTCGGCCAGGCTGCGCAGCAAGCAGCCCGGTGACGAAGAGACGGGCGGCCTTCGTGGGTCCCACGGTGTGGGAGTTCGACGGACCGATCCCACCTTGAGCAGGTCGAAGACGCTGATCGCCGCGCCGGCTCCTTCATGCGGTGTGTTGTCTATGGCGCAAAGCGTTGCGTAAAAAGCAACATTCAACAAGGGGTCGGCCTGTCCTCTGGATGCCTTGACAAGGGTTTGGGGCCGCCCTCAAACTGACGTTGCGCTTACCGCAATCCGTTTCGCTATACGCACCGAGGTGTCATGATGATTCCCGCGTGCCTTCTCGTGGATCTGCCGCGAGGCGAGGCCTACCGGCTCGACATCGATCCGCCGGTTTCGGTGTTCCATACCGATGACGGCGAGGTCTTCGCCATCGACGACACCTGCACCCACCAGGACGCCTCGCTCGCCGACGGCTGGCTGGAGGGCTGCGAGGTGGAATGCCCGCTGCATGCTTCGAAGTTCGACCTCCGGACCGGAGCCGTCGACGCTCCGCCGGCCAAGCGTCCGGTCCGCACGCACGCGGTGCTCATCGAGGGCGGCATGATCTACGTCCGGCCGTCCACGGAGGCACCCAACCTGCCGCCCTGTGTTGCGTCCCGGCTTGCCGGAGGCCCCGCGTGAGGACAGTGGCCGTGGTGGGTGCCTCGCTGGCCGGTCTGTCGGCGGCGCGCTCGTTGCGGAAACAGGGGTACGACGGGCGGCTGGTCGTCATCGGCGACGAACCGCACCGCCCGTACGACAGGCCGCCGCTGTCCAAGGAGTTCCTGGCCGGTGACATCGGCGAAGCCGATCTCGCGCTGGAGTCGGACGACGAGGACCTGCGAGCCGAGTGGCTGCTCGGCGCCCGCGCCACCGGACTCGACGCCGACGGAACGGACCGTGTTGTACGGCTCGCCGACGGCCGGGAAGTCCGGGCCGACGGAATCGTCATCGCGACCGGCGCGGTGCCCCGGACACTGCCTGGCACCGACGGTTTGGTCGGAGTGCACACCTTGCGCACCCTGGACGACGCCCGCGCCCTGCGGGACGAACTGGCCCTGGGCGGACGGCTGGTGGTGATAGGCGGCGGATTCATCGGCGCCGAGGTCGCCTCCACGGCGTACGCCCTCGGACTCGACGTGACGGTGGTCGAGGCGGCGTCGACGCCGCTCGCCGGACCGCTCGGCGAGACCATGGGCGGCGTCGTCTCCGCCCTCCACGCGGACCACGGCGTACGGCTGTTGTGCGGTGTGGGAGTCAAGGGACTGAGCGGCGAGACCCGGGTCGACGCCGTCCTGCTGGACGACGGTCGCAGTATCCCCGCCGACATCGTCGTCGTCGGGGTGGGCGCGCGCCCCTGCGTCGAGTGGCTGGAAGGATCCGGCGTTGTCCTTGACAACGGCGTCAAGTGTGGCGCGGACGGGCGCACCAGCCTGGCCGGTGTCGTCGCCGTCGGAGACTGCGCCTCCTGGTACGACCACCACGCAGGGGTCCACCGCCGCGTCGAGCACTGGACCGGTGCGCGGGAGCGGCCCGACGCGGCCGTGGCCACGCTGTTGTCCTGGGGTGCGGCGGAACCGGGTGTGCCCCGGCCGCCGTACTTCTGGTCGGAGCAGTACGGCGTGAAGATCCAGTTCGCCGGTCATTCGGCCGGTGCCGACAGTGTGATCGTCGAGGAAGGCGCCGCGGGCGACCGCAGTTTCCTCGCCGTCTACCGGCGTGCCGGGCATCCGGTGGCCGTGCTCGCGATGAACCAGCCGCGGCTGTTCATGCGTTGGCGCAAGCAGCTCGCCGCCGCGACATCTTGACACCGGCGACGCGGCATTTCATGCTGCGGTTGCGTATAGCACGCAGCGTTGCTCCATACAAAACGCCGCCGTCCGGAGTCGCTCTTCCCGGCGCGTGAATGACCGATCCACGACGTTCTCCGAGGAGTGCACTGTGACCTCGACCAGCCTGCCGGACAGCCTGATCGCAACCCTCCCGGGCTCCTCCTATACGGATCCGGGGATCTTCGCCCAGGAGCAGGAGCGCATCTTCGAAACGATGTGGTTCTGCGCCGTGCGCTCCTCGGCTCTGGCCAGGCCCGGCGCCTTCCGGACCGTCGAGGTGGGCCGCGAGAGCATCCTGATCACGCGCGCACGGGACAACTCCATACGCGCCTTCTTCAATGCCTGCCGGCATCGCGGAGCCAAGCTCTGCACGGAGGAGACCGGCGAGGTCAAGCGCGCCTTCCAGTGCCCCTACCACGCTTGGACGTACGACCTGACGGGCAAACTCGTCGCCGCGCCCAACCTCACCAAGATGCCCGACGTCAGCCGCACGGAGTACGGCCTGGCGGGCGTGGCGACCCATGAGTGGCTCGGCTATGTGTGGGTGTGCCTCGCGGAGAACCCGCCTCCCTTCGAGGAGGCCGTGCAGGACGTCGTCGCACGCCTCGGCGACACCGAGTCGATCGAGCACTACGACATGGAGAACCTCGAGGTCGGCAAGCGGATCATCTATGACGTCAAGGCGAACTGGAAGCTGATCGTCGAGAACTTCATGGAGTGCTACCACTGCGCCACGATCCACCCCGAACTCACCGAGGTACTCCCGGAGTTCGCCGACGGGTACGCTGCTCAGTACTACGTGGGTCACGGCGCGGAGTTCGGCGCCGACGTCAAGGGCTTCACCATTGACGGCTCCGAGGGACTGGACCGCATTCCGGGGGTCTCCGAGGAGCAGGACCGCCGCTACTACGCGATCACCGTCAGGCCGCAGGTGTTCATCAACCTCGTCCCCGACCATGTGATCTTCCACCGGATGTACCCGGTCGCCGCGGACCGCACGATCGTCGAGTGCGACTGGCTCTACCTCAAGCACGTCGTCGAAAGCGGCAAGGATGTCAGCCGGTCGGTGGAGCTCTTCGACCGCGTCAACCGGCAGGACTTCGACGCGTGCGAGCGCTGTCAGCCCGCGATGAGCTCCCGGTTGTACGCCAAGGGCGGTGTACTGGTGCCCAGCGAGCACCACATCGGCGAGTTCCACGACTGGGTCCAGGAGCGTCTCAGGACAGGGCGGTCGCAGTAGCGGCGGTTCTCGGCAGGTCGACGGCGGTGGCTGCAGGTGCCGCCGGCGGCGGCACCTGGGCGCTCAGCCCAGGTGCCCCATCCGATGGCTGATCTCCTCCGCGCCCTTGACCAGCACCGGAGCGAGCTCGTGCATGCGCTCCTCGGTGAACCGGTATGCGGGGCCGGAGGCGCTGAGTGCCGCGATGACCTCTCCGTCCCGGTCGCGGACCGGCGCGGCCATGGCGTGGAGTCCGACCTCCAGCTCCTCTACGGTCCAGGCGTAGCCACGCTCCCGAGCCTCGGCGAGATTCTTCTCGAGCTTCGTCTTCGAGGTCAGGGTGTGCGGGGTCACCTTCTTCAGACCGGCCTCGGAAAGTAGCGCGGCGCGCTGCTTGGTGGGCATGTGGGCCAGGAGGATCTTGCCGCTGGACGTGGCGTGCAACGGGGTCAGCTGGCCGACCCAGTTGTGCGCGGTGACGGCCCCCGGGCCGCGTACCTGGTAGAGGTTGATCGCGTAGTGCTCCTGCATCACGGCGATGTTGACGGTCTCGCCGATCTCCTCGGCGAGGCGCTCGCAGACCGGGCGGCCCTGCTGGGTGATGTCGATGCGTCCCGTGACCCCGCCGGCCAGGCGTACGATGCCGAAGCCGAGGCGGTACTTACCGCGCTCGCCCGCCTGCTCCACCAGACCGCGCGCCTCCAGGGCGCCGAGCAGGCGGAACGCGGTCGACTTGTGAACATCGATCTCGGCGGCCACCTCGCTGACGCCGGCCTCGCCGCGCTGGGCCAGGATTTCCAGCACGCTGATGGCGCGGTCGACGGACTGAACCCCGCCGGACTGCGAACCTGTCGTTTCGGTATCTGGACTGTAGTTGCTCACAGCGAAACTATACGCGCAGTAAACAACAGCAGTGCAAGGGGCAGCGTCGAAACGCAGACCTTGCAAGTTGCGTTGATCGCAACCTAGTGCGTATAGCGATACTCGTACTAGCATGCCACGCGTATCTACGGCGCGAGCGAGACGAGGCACCATGGCTCCCCTGCAATACGACTTCGTCATCGTCGGCGGTGGATCCGCCGGCAGCGCACTGGCGAACCGACTCTCCGCCGACCCGGGCAACCAGGTGCTGGTCCTGGAGGCCGGTCGGCCCGACTACCCGTGGGATGTCTTCATCCACATGCCCGCGGCGCTGACCTATCCGATCGGCAGCCGGTTCTACGACTGGAAGTACGAGTCCGAACCCGAGCCCCACATGGGCGACCGGCGCATCTACCACGCGCGCGGCAAGGTGCTGGGCGGTTCCAGCAGCATCAACGGCATGATCTTCCAGCGCGGCAACCCCATGGACTACGAGCGCTGGGCCGCCGATGCCGGCATGGAGTCCTGGGACTACGCGCACTGTCTGCCGTACTTCAAGCGGATGGAGAACTGTCTCGCGGCCGACCCCGACGACGAGTTCCGCGGCCACGACGGCCCCCTCGTCCTCGAACGCGGCCCGGCCTCCAACCCGCTGTTCACCGCCTTCCTCAAGGCCGTCCAGGAGGCGGGTTATCCCCGCACCGACGACGTCAACGGCTATCAGCAGGAGGGCTTCGCCCCCTTCGACCGCAACGTCCACCGAGGACGCCGTCTGTCGGCCTCGAAGGCGTACCTCAAGCCCGCGAAGAAGCGGCCCAATCTCACCGTCATCACCCGCGCCCTGGCCACCCGCGTCCTCTTCGAGGGCAAGCGTGCTGTCGGTGTCGAGTACCGGCGGCGCGGCAAGGTCCAGCAGGTGCGCGCCCGCGAGGTCATCCTCTGCGGCGGCGCGATCAACTCCCCTCAGCTGCTGCAGCTCTCCGGCGTCGGCAACGCCGAGGAACTGGGCGCGCTCGGCATCGACGTCGTCCACGACCTCCCGGGCGTCGGCGAGAACATGCAGGACCACCTGGAGGTGTACATCCAGTACGCCTGCAAGCAGCCCGTCTCCATGCAGCCGTACATGGCGAAGTGGCGCGCCCCCTTCATCGGCCTGCAGTGGCTGTTCCGCAAGGGCCCCGCCTCGACCAACCACTTCGAGGCCGGCGGCTTCGCCCGCAGCAACGAGGACGTGGACTACCCCAACCTGATGTTCCACTTCCTGCCGATCGCGGTCCGCTACGACGGCTCCTCGCCCGCCGGCGGGCATGGCTACCAGGTGCACGTCGGGCCCATGTACTCCGACGCCATCGGCTCGGTGAAGATCAAGAGCAAGGACCCGAACGAGCACCCGGCCCTGCACTTCAACTACCTGTCCACGGAACAGGACCGCCGCGAGTGGGTCGAGTCGATCCGCGTCGCCCGCAAGCTCCTCAACCAGCCGGCGCTGGCCCCGTACAACGACGGGGAGATCTCACCGGGCCCGTCCGTGGAGAGCGACGAGGAGATCCTCGCCTGGGTCGCCAAGGAGGGCGAGACCGCCCTGCACCCCTCGTGCACCTGCAAGATGGGCACCGACGAGATGTCCGTCGTCGACCCCACCAACATGCGCGTACACGGCGTGGAGGGACTGCGTGTCGTCGACGCGTCGGTGATGCCTTATGTCACCAACGGCAACATCTACGCGCCGGTGATGATGATCGCGGAGAAGGCGGCCGACCTCATTCTGGGCAGGGAGCCGTTGGCCCCTTCCAAGGCCGCGTACTACCGGTACCGCGACGCCCAGAAGCAGGCCGGGTAACCCTTGTACGGCGAACACTTCCGGGCGCTGCTGGCGAGCGTCCGCTACGAGGTGCTGCCCGCGAAGGCGACCGAGGACAAAGTCCTGGCCCATGTCCCGCGCGACGTCGTCGTCACCGTGACGGCGTCGCCGGTCAAGGGCCTGGAACCGACGCTCGACCTCGCCACCCGGCTCACGGCGCACGGCTGTCGCGTCGTCCCGCACGTGCCCGCGCGGCTGCTGCGGGACGACGCGCACCTGAAGGATGTCGTCGACCGGCTCCGGGAGGCGGGCGTCGACGACGTCTTCGTCCCGGCGGGCGACGCCGATCCGCCGGTCGGCGCCTACGACGGGGCGCTACCCGTGCTGCGCAGGCTGAGCGAGCTGGGCAGCCCCTTCGAGCAGGTCGGGATCACCGGTTATCCCGAGAGTCACCCGATCATCCACGACGACCTCACCATCCAGGCGATGTGGGACAAGCGCGCGCACGCCACGTACATCGTGAGCAACCTCTGCTTCGACCCGCGCGTGCTGGGTGACTGGGTCGGCCGGATACGCCGCCGCGACGTCACCCTGCCCGTCCACGTGGGCGTCGCGGGGCCGGTGCAGCGGGCGAAGCTGCTGTCCATGGCGGCGAAGATCGGGGTGGGAGAGTCGACGCGCTTTCTGACCAAGCACGCCTCGTGGTTCCTTCATTTCGCGGCACCTGGCGGTTACTCGCCCGAGCGGCTGCTCGCCCGTTCCGCGGGCGCGCTCTCTTCTCCCTCGGCGGGGGTGGCCGGCCTGCACCTCTTCACCTTCAACCAGATCGCCGAGACCGAGCGGTGGCGCTGCGCTGTGCTTGACCGGTTGGGCGGCTAGGCCCGCACTTCGCAGGTCGCCGAGAAGGTTCGCCGTAGCGACCTCCGGGCCTCCGATCTCGACCGATCCGGACCGGCACGGCTCTCGCCGCTACGGTTCCGATCGACAAGCAATCAGCTATGACCGCTTGATCTTCACGATCGGGTGACCTGCGAAGTACGAGGCTAGGGAGCCGGCCTGCGCCCCAAGAGCCGGCGTCAGAGGCCGTATACAGCGATGGGCGGGCCGGATTCCGGTCCGCCCATCGCTCGTGCTCGGCTCAGCGGAAGACAACCGTGCGGTTGCCGTCCACCATGACGCGGCTCTCGCTGTGCCACTTCACCGCGTGCGCGAGCACCTGCGCCTCCACGTCCCGACCGACCGTGACCAGCTCGTCCGGATCGAGGGAGTGGTCCACCCGGACCACGTCCTGCTCGATGATCTGCCCCTCGTCGAGGTCCGGCGTCACATAGTGCGCCGTCGCGCCGACGAGCTTCACCCCGCGCTCGTACGCCTGCTGGTAGGGGCGCGCACCCTTGAAGCTGGGGAGGAAGGAGTGGTGGATGTTGATGGCGCTGCCCTCCAGTTGTTTGCACAGGTCGTCGGAGAGGATCTGCATGTAACGGGCCAACACCACCAGGTCGATGTCCAGCTCGTGCACGAGCTCCAGCAGGCGCGCCTCGGCGTCGGTCTTGGTGTCCTTGGTCACCGGGATGTGGTGGAAGGGGACACCGTAGGTCTCCGCCAGTCCCTCGAAGTCCTGGTGATTGGAGACGATCGCGGGGATCTCGATGTTGAGAGCGCCGGTGCGCCGACGGAAGAGCAGATCGTTGAGGCAGTGGCCGAACTTGGACACCATGATCAGCGTCCTGGTCGGGGTCGAGGCGTCCCGGAGGGTCCAGGAGATCCGGTAGGCCTCGGCGACGGGACCGAACCGGTCACGCAGATTTTTCAAATCGGCGTTTGGATCGGAAACGTCGAAGTGGACCCTCATGAAGAAACGGCCCTTGAGTCGCTCATCGAACTGCTGGCTCTCCAGGATGTTGCCGGAGTTCCTGACGAGAAAGCCGCTCACGGCGTGGACCAGTCCGGCGCTGTCCGGACACGAGAGAGTGAGGACGTACTCACGGCCAGGATGCGGTCGAGGGGACATGTGCAGCCTCCGTCGGTGCGTATTGCACAACATGGTGAGCGATACGCAACATGGTTGAGCTATGCGCGGCTTGTGGTCAAGAGCGGCCGCGCAACTGCCCGCATGGTGAAATCGTCATCTGCCAACCCCTTGACGTATGTCCGCACATTCGCCAGGGTGTTCCACCACAAGCAATACGGTGCACGATGCGCAACGGAATTCGCTCGAAGGGCTCCACACGTGGCAGACCTGTATGTGGACGGAGAATGGCGCGATGCGGTGGCCGGAGGCCACCGGGAAATCCGCTGTCCCGCTGACGGCACGCTCGCCGCGACCGTGGCGGAGGGGACGCGTCCCGACACCGAGGCCGCGATCGCCGCGGCCCGCCTGGCCTTCGACGAAGGACCCTGGCCGCACACCCCCGAGCGGGAGCGCGGTGCGCTGCTGCTGCGCACTGCCGACCTCATCGAGCGCGACGCCAAGGAATTCGCCCGCGCCGAATCGCTGGACACCGGCAAGCGACTGGTGGAGAGCGAGTACGACATCGCCGACGTTGTCTCCTGCTTCCGCTACTACGGCGGGATCCGGGGCACCGATGCCGGCCGGGTGATCGACACCGGCCGCGACGACGCCGTCAGCCGCGTCGTCTACGAACCGGTCGGCGTCTGCGGGCTCATCACCCCCTGGAACTACCCGCTGCTCCAGGCGTCCTGGAAGGTCGCGCCCGCCCTGCTCGCGGGCAACACGATCGTCCTCAAACCCAGTGAGCTCACCCCCTCCACCTCGATCCTGCTGATGCGGGTACTCGAGGAGGCCGGGCTTCCTGCCGGCGCGGCGAATCTCGTCCTGGGCACCGGGCCCGAGGTGGGTGCACCGCTCTCCGAGGACCCGGCCGTCGACATGGTCTCCTTCACCGGGGGCCTGGAGACCGGCAAGCGCATCATGGCCACCGCCGCCTCGACCGTGAAAAAAGTGGCGCTGGAACTCGGCGGCAAGAACCCCAACGTCATCTTCGCCGACGCCGATTTCGAGACGGCCGTGGACTTCGCCCTCACGGCCGTCTTTCTGCACTCGGGACAGGTCTGCTCGGCCGGCGCCCGTCTGATCGTCGAGGACTCCCTCCATGACGCCTTTGTCGACGAGGTTGTCCGCCGTGCCCGGCAGATCCGCCTCGGCGGTCCCTTCGACCCTGAGGCCGAGACCGGAGCGCTGATCTCCGCACAGCACCTGGAGAAGGTCGAGGCGTACGTCGCGGTGGGCCTCGCCGAAGGCGCCGTACTGCGCTGCGGCGGCGAGCGCCCCGGTGACCCCGCACTGGCGAACGGCCACTACTACCCGCCCACCGTGCTCGACGAGTGTCGGCAGGACATGCGTGTGGTGCACGAGGAGTCCTTCGGACCCGTACTCACCGTGGAGCGCTTCCGCGACGAGGACGACGCCGTACGCATCGCCAACGACACGGAGTACGGACTCGCCGGAGCCGTCTGGACGCAGGACGCCGGAAAGGCCCAGCGGGTCGCCCGGCGGCTGCGTCACGGCACGGTGTGGATCAACGACTACCACCCCTACGTGCCGCAAGCGGAATGGGGTGGCTTCGGGCACTCGGGCGTGGGCCGGGAGCTGGGACCGACCGGCCTGGACGAGTACCGAGAGCCCAAGCACATCTGGCAGAACATCCAACCCCGGCCGCAGCACTGGTTCCGCGGCTGAACGCCGAAAAGAGGTCGATCGTGACCCCAGCACAGACCGAGGTGCCGCAGCGGCGCGGCACGCCACAGGACTCGGCCCCCACCCCGGTCATATCCGTGCGCAAGCTGTGGAAGGTGTTCGGGCCGAAGGCAGGCCAGGTACCGGACTCCGAGGAGCTGTGCGGGCTCACCCGCCGCGAGCTGATGGACCGCACCGGATGCACCGCCGCCGTGCGCGACGTGAGCTTCGAGGTCTCGCCCGGCGAGGTCTTCGTCGTCATGGGCCTGTCCGGCTCCGGCAAGTCCACCCTGGTGCGATGTCTGACCCGGCTGATCGAACCCACCGCCGGTGAGATCGTCTTCGAGGGCGAGGACATCCGCGACGCGGACGACAAGCGTCTGCGCGAACTGCGTCGCCGCAAGTTCTCCATGGTCTTCCAGCACTTCGGGCTGCTGCCCCACCGCCGGGTCGTCGACAACGTGTCCTTCGGCCTGGAGATCCGCGGTATGGGCAGGGCCGAGCGCACCAAGCGGGCCCGGGAGGTCGTCGAACTGGTCGGCCTCGCCGGCTACGAGAACTCCTACCCCGACCAGCTCTCCGGCGGCATGCAGCAGCGCGTCGGTCTCGCCCGTGCGCTGGCCGGCGATCCGGATGTGCTCCTCTTCGACGAACCGTTCTCGGCGCTCGACCCGCTGATCCGCCGTGACATGCAGAACGAGGTCATCCGTCTGCACCACGAGGTCGGCAAGACGATGGTGTTCATCACCCACGACCTCTCCGAGGCGCTCAAGCTGGGCGACCGCATCCTCATCATGCGCGACGGCAAGATGGTCCAGTGCGGCACCGGCGACGAACTGGTCGGTGCCCCCGCCGACGACTACGTACGCGACTTCGTCAAGGACGTGCCGCGCGGCGACGTACTCACGCTGCGGTGGATCATGCGTCCGGCGGAGCCGGACGACGCCCTGGACGGCCCCGAGCTGGGCCCGGACGTCGTGGTGCGGGAAGCCACCCGGGCGGTGCTGGCGGCCGAGAAGCCGGTCAAGGTCGTCGAGAACGGCAAACTGCTCGGCATCGTCGGTGACGAGGAGATCCTCGCAGTCGTCGCCGGGCAGGAAGGCGACATGTGATGACCGTCGCCCTGGAGAAGCCGGAGAACGCCGACAAGGCGGAGCAAGCGGAGAAGACCGCGCCCGTCGCGGGTGTGCGCAGGGTCAGCCGCCGCATGGTGGTGGCCGTGATCCTGGTGACCTGGCTGGTGCTCTTCGCCGTGCTGCGCGGAAAGCAGACCTTCACGCTGGCGGCGGCGGACCTCACCGATCTGCACCGCTGGTTCAATGACGTCAACGACACGATCGGTGCGGACCGCAACTCCAACCCGCTCTTCCTGTACTTCTTCAACGAGATCCGTCTGGTCATCGACAACCTGGTGACCTTCATCCAGTCGCTGATCTCCCAGCCTTCCGACGGCCGACCGCTGCCGCAGATCGGCTGGCTCGGCGTCGTCGGCATCGCCGGCTACCTCTCCTGGGCCGTGGGCAACTGGCGGGTCGCTCTCCTGGCCGTGGCCGGCTTCACCTTCTTCGGGCTGCAGGGCCTGTGGCAGGAGAGCATGGACACCCTGGCGCTGACCCTCTCCGCGGTCTTCGTGGCGCTGCTGTTCGCGATCCCGCTGGGTGTGTGGGCGGGGCTGTCCGACCGGTTCAACCGGATCATGACGCCCTTCCTGGACTTCATGCAGACGATGCCGACCTTCGTCTACCTGGCTCCCCTGACCCTGTTCTTCCTCATCGGTCCTGCCTCCGCCACGATCGCCACCCTGATCTACGCGGCACCGCCGGCGATCCGCATCACCGCGCACGCCATCCGTTCCGTACCGGAGACCACCGTCGAAGCGGCCGACTCGCTGGGCTCGACGCGGCGGCAGACGCTGCTGAAGGTCCTGCTGCCAATGTCCAAGCGGACCGTGGTGATGGGCGTCAATCAGACCATCATGGCCGCCCTGGCCATGGTGACCATCGCGGCGCTGATCGACGCACCCGGCCTCGGAAAGACCGTCGTCCAGGCCCTGCAGTCGCTGGACGTCGGCACGGCGTTCAACGCGGGCCTGGCCATTGTCGTCATGGCTATCGTCCTCGACCGGGTCACGACCGCGGCGAGCGGACGGGCGGAGGCGGCCCGGCGCTCGGGGAACCGCTTCCTCAAGTGGCGGCGACCGCTGCTGGTGGGAGGAGGAGTGGCGGCGGCGGTGCTGGTGTATCTGTCGCACACGTACGTCTGGGCGGCCGAGTTCCCCGGCGAGGGCAGCACCGGCAGCACCATCGCGAGCGCGGCGGACGATGTGACCACTTGGGCGCAGGACAATCTGTCGGGCATCACGAACGCCTTCCGCGATGCCATTACCAACGGCCTTCTCAATCCGTTCCAGACGCTACTGACCGACTCCCCGTGGTGGCTGGTCGGTGCGACCCTGGTGGCGCTCGGCGCGGTGCTCGGAGGATGGCGCGCCGGAGTCACCACGGCCGTGTGCGTGGGACTGCTGGTCGGCACGGGCGTGTGGTCGGACAGCATGACGACGCTGGCGTCGACTGTGGTGGCGACGGTCCTGGTGATGGTGCTCGGTGTCACCTTCGGGGTGTGGATGGGGCGCAGCATGCTCGTGGACCGGCTGCTGCGGCCCACCCTGGACGCTGCGCAGGTCATGCCGCCGTTCGTCTATCTCGTGCCGTTCCTGGCGCTGTTCGGCGCGACACGCTTCACGGCGATCGTCGCTGCCGTCGTCTACGCGGTTCCGGTTGCCATAAAGATCATCGCGGACGGAGTGCGGGCCGTGCCCGAGACCACCGTCGAGGCGGCCACGGCTGCCGGGTGCAACACCTGGCAGATCATCACCAAGGTTCAACTGCCGATGTCACGCAGTGCCCTGACGCTCGCGACCAACCAGGGCCTGATCTACGTGCTGTCGATGGTTGTTGTGGGCGGCCTGGTAGGAGCGGGCGCCCTCGGCTACGACGTCGTGGCCGGATTCTCGCAGGGAGAGCTGTACGGCAAGGGGCTGGCGGCGGGGCTCGCCATCGTACTGCTCGGTGTCATGTTCGACCGGATCACTCAGGCAGCGGCGCGACGTACGAGCGCATAAGGAGCACTGACCATGGCAAGGCAAGCAAGACAGTGGAGAGTCGGCGCGGCCGGCATTGCGGTCCTCGGCCTCACCCTCACCGCCTGCGGCGGTGCGAAGGTCGGTGACAGCTCCGCCGGCTCGGACAGCTCGGGCAAGTGCGGCACCTTCAACCTCGCGGTCAACCCGTGGGTGGGCTACGAGGCCGATGCGGCGGTCGTCGCCTATGTCGCGGAGCACGAACTCGGCTGCAAGGTCACCAAGAAGGACCTGAAGGAAGAGATCGCCTGGCAGGGCTTCGGGACGGGCGAGGTCGATGCCGTTCTGGAGAACTGGGGTCACGACGATCTGAAGAAGAAGTACATCACCGGGCAGAAGACGGCCGTCGAGGCCGGTCAGACCGGCAACAAAGGCATCATCGGCTGGTACGTGCCGCCGTGGCTGGCGAAGGCGCACCCGGACATCACCGACTGGAAGAACCTGGACAGGTACGCGTCCCAGTTCAAGACCTCGGAGTCGGGCGGCAAGGGCCAGCTGCTCGACGGCGACCCGTCGTACGTCACCAACGACGAGGCGCTGGTGAAGAACCTGAAGCTGGACTTCAAGGTGGTGTACGCGGGAAGCGAGACCGCGCTCATCCAGGCCTACCGGAAGGCCGAGAAGAACAAGGAATGGGTGATCGGCTACTTCTACGAGCCGCAGTGGTTCCTGTCCGAGGTGCCGCTGGTCAAGGTCAACCTGCCCACGTACAAGACGGGCTGTGACGCCGATGCGGCGAAGGTCGCATGCGACTATCCCGTGTACAACCTCGACAAGATCGTCAGCGCCAAGTTCGCCAAGTCGGGCAGCCCGGCCTATGACCTGGTGAAGAAGTTCAACTGGACGAACGACGATCAGAACGTTGTGGCCAAGTACATCGCGGTGGACAAGATGTCGGCCGACGCGGCGGCGAAGAAGTGGGTCGAGGCCAACCCCGACAAGGTCGACGCCTGGATCAAGTAGGGCGCGACGCGGCTCCGTCTCCGACACCGCACCGGAGCTCGAGCGTTGACGCACGAGCGACCCGGAAACCCCGCCGGACGGGCCCGGCAGGCTGCGCTGACAGCCTGCCGGGCCTCGTCGCGTTTCGGGCTGTTTTCCGACGTCACGGACCCCTTGACACCCACTCCTCGGGGCAGGCACATTGAGTTGCGCAACCTGAAGCATGTTGCGCAGACGGCAACTGGATTGCTTTCAAGTCGGAGGTGCGGCGATGGCGGGACCCCGAGTGGTCATCATCGGAGCGGGCGTCGTGGGAGCGGCGCTCGCCGACGAGATTTCCGCACGAGGCTGGACCGAAGTGACCGTGGTCGACCAGGGCCCGCTCCCTGCCACCGGGGGATCGTCGTCGCACGCCCCAGGCCTGGTCTTCCAGACGAACTCCTCCAAGACCATGACCGAGTTGGCCCGCTACACGGTCGAGAAGTTCTGTTCCCTCGATGTCGACGGCCGGCCCTGCTTCCTGCAGGTGGGCGGCCTCGAAGTGGCGACCACCCCCGAGCGCGTCGCAGAATTGCACCGCCGCCACGGCTGGATCACCGCCTGGGGCATCGAGGCCCGGCTGCTGAGCGCCGATGAGTGCGTCGAGCAGCACCCGCTGGTGAACCGGGACAAGGTCCTCGCCGGCCTCCTGGTGCCGACGGACGGCCTCGCGAAGGCCGTGCTCGCCGTCGAGGCGCAGATCCGCCGGGCCACCGAGCGTGGCGTACGCTTCCTCGCCCGCCACGAAGTCCTCGACGTCCAGCAGAGCGAGGGCCGCGTGACCGCCGTCCTCACCGACCAGGGCGAAATCCCCGCCGACATCGTCGTGTGCTGCGCCGGCATCTGGGGCCCGAAGATCGCCCGCATGGTCGGCATGAACCTCCCGCTCACCCCGCTCGGCCACCAACTCGCCTGGACCGGGCCGGTACCGGCGCTGGCGGGCCAGACCGAGGAGGCGGTGCGCCCGATCCTGCGCCACCAGGACGCCGACCTCTACTACCGCGACCGCTTCGACACCCTGGGCATCGGCTACTACGGCCACCGCCCGATGCCGGTCTCCGCGGACGACATCCTGTCCGTCGACGAGGCCGACGAGATGCCGTCGGTCCTGAAGTTCACCGAGGACGACTTCGAGGACGCCTGGACCGAGACCCAGTCCCTGCTTCCGTCGACGAAGGAGGCCAAGGTCGAGGAGGGCATCAACGGCCTGTTCTCCTTCACCACCGACGGCCAGCCGCTGCTCGGCGAATCCCCGGACGTCAAGGGCTTCTGGGTCGCCGAGGCCGTCTGGGTCACCCACTCCGCCGGCGTCGGCCGGGCCATGGCCGAATGGCTGGTCGACGGCTACTGCTCGTCCTTCGACCTGCACGAGTGCGACGTCAACCGCTTCGAGCCGCACCAGTTGGCCCCGGAGTACGTGCTGGCCCGCGACTGCCAGAACTTCGTCGAGGTCTATGACATCCTGCACCCCCTCCAGCCGTCGGGGGACCCGCGCCCGATCCGCACGAGCCCCTTCCACGCCCGCCAGCAGGAGCTGGGCGCCTTCTTTCTGGAGGCGAACGGCTGGGAGCGTCCTCAGTGGTATGAGGCCAACGCTGGCCTGGTCGAAGGCCGTTCCATCCCGACCCCGAACGACTGGGCCGCGCGCTACTGGTCACCCATCGTCGGCGCCGAGGCGCAGGCCACCCGCGAGACCGTCGCGATGTACGACATGACTGCGCTCAAGCGGCTCGAGGTCGCCGGGCCCGGCGCCGCCGCCTTCCTGGAGCGGCTGTCCACCGGCAAGGTCGACAAGTCCGTCGGCTCCGTCACGTACACGCTGCTGCTGGACGAGGACGGCGGCATCCGCAGCGACGTCACCGTCGCCCGGCTGGCCCGCGACCTCTTCCAGGTCGGCGCCAACGGCAACCTGGACCTCGACTGGTTCACCCGCCACCTCCCCGCCGACGGATCGGTGCACGTACGCGACATCACCCACGGCACCTGCTGCATCGGCCTGTGGGGACCGCTCGCACGCAAAGTCCTCCAGCCCCTCACCGACGCGGACTTCTCGAACGACGGCCTGAAGTACTTCCGCGCCAAGCGCGCCCACATCGGCTCCGTTCCCGTCACGGCGATGCGCCTGTCGTACGTCGGCGAGCTCGGCTGGGAGCTGTACACCACCGCCGACCTGGGCCAGAAGCTGTGGGACACCTTGTGGCAGGCGGCCAAGCCGTTGGGCGGCATCGTCGCCGGCCGCGGCGCCTTCAACAGCCTCCGTCTGGAGAAGGGCTACCGCTCCTTCGGCACCGACATGACCTACGAGCACGACCCCTACGAGGCTGGAGTCGGGTTCGCCGTCAAGCTCGACAAGGGCGACTTCATCGGCAAGGCCGCGCTGGAGCGGCGCAAGGCCGACGTACGGCGGCGGCTGACCTGCCTCACCATCGACGACCCGCAGGCCGTCGTCATGGGCAAGGAGCCGGTGTACGACGGTGATCGCCCCGTCGGCTATGTCACCAGCGCCGCCTACGGCTACACGATCGGCAAGGGCATCGCTTACGCCTGGCTCCCGGTGGAACTCGGCACCCCCGGCACCGCCGTGCACATCGGCTACTTCGACCAGCGCGTCGAGGCGGTCGTCGCCGAGGAGCCCCTGTTCGACCCGACCATGTCCCGCCTCCGTGGCTAGGCCCGCACTTCGCAGGTCGCCGAGAAGGTTCGCCGTAGCGACCTCCGGGCCTCCGATCTCGACCGATCCGGACCGGCACGGCTCTCGCCACTACGGTTCCGATCGACAAGCAATCGGCTATGACCGCTTGATCTTCACGATCGGGTGACCTGCGAAGTACGAGGCTAGGCGGTGTCGGGGAAGTTCAGGCACACCCCCACGCCGCCCGGCACGCTCCCGCACTGCCTCAAGGGCGTGGGAGGTGCCCCCACTCGCCGCACCGGCCGAAGGCCCAAGTAGCTCCTCCCACACTCTCGGCTTCGCTCGAGCGGGGGGACCCCCATCGAGAGCCTTCGTCCGGCACGCCGAGAGCACGCACCGACCGACGCGGGAACGCACCCGCACTTCCCCGACACCGCCTAGCACCCAGCGTCGGCTTCGAGAGAAGGAGTACCACCGGTGACCGCACAGCTGCTCGACGGCAAGGCGACCGCCGCCGCGATCCGTCGCGAACTCGCCGAGCGCGTGGCCAAGTTGACGGCCACCGACGGCCGCCCGCCGGGGCTCGGGACGGTCCTGGTCGGCGACGACCCGGGCAGCCGTGCCTACGTCGGCGGCAAACACCGGGACTGCGCGCAGATCGGCGTCGCCTCCATCCGTCGTGAACTGCCTGCCGACGCCACACAGGCGCAGGTCGAGGACGTGATCGACGAGCTCAACGCCGACCCGGCCTGCACCGGTTACATCGTCCAACTCCCGCTGCCGCGCCACCTGGATGGCAACGCCGTACTGGAACGCATGGACCCGGCCAAGGACGCCGACGGCCTGCACCCCGTCAGCCTCGGCCGGCTCGCCCTCGGCGTCGAGGCCCCGCTGCCGTGCACCCCGCGCGGCATCGTCGAACTGCTCCGCCGGTACGACGTGCCGCTCGCGGGAGCGCGGGTGTGCGTGATCGGCCGGGGCATCACCGTCGGACGGCCCCTCGGGCTGCTGCTCACCCGCCGGTCCGAGAACGCCACCGTGACCCTGTGCCACACCGGCACCAAGGGCCTGGCCTGGCACGTACGCGAGGCGGACATCGTCATCGCGGCGGCCGGCTCGCCCAGGCTGATCACCAAGGACATGCTGCGCCCCGGCGCGGCGGTCCTGGACGTCGGCATCACCCGCACCGATCACGGGCTGGTCGGCGATGTGCACCCGGACGCGGCCTCGGTCGCCGGGTGGCTCGCGCCGATGCCCGGGGGCGTAGGACCCATGACGCGGGCGATGCTGCTCGCCAATGTCGTCGAGGCCGCCGAGAGGAACGCGAACGCCGTATGAACGCGCTGAACACCCCCCTGGCGGAACTGGACCCCGAGGTTCACGCCGCTCTCCGCGCCGAGCTGCACCGCCAGCAGTCCACCCTCGAGATGATCGCCTCCGAGAACTTCGCGCCCTCCGCCGTACTGGAGGCCCAGGGCTCGGTCCTCACCAACAAGTACGCGGAGGGCTACCCCGGCCGCCGCTACTACGGTGGCTGCGAACACGTCGATGTGACCGAGCGCCTCGCCATCGAGCGCATCAAGTCCCTTTTCGGCGCCGGATTCGCCAACGTCCAGCCGCATTCGGGCGCCCAGGCGAACACCGCCGTCTTCTTCGCCCTGCTCCAGCCCGGCGACACGGTCCTCGGCCTCGACCTCGCGCACGGCGGGCACCTCACCCACGGCATGCGGATCAACTACAGCGGCAAGATGCTCAACGTCGTGCCGTACCACGTCGCCGAGACCGACAACCTCATCGACATGGACGAGGTGGAACGCCTCGCCAAGGAACATCGCCCCAAGATGATCATCGCGGGCTGGTCGGCGTACCCGCGGCAGCTGGACTTCGCGGCCTTCCGGCGGATCGCCGACGAGGTGGGCGCCCTCCTCATGGTCGACATGGCGCACTTCGCCGGTCTCGTCGCCGCCGGGCTGCACCCCAGCCCCGTACCACACGCCCACGTCACCACCACGACGACGCACAAGACGCTCGGCGGTCCGCGGGGCGGAGTCATCCTCACCAATGAGGCCGACCTCGCCAAGAAGATCAACTCGGCGGTGTTCCCCGGTATGCAGGGCGGCCCTCTGGAGCACGTCATCGCCGCGAAGGCGGTGTCGTTCAAGGTCGCCGCTTCACCGGAGTTCGCCGAACGCCAGGCCAGGACGCTCGCCGGCTCCCGCATCCTCGCCGAACGCCTCACCCGGGCCGACGCGTCGGCCGCCGGGGTGAAGGTCCTCACCGGCGGCACGGACGTGCACCTCGTCCTGGTCGACCTGCGGGACTCCCAGCTCGACGGCCGGCAGGCCGAAGACCTGCTCCACGAGATCGGCATCACCGTCAACCGCAACGCCGTGCCCTTCGACCCGCGCCCGCCCATGGTCACCTCGGGACTGCGGATCGGCACCCCGGCGCTGGCCACCCGAGGCTTCACGGACGAGGACTTCGAAGCGGTCTCCGATGTGATCGCCCTGGCCCTCCAACCCGATCCCGACATCGCCGCCCTGCGGGCCCGCACCGAGGCGCTGGCCGCCAAGCACCCGCTCTACCCGCACCTTTCAGAGGCAGAAGAAGCACAAGAAGCCGGAGAAGTCCGATGAGCCCCCGCACCCCCGGCGCCGAGCTCCCCGAGCACCCCGACTGGCTGTGGCGCACGCCGGAGCCCAAGCGGTCGTACGACGTGGTGATCGTGGGCGGCGGCGGCCACGGCCTTGCCACTGCCCACTATCTGGCGAAGAACCACGGCATCACCAGTGTCGCCGTGCTGGAGAAGGGCTGGCTGGCGGGCGGCAACATGGCCCGCAACACCACGATCATCCGTTCCAACTATCTGTGGGACGAGAGCGCGGGCATCTACGAGCACGCGCTCAAACTCTGGGAGGGACTGGAGGAGGAACTCGACTACCCGATCCTCTTCTCCCAGCGCGGTGTGCTGAACCTCGCCCACAGTCTCCAGGACGTCCGCGACAGCGTTCGCCGCGTCGAGGCGAACCGGCTCAACGGCGTGGACGCCGAATGGCTGGACGAGCGGCAGGCCAAGGAGGTCTGCCCGATCGTCAACATCTCACCTGACGTGCGCTATCCGGTGATGGGCGGCACCTATCAGCCGCGCGCCGGCATCGCCAAGCACGACCACGTCGCCTGGGGCCTGGCCCGCTCCGCCGACGCCGCCGGCATCGACATCATCCAGAACTGCGAGGTCACCGGCCTGGACGTGGTCGCGGGCAGGGTCGTCGGAGTGCAGACGACGCTCGGCCCGATCGCGGCGGGCAAGGTGGCACTGTGCTCGGCCGGTCACTCCTCGGTGCTCGCGGCCATGGCGGGTATCGAACTCCCGCTCCAGAGCCACCCGTTGCAGGCACTCGTCTCCGAACTCCTAGAGCCCGTGCACCCGACGGTCGTCATGTCCAACGCCGTCCATGTGTACGTCAGCCAGGCGCACAAGGGCGAGTTGGTCATGGGCGCGGGCATCGACTCGTACAACTCCTACACCCAGCGTGGCGCCTTCCACATCATCGAAGAGCAGATGTCCGCGGCCCTGGAACTCTTCCCGGTCTTCGCCCGCGCCCATGTGCTGCGCACCTGGGGAGGCATCGTCGACGTCAGCCCCGACGCCTCACCCATCGTCGGACTCACTCCGGTCGACAACCTTTACCTGAACTGTGGCTGGGGCACCGGCGGATTCAAGGCCACTCCCGGCGTCGGCTGGGTCTACGCCCACACCATCGCCCACGACACCCCTCACCACCTCAACGCCCCCTTCTCGCTCGACCGTTTCACCACCGGCGCGCTCGTCGACGAGCACGGCGCGGCCGCGGTGGCCCACTAGGGAGCCGAACCCATGCTGCTCATCCCATGCCCCTGGTGCGGGCCCCGTGACGAGGCCGAGTTCCACTTCGGTGGTCAGGCACACGTGCCCTATCCCGAGGACCACGCCGCCCTGACCGACGAGGAGTGGGCGCGCTACCTCTTCTTCCGCGACAACCCGAAGGGCCCGTTCGCCGAACGCTGGAGCCATGCGGCCGGATGCCGCCGCTGGTTCAACGCGGTGCGCGACACGGGGACGAACGAGATCCTGGCCGTCTACCGCTCGGGCGAGCCGCGCCCCGCTGGGCCGGCCCGTCCGGCCGGGTTGTGGGCAGGCGTTCCGCAGGGCGATGGGGGTCCCCCCGGTCGAGCGAAGCCGAGACTGGGGGAAGGTGGGCACAACCCACCCACTGGCCCGCACTCGGCGACGGACCCCGCGGGGTCCGGGGCGGCAGCCCCAGTTTCGGGAAGGGGCGGGCTCGGGGAAGAAACCACCGCTCCCGACACCGTCACCCAGCCGTTCCGGCTGACCGCCGGCGGTCGCATCCACCGCGACGAGCGGTTGAGCTTCGTCTTCGACGGCACGCCGTACGAGGGCGTCCGCGGCGACACCCTTGCTTCCGCCCTCCTCGCCAACGGTGTCATCCAGGCCGGCACCAGCATCAAGCTGGGCCGCCCGCGCGGCATCTTCTCGGCGGGCGTAGAGGAGCCCAACGCCGTCGTCCAGATCGAGGCACCCTTCCCCGAGCCGATGCTGCCCGCGACGACCGTGGAGCTGCACGACGGCCTGGTGGCGAGCAGCGTGCCCGGTCAGGGACGGCTCGCCACCAGGCCGGACCCCGCCCGCTACGACGCCGTCCACACGCACTGCGACTTGCTCGTCGTCGGCGCCGGACCGGCCGGTCTCGCCGCCGCGGCAGCCGCCGCCGGCAGCGGAGCACGCGTCGTCCTCGCCGACGACCGGCCCGAGCTGGGCGGAAGCCTGCTGGGAACGGGGCAACTCCTTGACTGGACAAAGGAGTTGGACGCGGAGCTCGAAGCCGCTCCTGAGGTGCGCGTACTGCGTCGCACCACGGTCTTCGGCCACTACGACGACAACCACCTCCTCGCCGTCGAGCGCCGCACCAACCACCTCGGCGCCGAGGCTCCCGAGCACGTCTCCCGCGAGCGCGTCTGGCGCATCCGCGCCCGTCGCGTCGTGCTCGCCACCGGTGCCCACGAGCGCTCGCTGGCCTTCGCGGACAACGACCGCCCCGGTGTGATGCTGGCCGCCTCGGCCCGCGCCTACGTCAACCGCCACGGCGTCCTTCCCGGCCGCCACGCCGTCGTCTTCACCACCAACGACAGCGCCTACGCAGCCGCGCTGGATCTCGCGGCGGCGGGTGTGGAGGTCGCGGCGATCGTCGACACCCGGTCCGAGCCGGAGGAGTGGGCGCGCCGTGCCCGGGAGGCCGGGATCGAGGTGCTGACCGGCCATGCCGTCACCGGCACGGAAGGCGGCACGCGGCTCACCGCGGTGATGGTCGCCCCGTACGGGGAGTCCACCGGGCGCCGGGAGTTCGCCGTCGACCTGCTGCTGGTCTCCGGCGGCTGGAACCCCGTCGCCCACCTGTTCAGCCAGGCGGGCGGAAAGCTGCGCTACGACGACACCCTCGGCTCCTTCGTCCCCGACACCTGCCGCCAGGCGGTCGAGGTCGCGGGCAGCGCGAACGGCGTCCTCGACCTGGCCGCGGTCCTCGCGCAGGGCGCGGCTGCCGGTGCCCGAGCGATCGAGGCCGAGGGCTACACCTCCGAGGCGCCCCGCCTTCCCGACGTGGTCGCCGAACCGCAGTCTCCGCCCATGCAGGTCTTCCTCGTCCCCGGCGCCGCCGACGCACCCCGTTTCGTCGACCTCCAACGCGATGTCACCATCGACGACCTGACCCGTGCCACCGGCGCAGGTCTGTGCTCGGTCGAGCACACCAAGCGCTACACCACGGCCGGCACAGCCAACGATCAAGGCAAGACGTCCGGAGTGCTCGCCAGCGGCATCGTGGCCGAACTCCTCGGGGTGGACATCTCGTCCCTCGGCACGACGACGTTCCGGCCGCCCTACACCCCCGTCTCTTTCGCCACTCTCGCGGGCCGCGACCGTGGCGCGCTCCACGACCCGGTACGCGTGACCGCCCTGCACGACTGGCACGTCATGCACGGCGCCCTGTTCGAGAACGTCGGCCAGTGGAAGAGGCCCTGGTATTACCCGCAGGACGGCGAGGACATGGACGCCGCCGTGCTGCGCGAGTGCGCCGCCGCCCGCGAGAGCGTGGCCCTCATGGACGCCTCCACCCTCGGCAAGATCGACGTACAGGGCCCGGACGCCGCCGTCTTCCTCGACCGGCTCTACACCAACATGATGAGCAACCTGAAGGTCGGCATGATCCGCTACGGCGTCATGTGCCGCCTGGACGGCATGGTCTTCGACGACGGCACCGTCATCCGTCTCGCACCGGACCGCTTCCTGGTCACCACCACGACCGGCAACGCGGCCACCGTCCTGGACTGGATGGAGGAATGGCTGCAGACCGAGTGGCCCGAACTCCGCGTTCACTGCACCTCCGTCACCGAGCAGTGGGCCACCGTCGCCCTGGTCGGCCCTCGCTCCCGCGACGTCCTGGGCGCGCTCGCGCCGGAGCTGGCGGTGGACAACGACAGCTTCCCGTTCATGGCATGGCGGGAGACTACCGTCGCGGGCATCGAGGCCAGGGTGTGCCGGATCAGCTTCTCCGGCGAACTCGCCTACGAGATCAACGTGTCGGCGTGGGAAGCCCTCGCCCTTTGGGAGGCGCTGTACGAGGCCGGTGCGCCGTTCGGCATCACCCCGTACGGCACCGAGACCATGCACGTCCTGCGCGCGGAAAAGGGCTACCCGATCATCGGCCAGGACACCGACGGCACCGTCACCCCGCACGACCTCGGCATGAGCTGGGTGGTGTCGAAGAAGAAGCCCGACTTCATCGGCAAGCGCTCCTACGCCCGCGCCGACGCCGTCCGCCCCGACCGCAAGCACCTGGTCGGCCTGCTCCCCGAGGACCCCGGTACCTTCCTCCCCGAGGGCACGCAACTGGTCGCAGACAGTGTGCTGCCGGCCCCTCCCGTCCCGATGCTCGGCCATGTCACCTCCAGCTACCGCAGCGCGGCGCTCGGCCGGACCTTCGCCCTCGCCCTGATCAAGGGCGGCCGGGACCGCATCGGTGAGCGGCTCTACGCCCCCGTGGGCGACCGGCTGGTCCCGGTGACCGTCGCAAGCCCCGTCCTCTACGACCCCGAGGGAGCCCGCCGCGATGGCTGACACCGCCCTTTCCATCCCGCGCCGCAGCCCGCTGACGGGTGCCGCCGACCGCCTGGCCGCCGCGACCCGCGCCTCCGGGGGCGCGGTCCGGCTGGCCGAACTCCCCTTCCTGGCCCAGACCAACCTCCGGCTCGACGCCAAGGGAGCGGCAGCGGACGCCGTCGGACTCGCGCTGGGTCTCCAACTGCCCCTCCAGCCCAACACCGTCGTACGCGCCGGGGAGCTGACCGCTCTGTGGCTCGGCCCCGACGAGTGGCTGGTGGTCGGCCCGCCGGGCACTCAGCAGGACCTGGAGAGCCGGATCCGGGCGGCGACCGGCGACGCGCCCGTGTCCGTCACCGATGTCTCCGCCCAGCGCACCACCCTCCTCGTCGCGGGTCCCCGCGCCCGCGACCTGCTGGCACACGGCTGCCCGTTGGATCTGCACCCGCGTGCCTTCGGCGCCGGACGCTGCGCCCAGACCACCCTGGCTCGCGCACAGATCGTCCTGGTTGCTCGGGACGAATCCAGGGCCGGATTCTGGGTGCTGGTCCGTTCGTCCTTCGCCGGCTACCTGACGGACTGGCTGCTGGACGCGGCTGCGGAATACGTCTGAACGAGCTCGACAGGGCGTGATCCCAGGGCTGTGGAGAAGATGACCGCGGGTCCGTCGAGGACCTGGTCGGGTTTTCCGGGGGACTGGGACCGCTTGCTGCGGGCCGGGCGCTACCCGCGGAGCTGGCGTAGCTCCGCTCGAGGCGCCCGCCGTCGACTTGTCAGTCCTCGCGCTGCTTGCGGCGATCCGCTGCCCCGCGCTCTACGGAGCCTCAGGGGCAGCGCTGCGCCCGCCTCGGAGACCGCAGCTGCTGTGGAGCCTGCTGCGGCGCTCGGTCTGTGCGCCACCGGTCAGGCGCTCGCTCAACTCTCCGGGGCAACGCTGAGTGCTTCAGACTGCCGTCACGCTCGGCGGGGGCAGGCAGGAGAGACCTCGTCGTCCACCTGCCCCCGCGGACCGGTTCGGCATAGCGTCTTGCCCGGCCGGACAGGGCTCACCGAGGACCGGGCTCCGGCTGAGCCCCATCGTTCCTGTGGAGCGCTTGCGTGGCCTGGCGCTGCGACTCTTCGGCTGCTACGCGAGCTTCCGCCACGACGTCACCGCGTTCGCGTACCAGGCTCTCGTAGACCGGCAGATGATCGTTTCCGGTTGAGTTGGGTGTCACAGGGCTGGTCCTTCTTGGTGTCGTACTTCTGGTCACGAATCGGAGGTCTGGAGACGGTCACCCAATCGTCCAGGACTGAGATCCGAAGGCGGTCATGCGCGACTGAGCCGCGCAGCGATCCCGTGACCGACCAGCAGATAAATCAGAGCCGGCAGACCGTAATTGAGGAGAACACGAAGGCTTTCGGTGTCCATGGTGAAAACGTCCTGTGACCACCAGGCCAGCCAGTCGGCCGTTCCGTGCACGAACTCGACAAAGACATTGGCTTCGTTGGCTCCGAGCAGGTAGAGCAGGATCCGCAGCCCCAGGAAAACGGCGGCGATGTCAGCGATCGTGTGAACAGCCAGGGCCGTCCGCCGGGCGGTGGACCGGCTCCGTTCGTAGCGGTGTGGGCCCCCTGGGGGCTGGTCGTAGACAGGGGATCCGGGCATCGGGTCGGTATTGCTCACTGGAATCCAATCTGACGCATCACTTTGCGAGCCGAGGCAGAGACAAAACACGCTCTGGGCTGTCTCTCGGGAGAATCTCCTGCCGCGTCACGCACGCAGGTCGTTACGCGGGCCCGTGTAGGTCTGCGTCACGTAACCGCCGTCGCGTTACACGTCGATCGCGATATCCCAAATATGAGCACGTATTCGGCAACTTGCCTAAATGTGCGAGCGGGGTTTCATTTGCCGACGGATAACCGTCCGCCTGTGTGCGTATTTCGTGTTTTCCTGATGGCGCCCCGAGGAGAACACATCACGGCGCGTTCACCTTCCATGGACGGCCGTGTCACAACTCCCTGGGCATCGAGGTCGCGGATCCGACGGCTGACGCCTGCTTCCAAGGCGTCGAGGCGCCCGCGGGCGCCTCGACGGCATCAGGTCCGGGGTCGGGCCGCGGGCCCCGGCAGGACCGTGACCTCGGTGGGGGAGAGGGCGGCCTGTTCTTCGGAGCACTCGACCACGACGCGTACCGGGGCGCCACAGTCGCTGTGCTGGATGTCCAGGATCGGGCCCTCGGGGTCCCCGACGTATGTCTCGCCCCACTGCCGGAGCGCCACGAGGACGGGCCACAGATCCCGGCCTTTGCGGGTCAGGCGGTACTCGTGCCGGGTCCGGCTGCCCTGCTCCTGGTACGGGACGGTCCTCAGGATCCCGGCCTCGACCAGCTTGCGGAGCCGCCCGGCGAGGACCGCCTCCGAGAGCCCCACGTGGCGGCGGAAGTCGTCGAAGCGGCGGACCCCGTTGAAGGCGTCACGCAGGATCAGCAGCGTCCACTTCTCGCCGATCAGGTCGAGGGTGCGCTGGACAGTGCAGTTCTCTGTGCTGATCTCCAGCCACTTCATGCCGTCATCGTAGGCAAGCCACCTGGCTTTGTCATTGACAGTCAGCGTTGTCCGGGGCTAGCTTCACTGAACATAGTCAGGGGAGGTAGTGCAGCCGCATGGAACGGTCTCGTACATACGACTGGGAAGACCCCACGATCTCGGCGGCCACCGTCGGGCAGGGCTCCGGGCTGGAGTTCCTCCGGGAGATCCTCGCCGGACGTGTGCCCTCGCCGCCGGTCGGCGCGACTCTGGGATTCGCCCTCGAAGAGGTCGACCACGGACACGCGGTGTTCTCCTTGGTGCCCGGCGAGGAGCACTACAACCCCATTGGCAGCGTGCACGGCGGGATCTACGCGACGATGCTCGACTCGGCGGCCGGCTGCGCGGTCCAGTCCACCCTGCCGCAGGGCATGGCCTACACGTCGCTCGACCTCACGGTGAAGTTCCTCCGCCCGATCACGGTCGACACGGGCAAGGTCCGCGCCGTCGGCAGCGTCCTCAGCAGCGGCCGACGTACCGCACTCGCAGAGGCCCAGTTGCTGGACGGATCGGAACGCCTTCTCGCGCACGCCACCAGTACGTGCATGGTGTTCCCGCTGCCGACCGCCTGACCCCCACTCTTCAGGCGCACAGACCGAACACGGAGGCGACGTGACCCTCGACAGCACCGTTCGGCTCGTAGGGCCGTCCGCCTCCGGCCCCGCCGGGGAGATCCGCGTCGACCACGCGGGAGCGCTGGTCACCCTCACCATCGACAGGCCGGAGAGGGGCAACGCCCTGACCGTGGCCATGTACCGGGCTCTGGCGGACGCCGTCGCGACGGCGGATGCCGACCCGGGCGTACGGGTCATTGTGCTCACCGGTGCCGGCCAGGACTTCTGCTCCGGGAACGACCTCGACGACTTCCTGGCCCACCCCGGAACAGCCCTGGCCCTCAGCTCCCCTGTCCTCGAGTTCCACAAGGCGGTGCTGCGCACCAACACCATCCTGGTCGCGGCCGTGGACGGCGCCGCCGTCGGAAGCGGCGCCACCGCGCTGCTGCACTTCGACCTCGTCTACGCGACCCGGCGCAGCCATCTGCAGTACGCGTTCGTCGACCTGGGCGTCGTACCCGACGCCGCCGCCAGCCTTCTGCTCCCGCGGCGTCTCGGACCGCAGCGTGCTGCCCAGCTTCTGCTGCTGGGCGAACGCCTCTCCGCCGCGCAGGCCGCACAACTCGGCCTGGTCACCGAGGTGTTCGAGAGCCGGGAGCACCTCGATACCCGCGTGGCCGAGCAGGTGGCGGCCCTGCTGGCCGCGCCCGAGGCGGCGCTGAAGGCCACGCACGCACTGCTGAGGCCCACCGGGGCCGATCCGGTGCTGCGCATGTCGGCCGAAACCGCGACGTCCGCCCGACTGCTGGGCACGGCGGACACGGCCGGGCGCATCGCCTCCCGCGCAGGCGGCCTGTTGTCCGCTCCCGACGGCAGCGGGTCCTAGGCCGCAGGTGGTCGAGCGTCGACGCTCGACGAACGGATGGTGCGGCAGTCCTGCGTGGTGACCGTGGCGAACTCCGCGCGCGACCTGGGCATCGGCTGACACTCTGGAGAGTCCAGCCGCCGTCGACGCGTCCTGCGTTGCCGACACTTCATCGTGATCCTGCGAGGAACCCCGGAAGTTCATGACTCCGTTGAGAAAGGGACGAACCGCCGACCGTGGTGGTCATTTTGGCTCACGGACCCGCAGGTCAAGTGATCCACTCCCAGCCAGAGTGCGAGCCGGGATGCCCGCCCTGTCCTTTTGCCGACGGAGTCGTTCACGCTCGGGAGGAATCGCATCCTGAGGTGGGCGCCGCGGAGTGCCGCCGTGCCGTGCAGCGCGGAGCGGGGCCAAGAGACCGGCCCGGAGGGTCCGGTGAGATCTCGGTGTTCGCATGCCGGTGATCCGGATGGCGGGTAGCGTCGCAGGAGTGAAGCGGGTGGTGCGGGTGAAGCTGCTGCCGATGCCCGTGCAGGCGGCGGCACTTGAGGCAACACTGCGCGCCTGCAACGAAGCAGCTTCCTGGGGGTCGTCGGTGGCGTTCGACAAGGACGTGAAGCGGAACTTCGCCCTGCGCGCGGCTCAACCGGGGGCGCGTGCGTGAACGCGGCCTGCGCCGCAAGCTGCAGAAGGAGAACACCCCGTCGGCCCAGCGCCGGTTGAAGACGCGCAGGCGTAAGGAGGCCCGGCGGGCGAAGGACATCAACCACAAGATCGCGAAACATGTGGCGGCCGAGGCAGAACGCACCGGTCGCGGGATCGCCCTGGAGGATTTGACGGGCGTCCGCGAGCGGGTGCGGCTCAAAAAGCCCCAACGGGTCACCCATTCCAGCTGGAGTTTCGCCCAGCTCGGGCAGTTCATCGGATACAAGGCCCGCATCGCGGGGGTGCCGGTGGTGCGCCTCGATCCGGCGTACACCTCCCGCACCTGCGCCGAATGCGGCCACATCGACAAGGCGAACCCGGTCTCCCAGGCCTGGTTCGCGTGCCGGTCGTGCGGATTCGTTGATCACGCAGACCGGAACGGCTCCCGCAACATCCGCCGATACGCGGATGGTCGGCACGCTGTTCGCACGGGGCGCGGCCGGCCCCGACACGCTCCCCGCGTCCCGCCCGGAACAGGGTGTGCGGGCGGTTTCCGCCACAGCTTCGTCCTCGTGTTCGCCGTCCCAGGTTGCGGCGTACGTACCGTCGCTGCCGTAGACGTGACGGGCGGGGCCAAGGAGTGTCCGGCCAAGTGGTGTTGACGGGCCGCAGGCGAATTTCGCGGCCGGGGGCGCACACCTGTACGGCACGCCGTTGGCTGAGAAAAACGCGTGGACTCCGCGGCCGCTGGAGCGGGAAACTGCCTCTCCTGACCTGCCCGTACGCGCACGGTGGCGTCGCCGTGAGGCCCGCGGCGGCTCCGTCGTCGTACCCCGCCTGTCGGAGGACGACCCGAGCAAGGGCGCTCACTCGAACCGAAGCTCCGTACGGACATTGAGGCAACGGCGTCTCCCCACAGCGGCACGTGGTGGGCAGCCGCACGACAACACGGGGTTGGGATGGAATCGCCTGAATCGCGCGAGGCCCGGCCGGGCAAGGGCTCGGTGCTCCTCGCGCTTCGTTACTACGGACGGGAGTTGGCCCGCCTCCGGCGGCTGACGGTGCCCGGGATGCTGCTGCCCGCGCTGGGCAACATCTGCATCAACTACATCGCGCCGCTGGTCGTCGCGAAGCTCATCGGCCGCATCGCCGGCGACGCGGACATCGCTCTGGGCTCGACGCTGCCCTACGTGCTCGGCTTCGCAGGCGTCCTGCTGCTCGCGGAGACGCTGTGGCGTCTCGGCCTGCACTGCATGAACCGCCTGGACGCCCTCGGCATCGAGCACCTGTACGTGATCGGCATGGACGAGCTGTTCGCCAAGGACGCCGCGTTCTTCCACGACAACTTCGCCGGGTCGCTGACCAAGCGGGTCCTGAGCTTCGCCTCCCGTTTCGAGGAGTGCGTCGATACGCTGACGTTCCAGGTCGTGGGCAGCCTCGTGCCGCTGGTGTTCGGGTCGGTGGTGCTCTGGCGCTACGAACCGCTGCTCGTCGTCGGACTCTTGGCGATGATCGCCCTGACGGCCCTGTGTGTGGTGCCCCTCATCCGTCGCCGCCAGGCGCTCGTCGACCGGCGCGAGGAGGCGATCGCCCGGGTGTCCGGCCATGTCGCCGACAGCCTGATGAACATGGACACGGTCCGGGCGTTCGCCGCCGAGGAACGCGAGGCCGCCGAGCACCGCTCCCGCGTCGCCGAGTCGCGGCGGCTCTCGCTGAGGTCGTGGGACTACGGCAACCTGCGCATCGACACGCTGGTCGCACCGATGTCCGTGCTGACCAACGCGCTGGGCCTGCTGCTCGCGGTCGCGCTCGGCGGGGGCACACACGGCGTGGAGGCGGTCGTGGTCGCCTTCACGTACTACAGCAATGCGACGCGGATCATGTTCGAGTTCAACCAGATCTATCGCCGCTTGGAGAGCTCCATGACGGAGGCGGCGCAGTTCACCGAACTCCTGCTGAAGCCGCCGACCGTGCTCGACCCGGCGTCGCCGGAGCCGCTGCTGTCCCGGGCCGCCGACGTCCGCTTCGAGCGGGTGACCTTCGCCCACGCGGGGGCGGAGCCACTCTTCGAGGGCCTCGACCTGGCGGTGCCCAGCGGTACGAGGATCGGTCTCGTCGGCCGGTCCGGCGGGGGCAAGACCACGCTCACCCGGCTGCTGCTGCGGCTGACCGACATCGACGCCGGCCGGATCCTGATCGGAGGTCAGGACATCAGCAGGCTGCGCCAGGCCGACCTGCGCAGTCTGATCGCCTACGTACCGCAGGACCCGGCGATGTTCCACCGCACGCTGCGGGACAACATCGCCTTCGCCCGGCCGGACGCCACCGACGCCGAGATCCGCCGCGCGGCCGAGGCGGCGCACGTCACGGAGTTCGCCGACGCACTGCCGGACGGCTTCGACACCATGGTGGGCGAGCGCGGCATCAAGCTGTCCGGCGGACAGCGCCAGCGGGTCGCCCTTGCCAGGGCGATCCTGCGTGACGCGCCGATCCTGCTGCTCGACGAGGCGACCAGTGCCCTGGACTCGGAGAGCGAGATCCTCGTCCAGGAGGCGCTGTGGCGGCTCATGGAGGGCCGGACGGCGCTCGTGGTGGCGCACCGGCTGAGCACGGTCGCCACCATGGACCAGCTCGTCGTCCTCGACCACGGACGGATCGTCGAGCAGGGCACGCACCAGGAGCTGCTTGCCTCGGAGGGCGCCTACGCGAAGCTGTGGCAGCACCAGTCGGGCGGCTTCCTCGACGACAGCCCCGCGAGGGCCGACCTGCACTGAACACCGCGGTCCGGCGCCCCGGACGGTCGTCGTCCGGGGTTCCGGACCCCACCCGTCCATGCGTCAAGGGTCCGTCGATCGATCCCGTCGCCCATGAAGATCAGGTAATGGCGGTGCCTGTCGTCGGGCCGCTGCCGGTGGAGCCGCTCGCCGGCGTCATCGCGTACGACTTGGACGCCACCGGACGCCTCCAGCGTCGCTCGCAGAGGTGGCCTCGCCGAGCCGTCAGTCCTGTCCGTCGAAGTGACACACGCCGCGTACGCAGTCGCGCAGCCACCGGTGAGCCGGGTCCGCGTCGAGTCGGACGTGCCACAGCAGCGACACCGTCACCTCGGGAGCGCGGAAGGGCAGTTCGAAGGAGCGCATCCCCACCCGCAGGTCCGCGGTGTGCCGCTCCGGAACTGTGGCAACGAGGTCCGACGCCTTGGCCAGGGCCAAGGCGGCACTGAAGCCGTCGACGACCGTCACGACACTCCGCCGGCGGCCCGTAGGGGCAAGGGCCTCGTCCACCAGCCCCTCCGCCAGACCGCGCCGCGAGACGTGCACGTGTCGCGAGGAGGCATACCGGGCCGTCGTCACGTTCCCGGTACTCAGCGGATGCTCGCTGCGCACCACCCCGACGAACCGGTCGGTGAACAGGGGCTTGCTCAACACGTCGGGAGGCAGCGGGTGTTCGACGACTCCCGTCTCCAGGTCGACCATGCCGTCGCGCAAGGGACCGATGTCCTTCTTGGTCTTCTGCAGGAACCGCAGACGCACGCCGGGTGCCTCGCTGCCTACCTTGGCGACCAACGCGGGTCCGAATTTCTCCACGAACCCATCACTGCTGCGCAGCGCGAACGTCCTCTCCAGCGTCGCCAGGTCCAGCTTCTCGGCCGGCCGCAATACCTCTTCGGCCTCCCGGACCAAGCCCCGCACACGGTCGCGCAGCTCCAAGGCGCGCGGCGTGGGCACCAGCCCTCGGCCGGCCCGCACCAGGAGCGGATCACCCGTGGCCCGCCGAAGTCGCGCGAGCGCGCGACTCATCGCGGAGGGGCTGAGGGCAAGCCGCTCTCCCGCCCGCGTGACGCTGCCCTCCTCGAGCAGGACGTCCAGCGTGACCAGCAAATTCAAATCGGGTCTGGACATGCGCACACGATCTCACGGATCGATCGGGGTATGGCGTTGCGTGCACACATGGCTTTCCATCTTTGCGCCTTCCGCCAGGTCGAACCGAGACCTACGTTCATTGCGATCCCTCGACTCCAGAAAGAGGCCACCGTCGTGAAACCAGCAACCCCTCCACGTACCGAGGCCGAGCAGACGCCGCCCGGGCGCCGTCCCCCTCTGGCCTGGACGCTCAGCGCACTGTCGCTGTCCATGCTGCTGCCCTCACTGAGCATCAGCATCGCCAACGTCGGCCTGCCGAACATGGCCGTTGCCTTCGGCGCGGGCTTCAACGAGGTCCAGTGGGTCGTCATCGCCTATCTCTTGGCCATCACGACACTGATCGTCGGAGCCGGCCGTCTCGGCGACCTCGCCGGCCGACGTCGCCTCCTGCTGAGCGGCATCGCCGTGTTCACCCTCGCGACGCTGCTGTGCGGTCTCGCCCCGAACCTTCCCCTCCTGGTCGCCGCCCGGGCACTCCAAGGGGCCGGCGCCGCATGCATGATGGCGCTGACCATGGCTTTTGTCGGTGAGACGGTGCCCAAGGACCGCACCGGCAGCGCCATGGGACTGCTCGGCACGATGTCGGCAGTCGGTACGGCGCTGGGACCCACCCTCGGCGGAGCCCTGATCACGCTCTTCGGCTGGCGTGCGATCTTCCTCGCCGGCGTGCCGCTCGGCCTCGCCGCGCTCGCGCTCACCTTTCGGGTGCTGCCCGATGCCGTACCGGCAACGAGCTCTCCGCGCCGTCGGTTCGACACCGTGGGAGCGGCACTGCTGGCGATCACTCTCGGCGCCTATGCGCTGGCGATGACGATCGAAGGGAACTCGTTCGGCCCGCTCGCCATCGGACTGCTCATCGCCTCGGGGGTGGGCCTCGCCCTGTTCGTCTTCACCGAGAGCCGGGTCTCGTCCCCGCTGCTCACCCTCTCGATGCTCCGCGATCCCGTCCTCGCCGCCGGTCTGACGACGAGCGCCCTGGTCTCGACCGTCATGATGACCACCCTCGTCGTGGGACCCTTCCACCTGGCCCGGGCACTCGACCTCGACCCGGCGCTCGTCGGTCTGGTGATGTCGGCAGGCCCCGCCGTGTCCGCCCTCACCGGCGTCCCGGCCGGCCGCGCCACCGATCGCTTCGGAGCCGAGACCATGGTGGTCGTCGGGCTCAGCGGCATCTTCGGCGGCGCCGTGACGCTCTCCCTGATGCCCCCGGCGGCCGGTGTCATCGGATACGTCCTGCCCCTGGTCGCCGTCACGGCGAGCTACGCGCTGTTTCAGGCGGCCAACAACACCGCGGTCATGAAGGATGTCTCCCCGAGTCGGCGTGGCCTGGTGTCGGGCATGCTGAACCTCGCCCGGAACCTGGGACTCATGACCGGCGCATCGGTCATGGGAACGGTCTTCGCCTTCGCCGCCGGCACGAGCGAGGTGACCACAGCCGCGTCCGCGGCGATAGTTCGCGGTACGCACTGGACGTTCGCCGTCGCCGCCCTCCTCGTGGCCTTCGGACTGGCCGTGGTCCTGGGACTTCGGCTCCGCTCCCGGCTCTCGCCCGGAGACCCCGTCGGCGCCTAAGCTCGCCTGAGCGGCCTCGGGGAAGTTGCACGCCCCCGCGTCGCCCGGCACCTCGCCGTCCAGAGGGAGCGGAAGCGTTCGACGGCGCGCCGGTTCGACATGAACTTCACGAACGTGTCGGGGTCGGTGTTCTTGTACGAGGCGAGCGCGCTGGTGGTGGAGGAGGTCGTCGACGGCGGCTGGGGCATCGGCGGCGAGCTCCTTACGCTTGCCGAGCTCGGTCGACTGGAAGCCTGACGACCGCGCCGGCCGGGGGCGGCGGGCGGAGGCGAGACATACGCACCGTGGCCGGGCCGGCGAAGGCGTCGGCCCGGCCACGCTGTACGTGCTCGGTGGTGCTGTCGGGCGACGTGGGGCCGTCAGGCGAGGGTGACCTCGACCGGCAGCTTCTTGATGCCGTTGACGAAGTTGGAGCGGACCCGCGGTACGTCGCCGGCGAGGCGGACGGAGGCGAGGCGCGGGATGAGCTCCTCGAACATGATCCGGATCTCGGTGCGGGCCAGCAGGTTGCCCAGGCACAGGTGGGGGCTGCCCTTGCCGAAGGTGACGTGGTCGTTGTTCTGCCGGGTGACGTCGAAGTCGTACGGATTGCCGAAGACGTTCTCGTCACGGTTGCCGGAGGCGTACCACATGACGACCTTGTCGCCCTCCTTCACCTGCTTGCCGCCGAGTTCGACGTCACGCGTCGCGGTGCGGCGGAAGTGGTAGACGGGGGAGGCCCAGCGCAGGAACTCCTCGACGGCGGTCGGGATGAGGGAGGGGTCCTCCTGGAGCCTGGCGAGCTGCTCGGGGTGCTGGATGAGGGCGAGCATGGAGTGCGAGATGGTGTGGCGGGTGGTTTCGTTGCCCGCCACCACCAGCAGCAGGAAGTAGTTGTCGAAGTCCTGGGCCGAGAGCGGGACTCCGTCGCGCGGGGTCTCGTTGACGAGCTTGGAGACCAGGTCGGTGCCGGTGCCGCCGCGCCGCTGCCGGGCCAACTCCCGTCCGTACTCGAAGACTTCGAGCGAGGCGGGGGAGCGGAAGGGCAGATCGCGGTACTGCTCGCTCTCCGCGCTGTGCAGCAGGACGTCGGCGTAGTCCGGGTCGGTGTTGCCGATGATGCGGTTGCCCCAGTCGATGAGCTGCTGGTTGTCCTCCGGCGGTACGTCGAGGAGGCGGGCCAGCACGTTGATGGGGAAGTCGGCGGAGACGTCGGCGACGAAGTCGAAGGTGTCCTTGGCGAGGGCGGCGTCGAGTGTCCTGGCGGTCAGGCCGCGCAGGAAGTCGGTGTACTCGTTGATGACGCCCTGGCCGAACTGGCGCTGGAGCAGACTGCGCATCGCGCGGTGACGGACGCCGTCCAGCTCCAGGATCGAGGCGCGCTTCTTGATCTGGTCGTCGTCGAGCTCTTCGAGGTTGACGAACTTGGTGGAGGTGAAGGTCGCGGCGTCGCGGTCGACGCGGGCGATGTCCGCGTGCCGGGTCACCGCCCAGAAGCCGGAGTTGGGGGCCTCTTCCGGCTGCCAGTGCACCGGGTCCTCGTGGCGCAGGGTGTGGAACATCCGCCAGGGGGTGACCCCGTCGGTGTAGTTGTCGAGGTCGGCGAGGTCGACGTCCTCCAGGGGGAGGGGTTCGTTCGCGGCTTCGGTCACGGCGGGGAGGCGGGTGGTCATGATGTGCTGTCTCCTAGACGTCACAGGTGGTAGGCGTACTCGGTGAACTCCCAGTCGGTGACGTGCCGTTGGAAGCGTTCGACCTCGTTCCGCTTGTAGGCGAGGAACGAAGCGGTGAAGTCCTTGCCGAGGATGTCGGCGAGCGCCGTATCCGCCTCCAGCGCGTCGAGCGCGGCGGGCAGAGTCGTGGGCAGCAGGGCGGCCTTGGCCGTGTCGTAGCCGTAGCCCTCCAGTGGGGCAGGGGGTTCCTCCTTGGCCAGGACACCGAGGAGCGCGGCGGCGACCGTGCCGGCGATCACCAGATAGGGGTTGGCACTGGCGTCCCCGAGGCGCAGCTCGAAGCGGGCACCGGAGCCGCGCTCGGGCGGGATGCGGACCATGGCGCTGCGGTTGTCGAGACCCCAGTCGATGAGCCAGGGCGCGAGGGTGTCGGGCCCGAAGCGCTTGTACGAGTTCACGGTCGGGTTGAGCAGCGCGGCGAGGGCGGGCGCATGGGCGAGGACACCCGCGACGGCGTGGCGCCCGGTGCCGGAGAGGCCGTACGGCGCCGAGGGATCGTCGAAGGCGTTGCGGCCCTCCTTGTCCTGGCAGGACAGATGGAGGTGGAAGCCGGAGCCGCCCGCGTCGTTGAAGGGCTTGGCCATGAAGGTGGCGAGCTTGCCCTCGGCCCGGGCCAGCTCCTTGACGGCGGCCTTGAAGCGGAACGCACGGTCGGCGGCGTCCATGGCAGCGGAGTGGGTGAGGTTGATCTCGAACTGCGCGCCGTCGAACTCGTGATTGCCGCTGGAGACGCCGATGCCCAGGTCGCGCAGCTGACGCAGGGTGCGCAGCAGGTGGTTGTCCGGGTCCGCGCGCAGGCCCGCGGTGTAGACGACGCCGGCCGCCTCCGTGTAGCGGCGCCAGCCGCTCGGCGCCTCGGGGTCGGCCGTACAGAGGAAGTACTCCAGCTCGGGTCCGACCACCGGGCGCAGGCCGTGCTCGTCGCATCGGGCGAGCACGGTGCGGAGCAGGTCGCGGGGCGATTCCGGGGCGGGGGAGCCGGTCGCCGGATCCGTGACGTCGCCCAGGCAGGTCGCGACGCCCGGCTCCCAGGGGAGCGTGACCAGGGTGTCGAGGTCGGGGCGTACGCAGATGTCGGGCAGGCCCGCGTCCAGGCCGCCCTCGACCGGGACGACGTCACCCTGCGGGCTGGTGTGGTAGGCGGCGCGGCAGAAGGCGAGACCGTGCTCGCAGACCGCCGGCAGATGGTCGAGCAGGACGTCCCGGGCGCGGTCGGTACCGATGAGGTCGGGATAGGTCACGCGGACCACATCGATGCCCTCGGCGGCGAGCCGTTCCAGGTGCTGGCGGAGTTGAGGGGTGTCTTGAGCGCTCACCGATGTCTCCTCGGGCGGACGTGAAGGTGGCGGAGTGAAGACGGCGGCCGGGGTGCCGTGCGGCTGGGAGAGCAGGACCGCGATCACTCGTTTGAAGTCAAACGGTAAGAAGCGGGACCACCCTCCCGCAAGGGTTTGCTCTCAAAAATTTATCCATCCGGATAGCTATTGACCAGGGCCCCCCGGGTCCCTATGTTGTTTGAAGCCAAACGAGTTAGGGAGTTCGGTTCCACCGACCAGTTCGGTTCCACCGACCCCTTTGGCCGGGGCCCGGCCGCAGGACCGCAGTGTTCGCAGGTCGGGCCCCTTCTTCCACCACTTCGCGCTCCGACGCCCCTCACATCCAGGAGGACCGGCCATGAAGGTCGTCGTCGACATGAACAAGTGCCAGGACCACGGACAGTGCGTCTTCGCGGCCCCCGACGTCTTCCAGCTGGACGACAACGGGCGACTGGCCTACGTATCCGACCCCGACGACGCGCTGCGCGACGAGGTCGAGGAGGCCGCGGACGTCTGTCCGCTCCAGGCCATCCGGATCGAGGCCTGAAGGCCATGACACGCCGCATCGTCGTCGCGGGCGCCTCCATGGGGGGCCTGCGCGCCGCCGAGCAGCTGCGCGCGGCGCACTGGACGGGGGCGATCACCGTCATCGGGGACGAGCCCCACATGCCGTACAACCGGCCTCCGCTGTCGAAGGAGGTACTGGCGGGCAAGGCGCCGTTCGAGTCCCTGGCCTTCACTCCGAAGGCGAGCGCCGCCGATGTGGAGTGGCGGCTCGGTGCCTCGGTCACCTCCGCCCGGCTGGCCGACCGTGTCGTCGTGCTCGACAGCGGCGAGGAGCTCGCGTTCGAGGGCCTGGTCGTGGCCACCGGTATGCGGCCCCGGCGGCTGCGCTGCGAGGGACCGCTCGCCGGGCGGCACACCGTGCGCACCCTCGCCGACGCCCAGGGGCTGCGCGAGGAGCTGACCCGGCCCGGCGCCAGGGTCGTGGTGGTCGGCGCCGGGTTCATCGGCTGCGAGGTGGCCGCCACCGCCGTCGGCCTCGGCGTCAGCGAGGTGACCGTCGTCGATCCGCTGCCGCTGCCCATGGTGGGGCCGCTCGGCGAGCTGGTGGGCCGCGCGCTGCTCCGGCGTCACGAGGAGCGAGGGGTGCGGTTCGCGCTCGGCACGGGCGTGGCCGGATTCGAGGGTGAGGACCGCGTCACGGGCGTCGTCCTGAGCGACGGAACGGTTCTTCCGGCCGACGTGGTCGTCGAGTCCGTCGGCTCGGTCGCCAACACCGAGTGGCTGGACGGCAACGGCCTCGACCTCACCGACGGCGTCCTCACCGATGACCGGCTCCGGGTCGGCGGACTGCCGTACGTCGTCGCGGTCGGCGATGTCGCCCGCTTCCCCAACGCCCGCTACGACGGCGTACCCCGACGTGTCGAGCACTGGTCCATTCCCACCGACAGCGCCAAGCACGCGGCCAAGAGCCTCGTCGCGCATCTCGTCGGCGCGGAGGCGGGCCTCGCCCCGTTCGCACCGCTGCCCACCTTCTGGAGCGACCAGCACGAGTTTCGGCTGCAGTCGTTCGGCGCGCCGGTGCTCGGCAGGGACGACGTACGGGTCCTGGACGGCGACCCGGACGGCGACGTCCTCGTCGGCTACCACGCCGGTGGCCGACTCGTCGGCGTCGTCGCCCTCGGCGGTCACGCGGCCGCCACCGGCGCCGCCCGCTACCGCGCCCAGCTGCTCAAGCAACCCGCCCTCACCGCGTAAGGAACCAACGTCATGGCCAGCGTCCGTGGATACCTCCACCCCAAGACGGCGACCGGCTCGTCGTCGCTGATTCCCGCACCGCCCTGGAAGTACTCCGGTGACCTGCTCACCGTCGAGTACCGCACCGATCCGGCCCGGGTACGTGAACTGCTCCCCGAGCCGCTGGAGTTGGCGGACGAGGACCCGGGCGCGGTCGCGCTGGTCTGGGCCGACTGGCAGTCCTGCTCCGCCGGCGAGGAGGAACTGCTGGACCCGGTGCTCTCCCAGTACAAGGAGGCCTTCGCCGTCGTCCGCTGCTCGTACAAGGGGCGGACGTACTCGCGGTGCGTCTACATCTGGGTGGACAAGGACTTCGCCATCGCCCGCGGGCTGCACCAGGGCTACCCGAAGAAGCTCGGGTCCATCCACCAGACGCGTCCGCACCCGTACGGGCCCGCTCCGCGGATCGAGGCGGGTGCGCGGTTCGGTGCCACGCTGGCCGCCGCCGACCGTCGCCTGGCCCAGGCCGTGGTCACGCTGCGGGAGCCCTCGGAGACCAATGGGTTCGTCAACGGACACCCCATGGCGCATCACCGCTGGCTGCCCTCCATCGAGAACGGCAAGGGGCTGGCGCTGGACGAGCTGATCGAGACCGGGGCCGCGTCCTTCGAGGCCGGGCAGCCGTGGGTCGGTGACGCGGAACTGGAGCTGTTCGAGGCGCCGACGGAGGAGCTGGCCCGGCTGGAGATCCGGGAGCCGATCGCCGCGTACTACCGCCAGGTCGGGGTGGTCTGGGACGGCGGGCGGCTGCTGGAGTCCGGTACGTCGGAAGCCTCCGCCCGGTAAGGCCGGTGGGCTCGTGCGGGCCGTTTGTGGCCGGTCGCGCCCACGCGGCGAAGCCGCATGGCGTCACAGCCCCGCGCCCCTGCCGGGGCGCTCCTCCTCACCCTCGTCCATAGGGAGCCCTCCACATGACTGACCACATCGCCGTCGCCGGGGTCGCCGTCGACACCCGGCACTTCATCGGCGGTGAACGTGTCGCCTCTGCCGAGACGTTCACCGACACCTCACCCATCGACGGCAGCACCCTCGGTGAGATCGCCCGGGGCGGCCCCGCGGAGGCCGAGGCCGCCGTGAGCGCCGCCAAGGCCGCGTTCCCCACGTGGGCGGCCACCTCGCGCGCCGAACGCGCCCGTATCCTGCACGCCATCGCCGATGGCGTGGAGAAGCGGATCGAAGAGCTCGCGATCGTCGAGACCCACGACAACGGCGCGCTCCTGCGCTCGCACCGCCGTGGCGTGATGCCGCGCGTGGCGCACAACTTCCGGTTCTTCGCCGACTGGCTGCTGACGCTGGACCACGAGGACTTCCAGACGCGCGGCCACACCAACCACGTGAGCTGGGACCCGGCGGGCCCGTCCGTGCTGATCACGCCGTGGAACGCGCCGCTGATGCTGGCGACGTGGAAGGTCGCCCCCGCGCTGGCCGCCGGCAACACGGTCGTCCTCAAGCCCGCCGAGTGGTCCCCGCTGACCGCGTCCCTGCTGGCCGACATCGCCGCCGAGGCCGGGCTGCCGGCCGGCGTCCTCAACGTCGTCCAGGGCCTCGGCACCGAGATCGGGGACGCCCTCACCTCGCACTCGGACGTCCGCCGCATCAGCTTCACCGGGTCGGTTCCCACCGCCAAGCGCATCGCCGAGTCGGCGGCGGCCCAGCTCACCCCGCTCAGCCTCGAACTCGGCGGCAAGTCACCGCTGTTGGTCTTCTCCGACGCCGACCTGGACCTCGCGGTCGACCTCGCGGTGGAGCAGTACGACAATGCCGGCCAGGTGTGCCTCGCGGCGACCCGGATCCTCGTCGAGGAGTCGATCGCGGACGAGTTCACCCGCCGCTTCGTCGAGAAGGCCTCGCGCCTGAAGCAGGGTGATCCGCGCGACGAGGCCACCGACCTCGGACCCAACATCCACCCCCGCCAGCTGGAGAAGATCGACGGCTTCGTGCGGCGGGCGATCGGGCAGGGGGCCCGGGCCGTGATCGGCGGCACCCCCGACGCCGGGCTCGGCGGCCTGTTCTACCGGCCGACCCTGCTGACCGATGTGGCCCAGGACTCGGAGATCGTGCAGGAGGAGGTCTTCGGCCCGGTCCTCACCCTCCAGACCTTCGCCACTGAGGAGGAAGCCGTCCGTCTCGCCAACGACACCCGCTTCGGTCTCGCGGCCACCCTGGCGACCGGCGACCACGAGCGCGCCGAGCGCGTCACGGCCCAACTCGTCGCCGGCACGGTCTGGGTCAACTGCTTCTTCGTACGCGACCTTCAGGCGCCCTTCGGCGGCTCCCGGCACTCCGGCGTCGGCCGCGAGGGCGGGACCTGGAGCTTCGACTTCTACTGCGACCTGAAGAACACCGTCACCGCCCCGAACGGATGGAAGAACCATGGGTGAGATCGCCGGGGCCGGGCTGCTCGCGCACGTCCCCACCATCGTCCTGCCGGAAGCCGAACGGCTGGAGCTGAACGAGGGCAGGGAAATCACCCTCGTCACCGGCCTCCGGCAGCTCCGCGAGGAGGTCTTCGAGCGCGACGACTACGACACCGTCGTCGTCCTGGACTCGCACTGGGCCACCACGGTCGAGTTCGTCGTCACCGCCCAGCAGCGCCGGGCCGGGCTCTTCACCTCCGAGGAACTGCCGCGCGGCATGTGCCGGATGCCGTACGACTTCCCGGGCGACCCCGAACTCGCCCACAACATCGCCTCGTTCGCCGACAAGCAGGGCACCTGGATCACCGCGATCGAGGACGACTACCTGCCGATCTACTACGCCACGATCAACCTGTGGAAGTTCCTGGGGGAGGGGCTGCCCGACAAACGGTGGGTGACGATCGGCGTCTGTCAGACCGGTGACATGGAGGACCATCTGCGCCTGGGCCGTGCCCTCGCCGACGGTATCGCCGCCACCCCCGGCCGCCGGGTCCTCCTCATCGCCTCCGGCGCCCTCTCGCACACCTTCTGGCCGCTGCGGGAACTGCGTGACCACGAGTCCAGCGACCCCCGCCACATCTTCACCGCCCAGGCCCGTGAGGCCGACCACGAGCGCATCGCCTGGTTCAAGGAGGGCCGCCACGCCAAGGTCCTGGGGACCATGCCGGACTTCTGGAAGTACAAGCCCGAGGCCCGCTTCTTCCACTACCTGATGATGGCGGGCGCACTCGGCGAGCAGAACTGCACGGCACCCGCCCGGCAGTACGGCGCGTACGAGAACTCCATCGGCACCGGCCAGGTCCACCTGTGGTTCGACCGCCCCGCCGAGGGCTGGACCGGCACGGGAGTGCCCACGCCCACCGCCCCGCGTACACCGCACAGCCGCTCCTAGTGCCCGGAAAGCTTCCAGAAAGGCCCGCCCATGCCTGAGTACCGCCGCATCCTCCTCGACGGCGCCGCCGTCCAGGTCCTCCGCGACCAAGACGAACTCGTCGCCGGAGACGGCCGTCGCGTCAAGATCGAGGACGCCCGGCATCTGCCGCCGGTCGTGCCCTCGAAGGTGGTCGCGGTCCACCTCAACCACCGCAGCCGGGTGGACGAGTTCCAGATCGAGCTGACCGCGACCCCGACCTACTTCCACAAGCCGACCTCGGCCCTCAACTCCCACCAGGGGGCCGTCGTCCGCCCCGAGGGGTGCAAGTGGCTCAACTACGAGGGCGAGGTCGCGATCGTCATCGGGAAGACCGCGCGCAACATCTCGCCCGGCGAGGCGGGGGAGTACATCGCCGGATACACCGTCGCCAACGACTACGGCCTGCACGACTTCCGTGACACCGACGCCGGTTCGATGCTCCGCGTCAAGGGCTCCGACACCCTCTGCCCGCTGGGCCCGGGCCTGGTCACCGACTGGGACTTCCACGGCAAGTACCTGAAGACGTACGTCAACGGGGAGGTGGTGCAGGACGGTTCGACCGACGAGATGGAGTGGGACATGCACTATCTCGTCGCCGACATAGCCCGCACCATCACCCTCTACCCGGGTGACGTCCTGTTGTCCGGCACGCCGGCCAACTCCCGTCCCGTACAGCCCGGCGACATCGTCGAGGTCGAGGTCGAGGGCCTGGGCAGGCTCACCAACCACATCGTCACCGGCCCGACCTCGATCCGTAGCGATGTCGGAGCCCAGCCCACGGAGTCGGAGGAAGTCCTGTCCACCGCGCTCGGCGGCGACTGGGAGTTCCGCGGCATCAGGCCGCCCAGGCGCTGACATGGCTCAGCCCGGAAACGGCACCGTGCCGGGCTCGACGGGTGGTCGCCGGCGCGCTGCTGCCGTGCGGGGCCCGGCGGGTAGGGTCGCCACCATGACCGAATCCGCCGAGACCCCTGAAGCCCGCAGGCCGCGCAAGCGGATGAACTACGGGCAGGGCCGGGAGGCGCTCCTCAACGCGGCCGTACGGGTCGTGGCCCGAGGCGGTCTGCGCAAGCTCACCTACCGGGCGGTCGCGGAAGAGGCAGGGGCCACCCACGGTCTGGTCGTCCACCACTTCGGCTCGCGTGACGCGCTGATCGAGGAGGCGCTCGCCCACTCCGTGCGCGACAGTCTGAACAGGAGCGCGCTCGAGACGGGGACGGGCAAGGTCGCGGACTTCTCGGTCGGCCTGTCCGAGATGGTCACGTCGGACCCGGACACCCAGGCGTTCCAGTACGAGTTGCTGCTCGAGTCGCGTCGGCGCCCCGAGCTGCTGCCGCAGATCCGTGTGCTCTACGACGAGTACTTCGACGCCACCGAGCGCGAACTGTCGCGCATGATCCCCGGTGGCGCGAGCGGTTCCCTGACCCGGCTGGTCTTCGCCGCTCTGGATGGTCTCGTCCTGCACCAGCTTGTGTTCGGCGAGCCCGAGGTCACCGACGCCGCTCTGGAGGAGCTGCGCACCTTGCTGCGACTCCTCCACGCGAACGGCGACGGCGCAGGTGACGCGGATACCGGAGCCGGCGACGGCGCACACGTGGTCACGGATCCTCGCGACTGAAGCGCTGACCTGCGCCTTTCGAGCCCCTGGGCCGTCGCGTCCAGGGCCTCGTTTGATTCCGTACGAGTAAGGGCTCCAGGCGTGAGGGGATTCCCCCGCGTCACCTCTTGTCAAACGGATAGTTTCAGCCCACCATGAGGCAACTCGTTTGGCCTGAAACGAAAACGTCCCCCTCTCATGGCAGGTGATCCGAGTGGACAGTCAGACGGTCGTCAGAACAGCGGCCGCACAGGACGCGCCCACCGCAGGCAAGCTCAAGCCCAACTCCCTCGGCGTCCTGGGCATCCTCTTCTTCGTCCTCTCCGCCCAGGCACCGCTCACCGGTATCGCCGGAGCCGTGCCCATCGCCGTCGCCCTGGGCAACGGCACGGGCGCGCCCGCCGCGTACGCCGTGGCCGGTGTCGTCATCCTGCTGTTCTCCGTCGGTTTCGTGGCGATGGGCCGCCATGTGGTGGACGCCGGCGCCTTCTACACGTACATCGGCAAGGGGCTCGGCCGCCCGACCGGGTCCGGCAGCGCCGGTGTCGCGCTCTTCGCCTACTGCGCCGTGCAGGCCGCCATGTACGGGCTGTACGGCGCCACCGTGAGCGGCCTGGTCGAGCACTACGCGGGCGTCACTGTCCCGTGGTGGGTCTGGGTGCTGGGCACCATGGTCGTGGTCCAGGTACTCGGTGCCGCGGGCATCGAGATGGGTGCCAAGATCCTGGCCGTCTTCGTGCTGGCGGAGTTCAGCATCCTGTTCGTCTTCGCGCTCGTGACCCTCTTCAAGGGCGGCGGACCGGAGGGGCTCGGTTTCACGGACAGCTTCTCGCCCAAGGCCGCGTTCCAGGGCGCTCCGGGCGTCGCGCTGATGTTCGCCGTGGCGTCGATGTTCGGCTTCGAGGCCACCGCCATCTACGGCGAGGAGGCCCGCGAGCCGCGCAGGACCGTTCCTCGGGCCACCTATCTGTCGGTCGCCGTCATCACCGGCTTCTTCGCCTTCACCTCCTGGATGCTGGTCTCCGCCTACGGCGCGTCTAAGGCTCCCGAGGCCGCCGGGAAGGCCCTGGCGAGCGGTGACTCGACGACGTTCGTCTTCGCGCCGATCACCGCACAGTTCGGCGCCTGGGTGGGTGACGTGCTGCCGTTCCTGCTGGCGACCTCGCTCTTCGCCGGTATCCTCGCCTTCCACAACTCCGCCAACCGCTATCTGTTCTCGCTCGGTCGCGACGGTCTGCTGCCGCACCGGCTGACCGCGATCAACCGGCGTCACTCGCCCTGGGTGGCCGGTGGTGTGCAGACCGCGATCGCCCTGGTGCTGGTCATGCCGTTCGCGCTGCTGGACAAGGACCCGGTGCTGACCCTCTTCTCCTGGTTCAGCGGGGTGGCGGTGCTGGGCTGCATGCTGCTGTACTTCCTGACCTCGGTCTCGGTGATCGTCTTCTTCCGCCGGGGGCGCCAGGACACGCGACCCTGGAACACGCTGATCGCGCCGGTCCTGGGTGCGCTCGGCATCGTCGGCGCGATCTGGCTGATCATCGAGAACTTCACCACGCTCATCGGCGGCGATCCGACCACTGCCCTCTGGCTCGAACTCACCGTCCCTGCGGTCCTTGTCCTGGGTGTGGTCGCGGCCCGGCTGACCCGTGGCAGGGCGGCAGCCAGGGGCTGACGCGCACCACACGGGCGGCCCGGCTCCTGCCGGGCCGCCCGAGGTCGCGATGCCGACCGCCGGGCCGGTTCGAGCTCGCCGACGAGGTGGCCGCACCGGTCCTGTCCGGCGCCGTCGCGGCCGCCTGGCGGCAGCGGGTCAGCTGCTCGTGTGCGCCACCAGGTCGAGGAACCCGTCGACCAGGCGACCCGCGTAGACCCGCGCCGCAGGCTCCATGGCACGGCTTCGCGCGCACAGCTCGTCAGGGTCCACGCCGTGCCGCACGCACTGCTCCGCACCGCCGAGGTCGAGCCAGCCGCGCACCATCGCCGTGGTGATCTCCGGGTGGAACTGCACACCGAGACTGCGCCCCGCTCGAAAGGCCTGCGGGCCCACGGCATTGCGGGCCAACTCCACCGCGCCGGGCGGCAGGACGCACCGGTCGTAGTGCCACTGGAACCACGGCCCCGGCGACACCACCGTGGGTATGTCGGTCTCGATGTCCGTCCAGCCGATCTCGGGGCGCGCGGACGGCTCCACCGATCCGCCGAGGGCGGTGGCCAGGGCCTGGGCGCCGAAGCAGACACCCAGCACGGGGACACCGAGGTCGTGCGCCTTGCGCAGCAGCGTGAGCTCGTCGCCGATCCAGCTCCCGATGACCGACTCGTCGTACACGGACCAGGGCGCGCCGAGCGACACGATCAGGTCCCAGTCGGCGGGGTCGGGGAAGTCGAACGCCACGTCCGGCGCGTGGTGATGACGCTCGGGCACGACCGTGACCGTGGTGAGGTCGTATCCACGCTCGGTGAGCCGGGCTCCCACCAGCCCCGGCTCCGTGACGTGCTCGTGCCGGACGATGAGTGCTCGCACGACGGGCGCTCCCTTCCTTCCGCTGCGTCGGCCATGCCACGTGTCGGCCGGGGCCCTTGTGAAGGCCCGCGGAACATCATACCGTTTGAGTCCAAACGTATTGGGTGTTACCTGGAGGCCACGCATGTTGGATGTCACCCACGAGGAGTGGCTGCGCCGAGCCAAGGAGCTGGACCTGTCCGGTGTCCACCACATCGACGGCGCCGACGAGCCCGGCGGCGGTACCTCGTTCGCCGCTGTCGCACCCCGCAACGGCGAGGTCCTGACCGACGTGGCCGACGCGCAGCAGGCCGAGGTCGACCTCGCCGTCGCCGCGGCCCGCCGGGCCTTCGACTCCGGACCCTGGCCGCGCCTGGCCCCCGCCGACCGCGGCCGCGTCCTGCTGCGCATCGCCGACCTGCTGGAGGAGCGGCGCGACCGGCTCGCGCTGACCGTCAGTCTGGAGATGGGCAAGCCGATCACGGACGCGTACGACATCGAACTGCGCGCCGCCATCAATTCTTTCCGCTGGTACGGACAGCTGGCCGACAAGCTCACCGACGAGTCCCCGCACACCGCTCCGGACGCGCTCGCGCTCGTCACCCGGGAGCCCGCCGGTGTCGTCGGCGCGGTCGTGCCCTGGAACTTCCCGCTGACGCTGGCGAGTTGGAAGGTCGCACCCTCGCTCGCCGCGGGCTGCACCGTCGTACTGAAGCCGTCGGAGAACTCGCCGCTGTCCGCGCTGCTGCTGGGGCGGCTGGCGACCGAGGCCGGACTGCCGCCCGGCGTTCTGAACGTCGTCACCGGCGACGGCCCGGTGGCCGGCCGCGCGATCGGCCTGCACCCGGACGTCGACGTCCTCGCCTTCACCGGATCCACCGCCGTGGGGCGGCACTTCCTGCGCTACGCCGCCGACTCCAACCTCAAGCGGGTCTGGCTGGAGCTGGGCGGCAAGTCCCCCAACATCATCCTTCCGGACGCCCCCGACCTGGAGAAGGCCGCCGCGACCGCCGCCTGGGGCATCTTCTTCAACCAGGGCGAGATGTGCACCGCCCCCTCCCGCCTGCTCGTCCACTCCTCGATCGCCGACCGCGTCACCGAGGCCATCGTGGCGCGGGCCCGGGACCTTCGTGTCGGCGATCCCCTCGACCCGGCCACCGAGATGGGCGCGCTGGTCGGCGAGAGTCACCTGGAGCGGGTACTCGACCACATCGGTACGGGACTGGACGAGGGTGCCCGGCTGCTCGTCGGCGGCGCCCGCACACTGGCCGAGTCGGGCGGAAGCTTCCTGGGGCCCACCGTCTTCGACCGCGTCGAGCCCGGGATGCGGCTGGCTCGCGAGGAGATCTTCGGCCCCGTCCTGTCGGTCCTCACCTTCGACGACGTCGACGAGGCGGTCGCACTCGCCAACGCCACCGAGTACGGTCTCGCCGCCGGCCTGTGGACGAGCGACCTGTCCACCGCACACCGGGTCTCGCGCGCGCTGAAGGCCGGCACGGTCTGGGTGAACTGTTACGAGGAGGGCGACCTGAGCGTGCCCTTCGGCGGCATGAAGCAGTCGGGCAACGGACGCGACAAGTCCGCCCACGCCCTGGAGAAGTACACCGATCTCAAGACCACCTGGATCCAGCTGTGACGACGCCCGTGCGACCGCTCATCGCCGTTCCCGCCCGGTTCGCCGCCTCCACCTCGGCCCTGCGGTACGCGGCCGAGGTCAACGCCCGCGCGCTGATCGAAGCCGTGTGGCGGGCCGGCGGCGAGCCGGCGACCATCCACCCGACCGGCTCCGCGGACACCGACGTGGCGGCACGGCTCGCCCGCTTCGACGGCGTCCTGCTCCCCGGCGGTGGCGACCTCGCCCCGCACCGCTACGGCGCGACCGACACACACGACAGCGTCTACGACGTCGACGACGTGCAGGACGACTTCGACCTCGAAGTCGCCCGGCAGGCACTCGACCTGGGCCTGCCCCTGCTCGCCGTCTGCCGCGGTCTGCAGGCCGTCAATGTCGCCCTCGGCGGCACCCTGCACCAGGACATGGGCGGGCCGGAGCGCGAACACCGCCATGTCGTACACCCGGTGGCCGTGCGACGCGGCACACTGCTCGAACAGGCCGTCGGCGCCGAGAAGGTGGAGGCCTCCTGCTACCACCATCAACGAGTGGACCGCACCGGAGCCGGACTCACGGTCACCGCGCGGGCCGCCGACGACACCGTGGAAGGCCTCGAACTCCCCGATGCTCAGCGCTGGTTCACCGCCGTGCAGTGGCATCCCGAGGACACCGCGCACAACGACCCCGCCCAGCAGGGACTGTTCGACGCCCTGGTGCGCGCGGCCCAGGTTCGCCTCTGACGCGATATGGCTTTCTTCGGCCGCGGCCGACCGCACGGATCCCGGCTCACGCCGGAAGGCGACGACCCGCCCCCGCGAGGCCGTCCGCGGCGCGTCGGCCTCCCTGCGGCACAGCCCACCTGGCAGTGGTGCCTGCCGCATGGCCACGGGCAGGACGATTCGCGCCGCGAGGTGTCCCCCTAGGCGGGCCGAGGTGAGGGGCCCTTCACAGCCGCCGAGTTCTCTCCACAGCGACCTCGTCCGTGGCCTTGCACGCCGCGTCTGCCGCGTCGCACCTGTCGCGTCGCGCCCTCAGGCCTTGGGGCGGCGTCCGCTGCGGCGCGGGGTGGGCTGGGCTCCGTCCAGGAGGATGAGGCGGCGCTCCTCGCCGTGCTCCTCGACCTGGAGTACGACCCTGCGCAGCCCCTCGGCGACGCTGCGGCACTCCTCGTCGCTGAGCTGCCCGGCGACGAAGGCCTCCTCCTCGTTGAACTTCGGGAACACCCGCTGCATGAGCTCCTCGCCCTCGTCGGTGAGGCTGAGCAACACCAGCCTGCCGTCGGTGGGATGGCTCGCCCGCCGGAGCAGCCCCCGCGCCTCCAGCGTCCGCGAGACCCCGGTGAGCGTGCCCTTGGAGATGCCCGCTTCCTCCGCGATGTGCCGGGTCTCCGACTCGCCCCAGATCCAGACCACCCAGAGCACGACGAACGCCGTCCACGTCAGATCGGACCCGCGCAGCACCGAGTTCTCCAAGTGCTGCCGGACCGCCGAGGCCGCGCGATAGATGTTGGCGACCACGGCCATCTGCTCGTGACGGATCGGAAAGCCGCCGAGTTTCGCCTCCGCGAGCTTCTCGGCTTCGGTGATGGATCGCTGGCCAGGCACGGGCACACTCCTTCGACGACGCGGGGGCGCGTGGTCTCGAAGATATCGTTCGGACTCAAATTGTACGAAGTGCTGGAGGGACGGTCGCCGCCCGTTCGGCCGCCGCTGACTGCCGTTCACCGGCGGCAGTGGTCTGACCTGCGGCGCAGCGGATCGCGGTCATGAGCGCACCAGCACTTCGGGCGAAGGCGTCGATGCCGCCGCCCCGAAGCGGGATCAGTGATCGAGGCCGAAGTGGCTGCCGGTGATCTGCCCATCGTCCGTGACCGCCGCGGCGACACAGCGGAAGACCCGCAGCCCGTCGGACCATTCCTGGGCGAAGTCGGCGGAATGACGTCCACGTTCCAGTGGTCCTCGACGTCCCGGCCGGCAGCCGTCCTGGACTTCAGCACGACCTTCTGCGAGCACAGCGCCCGGACGTCGGGATGCTTGATCAGGTCCCGTGCATTGTTCGTCATCCCGTCCTTGGGCAGCGGGGCGATGGCGAAGGTCTCCCACACGTGTTTCACCTGGCAGTCCGCGCGGCTGACGGTGATGAGCCCCGAGATGTCGGTGATGCCGCTCCAGCACTCGGCCGTCGTGACGCAGCGGCCGCCCACGCCCTCGACCGCTGCCGCGGGGCAGTTCTCGGTGGTGGTCGACGCCCCGCCGAAGCCCGCGTTCTTGCCGGGCGAGTCCTCGGACCCGCCGCTCGCGGTCGTGGACGCGGCCGAGGAGCCACCCGGGCTGTCCGACTGCTAAGGAATGTCATGCCGTCGCCTGCTGCTTGGTCCTCAGGCGTCGTCGTCGGCGGGGTCGCCGCCCGGTCGCACCCCGGGTCAGGAGGACCGACGGGTGAAGCGTGCGGTGATCGTGACGAACGTCAGCGGCTTCAGCATGTTGGCCTGGTTCCAGGTCATGCCGAACTCCTTGCGGTCGACAGGGATTTCGGCGGTGAGGGTGACCGCGTCCGCCGAGGCCTCGGACGCCTGAGCGGTGAAGGAGAGCGCGCGGCTCACGCCGATGACGGTCAGATCGCCGGTGACCTGGGCGGTTCCGTTGCCGGCCGGGGTGACATCGGTGGCGGTGAAGACGAGCGAGGGGTGCTTGTCGACGTCGAAGAAGTCCGCGGAGCGCAGGTGCGTGTCGCGCTTGGCGTTCTTGGTGTCCAGGGAGGCGGCGTCGATCGTCACGCTGCCGTGGGCGCTGCCCCCGGCGAGCACCTCGCCGTCGCCGCTGACCTTGGTGAAGACGCCCTTGACGTTGGCCAGGCCCCAGAACGTCTTGTGCTGGATACGGACTGTGGTGCCCGCCGGGTCGAGGGTCCAACGGCCGGCGGCGACATCTGCGAGCGGGCCGGGGTGGGGGGAGTTCGAGGTGGTGTTGGACATGGTCCTTCGTGCCTTTCGTGAGCGGTCTGGGGGGCGGAAGCGATCCGGGCGCTGGAGCGGGCCGTGCGTGGCGGGTGATCGGTTGAAGACTCAATACGCCGCTAGCTATTACATCGGCAACTATTAGGTAGTTCGCGAGATAATAGCTGGGCGGGGTATCCTCGGCAAGTGGCCAGGACTCGGGATCGAGTGGCAACGAGCGGGCCAAGATGTGAGAACGGACGACGGGAGCCGGCGTATGGGGGAGCCCCAGCGGACAGTGGAGCGGGTCGAGTGCCCCGGTGTGGCGGACCAGTGCCCGAGCGCGGAGGAGACCGACCTGCTGCAGCGCTGGAACGCGCTGGCGACGGGATTCCGGGAACTCACGGACGAGCTCCTCGCCGAGGCGCAGCGCGAGGTCGGCCTTCCGTCCTCGTCGCTGGAAGTGCTGTGCTTCCTGGTCGCCTCGCCGGATCGGGCCGCCCCGATGCGGCTGCTCTCCCAGACGCTCGGCTTCTCCACCGCGGGGACGACCGGAGTGGTCGACCGGCTGGCCGACGCCGGGCTCGTCGAACGCCGCCCGTCGAGTTCGGACCGCAGGGTGACGTACGCCGTACTGACGCCGCTCGGCCGGGAGACCGCCACGACCGCGGCCAGGGTGTTCGCCGACGCGGTGCGCCGCCGCGTCGTGGAACCCCTCGGCGAGGAGGGCTTCGCGTCCTTCGCCCACGCCTTCGCCACCCTGGGCATCGCGGACGAGCCCTGTCCCGGAGCTGTGGAGTCCGGCTGACGCCGGTGCCTGTACCCGGCCGCGGACCTCGGCAGGGGCCCGCTCCGGCCTCTCGGCCGAGGTCCGGCGGCGGTCTGCGCGGGGCCCCCTCGATCGTCGACGGCAATGACGTGGTGCTCGTCCGCGAGGCGATGGCCGGGCCGGCCGAACGAGCCCGTGCGGGGGAGGGACCCGGTGTGCTGGAGGCGCTGACCTACCGTCACTTCGGACACAGCCGGGCCGATCCGGCGACCTACCGCCCGGCGGAGGAGGTGGAGCGCTGGCTCAAGCACGACCCGCTCGATCTCGCCCGCGCCCGGCGAAGCCCTCGGCGCCGATACGGCGGAGGCCGACGCGCGCGTCGAGAAGACCGTGGAGGCGGCTGTCGAGGCCGCCAAGAACGCGCCCGCACCCGATCCGGGCGAGGCGCTCACCGACGTACGGGCGGACTGGGCTTCGGTGCCCAGCACTCGCAGGCCACCGAGAGCTGGGCGTTCGCCGTTCCCGGACCGAAGATCGCGGCACCGGCCACCCCCACCGACGTGATCGGCATGATGGCGGCGGCCATCCGCAGCGACGATCCGGTGGTCTTCTTCGAGCACAAGGGACTGCTCGCGACCAAGGGATCGCCCGCCCCCCGGACCACGTTGTCGAGCTGGGGTGCGCGGCCGTCCTACGCGAAGGCGGCGACATCACGCTCGTGGCGTTCGTCTCGATGGTGCCCGTGGCCCTCCAGGCCGCCGAACGGCTCGCCGGGGACGGCGTTTCGGCCGAGGTGATCGACCTGCGCTGCCTGGTGCCGCTGGACACCCGGACCGTTCTCGCCTCCGTCGCGAAGACGTCGCGGCTCGTCACCGTCGAGGAGAACCCGTACCAGGGCGGCTGGGGCGGCACCCTCGTCTCGGTCGTCGTCGACGAGGGCTTCGGCCTGCTGGACGCACCGGTGTGCCGGGTGGCGCCTCGAACTCGTCGCCAAGAACCTGGACTTGATCCTGAATCTCGCCGAGCGTGTCGGAGCGTCGATGCAACAGGCCCGCCTCAACCGCCGATTGGTCCATGCGGCCGCCGAAGGAGGCTTCGGCGGCCGGGATCTGAGCGCGATGGCGGAGTTCCTCAGGTCGGGCGGGCCCCAAATTCCGGAGCCCTGCTAGGCCCGCACTTCGCAGGTCGCCGAGAAGGTTCGCCGTAGCGACCTCCGGGCCTCCGATCTCGACCGATCCGGACCGGCACGGCTCTCGCCACTACGGTTCCGATCGACAAGCAATCGGCTATGACCGCTTGATCTTCACGATCGGGTGACCTGCGAAGTACGAGGCTAGGCACACAACCGGCCGCGGAACCGGGCGATCGACGGAGGTCTGACGACGGTGCATCCGGCCGCTGCCGAATGCCGGCCTTCGTCCTCACGGTCGCCTGATGGCCCGAAGGAGACCGCCTGGAGGCTTCATGAACCGCCGGCCCAGTGGATGAGGGTGGCGACGGCATCGGCACGGTCGGTGGACGAGAGGCCGGCGATGGTGGCGTGGTGGTTGGTGCCGGGAGCCCACAGAACGCGGGAGTCCGGGGAGCCCGGGTGGAAGGATTCGGCGACCGCGGGGTCCTGGGTGCCGTTGATGAACAGCAGACGGCTGCCGCGGCGGCGGGCCCAGCGGTCGATGTCGGGCATGGCAGCGGAGTCGAAGCGCATGGGGATGTCGCGGGGGACGAAGGTACGCGGCTCGATGGCGTCCGGGTAGCGCAGGAGTCCGGCCAGGTGGACGGTGGGGACATCCAAGTAGCCGAGCTGCGTGCCGAGTTGGTAGAAGTACGGGATGTAGTCCCGCGCGACGGAGTCGGCGTAGACGGGCAGCGCGGCCGTGTCGTCCAGCCATGCGTACAACGCGTCGGTGGTGGCATCCGGGCCGGGAACGGCGGCGCAGTCCGCGGCGGTGCCGTTCTGCCGGAACATGAGCGGTGCGCGGAGCACGGCAATCTCGAGCGCCTTGTCGGCGCTGCCGATGATGCGGAAGGCGGTGCCGGTGGTGGCCGCCCAGGCTTCGTAGCGGGCGGCCATGTCGGCGCGCCGGAGCAGGATCTGCCGCTGCGCCGCCCTGAGGGCGTCGCGGCAGGCGGCGGTGCCCACGGTGTCCAGGAAGCGGAGGTAGGCGGAGTCCTCCCGGTCGTCGACGTTGTTCGGGGCGGAGTACGCCACGGTGCCGTCCACGTCGTGCGGGTGGAAGCGGCGGTGGTAGACGCTGGCCATGCCGCCCTTGCTGCCGCCGGTGGAGATCCACGCGCCGGGATACAGCCCGCGGAGGAGGCGGACGACGCGGTGGTGGTCGTCGGCGGCCTGACGGATCGTGAGGTGTGTGTAGTCGAGCTCCGCTGGGCGCGAGGTGCCGAAGAAGCGGTGCTCGACCTGAATTTGATTGCCGCCCAGTAGCACGGTGGGTTCGGCACGCCGGGGAATGAGCGCCGCCTCGTAACCGGTCGTGAACAGCACGGTGGGACAGTCGGCAGAGGTATGGAGCAGGGTCAGGCGCTGCTCGAAGGTGCCGGCCGCCCGGTTCCTGTGGTCGACCGGCTGGCGCAGCCCGAGCACGAAGAAGCGGTACCCCGGCTCGGCACCCGGTCGTTCCTCGATGACCCTCAGCCCCGGCAGACTGCGCAGGCGCTCCACGACATCGTCACGCCCCGGCCGGGCTGGGCCGGCGGCGTTCGCGGGTACGGCCGCCGTGGCGGCGAGGCCGGCCGCCGAGGCTGCCGAAAGCAACAGATGCCGTCTCGTCCAGATACGCATGGTGAATCCTCCCCTGTCATGGCCGCACCGGTGACGTCGTGCGCCGTCGCGGCGGTCCCGGCCGTGGATCGCTGACCGTTGCAGTACAGCTGCCGGGCGGCACGGGAAGATCCCGCGCGCGGGGGGACCGTCTCCCCCGACGGGGGGAGACAAGAACAGGTCCGGGGGTCGTCCTCGACCCGCCCTTCGGCACTCGGCGGGCACGGGACAAGGACCGGTGGGAGGCAGACTTCGAACGCGACGAGTGGATCCGACGCATGTGCCCTCAGGAGCCGGCATCCCCCACGTGCGCGTCGCGGAGCCGGCGAGGTTCAGCGGCCGGTATCGGTGCCGAGCGCCACCGCGAGGAACCGCTGCCGATCGACGATCACCCGGTCGATCTCTCCCGCCGCGACAAGCTCTCCGGAGCCGCCGAGTGCTCGCACGAGGAAAGTGAGCCGCCGACCCGCTGCGGCGGCAGGCGGCTCGGCGATGACGTCCACCCGACCGCCCACTCGGATCGCCCGGAGGTGCTCGATGCGCACCGCGGTCCCGACCGTGGTCTGGCCCGTTCCGGTGAATGGTGCGGCAGCGTGCACGGTTGCCGCTTCCATCCACGCGATAAGCCTCGGCGTGGACAGCACAGGGACATCACCGCTGCCCAGTGTCACGGCGGTATCGGCATCGGTCACCTCATGAAGCATGCCACCACGCTACTGAACGTGAACTCGTGCACTGGTCCTGCCGGACTCGTCACCCGGTGCGGCGCCGCCACCGCTGGTCGGCCACGGGGCCGACGGCCGGCACTACCAGGCCTTGAAGCCGACCCCGCCGTACAGGGAGACCGGCCCGTCGCCGATCGGGGTCTCGCCCTCCGCGAGGTCCGGATGCCAGTCCTTCACGGAGACGATCCCCGGCTCGGTCAGGTCAAGTCCCTTGAAGAAGCGGCTCACTTCGTCGTGCGAGCGGCCCACGAGGGTCACACCGCCCTTCGCGTACGTCTCGATGCCCCGCCGCACGTTCTCCGGCTCGAAGTCGGCGGTCATCGCGGACAGGACCAGGCAGCTGCCCGGCGCCAGCGCGTCGACCAGGGTGTCCACCACTTCGTAGGCGCCGGCCTCGTCGGCGATGAAGTGCATCAGGGCGATGAGCGACAGGGCGACGGGCCGGTCGAAGTCGAGGACTCGCCCCGCCTCTTCGAGAATCTTCCGCGGCTCGCGGGCATCGGCCTGGACGTACTCCGTCACACCTTCCGGGGTCCCGCGCAACAGGGCCTCGGCATGGGCGAGGACGATCGGATCGTTGTCGACATAGACGACCCGCGCGTCCGGGGCGGTGATCTGCGCGATCTGGTGGAGGTTCGGTTCCGTGGGAATACCGGTGCCGATGTCGAGGAACTGGCGGATTCCCGCCGCACGGACGAGGTGCCGCGTGGCCCGCTGCATGAACCAGCGGTTGCCGCGCGCGGCCCGCCGGGCGCCGGGGTCGATCGACATGATGTGCTGCCCGAGCTGCTCGTCGACCGGGTAGTTGTCCTTGCCGCCCAGGTACCAGTCGTACACCCGCGCCGGATGCGGCTTGCTGGTGTCGATCCGGTCTCGGGTGGACTCGGTCCCGGTCATACGACAACTCCTCTGCTCGGCAAGGCCTGTTCACCCCGTCGGCCTGCCTTCGACGCGGTGTGCGAGCAGTCTGCCATTTCGGATCAGCGCGGCGCGTTCCTCCTCGCAGGTGCCGCCCCACACCCCCGACGTCTGCCGGTTGCTGAGCGCCCAGGCCAGGCACTCGCTGCTCACCGGGCAGCGGGAACAGACGCGCTTGGCCGCGGCGATGTCGTCCAGCGCCGGCCCTTTCGTGCCCACGGGGAAGAACAGATCCGGGTCCGCTTCCGCGCAGGCCGCACTCCGCAACCACTCCATGCGGGCGCGGGTGCCCAGGACGGATGGGTGGAAACCGGCCCGGGGGGATCTTCCCAAGAAGCTGGTGGGCGGTCTATAGTCCAAAACTAGCAGTGCTAATTAATTGTGCGCTGTTCAGCCCTTCGGTGATCAATCGTTCGGTTCCCGCGATCCGGTGATCCCGCGTTCGCGTGACCCGGCGATCCTGTGATCCGGTGTCCGTCAGGAGTCCTGCCGTGCGTCCCGTCCACTTCGCGGCCGCCCGCCGCACCCCCATCGGCAAGCTGCGTGGAGCCCTGTCCTCCGTGCGGCCCGACGACCTCGCCGCGACCGTCGTGCGCGCTCTGGTCGCCGAGGTGCCCACGCTCGACCCGGCCCGCATCGACGACGTCTACTGGGGCGCCGCCAATCAGGCGGGCGAGGACAACCGCAACGTGGCCCGCATGGCCGCACTGCTCGCCGGGCTGCCCGAGTCCGTACCCGGCGCCACGGTCAACCGGCTCTGCGCCTCCGGCCTCGAAGCGGTCACCACCGCGGCCCGCGCCATCGCCTCCGGCGAGGCCGACATCGTGCTCGCCGGCGGTTCCGAGTCGATGAGCCGCGCCCCCTTCGTCCTGCCCCGCCCCGACGAAGCCCTGCCGCACCGCATCGAGACCGTCGACACGCGACTCGGCTGGCGTCTGGTCAACCCCGCGATGAAGGAGCTGCACGGGCTCCTGTCGATGGGGGAGACCGCCGAGGAGGTCGCCGAGCGGTACGGCGTCTCGCGCGAACGCCAGGACGCCTTCGCGCTGCGCAGCCACCAGCGCGCCGCGGACGCCGGCAAGAACGGGCACTTCGACGCCGAGCTGCTTCCCGTGGAGCGCCACGACGGTGTCGTCGTCGACCGTGACGAATGCGTACGGGAGGACACCTCGCTCGACAAGCTGTCCCGCCTCAAGCCGGTCTTCCGCGAGGGCGGCACGGTCACCGCCGGCAATGCCTCGCCGATGAACGACGGCGCGGCCGGAGTGCTGCTGGTCAGCGAGGACGCCCTGAACGAACTTGGGCTGGAGTCCCTCGGGCGGTATGTCGCCGGCGCCTCGGCCGGGGTCCATCCGGACGTCATGGGCATCGGCCCCGTACCCGCCACGCAGAAGGCACTCGGGCGTGTCCGCTGGAGCATCGGCGACATCGAGGAGGCCGAGTTCAACGAGGCGTTCGCGGCGCAAGCCCTCGCCAGCGTGGACCGCCTGGGCATCGACCCGGACCTCGTCAACCCGACCGGCGGCGCCATCGCCCTCGGCCATCCGCTCGGCTGCTCGGGCGCCCGCATCCTCACCACCCTGCTGCACCGCATGCGCCGCACGGGCGCCGCGCGCGGCCTGGCCACGATGTGCGTCGGCGTCGGACAGGGGAGCGCCGTCCTGGTCGAGCGCGGCTGAAGTCCCGTACTCCGTCCACTGAAAGACCGCAGTCCCCCTCGTGAAAGGGAGAGCATGACCGGCAGGTTCACCGGCCGCGTGGCCGTCGTCACCGGAGCGGCGCAGGGCATCGGCGCCGCGACGGCCCACCGGTTGGCCGAGGAGGGCGCGGCCGTCGCCGTCGTCGACCTCACCCAGGAGCGCGCCGAGCGAACGGCCGAGGAGATCCGGGCCAAGGGCGGCCGGGCGTCGGCGTACGGCTGCGACGTCACGGACCAGGACGCGGTCGACGCGCTGTTCGCCCGGATCGACGAGGAGTCGGGCGGCGTACACATCCTGGTCAACAACGCGGGCATCACCCGCGACGGCATGTTCTTCAAGATGCCGAAGGACGACTGGGACGCGGTTCTCACCGTCAACCTCACCAGCGTCTTCAACTGCAGCCAGGCCGCACAGAAGTACATGACGCGGCAGAAGTACGGCAAGATCGTCTCGCTCAGCTCCCGCTCCGCGCTCGGCAACCGCGGACAGGCCAACTATGCGGCCGCGAAGGCCGGAATCCAGGGCTTCACGGCCACCCTCGCCATCGAGCTCGGCCCCTTCGGCATCAACGTCAACGCGGTGGCCCCCGGTTACGTCGCCACCGCCATGACCGCCGCCACCGCCGAACGTGTCGGAGCGAGCGCCGAGGACCACCAGCGGCTCGCCGCCGAGCGCACCCCGCTGCGACGCGTCGGACGGCCCGAGGACATCGCCGCCGTCGTGGCCTTCCTGGCGAGCGACGACGCGTCGTACGTCAGCGGACAGACGCTCTACGTGAACGGGGGCGCACGTTAGTTGTCCGTGAGTACGTGACCGGGGCTGTCGCCACACCCTCACAGCGCCCCATCCGGTTCAGAGCCGCACCAGCAAGGAAACGGAGCATCCCTCCATGGCAACCCTGTCCCTCGCCGCGATCCTCGCCGAGAACGCCCGCCGCCGTCCGGACCGGACGGCGCTCGTCGAGGGCGAGCTGCGGCTCACCTTCGCCGAGGTGTGGCGGCGCGCCCGGGCCCAGGCCGGGGCCCTCGTCGGCCTGGGTGTGCGGCCGGGGGACCGGGTGGCGCTGATGGCGCCCAACACGGCCGAGTTCCCGCACGCCTACTACGCGATCGCGGCGGCGGGCGGCGTGGTCGTCCCGGTCCATCTGCTGCTGTCGCAGGCCGAGGTCGAGCACGTGCTGAAGGACAGCGGTGCGACCCTGCTGCTCTGCCACCCGGCGCAGGCCGACACCGGCGCCCCCGCCGCGCGGGCCCTCGGCGTCCAGGTCGTCACGCTGGGCGCCGAGTTCGACAAGCTCGCGGCCGACGCCGAACCGCTGCCCTCGTACGTCACCCGCGAGGCGGACGACCCGGCCGTCGTCTTCTACACCAGCGGCACGACGGGTGTCCCCAAGGGCGCCGTACTCAGCCACTTCAACCTGGTGATGAACGCGACCGTCAACGCCTTCGACGCCAACGACATCCGCCCCGACGACATCGCGCTGGGCGCGCTGCCGCTGTTCCATGCCTTCGGGCAGACGGTGTCCATGAACTCGACCTGGCGGGCGGGGGCGACGCTCGTGTTGCTGCCGCGCTTCGACGCCGCGCGGGCCATCGAGCTGATGGTCGAAGAGCGGGTGAACACCTTTCACGGGGTGCCGACGATGTTCGTGGCCCTCGCGGCCGTGGCCGGCACGGCGGAGGCGCTACCCGAGCTGCGGGTGTGCATCTCCGGCGGCGCCTCGCTGCCGGTCGCCGTGCTGGAACGCTTCGAGGAGGCGTTCGAGGCGAAGATCTACGAGGGATACGGACTGTCGGAGACCTCGCCGACCGCGTCCGTCAATCAGCCCCTGTTCGGCACCAGGGCGGGCACCATCGGGCACCCGCTCTGGGGCGTCGACGTGGAGATCTCGCGGGCCGAGGCCGAGGAGCGCGTCGAGCTGCTGCCGCCGGGGGAGCTGGGCGAGGTCGTCATCCGCGGCCACAATGTGTTCTCCGGCTATCTGGGCCGGCCCGAGGCGACCGCGGAGGCCCTGGTCGACGGCTGGTTCCGCACCGGTGACCTGGGCACCAAGGACGACGAGGGCTTCCTCAGGATCGTCGACCGCAAGAAGGACGTCGTCATCCGCGGTGGCTACAACGTCTACCCGCGCGAGGTCGAGGAGGTGCTGATGCGTCACCCCGGCATCGCCCAGGTCGCGGTGATCGGCCTGCCGGACGAGTTGCACGGCGAGGAGGTCTGCGCGGTCGTCGTACGCACCCCCGGGGCCGCGTCGGACGCGGCGGAGATCACCGACTGGTCCAAGGAACACCTGGGCCGCCACAAGTACCCGCGCCGAGTGGAGTTCACCGACGCGCTGCCGCTGGGCCCGAGCATGAAGGTCCTCAAGCGGGAGCTGCGGGCGCGCTACACGAGCTGACGCGGCGGGCCACCTCGCGCGAGGGCCCGGATGAAGTAGTCACCTGGCGAGACGGTCCTTACGCGAAGAGATACGTGGGCCTAGCATCGGTCCCCGCATGAACACGATGACGCTCTGGCACATATCCATCTGGGAGTTCGCCGCTCTCGCCGCCGCGGCTCTGCTCGTCGGCTTCTCGAAGACCGCGGTGAGCGGGGCCAACACGGTCAGTCTGGCGATCTTCGCCGCCGTGCTGCCCGCCCGCGCCTCGACCGGGGTCCTCCTGCCCATCCTGATCGTCGGGGACGTGCTCGCCGTGCTCACGTATCGGCGGCACGCCCACTGGCCGACGCTGTGGCGGCTGTTCCCGGCGGTCGCCGCGGGCGTCGTCTTCGGCACGCTGTTCCTGGTGTGGGCCGACGACGCGGTCGTACGGACCTCGATCGGCGCGATCCTGCTGCTGATGGCGGCGGTCACCGTGTGGCGCCGCCGGGCCACCGCCCAGGACGACGAACCCGACTCGGTGGCGACACGCACGGGCCGGGTCAAGGCCCGTTCGTACGGTGTGCTCGGCGGCTTCACGACGATGGTCGCCAACGCGGGCGGCCCGGTGATGTCGATGTACCTCCTGTCTGCGGGCTTCAGGAAGCTGGGATTCCTCGGCACGTCGGCCTTCTTCTTCCTGATCGTCAATGTGTCGAAGGTGCCGTTCAGCGTGGGGCTCGGCCTGATCGACGGCCACTCGCTGCTGCTGGACGCCGCCTTGGCGGTCTTCGTCGTGCCGGGGGCGTTCATCGGTAAATGGGCCGTGAACCGAATCAATCAGCTGCTCTTCGAGCGGCTGGTCATCGCCGCGACAGTGGTGGGCGGCGTGCAGCTGTTGCTGCGCTGACCGCTACCGAGGGGGCGGAGCGCGATTGTTGCTCCGGTGACCGCTACCCAGGCGCGGCGGAGTGCAGCAGGGCGGGGAGATCCGCGAAGGAGTCCAGGACGTGGTCGGGCTCGCCGCTCGCCGACTGAAGGCTCTCGGGCTGGTATTTGCCGGTCCTGACGAGGACACCGGTGATTCCGGTGCGCTGCGCGGCGAGCACGTCCGACTCGATGTCGTCGCCTACCATCAGCGCCTCACCGGGACCGACCCCGAGACGCGCCAGCGCCGTCTCGAAGAACGCCGGCGCCGGCTTGCCGGTGATCTCCGCCTCGGTGCGGGCCGCCCGCTCCAGGCCGAGCAGGAACGCCCCGCTGTCGAGCTGCAGCCCTCGGTCGGTGCGCCAGTACAGGTTGCGGTGCATGGCGATCAGCCGGGCGCCGTGCTGCAGGTGACCGAAGGCCCGGTTGAGGGCGGCATAGTCGAACTCGGGTCCTGCGCCGCCCACGACGACGACATCCGGCACGGTGTCCGTGTGGCTGTCGCGCTCGCCGTCGTCCACGCGGTCGCTGTCGTCGAGCAGTGTGATGCCCACGAGGTCCTCGGCGATGTCGCCGCTGTTCAGCAGGGAGCACCGGGCCCCCGGATGGCGGTCTGCGAGATACGCGGCAGTGACGGCGGGTGCGGTGAGGATGTCCTCGGCGTCCACGGGGAAACCGGCTTCGCCCAGCGTCGCGGCGATCGACGCGCGTGTACGGGACGTCGTGTTGGTGACCAGCGCGACCCCGAGCCCGGACGCACGGATCTCCCGCAGTGCCTCGACCGTGCCGGGCAGCGGTCGCCACGAGACCGTGAGCACACCGTCGATGTCGATCAGGACCGCACGTACCGACTCCATGTCCGGACGATACCGAGCAGCGCTCGCGCCGCGCATGCGGGCGGGGTGTCTGCGCCGACGGCTCACCCTGGCGGACCCCGAGGACGCCCGACGCGTCGGACGGAGGGCGCCGACCGGATCGCGTGGCCTGGCCGGCGAGGGGGGAGACCCGCAGGATGCGCGGGCGGCCGGCCTGCCGAACCGCTGGTACCCGGGTGGGACCCGAAGTCCCGCGCCCTTCCCCCGCCCTCGTACGCTCGACCCCATGTCCTCCCACGTCCTGGTCCTCGGCGGCACCACCGAGGCGCGCGAACTCGCCGCCGAGCTGGCGGCGCGTGACGGCGTGCGGGTGACGACGTCCCTGGCGGGGCGCGTTTCCTGGCCGGGGGCGCTCGCGGGGGACGTACGGATCGGGGGATTCGGCGGAGCGGAGGGGTTGGCGGAGTGGCTGCGCGAGCACGGCGTGGACGCCGTGGTGGACGCGACGCACCCGTTCGCCTCCGGCATCACGGCGAACGCCGCGCGGGCCGCGGCGGCGACCGGAGTCCCCGCGGTGGTGCTGCGCCGCCCGGGCTGGCGCCCCGGCCCCGGCGATCGGTGGCACTCGGCAGCCTCCCTCACCGAAGCCGCCGCGCTGCTCCCGGCGTTGGGCCGCCGTGTGTTCCTCACCACGGGGCGCCTGGGCCTCGCGGCCTTCGCGGACCTCGCCGCACTCCACTTCCTCGTACGCTCGGTGGAGGCGCCCGAGCCCCCGCTGCCCCCCGACACCGAAGTACTGCTGGCACGCGGCCCGTTCACGGTGGACGGCGAGAAGGCGCTCCTGCGCGAGCACCACATCGACATCCTGGTGACCAAGGACAGCGGAGGAGACGCAACAGCGGCCAAACTCATCGCCGCGCGTGGCCTGAGGCTTCCCGTCGTCGTCGTACGCCGCCCCCACCTGCCCGAAGGCGTGACCGCGGTACCGGACGTGGCGGCGGCCCTGACCCGGCTGGACCTCGGCCCGCGCTGAGCGGCCTCGGGGAAGTGAGGCACGCCCCCACGCCGCCCGGCACGGCACCTCGCCGCACTGCCACATCACCCCAGTACATCCAGTACGAGGGCGACGCGGCAGCACGCCGATGCACCGCACCGGACGACCCGGAAACGCACCCCACTTCCCCGAGGCCGCTCAGCTACGCGTCGTGCTGGGCGCCGGCTCCGCATCCTCGACGGTGATCGCATGCGCCCCCTCACGCCGGCGGGCGCCCGTGCCCGGGGGGTCACCCGCCCGGCGTACTGCCGCCCGGGCGGGCGCTATCCGCGCGGATGCCTGCGCAGCAGATACGTGTCCATGATCCATCCTTTGCGCTCACGGGCCTCGGCCCGCAGGCGCTCGATACGGGGAGCCGCCTCGGCGAGGGGACCGGAGGCGAGGATCTCGTCGGGCGTGCCGATGTAGGCGCCCCAGTAGATGTCGATGTCCTCGTCGGCGTACTGCCGGAACGTCTGGCGGGCGTCGAGCATGACCACCACGTCGTCGACCCCGTCGGGGAAGCCCTCGGCGAGGCGGCGACCGGTGGTGATCTGGACGGGCCGAGCGACCCGGTTCAGCCCCGTGCGGTGCCGGGCGACGAGCGCGGAGACGCTGCTGATACCGGGCACGACGTCGTAGGTGAACGCCACCGCTCCCCGGCCCAGGATCTCCTCCAGGATGCCGAGCGTGCTGTCGTACAGCGCGGGGTCGCCCCACACCAGGAACGCGCCGCTCTCGTCCTCGCCCAGCTCCTCGGCGATCAGCCGCTCGTAGATGTCCGCGCGGGCGCTGCGCCAGTCTCCGACGGCCGGCGAGTACGCCGCGCCTCCCGCGGACCGGTCGCGGTCCGGGTCACGGGCCTCGACCAGCCGGTACGCCCCCTGCGGTATGTGCGCGTCGAGGATGTCACGGCGCAGCTGGACGAGGTCCGACTTCACCTCGCCCTTGTCCAGGATGAAGAACACGTCGGTGCTCCTCAGCGCCTTGACCGCCTGCAGCGTGAGCTGGTCGGGGTCGCCCGCCCCGATCCCGATGACCTGAATCTTTCGCACACCGAGAGTCTGCCGTACGCCACTGACAGTGGACGCACCGCACCCGGGTTCGGCCCGGGCCCGCCGTGACGGTGCCCGGTCAGTCGACCCGCCCGCGCAGCCGTGGTGCCCGCCCCGTCGCGCTGATCGCCTTGCCCTCCCGCTCCACGACCCCCGCCAATTCCCGTGCCCAGGCGCTCAGTTCCGCGAGATCCATCCCGTACGGCCGCCCCCGGCCGGTCTCCGACGCCCACTCCTCGACCGCGCCGGCACCACGCCGCAGCAGCCTCGCGCCGCCCGTCGTGTTCCCCCGAGCCGCGTGGGTGAGCCCCACCGCGAGCTGGGCCAGACCCCGCCAGAGCGCGCGCTCGTCCTCGGGCCCGGACTTCCAGGCGTCCTCGAAGACCTCGTGCGCGTGGAACGGCTTCCCCGCCTCCAGCAGTGTCTGTGCCTCGGCGACGGTCTCCTCGGGGCCGCGTACGACGCCTTCGGGCTGGCGTTCCACGCCGTCCGCGCCGTACGGCAGGGGGCGCCCCAGCCCGTCGCGCGGCCGGGCGTTCCGCGCCCGCCCCGCCGTGTCCCGATCACGCCCGCCGCCCTGCCGAGCCTCAGATGTCCCACTCATACGCCGATTGTCGCGCGCGCCGCGCCCCCTTCGGAGCAGCCCACGACGTGGGGTAAAGTTCTGTTCGCACGATCACGCGGGTCACCGCGGGTGACCGCATCGGGACGTGGCGCAGCTTGGTAGCGCACTTGACTGGGGGTCAAGGGGTCGCAGGTTCAAATCCTGTCGTCCCGACTTTTGAAGTCGCGGGTCAGAGGCCGTATCGGAGCATTCCGGTACGGCCTCTGACGCGCTTCTGGGGATCATGCGGTCATGTTCGCGCCCGGCGCTGATCATGCTCGGCGGCCGGCTCGCTGTGCGGACATGCGAAGCCTTCCGCAGGGTGCTGCAATGGTCACAAGGACCGTTTCGTCGCCGTCTGTCGCGGCGAGCGCCGCCGAACGCGGGCGGGGGCGGGTGAGGCCCCGACTCCCCGAACCCGAGCCCCTCGTGAGGAGTGGCCATGAGCGACGACTTGGAACAGATGGGCCCCGTCGACTACTTGGTCGTCGAGTTTCCTGGCAACCGCATGACGGGCGAGGGCTTCCCGCTGCTCGTCGATCTGGTCGACCGCGGCATCATCCGCATCCTCGACCTCGTCTTCATCCGGAAGGAGAGCGACGGCTCGGTCGCGGCACTGGAACTGACGGATCTCGGAGACGAGGTGGACCTGACCGTCTTCGAGGGCGCCTCGTCGGGGCTGGTGGGCCAGGACGACATCGAGGAGGCCGGGAACGCGCTGGAGCCGAACAGCTCCGCCGGAATCCTGGTGTACGAGAACGTGTGGGCGGCACCCTTCGCCCGGGCCATGCGACGCAGCGGTGCCCAGTTGGTGGCGAGCGGGCGCATTCCCGTCCAGGACCTGCTGGCCTCGTTGGACGTGGTCGAAGCGACCCCGTGACGCGCCGGTCGCCGACCGAAGCGGCGCCTTGCGGACCGTGTCCGCGACCGTCCGCCCGCACGCATCGTGGGAGATGAGTGATCATGCCCGGACTTCTTCGTGGTGTTGCCCGTACTGCCGTTATCTCCGGAACCGCCACCGCGGTGTCCAACCGTGTGTCGCGTCGGCAGGCAGGCCGATGGGCAGAGCAGGAGGCTCAGCAGGCCCCGCCCCCGCCACCCGCACCGCCGCCGGTTCCCGGAGACGACATGACCGTCAAGATGGATCAGCTCAAGCAACTGGGTGACCTGAAGGCCCAAGGAGTACTGACCGAAGAGGAATTCGAGGAGCAGAAGCGCAGGATCCTCGCTTCGTGAGCCGGTCGCTTGCACAGCTCTTGAGCCGGTCGGAGGCCGTTTTCTCGGCGAGGGGAAGACGGCCTTCTCCGTGCCTTCGTGCAGACAGGCAGCTCCCTGCCTCCGTTCAGGACAGGCAGCCGACATGCGCCAGGGCCTGCTTGAGCAGAACCCCGTGCCCGCCCGGCATCTCGTCGAGGACCAGTGGCGACGAAGCCTCATCGGGGCTGACCCAGACCAGGTCGAGAGCGTTCTGCTGGGGACGGCAGTCGCCGGTCACCGGGACGATGTAGGCGAGGGACACGGCGTGCTGGCGGGGGTCGTGGAAGGGCGTGACCCCCAGCGTCGGGAAGTACTCGGCGACGGTGAAGGGCTGCAGGGAAGCCGGGACTCGGGGGAGCGCCACCGGGCCGAGGTCCTTCTCCAGGTGGCGCAGGAGGGCATCCCGGACCCGCTCGTGGTGCAGCACCCGGCCGGAGACGAGGGTCCGGCTGACCGTCCCGTCCGGACCGATGCGCAGCAGGAGTCCGATGTGGGTGACTTCGCCGCTGTCGTCGACGCGCACCGGTACCGCCTCGACGTACAGGATCGGCATCCGTGCGCGGGCCAGTTCCAGCTCGTCGGAAGTCAGCCAGCCGGGCGTGGTTTCGGTCATGTCAGACATTGGTTGATCATACTTTCAGTGTCGGCTGCCGCGTGTGTGTCGCATCAGGTCGACCATCGCCCCCGGGGCCGTCGGCGGGGGTACCTGCGGCCATCGAGCGGTGAGCCATTCGGTGTCGGACCAGCCCACCTCGGGTGGGATCCGGTTCGCGTACTCCGGATTTTCCTCCATCCGCGCCAGGACACTCGCGTGCACCTGCGCGCCCCGCGGAAGTCTCCGGCGCCGGTAGGTGAGCAGGGCCCAGATCCAGCCCATCCCATGCACCTTCCCCAGGGCGTCCTCGGGCACGAGGGACACCTCGCGCGCGTACGCCGCGTTCTTCAGTAGGAGGCCCTCCTCCAGGGCGCCGTCCACGATCCACTTGAGGGTGATGGTGGGGAGCCGGGGATCGTCGTCGAAGGTCCCGCCGACGTCGGAGTGCACCCCGGCGAACCACACCTGCTCGACCGAGCCGGGGGCAGCATGCTTCTTGTCGGGCGTGACCAGGTACTCGCGATAGGGCCTGCGCCTCTCGTCGATGGACACGGCATGGCGGACACGGCGGACGTTCGGGAGCTGACGGGTGTACGGCCATCGCAGGTTCCGGCGCAGCACGCCGGACGCCTTCACGGAGTCCCAGATTCCCAGGTAGGCGACGGAGATGCCGACGCGCCCCTCGACCGCGTTGCTGAAGGCGCCCGCGAAATGGTGGAGTTGGTCCCAGTCCTGCCGGGTCCAGTCCTTGTTCTTGGCGTACACGGACACGGCGTACGGGACGAGGTTCTCCATGCCGGGCCGCATCAGGCCGACCGCCTTCAGCATGCCCATGAGCGCGCGGGCCGTGTATGCGCCGCGGCTGAAGCCGAACACGTAGATCCGGTCGCCCGGTTGGTAACGCTCCATCAGATATGTGTACGCCTCGGCGAGGTTGGTCTTCATTCCGGAACCGAAGGCGAGACCGAGGAGTTTCGACAGGCGGCGGGCGACGGGTGTCCAGGCGCCCGCGGCGGAGAAGGTGCCGACTCCGGGGTCGTAGTAGGCGATCTGCCGGGCGGGATCGGAGAGGTCCAGCATTTCGTAGAGCCGGACGACGTTGGTGTTCCCTTTCGCCTTCAACTGATTGCCCGTGCCGTCCAGGCAGATGACGAGATTCTTGGGCATGCCGGGCCTCACGTTCGCTGACACACCATGACATATCGGTCCTGCAGAAATATAATAAGGGAAATGCTGCTCGCGGGTGGTCTCCGGTCGCGAGCAGTCTCCGGCGCAGTCGGGTTCCGGAGGATCCATGGCCGGTGCCGTCATTCACCTCGAAGGGGACACCGGTCTTCCGCGCACCCACGCGCTGGTCATCGGTGTCGGAAAGTACCCGCATCTCGAAGTACCCGCATCTCGCGGGCGGCGAGGCGCCGGTGGCGGACTCCGACGGAATGCGGCAGCCAAGCTCGCCCCCCGCCTCCGCCCGCGCCCTCGCGACATGGCTCCTGTCCGAGTACAACGATCCGCAGCGCCCACTCGGCAGCCTGGCCCTGCTGCTGAGCGAGGAGCAACCCGCCCCGTTCATGAACCCTCGCGCCGGGACCGCCCACGATGTCGACGTCGCCACCATCGACAACATCCTCATAGCACACCGAAGAGGAGCGGCAGGCGGCGCGCGACGCGCTGGTCGAGGCCTTCGACCGCGGAGTGCCGGTCTTCACCCTGGGGCTGAGCCGCCTCATCCACGGGCTTTCCGAGTTCCCCGACGACCCGGAGTGCGTGCACCGGCTCGATCTGGCGCGCCGTCTGTCGTGGCGCGTCGACACGCGTGAGCCGTTCGTGATCGTCGCGCTGTACAGAACGTCGCCATGACGCCCGGCACGGAAGGCCGCCATGACTGTCGCGCACAGAAGGTCGCACAAGGTCGCCATGACAGCTCGACACCGGAGAACGCCAGACCGGTCCGCCTGGGAGGCCGCAATGATCAGGTTCACCATGATGCCCGGCGAGGACGGCGACTGCCTGCTCCTGGAGTACGGCGACGACAGCTTCGTACGCCGGATCCTCGTCGACGGCGGTCGCTCGGGTACGTATCCGCTCATCAAACCGACCCTGGCCGGGCTCGACGGCCTGGTCGACCTGCTCGTCGTCACCCATGTCGACCAGGACCACATCCTCGGCGTACTCGCCCTGATGGACGACCTCGACCGGTCGGTGGAGTTCGGGGACGTCTGGTTCAACGGCTTCGACCAACTTCTCGACACCGAGGGGTTCGGCGCAGTGGACGGCGAGAAGCTCACCAGTGCCCTGCCGGCGCAGAAGGTGCCGTGGAACGACGCGTTCGGCGGGCGCGGCGTCGAAGTCGGCCGGGAGCTCGCGTGGTTCGACGAAGGTTCCACGATGGACGTGCTCTCGCCCGACCGCGGGCAACTGGAGCGACTGGCACCGGTCTGGAGCGCGGAGTGTGCCAAGAACGGCCTGATGCCGGGCCGGGACGCCGACGAACTCCCCCTTACTGGAGCCCCGATGAGCACCCCGCTCGACTTCTCGTACGAGACCCGGCCCGCGCGAGTCGTCTTCCGCCCCGGCGCCGCGGTGTCCGCGACGCCCGGCGAGGCCGCGCGACTCGGTCTGCGCAGGGTCCTGGTGGTATGCGGCAGCCGGGGCGAGGCCACCGCGCGGACGCCCGCAGCCGCGCCCTGTACGGCGCCTGGCTGTGCGGTGCCTGCCTGGGCGCCACCACCATGGGCCTGCACCACAAGCTCTGCCATGTACTCGGCGGCACCTTCGGCCTGTCTCACGCGCAGACCCACACGGTGGTCCTCCCGTACGTCCTCGCCTACAACGCGTCCGCCGCACCCCGGGCGATCAGCGCCCTGTCGCGCGCCCTGAACACCGACGACGTCCCCCGCGCCCTCCGCGAGCTGGCGGGAAGCCTCGGCGCTCCCCGCACGCTCGCCGAACTCGGCCTGAAAGAACCCGACTTGCCGGTCGCTGCCGCACGGACCGCCGAGGAGTCCTACCCCAACCCCCGCGAGGTCACGGCGCATGGCGTACTGGGTCTGCTGACAGCGGCGTACGAGGGCTGGGAGCCCCGAACCTGAGGGCGCCCATTTCGAGGGCCGCGGTCAGCCAGGCGATACCGAACGCCCACACCGCCAGCGTTTCGCAGATGTAGACGGACGTGAATTTCCAGTGGGTGCCCCATTTTGTCAACTGCGCGATTCCGGCGATGGCCGTGAAAGCGACGATGGCCGCTCCGGCCGTCAGATAGAGGCGATTCACGTGGCGCTTGTCCGTCGGTGCCGGATCCCAGAAGGACATGATGCAGAACACAGCCAGCATGAGGAGAAGCAGCGCGGCGCACACGAGATGAATGACACCGACGGCCCCTTGGCGTGCGGTCGGATGTCCGCCCGGTGACGTCGGCAGCAACGCGACGGCCAGGGCGAATACGCCGGCCGCTGAGCTGAAGTGGTCGTCGCGTTTGTTGTAGCGATAGCAGATGAGGAAGACGCCCAGCGCGCACAGGCTGCCGACGAACACATTCCGTGTGCCGGTGTAGTACGAGCCGCTGATGGACTCGGGCATGATCGGCGTCTTGGATCCCAGCGCCCGGAGGATTTCGTTCCCGAACGGCACCGCCGGCGGAAGCATGATGCCGATGACTCCGACCCCGAGGCGAAGGCGTCCCACGGTCCTGTTGTCCTGATCGCGCTCCGGATCACGCTGCTGCCGTGAGGAGTTGTCCGCGAGCCAGTCGTGGACTCGGCTGCCCTGCGCGCTTTCACTCATGCGGCCTCCCGATGGTGCATCAGTTGTGTTGTGCCCCAAGGGAATTGGAGAAAACGAACCCCAGGCGCGCCCTTCAGCCACGCGTCCGTCGCCCGCGTGGCGCACATCACCTTCGGAGTGTGCGGAAACGTGGAGCGGAACTTCACAGGTTCATGACACGCTCACCCCTGGTTACCCGCTGGTAATCCCTTGCCACCCCCCACCCCCTCAGGACTGACCTTGCGTATCCGCAAGCGGCCCTTGCGTGCCGTCATGCCCGCGCTCGCCGCATCCGCCCTCTTCCTCGCCGCCGGTTGCTCCGCGGAGCCCGGGGCGCACTCTTCCTCCTCCGCCGCACGTGCTCAGGACGCCGAAGCCACCTCCGGCGCCACCGCCGACGCCGGCCGACCGCTTGCCGTCGCCGCCGCCCCCGAGGCGGCAGCCACCTCGACCGCCGTCGCACGGCCGGGCGCGGCGGGCGGAAAGGCTCAAAAGACCGCGCTGAAGGTGAAGTCGTACGACATCCACACGCGACGTGCCGTCATCTCTCCTACGGGTAAGGGAACTTCCGGAGACCCGGGGACCGCGTCACCGTCCCCGACCGCAGGGAGCACCACGAAGCCGCACGCCACAGCCGTCGGCGACATCATCGCCAGCGCCCCCGCACCCGGTGCCCCGGACGGACTCCTCGCCAAGGTCACCAAGGTGATCGGCAAGAGTGGAGACGGCACCGAGGTCCAGACGGCGCCGACGACCCTGGACACGCTGCTCGGCGACGACGACGCGAAGGGCTCCGTCCCCGTCGATCCCGCCTCCTTCGATGTCGAGCGACTGTTGCCCGACGTGAAGGTCTCCTGGGCGAAGACGGGAGACATCCACTCCGGCCCCGAGGGCACGAAGGTCCCGCTCGGCAGCCTGCGGGTCGATGTCGGGGCGAAGGTCGGCACGGCGACGGGAGCACCCGCTTCGGCGACGGCGTCCGTCTCCGGCTTCGTCCAGGTCGCGCCCGAGGTCGACTTCTCCTACGGCGGCGACTCGGCCGGCTCCGGCCCCGGGGCGGCGTACCTCGGCGTCTCCGGCGACTGGACCTCGCGGTGGGCGGTCAAGGGGCGCGCCGCCGCCTCGGCCCAGCCCGTGCGGGTGCCGTTCGCGAAGCTGCACGCCGACCCCGTGCTTGAGGTCGGCCCGATTCCCGTCGTGGTGAACCTCGATCTGACCTGCTACTTCCAGATCGGCGCCGACGGCAGCGTCACCGTCGACATCGAGCAGGACCTCAAGGGTGACTTCAAGGCCGGTGGCACCTTCGGGCCGGCCAAGGGCTGGACGCCGGTCAACGAGTCGCACATGACGAGCTCACCGGTGCGCACCGCCGTCACCGCGGCGGGAAACGTGAAGGCGTCCCTCGGCGCGGAGGCCACCGTCGGGCTGTACGGCACCGTCGGCGTCACCGCGGACCTGGCCCCGTATCTCCGCGGTGAGGCGGCGGGAACGCTCGACGCCACGTCCGCGACCGGTGCCACGGCGAAGACCGGTGTCGGAGCGTCAGGTGCCTGGGCCGTCTACGGCGGCGTCGATCTGACCGGCACCCTGCGCATCCAGCTGTCCATTTTCGGTACCCCCGTTCTCCAACACAGCATCCCGCTGGGCACGTTGCACCGCGAGTGGAAGCTCGCCGACGGCAAGGTCTAGCCGTACGAGCAGGCGGCCCCGGTCGGCCGTCGCCCTTCCGGGTCCGGTGGCAACCACGCTGCCGGGCCCGTGAGTTGGGCGTCGAGGGCATCCTCGACGCCCAACGGGCCGCCCCATTCTCCCCATTGGTTGATCCTTCATCGCTCGGACACCTCCAGACGCTGGCGTTTTCAAGAACGGCCCGGAAAGCTGAGCTGGGCATGCCAACGCGACCGCCTGGTCTGCCCTGCCCCCACGCCGCGGTCGATCAGGAGGACGCAGTGAAGAAAAGCTCGCGGATCCGCAGGGTCTCGCTCATCCTCGGCAGCGCCGTCGCGCTGGTCGTCGCCTTCCCCGGCAGTGCTCTCGCCGACCCGCCGAAGGCCTTGCCCGCGAACGCGGACGGACTGGAGCAGACGTTCCAGCCCGCCTACGACTACGACACGGACGGCTGCTACCCGACTCCCGCCATCGGCCCCGACGGCACCATCAACGGCGGCCTCAAGCCGTCCGGCGCTCTCAACGGCCAGTGCCACGACTCCTGGGACCTGGACAACACAAACGGCTACTCCCGCGAGAAGTGCAACAACGGCTGGTGCGCCATCATGTACGGCCTCTACTTCGAGAAGGACCAGGCCGTAGCCGGCAGTGGCCTGGGCGGACACCGGAACGACTGGGAACACGTCGTGGTGTGGGTGCAGGACAACGAGGCCAAGTATGTGTCCACTTCGGCGCACGGAAACTTCAACATCTACGGCCGTGACCAGATCCGCTGGGACGGCACACACCCCAAGGTCGTCTATCACAAGGACGGCATCAGCACGCACTGCTTCCGCCCGGCCAACTCCAACGACGAGCCGCCGGAGAACCACTACCACACCTGGCAGTTCCCCAGCCTGGTCGGCTGGGACGGCTACCCGGCGGGCCTGCGCGACAAGCTGAGCGCGTACGACTTCGGCAGTGCCGTCTTCGGTCTCAAGGACGGCAACTTCAACTACCACCTGGAGAAGGCCAAGCCGGCCGGTATCGTGTTCGACCCCAACGCCTGATCGGCGAGGCCGCGGGTGGGTGACCTCTGGCGCGCCGCCCACCCCGGCTGCGCGGCGACAAGCCGTTCCCGGTGGCGCGGCGGCGTGTCCTCCTGCCACGGTACAACACCCCGAAGGGCGCGAGCTCGCCGTGCGCCGCCGCCGGCCCGTGCACGGCCATCCACCTGCGTGCGGTAGGGTTTACCTGCACGAACACGGGATCACCCCGGGTGAAATGCATCGGGACGTGGCGCAGCTTGGTAGCGCACTTGACTGGGGGTCAAGGGGTCGCAGGTTCAAATCCTGTCGTCCCGACTTGCTAGGACGCAGGTCGGAGGTCGTGTCGGAGTGATCCGACACGACCTCTTGATCGTTCTTGGGGACCTATGGGGACCGGGGCGCTTGCGCGCTCAGCCGATGGTCGTGGGATGCCCTTGTGAACACGTCGGTGCGGAGAGGGGCTCCCGAATCAACCCGCATCGGCAGGGCCAGGAGCGGGCGGACTCGCGGCCCAGGCTACGGCGTCGTCGAGTTCGGCGTATCCGAACTGTCGTACCTCGGCTTGGACGAAGTGGTTCGCGACGTGAGGTACGAGTGCGGCGAGCTTGGTGTTGGCCGCCAGAGCGATCTTCCTGACCCTGCGGTGATGGTCACGGACGAAACGTACATGCCGGAGCAGGCTTTTGATGTTCTCCCAGCCAGGGAATTCGCGAGCGTGCACCACGACACCGGCCAGCGCGTCGTGGGTTTCGAGCCAGTTGTCCACGGTCTGTGCCAGCGCGTCGAAGTCCTGTGTGCGCAGGGGCTGCTCGACTTCGATCACGAGAACTTTTGACTCGGTCAGGAGCTTGTGGGATGCGCCGGGGCCTTCGGGCAGTGAGACGAGCCAGTTCAGGGCCTCCTCGCGATCCTCTACCTCGAAGACGCGTACCGGGCAAGGCATCAGGAAACTCGCGAGCCGGGTCGACTCTCGGATCCAGCGGATGTCGGTCACGACGGCGCATCCCTCGAACAGGCGCATGGCGCCGAAGCCGACCTTGAGATCCTCCCACCCGGCTGCCGGCGTGAACGACTGGAAATCCGGGCCGCACTCCCACAGGAGCCGGATGCGGCGGCCTTCCCTGCGCGCGTCGTTGATAAGGGGCTCGATCACCGCTTTGTAGTCGTCTTTCGACACCGTGCCGATCGCCTTGACCGCGTCGACCCCTGAGGACACGTCCTGAGCTCTTTCAAGCATGCCGTTCCTCTCTCCGTGTCGGTGCAATGTGGAGTCCCGGCCGACGGAAAGGCCGGCAGAGAAGCCGATGCACCCGCACAGCCAGGACCCGTCCCCGTCGCCGGAATCGACCTGTATCCACACGTTTCCTGCATTCCATCATGGCAAGATGCCATGATCTCCGCGACCGCGTCCCATGTGCGTGCCGCGGCCGGCGGTCGGATTCAGCCGGGCTTCGTGGATGTCCGCGTGCCGCCCGGCGATGCGGTGCCTCGCTTTTGCCGGCGCGGCACGGCGCGGCACGGCGCGGCACGGCTTCGGGACGCGCCTGCCGACGCGAGGCCGAGCAAAGCACCCGTGATGGTGGCTGATCCACCAGGGAGGCTCTCGACGCTCCTGAGCACGTGGAGATTCTCGAGCGTGCGACGGTTTCTCCGCGTCCCGAGCCGCGTTCCCTGCGCGGCGAGACGCCCGCGCGGCCGGCTACCTCCGTCCGTACAGCCGGTCGAGGTCGACGAGTACCACCTGTCCCTGGGCTTCGACGGCGCGCAGGGCGGGGCTGAAGCCGGCGCCGCTGTAGCAGGCCGGCCGGGTACGGCTGGTGTCCTCGCCGCGGTTGGCGAGGATGCCGAGGAGGTCCTGGAGACGTTCCAGATGCTCCACGTCCATGACTTCGTCCCACCGGGCCAGGCCCACCGACAGCAGGGAGCCGTGGCCTGCGTCGCCGTGGCCGCGTACGACCACCTCGGCTGCCAGGTCCGTACTGCCTGGGTGTGTGGGGTCGGCCACTGACCCGTGGGCCGCCGACCTGGGACGAACGCCGAAGGTGTCCGGGTCGGCGAAGTGGAGGGCCCAGTCGCGGCAGATCTGAGCGAAGTGGGACTGGTGCACCATGGAGTCGAAGTCCGGGCGGGCCTGCTTCCAGACCGCGACGGCATTCTGCTGTGCCAGGGCCGACCGGTGAGGTCGTACGACCGCGTGTTCGAAAGCCAGCAGGGGCTCCGCGACGCGCAGTCTGATGAGGCTGGGCCGGAAGGCGTCGGCCTCGCTGTGCAGCAGGCCGTGTTCCCGCAGCAGCCCGAGGCAGCGCGCGGTGTCGGTCAGGGGAGCGCCGAGGCAGTCCGCGACCCGGCCCTGGGTCGAGCAGCCCGTGGCGACGGCGGAGAGAGCGGAGTGGCACAGGGCGCGGTCCTTGTGGTCGATCTCCTCCTGCAGCAGGTGGTACGCCTCGCGGTACTGGGGCTTGCCGGGGTTGAGTACGGTTCTGCAGACCCAGGCGTCGAAGTCCTCGCGCCCTGCGGGGGTGTCGTCCTGGACGTAGTCGTGCCGGTACGCGGGGGTTCCGCCGACGACGGCGTGGACGAGCAGGGCGAGGGCGGGGTCGTCGATGCCCCAGAAGCGTGCCGCCTGGCGGTAGTCGAACGGACGCAGGGTGAGGTGCAGATCGCTCAGTTCGTGCAGAGGGGAGGCTGTGCTGAACAGCCGGTGCATGAGGGGCAGGGAACTGCCGCTCAGCAGGAGGCGTGCCTGGCCGGGGTGTCCGCCGTCGTGGCGCCGGTAGGCGCTGTGCAGGATGGAGGGGAGCGAGGGGCTCTGCCGTACCAGGTCGGGAAACTCATCGAGGACGATGGGTGTCGGACGTTGGTCTCCGAGCGCCAGGAGGTCGTCGGTGGCGTCCTCCCAGCCGTGCCAGTGGGGTGGGGTGGACGCGTTTGTGTATCGGGCAAGCTCGTCGGCAAGATGGCTCAGCGACTCGGCCTGCGTCGCCTGCTGAGCCCCGAAATAGAAGCCCCCCAGGGCGCCGGTGAGCGTCTCCAGCAAGTAGGTCTTGCCTTGGCGCAGCCGCCCGTTGACGACCCCGAGGCGGGCTTCGGGCCGGTTGTCACAGGCGAACGCGACGAGTTCCTGCCATTCGGCGTCCCGGTCGAAGACCTTCTGCGGCTTGTCCGGGAGAGGGATATCGGACGACGGCACGGCCAGTCCCCTCGTTCGGTGGTGTTTCCCTTTCCAGTACAACGCCGGATGCCGGGCCCCGCGAGACACGATTGGTCTGCCGGTGCACATGCCGGGCCTTTCCCGGGGGCCGCCATGGGCCATCCCGTCCGGCTCGACCCCCGCACCGGGGGTCGTACGTTCCTGCCGTCGCCGGGCGGTACGGCTGCCGCCCCGGGCAGGCCCGATACCGAGCGGTGACCGTGGTGGTCTCTGGGGTGGGCCAGGACTGGTCGGTGAGCCGAGCTGAGTCGGGACGAGCGTCACTTGCATGCCCTGGAGGCGCCGGTCGCCAGGCTCTCCATGACGAGTCGGTGGCCGAGGTGGGCTCGCATGATCGCAGCCCTCTCCTCAGAATGGTGCTGTATCCATTCTGCCGAGCGGGACAGACCGCCGCACGGGGCGGGAGGTTCGTATCCGCGAGATGAGCGGCCCCTATACGGGAGGCACCATGCAGCACCGAACGGTCGAGGAGCTCATGACCCGGGACGTTGTCCGGGCGCGTCCTGACACACCGTTCAAGGAGCTCGTCAGGCTGCTGGCGGACAACGACGTAACCGCTGTGCCCGTGGTGGACGATCTGGACCGCCCCATGGGTGTGGTGTCCGAGGCCGACCTACTGCGCAAGAGCGCCGACCAGGCCGACCCGTCAGGCCTAGTCCCGGTCCCGAACCTGGAGGCCTGGGAGCGGGCCAAGGCCGAGGGGGCCCGGGCCGAGGAACTGATGTCGGCTCCCGCGGTGTGTGCGGCTCCGGAGTGGAACGTGGTGGAGGCCGCTCGCCTCATGGAGACCCAGCACGTCAAGCGACTGCTCGTGGTGGACGAGACGGAACGGCTCCTGGGTATCGTCAGCCGTGGTGACCTGCTGCGGATCTTCCTGCGCCGTGACGACGCCATCCGCGACGAGATCACCCACGACGTGCTGTGGCGCACGATGGGGCTCGCTCCCTCGCAGGTGACGGTCGAGGTCCGCGAGGGGCGGGTCGACCTGGGCGGCTCCGTCGAGTTCCGGAGTCTGGTTCCCGTGATCAAGCGGCTGTGCCGCGGCGTCGACGGCGTGGTCTCGGTCACCGAGCACATCGCGTACCGGACCGACGACGTCCGCCGTCCACCCACCGGCACCTGACCAGGACCGGCCGACGTATCCGCTGTCCGGCCGGCAAGTTGCGGTTCCACCTCGGGGAATGCGGCCGGTTACGGCGAGGGCTGTATACACCTGTGCGGACGGTCTGAACCGAGATGCCGGCCGTATGCCTCGTCAACCGTGCCGTCGACGACGGCGTCACGCTGTCCGCACGACGCCGGGCTGAGTGCGCCTTTTGCGGCGAGGCGACTGTCGTTGGACATACGGGCCCCTGACCGATCGCGAGGGCCGCTGACCATGTGATGTTGACGATCATCGAGGCGGCGTGTGAACTTCCGGCCGCGGACGCCCGGGGGGCGATGGTGTGTCGAACGCGCGGGCATCGTCTCTTCCGTCCACCTGGGTGGGTTCTTGGCGCAGGACGTCGAGGACGACGGAGCCGTCGACGGTCTCGTGGGCGACCAGTTCTCCGGCCAGGCGTTCCAAGGCGGGCCGATGGCCGCGCAGCAGAGCGATCGCGCGCTGTTCGGCCTGGCGCAGCAGCCGGGCGACCTCCACGTCGACGATGCGCTGGGTCTGCTCCGAGTACGGTGGCCGGCCGGGCTCGTCGGTGGTCTCACCGAGGTAGTGCGGCTGGGAGGAGGCGTAGCCGATCGGGCCGAGTTCGGGGGAGAGGCCGAACTCGCGGACCATGCGGGTGGCGATCTGGGTGGCGCCGGCCAGGTCGTTGGCGGCTCCCGTCGATCCCTCGCCGAAGGCCACGAGCTCGGCCGCGCGTCCGCCCAGGCGCACCGCCAGAAGGTCGATCATGTAACTCTCGCTGTACAAGTGGCGCTCTGCTTCCGGGAGTTGCTCGGTGACACCGAGGGTGACACCGGCCGGCAGGATGGTGACCTTCGCCACCGGGTCGGCGTGCTCGCACAATGCCGCGACCAGGGCGTGGCCCGATTCGTGGACGGCCACCGAGCGGCGCTCCTCGGGCAGCAGCGCGTTGGAGGACTCCCGGCGTCCCAGCAGCACACGGTCGCGTGCGGCATCCAGGTCGTGCGGCTCGATCCGAGTGCGGTTGCCCCGTACGGCGTTGATGGCGCTCTCGTTGACGAGGTTGGCGAGATCCGCTCCGGAGAACCCGGGCGTGGCGCGCGCTACGGCATCCATGTCGACATCCGGAGCCAGGGTCTTGTCGCGGGCGTGGACGACGAGGATCGCGGCCCGCTCGGCCTGGTTGGGCAGCGGCACGGTGACCTGCCGGTCGAAGCGCCCGGGGCGCAGCAGGGCCGGGTCGAGGGCATCGGGCCGGTTGGTGGCGGCGAGGACGACGATGCCGCTGGACTGGTCGAAGCCGTCCATCTCGGCCAGCAGCTGGTTGAGGGTCTGCTCGCGCTCGTCGTTGCCGCCCAGCCTCGCCCCGCCGGCGCGACGCGAACCGAGTGCGTCGATCTCGTCGATGAAGATGATCGACGGGGCGCGTTTGCGGGCCTGATCGAACAGGTCGCGCACCCGGGAGGCACCGACCCCGACGAACATCTCCACGAACGCGGAGCCGGTCACCGACAGGAACGCTACGTCCGCCTCGCCGGCGACGGCTCGCGCGAGGAGAGTCTTGCCGGTACCGGGCGGCCCCACCATGATCACGCCACGGGGCCCTTTGGCACCCGCAGCGGCATAGCGGTCGGGATTGCGCAGGAAGTCGACCACCTCGCCGATCTCTTGCTTGACCCCGTCATAGCCGGCGATGTCGTCGAAGCCGGTGGTGGGCCGCTCCGCTTCGATGATCTTCGCGCGCGAGCGTCCGATGGCGCTCAGCCCGCCGGTCACCGACCCTGCGGCCCGGCGCCCCCTCCACACGAAGAAGCCGATCAGCAGCAGGAACGGCAGGAACGTGAAGAGCACGGACAACCACGCTGAGCCGCCGCTGCTGCTCTGGCTGGCTTTGATGTGCACATGGTGCGAGGTCAATTGCTGCTGGAGCTGGGCGCCGGTGCCCAGTGCGGTGGGGATCTGGGTGGTGAACTTCGCGCCGTCCTTCAGGGTGCCACTGACCGCGCCTTTGTCGTTGATGTCGACCGTCTGCACCTGGCTGGCGCCGACCTTGCCGACGAAGTCGCTGTAGGAGACTGATGTCGCGTGCGGCCCGGAGCGGGCGCGAGAGAGCACCAGGACGATGACAAGCGTCATCAGGATCCACCAGAAGATCCACCGGCCGCCGACTGGCTGCGGTTGCCGGGACGGAGGCGTGGGCGGTTCGCGCGGCGGCCCGGGCTTGGCGGGCGGCGTCAGGTGCCGGTGCGGCATCCGCACTCGTGTGATCACCAATCTCACGCCCTTGGGTCGGCATCGAACCCCGTCTACCAGCCTCAACCCGGTTGTTCCGGGGTGGCATGGGTCGAATGGCCCTGATGGGGGCCGTCCGGTCAGCGCCCGCCCGGGCTCGCGGCCGAGCTCTCGAGCCCGCCGCTGCATGGGCCGTTCTGCCATGTCCGCTCAGGGGCGAGGAGGTCTGATCGGTCAGGGACGGCCACACCGACCGTGCGTACAGGCCCAATGAGCGTAAGTGTGGATAGTGGCATACGGCGCAAGGAGGCTGCCATGAAGCGACCGGCACCACAGCAGGCTCCCGAGATCCAGGTGGAAACCCAGGGGCAGATGCCGCCGGGAGCCGTCGAGTACGCCCAGGAGAAGGTGCGGGCACTCACCGGCCGGACGCGGGAGCCGGTTCTGTACGCTCGCGTCAAACTGACCTGTATGGCCAACCCCGCCATGGAGCGGCCGGCGATCGCGCAGGCCAATCTGGACGTCAACGGGCGTCCTGCCCGCGCGCATGTCTCTGCCGACACGGTGACCGAGGCTGTCGACCTGCTGCAGGACCGGCTCGCTGGGCGGCTGGAGCGGCTGGAGGAGCACTGGGAGGCGCGGCGAGGCAAGGCGCCGGTGTCGGGCCCGCACGAGTGGCGCCACGGCAGCGAGCCCGCCCACCGTCCCGGTTACTTCCCGCGCCCGGCCGAGGAGCGACAGGTCGTACGGCACAAGGCCTACTCGCTGGCCCGGGAGTCGCCCGACGAGGCGGCCTTCGAGCTGGAGGCGATGGACTACGACTTCCACCTCTTCACCGACATCGGCACCGGAGAGGACAGCGTGCTGTACCGGTCCGGCCCGGCGGGCTATCGCCTCGCCCAGGTGCACCCCCACCACGAGCTGGTCGGCCCTGTGGCCGTGCCGCTCACCGTGAGCGACCTCGCCGCTCCTCGGATGGACGCGGCCGAGGCGAGACAGCGGCTGGAACTCACCGGGTTCCCGTTCGTGTTCTTCGCCGACGCCACCACCGAGCGGGGAAACATCCTCTACCACCGCTACGACGGCCATTACGGCCTGATCTCCCCTGTCGAGTAGCGAGGCACGAGGATTGTGCCGCCGCAGCGCACCGAGCAGCCGCCCCTGTCCGGCCCCGCCGTCAGAATCGGCCCGCCGCGTGAGCAGCCGGGGCCATATGGTCGGTGAACCAGTCACGGGCCAGGTCGGTGACCTTCTCCAGAGCACCGGGTTCCTCGAAGAGGTGGGTGGCGCCGGGGACGACCGCGAGCCCGTTCTCGCAGTGCAGCCGGGCCTGAGCATCGCGGTTGAGACCGAGCACCAGCTGATCGTGGCCCCCGACGATCAGCAGCGTGGGTGCCGTCACCGCCGGCAGCCGCGGACCGGCCAAGTCCGGCCTGCCGCCGCGGGAGACGACCGCGGCGATCCGGGCGCCGGGCTCGGCGGCGGCCCAGAGCGCGGCGGCCGCGCCGGTGCTCGCGCCGAAGTATCCGATGGCCAGCTCCTGGGCCTCGGGCTGCTCGCGCAGCCAGCCGGTGGCGTCTGTGAGCCGGCGGGCGAGCAGGTCCGTGTCGAACACGTTGGCCCGGTCGGTCTCCTCAGCCTCGGTGAGGAGGTCGAACAGTAGGGTGCCCAGCCCGGCCCGGTTCAGGCCGGCCGCGACGAACCGGTTGCGCGGGCTGCGGCGGCTGCTGCCGCTGCCGTGCGCGAACATCACGATCCCGAGCGCGCCCTCGGGGACCGTGAGCTGTCCCCGCAGTACCAGCGGACCCGCTCGCACATCGGCTTCCCGGTCCTCGGGCAGGGCATGACCCGGCGGAGTCCGGCGGGTGCTCACCGAGCGGGCGAGGGCCTTCTCCAGGCAGGCGATGACCTCGTCGTCGTCGGTCTGGGAGAAGTCGGCGTAGAACTGACCGATGGCGTAGAAGTTCCCCGGCGTGTGCAGGCACACCAGTTCGTCGGCGTCCGCGCCGAGCCGCGCGGTCCAGTCATGCGGTGCCACGGGAACCGCGAGCACAATCCGTGCGGCCCCGCGAGCGCGGGCGATCCGGCAGGCCGCTCGCGCCGTCGAACCCGTGGCCACCCCGTCATCGACCACCAGCACCATGCGGCCTTCGAGCCCGAGTGGTTCCCGCCCACCCCGGTAGCGTCGGGCGCGGCTCTCCAGTACCTCCCGCTCGCGTGCCTCGACCTCGGCCAGCTCGTCCAGGGTGACACGGGCGGTGCGTACCACCTCGTCGTTGATCACTCGGACGTCGCCTTCGCCGATGGCCCCCATGCCCAGTTCCGGCTGGAACGGCACGCCGAGTTTGCGTACGAGGCAGACATCCAGCGGCGCGCCGAGGGTCTGGGCGACCTCTGCGGCGACCGGAACCCCTCCGCGGGGCAGCCCCAGCACCACGACGTCGGACCCCTTGAGGTGCTTCAGGCGGGCTGCCAACTGTCGGCCGGCATCTCGGCGATCCACGAAGTACATGATCCGGCCTCCTTGCCCCGGCGGAACACGGTGGGGCACGGCGAGCAACACGATGCGCCCCGTACCTCCATCCTCACTCTGACACGAAGAGTTGAGTGAGTGCGCTGGTCAAGCCTGTCGGTGGCCGCTGAAAAGTTTGAGAGACCGCCGACACAAGCCGTTGCTGCGATGGTGCTGGATCCGGGGTTGCCCTCCCCGCGTGAGGACGGTGTACAGGTTCTGGGCGTCAGGAAAGCCGTCACTGTCTGGGCATGCTTTCGTTGTGCGACGACGACAAGGAGTCAAGAGCGCCCTTGTCGCCATGCGGTGGTGACAGCTCGTCATTGCCGTGTACTCGCGTACCGTCCGGCGTGCAGGGGGCCGTTCCGGGCAGCGGGTCGGACCGCCGGTTTCAGCGGTGGGGCGGCGTTCTCCGCCGCCTGGGTCTTCCGGCAGCTGCGCCGCCGGGGCGCGGAGCAGGTGCTCGCGGCCGCCGTGCTGCTGGTGGCCGGTGCGCTGTCGATACTCGCTCTGGCCGTCCTGCTCGTGGCCGGCGTGGTCGCCGCGGGACCGGCGGGGCTGCGGAGCGTTCTGCTTCCCGTAGACGGCGCGCTGCTGGTCCTGGGGACCGCCTTGGCGGTCGTCGGAGCATCCCGCTTCTCGGGCTTCCGTAACGCGGTGGGACGAGCGTGGACGAGCGCCGGGCGGCGCTCCCGCCGTATCCAGCAGGGCCAGGAGGCACTCGCCCAACTGGTCGAACAGGCCCACGGCCTGCAGCCCGGACTGCGGCCCTGGCTGCGACCGTTCGCCTTCGCGCTGCTGAACTGGGTCTTCGACGTCGCTTGTCTGGCCGCCAGCCTGTGGGCGCTCGGCATCGGCGTGCCCTGGCACAGCCTGCTGCTCGTCTACGTTCTCACCCAGATCCCCGGCAGCCTGCGCCTGACCCCGGGCAGCCTCGGCATCGTGGAGACGAGCCTGTCCGCACTGCTCGTCCTGTACGGCCTTCGGCCCGGTCCGGCGATCGCCGCGACGCTCCTGTACCGGGCAGTCAGCTATTGGGCCCTGCAACCCATCGGTTGGGCGAGCTGGCTCGCCATCACCCTCCAGGCCGGTACGCCCGGCACCCCACCACGGCACTCGAACGACGCGGCAACCTGAGCCCGTAGCGGGCGAAAGCCCGGCCTCGTCTCCCTGGCCGGCGAAAGGTGATCAAGGCAGGTGTTCCGAGACCATGGAAGGAGCCGAGAGAGCTCCGTGTGTGTCTGCCGGTTGGGCAGAGGGCTCTCATCGGGGCTCCGTGGTGGCGCACGGGGTTCCGGCCTCGACACCTGGGAGGTGCGCGATGGCGCCCCGTGGTCGGCAGCCGATCGTTGTTGGCGTGGACGGGTCCGCGGCGAGCGAGGAGGCGCTGCGATGGGCGGCTGGGCAGGCCGAGCTGACCGGGGCCGAGTTGCGGGTGATCACCGCATGGCGGCTGCCGGTGACGTACGGGTATCCCCCCGACTACTCGGGTGTCGGCTACCAGGACAGGGCCCGGGAAACGCTCGATGCCGCGATCGGCCAGGTACTTGGCCCGACGCCACGGCTCGCCGTGGACGCCCGGGTCGAAGAAGGCCACCCTGCCCAGGTTCTCCTCGCCGCCGCGGGCGAGGCGGACCTGCTTGTCGTCGGCAGCCGCGGGCACGGTGCCTTCACGGGGATGCTGCTTGGCTCAACGGCCCAGCACTGCCTGCGCCACGCACCCTGTCCCGTGCTCGTCGTGCCGCCCGGTACGGCCACTGGGAGCCGAGGGATCGCGGGCCGACCGGCCTGACCCGACAGCGTTCCCCAACTGCGGGAGTCAGGAAATGGCCCGGCCTGCCCGGGGTGAGCGTGGAACGGAATCGGTGCGCGGTCCTGCTCCGGGTCGGTGCGACCGGCGCGGTGGTGCTGGACCACTGGCTGCCCGCCGGCGCACGAAAGAGAGGCTTGGGGCCCCTTGGCATGGGCTGTTCGGCCTCAGCGGGACGGCGTCGAGCGCGGCGCACTGGAGATGTCGGCCGAGGCAACCAGAGCAGGGGAAGCCTGGTGGCCTTCTGGGAAGAGCTGCTGGACGGGACGTGGCTGTGCGTCGCCGGTAGCGTGGTCAGTATCCGGAGCGTGGTCGCCGTGCTTCCGCTGCGCGGACCGTGAAGCAGACCGCCGAGCAGGTTGGACTGACGCCCGGGCGGGTGCGCCGGCTCGGGAAGAAGGCCCTGGCGCAGCTCCGTTCCCCAGAGCGTCACACGCCGCGGGCCGCATGGGCGGGATGTGACGGGGAGGCCGCGAAACGCGGGCTCACGCACGACGCCATGAACGCTTTGGGCGTCGAGCTGCCGCGGACCGCTCCGAAGGGTCAAGAGCGAGTCGTGTGAGAGGTGCGGAGTACGTCCTGATGAGCTCTCTGCTGGAGATCGACGGAGCCGCCTGCGCCGGGTCAGGCATGATCGTTCGCCAGGCCGTGGCATACGCGGCCGTGACGGGCACCCCGGTTCATCTGCACCATGTCCGGGCGCGCCGGCCGCGCCCCGGACTGCGTCGGCAGCACCTCGGCGCGGTCGAGGCGGTCCGCATGCTGGTCGGTGGAACGGTTGAGGGGGCGTCGCTGGGCTCACGCGAGTTCACCTTCTGCCCCGGCGGTGAGCGGCCGCGAGGACAGTACGCGTTCGATGTCGGAACATCGGGGTCGGCCACTGCGCTGTCCCTCGCGCTGCTGCCCGTCCTCGCCACCGCTGACGAGCAGCCGATCCGAGTCGAACTGACCGGTGGACTGTTCCAGGACCGGGCGCCCTCCGCCTTCCATCTGCAGCACGTGCTCGCCCCGCTGCTCGCCCGCATGGGACTCGCGGTCGCTGTCACGCTGGTGCGGCCCGGTTACGTGCCCACCGGCGGCGGTGTGCTGCGACTCGAGGTCCGGCCTGACGGTCCCCTCGCACCTCTGGATGCGGAGCGGCCTGGGCCGGTGCGGTCGGTGTGGGGGATCGCCCTCGCCTCCCACCTGCAGGAACGCCGAGTGAGTCAACGCATGGCAGACAGCGCCCGCGAGACCTTCACCCGGGCCGGATACGAAGCCCGCATCGACGAGCGCGAGGACACCAGCGCCCTCCAGCCGGGGGCCGGGCTCGCCGTATTTGCCGATCTGACCGGCGGGTGGCGGCTCGGGGCGGACTGGGCGGGAGCCCGTGGGCGACCGGCTGAGGCGATCGGGCGGGCCACCGCGGAGCGACTGCTGGAGGACGTGCGCACCGGTGCCGTACTCGACCGTTTCGCCTCCGACCAGATCATCACGTTCACCGCGCTGGCTCGAGGCCGCAGCCGTGCGCGGCTGGCCGAAGTGAGCGACCACGTCCGTACCGGGGTCTGGCTGGCGAACCTTTTCGGCGTGGCACGAGCGACCCTGCACGGACGTCTTCTCGTCGTCCAGGGCGACGGAACTGCCGGCGAGCGTTCCTGATCAGGTGTCACCACGTGGTGTGCAGCCGCTCTGCCCAGGCACCCTGGCTGCCCTGCGGGCATGGCTGTCGTCAAGGCCGCACGCCAGGGAGCCGGACGAGAGGGGCACACCGTGCGCTCCGTCCCGGGTGGGTTCAAGCTGGAGACAGATCTCCATACGGGCACCGGCTCACTCGAGGCCGGTGGCGCCCGAGGTCGGAAACTGTGACACGCCGCCGTGCTGTGACATGCGTGATCACGACGGGCGAAGGCAAGGGAGAGCAGTCATGCGGGTGGGAGTATTGACCGGCGGTGGCGACTGTCCCGGTCTCAATGCGGTGATCCGCAGCGTCGTTCGCAAGGGCGTGCAGGAGTACGCCTGGAAGTTCCTCGGGATGGTCGACGGGTGGGCCGGTGCGGTCAAGGACGTGACCACGCCCTTGGACGTCCCGGCCGTGCGCGGAATCCTTCCGCTCGGCGGCACGATTCTCGGCTCCTCCCGCACCAACCCCCTCCGGCTTGAGGACGGCATCGACCGCATCAAGAACACTCTCGGCGCGCACAAGATCGATGCTCTCGTTGTCATCGGCGGCGAGGACACGCTCAGCGTCGCGACCGCACTGTCCGATGCGGGGGTCAACCTGGTCGGCGTGCCCAAGACCATCGACAACGACGTGGGCGGCACGGATTACACCTTCGGCTTCGACACCGCCGTCAGCATCGCGACCGAGGCCATCGACCGTCTGCACACCACCGCGGAGTCCCACAAGCGCACTCTCGTTGTCGAAGTGATGGGTCGCCACTCCGGGTGGATCGCTCTGCATGCCGGCGTCGCCGGGGGCGCGAACGCCATCCTCATCCCGGAAGTGGATTTCGATCTCGATCAGGTGTGCGCCTGGGTGGAGAAACGCTTTGAGATCAACTACGCGCCGATCGTCGTCGTGGCCGAGGGAGCCGTACCCAAGGCCGGACAGATGGTGGTCAAGGACGAGTCACGCGATGAGTTCGGGCACGTGCGGCTGTCCGGGATCGGTGACTGGCTGGCCCGGCAGGTCGAGCACCGCACCGAGAAGGAGGCCCGCACGACGGTTCTCGGTCACGTCCAGCGCGGTGGCACACCGAGCGCGTTCGACCGGTGGCTCGCCACCCGCTTCGGTCTGCACGCCGTGGACGCGGTCAAGGACGGCGACTTCGGCACGATGATGGCTCTGCGCGGCACGGACATCACATGTATCCCGCTGGCCGACGCGACGAAGGCGACCAAGCGGGTGCCGCAAGAGCTGTACACGGAGTTCGACGTGTTCTTCGGCACCTGACGCTGCCACGTGGCGACGTCACACATGCGGAATGATGACCACCGGGCAGCGAGAGTGATGCAGGACGGCGTGGGCCACGGGGCCCAGCCGCCGCTCAGCCGCCTGAGGGCTCGAGCGCCGACCCAGGACGAGCAGGTCGGCTCGCTGTGAGGCGTTTACCAGGGCGTAGGCCGGGTGGAGGAGTACCACATCAGCCAGCACGGGGACTCCCGGATACTTGTCTTGCCAGATTTGGAGCACGTCGGACAGCCGTTGGACTTCCTGGTCCTCCCACGCCGCCCGGTCTTCTTCGGGCACTGCGACCGCAGTCCACGAAGCATGGCCGGAGAAAGCCCACGCGTGCACGGCCCGCAATCGAGCGCCGCGCAGCTGAGCGGCGCCGAACCCGAAGTCCAGAGGTGACTCGGCCACGTGCCCCATGTCCACGCCCACGCACACCTCGGCATCATGTGCTGCCACGGCCGGGCTCCTGGGAACGATCGCGACGGCGCAGGAGGCGGTGCTCGCCGTCGCCAGCGCCGTTGAGCCCACGACGAGGCCGTCGAACCCGCCTTCTCCTCGTGCTCCGACGACGAGGAGTTCGGCCGTCTCGCAAGCCGAGAGCAACCCGGCCGCGGCCGCGTCGGCGACCTGTACGGCGTTCATCGCCACGCGGGGATACCGACTGGCAAGGTCGGTGTTCGCGCGCTGGAGCAGTTCCTCGCCGGTCTGCTGCCATGAGAAGGCGACCGGCTCATCGCCGGAGTCGCGGGCGGGGGCCGGCGCGGCGTGCACGAGACGCAGCTCGAGGCCTCGAAGAGCTGCCTCCCCGGCGGCCCACTCGGCCGCGACGAGACTTCCTGGGGATCCGTCGATCCCGACTACGACAGAGCGGGTCATCCTGGACTCCTTCCCGGCACCGCCTCGTGTGCAACTGGACAGGTGCTCTCCCGCCCTCGACGCGGTGTCCGTCTCATGGCGGTCGTCACCTCCTCGTGACCATTGTGAATGTGGAACCGGGGTGACACCCCTGGAGGCGGCCGTGCTGCCAAGGGAGGGAGGTGACTCAAGGGGTCCAGGAAACCGCGGAGCCCCGCGTGATGCGGGCCGTGCCGTAGCGACCGAGTCCCCGAGCGCCTGTGGCCGGCCGGGAAGACGCAGGGTGAGGGACACGCACTTCGGTCCGACGACGGCGTCCCGGACGCGCCGTTCGGTCCCGTACACGGGACCGAACGGCCCTGCCGGACATTTCGCCATGTATGTGACCCTTGTGGCATGAAGAGACAACCAGGCAAAGGCATCAACGGCGCCGGGCTCGGCACGGGGAAGAAGACCCGCCTCAACCGGATCCTTCATCAGCACGGCCTGCGCAACGGTACTGCGATCTTCCTGCCGTACGACCATGGACTGGAACACGGCCCGCGGGACTTCTTCGACAACCCCGTCGTGAGCGACCCGGCATACATCATCCGGCTGGCGCTGGAGGGAGGGTTCAACGGGATCGCCGTCCAGATCGGGCTGGCTGAGAAGTTCTACTGGGACTACGCCGGCGAGGTTCCCCTGATCCTCAAGTTGAACGGGAAAACGGATATTCCCTCCGACGCCGAGGCCCTGTCCCCGCTGCACGCGTCCGTCGCCGATGCGGTCCGCCTTGGAGCCGATGCTGTGGGCTATACGCTGTATGTCGGCAGCCCTGCCCAGGAAACGGACTTCCGGCAGCTTCGGCAGGTCCGGGAGGACGCGCAACGGTTCGGTATGCCACTGATCGTGTGGGCGTACCCGCGCGGCGCGGCGATCGAGGCCAAGGGGGGCAGGGATTCCTTCTACGCCGTCGACTACGCTGCGCGAACCGCCGGCGAACTCGGCGCGGACATGGTCAAGGTGAACTTCCCTCATCCGGAGAAGGTGTCCGGGGTCAAGGCGGCTTACCAGCGTGATTTCTCCGCCCAGCAGGCCATCGATTCGGTGGTGCGTTCGGCGAACCGCACCTTGGTGCTGGTTTCCGGTGGGGAGAAGGCGGGCGACGAGGCCATGCTGGAGAAGACACGACAGTCGATGGAGGCCGGCGCCACCGGGCTGATCTTCGGCCGCAACGTCTGGCAGCGTGAGCACGATGAGTCGCTCCGGTTCGTGGCCCGGCTCCAGGACATACTCGCCAAGTACCCCCAAGCAGGCGTATCCAGTGCCTGAGCCACGGGAACGGACGCGGTGTGGACGGTCATGGAGGCTGAGGCCGACCGCAGGCACGCGCGCCCCGTCAGTCGCGCGTGGCGCTGGCCGGATCGGTGCCTCATCCGCAGCCGAGGCAGCTGAAGTGGGCCGGGCATTGCAGGAACTTGACGACGCCACCGGCATCGGCATCGGCCCCGAAGGTCCGATCTCCCTCACCACCACACGTCGTGGCCACGTGCGTTGAGCAGCCGCGACACGGCCGAAAGGTGCTACATCAGGGATTCACTTCCTTTCAAACGATATTGCGGGAGAGGCGGTGGTTGAAGATGGCGCCGCAAGCGACAGGTTTCGAAGGCTTCGAGGCGTCGGGCCCGCCGCTTTCGTTTTCAGGCGGGCGCAGAGGCCTGGTTCTCGGCGCCGGCGGGAGTCTGGGTGCCGCGTGGACGATCGGCGCTCTGTGTGCCCTGGAGGACGCCTGCGGGTGGGATTCACGTACCGCGGACATCATTCTGGGCACCTCTGCGGGCGCCATCGTGGGTTCACTGCTGGCCATCGGGGCACGCCCGTCGGATTTGCGCGACCATCAGCGGGGCGCCGCGACGGTGGCCTCTGGTCCAGCGGGCAGGGTCCTTGGCGACTATGACACCTGGGTGGGCGGCGCGTTGCCGCGTATTCCCAAGCCGGGGATCGGGTCACTGAAACTGCTGGGCAGTTTGGCCAGGCAACCACATCGGATGCCGCTCACCACTCTGATCGCCGCGTGTGTACCACCCGGGCGAGGAAGCCTGGACGGCGTCCGCGACTTGTTCCGTCGGCTCGACATGGCCGACCGCTGGCCCGGCGGCACCTCCTTGCGTGTGACTGCCGTGGACCTGGACAGCGGCACCCGCGTGCTGTTCGGGGAGCCGGGCGCACCTGACACCGACCTCGCTTCGGCAGTCACAGCCTCGTGCGCCCTCCCCGCGTGGTTTGAGCCCGTACAGATCAATGGGCGGCGGTTCGTGGACGGCTGCGCCTGGTCGGACACCAACCTCGACCTGTTGGTCGGCCAGGACTTGGACGAGGTGGCCGTGCTGGCGCCCACCTCCGCCGACCGGATGGACCACCCGCGCAGTATCCCCGCCAGAGTCGAGCGCCGGCTGCGCCGGATCGCGACCCGGCGGCTACTGCGCGAAGCCCAACTCGTGCGGGAGGCAGGCACTCGGGTGCGGCTGATCGTTCCCGGACCGGAGGACCTGGCAGCCATGGGTGCGAATCTGATGGACCCTCTGCACCGACTGACCGTCCTGGAGACCTCGCTGCAGACGACGGCTGCAGCCTTGCGCGGACCCTGCCCGCACCAGACAGCTGCACCGTCCGGCCCTGGCCCGGCCGACCGACGCACGGCCTGACAGGGCACAGAGTCAGCCGGCCTTTTCGGGGCGGAGGCGTCCTCGCCGCATCCGCGGCGAACTCGTAGGACTGCCGGTAACGCACCGTCAAACAGCACGATTTCAGCGGGCGCGGGAGCGCCAGGACCTCCACCGCCGTAATCAACTCATACTGCCCAATGGCCTGTTCGCGGTCCGGGGTACTGCCCGGTCGCAACAGGAAGTCTGCGCGTCGGCAGGACGGTCGGCACGGCTTCCACGGCATGGTGTCCACGCCCACTCCCCCCGGACCGGCGAACTTCGCCTCGGTATCACATCGCCGCGTAGGAGCAGCGCTACGGCCGCCGACGTCAGATCAGACGACGGGTCCGGGTTCGGCATAGCGGAGCAGAACGCCCACGCCCTCGTGCAGTCTCAGCTGGTTCACGGGGACGAGGACGAGTTCGGCCTTGGTGCCGACCAGGGCGCGGGTGAGCACCGCGTCGGCACGCTGCTCGCGGACGTCCTCGATGCCGTAGGAGCGCAGTTCCTGTTCGGTGAGGGCGAGTTGGCCGGGTTCCGGGCCGACCCACAGGCGGAGCGGTGATTCGGGGTGGTGGTTGAGGAAGAGGGCTTTGACCCGGCCGCGTTGCAGTGCCGACACGGCTGCGGCAACGCCTTCCGCCGACGCTCCGTCGTGTGCCCGCTGGGCGAGGAAGGCTGCCAGCAGGGACCGGTCGTGCGCGGCCATGCGTCCGCTGAAGAGACTCTCGAGCCGGTGTTCCAACAGCGCCCGTCGCGGCTGGGACTCACCGGCACCCTCGACGGTGATGACCTGCCCGCGCAGGGGGGTGGGAAGCCGGCGGACGAGGATGCCACGGGCCCAGACATCCCCGGCGACGACCACCGCTTCCGCGTGGATACGCCGCGCGTGGCCCTCCAGCGCGCGGCCTGTGCGCGCGGCGGCGTTCAGCCAGTCGGTCACCGGGATCTCCTCGTGGAGTCGATGCCCCGGCGTGACCTTGGTCAGCGGCCACACGCCGACCTCGGCGTCGAGCCGCACGGTGCCGGTGGCGTCCGTGGAGTGACGGCCGCTGTAGTGGACGTGCGCCACCACGTAAGGGATCCCGGGGGAGTGCTGGACGATCAGCGGCAGGGTGTCCGGCAGTGTCCCGAAGTGCGCGGTGTCCCGTGCGGGCGGGTCGGGCAACTCGTCCAGCAAGGCCAGTCGCCCATGCGCGGTGAACACGGCCTGCCCGTGGGGACCGGGGACGTCGACGTCGCTGCCCACGGCCTTTGCCGCCGCGGTGAGGGAGTCCTGATCGGCACCCTCGGACGTCAGGGTGTCCCGCAGGTGGCGCCAGCGCAGTTCTATGGCCGCCTCGGGATCGTTGACGGCGCTGTCGCGGGAGGTGTCCAGATAGACGGATGCGAAGGGGCCGTTCTCCTTGTACAGGGCTTCGAGGAAGGAAAGTCTCATGCTCCACTCCTGAGGACACCACCCACGGAAGTGCCACTGGAGGTCCCGTTTCGAGGTCAGGGAACGACAGTCTGTGCCTGCCTGGCCTGATGCGCCGCCCGGGCCGAGGACACGGTGAGCAGGCGCTCTGCCTGCGTTGCGGCATCGGCGGCGTTGCGTTGGCCCATGAGAACGCAGAGTGTGTAGGCGGCGTCGTCGAGCCAACGGTAGCGGAGCGGGTCCGCCGGGTCGCGCAGCAGACCAGCCTGTGCGTACCGGTAGGCGCGCAGCGCCGCGGCGACAGACTTGGCGTGGGGCACCAGCATCTTCATGTCCGTTCTCCCTGCGCCGGCCGATGCCGTCACACGGCGGCCGGGAGAGGAGCCGAAGGCTCGACTGCCGCACAACGGCATCGCGGCGCACCGGACCGGGCCGTCAGGACCCGGTGATTTCGATGTGCCGCGACTTGGTGGCGTGCGCCATGGGCACGGTGACCGTCAGGGCGCCGCCGCTGAGCTCCCGTTCCTTGTCATCGACCGGTTCACCCCGTCCGAAGGCGGGCAACGTCCTCCCCAGCAGGCTGCCGGCCCGGTGTCGTACAGGCAGCGTCATCGCGGTTCACCTCCGTGAGTGTGTGGCATCCGGGTGATTTCCATAGTGCGCGTCTGCGTCGAACAGGGCGACTCAACCCCACAGGTCCGCCCGGTCCGCCTCACCCGAGGTCATCGAGAGGCTTTGCCGCCCTCGTGAGAGCGCGCCTGCAGCGGCTGAGCCCCTTCCACGGGTCCCGGTACTTGTCGAGTCGTTCGGGCAGGGTGCGCAGCGTCCACCGCTGCGGGCCGAGCCCCGGCTCGTCGAGTTCGTCCCAGTCCAGCGGCGTGGGGACCGGGGCGTGCGGGCGGGCGCTCCGAGGAGGTCGCCCTCCCGATGAATGATCAGGCTCGATAAAATGAGACGGAAGGGGGTTCGATCATGGCAAAGCAGATCAAATACCGCAGAGTCTATGAGGAGACCTCGCCCCGCGACGGCAGACGGATCCTGGTCGACCGTGTCTGGCCGCGGGGGATGCGCAAGGATGAGGCGGACATCGACGAGTGGCTGCGCGATGTCGCGCCCTCGACCGAACTGCGGAAGTGGTACGGCCACGAGCCCAGCCGCTTCACGGAGTTCCGCCACCGCTACCTCGATGAACTGCGCGACTCCGAGCACCGAGAGGCGGCAGGGCACCTGCGTGATCTCGCCGACCACGACAAGCTCACGCTGCTGACCGCCACCAAGGACGTGGACCACAGCCAGGCGGCCGTCCTCGCCGAGTGGCTGACCGGTGCGGCGCGACCCATGTAGCGCGCTGCGCGGTCATGCGACGAACAGCACCGGCACGCCGACCGGGAGCCGGGCGACGTGCTGCCGGGCCGGGTCGGCAGCACAACGGCGAGCATCGCCAGGCGCCCGACGGCATGGCTGGACAGCGGGCAACAGACCCGGTGGGTGCCGGGTGAGGACGTGCTGGAGCGCCGGTGAGCGACGTGGCACGTCAATGACATGCCACCCCGAACACCGGCGCTCCATCGGGTTCATCGCCCAGCTTGTGGGGTCAGCCCCGGTCCAGGATCGCCATGAGGGCTTGCTCCAACGCCGTCTCCGGGTCCGCCGACGGCCCTTTCGACCGCCACGCGACGAACCCGTCGGGGCGGACCAGCACCGCACCGTCCGCCGTGACGCCGTGGACCTCCGCCCAGTCCATGCCGTCCTCGGGGGACAGCAACGCGTCGGGCCCGCTGCCGATCCGGTACGAGTCGAGGGGCACGGACAGCCGTTGCGCGACGCCCTTCGCTGCGGAGTGCCATCCACCGCCGCCGTCCGCTGAGCTCAGGAGCACCATGGACCGCTCGTACAGGTCCAGGGTGGAGACCCGGGTGCCGGAGCGGTTCAGCCACATGTGGGGCGCCCGGCTACCGGGCTCGCCGGTCAGCCGCATGCCGTCGGGTACGACGGGCATCGCCGGGTCGGCACCCAGGATCGCGCCTTGCCGATAGCGGTAGCCCAGCGCCACGTTGAGGATTCCGTTCTTCCCGCCGGGACCGCCGGGACCGCCAGGACCGCCGGGACCGCCGGGACCACCAGGGCGCCCAGGGCCACTGGGCCCACCGACGCCGGGGCCGGGGGTGAACCCGGGGTGGCTGTGCTCGACCGAACGCGACGAAGCGCGGGCGCTGGTCGCCTCCGCGACCGGCCGGCGCTCCGCGTCGTAGGACCTCAGCAGTCCGGGACCGGCCCAGCCGCCCAGCACGGCGGCCAGCTTCCAGGCGAGGTTGTGCGCGTCCTGGATACCAGTGTTGGAGCCGAACGCCCCGGTGGGGGACATCTCATGGGCCGAGTCCCCGGCGAGGAACACCCTGCCGTCCGTGTACCGCTCGGCGACCCGCTCGGCGGCGTGCCAGGCGGCTCTGCCGGTGATCTCCACATCGAGACCCGGCACTCCGACGGCCCGCCGGATGTGCTCCACGCACCGCTCGTCGGTGAACTCCTCCAGGGTTTCGCCGTGTTCGGGATGCCAGGGAGCGTGAAAGACCCAGTGCTCCTTGTTGTCGACCGGCAGGAGCGCCCCGTCGGCATCCGGGTTGGTCAGGTAGCAGCAGATGAAGCGCCGGTCACCGACGACGTCCGCCAGAGCGCGGGACGTGAACGTGAGGCTCACGTTGTGGAACAGGTCACCCGGTCCGGTCTGCCCGATGCCGAGCCGCTCGCGGATGGGGCTGCGCGGACCGTCCGCGGCGACGAGGTAGTCCGCGCGGATGGTGGTGTGCTCGCCGGTGTCGCGGCTCTTGACCTGTGCGGTCACCCCGTTGGAGTCCTGGTCGAACGACATCAACTCCGTGGAGAAGCGCAGATCTCCGCTCAGCTCCCGCGCGCACTCCAGCAGCACCGGCTCGAGGTCGTTCTGGCTGCACAGACACCACGCGCTCGGGCTGAAGCGCGCAAGCCCGCCACCGGGGTCGATCTCCTTGAACAGCCACTCGCCGGCATCGCCCACCAGGGTCGGCGTCTGCATGATGCCGTGGTTCTCCGCCAGGATCGAGGCGGCGTCCCGGATGCGCTGCTGAGCCCCGGCCACCCGGAACAACTCCATGGTGCGCACGTTGTTTCCACGCCCACGCGGATGGATCGACGTGCCCGAGTGACGCTCGACGAGCATGTGCGGCACGCCAAGACGCCCCAGGAACAGGGAGGTGGACAGGCCCACCAGAGAGCCGCCGACGATGAGGACGGGCGTGTGGTGACCGACCTCGCCGGCCTCTTCCGATCGGTTCATTGAATGCCTCCAGCGTCACCTGCGAGGTGAGTCAGGGATGGGATGCAGTTTCCATGCCCTGTGCTGACCGGTTCGCTCGCTCGGGGCACCCGGATGGCACGCGGTTCACTCGTCCGCCCCGTGGGGCTCGCGCACTTCGGAGGTCCCGTCAACGATCGGCTCATGGCGACCCCGGCCTTTCGGGACACGGCGGTCGTTCCTGACCTTCCGTAATGAAGAGGAGAGGTGTGCCGGATGACCACCACGGGACGTATATCGCAGTCGGCGTTCGACGGCTCCAGGCTGCGGGTGATCCTGCTGCTCGATCTGTACGAAGGAGCCCAGCAGCAGTTCCTCGACGCGTATGAGCACATGCGCAATCAGGTCGCGTCGGTGCCCGGTCACCTCAGTGACCAGCTCTGCCAGTCGATCGAAAACCCTTCGCAGTGGCTCATCACCAGCGAGTGGGAGAGCGCTCCGCCCTTCCTGGCCTGGGTGAACAGCGAGGAGCATGTCGAAACGGTCCGGCCGATGCACGACTGTGTCCGGGACACCCGGTCGATGCGCTACAGCATCCTCCGGGAGACCAGCCCGGCTCAGCCGCTCACGCCGGAGTCGGCCAAGGCGGCCATGCAGGTGGAGGCCCGAGTGGGCGACGGTGTGGCACGCCACGCGCTCACCTTCACCGTCAAGCCGGGCTCCGAATCGAAGGTCGCCGAGATCCTGGCGGGGTACAAGTCCCCCCAGGCCCAGGTCGACGACACCACGCGGCTGCGCCGTACCTCACTGTTCATGCACGGCAACCGTGTCGTGCGGGCGGTGGAAGTGGAGGGCGACCTCCTTGTGGCCCTGCGCCACGTCGCGCGTCAGCCCGAGGTGCGGGCGGTCGAGGAGGCCATCAACCCGTACCTGGAGCAGGAGCGGGACCTGACCGACGACGGCTCCGCGCGGGTCTTCTTCACCCGAGCGGCGCTCCCGGCCGTGCACCACGTGGTGGCCGGTCGGCCGGAACCCGCAAACCTGCGGCGGCACGCGCTGTACTACCCGGCCAAGCGGGGCTGCGGGATGGAGCTGGCCCGGTTGCTCGCCCACCAGGACGAGGCCGCGGCGGACGACCCGAAGAGCCCGGTGTACGGAAGCACCGTCTTCCAGCGTGACGACACCGTGGTGCGCCTCATCGACCTGGTGGGCGACTTCGACGCGGACCCCGTCGCCTCGCTGGGCCTCAAGGGTCCCAAGAAGGCGGCGGAGCTGGAGCGCCTCCTCGACGGTGCCGCGATCGGCGTCGAGGGCTCCCTGGAGACGGAACGCAACATCAACCGCCTCCTGTCGCACGCCGACATGATGCCCATCACCGACCGCAGCTCGGCGGATTCCTGACGGAACGGCCGCGGGCCCCTGCCCGCGGCCGCTCCACCCGGACGTCCCAGCCACACCCGGAGGTATCAAGCATGATCAAGCAGCATCCACGCATCGTGGACCTGAGCGAGACGGAGCCCAACCGCAGGCGCGGAGGTGACATCCGGGCCATGCTCACGCCCGCCACGGCGGGTTCCACCAGCGGCTTCATGGGCCTGGCCCTCATCCAGCCCGGCGAGCGCATCGGCGAGCACTACCACCCGTACTCCGAGGAGTTCGTGTACGTCGTCACGGGCGCGCTCGAGGTCGACCTGGATGGCGACACGCACGCGCTGAAGCCCGATCAGGGCCTCTTGATCCCCATCAACATGCGGCACCGTTTCCGCAATGTCGGCGACACGGAAGCCCGCATGGTCTTCCACCTGGGCCCGCTCGCCCCGCGTCCGAGTCTCGGTCACGTGGACACGGAGGGGACCGACGACACCGTGCCCAGCCGCGAGGTCGCCACCGCCGGGACGGATCTGTCCGCGTCGGACCACGGACAGCCGTCCGAGCGAAGTGGGGCCATAAAGTGACCCGGCGGGTGGCCGTCACCGGTATCGGTGTGGTCGCTCCGGGCGGCACCGGGGCGACGGCGTTCTGGGACCTGCTCTCCCATGGCCGCACCGCGACCCGCGGCATCACGCTGTTCGATCCGGCGGGCCTGCGCTCGCGGATAGCCGCCGAATGCGATTTCGACCCGCTCGCGCACGGTTTGGACCCGGAGCTGCGCGACCACGCCGACCGGTACATACAGTTCGCCGTGGTCGCCGCCGGGGAAGCCGTACGCGACTCCGGCCTCGACTCCGGCCGGGAAGACCCCTGGCGCGTCGGAGTGTCGCTGGGCAGCGCGGTCGGCGGCACCACCCGCCTGGAACACGACTACGTTCAGGTCAGTGAGCGCGGCCGGCGGTGGGACGTGGACCACCGCGCGGCCGACCCGAAACTGCACCTGGCGTTCTCGCCCAGCACGCTCGCCTCGGTGGTCGCCGAGCAGTTCGGCGCTCAAGGCCCGGTACAGACCGTATCCACCGGCTGCACCTCCGGACTCGACGCGGTCGGCTACGCCTTCCACACCATCGAAGAGGGCCGGGCCGACGTCTGCATCGCCGGGGCGTCGGACTCGCCGATATCGCCGATCACCATGGCGTGCTTCGACGCCATCAAGGCGACGTCGCCCAACAATGACGACCCCGAGCACGCCTCCCGGCCCTTCGACGCACACCGCAACGGCTTCGTCATGGGCGAGGGCGCCGCGGTGCTGGTCCTGGAGGAGTACGAGCACGCCCGAGCCCGCGGCGCGCACGTGTACTGCGAGATAAGCGGCTACGCCACCTACGGCAACGCCTACCACATGACCGGTCTGACCGGTGAGGGGCTGGAGATGGCCCGGGCGATCGACACCACGCTCGACCAGGCCCGCCTCGACCCCACGCTGATCGACTACGTCAACGCGCACGGCTCGGGCACCCGACAGAACGACCGGCACGAGACCGCCGCGGTCAAGCGGTCCCTGGGCGCGCACGCCTACGACACGCCCATGAGCTCCATCAAATCCATGGTGGGGCACTCGCTGGGCGCGATCGGGGCGATAGAGGTCGTCGCCTGCGTCCTCGCCCTGAAGCACCAGGTCGTGCCGCCGACGGCGAACTACGAGACTCCCGACCCCGAGTGCGACCTGGACTACGTGCCGTGCACCGCCCGCCCACGGAAGCTGAAGAACGTGCTCTCCGTCGGCAGCGGATTCGGCGGCTTCCAGTCCGCGGTGCTCCTGACCGGGCCGGGTGGGAGGACACCATGAGCACTCAGCGCCCACCTCGTGCGGCGATCACCGGAATCGGTGTGATCGCGCCCAACGGCCTGCGCGTCGACGCGTACTGGAAATCCGTCAAGGAAGGCCTCGGCGTTCTGGACCGGATCACCCGCGAGGGGTGCGAGCACCTGCCGCTCCGCGTCGCGGGCGAGGTCCGGGCCTTCGACGCCGCGGCCCTCATCGAGGAGCGATTCCTCGTCCAGACCGACCGGTTCAGCCACTTCGCCATGGCCGCGGCCGCCCTCTCCCTCGACGACGCCGGGCTCGCCAACGGTGACCCCGCGGAGCCCTACGACATCGGCGTGGTCACCGCCGCCGGATCCGGCGGCGGCGAGTTCGGGCAGCGGGAGCTGCAGAAGCTGTGGGGACAGGGATCCCGGTTCGTCGGCCCGTACCAGTCCATCGCCTGGTTCTACGCCGCCAGCACCGGCCAGATCTCCATCCGGGGCGGCTTCAAGGGGCCGTGCGGAGTGGTCGCGAGCGACGAGGCGGGTGGTCTGGACTCCATCGCGCATGCGGCCCGGGTGGTACGGCGCGGAACCGCCGCGGTGGTCGTCGGAGCCGCGGAGGCGCCGCTGGCCCCGTACTCGATGGTCTGTCAGCTCGGCTACCCCGAGCTCAGCACCGTCGAGGACCCCGAGCGCGCCTACCGGCCCTTCACCGCGGGAGCCTGCGGCTTCGCTCCGGCGGAGGGCGGCGCCATGCTCGTCGTGGAGGACGAGACCCGCGCCCGCGACCGCGGGGCGGCCGTCCGGGCCACCGTGGCCGGCCATGCCGCCACATTCACCGGCGCCTCCCGATGGGAGCGGTCCAGAGAGGGGCTCGCCCACGCGATCCGGGGCGCCCTCGACGAGGCCGACTGCGCCCCGGAGGAGATCGACGTCGTGTTCGCCGACGCCCTGGGCGTACCGGAGGCGGACCGCGCCGAAGCGCTGGCCATCGCCGACGCGCTGGGGGCGCACGGTACCCGCGTGCCCGTCACCGCGCCCAAGACCGGAATGGGGCGGAGCTACTGCGCGGCACCCGTGCTGGACACTGCGGCCGCGGTGCTCGCCATGGAACACGGCCAAGTACCCCCTACTCCGAACGTGTTCGACATCTGCCACGACCTCGACCTGGTGATGTCTCGCGCTCGCCCCGCCGAACTGCACACGGCCCTGGTCCTCAGCAGGGGACTGATGGGCTCCAACGCGGCGCTGGTCGTGCGCCGCGGCGGCGACTCCGCCCGGTAGTACCGGGCGGGAAGGAGAACAACATGATCATCGAAGTGACTGTCGACGAGCTGGCCAGGCTGATGAAGAAGGCGGCCGGCGTCACCGTCGACCCCAAGGACCTCGCGCACTCGTCGGACTCGCCCTTCGGCACCCTCGGCCTCGACTCGCTCGGCCTGCTCGGCATCGTCGGCGAGTTGGAGAACCAGTACAGCAAGCCGCTGCCTCCCGACGCCGAGCGCTGCAAGACCCCCCGTGAATTCCTCGACCTCGTCAACACGACCCTCAAGGCTGGAGCCTGAAGTGGTAGGACACACCGAGAACAGCATCACCATCGACGCCCCTCTCGACCTCGTCTGGGACATGACCAACGACATCGAGAACTGGCCCCAGCTCTTCAGCGAATACGCGTCGCTGGAGGTGCTCTCCCGCGACGGCGACACGACGACCTTCCGGCTGACCATGCACCCGGACGAGAACGGGAAGGTCTGGAGCTGGGTCTCGGAGCGGACCATGGACCGCGCCAAGCGCACGGTCCGGGCCCGCCGCGTCGAGACCGGCCCCTTCGCCCACATGAACATCCTGTGGGAGTACAAGGAGACCCCGCAGGGCACCCACATGCGCTGGGTGCAGGACTTCGCGATGAAGCCCGAGGCCCCGGTCGACGACGCCTGGATGACGGACAACATCAACCGCAACTCGCGCGTCCAGATGGCCCTCATCCGGGACCGGATCGAGCAGGCCGCCCGCGACCGTCAGGCCGCCCCCGTCATGCCCCGCTGATCGCCGGCCCCGAAAGGACACTCGATGCACCACGCCCTGATCGTCGCCCGCATGGCGCCGGATTCGGCGCCGGCGATCGCCGATGTCTTCGCCGCATCCGACCGCGGCGAACTCCCGCATCTGATCGGCGTCAACCGTCGCAGCCTCTTCCAGTTCGGCGACGTGTACATGCACCTGATCGAAGCCGACCAGGACCCCGCGCCCGCCATCGCGAAGGTGGCCGGACACCCCGAGTTCCGGAGCATCAGCGAGCAGCTGTCGGCGTACGTCAGCGCGTACGACCCGCAGACGTGGCGCAGCCCCAAGGACGCCATGGCGCAGTGCTTCTACCGCTGGGAGCGGGACGCCTCCGTTTCCTGAACGGGCGCCCGAAGAAGACCCGAGGCCGCCGGCTCCGCGACAGACGCGGAACCGGCGGCCTCGGGTCTTCTTCGGGGGAGAGAAGCTCAGCTGGGGATGGTGCACTCGAAGGCGTGGAGGTAGGCGTTGACCGGGCGGATCTCGCCGATGACCAGGCCGGCGTCCGTCAGCCGTTCGACCATGCTCTTCTGCGTGTGCTTGGCGCCGCCGACGTTGAGGAGCAGCAGCAGGTCCATGGCCGTCGTGAACTTCATCGACGGGGTGTCGTCCACGAGGTTCTCGATGACGACGACGCGGGCACCGGGCCGCGCCGCCTTCCGGACGTTCGCCAGCGCCCTGCGGGTGCTCGCGTCGTCCCACTCCAGGATGTTCTTGATGATGTACACATCCGCCTGGACCGGGATGTCCTCGCGGCAGTCCCCGGCCACGATGCGCACCCGATCGGCCAGCGAACCTCCGCTCCGCAGACGCGGATCGGCGTTCTCCACCACACCTGGCAGGTCGAGCAGCGTGCCGTGCATCTTGGGGTGCTTCTCCAGCAGGCTGGCCACGACCTGCCCCTGACCGCCGCCGATGTCCGCGACCGAGGACACGTTCCGCAGGTCGAGCAGGTTGGCGACGTCCCGTGCCGACTGCTCGCTGGACGTCGTCATGGCCCGGTTGAAGACATACGCCGACTCGGGGGCCTCTTCGTTGAGATACTCGAAGAACTCCCTGTCGTACACGTCCTCGAAGACGTTCCGGCCGGAGCGCACCGCCTCGTCGAGCTTGGGCCAGACGTTCCACGTCCACGGCTCGGTGCACCACAGCGCGATGTAGCGCAGGCTGTGCGGATCGTCCTCGCGCAGCAGCCGGGACATCTCCGTGTGCGCGAAGGTGCCGTCGGGGTGCTCCATGAAGACGCCCTGGCAGGACAGCGCGCGCAGCAGCCGGCGCAGTGTCCGCGGCTGGGCCTTCACCGCTGCCGCCAGGTCCTCCACGCTCATGGGCGTTTCTTCCAGGGCGTCGGCCACACCCAGGCGGGCGGCCGCGCGTACGGCGGCGGCGCACGCCGCCCCGAAAACGAGCTCGCGCAGCCGCATGGGCGGCGGGGGAGCCGGATCAACGGTCGTCATCTGTTGCCTCGCTTCTGCTGTCGTGCTGCAAGTGGGGTGGGGAGCGGACCGGTCAGCACATTCCGGCGGGCTCGGAGACCGCGCACGTGTTGCCGTGGAAGATGTTGCCGCTGCCGGTGTCCCTGTTGGCCAGATCAGCGGTGCCGTTGCGCATCGCCACGTTGTCGCGGATCTCGTTGCGCTGGTTGTGGGCGCCTACGAAGCTCTTGAACAGCACGATGCCGCCCGACAGCGGGGAGGTGCCCACGTTGTCCTCGACCCGGTTGTCCGTCACCCGCGTGTCCTCGGCGCCGGTGAGGACGATCCCCGAGCCCTGAAGGAAAGGCAGCCGGGCGGTCTTGGGACAGTTCTTGTTGTTGGCGTGGAGGTAGTTGTGGTGCACGCTCAGGGCCCCGACGGCCGGCTTGTTCTCGTCGCCCACGACGAACACCGCGGTGCAGTTGCCCGTCGCTTCGTTGTGATCGACGGTCAGGTTCCGCAGTCGCCGCACCGTGACGCCGATCCGGTTGCCGACCAGGCGGTTGTGACTGACCACCGTTCCCTTGGTGTCGCGGGCGCCCTCCTCGGTGTTGACCGTATTGGACACGAACAGGCCCGCGTCGCCGTTGTTCTGGGCGGTGTTGTAGCGGAACACGCCGCGGACCGACTTCTCCTGGGCGATGCCCCACTGACCGTTCTTCTCGGAGGTCACGTTCCGCACGGTCAGCCGATCGGTCCCCGACGCCCACAGTCCGTGCTTGGCAAAGCCTCTGAGGGTCAGTGAGCGTACGGTGACGCCCGCGACGCGCTTGCTGTCGGTCCCGGTCACGCAGATGCCGTTGCCGGCCTTGGCACATGCGCTGTCGGCGGAGGCGGGGCCGGGCACGATGACGGTGGACTGGGCGTCGGAGCCCCGCAGCGTCAGGTTGGACACGGTGATGCTGACGCTCTCGTGGTAGGTGCCGGGGGACAGGACGATGGTGTCCCCCGGTCTGGCGGCGTTCACAGCCTTCTGGATCGATTCGCCGGCGCTGACCCGGTGCACCGTCAGGCTGTGGGCCGGCGGGGCGCAACCCAGTCCCGACGCCACGACAGCCGCGATGCAAGCGAGGTAGGCCATCTGTCGTTTGGTCATAGGCCGAAGCTATGAGCGGGAGTTCCGGCTCGCCACCGCTGATCACCCAGGTGGGCAGCCCCCGTCACAGAGCCAGAGCCAGGGCGGTGACGCGGTGAGAAAACGGGCCGCCGAGTGGTATGCATCGCGTGAGCACCCCCGGAGCGGCCACAGGCCGAGTCGTCGGCACCGCTTCGGGTGAAAAGAGAGACGATCATGGCTACAGGCACCGTGAAGTGGTTCAACGCCGAGAAGGGATTCGGATTCATCGCCCAGGACGAGGGCGGCCCTGACGTATTCGCCCACTACTCCAACATCAGCGCATCGGGCTTCAGGGAGCTTCAGGAGGGCCAGAAGGTCGAGTTCGACGTCGTCCAGGGCCAGAAGGGTCTGCAGGCAGAGAACATCCGCCCGATCTGACGGACCTCGTCCTCGGTCTGCAACCGACCGTGCAAGAAGGTCGGTTCGTACGAGCGCAGGGCTTGCGTCGGACTCCGGGCCCGCATGCCGGACGGGCGTGACTCCCGTGTCATGCGGCGCACACGGTTGGAGACATGAGGCCGACCGAGCACCCGTCATACGCAACCGCCCCGACCGGAGGATCCGGCCGGGGCGGCACCGTCACGGACCGGGGTCCGCGGGGTGGTGCGTATGTCAGGCGAGGGTCGCCAGCGCCTGGTTCCAGGTCGTCGACGGGCGCATGACCGCCGCGGCCTTGGCCGGGTCGGGCTGGTAGTAGCCGCCGATGTCGGCCGGGGAACCCTGGACCGCGATCAGCTCGTCGACGATCGTCTGCTCCTGCGCGGCGAGAGTCTCGGCGAGCGGGGCGAACGCCTTGGCGAGGTCCGCGTCGTCGGTCTGCTGCGCCAGCTCCTGCGCCCAGTACAGGGACAGGAAGAAGTGGCTGCCGCGGTTGTCGATGCCGCCGACGCGACGGGTCGGGGACTTGTCCTCGTTGAGGAAGGTCGCCGTGGCGCGGTCGAGGGTGTCCGCGAGGACCTGGGCGCGCGCGTTGCCCGTGGTCGTCGCGAGGTGCTCGAAGCTGGACGCCAGCGCGAGGAACTCGCCCAGGCTGTCCCAGCGCAGGTAGTTCTCCTTGACCAGCTGCTGCACGTGCTTCGGCGCGGAACCGCCGGCGCCCGTCTCGAAGAGGCCGCCGCCCGCCATCAGCGGAACGATCGACAGCATCTTGGCGCTGGTGCCCAGCTCCAGGATCGGGAACAGGTCGGTCAGGTAGTCACGCAGCACGTTGCCGGTGACGGAGATGGTGTCCTCGCCGCGGCGGATGCGCTCCACGGAGAGCTTGGTCGCCTCGATCGGGGACAGGATGCGGATGTCCAGGCCCTCGGTGTCGTGCTCCGGCAGGTACCGCTTGACCTTCTCGATGAGCACGGCGTCGTGCGCGCGGTTCTCGTCGAGCCAGAACACGGCCGGGTCGCCGGTCGCGCGGGCGCGGGTGACGGCCAGCTTCACCCAGTCCTTGATCGGGGCGTCCTTGGTCTGGCAGGCGCGGAAGATGTCACCGGCGGAGACGACCTGCTTCAGGACGACATTGCCGGCCTCGTCGACGAGGCGGACCGTACCGGTGGTCGGGATCTCGAAGGTCTTGTCGTGGCTGCCGTACTCCTCGGCCTTCTGCGCCATCAGACCGACGTTCGGGACCGAGCCCATCGTCGCCGGGTCGAAGGCGCCGTTGGCACGGCAGTCGTCGATGACGACCTGGTAGACACCGGAGTAGCTGCTGTCCGGCAGGACCGCGAGGGTGTCGGCCTCCTGGCCGTCCCGGCCCCACATGTGACCGGAGGTGCGGATCATGGCCGGCATCGAGGCGTCGACGATGACGTCGGACGGGACGTGCAGGTTGGTGATGCCCTTGTCGGAGTCGACCATCGCCAGCTCCGGGCCCTCGGCGAGCTCGGCGTCGAAGGAGGCCTTGATCTCGGCGCCCTCGGGCAGCGCCTCCAGGCCCTTGTAGATGCCGCCGAGACCGTCGTTCGGGGTGAGCCCGGCGCCGGCGAGGATCTCGCCGTACTTCGCGAACGTCTTCGGGAAGAAGGCGCGCACCACGTGACCGAAGACGATCGGGTCGGAGACCTTCATCATCGTGGCCTTGAGGTGCACCGAGAACAGCACGTCCTCGGCCTTGGCGCGGGCGATCTGCGCGGTGAGGAACTCGCGCAGCGGCGCGACGTGCATGACGGACGCGTCGACGACCTCGCCCGCGAGGACGGGTACCGACTCGCGCAGCACGGTGGTGGAGCCGTCGTCGCCCGTCAGCTCGATACGGAGCGTGCCCGGCTCGGTGATCACCGCGGACTTCTCGGTGGAGCGGAAGTCGTCGACGCCCATGGTGGCGACGTTCGTCTTCGACTCCGGCGTCCACTTGCCCATGCGGTGCGGGTGGGTCTTGGCGTAGTTCTTGACCGACGCGGGGGCGCGGCGGTCGGAGTTGCCCTCGCGCAGCACCGGGTTCACGGCGCTGCCCTTGACCTTGTCGTAACGGGCGCGGATGTCGCGCTCCTCGTCCGACTTCGGGTCGTCCGGGTAGCCCGGAAGCGCGTAGCCCTGCTCCTGCAGCTCGGCGATCGCGGCCTTCAGCTGCGGGATCGACGCCGAGACGTTCGGCAGCTTGATGATGTTCGCCTCGGGCGTCTTGGCCAGCTCACCGAGCTCGTGAAGGGCGTCCGCGATGCGCTGGCCCTCCTGGAGGAACTCGGGGAAGAGGGCGATGATGCGTCCGGCCAGCGAGATGTCACGGGTCTCCACAGTGACACCCGCCTGCGAGGCGTACGCCTGGACCACCGGCAGGAACGAATACGTCGCCAGGGCCGGGGCCTCGTCAGTGTGCGTGTAAATGATGGTCGAGTCAGTCACCGGGTGCTCCGCTCCACGTCTGCAACATTGCTCGACATCAAGATATCTCGTGAGCGGCCCCGACTCGACAGGGGTCCGCGCAGGGTCGGTCGGGCGGCCTCCTGCGACCGCCGCTGATCAGCGGCCGAGGCGCCAGTGAAAACAGAAGCGCAAGTGAAAGCGGGAAGTGGTGCGCCGCGAGCAACCGCACTGCCCGCTCTTGCGTACCTCAGGTAGATCACCCACCTGATCCGACGGCAGGGCCGCCGGCCCCGACCGCCCGAACGAAAGCGAACCATGAGATATCGCACCAGAGTGACGGCCCCAGCGGCCGCCTTTGATTGGCAGGATTCCGCCGTGGTGACGTGAACCACACAGTATGGTGATCGTGTGGTCGGCCGACCGGGACAAGTGGCTGAATGCCGACGAGAAGGCGAAACTGCTCCGCCTTCAGCAGCGGGCCGCACACCGCAAGAGCTTTGGCAGGCCGGGGCAGAAGACCTCGAACCGGTTGCGGGCCACCTACGACCAGATCGCCGGCCTTCGTGCGAGAGCCAAGCGCAGGGCAACCGACTGGCAGCACCAGACCACCACCCAACTCGCCCGGACCTACGGCGTGATCGTGGTGGAACAACTGGACATCACGAACATGACCAAGAGCGCCAGGGGCACCGCCGAAAAGCCCGGGACGAGAGTCGCTCAGAAATCCGGCCTGAACCGCTCCATCAGCCAGGAGGCCTGGGGCCGCACCGTCACGATGCTGACGTACAAGACCGCCCGCCAGGGCGGCACCCTGCACAAGATCCCCGCCCCCGGCACCTCCCAGCGCTGCTCGGCCTGTGGCGTCACCACACCAGGCAGCCGGGAGTCCCAGGCCGTATTCGTGTGCAAGAACGAAGACTGCCGATGGTCAGGCAACGCCGACCACAACGCAGGCCGGAACATCCTGCACCTGTACCGGATGGGCCACGCGCTCATCCCGGCTGCCGGGAGGGCAGTCGTCAGGCGTCCCCGCGGCGTCAAGCCCGCCACCGCAAGGTAGGCAGGAATCTCCCGGCTTCACTTCAGCCGGGAGAGCGCTTCAAGTGCGTGCCGTGGCGTCGCGCTGATGGGGGATGACCGGCTCCAGGAGCCCCGCGCCGCCCGGCTGCAGCGCCACCGTCCGCGCGGGCGACGGAATCCGGATGCCCTCCTCCCGGTAGCGCTTGTGCAGGCGCTTGATGAACTCGTGCTTGATCCGGTACTGGTCGCTGAACTCGCCCACGCCGAGGATCACGGTGAAACCGATACGCGAGTCGCCGAAGGTGTGGAAGCGGACGGCGGGCTCGTGGTCCGGGACGGCGCCGGTGATCTCGGTCATCGTCTCGGTGACGACCTCGTTGGTCACGCGCTCGACATGCTCCAGGTCACTGTCGTATCCGACCCCGACCTGGACGGTGAGCGTCATCTGCTGCTCGGGCCGGGTGAAGTTGGTCATGTTGGTGCCCGAGAGCTGGGCGTTGGGGATGATGACCAGGTTGTTGGAGAGCTGACGGACCGTGGTGTTGCGCCAGTTGATGTCGACGACATAGCCCTCCTCTCCGCTGCTCAGACGGATGTAGTCGCCCGGCTGGATCGTCTTCGAGGCGAGGATGTGCACGCCCGCGAAGAGGTTGGCGAGGGTGTCCTGGAGGGCGAGGGCCACCGCCAGACCGCCCACGCCCAACGCCGTGAGCAGCGGGGCTATCGAGATCCCCAGCGTCTGCAGCACGACGAGGAAGCCGATCGCCATCACCACGACCCGGGTGATGTTGACGAAGATCGTGGCCGAGCCGGCGACCCCCGACCGGGACTGGGTCACGGACCGGACCAGGCCGGTCATCGCCCGGGCCGCGGTGATGGTGGACGCCAGGATCAGCAGGACGGTCAGCGATCGGTTGACGGTGCGCCCGACCTGCGCGGTCAGCGGCAGCACCGCGGCCGCCGACGCGAGCCCCCCGGCGATCGCGGCCCAGGGCGCCAGCGCGCGCAGCGCGTCCACGATGACGTCGTCGCCGCTCCAGCGGGTGCGCGAGGCATGCTTGCCCAGCCAGCGCAGCAGCATGCGCAGCAGGAACGCGGCCACAAGGCCCGTCGCGACGGCGATTCCGGCGACCATCAGGTCGTCCAGGGTGAGGGAGCGCTTCACCGGTGACCTCCCTGGTGACCGGAGAGAAGGCCCGCGGGCCGGATGTGCTGTGTCGTCACTTGCCACCTGCTCGAATCCGGGAATGCACGATCAAGCCCGGACCGGTGTTCGTCGTCCGGGGCGACCGCTCATCCTGCCGCATCCACCTGCCTTCCCGTCACCGGGCCGCCGCGGACCCGCCATTGACGGCCGGGTGCGCCCTGAAGCAGGCTGGCAGGCGGTGATCACAGGGGAGGGTCATGACCGGTTCGGTGCTCGCGATCGACCAGGGGACGTCCGGGACCAAGGCACTGGTGATCTGTCCCGACCGCGGTGTGATCGGTTCCGGGACCGCTCCCGTACGCCCCCGCCATCTGCCCGGCGGACGTGTCGAGGTCGATCCGGTCGAGTTGTACGAGTCCGTCGTCGACGCCGGGCGCCGGGCACTTGCTCAGGCGGGCGAGCCCGTGGCGGCGGTCGGGCTCGCCAACCAGGGGGAGACCGTTTTCGCCTGGGACCCGTCGACCGGCGACGCGGCCGCCGCCGACCTCGGCGCACCGCTCACCGCGCTGCGCGTCGACAGCGGTCTGACGCGCTCGGCGCTGCTCAAGCAGACCCAGGCCGATCTCCGCCAACTCCCCGTCGAAGTCTCGGCGTTGCCCGACGCCACCGCCCTCGACACGGGCACGCGCGGACCCGCGGTCGACGGCGCCTTCCGCACGTCACGCGAGGGCGTGTTCGCCGTGGGCAACGTGCTGCACGCCGTGGAGAGCGCCGCCGCCGTGGCCCGCGAGGGCGTACGGGCGGCGCGGCACGTACGAGATCACCTGGCGGGCGCGCCCTGGTCCCCGACGGTTCCGCTCCTCGTGGTGCCGCCTCTGCGCTGGGCCGCCCCGAACCGGCTCGCGGCCGCGATGCCGTACGGCCCCTTCGTGCTCGGCGCGGCGGAGTTCCTCACCCGGCCGGTGCTGACCGTCACGCAGGACGACCGGGTCCTGCACCGACAACGCCTTCTCGCCACCGCCGTACCGAATCGGCCCCTGCGTCTCGACGGACGCTGGGTCGGTTCGGTCGATCCGGCCGCAGGCCCCGTCCGCGTCACAGCTCGCTGAACGAACCGTGCCGACCGGCACCCGATGCGAAGCGGGCGGCGCCTTCCAGGCTCTCGGCCAAGACGTCCATGCCGTAGCGGAGTTCGGTGCGCATGGCCACCTTCTCGACCAGGCCCTCCTGGTCGAGGACGGAGGCACGGTCGCTGCGCAGACAGGACTGGGGGAACTCGGCGATCTCGGCCGCCAGGCGCTCCGCCTCCGCGCGGGCGCGGCCGGCCGGGACGAGGCGGTTGGCGAGCCCCATCTCGTATGCCTCGGGAGCGGGGACCGGGCGGCCGGTGAGGATCATGTCCATCGCGCGGCTGGTACCGATGAGACGGGGAAGCCGGACCGTGCCGCCGTCGATGAGCGGCACACCCCAGCGGCGGCAGAAGACCCCGAAGACGGCGTCCTCCTCCGCGACCCGCAGATCGCACCAGAGGGCCAGTTCCAGGCCGCCGGCCACGGCGTGTCCCGCGACCGCCGCGATGACCGGCTTGGTCAGGACCAGCCGGGTGGGGCCCATCGGTCCGTCGCCGTCCTCGGTGACCTGGTTGCCGCGTTCGGTGCCGATCGCCTTGAGGTCCGCGCCCGCGCAGAACGTGCCGCCCTCGCCCCAGAGCACCGCGACCCGCGCGCCATCGTCCGCCTCGAACTCCCTGAAGGCGTCGGCGAGTTCGGCGGCCGTCGGGCCGTCCACCGCGTTGCGGGCCTCGGGCCGGGAGAGGACGACCGTGGTGACGTAACCCTGGCGCTCGATCCGGACCGGCATCGTGGTGTCCCTTCTCCGACGGTGTACGCCGAGGTTACCCCTCGGTAGCGCAGCTTCGGGTCGCATGGACGGCCCGCGCCGGGAACGGGTCGTCGGACACCGCTTTCGCGGACAGCTCGTCCTCGGTCAGCAGGCACCGCGGCAGCGCGAGCCGCGGCGACCGGCGCCGGGGGCCGGTCGCAGGTCGTCGCCCTCGACCGGGGCGATCCCGCCGTACATCCGGAGTTCGCCTCAGATCACCTTCCAGCGGACCAGCGCCCCGAGCGTCAGTGCCCCCGGCAGCAGCGGGACCCACACCGTGATGATCCGGTACGCCAGCACCACCGCCGTCGCCACGGCCACCGGACCGCCCGCCGCGACCAGTGCGACGACCAGTGCGGCCTCCACCGAACCGATCCCGCCCGGCGTCGGCACCAGTGCGACCGCGACCGTCGCCGCCAGATACGCGACCGCCATGTGCACCGGCGGTACCGGCAGCCCCAATGCCTGCCCCACTGCGGCCAGTCCGGTCGCCTGGAGCAGCGGGAAGGCGAGCGATCCGCCCCACAGGGCGAGCGCGCGGGACGGGCGGGAGTGCACCGAGCGGGCCTCCCCGAGCGCGGTGCGCAGGAAGGAGAGGACGGCCGTACGGAGCCGTCGTAGGAGAAGGAGTGCCGTCACGGCGGCGCACAGCACCAAGCCGACGCCGAGCAGCAGGGGGCCGATCGCCCCGTCCGGCAGGAGGCTGCCGAGCCGCAGCGCCCCCGGGAACGCGATCAGCAGGCCGAGCAGCAGGCTCAGCCGGGCGATCGACTCCGCCAGCATGTACAGCGCGAGCGCGGCCGACGAGCGGGCGAGCGGCACACCGCACACCGTCATGAACCGCAGATTGACCGCGCCGGCGCCCAGGCCCGTCGGCAGCAGATGGTTGGCCGCGCCCGCCGCGAACTGGGTGGCGAGCAGCCGGCGCGCGGGCAGCCGCTCGATGACCGCCCCCTGGCGGGTGAAGGCCGCCGCGACCCAGGTCAGGCAGGTCGCCGCGGCCGCGGCCGCGAGCCAGGGCCACTCGGCCGACTTCAGGTGACCGAAGCCCTCCGCGAGTACGGAGCGGTGGCGTACCGCGACCACCAGCACAAGGGCGAGCGGGAGCAGACACAGGACCGGCCGGACGGCAGCCCGCAGGGGCGGGCGTCGGGGGAGTCCCTCGGGGAGGCGTACCGCTGTCACATCGGGAGAGGGTTTCCACACCGCACCAACGTGGGGTTGCGGGCGCGGAGACGGCGGCTGACACGCCGGGCAAGGGGAGGGAGGTGGCGCCAGGCGGTTGACCCCAACTTCGCTTGAGGTCTTAGTGTCTCTTGCATGAGCATGGAGACCACAGCCTGGACACAGCTGCACAGCGTCATGAACGCGCAGCAGGAGCGCCGTCCCTTCGCCCGCGCGACCCTGCGCCGCATCGCCGCCTTCGCCCGCCCGCACCGCCGCCGCATCGGGCAGTTCGTGGTGCTCAGCGTGGTGACCGCGCTGCTGGCCGTCGCGACGCCGGTGCTCGCGGGGCACGTCGTGAACGCGATCGTGTCCGGCGGCGACGAGAGCACCGTCGTCCGCCTTGCCGTGCTCATCGCCGTCATCGCGCTCGCCGAGGCGGCACTCGGGATCCTCGGCCGCTGGCTTTCGTCGACGCTCGGCGAGGGACTCATCCTCGATCTGCGGACGGCTGTGTTCGATCATGTGCAGCGCATGCCGGTCGCGTTCTTCACACGTACACGTACGGGCGCGCTCGTCAGCCGACTCAACAACGACGTCATAGGCGCCCAACGCGCCTTCTCCAACACGCTGTCCGGAGTCGTCAGCAACGTGGTGACGCTGCTGCTCACCCTCGTCGTGATGCTCACCCTGTCCTGGCAGATCACGCTGCTCGCGCTCGTGCTGCTGCCGGTGTTCGTGATCCCCGCCCGGCGGATGGGCAGCCGGATGGCCAAGCTCCAGCGGGAGGCGGCCGACCTCAACGCCTCGATGGGCACCCGGATGACCGAGCGCTTCTCGGCACCCGGCGCCACCTTGGTGAAGCTCTTCGGGCGGCCCGGGGAGGAGTCCGCCGAGTTCGCGGAGCGCGCCCGGCGGGTGCGGGACATCGGGGTCCGCACCGCGATGGCGCAGTCGGCGTTCATCACGGCCCTGACACTGGTGTCGGCCCTGGCGCTCGCCCTCGTGTACGGGCTCGGCGGCTGGTTCGCGCTGCGCGGCAGTCTGGAGCCGGGCGCCGTCGTCTCACTGGCCCTGCTGCTGACCCGGCTGTACGCGCCGCTCACCTCGCTCGCCGGGGCGCGCGTCGAGGTCATGAGCGCCCTCGTGAGCTTCGAGCGTGTCTTCGAGGTGCTGGACCTGAAGCCGCTCATCGAGGAGAAACCGGACGCGAGGCAGGTGCCGGAGGGGCCGGCGGCCGTGGAGTTCGAGGACGTCCGCTTCGCCTACCCCTCCGCCGACAAGGTCTCTCTGGCCTCCCTGGAGGAGGTCGCCGCCCTCGACACCCGCGGTGGCACGGAGGTCCTGCGCGGTGTCTCCTTCCGTGCCGAACCCGGCCAGACCGTCGCGCTCGTCGGCTCCTCCGGCGCGGGCAAGTCGACCATCGCGCAGCTGCTGCCGCGGCTGTACGACACCGACGAGGGCGCCGTACGCATCGGCGGCGTCGACGTCCGCGAACTGAGTGCCGACTCGATGCGCGAGACCCTCGGCATGGTCACCCAGGACGGGCACCTGTTCCACGACTCGGTACGGGCGAACCTGCTCCTCGCCCGCCCGTCCGCGACCGAGGACGAGCTGTGGGACGTACTGCGCCGCGCCCGCCTCGAAGACCTCGTGCACTCCCTGCCCGACGGCCTCGACACCGTGGTCGGCGAGCGCGGCTACCGGCTCTCCGGCGGCGAGCGCCAGCGCATGACCATCGCCCGGCTGCTGCTCGCCCGACAACGCGTCGTCATCCTCGACGAGGCCACCGCCCACCTCGACAACACCTCGGAGGCGGCTGTCCAGGAGGCGCTCACCGAAGCGCTGGAGGGCCGCACTGCCGTGGTGATCGCACACCGCCTGTCGACCGTGCGGGCCGCCCACGTGATCCTCGTCGTCGAGGCGGGGCGGATCGTGGAGCGGGGTACGCACGAGGAACTGCTGGCGGCCGAGGGGCGGTATGCGGAGCTCTACCGCACGCAGTTCAGTAAGCCCGGGACGGGCGACGCGGCGCGCACCGCCGACGTGACGGACATCGCCGCCGCGGGCGAGGCCGTGGCCTGACCGAGGCCGCGGCTGCCGGAGAGGCAGTTGCGTACCAGCTGTCCTTCCAAGGGCGTCCAGCAGCGAGGTGAGGTTGGGCACGATCACGGCGGCCGCCTCCGTGCCCGGGACGATGACGGTCTGCTCATCGAGCGCGGTGAAGATGTCCTCGACCAGGCGCTCGGCCATGCGCGGGGCCTTCGGGCGGAGCACGCTGATCAGCCGGCGGTGGCCGGCCTTGCGGATTGCCTCGGGCGAGCCGAAGCGTTCCGGCAGCCACAGCACGGCCGGGTGCTGGAGGCGCGGGCCGAGCACCCGCTCCAGCGAGGGATGGATCTGGGTCAGCGGGCTCCGCGGCCGGTTCGCGACTCGGGTGACCTCGCCCGCCAGGTCGTTGTCGAAGCCCACGATCATGCAGTTCGGCGACGGTCTCGTCGTCCAGCTCGATGGAGCGGAGCGTGTGCGGCACGGTGCGGGCGGCGTCCGCGATGATCGCCGTGTCGCGGGCATCAGTCTTGCCCTCGCCCGGGTGGAGATCGGCGATCCGAGCGCCACAAGCCGGGCGCGCCGCTATGGCAATGAGTGAGAGCCTGCTCCCTCACGCGCCCCAGAGCGTGACGTACACCGGGGGCCGGAACCGGGACGGCGGGACACCCGCGCCGGGCGCGCGCATGATGCGGGTTGCTGCGGGGGTGTGCAGGAAGTGCAGGAACGCGTCGGTGGCCGGGGAACGGTGCTCGGGTCGCAGGACCGCGACGTGCCACGTGGCGTCCGACGGCGTGGCCGGAGTCTCCAGCATGCGCAGCTCGTCACGTCGGATACGGGTCGACACCAGATGGGCCAACGCCGGCGCCACCCCCGCGCCCTCGGCAGCGGCCGCCCAGGTCGCGGTCTGGTTGGGGAACACCCACACGTGTCGCTCGGTCACACCCAGCCGACACAGCAACCGCCCGGAGTCCGCGTCCGGATCGGTACCGGAGGCGTCGACCAGCCACGACCACAGCGGCGGCGGACCCGGCGGCCGCGGCGCCCTGGCGCCGGTCACCACGACCAGCTGGGTGCGGAACAGTGGCTCGCCGACCACTTCGCCCCCACGGCCGGCACCGAGATCCGGCCCGAGCGCGACGTCGGCCAGTCGGCTCTCCAGGAGCACGCGCATCTCCTTGCCGGTGGCCACGCCGAAGGAGGTCTCGGTCCTGCGCCCCGCGCGGCCGGCGAAGGCTTCCATGATCGCCGGGAGCACGAACTCGGCCAGCGTGCTCGTGGAGACGACCCGCAGCTCGTCCGGCGCACCCCGTGCCACCCGCACCGCCGCCTCGGCATCCGCGCTCAGCGCGACCATCCGCGACGCGACCGGCAGCAGCCGCGCCCCCGCGGGCGTCAGGCGCATCCCACCGCTGTGGGAGTGCCGGATGAGTGGATCGCCGAAGTGGGTGCGCAGCGCGGTGAGCGTCTGCGACACCGCGGATTCGCTCACGTCCAGAGTCCGCGCCGCGGCGCGGACCGAACCGAGCCGGGCAACCAGCACGAAGGTGCTGAGCTGTGTGACGGTCACTATGCGATTTTCCCGCGTTTGGGTCGATAAGTGAATACTTATCGACCCATTGCACGGTCGGTGCGGAAGAGCGCAGCATCACTGCACAGCGGGCACAGCGTTCCAGGAGGGCCCGATGCAGGTTCCAGCTGCGTTCCAGTACGAGACGGCCACCAGCCTCGAGCATGCGATCGAGCTGCTCACACGGTACGGCCCCGAGGCCCGGGTGGTGGCGGGCGGACACAGCCTGCTGCCGATGATGAAGCTGCGGCTGGCCCAGCCCGAAGCCCTGATCGATATCAACGGCCTCGGCGAGCTGGCGTTGATCCGGGTGGACGGGCACGAACTGTCCGTCGGAGCGATGGTCCGCCACGCTGAGCTGCTCGCCTCGCCGGTCGTCGGCGAGCACTTCCCCATCCTGCGGGACGCGGAACGTGTGATCGCCGATCCGCTCGTACGCAACCGCGGCACCGTGGGCGGCTCGCTGTGCCAGGCCGATCCGTCGGAGGACCTGTCCGCTGCGTTCTCGGCACTGCGGGCGACCCTTGTCGCCCAGGGCCCTGGCGGCAGGCGCACCATCGGGATCAGGGAGTTCTTCCTCGGGCCGTACGAGACCGCGCTGGACGAAGCGGAGCTTCTGGTGGAGGTCCGAGTGCCCATCCGTTCGCACGCCAGCGCCTACCGCAAGGTCGAGCGCCGGGTCGGCGACTGGGCGGTCGTCGCCGCGGGAGCGGTGCTGGAGATCTCCGACGGGGTGATCACCGAGGCCGGGATCGGACTGACCGCGGTGGGTGCCCCACGGTTCGTGGCCGAGCGGGCAGAGGACTTCCTGCGCGGCGGACGGCCGGACGACGAGGGCTTCGCCGAGGCGGGCCGGATCGCCTCGCAGGAGTGCAGGCCGGCAGCCGACCAGCGCGGCCCGGTCGACTACAAGCGGCATCTGGCCGGGGAGCTCACCACGCGGGCGCTGCGCGCCGCCGCCGCACGCGCCCAGGGGCAGGAGGCGTGACATGCGGATCACCGTGACCGTGAACGGCGAGCAGCACACGAGGGACGTCGAGCCCAGGCTGCTGCTCGTGCACTTCCTGCGCGACGAACTCGGACTCACCGGCACCCACTGGGGCTGCGACACCTCCAACTGCGGTGTGTGCGCGGTCTGGTTGGACGGCACGCCGGTCAAATCCTGCACCGTGCTCGCGGTCATGGCCGACGGCCATGAGGTGCGGACCGTCGAGGGGTTGGCGCAAGGGGCCGAACTCGACCCGGTGCAGCAGGGATTCGTCGCCTGCCACGGGCTGCAGTGCGGCTTCTGCACGCCGGGGATGATGATGACCGCCCGCTGGCTGCTGGACCACAACGCGGATCCGTCCGAGGAGGACATCCGCAAGGTCATCTCCGGACAGGTGTGCCGCTGCACCGGTTACGAGAACATCGTGCGCTCCATCCGCTGGGCCGCCGAGCATGGCGGCGGGGTGCGGACCGCCGACGCGGGCACCGAGCCGGCGCCCGACCGCGAGGAGGTGCGGGCATGACGACCACCGAGGAGCGGCCGGTCGGCTTCGGACGAATGCCCCGCAAGGAGGACGCGCGGTTCGTCCGCGGCCACGGGACCTACGTCGACGACGTCCGACTGCCCGGTATGCTGCACGGCGCCATCCTGCGCAGCCCACTGGCGCACGCCCGGATCATCTCCGTCGACACCAGCGCCGCCGAGGCGCACCCGAAGGTCAAGGCCGTGATCACCGGGGAGACCCTGGCCGGTCTCGGGCTGGCCTGGATGCCCACGCTCTCGTACGACACGCAGGCGGTGCTCGCCACCGACAAGGTGCGCTTCCAGGGCCAGGAAGTCGCCTTCGTCGTCGCCGAGGACCACTACGCCGCCCGGGACGCCCTCGAGCTGATCGACGTGGCGTACGAGCCACTGTCGCCGCTCGTCGATGCCCGCCGCGCGCTCGACCCGGACGCGCCGGTGATCCGCGACGACAAGGAACAGCAGAGCGACAACCACATCTTCGACTGGTCGGCGGGCGACAAGGAGCACACCGACGAGGTCTTCGCGGCCGCCGACGTGGTGGTGGAGCAGGACATGCTCTACCCGCGGGTGCACCCGGCGCCGCTGGAGACCTGCGGCACCGTGGCGGACATGGACGCCATCACCGGGAAGCTGACGGTGTGGTCCACCACCCAGGCCCCGCACGCCCACCGCACGATCTACGCCATGGTGGCCGGCATCCCCGAGCACAAGATCCGGATCATCTCCCCCGACATCGGGGGCGGGTTCGGCAACAAGGTCGGCATCTACCCCGGTTACGTGTGCGCGGTCGTCGGCTCGATCGTCACCGGCAAGCCGGTCAAGTGGGTGGAGGACCGCTCGGAGAATCTGATGAGCACCTCCTTCGCCCGCGACTACCACATGCACGGGGAGATCGCGGCGACGAAGGACGGGAAGATCCAGGCCCTGCGCGTCCACGTGATCGCCGACCACGGTGCCTTCAACGCAACCGCGCAACCGTCCCAGTTCCCGGCAGGCTTCTTCGGCGTCTTCACCGGCTCGTACGACCTGGCCGCCGCACACTGCACCGTGACCGGCGTCTACACCAACAAGGCGCCCGGCGGTGTCGCCTACGCCTGCTCGTTCCGTGTCACCGAGGCCGTGTACCTGGTCGAGCGGATGGTCGACGTGCTCGCGGACAAGCTCGGCACGGACCCGGCCGAGCTGCGGATGCGCAACCTGCTGCGGCCCGGGCAGTTTCCGTACCGGACGCAGACGGGGTGGGAGTACGACTCCGGCGACTACCCGAGGGCCCTGCGGCTGGCGATGGACATCGCGCACTACGACGATCTGCGCCGGGAGCAGGCCGAAAAACGCGAGCGTGGCGAGCTGATGGGCATCGGTGTCAGCTTCTTCACCGAGGCCGTCGGCGCCGGCCCGCGCAGGCACATGGACATCCTCGGGCTGGGCATGGCCGACGGTGCCGAACTGCGCGTTCACCCGACCGGCAAGGCGGTGCTGCGCATCTCCGTGCAGACCCAGGGCCAGGGCCACGAGACGACCTTCGCGCAGATCGTCGCCGAGGAGCTGGGCATCCCGCCCGAGGACGTGGAGGTGGTGCACGGCGACACCGACCAGACCCCGTTCGGGCTCGGTACCTACGGCTCCCGTTCGACGCCGGTGTCCGGAGCGGCGGCGGCGATGGTCTCCCGCAAGGTACGCGAGCGCGCGAGGCTCGTGGCCTCGGCGATGCTCGAGGTGAACCCGGACGACCTGGAATGGGAGAAGGGCCGCTGGTACGTCACGGGCGACCCCGACCAGGGAAGAACCATGACCGAGATCGCGCTCGCGGCGCACTCCAACCTGGAGCTGCCCGAGGGTGTCGAGGGCCAGTTGGACGCGACCTGCGTCTACAACCCGCCGAACCTCACCTTCCCCTTCGGCGCCTACATCTGCGTGGCCGACGTGGACGCGGCCACCGGCCAGGTGAAGGTCCGCCGGTTCATCGCCGTGGACGACTGCGGCAACCGGATCAACCCCATGATCGTCGAGGGTCAGGTGCACGGCGGACTCGCCGACGGCCTCGGCATGGCGCTGATGCAGGTGATCGCCTTCGACGAGGACGGCAACTGCCTCGGCGGGTCGTTCATGGACTATCTCCTGCCCACCTCGGTCGAGTGCCCGTCCTGGGAGCTCGGCGAGACCGTCACCCCCTCCCCGCACCACCCCATCGGAGCCAAGGGCGTCGGCGAGTCCGCCACGGTGGGCTCGCCCGCCGCGGTGGTCAACGCCGTGGTCGACGCGCTGAAGCCGCTTGGCGTACGCCATGTCGACATGCCGCTGACGCCCGCCGCGGTATGGCGGGCCGCCCAGGGCCGGCCGCTGCGCACCGACCTGGCGATCACCTGAGGCCCCCGCGATGACGAACACCGAACTGTTGACCCGCGCGGACGTGCTCCGGCACGGCCGGACCCCGTTCGTCCTGGCGACCGTCGTCCACGCGGAACGGCCCACGAGCGCCAAGCCCGGGGACAGCGCGCTGGTGCTGCCCGACGGCACCGTCGAGGGCTTCGTCGGCGGCACATGCGCCGAGACGACGGTGCAACTGCAGTGCCTGCGGGTGCTGGAGACCGGCGAGTCGCTGCTGCTGAGGATCACGCCCGTCGCGGACAGCGGGACCGAAGGCGCGCAGGAGCCGGGCGAAGGCCTGGTCACGGTGGCCAATCCCTGCCTGTCGGGCGGAACGCTCGACATCTTCCTGGAGGCCAACCTCCCCCCGGCACTGGCCTACGTCTACGGACACGCCCCCATCGCCCGCGCTCTGCTCGACGTCGGTCGTGTGCTCGGCCTCGACGCCCGACCAGCCTCGCCCGGAGAGCCGCTGCCGCCCGATCTGGACGTCGTCGTCATCGCCACGCACGGCCGCGACGAGGAGACCGTGCTCATCGAGGCTGCACACGCCGGGATCCCGTACATCGGGCTGGTGGCCAGTCCGAAGCGCGGCGCGGCGGTGCTCGCCGGGCTGGATCTCACCGAGGAACAACGCGCGCACGTCCACACCCCGGCCGGCCTGGACATCGGCGCGCGGACCCCGGGGGAAATCGCGCTGTCGGTATACGCCGAGATCATCGCACTGCGGCCGCAGGTGGCCCGAGCCGTGCGCCCCGGAGCCGACGCCGCCGCGCCGCAGACCATGGCCGAGGACGTGGACGTGGATCCCGTGTGCGGCATGACCGTGGCGATCACGCCCGCCACCCTCTCGCTGGACCGGGCCGGCAGCAGGGTGTACTTCTGCGGGCCAGGGTGCCAGCACGCCTTCGCCGACGACCCCTCCCATTACGCGCATGCCTGACCTCGACCCTCTCGTACCCGATGTCCCCGCCCTGCGCTCGCGTCTGGACGCAGTCGGCTACCTGGCCGACGACGCCTTGACCACCGCGCTGCTGCTGGCCGTGCGCATGCGGCAGCCGATCCTGCTGGAGGGCGAGCCCGGCGTCGGCAAGACCGAGGCCGCCCGCGCGCTCGCCGCCGTGCTCGACACCCCGCTGATCCGGCTGCAGTGCTACGAGGGACTGTCCTCGGCCGAGGCCCTCTACGAGTGGAACTATCCGCGGCAACTGCTGGCCATCCGGCTGGCCGAGTCCCGCGGGGAGCCCCTGCGGGACGCCGACCTGTTCGCCGAGGACTACCTTCTGCCACGGCCGCTGCTCGCCGCGATCTGCCACCCGGGACCGAGGCCGGCGGTGCTGCTCATCGACGAGGTGGACCGCGCCGACGACGAATTCGAGGCGTTCCTGCTGGAGCTGCTCGCCGATGCCGCGGTCACCATCCCCGAACTGGGCACCCGGACGGCTGCGGTGCCGCCGGTGGCCGTACTGACGTCCAACCGCACCCGGGATCTGCACGACGCGCTCAAACGCCGCTGCCTCTACCACTGGATCGACTACCCGGACACCGCACGCGTCGCCGCGATCATCCGCAGGCGGGTGCCGGAGTCGGCCGAGTGGCTGGCCGCGCGCGTGGCGCGCGGAGTGGCGCGCCTGCGTGCCCGGCAGGAGCTCACCAAGCCGCCCGGCATCGCCGAGGCGATCGACTGGGCGGGCGCGCTGCACGCGCTGGGGCTCTCCGTTCTCGACGCCGACGCCGCCGACCGCACCCTGGGGACGGTACTCAAGTACGCCGAGGACCTGGAGGCCGTGCGCCGGGCCGGACTGGCGGAGCTGGTCGACGCGGAGGCAGACTCCGATGCCTGACCTGCCCGAACTGGCGGCCTCGTTCACCGCCGCCCTGCACGACGCGGGGATCGCGGTGGGCCCCGACCGTACCCGGAGCTTCGCTCGGGCGCTCACCCTGCTGGCACCGTCGACAACGCGCGAGCTGCGGCACTGCGCGCTCGCCACCCTGGTGTCCGACCGCGAGCAGATCGAGCCGTTCGACGCGGTCTTCCGCAAGGTCTTCGGCGGCCCGGCCGACCGCGGAGCACAGCGCGGGCAACCCGGCGACCCGGCCCGATCGCCCCCGGACACCGTTCCCGGCCGCGTCCCCGGCGCCCAGAAGGCCACCGTGGACGGACGCGGCCGGGAGGCCGATACACAGCCGCGGGAGGCTCCCGTACCCCTCGCGGCCAGTCCGCTCGACCGTCTCGCCGGCCGCGATTTCGCGGAGCTGTCCGCAGAGGAACTGGCGCGGCTCTCCGAAGTGATGCGCACCATGGTGCTTCGCACCCCGACCCGGCCGTCCCGCCGGCGCCGCACCGCGCACCACGGTGCGCGCATCGACGTGCGCCGCACCCTCTCCGTCAGTCGGCGCACCGGCGGATACCCGCTGCGGCTACGCCGCTTCGTGCCCCGCGCCCGCCCCCGCGACCTCATCGTGCTCTGCGACATCTCCGGATCGATGGAGCCCTATGCCCGCGCGATGCTCCAACTGCTCTACTGTGCCGCTCGCGCCACCCACGCCGAAGTCTTCACCTTCGCCACCCGGCTCACACGCCTCACGCCCGTCCTCCGGCGGGCCGGGCCGGACGACGCCCTGGCACGGGCCGGACGGGCAGCCCCGGACTGGTCAGGGGGCACCCGGATAGCGGAGTGCCTGGCGGAGTTCAACGAGCGGTTCGGCCGGCGCGGCATGGCGCACGGCGCCGTGGTCGCCATCATCTCCGATGGCTGGGACACCGGCGCGCCCGCCGACCTCGCCACCCACATGGCGCGGCTGTCCCGGGTCGCCTACCGCGTCGTGTGGGTCAACCCGCGCACCGCAAGCCCGCGCTACCGTCCGCTCGTGGCCGCCATGGCTGCCGCACTGCCCTACTGCGACGCCGTCGTCAGCGCCCACAACCTCGGGGCCCTGGACGACTTCACCGCCGCTCTGTCCGCCCCGCGCCGCCGCCGATGACCCTGCCCGTCCCGCGCCGAGGCCAAGAAGGCGCCGGGAGGCGGGTCCGAGGCAACCCGCGCTCAGCCGATCCTCCCGACATCACTGATTCAGGTTCAGCGACCGGCGATGGGCGGCTGCGTTGCGCGCCGCCGGATCCGACGTGGACTGTTGTCCGGCCTGACAGCCGAGCAGCCGAGCACCGCTGTGGCGATCGTCACGAAGGTCTTCGAGGGCCATTGCGTACGCTGATCCCGGCCGTTCGTCAGGGGCGCCCGGGGTGAGGTCGATCCCGAGCACCTCTTATCAACGTCTGAGGCGCCGTCAGGGAAGTCGGCATACGGTCAGCACGAGTTCTGCAAAACCTGGCGGACGCTGCCCGGACATGCGACTGGCTGTAGGGTGAGGAAATAGCACTTGACCTACAAATACGCGGGCAGGGAGCCTAGATTGGGGAGTACCTCGATGCTGCGTACCATGTTCAAGTCCAAGATCTAACGCTTGGTCATTCCTGCAGGTCGGAGGCATGATTGCCGGGCTGTGGTCAGCAAATGGCCAGCATCGGGCGTGGCCGCGTCCTGGCGTTGCTGACCTCCGGGCCAGGGGGTGACCCGGCCCGGGGAGTCCCCGGCCCCCGCTTCAAGGGCTGCGCATGTGCAAGCCGACCCGTTGCCATCACCCGTACACGATTCGGTTGCTGACGCGGCGGCATGGATGGGCCACAAGTCCATCGAGGAGACGTATCGCACCTACCGGCACCTGATGCCTGGGAGTGTCGCCAGGGCGGCTCGGATTCTCGACGCCGGCCTCCGGGAAGCCGCTTGACTGGTGCCGCCATGGGCCTTGTCTCGGGGCGATCTCCGCATATCGGCCACCGTGCCGTACGTCCGCTGTTGCCGTACGCGCATGGCGAGTCACGTGTACGTTCATGTGCCGGAAGATCTCTGGCCGTTGCTCGAAGAGGGCGACTTCGACGAGGTGGAAACCTCGACCAGGGGCATGGAGCAGTGGTCGTCGGTGGTCGAGGCCGTGCTGTCGGTCGGTGGGACCGCCTTGAACGTCTCGACCCAACTGGTGGCCGTCTACGTCGCGCGCGAGCAGATCGGTGACTTCGTGAACCGCGTTGCGGCCTGGCTCGGCCTGGCCGCCCGGAACGCCAGTGTCCCTTCCGTGCCCCTCACGCTCACGGTGACCACCACGATCGGCGAGGCCGGTCGATCGATCGAGGTCGTCTGTCCGTTCGGGCCGGACGGCACGCCCGTGGTGGACACCGCCGTCTTGACCGATGCCATCACGTCCGCGCTCGACTCGCAGTCCTCCGCGGCGGGGTGATGGCGCTGCTGCGTCGCGGCCGGGCGCGCACCAGCCCGCTGCAGTTTCACGAGCGTGTCGCGGAACTGCAGCGCCGCTACGAGGAGTCCGGCATCGCCAAGGACATCGTGGACGAGTCGTGGCGTCAGGTGCGGCACTGTTTCGTCGAGCGGCAGCTGGTCCCCGTGGTGGCCGGGGTGTTCCATGGGGGCACCGCCATCGGCCGCTGAGCAGGTCGAAGGCCACCGGAGCCGAACCGAAATACACACACGCTGTTCAGCCCCCGGTCCGGCGCGACCACTCCTCTTCCCCGCCTGGTTCGGGCAGCACGTGCCCACCCTCGACAGTGGACCGGGCAGGACCGTCCTGTAGCACCACCATGGTCTGTCTCTCGTCCACGCCGGAGATCCGGGCGATCGCTGAGGACAGCTCCAGGGCCGGCCCGCCTCGTGCCGGTGCCCCTTCGCCGCACAACTGCTGGGCGCCGGGGATCGTCCCAGCTAGTGCCCCAGCAGGCAACGTTCGCCCCGTCGCGACGCCCGGCACGCCCTCTCGCCGCACCGGCCGAAAGCCCAAGTACGTCCAGTACGAGGACTTCCGGCCGGCACTCCCCCCGGCCTTCGGCCGGGGGGACCCCCAGAGCACGCACCGGACGCCGCTCCTTGACGGGCAAACGTTGCCTGCCGGGGCACTAGCCGGAGACGGCCTTCGCCCAGCCCTGGGTGACCGTCTCCTTCGCCTTCCCCAGTTGCGCGTCCGTCGGGAACTGCGGCGTTCCCTCAACCGTCGGCAGTCGTGCAGCGGCGGCCTTGTCGAGGGTGCCATCCTGCCTCATGGCGTCCATGAGCACCGGGCGGGCATAGGCGCGCAGCCGGAGGTTCTGGCCTTCTGGGCTGAAGAGGTACTCCTGCCACAGGCGGGCAGCCGCCGGGTGCGGGGCGTTCTTGTTGACCGCCAGCGCGAAATACTGGGCGAAGCTGCCGTCGAAGGGGATCGAGACCTGCAAGTTCACGCCCTTGTCGCGGAGTTGGTCGGCGTACTGGAGGTTGATGTAGTCCCAGTTGATGCTGATGGGGGTCCAGCCGCGCGCGACCGTCGCCGAGTTGGAATTGAGAGGATTGTAGTTGCCGCGATTGTTGAGCTCGGCGAAGAAGTCGAGACCCGGCTGGACGTTGTCGAACGACCCGTTGTTCGCCAGCGCGGCCGCGTAGACACTGGCGAAGGCAGTGGCCGACCGGGGTGGGTCGCCTTCGAGTGCCACCTTGCCCTTGTAGCCGGGCTTCAGCAGATCGGAGAAAGTCTCCGGACAGGGTTTGACCCGGTTGGCGTCGCAGCCGATGGAGATGTAGCCCCCGTAGTTGTTGGACCAGCGGGCCTTCGCATCCTTCTGATTGCCGGGGATCGAATCGAAAGCGGCCACCTTGTACGGCGCGAGAAGATTCTGCGCCGCTGCTTTCCGCGCGAACGTATCGCCCACGTCGATCACGTCGGGCGCGGTCGGCCGGCTTCCCCCCTTCCTCAGGGCGTCGATCTCGTCCTCGCTGTGGCCCAGCGGATCCTCGACCGTGACCTTGATCCCGTACTTCTTCTCGAAGCCGTTGATCAGGCCGCCGTAGTCGGCCCAGTCATGTGGCAGCGCGATCGCTCTGAGCGTGCCCTCCCGTTTCGCTGCGGCGATCAGCGCGCGCATGCCGCCCATGCTCTCGGCGGACGTGGCCACCGACGGCCGTGCGAGGCCGACGGGCGGTGTGTTCTCGCAAGCGCTCAGGCCCAGTGCCACAAGAGCGAAGCAGCCGAAGACCGCCGCTGCTCGGGCACACGGTGTAGTCACGGCTGCTCCCGGACGTGGGGGCGAGGTGGTCACCTCGACTGGCTGGCGGCAGTGCCACTGGGTCCGGAGTGGCGGGCCTCCCGCTGTGCCCCCCGCTTCATCGGCTCCACGGTGCCGACGAAGCGGTCATCAAGGCCAGAGTACCCGGCAGCCTGGATGGCGGAATGTCGTCCGGGAAGCCCGCGATCACCGTTTTTGCCCCAGTACTCGGCTTCTCCGTACGTTCCGGGCCCGGCCGCGCCCACGGCGGCACGCGGCGTGCGCCACGGCGGAGGGAAGGGACGTACCGGCGCACCTCACAGCGCGGTGTCGTCCCATTGGCCGAGCAGGATCTCGCCGAGATCTTCGCCCTCCGGCGTGGCGCCGCGGTGCAGGGACTGTTCGGCCCAGATGACCTTGCCGGTGGGCGTGTAGCGGGTCCCCCAGCGTTCGGCGAAGCGGGCGACCAGGAAGAGTCCGCGGCCGCCCTCGTCGGTGACCTTCGCCCGGCGCAGCCGCGGCGAGGTGCTGCTGCCGTCCGCGACCTCGAAGATCAGGGTGCCCGCATCGGGGCTGCCGATCGGCTCCGTGCGCAGCACCCGCACGGTGATGGGCTCGGTTCCGTAGCGGACGGCGTTGGTGATCAGTTCGCTGAGGATGAGTTCGGCGGTGAATCCGGCCTGCTCCAGCCCCCACTCCGTCAGCCTGCGGGCGCAGGCGCCGCGTACCGGGGCCACCGCCGCCGGGTCACGGGGCACGTCCCACTCGGCGACCTGCTCTGGCCCGAGCCGGCGCGTGCGGGCCACCAGCAGCGCGATGTCATCCCTGGGCCGGTCGGACAGCATGGCCTTCATCACCGCCGCGCAGGTGGCCTCCGGCGTGCGACCCGGCCCTGTCAGAGCCTCGCGCAGGGCCTCCAGACCGACGTCCAGGTCTCGGGTGCGGTCCTCGATCAGTCCGTCGGTGTAGAGCACCAGTCGGGAACCCTCAGGCACGGTGAGCTCGGTGGTCTCGACAGGCAGGCCTGCTCCGAGTCCCAGTGGCGGGGAAACGGGCAGCTCAGGGAAGTCGACGGCCCCGTCGGGCCGGACCACCGCCGGTCCCGGATGGCCGGCGGTGGCGATGGCCAGTCGCCCGGAGGTGGGGTCGTAGACGGCGTACTGGCAGGTGGCCCCGGTGATCATCCCCTGCCCGTCCTCGGCGGCGACGACCTCTTCGGCGTCGATCTGCGCCACCAGCTCGTCCAGCCGGCCCAGCAGCTCCTCCACGGGCATGTCCAGGCCGGCGAAGTTGTGCACGGCGGTGCGCAGCCGGCCCATCGTCGCCGCGGCATGCAGACCGTGGCCGACGACATCGCCCACGACCAGCGCCACCCGGGTACCGGACAGCGGGATGACATCGAACCAGTCCCCGCCCACTCCGGCCTGGGCCGGCAGATAGCGGTAGGCCACGTCGAGGGCGGACTGCTCGGGCAGCGCGCGGGGCAGCAGGCTGTGCTGCAGGGTGACGGCCATCGCGTGTTCGCGGGTGTAGCGGCGGGCGTTGTCGATGCACACCGCTGCCCGGGCGGCCAGCTCCTCGGCGAGCGACACGTCCTCGTCCTCGAACGACGGGGAGCCCTGCGCGCGCCAGAAGTCCACCACGCCCAGCACCACGCCGCGGGCGCGGAGGGGCACCACGAGCATGGAGTGGATGCCGCGATCGAGGATCCGCCGGGCACGTTCGGGCTGCTGGGCCAGCCAGCCGTCGGAGGCGCTCAGGTCCCCGACCAGGACCGGTCGGCCCTCGGCCATCGCCGTGGAGACGGGATGGTCCGGGACGAACCGGATGAGCTCGCGGACGGGATGGAGGTGATGGTCCGCGTCGAGACCGGCGACGGCGCTGCGGCGCAACTCGGTGATCCCGGCGGTCGCACCGGAGGACTCCTCGCCGCGCAGGACCGGGTCCAGCAGCTCGACGGTGACGATGTCGGCGAACCGGGGCACCGCCACCTCGGCCAGTTCCTCGGCCGTGCGCTGCACATCGAGCGTGGTGCCGATCCGCAGCCCGGCGTCGTAGAGCAAGTTCAATCGTCCGCCCACCACCTCCGCCCGGCCGGAGAGGGCCCGCAGCTCGGTGGTGTCCCGGAGCGTCACCACGCTGCCGACTGGTCCGTGAGGTGCGGTGAGTCGCTTGCTGACCGCGAGCAGCCGGTCGGCCGCCAGGTACACCTCGTCGGTGGCGGGGCGATCGGAGGCCAGCAGCCCGGCGAGGTCCTCGTCCAGCCCCAGATCGGCGATGCCTCGCCGCTCCGCGTCCGCCGGCAGGTTCAGGAGCCGTCGTGCCTCGTCGTTGGCCAGCAGCAGCCGGCCGTCACCGCCGACGATCAGCACTCCTTCCCGCACCGCATGCAGCACTGCGTCGTGGTGCTCGTACATCCGGGTCATCTCGGTCGGCCCCAGCCCGTGGGTCTGCCGCCGCAGCCGCCGGCTCACCAGGCCCGACCCGCCCGCGGCGACTACCAGGGCCGTGGCGGCGCCGCCGAGGAGGACCGGCAGCTGCATGTTCAGCCTGTGCTGCACCCTCTCGACCGTGACGGGCACGGAGACGATGGCGACGACAGAGCCGTCGGGACCCCTGACGGGAACCGCCGAGATCACGGAGAGCCCCAGGGACCCCTGGAAGGTACTCGTGAAGGGCTTGCCCGTCGCCGCCTTCGCGTAAGGCCCGATGATGTGTTTCCCGACCTGATGCGGGTCGCTGTGGGTGAGGGTGATCCCGTTCAGCCCGTACACGATGATGGCGTCGACGCCTGCGGCCTTCCGGGCCGCCTCGGCGTGCGGCTGCAGCACGGCGGTCGGGTTCGCGCTGTTCAGTGCCGCCACGATCCCCGGGGAGTGCGCGAACGTCTGCGCCGTGGTGAGCGTCCGGTGGCGAGCGTCCGCCATCACGTCGCGTTGAGCCTGCACCACGAGCGCCACCAGGGCGGCGGCGACGAGCAGCATCACAACGGCCAGCTGGAGCAGGAAGACCTGGCCCGCGAGGCTGTGCACGCTCAGCAGCGAGCCCGACCGCCTCGCCTTCTCGGTCTGACGGGGCCGACCGGACCGATGAGTCCGCACGGACACATCAGGCACATCAGGCACATCAGGCCCGGATTGACCCGAAACTCCACTCATATACCCTTTCTATCGTTTCTGGGTGGCCGACCACGAAGCGACCGGGACGGACTGGTCCGCTCGGGGACGGTGACGAACACATGGGGCCCTGCCGGAGGGCCGCGGTCACGCACAGCCTCTGAGGTCTGGTGCGAACCCGGAGGGCGACGTCATTCGGCACCAGGACCGGCGGTCGGCCGACCGTTGAAGGCGCTTTCCCTGCGGCGCGAGCTGCACCGACGTGCGCGCCCGGCCGGCGCACCGGGTCGGCGTGGCGGCCGCGGTGCCGGCTCGTGCTGTGCACCGACGGGCTGACCGAGGCCCGGGGCCGCGACGTCGACGAGGGCCCTGCGCGGCTGAGCGCCGTCCTCGGCAATACGGCCGCACTCCGGAGCAGACCTGCAGCGCGGTGCAGGACGCGCTGCTGCCCGCACGTCCCAGGGAGACGTCGCCCTGCTCGTCGCCCGGACCCGCGCCCTGGCAGACAACCGGTTCGCCGCCCGGGAGGTGCCCTCCGATCCCGCCGCGGTGGCCGATGTGCGGACCAGGGTCGACCAGTTGCTGTCAGGTTGGACGTTGGACGCGTCGCCCGGCTCGCGGCCCAGTGGCGGACCCGCTACCTGTCCACCGGCGAGATCATCTGGGCCGAGCAGACGATCCAGGTACCGATGGCGGACACTGCCGAACCACACAAAAGGCGACTGTTGGCGTAGCCCCCGTGCAGGTGCGGGTACTGCCGCCGGCATCGTCGGGCGGTTGTCAGCAGTCGGTCCAGGTGTCTGCTGCCTGGGTCTGGGCCGACCATGGATGAAGGCAGAACGCCCGCCGGTACGGCAAGAGGCGGGGCGCCGAGCGGGAAGGGAAATGAGGCATGGGTACGACGGACTCCTCCCGAGCAGGCCGCGGCCGGTCGGTGGCGGGTCCTGCTGCGCCGCCCGGTGGCCTGCTCGATCTGCTCAGCGTCGCTGCCGTGGTGCTGAATGCGCAGGGCCAGGTGGTCTTCTGGAGCCCGAAGGCGGAGGAACTGTTCGGCTACACCGCGGCGGAAGCGCTGGGTCAGCACGCGGCTCGGCTAACGGTCCACGAGGAGCACCGGGACGCGGTGATCAAGCTGTTCGCCGAGATCATGGAATCCGGCACGGACTGGGCAGGGGCGTTCCCGATCCGGCACAAGGACGGCAGCACCCGCCTGGTGGAGTTCCGCAACATGCGGCTGCTGGACGACCTGGGCCACGTCTACGCCCTGGGCCTTGCCGCGGACCAGGCCGCTGTGGAGCGGATCGAGCGAGATGCCGCCCTGGCCATGCGTCTGGTGTCCCAGTCCCCGGTCGGGCTGGCCATTCTGGACCCGGAGCTGCGGTACGTGGCCGTGAATCCCGCTCTCGAACGCATCACGGGTCAGTCCGCCGCCGAGCGTCTCGGCCGGCCGGTCGGCGAGGTCCTGACCTTCCTGGACACGGACCCCGAGGCACGTCTGCGCCGCGTCCTGGAGACGGGCGAGTCAGTCGTGGACCGGGACATCGTGTGTCGTCCCCCCGCCGACCCGGACCACGAGCATGCCTGGTCCGTCTCGTACTACCGGCTGGAGGATTCCGGTGGGCGGGTGCTGGGCCTGGCCTACTCCGTCATCGACGTCACCGAGCGTCATCGAGCCGCTGCCGAGGCGGCACAGGCCCGGCAACGGCTGACGCTGATCGCCAGAGCTTCCGCCTCCGTGGGTACCACCCTCGATCTGGAAACGACAGCGCGCGAGCTTGCCGACGTCGTCGTACCGGTCCTGGCCGACGTGGCGGTCGTGGACGTACTCGACAGCGCCCTTGACGGCCGGACCGCGCCACACGAGGGACCCGCCCTCTTCCGCGCCCTCGCGGTCAGCGCGGCCCAGTCCACCGAGGCGGTCCGCGCGGCCGACGTGCCAGGGGGACTCGCCCCGTACGACAGCGACCGCCTGATCACCCAGTGCGTGCGCACCCGCCAACCGGTACTGGTGCCCCACACCACCCGTCAGGACCTGGAGCGCATCGCCCGACATGGCGAGGCCGCCTCCCTCCTCGCGGCGGCCGGCGTTCACTCCTACCTGGCCGTGCCGCTCCTGGCCCGGGGCGAAGTCCTGGGCGCCCTTGACCTCACACGCACCCGGAACCCCGCGCCTTTCGACGACGACGATGCGTTCCTCGCCTGGGAGCTGGCCGCCCGAGCCGCGGTCTGTATCGACAACGCCCGCGGATACCAGGCCCAGCGCCGAGCGGCCCTCACCCTCCAACGCAGTCTGCTTCCGGAGCGCCCATCGCACCTGCCCGGTTTGGAGGTTGCCTGCCGCTACCAGCCCGCCAGCGCCACGAGCGAGATCGGCGGCGACTGGTACGACGCCATACCTCTCCAGGGCGACAGAACCGCCCTGGTCGTCGGGGACGTCATGGGCAGCGGCATCAAGGCCGCCGCCACCATGGGGCAACTCCGAAGTGCTGCCCGTGCCTTCGCCGAGCTCGCTCTCGCCCCCGCCGAGGCCCTTCATCACCTGGATCACCTGACCGAAGGTGTCGAGCAGACCATCACCACCTGCATCTACTGCGTCTACGACCCTCACCAGGGCAAGTGCGAGATCTGCCTCGCCGGCCACATGCCCCCGGCCCTGATGCGACTCGGCCACGCAGCACAGCTTCTCGACCTTCCCACCGGCGCGCCGCTGGGCGTCGGTGGGGTGCCCTTCGAGGCCGCCACGATCACCTTGGGTCCCGGCGACGAACTGGTCCTCTACACCGACGGCTTGGTCGAAACCCGCAGCGAACCCATCGACGCTCGCCTGGACACCCTCCTCGACGCCCTCACCGCGACACGTGGCCATGATCTGGAAGGCACATGCGACCGCATCCTGGAGATTCTGCGCTCGCCCGGGGGTGAGGACGACGTGGCGCTGCTCATCGCCCGAGCCAGGTCCTGAGCAATCACATTTCGGGAGGCGGCCTCAGCCGTCGTCCATAACTGAGAGTGAACGCGCTCGGCCCTTTCGAGGCGTGGACCAGGCAACGCAGGTACCGGTTCTGACACGATGAGTTGTCGTACAAGACGTCGACGTCACCCCGGACACCGCACCCGGTTGAGGATCAAGCCATCACCGCAGCGGTAGGTTCTGCGTTCCTCGCCGGCCTGGCTGCGGAGATCGGTCCTCCCCGGACCGCCGCACGCGAGGCCCTCTGGACGTCGCCCGGAACGGAAAGCGCGCCGAGAGCCCGTGAGGGGCGTGCGCACGTGACTGGCGCGGCGTCAGAAAGGTCAGCAATGGGTCAGCGTGAGTCTTCAAACACCTGGCGACTGCTGACCGGACATGCGAATCGATGTAGCCTCCGGAGACCGCCCTTGACCTGCAGAAGCAGGCAGGGAGCAGACGAATCGGGAGTTTCTTCGTGCTTCGTACCATGTTCAAATCCAAGATCCACCGCGCCACGGTCACCCAGGCCGACCTGCACTACGTGGGATCGGTGACCATCGACGCCGATCTGCTCGACGCCGCCGATCTGCTGCCGGGCGAGCTCGTGCACATCGTCGACATCACCAACGGTGCCCGGCTGGAGACGTACGTCATCGAGGGCGAGCGCGGCTCCGGAGTCATCGGCATCAACGGAGCGGCGGCCCATCTCGTCCATCCCGGGGATCTGGTGATCATCATCAGTTACGCTCAGGTCTCCGACGCCGAGGCGCGGGAGCTGCGGCCGCGGGTCGTGCACGTGGACCGCGACAACCGGATCGTGGCCCTCGGGGCCGATCCGTCCGAGCCGGTGCCGGGCTCGGACCAGGAGCGCAGCCCGCAGGCCGTCACCGTCTGACCTGGGCGGAGGAATCGGCGGACCCCAGGACCCGAGGAGTGCCCATGAGCGACATCGAGATCCGCGACGACCGGGCGGGCGGCCGCCTGGAGGCGGTTGCCGGGGATGAAGTGGTCGGCCACATCGAGTACTTCGTGCTCGAAGCGCCCGCGCGGGCGCTCGTCCCCGTGCACACCATCGTGGAACCCGAGCACGAGGGAAAGGGGATCGCCGGTTCCCTCGCCCGTGAGCTGTACGCCATCGCCGCGCGCGAGGGCGTCGTGGTCGCGCCGCTGTGCCCGTACGTCGTGAAGTGGGCGGCGCGTCACCCCGAGGAGGCTCCGGCGGCCGATCCGCAGCTGCTGGAAGCGGCGGTGGACTGGCTCAAGGCGCACCCCGGGCGCTTCTGAGGACGGTGCCCCTGATGCCCCGGTCCGGCCCGCTCGCCCTGCTGCACACCTCGCCCGTGCACGTCCCCGTCTTCGACGCGCTGCGCGACGAGGCCCACAGAGGGCTGGAATTGCGGCACTTGGTGGCCGAGGAACTGCTGGCCCGCGCCCGGAGCGAGGGCCCCGACGCGGTGGCCGACGAGGTGCGGGCGCTGCTCGACCAGGCCGTCGCTCAGGGCGCGCGGGCGGTGCTCTGCACCTGCTCGACCATCGGCGCCGTCGCCGAGTGCGCCGGCGCCGGGGTGCCCGTGCTCCGCGTGGACCGCCCGATGGCCGCCGCCGCGGTGGCCGCGGGCCCGCGTGTCGTCGTCCTCGCGGCGCTGGAGAGCACCCTGGAGCCGACGGTCGCTCTCGTCGAGGAGGAGGCGCGCAGCGCCGGGCGCCCTGTCCATGTTCGTACGGTGCTGGTCGAGGGCGCGTGGGCCCTCTTCGAGGCGGGCGACGGGGACGGGTACGTCCGCACGGTGGCGGCAGCCGCCGACGCGGTCACCGGCGCCGACGCGATCGTCCTCGCCCAGGCGTCCATGGCTGTGGCCCAGCACCTGACCGCGACCTCGACCCCGGTGCTGTCGAGCCCCCGCCCGGGGCTCGCCGCCGGAGCGGAGGCGGCGTGCGGCGGTCGGGCGGCCGCGGCGGCGCACGCCGAGTAGGACCACCTGGTCTCCATCCCCCGCGCGACGGGGTGAGTGGGTGCGCGGGGGCCGGGTACGCGTGGGACAAGTCCAGGGCCGACGTCTCGACTGGCTGGAGGACACCATGACGCATCCGTTCCCCGACCCGGTGAAGCCGGGCCCCACTCCGGGCCCGGGCCCCGACCGCCCGGAGCCCTTCCCGGAGCCGTCCCCGGACCCGGGCCCCCACCCCTCCCCGGAGCCCGTCCCGTCTCCGTCCCCGATCCCGAAGCCACCGGGCCCCGACCCGGTACCGGAGCCGGAGCCTCAGCCGGGGCCGATCTCCTGAGCGGGCATCCGAACAGACACCGACGGCAACGCGGCCGGCGCGTACGACGCGCCGGCCGCCCCCACCGACCACGACGAAGCCGCCACGCCCCACTCCAGGGACGTGACGGCTTCGGCCGTGCAGGCGCCTACGCCTCGACCTCCGACCGGTCGCCGCCCCACAGCGTGTGGAACGACCCCTCCCGGTCCGTACGGCGATACGTGTGTGCTCCGAAGAAGTCCCGCTGCCCCTGCGTGAGGGCGGCGGGCAGACGCTCGGCGCGCAGGGCGTCGTAGTAGGCGAGGGCGGCGGAGAAGCCGGGCGTGGGCACGCCCTGGCGGGTGGCGGCGACGAGCACCTCGCGCCAGTCGTCCTGGGCCGCCGCGATCTCCTGCGCGAACGTCTCGTCCGACAGCAGGCTCGGCAGGTCGGGCCGGGCATCGTAGGCAGCGCGGATGCGGTCGAGGAAGGCGGCACGGATGATGCAGCCGCCGCGCCAGATGGAGGCGACGGCACCGAGGTCGATGTTCCAGTCGTACTCGTCGCTGCCCGCGGTGATCTCGTGGAAGCCCTGCGTGTACGAGACGATCTTCGACGCGTACAGCGCCTGCTCCACCCGGTCGGCGAAGGCCGCCGCCTCGGCCTCCCCGAGCTGCGTGGCCTTCGGACCGGCGAGTCCGCGCGAGGCGGCCCGCAGATCGGCGTGCCCGGACAGCGAGCGCGCGAAGACCGCCTCGGCGATACCGGACACCGGAACCCCGAGGTCGAGCGCGATCTGGACCGTCCAGCGGCCCGTGCCCTTCTGCTCGGCCTGGTCCTCGACGATGTCCACGAACGGCTTGCCCGTCGCCGCGTCCACGTGCGACAGGACCTCGGCGGTGATCTCGATCAGATACGAGTCGAGCCGGCCGGTGTTCCAGGTGCGGAAGATGTCCGCGATCTGCGCGGGGGAGTAGCCCGCCACATCGCGCAGCAGCTGGTACGCCTCGCCGATCAGCTGCATGTCGGCGTACTCGATGCCGTTGTGGACCATCTTCACGAAGTGGCCCGCGCCGTCGGGACCGACATGCGTCACGCACGGAGCGCCGTCGGCCGCCTTCGCGGAGATCTTCTCCAGCATCGGACCGAGGGACTCGTACGACTCCTTCGCGCCGCCCGGCATGATGCTGGGCCCGTGCAGCGCGCCCTCCTCGCCGCCCGAGACCCCCGTGCCGACGAAGTGGATGCCCTGCTCGCGCAGTGCGCGCTCGCGGCGCCGGGTGTCCGCGAAGTGCGCGTTGCCACCGTCGATGATCATGTCGCCGGGCTCCAGAAGCGGTGCGAACTCCTGAATCACCGTGTCGGTCGGCTCACCGGCCTTCACCATGATCATCAGGCGCCGCGGGCGCTCCAGCGCCGCCACGAACTCCTTGGCCGTCTCGGCCGCGACGAACTCGCCTTCGTGACCGAACTCCTCCACCAGCGCGTTCGTCCGTGCCACGGTGCGGTTGTGCACGGCGACCGTATAGCCGTTGCGTGCGAAATTACGGGCGAGATTGCGCCCCATGACCGCGAGACCCGTGACGCCGATCTGGGCTGAAGTGCTCATACGGTTGGCTCCCAAAGCTGCTGGAATCGGTAATGCCGTTCTGCCCGCCAGTATTACGCCACCGCGACCCCGATTCGCCGTCCGCGTATCCTGACTTGCCGACGTTGTGTACGCACAAGGTGCCCCACCTGCCTCAGTGACCCGAGGAACGCGTGGTGAATCCCGGTCACTTGGGGCGCAGGGACGGCCGATTGCCCCCTTGTCATGGCCTGTTCGCAGCGCTTACTTTTGCCGCTCCTGACGCATGTCGAGGGGGGCTCGTTCATGGCCGTACGCGGTCGGCACCGCCGGTACCAGCCCAACAGGATCAACCGCGCCTCACTCACTGTCACGGCAGGCGGCGCGGGTATCGCACTCCCGCTCGTCGGAACCAGTGTTGCCCACGCGGCCGATGTGGGCACCTGGAACAAGGTCGCCGCCTGCGAGTCCAGCGGCAACTGGAGCATCAACACGGGCAACGGCTACTACGGCGGCCTGCAGTTCACCCAGTCCACCTGGGAGGCGTACGGCGGCAAGGTGTACGCGCAGCGCGCGGATCAGGCCACCAAGGACCAGCAGATCGCCGTCGCCGAGAAGGTGCTGAGAGGACAGGGGCCCCGGGCCTGGCCGGTGTGCTCGGTCCGTACCGGGCTGACCAGAGGCGGCGACACCCCCGACATCAGCCTGTCGGGCACCACGCCCCAGTCGACGAAGCGCTCCGTGCGGGACGTGCAGCCGCAGACCACGCCCCAGTCGCAGGCGGGCACCGCCGAGATGTACACGGTCATGCACGGCGACACGCTCTCCGGCATCGCCGACTCCCGGCATGTCCAGGGCGGTTGGCAGCGGCTGTACGCCGCCAACCGCAAGACCGTGGGCTCCGATCCGGATCTGATCCTGCCGGGCCAGCGGCTGAACCTGCGCGGCAAGGCCCAGGCGCCCACGCACACGGAAGCCGCGCCGGCGCCGACGAAGAAGCCCGCGGCCGACAGGACCACCTCGGACACGGCCAAGAAGGCGCCCTCCTTCGTCGCCCCCGTGAACGCGGCGACGGGCACGCCCTACCGCGCCGCCGGTTCCTCATGGTCGAAGGGCTACCACACGGGCGTCGACTTCCCCGTGCCCACCGGGACCTCCGTGAAGGCGGTCGCGGCCGGTCAGGTCGTCAGCGCGGGCTGGGGCGGCTCCTTCGGCTACCAAGTGGTGATCCGGCATGCCGACGGCCGCTACACGCAGTACGGCCACCTGTCCGCGATCTCCGTGAAGGCGGGGCAGAGCGTGGTGAGCGGCCAGCGCCTCGGCCGCTCGGGGTCCACGGGCAACAGCACGGGCCCGCATCTGCACTTCGAGGTGCGGACGGGGCCCGGCTTCGGATCCGACATCGATCCGGTGGCCTACCTGAGGGCGGGCGGGGTCAGGATTTGACCCTCGTGCGGTGGTGGTCCACGAAGGGCATCGGCACGTACGCCCCGCCGCACAGGACGGTGTAGTACGGAAGGGCGTCCACCGGTGCGCTGTCCTGCGAGGTGTTCTCCGCGGCCGGCGTCGGCATGGGCCCGGGCAGGAAAACCCCCTCGCGCGGCGCGAAGACGTCCCCGTCGGCCCCGATGACGTCCTCGCCCGGTACGAGCAGGTCGCCGGCAGGTCCGAAGACCTCCTCGCGGACACCGGCGACCGGCTGGTCGGGAAGGCCCACGAGCAGCCCGTTCACCTCCGATTCGGCGATGGTGAGAGCCGCGAGGTCCGACCCGGCCCCGACGGGGACCGGGACCGACTCGATCGTGAACCCAGCCGTGTCGGGCCTGCCGGCGGCGAACGCCGACCCGACCGAGGACTCCGCCGGTACGGTCGTCGGCCGTGCGCCGCCGATCCGCTCCGTCGTGAGCAGGATCAGACCGCCGGCGGCGACGACTCCACAGCCCAGCGCGAGGGCGGTACCCGTCGAGCCGTAGCGGAAGGTTTCGCCGAACATCGTGATGCCTACGGCGGCCGCCACGACGGGGTTCACGACCGTCAGCGTGGCCAGCGGCGCCGCCAGGCCGCCGCCCCGGTAGGAGGCCTGCGACAGCAGCATCCCGGCGGTCGCGAAGACACCGATCACGGCGAGGCTGGACAGGTCGGAGAGCGAGGCCTGCTGCGACCAGTCCACCGCGACCGTCTTGGTGAACACCGAGGACATGCTGAAGGCGATGCCCGCGGCGACCGCGAGCAGCACACTGCGCACCGCCGGGTGGCGGTGGGCGGCACGGCCCGCCACCATCAGGGCCGCCACCGAGCCGCCCGCCACCACGGCCAGCGCCACCCGCTGGGTGCCGCCGAGCGACTGCGCCGCGGAGGCGCCGACCAGCGACAGCAGGCCCGCGAGACCCACGGTGGCCATGATCGCGCCGCGCCAGGCGGTCGCTCCGGCCCTGCGGCCGACGAGCAGAGCCGCCATGGGAAGGGCGAAGACTATGGTCAGCGCGCCGAGCGGCTGTACAAGGCTCAGCGGGCCGTAGGCGAGGGCCACCACGTGCAGCAGCCCGCCGAGGCCGTTCAACGCCACGGCGGCCCACCAGCTCGGCCTGCGCAGCGGTGCGTAGGTGTGGCCGGGGGAGGTCAGGGCGACCTGCTCCTGGACGATCGCGCCGCCTGCGTACGCGACGGCGGAGACGAACGAGAGCAGCACGGACAAAGCGAGGGCGCTCATGAGTCCCTCCTCTGCGTACGGCGGGCGCGGTCTGCCCGGTGCGACGAACGGTCGGCTTCCATGGAAACAACGATGCCTCGCGAATTAGTTCACGTCGTCGTACCTGAGCAGGCATTGAGTCCTACTGCCGATGGAGTACGAATCGCCCACCGTCCTCCCCAAGGTGGGTTACACGGGCAGCCGACCCGCTGGTGGAATCCCCTAGGGGGCTTGGTACTACTGCTCTTCGTGGACCTCGACCCGGAACTCGCGGCGCTCGGCCCGCTCGGCGGCTTCTTCGTACTACGCACCGGCGTACCGTCGCGCGGGCCGCTGCCGACCCTCGCGCAGGCCTACGCAACGCCACGACCTGAGGCCCAAGATGATGTTTACCCGGATCCGATGACTTTTCGTGTCCAGAAGGTCACAAAGAGTCTCCATGCGCCGGAATCGCGGATCGCGGTCTCGATCGCCCACCAGGCCCTCGCCGCCCGGCTGTGGTCGATCGCGCTCGGCGCCGCCACGCTGTACGGGCAGGTGCCCGACCTCGATCCGGAACTCCTGCGCTGGGATCCGGACGCTAGCGCCCCGCAAGACCTGTGGCTGTCCGAGGTGCGCGCCCTGCCCGCCACGGCCGTCGACGAGGTCGTACGAGCCGGTCACCTCGCCCCGCTGGCTGCCGCCCTGCACTCCCGGTACCGCATCTCACCACGCCTGTTGTGGGGCAACGCGGGCTCCGCCCTGGCCGGCGCGGTACGCCAGCTCGACCGCTGGGCGTGTGCCAACGGTCGTACGGACGTGGCCGATCGGGCCCACGCACTCGCCTCCCGTCTCCTCGCGCACCCCGACCTCTCCACCACCCTCGACCCCCACACGCTCCGCCGCCGCAGCTGCTGCCTGTACTACCGCCTGCCCGGCGGTGGACTGTGCGGCGACTGCTGCTTCGACCGGCTGCCGCGGCCGGGGGCCGACCGTTTCTGACAGCCGTGGTCTTCGCGTGGTCTTCCCCAACTGCCCCATCTGAGTGACCATGAGGAGCACCAGCCGCTATGACGGGGGGTTCTGTGTGCGCGTGGGACTGCTGACCCGGGAGTACCCGCCGGACGTGTACGGCGGTGCGGGCGTCCATGTCGAGTTCCTCGCCCGGGAGTTGCGCAGCCTCACGGAGCTGGACGTGCACTGCTGGGGCGAGGGCGCCGCGGGCGGAGTACTGCGCCACCGGCCCTGGTCCTCGCTGGACGGCGCCAACGACGCGCTGCGCACCTTCTCCGTGGACCTCTCCATCGCGGCCGCCCTCGAAGGCCGCGAACTCGTCCACTCACACACCTGGTATGCGAACCTCGCGGGCCACTTCGGCAAGCTGCTGTACGGCATCCCGCACGTCATGACCGCGCACTCGCTGGAGCCGCTGCGCCCCTGGAAGGCCGAGCAGCTCGGCGGCGGCTACGCCCTCTCCAGCTGGGCGGAACGCACCGCCATCGAGGCCGCGGACGCGGTGATCGCGGTCTCCGGCGCGATGCGCGAGGACATCCTCGGCTGCTATCCGGCGCTGGACCCGGCCAAGGTGCGCGTCGTGCACAACGGCATCGACACCTCCCTCTACCGGCCCGACCACGGCACGGACGTCCTCGACCGTATCGGTCTGGACACCAGCCGCCCGTACGTCCTGTTCGTCGGCCGCATCACCCGCCAGAAGGGTGTGCCCCAACTCCTGCGCGCGGCGCGGGACATCGACCCGGCCGCCCAGGTGGTGCTGTGTGCGGGCGCCCCCGACACCCCCGAGATAGACCGGGAGTTCCGTGACCTCTTCCGGGAGCTGAGCGGCGTACGCGAGGGAGTGCACTGGATCCCGCAGATGCTGCCGCGCCCGGACGTCATCCAACTCCTCACGCACGCGGCCGTGTTCGTCTGTCCCTCGGTGTACGAGCCGCTCGGCATCGTCAACCTGGAGGCGATGGCCTGCGGTACGGCCGTGGTGGCCTCGCGCGTCGGCGGGATCCCCGAGGTCGTCGACGACGGACGCACCGGGCTCCTCGTGCCGGTCGAGGACGACTTCGAAGAGTGGCTGGCGCGCGCCCTCGACGCGCTGCTCGCCGACCCCGAAGCCGCCCGGCGCATGGGCGAGGCCGGGCGGGAGCGCGCCGTGGGGGAGTTCGGCTGGGACGCGGTGGCCCGGCGGACCGTCCAGTTGTACGAGGAAGTCCTCAAACCGGGGTAGCCATCGGACAGGCATAGTTCAGCGACACGGGGTTCGGCCCGACACGGGGCAGGGCCCGACCGGGCGTAGAGGGGCGGCGGCATGCGGCGCGGTGGACCTTCGGTGCTGGGAATCGTACTTGCGGGTGGAGAGGGCAAGCGTCTGATGCCCCTCACCGCGGACCGCGCGAAACCCGCGGTCACCTTCGGCGGCACGTACCGCCTCGTCGACTTCGTACTCTCCAATCTCGTCAACGCCGACATCCTGCGCATCTGTGTCCTGACGCAGTACAAGTCGCACTCGCTGGACCGGCATGTGACCACGACCTGGCGGATGTCGAGCCTGCTCGGCAACTACGTCACTCCCGTCCCGGCCCAGCAGCGGCTCGGCCCGCGCTGGTACCTGGGCAGCGCCGACGCGATCCTGCAGTCGCTGAACCTCGTGTACGACGAACAGCCTGATTACATCGCGGTGTTCGGTGCCGACCACGTCTACCGGATGGACCCGAGGCAGATGCTCGCCCAGCACATCGAGGGCGGCGCGGGCGTGACGGTGGCCGGGATACGGGTGCCGCGCGCCGAGTCCTCCTCCTTCGGGGTCATCAGCCCCGGCTCGGACGGCCAGACCGTGCGGGGCTTCCTGGAGAAGCCCGCCGATCCGCCCGGTCTGCCCGACGACCCCGAGTGTGTCTTCGCCTCGATGGGCAACTACCTCTTCACCACCAAGGCGCTGGTGGAGGCGCTCCAGCGGGACGCCGAGGACGAGCGCTCCGTGCACGACATGGGCGGTTCGATCCTGCCCATGCTCACCGACCGCGGCGAGGCGCAGCTCTACGACTTCAGTGACAACCATGTACCCGGCGAGACCACCCGCGACCAGGGCTACTGGCGCGATGTCGGAACCCTCGACGCGTACTACGACGCCCACATGGACCTGATCGCCGAGCGCCCCGCCTTCAACCTCTACAACCGCAGCTGGCCCATCTACACCCACTCCGGGCAGCTGTCGCCGGCGAGATTCAACGCCGGTGGCATCGCGAGCGAGTCCATCATCAGCGCGGGCTGCCTGATCCGCGGGCAGGTCACGAGGTCCGTGCTCTCACCGGGCGTTGTCGTCGACCCGGGGGCCGTCGTCCAGGGTTCGGTCCTGCACGACAACGTCCACATAGGGCGGGGCGCGGTCGTGCGCGGCGCGGTCCTCGACAAGAACGTCGAGGTGCCGCCAGGCGCGACGATCGGCGTCAGCCCTTCGCGGGACGCGGAGCTTTACACGGTCTCCAAGGGCGGAGTGATCGCGTTGGGCAAGGGACAGCTCGTCTCCTGATCGGGTCCCTCGAGCGGGTCCGGCGGGGCGGACGGCCGGAGCGGAGGGCTCAGATCACCCGGCGCCTCCGCCCCAGCCAGGTCTGCGCGATGACCACGACGGCCAGGAACGCCCCGCTGACGACCTGTTGGCACGCCGAGTCCGATGAACCGATCCGGTTGATGACGTTCTGGATGACCTTCAGCAGGAGCACGCCGGCCAACGAACCGCTGAGGAAGCCGGATCCGCCGGTGAGCAGTGTCCCGCCGATGACAACGGCGGAGATGGCGTCCAGTTCCATGCCGGTGCCGCCCGTCGCCTCGATCATCCGGTCGGCGGCCCGCTTGCCCTGCTCCACGAAGGCGGAGCCGATGAAACTCACATAGTCCTTTCAGGCGGCCGCGTTGATCTTGCGGTCGACGGTGACGATCGGGACGTGCTTGGCCGACGCGGAGCGCAGCACCGGTTCCCAGCCCCAGCCCCAGCTCCTGGCCCTGCTCGCGCCGCGCGAGGCGCGGGACATGGCGATCTCCGTGATCAAGACCGACGAGGAGAGCGGCTGGCTGCCCAAGTGGGGCTACGGCACGGTCGAGACGAACATCATGACCGGCGGCCCGGTCCCCCCGTTCCTCGCCAACGCCTACCAGCAGGGCCTGCTCAAGGGGGTCGCGGGATACACGGAGCGGGCCTACCGCGCCCTGAAGAAGAACGCCGACGGGGTGCCGCCCGCCGACTCCCCCGCGGTGGGCCGCGAGGCCAACGAGGAGTACATCGCGGACGGCTTCGCGCCCTACATCAAGGACCGCCCGCACGCGAAGCCCGGCGACTCGGACTACGACCACGGCGCGTCCGCGACGCTGGAGTACGCCCTGTCGGACGCGATGCTCGGCGCGATGGCGCGGGATCTGGGTCATGACGCGGATGCCGCGCGCTATGCCGCACGAGCCCAGAACTATCGCAAGATCTACGACAGTTCGACCGGGTTCTTCCGTGCGCGGGACGCCGCCGGCGCCTTCACCGGCCCGGCGGACCCGGCCCGGAGCGAGGGCTTCCGCGAGGGCACGTCCTGGCAGTAGCAGTGGCTCGTGACGCAGGACCTGCCGGGCATGGTCGACCTGATCGGCGGCAGGCAGACGGCCAAGGACCGGCTCGACTCGTTCTTCGCCTACGAGCAACTGCTCAAGGACCCGGCGAAGACCGCCCGTGAGGTGTGGGTCAACGGTCCGTACGACTACTACAACGCGGACAAGTACAACCCGCAGAACGAGCCCGACCTCATCGCCCCGTAAACCTACCTCTCGACCGGTCGGCCGTGGAAGACGACCGATGTGGTGCATGCCGCATTGACGCTGTTCACGGACGCGCCGACCGGAATGACCGGCAATGACGACCTGGGCACGATGTCCGCCTGGAACGTGCTCTCGTCCATCGGGATCTTCCCGGTCCAGCCCGGCTACGACACGTGGGGCCTGTCGACGCCGGTCTTCGAGCGGGTCGACCTGACCCTCGACCGGCGCTACTACCCGCGTGGCGCTCTGACGGTGACGGCGCCGGGCAGCTCGGACAGCGACCGGTACATCCAGTCCGCATTGGGTGGACGGGGCATCGTACGGGCGTACGTATCTGGCGACCGAAACGCTGCGCGCTCTGCGCTCGCTGTCCTTCACGGTCGGTGCCGAGCCGTCCGAATGGGGGACTTCCGCCGCGGCCGCGCCGCCCGTCCTCAACTGACCGCGGACGGCGCGGACATACTCGTACGCACCTCGGACGCACATCAGCCGCGCCTCGGGCGCACACCAGCCGCACACCAGCCGCACCTCAGCCACCCCTTGAGGCACACGAGCCCCGCCCCTCCCACGAGGGTCGGGACTTAATCTGCTGTTAACTGTGCGTAGCTTGATCGTACTTGACCGTAATCGCTTATCGGAGGTTGACTGCTTGCCCACCCACCGTCGACGCGAGAGCAAGCCTTTGACTTCTGATCTCCTCGCACCACTCGACCTGGCGTTCTGGAACATCGAGTCCGCCCAGCACCCCATGCATCTGGGCGCCCTCGGTGTCTTCGTGGCCCACTCGCCCACCGCGGGCGCGCACGCCGCCGATCTGCTCGCGGCACGCGCGGCCGCGGTGCCGGGGCTGCGCATGCGGATCCGTGACGTGTGGGAGCCACTGGCCCCCCTCGCCTTCGGGAGCGCGACCCGGGAGCCCGCGCCCGACTTCGAGCCGCTCGACCATGTCCGGCTGCACGCGCCGACGGCGGACTTCCACGCGGTGGCGGGCCGGCTGATGGAACGCCCGCTGCTGCGCGGCCGGCCGCCGTGGGAGGCGCATGTGCTGCCCGGCGAGGACGGCGTGTCCTTCGCTGTGCTCTTCAAGTTCCACCACGCGCTGGCCGACGGACTGAGGGCGCTGATGCTCGCGGCCGCCATCATGGACCCGATGGACATGCCGGAGCCCCGCCCGCGCCCGGCGGAGCCGCCCCGGGGGCTCTTCCCGGACGTGCGCAAGCTGCCGGGCCTGGTCCGCGGCACCCTCTCCGACGTGGGCCGCGCCCTCGACATCGGCACCTCCGTGGCCCGCGCGACCCTGGGCGTACGGTCCTCGCCCGCCCTCACCTCGCAGCCCACCGGCACCCGGCGCACCGCGGGCGTGATCCTGGACCTCGATGAGGTGCACCGCGTCCGCAAGTCCGTCGGCGGCACCGTCAATGACGTCCTGATCGCCGTCGTCGCGGGCGCTCTGCGCCGCTGGCTCGACGAACGCGGTGACGGCAGCCACGGGGTCGCGCCGCGCGCCCTGATCCCCGTCTCCAAGCGCCGCCCGCGCACCGCCCACCCACAGGGCAACCGGCTCTCCGGGTACTTGATACGGCTTCCTGTCGACGATCCGGACCCGCTCGGACGGCTGCGTACGGTGCGTACGGCGATGGACCGCAACAAGGACGCGGGGCCCAACAGGGGAGCGGGCGCCGTGGCGCTGCTCGCCGACCATGTGCCGCCGCTCGGGCACCGGCTGGGCGGGCCCGTCGTCGGCCAGGCGGCCCGGCTGCTGTTCGACATCCTCGTCACCAGCGTGCCGCTGCCCAGCCTCGGCCTGAAGCTCGGCGGCTGCCCGCTCGCCGAGGTGTATCCGTTCGCCCCGCTGGCCCGTGGGCAGGCGCTGGCGGTGGCAGTCTCGACCTACCGTGGGCGCGTCCACTACGGGCTCGTCGCCGACGCGGAGGCCGTGCCGGACCTCGATCTGCTGGCCCGTGCGCTGTCCGAGGAGGTGGAGACACTGACCGCCGCCTGCGGTTCCTGACGGCCGTTGATCATCTCGGGTTTGGTGCCGCGCACCATTGCTCCGTAAAATTCCGCCTTCGAAAGCGAGCGCGGTTCGAACGCGGCGCACAACCCGAGGAACGGCAACGGCGATGACGGTGACAGAGGACGGCCAGGCGGCTCTCGCCGTGGACACGGCAGGGGACGACCGGGCGACTCCCGCCGTCGACACGGCAGAGGTCTCCTACGGGCCCGGCATCGACCCCGAGCGGCTGGCCGTCTGCCTCGGCGTGCTCGACGAACTCGAGAAGATCGAGGTCGACCACCCGGACGCCATCGCGGTGCGCCGCGCCACCGCGGGCATCTACCGCATGGTCAAGCAGCGCCGCCGTCAGGAGCGCCGGGCCGCGAAGACCGCCCACGACAAGGCGGTCACGGAGGCCACCGCGACCGGCTCCGCGCAGCGCATCGACGACGAGACGGAGGGCATCCTGCCCTCCTCCGTGACCGAGGCGGGCGAGATCGCGGGGATACTCCAGCGCCCGCGCTCCTGCTACACCTGCAAGACGCGGTACGTCGAGGTCGACTACTTCTACCACCAGCTCTGCCAGAACTGCGCCGCCGAGAACCGGTCCCGCCGCGACGCCCGCGCCGACCTCACCGGGAAGCGTGCGCTGCTCACCGGCGGCCGCGCGAAGATCGGCATGTACATCGCGCTCAGGCTGCTGCGCGACGGCGCGCACACCACCATCACCACGCGCTTCCCCAAGGACGCCATCCGCCGCTTCAAGGCCATGGACGACTCGGCGGACTGGATCCACCGTCTCGAGGTCGTCGGTATCGACCTGCGCGACCCGGCCCAGGCCGTGGCCCTCGCCGACCAGGTCGCCGAGGCCGGATCGCTCGACATCCTCGTCAACAACGCGACGCAGACCGTACGCCGTCTGCCCTCCGCCTACGCCGTCCTGGTCGAGGGCGAGAGTGCCCCTCTGCCCGCCGGGGAGCTGCCCGCCCACCATGTCATCGGCGCCTTCAACTCCGGCGCGGTCGACGGCCTGGCCGCGCTGCCCGTCGGCATCAGCGGTCTCGATGCACAGCAGGTCGCAGACCTTGCCCTGGTCGCGGGCAACGCCAGCGTCGCCCGACACCTCGACGGCACCGCCATCGACGCGGGCGGCCTGGTCCCGGACGTCGTCGACACCAACACCTGGGTGCAGACCATCGAGCAGATCTCGCCGGTGGAGCTCCTCGAGACCCAGCTGTGCAACTACACGGCGCCGTTCATCCTGATCAGCAAATTGCGGCCGGCCATGGCCGAGGCCGCCAGGAAGGCGACGAGTGGACGCGCGTACGTCGTGAACGTCTCCGCGATGGAGGGCGTCTTCGGCCGCGGCTACAAGGGCGCGGGCCATCCGAACACCAACGCCGCCAAGGCCGCGATGAACATGGTCACGCGGACCAGCGGCCAGGAGATGTTCCAGACCGACGGCATCCTCATGACCTCGGTCGACACCGGCTGGATCACCGACGAGCGCCCCCACTACGACAAGCTGCGCCTGGCCGAGGAGGGCTTCCACGCACCGCTCGACCTGGTCGACGGGGCCGCACGGGTTTACGATCCGATTGTGCGCGGAGAGCAGGGCGAGGACCTCTACGGCGTCTTCCTCAAGGACTACGCGCCCGGCAAGTGGTGATCCGCCGGCCGTGACGCGTGCCCCGGCGCCGGTGGGGATCCCCGGACCCTGGTGAGCACCGCGCCGGGAGTTCCCATGGGCAGTCCACACGACATAGATCCGCGGGCCTTCGAAGATCCGCGCAACCACTACCCGACCGACGAACAGTTCTATGCGAGCGGCCGCCCGGCGCATCCCACGTTGCCCGAGGACCGGCCCCGCGGAGGCGGGGGCACGGCTCCGGTCAAGCACCGGGGGACATGGGCCACGGTCGCCCTCGTCGTCGGCATCGTCCTGCTGGTCCTGGTAGGGATCGCTCTGTTCCCGTGAGGGGTACCGGGGCACCGTCATGAGTGAGGTGGTGCGTATGACCGCAGACGGTCGCGGACGGCGTACCCGCCCGAGTACGCCGTCCTGACCTGTGTGCCGCGGTCGGGGCTGCCCTCAGCGGTGGCTCGCTGTGGTGTTGTGCCCGCCGCCGGACACTCATGGTGACCCCTCGACCCCCCCGAGGCAGCGGTTTTTGCTCCGCGGAGCCGGTGCTCCCGCCGGCGTCGTGCGGAGCCGGCGGTGTCTGCGCGTGGTTCTCCGGGGCTGGCGGGCCCCAAGCGGCGTCCAGCGGAGTCGGGTCTCCAGTGCCGCGTCGGCCGAGGTTCGCCTCGTCGCGACGCGCGGCACGCTCCCTCACTGCCTCAAGGGCGTGGGAGGTGCCCCCACTCGCCGCACCGGCCGAAAGCCCAAGTACGTCCAGTACGAGGACTTCCGGCCGGCACTCCCCCAGCTTTCGGCCGGGGGACCCCCGGAGCACGCACCGGACGCCGCTCCTCAACGGGCAAACCTTGGCCGACGTGACGCTAGACGTCCGGAGCCCGTGTCCGTAGACGCTCGTGCACGGCGTGGCCGCGAGTGGCGGTGTGCGCGGCTCTGACCCGGGTACCGCCGTCGACCAGCAGATCGGCGCCGGTGATCCACTCGGCCGCGTCCGAGGCCAGCCAGGTGACCGCCCGGGCAATGTCCTCGGGCCGACCTATGCGGCCCAGGGGCAGTCCGGCGCCCAGTTGCTCCTCGGCGTGCTCCCACACGAAGCGTGCCATCTCGGTGCGGACGAGACCGGGGGAGACGGAGTTCACGCGCACCTTCGGGGCCAGCTCACCGGCGAGCTGCTGGGTCAGGTGCAGCAGGGCGGCCTTGCTGGTGCCGTATGCGCCCACCTGCGGGCCGACGTGTCCGGCGCCCTCCGTGCAGACGTTCACCACCGCGCCACCGTGCTCGCTCATCCACGCCCGCCACGCGCACTGCACCAGCCGCAGCGGTGCCTCGACGTTGACCGTGAAGGCCTCGCGCCAGCGGTCCGGGTCGGCGTCCATCAGCGGGCCGTACGGCTGGTTGGTCGCCGCGTTGTTCACCACGACGTCGATGCGCCCGAACTCCCGCAGCGCCAGCTCGGTCAGCTCCCACAGATGTGCGGGGTCGGCCACCGAACCCGCGAGCCCGACGCCGCCCAGCCGCTCGGCGGCCCGGGCCACCCCGTCGGGATCCCGGGCGTTCACGCATACACATGCTCCGGCCTCGGTGAGCGCGGCGGCGACGGCGAGGCCGATCCCGCGCGAGGCCCCGGTGACGATGGCGGTCCTGCCTTCGAGCCCGTACGGCGACGTCATCCGCGTACGGTCTCATGACGGACCGTCAGCCGACAGCCCCCGGCCGTGCACGCCGGCAGCCCTCGGCTGTGAAAGCCGGGGTCCCCGCTGTGCAAGCCGAGGTCCTCGGCGCGGTGGAAGCCGTCGGTCAAGCCCCGAGTCGCGAGTGCTGCGCCGCCACCAGCTCCAGCACCGTGCGCCAGTCCTCCATGACCCCGGCGTCCAGTCCGACGACCTTGCCCGCGTCGTCGGCCTGCCGCAGGGTCACCGCGTCCTCCCCGAGTGGATCGTGCTCGAACGCGGCCGCCTCCCGCGGTGTCATGGCGCCGCCCTGCACGGTCAGGGTCAGCGCACTCTGCGGAGACAGCCCGCGGCCCGGCGACGTGGTCGCCAGATAGCGCTTCGCCGCCACGTGCAGCCGTACGAGGCGGGAGACCCGTTCGCCGAGCAGTGGACGTACCGCATCGGCCGCGTGGTCGGCGTGTCCCGCGTCGTCGCCCGGCCTGAGCAGATGTCCTATGTCGTGCACCAGGCCCGCCACCTGGAGTTCCTTGTCGCTGGGATGGCCGCGGCGCAGTAGCGCCGCGGTCTGCAGTGCGTGATCGTGCAGATCGACCGGGTCGCCCATGGGGGTCCCCCCGCTCGAGCGAAGCCGAGAGTGGGGGAGGTCCGGGGTGTCCCAGGCACCCCGGCAGGCGTGCAGCAGATCCATCAGCTCCTCGACGCTGCGCAGCTCCATGCGTCAGTCCTCCCGGGAGAAAAGCCGTTGCCGGGCGTCAGCAGATCATGGCCGCCTTGCGAATCGGCCAACGGGACCTGAACTGCACACCCGTGTTCAGTGCCGGTGATGCTGGTCCGCCGGTTCCGGTGCCCCGCCCATCATCCGCAGCATGGCCGGTCCTCCCGTACGCAGGAATCGCCACACCAGAGCGGCCGCCACCAGCAGGAAGGCGATGTTCAGCCAGGTCGTGTAGTTCCAGGAGACGCCCTCCATGGGGATCATCGCGTCGGCCTGGTCGGGGATGAGCCCGAGGACGCCGAAGACGAACTCCACGAGGTATCCGGCGAGCACGATGGCGGTGTAGAAGGTGACCAGCAGGAACGCGGTCATGCGCGGCCCGTAGTACTTCCGGTAGATGTTCAGGATCGGCAGGATCAGCAGGTCCGCGAAGATGAATGCGACCACGCCGCCGAAGCTGATGCCGCCCTTCCAGAGGACCACGGCCAGCGGCACGTTTCCGATGGAGCAGACGAACGAGGCGATCGCCACCAGCGGTCCGACGAGCGGGCCGATCAGCTTCGCGGCGAGCGGATGCCCGTCCAGGAAGAGCGAGCTCCAGAATGCGTCGGGCACCCAGGCCGCGATCGCGCCCGCGATCAGCAGACCGATCACCAGGTCCCGCAGGATCGCCGCCCACTCCATGACGAAGACGTGCGAGACCGAGGTGAAGCCGTCGCCGGAGAGCAGCCGCCGCAGGAAGGACCCTTTCCGCTGGACGGACATGTCCATGGCGGCATGCCCCTCCATGGACCCGGCGATCCCGCGCTCCGCCTGCTCCCGGGCCCGCCGCAGCAGCCGCTCGCGCAGAAAGAGCCGGAACAGCACGGCGAGCAGCACGATCATGACCGGTCCGCCGACGAACTCCGCGAGCGTGAATTGCCATCCCATCAACAGGGCGAGGATCACGCCGAGTTCGACCACCAGGTTGGTCGAGGCGATCTCGAAGGCCATGGCCGCCGTGAAGTCCGCGCCCTTGCGGAACAGCGAGCGCGCGAGCGCGACGGCCGCGTACGAGCAGGACGAGGACGCCGCTCCGAGCCCGGCGGCGAGCGCAAGCGTCCGGGGGCGGTCATCGCCGAGCAGTCGTACCACCGTGGTCCGCCGTACCACCGCCCGGACCACGGCGGACAGGCCGAAGCCGAGGATCAGCGCCCAGGTGATCTCCCAGGTCATCGATCCCGTGAGGGACAGTGCGTGCAGGATCGCGTTCATCGGTTCGACTCTCTCCTGGGCGGTGGGATCAGGGATGACCCGTGGGCGGTTCAGTGACCCTGCCCACGGTCGGTATTGAGCCGAATGGGTGGCATCGAAGTGGGCATCGTGTTTCAAATCGCCGCAGATCGGGGCCTGATGGGCGCTGGGCGACTCGAGACAGTAACCTCTTGTTTTCAGCCCCATCGAGCGGGCACTCGCTCATTTGGTTACCCTGTACCAGACGGACAGCTTTTCCGGGTTCCACCCACGCCCACGGTCCGTCCCGGGACAAGCCGGTCATCACGGCCTGCTCTGGTACGAGTTACCGGCGCCACCGCGTCCTCTCACTGCCTTCGACTCAGACCCGAGCGGGCGTCAGGCGACCGGAGCGGACCGGCCCTGTACGTCCCGAGGGTGACCCGACACATAAGGAGTGCGCGGTGACACCGGAGAAGACGAATCGCGATCAGCGCCCCAAGGAACGCACGGAGCGTGCGGGCCGTGGGCCCGAGAAGGAGCTCGGCAGCCTGGACGTGTGGGCCAGGTCCGCCCCGATCCGTCTCGCGGGCTACGAGGACGACCTCGCCGAGCCCCATATCCTGCCCAGCGTCGACTGACCGAGCAGGACCCATCGCGATCGACCCCCGGTAGGACCCATCGCGATCGCTGACAGCATGGGCGTGCCAGACTCACGCCCATGCTGATCAGAGAAGCCGCGGCCGACGACTGGCCGCGGATCTGGCCTTTCTGGCACCGGATCGTCGCCGCCCGCGAGACCTACGCCTGGGACCCGGACACCTCCGAGGAAGCCGCCCGCGCCCTGTGGATGGGCCCGGGCAAGCAGGTGTACGTCGCCGAGGACGACACCGGAGCGATCGTCGGCTCCGCCTACGTCACCCCGAACTACGGCGGTCCCGCCGCCCGGATCGCCAACGCCGGATTCATGGTCGACCCGGACCGGTCCGGACAGGGCATCGGGCGTGCGCTCGCCGAACACATCCTCGCCGTGGCGAGGGCCGACGGCTATCGCGGCATGGTGTTCAACGCCGTCGTGGAGACCAACCCGGCCGTCACGCTGTGGACTTCGCTCGGCTTCATGATCCTGGGCACCCTGCCGGAAGCGTACGAGCACCCACGGCACGGGCTGGTGGGGTTGCACATCATGTACCGGGCGCTCTGACCGGGACGAGCGAGGCTCCCGACCGGCTCTCCTGCAGCGGAGGCGTTCTCTAGTCGAGCGGCGCCGTACGTGGCCACGGGCGCAGTTCCTCCAGCTGTCCCGCCACTTCCAGGAGAGTCGATTCGGACCCCGGACGGCCGACGAGCTGTACGGCGCACGGGGCGCCGCTCGGCAGCGTCCCGAACGGCACCGACATCGCGGGCCAACCGGTGAGGTTCCACGGCGGCGTCATCGGCGAGTAGTTCGTGTTGGCCACCAGATTGCGCAGCCAGCCCCGCTCGTGCCAGGCCGTGGCGGCGGGCCCGCGTCGGGCGAGCGCCGGGGTGAGCAGCACGTCGTGCTCCGCGAAGAACGGCTCCAGGCGCCCGCGCAGCTGCTCGCGGCGGCCGCTCTTGCGGACGCCGGCCAGGAAACGGCGACCGACGGCGGCGTGCACGCGGGTACGCCGGGTGAGCCGGCGCGGTTCGAGACCCTCGGCGTCAACCGCGGTGCCCGCCGTCCAGTGCGCGAGCGATGTCGTGCTCAGCCAGAGCGGGTACGGCGGCTCGGCGGGCCGCACCCGATGGCCCGCCCCGGCCAGCAGCTGAGCCGCCGCCCGGGCGGCGGTCGTATACGCACGGCTGACGCTCACGCCGGCCAGCGGGCTGCGCACGGAGAGGGCGACCTTCCGGGTGACGGTCTCCGAGGGGCGTACCACCTCGGTGTCCGCGAGTACCGAGAACATCAACTGCGCGTCCTCGACCGTGGTGGCCAGCGGACCGTTCTCCGACATCCCGAACCAGTCTCCGTGACCGATCCCGGCGGGCACCACGCCGTGGCCCGGCTTCAGGGTGACGAGACCGCAGTTGGCGGCCGGGATGCGCAGCGAGCCCATCCCGTCGTTGCCGAGCGCGATCGGCACCATGCCGGCGGCGACCGCTGCCGCGCTGCCGCCCGACGAACCGCCCGCCGTGCGGGTCAGGTCCCACGGGTTGCGGGCGGTGCCGTGCACACCGTCCGTGGTGCCGAAGACACAGAGCTCGGGCACGTTGGTCAGGCCCACGACCACGGCGCCTGCCGCACGCAGCCGGGCCACGGTCACGTGGTCGTGGTCGGCGGGCGTGTCCTGGGTGGCGGCAGAGCCGTTGCGGTTCGACTCGCCGCGCACCGGCAGGTTGTCCTTGACCGCCACGGGCACGCCCGCGAGGGGGAGTTCGCCGAGATCCTTCGTGGCCAGCTCGTCGGCCTCGGCGAGGGCCGCCTGTGCCCGCAGGGTGCGGAAGGCGCCTACGCGGCCGTCGAGCCGCTCGATCCGCGCGAGGTGTTCGGCCACCACTTCGCGGGGCGTGGCCCGCTTCTCGCGTACGGCTGCGGCGATCTCGGCGGCGGTCCGGCCGACCCAGGTGGTCACGGGCGCTCCTTGTCGTGCTCGGTTGTCCTCGTGGTCGTACTCGTGAGTAGTGCGGGAAGCACTCTGCCCGGGGGTGGGGTGCCGCGTCGAGAGCTGTCTGCCTTGGACATTCGGTGCGGTTCTCTTGGACTTTCGTGCGGGGGCTGCCCGGTATCTCCCCGGGGCGGGAGATCATCCGATCACTTGTTCAACTTCTATGACTGCAGGCCCCATTGACACGGTTTCGCGGCGGCTCAATCATCAGACATCCGATGAATGGGAGCCGCTCATGAGTTTGCATCCAAGACGTCAGGTACTGGGAGCCGCGGCCGGAGCCGCCGTCGCGGCCACTCTTCCCCTCGCCACCCCTGCCGAAGCGCGGGCCGGTGCGGCAGCCGGGGCGCCGACCGGAGCCGCGGCCGGAGTGCGGGCCGCCGCCGGAGAGCAACAGGGCCCGTGGGTACCCGTCCCCGACCCGATAGCCGTGCCGCTCGACGCGTACCTCGACAACGACGGCATCGACTCCGCGGCGGCGCGCGGCGGGAACTTCGACGGCTCGGGCTACACGTTCCCGGGCGAGGAACTGCCCGCCGGACGAGTGGAGGTCGACGGGATCTCCTTCCTCTTCCCGTCATCCGCCGCGGGCGCCAAGAACAACGTGGTGGCCCTTGGGCAGCGCATCGATCTGCCCAAGGGACGTTACCTTTCGGCCCTGTTCCTCACGGCGGGCAGCTACGGCAACGCCACCGGCAAGGCCACCGTCCACTACGCCGACGGCTCGACGACCAGTGCCGGGCTGGGCGGCGCGGACTGGTACTCGGCGGGCGGCTCGCTCTCGGTCCCGTACCGCTACAAGCCGGACGGCACCAAGGACGAGCACGACGTCGGCATCGGCACGGCCGAAGTCTGGATCGACCCGCAGCGTGACGCGGTCGCCCTGACCCTGCCGGTCACCAACCCGGCCGAGGAGAACAAAGCGTCCTTGCACGTCTTCGCCCTGTCCCTCCAGCCTGCCGCCCAGGGACGGGCGCTGGTCCTGCGGGACGCGGACTCGACCCTCTCCCTGCTGGAGTCGAGCGGCGCCCAGAGCATCGAAGCCACCGTCGTCAACGCGGGCACGGTCGCCGTCCTCGCCGATGACCATGTGTCGGTCGGCATCGACGTGCCGGGCGCCCGCACCGTCGAGCCCGCGCCGGTGACCCGCCTCGACCCGGGCGAGCAGGCCCGCGTCCGTATCGGCATCCGCAACCGTGTCGGCACGGCACCCGGCACCGCACAGGACGGCAAGGTGGTCGTCAATGGACGCGGCGGGCAAGTCACCTCCAGCAGCCGCAAGCTGACCCTGGGGATCCCCGACTACCGGCCGACCGAGGAGTCCCTCTCCGGCCACCAGGCCCCTTACTGGTTCCACCGCGCCAAGTTCGGCATCTTCATCCACTGGGGCGTCTACTCCGTGCCCGCCTGGTCGCCGGTCGGCAAACAGTACGCCGAGTGGTACTGGAACCACATGCAGAGCCCGGACAACGCGGTCTACGCGTACCACCGGGAGAAGTACGGCGAGAACTTCGCCTACGACGACTTCATCCCGATGTTCACGGCGGAGAAGTTCGACCCGCGGGCGTGGGTGGAGCTGTTCCGGGACGCGGGAGCCCAGTACCACGTCCTGACCTCGAAACACCACGAGGGTTTCGCCCTCTGGGACACCAAGGTCGCCGATCGCAACGCCGTGAAGATGGGCCCGAAGCGGGACCTGATCCGTGAGCTCTTCGACGCGTCGAAGCGGTTCACGCCCGAGCTGCACCGTGGGCTGTACTTCTCCATGCCCGAGTGGTTCAACCCCGACAACCCGTGGATGGGCCACGCGCCGCGTAATCCGTACACTCTGGAGCAGCTTCCGTATACCGGATACACCGCGGGCAAGGACTATGTGAAGGACTATCAGGCCCCGCAGATGCTGGAGCTGATCCACGGCTACGACCCATCCGTCCTGTGGTGCGACATCGGCGGGGCGAACGACAGCGTTCATGTGCTCGCCGAGTACTTCAACCACGGCAAGAACCGGCCGAAGCCGTACGAGGTGACCGTCAACAACCGCTCCGGCATCGGCTTCCACGACTTCACGACCCCCGAGTACACGACGTACGAGAACACCGTCGTCGCGAAGTGGGAGTCCAGCCGGGGCCTCGACCCGTTCAGCTACGGCTACAACCAGGCGACGCCCGACGCCGAGTACATGACCGCCGAGGAGGTCGTCCGCAGCCTGGTCGACATCGTGTCGAAGAACGGCAACTTCCTGCTGGACATCGGTCCGCGCGCGGACGGCACCATCGCGGAGATCATGCAGACCCGGCTGCGGGAGACAGGCCGGTGGCTGAAGACCAACGGAGAGGCGATCTACGACACCACGTACTGGTCGCGCATGGCCCAGCTCGGCGAGGACCTGCGGTTCACGGTCCGGCAGAACAAGGCCTTCTACATCCACTCGCTGACCACGCCCGGCAGCAAGCTGACCGTCGAGGCACCGGTGCCGGTCCGCAGCGGCGACAAGGTCACGATGCTGGGCCACGACCGGCCGCTGACCTGGACGGTGAGCAACGGCTCGTTGGTGATCGACGTCCCCGAGGCGGCCCGCAAGTCCGGCCAGTACGTGTGGGTGTTCAAGGTGGAGTGGAATGCCTGATACGCGTGGCGGACGGTCCCGGCTCATCGGTGGCGCGGCGGCGCTGCTGCTGTTCGCCGCGCCCCTGCCGGCGGCGGCCCGGACGGAGACACCCGCGCCCCGCACGGTCCCGGCCCTGTCCGACTGGGAAGCTGTACAGGCCATGAAACCCAGCCAACTCATCGCCCAGAGTCGCCCTTGATGAACGCGGCCTACTCCCTCTACCTCGTACGCGGCGGCTTCCACACGAACACCGAGGCGCTGTACGACCGACTCGATGCGCCGGTACGGCATCAAGGTCGGCGTCTACATCTCACCGGCCGACGAGAACCAGTACCTGCACGGCGTGTACGCCAACGGAAGCGCCCGCTCCGAGCGGACCATCCCCACGCCCGTCGCCGGGGACAACCGCGCGGACCAGCCGTCCTTCGCGCTGTCGGCCACCGACTACGGCGCCCACATGCTCAACCAGCTCCACGAGGTGCTCACCGAGTACGGGCCCATGGACGAGGTGTGGTTCGACGGGGCCCAGGGACGCATTCCTCCCGACAAGGTGGAGAAGTACGACTGGGACAGCTGGTACGCCCTGGTGCGGGCCCTCGCACCGGATGCCTCGATCGCCGTGTCGGGGCCCGATGTGCGCTGGGTCGGCAACGAGGGCGGCCTGGCCCGCGAGGACGAGTGGAGTGTCGTACCCGTCAAGGAGAAGGACTACGGGCGGACGGACTACGCGCTGGCTTATGACGCCCCCGACGAGGGGAGCCGTGACGCGCTGCTCGCTGCCCGCCCGCTGGCCGACCATCTGCAGTGGTGGCCGGCCGAGTGCGATGTGTCCATCCGGGACGGCTGGTTCTACCACCCCGACCAACAGCCCAAGAGCGTCGAGCAGTTGACCGACATCTACTTCCGGTCGGTCGGGCGCGACTCGGTGCTGCTGCTCAACATTCCCCCGGACACCCAGGGGCTGCTGCACGCCGCCGATGTGGCCCGGCTGCGGGAGTTCCGCGAACGGGTCGACCGGGAGTTTCCGGAGGATCTCGCCCGCGGCCGCCTGGTCAGGGCCTCCTCGACCGTCTTCACCGTCGACCTCGGTGCCGAACGGGAGGTGGACCGGATACGGCTCGCGGAGGACATCCGGCACGGACAGCAGGTCGAGGGCTTCGTCGTCGAGGCCTACAGCCGCGGCACCTGGACCCGAGTGGCCGGGGCCGGGACGGTCGGGGCGAGCCGGATCCTGCTGCTGCCGGCGCCCGTGCGGGCGAGGCGATGGCGGCTTCGGGTGACGCAGACCCGAAGCTCGGCGCGGATCGCGGAGTTCGGGCTCTACCGCTCGCGGGTCTGACACCCGGGAGGAAGACCGGGACGGGCGGCCCGGGCGCCGTCATGCGGGTGGACGCCGGGCACGACGTCCACCCCTGCCGTATGACGTCCACGCCCGCCGTATTACGCCCCGCAGGGCCCGGTGCTGTCCCGCTCGATCAACCGCGGCACCGGCACCTGCACCGTCCGCGCCGGGCCGCCGTCCAGCAGCGCGATCAGCTCCCGTGCCGCCGTGCGGCCGAACTCCACGGTGTCGCGGGACAGCGCGGACAGCCAGGGCTTGACCATGCGGCACAGGACGGAGTCCTCCCAGGCCACGACGGACACATCACCCGGCACGGAGAAGCCCAGTTCCGTCGCGGCGGCGACCCCCGCGACGGCCATCACGTCGTTGTCGTAGACCAGCGCGGTGGGTGGTGTGCCGCTCTCCAGGACGCGGCGCGTGACGGCCGCGCCCTCCGCGTCCGAGTAGTCGGTCGGCACCGAGCGCACCTCGGTCAGACCCCGCCGCTCGGCCTCCGCGCGCAGCGTGCGGATCCGGCGCTCGGTGTGGGCGAGACCCGGCAGGCCCGCGATGTGCACGATCCGGCGGTGGCCGAGTGAGTCGAGCTCGTCCACGACCGCGGCCATCGCGCCCGCGTCGTCCGCCCAGACGACGGACAGCCCGGGATGCCGGGCGTCCGGCGCACCGCCGGTGACCACGGCGGGCAGGCCCAGCTCGTCGAGGAGATCGGGACGCGGATCGTCGACGCGCGGGTCCACGACCAGCACGCCGTCCACGCGGTGCTCGGCCCACCAGCGCCGGTAGACCGCGCACTCCGCGTCCACGTCCTCGACCACCTGGAAGAGCAGCCCGAGGTGACGCTCCGCCAGCACTTCCTGGATGCCGGAGATCAGCTGGAGGAAGAACGAGTCCACGCCCAGCGTGTCGGCGGGGCGCGCGACGACCAGACCGACCGTGGCCGCACCCTCGCCGGACAGCTGGCGGGCCGCCGTACTGGGCCGCCAGCCCAGCTGCTCGGCGACCCGGCGGACCCGGTCGCGGGTGACCTCGGAGACTCCGGGCCGGTCGTTGAGCGCGAAGGAGACCGCGCTCTCGGAGACCCCGGCGCGCCGCGCGATGTCCTTCATCGTCGGCCGGCGCGCGGGAGACCGCTTGGCTGGCACGTTGGCTCCCCATTTCTCCGAGCTGAGCACTAATGCGCTTGAGTGATAGAACCCTAAAGCGCATTAGTCCTGATCTGCAAGTCTCCTTGGATGCGGCGTTGACCTGCACTAATGCTAGACGGATTCAATTAGCTGGAACGAATCCATTGACTTTCCGCGAGCACGGCGGGCATGGTCGCTGGCGCTACTACTAGCCGACGCCGCAAGGGAGCCGTGTCACCGTGCCCATACCCCGCAGAGCACTAGTCGCCGCCGCCGTCGCCCTCGTCCTGCCGCTGAGCGCCTGCGGCTCCGGTGACGACGACGGCGGCGGTTCGACGGACGCCTCCGGCAAGGTCGAGGGCGACATCACCTTCCAGACCTGGAACCTGAGGGCCAACTTCAAGCCGTACTTCGAGGGCGTGATCGCCGACTTCGAGAAGAAGTACCCCGGCACCCATGTGAAGTGGATCGACCAGCCCGCCGAGGGCTACGCCGACAAGATCAGCGCGGACGCGGCGGGCGGCACCCTGCCGGATGTCGTCAACGTCTCCCCGGACCTGGTCGCACCGCTGGCCAAGGCGGGCCTCGCGCTCGACCTCGACAAGGCGGCCGCGCAGTACAAGAAGGAGTACCTGGACGGCGCCTGGGCCAGCCACCAGATCCCGGGCATGACGGGAACGTACGCCTTCCCCTGGTACCTCAACACCGGCCCGCTCTTCTACAACAAGTCCCTCTTCAAGGAGGCCGGACTCGACGCCTCCAAGCCGCCGACGACGTACGACGAACTCTTCGCCGACGCCATGCAGTTGGCGAAGAAGAGCAACGGCAAGGTCGCCACGCTCGCCAATGTGCCCACCGTCGAGGACTTCGGCCGCTACGGCGTCGAGCTGATGAACAAGGAGGGCACCGGCTTCGCCTTCAACGATGCCAAGGGGGTCGAACTCCTCACCAAGTACAAGGAGTTGTACGACGCCAAGGCGCTCGACCCGCAGGCGCTGACCGCGACCCCGGAGTCGTCCGGCAAGAAGTTCCTCACCGAGGCCGTCGCCATGAACCCGGGCAGCGCCCTGGACCTCGGCAACTTCAAGAAGCAGGCGCCGAACCTGTACAAGAACATCGGCATCACGGACCAGATCACCAGCACCGGCAAGGTGAACATGTATGTGATGGGTGTGATGGTCAACTCGCGCACCAAGCACACCCCGGCCGCGGTCGCCTTCGCGCACTACGTCACCGACGCGCAGAACCAGATGTCGTTCGCCAAGAAGGTGGCGATCTTCCCGAGCACGGCCGGATCACTCGACGACCCGTACTTCACCAAGGAGGACGGGACGGACGAGACGCGGGTGCGGATCGCGGCCGCGAAGTCTCTGAAGAACGCCGTCAATTACACACCGGTCCTGTTCAGCGAGCAGATGAAGACGGCGCTGCGCAACGAGGTGGCCAAGGCGCTGCAAGGCAAGGAAAGCCCCAAGGTGGCTCTTGACAACGCTGTCAAGGCCTGCGACCGGCTCCTCCAGCAGCAGGGCTGATCCGACATGGCGAGTTCCTCCACCGCTGCCGGGGTGAAGCGTCCGTCGAGGGTGCGACGTCCGTCGAGGGTGCGACGTCCGTCGGGGGTGCGGCATCCGCAGGGGATGGGGCGTCCGTCACGGGCGCCGCGCCCCCCGCGGGTGCGGCGCCACCTGCCCGCCAGCCCCTGGCTGTTCGCCGCTCCCGGGCTGGTGATCACCGGCATCTTCATCCTGTACCCGTTCGTCTCCACGCTGGTCAACGCCTTCACCGACCGCCGGACTCTGATCCCGGGCACATTCGTGGGCTTCGACAACTTCCGCGAGCTGCTGCACGACGACATGTTCTGGATCGGGCTGCGCAACAGCGCGCTGTACGTCCTCGGGGTCGTCCCCGCGCTTGTCCTGCTGCCGCTGCTGCTCGCCCTGCTGGTCCAGAAGAACATCCCCGGCATCACCTTCTTCCGGTCGGCCTTCTACACCCCGGTCGTCGCGTCGATCGTCGTGGTCGGGCTCATCTGGGTGTGGCTGCTGGACGAACGCGGCCTGGTGAACTCGCTGTTGGAGACGATCGGTGTCGGCAGGGTCGGCTTCCTCAGCGACCAGTGGCTGCTCCTGCTGAGCGCCATGGCCGTCACGGTGTGGAGGGGCCTCGGCTACTACATGATCATTTATCTGGCGGCGCTGGCGAACGTGCCGCGCGAGCTGCACGAGGCCGCCATGGTGGACGGCGCCGGCGCGGTGCGTCGCTTCTTCACGGTCACCGTGCCGGCCGTGCGCTCCACGATGGTCCTGGTCGGGGCGCTCTCCTCGGTCTCCGCCTTCAAGGTGTTCTCCGAGGTCTACCTGATGGCGGGCCCGGACGGCGGTCCGGCGGGAGAGGACACCACCCTCGTGATGCTCGTCCAGCGCACCGGCACCGGCCTGACCGGCCGCGTCGGCTACGCATCCGCCATCTCGGTGGTCGTCTTCGTCGTCACCGTCGTCCTGATGCTGCTGGTGCTGCGTGCCGACCGGAAGGAGGGGGTGTGAGCGTCGCCGAGAAGACACGACCGGTGGAGCGTCCGGCGGCCGCGCGGGAGCCCCGCATCGCCGACGAGCACGGCCGCCGCATCCGTCCCTGGGAACTCGCCCTGCGCTACCTGCTGTTGCTCGCCGTCCTCGCACTGACGGTCGGACCGTTCCTGTGGCAGCTGTCGACGTCCCTCAAGGGACCCCACGAGGACATCTTCAGCTCGCCGCCCACGTTCCTGCCGGACGAGCCGACTCTGCACAATTACAAGCGAGTTGCGGACACCATTCCGGTCTGGGACTACGCCCTGAACTCGTTGAAGGTCGCCACCGCCAACGTCGTGACGAACTGTGTCGGTTCGGCGCTCGCGGGCTACGCACTGGCCCGGCTGCGCTACCGTGGCCGGCGCGTCGCGACACTCGTCTTCATCCTGGCGATGCTCGTGCCCGCAGAGAGCATCATCATCGCCCAGTTCACGACCATGCGGGAACTCGGTCTGAACAACACACTCATCGGTGTCGTGCTGCCCGCCTGCATCAGCGCCATGAACGTGCTGCTGATGCGCAACGCCTTCCTCAACCTCCCGTACGAGATCGAGGAGGCCGCCTTCGTCGACGGGGCGAATGCCTGGCAGCGTTTCCTGCGGATCGCGCTGCCGTCGGTGCGGGGCACCCTCGCCGTGGTCGCGATCTTCGCCTTCATGGGCGCCTGGGACGACTTCCTGTGGCCGCTGATCGTCCTCAGTGACCCGTCGAAGTTCACTCTCACCATCGGACTCAACTATCTGCACGGCACCTTCGCCAATGACGAACGGCTCGTCGCCGCGGGCACGATCATCGCCGTGGCGCCGCTGATAGCCCTCTTCGCCTGTCTCCAGCGGTACTTCTTCCGCGGCGTGGGCGAGGGTGCCGTCAAGGGCTGACCCCTCCCGTACTTCCGATTCGCAAGGACCCCGCATGCCCCCTGCCGTGCGCTTCGGCGTCAACTACACCCCCAGCGAAGGGTGGTTCCACCACTGGCTCGACTTCGACCCCGACGCAGTGCGCGCCGATCTCGACTCGATCGCCGCGCTCGGCCTCGACCACATCCGGGTCTTCCCGCTGTGGCCCCACTTCCAGCCCAACCGCACCCTGATCCGCCCACGAGCCGTCGAGCAGCTCGTCGCACTCGCTGACGCGGCCGCCGAACGCGGGCTCGACGTCAACGTGGACGGACTGCAAGGGCACTTGTCGAGCTTCGACTTCCTGCCCGCGTGGACACAGACCTGGCACCGGCGGAACATCTTCACCGATCCGGAGGTGGTCGAGGGGGAGGCCGCGTACCTGCGCACCCTCGCCGCGGCGCTCGCCGACCGGCCGAACTTCATCGGCATGACCCTCGGCAACGAGGTCAATCAATTCGCCGCCGGGCCGCACCCCGACCCGGACCGCATCACACCGGAGCAGGCGGAGGCGTGGCTGCGGCGTCTGCTCGCCGCCTGCGAAGAGGGCGCCCCCGGCAAGCTGCATCTGCACGCCTCGTACGACGCCGCCTGGTACCAGGACGACCAGCCGTTCACGCCCGAGCACTCGGCCCGACTCGGCGCCGTCACCGCCGTGCACTCGTGGGTGTTCAACGGGACGGCGCAGCGGCACGGCCGAACGGGCGTCGCCACCGAACACCACGCCGCGTACCTCATCGAGTTGTCCAAGGCATGGGCGGACGACCCGCACCGCCCGGTCTGGCTCCAGGAGGTCGGCGCCCCCGCCCCCCTGATCCCGGCCGAGCACGCGGCCGCCTTCACGGAGGCGACCGTGGCGAACGCCCTCGACTGCCCAGACGTGTGGGGCGTGACCTGGTGGTGCTCGCACGACGTAAGCCGTGACCTCGCGGACTTCCCCGAACTGGAGTACAGCCTTGGCCTGTTGACCAGCGACCGGCAGACCAAGCCCGCCGGGGAGGCGATCGCCCGGATCGTCAAGGAGGGTCGGCCCCACGCGCCTGCCACGCGCACCACCGCGCTGGTCGTCGACACCGGGCCGGGCCGTTCCGTCTGTGCTCCCGGCGGCCCGGTCTTCGAGGCCTTCGCCCGGCTGACCGCCGAGGGGGCCCGACCCGCCACGGTTCTCGCGAGCCGCGCCGACGACAAGGAGCACCTTGAGGCCCGGGGCATCTCCGAGGTCGTCACCCCTGATCAGGTCACCCAGTGACCGCAGCCACCACCGAAAGCACCGTAGTCCGTCCCCCAACGATACGGAGCACACAGTGAACCTCAGCAGACGCACCGTCCTGCTCGCCGGAGCCGGCGTCGCCGCGGGACTCGTCCCCGGCCTGTCGGGTACGGCGGCCGCGGCCACCCGCGACCTGCAGCCGTACGCCTCCTACTGGTACCCCGACTCACTGCCCTCGGGCACACCCGGCACCGGCATCACCTGGCGCAGCCTGAAGTCCTGGCGTGCCGAGAGCGACGCGGACCTCGCGTTCAACGCGGCGTCGGTGCCGCTCACCGCGCGCTTCACGCCGACCCCCGCGAACACCACGGCCCGCTCCGGGCAGGCCCGCATCCAGTCCCTGGTCTCCTTCGGCCCCACGTCGAGCAACCCCTCGCAAGGGGCGCCCACCGCCGACTACTACGCCCTCACCCACTGGGCCTACGTCGACGAACTCGTCTTCTGGGGCGGCTCGTCCGGCGAGGGCCTGATCCTCGCACCGAACGCGCCGATCGTGGACGCGGCCCACCGGCACGGCGTACCCGTCCTCGGCAATGTCTTCCTGCCACCCGTCGCCTACGGCGGCCGACTCCAGTGGACCCGCGACCTGGTCCAGAAGGACTCAACCGGGCACTACCCGCTCGCCGCGCAGCTGGTCGCCGTCGCCGCGGCGTACGGCTTCGACGGCTGGTTCATCAACGCAGAGACCGGTGGCGGGAACACAGCGCTCGCCACCGACATGCTCGGCTTCCTGCGCGCATTGAAGACGCTCGGGGCGGCGAAGGGGCAGCGCGTCACCTGGTACGACTCGATGACCGTGAACGGACCGGTGAGCTGGCAGGGGGCGCTGAACAACCAGAACAAGACCTTCTTCCAGGCCGCCGACTCCATGTTCATCGACTTCCGCTGGTCCCCGAGCAGCCTGGCCTCCTCCGGCACGACGGCCCAGCAACTCGGCCGCAGCCGCTACGAGTTGTGGGCGGGCGTCGACGTGGAGGCCAACGGCACGAACACCTCGGTCGATTGGGACGCCATCGTGCCGACCACCAAGGCCCACGTCACGTCCATCGGCTTCTACCGGCCCGAGTGGACCCGCAACCACCTCCCCGCGAACCGCGCGCCCGGCGACTTCCACGCCGCCGACGACAAGTTCTGGACCGGCGCCTCGCTCGACCCTGCCAAGCCGGACACGACAACCGGTTGGCGCGCCCCCGCCGTGTCCGTCGCCGACCGCTCGACGGTCAGCGCCGTGCCCTTCGCCAGCTCCTTCAACACGGGCCACGGACTGAAGTGGTACGACAAGGGCAAGGCCACCTCGGACACTGCCTGGAACCACCTGGGCCTCCAGGACCGGCTGCCGTCCCGCCGCTGGGTCGTACGCACCACCGGCGGGCGCCCCTTGGTCACCTTCGACTTCGCCGACGCCTGGCGTGGCGGCAGCAGTCTCCTGCTCGAGGGCGCTCTCGACGCGCCGACCACGCTGGACCTCTACGCGACGCGGCTGCCGCTCGGCGCGGAGACGGTGGTCGAGCTGACCCACCGTACCGATGCGGGCAGCGCGTCCCTGGCGCTGGCCGTCGCCACTGCCGAGCCGGGCGCCGCGGGTGGCGCGCCGCCGTACAGGTACTTCCCGGTGACCGCGACCTCCGGCAACGGCTGGCAGACGTCCACCGTCCGGCTCACGGGTCTGTCGGGGAGCGTGCGCGCGATCGGCGTCCGGCTGACCGCCACCACCGGGCCCGTGCGCTGGCGCCTCGGCGGGCTCGCCGCCCGGGACGCGGTGGTGACCCCCGCTGCCCCCACCGACCTGCGCATCACCGACGCCGACGGAGGCAACCTGCGCTTCGCGTGGCAGGGCGCCCCCGGACCCGTACGCCACTACGAGCTGTACCGGACGCTCCCCGACGGCACACGTCGCTTCCTCGGCGGCACCTGCCAGCGCGCGTTCTACGTCGGTGGTCTCGCCCCCGAACAGGGTGAACCGGCCGCACGGTTCGAACTGCGCGCGGTGGGGGAACTGTTCACCGTCTCGACGCCCGCCACGACCACCCACACCTGGTAGCCCGCACCCTCACCCCACGGAGCACTCTCATGCATGACGACCGCACCCTGGTCGAAGCCCGCCTCAAGCGCGTCCTCGACGAGCGGATACGCCCCGCCGTGTACCCCGAGTCCGTGCCGCTGGACGTGGCGGTGTGGCACGCGCCCGGCGAGCCCGTGCCGGTCGCCGAGGGGCTCGCGGCCGCGCCGGAGCCGATCGAGGTGGGCGCGCGCTGGGGTGCTCCGTGGGGGACCAGCTGGTTCCGCGCGACCGGGACCGTGCCGGAGGCCTGGGCGGGCAGGACCGTCGAGGCGCTGATGGACCTCGGCTTCGACGAGAACATGCCCGGGTTCCAGTGCGAGGGGCTGGTCTACCGGCCCGACGGCACTCCGGTGAAGGGCCTCAACCCGCGCAACCAGTGGGTGCGGATCGGCGCCCCGGTGGAGGGCGGCGAGCAGGTCCGGCTGCACGTCGAGGCGGCCTCCAACCCGGTGATCCTGGACTACCACCCGTTCCTGCCCACGCAGCTGGGCGACAAGGAGACGGCGGGCAGTGCGCCGCAGTACCGGTTGGAACGCATGGACCTGGCGGTCTTCGACGAGACCGTGTGGCAGCTCGTCATCGATCTGGAGGTCCTCGGCGAGCTGATGGCCGAGCTGCCGGTGGAGTCGGCGCGGCGTTGGGACATCCTGCGGGCCGTGGAGCGCGCCCTGGACGCGGTGGACCTCCAGGACGTGGGCGGCACGGCGGCCGCGGCCCGTGCGCTCCTGGCGGAGGTCCTGTCCGTGCCCGCCGTCCCCTCCGCTCACCGCATCAGCGCCGTCGGACACGCGCACATCGACTCGGCGTGGCTGTGGCCGCTGCGTGAGACCGTCCGCAAGGTGGCGCGCACGACCTCCAACATGACGGCCCTGATCGAGGACGAGCCCGACTTCGTCTTCGCCATGTCGCAGGCCCAGCAGTGGGCCTGGGTGAAGGAACACCGGCCCGAGGTGTGGGCACGGGTGAAGAAGGCGGTGGCCGACGGGCGCTTCGTGCCCGCCGGCGGCATGTGGGTCGAGTCGGACACGAACATGCCGGGCTCGGAGGCGATGGCCCGTCAGTTCGTGCACGGCAAGAGGTTCTTCCTCGACGAGTTCGGCATCGAGAACGACGAGGCCTGGCTGCCCGACACCTTCGGCTTCGCCGCCGGGCTGCCCCAGATCATCAAGGCGGCCGGCTCCAAGTGGCTGCTGACGCAGAAGATCTCGTGGTCGCAGACCAACAGGTTCCCGCACCACACCTTCCGGTGGGAAGGCATCGACGGCACCCGCATCTTCACGCATTTCCCGCCCGTCGACACCTACAACTGCTCCATGAAGGGCAGCGAAATAGCCCACGCCGCGAGCAACTTCAAGGACAAGGGCGTCGCCCGGCACTCCCTCGCGCCGACCGGCTGGGGTGACGGAGGCGGCGGCACCACGCGCGAGATGATCGCCAAGGCGGGCCGGCTCCGCGACCTCGAAGGCTCCGCGACCGTGGTGTGGGAGACCCCCGAGAGGTTCTTCGAGAAGGCGGAAGCCGAATACCCCAACGCGCCCGTGTGGGTCGGCGAGTTGTACCTGGAGCTGCACCGCGCCACGCTCACCAGCCAGGCGAAGACCAAGCAGGGCAACCGGCGCAGCGAACACCTCCTGCGCGAGGCCGAACTGTGGGCGGCGACCGCGACCGTACGGACCGGATTCCCCTACCCGTACGAGGAGTTGGACCGCATCTGGAAGACGGTCCTGCTCCACCAGTTCCACGACATCCTGCCCGGATCGTCCATTGCCTGGGTGCACCGGGAGGCGCGCAGGACGTACGAGAAGGTCGCCGAGGAACTGGACGGCATCATCGACGCGGCCCAGCGTGCGCTGGCCGGCGAGGGCTCGGCGGCACTGCTGTTCAACTCTGCGCCGCACGGGCGGGAGGGCGTGCCCGCCGGCGGTGCCGGTACGCCCCTCGTCGAGGGCGAGGCCGCGCTCGCTCCGCGCGTGAACGGGGGCTACGTCCTCGACAACGGTCTGCTGCGCATCGAGATCGACGCGCGGGGGCTGGTCGTCTCGGCGTACGACCTCGGCGCCGGCCGCGAGACCATCGCACCCGGACAGGCCGCCAACCTGCTGCAGATCCACCCCGACTTCCCGAACATGTGGGACGCCTGGGACGTCGACGAGTTCTACCGCAACACGGTCACCGACCTGGTCGACGCGGATGAGATCGTGCCTGGTGAGGACGGTGCGTCGGTCCGGATCGTACGGTCCTTCGGCGCGTCGCGGGTCACCCAGGTGCTGTCGCTCGCGCCGGGCGAGCGACGGCTCGGCATCGACACCGAGGTGGACTGGCACGAGACCGAGAAGTTCCTCAAGCTGGCCTTCCCGCTCGACGTGCACGCCGACCGGTACGCGTCCGAGACCCAGTTCGGGCACTTCTACCGGCCGACCCACACCAACACGTCCTGGGAGGCGGCCAAGTTCGAGACGTGCAGCCACCGGTTCGTGCACATCGAGGAGCCCGGCTGGGGCGTCGCGCTGGTCAACGACTCGACGTACGGCCATGACGTCACCCGGACCGTACGCGACACCGACTCCGGTACGACCACCACGGTGCGTGTCTCGCTGCTGCGCGCCCCGCGCTTTCCCGACCCCGAGACCGACCAGGGCGTCCACCGTTTCCGGCACGCCCTGGTGCCGGGCGCGGCGATCGGCGACGCGGTGCGCGAGGGGTGGCGGATCAATCTGCCACAACGGCGGGTGACCGGTTCGCGGGAGGTCGCCCCGCTGGTGACCGTGGACCAGGACGCGGTCGTCGTGACGGCGGTCAAGCTCGCCGACGACGGCAGCGGTGACGTGGTGGTCCGCTTCCACGAGTCCCACGGCGGCCGTACGCGGGCCACGCTCACCGCGGGCTTCGAGACCGCGGCCGTCACGGTGACCGACCTGTTGGAGCGGCCGCTCGCCGGGTCGGCGACGCCAGGGCGGGACGGCGACCGGGTCACGGTGCCGCTGCGCCCGTTCGAGCTGGTGACGCTCAGGCTGAAGCGCGCCTGAGACACGGCACGGGCTGCGGGCCCGCGGCGACATGAGCCGCCGCCGGCCCTGCTACGGCGCGGGCACCTGTGAGCCCCGAGCCATGAGCGGCGGCGGGCCCCCTACGGCGGCGCAACCGCGAGCCCTGAGCCTTGATGGCTGCGGCCCCACTACGGCGGGAGCGCCTCCGAGCCCCGAGCCATCAGCGCCGCGAGCCCCCCAGGGTCTGGGTGGCTGTGGACCTGGCGCTTTGGCGGCTGCGTGCTTTCCACGGCCGGAGCGGCTGTGGACCCCCAGGGGCCTGGGTGGCTGTGGACCTGGCGCTTTGGCGGCTGCGTGCTTTCCACGGCCGGAGGGGCTGTGGACCCCAGGGTCTGGGTGGCTGTGGACCTGGCGCTTTGGCGGCTGCGTGCTTTCCACGGCCGGAGGGGCTGTGGACCCCAGGGTCTGGGTGGCTGTGGACCTGGCGCTTTGGCGGCTGCGTGCTTTCCGCGGCCGGAGCGGCTGTGGACCCCCAGGGGCCTGGGCGGCTGTGAGCCCACCGCGGCCGGAGTGGCCGTGGGCCCGCGACTTGAGCGGCTGTGGGCCCGCCCGCTGTGGCGGGAGCACCTACGCCTTGAGCTGGGTCCGCAGCCACTCCTCCACCTCACCCACATGCGCGGCCGCCGCCGCGCGCGCAGCCTCCGGGTCGTGGGCGACCAGCGCTCGGTGGATCGCCGCGTGCTCGCGCCGGGTGCGCTCGAAGGCGCCCTCCTCCTGGTAGCCGCGCCAGACACGGGCCCGGAAGGTGCGTGAGGAGAGGCCCTCCAGGATGGCCGCCATCGTGTCGTTGCCCGCGGCGGCCGCGATCACGCGGTGGAAGGCCAGGTCGTGCGCGAGGATCTGCTCCGGATCGTCGGTCGCGTTCATGGCTGTCAGATGCTTCTCCACCTCGGCGAGCTGGTCGGGGGTGATCCGCGCGGCGGCCAGCGCGGTCGCCGTCGACTCCAGGATCCGGCGCAGCTCCAGCAGCTCGACCAGGCGTGGGCCACGCGAGAGATCGGCCACGACACCGAAGGTCTCAAGGAGGTCGCCGGCCTCCAGCTGTGTGACGTAGATGCCCGATCCGTGCCGCGCCTCCAGTACACCGAGGACCGTGAGCGCCCGGATCGCCTCGCGCATCGAGCTGCGCGAGATGCCCAGCTGAGCCGCCAGATCGCGCTCGGTCGGCAGCCGCTGCCCCGGCTCCAGGCGGCCCTCGCCGATCATCGCCTTGATCCGCTCGATGGCGCGCTGCGTCACGGTGCCCTTCTGCGGGGCCGGCTCGTCCACGCCACTTCCTCCTGATTGTCGGGTGCGCCGCAGTCTAACGACCGGAGTGGTCGGACCACTATGGCTTGGAAGTAGGAAAATCTGGCGTCGGAGGGTGTTGTGAGGGGGAAGTGGTCTGATAAATATTCGTCCCGGTCGGAAGAGGGACCTCCGGCCACGCGTCCTGCTCGATCACGCTCAATGAGGAGCCGTCAGATGGCCGGCAGAACAGTGCGGAACAGGCGAATCTCGTCGCGGGCGGTGCGTGCGGCGGCTGCGGCCGCCTGCGTGACCCTCGTGCTCACGGCATGCGGCAGCACCAAGGACACCGTCGCCTCGGGTGGCGGGGGAGGCGGCGGTACCGGCAAGGTCGGGGTGATCCTGCCCCTGCTGACCTCGCCGTTCTGGCAGTCGTACAACGACTACGTCCCGAAGATGGCGAAGTCCGAGGGCGTGGACGCGCTGAAGACCGTCAACTCCAACAGCGACCCGTCGCAGCAGATCACCGACATCAACAACCAGCTCAACCAGGGCGTGAAGGGCCTCGTCGTGGCCCCCCTGGACAGCGCCGCGATCGCCGCGGGCCTCGACCAGGCCGAGCGCAAGGGCGTGCCCGTGGTCGCCGTCGACGTGGCGCCCGAGAAGGGCAAGGTCGCCATGGTCGTACGCGCCAACAACGTCGCGTACGGCGAGAAGGCCTGCGAGTACCTCGGCAAGCAGATCAGCTCCGGCAAGGTCGTGCAGATCATGGGCGACCTGGCGTCCGTCAACGGCCGTGAGCGCTCGGAGGCCTTCCGCTCCTGCGTGAAGAAGAACTACCCGAAGCTGAAGGTCCTGGAGATCCCGGCCAAGTGGGAGTCCGACACCGCGGCCTCCAAGCTGGACACCCTCCTGAACGCCAACCCCGACATCAAGGGCATCTACATGCAGGCGGGCGGCGTCTACCTCGCGCCCACCCTGCAGACCCTCAAGTCCAAGGGCATGCTGAAGAAGACCGGCCAGGCGGGCCACATCACCATCGTCTCGAACGACGGCATCCCGCAGGAGTTCGACGCCATCCGCAAGGGCGAGATCGACGCCACCGTCTCGCAGCCCGCCGACGCCTATGCCCAGTACGGCATGTACTACATCAAGGCCGCGATGCAGGGGAAGACGTTCAAGCCCGGCCCGACCGACCACGACTCCGAGATCGTCAAGCTGCCCAGCGGCATCCTGGAGGACCAGCTGCCCGCGCCGCTGGTGACCAAGGACAACGTGGACGACTCCAAGCTCTGGGGCAACACGGTCAAATGAGTACACCACTGGTGGAGGCGCGGGGGGTGGCCAAGCGGTACGGCCCCACCGTCGCCCTCCAAGACGGCCGGCTCACCGTCCTGCCGGGCGAGTCGCACGCCCTCGTCGGCCGCAACGGCGCGGGCAAGTCCACCCTCGTCACCGTCCTCACCGGCCTCCAGGCCCCCGACGAGGGCACGGTCCGCTTCGACGGTGAGCCCGCGCCCGCGCTCACCGACCGCGACGCCTGGCGCCGCAAGGTGGCCTGCGTCTACCAGAAGCCCACCGTCGTACCGGAGCTGACGGTCGCCGAGAACCTCTTCATCAACCGGCAGCCGGTGGGCCGGGGCGGCTTCATCAGCTGGCGCCGGCTGAAGTCCGAGGCGGCCGAGGTCCTGGAGACCTGGGACGTGCGGGTCGACCCGGACGCGCGGACCGCCGACCTCAAGGTCGAGGACCGTCAAATGGTCGAGATCGCCCGGGCGTTGAGCTTCGGCGCCCGGTTCATCGTCCTCGACGAGCCGACCGCTCAGCTCGACAACCGTGAGATCGAGCGGCTTTTCACCCGGATGCGCGCGCTCCAGGAGTCCGGCGTCACCTTCCTGTTCATCTCGCACCACCTCCAGGAGGTGTACGAGGTGTGCCAGACGGTGACGGTCCTGCGCGACGCCCGCTGGATCACCACCGCCCCGGTCGCGGATCTTCCGCGCCCGGCGCTGGTGGAGGCGATGGCCGGGGAGTCGATCGCCGAGCACACGGCCACGCGCGCGTCCGTGGCCGCGGACGCGCGCGTGATGCTCGACGTCGAGGGACTGACCTCGGACGCGTACGACGGCATCGACCTCACCGTCCGCAGCGGCGAGGTCGTCGGTCTCGCCGGCTCCAGCGGCAGCGGCAAGATCGAGCTGGCCGAGTCCTTCGCCGGCCTGCACACGCCGACCGGCGGAACCGCCCGACTCGACGGCGAGCGGCTCCCGTTCGGCGATGTGCAGGCCGCGCTCAAGGCCGGCGTCGGCTGTGTTCCGCGTGACCGGCACGACCAGGGTCTCGTCTCCGTGATGAGTATCGGCGACAACGCCACCATGAGCGTCCTGAACCGGCTCGGCAGCTACGGCTTCATCGGTACCGACCGCAAACGCGGCTTCGCCGCCGATCTGATCGAGCGCCTCGACATCCACACCGAGGGTCCCGAACAGCCGGTCTCCGACCTGTCCGGAGGCAATGCCCAAAAGGTCGTCATGGCGCGCGCCCTCGCCTCCGATCCGCGCCTTCTCGTCCTCATCAACCCCACCGCGGGCGTCGACGTGAAGTCCAAGGAGTCCCTGCTCTCCCGCATGGACAGTGCCCGCGAGGACGGCACGGCCGTACTCGTCGTCTCCGACGAACTCGACGACCTGCGCCGCTGCGACCGGGTCCTCGTCCTCTTCCACGGCCGCGTCGTCGCCGAGCACCCGGCGGGCTGGCACGACCACGAGCTGATCGCCTCCATCGAAGGAGTGGACCATGGCTGACACGAAGGCCCCGTCGGCCTCGACACCCACCTCCGTGCGCGCGCCCGACGCGCGTGCCGCCAAGGCCGTGCTGCTCCGTCGTGCCCGCGAACTCGCCCTCGTGCCAGCCCTGTTGGTGCTCCTGGTGCTCGGCGCGATCGTCAACGACTCGTTCCTCACCGAGCGGAACCTGATCTCCATCCTGGGCGCCTCGGCGGCGCTCGCGATGGTGGTGCTCGCCGAGGCGCTGGTGCTGATCACCGGCAAGATCGATCTGTCGCTGGAGTCGGTGGTCGGCATCGCGCCCGCCGTCGGCGCGCTGCTGGTCCTGCCCGCCGCGCAGTCCGGCTGGGGCACGCAATGGCCGGCCGCGCTCGCCCTCCTGGCGGTCCTCGTCGTGGGCGGAGTCATCGGCGCCTTCAACGGCATCCTCGTGGTGAAGTTCAAGCTCAACGCCTTCATCGTCACCCTCGCGATGCTGATCGTGCTGCGCGGGCTGCTGGTCGGCGCCACCAAGGGCAAGACGCTCTTCGGCATGCCCGACGCGTTCTTCTCGCTGGCCACCACCACCTTCCTGCGCGTCCCGCTGTCGGTGTGGCTGGCCGCGATCGCCTTCGGTGTCGCCGGGCTGATCCTCAAGTACCACCGGATCGGCCGCGCCCTGTACGCGATCGGTGGCAACGCGGAGGCGGCCCGCGCGGCCGGTATCCGCGTCGACCGGGTGGTGCTCGGGGCGTCCGTCGTCGCGGGCGTCCTCGCCTCCGTCGGCGGGATCATGCAGACCGGCTACGTCGGCGCCATCAGCGCCAACCAGGGCAACAACATGATCTTCACGGTGATGGCGGCGGCGGTCATCGGCGGCATCAGCCTCGACGGCGGCAAGGGCACCATGTTCGGCGCCCTCACCGGCGTGCTGCTGCTCGGCGTCGTACAGAACCTGCTTACGCTCGCCCAGGTGCCGTCCTTCTGGATCCAGGCCATCTACGGCGGAATCATCCTGGTCGCCCTGATGATCGCCCGCGTGACCACCGGCCGCGCCCAGGACTGACCTCCCTTCGCTCGCGTACGGACCCTTCCGTACCCCCTGTCCCGGACCGAAAGGCCTCCCGTGTCCCCAACTGCCGCCCGTATCACCGCGGTCGACACCTACGACATCCGCTTCCCCACCTCGCGCGAGCTCGACGGCTCCGACGCGATGAACCCGGACCCCGACTATTCGGCGGCCTATGTCGTGCTGCGCACCGACGCCGCCGACTTCCCCGAGGGGCACGGCTTCACCTTCACCATCGGGCGGGGCAATGATGTCCAGGTCGCCGCGATCGCCGCGCTGCGGGGGCATGTGGTCGGACGGTCCGTCGACGAGCTGTGCGCGGACCCGGGCTCCCTGAGCCGCGACCTGATCGGCGACAGCCAGCTGCGCTGGCTCGGACCCGAGAAGGGCGTGATGCACATGGCGATCGGCGCCGTCGTCAACGCCGTGTGGGATCTGGCCGCCAAACGCGCGCGCAAGCCGCTGTGGCGGCTGCTCGCCGATGCCGAGCCCGAATGGCTCGTGCGTCAGGTCGACTTCCGTTACATCACGGACGCGCTCACGCCGGACGAGGCGTTGGACCTGCTGCGGCGGGGCAAGGAGGGGGCCACCGAACGCGCCGCGAGCCTGAGGGCCGAGGGCTTCCCCGCGTACACCACCTCGCCGGGCTGGCTCGGCTACAGCGACGAGAAACTCACCCGTCTCGCCGCCGAGGCCGTCGCCGACGGCTTCCGGCAGATCAAGCTGAAGGTGGGCGCGGACCTGGCGGACGACGTACGCCGCTGCCGGGTCGCCCGCTCCGTGGTCGGCCCGGACATCCGCATCGCCATCGACGCCAACCAGCGCTGGAACGTCGACGAGGCCATCACCTGGACGCAGGCGCTCGCCGAGTTCCGGCCCTACTGGATCGAGGAGCCGACGAGCCCGGACGACGTCCTCGGCCACGCCACTGTCCGCAAGGCCGTCGCCCCCATCAAGGTCGCCACCGGCGAGCACGTGCAGAACCGCATCATCTTCAAGCAGCTGCTCCAGGCCGATGCCATCGACGTCCTGCAGATCGACGCGGCTCGTGTCGGCGGCGTCAACGAGAACCTCGCCATCCTGCTGCTCGCGGCCAAGTTCGGCGTGCCCGTCTGCCCGCACGCCGGCGGTGTCGGGCTGTGCGAACTCGTGCAGCACCTTTCGATGTTCGACTTCGTGGCGCTGTCCGGCACGACCGACGACCGGGTCATCGAATACGTCGACCATCTGCACGAACACTTCCGCGACCCGGTGGTGATCCGCGAGGGTCACTACATGGCACCCTCCACACCGGGTTTCTCGTCGACCATGCGGCCCGAGTCCATCGCGGAGTTCACCTACCCCGTCGGCACCTTCTGGGCCGCCGACCTCGCCCAGCAGGCACTCACCGACCAGAAGGGGGAAGCGGCATGACGGACCCTCAGGGCGCTCAGGACTTCGAGGGACTCAAGGCGCTGGTGACCGGCGGCGCCTCCGGCATCGGCCGGGCCACCGCCGACCTCCTCGCCGCGCGCGGCGCGCAGGTCGCCGTCCTCGACCTCGACCCTTCGTCGGTCGAGAAGCCACTGCTCGGCTACCGTGCCGATGTCACCGACGACGCGTCCGTGCGCTCGGCGGTGGCCGCGGCGGTGGCCGACCTCGGCGGTCTCGACGTACTGATCAACAACGCGGGCATCGGCGCGCAGGGCACCGTCGAGGACAATGACGACGAGCAGTGGCACCGGGTCCTGGACGTCAACGTCCTCGGCATGGTCCGTACCGCCCGCGCCGCCCTGCCCCGGCTGCGCGAGTCCGCGCACGCGGCGATCGTGAACACCTGCTCCATCGCCGCCACCGCCGGCCTGCCCCAGCGCGCCCTGTACGCGGCTTCCAAGGGCGCAGTCCTCTCCCTGACCCTCGCCATGGCCGCCGACCACGTCCGCGAGGGCATCCGGGTGAACTGCGTCAACCCGGGCACGGTCGACACGCCCTGGGTCGGCCGCCTGCTCGACGTGGCCCCCGACCCGGCCGCCGAACGTGCCTCGCTTCAGGCCCGTCAGCCCACCGGCCGCCTCGTCTCGGCTGCCGAAGTCGCGGGCGCCATCGCCTACTTGGCGAGTCCGCTGTCCGGCGCGACCACGGGCACGGCGCTCGCCGTCGACGGCGGCATGCAGGGGCTGCGACTGCGCCCGGTGGGCCAGTGAGCACGCTCGGCAGAAGCGGCGTCGAGGTCAGCGAGCTGTCCTTCGGCGCCGCGGGCATCGGCAACCTGTTCACCGCGGTCACCGACGAGCAGGCGTACGAGGCCCTCGACGCGGCCTGGGCCGGCGGCATCCGCTACTTCGACACCGCGCCGCACTACGGCATCGGCCTCTCCGAGCGGCGCCTCGGGGCGGCCCTGCGTGAACGGCCCCGCGCCGAGTACACCGTCTCCACCAAGGTGGGCCGCCTCCTGGAGCCCGCGGACGCGGGCGGGGACGATCTGACCGACGGCTTCGCCGTGCCCGCCACGCACCGCCGCGTCTGGGACTTCAGCGCGGACGGCGTGCGTCGCAGCCTGGACGCCAGCCTTGAACGGCTCGGCCTGGACCGGGTGGACGTCGTCTACCTGCACGACCCGGACGACCACGCCGAGCGGGCCTTCCGTGAGGGCTACCCCGCCCTGGAGAAGCTTCGCTCACAAGGCGTGGTCGGCGCGATCGGCGCGGGCATGAACCAGGCCGAGATGCTCACCCGCTTCGTCCGCGAGACGGACGTCGACGTGGTGCTGTGCGCGGGCCGCTACACGCTGCTCGACCATCGGGCACTGACCGACCTGCTGCCCGACGCCCAGGAGCGCGGTACGTCCGTCGTCATCGGCGGCGCCTTCAACTCCGGGCTGCTGGCGGACCCGCGGCCCGATGCGACGTACGACTACGCCGCCGCGCCGACCGAGTTGCTCGACCGGGCCCTGCGTCTGAAAGCCGTCGCCGAGCGGCACGGCACCACGCTGCGCGCCGCCGCCCTGGCCTTCCCGGCCGCCCACCCGGCCGTCGCGAGCGTGCTGGTCGGTGCCCGCTCGGCGGACGAGGTCCGCGACTGTGTACAGCAGTTCGCCACACCGGTGCCCACGGAGTTCTGGGTGGAACTGCTCGCGGAAGGACTGCTGCCCGCCACTGCCCCCGTACCCGTACAGGAGCCCTCATGAGAGTCGCGCTGCACACCAAGGTCCGCGCGGACCGAGTCGCGGCGTACGAGGCCGCGCACCGCGAGGTCCCGGCCGAGCTGACCGCTGCGATCCGCGCGGCCGGAGCCACCTCTTGGACCATCTGGCGCAGCGGCACCGATCTCTTCCACGTCCTGGAGTGCGAGGACTACGGGCGGATGCTCGCCGAACTGGAGCAGCTGCCGGTCAACATCGCCTGGCAGGCCCGCATGGCCGAACTCCTCGACGTCGTCCACGACTACTCCGACGAGGGCGCGGACGCCGGCCTGCCGGTCGTGTGGGAGCTGCCGTGAGCGTGGACGCGCACCACCATGTGTGGGACCTCTCCGTCCGCGACCAGGACTGGATCACCGGGCCCGAACTGCAGCCCCTGCGACGGAACTTCACCCTCGCGGATCTCGCACCGCGAGCGCGGGATGCCGGGGTGGACCGGACGATCCTGGTGCAGACGATCACCGTCCCGGAGGAGACCCCCGAGTTCCTCGTCCTCGCGGCGGAGAGCGAGCTGGTGGCGGGAGTCGTGGGGTGGACCGATCTGACCCGCGCGGAGGTGGCCGACGAGCTGGCGCGGCTGCGGGAGCTGCCGGGTGGCGAGTACCTCAAGGGCATCCGCCACCAGGTCCAGGGCGAGCCCGACCCCGAGTGGCTGCTGCGCCCGGACGTACGCCGGGGGCTGGCCGCCGTGGCCGAGGCAGGGCTCGTCTACGACCTGGTCGTCGTGCCGCATCAGCTCCCGGCCTGTGCCAAGGCGGCCGCCGTCCTGCCCGAACTCACCTTTGTCCTCGACCACCTGGGCAAGCCGCCGGTCGCCTCGGGCGAACTCGAACCGTGGGCGTCGGACGTCCGGGCGCTGGCCGCACTGCCCAACACCGTGTGCAAACTCTCGGGCCTGGTCACCGAGGCCGACCTCGCCGGATGGACGACCGACACACTGCGCCCGTACGCCGACACGGTCCTGGAGGCCTTCGGCCCCGACCGGCTGATGTTCGGGTCCGACTGGCCGGTGTGCACGCTGGCGGCCACCTACGGTCAAGTCGTTTGCGTCACTGAGGAGTTGACGGTCCGTTTCGGTGACACCGCCAGGGAGGCCGTCTTCTCCGGCACCGCCACCCGCGTCTACGGCCTCTGACACACTCGGCTCCCTGCCACGGCTTCGGTGCCTCGGGGACCGTCCAAGCGGCCTCGGGGAAGTGAGGCACGCCCCCACGCCGCCCGGCACGGCACCTCGCCGCACTGCCACATCACCCCAGCATCCAGTACGAGGGCGACGCGGCAGTACGCCGATGCACCGCACCGGACGACGCGGAAACGCACCCCACTTCCCCGAGGCCGCTCAGTACGGAATGCGACGCTCGTCCGCCGTCTCCAGCCGCGTCGGCGGCAGGAAGTCGCGTACGTACGTCCGGTGCCAGCACGCGCCCGTCTCCCGCAGCTCGTGCCAGGTCGTGTACCGGTAGTGGAAGAGACGCGCGCGGACGTAGTGCGGCGGGGCGTCGGCGGGGAACGGGGAGCGGCGCAGCAGCCGCAGCGTGTCGCGGTCGTTCTCCAGGAGCCGCTCCACCAGACCCGTGAACCACGTGCCGGCGTACGCCGGGGAGAGTGCCACGAACCACATCAGCCAGTCGAGTCGCAGATGGTACGGAGCGAACTGGCGCGGCCAGTACCGTGGATCGCCCGGTTTGCCCTTGAATTCGTACTCCCGCCACTCCGATTCCTCGTAGGGCATGGCGTCCGGCGTGCCCTCGAGGATCACCTCGTAGCGCACGCGGCTGACGCTGCCGAACGCTCCGTAGGTGTTCACCAGATGGAGCGGGTCGAAGGAGCGGTTCATGACCTGGCGCCGGGAGAGCAGATTGCGCGCCGGGCGGTAACTGAGGGCCAGCAGGCCCGTGCCCACGGCGAGGACCACGATCTCGTACCAGAGTGGTGGGCCGGCCACGTGCGGGGGAGTGGTCGGGATCTCGACCGCCGACAGGGCCAGCACGATGGTGATCCAGTTCAGCCAGGAGAAGTTGCCGGACAGCACCAGCCACAGCTGCGTGAGGATCATCAACGACGCGGCGGCCGTCGCGATCGGCTGCGGTGTGAACAGCAGGATCGGCACGACGAGTTGGGTGACGTGGTTGGCGGCCACCTCCACGCGGTGGAACGGTTTCGGGAGGTGGTGGAAGAACCAGCTCAGCGGGCCCGGCATCGGCTGTGTCTCGTGGTGGTAGTACAGGCAGGTCAGCTTCCGCCAGCACGCGTCACCCCGCATCTTGATCATCCCGGCGCCGAACTCGACGCGGAACAGCACCCAGCGCAGCAGGAAGAGGACGACGATCGGCGGGGCCACCTCGTCGTTGCCGAGGAAGACCGCGAGGAAGCCCACTTCCAGGAGCAGGGACTCCCAGCCGAACGAGTACCAGGTCTGGCCGACGTTGACGATCGACAGATAGAACGCCCATGGAACGAGCCACAGCAACATCCCGCCCCAGAGCGGCAGTCGCGAGTCCAGGCCGGCGATCAGCGCCACCGACACCGCGCAGCCCGTCCAGGCCCAGGCCGCGAAGAAGCGGTCCGAGTAGCGCAGATGGAACACGCTCGGCGCGTGGCGGAACGCCACTCGCTCCACGAAGCGGGGGACCGGCAGCATCCCGCGCTCCCCGATCAACGCGCGGAACTGCAGCGCCGCGCCCAGGAACGCGAAGAGGTACACGACGGCCAGCGCCCGTTGGAAGACCAACCGGCTCAGCCAGTACTCGGGGGCGGTGAACCACTCCACGGCAGTGCTCCTCTCCCTCTCATTGTGACGCTGGGTGACCGCCTCCGCTTGCGTAAGCCAACTGGGCGACGCAGACAATAGTGGACGAATTGCCCGGGATGAACGGGAGAACGTGGTGCGCAAACCCGCCAGAACAGTGGTGCAGATACCCACCAGAACCTTCGTCATGGCCTGCGTGCTCTCGGCGGCGCTCCTCGTCGCCGGGTGCGTCGGCCACAACCAGAAGGGTCAGGTGGCGTCCGACGGATCGGGCGGCGAGGTCTTCCTCGAGCCCGTCGCGGCGCAGGGGCCCGACCCCTTCACCGACTCCACGGCGACCCCGCCGCCCGTCACCCGAATGCCGCAGCCGCAGTCCACCGGGAACCGCTCCGGCGCGCAGGGACTGCGCGCCATCTCGGGTTCCACGCCGGGCCTCTACGGCGGCACCCAGAACGTCGGCAGCTGTGATGCCGAGAAGCAGATCCGGTTTCTGGCCGCGGACCGGGCCAAGTCTCGTGCCTTCGCCCAGACCGTGGGCATCTCCCAGGCCTCCATCCCGGACTACCTGCATGGTCTGACCTCGGTCGTCCTGCGTGCCGACACGCTGGTCACGAACCACGGGTTCAGCAACGGCCGGGCGTCCGGCTATCAGTCCGTGCTCCAGGTGGGCACCGCCGTCCTCGTCGACAACCTGGGCATGCCCCGTGTCCGCTGCGCCTGCGGCAACCCACTGAGCCCGCCCGCCGCGCTCCAGGGGAACCCGCGTACTCTGGGCCGGCCCTGGTCCGGATATCAGCCCTCCCAGGTCGTCGTGGTGACCCCGGCGCCCACCGTGATCACCGACATCACGCTCATCAACATCGTCGACAACAGCTGGCTCGTGCGCAGGACCGGCGACGACGGCCACCACGATCACGCGGTGCCGCCGTCCGACGACTGGACGCGGCCCCGGAAGCCGGACCACCCGTTGCCCAGCGCCTCAGCGACCATGAAGAGCCCGCGGCCCCACGCATCGGAGCCCGACTGCGTGACGCCCACGCAGACGGTGACCGTCACGCCGGGAGCGACCGAGACCGCCCCGGGAGCGACCGACGACTCCGGGGCCCCGCTGTTCGACGCGGCGAGGCTCGGGCCGCCGGCCGACGCTTCGGGGGACCCGGCGGCAGAGCACTCGCGGTGCCCCACGGACACCGCCACGGCCCCGCCGACGACGGCGCCCGAGAGCAGACCGGCCCCCTCGGACGGGACCGCGTCGGGCGAGAGCACCGCTCCACAGACGCGTACGGCCGCACCTGACCGGTCCGCGTCGGAGGAGCCCACGTCTCCGCTCGCGCCGCCCAGCGGGTCGAGCGGCACGGGGAACGAGGACATCGGCCCCGACACCCTCCCGGACAGCCCCGACGTACCCGATGGCGGCGGTCTGATCCCCGACGAGTCGCCGGCCCCCGACAGCATCTTCGACGCCCCGACCGACGTCTTCGACAGTTGAGCGCCGGCCCGGCGGGGGGAGCCCGGAGACGGGCTCCCCAGTCGAATAGTCAGGCAAATCCTGGCAAGGTGGCTCCATGGTTGATCGGGGAGCAAGCGCCCTGTCACTCCCGGACGACTGGCCCGCCCACCCGGATCCGATCCTGGCGCTCAACCGCATGGGCAGCTTCGACTGGGATCTGGACACGGGTCTGTTCCACATGGACGCCCAGGCCCACGAGATCTTCGATCTGCGCCCCGAGGAATACGACGGCTACCCCGAGAGCCTGACCGTACGGGTGCCCCGGACGGAGGGCTACCGTCTCGACGCCGTGGTGTCCCAGGCCATGAAGGACGGCAGCGAGAACTACGGCGCGTACTTCCGCGTCCGCCGCCGCGACGGCTCCCTGCGCTGGACCCACACCCAGGGCTACATCCGTCGCGACGAGACCGGCAAGCCGCGCCGGATCATCGGCATAGTCCGCGACGCCACGGACGAGCTGAGCGAGAGCGCGGCGCGCCGCGAGCAGGCCGCTCTGGACGAGGCCCGGCGCCGGCAGACGAACGTCGTCCAGATGACCACCGCGGCGCTCGCGCACGCCCGCACCGTCCAGGACGTCATCGACGTCCTGGAGGACACCCACGGTCTCACCCACCTCGGGGCGACGAGCCTGGTCATGGGCCTGGTGGAGGCCGGTCGCATCCGCCTGGTCGCCACGGGCCCCGCGGACAGCTACGTACCCGGCACCCGGGTCACCCGCCTCGACGCGAAGTACCCGATGAACGAGGTGGTCCGGACCCTCGCGCCCCACTTCATCGAGTCGCCGGAGGAGTTCGCGGCGTCGTACCCCCTGCTGTGGCCCAACATCACCGATCTGAATATCACCTCGGCCGCGTATATGCCGCTCATCGTGCAGGCCCGACCCATCGGCGCGATAGGCCTGCTCTACAACGACCGGCGGGGCTTCTCGGCCGAGGAGCGCAATGTCCTCGTGGCGCTCGGCAGCAGCATCGCGCAGAGCCTCCAGCGGGCCATGTTCTACGAGCAGGAGAAGGACCTCGCCCAGGGCCTCCAGCAGGCCATGCTGCCGCGCTCCATCCCCGGCGTTCCCGATGCCGACATCGCCGTCCGCTATCGCTCCGCCTCTCTCGGGCGGGACATCGGCGGCGACTGGTACGACGTGATACCGCTGCCCGGCGGCCGGGTCGGCGCCGTCATCGGTGACGTCCAGGGCCACGACACGCACGCCGCGGCCGTCATGGGCCAGCTGCGCATCGTGCTGCGCGCCTACGCCGCCGAGGGCCACACCCCGGCCACCGTGATGGCCCGCGCCTCGGTGTTTCTCGACGAACTCGACACCGACCGCTTCGCGACCTGCCTGTACGCGGAGGCCGACCTGTCCACCGGGGTGGTCCAGCTGGTCCGCGCCGGCCATATCGACCCACTGATCCGGCAGACCGACGGAACCTGCCGTCGACTCGCCGTCGAGGGAGGTCTGCCGCTCGGGCTGTCCGCCGAGTTCGGCCGCCTCGAATACCCGGTCGACACCGTCGAGCTCGATCCGGGCCAGACCCTGCTGCTGTTCACCGACGGGCTCGTCGAACAGCCCGGCATCGACCTCGACGAGGGCATGCACACCCTCAAGGGGCTCATCCGCTCGGGCCCCGAGGACGTCCGCGACCTCGCCGCCCGGCTCATCGACGTGGCCGAGGAGCGCGGCGGCGACGACGACGTGGCGCTGCTGCTCCTGCGCCGCCAGGGCCCCACCACCCAGCAGGCCGGCGGACGGCTCCAGCAGCACGTCGCTCCCGGCGACCCCGAGGCGCTCACCGAGGCCCGCCACATGATCCGCGCCGCGGTCCGTGCCTGGGGCGCCGGCGGGCGCGCGGACGAGATCGAGCTGGTCGCCGACGAACTGATCACCAACGCCCTGATGCACACCGAGGGCTCCGCCATCGTCACCCTGCGCGTTCTCGCCGGCTCCGACCGCAGACTGCGCGCCGAGGTCGAGGACTCCTCCAGCGCCCTGCCGCGCCGCCGCGAGGCGGGCGAGTCCGGCGTGTCGGGCCGCGGCCTCCTCCTCGTCGACCGGCTGACCGACGTCTGGGGCGTGGAGGCCCGCGGCGGCGGCAAGTGCGTGTGGTGCGAGTTCATCGTTCCGGAGCGGATCTGACCGGCGGTGCCTCGCAGACCGTCGGGTTCCGCATGGTGTTGTCGGTGCCGGGTGGCACTCTGGACCCATGCCGGAACTGCCCGAGGTCGAAGCGCTCAAGGACTTCCTGGCCGATCATCTCGTCGGACGCGAGGTGGTGCGCGTGCTGCCCGTCGCCGTCAGCGTCCTGAAGACCTACGACCCGCCCGTCACCGCCTTCGAGGGGCGCCAGGTCACGGCCGTGCGCCGGTACGGCAAGTTCCTCGACATCGAGGCGGACGGCCTGCACTTCGTCACGCACCTGGCCCGCGCGGGCTGGCTGCACTGGAAGGACACGCTGCCCGACGGGCCGCCGCGCCCCGGCAAGGGCCCGCTCGCGCTGCGTGTCGCGCTGGAGACCGGGGAGGGCTTCGACCTCACCGAGGCGGGCACCCAGAAGCGTCTCGCGGTGTACGTGGTGCGGGACCCGGCGGAGATCCCCGGCATGGCCCGGCTGGGCCCCGACCCGCTCGCCGACGACTTCGACGAGGTGCGGTTCGCCAAGCTGCTGGCGGGCGAGCGGCGTCAGCTGAAGGGCGCCCTGCGCGACCAGAGCCTGATCGCGGGCGTGGGGAACGCGTACAGCGACGAGATCCTGCACGCCGCCAAGATGTCGCCCTTCAAGCTCGCCTCCTCGCTGACACCCGAGGAAACACGACGCCTGTACGAGGCGCTGCGCTCCACGCTCACCGAGGCCGTCGAGCGCTCCCACGGGCTGGCCGCCGGACGTCTGAAGGCGGAAAAGAAGAGCGGACTGCGGGTGCACGGCAGAGCGGGCAAGCCCTGCCCGGTCTGCGGCGACACCATCCGCGAGGTCTCCTTCAGCGACTCCGCGCTGCAGTACTGCCCGACCTGCCAGACGGGCGGCAAGCCACTGGCGGACCGCCGGATGTCCCGGCTGCTCAAATAGACGGTGCTCACCGAGCCGTCAGAAGGTGCTCACCGAGCTGTGCTCAAGGAGCGGAAGAGCGGTTGATCAGCGGGCCTTGAGCGCTCGGTGGGCCCCGACTCCATGCCGGCCCCGACCACTCGGCGGGACCGCGGTGCTCACCGGGACCAGAGTGCTCAGCAGGACCGGGGTGCGCGGCGGCACCATTGTGATCAGCGGAACCACGGTGCTTACTCGGACCATGGTGCTCAACGGGACCACAGTGCTCAACGGGACCACAGTGCTCACCGGGACTTGAGCGTCACCAGATGCTTGCCATCCATCGTGCGCACCTCGTACCGACTGATCTCCTCGGTCTGGAGCGCCGCGCCGCCCTGCATGCTGGTGGCCTTGCCGTGGTGCGGCGGCACCATCCAGCTCGTCACCGTCTGCTCGGAGCCGTCCTTGCCGATGGCCACGAGCTGACAGGGCCGAGGGCCCCCGGCGTCCTTGACCTCGACCTCGACCTGGCTGCCCCAGACCCGGTCCTCGGACGTGACCTGGGCCCACACCCCGGTCTCGGCATCCGTCGCGGCGACCTGAGTCGACTGCGGATCGTGCGCGGTGACGATCGCGATCGCGGGCCCGCCCGCGGCGAACACCACGGAGGCCGCCACCGCGTACAGCCAGCGCCGGCGCCCGGCCCGGTGCCGCGACGCCACCTCACCGAGCAGCCGGTCGAGAAGCCGGGGCCCGGGGGCCGCGAATGGGTGTACGGAGCGCGGTGTGGCCCGTCGGTACAGCATCAACTGCCGCGCGGCGGGCCGGAACTCACTCACGTGCGCCGTGCAGCTGGGGCACTCCATGAGGTGATCCTCGAAGCGGAAGGCATCCGCCTCGTCCAGCGCGCCGAGCGCGTAGGCGCCGACGTCACGATGCCGTTCCAGGGACCTCATACCGAATACCGAATCCTTGTGGCGATGGTGCGGGGTGGGGGTGGTGTTGCTGTTGCCCACCGGTACGCACCAGACCGTCGAATCACTCAAGACTCGTCCGGAATAACGGCCAAGACGTTCGGAGCGCGAGGGCCCGCGGATTGGTGCGAGCGAAAAAAAGTTGCTCGCAAGCGTGGTCGGAGCCGGCGGTCAGAACAGGTGGATCGCCAGATGCCCCAGCGGCAGCCCCAGCCGCCAGGCCGGCGTCCATACCTTCGGACCGTCGTCCTCGCCCGGAACCGGGCCGCCACCGGGCACCGCGTCCAGGTCGGGAGCGAGCAGCTCGGTCTCCTCCAGCCAGCGCCAGGCCGCCGACGCCAGCTCCAAGTCCGGAGCGGGAGCGCCGGATGCCGCCGCCTCGGCCGCGAGCCGTGCCATGTGCTCGCGCACCCAGTCCTGCCACGGCTGGTCGTACGCCGTCAGCGAAAGCCAGGTCTCCAGCTGAGTGACGACCCGGATCCCGGAGAGCTCACCGCCGCTGTCGGAGAGGAAGATGGTCAGCGCCAACGCGTCGCGCCCGGCGCGGAACTCGAAGGACGTGGGCGGCATCAGGTCGCCGGTCCGCAGCAGTTCGTCAGCGATGTACTCGGCATACAACCACGCCATGGGGACGGTGAGTTCGCCACCGCCGGTGCCATCCGTGCTCTCTTGACCTCTGTGCAGCATCCCTTCCTGCCTTCCTCCGGTTCGCGTGCGCGTCGCCCGACCCCGGGCCCCCAGTCCGGAACACGGATGAGGCAAGCTGATTGCTCAACCATGGTCCTCAGCAAGGCGCTTTACGGAGGTTTGACTCGGCCTTCGGTTTCACCGCAGGTCGGTCGCGTATCCCGGAAGAACCCGGCGCAGGGCGCGCAGCGCGTAGTACGCGCGAGACTTCACCGTACCGGGCGGAATTCCGAGGGCTGCGGCGGCCTCCGCCACACTCGCCCCCTGGAAGTACACCTGCACCAGGACTTCGCGGTGCTCGGGAGTGAGTGTCTTCACAGCCTCCCGTACATCGAGCATCGCCGCGGACCGTTCGGCGTGATCGGCACAGACACGCGCACTCTCCAGCACCGCGTCGCCGACCTCCGCCGGTCGCGCCTGACGGGCCCGCCGCGCGTCGATCGCGAGCCGTCGTCCGACGGTGAGGAGCCAGGGGCGTACGGAGTCGAAGTCGTCGGCGCGCAGCGCCTCGGGGTGCTGCCAGGCGCGTACGAACGTCTCCTGCACCAGATCCTCGGCGCGCTGCCGATCGCCGTCGGACAGTCGCAGCAGCAGCGCGAAGAGGGGCCGGCCGTGCTCGCGCTGCAGCGCGGCCAGCTCGTGCTCGGCGGTCGTCCCGTGTGTGATGGTGGTGGTTCCGGCCGTCATGGCGTGTATGCCAGCGGGTGCCGCTCCGTGGGGACAGGGGCGGAGCGCGGGTCTGCGGTGGGCGGTCGAAGCCGTCGGTGAACGGTGCGATGAACGGTCCACCGGGTGAGTCCTCCGTCGCCGGGGGCTCCCAACCCGGACTCCCATTCGCCCTGACGGGCTCGTCCTCGAACGCCGGACGGGTGAATGGTGTCGTTGCTCCTTGACTCTTGGGGTCCCTTGTATGTGGATTCCTACTCATTAATGGGAAAATCAGACCACATTGGGGCCCGTCGATGACCACACGCAGGAGACAGACCACCATGGCCCTCGCGGCCGTACTCATCGCGGCCACCGCTGGCTGCCAGGCCCAGGACCCGCCGACGGCGCGGCCCAGCGGAACCGGCGGACAGCCCGCAGCCCCCGCCCCTTCCTTCAAGCCCGGCTTCACCCTCGTCGCCTCGGGCGCCGTGCTGCCGCGCGGCACGATCACCGAGCAGGCGAAGACCTACGCGGGAGGCAGCGGGTACGACTTCCGGCCGATGCTCGCGGCGGTCCAACCTGTCGTGGCCGGTGCCGACCTGGCGATCTGTCACATGGAGACCGTGTACGGCGCGGACGGCGACGACACCGGATACCCGAGCTTCAACTCCCCGCCGCAGGTGGCCGAGGGGCTCGCCGCGACGGGCTACGACGCCTGCTCCACCGCCTCGAACCACACCCTGGACGACGGCGCCGCCGGTATTCGGCGCACCCTGGACGCGCTCGACCGCGCGGGCGTACGCCACGTGGGATCGGCGCGCACGGCGGACGAGGCGAGCAACGTCACGGTGATGCGCGCGGGCGCCGCCAAGGTCGCGCATCTCGCCTACACCAACGGCACCAACGGGTTTCCGCTCCCGCAGGGGCAGCCCTGGGCCGTGAACCTGATCGACCCCGACAGGATCGTCGCCGACGCCCGCGCCGCCCGGGCGGCGGGCGCGGACGTGGTCGTCGTCTCCCTGCACTGGGGCACCGAATGGCAGGACGCGCCGGACGATCAGCAGATGTGGCTGAGCAGGCAGCTGACCGCCTCCGCGATCAACGGACGGCCCGACGTCGACCTGATCCTCGGCACCCACGCGCATGTCCCGCAGGCGTACGAGAAGGTCAACGGCACCTGGGTCGTCTACGGCCTGGGCGACCAGATCGCCGACGGGATGGTCGACCAGCGGGGCGTGCGGGACCCACGCGGCAACGAGAGCACGATCGGGCGGTTCACCTTCGGCCCGCCCGTCCACCCGGGCGGGCGCTGGGAGGTCACGAGGGCCGAGTTCATCCCGCAGTCCTTCGATCTCGACTCCGGTCGTCTGGTCAACCTCGACGCCGCCCTCGACCAGGGGGCCTCGGGCGTACGCAACCGGATCAGGGACGTCGTCCTGAGCCGGGGCGCGGCCCAGGACGGGCTGCTCATGGGGAAGTAGCCGTGGTGTCCCTGGCCAGCTCCGAGCGCTTGTACGAGTACCCGAAGTAGATGACGCAACCGATGACGAACCACAGAGCGAACCGCACCCAGGTCTGCCACTGCAGGAACGTGATCAGCCACAGGGAGAAGATCACTCCCAGTGCGGGTACGAACGGCATCCACGGGGTGCGGAAGGTGCGCGGCAGGTCCGGCTGCCGGTAGCGCAGCACGATCACCGCCACGCACACCACGACGAACGCCAACAGGATCCCGATGTTGGTGAGTTCGGCCGCCTCGGCGATCGGCAGGAACCCGGCGACGGCGGCCGACGCGAACCCCACGATCCACGTCACGCGCGTCGGTACATGGCGCGTCGGGTGCGTCTTGGCGAACCACTTGGGGAGGAGCCCGTCCCGGCTCATGCTGAACCAGACGCGGGTGACGCCCAGCATGAACGTGAACATGACCGTGAGGATGCCGATGATCGCTCCCACCGCGATGACATCCGCGAGACCGCTCAGGCCCACCGACTTGAACGCCGTCGAGAAGCCGCTCTCCTTGTCGATGTCCTTGTAGTTCTGCATGCCCGTCAGGACCAGACAGGCGGCCACGTACAGCACCATCGAGATCGCCAGGGAGTAGAGGATCGCCTTCGGCATGTGGCGCTGGGCGTCCTTCGACTCCTCGGCCGCCGTCGACATGGCGTCGTACCCGAAGACCGCGAAGAAGACGGTCGCCGCGCCCGTGAACGCCCCGCTGATCCCGTAGGGGAAGAAGGGGGTGTAGTTGTCGGTGTTGATGCGGAAGACACCGACACCGATGACGAGCAGTACGACCAGCACCTTCAGGACGACGACGACTGTCTCGAAGCGTGCCGCGTTCTTGATGCCCAGGTTCAGCAGGCCGGCGATGAGCAGGCACAGCACCGCGGCGAACAGGTCGACCCGGTGGCCGTCGCCGGTGCCCGGCGCCCCCAGCATCCAGTTCGGCAGGTTGGCGCCCATCTCGCCGATCAGGAAGCCGAAGTACCCGGAGATGCCGATCGCGACCACCGCCACGATCGCCGTGTACTCCAGGAGCAGGTCCCAGCCGATGAACCAGCCCGCGAACTCGCCGAGCACCGCATAGCCGTACGTGTAGGCCGAGCCGGCCTTCGGGATGAGGCCGGCGAATTCCGCGTACGACAGCGCGGCCGCGGCGCTCGCGAAGCCCGCGATGAGGAACGACACGACGACCGCGGGCCCGGCCGTGCCGTTCGCGACCGTGCCGGCGAGCGTGAAGATGCCCGCACCGATGATGCCGCCGACACCGATGGCGGTCAGCTGCCACATACCGAGCGTCCGCTCGAGTTTCGGGCCCACCCCGATTTCGGTGTCCTCGATGTGTTCGATGGGTTTGCGGCGGAGAATCCCTTCACCCATTCGGAGCCCGGCCATGAGCCTCACCTCTTCGCAGACGGCAATCGGCTGACGGCGGATCATGATGGCCCGGCGGCGGCCGCGACGAAAGATGCCACGCGAGCCGCGGAGGGCGCAAAGACGTCTGCGGAGGGCCCGAAGAGATCTACGGCACGACCGTGACCGGCCAGCGCCCGGCCTTCACCAGCCGGATGGCCACCGACCCGATGATCCGGTGTCCCGCCTGCTCGGAGGCGCCGACCACCACGGCGTCCGCCTTGAGCTCGTCCGCGGCCTTCACCAGGCCGTTGTAGGGGTCGCCGCGGAAGGTGTGGAACTCCCAGCGCACCTCGAATATCCCCTTGACCCGCTCGGCCGCGTCCCGGATCTGCGCGACGAGGTCCTCGGCGATCTCGTCGGTCGTCTCGGCGACCGGAACCCCGAGCGCCGCCCCCGCCGCCATCACGGGCTGGACGTACACGACGGCGAGCAGCGCGTGCTGCCGCCGGGCCAGGCCACCGGCATATGCCGCGGCGCGCAGTGAGGAGTCGGAGCCGTCCACCCCGGCGACGATGACCTTGGGACCGTCCGTGCCCCGCTCGAACCGATGCGAGTGCTGCTGTTCCGTCACGGCTGTGAGGCTATCGGAAACCGCAGGTCCCGCCCCGCTGGGGGAGACGGGACCTCGCTCGACGGGCGGGCACGCGCCGCGCTTCCTACAGTCGAGACCATGAGTGCCACCGTGGAGGCCCGTGCACCGAAGGACGCCACAGGCCCGATACGGCCGTCCCGGAGCGGCTTCCTCAGCAGGGTGCCCGAGGGCTTCGCGGCGTTCTTCGGCGCGCTCGGAGCGCTCTGCGTCCTGCTGGCCTTCATCGAGCCCCTGCGGCTGCTGCTGCGCCCCGTCGTGCGCTTCCTGGACCTGCTGACCGTCCCGGTCAGCGCCAACCTCGCGTACGCCGTGTTCCTCTTCCTGCTCGCCGGCGCGACCGCCGCCCGCAAGAAGGTCGCCTGGTGGCTGGTCGTCGTCTACCTCGGTCTCCTCGTACTCGGCGACGTCCTGGGCGTGGCGCTGGGGCTGTACGCCGAGTCGATCCCCTCCCTCGTCGTCTGCGCGCTCGCGCTGGTGCTGCTGATCGTGGCCCGCAAGGAGTTCTACGCGGCCCACCGGCGCGGCGCGGTGTGGCGGGCCCTGGCCGTGCTCCTGGCCGGGCTGGGCGTGGCGATCCTGGTCGGCTGGGGGCTGGTCGCACTGTTCCCCGGCACGCTGCCGGAGGGCCAGCGACTGCTGTGGGCGACCAACCGGGTCTGCGGCGGCCTGGTCTCCGGGCGCTCCTTCGGCGGGCGCCCGCCGCGCGCCCTGTCCTTCGTCCTCGGCCTGTTCGGCGCCCTCGCTCTGCTCAGCGCCGCGACCACGCTCTTCCGCTCCCAGCGCATGGAGTCGGCCCTGCACGGCGACGAGGAGCCGCGCATCCGCGCCCTGCTCCAGGCGTACGGCGCCGAGGACTCCCTCGGCTACTTCGCCACCCGCCGCGACAAGGCCGTCGTCTTCTCGCCCAGCGGCAAGGCCGCCGTCACCTACCGTGTCGAGGCCGGTGTCTGCCTGGCCAGCGGCGACCCGGTCGGCGACAGCAAGGCCTGGACGCACGCCATTGCCGCCTGGCTGGACGTGGCCCGCCACTACGCATGGGCACCGGCTGCGATGGGGGCCTCCGAGGACGGCGCGAAGGCGTTCGCGCGCGCCGGGCTCGGCGCGCTCCAGCTCGGCGACGAGGCGATCCTGTACGTCGCGGACTTCGACCTGGACGGCCGCGACATGCGCGTCACACGCCAGGCCGTCAACCGCGTGAGACGCACCGGCGCGACCTGCCGCGTACGCCGCCACTCCACTCTCAGCGACGAGGAGATGGAGGAGATCGTCGACCGGGCGGACGCCTGGCGCGACACCGAGACCGAGCGCGGCTTCTCGATGGCCCTCGACCGGCTCGGTGACCCCGCGGACGGCGACTGCCTCCTCGTCGAGGCGATGGGAGGCGACGGCAAACTGCTCGCGCTGCTCTCCTTCGTGCCCTGGGGCCGCGACGGCATCTCGCTGGACCTCATGCGCCGTGACCGCAGCGCCCCCAACGGGGTCATGGAGTTCATGGTCGCGGAGCTGTGCGCGGGCGCCGGGAAGTTCGGCGTGCGGCGCATCTCGCTCAACTTCGCGGTGTTCCGCTCGGTCTTCGAGGAGGGTGCCCGCATCGGTGCCGGGCCGGTGCTCAGGCTCTGGCGCCGGCTGCTGCTGTTCTTCTCCCGGTGGTGGCAGCTGGAGGCGCTGTACCGGTCCAACGCCAAGTACCACCCCGAGTGGTACCCGCGCTTCATCTGTTACGGCGAGACCGGCTCCCTCGCCCGCATCGGCCTCGCGTCCGGGATCGCCGAGGGCTTCGTCTCCGTGCCCTCGCTGCGCAAGCTCTGGGGCAAGGGGCACGCGAAGAGCGGCCCCAAGCCCGCCGGGAGCGAGCGCCTGCCGTCGCTGTCGGCCCTCGGCCTCGACCGAGGGGACGAGACCGGGGCCGCCGATCCGACCGCCGGTCTGCCCGAACAGGTCCGCATCCGGCACCGCAAACTCGACCGGCTCCGCGCCCAGGGCACCGATCCCTACCCGGTGGGCATCCCCCCGCGCACCCACGCCCTCGCCGAGGTCCGCGAGGGCGCTCACGTGACCGTCGCCGGGCGCGTCATCCTCGTACGCGACTTCGGTGGCATCCTCTTCGCCGTGCTGCGCGACTGGTCCGGTGACCTCCAATTCGCCCTCACCCGCGAGCAGTCGGGGGCCGCGCTCGACCGGTTCCGCAGGGACGTCGACATCGGGGACCACATCACCGCCGACGGTGTCGCTGGCGTCAGCGACAAGGGCGAGCGCACCGTCTTCGTCACCTCCTGGCAGCTCACCGGCAAGTGCCTGCGCCCGCTGCCCGACAAACGCCGGGGCCTCGCCGACCCCGAGGCGAAGGTGCGCCGCCGCTATCTCGACCTGGTGTCCAGCCCCGACGCCCGCCAGGTCGTACGTGCCCGCTCCACCGCCGTACAGGCGCTGCGCCAGGGCCTCCTGGACCGCGGCTATCTGGAGGTCGAGACCCCGATGCTCCAGCAGATCCACGGCGGCGCCAACGCCCGGCCCTTCACGACCCATATCAACGCCTACGACCTGAACCTCTATCTGCGCATCGCACCCGAGCTCTACCTCAAGCGGCTGTGCGTCGGCGGCCTGGAGAAGGTCTTCGAAATGGGCCGCACCTTCCGCAACGAGGGCGTCTCCTACAAGCACAACCCCGAGTTCACGATGCTGGAGGCCTACCAGGCGTTCGCCGACTACGACGTGATGCTCGACCTCACCCGCGAACTGATCCAGGGCGCCGCGACCGCCGCCTTCGGAGCGCCGATCGCGCGCAGGGACGGCACCGAGTACGACATCTCCGGTTCCTGGTCCGTCAAGACGGTGCACGAGGCGATCTCGGCGGCTCTGGGGGAGGAGGTGGACGCCGACACCCCGCTGGAGTCGTTGCTGCGGCTGTGCGACCGCGCAGGTGTGCCGTACACGGCGGACGACGGTCGCGGCGATGTCGTACTGGAAATGTACGAACGACTGGTCGAGGAGAAGACCGGGCTGCCCACGTTCTACAAGGACTTCCCGACCGACGTCTCCCCGCTGACCCGGCAGCACCGCACCGACCCGCGGCTCGCCGAGCGCTGGGACCTGGTCGCCTTCGGCACCGAACTGGGCACCGCTTACTCGGAGTTGACCGATCCCGTCGAGCAGCGCCGACGGCTGACCGCGCAGTCGCTGCTCGCCGCCGGAGGAGACCCCGAGGCGATGGAGCTCGACGAGGACTTCCTCGACGCCCTGGAGTACGCGATGCCGCCCACCGGAGGCCTCGGTATCGGCGTCGACCGGCTGGTCATGTTCCTCACCGGTCTGACGATCCGTGAGACGTTGCCGTTCCCCCTGGTGCGCGGCCGCTGAGCTGGTCCGAGCGGGTGCTTTCGTGAGCGCGCACCGGTGTTGCTCGGTTGCACCGTACTTCCGCCGGGTGACTGATAAGTCATGAAAAAGTATCAGCTGATCACCCGGCGCCGGGCGTTGATCGCCGGCGCCGCCGTCCTGGGCGCGGCCGGGGCGGCGGGCACGGCCCGCGTCCTGACCGCGGATCCGGCCGCCGAGCCGGTAAGGAGACTCCCTCCGGTCTCGGGCTCGCAGGCGCGCCGCGCCCTCAAGCCCTCTGCCTACCGCCTCGAGCCGATGGCCGGATACGGACCCCCGCGCCGCACTCCTGTGCGGACCGTGGTCCGGCACGAGCCGTTTCTGCGCATGTCGGGGGGCGGCCGCACCATGGTGCTGACCTTCGACGACGGCCCCGACCCGCGCTACACCCCGGGCATCCTGCGCACTCTGCGCAAGTACGACGTGCGCGCCATGTTCTTCGTGTGCGGGGAGATGGCCGTCGACAACAAGGACCTCCTCGGCGAGATGGCCGACGACGGACACATCGTCGGCAACCACACCTGGACCCACCCACTGCTGACCCAGCTCTCGCGCTCCGCGATCCATTCCGAGATCGAGCGCACCTGCGAGGTCATCGACGACGCGTACGGCGAGCCGCCCGTCTGGTTCCGCGCGCCGTACGGGGCCTGGAACCGGGCGACCTTCCAGATCGGCGCCGAACTGGGTATGGAACCGCTGGCCTGGACGGTCGATTCGCTCGACTGGACGACGCCGGGCACCCGGACCATCGTTCACCGGGTCGAGAGCGGTGCCGCGCCGGGTGTCGTGATCCTCTCGCACGACGCGGGCGGCGACCGCTCGCAGAGCGTCCGGGCGCTGCGCAGCTATCTGCCGCACCTGCTGGATTCCGGGTATCACATCACCGTGCCGCGCCGGAAATTCACGTAGGTCCGTGGGCGGAACTTCGAAAGTTCCGCCCACGGGCTTTCGCCTGCCCGGTCGGGGAACGCTCAGCGAACCTCGGCCAGGCGGGCGAATACGACGACGTTTCCGTCATAGCCGTGCTGCTTGGAGAAACCGCCCCCGCAGGTGAGGACCCGCAATTCGGGAGCGCCCTTGCTGCCGTAGACGCGATCGCCGGGGAAGTTGTTCTTCGCGAAGACCTCGATGCCGTAGACCTCGAACGAGGCGGTCTTCCCGTCCTTGCGCAGGACGTCGATCCGGCTTCCTTTCTTCAGTGCTCCGAGTCCGTAGAAGACGGCCGGGCCCTGCATGTTGTCCACATGGCCCACGATCACGGCCGTGCCCTTTTCGCCGGGCGAGACCGCGCCGGTGAACCAGCCCGCGAGATTCGGGTTGTCCGGGGGCGGCGCGGCGACCCAGCCGTCGATGTCCAGGCCCACCGGCATGACCGGGGCATCGACCTGGATCCCCGGGATCCTGACCCGGTCCACTCCGGAGTACGGCAACGCGACCGGCGCGTGCGAAAAGGTGCCGCCGGGGGTGCGGCTGTCCGCTGCCGCCGCCGAGGCAGGTTGCGGGGGGCCCACGTCGAACTCACCGGACCCATTCCGAATGAGTGCGAGGCCGGTCAGCAGAACAAGCGCTATCACACCCCACGGGGCTCGCTTCTTCTGCGGCGCCTCCTCTTCGGCCAGCACGGACGCAAACATTCACAATCCCCTCTCGACGCGGCCGTCGCCGCGTCACTCGCGCATATGAGAACGCTAAGTGCAGCATGCCCGACAGGCGACGGGACGAGGGCGAACGGGTGGCGGTGTACCTCCGCGTGAGCCATCCGAGTCGCCACAGGCCAGGAATTTTCTGACGGTCCGTGACCTGCGGCAATATCCGATTGTGTGGAATTCTCTCGGCGTGTCCTCTCACCAGGACGGACCATTCTCGAAATGCGGCCCTGTGCATGGCATCTGAGGGTCTGTCTGGGAGGCGCTTTCTCGCCGATCGACCGGGGACGGTTCCCGGGGCGTCTTCCGCGGAGGATCACATGCGAAATTCACGTGCCCTGGCGGCAGCGGCCACTGTGGCCGCCGTCCTCGGGCCCGCCGCCCCCGCGGCCGTCGCGGACGGTATGGGCGGCGGGGGCGGTCAGAGCGACGTCATTGTCGGGGGCAACAACGGGATCGGGCCGGGCAACATCGGGATCGGGCCGGGCAACATCGGAATCGGGGGCAACATCGGGATCGGGCCGGGCAACATCGGGATCGGGCCGGGCAACATCGGAATCGGGGGCAACAACGGGTTCGGCCAGGGCAATAACCACGGGTTCAACAACAACGGCTACGGGCAGGGCAACAACCACGGGGGCGGTCAGGGCAACAACAACGGGTTCAACAACAACGGCTTCGGGCCGGGCAACGGGGGTTCGAGGAACATCGTCGCCACACCCAACGTCATCGCCGCCGGCGGCCGGCTCACGGTATCGGTCGACGGGTGCCGCAACGGTGGCACGATGACGTCGACCGTGTTCCGGCGCGCGACCCTCTCGCGGATCGGGGGCAACAACAACACGGCGACCGGAACGGCGATCATCGAACGTAACACGAGCCCCGGTTCGTACCCGATCACGGTCAACTGCGTGGGGGTGGGCGGCCTGGACCGCCCCAACGCCTTCACTGTCATCGGCGTCATCGGCACTCTGCCCGGCGACCCCCACCCTCCAATCGGCGGCTCCCGCGCCGGTCTCGGCGGCAGCAGTTCCACGGGCGCCACGCCCACCGACATGGCGATCGGCGGCGGTCTGGTGGCCGCGGCCATCATCGGCGGCGGCGTGTTCTGGTTGCGCCGCAGGTCCGAGAAGAGGATCTGACCGCCCCCTTCGGCGGACCGGCCCTTCCCCGACGGAGACCGCGCGGGACAACCAACCCTTCGCCCTGGACCCTCTCGAAAAGGCCCGGGGCGAAGGGGCCTGTCGCTCCGTCAGGAATCGTCGGCCGTGCCGCGGCGGCGCGCCATGTACCAGGCCGCACCGACGGAGCCTGTGATGAGCGCGGTTCCCAGGCCGATCTCCTTGAGGTCGAAGCCGCCGGCGCTGCCGCCGACACCGGCCCTGACACCCCGTTCCACGGGGACCGCGTCAGGCGTCGGGTCGTCGCCTTGACGTCCGGCGCCGATGGTGAGCTCCGTGTGACCGCTCACTCCGTCGCACGTGAAGGTCACCTCGTGCACGGCACCCGGTTTTGCGTCCCGGTCGACCGTGGCCGTGGCCGAGGACTGACCCGGCCGGATGGTGACGGTGTCGAAGACGCCCGAGGAGACCGTGGCGCCGCCCTTGCACCCCCCGTCGTTGTTCAGCAGCAGCCCGACCCTGCCGCCCGCGGAGATGGTCGACGGCTGGACGCCGAAACCGAACGGGGTGACGTTGTGGTCGTCCCCGTCATCGGCGACGGCGACGGGTGCCAAGAAGGTCAGGGCGGTCACGCTCAGCAGTGCGGCCGAAGCGACGCGTATCGCGTGCATGGTGAGCCTCCGGGTAACCGAGGAGCCTTGCCGCGGACCTGTTCCGCTGTGCGTCGGACATGCGCCTCGTTGATCGACACGCTAGGAAAGGGCGCGCGCGGGCGCGATCGCAGTCGCGCGAATGGGGCAATTCTGTGGGCCGTACAGGGGATGCTGTGCGTGCAATCGGGGGACGGGTGCGGCGTGGCGCCCGTCCCCCGGCCGCCGGGTGTCCGACAAGGGTCCGTCACCCGGGGAGGTGCGGGAACAGCGCGGTGAACGGTTCCGCCGAGGCGGTGATCCCCCGGCTGTAGGGCGCGTCGAAGTCCCAGATCAGGAAGAGCAGGAAGGCGATCAGGGCGGAGAACAGCCCCGCGAGAATCAGCTCGCGGGTGGTGCGCCGGATCTGCAGCGCGAAGACCATCCCGACGGTGACCACGGCGCCGGTGATCAGCCCGAACCACACCACGCCCGGCATGGTCGCCCCCGCCGAGTCGGCGCGGGCGCCGCGCGCGGTGTCCGCCGCCGTCACCTGGTCGAGAAGCGGCTGGTACGCCTGCGCTTCGAAGTCCGTCTTCGGCTGGTAGTCCGTGACGTCCTGGCGGATGCGGTCGAAGAGCCGGCCGCCCTGGGCGGTGACATGGCCGTCCTCCGCCATGGTCTTCCATTCCTTCGTGACGACGTGGCCGACATACGCGTTGACGTCGCCGCGGATGCGGTCGCGTACGTCGGGTGGGTACACGCGGACCCGCTCCGAGATCTCGTGCAGGGCCTGGGCCTCCGCCTGCACATGGTCCTGGGCGCCGCTGCGGGCTTCCCAGACGCCCGCGATGGCCAGGCCCAGAACGATGGCGTACACCACGCCGATCATCATGGTCATGTACTCGATCACGTCCGGGGTCTCGGACGGATCCTCGTCCTCCGGGGCCCTGCGATGACGTACGAGGGCCACGATGAGGACGACTGCACACGCCGCCGCCATCGCGAGGGCGAGAACAAGCCAATCCGACAAAGATGCCTCCATGGGTCAGCGCGGGCGCAGCGCCGCGACGGCAAGCACCGCGGGCGCGGTGATGAGCAGGGTGAACGAGACCAGCGACGGGCCGCCGCGGGACGGGTGCTTGTGCGGCGGGGTGCGGTACGCCGGATAACTCACCGGGGTCGGCGACGGCTCGGGACGCTTCTTCGGGTGCTCGGGGTGGGCCCTCGGCGTCGGTGTCGGCGTGGGGGTGGGCCGTGGCGCCACGGGCCGCGGCGCCGGAGGGGGCGGGGAAGGCGGCCGTTCGGGATTCGGCGCGTGCGTGGGTGAGGGGGGCGGCGTCGGCTTCGGCTTCGGGGTGGGTGTCGGCGTAGGGGTCGGTGTGGGCGTGGGCGTCGGACAGGGCGGTGGTGGTGTGGGGCACCAGGTGGTGTCCCCGGCGACCGCCACCGCGCCGCTGCCCGCGACGGCCACCGCCGTGGTCCCGCCGCCGTCCGGGTCGGTGGAGGCGTACGCGCACGCGTCGGCCGTGGCCGTACCGCTCGGCGCGCCGACCAGAATCCAGGTGAGTGCGAGCAGCGCCAACACCCGTATGGCGAGGGCGGATAGGGTCCGTTTTGGTCCTTGCACGACGAAGATCATGGGCCGCGCAGCGCCTGCGTATGCCGGAGTGCCAGGGGATTGCCCCCGAATTGGGGACGTGCGCCTTCCGGCGGTTTGACGGACCGCTGGGGATGCGCCTGTGGGTGCGCACACATGCACGAACCTCCCGGTTCGTGTCACAGGGTTCGGAAAGAAATTTGTGAGCCGATTGAACACTCCCGCCACTCCCGCCCGTACCTAGGGCCATGCGCGGCGCAGCAGGGCGCTGCAACACCAACGCGAACAGCGGGAGTTACCAATGAAGACCTCCTGGCGGAGCGCCTCACTCGTGGCGACAGCTGCGGCCGTGCTGGCGCTCACGACGGCGTGCGGTCAGGAACAGGGCACCCAGTCGACGGGGAGCCAGAACGTGGGAGCCACCGCGGCCGCCGGTGATTACGGATCGAGCACGAGCCCCGGCAATGGCTACGGTGCTGATTCCGGGACCCAGCAGAGCGCCGCGGCCCAGGCGGAATCCGCGGGTCAGCTCGCTGTTACCGAAAGTGCGAAGCTCGGCAAGGTGCTGACCGACAGTGCCGGATTCACCCTCTACCGGTTCGACAAGGACACGGCCGAACCGCCCAAGTCGAGCTGTGACGGCGACTGTGCGAAGGCCTGGCCGCCGGTGCCCGCCGAGGGCGCCGAGGCCGCCACCGGAGTGGACAAGACGCTTCTTGGCGAGGTCACCCGGTCGGACGGCACGAAGCAGCTGACCATTGCCGGCTGGCCGATGTACCGGTACGCGAAGGACACCAAGGCCGGGGACGCCAACGGCCAGGGTGTGGGCGGCACTTGGTTCGCCTCGGCCCCCAATGGCAAGAAGGCGACGCTGGCCGACCTGCCCGGCCTGTCGGTCCGCAAGGATCCGAAGCTCGGCGACATCGTCGTCGACAAGAACGGCATGACCGTCTACCGCTTCATGAAGGACCAGGCCTGGCCCGTCTCGAAGTCGGCCTGCACCGGCGCCTGCCTGGAGAAGTGGCCCGCGGTCGCGCCGGTCTCCGCGGATGACACCAAGGGCGTCAAGAAGAAGGGCCTCATGGGCTTCACCCGCCCGGACGGCGTCAAGCAGATGACGGTCAACTGCTGGCCCATCTACACCTTCTCCGGTGACACGGCTCCCGGGGACACCAACGGTCAGGGCGTGGGCGGCACGTGGTACGCCGTTTCGCCCGACGGAAAGCCGGTCGGCGCGTCGGAGTAGAGGATCACCTCCCCAGGGTTGATTCGCCTCGCCAGACAGCAACGGAACGCGGAAGGGAGGGGACGCAGACAGGCAAGTGTGCCGGACGAACGGAACAACGCGCGCGACCTTGGGTCCGCCCCCTCCGCACCGCACGGAGGGGGCGGACCGTTTGACGTGCCCGGACGCGAAAGGCCTCGGCGGCCAGGACTGCCGGACAGTAAAAGATCTTGCCGTTCCGTGACTGTTGAGCCGTGAATGATCTTGGCGACTCTGCGGTTACCGTGGCCACTCTTCGTAACTCCCCGGAGCTTTTTGGAATGCTTCGGAGCGATTTCGCAGGGACGGTGAGCGGCGTGTTCGGGTGGCGTTCGCGGAGCGTCAATTCGGCACTTGCCGGAGGCAGTGACCGGGAACGGACGGTCAATTTCCGTTTTGGCTCGCTCCTTTGCCGGGCGATCAGTAGCCTCAGCTCGAACACCGGATCGCCTACGCCGTCGACTACGCCTTGGAGAGATAGATGGAGCGTCCCGCCTGGGCCCCCCGGAACATTGACATCTCGGTGCCGAGCGTGTCCCGTATGTATGACTACTACCTGGGCGGTTCGCACAACTTCGAGGTCGACCGGGAAGCGGCACGCAAGGCGATGGAGTTCATGCCGGGACTTCCCAAGATCATGCAGGCGAACCGAGCGTTCATGCGCCGCGCCGTGCGCTTCGCGGCCGACGAGGGCATCTCCCAGTTCCTGGACATCGGTTCAGGCATCCCGACCTTCGGAAACGTCCACGTGGTCGCCCAGGCGGCCAGGCCCGGCGCGCACGTCGTGTACGTCGACCACGACCCGGTGGCCGTCGCGCACAGTCAGGCCGTCCTGCGCGGCAACGAGTACGCGGACGTCGTGGCCGCCGATCTCCTCAAGCCCCAGGAGATCCTGGCGAGCCCTCAGGTTCAGCGTCTGATCGACCTGAACCGGCCGATTGCCCTCCTTCTCGTTGCCATACTTCACTTCGTGGAGGACGCGGACGACCCGTACGGAGCGGTGGCGGAACTGCGCGACGCGCTCGCGCCGGGCAGCCTGCTCGTCGTCACGCATGCCTCCTACGAGGGAATTCCGCTCCCGCCGGAGCGGGCCGAGGGCGCGGTGGACGTCTACAAGAACATCCGCAACCCGCTGATCATGCGCTCGCGCGAGGAGATCGCGCGGTTCTTCGAGGGGTACGACATGGTGGAACCCGGGCTGGTGCCGATGCCGAACTGGCAGCCCGACACGGCACTCGAGGACGAGGATCCCTATTCCTTCTCCGGGTTCGCCGGCGTGGGGCGCACGGCGTGACCGCCGAGCCGGACGGCCCGGAGGACAGACTGCGCCGGTTCGCGACGATCTGGAGCCGGGCCGTCTTCCCGGTCACCTCGACGTCGCTGACCCGGCCCGAGTTCGAGCAACAACTGGTACCGCTCGCCCAGCGGTTGAGCGACGCGCTGCGGGCCAGGACCTTCGACGCGGCCGAGGGCCAGGCGGTCGGCGCCGCGCTCATCGCCGCGCACTGCACCGACCCGGAGGCGCTCAGCCGCGCCCTCGACTGCGTGGACGCGTATCTGGTGCTCTACTGCGGTGAGGACGGTCCCCAGGAGGCGTTGCGGACCCGGTCGGCGCGGCTGCAGCACGCCATGGCCGCCGGATTCGCCCAGGCGCTGCGCGAGCGGACGCTTGCCGAGCAAGAGGCCATCTCCCAGGCGGCGTTGAACGCGCGCAGCGCGGTGGCCGAGGCACTGCACGCCAGCGAGGCCCGCTTCCGCGCGGTGTTCGAGGGGGCGGCCATAGGGATCGGCATCGCCGACCTCGAAGGCAACATACTGCAGGTCAACGGAGCCCTGCTGCGTATGTTCGGCGGCTCCGAGCAGTCGATGCGCGGCCGCAAGGTCCCCGAGTGGACGCACCCCGAGGACGCTCCTCAAGTGTGGCGCCTGTACGAGGAGCTGGTACGCGGCGAGCGCGAGCACTACCACGTCGAAAAGGCCTTCTACCGTCCCGACGGAACCGCCCTGTGGACCAATCTGACGGTCTCACTGCTGCGGGACGCGGATGGTGCACCCCAGTACCAGCTCGCGCTGATGGAGGACACCACCGAGCGGCGGCTGCTCAATCTGCGGCTGCGCTACGAGGCCACGCACGACGCGCTCACCGGACTGCCCAACCGGACCCTGTTCTTCGAGCGCCTGGAGAAGGCGCTGTCCGCGGGTGAGGGCCAGCGCTTCGGCCTGTGCTACCTCGACCTCGACGGCTTCAAGACCATCAACGACAGCCTCGGGCACGCCGCGGGAGACCGACTGCTCGTCGAGGTCGCCGACCGGCTGCAGTCCTGCGCGACCGCCCCCGGCGAGATGGTCGCCCGGCTCGGCGGCGACGAGTTCGTGGCGCTCACGACGGGCCCCGACACCGAGCGCGAGGTCGACGCGCTCGCCGACCGCATCATGAACGCCCTCATCACCCCGGTCCGTATCGACGGCCGCGAACTGACCGTGCGGGGCAGCATCGGCATCGTCGAGGGACCGGCCGGTGAGCGCGGCCCCGCCGAGGTGCTGCGCAGCGCCGACATCACGATGTACCGGGCCAAGTCCGCGGGCGGCAACCGCTTCGAGCTCGCCGATCCCGAGGCCGACGCCCGTGCCATCACCCGGCACGGGCTCACCACCGCGCTGCCCGCTGCCCTGGACCGGGGCGAGTTCTTCATCGAGTACCAGCCGCTGGTGCACCTCGGTGACGGCAGTGTGCGCGGCGCCGAGGCGCTGGTGCGCTGGCTGCACCCGCAGCACGGCGTCCTCGGCCCCGACCGCTTCATCCCGCTCGCCGAGCACACCGGGCTGATCGTTCCGCTCGGCCGCTGGGTCCTGGAGCAGTCCGTGCGACAGGCCCGAGCGTGGCAGGAACGACACGCCACCGCCGGCCCGCTGCGGATCAACGTCAACCTGTCGCCCTGCCAGCTGACCCATCCCGGCCTGGTCCAGGACACGGTCGACATCCTGGAGCGTGAGGGGCTCGACGCCGACACGCTGTGCCTGGAGGTCACCGAGTCCGCGCTGATCGGCGCCGACGACGACCTCCTCAAGCCGCTGCGGCGCCTCGCCGACATGGGCGTCGACATCGCCCTCGACGACTTCGGCACGGGCTACTCCAACCTCGCCAACCTGCGCCGCCTGCCGGTCAGCATCCTCAAGCTGGACCGTTCCTTCACCCGGGGCATGCAGCAGTTCCCCGCGGACCCGGTCGACCTGAAGATCGTCGAGGGCATCGTCTCCCTCGCCCACAGCCTCGACCTCGCGGTCACCGTCGAGGGCGTGGAAACGGGCGCCCAGGCCGAGCAGTTGCGGATACTGGGCTGCGACACGGCCCAAGGCTGGTACTACGCCCGCCCGGGCCCGCCCGAGCGGCTGCACGAGCTGGCGCTGGTGGACGCGACCGGCTGAGGCTCGACGCACGGCGTGGCCTCCTGGGAAGGAGGCCACCCCGCTGCGCTGTCCGGGCTCCTGTCAGCGTCGGAGTGCGCCGGAGCACCGGGGCGGCGCGCGGGGGATGAGCGGACGGATGGCGGACGAACAGCGGATCGTCGGCCGGGAGGAGTTCCGCTACGGATTCGGCAACGCGCTGACGCCCGCCGAGTCCGGCGAGCTGCATGAGCGGCCGACGATTCCCTCGCCGGGTCGGCCGCTGTTCCAGGCCGCGCTCGCCGACTTCGCCCGTCGCTCCCCGGCAGCCGTGGCCACGGGCAACGCGGACCGCGGCCCGCTGCTGATGATCTCCGGCCAGGCCGACCACACCGTCCCCGACGTGGTGACACGCTCGGCGTACAAGCGCTACGGCGATTCGCCGACGGTCACCGACCTCAAGCAGTTCCCGGACCGCGGCCACGCGCTGGTCGTGGACCACGGCCGGCGGACCGTCGCCGAGTACGCCCTCCCGTGGTCGGCCGACCAGGACATCCACGGCCGCGAGGCAACACGCGCCTGACGGGACATACATCCAATCGGCGCCCGGTGGCCGGGTGCCGCAGCGAAGGAGTCGAGACGAATGAGCACGGAACTTCAGGGCAGGACCGCGGTCGTGACCGGCGCCAGCAAGGGCATCGGACTCGCCGTCGCGGAGGCACTGGCCGGGGCGGGGGCGACGGCGGTCGCCGGATCACGCACCACCTCGCCGGGCCTGGACGCGCTGATCAAGCAGGGCACCGTCACCTGGGTGCCCGTCGACCTCACCGAACCCGACGCCTCCGAACAGCTCGTGGCGGCGGCGGACGGCCGGATCGACGTCCTGGTCAACAATGTCGGCTCGGCCCCGGCCCGCACCGGCGGCTTCCTCTCGGTCACCGACGAGGACTGGGCCCGCACCGTCGACCTGAACCTGCTGACCGCCGTACGGGTCACCCGAGCCGCCCTGCCGCTGATGCTGCAGGCCGGCCGGGGCTCGGTGGTGACGGTCGCCTCGGTCAACGCCACCCTGCCCGACCCCCTGGTGATCGATTACAGCGCGGGCAAGGCCGCCCTGGTCGCCTTCTCCAAGGCGCTGTCGAAGGAGGTGGGCCCCCAGGGGATCCGCGTCAACACCGTCAGTCCGGGCCCGGTCGAGACGGAGCTGTGGCTGGGCGGCGACGGAGTGGCCGCGACCGTCTCGGCCGCCGCAGGGATCACCCCCGACGAGGTGGTGGCACGGGCCGCCGGCGCCACGGTCACCGGCCGCTTCTCCCGGCCGCAGGAGGTCGCCGAACTCGTCCTCTTCCTCGCCGGCGACCGCGCCCGCAACATCACCGGCAGCGACCTGGTCATCGACGGAGGATTCATCCCGACCCGGTGACGACCCGGCCGAGCAGGCGGTCAGCGCTCCAGCAGCCTCCGCTGCAGCTCCCGGGCCGCCCGTGGCGGAGCCACATCGCTGCGATGCGCCAGCGCGATCGTCCGGTGCAGCCCGGGCCGGGCCAGCGGTGTCACCCGCAGCCCCCGCCCGGACCGGGTCGCGACCATACGGGGTACGACGGCCACGCCGAGCCCCGCCCGGACGAAGCCCAGCACGGCGTCCATCTCGCCGCCCTCGACGGCGAAGTCGGGTTCGAAACCCTCGGCCCGGCACGCGGCCACGGTCAGTTCTCGCAGGTCGTAGCCGTGCCGGAACATGACCAGACGCTCGCCCTCCAGGTCGGCGATCCGTACCGTGCGGCCGCGTCCCGGCGCGGCCGCGTCCGGCGACGACACCACCACCAGGTCCTCGCGCAGCAGCTCCACCGTGGTCAGCGCGGGGGACGGCGTGGGCAGGGGCAGGACGACCAGGGCGAGATCGAGGGCGCCGCGTGCGAGTTCTCGTACGAGATCGTGCGAACCGCCCTCCTCGATCAGCAGCCGGATACCCGGATAGCGGTCGTGAAAGGCGCGCAGCACGTCCGGGAGCAGACCGGTGCACACGCTCGGGGTCGCGCCCAGACGGACCCGGCCGCTGCGCAGCTGGGCCAGTTCCTGCACTTCGTGCCGCGCCGTGTCCGCGTCGGCCAGGATGCGCCGGGCCAGCGGCAGCAGCGCCTCGCCCGCGTCCGTCAGCGTGATGTTCCCGCGCGCCCGCAGGAACAGATCCGCCCCCAACTCCCGCTCCAGTGCCTTGATCTGCTGGGACAGGGACGGCTGGGCCACATGGACCAGATCGGCGGCCCGGGTGAAGTGCCGGGTCTCGGCAACCGCCACGAAGTACTGGAGCTGTTGGAACTGCACACCAGCCACGATAGCCCATGCCTATGGAATCGAGCCGGACCATGTCTTGGACCGATCGGCCCTTGAGGCCCTAGCGTTCCGTGACATGGCTCTGGCAACGCGGACGGACCGACGGCCGTCCATGGCACGCACCGTGTGGGACAGCTCCGTCGGCAAGAAGACCGTGATGGCCGTCAGCGGACTGATCATGGTGCTGTACCTGGTCGCTCACATGATCGGCAATCTGAAGATCTACTTCGGGGCGGGCGAGTTCAACCACTACGCGCACTGGCTGCGCACCGTCGGCGAACCCTTCATGCACTACGAGTGGACGCTGTGGCTCATCCGCGTGGTGCTGGTCGTCGCCGTCGTCGCGCACGCCGTCTCCGCGTACCAGCTCAGCCGCCGCGACATCAAGGCGCGCCCCAGCAAGTACGTCCACAAGAAGCCGCGGGCGAGCTACGCCACGCGCACCATGCGCTGGGGCGGCATCATCCTCGGCCTGTTCATTGTCTGGCACATCCTCGACCTGACGACCGGCACCGTGCACTCCGGCGGCTTCCAGGAGGGCCACCCGTACCAGAACGTCGTGGACACCTTCTCCACCTGGTACGGCAACGTCATCTACATCGTCGCGATGCTCGCGCTCGGCCTGCACATCCGACACGGCTTCTGGAGCGCGGCACAGACCCTGGGCGCCGGCCGCCGCACTCGCGACCGCGCCCTCAAGACCGTCGCCAACGTCTTGGCGCTGGTGCTGACGGCGGGCTTCATCTGCGTACCCGTCGGTGTCATGACTGGAGTGGTGAGCTGACATGAGCGCATACACCGAGTACGCGACCGGGGACCCGGTCGTCGACGACAAGGCCCCGGCCGGCCCGGTCAACGAGCGCTGGGACACCCGCCGCTTCGAGGCCAAGCTGGTCAATCCCGCCAACCGGCGCAAGCACACGGTGATCGTCGTGGGCACCGGCCTGGCGGGCGGCTCGGCCGGCGCCACGCTCGCCGAACAGGGCTACCACGTCGTCCAGTTCTGCTACCAGGACTCGCCCCGCCGCGCCCACTCGATCGCCGCTCAGGGCGGCATCAACGCGGCGAAGAACTACCGCAACGACGGCGACTCCATCCACCGGCTCTTCTACGACACCGTCAAGGGCGGCGACTTCAGGGCGCGCGAGTCGAACGTTCACCGGCTGGCGCAGATCTCGGTGGAGATCATCGACCAGTGCGTCGCGCAGGGCGTGCCCTTCGCCCGCGAGTACGGCGGTCTGCTCGACACCCGCTCCTTCGGCGGCGTCCAGGTGTCACGGACGTTCTATGCCCGAGGTCAGACGGGTCAGCAGCTTCTGCTCGGCGCCTACCAGGCGCTGTCCCGGCAGATCGCCGCGGGCAACATCGAGATGCACCCCCGGACCGAGATGCTCGACCTGATCGTGGTCGACGGGCGGGCGCGCGGGATCGTGGCCCGCGATCTGATCACCGGGAAGATCGATACGTACTACGCGGACGCGGTGGTCCTCGCCAGCGGCGGTTACGGCAACGTCTTCTACCTCTCGACGAACGCCATGAACTCCAACGCCACCGCGATCTGGCGGGCGCACCGGCGCGGCGCCTACTTCGCCAACCCCTGCTTCACCCAGATCCACCCCACCTGCATCCCGCGCACCGGCGACCACCAGTCCAAACTCACGCTGATGAGCGAGTCACTGCGCAACGACGGCCGCATCTGGGTCCCGAAGGCCCAGGGCGACACCCGCCCGCCGAACGAGATCCCCGAGGACGAGCGCGACTACTACCTGGAGCGCATCTACCCGTCCTTCGGCAACCTCGTGCCCCGCGACATCGCCTCCCGCGCCGCCAAGAACGTCTGCGACGAGGGCAGGGGCGTGGGCCCGGGCGGCCAGGGCGTCTACCTGGACTTCGCCGACGCGATCCGCCGGATGGGCAGGGCGAAGGTCGAGGAGAAGTACGGCAACCTCTTCGACATGTACGCGCGGATCACCGCCGAGGACCCGTACTCGGTCCCGATGCGGATCTACCCCGCCGTGCACTACACGATGGGCGGACTGTGGGTCGACTACGACCTCCAGACCACCATCCCGGGCCTGTTCGCGGTCGGCGAGGCGAACTTCTCGGACCACGGCGCGAACCGGCTCGGTGCCTCGGCCCTGATGCAGGGCCTGGCCGACGGCTACTTCGTACTGCCGTCGACGATCAACGACTACCTCGCCCGCAACCCGCACCACGGCGAGGTGACCGACGCACACCCCGCCGTCCAGGAGGTGCTGGCCGAGACCGAGGACCGGCTGCGGCTGCTCCTCGCCGTCGACGGCGACCGCACGCCCGACTCCTTCCACCGCGAAGTCGGCGAACTCATGTGGGAGTTCTGCGGCATGGCCCGCACCGAGACCGGGCTCCGCAAGGCACTCGAGCGCATCCCGCAGATCCGCGAGGAGTTCTGGCGGCGCCTCAAAGTCCCGGGCACGGGCGAGGAGTTCAACCAGTCCCTGGAGAAGGCCAACCGCATCGTCGACTATCTGGAGCTCGCCGAGCTCATGTGCCTCGACGCGCTGCACCGGTCCGAGTCGTGCGGCGGGCACTTCCGTGAGGAGTCCCAGACGCCGGACGGCGAGGCCGCCCGCAAGGACGAGGAGTTCTCGTACGCGGCCGCCTGGGAGTTCACCGCCACCGGTGACGCACCCGTCCTGCACAAGGAAGACCTTCTCTTCGAGTACGTCCACCCCACTCAGCGGAGCTACGCATGAAGCTCACCCTGCGCGTCTGGCGACAGAAGAACGCCGACGCCGACGGAGCGATGTCCACATACGAGGTGGACGACATCTCGGCCGACATGTCCTTCCTGGAGATGCTCGACACCCTCAACGAGGAGCTCATCCTCAAGGGCGAGGACCCGGTCGCCTTCGACCACGACTGCCGCGAGGGCATCTGCGGTGCGTGCTCCCTCGTCATCAACGGCGACGCGCACGGGCCCGAGCGCACCACCACCTGCCAGCTGCACATGCGGTCCTTCCAGGACGGCGACACGATCGACATCGAGCCGTGGCGGGCGTCGGCCTTCCCGGTCGTGAAGGACCTGGTGGTGGATCGGTCGGCCTTCGACCGGATCATCCAGGCCGGCGGCTACATCACCGCCCCGACCGGCGCGGCGCCCGAGGCCCACGCGACGCCGGTGCCGAAGCCCGACGCGGACTTCGCCTTCGAGCACGCCGAGTGCATCGGCTGCGGCGCCTGCGTGGCGGCCTGCCCGAACGGCGCGGCGATGCTGTTCACCTCGGCGAAAGTCAACCATCTGAACGTGCTGCCGCAGGGCGCGCCCGAGCGGGAGACCCGGGTGCTCGACATGGTGGCGCAGATGGACGAGGAGGGGTTCGGTGGGTGCACGCTCACCGGGGAGTGCGCGACCGCCTGCCCGAAGGGCATCCCGCTGTTCTCCATCACCAGCATGAACAAGGAGTGGCTGCGGGCGACCCGCAAAGCGGGCCGGCGCTAGCCGTACGTCGTTCGCCGTCAAGGTGCGGACGGACGGGACCGGGGGTGGTGCTCAGCCCCGGTCCCGTCTCATATTCACGGCGCCCCCGGGCATTCAACATCCCCACATCCAGCCTCCTGGCCACGGTCACGTGCACGCCAACCGGCATCGGAAGAACAGGAGCGCACAGACCGCACCGACACGGTCTGCCGCCGCTCCGCCGAACCGGCCCGTGACCAGGAGAGTGCCATGACCGGCGTTTCCACCCTCGACAGCCCCCCGCAGTCGACGGCACCCACCCGCTACACCGTCACCCTCGCCCGCGACGAGGCCGATGTCAGGGCCGCACAACGGCTGCGCCACGACGTCTTCGCCGGGGAGATGGGCGCCCTCCTGTCCACCCCGCAGCCAGGTCTCGACATCGACGCCTTCGACGCCTACTGCGACCACCTGCTCGTCCGCGACACGGTGACCGGCCAGGTCGTCGGCACTTATCGGCTGCTGCCGCCCGAGCGGGCCGCGGTCGCCGGACGGCTGTACTCGGAGAGTGAGTTCGACCTCGGCCCACTGGCCGGAATCCGCGACGGGCTGGTCGAGGTGGGCCGTTCCTGCGTGCACCCCGACCACCGCGACGGCGCGGTCATCGGGCTCATCTGGGCCGGGATTGCGCGGTACATGGTCGACGGCGGCCACGAGTGGCTCGCGGGCTGCTGCTCGATTCCGCTGGCCGACGGCGGCGCGCTCGCCGCGGGCACCTGGGACCGCGTCCAGGCCAAGCACCTGGCGCCTGAGGAGTACCGTGTACGGCCGCTGCTGCCCTGGTCCTCGGAGGGTGTCGCCCGGCCCGCGCGTACCGAGCTCCCCCCGCTGCTGCGCGGCTATCTCCGCCTCGGGGCCTGGGTCTGCGCCGAGCCCGCGCACGACCCTGACTTCGGGGTCGCCGACCTGTACGTGCTGCTGTCGATGCGTCGGGTCAACCCGCGCTACCTGCGGCACTTCCTCTCGCTCGTTCCGGCCTGATGAGCGCGCCCCGCATCGGAGTGATACTTCGGCCCCGCCGTGGCGCCGCGGCGCTCGCCGGCCCTGGTGCGAGCACCAGGGAGTTCCGCGTCGTAGGGAAGCGGCTGCCGGGCCGTCGCGCCGACTCGCAGGCAGTGGTCGGGCCCGGGCCCGTCGGCACGCCCGCGGACGCCGCCGCGCCGAGCGCCTGGCTGCCCAGCGCCCCATGCTCTCCGCGGGCGTGCGTCGAGTCCGCGGGCTCGGTCACCGACGTGCCGCGCGCGGTGCTGCGGCTGGCAGGGGCCCTGTTCCTGCTCGTCGTCGGGATCGTGCTGTCCGCGTTCATCGGGCGGATCTCCGCCGCGGCGCGCGACCGGCTCATCAGGGCCTGGTGCCGGGCGCTCGTGCGGGCCGCCGGAGTACGGGTGCGGATCACCGGCACCGCCCCGTCCACCGGCGGACTGCTGCTGGTCGCCAACCACATCTCCTGGCTGGACATCCCGCTGCTCGCCGCCGTCCGGCCCGGCCGGATGCTCGCCAAGGCCGAGATCCGGCAGTGGCCCGTGGCGGGCGCGCTGACCGCACACAGCGGTGCTCTGTTCATCGAACGCGACCGGCTGCGCGCGCTGCCGGACACGGTCGCGCGGATCGCGGACACCCTGCGCGGCGGCGCCGCGGTGGTCGTCTTCCCCGAGGGGAGCACGTGGTGCGGCCGGGCCCAAGGGTACTTCCGGCGGGCCGCGTTCCAGGCCGCGCTCGACGCGGGCGTCCCCGTCCAGCCGGTGAGCCTGCACTACCGGCTCGACGGGGGAGCGGTGAGCACGGCCCCCGCGTTCGTCGGGAGCGACTCACTGCTTGCCTCGGTCTGGCGGGTGGTGTCGGCACGCGGGCTCGTGGCGGAGGTGCGGGTGCAGCCGGTGCTCGCACCGGGCAGCGCACCCGACCGGCGCGGCCTCGCGCTGGCCGCCGAAACGTCCGTGTCCCATCGGATCTGCACCAACTCGGAAGTCACCGCACACCTCTGACGCTCCGTCACCGCCTCGGGGTACCGTCCCCCGCATGTACCCCGGAGCGTACGACCCCGCCAGGCCGGCCGTCGTCACCGCGGACGGCGGCTGGACCCTCACCTACGGACAGCTCGAAGAGCGCTCCCTGCGGCTCGCCGACCATCTCCGCTCAGCGGGCTTGCGAAGGGGCGACCACCTCGCCCTTCTCTGCCCCAATGATCCGCGCGTCCTGGAGGTCTACTGGGCCGCGCTGCGCTCGGGCCTCTACCTCACCGCGGTCAACCACCATCTGACCGCCGACGAGGCCGCGTACATCGTGCGCGACTGCGGTGCCTCCGCGCTGATCGTGTCGGAGCGACTCGGTGAACTGGCCTCGGCAGCAACTGAGTTGCTACCGAAGTCAACGCTGTGGCTCGACAGCTCCTACGAGGCCGCCCTCGCCGCCGCCTCTCCCGAACCGTCGGCGCACCAGCCGCGCGGCGCCGACATGCTCTACTCCTCCGGGACCACAGGCCGCCCCAAGGGGATCGAGCCGGCACTTCCCGACGGAGACGTCCGCGAGGTGCCGAGCACTTTTCAGCTCCTCTTCCAGCCCATGTACGGCTTCGACCAGGACACCGTCTACCTCTGCCCGGCGCCCCTCTATCACGCCGCGCCGCTGCGCTTCTGCTTCGTGATCACCGCGACGGGCGGGACCGTCGTCCTCATGGATTCCTTCGACGCGGAGGGCGCGCTGGCGGCCGTCGAACGGCACCGGGTGACGCACAGCCAGTGGGTGCCCACCATGTTCGTACGGATGCTGAAACTGCCTCCCGAAGTACGGCGGTCGTACGACGTGGCATCGTTGAAGGTCGCCATCCACGCGGCCGCGCCGTGCCCCGTCGAGGTCAAGCGGCGGATGATGCAGTGGTGGGGGCCGGTCCTGTACGAGTACTACGCGGCGACGGAGGCCAATGGGATCACCTTCATCGGGCCCGAAGAATGGCTGCGCAAACCCGGGTCCGTGGGTCGCGGCGGACTCCTGGGCGAGCCGCGGATCTGCGGCGAGGACGGCAAGGCGCTGCCCGTGGGCGAGACGGGAACCGTCTATTTCGAGCGCGCCGAACTACCCTTCCGTTACCACAACGACGACGCCCGCACCCGCGAGGCGCAACACCCCGAACACCCCGGCTGGACCACGACCGGTGACATCGGCCATCTCGACGAGGACGGCTACCTCTTTCTCACCGACCGCAGAGCCTTCACCATCATCTCGGGCGGGGTGAACATCTATCCGCAGGAGATAGAGGACTGTCTGACCCTGCACCCGAAGGTTGCCGACGTGGCGGTGATCGGGGTTCCGGACGCGGAGATGGGGGAGTCCGTCAAAGCGGTGGTGCAGCCCGCGCCGGGCACCTCGCCCGGTCCCGAACTGGAGCGCGAACTGCTCGACTTCACGAGGCAACGCATCGCCCACTACAAGGCACCACGCACTGTGGACTTCACGGACGAGCTGCCGCGCACGCCCACGGGCAAGCTCGCCAAGTCGGTGCTCAGGAAGACCTATTGGCCTTGACGAAGAACGCGGGCGAGGTAGGGAGCCGTCTGGCTTCCAGCCGCACTCGCCACCTGCCCCGGCGGCCCCGCGGCCACGATCCGCCCGCCCGCGTCGCCCCCGCCCGGTCCCAGGTCGATCACCCAGTCGGCGCCCGCGACGACCGTCATGTCGTGCTCGACGACCACGACAGTGTGGCCCGCGTCGACCAGACCGTGCAGCTGGCGCATCAGCACCTCGACGTCGGCCGGGTGCAGCCCCGTCGTCGGCTCGTCGAGCAGATAGAAGGTGTGCCCGCGGCGCACCCGCTGCAACTCGCTGGCCAGCTTGATGCGTTGGGCCTCGCCGCCCGACAATTCCGTGGCCGGCTGGCCGAGTCGCAGATAGTCGAGGCCCACGTCGAGGAGGGTGCTGAGGCTGCGCGCGACGGCCGGGGTGTCCGTCCGGGCGAAGAAGCGCGCCGCCCCCTCCACCGTCAGATCCAGAACCTGCGCGATGTTGCGTCCCCGGTACGTCACTTCGAGTGTCTCGGGGTTGTAGCGCGCCCCTGCGCAGTCGGGGCACGGCGCGTAGGTGCTGGGCAGGAACAGCAACTCCACGCTGACGAATCCCTCGCCCTGACAGGTCTCGCAGCGGCCGCCGGCGACGTTGAAGGAGAACCGCCCGACGCCGTAGCCCCGCCGCCGCGCCTCGTCCGTCGCGGCGAAGACCTTGCGCACGACGTCGAAGAGCCCGGTGTACGTCGCCAGGTTCGAGCGCGGGGTACGGCCGATGGGCTTCTGGTCGACGGAGACCAGCCGTCCGACACCCGCCAGGTCCTCCGTCACCTCGCCGATCAGCGTGGATTTGCCGGAGCCGGAGACCCCGGTCACCGCGGTGAACACACCGAGGGGGAACTCGGCGGTGACCCCGCGCAGGTTGTGCCGGGTGACCGGCCCGATCTTCAACTGGCCGTGCGGCGACCGGACTTCGCGTACCGGAGCGGGGGAGCGGTCGAAGAGGAAGCGCGCCGTGGCCGACTCCTCGACCGCGGCGAGCTCCGCCACCGGACCGCTGTGCAGCACCCGCCCGCCGTGCTCCCCGGCGAGCGGCCCGACGTCGACGAGCCAGTCGGCGCCGCGCACGACATCGAGATGATGCTCCACGACGAACACCGAGTTCCCCGCCGACTTCAACCGCTCCAGGACCGTGAGCAGGGCCTCGGTGTCCGCCGGGTGCAGTCCGGCGGACGGCTCGTCCAGGACGTACACGACACCGAAGAGCCCGGAGCGCAACTGCGTTGCCAGACGCAGTCGCTGGAGTTCGCCCGCGGAGAGGGTGGGAGTCGCCCGGTCCAGGCCGAGATAGCCGAGGCCGAGCTCGACGACGGGCGCGATACGGGATCTGAGATCCTCGGTGAGGATCCTGGCGGCCTCGGTGCTCCCGTGCGGCATGCGGGCCAGCTCCGCCAAGGGCAACGCGGCCAGCTCGGCGATGTTCCGTCCCGCGAACGTCACCGCCAGCGCCTCGGGCCGCAGCCGGCTGCCGCCGCACACCGGACACGGAGCGCTGGTGAGAAAACGCTCGGCCTTGGCCCTGAGCGTCGCGCTCTTCGTGTCGGAGAAGGTCTTCATGACATAGCGCTGTGCGCTCATGTACGTACCCTGGTAAGGGCGTTGGATCCGCTCGGCGTCCCGCACCGGATGGACGGTGACCACCGGCTGCTCGTCCGTGAAGAGGATCCACTCGCGCTCCTCGGCGGGCAGCTCGCGCCAGGGCCGGTCCACGTCGTACCCGAGCGTGTCGAGGATGTCCCGCAGGTTCTTGCCTTGCCAGGCGCCCGGCCACGCGGCGATTGCCCCCTCACGGATCGACAGTGACGGATCCGGGACCAGCGACTCCTCGGTCGTACGGTGCACCTGACCGAGCCCATGGCACTCGGGGCAGGCTCCCGCCGCCGTATTGGGCGAGAACGCGTCGGAGTCCAGCCGCTCGGCGCCCTCCGGATAGTCGCCCGCCCGCGAGAACAGCATGCGCAGCGAGTTGGAGAGATTGGTGACCGTACCGACGGACGAGCGCGAAGTGGGTGCCGAGCGGCGCTGCTGAAGCGAGACCGCGGGCGGCAGCCCGGTGATCTCCCCGACCTTCGGCACCCCTACCTGGTGGATCAGCCGCCGCGCGTACGGGGCGACCGACTCGAAGTAGCGCCGCTGGGCCTCCGCGTAGATCGTCCCGAAGGCCAGCGACGACTTTCCGGAGCCGGAGACGCCGGTGAAGACCGCGAGGACGTCACGCGGGATGTCGACGTCCACGCCCTGGAGGTTGTGCTCACGGGCGCCCCGGACGCGGACGTACGAGTCGTGGGGGCTGGGCATCGGGGGACTCCTGTGGGGGCCGGGGGCCTGGACATCGGTGGGCTCGGGGCAAACCCCACGATTCTAGGTCGTGGTCAGTCCCGCGACCCGGGCGAGTCCCCGGAAGGAGTCCAGGAGGGCGTCCCGGTCGTACGTACTGGTCGTGACCAGCACCTCCTGGGCGCCGGTCAGGACGCTGCCGCGGATGCCCGTGTACTCCTGCACCGTGTTGTCGGAGAAGGCACCCGCCTTCATCGACTCGTTGGACTTGGTCGAGGACGCGATGGCGACTTTCTGCTGCGCCTCCGTGAGGGAGTTGATGAAGGCGAGGCCGGCCACGACCTCCTCGTGGCAGACCGTGACGGTCTGGCCGTCGATCTCCTTCGAGGTCGGCTCGGAGCCCCAGAAGCAGGGGCTCATCACGACTTGGTCGCCGAGCACGAAGTAGTTGATGACCAGGTGGTGGCCGTCGAATTGGAAGCCCCAGGGCTCGGTGGCCGACGGGGTGCCCATCAGCGTCCAGTAGTAGGCGTCCTCGTTGAAGGCGTTGGTGTTGTTGATCGCCTCGCCGGCGGCCTGGTTGATCTTGCGGATCTTCTCGGTGGTCTCCAGGCCGTCCGCGCTCAGCGCCGACTTCAACAGAGCGGTGCCCAGGGACTTCTGATCGGCCGTCATGTCAGCGAGGGTGACACCCTGACGCGCGTACGAGTCGACGTTGCTCCACAGCCGCCACTCGGTGGAGTGGACAGTGAACTGTGTCGCGGTCTTCTGGGTGTCGGTGAGGCCGGCCAGGAAGGCGCGGGCGGCGGCGATCACCGGCGCGGTCGCGACACCGGTGGAATGGACTGAATAGAGGTCGTCGATCCGCTTGCCGTCGGTGGTCGGACCGAAGAAGTCCTCGGTGATCGACTGATTGCCGGGGCCGCCGGTGCTGCCGCCCGGGCCACCGCTGGGGGCGCCGCTGGGGGAGGCGGACGCCGAGGCGTCGGCGGTGCCGGTGGAGTCGTCGGCGAGTGCGGCCCAAGCGCCCGCGCCGCCCGTGGTCGCGACCGCCGTGGCGCCGCTGGCGAAGAAGACCTTGCGCATGAAGTTGCTGCGGCTCGCGTGGGCCCGGCGGCCGGTCTGCGACTGCGGCTCCGCTGCTGCGGCGTCCCCGGTGTCGAGCTCGGTCATCGTCGCTGGCTCCTCTCGTCATGGGCACGTCCGTTTCGGACGGCCGCGCGGGGACGACTCTGGCGCAGCAAGCTGATGCGAAACTGAATCGGGTCTCCGAGGACAGCGGAATCAGCGGCGGAAAACCGTGTGGAGCGCACGTGACCTGCGCGTCTGTGAGATCGCTTAGAGTTCCGGGGCGCCGTCGGCCGACCTCTGGCCGGGCACCGTGGCGTGCGCGTCGGCGGAGTCGGCGGGGGCATTCCGGTGCCGAACTCCGTACGCGGAGGCAGTTCGACGCTGAACTCCGTGCGCCCGGGCTCGCTCACGACGCTGAGGCGGCCGCCGTGCGCCGACGTGATCGCGGTGGCGATGGCCAGCCCCAGACCGGTGCCGGCCTCCTTGCCGGGGCCACGGGAGCGGGAGGCGTCGGCTCTGGTGAAACGTTCGAAGACCGCGGGGAGGAGTTCCGGCGGGATGCCGGGGCCGTCGTCCCGTACGCGGATGACGCGGTGTTCGTGCGTGGCCTCGACGGAGGCGGTGACCGTGGTGCCGGCGGGTGTGTGCACGCGCGCGTTGGTCAGCAGGTTGGACACCACCTGGTGCAGTCGTGCCTCGTCGCCCGTGACCAGCGCCGGTGCGTCGAGGCGCAGCGTCAGCTGCCAGTCGTGGGTCTCCCCGGTGGCTCGCGCGTCCCACACCGCCTCGGCGACCAGGGAGGTGAGGTCCACCTCGGCGGATCGCAAGGGGCGCCCCTCGTCGAGCCGGGCGAGCAGCAGCAGATCCTCGGCCAGGCCGGTCATGCGCACCGACTCGGCGGAGACACGGCCCCAGGCGAGGGTGGGCTCGATCTTCTCGGTGCCGCGATGCATCAGCTCCGCGTACGCGGTGATCGACGAGAGCGGCGTCCGCAGTTCGTGGCCGGCGTCCGCGAGGAAGCGGCGCATGCGTTCCTCGGTGTGCTGGCGTTCGGCGAGCGAGGTCTCGACGTGGTCGATCATGCGGTTGAGAGCGGCACCGCGTCGCAGCAGTCCGCGCAGTCGCAGTATGACCTCCTCCAGGGAAAACGGCTTGGTCACGTAGTCGTCCGCGCCTGCCGACAGTCCCTCGATGCGGTGCTCCAGCGCGTCCCGGGCGGTGAGCATGAGGACAGGCAGCTTCGGGTCCTCGTACCGCAGTCGCCGCAGCACCTGCACGCCGTCCAGGCCGGGCAGCATCCCGTCGAGGACGACGGCGTGCGGGGCGCAGCCGCGTGCGACGCGCAGCGCGCTCTCGCCGTCGGCGGCCGGGTAGGGCCGCCAGCCCGCCTCGGCGACGGCCACGGACAGCACCTCGACGAGCCCGGGTTCGTCATCGACGATCAGCACGCGGATCAGGTCCTCTCGGATCCCAGAAGTGCCAGGGATGCGACAACCGTGTCGTAGCTCGTTGGGGGAGCGCTGTGCCATGACTGAGGGTGAACTGTGGGCTCGGCTCGGACGGGTCCCGCGTCGCCGTTACCGCGCGCAGAGGTTCCTCGGCCGCCTCGTTGATCCTGCTGGAGTCCGGGTCGGTGTTGCCGTTCACCATGGCCTGGCGGAAGGCTCCCGGGGCCATGCCTCCGGGCCTTGCGCAGCACGCCGACGTCCCGGGTTCCTCCGGGTGCTGCGCCGCTGGGGTCGCGCCCCGCTGCGTCCGGGCACACGATGCGAAGAGGACCGCCGCACACTTCTCTGGAGCCCTCATGGTCTGGATCCCGCAGATCGCCGACCTCGTCGACCGACTCGGCGCAGCCGACCTCGCCGCAGGCCTGCGCGACCCGATCGCGGCCACCGTCCCTGTCGCACTCGACGACCCGGAAGCGGGCCGTATCAGTGGCGTGGTCGTGCTCGACGCCTGGCTCGCCGAGCAGGAGAAATGGCGCGCGGAGCACCGGGTGGACATCGAGCCGGTCGCCATCACGGTCACCGAGAATCGGGCCGTGGGCGAATGGGTGGCGCACCTGAACGGTTCGGACGGCACGCGCGTCGGGCTTCCCGTCGGCGTCGCCGTGGAACCGGCGTCCGCGCTGCCCGTACGGATCTACCACTCCCGGTGGCCGCTGCTCGGCCATCACGTCGTGCGCTCCCCGCTGCTGCCGTACGACCCGGACGCGCATGCCGCGGACGTGGTGGGCGCCTACAAGGCGGCCCTCGGCGAGGGCGACGTGGCCGGCGTCGTCACTGCCTTCGCGGCCGACGGCTATTTCCGTGAGCCGTCCGGCGACTCCTACCGACACGTCGGCACCTCGGTGCTGTCCGACTTCTACAAGGGCTTCTTCTCCGCGGGTGGCGGCATCCCGCTCAAGCTGTGCACGGTCACGGACGACGGCACCCGGAGCGCGTTCGAGTACATCTGCGACCGCTGGGGCGACGCCGACCTGCCGCCGCAGGCGGGACTTGCCGTCTACACGCGGGGCGGCGACGGCCTGATCACGGCCGCGCACGTGTACGACGACGTGCAAGGCCCCGTGGAGTAGGGCTTCGTGCCGCCCGTGGCGGGCAGGATCAACTCGTCGGAGTGCTCGACCCCACCGCCAGCGAGAGCAGGAGAGAGCATGCAGTACGTGAAGCTCGGTTCGACGGGCCTGGACGTCTCCCGGATCTGCCTGGGCTGCATGAGTTTCGGCCTTCCCGACCGAGGCGTCCACGAGTGGACCCTCGACGAAGAGGCGTCGCGGCCGTTGATCCGCCAGGCGCTGGAGGCCGGGATCAACTTTTTCGACACGGCGAACGTGTACTCCGACGGCACCAGCGAGGAGATCGTGGGCCGGGTGCTCGCCGGCCATGCGCGCCGCGACGAGATCGTCATCGCCACCAAACTGAACGGCGCGATGCACGACGGCCCCAACGGGCGTGGCCTGTCCCGCAAGGCGGTCATGACGGAGATCGACAACAGCCTGCGCCGACTGGGCACCGACTACGTCGACCTCTACCAGATCCACCGCTTCGACCCCGCGACTCCCGTCGAGGAGACGATGGAGGCCCTGCACGACGTGGTGAAGGCGGGCAAGGCCCGTTACATCGGGGCGAGTTCGATGTACGCCTGGCAGTTCTCCAAGGCGCAGTACACGGCCCGGCTGAACGGCTGGACACGGTTCGTCTCGATGCAGAACCACTACAACCTCCTCTACCGCGAGGAGGAGCGCGAGATGCTGCCGCTCTGCGCGGACCAGGGTGTCGGTGTACTGCCCTGGAGCCCGCTCGCCCGCGGCCGCCTCACCCGTGACTGGGACACGGTCACGGCGCGCAGCGCGACGGACGAGTTCGGCAAGAACCTCTACCAGGATGGCGACCGCGAGATCGTCGACGCCGTCGCCCGCATCGCCGCCGAGCGCCAGGTGACCCGCGCGCAGGTCGCCCTCGCGTGGCTGCTGCACCAGAGCACCGTGAGCGCGCCCATCGTCGGCGCCACCAAGCCGCACCACGTCGAGGACGCGGTCGCGTCCCTCGAACTGGAGCTGACGGACAAGGAGATCGAGGAGCTGGAGCAGCCGTACATGCCTCGGGCGATCAGCGGTCACTGATCCGCCGGATCCCGCTGGTGCTGTGGGCGGCCGGTTCGAACTCCGACGGGGAGGGCGGCACGGCCGACGGCACCGGCTCCTCGCAAGCGCCGAGTTCCGGCTCGGGCACGGTCCCCGGCGCGAATCCGTCCTGGATCGGGTCCGGCGGCCCGTCGAACAGCACCGTGCGGGGCAGGCTGCGCAACGCCGCGACCGGGCTGTGCATCGGCATCGTCGGCAAGAAGCCGGCGAAGGGCGCGGAGACCGAACTCACCTCGTGCGCCTCGAAGTCGGCCCAGCAGTGGTCGTACGAAGCGGACGGGCTGCTGCGCGACGTGGCCGACCCCGACCTCTGCCTCGACTCCCACCTGGGCTACTCGGTCCAACTGGCCCCCTGCTCGGGTGAGTCGCAGCCGGGCACCCAGAACGTGCGCTACGACTTCACCCTCCAGGGCGCACTGGTGCCGCGGTGGAACCAGGACCTGACTCTCGCACCCGCCGCCGCCCAGCGCGGGGCGGCACTCGTCCTCAAACTGCGCAAGGACGAGACGGTCCAGCGCTGGACCCTCGACACCTCCTCGCCCTCGCTCCAGATGGAGGTGGTCAATTGGGACTCCACCCGTGCATCGGCGGCTCCCGCGACTCCGGCCCCTGCCAAGGCTTCCAGGGCACCGTCGTCGCCCACCACCCACAAGCCTTCGGCGACGCCGTCGACACCGGGGCCGACCCCGTCGTCCACTTCTCCGACGTACGACTACTGCTACTACCCGTATTACCACTGCCCGGGATACGGCAGTACGGCTCCGGCTCCGGCTCCGGCTATGGCTATGGCTATGGGGATGGGTACGGCGGTTACGGCCCCGGATACGGGGGAGGGCAAGGCGGCCGCCGGTGAGCCGTCAGGACCGGGCGGTGCCCGACGGCGAAGCAGCCGCGCCCAGGAATTCCGCCCAGCCTCCGAGGGGCGACTGTCCGGGGGTGAGTGTGCGCAGCTTCCGCAGGACCGCCGGGTCCTGAGCCTCCAGCCACTCCACGAGCTGCGCGGCCGTCGCCGCGCACGCGCGAGAGGGCCCCGCCGACCTGCGGGACAGATGGCGGGGCCGGGGTGCGGGGAGCGCGATGAGGTCAGGTGCCGGTGCCCGCGCGGACGACGGTCAAGGACACCGACGAGGCATTGCCGGACACCGGCACCTTGCCCTGGGTCCACTTCACCTTGAGCGAGTCCTTCTCGTCGGGCGGTGTCACGAGGAGCGAGGCGGGCGTCGCCGTACGGGCCCCGCTGATCTCCGGGTTGGAGAACGTGAGCCCTGCCCACGCGCTCTGCCCGGGCGCCAGCGTGACCGTGGTCGGCGTGCTCGAGGAGCGCTGCGGATCGGGGCCCAGCTGCTTGCCGGACGCGTCGATGAAGGCCGCGCCCGGGTAGCCGCGCAGAGTGCAGGTGCGTCCGGAGCTGTTGGTCAGGACCACGGGGAAGTTCTCCTGCCCCGCGCCCGGGTCGTTGTTGCCGACCGACGCGCGCAGTTCGGAGGTGTGGCAGCGGGTGCCGGTCGAGCCGCTCCCGGACGACGCGGAAGCCGAACCCGAGGTCGTGGCGGATCCGGTCGTGGCGGGACTGCCGGTCGTGTCGGCCGTGGGGCTCGCACCGGCGTCCGTGGTCCGCTCACCGGAGGCCGGCTCCGCGGTGCCGGGCAGCTTCTGCGGCGTACTGTGCGGGGTGTCGGTACCGCAGGCGGTGAGCAGGCCCAGCAGCGCGACGCCCGCGAGCAGCGCCGCCCGCCGGGCGGAAGTCGAAGTGCGGGGTGCGGGAACCGCGTCGAGCCGTTCCGTGTCCGCCGCGCCGCGCCGGAAGGTCGCCATGTCACCACTCCTTGAGAATCACCGCACGCGTCCTGACACGTGCGCACGGCGCGTTGTGCCCCGTCATCACTCTCCGATGCACCGGGACGGAGAAAAGTTCACGCAATCGGCGGGCGAGTTCCGTCAGGCTCCCACTCGTACCGAACCGAGAACGCGGTCGGTCGCGTCACTGCCGCCGTCCTGGCGGATCTGTACGTACACCTGAGGCTGCCCGGCGCCGCCCGCCGGAGTGAGCCCCGCCTCCGTGAGGGTGCCGTCGCTGCCGGGGCAGCCGTTCCAGGTCCGTATCAGACCGTGCCAGTGCGTGCCGTCGTAGGTGCGGCTGCCGTCGTAATGGCATCCGGTGTGCGCGATCGCGCGGACCTCGGCCGTGATGTCGCCTTGCTCGCTCAGGCCGATGAAGGCTCCGTTGACGCGTGAGCCGAGGTCCTGCCACTTCGCGAGGTCGTCCGCGACCGCCAGACCGGGTTCCTTCGTGTCCTTCAGGCCCAGGGTGTGCGGATTCCATCCGGAGTCGCGGAGCTGGTGGCCCCACGCAGCGGGTACTTCGGCGGTGACCCGGCCGGTGCTGTCCTCGACCCGGACGGTCTTCGCGGCCGGCCCGCGCGTCACGATCGCGGCGGTGATGCCCACGGCGCCGGCCACGACGGCGGCGGCCAGCACCGTGATCAGCGCCCGCCGTCGGTGCCGACGAGGTCGAGGGGGCCGAGGGGCCGCGCCGGGTTCGGCCAGTCGCTCCAGCTCCGCGGCGAGACCGGCCGCCGTGGGCCAGCGCCGCTCCCGGTCGGGTTCCATGGCGCGCAGCAACGCCCGCTGGACGTCGGGGGGGCAGGTCCTTACGGAGCCGGTCGGGCCGTACGACCTTGCCGGGCGGGCCGGGGACGGAGCCGGTGACCAGGTGGTAGCCGAGGGCGCCCAGGCTGTACACGTCGGCCCGCGCGTCGATCCCGGACCCGGGCTCGGCCTGCTCGGGAGGCGTGTAGCCCGCGGAACCCGCCGCCATGGTGAGCCCGGACGCCTGGGCCAGGCTCTTGGCCAGGCCGAGGTCCGCGAGGAGCACCCGGTCGCTTCCGGCGGGCGAGGTGCGCAGCAGCACGTTGGACGGCTTGATGTCCCGGTGCACGATGCCGGCCTCGTGCAGCGCGGCAGCTCCCCGGGCCGCGAGGGCCGTCAGCCGCAGGGCCTCGGCCACGGGCAGCGGTCCGGTCTCGACCCGGTCGGCGAGGGTGCCCCCGTCGGCGTACTCCATGACGAAGTACGGCCTGCCGTCCGGCAGTTCACCGATGTCGTACACCTGGACGACGCGGTTGGAGTCGGCGCGGCGCAGCAGCCGTGCCTCGGAGAGGAAGCGCTCCCGGATGTCCAGGTGGTCGACCCAGTTCTCGGACAGCACCTTCACCGCGACGGCGGCCTCGAGCACGTCGTCGTGGGCGAGCCAGACCACGCCGAAGCCGCCGGCGCCCAGGCGCCGGTCCAGACGGTAGCGGCCGATCCGCTCCAGGAAGTGCATGCGACTATCATGCCTGGCCTCAGGTCGACACCGAGGGGAGCACCCAGTGCGGGACGCGGCGGAGACCGAGGAGCTCGCTCTGCGCGCGGCCGCCGGTGACGGGGCGGCGCTGGACGCGTTGCTCCAGAAGGTCCAGCCCGAGGTCGTACGGCGCTGCGGGCGCTTCCTGCCCTGTCGCGAGGACGCCGAGGAGGCGGCCCAGGACGTCCTCCTCCAGGTGTCCCGGAAGATCACCACGTTCGAGGGCCGCAGCCGCTTCAGCACCTGGCTGTACACGGTGGTCGCGAACTGCGCCCGCCAGAAGTACCGCGAGCTGAAGCGGCGCGCGGCCGAGCAGCCGGTCGTCATCGACGCGTCGCAGCATGTCGATCCGCGCACCACGAGCGTCATCGCCGGTTCACGGGTCGACCTCCTGGAGGCGCTGGAGCGCCTGGAGCGGGAACACCCGCATCTGGTGGCGCCGTTGGTCTACCGGGACATCTGCCAGTTGGAGTACGCGGAGGTGGCCGAGCGGGTGGGCATCCCGCTCGGCACGCTCAAGTCCCGCCTGCACGAGGCACGCAAGCAGGTCAGGCCATGGCTCACAGATGCGTCCTGACTGATGAGCCGTCAACTTTCCTTCTTCGTGTGGCAGCGACGGCCACCCTCAAGCCCGCCGACAACGCGGCCGTCAAGGGCCTGCTCTACCGGACCGGCTACTCCGGCAACACCGGCGCGTTCTTCGCGACCAGCACCTTCGGCAGCGGCAAGGTCGCCTTCTGGGGCGACAGTTCGCCGATCGACGACGGCACCGGCAAGTCCGGATACACGCTGTACGACGGCTGGAACGACACCGGCGCCACCAACGCGGCGCTCGCCCTGAACGCCACCGAGTGGCTCTCCTCGTAAGCGAGTCGGTCACGTGAGCCCGTGCCCCGCCGAGTCCGAAGACACGGCGGGGCACTGCTGTCCGGGACGGTCGGGTCAGCGCTGGGTGTAGATGAAGCCGATCTTGTCCACCTCGTCGCCCGCGCGGCCGTGGAAGCCGGCGATCTGCCAGCCGGACGGCGCGGTGCGGGTCACGCAGTCCGACGTCGTCGTGCCGCCCGCCAGACCGCGGCCCAGGTTCGTGCTGAACTTCGCGTAGAAGATCCGGGTGTGGCTGTCCTTCGCGCCCTGGCACAGCTGCACCGAGGTGATGTACTCACCGCTGCCGAGGGCGAGGGACGAGGCGGTGCCACCCGTGCCCCCGTGCGTCGGCGTTGTGCCGTTGCTCAGCGTCAGCCCCATCTGGTCGACGCGCGAGCCGCTGCGAAGCGAGACGGTGGTGGCCCGGGCGCCGGGCGGCACACTGTCGATGTCGTTGAAGTAGTCCCCGTGCGGACCGCCGAACTGGTCGCCGAGCTGGAAGGCGGCGTTGCGCGACCAGGTGAAGCCGACGGTGATCGGGTCGTGGTCGGAGAGCATGAGCCCGTCGGAGGTCAGGAACTTGGCGTGCTCGTTGTTGTACGAGGTCGCGTTCAGCGTCACCAGCTTGCTGCCGCGGTAGAGGACCTTGTCGACGACCTCGCAGGTGTTCGGCACGGTGGCGCCGGTCTGGTCGCACACCAGCGCGTCGCTGCCCTTGGCGGGCGGGGTGCCACCGCGGATGAGCTTGACCCAGGCGTCGGTGAGGCCGTTGGCGGAGGCGAATTCGGCGATGGTGTCGCCGGAGCGGGTGTAACGGGTGTTGGTGTCACCCATCACCACCACGGCGTTGCCGGCCGAGTGGGTGCCGATGAACGAGGTCAGCTGGGCGAGGTTGGCGGCGCGCGCCGCGAGGTCGCCGTCGTTGGTGCCGGCGTTGGTGTGGAGGTTGTAGAAGTCCACGTACACGCCTTCGGCCAGGCGCTCGCGCATGAAGCTGAAGCCCTTGGGGGTCAGACAGTCGCCCGAGTCCACCTGGCAGTCGTTCCAGCCCACGCGTTCGAAATCGTCGCCGTCCCAGGCGTAGGTGGAGACGGTGTTGAGGCCGCTGCCTATGCCCGCGCCGCCGCTGGTCGCGGTGCGGTAGGGATGAGTGTCGGTGGAGTACAGGTACGCGTGGTAGTTGAAGTCCTCCTGGACGTTGACGATGTCGTACGGGGCGATGCGCCGGCCGATCTCGGTGGTGCTGGTGTCCCGCGGCGTCGAGGCGCTGGACAGCGACTCCGGCAGTCCGGCGACGTTGTAGCTGAGCACGCTGAACGATCCCGAGTCGGCGGCGGCCGCGGCGGGAGCGGTCACCGTGAGCCCGCCGAGAGCGGCCGTTGCCGCTGCCAGACAGGCGAGAACTCTGCGGAGAGGTGACATGGGGGGTGTCTCCTGGAGGCGTCAAGGGGGTGTGAGCCGCTGCCGCATGACAGCGCATGAGTGTGTTCTGGCGTGTGTGATGAGTGTCCGGCTGTCTCCTGTGGAGGACCTGGCGCCGGGGAACGGGAGTTCTTGTGTCGAATGGGTGACCTTTCCTGGTGGTGGCCGTTGGGTGGGGTGACGGGCTTGTTCGACCCTGGAGGGGAGGGTGATCGGGTTGAGTGGGTTGCGGGAGGTGGCTGGGCGACCAGGACATCCAAAACCGTTCGGGATGTCCGCAGTGACCAGGTATGGGTGCAACACTCACTCCTGCTCACTGACTAGGAACGGTCAGTAGCCGACCGAGAACGTGGCGTCGGCCTTGTCGGTGCTGGTGGAGAGGGGATCGATGCGCAGGACGTAGTCTGCGTGCCGGATGTAGCGGTCCGGGTTGTTGTAGGAGCGGAAAGACGACCATGAGGTGTCGGCCAGGCCCGCCGTCCGGTAGAACGTGGCGTCCTGCGCGAACGTCGTCGTGCTGTCGGTGACGTCCAGTTGCAGCTGGTAGTTGTAGTGCCGCAGATAGCGGGTCGGGTAGTTGACCGACTGGAAGGACACGCCCGCGCTGTCGGCGAGACCCGGCACGAGCTTCCACTGGGAGTCGGTGTACGGGTCGAAGGGGTACTCGTCGATCCTGCCGACGTAGTTGGAGTGGCGGACGTAACGCGCCGGATAGTTGTAGGACTTGAGCCGGTTCCAGGCCGGAGCGCCCCACTTCGCGACGAGGTTGCTGTACTCGGTCGTCGTGATCGGCTGAATGGTGCCGTGCTTGGAGTTGAGGGGCTGCGTATAGAGGCGTTGATCGACCGCCGTCCACGTGCCGGCGGCGAGATCGGTGCTCTGCCAGGCGTAGAAGACACCGTTGGGGGTGTAGGTGTCGCCCCACAGGTACCAGGTGCTCGATGTCTGGGACTTCACGAGGATCGGCGCCTCGGTGCCGCCGTGCGAGACCGGCGTGCTGAACACGGTGAAGCTGCCGGGGTTCAGCGACGTGGACCTGGCGCCCACCAGTGACTGGTCCTTCTTGAAGTACAGGTAGTTCACACCGCTGACGCCCACGGCCAGGTCGCCGTCGATGACGTCGTATCCGGGGTCGAAGAAGACCTGCGCAGCCGACGCCGTGACGAAGTCGGTGGTGTAGTTGACCATGATCACGTTGTGGCCGCTGGAGTTGACGGCCGAGTAGATGATCCCGTACTGGCCGCGGCCCGCGTCCCAGAACGCCTCGGGCGCCCAGCTGTGCGTGGCCATGTCGTGCAGCTTCAGCCGGTGATAGTTGGTGAAGGTGCGCAGGTCGGTGGAGTCCCATACATGGACGTACTGGCTCTGCAGGCTCCAGTCGGTGCCCTTGAGGTCGGTGGCGAGCACCACGAACGTGCCATCCTGCTTGCGCAGGATGAACGGATCGCGCAGTCCGCCGGTGCCCCCGGTCGGGGTCACGACGGGGTTGTTCTGGTTCAGCGGGGTCCACTGGAGTGAGTCCGTGCTGACGGCCAGATGGAGGCCGTAGTCGGAGCCGTTGCCGCTCGGGGACTCCGTGAAGTAGCCCATCACGTACGAGGTTCCCGTCGCGGCACGGGCGGACGGGGCACCGAGGGTCAAACCGGCGGTGAGGGCGGCCATCGCCCCCAACACGCCCCGGCGGGACGGCTGCAGCGGGCCGGATCGGTCGCTCATCTGATCTCCTTCTCTCCGGCGGATGGCGGTCATGCCCAGGCCGTGACGGGGACGAAGGAGCCGTCCTGGCGGAAGAGGTCGGTGCCGTCCGCGGGGTCCACGCGGAGCTGATAGTTGTAGTGGCGCAGGTAGTAACCCGGGTAGTTGTACGACTCCAGGCGGACCGAGCCGCTCGCCGTGCCGGTCCGGGCCATGTAGGTGGCGTCCTTGGCGAACGTCGACGTCCCGTCGTTGGCGTCGAAGCGGGCACGGAAGTCGTAGTGCCTCAGGTAGTTGCCGGCCGCGTCGCGGAAGGAGTAGCCGTTGGCGTCGGCGAGACCCGCCACGACGGTGAAGGTGGCGGCCTGCTTCTCCGCGCTGCTGCTGGAGCCGCTCACCACGGGCAGGTTGAGCAGCGAGGACTGCTCCTGCCAGTAGCGGGTGGTGTAGTTGCCCGACTGGAAGGAGCGGGTGACGCCGGTCGGCAGACTGGCGCCTGCGGAGACCGTCTCCTTGATCACGGTGAAGTGGCGTGCGGTGCCGGAGATGCCCGGAAGCTTCTTCGGGGCGCTCCAGGTGGCGAAGGTGTCGTAGCTGTCGCTGTAGTAGTAACTGCCGTCGCCGTAGCCGTCGAAGAAGATCCGCCAACCGCCGTTGTCGAGCTGGATCAGGGCCGGGCCCTCACGGGTGCCGCCCCAGCCCGCCCAGTCGCCGGTCCGCTGGATGGCGTACGAGCCGGTGAGGCTGGAGGCGGTCGCGTACTCGATGTACTTCGTCGTCTCGTTCTTCGTGAACGCGTGGTACGTCGACCCGGTCTTCACGATGAACGTGTCGATGTGGTTGGCGCCGATGCCGGACAGGGCCACCGGTGAACTCCATGCGGTGAGTGCGGAGTTGGTGGCCTTGAGCAGATACGGCGTGAAGATCCACTCGTCGCTGGTGACCGAGCAGGACACGATGATGTTCACGCTGCCGTCGCTGTCCACGAACCACTCGGGCGCCCACGCGCGGGAGAGGCTGCCGATCGGGACCGTGTAGTCGTACAGGAAGCTCCAGTTGACCCGGTCGGAGCTGCGCGCGAAGCCGATGGTGGTGCTGACGTCCTGCCAGGTATGCGTGGTGTAGGTGATGTAGTAGTAGCCGTCGGTGTGCTTGAACACGCTGGCGTCGCGGATCCGGTTGCTGGGCGGCGTGTACGCGGAGGCCTTCAGCAGCCGGAAGTCCGTGGCGTCGTCCGACTCATAGACGTTGACGGTGCCGTCGTTGCTGTTGAGGAACGGCACGATGGTGTAGCGGGTGGCATAGCCCCGGGCCGGCGCCGCCGCCGTGGCGGTGCCGAGCAGTCCGGGCCGCTCGCCGAGGACGAGAGCGGTGGCGGGCAGCGCGACCATCGCGCGGAGCAGGCTCCGGCGGGATGGCCGCGCGGGGCGTGACGGTATGCCTGGTGTGATCATGTGCGGCTCTCCTTGGATCGGTCACGCAGCCGGCGCGGCGACTTCCGCCACGCCGGTGACGGCGGGGAAGCGACGTCTGTCGAGAGAGGGGTTCACGAAGACCTCCGCATGCCCGAAGCCAGGGTGGTGGTGTCCCCCCACCACCCTGCTTTTGTTCGAAATGCCGAATGTTGTACGACATGCTGTGCGAGGCATTACGGTAAGGGCTTGCTGGGTGATGTGAACAGAGCCTGACGAGGCGGAAGTTGGACGTGTTCACGTGAGGGATCGCCTGCCGCGGCGCACGGGGTGTTCTCGCCCCTGTCTAGGGTGGTCCGCGTGAAGGAGAAGAGCAGCAGACCACTCGCCGTGTTCGACGTGGACGGCACACTCGCGGACACCGCGCACCGACAGCGGTTCCTGGAGCGGAAACCGCGGGACTGGGACGCGTTCTTCGCGGCCGCGTCGCAGGACCCACCGCTGGCCGAGGGCATCGCGCTGGCGCGGAAGAGCGCGCAGGAGTGCGAGGTGGTCTACCTCACCGGCCGCCCCGAGCGGTGCCGCCGGGACACCGTCGACTGGCTGGCCGCACAGGGGCTGCCCGACGGGCGCATCTGGATGCGGCGCAACGACGACCGCAGGCCGGCCCGCCACACCAAGCTGGAGATCCTCCGCCGACTGGCCCGCGACCGTGACATCCGCGTCCTCGTCGACGACGACGAGCTCGTCTGCGAGGACGCGGAGCGGGCGGGCTTCAGGGTCGTACGGGCGCGCTGGGCTGCCACGTCCGAGGCGCTCAAGGACGCGCAGGAGCGGGAGGGCCGCACCTGAGGGGTGCGCGAGGCTCTGAAGGGGCCGGGCAGGGGCCCCAGGGGAGGGTCAGTCGCCCTCGTCGAGCCGGAAGCCGACCTTCAGGCCGACCTGGTAGTGCTCGATCTGCCCGTTCTCGATCTGTCCCCTGACCTGCGTGACCTCGAACCAGTCCAGGTTGCGCAGAGTCTGCGAGGCGCGGGTGATGCCGTTGCGAATCGCCTGGTCGACGCCTTCGTGGGAGGTGCCGACGATCTCGGTGACCCGGTACGTGTTCTCGGACATGCGGGTGCTCCTCTCCGCCGTGGCGGGTGTGCCACGCGTCATTCCACGGTGCCCCACAGTGCGGCGGTCCGCGAGATGTCGGGGATGCCCTGGGTGAAGTCCTCGGGCGTGCCCCGGGCCGTACGGCCGTGGTGCGCGCCCAGCGACAGCCGCGAGACGATGCGGTAGCGGTCGCCCCGGTAGAGGGAGTGGACGTACTCCACCGGCCGGTCGGAGGTGTCCGTGGTCAGGCGTTCGATCAGCAGCGCGGGGGAGAGGACCGGGACGCCCAGCACCTTGGCCTCCGCCTCGCTGACGACCGTCGGCTCGATCGACTGGGTCGCCTCGTGGACATGGACCTGGTGGTGTTCCCGCAGCTGGGCGTAGAGGTCCCCGGCCTCCAGCTCGGCCGGGGTGAGCGAGGGCACCAGCGCGGCCGGGATGTGCAGATGCTCGATCGCCATGGGGGAACCGTCGACCAGCCGCAGCCGCGCGATGTAGACCAGCTCCGCGGCCGGTGACATCCGCAGCTTCCGGCCGATCCTGGCGCCCGCGCGGATGGTCGCCAGCTCCAGCACACGGCTCGACCAGCTGCCGGTGGCCAGGGGCACGCTCGCCGTCTGCCGGTCCGGAACGATCTCCTGAGTGATCTTCGCGGGTGCCACGAACATGCCCCGCCCGTGTTCGCGCACCAGCAGCCCGGTGGCGACGAGTTCGTCGACGGCGGCCCTCAACGTGGGCCGTGATACGCCGAGTTGGACGCAGAGAGTGCGCTCGGAGGGAATGGCCGCTCCGGGCCCGCGGTCCTCGACGAGTCCGAGCAGGAAGTCGCGGACCCGCTCCCGTTTCAGTACGCCGTCCATGGGTCGCCCGCTCCCCGGTGCTCGCCTTCAGCTCGTCAAGCCCATGGTAGCTGGCTGGTTGACCAGTTGACGAGTCATGTCTCCGAGTGGGGCTTCAAATCCCTTTACCGCAGGGACCCTTGACGGTCCTATTGGTCTATGCCACCTTCATGTCGCGCAAGAGGTCAGTTGACCAATTGGTAAGGTTGATCCGGTCGCGAAAGGCACCTCGGTCATGCCCGCAGTCGACGTACCGCTGCTTCCCGTGCCCAGCCAACTCGTGGTGCTGCCGGGGAAGTTCACTCTCGACGAGCGCACCGGCCTCACGGTGGCACGCGGCGCCGAGGCGGCCGCCGTACTGTTGCGCGAACTCCACGCCCCCGCCACCGGGCTGCCCCTGCCCGCGACCGCTGACGGACAGGTCGCCTTCGCTCTCGATGCGACGCTCACCGCCCTCGGCCCGGAGGGGTACGTGCTGACCGTCACCCCCGACGCCGTACTCCTGCACGCGGCCGACCCCACCGGCCTGCTGCGCGGAGTCCAGACCCTGCGCCAACTGCTGCCGCCGGACGCCCTCGCCGCCGGCCCCGTACGCGGTGTCGCCTGGACCCTCCCCTGCGTACGGATCACCGACGTCCCGCGCCACGCGTGGCGCGGGACGATGCTCGACGTGGCCCGGCACTACCAACCCGCCTCATATATAAGGCGATTCATCGACCTGCCGGCGCTGCACAAGCTGAACACCCTGCATCTGCACCTCACCGACGACCAGGGCTGGCGCATGCCCGTCGCCGCCTGCCCCAAGCTCACCGAGATCGGCGCCCGGCGTGCGCAGACCCGCGGGGACGGACTTCCGCACGGCGGCAGCTACACGCGGTCCGAGCTGAGCGGTCTCGTCGCCCGCGCGGCCGCGCGGGGGGGCGCCGTCGTCCCCGAGATCGACATGCCCGGCCATGTCCGGGCCGCCCTCGCCGCCTGCCCCGAACTCGGCAACGACCCGGACCGCCGGCTCGGCGTGTGGACCGAGTGGGGTGTGTCCGAGCAGGTGCTCGGCGTCCACGACCAGGCCCTGGACTTCTGCCGCACCGTCCTCGGCGAGGTCATTGACACCGGTCATGGACACCTTCCCCTCGCCGTACATCCACGTCGGCGGCGACGAGTGCCCCACCACCGAATGGGCGGCGCATCCTGGCGCGCGTAGGCGAGCACGGGAGGGAGGGGCTCGCGGGGCCCGAGCAGCTCCATGGCTGGTTCATGGGGCGCGTCGGAGAGTTCCCAGACGTTCTTCACCATCAACGACCTCACCGCGCCGATGGCCGACGACTACTCCGAGTACGACTTCGAGTATCTGCCCAACGGCGGCTGGGGCGAGCCGTCGAACATCCTCTACACCACGTCCTGGGAGACCTACAACCCTGACCCGTGGCAGGCCGTCAACCAGCACACCGAGGGCCGCCGGAGCTACAGCGGCCGGCACGACCTGGTCCTGACGATCGACGGCAGCAGCATCAAGTACTACATCGACGGACAGCTCTTCGGCACGCACGACGCCGCGTACCTGCCGGAGCGCCCCATGTCGATCAACTTCAACCAATGGCTCATCGACCTGGCCGGGCAGGCCGGCACGACGCCCCGTGCCTACGACGAACAGGTCGATTATGTGCTGCACGTCAAGGACCAAGTTCTCGGTCCCGCCCAGGTGGCCGCCAAGGTCACCGCGTACCGCAGCGTCGGGACCGCCTTCGAGGACACCGTGCCCGGAAGCTGAGCCCTTGACGGGGTTGATTGGTCCATACCAAAATCCAGAACACCCGTGCGAGCGCTGAGCTCGTCCCCCACGTCGGGCCCTTGACCCCTGTCCGCAAGGCAGAACTGGACCTATCGTGAGACATCGCCTCCTCGCCCTCGTATGTGTCGCCGCCTCCCTGCTCACCGCCTGCGGTGCCCTGCCGGAAGGGGGCACGGAGCGGCGGACCGTGACGGTGTGGCTGATGAAGGACAGCGCGTCCAAGGAATTCCTGAAGCGGTTCACCGAGGACTTCGAGCGGACGCACGGCGACCTGCGGCTCGACATCCGCATCCAGGAATGGACCGGGATCGGCGAGAAGGTCCAGGCTGCGCTCAAACGGGAGGACAAGGGAGCGCCCGACGTCATCGAGGTCGGCAACACCCAGGTCGCTCAGTACGTGGACGGTGGCGGACTGAGCGACCTGACCCTCGAGTCGATGCGCGACTGGGGCATGAACGACTGGCTGCCGGGCCTCGCCGAGCCCGGCCGCTTCAACACCCGTCAGTTCGGCATCCCCTGGTACGCGGCCAACCGCGTCGTCATCTACCGCAAGGACCTGTTCGCGCGGGCCGGTATCAAGCACCCCCCGAAGACCCGCGACCAGTGGCTCACAGACGCCGAACAGCTCAACTCCTCCGGGAACCAAGGGATTTATCTCGCGGGCCAGGACTGGTACACGCTCGCCGGATTCATCTGGGACGAGGGCGGCGACCTCGCGAAGAAGGCCTCCGCCGGGACCTGGGAGGGCACCCTGCAGACGCCGGCCGCGCTGCGGGGCATGGACTTCTACCGGCGGCTGCAGGCACTCGGCGAGGGACCCGTGAACGCCGACGAGGAACACCCGTCGCAGGCCGGGGTGTTCGCCAAAGGGCGAGTAGCCCAGCTCGTGGCCGTGCCCGGGCTCGCTCAGGCCATCGAGCGGGCGAACCCCGCCCTCAAGGGGAAGTTGGGCTTCTTCCCCGTGCCCGGCAGGACGGCCGCCGAGCCCGGCGCGGTCTTCACCGGCGGCTCCGACCTCGTGGTGCCCGAGAACACGGACGATCGGCTGGGTGCCACGGCCGTCGTCGCGGCCCTCGCCGGCGCCAAGTGGCAGACCGAGCTGGCCCGGACGATGAGCTACGTGCCCAACAAGACCACCCTCGCCGGCGCGGTGGCGGGGGACGAGGGAGTCGCGGCCATGGCGGCGGGTGCCGCGCAGGGCCGGGCGACCCCTTCCTCGCCCCAGTGGGCCGCCGTCGAGGCGGACAACCCGATCAAGGCGTACATGACGAAGGTCCTCAATGGCTCCGACCCGACGACGGAGGCCCGGCGAGCCTCCGACCGCATCACGCGGGCGCTGGCGGAGGAGGGCGAATGATGGGTGTCAGTAGACGTCGCGGACGTAGCGCTTGTCCGCGGACAAGCGCCTGACGTAGGTGGTGGCTTCGTCGGAGTCCATGCCGCCGTAAGTCGTGGCGACGTCCTTGAGCGCCTGGTCGACGTCTTTGGCCATGCGCGTCGCGTCGCCGCAGACGTAGAAGTGGGCGCCGTCCTGGAGCCACTGCCACAGGCGGGCGCCGTGTTCGCGCATCCGGTCCTGGACGTAGATCTTGTTGCGCTGGTCGCGGGAGAAGGCGAGGTCGAGGCGGTCGAGGTGGCCGGACGCCTGGTACGCCTCCAGGTCCTGGCGGTGGTAGAAGTCGGTGGCCTGACGCTGTTCGCCGAAGAAGAGCCAGTTGCGGCCGGTGTGGCCGCGGGCCTGGCGGTCTTCGAGGAAGCCGAGGAAGGGCGCCACGCCGGTTCCGGGACCGACCATGATCATGGGGGTGGCGGGGTCGGCGGGCGGGCGGAAGTCGGGTGAGCGCTGCACGAAGACCTGCACGGGGCCGTCGTCCGCGCAGTCGGCGAGGTAGGTGGAGCACACGCCTTTGCGGTCCCGGCCGAGGTCGTTGGTGTAGCGGACGACGGAGACCGTGAGGCGGACCTCGCTCGAGTGCGCCAGCGGGCTGGAGGAGATGGAGTACAGACGGGGCTGGAGACGCTTGAGAGTCCCCGTCCACTCCGCTGCTGAAGCGCGGACGGGGAACGTGGCGACGACGTCGGCGGCCTGGCGGCCCCAGCTCCACTTCGCGAGCGCGTCCTTGTTGTCCGGCCGCAACAGTCGCTTCAGCTCGTGGCTTCCGGTGCGGTCCGCCATGAACTTGAGCAGGTCGGTGCTGATGCGGGCGATGTCCAGGCGGGTGCGCAGGGCTTCTTCGAGGAGGATGGGTGCGCCGTCGCCGAGGTCGACGGGCTCTTCGGGATCGAGTCCGGTGAGGGCGAGCCATTCGGCGACGAGACCTGCGCCGTTGGCCGGCCATACGCCGAGGGCGTCCCCGGCGTCGTAGTCGAGTTCGCCGTCGCGGGTGTCGAAGGCGAACTGCCGGACCTCCTTCTGGGAGCCGGGCAGGCTCAGCAGTCTGTTGCCGATGAGCAGCGTGGCGAACGGTGATGCCTTGGTGTAGCCGGGCGGTGCGGGAGCCGGCGCGGGCGAGGCGACGGCTGGTGTGGCCGCCACGGGGGTGGTGACGGCGGGTGCGGTGGGAGTGGGGGCGGTTGTCCCGGCTGCGCCCCCGGCCCCGGGTTGCCGGTCGTCTGGTGTGGCCAGGGCGGTGACGACCTGGCCGAGCCACTCCTCGGCGGCCTCTTCGTAGTCGGGCTCGCAGTCGACGCGAGGGACGAGCCGGATGGCCCCGAGGGCTTCGAGCCGTTCGTCGAGTCGGCGACCGTGGCCGCAGAAGTCGTCGTAGTGGGAGTCGCCGAACGCGAGGACCGCGTAGCGGATTCCCTCCAGCCGTCCGGTTTCCGGGTCGGAGAGCGTCTGCCAGAAGTCGGCGCCGTTGTCGGGGGCGTCACCGTCGCCGAAGGTGCTGGTGACGAGGAGTACATCGGTGCCGGTGCCGAGGTGTGCCGTGGAAGCGTCGGCCATGGGCAGCAGTTCGGGGGTGCGGCCTGCCCGGGTGAGGTGAGTGGCGGCGCCTGCGGCGAACTCCTCGGCGGTGCCGGTCTGTGAGGCCCACAGGATGATCAGGCGGCGGGTCGGTACCGCCGTGTCGGCTGCCGGGGAGCCCTTCTGAGCGGGCACGAGGGCGGGTGCGGCGGTGACGGGTGCGGCGGTGCGGGAGAACATGCCGGCGAGGACGCCATCGACCCACAGGGCGTGGTCCGGATCGAAGGGTGCGCCCGGCGGCAGGACGGGGACGCGCCCGTCGGGCGGGGCGAGGGCGAGACCCGAGAGATAGCCGGAGAGGTACTGGCGCTCCGGCTCGGCCAGTGCCGCGGGAGCGAGGTCGGTGATGTCGAACAGCGTGGCGAGCGCGTGGATGGGGGAGTCCGGCGGGGCTGCCGCTGCGGCGGCCGGGACTGGGCCAGGGTCCACCGGCGCTCCGTGGTGCTGGTGCTGGTGCTGGTGTGCGGTGGCGTCCGCTGCGGCCTCGGGGTGGATGCTCGGGCGTGCCGCCGGTACGGGGGCCGCCGTCTTGGCGAGGGTGACCGCGCAGACCTTGAACTCGGGCTGGAAGGAGATCGGGTCGATGGCATCGCTCGTGACGGCGTTGATGCTGAGGTACTCGCCGAACAGGTCGTTCCAGTGGAAAGGGGCGAAGCAGGTGCCCGGCCGGACCCGGTCGGTGACCACCGCGGGCAGTACGGCGCGCCCGCGGCGGGAGGCGACCTCCAGGTGGTCGCCCTCCGCTATCCCGAGCGCGTCGGCGTCTTCGGGATGGACCTCCACGAACGGGCCGGGGTTGAGTTTGACGAGCTTGGCGACCTTTCCGGTCTTGGTCATCGTGTGCCACTGGTGCTGCAGACGGCCGGTGTTGAGGACGAACGGGTAGTCGTCGTCGGGGAGTTCGGCCGGTGGCAGGTGCGGGCGGGCGAAGAACCGCGCGCGGCCGCTCGCGGTCGGGAAGGCCAGGCGGGGGCGGGTACCGTCCTCGCGTTCCAGGAGAGCCTGGCTGACACCGTCGTTGACGTAGCGGATCGGGTTGCGGTCCGGACCGTCGGCGGCCGGCGCCGGCCACTGGACCGGTGTGGTGCGCAGCCGCTCATACGTCACGCCGCGCAGGTCCCAGCCGGTCTTGGGGTTCCACGCCTGCTTGAGCTCCTCGAACACCTCTTCGGCACAGGTGTAGGTGAACGCTTCGGCGAAGCCCATCTGGCAGGCCACACGGGCGATCAGTTGCCAGTCGGGCAGCGCTTGTCCGGGCGGGTCGACGACGCCCGGCACGAGCGTGAGGTTCCGCTCGGAGTTGATCATGATGCCGTCGGACTCCGCCCACAGCGTCGCGGGCAGCACAACATCGGCGTACGCATTGGTCTCGGTCTCGGCGAAGACGTCCTGCGTGATGACGAGTTCGGTGGCTTCCAGACCGGCGATGACGGTCTTGCGGTTGGCGACCGAGGCGACCGGGTTGGTGCAGATGATCCAGCAGGCCTTGATGTCACCGGCGGCCATCTGCTCGAACATCTCGACCGTCCCGCGCCCGACCTCGGTCCGCAGGGAGCCCTCGGGGATACTCCACAGGTTCTCGATGAAGGCGCGCTCGGCGTCGACCAGCACGGAACGCTGGCCGGGCAGGCCGGGGCCCATGTAGCCCATCTCGCGGCCGCCCATGGCGTTGGGCTGGCCGGTCAGCGAGAAGGGGCCGGATCCCGGGCGGCAGATGGCGCCGGTGGCGAGGTGCAGGTTGACCAGGGTGTTGGTGTTCCAGGTGCCGTGGGTGGACTGGTTCAGGCCCATGGTCCAGCAGCTCATCCACTCGCCGGCCTCGCCGATCCACTGCGCGGCCCGGCGGATGTCGCTTTCGGGGATGCCGGTGATCTCCGCGACCTTCTCGGGCGGGTAGTCGGCGAGGAAGGCGGGCATCTCATCCCAGCCCTCGGTGAACTCGGCGATGAACTCCTCGTCGGTGTGGCCGTTCGCGACCAGCAGGTGCAGCAGCCCGTTCAGCAGGGCCAGGTCGGTACCGGGCCTGATCTGCAGGAAGAGATCGGCCTTGTCGGCCGTGGCATTGCGGCGGGGGTCGACGACGATCAGCTTCGCTCCGGCCTTCACCCGGTCCATCATGCGCAGGAAGAGGATCGGGTGGCAGTCGGCCATGTTGGCGCCGATGACGAAGAACGCGTCCGCATGGTCGAAGTCCTGGTAGGAGCCGGGCGGGCCGTCCGCGCCCAGCGACAGCTTGTAGCCGGAGCCCGCGGAAGCCATGCACAGCCGGGAGTTCGACTCGATCTGGTTGGTGCGCACGAAGCCCTTGGCCAGTTTGTTCGCCAGGTACTGCGCCTCCAGGGACATCTGCCCGGACACGTAGAAGGACAGCGCGTCGGGTCCGTGCTCGTCCAGGATCCTCCGCAGGCGGTCGGCGACCGCCGTGATGGCCTTGTCCACATCGGTCTCGGCCGGCTGGGCGTCTCGCTCGGTGCGCACCAGTGCCTTCGCCATACGCCCGGGCGCGGCCATCATGTCCGCGCTCGTCGCCCCCTTGGTGCACAGGCGGCCGAAGTTGGTGGGGTGCGCCTTGTCGCCCGATGCCTTTGCCACGCGGCGGCGGCCGTCGGCGGGGTTCCGCGCAATGTCGAGCATGATCCCGCAACCGACCCCGCAGTAGGAACAGACCGTGCGGACGCTGCCGTCCTTCGAGTCAGATGCCACCGAAACTCCACCCCGCGCCGCGCGTACCGTCCCGAGCCGGGCTCGTCCCGCCGGTGACGGGCGGCCCCATGGCTCAGCACCGTAGGAAGATCGAATTTCCGGTTCGTCACACCTCGGGAGCGCCCGGGGTTACGCCCCCCGCACACTCCGCAACAGCGCCATGTGAGCGAGCGGGCCCGCACGACGGCTTCGGATACCGGTGCCCTCTGCCTGGAGATCAGGAAAGAACGGGGGTCACCCCCGGTGCGGTCGTGTGTGTTCCGGGCGGTTCGAACCGCCCGGAACACACACGACGTCAGAGCAGCAGCGGGCCTACCTGGCGAGTTCGGCCGGTTCATCCAGCCGCGTCAGTTTCCGCGGGTTCGCCATCGCCTGGATCCGGGTGACTTTCCCGTTCTCCACCACGAGGCTCACCGCCTCCACCACGAGGCTCACCGCGGCCAGTCGGCCATCCATCTCGATCCGGCCCGCTGGCTCGCCGTTGAGCCACACGGCCGACACCACCCGGTCCGGACGAGCGAGCAGGTTCGCCACGAGTTCGGCCCCGTGGACCGGAGCCGGAGCGGCGGCCGCAAGCCCGCCGCCGTCGGCGATCAGGACCACGCCCGGTGCCATGACGTCCAGCAGTTCTTGCAACTGGCCGGTGCGCAGCGCGGCCAGGAACCGCTCCACCACGGCCTGCTGCTCCGACCGGCTCACCGGCACCCGCGGCCGTCGGGCAGCCACGTGCTCGCGGGCCCGCCGCGCCAACTGCGGCTCGACCACAGGCCGACGCCGGGCGTCGGCATCGGGCGTCGGCGGTATCCGCCTGTCGGCGCCCGATGCCGACCAGGTTCACCACCCGGGCGGTCTCTGACACTGAGAGATGATCACGGTGACAACAGCCTCGGTAGGTGACAACTGTCGTCCGTAGTCACAGTTCACAGGGTTCACCGGGACTACCCGGCCGTGCTCAGCGACAGCGCGAAGCGGCCCTCCTCGTCCGTCCACCAATGGGTCAACTCGAAGCCCGCGGCGGCCAGTTCACCGCGCACGCCCTCCTTGCGGAACTTCGCCGAGATCTCGGTGCGCAGTTCCTCGCCGTCCGCGAAGTCGACGGCGAGGTCGAGGCCGGGGATCTTCACGGTCTGCGCGGCCTGCGACCGCAGGCGCATCTCGATCCACTCCTGCTCGGCGTCCCAGAGAGCGACATGGTCGAACGCGTCGGGGTCGAAGTCGGCGCCGAGCTCGCGGTTGACGACGGTCAGCACGTTCTTGTTGAACGCGGCGGTCACCCCGGCCGCGTCGTCGTACGCGGCGACGAGGACCGACTCGTCCTTGACGAGGTCCGTGCCCAGCAGCAGCGCGTCGCCGGGTGACAGCAGGGCCCGTACGGACGCCAGGAACGTGGCGCGCTCGGCGGGCAGCAGATTGCCGATCGTGCCGCCGAGGAAGGCCACGAGCCGCGGCCCGGGCGTGCCGGGAAGCGTGAGACCACCGGTGAAGTCGGCGATCAGCGCGTGCACATTGAGGTCCGGATGCTCGGCGATCAGCGCCTGCCCGGCCTGTGTGAGGGCGCTCTCGCTGACGTCGACGGGTACGTACGTGTGCAGCTCGGGCAGTGCTGTCAGCAGATACCGAGTCTTCTCCGACGAGCCCGAACCCAGCTCGACGAGGGTGCGCGCGCCGGTCGCCCGGGCGATCTCGTCGGCGCGGGCGATCAGGATCTCGCGCTCGGCGCGTGTGGGGTAGTACTCGGGCAGTTCGGTGATTTTCTCGAAGAGCTCGCTGCCGTAGGCGTCGTAGAACCACTTCGGCGGAAGCGTCTTCGGCGTGCGGGTGAGGCCGTGCAGGACGTCCGCGCGCAGCGCGGCGTCCGTGGCGTCCTCGGGCAGGGTGCGGGTGAGAAGGAACGGACTCACGTACGGGGCTCCTTCGATGGTGCGGATGCCATGTCGTCGCTCATGTCCTTGAGCGGGGTGAGCAGCACCTCGGTGCGGCTCGCCGTGAGGAGTGTGTGGTCGGGGACCTCCCGCCAGTTCGGATCGTCGTCGTAGGGCTCGGAGGCCACGACGGTGCGGCGTCCGGGTTCGGTGAGATACCAGAGGGTGTCGCCCCAGGCGGTAGCGGTGATCGTGTCGCCGTTGGTGAGCAGCAGGTTGAGCCGGGACCCGGGGGCCGCCTCAGCGACCTCCAGGACCGTGTCGGCCAGTGCCTGGCTCTCGTCGTCGCCGGCGCGCAGCCGGTGCAGGACCAGCGCCCATACGAGCGCCGAGTCGCAGCGGGCCTCCAGTGACAGCAGCTCCACCGCGGGCAGGGTCGCGGCGAGCGGGGCGAGGGAGCCGGGCCACCCGAGCACGGCGCCGTTGTGGCTGAACAGCCAGGGGCCTGCGGCGAACGGCGCCGTCGCGGCCTCCCCGTCCGCGCCCGCCACGGTCGCGTCCCGCACCGCCGCGAGCAGGGCGGACGCCTTGACGACACGCGCCAGGTCGGCGAAGGACTGGTCGCCCCAGATGGGCCCGGTACGGCGGTACCGGGCGGGCTCGGGGTCACCCTCGGCGTACCAACCCACGCCGAAACCATCGGCGTTGACCGTCCCGTGACGCTGCCGCCGTGGTGCCCACGACTGCCGGTACAGGCTGTGCGGTGGTTCCACGAGGAGCGCGCCGAGCGGCTCCTCAGGTCCCAGGAACGCCAGATGACGGCACATCAGGAACTCCCGGTCCCGGCGTCCCGCGCCGTACGGAAGCCGGAGAAGATCTGCCGCCGGATCGGATAGTCCCAGTTGCGGAACGTGCCGCGGCAGGCCACCGGGTCCACCGCGAACGAACCGCCGCGCAACACCTTGTACTCCGGTCCGAAGAAGACCTCCGAGTACTCCCGGTAGGGGAAGGCCACGAAGCCCGGATAGGGCTCCAGATCGCTCGACGTCCACTCCCACACGTCGCCGATCAACTGGCGTACGCCCAAAGGTGAGGCGCCCGCCGGGCAGCTGCCGGCCGGGGCAGGACGCAGATGGCGCTGGCCGAGGTTGGCGTGCTCGGGGGTGGGGTCGGCGTCGCCCCAGGGATAGCGGGTGGAACGGTCGGACGCCGGGTCGTGGCGGGCCGCCTTCTCCCACTCGGCCTCGGTGGGCAGCCGCCGCCCCGCCCAGCGCGCGTACGCGTCCGCCTCGTACCAGCACACGTGGAGCACCGGCTCGTCGGGTGGGACGACCTCGGTGACACCGAAGCGGCGCCGCAGCCACTGTCCGCCCTCACGGCGCCAGAACAGCGGCGCCTCGATGTCGTGGGCGCGGATGTGGTCCCAGCCCTCCGCGGTCCACCAGCGCCGGTCGCCGTAGCCGCCCTCCTCGATGAAGGCCTGGTACGCGGCGTTCGTGACCGGCGTGGTGTCGATGAAGAACGACGGGACCATACGCCGATGCGCGGGCCGCTCGTTGTCCAGCGCCCACGGCTCGGTGGACGTGCCCATCACGAACGGGCCACCGGGCACCAGGACTTCGGCGGGACCGGTGAACAGCGGCGCCGGCGCGGGATCCGGTGCCGTCAGGGCGGCCGGTCCCTTGCGGAGCTGATGCGTGATCAACATCGTCTCGTCGTGCTGCTGCTCGTGCTGCGCGATCATCCCGAAGGCGAAGCCCGCCTCGGTCAGCCGCGTGCCCTGGAACGCGGTGCTCTCCAGGACGTCCAGCGCCCGGCCGCGCACCTCGGCCGCGTACCGGCGGGCCTCGGTGGGCGGCAGCAGCGGCAGCGAGGGCCGCTCGGCGCGCGAATGTTCGAACGCGTCGTACAACCCGTCGATCTCGGGACGCATCGCCGCACGCCCCGCGACCGCGCGCAGCAGCCACAGCTCCTCCTGGTTGCCGATGTGCGCGAGATCCCACACCAGCGGGGACATCAGCGGCGAGTGCTGTGCGGTCAGTTCGGGCTCCTCCACACAGGACGTGAGAAGCGCGGTGCGGTCGCGGGCCGTCGTGAGCGCCTCCAGCGCGCGTTCCCTGAGCGACTCCGGGTCCGTGAGTGATGCGGGGAGGGTTTCGGGGGCGGTCATGTGCGGATGTCCTTCCCGTGGAACTGACCGTGCGACCGGCCGTGAGATCGACCGTGGGATTGGCCGAGGGGTTGACCGTGCAGTTGGCCGAGCAGATCGTCGGCGGGGCAGCGGCCCCGGGTCACATAGCGGTCGGTGAACTCCGCCACGGCGTCCAGGACTTCGGTGGTGGCACCGAGTCGGGGCAGAGCCTCGGCCGCCGTCGCGAAAAGGGTGACGGCGGCTTCGCGCAGCTCCGGGTCGGCCAGGCCGTTCCGCGCGGCGTCCTGCCACAGCGGGTTGCACGGGGCCGGCTGCGAGTCCGCCCGCTCGGCGAGGGGCTTGACGGTCCGGTAGGCGGTCTCGGCGGCCTCCGCGTCGTCGAAGAGAGCCGCGGTGACGGCGAGCGGAACGATCCACCCGTCGTCGCCCGGCTGCGCGTCGATCATGCGGAGTTCGAGATGGCCGCGCGGACGCACCGGCGGGAACAGGGTCGTCAGGTGATAGTCGAGGTCCGCCCGGTCCGGTGGCGCGTCGGACCGGGTCCACTCCCGGAACGTCATGCCCTCCGGTACGCCCCAGGGGCCGTCCGGCGCCCGTACGCACATCACCGGCGCGTCCAGCACGCGACGGGCCCAGGCGGCGCGCGGCTCGCCGCCCAAGGGAGGCGCGCTGGACCGCCCGGGGTCCATCGCCGCCCACAGCGACTGCCGCGTGGAGCGCCAGCCGGTGTGCCGCCCGTGGGCGAGGGGAGAGTGCGCGAACGCGGCCACCAGGACCGCGCCCAGCTGGTGCGCCAGCCACCAGCGGCGCCCGTGCCCGAGCGGGCCCGGCTCCTCGTACCCGGCGTCCAGGCACACCTGGACGGAGGCCGAGCTGCACATCATGGCGCGGCCTTCGGGTCCCGCACGGTCGAGGCACCGCTCCATGGCGTCGTAGCGCGGCTCATGGAGGAACCGGCTCGGGGGGTTCCAGGGATCGTGGCCGTAACCACTGAGGCCGAGACCCGCCTCACGCAGCGTCGCGCGTACGGCGTCGAGGTCGGCCGAGACGGACCCGATGCACTCCATCAGGGAGGCGGCCGGAGCGGAACTGAGCTCCAGCTGGCCGCCGGGTTCGACGGTGAGCGCCGAACGCAGAGGCAGGGCCCGCAGTGCGGCATATGCCGCTTCGAGTCGTTGGGGTGGTACCGGGAGCTGCGGCAGCCGCAGCTCGTGAACGAGCCATTCCACTTCGACACCGAGGTGGCGGGGTGGACCGGTCTTGAAGCAAATGCCACGGACCAGCGCCTCCACCTCGGCCTCGGTGACGGCGGAGCGGCGCTCCGTACAGTCACTCACCGAATCGGACATGTCGGGATCCTCCTGAGATTCCACCATGTCGCCGGCCCGGCGTCTTGTGGGCCGAACCGGCAATTGCTCGTCCCACCCAAGACCCTCGCGGCGGTTCGCACAAGAGTGCAGATCGTCGCTGCCGGGACCGGGAAACACTGTTTGCGGAGCCGCGAAACTCTGTTGCGCCGCACGACCAGCATCGCTCACGATGCGTTCATGAGCACGGCGGGGGAGATCGCACGGGGCGCGCTCATGGCGTGTACGGGGGTCACGCCATGAGTGCGCGCCTGCGCGCGATCGCGCAGCAGACGGAGGAAGTCGTCACGGCGGGGGCGTACCGCGCGTCCGACGGGCGTGAGGTGCCGGTCGCCGCGGCGGTCGAGGCCGCACGGGCCGGAACGCGGATGCACGGACCGGAGCCGGTGGGGACACCGTCGGTCACGCCGGTCGACACCGTGTTCGAGGTGACCGGCGAGAGCAGTCTGGAGGCCGCTCGAAGGCTCGCTGTGGAGAGCGGCCCCTTCGCCGTCCTGAACTTCTCCTCGGCACGCAATCCAGGCGGTGGCTATCTGAAGGGCGCGCAGGCCCAGGAAGAGGCCCTGTGCCGGGCCTCCGCGCTCTACACGTGCCTCCTGTGGGCCCGGGACTTCTATGACCACCACCGAGCCCACCGCGACCCGTTCTACACGGACCGTGTCATCCACTCACCCGCCGTGCCCGTCTTCCGCGACGACCGCGGCCGACTCCTCGACGAGCCGTACACGGCCGGATTCCTGACCGCCGCGGCACCCAACGCGGGCGTGGTCCTGCGCACAGCCCCGGAGCGCGCGCCCGAACTGCCTCGGGCCCTCGCGGGTCGCGCGGAGCGGGTCCTGGAGACCGCCGCTGCCCATGGCTACCGGCGGCTGGTGCTCGGCGCGTGGGGTTGCGGGGTCTTTCGGAACGACCCGGCGCAGGTTGCCGAGGCGTTCAAGAACCTGCTGGTCGAGGGCCGCTTCGAGGGGTACTTCGAGCACGTGGTGTTCGGGATCCTGGACCGCACGCCGGGTGGGACAACCCGCACGGCGTTCGATCAAGCGTTCACATCTGTGGCAAGGGCCTGTTGACGCACACCTTTTCGGGCTGTGGCTGAGCGATTTCACGGGCTGCGGCTGAGCGACCGAGTGCCTCGACCCTGGTCAAGCCGTGGAATCATCGGGCCGCCGGATCGGCACACGATCTCTGTGAGGAGGGCGGGTGACGTGGCCACCGACTGGGAGTGGGACGACACGTTGTTCTCGGGCACGGCCGCGTACTACCGGCGCGGGAGGCTCCCATACGCCCCCGGGTTGGCGGACGCGCTCGCAGATGTTCTGAAGCTCGACGGGCGAGGACGCCTCATCGACGTGGGATGCGGACCCGGCATCCTTGCCCTGAGCCTGGCGCACTTGTTCAGCGAGATCGTCGGGGTGGACCCGGACGGCGAGATGATCGCCGAAGCCCGGCGTGGGGCCGCCGAGCGCGCTGTCACCGGGAAGGCGCAGTGGGTCCAGGCCCGGGCCGAGGAACTGCCGGCAGATCTCGGCACGTTCACCGTCGCGACCTTCGGCCAGTCCTTCCACTGGATGGATCGCGACCTGGTGGCGGCCGGCCGCCGCAGGTCTGCCTCGAATACGTCGCGGCGCGGGCCGAACAGGTGCGGAGCCGAGAACGACATCGAGAACACCCCCGCGACGGCGTCGTCAGCCGTCCATTCCAGGACGTACGCCAAGAGGTAGTCGCCCGCGGTGAGCACCTCGCCGCGGGTGCCGACCCGGACCGCGGGATCCGCGGCCGAGGCGGAGAAGGCCGAACTGGGTGACTCGGCCGCGAAACTCCCGCTCGTCCTCGGCTGACCGTTCCGTCGGATGACGGGTGCGGCTCCGCCGCGTGGACGCGACCGACCCCAAGGACTCGCGGTGTCTTCACAGTCCTGGAAACGCGGCCCTCACTTCCACCCGTACCGCTCCCGCAACCGGTGCACGACCAGATTGAACCGCATCCGATCCAGCGCACACGCCTCCCGCCGCATCCCCTCCTCGTGCAGTCGCAGCACGCGATCCACGTCCACCCACGAGTCGCGCCCGGACCGGTCCCACGGACCGGAGCCGATCGGCACCCACTCCCGGTCGCCGTCGTGCCGCTTGCTGGAGAGCTGCACGGCGAGGAAGGTTCCGGCGGCCTCCCGGGCGACGACGAGCACCGGACGGTCCTTGCCCCGCCCGTCGTTCTCTTCGAAGGGCACCCACGTCCAGACGATCTCACCAGGATCGGGGTCGCCGTCATGCGCGGGGGAGTACTCGGTCCGCACCCGGCCCACCTCGCGGGGCTCGGCCTCGGTGGTCGCGGTGGGCCCGTAGCGGCCGGGCACGTCTTCATCGGTAAAGGCAGTCACGGGGGCCACGTTAGAGCCTGTGTCCGACGGCTCGCCGACCAGGGCCGTACACACGCGACTTCGGGCGTACGGAGATCAACTCCCGTACGCCCGAGGCGTCACGCCTCAGCTGTTCACACCTCGTCCGTCTCCACCGGCACCTTCTCCGTACGCGGCGGCACGAATCCGTTGAGCCCGGCCTGTGTGCCGTTGCCCGCCGCTCCGCTCTGGTTCATCGACGCGAGCAACTGGCGTGCCAGGCCGAGGCCCGTGCCGCCCATGGTGAGCGCCTTGGCGAACATGTCCGACATGCCGTCGGCGCCGTTGAGCAGGACCATGTGCTCCACGTTGCCGAACGCGCTCGCGCCCGCCTGGACGATCTCCGGCCAGTTCTCGGCGAGTTGCTGGGCGACCACGGCCTCCTGGTTCTCGGCGAGGGCGGCTGCCCGCGCCTTGATGGCCTCGGCCTCCGCCAGACCCTGCGCACGCGTCGCCTCGGCCTCCGCCAGACCCTGCGCACGCGTCGCCTCGGCCTCCGCCAGACCCTGCGCACGCGTCGCCTCGGCCTTCGCCAGACCCTGCGCACGCGTCGCCTCGGCCTCCGCCAGACCCTTGGCCTGAGCGGCGGCGGCCTCGGCCTCACCCGTGGCGCGGGTCGCCGTCGCGGCGGCCGCACCCCGGGCCTTGGTCGCCTCGGCCTCGGCGTTGGCGGCTGTCGTGACCCTGGTCGCCTCGGCCGCGGCCGCGAGCTCGGTCTCCCGTGCGTTGGCCTGCGCGGCCGAGATCCGGGCATCGCGCTCGGCCTCGGCCCGCGCGCGGATCTCGTAAGCCTTCGCGTCCGCGGGCTTGCGGACGTCCGCCTGGAGCTGCTGCTCACGGCGGTGCGCCTCGAGTTCGGCGACGCGCGTCTCCTGTACGACGACGTCCTGCTGGGCGGCGGCGAAGGCGAGCGGTCCGGCCTGCTGGGCCTTGGCGGCCGCCTTGTCACGCTCGGCCTGGTAACCGGCCTGCAGGATCTCGCTGTCCCGGGTGGCCTCCGACATCCGGGCCGCGGCCTGCTGCTCGGCCTCGGTGGCGAGACGATTCGCCTCGGCCTGTGCGATGCGCGCGTCCCGCTGGACGGCGGCTGCGTGCGGCATCGCGAGGTTCTTGATGTACCCGGTCGGGTCCTCGATCTCGTGGATCTGCAGCGAGTCGACGATCAGACCGAGCTTCTCCATCTCCGTACCGCACGCGGCCCGGGTCTGGCCGGTCAGCTTCTCGCGGTCGCGGATCATGTCCTCGACGGTCAACCCGCCGACGATGGACCGCAGATGACCGGCGAACACGTTGTGCACCCGCTCCGACATCATCTTCTGCTGGTCGAGGAAACGACGCCCTGCGTTGGCGATCGACACGAAGTCGTCGCCCACCTTGAAGATGACCACGCCCCGCACCTTCAGCGGGATGCCCGTGTATCCACCGTTGCTGCAGAGCGCCGTCCGCTACTGAGGATGCGGGCAGGACGCACGCTGTTGCCCGTCGCAGGGCTGGAACTCGCTCATGCCGCCGGAGAGTTCGCCGGAGCCTGGTGCGGCGGCCACTGTTCGTGCCAGCGCAGGTCCGCCTCCAACTGGGCCGCCAGCGACACCAGAAGCTGCTCGCTGTTCGCCGGTCCGAGCAGTTGGGCGCCGACGGGCAGCCCTCCCCCATGGTCCGGGCCTCGCTCGACCAGGGAGGTGACCCCATCCACATCCACGAAGCCCGCGGGGACGTTCACACCGGGCCACCCCAGGATGTTCCACGGCCAGGCGTACGGGCATGCGGCGATCATGGCCCGGTCGGTGCCGAGGCCGCCGAGGTTCACCATCGAGCCGATCCGCGGCGGGGGAGCGGCGGTCGTCGGCGCCAGCAGCACGTCGTAGGTGTCGAAGAGCGCGCCGATCCGGCGGTGCAGCGTGGCCTCCGCCCGGCGGGCCGCCCGCAGGGGCGCGCCGCCGAGCAGTCGGCCGAGGCGGGCGGCGTCGCGGGTGCGCCGGTCGAGAAGATCCGGGAACGGCACGTCACGCACCCGCTCGGCGAGGCCGACGGTCGCGCGCGGGATGAAGGTGAGCCCGATCTGCCCGTACCGCGGCTCCGCCTCCTCCACCTCGTGCCCGAGCGCCGCGAGCCGCTCCGCGAGCGCGAGGACTTTCGCCCGTACGGCGGGGTCGAGCCGGGCGGGCAGGGCGGTGAACGGCGGTTTCAGCGACAGCGCGATCCGCAGCCGGCCCGGGTCGCGGCCCACCGCGTCGGACACGCGCAGCGCGGCCGGGCGGTGCAGATCGCCGTCGTGGTTGCCGCTCGCCGCGTCCAGCAGCAGGGCCGCGTCGGCGACCGTGCGGGCGAGCGTTCCGTTGACCGTGATGCCCTGGAAGGACTCCGGGTGCGGCCAGGTCGAGATCCGGCCGCGCTGGGGCTTGATCCCGATCAGGTGCGTCCAGGAGGCCGGAATGCGCACCGAGCCCGCGCCGTCCGAACCCAGCGCCGCCGGGACGAGCCCTGCCGCGACCGCCGCCGCGGAGCCCCCGGACGACCCGCCCGGGGTGTGGTCGTGGTGCCAGGGATTGCGGGTGGCGCCGAAGGCGGGCCCCTCGGTGAAGGGCCACTGGCCGAGCTCACAGGTGTTGGTCTTGCCGATGACGACGGCTCCGGCGGCCCTCAGTCGGCGTACGGCCTCCCCGTCCTCGGCCCGGGGCGGGAAGTCGCCCCGGCAGCCGAACGCGGTCGGCTCGCCCGCCACGTCCATGTCGTCCTTCACCGCCACCGGGACCCCGAGCAGCGGCCGTCGCACCCCGGCCGCCAGTTCCTTGTCCGCCGCGTCGGCCTCGGCGAGCGCCGCCTCGGCGCGCACCACCCGGAAGGCGTTCACGGTGGGCTGAGTCGCCTCGATCCGGGCCAGCGCCCGCTCGACCACCTCGCGCGCGGTCACCTCACCGTCGGCGAGGGCGCGAGCACACTCCGCCAGGCCTGTGGCACGGTCGGGAGCCATCCGGGACACCTCCGAAGCACGTCGTCTACCGAACGGTAACCTCCGGGAGGCCCCTGCGGTACGGGAAGCGTAAGTTCCCTTGTGGAAGCGGGAGTTCCGCCGTCCTGGGGCCCCGAAGGTCCCCCGGCGCAAAGCGGCGCGCCGTGCTTCTGCAAGGATGCGATACGTCATGGTGCAGATACCGAAGCAGCCCGCCCCGCCGTCGCCCGCACAACGACCCGTGCCGACGAGTGCCGATGTGGCCCGCCTCGCGGGCGTCTCGCGCGCGACCGTCTCGTACGTCCTGAACAACACCAGCGCCGTCCGGATCAGCGAACCCACCCGCCGCCGCGTCCACGAGGCCGCCAAGGAGCTCGGGTACGTCCCGCACGCCGCCGCCCGCAGCCTGCGCGCCGGGCACAGCCGCATGGTCCTGATGCCGGCGCCGTCCGTGCCCGTGGGCCCTCTGTACAGCCAGTTCTTCAACGAGCTCCAGTGGGCCCTCAGCCGTCTGGACTACACCGTCGTGCAGTACGGCAGCGTCGGCCTGCACGGCGACGAGGCGGCCCGCGTCTGGGCGGAGCTGCGCCCGGTCGCCGTCCTGGTGCCCGGCAGCGGGCTCGGCCCGCAGGGCGTGGCCGTCCTCAAGCGCTCCGGTGCCCGGGCCGTCGTCACGCTGGGCCCCGAGTGCGTCGAGGGTGCGCACGCGCTGCTCATGGACCACGACCGGGTCGGCCACTGCGCGGGCGCCCACCTGGTGGCCCGCGGCCGCCGCCGCATCGGTGTCGTGGTACCGGAGGAAGCGGGCCTGGAGATCTTCTCCCAGCCCCGTCTCGAAGGCGTACGCCGCGCCCTGCACGGCACGGACGCGTCCGTGACCGAGCTGCCGCTGGCCTACGAGGAGGTGGCCGCCGCCCGTCTCGCGGCCCGCTGGCGCTCCCTCGGCCTCGACGCCGTGTTCGCGTACAACGACGAGTACGCGATGCTGCTGATGTGCGCCCTGCAGGACGAGGGCATCGGCATCCCGGACGAGACGGCCGTCATCGGCGCGGACGACCTGATGCTCGGCCGGCTGCTGCGGCCCCGGCTGAGCACCGTCCACATCGAGCTGCCGTCCGGACGTGACCTGGCCGAGCTGGTCGACCGCGCGGTACGGGAACCCGGCGCGACGCCCGAGACGCACGAGGTGCTGGGCGCGCGGATCGTGCATCGCGACTCGAGCTGAGAGAGGCTGTAACTGGTCCCCGGCCGGACCGGAAGCGGGAGGCGCGTCATGCGGACCACGGTCGGCATCGTCGGCGGCGGCCCGGCCGGGCTGCTGCTGGCCCGGCTGCTGCATCGGACGGGAATCGACTGCGTCGTCCTGGAGAGCAGGGCCCAGGCCTACGTCGAGCAGCGCCAGCGCGCCGGAATGCTGGAGCAGGGCACGGTGAACGCGCTGCGCGAGTGCGGCGCCGCCGAGCGCCTGGACGCAGAGGGCCTGATCCACCACGGCATCGAGCTGCGCTTCGAGCGCGAGCGCCACCGCATCGACTTCCCCGTGCTCACCGGCGGCCGCACCGTCACGGTCTACGCACAGACGGAGATCGTGAAGGACCTGATCGCCCTCCAGCTCGCCGAGGGGCCGCCGCTGTTGTTCGGGGCCGAGGCGCTCGCCGTCGAGAAGCCGGAGAGCGAGGCACCCGTCGTGCGATTTGTGCACGAGGGCCGCGAGCAGACGCTGAGCTGCGACTACGTGGTCGGCTGCGACGGCTCCCACGGCATCGCGCAGAGCGCCTTCCCGGCCGAAGTGAGCCGCACGTACGCCCACGACTACCCCTACTCATGGCTCGGAATCCTGGCCGATGTGCCGCCCTCCTGCGAGGAGTTGATCTACGCCCGCGGCTCGGGCGGCTTCGCGCTGCACAGCATGCGCTCACCGTCGGTCTCCCGGCTGTACCTGCAGGTCCCGAACGGCACCGACGTCGAGGACTGGCCCGACGAGCGCATCTGGGACGAACTCCGCGCGCGCTTCGCGATCGACGGCGACTGGCGGCTGGAGCGCGGCCCGATCACGTCCAAGTCCGTGACACCGATGCGCAGTTGCGTCCACGAGCCGATGTGTCACGGCAGGCTGTTCCTGGCCGGGGACGCCGCGCACATAGTGCCGCCGACGGGCGCCAAGGGCCTCAACCTCGCCGTGTCCGACGTACGGGTCCTGGCCCGCTGCTTCGCCGAGTTCCATCGCACGGGATCGACGCAACTTCTGGACCAGTACTCGGAGTTGTGTCTGGAGCGGGTGTGGCAGGCCACGCGTTTCTCGTACGACATGACTAGGATGTTGCACGCTCAACCAGATGGGGATGTCTTCGACCGCCGGATGCAGCTCGCACGGCTGCGCCGGATCACGGCATCCCGTCACGCGGCAGCCGAGCTTGCCGCGAACTACACAGGACTTCCGCTCGCGTTGTGAACTCGACGAGTGTGTGAGCTCGCCGAAGCCCATGACCGTGCCGAGTCCCGCTGGTGATCAGTGATCGATCGGAGAGCCGTCATGCCGCTGCTCGACCCCAAGACCTGGCAGTCCCGCACCCTCTCGGGTGGCGAGTACGTCGTCACCGAGCCCGCCACCGGCGAGTCGCTCGGCGCCGTCACGCTCGCCGCGGCCGAGGACGTCGCGACGGCCGCGCGGGACGCCCGCGCCGCCCAGGCCGAGTGGGCCAGGGCCCCGCACTTCGTCCGCGCCGCCGTCCTGCGCAAGGCGGGGGACCTCTTCGCCGCGCACGCCGACGAACTGCGCGACTGGATCGTGCGCGAGTCCGGCTCCATCCCGGGCAAGGCCGACTTCGAACTGCATGTCGCCGCCCAGGAGTGCTACGAGGCGGCCGCGCTCGCCTCACGTCCGACAGGCCAGGTCCTGCCGTCCGAGGCGCCGCGCCTGTCGTACACACGGCGCGTCCCGGTGGGCGTCGTCGGCGTGATCGCCCCCTTCAACGCCCCGCTGATTCTCTCGATCCGCTCGGTGGCCCCGGCGCTTGCCCTCGGCAACGGCGTCGTGCTGAAGCCGGACCCGCGCACCGCGGTGTGCGGCGGCCTCGCGCTCGCCGCCGTCTTCGCCGAGGCGGGTCTTCCCGAGGGGCTGCTGCACATCCTGCCCGGCGGCCCCGAGGCCGGCCAGGCACTCGTCGCCGACCCGCTGGTGCCGGTGATCTCCTTCACCGGATCGACTGCCGCCGGCCGGGCGGTCGGCGAGGCGGCGGGCCGTCATCTCAAGCGCGCACACCTGGAGTTGGGCGGAAACTCCGCCCTGATCGTCCTGGAGGACGCCGACCTCGACGCGGTGATCTCCACGGCGGCCTGGGGCTCCTTCTTCCACCAGGGGCAGATCTGCATGACGACGGGGCGCCACCTCGTGCACGCCTCCCTCTACGAGGAGTACGTCGAGAGGCTCGCCGCCAAGGCCGACTCCCTCGCCGTCGGAGACCCGTACCGCGAGCAGGTGCACCTCGGGCCGATCATCGACAGCGCCCAACTCACCAAGATCCATGGGCTGGTGGAGTCCAGCACGGCACACGGGGCCAAGTTGGCCGCGGGCGGCACGCACGAGAAGCTCTTCTACCGCCCGACGGTCATCGCGGGCGTCGACGACACGACTCCCGCGTACACGGAGGAGGTCTTCGGGCCGGTCGCGCCGGTCCGTTCGTTCAGCGCCCTCGACGAGGCCGCGGCCCTCGCCGCGGCGGGACCCTACGGCCTCTCGCTGGGCATCGTGACCCGGGACACCGCCCGCGGCCTCGACCTCGCCGAGCGCATCCCCACCGGCATCGCGCACATCAACGACCAGACCGTCAACGACGAGGCCGTCGCGCCCTTCGGCGGGATCGCCTCCTCCGGCACCGGCGCCCGCTTCGGCGGTGAGGCCAACCTGGAGGCCTTCACCGACGTGCGCTGGACGACGGTGCGCGGGGATGTGGCGGCGTACCCGTTCTGATCCGCGGAGCGGGTCCTACTCGCCGGTCTGCTGAGCCTGCTGCTCCGCGATCGACTTGCGGACCTCGTCCATGTCCAGCTTCCGGGCCTGCCCGATGACGTCGTGCAGGGCGGCCTCGGGCAGCGCTCCGGGCTGGGCGAAGACGGCGACCTGGTCGCGGACGATCATCAGCGTCGGGATCGACTGGATGTCGAAGGCCGCGGCCAGCTCCGGCTGAGCCTCCGTGTCGACCTTGGCGAACACCAGGTCGGGGTTGGCCGTCGCCGCCTTCTCATAGACGGGGGCGAACTGACGGCACGGCCCGCACCAAGATGCCCAGAAGTCGATCAGGACGAACTCGTTGTCCGTGACCGTCTGGTCGAAGTTCTCCTTGGTGAGCTCCACGGTGCTGCTCATGTGTGTTTCCCTCTTCCTCGGGTCCGGGTCATGCCGGTCTGCACAACGCCGCCTACCGGGGGCGTATTCCGCGCACGTACCCGTGTGGCCACGGCGCACACCAGCAACCAGACTGGCCCCATGACGGAAACGGAATCCATCGCCTACGACGTCGTGGTGCTCGGTGCCGGGCCCGTGGGGGAGAACGTGGCCGACCGCGCCCGCGCGGCCGGCCTCTCCACCGCGGTCGTGGAGAGCGAGCTGGTCGGCGGCGAGTGCTCGTACTGGGCCTGTATGCCCAGCAAGGCCCTGCTGCGCCCGGTCATCGCCCGCGCCGACGCCCGCCGCGTGCCCGGCCTCAGCCAGGCCGTGCAGGGCCCTCTCGACGTCCCCGCGGTGCTCGCCCACCGCGACTACTACACCTCCCACTGGAAGGACGACGGCCAGGTCGGCTGGCTGGACGGCATCGGAGCCGTCCTGTACCGCGGACACGGGCGGCTCGCCGGGCCCCGCACGGTGACCGTCGAGGGACCGGACGGCGAGCGGCACCGGCTGACCGCCCGGCATGCCGTCGTCGTGTGCACCGGCACCCGCGCCCAGCTCCCCGGCCTGCCGGGGCTCGCTCAGGTCAAGCCCTGGACCAGCCGCGAGGCCACCAGCGCGCCCGCCGCGCCCGGGCGGCTGATCGTGGTGGGTGGTGGTGTGGTCGCCACCGAGATGGCCACGGCCTGGCAGGCCTTCGGCTCCCAGGTCACGGTCCTCGTCCGCGGCAAGGGGCTGCTGCCTCGCATGGAACCCTTCGCCGGGGAACTGGTCGCCGAGGGCCTGAAGGAGGCGGGCGCGGATGTCCGCACCGGCACCTCGGTGACGGCGGTGACCCGCGAGGGCTCGACCGTGGTGGCCCTGACGAACACAGGCGACCGAATCGAGGCCGACGAGATCCTCTTCGCCACCGGCCGCGTGCCGCACACCGACGACATCGGCCTCGACACGATCGGCCTCGAGCCGGGTTCGTGGCTCGACGTCGACGACAGCCTCCGGGTCATCGGCAGCGAGTGGCTGTACGCGGTCGGCGACGTCAACCACCGCGCGCTCCTCACCCACCAGGGCAAGTACCAGGCCAGGATCGCGGGCGCCGCCATCGCCACCCGCGCCGCGGGAGTACCCCTCCTGGAGACCGATCCCTGGGGCGCGCACGCCGCGACCGCCGACCACGCGGCCGTCCCGCAGGTCGTCTTCACCGACCCGGAGGCCGCGGCCGTGGGCCTCTCGCTCGCCGAGGCGCAGCAGGCCGGCCACCGTGTCCGGGCCGTGGACGTGGACATGTCCTCGGTGGCGGGCGCGGGCCTGTACGCGCACGGCTACCGCGGCAAGGCCCGCATGGTCGTCGACATCGACCGCGAGATCATTCTCGGCCTCACCCTCGTCGGCCCCGGCGTGGGCGAGCTGATCCACTCGGCGTCCATCGCGGTCGCGGGCGAGGTGCCGATCAGCCGCCTGTGGCACGCCGTCCCGTCCTACCCGACGGTGAGCGAGGTGTGGCTGCGGCTGCTGGAGGCGTACCGGGACGCATAGCCGACCCGCCGGGTGCCGCCGGTCCCGGCGGCACCCTCGGCGTCACGCCGGCGACACCAGCTCCAGATACCCCTCGTTCCACAGATCCTCGTCGGCATCCGGGAGGAGCAGCACTCGGTCCGGACGCAGGGCCTCGATGGCGCCCTCGTCGTGGGTGACCATGACGATCGCGCCCGGGTAGGTGCCCACCGCGGCCAGCACCTCGGCCCGGGAGACCGGGTCGAGGTTGTTGGTGGGCTCGTCGAGGAGCAGCACGTTCGCGCCCGAGTGCACCAGACCCGCCAGGGCGAGGCGAGACTTCTCACCCCCGGACAGGACGCCGACGCGCTTGTCGGCGTCGTCGCCGGTGAACAGGAACGAGCCGAGCACCCGCCGCACCTCGCCGTCGGTGAGATGCGGCGCCGCCGCCGACAGTTGGCCGCGGACGGTGTCGGCGGGGTCCAGCGTGTCGTGCTCCTGCGCGAAGTAGCCGAGGCGCAGCCCATGACCGTGCACCACACGCCCGCTGTCCGGGGCGTGATGGCCGGCCAAAAGCCGCAGCAGCGTGGTCTTGCCCGAGCCGTTCAGGCCGAGGATCACCAGCCGGCTGCCCCGGTCGACGGCCAGGTCCACTCCGCTCAGGACGCGGAGATCCCCGTACGACTTGGTCAGGCTCACCGCGCCGAGCGGCATGCGTCCGCAGGGGGCGGGCTCGGGCAGCCGGATTCTGGCCACCTTCTCCGTCTGCCGGACCGGTTCGAGCTCGGCGAGCATGCGCTCGGCGCGGCGCACCATGTTCTTGGCCGCCACGGCCGTCGACACATGGGCGCGCATCTTGTCCGCCCGGGCGTGCAGCGCCGCCGCCTTGCGCTCGGCATGGGCCCGCTCCCGGGAGTGGCGGCGCTCGTCGGCATCCCGCTGAGCGAGGTAGGCCTGCCAGCCCGTGTTGTGGACGTCGAGCGTGGCCCGCCGCGGGTCGAGGTGGAAGACACGGTTGACGACGTCGGCCAACAGCGCGGTGTCGTGACTGATGAGCACGAGTCCCGCCTGATGGTTCGTCAAGAAGCCGCGCAGCCAGGCGATCGAGTCGGCGTCCAGATGGTTCGTCGGCTCGTCCAGCAGCAGGATGCCGTGGTCCGCGAACAGGATGCGGGCCAGCTCGACACGGCGGCGCTGACCACCGGACAGGGCGCCGACCGGCTGCTGCATGACCCGTGTCGGCAGCCCGAGGCCCGCGGCGACCCGGGATGCCTCCGCCTCGGCCGCGTACCCGCCACGCGACTGGAACTCGGCCTCCGCACGCACATAGGCGTTCATCGCCCGTTCGGATCCGTCGGCCATCGAGGCCTCGGCGGCACGCAGCGCGCGTACGGCCTCGTCCAGGCCCCGCGCCGACAGGATCCGGTCGGTGACCGTGACGGTCGGGTCGGCCGCGCGGGGGTCCTGGGGCAGATAACCGAGCGCCCCCGTACGGGAGACGGAGCCGGCGGCGGGGCGCGTCCGCCCCGCCAGAGTGTTCAGGAGGGTGGTCTTGCCGGCGCCGTTGCGGCCGACCAGGCCGATGCGGTCGCCGGGGGAGACGTGGAAGGAGATGCCGGACAGCAGCAGACGGGCGCCCACGCGCACGTCGACACCGCGAACGGTGATCATGGGAATACGCTCCGGGGAATCAATCAGCAAAAGGACACACGGATGGCGTGGAAGCGGGTCCTTGAACTAAGAGATGCGGGGCGTAGACATGGGGGCAGGCTAGCGAGGGGCTCGCTCGGGCGCGACGGATTTTTCCGCCCGTGCGCGCCCTCGGCCTCCGTCGGACTTCACCTCATGCCCGGGCTTCGGCGTCCGCCGGTTCATCCGGGCAGCTCGAACCCCAGTGCCTCGGCCGCCCGCTGAGGCGTCGGCTGGTTCCAGTGCTCGGCCATCGCCTGGTTCGAGGACAGTGAGCGCAACTCCGCGCGGTCGAGGTAGAGCATGCCGTCCAGGTGGTCCGTCTCGTGCTGGACGATGCGCGCGGGCCAGCCGGTGAACACCTCGTCGACCGCGAGGCCGTGCTCGTCCAGCGCCCTCAGCCGCACCTCGGAGTGCCGGGCCACCACCGCCTGCCAGCCCGGAACGCTCAGGCAGCCCTCGAAGAACGCGGACCGACCCGCGCCGACACCCTCGTACGACGGATTGACCAGCACCCGGAACGGCTGCGGCACCCGCCCGCGTGTCAGCCGTACCTCCTCGGAGACCGGAGCCGGGTCCTCGATGACGGCGAGCCGCAGCGGTACGCCGACCTGCGGCGCCGCGAGGCCGACGCCCGGTGCCGCGTGCATCGTCGCGCGCAGGGCGGCGACGAAGCGGGTCAGCAGCCCCGGGTCCAGCTGGCCGTCGAAGGGCTCGGCCGGTCGGCGCAGCACCGGGTCACCGGCGGCGACGATCGGCAACGGGCCTTCGCGGGCGAGGAGTTCCTCGACCCGGTCGCTCAGGGGGCGTGAGGGGCTGGGGTCACGTTCGGATGCCATCGCGCCAGGATGCCAACACGTACCGCGCTGAGCGAGGCGGAGCCAGGCGAGTCTCGCATCTTCCCGCATGTGACGCACACCACGTATCTGCCCGGGAACTGGGCGCCGCGGTGCCCCGACTACTGGACCGCCACCGGCGAAAGGAGCCCAACTCCTTGGCCCACGGCCCGTTTCCGTCCCCTGCCCGACCGGAGAACCCGCCGCATGTCCACCGCTCCCTCGACCACGACGGACGAGTCCCCGCAGTCCGTCACCCCCGCACTGTCCCGAAGAGCCTGGTCTCCGCTGCGCCCCCTGGTCCTGCGCCTGCACTTCTACGCCGGACTGCTCGTCGCCCCGTTCCTGCTGGTCGCCGCCGCGACCGGCTTCCTGTACGCCGCCTCGTTCCAGGCCGAGAAGATCGTGTACTCCCATGAGCTGACCGTCCCCGTCGGCGACCACGAACTGACGCTGTCCCGGCAGGTGGCCGCCGCCCGCAAGGCCCACCCCGAGGGCACGGTCTCGGCCGTACGCCCTGCACCGGAGGCCGACGCGACCACGCGCGTGCTGCTCTCCGGCGTCCCCGGCGTCGGCGCCGACCACACCCTCGCGGTCTTCGTCGACCCGTACACCGGGAAGGTGCGCGGAGCCCTCGAACAGTACGGCTCCACCGGCGCGCTGCCGCTGCGCACCTGGATCGACGGGCTCCACGCCAATCTGCAGCTGGGCGAGAACGGCCGGCTCTACAGCGAACTCGCCGCGAGCTGGCTGTGGGTGATCGCGGGCGGCGGCCTCGTGCTGTGGTGCGGCCGCCGGCGCTCCCAGCGCAAGGTGCGCGGCACCAGCGGACGCCGCCGCACCCTGGGACTGCACGGCACGGTCGGCGTCTGGGCGGCCGCGGGGTTCGTCTTCCTCTCGGCGACCGGTCTGACGTGGTCGACGTATGCCGGCGCGAACATCGACACCCTCAGGACCTCGCTCGGCCAGGCGACACCCTCGGTGTCGGCGGCGACGGGCGGTGAGCACGCGGGCCACACCGGCGCGGGAACCGCTGAGGCCGAGGCACCGGACATCGCCCGCGACATCGACAAGATCCTCGCGGCCGCCCGCGCCAAGGGCCTCGGCGACCCCGTCGAGATCGTCCCGCCCGCCGACGCCGACTCCGCGTACGTCGCCAAGCAGATCCAGCGCAGCTGGCCCAAGAAGCAGGACTCGGTGGCCGTGGACCCGGCGACCGGCAAGGTCACCGACGAACTCCGCTTCGCCGACTACCCGCTGCTCGCCAAGCTGACCCGCTGGGGCATCGACGCCCACACCGGCACCCTCTTCGGCCTGGTCAACCAGATTGCCCTGATGGCCCTCGCTCTCTCGCTGATCCTGCTCATCGTGTGGGGCTACCGCATGTGGTGGCAGCGGGGCCGCGCCTCCGCGTTCGGGCGGCCCATCCCGCGCGGCGCCTGGCAGCAGGTCCCGCCGCAGATCCTCGTCCCGGCGATGGCGGCCGTCGCGGTCCTCTGCTACTTCGTCCCGCTGCTCGGCATCCCGCTGGCGGTGTTCATCGCCGTGGACGTGCTCCTCGGCGAGATCGCGTACCGGAAGGGGAAGCGCACCCACGGCGGCCGAGCAGCGTGATCAGACACGCGAACGCCGGAGGGAGACGGACATGGCGCACCGCGACCGCGAGGAGTCGCACCGCCGCTGCCGGCGCCGCGGGCAGGGCGAGTTGGAGGTCCAGGTACTCGGGGCACTGCGCGAGGCGGACGCCCCGGTGACCGCCGCCTGGGTGCAGGAGCGCCTGGGCGGCGACCCCGCGTACACCACCGTCGTCACCATCCTGACCCGGCTGCTCGCGAAGGACGCGGTGGCCCCCGAACGGCAGGGACGTTCCTTCATCTGGACGCCCACCGCCGACGTCGCGGGCCTGGCCGCGCTCAAGATGCGGCGGCTGCTCGACGGCGAACGCGACCGCGAGGCCGTCCTCGCCGGCTTCGTCACCGCGCTGCCGCCGGGCGACGAACAGGTGTTGCGTGCGCTGCTCGAAGCGGCGCGTACGACGGAGGAACGGACGCGGGCGAAGCGACCGGTGAGGGTCGCGTGCCGGGTGGGGCCGACGGGACGGCAGGCGGTACGGAAGACTGACGTCTCATGGGAGCCCTCGTCTTCCTGCCACTGGTCCAGCCGCTCAGCGCCTGGCCCATCGCGCGCCTCGCCGAACTGCATCTGGACCCGCGGACGGCCACCCGGCTGCTGACTGCCGTCGACGAAGGCACCCGCGAAGGGCCGGTCACCGAAGTGACCGGCCCACCCCCGAAGGGGTCCTCAAGGGTGGAATCACACCTGCGCGGAGGACGGTGGGATCACACGTGCGCGACGAACGGTGGGATCACACCTGCGCGAAGTCGCCCGCGAGCGCCGAGGCGATGCGGATGTGCGACTCCGCCTCGTCGTGCCGCCCCTGGCGCTGCAGCGTGCGCCCCAGCATCAACCGGGCGTAGTGCTCGACCGGGTCGAGCTCCAAGAGCACGCGCAACTCCGCCTCGGCGCGGCGCAGTTGAGCCGAGTGGTAGTAGGAGCGCGCCAGCAGCAGCCGGGGTCCGACCTGCTCCGGCACCTCCTCGACCAGCCCGCCCAGAATCCGCGCCGCGGCGGCGTAGTCCTTGGCGTCGAAGAACATCCGCGCCCGCTCCCAGCGCTCCGCGGCCGTTCCGTGGTCGTAGTACGTCGTTTCCACTGCTGACCTCCTTCGACGGGCCACAACCGGATGCGTTGGTTGAATATTCCACGACCTCGGGTCGGCTATGCCCCGGCCGGCTCCGCGTCGGCCCGCTCCGTGATGAGGGTCAGCACCCGACCCGCGGTCGCCAGATCCTCGGCGGGAATGCCCGCGTACAGCCGTGCCGCGATCTCGTTGCCGCCGGCGCGGATCGCCTCGAACAGCTCGCGGCCGCTGTCCGTGAGCGACACCTGCCCGGGCGTCGGCTCCGCCAACTGCTCCAGGGCCGTCATCTCGTCGACGGTCTCCCGGGCCGTCGCCTCCTCGATCTTCAGCGCACCGGTCAGCCGGCCGACGAGCCAGTCGCGCTCGACCGTCCCGCCGTTGTCCGAGACGGCCCTGAGGGCCACCGACTGGTTGAAGGTGGTCCCGGTGCGGGCCAGCACGGCCTCCAGGGCGGCACGGCTCGCATAGTGGGCCAGGCCTATGACCTGGCCGTTGACGAGGGGAGTGGTGGTGGTCATGACTGCTCCTTCTCGGAGTGCTCGCTCGTGGAATGCGTCTTCTCTGACGGTGGATCGAGTGGTACGTCGAGCAAGGTGGCCAGTTCGTGACTGAACGCCTTGGTGCGCTCGCCGTCGAGCCCGCCGAGGGGCTCGAGAAGCTGGTCCAGGAGGCCCTGGACCACCCGGATCGCACGGCGGGCGATCTCGCGCCCCTCCGCCGTGAGGGCCAACTGGACCGCCCGGGGGTCCGCGGGATCCTGGGCGCGGTCGACGATGTCGGCCGCCTCCAGGGCGCGGGCCAGCTTCGACACGTAGAGCGCTTCGAGTCCGGTGTGGTCGGCCAGCCGGCGCTGGCTGGGGCGGTGACCGTCCCTGTGCATGCCGTACAGCGACGCCACCAGCGAGTACTGCGCGTGCGTCAGGCCCAGCGGGGCGAGGGCGCGGTCCACGGCCACGCGCCATTTCATCGACAGGCGCCAGACGAGGAAGCCGGGCGTCGCGTTCTCGGATACCGAGGTCACCGAACTCATGCAAGAAACAGTACATGGCTACTATATCCATGGCTACTATTTCGAAGGCTGGTCCGCCCAACGGCGTAGGCGTCCGGGACCGAGGTCGTAGGACCGCGACGGTTCTGAGTCAAGTGCCCCTCAATGGGCGGGTCGATGGCCTGACGGAAGGTCCCCGACAGGGTTAGGTTTGGCGCCATGAGCAATCTTGATCGCGAGGCGGTCCCCGCCCTCTGCGGTGGCCGCGGGTTCGTGGTGGCCGAGCCGGTGCGCGAACTCCTCAGCCCCCGCCGGGTCAAGCTCGGCGAGTCCACCGAAGTCCGCCGTCTGCTGCCCAACCTGGGCCGTCGCATGGTCGGCGCCTGGTGCTTCGTCGATCACTACGGGCCCGACGACATCGCCGACGAGCCCGGGATGCAGGTCCCGCCGCACCCGCACATGGGCCTGCAGACCGTCAGCTGGCTGCACGAGGGCGAGGTGCTGCACCGCGACTCCACGGGCAGCCTCCAGGCGATCCGTCCGCGCGAGCTGGGCCTCATGACCTCGGGCCCGGCCATCAGCCACTCCGAGGAGAGCCCCAAGTCGCACGCCCGCTTCCTGCATGGCGCGCAGCTGTGGGTCGCCCTCCCGGACGGCCACCGCCACACCGACCCGCACTTCGAGCACCACGCCGAACTGCCCGTCGTCACGGCTCCCGGCCTCAAGGGCACGCTCATTCTGGGCACCGTCGACGGCACCACCTCGCCCGGTACGACGTACACCCCGATCGTCGGCGCCGACCTGGCCCTGGCGAGCGGCAGTGACGTACGACTGCCGCTGGAGCCGGACTTCGAGTACGCCGTCCTGTCCATGTCCGGCGAGGCCCATGTCGACGGCGTACCGGTGCTTCCCGGCTCGATGCTCTACCTCGGCTGCGGCCGCACCGAACTCCCCCTGCGCGCCGAGTCGGACGCGGCCCTCGTGCTCCTGGGCGGCGAGCCCTTCGAGGAGGAGCTGATCATGTGGTGGAACTTCATCGGCCGCACCCAGGAGGACATCGAGCAGGCCCGTTCGGACTGGATGACCGGCTCGCGGTTCGGCGAGGTGGTGGGCTACGACGGTGCGCCGCTGCCCGCTCCCGAACTCCCGCCGGTGCCACTGAAGCCGCGCGGAAGGGTGCGTTGACCTGCGAGTATGCCTGAGCTTCGGTGTCTCCTGGGCGGGTGGCGGCCAGGTGGCGCCTCCTGCTCTTCGACCGTTCGCCTGAAGGCGGCTGGGCAGGTTGTCGGATCGGGTCTGTGCAGTCGGCGATTCCACGGTGTGGCTGCCTGCGAGCGGCTGTGGCAGAGCTTTTGCTGACCTGTGCCGACCTTATTGACGTGTCGTCAGGTACGGTGGGCAGGCTCTTTTCGCAGCCCTGGCGCCGGCGTCGGCCTTTGACGGCTCGGTGGCGACCGGAGAGCGCCGACCCGGCGCGGGGTCGAGTCGGGCGGGCCGGTGCGGGAGGACGGTGCTTGCGCTGCGTGGCCCGGTCCTCCGCGTGTGACGGCCACAGCCGGACGTCACCGAGGCCACTCACCGAGTACCGCCTCTGCTGAAGCAGGCCGCGGCCGATCCGCCACAGGACACGCGGGCCGTCCTCGATGACGAACTCCACGCACACGATCAAGGGAACCTCCGGGGCGAAACGGAACTTCGCCCTGAGGGTCTGCCGGGCGGAGACGTCCAGCACGCGCTCGATGTCGAGGATCAGCTCAGGACGGCCGTGGCGGCGACCAGCGGCGGGCCTGTGCACCTGGTTGGTTGCCGCCCGTGCCGGACGGGTCCTTCTCTGTGGCGGAATCCGGCCCGACCTACTCTCGTCCCCGCGGGAGCGTCGTACACGGGTAACTTGACCGTCCAACATCACCCCACTTCGACGGTGGATCGGGACGCTCGGGCTCTGAGGGCGCCGGAGGCCGTCGACATCAAGTCATTCGACTGCCGCCCCTGGCCTGCGCCTGAACGATCCTGAAACTGTCGCCCGCGTGCCAGTGCCGGGTGATCGTCATGCTCGGAGGAGCCAGCCGTGAACCACACTCCCGTCGTCTTCATCCATGGCGCATGGCTGAACGCGCTTTCCTGGGAGTCGTGGGCGGAGCGCTTCGCCAGCCTGGGGTTCCTCGCCTTCACGCCCGGATGGCCGGGGGAGGCGGCAGCGGCCTGGGGGATGCTCGAGTCCTCCGAGACGCTCGCGGGCATCGGCCTGGACGTGCTGACGGACCACTACACAGAGATCGTACGTTCGTTTGATGTCGCGCCGGTGATCGTCGGCCACTCGGTCGGGGGCCTCATTGCGCAGCATCTCATCGGCGCCAACATGGGCCGGGCCGCGTTGGCCATCGCACCCGCCCCGATCAACGACATCCCGCTGCCCGCCTCCCCGGCCCGGTTATGGACCCATGGCGGGGCCGAGGACGCCGAACAGTTGGTGTCCCTGTCTCCGGAGCAGTTCCACCACGCCTTCGCGAACACCGTCGGAGCGGAGGAGTCCGACCGGCTCTTCGAGCGCCATGCCGTGCCGACGCTCATGCGGAACGTCACCTGTCAAGGTGGTGGCGAACGGTGCGGGGTTTCCGGCCGACGTGCGAGCCTGGAGCTTGCGCGCGCAGACGCGAACAGGAAGGTGAGGTGCCATGAGCGACACCGAGGAGAAGGCGCTGCTGGCGGGTGGCTGCTTCTGGGGTATGGAGGACCTGATCCGGGCGCTGCCCGGGGTGGTGCGCACCCGGGTGGGCTACAGCGGCGACGACGACAAGCCCGATGCCACCTATCGCGACCACGGAAAACACGCGGAGTCGATCGAGATCACCTTCGATCCCGCGGTCACCGACTACCGCACGATCCTGGAGTGCTTCTTCCAGATCCACGACCCGACCACGAGGAACCGGCAGGGCAACGACATCGGCCTCAGCTACCGCTCCGCCATCTTCTACCTCGACGACGAGCAGCGCCGTATCGCACAGGACACCATCGCCGACGTCGAGGCGTCCGGGCTGTGGCCGGGACCGGTGGTGACCGAGGTGGTGCCGGCCGGCCCGTTCTGGGAGGCCGAGCCGGAGCACCAGGACTACCTCCAGCGCTACCCGGACGGCTACACCTGCCATTTCCCGCGCCCGAACTGGCGCCTGCCCAGGCGAAGCGAGGCCTGAACACCAGCGCGGCCGGGGAGGACCCCTCCTGGGCGTGACCGACAGGGGGCGCCGGGGCGGCGGCGGGTGCGGATCTCAGAGGTGGTCGGCGTCGACCACGGCCTGCCTGCGAGGAGAGTGTGAGGTCAGCGCGTGGTCACGGCCGGCGCGGCCTTCTTGCGTGCGCGGTAGGCGGCGGCCTTGATCTTGTTGCCGCAGGACTCCATGCCGCACCACTGGCGCCGCATGCCCCGGGAGCGGTCGATGTAGACTCGGGTGCACTCGGGGTTGCCGCACTCCTTCATCAGGGGGACGTCCGGGCCGCTGAGCAGTTCGACGGCCTGCCGGGCGACGGTCGCCAGCGCCTGCTCGGGCGTCGCCTCGGTGTGTCGGCCCGTCAGGGTGAGCTGCGGTGTCACGGGGGTCTTGCGCGCGGTGGCGTTGAGCACGGCGAGCGCCTCACGGTCGAGCTCGTCACCGAGCCGGCGGTCGGTGACGAGCCGGTAGATGGCCTCGCGTACGGTCGTCGCTTCCCGGACGTCGTCCTCCTCGCCTGGAGTGATTGTGTCCACCAGCCCGGACTCCAGGTACCAGGCATTCAGCCGCTCCGGCGTCACGAACATCTCGAACCGGGTCGAGCGCCGGGCCCGTAGAGTGGCCGCGAAGTCGAGGGCCGGGTGCGCGCATACGAATACATGGTCAAGATTCACATCACCATCTTGACAGGTGACTCTTGTGGGGCGCAAGAAGCGTCACCGTTTCAGGCGGTGCCCCGCGGCAGCGCGGTCGAGATCGTACGGCACCCCGCGCGGTCCGCGCAGGTCAGGACCGTGTACGAGCAGGGGTCAGGACCCGCAGCGGGCCGGCGCCGCCTCCTCTCGTCGGCCGTGTCCCGGTTCCAGACGAAGTTCGCGGCCCTGCCACCGTCGGCGCAGCCGGCGATCGTGGCTGGCCACGACGATCGCGCCGGGGCCCGCACCCAGTGCGGGCTCCAGTTCGTCGCACAGCCGCGGGGAGAGGTGGTTGGTGGGTTCATCGAGCAGGAGGAGCCTCGGCGGGTGGGCCACCAGTAGTGCCGGCGCCAGCCGCCGACGCTGCCCCACGGACAGCTGTCCGACCGGTTTGTCCAGGTCCCCCAGCTCGGCGGCACCCTCTCGGTCCGCTCCGGGCCCAGCGACAGCTCATAGGTGTCCCGGACCGTGCGGTCGTATCCCTCGAACACGGTGTCCTGAGTGAGCAACCCCACCGTCAGCCTGCGCCGCCGGTGCACGTCGCCCTCGGCTGGAAGACGCCCGGCGAGCAGCGTCGACTTACCCGTCCCGTTGCCGCCCGTGACCAGCAGCCGATCGGTGGCCGACACCTCCAGGCCGTCCAGCGCGAGCCGGCCCGGCACGCGTACGTCCCGCAGGGACACCAGGGGCCACGGGCTCTCCTCCGCCCGCGCGGCCAGGTCACCGGCCGCGAAACGCAGCGGGCGCGGCGGTTCGGCGACCTGCGTGCGCTCCAGTTCCTCCAGCCGCCGGGTGGCGGTGCAGATCCCCGCCGACGAGCGTTCCGCCCTCCCCCGCCTCGTAGAACCCGGCGGCATGGACGGGGCCGAGCCTGCACGGCACGGGCCGCAGCAGGGTCCGCTGCATGGCTTCCGCGACCGAGTTGGCCCGGATCAGGTGTTGCCGGGTCCGCTCCCGCTGCCAGGCCAGCGCGACGCTGGCGATACCGATGAGGAGGGTGGCGGCGTAGACGGCAGCATGGTGCTGCTCGTCGAAGTGGCCGGGACGGCGGGCGGCCATCCACATCTGCAGGCCCAGGCACACCACGGCCGACAGCGCGGTGCCCCGCGGGCCGCGCGTCGCGGCCGCGAGCGGCGGTACGGCGATGAGCATGAAGCTCACCGGTTCGCGGCCCCTGACGATCACTTCGGCGAGCAGGTCGACGGCCACGGCGATCAGCGGCAGCCACCACGCCCACCCCCGGAGTGGGGACGGGGGTCGCAGCCCGGCACGAAGGCTTCCGCGGGACACGGTGCGCGCCCTAGTTGTACTGACCCGTGAGGTCGGGGACGCGGCTGGCGGGTGGTTGGCCCACCGCTTGGCCGTGGTCACGGAGACCTGGAAGCGTTCGGCGGCCCTGCGCAGGGGCCAGTCGTCCTCGACCACACAACGGGCCAGACGCAGCCGTCCGGTCTCGGTCAGGGGTGCATTACGGTGAGGCACGAGGGCCTTTCTGGTCGCCGGTGCAGATGTCGCAATCCACACCAGGCCAGAAGGCCCTCACCCATTTCAAGATCAATCAGCCGTGAACCCTGTCACCAACCTCCGTGGGCAGAACACCTAGTGCCCGCCGGGACCGGTCACAGAGCGGGCGGTGCCGCCGCCCGTCGCCCCGGTTGCCGCGCGATCGCGCGCGCCGGGCAGGCCGGCCTCGATGCGGGAGAGCTGGGCGGTCAGGCTCATCAGCCACATCTCGAGGTCGATCAGCGCCGGCAGCGGCGGTGTCGGCGGCCGCGAGGGTTCTGGCCGCGTTCCGTCCGGCGGCGGCCGCTCCCCGGTGCACAGGGCGGCCAGCCGATCGGTGGTTCCGGCCACCGCCCGGGCATCGGCCCGGGCACGTTCCGCGGCGTCCGGAGGCGGGGCACTCGCGGGCATGTCGAAGCGGGGCAGCCACTGGGCCCCGAGCAGGACGTGGTGGACCGCGATGAGCAGGCCGTGCCAGTCGGCGCTCACGGCTGCGCCGGCGGCCGGTTCACTGCGGAACTGGTCATAGGCGGACTCGGCCAGGCGCAGCCGGTGCAGAGCGGGGAACGTCGGCGGGGCAGGTGCCGAGCCCGGTGGCACCGCCGTCAGCACTGCGGCGGTGCCCTTTATCAGCGGCCCGCACTCGCGCAGCAGCCCCGCCATGGTTCTGCGCACCTCCCGGCGGGCACCGGTAGGCCAGGCGAGCATCGCGCACAGCAGACCGATGGCGCTGCCGGTCACCACATCCACGATCCGCGCCTCGGCCAGCCGCCAGGTGGCCGGCGCGATCTGGGCGAACGCGGTGGCCACCACGAGCGTGAACAGCCCCTGCGCCCAGGCGATGCCGAGCAGCGGCCCGAGCGCGAAGGCAACCAGCATGCCCGGTGCGAGGATCGCGGCGTAGGCGTCGGTGTGCTGTCCTACGCCGATGAGCAGGGCGCCCGCCGCGACGGCGCCCACGAGATTGCCGGCCACCGCCTCGCGAATGGCCGCCCAGGTCTCCCCGACGGTGGTCCTGCACAGCGTGAGCACCGCCAGCAACACCCAGAACCCGTGGGTGAGGTCGAGCGAACCGGCGACCAGCCGTGCCGCGCCGAGGGCCAGTGCGATCCGGACGGCGTTGTGGAACTGCACCGAGTGGAGCGTCATGTTGCCGACGATCCGGCGCAGCCACAGCTGGGACGTGCTCGCCTCCGTGTACCAGAACAGTTCGCGTGGCTCGATCGGCGGGGTGCGTCGCCCATCGAGGCCGACCCGTACGGAGATCTCCAGGATGCGCACCGATTCGGCGACGGCCAGCAGCGCGGCTTGCCGGCGCAGCACTGTCACCGACGCCGGTACCTCGCCGGCCGGCTCCGCCGCCTCCCGCACGCGCATTTCCTGGAAGGCGCCGATCGCCTCATCCATGTGCTGCGGGCCCGTGGCGGCTCGTCCCGCCCGCAGGGCCGCGGCACTGTCGTCGCACAGGGACGTCACCTGCGGCAGCAGCCACTGGGATGCCGGGTCGGTAGCGGCGCCACCCCTTATGTCCGCCCGGCAGCCGTCCCGTATGTCGGCCCGGCCGCCGTTGCGGAGGAGGTCGCGCAGTTGCTCCGTCTCGGTCAGATGGGCCAGTTGCTCGAGCAGCCGGCGGGCCCCGGAACCCGCCTGGGAGAGACCGCGGGTCGCACGGCCAGGGCCCGCGGGGCGTTCCGCGGGTGGGATCTTGGACAGCCGTAGCTGCGCGCCCGCGGCGCGCAGGGCCTCGGGCGAGAGGCTGGTGCGGCCGGCGAGGGTGTCGCCCGCGGTCGCCACGGCCTGTGCGAGGCTCCATCGGTACGTCTCGCCCGCGGGCTGCGGCAGGAGAAACAGCTCGCACAGCGCCAGCAGCACCACGCCCACGGTGAGCCCGGCCAGCCGCGCCCCCAGGGTCTGCGGTGCGTAGGGCGGGAAGCAGGCCAGGATGTAGAAGAGCTGGAGTCCCGGCGCCGCCCCGGCCGGCCGAGGCCCCGCGATGGCCGCGAAGGCCAGGAGGAAGCCGACGACGAGCATCCCGAGCACTGCCGCCCAGGTCTGCACCGCCAGCACGGTCCCCAGTGCCACCAGCACCAGGCCCACCGGCAGCACCTTCAGCATCATCGCGGCCCGTTGCCGCCCGGATCCCGGGAGCGAGGACAGGAGCCCCAGAGCGATGGGCGAGAACAGCGCGTACAGCGCCAGCACGGGCTCGCCAAGCCCGTACAGGAAGGTGTAGAACCCCGCGGACGCCGCCAGTGTCACCCGCACCGAGCGGTGCAGGATCTCGGCCCGCTCGGCCCCGCCCTTCACGGTGGGCCCCCGTCGTGAGTCGCGCGCGAGCCGAGCGGCGGGACCTGGCCCAGGACCACGAGCCGGTGTCGTACGGCCGTGACGACGACGGAAGCCGCCAGGATCACTGCCCCGCCCGAGCGCAGGATCGCGTCGTACGTCGCCTCCGGCGTTCGTTCCGGCGTCATCGCCGTGATCGCGACCGCGGCCGCCGCCAGCGCGACGCCGCCCACCGTGACCAAGAACGTCAGCAGGACGCCCGACGCCTCGCCGGCCCGTTCGGGTGCCACCACCTGTTGTGTGGCGACGCCGGCAAAGGTCCAGCCCAGCCCCAGGCCGAGCCCGCACCAGGCGAACACCACAACGTACAGCCACGAGGCCGCCGCGTGACTGAGCATGATCATGCCCGTACCGGCGATGGTCCCGGCGAGTGCCATCACCACCGTCGGCCGCAGGTGCGCGGACAGCCTGGCGCCGAGCGGCCCGCTCAGGGCCACGAGCACGGCGGGCGCCAGGAACACCACACCCGCCTGAAGCGGTGACACCCCCCGCACCTGCTGCAGATACAGCGTCGAGACGAAGACGGTGACGGCGTAGCCCATGTTGGTGACGGAGCCCGTGCCCGTCACCAGGACATAGGGGATGTTGCGGAAGAGCCGGGCATCGATGAGCGGATGCCGGGCCTTGCGCTCCCGCAGCACGAACAGCCCGCCCGCCACCACCGCGATGGCCGGCAGAGTGAGCGTGCGGGCATGGTCCCAGCCCCAGGCGCTGCCCCGCTCCACGGCCAGGGTGAGCGCCGCCGAGGTGCACACGAGGGTCAGACAGCCCGCCAGATCGATCTGGCGGGGAGCCGAGGGGCCTCGGGAGTCGGGGACGCACACGTACGCCACGGTCAGCGCCAGCACACTCAAGGGGGCAAGCAGCCAGAAGATCCAGCGCCAGCCGGGCCCTTCGGTGAATCCGCCGCCGACGAAGGGTCCGAGGGCGGTCCCCACGTTGGCGATCCCGAAGGCCGCCCCCAGCGCACGCACCCGAGTCGTGTCCGGGAAGACGTTGGTGATCACGGACACCGACACCGGGAAAACGAAGCCCGCACCGATGCCCTGCACGATCCGTGCCCCCAGCAGCGGCCACAGCTCCGGCGCGAGCGTGCAGCCGGCCGACCCGGCCGCGAACAGCGCCGTCCCGGCAAGCCGGGAGCGCCCGCGTCCGAAGACGTCGCCCACTCTGCCGCCCACGATGAAACAGCAGCCGATGGCGAGCATGTACGCGGACAGCGTCCACTGGGCGGCCGAGGCGGTTACACCGAACTCCTCGGCGATCCCCGGGACGGCCAGGTTCAGGGCGAAGAAGTCGAGCCGGATGCAGAACAGGGCCAGGGCGACCGCGATGAGGGCCCCGGTCCACGCGGCCGGCGAAGGCTCAGCGCGCATGAGCACGTTCCTCTCGGGCCGACGCCGCCGAGGCGTCGTGGGCGGGCCGGACACGCACCCCGCCACCCCATTGTCGGTCGACCCTGTACGCACCGCAGCCCGGCCACCCCGGAGGGCGGCGGGCTCCTTCGTCGCGGCCCGCTCCATGGGGTGGGGCGCCGGGATCCGGAGGTGAAGGACGAGCGATGTCGGTGGGCCTGCAGACCGCGGCCGTACGCGACGCTCCGCAACCGTGCCCCGATTGCCGTAGGGCTTCGCGGTCGGCGTCGTGAAGTAGCGACGCAGCACCCAGCCGGCCCAGTCGATCCTGCCGACAGAAGGGCTCGGCAAGGATTACGTCGACCGCTGCATGCCGGCGGGTCGGATGGAGGTCACCGCAGACCCGCCGGCCAGTACTCGCACTGCGCGGGGAGTTCCTTTGGCGATGCGGTTCAGCATGAACGCCGAGGACTCCCGGGCCCGTTCCTCCCAGGCGAAGACGCAGGCGGTGGCGACGCCGTCGAAGTTCAGCTCGCGCAGGCCGGCGAAGAAGGCGTCCCAGTCGACCTCGCCCTGGTCGATGTCCAGGTGCTGGTGGATCCGGGCGGTGGTGCCGGGCGGGTTGAGGATGTAGCGGAGGCCGGACGATCCCTTGTGGTTGAAGGAGTCCGCGATGTGCACGTGCCGGAGCTTGTCGCCGGCGTAGCGCATCATCGCCGCGATGTCCGCACCGACCTCCGAGGCACCGGAGAGGTGGAAGGAGTGCGGGGCGCAGTAGAGGTAGTTCACCCAGGGCTTGTTGATCGCGCGGACGAGGTCGACCGCGGGCGTGTTCTCCTCGCAGAAGTCGTCCGGGTGGGCCTCCAGGTTGAGGGCGATGCCTTCCCGCTCGAACAGCGGCAGCAGTTCCTCCATGGAGCGCCGGAAGGCGGCCTCGCTCTCGGCGGCGCGCTCGGGCCGGCCGTTGAACTCCGAGTTCATCAGCGGGCATTCGAGGTCCGCCGTGATCTCGATCATCCGCTTCCAGTAGCGCACGGCGGCCTGCCGCTCGGTTTCGTCCGGCGAGGACCACTTGTAGAGGGGGAGGACGGAGGACAGTGCGATTCCACGAGTGCGGAGGGCGTTCTTGAGCTGTGCGATGCGCTCGTCGTCGGCCCGCGGGTGCAGGAAGAACGGCATGAACTCGTCTCGCGGCGACAACTCGATGTACTGGTAGCCGAGTTCGGCGACCGTGCGCACCATGTCGTCGATCGGCAGGGCGCGGAACATGTACGGGTCGAGGGCGATCTTCATGCGGCACCTACGTAGAAGGCGGGGCGGGGCTTCACGTCGGCGGCGACGACGGCGCCGCCGGATGCGAGAGACGTCACGGTGGCGTCGGCGATGACGGTGGCGGCGTAGCCGTCCCATGCGGACGGCCCGGTGGGTTCGGCACCGGCCCCGACGGAGGCGATCCATTCACGGAACTCGGTGTCGAAGGCGTCCACGAACCCTTCCAGTCCTGCAGGACGGCGGTGCCGTGCCGGCCGGCGGTACGGACGCCGACGGTGGCCGGGTCGGACAGCCGGACCAGGCCCTCCTCGCCGACGGTCTCGCACTGGATGTCGTAGCCGTACTGGCGGTTGACGAAGACCTCCAGGTCGATGCGGACCCCGTTCGCGGTCTCGAAGTACATCAGTTGCGGGTCCTTGAGGTGGTCGAACCGCTTGCTGGTCGCGCGCGGGGTGATCACCTGGGCGGAGACGATCTCGTCGTCGAGCAGCCACCGCAGGACGTCGATCTCGTGGACGGCCGTGTCCTGCGCGGCCATCTGCGAGGTGTACGCCGGGTGGCCAGCACGAGCATGTAGCGCCAGACGCCGCCGGACTCGCCGCCCACCTGGGCGATGACGGCGTTGGAGGTGAAGGCCAGCAACTGGCCGCTGACGATCGTCAGTTCGTTGCCCGCCGACCGGCGCGCCGCGCCGCTCGGCGGGCGAGATCTCCGCGAGGTAGACGGGCACGGTGACCGAGGCGCCGCCGACGGCGAGGCCGAGGACGAAGCGCGCCACGACCATGATCGCGGTGTTGAGCGCGAGCGTGCAGCCGAGCGCGCCGACGAAGAACACCACGGCGAGGGTGAGGATCGTACGGCGGCGTCCGCGCGCGTCCGACAGCCTGCCGCCGGTGATCGCTCCCAATGCGGCGCCGAGGAGGAGCGAGCTGGTGACCATGCCCTCGGTGAACGGGGTCAGGCCGAGGTCGTCCTTCATGTACGGCAGAGCACCAGCGTGGTGTCGAGTTGCCGCTCCTTCTCCCGTAGGTAGGTGAAGTCGCCCTGGGTGAGGGGAAGTTCGCGGCCGCAGCCGGTGCTGTCGGACGGCAGGGTCGCCGGGTGGCCGAGGACGTGGACGCGGGTCTTGGAGGCACGTCCCCGGACCTCCCTCGGCGCGTCGGACGGCCGCGTTCTCGCGATGGCGCTCTTCTGCTCTGCGGTGTCGGTGCCGTCCTCGTAGTGCTTCCTGCGGCGGGCGTCCTCGGCGAAGTACGTGCACGTGACCGAAGGCGTACGCCGATCCCGTGACGACGAGCCGGCGCTTCAGCGCGGTGAAGGGTCGCTCGACCGGAGCCCGTAGCCCGTAGCCCGGAGCCCGGAGCCCGGAGCCCGGAGCCCGGAGCCCGGAGTCGGGTCAGGGCGGTGTTGGCCGGCTGCTCTCAGGCGTTGCGGTGGCGGTGGGCGGCACGGTCGAGCCGGTCAGTGGCTCTCACCGCTGCGGATGTCTAGGCGCAGGACGGGCACAGGCCCCGATAGGTGACCTCGACCTCGGACACCGTGAAGCCGAAGCGTTCCTCCGCCGGGAGGTCGGCCAGTGGATTGCCGGCCGGGTGGACATCGCGGATGGTGCCGCAGTGGGAGCAAACCAGGTGCTGGTGCGGGTGGTGCGCGTTGGGGTCGTAGCGCTTGGCGCGGCCGTCGGTGGAGACCTCGGTGACCTCGCCGAAAGAGACCAGCTCGCCCAGGGCGTTGTAGACGGTCGCCCGGGAGATCTCGGGCAGCCGCAGTGCCGCACGGGCATGCACCTCGTCGGCCGTGAGATGCACATGGTCGCCGTCGAGGACCTCCGCAACGACACGCCGCTGGGAGGTCATCCGCCAGCCGCGCTCTCGCAGTCGCTCCAGCAGGTCACTCATATCTGTTCACCTATTCGGGCTCAGTTGGATACGCAAGATTTATCGGTGGACGTCCGGGTTCCGATTGGATGTGGGCTTGGCACGCTTCTTGACTTGGATTCTGTCCATCGTAGGATCGGTTCCGGCGATAGCCAAGGGACAAGAAGAATCCAGTACGGCAGGAGACAGAGACGTGAGGGACCACCTCGGCGTCGAGGCGATTGCCTCCGGGGTGCGCGATCGCGCGGGCCACACCCCCGTTCAAGTCGTGAGTGAGGCCCCTCCACGCACTCGGGGGCCTGCGCCCCGACTGTTCCACTGCCCGCAGTTCCTGAGCACCGAGATCCGCCCCGTCCGGAAGGATTCCCATGACTGAGAACCACGACGCGATCGTGACAGACCCCAAGCCGGAGGAGGCGGGTGGCTGCCCCGTCGCGCACGGGCGCGCCGCGCACCCCACCCAGGGCGGCGGAAACCGCCAGTGGTGGCCGGAGCGGCTGAACCTGAAGATCCTTGCCAAGAATCCCGCCGTGGCCAACCCGCTCGGTGAGGAGTTCGACTACGCCGAGGCGTTCAAGGGCCTCGACCTCGCGGCCGTGAAACGGGACATCGGTGATGTCCTGACGGATTCGAAGGACTGGTGGCCGGCCGACTTCGGTCACTACGGCCCGTTCATGATCCGCATGGCCTGGCACAGCGCGGGCACCTACCGCATCAGCGACGGCCGTGGCGGCGCCGGTGCCGGTCAGCAGCGCTTCGCCCCGCTCAACAGCTGGCCGGACAACGGCAACCTCGACAAGGCCCGCCGTCTGCTGTGGCCGGTCAAGAAGAAGTACGGCAAGAGCCTGTCGTGGGCCGACCTCATGATTCTCGCCGGCAACGTCGCCCTGGAGTCGATGGGCTTCAAGACCTTCGGCTTCGGCGGTGGCCGTGAGGACGTCTGGGAGTCGGAGGAGGACGTCTACTGGGGTCCCGAGACCACCTGGCTCGACGACCAGCGCTACACCGGCGACCGTGAGCTGGAGAACCCGCTCGGCGCAGTCCAGATGGGCCTCATCTACGTCAACCCGGAGGGCCCGAACGGCAACCCGGACCCGATCGCCGCGGCCCGCGACATCCGCGAGACCTTCCGCCGCATGGCGATGAACGACGAGGAGACGGTCGCCCTGATCGCGGGCGGTCACACCTTCGGCAAGACCCACGGCGCGGGTCCGGCGGACCACGTCGGCGCCGACCCCGAGGCCGCCCCGATCGAGGCCCAGGGCCTCGGCTGGAAGAGCACCTACGGCACCGGCAAGGGCGGCGACGCGATCACCAGTGGCCTCGAGGTCACCTGGACGGCCACCCCGACCCAGTGGAGCAACGGGTTCTTCAAGAACCTCTTCGAGTACGAGTACGAGCTGTCGGCGAGCCCGGCCGGTGCCCACCAGTGGGTGGCGAAGAACGCCGAGGCGATCATCCCCGACGCGCACGACCCGTCGAAGAAGAAGCTCCCGACGATGCTCACCACGGACCTCTCGCTGAAGTTCGACCCGGTCTACGAGCAGATCTCGCGTCGCTTCTACGAGAACCCCGAGGAGTTCGCGGACGCCTTCGCCCGCGCCTGGTACAAGCTGACCCACCGTGACATGGGCCCGAAGTCGCTGTACCTCGGCGCTGAGGTCCCGGGGGAGACGCTGCTGTGGCAGGACCCGCTGCCGGAGGCCGAGGGTGAGCCCGTCGACGCCACCGACGTCGCGGCCCTCAAGGTCAAGCTGCTCGACTCGGGCCTGACCGTCTCGCAGCTGGTGTCCACTGCGTGGGCCTCGGCCTCCACGTTCCGCACCAGCGACAAGCGCGGGGGTGCCAACGGCGCCCGCATCCGACTGCAGCCGCAGGCCGGCTGGGAGGTCAACGAGCCCGACGAGCTGGCGCAGGTGCTGCGTGTCCTCGAGGGCATCCAGGCGGAGTTCAACTCCGGCGCCAAGAAGGTCTCCCTCGCCGACCTGATCGTCCTCGGTGGCGCCGCCGCCGTGCAGAAGGCCGCCAAGGACGCCGGTTACGACGTCGAGGTGCCGTTCGCGCCGGGCCGCGTGGACGCCACGGAGGAGCACACCGACGCGGAGTCCTTCGCCGCGCTGGAGCCCACCGCCGACGGCTTCCGCAACTACCAGGGCAAGGGCAACCGCCTCCCGGCCGAGTACCTGCTGCTCGACAAGGCGAACCTGCTGAGTCTGAGCGCCCCCGAGCTGACCGTCCTGGTCGGTGGCCTGCGCGCCCTGGGTGCCAACCACCAGCAGACGTCGCTCGGTGTCCTCACCGGCACTCCGGGCAAGCTGACGAACGACTTCTTCGTCAATTTGCTCGACCTGGGCACGACGTGGAAGGCGACCTCGGAGGACCAGAACACTTTCGAGGGCCGCGACGACGCCACCGGCGAAGTCAAGTGGACCGGCACTCGTGCCGACCTCGTCTTCGGCTCGAACTCCGAGCTGCGCGCACTCGCGGAGGTCTACGCGAGCGACGACGCGAAGGAGAAGTTCGTGAAGGACTTCGTCGCTGCGTGGGACAAGGTCATGAACCTGGACCGGTTCGACCTCGTCTGATCACGACGTCCAGGCCGGCCCGCACGGGCCGGCCTGGACGCCCTCGGTCCGTGGGATCTCGGCGTCGTCCGCGTTTCGCGCGACGTCGAGAGGATCGAACTGGGTGGGGGAGGGGGCGCGTTCGGTTGTTTGCGCGTCGTGCCGACGAGCTGACGCCCCTTCAACCGGCTTCCCACGGGCCAGTGTTCGAAATCGTGCGCAATGGCGTGTCCCCTTGCCGCACCATGAGAGCGTGCCCGCCCGGCTTTCGAATCGGCGGCAGGACGAGCGACCGGCTTCCTCGCCGTGTGCCTCGCGGAGGGCACGGACCGTATGACGGACGCTGTGGCAGCATGACGGATGCCGTGGCCAGCCATGATCATGCGCCTGGGGTCAACCACCGCATCCGCGCCCGCCGTTCGGGGCGACAGCCGTTGGCCGACGGGGAGGGCGTCCGGAGGGAGGGCAACCGGATGCCGATCGGGATCGGTCGCCCTCTCATCGCCCGCCTCGCCCGCCCCGCCCGACCGGACACGGGACCGGTCGGTGTACCGGGTTCAGACCGCCGGTTCAGACCGCCGGGCTCGGGTACGTCGGGTACTCCACCCCGGAGACGTGCTGGACGACGCGGATGACCTGGCAGGAGTAGCCGAACTCGTTGTCGTACCACAGGTACAGAATCGCGTTGTCGCCGTCGACCTTGGTGGCGCCGGCGTCGACGATCGAGGCGTGGCGCGAGCCGATGAAGTCGCTGGAGACCGCGTCGGGGGCGGTGGTGAAGTCGATCTGGCGCTTGAGCGGCGAGGTCAGCGACACGTCGCGGAGGTAGTCCAGGACCTCCTCGCGGGTGGTCTCGCGCCCGAGCCGCAGGCTGAGGATCGCGATCGAGACGTCCGGCACCGGGACGCGGATCGAGCTGCCGGTGATCGGTGCCTTGAGGTCCGGCAGCGCCTTGGCGACGGCGGAGGCGGCACCGGTCTCGGTGATGACCATGTTGAGCGGCGCCGAGCGGCCGCGGCGGTCGGCCTTGTGGTAATTGTCCAGCAGGTTCTGGTCGTTGGTGAACGAGTGGACGGTCTCCACGTGGCCACGCAGGACGCCGTACTCGTCCGCCATCGCCTTCAGCGGCGGGACGATCGCGTTCGTGGTGCAGGAGGCGCAGGAGAGGATCTGCTCGTCCGGCTTGATCGTGTCGTGGTTGACGCCGTGCACGATGTTCGGGACGTCGCCCTTGCCCGGCGCGGTCAGGACGACCTTGTCGATGCCGGGACGCAGGTGCTGGGACAGGCCCTCGCGGTCGCGCCACTTGCCGGTGTTGTCGATGAGGATGGCGTTCTTGATGTCGTACGCCGTGTAGTCGACCTCCGACGGGTCGCCCGCGTAGATCACCTTGATCTCGTTGCCGTTGGCGATGATCGTGCTGTTCGCCTCGTCGACGGTGATCGTGCCCTGGAACTGGCCGTGGATCGAGTCGCGGCGCAGCAGTGAGGCGCGCTTGACGATGTCCTGCTCGCCGCCCTGGCGGACGACGATGGCGCGCAGCCGCAGGCCGTTGCCGGAGCCGGACTTCTCGATGAGCAGGCGGGCGACGAGACGACCGATGCGGCCGAACCCGTAGAGAACGACGTCGCGGGGCTCCCGGCACTCGATCTTGTTGGCCCCGGTGGCTCCGGCGACGGCCCCGGCGGTGAACTCCTCGACCGAGAGGCCGCGGTCGTCCGTCCGGTAGGTCGCGGCGAGCATGCCGATGTCGATCTGGGAGGGGCCGAGATCGAGCGCGGTGAGAGCTTGCAGGAACGGCAGCGTCTCGGTGACCGAGAGCTCCTCACCGGCGATCTGCCGGGCGAATCGGTGCGTCTTGAGGATGCTGACCACCGACTTGTTCACCAGGGAGCGGCTGTGAAGCAGGATCGTGACGTCCCGTTCCCGGTGCAGCTTCCCGATGAGGGGGATCATCGACTCCGCGATCTCCTCGCGGTTCTTCCAGTTGGTGAACGAGTCGTCGTTGACAGTCACAAGTTTATCTTTCGAGCTAGGCGGTGCTCATATGCTAAACGGTCGCCGTTTTGATCTTGCACGGGGTGCCGTGATCGGGTCGCATGGCCTCACCGGCCGGCCTGCGGGTCCGCACCGACCGTCCGTGCCGAAGTGAGCGTGCACCTACTGCGGGACGTCCTGGACATCGCCGCGTGACACGGCCGGATAGCCGACGAACCCGACGATGGCGACGGTCCAGGACAGGGTGACGGGCCCCAGCCCCAGGGCGAGGCCGCCGCGGGAGTGGCCGAGCGCCATCCAGTCGGCGACCGAGGCGCCGAGCGGGCGGGTGATGACGTACGCGGACCAGAAGGCGGCGACCGCGTTGAGAGCGCCCCAGCGGTGCAGGACGGCCGGGACGGCGATGGCGACGGCGTACAGGACGGCCGAGCCCGGGTAGCCGAGGCCGATCGTGGCCGAGAGGTCCCCGGCGGCGGTGCCGAGCGCGAAGGTGGCCAGCACGGTGGCCCAGTAGAAGATCTCGCGGCGGCGGGTGCGGATGCTGTGGATGGACAGCGTTCGTTCGCTCGCGTACCAGACGGCGAACACGGCGGCGAGCGCGACCATGAAGAGCGGGGTCGAGATCGTGTACGGGACACCGAGACCCACGTGCAGGACGTCGGCGGCCATCGTGCCGAACACGCTGACCATGACGATCGCCGTCCAGTAGATCCAGGCGACGTAGCGGCGGACGGTGAGTTGGAGCGCCAGTGAGGCCGCGAGGGCCAGCCCGCCGAGACCGACGGCGGGGACGGGCCCGAGCCGCTGGGCCAGGAAGTCGGAGGCCGTCTCACCCATGCCGGTGGTCAGCACCTTGATCACCCAGAAATAGACGGTGACTTCCGGAACCTTGCTCGCCAGGGCGATTGCGGAGGGGCCGGTGACGCGGCGGTGACGGGTGAGGTGCTCTGTGCTCATACCCCGCACGATGACATGACGAACTGGCATTGCCTCAGGGGTCTTTGCCATCGCTTGGGGGCCTCTGGCGCAGGAGTTGCCAAGGGCGGCGACAGGCCTGAACGCAACCTGAACACCTGAACGGATCGCCTGGTCAACGGCGTGATCCCGGTGATACGAAGAGCGGTTGCCCTGCGGTCGGCGCCACCATTCGATTGAGAGTGTCTTTCCTGATTCGAGCGCGAAAAGGAAATCGGTCACACTCCAGGGCCGGTCGATTGCCGGGTGTCACATAATTCACGAATTTGTTTGCGTGCGTTGAATCGGGGAATTTGAATTCCAGTGCTTCGGACAGCAGGCACCTCCGTGGGAGTCGGTACGCCGACTGCAGGTGTCTCCGAGCGGTCTGTGTGCGCGCACTCCCATGGTGACTGTCCACTCAACACCCCATGAGGGAGTTGTGAGCACCATGCCCGCCACGGTCAGAACGAAGCAACATCCGCACGACGACGCCCCGGACACCGCGGCCGCCTTCGTCCGATTCCACGATCTGCCCGACGGACCCGAGCGGCAGACGCTGCGCGACGAGATCGTCCGGTCCTGGTTGCCCATGGCGACGCGCATCGCGGGCCGGTACCGCGGCAGAGGTGAATCCATCGAGGACCTGAACCAGGTGGCGGCCCTCGGCCTGGTCAAGGCGGTCGACCGGTACGACCCGGCCCTGGGCAACGCGTTCGAGAGCTACGCGATCCCGACGATCACGGGCGAGATCAAGCGTCACTTCCGTGACCACATGTGGATCCTGCACGTGCCGCGCCGCGTTCAGGACCTGCGCACCCGGGTGCGCGCCGCGCTGAAGGACCTGTCCCAGACGATCCAGGGCCGACAGCCCACCGTCGCCGAGATCGCCGAGTGCGCGAACCTCGGCGAGGACGACGTACGCATCGCCCTGGAAGCCCTGGACAGCTTCGCCGCCCTCTCGCTGGACGCCGAGCTGCCGGGCAGCGAGGACGGATATGCCCTGGCGGACGCTCTCGGCGAGTTCGACGTCGGCTTCGACCTGGTCGTCGACCGTGAGGCCGTGAAGCCCGCGCTGAGCGCGCTGCCCGAGCGCGAGCGCACCATCCTGTACCTGCGGTTCTTCGGCGGTATGACGCAGAGCCTCATCGCTGAGGAGCTCGGCATCTCGCAGATGCACGTGTCCCGTCTGATCAGCAACTGCTGTGCCACGCTGCGTGAGCAGGTGCTCGCCGATGCGGCATGATTCCCGAAACGGACGGCTGCGGCTACCTGGCCGCCCGGTCGAGTCTCCTCGGGCCGGGCGGCCAGGCGGCGAGCTCACTGCCGAACCCTCCCGGGAATGGTTGGCCAGGTTCTCGCCTGTCTTCGGACTACCGGGGCGGACCCGATCCAAACACGTTTCGGGTCACGGAGTGGACGGAGGATCCGGGATCTGGGCGGGCCCGTATTTGTCGAGCGTGTCCTCGAGGACCGCGCGGATATCGGGCGCCAGATCTCCTTTCTGGCCCCAGACAATGATCATCTCCGCGATGATGCGCAGCTTGATGTTCGTGTGCTGGGACACCTCCCGCAGAACGGCCCACCCTTGATCGGGTGTCACCCGCCCGAGGGCGACCATCATGCCGATCGCCTGGTCCACGACGGCGTGCGAAGTGACGGCTTCCTTCAACTGGTCTATTTCTTCCCGCAGCTCGACGATCCGGTCCGGCTCGTTGGCGTCGTGGTTCATCGTCCCCTCCGGGATCGGGCCGCGTCCTTCGAGTACATCGTCGCCACTCGACGGGGCGCGTGCCAACGCGTGGCGGAGGGGCACCCGCTCGGGCGGGTGCCCCTCCCCGGATCGAGCATCCGGTCACTCGGCGAGTGTCACCGCCGCCACCGCGGGCGTTCGCAGGGCGCGCCGGGCCGTGATCAGGCTGGTCCCGAGTGTCACCGCCGCCGCCACCGCGACGATGGCGATCCAGATGCCAAGACCCTGGCCCGGCCATGTCGCCTCCGTACGGACCAGGGTGAACGGGAGGATTCCCGCGAGCCCGGCCAGGGTGCCGAAGAAGACCCCGGTCACCGTCAGGATCACGCCTTCGGCGCCGACCATGGAGAGCACCTGGCCCGGCGTCGCACCGGCCAGCCGCTGCTGCCCGAACTCCCGGCCGCGGTAAGTCGTGGCCGCGTACAGGGAGTTGATCAGCATGATGCAGGAGAAGACCACGATGATGCCGACGACCACGAGGTTGAGGGTCTCCAGGTTCTTGGCGTCCATGGACTTCGGCACGCCCGAGGCATCGATCGCGTCGTTCTCCACCGCCTGCATGTACAGCGTCGCCGTCGCCATGCAGGTGAACAGGATCAGCGGCATCAGGACACCGGACAGTTCGTCGGCGCGCCCGCGCATGTTCCGTACGGCCAGATAGCCGCTCGGCCCCGACAGCGGGAGCCGGTCGAGCAGCCCCTTCAGCAGCCTCGGGGACAGCAGCGCGAAGCCCACCGAGAGGAGGATCGCGCCGTACGCGGGAGGCGCCATCAGCGCGGCGTCCCGCGCGGAGAAGGCGAACGTGGAGCAGACGGCCGCGACGCCCACGGCCAGGGCCGCGTACGCGAGGAACTTCCGTGCGCCGCCCCGAGGTCGACGGCTCCGCGTCGCCCGTCGCACCGCCAGGAACGCCGCGCCCGCCGCGGCGAGCACCGTGATGTCGATGCCCGACAGGAGGGCGATGGGACCGAAGGAGTAGTCCACGGACCGCCGCACCTGGCCGCTGTCCTGGAAGACGTCCAGCAGGGCCCGCCCGCCGAGCATCGCCGGACCGATCGCCAACATGGCGCCCACCAGCGCGACCGCCACGGACTCGCCGACGACCATGCGCTTGATCTGCGCAGGAGTCGCCCCCGAGCAGCGCAACAGCTCGATCTCCGCACTCCGTTGACGGACATTCACCGTCAGCGTCGAGGCGACCGCGAAGAACACCAGCAGGGTGCCGTAGCCGCCGACGACGCCCGCCGCGGTGGACAGCGACTCCGCACTCACCGAGTCGACGCCCGGCTGCCCGGCCGTATCGTGCATCGAGTTGAACATCATGATGATCGCCGCGCCGAGGAACGCGGACAGCAGGGTCGCTGCGAAGCGCCCGGGGCGCTTGCGAATCGAGCGCAGGGCGAGAGCGAACATGACTCACACCCCCAGCAACGCGTCGTCGCCCAGGTGCGCCAGGCGCTCGGCCACGGCGTCCACCGTCGGCCCGTGCAACTCGCCCGCCAGCCGTCCGTCCGCGAGGAACACGACGGAGTCGGCGTACGAGGCGGCGACCGGGTCGTGCGTCACCATGACCACGGTCCTGCCGTGCACCCGTACCGCCTCCTGGAGCAGTCGCAGCACATCCCGCGCACTGCGCGTGTCCAGCGCGCCGGTCGGCTCGTCCGCGAAGATCACCCGAGGCTCGGTGACCAGCGCTCGGGCGATCGCCACGCGCTGACGCTGTCCTCCGGAGAGCTGGTCGGGCAGATGGCCGAGCCGGTCGCCGAGACCGACGGCCGTCAGGATCTCCCCGGCTCGCGCACGGTCGACGCGCCGACGCGCGAGCCTGAGCGGCAGGACCGTGTTCTGGGCGACGGTCAGTGTCGGCAGCAGGTTGTACTGCTGGAACACGAAGCCGATCCGACTGCGCCGGAACTTCGTCAGCTCGGCCTCGCCACCGCCCGTCATCTCCGCGCCGTCCACCATCACGATGCCGCCGTCGGGCCGGTCCAGTCCCGCCGCGCACTGCAGCAGCGTGGACTTTCCGGACCCGGAGGGCCCCATCACCGCGGTGAACGTGCCCCGCGCCAGGCTGAGCGTCACCCCGTCCAGGGCGGTCACGGCACTCTCCTCGACCCCGAACGTCTTGCTCACCTTGACCAGCCGCAGAGCCTCCGGGGCGGGTCCCGATTCGTGCGTACCTCGCGCTCGGCGAAACATCGTCATCACTCTCCGTCCGGCACGCCCTGTGCCATGCCGACGAAGCTACGGAGACAGAGGCGGGACCACATGGGGCACAGAGCCCGTATTCCGGGGTGTACTCAGCACCACCCCGTACGGGTCACCAGAACGCGCCGACCCCTGTCCGCCCCCGATGGAATGGACGCGTGACCGCGCCCCCGGACGACTGCCTCGCGCGCAACGAATGGATCTGCGGTGAGTATCTGAGCACCCGCCGCCAGATCCTCCTCGACGCGGTGGTCCAACACCTCGAGCTGACCGCGGTGTCCGTGCTCAGCGGGCTCGTCCTCGCGGTGCCGCTCGCGGTACTCGCCCGCCGCTGGGGCTGGGCCGCGGGATGCGTCCTCGGCGTCACCACGATCCTGTACACCATCCCGTCCCTGGCGATGTTCTCGCTGCTCCTGCCCCTCTACGGACTGTCGGCCGCGCTGGTCGTCGTGGGCCTCGTCCTCTACTCGCTGACCCTCCTGGTACGGAACATCCTCGCGGGCCTGCGCGCCGTCCCCGAGGAGACCCGGCAGGCCGCGCGTGGGATGGGATACGGGCCCATCCGCCTGTTGCTCACCGTGGAACTGCCGCTCGCCGTGCCGGCCGCCATGGCCGGGCTGCGGATCGCCACGGTCTCGGCCGTGTCGCTGGTCACGGTCGGCGCGATCGTCGGCTTCGGAGGGCTCGGCAACCTCATCTACGCGGGTATGAACACCTACTTCAAGGCCCAGGTCCTCACCGCCTCCGTGCTGTGCGTCGTCATCGCCGTCGCCGCCGACGTCCTCCTGCTGGGTGTGCAGCGGCTCATCACCCCCTGGACCAGAGCGGCCCGCGGATGAACACCCTGACCGAGGCCTGGGACTGGCTCACCGACTCCGCGCACTGGTCGGGTGACGACGGCATCTGGCACCGCCTCGCCCAGCATCTCGTGCTGACCGTGGTCTGCCTGGTCATCAGCTGTCTGATCGCGCTGCCCGTCGCGCTTGTCCTGGGCTACCTCGGCAAGGGCGGCGCGCTGGCGGTCAACATCTCCAATGTCGGCCGGGCGGTACCCACCTTCGCCGTGCTGGTGCTTCTGCTGCTCACCCCGATCGGGAAGTGGGGCGAGGGACCGACCGTCGTCGCGCTCGTCCTGTTCGCCGTGCCGCCCCTGCTCACCAACGCCTACGTCGGGATGCGCGAGGTCGACCGCGATGTGGTGCGGGCGGCGCGCGGGATGGGGATGACCGGGCGACAGATGTTGTTTCACGTGGAAATGCCCCTTTCACTCCCGATGGTCCTGAACGGGGTGCGGATCGCCGCCGTACAGCTCGTGGCGACCGCCACCATCGCCGCGCTCGCCGGCGGCGGAGGGCTCGGCCGGATCATCACCGCGGGCTTCAATCTGGCGAGTACGCCGCAGGTCGTCGCCGGTGCCGTCCTGGTCGCCGTGTTCGCGCTGATCGTCGAGGGGATCTTCGAGCTCGCCGAGCGGCTGGCTCCGCACTGGGCGAGGGGCTCGCGGTGAGGCGACGCATCGCACTGGTGTCCTTGGTCCTCGTGAGCGCTTGCACCACCGGCCCCTCCCTGGAGACCCGGGGCGCGGTCACCGCGTCGCCCGGCGACAGCAAGCACCTGACCATCGGCTCGGCCGGCTCCACCGAGAGCGACCTGCTCGCCCAGATGTACGCGTTGCTGCTGAACCAGGCCGGCTACAAGACGTCCCTGCTCACCGTCGCCAACCGCGAACTGTACGAACCGGCCCTGGAATCCGGCCGGATCGACGTCGTCCCCGAGTACGCGGCCACCTTCGCGGACTGGCTGAACGCCAAGACCAACGGCTCCGACGCACCCCCCCGCCGGCTCACCCGACCTGGACGCGACGATGGCCGGGCTGCGCAAGCCGGCCACGCCTCGCGGCCTCACCGTCCTCGCCCCCGGCAGCGCCGTCGACCAGAACGCCTTCGCCGTGACCGAGGCGTACGCGCGCCGGCATCACCTCAAGACGCTCAGCGACCTCGGCAAGTCGGGTCTGAAGGTGCGGCTCGCGGCGGGCGACGAGTGTGTGCAACGGCCGTACTGCGAACCCGGGTTGAAGAAGACGTACGGCATCGACATCACCGCCGTCGACCCGAAGGGCGTCGGCAACACCCAGGCGAAGCGGGCCGTGCAGAACGGCCAGGACCAGATGGTGCTGACCACCACGACGGACGCGACCCTGGACGACTTCGGGCTCGTCCTGCTGGCCGACGACCGGCATCTGGCGCCACCACCGTCTGGGAGCGCTGGAACTCGTACTCGAAGGAGGACGGTTTCGGACCGGTCGAGATGAACTCGTTCAACCACTACTCCTACGGCGCGATCATGGAGTGGATGTACGAGGACATGGCCGGTATCGCGAAGGACCCGGCCCATCCCGGGTTCAAGCACTTCCTGCTCAAGCCGCACACGGACCCGGCCGGGAAGATCACTCAGGTGGCCGGTTCACACGTCTCCCCCTACGGCGAGATCTCAGCGAGTGGACGGTGCGGGACCGGACGCTGACCTACCGGGCAGTGGTCCCCGCGAACAGCGAGGCGACGCTGCGCCTCCCGACCACCGACCCCGCCACTGTCCGTGCGGGCAGAACGCCGCTGGCCCGGGTTCCCGGTGTCGAGTTCCTGGGCTTCGACCATACGGTGGCGCCCTACCGGCTGCCGTCCGGCGGCTACGACGTGACGTCCGCCCTGGGCTGATCGCTCACCAGCACCACCTCCAGGGTGCGCGGACCGTGCACCCCCTCGACCCGGTCCAGCTCGATGTCACTGGTCGCCGACGGCCCGGAGATCCAGGTCAGCGGGCGGGTCGGGTCGAGGCGCTCCAGGGCCTGGGGCACGGAGGGGACCACCTGGTCGGGGACGCGGACGACACAGATGTGGTGGTCGGGGACGAGGGTGATGCGGCGGCGACCCTGGTCGGGGCCGCCGTCCAGGACGATGGTGCCGGTCTCGGCGATGGCCACGGTGCAGGCGGTGACGACGCTGTCGACGCGGTCCAGTTCGGCCGGGGTGCTCTGGGCGCGGTCGTGTACGCGCGTCGCATCCACGGCCTTGAGCCAGTGCGGCGGCAGATCCGGCGGGACGAGGACTGTTCGCGTGCCCCGCTCGGCGAGCAGCCGCATGAGCAAGTCGGACAGCTCGTCGTCGGTGGTGCGATGCACGACCGCCCGATAGTCCGCCAGGTTCTCGGCGAGCAGATCCACCGTCTCTGCGACACTCCGCGCACCGTGCTCGCGCAGATAACTCCGGTCAATGGCCTGCTCGTACTGGGGGTACCTCCCAGGCCTTTCAGGCACTGGGGGAGTGTCGTCCTGTCGTACGTCCGCGATCGCGCGCCGCACCCGGCCCAGGATCAGATCCCTGCTGCTCACTTCGAGTCCGCCTTCTTTCCGCCCTGCGTACGCTGCCACCAGTCGCGGAACGGCTCCGCGGGCACCGTCGGCAGATCACGGCTCGCACTCCACGCCCGGCCGGGGCCCGGCAGCGTCCGAGGATGGAAGCGGCGCGTCCGTGACGCGAGCCGCTGGCCGGCCAGCAGCGCGCCGGGATGGCTGAACGCCCAGCGGGCCGCGCGCATCGCCGCCCGCTCGGCGGCATGTCCCTTCGCGGGCTTGAGGACGACCTTGTTGCCGTCCCGCGTCGTCCGACCGCCCTGGGCAACCCGTTCCCGCAGGTGGACGAGGACTTCCGGGATGTCGATGGCGACCGGGCAGACCTCGTAGCAGGCGCCGCACAGCGAGGAGGCGTACGGGAGGGAGGCGTCGATCTCGCTCTGTGTGCCCCGGAGTTGGGGGCTGAGGATGGCGCCGATCGGGCCCGGGTAGACCGAGCCGTACGCGTGGCCGCCCGCCCGCTCGTACACCGGGCAGACATTGAGACACGCCGAGCAGCGGATGCAGCGCAGCGCCTGGCGGCCGACCTCGTCGGCGAGCGTGTCGGTGCGGCCGTTGTCGAGGAGGACCAGGTGGAAGGTCCGGGGTCCGTCCTCGTCCGTGGTGCCGGTCCAGGTCGAGGTGTACGGGTTCATGCGCTCGGCCGTCGAGGAGCGCGGGAGGGTCTGGAGGAAGACCTCCAGGTCCTGCCAGGTCGGCACGATCTTCTCGATGCCGACGACCGAGATCAGGGTCTCCGGGAGCGTCAGGCACATCCGGCCGTTGCCCTCCGACTCGACGACGACCAGGGTGCCGGTCTCGGCGACCATGAAGTTGGCGCCGGAGATGCCGACCTTGGCCCGCAGGAACTTCTCCCGCAGGTGGAGCCGGGCGGCCTCGGCCAGCTCGGCGGGCGTGTCGGTCAGACCCTCGGGCGCCGGGCGGCCCCACTCGCCCATCTCCCGGGCGAAGATGTCCCGGATCTCGCCACGGTTGCGGTGGATCGCCGGGACGAGGATGTGGGACGGCCGGTCCTTGCCCAACTGGACGATGAGTTCGGCGAGATCGGTCTCGTAGGCGTGGATGCCCTTCTCGAGAAGGGCCTCGTTGAGACCGATCTCCTGTGTCGCCATCGACTTGACCTTGACGACCTCCGTCTCGCCCGTCGCCTTCACGAGGTCGGCGACGATCCGGTTGGCCTCGTCGGCGTCGGCCGCCCAGTGCACGGTGCCGCCGGCCGCGGTGACGGACTCCTCCAACTGGACCAGGTAGCGGTCGAGATGACGGAGGGTGTGGTCCTTGATCTGCTTGCCCGCCTCGCGCAGCGCGGCCCAGTCGGAGACCTCCGCGACCGCCTTGGCGCGCTTGCTGCGGATCGTGTGGGTGGCGTGACGCAGATTGCCGCGCAGGGTGGCGTTGTGCACCGCTTCGTGCGCGGCTTCGGGGAAGGCCGGCATCCCGACGAAGGTCCCGCTCATACCAAGGGCTCCTCTTCCGTGCTCGCCAGGATCTGCGCGATGTGGACGGGCCGCATGCCCGTGTTGAGGCGGCCCATCGTGCCGCCGATGTGCATCAGACAGGAGTTGTCGGCCGCGCACAGCACATCGGCACCCGTCGACTCGGCGTTGCGCACCTTGTCGGCGCCCATCGCCGCGGAGACATCGGAGTTCTTGACGGCGAAGGTGCCGCCGAAGCCGCAGCACTCGTCGGCGCCGGGCAATTCGCGCAGCTCAAGTCCCTTGACGGCCTGGAGCAGTCGGCGCGGTCGGTCGCCCAGGCCGAGGCTGCGCAGCCCGTGACAGGTGGGGTGGTAGGTCACCGTGTGCGGGTAGTACGCGCCCACATCGGTCACGCCGAGCACGTCCACCAGGAACTCGGTGAGCTCGTACGTCTTCGGCACGACCGGAGCCAGCGTCGTGGCCAGTGTGTCGCCGCGACCCTCGGCGCGCGCCCGTTCACCCATGCGCGGATACAGCTCCCGCACCATGGCCCCGCACGATCCGGACGGTGTCACGATTGCCTCGTACTCCCCGAATACATCGGAGAAATGTCGGGAGAGCGGTTCGGCCTCGTGGCGATACCCGGTGTTGTAGTGCGCCTGCCCGCAACACGTCTGTGCCCTCGGGAAGTCGACGTCCACGCCCAGCCTGGTCAGCAGTTTCACCACGGCGCGGCCGGTGTCCGGATACAGCGTGTCGTTGACACAGGTCAGGAACAGGGCGACACGCATCGCAGCTCCTTGTTCTCGATCATCGGATGAGTGCTGGGGCACCCCACACGCGTTCAGCGTAGTGGGGGAGTACGCGGCGGGCGCGCGCCAGGGGGGGGTCCCCGCTCACGGACGGGTGAGTCGGGCGCGCCTCCGGAGCCCCCGCTCACGGAGGGGCGAGCCGGTCCCCGGCGGCGCGCCACGCCGCCGTGTCACCTCGGGGCTCGTATCGCTTCAACGGCTGCGTATCGGCGAGGAGTCGCCGCATCGACGTACGGTCGCCCACCAGGCCGTGCGCCCGGGCCTGGACGAGGACATTGCCGAGTGCGGCCGCCTCCGCGGGGCCCGCCACGACCGGCAGGCCGCAGGCGTCGGCGGTGAGCTGGCACAGCAGGGCGTTGCGGGCGCCGCCGCCGACGATGTGCACGACGTCGACCGGGTGGTCGGCGAGGGACTGGGCCGAGCCGATCGCGCGGTGATGGGCGAGCGCGAGGGAGTCGAGAATGCAGCGCGTCACCTCGGCGGGCGACTCGGGCACCGGCTGCCCCGACTTCCGGCAGGCGTCGGCGATCCGGGCGGGCATCCGGCCCGGCGCCAGGAACCCTGCGTCGCCGGCGTCCACGACGGACCGCAGCGGCGTCACCTCGGCGGCGGCCGACAGTAGATCCCCCAGGTCGGGGTGCCCCCATGCGCGTACGCACTCCTGCAGCAGCCACAGCCCCATGATGTTACGCAGATAGCGGACGGTGCCGTCGAGGCCCAGCTCATTGGTGAAGTTGGCCGCCCGGCTCGCCTCGGTGAGCACCGGCGCGTCCAGCTCCAGGCCCGCCAAGGACCAGGTGCCGGTGCAGATGTACGCGAACCGCTCCCCGGTGGCGGGCACGGCTGCCACCGCCGAGGCGGTGTCGTGCGAACCGACCGTGGTCACCGGGACCGGGCCGGACAGCCCGGTCTCCGCCAGCACATGCGGCCTGAGCAGCCCCGCCGGGTCGCCGGGGCGGCGCAGCGGCGCGAACAGCTTCAGGTCGATGCCGAGCCGCTCTGCGATGTCGTACGACCAGTCGCCGGTACGCGGGTCGATCAACTGGGTGGTCGAGGCGTTGGTGAGCTCGGTGCCCTCCTCGCCCGTGAGCCAGTACGTCAGCAGATCGGGGATGAGCAACAGCCGTTCGGCGGAGGCGAGTTGCTGCGTCGAGCGGGCCGCTGTCAGCTGGTACAGCGTGTTGAAGGGTGCGTACTGGAGGCCGGTCGCCGCATACAGTTCGGCGGCGGGCACGGTCGCCCACACCTTCTCGGCGACGCCCTCCGTACGCGCGTCGCGGTAGTGCACCGGGTTGCCGAGCAGCGCCCTGTCCGCGTCCAGCAGGCCGTAGTCCACGGCCCAGCTGTCGATGCCTGCCGAGTCGACCTGCCCGGCCGCCCGCAGACCGTCGAGGACACCGGCGTACAGGGAAAGAATGTCCCAGCGCAGTCCCTCGGGGGTCCGGACCGGCCGGTTCGGGAAGCGGTGTGCCTCGGTGAGTTCCAGGGTGTCGGGACCGACACGGCCGACCATGACGCGTCCGCTGGACGCGCCGAGGTCGACCGCGGCGTACGACTTCACAGCGGTCACCCGCGTCACCGAAGGAACGCGGCGGCGACGCCGGCGTCGACCGGGACATGCAACCCCGTGGTGTGCGTCAAGTTCCCGCCCGTCAGGGCGAACACCGCGTTCGCGACGTGCTCCGGCAGTACTTCACGCTTCAGGATCGTCCGCTGGGCGTAGAACTCGCCCAGCTTCTCCTCCTCGATGCCGTACGTCGCCGCCCGCTGCGCTCCCCAGCCGCCCGCGAAGATCCCCGAGCCGCGGACCACCCCGTCGGGGTTGACGCCATTGACCCGGATCCCGTGCTCGCCCAACTCGGCGGCCAACAGGCGCACTTGGTGGGCCTGGTCGGCCTTGGTGGCGGAGTAGGCGATGTTGTTCGGCCCGGCGAAGACCGCGTTCTTGGACGCGATGTAGACGACGTCGCCGCCCAGCTCCTGGGCGATCATCACCCGGGCCGCCTCGCGCGAGACGAGGAAGGAACCGCGGGCCATGATGTCGTGCTGGAGGTCCCAGTCGCGGACGGAGGTCTCGAGCAGGGGCTTGGAGATGGAGATGCCGGCGTTGTTGACCACCAGGTCGACTCCGCCGAAGGCGAGTACCGCCGCCTTGAACGCCTCGGTGATCTGCTCTTCGGACGTCACGTCGACGGTGACGGCCACGGCCTTGTCGGGACCGCCCAGCGCCGAGGCGACGTCGGCCGCGTTCTCCGCGTTGAGGTCCGCGACCACCACGCACGCACCCTCGGCCACCAGCCGCTCGGCGATCGCCTTGCCGATGCCGCTGCCCGCGCCCGTCACCAGCGCCACCCGCGTCGCGAGCGGCTTGGGCCTCGGCATCCGCTGGAGTTTGGCCTCCTCGAGAGCCCAGTACTCGATGCGGAACTTCTCCGACTCCTCGATCGGCGCGTACGTCGAGACGGCCTCGGCATCGCGCATCACGTTGATCGCGTTGACGTAGAACTCGCCCGCCACGCGTGCGGTCTGCTTGTCCTTGCCGAAGGAGAACATGCCGACACCCGGCACGAGCACGATCGCCGGGTCCGCGCCGCGCATCGTGGGGGAGTCGGGCAGGGCATGCCGCTGGTAGTAGGCGGCGTACTCCTCGCGGTACTCGGCGTGCAGCTCCTTCAGCCGGGTGATCGCCTCGTCCAGGCCGGTGGCCGGCGCCAGGTCCAGCACGAGCGGCCTGACCTTCGTCCGCAGGAAGTGGTCCGGGCAGGAGGTGCCGAGCGCCGCGAGACGCGGGTGCTCGGCGCGGGCGAGGAAGTCCAGGACGACATCGGAGTCGGTGAAGTGTCCGACCTGCGGGCGGTCCTGGGAGGCGATGGCCCGGATGTACGGCGCCAGCGCCGCGGCCCGCTCCCGGCGGTCCGTCTCGGGCAGCGCTTCGTACCCCTCGACGACGGGCCCGAACGGCTCCGTCTTGCCGCGCTCGGCGAGGAAGGTCTCGGCGGTGCGGATGATGTGCAGCGAGTTACGCTCGCACTCCTCGGCTGTGGCACCCCACGCGGTGATGCCGTGCCCGCCGAGGACGCAGCCGATCGCCTGCGGGTTGGCCTCCTTGACCGCCGCGATGTCCAGACCGAGCTGGAAACCGGGCCGGCGCCAGGGCACCCACACCACGCTGTCCCCGAAGCACTCGGCGGTCAGCTTCTCCCCGTCGGCCGCGCAGGCGAGCGCGATCCCGGAGTCGGGGTGAAGGTGGTCGATGTGCGGCGCGTCCACCAGTCCGTGCATCGCCGTGTCGATGGATGGCGCCGCGCCGCCCTTGCCGTGCAGGCAGTAGTCGAACGTGGCGACCATCTCGTCCTCGCGCTCGACGCCCGGGTAGACGTCCCTCAGCGCCAGCAGCCGGTCCAGCCGCAGCACGGCCAGTCCCGACTCGGTGAGCGTGCCGAGGTCGCCGCCCGACCCCTTGACCCACATCAGCTCGACATCACCGCCGGTCACGGGATCGGTGTCGGTGCCCTTCGCGGAGGCGTTGCCGCCCGCGTAATTGGTGTTGCGGGGATCGGCGCCGAGCCGGTGCGACCGGGCGAGGAGGGCGGCGGCTTCGGGATGGGGTGCCATGGTCCTGGTCCTTTAGAAGAGTGTGTACGTGTAAAGGGGGCTCAAGGGAGCGCGCCTCAGGGGTGCGGGGCCGTGACCTGTGCGGCTCCGCCGCGTGGGCGCGGCCGGCCCACTAGGGCCGCAGCCCGCGACCGGCCGCATCGGGCAGACGTGACCCAGCAGTCACGCCCCCCAACCCGCCTGCTGCCCACCCACCCGCTCGGAGGCGATCTTGTCCGCGTGGCCGGACCGGTGGTACGCGGCGACCGGATCGGGGTCCAGCCCGAGCTCGGAGCGCACCTGGGCCAGCAACGGCCGCACGTCGGTGTTGTAGGCATCCATGACCACGGCGTTCGCGGCCAGCACGTCCCCGCTCCGCTGGGCCTCGGCGAGCGCGGCGCGATCGACGAGGAGAGCCTTGGCCGTGGCCTCCTGGACGTTCATGACCGAACGAATGATCGCCGGGATCTTCGCCTCGATGTTGTGGCACTGGTCGAGCATGAACGCCACGCCCGGCGTGAAGCCGCCGCCCCGGATCACCTCGTACATGATCCGGAACAGCTGGAAGGGGTCGGCGGCGCCGACCATCAGGTCGTCGTCGGCGTAGAAGCGGGAGTTGAAGTCGAAGCCCCCGAGTTTCCGCTCGCGCAGCAGCGTGGCGACGATGAACTCGATGTTGGTGCCGGGGGCGTGGTGCCCGGTGTCGACGACGACCTGGGCCTTGGGGCCGAGCTTGAGGCAGTGCGCGTACGCCGTGCCCCAGTCGGGGACGTCCGTCGTGTAGAAGGCGGGCTCGAAGAACTTGTACTCCAGGAGCATCCGCTGGTCGTCACCGAGCCGCTCGTACACGAGCGCCAGCCCCTCGGCGAGCCGGTCCTGGCGCTCACGGATGTCGTCCTGGCCGGGATAGTTCGTGCCGTCCGCGAACCACAGTTTCAGGTCCTTGGACCCCGTCGCGTCCATGATGTCGACACACTCGAACAGGTGATCAAGAGCCTTGCGGCGCACCGCGGCGTCCGGATGGCAGATGGAGCCCAGCTTGTAGTCGTCGTCCTGGAAGGTGTTGGAGTTGATCGTGCCCAGCTTCAGGCCGCGCTCCTGCGCGTGCTTCGCGAGCGCCGCGTAGTCGTCGGCCTTGTCCCAGGGGATGTGCAGCGCGACGGTCGGCGCGGCACCCGTGTAGGCGTTCACCTGCGCGGCGTCGTCGAGTTTCTCCTGAGGCGTGCGCGGCACTCCAGGCTGAGCGAACACCTTGAATCGGGTCCCCGAATTCCCGTACGCCCATGACGGCGTCTCGACGGCCTGGGTCTTGAGCGCGGTCTTCACCGCGGCGAGCTCGGTCACTTCGGGGCTCCTACGACTTCGGTTCTGAAAAGGACTTCTTGAAGAGTTCAGTCTGAAACGATTCAGCAGGCCGAAGCTATGAGCCGCCCGTAGGGCTGTCAAGCCCCCATGCGAAGACCGCTCTCCGTGACTCGGTTGTGACCTTTGGCTATCGAAAATTTCGACCCGTACCCATTGACGTGACCTGGGCTGCGTGCCTAACGTCCCGGCAACCTAGTTGAAACCTTTCACGACGTCGTGGGGCCTTCAGCCCGCGTCGTTGAGGAGCTCCCATGACCCACCCGTCCGATACGGGTCCGGCCCCCGTGCTGGCGCTCAAGGACATCTCGAAGTCCTTCGGCGCCGTACGTGCCTTGCGGGACGTGTCCCTGGAACTGTTTCCCGGCGAAGTGCACGCACTCGCCGGAGAGAACGGCGCGGGCAAGTCGACCCTCATCAAGACGCTCGCCGGCGTGCACCGACCGGACGCCGGTCAGGTGCTGCTGGACGGCGAACCCACCGTCTTCCACGGTCCCGCCGACGCCCGCGACGCGGGCATCGCGGTGATCTACCAGGAGCCCACACTCTTCCCCGACCTGTCGATCGCCGAGAACATCTTCATGGGCCGCCAGCCCCGGCGGGCCCTCGGCCGCATCGACCACAAGGCCACCCACGCCGCGACCGCCGCCCTGATGAAGCGCCTCGGAGTCGAACTCGACCCCGACCGTCCGGCGCGCGGCCTGTCCATCGCCGACCAGCAGATCGTCGAGATCGCCAAGGCGCTCTCCTTCGACGCCCGCGTCCTGATCATGGACGAGCCGACCGCCGCCCTCACCGGCAGTGAGGTGGCCCGCCTCTTCGGCGTCGTCCGCACCCTGCGCGAGCAGGGCTCGGCGGTGCTGTTCATCTCGCACCGCCTGGAGGAGATCTTCCGGATCTGCCAGCGGGTCACGACGCTGCGCGACGGTGCCTGGATCGCCAGCGAACCGCTGGACGGCATGACCGAGGACGACCTCGTACGCCGGATGGTCGGCCGCGACCTCGACGAGCTGTACCCCAAGCAGGAGGTCGAGGCGGGCTCGGTCGCACTGAGCGTGCGCCGCCTGACCCGCGAGGGCGTCTTCACGGACGTCTCCTTCGACGTCCGGCGCGGCGAGATCGTCGGTCTCGCCGGGCTGGTGGGCGCCGGGCGCACGGAGGTCGCCCGGGCCGTCTTCGGCGTCGACCGCTGGGACGCCGGTGAGGTCGAAGTCGACGGCAGGACACTGACCAACGGCGCGCCCTCGACGGCCATGGCCGCCGGGCTCGCCCTCGTCCCGGAGGACCGGCGCGCCCAGGGCCTCGTGATGGACATGTCCATCGAGCGCAACATCGGCCTGACCGGGCTGCGTACGACGGTCAAGGCGGGCCTGATGGACCGCGGCGCCGAACGCAGCCGCTCCCTCGACTGGGCGGTCAAGCTCCAGGTGAAGTACGCCCGGATCGCCGACACCGTCTCCACGCTCTCCGGCGGCAACCAGCAGAAGGTCGTCCTCGCCAAGTGGCTCGCCACCGGCCCCAAGGTACTCATCGTCGACGAGCCGACCCGCGGCATCGACGTCGGTACGAAGGCCGAGGTGCACCGGCTGCTCAGCGAGTTGGCCGCCGACGGGGTGGCCGTCCTGATGATCTCCTCCGATCTGCCCGAGATCCTCGGCATGGCGGACCGCGTGCTCGTCATGCACGAGGGGCGGCTCACCGCCGAGATCCCACGCTCCGAAGCGACCGAGGAAACCGTGATGGCCGCAGCCACCGGGAGGGCCGTCGCATGACCACCACGATCATTGAGAGGGCCGCCGCATGACGGTGACCGCACCCAACCCCGCCCCCGCCGCCGAGGTGCCCAAGTCGAGCGGCACCCGGCTGGTGGACCGCGTCTTCAAGATGCGCGAACTCGCCATCCTCGTCGTCTTCCTGGTGATGATCGCCACCACCCAGATGGGCAACAGCCAGTTCCTTTCCGAACAGGGCATCAAGGACCTGCTGCTGAACGCGACCATCCTGGTGCTGGTCGCCACGGGTCAGTCGCTGGTCGTGATCACCCGGAACGTCGATCTGTCGGTCGGCTCGACGCTCGGCATCAGCGCCTTCGCCGCCGGCATCTATCTGCAGGGCGGCGGAAACCCCGTCGTCGCCGTCTTCCTCGCGGTGCTGCTCGGCATCGGCTGCGGACTGGTGAACGGGCTGCTCGTCAGCCTCGGTCAGGTACCCGCGCTCGTCGTCACCCTCGGCACGCTCTACATCATCCGCGGCATCGACTCCATCTGGGTCGGCTCCCGGCAGATCACCGCGGCCGACCTCCCGGGCAGCTTCGTCGACTTCGGCTCCGGCGGCATCTCGGCCGTCCCGTATCTCGCGCTGATCGCGCTGGCGGTGCTGCTGGTCACCGCGTACTACCTCAAGCACTTCGGCAGCGGCCGCGAGCTGTACGCGCTCGGCTCCAACCCGGAGGCCGCGCGGCTCGCCGGCATCCCCGTCCGCAAGCGGATCCTGACCGCGTACGTGGTCTGCGGGGGCCTCGCCGGGCTCGCGGGCGCCATGTATCTCGCCCGTTTCGGCAACGTCGACTCCGGCACGAGCAACGGCTACGAACTGACCGTCGTCAGTGCGGTCGTGGTCGGCGGTGTCGTCTTCACCGGCGGCTCCGGCAGCGTCTACGGCGCCGCGCTCGGCGCGCTGCTGCTCACCTCCATCAACAGCGTGCTGCCCGCCCTCGGCGTCAGCTCCGTCTGGGTGCTCGCCATCAACGGCATCCTGCTCATCCTCGCCATCGCGGTCGACCGGGTCGTCGCGCTGCGCGTGGCCTCCGCACTGAAGAAGAGGAACGCCCGCCATGGCTGACTCGCCCCTCGCGCGCGCCGTCCGCTGGGACACGGTCGTCGGCGCCCTCCTCATCGTCCTGCTGCTGTTCTCCTTCGGCTTCGTAGACGGCTTCGGCAACGCCCTCAACCTCTCGTTCCTGATCGGCAACACGCTGCCGATCGCGCTGATCGCCCTGCCGATGACGCTGCTCGTGGTGGCCGGCGAGATCGACCTCTCGGTCGCGTCCACCGCAGGACTGTCCGGTTCGGTGATGGGCGCCCTGTGGAACCAGGGCATGTCGATCGAGACGATCATTCCGCTGTGTCTGCTCCTGGGCGTGGTGTGCGGGCTGGTCAACGGCCTGCTCGTGACCCGGCTGGGGCTGCCGTCCCTCGCCGTCACCATCGGCACGCTCGCCGCCTACCGGGGCATCGCGCAGATCGTGCTCGGCTCGGACGCGGTGACCGACTTCCCCACCCAGTACCAGGACTTCGCCGCCGGACGCATCGGGAACACCTTCCTCCCGCAGGCCTTCCTGCCCTTCCTGGTACTGCTCGCCATCGCGGTGGTCGTCCTGCACGCCACCGCGTTCGGGCGCTCGGCCTTCGCGATCGGCGCGAACGAGGAGGCCGCGCGATTCGCCGGCATCCGCGTCAAGCGGCAGAAGCTGTTCCTGTTCGTCGCCACCGGCTTCATGGCCGCCCTGACCGGCGTGTTCTGGGCGCTGCACTACGCCAGCGCCCGCTACGACAACGCCACCGGCCTCGAACTCTCCGTCGTCGCGGCCGTGCTGCTCGGCGGCATCGACTTCGACGGCGGCAAGGGCACGCTCGGCGGCGCGATCGCGGGAGTGTTCCTGCTCGGCGCGCTGCAGAACGTGATGAGCCTGCTGAACGTCTCCGCGCAGTCGCAGATCGTCGTCACCGGCGTGCTGCTCGTCGTCTCCGTACTCGGCCCCCGGGTCGCGCGGCAGATCTCCGTAACGAGGGCGGGCCGCAGAGCCGCCTCGACTCCGGCGTCGTGACTCCCACCCGTGCCCGCCCTGTAACTCCCTCCGCTCCCCGTCGTAAAGGACCTTCCGTCATGCGCAAGTCATCGATCCGCCGTACCTGCGCGGCGCTCGCCGCCGTCACCTCGCTCGCCCTGGCCGCCACCGCCTGCGGCGGCACCACCAAGAACGACGTCAAGGACTCGGGCGGGTCCAACGCCGCCGCCGGCAAGGCCGACCCCAACGCCGCCACCAAGAAGGGCCTGACCGTCGGCTTCCTGCCCAAGCAGGTCAACAACCCGTACTTCACCTCCGCCGACAAGGGCGGCGAGAAGGCCCTGACGGAGCTGGGGTCCAAGTACAAGGAGGTCGGCCCGAGCAGTGCCACCGACACCTCCGGCCAGGTGAGTTACGTCAACACGCTCACCCAGCAGCAGGTCGACGCGATGGCGGTATCCGCACAGGACCCGGGCGCCCTGTGCACCGCGCTCAAGCAGGCCATGACGAACAAGATCAAGGTCGTCACCTACGACTCCGACACCAGGACCGACTGCCGCAACGCCTTCGTCTCGCAGGCCAGCGCCGAGGACCTGGGCCGCACCGAGGTGCAACTGCTCGCCGAACAGATCGGCTACAAGCTCGCCGAACAGATCGGCTACAAGGGGGAGATCGCGATCCTGTCCGCCGCGCAGACCGCGACGAACCAGAACACCTGGATCGACTTCATGAAGGACGAGCTGAAGGACCCCAAGTACAAGAACATCAAGCTGGTCAAGGTCGCATACGGCAACGACGACGCCCAGCAGTCCTTCCAGCAGACCCAGGGCCTGCTCCAGGAGCACCCGAACCTCAAGGGGATCATCTCCCCGACCACCGTCGGCATCAAGGCGGCCGCCCAGTATCTGTCCGGCTCGAAGTACAAGGGCAAGGTCAAGCTGACCGGCCTCGGCACCCCCAACGACATGCGCAAGTACGTCAAGAACGGCACCGTCGAGGGCTTCGAGCTCTGGGACCCGGCGAAGCTCGGCGAGCTGGCCGCGCGTACCGCCGTGGCGCTGTCCTCCGGGCAGATCACCGGCAAGGAGGGCGAGACCTTCAAGGCCGGTGACATGGGCTCCTTCACCATCGGCAAGGACGGCGTGATCAACCTGGGCAAGCCGACCGTCTTCAACGCGAAGAACATCGACCAGTTCAACTTCTGACGGTTCGACCACTGGCAGTTCGGCTTCCAGACCCCGGAGGGTCTTTGATGCAGCGGGTGTGCTTTCTGCTGAAGGTCCGTGCGGATCGCCTCGACGAGTACCGCGAGCGGCACGCCGCCGTGTGGCCCGAGATGCTGCAAGCGCTCTCGGCCACCGGCTGGCACAACTACTCGCTGTTCCTGCGCGAGGACGGCCTGCTGGTCGGCTACTTGGAGACCGAGGACTTCGCGGCCGCACAGGCCGGCATGGAGGCAACCGACATCAATGCCCGTTGGCAGACGGAGATGGCGCCGTTCTTCGAGTCACTGGACGGCGCCAGACCCGACGAGGCCCTGAAGCCCCTCACCGAAGTCTTCCACCTCGCCTGACCAGGAGCTCCGCACGATGAGACGACGCACACTGCTCACGACGGCACTGCTGGGCGCGGTGGCCGGCCCCGGTCTGGGAGCCGGTACGGCGCGGGCGGCCGACCCCGGCCCGTCCGTCACATTGACCGGCACCACTCAACTCGACGCCCAGACCCTGTTCTTCGTGTCCTACGACGGCCTGGTCAACAACAACTCGTTCCAGAAGAACGGGCTGTTGACCTACAAGGGCTACCAGTACGCGGCCTGGTACACCACGGACCGCAGCGCCGTCGTCGCCCGCCGGGCGCTCGGCGCGTCCAGCTGGTCCACGGTCACTCTCGCCCACCAGCTCAAGAGCTCCGACTCGCACAACGTGATCTCCATGGGCGTATCGAGGACCGACGGCCGGCTGCACCTCAACATGGACTCGCACAGCGACGGCTTCTTCTACGTGAAGTCGATGGCCGGGCTGCTCGACAACGCCCCGGCGTGGACGTCGGCGGTCTTCGGCGCCGTACGGACCACCCTCGACGGGCTCGCGCTCACGACGCAGTTCACCTACCCGCAGTTCGTCTCGACCCCGGAAGGCAGGCTCCAGCTCAGCTATCGCGTCGGGATCTCCGGAAACGGTCGCAACGCCCTGGCGGAGTACGACGGTTCGTCCTGGACCGCGCTCGGCGAGTGGTCCAGCTCCACCGGGACGTACGCCAGCTCGCACGGCTCCAGCACCGCCCGCAACATGTATCTGCACGGCATCGACTACGACATCAACGGCCGACTGCACTCCTTCTTCACCTGGCGTGAGCAGAACGGCGCCGTGATGTGCAACAGCGGCGGCATCACCAATCACGACACGGGCTACGTCTACTCCACCGACCGCGGCCGCACCTGGCGCAACGACGCGGGCACCCTGGTCGGCACCACCGGAAGCTCGGACACGGTCGCCGTCACCGACGCGGGACTCGTCGTCGACTCCCTCAACCCCGACCACTCCCTCATGAACCAGGAGAGCCAGGCCACCGACTCCACCGGCCTGCCGCACGCGATCATCAGCTACGTGCCCGGCCGCTTCGGCCAGTGCACCACCAACTACGTCACCGACCGGACGACCAACGGCCGCGCCTTCCACGTCCGCAAGAACTCCTCGGGCACCTGGACCAAGACCGAGATCCCGGTCGCCCTGAACTCCAGCCAGCGCACCAAGCTGGTCCTCGACACGTACGACAACGCCTACGCGATCATGCCGTTCGGCCGGATCGCCGGCGCCTCGAAGTCCTCCGGGTACACCGACTGGACGCTGCTGTACGACGGCAGCGCTCTGAACGCCTTCGGCGAGGTCGTGATCGATGAGACCCGGGTCTCGCAGGATGGAATTCTCTCGTTCATGTACCAGGAGAAGTCCAGCGGTACGACGCCCTCGCCGCTCCATGTCGTCGACTTCCGGCTGCCCGCATGAGCATCGGCTTCGCCCCTGGCGCGGGTAATGTGATGGCCTGCCTGCCGCTTCTCGTTCCCCTGGAGGTTCCCGCCTGATGGCCCAGTCGGTGGGTATCAAGGACGTCGCCCGTGCCGCCGGAGTCTCCGTCGGCACGGTGTCGAACGTGATCAACCGCCCCGACACAGTCGCCTCCGGGACTCGGGCCCGCGTGCTGTCCGCGATCGACCGGCTCGGCTACGTGCGCAGCGAGTCGGCGCGTCAGCTGCGGGCGGGGCGCAGCCGGATCATGGGCCTGCTCGTCCTCGACATGGGCAACCCGTTCTTCGTGGACGTGGCGCGCGGCGCCGAGCGCGCCGCGCGGGACGCCGGGCTCGGCGTGATGGTCTGCAACAGCGCGCAGAGTTCGAGCGAGGAGGCCGACTATCTGTCGCTCTTCGCCGAGCAGCGAGTGCGCGGAGTGCTGCTGACGCCCACCGACGCGAGCGGGCGCAACATCGAGGCGTTCCGCCGCAACGGCATTCCCTTCGTGCTGGTCGACCGGGTAGCCGATGGCACCACCGAGTGTTCGGTCTCGGTCGACGACGTGGCGGGCGGCGCGCTGGCCGTACGGCACCTCGTGGACGCCGGTCACCGTTCCATCGCCTACGTCAGCGGGCCGCCCGGGCTGAACCAGGTCAGGGACCGCCGCACGGGCGCCCTGAACGCCCTGGCCGAGGCGGGGCTCGGCCCGGACAGCCTGCGCGAGCTGCCCACCGAGCGTCTCGACGTGGCCGCGGGGCGCGACGCCGGGGCCCGGCTCCTCGGTCTCGCCGAGCGCCCGACCGCCGTCTTCTGTGCCAACGACCTGCTCGCGCTCGGCGTCCTGCAGGCCATGTACGCGGCGGGGGTCGACGTGCCCGACGACCTCGCGATCGTCGGCTACGACGACATCGAGTTCGCGGCCGCCGCGGCCGTCCCGCTCACCTCCGTACGTCAGCCCGCCGTGACCATGGGCGCCCTCGCCGCCGAACTGCTCCTGGAGGAGATCGGGACGGAGACCACGCCCGCGCCGCACGAACACCAGCGGGTCGTGCTTCAGCCGGAACTGGTGGTGCGCCGCTCCAGTCTGTCGGCGCGCTGAGCGACTGTTCAGTTCCTGCCGGCGGGGCGCGCTGAGCGGCTGTTCAGTTCCTGTCGACAGGGCGGGCTGAGCCGCTGTTCAGTAGATTTTCTTGATCCCGGGCGCCGCAGCCTGCGGAACATGTGCTCAACTGGGACGCAGCCTGGAATCCGTTCGTCTCGGGAGCCCTGTTGACCGTCAGCTACCACCAGCCCGGTGTCGTCCTCACCGACCACCGCTTCACCGTGCCCCTCGACCACGACGACCCGGCGGGGGAGAGCATCGAGCTCTTCGCCCGCGAGGTCGTCGCGAGCGACAAGGCACAGCAGGACCTCCCCTGGCTGGTCTACCTCCAAGGCGGCCCTGGCTTCGGCGCCAACCGCTTCGTCGGCAAGCAGGCCTGGCTCGGCCGCGCGCTGACGGAGTTCCGGGTGCTGCTCCTCGACCAGCGCGGCACCGGCCACTCCACGCCCGCCAACCGGCAGACTCTTCCGCTGCGCGGCGGCCCGCGCGAACAGGCCGACTACCTCGCGCACTTCCGCGCCGACTCCATCGTCCGCGACTGCGAGGCCATCCGGCCCCGGCTCACCGGCGGCGCCCCCTGGACCGTACTCGGCCAGAGCTTCGGCGGCTTCTGCACGGTGCACTACCTGTCCACCGCGCCGCAGGGGCTGCGCGCCGCCGTCATCACCGGCGGCCTGCCCTCGCTCGACGGGCACGCCGACGACGTCTACCGCGCGGCGTATCCCCGCATCGAGCGCAAGGTCGCCGCGCACTACGCGCGCTATCCGCAGGACGTCGAGCGGGCCCGCCAGATCGCGGAGTACCTCCTGCAGCACGAGCCGGTCCTCAATAGCGGCTACCGCCTGACCGTCGAGGCCTTTCAGTCGCTCGGCATCGTCCTCGGCGGCAGCGAGGGCAGCCACCGGCTGCACTACCTCCTGGAGGAGGCCTTCGTCCGCGCCCCGCAGGGTCCGGCCCTCTCCGATGCCTTCCAGGAGGACGTCCAGGGCCTCCTCTCGTACGCGGGCCACCCCCTGTACGCGCTCGTCCACGAGGCCTGCTACGCCCAGGGCGACCGTCCCACCGCCTGGTCCGCCGAACGGGTACGCGCCGAGTTCCCGCAGTTCGACGCGGCCAAAGCCCTCACGGACGACGGACCGCTGCTGTTCACCGGCGAGTCCGTGCACCCCTGGACGTTCGAGACCGACCCGGCGCTGCGCCCCCTGCGCGAGACGGCCGAGGAACTGGCCGCCCGGTCCGACTGGCGGCCGCTGTACGACCCCGCCCGCCTCGCCGCCAACGAGGTGCCGGTCGCCGCGGCGGTCTACCACGACGACATGTACGTCGACGCCGAGCACTCCCTGCGCACCGCGCGCGCCATCCGGGGGCTGCGCACCTGGGTGACGGACGAGTTCGAGCACGACGGTGTACGGGCCGGGGGGCCGCGTGTACTGGACCGGTTGCTGGCGTTGACGCGCGACGAGGTCTGAGATCTCCGAGCCCCCGCTAGACCCTGACCTCGGACGAATCGCGCGAGGGATACGGGGCGAAAGGCGCCCGCCGCGTGCCTCGCTTCCAGGGGAAGTGACCGGCATGTTTTGATCGGTCACTGTTCTGCACGACGGAGGATGGGGGACCGATGCACGACAGTGAACTCCTCGCGGACCGGTTCGAAGCACACCGCGGCCAGTTGAGAGCGGTGGCCTACCGGATGCTCGGTTCGCTCGGCGAGGCGGACGACGCTGTCCAGGAGGCCTGGCTGAAGCTCAGCCGCACCGACGCCGACGAGGTCAGGAACCTCGGAGGCTGGCTGACCACCGTGGTCGGCCGGGTGTGCCTGGACATGCTGCGCTCGCGCACGTCACGCCGTGAGGAGCCCATGGACTCCTTCGTCCCGGACCCGGTCGTCAGTCCCCTGGCGCGGATCGACCCCGAGCAGGAGGTGCTGCTGGCCGATTCGGTCGGGCTCGCCCTCCTCGTGGTCCTGGAGACTCTGGAACCCGCCGAGCGGCTCGCGTTCGTGCTGCACGACATGTTCGCGGTGCCCTTCGACGACATCGCGCCCGTCGTCGGCCGTTCCTCCGCCGCGACCCGCCAGCTCGCCAGCCGGGCCCGCCGCCGGGTGCAGGGAGCCGCGCCGGAGCCCGAGCGCGACGTCACCCGGCAGAAGCAGGTCCTCGACGCGTTCCTCGCGGCCTCGCGCGGCGGGGACTTCGAGGCCCTCGTCTCCGTCCTCGACCCCGACGTCGTGCTGCGCGCCGACTCCGGCCCGCTCGTCGGCGGAGCGGCCGCCTCCAAGGTGGTCCGTGGCGCGGCGGCCGTCGCTCGACAGGCGCTCACCTTCGCGCGGTTCGCGGCGTCCTCGCGGCTCGTGCTGGTCAACGGCGAGGTGGGCGTCGTCGCCACCATCGACGGACAGCCCATGTCGGTCATGGGTGTCACCGTCGCCGACGGGAAGATCGTCGCCCTGCACATCCTGGCCGACCCGGAGCGGCTCGCGCGGCTCGACCTCGGGGAGCTGGGCGTCTGACCTTCAGCCGGTGAAGGGCCCTCGCTCGAGCTGGTCCCGCACCGGTAGAACCGGCGGGCTGACGCCCCCCTGCGCTGCCAGTTCGCACCGTCCACCACCAGGGTGTTGGCCGAAAGCCCAAGTACGTCCAGTACGAGGGCTTCCGGCAGGCACTCCCCCAGCCTTCGGCCCGGGGGGACCCCCAGAGCACGCACTGGACGCCGCTCCTTGACGCGCAAACGTTGCCTGCCGCGGCACTAGCGCGGGAGTCAACGGCACAAGGCATCGTCCAGTGCCGCCGGCGGCTACAGTGGCCGCCGGTCGGGCCGTACGGCGTGCTCGGGTGCGGCGGGCTGAGCCGGCCGGTAAGACGGACGAAGCCGCCCACCTGGATCCCCCGTGGTGAGCGGCTCGCGACCGGGTGTTCAGAGATCGGGATCGGCGGCGGCAACGTAAGCGTCCTGGGCCACTGGACGACACCGGCCTGGGCCGGCGGCGGGATTCGAACCCGCGTTGCTCTCTTGAGAGGAGAAGTAGCCGCAACCTGCGCACCTGAACAGGGTTCACCGTAGCGGCGGCAGCCCTGCGGGGCACCCGATTTTTGCCGCCGTGGTGACGCCCTGCTCGGTCCACAGTCGTCCCGCCGTGCCACCTTCGGATCGCTCCTTCCAGCGGATGCCGGAGCGGGCAAGGATCACCCCGACAATGGTAGGGACCAATGCGTCGGCCCAGTTCAGGCCGCCCCTCCCGGCTCAGTACGCTGGGGTCATGCAAGAAGACAGCGGAACAGTCCAGGGTCGGCTCCTCGATCTGCGGGCCGACTGCGGATCGTGCTTCGGGCTGTGCTGTGTCGCTCTGCCCTTCGCACGCTCGGCGGACTTCGCCATCGACAAGGACGCCGGGAAGCCCTGCCCGAACCTGGAGACCGACTTCCGGTGCGGCATCCACACGCGGCTGCGGCAGAAGGGCTTCACGGGCTGCACGGTGTACGACTGCTTCGGCGCCGGGCAGAAGGTCTCCCAGGTCACCTTCGGAGGTGCGGACTGGCGGTCGGGCTCACGGGAGCACGCCCGGCAGATGTTCGACGTGTTTGCGGTCGTACGCCGGCTCCATGAACTGCTCTGGTACCTGAACGAGGCGCTGACGCTTCCCGCCGCCCGCCCGGTACACGACGACGTCCGCCGCGCCCTCGGCACGACGGAGCGGCTCACCCGCCAAACCCCCGAAGGGCTCGCGGAGTTGGACGTGGCCGCGCACCGGCAGGAGGTCAATGTGCTGCTGCTGCGCACCAGTGAACTCGTGCGCGCGGGAGCCGGCCGCGGAAAGAAGGGCCGTCCCAAGGACCGTCGCGGCGCCGACCTCATGGGTGCCCGTCTCAAGGGCGCCGACCTGCGCGGCGCCGACCTGCGCGGCGCCTACCTCATCGCCGCCGATCTGACCGGCGCCGATCTGCGCGGCGCGGACCTGATCGGCGCCGACCTGCGCGACACCGACCTCACGGACGCCGATCTGACCGGTGCCTTCTTCCTGACCCAGCCCCAGCTGAACGCGGCCCGGGGGAGCGCCGGCACCAGGCTGCCGGAGTCAGTCACCCGTCCGGGCCACTGGGCGGGGCCGCACTGAGTCCGGGGCCGGCGCGCGGCGTTCGAGGTGCAGGCGCAGCCCCTCCGGCATCAGCGTCAGCCGCTCGGTCACCCGCAGCCGGTAGTCCGGGTCGGCCCGCAGCTCATAGCGGCGCAGCAGCAGCCCGAGGACCAGCGTCGCCTCGTGCAGCGCGAACTGGCGCCCGATGCAGGCCCGCGCCCCGGTGCCGAACGGCTTGAAGGTGTGCGCGGGCCGGGCCCGCACCGCCTTCGCGTCGAAGTGGTCCGGGTCGAACTCCTCGGCATCGGCGCCCCACACCTGCGGATCCCGGTGCAGCATCGCCGCCAGGACCAGCGCCCAGGCTCCCTGGCGCATGGGGTGGACGCCGCCCAGCACGGTGTCCTGCCGGGCCTCGCGAGCGAAGCCCGGAGCCGTCGGCCACAGCCGCAGCGACTCGTCGAGGACCCGGCGGACATAGCGCAGCTTGGCGACCTGGTCGTAGCCGGGCCGGTCCGTGTCGCCCCAGACGCGCTCGACCTCGTCCCGGGCGCGCTCGGCGACGTCCGGGTGCCGGGAGAGGTAGTGCAGGGCGAAGGAGAGCGCCCCGGACGTCGTCTCGTGGCCGGCGATCAGGAAGGTGATGACCTGGCGGCGGATGTTCTCCGGCGCCAGTCGTTCCCCGGTGTCCGGGTGGGCGGTCTCCAGCATCCGGTCGAGCAAGTCCCCGTCCCCGCTTGAGGATTGGCGGGACCGCACCACCGCGTCGACCGTGCGATTGAGATACGCCATGTCCGACTCGTTGCGGCGGGCGGCGCCGCGCATGAGCAGCGGAGCGAGCGGCGCGGGCACGGCGTTGAGGCGCTGCGCGTACGTCAGGGTGCCCACCATCGCGTTCACGAAGGGATGCGGCCGGGAGCGCTCGAAGGAACCGAAGTCATGCCCGAAGCCGGTCCGGGCGATCGTCTCCAACGTCAGCTTCGTCATGTCGCCGGCCACGTCCACGCTGCGCCCCGCCGCCTGCCCCCGGTCCCAGCGGTCCGTCAGCCGCTCGGTCACGTCCAACATCATCGGGTGGTAGCCCTCCATGGCCTCACGGCTGAAGCCGGGGGCCAGGACGTCGTGCGCCAGCTGCCAGTTGGGCTCGTGGTTGTACGCAGTGAACAGGCCGTCCCCGGCCACCGGCCGGAGATTGGCGACCCCCAGGCCCACATGCTTCGCGAACCGCGACTCGTCCGCCAGCTCGGCCGCGAGATCCGCGCCCCAGGCGAAGACGATCTCCTTGCCGAAGGCCTTGCGCCGGAAGATCGGCCCGAGCGCGCGGCCGAAGCGCATCGAGTCCTGGACCGGCGAACGGACATTGACGCCGAGCACATCGCCGATCAGCGGGACACGACGCGGTGGATGCGGAATGCGATGCAGCTCCGGCCAGCCCAGCTCCGCGCTCCGGAAGCCCTTGGGCAGTGCGGCCACTGTCGTCTCCGCCATGACGCCATCTCCTTCGTGCCTGGGGCAGGTCGAATCTGTTGTACGCGGGTTCAATAACGCTTTTCAGTCTCGTCCCGTTGTTGAACCCACGTCAAGTAGAGTGCGGGCATGGCCGGGAAACAGGGGGAGCGCCCGCGTCGGCGGCTCAGCACCGAGGAGCGCCGGGAGCAGTTGCTGTCGGTCGGGGCCTGCCTGTTCTCGGAGAGCCCGTACGACGACGTGTGGATCGAGCAGGTCGCCGAGATCGCCGGAGTCTCGCGCGGGCTGCTCTATCACTACTTTCCGACGAAACGGGACTTCTTCGCGGCCGTCGTCGAGCGTGAGAGCAAGAGGATGCTGCGGATGACCGCGGCTGTGCCCGGAATTCCGGTCCGTGAGCAGCTCGGCGCGGGCCTCGACACCTTCCTCGGATACGTCGAGGAGCACGCGCACGGCTTCCGCGCCTTCCATCGCGCCGACGCGGCGGGCGACCAGGCCGTGCGCAAGGTCTATCGGCAGGCGCTGGCCGCCCAGGAGCGGCAGATACTCGAGGCGCTCGCCGCGGACCCCGAGCTCGGCTGGGCGCCGGAGGACCGCCCCGAACTCCGGATCGCCGTCCGGGGATGGCTGGCCTTCACCACGGCCGTGTGCCTGGAGTGGCTCAGAGGGGCGGAGCTGACCCGGGAGCAGGTGCGCGATCTGTGCGCGCGGGCGCTGCTGGGCGCGATCACACCCTGAGCCGGCTCCCGATCGACGGGACGCAGGCTGAACAGGGCACTCACGGGGTGGCGAGGCGTGGTTGGCGTGCACCAGGATCTTCGATAGGTTAGGCAAGCCTTACCTAAGGAGGAATCTGATGGGTGACCGTCACACCTGGACGGCCGCGCCCGCCGCGGCGGAACGTGCCCGCTCGGTAATCGCCGCGGCATGGTCCTGGGCGGTGACCGCGGAGGGCGGCCGGGAGGAGTTCGTCGGCGCGCACACCGTCGCCGCGGACGGCCGGGTGCTCCTGCACGTGCCGGAGGACAGCGTGCTGCTCACAGTGGCGATCTGCGCGCCGCGCGGCGAGCCCTCCGCCGTCCTCGAGTTCGCCGATGTCGCGCCCGTTCCGCTGCGCAACCGGATCCGCGCCCGGCTGTGGCTCGCCGGCTGGTTCACCCCCGAGGACGGACACCTGGCGTTCCGGCCGACGCGCGCGGTGCTGCGCCAACCGTCCGGGACGGTCGTGCTCGACCTCGACGAGTTCGCCGACGCCCGGCCCGACCCGCTCGCGACGGCTGAGGCCACACTGCTGACCCACCTCGCCGACGCCCACCCGGACGCGGTCGAGCGGCTCACCCGCCTCGTCGAACCGGACAGCCTGCACGGCGCGGTGCGCGTCCGGCCCCTCGCCGTCGACCGCCACGGCCTCACCCTGCGCATCGAGCGGGCGCGCGGCAACGGCGACGTGCGCCTGCCCTTCCACGCACCCGCCGACGATGTCGCCGAGCTCACGGAGCGCATGCACGTCCTGCTCGCGCAGGCCGCAGCGGCCACCTGCCCCCGCGCCCTACAGCGGCAGCGCACAGACAGCGACGGGTGAGGCGAACGGCGCGCCCGCGAGTCGGAGTCCGCCGCTCTTGTCGTCCACATGGAAGACGCTGACCGTGCTCGACTTCTGGTTGGCGGCGAACAGCAGCCGCCCGTCCGGCGAGAACGCGATGTGGCGCGGGAAGTCGCCGCCCACCGGCACGGTGTCCAGGAGCCTCAGACGGGCGCCGTCCGCCTCGACCGCGTAGCGCGTGAGGCTGTTGTGGCCGCGGTTGGCGAGGTAGGCGTACGCCCCGTTCGACGTCACCAGGAACTGTGCGGGGTAACTCGTGCCCGCACCCGTGCCCGTGGACTGCGCCTCGCCCGGAGTGAGGCGCCCGGTCGCCGGGTCGTAGGCGCAGACCGCCACCGTGTTGTCGACCTCGAGGGCGAGGTAGGCGTAGCGGCCGCCAGGGTGGAACGTGAGATGGCGCGGGCCCGCGCCCGGCCGCGTATGCGCCTGGGAGACCTCGGTGAGCGTGCCCTTGGACCGGTCGAGGCGGTACGTATAGACGGTATCGGTGCCCAGGTCGACGGCGAGTACATGGCCGCCGTCGGGGCTGGTGATGAACTGGTGGGCGTGCGGGCCGTCCTGGCCCGGGCCGGGCGGCGGACTGGAGTGCGTGACCAGATCGGTGCGCTCGCCGAGCGCGCCCGAGGCGTCGATGGGGTGTACGGCGACACTGCCCGAGCCGTAGTTCGCGCTCAGCAGCCAGCGCCCACTCGGATGCACGGACAGATGGCAGGGCGCTGCGCCACCGGTTCCACGGGTGCCGAGCACCTTGTTCTTCGGAAGCCGGACGGCCGTCACCCCGCCCTCCTGCCGCTCATTGACGGCGTACAGCGTGCGGCCGTCCGGATGCAGCGCGAGATACGACGGGTCGCCGACTCCCGTGATCGTGCCGGCGGCGGTGATCCGGCCCGTCGTGGGGTCGTAGGTGGCGCGGCCGATGCCGGTGCCACCGCCGTCGACCGAGGTGTACGTGCCGAGGTACAGCGGGCGGGGTCCGGATCGGTGGGCAGGGGAGGGGGAGGGGCTTGCTGTCGGTGCCGGGGGCGCTGTCGGTGTCGCGGACGCGGCTGCGGGGTCCGCCCGGGGCGTGGCCGGTGCCGGCACCGTCGTCACCGCGACGGCTCCCGCCAGCGCCCCGACGAAGCGGCGCCTGGTCCAGCCGCCGCCCGAGCCTCGCGCCGGTTCTGCACCACTGCTCATGCCTGCACCTCGGGTGTCGGTTGCCTCGGCTGTGACAGCCACCTTGGCCTGCGGCACCCACAGAGTGCAAGAACGGCAACAGCCGTTGCAGATGACGCAACGGCTGGGCGTCGATTACCAGTCACCGTCCTCGACCGGCTTGCCCGGTGCGTCTTTGAGCGGCTTCACCTGGTGGGGCGAGGGCTGCTGCCAGGGCTCGTGGTCGTCGCCGAGCCAGTCGCCGACCGGCTGCACCGAGCCCAGCGTGTCCGTCGGGGCCAGGTCGGTGGCGTCCTGGTCGTAGTAGTCGAACCAGGGGAGCCCGGCCCGGGTGTAGGCCGCACGGTCCACCGGGGACGGCGGGGGCGCCTCACCGGTGATACGGCGCCACTCCGGGGGCGTCACGAGATGGACGAACACGCGCCCGGCCGGCTCCTTGGCCCAGGCCCGCAGCGGCCGGTCGTCCCGGTAGATCTCCTGGCGCATCGAACCGCCGACGCCGAGGCCCATCGCCGGAGCGCTCCGGCGGGGCACGCTCGGAGCGCCCGCGGAGGCCGGAGCGGCACCGGGCGCGGGCGGAGCCGCTGCCATGGGGAACGCGGCGCCGTAGCCCCCCACGGGCATGCGCGTCAGCTCCTCCGCCCTGCGGCGCTCCGCCTCACGCCACGCGGCCAGTTCCCCATCGTTGAGCGGGAAGGACTGCAGCTGTACGCCGCCCCACACCTCCTCGCCGGTGACCTGGCCCTCCACGGTGGCACCCAGCCCCAGGGGCACCGCCACGAACTGGCGGACGGTTCCCTTCCCGGAGTTGATGCCGTCGAGCCACGGCTGGCGCGGTAGCACCACATAGTTCTGCGGGTCCCGGCTGAGCCGGGAACTCCACTTCTTGCCCGACACCGCGCACACCTTGCCCACGCCGACCTGCAGGGTGGCCGGCTCCGACGTCCCGGCGAAACTCAGCCACATGGCCTCGCGCAGATACACCGGCAGCATCACGCCACCACGCGCCCGCCATTCGGCGGGCACCGTGTCCGTGTAGTCCTCGACGCGCCGGATCGGGAAGTCGCCCAGTCCCGGAGGGAGCGCGTGCGTGCCGGTCTCGGGCAGCCGCAGGGTCCGCTTGAACCGCACCTGCACCCCGCCCGGCAGCCGCAGCGTGTCTCCGTCGATCCGTACGGTGCCCTCGGTCATCCGCCCGCCCCCTCGTCGTATCGCTGTCGTCGACGCCGCGGCCATGCCCCGACGTCGGACCACTTCTTCGGACTACTCCCTTGTACCGCTTCCTCACGTAGAACGACGAGGAGCGGCAGGGCGGTTCCGAACGCGGCGCAGCCGATCCGGGAGGCGCAGGTACTGGCGCAGGTGCCGGCGCACACGGGTGAGACGCGGTCGGCGCTCGCGCTCTTCGCGGGTGGCGCGGTCCAGCTCCTCCAGGAGCCGGCGGGTGCGGTGCTCGGTGTCGAGCTCGTCGATGATGCGGTTGACCTCCGTCAGGACGGCGCCGTGCAGCTGCCACTGACGGGCGTCCCGCTGGATGTCTTCGAGGAAGAGCTGGGCCAGCTTGTCCCGGGTGGCGGCCGCCGTGGTGAGTTCCGCGCTGAGCCGTGCCTCGGCCGACGCGGCGCTCTGGCTCACGTCGGTGGTCACCAGGACGGCGAAGCTGACGATGGCGTCTGCGACCTCGGACAGCAGCTGCTCCAGGGTGGCCCCGGCCTGCGGTTCGAACAGCGGCTGGGGTTCACGTTCCTTGGCGAGATCGGTGAGGCTGCGCGCGAGAACCCGCAGGACCACCGTGCAGATCTCCAGCGTGTCGAGGCCGGTGCGCAGCACGACCCGGTACAGCAGACCCTCGCGCACGCGTGGGTTGAGTTTGAGGCTGTCCTCGGCCTGCCGCAGCGCCGCGTCCACCGCGACGATGTCGTGGTCGAGCCGGCGCGCCTCGTGCAGCCGCTCGGCCGCCAGCTGGAAGGGGGTGCGGCCCGCGGCCTCCTCACCGATCCGCAGCATCAACTGCCGCGTCCGGCGCGCCAGATCCTCGATGGACTGACCGGCTTCGCTCACCCACACCGGAGGCGGGAACACGAGGTTGGCGCCGAGCCCCACGACGGCCCCGATCAGTGTTTCCACCACCCGCGCCCAAGCCGTGTCGCCGACTCGGGTGACGCCGAGGACCAGCATGGCGCTGATCGCCACTTCGGGCACGAACTCGTCGACCCGTACAAGATGCCCGACCGCCAGCGAGGCCAGGATGATCAAGGCGAGGCTCCACCAGGTCAGACCCACGAGGCTGCTGAAGCCGATGGCGATGACGACCCCGGTCACCACCGAGTTCACGCGCCGGATACTGGTGGTGATCGTGGCGTACAGGGTGACCTGCACGACCAGCAGTGCGGTGAGGGGCGCGGTGAGCGGCGCGGGCTCGGGGCTGAGGTGCAGAGCGACGACGTACGCGATCGTCGCGGCGGCCGTCGACCTGATGGTCTGGACGACCACCGGCTCGCGGTGCCGCTTCACGAGCTGGGCGACCGATGTCGCCCATTCCTCACGTACCTCTCGCATCCTTGGGCTTTTCCCGTTCCACAGCTGTACCGAACGTATTTATTGAGGACCGTATCTGTCCGCAAGCCCCCTGGATTGTCCTTATCAGCCGACAGGCGCCAGGAGGGGACCAGGGTGGACAACGTCGAGGGCATCGCATTGCTGACGCGGGCGCACACCTACCTGCGCGAGGTGGTCGCGGCTGTGCCGGAGGAGGCGTGGGGTTCGCCGACGCCGTGCAGTGAGTGGACGGTACGCCAGGTGCTCAACCACGCGCGACTCGATCAGCAGGCGTACGGCGCCGCGATCACCGGCGTCGGCCGGCCCGACTCGGACCCCTTCCAGCCGGCCGACCTGCTGGACGCCGGCGCACGGGCAGCGCTCGACAAGGTGCTGCGGGACGTCGAGGACACCTACGCGGCCCTGCCCGCCGGCGCCGAGGAGGTGGCGACGCCGCTGGGGCCGCTGCCGCCGCGTCCATGGCGCCCGCCGCGGCGGGCGCCATGGACGCGGCCGTGCACGCTTGGGACATCGCCGTCGCGACGGGCCAGGACGCGTCCCTGGACGAGGAGTTGGCCGAGGGCATCTGGGCAGCCGCCGAGCGGCTCGTCGATCATCTGCGGAACTCGTACGGGGTGTTCGCCCCCGCGCGCGAGGTGCCCGAGGGCTGCAGCCGGGCCGTCTCTTCGACCAGCTCGTGGCCTGGGACCCGGAGCGGTAGGACGTGACGGTGCGTCAGCCCTCCGCCCCGAGGGCATGCCTTCGGCCAACGGCTACCACCACGCCGTGGCGGCTCGGGTGCGCTGATCGCGATCTCCGGCCAGGTCCCCCTGGATGCCTCGGGCCAGGCCGACTCACCGCTCCAGGGCAGTGTGCCGGCACCCTGGTTCCGGGGCGAGGGCGACGCCCTGACCGTGCTCGCCGAGCCGTAGGCAGGTCCACCTCTGCCTCTGCCGGCCCGGCCGCATGTGCTCCGGAACCGCATGGACCGGCGACAAAGACGCAGCGCTGAGGCGGGACCATCGCCCGCCTCACTGCTTGTCTCAGGATGAGGTGCGCAGGCATCGACATGACCGACGACGGACGTATGCGCCGGCTGACCGTTCGCCTTCCCCCGCCGTACGTGAGTCGACTCTTCGAGGCGTAGCAACAAGGCGCCGGTGACCGGCAGTTGCGGGACATCGTCGCCGATGGGCTGCGAGCTCCCACGCAGCGCAGCACACAGCCGATGCCGAGGCCGATCAGGAACGGTGTCCAGGCCAGGCCAGTCGTCGTCTTGCGCCGGGCCGCTCCCGGCGGTCATCGGGTTTCGCCGAGTAACTGTCATGGGCGTGCTCAACCGGCCTGGATCGCAAGGAGTACGGACTTGACCAGTCGAGCGGCAGCTCTCTCCACGCACGCCGCATCGCGTCTTGGGCCGGCCGTCCGGCCCGGTCATCAGCAGACGCCGCCATTCGGACCACCGGCTGGCCCCTTCCAGTGATTGCCGCACGACGCGCGAGCGAAGCACAGGTCGCAGGGGTAGGGCGTCTGCGCAGCAGATGCCCCGGACTCGTGAGGAGATCAGCCGTGTACGCAGCCGTCAGACGATACGAAGGGGTGACCGATCCGGCTGAGGCCGGGCGTCGGGTGAACGAGGGATTCGTGCCGCTCATCCGTCAGATCCCCGGTCTCCTGGCCTACTACTGGGTCGACGCCGGGAACGGAGTCATGCTCTCGACCAGCGTCTTCGAAAGTGAGGCAGGGGCCGAGGAATCAATCAAGAAGGCGGCGGTTTTCGTGCGGGACAACCTCGTTTCGCTGCTCCCCAACCCTCCCCAGGTCATGTCCGGCCAGGTTGTGGCTTCCGCATAGCGAAGCAGCTCAGGCCACCGAGCAGATGCTGCGTGTCGCCGACGGCACGCGGACGGCATGCCCGGCGAGCGGTGGCGTGCCTCCTCCAGGTACCCGCGCGCTCTGTCCGGACGGCACTGTGGGCACGCGTCCGCCCCTTCGGCGAGTGCCCGGAGTGCCTGGTCCCGCTCGACTCCTTTGCTGCACTCGCCTGCCATGTGGCATCCGCCGACGTGGACGTACGCGGCGGGGGAGTGCCCGTCGAGTCAGTCCTCGATGAGCCAGTCGGGCTCGGGTGGCCAGGCGTCGATGTCGCGCTGCCGTTCTGGCCGCCGGCGTTCTTCGTCCGCGGTCCACCGCCGGGTGTGTTCGAGGTCGCCTTGCTGTGCAAGTGCTGGAGGCCAGGAAGGCGCCGAACCGGCCGCGTTCGACGCTGTTGCGGCGCCCGCACAGGGCGCCGCAGGCGTGCTTCGCGTCGATAGCGCGTCAAATTGCGGGCCACGGTGCTTCGTACGGACTCGGTGCCTCCCAGGGTTGCCCAAGTCTGGCTGGATGCCGGCGGTTTTGTGCCCGCGGACTTGCCGACGCTTTGACGATCCGTTCCATGCGCGTTCAACCAGCCGTCTGTGCCTGCGTTGTGTGTCGTCCCTAAGGTCCCTGAGAGTTTTGAAAGAAGGGGCTCATGGACACACTCCTCGCAGTCCAGGCTCGCGGGATCACCAAGCGTTTCGGCGACGTCGTCGCACTCGACGGCGTCGATCTGGATGTGGCGCAGGGGCAGATCCACGGCTTGGTCGGACCGAATGGCGCCGGCAAGACGACATTGCTCGGTCTCCTGCTGGGCCTGGCCGTCGCCGACAGCGGCCGCCTCGAGATCCTGGGTACGCCGGTCAGGCGGGCGCTCGCCGCTCCCGACGGTGTCACCGGCTTCGTGGACGGCCCCGGCCTCTACCCCTCGCTCACCGCCAGGCAGAACCTTGCCGCGCTGGCCGCTCTCCGCGGCGACGACGCGCGGACAGCGAGGGTCGACGACGTGCTCGACCAGGTCGGGCTCACCGATGTCGCCGACGACCAGGCCCGCGGCTTCTCCCTCGGCATGCGTCAACGGCTCGGGCTCGCCGCCGCCTTGCTCACCAAGCCCCGGCTGCTCGTGCTCGACGAACCTTCCAACGGCCTCGACCCGGCCGGCAAAAGACACGTACACGGTGTCCTCACCCGGCTCGCGGCGGACGGCACCAGCGTCGTGCTCTCCAGCCACCGCATGGACGACCTCCAGGCACTGTGCGCCGAGGTCACCATCGTTGCCACCGGACGGGTCGTCTTCTCCGGCCCGCTGAGCAAACTGGCCGCCGAGAACGGTGAACTCGACTACCGGCTGCTCACCTCCGACCCGGCGGCCGCCCGCCGGCTCGCTGCCGACACGGCCGGGATCCGGGTCGTCGACGACGCCGGGGTACGGCACGACGCCGAGGTGCTCGTCGTGCGCGCGCTGGTGCCCGCCCTCGACGAACTGGTGGTGCGGCTCGTGCACGCGGGCATCGCGTTGCGCGAGCTCGCCCCCGTGGTGTCCCCACTCGAAGCCGCGTTCCTCTCCCTCACCGAGCAGGAGGCCGGCCGATGACCGCGACCATCGCGGACGACAACGTTGCCGTAACCCGCCGCGTCTCGGTTCCGCGCGGCTACCGCTTCGAGCTGGTCAAGCTGGTCTCGCAATGGCGGATCCGCTTGCTGGTCCTCGCCTGCTGGATCGCCCCGGCGCTCTTCGTCGCCGCGGTGAGCCGGCAGAGCACGCTCCCCGTCGATACCCTCTTCGGCCGCTGGATGCACGCCACGGGGTGGGCCGGACCGCTGGTGATGCTCGGATTCGCGGGCACCTGGGCGCTCCCGCTGCTGACCTCGGTGGTCGCCGGCGACGTGTTCGCCTCCGAGGACCGGCTCGGCACCTGGCGCCACCTGCTTGTGGCGGTCCGGTCACCTCGACGGATCTTCGCAGCGAAGGCGCTGGCGAGCCTCACCGTCATCCTGCTGCTCGTGGCCGGCCTGGCCTGTTCCAGCGCGGCCGGCGGGGTCGCGGCGGTCGGCAACCAGCAGCTGGTAGGCCTCGACGGCCACTTGCTGACCCCGGCGGCCGCGGCCGGTGAGGTCCTGCTCGCCTGGGTCTGCGTACTCGCCCCGACCCTGGCCCTCGCCGCGATCGGACTGCTCGGGTCCGTCACGCTGGGGCGGTCCCCGATGGGACTGCTGCTGCCGATGCTCGTCGCGCTCGCGATGCAGCTCGCCCAGATGATGCCGCTGCCCGTCGCCGTACGCCTCGCCCTGCCCAGCTACGCCTTCATCGCCTGGAGCGGTCTGTTCACCAGCCCGGCACAGCTCGGCCCGCTCCTGATCGGCATCGTGGTCAGCCTGCTGTGGGCCGTGACCGCGACAGTGCTGGCCTACGCGCTTTTCGTGCGGCGCGACTTCACTAACCTGACCTACGACGGCTCGGGGCGCCGCGCGGTCACCGCCGGAGTCCTGCCGCTCGTCGGGCTGGTCGCCGTGACGGTCGCGGTCGTCGCCGCGGCGACCGGGGCCACGAACTCCGGGATCGAGCAGGACAAGGTGCAGCGCTCGGTGGCCACGGCATTCGCCCACCTCTATCGCCTGCAGACCGAGCAGCTCAATCGCCCCGACGTCACAGAAGCGGAGCTGAAGGCCACGGCGACGTGCGACAAGGGAAGCGTCAAGGTCGCCGCCGAGGGCCCGGGCAACGACTGGCGCTGCGTCATCTCCTGGCATCTGCCCGACGTCGAGGCCGTAGGAACGGCCATCTACCAGCTCGACCTCACCCCAGACGGTCGATTCATGGCCGATGGCGACGGACCGAAGGAAGTGAACGGCTACTTCCTGGTGCGCACCTCGACCGGGGACGCACCGAACCCGCTGTGGCAGTTCGACGGCAACGTCGACCTCCTCGCCACCCCGAAGGGATAACTCAATGCAGGTAACCCGCCGCCGCCGGCGTGTTGAGAAGGACCGATTCGGCCTTCTAGGCAGACGCATCGGTGGCCGGATACCACTGATGACGGCAGGCATCACCGCACTTGCCCTCGTCGCCGCCGGTGCCGCCTTTGCCCAGACGCACCAGTTCGGCACCGACCAGGTCGGCCAGATCACCGATCAGGGTCAGGTCGTCTCCAGCGACCAGTACATCGCCCCGTACGGCGACCGCCTCGTTGTCAACAACGGCAAGATCATGTCGTCCTCGGTCAGCCCGGACGGCACCCATGTCGCGGCCTCGGTCACCGACGGCGGGGCGGCGCTGTCCATCGTGGACCTGAAGAGCTGGAAGGTGCAGCAGCTCGTCAGCAACTCCGCGTCGTCGACCCCGCGCATCAGCAACAAAAGCGTGGGCCAGGAAGGCCCCACGTACTCGCCCGACGGTTCGCAGCTGTGGCTCGGCCAGACCGACGGCTACACCAGGTTCACCGTGAACCCGGACGGCAGCGTCGCCGACCCGACGACCGTCACCATCCCTGCGGACGGCGCCAAGCACGCGCTGGTCGGCGAGGCGGTGTTCTCGCCCGACGGCTCCACCGTGTACTCCGCGGTCAACGGCCAGAACCGGGTGGTCGCCATCGACGCGGCGACCGGGGCCATCAAGCAGAGCTGGGCTGTCGGCAACGCCCCGCGCGACATGACCGTGGTCGGCACCAAGCTCTACGTCAGCAACGAGGGCGGGCGCCCGGCGAAGGCCGGCGACACCACCATCAACTCGTACGGCACCCAGGTGCCGGCCGACCCGAAGACGGCTGCCACCACCACCGGCACGGTCAGCGTCATCGACCTGGCGGACCCGGCTGCTGCCGTCTCGAGCATCGACGTCGGTCTGCACCCGACCGCCCTGTACGCCAAGAACGGGGCGCTGTTCGTCACCAACACCGCCACCAACGACGTGTCGGTCATCAACACCTCCACCGACAAGGTCGTGCAGACCATCGCCACCCAGCCGTGGCCGGAGGCGTCGGTGGGCTACGAGCCCGACGCGGTGACCCTCACCGACGACGGGCACCTGCTGGTGACGCTCGGTCGCGCCAACGCGGTCGCCGTCTACCGGTACAAGTCCCCACAGGAGCCGGTCAGTTACGTCGGACTGCTGCCGACGGACTACTTCCCCGCGGAGATCGCCACCGTCGGCAAGCAGGTGCTGGTCTCCAACACCCGTGGTATCGACGCCCGCCGCCCCACCAACAACGCCGGGCACGGCACCCACGACACGACGTCGAGCGTGCAGCGGTTCACGCTGCCGGACGACAGCGTCATCAGGTCCGAGACGGCCAAGGTCTTCAAGCAGAACGGCTGGAGTCGCGGCTCGGTCTCGCTGAACGAGGGCAAGAACAAGGCGAAGCCGGTGCCGGTCCCACAGCGGCTCGGCGAGCCCTCGACGATCAAGCACGTCTTCCTGCTCGTCAAGGAGAACAGGACCTACGACCAGGTCTTCGGGGACGTCTCGCAGGGCAATGGCGACCCGTCGCTGGCGCAGTTCGGCGAGAACGTGACGCCCAACCAGCACGCGCTGGCCAAGCAGTTCGGGCTGTACGACAACACGTACGACATCGGCACGAACTCTGCCGAGGGTCACAACTGGCTGATGCAGGCCGACGACCCGGAGTACACCGAGTCCTCTGCCGGTGAGTACGCGCGCAGCTACGACACCGAGGACGACGCTCTCGGCCACCAGCGGACAGGCTTCATCTGGACCGGCGCGCAGGCGGCCGGCAAATCCGTGCGCGACTTCGGCGAGTTCCAGCAGTTCCTGACGAAGCCGTCCGGCGCGAGCTGGCAGAACCTGTACTGCGACTCCAAGAACATGGAGGCGACCGGGCAGGACACCGCCTACACGCTGAACTCGTCCTCGCCGATCCCGTCGCTCAACGACGTGTCGGTGCACGGCTTCCCGAAGTTCGACACCAGTGTCCCGGACATGTACCGGTACGAGATCTGGAAGCGTGATTTCGAGAAGAACGGCCCATCGAACCTGAACATGTTCTGGCTCTCCAGCGACCACACCGGTGGTCCGGCGAACGCGGCCGCTCAGGTCGCGGACAACGACCTCGCGACCGGCAGGATCGTCGACGAGATCTCGCACAGCAAATACTGGAAGGACTCCGCGATCTTCGTGGTCGAGGACGACTCGCAGGCCGGCCTCGACCACGTCGACGGCCACCGCGCCCCGATCCAGATCATCAGCCCCTGGGCCCGGCACGGCACTGTCGACAGCCACTACTACTCGCAGATCACGATGATCCGGACCATCGAGCAGATCCTCGGGGTCCACCCGATGAACCAGAAGGACAGCGCGGCCAGCCCGATGCGTGGGGCGTTCACCCGGCACGCGGACTTCACGCCGTTCAAGGCGCTGCCCAACCGGACCTCGCTGACCGACGGCCTCAAGACCCCGCCTGCCTGCGGCCTGGACACCCCGGCGCCGCAGGACCCCAATGCGGCGGCCGTGCCGTCGGCGAAGGTGCCGGCGGACAAGCACGCGCTCGCCGCGAAGTGGGAGAACTGGAAGTCGAAGCAGCGGCTCACCGGGCCCAACGCCATTCCCGACTTCGCGAACCCCGCGCAGATGAACCACTTCACGTGGTACCAGACGCACGAGTGGAAGAAGCCGTACCCCGGCGAGGACAAGATCTTCGCGCCGGATGACGTGCCGGGCGCGTACATCCCGTCATCGGAGTCCGACGGCTGACCCGGACGAATCGCGTCAAGGGGCCCCTGGCCGGCGTCACCGCCGGCCAGGGGCCCCTTCTGTTCCTGCTCGGCACATATCGCCACGGTGGGGCGCAGTCCTCGTCGCCTCCCTGCGGGACAGCCTCGGCTCGGCGTGTGTGAGTGTGGGCCTCACTTCGACTGTGGCTCGTTCAACGCCACGGGCCCGGACGGCAAGATGGAGCGCTTCAGCCCGGGGCCGGCGGGCGCCGGAACCAACGAGCACACCCTGGACGGCGTGCGGTACCGCGACTACGGGGTCGATCTGCGCACGGCCCGGTCACCGGCCGCTGACTGACTGACCAAGGCCAGGTCCACCCGCAGCATCGGCATCGACCACCCGGACAGGCCGTACGACATCGCGCTCGCCCCGAGCCGCGACATCCTCATCCACCTTCACCGGGTGGAGGCGGCGCGGCTGCGGGACCGGTAACCGGCTACTTTCGCGAGGTTGCCGCAGCGGTCCATGGAGCACCAGCGACGGCGGCGGGCCTGGGAGTCGTCCAGGAAGAGCAGTGAGCAGTCGGGGTTCCCGCACTCCTTGACCCTGGCCAGCAGGGGGCCGGCGACCAGCAGGACAGCGTCCCGGGCCACGGTCGCCAGGGTTGCCGGGGAGGGCCGCGCGGCCCTCCAACGCAGGAGCGACCGCGGGCCGCCGTCCGGCTCACCGAGCTGGGGGGCGAGGTCGGGACGGGCGGCGGCTTCGTTGACCTGCGCGACATCGGCCGGGTTCAGGGGGTCTCCGTCCATCGCGGCGCGTACGAGGCGGTACAGGGACTCGCGCAGCGTGCGGGCGTAGGCCAGATCGCCCTCGGTGACCGGCACTCGCGCGTCGTCCGCCCCGGCGAGCAGACCGGCCTCGCCGATCCAGCGGGCGAGGGCGTCCGGGTCGGGGAGCCGTTCGAAGGGCCGACCGGTGTGGCGCTTGCCGAGCGTGGCGACGAAGTCCAGGCAGGGGCGGCCGCCGATGAAGGGGAACGCCGCCATCGGGTCCGGGGCGGGGCTGGTCATGTCCCGAGCTTAGCGCTTGACACCGGTTCATGCGGTGTCGCACCGTGACACCTGTTGAACCGGTGTCACTGCTCCAGCGTGTGGAGCGTGCTCCGGCGTCGCCAGGAGAGAGCGGGTACAGGTATGCGTGCGGTGCGGATCGACGAGTTCGGTGGGCCCGAGGTGCTGGTGCCGGTGGAGGTGCCCGATCCGGTCGCGGGCCCCGGCCAGGTGCTGGTGAAGGTCGCGGCAGCGGGCGTGAACCGGGCGGACGCGCTGATCCGTGCCGGGGTGTACCACCGGGCCGGACGGCCACCGCTGATACCGGGTGTCGAGGCGGCCGGAATCGTCGCCGCGGTGGGGGAGGGGGTGGCCGGTATCAGTGTCGGGCAGCGGGTCATGGCCCTGGACGGAGTGAACGCCCCCGGCTTCTACGCCGAGTTGGCCGTCGTGCCGGCCGGGCAGGTGACGGTCCTGCCGGACGCCGTGGACCTGACGGAGGCCGCGACCCTGCCCGTCGCCTGGCTCTCCGCCTGGTACTGCCTGCGCCGTCTGGCCAAGGTGACCAAGGACGACACCGTGGTGGTGAAGGCCGCCGCGAGCGGGGTCGGCAGCGCGGCAGTGCAGATCGCCGCCGAGGCCGGCGCGCGGGTGATCGCGGTCGCCGGTTCACCGGAGAAGACCGCCTGGGCCGCCGAACTGGGCGCCCACGTCACCCTGGACACCTCGGCGCACCCCGACGACGCGGAGGTCGAGGAGGTGCTGCGGCTGACCGAGGGGCGCGGCGCCGACGTCGTGCTCGACACCGTCGGCGGCCGTGCCTTCGGGCGGAGCCTGCGCGAGATCGGGCACGGCGGGCGGGTGGTTGCCCTCGCCAATGTCGCGCTGGAGCCGAGCACCGTCGACACCCGCGACTTCTACCCGAAGAACGCGGCCGTCCTCGGCTTCCAGCTCACCGATCTGCAGATCCACGGCTACGACCCCCGAGCGGACCTGCGGGAGTTGGCCGGGCGGGTCGCGGCCGGCACATACCGCGTACCGGTCGAGACGGTGCTTCCGCTGGACCAGGCGCGCGCGGCCCACGAGCGCCTGGAGCGACGCGACAACCGGGGCAAGATCGTGCTCGCCGTCGGGGAGGGCTGACAGGGCCGGGCGTGGAGATTCGGCATCGCCGGGCGTCGGGAGTCGACACCGAGGAGAGTCGTCGCCGCGCTCAGCCCTGAACGCCCGAGAGCGGCGCCGGGGATGTGCTGTGATCGGCGACCGCCGCGGCGAACTGCTGTTGCTGCGGCTCGGGCAGCGGGTCGCCGTTGACGCTGTTCACCAAGTTCTGGGCCACGTGTCGCAGTTTGGTGTTGGTGCGCTGGGAGACGGTGACCAGGACCTTCCATGCGGCCTCGGCGCTCAGGGCGAAGGTGGCCATCAGGACGCCGCGGGCCAGGTCGATGACGGGGCGGGTCTGCATGGCCTGCCGCAGCTGGAGGAGTTCGATGCGCAGGTCCTGATCGGCATCCTCGTACTGCGCGTCCTCGTTCGTCCAGGCGAACAGGGGGCGCGTGTGAGTGAGATCGAGCAGCCTCTCGACCGAGGCGCCGGCGGTGCGGATGCCGAGGCTCTTGGCGTCCGCCAGCGCACGCCTGCGCATACGCAGCAGGACGTTGAGCCCCGAGCAGTCGCAGAACTCGACTCCGCCCAGATCGAGATCCACGCCGCTGACGGAGCCGACGAGCGCGTCGCGCAGGGCGCTCTGCAACATCTGTTCGGTGTCGATGTCGAGGTCGCCGGACACCACGACCAGCACGCGGTCGTCTTCCGGGTACGTCTCGATCTGCAGCCATGGCTGCAGATGCTCACTCGTCGAGGCGCCCGCAGCGCAGGCGACAGCCTCTCCGCTCGTGAGGGAAAGCGCACGTTCTGACATGGCAGCCGCTCCCGAGGCATCAGCCCGTCTCCACTTCCTCCAGGCTCTGCCACGGGCGCGTCACCCGTCAAGGGATACATGAAATTTATTTCACCCTTTTGTTTTCGTGAATGGCGCACCATATCCTGGCTCCATGGGTGGAGTACCGGAGACACACACAGGCTGGACGTTCCTCACCAACCACGCGCGCGTGCTGGCCGCGATCGCAGAGGACGCCAACATCCGGATCCGAGACATGGCGGTGCGCTGCCGGCTCACCGAGCGGGCCGTCCAGAAGATCATTTCCGATCTGGAGCAGGAGGGCTATCTCTCCCACACCCGGCAGGGACGCTCCAACACCTACAGCATCGATCCCGGGGCCTTCCTCCGGCACCCGGCTGAGGCCGGTCTCACCGTGACGGACCTCCTCGGCGTCCTCGCCCGGCACGACGCGCAACGCGGCGACCAGCCCCAGCAGTTGCACACGGCACCTCCCCAGGCGCGCCGGGCCGCATCCGATCGGTGAAGCCCGGCCGCGCTCACGAGAGCCCGCCGGGAAGTCCATCCAGCACCGCTTCCTGCACTGGTCGCAGGTGAGCGCGGGCTGACCCGCCGCCGGCGTCACTCTCTCTGCGGGTCTGCTGGATCTTCCTTTTGAGGCTTGCGGCGTCTGCTGGATCTTGGCGAGGGGCTCGGCAGGGACCTTGAAGTTCGCGAACGGCATGTCGATCTCTCTCCACGGTGAGTGGGGGCCAGGGCGGGAATCGGCGCTGTCGGGTCGACGTCGTCGCCGTGCCCCGCCGTCCCCTCCACCATCAACCGGTATGGCGTCCCCAGCCAGGGCTGCGCCCACCCCAGGGCAGTCATCCCCTGGCTCGGACTTCGCTCCGACGGGTGACGATGGGGGAGTGAGTGAACCTTCCCGAACTCGCTGCGCCTGACGACGATGAGCGCGATCGCCTCAGCTGGAGCTGCTGTCCGTCCTCGGCACGCAGGACATGGGCGCACACGAGAGCTCCAGGACGTAGACGTACGGCTGCGCCCGGGACGCAAGGAGTCAGACGTACAGCTTCTCCAGGAAGGCCGACAGGCGTCCCACCGTCCGGTCGATCTGCTCCTCCACCGTGAGGGTCTCCTCGAAGCGGCCCCCGGGTTCGGGGATCTTCTTGCCCCGCACGTACAGGGAGCAGGCGAGGTCGGCGCACATGTAGACGCCGACCGAGTTGCCCTCGCGGCCGGCCGTGCCCGCCTTGCGGGCCGTCATCAGCGAGACCCCGTTGCCCGGGTGGGTCGTCAGACACAGCGAGCACATGCTGCGGTGCAGGAAGCCGCGTTGCGCGGACGGGAAGCGCAGGGTGACGCCCACGATGTCGTCGGCCCGTTCGGTGACGAGATAGCTGCGGTCCGGCGCTCCGGGATCTCGCCAGCCCAGGAAGTCCAGGTCGTCCCAGGGGCGGTCGTCGAGGTCACGGGGTATCGCGAGGCGCTTGGCCTCCCCCTTGGAGCAGTTGATAAATGAGTTGCGGATGTCCTGCTCGGTGAGTGATCTCATAGGGGACTCTCCTGGGGGATCGACGGGATGGGATGTGTGGAGCCTGCAGGCCTTGAGGGCGACACCCGCGAGCCTGCAAACCTAGGAGCATTAGGTTTGCGTCAAGTTACCCAGCCTCGCGGGAGACATCCAATGCATTTCGGGAACGGCCGCACACCGCGGGAGCGGGCCCTGCGTCATGTCGCGGCCCGCTCCTGGGGTCCCGCGCTGGATCCGACGCTGCGCGTGACCCTGAACTTCCACCCGGACCGGCTCGTACGTGGGCTGCCGATCCTGGATGCGCTGGCCCAGGACGGCACGTATCGCTCGCAGTTCGTCACCGGCACGAGCAACGGCGGGCTGACCGCGCATCCCGGCGGTGACCGCCGGCGCTGGGAGAGCCGGATCTTCGGCACGGCGTACGACGCCGCGCCCGCGCACGAGCGCCCGGTGTACGGCGGGCTGAACTTCCGTCGCCAACTGGTCGGCGCATCCCCCCGGTTCGGCTCCTCGCACTTCCGGATGACGGAGAAGGCGCTGGGGCGCGCCACCTTCTGCTACCACGCCTGGCTGCCCCGCCCCGTGGACGAGGTGGCCCGCACGGCGAAGACCGCGTACGACGCCCTGGACGAGGTCACCGTCCCCCGCCTCGTCCACTTCGACCTGTGGCGGGGAAACATCCTGGTGGAGCGCCCGGCGGGCACGGCGCCCCGGATCGGCGGTCTGATCGACGGCGAGCGCATGTTCTGGGGCGACCCGCTGGCCGACTTCGTCTCGCTGGCACTGCTCGCCGACATCAAGCAGGACAAGGACTTCCTGACCGGCTATCAGGAAGCACGCCGAGTTCGACTCCTCGGCCCGGCAACGCCTCGCCCTCTATCGCAGCTACCTCTACCTGATCATGCTCGTCGAGACCGTGCCCCGCGCAACCGGCGCCGAACAACTCGCCTGGGTGCGCGAGGCGGTGGCCCCGGAACTGCTCGCCGCCCTCGACGAACTCCGTTAGGGCCTGTCCGGCGGATCATGTCGGAGACGCGGGTCCTGGCACGCCCGTCCGCGGCGTTGTCGTCGGTTGCCGACTCCCCCAGGCTCGGCTTCGCTCGCGTGGGGGACCCCCATGGCGTAGTCGCCCTCCTCCGCCTTTGCAGCTGGACGCATCAGGACCCGCTCACCTGCGCTGATGAGGCGCCGCGGGTCCCCTCCGACCTGATCCGCCGGACCTAGGCCGCGCTGCGCCCCCGCCCGCCGTGCGCCCGGATGATGTCCGCGTACCGGTGCCCGCTGCCCTTGATCGTGCGCTTCTGCGTCGTGTAGTCGACGTGCACGAGCCCGAAGCGCTTGTCGTAGCCGTACGCCCACTCGAAGTTGTCGAGCAGCGACCAGGCGAAGTAGCCGGCGAGCGGAACGCCCTTGCGGACCGCCGATGCGCAGGCCGCGAGGTGCTGTTCCAGGTACTTCGTGCGCTCGGGGTCGTCGACGGTCCCGTCGGGGCGTACGACGTCGGGGTAGGCGGAGCCGTTCTCCGTGACGTACAGCTTGCGGGCGCCGTAGTCGTCGGTCAGGCGGAGCAGGAGGCGCCCGATACCGTCGGCGCCCACCTCCCAGTCCATGCCGGTGCGGGGCACACCGAGACGGCGGACCGTGCGCACGCGCGGGGCCGGTCCGGTGGGGTCGTCGGCGACCGTGGACGGGAAGTAGTAGTTGAGGCCCAGCCAGTCCAGGGGCTGGGCCATGATCTCCAAGTCGCCCGGCAGCTCAGGGAGTTCGACCCTGTACACCTCGCGCATGTCGGCAGGGAAGCCGCGGCCGTGGACCGGGTCGAGCCACCAGCGGTTGGTGTGTCCGTCCAGGCGGTGGGCGGCCGCGATGTCCTCGGGGCGGTCGGTGGCGGCCTCGACGCTGGACAGGTTGTTCACGATGCCGACCTGGGCGCCGGGTACCGCGGCGCGGACCGCCTGGGTGGCCAGGCCGTGCCCAAGGAGCAGGTGATAGGAGGCGCGGACCGCGGCCGTCAGGTCGGTCAGGCCCGGGGCCATCCGGCCCTCCAGGTGGCCGATCCAGGCCGAGCACAGCGGCTCGTTGAGCGTGGTCCAGTGCTTGACGCGGTCACCCAGCCGCTCCGCGACGACCGCCGCGTACGAGGCGAAGTCGTATGCGGTTCGGCGGACCGTCCAGCCGCCCCGGTCCTGGAGCACCTGCGGAAGATCCCAGTGGTAGAGGGTGACGGACGGCGTGATGCCCGCCTCGAGCAGCGCGTCGATCAGCCCGTCGTAGAAGTCGAGCCCCTTGGCGTTGACCGGGCCGTCGCCGCCCGGCACCACGCGCGGCCACGCGATCGACAACCGGTAGGCGTTGGTGCCGAGTCGGCGCATGAGCGCGATGTCCTCGCGCCAGCGGTGGTAGTGGTCGCAGGCGAGGTCCCCGTCGTCGCCGTTGTCGATCTTGCCGGGGGTGTGCGAGAACGTGTCCCAGATGGAGGGGGAGCGGCCGTCCTCGGCGACGGCGCCCTCGATCTGATAGGCCGACGTGGCCGTGCCCCACAGGAAGTCCTCGGGGAGTGCGGCAAGGTCGATGGTCACGGAAGTCCCTTCGGGAAGAGGAGCGTCGGTCACTTGACGGCTCCCGCCGTCAGCCCGGCGACGAGATAGCGCTGCAGGAGGAGGAAGCCCGCGACCACCGGAACGCTGACGACGAGCGAGGCGGCCATGATCTGGTTCCAGTACACGTTGTTGAGCGTGGAATAGCCCTGGAGCCCGACGGCGAGCGTGCGCGTGGTGTCGCTGGTCATCACCGACGCGAACAGCACCTCGCCCCAGGCGGTCATGAAGGCGTAGACGGCGACCGCGACGATGCCGGGGATCGCGGCCGGAACGACGACCCGGAACAGCGCTCCGAGCGGCCCGCAGCCGTCCACCAGCGCCGCTTCGTCCAGGTCGCGCGGCACCGAGTCGAAGTAACCGATCAGCATCCAGATCGAGAACGGCAGCGAGAAGGTGAGATACGTCAGGATCAGTCCGCCGCGCGACCCGAACAGGGCGATGCCGGTGGCGTTGCCGATGTTGACGTAGATGAGGAACAGCGGCAGCAGGAAGAGGATGCCGGGGAACATCTGCGTGGACAGCACGGTGACCGTGAAGACACGCCTGCCGCGGAAGCTGTAGCGGCTGACGGCGTATGCGGAGAAGACCGCGATCACCACCGAGCAGAGCGTCGCCGCGCCCGCCACGATCAGCGAGTTCACGAAGTACCGCGCGAGCGGGATCGTCGACCAGATGTCGATGTACGGGCGGAAGGTCAGGCTGCTCGGCAGCCAGCGGAACTTCCCCGTGACGTCCGCGAGCGGCTTCAGAGAGCTGGAGGCCATGACGTAGACGGGCACCAGGACGAAGCCGGTGAGCAGGGTGAGGAAGATCCGCCGGGACCAGAGGAAGGAGCGCGGCGGGGCCATCGGGGACCTAGACATCGGCGGTCCTCCGTCCGCGTGAGGTGAGCACGAGGTACACGCCCGTCACGACCAGCAGGAAGAGCAGCAGGAGTACGGACATGGCCGACCCGGTGCCGAAGTTCCAGGTGACGAACGACGCCTGGTAGATGTGGACCGAGATGAGGTCGGCGGCCTCCGGAGCCGTCTTGCCGAACAGGACGTACGGTGTGTTGAAGTCGTTGAACGTCCACAGGAACAGCACCAGGATCAGCACCTGGTTGACCGGGCGCAGCGACGGCAGCGTGATACGGCGGATCTGCTGCCACATGCCGGCCCCGTCGAGGGCGGCCGCCTCGTACAGCTCGCCCGGGATGTTCTGCAGTCCGGCCATGACGATGAGGAAGGCGAACGGCCAGCCCTTCCACACCGAGACCGTGAGCAGCGCGTAGAAGCTGTTGTCACCGATCAGCCAGAAGGACGGCTTGTCGCCGAGATGCAGCTGGTCGTGCAGGATGTGGTTCACCAGGCCGTTGTCGTGCTGGAACATGAACACCCAGGTGATGACGGCCGCGTACACGGGCAGCGCGTACGGGATGAGGAACAGGGCGCGCAGCAGGCCCCGGCCGCGGAAGGCGTCCTGCATGTAGATCGCGGCCGCCGTGCCGATCAGCCAGCACAGTCCGACCGACAGCAGGGTGAAGCCGACGGTGACGAGGAACGAGTGGAGCAGCGCCTCGCCGACCGGTGCGTCGAAGTCCACCGACACCCTGTAGTTGTCGAGGCCGGACCAGGGCGCGGTGCCCCAGTCACGGATGTAGAACTGTGTGAGCTCCTTGAAGCTCATCACGATGCCGATCACCATCGGCACCAGGTGGACCAGGAGTTCGAGGACCAGCGCGGGCAGAAGCAGCAGGTAAGGCAGTCCGATGCGTTTGATCCGCCCGGTGCGGCGCGGGCCGCGCGCCGCACCGGGAGAGTCCTTGCGCACCGTCCGCTCGCCGGATTCGGCGGAGGCGGTCGTGGTGGTCATGTCGGTGCTCGCACTCACTTCTTCGGCATCTGCTGCTGGGCCTTCTCGAGCTTCGCCTTCACCGACGCCGTGGTCACCGCGCGTCCGGCGGCCGCGTCCGCGAACAGGTCCTTGACGGCCGTACCGACAGCCGTCTCGAACTGGGACTCGTCGGCGACCTGCGGAAGCGCGGCGGCGCTCTTCGCGAGGGTGTCCTTCAGGACGGCGTTCGCCGAGGTGTTGAACGTGGTGTCCGCCTGAGCTGCCTTGACCGGCGGGATCGAGCTGTACGCCGTGTTGAGGATCTTCTGCTCGCCGTCGCTGGTCATGAACTTCACGAACTTCGTGGCGCCGTCGAGGTTGTCGGTGTTCTTGAAGACCGCCAGGTTGATGCCCGCGACCATCGAGTCGACGTTCGTGCCGGTGCCCGGGGTGCCGGACTGCACGGGCACCGGAGCGATGCCGTAGGCGTCCTCGCTCATGCCCTGCGAGGTGAGGTTGGCGGACGCGGACTGCCACAGCAGCATCGCGTTCTTGCCCTTGGCGAAGTCGCTCACCGACTGGTTCTGCGCGTACTCGGCGTTGCCCGGGGCGATGATCTTGTCCTTGGCCATCAGGTCGACGTACTGCTTGACCGCGGCGACGACGCCGTCATTGGTGAAGTCGGGCTTGCCGTCGGCGGTGAAGAAGTCGGCGCCGTGCTGCTTGGCGAAGACGAAGGTGTGGTGGATGTTCTCGGACGGGTTCGAGCCCTCGGCGCCCAGGCCCCACTTGCCGCCCTTGGAGAGCTTCTTGCCGTCGGCGATGAGCTCGTCCCAGGTGGCCGGCGGCTTCGAGATGCCCGCGTCGGCGAACATCTTCTTGTTGTAGTAGAGCGCGTACGCCATCGAGTACAGCGGCACCGCGGCCGGGTCCTTGCCCTGCGCGCCCGTCGACCCGAGGGCCGAGTCGACGAAGCGGTCCTTGCCCCCGATCTTGCCGAAGTTCTTCGCGTCCCACGGCAGCAGCGCCCCGGTGGCCTGCAGGGAGGCGGTCCAGCTGTTGCCGATGTTCAGGACGTCGGGGCCCTGACCCGAGGTGGTGGCGGTGAGGATCCGGTTGAGCAGATCCGACCAGGGCACGACCTCCAGCTTCACCTTGATCCCGGTCTGCTTCTCGAACTTGTCGAGTTCGGGCTGGAGGACCTTTTTGTCGACCTCGATGGTGGCGCCTTGGCTCGAGGCCCAGTACGTGAGCGTCTTCGGCGAGTCGTTGGACCCGCCCCCCGTCGACGAGCCGCCACCACAGGCGGTCACGGCGGTCAGCATGGAGACAGTGACCGCACCGGCGGCCGCGGCTCGGATTCTGTGCATGGCTCAGGCGTCCCTTTCCAGAGGAGAGCCGCACGGGAGTGTGTTCACTTCCCGAACGACCCTCATGGCTTAATTTAGGACGTGAGTTAAGACCCGGAAGAAAGTCGCGTCAAGGGATCGCGCAGGGGTATCTTGCAGGTCGGGCAGGCCGGAAGGGAATCTCATGGCGGGGCGGAACGGGCGGACAGTGCGTGACCTGCGGCGGGGCAATCGCACCGCCGTACTGCAACGGTTGTATTTCGACGGGCCGATGAGCCGCTACGAACTGGGCCCGGCCACCGGACTGAGTTCCGGTTCCATCAGCAACGTGGTCGCCGAACTCGTCGCCGACGGACTGGTCGAGGAGGCGGGCAGCGTCGATTCCGACGGCGGCCGCCCGCGCACCCTGCTGCGCGTCGCGCCCGGCAGCGGCCACATGATCGGCGTCGATGTCGGCGAAACCCGCGTCCGCGTCGAGCTCTTCGACCTCACCCTCACCGAACTCGCCCGCACCGAACGGCCGTTGGAGCGCCAGGGATTCGAGGCCGACCGGCCGCTGAAGCGCCAGGAGTACGACGTCGACGTCATCGTCGGCCACATCCGCGACGGCATCGCCGAGGTCCTCGCCGAGGCGGAGATCGCCCCGGAGCAGCTCCTGGGTGTCGGCATCGGCGTCCCCGGCATCGTGGCCCGCACTCCGGAGCGCGGGGCGGTGGTGCACGGTCAGACGATCGGCTGGGACGCGGTCCCGCTCGAATCCCTGCTCCGCTCCACCTGCGAACTCCCCGACAGCGTCCCGTACTTCGCGGACAACGGTGCCCGGACCCTCGGCCAGGCCGAGATGTGGTTCGGCGCCGGACGCGGCGCCCGCAACGCGGTCGTCGTCCTCTTCGGCTCGGGCGTCGGCGCCTGCCTCGTCACCGAGGAGGTGGAGAACGGCCGGTCCGTGGAATGGGGGCACCTGACCGTACGGGTCAGGGGGCGCCGCTGTCGCTGCGGAGCCCTGGGCTGCCTGGAGGCGTACGCGGGCGCGGAGGCGCTCCTGGACCGCTGGCGCGAGGAGGGCGGACGCCCCCCGGAGGGCACCGACGAGGAGACCGCGCTCACCGCGATGCTCGCCGCGGCCTACCCCGCCGGCGACGAGGAGCCCGACCCGGTGGCGCTCGCCGTCCTGGAGGAGACCGCCGAGTACCTGGGTGCGGGGCTGTCCGACCTGATCAACCTCTTCCAGCCCGAGCGGATCCTCATCGGCGGCTGGGCGGGCCTCCAGCTGGGCACCCGCTTCCTGCCGGCCGTACGCCGGTACGCGACCTCGTACGCCCTGCGCTACCCGGCGGAGCGCGTCTCCATCGACCTCGGCAGGCTCGGCCCGGACGCCGTCACCGTCGGCGCCGCGATCCTTCCCCTCGCCGACTTCTTCGCGCGGGGCGGCCGGCGCGCCGAGCCCGTACAAGAGGGCCGGTCACCCGCCTGGCGTACGGCCCTGGAGGAGCGCGCTCCGCACTGATCCGGAGCGGGTGGTTTCGCGGCACACCCCCGAGGTACTCGCGCCGGGCCGAAGACGGCCCGGCCATCGTGTGCGGGCCGGGCCCACCTGCTGAAGAATGGAGTACGCCGTGACCGAACACCGGCAGGAGGGTCCCGGCGAGAACGGTGACCCGATCCCGCGGGACATGCCGGACCAACAGGCGTACGAGGGCGAGGACCCCTGGGACGCGCGCCCCGCACCGGGAGGTGCCGACGAGGGCGAGCCCGCCACGGACGTCCCCGACACGGACGAGGCGGGCACGGGCAGACAGGGCGCCCCGCGCTCGGAGACCGTCCACCCCGAGCACCCGGACCCGGAGGAGTCCTCCGCCTGACCCGGACAGGGAGACCTCAGGGAGACCTCATGGGCTTGACCGACCGGTTCCGCAGCTGGCCCGTCTACCGTCAGCTCACCGGCGAGGACCGTCTGGGCCGGGGTGCCGCCGCGAAGTCCCGGCGCACCGAGCAGCTCCGGCCGCGCATCGACACCGCCGAACGGGTGACGCAGTCCATCTGCCCGTACTGCGCGGTCGGCTGCGGCCAACAGGTGTACGTCAAGGACGACAAGGTCGTCCAGATCGAGGGCGACCCGGACTCCCCGGTCAGCCGCGGCCGCCTCTGTCCGAAGGGGTCCGCGACCCTGCAGCTCACCACCGGCCCGGCCCGACGCCACCAGGTGCTGTACCGACGCCCGTACGGCACGGACTGGGAGCCCCTCGACCTGGAGACGGCCATGGACATGGTCGCCGACCGAGTGATCCGGACCCGGCGCGAGAGCTGGGAGTGGGAGCGCGACGGCGTCCGCACGGCCCGCACGATGGGCATCGCCAGCCTGGGCGGGGCGACCCTCGACAACGAGGAGAACTACCTCATCAAGAAGCTGCTGACCGGCCTCGGCGTGGTCCAGGTGGAGAACCAGGCCCGGGTCTGCCACAGCTCCACCGTCGCCGGACTCGGCACCTCCTTCGGCCGCGGTGGCGCCACCACCTTCATGCAGGACCTCCAGCACTCCGACTGCATCGTCATCCAGGGATCCAACTACGCCGAGGCCCACCCGGTCGGTTTCCAGTGGGTGATGGAGGCCAAGGCCCGCGGCGCCCGCATCATCCATGTCGACCCGCGCTACACCCGCACCAGCGCACTCGCCGACCTGTACGTCCCGATCCGCGCGGGCAGCGACATCGCCTTCCTCGGCGGGATCATCAACCACGTCCTGACCGAGGAGAAGGACTTCCGCGAATACGTCCTCAACTACACCAACGCCGCCACCCTGGTGAGCGAGGACTTCCGCGACACCGAGGACCTCGACGGAGTCTTCTCCGGGTTCGACGAGGACAAGCGGCACTACGACCCGCACAGCTGGCAGTACGAGGGCGTGGAGGTGCAGCAGCCGACGGGCGAGGTCGATGAACAGTACGAGGACCGGGTGCGCTCGGCCGCCGGGCCCGAAGCCCACGGCTCCGGCGGCGCCCGCACCGGCCACCACGCGCCCACCGACCCCACCCTCCAGCACCCGCGCTGCGTCTACCAGGTCCTCAAACGGCACTTCGCCCGCTACACCCCCGAGATGGTCGAGGAGGTCTGCGGCATACCCCGCGCGACCTTCCTGCGCGTCTGCGACGAGCTGACGTCCAACTCGGGACGCGAGCGCACCAGTGCCTTCGCCTACGCCGTCGGCTGGACCCAGCACACGGTCGGCTCCCAGTACATCCGTGCCGCGAGCATCCTGCAGCTGCTGCTCGGCAACATCGGCCGCCCCGGCGGCGGCATCCAGGCCCTGCGCGGCCACGCCTCCATCCAGGGCTCCAGCGACATCCCGACCCTCTTCAACCTGCTGCCCGGCTATCTGCCCATGCCGCACGCCCACGCGGACATGGACCTCGACGCGTTCGTCTCCGCGAGCCGCACCGAGAAGGGCTTCTGGGCGAACATGCGGGCCTACTTCGTCAGCCTGCTGAAGGCCTACTACGGCGACGCGGCCACCCCCGAGAACGACTTCTGCTTCGACCACCTCCCACGCCTGACCGGCTCCCACTCCACGTACGAGACGGTCATGGCCCAGCTCGACGGGGTCTGCAAGGGCTACTTCCTGATGGGCGAGAACCCGGCCGTCGGGTCCGCGAACACACGCCTGCAACGCCTCGGCATGGCCAACCTCGACTGGCTGGTCGTCCGCGACTTCTCGCTCATCGAGTCCGCGACCTGGTGGCAGGACGGTCCCGAGATCGAGAGCGGCGAGCTGCGCACGGAGGACATCGGCACGGAGGTCTTCTTCTTCCCGGCCGCCGCCCACACCGAGAAGTCCGGCTCCTTCACCAACACCAACCGCTGGGTGCAGTGGCACCACGCGGCCGTCGAGCCCGAGGGCGACGCGCGCAGCGACCTGTGGTTCATGTACCACCTCGGGCGCCGCATCAAGGAGGGGCTGGCCGGGTCGACGGACCCGATGGACCGGCCGATCCTCGACCTGACCTGGAAGTACCCGGTGAGCGGACCGCTGCGGGAGCCCGTCGCCGACGCCGTGCTCGCCGAGATCAACGGCCATGGCCCGGACGGGAGTCCGCTCAGCGCGTACACCGAACTCGAGGACGACGGCTCGACGCGCTGCGGCTGCTGGATCTACTGCGGGGTGTACGCCGACGGCGTCAACCAGGCGGCCCGCAAGAAGCCCGGGTCCGAACAGGACTGGGTGGCCGCCGAATGGGCCTGGGCCTGGCCTGCCAACCGGCGCATCCTCTACAACCGTGCCTCCGCCGCCCCCGACGGCACCCCGTGGAGCGAGCGCAAGGCGTACGTCTGGTGGGACCAGGACGCCGGGAAGTGGACCGGTCACGACATCCCCGACTTCGTACCCGACCGGGCCCCCGGCTTCGTACCGGACGAGGACGCGAGGGGACCCGACGCGCTGCGCGGCGACGACCCGTTCATCATGCAGGCCGACGGCAAAGGCTGGCTGTACGCGCCCGCGGGCCTGGAGGACGGCCCGATGCCCACCCACTACGAGCCGCAGGACTCGCCGTTCACCAACGCCCTGCACCCCTCGACACCGCGCTCTCCGGTACGCCGACTGCTGACGCGCGAGGGCAACCGCTACCACCCGAGCGGCGACGAACCGGGCGCGGACGTCTACCCGTACGTCGTGACGACGCACCGCCTGACCGAGCACTTCACCGCAGGAGGCATGAGCCGCTGGTCGCCCTATCTGTCCGAGCTGCAACCGGAGCTCTTCTGCGAGGTCTCCCCGCAGCTGGCCGCCGAGCGGGGGCTGGAGCACGGTGGCTGGGCGACCGTCATCACCGCGCGCAACGCCATCGAGGCGCGCGTCATGGTGACCGAGCGGATCCAGCCCCTGACGGTACGCGGCCGCACCCTCCACCAGATCGGCCTGCCCTTCCACTGGGGCCCCAACGGCGTCTCCACCGGCGACGCGGTCAACGAACTGGTCGCCATCGCGCTCGACCCCGACTCGCACATCCAGGAGGACAAGGCGCTGACCGCCGACATCCGCCCCGGCCGCCGACCGCGCGGGCCCGACCTGCCGCGCCTGGTCGCCGAGTACCGCCGCCGCGCCGGCATCACCGAAACCACCGGAACGGAGGCCCGGAAATGAGCGAGGAACGGGTCGGCTTCTTCACCGACACGTCCGTGTGCATCGGCTGCAAGGCGTGCGAGGTGGCCTGCAAGGAGTGGAACGCGATCCCGGAGGACGGTCTCTCGCTCACGGGCATGTCGTACGACAACACGCAGGCGCTCGGCGCGTCCACCTGGCGCCACGTGGCGTTCATCGAGCAGCCGAAGCCGGAGGGACGTACCCAACTCCCGCTGGCAGAGGGCGATTCCGGGGTGGACGGCGGCATGCGCTGGCTGATGTCGTCCGACGTGTGCAAACACTGCACGCACGCCGCTTGCCTGGACGTGTGCCCCACCGGTTCGTTGTTCCGCACCGAGTTCGGCACCGTCGTCGTCCAGGAGGACATCTGCAACGGCTGCGGCTACTGCGTGCCCGCCTGCCCGTACGGCGTCATCGAGCAACGCCCCGCCGACGGACGGGCGTTCAAGTGCACCATGTGCTACGACCGGCTCGGCGTCGGCCAGGAACCGGCCTGCGCCAAGGCGTGCCCGACGGAGTCCATCCAGTTCGGCCCGCTGGACGAGCTGCGCGAACGCGCCGCGCTCCGTGTCGACCAGCTCCATGAGGCCGGCGTCACCGAGGCCCACCTCTACGGGCACGACCCCGAGGACGGGGTGGGCGGCGACGGCGCGTTCTTCCTGCTCCTGGACAAGCCCGAGGTGTACGGACTGCCCCCGGACCCCGTCGTCACCACCCGTGACCTGCCCACGATGTGGAAGCACGCGGGCGCGGCCGCCCTGTCCCTGCTGGGTGGTGTGGCGCTGTCGTTCGCCCTGGCCGGGAAGGGGCGCCGATGACCAGCTCCAGGAGCGCGAGCCCGCAGGAACCCCGGCGACGCGGGCGGGGGAGTGGTCGCGGGCGCAGCGGTCGCGGGGAGCAACTCATGGTCCCGCGGGCCGAGTTCGAGTCGTATTACGGCCGGCCCGTCATCAAGGCGCCCGCCTGGGCCGCCCGGGACATCGCCGGATACTTCTTCCTCGGCGGCCTCGCGGGCGCCGGGTCGGTGCTCGCGGCGGGCGCCCACCTGACCGGGCGTACCACCACCGCGACCGCGATGAAGGTGTCCTCGCTCGCGGCCGTCTCGCTCTCCGCCGCCGCGCTCATCAACGACCTGGGACGGCCGGACCGCTTCGCGAACATGCTCCGGGTCTTCAAGCCCACCTCGCCGATGAGCGTCGGATCCTGGCTGCTGTTCCTGTACGGGCCCGCGGCGGGTGCGGCGGCGGTCGGCGCGGTGACGGGCCGGCTGCCGCGCGTCGGAGCCGCCGCGACGGGCGCGGCCGCGCTCCTCGGACCGGCCGTCGCGGCGTACACCGGAGTCCTGGCGGCGGACACGGCAGTGCCCGCGTGGCACGACGCCCACCGCGAACTGCCCCACCTCTTCGCCGCGTCGGCGACGGCCGCCGCCGCGGGCATGGCCCTGGTGGTCGGCCCGACCTCCGAGAACACCCCCGCCCGCTGGGCCGGCGGGCTGGCAGCGCTCGCCGAGACCGCGGTCACCGAGGCCGCGGAACGGCGCCTCGGGCTCGTCGCGGAGACCTACCGGGAGGGCAGGGCGGGCGTGCTGCTGCGCACGGCCCGAACCCTCACCGTGGCCGGCGCCCTCGGCGGGGCCGTCCTCGGCGGCCGCTGCCGCGCCGCCGCGGCGCTGTCCGGCCTCGCCCTGCTCACGGGCTCCGCCTGCACGCGATTCGGCATCTTCGCCGCCGGGATCGCCTCGGCCGAGGACCCGAAGTACACGGTGGTTCCGCAGCGTGAGCAGGTGGAGCAGCGGCAGCAGGGTGCCGGAGCGGGCGGTGCATGACCTGTGAGGTAATCGACGCGCCTGCGGCCTCCCGGAACCATGAAGGGCGTACCCGATCGACACGCCCGTCACCGGATTCCGGGAGGATTTCCATGCCGTACTTCGAGAGCCCCGTCGATGGCGCCCGGCTGCACTTCGTCGACTACGGTCCCGCTGCCGGACAGGTGGTGGTGTTCGTCAACAGCTCCTACTTCGGTACGGAGATGTGGGAGTACCAGATGCTGCCGCTCGCCGAGGCCGGGTACCGGTGTGTCGGGTTCGACCGGCGCGGGCACGGCCGGTCCGACGATGTGTGGGGCGGCTTCGACCTCGACAGCCTCGCCGACGACGTGGACGGGCTGCTCCGCCACCTCGACCTGCGGGAGGTCACGCTCGTCGGGCACTCCCTGGGCACCGCCGAAGTCGTGCGCTGCCTGACCCGGCACGGTGTGGAGCGGGTGGCCGGGGTCGCTCTGGTCGCGGGCATGGCGCCGGGGCCCGCGCGGTCCGCCGACCACCCCGGAGGCGTCGACCCGGCGCTCATCGAGGCCGGCAACGAGACGTTCCGACGCGACCGGGCCGCGTTCTTCGCGGACGGCGCCCGCGCGTTCTTCGCCCTCGACCTCCCCGGGAACGACCTCTCCGAGGCGTATGTGCAGTCCATGGTCAACCGCTGCCACGGAGCGACCGCACGGGCCGGGGCCGCCCTGGGCGACCTCGTGGTCACTCTGAACGTCGCCCCCGAGCTGGCCAAGCTCGACCTGCCGGTTCTCGTCGTCCACGGCACGCATGACGCGTCGGCGCCCCTGGACCTGACCGGCCGTCGGGCAGCGGCGCTGCTGCCAGACAGCACGCTCAAGGTCTACGAGAACGCCGGCCACGGACTGTTCGCCACACACGCCGAGGAACTCACCGCGGACCTGCGCGAGTTCATGGCCCGTGCCTGAAGTCCCGCGAACGCCAGGCCAGGCCTGAGGCCCCGCGACGCCAGGCCTGAGGTCCCGCGAACGCCAGCCAGGCCTGAGGCCCCGCGACGCCAGGCCGGAGTTCCCGCGAACGCCAGCCAGGCCTGAGGCCCCGCGACGCCAGGCCTGAGGTCCCGCGACGCCAGGCCTGAGGTCCCGCGAACGCCAGCCAGGCCTGAGGCCCCGCGACGCCAGGCCTGAGGTCCCGCGACGCCAGGCCTGAGGTCCCGCGAACGCCAGCCAGGCCTGAGGCCCCGCGACGCCAGGCCGGAGTTCCCGCGAACGCCGTGTCAGGCCTCAGGGTTCCGCGAAGGTCAGGCCTGGCGTCCAGCGAAGGTCACGCGAACGCGTTCACCCCGGTCAGCTCCGCCGACAGCTCCCACAGGCGCGCCGCCTGTTCGGGGTCGACCGCGTAGTCCATGACGCCGATCCGGATCTCCTCGTCCGCCGGAGCGGGCTCGGCGATGTCGCAGTCCTCGCAGTACACCCCGCCCATGCCGGCCAGCTGCGGCGAGGTCGCGGCCCAGACCTGGGTAGCCGCGCCCTGCTCCGGTGTCTTGAAGGCCTCGGGGTGCAGCAGGGTGCCGTTCTCGTCGATCCAGCCGCGCTCGACCATCTCCTGCCTGGGGAGATGCCGCTGCAGCGGAGTGAGGATGCCGCCGGGGTGGAGTGCGAAGGCCCGTACGCCGGACTTGCGGCCGAGCTTGTCGAGGTGCACGGCGAACAGCACGTTCGCCGTCTTCGCCTGCCCGTACGCCTCCCATTTGTCGTAACCGTGCCGCCAGTGCACGTCGTCCCAGCGGATGCCGGAGAGGTGGTGACCGGTGGACGACACGGACACGACCCGCGCTCCGCCCGGCTCGATCGCGGGCCAGAGCCGGTTGACGAGCGCGTAGTGACCGAGGTGGTTGGTCGCGAACTGGGCCTCCCAGCCGGGCCCGACCCGCGTCTCCGGGCACGCCATGATCCCGGCGTTGTTGATCACGATGTCGACGACACGGCCCGAGGCGAGGAACCGGTCGGCGAAGGCGCGCACGCTCTCCAGATGGCCGAGGTCGAGCTCGTCGGTCTCGACCCCCTCGATGCCGTCCAGCGCCTCGCGGGCAACGGCCGGGCGCCGCGCGGGGACGACGACTCGGGCGCCGGCCTTGGTGAGAGAGCGCGTGGTCTCCAGGCCGAGGCCCGAGTAGCCGCCCGTGACGATCGCGAGCTTTCCGGAGAGATCGATTCCCTCAAGGACGTCGTCGGCGGTGCTCCGGGCACCGAAGCCCGAGCCGATCTTGTGCTGTGCAGTGGTCATGCGTCGCACGCTACGAATTGGAGCGGACTCGAAGTCAAGCGGACGCCGCCGTGCCGCCCTTCGGCAAAGAAAAAGACCCCGACCGGACGGGGGAATCTCGGTCGGGGCCGTCTGTGGTGGGCACGGATGGCGGTCGCCTCTCGGCGAAAGGCTCCACAGGGCTTCAGCCGAACGATCGTCCCTGTGAGCAAAGGTGAGGCCCGGGGACACTGTCCCATCCGCACCCACAGATCGTTCAACGGGAAACTACCGGGGAGTGTTCCTTGAGAGGGGCGGCTTGCGTGGTGACGTACGTCACGGCCTCGGGGACAGGGCGCCGCCGGGAACTGCGCGCCCCCGACGGGCCCCGACGGTCAGGGCTTTCTGGCCACCGCGCCGAACTGCGGCACGGCCGCGGGAGACCCGGACTCGGCGCGCCACAGGGAGCACGAGACGATGCCCGGCGCGACCGGCTCCAGGCCGTCGAAGAAGGCCGTGATCTCCGCGCGGCTGCGGGCGGTGATCGGCGGGGTGGCGTTCTCGTTCCAGAACTTCATGGCGTCGATGTTGCCCTCGCCGCCGAGATCGGGGTCGGTGGTGGGGTGGGTGAGGGCGAGATAGCTGCCGGAGGGGGCCGCGGCCATGATCCGGCGCACGATGTCCTGCGCCTGCTCGGTGTCGAGCACGAAGTTCAGGATGCCCAGCATCATGACCGCGACGGGTTCGCCGAGATCGAGGGACTCGGTGGCACCCTCGACGATGTCGTCCGGGTGGTGGACATCGGCGTCGATGTAGTCGGTCGTTCCCTCGGGCGTGCTGGTCAGTAGGCCACGGGCGTGAGCGAGCACGATGGGGTCGTTGTCGACGTAGACGATCCTCGACTCGGGCGCGATCCGCTGGGCGATCTCGTGGGTGTTGTCCAAGGTCGGCAGTCCGGTGCCGATGTCCAGGAACTGCCGCACCCCGCGTTCGGCCGCCAGATACCGGACCGCGCGGCCCAGGAAGTCGCGATCCGCCCGGGCCACGTCCCGGATCACCGGAAACATCGTGGCGACCTGGTCACCGACGACCTGGTCGACCTCGTAGTTGTCCTTGCCGCCGATCCAGTAGTTCCAGACCCGGGCGTTGTGTGCCACGCCGGTATTGACCCTCGCCGAACTGTCCACCGGGCTGCGGCCCTCACTCACGGCTTGTCCTCTCCACGTACCCACGAGATGTCCTGGGCCGAATAAATCAGATCCGACGGGACCACGTCAGGGAGTTGCCGCACGTGCCGGACTCTCCCGGTCCGCGGCCCAGGTCAGGAGCTCCTCCGCGGTCCATGTGGTGATCACGCGCTCGGCGGGCACCCCGCACTCCTCGGCCCGGGCGCAGCCGAGGATCTGCCAGTCGAGCTGGCCGGGGGCGTGCGCGTCGGTGTCCACGGAGAAGAGCACGCCCGCGTCGACCGCTCGGCGCAGCAGGTCGCGCGGTGGGTCGAGGCGCTCGGGCCGGCTGTTGATCTCCACCGCCGTGCCGGACTCCGCACAGGCCGTGAAGACCGCGTCCGGGTCGAACTCCGACTCGGGCCGGCCGCGTCCGCCGATCAGGCGACCGGTGCAGTGCCCAAGGACGTCCGCCAGCGGATTGCGGACGGCGGCGACCATGCGGCGGGTCATCGACCTCGCGTCCATGCGCAGCTTGGAGTGCACGGACACGACAACGACGTCCAGCCGGTCCAGCAACTCCGGCTCCTGGTCGAGCGATCCGTCGTCGAGGATGTCGCACTCGATGCCGGTGAGCAGCCGGAAGGGGGCCCACTGCTCGTTGAGTTCCGCCACCACGTCCAGTTGCCGGCGCAGGCGCTCGGGGGACAGCCCGCGCGCCACGGTCAGCCGCGGCGAGTGGTCCGTGAGCACGGCCCACTCGTGGCCGAGCCGCGCCGCGGCCCGGCCCATGTCCTGGATCGGGCTGCCTCCGTCCGACCAGTCGGAGTGCACGTGGCAGTCGCCGCGCAGCAACGCCCGCAGCCGCTCACCCCCATGGGCGAGTGGCGTCGCGTTCTCGCGCTCCAGCTTCTCCAGGTATCCGGGCGCCCCACCGGCCAGCGCCTCGAGCACCACCTGTGCCGTCTTCGGTCCGATGCCCTTGAGCGACTCCAGCGACCCGGCGGCGGCGCGCTCCGCCACCTCGTCGGCGGGCAGCGCGGCCAGTACGGCCTGCGCGGTGCGGAAGGCACGTACGCGATACGTGGGGGCCTGGGCCCGCTCCAGCAGGAACGCGATCCGGTCCAGGGCCTCGACGGGGTCCATCGGCGCCTCCTCGCTCCGGCTCCCTCAAGCGTTGCCCAGGCCTCGTGGGCTCGCACGACGGACGACAGCGGTCCCTGCGGCAGGGGCGTCCCCCGGCTGCTCACCCGGCTGGGCGAACAGGCCGATTCCGGCCCTCCGGCCGCAGGTGGGGCCGCCGGGGTGGGGGTGCCGGAACCGATCCACGGCTGACCCGGGGTAACCGCTCTACGCTCTATTCATGACCGAAATTGCGAGCCCCCACATCTCCCACCCACGGATCATGGTGCTCGGGGTGCAGCCGGGTACGCCGCCGTTCCGGATCATGGAGATCGACGGCGAAGTGGTCGGCGAGGCGAAGGCGATCACCGATGTCCTGGAGACCGCCGCGGCCTACGGCATCACCGTCCACGACCTCGACGACCCGGAGGTCGTCCGGTGGGTGGGCGGCGACAAGCTGACCTGGACACCGCGCCGCTGACAGCGGGCAGGGCTCGGGCGGGCCGGGGAGCATTCGGGAAGCGCCGGGCCGGGGCCCAGGGCATCCGGCCGTGACGCGGCGACGCGCGGCCGTGCCCGCGCGAGCGTCGAGTCCCGGCGTGGTGTCCAGTGGCGCTCCGGGAGCGCGCGGACCTGCGGGTTTCGCGCCGGTGTGAGCTGCGCGGGCACAAACGCACCCGCGCCCCGGCAAAGATCACTATTCGGTGGGAACCGCGCATGCGCCCGCTCCCGCCAGGGCACGTTGATCTCGCCGGTCGATCACCACCGCCCCCGGCGTCTCCCTTCCCGACGGGGGCGGCATGTTCCGTGGCTTCGCCGTGCCCACAGCCACCCTCGCCGCCACCGCACTGGCCGCCACCGCCCTCATGGGCGCCGCCCCGGCCACCGCGGCGGGCGCCCCCGCGTCCGGAGAAGTGTGCTTCTGGACCGCCGCCGGACAGCACGGCTCGTCCTGGTGCACACACCACCCCATGAGCTGCATGACGGGCCGACACCGGCCGACCGGATCCGTCCGCCCGCGGTGGGGGCCGCGGGCGGGCGGTCAGGAACCCTGGGGGCTGTCCGCCGATCAGCACGGAGGGTCCGGCCGGGGCGACCCCGCCGGACCCTCCGCTCGCCCGCCCGAGCGGTCTTCTCAGCCCACCGTCCACTTCTGGTTGGCCGCGCCGGTACACGTCCAGATCTGCAGCCGTGTGCCGTTCGCCGAGTTGTTGCCTGTGACGTCCAGGCACTTGTTGGCCTGGGGGTTCACGATGTCGTGGGCCGAGCTGACGGCCCACTTCTGGTTGGGGCCGCCCGTGCAGTCCCACAGTTGGACGGTCGAGCCGTCCGCCGTGCCGTTGCCGGTGACGTCCAGGCACTTGCCCAGGGCGCGCATCGTGCCGTCCGAGGACACCGTCCAGTTCTGGGCGGCGGTGCCGTTGCAGTCGTAGAGCTGTACGGGCGTGCCGTTCGCGGGGTTCGCTCCCGCCACGTCCACGCACTTGCCCGCGAGGCCCTTGACGGGAGCGCCGGTGCCGCCGGAGCTGTCGCTCGTCGTCACCGTCACCGAGTCCACGACGAGTTGCTGCGGGAAGGAGGTGGAGCTGTCGGGATCTCCGGGCCAGTAGCCGCCGACGGCGAGGTTGAGGATCAGGAAGAAGGGTTTGTTGAACACCCATGTCCTGCTGCCCAGATCGGCGGGCGTGCGCCGCTGGTAGACGGTGCCGTCCACCGTCCAGGTGATCGAGTCGGGCGCCCAGTCCACCGCGAAGGTGTGGAAGGCGTCCGCGAAGGCCTGGCCGTTCGGCAGGGAGTACGCGGCGCCTATGCCGCCCGAGCCGGAGTACCCGGGACCGTGGATCGTGCCGTGCACGGTCGACGGCTCGTAGCCGACGTTCTCCATGACGTCGATCTCGCCCGAGCCCGGCCAGTTGACCGGTGTGCCGAGCATCCAGAACGCGGGCCACATGCCCTGCCCGCGCGGAATCTTCATCCGGGCCTCGACATGGCCGTACGTCGAGGTGAACTTCCCGGAGGTGTTCAGCCGGGCCGAGGTGTACTGGCACGTGCCGTACCAGCACTGGTAGTTGGCCGGATTCTCCTTGCGTGCGGTGATCACCAGATGGCCCTGGCCGTCCAGGGCCGCGTTGTTGTTGCCGGACGTGTAGTACTGCCGCTCGTGGTTGTTGACGTTGTCGCCGGTCTCGATCTGCCACTTGGACGAGTCGACGGCCGAACCGGCGGGGCCGTCGAAATTGTCCTGGAAGGTCACGGCGGCAGCAGCCGCAGTCGTCGCGGAGCCCGCGTGGACGGGGGCGACGGCGGCAAACGCGACGAGCACGGCGGACAGTGCGGCGAAGAGACATCGTCGGAGCAGGCGTGGGGAGTCCATGACTCTCTCTTCCGTACGGCGACCCCGTGGACGGGTGGGCCGACTGAGGTGGGGGGGTGCATGCTTCGCCTCTTGATTTAAGAAGTGAGGTAAGGGGGTGTCAAGAGTCTGGTCCGGACCAACTCTTCAGCGTGCTGGGGCGAGTTCGTCGAGAACGCGTGCGAGGGATTGGTGACGACGTATGTCAGGCCTTCGCGGCGCCGCGACGGGTGCGACGACGGTCGCGCGGGTGTACCACCCGGCCGAGCCGGCGCCCGAGCAGCAGATAGCCCACCAGCGCCCCGGCCGTGTTGAGGATGACATCGTCGATGTCGAAGGCGCGCCCACTGATGAGCGCGCCCTGGACCAGCTCGACGAGCAGCATGACCGCGGCGGTGAGCGCGAGAACGCGCAGGATTCCCCGGGTCCTTGGGGCCAGCACGGGCAGCAGCACCCCGAAGGGCACCCCGAGCAGCAGGTTTCCGCCGATCTGCTTGACGGCGTCGCGCAGTTCCGGCTGGGAGAGGTAGGCGTGCAGCGACCGACCCGGGTGGAGATTGCTGTGGACCAGCGCCTCCGACGCCGGGGACGGCTCCAGCGTCAGCCGGGCCAGCACGACCGCGAAAGCCACCATGGCCGCGAAGGCGAACAGCATGGCCAAGAGTCGGACGGGAAGGGGCAGTGCCCTCGCCTCCCGCGGGGGCGCCGACGGACGACGCCCGGATTTCGCGGCATGCGTGCGTAACGCCGTACGGAAGAGCGTCATGCGATCCTCCCGATTTCAACTGCCGTCTGGATAAGGGCGATTACCCCGGCTGGAGGCTTCGATGCGAACGGCACGGCGGGGAGCGACAGCATCAGGCCGAGTCGTCACGCGGGAGGGCCTCGGCGCCGCCGTAGAGGTGCACCACCGTGCAGCTCACCGCCGCGCTGGAGGGCTCCCTCCTGCCTGCCTGTCCGCGGCAGGCCGGTCAAAGGCGCACGATGACCAGGGCCGTGTCGTCGGTGGCGCCGCCGGACGGGACCAGGTCGGCCGGCAGGGCGTCGGCGAGGGCTTCGGGGGCGGCGGCACGGCGGCGAACCGGCCAGCCGCGCGAGGCCGGTGTCGATGTCCTCGCGGCGGCGTTCGATCAGACCGTCGGAGTGCAGCACGAGGAGGGCGCCCTCGGTCGGGGTCCGCCACCTCGTGACGCTCCAGCGCCGAGTCGTACTGACCGGTTTCCGCCACCCGGCTCAGTGACGCCTGAAGATGGCCGATGACGGCCGCGGCGGGGTCATTCGGGTGGTCGGCAGATGGTCGGTCAGATGGCGGCCGACCACTTGCTCGCGGGTGCGGTCCAGCAGGCGCAGGAAACTCGTCGTCGGCGTCCACAGAGCGCAATGGGCGGGTCAGCAGTGCCGCCGCGCCGGAAGAGCCCGGAAGACCGCTGTGTAGTCGATCTCGGGTTCCGTCACGTCTTTCCCGCCTCGTCTTTCCCGCCTCGACGACGTCGCTGGAGCGAATCCGGACCCGCTGTTCCGGACCGGCCGGAGGAGTTCGACTTCCTCGTCCCCGCACCCGTGTGTGTGGGTGCGGGTGCGGGGACGAGGAAGATCAAGGCGGCGCGTGCCAGGTCAGCCGTTGGTCAGCACCATGCGGAAGCGGGCGGCGCCGGACATCATCTTCCGGTACGCCTCGTCGGCCTGGTCCAGCGGCACGGGCTCGATCATCGGCCGGATCCCGTGCAGGGCACTGAACGCCATGGTGTCCTGCACGTCCTGCGCGGTGCCGGACGGGTGCCCGCGGACGATCCTGCCGCTCATGAGCAGCTGTACCGGACTGATCCCGAGCGGCTCCATGTCCACACCGACGGCCACCAGCTCGCCCCGGTGGGACAGCCCGTCCACGGTCGCCGTGATGGCGTCGGAGTTGGCGGCCGTGGCCAGGACGACCTTGGCACCGCCGAGGGACTGCAACGCGTCCGCGACGCTGGTGTCCGCCGTGCTGTCGATGTAGTGGTGTGCGCCGAGCTGCTTGGCGAAGTCGGCCTTGTCGGCTCCACGGGCGATGGCCACGGTCTCGAAGCCCATCGCGGCCGCGTACTTCACCCCGAGGTGGCCCAGACCGCCGATGCCGAGGATGGCGACCAGATCGCCCGGCCGGGCGGAGCTGCGCCGCAGCCCGTTGAAGGTGGTCACCCCCGCGCAGGCCAGCGGTGCCGCATCGGGCGCCGCCAGCGCGTCGGGGATCCGGGCGAGAGCGTCGGCGGGTGCGATCACCGACTCGGCGAAACCGCCGTCGTACGCCCAACCGGGGACCTTCAGGTTCTGGCACACGATGAAGTCGCCCTGCCGACAGGGCGTGCAGTGGCCGCAGCTGCCGCCGAACCAGCCGACCGCCACCCGGTCGCCCACCTGCCAGCCTCTGTCCTGCATGTCCTCGCCGAGTTCCTCGATGTGCCCGGCGATCTCATGCCCGGGAACCAGCGGGAACCGCACGCCCGGCACCTGGGCGTCGACGAAGACGGAGTCGCTGTGGCAGACGCCGCAGGCGTCCACGGCGACTCGTACGTGACGGGGGCCCGGCTGCGGCACCTCGCGCCGGACCATCTCGAACGGCCTGCCGACGGCGGCCACCTGCGCGGCTCGATAAGTGCTCATCGGGATCTCTCCGGGAACGGGATCGGGAACGGCGGCCCCTGTACCAGCACACCAGTTCCCGCCCGATCACGCGCGCCGAAGCAGATCGCGTGCACGGTGGGCACGGCCCGGACGTCCCGCCGCCGCGTGACCGGTTTGCCTTCGCGCCGGCAGGGCACGCTGGCCGTCGGCTACCGCGACGGCGGCACAGCGCCCGTCTTCTCCGACATCAAGCCCGGCTCGCGGCCCGTGGTGGACCCCGTCGTACAGGCCCTCGCCCTGACCGACGTGGTCGTCGGTGCCACCGTCACCGCGCTGCTGCTCGCCCTCGTCATGCAGGTCTCCAAACGGCACGGCACCGTCGACCCGGACGAACTCACGGAGCTGCGCGGCTGATGAACCACCTGCTGCCGCTGCTCGTCGCACTTCCACTGCTCGGGGCCGCACCGCTCGTCGCGAGCGGCCGCCGGCTGCCGCGGGCGGTCGCCGAGACGGTGGGCTGCGTCGTCTCCGCGGGCACGGCGGGACTGGAGTCGTCGTACGAGATCACCGGCACCGGCGAGGAACCGGAGACCCGGCACCGGCTCAAGCACGTGCCGGACACGATGACCTCGGTCCCCGCGCTGCTGCTGGCCGCGTCCCTCGCCGTGGGCGTGGCGCCCGGCTTCGCCGAAGTGGTGGGGCACGGCGTGAGCGAGGCAGGGTCCGGCGGGGCGACCACCTCGCCGCACTGGACCCTCGCCGGAGTGCTCCTCGGCCTCGCCTCCACGGCCTTGGCCCTGGGGCTGGCCGCACTCGCCGTGACCCGCCCGACGCCGCTGGGCGAGCGGCCCTGGACGGGCCCTCTGCGGCGCCTCCAGTCCGGCCACATCGGCGATTACGTCGCCTGGATGCTGGTCGGCGCGATGCTGCCGGGGGCGCTGGCGCTGCCGGGGATTCTGGGTGGCTGAGCGGGCTGCCCCGCGCTTCGTCCCCTGAGGAACGAACCGACGCCGAACCCGTCTCCGGGCGCGGCCGAACACCTCCCAAGAATGTGGGCCGCGTCTCAAAGACTCTCTGCGGTGTCACACTCCGGCCGCCCCGGCCCTCCTGTCCGCGGAAACCGTCGGAAGCCAGAGGGAGAAACCCCATGAACATCGTCGTCTTCGGAGCGAACGGACCGACCGGGCGCCTGGTCGTCGAGCAGGCGAGCGCGGCAGGCCACGCGGTCGCCGCAGTGACCCGGCAGCCCGAGAACTTTCCGGTGAGGGGGCCGCGGGTGCGGGTGGTCGAGGCGGATGTGTACGACCCCGACGCGGTGGAACGCGCTGTGGCCGGTCAGGACGCCGTGATCTCTGCGCTCGGGGTCCCCTACACCCGTGATCGGGTCAGTGTGTACTCCACCGGAATCACGCACGTCACGCAGGCCATGACCAAGCACGGCGTACGACGCCTCGCCGCCGTGACCTCCACGGTTCTCTTCGGGACACCGGCACCGGGCGAGCGGCTGCTGTTCCGGAAGGTGCTCGAGCCGGCTGTCGTGCGGTTCATGGGCCGCACCGTGTACGAGGACATGCGGCGTATGGAGGAGATCGTCCGCGCTACCGACCTCGACTGGACGGTCGTCCGCCCGGGCGGCCTGTTCGACGCGGGTGCGGTCAGCGACTACGAGATCGGCGTGTCGCGCCTGCCCGGCCGGTACACCGCGCGGGCCGACCTCGCCCACGCGTTGCTGCGGCAGACGGTGGAGGGGCCGCATGTGCACGCCTATGTCGACGTGCGCACGACGGAGGGGACGCCGAGCTTCTTCGACCTCATCCGGAAGGAGGCGTTCGGCGGCAAGACGGGTGAGGCCAGGCGCTGATGGTGGCGTGCGGGGCGTACTGCGGCTCCGCGAGGTCCGCGACCTTGTCGATGAGGGGGGGAGCGGCGAGTGCTGTTCCATGCCCAAAGAGAAGCCAGGCCGCCCGCCGACGCGAAGGCTCACGCGGCGGACGGCCTCCCGGCTTCGACGAAGACGTGTACGAAAGCCCCATAGGGCGGACCGGTACAGAGGACCCGTAGAGCGGACCGGTACAGAGGACCCGCAGAGAGGGTCTACGAGAAACGGACCACAGTTCCTAGTCGTTCGCCGCCTTCGCGTAATCCGTTGCCATGCCTCCCGCGAAGTCGTACACGATCACTTGCTCGTCGCCCACGACCCATGCGTCGTGCCCGGGCGGGCAGACGAACACATCGCCTGGGCCGACTTCTCCTTCGCCGCCGTCGTCCATCCGGAGGTGCATCCTTCCCTGGACGACATATCCGTTGTGGTGGATCTCGCAGCTCTTGGTTCCCACGAGGGGGCCCACCGACTCGGACCAGCGCCAGCCCGGTTCGAAGGTTCCCACGGCGAAGTCGAGCCCGGTCATGTGGACCGCTTCGAGGTGGCCGCGCGGGAAATCACGCCGTTCATCCGGCTTGTCGACCGTCTTGATCTCGAGCATGACGGCTCCCTTCCCTTGCCCCTTCCATGGTCTGCCCGCCCGCAGCGGACTGCCATCCGGGAGGCCACGTCGGCCTCGGACGCTCAGGCACCGTAGGTGACCGTCACGTCCGTGAAGCCCAGGGAGCGCAGCAGGCCTTCCAGCATGCCGGTGGTGTTCGCCTCGGCGCGTGAGGTGAGGCGGCTGTCCTTCGCGGCGTCGCCGATGTGCTTGGCCGCGAGCTTCTGGACGGCCCGCTCGTCGTTGGGGTTGTCGGAGAAGATGTCGCCGATCCGGTCGAGGAGACCGCGCTGTTTGGAGACGGCGTAGGAGTGGTCGGGGTCGAGCGCGGGTTTGCCCAGCGCCGCGTGCGGCAGCCGGAGCGTGGCGGACGTTCGGTCGGCGTTGACCGTCACGTCCTTCTCGCCCAGCGTGCCGAGGTCGACATACGCGTCGACAGTCCCGGCCCCCACGTACAGCGTGCGGGTGCCGCGGATCGCGTCGGGCAGGTACTTGGCGTCCTTCTCCAGGTCCACGACCACCTGGAAGTTGCCCGACGCGGCGTCGTAACGGCTCATGTCCTGGATCGATTTGAGGAGAGCGGGGCCCGACCGGTCGTGCGTCTCGGTGCCGAACACATCGCGCAGCCCCGGCAAAAGGGCCAGCCGCAGCCCGGCGAAGAGCACCACGAGTACCAGCACGAACGCGCTGACCACCTTCGCCCAGCCGGGCATGCGCTTGATGGACGTCGTCATGTCGACGGTCCTCCTTTCAACCGTCCGTGTACCCTCCAAGTCCCTTGACAGGCAGCTTTGTTGACTGATTGAGGAACGACGGGGCAAGTCGGGTACCGATGACCCCTGCGCCGACCGCAGTTCGCCGTACGCCGGGGGTGCACGGCGTCTGCTCGCCGTACCGAATCTGCTGGACGATCCACCCGCGTCGGCGCAGGCCCTGGGTGTATCGAATGTGCTGCTCACAGCCATCGCTGGAGCGGGCAGTCGCCTCAGTCCGGGGTCGCGGCACGGCACGATGACGCCATGGTTCACATCGCGTTGTGCCACTCAGTTCTCGGCCTGCGCCGAGCCGAACTCCGCGCCGCCGAGCGGCTGCGTCGCGCCGGGCATGAGGTCGTTGCGCCCGACCTCTCCTCGACCGAGGGCCTGCGTCAGGAGTGATCACCTAGCGCAGGGCCCGAAGGGGGTGGTCGCCCGACGGGCGCGACCACCACACCCCCTCTCCGTGTGTCAGTCCCGGCACCCGCAGCTCGATGTCCCGCACCTGCCGGGCCGGCAGCTCGCCGGTGACCAGCCATGCGGTGCGCCCTCCGGTCGTCTCCTTGAACTCTGCGCCGAAGGCGGCCAGTTGCGCTGTCACCGGCGCCAGCGCGTCGAGCGGGAGCTCCACCTCGAACGCGTGATACGGCTCGTACACCCGTGTCCCCGCCCGCTCCAGGGCGCGGCGCAGCACGAACGGGGTGAGGCCGCGGAAGTCGGCGGCCGTGCTGATCGGAGCGGCGAATCCGGAGCGGACGAGGGTGACCCGGTAGTCCGTCACCGGCCATCCCCGCGGACCGGTGAGCAGGGTCGCGTGGACCGTGTCCTCGATCGCCTGGTGGAACGCTCGCGGCAGGGCGCCGAGCTCGGTCTCGTAGCTGAAGACACCGCCGGAGCCGCGTGGTCCCGGTTCGATACGCAGACCGACCGTCGCCCAGAACCCGGTGTGCCCGTGGCGCTGGATCTCCTCGTATGCCTCACCCGTGCCCTCCGGCCGCTCCAGGAACCGCACGCGGCTCGGCTCGAAGTCGGCCTCGATGCCGAAGTCCTGGGCGAGCGTGGCCGCGAGGACCTCCTTCTGGACCTCGCCGTAGAGCAGCAGCGCGGTGCTGCCGGACGCGGCGGGCCTGGCGTGCATCAGCGGGTCCTGGTCGGCCAGGGTGAGAAGGGCGGAGCGCAGCGGGGCGGCCTGGGCGGGGTGCTTGGCCCGTACCAGCGTCTCCAGTGTCGGGGTCGCGAACCGCGGTGCGCGATCGGTGGCTTCGCCGAGCCGGTCGCCGACGCGGATGCCGGCGACGCCGTGCAGCGCGGCGATGTTCCCCGGGGTGAGGGAGGTGGCTTCGGGCTGCCCGATCACCTCCAGTCCGAGCGCCCGACCGGGCACCCGCGTGGTCCGGCCGTCGGCCTCGCGGCGCAGGAACGTGAGTCGTTCGCGGCGCGTCACCTCTCCTTCGTACAGACGTACATACGCCGTCCGCTCGCCGCCGGGTCCGGGCCGTACGGCGAAGACCGTGCCGCGTGGTTCACCGGCGCGGGGGACCGTCGGGCGGGGGATCAGCCGGACCACCACCTCGATCAGCTCGGCCACGCCCTGCCCGCCGAGCGCCGAGCCGAACAGGACCGGATGGACGGAGCCGTCGGCGGTGCGCGCGGCCAGTGCTGCCCACAGCTCGTCCGGCGTGGGCGGCGGGCCGTCCACGAGCGCGGCCAGGATGCCGGAGTCCACCTCGGCGAGCGTGCCGGCCGCGAGGTCGTCGAGCGGGCGCGGCAGCACACGGGCGGTTCCGGTGCCGATGTCCGTCACGCGGGCGAGCGGGACGACGTACGGCGTGAGGCGGCGCCGGATGTCGTCGAGAAGCCCCTCCTCCCGTGCGCCCGCCCGGTCGATCTTGTTGACGAAGACGAGGGTGGGCAGGCCGAGCCGCCGCAGGGTCTTCATCAGCACGCGCGTCTGTGCCTGGACGCCCTCGACGGCGGAGAGCACCAGCACCACACCGTCCAGGACCTCCAGGGCGCGCTCGACCTCGGCGATGAAATCGGCGTGCCCGGGGGTGTCGATCAGGTTGATCTGTACGTCTGTGACGCCGAAGACATCCCGGACCGTGAAGGCGGCGACGGCCGAGCGGATGGTGATGCCGCGCTGCCGCTCGATCGCCCCGTCGTCCGTACGGGTGTCCCCGGCGTCGACGCTGCCGAGCCGGTCGATGGCGCCGCCGTCGAACAGCAGCCGCTCGGTGAGGCTGGTCTTACCCGCGTCGACGTGGGCCAGAATTCCGATGTTCAAGATATGCATGCGTGGTCGAGTCCTCGAGAACAGTCGTCCGGTGGGGGCGCTGAGAAGTTCCGAGGAATCGGCGCATTCCGTTCTCCTGAATTCGAGGGGGTACTGGCACCGTCATGGTGGCGTGGTCCGGGTGGCCGCCCGCAACCGGTTTTCCCCCCGGTCGAGCGGCCGAAGGGTGCCCAGTAGCATGAGGCACGCACCCCGGGTCGATCATGCCAACCGGCGACGCGACCCGGTTCGATCATGCGAGGAGCGGTCGTGCGTGACATCGCCGTGTTCAGCGGTAGTGCCCATCCCGAGCTGGCGGCCGAGCTCTGCGCGCATCTCGGTGTGCCCCTCAGCCCGACCCGCGTCAGCCGGTTCGCCAACGACTGCCTGGAGGTGCAGCTCCAGGCCAATTGCCGCGAGCGCGATGTCTTCCTGGTGCAGCCGTTGGTCACCCCGGTGCAGGAGCACCTCGTCGAGCTGCTGATGATGTGCGACGCTGCGCGCGGCGCGTCCGCCGGGCGGATCACCGTGGTCATGCCGCACTACTCGTACGCCCGCTCGGACAAGAAGGACATGCCGCGGATCTCGATGGGCGGACGGCTCGTGGCGGACCTGCTGGTGGCGGCCGGGGCGAGCCGCGTCCTGGCCATGACGCTGCATTCGCCGCAGGTGCACGGCTTCTTCTCGGTGCCGGTCGACCATCTGCACGCCCTGCGGGAGCTGGCCGCGCACTTCCGCGGCTACGACCTCTCCCGTACGACGGTGGTGTCGCCGGACCTGGGCAACGCCAAGGAAGCGGCGGCGTTCGCACGGCTGATCGGGGCCCAGGTGGCCGCCGGTGCCAAGCAGCGGTTCGCCGACGACCGGGTGAGCATCAGCTCCGTCATCGGCGACGTCAGCGGGCGCGATGTCATCGTGCTGGACGACGAGATCGCCAAGGGCAGCACCGTCCTCGAACTCCTTGAACGGCTACGTGAGTTGGGGCCCCGGTCGATCCGGGTCGCCTGCACCCACGGCCTGTTCGCCGCAGGCGCGCTCAAGCGGCTCAGCGAGCAGCCGGACGTTCTGGAGATCGTGTGCACGAACACCGTGCCGGTCCCGGTCGAGGAGCACACGGAGAAGCTGCGCATCCTGTCCATCGCCCCGGCGCTCGCCGAGGCGGTGCGGCGCATTCACAACGGCGAGTCCGTCAGCGCCCTGTTCGACGCGCCTCCGAACGAATAGACAGGAAGGAGCGGAACTTCCCGCCCGTCGGCTCGGGCAGGAAGGCGGCCGGGCTCACCGGGTAGGCGGTGCGGCGCTCGGCCGGCAAGCCGCGAAGCAACGCTCGGCGTCACCCAGGTGATCAGGAGGGCTTGCAGTGGCGAAGGCGAAATTCCAGCGGACCAAGCCGCATGTCAACATCGGCACCATCGGTCACATCGACCACGGTAAGACGACGCTGACAGCGGCCATGACCAAGGTGTTGCACGACCGGTTCCCCGACCTGAATCCCTACACGCCGTTCGACCAGATCGACAAGGCTCCCGAGGAACGCCAGCGCGGTATCACGATCTCGATCGCCCATGTCGAGTACCAGACGGAGAACCGGCACTACGCACACGTGGACTGCCCGGGGCACGCGGACTACATCAAAAACATGATCACGGGCGCCGCGCAGATGGATGGCGCGATCCTGGTCGTCGCGGCGACCGACGGGCCGATGCCGCAGACCAAGGAACATGTCCTGCTCGCACGCCAGGTCGGCGTCCCGTACATCGTCGTCGCGCTCAACAAGACCGACATGGTGGACGACGAGGAGATTCTGGAACTCGTCGAGCTCGAAGTGCGCGAGCTGCTCACCGAGTACGAGTTCCCGGGCGACGACGTCCCGGTCGTACAGGTCTCCGCGCTCAAGGCCCTCGAGGGCGACCCGAAGTGGAGTGCGTCCATCCTCGAACTCCTCGCGGCGATCGACGAGTTCGTGCCCGAGCCGGTGCGCGATGTCGACCGGCCCTTCCTGATGCCCATCGAGGACGTCTTCACCATTACGGGCCGCGGCACGGTCGTCACCGGCCGCATCGAGCGCGGTGTGCTGAGGGTCAACAGTGAGGTCGAGATCATCGGCATCCACGAGCACAAGACCAAGACCACCGTCACCGGTATCGAGATGTTCCGCAAACTCCTCGACGAGGGCCGGGCGGGGGAGAATGTCGGACTGTTGCTGCGAGGTGTGAAGCGCGAGGATGTGGAGCGCGGGCAGGTCGTCATCAAGCCGGGCTCGGTGACCCCGCACACGGAGTTCGAGGCGCGCGCGTACATCCTGTCCAAGGACGAGGGCGGTCGGCACACGCCGTTCTTCGACAACTATCGGCCACAGTTCTACTTCCGTACGACGGACGTGACCGGAGTGGTGACCCTCCCCAAGGGCACGGACATGGTCATGCCGGGCGACAACACCACCATGCAGGTGCAGTTGATCCAGCCCATCGCCATGGAGGAGGGGCTGAAGTTCGCCATCCGCGAGGGCGGCAGGACGGTCGGGGCGGGGCAGGTCACAAAGATCCGGAAGTAGTCACCGGGGGCCGCAAGCGCTCACACGGAACCCGACGTGGCCTCGGGTCGGGCCAGCGCCTCGTCCAGCGACGAGGAGGGTGGCAGCAGACGCGCGAGGCCGGTCACCCGGAGGATGCGCAGGATCAGTGGCTGGGTGCAGACGAGGTGCAGCCGTCCGTCCCGGGCGAGGACACGACGTCTGGCCCGGTAGAGCAGGCGCAGGCCCGAGCAGTCGAAGAAGTCGACGGGCCGCAGGTCGATCACGACCTGCGGTGCCGGGCCCCCGGTCGCGGAGTCCAGGAGCGGGGTGATCTCCATGGCCGCGAGGATGTCGATCTCCCCGTGGAACTCCAGCACCAGGTGTCCGCGGTCCTGGTGAATGCACAGATGTCGGGTGAGCGGTGCGGGGTCGTGCGCCACGAAGTCATCACCTCCAACCGGCAGCTGACCTGCCTCGCGAGAGCAGGGGCCAGGGTCACCGGGGGCCAGGGCGACGGCGTCAAGCGAGCGTAGACACGCCAACGAGGCACCCTTGGTTGCAAAACCGTTCCTTGCTCTGCAAGTTACCCTCGATGGAGTGAATTCCAGCATGTTCGGTTGACATATGTCTTCGATTTGCGCGGCGAGTCGTCCCGCTGTGGGTGTGCTGTGGGGCCGTGGGGGCGAGTGCTCGCGTCACGACAGCGCGTGCCACGCCTTGGACAACGCCTGACGGAACTGATCGGTCTGGTGCGAGGAGAGGTCCCGGACCATACGCTCCTCCAGTTCCCGTACGGCTCCGGCGAACCGCGCGAGCAGTTCGCGTCCCTCGTCGGTCAGCAGAATCAGTAGCTCGCGCCGGTTGCGTGGATTGCGCTCGCGGCGCACCAGTCCGCGACTCTCCAGTGAGCGCACCAGATCGGCCATGGACTGAGCCGTCACGAACGAGTCACGCGCCAGCTGCGCCGCCGACAGGCCGTCGTGCCGCTCCAGCACGGTGAGCGAGGTGTACTGCAATGCGGTGATGCCGGCTGGTTTCACCAGCTCGTCGAGGTGTGAACGAACGACGAGTTCCACCTGCTTGACCATGTAGAGCAGTGACGGGGGTGCCTTGGTTGCCTGGGTGCCGACCATGGGTTCAGCCTAAGCCATTGACAGGAAACCTGTCCGTAACGAGACTGCCAACCAACAGGAATCCTGTTGGTTGAAAACTTGGCGATCAAGGCTGAGGAGTGGGCAATGACGACCACCTTCGAGAGTGGGCCCGGGCAGCTGTTCATCGGTGGACAGTGGCGCGAGGCGGCCGACGGAGCGCGTACGGACGTGATCGATCCGTCCACCGGCCAGGTGGTCACGACCGTCGCCGAGGCGGGCGCGGCCGATGTCGACGCGGCCGTACGTGCCGCACGGGAAGCCTTCGACCACGGCCCGTGGGCCGCGATGAGCGGCCGTGAGCGCGGCCGGGTGCTGCACCGCGTCTCCGAGCTGATCCGCACGAACGCCGACGAGCTGGCGGTCCTGGAGAGCCTCGACGTCGGCAAACCCCTCTCCCTCTGCGGCCCCGTCGACGTGCTCACCGCCGCGGACGAGTACGAGTACTGCGCCGCGCTCGCCCAGACCCTCGACGGCGCCACGCGCGACACCCCGCTCAACGCCTTCGCGTACACGCGCCGCGGACCGCTCGGCGTGGTCGCCGCGATCACTCCTTTCAACTTCCCGCTGATCCTGTCCAGTTCGAAGCTCGCCCCGGCGCTGGCGGCCGGCAACGCCGTGGTGCACAAGCCCGCCGACGAGACCCCGCTCAGTGCTCTGTACATGGCCCGGCTGCTCCAGGAGGCGGGCGTCCCGGACGGCGTAGTGAACGTCGTCACCGGCAGCGGCCCGGTCGCGGGCGAGGCGCTGCTGCGCAACCCCGGCATCGACAAGGTCGCCTTCACCGGGTCCACCGCCGTCGGGCGGCATGCCGCGAGCATCGCCGGTGAGGCGCTCAAGTCCGTCACCATGGAGCTGGGCGGCAACGCGGCCCATCTCGTCTTCGCGGACGCCGACCTGGAGAAAGCGGTCGGCGCGGTCATCAAGGGCTTCGTCTTCAACACCGGGCAGTTCTGCATGGGCGGGCCGCGCCTGCTGGTGGAGCGCTCCGCGTATGGCACCCTGCTGGGCATCCTCGCCGACGCGGTCCCCGGAGTTCCGGTCGGCGATCCCCGGGACGCGGCCACGGTCGTCGGCCCGATGGCGGGGGACAAGCACCTGAAGAAGGTCGAGGAGTACGTCGCCCTGGCCCGCAAGGAGGGCGGTCGCATCGTCTGCGGCGGTGAGCGCCTCGACCTGAACGGCGGCTACTACTACAGGCCCACCGTGATCGCCGACCTCGCGGCCGACTCCCGCGTCATCCAGGAGGAGATCTTCGGCCCCGTCCTCACCGTGCAGGCCTTCGACTCCGAGGACGAGGCCGTCGGGCTGGCCAACTCCACGCCGTACGGTCTGGCTTCGGGCATCCAGACCACCGACCTGACCCGCGCGCACCGCGTCGCCGACCGGCTGCAGGCGGGCATCGTCTGGATCAACGACTGGGCGATGCTCGACCCCGCGGTTCCCTTCGGCGGGGTCAAGGACTCCGGCTTCGGCCGGGAGTACGGGCCCGAGGCGCTCGCCGCCTACACCAAGGTCAAGTCCGTCGTCGTCTCGCTCGACTGAGCGCCCCCGCAAAGGAGTTCATGCGATGTCCAGCACTACGCGCGCCGCCGTGGTCGAGTCCGGGGGAGCGCCGTTCACCCTCACCGACGTCGAACTGGACGAGCCCGGCCCCGGCGAGGCCCTCGTCCGTATGGTGGCGACCGGCCTGTGCCACACCGACCTGGGTGTGGCGAGCGGCGGTCTGCCCTTCCCGCTGCCCGGAGTCCTGGGGCACGAGGGAGCGGGAGTCGTCGAGGCCGTCGGCCTCCATGTCACCGGTGTTGCCCCCGGTGACCATGTCGTCCTGTCCTTCACCTCCTGCGGCGGCTGTCACAACTGCCGTGACGGACACCCCGCGTACTGCGCCACCTGGCTGCCGCTGAACCTCATCGGCGGTCGGCGCGCCGACGGCACCAGCACGCTCAGCCGCGACGGGGTGCCGCTCGGCGGCCACTTCTTCGGACAGTCGTCCTTCGCGGAACGGGCGCTCGTGGACGAGCGCAGCCTGGTGAAAGTCGATCCGAACGTCCAGCTGGAGTCCATCGCTCCACTGGGCTGCGGGGTGCAGACCGGAGTGGGCGCCGTCTGGAACGTACTGAAGCCCGAAGCGGGCAGCAGCCTCGTCGTCCTGGGCGCCGGAGCCGTCGGCCTGTCCGCGGTGATGGCGGCGGCCCTCACCCCCGCGATCACGGTCATCGCTGTGGACAAGATTGCCGAACGGCTTGAACTGGCACGGGAGTTGGGCGCCACACACACAGTGAACGCGGCCGAGGCCGATGTCACCGAGGCGGTGCTTGCCCTCACCGACGGCCGGGGCGCCGACGGGGTCGTGGAGACCACGGGCAGTGTCGCCGTACTGCGCAAGGGTTCCGACGCGCTCGCCCCGCGCGGCACCCTCGTCGTCGTCGGCGCACCGCCCTTCGGCACCGAAGTCGCCCTGGACGTCAACGCGTTGCTGCCCGGCAAGAAGGTCGTGGGTCTCACTCTCGGCGACAGTGAGACCCAGACCTCCATCCCCGCGCTGGTCGCGCTCGTCCAGGACGGACGGCTCCCGCTGCACCGGCTGATCAGCCACTATCCGTTCGCGGACATCGAGCGGGCGGTACGGGACATGAGCGCGGGCAAGACCATCAAGCCCGTGCTCACCTTCTAGACAGAGGCTTCTGGCCGACCGTCTTCTGCCCACTTCCGTCAGCTGATTTCCGTCAGTCGACTTCCTTCAGTCGACGACCAGGACGAGCTTCCCCGTTGTCCGGCCGGTGTCGCCGAGCGCATGAGCCTCGGCGGCATCGGCCAGCGGGAAGGTGGCGGCGATCGTGGCGCGCAGCTTCCCCGCCTCGACGAGCTCCGCGATCGCGCTCATGCCGGTGTGGGAGGCGTCGACGAGCATCCTGACCGCTCGTACGCCGATCCGCTCGGCCTCCTCGTAGAAGTCCGCCGACCCGACCGGCAGGATCGAGACCACGATCCCGCCCGGGCGCAGTACGCGCAGCGAGCGGACGGAGTAGTCGTCGCCGATCGTGTCCAGGACGACGTCGACGTCCTTCGCGGCCTCGGTGAAGTCGGTCTCCCGGTAGTCGATCGCCTCGTCCACGCCGATCTCCCGCAGGAAATCGTGCTTGCCCGCGCTCGCGGTACCGATGACGTACGCGCCCCGCGCCTTGGCGATCTGCACGGCCACGTGCCCTACCCCGCCGGCCGCCGCGTGGATCAGCACCCGCTGACCCGGCTGGATGTCCGCCGTCTCGACCAGGGCCTGCCAGGCGGTCAGCGAGACCAGCGGAAGCGCGCCCGCCTGGATATGGTCGATTCCGGACGGCTTGTGCGCGAAGGCGCGGGCGGGGGCGGTGACGTACTCGGCGTGCGAGCCGTGGCCGAACGGGTAGGGCAGCATGCCGAAGACCTCGTCCCCGGGCTTGAAGCGGGCGACACCGATTCCGGCCGCCTCGACGACGCCGGAGACGTCCCAGCCGAGGACGAAGGGCGGCTCGCCGAGGAAACCGCCGGTCGCGCGGTGCTTCCAGTCGGTCGGGTTGACGCCGGCCGCGCGCACCCGGACCAGTACCTCGTTGGGGCGCGGCGCGGGGCGCTCCACCTGTACTTCCTTGAGTACCTCGGGACCGCCGAGGACGTTCTGACTGATGGCTCGCATGGTGTTCACAGTGGTCATGGTGTCCAGCGTGCCGGGGCCGGCCCGGCAAGAGAATGGCATGATTGCCAACCTTCGATAGGATCGTGCCATGCATCCCGTGCACCGAGTGGTCGTCCTGGCGCTGGACGGCGTCTACCCCTTCGAGCTGGGCATCCCCAGCCGGATCTTCGGCGCGGCGGACGGCCGCTACGAGGTGGTGACCTGCACCGTCGACGGCCGACCGGTCCGCACCAACGCCGACTTCTCGGTCGACGTCGACCACGGTCCCGAGGCGTTGCCCGCGGCGGACACGGTGGTGATCGCGGCGATCGCCCCGGCGAGGCTCGCCCTGGAGCCCTCCGACGAGCTCACCGCCGCGCTCGCGCTGATCCGGCCCGGCGCCCGCCTCGTCTCCATCTGTACGGGTGCGTTCGTCCTGGCGGCGGCGGGTCTGCTGGACGGGCACCGGGCGACCACGCACTGGCAGGTGGTCGACGAGTTCCGGCGTCTGTTCCCGCGTGTGTCGCTGGACCCGGACGTGCTGTTCGTGGACGACGGCTCGGTCCTCACCTCGGCCGGGGCCGCGTCCGGCATCGACGTCTGCCTGCACATCCTCCGCAAGGACCACGGTAGCGAGCTGGCCAACAAGGTGGCTCGGCGCTGTGTGGTCCCGCCGCTGCGGGAGGGCGGCCAGGCCCAGTACATCGAGCAGCCCGTGCCGGAGCCCTCGGCGACGAGCACGGCCGCCACCCGTGCGTGGGCCCTGGCCCGCCTCGGCGACCCGCTGACACTGACCGACCTCGCGGGGCACGCCCGGATGAGTCTGCGCACATTCGCCCGCCGCTTCAACGACGAGGTGGGCATGAGCCCCGGCCGCTGGCTCATCCAGCAGCGGGTCTCCCGGGCCCGCCATCTGCTGGAGTCCAGCGACCTGTCGGTGGACCAGATCGCCGGCGAGGTCGGCTTTGCGACCGGCACCTCGCTGCGCCAGCATCTGCACACGGCGATCGGCGTCTCGCCACAGGCATACCGGCGTACGTTCCAGGCCACCCGCTAGGCCGTTCCGGTCGGATGACCTGATCGTTGGCCCGGGCGTGCCGTTGCCCGGCGTGCAGTGGGCCCTTCTCGGTCATCTGCGACCACGCCGGTCGGTGTCTCCGGGCCCGCGCTCTTCGTCGACGGCCCGTCAGGTCGCCGGGGTGGAAGCGCGGTTACCGGGTGGAGCGCAAGGAAAAGGACCGTGTCCTGTTCTCCTACGACGTCAAGGGCAGGGCCAAGGTGGCCGTCGTCGTCGCCAAGGACCAGCCGCACCGCCCCGGCTGGGATCCGGAGACCAACGCCTCCTGTGACCCGTCCGAACTCCCGGCGAGCTTCACCGACTCGACGTACGAGATCTGGACGGTCGCCGCGTGCCCACCACCGACGTGAGCAGCTCGGTGGGCGCGGAGCGCTGCGACTGGGGAAGCGCGCACTTCCTGTGGCTGGGCCAGGGCAAGGAGGTCAGGCAGTACGCGCGCGATCCGCGCGGAGTGCTCGGGAGCGCGGTGCTCACCGCCGCGTACGACCAGGATGCCCGCATGCCGGTCGGCGCGCGGGACACCGGCTACCGCTTCCACGACTGGGAACTCTGGCTGACGGCGGGCAGGTCGGCGTTCATCCGTACACCCGACGGCGTGGAGGCGTGGCCCGCGACGAAGGAGCAGGTGGGCTGCAAGTGAGCCGTCACCGGCTCCGGTGCAGGGCGACCAGCAACTGCCAGACCTGATCGGCGACTTCCTCCGGGGTGCCCTCCAGCAGGCCGTGCAGCCAGTCGGCGAGCACCCCCGCGAAGGTGGCGGCGACGGCGGAGGCCACGAGCGGGGCGTCCGGGGCGCCCACGAGGGTGCGCTCAGCCAGGCTGCGGGCGCGCAGATCCCGGTGCAGCACGAGACCGAGCGGACCACCGCCACCCGGGCCGAGGAGTGCGCGGTAGAGGGCGGCGTGCGGGGCCAGTTCGGCGAAGAACGTGTGGAGGGCGGGCGGCGCGGACATCGGGTCGGGCCGCCCGCGCCACGCGTGCAGTGCCTCCACGGCGTCCCGTACGACATCGGCGCAGGCGTCGACGGCCAGCGCCTCCAGATCGGTGTAGTGCACGTAGAACGTCGCCCGGCCGACCCCGGCCCGACGCACCAGCGCGGCGACGCCGACCTCCTCCAGCGGCCGCTCGGCGCACTCCTCCAGCAGCGCCTGCCGCAGCTTCGCCCGGGTCCGGGCGGCTCGCGGGTCCTCGGGCGTCACCGCGCGACGAGGACGGCGGCCAGGGCGACCGCGCCGGGCAGGGCCTGCGCGAAGAGGATGCGGCGGTTCGCGGTGACGGATCCGTACACGCCCGCGACCACGACGCACACCAGGAAGAAGACCTGCACGCGGAACCCGGTCGGATCCGCGGCGATCAGACCCCACACCAGACCCGCCGCCAGAAAACCGTTGTAGAGCCCCTGGTTGGCGGCCAGTGGCGCGGTCGCCCGGGCCATCTCCGGGTCGAACCCGTGCAGCCCCCGTCCCGGCTTCTTCTCCCACAGGAACATCTCCAGCACCAGGATGTAGGCGTGCAGCGCGGCCACCAGGCCTACCAGCACGTTCGCGACCGTATCCATCGTCAGCAGGCTCCATCGTGAGTAGGTGTCGAGCGGTTATCTCATGGACAGGTGTCCACTATAGCTGGACATCCGTCCAGGAAGTCACGGAGTGCCTCAGGTTGCCCTGCGCGCCCTTGCGGGTAGCGATGCAGCGTTTTGCCGTCGCTGGAAGGGGAGTTGACGTGTCGGGCAGCCTCGCGCCGGGTGGATGGAGCGGGAGTGAACGGGGAATGTGGGCCGCTTTTCGCCGAGGGGAGTGGTTTGCGGACCGGGGCGAGGTTCGGGCGTCCGTCGTGCGGAGGCTGTTGCTGGCGCCGCCGGCGGCCGAGGCGGGGCATCTGCCGCGGCTGAGACTCAGGGATGTGCGGATCACCGGGCGGCTGGACCTGGCCGAGGCCGTCGTCCCGGGGACTTTACGGTTGCGCAACTGCCACTTCGAGCAGGCCCCTTGCCTGGACGGCGCGCACCTGGGGGCGCTGGAGATGCGGGACTGCGTGCTGCCGGGCCTGTCGGCCGTGGGCGTCACGACCGGCTGGAAGTGCGAAATCTCCGGGTGCCGGGTGGAGGGGCCCATCGATCTCTACGGCGCCTCGATCGGCGGCTCGCTGCACCTGGAGAACAGCCGCCTGACCGGGCATGGTGAGCGGCGCGGCGAGCGGGCGCTGCAGCTGTTGTGCGCCACCATCGGCGGCGACATCCAGGCCGGTACGGGACTGCGTGTCGACGGCTGCACCGACCTGCGGGACACCTCCGTTCGCGGCAGCGTCGTGCTCAAGCGGGCCGAGCTGCTCAATCCCTCGGGCCTTGCGCTCAAGGCCAACAGGCTGCACATAGGAGGGGACTTGGACTGCCGCGGCGGGCTCGTCGCGCAAGGCACCGTCGATCTGTGCGACGCCCGGGTGGGTGGTGGCGCCCTCTTCGAAGGGGCGTCGCTCACTGCTGAACAAGGGCCCGCGCTGCGTGCCCACGGCATAGACGTGGGCGCCGTGTTCAACTGCTGCGACGGGTTCACGGCGCGCGGCAGGGTCACACTCAGCAGCATCACCGTGCGCAGCCGGGTCTGTTTCCAGGACGCCGTCATCGACGTACCGTCCGGAACTCCCGCCCTCACCTGTCGCCGCTCCACGGCCTCCGAACTCCATCTGCGCCCTCGCGAGCCGATGCATGGAACCGTCGACCTCAGCCACACCCGCCTGACCATCCTGCGCGGCACGCCGGACAGCTGGCCGAGCGCGGTGCGCCTGGAAGGGGTCGCCTACGAGAGCCTGCTGCCCCAACTGCCCGCCGTACAGCGGCTCCCTCTGCTCGCCCGCGATCCCGAGGGCTTCACCCCCCAGCCCTACGAACAGATGGCCGCCGCGTATCGCCGGCACGGCCATGACGGGGACGCGCGTACGGTCCTCCTCGCCAAGCAGCGGCGCCTGCGCGCCACCCTGCCGTGGCCGGGGCGGGTGTGGAGCGGTCTCCAGAACATCACCGTGGGTTACGGCTACCGGCCGATGCGGGCCGTGTGGTGGCTGTGCGCGATCATGCTCAGCGGGACCCTGTTGTTCACGCGATGGCCCCCGCAAGCCCTCGACCCGGGCAAGCCGCCCCACTTCCAGGCGGCGATCTACACCTTCGACCTGGTGCTGCCGCTCGTCGACTTCGGGCAGGAGCAGGCGTTCAGCCCCCGCGGCGGACTGCAGTGGGCGGCCGTGGTCCTCGTGTGTCTGGGCTGGCTGCTCGCGACGACGGCCGCCGCGGGCGCCAACCGCATGTTGCGCAGAGCGTGACCTCACTGACCCCGCCGGGACACGGCCGTCAGCCGCAGGGCCAGCGCCCGTAACGCCAGCTGCATCTCGAACTGGACCGTCGGATCGTGCAGTTGGTCCCCGAACAGCTCGTCCAGCTGCCGCATCCGATAGCGCACCGTCTGCGGATGCACGGCGAGCCGCGCCGCCACCTCGCTGGCGTTGTGCCCGGACTGCAGCCAGCTCAGCAGCGTCTCCGCCAGCCGCTCCCGCTGCGGTGGGCGCATCGCGTTCAGCGGACTCAGCCGACGCTCGGCCATCGCATCCACCAGGGCCTCGTCGCGGAAGAGCAGCAGGGTGGCCAAATGCTCCTGGCAGCGCACCAGTTCCGTGTCGGGCAGGATGCCCCGCCGCACCAGATCGAGTGCCTCGGCCGCCCAGCGCAACGAGCGGGCGCCTTCCTGGAGCGCGACGGCCGGCCCCATCGCCGCACGCAATCCGTGCAGCGCCCCGGCGACCGCCCGCCCGCGCCCCGGCCCGTCGGGGTCGGGCACGACCAGAACGGACGGCTGGACGTCGAACCGCGCCAGGAACTCCGGCGGCACGATCGGTCGCGCCGCCGGGGCGGGCCGCGGCCCGAAGTCGATCGCGACCACCGCCACGGCCCGCGGGACCGGCCAGCGCGCCGTGTGCGCGAGATCGCTGATCGCCTCGGCCGACGCGGGCGGATCGGCGGTGAGCAGATCGATCAGCCGGGTGCGCCGTTGCTGCAACTCGCCCGCCGCGTGCAGTCGCGCCTCCGTGTAGCCCGCGGTCGTCGCGGCCGCCATCTCGTCCAGATGCAGGAACAGCGCCTCGCCGAAGGCGGCCAGCACCTTGCGGGGCAGCAACTCGGCGTCGACCAGCGCGTTGACCCGGCGCCAAGTCACCCGGGCGCCGAGACGCAGAGCGGACTGGAACGAGTCGAGGCTGCGCCCCTCGTCCGCCTCACCCCGCCCGATGCGCTGGTAGGTCGACGTCACCGGCTCCCAGTCCGTGTCCGGCTTCGCCATCCGCTCCAGGAACCCCTGCAACGCGTGCTCCACACCGCGGTGCACGACCTGCATGTACGTGTCGTCCGTCGGGCGCGCGTACTCGGGGATCTCGGTCTTGATCGCTCGGACGACCTCTTCCCTGATGTCGTCGAAGAACGGTCTGAGGTGGTCGTGCAGATCCGAAGGGAACGCCTTGAACGGGCCGTTGGGCTCATCGTCCATCGCTCGGGCTCCCTCCTGTGCGCCGGGTCAGCGGCTCGGAGACGATACCCGCAAGTAACCGGCCGGGGCTCATCAAAGGCGGACAGACATCGGGGTGAGGATTGTCACTTGGTGACGACCCGGCCGGGTGTGCCGGGCCCCGTGCCGTTCCGCCGGCTGACCTCTGTGCCCCGGCTTCGCGCAACCACCCGCCGATGCCGGCCACGGCGGCGCAGTGCGACCAGGGTGACGAGCGCCCCCGCCAGGCCGCAGCAGGCCGCGAGGCGCAGCCCAAGGTCGTACCCGGCCAGGAACGCGTTGCGCGGATCCGATCCGGACCGCAGTGCGGAGCGCTCGCGGCGGGTGAGGACCACGCCGACCAGCACCACCCCGAACACGCCGGAGACCTCGCGGGCCGCGCTGACCAGTCCGCCGGCCATCCCCGTGCTCGAGTCCGGCACCCCGGCGAGGCAGCGCACGGTCAGCGGAGTGGTCAGCGCGGAACCCGCGCCGATCAGCAGCAGCCCGGGCTGCAGATCCCAGTACCCCGGGGAGCACGCCGGGCAGGTCGAGTGCGCCGCGCACGGGCTCTCCGGATCCGGCGGGGACGGCGGACACCAGCGAGAGGGCGAGCGGCCCGAGGGGAACGTTCAGTGCGAACACCCAGCTCCAGGACCACTGTTGGGTGATGAAGCCACCCACCACGGGCCCGAGCGCCGGCGCCAGGGCAAGGGCCGCGGTCCACAGCCCGACGGCCGTCGAACGCCGTCGCACGGGCAGATCGGTGGCCACGACGGCCAGCGAGGCCGGGATGACCAGGGCCGCTCCGACCCCTGCACCGTGCGGGCCGCGACGAGGGTGCCCCCGCTGTCCGCCGCGCCCGAGGCTGCCGTGAAGACAGCGATTCCGGTGGCCAGCACGGCTCGGCGTCCGAAGAGGTCGGTCAGCCGCCCGCCGGGCAGCAGCAGCGCGCCGAAACCGAGTAGATAACTGGCGGCCACCCACTCCAAGTCGGTCACGGTCAGGCCGAGTTCGCGCTGCACGGTGGGCACGGCGACATTGACCACCGTGTTGTCGAGTGTCGTGAGGAAACCGGTCAGCGCGAGCAGTGCCAGCAGCGCGAACAGCCGTCCACGTCCCACCGTCGTCGCTCCCTCCGTGCGCCTCGCCACCTGATTTCGGGTGACATGGATTGTCCGGGGCGCGCCGTCGCCGTGGCTCTGTCCCTGGGGGCCGAATCGGGAGCACGGCTTTGTCAGCGAGCTGACAGAAGAGGGAGGACGAACTGTCAACACGTCGTCTAACCCGACCGGCATCCCGCGTCGGACGCTGGTGCATCACCCCACCGTTCGCCCGCCCCCCAGGGGCAACAGCACCACCCTCCCCATGAGTTGGAGCCGCCATGACCTCCGCCCGGCCAGATGCCGACGCTCCACTGCCGGACCATCTGCGGTACTGGGCCCTCCGCCGGCCGCAGCAACGCGCCTTCAGCCACGTCCACTTCCCCGACGCGGCCTCCGAAGGACTGCACCGCACCCTCGGCTGGCGGGCCCTGGACGCCCGTGCCCGCGCCGTCGCAGACCGGCTGGTCGCCCTCGTCGCTCCCGGAGACAGGGCCGCCCTGGTCATGCCGCAGGGGCTCGACTACGCGGCTGCCTTCCTCGGCTGCCTCTACGCCCGGGTGATTGCCGTGCCCCTCTTCGGCCCCCAACTCCCCGGCCATGGCGGCAGGTTGGCGGCCGTCCTGGCCGACTGCGAACCCGCCTGTCTGCTCTCCGACTCGACCACCGCGATCGCCGTGGAGGCCTTCGTCCTGGATCACGACCTGCCCGTGGTGCCGGTCGTACCCGTCGACCAACTCCCCCTCCAGCGCTTCGCGTTCGACGAGGTCGAAACCGCGCCGGCCCCCGACGACATCGCGTACCTCCAGTACACGTCGGGCTCCACGAGCGAACCGGCCGGCGTGATGATCAGCCACGCCAACGTCGTCGCCAACGCCCGCCAGGCCATCGACGCCTTCGGCGTGGACCCCGGGGCCACCACCACGGTCGGCTGGCTGCCGCTCTTCCACGACATGGGCCTGGTCCTGAGCATCGCCGCGCCCGTCGTGGGCGGCTTCCCGTCCGTCCTGATGGACCCAGTGGCCTTCCTCGAGGACCCCGCGCGCTGGCTGCGCCTGCTGGGTGCGTACCACGGGACGATCGGCGCCGCCCCGAACTTCGCGTACGACTACTGCGTGGCCCGCACCGACCCGGCCGTGCTCGACGAACTGCGCCTGGACCGCGTACGGGTGCTCATCAACGGCAGCGAGCCGGTGCGGTCGGGCACGATCGACCGCTTCCACGCCGCGTTCGCGCCCGCGGGCCTGGATCCGGCGACCCACGCACCCGCGTACGGACTGGCGGAGGCCACGGTGTTCGTGACGGCGGACGCGGGCGCGACGCCTCCCACGACCGTGGTGTGCGACACGGGCGCGCTGGCGGAGGGGCGCGTCGAAGTCCTGCAGGATGCGCAGGAGGCGGCCGTACTCGTCTCGTGCGGGGTGCCCGCCGGACAGGAAGTGGAGATCGTCGATGCGGACGGCGAACGGCTGCCGGAGGATCGCGTCGGCGAGATCCGGCTGCGCGGTCCGAACATCGGGCGCGGCTACTGGAAACGCGCGGACCGGGCCTTCTGCGATCCGCAGGGCAGACTGCGCACCGGTGACCTGGGTGCCGTGCACGACGGGCGGCTGCTGGTCACCGGGCGTCTGAAGGACGTGATCATCGTCGACGGGCGCAACCACTATCCCCAGGACATCGAGCGGACCGTGGAGATCTCCGTGGACGTCGTCCGTCAAGGCCGGCTTGCCGCGTTCGGCGTACCCCGCGCGGACAGCACCGGCGAACAACTCGTCGTGGTGGCCGAGCACCGCCGCGGCGCCGAGCCCACGGCGGACGCGGCCCGCCAAGCGGAACGCACCGTACGGGCCGCTGTTTCGGCACGCCACGGGCTGCGACTCGGCGCGCTGCTGGTCGTCCCACCGGGCTCCGTGCCCCGCACGAGCAGCGGAAAGGTGGCCCGGACGGCCGCTCGGGCGCGCTATCTCGACGGGGGGTTCGATCCCCGATGAGCCCCTCGCGCACGGAGATACGCGGTGTGATCGTCGGTCGGCTGCGCGCCTGGTACGCCCTGGACCCCGGCGACATCACCGACGACCGGCCACTGGCAGAACTGGGGCTCACCTCGCGCGACGCGGTGGCCCTGACCACGCTGCTCGGCGACCTGGTGGGGCGGCGGCTGCCGGACACGCTGTTGTGGGACACGGGCACGATCGACGCGCTGGTGGCGCGGCTCACGCAGAAGCCTCCCCGGACGGCGGCGCCGAAGTCTCCCCAGGGACCGGCGACAGCGATCGCGGTCATCGGCCTCGGCTGCCGCTTCCCCGGCGGCGCCGATACGCCCGACGCGTACTGGCGCCTGCTCTCCGAGGCCCGGGACGCGATCGGCACCGTCCCCGCCGGCCGATGGGAACCGCCCGCACACGGCGGCGTCCGAGGAGAGCCCTCCCCGCAGTCGGACGTCATCCGGCACGGCGCCTATCTCGACGACATCGCGGGCTTCGACGCCGAGTTCTTCGGCATCGGCGGGCACGAGGCCGCGACCATGGACCCCCAGCACCGCATGCTCCTCGAAGTCACCCGCCAGGCACTCGACCACGCCGCGCTGCCCGTCATGGAGCTCGCGGGCAGCCGGACCGGCGTCTTCGTCGGCATCAGCGGCAACGAGTACGCGCATCTCACGGCGGCCGCCCCCGACGCCTGGACGGCCACGGGCGCCGCGCTGAGCATCGCGGCGGGCCGTCTTTCCTATGCCCTCGACCTGCGCGGCCCGAGCCTGGCCGTCGACACGGCGTGCTCGTCCTCCCTGGTCGCGGTCCATCACGCCGTACGCAGCCTGCTGACGGGAGAGAGCGACACCGCGCTCGCCGCCGGGGTGAACGTGCTGCTCACGTCCGCCGTCACGCTCGGCTTGCAGCGGGCGGGTGCGCTGTCGCCGGTCGGCCGCTGCAAGGCCTTCGACGCGACGGCCGACGGGATCGTCCGCGGTGAGGGATGCGGTGTCCTCGTGCTCAAGCCGCTCGCGGACGCCGAACGCGACGGCGACCGCGTCCTTGCGGTCATCCGCTCGACGGCCGTCAACTCCGACGGACGGTCCAACGGCCTGACGGCCCCCAACGGCGAGGCCCAGCGCGCCCTGCTCACCGAGGCGCACACCGACCCCAGGACCGTCGACTACGTCGAAGCCCACGGCACCGGCACACCCCTGGGGGACCCCATCGAGGCGGGCGCCCTCGGCGCGGTGCTCGGCGCCGGGCGCGATCTGGACCAGCCCCTGCTGATCGGATCGGCCAAGACCAACCTCGGACACTTGGAGGCCGCCGCCGGAATCGCCGGGCTCATCAAGACCGTACTGGCCCTCCAGCACGGCGAGATCCCGCCCCAGCTGCACTTCACCCGCCCCGGCCGGCACGCCGACCTCGACGGACTCGGCCTGCGCGTCGTGACCTCGGCCGAGCCGTGGCCGCGCTATTCGGGAACGGCCACCGCGGGCGTCTCGGCCTTCGGATTCGGCGGCACGAACGCCCATGTCGTCCTCGCCGAACACCGAACGAGCGCCCGCCCCTTCGGGCCGAGCGGACAGCCCGCCCTGCTGCTCATCGACGGCCCGACCCAGGACCGGGTTCGGTCGTACGCCGGTGAGCTCGCCGACTGGCTCCCCGGCGTCCCACGCGTACCCGACACCGACTTGGCCCGCACCCTCGCGGGCCGCACGGGCCGGGGACGCCGTCGAGCGGCCGTCGTGACCCACAACAGAGCCGAGACGGCCAAGGCTCTGCGGTGCCTGGCCGCGGGCGAACCGTCGCCGCACCTGGTCACGGGCGAGGGGACACCGGGCGGCCCCGGACCTGTATGGGTGTTCTCCGGGTACGGCTCCCAATGGCCTGGCATGGGACGGCGACTGCTTGCCGCGGAACCGGCGTTCGCCGCCGCCGTCGAGCGTCTGGAGCCCCTGCTGCGCTGGCACGCGGGCGTCTCCCTCACCACGAGCCTGCGAACGGACGCCGATCCGACCTCACCCGCCGTCGTCATGCCCCTCCTCTACGGCATCCAGCTCGCCCTCGCCGAGCTGTGGCGGTCCTACGGTCTCGAACCCGCCGCCGTGATCGGCCACTCGCTGGGCGAGATCGCCGCCTCTGTCGTCTCCGGGGCGCTAGATCCGGTGACCGGCGCGCGGATCGTCGCCGTACGCTCCCGGCTCCTCGCGGGACTCACCGGCGGCGCCATGGCCGTGGTCGACCGCTCCGAGCGCGACATCCGCGTGCTCGCCAGGGACCTGCCCACCCTCCAGGTCGCCGTCCACGCCTCGTCGGCGCAGAGCGTGGTGACGGGGTCCGCCGACGATGTGGCGGGCCTGGTGGCCAGGGTGACGGCGGAGGGCGGGTTCGCGCAGTCGCTGGGAGTGTCGGGGGCCGGGCACTCGCCCGAAGTGGAGCCACTGCTGGGTGAGTTCGCGCGCGAGCTGGGTGAGGTGCCGTGGAGCGACCCCCACTGTCGACGCTACTCGACCGTGCTCGAGGACCCCCGGGGCACCGCCCCGCACGACGCCGCGTATTGGGTGGCGAACCTGCGACGGCCCGTCCGGTTCGCCCAGGCCGTGCGGGCGGCGGCCGAGGACGGTCACCGCGTCTTCGTCGAAGTCGCGCCGCACGCCACCCAGTTGCACCCCCTGACCGACACCCTGCCGGAGGGCTCGCTCGTCGTCCCCACCCTGCGCAAGAACACCGACGACGCACTGACCTTCCGCACCTCACTCGCCACGCTGCTCGTGAACGGCGTACGGGTCACCGGGCTCCGTGAGCGGCTCGGCGGCCGCATCGTGGACGTGCCCTCGCCGCGCTGGCGCCACCGCCGCTTCTGGTTCGGGGAGGAGACCGTGCCGGCCACGGTCGCCCCCGCGGCGCGCGACACGGGTCCCGTCGAGCGGCTCCGCGGGTGCGTGGCCGGGGTCATGGGGTACGCCCCCGACCGGATCGACCCCGATGTGCCTCTGACCGACCTCGGCCTCGACTCGCTGACGGCCGTGCGGGTGCGGGGCGCGGTGGAGCGCGAGTTCGGGGTCACCGTCGAGCCGGGGACGCTGCTCGGACGGGGAACCCTGCGAGCGGTGGCCGAGCTGTTGGGCGATTCCGTGGGACCCTCGACCTCTCCGGATCCCGAGGAGCTGCGCGGCACCGCTGCCCCGGACGGCGAGCAGCCCGGTGAGACGCGCCTCCGTGTCTTCCCCTCCACCGGCCCCGGCATCCCTCTCTTCCTCGCCCACGCCGCCGGAGGCTCCTCCGGCGTTTACGCCCGGCTGGCCGAACGGCTCGGCGAAGAGCGGCCGTTGTACGGACTCGACCGGCAGGAGGACCCCGACGACGTGCCCGGACGCGCGGCCGAGTTCGCGCGCCACGTCCGCGAGGTACGGCCCAACGGCCCCTGGATCGTGGGCGGTTGGTCGTACGGCGGTGTTCTCGCGCAGGAGACCGCTCGGTTGCTGACCGCGCACGGCACCGTCTCCGCGCTCCTCCTGTTCGACGCGGTACTGCCGCTGCCCGCACCGCCCGGCAGCACCCCGGCGGACACCGCTCGGCGCCGGTTCGCGGACTTCGCCGCGTATGTGGAACGCGCCTACGGCGCCCCACTCGACCTGCCGTACGACGAACTCGCCGCCCTGGACGACACCGCGCAGATCACCCTCGTCATGAAGATGCTCGGCGAGTCCGTGACGCTGCCGCCCTCCGCACTGGAGCACCAGCGGACCTCGTACCTCGATCTGCGCAGCGGCGAACGCCACCGGCCCGGGCGGTACGAGGGGCGAACGCTGCTGTACCGGGCGAGTGAGACCGCCCCGCACACGGTCCGCGACCCGCGTTACGAGCGCGCCGACGCGGCGCTCGGCTGGGACGCGCACTGCACCGACCTCACCGTCGTGCCGCTGCCGGGTCACCACCTGTCCCTGCTCGACCCACCGGTCGTCGACACGCTCGCTCGGCTGCTCACACGCGACCTGAGCGGCTCCTGACCCGCACGACTCAGACGAGGAGCGAACCCGTGCCCTTACGCCGCCCCACCCGCAGAAACGTCCTTCTTACGGCCACGACCGCCCTGGCCTCCGCCGCGGTCGGCGGCACCCCGGCGGCGGGCGACAGTGCTCGCATCACCGCCACGACGTGGCTCGACCACCGCACCGTCGACCTCACAGTGGCCTCGCCCGCGTTGGGCGCATCGCTGCCCGTCCGCGTCGTCACGCCGACCGGCTACGCCACCCACCCCGACCGCACCTGGCCCGTTCTGTACCTGCTGCAGGGCGCGCACGACGACTACACGTCCTGGACCCGGGAGACGGATGTCAGCGACTTCCTCGCCGGTCGGGGCGTCCTCGTCGTGATGCCGTCCTCGGGGCCCACCGGCATTCCGACCGACTGGTGGAACTACGGGATGTCCGGTGCCCCGGACTACGAGAGGTTCCAGGTGGACGAGGTCATGGCGCTGCTGCGGCAGCACTTCCGGGCGAACGGCCGACGTGCCGTGGCCGGGGTGTCCACCGGCGGGTACGGGGCGCTGGCGTTCGCCGCGCGGCGACCCGGCGTGTTCGGTGCGGCGGCCTCGTACAGCGGAATCCTGGACACGACCGCGCCGGGCATGCCCACCGTGGCCGGCGCCATCGTGGCGCGGGAGTCGCTGGCGCCACTGGCCCTGTGGGGGAGCGCGCTGTTCAACAGGGACAACTGGAACCAGCACAACCCCTACGCCCTGGCAGGCGCTCTCGCGGGCACCGCACTGTACATCGCGCAGGGCAGCGGCTTGCCCAGCAGTGACTTCGGCAACCTCGAAGGAGCCGTCCTGGAAGGAACCCTGTGGAGCCAGGCCCATCGGTTCACGCGGCGGCTCGACGCGCTGGGCATCCCGGCCCAGGTGCACTTCTACAACGGCGGCTCGCACGCCTGGCCCTACTGGCAGCAGGAGTTCAAGGCCTCGTGGCCGACGCTCGCCGCGGGCCTCGGGCCGACCTGACTTCACGACGGAGGGACACACGACATGGATGCCCTGGCCGAGGCGGTCGTGGCGGGAGCCACCGCAGCCGAATTGGAGCACCTCCCCTTACCCGACCGGTTCACGGCCGCCCATCTGAGGTCCGACGACGTCGGGGGATTCACCGGCGTCGCCGACAAGGACGTCCGCAAGACCATCCACATCGGTTCCGTGCCGATGCCCGAACTGGCGCCGGACGAAGTGCTGGTGGCCGTCATGGCGAGCGGCATCAACTACAACACCGTGTGGTCGGCGATGTTCGAACCCATCCCGACCTTCACCTTCCTGCGGCATTTCGGCCGCCAGGACCGCTGGTCGGCCCGGCACGACCGGCCGTTCCACGTCATCGGCTCCGACGCGGCGGGCGTCGTCGTACGAACCGGTGCAGGGGTGCGTCGATGGCGGACCGGTGACCATGTCGTCGTCAGCCCCGCGTACGTCGACGAGGAGGAACCGGCCACGCACGCCGACGGCATGTCGGGCAACGGCCAGCTGGCCTGGGGCTTCGAGACGAACTACGGCGGCCTGGCCCACTACTGCCTCGTACGCGCGAGCCAACTTCTGCCGAAACCCGGCCACTTGAGCTGGGAGGAGGCAGCCGCGAATCCGCTGTGCGCGGGAACGGCGTACCGCATGCTCGTCGGCGAGCGCGGTGCCCGTATGACCCAGGGCGACGTCGTGCTGATCTGGGGTGCGGCGGGCGGCCTCGGCGCGTACGCGGTGCAGCTCGTGCGGAGCGGCGGGGGGATCGCCGTGGGTGTCGTCGGCAGCGAGGCGAAGGCGGAGTACGCGCGCGGGCTCGGCTGTCACACGGTGATCAACCGTGCGGAGATCGGCCTCACCGGCGACGAACCGGCCGACCCCGTCACCGTCGGCAAACGGCTCGGCCGACGCATCCGGGCCGCGACCGGCGAGGACCCGCACATCGTCTTCGAGCATGTCGGCCGCGCCACCTTCGGTGTCTCGGTCTTCGTCGTGCGCCGCGGCGGAGCCGTCGTCACCTGTGGCTCCAGCACGGGCTATCTGCACGAGTTCGACAACCGCTACCTCTGGATGCGTCTCAAACGCGTCATCGGCAGCCACGGCGCCAACCTCCAGGAACAGTCGGCCATGCACCGCCTGCTCGACCTCGGCCACCTCGCTCCCGCCCTCACCGCCACCTATCCACTCGCCGACACGGCGGAAGCCGCGCGGCTCGTCCAGAACAACGCCCACTTGGGGAAGGTGGGGGTGCTGTCCCTGGCGCCCGGCCCCGGGCTCGGCGTCAGGGACTCCGAGCGCCGGGGGAGGCTTCTGGCCGCTAGGCCGCGCGTGGGTGCGGTGTCATCGACAGCCTGTCCGGCTTGACGGCGACGATGGCCTGCGGACGCGGGGGAGCCGAGGTGAGCGTCAGCCGCCGGCGCTGCAGCACGGTGGCGAGGACGACGAGGAGTTCCGTCCAGGCGAGCTCCTCGCCGATGCACTTGCGGCGGCCGTCGCCGAAGGCGAGGAACGAGGAACGGTTGACGCTCTTCGCCCGCTCGGGCTCCCAGCGGTCAGGGGTCGAAGGTGCCGGGGGCGCCGTAGACCTCGGGGTCGTGCTGATGGATGTACGGACTGTAGATGACGTCCGCGCCCTTCGGTATCGGGTGCCCGCCCAGTGTGACGGGGCGCGTGGTGGTGCGCGTGACCAGCCTGGCGGGGCCGTACATGCGCATGGTCTCCTTGAGGACGCTGCGCATGAACGGGAGGGCGGCCAGGTCCTCCTGCACGAGCGGGCGTTCGCCGCAGGCCGCGTCGAGTTCCTCGTGCAGGCGCTGCTCGATCTTCGGGTTCCTGCTGATCTCGCACAGCGCCCAGGCGAGGGTCGTCCCCGTGGTCTCGATGGCACCGGTGAGGAGAGTGATCGCCTCGTCCTGGAGCTGCTGGCGGGAGAGGGGACCGGTCTCGGGGTCGTCGGCGGTGAGGAGGGTGGAGAACAGCCCACTCCCGGGGGCCTGTTCGGCGGGCTGGTGAGCCGGGCATCCCACCGGTGCCTCGGAGGCCGCCGGTGCCACGGTCGACAACGCCGCGCGGTGGTGGTCGATCGCCTGGTCGATACCCGACAGGGAACTCTTCCGTACGTCTCCTCAAGATCTTTCCGAGTGGGACCGGGCATGACATGCATGCCCCCGGTGATCGCCGCGTACCCCGACGGCTTGATCGCGTCCGACCGTTCGGTCGTTGAGCGATCTTCGTGAGTGCGTTGTCGGTGAGGGGATTTGTCGATGTGAGCACTCTTGCCGGAGCGTGACCGAACACTCACAGGTCCAAGGAGGGGAGTTGATCCTTTCGATCTCAAACCCGATAAGCTCCCCTGCGGCGCTGCGAGTTGACGCGAACACATTCGGTCGCCTCGCGCTGCGTTCCCCGACGCGTTCGGCGCCTGCACACCCCCCTGTTCGATCGTGTTGCTTTCGAAGGATGCAGATGGAACTTGCCACTCCGCCCCCGGCGGCGCGGGCACCCGTCGCCTGGTACAGCTGGTGGCTGATGCCGCTGGCCTTAGGCGCTGGAACCGTCGCCACCGCCGTCGCGGGACCCGACCAGGTCCAGATACCCGCGTCGTTCGCCGGTGCCGCGGCCACCGCGGCCAGCGCCGTATGTGTACGGCTTCTGGTCCGCACCCAGTCCCAACTGCGCCGCACCACCGGCGACTTCCGCGCCTCGCAGGCCGAGCACTCGCAGCAGTGGCAGCAGCATGTGGCGGGCCTGGAACGGAAGTTCACGGCCGAGCGCTCCGCCCTTGAAGGCCAACTGGCCGAGCAGGCCCAGGCCTTCGAGACCCGGCTCGCCGAGGACGCCAAGGCCTACGAGACTCGGCTCGTCGGCGAAGCGCAGGGCTATGAGGCGCGGCTTGCCGGAGAAGCCGAGGTCTGGCAGGAGCAACTCGGCCAGCAGCAGGCCGTCGTCGCGCGACTCGCTGACTCGTACCTGCCCGAGGCCCTCAAGCGACTGCGGGCCGGTGACGCCATCGACGACATCCTGCCGGAGATCGCCGAGGAGCCGGACGCGAGCCCTGAGCTGCGGGCCGAGCTGCGCAAGGTCCTCAGGACCGCACTGATCGGCGTGGAGGAGGAGTTGGACCGCTCGACCTCCGCCGAGCAGGCCGTGATCAGCATCGGCAGCCGGATCCACGTCCTGACCAGCAAGCTGCGCGGGCGTCTGCACGAGATGCAGGGCGAACACGGGCGGCTGCCCGCGGTCGCCCAGGGCCTCATGGAACTGGACCAGGAGATCGGCCCCGCCGACTGTCTCGCCGCGAGCATCGGCGTGCTGGGCGGTTCGGACCGGCCGGGCCGTCAGTGGCAGGAACCGCAGCGGCTGCTCAGCGTGGTCCGCGGCGGCGTCGGCCGGATCAAGGACTTCGACCGTGTCCAGGTCCGCCACCTGCCCGAACTCGGCGTCGACGGCGGTCTGGTGGACCACCTCACGCTGATCTTCGCCCACCTTCTGGACAACGCGGCGCGCTACTCGCCGCCCACCGAGCCCGTGGTCGTCTCCGGCAAGGAGGTGCCCAACGGTGTCGGCATCGAGATCCAGGACGCGGGCAAGGGCCTGAGCGAGGAGAAGAAGCGCGAGGCGGAGCAGTCCCTCGCGGGCACCGCGACGGGCCCTGGCCTAGGCGGTGTCTCGGAGGACGCGAACCTGGGCCTGCGCGTGGTGGGCGCCCTGGCGCGCCGCTACGGCATCCGGGTCACCTTCGCGGACTCTCCCTGGCTCGGCACCTCGGTGGTAGTCGTGGTCCCCCACAAGTACTTCAGCCCGCTGCCCGCCGCCGTCACCGAGCCGGTCGCCCCGGCCGCCGCGGCAGCGACGAGCGCCGAGCCCGCCCCGGTCGCCTCCGCGGAGACCGCCGAAGCCGCGGACACCACGCCCGGCGGCCTGCCCCGGCGCAGGAGCCGGCGGAGTGATCCGTCGACGCTGTCGGCGCGACCCAGGCCCGCCGAGCGGACGGAGGAGACCGTGGCCGCCGTGCCGCCGGACGCGTCCTTCACCGGCCTCGCCGCCTTCGCCACGGCGGGACGCGAGAGCGAACCGCCGCGCGAGACGACCGCGGACCGCGCCCCGGCAGGCAGTGGCGAGACGGCCGCCGGACGCGAGTTCAACGAGCACCGCACTGAAGAGAGCGACTAGTCCACATGACGCAACAGGGAACCGACGTGAGCTGGGCGCTCCGCGACCTGACGGAGAGCATCCAGGAGATCCGCTTCGCCCTCGTGGCATCGAGCGACGGCAAGGCCATCACCTCCTACGGCGCCGACGACCCCGACGACGTGGACCGTTTCGCCGCCGTCGTCGCGGGCCTGCAGGCGCTCGCCCAGCCGGTGGCCGAGCAGTTCCCCCAGTACGCCGGGCAGCTGCGGCTCGCGATGATCGAGGTCGACGGCGGCCACCTGTTCGTGGTGCGGGCCGGCGTGGAGACGTACCTCGGAGTGCTTGCCAAGGAAGGCCTCGACCAGGGTCTTCTCGGCCACCAGATGAGGGATCTGGCCCGCAGGATGGGTGAGCTCCTCGGCACCACTCCGCGCCTGGAGGAGCACTCTGGATGAGTGCTCCCCGCCCGCCCACGGACCCGTCCGGTCTTGAGCGCTACTACGTCCTCACCGGTGGCCGCAGCGGACCGGGCGGTTCGGCGTCGAGCCTTGACGTGGCGACCCTGATCGTCTCCCGCGCCGCGGCCGTACCCGGCATGCAGCACGAGCACGAGGAGATCATCCGGCGCTGCCGCGATCCGTTGTCGGTGGCCGAACTGGGCGCCCACCTCGGATTGCCCTTCAACATTCTCGCGGTGCTCCTGGCCGATCTGCTGGACGCAGGCCGCGTCGAAGCCCGTGACCCCATCCCGGCGTCAGGCGCCGGCAGCGGGCCCGACCTCGCGCTCCTTGAGGAGGTACTCAGTGGACTTCAAAGGCTTTGACCATCCCGACCGGCAGACGGCCGGGGGCACCCGCTCGGTGAAGGTGATGATCGCAGGCGGCTTCGGCACCGGTAAGACCACCATGGTGCGCTCGGTCAGCGACATCAAGCCGTTGACCACCGAGGAGACGCTGACCCAGGCCAGTGCCGACGTCGACAACCTGATCGGCGTCGCGGACAAGACGGAGACCACCGTCAGCCTGGACTTCGGCAAGATCGGCATCAACGACGAGCTGGTGCTGTACCTGTTCGGAACGCCGGGCCAGGAGCGGTTCTGGTTCCTGTGGAACGGTCTGTTCAAGGGCGCCCTCGGGGCGGTGGTCCTGGTGGACACGCGGCGGCTGGCTTCCAGCTTTCGGGCCATCGAGGAGATGGAGCGGCAGGACGTCCCCTTCGTCATCGCCCTGAACGTCTTTCCCGACTCCAAGGACCATCCGATCGAAGAGATCCGCGACGCCCTGGACATCTCCCCGCACATCCCGGTCGTGGCCTGCGACGCCCGCGACCGGTCATCCAGCCGTGACGTGCTCATCGCGCTGATACGTCACCTCAAGGAACGCTCTGCCGTCGCTCTGGAGCCCCGATGAACGAGCAGCCCTCAAACGGTCCCGACGCCCCTCGTGGATGCCCCGTCGCACACGGTGGCGACGGGGACCTCACCCGGCTGTACGGGCCGGAGGCGGCGCTCGACCCGCACGGCATCTACGCGCGGCTGCGCAAGGAGTACGGAGCCGTGGCGCCGATACTCCTGGAGGGCGACATCCCCGCCTGGCTGGTCCTCGGGTACCGGGAGAACCGGCGGGTGCTGGACAACCCCCGCCAGTTCAGCCGTGACGCGCGGATCTGGCGGGACTGGAAGGAAGGCCGCGTCGAAGCCACTTCACCGCTTATCCCGATGCTCGGCTGGCGTCCCGACTGTGTATCGCAGGACGGCGAGCCGCACCGCCGGTTGCGCGGCGCGGTGACCGACAATCTGCAGACCGTCGCGGGGCGCGGTATCCGGCGCCATGTCACGCACTTCGCCAACAAGCAGATCGACGCGTTCGCCGACGCCGGCAGCGCCGACCTGGTGGGCGACTACGCCGAGTACCTGCCGATGCTCGTACTGACCAGGCTGTTCGGGCTCCCGGCGGCCGAGGGGCGCAACCTCGCCGTCTCCTGCGCCCAGGTCATCAAGGGCGGTGAGGACGCCATCACGCACAACGACCGCATCATGCGGATCCTCGCGGAACTCGCCGAGCGCAAGCGCACCGAGCCCGGTGCCGACTTCACCACCGGTCTGCTAGGGCACCACGCGGACCTCGACGACGACGAGATCCTCAGCCATCTGCGCCTGGTGCTGATCACCGCGCACACCACCACCAGCAATCTGCTGGCCCGGGTGTTGCAGCTGATCCTCACCGACACCTCTCGTCTCGCAGGTCTCGTGAGCGGACAGCTCAACGTTTCCGCGGTCGTCGAGGAGGTCATGTGGAACACCCCGCCGCTGGCCGTCCTGCCGGGGCGGTTCGCGGCCACCGATCTGGAACTCGGCGGCCACCACGTGAAGGAGGGCGACCTCCTGGTGCTCGGGCTCACCGCGGGCAATCTCGACCCGGAGATCCGGCCCGACGCCGGTGTCTCCCTCCAGGGCAACCAGTCGCACCTGGCGTTCAGCGGCGGCGCCCACGAGTGCCCCGGCCAGAACATCGGCCAGGCCATCATCGAGACGGCCGTCGACGTCCTGCTGCACCGGCTGCCCGGCCTGCGCCTTGCCGTACCGGCCGACGAACTCACCTCGACCGCCTCGACCTGGGAGGCGCGACTCGACGCCCTGCCGGTGGAGTTCGCCGCGCAGATCGCCGGGGTGTGAGCGCAGGGGGAGCCACGACACGTGTGGCTCCCCCGAGAGCGCTGCGGGCGCCAGCGGACGCTGCCTTGTCGTCCGGGGTCTCGGTGGCAAAGGCTTACCGGCCGAGCAGCTGCCCGGCCCGACGACCGGTGCGGCAGTACCGCGAGCGAGCCATGGGAGCCCTCGCCGCGTAGGACAGCGGCGTCACCGTGTCGAACGCCCGGGCCCAGGTCCGACCCGCGTCACCTTCGCTGCGGCAATCGGGGAGTAAGCACACAGCCCCGTCCTGATTGCCGTACCGGGCGGAGACGGCGGGATAGGTTCGGACCTGGCGTGCGTACCGACGGAAGGGGACTGGTCATGGGCCGGATCGGATCGATCGGCCTGATCCTGCATCCCAGACGCAACCCGGGGCCGGTCATCGAATCGGTCGTTCAATGGGCCCGGAAGAGCCAGACCGAGGTGTTGGGGTTGCCGGACGAGGTGGGCCGGATCGACTGCAGCGCCGTTTCCGTGCCGGCGGAAGCCCTCGTCGCCCGGGCCGGTCTGGTCGTCAGCCTCGGCGGTGACGGAACCATGCTCCGCGCCATGCGACTCCTCTTCGGCACTGTCACCCCGGTGCTCGGCGTGAACCTGGGCCGGTTGGGTTTCCTCGCCGAGATCGACGTCGACGATCTGCCCATGGCGCTGGACAGAGTCGACCGGGGCCACTACACCACCGAGCCCCGTATGGCCGTACGGACCTGTCTCCCGGACGGGCGCGAGTTCCGTGCGTTCAACGACATCGCCCTCGTCCGTGTACCCGGTAGCGGACTTGCGGCCATCGCGATCCGTCTCCAGGGCAATGAGTTCATCCGATACGCGGCCGACGCGGTCGTCGTCGCCACGTCGACCGGATCAACGGCGTACAGCTTCGCCGCGGGCGGCCCCATCATGTCGCCCAGAGTCGAGGCCATCCTCGTCGTCCCCGCGAGCGCCCACTCGTCGTTCGACAGGGCGCTCGTCCTGCCGGCGGACGAGGACGTCACACTCGAATTGCTGCCTACGACAGGGCGCCTTGCCGTCGAGGTCGACGGTGAAGTGGTCGGCTACCTCGACGCGGGCGACCGGATCACCGTGACGGCTTCCCCCGCGGCGGCTCAAGTCGTACGTCTCGGTGGTACGACGTTCTATCAGCGGGCGCGCAGAAAACTCGGCATCAAGGGCAGCGTCGAAGCGGGCCGCCGAGCTCCCGAAGGCATGCCGTCGCCGTGACCGACGCGGGTGGCGACCGAAGCCGCCCTGTCCGACGTGCTGCTCACGACATTCGGCGCGGGATCCCGCTGATGAGCGCCTCAGGGGCGCTCTCGCCGACGTAGCCGAAACGCCTGATGGCGGCCGGTGCTCCGGGGTGAGTCGTTCATGCGGGCCGCAGCGCGACGCTGCCGTTTGCCGAGGGGTGCCTGGGAGAGGTCCTCCGCCTGGGACCTGAGGTTCTTGTAGCCGTAGCCCCGCTCGGCCGGCCACGTTTCGGCGGCGCCTTCCGCGCGTTCGGTCGCCTCCAGGATGTCCTCCTCGCTCTCTCCCGAGTCCAGGAACCGGAAGGTGAAGGCGGATCGGGCGGCAAGGTCGTAGCCGAGGTGCCCCTCGGGGGTGAAGGCGGCGCGGAGTACGTCGTGCTCCGGCGCACGGGCCAGGAGCTCGGCGCGTTGGTCGGTACTGAGCGCGTCGAAGACGCCACGGACGGTGACACGGAATGTGCGAGTCATGGCCCGACCCTAGGCAGCGGCGTCGGTGCGGTTCCATCGAGTTTCGTCTGCCGCTCCGCCAGGCGGGAATGCAGTGGCCGGGGGCGCTGTTACAGCACTCGTAGCTGACATGCGCGAGTCAATGTCGCATGGTGTGGGCGGAAGGAGGACCTCATGGCACGCAGTAGTGCGCGTCCCGTCGTCACGCTGAGGTCGACGGCCGGGACCGGCGTCACGTACGTGACGCGCAAGAACCGTCTGAACGACCCCGACCGGCTGGTGCTGCGCAAGTACGACCCGGTGGCCGGCGAGCACGTCGCGTTCCGGGAGGAACGCTGAACCGAGCCCGGTGTCACCGGGCGGACAGCCGCAGGGGATGCAGACCGCATGAGGCCGACGGCTGCCCGCTGATCGATGCGGCCGCGGCCCGGCGCTGAGTGCGGTCCGGTGTCCGGCAGAAGGAGAGCAGAGCTGTGAAGGTGCGCAAGTCCTTGGCGTCGTTGAAGTCCAAGCCCGGGGCCCAGGTGGTCCGTCGGCGGGGCGTGGTCTTCGTCGTCAACAAGAAGAACCCGCGGTTCAAGGCCCGTCAGGGCTGACGCCGGGGGAGACGACCGCCGGCCCGGTCCTCGCACCGCGCGAGAAACGGGCCGGCCGTTTCTGCCCGACAGGAGGATCCGGCCGGGCGGAAATGGTGAGTCACACGGCGAGCAGATCGTCCAGGGAACCCTTGCCCGCCAACTCCGCGGTGGCGGCCGGGCCTTCCTTGGACGCGGCGTAGCGGCCCGAGGTCAGGGCCCACTCGTAGTTGCCGTTGATCCAGTGCTGGATGGCTTCCACGCCCATCCGGACCTGGACGCGCTGCTCGGCGGTCAGAGTCAGCTCCGCGCACATCTCCGGGACGCGCGCCTCGAGTCCGAGATACTCGTCGAGGCACTCCGTGGTCATCCGGTACGCCTCGGTGGCGGCCTCCTCCCAGCTGCAGCCGCGTTCGCGGTGCAGCACGGCTATCAGGTTGTGGCCGTCTCCTCGACGCTTCTCGCGTTCGAAGGAGTGGATGTCGTTCATGAACCCGATCGTGTCCGCGGCGAGATCGCGCATCCGGACCATCAGCGGATGGGCCTGCACCTGCGGCGGCACCTCGAAGCCGCGGCTGCGCTCACCGGCGTCGATGCTGTGGTGGATGCCCACCGTGCGGCGCCGGAACTCCGCGTACTCCGAGAGGCCGAGCGTGCCCGCGAGACCCCCCGCGGCGAGGTCGACCTCCTCGGTGTGCGCGACGAGGAAGCGTCCCCAGGAGGCGGCGAAGCGGGTCCGCCACGTCAGGGACATGCCATCCGAGAGGTGGGCCCAGACCTCCGCCCAGGCGACGGTGATCGGGCACACCACACGGGGAGTGGTTCCGGCGGGGCGCAGCGGTGTGGCTATCAGTTCCCGCGCGACCTCGGCTATGCGGTCCGCGCGGTCGGGCCTTCCGGCGTCGAACTGGTCGTCGAACAGGAACGCCAGGGAGAACCAGTTCATCAGGACGAGCATGTCGTCGGCCGAGGCGTGGGGGTAGGTTCGTGCCGCCGCCTGGGGGAGGTCCCAGGACTGGTACTCCTCGAACCCGGCCTGGCTGCGCACCAGTCCCATGTCCCACACCCAGCGCAGATGGCGCTCTCGGGCGTACTCCAGGTGCTCGCTGACGGGAGTCTTGAAGGGGAGGTCGAACCTGACGTCCTGCGGCATTCGCGTCCTCTCTTGAGACGATTCACAGGCCCCCGCCCCTGCGAACGGGCGATCGTTGTCGTCGCCCGCTGACTCGAACTGCTCTATCTGAGTCGGTTGTTGATGACTCAAGTGCGCATCGAGACTGCCCAGAGCCTAAACGATCTATGGTGTGAGATCTGTAACACGTGATGCGGGTGTGATGCGTCTCAACTCGCTTCGTCGCAGGTGGAGTCGGGTGTCAGGCGTCCGGTGCCGCGTGGACGCGCTCGCCTCCCACATAGGTCAGCGCCACCTTCGTCTCGGCGATCGCCTCCGGCGGCCCGTCAAACGGGTCGCGGTCGAGAATGACCAGATCCGCCAGGGCCCCCTCCCGTACGCTCCCGGTGTCGTCGAGGTGGTTCGCGTACGCCGATCCCGCGGTGTACGCCGTCAGCGCGGCCGTGAGGTCGATGCGTTCGGCCGGCAGGAACACCGGGCCCGCCTCCTCGGGGCTCACACGGTTGACCGCGACATGGATTCCCTGCAGCGGGTCGGGGCTGCTGACGGGCCAGTCGCTGCCCGCCGCGAGCCGCGCCCCGGAGCGCAGCAGCGCCCCGAACGGGTACTGCCGGGCGGCGCGTTCGGCCCCGAGGAAGGGGATGGTCAGTTCGTCCATCTGCGGCTCGTGCGCGGCCCACAGCGGCTGGATGTTGGCCGTGGCGCCGAGGCGCCCGAAACGGGGTATGTCGTCGGGGTGCACCACCTGCAGGTGCGCCAGGTGCGGACGCGTATCGCTCGGCCCGTTCGTCCTCCGCGCCGCCTCGACGGCGTCCAGAGCGTCGCGTACGGCCCGGTCGCCCAGCGCGTGGAAGTGGCACTGGAACCCGAGTGAGTCCAATTCGGTGACGTATGCCGGAAGTTGGGTCGGGTCGATGAAGCTGGTGCCCCGGTTGGCGGTCGCGCAGCCGCATGTGTCGAGATAGGGGTCGAGCAATGAGGCGGTGCCGTTCTCGGCGACCCCGTCCAGCATGAGCTTGACGGTGGTGGCCCGGAACCGTCCGTGGCTCAACGCGGCACGTCGCTCGGCGAGTTCGGGGATCTGTTCCGCTCCGCGTGCGCGGTCCCACCACAGGGCGCCGACGACGCGGGCGGTCAGCGAACCGTCGCGGGCGGCTGTCAGATAGGCCTCGGACGGATCGTCCATACCCAGAAACGCACCGACGAGCGCGTCCTGCCAGGCGGTGATGCCGAGCGCGTGCAGATGCCGCTGCGCGTGCAGCAGTGCCGCGAGCCGGTCCGCCGGGGTGGCCGGCGGGGTGATCCGGCCGACGTACTGCATGGCTCCTTCCTGCAGCATGCCGGTGGGTTCGCCCGAGGCGTCCCGCTCGAAGCGCCCGTCGGCCGGGTCGGGCGTGTCGCGGGTGACGCCCGCGATTTGCAGGGCGCGGCTGTTGACCCAGGCGCCGTGGTGGTCCCGGTTGGGCAGGTACACCGGCCGGTCGGGCACGACAGCGTCCAGCAGCTCCTTGGTCGGCGTGCCGCCCTCGAAGGCCTCCATGGACCAGCCGCCGCCCGTGATCCACTCCCGGTCGGGGTGCGCGTCGGCGTACGCGCGGACGGCGGCGAGTGTGTCCTCGGCCGTTTTGGCCTCGGTCAGGTCGCACTGGGTGAGTTCCAGGCCCGCCGGGACCGGGTGGACGTGCGCGTCCTGGAAGCCGGGCAGGAGCAGCCGTCCGGCCAGGTCGACCACCTCGGTCTTCGGGCCGGCCAGGTCATGGACCTCGGAGTTTCCGACGGCGGTGATCCGGTCGGCGGTGACGGCGACGGCTGTCGCGGTGCGGCCTTCGGGGGTGAGGACCGGGCCGCCGGTGAAGAGGAGGTCAGCGTGCATGTTCCGTTTCCTTGCCAGGGGTAGGGCGTGCGGGTGCCGTGCGTTGTTCTCAGCGCGGTGTCGCGAGCAGTTGCGGTGCGTCGGCGTCGGTGCCGTGCCCGGTACGGAAGTACGGGGACTTGCGGACCCACTTCGCCCACGCGGCGGCCACGAAACCGGAGATGATCATGGCAGTGGGGGCGAGCAGCAGGAACCACCCGTTGTCCGCGCTGACTTCGAGATGGTCGGTGGAGGTGTAGAAGGACCAGCCGAGGTAGCCGCCGAGCCCGAGCAGTGCCGCGGCACTCAAGGAGGGCAGTACCACGGCCCGTATCCCCTGCCGCCAGTCCTCGCGCAGCAGCCCCCGGAAGCGGACGGCGGCCGCGAGCGCGGTGAGCGCGTAGGAGAGGGCGACGACGATTCCGACGGCGTTGACCGTCGCCATGATCATGTCGGCCAGCCGCGGGATCACCAGGGCGAGCCCGGCCACGGCCGCCGCCAGCGCGCCGATCAGCAGCGTTCCGGCCGCCGGAGTCCCGTACCGGGCGCTCACCTTGGACCACACCGGTCCGAGCGTGCGGTCCCGGCTCATCGCGAACATGCCGCGCGCCGTCGGGATCACACCGGCCTGGAGCGAGGCGACGGCCGAGAACATCAGGGCCACCAGTGGCAGCGCGGCCAGCGGCTGCGAGGCCAGCCGGTCGCCGAAGAACGCCAGCCCCTCGGCGCCGTGTCCCGCCAACTCCGGCTCGGACAGCACGCGTTGGAAGGCGACGGAACCGAGCAGGAAGAGCCCGAGCATCGTCACCAGCGTGATGGTCCCGGCCCGCGAGGCGTCCCGGGGGTCGCGCACCTCCTCGTTCACGGTGAACGCCGCCTCGAAGCCCCAGTAACAGAACACCGAGAGCAGCAGCCCCTGCGCGAGCGCCGACGCCGAGGGGATCTCGAACGGGTTGAACCAGCTCAGGCTGAACGGGTGCGGCCCGGTGACGATGCCGTATCCGCAAAAGCCCAGCAGTACGACGTACTCGAAGACCAGCAGCCCGCTCTGCAGCCGGGCTGCGGTCTTGACGCCGGTGACCGCGGTGAGCGTGACGGCGACGAGGACCACGATGCCGACTGCGGTCGTCTGCGCGGTGGAGCCCGGGTCGAGCACGAGGCCTGCCACCGTGTGCAGCCCCGCCTCACCGGCGAGTTGGAGCATCGCCGAACCGGTCACGGCCGTGGTGTAGGCGAGAAAGGCCACGGTGGCCACGATGTTCACCCAGCCGACCAGGAAACCGAGCCAGGGGGTCAGTGAACGGCCCACCCATACATAGCCGTTGCCCGCGTTCGGCTCGACCCGGTTCAGCCGGGAGTAGGCGCCCGCGATACCCAGGATCGGCAGGAACGCCAGCAGCATGATGGCGGGCAGATGCAGCCCGACCACCCCGGCCGTTACGCCGAGTCCGATGCCGATGCTCGTGGTCGCCGCCGTACTCGAGGCGGCGATCGCGACGCCGTCGACGACGCCGAGGGACTTGCGCAGGGACGGGGGATCCACACCGTACGGCTTCTGCGTCATGGCCTGCTCCGATCGCACCCGGGGCCTGGTTCCGGCCCGATGACCGGAAATGAAACTGCCCGGGGGCTTAACAGGTCAACGCTGTTGACATAAGGTGCCCGCACCGGAGGGAGAACCCATGCCGTCCACGAACGACCGAGTCGTCCCGCCCGCAGCCCGTCGGCGCAGGCGCCCCACCAAGACAGGCGTCGTACTCTCCGAGGAACTGATCGTCGAGACGGCGCTGCGTCTCCTCAAGGAGCACGGCGCCGACGCCCTCACCGTCCGCCGCCTCGGCCTCGCCCTCGGCGCCGACCCCAGCGCCCTGTACAGGTACTTCCGCGACACCGACGACCTGCTGCTCGCCATCGCCGACGAACTCATCGGCCGAACACTGCGCACCTGGCACCCCACCGGGGACTGGCGCGCCGACCTGCGGGACCTCGGCCTGCGGATGCACTCCGGGTCCCTCGCGCACCCACAGGCCGCAGTGCTCAGCTCCTACCGCGTGACGGGCCGGGTGCACGAGATCGAGGCCGTCGAGACGATCCTCGGCGTCCTGCGCGGCGCGGGCTTCCCCGATCCCGAGGCCGTACGGATCTACCACGCCTTCGTCGACCAGGCGCTGGCCTTCGCCGCGCTCGACGCGGCGAGCATCGCCCTTCCCCGGACCGCGCGCGAGGCGGAGGCGGGGGTGTGGCGGGCGACGTACGCCCGGCTGCCCGGCGACACCTACCCGCACATCGCGGCGACGGCCCGCCATCTGGTGGCGGACATGCGGCGCAGCGCGTATCCGGCGGCGCTGGACATGCTGCTGACCGCGGCGGCGGCGCGGCTGGAGGAGATCACGGCGCACGGGAACGCGCAGACGCTCCCTGGGAGAACTCCTGGCGCGTCACACTGAGGGGCGCTCAGCCGTCATCCCCGTAGACCTGTCTCTACGACGTCCACCGTCACGCTCATAGACCTGTCCGTACGACGGCCACCAGGAGGCTGCCCGACGATGAACCCGCCCGCCCGTACCCCGAAGCAGCGCAAGCTGGACACGCTCAACCGTCTGGAGAACGACGAGGACGCGTGGGTGTCCACGGCCGACGGCGACGGGGGACCTCCGTATCTGATCCCGCTGTCGTTCCTCTGGGACGGCGCGACTCTGCTGCTGGCCACCCCGGCCGCCAGTCCCACCGGCCGGAACCTGCGGACGACCGGCAGGGCCCGCCTCGGCATCGGCCCGACCCGCGACGTGGTCATCGTCGAGGGCACCGCAGCGACGCTGGAACCGGCTGAGCTGCCGGAGGGAGTCGGCGACGCCTTCGCCGCGAAGACCGGCTTCGACCCGCGCCAACTCGCCACCGCCTACCTCTACTTCCGCATCACTCCGCAGCGCGTACAGGCCTGGCGCGAGGCCAATGAGATCTCCGGACGCGACCTCATGTGTGACGGCGCGTGGGTGGTGGCCGACTGAAATCTCCGGACGGGGTACCCGGGAGCGCGGAGCAGTCGGTGGCAGGAGGCCGCCCGCGCCCGGGAACCCCCTACGGAGGACACATGGCATTGGTCACGGCAGGCGTCGTAGTGCTGGACTGCTCCGAGCCCGAGAAGCTCGCCACCTTCTACAAAGAGCTGCTCGAGGCCGAGGAGACGGAGGCGACCGCCAACCGTGTGGAGATCAAGGGTGCCGACGGCATGCGGATGGCGTTCCGCCGCGACGTGACGGCGACGCCGCCGAGCTGGCCGCGCCCCGAGAATTCCCTCCAGGCCCACCTGGACTTCCATGTGGCGGACCTGGACGAGGCGGAACGCCGGGTCGTCGGCCTCGGCGGGCGCCCGCTCGACACCAAGGACGCGGCCGGCCCGTACGAGGAACGGGGCTATGCCGACCCGGCCGGGCACTCCTTCACGCTGCGCCGGGCGGTGCGCCCGACAGCGCCCAAGCAGGGGTGACTTCCGGCGGGGCCTGACCTTCGGCCACGGATGGGGCTTCAGCCCCGGGCGCCCCTGTGGTTTTCAGCCCCGGCCGTCCCTGGGGGTCTTCAGTCCCGGCCGTCCTTGTCCGGGGACGGCCACACACCCGTGGAGCGCTCGATGGCCTTCGCGCCCGTGCGGTCCACCGCGCTGCGGACGACCGCGAAGATCGCTCCCTGGAGGGCGGCGGCGAGCAGCACCTCGCCCCAGCCGCGGTCCCGGTCCAGCGCGTCCGGCGCGTCCTCCTCGTGACGTATCGCCTTCCAGCTCTGCTGGAACGCGAGTCCCGCGAGGGCGCCGCTCGCCCAGCTCAGTACGAAGCCCAGAGGCTTGTAGGCGAGGGGGAGTTTGAGCTTCTTCCGCTTCTGGGACACCTGGGTCTCCTTTGCCTCTCCGGGCAGGAACGCCCCACGCCGGAACCTCTGGACCCTCCGGTACCGTCCCGGCGCGGTCACGTCGACGGTGTCACCGTATCCGGGCGTCCGGTAGAGGTCGTGGGCGTACGCCCACAGCACCTGGTACCCGGGAGACGTTCCCCGATTCCCGCCGGGTCCGCGGTGTGAGGCAGGCAGGCCTGGGAAACCGTCCGGTGTGGGCAACGACTCGACGGAACCGCCGAAACGTTCGGACCGCAAGACCCGCGTCACCGTGCTGGTGGCCCTGGGCGCCAACCTGGTGATCGCCGTGGCCAAGGCGGTCGGCGGCCTTGTCGCGGGCTCACCCGCGCTGCTCTCCGAAGCGGCGCACTCCGTGGCCGACAGCCTGAACGAGGTGTTCCTGCTGGCCGCCCTCCGGCGCAGCCGTCGCCCCGCCGACCGACGGCACCCGTTCGGTTACGGCAAGGAGCGGTTCTTCTGGTCGCTGCTCGCGGCCGTCGGCATCTTCGTGATGGGCGGCTGCTTCTCCTTCTTCCAGGGCTTCGAGGCCCTCAGGAACGGCGCCGAGGAGTCGTTCCACGGCTATGTGGCGGGGTTCGTGGTGCTGGCTGTGGCCCTCCTCGCCGAAGGCGCCTCGCTGCTGCGCGCGCTGCGCCAGGTGCACCAGCAGGGCGGTACGAGCGGCATGCGGGACCCCGCGCTGCGCACGGTCGTCGCCGAGGACGGCACGGCGGTGCTCGGCGTGACCCTCGCGGGCGTTGGCATGGCGCTGCACATGGTCACCGGCCAGGTCGTGTGGGAGGCCTCCGCCTCCCTCGCCATCGGGGTGCTGCTCGTGTACGTCGCCTACCGACTGGGCCGTGACGCCCGCGACCAGCTGATCGGGCAGGCCGCCGACGAGGAGCAGAGCCACAGGATCCGTGCCCTGCTGGAGGCGCAGCCCGAGATCGACAGTGTGGAAGCGCTGCTGACCATGCAGCTGGGACTCGATTCGACCCTGGTGGCCGCCCGTATCGACCTCGTCCCGGGGCTCGACAGCGAGGAGGTCGAAGACGTCGCCGTCCGCATCAAGCGCTCTGTCGCCCACACCGTCCAGCAGGCCGACCAGATCTTCCTCGACGTCACCGACGCAAGCACGGCCCGGGCGGCCGCGCCCGGCGTCGCGGCAGGGCGAAGCCCCGCCGCGACGGGGGAGCGCGGCGGGGCCTGACGCTCGGGTGCCCGGGGGGCGACGGATCATGCGCACGAATCCGAGGAAACTTTCCGTGGGGTGCGGCCGAGGCTCGACCCGAGGTTCCTCGGCGTCCGTCGAGGGGCCGACTGTCCGGGAGAGCCCTCGGGGTCCGTGGAGGGGGTGGCTGTCCGGGAGAGTCCTCGGGGTCCGTCGCGGGGCTGTCCCGGAGAGTCCTCGGGGTCCGACGAGGCACGCTCCCCGAGGTCTCTCGCCCCTTCACCCCGTGAGATACGCCAGCACCGCCAGGACCCGCCGATTGTGCTCCTCGCCCGTCGCGAGCCCGAGCTTCGCCATGATCGAGCCGACATGGGTCTCCACGGTCCGCTCGGTCAGCCACAGCCGCCGTCTTCACTGTCGGCCTCGCGGTCGCCGTCTGCATCCTGGTGCGCGAGTGCGGGGCCGCACTCGCCCGGATCGGCTCCGTGGTCGCGGTGCTCTCGGGGGTGTTCCTGGCGGCGGGGCTCGCCTCGATCGCCGCCGTCTACTCGTACGCGACCGACACCGCCGCCCTGAACGAGCCGGCCGGCCGCGCCTTCGTGCACTACGTCAATGCCCACGACGGCCAAGTCATGGGCCTGGTGGCCCCTGGCGCACTGGCCACCCTTGTGGCGACGCTGCTCATCACCGTGGCCCTGCTGCGCTCGCGCGTGCTCCCGTGGTGGATCTCGGTGCTGTTCCTCGTCGGTGGCCCGCTGGGCTTCGTCTTCTCGTCGGGGACCTCGGGAGCGGTGGCGGCGCTGCCGGGTGCGGTGTCGGCGATCCTGATCGCCGCACACGCGTGGCGGCGCACTGCCGCCTGACCAGGGGGAGTGGCCCGCACCGGCGCGGGGGGCCGGTGCGGGCCATCGCCGTGGCTGCGGCCCGTCAGTCGGTCGGCGTCAGTCGGTCGGCTCCAGTACGAAGACGGGGATCTCCCGGTCGGTCTTCTTCTGGTAGTCGGCGTAGGGGGGATACGCGGCGACCGCGCGCTCCCACCACAGGGCCTTTTCCTCGCCGGTGATCTCACGAGCGGTCAGTTCATGGCGCGCGGGCCCGTCCTGGAGCTCCACACGCGGATCGGACTTGACGTTGAAGTACCAGACGGGGTGCTTGGGGGCTCCACCCAGTGAGGCGACCACCGCGTACTGGCCCTCGTGCTCGACGCGCATCAGCGGGGTCTTGCGGATCTTGCCGCTCCTGGCGCCACGGGTCGTGAGAATGATGACGGGCAGGCCCGTGTCCATCAGGGTCGTGCCCTTGGTGCCGCCGGAGCTCTCGTACAGCTCCACCTGTTCCCGCACCCACTGCGTCGGGCTGGGTTCGTACTCGCCCTCAAGAGGCATGAATTCCGTCCCATCGTCGCGTCGTACCGGTCGTGTCTCGGCACGATTCAACACCAGTAGGCACCCGAATCTTCCGCACCATTGCCTCGCGTGTAATCGCGTCCGGAGGACACCTGCGGCACGGTGGAACCGTTCCCGCACACGGACTACTTGGGGGCGTCCCCATGTCCGTATGCGCCGATCAGGCCTCGACGTACGGGCCGTGGTCGAGGAGTTGCCGTGCCGGATGGGGGAGGGCGACGAGGACAGCCCGGCCGCTGCCCGTGCGTTCGGTTCCGAGGCCGACGCAGGCGGAGCGCGCAGCCCCCCGTCGCCCAGGCCGGCTCCTCGATCGTCGCGTTGAGCCGGTTGAAGAAGTTCGTCGTCGCGATCCTCCGTCATTGCGGTGCAAGCAGCATCCGTACGGCCAGCACCGTGATCACGACGCTCGACGCGAGCGCCGTCACCAGCTGTCCCCGGCGCCCCGTCAGGGCACGGCCGAGCAGTGCGCCACCCCCGGCAAGCAGCATTTGCCAGCTCGCGGACGCGGCGAAGGCGGCGAGGACGAACACTCCCTGCTCCAAGGGGCGCACCGCCTCGGCGGTACGGCTGCCGAGCACCAGCGCCGCGAAGTAGATCACCGTGGTGGGGTTGAGCAGGGTGATCCCCAGCAGCGCCAGATACGCGCGCGACGGGAGCAGCGGATCCGGCCCCGGGCGGGCGGCGAGCTGCTGCTCACGGTATCGGCGGTACGCGGACACCGCGCCCCGTGTCGCCAGCGCTGCCAGCACCAGCCCCGAGGCCCAGCGCAGCGGGAGCAGGACCGGCTGGAGAGCCGCCGCGAGCGCGGCACCGCCGACCATGGCGACCATGGCGTACAGCCCGTCGGCGGTCGCGACGCCCAGTGCGGCGCAGACGCCGATCCGCAAGGACGTACGAGCAGTGAGGGAGACGAGGTAGGTCGCGACCGCTCCGACGGGCATGGCGATACCGAAGCCCGCGAGAAGCCCCGCGACGAGCGCGGCGGTCACGACCGGGGAAGCACGGGCCTTCGCGGTCGGCCGGGCTGCTGCTGGACCCGCACCGGACAGGCGGCGGCGGAAGTCGGCGGCAGGAAGGCTTCGATCGTGGACATGGGCAGATCCTGGGGCCATCGGATCTGCCCACGCAAGCGAAATACCTGAGAGCTACTCTGGAGAAGATCAGGCCATGTGTGAGCCACCAGGGCGACGACACACATGGGAAAACCGAGGAATTCGGCGGCGGGTCCCCCACACTTCGGCCAGATCGCGCGTCCAGCGCATCTGGCCGAACTTCAGGTGGCCGTGTAGATGCCCCGGGCATCTAATGATGATCGGCAAGAGGGAACCAGCGCTTGCGAGGTCACCATGACAGAGCCCCTCAGGACTGAACCCCCCACGAATGAACCCCCCACGACGGAACCGATTGCCTTCCCCCAGGACCGTACGTGCCCCTACCACCCGCCCACCGCCTACGACCCGTTGCGCGAGGCGCGCCCGCTCTCGCGGATCTCCCTGTTCGACGGGCGCGCCGTGTGGGTGGTCACCGGCCACGCCACCGCCCGTGAACTCCTCACCGATTCGCGACTCTCGTCGGACCGCACCCTGCCCGCCTTCCCGGCGCCCACGGAGCGGTTCGCGGCGGTCCGCAACCGCCGCGTCGCGCTGCTCGGACTCGATGATCCCGAGCACCACACCCAACGCCGCATGCTGGTCCCGAGCTTCACTCTCAAGCGGGTCGCCATGCTGCGCCCGCGCATCCAGGAGACCGTGGACCGGCTCCTCGACCGGATGGTGGAGCAGGGCCCGCCGACGGACCTGGTGGACGCCTTCGCACTGCCCGTGCCCTCCATGGTGATCTGCGCCCTTCTCGGTGTCCCGTACGCCGACCACGACTTCTTCGAGGAGAAGTCCCGCAGACTGCTGCGCGGCCCCGCCGCGGCCGACATCAAGAACGCGCGCGACGAGCTGGACGCGTACTTCGGCTCGTTGATCGACCGCAAGCAGCGGGAGCCGGGCGACGGACTCCTCGACGAGCTCATCCACGATCAGCTGCGCGAGGGCGCGGTGGATCGGGAGGAGCTGATCTCGCTGGCCACGATTCTGCTCGTGGCCGGGCACGAGACGACGGCGAACATGATCTCGCTCGGCACGTTCACCCTGCTGAGGCACCCGGAACAGCTGGCCGAGCTACGCGCCGAGCCGACGCTGATGCCCGCCGCCGTCGAGGAGCTGCTGCGCTTCCTCTCCATCGCGGACGGGCTGCTGAGGGTGGCCACCGAGGACATCGAGGTGGCCGGGAAGACGATTCGCGCCGACGAGGGGGTGATCTTCTCGACCTCCGTCATCAACCGCGACGGGCACACCTTCGCCGAACCGGACGCCTTGGACTGGCACCGCTCGGCCCGCCAGCACATCGCGTTCGGCTTCGGCATCCACCAGTGCCTCGGCCAGAACCTCGCCCGGGCCGAGATGGAGATCGCGCTGCTGTCGCTCTTCGACCGGTTCCCCGGGCTGCGGCTCGCCGCGCCCGTCGACGACATCCCCTTCAAACCCGGAGACACGATCCAGGGAATGCTGGAACTCCCTGTGACCTGGTAAGAGGCTGCGGACATGAGCATCGAGATCTCCATCGACAAGGACGTCTGCATCGGCGCGGGCCAGTGCGCCCTCACCGCCCCGGGCGTCTTCACCCAGGACGACGACGGATTCAGCGAACTGCTGCCGGGCCGGGAGGACGGGGGCGGCGACCCGTTGCTGCGGGAGGCGGCCAGGGCCTGCCCGGTCGGCGCCATCACCGTTTCCGAGACCTGAGCGTCGAGCGGGACCTGAACGTCGAGCGGGACCTGACAGCCGTGCGGGACCTGACCCCCGGCGGGCCTGAAGGTCCTGAGAGGCCTCGAGGTCACTTGTCCAGGACAGCCAGATCGAGTCGGCGCAGGCGTACGGGGTCGGCGATCACCTCGTACGCCGTGATCCGCTCGCCTCGACCGTGAGGGTGAGAGCGATCAGCAGCCGGCCGCGCGGGGCGACGACGAGCCCCACGGTTCCGTCGACCAGCGCCAGTGCCGCATGGCACGCCCGCTCGCGCAGGAGGACCGTCTCCTCCGCGACGGCCCGCGCACCGCGGACTTCTGTCGCCGTGCCCGCCGGCACGGCGGCGGGGTCCGCCCGGCGTACGACATCGGGGTCGAGCACCGCGAGCAGCGCGCCGAGGTCGCCGCCGCGGGCGGCCGTGAGGAAGGCGTCGACCACGTGCCGGTGCCGGTCGAGCTCCGCGCCGGACACCACCGGCGTGCCTCGCACCTTGAGGCGCGCACGGCTGGCGAGCTTCTTGGCGGCCACCCGCGAGCGGCCCACGACGGGAGCGATCTCCTCGAAGGGCACCGCGAACATGTCGTGCAGCACGAACGCGATGCGTTCCGCGGGGCTCAGTGTGTCGAGGACCACGAGCAGCGCCAGCCCGACGGAGTCGACGAGCAGGGCCTCGTGCGCGGGATCGCCGGCGTCGTCGGCCTCCGCGATCCGGTCCGGGATCCGCTGCCCGACGAACTCCTCCCGGCGCGCGGCGCGGGAGCGCAGCATGTCCAGGCACACCCGGGACACCACGGTCCGCAGTCAGCCGGTCAGATTCTCGACCGCGCCGACGTCGACACGGCCCAGCCGCAGCCAGGTCTCCTGGACGGCGTCCGCCGCCTCGCTGAGCGAACCGAGCATGCGGTGGGCCACCGCGCGCAGCTGACCGCGGTGCGCCTCGAACCGCCTCGCCAGCTCGTCGTGCCCGACCATGGGTCACCTTTCCTTGTCGCGTTCCGTCACTCCTATGACGTACACGATCAAGTCGAGGTGACACAGACCAGGCACACGTCGATGACCCGGTCGCGGGGTACGACCCTGCTCCATCTGGATTCCAGCGTCAGCCGCTCCGCCGACTCGGTGAGCAGGCAGCTGACCGCGCTCTTCGCGGACATCTGGCGCGAGGCCCACGGCGCGGACGGATACCGGCACCGCGACCTGTCCGCCGATCCCGTACCGCTGATCGGTCCGGCCTACGCCGCCCTCGGCCAGCGCGTGGAGCGGCAGGGCGTCGTTCCGCCGAGCAAGGTGGCCGCGCTGGTCGAGGGCGCGGCCGAGGAACGGGAATGGGCGCTCGCCCGGCCGCTGATCAATGAAGTGCTCACCGCGGACACCGTGCTGCTCGGCGTCCCGATGTACAACTTCTCCGTCCCCGTCACACTGAAGGCGTGGATCGACCGGGTGTCCTTCCCCGGCGCGTTCACCGACCCGGACAGCGGGGAGAGCCTGCTGCGGGACACGCGCGTGGTGGTGGTCATGGCACGAGGCGGCGGCTACGGCCCGGGCACACCCCGGGAGGGCTTCGACTTCCAGACCCCCTACCTGCGGGCGTACTTCGGCAACCTGGGAGTGCCCGGCGAGCATCTGCACCTGGTGGCCGCCGAGTTGACCCGGGCACAGGACATTCCCCAACTGGCCGGATTCAAGGGGCTTGCGGCGACCTCACTCGCGGCGGCACAGGCGCAAGTCACGGCGCTGGCCGCCGCAACAGCTGGAGCAGCCTGAGCGGTTGCCCTATCGCCGGGCTTCCACCAGCACGCGCGCCGCTTGTGCCGCTTGCTCGGCGGGCTCCGTGGTCCGCGTGATGCCCGCGGTCACCATGGCGCCCTCGGCGAGCAGATACAGCTGGTCCGCGAGGGGGGAGGGGAGCCCGGCGTCGGCCACCAGCCCTCGCAGGTATTCCTTGAACGCCCTTTTGTGGGTGCGGACTTGGGCGGTCACGCGGGGCGAGGTGGCGCCGAGTTCCCCGTACGAGTTGATCCAGGCGCACCCGCGGAAGTCGGGCTCCGTGAACCACAGCCGGAGCCAGTCGAAGACGGCCTGGATCCGCTCTTCGGGCTCCTCGCACTGATCGACGTGCTCGGCCAGTCGCTGTCGCCAGCGGATGTCGCGCCGCTCCAAGTAGGCCTCGACTAGCTGCTCCTTGGCGGGGAACAGCTGGTAGAGCCGCTTGAGCGAGACGCCGGACGCGCCACGGATGTCGTCCATGCCGACGGTCTGTATGCCCCGCCCGTAGAACAGCTCCTCCGCGGCGTCGAGTGCCTGTTCCCGGGCGAGGGCCAGGGCCTGGTCCCGGGCGGCCGTGCTGTGCATACGGGCGGCTCCTTGACGTGAGAACGGTCGTTCTCTACATTAGCAGTCATGAGGAGAACGCTCGTTCTCCCTCTTCGGATCCTCTTCCCGGATCGACGAGACCGCCGAGATCAAGGAATCCCCATGAGCGACCGCCCGCCCCTGCCGCCCTTCACCCGTGAGACCGCCGTCCAGAAGGTCCAGGCCGCCGAGGACGCCTGGAACACCCGCGATCCGCACAAGGTCTCGCTCGCCTACTCCGAGGACTCGGTCTGGCGCAACCGCGACACCTTCGTCACGGGCCGCGCCGAGATCGTTGAACTCCTGACCGCGAAGTGGGCCCGCGAGCGCGAGTACGCCCTGCGCAAGAATCTCTGGGCCTTCGACGGCGACCGCATCGCCGTCCGCTTCCAGTACGAGTGCCACGACGCCGACGGCCAGTGGTGGCGGTCGTACGGCAATGAGCTGTGGGAGTTCGACGAGCACGGTCTGATGACGCGGCGCGAGGCCAGCATCAACGACGTACCGATCGAGGAGAAGGAGCGCCGGATCTTCGGCCCGCGTCCGGAGTCGGAGCGGGGCGAGACCTTCCCGGTTCGGTAGAGGCCCCGACTCCGTACAAGTCCGTGTGTTCATTAGGGTTTCCGGGTGAGTGAACACGCCGAAAAGCCCTTCCTCTACGTCGTCGTCTGCGCGGCGGGCATCGCCGAGGACATCAGCAAACTGATCACCGCGGCCCAGGAGCGGAACTGGGAGGTCGGCGTCATCGCCACCCCCCAGGGCCTCGGCTTCATCGACGCGACGGCCGTCGAGGCGCAGACCGGCCGCCCGATCCGGTCCGCCTGGCGGTCCCCCGGCGACCCGCGCCCCTTCCCGGCTCCGGACGCGGTGGCCGTCGCACCGGCCACCTTCAACACCGTCAACAAGTGGGCGGCCGGCATATCCGACACCCTCGCCCTGGGAACCCTGTGCGAGGCGTACGGCCTGGGCGTCCCGATCGCCGTACTGCCGTGCGTGAACGAGGCGTTGGCGGCCCACCCCGCCTACCGCGCGAGTGTCGAGCGGCTGCGCGGGATGGGCGTCCGGTTCGCAGACCCGTACTCCGGGGAGCCGCAACAGGACGGCGGCCGCGTGGAGTTCCACTGGGACCGGGTGCTGGACCTGCTCAAGGCCGACGGTAGATCGTGATCGAGTGGCCGACCTCGTCCACAGGTGTGCTGGTGGCGAGCAGCGCCGCCAATCGGTTGTCGGCCTTGGCGATCCAGGTGTCGGACACGACGAGCAGCCCGTGGACCTCGCTCGTCGGCGCCTCGCGCGGATCGGCTGCGTCGATGCCGTAGTACGACGGCACACCGGCGCCCTTGTAGACGAGCCAGACCTTCTCGTGCGGGTAGCGCCGATCCAGCCGGTCGGCGAGGCGGCCCAGGTCCTGTCCCCAGTCGACGTTCGAGTCGTGCAGACGCAGATGGGTCTGCGCAGGGCCGCCGAATGCCTCGTTGGAGTACGGCAGGTAGTACGGGTAGGTGAGCAGCGAGCTCACGGCGACGAACAGGACCAAGGCCGCCGTGGCGACGTGCGCCCACCGCCGTCGCAAGGCGACGACACCGGCCGCCGCGACCGCGAGGAACACCGGTACGAACAGGGCGTAGCGCACACCGAGGTCACGGGAGCCGAGCATCGCCGCGGCCAGCAGCACGGCCGGGGGGATCAGAATGTACGGGGCGGCCGTTCGCAGCCGAGGGACGGCCACCGTCGCGGCGGCACCGGCGAGCCACAGCGCCATCATGCCCAGCGGCGTCTTCACCAACAGCGCGGCCGGCAGGTAGTACCAGAGCGACCCGTGGTAGAGCCGACCGAAGAGAAAGCCTTCCCACGTCGCGTTCTCGAAGCCGAACTGGACGCGCATCCCGTCCCGGTACGGCTGCGGGAAGGGCAGCCAGTCGATGAGCAGCCCACGCAGCCCGTGAACGGCCGGGAGGTGCGGGGGCGCCGTCCAGCGCAGCCGTGGGTCCACGACGAGATAGGCGGCCCACACGACGGCGAGGGCCACCAGTGCCGTGCCGGCTGCAACCGCCGCGCCCAGCCGAACCTTCCTGACCGGGCTGAGATCCCGACACCGCCATACGGACACCACTGCCAGGAGCAGCAGCACCGGAACGGCCGGCAGGGTGCTCATCTTCGTGGCCACCGCCGCGCCCAGCGCCGCTCCGGCGAGCGGCAGATACAGGAGCGGACGCCGCCGCGCCCGCCACAGCAGCCACACCGACGTCAGGAGGAAACCGGATGCGGGTACGTCCAGCGTGGCCAGCGAGCCGTGCGTGATGACGTCGGGCGAGAACGCGTACAGGGCGAGCGCCACCAATCCGCCCGCGGAGCCGACGAGTTCACGCGCGAAGGCGAGCACGACAAGGCCGAACAGCAGCGTCAGTACGATCACGGGCAGCCGCGCCCACAGCATCACCTGCCCCGGATCGTTGCCCGACTCGTACAGCAGCCGCCGCCCGAGCGCCGTCTGATCACCCGTGAAGCCGGCGTCCAGATGCGGGTGGGCGAACACCAGCCCGCTCCCGATGATCAGCTTGCCCAGTGGTGGATGCTCGGGGTTGTAGCGCAGACTGTGCTCCTGCACGTAGACCACCGCCGTGCCCACGTATACGGGCTCGTCGATCGTCGGCGTCTGCTCGACGGCCGTCGTGACCATCGCGATCGCCATCTCGGCCAGCAGCGCGATCACGGCCACCACGAACACCCACCGCCGGTGCCGCCGAAGCCACTCGAACCGCCTCGACGGCGCCACGCTGCTTACCGGCACGCGGTCCCCGTGCCTGCTGGCCATGAAAGTCGGCATGCCCTTTGTTACGTCCGCTCCGTACAGGCCTGCTCATCCGGTGACACCCGGCTTCGGGTGCGCGTTCATCCGCCGAGTCGCATCCGACGCCCTGTCGCGATCATCCGGCCGGAAACACGACAGGGTGGTCATCGGCTGCCTTCGTGGATACTCCGCCCTTCGGGCGAGAGGCCAAGAGTATGCACCGCCACAGGCCCGATCCGTGTGAGCCGCGGCGTCCGCCGGACAACGGCGAGGCCAACGTCCGGCAGGAGCCGGCTTCACCACCGATGACGCTGAGGGACTGCACGGTCAGAGCGGTGCGCACGGGCGCTCTGCACGTCGAGCACGGCCTGGAACTGCTCGCCCGCCTCGCGGGCGCGGCCTGTCGCCAAGTAGGCGTGGCCCAGGCGGCTGCGGATGTCGACCTCCAGCCAGTCGTAGCTGGGGTCGGTGAGCGGGTTCAGCAACTGGTGCTGGAGGAGGGCCTGGTGATGGAGGGCTATGGCCGCGGCCGGGTTTCCCTCGCCTCGCTCTGCCGTGCCGAGCCGGTCAGGCTGCGCGCGCAGAGGAAGATGTCCCCGACCTGCTCGCCCAGCTCGACCGCCTGACGGAATCGGCTCTTGGCCTCACCGTAGTGGCCGAGGCGGAGGTGGGCGTCGGCGGCGCAGGTCAAGGTCCTGCCGAGTACACGCGGTCTGCCGTCCGTCTCGGCATGGGTCTGGGCATCGGCGAAGCAGACCAGCGCCTCCTCGTTCCGCCCCTCGAACTGGTGAGCCAGGCCGAGGACGACAAGTGCCATCGAGGTGACCCAACCGTTGAGCAGCCGCCGGGACAGGGCCATCGCGGCAGTGACATGGGCAATCGCCCGGCCGCCCTCGCCCACACTCAGGTCGACGGCCCCCAGCGCGGTGAGCGCCCGGGCCTCTTCGCCAGGGTCGAGGCGGCGTCGGCTGAGGTCCAGCGCCTCGGTCAGGTAGGCGCGGGACTGCCTGTACCGGCGTTGGTATACGGCGGTGTAGCCCAGGCAGTTCCGCAGCGCGGCGGCCATTCGCGGGTCGGTGGCCTCCTCCACGTGCGCGTAAGCGATCTCCAATTCGCCAGGGTCGATGCCGAGCTCGTCCCGCAGGCGCCCCCGCATGTCCTGATAGGAGTTCAGGGCCTCCGCCTGGCGTCCGCTGCCGTACAGAGCGCGCATACGCAGCGCCAGGACCGATTCGTTGAGGGGAGCGGACGCGGACAGCGCGGCGAGCTCGTCCAGCGTGTCGGCTGACCGGCCGAGCAGAACCAGACACTCGAGTCTCTCCAGCCGGAGCGAGAGCCGGCGTTCCAGCAGCCGTTGCCGCTCTGCCTCTGCGCGGTATCACGGCAGGCCGGCCAGCGGCTCGCCACGAAACAGGGCGAGCGCTTCGGAGAGGTGGTTCATCGCGGTGGTCACGTCGCCGGACACCTTCGCGTGCCGTGCCTCGGCGGCCCGCTCGTCCAGCTCGGTCGCATCGAGCCGGACCCTGTGGCCGACGAAGCGGTACCAGCCCTTGCCGCTGCGGATCACCGACTCGGTCGGCCCGGCGCTCGCCACGTCAAGTGCCTTGCGCAGGGGGTGGATGTGGCTCGGCAGCACCTTGTGGCCCGACGCCGGCAGCTGTTCGTCCCACAGGTCGTCGAGCAACTGCCCATGGCTCACCTGCGTGTCCGCACGCAGCACCAGCGCGGCGAGCACGGCCTGTCGCCGAACCGGGCCCAGGTCCAGCGGCGTTTCGCCACGCCAGGCCCGGAGCGGCCCGAGTAACTCGATCCGAAGCCGCTGAGAAGTTCCCCCGCCCACCGTGAAGCCTCCGCTCCCGTACATCATCGGAATTTCATCGGCATTGCAGCACCCCCGGCCAGGGTGACGACACGACATCGCACAACCCGCACAACTGAAGGGGGATCCCAGTGACCGAGAGGGAGTTGGTGGCCATCGCGCTGGCCACGGGGGCGGCCGACGGACTTACGGACACTGGACGCGGAGCCGTCCATGACCTCTACGCCGGGCTGAGAGAGGCGGTCCGCCGGAGGCTGGCCGGGGCCGGCGGCAACAGCGCGGGCGGCGGCTACGGCGTACGGGTGCTGGACGCGTACGAGTCGGATCCCGACGTGTGGCGGACTCGGCTGCTCCTGGTGCTGACCGGTTCCGGGGTGGAGACGGACGAGGAGATCCTCGCGGCGGTGCGTGAGCACCCAGCCCGAAGAGCCAGTCCTTTTCGCCGGAGATACCTGAGCCCTAGGCTCGGGGTGTGCCGTCCCAGCGCCATGTGGTGAGACGAGGGCGTCCGGGCAGTTCGGCGCGACCGGTGGTCCACAGCAAGGTGGGCCAGGGATCCGTGGATTCCGGTGCGTCCGGAAACAGCCGGGCGAGTACTCGCGCGCACAGATCGGCAGGTGGGCTCCAGGCGAGCCCGAGCCCTTGCGCCAGGTCGTGCGTGTGCACCAGGGTCTCCACGATTCCCATCGCGGCGAAGCCCTCGGGATCGGAGGTGCCGAAGACATGGTGGGCGCGGGTCTGCGGAGGCGTTGTACGAACCATGGCGACCAGCAGTGCGCCGCTGGCCTCCAGCACCTGCAACAGGCCGGCGGGCCCAGCCTTACGGTCCGCGTGAATGACGTTCGCCGGGCCGCCGGGTCGTCGGCTCTCCCACACGAAGGGCACCTCGCTGTCCAAGGGCGGTGTTTTGGGGCCCAGTTGCGCGGCGTATGCGAAGAGGTCGTCGCTGAGGTGCTCGATGGTCTCCCAGCAGTCCCATTCCAGCGAACCGGCCTTACCGTCCCACGCGCCCGGGGGCGCCTCGCGAAGAGTTGCCACAGCGAGCTGCACGGCAAGGTCGAGGTCGTCCGCAGTGACAGGGGACAGGAAGAGGCCACTCTCGGCTGATCGGGACATGGCAGGACCGTATCGCGGCCGGAAGGAGTCACGCCCTCCTTTTGACCACGGGCGGCGCTCCCCGGCGACAGTTGCGCCTATTGCGAAAGTGGATCTTGGTCGTGGATGATCACGCGCTGTGGGGCGTGGTGATCTGACGAACGGCCAGTGCTGCGGGCTGGAGCCGTTGCTGCCGCAGGGCATCAAAAAGACTCTAGGAGCGGATGAGCGTGCGGGCATGCTCGATCCACCCCGACACGGCCTTGGCACCGCACCCCTCGGCGACCGACTGGGCCTCGTCGAGGTGGTGGAGCGCCGCGGCGCGGTCGCCGGTCTCGGCCGAGAGGTAGGCCAGCGCCACCAGGCCGGCCGCTTCCCCGGGCCTGAAGCCGATCTCCCGGCGCAACGTCACCGATTCGGTCAACCGCTCGCGGGCCTGCCGTCCTGTCACGTTCGCGCGTTTGCCGTCTCCGGCGAGGAGGTTTTCGGCTGCGTCCCCTTCCTCGCCCGGGCCCGGTCGCGGGACCACGCAACCGCACCTACCAGCATGGCTGCCCCGGCTCCGTACAGGGGCAACCACAGGGTCGTCGTGGCTGCCAGACAGTCGGCAACGGCCTTACCACTCTGAGCCTCTTGCGCGTACGCCAAAGCGGCGCTGTCGCGAGCAGCCAGGTTGGCCAGCGCGGCCGTCGACCGGATGGCCTCGTACCTGCCCAGCACGCGACACCCACTACGCGTACCTGACATGGGAAACAGCCAAGTCCAGCGCTGCAACATCGGGGCCAGCGCGATCGCCACGCACAGGCCGACGACCATCGAATACGCAACCAGACCGCGCACGTATGCAGATCGGATGCCGGGCGTCCATGCCGCCCGTCGCTGAAAAGCGAAGATCACCGCAAGAAGCGTCACCCCGATATATGTGGCAAACCACTGCCAGGAACCCTGCGCGAGCGCGAACGTCAGCACTGCAGCGAGTCCAATGCCGACGACCCCGGCCTGACCGGCCGTGTCATAGCCTGCGCCGGTGGATGGCGACCTTCGAGTTCCTTGAGGGCTGGGGTCGTTCACGGGCCTCTCCTACCGGGACAGAGGCATCAGCATCCGCCGCGTGGCGCCGCAGGCCCCGGCACCATGCCGGACGGGTTCGGCACCCCGCTCGGATGGGGGAGCGACAAGCCAGGCACCGCTACCGAGGAACCCGGAGCCGCAACGTCTCGCGCGTTGCGGAGCCGTTCGGCGTCGGTCTCGGACATGGCAAGCGTGTCGGGGGGCACCCCGCCGACGCTATCGGTCTGGGGGTCTTTCCGGCCGCTGACGCGGTGTTGTCACTCGATCCCCCGACCACCTCTCGTGCGATGTGGGACATGACACGCTTGTCGTCGGGGAGCAAGGCCCAGAGGACATTGCCGCGGCGACGGGCCAGGTCGAGGACGGCCTCGGTGTGACGCTTGCCTTCGGCGCGCTTGCGGTCGTAAACCGGCGGGATTCCTCGCAGCGGCGGATGCTGAACAACGCGGAGGTGCAGAAGACCCGTTGGAGACGAAGATCCACCTCGCGGTCGAGCAGGGCCAGAAGCCGCTGTCGGTCGTGATCACGGCTGGTCAACGGGGCGATTCCCCGCAGGTCGAGCCGGTCCGGGAAGCGATCCGTGTGCCCCGGATCGAACTCGGGCGACCGCGCAAGCGCCCCGACAGAGTCCGCGCGGACAAGGATACGACTCCCGCAAGAACTGCTCCTACCCGCGTAGACGCGGCATCAAGGCCACGATCCCGGTCCCTGCGGACCGAGCCCGCAACCGACCGAAGCTAGTGCCGCGTCAGCCAAGGGTTGCCCGTCAAGGAGCGGCGTCCGGTGCGTGCTCTGGGGGTCCCGCCGGCCGAAGGCTGGGGGAGTGCGGGCCGGAAGTCCTCGTTCTGGATGTACTTGGGCTTTCGGCCGGTGCGGCGAGTGGGGGCACCTCCCACGCCCTTGAGGCAGTGGGGGAGCGTGCCGGGCGTCGCGACGGGGCGAACCTTGGCCGACGCGGCACTAGGCTCTCGCGGTGGCCCGGCCACCGAAATCTTGACAAGACCGACTACCGCGAACGCCATGCTGTTGAGTGCGGGAAGGGTCGGTCATAGCGTCGCGGAGAGCTGCTGTTCAGTCCATATGACCTTTCCGCCGGATGTGTAGCGAGTGCCCCAGCGGTCGGCGAACTGGGCTACCAGGAACAGGCCCCGGCCGCCTTCGTCCATGGTGGTGGCCCGACGTAGGTGCGGAGAGACGCTGCTGCCATCGGAAACCTCGCAGATGAGGCTGCGGTCGCGGATCAAGCGCACTCGGATGGGGCCGGTTGCGTACCGGATGGCATTGGTGACCAGCTCGCTGAGGATCAACTCCAGGGTGAACGCTTCCTCTTCCATACCCCAGTCCGCCAGGAACCGGGTGGCGGCAGCACGCACGCCGGCAACGGCCGAGGGGTCGGACGGTACGTCCCAGGACGCGGTGCGATTGCCGTCGAGCAGCCGGGTGCTGGCGACAATCAGGGCCACGTCGTCGCGTGGTGCCACGGGGAGCATGGTATCCATCGCTGCCCGGCACATCTGGTCCGGCGTTCGTCCGGCGTGCGCAACCGTACGACGCAGGCGCTCGATGCCTTCATCGATGTCACGCTGCCGGCTTTCGACCAGCCCGTCGGTGTAGAGGACAATGGCGCTGCCCTCGGGCAGCGGCATCTCGGTCTTTTCGTAGGGCAGTCCTCCCAGTCCCAACGGCGGGCCCGCTGGCACACCGGGCAGGTCCGCGTGGCCGTCCGGGCGCACGATGATGGGTTCCAGGTGGCCGGCCCTCGCCATGGTGCAGAGACCGGAGACCGGGTCGTAGATCGCGTACAGACAGGTGGCGCCGGTGAGTGACGGTGTTTCACTGTCGTCGTCCCGATCCTGGTCGATGCGGGTGACAAGTTCGTCCAGATGCCACAGCAGTTCGTCAGGTGGTAGGTCGAGCGCGGAGAAGTTGTGGATGGCGGTGCGCAGTTGTCCCATGGTGGCGGCGGCGTGCAGTCCGTGCCCCACGACGTCGCCCACCACGATGGCGACGCGGGCTCCCGGGAGGGGTATGACGTCGAACCAGTCGCCACCGACACCACCGAGTCCTGCCTCTGCCGGAAGATAGCGGTGAGCCACGTCGACCGCGCTCTGCTCAGGGAGCGCGTGCGGCAGAAGGCTGCGCTGCAGCGTGATCGCCGTGGTGTGCTCCCGGGTGAAGCGACGGGCGTTGTCAATGCTCACCGCCGCGCGTGCGACCAGCTCTTCTGCGACCGAGAGGTCTTCCTGAGCAAAGGGTGTCGGCTCCTTCGAACGCCAGAACGTCGCCACGCCGAGAATCACTCCGCGGGCTCGTAGCGGAGCAGCGATCATGGAGTGGATGCCGTGTGCCACCAGTTTGCGAGCTCGGTCGGGTTCCTGTGCCTGCCAGCCGGAGAAGGCTGCCAGGTCGGCCTCCAGCACCATCTGCCCGGAACCGAAGCCGGAAGCCTGTGGTGTGGACGTGTCGAAATGGATGAGCTCACCGGGCGAGTAGAGCGGCGCATCCTTGCGTATGCCGTGCAGTGCGACACGACGTAGTCCCGTTGCATCCAGTTGGTTCGGTTCCTCGCCGCGCAGCACGGCATCGGCCAGGTCGACAGTGACGTAGTCGGCGAACCTGGGCACGGCGAACTCCGCCAGTTCCTGGGCCGTGTGGGTCACGTCGAGGGTGGTCCCGATGCGTATGCCGGCGTCGTACAGCAGCTTGAGCCGTTCCTGGACCACTTCCACTCGGCCCATCAGCGCGCTGAGTTCGGTTGTGTCGCGCAGCGTGGCGACCCAACCTCCCGGTCCGGGCTGCTGCACCATGGTGCGTTGGCTGACGGCCAAGACCCGGTCGCCGACCTCGATCACCTCATCCGTGGTTGGCCTGCCCGACATGAGAAGCCGCTCGGCTTTCGGCTCGAGTCCCAGATCCGTGAGGGGCTGGTCATCCCCATCGGCACTCAGCCGCAGTAGGCGCCGTGCTTCGTCATTGGCCAGGAGCAGACGACCCTGGGAATCGACAATGAGAACGCCTTCCCGTACCGAGTGCAGAACGGCGTCGTGGTGCTCGTACATGCGCGTCATCTGCTCCGGGCCGAGGCCGTGTGTCTGACGGCGCAGGCGCCTGCTGATCAGTGCGGTTCCCGCGGTGGCTGCCGAAAGCACCACCCCGGTCGCCGCCAGGACGAGCGGTACTTGTCGGTCTGCTGCCACGCTCACCCGATTGACCGTGATGCCCGCGGCGACGAGACCGATGACCTTCCCGTTGTCAGTGGTGACGGGAACGACGGTCCGGACCGAGGGGCCCAGCGTCCCCGCAGTCGTTTCGGTGACAATCCCGCCGTGCTGCGCTGCCGCGATGCTGCCGATATAGTGCCGGCCGATCTGCGCGGCGTTCGGATGGGTGTAGCGGATGCCCGTGGTACTCATCACCACGACGAAGTCCACGGCGGAGCGTCGGCGGGTTTCTTCGGCCTGCGGCTGAAGCACGGCGGTCGGATTCGCGCTGGACAACGCCTGTCGGACACTGGGGGAGGCGGCGACGGCCGAGGCCACGGCCAGTGAACGGTTGCGGGCCTCGCGCTCGGCGTCGGCCCGGGACTGCAGCAGCAGGGCGGCGACCGCCGCCGCCACAAGGATCAGGACCACAATGGCCTGCAGGAGGAAGACCTGGCCCGCGAAGGTGCGTAGGCCATGCCCGGACCAGGACCGCACGCGTCTGATCAACTGGTGCATATGACCATGTAACACCGCAGATTTGTTCAGCATCACCCCCTGGGCGGCACGCGGCGTCACTGCTGGTTCGGAGCGTGCCTGGCTGTGTACGCATGGTGAGTGCGAGTCCTGCCGGATGTCCCCGTCGCCCCGCTGAGTAGCCGGATCCCCGTCCCCGTGCAGTCGGCGCGGTGGGTGAGCAGGTGGCGTGCGGTGACCTTGGCCAGGGGATGGCCGGCCACCTCGAACCAGAAGTCGCCCAGGGGTGCATCGAGGAGGAGCTGTCGATTTCCACGGGGTGCCGACCGTCGAGGGCGGTCGACGGAGCAAATCAGGTGAGGGCACCCTCGGCGCCCCCTGCGAGAATGGCGCGATGACGACGCTGGTCGTGGGGCAGGGGAGGGAATCGGCGTGGTTCTTCGTGGGGTGCTCGCACTGATCGTGGGCACCGCTTTCACCGTGGTGGCATGCGGCTATCGCGGCGTGGATGTGTGGGTATGGGACTGGGCGGACGTGACGTTTTCGCCGCACTCCAGGACCCGATGGGGGACGCCCTGGAAGAGCCTTGAACGCATGAGGCTGCAGTTCGGGTTTGTGGGGGTCGGGTTGGTGATAGTGGGGCTGCTGACCGTTGTGGCGGGCTGACAGCACGGACGGCTTGACGACCTTGCAAGAGTGAGGCTGCGGAGGGTCGCTGAGCTGCGGCTGAACCGACCTCGGCGAACGCCGGCTTCTCCCCGTGATTCCCCATGGGTTACCACTCGGCGCCTTCGTGTGTGGCCGGTGATGGCACGTCGTTGGGCTGGGTTTTGCCGGCCGGGGCGTTGCTGCTCCGCTCCGTAGTGGTCGTCCACGGCCGTTGTTGGCCTCAGCCGATCGGCCTCGGACGGCCCAAGGACGACCCAAGACAGCGTGTGGATGGGACGCCGGTGGCCCGCCGCTCAGGCATTTGGAAGGCGCGGCGATGACGCGCTGCCCCACGTGCCTGGAAGGGGCGGTGTCAGCTCTCCACCGCGCAGGGTTATCGTGCCGCTGTGACCCACCCGGTGGAGCGCCCCATTCTCTTCCTCGACGTCGACGGACCCCTGATCCCGTTCCATGACGGGCGGAGAATCTGAAGACAGTGCTCAAGCGCCAATGTGGGAGGTGTCCTTGCCGCGTGTACGAGACTCGGGATCCGGAGCCGCTGAGATCACGGTCAGCAAGGGGCGCCGATCAAGGGGGCTGGTGACCGACTACCTACGAGGGGCAGGGCGGCCTGTTGACAACGCACCAGTCTTTCCCGCGCGGGCACGGCTTCATCGCCGACCGTCCCCACAGCACGTGTGCCCCTCCGGTGAAGTCCGCCCCCAGCTCGTCCCCCGGCTGCACATCGGTGGGAGCGCCCGGTGACACCGACAAGCCCTGGCATGAGCCCGTTGCCCACCGGTGTGGCGCGGCTGTGGCACGGCCACCCCTCGGTGCGAGCCACGGGCGGGATGGTCGCTGAGGTCTGCTGGTCATAGTGGCCGCATCGAGATCCGTCTCGTCTGTGCTGCGCCTATATGGGGGCTGCTACTCGTACGTGGTCGCCGCCCGCAGCGCTCGTGCGGAGAAGCTCCGGCTCATCCATCTACAGATCATGACGCGGTGAGTGGTCAGGGGCCCAGAAGGCGCTTGATGGTTCCGGGCCCTGCACGGCCTCTGGCCTGCGGTTGGTAGCGCCGTGATCGATCGGTCCGGGCGGCTTCGACGCGCATTCGACCGAGGCCAGTAACTGCTCTGGGGAGGCGGAGCGCTGGTATATGGGCGCTGTGCCCGCGGCACCGCTGATGCGGACACCGCAGCCCGAATCTAGACTGACGAAGGCGTAGAAAGTGCCGAATTAGGGAGATATGTGTCATGGCTAAGCGAGGGAACAAGAGACGCGGCCGTAAGAAGAAGAAGGCCAATCACGGCAAGCGTCCCAACGCCTGAGGCCAACCGAGCAGACGGCCGAGGGGTCCATGTCTTCGCCGCCCGGGATTGAGGTCAATGACTAGGATCCCGCAGCGGTGCGGGGGCACGGCAAAGAGCCGGACCCGACGAGACCGAGGCCGGCTCTTGCAGGCTGGGCGCCTTTCCAGAGTTGGGCAGGGAACGTTTGAACCTGCGCGCACGGCTCCGGAGGCCCTGTCGGTCCGGGTGAACGCCCTGGTAGAGCGACCATGAGCGTTCATCCGGGAGCCCTGTGTCCACGGATGGTCCACAGGGCGGCGGTTGCCTGGCGCCCCTCGATGCGGACAATGGGTGGGGCGGTCACTGAGGTCTGCTCGGTTGGTCAGTCGGGCGCCTGAAGGTGGTCCGAGTCGGTTGCGGCGGTTGCCGTACTTCGCCGGCGTCCGGGCGTTGTTGTTCAGCTCGCGCACACCTGGCTCATACCTCGGTGTTCACGCATGTCGTGTTCAGCCCGCCGGTTGCGCCAGGTAGTACACCGGCCACGGCGAGATCGTCTCACCCGTGAACACCTTGCGGTGATGCGCTCGATGACGCAGATAGCCAGTACCGCTGCGGTGATGAACGAGCTGGGCGAGGTTTGCCAGTGCCATGCGCGTCCCCGTCTCGTTCTCGGCAGCAGGCACGCCATCGGGAATCCCCTTGGGCGCAACGAGGACATCAGTGCCGCCGCCCGCATCGGTGAGTGTGGTCGTCAGCGTGCCGCAAAGCGCGGGATCCGCAGTCTCAAACTCGAACGCTTCGACCGCCTGCTCGTCCGGCAAGAGCTTCACGAAGTGGCTGTCGTGCGTGTCGGTATGTAGGGCCGACTTGCCGGTGCCAACTGTCGCGTTGCAACTGAGCGAGACGCGGAACTCCCCACCCTCGCGGGCACCGAACTCGTGCAGGTGGGTGCTCATGCCTTTCGGTACTCGCCATATCGCGATCGCGTCCGTATCCAGAAGCGTCCGTGCCGAGAGACTTGGGTCGAGTACCTGGAGTCAACATAGCGTTCGGGTGCTCTGCGCGACTCGGATCGGCCGTCACACCATCAGATCCGAGTGTGCCGCGAGAACCACTGGTGCCGGCGGCATTGGTTCAGACAAGCTGCAACACATGGACTGGATGCCCTTGCTTTCCACACTGGCCGGTGCCGTTATCGGTATCACAGCCACTCTGGTCGCCGATCGCAACCGGTGGCGGCGGGAGGAGGCCAGGCACGCGCTGGAAGTACGGCGCGAGGTGTACACCGAGTTCGTTTCCGCCCTCAAAACCGCGGGAGAAGAGATGCGGGCCGTCGCCTTGGGCGATCACATGTCCGGGTCGGCGCGTGACGCGGCCGTGCGGGAAGCCGTCCGCGGGACTGGCATCTATACGGCAAGTGAGCGCCTCTGGCTCGTGGGGCCGCCGCAGGTCGTTGCTGCGGGCAACGACGCGTTTCACAGACTGCGCGCGATACGCGACGCCTACGCCCGGGGGGTGACTGTCGGCTCCGCCGAGGAAACGCCCCTGATAGCGCAGCGGCGCACGGCCATGGCTCAGATGCGTCGCCTCATGCGTGAGGACCTGGGCATCGGGCCCCTCGGGATCGAGTGATCGTCATCAACCCCCGTCGAACGGGGCCATCAAGGACGGCCCGGACGCCGTGACCGCGGGGCCACGCCGTGCACCGACCACGCTCCTGGTCCGCTGGGCAGCGGGCGGTGACAGCCCCTGGTCCGCGGGACAGCGGGCGGTGCCTGACACCACTTGCTTCTGATGTCGACCGCCCGTCTTGTCATCCGCGGTCACAGTCTCCTGGCCCGCGGTGTGAGGGCGGCGCAACTGAATCTCCCACGCGGCCTAACAGGTCGGAAACCGGCCGCTACGGCGGTCGGACTAGCTTCGTGACCATGAGGGTGTGGACGCCAGTACGGTCGGTGCCCGGCAGGCTCGGCGCGATCGGCAAGAGCGGTTTAGGCAAGGGTCGTTCAGGGCGCCGTCGCAGTGGTGGTCGAACGTCCACGGGCCGTCGGCCGATGCCTGGCTGGCGCAGTATCAGGGGCCGTGTGGCGGTGGTCATCACGGTCCCGATCTGCCTGCTGCTGACGGTGGCCGGTCTGGCCGTGTACGACCGCGCCGAGGCCCTCGGCGACGCCCGGGCGACCCGTTCGGAGGTTGGCCTCAGCCTGCGAATCCAGGCCCTGGTGCACCAGCTGCAACGCGAACGCGGCCTGACCAATGGTCTGTTAGGAGGTGAGGAGGAGTTCCGCTCACCGCTCGCCGCCACTCGCAAGCGCGTTGACACAGCGCTGCGCGCAATGCGCCCCGAAAGCGCTGTCGAGGATGTCATCCAGCGGCACTTGCAGCGCCTTGCCGACATCCGTGCCGCTGCCGACAAGGGCGGCCGCCCCCCGCAGCCGGGCGCCGACACGGACACCGCGGACCGGGCCGCGACCCTGACCTTCTACACCACCGCCGTCGACGCCCTCAACGCCGTCGACCCGGTAGCGGAAACCGCGACCGGCGCCGACCGTCAACTGCGTGACGGGCTGGCGGCGTTGCGGGAACTGGCCGCGGCCAAGGAGTCAGTCGCTCTCGAACGCGGCTTCCTCAACGGCGTATTCGCCAAAGGCGGCTTTCACGGCCGTGAGTACCTCACCTTCACCGAGGTACGTGCCACGCGCGTCGCCGCCCTCGCCCGTTTCCGGCAGATCGCCACCGCACTTCAGCGCGCGGCCGTGAAGAACGCCTTCGGCACCGAGGACGCCGAACGCGCCACCGCCTACGAGAACCGGGCGGAAGACGCCGCTGACGGCTCCGCGCTGCGCGTCGACGCCGGTGCCTGGTGGGATGCGATGACCGTACTCGTCGACGACCTGTATGCCGTCCAGCAGTCCGTCGGTGACGACGCAAGGGATCGGGCCGACCGGCTCAGCCACGATGCCGAGATCGGTCTTGCCGCCTATCTCGTCGCGGGAGCGCTCATGGCCGCCCTCGTCGCGGCCCTCGCCGCTTTTGCCTCTCGTTCCCTCACGCGCCCGCTCGGCGCGCTCGCCGAGACCGCCCACGACGTGGCACGGCACCGGCTGCCCGCAACCGTCGCCCGTATCCAGCAGTCCCCGCAGGACCATGTTGAGCTCCGTCCGCCGGCGGACGCGCCGGACCACCCCGATGCACGGCTGCTGGGCGGCGCGGCGGAGATCGCCGAGGTCGCAGCGTCCCTGCACCAGGTGGAACACACCGCCCTCCACCTGGCCGCCCAGCAGGCCGGGCTGCGCCGTAACACCACTGAATCGCTCGCCAATCTCGGCCGCCGCAACCAGAACCTCGTACGTCGTCAACTCAGCCTCATCACCCGCCTGGAACGTCAGGAACTCGACCCGGACGCCCTCGCCGAACTCTTCGAACTCGACCACCTCGCCACTCGTATGCGACGCAACGCCGAGAGCCTTCTGGTCCTGGCCGGGCAGAATTCGCCACGGCCGACGGCAGCACCTGCCGGCGGCCTGGAAGTCGTCCAGTCCGCCGTCGCCGAAGTGGAGCACTACCGGCGGGTCCTGATCGCGACCGTGGAGCCGGTGCGGGTGCGCGGGCACGCCGTCGCCGATGTTGCCCACCTCCTTGCCGAACTCATCGAGAACGGGCTGACTTTCTCGCCACCGAACGAACCGGTCGAGGTGCACGGCTGGTACGACACCGAGGACGACACGTACTGCTTCGCTGTCGTCGACCACGGCATCGGCATGTCCGAAGCCGACAAGGAACGGGCCAACGCCCGCCTCTCCGACGCCGGCGAGGAAGCCCTCCTCGCCGCACCCACCCGGTTCCTCGGCCACCTCGTCGTCGGCCGACTCGCCCACCGCCTCGGTGAAGGCGCCCAAGTCCACCTCTTCGACACCACCGGCGGCGGCCTGTCCGCACTCCTCGCCCTCCCAGGGCGCCTGCTCGCCCCCGCGGAGGGCCCCTCCACCTCACCCCTGCCCGTCAGGCCCGCTGTCTCGTCCCTGCTCAACGGCTTCCGAGCAGGTGTCGCCCGTGCCGAGGCCCAAAGCACACAAGGAGCGTCATCGTGACCACCGCCGTCCAGAATTTCGGCTGGCTCATCTCGGAGTTCGTACGCACCGCCGACGGCGTCACCGATGCCGTCGCCGTCTCCTCCGACGGCCTGCTCATGGCCGCCTCGGACAGCCTCGGCCGAGATCGCGCCGATCACCTCGCCGCCGTCGTCTCCGGCATCACCAGCCTCGCCCAGAACGCAGCGACGGCGCACGGCTTCCGAGGCATGAAGCTCGTCATGATCGAAATGCTCGGGGGCTTCCTCATGGTCGGTCGCATCCGCGACGGAAGCTGCCTCGGTGTCCTCGCCGCCGACAGGTGCGACGTCGGCCTGGTCGGCTACGAAATGGCCGTCCTCGCCGACCGCGCCGGCGAACTGCTCACCCCGCAGTTGGTACGCGAACTCAACTCCGCTCCCCTGGCCGCGGGATAGTTGCGGCGCGTCGCACGGCGGGCCGCCCCGGTGGTCTGGGTGGCCGTCGACCTCGGCCTCCTGGCATCGGACGGCCGCAGCAGTTCTCCGGCGGACCCCTGCCCCCGTTCAAGCTCCTCAGGGAACCCGGAACCGAGCTCTATCGTCAGGACATGATCGGAGACCGCATCGCACTGGCCGTCCAGGACCACGGGGGCGACGGCCCGCCCCTGCTCCTGCTCCACGGCGCTGGACGCACCCTCGCCGACTGGGCGGCCGTCGCGCCGCTGCTCGTACCGCACCACCGGGTACTCGCCGTGGACCTCCGCGGACACGGTCTGTCGCCGTCGGGCGTCTGGGACTTCCCCCACGTGCTCGGGGACATCGAGGCTGTCCTGGAGGAGCGCGGAATCCCCGGCGCGCTGCCTGTCGGACACTCCCTCGGCGGGATGATCGCGGTGCTTCACGCACTGGAGCATCCGGAGGTCACGCCCGGCGCGGTGAATCTCGACGGATACGCATGGGGCCGCCTCGACCAGTACGTGGGCCTGGAGCCGGCATACGTCGAAGAGCGGCTCGCCGAGGTGCGGAAGCTGGCGGCGACGGTGTCGGGCGAGCGGCTTCCCGCCGAGGCGCTGAAGGCTGTGCTCGCCCAGCAGCGTGCGATGTCCGAGCAACTGGGCATCCCCTACGAGCTGTTGGAAGCGGGCGTCCTGCGTTCGATGCGCGAAAGACCGGATGGGCGACTGGAGTTGGGGCCGGAGCGCGTACACGCACTGGAGATGCTGGACGCGATCGACTCGCTCGATCTCTTCGCGCTCTTCCACCAGGTGCCCGTACCGCTACTGCTGGGGCGCGCGCTGCGGCCCGTACCGTCAATCCCGGGCATGGACTGGTTCGACGAACTGATGGCGGCCTACGGCAAGGGCCTGGCCCGAGACCTGGCTCAACTCGCCGACGAGCGCACCGAGGTGACGGTCGCCGAGATCGACGGCACCCACGCGATGCTCCTGGAGAACCCCAGGGCGGTCGCCGACGCGATCCTCGGCTTCACCTCCCAGGCGATTCCCGGGTTCGCCGGGTAGCGCCCGGTCGGTGGTTCGCCGGTTGGTGACGCGGGGATCGTCGGCCGGTGACGGTGGATCGTCGGCCGGTGATGCGGGGATCGTCGGCCGGGACCATGAACCGGCCCTCACGGCCCTCCCGGTGGACGAGCTCGCGGCGGGGAGACGGAGCCCCCTACGCCAACGGGCCGCGCCGTTCAGCGTGATCGGACTCGCCGACGGTACGGAGACCGCGTCCGCCCCGCCGCCGACCGCGCGGGGTCAGTGAGGAGCACTCGCCGAGAACTCCGTGCCGCACGGCCCCGCGCCCTCGCTCGCGGGCAGGGCGACGCGATCCCCGCTCATCGTCAGCGTCCGGTAGAAGCCGCCGATGCGCTCGGTGGAGCGGCCGACGTAGTGGCCGATGAAGGAGCGGCGGAAGCGGTCGGGGCTGCGGTTGGGGCCGGAGCCGTGTACGAGGCTGCCGTTGAAGAAGAGGACGTCACCCGGTGCCATGTCGACGGGGACGGCGGTGAGGCCGGGCGGCGGCGGAACGTACTCGCGCGCGAAGGACAGGGCCGCGTCCGCCTCCTCCGGGCAGAACAGGTCCATGCGGTGGGTGCCCGGTACGACCTCCAGACCGCCGTTCTCCCGGTCGATCGCGTCGCAGGCGATCCAAGCGGCCACACAGGTACCCGGTTCGACGCGCAGATAGAAGTTGTCCTGGTGCAGCGCCTGGCCACGGGCACCGGGTGGCTTGAAATAGAACATGCTCTGCGCGGCGAGAGGTTCCTCGCCGAGCAGGGTCTCCAGGATGCTCCGCAGCCTCGGATCGAGGAGGCAGCGCAGGGACAAGGCGTTGATGCGGTGCGGATGCAGGACGCGGGGATGGGCGTGCAGCGGATCGGCCGGGCCCTCGGTCTCCGTGGCGCGGGGTTCGAAGTGCCCGGGGATCGGCCCGGCGGCTTGCAGCGCGGTGAACTCCGTGCACAGGGCGTCGATTTCGGCGCGGGCGAACAGCCCGCGCACCACCGCGAAGCCGCTCTCCTCGAACTGCCGAAGCCCGCCCATGTCCGTGACCGTCATCCGGCCATCCCTTCTCATCGGTGTCGCACATGCTTCACGCTAGGCCCGCACTTCGCAGGTCGCCGAGAAGGTTCGCCGTAGCGACCTCCGGGCCTCCGATCTCGACCGATCCGGACCGGCACGGCTCTCGGAGGCTGGGGGATGGTCGTGACGTCCGGTGCCACTTCGGGCCAGACCAGCAGCACCGGGCAGGGCGCGTGGTCGACGACGAACCGTCCGGCCCGTCCCAGGCTGTGCGGCCCCAGAGCGTGCGGTCACCGTCGCGGGCCAGCACGAGCAGGTCGGCGCCCTCGGCGGCGGCGACCACTTCCCGCTCGACGCGCCCGGCCCGCTCGACGCGTGTGCTGGGGCGGCCCAGCCGCTCGGCCGCCGCGTCGAGGAGCTGCGCGGCCGAGGTGGTGCCGAGGGTTTCCAGCCGGTCACCGGGGTCGGGCTCGGAGTGTCCGCGGCCGAGCAGGCCGGCGAAGGCCCCGTGTGCGAGTCCGGGCACGCCGGGTTCGGTGACGTGCAGCAGGACCACGTCCGCGGCGTGTGGTGCGTGCCCGCGTACGGCGTCCACGCACGCGGGCCACGTTCCCTCGACCAGCCAGACGATCACCCGCATGCCCATCAGCCTCCGATGATGTGGAGCGAGATCCGCAGTGCCAGTACGGCAGGGACCAGCGCGGCAGGCACGGCGATCAGACCGAGCCGGGTGAACTCCTTTAGGTCGACGCCGTGTTCGTGTTGGTGCACGATACGCCGCCACAGCAGGGTCGCCAGGGAACCCGCGTAGGTCAGATTGGGCCCGATGTTGACCCCCAGCAGCACGGCCAGCACGGCACCGGGGCCCGATACGGCGGCCAGCGGCAGCAGGACGAGGACCGCGGGCAGATTGTTGATGAGGTTGGCCAGCACGGCGGCGAGTGCCGCGATACCGAGCAGCGCGGGCAGGCTGCTGCCGTGGGGGGGAGCAGGGCGTCGAGGGCGTCGGCGAGTCCGTTGTCGACCACCGCCCGTACGACGATGCCCAGCGCGAGGACGAAGGCGAGGAACGAGGGTGCGGCGGCCCGCACCACGGTCAGCGCGGTGGCGCGGCGCCGGACGAGAGCGCGGGTGGCGAGCACCAGGGCCCCCGCCGCCGCGGACCACGCCGGATCGATCCCGAGAGCCGAGGCGAGGACGAACCCCTCCAGCGTGCAGCCCACGGTGACCAGCGCGAACAGCGGTACCTCCGGCGGCTCGTCGGCACTGGGCGCCGGCCGCCACGACGAGGCCGTCAGTCCTCGCCGATCAGTGAGATCTCCGCCCAGATGGTCTTGCCCTCCGCGGTGTGCCGACTGCCCCAGCGCTGGGTGAGCTGGGCTACGAGGAGCAGTCCGCGGCCGCCCTCGTCGAAGGTCTTCGCCCGGCGCAGATGCGGGGCGGTGTGGCTGCCGTCGGAAACCTCGCAGATGAGGATGGCGGCGTCCTGGATGAGGCGCAGCCGTATGGGCGGATCGCCGTACCGGATCGCGTTGGTGACCAGTTCGCTCACCACGAGTTCGGCCGTGAACGTCGCCTCGCTGAGCCCCCAGGTGTCCAGCTGCTCGACCGCCTGCTTGCGCATCGGCGCCACGAGGGCGGGGTGGGCGGGAATGTCCCAGGTCGCCACCTGGGAGGGGGCCAGTCCGTGGGTACGGGCGAGCAGCAGAGCCACGTCGTCCTGCGCGCCGCCCACGGGGAGCAGCGCCTGCAGGATCGCGTGACATGCCCATTCCAGGGAGTGGGACGATTGCTCCAGGGCCCGGGACAGCAACTGGTAGCCGACGTCGGATTCCCGTCCGCGGCTCTCGATCAGCCCGTTGGTGAACAGCGCCAGTACCGTGCCCTCACGCAGCTCGAGTTCCACGGACTCGAACGGCAGTCCGCCCAGGCCCAGCGGCGGTCCGGGCGGGTGCTCGATCTGCCGGGGCAGGCCGTCAGGAGGGACGATGAAGGGCGGTGGATGCCCTGCCGCGGCGAGGGTGCAGCGCCGGGAGACCGGGTCGTACACCGCGTACAGGCAGGTGGCGCCGACCTCACCGGTGGCGCCTTCGACCCCGGCATCCTCGGACAGTCGCACGACGAGGTCGTCCAGGTGGGTGAGCAGCTCGTCCGGCGCCAGGTCGATGTCGGCGAGTGTGCGGACGGCGGTGCGCAGCCGCCCCATGGTCGCCGAGGCCTGGATACCGTGGCCGACGACGTCGCCGACGACCATCGCGACCCGCATCCCGGACAGCGGGATCAGGTCGAACCAGTCGCCGCCCACCCCGGCGCGCGCCGCGGGGAGGTAGCGCGAGGCCGCCTCCAGCGCCGCCGTCCTGGGCAGCGACTGGGGGAGCAGGCTGCGCTGCAGGGCCAACGCGGTCTCACGCTCGCGGGAGAAGCGCCGGGCGTTGTCGATGCACACGGCGGCCCTGGCCGTGATCTCCTCGGCGAGCAGGACGTCGTCGGAGGTGAAGGGGCCGGGCTGCCGGAACCGGGTGAGCACCGCGACGCCCAGGGTCTGGCCCCGGGCCTGGATGGGCACCGACATGGTGGTGTGGATGCCGCACTTCGCAATGCGCTCCCACCGGCGTTCGTCCCAGGCCAGCCACTGCTCCAGCGTGGTGGTGGTGTCCGGTGCCACGATCGTCCGGCCGGCGATCAGCGAGTCGGCCTGCGGTGAGGCGGAGGGGTAGACGTCGACCGCGCCGAGCGTGACGACCGCCTCGGGAGAGCCCGGGTTCACCGATCGATGGGCGACGCGGCGCAGCGTGATCGGGGCGCTCGGCGGCTCGGCGTGCGGCTCGCCCCCGTGTTCCGGCGGATCGAGCAGGTCGACGCTGACGAAGTCCGCGAGAGCCGGCACACAGACGTCGGCGAGCTCCTGGGCCGTTCGGGTGACGTCGAGGGTGCTGCCGATGCGCACGCTGGCCTCGTTGACCAGCTGCAGCCGCTCCCGGGCCCGGTACTGCTCGGTGACGTCGTGTGCGGCCAGACACACGCCGCGCACGTGTCCTTCGGCGTCGGTGAGCGGGGCGATCCTGGCCAGCCAGGCGTGCGCGCGGTTCTCACCGCCCGTGCGCATGTAGGTCTCCACGTCGCGCCCCTCGCCCGAGACGAGCACGTCGTGCAGGCTTTCTTCGAGCTGTTCGCTCTCCGGCTTGTCGCCTATCTCGGAGATCCTGAGGCCTCGGACGCGGGCCTCCGGGAGGCCGATCACCTCGGCCATCGCCTCGTTCAGCCCGTACAGGCGCAGCCGCTCGTCGTAGATCGCCATGGCGCACGGCGACTGCGTGAGCACGGCCCTGATCAGCGGGTCGTCGTAGGCGCGCTGGTCCTCGCCGTGCAGCGGGGTGACCAAGAGCCACTGGCCCTTCGTTCCGCTGCGATGAGCGAGCAGCCACACCGGGAGGGTGCGTCCGTCGCGGTGACGCAGGGGGAGGGTGCCGCTCCAACGGGTACCAGTGGGTTCGGAAGGGGTGGTGCCGTCCGCGCAGTCCAGCAGATCCGCGGCGGGGCGGCCCTCGACCTCCTCCGGTGCGTACCCCAGCAGTCGGCGGGCCCCCTCGTTCCAGAGGACCAGGGTGCCGTTCTCGTCGATGACTGCCCGTGCCGTGGCGGCCTCGTCGAGGGGGTGGACCGGGCTCATCGTCGCCACTCCATTGCGCACACTCACAGTGAACAAGCGCGTCACTCGGCTTCCAGCCTAGTGGCTGGAAGCCCTCCGCACCCCGGAACCAGGACCGCCGACGCGGCACATCCGCAAGGTGGATTTCCGGCCGAAGTGAGGTGCGTGGCGGAAGTGACTGCCGGACCCTTGACGGCCGCATGTGTCACCCCGTCAGAATCTGTTTGTTCACGATCAGTTGTGATGACTTATGGGCCCTGATGAGGGAGGGCTGCCATGACGGTCATCGAAGATCGGTATTGATCGCCGGAACGGTCGTACCCGCGGCCGGCGCACTCTCCGGCGCCGCCGACGCCTGGGCTGCGCCCTCCGGGCGATCCGGAGGGCGCCGCACGGTCGAGCTGTGCGACGGCTGGCGCTTCGCGCTGGTCGACCCGGGCGGCATCACCGACCCCACGGGCGCGTACGAGGGCGCCGCGCAGCCCGGCTACGACGACTCGGCGTGGCGCCAGGTGGCCGTACCCCACGACTGGAGCATTGAGCAGACACCCACCACGGAGCACGGCACCACCAGCGGCACCGGCTTCTTCCCCGGCGGCCTCGGCTGGTAACGCACCGCCTTCACGCTGCCGCCCGCCCTCGCCGGCAAACGGATCTCCGTGGAGTTCGACGGTGTCTACATGGACGCCCACGTGTACTGCAACGGCAAGGAGGTCGGCCGCCACCCCTATGGATACACGGGATCCGCCTTCGACCTCACCGACCTGCTGCACACGGACGGCGCCACGGCCAACGTCATCGCCGTCAAGGTCCAGAACCAGCTCCCCAGCAGCCGCTGGTACTCGGGCAGCGGCATCTACCGCGACGCCCGCCTGGTGGTCACCGAGCCGGTCCACGTCCAGCGGTGGGGCACGTACGTCACGACGCCGGACATCATCGCGGAGCGGGCACTGGTACGGGTGCGCACGACCGTCGTCAACGAAGCCGGTGCGTCTGCCGATGTCGAGGTGATCTCACGGATCGTCGACCCCGACGGCCGTACGGCCACCACGGTCACGGTCGGCGACCGGACGGACGAGACGCACGAACTCACCGTCGAAAAGCCGAAGTTGTGGGACTTCGCGACCCCGAACCACCGCTACACCGTGGAGACGGAACTGCGGATCGGTGGCGAGGCAGTCGACTCCTACCGCACCCCCTTCGGCATCCGGCAGTTCCGCTTCGACCCGGACGAGGGCTTCCACCTCAACGGCGCCCACGCCAAGATCAAGGGCGTCGACCTGCACCATGACCAGGGCGCGCTCGGGGCGGCGATCAGCGTCGACGCCGTGCGCCGGCAGATGACCATCATGAAGTCGATGGGCGTCAACGCCTTCCGGACCTCCCACAATCCGCCCTCGCCGCAGATGATCCAGGTCTGCGAGGAGCTGGGCATCGTGATGATGGTGGAGGCGTTCGACTGCTGGCGGACCGGCAAGACGACCTACGACTACGGCCGGTTCTTCGACGAGTGGTGCGAGAAGGACACCACCGAGATGGTCCTCGCGGCCCGCAACTCGCCTGCCGTGGTCCTGTGGTCCATGGGCAACGAGGTCCCCGACTCCACGTCCACCGCCGGGCTCGCCATGGCCGACCGGATCATCGGCGCCATCAAGGCCGAGGACGACACCCGACCGCTGGTCATCGGCTCGGACAAGTACCGCCGTGTCCCCACGAAGGGCTCCGCGGCCGACCTCATGCTCGCCAAACTGGACGGGCTCGGCCTCAACTACAACACCGCCAAGTCGGTGGACGCCCTGCACGCCGCCTATCCGCACCTGTTCCTTTTCGAGTCGGAGTCGTCGTCCGAGACCTCGACCCGCGGCGCGTACCAGGAACCGGAGCACCTCAACACGGGCGAGAACCACACCCCCGGCAGGCGCGCGACCTCCTCGTACGACAACAACCTCGCCTCCTGGACGATGAGCGGCGAGTACGGGCACAAGAAGGTGATCACCTTCGACGCGGTACGCGGTTCACGGCTCCGTCTCCTCATGGCCGGCGGGCACCCTGGGGCCGCCGACGGCGGGTTGCGGATCAGCCGCCTGGAGGTCCCGGTCGGCTGACGGCAGCCGTCGGGTGTGCTCGGTCAGGGTGTGCAGTTCGGCACGGCTGAGCGGGCGGTGCACCTCGACGTACTCGCCGTGCGGCAGGCGCTTGACAACGCCTGTCGCACGGCCGTGCGCCACCAGCTCACGGTCCCGCTGCTGCAGTCCCAGGCAGATCCGGCGGGTCACGACGAAGACGACGACCGGTACCACGATCAGGGCGATCCGCACCGACCAGGTCACCGTGTTGATCGACAGATGGAAGCGTGTCGCCACGATGTCGTTGCCGCCGCCCGCGAGCAGGATCAGATAGAGGCTGATCCACGCCGTCCCGAGCGACGTACGGATCGGCCGGTTGCGCGGGCGGTCCAGCAGATGGTGCTCGCCCCGGTCGACCGTGGTCCAGGACTCGACGAACGGGTAGACGCCGATGAGGACCAGGAGCAGCGGGAAGACGACGACGGGGATGAGCACGCCGAGCACGAGCGTGTGCCCCGCCACGGTGATCTCCCAGCCCGGCATGACCCGGACCAGCCCCTCCGCGAAGCCCAGGTACCAGTCCGGCTGGGCTCCCGTCGACACCTGGTCGGCACGGTAGGGGCCGTACGCCCAGACGGGGTTGATGGTCGCGACCGCCGAGATCAGTGCGATGACACCGAACACCAGGAAGAAGAAGCCACCTGCCTTCGCCATGTAGACCGGCATGAACGGGGTGCCCACGACGTTGCGTTCGGTCTTTCCCGGCCCGCCGAACTGCGTGTGCTTGTGGTACACGACCAGGATCAGGTGGGCGACGACGAGGGCCGCCATGATGCCCGGGATCAGCAGGACGTGCAGCGAGTAGAAGCGGGCCACGACGTCATGACCGGGGAACTCCCCGCCGAAAATGAAGAACGACAGATAGGTGCCGACGATCGGCATCGACAGGATGGCCCCGTCCACGAACCGCAGTCCGGTGCCCGACAGCAGATCGTCCGGCAGCGAGTAGCCGAACAGGCCCTCGAACATGCCGAGCAGCAGCAGCGTCCAGCCGAACAGCCAGTTCACCTCGCGGGGCCTGCGGAACGAGCCGGTGAAGAAGTGCCGCATCATGTGCGTCAGCATCGCGCCGAGGAAGATCAGCGCGGCCCAGTGGTGGATCTGCCGGATCAGCAGTCCGCCGCGCACATCGAAGCTGATGTCCAGGGTCGAGGCGTACGCCTCCGACATTCGGATGCCGTTCAGCGGGACATAACTGCCGTGGTAGACCACCTCGTTCATCGACGGATGGAAGAACAGGGTGAGGTAGACGCCGGTGAGGACGAGAACGACGAAGCTGTAGAGGCAGATTTCGCCCAGCAGGAAGGACCAGTGGTCCGGGAAGACCTTGCGCAGGTACTGCTTGCCGAGCGAGTAGACGCCGAGACGGCCGTCGAACCAGTCGGCCACGCGCTCGCCGGAGGACGCCTTCGCGGCCCGGCGGTCTCCGGTGGGCGCCTTCCCGGATATGCGCTCGCCTGCGGACGCTTTCTCGATCGGGCGCGAGGCGGGCCCTTCGACGGTCGTCACGCGTGCTCTCCTTCCGGCTCCTCGGCGTCTTCGTCCCTTCGTAGGTGCGTGAGCTTCTCGGGGTTGGTGACGATGTAGACGTCGGAGACCTGCTCGCCGTCCGGGGTGAGGTCCATGACCATGACGGCGTACGGGGACTCGCCCTCGAAGATCACCGCGGAGTCGTCGCCGTTGACGCGGCGGTAGCGGATGTCGAGGTGCGTCGCGCGACGCGTGGCATAGCCGGCGAACAGGCGTGCCGCCTTGTCCCGGCCGTGCACGGGGCGCAGCCCGGCCGGGCGTGCCTTGCCGCCGCCGTCCGTCCACACCGTCACGTCGGGCGCGAGGATCTCCATCAGCGCGGCGATGTCACCGCCGAGCGCGGCCTCCACGAAGCGTTCGGTCGCCTGCCGGCGTACCCGGGGATGCGCCCGGTACAGCGGACGGCGGGCGTGCACGTGCTCCCGGGCGCGGTGTGCGAGCTGACGCACCGCGGCGGGACTGCGGTCGATGACCCCCGCGATCTCGGTGTGCGGGTAGCCGAACACCTCGTTGAGGACGAACACCGCCCGCTCCAGCGGGGTCAGCGACTCCAGGACCACGAGCATTGCCAGCGACACCGACTCGGCCCGCAGGGTCCGGTCGTCGGCGGAGTCCGCGGGGGCGGGCTCGTCGAGCAGGGGCTCCGGCAGCCAAGGGCCGACGTAGGTCTCGCGGCGGCGGGTGATGGCGGCGCGGCGTGCCAGCGCGTGGTTCACGGCGATCCGGACGAGGTAGGCGCGCGGGTTGGTGATTCCGTCGAGCGGAGAGCGGTCGGCGCGGCCCTGCCAGGACAGCCAGGTCTCCTGGAGCACGTCGTCGGTGTCGGCGACGCTGCCGAGCATGTTGTAGACGATCGCGAACAGCAGCTCGCGGTGGTCGACGAAGACCCGCGTCGCGCCGTCGATGCCCGCCTCGGGGCTTTCGGACATGCCTTGCCTCCCTTGTTGCGCTCACTACTGCGAGGGGAAAAGGGGGCGCGAATGTGACAGCGGACGGCGAAATGTGACGTACGTCTCAGGGGGCTGCTCTCGCGTCACACCGGCCGTCGCGGCCGCCCTCTTGAACGCGAGTCCGATGTTTCGGCACGAGGAGACACACATCGTGTTCAAGAGATGGCATGGCAACCCATGCGGTGCAGGGTCTCGGGGCGGCGCTGCTCATGCCGCACACCCTGCCGGTCACCGCCGAGGTGTTCCCGGTCGACCGGCGGGGCGCCGCGATGGGCATGTGGGGCGCAGTCGCGACCGGCCTGCTCGCCCGGGCGGTCGCGCTGATCTGGATCGTGGCCGCGGCCGATGTCGGTTCGGGCCGGACGGCGGTCGCCTTCCCGCTCTTCCTGGCCGGACTGGGCGCCGGCTGCACCTTCGCCCCGATGGCCACGGAGGTCATGCGCAACCCAGCGGCCCGCCTGGCAGGTGCCGCCTCGGGCGTCAACAACGCGCTGCGGCAGGTCGGTTCGGTGCTCGCGGGCGCCGTCGTCGGCGCCGTGCTCCAGGCCCAGCTCGCGAACGCGCTCCCCGATCAGGCGCGGCAGCGCGCCGGACAGCTGCCCGTCGCCTACCGTGACGGCTTCGTCGCCGCCTTCTCCAAGGCCGAGTCCGACGTGAACGCCCGGCAGTCGGCCGGTGCCGCGTCCGGACTGCCGCACGACGTCGCCGACCGCATGCGGGAGCCCGGCGGCCAGGTCTTCGGCCGCGGCTTCGTGGACGCGATGGGACCCGCGATCCTCGTCTCCGCCTTCGTCGTGCTGACCGGCGTGCTCGCCTGCCTCGCCCTGCGCCGACACCGCGGCCACTCCGCCAACCCGCACGCACTGCCCGTGTATGAGCCCGAACTGGAGGAAGTCACCTCATGAGTATCGACCTCACCGTCATGTATGCCGCCCACGACGCGTTCCGGCGCGACCTGGACCGCCTCGGCAAGGCTGTCGCCGACGGCACCGCCTTCACCCCCCAAGTCCGCGCCGGCTGGGACAACTTCACGCACCAGCTGCACATCCACCACACCGCCGAGGACAGCGAGCTGTGGCCCCGGGTGCAGCGCAAGGCCGAGGGTCGCCCCCGGGACATCGCCCTCCTCACGGAGATGGAGGCGGAGCACGCCCGCCTCGACCCGCAGCTCACCGCCGTGGACGCGGCCCTCAGGAACCGGTCGGCCGAACTCGCCGAACTGGTCCACGCGTTGGCCACGACCCTCGACGACCACCTCGCGCACGAGGAGGCGAGCGCCCTGCCGCTCATCCAGGAGGTGCTGACGCCCGCGGACTGGGGCGCCTTCACCGGACGTATGCGCGAGACGCAGGGCATGCGCGGGGCCGCCGTCTTCGTACCGTGGATCGTCGACGGCATCCCGCCCGCCGACCGCTCCGCGTTCCTCGGTGCGCTGCCCCCGCCCGTCCGCGTACTCAACCGCCTGTTCTGGGAGGCGGGTTACCGCAGGCGCGGGCTGTGGGGGACCTGACCGGACGGTCGGCGGCCCCGGTGCGCGGGTGCTCAGGCGGGCTTCGGCTCCATCCAGCTGTCCGGGCCGGGGTCGCCACCGGGCGCCCGTACGGCGAGCCGGTCGAGGTAGTGGTCCCAGCCCTCCTGGTGCGGCTCGCGGGCCGGCTCGGGCAGACCGGAGTGGGTGAGCGTGAGCAGGGTGCCGTCCGGCTCGGGGGCGAAGGTGACCTCGACCCGGCTGCTGCCGGGCGGCACCGGGTCGCCCTCGTTCTCCCAGCCCCAGGTGAAGACGATCCGGGTGTACGGCTCCACCTCCTCGAAGCGTCCGGAGGCCGTGGCGTCACCGACGACCCGCATCCGGTACGCGCCGCCGGGCGTCGGATCGAACACGCCCTCGACGCCCTGCCAGGACAGCCATCGCTCGGTGTCGGTGAAGAAGGAGAACACGGTCTCCGGGCGGGCCTTGATGTGCCGCTGTACGACGACGGAGCCGTCGGGGGTGATGGTCACTTCTGCTCCTCCTCCCGCTCGGCCTGTTCGGCGAGCGCGGCCAGGGCGTCCAGGGAGTCGCCCCACATGGACTCCAGGTAGGCGGCCAGCGGTCCCATCCCAGCACGGTCCGCGCGGTAGTACCGCTTGGTGCCGTCCTTTCGGACGACGACCAGGCCCGCCTCGCGGAGCACCTTCAGATGCTGGGAGACCGCGCCGAAGGTGACGTCGAAGCGCTCGGCGATCTCTCCGGCCGACAGCTCCTCGTGCCACACGAGCTGCAGAATGGCCCGCCGCCGCGGCTCACTGATCGCCTTCACCTGATCCACGCTGCTTACTTTAGTCACGGCTTTAACTTGCGCTGCCCCGGTTCTTATTTTAGTGTCGGCTAAAGAATGAGGTTCGGGCAATACCGGACACTCGCGACAGACCTGATGATCCCGAGAGGACACCCGATGCCCGACATCGCGATGCAGCTGACCATCGAGGCCGAGGCGGACACCGTTCGCGCAGCCATCACCACCGAGGCCGGCGTACGTGGCTGGTTCACGGCGGACGCCGAGATAGGGGAGGGTGTCGGCGCTGAGCACGCGCTGAGCTTCCCCGGTGTGCCGGAGTCCTGGCGGCTGCGGATCACCGAGTCCGGCGACCGGCGCCTGGTGCTGGCGGGGGAGAACGGCCCGTGGGCCGGCACCACACAGACCTACGAGATCCTCGACGTCCCGGAGGGCGGGGTCCTGCTGCGCTTCACGCACGTCGGATTCCCGGCCCAGGACGACGCCTATCGCAACTTCACCTACGGCTGGGCCACCAAGTTCACGGCGCTCAAGTCGTACGCGGAGACGGGCAAGGCCGATCCCTTTTTCGGCTGAGCCGGGTCCGTCTTTGTGAGCCGTCCCTTTCCGTCCTTCCGAGACGGTCCGAGCCCTTCCGAAAAGGAGCACCCCCGATGAACGCCACTCCCGTACAACTCGCCGACCAGCTGGCCCGCGCCGCCCGCAACCTGCAGGCGTACACCGAGCAGCCCGCCCTCACCGGCAAGCGTGAACTCCCCACGCCCTGCGCCGACTTCGACGTCCACCGGCTCAGCGAGCACCTGCTCGGCGCGCTCGTCATGGGCGGATACGCCGCCGCGAAGGAGCCGCTGCCCGCCGACGCCCCGATGACACTGACCGAGGCGCCGTGGGTGGCCTTCCCGCCGCTCGTAGACCGGCTCGCCGCCGCGTGGGCCGAGCCCGGCGCCTGGGAAGGCGAAACGCCCTTCGCGTCGAGCACCTACCCCGCGCCCTTCGCCGGGATGATCACCATCATGGAGCTGACCGTGCACGGCTGGGACCTGGCCACCGCCACCGGTCAGTCGTTCAGGGCCGACGACGACGTGGTCGCCACCGCGACGGCCGCGGCCCGACAGATCCCCGAAGACGCCCGCGCCAACGGAGCCTTCGGGCCGGAGGTCGATCCCGCCGTCGACGCCACCCCGCTGGAGCGGCTGCTCGCCCTCACTGGACGGAAGGTCGCCTGATGGCGGACGCCGACCAACTGTTCGCGCGTCTCGCCGAGGACCTCGCACCCCGCGGGGCGAAGCTCTCCAAGATGTTCGGGATGCCCTGCCTCAAGGACCCGAACGGCAAGGCGTTCGTCAGCCTCCACGAGGGTGCACTGGTCGTCCGCCTGTACCGCGACACCCCCGAGCACGCCGAGGCCCTCGCCCTCGCCGGGGCGCACCTCTTCGACCCCATGGGCGGTCGCCCGATGAAGGACTGGGTCTGCGTGCCGCTCGCCGCGTCGGCGCAGTGGCTGCCCCTGACGGAGGCGGCGCGCGCCCAGCCGCGCTGAGCCCGGGCGCGGCGCCGCGCCCGCTACGGGGCTTCGGTCGGGGCTGCGGCGCGCCCCGCACGCAGGGCCACCGCCTCGCCCGCGCTCTGGCCCGCCACCAAGGCGCGCAGGAACGCAAGCACCGCGTCGACGTCGTGACCCTCCGCCGCGGCCCCGATGTGAGCGTGCAGTTCGGCCTCGACCGAGGCCACCGCGCGGGCCGTCTCATGGCCCGCGGGGGTGAGCGTCAGCTCCACATGACGCCGGTCGTGGCTGCCTTCCTCGCGGCGTACGAGTCCCGCGGTCACCAGACGGTCCACCAGGCGGCTGGGATTGCCGCCGCTCTCGCACACCAGCAGGGCCCCGAGTCCGGACATGCTGAGCGGTTGCCGCTCCGAGAGGAGCCGCAGCACCTCGGCCTGTGCGGGCGTCACACCCAAGGGGCGTAGCCCTTGGGCGAGTTGGCGATTTCCCTCACGCTGCGCGGCCAGGATGAGGAAGCGGACTTCTTCGGCCGGCTCCATCGTGCGGCACTCCCGGGATCAATAGACGACAAGACTACGTTACACGACACCTATCCGCTCGATCGTCTTCACGTGGCCTGGCCGGACAAATATGTGTCGTGTAACTTAATGACACGACACAGGAAGTGGTGAGGTTCATGAGCGAGATCGCGTACCGAAAGATCGTCGTGGAGCGGTTCGGCGGCACCGAGACCATGCGGCCCGTCGAAGCCACCCTGGCGGAGCCGCCGCCGGGGTACGCCCGAGTGAAGGTGCTGGCCTCCGGAGTGGGCTTCACCGACCTGATGGCACGCTCGGGCGACTATCTGCTGCAGCGCAAGGTGCCCTTCACGCCCGGCTACGAACTCGTCGGCGAGATCGTGGACTTCACGCCCGACGGAACCCGGCCGGCCTGGCTCCAGGAGGGTGCGCGCGTCGCCGTCTGCCTGACGAAGATGGCCGCGTACACCGAGTACATCTCCCTGCCGCTGTGGCAACTCGTCCCACTGCCCGCCGGCCTCGACCCGCTCCTGGCCGCCACGATCCCGCTCGACCACCTGACGGCACTGAGCGTCCTGGAGACTCACGGCCGTGTCGCGGCCGGGGACACGGTACTCATCCAGGGCGCGAGCGGGGGAGTGGGGCAAGCGCTCAGCCGGCTCGGTGCACTGCGCGGACTTCGGATGTACGGCACCGCCTCGGCGCCCGGTGCCGAGGACCTGCTCGCACAGCATGGTGTGACCTTCATCGACTATCGCCGGCAGGACTTCGGGGCCGTCCTGCGCGAGCGCGAACCGGGCGGTGTCCAGGGGGCGTTCGACCACATCGGCGGGGCCGGGCTGGGCAAGGCGTACCGCGTTCTGTCGCCCGGGGGAGTACTGGTCAGCTACGCCTTCTCGGGCCGCCCGGGACGCATGGTCGGCGACACCGTGCGCGGTGCGGCACGTGTGAAGCTGATGAATCTGCGGCCGGGCCGACGCACCGCGCTGAGCATGGTGCCGGCCGAGATCAAGGGCGATCATGCCTGGTACCGGGCAGGTCTGGAGCGCGTGCTGGAGATGGCGGCGCGCGGTGAGATCGCGCCGCGGATCGGCTCCGTACACCCGCTGATGAAGGCCGCCGACGTGCATGCCGCGCTCGAAAGCCGGGAGATCACCGGGAAGGCCGTCCTGGTGACGGACCAGGTGTGACGGGCGCCTCCCGGCCCGGCCGGTACCGCTCTGCATCGCCCTTGACCTGGTGGTATTTACGAGTAAGTACCCGCGCGGTACCGTGAGGGCATGCCAGCTCTCAACGTGGAGTTCAGCGACCGCGAGCTAGAGGACCTGCGGCAGATGGCCAAGGAGCGCGGTACGTCGATGAAAGCCCTGGTGCGGGAGGCGGCCGCGGCCGACATCGTGCGACACCGGGCGCTGCAGGAAGGCGCGGAGGTGTTCCGCCAGTTCTTCACCGCGCACGCCGACGAGTTCGCCGCCGCCTTCCCCGAGGACGAGCCACCCGCCAAGGGTGAGGGGCGGGTCGCCTGACCGATGGCTCCCGTCATCCATATCGACGTGCCCTGGCTGCTCCAGCGCCACGAGGAGGTGCTGCCCGACCAGCCCACGGTCAACGACTTCTCGGCGCTCGTCGCCGCCGTGGCTCGCCACCGTGTCGACCCGCCCCGGCTCGGCGTCGACTCCGACCCGGCCTGGCGCGCCGCCGCGCTCCTGCACACTCTGGCCCTGCTGAAGCCGTTGCCGGCTGCCAACGCCCGCTTCGCCTGCTCGGCGGCGGTCGCGTACATGTTCGTCAGTGGCGTGGGCATCGACCCGCCGTACGGCGCCCTCGTCGATCTCGCCCGCGACCTGATCTCCGGCAAGACGGACGTCTACGGCGCGGCCGACCGACTGCGGTCCTGGCAGATCTGACAGAGCGTCCCATCTCCTGCACGGGGGCGTTGTCACCGCTCTCGAAGCCGCCGTCGGACACGCGGCGGCAGCCTTCGGGACGAGGAGGAGCGAGGGGGACCTCATCGTCCGCACAGTCCGATCGGCCTGAATGCACGGCCCTCCGGGTCGGCGTGAGAATTCCTGGCGCAGGCGGCCGTGGTGCTCTACCGCAGCCGCCGTACCTCCGGCCCATGCCCGCTGTCCGTGAGACGCCGACCGGCGTCCTGCGTTCTGGCGAGCTTTGCCCACGGCGGGCCGATGGACAGCGCCACGGGCGACGCCATCTTTGCGGGGCCCCATTGCGGTAATGCCGTCCAGTCTCGGGGGTGTTCGGCCCCGAGTCCGGCAGCGGGCCCCGCCCTCGGGGCCGCCGACCGAGGGCGGGAGGATCGGGGCCGGCGGCCGGTTTCGCGCGGGAGAGCCGCCGTCCTGCGCGGGGCCTCCGAGAAGGGCCGGTTCCAGTGGACTACGGAGCTCCGTGTGCCGGGAGCGTGCGCGGGCCGCCGGCGTGTGCGCGCGGTTCACACGGGGCGCATGGAATTTCGAAAGCCGGTGCGAGCGACGCGAGTTGCCTCGGGATCTGACTTTCTTTCAATGATGCGTATGTTGCTCAAGTGCCTTGTTGGTCATGAGCGTGTTGTGCGAGGGTGAACGTGCTGCGCAAGGTCAATGGCCGGGTCCGAATCGCCGTTCGTTATTCCGGGACTGTCGTCGAGCTCATAAGGCTCTTGACCGACGGTCTCCGTACGGCCTTCGCCCCCGACCGTTTTCCCTGCGCCCCGTCAAAAAGGTATGCACCAATCAGGGCGCCTTTTCGGCGGACAAGAACTTCTGTGTGCCACCTTGCACCTTGGAAGGAACCCGCTCCGTGCGCACCCCCCACCCCCCTCGTCCCCCTTATCCGCCCAGTGGCGTTCCCGGCGAATCCGACGAGAGTCTCGCCGCCCTGCTGAGAGGCCGGCCGGAGAGCGATGTCGCCCATCCCGTCGCCCTGTTGATGGCCCGGCACTGGCAGCCGACGTACGACTACGCCGTCATCTGCCTCGCTTCTTCGGCAAACGTCGCCTCCATGGTGACCGCGACCTCCTTCCATCGGGAGCTCGATCGTCTCGTGCAAGGCGACTCCGGTCTCGCGCTCCGGCCACAACTCCTCGTCACGGTCAGAGACACCGTGAAGGGGTGGTCCGCGGACGATCGGATATCCGGTGTTGTGCCGGACTTGAGGAAACCCGCCGGAGGCCGCGGTATGCGCGCGGCGAAGTCCATGACGGCCGAAAATCGGAAGCTCGCCGAGCGCGCTTTCCACGCTCTCCCGGCACTGGCCCGGTGCCTGCTCTGGCACACCGAGGTCGAGGCGGAGCCCATATCCGTACCAGCCGGTCTGTCAGGCATGGATACCGACATAGCGTCGGCGGCTCTGGAGCAGGCCAGGGAGCAATTTCGGGAGGGCTGTGTACGCGCCCACCAGGAACTCGCGCCGAGCAAGGAATGCGGCTTCTACAACCGGTTGCTGGACGTACCGATTCGTCGGGGCGGCGCCTTGCTGCCCGATGTGCAAGACCATCTGATGGAGTGCCCGTACTGTCGTTACGCGGCCGAGCAACTCAGTCATTTCGAGGGCGGGTTGGGTGTACTGCTCGCTGAGGCGGTACTCGGCTGGGGCGCACGGCGGTATCTCGACTCCCGTCCGGGGCGCGCGGGGCAAGCGGTGCGCCCCCGGGGTGGGTCCCCCTTCGGCGGCAGGCGGCGGGGAAGCGGCGGCGGTCCCGGCAGCGGCGGCCGTCCGGGAAGCGGTGGACGCCATCGCCTGCTGTCCCAGATCCCGGCTCCGCGGCGCAGCGCGGCCCAGCCGGGGCAGCGGCCACCGAAGGCCCTGCTCACCGGTGCGGGCCTGTCGGCAGCCCTGCTCGTGACCGTCCTCGCCGCCAGCCTGTGGTCGCACGACGACGGCGGCGCCGACCCCACGGCGTCCACCGGAGCGAGCAGCAGCCGCACCCTGTCACCCACCCCCGGCTCCCAGGCCCCGCCGCCCGTGTCCTCGCCGCCCACCTCTGCCGGACTCCCGACGACCACCGAGCGGACCCGGTTGCGCAACCTTGCCGCCGACCTGTGCCTCGACATCCGGGGCGGTACGGCGAAGACCGGCGCCGAGACCAGGCTGGCGGTGTGCTCGTCCGCCTGGACCCAGCAGTGGTCGTACGAGGGAGACGGTCTGCTGCGCAGCCTCGCCAACCCGGGGCTGTGCCTCGACTCGCACGCTGACAACGGTGTCGTCTTCCTGGACCGCTGTGTCGCCAAGGGCGCGGCCCGGGGCGACGACGAGCGCTATGACCTCACCGTGCGGGGCGAGTTGCTGCCCCGGTGGAACGACGGACTCGCGGTCGCGCCCGCGTCCACCGACCCCGACGCCGACATTGTCGTGAAGGTGCGCGACGGCTCCGATGTGCAGCGGTGGCGGACCGACGCGGCCTCGGCCGGTCCCGAGTCGCTGTCGATCGCGGGCACGACCAGCCCCTCGACCCAGCCCGCCGGCGATCCGCCGTCGGCCGACACCACGCCTGAGACACCCAAGGAGCCGCGGGGCGAGCAGCCGACGGGCGTGCCCGCCGAACCGGATGCCACCCCGTCGGAGACCTACCAGGAGCCGCGCGCCGTGGCCGTCAGTGACGACGACGGCGACGCGAGTCCGGCGCCCGCGTTGCCGCTGCCCCTGCGACTCCCCGACATCACCACGGGAGTCGGACTGTGACGCTATGAGACGACATCGCGTGGCGGCTTGCCGGCCACGAAGTCGGCGGCGTTCTGGACGGCCGCCAGCGCGATCCGGACGAGCGTCTCGCGCGTCACGCCCGCTACATGCGGTGAGAGGACCACGTTCGGGGCCTTGAGCAACCGCAGGGCCTCGGTGGGCGGTTCGGGGTCGAAGACGTCGATTCCCGCTCCGGCCAGGGCGCCCGCTTCCAACGCGTCCGCGAGGGCGTCCTGGTCGATCAGGGCGCCCCGCGCGGTGTTGACGACGAACGCGGTCGGCTTGAGGAGCGCGAGCCGCTCGGCGTTCAGCAGATGCCGGGTGTCATCGGTGAGCGGCGCGTGCAGCGTGATGTAGTCCGACGTGCGCAGCAGTTCGTCGAGCTCGACATGGCGGGCACCGCCGAGTCGGGCCTCCGTCTGCGCGTGGACGGGCTGTGGCCCGGCGTACACGATGCTCATGTCGAACGCGAGCGCGCGGCGGGCGACTTCCTCGCCGATGTGCCCGAGTCCGACGATGCCGAGGGTCTTTCCGGACAGTTCCGTGATGGACTGCTGCAGCCGTGGCAGCGCCCAGTCGGCGCCGACGAGCGCGGTGTGCGCCGGGACGAGCTGCTTGGCGAGGGCCAGCATCAGCGCGAAGGTCTGCTCGGCGACGTTCTGCTTCTCGGCGCCACTGGAGCCGATGTTGCAGACGGGCACGCCCTTGGCGCGCGCCGCGTCCAGGTCGACGTAGTCGAAGCCGTGGCTGGCGCACTGGACGAGTTCCAAGTCCGGTGCGGCGGCGATGTGTTCGGCGGTCACCGGGCCGAGTCCGGTGATGATGATGTGCGCGGCGCGCAGCGCGGCGGGGTCCTCGTCGGTCGCCTCCACGACGGTGACGCGGGCCTCCCCGGGGAAGACGGTGGCGAGCGCCGCGCCCGCCGTGCGGCCCCCGACGTGCGGCGAGACGACGGCCAGGACGTTCTTCGTGTCGGTCATGCGGTTTCCTCGATCAGGTCGTCGGGGCCGATGGTGGCGGGGCGGGCATGCCCCGACAGGGCGAGCGTGAGATCGAACTCGGCGAGCAGACAGCGGACGACGTGCTCGACGCCCGCCTGCCCGTCGAGGCCGAGCCCATAGGCGTAGGGGCGTCCGACGAGCACGGCCTCGGCGCCGAGTGCGAGCGCCTTGAAGATGTCGTCGCCCGTACGGATCCCGCTGTCGAAGAGGACGGTCAACCGGTCGCCCGCCGCCTCGACCACGCGGGGCAGCGCGTCGGCGGCCGCGACCGAGCCCGCCACCTGTCGGCCACCGTGGTTGGAGACGACCACGCCGTCCATTCCGGCGCTCGCGGCACGGCGGGCGTCGTCGGGGTGCAGGATCCCCTTGAGGACGATCGGCCCGTCCCAGTTCTCCCGCAGGAACGCCAGGTCGGGCCAGGTCTTGCCGGGGTCCGCGAACATGCCGACGAAGTGCATCACCGCCGCGTTCGGGTCCTCGTGCACCGGATTGGCGAGGCCCGCCTGGAACGCCGGGTCGGAGAAGTAGTTGGCGGTGCCGACGCCGTGCAGGAACGGCAGATAGGCCTGGTCGAGATCGCGCGGGCGCCAGGCCAGCAGGGGAGTGTCGAGGGTGACGAGCAGCGCCGTGAACCCGGCCGCCTTCGCCCGGTTCAGGAAGCTCCGGGTGACCTCGCGGTCCTTCGCCCAGTACAGCTGGAACCAGCGCTCCGCGTCACCCATCGCCTCGGCGACCTGCTCCATGGGGGTGCTGGAGGCCGAGGACAGGATGTACGGGACACCCTGCGCCGCGGCGGCCCGCGCGGCGGCGGACTCCGCGTCCGGGTGCATGATCGACAGCACGCCCACCGGCGCGAGCGCCAGCGGCGCGGGCAGCGGACGCCCCAACACCTCGACGGACAGGTCGCGTTCGTGCACATCGCGCAGCATGCGGGGCACGATCCGGCGCCGGTCGAGGGCGGCCCTGTTGGCACGGGCGGTGCTGCCGTTGCCCGCGCTGCCCGCCACATAGCCGACCGGACCGGGCCCGAGCCGCTGCTCGGTGAGCTCCTCCAGCCGGGTCAGATCGGTGGGCAGCCGCGGTACGGCACCCGTCATTCCGTTCAGATAGATCTCGTACTGGAAGTCGGCCCAATGCTTCGCCATCCGTACGTCCCGCCTCTCGTCCCTGAGACTGCGCTGTACGACGTCGATCCTGGCCACTGTGACAAGGCCCGTCCACTGTGGTGCGCACATCGCGCGGCTGGGATCATCACCCTGTGACAAGCAAGCCCGCAGAAGTCCCCGCAGGAGCCAGGGAGCGCATCCGGCAGGAGCTGGTCGCCGATCCGGGTGTCGTGGAGGCGATCGTCGCCGCGGTGCATACACAGGTCCCGGTGTACGCGGCGCTGGACGACAGCCGGCTGCCGGAGGTACGGGCCATCGCGGCCTGGGGGCTGGAGCGGCTGCTGCATCTCTGGGCGACCGACGGCACGCTGGAACCGGCCGACCTCAGACGGTTCCGGGGCATCGCCGCGGCCCGCGCGGCCGACGGGCGCCCCGTGCAGGCGGTGCTGCGTGCCTACCGGGTGGCCGGGACCGTCCTCACGGACGAGATCGCGGCCCGCGCGCCCCGACTCACCGCCGCGGACGCGTTCGCGCTCGCCCGGATGCTGCTGACCACGCTCGACACACTCTCCGAGGAGATGGCCACGGCATACGCCGCGACCAGCGAAGACCTTACCGGGGACCGCGACCGCGCACTGCGACTGCTGCTCGACGACCTGATCGCCGGGCGGCACGCGTCCGTGGGCGCGCTGACCGACCGGTCGGCCCGGCTCGGCATCCAACTCCCTGATGCCTACTGCCTGTTGGTGGCGGAGCCGATCGGTACGGACCGCCCCGACATGGCGTACGACGCGGCCACGGGACTCCTCGACGCGCTGGCCGTTGCAGGCGGCGAGGTCACCTCATTGGCGACCGTCCGCGGCTCCCGTGCCGTTCTGCTGCTACCGGCCGGAGCGGCCGCCGGGGCGGGCGCGGTCCTGGGCGTGCGCTCCTGGCGGGGCTGCGCGATCACCGGCGAGAGCCTGGACCGGGTGGCCGTCGCCCACCGCCTCGCCGCCGACGCCCTCGACACGGCACCCGCCCATGCCCACCGGCCGGGCCACCTCCTCACCGACGCCGACGCGCATGTCCTCGCGCTGCTCGCCGGGCACCCGGCCGCCGCGCCGGACCACATCGCCCGACTGGTCCTCGGCCCGCTCACCGACCCGGGCGGGCAGCACCTCCTGGAGGCGCTCACCGCATACCTCGACACGGGCTCGGCGAGCGCCGCCGCCCGCGAACTGCACCTGCACGCCCAGTCCCTGCGCTACCGCCTGCGCCGCGTCCGCGAACTGACGGGCCGCGATGCCCGCGACCCGTGGCAACGGCTGACGCTGGACATCGCGCGCACGGTCAGGTCCTGAGACCTCGCCGGTGGCGAGGCGCGCGGACAGGAGCTGGTGTCGCCTGCTGGGGCACTAGTCGCCGGACGCGTGGACTGTCCGCCGCGAGGGGTACCATTCCTTGCCCGCCGGGCGGCCCTGCATGTTCCAGCTCCAGGAGACCGTCGGTGTGATGCGCATGTAGAGCCCCGGGCCGACCATGCCCACGCGCTCGACCGGCTCTTCGGCGCGGCCGTAGACCCGTACGCCTCGTGCGATGAACGGGTCGAGGGACACCAGGTCGTCGATGACGAGGGCCACCTCGTGGTGGCCTGCCCGGACGTTGCGGAACTTGCGGGTTCGGGCGACTGCCGAGCCTGTTCCGCCGACCCAGAAGTACGCGCCGTCGTACTCGAAGGCGAGCGGCACCACATCGGGCTGACGGCCGTCGGGAGACAGCGTCGCGACGCGGGCGAGCGGCTGCGATCGCAGGTAGGCGATCTCTTCGTCGGTGAACGACATGACATCCTCCGGACGTTCGAGGAGGGGGGCTTCCACCTTCCATACGAACGGCAACCGCCCGGATCGACACGATCCGACACGCGTGGAGGTGAACCCCGGCGGCCCACGCCGGCTCGCCCTACGGGACCGGCCCTACCTGCTGATCACCGCCCTCGGCGGCATCATGGCCATCCAGTTCAAGGTGCTCACCGTGGCCATCCCGCTCTGGCTGGTCACGGCCACCAACGCACCGCGCTGGCTGGTCTCGGGCACCATGCTCATCAACACGGTCCTTGTCATCGCGGTTCAGGTACGAGTCGGCCGCTCCATCGATTCGCCCGCGGCCGGCGGAGGCGCCTACCGTCGCTCCAGGCCTGGCCTTCCTCGTCTCCTGCTCGCTGATCTCGTTGTCCGCGGGCATACCGACATGGGCCGCCGCGACGCTGCTCATGACCGCGGTGGTCATCCATACGGTCGGCGAACTGTGGCACTCCGCCGCGGGCTTCGAAGTGTCCTTCGCCCTCGCGCCCGAGCACGCCACCGGCCAGTACCTCGGAGTGTTCGGCCTGGGCGCCGGCCTGGCCGAGGCCTTCGGCCCCACCCTGCTCATCTCGCTCTGCATCACCTGGGGCCGCCCCGGTTGGTACGTCGTAGGAGCCCTGTTCGCCCTGACGGGCCTGGCGGCACCGCTCGCCGTCCGCCGGGCGCAACGCCGGCAGCACACGAGGCGGCCGCATCCCGACACGGCGTGGGTCTAGTCCGGTCTAGGGCAGGAACTGGGTGACCCAGTCGCGGTCGATGCGCCAGGTGGTGCCGTCCGGGTTCGCGCCGCGCAGGCCGTGCAGGGTGTGGGCGCCCGCGAGCGCCGGGACGCGGGAGTCGCCGAGGGCGGCGAAGGTGCGCCGGGGGTTGGGAACTGTTGCCGGTTGACCGTGATTGGTGCGTTGGAGTGTGCATGAGTGAGTGGGCGCGGCGGCTGGGGTGCGCGCGGATGCGGCGGAACAGGGATTCTTGCATCGAATGCGTGACCTTTGCGGGAGGTGCTCGTTGGATACGGCGACGGGATCTTCGGTGCCGGGCAGGGGGCGAGGGGGATGGGTGGGCTGCGCGAGGCGGCGGCGCCGTTCGTCGCCCTCGGCCCGTCGGGCGTCGCTGTCCGCGCCCGGCTCAAGCATCTGACACCCGGGGATGAGAGGGTGCTGCGGCTGGTCGGCGACCATCTCGGCACGCTGGCCGGGCGGGACCTCGAGGCCCGGTGCGCCGCCGGGCTGGGCCACGACGCGGACGCGTGGGCGCAGCGCAAGCGGGCCCTGACGGAGGAGTCCTCCTCGCGCTGGGCCGGGTCGATCACGAAGGCCACGCACGACCAGTGGGGGCTGGCCCGGCGTGCCCAGTCGGCGCACGTCCAGGGACTTGAGGCCGGTGTGCGCGCGATCGCCCACCGGTTGTCGCTGCCGGTGGGCGAGCCGGGGACCAAGCGGGCCCCGGGCGGATACCGCACCCGGCAGGAGTGGTTCGCCAAGTCCCGCCGCCTGCATGTACTGGCCGACCGTCTTCAGACCGAGCGGGCCGACCAGAAGGCCGGACGGGTGCGTGTAACGCGGGGTGGCAAGCAGCTGCTGAACACCCGCCACCACCTCGACCGGGCCGGGCTCGCCGAGGACATCTGGCGCCGCCGGTGGGAAGCCGCGCGCCGGTTCCTGCGGGCCGACGGCGAGAGCGGGAAGCGGTTCGGGAACGAGACGATCCGGGTCACCCCGGACGGCGAGGTCAGCATCAAACTCCCCGCCCCGCTCGCCCACTTGGCCAACGCCCGCCATGGCCGGTACGTGCTCGCCTGTCGCGTCGCTTTCCCTCACCGGGGCCAGGAGTGGGCCGATCGCATCGCTGCGAACCGGGCGGTGGCGTACCGCATGCACGAGGACGTCCAGCGGGGCCGCTGGTATCTGACCGCCTCCTGGACCATCCCGCCGGTCCAGACCGTGCCCCTGGCCCAGGCGCGGGCGGGCGGCCTGGTCGGCGTCGACACCAACGCCGACCATCTCGCCGCCTGGCGGCTCGACGTCCATGGCAACCCGGTCGGCCGGCCGCACCGCTTCGACTACGACCTGTCCGGCACCGCCGCCCACCGCGACGCCCAGGTCCGCCACGCTCTGATCCGGCTGCTGCACTTCGCCCAGCGGCACCGCCGGGCCATCGCGGTCGAGGACCTGGACTTCGCCACGGAGAAGACGCGGGAGAAGCACGGGCGCCGCAAGAAGTTCCGCCGGCTCGTCTCCGGCATGCCCGTGGCCCGGCTGCGGGCCCGGCTGGTGTCGATGGCCGCCGAACTCGGCATCCCCGTCGTCGCCGTCGATCCCGCCTACACCAGCAAGTGGGGCGCCCAGCACTGGCAGAAACCCCTCACCAGCAAGATCAGGAAGACCACTCGCCACGACGCGGCAGCGGTGGCGATCGGCAGGCGCGCCCTGGGGCACCCGATCCGGCGACGGACGGCACCGCCCCCGCACGACCGGAGCGATCGTGTGGGGCATCGGACCGTCCAGGCCGAACCGGTGGCCTTGGGGCGTGAGGGAACCCGCCCCCGTATGCCCGGACCACGGACACGATCCGTGTGCGCCGGATACGGAGTGAAAGCGGAGGACCAGTGTGCCCAGCACCGTTCGGGGCACGCGGCTGAGCATGGGTTCTGGCAACAGGACTCACTTCCGCTCAGTCTTTAGGAACGGTCCCAGTCGGTGGAGTGGCGCAGGCGGCGGGCGAGTTGGGCGAAGCCGAGCGGGGCGGCCGCGATCACCCAGGCGTCGGGCGTCTGGGCGGTGAGGCGCCGGGCGGGCCGGAGCCAGGAGGCGGCCCGCTCGGGCCAGTCCACGATCGCGAGAACGTCCTTGCCGGCCGCCTTCCACGCGGTGGCGAACGCCTCGGCGGCCACGCGGGAGGCGGCGTCGCGGCTGTGGCCGATGGTGATCGACCGGATGCGCGAGCGCGGCCGGGGGAGCAGGGCGAGCAGCGCGGTGAGTTCCGCGTCGGTGTGGGCGGGCGGGACGGGCAGGTCGCCGAGTGCCGCCGGTTCGGCGGCACCGATGCGCGGTGAGGCGGACTCGTCCGAGTCGGGGTGGGCGTTCACGAAGTGCTCCTCCGCTTCTTCCGGGTGGTCTTCCACCGCTGGTACTCGGTGGGCAGGCACACCGAGCACGGCCGGTATCCGGCGGCGATCGCGGTGCCTTCGTCGGCGAAGAAGACCCGGTACCGCATGTAGGGGCCGCGGCCCATCGCGCGCAGTGCGGAGGGGCAGTCCAGGCGCCCGTACAACTTTCCGCCCCGGTGTCCGCCGAGCGTGCCCGGCGAGCTGCTTCGGTACGGCTCGTTGTCCGGGCCGCGCAGTGTGTACGTGCGCTGTCCGCTGGTCGGGTCGGTCAATTGGCATCATGGAAGACGAGGCCGAGGGTGTGCCGCCTGCCGGAGCGCACGGTGCTCACCCCGTGCCGCATCGGGCCGATGGACCAGCCGCGCCGGGAGGCGACCGGCCGGTCGCGGGTGGTGAAGATCAGCCCGTGGCCCTGCGGCAGGGTGGTGGACGATCCGCGGGACTGGGCGCGGGGTCGCTGCTCGGTCATGATGAACTCGCCGCCGCTGTAGTCGACTCCGGGTGCGTCGAGGCCGATGACGACCTGGAGCGGGAAGACGGCGTCGCCGAACACATCGCGGTGCAGGGCGTTCCAGTCTCCGGCCCGGTAACGCAGCAGGATCTGCGCGGACTTGGCCTGCCCGGCCTCGTGGCAGAGCGCCAGCCACTCCTGCAGGCTGTCCGGCCAGGGGGACGGCTGAGCGAGTTTGGCGGCCCAGTCGCGGGCGATGGGCAGCAGGTGTGGGTAGAGTGCTTCCCTCAACTCCCTTACATCATCCGGTAGTTCGTGGGTGAAGTAGCGGTACTGTCCGGAGCCGAACCGGTGGCGTGTCATGTCGACGGTGGTGCGGAAGCGCTCCGGCTCGTCGTAGAGGTCTGTCATCGCCGTGCACTCGTCGGGAGTGAGCAGCCGACCGGTGAGGGCGTGGCCGTACTCGTTGACCTCCGCGGTCAGTGCGTCCCAGTCCTGCGAGCCGATCCGCTCGGTGAGCGTGCCCGGAAGTCGGTTGGTGTCGATCATGGTGCCCTCCGGGGAGGTGGAAGCCGCAGGGCCTCTTCGTGATGTTCCTGGCCCGGCGACCGCGGGAGGCCGGTCATAGGGCCTGGCGGACGTTCTCGAGGTCCAGCAGCTGGCGCTTGCGCTCCAGGCCGCCGGCGTATCCCGTCAACGCGCCGCTGCTGCCCAGCACACGGTGGCAGGGACGCACGACGAGCAGCGGGTTCGCGCCGATCGCGGTGCCCACGGCGCGCGAGGACGAGCGCGGGATCCCGGCGCGGTCGGCGACCTGCGCGTAGGCGAGGGTGGTGCCGTGCTCGATGCCCTCCAGGGCCTTCCACACCTGCTGCTGGAAGGGGGTGCCGCTGGTGGTGTACTCGATGTCGAAGCGGGTGAGCTCGCCGTCGAAGTACGAGCCGAGCTGGCGGATGATCTCGGCGAAGGCCTCGCTGTCCTCGCGCCAACCGTCCTGGACGGTGACGCCGCCCTTCTGGCCGGGCACCGAGAGCGACCTGAGCGCGGTGCCGCCTGTCGCTGTGTCCGACTCCTCACCCACCAGCAGAAGTTCACCCAGCGGGCTGTCGAGCATCGCGTAGACAGTCATCGTTCCTCCCTTTTCTGACGATTCACCTTCCTGTATGAGTCTGCCGCTCTCGTGGCCTCGTGGCTGGCGGTATTCGGACGCCGCGCTGGGTGGGCGGTTGCGGAGACCGGAGCGCTGATCGCGGGCCCCGCGATCGCCGCAGGGGCTGCAAACGGCGGTGTACGTCGGCGACCGTCCGGTCGATCGCGTGCCGCAGACCCGCCAGGAATCCACGAGTCAGCGGATGGTCGCCCGCCGCGGTCCGCATCGTCGCCAGGATCGTACGACGGTGACTCACGGCCGTTCGTCGCAGCGCGAGTTCGGGAGCGCGGTCGAACCACAGGAAGTCGGGCAGGAACGCCACGGCGTGCCCCCTCGCGCAGAACCTCCAGGCGGCGCAGGTTGAGCACTGCGCACTGCGGGGCTCCGTTCATCACTTTTCTTGGCCTGTCAGACGCAGAAACATTCACTTTACTGATGTACGCCACTTTGGGAACGTAAGGGACGCAAACGCATCTCGGGCAGACGGGAAGTCATCGGTATGGACATCGACGCGCTCCGCAAGGACACCCCGGGCACGGCGAACCGGGTGCACCTCAACAACGCCGGAGCCGGTTTGCTCTCCCGGCAGACCCTTGCGGCGATGACCTCCCATCTGGAACTCGAAGCGGCCATCGGCGGATACGAGGCGGCAGGCCAGGAGCGGGACAGAATCGACGGCACCTACACGAACCTCGCCCGGCTGGTGGGCGGACGGGCCGACGAGATCGCGCTGTTCGACAACTCCACCCACGCGTGGAACGCCGCCTTCTACTCCATGACCTTCGAGCCGGGCGACCGCATCCTGACCGGCAGGGCCGAGTACGGCAGCAACGTGCTGGCCTACCTGCAGGTCGCCCGGCGAACCGGCGCCGAGGTCGTCGTGGTCCCCGACGACGAGTCCGGACAGCTCGACACCGCGGCGCTGGCCGACCTGATCGACGAGCGCACCAAGCTGGTCGGTGTCAGCCACATCCCCACCAGTGGCGGTCTGATCAACCCGGCGGCCGAAATCGGCAGGATTGCACGGGCGGCCGGCGTGCCCTTCCTGCTGGACGCCACACAGTCCGTGGGACAACTCCCCGTCGACGTCGCCGAGATCGGCTGCGACATGCTCACCGCCACCGGCCGCAAGTTCCTGCGCGGACCGCGAGGGATCGGCTTCCTGTGGGTCCGTCCGGAGGCCCTTGAGCACCTCGACCCGTTCGTCATCGAGATCGAGTCCGCCGCCTGGGACGGCGCGCGTGGCTTCACCTGGCACGACGGCGCGCGGCGCTTCGCGACCTGGGAGGTGAGCTACGCCAACGTCCTGGGGCTGGACGCCGCCGTGGCCCAGGCCCTTGAGCTGGGCCTGGACCAGATCGGCAAGCGAGTCGTGGCCCTCGGCGCGTACCTGCGCGACCGGCTGGCGGCCCTGCCTGGCGTCACCACGTACGACCTGGGCCGGGACCGGTGTGCCATCGTGACGGCGAAGGCCGATGCCCTGCCCACCGCCGATGTCGCCAGGGCGCTCGCGCAGCGCGGCATCAATGTCTCCACGACCACCCCCGAGCACACCCAGTTCGACACCGAGAACCGGGGCGTCCACCCCTTGGTGCGGCTCTCCCCGCACTACTACAACACCGAGGCCGAACTCGACCGGGCCGTCGAGGTCATCGCCGAACTCGCGCGCACGGCCGGCTGAACCGACGGCATGTCCCGCACCGAGGCGGCGTCAGTGGACCGTTGTCCTGCCGAGCAGGTCGGTGACGCCCACCTCGACGTACGGGACGCGCCCGCGAGGGCGCTCCGGTGGCCCGAAGACCTCTCGAAGGCGGGCGAATCCACAAACCGTGCCGGAGGCGCCTACGCCGACCCCGCCCGGCCCCCGATGCGGGCCGTCGCCCGGACCGGGGCACCGTCCGCCCCGGGCAGACGCAGCGGGAAGAGGAACACCTCCACCGGGCTGCCCGCAGCCTGCGCGGTGGCGACGTAGTCGAGGCGCGTCAGGTTCTCGGCGATCACGCCTTCCGTGCCGCACAGGATGCGGTGGGCCGGAAGGCCGGTGCCGCCCGTGGGGTCCACGCTCAGCGCGTCGATGCCGACGGTGCGCACCCCCGCGTTGACGACGGCCTGGGCCGCGTCGGGTGTGAGCCAGGGATGCGCCAGGTAGTGGTCCGTTCCCCAGTACGCCGACCAGCCGGTGGCCAGCAGCAGGATCGCGCCGGGCCGCAGGCGCACGCGGGCCAGCGCGGGCGCGAGCAGGTCCAGGGTGATCGGGGCCCGCGCGGGGAGGCCGCGGACGTCGGCGACGACCGCGGGACCCGCGAAGCGCTCCAGCGGCAGTTCGTCCAGCCTGGGCCAGGCATCGTCCACGTGGTACGGCGCGTCGACGTGCGTCCCGGACTGCGAACCCATGTGCAGCCGCAGGACGTTGACGCCGTGATGCTCGCCGTCGCGAGACCGAAGACGAACGGCGGAACCGTCGGCGGCTCAGCCGGGTGGGTCGGTCTCCGGTGCCGCGCGCCAGCCGTGCCACCGGTGGACGGTGATCGCGATCACCGGGCCGTCCGGCGGCTGCGAGCGGTACGGTGCGTACTTCTCCCGCAGCGGTGCGATCGCCGCGGTGTACTCGTCCCGGACGCGGGACTCCGGTGCGTCGGGCGGCAGGATGCGGGCGTCGCCGTCCGCCCGTACCCACCACAGCCGGTCCCAGTCCTCGTCGTAGGCGTCCACGAGCAGACAGACGGCCGGGTGGGCGGCGACGTTGCGCAACCGCTTCAGCCGCGGTGATCTCTTGGGCTTGCGGTCGACGGCGGTGACGATCTCGTCGCGGCGGCGCGCGCAATCGCCGTACTGCGCGAACACGACCGGCACCAGGTGGGGTCGCCCCTCGGCGTCCACCGTCGCCAGGCGCGCCACCCGTGCCGTCAGAAACCGGCGGCGCGCCTCGTTCTCGTCCATGTCCGGCACGGTGAGCTCCGTATCCCCGGCGGCCGGCGCGGTCAGCGGTGGGAGGACGCGGTTTCGGCCAGCTCGTCCAGCGTGCGCAGCGTCTGGTCCTCCGGCCGGGTCGGGAGAAAGAGCAGTACGCGTTCGACGCCGAGTTCCGCGTAGATGTCGAGGGACTCGCGGTCGTGCCGGGCCCCGTACACCACCACGGCCGGCCGGTCACCGGCGATCTGCCGCATGCGGTCGATCCGCGCGCCGAGCTCCTTGGGAGGTACCCCGCTGGGCATCCACGCCGTCCCGTATGCGGCGACGCGGGCGAAGGCGCGGTCGCTGTTGCCGCCGACCCAGACGGGCGGGTACGGCCGCTGGACCGGCTTGGGCCAGCTGTACACCGGGTCGAAGTCGACGAAGTCGCCGTGGAACTCGGCCTCGTCCTTGGTCCACAGCTCGATGATCGCGCGGATCCGTTCGTCCATCAGCCGACCGCGCTTGGCCGGATCCGTCCCGTGGTTGCGCATCTCCTCCCGATTCCAGCCGGCGCCGACACCGAACACGGCACGGCCGCCGGAGACCCGATCGAGGCTGGCCACTTCCTTCGCGGTGATGATCGGATCACGCTCGACCACCAGCGCGATCCCGGTGCCCACCAGCAGCTCGCGGGTCACGGAGGCGACCGCGGCGAGCGCCACGAACGGGTCGAGCGTGCGGTAGTACACGCGGGGCAGATCACCTCCTGCCGGGTACGGCGTCTCCCGCTTCACCGGAATGTGCGTGTGCTCGGCCGGCAGGAGCGCGTCGAACCCGCGCTCCTCCAGGGCCGGTCCGAGCGCTGCCGGACCGATGCCCTCATCGGTGAGAAACGTCGACACCCCGAACTTCATCCGCGACCACCTCGCCTCATCGGCACCTTGGTGCCAGTGTGGCGCGGTTCGTCACTCCTCGTCGGACGGGGCGTCTTCCGGTTCGGCGTCCGGGCCCTGCGCCCGGACCCGCTGCACGTGCTCCAGCGAATCGCGCAGCTCGGCGAGCCAGTCGTCGGTGTGCCGCTGAACAAGGCGTACGCACCAGGCGAGGGCGTCGCTGCGGCTGCGCGCGACACCGGCGGCGACGAGGGTGTCGAGGACCTGGCGTTCGGGCTGGCGCAACCGGGTCATGACGGGCGCGGCGATGTGCGTGAACAGCGCGCGCTCACCGCCGCACTCCACACCCCAGGAGACCTTCTTGCGGAACCGGTGCTCCGCTTCGCGCGCCACCGCGACCCGGTCCTCGCGGGTGCGCTCCCGGAATTCCTGGATACGTGCCTGGACGGCCGCCTCCTTCTCGGCGTCCGAGGCGCCTTCGGTGAGCCGGGGCTCGGGGATGCGGCCGATGACGGTGATCTCCTCACGGTCGACCGTCACCTCCGGGAGGCTCTCGAAGAGGTCGTCGGGCAAGCGGCCGGCGAACCAGCCGCGCAGCTTCTCGCATTGCTCGGTTGTAATCATGTAATCACCATTACTCCATTGCCAGTCAGAGGCAAGGGTCTCCGCCATGGGCTGAAGCGGAATGTTTCAGGCCTATTGCCGAGCCAAGGGAATCCGGCCAGGAAGGCGCTTCCTGTGATCAACAACCGCGCAGTTCCCGGGCTTGCACGTTCGAATTCCGTAACTTCACGCCACTGTTTCAACACTCAAAGTTACCGAAACGCATGGGGTCGATGTGTGTTTCCGGTGCGGACTCGGCAGACTCGCGCTCGCCGAACCGGCACCCAACCGAGCCGGTATCGCATTCAATCGAGCGGAAGGATGCACACAATGCCGACCACCGCGCGCTGGGCAGCGACTCTCACCCTGACGGCCACCGCCGTCTGCGGACCCCTGCTCGGGTCCGCCCACGCGGCCCCGAGCCTCGGTCCGTCCGGGCTCTACGCCCCCTCGGCCCTGGTGCTCACCATGGGCCACGGAAACAGCGCAGCCACCGTCACTCCGGAACGGGCGGTCACCCTGAACTGCGCCCCGACCGCCTCCGGCACCCACCCCGCCGCCGCCCTGGCCTGTGCCGAACTCCGCGGAGCCGGCGGCGACTTGGACGCTCTGACAGTCAGAGACGGGACCGTGTGTACGAAGCAGTTCGACCCCGTGGTCGTCACGGTCGACGGCGTCTGGCAGGGCAAGCGCGTCTCGTACGAGCGCACCTTCGCCAACGAGTGCGTGAAGAACTCCTACGGGATGACCGTCTTCACGTTCTGAGGGACCGGGATCGCGCGGTTCTCGTGAACGTCGATCGAGGTCCGTAGCTGGGGAGTGCGGGCCCCGTCGCGGGGCGCCACGCGATTTCGCACCGGGGGTCGGCCGGACAGAGTGGGGCTGTCGGCCGGCCCTCGGCATGTGCGTGTACACGATCGACGGCGCCTCGGCCTTCGCATGCACTACTGCTTCAACGAGCCCTGTCGAAGCGGTTGTTGAGGTGGAGGCCGGGGGACCGGGGCGGGCGTCACGGTGACACCCGCTCAGCGCACCGGGGTCGCGATGCGCAGGTGGGTCCCACCGGCCGGCGGCATGACCTCGTCACTGTGCCGGGTGATGTCCGCCCACCATGAGTCGCCCTCCTCCATGTGCCGCAGCAGAATGCCCTCGCGGATGGCCCAGGGGCAGATGGAAACCCTCTTCAGGCCGGTCAGTTTCATCGCCGTGTGCCCGACCACCGCACCCGCCAGGCTCTGGACGGCCCGCGGTGCCGAGATGCCCGGCAGCAGCGCTCGCTCCGCGGCCGTGAGCCGCGCGAGCCGGTCGAGTGCGTCGTGTAAGTCCGCTCGGCGCAACTCCCGTTCCACGAAGGGGCCATGGCGTCCGGGCGGCGCACCGCACAGCCGGGCCAGCTGCTGGAAGGTCCGCGACGTCGCCACGGCGGTGCGCGGTCCCTCCCAGCGGATCCGTGCGGCCACGTCCCGCAGTTGATGGCGTACGTTGCGACGCAGTGCCCTGACGCTCTCCTCCGACGGCGGGTCCTGGCCTTCGAAGAACTCGCGGCTCAGCCGGCCCGCGCCGAGCGGTAGCGACGCCACGAAGTCCGGCAGCCTGCCTCGGCCGAACGCCACCTCCAGCGAGCCGCCGCCGATGTCGAGGAGTGCGAGCGGCCCGGAGCGCCAGCCCATCCAGCGGCGCGCCCCGAGGAACGTGAGCTCGGCCTCCACCTCTCCCGGCAGAGTGCACAGCCGCACTCCGGTCTGCGCGCGTACGGCGCACAGCACCTCCTGACGGTTGGGGGCGTTGCGCACCATGGTCGTCGCGAAGGCCAACGGGCCCGCCGCGCACCATCGTTGGGCCATGCTGCCCGCCGCGCGCACCGCCTCGACCAGTTGCCCCACCGCCTCGTCGGGGATCGCGCCGCCATGCGCCATCCGCTCGGACAGTCGCAGCCGCCACTTGGCGGTGTGCACCGGCAGCGGCACCCCGCCCTCGGCATCCGCCACCACGAGCCGCACCGTGTTCGACCCCACATCCACCACGCTCAGCCGCATGCCGCTGCATGTACCCCGGTGCTCCGGCGGCACTCCCCGCGTGCGCCTTCGCGCACCGTCGAGGTCATCGGGGCCGGGCCGGAGGCCGATCGTGCGGCATGGGATACGGGGACAGCGCGGGGACGGGCGCCCCGCCGGACAGCGGACTCCCACCCGCCGTGCCGTGGCTCGTCCTTGCCGGGATCCCGGTGCTGTCCCTCGCGCTGCCGCCGAGTCAACCGGTGTCGCGCCAGGGGCGGAGCCTGGGCAGCCAGCCGGGTACCGCTCGTCGGTAGCGCTCGTACTCCGCGCCGAATCGGTCGATCAGTTCCGGTTCCTCGTACCACCGCGCGAACGCCGCCATCACGAGCCCGGCGACCGCGCCGTACACCAGCAGTACCGGCCGGGCGAGCAGCAGGGACTGCCCGGCGATCCGCGCGACGACGGCCACGTACATCGGATTGCGGACATGCCGGTAGAGCCCGCCCACGACCAGGTGTTCCGTGGGCGCGACCGGGGCCGGAGTGCCGAGGCCCTCGACGACGAACCGCGCGAAGGCGAACAACAGGACCACCGCGCCCGCGGCCAGGGGCACCAGACCCAGCACGCGCACGGGCCCCCACCAGTGACCGGCCCGCCAGCCCGTCAGCCACCAGGGGAGGAGGACCGCCACGGTGCCGGGAGCCAGCGCCAGGAAGAGAGAGCTGCCGGCCGCCGCCGCAGATCTGCGCATACGGCCACCATGACGGCTGCGCGGCGCGGCGTAAACGGGCGGCGCAGTGGGGCTGGCGGTCAATTCCATGTGCCGTCGGCGGGCAGGAGGTCACCGGCGGCGGACAGCCCGTGACCCGCGTGCGCCGAAGGTCGGCAGCCCCTTGCCGACGTTCGCCGGCCGGAGCGGAGAGGCCGGCAGTCGGCTACTGACGTTCGCCGGCCGGAGCGGATACGTCACTGGCATGCGCCGCACGGAGCAGACACGTCACCGGTCCGAGTCACCCGGGATGCCGACGCAGACGCGGCACCGTAGCGATGGAGCATGCGTGTACTCGGCGAACTGGACCAGCGGCTGTTCACACGGGTGGCCGGGGCACGGGTGCCCGGAGCCGATCCGGCGCTGCGGCGGCTCAGCCACTCCGCCGACCACGGGCGCCTGTGGCTGGGTACGGCGGCCGGGCTCGCGGCGATCGGCGGGCACCGGGCCAGACGGGCGGCGCTGCGCGGTGTGGGCTCGCTCGCGCTGGCCTCGCTGACCGTCAACACGGTCGTGAAGTGGAGCGCCCGGCGCCCCCGCCCGCTGCTGGATCTCGTACCGCAGATCCGGCACCTCGGGCATCAGCCGCACACCACGTCCTTCCCCTCCGGGCACTCCGCGTCCGCCGCGGCCTTCGCCACCGGCGTGGCCCTGGAATCCACCCGCTACGGCGCCATGGTCGCGCCCCTCGCCGCCACCGTCGCCTTCTCCCGCGTCTACGTGGGCGTGCACTACCCGGGAGACGTGCTGGTCGGCGTGGTGATCGGCGCCGGAGCCGCCGCGCTCACCTGCCGCTGGTGGCCACCGCGCGCGACTGCCCCGGAGCGGGAGCGGCCCGCGGCAGACGCGCCCGCGCTGCCCCGCGGCGAGGGACTGGTCGTGTTCGTCAACAGCCGGGCCGGCACCGGCGCGCCGGCCGCGCCACTGCCGCCCGCCGAGCGGCTGCGCGCCCTGCTGCCCGGGGCCGAGCTGATCGAGCGGGGCCCCGGGGACGACTTCACCGCGCTGCTCGCCGAGGCCGCCGACCGGGCCGCGCGGGCGGGCGGCGCGCTGGGCGTGTGCGGAGGCGACGGCAGCGTCAACGCCGCGGCCCGCGCGGCGGCCGAACGGGGGCTCGCGCTGGCGGTTTTCCCCGGCGGCACCCTCAATCACTTCGCCCAGGACGTGGGCGTCCCCGACTTCGAGGACACCGCTGTCGCGGTCGCCCGGGGCGAGGCGGTGGCCGTGGACTTCGGCGTGGCAAGGTCGGGGGCCGGGCAGGACGTGCGGTTCCTGAACACCTTCAGCATCGGCCTGTACCCCGAACTCGTGCGGCTGCGCGAGCACTTGGAGGACCGGTGGGGCAAGTGGCCCGCCGCGGCCGTCGCTCTCATCAGGGTGCTGCGCACCGCGACCCCCATCGAGCTGAGTGTCAACGGCCGCCCGCGCCGCCTGTGGCTGCTCTTCGCGGGCAACGGCCGGTACGTGCCCGAGGGCTTCGCCCCTGCCTTCCGGCCGCGCCTGGACGACGGACTGCTCGACGTGCGGCTGATCGACGGCGACCGCCGGCTCGCGCGCACCCGCGTCATCGCCTCCGCGCTGGTCGGGGGGCTCCGCCGCTCCCGGGTGTACAGCGCCGAACAGGTCCCGTGGGTGCAGCTGGAGGGGCTCGCCGGTGCGGACAGTCTGGCGTACGACGGTGAAGTGGCCCCCAGCTCCTCGGAGTTGAGGCTGGAGAAGACGCGCCGGGCCATCGTCGTGTACCGGCCCGCGCAGCCGCAGAACGAGCTGGCTCAGCAGGCCCGCCTGGCCGCCGAGACGGCCCGTTACCGGAGAGGGTCGAGACGGTCCGCGACGAAAGACGCCGGACAGGGATGAGGGGCCGCCATCTCCCTGCAGACGGCGGCCCCTCGGCCTGGCGGGTGATCGGATCAGGAACCGATCACATGTGGACGACCGGTGCGGCGTTCGGGTCCTGCTCCAGCTTCCCGCGGCGGTAGAGCAGGGAGGCGATCAGCGCGCCCGCGACGAAGAAGCCGGCCGACCACCAGAAGGCGGTGGTGTAGCTCTCGATCGTGGACTGGGCCTGGACGAGCTTGTTGGTCGCGTCCTTGCCGGACAGATAGCTGGTCGCGGCGCTCGCGGCGAGCGTGTTCAGCAGCGCCGTACCGATCGAACCGCCCACCTGCTGCATGGTGTTGACGGTCGCCGAGGCGACACCGGCGTCGGCGGGGGCGACCCCGCTGGTCGCCAGCGACATGGCCGGCGGCATTACCATGCCGAGGCCCGCGCCGACCAGCAGTAGCTGCGGCAGCACTGCCGTCGAGAAGGACGAGCCGAGACCGATGCCGGTCAGCCACGCCATGCCGACCGCGGCGATCGCGAAGCCCGCGGGGATGACGGCCTTCGGCCCGATCCGCGGCACCAGGATCGTGGTGGATACCTGCGCCATGATCATCAGGGCCGCCATCATCGGCAGGAACGCCACACCCGTCTTGGTCGGGCTGAAGCCCAGGTTCAGCTGCAGGTAGTAGGTGAGGAAGAGGAAGACCCCGAACATGCCCGCGCCGGTGATCAGGACCGTGATGAACGACGCGGCACGGTTGCGGTCGAGCAGCACGCGCATCGGCAGCAGCGGGTGCTTGGCCCGGGTCTGCCACCAGGCGAAAGCGGTCAGCAGGATGCCGCCGGCGGCCAGGAAGCCCCAGGTGGCGGGCGAACTCCAGTCGTGCGTCTCGGCGTTGGAGAAGCCGTAGACCAGGGAGAAGAGACCGGAGGAGACCAGCAGCGTGCCCGGCAGGTCGAGCTTGGAGTTCGCCGCGTCACGGTGATTGGTCAGCAGCACCCAGCCACCGGCGAAGGCGACGATCGCGAAGACGATGTTGACGAAGAGCGTCCAGCGCCAGTCGAGCGCGTCGGTCAGCACACCGCCCAGCAGCAGACCCACCGCGCCGCCGGCGCCGGCGATCGCGCCGTACACGCTGAACGCCTTGGCGCGTTCCTTGGCGTCGGTGAAGGTCGTGTTCAGCAGCGAGAGTGCGGCGGGAGCGAGGAGCGCGCCGAAGACGCCCTGGAGGGCGCGGGCGGTGACCAGCATTCCGAAGCTGGTGGACGCGCCGCCGAGCACGGAGGCCGCGGCGAACCCGGCGACACCGATCAGGAAGGCGGGCTTGCGCCCGAAGAGGTCCGCGATGCGCCCGCCGAGCAGCAGGAGGGAGGCGAAGGCCAGGGAGTACGCGGTGACGATCCACTGCCGGTTGCCGTCGGAGAAGCCCAGATCCGCCTGGGCGGACGGCAGCGCGATGTTCACGATGGTGGCGTCGAGGACCACCATCAGCTGGGCGATGCCGGTGATCGCGAGGATCAACCAGCGTCGCTTGGACGCCTCCGCGGGTGGTGCGTCGACCGCACCCGCTCGGGTGCCGTCGGTCAGGGTCTGAGGCATGGGAGAACCACTCCAGGGAAGTCGCTCAAGGAAACGGAAGTCGTTCGAGGTAACGTGTACGTAAACGAAACTGTTTCGTACGCATCGAGGTTAGGTCACTTCGAGCGAAACGGCAACGTTTCGCTGGGGTCGACGGATGAGGTGACGGTGGCCCGAAGGTCATGTATTCCTTGACGGGAATATGAGCTGCACTTCGACCTCGAAGCCCTCGACGAGAAGCGCACGCATTTCACGCTCACCAATGTTCTGGTGGCCGAGAACACCGCCGCGCGCAACGGAGCCGGCTGGGAGGTGTGCCTGGCCGGCCTCGACGCGAAGGCACGGGGCGAGCGGCCTGAAGGCCCGCACGCCGGTGCCGGTGCGCCCTGGAAGGAGATCTATCGCGGCTACATCGAGGCCGGAGTCCCCTCGGGTGCCCCGGTCCCGGGCCTCGACTGACCGCTCACTGCATCTGGCGCCGCACCAACTCGTGCAGCCGCCCGCCCGTGTCCGCCAACAGCTGTGCGGGCGGGCCCTGCTGGGCGACCCGGCCGTCCTCCATCACGATGACGCGGTCCGCGTCCATCACCGTGGACAGGCGGTGCGCGATCACGACTCTTGTGGCGTTGAGCGCCCGGGTGCTCTCGATGACCGTGCGCTGCGTCTCGTTGTCCAGGGCACTGGTCGCCTCGTCGAAGAAGAGGATGCGGGGGCGTCGGATCAGCGCCTGGGCGATCATCAGCCGCTGGCGCTGACCGCCGGAGATGGCACCGCTGCCGGAGACGATGGTGTGCAGACCCATCGGCATGCGTTTGATGTCCTCGGCCAGGCCCGCCATCTCGGCCGCGGCCATCGCCTCCTCGGGCGTGTAGGGCTCGGTGCCGCAGATGCAGTCCAGGATCGAGCCGGTGAACGGCTGTGCGTGCTGGAGCACCACACCGCACTGACGGCGTACGGCGGACTGGTCGAGGGCCGCCAGATCCTGGCCGTCGTACAGCACACTGCCCGACACCGGTTTGTCGAAGCCGATGAGCAGCCGCAGCAGCGTGGACTTGCCGCAACCGCTGGGACCGACGATCGCCACGAACTCGCCCGGCCTGATGTCGAACGACACGTCGTCGAGGACGAGCGGGCCGTCGTCGGCGTACCGGAAGGAGAGCCTTCGGGCCTCGATGCCGCCGGACAGGATGCCCGGGCGGGTGCTCGCCACGCGTACCTCGGGCGTCGCATCGAGCACCGGCTTGATCTCCTCGAACATCGGCAGCGCGGCCGCCGCCGAGACGAACGCGCCGGTGATCTGGGTGACCGAGGTGAGCAGCATCGTCATCGAGGTGCTGAAAGTGAGGAAGTCCGCGGCCGACAACGAGCCGTGCGCCGGGCCCGCCAGCAGCATGAACATCAGCAGCGAACAGAGCGGCAGATACACCGCGCCCATCACCGTGGTGAGGTTCTTGATGCGGCCGACCTTCTGCTGGAGTTCGCGGCTGCGCGCGAACTCGCTCGCCCAGGCGGCGTACGCGTAGTTCTCGGCCGCCGCGACCCGCAGCTTGGGCAGTCCGCGCAGGGTCTGGAACGCCTGGTTGTTCAGCTTGTTGCTGAGCACGACGAGGCGGCGCTGCCAGCGCACCTGCCACAGGCCCAGGCCCAGGAACACGGCCGCGATGACGACGAGCATGCCGATCGCGGCCAGCGCCATCGGCACGCTGTACCAGAACAGCAACCCCAGGTTCATCGCGCCGACCGTACCCGCCTGCGCGACTGTCGGGCCGACACCCGCGAGGAGCCGGCGGATCGCGCTGATGCCCATGGCGGCACTGGCGAGCTCACCGGTCGAGCGTGCGGTGAAGAACTTGGTCGGCAGCCTGAGCAGCCGGTCCCACACGGCCGGCTGGAGCGTGGCCTCGATCCGCCCCTCCATCCGCAGCATCGTCAGGTTCTGCAGGAGCATGAACGCCGCCGACACGATGCTGGTGATCATGATGGCCAGACAGACCTGCACGATGAGACCGTGCTGGGCCTTCGGCACGTACTCCCCGAGCACCTTGCCGGTGGCGATCGGCACCAGCGCGCCGATCGCCACGGTCACCAGACCGCTGATGGCGAGGTTGCGCAGATCGCCGCCGGTGCCCTGCAGACAGAAGCGAAGCAGCCGCAGCGGGCTCAGCCTCCGCTCGGGCAGCGGCCGGTAGAACATCACGCCCCGCGGCTCGAACTCCGCCGCATTCGCCTTCTCGACCGGTGTCTCGCGCCCGGACGACGGCTGCACGGCCACGTATCCGCCGCGCCGCCACAGCAGCGCGACCGGCGCACCCGAGACGGCCCGGTGGCCTATCAGCGGACCGATGTTGTCCCGCCACCAGCGCCCGTCCAGGCGTACCGCACGGGTGCGGACGCGCGAGGCGAGCGCGATTCGTTCGACCGGGTCGAGCCGGTCGCTCTCCGTTCCGCTCTGCGCGGACTCCGCGAGGGTGATCCCGGCCTCGCGGGCGACCAGCTTGCAGGCCGCGTATGTGGCGTCCGCGTCGGCGGTGGTAGGGCGCTTGGCCGCGGACTTGCCGATGGAGGCGAGCAGGGTCCGGTCGGCCTGGGCACGGACGGCCTCGCCCGCCTTGATGCCCGCCGCCGTACGGTCCTCGTGGCTGGCCTCCAGCTGCTCGATCCAGCGGTCGAGCGTGGTCAGCAGGCGATACTGCTGGTCGACCATGCTCTGCCAGACACCGGGGTCCATCAGCAGGTCGGCGGCCGCTTCGGCGCCGTACAGCGAGCCGTACTGCACACTGCCGGGCGGCACCTGCATCCAGAAGACGTCGTCGTCCGTGAGCGCGGCGGCGTTCTCGGTCGCCATCGGCGCCTGGAAGAGGATGGAGAGGCTGCGGCCGACGCCGAGGGCGAGGGCGTACTCCAGCGGGCTCGACGTCGGCGGTACGTACTGGGGGTTGCCGTACTCGTCGTACGACCAGGTCTCGGTGTTGACCGGCTGGTACAGCTCACGCAGCACGATCCGGTGCACCACGCAGTCGCGCAGCGGGCGTCCGACGAGCGTGTGTTGGGGTCCCGCGACCGGGCCGAGGAGAAGGGAGCCCGCTTCGAGCCGGCCGAGGTGGTGCCAGTGGCCCTGCTGGGCGGCGTCGACCGCGAACAGGTCCATGGCACCCGCCGCGACGAGCCACAGGACTTGCGGGCCTTCCAGGTCGAGGCGGTTGAGGCCGGTGCAGTCGACCGGCGTGCCCATGCCGCCGAGCGCGCCGAGGACGAGGTCTCCCTCGTGAACGCCCTCGTGAACCGTGGTCATCTCATCGCTCCTTGACCAGCTCGGCGTACGGGCCGCCGGCCGCCACCAGGGCGTCGTGCCGCCCGCGTTCCACGATCGTGCCGTGCTGAAGTACGACGATCTCGTCGCTGTCGCGCACTGTGCTGAGCCGGTGCGCGATCACGACACAGGCGCAGCCGCGCTTGCGCAGGTTGTCCATGACGGTCTGCTCGGTCTCCGCGTCCAGCGCGCTGGTCACCTCGTCGAGCACCAGGATGCTGGGCCTGCGGACCAACGCCCGTGCGATCTCCAGGCGTTGACGCTGGCCGCCGGAGAAGTTTCGTCCGTCCTGCTCGACCCGGCTGTGGATGCCGCCGGGACGGCGCATGACCACGTCGTACAGCGCCGCGTCCTCCAGCGCCGCGACCACGGCGTCGTCCGGGATCGACGGATCCCACAGCGCGATGTTGTCGCGGACCGTGCCCTCGAAGAGGAAGACGTCCTGGTCGACGAAGGACACGGAGGCCGCGAGGGCGCCGCGCGGGATGTCCTCCAGGCGCTGCCCATCGATGCGGATCGTGCCTTCCCAGGGGGCGTACAGGCCCGAAATCAGCCTGGAAACCGTCGACTTGCCGCTTCCCGAGCCCCCGACCAGTGCGACCTGCTGGCCCGGCCCAACCGTCAGCGAGAAGCCGGTGAGCAGCGGCTTGTCGAGCGGGCTGTAGCCGAACGTGATGTTCTCCAGCTCGACATGGCCGTGCAGACGGCGGGTGGACTCGCCGGTGCCCGAGCGGGCGTAGAGCGGGTCCGCCTGGAAGTTCTCGACGTCCTTGAGACGGGCCACGTCGGCCGCGAAGTCCTGGATGCGGCCCGCGACGCCGTTGAGGCGCGTGATCGGGGCGGTGAAGCGGGTGACGAGAGCCTGGAAGGCGACCAGCAGACCCACCGAGATATGGCCCTCGATCGCGCGCAGACCGCCGATCCACAGGATCAGCGCCGAGTTGAGCGCCGCGAGCGTCGGCGCGACCACACCCAGCCAGGCGCTCGGCACACCGAGGCGCTGCTGCTCCTCCAGCGTGGTCGCGTGCTGTCCCGCCCACTTGCGGAAGTAGCCGTCCTCGCCGCCGGTGGCCTTCATCGTCTCGATGAGCTGGAGCCCCGTGTAGGCCGTGTTGGTGAGCCGGGCGGTGTCCGCGCGCAGCTTCGCGGTGCGGGTCGCGCGCAGCCGGATCACCACCCGCATCGCCACCACGTTGAGCAGCGCCACGCCGATGCCCACGGCGGTGAGCTGCGGATCGTAGGTGTAGAGCAGCACGGCGTAGAGCACGACCACGATCGCGTCCACACCGGCCGCGGCGAGATCGCGGGCCAGGGTCTCGGCCACCGCGTCGTTCGACTGGAGCCGCTGCACCAGGTCGGCCGGGCTGCGCTGGGAGAAGAAGGTGACCGGCAGCCGTAGCAGATGGCGCAGGAAACGCGCGCTGGAAAGCGTCGAGGAGATGATGCGGCCGCGCAGCAGATTGGCCTGCTGCAACCAGGTCAACCCCACCGTGAGCAGCACCGAGGCGCCCATCGACGCGAACAGCACGCCGAGCAGGGAGCTCTGGCCACCGATCAGATACTGGTCGATGTATGTCCGGCTGAGCGCGGGGAGCGCCGCGCCGACCACCACCAGCAGCAGGCTCGCCAGCACAGCCGCGGGCATGGTGCCCGACGTGCCGCGCAGCCGGGCCGGCATGGCGCCCAGGACTCCCGGCTTGCGGCCGCCCCTGCGGAAGTCGGGTCCCGGCTCCATGACCAGGACGACTCCGGTGAAGCTGGTGTCGAAGTCCTCCATCGGCACGAACCGGCGTCCCTTGCCGGGGTCGTTGATGTGCACGCCGCGCCGCCCGAAGCGCCGTCCCATGCCGTCGTACACCACATAGTGGTTGAATTCCCAGAACAGGATCGCGGGCGCCCTCACCTCGGCGAGCGCGGCCGTGTCCATCTGCATGCCCTTGGCCGTCAGGCCGTAACTGCGCGCCGCCTTCAGCAGGTTGCTGGCACGCGAGCCGTCCCGCGAGACACCGCACGCGATACGCAGCTCTTCGAGCGGAATGTGCCGGCCGTAGTGACCGAGGACCATGGCGAGGGAGGCCGCACCGCACTCGACGGCCTCCATCTGGAGCACGGTGGGGGTGCGGACTGTCTTTCGCCTGCCCTTGGGGACCGTGCGCTTCGGGGGCGCGGCGCGGCGTCTGCCCCGGGTGTCCTGTGCGGTGGTCACGGCAGGAGCCAATCGATGGGGCGCTGATCGGCCATGCGGATCGAACCCGTGGCCAGGGTCATGGAAGTGAGCGCGAACGGCGGCCCGTCGGCCGAGGACCACTTGAGGCCGCTCTTCGTGCCGGAGGACCGGTCGAGTCGGACCAGGACGGCCACCGGCCTGCCCTTCTTGGTGAACTGCTCGCCCAGCTGGCTGTCACCGAGGAAGGAGGTGATCTGCTGCTGGGTCTGCACGGTCCGGTCGACCGCCTTCACATGGCCGCGCAGCACCCCGTACTGCTGGGTCGGCACCGACTGGACCGTGAGATCGACAGCGGCGTTCGCGGGAATCGTGGAGGCGTTCTCCGCGGGGACGTACACGGTCGCGTACAGCGGATCGTCGGCGTGGGCGACCTTCTCCACGGCGGCGACGTTCGCGCCGGTCGAGATGATCGCGCCGATGGTGGCGGCGAGCGCGGTGATGCGGCCGGCGGCGACGGTTCGCACGACAGCCGTTTCCCCTTGCGCCGTACGGACCTTCAGCACGGGGGCGTTCGCGGCGAGCCGTTCGCCCTCCTTGGCGAGGACCGCGGTCACCTGCCCGGCGACGGGGCTCTGCAGGACGTAGCTGCCCTCCCCGTGCGTGAGGATGGCGGGTGCGCCGACCGTGGACGCGACGGTGCCCGTCACGGCCCACACCGATGCGGCCGCCATGACGACGACGGTCACGGACAGCACGAGCCAGCCCTGGGGGCGGGCGAAGCGCACCGGAAGGTCCAGCTCTTCGGGCGATTGCAGCTTGGCGAGGGCCTGTTGGCGGAACTGCACGGGACTTCCCTCACCTGTTCGAGAGATTTACGACATCCGAGAGTCCCGGAACCGGGAAGCGGTTCCGGGACTCAACGGCATGAAATGCAATCAGAGACCGGCAACGAGGCCGGTGACCGGGGCGGTGTTCAGGCCGGTCACACCCTCGATGGTGCCGACGCCCGTGCCCACGAGGCCGGAGACCGGGGCAACGCTGTCGACCAGGCCGGTGACGGTGCCAACGGCGTTCAGCGACAGGCCGCCGGAGACGCTGTCGAGGTCGGCGTCCGAGATCTCAGCGGTCTCAACACGGGGGGTGGAGTTCATGATGGAACTTCCCTTCGTCTGGATATTTCATAAGGGGGGAGCGGCCCCCTCTGGGGGACAGATGACGGCCGCCACCGCGAGCGCGCGGCGCCCGTTTCCGGGAGCCTCGGTGCGACCCCCGCGGTGCAACGGATCAAAGCACGCCCGCGTGGCGCGTATCCAATCAACCAGGGCTCTCACCTGGGCACTTGAGCACTTCTACCGTCCAGCCGTGCAGGCGTGCACACGTCTCGGGGGCGACTTCTTCACATGCTGCGCGGCATCGATTCGTGCGTGCCCTTGCCGCCCCGGGATCGAATGGGACAGTCCCGTCGCAATGGCGCGGAGGGGGGCGCGCGACTGTGCAGATCTGTCGCGCGCCGTGCCTTCGTTGCGTATTCGATGTGCAGATTCGCTGAACCCGGGATTCCGTTCCAGGTCGGGGACGGACCGTTACTGATCGGTAGCGGATTGTGTCGTGCGCCCGGGTGTGCGTCCGCTCAGCCCAGAAGCGCGTACACCGTGCTCGCCCGCGCCGCGATCTCCTTCGATCCTTCGGCGGTCATGGTGATGTCCGCGAAGGCCATCCGGCGGCCCAGCTTGGTGAGCACCGCCTCGACCAGCACATCCGCCTCCGTCACCGCCCGCTGGAAGCTGGTGGACTGCTGGACGGTGGTCATGGGGACGAAGGCGCCGCGCGCCGCGGACACCGCGATCACGGTCGTCGTGTCGGCCGCGGCCATCAGCGCCTGGCCGGACAGCGAGCCGCCCTCCCGGGCTAGCCGCGCGGACCACGGCAGTCGCAGGACGGCGTGTCGGTCACCCAACTCCGCCACGGACAGGCCGAGGTCGAGCACCCAGGGGGCGAAATGGTCGGCGAGGATCTTGTCGGCTTCCGCGAGGTTCAGCGTCATGCGAGGCATTGTTCCCCGGTCGCTCGGCGGAAAGGCGGGATTGCCTCGTAATCCATGCCTTTCGCCGAGGTAACTCCTGCCTTTCTTAAAGGCAGTTGAACAACCCACGTGGCTCACCCGTATCAACAACCATCCAGGCGCCCCCCAGTCAGCTGCCGGACGGCGGCATCGACCCCGTCCCCAGGAGGTCAAGAGTTGAGTCACAAACGGATACCCAAGCGCAAGGCCGCCCTCGCGGCAGGAAGCGTGGCGGCGCTCGGAGCGGCGGCACTTCTGCTGCCCAATGCCAACGCGTCCCAGTCGAACTCGGACGACGCCACCCCCAAGACATTCAAGGCGACCGATGTCGGGGACGTCGCCTCACAGCTCGCCTCCCAGTTGGGTGACGCCTTCGCCGGGTCGTACTACGACTCCTCGAAGCAGCAGCTCGTCATCAATGTCGTCGGCGACAACAGCAATGTCGTCAACCGGATCGAGAAGGCCGGCGCCGTCGCCAACCAGGTGCAGAACAGCACCTCCGCACTCCAGGCCGCCGCCAAGACGCTGAAGTCGGACGCGACGATCCCGGGCACGGCGTGGGCCGTCGACCCGAAGACCAACAAGATCCAGGTCACTGCCGACAGTACGGTCACGGGTGCCAAGTGGAACAAGCTGACGTCGACCGTCGACTCGCTCGGCTCCGGTGTGGCCGCCGTCAAGAAGTCCGCCGGCTCGTTCAAGACGTTCGTGTCGGGCGGTGACGCCATCTTCGCCCAGGCGAACGGCGGCGGTGTGCGCTGCTCCCTCGGCTTCAACGTCACCGCGAGCGACGGCAGCCCCGCCTTCCTGACCGCCGGGCACTGCGGTGTCGCGGCCAAGCAGTGGTCGGACTCGCAGAACGGCCAGCCGATCGCGACGGTCGACCAGGCGACCTTCCCCGGCGCCGGCGACTTCTCACTCGTGAAGTACGACGACCCCAACACCCAGGCGCCGAGCGAGGTCAACGTCGGCAACGGGCAGACCGTCCAGATTACCCAGGCGGCGGAGGCCACAGTCGGTCAGCAGGTCTTCCGGATGGGCAGCACCACCGGTCTGCACGACGGCTCGGTCACCGGTCTCGACGCCACCGTCAACTTCCAGAGCGAGACCGACCCCAATGGTGTCGACACCGTCACCGGTCTCATTCAGACCGACGTCTGCGCCGAGGCGGGTGACAGCGGCGGCTCTCTGTTCACCCAGGACGGCAGCGCGATCGGCCTCACCTCGGGCGGCAGCGGTGACTGCACCACCGGCGGTGAGACCTTCTTCCAGCCCGTCACGACCGCGCTGGCGGCGGTCGGTGCGACGCTCGGCGCGGGAGACGCCGGGGCCGGCGCCGGTGACGGCGGCGCGGCCGACCCGAGCGCCAGTGCCAGCGACCCGGCGGGCGCGGCCGACCCGAGCGCCAGTGCCAGCGACCCGGCGGGGGCGGGCGACCAGGCCGGCGGTGCTGACGACCAGGCAGGTGGCGCGGGCGACCAGGCCGGTGGCGCCGCGGACCCGAGCGGAGCCGCGGGCGACCAGTCCGGCACCGGTACGGACGACGGCTCGGGCCTGGTGACCTCCACCCCCTGACGGTCGGTCACCAAGAACCACTGACCCGGCCGCGGAACAGCGCTCCCGGTCGGCAGTGGACGGGTCCGGCCCTCCGGCGGGAGGGCCGGACCGCCCGCGTCTGGACTTCCCGCGTTCGGGCTGCCCAGGGCAGCCTCACCGGACGGCTCCTCCTACGGGTCCTGCAGGGCGGCCCGTCAGTCGGGTGGCCGCGCCCGCAGCAGGAGCAGCGCGACATCGTCGGGCCGCTCCTGCGCCGACGTCCTGCCGTGCTGTACGAGGCTGTCGGCCAGCGCGTCCAGGGGCTGGTCGCCGGACTCGGCGAGCCGTCGGCCGAGGTCGGAGAGGGCGTCTTCGATGTCGACGCCGGGAGACTCGATCAGACCATCGGTATAGAGGGCGAGTACGGAGCCGGGGGTGAGCGGCACCTCGGTCGTCGGATACGTGGCCGACGCGTCGATTCCTAGCAGCGGGCCGCCGGCCAGATCGAGCACCCGGACCTTGCCGTCCGGCCGCCGCAGCAATGGCGGCGGATGGCCCGCGCGCGCCATGACGGCCACCTCGCGCGCGGGGTCCAGACGCAGATACAGACAGCTGGCGAAGAGGTCGGTGCCCAGGTCGATCAGCAGCCGGTTGGTGCTCCGCATCACCTCCTCCGGCGGCTGACCGACGGTCGTGTACGCCCGTACGGCGGTGCGGATCTGCCCCATCAGGCCCGCCGCCGTCACGTTGTGGCCCTGTACATCGCCGATCACCGCCGCGGCCCGGCCGGGCGAGGCCACCAGGTCGTAGAAGTCCCCGCCGATGTCCATGCCCTGAGTGGCCGGCAGATAGCGCGCGGCCGCCTCGATGGAGGGCAGCGACGGCAGCGAGTGCGGCAGCAGCGCGGCTTGCAGACCGTGCGCCAGCTGGAGCTTGGCGTCGTAGAGGAGGGCACGCTCCAGCGCCTGCGCGATCAGCCCGCCCAGGCTGGTCAGGACGGCACGCTCATCGGCGGGAAAGGTGTGCGGCTGGGCGTACGCCAGGACGCAGGTGCCCACCGGCCGCCCGGACGCGATGAGCGGCAGATAGGCCCACGCGGCCATGCCGTCCGGCGTCGTCTTCCGGGACGGGTAGATACGCTCCAGCTGCTGACGCGAGTCGAAGAAGGCGGGAACGCCGGAGTTCAGCGCATGGGTACCAGGGGTCTGCGCGCTGAGCGGCATTCCGTCGAAGCGCTCCACGACGTGCGCCTCCGGATAGCCCCGATGCCCGAGCACATGGAGGCGCCCGGCCCGCGTGCCGAGCAGGACCAGGGCCTGGCTGCCGACAGCGGGCGCGATCTCGTCCGCGACCAGTTGCACCACGTCCTGGACGCCTGCCGCCTCCGTGAGCGCGCTCGCCAGACTCAGCAGATGGGAGATGGTCACCAGGCGCGGGGTGCTGTCACCGCGCTGCGGCTCGGCACGGGTCATCTCGGTCACCGCCCGGGCCCGCGAGATGCGCACGCTCAGCCCGTTCGTACTGGGATACAGGCGAAACGACAGCCAGTCGCCGGGCGGCCGCAGCGCCACGAACGATGTCACCTGCTGGCTGAGCAGCGCGGCACGGTAGCGGTCCTCGTAAACGGGGTCGTTGAGCCAGGGCACCGCCGCCCACAGCTGGGTGCCCAGCAATCCGCTGGCCGGGACCCCGAGCAGCTCGGCCGTCGCCGTGTTCGCGTAGCTGATCCGCCCGTGCAGATCCAGCGCGCACAGCCCGTACGGCAGCCGCGCCACCATCCGCGCGGCCTCCACCGTGCTGAGCGTGCCGGCCACGGTCGTCGCGGCGGCCGGTGCCAGCAGGTCCGGCTCGGGGTGCACGGGACGGTGCTCCTTGGCGGCCCGCTCCAGACGCAGTGCGAGCCGGTCGCAGGCCGCAGTGAGATGGTCGCGTTCCCGGTCGGACAACTCCGGCGGGTGCGAGCCGGGCCAGGTCACGAAGACGGCGCCGTATGCCCTGTTCTCGGTCGTCACGGGGAGCGCCGCCAGCGCGAACGGATAGGGGAGCACCACGGCGATCCGCGGATAGCGGCCGGCCATCTGTTCCTCGCCGCTGACCCAGATCAGCCGCCGCTCGCGCACCGCCTCGGCCACCGGGATCGGGGCGCTCAGCCCCACCCGCTCCCACGGTGCGGCGAAGGCCCTGGGCAGCCCCGCCATGACCGCCATTTCCAGGACCGGCTCGCGGGGCGCCAGCAGGTAGACCGCGCCGGAGTGGGCGTGCACGTCGTCCATCATCGCGGCCAGCGTCAGCGACAGCAGCGGCCGTCCGACCTGCGCCGGTGGGCCCCCCGCCGGCGCCTGCCCGGACCCCTGCCAGTCGGACACGCCGACCACCTCCTCGCAGGGCCGCGCGACACATCCCAGGGTCAAGGCTCTCTCCTGGCGGCCCGTCCCGCACGGCGAGCGGACTCGCTGACGCGCCGCACGCCGACAGCCACCCGGGATCCCGCACGGCGCCGAGAAGCCGCGCGGTGACAGCGAGTCGCAGGCCCGACAGGCTCGGAACGGTCACAGGGGCTGCGCGAGCGTCCCGGAAGCGCTGTAATTGCGGACGTGGTCAGTGAGGGCGCTGCGGAACGCAGAACGAGAACGCTGCGTGCCGAACTTGCCCTCAAGACGCTCACCACGGACCTGGAGCCGCGCGAGCGGCTGCGCCGCGTCCTCGAACAGGCACTGGTCTACACCACCGCGACCCTGGCGGCGGTGTACTCACCGAGCGAGAGTGGCGAGGAACTGCACCTGGCCGAGTCCGCCGGGCTGCCGAGGATGCTGTACGGGCTGCGCGACAGCTATCCCCTCTCCGGCCGGTCCCCCGCGGTGGACGCCCACCGCTCGGGCCGGCCGCTGTGGCTCGGCCCGGAGGAACTCGGCCGCTGCGCGGACGCCCGGCGGCTTCCGTCCCAGGAGTTCGCGCTGGGGGCGCTGCCGCTGCGGGACGGCGGCTGCCTGATCGCCATCAGCGAGAACCCGGGCGGCTTCGGCTCCGAGGACCGGGAGTACCTGGGGTTGCTGGCCGAGGCCGTGGTCTGCCCGCCGCCCGCCGAGGCGGAGGACATGGAGGACCTGCCCGCCAGCTCCTTCAGCCTCGCCATGGACACCGGGCACGTCGAGGTCGACGACGAGATGCTGGAGCTGTTCGGCCTGGACGCGGACGACTTCGACGGCAAGGTGGAGACGCTGCTGTCGATGACCGTGCCGGAGGACCTGCCCTCGCTGATGTCCGCCGTGGAACCGGACCACATGTCCATCGGCGACCGCGAGCTGGAGTTCCGGATTCTGCAGCCGTCCGGCGGACAGCGCTGGCTGCGGCTGCGCGCCCGCCTGCTGCCCGGCGGCGAAGGCCGCCCGGCGCGACTCGTCGGCACGGTCTTCGACGCCTCGAAGCTGCGCTCCGGCGTCAACGACGTGGCCCGCGTCCAGCGGCTCGCCACGGCCCTCGCCACCGCGGGCACCGTCCGCGACGTCGGCCGGGCCGTGGTCGCCGCCCTGCGCAAGCCCCTCAGGGCCGACCGCATCGCCCTCGCCGGACTGGAGGGCGACCGACTCGTCGTCACCGTCCTCGACCCGCCCGAGCCCGAGTCCTGGCCCGAGCTGTGGCGCACCGAATGGCGCTCGGAGTGGCCGGACGCGCCGGTCCGCGCCATGCCGACGCTCGCCGCGGCGCTGAGCGAGGGGCGGCCCGCCATCTGGCCCGCCGGGGCGTCCCTGGAGCCGGCGCTCGCCGAGGTCGGCCCCGGCGGCCTCGCCGTCCTGCCGCTGCCCGCCGGCGGACGCATGGCCGGTGCCTGTCTGATCGGCTGGGACAGCCCGCACGACTTCGGCCCCGACGAGCGCGCCCTGCTCACCGCGGCCGCGGGTCTCGCGGGGCAGGCGCTGATGCGCGCCCACGCCTTCGACGCCGAACACGAACTCATCGGCATGCTCCAGCGCACGCTGCTCCCGCGCCGCCTGCCCCAGCTGCCCGGCGCGGTCGCCGTCGCCCGCTACCTTCCGACCACGGCGGGTCTGGAGGTCGGCGGCGACTGGTACGACGTGATCCCGCTGCCCGACAACCACGTCGCCCTCGTCATCGGTGACGTCCAGGGACACAACGCCTCGGCCGCGACCCTCATGGGCCAGATGCGCACGGCGCTGCGCGCCTACGCCATCGAGGGGCATCCCCCGGACGTGGTGGTCTCGCACGCCAATCGTCTCCTCATGGACCTCGAGACTGACCTCTTCGCCACCTGCTGTTACGTCGATGTGGACATGGAGGAGGGCTCCGCCTGGTACGTCCGCGCCGGACATCTGCCGCCGGTGCTGCGTCACCCGGACGGCCGCACCGAGGTTCCCGAGTCCGAGGGCGGCCCGCCGCTCGGCGTCGTCACCCAGGCGGACTTCCCGATGACCCCTCTGCGGCTCCAGCCCGGCACGATCGTGGCCCTGACCACGGACGGTCTCGTCGAGTCCGTCGAGGTCGACATCGAGGACGGCCTGAACCGGCTCGCCTCGGAACTTTCCCGCTCCGACCCCGCCCACCTGGGACTCGTGGCCGACGCACTGCTCGCCGGCGCCAACCGCAGCGACGACGTGGCCCTGCTCCTGATGCGCTACGACGGCCTGGCGACGCGCCCGCTCCGCGAGAGCTGGACCGTCTGGCGCGTCCCCGAGGCGGTCCGGCACGCCCGCCGCTTCACCCGGCGCACCCTGCGCACCTGGGGCGTGAGCGACAACCTGGACGCCGTACTCCTCGTCGTCTCCGAACTCGTCACCAACGCCCTCGTGCACACCGACGGCCAGGTCCGGCTCGACTTCACCCTGATCAACCACCGGCTGCGGGTCTCGGTCGCCGACAACTCGCCGCGCACGCCGATCAAGCCCACCAGCATCGGCTGGGAGGCCACCGGCGGCCGCGGCATCCTCCTCGTCGAGGCCATGTCGGCGGCCTGGGGGACGGTGCCGGTGAGCGGCGGGAAGCAGGTGTGGAGCGAGGTCCTGTTGGAGTGACCGCGTGCGCGGTGGGGCGTGGGTGCACGCTGCGGAATCACGGGGGAGTGACACCCTGAGGGTGTGCGTCTTCTGCTGATGTCCGACACCCACCTCCCGAAGCGGGCGAAGGAACTGCCTGCACAGCTCCTCGCCGAACTCCCGCTCGCCGACGTCGTCGTGCACGCGGGCGACTGGGTGGACACCGCCACCCTCGACCTGCTGGAGCACCGCTCCCGCGCGGTCCTCGGCGTGTACGGCAACAACGACGGCCCGGCCCTGCGCGCCCGCCTCCCCGAGGTCGCCCGCGCCGAACTGGGCGGCCTGCGTTTCGCGGTCGTCCACGAGACCGGTGCCGCCCAGGGCCGCGAACACCGCTGCGCCGAGCGCTTTCCCGACCTCGACGTCCTGGTCTTCGGGCACAGCCACATCCCCTGGGACTCGACAACGGAGACCGGCCTGCGCCTGCTCAACCCCGGCTCGCCGACCGACCGCCGCCGTCAGCCCCACTGCACCTACATGACCGCGACAGCGGCGGACGGCGGGCTCACCGACGTCACACTGCACCGACTGCCGCCGCGCACCGGTTAATGGAGTGGACGGCTGACGGCCGCGCCCAGTGAGATGGCGGCGTGTTGATCGACGCCGATCTCGTACGCCGTCTGCTCGCGGGGCAGTTCCCCCAGTGGGCGGAACTGCCCCTGTCACCCGTCCCGTTGTCGGGCATGGACAACGCGACCTTCCGACTGGGCGAGGACCTGTCCGTACGGCTGCCGCGCTACTCCCACTGGGTCGGCCAGGTGGAACGCGAGCACACGTGGCTGCCGCGTCTCGCGCCGCACCTGCCGCTGCGCGTGTCCGAACCGGTGGCGAAGGGAGAGCCGGGGGAGGGGTACCCCTACCCCTGGTCCGTCTACCGATGGCTGGAGGGGGAGACGGCCACGACGGAAGGCCTGGTCGATCCGGTCGCAGCGGCCGTGCAGCTCGCCGAGTTCATCACCGCGCTGCACGAACTCGACGCCACCGGCGGTCCCGGCCCCGAGCCGAGCAACGCGTTCCGCGGTGTGCCGATGGGGGACGAGCGGGACTCCCTGGCGGCCGAAGCGCGGGTCCGCCCCAAGATCGAGGCGCTCAAGGGCATGGTCGACACCGACGCGGTGACGGAGGTGTGGGAAGCGGCGCTCGCGGCGCCCGCGTGGGAGGCGCCGCCGGTGTGGATCCACGGTGACCTGGCGACCGGCAATCTCCTCGCTGTCGACGGCCGGTTGAGCGCGGTCATCGACTTCGGGACGCTCGCCGTGGGCGACCCTGCCGTCGATCTGCTGCCCGCGTGGATGTTCCTGCCCGCCCAGGCACGCGGCGCATTCCGCGCCGCGCTCGATCTGGACGACGCGACCTGGGCGCGGGGGCGCGGCTGGGCGCTCGCCGGATCCCTGCCCGTGCCGGACGACCCGTTCTTCCAGAAGGACCCTGCTCGGGTGACCGCGGCGCTGCACCACCTGGAGCAGGTGATCGCCGATCACCGCGATGTGGTCGGCTGACCGGCTCAGTGGCGCCGACGGCGTCGTAGGCGCAAGAACACCAGTGCCGCGGCGACGGCCGCGGCGACCGCCACGACCAACCGCTTGGCGACCGGCATCCCCGCCGTCCTGATCAGGTCGATCGGCTCCGCCTCGGAGCGCACCGCGACCGAGGGCGCGTTGAGCGGCTCGAATTCTTCGCGTCGGCCTGGTTCCGCGGCTCGGTCGGGCGCTTCTTCGGCGCCGCCAGGCGCTTCTTCGGGGCGGCCGGATTCCTGGAGGCGCTCGGAGAGACAGTCCGCGAACCGCCCCACCAGCTTGTCGCCCACCTCCGCCATGACCCCGCGTCCGAACTGTGCCGGACGCCCCGTCACCGTCAGATCGGTCTCCACCGACACGGCCGTGCCGCCGTCGCGTTCGCTGAGTGTGCCCGTGACTCTGGCCTGTGCCGTGCCCTGGCCGCGCGACTCCTTGCCGCCGGCGATCAGCACCATCCGGTGCGCCGCCTCGTCCTGTTCCTCGAAGACGGCGGTGCCCCGGTATGTCAGCGTGATCGGGCCCACCTTCACCTTCACCGAGCCGGTCACGGTCTTGCCGTCGTAGTCATCGACCGTCGCGCCCGGCATGCACGGGGCGACCCGCTCGATGTCGAGGAGCACCCGCCAGGCGTCCTCGACCGGGACGGGGACTGTGAACTCGTGGTGCAGATCCATCATTTCCTCCTGGATCGAGCTACCGGGAACACTTGTGGATCGGGCTCCTGCGGCCGCTCCTGGTTCGGGCTACCTCGGATGGATCGCCCCGCCCGTCGCCGTCAGGGGCGCTCCGCTGCCGCCCCACCGCAGCGCGACGATCTCCGCGGCGACCGACACGGCGACTTCCTCGGGCGTACGGGCCCCGAGGTCGAGGCCGAGGGGCGAGCGCAGCCGGGACAGATCACGCTCGGAGAGACCGGCATCGGTCAGCCGTTTCATCCGCTCGTCGTGCGTACGACGGCTGCCCATCGCCCCGATGTACGCGGCCGGGCGGCGCAGCGCCTCCTCGAGCAGGGGCACGTCGAACTTCGGGTCGTGGGTGAGGACGCAGATCACGGTGCGCGCGTCGGTCGTCGTACCGCTCAGATAGCGGTGCGGCCAGTCGACGACCACGTCCACGCCCTCCGGGAACCGTTTCGGCGTGGCGAAGACCGGCCGGGCGTCGCACACCGTGACCCGGTAGCCCAGGAAGGCACCGATCCGGGCCACCGCGGCCGCGTAGTCGATCGCGCCGAAAACCAGCATGCGGGGCGGTGGCGCGAAGGAGTTGAGGAAGACCGTGACGGCGTCCTCGCGGCGCTCGCCGTGCGGCCCGTAGTGCCGCCGGATCGTGGCGCCCTGGGCCAGCTCACCGCGCGCGTCGGCGGCGACGGCGACGTCCAGACCCGGCGACCCGAGGGAGCCCGACACCCCACCGGAGGGGGTCCCCGACTCCTCCTCCGGCCATACGGCGAGCGTGGCCCCGAGCGGCGCCGGTCCGTCGATCACCGTCGCCACCGTCACCGGGCGGCCCGCGGCCACCGACTCGGCCACCGCGCCGAAGGACGGGTCGTCGGCGGGGGACACCCGGCGGACGAGCAGCGTGATCTCGCCGCCGCAGGTGAGCCCTACGGCGAACGCGTCCTCATCGCTGTACCCGAAGGACTCCACACGCGCCTCGCCGGACTGCACGACGTCCTGGGCCAGCTCGAAGACCGCGCCCTCCACACAGCCGCCGGACACACTGCCCACGACTTCGTCGGCCGGGCCCACGGCCATGGCCGCGCCCGGGTCGCGGGGCGCGCTGCGGCTCACCGACACCACTGTGGCGAGCCCGAACGGCGACCCCGCCGCGTACCACTGGTTGAGCGCCGGGAGGATGTCACGCATCGCTCGTTCCCTTCACCGCGGGGTGCGTCTGCCTCAAGGATCCGCCCTTTCCGAAGGGCACGGTGCATCTCGGAGGTCCGCCATTTCCGCGGGACCCCGTTCTCCTCACGGCCTCACTCTGTCCGCAGGATCCCGCTCTCCTCACGGCCTCACCCTGTCCGCAGGATCCCGTTCTCCTCAAGGGTCCGCTCCTCTCACCACCGCCGCCAGACGCTCCAGCGCGGCCAGGCTGTGCCCCTCGACGAAGGCGTCCACGCTCGGCAGCGCCGCCGCCATCCCGCCGGCCAGGGGCGCGTAGCCGGGACGGGCCTTGCGCGGATTGGCCCAGATCACCCGGTGCGCGAGCCGGTGCAAGCGTCGCATCTGGGCCGCGAGCAGGGCCGGATCGCCACGCTCCCAGCCGTCCGAGAGGACCACCACGACCGCGCCGCGTGCCATGCCCCGTCGGCCCCAGCGGTCCAGGAAGCCGCGCAGCATCTCGCCGAGCCGAGTGCCGCCGCGCCAGTCGGGAACCGCCGCTGCGAGTGCCGCCATGGCCGTGTCGGGGTCGCGGTGCGTGAGTTCGCGGGTCACCCGGGTCAGCCGGGTGCCGATGGTGAAGACCTCCGTGCCGGTGCCGTGCGAGGCCGCGTGCGCGAACCGCAGCAGCGCGTCCGCGTAGGGGGCCATCGAGCCGCTCACATCCACGAGCAGCACGACCCGGCGCGGGCGTTCGGCCCGGGCGTGCAGTCGCAGCCGGGCCGGCTCACCACCGCGCCGCAGCATCTCCCGTACGGTACGCCCCGGATCCACGCTGCCACGCCGCGCCGGGTGCCGCCGCGCGGAGCGCCGCACCTCGCCGCGCAGCCGGAAGGCGGCCAGCAGCCGCCGCAGTTGCTCCCGCTCGGCCGCTGTGAGCCCGGCGAAGTCGCGATGGCGCAGCACGTCGGTGGAGCTGGCGAGCGTGGCCGTCGGTACGGCGTCCTCCGGGGCTCGCGTCGCCGTGGGAGGCACGGGACCGGCGTCGCGGACGGCCAGGCGCAGGCGTGGCGGGGGAGTGGACCGCGTCGGGGTGCCTTGCGTCTTCGTGCCGAAGTAGGCCGCGAAGACCCGTTCGTAGCGTTCGAGATCGTCCTGGCTCCCGCACAGGGTGAGCCGTCCCGCCCAGTACACATCGGATCGCGCGCCCGGATCGAGGAGACCGAGCGCGCCGAGGAAGGCCTGTACGCGGTCGGGCGCGGCGTCGACACCGGCCGTGCGCAGGGCTCGGGCGAACCCGACCAGGACGGCGGACGCGTCGACGGTGCCCTCGCGTCCCATGGTCCTACGCCCCCCGGGCGGAAAGGATCGACGTCAGGTCGAGACCGCGGGCGCGCTCGGCGTCCTCGCGGTACTTCAGCACCGATCCCAGCGTGGCCACCGCCAGCTCGGCGTCCACCTCGGTCGCACCCAGCGCGTGCAGGGCCTCGGCCCAGTCGATCGTCTCCGCGACCCCGGGCGGTTTGAGCAGGTCCTCGGTGCGCAGGGCCTGGACGAGCGCGGTGACCTGCTCGGCGAGCCGGGCGGTGACCTCCGGCAACCTCCGTCTCACGATGGCGAGTTCGCGGGCGAAGCCGGGGTGGTCGAACCAGTGGTAGAGGCAGCGTCGCTTCAGGGCGTCGTGCACCTCGCGGGTGCGGTTGGAGGTGAGGACGACGACGGGCGGTGACTCGGCGCGCAGCGTGCCCAGTTCGGGAACGGTGACCGCGTACTCCGACAACAGCTCCAGCAGGAACGCCTCGAACTCGTCGTCCGCGCGGTCCACTTCGTCGACGAGCAACACGGACGGATGGGTTTCCAGCGCCTGCAGGAGGGGCCGGGTGATGAGGAACCGCCGGTCGTACAGCTCGCCTTCGAGCCGGTCGGCGTCCGTGATGCCCGCCGCCTCGGCGGCCCGCAGGTGCAGGAGCTGGCGCGGGAAGTCCCAGTCGTACAGGGCCTGCGACGCGTCGATGCCCTCGTAGCACTGCAACCGGATCAGCGGAGCGCCGATCGCCTCGGCGAGGGCGGACGCGAGCGCGGTCTTGCCCACGCCCGCGTCGCCCTCGCAGAAGATCGGCCGGTGCAGCCGCAGTGCCAGGAAACAGGCGACGGCCAGCCCGTCGTCGACGAGGTACCCGGTCTTCTCCAGTCGGGCCCGCACCTCGTCCGGACCGTTCAAGCCGTCCACGACCATGCCGGTGATGGGCTCCTCACCCCATCCCGCCGGCGGCCAGCACCGCCCGCCTGGTCAGGACCTGGGCGAGGTGCGCGCGGTACGCGGGCGAGGCCGAGGGATCGGACGACGGGTGCGTCCCGTCTGCCGCCACCTCGGCAGCCCGTTGCACCGCGCCCGGTGCCGCGGCGCCCACGAGTGCCTCTTCGGTGGCCCCGGCGCGCAGCGGTGTCGAGCCCATGTTCGTGAGCCCGATCCTGGCCTCGGCGATGTGCCCGTTGTCGCGCCGCACCAGTGCTGCCACGCCGACCACGGCCCAGGACTGTGCGACCCGGTGGAACTTCTCGTAGTGGAAACCCCAGCCGTCGACCGTCGGTATCTCCACCTCCACCAGAAGCTCATCCGGGTGCAGCGCTGTCTGCAGATAGTCCACGAAGAACTCGCGGGCGGGGATGGCACGCCGTCCCGCCGGGCCCTCCGCGATCAGCGTCGCGTCGAGCGCGAGGATCACGGCGGGCAGGTCACCGGCCGGGTCGGCGTGCGCGAGCGAACCGCCGAGGGTGCCGCGATGGCGGACGGCGGGGTCGGCGACCGTTGCCGTGGCCGCCGTGAGCAGCCCGGCATGCCGGCGGACCCGTGGATCGCGGATGACGTCGTGGTGCGAGGTCATCGCGCCGATGATCAGCGTTCCCTCGTCCTCGCGGATCCCGCGCAGCTGTGCAATGCGGCCGACGTCGACGACCAGTTCGGGAAAGGCCAGCCGCAGCCGCAGCAGCGGCAGCAGGCTCTGGCCGCCGGCCAGCACCTTCGCGTCCTCGCCCGCGTCCGCGAGGGTGCGCACGGCCTCCTCGACGCTCGCGGGCCTGGCGTACTCGAATGCCGGGGGAATCATGCTGAGCCGTCCTTTCCGGAACGAGCCTGCTCGATGGCCTCCCAGACCCGCAGCGGCGTACAGGGCATCGCCACCTCGGTCACCCCCAGCGGCCGCAGCGCGTCCACGATCGCGTTGACGACCGCGGGCGTCGAGGCGATGGTCCCCGCCTCACCGACTCCCTTGGCGCCCAAGGGATTCGAGGTGGCCGGCGTCTCCGTCCGGTCCGTCACGAACTCGGGCAGGTCGGGTGCCGAGGGCACCAGATAGTCGGCCATGGTGCCCGACACCAGGTTGCCCTCGTCGTCGTACACCGCCTCCTCGTACAGCGCCTGCGCGATGCCCTGCGCGACTCCGCCGTGCACCTGCCCCTCGACGATCATCGGGTTGACGGCCCGGCCGACGTCGTCGACGCAGACGTAACTGCGGATGGTGGTCCGGCCGGTCTCGGTGTCGACCTCGACGGCACACAGATGGGTGCCGTGCGGGTAGGAGAAGTTCTCCGGGTCGACCAGGTGCTCGGCGTTGATGGTGGGTTCCATGCCGTCGGGCAGGTCGTGCGAGGAGAACGTCTCGAAGGCGATCTCCTGGATGGTCCTGCACGCCTCGGGCGAGCCCTTCACGGAGAACACGCCGTGCGTGAACTCCAGGTCGTGCTCGCTCGCTTCGAGGAGGTGCGCGGCCACCTTCCGAGCCTTCTCCACCACCTTCCGGGCGGCGTGGTGCACGGCGGCCCCGCCGACGACGAGCGAGCGCGAGCCGTAGGTGTCCATGCCCTGCGGCGCCGCCTTGGTGTCGCCGTGCACCACTTCGACGTCTTCGAAGGGCACTCCCAGGACGTCGGAGGCGATCTGGCTCCAGCAGGTCACATGCCCCTGTCCGTGCGGACTGGTGCCGGTGACCACTTCGACCTTGCCGGTCGGCAGCATGCGGATGCTCGCCGCCTCCCAGCCTCCGGCCGCGTACCGCAGATCCCGCAGCACCCGGCTGGGCGCGAGCCCGCACATCTCGGTGTACGTGGACACACCGATGCCGAGCCGCACCACGTCACCGTGCTCGTTGCGCTTCTGCTGCTCGGAGCGCAGCCCGTCGTATCCGAAGAGCGCGAGCGCCTTGTCGGTGGCGGCCTCGTAGTTGCCGCTGTCGTACGTCAGCCCCGCGACGGCCGTGTACGGGAACTCCCCGTGGCGGATCCAGTTGCGCCGCCTCAACTCGATCGGATCCAGGCCGAGTTCGACGGCCAGCTCGTCCATGATCCGTTCGATGGCGTACGTCGCCTCGGGACGCCCGGCGCCGCGGTAGGCGTCCGTGGGCGTCTTGGTCGTGAAGACGCCGGTGCACGTGAAGTCGTACGCGTCCATCTTGTAGATCCCCGGATACATGAAGGCGCCCAGGATCGGGATGCCCGGCGTCACGAGCATGAGGTACGCCCCCATGTCGGCGAGGAGGTCGACCTTGAGGCCGAGCAGCTTGCCCTCGTCGGTGGCGGCGATCTCGATGTCCTGGATCATCCCGCGCCCGTGATGGGTGGCGAGATACCCCTCGGACCGTGACTCGGTCCACTTCACGGGGCGGCCCAGCCGCCGCGCCACGGCGAGTGCGAGGGCCTCCTCGCCGTACACCTGGAGCTTGGAACCGAAGCCGCCGCCCACGTCGGGGGCGATCACCCGCAGCTTGTGCTCGGGGACGCCGGTGACCATGGACAGCATGATGCGCAGGATGTGCGGGATCTGGGTGGCGGAGTAGACGGTGTACTCGCCGGAGGCGGCCAGTGGCGTCACGACCACCGCTCGCGGCTCCATCGCGTTGGGGATGAGCCGCTGCTGCACATAGCGGCGCTTGAGGACCACGTCCGCGCGCTGCCGGACCGAGGCGTAGTCCTCACCGGTGGCGAGGGGCCAGACGTAGCAGCGGTTGGTGCCCTTGTCGGCATGGACCAGCGGGGCGTCCTCGGTGAGGGCGGCCTCCAGGTCGAGGACCGGGGGCAGGGGTGTGTAGTCGACCTCGACGGCTTCCAGGGCGTCGGCGGCGGCGTACCGGTCGCGGGCCACGACGACGGCCACCGGGTCGCCGGCGTAGCGGACTTCGTCGACCGCGATCGGCGGGTGGTCCGGGAGGACGATGTCCTCGGTGACCGGCCAGGCGCAGGGCAGTGAGCCGAGGCCTTCGGCCAGGTCACGGCCGCTGAAGGCGGCGACCACGCCGGGGCGCTCGCGCGCGGGTGCCACGTCGACCCGGTCGATGCGGGCGTGCGCCATGGGGCTGCGCAGAATCGCCAGGTGCAGCAGTCCGTTGACGCTGATGTTGTCCGTCCAGTTGGTCTGGCCGGTGACGAGACGGGCGTCCTCCTTGCGCGGCCGGGAGCGGCCGACCTCACGCTCGGTGATCTGGTCGGTCATGTCGTGACCTCCTGACCGGAGGCGGCCAGGACCGCGCGCACGATGTTCTGGTAGCCGGTGCACCGGCAGAGGTTCCCCTCCAGGGCCTGGCGCACGTCGTCCGCGGTCGGATCGGGGTTCTCGCGGAGCAGATCCCGGGCGGCCATGATCATTCCCGGTGTGCAGTAGCCGCACTGCAGGGCGTGCCGCTCGTGGAACGCCGTCTGCAGCGGATGCCACTCTCCGTCCCGGGCGAGTCCCTGGACCGTCGTCACTTCGCTCCCGTCGGCCTGGACGGCGAGCACCGAGCAGCTCTTGACGCTCTCCCCGTCGAGGTCGACCGTGCAGGCCCCGCAGTTCGACGTGTCGCAGCCGATGGGGGTGCCGGTCAGGCCGAGGCGGTCTCGCAGGTAGTGGACCAGGAGGAGGCGGGGTTCGACCTCGTCCTCGTACGTGGTGCCGTCCACCTTCACCGAAATGCGGGTCATGTGCCCTCCCAGAGAGCCAGGTGAGGGGTATCAGCCATTTTACGTGACGTGCGTCACTCTAAGGCCGCCTGTCGAGGGGGGCGAGCGCTACGGCACGCATTTGTTGAGCGTTAATCCGTTGCCGCCGGGGGCCGTCGGCTGCTGCACTACGAGGGACGCGTCGACCAAGATCGAGGAGCAGCAATGCGCACACCGCTCATGTCCACCCAGGAAGGAATCACTCCCACTTCAAAGGACATGACGCCCGGTGCATATGCTCAACCTGGGAATTCTGGCGCACGTAGACGCCGGTAAGACAAGCCTGACCGAGCGGCTCCTGCACTCGGTCGGGGTCATCGACGAGATCGGCAGCGTCGACGACGGAAACACCCAGACCGATTCTCTCGCGCTGGAACGACAGCGTGGCATCACGATCAAGTCCGCCGTCGTCTCCTTCGCGATCGACGACGTCACCGTCAATCTGATCGACACCCCTGGCCACCCCGACTTCATCGCCGAGGTGGAGCGGGTGCTCAGCGTGCTCGACGGCGCCGTACTCGTCGTCTCGGCCGTGGAGGGTGTACAGGCGCAGACCCGTGTGCTCATGCGGACACTCCAGCGGCTGCGGATTCCCACGCTCGTCTTCGTGAACAAGATCGACCGCCGCGGAGCGCGGTGCGACCGTGTACTGGAGGCGATCTCCGCGCGACTCACCCCGGCGATCATCCCGATGGGCCGGGTGGCTGAACCGGGCATCCGCGAGGCTCGCTTCACCCCGTTCGACGACGCCGGCCTCCGGGCGCCTCTTCTCGATCTGCTCGCCGAGCACGACGACGACCTGCTCGCCGCGTATGTCGAGGGCCGCGAGGGCCGAGTGTCGTACGACCGGCTCCGCGCCGCTCTCGTGCGGCAGACGCGGGAGGCCCTGGTGCACCCCGTGTTCTTCGGCTCGGCCATGACGGGCGCGGGCATCGCGGAACTGATTTCCGGGATCAAGGAGTTGCTGCCCTCGGCGGAGGGTGATGTCGACGGCCCGGTCTCGGCCGGCGTCTTCAAGGTCGAGCGCGGATCCGCGGGGGAGAAGATCGCGTACGCGCGGATGTTCTCCGGGACGCTGCGTACGCGCGACCGGTTGACCTTCCGCGACGGCGAGAAGGGCAAGGTCACCGCGACCAGCGTCTTCGACCAGGGCTCGGCCACGGGGGAGGGGGCGGTGACGGCGGGGCGGATCGGCAAGCTCTGGGGGCTGAACGACATCCGTATCGGCGACGTCATCGGAGTACCGCGGAAATCGTCGGCGGACGAGCACCATTTCTCCCCGCCGACGCTCGAAACCGTCGTCGTACCCTGCCGTGCGGCCGGCAAGGGTGCCCTGCATCTCGCGCTGACCCAACTCGCCGAACAGGACCCGTTGATCAATCTCCGGCACGACGAGATCCGCAAGGAGATCTCCGTGTCGCTCTACGGCGAGGTGCAGAAGGAGGTCATCCAGGCGACACTGGCGGACGAATTCGCTATCGACGTGGTGTTCCGCGAGACGACACCCCTGTGCATCGAACGCCCCGTGGGCACCGGTGCGGCGGTCGAGTTCAACAAGAAGGACCCCAATCCGTTTCTCGCGACCGTCGGACTGCGCATCGATCCGGCGCCCCTCGATTCCGGTGTGGAATTCCGGCTGGAGGTCGAACTGGGTGCGATGCCGTACGCGTTCTTCAAGGCGGTCGAGGACACCGTGAAGGAGACGCTGGGGCAGGGAATCCACGGGTGGCAGGTCACCGACTGCACGGTCACCATGACCCACTCCGGCTATTCGCCGCGGCAGAGCCACGCACACCAGGGCTTCGACAAGAGCATGTCCAGTACCGGCGCCGACTTCCGGGGCCTGACACCGTTGGTGGTGATGAGCGCACTCCGGGAAGCGGGCAGTCAGGTGTACGAGCCGATGCACCGGTTCCGCGTGGAGGCCCCGGCGGACACGCTCGCGGCGGTGCTGCCCGTGCTCGCGCAACAGCGCGCCGTGCCGCAGACCACGGGGATCCGTGGCGTGTCGTGTGTGCTGGAAGGCGTGATCCCGGTCGCCCGGGTGCATGAACTGGAGCGCCAGCTACCGGGGTTGACGCGTGGCGAGGGCGAGCTGGAGTGCGCCTTCGACCACTACGCGCCGGTCGTGCGGGGCGAGGTCCCGGACCGTCCGCGGACCGACCTCAACCCGCTCGACCGGAAGGAGTACCTGCTGAACATGACGCGTCGGGTCGGCAGTTGAGACCAATGGGGCGTACGAGGTCTATGAGACGGACGGAAGAAGTAGAACCTTACTCATAAGTCAGAACCGTTGACGCGTCCTGATGCGAACGGGACTGTAGTGGACATGTCGAAGTTACGTGCGCGTCTGCTCGGCGTTCTCGTGCTGATCACCGGCCTGCTGACGGCCACGGGCGCACAGCCCGCGGCCGCCGACCCCCTCCCCGACTCGCGGTGGTTCGACACCCAGGCGTCGGCCACCCTCACCGTCGCGAACGGCCGCTTCACCGACGGCCTCGGCCGCGAGGTCGTGCTGCGCGGCTACAACGTCTCCGGCGAAACGAAGCTGGAGGAGAACACCGGACTGCCTTTCGCCTCGGTCGCCGACGCCAAGAAGTCCGCTACCGCACTGCGTGCCCTCGGCGGCGCCAACTCCGTACGTTTCCTGCTCTCCTGGGCGCACGCCGAACCCGTGCGCGGACAGGTCGACAGCAGTTATCTCGCCGCGGCCACCGACCAGTTGCGCGCCTTCCTCGACGCGGGAATCCGTGTGTTCCCCGACTTCCACCAGGACCTCTACTCCCGTTATCTCTTCAACACGGGCAGCTGGTACAGCGGCGACGGCGCCCCCAAGTGGGCCGTGGACGCGGGCAATTACCCCCAGGAGTCGTGCGGGATCTGTCTCTTCTGGGGGCAGAACATCACCCAGAACGGGGCCGTCAAGCAGGCGTCGTACGACTTCTGGCACAACGCTCATGGTGTCCAGGGCGCCTTCCTCGACACGGCACAGGCCACCATGGCCTACGTCAAACAGCACCTCACCACCGCCGAATTCGCGGGCGTGGTCGGCGTCGACCCCTTCAATGAGCCGTACGCGGGCACGTACGACTCCGGGCAGAACAGCCGCACGTGGGAGCGAGACGTCCTCTGGCCCTTCCATGTGAAGTTCCGGGCCCGCATGGACGCGGCGGGCTGGCAGGACAAGCCCGCCTTCGTGGAACCGAACCTCTTCTGGAACGCCAACATCGCCTCCCGGAGGCAGGAGGGCGGCCTGCTGGACGCGGGCACGCTGGGCTCGCGCTATGTGTTCAACACCCACTTCTACGACCAGAAGGCGATCTCGGGCATACTCATGTGGGGCAAGGCGGGGGACGGTCGGTACGCCACCGACTTCGGGACGGTACGCGACCGGGCCTCGGCGGCGGGGACGACGGCTGTCGTCAGCGAATTCGGCCACCCGCTGTCCGGATCCGTCTCCGACAAGGCCCCCACGGTCGTCAAGGCGATGTATCAAGCCCTCGACTCCCGTTTGCCGGGCTCCAGTTGGTGGTCCAGGGCGGCATCCTCCGGACCGGTCCTCTCCGGCACCCAGTGGCAGTGGGACATCTACAGCGGCCGCCATCACGAGCTGATGAACGACAACCCCGACAAGGTCCTGACCTCCGGCGACGCCTGGAACGACGAGGACCTCTCCGCCGTCCGCCTGGACGACTCGGGCACGGCCGTGCTGCGCCAGGACGCGCGCCTCCTGGACCGCCTCTACCCGAGCGCCACCGCGGGCACCACGGTCGCCTTCACCTACGAGGACCGCTCCCGCGACGGCTCCACCACCCTGACCTGGAACCCGGTTCCCTCGTCCCTGCCGCATGTCTCCCAGCTGGTGGGATCGGGGCAGTACGGGCTGCTGCTGTGGCGCTCCGACGGCGGCGCGGCCCCCACGGAACTCCACCTGCCGGCGTCCTTCCCGACCTCGGCCACGACCGTGGTGTCCGACCTCGGCGCGACCATCTCCCCGCCCGCCTACACCACGACCACCCCGATCGGGGTCGCCCCCGAGCCGGGCGGCACCGGCAGCCGCCGTCTGCTGCTCACCGCACCGGGCTCGAGGACTCTGCACTACGCGCTGGTCACGAACGGGGCGACGGCGCCGTCCGCCGATCTGTTGAGCGCGGCCCGGACCGAACTGGCGTCGTGGGCCGCGGCGGCGGTCAGCTAGCCGAGGGACCCGGCCAGTTCGACTCCACATGGCCGAGGCGAACCCGCTGGGGGTGGTCGCCGACCGGCACCGACACCGTCTTCTGCCCGGTGGCGAAGTCGATGGCGGTGACCTGGTCGGCGCCGCTCTCGGAGACGATGCAGTCCTTGCCGTCGCCGCTGACGGTCGCCCAGTACGGCTTCGAGGCGGTGACGAGCGGTCCTTCCTGCAGGGTGGCCCGGTCGACGACGGTCGCGTAGTCGTCCATGGTCCCGGCGACGCACAGCTTCGTTCCGGCGGGGTTCATCGAAATACCGTGATGGCGCGAGTCGTTGACCCAGGTGGTGCGGTCGGTGCTGGTCGCGGGATTCTTCGGCAGGGTCTTGACCCGGGTGATCTTGTCGGAGGCGACGTCGTACTCGAGGAAGCCGTTGAAGAACGACACCTGGAAGTACAGCTTGGACTCGTCGGGGCTGAAGACGGCGGGCCGGACCGCGTCGGAGTAGTCCGTGAGGCCGATCGCGTCGAGCCGCTGCCGCATGTCGATCACCTTGACCTGCTTGAAGGTGGTCGCGTCGACGACGGTGATGCGCCGGTCGCCCTTCGTCCAGTCCAGCCACGGGTCGTCGAGAGCGGTGTTGACGTCACCGATCGCCATGTTCCAGATGTACTTGACGTCGCGGGTGAAGATGTTCTCGTGCGGTTTGTCGCCGGTGGCGAAGGAGCCGAGCTGCTTGCCGGTGCGGATGTCCAGGACGTGCACGGTGTTCGCGGTCGAGGCCGAGACGGCGACGCGCGTGCCGTCGGGAGACACGGCCATGTGGTCGGAGCGGTAACCGGACACGGGAAAGCGCCAGTTGATGTGTCCGGTGGCGAGGTCGATCGAGACGACGTCCGCGAAACTCGGACGGGACACGACCACTGAGTCGCCGTCGGGCGTGGAGTACATGTCGTCGACGAACTGGTCGTGGCCCTCGCCGACCCCGTTGCGAATGGCCATGAAGTAGGCCCACTTGATCGGATCGGCGTTGATCGCGGCGAGTCGTTCGTTCTTGTCGGGGATGACGTTGATCCGGCCGATCTTGGCGAAGTCACCGGTGGACTTGATGACGTCCGCGGTGCCGTCCCAGTTGTTGCCCACGAACATCACCTCGCGCAGCTCGCCGGCGGAGGCCTGCGCGCCGGCAGCGGTTGCTGTGCCGCCGAGGGTGAGGGCGAGGGCGGCGGCGAGGGAACTGAGATGTCTGGGTCCGCGAGCGGACCTGGTGAGTCGGACAGACATGGTGGGTCCTTGTCGTAGGCGGGGGAGCGAGTGCCGAGAGCATGACAAGCAGTGGCGTCGAAAGTCTGAACACGGCCGCGTTCAGAGTGGACTTACTGGAAAGTAAGGAGGGGGTGCCCCTCTCCACAAGGGTCCGTACACGACAAAATCGTCGGAGAGTCGAACAGTTCGTCGGATCGGCAAGGGAGGAACGTGTGGCGGGCAGGCTCAAACAGCCGACCGGCCGTTACGGGGGCAGGACCGCCGAGGAGCGGCAGGCCGAGCGGCGCGCACGCTTCCTGGACGCCGCGCTCCAACTCTTCGGTGACAGCCCCGGGTTCCGGTCCACGACCGTCGCGGCGCTGAGCGAGGCGGCGGGGCTGTCGACGCGGCAGTTCTACGAGGAGTTCCGGACTCTTGAGGATGTGCTGGCCGCGCTGCACCTCCAGGTCAACGACTGGGCCGAGGACGCCGCCCTCGCGGCGCTCGCCGACGCGCGGGAGCGAGACCTGCCGCTCGCCGAGCGCGCCACCGCGATCTTCCGCGCCTATGCCGCGAACGTGACGAGCGATCCGCGGCGGATCCGCATCACCTTCGTCGAAATCATCGGCGTGAGCCCCCGGTTGGAGGAGCAACGCCTGGCGCGTCGGGCTCGCTGGGTGGACTTCATCTGCGCGGAGGCGGCTGCGGCGGCGGCACTCGGCGAGGCGGCGCCGCGCGACTACCGGATCGCCGCGACCGCGTTCATCGGCAGCGTGAACGGTCTGCTCCACGACTGGCGGGCCGGGTGGGTGGACGCGACCCTCGACGAGGTGGTGGAGGAGCTGGTGCGGCAGCTGTTGGGCATTCTGCGACCGGCGGGGTGGTGTCCGGCGGGAAGGGGCGGGGCGCCCTGACGGCGGGCGTCCGGGCAGCGGCCGACTGTCAGACCCGCATCCGGGGTGCCCGGCATGACCAACCGGATACCGGACTCCTTCCCCGGCCACGAGGTGAACGTGGTCCTCGCCCGGGGTATGCCCCTCGACGTGCTCCTCCAGGGTCTTCGCGACCGGCTGCGGAGACCCCTCGCGTCCGGCGAGGCGGACGGATGGGCAGGGGCGGTGCACGACATGCCGCGAACCTCATCGGCTCGGGCTTCCCTCACCACCGCTCGATCTCGGGCTCGCGGATCTCGCCCCGTCCGGCGTTGGAGGACGAGGCCGACAGGGGCCGGGGGCGGAGAGGAGGGCGAGAGACCTCACGTACCTCAGGCCGTCGGCCGGTGCACCGTGTCGAGGACCGGCCCCACCCCGTCCTCGGCACGGATGCGAGCCGCCAGTGCCTGCGCGCAGCCGATATGACGGATCCCTCGTCACCCTCACGAGAGCCGACGCCGGCCGGGCGGAGCCGAGCCCGCGCAGGGGCAGGGCCCCGGGCGCGACACCGAGCGCGACGAGCCGCGCGGCCCAGAAGACCTCGTCGAACCCGGTGATCGTCCACGCCGCCGAGACCGGCCTTCTGGAACCGGCTCTTCCGCTGGCAGTCGTCCATGAACTGTGGTGGACCTCGGCGTGCTACCTCGACGACCTGGCCGATGGGCAGGGCGCGTTCGTCGCCGGTGACCTCAGCGAGAGTGAGGCGCGGCTGGCGGCGGTCATCTGCGGAAATCCGCTGCCTCTTCTCGTCGTTCGGTCGGGACGGATTCCCGAGCCCGTGCGCGGTGTGCTGTCGGCCGAGATAGCGAAGTGCTGGATCACCGCGACCGAGGGCCAACTCGGTGACCTCAGCGGAGGCGTGGGTACCCACCGCCGAGGCGAACCCGCTGGGGGTGGTCGCCGACCAGATCACGGCGTACCGAGGGAAATCCGGTGCCCCCTTCAGCATGGTCACGGCAATGGCCGCCGAACTCGCGGGAGTCGGGAAGGAGACAGTGGAGCTCTGGCGCGAGTTCGGGAACGTCTTCGGGATCCTGTGGCAGATATTCAATGACCAGGAAGACATCCTGTCCGGCCGCAATGAAGACCTCTTGCTCCATCCTCCTGCATCTCCGGTCGTGCGTGTGGGCGCGAGGGTGGTACTGGTTTTCCTACCGTCGAAGCGTCCCTGGTCCGCCGTCCTCGTCGGGACCAGTATCGAACGCATGACGATCACTTTCATCACCGGAGCCAACAAGGGTCTCGGCCGCGAGACCGCCCGCCGCCTGATCGAGTGTGGCCACACCGTGCTCGTCGGTGCCCGCAACCGCGAGCAGGGCGAGGAGGCCGCCGCCGCGCTCGGCGCACGCTACGTCCCCATCGACGTGACCGACGACGCGTCCGTGGCCGCCGCGGCCGCGAACGTCGCCGAACACGAGGGCAGGATCGACGTCCTGATCAACAACGCTGGTGTGCACGGCCCCTTCGGCGATCCCAGCGACCTCACCGCCGCCGACGCCCGCGCCGTCCTCGACGTCAACGTCATCGGCGTCGTCCGCACCACCGCCGCATTCTTGCCGCTGCTGCGCCGCTCGGACGCCCCCGTGATCGTCAATGTCAGCAGCGGCATGGGCTCCCTCGCCCTCACCCACGATCCTGGCCGGCCCGAGTCGCACGTCATCGCGCCGCTGTACACCTCCTCGAAGGCGGCGCTGACGATGTTGACCACGCAGTACGCCAAGGGGCTCAAGGGCATCCGCGTCAACGCCGCTGACCCCGGCTACACCGCGACCGACCTCAACGGTCACAGCGGCCCGCAAACGGTCACCGAAGGCACGGACGCGATCGTCGCCCTCGCCACCGAGGAGCCCGGCGGTGGCACCGGCCGCCTCGTCTCCCGCCATGGCGAGATCGCCTGGCCCTGAAACCGGCCGTGCCGGATCAGCCGTTCCATGCGAGCAGGACACCACGAAGTCGTTGCCGTATTCGGGGTGGCTCCAGAGCGCAGATCGCATCGTGATCAACCTGCGGGAGTCGCCGTCGCGGCGGGGCCCGGACCGGTAGATCTTTACGCGCCCCAGCCGTTCGGCACAGTCGCGAGCACGACCGCCATCAGTGCCAGCGCGGTGCCGAGAAGAACTCCTGCGCACAGCCGCCGTCGCAGCGAGCGGTATCTCTCCTCGTATTCGACCCGCAGTTCCCTGCCGCGCTGCGCGGTGCGCTCCCAGGAACGCCGGGTGAGCGCAAGATAGTTCTCCTGATAGCGGGCCTCCACCTCCTCCCGCTGGGTGTCCGTCAGCCAGGCCAGTGAGCGGGTGAAGCGGACGGCCTCGGCGCGTCCCTCGGCGCGGGCGGCCTCGATGAGCAGGTGGCCTTCGAGCTCGCTGATCAGTGCATCCGCCTCCAGCGGGCGGTCGTCCATGGCGGTCATCGGAGTCCCTTCGCCGCTGTCTCCAACTGCACGCCCGAGGCAGTGATTCCGGGGTGGTGCAGGTCGAAGGCCGGGGACTCGGACCGGATGCGCGGGAGGGTGAGGAAGTTGTGCCGCGGCGGCGGGCAAGAGGTGGCCCACTCCAGCGAACGGCCGTACCCCCATGGGTCGTCGACCTCGATCTTCTCGCCGTACTTGGCTGTCTTCCAGATGTTGTAGAAGAACGGCAGGAACGAGAGGCCGAGCAGGAAGGAGGAAATGGTCGACACCGTGTTGAGGGTCGTGAGGCCTTCCACCGCCAGGTAGTCGGGAATCCGGCGCTGCATTCCATTGGCGCCCAGCCAGTGCTGGACGAGGAAGGTGCCGTGGAAGCCGGTGAACAGGGTCCAGAAGGTGATCTTGCCGAGGCGTTCGTCGAGCATCCTGCCGGTGAACTTGGGCCACCAGAAGTGGAATCCGGAGAACATCGCGAAGACGACCGTACCGAAGATCACGTAGTGGAAGTGTGCCACCACGAAGTACGAGTCCGAGACGGGGAAGTCCATCGGCGGCGAGGCGAGCATCACGCCGGTCAGTCCGCCGAAGACGAAGGTGACCAGGAAGCCGGTGGCCCACAGCATCGGTGTCTCGAAGGACAGGGACCCCTGCCACATCGTGCCGATCCAGTTGAAGAACTTCACACCCGTCGGCACGGCGATCAGGAACGTCATGAAGGAGAAGAACGGGAGCAATACGCCACCGGTGACGTACATGTGATGGGCCCACACGGTCACCGAAAGCCCCGCGATCGCGATCGTCGCACCGATCAGCCCCATGTAGCCGAACATCGGCTTGCGCGAGAAGACCGGAATGACCTCACTGATGATGCCGAAGAACGGCAGCGCGATGATGTACACCTCCGGATGCCCGAAGAACCAGAAGAGGTGTTGCCACAGCAGCGCGCCACCATGGGACGCGTCGAAGATGTGCGCATCGAACTTGCGGTCCGCCTCCAGGGCGAACAGCGCGGCGGCGAGGACCGGGAAGGCCAGCAGGACCAGCACACCGGTCAGCAGCACGTTCCACACGAAGATCGGCATGCGGAACATCGTCATGCCGGGAGCACGCATGCAGATGATCGTGGTGATGAAGTTGACCGAGCCGAGGATCGTGCCGAAGCCGGAGAAGGCCAGACCCATGATCCACATGTCGGCGCCGATGCCCGGCGAATGCACCGCGTCGGACAGGGGCGCATAGGCGAACCATCCGAAATCAGCGGCGCCCTGAGGAGTCAGAAAGCCGCCGACGGCAATCAACGAGCCGAAGAGATAGAGCCAGTAGGCCAGCATGTTGAGCCGTGGGAACGCCACATCGGGCGCGCCGATCTGCAGCGGCATGATCCAGTTCGCGAAACCGGCGAAGAGCGGGGTCGCGAACATCAGGAGCATCACGGTGCCGTGCATCGTGAACGCCTGGTTGAACTGCTCGTTCGACATGATCTGCAGTCCCGGCCGGGCCAGTTCGGCGCGCATCAGCAGCGCCATCACCCCGCCGACGCAGAAGAACCCGAACGACGTGACCAGATACAGCGTGCCGATCGTCTTGTGGTCGGTGGTGGTCAGCCACTTCACCGCGGCGAGTCCAGGACGCCGGGCACGCACGGGACGGGGTGCGGGCAGCGCCGTAACAGTGTTGCTCTCCATGCCCCGCCTGTGTCCGGCGCCCGCGCCACCGTCACACTGGAGCGAAGCGACGAGCGTCACATCGGCGGGTGTGACAATCACGAACCTGCCGGACACCTACGGATTATGAGCAACGACGAGACCTTCGCCGCTGCCTATCGCGAGCACTACTGGGCGGTCAGCCGCTACGTTGCGCGGCGACTGGACGGCCGGAGCAGTGATGTCGAGGAGGTGGTGGCGGACGTCTTCACCGTCGCCTGGCGGCGCCGGTCCGACCTCCCGCCGTCCCCCCTTCCCTGGCTGTACGGGGTGGCGCGCCACTGTCTGGCCAATGCCGTACGCGGCTACGGGCGCCGCCGCAGGCTCGTCGACCGGCTCGGAAACGACGAGAGTGCGCACGGCAAGCAGGTGGTGGCGGGCCCCGACTCCGAGTCGCCGGGCGACTGGGTGCACGAGGCGCTGGCCCGGCTCTCCCCGGCCGACCAGGAAGTACTGCGGCTGACGGCCTGGGAGGAGCTCGGCGTCGACGAGGTCGCCGTCGCCCTCGGCTGTGGCAACCGCGCCGCGGCGATGCGTCTGCACCGCGCCCGCCGCCGCCTCAGAGCCGAGATCGACCGCCTGCAGATCACCGTGGCCGCCGGCAGCGAAGCGCCCCGCCGCGACACCCCGAAGGAGCACGGCCATGGCTGACGAACTCGAACTGCTGCGCCGCGCCAACCCGGTGCCGTCCGCCGACCCCCGTTTTCACGACCGCCCACTGGATCAGCACGCCGAGCGGCGCCTCAACCACCTGCTGCACAGTGCGTGCCCCCGCCCGCTGCGCCGCTGGCTCTGGAGCGTCGGGACCGCGGCGGCCGTCGGCGTGGTCGTCCTCGCCCTCACGCTGTCGGGACCGACCACCGCCCCCGCCGTGGCCGCCCCGCGCCCGCTGGTCATCGAGGCGGGCTCCACCCCCGTCCCCCTGGACCGGCTCGCCGACCGCGCGGCGGCATCCGACAGCTCGCTCCCGCTGCGCCAGGGCACCCACGTCCAGACGTGGAGCCTGAGCATGACCTCGGGACCCGGGGCCCGGCCGCCGATCACGCTCCCCGAGGAACGCGTCGTCCGCTGGAAGGCCGACGGCAGTCACACCGAACTCGTCGTGGCGACCGACCCGCGCCATCCCGGCAAGCCGGTCATCACCGACGCCGACTCCGTCCCGCGCACGGTCGAGGACGGCCATGTGCTGAGCAGGCAGGCTTACCCGCCGAGCTGGAGCGACGCGCCGCCCCGGGCGCGACCGCCGCACGACGCCGCGCGGCTGCGCGCCTACCTCGAGGAGATCGACCCGATCGAGGCGAGGGACACGACGCAACTCCTCGACGCCGTCGCCGAATTGCTGGACAACTGGACGCTCGGTGCCCGCGAGAGCGCCGCGCTGGCCCGTGTCCTCGCCGACGCGAGGGGACTGCGCCCGGCCGGAGCGGTCACCGACCGGCTGGGCCGCACGGGACAGGCGTACATGTACGACGACAAGGCCCACTCCGGCCGCCGGATGCTGATCCTGGACCCGGCGACCGGCGCTGTTCTCGGCCTTGAGGACACGGTCACCAAGGCCGATCCCGAGTACGGCGTCAAGGCCGGCGACGTGATGTCGTACCGCGCGTGGATGCGCTGATCGACCCCGAAGTCCCCGAAGTCCCCGAAGTCCCCGAAGTGTGTGCTCAGATGCCGAGTTGGCGCTCGGCCCCGGTCACCGTCTGCTCCAGCAGGACCGCGATCGTCATCGGGCCGACGCCACCCGGCACGGGGGTGATCAGACCGGCCCGGGTGACGGCGGTGTCGACGTCGACGTCGCCGACGTTCCCGGAGTTGTAGCCCGCGTCGATCACGACGGCTCCCGGCTTGATGTCCTCACCGCGGATCAGCCGGGCGCGCCCCACGGCGGCTACCACGATGTCCGCCTCGCGCACCACAGCGGACAGATCCTCCGTACGCGAATGGCAGTACGTCACCGTCGCGTCGCGCCCGAGCAGCAGCATGCCGACCGGTTTGCCGAGGATCGCGCTGCGGCCCACGACGACGGCCCGCTTGCCGGCCGGGTCCACGTCGTATTCGTCGAGGAGCCGCATGATGCCGCCGGGCGTGCAGGACACGAAGCCCGGCAGGCCGAAGCTCATCGCCGCATAGGAACTCAGCGTCACACCGTCGACGTCCTTCTCCGGCGTGATGGCCTCGAACGCCGCGCGCTCGTCGATGTGCGGTCCGACCGGGTGCTGGAGCAGGATGCCGTGCACGGTCGGGTCGCCGGACAGCGCATCGAGCGTGGCGATCAGTTCGGCCGTCGTGGTGTGGGCGGGCAGGGCGACGTGCCTCGACTCGATACCCGCCTTGCGGCTGCGGTTCTGCTTCATCCGCACATAGGTGGCCGAGGCGGGATCCTCGCCGACCAGCACCGTCGCCAGACACGGAGCCGCGCCCGTACGGTCCTTGAGGACGGCCGCACGCTTGGCGGTCTCCTCGACGATGCGCCGCGCGAGACCGGCGCCGTCCATGAGCTGGGCCTGGGACATGTGCTCCTCCTGAGCGTTGTTGACACAATCGCCCAGGCGCGCGGCAAAGACCCGTTCGTCAGACCGCTCCCCGGTGGTACTCCACCTCAGCGCCAGTCACGGCCCGCCGACCAGCGTAGCTTGTGCGATCACCGGTCGGTGCCGCTGGACCAGCGGACGCACCGTGGCCTGGCCGGCCCGGGTCTGGTGCTCTCCCTGGGCCGGCCGGCAGCGGTACTCGGTCAGCGGGCCGGGCGAAGGGCCCGCGGTTCCATGACCGGGCCTTCGTCGCTCGCCCCGACGGCGATGGGTGTCCGGACACCGTCGGCTCACGCGTACGGGCCGGTAAATGGCACCGTCGTCACAGACTCAGGTGTCCATCGGTGGTAGACCGGGCAACAGCTTCTCCAGGGTGATGGGGAAGTCGCGCACGCGCACGCCGGTGGCGTTGAACACCGCGTTCGCGACCGCCGCACCGGCCCCGCAGATGCCCAGCTCACCGACGCCCTTCGCGCCCAGGACGTTGGCCTTGTCGTCGTACCCGTCGAGGACGACGGCGTCGACGTCGGGGACGTCGGCGTGAACCGGCACCAGGTATTGGGCGAGATCCCGGTTGACGAAGGCGCCGGATCGCGGGTCGATGACGGCCTCTTCCTCGAGGGCCGCGCCGGCGCCCCAGATCATGCCGCCGATCAGCTGTGAGCGGGCCGTCTTCGCGTTGAGCACGCGGCCCACCGAGAACACGCCAAGCATCCGCCGCAGACGGATCTCGGCGGTGTCCGCGTCGACCCCCACTTCAGCGAAATGGGCCCCGTAGCAGTGGATCGAGTAGGCCGTGTAGTTCGGATCATCGCCCATGAAGCGGGTCTCGCCCACCGCCTGCACGCCTTCGGGGTGGTTGCGTCGGACGATCTCGCTCAGCGCCTCGGACGCGTCACCGATGCGCACGTTGCCATCGGCGAACACGGCGTCTGCCGTGTCCCGGCCGTGCAGCGGGGAGCGTGCGTCGCCGCGCGCAGCGGACAGCAACTGCTCGCGCAGGGCCGTGCAGGCCTGATCCACCGCGGTGCACGAGTTGGCGGCGCCCCACGAGCCACCGGACCCCCAGCTGGTGGGAAACTCGGATCGCCCGAGCTCAATGCGCACCCGATCGGGCGGCAGTCCAAGCCCGTCGGCCGCAACCTGCGTCAGGATGGTGTAGGTGCCCGTGCCGATGTCGGTCATGTCCGTCTGGACGACGGCGGTGCCGTCCGCCTCGAACCGCATCCGCACCGTTGTCGGCCCTTGGAAATGCCCGCGGATGGCGGCAGCCATGCCGTAGCCGATCAACCACTGTCCCTCACGCATACTCGCCGGGGTGGCGGGGCGGTGCTCCCAGCCGAACCGGCGCGCGCCTTCGCGCAGGCAGTCGACCAGGTGCCGGTCGCTGTACGGCACGTCTCGCTCGGGATCGACGGTGGGCTCGTTGCGGATCCGCAGCTCGACCGGGTCCATTCCGAGCGCGTGCGCCAACTCGTCCATCGCCGACTCCACCGCCAGCATGCCCGGCGCTTCGCCCGGCGCGCGGACGTCTGTCCCGCGCGGCAGATCCAGGGGCTTCAGCCGGTGGCTCGTCAACCGGTGGGGCGCGGCGTAGAGGCTGCGGGTCGTGGCGGCGGTCTGCTCGGCGTACTCGATGTCGGGGTTGGTGTGCATGGTGACCTCGTGGGCGAGTGCAGCCAGCCGTCCATCGCGCCCCGCGCCCAGCCGAACGCGCTGGCTGGATATGGGGCGCATACCGACGAGCTGGAAGATCTGCTGCCGGGTCAGCGCCACCTTGACCGGTTGGCTCAACTCGCGGGCGGCGAGCGCTGCGAGGATCGTCTCGGAATGGATGCCCAGTTTGGAGCCGAATCCCCCGCCGACGAAGGGGGTGACGATGTGGATCCGCGCCGGATCGATGCGAAGCGTGCCGGCGACCGAGGTCTGAGCGGCATCGACGATCTGGCAGCTGACGTAGACGACGAGGTCCTCGCCACGTGGCTCCACCAGGCACGCGTTCGGTTCCATCGGCATGGAGAACTCGTACGGCGTCGTGTACTGCTCGTCGACTCTGACCTCCGCGTTGCTGAATCCGGCATCGAAATCGCCCACCTCGGTGTCGGTGGGGAATCCAGCATTGACCACTTTCGGGATATATGTCTCGTCTTCGTCCGCGAAGTCGAAACGCCCCCGTCCGCTGACGTATTCGACGTCGACGAGATCGGCCGCCGCTCGGGCCTGCTCGAAGGTCGTGGCGACGACGAGTGCCACCGGCTCGCCGTAATGGTGAATATCCGGGCCGGTCAGCACCGGCTGGGCGCGCCAGTATTCGAACGGAATGGACTCGTCGCGGGGGCCCTGCGCCGGGGCATTGAGATGGGTCATCACCATGCGCACGCCGGGAGCGCGTTCGGCGTTCTCGGTGTCGATCCGGGTGATGCGGCCTTTGCCGATCGTTGCGCCGACGATGAACCCGTAGAGCGGTTGGCCGGCCTCCCAATGCTCGTAGGCGAAGGTGGCTCGGCCGGCGACCTTCAACGGGCCGTCGACGCGGTTCAAGGCTTGCCCGATCATGTCGCCTCCTCAGCTCGACCGGGCCGCTTGTGCGAGCGTTCGGCACAGCGTGCGCTTGGCCAACTCGATCTTGAAGTCGTTGTGCCCCTGCCCCACGGCGTCGCGCATCGCCGCCTCAGCGGCGGCGCGATAGGTGGCCATCGTGGCCGGACGGCCGGTCAGCGCGGCCTCCGCCTCGAAGGACCGCCACGGCTTGTGCGCCACACCGCCGAACGCCACCCGTGCCTCACCTATCGATCCCTGATCGGCCGAGACGGCAGCCGCCACGGAGACCAGCGCGAACTCGTAGGACGCCCGATCGCGCACCTTGCGGTAGATCTGCCGGCCCGGCGGGGGCGGGGGCAGGATCACGCCCGTGATCATCTCGCCGGGCCGCAGCACGGTCTCGATGTGCGGCGTATCGCCCGGCAGCCGGTAGAAGTCCGTGATGACGACGCGGCGTACCGACTCGTCGGCGTCGAGCAGCTCGATCTCCGCCTCCAGCACGGTCATCGCGACGGCCATGTCCGAAGGATGGGTAGCGATGCAGGAGCCGCTGGCGCCGAGAATCGCGTGTATCCGGTTGAATCCGCCGATCGCCGAGCATCCGGACCCGGGATTCCGCTTGTTGCACCCCGCAGCGGTGTCGTAGAAGTAGGGGCAGCGAGTGCGCTGCAACAGATTTCCGCCGGTGGACGCCTTGTTGCGCAGCTGGCCCGAGGCGCCGGCCACCAGCGCCTGCGACAGAACCGGATAGCGGGTACGCACTCGGGCATCGGCGGCCACGTCGGAATTCGCCGCCTGGGCGCCGATGCGCAGTCCGCCGTCCGGCAGCTCCTCGATGTCCCGCAACGGAAGTCGACTGATGTCGACCAGATGGCTGGGATGCTCGATGTCGAGCTTCATCAGGTCGAGCAGATTGGTGCCGCCGCTGATGAACTTGGCGCCGGTTCTGGACACCGCGGTGACAGCGGCCTGTGCGTCCGTCGCTCGCTCGTACGTGAAGGATCTCATTCCAGGCCGCTCCTCGCGATGCCGCGGATCGCCGCGACGATGTTCGGATAGGCGGCGCACCGACAGATGTTGCCGCTCATCCGCTCGCGGATCTCCTCATCGGTCAATGCGATGCGCGACGATGACACGTCGGCGGTGGCGTGGCTCGGCCAACCTGCCTCCACCTCGGCGAGCATGCCGACAGCCGAACAGATCTGGCCGGGAGTGCAGTAACCGCATTGGAAGCCGTCACGCTCGACGAAGGCGCGTTGCATGGGGTGTTGGGCATCGGGATCGCCCAGGCCTTCGATCGTCACGATCTCGTCGTCCTCATGCATCACAGCCAGCGTCAAACAGGAGTTGACGCGCCGACCGTTGATCAGCACTGTGCAGGCGCCGCACTGCCCGTGATCACACCCCTTCTTGGTCCCGCTCAGGCGCAGATGCTCACGCAGCGCGTCGAGCAGTGAAGTCCGTGGATCCACCTCGAGCCGCCGCACCTGATCGTTGACGCTCAACGCGATCACCGAGAGTTGGGCCATCTCGCCCTGGCCCCGGCCCGCGGCGCCCGTGTCTGAAGCGCTCATCGCCGCCCGCCTTTCTCGCTAGGCGCGAGTGTCAACTGGATATGCGTCGCCACTGTCGGGTGGGCTCCCCTGTCCCCAGGCTCTCGCACAAACATGACCGTCGCACCGCGAGGATTCCTTCGATGCCCGTTTCGCCGCTCGGGTATCGGCCGACGTCGCCGTCTCCCGTTCGCCGATCTCGTTGCCGTCGATGGGTCGGAAACCGTGTTGCGGGGCGAGCAGCCCGCCCCGGTCCTACGCGGCCCGGCGGTAGCGCGCAGCGCCGCCTGCACACCGAGGCGGCCGAGAGGACGGGACCACCAGCGCGGCTCGGAAGCCCCCGAGTCCTCGCCGCTCGCTGGACGGACCCGGTCAAGGAGGCGATCCTCGCCGGGCCCGCACTCCAGGCCCGGCATGCGGCACAGGCCGCCGGAACACGACCGCCACTGGGTACGGGTACGGCTCACCGACGGCGGATTCGGTGCCTTCGAGCAGCACGCGGTGTCGCCGGGCAAGGGTGACAACGCGCTGCTCGCAGTACTGAGCCCAGCAGAGAGGCGGATGCTCGCAGACCTGCTGCGGAAACTGGTCGTGGCCGCCGATCCCGGTGCCTGCGCGACCGCCCCATCGTCGTACTCGCCGAAAAGGTCCAGGTCAGACGGGATCTGATCTGGACCCTCGGCCAGTCCCTTCCTACTCGTCCCATGCCTGGACCAGGGTCTGTTCGACGATCTTGCCGTCGCGCAGAGAGATCATCGAAGTGGCCAGCACCCGCACGCCGTCCGGGTATTCGCAGGACTCGGTGTAGGCGACATGGTCCCCTTGGATGACGCACTGGTCCAGCTTGTGCGTCATGTCGCGGCTGTAGACGTCGCTGAGCATTTCGGCGATCTCGTCGCGACCGTGTTTGATCATCGGGTGGCTGGGTTGCGTGTTGCGGTCGACGACGCGCAGTTCCGCGTCGTCGGCGTAGAGCGCCAGCAGAGCTGCCGCACTGTGTCCTTCTATGCCCCGGCGCAGCGCTTCGGTGTCGAAGGCAAGGGGTGCCGCGGTGCCCATGATCGACCTCCTTGGAAGGCCGCGGCCCAGCGAGGAGTGGGCCGCGTAGGCCTCTCCTCCGAGACTCCTCCGCTGCTCGACCCACGGCAAGCGCAGCCGCCCCGATGCGCCTGACGGGTGAGCGAGGGGACCCGGCCGTGTCCGCCCGGACCCCGGGCCCGTTGCTGAAAGCATGATCTCAACACGACGTATGGTCGCCGCCGTTGGTCTCGCCGTCGGTGTCACGGGCCTCGCCGCGCCGATGGCGAACGCGGCGGGCTCCGAGGCCCACGACGCGGGGAAGCTGAACCCGATCGCCCAGCTCGACTCGCTCGCGATGAGCGACATTCCCGCGGAGCACCGGTCCGAGGTTCCGAGCCCGTCCAGGCAGCTCGCCGGGCTCAACCGGCTGAACGACCTGAACCAACTGCACCAGGTGACCGACCTGGCCGCGCCGGTGACCGGGCTGCTTTCGGGCATCGAGTAGGCGGCAGACGCGGGACGGTACGGCGGGCTCCGGCAGAACATCGACGTTCTGCCGGGGCTCGCCGTCTCTCACGGGCGTACACCTTCACCTGGGCGCTGTAGAGGCGGACACACGTGACCGTGACCACGGTGTACGTCACTCCCGGCGGGAGACGCGGGAGCAGTTCGCATGCTGAAGTTCTGTTCACTCGATGAGGGGGCATGGTGCCGGCGCGGGAGGCGCGGGATGTCAATGGTCCGGGCCCACCCTCACCGGACGCCTGCGGCCCGACCTCGTACGGCACCGCGGAACGCGATGGGGGCCTGCCCGGCGCGCTGGTGGAAGTACTTGGCGAAGTTCGTGGCGCTGGAGAAGCCCAGCTGGGCGGCAATGCGGGCGGCGGCGAGGTCGGTGTGCGCCAACAGCCGCTTGGCCTCCAGGACGACCCGGCGGTCGATGAACTCCTTGGCGCCGACGCCCGCCGCGTCGAGGGTGGCCCTGGACAGGGTGCGGGTGGAGTACCCGAGCGCGGCGGCGTAGTCGTCCACGCGGCGCGTCCGGGCGAAGTCCCGCTCGACCGCGGCACGGAAGCGCAGGAAGGTCTCGCTCGGTTCGGCGGTGCGGCCGCCGGGGCCCTCCAGATGGGCCACGCGCAGTATCAGGACGTCCAGGAGATGGCGCAGCACGGCGACATGGGCGTCGAGCGGCAGCCGCCCACGGGCCCGGAACTCGTGCTCCAGGTGCGTGGCCGCGAGACGCAGCGCCTCGGCATCCTCGGCCGCCGGGGCGCGCAGCACGGGCGCCTCCGGATCGTCCACCCGGGCCGCGCCGACGGTGGCCGGGTCAGGGAAGTCCCGCTCGAAGACGATCAGGATGCCCTCGGCCTTCTCGAGATCGCCCCACTGGAGTACCTGACCGGGGCGCACCCACAGCCATGAGTCCGGATCGAGGACGTACCCCGTGAAGTCCACGGTCTGGCGCAGCGTGCCGGAGGTGAGCGTGAGCACGTGGTGGAAGCCCGGGCGCTGCGGCACGCCGAGATCCACCCCGCGGCCGTCGGCCCTGGAACGCAGATCGGCCAGCGAGATCACTTCCAGGCCCGCCGGAGTGCCGACCGGCGCCGCGAAGACGACCTCGGGGATGGCCTGCCCGGCCGAGTGTCGGTTTGTGACCATCATCAGTCGCCTGTGTATCCGAGTGGGACGTCACTCCCCGCCTAGTTTGGAGTGGTCGCCGCGTGGACGAGCGCCCTTCGTGGCGGAAAGAGAACATCACCATAAAAGGAGAGCTGATCCATGGCCAAGGAACTCAAGGACATCGCGTACGGCGACGGACTCGACGGCCAGCTGATCGATCTGTACGTCCCGGACGGTGACGGTCCCCGGCCACTGGTGATCTGGAGCCACGGTTCGGGCTGGCTGGCCGACACCGGCCGGGACGACGCCGAGGTGGTGGCCCGGCGACTGAACCCGCACGGCTTCGCCGTGGCCGGGCTGGCCATCCGCTCCAGCGCGCAGACCCGCTTCCCCGGGCAACTGCGCGACATCGAGGAGGCCATCCACCACCTCCGCACGCACTCCACATCGTATGGCCTCGACCCCGGGCGCATCGGGATGTTCGGCGAGTCCTCGGGCGGCTGGGCCGCGGCACTGGCCGCGCTGACCGTCGACGGCATCCGTGCCGCCGTACCCGTCTACCCGCCGACCGAGCTGCTGAGCATGGACGAGCAGATGCTCCCCGGCACGCTCCAGGAGTTCACGCGCTTCCCCGGCAGCCCGTACGGCCATGACGACCCCGAGTCAGCGGAGTCCCGGCTGCTCGGCGGCCCACTCCAGCAGCGGCCCCAACTCGCCCGCAGGGCAAGTCCGTCGACGTACGTCGGCCAAGACGCCCCGCCCTTCCTGATCCTGCACGGAAAGGCCGACCGGATCGTCCCGTACGGCCAGGGCGAACTCTTCTACGAGGCGCTCGCGAAGGCGGGCGCCGATGTCGAGCTGATCACCCTGCCGCACGCCGACCACGGTCCGTGGAACGACTTTCTGACCGACCCGGTCGTGAAGCGGGACGCGTTCACCATCTCCTCGCGCGAGGGCAAGGGGACCGAGGCGCGGCCGTGCGGTCCGACCTGGGACACCGTCGTCAACTTCTTCCACCGGCACCTGTAGGCGCTCAGCCGGCGGTCGCGAGGAACTGGGTGGCGGCCAGTTCGGCGTACAGCGGGTCCGCGGCCACGAGTTCGCGGTGGGTGCCCACGGCGCGGACGCGGCCTGCGTCCATGACGACGATGCGGTCGGCCATCGTGACGGTGGACAGTCGGTGCGCGACCACGAGGACCGTGGTCGTGCGGGCCACATCGGCGACGGTGTCGCGAAGCGCGGCTTCGTTGACGGCGTCGAGCTGCGAGGTGGCCTCGTCGAGGAGCAGCAGCCGGGGGCGGCGCAGCAGGGCGCGGGCGATGGCGACGCGCTGGCGCTCGCCGCCGGACAGCTTGGTGCCCCGGTGGCCGACGAGCGTGTCCAGGCCACGCGGCAGACGGGCGACCAGCCCGTCGAGCCGGGTCGTCTTCAGCACGCGCGTGAGATCCGTGTCGTCGGCGTCCGGGTTGCCGAGCAGCAGGTTGTCCCGCAGCGACCCCGACAGGACAGGGGCATCCTGCTCCACATAGCCGATGGCGGAACGGAGTTGGGGCAGATCCCAGCGCTCCAGCTCACGGCCGTCGAGGGTGATGACGCCCGCCTCGGGGTCGTAGAACCGCTCGATGAGCGAGAAGACGGTGGTCTTGCCCGCCCCGGAGGGACCGACGAACGCGGTCATGCCGCGGGGCGGCACGGCGAAGGTCACACCGTGGTGGACGTACGGCAGATCGTCGGCGTAGCGGAAGCGGACCTCGTCGAAGGAAAGCGTGGCGGGCTCGGCGCCCGGAGTCGGCAACGGCGCGGGCAGGGCCGCCGGTTCGGCGGGCAGCCGCAGCGCCTCCTGAATCCGGGCGAGCGCGGCGGCACCGGTCTGGTACTGCGTGACCGCGCCCACCACCTGCTGGATCGGCGACATCAGATAGAACACGTAGAGCAGGAAGGCGACCAGCGTGCCCACGTCGATCGCGCCGGTCGCGACCCGCGCGCCGCCCACCGCGAGGACCGTGATGAAGGCGATCTGCATCGCCAGACCGGCCGTATTGCCCGCCGCGGCCGACCACTTGGCGGCCCGTACGCTCTGCCGCCACGACTCCTCGGCCGCCGCGTGAATGGTCTCTTCCTCGCGGTGCTCGGCACCTGAGGCCTTGACCGTGCGCAGCGCGCCGAGGATCCGTTCCAGCGAGGCGCCCATCACGCCGACGGCGTCCTGAGCCTGCTTGCTCGCCCGGTTGATGCGCGGCACGATCACGCCGAGCACGGTGCCCGCGCAGAGAATCACTCCCAGAGTGACGCCCAGCAGCACCCAGTCCACCAGCCCCATCATCACGACCGTCGCGACGAGGGTGAGGCCGCCGGTGCCGAGGCCGACGAGGGAATCGGTGGTGACCTCACGCAGCAGCGTCGTGTCGGAGGTGATCCGGGCCATCAGGTCGCCGGGCTCGCTGCGGTCCACGGCCGGTATGCGCAGTCGCAGCAGATACGACGACAGGGCGCGCCGCGCGCCGAGCACCACCGACTCGGCGGTGCGCCGCAGCACATACGAACCCAGCGCTCCCACCGCCGCGTTGGTGACCACCAGCGCCGCCATGCCGACCAGCGCGCGCCCGATGGGCCGGTCGTGCGACAGGTCGCCGATGAGGCCCCGCGCCACCAGCGGCAGCACCAGACCGGTGGCCCCGGTCGCGAGTGCCAGCAGCGCACCCGCCAGCAGCGCCCATCGATGCGGTTGTACGTACCCGAGCAGCAGGCGCCACGTGGGCTCGTCGGGCTCGGCGTCGGTGAGACTCACGGTGCTCCTCGCGGGAGTTCGGTGCGGGCCATTCAGGCTACGTCGGCGCCGGGGCGGACAGGGAACGCCGGTGCGGACCAAGAGCCACGAACGGGCCGGCACGGAGCCCTGCGCGCACATCTGTGTCTCGCGCTCGGTCGCGGACGAACCCGGGGCGGGCTGGGACCTGACCGCGGGTCATCCCCAACGGCGTGGGCGTACGCCCGGCTCGCGCGCGCGGCCCGGCGCTCCGGACCCGGCGCTCACGTCCTCACCGTCGGCGAGACCCTCTTCTAGTGCCGGGTCAGCCAAGGTTTGCCCGTCAAGGAGCGGCGTCCGGTGCGTGCTCTGGGGGTCCCCCCGGCCGAAGGCTGGGGGAGTGCCGGCCGGAAGTCCTCGTACTGGATGTACTTGGGCTTTCGGCCGGTGCGGCGAGTGGGGGCACCTCCCACGCCCTTGAGGCAGTGGGGGAGCGTGCCGGGCGTCGCGACGGGGCGAACCTCGGCTGACGCGGCACTAGCCTCGAGTCCTTCGGCACGGCCGCCCGGCACACCTGGAGCGCGAGCGCCGGACCTCGCCTGGCCTTCTACCGGTCGGTCACACCGTAGGGTCGGTTGACGGAACGTCGACCTACGGAAGGGCTCATCACATGGCGCAGGAAGTACGGGGCGTGATCGCACCGGGCAAGAACGAGCCGGTGCGTGTCGAGACCATCGTCGTGCCGGATCCGGGGCCGGGCGAGGCCGTGGTGAAGATCCAGGCGTGCGGGGTGTGCCACACCGACCTGCACTACAAACAGGGCGGCATCAACGACGACTTCCCGTTCCTGCTCGGCCACGAGGCGGCCGGCATCGTGGAGTCGGTCGGCGACGGTGTCACGGACGTCGCGCTCGGCGACTTCGTCGTCCTCAACTGGCGTGCGGTGTGCGGGCAGTGTCGGGCCTGTCTGCGCGGGCGGCCCTGGTACTGCTTCAACACGCACAACGCCAAGCAGAAGATGACGCTCAAGGACGGCACCGAGCTGTCACCGGCCCTCGGCATCGGCGCCTTCGCCGAGAAGACGCTGGTCGCCGCCGGACAGTGCACCAAGGTCGACCCGGCCGTCTCTCCGGCGGTGGCCGGGCTCCTCGGCTGCGGAGTGATGGCCGGGATCGGGGCCGCCATCAACACCGGGAACGTCGGCCGGGGCGACACGGTCGCCGTCATCGGCTGCGGAGGTGTCGGTGACGCGGCGATCGCCGGGTCCCGTCTCGCCGGCGCGGCGAAGATCATCGCCGTGGACATCGACGACCGGAAGCTCACCACCGCCGAGCGGATCGGCGCCACGCACACCGTCAACTCCCGCGAGACCGATCCCGTCGAGGCCATCCGCGAGCTCACCGGCGGCTTCGGCGCGGACGTCGTGATCGAGGCCGTGGGCCGTCCGGAAACGTACAAGCAGGCCTTCTACGCCCGTGACTTGGCCGGTACGGTCGTGCTCGTAGGCGTACCCACGCCGGACATGAAGCTCGAACTGCCGTTGATCGACGTCTTCGGACGCGGTGGCGCCCTCAAGTCGTCCTGGTACGGCGACTGCCTGCCCTCCCGAGACTTCCCGATGCTGATCGACCTGCATCTCCAGGGCCGCCTCGACCTCGACGTGTTCGTCAGCGAGACGATCGCCCTGGACGAGATCGAGCCGGCCTTCGAGCGGATGCACCACGGCGACGTGCTGCGCTCGGTGGTGGTGCTCTGATGACCGCGCGCATCGAACACCTCGTCACCTCGGGCACGTTCTCGCTCGACGGCGGCACCTGGGAGGTCGACAACAACGTGTGGATCGTCGGCGACGACCACGAAGCCGTCGTCATCGACGCCGCCCACGACGCCGACGCCATCGCCGAGGCGGTGGGCGACCGGCGGCTGCTGGCGATCGTGTGCACACACGCTCACAACGATCACATCGACGCCGCTCCGGCCCTCGCCGAGCGCACCGGTGCCAAGATCTGGCTGCACCCCGACGACCTGCAGCTGTGGAAGATGACCCACCCCGACCGCCTCCCGGACGCCTGGCTGCAGGACGGCCAGGTGATCGAGGCGGCCGGCGCCGACCTGACCGTCCTGCACACCCCGGGCCACGCCCCGGGCGCGGTCTGTCTGTACGACCCCGGCCTGGGCACGGTCTTCACGGGCGACACGCTCTTCAAGGGCGGACCGGGAGCCACCGGTCGTTCCTACTCCCACTTCCCGACGATCGTCGAGTCGATCCGTGAGCGCCTGCTGGGGCTTCCGGCCGACACGGTCGTCCGTACGGGCCATGGGGAGTCGACCACGATCGGGGCCGAGGCGCCGCACTTGGAGGAGTGGATCGCGCGCGGCCACTGACACCGACACGCCGGGACACGACGGAACGGACCGAAGAAACCTGACAGGAGATGTCCGACTTCCGGGAGACGCTCGGAGGACCACCGACGGGAAGGCACCGTCGGTTCCACGAGCACGGAGGTCGGACATGTCAGGGCCGCTGGAAGGCACGCTGCGGGGCAAGGCCGCACTGGTCGCGGGAGCGACCCGCGGCGCGGGACGCGGGATCGCCGTGGAACTCGGCGCTGCCGGCGCCACCGTGTACGTGAGCGGGCGCAGCACACGCGAGCGGCGCTCGGAGTACGACCGCCCGGAGACCGTCGAGGACACCGCGGACCTCGTCACGGCGGCAGGCGGCCGGGGCATCGCGGTCCCCACCGACCACCTCGTTCCGGCGGAGGTCCAGGCCCTCGTCGCGCGCATCGCGGACGAACAGGGCCGGCTCGACGTCCTGGTCAACGACATTTGGGGCGGCGAAAAGCTCTTCGAGTGGGATACCCCGGTCTGGGAACACGACCTCGACAACGGCCTCAGGCTGCTGCGCCTCGCCGTCGAGACCCACGCGATCATCAACCATCACGCGCTTCCCCTGCTGCTGCGTCATCCCGGCGGCCTGGTCGTCGAGATGACCGACGGCACCGCCGAGTACAACCGGGGTGCCTACCGGGTCTCCTTCTTCTACGACCTCGCCAAGTCGTCGGTCCTGCGCATGGCGTTCGCCCTGGGACAGGAGCTCGGCCCGCGCGGCGCCACCGCGGTCGCGCTGACACCCGGCTGGCTGCGCTCGGAGATGATGCTCGACAACTACGGCGTCACCGAGGAGAACTGGCGCGACGCCCTGGGGCGCAACCCGCACTTCGGCATCTCCGAGACGCCGTTCTACGTGGGCCGTGCCGTCGCCGCCCTGGCCGCCGACCCGGACGTCGCCCGCTGGAACGGGGAGTCCCTCTCCAGCGGGCAGCTCGCCCAGGTGTACGGCTTCACCGACCGTGACGGCAGCCGCCCGGACGCCTGGCGCTACCTCGTCGAGGTGCAGGACGCGGGCAAGTCGGCGGACACGACGGGGTACCGCTGAGTGTTCAGATGCCCGGCCGAGGCGGTGGGACCTGCCAGGGCGCCGGATTCCCGGACGGGAGCGCCAGATCGTCGCGGACCGCCGAGTAGTACGCCTCGCGTCCCAGGCGCTGGCGTTCGAGCAGGGCCTGCCATGCCTCGGGATCACGCGTCCCCTCGTTCAGGAACCGCTCCATGTCCATCACGATCACGACCCAGGCCCGTGCCTTCGCCACCACCGCCGGGGTGCCCAGGAGCAGCAGCGCCTCTCCGGCCGGGTCCCCGGCATCCGCGGCCTCGGCGAGCAGGGGCGCCGCCTCCTCGGCCGACAAGGGGTGAGGGTGAGGGTCGTTGCCGAGATGGGCCGCGGCCCGGTACGTCAGCGTGATCGTCTTCTTGAGGCACTGAGCGTAGTCGGCGTACACCGCGAGCCGCCGTTCCTCCCAGCGGACCGCTCGCTCCCTGCGGAACCGGGCCCGATCACCCCGCACGATCGCCAGGTACGAACCGAGGGCACCGATGACCACGCCGATCAGCGCCGGGAGTTGTTGTATGAACGCGGACATGGGCGCACGGTATCTGTCCCCGTGACGATCACGGCAGTACCTTCCCTGCCATGACTGCGATGAGGCGTTTCGAGGGACACGGAGTTCTGATCACGGGCGCGGCCCGCGGCATCGGCGCGGCCACCGCCCGCCGACTGGCCGAAGAGGGCGCCCACGTACTCGTCACCGACGTGGACCTGGCCGAGGCGGAGAAGACAGCCACGTCGATCCGTGAACTCGGCGGGCGGGCCGAGGCGTTGGGGTGCGACGTGGCCGCGCGGGCGCAGGTCGAGGCGGCCGTCGCGTACGCCGTGGACGCCTTCGGCTCGCTCGACGTCCTGGTCAACAACGCGTGCTGGTGCACCCCCGACGAGCCGCTCTTCGAGGACGAGCCGGACGAGGTGTGGGCCCGCGACCTCGACATCACCCTGACTGGTGCCTACCGCTGCGCCCGCGCCGCACTTCCGCACCTGGTGGCCTCGGGCCGTGGCGCCATCGTGAGCATCGGCTCCGTCAACGGCATCCAGGACTTCGGCAACCACGCCTACAGTGCGGCCAAGGCGGGGCTCATGTCGCTGACCCGCACGCTGGCCGGCCACGCCGCGGCGCGTGGCGTGCGCGTCAACCTGGTGGCACCCGGCACGGTCCGCACCACGGCCTGGGAAGGCCGCGAGGCCGACCTCGCCCTGGTCTCGGACGTCTATCCGCTGGGGCGAGTCGGCGAGCCGGAGGACATCGCGGCCGCCGTCGCCTTCCTCGCCTCGCGTGACGCGGCGTGGATCACCGGAACGACATTGTGCGTGGACGGGGGCCTGCTGGCGGTCAACACGGGATTCCGGCAGACGATCAAGCAACACGGCGGTGCTTAGGGGCGGAGGTCCGCGCAGTGGCGCTTGAGGGCCTCGAACACCCGGTCCGTATCTGCCTCGGAGGTACGCCAGTTGCTGAACGCCGCCCGCAGCGCGTGCGTCCCGGCGTAGAACGTCGGCGTCACAAAGGCCTCGCCCGAGGCGGCGACCGCGTGGGCCGGCGCGTGCACCCGCTCCTCGCTGGGCTCGTCGGCGAGGGTGAAGCAGACGACATTGAGCCGGACCGGCGTGAGGAGCCGCAGCCGAGGAACCTCTTGGAGATCCGCTCGCCCAGCCGCCCGGCGAGCGCCACGTTCCGCCAGAAGGACGGCGAGGTGGGCGCTGGCGGTCGGCTTGTCCAGGACTGGACGGACGTCAGCCCCGTCACACCGTTCCAGACAGAGGCTGACGTTGTTCTCGTATACCTCGATCGTGCCGGGCAGGCCCTATTCCTCAAGGCCCCACATCAGAGGCGTCCAAAAGTGTTGCAAGGCTACGAGAAAAGTCACCGTTTGGTCGCAGCCCCATCTCCCCTACAACGCACGCCCCCCGACGCGGGTCTACCAGGCAGGAAACGCGAGCAGCAGGAAAGGGAAGGCCCGCCATGGGGGACATACGCAGACGAGGAGCCGTCGCGCTCGGGATCACCGGACTGGTCGCACCGCTGACCCTCGCGCTGGGCACGACGCCCGCGCAGGCCGCGAGCTGCACGACACAGACCGGCCCGTATCAGAAGCAGGTGGAGAAGTTCCTCGGTCGGCCGGTCGACGGGCATCAGTCCACCGCAGACTGCAAGGTGATCCAGGCCTTCCAGACCAAGCACGGCATCACCCCGAACATCGGGTACGCGGGACCCGTCACCTGGGGCGTGATGGACCTCATGAACAAGCAGAAGGCCGTCGGCAACAACCCCAACAAGGACGGCAAGTGCCCGGTCAACAAGGGCCGCATCGCCTGCGTCAACCTGACGCTCCAGCTCAGCTGGATCCAGGACGGCAGCACCCTCGTCCACGGGCCGGTGCCGGTCCGCACCGGGCGTGACGGATACGAGACCCGTACCGGCCTGAAGAAGATCTACTGGCGGGACATCGACCATGTCTCGACCATCTACAACGTGCCGATGCCCTACAGCCAGTTCTTCGACGGCGGCCAGGCCTTCCACTCGGTCGGCGTGAGCATGTGGAACCCGCCCGGCTCGCACGGCTGCGTCAACATGACCACGGCCACGGCGAAGAAGTACTGGTCGCTGCTGAAGACCGGCGACGACGTGTTCGTGTACGGCCGCAAGCGGGGCACCTGACGGCGCCCGGCTCCCCGACGGGCCGAAACGTTACGCCTCCGGAGCGTCCCCGAAGTCCGGTATGTCCAGCCTGACGCCGCCCTGCCGCGCCGACTCGTGCGCGACGGTGCCCGGCAGGGTGTAGCGGGCCGCGACCCACGCGTTCACCGACGGCAGTGTCCGAGTGTTGACCGCGGTCACGAAGTCGTCCACCAGGAAGTGGTGGCTGCCCTCGTGCCCGTTGTGGAGCTGGTCGAACTCCCGCGGCAGCCGCGCCCGGTCGTGCACGGGCGCCGATCCGGAGGTGAACGCGGCCCGCAGCGCGGGCGCGATGTGCTGGAGCGACGGGTCGTCGGGCGCCAGTGTCGGCTTGGGCTCCAGGAGCTCGGTGATGTCCTGCACCCCCTTCTTGTCCTGCCAGAAGCTCACCGTGGCGAGCTGTTCCATGCTCGCGTCCGTGCCGAAGAACCGGAATCGTGATTCCCGGATGTGCGAGGGATAGCCCACGCGGCGGAACTCGTTGGTACGGAACGAGCCGCCGCCCGCCACCTCGAACAGCGCGGTGGCATTGGAGAAGTCATTGCCGAACTGGCTGACCTCCTTGTCGAACACGCCGTCCCCGCGCTCGTCGCGCACCCCGATCGCGGACACGCTCACCGCGTGCGTCTGCCACGCCCCGAGCACCCCGCCCACCGAGTGCGTCGGGTACAGGAGCGGGGGATAGCTGGCGGTCGCCCTCCAGTTCTCGCCCCCGCTGTACTGGTACGCCTCGTAGAACCCGAGGTCCATGTCGTGCACGTAGTCGCCCTCGGCGTAGAAAAGCCGTCCGAAGGCGCCCTCGGCGATCTGGTTGCGGGCATGGACCGTCGCCGGGTTGTACTGGCTGGTCTCGCCCATCATGTACGTCAGCCCGGTCGCCCGAACGGCGTCGATGATCGCGGCGATTTTGGTGCTGGGGCCGCGGACGTGTAAGTGATGAGCTTCACGGTCCGTAATGTCGTCCCACGTATCTTTACTCACATCGTCTTCACATCAAGGCCCGTATGCTTCACATCATGTCCACCACTCCTGAAGCCGACTCCGAGCGCTCCGCCGCCGAGGTCAACGAGGAGATCCGGGCCCTCTGGTTCCGGGCCGGCGGGACGCTGAGCATGGAGGAGCGGCGGGAGTACCAGCGGCTCGTCCTGGAGTGGGCGGCAGCCTCTCCGCAGTCGCCCACGCAGGCGGCGTGACCGCCCGGCACTTCGCTCCGACTCCCTCGAGAGCCGTGTCCTCCTAGCCCCAACTCTGCGAATACTGCCGTCGATAGGCCTTGCGGTCCTGTTCGGTACGGATATAGCGCGTCGCCACCAGTGCGATCAGACTTCCTGCGACGACCAGCAGTCCCGGGCCGACGTTCCTCGGGTTCGTGAGCCGGGAGACGAGCGTCTCGGCGCTTCCTGTCGTCCCCACCGGCTCCACAGCGCCCGGCGCGGCGGAGCCGGGCGCGCCCGCCGCGCCCTGCGAGGCCGGCACCGACGGCGCGGGGGAGCCCTGAGCCGGGGAACTGGCGGAGGCCTGCGGCTGTCCCGCGAGCTGCACACCCAGTGCCGTCAGCGCCTTGGTGACCGGCTGGAAGAATGTCGTACCGCCGGAGGTGCAGTCCCCGTTGCCTCCCGAGGTCACACCGAGCGCGATGCCCTCGGAGAACATCGGGCCGCCGCTGTCGCCGGGTTCGGCGCACACGGTGGTCTCGATGAGCCCGGTGACCGTGCCCTCGGGGTAGTTGACCGTCGCGTTGAGCGCGGTCACCTTCCCGTCGTGCAGCCCACTGGTGCTCCCGCTGCGGAAGACCCGCTGACCGACGGTCGGATCGGCCGCGCCCGTGATCCGTACGCCGTTTCCGCCGCCGATGGCCACGACATTCGCCCCGGCCGTGCTCTGTCGGCCCTTGTCGTACTGCACGAGGGAGAAGTCGCTGCCGGGGAACGCCGTGGTGATGGTCCGGCCCACCTGCTGCGAACCCTGGTTGTCGGCGAACCAGACGGACCCGGCAGGCCCGCAGTGCCCTGCCGTGAGGATGAACTCGCTTCGGCCGTTGGTCACATTGAAGCCCGCCGAACAGCGCCCACCCGTCGAGAAGATCGGCTGCGCGCCGTTCAGCCGGGTGGTGAACGCGCCCTGGGTGCGCTGCATGCGCACGAAGTCGCCGATGCCGTCGGCCAGCTTCGTCATGCGTGACCAGTCGGAGGTGGAGACCGTGCTGTCGCCCTGCACCACCACCTCGTTCTTCGTGTAGTCCACGGCCCAGGCGGTGCCCGCCACCCGGGGTGCCGAACTCAGACTCGCTGTCGCCGACTTGAGATCCTGCATGCTGTGTCGCACGACCTTGGCGCGGGCACCGGCCTCCTTCACCTCGGCGGCCGTGGCCGTGTCGGTCACGGCGACGACCGGGCGGCCGTCGGAGGCGATCCAGCTGCCGGCGGTGCGCGAGGTGCCGAGGCGTGAGACCAGTTCGGAGCCCGTGTCGGCGGCGGCCTGTGTCGAACTTCCGTTCGCACGCGACGTGTCGGACGGTTCGCTCGCCATCGCGTGCGTCACCATCAGCCCTCCGTAGAGCAGTCCGCCGACGGCCGCGAGGCGCGCCCCTCGTCGGACGATCCGTCGTCGTGCGTGCCTCATCCATGGGCTCCCGAAGCCGAACGGCGCGGCGTCACCACCGCCGAGGGCCCCGGTCCAGAGCCCTTCCCCTCATACGTGCGCCCGGGCCCGCGCGTTCACCGCCGGGTAACTTGACCGACCGCCCTGCCATGATGGGCGCATGCGCGTGCTGATTCCGGTCCCGGACCACGATTTCGACGTCACCGAAGTAGCCGTCCCCTGGCGGATTTTGTCGCAGGCGGGGCACGAGGTCGTCTTCGCGACCGAGCAGGCCGGCACACGGCCAAAGGCCGACCCGAGGCTGCTGACGGGCGTGCTCTTCGGGCAGCTCGGCGCCGAGGCGGAACCCCGGCGGTTCTATCAGGAGCTCACCGAGGCGCCCGAGTTCCACGCCACCGTCTCCTGGGCGGACGTGGACGTGGCGGAGTTCGACGGGCTGCTCCTGCCGGGCGGACACGCGCCCGGCATGCGGCAGTACCTCGGCTCGTCGGAGTTGCAGCAGCAGATCGCGCGCTTCTGGGCCCTTCAGCGGCCCGTCGGCGCGATCTGCCACGGCGTCCTCGTCCTCGCCCGTGCCCAGGACACTGCGACGGGCCGCAGCGTGCTGGCCGGCCGGCGTACCACCTGCCTGCCCAAGTACATGGAACGCACCGCCTACTTCACCACAGCCTGGCGCCTCGGCCGCTACTACCGCACCTATCCCGCCTACGTGGAGGACGAGGTCAGGGCGGCCCTCGCCGACCCGGACACGCAGTTCGAGCGAGGCCCGCGCACCCTCACACAGCGCGGAACCGCCATCGACGACACGCACGCCTTCGTCGTCCAGGACGGCCACTACCTCTCGGCCCGCTGGCCGGGAGACGCCTACCTCTTCGGCCGCCGCTACCTCGCCCTGCTGCGGAGCGCCGCCGAGCGCTAGGGACAGGCCCTGGGCGCTGGGCGAGCTCGGGGCGCTGGGGCGCGAACGTCAGGCGCGGGTGCGGGCGGCCACCTCCTCGGGCGTCAGATAGACATGGGTGTGCTCGAACTCCCCCAGGGTGCCCTTCCGGTCGGCGAGGAAGCCGGTGCGGACGAAGTCGTTGCCCGCGACCGCGTTGAGGAACCAGTTGGCGCCTGTACGGAACCGGGCCGTGCCGGTGCGCAGCGCGTACAGGTGGTATCCGCGGGCCACGACCTGGGCGGGCACACCCTTGAGACCGATGCCGAGGGGCTTGGACACCGCGTCGTGGCCGCCGAGGTCGACGACGAGACCGAGGTCCTTGTGCCTGTACGGCGTCGTGGGCTGCCCGTTCAGCAGCGCTGCCAGGGTCTTCGCCGCGTGTCGGCCCTGCCGGGCGGCGTGCTGGGCGGTGGGTGCGCAGAACGAGCCGTCGCCCTTGGCCAGGTCGGGCACCGCGGCCGCGTCCCCCAGCGCGAACACCCCGTCCAGGCCCGGCACCTTGAAGTCGGGTTCGGCGACGATCCGGCCGCGCACGGTCTCCGCGCCCAACGAGTCGACGAGCGGGCTGGCCGCGACGCCGGCCGTCCATACCAGCGTCCGGGAGGGCAGCACGCGGCCGTCGGTGAGGGTGACCTTGTCCTCGGTGACGGAGGCGACACTCGTCTCGAGGGAGATCTGCACCCCGCGCTCGCTCAGCATGCGCAGCGCGCTCGCCCCCAGCTTGTCGCCGAGCTCGGGCAGCAACTTGGGGGCGACGTCGATCAGATGCCACTTGAGGAGGCCGGGGTCGATCCGAGGGTGGTAGCGCTTCGCCGCCGCGGTGGTCAGACGCTGCAGACAGGCCGCGGTCTCGGTGCCCGCGTAACCGCCGCCGACCACCACGAACTGCAGCCGCGCAGCCCGCTCGTCCTCGTCCAACGTGGCTGCTGCCAGGTCGAGTTGGGCGATCACGTGGTCGCGCAGATACACGGCCTGGGCGAGCGTCTTCATGCCGCGCGCCTCGTCCAGCAGACCGGGGATGTCGAAGGTGCGGGTCACGCTGCCCGGGGTGAGGAGCAAGTAGTCGTACGGCAGGTCGACGAGTTCCCCGGTGATCTTGCGGACCACGCAGACCTTGGCGCCCGGATCCACGCCGATCACCCCACCGGGCACCAGCTCGGTGCAGCGCAGGATCCGGCGCAGCGAGGGCGCGACGGACTGCGGGGTGACCACACCGGCGGCGACGTGCGGCAGCAGCGGCAGATAGAGCTGGTAGTCGGCCGGGCTGACCAGAGTGATCCGGGCGTCGGTGGGAGCGAGCGTCCGCTCCAGCCCCCGCGCGGCCTCGACCCCGGCGAAACCGCCGCCGACGATGACGATGTTCGGTGCGTCCATCCGAGCAGCCTCTCTCCTTGAGCCGACACCGCGGCCCGCCGACCACAGCCCAGGCTCACACGGGACGCCCGCGCCTGCCACTCCACACAGGGGCGTGGGGTCGCCGCCGCGAGATTCTCTACCGAGTAGTAACTTCCCCTTCCCCATTCGTACATCACTGGGCGTGATCATGTCTTGCGCGGCGAGTGTCGAGGCACGCTCGCCGCTCCGACGCGAGAAGGGGACGGGCATGACAGGACGCGGTGTGGGGCGCAGGATAGGCGCGGTCTCGGCGGTCGTGGCGCTGGGCATCGGGGGGACGGTCACCGCGGCCGGGTCCGCCGCCGCGGCCCCGGTCCAGGCGGCGGCGAGCGCCACGGCGGCACAGGACGTCGACTACGCCACCTGGCAGGGTGATGTCCGGGCCGTCATCGACCAGGCGCTGCCCTACGTCGAACAGCGCACCGCGCACGCCGACGGACAGAAGCTCGCCCTCGTCTTCGACATCGACAACACCACGCTGGAGACGGACTTCCACCCCTGGTACGAACTCCCCACCCCGGCCGTCAAGGCCTCCCTGGAGCTCGCCCAGTACGCGCACGACCGGGGTGTCGACATCTTCTTCGTCACCGCACGCCCCGGAATCATCGCCAGCGAGACCAAGTGGAACCTGAAGACCGTCGGCTACCCGGTCTCGGGCCTCTACGTGCGTGATCTGCCGGACCTCTTCGACGAGGTCAGCGCCTACAAGACCAGCAAGCGCGCGCAGATCGAATCCCTGGGCTACACGATCATCGCGAACGTCGGCAACAACACCTCCGACCTGGTCGGAGGCCACGCCGAGCGCACCTTCAAGCTGCCCGACTACGACGGCCAGCTGTCCTGAAGCGGGCGGCCGGGTGCCTGGGGCTCCCGGACCCGGCCGCTTACACTTCCGTCATGGACGAGGTCTCGCTGGACACGCTCGGTTCGGGCAAGTACCTGCTGATCACCACCTACCGCAAGACCGGTACAGCGGTCGCGACTCCGGTGTGGGTGGTGCGCGACCAAGACGCGCTCGGTGCCTGGACCGCCGCGGACACCGGGAAGGTGAAGCGGATCCGCAACCGGGCGGACGTCCTGGTCGGCCCCTGCGACATGCGGGGCAGGCCGACCGGCGACCAGATCCCCGCCACGGCCGAGATCGTCGACGAGGCCGCGACCGCTCGCTACCGGCAACTCATCGCCCGGAAGTACGGTCTCATGGGCCGCCTCACCCTCTTCGGCAGTCGCCTGCGGCGCGGCGTGCGCGGCACGGTGGGAATCCGTATCACCGTTGAACGCTGAACGTCTCGAACTTCGCGGTGCAGAACTTCGGCACCTTCGTCCGGTCGTGCGGCAACTGCAAGACGCAGTACAAGCGGACGATCAACCTCAACACCATCGAGGCGACCTACAAGGGAAGCCGGATCGTCGGCATCAACACCAACTACGGCGACAGCGCGACGCTGAAGGCCATCAAGATCGTTGGGGACACCAGCAAGAAGATCATCCCCTGCCAGAAGTACATCGGGAACAATACAGGTGCGGAGCCGACCAAGAACGGCACCGGCCCCGATGCCACCTCCTGCAAGTACGCGACCTCCGACGTCACCTACAGCTGACGCTTCTTCCCCGGCGGCCGAACGAACCGGCCCCCCACGCCGGTTCGTTCAACGCATGCCGGTTTCGCACGGGGCAGAGGGACCTTCACTGGGCCTCCCTCGCCGGCGCCGCCACGTCCGCGTCCGCGAGCAGGCAGCGCCCCGCCCTATCAACTCCCGTGCCGTGATCAGCACTTCGTCGACCCGAGCGCGGGCGACGCCGATCCCGAGCGCTGCGAGCTTCTCGGCCAGGAGGCACACCGGTAGGGAGCGGACACGAAGCGTTTCCGGGGACCGGAGTCGTCGCACGCCTGCCTTTCCGCCGGCTTCGGACGGCTCCCCGATTCTCAGGTGGAGGGCTTCTCGTCGAAGCTGGCGAAGTAGGCGGCGGCCATGTCCTCGTCGGCGTGGCCCTGGGCGGCGGCACGCTCCAGCCGCTCAGCGCTCGCGGCGGCCACGTCGAGGCGCACGCCGTGCCGTTCGCCGGCCTCGACGATCAGACGAGCGTCCTTGGCGGCCGTGGCCACCGCGAACTGGGCCGGCGACAGCCGCCGGTTCAGCACGAGCTCCGCCTTGGCACGCAGATACGGCATGTCGAGCGGGCCGCCCGCGATCGCGTCGAAGAAGCTCTGCGGGTCCACGCCGAGCGCCTGCGCCAGGGCAAGGACCTCGCCGCCGGCGTTGGTGGACGTGATGACCCAGCTGTTGGCCACCAGCTTCAGCCTTGTCGCGCTGCCCGCCGCGCCGTCCTCGCCGGTCCACACCGTACGGGCGCCGACGGTGTCGAGGACCGGAACCACGGCAGGCCGGTGCTCACTGGGGCCGGCCGCCAGGACGAGCAGCTGCCCGGCCTCGGCGGGCTGGCGGGTGCCCAGGACCGGCGCGTCGAAGAAGACCAGATCGTGCTTGCGGGCGAAGGCGGCCAGTTCGCCGATCGCGTCGATGCCCGCGGTGGTGGACTGCAGCCAGGCCATGCCGGGGCGCAGGGCATCGGAGGCCTGGGTCATGACATCCAGGGCGGCGGGACCGTCGTAGAGCATGGTCAGGACGACGTCGGCGCCCTGGACCGCCTCGGCGGGGGAGTCGGCGATGTGGGCGCCGTCGGCGGCCAAAGGTTCGGCCTTGGCGCGGCTCCGGTTCCAGGCCCGGACGGTGTGCCCGGCCCTGGCGAGATTGCGGGCCATCGCTGCGCCCATGATCCCGGTGCCCAGGACGCTCACGGTGAGTTCGTCGGTCATGGTGTCAACTTCCTGCGGTGCTCGCTGCCTCGGCCAGGGGCCACCGGACGGCGCCGGCATCACGAAAAGGATCGTCGCCAGGTGCTGCCTTCGGTGCTCCTGGCTGCATCGTTGCTGCTCGCGCCTGGGTCCGCCATTCGGCGACGCCTCGACGGTGGGGCTGTTCGGCGACGTCCGCGAGGGTAGGTCGTCCGGCCGCAGGAAAGCCGAAGGAGGTGCCGATGTGTGCCATCGGCACCTCCTTTGCCAGGGCAGGGCTACTCCCTCGGGATCTGCTGCTCGAACCAGACGACCTTGCCCGTGCTCAGCCTCGTCGCTCCCCAGCGCTGCGCGAGTTGATCGACCAGGAACAGACCGCGGCCGCCCTCGTCGCCCGGTGCGGCCCGCCGCATCCGGGGCACCTGGGGCGAGTCGTCGGTCACCTCGCAGCGGAGCACGTCGGTGCGGAGCAGACGCAACGAGATGGGCCGTGAGGCGAACCGCACGGCGTTCGTCACGACCTCGCTGACCATGAGTTCCGTGGTATCGAGCAACGATTCCAGGCCCCAGCGCCGTAGTGTCCTGCGGGTCAGGCGGCGTGCCCGTCCCGCGGTCTGGGGGTGGGGGTCCAGGAACCAGTATCCGACGCTGTCCGTGGGGAAGCCCCCGAACCGCGCGGTGAGCAGCGCGACGTCGTCGTCTCGGTCGCCCGGGCCCATGGTGTCCAGCACCTGGTCGCAGAGCAGTTCCAGTGAGGGGGCGGGGCGTGGGTGCTGGGTGGTCTGGAGGTGGGCGCGCAGGGCCTCGACGCCTGTTCCCACGTCCGTGTCACGGGACTCGACGAGCCCGTCGGTGTACAGCAGAAGCGTCGCTCCGGTGGGCGCGGGCATCTCGACGGATTCGAAGACGACGCCGCCGACGCCGATCGGAGCGCCGGGCGGGACGCGCAGTACCTCCGCGTGGCCGTCCACATGCAGAAGGATCGCGGGTGGGTGGCCGGCGCTCGCCATGAGCAGCCGGTGCGAAATCGGGTCGTAGATCGTGTACAGGCACGTTGCGATGTGGTCGCTGCCAAGGCGCTGGGCCTGCTCGTCGAGGTGGTGCAGAACCTCGCCCGGAGGCAGGTCGAGTCCGGCGAGGGTCTGCACCGTGGTGCGCAGCTGGCCCATGATCGCGGCGGAGGTCATGGAATGGCCCATGACGTCGCCGACGACCAGCGCGACGCGGTTGCCGGACAGTGGGATCGCGTCGTACCAGTCGCCACCGACCTGGGCGGTCTTCGAGGCGGGCACGTAACGGCTGGCCAGTCGGACGCCGGTCGGCTCGGGCAGCGACGACGGGAGCATGGTGTGCTGCAACGTGTCCGCCACGGATGCCTCGTGCCCGTACATCACCGCCTTTTGGACGCCGATGGCGGTGTGCGTCGCGAGCTGTGAGGCGACGAGCAGGTCGTCGCCGGTGAAGGCACGCCGGTCGGGCCGACGCAGGAGAACGACGGTGCCCATGGCGTGGTGGCGGCCGTGCAGCGGGGCGATGATGAGCCTGCGCCCCGGCGGCAGCGTCCCCGGCACACTTGCCAGGGGCGCGAGCAACTCGGCCACCGCGAGCGCGACCCCCGGTGTGTCGCCGAACGCCGGACGACCGGCGAGCAGCAGCTTCGCGAGTCGGCCATCCGGGGCCGGATGCACGCGCTCGGTCACCTCCGAGCGCAGAGGAAGTCTCTTCAGCACGGGCGTCCGAGACCGTTCTGCGTGCGGAGTCTCCGTTGCGTTGTCGATGCTGTGCAGTTGCAGAACGACGGGTGCGGTCGGCTCTTCGTCCCCGATGGGCAACGGATCGTGCAGATGGATGATGATCGCGTCCGCGAACGCGGGAACAGCTGACCGGCGCAGTTCCCGGAGCGTCTTGTCCAGGTCCATCCCGCGGGCGATCCGCCGAGTCGCCACGTCGAGATAGCGAAGCCGGTCGGTCTGCGGCCCGGTGTCGCCTGCCGCCGCGTTCTGCCGTCCGCGGCGGCTGCGGGCAGCGGACGGCTGGGGCGTGCGGGTGGCCCGCGAGCCCATCGGCGTGACGGGTGCGGCGGCCGCCGGCCCGCTCAGCGGGCCGCCGGCCCGCTGAGTGCCCTCGGTGGGGCCTTCCTGGGTGTTGGGGTGCTCCGTCACGCCTGTCGTTCCATTCAGTGGTGCCGCAGGTCGGCCGCGCCGGCTCGTGGGTTCTCAGCCACGTCGCCTGCAGCAGAGGAAGAGCTGTTCCTCGGGCGGGACGTCGGCGACCGAAGGGGCGTAGGTGTAGGAGGTCTCCTTCACGATGTCGAAGCCTCCCGTCTCGAGGACGTGGCGGAGGTCCTCCTGAAGATAACCGGAGACCCGGATCGTGTTCCCGAGGAACGGGATCGCGAAATCGTCCACATCCGCTTCCACCATCGAGAGGGCGAACAGGCCGCCGGGAACCAACAGGTGGTGGATCGTTCGCAGTGCGAGGGGGATCTCTCCGCGCGGCAGCATCAGCAGAGAGAAGAAGGCCGTGACGGCGTCGAAGCGACCCAGGTCGTGCGGGCCGCCCGTGCGCAGGTCGGCGAGGTCCAGCTGATGGAACGTCGCACGAGGGACGTACTTCCGGGCGAGCTTCACCATCCCGCCGGACAGGTCGACGCCCACGACCTCGAAGCCGGCGTCCGACAGTTGACGCGCGGTCGGCACTCCGGTGCCGCAGCCGAGGTCCAGCACGCGGGATCCTGCCCGGAGGGATTCGATGAGCCATTCGCCCGCGGAGAGCTGGCCCTCCTTGTGCGGGAAGGCTTCGTCGTAGCGGTCCCCGATGGCGTCGAAGGCCTCGGCCTGACCGGTGCGGTCGAGCCCTATGGTCCCGTAATCCGTCCCATTGTTACTATCGGTCACGAAAGTTACCTTTCGTTGCACATAGTGGATTGTCCCATAAGCGGGTGAAGAGTGGTTTCGGCTGCATGTGGACAACTTCACCGCGCTGTTCTGGAGAGGCCGTGAGCACCAGGAAAGTAGCGGGTCGGTGTCTCGCCCGCCACGGCGGGTCCGTCGAGGCGGTCGTCGGGTCGTCGAAGTCCCCGCCGTGACCGCGCAGCCGGGTCCCGCTGAGTGTCAGGTGAATGGGTTTCCCGCCTTCGACCAGTGGGCCGGGAGAAGAACGTCTGGCGAACCTCGGACTGGGTCTGCTCCAGCCAGGCGCGGCGGGACAGGACCACGGACGATCTGGATGCGCACGCGCTGACTCGATACGGTGCGCGCTGGGCACGCCGGGGTCTTCAGCGATCGGAGCCATGAATGAGTAGCGTCGACAGGACTGTTCTGGTGACCGGCGGCAGCGGATTCGTCGGCAGTCATCTGGTCCGGCAATTGCTGGAGCACGGTTACCGTGTGCGCACTACGGTCCGGGCCCTGGCCAACCGACCGAAGGTGGAGCCCCTTCGGGCCATGCAGTACCGATTCCCCGGTTCGTTGGAGCTGTTCGAAGCCGACCTGTTGAGGGAAGGGTCCTTCGACCGGGCGATGGACGGCTGCCGCGTCGTCTTCCATGTCGCCTCGCCGTTCCTCATGCCCGAGAAGATCAAAGACGGGCACAAGGACGTCGTCGAGCCGGCGCTGTCCGGTACCAGGAACGTGCTGGCCGGCATGGAACGAACACCCACGGTCGAAAGGCTCGTCTTCACCTCGACCGTCGGCGCCATCTTCGGGGACTACGTCGACGTCCGGAACATGGCCGGCCAAGTCCTCTCGGAACGCTACTTCAACACCACCAGCACGGTGGAGAACAACCCGTATCACTATGCGAAGACAGTCGCGGAGCAGGCGGCATGGGAGGCGGAATCGGCCCAGGGCCGTTGGCGCATGATCGCCATCAACCCGGGCCTGGTACTGGGGCCTTCACTGACACCCGCCTCCGACTCCGGGAGTCTGTTTCTCCTCGACGAACTGTTCAAGGGGTATTTCTTCTACGGTGCGCCCGACTTCAGTTTCACGGTCGCGGACGTCAGAGATGTCGCGAGCGCGCACATCGCGGCGGCGGAGAATTCCGACGCGAGCGGGCGCTATATCGTCGCGGCGGCGGAGATGGTGTCCTTCCTGGACATGTCGAGAGCCGTCCTGGCGAGATTCCCCCGAAATGCCCGGCTGCCCCGACACGGTCTCCCGCATTGGCCGGTAAGGATATTGGGGCCGGCGTTCGGACTCACGCAGGACTACATCCGCAAGCACCTCGGGATCAGATTCAGGGTGGACAACCGGAGAAGCGTCGAGGAGCTGGGCGTCACCTACCGGCCGATCGGAGAGACGCTCATCGATCACTACACGGCCTGGCGCCGCAACAGGGAGACGCCGCGGCAGCCCGGAACTGCCCCGGAACCCACGACGGCCCGTTGACCGTGCTGCTGTCACGGCAGACAGCCGGGCCCCACTCAGCGGGTGTCATCGCCGCTCCACGCGTGGAGCTTGTCCGGGTTGAGCACGAGCCACAGGTTGGTGATCAGGCCCTCGTGCACGTCCATGGCGAGGACGGCGATGGTCGTGCCGGTCAGGCGGACCGTCATGCCGGGGGTGCCGTTGACGTCCTCCTCCACGAGTTCCACGTCGGGCTCCTTGCGCATGAGGCCGAGGATGAGTCGGGTCACCTTGTCCTGGCCGACGACCGGGCGCAGGGCAGCCCGCACCTCGCCGCCTCCGTCGCTGCGCGACTCGACGTCCGGATCCAGCAGGGCGACCAGCGCGTCGAGATCGCCGGTCTCACACGCCTCGCGGAACGCGGAGACGACCTGCACGATCGCGAGCGGGCCCGGCACGCGGTCGAGGATCTGCTGCGCGAACTCATGGAATTGCGTGGCCCGCAGCACCGTCCACGGTGTCGGCCGACCCTTCAGCACTTCCTCCTGGCGCAGCTTTCCCTGGTACTAGCCCATGCCGACGCGGTCGATGCCGACGATCGACAGGGCCACGTGGTGCCTGACTCCGACTCGTGCACCGGCGTCCAGGAGGTGTCGGCTGACGCCTTCGCGGGCGAGGACGGGGAGGGTCTGCAGGCCGGCCCTGAGGGCCGGGCCGTCCGCGGGGCCCGGGCTGCCGTCGGGTATGCGCGGCACCGCGGCAGCCTCAGCCGCCGCGGCGGCCTCGGCCAAGTCTGCGGTGTCGCTCGCGTACAAGAGCAGCACGTGCCCGGTGCGGCCGCGCAGGATGTCGAGCAGGCGCAGCGGGTAGGTGGCGACGGGGGCGGTCAGGCCGGCGCAGTCGGGGGCCCGGTCGCCCGGCTGGGGGGCGTCTGCGGGCCCGTACGGGCTGCCGGAGAGCGGGCCTCCCCAGTACTCGACCAGCAGTTGGGCCTCGCGGAGCAGCACGGTCCGCGGGTCGTCGGGATCGGTCTCCATGCCCTGGGTGGCATGGCGGACGGTGCGGCCGACGACCTCTTCGCCGACCGGACGGCGCTCGGCGTCGTAGCTGGTGAGCAGGGCGGGGCCGGCCTCCCCGCGGACGGCCAGGGCGAGTTTCCAGGCCAGGTTGCAGGCGTCTTGGATACCGGTGTTCATGCCCTGGGCGCCGGTGGGCGGGTGGATGTGGGCGGCGTCGCCCGCGACGAAGACCCGGCCGTCGCCGTAGCGGTCGACGATCCGGTGGCTGATGCGGAAGACGGACCGGGCGTCCAGGCCCCGATCATGTGGCAGCCCCCGTCCGCAGCCGGCTCGCCCGGTTCCCCGCCAAGGGCGCCTACGACGCGGCGGCGGACCGACCCGTGGCCGTCACCAACTCCCGTAGGGGCCGTCGATGAGCTGGAACACGGGCTGCTGGCGCACCGGGTCCTGGGCGGTCGCGAGTTGAACGCGGTCACCGCTGTGGATGGCGGCGGGCGGGCCCATGACCCGGCCCCGGACGGTGAACCCCTCGGTCATCTCGATGAGGGAGACGTTGCGCGCCGCCGGTGTGTTGCGGTGGATCACGGTGGAATGGCGCACGACGCCGGTCCCCGCGCTCGCTTCCGTGCGCAGTTCGCTGCCCGCGCAGACCGGACAGAGGAGGCGCTGGTACATCGCGGTGCCGCACCAGTGGCACCGCTGGAAGAGAAGGATGTCCGCCTTGTGCTCCGCGGGGGCCGCGGTGAGCACGTCCGGCGCCGCTGAGATCCCCGGATGAAGGGCGATTCCTGGGTGGTACACGATGTCATCTCCCTGCGCTCGGCCGGAGTCTGAAGGTGCCCGGATCACCGTGCACGACGACAGAGTATGGCACTGAGTGCCACTCGTAAAGGCACTCGGTACCCTCAATCCGGTGGGAGTGGGGATGCGATCAGTCCCGCCCGAGCGTGGATTCGATCTCCTGGACTACACGCCACATCGGCGTGCCGCGCCGGGAGATGACAACGACCACGTCCTCCGGCTCCGCGTCCGGGGCATCGAGGGGCGGGCTCCCGAAGGTGTCCCGCACATACCCGAGGGCGTGGTCCACCGCGGCGGTCGCGTCCCCCTGCCCGTCCGAGCGCAGCCAGGAACGCAAGGCGTTGTTGTGCGCGGCGACCACGGCCGCGGCGATGACGTCGGCCTGCAGCGTGCCGCCGCGCCGGCCGGCGAAGCGCCCGCGCAGATACTCGGCGAGGGCGCGCTCGTAACGCCAGACGACCGACAACTCGTATGCGCGCAGGCCGGGGACCTTCTTGGTGAGGCGATAGCGCTGGACGGAGAACGTCGGGTTCTCGGCGTACATGCGCAGGACGAGCCGGGCTGCGTCGCAGACCCGCTGCACCGGGTCGTGCGCGTCGGCGCCGTCGCTCAGGAATGCCGTCATGTCGGCCAGGCAGCGCTCGTGGTCCGGGAAGACCACGTCCTCCTTGGAGGGGAAGTAACGGAAGAACGACCTGCGGCCGACCGCGGCGAGCGTCACGATGTCGTCGACCGTGGTCTGCTCGTAGCCGCGCTCCAGGAACAGCTGGAACGCCGCCGCGACCAGGGCGTCCCGCATGGGCGGCTTCACGGTCGTCGCGTCGGCGGGCTCGCGGCGCCGGGGTCCCTCGTTCATGGACGGGAAACTAGCATCGAAACGGGCAGGATGGCACTCAGTGCGCATTCGGGAGGGAACTGAGTTCCTTGCCCAGGCGTTGCCCAGGTTGTACGCAAGAGAGCGCGAAGGGCGGGATTCGAGGGCGGCGAGGTGTGCGTGTGGGTTACGCGCGCGCCTTCGGTCCGGGGCTGCGGGTGTGGGTCACGCGCGCCCTCGGTCCGGGCCGCGGGTGTGGGTCACGCGTGCGCACCCTCGGTCCGGGGCTGCGGTCGATGCCTCCGGATCCTCTGATTCCTCATGTGGCTGAAATGTGATCACCCGTGAAGTCCTTGTGTATTCAACGAGGTTGACAGCCTCTTCGCGGTGATCGACTATGTGGTCGCACTGTGGCCCATATGACCGATGAGCCCAGTGTTTCCTCGACCACTTACCCCCGGTGTGGCCCCCGGCTGCTCTGTGCTGCCCGCTGCCGTCGACCGGGTCTCGCATCATCAAGATGGGAACTGCATGTCCATAGCGAGACGTGTCACCCTTCGCTGCCTGCTGGGGACGGGCGCGGCAGCGCTCGCCCTCTCCGCGGCCACGACCACCGCGTCGGCCACCGACAGGCCCGGTGGCGACGGTTGGGACAAGGCCGCCGGCGGCTACGCGCCCGGGCAGGGAGCGGGTACGGCGACCGCGACCGATCGCTGCCAGTTCTCCCTGGACGGGACGAACTTCTACGACTCGGTCCGTGTCGACGACGAGAACCTCAAGCCCACCGACGACGGCAAGGTCCACATCAAGGTCCGTACCGCGAGCGACGCCGACACCTGTACCGCCTCGCTGGCCGCGTACCGCACCCACGGCGCCACCTTCAAGACCTCCGGCGTCCAGGTGTTCCACGACTTCGACACCGTCACGGTCAAGCCGGGCGCCACCGACTCGCTGGACATCTCGGTGCCCGACGCCGGCTGCTTCGCGCAGATCGACCTCTACCGGGGCGCCGTCAAGTTCGACGGCACGTACGACGCCAACGATGGCTTCGAGCACGGTGATCTGCCCGCGGGCCCGGACCACGCGGTCATCAAGGACAAGCTGATCACGGCGTGGAACGGCGGCAAGAAGGACTGCACGACGCAGCCGACCACTCCGCAGAAGCCGCCCGCCTCGACGCCTCCCGCGCAGACGCCCGGTACGCCGACCGAGTCGACGCCCGCGCCCCCGACGTCGCCCTCGGCGCCCGAGACGTCCGCGACCCCGTCGGCGTCCGAGTCGACCACGCCGTCGGCTCCCTCGCCCAACGGTGGCGAGTCGACCCCGCCCGGCGACCTCGCGGAGACGGGCGGTGGCAACACCCTGCCGATCGCGGCCGGCGCCGTGGCGGTCCTCGCGGCCGGCGCCACGATCACCGTCGCCACCCGGCGTCGGCGCGCTGCGGGCGGCCGCTCCTGACGCTCCGCGTCATCGTCATCGGCCCTCGATGACCTGCTGACGAGCCCCGGCACTCACCCGTGACTGAGTGCCGGGGCTCTTATGTCACGGAGACCGATGGCGTCCATGGCACAGGGACCGTCGTGACGTCACACGGCGCGTGGAGGGGGTTCCGCTCAGTCCCTGGGAACGGTGGTGTGACGTGGTGGTGAGCGCTCAACCGTTGCAGCCCGCCGAGGGCGCGTCATCCGGAACCGGCCGTGCCTGGTGGGCCTGGAGGGCGACGCTCACCAGCGTGAGCAGCAGGTCGATGTCCGAGTCGACTTCGAGGTGAATGGTCACCCATCGCGAGCCCGGCACCATGCGGACCGCGGTCGCGCCCTTGAGGTGGTCCTCGAAGCGCCGGATGGCCCGGTCCGTGAGGTGCAGGTCGACGTCGTGGTCCGTATGGAAGTGGACGATCTCGCCCTGGGCCGAGCACAGCGCCCGGCCCGTTCCGCAGCTCGGCCGGACCTCCACGAGATCCGGCCAGTCCGCCAGCCGCGTCATGGCTCTCAAGGCCAACGTCATGCGCCCATCATGACCAGCTCACCGCCCGGCCACCAGAACTTGAGGAAGAAGTAACCGGGTCGTAGCGCAGGAATGTCCGGATACGGACTCGAAAACCGAAGGTGCTCGGCGGCCCCAAGGCCCACAACGGCGCGGCCGAGTCGGTCTCGGTCGAACGCGAACTCAGGGGCGGCTGAAGCCCGTCCGCGACGCCGAGCGGCCCCGGACTCGACGGTCCGGGGCCGCTCGGCGTCACGCAAAGTCTTCCGGGATCACGCCATCCAGAAGAAGACCGCGGTCATCCGCTTGTCCTCGATGGTGCTGCCGCAGTAATCGGTCGCACTGTGCATCAGGTTGGCGTTGTAGAGCAGCAGCCGGTTGTACCGGTGCGGTACGGCGATGTCCTCGACAAAGGAGTCCGGCGGGACGAAGCGCGTACCCAGTGCCTCGACCAGATTGTTGTGCGGCGCGGCCACCACGTTGCCGCCCAGCCGCCCGCCGGGCAGGTTCTGCCGGTAGAAGCTGGTGCCGCAGTTCTTGGGGACGTTCGGATTCAGATAGAGCACCGCGGCGTAACGGCAGAGCGCGCGTGAGTCGGTGTGGGGGCGCGGCTCTCCCTCGTCCTTGCCGACCACCTGGATGCAGTTGTGGTTGAGGGTGGCGCCGGACGGCGTCGTCTGCTGCCACAGCTTCTGGGCACCGGTGGCCTTCTTCACCAGCCGCTCCACGCGCGTCAGCTCCTCCGGTTCCAGCCCCGGCATCGTCCGCAGGCCGGGCCAGCTCTCCGACGTGTACGGGTGGCCCTTGACCCAGTCGTCCTTGACGACGCACCGCGCCCGGACGGCATCCACGTCGGGCAGCACATTGTCGAAGACCCAGTAGTCGCGATCGCGGGTGGGTTTCCGATAGGGGAGGACCGGGAGTGCCGGTGTTCTCGGAGCTTGTGGGGGCATGCGGCAGACCATATAGACGACTGTTTCAGCGATCTCCAGAGACTTGGTCAATCTTCCGTCAACTCGGCTTGCCCGCAACGCTCTCGACCTCCGGAGGATCGCGGCGACACGCGGTCGGTCTGCCCCCGACTTCCGCCACGGCCGCGCCGCCCTCCGAACCACCTAGCGGCAGGAACCCTCCTCCTCATGTCACTCGACGTCTCCCCGAAGCTGCTCGCCGAAGCCGAACGCGGTCAGGTCCGCGAAGAGGTCTTCGTGGAAACCGTTCGTACGTCCCAGCCGTACGCGTACGACCTCATCGCCGAACTCGCCGCCGAACTACGGCTCGAAGTACAAGAGTTCGCCGACGACCACACCCCACCGTCCACCGAGAAGGAGCGTGGCAGCTACTCAGGGCGCTCGCCAGTGACTCGATCCGCGGCAGCCTGGAGCGGCACTCCGGGGCCACGCCGGCCTTCATGAACTGCCACCGGGCCGCGGTCTTCCGTCCCGAGGCCCAGGGCGGAGACACGCACACCCGTTTCCCCTCGCTGCGATCGCAGATCCTCAACCAGTCGCCCGAGTTCCGCGACTGCTGACGCCGGGAGCCACCGGTTCGTCGCGGGGTACGTCAGATCACCGGCTCCGTGAGGGACTGCTCGGCCCAGATGATCTTTCCCTCGGGGGTGTAGCGGGTGCCCCAGCGCTGGGTGAACTGGGAGATCAGGAACAGCCCGCGGCCGCCTTCGTCGGTCGTCTTCGGATGGCGCAGATGCGGGGCGGTGGCACCGCAGTCGAACACCTCGCAGATCAGGGCCTGTTCGGTGATCAGCCGCAAGCGGATAGGGCCGGCGGCATACCGAATGGCGTTGGTGACGAGTTCGCTCACGACCAGTTCGGTGGTGAAAGCCAGCTCGTCCAGGCCCCAGACGCTCAGCTGCTGGGTCGTGGCCTTCCGGGCCTCGGCGACGACCGCCGGGTCGCTGCGCAGGTCCCAGGTCGCGACCCGCTCGGCCCCCAGCCGCCGGGTGCGCGCCATCAGCAGCGCCACGTCGTCGTAGGGACGCGTCGGCACGAGATCGTCCACGATGGTGCGGCACAGTCCGTCCAACGGCTGTCCGGGCGCCTCCAGCGCGCGGCGCAGCCGCTCCCGGCCGGCCTCCGGATCCCGCCCGGTCCGGGCCGTGGCGATGAGCCCGTCGGTGTGCAGTGCGAGCACGCTGCCCTCCGCCAGCGCCAACTCGACCGATTCGAAGGGCAGTCCGCCCACGCCGAGCGCGGGACCGTCGGGGAGTTCGGTGAAGGTGACGGTGCCCTCGGGGGTGACGATCGCGGGCGCGGGATGGCCCGCACTCGCCATGCAGCACTGCCCGCTCACCGGGTCGTACACGGCGTACAGACAACTCGCGCCCACCGCCTGCATGCCGCTCGTGCGGGTGTCGGCGCCCGAGCCCTCCTCCCGCGCGGCGCGGCTGACCAGGTCGTCCAGGTGGGCGAGCACCTCCTCCGGGCGCAGATCCAGGTCGGCGAGGGTCTGCACGGCGGCCCGCAGCCGTCCCATCGCCGCCGCACCGTCGATGCCGTGCCCCGCGACCTCGCCCACCACCAGGGCCACCCGAGCCCCGGAGAGCGGAATGACGTCGAACCAGTCCCCGGCGAGCCCCGTCAGCTCGTCGGCGGGCCGGTAGCAGGCGGCGACCTCCACCGCGTCCTGCTCGGGGAAGAGATGAGGGAGCAGATTGCGCTGCAGGACGAGGGCCGCGTCACGCTCGCGGGTGTAGCGGCGGGCATTGTCGAGGCACAGGGCCGCCCGGCCGACGAACTCCTCGGCGAGGCCCAGATCGTCGTCGTCGAACGGCTCCTGGCGGCTGCGCCGGAAGAGCGTGGTGATGCCCAGTGTGACGCCGCGGGCACGGACCGGCACGATCATCACACTGTGCAGCCCGAGGTCGAGGAAGGTGGCGGCCCGACCGGCGGGCGTGACGGTGGCCCACTCCCGGCTGAGCGGGTCGAGCCGCTCCTCGCGCCAGGACTCGCCGTCGATCAGGCACCGGATGGGCGGAGTCCCGGCCCGGTAGGACGCCACTTCGCCGATCTCGACGGCGGTTTCGGGGACTCCGCCCTGTACCGACTGGTGTCCGGCGCGCCGCAGGGGCACCGCGTCCGTGTCCTGCGCCGGACCGGGCGTCGGCTCCGCTCCCTTGAGTACGGACTCCAGCAGGTCCACGGCGACGACGTCGGCCAGCCCCGGCACCGCGACGTCGGCCAGCTCCTGCGCGGTCTGCAGGACATCCAGGCTGCGGCCGATGTGCTGACCGGCCCGGTCCAGCAGGGCGAGCCGCCGGCGGGCACGGTGGCGCTCACTGACGTCGACGACGGTGTAGTAGACACCGATCGGGTGGCCGTGGTCGTCCTCCAGCCGGACGAACGACATGGAGTGGGCCGTCTCGCGGTGCGGCGCAGATCGTACGCGCCCCACGTGCTCGTACGAGACCACCGGCTCGCCGCTCTTCAGCACCCGGCGCATCTGCGCCTCGAGCCGCTCGGCGTCCAGGCCGGGCTGCACATCGGCGAGCCGTCGTCCCAGCCGCCCGTGCGGCGGGCCCCCGCCGAACTGCTCCAGAGCGGCGTTCGACCACACGTACCGCAGGTCGGCGTCCACGATCGCGATGCCCACCGGAGAGCGTGCGGTCATCTGCTCCAGCGCGGAGCGGCTCATGTCCCAGCCGGGACCGCCGGCCAGATCAGCGAGCAGCACCACCCAGTGCGCCGGGCCGCCGATGCGCTGCACCGGAACGACTCGAACCATCGATTGGACGGGATGCCCGTCCCGGTGGCGCACGGACAGCAGGCCGGTCCAGCCGCTGTCTTCGTGGCACCGCTCGATCAGGGCGGGGACCCTCGCCGCGTCCTCGGGGACCAGCAGCTCGGCCGCGGGCCGTCCCAGCACCTCGGCGGCCGGATATCCCAGCAGCCGCTCGGCGTCCGCGGTCCAGCTGGTCACCGCCATCCGGGCATCGAGCAGCAGTGGTGCGGCGTCCGCCATGTCGAAGCGCTGACGGGCCAGCACGTCTCGTTCCTCGCTCGCACCCACTGCGACCCTCTCCGCTCCCCGAAGGTGGTCTTACCCCTCTCGTGCCCATTCTTCACGTTGTACGACCGGAGTGCGGGTTGTCCAGGCTTGTCTGATCGAATTGATCGAAGACGATCGATACGATTGTGGGCGTACAGTAAGCACACGGGATCACGCTCCGCGTTCGCCCGTAGATTCGTCCGGCCGGCCTTGCCTCAGGGGGAGCCCATGCGACTGCACGTCGACCAGCGTCATGAGCGGGTACTCGAACTCGTCCGGGAGCGCGGCAGCCTCCGGGTCGCCGATCTCGCGGCCGAACTCGGTGTGTCCGCGGTGACCTTGCGGCGTGACGTGGAGGCGCTCGCCGCACAGGGCCGGGTGCAGCGACTGCACGGCGCGGTGGTGTGGCCGGGCGACGCGGCCGCCGAGGCGCAGTCCCGGCAGGAGTCCGCCGAAGGCGCCGTGATCGGAATGATCGTGCCCACCACCAACAACATCTTCGGGGACATCGTCCGCGGATCCCGCGAAGCCGTCGCGGCCCAGGGTGGCCGGCTGATCCTCGGGATGACCGGATACGTCGACTCCGAGGACGCCGTGCAGGCAGAACACCTGATCGCGGGTGGTGCGGAAGGCCTGCTCGTCGCGCCCAGCTGGTTCGGCGGTGTCCCCATGGGGGGCCAGGAGAAGTGGCTCCTGGACTGTGCGGTGCCGACCGTCCTGGTCGAGCGCTCCGCGCCGGCCGGGAACCCCGCGGCCGGCCTCGACCGGGTGCGCACCGACCGGGCGCACGGAGCCGCCGTGGCCGTCGGCCACTTCGCCTCCCTTGGGCACCGCCGGATCACCGCGGTGCTCCAGGAGGGCCCGCACGCCGCACAGATCTCGGCGGGCTACCTGGCGGCGGTGCAGTCCCTGGGCCTGGACGTCGATTCCGGTGCGCCGTCGGTCCGCGAGCACGGGGACTACGAGGCCAGCATCGACTACCTCGTCGAAGCCGTGGAGAAGCGCGCAGTGACGGCGGCGCTCGTGCACAGCGACGAGGACGCGATCGTGTTGGTGCCCAAGCTCCAGGCGCGCGGCGTCAGAGTGCCCGAGGACCTCGCGCTGATCGCGTACGACGACGAGGTGGCCGGCCTCTCGGACGTCCCCCTGACGGCCATCGCCCCGCCCAAGCGCTCGGTGGGGGAGTTGGCCGCGAAACTGCTGCTCCAGCGGCTCGCGGAACGTGCGAGCGGGCAGCGCCCGGCACCCCGTCAGCATCTCGAACTTCTCCCCGAGTTGAGGATCCGTTCGTCCTGCGGTGGCGAAGCGCTCGCGTCATGAGCGTTGTGTGATCGTTTTGATTGTCTTGCCCGAACGCTCTTGACTCTGATCGTGTGCGCGCAAAAGATGTCCTGCATCCGCCTCTTCCCGTACGAGGTCTCGTAGGAGCCGTGCCATGTCGCGCACTTCACGTTCGTTCCGCACAGCCGCCGTCGCCACCCTCGCCGCCCTGGGCATGCTCGCCACCGCATGCGGCGGCGACGGTGGCTCGACCGACAGCAAGTCGGACGGCAAGCCGGTCACCATCAACTACTGGACCTGGACCCTCGGGGCCAAGTCGACGGTCGAGGCGTTCAACGGGACGCACAAGGACATCAAGATCAAGTTCACCGAGATCCCCAGCTCCACCGAGGGCTACAGCAAGCTCGCCAACGCGGTGAAGGCGGGCAACGCCCCCGACGTGGCGACCATCGAGTACCAGATGGTCCCGGAGTTCGCGAGCCAGGGAAACCTGATCGATCTGACCAAGTACGCCGGTGAAACGGTCAAGTCGAAGTTCCCGCGTCCGTTCAGAGCCTGGTCACCTTCGGCGGGAAGACCTGGACCGTCCCCTATGACGTCGCGCCGCAGCTGTACTACTACCGCACCGACCTGTTCAAGAAGTACGGCATCGAAGTCCCCAAGACCTGGGACGAGTTCAAGGCCGCTGCCGCGAAGGTCAAGAAGAAGGACAAGAACGTCCGGCTGGCCTCCATGCCGAAGTCCGACCCGGCGCTGCTGGCCGCGCTGTCCTGGCAGGCCGGCGGCAAGTGGTTCGCCACCGAGGGCGACGCCTGGAAGCCCGGCGTGAACGACGCGCCCAGCAAGAAGGTCGCGGCCTACTGGGACGGCCTGATCAAGGACGATCTGGTGCAGTCCTTCACGGCGTACAGCCCCGAGGAGACCAAGGCCCGCACCTCCGGCAGGACCCTCTCCTTCCTTGGCGCCTCCTGGTCCGCCGGCGGCATGAAGACCGCCATGCCCGACCTCTCGGGCAAGTGGGCCGCCGCGCCCATGCCGAACTGGGGCACCGCGGCCGGCGGCAACTACGGCGGCACCTCCTACGGTGTCCTCAAGGGCAGCAAGCACGCCGAGGCCGCGACCGAGTTCATCAAGTGGCTCACCACGAACAAGGCGGGCGTCGAAGCCCGCCTCGCCGACCTGGAGCCGCCCAGCAGCGCCCTGCCGGCCAACTCGGAGATGCGCGAGGTCGCCGCGGCCAAGTTCGACACCTCGTACCTGAACGGCCAGGACCTCTACCAACTCGCCTCCGCACAGGTCGACACGATCGTCCCGGGCTGGACGTGGGGTCCGAACCAAATGGACGTCTACACCGCGGTCCAGGACGCGACGGCCAAGTCCGGCTTCGCAGCCGGCCTCGACGCCGGCCGGCAGAAGGCCGAGACGGGGATCACGGAGCGCGGGCTGAAGCTCGCCAAGTGACCTGACAGGTCCGGCCGTTCGCGGCCCGTCACCCCGGAGCCGTTCTGCCGGCCCCGGCGTTCCCGTCACCCCGGGGTTGTTTCCGCCGCCCCGGCACTTCCGTCACCGATCGCCTCCCCGACGCGTCCAGCCCGCCAAGGAGCCACCGTGGCAGCACCTCTCGCCCCCGCCGTGAAGGCCCGGGCCCACCCCCCGACGAAGCCCCCGGGCACTTCGCAGTTCCGGCGCGGTCAACGCCGGGCCGCCGCCTTCCTCATCACCCCGTTCTTCGTCCTGTTCGCCGCGGTCATGGCCGCGCCCATCGGCTACGCCGTGTGGATGAGCCTCTTCCAGGAGCACTCCTCGGGGCTCGGCTTCGGCGGCACCGAGCGGGTGTTCTCCGGACTCGGCAACTACGCCAAGGCCCTGTCCGACGCGGGCTTCCGGGACTCCTTCGTCCACATCGCCCTCTACTGCGCGCTGTACATCCCGGTGATGATCGGCGGCTCACTCCTCCTCGCGCTGCTGGTCGACTCCGCGATGGCCCGGGCCAAGCGGTTCTTCCAGCTCGCGCTCTTCCTGCCGCACGCGATCCCGGGACTGATCGCCTCGATCATCTGGATCTACCTCTACACCCCGGGCCTGAGCCCGTGCTCGACTGGATCGGCGCCCTGGGCGGCTCATGGAACTTCTACAGCAACGATCACGTGCTCTCGTCCATGGTCAACCTCTGCGCCTGGCAGTGGATCGGCTACATGGTGATCTTCTACGCCGCCCTGCAGGCCGTTCCGCGCGAAATGATCGAAGCGGCCGTCGTGGACGGCGCGGGCGCCATCCGTACCGCCCTGCAGATCAAGGTGCCGCTGATCGCCTCCGCGGTCGTCATGACCGTTCTGTTCACCTGCGTCGGCGCCATCCAGATCTTCACCGAACCCAAGCTGCTCAACCAGCGCGGAGCGCCCTCCATCGACACCGAGTGGTCGCCGACCCTGTTCATCTGGAAGGCCGGCTTCGTCCAGCACGACTACGGCCTCGCCGGCGCCGCGTCCCTGCTGCTCGCCCTGCTCGGCGTCCTCCTCTCCTACATCGTCACCCGGTTCGGCAACCGGTGGAAGGCGGCGTCATGAGCACCCTCACCCACACCACAAGCCCGGCCGAGGCACCGGCCGAGCGCAAGGCCACCCGGACCAGGGGCCGCCGGACCTCGCCCGACGCCCTGCTCTCCAAGGGCGTCGTCAACGGGCTGCTGATCGTCGCCGCCTTCTACACCCTGATGCCGGTCAGCTGGCTGCTCCTCGCCGCCACCAAGAACGACCGCGACCTGTTCTCCACCTCAGGCTTCGCCCTCGGCGACTTCAACCTCTTCGCCAACCTGCAGCACGTCTTCACCTTCAACGACGGCATCTATCTGCGCTGGTTCGGCAACAGCATCCTGTACTCGGTCGTCGGCTCGGCCGCCTCGACCCTCCTGTGCATCGCCACCGGCTACGCCTTCGACAAGTACGACTTCAAGGGCAAGGAGAAGCTGTTCGGCGCGGTGCTCGGCGGCGTCCTGGTCCCCACCACGGTGATCCAGCTGCCGATGTACCTGCTCGCCACCAAGGTCGGGATCGTCAACACCTACTGGGCCCTGCTGCTGCCCGCCCTGGTCAACCCGTTCGGCGTCTATCTCGCCCGCGTCTTCTCCGAGGGGTACGTGCCGGGCGAGGTCCTGGAGGCCGCCCGTGTCGACGGCGCCGGCGAGCTGCGCACCTTCGCCGGGATCGCGCTGCCCATGCTCGCACCCGGCTTCATGACCATCTTCCTGTTCTCGTTCACCGCCAGTTGGAACAACTTCTTCGGCGCCCTCGTGATGCTGAACGACGAGAAGCTCTACCCGGTCAACCTCGGGCTGTTCATGTGGAACAGCGTCACGCAGCAGCAGCCCGAGTACTACTCGCTCGTCATCACCGGCTCGCTCGTCGCCGTCGGCCCGCTGATCGTCGCCTTCGTCTGCCTCCAGCGTTTCTGGCGCTCGGGCCTGACCGCCGGCGCGGTGAAGTGACCATGCTCGCATCGGAAGGCACTCTCCTGAAAAGCTCGGACCCAGCGGCCGCGGCGCGGCGCCCGCGGACCGCCCTCGCCATGGGACCGGAGATCCACCGCTCACTGCTGGCCGAAGGCGCACTCGACCGGCTCCGGTCCGTCGCCTGCGTGGACACCTCGGCGCACATCACCGACTTCGCCGCGGCCGACGACGTCGAACTGGCCGCCGTGGAGGTCCTGTTCACGCACTGGGGTGCGCCGCTGCTGACCGAGGACGCGCTGCGTCGTATGCCGCGGCTGAGGGCCGTCGTCCATGCGGCCGGTTCCATCAAGCACCACATCACCGATTCCGTGTGGAAGCGCGGCATCACCGTCTCCTCCGCGGCCGCCGCCAACGCCCTGCCCGTCGCCGAGTTCACGCTCGCGGCGATCCTGTTCGCGAACAAGCGGGTCCTCGACATCGCGCGCACCTACGCGCAGGCGCGCGAACAGCCCGCACTGCTGCCGTACTTCGCCGGCCACGGCAACTACCACCGCACCGTGGGCATCGTCGGCGCCTCCCGCATCGGACGCCGTGTCGTCGAGCTGCTCCGCCCGCTCGACCTCCACGTCCTCCTGCACGACCCCTACCTGGACCGGGGCCACGCCCGAACCCTGGGCGTGGAACTCGTAGGCCTCGACGAACTCGTCCGGCGCAGCCATGTGGTGTCCATCCACGCGCCCCAGCTCCCCGAGACGCGCCATATGTTCGACGCGCGCCGGCTCGCGCTCCTGCAAGACGGCGCGACGCTCATCAACACGGCGCGCGGTTCGCTCGTCGACACCGACGCGCTGACCGAGCGTCTCGTTTCCGGGCGCATTCACGCTGTACTCGATGTGACCGAACCAGATGTACCGCCCGCCGCATCCCCGCTCTACACGCTCCCCAACGTCCTGCTCACCCCGCACATCGCCGGCTCCCTCGGCAACGAACTCGGCCGCATGACGCACTGGGCCGTGGACGAGGTGGAGCGCTACGCACAAGGACTCCCGTTCACGTACGCAGTCGGTCCCGACGAGCTGACCCGCTCGGCCTGAACAGGAGCCCCGCATGGCTGACTTGGACACCGACTACATCGAGGACCGCTCACCCGGCCACGGCCGCCGCGCACCCCGCGCCTGCTTCGACTCCGACGCCCCGCGCCTCGAACTCGACGGCCCCTGGCGCTTCCGGGCCGCCGCCGGACTCGCCGATCTCACTCCAGGTTTCGAGGCGCCCACTTTCGACGACACCCACTGGGACCGGCTGCCCGTCCCGTCCTGCTGGCAGTTGCACGGCATCGGCGCGCCCGCGTACACCAACGTCACCTACCCGGTCCCCATCGACCCGCCGCGTGTACCCGACGACAACCCGACCGGGGAGTACCGCCGGGAATTCAGCCTCCCCGGCGACCGGCCCGTGGGCCCGAGCGTGCTCCGCTTCGACGGCGTCGACTCCTGCTTCGCGGTGTGGCTCAACGGCGTACGCCTCGGTGACGGCAAGGGCAGCCGGGTCCCTACGGAGTTCGACGCCACCGACGCGCTGCGTCCCGGCCGCAACATCCTCGCCGTCCGCGTCCACCAATGGTCCACGGGAAGCTACCTGGAGGACCAGGACATGTGGTGGCTGTCCGGCATCTTCCGCTCGGTACGCCTGCTGTCCAGGCCGGCCGACAGCCTCGACGACTTCTTCGTGCACGCCGACTACCGCGTCGACACGATGCAGACCCCCTACGTCCGCCCCCAGGAGAACGGCAATCGCCGAGAGGTGCGCTGGGCCCGGCTGACCGGCGACGCCGGCGGCCTGGAGGTGACCGGCGGTTTCGACCTCACGGTGCGCCGCTGGACCAGCGAACAGCTCGACGCGGCCCGGCACACCACCGACCTCACACCCGGGGACAAGGTGTACATCCATCTCGACGCCGCCCACCACGGCATCGGCACCGCCTCCTGCGGCCCGGGCCCCCTGCCGGAACACACCCTGCATGCCCGGCCGACCCAACTCCACCTGGTCCTGCGCGCCCGGTGACCACCGCACGGAGCAGTCGGTCCGTGACCGCCTCACCGAAGGGATCATCCATGCCCGACACCGCCCACCGCGTCCTGGTCGTCGGCATCGACGGCGTACGCCTCGACACGCTGCGCCGTGTGCACACCCCGCACCTGGACGTCCTCGCGGCCGACGGCTTCCTCGCGCCGATCGAGGTCGACGACCGCACACCCACCATGTCGGGCCCCTGCTGGGCGACGATCGTCACGGGAGTGGGCGTCGAGAAGCACGGCGTGTGGAGCAACGACTTCACCGGCCACCGCCTCGACGCCTTCCCCGACTTCGTCACCCGCCTCGCCCGGCAGAACGGCCGCCGCACCTTCGTCGCGGCGGGCTGGCAGCCGCTCATGCAGGTCCGCGACGGCGGCCCCCTCTTCCGCGCCCCGTCCAGGACCGCGTACGTCTCCCCGGCCGAGGACACCCCCGAGGCCTGGGAGAGCTGCGACGAACAGATCACCGAGGAGGCGGTGCGCGTCCTCGCCGCCGACGACATGGACGCGTCCTTCGTCTACCTGGGAGCTCCGGACGAGACCGCGCACTTCCTCGGCTGCGGCGACGCCTACGAGGCCGCGGTGGAGCGCGCCGACGCGCGCGTCGGCCGTCTGCTGGACGCCGTACGCTCCCGGCCCGCTCACGACAGCGAGCGGTGGACGGTCCTGGTCGTCACCGACCACGGCCATGTCGACACGGGCGGCCACGGCGGCCGCTCCCCGCAGGAACGCACCGCCTGGCTGATCGCCGCCGGTCCCGGCCTGTGCTCGGCACCTCCGCCGATACGCCATGTCGACATCGCCGCCCAGATCTTCGTCTCGCTGGGGTGTGAAACCGACCCGCACTGGACACTCGACGGCCGACCGTTCGCGGGCATCGGGACCGCAGGTCTCCGGGTATCGGAGGGGATACCCGGAGACCCGCACGCTCAGCCGCCGGTCGTCATCGTCGGCTGACCGGCGGTGAGGGCGGCCGACGGACAGGGCACTCGCGTATGCTTATCAGGCCGTAACCACCGTGCGTGGTGGGCGAGTTGGCGGCCAGTCGTGGAGGTCGCCGGCGATGGGTAGGCGCTCCGCATCGGTGCCCGCCCGATCTGCGCGATGAACGGCACGCACCACTGGGTGATCCAGTGGTCGTGCGCCGCTCAGAGGACCGGCTCGCCGATGCCCAGCAGGTTCCCCTCGCTGTCACGGAACCAGGCACCGCGTTCACCCCGTGCGCCCTTGCTCGGGTAGTTCCCCTCGATCTCGGCGATCCCGTCCTTCGTGCGGAACCCAGGTGCGTCGACCTCTTCGAACACCACGCCGCGCCGCTTGAGTTCCGCCACCACCGTCTCTATGTCGTCGACCCTCCACGCCATCTGTGTGAAGGTGCCGGGCGAGGCGCCCGTCGACTGGAACAGCGCGAACTCCACTCCTCCGCATCGATACAGCAGCCCACCGGGCCGTTCATCGACGGGGCCGAGACCGAGCTGCTCGGAGTAGAAGCGTCGCGCCCGGTCCAGATCCTGGGCCGGAAGCCTGGTCGCCACGCCGGCCCGGGCCAGAGGATTCCTGTCGTCTGCGTTCATGTCTCCACTGTGCCGCGGACGGCCGTCGAGCGCGGCCCGGCAAGGACGGCGACGGTGGTGCCGCGCGCGGTCGCCGTCCAGGGCACCGGGAGCAAGGTCTTCCACCATCCACCAGGGTCGGAGGGCCGGGGGCGTGAACGGAGTTCTTGCGCCGTGACCGCTCTGGCCGCCGATTGGCCCGCACCGCGTGGGGGGCGTTTCATCGAAGGGTGACCCATCTGCGTATTGATGTGCACGCACACCTGGGGACCCCGGAGTACCTGGACCAACTCGAACGACTGGGGAAGGCCGATACGGGCACGCAGCGCGGGATCGGCGCCGACGCGACCGAGGCCGATCTGGACCGCCGTATCGCGCTGATGGACCGGGCGGGCATCGACCTTCAGATGCTCTCCGTGGCACCGCAGTCCCCTCACTTGTTGAGGGAGTCGGACGCGGTGGCGGTGGCGGTGGCGGGTGCGGCGATGAGATGTACGCAGAGCTGGCGGCCCGGTTCCCCGGACGCTTCCGGGCCTTCGCGGCGCTGCCCCTGCCACATGTCGACGCGGCCCTGCGCGAGCCTTCGCGCCCTGCGGACGCGCCAGCCGCGCCCAGGTCAGGCAAGGCGGCGGTCGAGCAACTCGGGGCCTTGCTTACCCCAGTAGCCGGTCCAGTCGGCGCCGGCGGCGCCGTAGCCGTCGAGGCTGGAAAAGACGTCGAAGGTGTAGGTGGCAGTCATGTCGTTCTCCTCGAGTGCGGTTGATCGGTGTGGGTACAGACTGGCGATCTTCTGTGGGTGGGCTTCGGTGACCGTCGCACCCATAGACCCAGCACTCCTCCGAAACTCATCGCTATGCCCCCACAAGTGGTTCTGACCACTCGAATGGCACGTGATCAATGATCGATGGCACGAGACAGTGGCCAAGTAACGCCGCGCATGGCCCTCTATCGCTGCGAGTCACAGTCGTATGTGACCGTCAGCGATAGTGGGTCAGAGGCGGTGGCAAGACCTCTGGTGAACGGCCTGTACTCAAAGACAGTTGGCCATTTTGCTCAGGGATAGGTGGCCGCTGCGGCCTCGACGTCACCGCGGAGCTGCGTGGAGGCGTGCTTCTTGAGGTGGAGTCAGGTGCGTCTCCACTGCTTGGACGACTTCGCTGGTGCGGAGGGCAGCATGGTGCGCAGAGCTTCCCGGAGCGCCGGTCGTTCCAGGGCGAGCAGCGTGGCGGCCCCGTCCAGGAGGATGGCGGTGGCGACCGGATAGCGGGGTGGGGCGTCCGCGCTCTACTTGGCGGAAGATCGTTCCCTGTTGCCACCTGCGGCTGTTTTCGCGTGGCGGGCGGACCTCAACTCTTGACGGCCTCTGCGATCTGTAAGGCGGCCTGGGCGGGCGTGAGGTGCGTGGTGTCGACGACCTCGGCCTCGCCGTGCAGCCACGTGCGGGCCGCCTCGGCGTAGGGCTCGAGGTATTTGAGGCGGAACGGGGAAGGACCAAGAACAGTGTCTCCCTCGATGCGCCCGCGGAGGGTGTCTTGGTCAGCATGGAGGACGAAGTGCCTTACCGGGATGGCATGTTGGGCGAGGCCCGTGCTGATCTCGCGCCAGTACTGCTCGACCAGGACAGTCATGGGCATCACCAGAGTGCCGCCGGTGTAGTCGAGTACGCGGCGGGCGGTTTCGACGACGAGCTGCCGCCACGGCGGCCAGTGCTGGAAGTTGTCCGTCCTGGGCAGCCCCGGCGTGATGTCCATGAGTGTCTCGCCGACCTTCTCGGCGTCGAACACCCGTGAATCCGGGATCAGTTGCTGCACGAGCGCACTGGTCGTCGACTTGCCTGCGCCGTGGGTGCCATTGAGCCATACGATCATGGGACGCGATGCTAGCGCCGTGGGGGCCGCGGGAATGGGCACGGCAGACATCCGGTACGGCTTCGGCGTTTCCCAGGGTGTTGCCAACCATCAAGATCAGGTGTCACCTATCGCGAATCACAAGGACAAATCGCCCAGGGTGCCTTTGTGGCCAAGTGGCACTGCGAGTGGCCGACTGTCGCTGCGAGTCACAGTCGCCTCCTCCCGTTGGCGCCAGAAATCGAACACGTGATTGAATTACTGTCATGGCGCGCCACCACTTCCCTGACAACCTGGCGGGACTCCGGGCCCTCAGAGGTCATGCGTTCCCGCATGCGCACCCCGCGTGCAAGTCCGAGTCGCATGAGTGAGGCTGGAAGCATGCCCGAACTGCATCCTGTGGTCGTGTCCCCACCTTCGCCGGCGGGTGGCCGCCGGGTTCGCGTCAACGGCGAGAGTCTTGGGCTGGCCCACAGCCTGGAGGACCTGTCCGAATTCCTGAGGCGTGCGGGCCTGGATGTCGACCCGGTGACCGTGGCGGTATCCCCGCTGATCGACTGGCGCGGCGTCGGGCCGGAGCAGTGGGGCACGCAGACACGAGAGTAGATGCCCTCGAGGGCGGCAGCTCCGGCCCGTCGACCCTGGGTTCAGCCGAGCTTGACGGTGATCTTCTGGGTGACGCCTGCGGTGGTGCTGAGGTCGCCGAAGGTGAGTTTCAGGGAGGAACCGGTCGTCGCCGAGGTGACGGTGACCGGCTTGGAGGTCACCGAGGAGACCGCCTTGTTCCAGGTGAGCGTCAGGCTCGTCTGCATGCGCATCGGGTCGCTGACGCAGATGACCGCGGTGCCGTCGGTCTTCTCGGTGATCATCACGCAGCACGGGTTGCTCGCCGTGAGAGCGCCGACCGTGCCGCCGAACCAGAAGTCGCCGAATCCGGCATGAAGTGGTCGACCGCGGCGAGATGGTCGGCGATCTGCGTGGCCGACAGCTGGTCGTACATCAGGACACAGACGTCCAGCAGGGCCTGAGGTGCGCCGATCTGCCAGCTGTACCAGTTGCCGTAGCGGGCCTGGTTCTCGTTGTAGACCTCGGAGCAGAGGTGATCGAGGCCGGTCAGGATGTCGTCGCGGAGACCGGTGTCGTCGGTCAGCCCGGTGCCTTGCTGGGAGTAGGCCTGGGCGAGCGTGTTGAGCCTTGTGTAGCTGGTGTTCAGGTTGCCCGAGTAGCCGTACGACTCCTGGTCGGTGTCGGGTTCCGGGTCGGCGTACACCAGGTCCGGCCACAGTGAGCCGGACGTCGGCGCCATCGTGGATCGCAACTGACTGGCGGTGGTGCCCAGTTCGGCGAGCCGGGTCTTGAAGGGCTCGGCGGTGGGACTGAATCCGTCGCCGAGTATCAGGGTGCGCCACTTCGCGCGCAGGGTCGCGAACTCGTCCGCGGCCTCGGAGGTCTCGGTGCTCTCGATGATGTCGGTGGACGTGAGGGGAGTGGCATCGGCGGTGGTGTGCACCCCGAGCGCAAACGCGGTGCCGCTGCTTGCGGCCAGGAAGCCACGGCGTGACCAACGAGTCGTCATGACGGCGTTTTCTAGCACGCTGGCGTTCAAACGCTCAATGACTCTTACCGAATTGAGCATATCGATCGTTTACTGAGGTGTGGTGTTTCGCTGAACCGCCGGGCTCACACCCTCGTATCACTCCAGGGGATGGCGGGAGACCGCGCGCAAGGAAGGAGATCAGTGTGTCGATACCGCCCGAGCCCGGGCAGCCGGAGAGGCGTCCGGCGCTCGAACCCACCCATGTCCAGCGCCGCCGCCGCTCAGAGGCACTGGCGGAGCTGCTGAGGCAGGTGCGCGAGGAGGACGGGGGAGCCGACTCGGAGGAGGGGTACGAGTCGGTCGCGGTCCCGTCGACCGCGACAAGGCTGCTGCCGCCACCGGAGGAATACGGGGCCGAGGAGTACGAGACTCAGGAGCTGCCGCCGGTCCTGGCGGGGGAGGGCCACGTCGCGGGCACGGCAGGACGGTCCCCCGCACCCGGGAGGCGGTACGGGGGCGGGCACGGATTCGGGAAGGGATTCGGGAAGGGATTCGGGCGCGGCGCAGACTCGCGGCGCGCCGCGATCGCCGTCGCCGTGACCGCGGCGGCACTGGTCGGCTTCGCCCTCGCGCTTCTGCTGCCGAGCGGCGACCAGGACGACGCACCCCGGACCGGGGCGCAGCCCTCGACGACGCCCGCCGCCCAGGGCCCGCCCCGGTCCGCCGACCCGGACGGTGCGGGCACCCTCCGGGAGGGAGACACGGGCCCCGAAGTGACCGAACTCCAGGAGCGGCTCCTCCATGTCCCGGACGTGTACGACAACGGCACCACCAGCGGCACCTACGACGCCACGCTCACCGCCGCAGTGGCCCGCTTCCAGCTCTGGTACGGCATCCAGGGCGACGAGACCGGCGTCTATGGCAACGACACCCGCGCCGCCCTCGAATCCCGTACGACGTCGTGAACAGCCGCGACGTGAAACGGCCGTGCCATGAAGCCGCGTGAAGCAGCGTGCAACCGCATCGCCGGGAAGCGATCTGAGCCGCTCCGAAGTCGACTTCGGACGCGGGCGACACCTGGATGCTCCGCCCGGGGGAACCGGCGTCGACCGTCTCGTCGGCGGCGGGCATGGCCACACGGCAGTGGTGCCTGTCCGGGCGGCGAGGCGATCCGGTGGACACGGCCCGATGTCCCGGGCGGCATGGTCAGTCGGTGTGCGGTGCGCGGGTGAACTCCCGGATCAGCCGGGCGAGCTCCTTCGGCTGGTCCAGGGGAATGAGGGTGTGGCTGTCCGCGACCTCGGCCAGCCGGCCGTACGGAAGGAGTTCGGCGAGGCGACGGCCGTGCTCGGGCGGCATCACACGGTCTTCGCCGGCCCAGACGACGAGGGCAGGCCGCTCGAAGCCGGGCAGCCGTTCGGCCGTGACCTGCAGCAGACCGGGGTCGGCCCCCACGGCTCGCAGAACGCGCACGGCGTCGCGGCGGATCTCGGGCTGCCGCAGCACGGGCCCGATCCAGCGCGCGGTCGCCGCGTCCCCTCGGCGGGTCAGCCATCCGAAGGCGAGCGGGAGCCGTCGAAGCATCCGCAGCCGCATCTGCTGCATGAACAGCCCGAACAGCCGGGGCGGGAGCTTGCCGGAGAGCACGAGCGTCCTGCCCGTCAGGCCGGGCGGGAAGTTGTCGAACGCGTCGCACGAGACGAGGACGGCCCCGCCCACCCGATCCCCGCCGTCGCACATCAGCAGTTGCACGAGCGCCCCACCGGTGTCGTTGCCGACGAGGACGACATCCCACAGATCGAGGCGGTCGAGGAACTCGGCGACCAGCCGGGCCACCCCGGGCAGCGAAAGATCCGCATCGGCACGCATCGCCCGGCGATGCGCACCGAGAGGGAGCGTCGGCACCACGCATCGGTGGTCGATGGACAGGTCGGCGACCGTTGCGTCCCACAGCGAGGCATCCATCATCAGACCGTGCAGCAGCACCAGCACGGGACCGCCGCCGGTGTCCGTGTACTCGATCGTCCCGGCGGACAGCTCTATCGCGGACTGGACCTTCGCCTTCATACGGGCCTCCTGTGCGTGTCGGAATCCCCAACCAAGAGGGCCGCAGAGGGCCGGGGTGTGACATCACCGCAGAACTCACCTCTGAGCGGGGCCGAAGTCCTCCGGCAGTGGTGTGAGCCGGAACAGCCGGGCGGGGACGGCCTCGGCGAAGAGCCGGCAGCCGCTCGGGTTGAGGTGCGGATGGTCGCCGTCGTCGGTCGCGGCCAGGAGCCGCGAAGGCCGCCGCGGATCGCGGGCCCGCCCTGTCGCAGTCGACCACGGCATCGAACCGCCGTTGCTGCGGATCCACTGGTTGACCTCCTGCGGGGACGCCGCGATACCCGGCCGCGTCGTCGTAGAGAGCCTTGCCTCCCAACGGCGTCAGCGTTGCCCCGTACACCCGTGAGGCATGCCCAGGGGTGCCTAGGGGACATCGACGTGCGCTTGCTCAGTCCGCGTGAGCCGGGATGCGGAGCGTGACCCGGTAGCCGCCTTCGACGGTCGGCCCCGACTCGAAGGTGCCGTGGAGGAGTTCGGCACGCTCCCGGAGACCGACCAGTCCCTGGTACGAGCCGGGCAGCGGCAGGGAGGGCCGCGTCGGGGAGGTGTTGGTGACGGTCACGCCGAAGTGGCCGCCGTCGCTGTCGAGCAGGATGGTCGCGGTGGCGCCGGGCGCGTGTTTGCGTACGTTGGTGAGGGCTTCCTGCACGGTGCGGTAGATGGCGCGCTGGGCAGGGGTGGGGATGTCGGAGGGGAGTTCACCGGTCAGTTCCGCCTCGATGCCGCTCGTCGAGACGAGTTTGTGGAGATCGGCGAGTGTGGGCTGCGGGGTGAGCTCGGTGGCGCGGCCACCGGAGGCGCGCAACAGCGTGACCATGTGGCGCAGTTCGTCGAGGGTGTCGACGCTCAGCGACCGGATGGTGCGGGCGCCCTCCTGGAAGCCGGAGTCCTTGGCCGCCACTTGCAGGGCCCCGGCCTGTACGGCGATCAGGCTGACCTGGTGCGAGACGACGTCGTGCATCTCACGGGCGAGTTGGGCGCGTTCACGGGCCAGCACCGCCTGGGAGTGCAGCAGCCTTTCCTGCTCCCGCGCCTCCTCGATCTCGACGAGCCGGCGGGACAGATCTCCGCGCGCCTGCACGAGTTGGCCCAGCAGAACGGGGGCGGCGGCGGTGCCCAGGGTGTAGACGAAGTAGATCAGGGTCCAGGTGCGGTCGTGCGAGGAAAGGTCGGCCGGCGGCCATGGCGTGGAGGCGGCGAGGGCGAACAGGACGGCGCAGCCGACGAGTAGGCGACGATCACGCGACCGTTCGGCCAGGGTGAACAGCGCGGCGATCGGGGCGACCACGATGTCCACCATCACGCTGGCGGGGAGCGTGAGCAGGAAGACGACGAACGGGAAGCGCCGACGGAAGGCGAGCGCCGCGCAGGCCACCGCTGCCGGTGCCACCGCGAGGCGGGTCGCGTCCAACAGATTGACCCAGGCGTCCACGGCCGCGAGAAGGACGAGCCCGCCGTCGACGGCCCAAGGCGGCGTGCGCGCCCACAAGCCCTTGCCGGTCGCGCGCGCCACGAGCGACGAGTCCCGGGCCGAGGACTCGTGGCCTGTTGCACGCGCCCGGCCCCCCGTGCCCGTTCCGCGCGGCGACAACCCCTTGCCCGTGGTCATCGTCCGGACTCCGCTCGGTTCCGCTCGTCGAGCAGACCGGCCCGCTGGGCGAGCAGCGCCGCCTGAACCCGGCTGCTCACCCGCAGTTTGGTGAGGATCGCGCTGACATGGTCCTTGACGGTGCCCGCGCTGAGATGGATGCGGGTCCCGATGTCGGCGTTGGACAGTCCGTCCGCGATCAGCACCAGCACCTCGCGCTCGCGCTCGGTGAGCCGTCCGACGCGGGTGGCCCCCGCATCGTCGTCGGCGGCGGCCCCCGGGTGGCTCTGCCAGACGGCACGGGACGCCTTCGGCGACATCACGACACCGCCCGCGGCCAGCGTGCGGATGAGCTGGGCGAGTTGGTCGGGCGCGGTGTCCTTGAGCAGGAACCCCGCGGCGCCGGAGCGCAGCGCGGTCAGGATGTACTCGTCCGCGTCGAACGTCGTCAGCATCGCCACCACCGGGGCGTCCGGCACCGACCGAAGCTTCCGCAGCACGGTCAACCCGTCGACGTCCGGCATCCGGATGTCCAGCAGCACGACGTCCGGCCGCTCCCGCAGCACCGCGTCGACCGCCTCCCCGCCCGCCGTGGTCGCGACGACCTCGATGTCGTCGGCCGCGCTCAGAATGAGCTCGAACCCGGAACGCACCAGGGCCTCGTCGTCCACCACCACTACCCGGATCACGCGCGTTCCGCCGTCTCATCGTTCGTCGTGCGTACGTCTGGGGCCGCACGTTGATGTCGTAGCCCAGACCCTAGAACGAGCCCCGCCCCATCGAGCGCGCCGGCCGGACACACCAGCCACCTGGGGGGACGGTTCCAGTCGTCCGGGGGAGGGGGAACCGGCCGGCGAGCCGGATGGTCGGCGCCCTCACGCGGTACGGCGACACGGCACGCGAGCGATCGGTGTGACGTTCTCCTGGCCCACGTTCACGAACGCCATACCGTTACCTCAGCTCTCGATCAGCCGCTGTGACGCATGTCCGCCGGATGGCATGGGCACGCTGGATCGCCTGCCGGAACCGGCGTTTCCCTCCATGAATGCACCAAATGGGGGAGCCCGCCACTGGGAGTCGCACTCCCCGTGGGGCGGCTCAGGCGCGGGCCGTCCGGAGGCATCGAGTGGGCAGCCCCGGATGGGCCCGCGCCCAGCCGGGTCCTTACCCGCCACCCGGCGGGTAAGGACCGGACGCCTGCCGGATACCCGCCGATCGGCGTTCTCTCCAGCCTGAAGACATGACACAGAACGCGGCTGGTGCGCAACTCGCTGCCCGGACCGCAACCGAGGCGTTCACGACCGCCCCTTCCGCGCTCGGACGGCTCATCGGCGTTGATCTTGCCCGCGGGCTCGCCGTCTTCGGGATGTACGCGGCCCATCTCGGCCCCGACCCCTCGGAGGGCGGCACGACCGGCTTCCTCATGGAGCTCTCGCACGGCCGCTCCTCCGCGCTCTTCGCCTTCCTGGCCGGCTTCTCGATCGTTCTGATCACCGGCCGGAGGGCGCCGAAGACGGGCCGGGCGGGTCGCCAGGCAGTCGCCAAGGTGGTGATCAGGGCCGTCATCCTGGTGGGCCTGGGCACCGCACTCACGATGAGCGGAACCCCCGTCGAGGTGATCCTCGCCTTCTACGGCCTGTACTTCCTCCTGGTCCTGCCGCTGTACCGGCTCGGCGCCCGCCCGCTGGCGATCATCGCCGCGAGCACTGTCGTGATCCTTCCGCAGGTCCTGTACGTGGTGCAGCGCGCCCTCGACTCGGGCGGTGCCGACGGCGATCCGGGCGGAATCTGGGCCTGGCCCGCCGACGCCGACGGCATCGTCTCGCTGCTCTTCACCGGCAGCTACCCGGCACTGGCCTGGATCCCCTTCGTCATCGCGGGCATGGCCGTGGCCCGGCTCGACCTGGCGTCCACGACCGTGCGCATACGCCTCGCGGTCACCGGCGGCGCTCTGGCCGTGCTCGGATACGGCGGCTCCTGGCTCGCCCTGCACCTCGTCCACGGCGCCGCCGCGGCCATCGGCGCCGCCAGCCAGGACGGCGGCGGATCGCCCCTGTCCGCCTGGTGGTCCGACTCCGTGGGCTACCCGACCGGGGACACCCCCGCCTGGCTGCTGGCGGCGTCCCCGCACAGCGAGACGACGCTCTCCGTCGTGGCCAGCACCGGGGTGGCCATCGTCGTCCTGACCGCCTGCATCGCCGCCACCGATGCCTCTCCCCGCTTCCGCGGGCTCGCCCGCCCGGTGGCCGCCGTCGGCGCCATGTCCCTGACCGCGTACGTCTTCCACATCATCGGCATGCAGGTCCTCGGCATCGACGATCTCTCCGGCTTGCCGCTGCACGTCCTGCTCGGCTTCATCGCGGCCATGACCGTGTTCGCGACGCTGTGGTCGCGCTCCTTCCGGCGAGGTCCGCTGGAGTGGCTCCTCGGCAGGGCCACCAAGTTCGCCGAGCGTGTGCGGTGAGCGGTCCCGCGGGCGGTCGCTGGGAGGCCTGACTGCTCACGGCGGCCGTCGCGGCAGCCGTGCTGGCAGTGCTGCGTCCGCAGTTGTACGCCGACGCCCTGCGCGACGTCGTCAACACCGCCGAAGACGCCGCTGATGAAGTCATGGCGAGCACGATCTGGGTAACGCCCCCCGAAGTTCGCCCTTCTGCTCAGGAGCCGAACCCTCACGCCCCCACGCTCTCCAGATCCAGAAGCTGCCGCTTGCGTTCCAGGCCTGCGGCATAGCCGGTGAGCGCTCCGCTCGCGCCGATCACCCGGTGGCAGGGGCGCACGAGCAGCAACGGGTTCGCGCCGATCGCCGTACCCACGGCACGCACCGCGGCCCGCGACGCGCCGATCCGCGCGGCGATCTCGCCGTAGCTGGTCGTCGTCCCGTACGGGATCGTCTCCAGGGCCTTCCAGACCCGCTGCTGGAAGTCGCTGCCGCGCGTGACGTACTCGATGTCGAAGCGGGTCAGCGTGCCGTCGAAGTAGGAGCGCAGCTGGGAGGCGATCTCGGCGAACGCGTCCCCGTCCTCGACCCAGTCGTCCTGGACGACGGCCCCGTGCTTCTGGCAAGGCATCGACAGCGAGGCCAGTGCCGTGCCGCCCCTCGCAGTGGCCGACTTCTCGCCCACGAGCAGCAGCTCACCGAGGGGGCTGTCGATGGTCGTACAGACCGTCATCGGGAGGGTCCTCTCAAGAGTGCTTCAAGCGGTACCGGGATCGCTCCACCAGCAATTTTGCCGCTTGTCCGGCACTCCGTCCGGCGGGAATCGGACACCGACCTGTCGCAGGACATGTGAAGGGGCCGACAGTGTCGGCCGTCGACCCATTGTCAGTGCTTGGTCAGCCGTACGGACAACCCCTCGGCCGTGTACACCGGCACCGCTCGGTACCCGTCCGCCCGCACGTCGATCCGTCCGAACCGACCCCGCAGCGCCGACGTCCCGATCACCAAAATCGTGGTTCCCGCGGCCGGCGGCCGTTCGGTGTCCAGCCGCACCGAGAGCGTGGCGTCCCGGCCCAGCAGTACCCGCCGGTCCACCGTCAGCGCGGGGGTGCGGCCCTCGCGCAGCGTCACCTCCAAGGTCGCGCCGGATGCCTGCGCGTAGGCGCCACGCACACGAGCGGTCGTCGCCGGAGCCACCCGCAGCGTGCCGCCCTCCACCCGGACGTCACCGTGTCCGAGAGCGCCCGAGGAACCGGCGGTCAGCACACCTTCCTCCAGCAGCGTGCCGCCCGTGTGACGGTTGGTTCCCGTCAGGGTGAGTGAGCCGCTGCCGCGCTTGATCAGGCCGCCGCAGCCGGAGATGTCGTTGCGCCATGTGTCCGCCGCGCCGAAGCCGCCGTCGGCCGCGTTCAGGGTGACGGTCACGTCCGAGTGGAACGCGCCGTACCCGTCGGCGGCGGCGAACAGGTTGAGGCGCCCCCACTGCTCGAAGCCGTCGAGCAGCACGTACCCGGAGGGGAGTGCGGTCGTGCGGAGCACCTCGCGACGCTGCGCGGCGTCGAGGTAGGGCAGGCGTGTCTCCAGCAGGACCTCGGCCCCCTTGGGCACGCTCATTTCCTCGGAGCGGCCGTGCCGGGTCAGCACGTACGTCAGACGCGGCTCGAGCGCGCGGGCATTGGCGGTCCGGTCGGCGTACGGGTCGGTTTCGACGCCGGCCGCGTGGGCGTAGGCGTACAGCGTGTCCGCCGTCGTACCGGTCTGCTGCTGGAAGTACGCGGCGGCCTGGGCGCGGGCCGCAGCCTTGAGGTCCGCGTACTGCGGATCGGCGAGCGTGGCGGCGGCCAGGGCAGTGGCCATGATCCGGCCGCCCAGGACGTCGACGGGGGAGTGCATGCCCGCCATGATGCGGGTGTGGCTGAGCTCGAAGGCGCGGGCCACCAGCTCCTGGAATCGCTCCGGCACGGCGTACGCGTACGCCAGGGCCGCCAGGTGGAAGGCGTTGGTGTGCCCGCTGGGGAAGCCGCCGTCGTCGGTCGGCGTCGTGCCGCGCTGCCACAGCAGTTGAGGGGCGACGATCACGTAGGAGTCGTAGACGGGGAAGCCGAGCGTGTCGACCTTGCCCGTGTCGACGACCTCACTGTCCTCGTTCATGCGCCATGGGCGCGGGTACTGGTAGGCGTACTTGGCCGGGTTGCCCGATGCGAACGGGCCGCGCACCGTGTCGACCAGCTCGGCCACCTTGCCGAGTGCGGAGGTGTGCGAGCCCGCGCCGAGCGTGGAACCGGCCGGAGCGTCGGCGGGCACCGCGTCGTTGATCTTCCCGGCGGGGGTGCCGTCCGGCGCGCTGGTGATCGACGTGACCGCCTGGGCACCCGACGTGTACAGGTCGGCCAGTGGACCCAGGCCCGCGATCATCGCGTAACTCTGGTGCTGGCGGTCGTAGATGAATGCTTCCTTGGCCTGCGCGTCGGTGCGGGCGGCGGCGATCCGGGCGCAATAGCGCATGTTGGCGCGCAGCACCTCGGGTTGCAGCGGCGTGCCGGCGTTCCACGCGTCACCGGTTTTCCACAGCTCGGCCATGCCGCCGAGGATCCGGACCACCGCGTTGGTCTCGGGCGTCAGGTTGGTCAGGACGTTGGTCGTGTAGTCGTCGACGAACGCGGCGGGACCCGTGGCGGCCTTCGCGTCCGCGGCGGCGAGCCGGCCGACGACGGTCGGAGCGGCCAGCAGGCCGGCTGACGCGCCCAGGGAGGCTCTGAGAAATCCCCGCCTGTTGACGGTGAGTTGACCGGCCGAGGGGATGGCGCGGTGCCCGGCTGGTGACGGCATGGGTGTGCCTCTCTCGAGTTCTTCGGCCGTGCGGCCGGTGGGAGATCGTTCGATGGACCGGACGTCAGGGAGCACATGAGACGTGTCAGTCGCAGGTGTCCCGTGGCGAGGGTGTGTCGTACGAGCGAAGATCTACGGCCGAGTCATGTCGGGCCGGGTGGGGCTCGGCGTCCGAGACATGTCATACGCGTGAACGGGCCGGCGCCACCGCCCCCTCGACGGGTGGCACCCGCAAAGGCCTCGGCCAGCGACGCCACGAAGGCGTCGTACAGGGCGGGTTGGGCGAGGACGGTGCTGCCCGCCACCACGACGTCGTCGACGGCGACCCCACGTTCGGCGAGGCGCACGACGAGCCCGGCGAGCGCTCGTCCGCGCTCCGCGATCACCCGGCGGGCGAGCGCCGAGCCCGCCTCGGCGGCCGCGAACACGACTCGTGCGTGTCGCCCCCACTCGGCGGAGACATCCGTGGCGCTCTCCAAGGCCGCGCCGAGCGCGGGCACTTCGCTCACCTCGAACGCGGCGATGAGTGCCAGAGCCAGCGCGTCCGGGTCCTCGCCGCGATCGTGCGCGGCCCACGCGGCCCGTGCCGCCTCACGGACGAGACCGGCCGAACCGCCTTCGTCGCCGAGCACCGCACCCCAGCCACCGACCTGAACGGGGCTTCCGTCTGCGAGCCGGCCCACCGCCACTGATCCGGCACCGGCGACCAGGCCGACGCCCTTGTCGAGCCCCGCGGCGGGGACCAGGAGTTCGGCGTCACCCATGACGAGCGCGGGCACATCGAGCCGCTCCCGCAGCGCGGCGCGGATCTCCTCGCACTGGCGGGGCGTCTCGCAGGCGTGTCCGCCCACGGCGACGGCGGACGGACGTGTCCCGGTGGCAGCGCGTCACCGACCAGTGCGGTCAGCCACGCGGCGGCGGCCGGGTCGTGCGGCCGCCATCCACTGCTCGTACGGACGTGATCCGCGACGGAACGCTGTCCCGCGCGGGCACGGAGACGGTGCAGATGGGGTACGCCTCGGCGCTGGCCTGGGTGCTGTTCCTGGTCATCGCCGGCTTCACGGCGGTCAACTTCATTACCAGCCGCTACTGGGTCCACTACGACGACTGAGCGAGGAGTCAGCCCATGTCCGCCATCACCCCGTCCGTTTCGCCACTGCAGAAGCTGCGCTCGCTCAGCGGCCCCCGTCGCATCCTGGTCCATACGCTGCTGATCGGCATGGCGATCGCCATGCTGTACCCGCTGCTGTGGATGCTGAGCAGCTCGGTCAAGCCCGACACCGAGATCTTCACCCACCCCGGGCTCGTCCCGAACGCGCTGCGCCCGGAGAACTACTCCGAGGGCTGGAGCGGCTCCGGCAACTCCTTCTCCCTCTACATCACCAACTCGCTGATCGTCACGATCGGCGCGGTGATCGGCAACGTCGTCTCCTGCTCGCTGGCCGCCTACGCCTTCGCGCGCTTCGAGTTCCGCGGCAAGAAGATCTGGTTCGGCATCATGCTCGGCACGCTGATGCTGCCCATGCAGGCGACGCTGATCCCGCAGTACACGATCTTCTACAACCTGACCTGGATCAACACTTTCCTGCCGCTGATCGTGCCCAAGTTCCTCGCGGTGGACGCCTTCTTCATCTTCCTCATGGTCCAGTTCATCCGTTCCATTCCGCGCGAGCTGGACCAGGCCGCCATGATGGACGGCGCCAACCCCTTCCAGATCCACTGGAAGATCATCCTGCCCCTGATGCGCCCGGCCCTGGTCACCACGACCATCTTCACCTTCATCTGGACCTACGACGACTTCCTCAGCCAGCTCGTCTACCTCCAGCAGAACGCCCGTTTCACCGTGCCGCTCGGCCTCACCCTGTTCCTGGACAAGACCAGCGGCTCGTCGTACGGCGCGATGTTCGCCATGTCGACACTCGCCCTCCTGCCCACGCTCATCTGCTTCCTCATCTTCCAGAAGAGACTGGTAGAGGGCCTGGCGACCTCCGGCATGAAGGGCTGACATCCGGTGCATCTTCCCCATCAGCGCGGCCCGCTGCACGACCTCCCGGACGATCCGGCCGCGTACGACGCCGTCCTCACCGCCCTCGCCGAAGAGGCGCTGGCCCGCCTCACCCCCGAAGGCAGCCTCGAACACCCCGCCGCCCTCGACGACATCGGCGACACCTCACTCGGCATCACCGCGCTGCTGGCACTTGCCCGGCAGCGTACGAAGGATCCCCGCCTGCCGCAGGCCGTGTGCCGCAGCCTGCGCTTCCATCTGCGCGAGCGGGTGTTCACCGAGGACAACCCCGGTTACCCGAACCTGAGGATCCGCAGATCCGGCCTGCCGTACGCCCGTTACGTACTGGAAGCCGGCGCGCACCCCATCGGTGACTGGCCGAGCACGGTGTGGGCGCTGCTCCAGGCGGTGAACATCCTGGCCACGGCCGACCCGATCGTCCCCGACGAAGAACGCCACGAACTCGTCGAGCTGGCACACGGCTACTGGCACTGGCTCACCGAGGCGACATTCTTCAATCCTCAGGAGGCCGGGAACCAGGCCATCGGCTGTGTCGTCGGTGGGCTCATGCTCGCCCGCCACCTCCCCACGAAGGAAGCGGAGGCGGTCCGTGCCCGCGCCATGAGCCTGTACGGCGACGAGATCCGCGCCCGGCGGGTACGCGACCGGGGCGCGCTCCTGCCCCCGGAGCACGGTGGAGCGTACGACAACAACTACGGCCCGATCTCCCTGTCCTTCCTCGCCCAGGCCCACCGGATCAGCGGCGAGGAGATCTTCGCCGCGGACGGTGACGCCCTCGCCCGCTACATCGACGCGCGCCTGACTGTCGGCGGCTACGACAACGGCGGCCCCCGCTACAGCGAACAGCACTCCGGCTTCGAGTCGGTGCTCGGCCTGCGCTACTTCGGCCACCGCATCGGCGCCGACCTCGGCCGCTACCGGGGAGACACCCGCTGGGGCCGGCACGCGGTCCAACGGGACGGAGGCATCGACGGCCACTTCGCCTTCATGCTGGTCTGGCAGATCCAGGACACCTCGCGCTGGCACCGCGCACCCTCGAAGGACCCCGTACGCCATCAACTCCGCGCGGGAACGGTCTCGGTGGCCTTCGACGACCGGATGACCCCGTCGCTGGTCGAGGCGGTGGGCACGTACTACCTGGCCGCCGCGGTCAACCGCCGGCACGGCTTCGGCCCGGTCACCGACGGGTTCCTGCTGTGCCGCCCCATGGGCGAGGTCCGCGTACGCGACCTGCGCACCGACGCGCTGACGGCCAAGCTCGTCAGCAAGCCGGTCGTCGGCCGCGACCACGTCCTGCGCCACGTCCGGTCCCTGTACGTCACCAACGGCACGAGCCTGTGGGTGACGGTCGCCGTGGAACGGCTGGACGGAACTCCCTACCTGCTCGCCGGGCTGCCGTACGCCAAGGACGACGGCGACCGGGTCCGCAGAACCGCGGAGTCCGACGTGACCTCCGCCGGTGCCCTGAGGCTGACGCACCCGCGGGCGGAGGGCGCCGACCACTTCGACGCCCGCTCGGAGACGACCCAGGAGCTGGCGGCCTTCGCCCTGGCGGCCGACCCGCGCGGCTACGGCAACCCGGACGACGGCTGGCGGCATCTCGTGGCCTCCACGGCCCTCGAAGCGGACCCGGCTCCCGGCGCTCCGGAGGAACTGCACGTCTTCGCGGTGCGGTACGGCCCCGGCGGCGCCTTCACCCCCGCTTTCGAGGGGAGCCCGGCGGAACTGACCATCCGCACCGAGGCGTTCACCGCACGGATCGGCGATCCCGCGGGCGATCCGCGAGGGGAACCCGAACTGGAGCTCCGTCCGCGCTGACCGCCGCATCGACGACCAGGTCGGCGCGTTCCCGTGTAGCGGCGACCAGGTCGGCGTTGCGCTGGTCCGTACCGAGCACCCAGGCCACCGCCGTGTCGTGGTCCTTGCCGAACTCCTCGTGGCGGGCGACCAGACGCCGCAGGCGTTCGGCCTCGTCGAGCTCGCAGAACCAGACCTCGTCCAGCTGCGCCCGCGCGCGAGCCCAGTCGGCATCCCCGAGGAGCAGGTAGTTGCCCTCGGTCACGACGAGGCGGGCGGTGCGGGGCACGGGGACGGCACCCGCGATCGGTTGCTCCAGAATCCGTTCGAAGCCGGGCGCGTAGACGGGGTCGTCCTCGTCCTCCCGCAGCCGGCGCAGCAGCGCCGCGTACCCCGCCGCGTCGAACGTGTCGGGAGCGCCCTTGCGGTCGCGGCGGCCCAGGCGGTCCAACTCGACGTCCGCGAGATGGAAACCGTCCATCGGCACCTGAGCGACCCAGGCAGGACCGGCACCGTTCAGCCGCCGGACCAGGCGCTCGGCGAGTGTCGTCTTGCCCGCACCGGGACTACCGGCGATACCGAGGAGGGCGCGCCGCCCGGGACGCACCAGCGATGCCGCCCGCTCCAGAAGATCGTCGAAGGTCATGGGCGACCCGTTCTCCCCGACTTCCTGTTCCGTATCCACCGGCGCCGCGCCTACCGTCCGGCCGGCGGCATCCGCACGACCGCGGTCCCGCCGACCAGATCGACCGTCGTCCGGTTCGGCGGCGCACCGTCCTCCTCGTTGTCCCGCATCAGCAGGGCCGACTGCCGCTCCTTGAGCTCGTTCTGCTTGCCCGGCGACAGACTCGCGTGCAGCTGCTCGAACCCGGTCGCGGATATCTGGCCCTGCCGCGCACCGTTCCGCCAGGGCAGCAGGCCCGCCCGTCCCGCCCGGAGCAGCAGCTGATCCGCGAAGGCCACCAGCGTCAGCAGGATGACCAGGCCGGGCAAGGTCATGAAGACGGCGAATTCCATGGCCCCAGTATCCGTGCCGGGCAGCGGTTGAGAAGTCCCGGACAGGACGGGGCATGCATGGACCATGAACAACGATGACCAGGAGCAGATCCGTACCCTGATCGAGCGCTGGGCCGCCGCGGTTCACCAGCGCGACCTCGACGGTGTGCTGGTGGACCACACGGACGACATCGTGATGTACGACGTGCCGCCGCCCTACGAGGGGGTTCATGGCATCGACGCGTACCGCGAGACCTGGCCGCCGTTCTTCGAGTGGCAGGCGCAGGGCGCGGCGTTCGAGATCGAGTCCCTCGACGTCACCGCCGGCGATGATGTGGCGTACGCGCACGCCCTGCTGCGCTGCGGAACCGCGAAGGAGTTTGCCGAACAGCCCGACCTTCGCCTGCGGCTCACCCTCGGACTGCGCAAGGAACAAGGGCGCTGGAGGGTCGCCCACGAGCACCATTCGTACCCGCACGACTGATCCGACGCGACGCGGTGTGTTGTTCGCCACCCACTGTCCGCAGGTCCCCGGGGCACACTCCTCCTATGACAGAGCTCGGTCTTCCGAAAGAAATCCTGGCCTGCCTCTTCGACCTCGACGGCGTCATCACCAAGACCGCCGTCGTCCACGCGGCTGCCTGGAAGCGGACGTTCGACGACTTCCTGCGGGAGCGCGGCGGCGACGGATTCCGTCCCTTCGACGACACCGCCGACTACGACGAGTACGTGGACGGACGCCCCCGTGCCGACGGCGTCCGCACCTTCCTCGCCTCTCGCGGCATAGAACTGCCAGAGGGGGCGCCCGACGACCCACCGGACCGCATGACCGTCCACGGCCTGGGCAACCGCAAGAACGACCTGCTGCTGGAGCTGATCCGCAGCGATGGCGTCGAGGCGTACGACGGCACGCTGCGTTACATCGAAGCGGTGCGCGCGAGCGGGCTGCGGACCGCGGTCGTCTCCTCCAGCACCAACTGCCGCGACATCCTGCGCTCGGTCGGCGCGGAGTCCCTCTTCGACGTACGGATCGACGGTGTCGTCGCCGCCGAGCGGCGGCTTCCCGGCAAGCCGCACCCCGACACGTTCCTGGCCGCCGCGCGGGACCTCGGAGTCGAGGCCGCGGAATCCGCCGTCTTCGAGGACGCGCTGGCCGGCATGGACGCGGGCCGCTCCGGCCACTTCGGGTACGTCGTCGGCGTCGACCGGGTGGGACAGGGCGCCGCCCTGCGCGCACACGGCGCGGACATCGTCGTACGGGATCTGGCGGAACTGGGGGAGCGGGCGTGATCACCCACACGTCGTACGGCGTCGAGCCCTGGATCCTGCGCGAGCACGACCTCCACCTCGACCTTCTGCCGCAGAGCGAGTCCGTGTTCGCCCTCTCCAACGGACATGTCGGCTGGCGCGGCAACCTCGACGAGGGCGAACCCCACGGCCTTCCGGGCTCCTATCTGAACGGCGTCCACGAGGTCCACCCGCTGCCCTACGCCGAGGCGGGATACGGCTACCCCGAGTCCGGCCAGACGGTCATCAACGTCACCAATGGCAAGATCATCCGTCTGCTGGTCGACGACGAGCCGTTCGATCTGCGCTACGGACGGCTGCGCTCCCACGAACGCGTGCTCGACCTGCGCACCGGCCTGCTCACCCGGACCTGCGAGTGGACCTCACCGGCCGGCTCCACGGTGCGCGTGCGCTCCACCCGGCTGGTGTCCTTCACCCAACGGGCGATCGCCGCCGTCGCGTACGAGGTGGAGGCCGTCGACGCCCGCGTCCGCGTGGTCGTCCAGTCGGAGCTCGTGGCCAACGAGCAGTTGCCCGGCCGGGGCGGCGACCCGCGGGCCGCGACCGCCCTGCAGGCGCCGCTGGAGGCGGAGGAACATTTCGCGGCGGGCCGGCGGCTGCGGCTCGTGCATCGCACCCGGCGCAGCGGACTGCGGGTCGCCACGGCCGCCGACCACGTCGTCAACGGGCCCGAGCCGACCACCACGAGCAGCGAGAGCGGCGACGACATCGCCCGGCTCACCGTCACCTCCGTCCTGGCACCCGGCGAGAAGCTGTGTCTGGAGAAAGTCGTCTCCTACGGCTGGTCGAGCACCCGGTCCCTGCCGGCCGTACGCGATCAGGTCGACGCGGCGCTCGCGGCGGCCGAACACGGCGGCTGGCAGGCGCTGGTCGACGAACAGCGCGCCTATCTGGACGACTTCTGGGCGCGCGCCGATGTCGAGGTGGAGGGCGACGAAGAGATCCAGCAGGCCGTCCGCTTCGCCCTCTTCCACGTCCTGCAGGCCGGCGCCCGCGCCGAACAGCGCGCGATACCCGCCAAGGGGCTCACCGGCTCCGGATACGACGGCCACGCCTTCTGGGACACCGAGACCTTCGTACTGCCGCTGCTCACCTACACCTCGCCCGGCGCCGTCGCCGAGGCACTGCGCTGGCGCCAGAACACCTTGCCCGCCGCACGCGAGCGGGCGGCCCAACTCGGCCTGCGGGGCGCCGCGTTCCCCTGGCGCACCATCGAGGGCTCGGAGGGCTCGGCGTACTGGCCCGCCGGCACGGCCGCCTTCCATGTGAACGCCGACATCGCCGACGCCGTGGTCCGCTACACCGCTGTCACCGGCGACGCGCGGTTCGAACGCGACACCGGGGTCCAGCTGCTGGTCGAGACGGCACGCCTGTGGCGCTCGCTCGGCCACCACGACCACCAGGGGAAGTTCCACATCGACGGGGTGACGGGACCCGACGAATACAGCGCGGTCGCCGACGACAACACGTACACCAACCTCATGGCCCGTGCGAACCTCCTGGCCGCCGCGGACGTCGTCGAGCGCCACCCTCGGCGAGCCGCGGAGCTCGGCGTCGACGCCGAGGAGAGTGCCGCCTGGCACGACGCCGCCGACGCCATGCACATCCCCTACAACGACGAACTCCGCGTCCACGAACAGCACGCCGGGTTCACCCGCTACCAGCGCTGGGACTTCGCCGCCACCCGGCCCGACCAGTACCCGCTGATGCTGCACTTCCCGTACTTCGACATCTACCGCAAACAGGTCGTCAAGCAGGCCGACCTGGTGCTCGCGATGTACAAGTGCAGCCCCTTCTTCGACGAGGAGCACACGGCCCGCAACTTCGCCTACTACGAGCCCCTCACCGTCCGGGACTCCTCCCTGTCCGCCTGCTGCCAGGCCGTGATCGCGGTCGAGGCCGGGCATCCGGGCCTCGCCTACGACTACTTGGTGGAGGCCGCGCTGATGGATCTGGAGGACCTGGAGCACAACACCCGTGACGGCCTGCACATCGCCTCGCTCGCCGGGACCTGGATGGCCCTGGTGGCCGGGTTCGGGGGCATGCGCCACCACGGCGGCACCCTGGAGTTCGCGCCCCGGCTGCCGGAGCGCTTCAGCCGGCTCGCCTTCTCCCTGGAGCTCCTCGGCCGCCGTCTGCGCGTGGAGATCGAGCCGGGCGTCGCCACGTACACGCTGGTGACCGGCGAGCCCCTGGAGATCCGCCATTACCGCGAACCCGTCACCGTCGACGCCGACAAGCCCCAGGGCCTTCCCATCCCGGCGCCGAGGCTGCGCCCCGCCCCCGACCAGCCGCCGCACCGGCGGCCGAACCGTCAGGGGTGAGGCGCGGCGCGAGCGGTCAGTAGCGGGCGACGCCGGGTGCGATGTTCTCGTTCCGCTCCACGGGCGCGGCGCCGCGCGGGGCGGCCTTGGGCGCGGGCTTGCCGCAGAACGCGGATTCCAGGGTGGCGTACATGGTGTTGAGCACAGCGGTGTTGTTGGAGGTGTTCGCCAGGGCGGTGAGGCTGCGCTTGCCGTCCTTCGAGGTGAAGGCGTACGTGTAGTAGCCCTGCACAGTGCCCGTGTGCCCGTACACGGAGACTCCGCACGACAGGTCACGGCGGCGCAGCCCGAGGCCGTAGCTCGTGGTGCTGTTGACCGTCGTCCACTTGCGCATCTGCGTCAGCTGGGCGGCGGACATGAGCTTGCCGCGGATCAGGGCGGAGTAGAAGGTGTTCAGGTCGTGCGCGGTGGAGATGATCGCGCCCGCGCTCTGCGCCCAGGAGACCGTCTGCTTCGTCGCGTCCACCAGGGCGGCACCGGCCGCGTCGGGGGTGAGGTAGCCATTGGCGTGGCGACCCGGGATCGCCGTGCCGGGGTGGACGTAGAAGGTTTCGGAGAGGTTGAGGGGCTCGAAGATGCGGTTCTGGTATTCCGTGGCCACGGAATGGCCGGTGAGCTTCTCGATGAGCATGCCCGCGACGACGAAATTGGTGTTCGAGTACGCATAGGCCGCGCCCGGCGCGTTGGTGCGCGGCTTCTTCAAGGAGAGCTTCACCAGGTCCCGGTAGCCGAACACCTTGTTGCGGACGGCCTCGAAGCCGGGGACCGTCTGGGCGAACATGTCGTTGGTGTAGTCGTACAGGCCGCTGCGGTGGCTCAGCACATGGCGCACGGTGATCCCGTTGTCGGGCAGCAGCCCGGGCAGATATCTGTTGACCGAGCGGTCCAGCTTCAGCTTGCCCTCGCCGACGAGTTGGAGCAGCACCACGGCGGAGAAGGTCTTGGTGACGCTGCCGACGCGAAACCGGTCCTTGGTGCTGATGGCCCGTCGGGTGGTCCGGTCGGCGACTCCCCCGGTCAGCCGGTGCACTGTGCCGTTGTCGTCGATCCGCGCCATCGCGCCGGGGGCTCCCTGCGTCAGCGCCGTGCGCAGCACCTTGCGCAGCCCGGCGTCGTCGGGCGCCGCCAACGCCCCCGCCGCCGCGACCCGTTCGGTGTCGGCTCCACCGGTGGCCGCGGGCGCCGCGGCCTGCGCGGGGGCCGCCAGGAGGGACACCAGAACCGCGCCGAGCGCCGTACCCGTGCCCACCGTTGCTGAGACCATCTGATTTCTCTCCCGAGTTCCTTCTGCCGGATTGATTCCAGCACGGACCGCGCCGCGGATGCGGGCGTCGGCACCATCTCTACGCGCTGGAAGACGGACTGGGTTGCATTGCCCGGGGATGCATCAGAATCGGTGAATTCGAATCGGTGAATTGGCGGAAAAGAGGCAGCGGCAGTGGCTGCGGGGCCGATGTCCATGTGGGTGAAGTCGGGGTGGAGGATGTCGGCGTGGTGGCCGGGGCTGTTCATCCGGCCGCGGACGGCAGTTGACGACTCACCCCGGCCCCGAAGCTGCGCCCGGCCCCTGGCGGGCCGCCGCACCGGCGGCCGAAGCGTGCGGGGTCAGGCGCAGCCGGGGAGGTCAGTTGAGGGTGATGGCCGGTGCGATGTCCTCGTGCCGCTCCTGGGGCGCCGCGCTGCGTGTGGCGGCCTTGGTCGCGGACTTGCCGCAGAACGCGGATTCCAGAGTGCGGGCCATGGTGTTCAGCACATCGGCGTTGTTGGAGGTGTTGGCGAGCGAGCTGATGGTGCGCTTGCCGTCCTTCGAGGTGAACGCGTAGGTGTAGTAGCCCTGCACGGTGCCCGTGTGCCCGTAGACGGACACCCCGCACGACAGGTCCCGGCGGCGCAGACCGAGGCCGTAGCCCTGGGTGCTGTTGACCGTGGTCCACTGCTGCATCTGCGCCAGTTGGGCGGCGGACATCAGCTTTCCGCCCATCAGTGCCGAGAAGAAGACGTTCAGGTCATGGGTGCTGGAGATCATCGCGCCGGCGCTCTGCGCCCAGGAGACCGTCTGCTCGGTGGAGTCCACCAGAGCGCCGCCGCCGTCGGGCGGGAGGTAGCCGTTGATGTGCGTCCCCGGGATCGCTGTGTCGGGGTGCACGTAGAGGGTGTCGCTCAGCTCCAGCGGATTGATGATGCGGTTCTGGTACTCCGTGGCCACGGGATGGCCGGTGAGCTTCTCGATGAGCATGCCCGCGACGACGAAGTTGGTGTTGGAGTATGAGTAGGCGGCGCCCGGCGCGTTGGTGAGAGGCTGCTGCAGAGACAGGTTCACCAGGTCCTGGTAGCTGAAGACCTTGTTGCGCACCGCTTCGAAGCCGGGGACCGTGTCGGCGAACATGTCGTTGGTGTAGTCGTACAGGCCGCTGCGGTGGCTCAGCACGTGCCGCACCGTGATCCGGTCGTCGGGCAGCAGTCCGGGCAGATACGTGTTCACCGAGGTGTCGAGGTCCAGCTTGCCCTCGTCCACCAGTTGCAGCAGTACGACGGCGGAGAAGCTCTTGGTCGCGCTCCCGATCCTGAAGCGGTCGCTCGCGTTCATGGCGCGCCCGGAGCCCCGGTCGGCGACCCCCCTGGCCACCGTGTAGGCCGTGCCGTCGTCGTCGATCCGCGCCATGGCTCCCGGTGCGCCCTGGCTGATCGCCGTCTTCATGACGTCGGCCAGCCCCGTCACATCCGGCGCCGCAAGATCCTGGGCCGTCGTCGGCGAAGTCGCCGTGCGGGAAATGGCGTTGACGCCGTCCGCAGCGGGCCCGGCGGCCTGTGCGGGAACCGCCAGGAGGGACACCAGAACCGCGCCGAGCGCCGTACCTGTGCCGACCATTCCTGAGACCATCTGCTCTTCTCCCCTGTCGTTCCGCCGGTGCCACTCGCCCCGGCCTGATCGCGCCCTGAACATGGGACGGCTCATTCTGTACGCGTGGGGCGGCTGAGCAGGTTGCATTGTTCTGCCACCTGCGGTGAAACGACGGTCTTGAGCCACGAACGGCCGAATCTCGCGTCCGCACGTGTCATTTCAGCGCCGGTCCGGACACGCGTGTCGCACCCGAAAGCCCCTGCCGGCCGCCGAGAGTTACAGTCGGCCGCCGAAGCGCCCTCAGCCCGCGGCCGAAGCGTTCTTGTCGGCGGCCCCGGCGCCCCGGTCAGCCTCCGAAGAGCTGTGTCCAGTACGTGCCCGCCTCGCCGCCGCCCGCGAAGCCGACGCCTATGTGGGTGAAGTCGGGCTTGAGGATGTTGGCGCGGTGGCCGGGGCTGTTCATCCAGCCGCGGACGACCTCGGCGGAGGAGCGCTGACCGCACGCGATGTTCTCGCCGACGGTGCGGCGGGTGGAGCCCGCGGCGGCGGCCCGGTCCCAGGGTTGGCTGCCGTCGGGTGAGGTGTGGGCGTAGAAGGCGCGGGCCACCATGTCGGCGCTGTGGGCCTGGGCCGCCGCGGTGAGCGGGGAATCGCCGGACAGCGGCGGCAGACCGGCCGCGGCCCGTTCGGCGTTGGTGAGGGCGATGACCTCGCGTGTCGTCCGCTCCAGGCCCGCGGGGCTGAAGGGCAGTGCCCACAGCGCCGTCCAGTACAAAACGCCGGAGCGACCGTCGCTGACGTACGCCAGCCCCGCCTGGCGGAACCCGGGGTCGCACAGAGTGCGCCGGGACTGCTCGGAGGAGAGGCAGTACTCCACGAACTCCGCCGGTGTGCGCGGGCCGGACACGAGGTGTTCGCCGATGGTGAGATACGCGTATCCGGCCGAGGCGACGCGCTGGTACACGGACACACCGTCCGGGCTCTCGGAACGGAGCTGTCCGCGGGCGGCCATGCCGGAGGCGTGGGCCCGCGCCGCGGCCGTCAGCCGTGCGTCGAGGGAGACGGGCGGGGAACCGGCCGCGGAGCGGGCGGCATTCACCGGACCGAGGAATCCGTCCGGGTCGGCCGTCGCGCCGGGGGACGGTTCCGCCGGGGCGTCGTCCTCGCTGACATCCACCCCGAAGTCCCGGGCGATGCCGGCCAGTCCGTCCGCATAGCCCTGGCTCAGGGCGCGGAGTTTCCAGGAGGTGCCTCGCCGATACAGCTCGGCGAGCAGCAGCAGCGTCTCCCGCTGTGGTCGTGGCGGGGTGAACCGGGCGAGGGGACGACCGTCCGGTGCGATGACGTGCAGCGTGGGCGCGGGCAGTTGCCCCAGGGGCGTCGCGGGGTCGGCGGGGCTGACGACCACGGTGACGCGGCTGGCTCCGGGCCGCAGCCTCAGGGGATCGATGGTCAGGCGCTCGCCCTGGAGGCGGGCGCCGGGCGCGGACGGCTGGTTGTAGAACACGAAGTCGCCGTCGCCGCGCACCTTCCCGCTGTCGTCGGTGACGAGCGCGGACACATCGAAGGGGCCCGGCACCCTGAGGGTCAGGGTGCCGCCCGGCAGGGGCATATTGGCCCCGGGAACCAGCTCGCTCATGGTGCCGCCCGTCGACGTGGTGCTCGCTACAGACGTCAACGTCGTGTCGGCGCACGCGGGTTCCCGCGCATGTCGGGCAGCGGTTCCTTCGGCAGGGCGCGCAGCGACCGCAGGGCCAGCAGCAGTACGCCGATGTCGTCGAGATACACGGGGTCGGGCAGCAGGTCGGCCGGGAGCACGAGGTAGAGGACCGCGCCCCAGAAGACCCAGCGCGGCCCGGACGGCAGTCCGGCCCGCCGCAGGTCGCGGCGGGCGCGGACGAGCCGGATCAGGAGCACGATGGCCACCGCGAGGGCAGCGGCGGCCAGCACCGCGACAACGAGGATCAACGTCCACGCTGTGGAATCCATGCGACCGTCCAGTCCGCTCGTCGGGCTGTTCGCTCTGCGTGTTCCCGCCCACGCCGTTTCCTATCGCGCCGGCTTGGGCCATTCGCGGTGCATCCGCGTTCCTAATCCCCGTCCGGAGTGTCGCGGCGGCAGATCACGAAGTCGTCGAACACATGGCGTCCCGGCCGGTCGCCGACGGTCTCGATCGCCGCTCGGATGCCACGCAGTTGATCCGTGGTCATCTGCAGCGGCGGCTCGTCGGGTTGATGTGTGGTGCGCACCGGGTAGTCCCGGCCCTGTTGCCGGGTCATCTCGATGTGGCAGCCGAGGACGTGGGTGACCGGCCGGGTGGCACAGAAGTCGATCAGCCGGTCGATCGTGCGGGTGAACGCCGGCCAGTCCTCCACGTACAGACGGCCGGGATAGACCGTGTCGCCGGTGAGCAGGAACCCGGTCCCGGGGTCGAAGAAGGTCACCGCCGCCTCGTGATGCCCCGGCGTCGCCAGGCATTCGAGGACACGGCCACCCAGGTCGACCCGGGCGACGCCCTCGGGATCGTCGTGGAAGCCGAAGAACTCCCAGGCGCTGTCCAGGGCCGCGTCCACGACTCTGGTGCCGGGACGGCCGGTGAACTGACCGTCCCCCGCGATGTGGTCGCCGTGCGGATGCGTGTGCAGCACCAGGAGCTCGTAGGCGTCCCGGGGATGTGCGGCCAACCAGGTCTCCATCACCTCGTCGACCACGCGACGCAGCGGGAAGTACTCGGCGGACGCGGTGGCGCCGGTGTCGATCAGAACGGCCCGTTCCTCACCGAACAGCAGGAACATGAAGGGCGCTTCGTAGTCGATCGCCATGTTCTGTCGGAGGATCACCGTGTGCGCGTCGTACGCGTGGACCTGGATGTCGGGATCGGTGTTGTGCTTGGCCGACGGCGACCCGTGAATCCACCGTACGTCGAGGGTGCGCGCCGGTGCGGATCCCTCGGCTCCCTCCACTCCCCGCGCTCCACCTGCGACAACCTGCGGCGGCCTGTGCGTGTCCACGGCGACTCCTCGGTGACGGTCCTGCCGTAACCATCACACAGGCCCCGGGATCTCAGTTTCGCGCGGCGCTGCCGTCCGTCAGCGCGTGGGTCACCGCGCGGATGCTGCGGGCGATGTGCTGGAGCTGCATGACCTCGGCGGCGTACAGCTTGATGGTGTGCTCGATGACCCCTTCGTGCAGCCCCAGGGCGGGCAGTTCGGCCCGGGCGGTCTGCAGCGCGGTGCGGGCGACCCGTATCTCGTGCTGCACCTGGATCTGGGCGTGGCGGGCGAGGAGTACGGGGTGCTTGAGCAGGACGGGGTAGCTCGCGTAGCGGCTCGGCACCAGCTCACGCAGCCATTTGACCGCCGATCGCTCCCAGTCGAAGCTGCCGGGGGTCTTGACCTGGCACGGCCAGTCCGAGGTGATCGGTGAGTATGTCAGGGCCATGTTCATCGCTTCCGGGTTACGTCGGCGGGAAGGGTCGTGGGGGGTCTGGGGCGGCCCCGGTCTAGGGGATGGCCGGGGCCGCCACCACGGGCGCTCGCGCAAGCGGGGCCCGTCTGAACACCCGGGACCCGATGCGGGTAGGAGCGGACGGTCCCGGGTGGTCGTCGGACGCGACCCGGAGGGCCTCCTGGTCGCGATCCGCGAGAAGTATTTATATATACCGCCGGATACGCAAGAACATGAAAACATTCATGCGCGAATTGAGGCGAATGATCCCGTGATGCCGTGGTGGCGGGCGGTACGGGAAAGGGTTTTCTGCAAGGGGCGCCCGAGAGCTCCACGACGGTCGATCGGGAGCTCGACGAAGAAAACTCAGTCCTTGAGGAAGAACTGGTGCTGCTCGGCGACCTGCTCGTACTCCTCCAGGCGGGCCTGCGTCCGCTCCGGATCGGCGTCGGTCATGGCCTGCAGCAGCGCCGCCGACATCACGACGGGCGCGGCGTAGGAGTCGAAGACGAGGCGTGACCCGGTGCCGATGGTGAAGGTGACGTCCGCCTCGTCCGCCAGCGGTCCGAGCCCCAGGTCGGTGATCAGGGCCACCTGGAGCCCGGCGCTGCGCGCGACCCGCAGGGCCGTGAGCGTCTCCTGGGCGTGCCGCGGCATCCCGAAGGCCAGCACCCAGGTGCCGCCCGCCTCGCGCGACTGGAGGAGTGCGTCGTAGGCGACGCTGCCGCCCCGGGTCACCAGCCGTACGTCCGGATGGATGCGCCGTGCGGCGTAGGCGAAGTACTCGGCCAGCGACACGGAGATCCGCAGTCCCAGCACGGTCAGCGGCGTCGACTTCGACAGCGCCCGGCCGACACGGATCACCTCGTCCGGATCGGCGAAGTCCCTCCGCAGGTTCTCCAGGTTCTCGATCTCGGCGTCCACCGCCGCCTGCAGCTCGTTGCTCGTGGTCTCCGCGGGCGTGCCCGGCGTGCTGCCGAGGATGCTGAGCGCGATCGACTGGAGCTTCTCCCGTAGCGCGGGGTAACCACTGAAGCCGACCGCTGCCGCGAAACGGGTGACCGAGGGCTGGCTGACGCCCACGCGCTCCGCGAGATCCGTGATCGACAGGAAGGCCGCCTCGGTGATGTGCTCGATCAGGTACTGCGCGATGCGCCGCTGGCCCGGTGAGAGCCGCGGTCCGTCGAACAGCTCCCTGAGCTGGGCCGTGGGAGCCACGCTCGCCTCCGGGGCCTTCTTGCCCGAGGTGATAGCGGATGCCTGTGCGCGTGCCTGCTGCGGCGATGGCACCGGTGCGCCTCCTTTGTGTCCCACGAGCACTCAACATAGCTCACTGAGCGTGTTGACCTGGGGGTGTCTCACTACACGTGGCCTGCACGCACGGCCGTTTCACTCGCGCCTGTGGGGTACCCGCGACAACGCAAGGACTCGCCCGATCGAAGGCGGGATCCCCGTGCGAGAGGGGAGAGGATTTCCATGAGCGCGCATCCGCTGCCCGGATCGCAGGTCCAGGTGGTGCTCAGCGACTGCTCGGCGGCCGACGCCGGGCACCTGTTCGCGGTCCTGTGCGGTCGCTTCGCCTCGGACCGGTGTGCCGAGGACGAGATCCGAGAGACCGAGGGCCATCACCCGACGGTGTGGACCGGCACTTTCGACACGGAGGACGCGCCCGAGGGCGCGGCCGTACCAACAGGCCGGCTGTCGGGACCGGTGACGGCGGAAGTGCAGGGAACCCCCCACGCGGTGCAGCTCGTGCGGGAGACCCTGCGTGAGGCCTTCGCCCTGTCCGAGCTGGGTGAAGACGCAGGAGACCAGGAGGTCCAGGTCCAACTGCGGCTGGAGGCGGTCCCGGCGCACCAGTCCGGATCCGTGTGAACGCCGACGCGGTGACCCGGAGCGGCCGGCTCCGGGCCCGCCGGGCGGCGACGGGATCGGTACGGGAGGGCGCGGCCAGGGCGGGCCTGGTCGCACGAGGCGTGATCTACCTCCTGGTGGGCGCACTGGCGCTGCGGATCGCCTTCGGTGACGGTGGACGCCCGGCGGACCGGAGCGGCGCGCTCGAAGAGATCTCCACGAAGCCCTTCGGGGCCGTCCTGCTGTGGGCCCTTGGCGCCGGACTCGTCGGGATGGCGCTGTGGCGGCTCTCCGAGGCGCTCTTCGGGGCAGCCGGGCGCGACGGCCGTACCGCGCGGACGCGACTGCTGTCGGCCGTGCGCTGTGTCTTCTACGCGTTCGTCGCCTACTCCGTGCTGTCCTTCGCCGCCGGTGCGGGGGGCACGGCCTCCGGCGACCAGCAGTCCCGGGATGTTACGGCCCGGGCGCTTGAGCGGCCGGCAGGGCAGTGGATCGTGGGCATGGCGGGAGCCGGCGCCGTCGTGGTGGGTATCTGCATCGCCGTTGGAGCCGTGCTGCGCAAGTACCGCGAGCAACTGAAGCTCGGGGAGATGTCGCGGCAGGTGCGGCGGGCGGTCGATACGACGGGCGTTGCGGGCGGGGTCGCGCGCGGGCTGGTGTTCGCCACGGCGGGTGCCTTCGCGGTGCGGGCTGCCGTCGACTACGAACCCGACCGGGCCAAGGGCGTGGACGACACACTCCGCTCGTTCTCCGAAACCCCGTTGGGCCCGTGGCTGTTGGCCTGCGTCGCCGTGGGGCTCGTCCTGTTCGGGGCCTTCTCCTGCGCGATGGCGCGGTGGGGGAGGGTGTGAGAACGCGGGAGCCCGGTTCGTGAGAGCCCGGGAGCCTCGGTTCTGCAGTCTGAACGAGGTGCGCTGAGTTTAACTCCCTTTGATTTATCACCAGTTGACGACGCGCCATGGACTTTGCGTGAGGCGGGAGTTGAGGATGGGAGTCCCCGTCCGTAGGAGTTGTTCACATGCATAGACGACGCCTGCTCTCCGGCGCGGCCGCGCTCACGGCCTCCGCATCCCTCCTGCCCTCCCTGGCGGGCACCGCACACGCCGCCTCGCGCGCCGCCTCCCCCGGGCTGCCGCCGAGGGCCGAGATCACCGCTGTCCTGCGCCGTGTGGCCGACCAGTGGATCGGCGCCCACACGGACCCGGGTGACAACGGCTGGGCCAACGCCACCTTCTTCAGCGGGCTGCTCGCGCTGCAGCGCCTGACGGGCAGCGCCCGCTACCTCGCCTACGCCGGCGGCTGGGCCGAGAAGCACGCGTACGGCCTCAACGGCGGTGTGACCACCCGCCACGCCGACAACCACAATGCCGGGCAGGCCTACCTCGATCTCTACGAGAGAGAGCCCGAGGAGCGCAAGCTCACCGCGATCGAAACGTCCCTGCACCGCATGGTCTACGAGGACCAGCCCGACAAGAACGACGACTGGTGGTGGGACGACGCCCTCCACATGGCCATGCCGCCCTTCGCCCGCATGGGCGCCCTGCGCAAGGACCCCCGGTACTGGGAGAAGCTGTACGCCCTGTACAACCACACCAAGCGCATCGAGGGCGGCCCCGGCCTGTACGACCCCACCACGGGCCTGTGGTACCGCGACAAGCGTTTCCTGCCCGGAGGGATCGTTTCTCCCGCGGGCAAGCCGGTCGTGTGGTCGCGCGGCAACGGATGGGTCACCGGCGGACACGTCAAGACCCTCAAGGCCCTGCCCCCAGGGGAAGGGCACACCGCGGAATATCGCGAGACCTTGACCCGCCTGGTGAGGGGCGCGGCCGGCGTGCAGCGCGGCGACGGCTTCTGGAACGTCAACCTCGCCGACGCCGCGCACCTGCCGGGCCCCGAGACCAGCGGCACGTCCTTCTTCCTCTACGGCACGTCGTACGCGATCGGCGCGGGCCTGGTCGACCGGCCCACCTACCTCCCGGTGGCGGCCCGGGCCTGGAACGGCCTCGTCACCACCGCCGTGCACCCCGACGGCTTCCTGGGCTGTGTCCAGAACGTCGGCGACCGTCCCGAGTCCAGCCAGCCCGTCACCTACGACAGCACCGCGAACTTCGGCGTCGGTGCCTTCCTGCTCGCCGGCACCGAACTCGCCCGACTGGCACGCTCCTGACGACGACAGACCGGTGCCCCCGCCGCTGGAGTGCGGCGGGGGCACCCTCGCGCCGAGTGGTCAGGGCTGCGCGGTGAGCGTGAAGCTCTGTGCAGCGGAGCCGTCGCAGGTGCGCTGGGTGAGCTGCACGCTGTTCGTCGAGGCGCTCGCCGCGGTCAGGCACTTGCCGCTGTGCCGGGCCGTGAAGTGGTAGCGCCCGGTGCTCTCCTTGCCCGGGAGCCACTGCTGGTTCTGTCCGCCTCCGTAACTCCACAGCTGGAGCGGCGCGTTGTCGGCCGTCGAGACACCGGTCACGTCGATGACCTGCTGCGGGTTGCCGCGGATACCGACTCGGCGGTAGCCGCTTTCGGTCGAGGGGAACTGGAACTGCTGTGCCTGCGTGCCGTTGCAGGCGTACTGCTGGATCGCCGTCCCGTTCGCCGTGGCGGCCGAACGGGCGTCCACACAGGTGCCGTTGCCGGCATTCGTCAGCGAGTACCAGGCGGTCTCGGAGACCGAGTCCGACGGCGGGGTGGTGGAGTCTGCCCCGCCCAGCCACTTGAGCCCGTCCAGTACGAACCGGTTCTGTGTCTCACTGGCGAACGTCGACGACAGACGGGTGTTGGTCGAGTAGTCCATCGCATTGTGACCGAAGTTCGCGTACAGCATCTTGTACTTCGTGTTGGTCCACAGAATCGGGTAGTAGCCGCTGTACCAGCTCTGGTTGGGATCGGTGCCCAGCGGGAAACTGCTGGGGTCGACCGAGGCCAGGATCTTGATGTCCGGGTTCTGCCGGAGGTCGTTGGACCAGCTGTACCACTCGCTGACCGACGAGGTGAACGTGGCCGGCAGGTTCTTGGTGGAGGGGTGCGTACGGTCCTCGACCTTCAGAACCGACGTCGTCGGACCCCAGGTGTTCGACCGGAAGTTGCCGCTGCCGAGGAACTGGTTGTGGTACCACGGCCAGGCTGCCGCGTCGGTGGTGAAGGCCGAGACATGGAAGCCCAGCCAGGCACCCCCGTTGCGCATGTACGTCTCGAAGCCTGTCCTCTGAGCCGCCGTCTGCGGCAAGTCGTCGAGGAACAGCACGACTTGATACGCGCTGACGCCGCCGTTGCTGAGCAGGTCCCAGTTATTGCTGGCCGTGTAGGTGAAGCCGTTCGCCGCGGCCTGCTTGGGGAACCAGTGGTTCGCCTCCTTGACGAAGTCGATGTGCGCCGCGTCCCATGTGCCGTTGTAGAGCGCCAGCACCTTGAACGGCGTCGCCGCCGTACTCGCCTGGGCGGCGGGCGGTGCCGCGAGGCCCAGCAACGCCGCCAGCAGGAGGAGAACCCGCAGGGCCGCGCGCGCCGGACCGGATCTGATCGTGTGCATCGGTTGATCGATCCTTTCTGTGCGGGTCATGGGTAGCTGATGAGGTTGGCGACATTGGTGGAGGAGTTGGACGGGCCGCCCCTGTCGTTGACGACATGCCGGATCGTGCCGGTGCCGCCCAGGGAGACCGTCACCATGTCCTTGAACTTCACGTTCGCGGTGTCGGGTGCCTCGATGGCGTGCTCGGCGGCCACGCTCGAGTTGGTGCTGAAGTAGCAGTAGCTGCCGAAGCCGTACACCTGATGACTCGTCACGGAGTTGGCGACCTTGTACGCGGCGTAGCCCTGCGTCGAACCGTTCATCCAGGACGACTGGTTGGGCGGGTCGTACGGCATCTCGTTCTGGTAGAAGAACGTGCGGCCGCCGTTGCCGTTCCAGATGGTCTGGTACTTCTGGTAGTGCTCCACGAACAGGCCGTACATCGTGACGTCGTCGCCGTTCACGACGAGTCCGGTGTCGGCGGTGTTGCTGGTCCAGCCGACGCCACTGCCGTGGTCGGCACGCCACAGCCACAGATGGTCACCGATGACGTCGTCGCTGTTGATCGTCAGGCTCGTGGTGGCCTGGCCGACGCCCGCACCGCCGATGCGGAAGAACACGTCGTGCAGCGAGCTGGGGTCGGCGCTGTGGTCGGCGGAGGAGCCGCTCGGCCCCATCTCCATGAGCTGCGACGAGTTGGTGGTGCCCGCGTCGATCAGCAGTCCGGCGAGCTGGACGCCGTTCACGTCGGCCACGGACATCGCGGTGATCCCGTTGTCGGGGACGAGCGTGGCGAGACCCAGGCCCAGGACGACGGTGTCGGCCCTGGTCACCTTCAGCGTCTGGTCGAGGTGGTAGACCCCTGGCGTCACCAGCAGGTTCTTGCCCTGCGCGAGCGCGTCGTTCATCTGCGCGGCCGTGGCGCCCGGCTTGACGACGAAGAAGTCGGCGACGGGCAGTGACGTGCCCGCGGGGGTGCCGGAACTCCACGTGGTGCCGATGGTGTTGGTGCGCACGGACGGCACGAACACCTTCCAGGCGCCCGCCGAGTCGACGTACAGGAAGGGCTTCTCACGCGTGACCGGCGCCTGGTCGACCGTGGTGTACGGCGGACTCGGGAAGCTGTTCGCCGGAGCGTTCCTGGAGCCGACGAAGACCATGTTCCAGTTGGAGCCGGTCCAGCTGCCCCACTCGGTGTTCCGCGACAGCCACTGCTGCTGCGAACCGGAGTTGACCTGCCCGTCGATTTTCGTGTCGGCCATGTAGCCGCCACTGGACCAACCGCCGTCGTCCAGCGCGAGGTTGCCCTTCAGGTGCATCCGCCGGTAGGGCGCGGCCTGCGACACCGCCCAGCGGTCCGAACCGCCCGTCGGAGTCACCGACAGGTTCTCGGCCGACCGCCAGAAATTCTGGGTGGCGTTGCCCTGGAACCAGTCGGCCTCGGCGTGCACCGCGCCGCGGATGTTGACGTCGTCGGGGGAGAGGCCAAGACCGGCGACCTGTGTGTAGAAGCCGACATCGGCGTTGGCGTCGTACGTACCCGGCTTGAAGAGGAAGGCCTTTCGGGCAGTGCCGAACTGGTTGGTCTCCTGCTGGGAGAAGGCCGAGTCGAGGCTGCTCTGGATCGTGGCGGCCGGAGTCGACGGGTCGAAGACGGTGACGTTCGGACCGAGGTCCGGAGTTCCGGGCGGCGGCGTCGCGTCGACCGGATTGACGTAGAAGGACTGAGCCGCCGTGCCGTTGCAGGTGTACTGCTGGAGCTGCACGCTGTCCGAGGTGGACGCGCTCGGCACATCGAGGCACTTGCCGCTGCCCCGGTTCACGAAGTGGTACGCGCCACTGGACTCGGCCACGGCCTGCCACTGCTGGTTGTTGCCGACGCCGTACGTCCACAACTGCACCAGGGCGTTGTCCGCCGTGGAGACATCGGTGACGTCCCAGACCTTGGTGGCGTCGGCGCGAAGGTCGACCTGGGAGTATCCGCCGGACGTGGCCGCGAACCGCCACTGCTGGGCCTGGCTGCTGTTGCACGCGTACTGCTGGACCGCGGTGCCGTTCGCCGTGGCGGCGGCGCGCGCGTCGACGCACTTGCCGCTGCCCGCGTTGACGACGGTGGCCCACCCGGTGGGCAGCGCGGCGGGCTGCGCGGCCGCCTTGTCCTGCGAGGCGATCGCCACGGCTGACACCGTTGTGGCCACCAGGGCGAACACGGTCAGCACTTTCGGTATCCGGTGACGGCCGGACTGTCTTCTGGATCTGGACACGGGGCTCTCCTGTGCTGGTGGGGGTTGGGCAAGGTCAGCCGGTGTACTTCGCGAAGGCCCGCGTGTAGTCCCAGTCCTGCTGGCTCACTCCGGAGCAGCTGTCGGCGACGCCGCTCGTGCACGGCCGGTCACGGTTGACGGACCAGAACGTCAGCCGTGCCAGGTGGTGCTGCTGCGCATAGCCGAGGATGGTCTGGAAGTCGGCGACGGTGACCGTCTCGTTCTGGTCGGTGATCCCGTTCATGGAGGAGATGCCCATGTCCCGGTACGCCTGGTCGTCGCCGTAGCCGTACGCGTTCTTGAGGGCTGTCTTCAGACCTTCCGCGGCCCGCTGGGTGAGCGTCCCCATGTTCTGGCCGGCTCCGCCGAAGTCGAACGGCATGATCGTCCAGCTGTCCACGGTGAGCCCGGACGCCGCGGCCCGGTTGATGAGACCCGTGTCGGGGCCGCTCTGCCCGGTGCCGGTGGTGACGTACACCTTGATGCCGGGGTTGTTCGCCTTGATGGTCTTGAGCGCGTCCACCGTGCGCTGCTGGACCGTCGTGTTGCTGTACGCGTCGGCCTCGATGTCGATGTCGATCGCCTTGAGCCCGTAGGCGTTGATGACCTTCTGGTACGCGGCCGCCAGCTCCCCGGCGCTGGAGCAGGAACTCTCCAGCTTGTTGCCGCTGTAGCCGCCGAAGGACGGGATGACGTCACCACCGTTCGCCCGCACGGTGTTGACGGTCTGTTGGTCGACGCCGCCGGTCAGCGCGCGGCTGCCGTCCCACTGCGGGTTGCAGTAGCCGTTGCTGAGCACGAAGGCCGGCGTGAACCACTTGACGCCGGTGGCGTTCATGACGGTGGCCGGGTTCGGCGGGCTGCCCCAGCCGTTGTAGAGGTACGGGGCGACGGCCATCGGCGCGGCGGGCGTCGAACCCCCGTCGGGGGCGGGCGCGGTCCACTTCTGGTTGGCGCCGCCGGTGCAGCTCCAGATCTGTATCGGGGTGCCGTCCGCCGAGGTGTTGCCCGTGACGTCGGCGCATTTGTCGGCCTGCGGATTGACGATGTCGCGCGCCGAGGAGACCGTCCACTTCTGGTTCGCGCCGCCCGTACAGTCCCAGAGCTGGAGCTCGGCCCCGTTCGCGGTCGAATTCCCGGTGACGTCGAGGCACTTGCCGAGGGCCCGTATAGACCCGTCCGAGCCGACGGTCCACTGCTGGGCGGCGGTCCCGTTGCAGTCGTAGAGCTGTACGGCCGTGCCGTTGGCGGAGTTCGCGCCCGCCACGTCGAGGCACTTGCCCGCGAGACCGGTGATCGTGCCGGTGGCGGCGGAGGCGGGCACCACGCTCAGGGCGGCGGTGGTGAGCGTGCCGCGCAACGCGGTGGAGCGCGCGAGGGATTGTCTGGACATCAGGGGGGATCACAGCCTTTCACTGGAGGCTGATGGTGGGGGAGTGTTCACGTTCATGAACAACGAGCGCATTCATGGAGCTGTGGTGATCGGGAACCTAAAGGTCTGCACCAAAGTCGTCAAGAGATGAAGCAAAGCAGCGCGTAAATTGGGCTGTGTTCACGAGGAGTTGAACGCGCGGAGACCCAGTGGACGACGAGGAGCCGAGGCCCTGCCTGCGCAGAGCCTCGGCTCGGTGATGCGGTGATGCGGTGATGCGGTGATCTCGCCGACCCAGTTGCGGTAGGCCGTACGGTAGACGTCGACGCCGTCGGGGAATCCGGGCAGATCGGCGGCCGCGGCACTGCCCCGAACCGAGAGCGGCGGCCCGGCGACCAGGGTGGCGGCACTCAGCAGAAACCCCCGGCGTGACCAGGCGTTTCGCCCTTCACTTCTTGAACGGTCGGTCATGCGCTGCACGCTAGGCGGCGGTTGACACGAATCAATCAATCGTCGAAGCGCTTCACTCGTACGAGTGACAAACCCTCACAGGAGGTTCTTTGTTGACGCATAGGCAACCGGGTGGATGGAATCCTGTGTGGGGGCGCAGAAGTGTCAGACTGACGGCATGGACGAGCGCGCATTCGACAGGTTGGGTCAGCATGCTTCGGTGATCGGTCTCGGCACGTGGCAGTTGGGTGCCGACTGGGGTGATGTGAGCGATCGGGATGCCCTGGCCGTGCTGGAGACGGCGGCCGAGTCGGGGGTGACCTTCTTCGACACGGCCGACGTGTACGGCGACGGGCGGAGCGAGGAGACCATCGCCACCTTCCTGCGCAGCAGGCCGGACCTGCATGTGCTGGTCGCGACCAAGATGGGCCGCCGTGTCGAGCAGATCCCGGAGAACTACGTCCTCGACAACTTCCGTGCCTGGAACGACCGTTCCCGGCGCAACCTCGGCGTCGACCGCCTCGACCTGGTGCAGCTGCACTGCCCGCCGACGCCCGTCTACTCCTCCGACGAGGTGTACGACGCCCTCGACACCCTGGTCGAGGAGGAGCGGATCGCCGCGTACGGGGTCAGCGTCGAAACGTGCGACGAGGCACTGACGGCGATCGCCCGCCCGAACGTGGCGAGCGTCCAGATCATCCTCAACGCCTTCCGTATGAAGCCCCTGCGGCAGGTGCTCCCGGCGGCCCAGGAGGCGGGCGTCGGCATCATCGCCCGGGTGCCGCTGGCCTCCGGCCTGCTCTCCGGCAAGTACACCAAGGACACGGTCTTCGCGGCCAACGACCACCGGACGTACAACCGCCACGGCGAGTCCTTCGACCAGGGCGAGACCTTCTCGGGAGTCGACTTCGCCACGGGTGTGGAGGCGGCGGCCGAGTTCTCCGCCCTCGCCCCGGAGGGGTACACCCCGGCCCAGCTGGCGCTGCGCTGGGCCATTCAGCAGCCCGGTGTGACCTCGGTGATCCCGGGCGCCCGTTCACCCGAGCAGGCCCACGCCAACGCGGCGGCCGCGAAGCTGCCGGAGCTGTCGCAGAAGACGCTGGACGCGATCGAGGATCTGTACGAGCGGCGGATCAAGGAGCAGGTGGAGAGCCGCTGGTAGGAGTCGGCGACGTGCATACGGCCGGGCGGCCGCTCCGATGATGCGGCCGCCCGGTCCGTCGCTACCGCCTGCCCGACGTCGTGAGAGCGCCGAGCTGCCGGTCGTGCAGGCGGCTCAGCAGCAGCACTGAGACGGTGGCCCCGATCAGTGCGCAGAACATGTCCCACTGGGTGTCCCACACATCGCCCTGGGTGGCCAGGAAGTCATCGGCCGCGTGTCCGCCGATCACCGCGGCCGCCCACTCGAACATCTCGAAGACCGCGCTGAACGCGAGACAGGCACACACGGTCAGCGGCGCCAGCCAGCGACTGCCGCGCAGTGGTGAGGTGCGGCTGAGCAGTTCCCGCACCAGCACGGCGGGCACGAAGCCCTGCATGAGGTGCCCGAACCGGTCGTAGGGATTGCGGTCGAGTCCGAGCCCGTCCCGCACCCAGTCGCCCAACGGCACCTGCGCATAGGTGTAGTGGCCGCCCACGGCGAGCACCAGCGCGTGCGCCGCGAGCAGACAGCACAGCAGATTCGTCAGCGGGAACCGCCGCCGGGTCAGGACGACCAGTGGCAGCCCGACCAGCACCCACACGGTCTCCAGCAGCCACGTCGTCGGGTCGTGCGGGTGCCAGGCGGAGAGTGCCATGCCCGCGACGACGACCACGACGAGCGCGGTCGGCAACGTCCGCCGCGGTACACGTTCCTCGGGCACCGACTGACGGGTGGGCGAGGCGACGACGGGCTCGGGCATGAGTGGGCTCCTTGGTCCAGGTGGCTCCATCGTGCTGGAGCGGATGGGCCAGGACATGAGTACGACTACTCACTCAGGCGCCTGTGCGAAGTGGGCGAACATGTTCGGGCCGTACTTGTTCGCGACGAACATGTTCGTTACCTTGGAGGAGTGACAGCACCCTCCGACCCCGCGGGCACGGAGGGCGCATGGGCGGCGCTTGCGATGGCGCTGCGCGGTGCCTGCGAGGACCGGCACCCACGCATCGCCGCGCTCGGCACCGAACTGCTCTCCGGCCCAGGCGAGGCCCGCTTGGGCTGGGGCTTCCACGCTCTGATCAACGGCATCCTGCACACGCCCAGACCGGACACACCCGACACGCCCGACACGCCGTGACGGTCATCCACGCCCAACTGTCGTCGGTGCCCACGGTCCTCGACCGTCGACCGATATCAACTCACCTGGAGAACCTGCCATGTCGACCCCTCACCACCACCCCATAGCCGTGATCGGCGCCGGTCTCGGCGGCCTCACGCTCGCACGCGTACTGCACCTGAACGGCATCGACGCCGCCGTCTTCGACCTCGACGCCTCAGCGACCGTCCGCACGCAGGGCGGCATGCTGGACATGCACGAGGACTCCGGCCAGGCCGCGCTGCGGGCCGCCGGACTCTACGAGGAGTTCCGCGCGATCGTGCACGCCGGCGGCGAGGTCATGCGCATCCTCGGCAAGGACGCCATCGTCCGGATGGAGGACGACGGCGAGGCCGGTGAGCGCCCCGAGGTCACCAGGGGCGCCCTTCGCGACATCCTGCTCGGCTCACTGCCCGAGGGCGCTGTCCGCTGGGGTGCCAAGGTCACCGGCACACGGACGCTCGACGACGGTCGCCACGAGGTGACGCTCGCCGACGGGGAGACGTTCACCGCCGATCTGCTGATCGGGGCCGACGGCGCCTGGTCGAAGGTGCGGCCCCTGCTGTCGGCCGCCACCCCCCTCTACTCGGGTATCTCCTTCGTCGAGGTGCTCCTCCTCGACGCCGACATCCGGCACCCGGAAAGCGCCGCCGTCGTCGGCGGAGGCATGCTGTTCGCGCTCGCCGAGGAGAAGGGCTTCCTCGGCCACCGCGATCCCGACGGCTCGCTGCACGTCTACGTCGCTCTGAGGGTGCCGGCCGACTGGTCCACCTCCGGTGCCATCGACTTCGCCGACACCGAAGCGGCCAAGCGGAGCCTCCTGGAGTACTTCGACGGCTGGGACGAGCGGCTGCGGTCCCTCCTCGCCGACGCGGACGGCGCGCTCGTCCCCCGGCCGATCCACGCGCTGCCCGTGGACCACCGCTGGGACCGCACTCCCGGCGTCACCCTGCTCGGCGATGCCGCCCACCTGATGTCCCCGTTCGCGGGCGAGGGAGCCAACCTCGCCATGCGCGACGCCGCCGAGCTCGCGACCGCGATCGCCACTCACCCCGACGACATCGAAGAGGCCCTGACCGCCTACGAGGAGGCTCTCTTCCCGCGCGCCGAGGAGGCGGCCATCGGGTCCGCGGCCAACCTCGACATCTGCTTCAGTCCGGACGCCCCGCAGAGCCTGGTCGACCAGATGGCCGCCTACCGCGCCGAGGCCGACTGACGTCGGCGGGTGCCCACGCACGGGCGCCTCCCCCGGTCGCCGCGGGGCGGCGGATGCACCCCGCGGCGCGCCGCCCCGGCGCTCCGTGTTCGGCGCACCGCTGGAGAAGGGCCGCCTCAGGAGGGGGTTCCTCCCAGGCCGGCCGTTCGGCGTTCCAGGCGCCGTGCCACAGGCGTGCCACTACGTGCCGGCGGGGTCCTCTTCGGGGGTTCTCTGTCGTCCAGATCGGTCGGCGGGTGCCGCACCACAACCGCACCATTGGCCGAGGCCGCCGCATCCGTCGTCCCCTGCCTCGGCGCCAGCCACAGCCGCACACGCAGGACAGTCGTCGAAGTGACTGCCGGCGAGTGCGCACGGCGGCGTGCGGGAAGGTCGGGCCAGGCCGAGGGGCGGGGGCGTCGGCACGGGAGCCTTCGGCGGGTGTGTCAGGCGGCTGGGCATCCGAACCAGTTCACCGTGTCGTCGTCGGAGGTATAGCCCAGGCACCTGATGGTCCTGTTGTGCAGGGTCTCGGTCCGGTCGACCCCTCCCTCCACAGTGTCGCCGTCGTAGTGGGTCTGTACGAGGGTGTCGATCTCGACGGTGTACCAGCGGCTCCTGTCCGTCGGGATGCTGCAGCGGTAGCCGGTCACGTTGCGGCTGGGATCGCCGCTCCACATGTCCTGTTCGGCGCGGTCGCAGTGCGCAGTGTCGGCGGCGACGGCTGTGCCGGCGCCGGCGCCGAGCAGGGCCGCCGTGCCCGTGGCCACCGCCGCGGTAACGCCGAGCAGGCGCTTCAGAGTGATGTTCATCGAATGGGTCCTCCTGCCAGGTGTGGTGACGGCTCGGAGTCGCCATGTCACCTTGGCGTGATGATCACACTTATCCGGGATGTCCGGCCCGGCAGCCGGCGGCACAGTCCCCCGACCCGGTGACGTCGGTGATGCCAATGCAGCATGCCGCGGTCACCCCCCGCCGGCCCCGGAGCGGGCCTCGGTTGGTGCCGGGGAGCGCCGCACCATCCTGGTCACTGCCGACGGCCGACGAGCCCTCACGGTGTGGAAACGATGGCGGCCACGGCCGGCCGACCAGAACCGCGCCCAGGAGTGCGAGGCCCTGCGTCCCCTCCTTCACGGCGAGCAGGTCGCGCGACTCGCAGCACAGGCCCGCGTGGAGGAGGAGCGCAGGCGGGCCGAGAGCGAGAAGTTCTCCGCAGCCGCCGCGCGACTCCACGGCTGGGAGAGCCAGCTTCACCGAGCGGCGAGGGGAACAGCGACTCCTCCAGCCGGAGCACGACTTCTGACGCGGCCCCGAACTGTCGGCCATAGTTCGTGGGTTGACGATCACTTTCGGCGTTTTCTGGCAACTTCCCGAGCGCCGCTCTGGCCGTCAGCCACCACTCAGCGCGCGCAGATCACAGAAGTTGACCAGGGTCCGCTACGGCGCGGAGGGCAAGTGGACCGGTATGACCGTCGACCTCGATGACCCGTTCAGCCGGGCCGCCTGGGGCGCCCGGCGAGGCCAGGACCCGTCCGGCCGAGCACGGTGGAGGCAGCGGTGCCCTCGTCGGTGCCGCGTCTGCGCCGTGTTCGTCGAAGCGATGCCTGAACAGCCCCTGATGCGGCCGTTCCACGGCGACGGCGTTCGTGGTGACGAGGGCGGCGGAGGTCAGGCCACCGTGTCGGCGTCGAGGGCCACGGCACGCAGGGCGGCTGCCACGCGGGTGACCGGTTCGGTCGGGGGGTGGGGGAGTCGGGCCAGCAGCAGGCGCCGCTGCTCCTGGGGCCCGCCGCGGACCGGCAGGATGCGTACGCCCGGTGGGACGGCGGGGGCGAGCGAGGCGGGCACGGTGGTCAAACCACAGCCAGTGGCGACGAGGTGGAGCTTGGCCAGCCAGTCGCGGGCCGTGTGGGCGATCTCGGGCCGCTCGTCGAGGCCCGGCCACACCCCCATCAGCCCGTCTTCCCCCGAGGAGGAACCGGCGATCCAGCGCTGCCCACGCAGGTCGGCCACGTCAATGAAGTCGCCGCGGGCGAGCGGATGGGTGGACGGCACCGCAAGGCACAGCGCACGTTCGGTGAGCGTCTGCAGCGCCAGCGGGGGCGATTCGGCGTCCGGTGGGCGAAACGGCGGTGCCGACGCCAGCACGGCCAGGTCCAGACTGCCGGCCCTCAGTGCGCGTACCAGCGCCGGGGTGCTGCCTTCCCGGCTGACGACCTGGATGGCGGGGTCTGTGCGACGCAGCGCGGTCAGGGCCCTGGCCAGCAGGACGGCGCCGGCGCTGGGGAACCATCCCAGGCGGACGGTTCCGGCCTGCCCGGGCAGGCCGGACAGCTCGCGCGCGGTGGCGTCGATCTCGTCGAGCACGATCGTCGCGCGGCGCATGACGACGCGGCCGGCCGCCGTGAGCCGTACCCCGTCGCGCCGCCGCTCCAGCAGCTCCGCGGCCGCCGCACGCTCGATCGAGGCGATCTGCCGGGACACCGCCGACTGGGTATAGCCCAGCGACGCGGCGGCCGCCGTGAAGGTTCCCTGCTCGGCCACGGCGCGGAAGACGCGCAGCGCGGTCAGTGACACATCAGTGAAGTCCATGACGATCACGCATCGTAGCGGTGCTCCAATGTCGTTGGACTCATGGCACCGGTGTTTCCGGCGTGGCAGGCATGAACGCTTCTCGCATCGCCCTTGTGACGGGCGCCCACCAGGGGCTCGGTCGTGCCTTCGCCGAAGAGTTGGCGGCCCGGACGACCTGGTGCTGCCGACTGGCCGCGGCCACCAGCGGGTCACGGACGCCGCCCGCGAGGTGGCGCAGGTGCCGGGCACGCGCAGCCAGTGGCAGGGCCGGGTCCTGGACGTGACCGACACCGACGCCATCGTCCGACGCGCCGACGAACGTGGTGAAGTGTCCGGCCATTGCACGAGGTTGGGCCGATCGGGTGGTCGCGGTGTCGGCAGGTGGCTGGTTCACTCGGTGTTCTTTTCATTCGAAAAGCCAAGGCTTCCGGCACGGAGTTAGGATCACCGCGTGATCACGGTCCGGTCGCCTTACGGCATGCAGTGGAGTCGCTCATCAGCGGCTCTCTGGCGCGTCCTGGGGCTGGGCCTGCTCCTTCTCGGTCTGTTGTACGGGCACGCCGTCAGCCCTGAGTCCACGCTGAGTCACCTTTCCGTGGGTGAAGGCGTGTCGGTCACCGGCGTTCATTGTGAGCCCGTCACCGAGAACGAGGGCATTGCGAGTGCAAGGTCGGCCTCGTCAGCGGGCCGGAAATCGACCGGGCACCGGGACGGGCACGGGCACCAGCACGCCGTCGAGGACTGCGCGCTCGGGCAGCCTCCACAGAGCCCCGATGCTGGAGTGCCCTGCCTGTCTCCGCTGTATGCGGCGAGCCACGACAACGAGACGCTTCGGCCGGTGCGGGCCCGTCACGCCGCAGCGCGTGACGCCGTGGCCCCGATAGCGCACGCGTCGGACTCCGCGGTTCTTCGTATCTAGGTCAGCGTCTCTCGAATCGGTCGACCCCTGATCGGATGCACCGACTCGGCTCAAGGCCGTGGTCGGTGCTGCCTCCGGCGGCCGGTTCATGGCGTCTGCCCTCCTGCGCATCGCGCTCTCCGGCACGGCGCGGGGATGGTCGACGATCGTTCACCACCACCCCACTGATCGCTGCCCGTCCGCCCTGATCGAGAGCGAAACACATGCACTCCCTGACCACGAGTGACTTCACCCCCGCCGGCTCCAGCCTCCCGAGTCTCGTCGGCAACACCCCTGTCCTGCACGTGTCCCGGCCCTTCACCGCGCCCGACCGCGGCTTCTGGGCGAAGCTGGAGGGCTTCAACCCCGGTGGCATCAAAGACCGTCCCGGACTTCACATGGTCGAACGGGCCCGCACCCGAGGCGAGTTGCGGCCGGGCCGCCCGATCATCGAGTCGACCAGCGGCACACTGGGCCTCGGCCTCGCCCTGGCCGGAATGGTGTACGGGCATCCCGTCACGCTTGTCACGGACCCGGGCCTCGAACCCTCGATGACCAGGCTCCTCGTCGCCTACGGGGTCACCGTCGACATGGTGCCGCGGCCGCACCCCACGGGCGGCTGGCAACAGGCTCGCCGTGACCGGGTCGCCGGGCTGCTGACGGAGCATCGGGGAGCGTGGTCTCCGGATCAATACAACAACCCCGACAACGTCGCCGCGTACACCCCGCTGGCTCTCGAACTCGCCTCGCAGCTGGGCCACATCGACGTACTCGTCTGCAGTGTCGGTACGGGAGGCCACTCCGCGGGCGTCTCGCGCGTGCTGCGACGGCTCTGTCCGGGAATGCGTCTGGTGGGCGTCGACACCATCGGCTCGACCATCTTCGGCCAGCCCGACCGGCCTCGACTCATGCGGGGGCTCGGATCGAGCATCTATCCGCGCAATGTCGCGTACGAGGACTTCGCAGAGGTGCATTGGGTGACCCCGGCCGAATCGGTCTGGGCGTGCAGGCAGCTGGCCGCCTCGCACTACGCCACCGGCGGCTGGAGTGTCGGCGCGGTCGCGCTGGTGGCCGGCTGGCTCGCCCGTACCGCGCCTCGGAACACCCGCGTCGTGGCGATCTTCCCGGACGGGCCCCAGCGCTATCTGGAGACCATCTACGACGACCGATTCTGCACCGAGCACGGGCTGTTGGGGGTGCCTCCGGCGCCCGAACCCGAGGTCGTGGGCCGCCCGGACGAGAAGGAAGTCACCCGCTGGACGCGCTGCACCGCGGTCCTCGACCCGCTCTCCCCGACGGTGGAGACGGTCGGCACGAAAGGCGGCGGGAAGTGAAGACGACACTCGCGCGGGCCCGCTCGTACGAGCGGAGCGTCCAACTGCTCCTGGCGAACCAGTTCACCATCAACCTCGGCTTCTACATGCTGATGCCGTATCTCGCCCAGCATCTGTCCGGCACTCTCGGCCTGGCCGGCTGGCTGGTCGGACTCGTCCTGGGCGTACGGAACTTCAGCCAGCAGGGCATGTTTCTCGTCGGCGGTACTCTCGCCGACCGTTTCGGCTACAAACCCCTGATCGTCGCCGGATGCCTGCTGCGTACGGTCGGCTTCGCCGCGCTCGGCCTGGTCGACTCGATCCCGGCGCTGCTCGCGGCCTCGGCGGCCACCGGCTTCGCGGGGGCTCTGTTCAACCCGGCTGTGCGTGCCTACCTCGCCGCCGACGCGGGCGAGCGCCGCGTCGAGGCCTTCGCGCTCTTCAACGTCTTCTACCAGGCGGGCATTCTGCTCGGCCCACTGGTCGGGATGCTGCTGACCGGCGTCGACTTCCGGTTCACCTGCCTGGTCTCGGCAGCGATCTTCGCGTTGTTGAGCGCAGTGCAGATCCGTGCTCTGCCCGCCCGCACGGCGGGCCATGCCGGGGACGCGGAGGCCGGTGAGCGCACGAGCGTGCTCGTGCAGTGGCGGGGCGTCGTGCGCAACCGCGCGTTCCTCCTCTTCGCCACGACCATGATCGGCTCCTACGTCCTGTCCTTTCAGGTCTATCTCGCGCTGCCGTTGGAGGTGCGACGCCTGGGCGGCGAAGGGGAGTTCGGGACGGCGGCCGTCGCGCTGCTCTTCGCCGCCTCGGGACTGGCCACCCTCTTCGGACAGACTCGGGTGACCGAGTGGTGCAAGGCACGGTTGGCGCCCGGTCAGGCCCTGGCCTGGGGGTTGCTGGGCATGGGGCTCGCCTTCGTACCGCTGCTCGCGGGCACGATCATGCCCGTGCCCGACGCACAGGTCGGGCGTCGGTTGGTCGCCGCCCTCCTGCCGACGCTGGCGGCACTGCTCCTCGCGCTGGGCACGATGATCGCGTACCCCTTCGAGATGGACACGATCGTCCGCCTCTCCGGTGACCGCCTTGTCGCCACCCACTACGGGCTCTACAACACCATCTGCGGCATCGGCATCACGCTGGGCAACCTGCTCACCGGAGCGGCCCTCGACGCCGCCCGGGCGGCCAACCTGTCCGCACTGCCGTGGCTCGCGCTGCTCGTCCTGGGCGTGGTGTGTGCCGCGTCCCTCCAACGCCTGTACCGGGCCGACCGTTTCGCAACCATGACCGCCGAGCCCGCGTCCGTCAACGCGGAGGGAATCTCCTTGCTCCAGCGAGGAGAGCAAGTCGAAGTCACCGGGAACTCTCCCGGGATGGTGCGGCGTTGAGGTCACTGAGGATGAAGCCTTGGCCGAAGCTTTTGGCCGGGACAAAGCAGACACACGAGCAATACGGCAACAGGCAAGCTTGAAACGACGCGATGTGATGACCTTCACCCCGATGTGGCTGAAAGTGATGAATTCCTTACGGCCGTGACACGTACGGGTGGACGTACAGCATCGTGAAACCGGGGAGGATTTTTCATGCGACCGTTCACTCTCAACTACGCCATGCCCACGGGGCAGTCGGCCGCAGTAACCCCGTACCACTTCGATGTGGCACTGCAGTTGAACGTGCTCCCCGACGGCCGACCGGCCGTCAGCGACCGCGCGCTCCTGATGGCCACCGGTACCACGACGTCCACGGCCGGTTCCCAGACGCACTTCGACGACTGACGGCCGCCCGCGCGCATGACGGTCCTCATTCTCACGGCCGAGCAGGACGTCACCGCCGACATGGTGGTGGCCCAACTGCACGAGCGGGGCGTGCCCATGGTGCGCCTCGACCCCGCCGACCTGCCGGGCAAAGCGGTGCTGTCCGCCGACTACGCCCACGGTGACTTCGACGGCTATCTGTCGGTCAACGGCCATGTGCTCAGCATGGGTGGCCTGCGGTCCGTGTGGGTGCGCCGGCCGGGCGAGCCGGCCGCCCATGCCGCGGAGCCCTCGCCCTGGCTCACCGCCGAGACCCGGCAGGCGCTGTTCGGCATGCTCTACTCCGCCTCGACCCGCTGGATGAACCATCCGCGCCGCGCCGAGCAGGCCCGGCACAAGCCCTGGCAGCTGCGGGTCGCCCACAGCAGCGGCTTCGCGGTGCCGCCCACCATCATCACGACCGCTCCCCGCGTGGCGCAGGAGTTCGTCGAGGAGTACCGGGACGTGGTGGTGAAGTCGGCCTCGGGGCCCCCTCCCGGCGAGCCGCCGGTGGCCCTGCCGACCACGCTCATCGGACCCGACGCGGACTTCTCCGGCGTGGCGGCCGGCCCCGCGCTCCTGCAGCAGTACATCCCCAAGCGCGCCGACATCCGGCTGACCAGCATCGGCACCCGTATGTTCGCCGCCAGGAAGGCCGCCGTGCCCGGACAGGTCGACGGGCGGTTCGGAGACACCGGACACGCATGGGAGGCCACCGCCGTGCCGGGGCGCATCGCCCGCTCGGTCCACGAGTACCTCGTCTTCACCGGACTCGCTTACGCCGCCTTCGACTTCGCCGAGGACGAGGACGGCGTCTGGTGGTTCCTGGAGGGCAACCAGGGCGGCCAGTTCGGTTTCATCGAACTGGAGACCGGACAGCCCATCGCCGACGCGGTCGCCGAGTGGCTGTCGCAGCGAAGACCCGCGCACCGTATCCCCGAGGGGCACTGACACTCCTCACCACAGTCCCGGGACCGGCAGGCGGCTGGACCCGTTTGACGCGAAGGGCGCTGTTGCTGACGGGCTTTGAGAGCCGTAAGCGTGCTCTGTCATGGAACGTGATGGGAGCAGTACCGCCCTTTCCCTCTCTCGCCGTCAACTGTTCGCCGCGGCAGGTGTCGCCGGGGCCGCCACCGCCCTCGGCGCGGCTCCGGCGACGGCCCGGACCCGCGCCGGCCTCTCGCCCTCGTTCATTCAGCCACCAGCGGCTCGGCGACACTCTCACCGGCGGGCGACCGGTTGATCGCCGAGCCGCAGAACGTCCTGTGGTCGCTCCCGCGCACCGGCGGCCGTGCCGTACCGCTGACCCCGGCCGACCTGGAACCGAATCGGCCCGCTTACCGCCCTCGGCACGGACCAGCCGCTCGTCCCCGTCGGGCTCTCCCTGCATCCGGGACTGCGCGCCCTGCACCGCGGCGGACTGTCACCGGCGGGGCCCTGCGCACCGTGACCGTGCTGCCGGCCTGTCTGTTCGGAGTCGACCGTGACCTGGGCACCGTGGAGCCAGGGAAGCTCGCCGACCTGACTGTGGTCGACGGCGACCCGTTCACGGACTTCGACACACTCGTACGCACGGTGTCGGTGCTCAAGGGAGGGACACCCTACGAGACGGCGGACCTGCTCGCCGCGTTCGAGCCGTCGTCGCGGCGCGCGGTGCCGCGCGACGACTGGCTCGAGGTCGGGCGGCTCATGCGGCGGGACGGCTGCTGCGACTCGGGATCACTCTGAGGCCGGCCCAAGGGGGGATCGGGGAACACTCCGAAGCCGGCCAACCGGAGCGTATTCCTGATCATTTCGAACTCGGCTGAAAGGACTGGAGGAAGACGTCCAGCGCCTTCCGGTTCGCGGAGGTGTCCCAGTCGTCCGCCGGGGTGGTCCAGCGCAGCGAGAAGCCCCGGTGATCGCCGATCAGGAAGCCCCGGCCGAACGTACGCTCGCGAACCCCGTCGATCACGGAGTACCACTCCATGTCGGCACCCTTGCGGCCGCGATAGTCCACGGCACGGATGTCGCCCACCCGCTCGTAGCCGGTGGAATCGGCGCGCAGGGACGGCTCCAGCGCGCTCCAGACGGCGACGGGATCCGGGCCCAGCCGCGTGCTGTAGGTGACGGCCAGCGTGCGCGGGTCACCACCCGTGCCGAAGGTGACCCGGTAGGACTGGTCGGCGGAACTAGTGGTCCGAAGGCGTTCCCAGCCCTTGGGGAGGTCGATGGAGAAGCCCTCGGGCGCCTGATAGCGCGAGAAGCCGGACGGAGCCTTCTCGCCGCCGGTCACGGAGGGGGAAGGAGTGGGGGAAGCCGACGGGGTTCGCTCGGGGCGTGTGGCGGGGGCGGCGGAGGGGCTGCCCACGGCGGTCCGTGAGGGAGCCGCGCCCGATGCGGACGTGTCCCCGTCGGGCAGGCCGCCCGCCGCGGTGAGCACGGCGAAGCAGATGACGGTGACGGCCAGCGCCCCGCCGAGCAGGACCGGCCGACTGACCGGCAGTCCGCCCCGGGCCCGTCCCGTGTGCTTGGCGACGGTGTCCGGATCCAGGTAGAGAGGCAGGGGTGCCGTGGCCGTCGCTTCGTCGAGATCCTCCTTGAGGATGCGTGTCAGGGCCTCGCGAACGACGGGCTCGGGCACCCGCTCCAAGTGATCCCGGCGCAGGAGACCCTGAACGGCCGGTGCGAGCGGTCCCGCGCTCAGCGGGGCCCGGATCGGCAGCCGGACCACGGCGCGCAGCGTGGCGTCGAGGCGTCCACGGTCGCGGATGGGTGGCCGGCCCTCGACCATCGCGTACATCATCGCGCCCAGCGCCCACAGGTCCGCCGTCGGTCCGGTGCCCTCGCCACGGGCCTGCTCCGGGGAGGCGTACGACGGCGCGGTGACGCGTGGCGAGACGGTGGACCCCATGAGCCCGAAACCGCTCACCGTGACCGCGCCCCCCTCGTGCACGCGCACCTGACCGGGGCTCAGATCGCCGTGCGTAACCCCCGCGTTGTGGGCGGCCGTGAGGACGTCGAGGAGGCCGAGCCCGATGCGGGCCGCGCGGATGTAGTTCACCGGGCCGCGCCCGAGGAGTTCGGTCAGTGGGACGCCCGGGGACCGCTCCGTGACCGTCCAGACGAAGTCGTGCTCCTCGATCACGTCCACGACCGTGGCGACCCGGCCGGGACAGACCAGCCCCAGGCGCTCGGACGCGCGCAGGATCCGCGCGGCGGTACGGTGCTCCGCCTCCTCGCGCCGATGCTCCGGGAGCCGCGACCGGGTCAGGTCGACCGGCCGCTCGAAGCCGACGTCCTGAGCGTGCCAGCCGACGCGGCCCTCTTCCCGGTGGGCGACCTCGAGCAGTCGGTATCTTCCGGCGACCAACTCGCCCGTGGAGTCTTGCACCTTGACCATCGTCATCCCTCGCTGCGCACCGGGCTCTCACCTTTCCCGGAAGTACGGAGGGTGTGACATTGAGTGTTCAACGGCGAGGGGTTCCAAAGACCTGTTTTTCCTCAACTCCCCGACGGTCGCCCACGCGTGCGAAGAGTTCAGGCCGCGGTGCGTGACGGCGGCTCACCGCACAGGGTCCTTGCCGATGTAGGAGTCCGCGAACGTGGCTGCCGCGGCGGGCGAGCCCAGCAGCCGCCGCAGCCGCGCACCCGCGGAACCCGCCCGGAAGGGATCGCCCGACGACGGCCCGTGCAGCAACTCGGCGAACCACTGCGAGAATTCCTGGTACTCCCATACGCGCCGCAGACAGGCCGCCGAGTAGTCACGCAGTCCGCTGCCGTCGCCCGTCCCGAAGTAGGTGACGAGCGCGTCCGCCAGGAGCAGGGCGTCGTACAGCGCCAGGTTCATGCCCTTCGCCGCGATCGGTGCCACGAGATGGGCGGAGTCGCCCGCCAGGAACAGCCGTCCGTACGTCATCGGCTCCACGACATAGCTGTGCATGTCGAGCACCCGCTTCTCGATCAGCCGTCCCTCGGTGAGCGGTGGGGCACCCGTCACCGACAGCCGGGCGTGAAGCTCCGACCACACCCTGTCGTGCGGCCAGTTCTCCGGATCGTCGCCGGGCCTCACCTCCAGGTAATAGCGGGTGACCTCGGGGCTGCGGGCCATGTGGGCAGCAAATCCACGTGAGTTCACACCGAAGACGACACAGTCGGACGACGGCGGTGCCTCGGCGAGCAGCGCCAGCCAGCCCACTCCGTAGTCGTAGCGGGCGAGGGAGCCGCGCTCCGGCGGTACGTGGATGCGGGTCACTCCGCGCGCGCCGTCGCAGCCCGCGACAATCTCGCACTCGATGCGCCGGCGCTCACCCGTGGCCGAGTCCGTGTACACCACCGAGGGCCGGTCGCCGTCGATGGCGTGCAGGGCCACATCCCGTACGCCGAACCGGATGTCGCCACCGCGCACATCGGCATACTCGCGTACCAGGTCGGTCACCAACAGTGGCTGCGGATAGACGAAATGGCGGTCCCCGGTCAGCTCGGCGTACCGGAACCGGTGACGTTCGCCGTCCATCCGGAACTCGCACTCGCTGTGCGGCTGAGCCCGCTCCACGAGCCGGTCGGCCAGCCCCCGTTGCCGCAGGGCGCGCACCGCCCACTCCTCGATGAAGCCCGCCCGGGGCCGCTGTTCGATGAACTCCCGGCTCTCGTTCTCCAGGACCACGCACTCGACGGACGCGGCGCGCAGGATATTGCCGAGGGTGAGACCGGCCGGTCCCGCGCCGACGATGGCGACGGGGACGCGCTGTACGGATGCGGGGGAGGGGGAAATCACTCGATCATTATCACGGTGAGCTGTCAACACCGGACATCCGCCCACGTGGTGCCGCCCCAGCGGGGCCCGAGGCACGGCTCGGCGGGCGGCGCCTGCCCGTTCCCGCACCGCGTGCACAACCACTCCAAGCCCGCGCGCAAGGCATGGACACACAAGCGCTCGGACGGGAAAGATGGCGTACGCATGCACACGGTTTCCGTCTGCCGCGCCACAGCCACTGTCCCGAGCCGCCCGGAGGCCACCCGTATGAGTGCTCTTCCCCTGCCTGTCAGCACGCCCGGCGAGCAGGGTGTCGACGCGTCCGGCATTCACGCGTTCCTCGATGCCGTCGAGGCCGCCCCGGACATCGAACCGCACAGCCTGATGATCCTGCGCCACGGTCATGTCGTGGCCTCCGGCTGGTGGGGGCCGTACACACCCGAGCGCCGTCAACTGCTCTACTCGCTGAGCAAGAGCTTCACGTCCACGGCCGCGGGATTCGCCGCCGCGGAAGGGCTGTTGCGCCTCGACGACCCCGTGATCTCGTACTTCCCCGAGTTCGATGCCGACATCACCGACCCGCGCAGCCGTGCCATGCTCGTACGGCATGTCGCGTCGATGGCGAGCGGTCACCTCGCCGAGACCTACGACCAGGCATTCCGGCTTGACCGGAAGGAGACCGTGCGCGGCTTCCTGCTGATACCGCCGGACCGCGACCCCGGCACCGTGTTCGCCTACAACCAGTCCGCCACGTACACGCTCGCCACGATCGTCCAGCGTGTGACCGGCCAGTCGTTGACGGCGTATCTGCGGCCCCGGCTGTTCGATCCCCTGGGCATCGGGGAGGCCGCCTGGCGGCAGGGCCCGCGCGGCCGCGACCTCGGCTTCAGCGGCCTGTACGCCGCGACCGACGCGATCGCCCGGCTCGGCCAGCTGTACCTGCGGGACGGTGTCTGGGAGGGGCGGCGGCTGCTCCCGTCCTCGTGGATCGCGGAGGCCACCCGCGCGCACATCTCCACCGCGGACGGCACGGCCGAGGGAGCGCTGTCGGACTGGCAGCAGGGGTACGGATTCCAGTTCTGGAGGTCCCGGCACGGGTACCGCGGCGACGGAGCGTACGGACAGTACTGTCTCGTCCTGCCCGAGTACGACGCGGTGATCGCGACGACCGCGGCGACCGACCGGATGCAGGACCTGCTGAACCTGGTGTGGCGCCACCTGCTGCCCGCGTTCGGAACCGCACCGCTCCCGGGCGAGAAGGACGACATGCTGCGGAGCCGGCTCGCGCGACTCGCCCTGCCGCCGGTCGAGGCGCATCCCGAGCCTCCCGCACGCAGCGATGTCTGGGCGAGCGCCGAGTTCGCCCCGGCGGGCGGTGCCTGCACGGACCAGCGGACGTTGACGGGAGTCGAGGTCGCGGCGGCGGACAAGGGCTGGCGCGTGTCGCTGGCCGAGGGCGACGGGCGCATCGAGCTGATGCTGGGTACCGCCGACTGGACCGTCGACTCCGGCCCGATCCCCACAGCCGTGAGCGGGGGATGGACCGACCCGGAGACCCTTCGTGTCGACGTGCTGTTCCTGGAGACCCCGCACCGGATGACGGTGACCTGCTCGCTCCCGGACCGCTCGTTCACGGCGCGGTGGCACACCACCCCGCTGCACGGCGGCTCACTGCAGAAACTTCACGCACCGTCGCACCTGCCGTAGCCGGCCGACGGGAAACGCCAGACCGCGCCACCCCTTCCGCCACGTAGAAATATCTACCAACATTCATATGCCGCGGGGCTGATGGACAGTCGCAGTCCCCGCTGGCTGCGTCTTTCTCCGCGCGTGCCGAGCGGAGCGGAATATCCCCGGGGTGGGCCATGACGAACGCGATGTGGATGCAAAGTGTGGAGTGGCTCGCCGCAGCGGCCAAGGACCCGCGGGCGTGCAAACGGGAGTGGGACCAGGGCAGTGGCGGCGCGCTCCTGGAGGCCGGGCGCTTCTGGGACGTGCTGAGCGTTCCCGAACAACTGGGGCTGCTCGCCCTGGACATACTGTGGTCCAACCCGCTTCAGGTGCCGGGGCCCACGCTGGTGGACTCCTCGGCCCGTCGCGTCGGCTTCTTCCTGTCGCCCGACCCCGCCAGCCGCTGGGTGGGGTCCGGACTCCGCCACCTCGGCAAGGGCTCCTGGATCGCGGTACCACCGCCGTACCGGTCCGCGGGACCCCTGGAGTGGATCATCCCGCCGGACGGGACCGGTGCGCTGCATCCGGCCCTCCCTCTGGAGCTGGCGCTGCGTCAGGCCAACGGAACGCTCGCCATTCTGGCGCCCGTCAGTGAGGAGTGACCCTCACCCAGCCGGGGAGACCGCGGGGCACGGGAACCGCGGGCACGGGTTCGGCTGCCTCCACGTCCGCCTCCGTCTGCGGAGCCGGTGCGGCGAAGGTGGCCCAGAGCACCGTGCGCACGTCGCGACGCTCAGGAATCACGCGGCCCTCGGCCCGCCACTCCGCAACGAGCTGAGCGTAGATCGGCGCATTGCTCCGGTAGTCGTTGGTCAGTTCGGCATACGGGCCGCCGACGCGTGCGCGGGCCGGAACGCGGCGCAGTGCTGTGTGAGTACTGTCCATGTCGGTGCAACGTTCGCGTGCACGCCGGTGATACGCATCCTGGCCGCCACCCACCGGGTCGGGTGAGCGCGCCCCCCGTTCGGAGCAATGGCGGAACCGACTCACCCGTGCTCGATCCGGCCAACGACGAGCCGGATCCCGCCGATCGTGAGGTCGGGGGCGTGAACCTGTACGGAGGGGTCGCCTTCGATGGCGAGTCGGCGAGGGGGCTGGGGTGCCAGTTCCGCGAGAGTCTGCTGCACCTGCGGCCCAGCCCGCTCCAGGCGCGTCAGCAGTGATGTCGGGGTGCCCTGGGAGGCCGCGAAGCCGGCACCGCGAGGGGCATACGTCGTCGCATGTCACCGCCCCGACCGGAGGCGCAATCCATGGCACCACCCTGACCGGACGCGCACTCCATCGCCACCGGGCTCTGCGAGCGGCGGACCGATGCCGATTGGGCGATGTCCGCCTACTACGTGGCCCCGTAGAAGTGTGCCTGGCCCCCACGCCACTTCACCCACGCGGGATCGTCCAAGAGGTCTTCCGCGTCGGGCAGACCCGCCCGGCCGAGGAACTCGATCAGATCCTCGTCCGAGAACGCCACGCCGAGGTTCTCGCCCCGCGCGGTCACCTCGCGGCCGCCGGTGCCGAAGGTGGGATGCACTACCAAAGGAGCCCGTCCGGACATGTATCCAGCATCGTCCTGAGCGCCGCGCTCCGCATCCGGACGGCCGCAAACCGCTCCGGACGAGTTCAGCGACGAGGCCACGTGCCCCGGGTAGCCTCGCCCTTCGTCGGGGGCGTGGGCGGGCGCTATTTCGGGCTGCGGTAGCCATGGGGGTAGTCACGCTCGCTCTGGGCGTACACATCCTGGCCTGGGATCGGCGGCGGTGCTCTCCGCGGAGACCCCGCCGACCCGCGGCCGCGCCGCCAGGCGCGGACGTGCGGAGCGTGACCCCGGAGTGCGGGGTGGGGGCGGGCGCACGGCCGGGCAGTGCGCGCGAGGGGGGCTTCGCGGAAACCTGCCGACGCGCGGCCGGGGCTCTCCGCGGAAACCTGCCGACCCGCGGCCGGCGGGCCGAGCTCGGCATCCCACCTGCCTCGGCGGAATTGTGCTGATCGTGTCGCCCTTTTGCTTCGGCGCCGCGCTGACGCCGGCCGCCGGAATCCGGCTCACTGCGCTCGCGGTCATGGAGATCGCGCACGGAATCCGAGCGCGGGCGCGCCGCGTCAACCGGGCCGGACCCGGGATCGGGGGAGGTCTAGAGTGACTACAAAGTGGTTGAACTCGGCACCAAGAGTGGCTACTCCCTACCTGAGGAGCTCCTGATGGATGCGGTGGACCTGGCAGCGATCGAGGCGGAGCGTCAGCGGATCCGGGACGCGTATCTGACCGAGGAGAGGCCCGCCAGTTCCGCCCGCGGGGTGCATCATGTCGCGCTGCTCTCCTCGGACGTGGAGCGGACCGTGCGGTTCTACCAGGACGTCCTGGGGTTCCCTCTCACCGAGATGATCGAGAACCGCGACTACAAGGGCTCCACCCACTTCTTCTTCGACCTCGGCAATGGCAACCTCCTGGCCTTCTTCGACTTCCCCGGCCTCGACCTCGGCCCGTACGCGGAGGTCCTCGGCGGACTGCACCACCTGGCCATCTCGGTCGACCCCATGACCTGGCAGCGGCTGCGCGAGCGGCTGGACGCCGCCGGAGTCGAGTACGTGCAGGAAGGCGGCACGTCGATGTACTTCCGGGACCCCGACGGTGCCCGCGTCGAACTGCTCGCCGAACCGCTCGGCGAGATGTACGGCAGGTCGGTGCGCTGAGAGCTCCGCGCGTGGTTCACGGAGCGTGCCCAGCACCGCACGGACGTGTAGTTGCCGTCAGCGCAGTGTCTCGGCCCAGTTCGCGGGGACCCGGCCGGCGGGGCCGGGCGTCGGCTGGTCGGCCGGGTGGCTGACCGGGGGAGCGAGGTCGGGCCCCGACTCGTACAGCTCCGAGGTCTCGTAGTTCCAGAACCAGTTCTCGCCGGGCTCGAAGCTGCGGATGATGGGATGCCCCGTGCTCTGCGCGTGCGCGGTGGCGTGCTTCGCGGGAGAGTCGTCGCAACATCCGATGTGACCGCACTGGGCGCAACGCCTCAGATGGAACCACCATCCGCCGGCGGCGTCGCACTCGGTGCAGCCGGTGCCGCTGGGCGAAACGGCGGGATCGATTCCGGTGGGCGTGGTCATGACGGCTCCTCGGAGGTGTCCGTGGCGGTCAGGGGAAGTCGTACCTGGAAGCGGGTGTTGCCGGGGACGGACTCCACATGGATGCTTCCGTGGTGCTTGTTGGCGACGATCCGCCAGGAGATGTCCAGACCGAGCCCGGTGCCCTCACCCACCGGCTTGGTGGTGAAGAACGGGTCGAAGATGCGGTCGCGGATCTCCACGGGCACCCCGGGTCCGGTGTCACGGAACTCGACGAGCAACTGGTCCCTGTCGAGGCCGGTGCGCACCGTCAGTGTGCCCTCGCCGTCCATCGCCGAGACGGCGTTGTCGATGAGATTGGTCCATACCTGGTTCAACTCGCCCGGATAGGCGGGGATCCGCGGCAGCGCACGGTCGTACTCCTTGACGACTTTGATGCCCGAGCCCATCTTCCCCGAGAGCATCATGAGTGTGCTGTCCAGCAGTTCGTGCACGTCGGCGACCTGGTAGGGCGCGCGGTCGAGCTGTGAGTACTGCTTGGCCGCGTCCACGAGGTGCGAGATACGGGATGTGGAGTCCTCGATCTCGTTCATGAGGAGCTCGGTCTCCACGGTGTAGTTCAGCCAGTGGACCGCGCCCTGGAGCGTCTCCTCGTCCACGGCCGCCGCGACCTGGTCCAGCCAGTCCGTGTCGAGCCCCGCCTGTACGAACGTCGGTGCCAGCTGCCAGCCGCCCGCGATGTCGTGGTCGTCGAGCCAATCGGCGAGGGCGTCCTCCCGGTCGGAGGCTTCGAGCGGGCTGAGCGGCGTCGCCTTGGCGACCTGCTCGGCGGTGCGCTCCTGGATCTCGACGAGCGTTTCGAGCGTGTCGCGCTGGTACGGGCCGTGCGCGATCGCGCCGAGCTTCTGCCGCATCTTGGCGACCCGCTCACGCAGCGCGGACGTGGCCCGGACCGCCGCCGCGGCCGGGTTGTTGAGCTCATGGGTCAGCCCGGCCGACAGCGAGCCGAGCGCCAGCAGCCGCTCGCGCTGGCCGATCGCCCGCTGGGTGTTCTGGCTGCCGAAGAACAGCCCCTCCAGCAGGTGGACGGCCATGGGGAACCAGTCCCGCAGGATCGCGGAGAACGTCTCGGCGGGCAGGACGAAGAAGCGTGAGGGTTCGGTGACCCGTGCGGAGCCCTTGTAGCCGGCCTGGTCCGGTCGGGCCAGATAGGCCTGCATGGCCCCCGCGTACACCCCGCGCTGGGAGGTGCGGCTGATCTCCACGTCGTCGGCGCCGACCCGGCGTGACATCACGATCGTGCCTTCGAGGAGCACGAAGAAGCAGGTGGCGGGCTCGCCCTCCTGGTACACGTAGCCGGGCTCGAACAGTTCCACCCGGCCTTCCTGGCAGAGGCGGCCGAGCTGGTCGGCGTCGAGCTTCTCGAACAGGAACAGCGTGCTGAGCTCCGCAGGGCTGCACGGCTGCGGCTGACCGCTCATGACTGCTCCAGATAACGGTGGACGAGCATGACGGCCATGGCTCCCTCTCCGACCGCGGACGCGACCCGTTTCGCGGACTCGGCGCGCGCGTCCCCGGCCACGAACACGCCGGGCACGTTGGTCTCCAGGTGGTACGGCGGCCGGTCCAGCTCCCAGCCCACGGGCGGCTGCCCGTCGGGCGTCATGTCCGGGCCGGCCATGATGAATCCGCGCGCGTCCCTGAGCACGGTCCCCTCCAGCCAGTCGGTGAGCGGCGCCGCGCCGATGAACACGAACATCCACTGCGCGTCGACGAGTTCGGTGTGCCCGCTCACCACATCGCGCAGGGTGAGCTGCTCCAGATGGTCCGAGCCGTGCGCGGCCTCGACGACGGTGCCGGTGCGCACCGTGATGTTGGGCGCATCCTCGATCTGCCGGATCAGGTAGTGCGACATCGACGCGGACAGCGAGGAGCCGCGTACGAGGATGGTCACCGACTTCGCGCCCCGCGCCAGGTACATGGCGGCCTGCCCGGCCGAGTTCGCCCCGCCCACGATGTACACGTCGTGGCCCTGGCAGGCGGCCGCCTCGGTCAGTGCGGAACCGTAGAAGACCCCGCACCCGGTCAGATCGTCCAGCCCCGGAGCCGCCAGCTGCCGGTAGGACACGCCGGTCGCCAGGATCACCGAGTGCGCGGCGATCGCGGAGCCGTCGGAGAAGCGGATGGTGCGCGATGCCCCGGTGACCTCGAGCCCGGTCACCTCACGCGTGGTGAGGATCTCGGCGCCGAACTTCGAGGCCTGCCGCCGTGCACGGTCGGTGAGCTGCGCCCCGGACACGCCGTCGGGGAAGCCGAGGTAGTTCTCGATCCGCGAGCTCTGTCCCGCCTGCCCACCGGTCGCCGACCGCTCCACGAGCACGGTCCGCAGCCCCTCGGAGGCGCCGTACACGGCCGCTCCGAGCCCCGCCGGACCGCCGCCGATGACGACGAGGTCGTAGAACTCCTCCGTCGGCGTCGTGGCCAGCCCCACATGGGCCGCCAGATCCGGATCCTCGGGCTCCACCAGCGGCGTACCGTCCGGTGTGATCACGAGCGGCAGCCGCTCCCCGTCCTGCCCGGCCGCCGACAGCAGCCGCTGACCCTCCGGGGTGTCGGACGAGTACCAGCGGTAGGGCACCTGGTTACGGGCCAGGAACTCCCGTACGCCCGATGTGCGCGCCGACCACCGGTGCCCGACCACCTTGCAGGTCGCCACGGGCCGGTAGTCGCTGGCCCGCCACGCGTCCAGCAGATCGTCCACGACCGGATAGAGCTTCTCCTCCGGCGGATCCCACGGCTTGAGCAGGTAGTGATCCAGATCGATCACATTGATGGCGTCGATCGCCGCGTTCGTGTCCGCGTAGGCGGTGAGCAGTACGCGCCGCGCGCCCGGATACACGTCGAGCGCCTGCTCCAGGAACTCGATCCCGTTCATCTGAGGCATCCGGTAGTCGGCGAGGATCACCGCCACCTGGTCGCCGCGCAGCTTGAGCTCCCGCAGCGCGTCCATTGCGGCGTCCCCGGACTCGGCGCGCACGATCCGGTGCGCCTCGCCGTAGCGGCGCCTCAGGTCGCGGGCCACGGCGCGCGACACACCGGGATCGTCATCGACGGTCAGAATGACGGTCCGCGCCGGATTGGCGGCCTGTGCCATGTGTCTCCCACCCCGAGCAGGTCAGTGTCGTCCCGGCCGCGCGGACGCCGTGGCGAATCGTTCGACCGGTACAGGCATCAATCGTATGTACGATCGGCCACCTTTGCTCAGGGACCGGGTACTCACGCGGGCGGCGCGGGGGCGTCCGCCCGTGGCGGCAGGGCGTCGCGGACCTTGGGAAGGATGTTCGCCACGTAGTCCTCGACAGCCGTGTCCAGGCCGATGTCGCGCTGTGCGTGCTCGGACAGGAACCAACGGTGTTCGAGGAGCTCGTGGTACAGCTCGGCCGGGTCCATGGAGCCGCGCAGGTCGGGCGGCACGGCGCGGACGGTCGGCCGGAACACGTCCCGCACCCAGCGGTGGGCCAATACCTCGGGGCGGGCGGCGAGGGGGTCGCCGGGCGCGTAGTCGTCCTGGGTGGCCATCCAGCTCTCCAGGTCGTTCAGGAGCCGACGCGCCTGGTTCTCCTCGGTGTCGAGCCCCGTCAGCCGCAGCAACTGGCGCTGATGGTGGCCCGCGTCGACGACCTTGGGCACGAAGGTGACCGTGTCGCCATTGGGGGAGTGCGCTATCTGCATCTCGGCGACGTCGAAACCGAGGTCGTTCAGGCGGCGTATGCGGCGGTCGATGTAGTGGTACTTGCCCGCCGGATACACGGAGGTACGGGTCAGCTCCTCCCACAGCCCCCGGTAGCGCGCACAGATCTCCATGCCGAACTCGATCGGGTCCACCGAGGGGTGCAGGGCTCCGGCCGCCTCCAGGTCCAGCAGCTCGCCGCTGATGTTGACCCGGGCGAGATCGAGGTCGTACCCGCGCTGTCCGTTGCTGAGTTGGGGGTGGAGATCCCCGGTCTCGGCGTCCACCAGGTACGCCGCGTACGCCCCGGCGTCACGCCGGAACAGCGTGTTGGACAGTGAGCAGTCGCCCCACGCGAACCCCGCCAGATGCAGCCGCACCAGCAGCACGGCCAGCGCGTCCATCAGCCGGTGCATGGTGGCCGGCCGCATCGTCGTCTCGAACATCGAGCGGTACGGCATCGAGCCGCCCAGGTGCCGGGTGATCAGCACGGGCTCCAGCGGCGCGCCCTTTGCGTCGATGCGCCCCGTCACCACGGCGAGCGGATCGACCGCGGGGATGCCGAGCCGGTCCAGACTGCGCAGCAGCTCGTACTCGCGCACGGCGGGCCGCTCGGCGAGCTCCTTGACGGCCACCACCTCGTCCCCGGCCCGCGCGTAGCGCACCACATGCCGAGAGATGCCGCGCGGCAGCGGCACCAGGTGGTGCTCGGGCCACTCCTCCAGGGGCAGCTGCCAGGGCAGTTCGAGCAGGAGCGCGGGGTGCTCCGGATTGGTGGCGCTGATCTGCAAAGCCATGGCTGGGCTGCCCTCACCTCAGGGTCGAAGCGCTGTCCGGACCTCGGGGTCGACCGACATCCGGCTCAAGCATCTATGAATGATCCCGGAGGTGGAAGACGCGGCGGGCGTTGCCCGACAGGAACAACTCGGTGGTCTCCTCGTCCAGGCGCAGGTCGAAGAGGTGTTCCAGCGCCCGAGTCGGCGTGATCATGGGGTAGTTGCTGCCGAAGAGAACCTTCCGCCGGCCCCTGCCGCGCAGGTACTCCACCGGCTCGGGCGGGTAGCGGCGCGCGGTGTAGGCGCTGGTGTCGATGAAGACGTTCGCGTGCTTGTCGGGGTTTGCGGCGCCTCATGACTGCCGGTGAGCGGGGCTTGGTGCGTGCAGCTGCAAGGCGGAGGAGGGAGTCGGCGAGTGACGACAACGCGGCAGCTGTGCGCGCCGAGCCCCGCGGCCCAGGCGTGATCCGAAAGACAGGCCGTGGACCTAGTGTCCTGCGCCATCAATTCGTCGTTAGTTCTTGGTGCCCCACTGCCGCCGACTTGGCCGAATACTCGCAGGCCGGGGCTGGATGGGCGGACAACCAACCCGGCCGGGCAAGGCGCGAATCCACCGACGAACTTCTGGCGCAGCGCACTAGTGTCCTGCGCCATCAATTCGTCGTTAGTTCTTGGTGCCCCACTGCCGCCGACTTGGCCGAATACTCGCAGGCCGGGGCTGGATGGGCGGACAACCAACCCGGCCGGGCAAGGCGCGAATCCACCGACGAACTTCTGGCGCAGCGCACTAGCTGGCCAGGGCATCGACCAGAGCCGTCAGCGCCGAGACGAGGCGCGAGAACCCCGGGCCCGCCGGACCGCCCGGTTCGGTCATGTACGTGTCCCTGCGGATCTCCACCATCAGGGCGGTCACCTGTGGCTCCCTCTCGTAGTACCGCAGTGGGACGTACGCCCCGGAGAACGGGCTGTCGATCCCCACAGTCCCCACGCCCGCGAACGCCTTCTCCGCGAGGGCGACCAGCTCGGGCGGCGTGTGAAAGGAGTCGGTCCCCACGCAGATCGGCGGCCGCGGCCCGTCGCCGTGCAGCTCGTAGGGCAGCCGAGCCGTCGGATAGGAGTGGACGTCGACGATCACGGCCCGCCCGGTCGCGGCCAGCCGGTCGGCGACCGCCGCCGTCATCGCCCGTGCGTACGGGTGGAAGTAACGGTCGATCAGCGGCTGCGGGTCGGCCTCCGTGGGCCGGAGCCGTGCCCGGTGCGTGGTCCGCGTGTAGACCGCGCCCATCCCCACGGCCAGCATCTCCTCGCGCTCGTCGGGGAACCGCTCGGGGTCGACCACCAGCCGGGACAGCCGGTTGACGAACCGCCACGGCGTGACCCCGGCCTCCTCGGCCACGGCCGCGGCGAGCTCCGCGGTGTGCGCGTCCGTGATGTGGTCCAACTCGCACTCCAGCGCCGCGTCGTCGAGGAGGATGCCCTCGCGCACCGGCGCGGGCATCCGCCGCGAGGAGTGCGGGACATGCAGGATCACGGGCGAGTGGGCCGCGCCGGGCAGGAGTTCGAAGGAATCCAGGGCATCCAGGGTGTCGTCCATACGAGATTCCTATCCCAGCCCGGCTTGCGCGTGCGCAAGCCGGGGGGACCTGTCGTCATCCGCCACCGCCGTGGCGCGCGTAGTGCTCGATCAGCGCCGCGCGTGTCGTTTCGAGCCGATGGGCCAGGATGGCGCCGATCGTCCGGGTCATGGACAGCTCGAGCGTCGGATCCGCGTCGAAGAGAGTCCGCACCTGAGCGGCGTCGAACTCGTAGGCGCGTACGGGACTGAAGGCCTCGGCGCCGAAGTCCCAGGTGTGGGGCCGGAACAACCAGGACCAGCCGAGCAGATCACCGGGTCCCAGGGTCGCGACGGAGATTCGTCTGTTCGCGATGACCTGCTGGTAGAGCGAGACGGTCCCGGAGCGAATCACCCAGAAACGGTCCGCGACCCCTCCTGCCTCGAAGATCCTTCCGTCCGCGGGGAACGAGACCTCGCGGGCCACGCTCATCAGCTGTTCGCGATGGTCGGGGGAGAGGGCGGGCAGGAGCCGGAGAGCAGTGGGCATCGCGGACCTCCATCGCGCCGCGCGGGGACCGCGGGGTTCGGCGGCGCCTGTCGTACCGGTTGTATCCCGTCACCCTCTATTGGAGCCCGATCCACGGTTTCCGTCGCGTCGTGGGCGGGCCGACTTCGTCCGGCGGCGGGTGCACGGGCCACGTCGGCACCGCGTCCCCGCCCCTTCGGCACCGCGTCCCCGCCCCTTCGGGCGCACTCCCGCCTCGCCCCCGGCGCCGGCCGACCGCCACGGCTCTCGGCCCATGTGTGGGTACTGCGCGAGGCGGGCCGCTGGTGTCGCACCGGCGGGGGCCGCGACGTCCGCTACGGGTGCACGGCACGGGGGGACGCGCTGGTGGGGGTCCGACCTAAGCGCCGATCTTGGAGGTCACGGTGAAGCGCGCTCCGTCGGGGTCACTGAGCACCGCCTCGGTCGAGCCGACCCCCTGTTGGTGAGCCGTCCCGCCGTTCGCCCGCGCGGCCCGGGCGCAGGCGTCCACGTCGGGGACCGCGAAGTGAATCTGCCAGTGCGGCCTGATGGTGGGGTCGGGCGCCGCCTCCAGCGCGCCCGAGTGGATCCGGGCCACGACGTCTCCCCGGCTGCGTAGCACGACCTCGTTCTCCTCGTAGTCGACTGCGCAGCATCCGGCCTCCGAGGCCGCCCAACCCAGGACCTCTCCGTAGAACAAGGCGGCGTCGAAGGCGTCGCGCGTGTGCAGTCGGATGAAGGCCGGTGCCGCGCGCCGCCACGTTTCCCAGCCGGCCACGAGTTCGCCCTCCCAGATACCGAAGACCGCTCCGTCCCGGTCGGCCAGCAGCGCCACCCGCCCGGGCGGGAGCGAGATCGGCCCCACCGCGGTCGTACCGCCGCGTTCCTGGCTGCGGGACACTGTCTCGTCCGCGCTGGCGACGGCGAAGTACGGGGTCCACGCGACGGCGGTCTTCGCGACGAAGTCCACCTCGGAGACGCCCGCGACGGGGACTCCGTTCACGCGCGCGATCCGGTACTGGTCGCCCATCTTGCGGCCCGAGTGCCAGGTCCAGCCCAGCACGGCATGGTAGAACGCCTCCGCGACCTTCAGGTCGCGTGTGGACAGACTGACCCAGCACGGTGCGCCGAACACCGAGTGACTGGTGATGACCTCACTGCGAAGCGTTCCGTCGCTCTTCATGCCGTACCGTCCTGACATCACTGGCCGGCAGCGGTCGGAGGCGGGTGCGAGGCCTTCGGCAGGCCTCCGGGACCAACCCAGCCGTCAGTGGCCTCCCGGCCCGGGAGGCCTCCGACGGCATCAGTAGCACCTGCGGATCCGCTGTCCCATCAGCTACAGCATCCCTCGCCTCGGGGCACCGCGCACCGCACGTGGGCTATCGGCGCGGCCGCTCCAGGGTCAGGAGCAGCCCCTCGACGGCGCCGGGACCTATGCGGCCCTTGACGTCGGCCGATGTGATCGCCTTCAGGGCCCACCCGTCCTCGGCGTGCTTGTTCAGGACCTTCTCCAGCTTGTCGCTGTCCAGCGCGTCGCCGATCAGCGACTCCCGGAAGGTGACGACCTTGTACTCGTACGTGAAGGGGCTGCTCATGACTGTGACGCTCTCCTGCGGTTCGATTGGCGTGGCCGGGCCCACCCAATCATTCATCGGCGGCGCGGCACAGGGGAGGGGCCCGCCTGAGACAGGGCTTTGTTGAGGCTTCAGCGATTGTTGGGAAGCCGTGTCACTCCGCTCGCGCGGGCGGATGATGAGGGCCGATCGGAAGCCGGTCCGCCGAGTATCGGACGGGACCGGCCGGGCGGAGGGGGAACTATGGGAAAGACACAGACCACGGGGCACATAGGCGATGCCGGAGACACCTCCGGCACGGGCGGGGGCGGCTTCGCCGAGTTGCGGGCGCGCGAGTTCGGCTATCTCGACGAGGGCGGGCACACCTACCTCGACCACACGGGTTCCGGGCTGCCCCCGCGCTCGCTCGCCACGGGGAGCGCCGAGCGGATCACCGGCGGGTTATTCGGCAACCCGCACTCCGAGAGCCCGGCCTCCAGCGCCTCGGGACGCCTGCTCGCCGAGGCCCGCCGTGCGGTCCTGCGGCACTTCAACGCCGACCCCGCCGAGTACGCCGTGATCTTCACCCTCAACGCGACGGGCGCCCTGCGCCCGGTCGGCGAGGCCTATCCGTTCGCGCGCGGCAGCAGACTGGTGATGTCGCTGGACAACCACAACTCGGTGAACGGGCTGCGCGAGTACGCGCGGGCCGGGGAGCCGCGACGGCGTACGTGCCGGTGGACGGGCCAGGCCTGCAGATCGACGAGCGGCGACTGGGGGCCGCGCAGCACGGGAAGCTCGGTACAGATCTGCAGCAGCCCGTACGTCAGCCCGAAGAAGAACGCGCCGAACGCGATCCAGAACATGATCATCGCGGTCGATCCGGGGTCCGGCGCCGCACGGTCGAACGCGCCGACGCGGAACAGCACCGCGAACATCGCCACGATCATCACCGGCGAACCGGCCAGGACCGCGGCCGAGAGCCGGTTGTGCAGCAGCAGCGCCGCACCCCGACGGGTCAGCAGCGCCCACTGGCGTACGGCCCCGACACGCGGCCTCGACCGGGGAGTTGACGAGGGCTCCGCCAGGCGTACCTCCTCAGCGGCGGCCTGCGGGACGCGTACGCCCTCGGCCACCGCCTGGTACACCTCCTCGACCGAGCCGACCCCGAACGCCCCGCACAGGGCGCCCGGTTCACCCGCAAACGCGACCTCGCCGCCGGGGGCGAGGAACACGACCTGGTCGCAGCGGTGCAGATCCGCGAGGACATGGGTGGTGAGCACGACGGTCGTACCGTCCTCGGCCAGCGCGCGCAGGGTCCGCAGCAGGGCTGCCCCGGTGACCGGGTCGAGCCCGGAGGTCGGCTCGTCGAGGAACAGCACGCGCGTCCGGGTGAGCAACTCGACCGCTATGGAGGCCCGTTTGCGCTCACCGCCGCTCAGTGCGCGCACGGGCGTCGCGGCCCGACGGGACAGGCCGAGGATCTCCAGGACCCGGTCCACACGCGCGGCGACGGTCTCGGTCGCAGTGCCCGGAGGCATGCGCAGGCCCGCCGCGACACCAGCGTCCGGCGCAGCGGAAGCTCACGGTGGATGATGTCCTCCTGCGGCACCAACCCGAACTCCGGCCCGGGCGGCCCGGGTTGAACTCCGTCGTGCAGCACCTCACCCTCGGCCGGCGCGCGCAGCCCCGCCAGCGTCTGCAACAGAATCGTCTTGCCCGCCCCGCTGCTCCCGGCGATCACGGTGAGCCGCCCGGGGCCGACGTCGAACGACACGTCGCGCAGCACCCGCCCCGCCCCGCGCACCTGCTGGCTCACCCGACGCGTCTGTACGCACAGGCCGTCGACCGGGGCGAGGGGGCCGTGTGCGGCCGCGGACGGGCTCGGGCGCATGGGAGTCGGCATGAGGGCAGCATGCCAGGGGGATGGTCCGTATGAACCGTTGCGTGTGGGGAACGCGATGAACGGCGTCCGGGAGGCTTTCGTGTCCACGACGGGCATCGCATCGCGGCGCCGTAGCGTTGTGCACGTAAGGCGGGATCTCGTGACGGCGGACCCACGGTGACGCGATGTGTTGGAGTGCGACGGCCGATCTGACAGCCGGTGCCGGTATCGCCGCTGTCGGGGTGGCCTGTGTGGCGCAGGTACGCAGGGCGGGGGATCTCCCGTTGGCCGCACTGCCGTTGTTGCTCGGAGCCCACCAGATCGTCGAGTCCGTGGTCTGGGATTCGGGCGGAGGCAGTGGCCCCGCGACGGTCGCCTGGGCCGTGATCGCCCTTCCGGTGCTGGCGGTGTGGGTACCGGTGGGCGTGGTGTGCGCGGCGCCGCGGCACGCCCGGCGCCGGTTGGTGCTCCCTCTTGTGGGCGGCCTCGCGACCGCGACGGCACTCGTGTACGCCCTCGTCGCACGTCCCGTCAGGGCCGAGATCCGCGGCCACACCATGGGCTACGTCGTCGACCTGTCCCACGCGGAATGGCTCATCGCGGGCTACCTCCTGGCCACTGTCGGCGCGCTGTTGCTCTCCGGCGATCGCGGACTGCTGCTGCTCGGTGCCCTGGTCGCCGTGGGGGCGCTGATCTGCTGGGCGCTGTGGGAGCTGGAGTTCGTCTCGACGTGGTGCGCGTTCGCGGCGGTGTGCTCCGTGGCCCTTTGGTGGTGGGTGCGCGGGCGCCCGCGGGCAGGTGCCGGCACACCGCGGTGAGGCGCGCGCACGGGCCGGGGCGCAGCGGTACTGCCCGCGTCCACGGGCCGGCGCGCAGCGGTACTGCCCGCGAGCGTCGCAGGCAGATGTGAGGAAGGTGTCAGCGTGTGGCAAGCACCTCTCACCCGCACTCCCGTCGGCCCCGGGCGCTTAGCATCGGCCGCGTGTGCGCATATGTGCTGGTCGCGGAGGATGACGAGAAGCAGGCGGAGCTGATACGCCGCTCACTGCTGAAGGAGGGACACACCGCCACCGTGGTCCATGACGGCGGGGCCGCACTCGCCGAGGCCCGCCGCCACCGGCCGGACCTGGTCGTCCTGGACCTGATGCTCCCGGTCGTCGACGGCTTCGGCGTGTGCCGGATGCTGCGGCAGAGCGACGACATCCCCGTCCTCATGCTCACCGCCCGCTCCACGGAGGACGACATTCTGCTCGGCCTGGAGCTCGGCGCGGACGACTACATGACCAAGCCGCTGGCCGTGGCGTTCAACGAGCTGACGGAGCGCCGCGAACGGATGGAGGCGCAGCGCAAGGCGATGGTCACCGACATCGCCCATGAACTGCGCACCCCGCTCACCAACATCCGCGGCTGGCTGGAAGTGACCCGAGACGGCATCGTCGACCCCGACCCGGAACTGCTCGCCTCCCTGCACGAGGAGGCGGTCGTGCTCCAGCGTGTCATCGACGACCTCCAGGACCTCGCGGCCGGCGACGCGGGCGCCCTCAAGCTGCACCGGGGGGAGGTCCGCGCCGACGAACTGCTCGAACAGGTCGCCGCGGCACACCGTGTGGGGGCTGAGGCGGCGGGCATCCGCCTGCTCACTTCGGCGGACGGTACGCCGTGGCTCGACGCGGACCCGGTGCGGATGCGGCAGGCGCTCGGCAATCTGGTGTCCAACGCGATACGCCATACCCCGGCCGACGGCACGATCACCCTCTCCGTCCGCGGCCGGGACGGTCAGGTGGTCTTCGAGGTGGCCGACACCGGTACCGGTATCGCCCCGGAGGACCTGCCCAGCGTCTTCGACCGGTTCTGGCGGGCCGAGAAGTCCCGCAGTCGACGTACCGGCGGCAGTGGCCTGGGCCTTCCCATCGTCCGCCAACTGGTCGCCGCGCACGGCGGAACCGTCACGGTGAACAGCGAACCCGGTGTCGGCTCGGTCTTCACCCTGCGGCTACCCTGCACGACGGCTCACGTCTCTCCTGCCGTCGAGGCCGACTGACCCGGGACCGGCGTATTCCCGCCGACCGTGGTGGCGCCGGTACCAGGACCAGCAGTCCTGCTCACGGCAGGGATCTGGTTGCCCCGACTCCTTCGGCACATGGTGTACGCATGAACACCACCACCAAGCAGCCGGAAGCCAGGAGCCGCGTCACACCTCTGAGGTCCCTCCTGGGCGGCACATACGTCCCGCGTCGTGGCGGCACACGACCGGTTCACCGGAATACGTTGTCCGAGTCCTCCCAGATCGAGGGCTCACTGGTCGAGTACTCCCGCGGGACCCGCGACGACGTCTGATACATCGCCTCGATCTCGGCGGCGAACCGCCGGACGATGGCGTCCCGGCGCAACTTCATCGAGGGCGTCAGGAGTCCATTGGCCAGATCGAAGGGCTCCGGGAGCACCCGGAACACCCGGATGGATTCCGAGCGGGACACAGTGCTGTTGGCCGCGGTGACCGCGCGTCTGACCTCCTCCCGCAATTCGTTCTCCTCGCGCGCGTCCCGGACCGGGGTTTCACCCTTGGCCCGGGACGCGCGCCAGTGCGCGACGAATTCGGGATCCAGCGTGATGAGGGCCCCTACACACGGGCGATCGTCACCCACCACCACTGCTTGGTGGATGAGCGGGTGGACACGCAGACGTTCCTCAAGAGCCGCGGGAGCCACACTCTTTCCGCCGCTCGTGATGATGATGTCCTTCTTGCGGCCGGTGATGGTCAGATATCCCTCGGAGTCCAGACGCCCGATGTCGCCCGTGGCCAGCCAACCGTCCAGGAACGACGCCTGAGTGGCCGGCGCGTCGTTGATGTATCCCTGGAACACCGAAGGCCCCGACACGAAAATCTCCCCGTCGTCGGCCACATGAATGTCCGTACCCGGCAGCGCGCGTCCGACCGTTCCGAACTTCTCGCGTCCCACAGGCTGCGCTGTCACACCTCCGCTGGTCTCCGTCAGCCCGTATCCGTCGTGTACGAGGATCCCGATTCCGGCGTAGAAGAGGGCGAGTTCACGATTCAGCGGCGAGCCGCCCGACACGGCGCCGCACACCCGTCCGCCCAGCGCGGCTCGCAGCTTCTTGTACACCGTCTTCTCGTAGAGGGAATGCTGCAGCCGCAGATCGAAGCCGGGACCCGAGCCCCTGCCCAGCCGGTGACGTTCTTCGGCCAGGGCGAAATCCTGCGCGGTGCGGACGGCACGCTCGAACAGCGTGCGACGGCCCGTCTGCTGGGCCGCCCGCAGGAAGTTCTTGTAGATCTTCTCGAAGACGAACGGAACGGCGTACAGGTAGGTCGGCCGGAAGGACAACAGGGCCGCCGAGAGCGCCTCGTCGCGCAGGTCGGGTTCGTGCCCCATCAGGATGCCGCCCCGCAGACAGAGCCCCTGGATCATCAGGCCGTACACATGGGAGAAGGGGAGAAACGCGAGGATGGCCGGCTGTGCTCCCGGCGGAGCCGCCATGTGTCGCCAGCCTGCGATCAGCGTGTCGCAGGGGCTCGCCAGGCTGCGATGCGTCAGGGCGCAGCCCCTGGGCGATCCCGTCGTGCCGGACGTGTAGGCGATGACCGCGGTCGAGTCGGGCAGCACGATCCGGCGGAGCGAGTCCACCGTCGTCGCCGGAATCGCCCGGCCCCGCTCGACGAGGTGCGCCAGCGCCCCGGTGTCCAACTGCCAGACGTGGCGCAGGAACGGGAGGGCGGCACAGGCGGAGCCGACCGTCATGACGCCCTGCTCGTCCTCGACCACCACGGCGACGCACTGCGCGTCCTTGAGAATCCACGCGACCTGCTCGTGCGAGGAGGTCGGATAGATCGGAACGATCTCGGCGCCCACCGACCACAGCGCATAGCAGAGCACCGTCCACTCGTAGCGTGTACGCGCCATGATGGCCACTCTGTCACCGGGGCGGATGCCGGACGTGACCAGCCCGCGCGCCAGATCGACCACCTCGCCCCACAGCTCGGCGGCGGTCACCGGCGTCCAAGCCATGGTGGAGGCGTCGGGGCGGCGCGCGATCTGCGGAAGGTCAGGTGTGTGGCGAGCCGCGTCGAAGAGACTGTCGGCGAGTCCCCCCTGCATCAGTGCGGTGGCCGGTGGAGAAAGTTCGGACTGGTGCATTCGCCGCTCCGGAATTCTCCTCAACGTGGCTTCACCCAGAGCCGCCGGTGTCGAGGATTCCCGAATGTAGCCCACACGGGGAGCGGCCGTACACGATTCCCGAGCAGCTCGCCCACCGCTCGGATTCCGTTTCAGCATGATCTTGCGAGGGACCCCGGGCGTTCACACCCGGGAGGAATTGCATCCTGAGCTGGGCAGCGCGGAGCGCCGCCGTGCCGTGCAGCGCGGAGCGCTGCCAACAAGTGGGTTCGGAGGGCCCGGTGAGAAATCCCGGTGTTCGCATGACGAACCGTTGCTTCGGATCCCGCAGCCGAGTGCCGTGCCGATGCAGCAGCCGAGGCCCGCGACCGTCGCCCAGGCGTCACTCGGACAGCCGGCGAATCGCTGACAGCAGGCGCCGCATGCCCACCGGATGCCCGCCCGTCCCGATCACGAGACGTCGATAGAGGCCGCCGGCCAGGCCGGGAAAGGCGGCCCGGGTCTCCGCCCGCAACCGCGATCGGCCCGGACCGACCTGTTCGAGGCGGAAGGTCAGGGCGTAGGACGAGAAACGATGACTCCCCATGAGGACCAGCTCTCGCCCCGGGACCGCGGCCACCACCCGAAAACCGGGAATCGTCGATCCCTCGGCGAGTGGCCTCGGCCCGGACGCCGCGCAGGGGGCAGAACCCAGCAGCCTCGCGTAGCCGGCGGCACCGGGCCGCGAGAAGGATCGATCCAGCGTTTCGCCCAGACTGCGCCAGACATCGTCGGTCCCCGCGACGATGACCGTCGCGTGCTCATCGACGTACGGCAACGAAGCGATCTGCATCAAAGCCTCCGGGAGATCCGACTGCGCTCGGCGAACGACCTTTGGCTGTCGCGGAGTTCGCATCGAACGGGGCGAGCGCGTGCGATACGCCGCTCCCCGCCACGAGTATGTGCGTTACGCCGCTCCCACCCGATGGTGCCACCGCCACCCCGTACGGCAGGGGACTCGGGTCGCACCGCGGCTCGATCGATACCCCTCAACGAGCCCGCCGGGGCGACGTCTTGGAACGGGAGCTGCTTCCACGCATCGCGAAAGATCCCCGGTTCACCCTTTCGAGGGAAGACCTCGGGCTGACAGACTCCGGAGGGTGCCCGACTTCGACATGCTCGTCATCGGATCCGGCCCGGGCGGCCAGAAAGCCGCCATTGCTGCGGCCAAGCTCGGCCGTCGGGTCGCCGTCATCGACCGCCCCGACATGGTCGGTGGGGTCTCCATCCACACCGGGACCATCCCTTCCAAGACCCTGCGTGAGGCGGTCCTGTATCTCACGGGTCTCACCCAACGGGATCTGTACGGCCAGAGTTACCGCCTCAAGGACGACATCACCGTCGCCGATCTGACCGCTCGCACCGAGCACGTGGTCAGCCGTGAGGTCGATGTCATCCGCAGTCAGCTGTCGCGCAATCACGTCTCTCTCTTCGCGGGCACCGGCCGCTTCGTGGACGCGCACACCATCGCCCTGCGCGAAGTGAACGGCGACGAACGGCAGTTGAGCGCCGAGCACATCGTCATCGGCACCGGTACCCGGCCGGCCAGGCCCACGACCGTCGAGTTCGACGGACGGACGATCATGGACTCGGACAACGTACTGAACCTCGAGCAGGTGCCGCGTTCCATGGTCATCGTCGGGGCCGGTGTGATCGGCATGGAGTACGCCTCCATGTTCGCCGCTCTCGGCAGTAAGATCACGGTGGTCGAGAAGCGGCCCGGGATGCTCGACTTCTGTGACGTCGAAGTGATCGAGTCGCTGAAGTACCACCTGCGGGATCTGGCCGTCACCTTCCGGTTCGGGGAGACCGTGGCCGCGGTCGAACGGCATCCCCGAGGCACCCTCACCATCCTGGAGAGCGGCAAGAAGATCCCCGCGGACGCCGTGATGTACTCGGCGGGCCGACAGGGTCTCACTGACGAACTCGACCTGGACAAGGCGGGCCTGTCCGCCGACCGGCGTGGACGTATCACGGTCGACGAGCACTACCGCACCGAGGTGCCGCACATTTACGCCGTCGGCGACGTCATCGGCTTCCCCGCACTGGCGGCGACGTCGATGGAGCAGGGGCGTACCGCGGCCTACCACGCCTGCGGCGAGCCGGTGAACCGGATGCACGACCTGCAGCCGATCGGCATCTACACCATCCCGGAGATCAGCTTCATCGGGCGCACCGAGGACCAACTCACCGAAGACTGCGTGCCGTTCGAGGTCGGCATCTCCCGCTATCGCGAACTGGCCAGGGGCCAGATCATCGGCGACTCGCACGGCATGCTCAAGCTGCTGGTCTCCCCTGAGGACCGCAAGCTGCTCGGCGTCCACTGCTTCGGCACAGGTGCCACCGAACTCATCCACATCGGCCAGTCCGTCATCGGCTGCGGCGGCACGGTCGACTACCTGGTCGACGCCGTGTTCAACTACCCGACGCTCGCCGAGTCCTACAAGGTCGCCGCCCTGGACGCGACCAACAGGATCCGCCAGATCGATCGTCTCAAGGACTGACCGCCACGCCGCCTCCGACGGGGAGGAGCCGAGGAGACCTGGCGGCTCCTCGGCGTGGCATATTGCATAAGTAATTTAAATAAATCGGTGATACATTCCTGTCATGGCACCACAGAGTCGGCAGGATCTCGGCGCCACAGACCTCGCCGCCGTGCTCGGAGAGTTCACCCGCGGGTCCATCCGACTCCCCGCGACCGAGAAGCACAGCTTCACCACACTGTCGGTCCTGCGCACGCTGGCCCACAAGGGCCCCATGCGGCTGACCACCCTGAAGGCGAGCGAGCAGATCACACAGCCCGCCATCACCCAGCTGGTCCGCCGGCTGGAACGCGATGGGCTGGTGGAGCGGCACCCGGATCCCGAAGACGGCCGGGCGGTACTCGTGCAGGTGACCCCGGCCGGTGCCCGGATCGTCCGCACCCGGCAGCAGGACCGCGTCCGCCGGTTCTCGCAGCTGCTCGAAGCCCTGACCCCCGAGGAACGCCACGCCATCGGCGCCGCCCTGCCCGCGCTGGCACGCATGGCCGCGCTCATGGACACCGAGCGCTGACCGCCGGCGCGGCCGCTTCTCCCTGACTCGAAGGAACCTCATGGCAGCCACAGCGCGCTTCCCGCTGGAACCGGCGCCCCTCCACGTCCCCGACGCGGTCCTCGACGACCTCAAGGTGCGGCTGCGGCTCACGCGATGGCCCGACGACGCGGGCAACGACGACTGGTACTACGGCGTCAGCCGTCGCTACCTCCAGGAGCTCGCCGACCACTGGCTCCATCAGTACGACTGGCGCAAGGCCGAAGCCGCGATCAACGCCTACGAGCACTACAAGGTGACCGTCCAGGGCGTTCCGGTCCACTTCATGCGCAGGCCGGGCGTCGGCCCCGACCCCACGCCGCTCATCCTCACGCACGGCTGGCCGTGGACGTTCTGGCACTGGTCCAAGGTCGTCGACCCGCTCGCCGACCCCGCCGCGTTCGGCGGCGACCCGGCCGACGCCTTCGACGTCATCGTCCCGTCCCTGCCCGGCTTCGGCTTCTCCACCCCGCTGCCGGACCACCCCGACATGAACTTCTGGAAGGTCGCCGACCTCTGGCACACCCTGATGACCGGCACGCTCGGCTACGAGAAGTACGCCGCCGGCGGGTGCGATGTCGGCGCCCTCGTCACGGGCCAGCTCGGTCACAAGTACGCCGACGAACTGCACGGCATCCATATCGGCTCCGGCCTGAAGCTCACCCTGTTCAACGGCGACCGGGCCTGGGACCTCAGTGGTGGGCAACCGATTCCCGAGGGCCTGCCCGAGCCCGCACACCGGCAACTGGTCGCCTTCGAGCGGCGCTTCGCCGTCCACCTGGCCGCCCACGTCCTCGCCCCGAGCACCCTCGCCCACGGGCTCTCCGACTCACCGGCCGGGCTGCTCGCCTGGATCCTGGAACGCTGGGCGAAGTGGAGCGACCATCACGGCGACGTGGAGAACGTCTTCTCCAAGGACGACCTCCTCACCCACGCGACGATCTTCTGGGTGAACAACGCCATCGGAACCTCGATGCGCTACTACGCCAACGCCAACCGCTATCCCTGGACCCCCTCGCACGACCGACGCCCGGTCGTCGAGGCACCCGCCGGCATCACCTTCGTCGGCTACGAGAACCCACCTGGCGTCACCAACACCGAACAGCGACTGCAGAACTGGCTCGCCAGTGACCGCGCCGACTGGTACAACCACGTCAACCTCACCGCCCACGACAACGGCGGCCACTTCATTCCCTGGGAAACCCCGGACGCCTGGGTCGACGACCTGCGGCGCACCTTCCACAACCGACGCGGCAGGACGCCGCCGCACGGCGACACGAGACAGGGCACTGCGGATGACTGACATCACCACGGGCGAGTGGTGGGAACTGCTGCCGGCCGGCATCCGGGAACAGGCCGACGGTTACGTCCTCCAGGACGCCCATCTTCAGGCGGTCCGCGTCGTCTTCGAAGCCGGCCGCTCCCGCGGTCTGGGGCTGATCGACGCCCAACGCGTTGTCCACGACCGGTACCTCCACCACGGCGACAGGATCGCCCGCACCCCCGACAGCCCGCTCGATGTGTCGGAGAACACCTCGAAGCCCTCGATCCCGCTGAAATCGGTGGCCGCTTCGCCGCGTACGAAGTCCAGGAGCCGTGCCACGCGGTCGTATCCGAAGTCCTCGGCGTCGGCGGTGTCGGGGTACAGGGCGTGCTTGACCTGCTCGTAGTGCATCGGCGGCCCGACTCTGACACCCGGATTGAGGCGGCCCGAGGACAGGACGTCGACGGTGGCCAGGTCTTCGGCGAGCCGCAGCGGGTTCTCCCAACCGACCGGGATGACCGCGGTGCCCAGGTCGATACGGCTGGTGCGCTGGGAGGCCGCCGCCAGGACGGCGACCGGGTCACTGATCGACAGGTCGCCAAGCAGGACCGGTGTTCGCAGCACCGGCGGGGAAGGCAGGTCCATGCTGAGCGTAGTGAACGACGACGGCACGACACCCAGCGGCTGCTCCTCGATCGACGACATTGTCCGGGAGGGCGCCGACCGGGTCCTTCACACGGCCCCGGTCGGCGCAGGGTCGGGCGGACCTACGAAGCGTCGCTGACCTTTCCGGTGAGGACCGGACCGTCGTGCGGCTCACCCGATTCGTCGTAGACGGTCTCCTGGAGACGCACCGCCTCCTCCGGCTCGGTCAGGGCGTCCGTGACGGTGGGGATGGTCACCTGGGCGCTCGACCGGCCGGCGGGGACGGTGGCGTAGAGGGAGAGTCCCCGCACCGCGGAAAGAGGCCGCGACGGCTGCGGCGACTCGCCGGAGTTCTCCAGCAGCCACTGGGGGTCGACATCCGTGGTGGACAGTTCGGCGCCGCCGGTGACCGGCAGGACGCTGAAGTAGGCCTCGATGTCCGTGTCTGCCACGGCGGAGAGGGACACCCGCCAGGTCAGGCTCTGGCCTTCGGTGACCTGGTCGGCGACCGGCGTCACCTCGATGGTGGGCATCGGGTCGTCGTTCCGCACCGTGACGCCGCCGCGATGGGCGCCGACCACCGCGCCGTGGACCGCCTTCACGAAGACGTCGTGCGAGATGTCGTATCCGAAACGGGTATTGCCCCGCACCTTGATCGGCACGTCGATGCTCTGACTCCCGGGCCGCACCGTCACCTCACGCCCTGTGGCCTGGTCCGATGCCGGATCGGCGACGAAGAGACGGACGGTGCCGCTGCCGTGCCCGGAGACCCGCACCGGCACGTGGTAGGTCCGGACTCCGGAGTCGCCCTCCTTGACCGTCAGCCGGCCGATGTCGACACGGGGCAGCACGGTGGGTCGGACGGTCGCCGTGCCGGGGCGCCAGCCCCAGGCGTCCATCAGCCAGGCCTGTCCGGAACGGCTGCGCGGGGTCAGTTCCAGGGCCGTCACTCGGTGCAGATCGAGTCCGGCGCGGGCGGCGGCGGCCAGCGGGACGCGGACCTCCTGACCCCAGAAGGAGGCGGTGCGGTCGGTTCCGGGCAGACCGTCGAGGTGAACCCGCCCCAGGGTGGCCCGGCGGCCGGAAGCGTCGGCGAGGGTCACGTCGAGCTGGGTGTCCTTGCTGTTCGGCGGCACGATCACGCGCAGTGCCAGGGCCTCGGCGCCGTCGACGGAGACGGCCCGCGTCGGCCGTACGCGCGCCGCGGAGCCGGGAGCCGTCCAGCGCAGCGCGACGGCGCGCCGGCCCGGCTCCTTCGAGGTCTCCCACTGGGCGAAGTGCGGCGAGACGCCTCGCGCGTCGGAGCTCAGGCAGGCCGCAGCCGCGTCGGTGTCCACCTCCGCGCACAGTCGGCCGCCGTCCACGGCGACCGAGCCGTCCGGCAGGAACGCCGGCGTCCGGTGTGCGCCGACCGCGTGGGTGAGCACCCGCGCGGGATCGGCCGAGGGCGCGCGCCGATTCGAGCCGTCCAGCAGCGGGCGCACCCGGTCGTCGCCCGCGACGAACAGCCGCGCCGCGGCGGCGATGTACGTCGCACCGGCGGCCTGCTGCTGGTGGGCCGTCAGCCGGGTCGCGGTGCCCGGCGAGCACACCCGGTCCGGCTGGTCCCCGGCCCAGAAGTCGTCCTCCGCCGGCGCCTGGGCCTGTCCCGGAGTCCACTCGCTGTTGAAGAAGTTGTGGTTGGCGCCGATCACGTACACGGCGCTGTGCAGGGCGGCGCCGCGGCTGACACCGCGCGTGCCGTCCACGTACATCTCGCCCTGCAGATCGGACACGTCGCCGTCGCAGCCGGGCAGGATCGTCGTCGACGGTACGTCGGGAGTCGGGTTCTGCCCGAAGATGGTCGGGCCGATGAGGACGGTGCCGCGGATGTGCCAGCGCACCGGGCCCCGGTAGCCGTCCTGGTCGGCGGGCGGGGCGTACAGGCTGTCCATGGCGGCCCGGTTCACACCTTCGCCGCCTCGTGAGTGGCCGACGAGCAGGACGCGTGAGAGGTCGGCCGGAGCCGAGGCCCGTACGATCCGGGGCGCCGAGGCGGGGTGCGCCGCCCAGTCCGCCCAGCGGGCCAGGTGCTGCCGCACCAGCGACGACCGGGCCTGTGCGCCGCCGTCCTCCGCGGCGTAGTCCTGACCGTTGATGCCGTTGGCGGAGATGGACACGGTCACATATCCCTGCGAGGCCAGCAGTTTCTGGTCGCGCAGATAGCCTCGGTGACTGGGTATCGGTTTCGAACCCGTGGGGCAGGGCCACTCGCCGGTCACGTCGTCGCCGTGACCCGTGAAGCAGGTGGCGTGACGGCCGTGCAGGAACAGCGCCAGCGGGCGGTGGCCCGAGGCGTTGGTGGGCGCGACCACGACCGCGCGCATCTCCACGGCTGCGGCGAACCCGGGCAATCGCACCGAGTTGAGCGTGTACTCGCCGCTGATGGTCCGATACGAGCCAGGCTTTCCAGGGTCAACCGCGTTGGCCGGAAGCGGGGTTGGCGGCTGGGCCGTGACCACGGGGCGTCGGTTCGGCCGGTCCTCGTCGGCTGCTGCCGCGTCGGGACGGCGTTGACCGGTCAGGGCCCGAAGGTCGGACAACTCCCCGAGCCGGGCCCCGTGCAGCGCGAGCCGGAACGTACGGCCGTCGTGCCCGCCGACCGGCCGGCCCAGGAAACGGTCGCCGGCGTAGAACTCGACGCCGGAGTCACTCACGGGCACCGGATCGTCCGCACGCCAGACGAGTTGTCTCGCGGCCCCCTCTCCGGTGATCTGCCAGCCCGCCGGAAGTTCTCCGCCGGAATCCGCGACCGGCGCGGACGGTGCCGATCCGGCTGTCACCGGCTGGGCATGGGCTAATCCTGGCGATCCTGCGACCACTGCGAACAACGCAGCCGCGGCGATCCCTATTCGCCGGACTCGGATCAAGGTTCTTCTCCTTCGGTCGGCATGCTCCCCGTGCGCCCCGGAGCCATCCCGGAGCACTCCCCGTCCCACGAGGACGGCAGCCGAGCCCGAGAGGTTGCCTGACGTCACCCGCGTATCGCCGCTTCAACTGCCGTGGAACCACTGCTTGCTGGGGCGTGCCCGCGTCGGCAAGGAGGGACGACGCCGCAGCCGGGGCCCGGGAGGAAAATGCGATGCCCCGCCCGTGCGGGATTCCCTACACTCGCCACGAACCGCGCGCCGCAATGACATCGCAGCGCGCGCCATGACGAGTGAGGGGAGCCGGGCCGTGCGTTACCGCACCGCTGTCGTCGTTCCCCCGTCGCGCTACGAGGTGATCCTCGTGTCTTCGCACGCCCGGTGCCGGCTGCGCGGCCGGAACCGGATGCCCGTGACGAACTCCTGACCTCTGCCTGCTCGGCATCGACTCGGCCGTATGCGCGCGCCACGATGCCGTGCGCTGCTCAAGAGGCCTCACCGCTGCCTGAACACAGGCCTTTCGTCCGGGAATTGCGCCGCCCGTTCCGTATCACCCGAAAGGCCATGGGTCGTGCGTACCGACCTGCACCGTCACCTCACCAGTCCGCTGACCGCCGTCCGCAACCTGGGCATCCTCGCCCACGTCGACGCCGGCAAGACCACCGTCACCGAGCGGATCCTGTACCTCACCGGGACCACCCACAAGCGTGGTGAGGTCCACGACGGCACCACCGTCACCGACTTCGACTCCCAGGAGCGCGATCGTGGGATCACCATCTTCGCCGCGGCCGTGAGCTGCGCCTGGGACGGCCACCGGATCAACCTGATCGACACGCCGGGCCATGTCGACTTCTCCGACGAGGTGGAGCGCTCGCTGCGGGTCCTCGACGGTGCGATCGCGGTGTTCGACGCCGTGGCCGGCGTAGAGCCGCAGAGCGAGTCGGTGTGGCGGCGGGCCGACCGGCACGGGGTGCCGAGGATCGCCTTCGTCAACAAGCTGGACCGCGCCGGTGCCGACCTCGACACCGCGGTCGAGTCGATCCGGGAGCGGCTGCATCCGGCCCCGCTGGTCGTCCAGTTGCCGATCGGCACCGAGGACGGTTTCACCGGGGTGGTGGATCTGCTGCGTATGCGGTCGTTGGTCTGGGCGGACGGCAGCGACACGGTCGAGGAGGGCCCGGTGCCGGAAGCCCTGTGGGAAGAAGCGCACCGGCGGCGCAGGCTGCTGGAGGAGGCGGTGGCGGAACTCCACCCGGTCGCGCTGGAGGAGTTCTGCGCCCGCTCCGCGGTCTCCGCGGCGACGCTGACCTCCGCGCTGCGCGACCTGACCCGTACCGGTGAGGGCGTGGTGGTGCTGTGCGGCTCGGCCTACCGCAACCGCGGGATCGAGCCGCTGCTGGAGGCCGTCGTGGCCTACCTGCCCTCGCCGCTCGACGTGCCGGCCGTGCGCGGCACCGGGAGCGGCGAGGCGCAGGAACGACTCGCCGACGCAGAGGCACCGTTCGCCGGTCTGGTGTTCAAGGTGAACGCGACCGCCACCGGGCGGCTGACGTATGTGCGGGTGTACTCGGGAACGATCGACAAGGGAGAGGCGGTGTGGGACGTGGGCGCGCGGCGCACGGAGCGCATCAGCCGGATTCTGCGGGTCCAGGCCGACCGGTACGCGGAGCTGGACCGGGCGGTGGCCGGTGACATCGTCGCGCTGGTGGGCCCGAAGTCCGCTCGTGCCGGGGCGACCCTGTGCGCACCCGAGGCTCCCTTGCTGCTCGGAACCGCCGGTCGTCGCCGATCCGGTCGTCTCCGTGGCCGTCGAGGCCCGCCGCAGCATCGATACCGACCGCCTGGTGTCGGCGTTGGCACGTCTGCGAGAGGAGGATCCTTCGCTGACGGTCCGGACGGATCCCGAGACCGGTCAGACCGTGCTGTCGGGGATGGGCGAGCTGCACTTGGAGGTGGCGGTCGAGAAGATTCGGCGCGCCCAGGGGCTGGAGGTCGCCGTCGGTCGCCCGAGGGTGGCCTACCGGGAGACGGTGACGCGAGGGGTGTCGGGGCTGGTGTACCGGCACGTCAAGCAGGACGGGGGCGCCGGTCAGTTCGCCCATGTCGTCCTCGATGTGGAGCCGCTGGAGGCCGACCCGAGCGGCGTCGAGGGGAGCGCGACGGGCTTCGAGTTCCGCTCGAGCGTCGTCGGTGGCCGGGTACCGCAGGAGTACGTCCGCGCGGTGGAGGCCGGTTGCCGGGACGCGCTCGCCGAGGGACCGCTCGGCGGTCACCCGGTGACCGGGCTGCGCGTCACGCTGACCGATGGGGCGACCCATCCGAAGGACTCCTCGGAGATGGCGTTCCGCACGGCCGGCCGACTGGGGCTCCGCGCTGCACTGCGCGCCGGCGCGATGGGGCTACTGGAACCGGTCGTCGAAGTCACCGTCACGGTGCCCGACGACGCCGTGGGCGCAGTGCTCGGCGACCTGGCGGCACGGCGCGGCCGGGTCTCCGGCTCGCTCGCGCGAGCGAGCACGGCGGTGATCACGGCCACCGTGCCGCTGGCCGAACTGTTCGGCTACGCGACGCGGTTGCGCAGCCGGACCCAAGGCCGGGGAGTCTTCACGACCCGCCCCACCGGCTATGCTCCGGCACCGTCCAGGGCATCCCACGGGACGGCGTCCGGGTAGCCCCGAGGACGCCCCCGATGCCAAAGGCCGGCCCCGCCCGAACCCGGGCGGGGCCGGCCCGGCAGCATCATGGTTCCGAGGCCGGCCTGCGTGGGTGGCGACCGCGCCGACCAGTTCCTGCCCCGGCAGAGTGCCAGGTGCCCAATCCGCTGAGCCTCGGGGTCACTTGGACCGTGGTCTCAGGCTGTCCGCGACCCGCTGAAACGTCTTCGTCAGCGGGTGCAGCGAGTGCCCGTCGTGCTGAGGGGACTCCTCGCGTGCGGGGGAATCCGTGCCCTGGAATTCCTTGATCTCGGCCAACGCGGCGTGGGCGAGGTCGGCCGCCTCGCGGTACCGGTCGCGCGACTCGGTCATGGCGTCGAGTGCTTCGGCGTAGGCACTCACGAGCGCGCGTGCGTGGGCGAGTTCTTCCTCGAGGGTCAGCAGATGCCAGTTCTGCCGGAGAACGGTGAACGCTGCTTCCGCTGCTTCCGGCAGAGGCCAGGGCAGCGCGGCGTACCGTTCGACCTTGTCCAGGAGTTCCCTCGGCTCCGAGCCGTCGAGGAACACGCTGCGCACCGTGAAGTCCTGCTCCTCGTACCCCGGTCGGGCAGGAGTGCCGGGCAGAATCACGGCGCCGCCCCGGGGCACGCGGACGCCCAGGTCGTACAGCGCCCAGTTGACGGCCTGGAGTTGCTCAGGCGCGGCGCGGTGTTCCACGACGCGGTGCCGCAGTCCGGGCGGTAGCAGGCGCGCCAGCGGCAGGCGACCGCGTTGGCCGGGAGTCATCGCCTCGTGGACGACGACGTTGATGCTCCAGCTGTTTCGCGCGGCGTCCTTGAGCAGGCGCCGCAGGGCCTTGTCGTCCTGTGGCAGCGGGTTGATGTCCTGCAGACGGAGGCCGCCGACGATGTCGTGGGCCCAGGGGATCTCGCTCTCCTCGGGCCAGAACATGGTCACGGGGGAGGGCCATGCGGGGTCCCAGGGTCGCTCCGCCTCGGCCGCCAGAGTCCAGCGCCGCTCTGCGTCCACGGGGTCGCGCCCGTCGGTCGCGAGCCGGGCCCGCACCGTGACGGCATCGTCGACGAGCCACCGGGCCTCGAAGACGTGGCCGTCGGCTTCCGTGGAGTTCTCCGTCTCCAGGAAGTCGTGGATCGTCGCGTCGGCCTTGAGCTTGCGCAGGTGCTCCCGCAGGGCCTCTTGCGGGGCCGGCCCGGCGTGGCGGCCGCCGGTCAGCCAGAGGGTTTCGGGGGCCGTCGTGCGGACTGTGCGGGACTTCGACATGGATCACTTTGCATCTGAGGGCGGCGGCGTGCGTGTCCCAGTATGGTCAGTGCGGCTCGCGGGTCTGGAGTCGAGGTCAGCGGAGATCACGGATCTCCGCTCTCAGGTGATTATGGGAGAGTTTGTCCCCTAGTCCTTGGCCAGTCCCGGCGGATTGGTTCCCTGTCCATGGATTACCGGGCCGGGGTCTGTCTCCTTGAGCCTCCGGCGTCCGCCCCCCCCGTAGCCCTACCGGGATCCCTGAGCGGCGGCGGGCAAGGAATCCCATCATTCTGGATAGAGATGCGATCACGTCGCCCACATCGGGGAAGTCGAATCCCATGAGCGAATCAGAGCTTTCGCCGGAAGGCCGGCCCGTGGACTTGTACCTCGACCGGCTCCGCCTCCGTATGGCCCCTGCGGACTTCGCGTTGCTGCGCCGCATGGTCGACCCCGTACTCAAAGCGATCCAGGAGCAGCGCGCGGGGCCGATCGAGCTGAGTCTGGAAGGCGCGGAGGCGGACAGCGTCTCGCAGGAGGTACGCGACGAGGCGTCGCTCGTCGTCGCGGTCGCCGTCACGGGGCGCATGGACAACCAGATCGTCGAAATCGAGACCGAGGAGACCGGGCCCGTCAGGGTCGTCACGGATTCGGGCACCGCGGCCGATCCCGCCCGGTGCCAGGAGATCGCCGATTTCATCGGTGAACGGCACCGCCAGGACGAGGAGCTGCGCGGCATCGCGGAAGTGAGTGGCCTGCCCACCGATGTCTGACGCCCGCCGCAGTGCCGGGCCGGCCGGTCGGGAACGCCGCTGTGGCGGCATGCGAGGTACGCACGGGCGGGGGGACCTCCGCCTGCGGATCGTCGACTGCAACCGCTCTGGTCGAATACAACCGTGCTAAAGAGTGTTATTTCGTTTCTTGTGCGGTTGTTTCTAGATCGTCCTATGCTGATGTCCGGAGGACTCGGGCACTCAACGGCCGGTCCTGAGCCGGCGGGAAAGCGGGCTTCCATGGCTGAGCGACTCAAAAGGCTGGGGCTGATCGGCGAGGTGTCGGCCGAATTCCTCGGCACCATGATTCTCATCCTCTTCGGCGTCGGCGTGGTGGCCCAAGTGGTCGCAGGTGGAGCGCTCACCACGCCACCCGGTGGCCTCGGTAACCACGACAGCATCGCCTGGGCATGGGGCCTCGGTGTCACCATGGGCGTCTATGTCGCAGCACGGCTGAGCGGTGCGCATATCAATCCCGCGGTGACCGTCGCCCTGGCCACGTTCAAGGGGTTCCCCTGGAAAAAGGTGGTGCCCTATGTGCTGGCCCAGACGGCCGGCGCCTTCGTGGGGGCTCTCATCGTGCGCTGGAACTACACCGAGGCGCTGGCGAAGGCAGACCCCGGACACACCCTCAAGACGCAGTTCGTGTTCTCGACGCTCCCCGCCAACGGCAATACGAACCTGCCGGTCCACGAGTGGGGCGCGTTTCGGGACCAGGTCATCGGCACGGCAATTCTGCTGCTCCTGATCCTGGCGATCACGGACCTGCTCAACACGCCTCCTGGCGCCAACATGGCCCCGTTCATCATCGGCCTGGTCGTTGTGGGGATCGGCATGGCATGGGGCACCCTTGCGGGCTACGCGATCAACCCGGCACGTGACTTCGGTCCCCGGCTGGCCAGTTTCATCACGGGGTACGGCGGAGCATGGCGAGATCAGTACGGGAACCTCTATTACTGGGTACCGATCGTCGGTCCGCTGATCGGTGGTGTGCTCGGCGCCGGCGTGTACAAAGTCTTCATCGGTCGGTTCCTGCCCACGGCGGAGCCTGAGCCCCCCGGACGTGTCCCCGTACCCGAGGACTGACACGCACCAGAGAGGCGACACGCCATGGCGGACTTCGTGGGCGCGGTGGACCAGGGGACCACCAGCACTCGTTTCATGATCTTCGACCACGCCGGCAACGAGGTGGCGAAGCACCAGCTGGAGCATGCCCAGATCCTTCCGCGCTCCGGGTGGGTCGAGCACGACCCGGTGGAGATCTGGGAGCGCACCAACTCCGTGATGCAGAACGCTCTGCGGCACGGGAACCTGTCGCCGGAAGATCTGGCGGCGATCGGCATCACCAATCAGCGGGAGACCACCGTTGTCTGGGATCCGCGCAACGGTCGTCCTTACTACAACGCCATCGTCTGGCAGGACACGCGCACCGACTCCATCGCCGCGGCCCTGGAACGCTCGGGCCAGGGCGACGTCATCCGCCGCAAGGCGGGGCTGCCGCCGGCGACGTACTTCTCAGGCGGCAAGATCCAGTGGATCCTGGAGAACGTCGACGGCGTCCGCGAGGCGGCGGAGCAGGGACACGCCCTCTTCGGCAACACGGACTGCTGGGTCCTGTGGAACCTGACCGGCGGCCCCCACGGCGGCATCCACGCCACCGATGTGACCAACGCCAGCCGCACCATGCTGATGGACCTGGAAACCCTCGACTGGGACGACGAGTTGCTGGGCTTCTTCAACATCCCACGGCGGATGCTGCCCACCATCAACCCCTCGTCCCACCCGGAGGCGTACGGGGTGACGCGCACCACCCGGCCACTGCAGGCCGCCATCCCCATCGCCGGGGTGCTCGGCGACCAGCAGGCGGCCACGGTCGGACAGGTCTGCTACGCGCCCGGCGAAGCCAAGAACACCTACGGCACCGGCAACTTCCTGGTGCTCAACACCGGCACGGAGCTGGTCCGTTCGCAGAACGGCCTGCTCACCACCGTGGCCTACCAGTTCGGCGACAGCCCGGCGATCTACGCCCTGGAGGGCTCCATCGCGGTCACCGGCTCCGCGGTGCAGTGGCTGCGCGACCAGATGAAGATCATCAAGAACGCGGCCGACAGCGAGACCCTGGCCCGCACCGTCGAGGACAACGGCGGCGTGTACTTCGTCCCCGCGTTCTCCGGCCTGTTCGCGCCGTACTGGCGCTCCGACGCCCGCGGCGCGATCGTCGGCCTCGCCCGGTACAACGACAACGGTCACCTGGCCCGGGCGACCCTGGAAGCCATCTGCTATCAGAGCCGTGACGTCGTCGAGGCCATGGAACAGGACTCCGGCGTCCACCTCGACGTACTCAAGGTCGACGGTGGCGTGACCGCGAACGACCTGTGCATGCAGATCCAGGCCGACGTCCTCGGCGTTCCGGTCAGCCGGCCGGTCGTGGCCGAGACCACCGCGCTCGGCGCCGCCTACGCGGCGGGCCTGGCCACCGGCTTCTGGCAGGACACCGACGAACTGCGCACCCACTGGCAGGAGTCCAAGCGCTGGGAGCCCGAGTGGTCGGAGGACCAGCGCGCGGAGGGCTACGCCAGCTGGAAGAAGGCGGTGGAGCGCACGCTCGACTGGGCCACCGTCGAATAGACCGATCGAAGGTCGCACAGGGGAAGGTCCTCCGGTAACCGGAGGACCTTCCCCTGTGCGTGTTCTGTGGGTGGGGAGGTGAGTAGGGGATCAGTGTTCTGTGGGCTGGGAGGGTCTCCTGTGGAGCCGATGGTGGCCGTCGACGGTGCGGGTGAAATGGAGGTGGTGGGAGGCCGTGCGCTCGATGATCAGGAGGGCGGCGTCGTCGGCGGGTCGGTCGCCGACGTGGGCGAGCAGGTCGTCGTGGATGTGGTGCAGCAGCGTGTCGGGGCTGGAGGTGGGGAAGGAGGCGACCCGCTCGGCGAGAGGGTAGAAGGCACCTGCCGGTGAGCGGGCTTCGATGACGCCATCGGTGTAGAGCAGGAGGATGTCGCCGGTTTCGAAGGTGAACGAGTCCGGGCGGTGGCTTGCGGCGGGCAGTGCGCACATGCCCAGCGGAGGCATGGGGTGTCGGGACTGCAGGGCGGTGACCTGGTGATCGTGCAGCAGCAGGGGCGGGGGATGGCCGCAGTTGATCAACTCGGCTTGTGAGCCGTCGTCGGGGATGTCGATGACGAGCGCGGTGATGAAGTGTTCGCCGGGGTCCTCCTTGGTGTCGGCCACGTCCTCCAGATCGCGGCACACGCTCACCTCCAGGGCCGCCGTGAGCTCGCGCAACGTGGCGTACCGATGGGCACCCTCTCGGAAGGCGCCCAGCACCACCGATGCCTCACCGATGGAGGCCAGGCCCTTGCCGCGGACGTCTCCGATGATCACCCGGGTGGAGGCATCTTCGGCGCGGGCGATCGCGAACAGGTCGCCTCCGATCTGGGTCTCGTCCTCGGCGGCCAGATACAGCCAGGCCACGCGCAACGGTCCGATCCGGCGCGGTGGCGGCCGCAGCAGGACCCGCTGCGCCGTCTCGGCGACGGATCTCGCGCGGCTCAGCTCCCGAGCACGTCGCTCCTGCACATGGCAGACGAAAACCACCAGTGACGAGAGCACACACAGAGCGATGATCTGCGCGATGTGGTTGGTTGTCGTCAGCCCGCCGTGGAGCATCGCGATGAACGCCTGGCCAGCCACCGCCAGAGCCCCCACCGCAGCGGTCAGCCGCGGCCCGGCGAAGGAGGCCGTGAGCGCGGGTGCGATGACCAGCAACGGCCCCAGATGGACATCGGTCGGGGAGCGGATGTCCACCACGGTGATCACAACGATCAGCGCGAGCGGAATCGCCACCAGCCCGCGGCCCGACGACTGCTCCACGAGGCGGTCCACTGACACACGCCGGACGCCCACATCTCCCATTTTGCCCCGGGGAGTCGGGCGCCCGCTTTTCCGCATCACCCGATGGCGTGACCGGGTTGGTGGAGGCGGGGGAACGGTCGGCTGAATCGCGTGGCCCTCGCCATGCGACCTGCCCACAATGGCCGTGGTCTGCCGTGGTCTGCCGTGGTCTGCCGTGGTCTGCCGTGTGTCGGCCGCCGTCAGCCGGCCTTTGGGCGGCCGAGCGCTTCGATCCACGCGCGGATCGCCTCGCCCGTCGTCGGGGCATGTTCGTCGAGCACGCTCAGATGATTGCCGGGCACGTCCACCGTGTCATGGAGTCCAGGCCAGGACGACCACGACGGCCAGTGCTCCGGCATGTGCGGCAGCGGTTGCGTGGCGCGCACCAGCAGGGTGGGAACCTCGGTCGGTTCCGGCTGCCAGCCGCGGAATATCCGGGTGTACGTGCCCAGCGACAGCAGCGTCAGGTCGTCCACCGCGGTGTCGAACCGCTCGCCCACCGCCAGCGGGATCCGGGCGGGCAGGGCCAGCAGCGACGGTTCGGCCTCCCGGGCCGGGGTGATGCGGTGGGCGTCCACGAGGACGAGCCCGGTCGGGGGAGCGCCCTCGGCCGCCAAACGAGTCGTCACTGCGTGCGCGGCCGAACCACCCATGGAGTGGCCCACGACGACGTACGGACGGTCGCCGAGGTGGCGCCGTACTGTCGTGGCATGCAGCCCGGTCAGCGTCGCCAGATCCCGCGCCACGGCGTCCCCGTGGTCGACCCCGGGGTGCCGCAACTCGAAGACGTCCCGCTCGCCGTGGAAGCAGGGGGCGAGCCCCGCGTGCCAGAGCCGGCCGAGGTGCGTGGCGAAGCCCGGCACACAGACGAGCGCCGGGCCGCGTGCGCCCGTGGCCAGCCGCAACGGTGACACCGCGTGCCGGTCGCTGTCGTCGGGGCCGAAGGAGGGCGCGCCGAGCGACGCAGTCACCAGCAAGTGCATCGCCGAGACGACGTCGCCCGTCTCGCAGACCCGGCGGTACAGGGCGGCAGGGACTGACCTGCGCGGGGGCCGCGCGGACTTGATGGGCCCGGCGACGGAGACCGCACCGGAGCGGGCTGGGCGAAGTGCGGGGGAGCGGCCGGGACGTTCGCCAAGGACGAAGGACTGGCGGTCCGGGTGGGGGTGGCCGGGTCGGTTGGTGCCGGTGTGGACGGGGCGGTCGTCGAGGGCGCAGGACCGGTGGTTTGCGCGGCCGCGGCCCCGGCACTCCCCGCCTGAGTGGACGCCACATCCGCCGAGGGCGCGGGACTGGCGGTCCGGGTGGGGGTGGCCGGGTCGGTTGGTGCCGGTGTGCCCGCGGGCAGCCAGTAGCGCTGCCGCTGGAAGGGGTACGTCGGCAGGTCGACCCGCCGGGCGCCGCTGTCCGCATACACCCGGTGCCAGTCCACCGGCACACCATGGACGTGGAGTTGACCCCGTGCGCTGAACAGCGTGCGCGGTTCGGGCTCCGTGGCGCTCCGGCGGGCGGCGGCGGTGAACAGCGGTTCCTCACCGGCCTCGGCCAGACCCGTCATGGCCTGGGCCGTGAGCTGCTCGTCCGGGCCGATCTCCGCGAACGCCGTCACCCGCCCCTCGCGCGCCAGCCACTGCACGGCGTCCCCGAACCGTACAGCCTCGCGGGCATGCCGTACCCAGTACTGGGCCGACCGCAGCTCGTCCCCGGTGGCAGGACGTCCGGTCAGCCCCGACACCACCGCGATGCGGGGTGCGCCGTACGCCAACGCCGCCGCGACACGGCCGAATTCGGCCAGCATCGGTTCCATCAGCGGGGAGTGGAAGGCGTGGCTGACGCGCAGCCGGGCGATGCGGCGTCCCCGTACGGCGAACCGCTCAGTGAGCGCGAGGACGGGCCCCTCCTCGCCGGAGACGACGACCGCGCGCGGGCCGTTCACGGCCGCGATCGTGACCCCCTCGGTCAGCTCGCCGCTCACCTCCGCCTCGGTGGCGTCCAGCGCCACCATGGCGCCCCCCTCCGGCAGTCGGCGCATCAACCGGCCGCGGGCCGCCACCAGTTCGACGGCGTCAGGCTCGGACAGGACGCCCGCGGCGTGGGCCGCCGCCAGCTCTCCGACGGAGTGCCCGGCCAGCAAGTCCGGCCGCACGCCCCAGGACTCCAGCAACCGGAAGAGGGCCACCTCGAACACGAACAGGGCCGCCTGGGCGAAGTCCGTACGATCCAGCAGCCCGCCCTCGTATGCGCCCCAGAGAACCGAGCGCAACGGACGCTCCAGATGCGCGTCGAAGCGCTCGCACAAGGCGTCGGCCGCAGCCGAGAAGACCGGGAAGGCCTCGCACAACTGCCGCCCCATACCCGGTCGTTGTGCGCCCTGACCGGTGAACAGCAGGGCCGTTCGACAGGTCGACCCCACCGCGTGCGGCGCGGCCGACACCGCCAGGGTGTCCAGGGCACTCAGCAGCCCCTGGCGGTCATCGGATGCGACGGCGGCCCGGTGGGGGAGTGCGGCCCGGGTGGTGGCGTGCGTGAACGCCACGTCCAGCAGGTCGAGTTCGGGCCGCTCGCGCAGTGCGGCCGCGGTCCGGGCGGCCTGGGCCCGCAGGGCGGCGCTGCTCGCGCCGGAGAGCAGCAGCGGCCGTGCCGCCGTGCGGCGACGGGGCGGTACGCCCGCGCCTTCCTCTGCCTCTTCCAGGATCACGTGCGCGTTGGTCCCGCCGATCCCGAACGCCGGCACGCGTGCCCGGCGGTGCTGCCCGGGCACGGGCCGCCACTCCTCGTCGTGGGTCAACAACCGCACGGCGTTCGACGACCAGTCCACCCGGGGCGACGGCTCGTCGACGTGCAGCGTGCGGGGGAGCCGACCGTGCCGCATCGCCAGTACGGTCTTGATCACGCCGGCGACACCGGCCGCGGCCTGGGTGTGTCCGAGATTGGACTTCAACGAGCCCAGCCGGAGCGGGCGTTCGGCCGGCCGACCCGGCCCGTACGCGGTCAGCAGCGCCTGCGCCTCGATCGGGTCGCCGAGCGCGGTGCCCGTGCCGTGCGCCTCCACGGCGTCGACATCGGCAGGTGACAGCCCCGCGTCGGCGAGCGCCGCCTGGATCACCCGCTGCTGCGCCGGCCCGTTGGGCGCGGTCAGCCCGTTGGACGCACCGTCGGAGTTGACGGCGGAGCCGCGCAGCACCGCGAGCACCGGATGTCCGTTACGCCGTGCGTCGGACAGCCGCTCCAGCAGGACCAGGCCCACGCCCTCGCCCCAGGCGGTGCCGTCGGCCGCTGCGGAGAAGGCTTTGCACCGGCCGTCCGGGGCCAGCCCGCGCAGCCTGCTGAACGCGACGAACGGCGCGGGCGTGGCCATGACGGTCACCCCGCCCGCGACGGCCAGCGCGCACTCGCCGTCGCGCAGCGACCGTGCGGCGGTGTGCAGGGCCACCAGCGACGACGAACACGCGGTGTCCACCGTCACGGCGGGCCCGCGCAGGCCCAGGGTGTACGCGATCCGGCCGGAGGCCACGCTGCCCGCCGAACCCAGCGCGAGATGGGCCTCCAGCTCGTGTCCGGCCCGGTGCAGCAGACGGCCCGCGTAGTCGGAGTGCATCACGCCCACGAAGACACCGGTGTCGCTGCCGCGCAGCCCTGACGGGTCGAGGCTCGCCCGCTCCACCAGCTCCCAGCCGGTCTCCAGGAGAAGCCGCTGCTGTGGATCGGTGGCCAGCGCCTCGCGGGGCGACATACCGAAGAAGGCCGCGTCGAAGTCGGCTGCCCGGTGCAGGAAACCGCCCCTGCGGGTGACGGACGTTCCCGGCCGGTCCGGATCGGGGTCGTACAACTCGGACACGTCCCAATCGCGATCGTCGGGGAACTCGGAGGTGGCGTCGGTGCCGTCCGCCAGCAGCCGCCACAGATCCTCCGGGGACTCGCAGCCGCCGGGGTAGCGGCAGGCCATGGCGACGATGGCGATCGGCTCCCCGGGCTCCGTACGTGGTCCGCCGCCGGACGTACCTGCGGGCTGTGGCCGGCTGTCGTCCCGCAGCGCCTCGCGCACCCATGCCGCCGCGGCGGCGGGCGAGGGGTGGTCGAAGACGAGTGTCGCGGGCAGGTCGAGACCGGTCGCCGCGCCCAGCCGGTCGCGCAGCAGCACACCGCCGAGCGAGGTGAGCCCGAGTTCGGTGAAGGGCCGGTCGGGATCGACCGCGTGCGCAGGCACCCCGGCCGTCCGCGCGGTCTCTTCGAGCACCAGGTCCAGCACCGCGTCGGACACCGCCGCCAGCCGTTCGCGCAGGGCGGCCGTGGCGCTCGCCCGCTGCCCGGCGAGCCGCTCGGCCAACTCCTCGGCGAGCGAGGGCCGGACGATCTTGCCCGAGGGGGTACGGGGGACGGACACGGTCTCGTAGATCTCGTCCGGAACCTTGAACGCGGACAGCCGCTCCCGGCAGTCGGCGAGCACCCGCGCCGTGTCGATCCCGTGCGGCCCGGGGACGACGAAGGCGACCGGCACCTCGCCGAGGACGTCGTGCGGGCGGCCGACGACGGCGGCGTCGCTGACACCGGGGCAGGCGAGCAGTACCCGTTCCACCTCGGTCGGGTTGACGTTCTCACCACCGCGGATGATCAATTCTTTGACGCGGCCGGTGACTTGGATATGGCCCTGCGCCGTCCGCCGGCCGAGGTCCCCGGTGCGGTACCGGCCGTCCGTGAAGGCCTGGGCGGTGGCGTCGGGACGGTTGTGATAGCCGGTCATCAGGCCTGGGCCGCGAACCCAGATCTCCCCCTCCTCCCCGTCGCCGACCTCGTCACGGGTGGACGGATCGGCCAGCCGCACAGCGAGCCCCGGCAGCGGTGGGCCGCTGGAGGCGTCGTCCCGGGGCCCGTCGATCCGGTTGACCGCGATCTTCCCGCAGGTCTCGGTGGATCCGTAGCCGTCGAGGAGGGGAGCGGCCAGCACATCCTCGACCTCCGCCCGCAATTCAGGAGGACAGGGCGCGCCCGCGGTGACGCACACCCGCAGGGAGTCGGAGACCGGATCGCCGGTCTCCCGCAGCGAGTCGAGGAGGAGTCGGTAGGTGGCGGGCACTCCGGCGAGCAGGGTGAACGGCTGCTCGACGAGAGCCTGAGCGACGTTCGCGCCCCGGTCGAGCAGTTGGGCACTGGCACCGACCGAGACCACTCCCAGCAGACACAGCGAGTGGGCGTAGCAGTGGAACATCGACAGGGGCCAGAGCAGCCGGTCCCGCTCCCGCAGCCCGTACGCCGGTACGTAGGCCGCCGCCACCGACCACAGGGCGGAGCGCTGCGTGGAGACCACGCCCTTGCTCTCCCCGGTGGTGCCCGAGGTGTAGAGGATCCAGGCGGGATCGTCGAGGCCGAGGTCGTCGCGGGGCGTTCGGCCCGGATCCGTCCCGGCCAGGTCCTCGAAGACGAGTGCATCCGCGGGGGCATCGGCCGGCAGAGCGCCCTGGCCGACGACCACCGTCCGTACCCCGGGCCGCCCTGCCGCCGGTCGGGCCACCCGCGGCAGCGACTGCTCCTCGGTGAGGACCAGGACCGTGCCGCTGTCGTCGAGAAAGTACGCCAACTCCTCGTCGGACGCGGCGGGGTTGAGGAGCACGCCGATCGCTCCGGCCCGCAGCACGCCGAGACAGCCCTCCACCACCTCCACCCGATTGCCCAGATGGATCGCGACGCGATCCCCACGTCGGATCCCGAGCCGGGCCAGGTGCCCCGCCAACCGTCCGGTACGTTCCTCCAACTCCCCGTAGGTGACGGAGCGATGGGCGTCCCGGTAGGCGGTCTTGTCTCCGAGCCGAGCCGCGTGCTGCCTCAAGGTGCCGGGCAGCGCACGCACCAACTCGCCCTGAAAATCCGCCATCCCCGCCCCTTCGACCATGGCTCGCTCCCGGCAACCGTACGTCAGTCGAACGGGCGCTCAGTGCGCCCGCGCCCCGGTCCTCGTGATCGTCCCGGATACGCGGCGACCCCGTGAGGCTCACCTCCGGGCTGCGGTCGACGGGCGGCTGTCTGGGATGCTGGAGGGGTGTCGACCACCGCGCGGATACCCGAGCCCGTCACCCCGGACGCGCCCATGGCCTTGAAGCGGCCGCTGCTCACGCAGCAGTGGCTCGATCTCGCCTTCGTGCACTGGGCTGTCGACCCGACCGATGTTGCCGGGCTGTTGCCTGAGGGAACCGTCCCGGACGTGCTCGATGGGATCACCTACATCGGCCTGGTGGCTTTCCGGATGCACCGGGTCGGCTGGCTCGGGTCGCCCGGGGTGCCGTATCTGGGCACGTTCCCGGAGACCAACGTGCGCCTGTACTCGGTGGACGCGCATGGCCGGCGCGGCGTGGTCTTCCGGTCGATGGACGCCGCCAGGCTCGTGCCCGTACTGATGGGCCGGGCCGGCTTCCGGCTTCCGTACAAGTGGTCCCGCATGGCCGTCCATGCCGGCGACGACGTCATCACCTACACCAGCTCCCGGCGCCGGCCCGGCCCGCGCGGCGCGTACAGCCGGATCGTCCTGCGGCCGGGCGAACCGGTGGCGGAGCCCACCGAGTTGGAGCACTTCCTGACCGCCCGCTGGGGCATGCACAACACGTTCTTCGGCGACACCGGATACCTGCCGAACGAGCATCCGCGCTGGCCGTTGCACCGCGCGGAGCTGCTCGCCTGCGAGGAGAACCTGCTCGCGGCCGCCGGCGCGCCCACACCGCCGGGCGAACCGGTCAGCGTCCTGTACTCGCCCGGTGTCCCGGTCCGCCTGGGGCGGCCGGCCCGGCCGGGTGGCATCCCGACCCCCTGAGCGCCGGTTGCGAGAGCGGCGCACCGCGCCGCAATACGCCGTGTCGCCGAAAGCTCGCGACGGCGGCTGTTCCTACCGGTAGCAGGGACTGCCGCCGCGTTCTCGGTGCCCGGGCCGGCGACGGGGTAACACCTCGACGGAACTGAAACTCCGAACTCGGTACTGGACCTGAAGGTACAGAAGGGTGTTACGGTTGCTCGCATGGCGTGGCCGGAGTCCGAGCCCGACGTGGCTTTCGGCGCGGTGCGTTGTTACGGCGAGCGTCGAGTCGGGGCTTCGAACGAACTGCTGGCCGGCGTGAGATTACCGGCCGAGGCGGTCGACGAGCCGGAGCGTCTGTGCAGGATCGTCGACGCGACACTCACCACCCTGTGAATCCCCGTTGCGCGCAAGCGTGTTGTTGACGTGGACGGATTTTGTACTCCTGATTCAAGAATCCCCATCCGATGCACTCGGTACAGGCAGGAGCAGACATCATGGTCAAGGTAGGGCTCTTCGTTCGGATCGAGGCCAAGCCCGGACACGAAGCGGCAGTTGAGGCTCAGCTCGCGGCGGCTCTCGCCGAGGTCGAGCAGGAAGCGGACACCACCGTCTGGCTCGCGCTCCGCCTCGGCCCGTCGACGTTCGCCGTCGTGGACGCGTTCCCGCATGAAGCCGGTCGACAGGCTCATCTGGAAGCCGGCGTGGCGAGGCTCGCCGAGGGAGCTGCACAGCACCTGGCCGTGCAGCCGAAGTTCGAGTACACCGAGATAGTCGCTGCCAAGATCCCCTCGCACAACAACGAGGCAGGCGCTGCCTGATACGCCACAAGTTGACCGGAGGCGACGGCACCGGCTCCGCCCCGATGGTCGGGGCGGAGCGTCGATGGCGGCAGGTCGGCGGTTACGCCGAAGACCTGGTCAGGGTCGGACCGGCTTGCCGCGTCCCCAGCCCCAGGCGAGCCGGTCGGCGCCGGACTGGTTGGCGGTGGCAAGCCACGGCCGGTTGGGATCGCCTGTCAGGGTCTGCAGCGAGTAGGTGTCGTCGGTACGCAGCCCGGGCCAGTAGACGGACCCCATCTTGAGCCTGCGGAAGGTGTCGGTGACGGCCTGAACGTAGTTGATGTAGTTGTTGGAGGGAGCCGGCTTGTTGTAGTCGAGGCCGGTGGTCATCGGGGCGCCGAACTCGTCGGCGACGGTCCGGTTCGCGCAGTCACCGATGCGCTCCTTCAGATCGGCCACCCACTGGTCGTACGTGGCGTAGTCCTTCCAGAAACCGTAGTGGTGCAGCGACAGGTAGGTCCCCTTCAGGCGCGGGTCGGCGCAGACGGAGGTGACGTGGTCGTTGTAGCCGGCGCCGCTGACGAACACCCGGTCGCGGGGCACCGAGGGGTAGGTGGCCAGCCACCGCGCGGCGATGTCGGCCCACTCGGCGTCGGTGTAGCCGTGGGGCTCGTTCATCGGCTCGAAGTAGACCCGCGGGTCGTCCTTGTACGCGTCGACCACGGTGTTCCACATGGGCCAGTAGGTGGCAGGGTCGTCGATGAAGCCGTCCTTGCGTGAGCCCGTGCCCTCCCAGTACGAGAGGATGACCTTGAAGCCGCGGGCCGACGCTGCGTCGATCACCCCGCGATAGGACTTCCAATAGGCGCCGTTGACGGTATACGGGTTGATGGGCAGTCGTACGGTGTTGGCGTCCAGGTTCGCGCGGAATGCCGAGATCACCCGGCTCGCCTTGGCGTAGGTCTGGGCGTAGCTGTCGGAGGTCGACAGGCCGGACAGTACGACGGGGTCGTCGGCGAAGTTGTCGCGGGGATCGGCCCAGTTGACTCCCTTGAACTGGGTCGTGTCTCCGCTCGGCGCGGCGTAAGCGGGGCTGCCGGCGATGGTGGTGCCGCTGGTGCCCGCGATCAGGATCGCCACGAAGGCGGCACGCAGTCGTGGGGTGAAGCGGGTTCTGGCGGGGGTTTTGCGCATCGACTTGCCCTTTCAAGAGATGGCGACTCGGCGCAGGGCGGAGCCTGTGCGCGTCTGAGCGGCCGTCGGAAGGTGTGCCGGGCCGGACGGGTGGTGCCGACTCGCCGCTGGTGGGCCCGGCGGTGACCGGTGGTGTACCGGTTTGCCTGGCGCGGGGGAGTACAGGGTGCGGTCCGGGCACCCGCGCCTCCGGTGCTACGTGACGAAGGCCTCCGGCCTGGCAGCTTGTTCTGAGGTCAAGTCCTCTCTGCTTCGCCCATCTCGACGTGCATGTTTGCGTAAACAAGCATCGGCAGGGCTTGGCTCGGGCTCGGCTCGAGAGAATGTTTACGTAAACATGGCGGCGCCGGAATCGTGGCATCCGGCACAGCGATCGTCAAGGTTTCCCGCGCGTAACGTCGTTGCGTCGTGCCGCGGGTTCTCGGACCCGAGTTCGAGGGGCGGGAAGGGTGAGGTGATGGACTCGAACGGGCGCGAGCGGCGGGTTCTGCGCTCAACACCCGGTGCGCGCCCCGCTGTTGCCCGTTTTTCGTACCCGCTGGGAGCGTTTGGTTCCGTTACCGGCGACCCCGGGCCGTCCGTGAACTGGAGGCCCTTCTCGCGGTCTCGGCCGGGCATCTCGGCCTCAGTCGCTATCACGACATACCCGTCATGGTTACCAACTTGACCCAAGTCCTGCTAGTACGGTCCGCGATGTATCCGGCGGAATGTCTGCGGGCGGAGTGGTGATGCATCAGACGGATGAGGCGGTCGGGGCGACGCACACGGCCGCGCTGCCCGGGGGCCCCAGCGGCGCATCGCGGGCCCGCGTCCCCCGCCGCCGTCTCCTTGTCGTCGGGCTGGGGGTGGCGGTCGGCTGGGGCTGCACGTACGCGGCGGCCGAGCTCGCCCGCTCCGGGTGGTTGGGCGCCCCGGCCTTCGGGGCCTGGCGGACGGTGTGTCTCGCCATCACGGTCCAGGCGCTGCCGTTTCTGCTGCTCGGCACCGCCCTGTCCGGCGCGATCAACGCCTTCGTGCCGGCCTCTGTGTTCAGCAGGGCCCTGCCCGGTCGCCCCGCACTCGCCGTTCCGGTCGCCAGCGCCGCCGGTGTCGTCCTCCCGGGCTGCGAGTGTGCGTCGGTGCCGGTGGCGAACAGCCTGATCCGACGGGGCGTCACCCCGGCGGCGGCCTTCGCGTTCCTGCTCTCCGCCCCCGCCATCAATCCGGTCGTCCTGACCGCCACCGCCGTCGCCTTCCCCGGCAGCCCCGCCATGGTGGCCGCCCGACTGCTCGCCTCGCTCGTCACCGCCGCCGTGATGGGCTGGCTGTGGCTCTGGCTGGGGCGCGAGGAGTGGCTGCGGCCCGCGGCCCGCCACACCGGTCACCACCCTGGGCACAGCCGCTGGAACGAGTTCCGCCGCGGCTTTCAGCGCGACTTCCTGCACGCGGGCGGTTATCTCGTCCTCGGCGCGGCCGCGGCGGCGACCTTCAACGTCACCGTGCCGCGCTCCGTCCTCGACACGTTCTCCGGTTCACCCTGGCTCTCCGTGCTGTTCCTGGCCGGACTGGCGATCGTCCTCGCGGTCTGCTCCGAGGCCGACGCCTTCGTCGCGGCGTCGCTCACCGGGTTCTCGCCGACCGCGCGGCTGGCGTTCCTGGTGGTCGGACCCATGGTCGACCTGAAACTGATCGCCCTTCAGACGGGCACCTTCGGCCGGGCGTTCGCTCTCCGCTTCTCCACCGCGACCGTCGTCGTGGCGGTCGTGTGCAGCGTGCTGATCGGAGGAGCCCTGCTGTGAGACACCGCGTACAAGCACTGCTCCTGGTGCTCTGCGGCCTCGGCCTCCTGCACGTCTCCCTCTTCTCGGACCTGTACCTGCGTTACGTGAAGGCAGGCCTGCGCCCGGCGCTCATCGCCTCCGGCGCACTGCTCCTCGTACTGGGCCTGCTGGCGGCGGCCCTCGACGGACGGGCGGACGTGCACGAGCCCGCGTACGACGGCAGTGAGGGCGACCACGATCACGACCATGACCATGACCATGACCATGACCACGATGGTGATCACGACCGCGTCGTCGGTCATGGTCATGGAGGAGACGGTCATGGCGGTCATCACGACCACTCGACCACGCCCCGGATCGCCTGGCTGCTGTTCCTTCCCGCCCTCAGCCTGCTCCTCTACGCGCCTCCCGCACTCGGCGCGTACACCGCTTCACGGGCCAACGAGAAGGCAGTCAAGCAGCAGAGCCGGTTCGACCAGCTGCCGGCGACCTCGCCGCTGCCCATCACCCTCACGGACTTCACCCAGCGGGTGCAGCAGGACCGGGGGCGCAGTATCGAGGGCCGCAGCCTGTGGATGACGGGTTTCGTCACGCCCGCGCGGCAGGGTGGCGGCTGGTATCTGACCCGGATCATCTTCAACTGCTGCGCCGCGGACTCGCAGTCCATCAGGATCCGGGTGTACGGCGCCCCCGCACTGCCCCACGACACCTGGGTCTCCGTCACGGGAACCTGGCACCCGCAGGGCACGCTCGGCACGAAGTCGGCAGTCCCGGCCCTCGACGTCAGCGCCACCCAGCGGATCTCGCCACCGGTGAACGCGTATACGGACACCCTTCCGCTCACACCGTCCTGACCCTGGGGGACGATGCCTTGCCCCATGCCCCGAGAGGCGGCGGGGCGTCGGGTGGCCTCGACCGAGAGGCGCGAGCCGCAGGCTGAGCGGCGAGGAGATACCCGTGGCTGCTCATGCTCGTGCTCTCGGTGTATCCGGGAGTACAGCGGTGCTGTCCTGGGCGAGCCGTGGTCACGCCGGGGCTCCCGGGTCGGCTGCCTCCTCGTCCGGGAAGAGCGCCTCCGCCTCGGCCAGCGACAGGCCGGGCCCCTCGTTGGCGTCCGGCAGCGCCTGCTCGGCCCAGATCACCTTGCCCTGGGGTGTGTACCGGGTGCCCCAGCGGTCGGTCATCTGCGACACCAGGAACAGGCCCCGGCCTCCCTCGTCCATCGTGGCGGCGTAGCGCAGGTGCGGGGAGGTGCTGCTGCCGTCGGCCACCTCGCAGATCAGCGTACGGTCGTGGATCAGCCGCACGTGGAGCGGCTCGGAGCCGTAGCGGATGGCGTTGGTGATGAGCTCACTCAGGACGAGCTCCATGCTGAAGCCGAGTTCGGACAGGCCCCACTCCTCGAGCTTTTGGGAGACGGCGTCGCGCATCCCCGCGACGGCGGCAGGGTCGAGCGGCACATCCCAGTCGGCGACCCGGTCGGGCGGCAGGCCGCACGTGCGGGCGATGAGCAGGGCGACGTCGTCCTTGGGACGCCCGGGCAGCAGCTCGTCCAGCACGGCCTGGCAGCTGTCCTCGGGCGGCCGGTCGGGGTGGCCCGCCAGGGCTGTGCGCAGCATTTCCATTCCCACGTCCAGGTCGCGCCTGCGGTCCTCGATGAGGCCGTCGGTGTAGAGGACGAGCTGGGTGCCCTCCGCGAGGTCCAACTCGGCGTTCTGGAAGGGCATGCCGCCGAGGCCCAGGGGGGGTCCGGTCGGTACGTCGGCGAAGGTGACGGTTCCGTCGGGGTGGACGAGCGCGGGCGTCAGGTGCCCGGCACGCGCCATGACGCAGCGGCGTGTCACGGGGTCGTAGATCGCGTACAGGCAGGTGGCGCCCAGGACGCCCGTGTGACTCTCCGTGCCCACCTCGTCCAGGTCGATGCGGCCGACCAGGTCGTCCAAATGGCTCAGCAGCTCGTCGGGCGGCAGATCGAGGGTGGAGAAGTTGTGCACCGCGGTCCGCAGCCGCCCCATCGTGGCGGCCGCGTGGAGGCCGTGGCCGACCACATCGCCGACGACCAGCGCCACCCGGCTCCCCGGCAGGGGAATCACATCGAACCAGTCGCCGCTCACGCCCGACTGGGCGGGCAGGTAGCGGTAGCCGACGTCGACGGCGCTCTGCTCGGGCAGGGCCCGCGGCAGCAGGCTGCGCTGGAGGGTGACCGCCAGGGCGTGCTCGCGGGTGTAGCGGCGGGCGTTGTCGATGCTGACGGCGGCACGGGCCACCAGTTCCTCCGCCAGCGACAGCTCCTCCTCGTCGAAGGGTTCGTGCTCCTTGGAGCGCCAGAAGTTGGCCATGCCCAGTACGACGCCGCGGGCCTGGATCGGGGCGGCGATGAGGGAATGGATGCCGTAGTCGATGATCCGCTTGGTGCGCTCCGGGTCCTGCGCGTGCCATCCCGTGGCGGTCGACAGGTCGGTCACCAGCTCGGAGCGGCCGCTGCCGTAGCCGCGCGCCTGGGGCGTGGAGGGCAGAAAGTCGATCAGCCGGCCCTTTTCGTAGAGCGGATGGTCGTCCCGGATGCCGTACACGGCGGTGCGTCGGATGTCCGTCGCCGTGGGGGCCGGCTCCTCGCCGTGCAGCACGGCGTCGGCCAGGTCCACGGTGACGAAGTCGGCGAAGCGGGGGACGGGGACGCGCGCCAGCTCGTCGGCGGTACGCAGCACGTCCAGGGTGGTGCCGATGCCGAGTCCGGCGTCGTACAGCAGTTTGAGCCGCTCCCGTGCGATCTCGGCCCGGCCGGTCAGCGCCTGCAGCTCGGTGGAGTCGCGCAGTGTCACCACCGTTCCCCTGGGGCCTCCGTCACGCTCCAGGGGGCGCTGGTTGACCGCCAGCAGCCGTTCTCCGGCGAAGTGCACCTCGTCAGTGGCCTCGCGCCCGGAGGCGAGCAGTGCCACCGTCTCGGGGTCGAGGCTCGACAGCTGCGACACCTGGTGTCCCTCGACGTCGGGGGGCAGCTCCAGCAGCCGTCTGGCTTCGTCGTTCGCCAGCAACAGCCGTCCGTCGTCGGCGACGATGAGCACCCCTTCGCGCACGGAGTGCAGTACCGCGTCGTGGTGGTCGTACATGCGGGTCATCTCGTCCGGCGCCAGGCTGTGGGTCTGCCGCCGCAGCCGTCTGCCCACCAGTGCCGTCCCGCCTGTGGCCACCAGGAGCGCTCCGGCCCCGGCGCCCAGGATGATCGGCAGTTGCCGCCACACCTGAAGGGTCACGTTTTTGACCTTCAGCCCGGCGGAGACGAGGCCCACCACCTTGCCGTTCGGGTTCTCGATGGGGACGGTGGCCTGGACCTCGTGGCCGAGCGGACCGTGGACGCTTTCCGTGTAGACCTTCCCCGCCAGCGACGGCCCGATGTTGCCCACGAACAGCTTGCCGATTCGGCTCGGCAGGGGGTGGGTGTAGCGGATGCCCTTGGTGTCCATGACCACGATGAAGTCCACGCCGGCGGCCTTGCGCCCTGCCTCGGTGAGCGGCTGGAGAATCTTGCTCGGGTCGGGGGCCTGTAGTGCCGCCAGGACACCGGGAGAGTGTGCGAAGGTCTGCGCCACGGCTATGGAGCGGCGCACGGCCTCGGCTGTGGTGTCCCGTTTCGACTGCAGGGCGAGGGCGAAGACGCCACACGCCACGAGCAGCACTACCAGGGCCACCTGGAAGACCAGCACCTGCCCGGCTACGCTGCGCGGGCTCTTGCTGACCAGTGGCCGGAGTGAGATGCGTCGAAAACCGGCGAATCGTTTCGCCATGTGACCTTTCTAGCACTGGTGATCCCGGGTGGCCATGGTCCCTCCGAGGAGTGATCCCCACCTGGCTCGGCTTCGGGCGCCTGCTCGGGCCGGTGTTGCGTGACTTCTTCACCCGGGCAATTCTCGTCGCGCTGCCGTGTCTCTCGTTCGAGCGGGCCGCTCTCTCGACCGAGTGGACCGCGCATCCGCGGTGCGATCGGCTGATCGCCGCGCATGAAGTGCGTGATCCACCAGGGCCCAATGCGCCCTTTGACCGATATGATGCACTTTGTGATCATGTCTGGACGGCTGCGGCACCGTCGTCCCCCTTACGGCGGCCAATGGGGAGTTGCCCGGCTGGCACCGGTGATCCTGACCGTCTTCATCACCGGCCTGGCGTTCTCCACGCCGAGGGAGATCGCCGTCAGTCGCCTCCTGCCCGCCGCACCCGCCCTTGCCGCCGCGATGTGGCCCGTGCTCCCCACGATCCTGCTGGGGACGTTCTGCCTGCTCGTCATGATCAGCCTCAGCTTTTTCTACACCGACCTGGGGACGCAGTACACGGGGGCTGCGATCATCGCCGTCACCTTGGCGGCGGCATACGCGAGCCATGTCCGACTCCAGCGGGAGGAGATACTGCTCCAGGTCCGGCTCGTCGCCGACGCGGCCCAGAAGGTGCTGTTGCGTCCCCTGCCGCGCCGTATCGAGAACGTCGAGATGGAATCGCTGTATCTGGCGGCCCAGGAGCAGGCCCGGATCGGGGGCGACTTCTATGAAGCGGCCGGCACACGGTACGGGGTCCGGCTGCTCATCGGCGACGTTCGGGGCAAGGGTCTGTCCGCCGTGGGCGCGGCCTCCGCAGTGATCAACTGCTTCAGGGAGGCCGCGTACGACGAGCCCGACCTGAGGGGCATCATCCATCGTCTCGAGACCAGCATCGCCCGCCACAGTGCTGCGTTTCCGACCCAGGACCGGCCGGAGCACTTCGCCACCGCTCTCATCGCCGAGATCCCGCGCGGTGGCGGCCACGTCAGGCTTCTCAACTGTGGGCACCCCCCGCCGCTGCTTGCGCATCGCGGGAAGATCCGCGTCCTGGAGCCCACCACCCCCTCGCCGCCCCTCAACCTCGCGGCGCTCATCGGTGACCACTACTGGGTCGACACCTTCGCCTTCGGCCCGGGCGACCAATTGCTGCTCTATACGGACGGCGTATCGGAAGCCCGGGACCGCACCGGCGAGTTCTTTCCGCTGCCCGACTGGATGCAGCGGCAGTGCCCAGAGCCGCCCCGCGAGTTGCTCGACCGGCTTCACCGGGACCTGCTCGAGTACAGCGGCGGACGGCTCGACGACGACATCGCGGCCCTCGCGGTGAGGTGCCCGAGCACCCAGGGCCAGGAGTTCCCGGCGTAGATGGCCGGATGCGATGAGACTCGCCGATCGGCCGGGCGCTGTACTCGGGGTCACAGCCCGTACGACCGGAGCAGAGCCGGCACGACTCGGCGAGGACGGAGCAGAGGGCACGGCGGGCATGTTCGCCGGGTCGAAGTCACCTATGGGATGATCACGGCGTCCGGACAGAATTCCGGACCCCGCGTTACGAGTCGTTCCTTGCGCGCGCCTGCGGCGCAATCGCTAGATGACAGACCGGAGGGCGGGGTACGTATGGTTCCGAGCGCCGTCGCGCACACCACTCCTCTGCCGAAGGACTGTCGATCTTGGATCTCGCGCACCCCGAAATTCCTGCCGCACGCCGCCCGGGACGGATGTGGACCATTCGGGTCTCCGGCCACAGCGACCGTACCGCCTCCGTGACGTGCTCCTCCCCGTGCAGCATGCCGCCCCGCTCCCGCGACCTGGGAGCACTGCGCCGCTTCGCCGAAGCCCACGCCGCCGCGCACGCTCGGGCGGCCAGCGTGCACCCGGACGCCGCCTGTGCCTGCCGGCAGGCACAGTGCGCGGCCCACGAGGGGAGTCAGGTGCACTGCGCGGGCAGTGTGGTCCTGGTGCTGCGCCACGACCCGGCCGTGGGTCAGGTCTGGACCCTGCTGGAAGTCTGCGCGGCCTGCGCCCCGTTGATGACCCACACCCGCATCGTCGGCCACGCCCTGCCCCGCACGCGCAACCCGGCCGCGGCGGCCGCGCAGACATCCGCGCCCACCGCCGCGGCGACGGCACCGGTGGTACCCGGCGGCTTCAGTGCTCCGACCGGACCGGGCTTCAACAGCGCCGACACGCCCGCTGCGCCGTCACGTCGTCGTTCGGGTGGGCGTGGCGGCCACCCTCAGCGCCGGCAAGGCCGACAGGACCGGGACGGGTTCCGGGGCTAGCACGGGCTAGCACGGGTCTTGTGAGTCACCCAGGACGGCGGGGCTCGGCACGCAGGCCCGAGCTCGCGGCTGCGGTGTAGCAGACAGCCACCCCTGCGTTGTCGTCGATTGCGGACCCCCGAGTTCGGGACTTCGCCCGAACGACGGGACCCGTCGAGTCGACGTCCTCCTCCGCCGTGCAACCGCACGCGTCAAGCCCCGCTCACGGGCACTCGTCGGGTATCGCGCCTTGGCCCCGCCCTGATCCGAGTACACCTAGCTAGGCGAGTACGGTCGGCTTGAGTACTTCCTCGCACCACTGGCGGAAGCCGGTGGGCGCGGACTGAGGAGTGTTCGGCGCGAGGGCACCATAGAAACCCTGGTCCTTAAGGGCCTCCGTCATGTCGGCCAGCCCCTGCGCCCAGGCCTCGCTCGCGCCGAAGCGCAGCGCCGTCGCCTTGTAGTCCGCGCTGCCGGTCCGTTGGAGGCGCACCGGACGGTCCAGCACCTCGGAGACGACCCGCGCCATGCCCTCGGCAGAAAGGTCGTCCGGGCCTACCAGCGGGATGTCGTCCTGTCCGGTCCAGGAGTTGTCGAGCAGCAGCCGGGCCGCCGTGGCGGCGATGTCGCGGGTGGCGCAGGTGCGCAGAACGCAGTTCTCCGCCACCGCCAGGAAGAACACACCGGATTCGCGGATCGAATCGGCCTGGCCCAGCAGATTCTCCATCAGGAACGGCGGACACAGCGCCCGGTAGTGGACGCCCGTGGCCATGATCGCCTCGTCCATGGCGAGCGAAGCCGATATCTGCCCGGCGTTCTTCGCCACTCCGCGGCCCAGCGTCGAGACACCGACGACCCGCTCGACGCCCTGGCGCCCGATCACCTCGGGCAGTGGCTCGGTGAAGTCGCGGAAGTGGCCCTCGACGCTGTCGGCCGACGGGGTCGGGGGTACCAGCCAGAACAGGCGGTCGGCGCCCGCGCATGCCTCCTTCAGAACGGCGGGATCGGCATGCGATCCCCGTACGACCTCGACGTGTTCGCGCACGCGCGCGCAGAGGCGAGCGGGGTCGCGGGCGATCACCCGGATCCCGGCCCTGCCGTCCGGGGCGTCGAGGAGACGGTCGAGGACCTGTCGGCCGATCTGGCCGGTCGGGGTGGTGACGACGATCATGAACAACTCCAAGCGGGATGCTTCACTGGATGTCGTCGAGCCTGCTGCGCGGCGCGCCCGAACTGAAGGATCGATCCGCTCTCGCTTGTTACCCTCAGGGCAATACCGAACGGAGGGGGAGAGCGTGGAATCCCGCCCGCTGCGCTACTTCGTCGCCGTCGCCGAGGAGCTCAACTTCGCCCGCGCCGCCGAGCGGCTGGGCATCTCCCCACCGCCGCTGTCCCGCGCGATCCGCCAGTTGGAGTCGGAGATGGGGGTCACCCTCTTCGAGCGGACCACCCACAGCGTGGCGCTGACCCCGGCCGGAGCGGTGCTCCTGGCGGAGGCGAGGATCGCGCTGGACGCGCTCCAGGCAGCCGAGCGTCGCGCTCAGCGCGCGGCCGCCCCGGAGCGGAAGCTGATCCTGGCGATCAAGGCCGACGGGGACGGGGGACTGCTGGAGCCGATCCTGGCACGCTTCGCGTCCGAGCAGGCGGCCGTACCCGTCGCCGTGCGGCTGTGCGCCTGGCACGAACAGCCGCGACTCCTGCGCCAGGGAGAAGCCGATGCGGCCCTGGTCCACGAGCCCTTCGACCACACCGGCCTGGACACCGAGACGCTGACCGTCGAACCGCGCGTCGCGGCCCTCGCCGCCACCCACCCGCTCGCCGTCCGGGACAGCCTGGTCCTGGCGGATCTCGGCCTGCGTCCCGGTGACCTGCACCGCTACCTCGAAGAGATCCGCGGTGCGGGCCGCGACCTCGCCCAACTGCTCATGCTCGTCGCACTGGGCGACGTCATCCCCCTGCTGCCCGCCTCCGTCGCCGCCCGCTACCCGAGGCCCGGCGTCGTCTACCGGCCGGTCGCGGACGCCCCGCCCGCGGTCCTCGCCATCGCCTGGCCGCAGCAGTCCCGTTCGATGGCCACGGCTGCGCTTGTCCGCGCCGCCACGTCCGTGGCGGACGCCGGGCGGGACCGGCCCGCATGACCAACTCGTTGTCCCTGCGGGGCACGTCATCGGGAACGCCCTCGTGCACGATCACGCCGTTCCTTCGCCGCCGGACCAGCGGCGGGGCGCCGTGAGATCTCCAGGCGTCACCGCCGGCGACTCGTACCGGGCAACGGTGCTTCTCGATGGTTTCGGCCTGCAGTTTTCGGTACGGACCCAACTGGCTTGCGGCGGTGTTGGCGATTCCGGGAGGGGTACCCGGTGCCAGGGAGAGTTAGTGCCCTGGAGGCCAGCATGATCATCCTGGGAGTCGTTCTGCTCGTCGTTGGATTCCTTACGGGAATCGGCATCCTATGGACGATAGGAATCGTCCTTGCGGTCATTGGCCTCGTCCTCTGGATTCTTGGCGGGGTCGGCCACGCTGTGGGTGGGCGTCGTCACTACTGGTGAGGACCACTCACAGAACAGGCGCGGCCGACGCACCGCCGCGCACCTGCGGCAATGCAGCATGGCCGGCGAACCGGCTTCTCGTGGTCCACACGGTTACGGTTCGCCGGCCGCTTGTGGCTGATTTCTGGTGGAGCCGTCGGGCGTCCCACCGAGGAGGTCGGACGCCCGCACGCTTTACGGGGCCATCTCACCTACCTGCTCGAGGTCCTGTCGTGCCTCGGGGCCGCCACTCCCAAACGCCCCTGCGGGAACTCGGCCCCACCGTCGCGTCGTCTGGGGGGCTTCGGCTCGGGCATGACGTGCCTGCGCAGGCTGCGGGACTGCAACGACGGTGGCGTCTGGCAGTCGCCGTACGAAGTCCTGCACGCCGAGCCGAACGCCGCGGCGAAGCCGGAATGGTCCCGCTGCGTGGTCGACTCCTCCCACATCAGGGCCCTGAAAAGGGGAGCCGGTCGGCGGTGGGGAACCACGGTCGGCACCTCGACCCACGCGGGAGTTGCTTTGTCGACGCCGATCGTGGGGGGGGGCGCACCAGCGCACGACGAGGTCGATGCTCATCTGGGAGCAGCATTTGATGGTCGCCGCATGGCCGTAGGAAAGGTGGACCTTGCCGTCGAGAGCACCAGGGGCGGCGAACGCGTCACGCACGGAGCGGGCGGCTGTGCCCCACGGGGCGGCCGTGCAGCGACCCAGCCTGTCGCCGTCGGTGTCACCGATTGCGTCGATCATGGCGCCGTCCCGGAGCAGCGGGGGGCCCATACAGCGGCTCGGACACGAGATGATTGATGAGGTCACGCACCAGTTGGTGCAGAGTGTCGGCGCGTCCAACCGACCGTCCTGGACGGTGTGGCCCCAGAACAGGTCGGTGCCTCCGCGTACCGGGTGGGCACCGGGTTGTTGTGTGCCGGGGTTGTCCTGCACATGGCGTCATGTGCTGCTGGAGGCTCGCTCCCGGGCTCCTTCACGCGTCCGGGCCGCCGCGACCGGGCGGCGTGGGTGGCGGCGCAGGTACTCGCCCTCCAGCTGTGCCATGCGCTCATTGTGGGCCCGCAGTGCGTCGTTCGACCCATGCAGCAGGGTGTCGTGGCGCGTGCGATGTATCGTCTCCAGCTCGATCATGAGCTGCTGGTCGTCCAAGCGGCCCGGCGCGACTCCGTTCATGGTGATACCCCGCTCGTCGTCTTCCTCCATGCGGTACCCGCTCGGTGATCGTTGCCCCGAAGCGGCATCCGGGAGGGAGCCATGGATGTCACTTTTCTCCACTGTACGAACATCCGGAGCTCTGAGCCTCCGCAGACGTCGACGCCTCGCCATGCGAAGGCCACGACCCACGAGCGGAGGCTGACAAGCAGTCGCCAGTCGTCGTGGCCCGCGAGCTCCGGCGCAGGTGGCGCGGGGGGCAGGGCCGTGGCCCGGCCCAAGGCGCAGCCGGCTCCGTCACCACGACGGGCCTGCGGCGCCCGGGCCACGGTTCACCGGGCTCGATGGTGCGGTGCCTCGGGGTCCGCGTCGCTCGGAGGTGTCGCGCCCGTTCCCGGGACACCGGGCGCGACCGGCGGAACCGGCGGGTAGGGCATGCCGAGGCCGCTCGGCGGCGCTGCCGGGGCGGTCCCGCCGATGACACGGTCGTGGCCGATCGGTGTCGCCTCGCTCGTGGGTGTCGGCGCGGTCCCGGTCGCGGACGGCCGGGCCATGCCCCGCAGCACGTACGCGGCTACGCCGAGCACCGCGGCGGTGATCAGCGCAGCGGCCCAGCCGGGCAAGCCCAGCGCGAGTGCCAAACCGAGGGCGAGCGCCAGTGCGGCGCCCGCATACAGGGCGAGGGCACCGGATGCGGCATACAGCGTGGCCGTACGGCGCTGCTTGCGGGTCTGCTCCCGCAGCTCGTCTCGTACGGTCTCACGAGCAACCTGTGCCAGCTCGTCGACCAGGTCCTTGTCCAGATGTTCCAGATGATCCAAGCGGTCCATGGTGGGCGGGTACCCGACCGGTCACGGCCGTAACGCCGTACGTAGTGCCCTGTGCCGCTGCCGAGGGACCCCGCCCGGCTTCGCACCACCCCCTGCACAGAGGGAGAGTAGCGAGGATGCCGAACCCACCGACGTCGTGGAGCTGTTGAAGCCGCAGCACTCGAGGATCCGCGAACTGCTCGACGAGGTGGCAGCCATCGAGGCGGGTCGGAGGCGGGATCCCCTTCAAGCGATCTCGTTCCTGGCCGACATTGACCGGATCTGTCCGGGCCGTCGTTTGCCGCGGCGCACGTCGTCGCGAAGCTCCCTGCGGGGCAGTTTTCCGGATGTCGTTCCTGGCCCCGAGTTCAGATTGCGGTTGATCCCCGGGCACCCATTTGTGGCCCGCGCCTGCTGTCAATCCGGCTGTTCCTGAGGTGTGGACTCCTCGTCGGGGGAGTCGTCATGGGCAGTACCCTGGCGCGGCCCGGAGCCGGCCTCGTCCGGGTCGGGATAGACCTCGGGAGGTTCGTCATCACCCGCCGGAACCTCGACCAACTCGTCCTCAAGGGCAGCCTCATCCGACGGCTCAGGCAAGTCCCTCGGCACTTTGGCGGCGGTGCCCGGTTGCTTCGCGCTCTTCTCGTTCATGCCAACTGCTCCCTTCTCCAGCTACTCGCCTCCCCAGGAGTCCGACGTCCCTGCCCCGCAACGTCCCGCTCCTGCCGGCCCGCCTATCGGCCGTGCGAGCCGGCCGCGGGGAAACCGATGACTGCCCGCAGCTCGCACCGCCTGAGGCTCATCATGAGCCCCCGCCGGATCACTTTGAACGATCTCCGGCTGTAGTGCTGTGGTGTCCCTGCTGGGGAAGGTGGATGTAGCTCTCGCCCTTCGACGTCGCGGGCGTGAACGAGGCTCAGGTCAGGGCTGAGCATGTCGAGGGCCTGATGACCCCGGACGGGGTGCGGCCACTGTTCAGAACGGGAATCGACGACCGCGGCCTTGGCCGCCTCACTTCTCCTGAACACTCGGCTCCTGCCCCGGGTGCCCCTGTCGCTTCGCCATAAGCCGCAGCGCTCAGACGTTCGGCCTGCGTCTCCTGCTGAGGCAGGGGGGTCTTGGCCTGCAGGTATGTGCTGATCGCCTCATACAGCACGTCGCCATCGAACAGCGCGGGCAGCACCCCGTAGCCGGAGTGGGGCTCGGCCCGCCTCAGCAGCGCCGGCCCCGCCGCCGCGCACAGCCCGGCGGTGGCGGGCAGGCGGGCCCCAGCCTGGCTTGTGATCCGGCTCGGAACGGAGCGATCACCGCGAGGGCGCGAACAGTGGCACGAGCTCCAGGCCGGCGACCAGTGCGGAGCGGTGCCCGCAGGACTGCGTGATCCCCGTCGGAACCGGGTTGGAAGGGCAGGGCACGCCGTACGCGAGCCTGGGGCGCCGCGCGTTCGAGTCGCTGGTCGCGCCCGGACGCGTCGGCCTTCGGGCGCGCGCCAGCAGCGGTCAGTGCGCCGGGTTTTGGTGGCATCCGGCCCAATCCGCCCGGATGAGACGTTAGCGGCTCCGACTCTCGGGAACTCGTCCCTTGGCAACCAGGCGTACCGGCCGCGCCGCGAGGCTGACTTCGCTCATGTCCCGCGATCCGCAGACGGGCGCGTTCGTCGAGGCGCACTTCGTCGGCTGTGCTGCGGGCCAGTGGATCCGACCGTCGCTCAGCCACCGAGGGTGCGGAGGGAGTCGGTCGTGGCCACGGCGCGTCAATCGGGAACGGGGCATGGCGCAGGATCTGTCGCATCGAACGGGCTGACCGGATGGGATGCGCGTGCCTTGGAGAAAGCGCTCCGTGAGCGTGTCGAGGGTGAAGTGCGATTCGATGCGGGAAGCAGGGGCGCCTACGCGACGGACGGCTCGAACTACCGGCAGGTACCGATCGGGGTGGTCGTCCCCAGGACTGTCGAGGCCGGCGCGGATGCTGTGGCGGCGTGCGCCGAGTTCGGGGCGCCGGTGCTGTCCCGGGGTGGCGGGACCAGCCTAGGCGGCCAATGCACCAATACAGCTGTGGTCATCGACTGGACCAAGTATTGCCATCGGTTGGTGTCGGTCGACGTGGCGCAGCGGACGTGTGTGGTGGAGCCGGGCATCGTGCTGGACGAGCTCAACCGGCAACTGTCCGACCATCGGCTCCAGTTCGGACCCAAGCCGTCCACGCACAGCCATTGCTCGCTGGGCGGGATGATCGGGAACAACTCGTGCGGGGGTTCGGCTCAGGCGTACGGCAAGACGGTGGACAACGTGCGGCGTCTGGAGATCTTGACGTACGACGGGACACGGTGTTGGGTCGGGCCCACGTCGGACGACGAGTACGAGGAGATCGTTGCCGGCGGCGGACGTCGGGCCGAGATCTACCAGGGGCTGCGGCAGATCATCGACCGCACCATGGCTGCTGTCCGTCGCGGTTTTCCGCGCATCCCACGGCGGGTCTCCGGGTACAACCTGGATTCGCTGCTCCCCGAGAACCGGTTCGACCTCGCTCGTGCGCTCGTGGGCAGTGAGGGCACGCTCGTCACTGTTCTTCACGCCGAGCTGGATCTGGTGCCGGTTCCGCCGTACGAGGCCCTCCTCGTTCTTGGTTACGGCGACATCTGTGCGGCTGCCGATGATGTGCCGCGGCTGCTGGAGCACAGCACTCCGACCCAACTGGAGGCCTTGGACGGCCGGATGGCGCACCTGATGCGCGAGGAAGGCGCCTACCTCGACTCGCTGCGCGAGCTCCCGGAGGGCGAGAGCTGGCTGCTGGTGCAGTTCACGGGGGAGAGCCAGGAGGCAGTCGACGAGCAGGGCCATCAGCTGCTCCGGGCTCTCGGACGCGGCGAAGACGACGCGACGGTGGCGTTCTCCGACGATCCCGCACGCGAGCACAAGATGCTCAAGGCGCGGGAGGCCGGGCTCGGAGTGACCGCTCGGCCGCCGGACGGCCGCGAGACCTGGGAGGGCTGGGAGGACTCAGCCGTGCCACCGGAGCGGCTCGGCGACTACCTGCGTGACCTGAAGAAGCTCTTCGCCGACTTCGGCTACGACCACCCCTCGTTGTACGGGCACTTCGGCCAGGGCTGCGTACACACCCGTATCCCCTTCGAACTCAAGAGCGCCGAAGGCATCGCGGCCTTCAGGGAGTTCCTCTTCCGGGCCGCGGACCTGGTGGCGTCCTACGGAGGGTCCCTGTCCGGCGAGCACGGTGACGGACAAGCTCGGGGTGAACTCCTGTCGCGCATGTTCGGAGAGGATCTGGTGGCCGCGTTCGGTCAGGTCAAAGCCCTCTTCGACCCGGGCGACCGGATGAACCCCGGCAAGGTCGTCTCCCCGTATCGAGTGGACGAGAATCTCCGCCTGGGTCCCCACTGGCGCCCGCGGAGCCACCACACCCACTTCGGCTATCCCGACGACGACCGCTCGTTCACCCGGGCGGTGATGCGGTGCGTCGGCGTCGGCAACTGCCGTACGCACGAGGGCGGGGTGATGTGCCCCTCCTACCGCGCGACCGGTGAGGAGGAGCACTCCACCCGCGGCCGGGCCAGGCTGCTGTTCGAGATGTTGGACGGGCATGCGGACTCGGCCATCACCGACGGCTGGCGCTCCACCGAAGTCCGCGACGCCCTCGACCTCTGTCTGGCCTGCAAGGGCTGCAAGTCCGACTGCCCGGTCGGTGTCGACATGGCCACCTACAAGGCGGAGTTCCTTTCCCACCACTACGCGGGCAGGCTACGGCCCGCCGCGCACTACTCCATGGGCTGGCTGCCCCTGTGGGCGCGCCTGTCCCGGTTGGCTCCGCGGCTGGTCAATGCGGCACTCGATGCGCCAGGCTTCGCGCGCCTCGGAAAGCGCCTGGCGGGCGTGGCGGCGGAGCGGGACGCGCCGGTCTTCGCCCAGGAGTCCTTCCTCCAGTGGTGGGCCGCGCGGGGGACCCCCGAACCCGACCCGGCCGATCCTCGCACCGTCCTGCTGTGGCCTGACACCTTCAGCACGTACTTCCACCCGCATGTCGCGAAGTCCGCGATCCGTGTGCTGGAGGACGCCGGATTCAACGTGGCCGTGCCCACCCGGGCCGTCTGCTGCGGTCTGACCTGGATCTCCACCGGTCAACTGGCCACGGCCGAACGGGTCTTGCGCCGAACCCTGGATGTACTCCGCCCCTGGCTCGCGGCCGGCACGCCCATTGTCGGCCTCGAACCGTCCTGCACCGCCGTATTCCGCGCCGACGCCCCCGAGCTGTTGCCCGACGACGAAGACGTCCAACGGCTGGCCCGGCAGTTCCGCACGTTCTCCGAGCAGCTTCTGAACCATGTGCCGGACGGCTGGCGGCCTCGACCGCTCACCAGGCCGGCCACGGTTCAGACGCACTGTCACCAGCACGCGGTGATGAAGGACGGCGCCGACCGCGAACTGATGAAGCGTGCCGGGATCGACGCCCATGTCCTGGACGCCGGATGCTGTGGGCTCGCCGGTAACTTCGGCTTCGAACGCGGCCATCACGATCTCTCGATGACCGTGGCGGAGCAGGGCGTTCTGCCCGCGGTACGGGAGGCCGCCCCCAGTGCCCTGGTGATCGCGGACGGGTTCAGCTGCCGCACCCAGATCGACCAGGGAGGCACCGGCCGACGGGCCGTGCACCTGGCCGAAGTTCTCGCGATGGGCATGGATGAGCACCTGCCGGCCGACTACCCGGAACAGTTCGCAGACCGCCCCGAGGCCTCCACCCTCGACAGCCGACTGCTGACCGCGAGCACCGCCGCCGTCCTCGCAGCGGCGGCAGCCGGAGCCTGTTGGAGGACACGGCGGTGGCGCAGATGAGCCGGACGGGCGAATCACCTCGGAGGACGGCGTGCGCGGCTCGCTGACCGTTCCGAGGAACCACTACGACTACCGGTGCCGGAATCGACGACCGGTGCAATGAAGGGAACTCCTGTGTCGATCAAGGTGTCCGACTACATCCTCCAGCGACTGCGCGAGTGGGATGTCGACCATGTCTTCGCCTACGCCGGCGACGGCATCAACGGTCTCCTCGCCGCCTGGGGACGAGCCGACAACAAGCCGAAGTTCGTCCAGTCACGGCATGAGGAGATGTCCGCTTTCGAGGCCGTCGGATACGCCAAGTTCTCCGGCAAGGTCGGCGTCTGCGCCGCGACCTCCGGTCCGGGAGCGATCCACCTCCTCAACGGCCTCTACGACGCGAAGCTCGACCATGTCCCGATCGTGGCGATCGTCGGGCAGACCAACCGCAGCGCCATGGGTGGCTCCTACCAGCAGGAAGTCGATCTGCTGAGCCTGTACAAGGACGTCGCCTCCGAGTTCTGCGAGATGGTGACAGTCCCGGAACAGCTTCCGAACGTCATCGACCGGGCCATGCGCACCGCCTACGCCAAGCGGACCGTGACCGCGGTCGTCATCCCCGCCGACGTGCAGGAGCTCGACTACTCCGCGCCGACACACGCCTTCAAGATGGTCCCCTCCAGTCTCGGCATGGCTCATTACGCCCCGGTCCCGGCCGCCGCGGACATCGCTCGTGCCGCCCAGGTGCTCGACGAGGGGGAGAAGGTTGCCATCCTGATCGGTCAGGGAGCGCGCGGCGCACGCGCCGAGGTCGAGGAACTCGCCGACGTGCTCGGCGCGGGGGTGGCCAAGGCCCTGCTGGGCAAGGATGCCCTCCCGGACGACCTGCCGTACGTCACGGGCTCGATCGGGCTGCTCGGCACCCGGCCCTCGTACGAGTTGATGCAGGAGTGCGACACCCTGCTGGTCATCGGCTCCAGCTTCCCCTACACACAGTTCCTGCCGGAGTTCGGGCAGGCCCGTGCCGTACAGATCGACATCGACCCGTTCATGGTGGGGCTGCGCTATCCCTTCGAGGTCAACCTCGTCGGCGACGCGAAGGAAACACTCAAGCTTCTGCTGCCTCAGCTGAAGCGGAAGAAGCACGGCAAGTGGCGCAAGAAGATCGAGAAGGACACGGCTCGCTGGTGGGAGGTCATGGAACGTCGCGCAGCCGTGGACGCGGACCCGATCAACCCGGAGTACGTCGTGCACGCCCTCGACGCACTTCTGCCGGACAACGTGATTCTGGCCGCCGACTCCGGCTCCGCGGCGAACTGGTACGCACGGCACCTGCGTATGCGCGGAAACATGCGTGGCTCCCTGTCCGGCACGCTGGCCACGATGGGGCCGGGTGTGCCGTACGTCATCGGTGCCAAGTTCGCCCACCCCGACCGTCCGGTTCTGGCGATCGTGGGGGACGGAGCGATGCAGATGAACGGTATGGCCGAACTCATCACCGCCGCCAAGTACTGGCCCGAGTGGCAGGACCGGCGGCTGATCGTCGCCGTCCTCAACAACCAGGACCTCAACCAGGTCACCTGGGAGATGCGTGCTATGTCCGGCGCCCCGCAGTTCCTGCCTTCCCAGGCACTCCCGGACGTGCCGTACGCCGACTTCGCGCGCTCCATCGGCCTCGGCGGGGTACGGGTGGAGAAGCCGGGGGAGGTGGAGGACGCTTGGCAGCAGGCGCTCGGCGCCGACCGGCCGTTCGTCATCGACTTCCGCACCGATCCCGCCGTACCGCCGGTCCCTCCGCACGCCAGTCTCGACCAGATCGAGGCCGCGGCCTCCGCCATTGTGAAGGGGGACAGCGATCGTGTCGGCATGATCCGGCAAGGACTGAAGGCGAAGGTGCAGGAACTGCTCCCTGGTGGTAAGCACCGCGACGACAGACCGAGTACGCCGGATCAGGAAGGCTGATGGCCTCTCGCACCGCCGACGGGACCGAGCCCCTCGTGGACGGGCTCGGGACCGCGGTGTACACCGTTCCCACCGACGCGCCGGAAGGCGACGGCACACTCGCCTGGGACTCGACCACCATGGTCATCGTCCAAGCGCGCTCCGGCGATGCCACGGGACTGGGCTACACCTACGGCGCGGCCGCAACCGCTGAAGTCGTCGAACGGCAGCTGGCCGACGTCGTCGGCGGACGGTGCGTGTGGGATGTCCCCGCCGCCAACGAGGCAATGAACCGGGCGGTGCGCAACGCCGGTCGCCCTGGCCTGATCGCCGGAGCGATCTCGGCCGTGGACATCGCCCTGTGGGATCTCAAAGCCCGCCTCCTCGGCGTACCGCTTGTGCGGCTGCTCGGTGCGAGCCGCACCAGCGTGCCCGTGTACGGCAGTGGCGGCTTCACCACCTACGACGAGCAACAGCAGGACCGTCAGCTGCGTCGATGGGTGGAGGAGCAGGACATCCCACGCGTGAAAATCAAGATCGGGGAGTCCTGGGGCCGGGCCGAGCAGCGCGACCTGGAGCGGATCGCATGGGCGCGCCGCAGCGTCGGCGACGCGTCGGAACTGTATGTGGACGCCAACGGCGCCTACACCTGCAAACAGGCGATCCGGCTCGCCCGGCACCTCCACGACCAGGGCGTCACCTGGTTCGAGGAGCCGGTCTCCTCCGACGACCTGGACGGCCTGGCGCGGATCCGGGCCGCTGTCCTGCCCGAGGTGACGGCAGGCGAGTACGGCTACACCCTTCCCTACTTCGGGCACATGCTCGGCGCCGGTGCGGTGGACTGCCTTCAGGCCGATGCCACCCGCTGCGGCGGCATCACCGTGTGGACGCGGGTCGCCGCCCTGGCGGAGGCCGCGGGACTGGAGATCTCCGGCCACTGCGCCCCGCACGTCCACGCACACGCCGCGGCCGCGGTCCCCAACCTGCGCCATCTGGAGTGGTTTCACGATCACGTGCGCATCGAAGGCCTCTTCTTCGACGGGGCCCTGGACCCGAGCGGTGGCAGCGTCCGTCCCGGCGGTGACGGCACACCGGGCCACGGTCTGACGCTGCGCACCGAGCAGGCGGAGCGGTATCGCACCGGGTAGGGACGAAGAGCCATGAGCACGGTCGAATCAAGCGAGCACGGCGCCTACCCGCCTCAGGCCCTGCACGACTACGCCTTCCTCGCCGACGGTGAGCGCGGCGCACTCATCGGCCCGCGCGGGGAGATCTGTTGGCTGTGCGCACCCCGCTGGGCCGACGACGCCGTCTTCTCCACGCTCATCGGCGGGGCGGGCCTCTACGCGGTGACACCGAGGGGGCGCTTCGTGCCGGGCGGTTACTACGAGGAGGGCTCCTTGATCTGGCGCAGCCGCTGGGTCACCGAAACCGGAATCGTCGAGTGCCGCGAAGCGCTGGCCTTTCCAGGCGCCGCAAGTCGACTCGTGCTGCTGCGGCGCGTGCTGGCCCTCGACGCACCCGCTCGGGTCCGCGTGGTACTGCACCCACTCGCCGGATACGGAACCGAGCCAGTGCGCGATGCGCAGCGCGATGAGACCGGCGTATGGACCGCACGGCTGGGCGATCTGCACCTGCGCTGGACCGGCGGCGGCAACGCCTCCCTGTCCGAAGCCGACTCTCTGGGCGCGCGGTTCACCCTCGACTTGTCCTTGGCCTCCGGTGAGCGGCACGACCTGATGCTCGAGCTCAGCGAAACACCCCCGCACGACGACGCGCCCCTCGCTCCGTCCAAGGCCTGGTCGCAGACCGAAGGGGCCTGGTCCGCAGCCGTACCCGCCCTGGACTGCACGGTCGCCGCCGGCGACTCGCGGCAGGCGTACGCCGTGCTGCGCGGTATGACGAGCGCAGCTGGAGGCATGGTCGCCGCGGCCACCACGAGCCTTCCGGAGCGAGCCGAAGAAGGACGCAACTACGACTACCGCTATGCATGGATCCGTGACCAGTGCTATGCGGGTCAGGCCGTGGCAGCGGCAGGTCCTCATCCCCTGCTGGACGAGGCCGTCCGCTTCGTCGGCGCCCGCCTGCACGAGGACGGGCCGAAGCTGAGACCGGCGTACACGGTCAGTGGTGGTCCTGTCCCCGATCAGCGGAAGCTCGACCTGCCCGGCTACCCCGGCGGCCATGACCGGATCGGGAACCATGTCAATCGCCAGTTCCAGCTCGACGCATTCGGTGAAGCACTGCTGCTGTTCGCGGCCGCCGCACGTCACGACCGACTCGACAAGGACGGCCGGCAGGCCGCGGACATCGCGGCGGGCGCCATCGCCCGCCGCTGGCGGGAAGCGGACGCGGGCATCTGGGAACTGGACGCCCGGGCCTGGACGCACAGTCGTCTGATCTGCGCCGCAGGACTCCGGGGGATGGCGGAGGCGGCACCCGGCGGCCCCCGCTGCCGGGAGTGGTCCGACCTGGCTGCCACGATCCTCGCCGACACCGCGGCGAACGCGGTGCACCCCGACGGCCACTGGCAACGCGCCCCGGACGACACCGGATCGGATGCGGCCCTGCTGCTGCCCCCGGTGCGTGGATTGCTGGCCGCCGACGATCCGCGCACCCGCGCCACCCTGCGTGTCTACACCGACCAGCTCACCCGTAGCCACTACGCCTACCGCTTCCGGCACGACGAACGGCCGCTGGAGGAAGCGGAGGGAGCCTTCCTGCTCTGCGGCTTTGTGATGGCACTGGCCGAGTACCACCAGGGACGAGAGGTGGAGGCCTACCGCTGGTTCGAACGCAACCGCCACGCGTGCGGGGCGGCGGGCCTGTACTCCGAGGAGTACGACATCGCCCAACGGCAGCTGCGCGGCAACCTGCCCCAGGCCTTCGTCCACGCGCTCATGCTCGAGACCGCGGTAGGCCTCGGCCGCGGCGCCCCTACCTGACGCGGCACCCTTTCGCACGACGAAGAGGAGCATCATGACCCAGACCGTTGTTGTCACCGGTGCCAGCGCCGGAATCGGCCGAGCCACCGCACGGCTCTTCGCCCAGCGCGGTGCGAACGTCGTCCTGCTGGCTCGAGGTAAAGCAGGCCTCGACGCCGCGGCCGCCGATGTCGAGGCACTGGGCGGCCGTGCGCTCGCATTGCCCACCGACGTCTCCGTCTATACGCAGGTCGAAGCGGCCGCGGCGGCGGCCGAAGAAGCTTTCGGTCCGATCGATGTCTGGGTCAACAATGCCTTCACGTCGGTGTTCGCACCGTTCATGGAGATCGAGCCCGATGAGTACCGGCGGGTCACCGCGGTGAGCTATCTGGGCTTCGTGCACGGCACGAGGGCCGCGCTCAAGCGCATGCTGCCGCGCGACGCCGGTGCGATCGTGCAGGTCGGCTCGGCCCTCGGCGACCGCGCCATCCCGCTGCAGTCCGCCTACTGCGGTGCCAAGCACGCCGTCAACGGCTTCACCGAGAGCGTGCGCACCGAGCTCCTGCACGAACGCAGCCGGGTATGCATCACCATGGTGCAGATGCCGGCGGTGAACACCCCGCAGTTCTCATGGGTGAAGTCCCGGCTTCCGAAGCATCCCCAGCCCGTCCCGCCGATCTACCAGCCGGAAGTGGCCGCCCGGGCTGTCCTGCACGCGGCGGACCATCCGAACCGAAAGCAGTACTACGTGGGCGCGTCCACGGCCGCGACCATCCTCGCCGACAAGCTGGCTCCCGCCTTGCTCGACCGCTACCTCGCCCGCACCGGCTATGCGTCGCAGCAGACGGACGACGGCGTCGCCGACAACCGTGCAAGCAACCTCTGGCAACCGGTGGACGACGCCGATGAATACGACCACGGAGCTCACGGTGTCTTCGACGAAACGTCCCACGCACTGTCTCCCGAAGCCGCGCTCGCGCGGCACCCGGTGCTCGTGTCGGCAGCCTTGACAGGAGCGGTGGCCGCGGCTCTCACAGCGATTGTGCGCCGCAGGCGTCTCCGGTAGCGCACACCGTCGGCCTCAGACATCCGGATCACCGGGATGAGGCGTGGCGGGTGAGCGCGCGACTCGACAGACGACACGGATGCGTCGCACGCTGGAGGAGTGGCAGGAGTGCCGATCGTCGTGCATCGGCCGATCGCGTCGGGCGGCCGCCCCGTCGTCGTGCGCAGCGAGGTCATCGGCCTGGCGCACACCGACGGGGACGTCGTGGAGTACATACGCCTCGCCGGCCTGGCGCTGAGCAAGGACGTCCTCGACGATCCCGTGTGGGTCGAGTGGAAGGGCGGTCGGCCGCACGAGTACCACCCCGATTGAGCCCGTGCAGCTCGCCGGAAACCCTCGGACCTCATGACGCGGTGCCGCACGCCCGGGGCCGCGGCACGCACGCCGGTGCGGGCCCGTTCGGACGCGCAGCAATGTCGTGCGACACGGCCTCGGGTGATGGTGGGGGGAGAGGACCCGCGAAGGCGCGTTTTTCGCGGGGGTGAGTACTCGCCGGCTGACTGGGGGCAGGGAGGACCGGAAAGCTGGGCTCAGCCCGTGCACAGATCCGTGCACTGACAGGCTTCCGTGAGTCCGTGCGGAGGGAGGCATCCGTGAGCTCGAGCGGCGAACGCTTCGCCGACGCGGTCGATGCCAGACTGCCCACCACGGACGGCGGCGGCAAACTGCTCCGCAAAGCCTTCCCCGACCACTGGTCGTTCCTCCTGGGCGAGTTGGCGCTCTACAGCCTGATCGTCCTGGTGCTGACCGGCGTGTGGCTGACGTTCTGGTTCAAGCCGGAGATGCGCGAGGTGACGTATGCCGGAGGGTATCTGCCGCTGCGCGGTGTGCTCATGTCTGAGGCGTTCGACTCCACGCTGCACATCAGCTTCGACGTACGCGGCGGTCTGCTCATGCGGCAGATGCACCACTGGGCGGCGCTGGTCTTCATCGGCGCGATCGGTCTGCACCTGCTGCGGATCTTCTTCACGGGCGCCTTCCGAAGGCCCCGCGAACTGAACTGGGTCTTCGGCCTCACTCTGTTCGTCCTGGCGCTCGCCGAGGGCTTCGCGGGCTACTCGCTGCCCGACGACCTTCTCTCCGGGACGGGACTTCGTATCGCCCAGGGCATCATGTTGTCGATCCCCGTCGTAGGCACCTATGTGAGCATGTTCGCGTTCGGATCCCAGTTCCCGGGCGAGGACATCGTCACCCGCCTCTACGGCATGCACATCCTGCTGCTGCCCGGTGCGCTGATCGCCCTGCTCACCGTGCATCTGATCCTGGTCTTCTACCTGAAGCACACCCAGTGGCGCGGACCGGGCCGGTCCAACGCGAACGTCCGCGGCAAGCCCCTCTTCCCCCAGTTCATGGCGTCTTCGGGCGGCCTGTTCTTCACCGTCTTCGGCGTCATGGCGCTGCTCGGCGGTCTTGCCCAGATCAATCCGGTGTGGACGTACGGGCCTTACCGCCCGGACCAGGCGTCGACCGGTTCGCAACCCGACTGGTACGTGGGGTTCCTGGAGGGGGCGCTGCGGCTCGTGCCGCCCTGGGAGACGAACGTCCTCGGACACACCATCATGTGGAACGTCCTGCTCCCGGCCTTGGTCCTGCCCGGACTGCTCTTCCTCGTCCTGTACCTGTACCCGTTCGTCGAGCAGCGGCTGACGGGCGAAGCGCAGGAGGAGCAGCACCTGTGCGACCGGCCGCGTGAACGGCCCGTGCGGACGGGCCTCGGCGTCGCCGGCATCACGTTCTACGGTGTGCTGGTGCTGGCCGGGGGCAACGACGTGGTGGCCCAGACGTTCAGGATCTCGCTCAACACGTTGACCTGGCTGCTGCGCATCTCCCTCGTGGTGGCGCCCATCCTGGCGTTCATGCTGACCCGGCGGCTGTGTCAGGCCCTCGTGCGCGCCGAGCGGGAACGCCTGGCGCAGGGCGAGGAGACGGGCGACGTGCGGCAGACGGTCGAGGGGGGCTACGAAAGTGGCCACCGGCCGGTCGAGAGGTTCCGGCCGGGAGCGCCCCGGTCCCCGCTCACCCCTGCTGATGACTCCCCCGGTCCACGTACTGGAACGTCATCCCCAGAACACCACGCACCAGCACACCGAAACCAATGAGGAAGAGCCACAGACCGTAAACCACTCCGATGGCGGCGACAGCGAATCCCAGCGCGGTGATGACGGGCCACGAACTCTCGGCGGGGAAGAACTCCACCGGCCCGGTGCCGTCCGCCACCTCGGCATCGGTACGGTCTTGGGGGCGGCGCCCCTTGCGCCGGTAGTGCATCGTGCAGAAGAACGACACCAGGGCGGCCATCGCGAAGGCGACGATCAGGGCCGCCGTACCGGTCGGATCGCCGGACCAGGCGGCGTAGAGTGCGGCGGCACCCGCGAAGAACGCCGCGACGCCGCCGAAGAGCAGTGCTTCGACCTTCATCGCAGACCCTCCTCCTGCGCCTGCTTGGTGATGCGGGGGTGGTGCAGATCGAAGGCCGGGGCCTCGGACCGCACCCGCGGCAGCGCCTGGAAGTTGTGGCGCGGAGGCGGACACGACGTCGCCCATTCCAGTCCGCGCCCGTAACCCCAGGGATCGTCCGTGGTGACATGTTGTCCGTACCGGGCCGTGCGCCACACGTTGTACAGGAACGGCAGCGTCGAGACACCGAGCAAGAACGCTCCGACGGACGACAGGGTGTTGAGGAGCGTGAAGCCGTCCGCCGGAAGATAGTCGGCGTACCGGCGTGGCATCCCTTCTTCTCCGAGCCAGTGCTGCACCAGGAAGGTGAGCTGAAACGCCGGGAACAGCAGCCAGAAATGCACCTTGCCAAGGCGCTCGTCGAGCATTTTCCCGGTGAACTTGGGCCACCAGAAGTAGAAACCGCCGAACATCGCGAAGACCACCGTGCCGAACAGCACGTAGTGCAGATGCGCCACGATGAAATACGAGTCGGTGACGTGGAAGTCGAGCGGCGGGGAGGCGATGAGCACCCCGCTCAGCCCGCCCAGCAGGAACGACACCAAGAACCCCATCGCCCACAGCATCGGTGTCTCGAACGACAGGGACCCCTTGTGCATCGTCCCGATCCAGGCGAAGAACTTGATGCCCGTGGGCACGGCGATCAGGAACGACATCACGGAGAAGAACGGGAGGAGCACCGCGCCGGTGGCGAACATGTGGTGGGCCCACACAATGGCGGACAGCATGGTGATCGAGATCGTCGCGCCGATCATGGGCAGATAGCCGAACAACGGCTTGCGCGAGAACACCGGAATGATCTCCGAGATGATCCCGAAGAACGGCAGGGCGACGATGTAGACCTCCGGATGCCCGAAGAACCAGAACAGGTGCTGCCACAGAATGGCGCCGCCGTTGGCGGCATCGAAGACGTGCGCCCCGAATTTTCGGTCCGCCTCAAGGACCAGCAGCACCGCGGTGAGAACGGGGAAGGCGGGCAGTACCAGAATCGACGTGAACAGCACGTTCCAGGTGAACACCGGCATCCGGAACATGGTCATTCCGGGGGCGCGCAGGCACAGGATCGTCGTGATGAAATTGACGGCGCCGAGCGTCGTGGAGACGCCTGTGACCACCAGTCCCATCACCCAGAGATCACCCCCGGCGCCCGGGGAGTAGTACGCGCTGTTCAGCGGCGCATAGGCGAACCAGCCGAACGCGGCGGCCCCGCCGGGCACCACGAAACCCGAGACCACCATCAGGCCGCCGAACAGATACATCCAGTACGACAGGGCGTTGAGCCGGGGGAAGGCCACATCCGGTGCGCCGATCTGCAGGGGCATCACGGCATTCGCGAAACCGGCGAACATGGGCGTCGCGAAGAGCAGCATCATGATGGTGCCATGGATGGTGAAGAACTGGTTGTAGGTGAACTCGTTCACGAACTGCAGTCCAGGGCGGGCCAGTTCGGCCCGCATGGCCAGCGCGAGCAGGCCGGCGAAAAGGAAGAAGCAGAAGGCCGTGACCATGTACAGGTTGCCGATCACCTTGTGATCGGTCGTCGACGTCCAGCGCAGCAGCGTTCGCCCCAGAGAGGGCCGGGAGACGGCCTGTTCGGTGCCGGCGCCCCGTTCTGACAGCTCGGTCATCGTCCTCCTACGCGGACCGCCTGCCCCGGCCCGATGGTGTACGGGGGTACGGGCCGGACGACGGAAAAGCGTCTTGCGAGTGCCCTCGCCTCGGCCGGGAATCCGGACCCCGTGACGCGGGATACGCCCTCGACTCTTCCGACGACCCTTCCGTACATGACGTCATCGGCCGAGTACGGATCGTGATCGTCGGTGGCGACGCTACCGGCGTCGCATCGCCAGTCGCCCACGCCACGCCCTACCGTCTGCTGTCGGGAACCCCGGCGGGGTCGGCGCCCGCTCGATTCGAGCTCCGCCGCACACCGGGGAACGCGGACGGTATCGGCGCGGATCAGGGAGGTGGTTCAGATGCCGGTTCGGACCTTGGGCTGTCCGGTCGGCTCGGCCTCGCGGACCGCCGATGGCTGGTGTCGCACCACGGGTAGATGCGGCTGCGGCGGCAGGTGCACAGGGCCACGCAGAACCGGTCGGACGACATGGTGGTGCCGTCGTCGAGGGTGACGTCGACCGGACCTTCAACGAGCAGGGGCCCAGCGCGTGGGGCTGTGATGCGGCGGCGTCGTGCCGCGGGGTCGTTCTGCACGAATGATCACCAGCTCTTCCTTCTCCTCATTGCCGTCCACCAGGCCGTGGTTGCGCAGCCAAGCGCTCCGTGCGCGCAGGACCGGCCCAAAAGCGATGCGGTGCTGTTCTACGATGCCCGCGCTCAGGCCCGCCGCCCGCAACTGCCTCAGCGTCCTTTCCGCACCACTCAGGGTGGACTGGACCAGGAGGAGCACCCCGCCCCGCCGAAGCAACGCGGGAGCGTCCTGGCAGAGACGATCCAGTACGAGGCGGCCGTCGTATCCGGCATCCCAGGCCCGGGCCGCCCCCCGTCGGGGGCAGCAGGCGTCGGGGGTCGGCACGTACGGCGGGTTCGTCAAGATGAGGTCGAAAGACCGGCCCCACACCGGAGCCAGCAGGTCGCCGCGCATGACGCGCAGTGGGAGGCGCGCCAGCACGGCGTTGACCCTGGCGTTGAGAACCGCTCGCCAGGAAATGTCGACGGCTGTGACGTGCGCGCCGAGCCGCGCGGCGGCCAGAGCGACAGCGCCTGTTCCCGTGCCGACATCGAGGACTTCAGCCAGCGGGGGAAGAGGTTCGTGACGCAGCGTTCGGACGAGCAACTCGGTGTCGCGCTGGGGGGTGTAGACCCCGGGAAGTGCAACGGGAAGTGACAGGGGAATCATGGATGTTTCGTCTCGCTCGGTGTCGGTAAAGCTGTTCGGCGGTCGGCTGGTCAGACGGGTGCGTACAGAGATGACTTGCCTGCCCGCCAGGCGTGGAGGAGTTGGTCGGCGAGGCGGTCCTCGACGTAGCCGGTGGCGTCCACGCCGAACGCGACGTCGCCGTCGAGGTGGGGTTCCTCTTGGAGGAGGCCCGCGACGACCTCACGGCGGACGACCTGTTCGTGCACGGCGTCGGCCTCGACGTGTTCGTCGTAGAAGTGCTCGGCGGCCGGTCCCGCGCCGGTGCGCCGCATGGCCTGAGCGAGCCGCCGCGAACCGGGCGACGAGGTGATCTCGACGGTGGCGAAGTGACCCACCAAGGCGCCTCGCAGTGCGCGGTGCAGGCCGAAGAGTGACATCAGGTTCACGACGGCGAGGGCCTCGGCGGATGCGGCGCCGAGGTAGTGCCCGTAGGCCGTGTCCAGGCCGAGGTCCGCCATGAGGTCGGCGAAGAGTCGCGCGTGCACGCGCTCGGCCCGGCCGCCCCCGAACTCGTCGAACTCGACGGCAGCCATGCCCGCCTTTGCTCGGCCCCACAATCGGGGCAGTACCCAGGCGTGCGGGTCGGCCTCCTTGAGGTGGTACAGCGATCGCTGGGCTGCGTACTCGCGCAGCTGCCACAGCTCGCCGTCGTCCTGGAGGAAGTGCGTGACACCCTTGCCGGCGACGGGCTCGACGACCAGCTCGTCCAGTGCCTCGTCGGCGCGCTCGTGCCATGCCGCCCTGTCGCGCAGGGCCTCGAGGTACGGCTGCTCCAGTGCTGCACGGACCCTGAGCAGGTCGGGGTCCCATTCCCGAGCGGCGGCTACGTCCGCGAAACCTCGGTAATGCAGTTCGTAACAGAGATACAGGCCGAGTTGCCAGTCATCGCCAAAGGGGAATGCGTCGGCAATCGTCTTGTCATCGGGGGGCGGCCCTGTACTCCTCAAGTATTCGGTGATCGCCGCAGAGATTCTGCCTCGGCTCGGCGGCAACGGTGGTTCTTTCGGCCAGAAATCCATGGGTACGAAGTACCCGCGATCCAGAACGTCTCACATGGCCGCTCTCATCCGCGACGGGGGCGAGGACACTCGCGCCCTGCAAAAGTGGCGCGGTGTCCTCGTGGGGGTTCCGCGTGGCCGACCGCCGGAGGCGGCGCCATCGATCCCCAAGCCCTCGCGCGATGCGGCTCATCGCGCCGAAGGCCCCGCGCCGGGAACACCTCCGACGGGAGGGCTTAGGGAGCGTGAGAAGAGATGGTAGGGCTTATGGAGCGTGACACGAATGGAGCGGTCATCCCGGGGTGACACGGCCGCGCCACGAACCGGATTCGCCGCCGTGCTCTTCGATGTATTCCTTGAAGCGCCGCATGTCGCCCTTGACGCGACGATCGATCATTCCGAACACGTCCGCGGTCTTTTCGGCCGCCCCACTCGGTTCGATGTCCATGACGAGCTCCACACGGGTGTGTGTGGTGTCCAGGCTCTGGAATCGCACCATGCCCATCTGCTGGATGTCGCCGCTGATCGTGCGCCAGGCGACCCTTTCGTCCGGGAGCTGGTCCACGATCTCGGTGTCGAACTCCCGCCGCACGCCGCCGATCTTGGTGGTCCAGTGGTTGTGGGTTTCGTCGAGCTGTGTCACCTTCTCGACGCCCTCCATGAACTTCGGGAACTCCTCGAATTGCGTCCACTGGTTGTACGCGGTACGGACAGGGACATCGACCTCGACCGATTCCTTCACCATGCTCATCGCTGCGCCTCCTTCGCGTATCCACCGCACGGACGCGGTACCGCCGCGCGGACTTGGCACGGAAAGGCGAGTACCCGTTGTCGGGGACAGTACGGCCCGGATGGCACCTCATCCCGAAATCCGGCGTTCAGTCGGAGGGCGGGAGCAATGTGCCCAGCGGCCCGAGGTCCAGGTTGAGGTCCTCCATGGTCAGTCCGTACTGAGCACACAGGTCGCTCATGCGGTCGTGGAGCAGCATGAGCGTCGCTCCCAGGCGTTCCTCCTGCTCGTCGCTGAGGTCTCCCTGGTCGACGCGGTGCAATGCCTGTCGCTCCATGAGCTGGCGCAGCAACTCCACGAGAGTGAGGACCAGCCTGATGAGGTCCCGTTCCACCGTGTCGGGATCGGAGCTGATCCGCCGAGCCGGGGAACGCGAGCCCTTGCCGGCGGGCGGGCCCAAGTCGCGTGGGGCGGCAGGGAGCAGCCGGAAAGCACGTGCGGCGGCCTCCGCGACCTCGTCGGCGCGACGTGGCGGCCGGCTGTCCCCATCAAGCGTCATGGTCGCCGCCTCGCAGCGGGTCCGTCCCCGCCCATGGTGAGGGATTCCGCGCGCTGATGGAAACGATCAGGGCTCGCAGCGAAACACGTACGAGATCGATGTCTGCGATGGACAGCATCACGTCACCGGTGAGTACGACCCCACCGCTCAAGAGTCGGTCCAACAGATCGATGAGAGCGACCTGCCGCTGAGGCAGGCGCTCTGCCGGGGGCGGCGGGCCAGGCGTGATCATGGCGGCACGCTCTCCGCGGCACCGCTGAGGGGCATGGCGAATGAGTACGGCGCCCAGGGACCGGTGGCCTCGACTCGGACCCCTGGCAGCCCGTCGGCGGCGTGTGTCACATCGGCCAGGAACTCTTCGCAACGCGTCAGGGACACGAGGTACGCGTCATTGACGACGTTCTCGCCCCCGCCGGCCGCGTTGGCGAGAGCGCCCTGCTGCACACGATGCCGGACCCGCTCGGCGGCGTGCTTGCGCCCCGCGGTCTCCACTCGCTCGGCGGCCTGCTGCGCCGCCTGGTACACACTGTCGCGCACACTCTGCTGTTGCCTGCGGTCGCGTAGGTAGGCGCGCCCAGGGGGCAGGTCTGCCGACGGAGCAGCCGGGGCTGCTGGGGCCGCCGAGGGCTCGACATAGATTTTGACCCCCCATTCGACATGTTCGGCGAGTCGGGCCAGACGCTCCGCGAACATGTTCCGGCCCGCTTCCAGCACGTCCCGGGCTCTGTTGTCGTCGAGGTAGACGGTCGCCAGGCGCAGCGGAAGGACGGTGGTGCGCGCGGCCAACGCCTCTATGACACCGTGGTGGGCGCGGGCGACCGCCTCCAGCCATTCCAGATCCTCGAGATGTTGCTTGAGAGCGCCCTCCTGGAAGTCCTGGGCGGGTACATGGCTCACCACGAGCATCACCCGGTCGTCGCGCGCGTCGGCGACGAGGCGGACGGGGGCGTCGGCTACACCCCGCAGCGTCGTGGTTGCCTCCCGCAGTCCCTCGGCCCGGGGTACCACGGCATACGCGTAGGTCATCAGGTCACTCATCGCGAGCACTTCCCCGGCGACGGCTTCCGGTGTCCCGGTGCGCTTCCTCGTGCGAGGGGAGTTCGGTTCCCTCGCGGAGGGCGTCGATCTCGGCCCGCAAACGGCGGTTTTCCTCGGCGAGAGAGTGTTCGTCCCTGCTCCGGGAAGAGAGCGCGGGGTCGTGCTCCCACCAGTCGATGCCCATTTCCTTCGCTTTGTCGACGGAGGCGACCAGGAGTCGCAGTTTGATGGTCAACAGCTCGATGTCGAGCAGGTTGATCTGTATGTCGCCTGCGATGACGATGCCTTTGTCGAGCACCCGTTCAAGGATGTCGGCGAGATTGGCGGAGGAGCCCTGCCCGTACGGCGGCGCGGCTCTGGACGGGTAGGAACCAAGCCTGTTGGCCAGGGGTTCAGTCACGGTGGCGGCCTCATGTTCCCTCGTGCCGGATGCCGGGATGTCAGCCCTGCTGTCGGGCTCGGATCTCCTCCAGCCGGTCGAGCAGTTCGTCCTCACGCCGGTCGAACGTCTCCTCGTCGATCTCTCCCGCGACAAGCCGCCGCTCGAGCTCGGCGAGTTCGCGGTGCACCGGTGCGGGGTCGTAGTACACGTTCTCGGCTTCCTCCAGGACGCGCTCCACGACCCAGCCGACGCCACGCACGGGCGCTATGGGAAGGGTGACCAGCTGCGTGAACAGGCCCATGAGAACTCCTTCAGACGAAGCTGTAGGGAGGAAGGGGACCGTTGAGCCGGAAGTCGAAGTCGTCACCCAACTGGTGGGCGACGCTCAACTCCGTAGTGAGGAATGCCTCTTCTTGGTCCTCGGACACCAGGAACGACACACTGAGGAAGTCGGAACCTGTCGGGTGGGAGGATTCAATCTGTCGGGCGAAGGGGCGCAGTGCTTCGCGCACACCCGTGGCCAGCGCCTCCTGCCGTGCCTGTACCTCCTGGGCGACCAGCTCGCCGAGCCGCATTGACGCGTCAGGCCCTGCGGTCCCGCGGCGGATCTCGTCATTGAGCTCTCGTGCCACATTCGATTCCCGAAGGATCTGACGCAGCAGAGCGTCCTCTTCCTGCGATGCCTTCAGGTTGTATTCGACGCACCCCTCCAGCACATGAAGCCTGTCCGTGTAGTCCTCGGAATTCTGCTCCAGGGCAAGTCGTACGGCCTCGTCGTCCGCGGCCAGGAGGCCGAACCGCATAGGCAGGACAGTGCCGTCTGCCATGAGGTGCTGCTGCACTTCCTGGTGGGCGATGATGTCGCGGCGCTTGGGGCGCAAATCCTCCGGGGCGTCGCTCACCACAGCGCACAGCGGTCCAGCAGTCACTGTCCGCAAGCCGGCCGATGACTCACCGACACCGCTGAGGTCGTCGATGTGGAGCGGGTGCTGCTTGCCGGTGATGGAGTAGATGTATACGGCCATGGCTCATTCCTTCTCGCGGGGCGAGCCCCTTTCGCGCTCACGTCGGGGGGTGCGCCGAACCGGCCGCCGTCGCCTCTCCACGGGTTCCCTTTCCTTGTCCTCGTCTTCTTCCTCGGACTCTTCGTCGCCGTTGTCACGGTCGGTGACGCCTTTGAGGGAATCCGTCACCGCTTCCACGGCGCCGGAGAGGGCTCCCTTGGATTTGCCTCTTGCTCCGCTCTCCACCGACTCTCCGACGATGTCGGTCAATTGGGTGGGTGCCTTTCTCCCGGCCTCGAGGTCAAGGCGGTTGCAGGCTTCGGCGAAACGCAAATAGGTGTCGACGCTGGCCACGACGATGCGAGCGTCGATCTTGAGGATTTCGATCCCTACCAGCGACACGCGGACGAATACGTCGATGACGAGTCCGCGATCAAGAATGAGTTCCAGGACGTCGTAGAGGTTGCCGGTTCCGCCGCCTCGGGCGACACCGCCTCCACCCTGCGGCACCACTGTCATGGTGCCTCCCTTCACCGGCCGTGCCGTCTCAGCCCCGCCGGTCGATCTGGCCTCGGGTATAGCGACGCGTCCTTTCGTACGCCACCAGATCGCCTTCCTTGTCCAGCGTCACGCGGTAGGTAGCCATAACGCTCGTGGTTTCCGGGACGCGCTCGACCTCGAGTACCTCCACGTCAGCCTCCCAACCGTCCTCCGTCGGTTTTAGTGCCGAGACGGACTCGGGGGCCCGCCCGAGCAACTCCTGAAGTTGTTCGGCGGCGGAACGGATGGCCCAGGCGGCTTTGGCCTTGCCGGAGCGGCGCCGGGGGCCGTCTGTGGGACCTCGGTCGGTGCTGCGGCTACTGCTGGACCGTCGCCGGGGTTCTGCTGCGGCCATGGTCTCTCCGGTGGTCGGAGCGGGCGCCATATTCCACGGGTGAACACTATAATTCCATCATATAGGGACATATCACCCGAGCGGTGGATGCCTTCACGTGAACTGTCCGAGGGGGCTGCGCGGCAGGTGCGGGGCGGGGCGGACTGTGCAACTCCGCGCGTGCGATCCACATGGTGTGTCAATCGCGGTTTGGGCAGGGGGCGTTGGCACGTGTTCGGGCGTGTTCACCTGCCTATTCCGAAGGGAACCGGCTCATGAATGACACGACCAAGATCGGCCTCGCCGCCGCGGTCGCAGCTGGCTACGTGCTGGGGCGTACGAAGAAAGGCCGTCTCGCATTCGGCATGGCAACCTATCTCGCCGGGCGTCGTTTTGGGCTCGATCCGCAGCAGTTGATGACGACAGGCCTGCGCAAACTCGGCGACGTTCCAGGGGTCTCCGAGCTGAACGAGCAGGTGCGCGGCGAGCTACTGGACGCCGGACGTAAGGCTCTGGCCGCCACCGCCGATCGGCGCCTCGCCGATCTCGCCGATTCCCTCCACGAGCGCACGCTTCGCATAGGTGAGGAGCGGGAGGAAGAGGAGGAGGAAGAGCCGGGGGACGGCGAGGAGGGCTACGAGGAGGAAGAAGAGGAGGAGGAAGTAGCGGAAGAGCCCGAAGAGGAGGAGCCCGAGGGGGAAGCACCCGAAGCGGAAGAGCCCGAAGAGGAGGAACCAGAAGAGGAGGAACCCGAAGAAGAAGCCGAAGAGGAAGAACCCGAGGAAGAGGCTGAGGAAGCACCGCCACGGCGTCGCCGGCGCCCGGCTGGAACCACGGCAAGGAAGCGCGTGGCCAAACCCGCTCCCCGTAAGAGGGCTGCGAAGAAGGCCGCTCCCGCCAGGAAGAGGGCTCCAGGGAAGAAGGCCGCAGCGCAGAGGCCCGCGGCCAAGAGGACGGCCGCCAAGAAGGCGGCGCCGGCGAAGAAGACCGCGAAGAAGTCTCCGCCCCCTGCGAAGAAGGCGGCAGCGAAGAAGACGGCCGCGAAGAAGACAACGGCCAAGAGGGCGGCCGCGAAGAAGGCCCCGGCCAAGAAGACGGCCTCGGCGAGGAAGACGGCCACCAAGAAGACTGCCGCGCGGCGGAGGTAGGTCATGGCCAGCAAAGAGCGTGTCACCAACCTCGCAGATGGTTCGGGTCTGGAACTTCTGCGCGATGAGCTCGCCGACTATCTCGGTGCTCAAGTGGAGCATCTGGTCGACAGAGCTGGGGAGAAGTTGGGGGATGTCACCGACCAACTCCTTGACGCCGCCGAGAACGGCGGACCCCTTCCCCGCATTGGCGGACGCATTCTCCAAGGAGACTCCCCATTGAAAGCGTTCGTCGGCGAGAAGACCAAGGATCTCAAAGACAACGTGATGGACAAGGTCAAGAACGTGTTCGGCGGGGGTAAACGAGGCAAGGCCGGCAGCACCAAGGTGATGAACATCGTTGAAGTGCTGGATGTGGGTGTGCCCATCCGCACGGCTTACAACTACTGGACTCAGTACGAAGAGTTCAGCGGCTTCACCAAAGGGGTACGCAGTGTGTCCCGTAACGACGAGGCCACCAGCGACTGGAAGGTGAAGGTCGGCCCCTCGACGCGTGGCTGGAAGGCAACCGTTCAGGAACAAGTACCTGACGAGCGCATCGTGTGGTCCTCCGAGGGCGCCAAGGGCACTACCCACGGCTGTGTCAGTTTCCATGAACTCACGCCCACCCTGACGCGCGTTGTGCTTGTCGTCGAGTACTACCCCTCGGGTTTCTTCGAAAAGACCGGCAACCTGTGGCGCGCCCAAGGGCGTCGCCTGCGGCTGGACTTCAAGAACTTCCAACGGCATGTCACGTTTGCTGACGAGGAAGTTGAGGGCTGGCGCGGAGAAATCCGCGATGGTGAGGTGGTCCGGAGCCACGAGGAAGCGCTGGAAGAGGAAGAGGCGGCAGGTGAATACGAGGGGGAGGAGGAGTACGACGAAGAGGGTTCCGAGGAAGAGGGCGCCGAGGAAGAGGGCGCCGACGAAGAGGAAGACGAAGAAGAGGGGCCGGAAGACGAAGAGGAGTACGACGAGTACCAGGAGGACGAAGAGGAGGGCTGACGCGGCCGCCGCGGAGCCAGGAGCGAACCCTCGACATGACGCGCCCCGCGATGCGGCCGGTGGCCCCGGTCTCTCAGATCTCGTCCTCCATGCGGATCACCGATTTGAGGTCTTCGTGTGCCTTCCCAGGCTCTCCTTCCTGCGCTTCCAGCAGGGCGGCGGCGAGGGCATCCAGCTTGCGCTGGATGGCCCGCTCGGCCCGCAGTTCCGAGTTCTTCAGCAGTGCTAGAAGCAGCAGGGTGACCGCGGTCATGGCATCGCCGGCGAGGAGTAGCCACGCCGACCCGAGTCCGGCGACATGGACGGCGAGCGTCAGCGCGACGAGCCCGAGGCAGAACACGAAGAATGCCGCTGAACTGGTGAAGTTCGAGACGGAGCCCGCAAGCCGTTCGAACCTTCCGCGTTTGTCTCCGCCGCGGTCGGCGGGATGCTGAAGAGCCATGGGCTCGCATCCTCCACTGCTCGTTGCGTGCCGAGGTGCTGCTGACAGGCGGTCACCATCTGGGCAGTGTCGGAAGGCCCTACGAGTGGGCTCCAGCAGGCGAGACGTCAGTACGGACCTCACCATGTGAAGGTGGACAGCAACCGTTTCCCCTCCGGCCCTGCGGACGAGGACCGCGGCCTGACCCGCGAGGAACTGCTCGCGCGACAGCTGCACGCCGCCCTGGCAGCGTCCGGGCACACCGTCGCGGTGGCCGAGTCGTTCACGGCGGGCCTGCTCGGCGCCGCACTGGCGGCCGCGCCCGGTGCGTCGCAGACCTTCCGTGGCGGCGTGATCGCCTACGACACCGAAGTCAAGGCGTCGGTGCTCGGTGTGGAGCGTGGCTTGCTGGCCTCGCAGGGCGCTGTCCATGGCGAAGTGGCCGCTCAGATGGCGCAGGGCGTGCGGCGCCTGATGGACGCCTCGTACGGCCTGGCCACGACCGGTGTCGCCGGTCCGGCCCCGCAGGACGGCCAAGAGGTCGGGACGCTCTTCGTCGCCGTCTGCGGGCCGACCGGCACGGTCGTCGACGAGCCGGACACCGAGGGTGCTGACGTCAGAGAGGCCATATGCCAGACGGCCGTGGTCGCGGCCCTGGAACTGCTCCGCGATCACGTCCGTCCGTCGCAGTGACGGCACTGGCAGCGGCAGTCCTCGGAAGACGCGCCGGGCCGGCCGTACGCCACAGGTCAGTGCCCGATCCGCTTGTGGACCCGGTGAGCCATCTTCTCGGTGATCTCGTGTGCCTTGCCGCGCACCATATCTCCACGGCCTGACCGCTGCATTGACTTGTTCCCCAGGGCCTTGCCGAGGGATTCCTTCATCTTGCCCCTGATCTGCTGCACCTTCGCCGTGCTCTTCGCCATCGGAATCGTCGTCCTCTCGAAGACGCCGGGGACCGCGGACCGTCCGGGACCGCCACCTCTTTGTTCACCGTGCGCCTGTCTCCGGGGCGCGGCAACCGGGAGCATGTCGCCGTCAGCGGCGTCGGTGCCGGCCACTCGCGGGGCGGTCATGCCCCGACCGGGAAGCACGTCAGCCGTAGCCGATCGGTCCGCTGATCACGGCTGCGCGGTGGGATGGGTCTGATGTGAGCTGCCGTGTGTGTCTGTCCGCGCGGCGCTGAGACCGCTGAGAGCAAGCCGCTCTGCCGCCGTCGGTGGCAGGTACGAGCCCGCCTGCTGGTGAGGGGGTTCCCACGACTGCGGGGCCCCCTCACCCACACATGCTCAGGTGCGGTCGCGCTTGGCGGAGCGGCCGGTCTCCTCGATGTGCTCGCGGGTCTTGCCGGTGGCCTTCTTGGCTTCGCCGCGCGCTTCGTCGAGCTTCCCCTCGATCTCCGTCTCGCGGTCGCCCGTGACCTTCCCGGTCATCTCCTTGGCCTTGCCCTTAGCCTTGTCCATGCCGCCTTTGCCGGCCATGGTTCCTCCTTTGGGGGGGTGAGGTCGCTTGCCCGCCCAACGTAAGCGGCTGCGGGAGACGTCGCCCGCCGAGTCGTCACGTTGCGTAGCCATCATGGGTGGGGGCAGGCACGCGGGTCGGCGGGGTCATACGGCACAGAGGCGTACGGCGCCACACCGACGTCCACCACCCGGCTGCCGGGCAACCGCACAGGGTCGCCGGTACGGGCGGTGAGCCTATTACTTGGGAGGCAGAGGTCCGAGCGGGCCGAGGTCCAGATTCAGGTCCGCGGGCCGCAGTCCGTACCGCTCGCGCAGTTCGGTCATGCGGTCGTCGAGCAGCATGAGGGTGAGCCCGATTCGCTCCTCCTGGTCGTCCGTCAACTCTCCCGTCTCGAATCGCCGCAGCGCCTGGCGTTCCATCAACTGGCGCAGCAGCTCCACGACGGTCAGCACGGTTTGACGAGGTCGCGCTCCACCGTGTCGGGATCGAGGTCCAGTCGGTTCCTCGCGGTCACATCGACTCCCGCCAAGGGGTACTTTCGCGTTCACCGAGCTGATGAGGGCGTTCAGGTCGATGCCTACGAGGTCGACGTCGGCGATCCTCAGAGTGATGTCCCCGGCGATCACGACCCCGCCCGCGAGCAGCCGGTCGAGCAGGTCGACCAGTGCGACCTCGCGGTGTTCCACGACGGTCATCGCCCCTCCCCGTTGAACGAGTAGGCCGCCCACGGGCCGGTGGGTTCCACTCGCATCCCCTGAGCCTCGTCCCTCGTGCGCTCGATCAGCTCCACGAATCCCTCGGAGTCCGAACGCGGCACGAGATAGGCGGCATTGAGCACGTTGCGGCCCGGCGCACGGGACAGCGCGGCGTTTTGCGGCGCGGGGATCCTGGTGTCCTCCGCGCACTCGGAAAGCGTGTCGTGCAACTGTCGGGCGAATTTCTCCGCGCGCTCCCACACGTCCTCGTGGGCACCATTGCGCATACGCCGCTGCCGCAGATAGTCGCGCCCCGTCGCGGCCTTCTCGGGTTCACCCGTATGCACCCGGCGCTCATCGGTACCGGAATCCTCCGCGCACACCTTCACGCGCCATTCCACCCGCCCCTCGAGCCGCTCGAGGGTCCGCAGGAGCTGTTCCCGCCGTTCCTGCATCATCGTGCGTACTCCACTGTCGTCCCGGAACACGGTGGCGAGCCGCAGCGGCAGTGGACTGGTGACAGCGGTGAGTGCGTCGATCACGCTCTGATGCGCGCAGGCGGTCTCGCTCAGCCAGTCCAGATCCTCCAGGCGAGCCCGCAGCGGTTCTTCGGCGAAGTCCTCCTTCGGGACCGCGCCGACCACGGCGACCAGGTCACCGTGGTGCAGCAGCTTCGGCGGGACGCCCGCGACGCCGGTCAGCTGCGCCTGCAGGGCGGCCGTGAAGGGTCGGCAGATCGCGTATATGGAGCGCAGACCGCTCACTAGGTCTCCTCCCTCGGACTCGCGCGTTCCAACTCGGAGAGCCGTTCGCGCAACTCCCTGTTCTCACACTTGAGTTGTGAGTGGTTCGCGCGCGACGACAGCGCGCGGTCGTCCTCCCACCAGTCGATGCCCATCTCCTCGGTCTTGTCCACGGGTCAACGATGAGCCGTTCTCCTCTTCCTCATCGCCGAGCCCCGGCACATCCGGCACCACCCCCGCAAGCTGGTCCCGTACCTCAGCGGTCCTGCCGTGCAGCCGGTCGGCGAGGCCCTCGATCTGCCGCTCGACGAGCGCGCCGGAGGCGGCCTTCCCCACACCGCGCAGGTCCTCGCGCAGCTGGTCCCCGTCTCCTTGAACTGCGGGTTGTCCCACAGCTGTTGTGTTCGACATTGGCCCCCTCGAACTCCGCGTGGCCCCACGCCTGTTGGCCAAACCTTCGGTGTGAGCGCCTCGGTCCCCGAAGGGGCGGTCACCTGCGCGAGGACTGGCGGAAGTCGCGTGCGCTGCTCATCACTTCTGCCCAAGGGTCGTGTGCGCGCCTGCTCGATCGCGTCGCTCACCCTCCGTGGCACTGGCACTGGCACTGGCACTGGCACTGGCACGGAGGGTGATCCAGAACCGCGATTAGGTGCCGCAGGTGGCCGTCGCCGGGACTCCGTACTTCGCGCACTTCGCGGTCGCCGACGTGGCGGCCGCATGCGCGCTGTGCCGGCCCACGGGGGCATCGTCGTCGTGGCGTGAGAGCCTCAGCGAAGGCCCGGTGTGATGAGGGCCCGCCCGCCGGTTCAGCGGTCGCCGGAAAAGATCTCCCGCACCTCGCGGACGGCGTAGTAGACCAGCACATAGCCGGCGGCCGGATCGGCCCACCACCAGCCGAGCGTGGCGTTGAGAACCAGGCCGAGCAGGACGGCGGCGGCCAGCAGACCGTCGATCAAAGTGACGCGGCCCTCGGTTTTGAGCACGGGATTGTCCAGCGCCGCTCCGGTGCGGGCCTTGCCCGCCGCCAGGGCGAACATCACACCCGCGGTCACCGCGGTCCAGCCGATACCCAAAGGCGAGTGGTGGGGGCGGAAGCCGGTGGTCAGCACCCAGGTGGACTGCAGCAGCAAGTAGAGCGCGAGAGCGGCGAAGCCGACACCGATCAGTCGCAGGGCCCTGCGCTGGCGGGCTTCGCCGGTACCGGACAGTTCCCAGATGACGACGATGGAGGCGGCGACCTCGATCAGTGAGTCCAGGCCGAACCCGGCCAGCGCAACCGATCGGGCGGAGATGGCGGCCACGGCGAGCACCACGATGCCCACCACGTTCCAGCCCAGGGTGAAATATTCCAGCGCGAAGCCGCGGCGCAGCAGAACCGTGCGGGAGATCTCCTTCACCTCGTTCACCGCACGATTGTCCCAGACCGTCACAGGCAGCCGGCAGAAGCCTCGATCTCCCGGGCGCCGCGTGGCGATCGGCGTCCCGCTGCGTGGCAGCCGCAACGGCTGCTGGGCGTGCACCGAGTCCGGCGCGACCGGGCTGCCACGGAGCCCGGTCGACGCCGACGGCGCCTACCTGGGCGCCGGTGTCCTCATCCCGTGATTGCCGGTGCGCGTCCCGGCCGCGCACCGTTACTCAACTTCGCCTCTCGTCACATGCACCGCCCCGGAGAAAGTCTGGTCAGTCTGGGAGTGTGATCGGGACAGGCGCCACGGCGGAAGAACACCCGGGGCATCCGTTCCCCACGGCGTGGCGGGGCCCTGGGCCGTTGGGCGAAGCGCGCAGGTCACGTCCTCTCCGAATCTGAGGGGGAGCGTGCCAGACGCCGTAGTTCCACCCAGGACGTCCGTGAACCCCCTGTCGGGGTCGACCAAAACGGATGGCCCACGAGTCGGCACGACAGTGCCAGAAGTCGGCGACGTAGCACCGTTGAGCGCGCTGGACTGCGGCGCGCGAGGGCTTCGTAGGTCCGGTTCCAGTCTCGCTGAGTCTCGATCAGATCGTCGGGGAACGTGCCGTGTGTCATCACAGAAATTCAAGCATGTGTTCGATTATCTCTGCACCGCCGTATGCAATGGATGCCGGCGGACGAACGGGACCGCGAGGTGGTGCTGAACCGCTTCGCTCCCACCAGCCTGGGACGCTCCTTGCGCGCGTCCCCTCACCGTCACATCACCCCATCGTGGGACACGCCAGGCCGGATACGAGTCGCGGCGGCCGAGCGCGAAGGTGGTGAGGACCGGGCCCTCGGCCAGGTAGCCGACGGGATCGGCGCCGCAGTCGGCTGAGAGGCCTGGGGCCGGTCCCCCCGGCCAGGCCCTGTACCGATGTGTCAGGGCCGCTGATCTCCCATTCGGCGGTCCCGCGTGGACCTTCTTCACCGGCTGCCCACGGGGGATCCTGCGTCACTGACACGGCGGGGATTTTCTCCCTGCTGCCCTGCACGAGGCTACCGACGCCCTCTTGGGCCGCTGGTGCCTTCGAGTGACGCGATATGAGCGCCTTCGTGGCCGTCGAGCTGCACAACGAGCAGTTGCGGTGCATGGTGCTGCCATGGACGATCGCCCCCCTGTGGTCGTGTCTCCGCCCTCATCGGACGGTGGGCGGCGAGTGACGATCCACGGCGAGGATGTGGGCACTGCCTACAGCCTCTTCGACGTGCTCGACTTCCTCCATCGCGCCGACTTGCCCGCCGAGGACAGGGCCATCGATGACCCCGACCTGATCGAGTGGCGCGGCGGCGGACCGTACGACTGGAACAACTCCGCATAGCCGCCAGCACGTCCGCGAAGGCCGCCGCCGACTGCAGGCCGTTGGCGGCGCCCCCGTGCACGGAGGCAGACGGCGCTCGTCTCCCGCGGCACCTCCGCGGTGCCCTGTTCGGAGCCCTGGACGCGTGTGGAGGCACCGGCGGCCTTCCATCTTCGCCACGTATGAGTACGTTCGGCAGACCGGCCCGTCGAGGCTGCCCGGAGGGCGGGCGCCGTTGACGTGGAAGGATTCAATCCTCCCAGCTATCCCTCCGGCTTCGACCCGCCATGCCGGCCTCGGTCGGCACGGCACCCCCGCGGAACGCGAGTCGCCCCTGGCGCATCCGCCCGCTGTCATGACGGCAGGGGCAACTGCGTGGATCACATCGAGCCGGTCCCGGGCCTCTGCGTGGGTTCGGAAGCACGGTGGGTGTCGGCCCGCGACGTCGCGGCCGCCATGCGCCCAGACCGTGCACATCGGGCGGCCAAGCAGGAACATGGTCACGTGTAAGGGATGGAGACGATGGCTTCTGTGCGCAATGGTTCCGACTGGCCCACTTCCTCAGAACCGCGCGATCTGTTCGACGCGTCAGTTGACGCGGTAGCGGTGGTGTCCGCAGACGGCGTCGTGGTCGGCTGGACCAGAGGCGCTGAAGCGCTTCTCGGTTACCCCGTCGAAGAGGTCGTCGGCGGCTCCGCCGTGCGGCTGCTGGCGATGCCGGGGGATCCGGTGCGTGTGGCCCGCATCGCGGAGCGGTGTCGCGCGGGCATGGGGTGGAGCGGTCTCATCCCTGTACGGCACCGCGACGGCGGCCGTATCGAAGTAGACCTGAGACTGTCCGCGTCCTTCCGCATCGGCGGAGACGAGTGTTTTCTGATCTCGGCACGGGAGCAGAAGCAGCAATGGACGGTGGGCCAGTCCATCCTCGACGGCTTCCTGACCCGCGCGCCGGTCGGCATGGCTGTGATGGATCTGCAACTGCGCTACGTCTGGCTGAACGACACCCTGGAACGCCTCGGCGGCGTGCCCCGTGAGCAGCGGTTGGGCCATCGTCTGAGCGAGCTGCTGCCGGGGCTGCAGGCGGAGACCCTCGAGAGCCTGATGCGCAAGGTGCTGGCGACCGGACTCCCGGTCACCGACTACGAGTACGCGGGATGGAGTTGGGCCGATCCGCACCGTCAACACGCGTACTCCACTTCCTTCTTCCCCCTGGTGGACGCAAGCAACTCCGTCACCGGGGTCTGCTACATGGTCCTGGATGTCACCGAGCGGTGGCACGCCCGCCAGCTCCTGTCGCTGGTCAATGAGGCCGGGACCGACATCGGCAGGACTCTGGACGTGATGCGGACGGCTCAGGAGCTCGCCGACTTCGCCGTCCCGCGCTTCGCGGACTTCGTCATCGTCGATCTGTTGGAGCCGGTCCTCAGCGCCGAGGGGAATGGAACGTGGTTGACCGATGCCGGACCGCCCTCCGCCAAGCCTGCGATGCGCCGGGCCGGCATGAGTTCAGTGCGCGAGGGCTGCCCAGAGGCTGTGGCGCCGATCGGGGCCAAGGTCGACTTCCTCCCCCCGCCGCACGACGTGAACCTGCTCATCAACGGCGATCCGATCTTCATTCCGGTGCTCGACGCGGCCGACGAGCTGTGGATCGCCGAACAGCCTGCCAGGGTGGCAAGCATGCGGGAGTTCGGACTGCACTCCCTCATCGCCGTGCCGATGCGGGCGCGGAACACGGTTCTGGGCCTCGCCACGTTCGCCCGTTCGCTCAATCCCGTCTCTTTCCACCGGGACGATGTCCTCTTGGCCCGAGAGTTGGTGGCGCGAGCGGCGCTGTGCGTCGACAACGCTCGCCGCTACACCCGGGAACACACGGCAGCAGTCACCCTTCAGCGCAGTCTGCTGCCCCACGCCCTCACGGGTGGAACAGCGCTGGAGGTGGCCTCCTGCTATCTGCCGGCGGACGCCACGGGCGGGGTCGGCGGCGACTGGTTCGACGTGATCCCTCTGTCCGGCGCCCGCGTGGGTCTTGTCGTCGGCGATGTGGTCGGCCACGGCATCACCGCGGCCGCGAGCATGGGCCGGCTGCGCACTGCGGTGCAGACCCTGGCCGACATGGACCTGCCCCCTGACGAGTTGCTGGCCCACCTCGACGACCTCGTGCTTCGGCTGACCGAGGAGGAGACCGGCGACGAGGCGGCCAACCAGGCTCTCACGGCTTTCCTCGGAGCAACCTGCCTGTACGCCGTCTACGATCCGGTCACGCGACGTTGCACGATGGCCCGGGCCGGGCATCCGCCCCCGGTCGTCGTCGCCCCCGACGGGCACGCCCACTTCCTGGAGCTTCCCGCCGGGCCTCCGCTCGGGCTGGGAGGGTTCGCGTTCGAAGCCAGCGAGATCGAGCTCGCCGAGAACAGCCTGATCGGTCTCTATACCGACGGCCTCATCCAGGGAGCCGACCGCGCCATGGATCCGGGCATGTCTCGTCTCAGCCAGGTGTTGTCCCAGCGCATCTCCAACCTCGAGTCACTGTGCGCGTCCGCCACGAAGCAGCTCGTGCCCGTGCCTCAACTCGACGACATCGCCCTTCTCCTGGCGCGCACGCACGCTCTGGGGGCCGACCACGTCGTCTCGTGGGATGTGCCTTCGGACCCGGCCGCCGTCGGTGATGTCCGGGCCCGGGCGACTCGCCAGGTGGCAGCCTGGGGCCTTGAGGAGTTGGCCATGACGACGGAGCTCATCGTGAGCGAGCTGGTCACCAACGCGATCCGCTATGCCGCACCGCCCGTACGGCTGCGGCTGCTTCGGGACTCTCGCTTGACCTGTGAGGTCGCCGATGCCAGCAGCACCGCGCCTCGGCTGAGGCATGCCCGGAGCATGGACGAAGGCGGCCGTGGCCTGTTTCTCGTAGCCCAGCTCGCCCATCGCTGGGGTGCCCGGTACACGCCCGGAGGAAAGGTCATCTGGGCCGAACAGGAGATCCCGTAACCACCACGGCATCCCCACATGCGGGTGACCCTCTCGAGCGGCCCCGAACGGATGGCCGGTGCGATCAGTGCGACGGTTCGTTTTCGGAGTGGTGCAGAACCCGTCGGCGCGCATGCCCCTTCCGCGGCGGGGCGCTCGGGCATGCGGTCGACGTGCGGCGCACCGCGATCAGAGCGGCGTCGTCGCCGAGACGTCCGCCGCCGTGGGCGAGCAGATCGCGCCGGAGGTGGTGCAGCAGAGTCTCCGGGCTGTGGCCGGTCCACTGGGCAGCCCGTTCAGTGAGCGGGTAGAAGCGGCCGCCCGGGCCGCGGGCTTCGATGACGCCGTCGGTGTACAGCAGGAGAGTGTCTCCGGCTTCGAAGGAGAACACATCTACGGTGTAGTCCGCCGGCCCTGTCCGACCGACCCCCAGCGGGGGTGTGGGGTGCACGGGAACGGTGACGGCGTCGCCGTGGCTGAGCAGCAGCGGCGGAGGATGGCCGCAGCTGGTCATCCGGGTGATGGGGTCCTCGTCGGGGATCTCCATCAGCAAGGCGGTCACAAAGCGTTCCCCGGCCTCCTCCTCCGGCTCGAAGTCGTCCAGATAGCGAGCGACACTCTGTTCCAGGGCGACCGCCAGTCCGGGAAGGGCGGTGTGCTTGTGGGCGGCCTCGCGGAAGGCGCCGAGCAGGAGGGCGGCTTCCCCGATGGCGTCCAGGCCCTTGCCCCGTACGTCGCCGATCATCACGCGGGTCCCGCCGTCGATGCGGGTGGCCGCGTACAGGTCGCCGCCGATCTGAGCCTCGTCTTCCGCAGCCAGGTAGAGGCAGGCAACCCGCAGCGGGCCGATCTCCTCCGGCAGCGGCCACAGCAGGACATGCTGTGCGGCCTCGGCGACCGAGCGCACCTGGGCCAGCTCCTTACGGTGCCGCTCGCGCACCACGCAGTAGAACACGGTCAGCGAGGACAGCACCGCCAGGGCGAGGACCTGCACCAGCACATTCCGGGTGAACAGCGCGCCGAAGTGCCAGCCGATGAATGCCTGGGCCAGCACTGCCAGGGCCCCAATCAGCGCGGTCAGGCGGGGGCCGGCAAAAGACGCAGTGATAGCAGGTGCGATGACCAACAGGGGACCGAGGTGGACATCGGCCGGAACCAGCAGGTCCACCACCGTGATCACCACGATGAGCGCAAGAGGGATCAGCAGCAGGGCGTGGCTCGACTGCCATGGCTGCCGCAGTCCGGCCAGACGCTGCCGGGAGTCCACGTCTCCAGCGTGCACCGTTCGGGCATCGCTGACCAACGCGTGTCACGGCCGGGCCTCGGGTCGAGCGAAGCCGCAGCCCGCGTGACGATCAATTACCGGCCTTGAACCACGAGGCATGTGCCGCACCTTGTCGCGGGCGTCACGAGCGGACCCTCGCGAGACGCGCGCATCCGCGCCGGAGTGGTCCACCGCACACTGGGACAGGTCTGGCGGTCGAGGCCGGGCGCCGAGGCATACGTGCCCTGGATGGTGTGAGACTTGAAAAAGCGGCATGGCGTGGAAGGGGGCACCAGTGAACCTGGACGCTGTCGCGGACGACCTGTACGGGCTGCCGCCGGAGGACTTCACCGCCACCCGTGATGCCCGTGCGGCCGCGGCCCGCAGTGCCGGCGACCGCCCCCTCGCGGAGAAGATTCGCAAACTGCGTCGCCCCAGCTCGTCGGCCTGGGCGGCCAACCTCCTGGTACGCGAACGGCCCGACGAGATCCAGCCGTTGCTCCAGCTCGGCCAGGCCCTGCGCCAAGCGCACCACGACCTGGACGGGGAGCAGCTGCGCGAGCTGAGCCGCCGGCAGCACCTGCTGATCAACGCGCTGTCGCGGCAGGCCCGTCAACTGGCGAAGGAGGCCGGCCACCCGATCAGTGACGGCGTTCAGCGTGAGGTCGAAAGCATCCTCCATGCCGTCCTCGCCGACCCATCGGCCGCCCAGGAGTGGGCCGCGGGCCGGCTGGTGAAGCCCTTCAGCCAGGCACTCGGCTTCCCCACAGTCGAGGACACGGCCCCGCGCCGCGCCCCTGCCGCATCCACTCCCTCGACCGCGCCATGCCCCGCTGCCCGGGCGCGCAGGGACCGCGCAGCCGACGAGGAGCGCCGCCGCCTTGTCGAGCAGGCACGGCAGGAAGCGGCCGACAGCGAACGGGAGCTTCGCGCCCTCGAGGACGAGGCGGCGACAGCGGGCCAGGAGGCCAACGAAGCCGACGAAGCCGAGAACAGCCTCCAGCAGCGGGTTGGCGAGTTCGCCCATGAACTGCAGCGACTGCAGAGCCAGCAGCGGCAGGCTCGGGCAGCGGCTCAGAAGGCGCGCGAGCGCGTACGGGTGGTCGACCGGCAGGTCCGTGAGGCCCGGCGCCGCGCTGAGGCCAGTGCGGCACAGGTTGAACGCCTCACCGCACAAGATCCTGGCCATGGCCGCACCAAAGCCAGGACCTGAGCGGCACCGACCGGATCCTGCTCAACATCAAGCATTGTCCCCCCGTCACCCAGGCTGTCTCACCTCAGGCCCGGCCATGTGCCTCCTGCGAGCGTCGCGACAGTGAGTCGATGACCACTGCGGCGAAGAGCACCCCGCCCGTGATCACGAACTGGACGGCAGCGGGGGTGTCCGTGAGGGCCATGCCTGAGGCGTTCGACTGGATGACCAGCATGCCGAGCACGGCGGACCACGTCGTACCGCGTCCTCCGAACAGGCTGGTGCCCCCGATGACGGCTGCTGCGATGGCATTGAGCAGCAGGACGCCCGAGCCTGAGCTCTGGCTCACCGAGGTGATGCGCGAGGCCAGGAACAGGCCGCCGATCGCGGCCATGGTGCCCGAGACCGCGAGCACCGCGGTCCGCACCCGCGTCACACTGAGGCTGGCACGACGGGCTGCTTCGACGCTGCCGCCGAGTGCGTAGATCTGCCGCCCGTAGTGCGTGCGGTGGAGAACGATGTCGAGGCCGGCCACCACCACGAGGAAGATCAGGAGGGCGAGCGGCAGGCCCTGGAACTGGTTGAGCACATACGCGGTGGCGAACGCGATCATCGCGACCGCTCCCGTGCGGATGGTGATTCCCCGAAGCGAGCGGTACGGCATGCCGAAGGCCTTGCGGCGCCGCCTGCCCAGGTAGGACACGAGGAAGACCATGCTCGTGGCGACCGCCGCCACTGCGTAGGCAGCGGCGCTGTTGGTGAAGTAATAGCTGGTCAGCTTGGCGACGAGCCCGTTCTCGTCGAGGTTGACGGTGCCGCTGTTCCCGAGGATGTAGAGCATGAGGCCGTTCCAGGTGAGCAGCCCCGCCAGTGTGACGACGAAGGCCGGCACCCGGGTCCTGGCGAACGAGAAGCCCTGGACGGCTCCCGTCGCGGTACCCGTGAGCACCGCGACGATCAGGGCGAGCCATTCCGGCACGCCGCTGTTCACGTTCAGAACAGCGAAGACAGCCGCCGCGAGGCCGCTGATCGAGCCGACCGACAGGTCGAGCTCACCGAGCAGCAGCACGAAGACGATGCCGACCGCGATCAGACCCGTGCCCACGATGTCCACACTGAGATTGGACAGGTTCCGGGGCGAGAGGAAGTTCTGGTTGAGGGCCTGGAAGACGATCCAGACCGCGGCGAGGACCAGAACGACGGGGAGCGCGCCCAGTTCACCGGCGCTCAGCTTGCGCCGGAAGACGGCGACCCAGCCCTCCACGGCACGGGCGATGGTCCGCGCGAGGTGGGGCTGACGGGCCTCGGTGGTGGGTGTGGCGGGTTCAGCCCGTGTGTCGTCCGCCATGTTGTGCACCTCTTTCACCACCCCGACTCCTGGTGGGCCATCCGGCGAGGCACGTTTTCCGCCGCGCCGGTGATGGAGGAGATGATCTGCTCGTGAGACGTGATGTTCACGTCGAAGAAGCCGTTGTTCTGACCGAGCCTCAGTACGGCGGCCCGGTCCGCGAGAGCTTTCACGTCGCCCATGTTGTGGCTGATGAGCAGGACTCCCAGGCCGCGGTCACGCAGTTGGTCGACGATGTCCAGGACCTCGGTGGTCTGCTCGATTCCCAGCGCTGCGGTCGGTTCGTCCAGGAGGAGGAGGCGCGGCTCGCCGAGAAGCGAGCGAGCGATGGCGACGGTCTGCCGCTGGCCGCTGGACAGCGAGACGACGGGGTCGCGCAGATCGGGGACGCTCCTGGTCAGGCGTTCCAACAGGCGTCTTGTGCGACGCTCCATTTCCACATCGTCGAGGAACCCGAATCTGCGGATCTCCTGACCGAGGAACAGATTGCCGACGACGTCGAGATTCCCGCACAGCGCGAGGTCCTGGTAGACGGTGGCGATACCGAGGTCCCGGGCGTCGTGGGGGCGCCTGATGTTGACTGTCCGCCCCTCCCATTGGATGACGCCCTTGTCCGCGGGAGCGACGCCGGAGATCACTTTGACCAGGGTGGATTTGCCGGCCCCGTTGTCGCCCAGAAGTGCGACGACTTGGCCCGCGTGAATCTCCAGCTCGATGTCCGTGAGGACCTCGACGACACCGAAGCGCTTGCACACGCCGTGCAGCGCCAGCAACGGGGGAGTCGGCACGGAAACCATCTCCTTCCCGGGGTACGGACCTGGTCAAAACGGCCTGTCAGGTGAGCCCGGCCTTGTTGCAGGCGGCCCTGAGTTGGGGGGTGCAGATCTGCTGGATCGTGTACACGCCGTCCTTCACCACGGTGTCCTTGATATTGGCGACGGTCACGGACACCGGGGTGAGCATGACGGCCGGAACCGCCTTCACACTGGGGGTCCTCACCGTGCCCGTGGCAACCCGGTCGAGGTTTTCACCGCGTGCCGCGGCCACGGCCATGGCGCCGCCGGCGGAAGCCTCGAGTCTGAAGGGTTTGTAGACGGTCATGTACTGATCGCCGGCGACGATATGCCGCACGGCTCCGAGTTCGGCGTCCTGCCCGGTGACGGGGGGCAGCGGGTGGACCTTGTTCGCCTTGAGGGCGGAGATGCTGCCGGTGGCGAGGCCGTCGTTGGCGGAGTAGACCCCGTCGATGTTGTCGGCGCCGAGGGCGGAGATCGCGCCGGACATGTTCATGTTCGCAGTCGCCGGCCTCCACCGGAGCGTGTCGTACGCTTTGCCGATCTTCACTCTCCCTTTGAGCACGGACAGTGCGCCCTTCTTGAACGACACCGCGTTCGGGTCGCTGAGATCGCCGTTCATCATGACGATCTGGGCGCCGGGCACCTTGTCGCCCATGGCCTTCAGCAGTGCCCTGCCCTGGAGGCGGCCGACCTCCTCGCCGTCGAAGGAGACATAACCCGAGATCGGGCCCTCGGCGAGACGGTCGTAGGAGATGACCGGGATGCCTGCCGCGTGCGCCTTCCTGACCGAGGGGCCGAGCGATCTGGCGTCGACGGGCACGAGCACGATGGCATCGACCCCCTTGGTGATCATCGAGTCCATCTGCCCCTGCTGGGTGGCCACATCGTTCTTGGCATTGGCGTGCTCGACCGTGCAGTCGTCGCACAGCTCCTTGATCTTCTTCTCGAGCAGGGGCCTGTCCTGTGTCTCCCAGCGAGCCGTGATGGCGTCCGGCAGCAGCAGCCCGATTCTCGGCGTGTTTCCCCCGTGGGGGTCGTTCCCTGCGCCCGACCCGCAGGCCGCGAGAGCAACGGCCGTCGAGGCGACGGTCATGGCGATGGCCGCGTCTCGTATGAAGGTCTTCATGGAGAGACCTCCCTTGTCTTTCCCCTGCGTGTGGTCAGGGAGCGCGCACGGTTGTCCGTGCCTGGCCCGCATCGGGTATGGGGTCTGGGTGCTGCGGCCCGTCGGCGTACGCCGGGTGGTGGGCGGCCGGTTGATGGAGGACCAGCGGGGCCACACCGGCGTCTCCCGTCGGGGCCGGCCGGCACGGTGCGCGCGTGGGGAGGCCGCTCGACGTGCATCGCGGGTGTCAAGGTGCGTGTGCGGGGGGTCGGACCGCCTGGGCCACGTACTACGTGGCGCGACGGCTCAGGCCGTGTTGAGTGCCGGGTGCCCGCGTCGGCATGGAGATCCAGGCGCACACCTGTCCCTGCCTTCACGGGCAGCTGCGGCTCCGGCGCTTGCGGGGCGGCATCGCCCGCCCTGGCGAGGCGGAGACTCGGCCCGACCAGCCCGGCACCGGTGGATCCCTCATTGAGCATGGCGACAACCCGGCCTTCTCACCGGGCCACGCGTGTCGGCCAGAAATCCAGCAGCCGACAGCCGGCCGCGGTGCCGACGCCCGACGTTCGCCGAACGGACCGCGCGGACGTCGCAAGACGACCACGTCGTCAGTGTGGCACCGGCTGCGGTCATCTGCGAACGCAGCGGCTCCGACCAGCGCTGTTGGGCCCGTACATCCTCCGAACGTGGCTCTACTCGGGGCCCCGAAGCGATCTTGCCGCAGTGGGTCACCCTCCACCGGAGCGGGTTGCTGCCTCGCGGCCGGGTCATCGGCAGCACCGCCGTCCGCACTGCACCATCTGACACATCCGAGGGGACGGACGGGGGCGTCCTGGCGTCGCATGCAACGCCACTTCGAGGGTCGTTCCGCCCTGCACCGAGGGGACCCTCGCCGTTCGGCTCGACGTACGAGGACCCCGGATCCGGCGCCCGGGCCTGGTGTCGAGGGCAATCAAGCGGATCTGTCCGGTTGGCCCTTGTATGCCACCCTGGAAGAAGGGTGCCCGATCTCCACCTGAAGGGTGCCCCGATCTCAACCTGTCGCACCTGCGGCATGGACGGGAGGTTGGTTGCGGACATGCCTCATGACGGCCGTGCCCGGGCCGAGGTCTCGGATCCGCGGGCAAACGAGGCCGAAGCCGCAGACACCGGTTCATCGCCTCCGGTGTCAGGGGCCGCCGCGAGTGATCGGGCTCTGACGTTCGCCGGAGTGGCGCTGGCAGCGGTCTATGTCGTCGGCGTCGGGAATGAAGTGCTGCGATTGGTGGAAACGGCCGGAGGCGCCGCTTCTCCCGAGTACGGCCTTCCGGAGCGTCTGCCTCTCTCCGGTAGGTCACCCGCGGCGCACGCCTTGCGCACCGACCGGCCTCTGTGGCTGAGTCCCGCGGCACTCGCCTCCTTCTCCGAGGGCGGGCCGACGCCGCTGCGAGCGGAGGCGTCGCTCGGTGCGCTGCCACTCCGGAGGGAGGGCAGGCGGCTGGGCTGCCTCGTCGTCGTGGGCGCTTCCAAGGACGCCTTCGAGGCCGAGCAACGGCGCTTCCTGGAGCGCTACGCCGACGCGGTTACCGGTGTACTCCAGGCCGAGGCCGGCCGGCCCATGCCGTCGTCGCTGCTGAGTTCCGCCCTGCGGAGTCTGCGCGTCGGCTCGTTCGTCCTGGTGCCGGACACCGGCCTGATCGAGGTGGACGAGACCCTGCTCGAGCTGGTCGGTATCACGCCGCACGACTTCGACGGCAAGGCGGACACCCTGCTCGCGCACGCCCTCCCGGAGGACATGCCCACGCTGATGTCGGTCCTGGGGCCGTCCACCGAGGCGTTCGGCCGGCGGGAGCTGGAGTTCCGAGTCCGCCGTCCCACTGGCGAAATGCGCTGGCTGAGCCTGAGTTGCCGGGTGGTGGAGAGCACCGACGACCGGCCGGTGCAGGTGCTGGGCATGGTGACGGCGACCTCGCTCCTGCGCCGGGGTGCCGATGACGTTTCCAGGATCCAGTGGCTGACTGCCGCACTCGATGATGCCGCAACGATCTCTGACGTCAGCCGAGTGGTGGTCACCGTGCTGCGTGAGCCGCTGGGCGCCGACCGGGTGGCGCTCGCCGAGTTGCAGGACGACCGGCTCGTGATCAGCGTGCTCGACCCGCCACAGCCCGCCGCCTGGCCGGAGACATGGCGTTCCCAGTGGCGTTCCGCGTGGCGTTCGGAGTGGCCCGACGTACCGGTCAGCGCCCTGCCCACCCTTCAACTGGCTCTGCGGGACGGGCGCATGGATCTGTGGCCCGCAGGCACAGCCCTTGAGCCCGGACTCGCAGGCATCGGCACGGGAGGTCTGGCCGTCCTGCCGCTTCCTGCCAAGGGCCGGGTCGTCGGCGTGTGCCTGGTCGGCTGGGATCAGCCGCACGAATTCGTCCCCGAGGAGAGGTCCCTGCTGACGGCTACCGCGGCGGTGGTCGGGCAGGCCCTCCAACGTGCGCACGCGCACGATGCCGAGCAGGAGCTCGCGACGATGCTGCAGCGCAGTCTGTTGCCCCGGAGCCTCCCCGAGTTGCCCGGGGGGACCGCCGTCGCCCGCTATCTGCCCGCCAGGCGGGGGTTGCAGGTGGGCGGCGACTGGTACGACGTCATCGCCCTCTCCGAGGATCGGGTGGCGCTGGTCATCGGTGACGTGCAAGGACACAGTGCCGGAGCCGCGACGATCATGGGTCAGATGCGTACCGCGGTCAGGGCATACGCGGTGGAGGGGCACCCGCCCGACGTGGTCCTCTCGCACGCCAACCGCCTCCTTATCGGTATGGAGACCGATCTGTTCGCCACCTGCTGCTATGCCGAACTGGACATGGAGGAGGGGAACATCCTGTTCGTCCGGGCCGGCCATCTGTCACCGCTGGTGCGTCATCCCGACGGCACCACGGAGGAGCTGCAGGTCGAGGGTGGGCTCCCGCTGGGCGTTTCCGCGGAGGCGGAATTCCCCATGACCGCCGTCGCACTGGCCCCCGGCAGTGTGCTGGCCCTGGTCACCGACGGCCTGGTCGAGGCCGTCGACCTGCCCCTGGACGAGGGTATGCATCGGACGCGCACCGCGCTCGCTGCGGCGGATCCGGCGGATCCAGGGCTGATGGCCGACGAACTGCTCGGCGACGTCGGCCGTCGCGAGGACGACGTGGCACTGTTGCTGCTGCGCTACGACGGCATGAAGACCCGGCCGATACGGGCCGGTTGGGTGGTGTGGCGGCTGCCCGACGCCGTCATGCACGCCCGCCGTTTCACCGCGCGCACTCTGCGGCGATGGAAAGTCGAAGAAGCAGCCGATGCGGTGCTGCTGGTCGTGTCCGAACTTGTCACCAACGCCCTGGTGCACACCCAGGGACCGGTCCGCCTCGACCTGACGCTCCGTGGGGACCGGGTGCGAGTCTGCGTGAGCGATTCCTCGCCGCGTGCGCCTGCCAAGCCCGTGATCGTGGACTGGGAGTCGACCGGCGGCCGCGGCCTGCTTCTGGTCGAAGCCATGTCGGAATCCTTCGGCACGGTGCCGGTGGCCGGCGGCAAGCAGGTGTGGAGCGAACTCGTTGTGCCGCAGCGCGAGCCGACTCCCGCGGACCCGGGGCCCCGCCTGGCGCTGGGGGGTCTGCGATGAGGACCTGTACGGGCCCCGCCGTCGCGGCGATCGTCGCGGGGCTCATGACGATGTCCCTGGCCGCCTGCGGAGGAGACGGCCGAGCGGAAACGGACAGCTTCGCCGTCGGTCTGCTGCTCCCGAGCCGAGCGGTTCCCCGCTGGGAGCAATCCGACAAGCCGCTGATCGAGAAGCGGCTGAAGGAGTTGTGTCCCCGCTGCACCCTGGAGTACGCCAACGCCGAGAACGACGCGGGGCGGCAGCAGCAACAGGTGATGTCCATGATCACCAAGAGGGTCAGGGTCCTGATCCTCGACGCCGCCGACACCAGGGCACTCCGCTCCTCGGTCCAGGAGGCGGACAAGGCGGGTATTCCCGTCGTCGCCTATGACCGGCTCGCCGAAGGCCCGATCTCGGGCTATGTCAGTTTTGACGGTGCGCAGGTCGGCAGGCTCCAGGGCGAGGCGCTCCTGAAAGGCATGGGCGACAAGGCGAACGGCGGGAACGTTGTCATGATGAACGGCGATCCGACCAGCGCCAACGCAGCGTCGTTCAGGAGGGGCGCCATGTCCGTCATCACAGGCAAGGTGAAGATCGCCAGGTCGTACGACACGGTGGACTGGAGCTCGGAGAAAGCCCATGCCAATATGTCCGCAGCCATCGCGGCCCTGGGCCCGGACAGGATCGGCGGTGTCCTGGCGGCCAACGATTCCATAGCCGCAGGTGTCATCTCCGCTCTCAAGGGCGCTGGTGTCGGGAAGCTCCCTCCCGTCACCGGCCAGGACGCCGACCTCGACGCTGTGCAGCGCATCATCAAGGGTGAGCAGTACATGACGGTGTACAAACCGTTCCGGGCAGAAGCTGTCGCAGCCGTCACCATGGCCGTCGCCCTGGGGCGAGGCGAGGATCTCCGCGACGTCGCCACGACGACGATCGACAGCCCCACCACCAAGCGCATCCCGTCCGTCCTGCTCACTCCGCGCGCGGTGACGGTCGGCAACATCAAGCAGACACTCGTCAAGGATGGCGTGTACACCATCAACCGGATCTGCACCCGCGAGTTCAGGCCCGCCTGCTACAAAGCCGGACTCGCCCGGTAACGAGGACCGGTCGCCGGGACGGCCCGATCGCGGCAGACGACGTCCGCCCTGGGGTGAGCGGCGAGGTGCACGGACGGCGGTCGCATGGGCCGGCCGCGGTAGACGTAGCCGCATTTAATTTCAAACGATACCGTATCGAATGAAAGGATTGCTGGTAATATGCCGTCATGCCCGCCGACGTACCCCGCAGAACCACCGCCTCGCGCGTGACCGACCGCCCCGGGGATGCCTCGCCTTTCGCTCTCGGCCTGCTGCTGCGCCGGGCGCACTGGCGCGCGGCCGCGGTGATGGAGGAGGCGCTTCGGCCGCTCGGCATCGAGTTGCGGCATTTTGCCGTGCTGATCGTGCTGGTCGACCGTGGGCCCACCGTGCAGCGGGACTTGGTTTCGGCGACGGGGTCGGACAAGGCGGGAATCATGCGGGTCGTGGACGACCTGGAGCGTAAGCGGCTGGCCGTACGCAAGAGCGTTCCGGGGGACCGGCGGGTGCGGGCGGTGGAGATCACACCTGAGGGCGTCGAGCTCTTCGACGCAGCCCATGTGGCGGCCGAGCCGCTGGCTGAGCGCCTGGTTGCCGAACTGGGGCCCGGCGAGCCCGAGCAGCTCACGGACCTGCTGACCCGGTTCGCCTACCCCGCAGACAGTGAGGCGTAAGCACGCCCGTGTTCCGGTTGCCTGCCGCGTGGGCACGCTTCGTCGCCGTCTTCCGCGCCAAGCCGCCGGCCCCCAGGGGTGCGCCACCGTCACCGTCGGAGAGGGTGCAGGCGACGAGGATGCCGTGTGACGTCCTGGGGCGAGGCGTCACACGGCGTCCATGGCCCGGGGGTTACGCGGCGAAGCGCTCCGCGATTTCCTTGGCCTTGATGGTTGCGTCTTCGAAGGCACGCTTGCGAGAGGCCTCGTAGAGGGGGACCAGTTCGGACATGGCCGGGTTGCGGGGAGCCATGGTGAGTTCCGGGACGATGAATTCGAGGTCCAGGGCGAGCGTGCCCTTGAGGACGGCCTCCAGGTAGTTCTGTACGAACTCGTAGCCCTCGCGCGGGGTGCCCGGCGCGTAGGAGCCGCCGCGGCTGGCGACGACGATGACCGGGGTGCCCTGGGCGGAGGGGGTCTCGCCCGCGGTGCGGCCCAGCAGGAGCACGTTGTCCAGCCACGCCTTGAGGGTCGACGGAATCGCGTAGTTGTACATGGGGGCGCCGATCAGGACGGCGTCCGCCTGCTCCAGCTCCTCGATGAGCTTCACGCGCGCGGCGAATGCGGCGGACTGCTCCGGCGTGCGCTCGGACGGGGCGGTGTAACCGGCGGACCAGGCGTCGGCGGTGATGTGCGGGACAGGGGTGGCGGCGAGGTCGCGGTAGATCACCGTGCCCTCAGGGTGCTGCTCCTCCCAGGCCCTGCGGAAGGCGCTCGCGATCGAACGGGACGACGAGGCCTCGCCGGGGAATGCGGACGAGTCGATGTGCAGCAACGTGGCCATGGACTTTCTCCAAAACGTGGTGCCCGAGGCGGGGAACCAGGGGCTGAGGATTCGTACTCGACGATAGTCAAACACGAGATGGTATTGAATGATACTATCGTGAGTGAAACAAAGTCGCACGCGTTGAGCAGTGGAGGTGGGCAATCTTGGACGCCTATGAGGCGGTCACGAGCCGACGGGCGGTGCGCGGATTCACCGACCGGCCTGTCCCGAGGGAGGTGCTGGAGCGCGTGCTGACCGCCGCGGCTTGGTCACCGTCCGGATCGAACCTCCAGCCGTGGCACGCCTACGTGCTGACCGGCGCGCCGCTGGCCGAAGTCAAGAAGCGCGCGGGCGAGCGCCTGGTCACCGGCGACCCCTGGGACGAGCCGGAGTACGAGATGTACCCTCCCGCACTGAAGTCCCCGTACCGCGAGCGCCGATCCGCCTTCGGCGAGCAGCGCTACGGCGCACTCGGCATTGCGCGCGAGGACATCGAGGCGCGCCAAAGGGCCGCTGCCGCGAACTGGGACTGTTTCGGCGCGCCCACCGCCCTGTTCTGCTACATCGACCGCGACCTGGGCCCGGCCCAATGGGCCGACGCCGGCATGTATCTGCAGACCGTCATGCTGCTGCTCCGCGCCGAAGGTCTGCACAGCTGCCCGCAGATGGCATGGGCGAAGTTTCACAAGACCGTCGCGGAGGTCCTCTCACCTCCGGACGACCTCATCCTCTTCTGTGGCATGTCGATCGGATTCGAGGACGTCACGGTGGACTACGCCCGCACGGGCCGGGCGTCGCTCGACGAGACAGTCACGTTCGTCGAGGGCCAGTGCGGCCACCGCCTGTGGCGTGCAGGGGTGGGCTGATGCTCGTGGGTGGGACTGCGTACTGATGAGCTGACGGTCGAGCAGGTCGATTCGTGGTCCGAGAGGACGGTCGGGCCGCACGCCTGGACCGCCGCCCGGCGCATCACCCTGGCGGCCCTGGCCCATATGGCCGGCGTCCGTGCCCAAGAAGCCGAAGCCGAAGCCGAAGCCGGTGTCGGGAGGAGACGTCCGTGCACGACTTCTCTCCGGGCAGCAGGGGGCGCGGTGTCACTTGGTACGTGGCCGCGCCATCGGTCCATGAACCCGAACTCGCGGTGCGGGCCGCCGCTTTGACCCGTGTCAGGTCCTTGTCCTTGATCAGCAGGCGCTGACCGGCCCGGGTCGGCTCGCCCGCGCGGGACAGGTCGCCCAGCGGCCAGGTCACGGCGACCACGTCACCCGCGCCCATGGGTATCTGTTCCGAGTCCCCCAACAGGCCTGATCCCTGGGCGACGCTTTCCGGAGCAACGGCGGTCTGGCGGTGGCTGGCTGTACCGGCGTCTTCAGCGCCGTCGCGTCGGCAGCGGGTGCGGGCGTGCAAATTGCGGTACGTGCTGGCGCAGTTCGACGCGTTGCACCATCGCGAGTTCGAGAACGCGGTCCGGAAGCTGTTGCGGCGCAACGGTTGTCGGGGCGCGATGCGGGTCGGTGTCGGGGGCGGTCTCGGGCGGATATGAAGGTCACGGATCCTGTCGGGCGCCGCGGGGTGATCCCGTGGAAGTACCGCCGTGGCGGGGACCGCGGCTCCGCGGCGGGTACGCCTGATCTGCAGGCGCTCGGCGGCACGGCGCGGCGCGCGTACAAGGCGGACGTGGTGGTCATGGCGACCGACGGGCGCATCACGAATCCGGGGCGGGACTTCACGAAGCGGCAGCGGCCTCACCTGGTCGACCGTCGCCTGCTCGGTGTCCGGGCGGCGGGATCGCAGCTGCTGCGGGAGCTACTGCGCGCAGTGGCGCCTCCCGCGCTGATCGCGCCCCGAGGCGGCCGGCCCTCATCAGTTGTCCGGCCGGTTGTCAGTGCGGTCGGCGTAGTCCTGCGATGAGGAGTTCGACCAGTCGACGTGCGTCGTAGCGGGGATTGTTCTCCGCGCCGATGCAGAGGTTCCCGACGCCGCGCATGAGTGCGTATGCATCGATGTCGGAGCGGATCTCGCCGACGCCGGCTGCGGCTTCGAGCAGTTGGGCGCACACGGGCACGAGCCGGTCGAGGAAGTAGGTGTGCAGCGTGTCGAAGCCGGCGTCGTCGGACTGCAGCACGGCGGCGAGGCCGTGCTTGGTGACCAGGAAATCAACGAACAGGTTGATCCATTGCCCCAGTGCAGCGTGAGGGGTTGCGCTGGTCGCCAGCAGGGCTGGACCGGCCTCGGCGCAGGCGTCGACCTGGTGCCGGTAGACGGCGATGATGAGATCCGCTCGTGTCGGGAAGTGGCGGTAGATCGTGCCCAGCCCGACGCCGGCCTTGGCCGCGATGTCGCGTACCGGCGCTTCCACGCCTGACGTGACGAAGACCGCTGCGGCCGCGTCGAGCAGCGTCTCCTTGTTGCGCCGGGCGTCCGCCCGCTTGGACTGGGCTGCGTGTCCTGCGCCCTCGTCTTTGTCCTTCACCGCGCCGCTCCCTCCGCAAACGAGCTTGTCAAACGGAACAACGTTCCGTATGTTTCCGGAACAGGGTTCCGTTTGCTCATGATGCCAGAGCAGGGGCGCGACAACCAAGCCACACCTTTCACCAAGCCACGCCTTTCCATCACGCTTCACCCGCAATGGAGGAACACGGTCATGCAGTACCGCACCTTGGGCCGCACCGGTCTGCAGGTCAGCTCGCTCGCACTCGGCGCGATGAACTTCGGCGCGATCGGGCGCACCACCCAGGACGAGGCCACCGCCATCGTCGACGCCGCGCTCGAGGGCGGGATCAACGTCATCGACACCGCCGACATGTACAGCGACGGCCAGTCCGAGGAGATGGTCGGCAAGGCCATCGCCGGCCGACGCGACGACATCGTGCTGGCCACGAAGGCGAGCATGCCGATGGGCGACGAGCGCAACCATCAGGGCAGTTCGCGCCGCTGGTTGGTCACCGCACTCGACGACAGCCTGCGCCGTCTCGGTGTCGACCACGTCGACCTCTACCAGATCCACCGGTGGGACCCGAGGACCAGTGACGAGGAGACGTTGGCGGCTCTGACCGACCTGCAGCGCGCCGGGAAGATCCGTTACTTCGGCTCGTCAACTTTTCCCGCATACCGCATCGTGCAAGCGCAGTGGGCCGCCCGCGAGTATCACCTGAGCCGATACGTCACCGAACAGCCCAGCTACTCGATCCTGCAGCGCGGGATCGAGACCCATGTGCTGCCCGTGGCTGAGGAGTACGGACTTGGCGTGCTGGTGTGGAGCCCGTTGGCCTCGGGCTGGCTGTCGGGTGCGATCCGCGAGGGACAGGACATCACCACGAGCCGCTCAACGTTCATGCCGCAACGCTTCGACACCACCATTCCGTCCAACCGGGCCAGGCTCGATGCCGTCGAGCAGCTGGCCGAAGTCGCCGACGAGGCCGGCCTCACGATGATCCAGCTCGCGCTCGGTTTCGTGACCGCGCACCCTGCCGTGACCAGCGCGATCATCGGTCCCCGAACGCCGGACCACCTGTACTCGCAACTCGCCGCCGCTGACACCGTGCTCTCCGCCGATGTGCTCGACGCGCTCGACGCGATCGTCGCCCCCGGTGTCGACATGGCCGCGCACGAGAAGTACGACACTCCGCCCGCGCTGCTGGACCCGTCACTGCGGCGCCGCTGATCGTCCGAGGGAAGCGTCCGCATCCTCTCCCGCAGCTCCCGAGTTCGCGAGAATCGCGCAGGTGCCCGGCGAGAAGGTGCTCTTCCTCCATCTCGCCAGCACCCGCAGAGGAGGTGATTCTGGGGCTGGCCGCCGACGCCCGTGCCGTGCGGCAGGCTCGCGGGACCGATGCGCTGCTGGATGGGCTGTTCGCCCGCTCTCCGGTGGTCTGGCGGTCTTTGACACCGAGCTGCGCTTTCGACAGGTCAACCCAGCCCTGGAGGCCATGAACGGGCTGCCGGGGGCCCGGCATGTGGGGCGGCGGCTGGCCGAGGTGCTGCCCGGGGTGAACACCGAGCAGATGGAGGCGGCGATGCGCCGGGTGCTGGAGACCGGCGATCCGGTGGTGAACTTCCACCGGATCGCCGGCACCCCCGCCGGCCCAGGCCGCGACCGGGTCTGGTCCTGCTCCTACTTCCGTATGGAGGACCGGTTCGGCCATCCGGTGGGCGTCAGTGTCTCGGTCATCGACGTCATGGGCCAGATGCGCACCACGGTCCGCGCCCTTGCCCACCTCGACCTGCCCCCCGCCCAGCTCCTGGTCCCAGCTCGACCAGGCCGTGCAGGAACTGGACAGCCCTCTGTTGACCACCTGCCTCTACGGCGATGGTCGATGCCACCACGGGCACCTGCCGGTTCGCCTGCGCCGGACACCCTCCGCCTGCGGTCATCACCCCCGACGACGCCGCTTGTTGCCATGCCGGTGAGGACGAGCGAGTCGATGTCCGCGGCGCGCAGCACCGTCTCCAAGCCGCTGCCGGTGAACGCGCTCACCCGCTTCTTCGTGACGATCAGGTCGTGCGGGCCGGGCGCCACGTCCGGGTGTACGTCGGCTCCCGGATCGCCTTCGGTGAACCCGCCGGCTGTGCCTCGGGCGCTCTTCGCCAGCTGCGCGAAGGTCTTGTTGCGGGGGCTGATCTCGGGGTGGCCCGGGCGGAAGCCGATGACCACGTAGATCACCGGGATGCCGGCGGTGTGCGCGGCGTCGACGGCCCGGCGCAGCCGCCGGATGTAGGCGGGGTCCTCGGTGAATCGGTCGACGATTCCGCGTTGGACGTCCATGACGAGGGGAAGGCGTCGGTGAGGATGGCGGCGGAGTTGGCAGTGAGCATGGATCCGCCGAACGCCTGCACCACACGCCACAGGATCAGCCACAGGGCTCCGGCTCCGGCCCGGAACGGGTCGAGGGAGAGCGCGACCGAGGCGCCGGCGAAGATGAGGAATCCGAGGTTGTAGATCCTGACTCGGCCGAACATGTCGCCGAGTCGGCCGAGGGCGACGACGAGCACGGCCGACACCAGCAGGTAGCCCAGGATCATCCACAGCAGATAGCCGATGTTTCCCGGCGCGAGCGGGTCGAGCCCGATGCCGCGGAAGATAGCGGGCAGCGAGATGATCACGATGGAGGCGTCCATCGTGGCGATCAGTACGCCGAGCGTGGTGTTGGACAGGGCAACCCACTTGTAGCCGGGGCCCGGGGATGGCGCTGCGGCGGGCGAGGCGCGTGCTGCCGTGGACGGAGCCGCAGACGTCACTGCGGAGGCGGTCCGCGTGCCCGCCGTCGTGCTGGGGACCGTGCGCGCTCACAGGCGTTCCGCCAGCCGGTCCAGCAGGGGAAGCGCGGCGGCGAGCGTGGCCCGTTCCTGTGGGGTGAACTCGTCGAGCACGTCGGCCAGGCGCTGAACGGATTCGGAGCGCCGTGCCGCGAGCATGGCGCGGCCGTCGTCGGTGACCGTCACGATGGAACGCCGTCCGTCGGTCGGGTCCGGGGTTCGCCGGAGCAACCCGCGCTGCTCCAGCACGGCGAGCGTGGTGGCCATGGCCTGGGGGCGCACGCGTTCGAGGTCGGCCAGTGACCCGGGCGAGGCCGGCCCGTCGGCGGCCAGCCGGGCCAGTACCGAGACGCCGGACAGCGACACGTCGCCCACGGCATGCGCCTGGCGGAGCCGCCGAGTGATCCGGGCCACCGCCAGTCGCAGGGCGGAGGCGAGTCCGGCGGCGCACTCCGAGGAGTAGGGGTGATCGTCGCCTGTGTCTGCGTCCACCTTCATGGTAGTAACGCTACGTTTATCAGTCTGGACTGTTCAATCAAATGTCAGTAATGATGAGCGTCGGGCCGCAGAGGTCGCGCCCCGACGTGCCTCAGGTCCGCCCCGACCTGCCTCAGGTCCGTTCGTCCGTGCTCCGCTCGGCCAGGGCCTCGTGCAGTACGTCCCGTGCCGCGTCCTGCGCCACGTCGCGGTCGTCGGGCACCAGCCCGATGCGGGTGCGCCGGTCGAGCAGGTCGGACTCGTCGAGCGCGCCCTCGTGGCGGGCCGCCCATAGCAGCTCGGCACGGGTGACGGGATGGCCCGGCAGTACGCGTTCGCGCAGGCGGGAGTCGTGCTCGCCGAGGGCGTGGACGGCCGGTGCCTCGATGCCGTATCGCTGGATCAGCCGCCCGGGTGCCCGCAGCGCGCCGAGCCTGTGCTGCGGTGCGGCGCCGACAAGGGGGACGGAAGTGGTACGGGACGGGCCCGCCCCGAGTCCGTGAGCGGCGACGGCGGCGTCGACGGCGTCCTCGGCCATCCGCCGGTAGGTGGTGAGCTTGCCGCCGATGACGGTGATCACGCCGTCCGGCGAGGTGAGGACCGCGTGCCGGCGGGAGACGTCGGCGGTCCGGGTGCCCGCGCCGGAGCCTCCCGCCGAAGTGTCCAGCAGGGGGCGCAGCCCCGCGAAGGCCCCCACGACGTCGTCGCGGTGGACGGGGACGTCCAGGGCGGAGCCCAGGACGTCGAGCAGGAAGCCGATGTCGGTCTCGGGTACCGCCGGCACGTCGGGGATCTCCCCGTCGACGGGCTCGTCGGTGAGCCCGACGTAGATCCGGCCGTCGCCCTGGGGCAGGACGAGGACGAAGCGGTTGGTCTCCCCGGGGATCGGGATGTGCAGGCCGGCCGGCATCGGGCCGAGGTACTCGGAGCGGAGCACGAGGTGAGTGCCGCGGGAGGGCCGCACTCGGATGCCGTCGACCAGGCCGCCGGCCCAGACGCCGGACGCATTGATCACCGTGCGGGCTCGGATGGTGCCCTCCTCGCCGGTGAGTTCGTCTCGGATCCGGGCCCCGGACGCGGTGAGGTGCAGCGCCCGCACCCGGGTCAGGATCCGTGCACCGTGCGCTGCGGCGGTGCGGGCGACGGCGGTCACCAGGCGGGCGTCGTCGGTGACCCGGCCGTCCCAGGACAGCAGCCCGCCGCGGAGCCCGGTGGTACGCAACGCGGGGGCGAGGTGCCGGGTTTCCACCGAGGACAGCCTGCGGGGTGCGGGCAGGGTGGCTCGGCCCGTACGGGCCGCCAGGCGCAGGGCGTCGCCGGCCCGGAAGCCGGCCCAGGACAGGGCGGCCTGGCCGCGGGAGACCAGGGGAGTGAGGGGGAGGACGAACGGCTGGGCGCGCACCAGGTGGGGTGCGGTGCGTTCCATGAGTACGCCGCGTTCGACCGCGCTCTCGTGGGCGACGTCGAACTGGCCGGAGGCGAGATAGCGCAGCCCGCCGTGGATGAGCTTGGAGCTCCAGCGGGAGGTGCCGAACGCCAGATCGTGCGCATCGATGGCGACGACCGTCAGCCCGCGGGCGGCGGCGTCCAGGGCGGCGCCGGCGCCGGTCGCGCCGAGGCCGACGACCAGGACGTCGGCGATCGGGCCGTCCGAGGTCTCGGCCAGCTCGCGGGCACGGCGGGCGGCGGACAGTGACGACGCCGGGGCGGGGGGCGTGGTGGAGGCCGGGCTGCCGGTGGGGCTCATGGGGTCAGGGTCCTCTCCAGAATGGTCCGCAGTTCCCCGAGGAAGGCCGCGGGGGTCAGGTCGGGATCGTCCTCGTCGGTCATGGTGCGCAGCGACAGGGTGAAGGACTGGACGAGCAGCAACAGGGACCGGGCCTGGCGCTCGGGGTGACCGGGCCGCACCGATCCGTCTGCGTGGCCTTCCCGTACGCCCTCGGCGATGAGCCCGAGGAGGGCTTCCTGGCTGGCCCCGCGACGGTCCAGCACGTAGGGGAGCAGCAGTTCGGGGTCGACGTCGATGATCTTGCGAAAGAGGGGATGGGCGCGGAAGGCCTTCACTCCGGCCACGAGTCCGTCGACGATCAGGGTCCGCGCCGTGGTCCCCGTCCGGTGCTCGGGCATCGCCCGGGTGGCCACGTCCACCCACTCCCGCGTCATCAGGTCGCCCACCAGGGAACGTACGTCGGGCCAGCGCCGGTAGAGGGTCATCCGGGAGACGCCCGCGCGGCGGGCCACGTCGGTCAGGGTGGTGCGCCGGACACCGACGGCCAGGACGCAGTCGCGTACTGCGTCGAGCACCGGATCGCTGTCCTCGCGGTTGTGACGAATAGGCGTCATGTGTAACAGTGTAACGCCCCTGCGAGGCAGCAGGAGACGGCATCCCTCGAAACAACCGGTGAGGACAACCGCCATGGACATACTGTGGAGTGGCTGGGGCGACCCGGCCAAGGCGGCACCGCTGCCCGACACCGTGATCTCGCTTTTGCGCGATCTGCTCGGGGTGAAACCGCAGGGCGGCGGACCGGTCGGTCTGACCGACATCGACGTGCCCGCCTCCCCGCTGGGCTCCGCGGCGCACCGGACCCTGCTCGCCGCCGTCGGCGGCGACGAGGCGCATGTGCTCACCGACGCGGAACCCCGCGTCCGGCACACCCGCGGCAAGTCCACCCCTGACCTCCTGCGCATCCGGGCCGGCGACGTCGAGGACATCCCCGCGGCCGTCGTGCTCCCGGCAAGCCATGACGAAGTGCTCGCCGTCCTCGGTGCGTGTGCCGAACACGGCCTGAGCGTCGTCCCGTTCGGCGGCGGCACCTCCGTCGTCGGCGGCCTCGCCCCCGAACAGCAGAGGCCCTTCGTCGCCCTGGACCTGCGCCGCATGAACGGCCTGCTCGCCCTCGACCCGGTTTCGCGCACCGCCACCCTGCAACCCGGACTGCGCGCCCCGGATGCCGAGGCCCTCCTGGTCGAACACGGTTTCACCCTCGGCCACTTCCCCCAGTCCTACGAATGGGCCACCATCGGTGGATTCGCCGCCGCACGCTCCAGCGGACAGGCGTCCGCCGGATACGGCCGCTTCGACGACATGGTCCTGGGCCTCACCCTCGCCACCCCCGAGGGCACCATCGACGTCGGCCGCGCCCCACGCTCGGCGGCCGGCCCCGACCTGCGCCAGCTCATCCTCGGCTCCGAAGGCGCGTTCGGGGTCATCACCTCGGTCACCCTGCGCCTGCGTCCCATCCCCGAAACCCGTGTCTACGAAGGCTGGCACTTCGCCTCGTTCGAGGAGGGGACCGCTGCCCTGCGCCGCCTCGCCCAGGACGGGCCCCGGCCGACGGTGCTCAGGCTCTCCGACGAGACCGAGACACTGATCGGCCTCGCCCAGCCCGATGCCATCGGCGGCTCCGGAGCGCAGCAGTCCGCCGGATGCCAGGCGATCGTCGGTTTCGAGGGCACCGCGGAGGACACCACCTATCGCCGGGAGCGGGCCGCAGCCGTACTGCGCGACTGCGGCGGCGAATACCTCGGCGCGGAGCCCGGGGAGAAGTGGGCCCACGGCCGTTACTCGGCCCCCTACCTGCGCGACTCCCTGCTGGACGCGGGAGCCTTCGCCGAGACGCTGGAGACCGCCACCTTCTGGTCCGGCGTGCCGGAGCTGTACACGTCCGTCCGCGACGCACTCACCACCGCACTCACCGAGGCCGGCACCCCGCCCCTCGTCATGTGCCACATCTCCCACGTCTACGAGAACGGAGCCTCGCTGTACTTCACCGTCGTCTCCGCGCAGGGCGACGATCCGGTGGCGCACTGGGCCCCGGCCAAGCGCGCCGCCAACCGGGCGATCCTCGCCGCGGGCGGCACGATCAGCCACCACCACGGCGTGGGCACCGACCACCGCGACTGGTACGTCCGCGAAGCGGGCCCGCTCGGCATCGAGGCCCTGCGGGCCGTGAAACGACGGCTGGACCCCACCGGACTGCTCAACCCCGGCGTGCTGCTGCCCACCGACTGACCCGAACCGCCCTCGCCCCTCCCGGCACGATCCCGTCCACCACCCAACCGTCACGGCCTCGGAGGCACCCCGATGCGACAGTTCACCGCCGTCGTCAACCCCACCGCGGGCGGATCCACCGGTGCGGCGGCCCTCCTGCGAGTGGCCCGAACGCTGCGGGAGGCGGGGGCCGAGCTGGAGACCGAGTACAGCCGCAGCCTTGTACACGCCCAGGAGCTCGCCCGCAGCGCCGGAGAGCGAGGGCGGGTGGTGCTCGCCGTCGGCGGAGACGGGATCGCCGGTGGCATCGGAGGAGCCCTCAGCGGCACCGGCTCGGTGCTGGGCCTGGTCCCGGCCGGCCGCGGCAACGACTTCGCCAGGGCACTGGGACTGCCCACCGACCCCGACGAACTGGCCCGGGTGCTGCTCCTCAACGAGCCGCGGCCGGTCGATACCATCGAGGTGGAGTCCGCCGTCCACCATCGCACCGTCGTACTCGGCAGCGTGTACGCCGGCGTCGACGCGCTCGCCAACCGCCACGCCAACAGTGCGAGACTGCTGCGTGGCGCCGCCTCCTACTACGCAGGCGGACTGCGGGCGGTCACCACCTGGCGTCCGGCGGACTACCGGGTCACCGTCGACGGCCAGGAACACGCGCACCGCGGATACACGGTGGTCGCGGCCAACTCCGGCTACTACGGCTCCGGTCGCCTCATCGCACCCGACGCCCGCGTGGACGACGGGCTGCTCGACGTTGTCATGATCCGCGAGGCCCCGCGTCGCCTGTTCTTCGCCATGATGAACGAACTCGAGACGGGCGCGCACGTCAGCCGGCCCGAAGTCCGGATCCTGCGGGGCCGGGAAATCCGTATCGAGGCCGACCGGGAAGTGCCCTACGGCGCCGACGGCGAAGTCGAAGCCGTCCTCCCCGTCACGGCGAGGGTGCTGCCCGGGGCGCTCAACGTCCTGTGTACAACGACCCGGGACTGAAGACCGGGCTTGCTCAACGGGCGCCAGTGGTTGGGGTGCTGCGTCTGTGGCCTGTCCCACGCCCCAGTTCTTGGGGAAGGTGAGTGGCGGTTGACTGCGCCTCGCATCGCCACTACTCTCCGCGCGGTCACGGATGTCGGGGGAGGTGTTCCGATTGGGTGAGGACCCTGTTCACGGCGTGGACGCTGACCGTCGCCGAGCCCCCTGGCGCGGGCGGCGGCCGGTGCGCGCGTAGATCCTGGGCATTCCGCCCAGTTCTGCGCGCACTTTGCCGGTGCCGAGGCATCGGACACGTTATAGGGCGCGCCCCGCCACGATGCTCGGGCGTGCGTCCTGATGGGTACGGAGAGTTCGACATGGCCGAGCAGCACAACCGAGACTCCTTCCCGGCCGTACCGTGAGCACCGCGCGATGCTGAAGGACCTCTTCGCCCGTGACTCGCGTACCGCCCCGTTGTTCACCCGGTGCCTTCGGGCTGCCTCTCCGAATCTGCTGTTGAGGGTGTTGCATGCCGACTGGACTCGCGTCACCGGCCTGCTCGGCGAGCGTCCCGCAGTTCTTGCGCGGCAGATCTTCGAGCAGCCCCAGCACGAACGGCCTTGCCCGACGGCGCGGTTCCACTCGGGCGAACCGGCCCGCCACGTCGGCCATCAGGCCCTCGCACAGCGACTGCAACCAGGCGGGATCCAGTCTCGGATCCCGCCAGGCGACAGGAACTCCGAGGCCGTCCCGAAGAACACCGACGACGAGGACGAACTGCTGGCGTTCTTCGACTTCCCCGCCGAGCACTGGATCCACCCGCAGACCACCAACCCCATCTGGGTGTTGTACTCCTGTCACCGCTTGGGGAGTTGCTCCCCCGGGCGGCGCTCGAAGCGGCCCACCCTGACTCCGAACCCCATTGACGACCGTGCGATCGCCCTGGATTCGAAGTGCTGGGCGGGCCGTCGGCGCGCCCCCGGGCGCCTGGCTTGAAGAGAGCCTGTCGAGTCGACCTTCGCGTCGGTGCGCCTGCGGACGAAAGTCACCAAGGGCGCCGGCCGCCGGGCCACCGGACTGGGCATGGTCTTCGAGCTGGTCGGTTCCGCCAGGCTCGCCGGCGAGCCGTGAACGCACCACACCTCGTCGCGCTCATCCGCGCCGAAGCCCGCTTCGTCACCGCCGCCGCCCCGGCCGTCTACTGGCTCGTGCTGTGCGGGCGTTCCTGGTCCAACCAGGCGTAACCAGCCGCCTGGTCAGGGCCGGCCGGCGGAGGTGAGACGGCACGCCCCGTGCGCACGGTGACCACCATCACGGCGAGGCCGAGCGCCACGACCGCGGCGCCCACGTACAGGGGCGCGGAGTAGCCCAGGCCGGCGCTGATCGCGAGGCCGCCGAGCCAGGCGCCCAGGGCGTTGCCGACGTTGGAGGCCGAGACGTTGGCGCTGGCGGCGAGCGGCGCGCCGCCGGCGGCGTCCGTGACGCGGGTGATCATGCCGGGGACGCTGGCGAACCCGAAGACGCCCATCAGGAAGACCAGGACCACCGACGCGACCCGCCCGTCGGCCAGCAGCCCGAACGCCGCGAGCGTGGCGGTGAGTCCCGCCAGAGACGCGATCAGCGTGCGGTCGCGGTCGCGGTCGGCCGCTCGGCCCCCGACGACGTTGCCGATCACCAGGCCGCTGCCGTAGACGATGAGCAGCCAGGCGACGTCGGTGCTGGAGAAGCCGGTGACCTCGGTGAAGGTGTACGCGATGTAGCTGAACGCCCCGAACATGCCGCCGTAGCCGAGGGCGGTGGCGGCGAGGGTCAGCCAGACCTGCCGGGAGCGGAAGGCGCGTAGCTGGGAGCGCAGGCCGGCCGCCCGGTGGGCCTCGTCCACGGCGCCCGCCCAGGCCGGAACCCACACGGCGATGGCGGCCACGGCCAGCACGCCGAACCCGGTGATTGCCCAGAACGTGGCGCGCCAGCCCCAGCGTTCGCCGACCAGGGCGCCGAACGGCACACCCAGCACGTTGGCGACCGTCAGCCCGGCGAACATCACGGCGACCGCGCGCGAGGCCCGCTCCGGCGGGACCATGCGGCGGGCGACGAGCGAGCCGATGCCGAAGAAAGAGCCGTGGCACAGGGCGGCGACGACGCGGCCGAGCAGCGCCACGGTGTAGGTGGGCGCGACGGCGGACAGCAGGTTGCCGAGGACGAACAACGCCACCAACCCGACGAGGACGGCCTTGCGGGGGATGCGGGTGGTGGCAGCGGTCAGCAGGATCGCACCGATCGCGACGCTCAGGGCATATCCCGAGATGAGCCACCCGGCTGCGGCCTCGGAGACGTCCAGGTCGCTGCTCACTTGGGGCAGCAGGCCCGCGATCACGAACTCGGTCAGGCCGATCCCGAAGCTGCCGAGCGCGAGCGCGACCAACCCGACGGGCATCCTCCGCGCGTCCCCGTCCCGTCGGATGTTCACGCAAACATCATAGAGGCTCGGCCGCCGTCGTCTGCTGATCGTCGTTGGTACTCCTGCGAACCGGTGGAGGGCATGGGCAGGTGCTGGGCGAGGATCAACCCCGGGTCGTGGCCCGGGTTCCGGGTCGGGGCGGCGAAGGCGTGGAAACCAGCAGTCCGCCGCGGGTCGTGGTGTCGAGTGCTTCGTGGAGCGATGTGAGCCGATGGCGGGCTTGCGCAGCCCGGAGACGATCGCGACGCGGGCCCTGATGGAGCGGCCGAGCCGGGCGACGGGACGACGAGCGTGTCCTTGGGCCGGAGGCAGCCGAGCGCGGCCCACAGCTCCTCGCGTTCGGCGCTCTTGCTGGACTTCTTCCTCATGTTCTTGAGCACGCCGTCTCGTTGACACCGATTTACGGCATGATCCAGCGCCGCTCGAGCCACGAGTGACGGCTTGCAGATCTTGCTCATCCGTCGGTCGATGGATCAACATGCACGGTGCCTGCTGTGCGCACCGTATGCCGTGGCCCTCCTGGATTCGGGGGCACAGGGTCTGTTCGAGGGTCTCTCTGCTCCGGAAGAGGAGGGCAGTCCAGCCCGCGGCGGGGTCGCTGCAGGCGTGTGGTCTGCGCCTGCGGCGGGTCGGGCGAGTGGTGCTCGGTTACGCCAGGAGACCTTGTCCTTGTTCGGGTGACTGGGGGGCAGCTCCCCGTGTCAGCAGCAGGAGAGCGTCGACCAGGTCGTCTGCTGGGCTGCCGGTCGCCAGGCGCCGGAGTTGCAGACCCATCACCACGGCAACTGTCGTGGCCGCCAGGCGTTCTGCGTCCGGGACGCCCAGGGCGGTGAGGATCTGGGTGGCGAGCCGGTCGTAGGCCGTGAACGCTTTCGATGCCGCCTCGCGCAGTCGTTCGTCGCGCCCGGCGTGCAGATACAGTTCGAAGGGCGCGAGGTGCGCGCTGTCGAGCGCTGTGCCGCAGGCTACTTGGCCGGCCAGGGACGCTGCGTCCTCTATGTCGAGGCCTTCGGTCTGGCACTGGTCGGCCAGCTCGGTGAAGTGCCGGGCCTCTTCGCGCACGAAGTGCAGCAGGCTCTCGCGCAGCAGATCGTGCTGGGTCTCGAAGTGGTACGTGACGGAGCCGAGTGAGACACCGGCTTCCTTGGCGATCCTTCGGTTGGTGAGCGCCGCGATCCCACCTTCGCCGATGATCTGCAGGACGGCTGCGATGATGCGCTGACGCGTCGGGGCGGAGAGGGCGGCCTTGGGCATGTCGCTCATTGTTCCACCGGAGCTGTCCGGCCTCTGACCGGGGCGGGGGAGCCGCGTTCTCATCAGCGTCGCACGGGCGGCGCAGGCCGAGTCAACGAGACGATCCCGGTTCGCTGCGATGTGGCGGTGGCGGTGGCGGGGGACTGTGCTGCGGTCGCTCTCCGGCTCACCTAGACGTCGCTGAATGGGCACCGGAATGACGTCCATGGGGTGCACCTGAAGGCGTAGGACGCCGCGGCACCGTCGGTGGGACTGACGCCCTCTCAACTTCTGTGCCGATTCGGACTCTTCGGTGAGACCACTGGTGGACAGGACCATCCGTCCTCCCTATTGTTCGTTCGAACGAACAGGACTGGAGGGTAGTCGTGCACATTGCTGGGGCAACCGTTCTGCTTACCGGAGTTACGGGCGGCATCGGCGGGTCGCTCGCCGACGAACTGTCGGCCCGGGGCGCGGACCTTGTTCTCACGGGTCGGCGCCGCGAGGCGCTGGAACCACTCGCCGAACGCCATGGTGCCCGGATCATCCTCGCCGATCTCGCTGATCCGGACGATGTGCTGCGCCTCGCTGCGGAGGCCGCCGGCACGCAGATCCTCATCGCCAACGCGGCCCTGCCCTCCAGCGGCGATGTGCTGGACTACACGCCGGAGCAGATCGATCGTGCGCTCGCGGTGAACCTGCGCGCACCTGCCATGCTTGCGCGCTTGCTCGCTCCGGAGATGGTGGCGGCGGCACGCGGGCACATCTGCTTCGTCGGGTCGCTGTCAGGGATGGCAGCCACCAAGTCGTCCTCCATGTACACCGCGACGAAGTTCGGGCTTCGGGGATTCTCGCTGTCCTTCCGCCAGGACCTGCATGCCACGGGCGTGGGGGTCTCGATCGTCCAGCCCGGTTTCGTACGCGACCTGGGGATGTTCGCAAAGACGGGTTCACCGACACCCGGTGGCGTACGCACCGTTTCGCCGGAGCGGGTCGTCAAGGGCGTGATGCGGGCGATCGAGCGCGATGTCGCCGAGATCAACGTCGCTCCGCTCGAACTGAGGCTCCTCACCAAGATCGCATCGCAGTTCCCGGGATTCTCGGAGCGAGTTCAGCGATTGGCGGGGGCAGAGCCGACCATGGGTGTGATCGTGGCGGCGCAGCGGTCGAGCCGCTGAGTCACCGGCAGCCCAATCAGAGCGATGTGCAGGCCGATTGCTGGGAAGGCCGCTCAGCAACTGCCTGGCACCTGCGGATGCCCGCCCGCACCGCGGTCGGCGCGCGAAAGCGCCGGTCATCGGGAGCGCCGGGCCGCGACCGTCGACCGGGAGTGATCGCGGCGGCGATCTCGAGCGTGAGACGGAGCGTGTTGCGGGCCCACTTGACGAGCATGCCGGTGCCGCCGTCCACCCAAATGAGGCGGAGCCTGCGGTACGCGGTGTGCACCGGCTCCAGCAGCCCCGCGGCCGCACCCGGCCGGTCGGGTGACCCGGCCCAGCAGATCAACGGTCGCGGCTGACGAGGTCGGCCCTCCGGGGTTGTCACACTGTGGCGGTCGCTCAATAAGTGCCATGAGCCCCTTGCATCAGGACATGATCGTCAGTGCTGACCCAACCCAACATACGGTTTGGGTCATGAATTTTTCCTTGTCTGCCCGTCCTTTGTCGCCTACGGCGGCAAACAAGATGACGCGTCCGCTGATCGGCCCCAGCTGGTTCGCGGCCGTGATGGGCACTGGCATCGTCGCCAACGCGGCGGCCACCTTGCCACGGAGCTTCCACGGGCTGCGGACCGCCGCCACGGTGGTCTGGCTGGGCGCCGCGCTACTGCTGATCCTGCTGGCTGTCCGTTACCTCCGGCAGCGGGCGCTGCGGCGACACGCCGCTGATCCGGTGATGGCCCAGTTCTTCGGCGCGCCGCCGATGGCGCTGCTCACGGTGGGCGCCGGGGCGCTGCTGCTCGGCCGCCGGATGATCGGGCTTGAGGCTGCGCTGGACGTGGACTGGGTGCTGTGGTCGCTCGGTACGGTACTCGGTCTTGCCACGGCGTGCGCGGTGCCTTATCTGATGGTCACTCGGCACCGCTTCGCGCCGGACGCGGCGTTCGGGGGCTGGTTGATGCCGGTGGTGCCGCCGATGGTGTCCGCCGCGACGGGCGCGCTGCTTGTCCCTTATGCGCCGGCCGGGCAGTTGCGGCTCGCCCTGCTGCTGGGCTGCTACGCGATGCTCGGGCTCGGCCTGGTCGCGGCGCTGCTGGTGCTGGCCATGCTCTACGGCCGGCTGGTGCACCACGACGCGCCCAGCGGGACGGTGGTGCCCACGGTGTGGATCGGCCTGGGGGCGCTGGGCCAGTCGGTGACGGCGCTCGGTGCGCTGGCCGCTGTGGCGCCGAGCGTGCTGCCCGCGCCGTACGCGCGTGGCACCGCGGTCTTCGCGCTGCTGGGCGGAATTGTGGTGTGGGGCTTCGCCATGCTGTGGCTGGCGCTCGCCGCAGGGCTGACCGCACGGACGATCCGGTCCGGGCTGCCCTTCGCGCCCACGTGGTGGTCCTTCATCTTCCCGGTCGGCGCCTGTGTGACGGCCACCGGCACCCTCGCGGCGCGGACCAGTTCGGAGCTGTTCATCTGGATGGCCGTCGTGCTCTTTGCGCTACTCGTCATCGCCTGGGTGGTGGTGGCCGGGTACTCCCTACGCCATGCCGCCAGGCACACGCGTCGCCGGCCCGTCGCCGGTCACGCGCGCCGGCGGCCCGTCGAGCCGGACCCGCGGCTCGACGTGGCAACCGTGCTCAGTGGCACCGTCCGCACCACCACCGACGGCCGCCCGATCTCCGAAGCCCGCGTCACCCTCCTCGACCCGGCGGGCGACGTCGTCGGCATCACACTCACCGCCGAGGACGGCTCCTATGCCTTCACCAATCTCGAAGGCGACCGCTACACCGTCGTAGCTGCGGGGTACCCGGCCCAAGCCACGCCCCTCACCCTCGATGCCACCCGCCAGGACGCCTTCGATCTGACGCTGGCACACGACGAGGGCTGAACAACTCCTTTCGCCGATGGGCCTGCTCAGTGCGTCGCACGAGCTCTATTCAATGGTGAAGCCGGTGGTGACCGCGTCCAGGTCGGCGGCCAGCCCCTCAGGGAAGCCAAGCAGACCGGCAGCCCTGCTGCCGCTGACCTCTTCGATCCAGGTGGGCGGCTCGTCGTCCTGGTGGTCGCCGTGCTCGTGGTACGACACGTGTGCTCCTGCGATGCCCGTCAATGGGCGGGTGTTGCCCCGGGCGGCGCCGCCCGGGGGCGTGGACGGGGGCGAGGCGGGTCAGTTGCGTCCGGCCATGACGCCGCCGTCGATGTCCCAGACGGCGCCGGTGACCCAGTCGGTCCGGTCCGACAGGAGGAAGGCGACGGTGGCGGCGACGTCGTCGGGGGTGCCGGTGCGGCCGAGGGGGTGGAAGGTGTTGAACCCGTCGAGGGCGGAGTCGATGTCCGCCTTGGGGATGAACTCCTCGTAGATGGGGGTGCGCACGACGGCGGGGGCGACCGCGTTGACGCGGATGCCGTGCGGAGCGAGTTCCATCGCCAGGTGCTGGGTGAGGGAGTGCAGGCCGGCCTTGGCCATCGAGTAGGCCGACGAGGGGGTGGCGGCGACGGCCTGGTGAGCCCACATGGAGCCAATGTTGACGATGGCTCCCTTGGTGCCGTGGTCGATCATGTTGGCGACGACGGTCTGGGTGAGGAAGAAGAAGGCCCGGTTGATGGTTTGGTAGCGGTCGTAGTCCTCGGACGTGTGCTCGAGGAAGGGCTTCGGGGCGAAGACGCCGGCCGCATTGACGAGGAGGGTGGCGTCGGCGTGTTCCTCGGTGAGGATGACGCCCAGGCGGTCGACGGCCGCGGGGCGCCGGACATCACCGTCGACGGCGCCGGTCTGCTCTGTGTCACCCTCCTGCTCCGCCTACGCAAGAACATCGACGGCGCTGAGCCCGGCATCGTCGTTCACGTCATCGCCACCGACTCGGCCGCCCCGCTCGACCTGTCCGCCTGGTGTCACATGACCGGCCATGATTACCTCGGACCCGTCGCTGACCACAAGCGATACGTCTACGCCCTCCGCCTCGCCGCCCAGTCGACGCCGACCCGACCCGATGCACCCTGGCACCGGCCCGAATCCGGCCCCTGACGCCTGAGTTCATTTGGGAAGCTTGGCCGTGTGCTCGGGCTGTGCGGCGGTGACGTACCGCGTGGCGGTCTGCATCGGTGATGCCGAACAGGCGCATGAGCCGGAGGGGGCGGCGCTCTGCGGCGCTTCGTTGAAGATGCGGTCCTGACCCAGACCGCTCAGGGTCAGCCCTCGGGCAGGGCTCCGCTCAGCAGGCCGGTGCTGACGGGCGGGTGGTCGGGATCCGCCACGGTCTTCTGGCAGACCAGCAAGTGCGGGTTGTCCGACGCCGGCCATCGCTGGTGGCGGTAGGTCGTCCGGTCGGCGGCGAGCTGGTGGGTGATGTCTTCCAGGTAGAGGGTGTGCCGCAGCAGGCCGCGACGTACTTCGAGGGTGCCGCGGGAGAGGTCGAGGCCCGTGGTGTGCAGGGTGCGGATCCCGCGGCCGGGCAGGGCGTAGACGGCGCTCAGGGTGATGACGAGGCGGCCGAGCGGTGTCCTGGCCTGGTCGAGGAGCCCCATCGGGAGGTCGGAGGGGATGGACTTACCCGTCGCGGGCGCAGCGGCAGCACCGGCCCCATGACTTACCACCACGCTCCGGACCGCAGCGATCTCGGACCTCGTGGACTCCAAGCCCTCGGATCAGGACGCGCGGTACTCGGTAAGCAGGCCTTAGCTGTGCGGTGGCAGAATTCCACGCGGAAGCCGCCTACCTTCGTGCAATGTCCTAATGTGACGCCGTTATGGCATATTCGAGTACTTTTTCAGCTCCCGCGATGTCATAGCCTCGGTGGTGCGACACGGTCGGATGCATTCGCCTCCCAGTGGATGCGAAGTGACAGCGAACTCCCTGTGCATGATGGGGGATGACCAGCCAGTCCGGCCGCGTCCGCCATCGGCAGTTCTGAGTGAGGAAAGAAGGCGATCCACACAGTGGCGTCGCAATCACGCGCCGGGGAGCCGGTGCTCCATGGGCTGGAATTCGGCCTCAATGAATGGCTCGTGGAGGAACAGCACGAGCGGTACCTGCACGATCCCGGTTCGGTCGACCAGACATGGAGGGAGTTCTTCGCCTCCCCGGCCTCCCCGGCCGTTCCGCAGGCGCGAAAGGCCACGGCGACTGCGCATGACAGCACGGACGAGGCGGCGATCAAGGCGGTCCGCGTTGCCGCGCTCATCCACGCGTATCGAGTGCGCGGGCACTTGGTGGCCGATACCGACCCGCTCACCACCGAGCCGGTGGCCGCACACCCGGAGCTCGACATCATGGCATTCGGGCTCCGAGAAGAGGACCTGGAAAGAGAGTTCGTCGTCGACGGGTTCGCCGGGCAGGTCACCATGACTCTTCACAACGTGCTGAATGTCCTGCAGGAATCCTATTGCCGGACCGTCGGCGCCGAGTACATGCATATCCAGAACTCCCAGGAACGTCGCTGGGTCCAGCAGCGGATCGAATCGCCTCAGCCCCGGCCGGACCGCGCCGAACAATTGCAGATTCTCTACCGGTTGGGCGCGGCAGAGGCCTTCGAGACGTTCCTGCAGACCAAGTACGTGGGCCAGAAGCGGTATTCGCTCGAAGGCGGCGAGTCGGCGATCGTGCTGCTCCATGGCCTGCTGCTCCGCTCCATAAGGCAAGGGGTGAGGGAAGCAGTCATCGGTATGGCGCACCGAGGCCGACTCAATGTTCTGGCCAACATCATCGGCAAGTCCTACGCAGAGATCTTCAATGAGTTCGAGGATGCGGTAGACGTTCGGTCAGTCCAGGGATCCGGCGATGTGAAGTACCACCTCGGCGCGGAAGGGACTTACCGTGCCATGGACGGCCGTACGATCGCCGTCTCCGTCGTGGCGAACCCCTCGCATCTGGAGATCGTGGGGCCGGTGGCCCAGGGAGTCGTGCGCGCCAAGCAGGACCGGGCCGCAGAAGGTGGCGAAGCCTTCCCTGTACTGCCGATCGTCGTCCACGGCGATGCCGCATTCGCCGGTCAAGGCGTGGTCTTTGAGACGCTGAACATGTCACAGCTGCCCGGCTACCGCACCGGCGGGACGGTTCACATCGTCATCAACAACCAGGTCGGCTTCACGACCTCGCCCGCCAACGGCCGTTCGAGCACATACGCCACCGATGTGGCAAGGACGGTCGAGGCCCCGATCTTCCACGTCAACGGAGACGACCCCGAGGCCGTCGCCCGGGTCGCGCGGCTGGCCTTCGACTATCGTCAGGCGTTCCACAAGGACGTCGTCGTCGATCTGATCTGCTACCGGCGCCACGGGCACAGTGAGGTCGATGATCCATCCATCACGCAGCCGGCGATGTACGACCGTATCGACGTCAGGGCTTCGGTGCGCAAGCTGTACGCCGAGGCGCTGGTCCGCCGAGGGGACATCGGCGAGCGGCAGGTGGAAGGCGCACTGCGGGACTACCAGGGGCACCTTGAGCGGGCCTTCGCCGAGACCCGGGCGTTGCTGGTGCCCGACTCCCCGAAGCCCGTCAATCCCATGGACGCCGAGGAGGGAGCCGCCCCTCAGGTGGCGACCGCGATCACGGAGCCGACCGCCCGGCACGTCATCGCTTCCCAGACCGCTCTGCCGCAAGGCTTCACCGTGCACTCGCGCGTTCTGCCGCAGCTCCAGAGGCGTACCACGATGCTGGATGCGGGAACGATCGACTGGGCTACCGCAGAGACTCTGGCCCTTGGCTCCCTGTTGCTGGACGGTGTTCCGGTGCGGCTGGCCGGGCAGGATTCCCGCCGCGGCACGTTCGGCCAACGACACGCTGTGCTCACCGACCGGCGCACCGGCGTGGAGCACACGCCGCTGAGCTCCCTCGGCCCGCAGGCCGCGGGCTTCGCACCCTACGACTCGATGTTGTCCGAACTGGCAGCGCTGGCCTTCGAGTACGGCTACTCGCTGGCGCGGCCCGATGCTCTGGTGCTGTGGGAGGCCCAGTTCGGCGACTTCGCCAACGGCGCCCAGACAGTCGTCGACGAGTACATCTCGTCATCCGAACAGAAATGGGGGCAGCGCTCCGGGGTGACGGTGTTGCTGCCGCACGGCTTGGAGGGGCAGGGGCCGGACCACTCCTCCGGCAGGATCGAGCGCTTCCTCCAGCTGTGCGCGCAGCGGAACATGACCGTCGCCATGCCCTCCCTGCCGGGCAACTACTTCCATCTGCTCAGGCAGCAAGCGCTCGACGAGCACAGCAGGCCACTGGTCGTCTTCACTCCGAAGTCGATGCTGCGGTCGAAGGCAGCCACCTCCACGCTGAAGGAGCTCACCACGGGCGCGTTCCGTACGGTCATACCGGATGAGACGGTGGACGCCGCCCGGATCAGGCGCGTGCTGGTGTGCTCGGGCAAGGTCTTCTACGACCTGGACACCTACCGGCGGAGCTCGGACCTGTCGGACACCGCGATCGTCCGCGTGGAGCGCCTCTACCCGTTCCCGGAGCAAGAACTCAGCGCGGAACTCGCGCGATTCCCTGCCAATGCCGGGGTGCGATGGGTGCAGGAGGAGCCAGAGAACCAAGGGGCATGGTCCTTCGTGGGGCCACAAGTGCACCGACTGACAAACCGTCCCGTTGGATGCGTCAGCCGACCGCAGGCCCCAGCCCCCGCCGTGGGCTCTGCCGGGCGGCATGCCGACGAGCAGAAGGATCTCGTGGCATCAGCCTTCCGCTGACCATGCCGCCTGCAACGGCGCGGAAGACAGCCTCCCACGCCCCACGGCGCGCGACCCGTTGTGCCGGACATCGCTCGGACCGGGCCGAGAGGTGTCCGGTCGCAGGGCGTGCGGTGTCCCGATCAACGCAGGCAGCGATGGACCGAACTGATGGCCCAGTTGTCACCAGGGTTGTTTGCTGTCGGCTGCTGCCTGTGGAGCGTTCCGGGCACTCTTGCTCTGGCAGGAAGTCGGGCAGCCTCCGGAGAAGCCCCGTGGCCCACCGCCCGGCCACCCGGAGTGCCGGGCGGCACACATCCCGCCGACGGATGTGGAACGTGCGCTCTGGGCCGGCCTGGGCCGGGAGGTATGAGAGCCGCACTGTTCCAACCACGGGGAAGAGCACACCGCAGCGTCTCGCCGTGGGCCGCCGCGCCCGGATACCGCCGGGCGGGCCTCATTCGTTGCCCGGGCCTCGCAGGTGCTCCATGCGCGAGAGCCAGGTGGTGAGCAGCGGTTCGAGTGCCGCGGCCTCGGCGGGTGTCAGCAGATCCAGTAGACGGCGCTCGTTTCGCATGTGATCGGTGAATGCCTGGTCGATCAGCTCGCGTCCGGGGCGGGTGAGGGCGACGATCCGTCCACGCTGGTCGTCGTCGGAACGCCGGCGGGTGACTAGTCCGGCCCGCTCCAGGCGGTCGATCCTCTTCGACATGGCACCGGTGGTGACCATGGTGTGTGCGGCGAGTTCACCGGGTGCCCGTTCGAAGGGCTCACCCGCGCGGCGCAGTGCGCACAGGACGTCGAACTCGCCCTCACTGAGTCCGTAGTGGCCGTAGACCAGACAAAGTTCTTCGGTGAGGCGACCCGCCAGGCGGTGGAGGCGGCCGATCACTGCCTGGGGGGTGATGTCGAGGTCGGGCCGCTCACGGCGCCAGTCGGCCTGGATGCCGGCCACGCGGTCCAGCGGTTGGCGATGTTCCATGACCGCAAGCGTATAGCTTCCAGGGAAGATATATTGCCTTCCATGGAAGCTAATTTGCGCTGGGTGGGACTGACCGCGGTCGCGCCGGTCGCCTGGGGGACCAACTACTTCGTCACGCACCAATTCCTCCCCGCCGACCACCCGCTGTACGGGGCCGCCTTTCGGGCGCTGCCCGCCGGCCTCGTCCTGCTGGCCCTGCGCAGGCAGTGTCCGCGCGGCGCGTGGTGGTGGCGGTCCGCGGTGCTCGGGCTCCTCAACATGAGCGTGTTCTTCGTCCTCGTCTACGTCGCTTCACAGCTGCTGCCGACGAGCGTTGCCTCGACTGTCATGGCCGTGTCCCCGCTGACGATGATGCTCATCGCCTGGCCCTTGGTGTCCGAGCGGCCCAGGGCCGCGCACCTGGTCGGCGCCGCGATCGGACTCGGCGGGGTGTGCCTCATGCTGCTCACAGGCCCGGGAGGAGTGGGCGTGCCAGGAGTGCTCGCCTCGGTCGCCGCCATGCTGGTGTCGTCCTTCGGACACCTGTTGGCCAAGCGGTGGGGCGCTGGAGTCGACATCCTCGCCTCGACGGCCTGGCAGCTCACCGCGGGAGGTCTCTTCCTGCTCCCGGTCGCCGCAGCCGCGGAGGGCGCGCCGCCCGAGCTCTCCATGCCCGCACTCCTCGCGTTCGGCTATGTCGCCGGGGTTGCCACCGCGCTGGCGTTCGTCGCCTGGTTCAGCGGCCTGCGGCACCTGCCGGCGGGGACGGTCGGTCTCATCGGACTTCTCAACCCCATGACGGGCGTCCTGCTCGGCACGGCGGTCGCCGGAGAGGCCCTCACGGTTCAGCAACTGTGCGGACTGGCCCTCGTCCTGGTGGGTGTCACACTCGGGCGGCCGAGGCGCGCGGCCCGACGGCACAGCAGCCGGACGGTTCCCCGGCCCGCACCCGAACAGCCGGCCCTGGCTGCTTGCGCCCGGCCCGGCCACGAGAGAGGAGGGGAGAGCAGCGGGTAGCACGCCAGTCCCGGGGGCAGGGGTCGGGGGTGACCGCGCGGGCAGTGGCGATGGGGCGGGCGGGGTCGGACAGAGGCGGCGGCCGTACTCACGGTAGGGCGATGAGTTCGTGGACGAGCACTGCGACCTGTTGTGTCTCGATGGGGAATCCGTCGTGGCCGTAGGCAGACTCGATCACCCGCAGCCGGTCGGCGGTGGGGATGAGCGTGGCCGGCTCGGCCTGTTGGGCGAGGGGGTAGAGGCGGTCGGAGTCGACGCCTGCCACCAGGGTGGGGGCCGCAATGCGGCTCAGGGCCGCTCGGATACCGCCGCGGGCGCGGGCCGATGTCGTGTGTGTTCATCGCCTCGGGGAGGGGCCCATTCCAGTGCGCGCATGCCGCCCATGGAGCCGCCAACGACCAGGGCCCAGCGGTCGAGGCCCGGCGCGTCGGCCACGTCCGCTTCCGCCGCGCCCTGGTGACGCCGTGTCAGCCGGGGGAAGGCGCCGCCCCATCGGCGTCCGTCGAGGCGCGGGGAGGAGGGGCCGGTGCTGCCCTGGCAGCCGCCCCGCACGTTCGAGGCGACGACGAACCAGGGGTCCGTGTCGAGGGCCAGGCCGGGCCCCACGAGGCCGTCCCACCAGCCCGGCGTGGGGTGCCCCGGCCCGGCGGGTCCCGCGACATGACTGTCACCGGTGAGTGCGTGCAGTACGAGCGCCACGTTGGAACGGTCCGCCGCGAGCCGCCCCACGGTCTCGAACTGCCAGGCGAACGCCTGGCAGTTCGGCCCCCGCCTCCAGCGGCAGCGGCCGCTCCAGGGCGTGCCACCGGCGCCGCCCGGGAGGGTCCCCCTCCTGCCAGGCCCTGGAGGCGGGCGGGAGAGGGGCCTCGGAGGCCAAAACGCTGCTCAGGATGTGCCCCTGGCCGCGCGGACCGCCCGCTCCAAGCGGGCGCTCCCGGAGGATCCGGCGGGCCGACGGGACTGATCGGACGATCCTCGCAGCCGTCAGTGCGCCGAGCGTGAGGACAGCGTCTTGTTGAAGTGCGTGACCGGGCGTTCGAGGCGTTCGCCGTCCACGATGATGTCGACCGCCTCGTTGTAGAAGGCGAGCAGCCCCTTGACGGCGGCCACCGCGGGCAGCGGGACGGGGTAGCTCCACACGACGTTGGGCGCAACGTCCGCCTCGCCGTGCCAGGACCAGTACTCGGCGGTGCCCTTGTAGGGGCATCCGGTGTGGTGGTCGGTGGGGGTGAGCAGGTCGAGGCGGACGTCCTCACGGGGGATGTAGTAGCGGGTGGGCAGGCCGGTCTCGAAGAGCAGCACCGGACGGTGGGTGTCGGCGACGACGGTGCCGGCGATCTCCACCTGGACGTGGCGGCTGCTGGGCAGGGCGTCAACCCGTTTGTGCGGGTCGCGGGGGTGGATGAAGATCTCCTCGTCCTCCTCGTACCAGTGGTCGAGGCCCTTGCCGGTGCGCTGGAACCATTCGAAGGCGATGTGGTCGGCGAGGTCGTGTGCGGGGAACGTCCAGGCCGCGTTCTCCAGCAGCTCGTCGGCGACCTCCAGGTCGTGGAAGACACGCGAGCCGGTGTGCGTGCCGGTCGGCGGGTTCTTCGCCGGGCGGAGCAGGTCCTCGCGGACCTCCTCGCGCGGGAACGCGTACAGCGGCACGGGCACGCCGGGCTCCCACACCAGGACGGGGTGCCGGCTGTCGACGACCGTCACGTCGCCCTTGCGGCCGCGGACCCAGCGTTCGCTGGGCTCCCAGAGAAGGCCTTCGGGGGTGCTGCGCAGGGACTCGGCGGTGCTGAGTGTGTTCATTGGCGGTTCTCTCCTTCCACATGTAGAGGACTCTCTGTCCTTCAGGGGGCGACTTCGGCGACGTACGGACGTCCCTCGCGTCAGGCGGCGAGTTGGTCGGGGCGGCCGAACACCCTCAGATACTCCTCGACGTTCCCGTTGGCCCGTTCCCACACCGAGACCGGCTCGAAATCGGAGCCGTGGGGGTCGGCGAAGGCGGCCGAGGGTTCGACGACCGTGTCGAGTGCCGGGTGGACGAAGACGGCTGAGGAGCGGCGGGTCACCGAGCCGCCGGCGACCAGACGGTGGCGTCCGGGGCGCAGGCGCCCGTCGGTCCAGTTGGTCAGCAGCGTGCCGGTGAACACCTGGAGAGCGTCCGGCCTGATGGGTACGGGGGTCCAGGTGCCGCCGGGCGCTGGCCCTGCAGTCCGGCGTAGTCGCCGCGTTGATGGAGCACGGTGAGGGCGGAGCTGTCGGCGTGCTCCAGCAGCAGTTTGTCCTCCGTGGGCGTATCGCCGTCGTGCGGCCACTTGGGGTAGTTGTTGACCACGACCGTCGTGTACACGTCGTTACCGAGCGGGAAGGTGTCCGCCGGAACGCCGAGCACGCGCGCGTAGCAGGGCGAGCACGCGTCGGGCGACTTCGACGAATGCGTCGTGGTAGCGGCGGGTCGCAGCGCGCAGGCCGGGTTCCTGCTCGGGCCAGACGTTGGGGTGCTCGAAGTCTGCTGATCACCGGCGCGGTCGGCGCCATCGGGGGCCACGCGGGCGAGCCGGCACCGGCACGGCCTGAAGTTCACCGCCCGCGCATCCTCCGGCGACGAGGACCTCATCTGTCATCTGCTGTACCGGATCTCGCCGCTGAGGTGACCAGAGGCAGTTGCACCGCCATCGGCCCGTTGTGCTTCGACTACGGCGCGAGCGCCTCGGACACCGAATCCTTCGTGCCCGCGCCGGTCGTCCGGAAACTGGCCCGGAAGGCACCAGGTGTCACACCCAGGTGTCGCACGAACGCTCTACGGAGCGACTCGGGTGAGCCGAATCCTGTGCGTTGCGCTACTACCGGCATGGGGTCCTCACCCGTCTCCAGCATCACCTGGGCAGCTTCCAGCCTGACCTGTTCCACATAGCGGGCCGGAGTGGTTCCTACCTCTTCGTAGAAGAGCCGGGTCACGTGACGGATGCTGACGCCTGCCCTGCGGGCCATGGTCGGCAGCGTGTGGTGGGCCCCGGGGTTCTCGGCGACCGCGTCCAGGACCCCGCGGAGCATCTCGTGCCGGGTGTGGGGGGCCCGGGAGCGGACACTGAACTGGGACTGGCCACCTGGCCGCTGCATGAAGACGACCATGTCCTTGGCAACCGCACGAGCGACCTCAGCACCGTAGTGATCTTCGACGAGCGCCAAGGACAGGTCGATACCGGCGCTGACACCTGCCGATGTCATCATGTGCCCGTCCCGCACGAAGATGTCGTCCGGTTCGACCTGCACGGACGGGAAACGCAGGGCCAGCTGCCGTGAGTGCCGCCAGTGCGTCGTGGCGCGACGGCCATCCATAAGTCCTGCCGCGGCCAGCAGAAACGCTCCCGTGCACACCGATGCCGTACAGCGGGCCTTCTCATTGAGCTGCCGGACAACATCCAAGAGTGCGTCGTCCTTGATCAGGGTTTCCCACTCCGGGCCGCCCGGGATCACCAGAACGTCGCACGGCTCACGTACATCATCGACGGAAAGGTCGGCGCTGAGGCGGGTCCCGGCGGAGGTGATCACCTCTGCGCCGTCCTTGGACGCAATCTGCACCCGATAGTGCCCGCCGAACTCGTTCGCCGACGCGAACACCTCGATGGGACCCGTCACATCGAGCAGCCGCACCCCAGGGAAGACGAACACCGTCACGGTGAGCGAGGCCGTTTTGGAGTGCTGGCGATTCATTGGATGCCTCTCGGTCGTGCGCGATCCGGACACTGGATCGATGGGATGCCGGCGACAGCATGTTCACCGGTGCGTCGCCGTTCGGGTCAGGATCGAGGTGAACGTCCGACAAGCGGCCCAGGCGCCGAAGTAGTCCATAGCCCGGTGCGCACCGTGGAACGTGCCCTGCGGGACGCGGAACGGAGTCTCCTCATGGGTCTGTCGGCTGGTCGAGTCACGGGCGCACAGGGTCGAACCAGAAGTCGACGGGCGTGGGGGTACGGGGGTCGTTCACGAGAGCATCCAGACGTGGTCGCGGCATGCCAGAACAGGCCGGGGCTGGGGTCAGTCATCGGTGGGAACGGGACGGCGTTGACGACCGCGGCACTGCCGACGACGTTGACATCGGATGGGCCACGCAGGTCGTCCATGCTGTACTCCTCAACAGTGCCTTCCACGCCGTGACCGGCGTTGCTGATCAGCACCTCGATGGGACCGGCGTGCTGCCCGACTTCGTCGACCACCGCGGTGGCAGCGTCCTCGTCGGTGATGTCCAGGAGCCTGCCGGCGGCGCGCACGGCCGACGCCGGACCGCCGTTCGTCGGGTTTCCACTTGCCCATCGTGCGCCTGTGACCAGTATCGATGCCACGACCGGCGTACTCCCTTCTGGGAGGTAAAACCTCCCAGTCCGCTCATCGGGAGCGGCGTGACGCTGCTCCTGCGGCACCTCCTCGGTCGCCTCGCGGCGAAAAGCTCCATAGGGCTTCAGCCGGACGATCGTCCCCATGGGCCATAGGTGAGGCCCGCGGACACCGTCCGCTCCGCAGCCGTGGTGCGAGAGCCGTCGCATGGCGCGGTGGTATGGCACGCGACCACCAGCCGGTGGTGGTCCTGCTTCATGCCCAAGCTCATCCCGGGTGCTCGTCTTCACGACGAACGCGTACGCGCAGGAGGCCATTTCAGAGGATTCAGCGGATCTGATGGCGGTGGGGATGCCGTCTGCAAGACTGAGTCAGCTCTGCCACTGGGCTCTGTTGTGAACGTGGGCACAGCCAGAGATGTGAACGTGCTGGGCGCAGCCAGTCGTGAAGGAGTGCGACGGTCGCCTCGTCGCGGACGGCGAGCTTGTCGGGTCGGGTGGCCACGGTCCGTCCGCGCTTCGTCGCCCAGGTCGTGACGAGTGGAGCGAAGAGCGTGCCGAGCACTCCCATGGCGCCGGTGAAGTTCCGAACCCCTTCGCGCGTCGGGAGCATCCGCCGCGACGGGTGACTATGGCCGAGCACTCACCGCGCAGGAAGCAAGCACCGTTGAAGCGCCCTTGTAGCCCCTTAACGAGACTTGTGCAGGGTCGGCGAGCGCGCGGTCAGAACCAGTGCAGGCAGTGCGGGGAGCGCTCGGCGCGAAACAGGGCGTCGGCGAGGGTGGCCGCGCCCGGGCGGTGGGCCCGTATGTGTCCGGCACGCACGAGCGTGCTCGGGGCGGTGCCGCCGAGGTAGACCGAGCCCAGGTCGCTCACGTCCAGGGACAGGTCGGGCTCCCGGTCCGTCGGGACGCAGTCGGCCTTGCTGTCCCGGACGGTCAGCAGGTAGCGGCCGTGCTCGCCGAGGAACGGGTCGTCGACGTCGAGGACGAGCGCGCCGTCCGTGAACCAGCCGCGCGCGGTCAGCGCACGCGGGACGTCCAGCAGCCGCACCCAGAGCCAGTCGGTGTCTTCGCTGACCTGGCCGGCGCGGAAGTCCGCAAGCTGCCAGCGCAGCGGGTGCTCGGGCGGGACGTGCCTGAACACGACCTGAGAGACCAGGTCGTGTCCGAGCACGAACCGGGCCAGGGCCGTGAAGACGGCGTCGTCGGTGGCGATGGTCTCGTCGACCTTCAAGGTGTCGGGCTCGGCCAACGAGTAGACGGCGTACCCGTCCGGGACGCCGTCGGCGTCCCGATGGACGGCGACGTAGCGCGGCGCCGGAGAGACCGGGGGATGTCCCGCGCCCGAGGCCCACCAGCGGTGCGGCCTGGACAGCGCGCCGGGCTGTGCGCGGCGGTATCGGTCGTAGACCTCTTCCAGGATCTCGGCGCACTCGGCACGCCGCAGCACCTCGACCGAGCCGGTGTCCGAGACGGTCGCCGGGGCGTCGGCCGTGCTACGCGCCCGGGGGAGGGCGAAGGCGGCCTGGTGGCGCGGCACCGTCAGCCGCTGTGTGTAGGTCGCCGGTCCGTAGCCGAACCTGCCGTAGATCAGGGCCTCGGAGGCCAGCAGTACGGAGAGGAACTCCCCTCGGGCCCGCAGCTCGGTGAGCTGATGCCGCATCATCGCGCTGAGCACGCCCTGGCGTCGGTGCGAGGGCAGGACGCCGACGGCGGTCACCCCGGCGGTCGGCACGAGGATCTCACCGGGCAGGGTGAGTTCGAAGGAGTACGCACCGGCGGTACCGACGGGTCGCCCGTCCGCCGTCATGGCGAGCAGGTTGCGGTCCATTTCGAACGCCGACCACCAGACCCCGCCGCCCTCGGGCGGGGGCTCCGGGAAGCGCCCGAACGCGGCATGGAGCGTGTCGACGAAGACGTCGAGGTCCTGGTCGGTCGTGGAACGGATCTCCATAGTTGCCGCTGCCTCCCCGGCGTATCGGCACCACGACTCGTGGCCCCGCCACAGTGCAGCTTTGACCCGAGGCCAGGTCAAGCGAATTACGGCCGGGCCCACGGCCGTTCACGGCACAGCACGGTCCCAACCCAGCCCCCGGGACGAGTTGCGGTGGTCGAGGTCGGCGGCGGTGATCCCCGCCGGCGCCCGGTTGGGGACGCTGGGGGAATGTACTTCTTCGTCTGCCGGGAGTGTCCGGGGCCGGATCTGCCGTACGTGTTTCGGTACGACTGTCACTGACGGTCCGTTGCGAAGGTGCTGGTCACGCCACTCCGTGGGAGGCAGTATCAGCAACCGCTCGGAGGCATCTCAGGGCCGCGATCTGGGCCGGCATCGACGCAGGCAATACCCATCACCACCGCGTCGCGATCGACGAGGCCGTCACCGATCTCAAGATCCTCACAGGTCGGCGACGGCGTATGGACCTGGTCGCCGACCGCACCCGCACGGTCAACGGCCTTCGCGCCCAGCTCAGCGGTATCTTCCTGGCCCGGAACGGGCGTTGGATCTGACCAAACACTGGCCTGGCCGCCTTGGCGACCCGCTGCCAGACCTCCCGCTGCCCTTCGCCGGATCGGCAGCAAACGGCTGGAGACCTGGCTGAGCAATCGCCACGTCGTCCGCGGAGACCGTCTCGCCGCTTCGGCGGTGTCGTGTCAGTGCCTCGTGACGCCGGGAAGATCAGCGGCGGCCTGCGGCGTCCTCAGCGATACAACTGCCGCCTGTAGAGGAGTCTTCTATACCTCGGCGTTGTTCAGAGACAGCCCGCTCACGCAGCTTGTCCGGGTACTTCCGTGGTGCAGGCATCGGAACTGTGTTCTCCCGCTCCGTTCCGTGGGAGCGCCGGGGGCGCGATCCCTCCGGGCCCCCGGACCTCGGTGGTCGGCGGTCGTGTGTCGTGTCGGTTCGGACTTCTTACGGGGTTCTTCGTCCTCGACTGCGGCATACAGCGAGGCCGGCCGTGGCCGTCGTCCGGTGGAGAGCGATACGTCGCGGCGGGAGATGAAGGTGCGGACGAAGTTCTGGATGGGTCGCTGACCACCAAGGCTGTGTCCTGCGGTTGGCCGTGGTCGAAACGCTGACGGTGCGACGGCGCTTGGTGCTACACAGCGACTACAGCTGTCTGTCAAGTCCCGAGTTCTCGTGTTACTCGATGAAGGGGCATGACGCGATTCGATCTGCCGGGCTTAATTGAGACGTGGGTATGCAGAGCAGGTGGCCTGCCCGCATTGTCCAGAAAAGGCCCTGGCCCCATGGTGAACATGGCCCCCATGTCACAACGTCTCGAATGACAGGGCCGGCGACATTAAATTCACGCTTTTCTCAATGGAAGTGATTTCAGTGACTCACCGTTCCCTCGCGCAGCGCCTTCTGATGCTTGCCACCCCGACCGCACTGGCTGCGGGAGTGCTGTTGCCCACCAGTGCTCTCGCCGCCCCGGCGACGCCGCACTTCGGCACCGAGACGGCGACGGTAGCCGGGCTCAGCAGTCACCATCACCACGGCACCGCCACCTCCGGGGTGAAGTGGGTGGAGACCACCGATGCCACCAGCGGTATCACATTCAAATTGCCCGGAAAGCCCAAGATGCGCGAGGTCCCCAAAGAAGAAGCCGGCGATTACCCAGCGCGCGTTTACGCCGTGCCGACCTCTGACGGGTTTATGTACTTCCTCGTCATGGATGTACACGGAGCCGGGCCGGCTCAGCTCGAGGATGCTGCTGAGGGCACCCGTCAGGGAATGGCCGACGAGTGGGGCGGCGCCTCCGTCACCAGTCAGAAGCACAATACGGTCGATGGCCACCCCGCCCTCGACGTGCGTCTCTCCTCCACGAAGGGGGACCACAAGTTCGCCACGACTCGCTCCGTCCTCAATGACGACCACATCGTTCAGGTCGTGACCGTCGGTTCTCAGGCCAACGAGAAGTCCGTGATCGAGGCACAGGAGCAGGCCGTCGCCGGCCTGCGCATCCCCTGACTCCATCCTGGCCGTGTGCGCCTTGCGAAGGCTCAGCGGAAGCTGTCCCGCAACGCCAAAGACGATGGCGCGAACCGGGCGGGACTCAGTGGCTCTCCTCCATCTTGTTCTGCAGCAGGGTGGCTGCCTCGGCCGCCTGTGCCGTGACATGGTCGGCCGCGCGTGCGGCGCGTGCGGTCACTCGCCAGGCGAGCATGCGCAGGGCGATGGCCGGGGACGGCGGAAAGACGCCGAGTTGGCCGAGCATGGTGATGTCGTCGCGCACGGCCTCGTGCGCGACGACCTTGCCGTCACGGAGGGTGAGCGCATGGATCTGTTCGAAGTCGATCTCGCGCCTGGTGGGGGGTATGGCCTGGTCGAGGGCGCCGTCGCGGAAGCGTACGAACGGGCCGGTGTGGCGGCCTTGCATGCGCAGTCGTACCCAGACCTGGTCGTCGTTCTGGGCGATGCCCAGGACGGGGAAACGCAGGTCACTGAAGGCCGACCGCATCCAGGCACCGGAGGCGAGAACCCCTGCCGGTCCTGCGGTCGCGCATGCCGGAGGTGCCACGGCGGCTTCGCGGTTGTGGAAGTCCTCACCCACCATGTCGGCGGCCAGTGCCGGATCCCCGGTCTCGAGGATCCGGAAGAGTCCGTGAGCCAGGTCCGTGGGGTCCATTCCCATGGTGTCCATGCCTTTCGCCTGCTGTGCGGTCTGTGCTGTGGCATCGGTCGGCTTGATGGGTGCCCGCAGTGCGCAGGGAGCAGCCCGCTGTCTGCGCCGGTCGTTTCGGCCGGCCGCAATTGAGGTTATAGGGCGTATAATGAATAGGGCAATGGTGGGATCACTCTGGCTAGGATGGCGAGATGCCGCCCAAGCGCCCCTACGTCTCCCCGTTGCGTGAGCAGGCTGCTGCGCGGACGCGCGCGCTGATCCTGCAGCGGGCCGCCGAACTGTTCGCCGACCGTGGCTACGGGCGGGTGACCGTCGCGAACATCGCGGCGGCAGCGGGCGTCGCGCCGAAAACCGTCTTCGCGAGTGTCGGAAGCAAGAGCGACATCCTGGATCAGATCGTCGACCAGGGCGTGGTCGACTCCGGCTACGAACAGGCCATGCAGCAGCTGCTCACCCTCCACACACCCGAGACGGTCCTCAAGGCACTGGCTCGTGGCACGCGCATGGGCAACGAGGGGCAGTTCACAGTGCACGAGGCGATCCGCAAAGCACTGCCCGTCCACGAAAACGGGGAGGCACTGTGGGAGCGCGCCACTGCCGAATACCGAGATGCGCTCCACGCCGCCGCGCGCCACTTGCACACCCTGACTCCGCGGCCCCCTTACCCGGTGGACGAGACGGCAGACCTCCTGTGGTTCTGGTTCGGCCCCACCGGCTGGCGCACGCTGGTGGTCGAGAACGGCTGGCCGTGGGACCGGGTCGAGGAACTGCTCTACCGCACGGCCGTAGCCACACTGTGCTGACACCGCTCGGTGAGTCCCTGGCAGGCAGCGCATCAAGTAGATGCCGTCGACCTCCAGTTGGTCGCAGCGATGAGGGCGGTCGGGGTCCAGCCCTGTCTCCCTGACCGTTCCGGCAGCCTACGGCCTGCTCGGCTGAACCGAGCTGGGTTCCGGCCCAGGGGACCCGCAGGAGGTCCGCATGGGTTCCTTTCGCTGCAGCATTGTCAGCAGTGATCGGTATGGTCGGCGCACCTGATCAGACGAGGAGCGCGGACCATGAAGTCTCCGGCCGAACTGGACAACGTCCAGTGGCACGCCCTGACCCACGCCTACGGCTCGGCCGAGGACGTGCCTGAGCTGATCAGAGCGCTCTATCAGGACGATGAGGAGACGGCCGGCGAGGCGATCTACGAGCTCTACGGCAACATCCACCACCAGGGCACGGTCTACCCGGCTTCGGCACCCGCCGTCCCCTTCCTCGCACACGCCGCGCGGCACGCCCCGGGCAAGCGTGATGAGCTGCTGATGCTGCTCGCCGTCCTGGCCGACCACGATCCGGCGTACGTCGACTCGCCGCGCTGGCCCGGCAGTTCGGTCGCCGCGATCTGCGCCGAGCTCTGCCGGGTGCTCCCGGACCTGTTGCCCTGTCTCAGGGATGCTGAACGGGGGGTGCGCCGAGCAGCGCTCCGGGTGGTCGCCGCCGTGGCCGAGCTACTCCCGGCCGAGCTACGGGCCTCCGTCGTGGCGGAGGTAGATGGGTTGTACACCACCGATCCCGTCCCGGCGGTGCGGGCGGACGCGATGGTCGTCCTGGCCCGGTTCGGCCGGGAGACGGCGGCACTCGACAGCCCGCTGCCCGAGGTCAGGCTGGCGGCGGCCATGCTCGGCGCCGAGCGGTCCGGGCCGCCGTACCCGGCTGAGCTCGTGGATTTCATCGCCGAAGACGGTGCCGAACCCGACCCGGGGGACGACGACTTCCCGTGGTCGGGCACCAGTACCCAGGAGGAGCAGCTGACCCGCCTGCTCACCCGGGATCCGGTCGCCGGCCTCGCCGTGGCCGCCCGCTGGATCGCTGCCGGAGACCTCGGCTCGCGCGGTTCCTGGCTGGCCCAGGAGATCGCCGAGACCTGGCGCGACCAGGAGCCCGAGGTCCTGGACCTGCTGCTGGCCGCCCTGCCCCACCAGAAGGACGCCCGCGCCCTCGCAGGCCGCCTCCGCACGATCGGCCATTGGATCGAGCACCTGCCCGAGCCGGGCGCCGACCTGCGGGACGCGCTGCACCGGTACGCGGGTGCCGACGACGAGACCGCCGAGCCGGCGCTCCTGGCTCTGGTGCGTTCCCGCGACCCCCGCGCCCCGGAGCTGGTGCTGCGCCGCCCCAGTGCCCAACTGCTCGCAGCGGCGGCCCGGCACTTCCCCGAGGCGGCCGACGAGCTGATACCGGTGATCCGCCGTGAGCTGGCAGCGGGCGCCACCGGGAACACGGGCATCGCCCTTGTCGGGGCTCTGGCGCCGTTCGGTGCCGCCGCCCGAAGAGCCCAGCCCGAACTGGTCGACTGCCTCAAGACCGGCCGCGCGGCCATCGTCGCCGCCCGCCAGCTCGGGCTCATCGGCATACAGACACAGGAGATCACCGACCTGCTGTGCAACGCCGCGCAGAGCACCGACTCTTCGCTGAGTGCCGCGGCGGCCGTGGCCCACTATCAGCTGACTGGTAACGCCAGTGCGGCGCTTCGCGCCTTCGAGGAGCTGCTCTCGGCCCGGGGCCAGACCCACTGGTACCTGAGCAGCCTGCAGCCGCTGGGCAGCGCCGCTGCTCCACTGCTGCCGTTCATCGAGCCTCTGCTGGGGGCAGGGTACGAGTGGACTCGGATGGCGGCCGCCGAGGCCCACCACTGGATCACCGGATCCACGGACCGCGCCGTCCCCGTCCTCGTCGAACTGGTCGGCCCCACCCCGGTCGGCCTCCGCGCCCTCAAGGCGCTCGCCGCCACCGGCCATGTCCCACAAGCGCTCAGCCCCACCCTTCGCTCCTTCTTTTTCTCTCCACTCCGCCTGCTCACTGACTCGCCCCTCTCAGGACAAGGCCATCCGGACGAAGAACTTCGCACCCTGGCCCGAACGTTGCTTGCTGCCGGCTGAGGGGGCGACCGCTGTGCGGAACCGCGGGTGGCGTGGATGGGGGAGGAACATGAGGGTGCGTGGTGGCCGGCTGCCGGCCCTGGCCGGGGTGGCGGTCCTGTTGACGGTCTCGGTGGGCTGCGGGCGGCCGGGAGCTCGGGCCAAGGAGGCCGTTGCCACCGTCACTTCGCCGACGCACACTCGCTTCGACGAGGAGATCGAGCTGGCCGATGGCCGCCGCGTGGGCGTGTCCTACGCTGCCGGGCGTGGGCTCCTCGAGCAGCACCAGGACGCGCGAGCCGGGGCATGGAGTGAGCCGCGCCTGGTGTACCGGACCGCGTCCGAGCCGTGCCAGAGCATCACGCTGAAGGCGTTCGGCAGCACGGTTGCGGTCATGGCCAACTGGGGTCGTTACTGCGCGGACGGCGAACCGCCGACGGAATCGATTGCCGGGGTCGGCAGCCGGAATCTGTCGCGGTGGGACACGAAGCTCACCAAGGACTTCGACGGCTGGACGAAGGTCGCCGCAGTGGGCGATCCGCAGCACCTGCGTTTCACCAGGGTCTCCACCGAATGGCTGATGCGGCTTCGGTGGAGCCGGGAGGAGGGCTTCGCGGAGGTGGAGCAGAATCCCCGCTGAATTCACCCCGTCTCCATCGCGCCTTCGCGCCGACACGTCGACAACGGACCGTCAGGCCGCCCCGGCCGAACAGAACATCCTTCCCGGGTGCAACCAATGCACTGCGCCGACGCGTCCGTCACATCAGTCGTGAATCGGGGGAGCCAAGAAGATGAACGCCTGGAACCCGCAGGGCCAGCCGCCGTACGACCCTTACGTACGCAACGTACCTCCTCCACCTCAGGGCCCCTACCCGTACAACACGCCTCCGCAGCAGGGTGGTTACCCGCCGCGCCCCCTATCCCCAACCTCCGCACCCGGGATATCGGCAGCCGGTGCCGCCGCCTGTGCGTCGGGTGGGGCCGTTCCGCAGACTGTGGCGCGCCGTGGGTCCCATCGCGATCGGGCGCAAGGTCTTGAGGCCGTCGCGGCCGGGCCGAGTCGACGACGCGGTGGTGGCCCGCATCCAGAAGATCCGCACCATCGTCGGTCTGGCTGCCGTCCTGTGGGTGACGCTCTCCTACAAACTCGCGCAATCCGCGGGGGATGTCGCGAACGACCGTCTCAACCAGTCCTGGACCAACGTCCTCGTGCTCTCGGTGACCTTCCCGGTGGTCGTCGGCCTGTTCATCGCCGCAGCCCGTCCACCTGCCCGTGGGGAGTTGCTGCGACGCGCCGCCAAGCCCTTCGGGTCGATACTGGCGATCATCGCCGGCGTCGCCGTGTTCCCGGCATCCGTTCTGACCGGATTCGTCGACGGGCGTCTCGCCACCAATCCCCTGATGGCCGTGATCACCGTCGTCGTCACGCTGTTCACGTTCGTCTGGGTCCTCCCGTTCGTCATCTACGGCATCGGAATGTCCCGATCGCCTTCGGATGGGCCAGGAACAGCCGGGTCTTGCGGCGCATCGACAGCAGTTCGTCGAGGTCGTCCGGCGTGGGGGGGACCGGAAAAGGTGCTGATGCGCTGGCTGTAGTCGACGTTGTGCAGCAGCCCGAACTCGCGGTTGTTGAACAGCTCCCACTCCTGGCGTTCGCGGATCTCCTCAATGGTCAGGCGCAGTTGCTGCTCGGTCTGGTTCATAGGGGTGTTGTAGAGGTCGGCGACCCGGGTGTGGACGCGCAGCACGGTCTGAGTGAGGGACAGTTCGTACTCGCGCGGCACGAGGTCGTAGTCGACGAAGCCGCCGGAGAGGGTCGCCTCGCCCACGTGCCCGGCCTGCAGGGGGACGCCGGCCTCGCCCTTGCGGTTCATGGGCTTGTTCTGCTGCTCCGAAGCCAAACAGCCACGGACGGGGGCCGGGAACCGCGTGAAAGGGGCGTGTTCGCCTCTTGGATGTGCAGATCCACCTAGCGAGGCAGACCATGAGAGGGCGAGTGCTTCCACGCCGGTCGACTGCCTCTGCCACCGGCGCAGAGGGCGTACGGCGCCTGCGGGAAGCGTCTGCCCGGCCGCACGTCCCGATCGCTCTTCGGCCCGACCGGCTTGGTCGCCTACGTATGGCGGTTCACCACGTTGCTTTCCAGTGACGTCCTGCCGACCGGCACCCTCGGTGGAGGCGGCCGCCGCTGTCGACCGCGCCGATGCCCGGATCGAGCGCCCTCTTGACGGCCGGGCTGGTGCAGTCGAGGTGCTGGGTGGGTAGGGCAAGGTCAACTCGGCGGAGGAGGCCAAGGACCGGCTGACCGCCTACGTTCCGATCTGAGGATGGAGGCTGGGATGACGCACCGCGTCACCGCCTTTCCGCTGGGCGCGGCGACGACGCTCGCCGAGCTGAGCCGTGACCCACACCCGCGGCTGGCGCTGCTGCGCGCCCGCGAACCGGTCTCGTGGCTGCCCGAGCTGGGCGGCTGGCTGGTCACCCGGCGCGACCTGGCGACGCAAGTGATGCGGGACGCGGAAGCATTCACCGTGGACGACCCCCGGTTTTCCACCGCGCAAGTGGTCGGCCCGAGCATGCTGTCGCTCGACGGCGCCGAACACGCTCGGCACCGGGCGCCGTTCACCGACCCCTTCCGGCCCCGGGAGGTGCTGGGCCGGTTCACGGAGTTCACCGAACAGGAGGCGGACCGCCTGATCGACGCCCTGATCCCGCAGCGGGCGGCGGAACTGCGAAGGGACTTCGCCGGGCCGCTCGCCGTCGCCGTCATGGCGGAGGCGCTCGGCCTCGCCGGAACCGCCACCGGCACAGTACTGAGCTGGTATGACGCCATCGTGAACGCAGTCACCCGGATCACGGCGGGCCAGGCGCCCGGCCCGGACGGGGCCGCCGCGTACGAACAGTTGAAGGTGGCAGTGGAGCACACCATCGGCGGCCCGGACAGCACGTCGCTGCTTGCCTCGGCGGCGGGGGCGCTGAGTCTGTCCGAAGTGGCGTCCAACGCAGCCGTACTGCTGTTCGGAGGCCTGGAGACGACGGAGGCGATGATCGCCAACCTCCTTGTCCACCTGCTCAACGACCCTGCGCAGCTGTCCGCGGTCCTCGACGGCGGTCCGGAACCGCTCGACGGCGCCATCGAGGAGTCCCTGCGCCTGGAGCCTGGCGCGACGGTGGTCGACCGGTATGCCAGCCGGGACGCCACGCTCGGCCCGGTGACCGTACGTGCCGGGGACCTGGTCAGCGTGTCGCTGGCCGGCGCCAACCGGGACCCGGAGGTCTTCAAGGACCCGGACGCATTCGACATACGGCGGGACAACGCGCGCCTGCAGCTGGCCTTCGCCCAGGGGCCGCACTACTGCGTGGGCGCGCATCTGGCCCGCCTGGAGACACGCGTTGCCCTTCGACAGCTGCTGGAGCGCCTGCCGGGACTCGGGCTCGACCCGGACCACCCGACGCCCGAAATACGGGGCCTGGTGTTTCGCAAGCCGCAGGCCGTTCACGTCCTCTGGGGCTGACACGGTGCCCTGGAAGTGCTGTCCCGGTGCGTCGGTGACGTGATGGCGGTCTTGCAGAGGCGGAGGACCTTCTTTGTCCGAACTATCTGCAAGCCCTGATACTCAGTTGATCAGTGGGGAGCGTCTGGTGCCACCAGAGTGTGGATCAGCGGGACGCGGACGAGAATGAACGCGCCGCACACGACGAGAAGCGCCCCCAGGAGCATGGGCAGCACGAACCAACCGCCCCGTAGCTGCTCCTCGAAGACGGTGACACCCAGGGTGAGGCTCACCGTCGCGTCCCCCAAAGTCAGCGCCGGCTGAGAGGCCACCAGGGGCCCCGATTGCAGAGCATTCTCCAGGAGGAAGACAGCGGCCACCCCGACGAGCGCGAAGCCGTACGTCTGCCAGGAAGTGAAGAAGGCAGCCACGCCGTCGGTATTCCACACCTGCGTGGCATCCTTCAGCAGCCCCGCAGTCAGCGCGTAGCAGATAGCCGCCCCCAGACCGAAACAGGCGGCGCGCAGCCGTCCCGCCGGGCGCCGCACGGCGACCGCGAGCAGGAGCAGCACGGCCACGACGCAACTGGGCAGCGCCATCGCCCACACTCCCGTACGCGGCCGGTCCACCCCGGGACTGGGCGAGGCCGCCCACAGCCCCATGCCCAGCCCCACCACCATGCAGCCCACCGCGAGCCAGCCGCGCCGCGGCAGCCGCCGGCGCAGCACCATCGCGCCGATGAACAGCGCGAAGGGCAGTTCCAGGATGAACAGCGGCTGGACGAGAGAGAGCTCGCCGTTCAGCAAGGCCAGCGCCTGGCAGAGTGCCGCCGCGATCACCGCCCCGAACCCTGCGAGCCACACCGGCTTGCGCAGCAGCTCCCCGATGAGAGCCGGCCCCAGCCCCACGGACAGGGGCACCGTGCGGGCCGCGTACCGCTGCAGAACGGTGGCCAGGGCATTGCTGACCGCCGCCATCAGGGCGAACAGCACAGCAAGGGTGGTCTGCACAGGGATTCTCCTCCCTCTCCTGCCGCACGGTACTTGATCGACTCGCCACCACTGCGCAGACGTGGTGAGCGCGTCTGCCACGCTCGAAGCCCACGACCGTGTGCCGCAAGGCTCTGCCCTGCGACGGCGACCGCTGCACCGAACATCCCTGCACCTGGGATGTCCCGCCGGCTTCGGCCGCGCCCTGGCGGGTGGTGTCGGCCTCTGTGACGCGGTCGGGGGTTTGCCCTGTGCCGCGCGAGGCAAAGGTGATCACCGGGCCTGAGCCGGCCGCACGCTGTGGCTGGAGTCATCGGAAGTACGACCGGGCCTCGCCACCGCTCCGAGCGCCCGATCAAGGCGGCCGGCCCCCACGGCAGAAGCCGCTGCAGGACTTCGACTTCGCCCCCAACCCCACGCATCGACCCGGCCGCCATCCCCTCGCCTGCTGCGAATGGACCAAGAAGGGGGAGCCGCTCTGCCCGATCGGGGACTCCGGGACCGGCAAGTCGAACCTGCTGATCGCGCTGGGCACCGCAGCCGCGGTGGTCGGCTTCCGGGTCCGCTATGTGTTCGGCGGCAACATCATCGCGACCGGAACCGACTCCTACCGCCTCGCCCACGCCAAGAACCAGCAGGGCAAAGGGCGAAGTAGCGCAGCGCGATGAAGGGCTTTGATGCGGTTGAGCCACGAGGAGTTCGTCGGGGTGTAGGCGACCTTCACGTTGTTGCCGCGGCCCAGTCGCCGACGCGCCGGTCGACGCTGGTGGACAGGTGCGGGGAGTAGATGTCGCAGACGATCGCGATGCGCACGTCCGGCGGATACACGCTGCCCAGGTAGCGGTAGAGGTCCAGGAACTGGGTGCGCTTCTTGCGGGTCTTGACGTGCCCGAACAATCGGTCGCGGGTCAGGTCGTGGGCGACGAACAGGTGCGACGAACAGGTGCCGGACGCCGTCGTAGCAGTCGTAGGTGGCCCACGGGGACACCGCGGGTCGCGGACGACGCCGGGAGTCGGCAGGTCCAGGTTATCGAAGATCAAATCAAAAAAATTAAGGTTTACGCTTTGACACCTTAAAAAACTCAATGCACAATTGAATCAAGAGCGTGCCGCCGAGCGCAGGGAGCCGAGGGTGGACTGGCAGGAACTGACGGACCTGACGCAGGGGCAGCCGTTCGTGGTCGAGCGAGTCCGGCTCGTCGGCAGCGGCGTCGCGGTCGAGGGCCAATTCGAGCCGCCGCAGCTGGCACAGCTCAGCGGCGACGACCAGGTGTTCGTTGCCGCGTTCGTACAGGTGCACGGTTCGATCAAGGAGATGGAGCGGATCTTCGGGGTGAGCTACCCGACGATCAAGTCCCGGCTGAAACGGATCGCCGAACACCTCGACTTCATCGACACCAACCCTGCGCCCACCAGCGCCGACGTCATCGACCGCCTGCAGCGTGGGGAGATCAGCGCGCAGGAGGCGCTGGCCGAGCTGGAGCGAACCCGATGATCCCGCAGCTGGTGACAGTGCGCTATCGCCGTCCCGACGGCCACCGGCGGCGGCTGTACATCCCGGTCGTGCCGGTACTGCTGGTGCTGTCACCGCTGCTTCTGCTCGCCGTGCTGGTCGCATGCCTCGCCACCCAGGTGAGCCCAGTGGGCGCACTGCGTGGCACCGGGCAACTGCTGTGGGCGCTACCCGGCACCCGGATCGAGATCGAGCAGGGCCGAACGGCCTGGCTGGTAAGCGTCAGATGAGCCAGAGGGGAAGAGCAATAATGAACGAGCAGCGCCGCCAGATCCTGCACATGCTGGCCGAGGGCCAGATCACCGCGGACGATGCCGAGCGGCTGATCGACGCCCTCGGACGAGAACAGCCCGAGTCGCCGCGGGCAGCCACGCCCCGTCCGAAACCCCGAGCCAAGTACCTGCGCGTGGTGGTGAACTCGGCGGATGACTCCGGCGGAGACGGGGCAAGCCGGGTCAACGTCCAGATCCCGCTACAGCTGCTGCGCGCCGGGGTTCGGCTCGCGAGCCTCATCCCTCCGCAGGCGCTCACCAAGATCAATGCAGAGCTGAGCAAGTCAGGGGTACCGATCGACCTCACGGAGCTCAAGCCGCAGCACATTGAGGAGCTCATCGAGCAGCTCGACGACGTCAACGTCGACGTCGAAGATCCCGACGGAAAGGTGCAGGTGTTCTGCGAGTGACACCCGCCACGGCGCCGGACGCCCGCCCAGACCACGGCGTCGGCGGCCGGCCGCCGCGGGCCTTCCATCCGTCACTCGACGGAGCCGCATTTTGTCCGGCCCGGCCACCGCGAACCTGAGCCCTGGGGTGAATGGGTGTTGCGGCTCACTGGCCCCGACGGCGGAGTGATCCACATTCACACCGGCGATCTTCAATAAACGAAGGTTTCTTGAAGCCTGGCAGCTCAGCGCACAAATAATCGGTTGCCTGTTGGCGATGGTGGTGGATGCAATGTCCGGCATGGTCACCCAGGTGCGCCCGCACGGCGAGATGAGATGAACGCGTACTACCGGGCCTTGCCACTCTGCGATCCGGGCAAGCTGCAGCCGAATCGTCACACGGGAGACGCCAACGCATGAATACGCCACCATCGCCACTTGGGGCGGAGCGGACTGACGGATCATCCGTCCAGATCGGCGCTCTCGTTCCGCTGACTCGGCCTGGCTGGGTCGAGGCAGGCCAACACTTGCTCGCTGGACTCGAGCTGGCCGTTCGCGAAGTCAATGACGCCGGCGGGATCGTCGGCAGACCACTCGAGCTGGTGGTCCGAGACACCGCGGCTGATTCGCAGAGGGCCGCAGCGGCCGTAGATGAATTGGCTCGCCTGGGCGTGGCTGCCTTGGCGGGGGAGTATCACAGCGTCGTCGCTCGCGCCGCTGCCGCCAGGGCCGACGCCCTCGGCCTGCCGTTCCTCTGCTCGTCAGCGGTTCTCGACGCGCTCACCGAACAGCCAACGGAATGGGTCGCGCGCCTCGCCCCGGCGCAGTCCCACGGCTGGCAGATCTACGCAGACTTTCTCCTCGGCGCGGGCTACAGTCGCATCGCCGTAGCAGCCGAGTCGAGTGTCTACTGGGCATCTGGGGTCCGCATTCTGCGGGACTACCTCGCTCCGCGCGGCGGCACCGTCATCGAACTCGACCTGCGCTCGCTCGCCCCCACGGCCGTGTGCGACGAACTCGTCGACAATCGCGCGACAGCCCTCCTTCTTCTCGTCGGCCACCCGGAGCCGGCAGTGTCGATCGTCAAGTCGGTCCGCCGCGACCAGCGCCTCGCCGAGATCATGATTGGTGCTCCGGCCGGGCAACCGGAGTTCGCCGAATGGGCGACGTTGCTGGGCGACGACAGCGCCGCGATCCCGTTCTTGCGCTACCTGCCCGAGCGCCTCAGCCCACTTGGTGCACGAGTCGAGACGGCCCTCCGCGAGCGGCTGGCCGAAGCGCCCTCCTTCGTCGCCTTCGAGGGCTACGACACGGTCGCCGTCCTCGCCGATGTGCTGCGTTCTCACGGCGTGGACCGGGCGCGCACTGCCGAATCCTGGCCGCGCGTTGCAGTCGAAGGCACCCGCGGGCAGATCCAGTTCTCCCGCACGCCAGGCATCAGCGTTTGGCAATGGGCTTGGACGCCCATCCAAGTCGTTGATCGAGATCCGGCGGCACCCGATCGCTTTCGGATCCTTCACGCCGGCTGAGAGAGCACGGAGGTCCGACTGCCACCGCGGTCCGTGCTCATCGGGCACGTCGTCGGCAGCGTCCTGCAATCGAGCGCCGGCGTGGTCCTCGGCGCCGTCGCCGTGGGCAGCGGCTGGGGCGTTCGACGGAAGCGGACGCCAGCGCCCTGTGGGGCTGTATCTGTTAGGTATGCGCAGCGCGGGGGTTTGACTGGCTCGGAGCGGGCCGTCCGGGAATGCGGCGGCTGGACGCGTGAACCGGTTTGAGGTCGGTGAGACGACCAAGGCCAGTGGTCACTGCGCTACGGGTGTCGGAGCGGTCGGTCGAGCGTCAGCGGCGTGAGGGCTGGGCGCCGGCTGTTCTACTCGGTTCGCGAGTGCTCCGGAGCAAGAACCAGCCCAAGGGCTTCGGCTGGTGCGACTACCGCGACTTGCTGATCCGGGACCGAATCCAGTTCGGCGGCCCGATCGTACTGGTCTGGGACAACGTGCGCCTGCACCTGTCCAAGCCACTGCGCGAGTTCATCACCGCGCGCGCCGACCAGCTCACTTTCTTCCAACTGCCAGCCTGCGCACCGGACTTGAACCCGACGACGGCATCTGGTCGTTCCTCAAGCGCGACATCGGCAATCTCGCCGCCGTCGACCTCGGCCAGGTAACTCGGGCGGTCAGGCGCAAGCTCAAGATGGTGCAATATCGGCCAGCGGTGATGGACGGCTGCCTCACCGGAACGGGCATGGCACTCGCAGTCCATCCTGGCGCGGTCACGGACATCACCCCCGTGACGCCGTGGCGAGATGTATCAACCGGCTGCATCCGGCGAAGACATGATCCGATCACTCCTGCCGCATGGACTCCGCTGCGTCGCTGACCTGTTGCACCTGGGCGGCGGTCAGGCGTCGGGCGTCCCAGATCAGCTCGGCCACGTCGGCCGCCGCCGGATTCTGCGACGGGGTGCCATCCGGCAGTTCCATACCGTTTGAGGACGGCCAGGTCGTCGGCAGGGATGCCCAGCACGGTCGCGAAGTCGGCCAGCAGGTCGGGGGTCAGCTCCTTGCGACCGTGGCCCACCATCCCATACGTGGAGGCAGACCAGTACCGGCCGGTCAGGTGCAAGAACGTCCGGGCCGTACCCATCCAATCAGGTTCCGGTTGGTCAGCATGCGTACGAGCACGCCACCGAAACCCGGCTCATAGTGCTCGTACACACGCGGTGTCTGAACCGGCTGCGTGCAAGTCTCCTGCGGCAATGCCAGGACGAGCTGGCGTAGTCGGCGTCTTTGCTCCGGTGCCAGGCACATGGCATCCCGCACGAGGTGGGGGACCCTCCCCCTGGCCTTTGCGTCCAAGGGGGCCGGCTCATCCGGGACCGCCGCCCCTGCGAGCGCGAACAGGTCTGCGGCGCGCAGATTGAGCGCCGGTGCGAGCTGCCGCAGCAGCGACGGGCTCGGCGCCGCGCCCTCGAACACCGCCCGGAGCTCGGGTCCAGGGATCCCGGCAAGCCGAGACAGGGCACCAATGTCGAGCTTCCGGTGATCTGACAACCGCGCCAACAGCACACCGAAGCCTGGGCATCCCGTCATCCCGCCAGCCTAGAACCACGCACGGTCCGACCGACATCACGAGTCCAAGATCAGTAGCATGCGAGCGCCCTGTCCCCGGCAGCTGGAATGCCGGAGACGGGGCGCTGTCGTATCCGGTGGCCATCCGAGCCAGAGGATTTCGATGACGCTACAGGCGACCGGTACGAATTGCGGTTCCGACGCGGCAATTCTGAGGAACGGCTGAGCGTCTCCGGGCTGGACCTGGAGTAGGCCCAAGATGATCCGTGGTCAAGGGAGTTGGGCTGACAGTTCGGGGCCGTGAGGCAGGTCTCGTTCCAGCTGAAGGAGCTGTTGATCCTGTCGATCGCGGATGTCGCGGTGCTGTCGGTGGACGGGCTGTGACCGCGTCCTCGTGCGGGGGTCACAGGCTTGTGAGGAGATCGTCGAGCGGGGTCGGTACCTGTTCGGGGTCAAGGGCCTCGACGAGGAGGCGGCCGTAGCGGATCTTGCGGCCTTTCTTCGTGCCGAGGAAGCGCCGCAACTGCTGCTGCCGGGGCCGACCGTGGTGTGCGGGCTGATGCAGGAAGGTCTGCCAGGCGCGGAGGTCGCCTTCGGCCCGAATGGTCTCCTCGACTCTTGCTGTGCCCAGCGCGCGGATGAGCTCGTCCTCCAGGTCTGTCACGCACACGAAGAAGCCCTGGTGCGGCGCCCGTGCCCGCTTCAGGCCGCGGTCATAGAAGCGCTGCTCGCCCTCGTCGCACAGTCCTGCCAGGCGCAGGCCAAGGCCGGGCGGTCCGAGGAGGCCGGCGTACCGGCCGACGCTCATCGCCCCGCCCATCGACACGACACACACCCCCTCGGCGGCAAGGTCCCGGCCACGCCGTGCCGCCAGTGCCTCAACGGCCGCGAAATCACTCGGCCCTTCCAGCAGCACCGCCGTCCGCACCCCCAACCGCACCGCCAGCTCACTCGCCGGCCCGCCGGGACCGCCGTTCGCCCAGCCACTGACCGCGTCCCGGAATGCCCCCATGTCCGCCATGGAGCGAGTCTGCACCTCGACCGACGGCACGGCACGGAATATTCGACAGTCCCACTCGACATGCACGACGCCCTCCTCACCGAGACAGCCATCAATCCGTCCCATCACGCAACTCCGGCGCACGCCGCACTGCTTCGACGCCGGCGGAGTCTCGGGCTCGGATGCCGGAGCGGCTTCCCAATGGAGAAGTCCAGCTGTGTCCACCGGGCACAACCCAGTTCCGTGATCAGTCGAACCAGACCACCACCCGACCCGGAGCAGTGGAACCCCGCGCCCATCCGGCGCGAAAGCCGGGCCGCCCGGCCTGCCCGCCACCAGTCGCCGGGGCAGCGGTCCGAGGCATGGAAGACGGCACTCACCTTGCTCCAGGAGGTGAAACCGCCCTACGGCAGGTACCGGAGAAACAGCCGACCCTGGGCCTCGATGGTGCGCAGTGTGGCGTACTTGTGCTGGAGGGCGACCTCGGGACAGGTGGTGCTCCAACATTGCGGCCTGTGCGCTGGGCGTACTTCGGCCAGGCCCGGCCGGTGTTCGGCCTCGACGAGCTGCTCGACCTGGCCGACGAGCTCGGCCTGGACCGCGACGAGACCCGGTCGGCGCTCACTGAGGGCCGCTACCGGCGACAGGTGCAGGACGAGGCTCGGCAGGCTCGGCGGCTGGGCGCCACCGGTGCGCCGTTCATCGTCATCGACGGCAGGTACGGCCTGCCCGGAGCGCAGGACACCGACACCCTGAACCTGCAGCAGTTCGTGAACCAGTCGACGTGGGATCCGGTGCCGGTGCGGCGGCGGATCGCGCAGCGGATGGTGCCGCTGATCGGCCCGGATGCCTGGGCGGTCGACGACGTGTCGTTCCCCAAGGACGGCCGGATGTCGGTGGCAGTTGCGCACCAGTACTGCGGAGCCTTGGGCAAGCAGGCCAACTGTCAGGTCGCGGTGAGCGTGCACGCGGTCTCCGACACCGCGTCGTGTCCGCTGCAGTGGCGGCTGTTCGTGCCCCAGGAGTGGGCGGACGATCCGATACGCCGGCGCAAGACCGGGATTCCGCAGGAGATCGGGCACCGGGAGAAGTGGCGCCTGGCCCTGGACAGCATCGACGATCTGGCCGAATGGGGCATGGTCCCGCCGGTGCTGGTGGCCGACGCCGGCTACGGCCAGAACGCCGACTTCCGCGACGGGCTGGATAGCCGGGGCATCGGCTATGTCGTCGCGGTCCGCTCGGACGTGACCGTCCACCCGCACGATGCCGAGCCGGTCACGCCGCCTTGGTCGGGCAACGGCCGCAAGCCGCAGCCCCGCTACCGGGACAAGCCGTCGGCGGTGGCCGCGCCGGCGGCCGGCCATGGGCGGCAGGCCTTCACCGAGGTGACCTGGCGGCAGGGCTCCCGCGGACCGATGCGCTCGCACTTCCTGGCGCTGCGGGTGCGGCCGGCCGGGGTCAGAGCCCGCCGCCTGGCCCAGGCCGCCGCCACCGCGCAAGACGGCTGCTGGGACGGTGTCCTGCCCGAGGTCACGCTGCTGGTCGAATGGCCCGACGGCGCCGAGGCACCCACCGACTACTGGCTGTCCAACCTGCCCGCCGACATCCCGGTCGCCGAACTGGTCCGCCTGGCCAAGATCCGTTGGCGCATCGAGCACGACTACCGCGAACTCAAGCACGGCCTCGGCCTGGACCACTTCGAGGGACGCTCCTGGACCGGCCGGCATCACCACGTCACCCTCGTCACCGCCGCCCAGGCTTCCTCACCGAACAGCGCCTGGTCCCAAAAGCCGATACAGCGGACTCACCCTCTACCAGATCCTCGACACCATCCAAGACCTGCTGAACTGCTGGACCGGCACCTGCACCACCTGCCACCGCCCCCTGCCCAGAACACCCACCACCAGCCAGAAACCCAGAGCCAGAGCAACCTAACGGAGCCCTACTAGTGGTGTGACCGCGTACGTTCGCCGGGTTGCGGTCAGGCTGCGGTTTTGAGAGGGCGTCCTCCCCAGCGGATGCCCTTCTCACTGCGGATGCAGGCGCGTTCCTTGCTTTCGGCGGCCAGGACGTCGCGGTGGCGGGGCGTGGGCGTTGCGTCGGCGGGCGTCCACTGCCTGGGTCTGCACGGTGTTGTTGGGGGTGGAGTTGGCGATGGTGAACTGCCTCAGCGGTCCGAAGTGTGCCTCACGCTGGCTCGGCGCGAACCCATACCGCGGCCGACCTCCCACTTCTCAAACAACCTTGCCAGGAAAAAAAGATACTTTTAGGGCGCGTAGAACTCCTCGATATCCGATGCGTACGCCCGCACGATCGCGCCCCGCCGCAACTTGAGCGACGGTGTCATGAGGCCGTCGGCCATGCTGAACTCGGCCGGAAGTATCCGGAACGCCCGAATGGACTCGGCCCGCGACACCGCGCTGTTCGCCACGGACACGGCCCGCTGGATCTCCGCGTGCAGTTCGTCGTCGGCCGTCACCCCCTGCGCGGGCGGCGACTGCCTCCCGCGCAATCGGTGCCAGTGCTCCGACGCTTCAGGATCCAGGGTGATCAGGGCCGCGATGAAGGGCCGGTTGTCGCCGACCACGAGGCACTGGGAGATCAGGGGATGCCGGCGCAGCCGCTCTTCCAGAATCTGTGGGCTGACGCTCTTCCCACCGCTGGTGACGATGATGTCCTTCTTGCGTCCGGTGATCACGAGATGGCCGTCGTCGAGACAGCCCATGTCGCCCGTCGCGAGCCAGCCGCCGCGCAGTACCGCCTCGGTGGCCTCGGGATCGTCGTGATAGCCGGAGAAGACGACATCGCCCCGGACCCAGATCTCCCCGTCCCGTGCAATGTGGACGGCGCAGCCCGGCAGCGGCCTGCCCACAGTGCCGAACCGGGGGCGGCCCGGCGGCTGGCTGGTCACCGCGGCGGTGGTCTCCGTGAGCCCGTATCCGTCGTGGATGGTGATGCCGGCCCCGGCGAAGAACAGGCCGAGTTCCCGGTCGAGGGTCGACCCGCCGGAGGTGGCATGGCGGACTCGGCCGCCGAGCACGTCTCGCAGCCGCCCGTACACCAGACGGTCGAAGACCGCGTGCGCGGCCCTGAGCATCGGCCCCGGCCCCGGGCCCTGGCCTTTGTCCCGAAGCTGGACCTCCTCGGCATGGCGCACCGCGACGTCAACGGCCCGCCGGAACAGATCCCCCCGCCCCGCTTCCTCGGCCGTACGACGCGCCTTGTGGAAGATTTTCTCGAAGATGTACGGCACGGCGAAGACGTAGGTCGGCCGGAAGGATGCGAGGGCGGGCAACAGCGCGGCGGGCGCGAGGTCGGGCTGGTGTCCCAGCTGTATGCCGCCCCGCATGCAGACCACTTGCACCATCAGGCCGTAGATGTGGGACAGCGGCAGAAACGCGAGGACGGACGGCTGTTCCCCCGCCTCGGCGAGGATCCCCTGCCAGCCCTCGTACAGGGTGTCGCACTCGGCCGCGAGATTGGTGTGGGTGATCACGCAGCCCCTGGGCCGCAGTCCGGTGGTGCCCGAGGTGTACGCGATGGTGGCGACCGACTGCGGCTCCACCGCCCGGCGGTGACGGTGCACCACGGTGTCCGGGACGTCCTCTCCTTGGTCCGTCAGCCGCCTTACGCAGTCCGCGTCGAGCTGCCAGATCGAGCGAAGCAGCGGCAGCTCGTCGCAGGCCGCACCCACGGTCATGGCGTGGTCCTCGTGCTCGACCACGACGGCCACCGCCTGCGCGTTCGACAGGATCCAGCGGACCTGGTCGGCGGAGGAGGTGGGGTAGACGGGCACGACCTGCGCGCCGATCGACCACAGCGCATAGCAGAACAGCGTCCACTCGTAGCGCGTCCGGGACATCACAGCGACTCGCTCTCCGAACCGCACACCGTCGGCCAACAGCCCCTTCGCCAGCCCCATGGTCTCGTCACGGAACTCGGCCGCGGTCACCGGAAGCCACTCGTCACCGTCCGGCCCGCTGCTGCGCCGGGACAGCTGTAACAGTTTCGGGTCGCGTTCGGCCACGTCGTACACCGAGTCCGCAAGACCACCCGTTGGCAGGGGCCCCACGATCGGCGGAAGGCTGAAGTCGCGCACGGTACCCCCTCGTTGAACCACCGCCGTGCCCCGTCCCGCGACGGCCGGAGGCGAAAAATACCGGCCACTGATGTGGCTGCCTAGGGGCTTGACCATGCTAAAAATCGTCACGGCCGGGCACCGCAGCTGCCTCCTTCACGGGGAACACCTGCCCCCTTCACGGGGAACAAGGGAGCCAAGATCGACCTGCTGCCGTAGTCGAGCGCGCCGGGCGCGAACCTCGAACATCCCCTTCGACGAGCCGTGGGCGACGCCGGAGCCATTGACCTGGCCAGGTCGACCGCCAAGGTCGGCGGCAAGCTGCTATCGCCGCGGCCGTCGCCTACGACGTCTACGATGTGGCGACCGCGCCGAGGCAGCAAGATCCACATGAGTGCCGACGGGCACTGTCGCCCGCTGTCCCGGATCGTCACGCCGGGGCAGCGAGTGGATTGCACCCAGTTCGTGCGGGTGCTGGAGAAGATCCGGGTTCCTCGCCTCGGGCCGGGCAGGCCCCGCGAGAAGCCGGTTCGTCGCCCGACGGGCGCGAGGTGCCGCGCGCGAGGCACGCGCTGGCCGAACTTCTCTGGGAAGGGGGAGGGAAATCTCCCACGCGGGACGATCTTGGTTGATATACGCTGCGCCTGACTTGCTCGAACAGACCGGCGAATCCGTGCCACCGGATACGCCCTGCCCGGGGGGGCATTCCCATGACTTCGCAGTCCCGCGCGGTGCTCGGCATCGCGCTCACTCCCGTTCTCACCCTGGGGGCCGCGGCCCCGGCCGCCGCCCACACCACCGCCGCGGCCACCGGCACCACCGCCACGGCCGCGGCCACCGGCACCACCGCCACGGCCGCCGACACCGCTCCGGCCGCCGTCGGGACGCGTACGCCGGGCCCGTGGGGCACCCGCACCCTGCACGCCCCGAACGCCAACCCCGCCTCCGCATCGGGCGGGCTGAACGCCCTGGTGTCGGCCGGGAACGGCGCGCTCGTCTCCCTCACAGGCGACGGGCTCTCGCGTTCCACCCGGATCCGGGCCGCCGAGAGCACCCGTTGGCTCGCCCCGCAGACCTGGCCGGACGCCGGCGGGTACAACACCGAGCTGGTCTCGCTCGGCGACGGCTCGGTGCGCCTGGTCTGGCGGGCCAAGCGCGTCGACGATCACAACAACTACTGGCTGAAGGTGGCCACCCTCACGCCCGGCGCGACCGCCTTCTCCGAGCCCGAGTACGTTGCCGCAGTCCCCGAGAAGGGCTACCACCACCTGGCGGCGGCCCCCGACGGCCGGCTGATCGCTGTGTGGTCGGTCTCCGGTGTCGTGAAGGCCGCCGAGAAGTCCGGCCCGCAGGCCGCGTGGACCGCTCCGGCCGACCTCAACGAGCAGCCGCCGTCCGGCAGCCGGGACATCTCCAGCATGGACCTGGCCCTCGCCAAGGACGGCACCGCCCTGCTGGTGTGGCAGTGGCAGGCGAGCAAGGCCGTCGTCGCCCTGGAGAAGGCTCCCGGCGCGACCGCCTGGACCGCGGTCCAGGGCTTTCCGGTCCCGGCCGTGGACCTGGCGCGCCCGAAGGTGTTCGCCAGTCCGCAGGGCGGCTTCGACGTGTTCTACGACAACCTCGCGCATCTCATGCACACGCGCCGACCCGCCGGCGCCACCCAGTGGAGCACCCCGCGGTCCGCCGCCAACTATGGCAGCACGTACGGGATGACGGCGCCCGTCTACCTGCCCAACGGCGACCTCTTCGTCGCCGGTGGGCCCGGCTACTCGACCGGCCCCTGGTACGCGGTGCGCTCCGCGGCCACCGGCGTCTGGCAGCCGTACACGCAGGGCTTCTCCACGCACAAGAAGGTGCGCGCGATCGGCGCGGCCGCCACCTCGGGCGGCACGGTCACGGTGACGTGGCGGGAGGGCTACTCGTACGAGGAGTACACGAGGGCCGCCGTCTTCAAGGGCGGCACCTGGTCCGCCCCGCGGCGGCTGAGCGCGACGAGCGCCCAGTTCACCGGGGCGCCGCAGGTAGCCGCCGACGCGCTCGGCCGGCCCGTCGTGCTGTGGGACGAGTACAAGCGGACCGAGACGAACAGCACCGTCCTTGACGGCGTCTACCAGGCCACCACCACCAGCCGCGCGCTGCCCAAGTGGCGTGACTACACGGACGACGGCAAGGCCGACCTGTTCGGCCGGGACAGCACCGGGCTGAAGGTGTACGCGGGCGACGTGACGAAGCTGTCCGCGGGGCAGCGCGCGAGCAGCTGGCCGACGGGCACTCTGGTGCTGCCGTTCGGCGACTTCGACGGCGACAGCTGCAACGACGTGTTCGTCCGCTACCCGAACGGCGAGGCCCGCGTCTACCCGACGATCTGCGGCGGGCTGCCCGACCAGCAGTCGTTCCACGTCAAGGTCTCCTCGGACTGGAGCGGGTACGACGCGGTCGTCTCGCCCGGCGACGTGACGGGCGACGGCCGGGCCGACCTGGTGACCCGGTCCGCCTCGACCGGGAAGCTGTATGTCTACGCGAACAACGGCGCGGGCGGCTTCAAGGCCCGCACGCTCGCCGGGTCCGGCTTCGGCGGCTACAAGAGGCTGATCGCCGCGGGGGACCTCGACGGCGACGGCAAGAACGACCTGTTGGCCCTCGACGCGTCGAACGAGCTGTGGCGGTTCAGCGGGACCGGCGCCGGCACCTTCACACCTCGGTCGCTGGTCTTCAAGGACTGGGGCACCTCCTACAAGGAGGTGGTCGGCGGGCTCGACCTGTCCGGGGACGGCCGGGCCGACCTGATCTCGCTCGACAAGGACGGCCGCGCCTGGTTGAACCGGGGCAACGGCCACGGCGGCTTCGACAACCGGTCGCAGGTCGGCAAGGCCACGAACTGGTCGGACATCCGCATCTCCTAACGGCGCCGGTCCGGGGGCAACTTGGGACCATGGGGTCCCGGCGACCGGCTTCGCGTACGGTTCCGGCCAGTCCGCCCGGACCACCGCGCCCCGAAAGGGCGGGTGGACCGGGCGAGCCCGTCCCACGTACTCGCACTCACGGGCACCCACGCGCCGGTCGAGCGTGGGACGCGGCTCGCGGACACGATCGACGTCGTCACCTCCAACTGCGTGATCAAGTCCCGCACGCCCGCGGGTCTCCGCTGCGGCCTGGGCGGACTCCCCGTCCGCGGCCAGGAACATCCTCGCCGCCCGCCACCGCTCGCGCGAGGCATCCTGGCTCAGTCCGGCCTCGCCGAGGTGGTGGCGCAGCCGGGCCAGTTTCTTCCCGCTACCCCACCCGTCGACTCGCCTACAGGTGCTGACCGACGCTTCCCGCCGCTTCTTCCCTGATGACCACGGGACCTCGGCCGCCTCCTGAAGGCGCGTAAATCGCTGCTCCGGCCTTACCTGCACCACGGACGACCGCGCTGGCGAGTCCCTGCTCAGCGATCGGATCGCAATTCCTAATCAGCAGCCGAGTCGTCGGGGGGTGTCGGGCGGCGAATCGTAAGAAGCCACGGACGGCAGACCAGTGAAAGCCACACCCGACACCCCTGGGTGAGCCAACCCTACGAATGGCTCGCTCATCCCGATCAAGAAGGTAGGGACCACTGACGTCGGCCGCACGGTCGTGCCCGGGGGTGCGCGGGCTACTCATATGGCCGCGGGGACGCCGAGCAACAGCGTGGACTTCACCGCACTGACACCGCTACGAGGCGGGCAACCGCAGTCTCAGTTCTGATCGAAGTCGGTGACGGCGGTGTCGTCCTGGGGGCGGGAGCGGCAGGTCAGGACGTATCCGGTGTCGATGTCGGTCTGGTCGAGGTCGCAGTCGTCCAGACGGGATCTTCTCCGAACTGACCTCGGGCTTCCATAAGGCGGGCTGTCCGACAGGTGGTCAACTCAGCAGAAGTGCCTCTGACCGGCGAGAAAGAAGATTGTCCAGGCCCTTGTTCCCGCCCCGTCGGAGGCACTTTTCGGGTAAAGAAAAATCACATGACGTGCGGCGCCCGATCGTCGAGAATCCACGCGTGGCCATCATGAACGTGGACAGGACTGAACGCGGCCCGTCCCCCCGATCCTCCCTGACCGCGCCGGCCGGACGTACCTTCGGCGCGATCCCGCCAACGGCACTGGTACTGCTTGGCATCGTCAGCGTTCAGGTGGGCTCGGCATTGGCCAAGCACCTGTTCAGTGCAGTGGGCAGCTTCGGCACAGTCGCGTTGCGACTGTTCTTCGCGGCGGCGGTGCTGATGCTGTTGTGGCGGCCGTCACTGCGCATGAATCGTCGCACGTGGACAGTAGTGCTCGGCTACGGCGTGATTCTCGGCTTGATGAACCTGTGCTTCTACCTGGCGCTGGCCCGGCTCCCGCTCGGGATCGCGGTAACCATCGAGTTCCTCGGGCCGCTGGCGGTGGCCCTGGCCGGGTCGAGGCGATGGCTGGACGCTTTCTGGGCCGTGCTCGCGGCAGGCGGTGTGGTCCTGCTGATGGAGGGACGCGGCGACCTCAACCTTGTCGGTATTCTGTTCGCCCTCGCCGCAGGAACGTGCTGGGGCCTGTACATCTTGGTCGGCGCGGCGCTGGGCCGCCACACCACGGAAGGCAATGGTCTGGCTCTGGGAATGGCCGTCGCGGCACTGGTGGCTGTGCCATTCGGCGTGGCCGACAGCGGAACGGCACTGATGCAGCCGTGGGTCCTGGTTGCGGGGCTCGGCGTGGCACTGTTGTCGTCGGTGATCCCGTACTCGCTGGATCTGGAAGCACTACGCAAGATCCCACCGCGTGTGTTCGGCATCCTGATGAGCCTCGAACCAGCGATGGCGGCCCTCATCGGCCTCGTCGTGCTCCAGGAGTCGCTGCACCGGTCGCAGTGGATCGCGGTGCTGTGCGTGGTGGCCGCATCGGCGGGCGCCACACGCGGCGCCCGCCCAGACCTCTAACTAAGCCCCGAGCTCCAGGAGTTGGCCGCCCTGACGAGACGTAGGTCAGGCAGCTGGGTCATCATGGGCGTCAAGAGGAAGCCCACTCCCAAGGAACCGACCGCTTGCGGCGGATCCGGCTGAAGATCTTCCGCGCGATCGCAACTCGTTACGACTCGGCGCACCAACCGGCAGCCGGCATCGATCAAGGCCGGCCACTGCGCATTCCAGATCCGCCGGTCTCACCCCCCCCGGCAAGCAGGAGCACCAGCGCAGGGCCGTTTCCCGCCACATCATGGGAGAGCGGCATCCGGCAGACCCTACGCCCCAGGGCCTTGAAACGCCTTCCAAATAATCGCCATTGGTGGTCGGCCCGCCGACCCGGCAAGCCTTCCCGGTCAGGGCGCTACCCCTTCTCCGCTTGATCGGCGCCCATCTCCGAGCGGGCCGCGTTCATGAAGATGTCCCGCGGCTCCCTGAGCCAGGCCCACAAGGATGCCTGGAGCTCCGGAGGGTCCTGCCAGATGACGTCCCGTAGAGACCGAGTGAACAAGAAGGCAGGCTCGCGCAGTTGCCGCGAGCAGACGATCTCCAGTTCCTTCTGAACCTGCCAAACTCGATGGGTGATCGCGAGTGCCTCGGTCTGTTCACGCTCGCCGTGGTTCTGCCAGCGTTCAGCAATGCTCTCCGCCTCCTGCGCAACGGCTAAGAAACGCAGGATCGCGTCCTTGCGCTCGGCGCGCAGCGCCTGCGCCCGTTCGGTCGCCGCTTGCCGAGCCGAGGCCCGGGTCGACAGATATTGACCCACCAAGGTTCCCGTGCTCCCCAAGGCCACTCCGGCGAGCGACGCGAGTGTGGGGTCGATCGACCAGTCCATGGCCCTATGGTCCGGTGCGGTGGCGTGGTTGCCTACTCCGGCGGGGTACTTGCGTCTTGTTACTGACCTCGCACGCTGGGCCACAAGTGCCCGATCCGCTCCGTGCGTTGCCTCCCTGCCCGGCGAGTCCCGCCGGAGCGTCGCCGACTGGCGGAGCGAACACCCCCGCGGCACGCCCCACCATGTGTGAAATCGAGGTCCTGGGCCTGACTGCCGGGGGGCTTGGGCTGCCCGCAGGTCGCCCAATGGAAGATCGCGTCATTCCCCAGGCGCTGGCCTCGACGGGCGCTGTTCAGGCGACCGGGGAGTGCGACGCGATGGCGCCGCCGTCTGTTGACACCGACTGCGAGACGTACCCGCCGGCCCGCACCGCGTCCGCGATCAGCTGCCTTGCCGGGCGCGGCGGGGCCTGAAGCAGGTCGGGCAGGTCGCTGCCGTCCGCGGCCAACCACCCGGCCTGGAGGTTGGCGAACACCGAGATCGCGTGGCCCACTTGGTAGGGCAGCAGGCCGTTCTTGGACAGTGCCTCGCGCGCCGCGCCCAGGGGCGCCGACTCGTAGCGGACGGGGCGACCCAATTCGCGGGTGAGGACCTCCGCGATGTCGTCGCCGTGCAGCGCCTCGACGCCCTCCAACTCGTAGACGCGATCGGCATGCCTGCCAGGGCGGCCCGTGGCGGCGAGGTCGGCATGGGCCTCCAGCGCCACACGGGCGGCGGCGTCGGCCAGGTCTTCGCGGGCCACGACCGAGATATGTCCGTCGCCGAACGGGGCGCTGAACACACCTGCTTCGGCCGCCGTTTCGGCGCCGGCGACCGCCAGGCCGACCGGCATCTCCGCATACAGGCCGTTGCGCAGCACGGTGGTGGCGAACGGGGCGGCGGCCAGCCGCAGTTCGGTCCAGCGGTGCGGTACGCCGATGGTGAGGCGCTCACCGGAGCCCGCCAAGCTGGTGTAGATCACGTGCCGGACACGCGCTGCGGCGGCAGCGTCGACCACCGCACCGTGGCGGCCCAGCACCACGTCGTCCTCCGCATACCCGGCGGAGACGAACAGGAGGACGTCGACGCCCGCGAAGCCCTCCGCCAGGGAGGCCGGGTCGTCGAAGTCGATGCGGCGCGCGCCGGATCCCGGCACCGGGAAGCGGGTTCCGGCGGCCACCCCGGGACCTCCGGGCCGCATGGCCGCGGCCGTGAGCCGGTCGAGAACGAGGCCGCCGAGCGCGCCGGACACGCCTGTCACCAGGATCATGAAATGCCTCCGTGAGATTCGTGGTTCCTTGTGGTGACCACGCCCGACAGCTTCACCGCGCACGGCGGTGGACGTAAGGAGGCACTTTCATGTCAGTGGCGCACACCGCGGTAACCCCGCAGACCGGCCCCTGTGGCGACGACGACTGCGGCATCCGGGACGTCCTGGACCGGATCGGCGACAAATGGTCCGTACTGGTCGTCGTGGAACTCGCCAAGGGCGTACGTCGCTTCCGGGAGCTCGAGCGTGCCATCCCGGGCATCTCCCAGCGGATGCTCACCGTGACGACCCGTCGCCTGTGCCGCGACGGCCTCGTCCACCGCACCGTCTACCCGACCGTCCCACCTCAGACGGAATACAGCCTGACCGACACCGGCCACAGTCTCGCCTCGGTCATCACCGACCTCGCCGACTGGTCCCGCACCCACAAACCCGCCATCGCCGCCGCCCGGGCCCGCTGGGACGCGGAACACCCGCAGGACTCGATGCACACGGCGGATTAGCGTGCCGCCCACGGCTCCGATACGGCCAGGAACCTCAACCCGGGATCCGGCACGCTCATCGGGAGCCATGACCGCGACGGTGGGGACTACGCGAGGCTCAAGCTGCCCGGAGTGGGGAGTCAGTTGACCGTTCACACCCAGTGCCTGGGATCTCGGCCCGCACGGTGCAAGACGATGTGCAACGGACGCTGAGCAAGCTGCGGCTCCGTAGCCCGCCACGTGGAGGGTCAGTCCTGGGTGCTGGTGGTGGCCAAGTGGCTGTGCTCGGCGCCGTATGCGGCGATGTCGGCTTCGTGGTAACCGAACAGGCGGCCGCGGGTGGTCCGGTCGTCGGCAGGTGTAGGCATGCCCCAGCAGACGGTGCGCGGCTCGCAGGGTGCGCCGACGGGCTTGCGCTGCCGGACATTGGGGAATTGGTCGGTGTGGGCTTCCAGTTGGAGGATCGTGATCAGCGCCTCGCGCCAGTTCGGCCGGCGCCCTCGTCGGCAGGCCCCTGCGGTACACGCCGCGACGATACGGATCGACCCGGCGTCCTCATCGAACGGTGCCACGGGCCTGGTCCGCTGACGGAACGGGGCCTCGCGCAACGTCAGCGCGCAGCAGCGCACGCTCAGCGCCGAGCTGTCCGGCGAGACTGCTCGCCAGGTTGAGAGCGCCAAGGCGGGTGTGCCGCCTGCTCGACGTGGCTGTTCCGGGAGCGGTCTACGCCGTCTCAGTGGCAGCCCACACGCCCACCCGGCAAGCCACCGCTGCCCCCCATTCCCGGTGCCGATAACGGGGCTGCGACCTGCCCTCCTTGACGATTACATCCGTGGTCCGCAGGCGGATGCAGTACTGGGCCGGGAAGTCGTCGAACGCCAGCAGTTCCTCCGCATCATCGGTGCCGCGAAGGCGGCCGCTATGGCCAGCCCCCCACCTCAGCCGGCGGCGGCCGCCGCGTGCCATGGCGGCGCAGCGTGCGCGGCCTGGACCCGGAGCGAACGTTGCGGAGGGCGCCGGTTCACTGCCATCCGCGGCGTGCCGCCTGCCAGGCGAGTTGCATACGGGTGGTCGCACCGGCGTGCTCCGTCATGCTCTGGATACGGCGCTGGACGGTCCGTCGGCTCAGCCCCATCTGCGAGGCGATTGCTTTGTCGGCGACGCCCGCCACCAGCAGGGAAGGCAGCTTGTGGTCGGTGGGGGAGAGGGAGTTGGCTCCGCCGACGCCGTCGGTGCCCGAGACCGCGCCGGCGCCGTCGAGGTGCAGGGGGACGGCGTCCTCCCAGGAGCGCTCGAACAGCGTGATCAGGGCGGCGAGCAGATTGCTGTCCCTGACCAGCGCGGTGGTGGGCTCCTCCGGGCTGCCGTGGGGTCCGCCGGCCACGAGGGGGAATATGGCGACGGACCGGTCCGCGATCGCCAGGCGCAGCGGCAAGTGCGGTACGGCGCGGGCGACCTCGCCGGCCCGGACGCCCGCAACGACGTTGTCCACGGCACCCTCGTCGTCGAAGAACGCTTTCTCGTACAGCACCCGGTACCGTACGCCCCGGGTCAGTGCCTGGAACTCCTCGCCGTTGTCGCCCGACGGCATGGCCACGTACTGGGCCTTGCAGAACCACAGCATCTCGTCCCGTGTGCTGGTCTGGATCTGCCGGAGGTGCTGGCGCAGGGCTTCGGCCCCGGTGATGACCTCCAGCAACTGGCCGGCGTCGTGCCGGCGCATCGTCTCCCGGTAGGACTCGACCAGACGAGCGGCCTCGACCCGGGGCCAGGTCCAGTGCGTCGGCGCTGAGCCTCAGCCAGGGCAGCAGCGCCACGTCCGGGGGCTCGGGTCGATTGGCCGGCTTGCCGTCGCTTGTCTGCCGCCGTGGGACTCAAGGCGGGATCGGAAGCGTGCGAGCAAAATCCGGCGGAAGAAACCCGGAACGGCAGGCATAGATCGTCTGTGGCCCGCGCGTCCTTGTGAGCGTTAGGGAACGGGAGGGCCCATGGACCCGCAGGACCACGAGAGATTCCGGGACTTCGTCGACGTTCGGTGGAGCGCCCTGCTGCGCCTGGCGAACTTGCTCACCGGCGGCGACCGGCACGAGGCCGAGGATCTTGTGCAGATCGCTCTGATGAAAGCGCTGGGCCGCTGGCGGCATATCGATGACCCGGAGGGCTACGTGCGCAAGGTGATGTACCGGCACCAGATCAGCCGCTGGCGGCTGCGTCGCCCGCACCGCGAGGCGACGTTCGCCGCGCCGCCGGAGGACCTCGGCGTCGCTGACGGCACGTCCGCCGCCGATCTGCGGATCACGGTGGGCCAAGCGCTCGCCCGGCTGACCCCGCGGCAGCGCACGATGCTCGTACTGCGCTATTTCGAAGACCTGTCCGAGACGGAGGTGGCGAGCGCCCTGGGCTGCTCGGTGGGCACAGTGCGCAGCACCACCCATCGATCGCTGGCCCGGCTGCGCAGTCTCGCGCCGGAGCTGGGTGCCCCGGCTCAGGCCGCAGCCGCCGCCCCAAGCATCAACTCGCCGAAGGGAGCCCACACATGAACGCCGACCAGCTGGACCGCGCGATCCGGGACGTCCTGCACAGGTGGACCCCCGACAACCCCAGCGCTCCCGCGAACATCGCCGACCGCATCGTGCGCCGCCGCCGACGGCGGACCCTCGTGCGCGCCACCGGCGCGGCCCTCGGCCTCACCGGTATTGCCTTCGGCGCGGTCCTTGTCACCAATACGGGCGGCGACGACGGGGCGCAGCCGCCGGCTTCGCGGGTAAGCAAGCAGAGCAAGCTGCTGTGGCAGACCGCGTTGCCCGGCAAGTCCTGGGACGCCTGCACCACCGGTCCTGGTGCCGTCTACTGCCGGGGGGTGAAGTACGACGGCATCGGCGTGGACGCCCGTACCGGCAAGGTCGTGTGGCAGCAGAAGGCCAAGGACGTCAACGGCGGCAGCTCTCCGGCAGGATCGCTGCCCGGCGTCCGCGACGGGGTGCTGTACACCTACGCCGATCACGCCCCGGGGGCGCCCGGAGCCGGAACGGACCTCGTCGCCCTCGATATCGGCAGTCGGCGGGTGCTGTGGAAGCACGAGCTGGCCGACGACAGCCGCAACCGGGCCTCTGCCGTGCTGTTCGACGGCGGGATCCTCGCCAATGCCCCGACCTTCAAGAGCGTGGTCGCGCTGGACGACAAGACGGGCCGGACGCTGTGGACGTACTCGTGGAAGCAGGCCGATTGCGACCGGGCCGCAATCGGTGGCGTCCCGTACCTGATGTGCTCGCCGGACAGCGAGAAAGCCCCGCAACGCAGCACCGTCGTCCGGTTGGACCCGGCGACCGGCAAGCCCCGGACGGTCGCGACCGTCAAGGGCCCGGCGGCCTACCTCGGCACGGACGGGGATGCCGTGCTGCTGGGCGGTATGGCCGGCGGACAGTGGTTCTCCAGCGACCCCGGGCCCGCCACCCTGACCCGCGTCGACCTCAGCTCGGGCAAGGTGTCGCAGCACCGCGTCGACGGCCTGCCGATGGGCGTGGTCGCGGACGGCATCGTCCTGGCGCCCGGCCGGAACGGCAGCGCCGTCGCATACTCGGCCGACGACGGCAAGCGGCTGTGGTCGCGCGACCTCGGGCTGAAACTGCGCAAGGACTCGCGCGATCCCAGGATGAGGGAACTGACCTCCGCCGCCGCGGTGGATCTCGGTAGTCGGGTGGCGTACTACCTCGATCCGTCCGGGCATCTGGTGGGCCTCGACCTGGACAGCGGTGCGGTGCGCTGGCGCGGGCGGGTGTACGTGCCGAAGAGCCCGGCGGAGGGAGGGATCGCCCCGGAGCTGATGGTCTACGATCACGGCCTCATCGGCCAGATCGACGGCGAGCTCTTCCGGATCAAGCCCGTGCTGCCCAAGGCGGGTTCGTAGCCAGAGGCAGGAGGAGGTCGCGCGGGCCCCGGCAGGGGAACCCGGGTCCCGCGCCCGCCGCGGAGTGCGGCCGGCGGGGGCGACGGTTCAGCGCCGGGGCCCAGGCTGGGGTCCTGCCCGATTCGTCCGTCTCGCATCCAGTGGATGCCGCGACACAGCGGCGCGCTCCGCCGCGCGCAGGCCATTCGGTGTCGGCACTGGTCGAAGAAGGCGTAGGAGTATGTAGGTGCACCAGCCGTGGCCGAGGTCGAAGTGCCACCAGGACTCGTTCGCCGTTGGTGGCGGGGCCGGAGGTTCGGCGTACTCGTTGGTCTTGCGGTCGGGCATCGCGGCCGGGCAGGCCGGACGGCCCCCATGCCTCGATGGCCTGGCCGAGCGAGCAGATCGTCTTCGATGTGGACCTGCCGGAGCTTCAGGGCCAGGAGCGACTCGATGTCCTCTGCCGCATCCCGCCGGACATCGGTCAACGGCTGGGCAAGCCGATGCTGATGGATCCGGAGGGCGATGACAGCGCCCGTACCCGGGTTCGCTGTTCAAGCCAATCGTGTCGTGCGCCTGGTGCTTGTCAGGGCTTGCGGCCGATGAAGGCGAGCAAGCGAGCCTGGACGTCGGCACTCTCCGGTACCTCGGCCCGCGGTCCGTACTGCCCGCTCGCGCGGAGCACGTCGTCGAGCGGCAGCATTCCCGCGAGCAACTGGGCGCATTTGGCGGGATCGAGGTGTTCATTCTGGCCGGTGGCCCGTGCGAGGTCCCAGGTATGCATGAAGACGTCGGCGGTGTAGAACTGGTCGACCGCCTGGTCCAGTGGGATCTCTCCGATGTGTGGGTTCGACAGCAGTTTTGCACCCCCGGCCGCGGCCTTCACCGGTCGGCCAGGCGGTCCAGGAGGGTGGTGACTTCCTGGCGGACGACGTCCCGAGCGGTGGTGTGAAGTGAACCGAGCTCCGTGCCCTGCAGGGCGTGGAGGACCTGCTCGGCGTCGGTGTCGTAGGCGGTGCTGGCGCTGAGTACCTCGTAGCCGTCGCGGACGGCGACACGGAGGCGGTTGCCTGCGTCGCCGTCGGCGTGCACGGCGCAGGCGATGACGAGGGGCGGCTCTCCGCCTGCCTCTGCGGACAGCTTGCGGTATCCGCTGGCGATCGGTTCGCGCCAGCGGAGGCTGAGCAGGAGATGGCGCTTGGCCACAACCTCGGCCAGATCGGTCTCGTAGACGGTGTGCGGTTCGAGCACGGTGCACCGGGCGTCCAGCACGACGGCCGGGGGCAGCAGGCAGCGCAGCGTGCTGCCGACGAGGTTGCCGCCGACCGTGGCCGTCCGGCGCACGGCTCCCGTCCCCACCGAGGCCGCCGCCCGGCGAAGGACTTCCGGTACGGGGCCGCCGACCTGATGCAGCATCACAGCCGAACCCAGCACCTCACGTCCGATGATGTTGGCCTCCGGCACTTCACGCAATGACACGGCCTGCTCAGGAAAGCCGTCCCGTTGCCAGGCGGCCCATACCAGGGTCGCGCCGCCGATGGGCACCGCCCCTTCGGCCAGGCACTCCTGCGCTTCGGACACGGACGTGGGGAGACGCAACAGCACGGGAGCCGACCTGCTTTCCTCGAACGCTGGCCACGAGTGACACGATGTCTCAGCCATATGGCCGCCGACATGGCGCATTCTGCCCACGCACGCGGGGGCGCATACAGGGCTCACCACTTCCCACCATGCGCCCCTCGAGAACGCGAGCAGCCTCAGCGTCGCGGCGACGGCAAGGGCGTGTCCGACGGTCGGAGTCGGCGACTCCAGGCTCCGTCGCTTCCGCTCTCCTGACGCTGCCACCGCACCCAGGCGTCCCCTGCCCCGTTTCCCGCCGACTGAGCGTGCCGGAGGTTAGCTCTACCACGACTTGACCGGGTAGCACGATCGTCCCGCGCGGTCGCATCCCGAGATGCTGGGTCCGGCATAGGCAGCCGGTTTCCCAATGAATTCGCGGGAGTTGACTCGTGCGTGAGCAGGTATGGCAGAGGTTTCGTTCGTCCGGGCGGCGGAGTGGTCGGCGGAGAGTCGTGTCGGCCGCGGCCGCGGTGGCCCTCGGCGTCATGACGATAAGCGCCCTGGCGCCGCGCGCGGCGTTTGCCGACGCCGGGCCTGACTCCGTCCACTGCGGGTCAGATGGTGTCCACCAATTCTGACCTGAACCGGTTCTTCACCGCGCTGTTGGCCGGCCGCCTCCTCCCGAAGGCTCAGCTCGACCCGATGCGCACCACCGTCCCCGCCGGTTACCCCTTTCCCGCAGGTGCCAGCTACGGGCTTGGAATCGTGAGCACGCCTCTGTCGTGCGGCGGTGTGTACTGGGGCCACGGCGGCAGCATGACGGGATACGAGACCCGAGGCGGCGCAACCGAGGACGGACGCGCCGCCGGCATCGCGGTGACCATCCAGCCGAGCCAGGCAACCAAGGAGCGCATGGACAGTGTCGTGGACACGGCCCTGTGCCGCTGAACCACACGCCCTGACATTCCGTCGCGACGAGTACGCCTCCGCCAACCACCCGAGCGGGACAGCAGTTCCAGGAAGGGCACAGATTGTGACCCGTGATCCATACGGCGATCGGCTCGGTCACGCGTCCCCCGGTCCCTGCGTGACGGCCGGCATGGCGGACGAGGTTCTGCCGTCCTGCGGCGACGGCGAGATCGTCCGGGAAGGCGGTCTGTGCGTCGAACAGCTTGCGGTTCTCGCATGCGCAAGCGCATGCGGTGAGCGGGGCATCCGCGTCTGCGTTCCCGACCTGACCGGACTGACCGTCACAGGGGCTGCGTGGATGGCCCCGTGGTCATAGCTTGCTCCATCGCCGCCACCCGGCGTTCTCGTGTCCCGTCCTCATTTGGGGTGGTAGAGGTGCCGGCAGGGACCGGGAGGGGGGAGAGGACGGGACCGGGGCCGGGCCCGTGAAGCACTGGTGAGAACCCTGTGGAAGCGGTGTCAGCGGGGCCGCTTATGCTGCACCGGACGATCACGCGGGACCAGGGGAGGGCGCAGCATGCTCGGCAAACTGTTCGGCAGGGGTGGGGCGGGACCGGAGGCGGATTCGCACGCCCTTCCCGTCCCGCGCAGGCAGAAGAACGGCATGTACACGCTGCGCGCGCTGGGGGATGAGCGGGTGCTCGCGCTGGTGGAGGCGGCCGACGCTGGTGACTGGGAGGCGGTCAAGGCGGCGCTGGCCCCCTTCGATGTCGGCCGAGACCACCAAGTCCTGGGTGAGCTGGCCGACTTGGACGGTGTGCAGGATTGGATCGGCCGGGCCGTCGAGGAGGACAAGGAGCACCGGGCGACGGCCCTGCTGATATCCGGTACGCGCCACATCAGCTGGGGCTGGGAGGCGCGTACCACCGCGCTTGCCGTGAACGTCACGCAGGAGCAGTGGCGGGTCTTCCGTGAGAGGCTCCACATCGCCGAGGAACAGCTGCTCGAGGCCGCCGAGTTGCGGCCGGAATGGGTCACGCCGTGGCGCCGCCTCCTCACCTCCGGCCGCGGCATGTCGTTGGGCCCCGCCGTGAACGAGGCGCGGCTCGACGCCGCCCTGCGCCGTGACCCGCTGGACCTGGAGACCCACGTCGAGTGGGTGTCGCAGTTGCAGCCCCGCTGGGGTGGTGAGCCCGGCCATGCCCTGGCGTTCGCCCGCGACGCGCTCGCCCGGGCACCGCAGGGGCACCGCCTGGGTTGTGTGGTCGCTATGGCGCACATCGAGGACTGGGTCGAGTCGGACGGTGAGGACTGCCTCCAAACCTCCGAGATCCAGGCCGAATTGCGCAACGCGGCCGACCACAGCATCCTCCACCCCGCCTATGCGCGTCGCCCGGGCTGGCAGCACGACTTCAACATGTTCGCCATGGCCTTGTCGCTGGCCGGTGAGCGCCACACGGTCCGGCGTGTCTTCCAAACGCTCGACGGCGCCTACACCAGATGGCCCTGGACCTACTTCGCGGAGCCCGAGAAGCAGTTCGCCCGCCATCACCGCCGCGCCTGAGCGCACGCCGATCCCTGGTCCCGCCCGCCACCGTCGCCCCTCCCAGGACTGCCCGATGACTCTGCCCGACACCGCCGCGAACCCGGCCGGCGCCGACCGCACCTTCCAGGTGGATCTGCGCGGCCTCGTCGATCTCCTCTCCCATCACCTCTACTCCAGCCCCCGCGTCTACCTGCGCGAACTCCTGCAGAACGCGGTGGACGCGCTGACCGCCCGGCACGGTCTCGAACCGGCTGCCCCCGCCCACGCCTTCGGTATCCGCCTGTACGCCGACGGTTCGGTGGTACGCGTCGAGGACGACGGCGTCGGTCTCACCGAGACCGACGTGCACACCTTCCTCGCCACGATCGGCCGCAGCAGCAAGCGCGCCATGGGGGTCCCCCCGGACGAGCCCATTCGAGGCTGGGGGAGAATCGCCGAGCAACGCGGCGACTTCATCGGCCAGTTCGGAATCGGCCTGCTCTCCTGCTTCCTGGTCGCGGACGAGATCCACGTCCTGAGCCGCTCCGCGCGCACCCCCGACGCCCCTGCCGTGGAATGGCGGGGCCGCGGCGACGGCAGCTACACCGTTCGCACCCTGCCCGCCTCCGCCCGCCCCCGGCCCGGCACCACCGTCACGCTGACGCCGCGCGCCGACGCGGGCGAGTGGACCCGGCCGACGCAGGTGCACTCGCTGGCCCGGCACTTCGGCTCACTGCTGCGCCACCCGGTGACCTTTGACGACGGCACGGGCGGCCCGGGGGCATCCATCAACGCCGAACCCGCACCCTGGGCGCGTACGCACCCCACGCCGGGAGCCCGCTCCCGCGCGCTGGGCGCGTACGGCGAGGAGGTCTTCGGGTTCACGCCGCTGGACACCATCGAGCTGGACCTGCCGGCCGTGGGACTGAAGGGCATCGCGTGCGTGTTGCCCGAGGCGGTACCGGCCGGGCGCCGCCATGGCCACCGCGTGCACGTCAAGGGCATGCTGCTGTCCGAGCAGGCCGAGGAGATCCTGCCCGAGTGGGCGTTCTTCGTCCGCTGCGTCGTCGACGCCGAGAGCCTGCGCCCGACGGCGTCCCGCGAGTCCCTGTACGAGGACGACACCCTCGCCGCCGTCCGCGACGCCCTCGCCGAGCGGCTGCGCGCGTGGATCGCCCGGGCCGCCGCCAGCGACCCGGACCTGCTCGCCCGCTTCCTCCAGGTCCACCACCTGGCCGTGAAGTCGCTCGCGGTGCACGACGACGAGATCCTGCGGATGCTGCTGCCCTGGCTGCCGTTCGAGACCACCGACGGGCATGCCACTCTCGACGAGTTCGCACGCACCCACCGCACCGTGCTCGTGACGTCGAGCGTGGAAGAGTTCCGGCAGGTCGCCGCGATCGCCTCCGCCGCCGGGCTCGGCGTCGTCAACGGCGGCTACACGTACGACCGTGAACTGGTCCACCGGCTGCCCGAGATCAGGCCCGAGGCCACCGTCGCCGACCTCGACCCGGCGACCCTCACCGCCCATCTCGACCCGGTCGACCGCGAGACGGAGCTGGCCGCCGCGGCCTATCTCGCCCTGGCCCGCGACGCCCTCGCCGTCTTCGACTGCGACGTCGCGCTGCGCGCCTTCCAGCCTGCCTCCGCGCCTGCCCTCCTCGTCGACACCCGCGAAGCCCGGCACGAGCGCACCCGCTCCCAGCTCGCCCGTGAGCAGGAGGGCGGCCTGTGGGGCGACATCCTCGGCGCCCTGCGCCAGGAGGCCCCGCGGGCCCAGCTGATCCTCAACCAGCTCAACCCGCTGGTCCGCACGGCCGTCACCATCGACGAGCCGGAACTGGCCCGCACCAGCGCCGAAGCCCTCTACGGGCAGGCCGCGATGCTGTCCCGGCGCCCGCTGCGGCCCGCCGAATCGAGCCTCATCAACCGCTCCTTCCTCGACCTCCTCGCCCACGCCCTCCGCAAGGACAGCTGACGATGCCGACCGCACCCCAGACCACCGACGAACTCTTCCAGGCCCTGAGCGAGAACGACCGGCGCCCGTACGGGCGCTCCCGGACCGTCACGGCCGAGGAACTCGTGGACGCCGCCGAGCAGTTCGGGGAGCCGGAGCCGCTCGCGTACGCGCTCCTGGAGCTCCAGGAGGCCTACACCTACGGTGCCGAACCCCGGAAGTCGCCCGTCGTCTTCGCGCGACTGCTGAACCTCTTCGACGAGCAGCCCGACGTCTTCGACGAGCGCCTGCGCCACATGCTGTTCTGGCGGTTCAAGTGGGTGGCCAACGCTCTGCGCGCGCTGCCGGAGGTGCCGATGGAGAGCCTGCGCCAGTGGCTGACGGAGATGCGCGACCGGTATGTGAAGGCCGGCCTCGATCTCCAGCCGTACTACGGCCAGGCGTACCAGTTGGCCGCCCACGTCGGTGAGGACACCGCCCTCGCGTACGAACTGTGGGCCGGCCGCACCCGCAGCCGGCTCAGCGACTGCGAGGCCTGCGAGATCTGCGAGCGCGCCCTGTACCACCTCGCGGCGGGCGACGACGAGCGGGCGCTGCGCACGTGGGAGCCCGTCCTGGCCGGGAAGGAATCCTGCCAGGAGGAGCCCGCCCGCTCCGTCTCGTACGCGCTGCTGCCGTTGCTGCGCACGGGCGACGCCGACCGGGCCCGGGAACTGCACCTCAGCGGTTACCGCGCCTGCCGCCGCAATCCGTCGATGTCCGGAGAGGTCGGCCGGCACCTGGAGTTCTGCGCGCTGACCGGCAACGAGGCCCGCGGCCTGGAACTGCTCGCCGAGAACCGGAGCCTGTTCGAGGAGGTGGACTCGCCGCAGGACCTGTTCGACTTCCTCACCGGCGTGGAGGTCCTCCTCCAGCGCGTCGAGCCCCTTGGCCACGGCGAACTGCCCGCCGCCGGATATGCGGGCCGGACCTGGACGGTGGCCGGTCTGCGCGCCGAGTTGCGAGGCCGCGCCGACGACCTCGCCGCCCGCTTCGATGCCCGCAATGGCACAATGGCCCACACCGACCGCCGCAGGGCCCGCCTCGACCGTGCCCCACTCCTGGACGCGCTGGAACTGACCCTGCGCACCCGCAGCCTCGACGACGTGGCCCCGGCCGCCCCGGTTACCGAGCCCGCTGCCCGTACGGCCGCCGCCGTCCCCGAGTCGCTGCCCGAACTCATCCTCCAGGCAAGGGCGTTGGACGAGCAGGGGCACCCTGACGCGCAGACCTGCTGGGCGCGGCTGCGCACGCTCGTCGCCGCCGGCGACTACACCCACCCCGACGACCCGGCCGTGGGCCCGCTCGTACAGCTGCGCGCGGACCTGCTCGACAACGAAGCGAGCCGCGCGGGCCACAAGGACGAGTTCGCCGTCGCCGCCGACCTCCACGAGGAGGCCGCCGGCCTGTACGACGACGCCGGAATGCCGGCTCACGCGGCGCTCGCCCACGCCTGCGCCCTGCTCGCCGCTGCCGAAATCCCCGCGGCGGAGGGTGCCCACGCAGCCGAGACGAAGGCCGCCGCGCTGACCACCACTCACGCGTCCATGGTCCGCCTGCACGAGCAGACGGCCGGCCTCGCCCCGTATCAAGAGGCCCGCCTCCTGCAGCTGCGGGCGACCGTACTCGGCCTGCGCCTGCAGACGTCGGGGAGCGAAGAGCACGTCGCGCCGGTCTTCGCCGAGGTGGAGCTGCTGCATGCGTTCGCCACCCGGCACGACATCGCCGGGCAGATCTCCGGCGCCCTGCTGCTGCGGGCCAGCACGCACGCCCTCTCCGGCGACCTGCCCACCGCGGTCAGCGAGATCGACGGCCTTCTCGACCGGCTGAAGGTGCACGGCCCCGCCTGGCACGTGCCCCGCACGCTCGGACTGCGTGGCCGGCTCCAGCTCGGCCTCCAGGACGCGCAGGCCGCGCACGCGGACCTGGCCGAAGGCCTGCGACTGGGCGCCGACTGGCCGGCCGACGCGGTCAACACCGGCCGCTTCCACAGTGATCTGGCCGAGGCCAGTATGCACCTGGGCCGCCCCGACGAGGCACTGCGGCACCTGACGCGCTCGGCGGAGCTGGACCTTCGTCGCGGCAGCCGGACAGACGCGTTCTGCACCTACAGCAACGCGGCCCAGCTCAGCCTCGACCTGGGCCGCATCGAGGACTGCATCGCTCTGCTCGACTCCCTCCTGGCCGAACCGGACGTTGCCGCCAAAGAGCTGGACGACCGACTCGTCGCTCAGCTGCGCCTGACCCGCGCCCGCGCGCTGCACGCGGGGGAGGACCTCAAGGCCGCCACGACGGAGTTCGTCGCCCTCGCGGCCGAGTCGGCCGGCTGGGACGACGACCCGGGGAGCCACGCCATGATCGCCGCGGAGACGGCCGTACTCCTCGGCGAGTCCGGCGAGTTCGAACGGGCCCGCGAGGCTGCGAACCAGGCACTCGCCGCCCACGCCCGGGCCCCGCGCTACGAGCACCTCAGCAACTGCCTACGCGAACTGGCCCGCCTCCAGGCCCAGCAACAGGGCTCCGACGGCCTTGCCGACGCGCTCGCCCGACTCGCCGACGCCGGCCGGGTCGCCGACGAGGCCCGCGCCGCCGACTACGAGGCACGCGGCCGTTCCCTGGACACCGCCCTGGCCTACGAACACGGGCGGGTCAACGCCTACGCCGGTGAGTACGAGGACGCCCTGTCCGCCCTGGAGAAGGCCCTCGCCCTGCTCGGCGAGCCGGGACCAGAGCAGGACCACGCCGGCGAGTGGGCCGAGTGCGTCCGCCTCGCGGGTGCCGTGGAGGGCATCTACCTCAAACGCCCCGCCCCCGCCCTCACTCGCCTCGACGCGGCAATCTCCCGCCTGACCGCACTGGGCCACACCGAGGAGACCGAGCCCCTGACCTCCTTGGCGGCCCGGCTGCGCGACGAGGAGTGACGCGGCCACCGGTGCCGGGGCTCCAGCTCGCCCCGGCGCCGGGGGCGGTGGGTGGGTCCGTCCGCCGTGGCGCTGACGGCCTGCCCGCCGCGCCGACGGCCCAGTTGAGCGGCCGTCAGCCGGGTCCGGCTCCGGCAGAAGGACGACGACGGCTTCAACCAGCGGGCGGCCGAAGGCGCCGCAGCGCAGGCTCAACACCTGCTCGTCATGAGTGAACACGCCCCGCCCGAAGCTGCCTTCCCGTGCCTGCGGTGCCGGCGGTGGGGTGAGGCTCGCCGGCGCGACTTTTGCTGTGCGTGACCTGTGCCTGGCGTGACCTTTGCCTGGTGGGGCCCACCGTTCGTCTGTGCTTCACGCAGTACCGGCTTGGGGCTTCTAGGGTTTGCGGCGCCGCTCCCCGAACGTCCGTCACTACTGTCCGGAGGACAGTCATGGCCGCCGTCAAGGCTTCCAAGCGCAACAGACGCCCCCTCGCCGCACTCGCCGGGGCTGTCGCCCTCACTGCCACGTCGATCGGCGTGTGGGCCGCAACAGCCTCCACCGCTCAGGCCGTCGCTCTCCCCACCCCCGACCACGTGGTGGTCGTGGTGATGGAGAACCACGCCTACTCGCAGGTGATCGGCAGCTCCAGCGCCCCGTACATCAACAACACCCTCAAGGCGGGTGGCGCCAACCTCACCCAGTCCTACGGCCTCACCCACCCCAGTGAGCCGAACTACTACATGCTGTTCTCGGGCTCCAACCAGGGCCGCACCGACGACAGCTGTGTCCCCGTAGGTTCCATCTCCGCGCCGAACCTCGCCTCCGAGCTGATCGCCGCGGGCAAGACCTGGAAGAGCTACAACGAGTCGCTGCCCAGCCAGGGTTCGACGACCTGCAGCAGCGGCAGGTACGCGCAGAAGCACAACCCGTGGTTCGGCTTCTCCAACGTGCCGACGAGCAGCGCGATGACCATGGCGCAGTTCCCGACCGACTACACGACCCTGCCGAAGGTCTCCTTCGTCGTACCGAACCTGTGCAGTGACATGCACGACTGCTCGGTCAACACCGGCGACACCTGGATCAAGAACAACCTGGGCGCCTACGCCACCTGGGCCCAGACGCACAACAGCATCCTCGCCGTCACCTTCGACGAGGACAACAAGCTCTCCGGCAACCGCATCCCCACCGTCTTCTACGGGCAGCACGTCACCCCCGGCAGCTCCACCTCCACCACCTACAACCACTACAACGTCCTGCGCACCGTGGAAGACCTGGCCGGTCTGTCCACGCACGCGGGCCACGCCGCCTCGGCGTCCGACATCACCGGCATCTGGAACTGACGCCCGTGTATCTCGCGGACTCCCGCAGCACCAAGGCCGCCGTCGCCCCGGACACCCGTCCGGGGCGGCGGTCGGCCGCTGTACCCGGCACCGTGCTGGCCCTAGGTGCGGTCAGCCTCATCACGGACATCTCCTCGGAGATGGTCACGGCCGTCCTGCCGCTCTACGTGGTCGCGGGCCTTGGCCTGTCGCCGCTCGGCTTCGGGCTCCTTGACGGCATCAACAACGGCGTCGGGGCCCTGGTCCGGCTGGCCGGCGGTCACCTCGCCGACCGAGGAGGCCGCCGGCACAAGGTCGTTGCGGGCGTCGGGTACGGCCTGTCGGCGGTGTGCAAGCCGCTGCTGCTGCTCGCCCACACCCTCCCCGTGATCAGTGCCGTGCTCGCGGCCGACCGCACCGGCAAAGGGCTGCGCACCGCCCCCCGGGACGCGATGATCTCGCTCGCCACCCAACCCGAGCACCGGGGACGGGCGTTCGGGGTGCACCGCGCCATGGACACCACCGGCGCGCTGCTCGGCCCGCTCGTCGCCTTCGCCGTGCTGCGGGCCACCGTCGACGGCTACGACGCGGTCTTCGCGGTCAGTGGCTGCGTCGCCGTCGTCGGCGTCCTGGTGCTGGTGCTCTTCGTACCCCGCCACATCACCCCCGACAGTTCCGTACGGCTGCCCGAAACGGCCCGGCCGGCGCTGCGCGATTCACTCGGGCTGCTGCGCCGCCCCGAGTTGCGCCGCCTCACCCTGTGTGCGGCCCTGCTCGGTCTCACCACCGTCAGCGACTCCTTCCTCTATCTGCTGCTCCAGCGCGAAGGCGACCTGCCCGCCGATCTGTTCCCGCTGCTGCCGCTGGGCACCGCCGCCGTCTTCCTGCTGCTCGCCGTCCCGCTCGGCGCACTCGCCGACCGCATCAGCCGCCGCCGGCTCTTCCTGGCCGGCCACGGCGTCCTGCTGCTCGGCTACGGCCTGGTGCTCTCCCCGTGGCACGGCGTCCCGGCCGTGGTCGCCGTCCTCGTCCTGCACGGCACCTTCTACGCCGCCACCGACGGAGTCCTCGCGGCCGCCACCGCGGGCGCCGTGCCGGCTCAGCACCAAGGCGCCGGGCAGGCACTGGTCGGCACCGGCCAGGCGCTGGCGCGGTTCACCTGCTCCCTCGCCTTCGGCGCGGCATGGAGCCTGTGGGGCGGGCGCACGGCGCTCGCCGCCACCGCCGCCGCACTGGCCATCAGCGCCCTCGTGGCCTCGTTCGTCCTTCGTCCCGCCGATGAGGTGTCCCCATGACCAGAACCACCCGTCTGGTGATCCTGCTGGTCGCCGTCCTGCTGCTCGGAGGTGTCGGCACCGGGGCGGTGCTGTATGCCGCCCACCGGTCGGGCATGCGTGACCAGCAGCAGGCGAACGGTCCGACCGTGCGGGCCGGTACCGTCTCGCTCCAACCGACCGCCGGCCGTCGGCTGCTGGTGCGCAACCTGGCCTGGGGCCCGCACCGCGACGAGATCGCCACCGTGCCCGCCGACGATCCGCAAGGGCCGCGCACCGCGTCGGGCCTCAAGTGCCTGCGACTCCACGCGGCGGCCGGTACCGGCATCTGCCTGCAGGCTGTGCATGGCACGCTGCGGGACACCTACCGGACGGTGGTACTCGACTCGCACCTGCACGAGCTGCACCACTTCCCGGCAGCGGGCATCCCCACCCGGGCCCGGGTCTCACCCTCCGGCCACCTGGTGGCCTGGACGGTCTTCGTCAGCGGAGACTCCTATGCCGGCACCAACTTCTCCACCCGCACCGCCATCGTCGACACCCGAACCTGGGCGATCGACGACAACCTGGAGACTTTTCGCATCATCAAGGACGGCCGGCCCTACCGCGCCGCGGACATCAACATCTGGGGCGTCACCTTCGCCGACGACACCCGCTTCTACGCCACGCTGGCGACCGGCGGCCGAACCTACCTGGTCCGCGGCGACGTCGCCGCACGCACCCTCACCACCCTGCACCAAAACGTCGAATGCCCCTCCCTCTCGCCCGACAGCACCCGGATCGCCTACAAGAAACGCGTCAACGGAGCGTCTCCCGACGCTCCCTGGCGGCTGTACGTCCTCGATCTGCGCACCATGAAGGAGACCGCGACCGCCGAACAGCGCAACATCGACGACCAGGCCCTGTGGGCCGACGGCTCCACCCTCGTCTACGCCCTTCCCGGCGACTACGGCTCAGACCTGTGGACCGTCCCCGCCAACGGCACCGGCACAGCCCGCCGACTGATGACCTCCGCCGTCGCACCCGCCTACCTGAACTGACACGCCAGGGCCGGATGCGCCGACGCTCGCGCCGACCGAAGCCAGTCCTGCCAGTCAAAGAACACCCATCCGGCTACGGCACAGTCACCAAGGCGAAGCCACTGAGCAGGACGGCTCAGCAGGATCCGCAGGGTGCGCTGTGACGCCGACCGGCTGCGCGAGGTTGATGATGGTCCAGCCGGATCGACTGGAGCATCGTCAGCGTGGTCTCCTCTTCCTGCAGGGGCCATCAGCACGCGGCAGGCGCTCGGTCACGGCCGTCGCAAGTTGCCGGCCGAACGACTCCAGACGGCTCGGCGCTCTTGGGGGGCGTCTTGGGCCGCCTCGCAGAGGGAGTGATTCATCCTGTCGGGGCGGTGATCTCCCGCTTGAGGATCTTGCCGCTGGGGCCGGTGGGCAGCTTGTCCACGAGCCATATCCTGCGAGGGTACTTGTACGCCGCCACCCGGTCCTTGACGAACTCCCGCAGTTCGTCGGGGGTGGCGTGCGTCCCAGAGCGCAGGACGACCGCGGCCGCGATCTCCTCGCCCAGGTGGGTGTCGGCCACTCCTACCACGGCGGCCAGAGCGACGGTCGGGTGCTCGTGGAGCACCTCCTCGATCTCGCGCGGGTAGACGTTGTAGCCGCCGCGGATGATCATGTCCTTCTTGCGGTCGACGATGTAGAGGTAGCCGTCCTCGTCCTGCCGCGCGAGGTCGCCGGAGCGCAGCCAGCCGTCCGGGATGGCGGCCGCCGTCTCCTCCGGCCGATTCCAGTAGCCCTTCATCACGTTCGGGCCGCGCACCGCCAGCTCCCCGATCTCCCCGGGGGCGACGTCTTGGCCCTTGTCGTCCAGCAGTCGCACTTCCACGTCCCGGATCGGGGTGCCGATGGAGCCGGCCTTACGCGGCCGGTCGGGCTGGTTGAAGGTGACCACCGGACTGGTCTCCGACATGCCGAAGCCCTCCAGCACGGCGCAGCCGAAGCGCCGCTCGAAGCCGTGCAGGATCTCCACCGGCAGTGAGGCCCCGCCGGAGATGCACATCCGCAGTGTCGGCACGTCCGCCTCGGAGGGGTGCTGGAGCAGGGCGGCGTACATGGTGGGCACGCCCTCGAAGACGGTGGCCCGGTCGCGGGCGATGGCGTCCAGCACGGTCTGCGGGTCGAAGCGGGGGATGAGGGTGAGGGAGGCGCCGGCGCGCACGGCCACGCTCATGGTGCAGATCTGGCCGAAGATGTGGAACAGCGGAAGGCAGCCGACGACCACGTCCTGCGGTGTCATCTGCTGCACGTGCACCGTGTTGACCTCGGTGTTGTGCCGCAGCCCGCCGTGGGTGAGCGCGGCGCCCTTGGGCCGGCCGGTGGTGCCGGAGGTGTACAGCAGCACGGCCACCTCGTCGTCCTCCGTTTGCGCCACCTCGGGGAGCGGTTCGTGTCCGGCCAGCAGGGCGGCGAAGGAGGCGGGTTCGACGGCCAGGTGTCGCACCCCGGCTGCGGCCGCGCCCTGTGTTCCCTCACCGGGCGCCTGATGCCACTCGAACAGCAGCCTCGCCCCGGAGTCAGCGAGGTGGTACTCGCTCTCGCGCGCCTTGAGCAGGGGGTTCATCGGTATGACGATCCCGCCTGCGCGCAGCACGCCGTAGTACAGGACGACGAACTCGGGGACGTTGGGCAGCATCAGAGCCACCCGATCTCCGCGCTGCACCCCCTCGGCCCGCAGCAGCGCCGCGGCGCGGGCACTGCGTTCGTTCAGTTCCGCGTAGGAGGTGATCTGTCCGCCCAGGCGCAGCGCGGGACGCTGCGGCTGCCGCGCGGCCGTCTCCACCAGGAACTCCGCCAGGTTGGCCATGGTCCGCCTCCAGGAATGTCGCCGTCGAAATCCGCCGTTCACGTGGACGACATGGTGATGCCATCAGTGGCGACGGCCTATGGGCGGCGGCACTGCGTCTGTGCTCCTGAATTGTTCCTGGGAACAAGATGGGTGGAATAGGCTGCGATGATGGACCTCTCGGGCGTGGCCTCGGCGCTCCTCGCGCGGCTGCCGGAACTGGGCGAGCGGATGGCGCAGCGCATCCGCGCCGAAGTCGACGCCTACCAGGACGCGTCCCTGATCCCCTTCGACTCCTTGCGTCGCTCGTGCACCGCCAACGCCGACCTCATACTGAGCCACTTCCACACCGCGGACGCCCCGGAACCGAGCCCGGCCCGGGAGACCGGTCGCATCCGCGCCGAGCAGGGCATGCCGTTGGCCGACACCCTGCACGCCTATCGGATCGGCTTCGAACTGCTCTGGTCGGAATTCATCGCGGAGGCGCGCACCCATCCCGAGGTCACCGACGCCCAACTGGTGTCCCAGTCGGCCGAGATCTGGGCGCTGTTCGGCCGGTACGCCGAGGCCGTGGCAGCAGCTCACCGGGAGACCTCGGCCGAGTTGACGCTGCAGCGCGAGGCGCGGCGCTCGGCCCTGGTGGAGGCGCTGTTCACCGGCGTCATCTCCGATCGCACCACGCTGTGGGAGGCCGCCCGCGAACTGGGCCTGCCTGAACAGGGACCCTACGCGGTCGCCGTGGCGGTGGCGGACGCTCCCGGCGAGGAACCCCTGGCAGGTATCGAGGCCGCGCTGCGTCAGGCTCAACTCCCCTCCGCCTGGCGCCTGTTGCCCGACCAGCAGATCGGCGTGGTCGCGCTGACCACGCCGACGGCGGAGTCCACCTGTCTGCGCACGCTGCGCCGCGCCCGCGCCCGGGTGGGTGTCAGCCCCGGCTTTCCCTCGCTGCGGGATGTTCCGCAGGCCCTGCGCTTCGCCCGGCTGGCCCTGGCCGGCCTGCCGGGTGCCGGGCCCGGTGTCGCGCGGTTCGACGACAACCTGCTGGCGATGGTCGTGGCCGCCGCTCCGGCCGAGGCCGCGCACCTGACGGAGGTGGTCCTGAAGCCGGTGTTCGACCTCCCTGCCGCGGAACGCGGCCGGCTGCTGACGACCCTGGAACACTGGTTCGCCGCCGCCGGTTCCGCCGCGGGAGCGGCCCGAACTCTCTTCGTCCACCCCAACACCGTCCGCTACCGGCTGCGCCGCATCGAGGAACTGACCGGCCGCGCCCTCTCCGATCCGCGGGCAGTGGCGGACCTCGGCGCCGCGCTCCTGGCAGTCCGCAACCACAGTGCCGGGCAAGGCGAATCCCTAGGGGCATGAGGCATCCGACGGACCCGGGGCCCCTGAGCTGTCTCTCCGAGCCCGGGGATGGTGAGAGGCCGGGCGTTCACCCGGCGTGCGAGCGGCGCAGCACCCGCCAGGCCGGTGTCAGCATCGACTACTACGTCCGCCTGGAGCGCGGGCACCTCGCCGGAGCCTCCGAGGAGGTCCTCGACGCGGTAGCGAACGCCCTCCAGCTCGACGAGGCCGAACGTGCCCACCTCTACGGCCTGCGGCCGCTCAGCGCCGGCGACCCGCCCGCCGCGCCAAGAAGCCGCGCGGCCCGATCCCCATCAGCGTCCAGCGCGTCCTGGACTCCATGGCCGACACTCCGGCCTTCGTCCGCAACGGGCGCCTGGACATCCTGGCCACCAACCGGCTCGGCCGCGCCCTCTACGCACCCCTGTTCGCCGCCGACGCACCGCGCCCGGTGAACATCGCCCGCTTCAAGTTGCTCACGCCCGGCGGGCGTGACTTCTTCCCCGACTGGGAGACCTCGCTCAACACCACTGTCTCACTGCTGCGCACCGAAGCCGGACGTGCCCCGCACGACAGCGATCTGACCGGTCTGATCGGCGAACTGGTCACCCGAAGCGAGGAGTTCCGCACCGCGTGGGCCAAGCACAATGTGCGCCTCCATCACACCGGCAGCAAACCTTTCCGGCACCCCGAAATCGGCGACATCCGCCTCGACTTCGACGCCATGGACCTGCCCGCCCAGCCCGGCCTCACCCTCACCGTCTACAGCGCCGAGCCGGGTACGCGCGATCATGACGCGCTGCGCCATCGCCCACCGCCTGCACTGGCCCCAAGACGGTGCGGCGCTACCGGAACCCGCCAGATCCGGCACGCACGGTGGCCTGCCTACAACGGACCTGGGAGTTGGAGTTGGCGTGGCAGGAGCTGCATGGTCGGTGTCTCACCGGCAGCCATCGCCGAACTGGCCGGCCTGCTCGCGCCCGGCCGCAGCCAGCGGTAGCCCCGGTATGCGAACGCCCCCGCCAGCCGGTTTGGCTACGGGGGCGTGCATCGTTTTGGTGCGGCCCGCCGGAGAGGTTACCCCCATACCCCGAAGGGCCGCTGCGAACGACGGCGGGGCCGCCCGGACACGTTAAGCGGAATACGACCGTCCCGCCAGTGATCCGCGTCACACTGGCCCAGTGTCCACCTCGCGGGCCCCCGTCGCGGCCGGCCGTGCGGCTCGTGGGGCGTCCTCTGGGGGCGTGTCCAGAACGTCGGCGGCTGCCGCACCGTCGGCTGGGCCTCCCGCTGCCTCGCCCGCGCCTGGGGCGCCGACCCGGCGGCGCGGGCGAGGTCGTACAGGTGCATGCGTTCGGTGTCATCCAGGCGCAGGGCCCTGGCCAGGGCATCCAGCACGCTGTCGGAGACACCTTTGAGGTTGCCGCGCTCCAGGCGGATGTAGTACTCGACGCTCACCCCGGCGAGCATCGCGACCTCGCCACGGCGCAGACCGGGCACCCGCCGCTGGCCGTACACCGGGAGACCCGCCTGCTCAGGGTGATCCACGCGGAGCTGGTGCGCGAGCAGGTTCCCGACGGCGTGGACGGCCTCGTCGATACCGCGGGCGTCGCGGACATCGCTTCCCGCGCGGTACGCGACGGCGGTCGGGTGGCCTCCTCCCGCCATGGCACCGAGGGCTCCGGCGACCGCGGCATCGTCACCCGCTCGACATCCGTGCCGCGCTACGCACGTGAGCACGCCAAGCATCCCTTCCTCCCGGGACGGCGGCCAGGAACTCGCCCTGGAGCCGCATCGGTTCCTGCAGCGGACGACGCTGGGACGACAAGAAGTCCAGGACACTGTGGACGTGCGGGCGCCAGCTGGCCACCGCCGAGTACTGCCATCCGCAGCCCCCGGCCACCTGCCCGGCCGCCGCGAACTTCAGCGCGTCCTGCGGCGCCATCAGCCGCTCCGGCCGGACGTCGAACAACCACCCGCTCTCGCCGGGCATCGCCGCCAGGAAGTCCGGGATGTACCGGCCGCGCCCCCGTCGTGCTTGAAGTCCAGCTCGAACGGCTGGACCAGCACGTCAACGACCAGCACGTCAACGACCCGCACGAAGTCCGGCGCGAGCAGCAGATGTTGCTCTTCCAGGGACTCGAAGCCATGGTGGCGACCGCTAGACACCATGAACCGGCAACCCCGGTTGGTGCCCGTGCCCCGACCGGCAGGTGAACCCGCGAACCGGTGACGACGAGCCGACAGGCACCGAACCGAGCTCACTTACCGGCCAGGCCACCGATCCGCCGTCGACCTGCCACGGCGTGATCCACTGCCGCTACCACCCCTCGGACAGCGTCAGCCAGCCCCGTACCGCCTCGTCACCCGCGTACGCCGTGAACAGCATCTCCAGCCCGCACGAGTCGGACGGGACAACCGCCTTGGTCGGGACAGCCACGGATTCACAGGAGCAGCACCGGGTACGCGCCGTGGCTATCACCGAAAGTATTCGTAACTCGCCGTGATCTGATCGCATCAAGAGCCCGCTCGCAGACTGCGGCGCTCCGCTCGCAGACGACGATGCTCCGTGACACCCGTGATCCATCCTTCACCCCTCGCGTGTTCGATTTTATGTTCGATAACGTGGGGTGTGGGAGGTGACGGTGATGACCACGGGTGCGATGCCGGCGAGAGGGGCGTCGACGGTGATGCATGTGCGCTGCCCGGACCGGGTGCCGGAGGACGTCTACCGGCAGGTCCTGGAACAGCTCGCGGAGCTGTCTCCGGTGGTGCAGGCACTGCCGCCATCCGCGGCCCTGGTGGAACTCAAGGGCGCGCTGCGCTGTCACGGCGTTGATGCTCGCCGCCTGGGGGAGGTGCTGCGGGTGCGCACCCTTTCCCGCCTGGGTGTCGATGTGCGGGTCGGGATCGGCCCGTCGATCACCGTGGCGGCCACCGCCTCCGCGCAGCTCTCCGCCCCCGGCGGTGTCCTGGCCATCGACCCCGAGCACGTCACCGCGTGGCTGGGGCCGCTGCCGGTCGGCGCCTTGCACGGCATCGGCCCCCGCCAGGCCGAGGCTCTGCGCGCCTACGGCATCCACAGCGTGGGCCTGCTCGCCGCCGTCCCACCGGTCACCGTGCAGCGCCTGCTGGGCGGCAAAGCGGGCCGCGTGGCCGCCGACCGGGCGCGCGGGGTCGACCCGCGCCCCGTCGTCCCCCGCGCCCTGCCTGCCTCCGCGAGCGTCCGCTGCGCTTTCCCCCGGCACACCCTCGAAGGCAGCGAAGCCCGCGCCGCCCTGCTCGGGCTCGTCGTCCAGCTCGGACGGCTGCTGCGCCGCCGCGACCAGGTGGCCCGCGCCGTGACCCTGACCCTCACGTTCGCCGGCGGCACCCGCTGGGAGAAGACCCGTCGCTTGCCCGAGGCGTCGGCACACGACGACGACCTGCGCTCGATGGCCTACCGGCTGATGGACGCGGCCGGCCTGCAACGCGGCCGCCTGACGGGGATCGTCCTCAAGGGCGGGGACGTGGTCCGCGCCGACCAGGTCGCCCAGCAGATCAGTCTTGATCAGGCACGTGAAGCCCGTCTGGTCGCCGAAGCGGCCATGGACCGCATCCGCGACAAGTACGGCCCCGGCGCGATCGGCCCGGCCACCGCCTTTTGGCACGCGTCCTGACCGTCCGATCTGGAGGCACGTCGTGCTGCTGCATCCGCCTGGCGCCCTGGGCCTGTGGCTCGACATGCTGCCCCACTGGCCCGATGCCCAGGGCGTCGACCAGGGCGCTCACCGACCAGGAAATTGCGCCAGACACGGTCCGCGTCGATCGCACCGGCCGGGAGCACGGCGAAGGGATGTACAAAACCAGGCGCTGGAGCCCGTCGGGTCACTGCAACGGCTCGAGCGCTTACCACGGGCGGATGCGGTCCGGCCCCTGGTAGCCAAGTGGGTGGGTCTCCAGGTGCGCCGAGTGGGGGGTGCGCGTCAAGCTGTGTGCATGACCGAGCGTTCCGTGATCGTTTATCCGCCCATCAAGGACGAGGGCCGGCGGGTGCGGATTGATGGGGAGATCGTGGGGGCGGCCTGCAGTCTGCGTGGTCTGGCGGAGATGCTGCAGCGGGCGGGTTGGGCGGGTATCGACGAGATCGATGTGGCCGACTCGCCTGTCATCGAGTGGCATGGCGGCGGGCCTGAGGTGTGGTCAGCGCGCGACTGAAACACCAGGTTCGGCCTGTGCCGACGCCAGGGTTCCGTCGACCGGGTGACTCGGCGCGGTCAGGTGTCGGCTTGCGAGGGTGGGGAGTGCTGCGCGATTTGCCGCTCCAGCTCTGCGTGGACGTCGGCGCCCAAGTCTCCCGTCCGGGCCCATTCGATGATCATTTCCGCCACATGCCGCAGCTTGATGTTCGTCCGCTGGGACACCTCTTTGAGGACATCCCAGGCTTGGTCGGGCGTCAGCTGCCCTATGGCGAGCACGATGCCGATCGCCTGGTCCACCACGGCGTGCGAGCGTATCGCTTCGTGAAGCTGAACGTTCTCGTCCTCCAGCGCCTCCATACGCTCCGCAGCCTCCGTGCCAGAGGTACGCTCCGGCTCGCTCCCCTTCACAGTCACCATGGCCTCCGCGGTCAGACTGCGCCGATACCCGGCCGGTTCCCTTCAATTCTCTGCCCACCCTTGCCAAAGACGCCCCGTGAGCGGGCCGCTGCCACAAGAAACAGATCCGCGCAGAGCGGCAGTGTCAGCCAATCGGCATGCCGACCGGCGCGTCAGGGGGTGCGTCCGTCACGTGCGTGTGCGGTGCTGCCGCGGCGCCGTGTCCACGGCCCGAACGCCGCCATCGCCGTCCTCGGCGTCCTCGTCATGGGGTCGGCCGCACCCGCCGTGTTCTTCCTCGCCTTCGCACTCGCCCTGCCCTCTCTTGGGCCCGCGGCCTTCGCCGCAGCCCTCTCGCCGCGTTGGCCCAGACCGGAATCTGTAGGCGTTCCGTGTGCGGTTGCTGCTCGTGATGGGCGTCGGGGGCGTCGCGACCTTGCTGCGGTGCAGTCCAGGGGTGCGGCGCTTGTTGTCGGCGGGTAGTCCGGCCTGTTCGGGTGTGATCGTGGCTCGCCGTGAGACGGGGAAGGCGCGGACTTCCCGGCGATTGGCCATGTCTCGCCGCTACGGCGTTGCTCAGCGCGTTGGGGCGCAGGCGGGCCACCGCTGCCGCGAGCATCGTGACGAACAACTTGCTGTCGGCGTACGAGCCCGCGCTCTCGCCCCGCCAGTCGACCCCGCCGAGCGAGGGGCGTCCACCCAGGTGGGAGCTGCTGCTCAGGTATACCAGTCGGCGCGGCCCGCGGAGCAGGGCCGTGAGCAGGTACGGTGCGATGATGTTGACCGGCATGACCGCCGGCCCGCTCCACACGCCGGCGTTGTGGATGACCGCGTCGAGCGGCTTCGCGTCGTTCAACTCAGCGGCGACGCGTCGGACGGTGTCGCGCTCCGTGAAGTCACCCACGACGATGTCTGCCCCGCGGTCGAGCAGCGAGTCGAGGCCCGCTGCGCGCTCCTGGTTCCGGGCGTGCACTACGAGATCGTGTCCGGCGGACAGCAGCGCATCCGCCGTGGCACGTCCAAGGCCGTCCGCGGAACCGGTCACCAGGATCCGGCTCATGATCACACCGCCTCTCGTACGCGCGAGGCCGGGGCGGGCGCCGCGAAGCCGAGGGGCGCTCGGACAGCCGCTTTGTCCCGCTCGTCGACGCGGCCGTCGCCGGCAGCGTGCATGACTGCTCCTCGCATGGAAGTGTTTCCTTCCCTTCGGGGGCGCGGTGACCGCTGAAGGGCGCGCTATGTCCTCTCGGTGGCCCCGTCTGCGGGCCAGCCGTTGAAGGTGGCCTCAGCTTGTTGTGGATGGTTGCGTGGGCGAGTGGTCCTCTTGGGTGGCGGTCCAGGAGGCGAGCAGGCGCAGCCGCTCTTCGGAGGGCGAGCCGGGTTCGGCGGTGTAGATGGTGAGGGTGAGACCGGGTTCGGCGGCCATCTCCAGGCCCTCGTAGGCCAGGGTGAGTTCTCCGACGGCCGAGTGGTGGAACCGTTTGACCCCGGTGCCGTGGTGGCGGACGTTGTGGGTGCCCCAGCGGGTGCGGAACTCCTCGCTGCGGGTGGACAGTTCGCCGACGAGGTCGTGGAGGTCTTTGTCGTGGGGGTTGCGACCGGCTTCGGTGCGCAAGATGGCCACCCGCAGTGTCGGCGAAGGTGTCCCAGTCGGGGTGGAAGCGCCGGGAGACGGGATCGAGGAAGTTGAAACGGGCGAGGTTCGCCTGGTTGTGGGCTGCGGCGTAGACGTCGGTGTAGAAGGCGCGGGCGAGCTGGTTGGCGGCGAGCAGGTCCATGCGGCCGTTGCGCACGAAGGCGGGCCCGGCGGTGATCGCGTCCAGGGTCCACTGCAGACTGCGGTGCGGGGCCCACTGCCGGGTGGCCCGGCGTCGACGGCGGGTGAGGACGTCGGAGCCGTCGGCGGCCTGGGCCAGGTGCAGGAGGTGCGCGCGCTCGGCGTCGTCCAGCTGGAGCGCGCGGGCGACGGCTTCGAGGACGGCGGGGGAGACGCCGGCGAGGTTGCCGCGTTCGAGTTTGGCGTAGTACTCGACGCCGACGTCGGCCAGGGTTGCGACCTCGCTCCTGCGCAGCCCCGGCACACGGCGCCGCGCCCCGGCGGGCAGCCCGGCCCGTTCCGGGGCGATCTTCACTCGCCGCGAGGTGAGGAACTCGCGGACCTCTGCACGGTTGTCCACTCCTCGACCGTACGTGCCGCACGCCGCGAAAGGGGTGTACTGGCAGTACACCCCTTGCTGGTAACTCGCTGCCCGCCCGGAAAGCCGGTTACCTGGATGACGTGGCACTCCCGGCCCCGACGCTACGGCGGCGCACGTCGGGTGTGCCCGTCCGGGACGCGCGCCGATGACAGCGGTGTCGTCTCGTGCGCCCGGTAGGCAACTGCACACGGGCACGAGCGGCCCAACGGGGCCGCGACCGCACCAGCAGCCCGCCCCTCAGCACGTAAGGAACCCCCCTCATGCGCGGAGCAGTGATCCACGCCCCCGGCGATGTGCGCTTCGAGACCCTCGGCGACCCGAAGATCCTCCAGCCGACCGACGCGATCATCCGCACGGCCGTCTCCTGTGTGTGCGGCTCGGACCTGTGGCCTTACCGCGGCCTGGATCCGGTCGACGAGGCGCACCCGATGGGCCACGAGTACGTCGGCATCGTTGAGGAGGTCGGGAGCGCGGTCACCTCGGTCAAGCCGGGCCAGTTCGTCATCGGCTCTTTCGCCACCTCGGACAACACCTGCGCCAACTGCCGCAATGGCTGGCAGTCCAGCTGCCTCAACCGCGAGTTCATGAGCACCTGCCAGGCCGAGTACGTCCGCATCCCCAGCGCCCAAGGCACTCTGGTCGCCACCGACGAGGTGCCGGGCGAGGAGTTCTGGCCCAGCCTGCTGGCGCTCTCCGACGTCATGGGCACCGGCTGGTACGCCGCCGACGCCGCCGAGGTCAAGCCGGGCTCCACCGCCGTGGTGGTCGGCGACGGCGCGGTGGGCCTGTGCGGTGTGATCGCGGCGAAGGAATTGGGTGCGGAGCGGATCATCGCGATGAGCCGCCACGAGCCCCGCCAGAAGCTCGCTCTGGAATTCGGTGCCACCGACATCGTCACCGAGCGTGGTGAAGAGGGTGTCGCCCGGATCAAGGACCTCACCGACGGGATCGGCGCCGACGCGGTGCTGGAGTGTGTCGGCACCGCGCAATCCATGCAGCAGGCCCTGCACGCGGCCCGGCCCGGCGGCAACGTCGGTTTTGTCGGCGTCCCCCACGACGTGGCCATCGACGGCCAGGAACTCTTCTTCTCCCATGTCGGTCTGCGCGGCGGCCCCGCCCCCGTGCGCCGCTACCTGCCCGACCTGATCGATCGCGTCGTGAGCGGCCGGATCAACCCGGGCAAGGTCTTCGACCTCACTCTCCCCCTGGAGCAGGTTGCCGAGGGCTACAAGGCCATGGACGAGCGCCGCGCCATCAAGGCCCTCCTCAAGCCCTGACTTCCCGACGCACCGCCAGGGCCGGGTTCCTTGCGGCCCTGGCGGTGCACCTGCCCGTGCACTTTTGCCGTGAAGGACTCACCGTGACGACCTTTGCTCTCGTCGGCGCCGGCCGCGGCCTGGGGCTGGCGACCGCCCGACGCTTCGGGGCCGCCGAACTCCGCGGCGGCGCCGGCGTGTTCAGCCGCCAGGTCCCGCACCCATTGGGCCACCCGGTCGCCGTTGCGGCCGGGGCGGGTGCTGCCGATGATGATGCCGATCCTGATCATGTCTGATTCTCCTGGTTCTGGTTCTCGTGTGATGAACCTGTTGTTGCTTGGTTCCTGCCTGGGACACGGCAAGCCGTTGCACCGGGCGGCTTGTGGGCCGTGTCGGCGGCGACTTCCTGTCCGCGGTGGTGGGCGCGTAGCCTGCTCGACTTTCCCCTCTCGGAAAGCGTCGAAGAACCGCCCGGCGAGTTCCTCGCGCTCCCGCCGGTCGGCCTCGAACCGGGGCCGACCCTCGTCCATGTGACGGCGCGCCCGCACCGCGAGCTGGCGGCACGCCGCCTCCGACCTGCCCACCGCCGAGGCGATCTCCGGGAAGCCGAAGGCGAACACCTCCCGCAGCACGAAGACCGCCCGCTCGAGCGGACTGAGCCGCTCCAGCAGCAACAGGGATGCCATCGACAGCGAGTCGGCCAGCTCCGCCGAACGCTCGGGGTCCTCGTAGGGGTCGGTGAGCAGCGGCTCGGGGAACCACGGCCCGACGTACTCCTCCCGCCGCAGGCGGGCCGAGCGCAGCACGTCGATCGAGACCCGGGTGACCACGGCCGACAGGAACGCCTTGGGCGACGAGGCCCGGGTGGGGGAGAGCTCGTAGCGCAGCCAGGTCTCCTGGACCGCGTCCTCGGCCTCGCTCACGCTGCCCAGGATCCGGTAGGCGATCGAGAACAGCAGCGGCCGAAGCTCTTCGAACTCCTCGACCCGGGTCACGCCAGCCCCTCCTTGAAGCCCTGCCGCCACGACGGGTAGCGCAATTCCCAGCCGAGCTCCCGCTTGGCCTTGGCGTTGGAGAAGCCGCGCCTTTCGGTCATCATCGTCGCCACCACCTCCCCGGCCAGCAGCCGGGCCAGCCACGTGGGGACCCGCATCGGCCGCTTCGCGCCCGCGCAGGCGGCCAGATACGGCAGCCACTCGCTCTCCGGGGCCGGTTCGTCGTCGACGATGTTGAACACGCCCCTCGCCTTCTGTTCGACGGCCAGGACGGTGGCACTCGCCGCGTCGTCGAGATGCACCCACGAGGCGTAGCCGATGCCGTCCCCGACCAGCGGGAACTGCCGCTTGCGCACGAGCACGAGCTGGTCGTCGGTGGCGCCCGGCCCGTAGAACGCGCCGTACCGCATCACCGCGCCGCCGGCCCTGCCGACCACGTCCTCGACATGGCGGAGCGCCGCCATCGCCGCGTGCACAGCCGTCCCCTCGTGCAGGTCCAGCGGGTCCTCCTCGGTCTTCACCCATCCGCCCTCGCGGATCCCGTTCCAGTTGGCGTAGCCCTGCGCGACGAAGTGCGAGACGCCGGTCGCTTCGGCTGCGGCCAGCAGATGATCCGTCCCCTCCGTGCGCAACCTGATGGTGGGGACGGACCACCGGTCGAAGTGCTTCAGATCGGGCTTGCCGGCGTGCGCAACACTGATCCCGGTCATCTGGTGCACGATCACGTCCGGTCGGGCTGCAGCCACCGCCTCACCGACCGACATCGCGTCCAATCTGTCCGCCTGGCGTAACCGGTCGCGGCACGGGCCTGCACTGTTGAAACAGATGAGATACGCGTCATTTGTGCAACCGGTCAGCGGAAGACGGCGCCAACCGTTCCGCGGCGCGTGGTTTCGACCGTCTCGGCCTGGTCGACCGCGCGGCGGACCAGGTCTTTCAGCCGTGTCTCGTCCAGTCCGCGTGCGGGCGTCAGCCCCAGCAGGGTCTGCCAGAGCAGGCTCTTCCCCTCGATACCCAGACGCAGCGTTTCCAGCTCGATGAGCGTACTCAGGTGAGACCGGCGCACGATCCGGCCGTTGAGCTTGAGCAGACGCAGCTTTTCGGCCAGCCATCCCGCGTAGAACTTGTGCCGTCGTGCCGGCACACCGAGCAACGACATCACCTCGAGAAGGTGTTGACGGTCCTCTGCTATCTCGTCCGCGACACGGCGCAGGTCGCTGCCGTGCGGCGTGGAGCGCATTTCCTCAGCCAAGTGTTGGGAGAGCAGTGTCCCGGTGGTGGCACCGGCGAGGTGGTCGTTGAGGTAGATCCCAAGGACATCGGGGTCGGGGCGCATGGGGCATCTCCTCGCGGCTCAGGTCCTTGCGAGACGGACTTCGACGTGGCCGTTCGGCGAGGGGCGACATATAAAGCAGGGTTGAGGAGCGGTCGCCGGCCCGTGGATGTTTTCGCCGTCGGCGAGCTGGAACTGGCTGCCGTGCCAGGGACATTCGATGCAGTCCGCGACGATTTTGCCCGCATGGAGCGGACCGCCCATGTGACTGCAACGATCGGCCAGGGCGTGCCACTGTCCGTTTGTCTTCCGCACCACCAGGATGGGCACCTCACCCACCATGCGTCGTACTGGTTCGTCGACGGGGAATTCGTCCGCTACCCCCACGTCGTGCCAAACCGGCTCGACAAGAAGGGGTACCGCCGCGGCATGGTTGACTCCGGCTGCCTGCCGGTAAGCGAGGTGACCGCCGACCACACCTCCCGTGGTGGCAGCGGCCATGCCACCGAATCCCAGCACGCGGCCGAGTCCGCTACGACCCTTGCAGCGCGCCGCCAGAGAGCCGGCGTACGCCGCGACGGCTACGAGGTTGGCCGCTGCGTGGAAGAGCCCGGTGCGTGCCTGGCGGGGCGGCTGATCCGCCCAGTCCACCCATCCGGCTGCGGCAGCGGGCGCCGCGCCGAGCAGGCCCACGGCTACCAAACGGCGCGCTGCCCGGCTTTCCCCGGGCAGCAGGTCGAGGATTCCCGCCGCCGTCCAGGCTCCGATCGGCACCTGCACCAGCGCCGGATGTACGGGATGTCCGAGCCAGAGCCCGCGCAGTACGTCCCGGCCACCGCCCAGGGGGACCGCACGAACGGCCATACGTAGGGTGGTCGCCAAGCCGTCCAACCACTCCTGATCCTCGACGGCATCCAACATGGTAGGCAGCATGTTCGTCTTTGCCCTGCTTTCGCTCATATAGGGCGAGTGGCCGGGCCGGGACGCGGTAAACGTTGCCCCGGCACCCCCGCCAAGCCACCCGATGCCCTGTGCCTATTCGGAACCGTCCTCCAGAGCCGATGCCCAGCCGATGACGCCTGCAGCAGCCGGCCCGCACGAGCCTCGTGCTTTGGGCTCGAGCCGGCCCAGTTGCCGAAGAAGCACCGGCGCGCACGGCACACGATCCGGCTGACCAGCAAAGAAGCCTCATCCAGACAAGCAAGTACACGCTCACGGAGCCGTGGAACGCGGCGCCCACCGGATGCGGCAGTGGGCTCCTGCTTGCCCATCCCCCTGGGACAAGCTGAACAGGCCCTTCGACCAGCACTGGGCGAAGGTGCGCTCGGACCCGTCCGTGATCTTGCGAACCATTGTTGCCGACGGTGCGGTAGCAGGGCATGCCGCTGTCTTCGGACCGCCGTCGGAGCGTGAGGTCACGTATGTCATCGGACGAGCTCATTGGGGTCAGGGCGTTGCCACCACGGCGCTTGCCGAACTGATCGAGCTGGAGCCCGCGCGGCCGCTGCATGCCGACGCCGCTGCTGACAATGCCGGTTCCATTCGCGTGCTGGAGAAGTGCGGCTTCCTCGTCACCGGGAAGAGCAGGTACTTCGCGCGGGCTCGTGGCGAGGAGATCGACCTGGTGCTCCTGACGCTGAGCTGAGCGTGGCATCACGCACAGGAACAGCTCATCCGACCCAGGCGAGGTTGTGCAGGCGGGCGATGGCGAGCATCGCCTGATGGACGCCATCGCCTTTGAGGCGGCGGTCCTGGAAACACCTTCCCGTTCTTCAGCCGGAACAGGACATGTTCCAGCCTCGCCTGAGCTCGGCGGTGCACTTTGTTTTCTGTCTCGTGCTGCGGGCTCAGACGCCTGTGACCATGCCGTTTGCGGTGTGCGATGAGTGCACCGGTGCCCTGGTAACCGCCGTGAGCAATGACTCGGGCCTTGCGGCAGGTGTGGTGGACACCGGGCTCGGCGAACGCCCGGCGGTCGTTGCGGTTGCCGGGCAGCGGTACCCCGACCGCCACCACCAGCCGACCCTCTTTTGCCCCCGGCGAACGGCCATCCGCCTCGTCAGAGCGCTGCTCGGCGGGGTGGGAGCGCTGCCCTGGCACTCGAGCCGGCGTCCGACGAGCCCGGCGGCATGCTGATGAGCGCCGCACGCCGTGGAGTCCACGCTCACCACACTTCCGTCGAAGCGGGGGAGCAGCTGCTGCGAATCACTGCCTCCCTCCACACGCGCATGCTCAAGCTGCGATAGCGCAGAACAAGCAGAACAAATGGGTACGCGGAACTGGTCGGGCCGGGACGGTCGCGGCACCAGAACGCACGGAGGACGGAATGTCAGGGATCGAGGAGGCATCGGGTCTCACAGGGACGCTGGATGACGCTCTCGATGTGGCTCTGGCCGATACGGTGCGTGTTACCGGCGCCTCGATCGGTGGCCTCTACCTGACCGAGCGGTCGGAGCCGGTGCTGCGCTTGGTAGCGCTGTGCGGGCTGCCGCTGGAGTTCACCGCTCCCTGGCGGAGGCTGCCTCTGACCGCCCCGGTGCCGGTCGCTGACGCGATCCACGAGGGCCGCCTCGTCTGGGTGGGGGGTCAGGACGAGATGGCCCGTCGTTATCCACGTGCCGCTGCGGTTCTGCCCTACGGGTTCACGCTCGCCGCGATTCCTTTGACCGGCTTGGCCCGCTGCTGGGGCGGCGTGGTCCTGATGTGGCCCGCCGACCACCCCCGGGAGATCACGGCCCGCGAACGCAACCACATCACCGCGAAGGCCGCCGGTCTCTCCCGGCTCCTGGACGAGGCGACCGACCCGCCTTCCATGCCTCACCCGCCACGCGTCGTGCCCCGCAGCAGCGCCCCACACCCCCTGCAGACTGGCCTGGCCGCCGCCGACTACGCCGAAAGACTCCCCGAGGGCGCCGTCGCCCTCGACCTGGAAGGCCGGATCACCTTCCTCACCGGCACCGCCGCCCGTCTACTCGGCTGCAACACCGGTCAACTGCTGGGCACACGCCTTTGGCAGGCGCTGCCTTGGCTCGACGACCCGGTCTACGAAGACCACTACCGCACCGCGGTCATCAGCCGCGCACCAGTCTCATTCAGCGCACTGCGCCCACCGGACAACTGGCTCACGTTCCAGCTCTATCCCGACGCCAGTGGCATCAGCCTGCGTATCACCCGGGGCGAGGAGCAGACAGAGACCACCGGTCCACCAACCGCCATGCGGCGTCCCACCACCGCGGCGACCGGGCGCCTGTATCAGCTGATCCATCTGGCCGCCATGCTCAGCGAAGTGGTCAGCGTGCGCGACCTCGTCGGTCTGATCACCGAACACGTTCTGCCCGCGTTCGGCGCCCAGGGCCTGGCGCTCTCCATCGCGGACGCCGGGCGCCTTCACATCACGGGTTGGCACGGCTACCCGGGCGACGTCATCGAGCACCTCAACGTCCTGCCCCTGGACACCGAACTCACCCCCGCCGGCCAGGTCCTCGCCAGCGGCGCGCCCGCCTTCTTCGCCGACCCGGCCGAAATGGCCGACAGCTACCCCAGAGCCCCCCGGGTCAGCGGCAAACAAGCCTGGGCGTTTCTCCCTTTGATCATCTCGGGTCGTCCCGTGGGCTGCTGCGTCCTCTCCTACGACCGGGCCCATACCTTCACCGCTGACGAACGCGCCGTCCTGACCTCCCTGGCCGGACTGATCGCGCAGGCACTCGACCGCGCCGGCCTCCACGATGCCCAGCATCACCTCGTCCAGTGCCTGCAGCAGGCCCTCCTGCCGCGAAGGCTGCCCACCGTGGCGGGCCTCGACGTCGCCGCCCGGTACCTGCCCGTCACCCACGGTCTGAAGGTCAGCGGCGACTTCTACGACCTACTCCGCCTCGGCGACACGACGGCTGCAGCTGTCATCGGCGACGTCGAAGGACACGGCATCGCTGCTGCCGCCTTCATGGGACAGGTCCGCACCGCCATCCACGCACACGCAACCTCGGGAGCGCCCCCCGACCAGGTGCTTGCCCGCACCAACCGGCTGCTCGCCGACCTCGACTCCGAACTCCTCGTCTCCTGCCTCTGCGTCCACCTCGACCTGGCCCGCGCCCGCCTCACCCTGGCCAGCGCCGGACACGTACCGCCCCTGCTGCGCGAGGTATCCCACCTTGCCCGGCTCCTGAACGCGGAGCCCGGACCGCTGCTGGGCGTCGACACCCACGCTCACTATCCCGTCACCACCGTTCCCTTCCCTCCAGGAAGCGTCCTTGCCCTGTACACCGACGGTCTCGTCGAGGCCCCAGGCATCGACGCGGCACACACCACCGCTGCACTCGTCCAGCACCTGGCCGCCACCGACGAACCCCTGGAAACCCTGACCGACGGCCTCATCCACCACGTCTGGCCCACCGGCCAACACACCGACGACATAGCCGTGCTTCTTCTCCGCCCCACAGGCGCGAGTTGAGGGCTCCGCTGTCATATCGGTGGCGTGGGATGGTGAGTCTGCGGTGCTCAGGACGAGCGTCCTCATGTCCGCCTGCGGCGAGGGGAGGCAGGCCTGGCACTCGGCCCTGCGGCAGCGCTGGTCGAGCACACCTGGGTCATGGTCCGCCCGGTTCGGGGCGGCGGCTGACCGCCCGATGCCGTTTCCTCGAGAGCCGGTCGGGAATCGGCACATATGACGCACTTCGAATACACGATGATGACCGAACAGGCCGCTCCCCAGGACCTGGTGGCCCATGTCGTGCGGGCCGAGGAGGTCGGCTTCGACTTCTCGGTGACGTCCGATCACTACTTTCCGTGGTTGGACGAGCAGGGCACTCCTCCTACGCGTGGAGCGTGCTGGGAGCGGCCGCGCAGGCCACTTCGCGGATTCCCCTGATGGCGTACGTGACGTGCCCGACGTTGCGGTACCACCCGGCGATCGTCGCGCAGAAGGCGGCAACGATGCAGTTGCTGTCCGGCGGCCGCTTCCGGCTGGGACTGGGCTCGGCGTGATGTGCACGCGGTCGGGCGCGATGCGCGTGATCCGCGCACCGAGATGGCGCATCAGTCCCTGGCGGTCGAAGCTGCCGTGGATGCGTGCCTCTGTCTCGGAGCTCGCCTGTTCCTGCTGCGTCCGGTCTTCCACGTGCTCTCCTTGGGCGGACATCACGCTGTGCGTACGGGGTGAGGCGGGTTCGTCAGCCGGCCAGGCGTTCCACCAGGAGGAACCCGCCGATGGCGATCATCATGGCACCGGAGGCTCGGGTGACCGCCCGGGCCGCCGAGGGCCGGGTCTTCAAGACGGTGCGGGCCAGGACGCCGACGGCGAGGTAGACGGCGGCGCAGGCGGTCATGTGGAGCGTGCCGAGCAGTGCGGTCTGCGCCGCGACCGGCCAGCCCGTCGCCGGGTGGTTGAACGGTGGGAACAGCGAGAAGTACAGCAGTAGCGCCTTCGGGTTCAGGCCGCTGATCCCGGCTCCCTTGAGCATGATCTGCACGCGGGAGGAGCCCATGGTCTCCGCCGAGGCGGCCAAGGTGGCCGGCTGCCTCAGCACATTCCAGCCGAGCCACACCAGGTAGCCGGCGCCGGCGACGGTCAGCGCGGTGAGCAGGGTCGCCGAGCCGGCAGTGATCACCACCAAGCCCGCCACGGCGAGCAGCGTGTATCCAGCTATCAGCCCGGCGACCGCCGGCCGATCGGTCCCGCAGCCCGGCCGAGATCGCATAGGCCCAGTCCGACCGAGCCCGGGGTGAACACCAGTAGGAGATCCACTGCCAGGAATGCCGCAAGCGTGGTCGTGTCCATGGAACGATCCCTCTCGCGTGCTTGGTTACGAGAGGAAGGCTAGGCCGGATCTACCCGAATGTGTTCCCGCATTTACCCCGTGACCGCGCCCTCTGGGGGAGAATCTTCTTCATGGATGCCCTGGATCGGAAGATTCTTACCGAGCTACAGCTGGACGGCCGTCTCACGGTCACCGAACTGGCCGCCCGCGTGAAGCTGAGTGTCTCGCCCTGCCACCGCCGCCTGCGCGACCTCGAACGCGAAGGAGCGATCCGCGGCTACCGCGCCGTAGTGGACCCGGCCGCCGTCGGCCTCACCTTCGAGGCCCTCGTCTTCGCCACCCTGCGCTGGGAGGACCCCGACACCGTCTCTTCCTTCGAAGAAGCAGTGGCCGCCGTCCCGCACGTGCTCCAGGCCCAGCGCCTGTTCGGCGAACCCGACTACCTCCTGCGCGTCGCCACCACCGACCTGACCGCCTTCCAGCAGCTCTACGATCAGCAGCTCGCCCGGCTGCCCGGGGTCCAACGCCTGACCTCCACCCTCGTCATGAAACACGTCGTCGACGACCGCCCCCTGCCCGAATAGTCGCCCGCGAGCGTGCCACGTGTACGCGCGCTCGCCTCGCGCTGTGGTGGGGCCGGGCCATCTGCGGTCGGTGGGTTCCGCCTCGCCGCCGCGGCTGAGCGAGGCTCAGTTTGCTGTGCTGAAGGTGGAGTTGGCCAAGGGCCCGGTAGTGCACGGTGGGCCGGACCAGCGGTGGACGTTCTCGCGGATCAAGACGGTGATCGGGCGGCGCTTCCACAAGAGCTGCCGGCCACTTGCCCCGCTGACAGCCTTTCAGGCGCCCTGCGGGTAGGACACCGGCTCAGGTCACGCTCATCCCGTGGCCGGAGCCGTGCTCGGTGAGCAGCAGGGCGATGTCGTCGGCCCGGTAGGAGGAGCCGCGGGCATTGTGCAGGAGCCGGTCGGCGAGTTCGTCCAGTGAGCCCGCGCGGGCGTGGGCCAGTGATGCGCGCAGGCGGTCGATTCCCACGTCGATGTCCGTTCCGGGTTTCTCCACCAGTCCGTCGGTGTACAGGGCGAGGACGGATCCCGGCGGGAGGGCGATACGGGTTTGGGGGTAGGCGCTCGCCTGGTCCACGCCGAGGAGCGGTCCGGCTTCGAGGCCGAGGACGTCCGTCGTGCCGTTGGGGCGGCGGAACAGGGGTGCGGGGTGGCCGGCGGTGACCGCGTAGGCGTGGGCGCTGCGGGGTTCGACATGGATGTAGCAGCAGCTGGCCAGCAGGTTGCAGTCGAGGTCGATGAGGGTGCGGTTGACGCCCGCCATCACTTCGCCGGGCGTATGGCTGGCAGCCGCGAAGGCTCGTACTGCACTGCGCAACTGGGCCATGGTGGCCGCGGCGGCAATGCTGTGTCCCTCTACGTCACCGATGACGAGACAGGCCCCGCTGTCGGTGGGGATGATGTCGTACCAGTCGCCACCGATGTCCATCCCGCTGGTGGCGGGCAGGTATCGTGCGACGGCCCGGATGCCCGGGACTGCCGGCAGGCGGTGCGGCAGGAGCGCCTGTTGCAAGCCGTGCGCAACGGCGAACTCCGAGTCGTACAGCCGTGCTCGTTCCAGAGCCTGGGCGATCAGCCCGGCGAGTGCGGTCAGGACTCCCCGGTCCTTTTCTGTGAAGTGACGGATCTCGTCGAAGCCGAGGACGCAGGTGCCGATCGGGCGGCCGGAGGCGATCAGGGGCAGATACACCCAGGAGCTCACCTGGCCCATGGGGGTGCCGGGGTAGCCCTGGGCGAGGTCCTGCTGCGACTCGATGAAGAGCGGAGCACCGGACGTGAGGGTCTCTGTTCCAGGCAGGCGTGCGTGCAGCGGGACGCCGTGCAGCCAGTCGAGGAATTCCTCGTGGTGGCCGGTGTGATGGAGCAGGTGCATCGTTTTGTTGCGGACTACATAGATCGCCATCTGCTGGCCTCCGAAGGCCGGCAGAAGCTGGTCGGAGACGACTTCGCAGACTTGGTTTGTGGTGACTGCCTCGGTCAGCGCGCTGCCGAGTTGCAGGACGTGGTACATGACGCCCAGGCGCGCCGGCGTGGTAGCGGGTTCTGCAGTCGGTGGAGACGCGGAGGCTGCAACGGCCGCTGGGGGACGGGCGGTGGGGACCACCCGGCCGGTGACCCCGTCCGCCTGTGGGTGGAGGGAGAAGGAGAACCACTGGTCGGGCGATCGGCTCACCAGGAAAGAGGACGGCGTCTGCGAGATCATCGCGGACCGGTGCCGGTACTCGACGCTGGGGTCGGACAGCCACGGCAACACGTCCCACAGGAACCGGCCCATCACCTCGTCGGCAGAAACGTCGAGCAGTTTCAGTGCGCTGTGGTTGGCGTAGGTGACACGCCCATCGGGGGCCAGGGAGAACAGCCCGTCCTGCAGTCGCTCGACCGCTGCGACGGCCGCAGAGCCGGCCTGGGCCTCCACAACGGCACCGACCAGATGCGTATGTGCGCGCGCGTCGTCGGCTTCCGGTACGCGGCCCCGCAGCTCGATCGTGCGGTACCTCTCGCCGCCACCGTCGCTGCGATCCCGTACGCGCATACGCCGCGCGGTGATCCGGCCCTTGCCGACTGCCTCCCGGACGCAGGCCCGAAAGGCCGCTCGATCACCGGGGTGCAGGCACGAAGCAAGTGTTTCGGCTCGTCCGTCGAAAGCATCGGGGTCGAGACCGAAGATCCCGCAGAGCGCGTCGTCCACGCTGAAGATGCCGGAGTCGAGGTTCCAGTCGAACAAGCCCACCCGCACGGCAGCTGCCGAGGGAGCCGGGGTCTCGACGGGAACCGTCCCCGGGGCGCATTCCACAGGGTCACCGGTACGGGCACGGAGCGCGGCCAGACCATTACCGAGCCGGTCGGCGACGGTCCGCAGGTGGCGGCGCTGGGCCTTGGACAGCCCTTCGCTGCCCGGTGCTGCCGCCCATACGATCGCCAACGCTCCGAAAGTCTCCCCACCTGCGCGCACCGGCACCGAGCAGGAGCCGAAGGCATACGGCAGCGCCATGGCGAGCTGCGGATATCGCCGCATCGTCTCCTCAGCGTTTGCCAGGTGGACCGTGCGCCCGGACTCGTACGCCACGGCGACCGGGATGCGACTGCTCACCGCAATGAGGTGCCATCCACCCAGCAGAGACGGAGGCACCCCGCACGTCGCGGCGAGCACGATCGACCGGTGGTCACGGGAGCGCAGGAAGATGCTGCCCGCGTACGCGCTCGTTCCTTGGACAGCTTCCACAACGGCTGCAGCGAGCAAGTCCTCACGCTCCGCCGCCTCGCCGACGATCATCCCGCGCATACATCCAGTGTGCGCAGGTCAGATAACGGGAACCCAGCGATGGAGTGATCACGGTGATCGCCCTCATCGCGCTGACGGCGACCGTGCACCGCCAGCGCGTCCGACGGCTTCGGCGAGACAGCCGCACTGGCCGGCCCTACTTGCCCGGACTCGGCGGCATGGCGTCCGCCCCCGACCCGCCGCCGACGACTCCGGCCGAAGAGACGGCCGCGGACCTGGCCGCCACCGGAGCCGGCGCCACCACCCACCCGGTCGAGCATGCCCGCCCCTACCTGGAGCGCCGCCGCGCGCTGACCGCCGCGGCGGTGCGCGGCCTGCGACCGGACCCGGGTGCGGTGCGGCGGGACCGGCCACGTATTCCTGCAGGAGGGATCCCCTGCGGATGGACAGGCTTCTCCCGAAGCGGTGACGCGCCGCGTACGGCGATGCCGCCGCCGGCTGAGCACACCTGGAGCTCCACCCTCCTCGTCCTCGTCGGTGTCCGATTGGTTCTTGGAGCTAAGAAGAGGGGAACCTGTGCGTCGCCCCGTCGATGGGGCGGCCTCCTCGCACAGGTTCCTGGACGGGAATGTCGCGGCCTGCAGCCGCACTTTGGTACGACCGGTGTCAGGCTATGCGGTCTGGATCTCGGCGATGTGGTGGGCGATCAGGTCGTACATCTCGCGGGTCAGTTCGGTGTCTTCGGTCAGGATGTTGTAGGCGTGGTCGACGCCTTGGAACTCGCGGTGCTCCAGCAGAGCGCCCGAGGCGCGCAGCTTCTCGGCGTAGTGCATGCCCTCGTCGCGCAGTAGGTCCAGTTGGCAGGTGATCACCAGAGCGGGAGCGATGCCGGTGAGTTCGTCGTCGTTGGTGTCGTACAGGGGCGAGGCCAGGGGGTGTGTGCGGTCGACCACTGTGGGCAGGTAGGCGGCCTGGCGGAGGGGCGTGATGCCGGGCCGTACGACGGGCTTGGCTGCCAGGGCCCGCTTCTTGCGCCCGTCGGTCGCCATGTCGAAGGGGGCGTAGTTAAGGACCTGCAGCCCGAGCGCCGGGGTGCCTGCTTCCCAGGCTTGGCGGGCGGCCGCGGCGGCCAGGCCCCCGGCCGGCGCTCTGGCCGCCGATGCCCAGTCGCTCCGCCTGCGGCTGGGCAGGCAAGAACCTCGGTCACTTGGGAACTAGTTGGGAGGGGATTGTGGTGGGTGGGGTCGACGACCTCGATGGCCTTTAGGCCGGATGCCCGGTCCGGATGCGCCCCCTGCCCACACCGCCACAAAATCCTGATCATGTGGAGATTCTCTGGAACTAGGTACGCTCACCGAGCAATACAGCGTGGCGGTGCACGCCATGCGATAGCCGCGACCATTGCCTGCGGCTTTCTCCTGACAGCCGCTACGTCATGCGGTGACACGAACGCACGGACGAGCCCCGGTGGTGCACCGGGGACCAACGGACCGGCGTCAGCCCTGCCCCGTCCGGCACCGGCTTCCGGCGTTCCAGGCATCGGAGATCGGATGTGGAAGCAGGTACCGGCCAACACCCGTCAGGTGGTGGCTGTCTACGGCGACCACAAGGACTCGCCGGACAGCCTCGTCGTCCTCTACGAGAAGCGGGGCGCGACCTGGGAACGGACCGGCAGCTGGCCCGCGCACAACGCCAAGAGGGGCTGGACGACCGACCATCACATGGACGACGAGCGGAGTCCCGTCGGCGTGTTCACCCTCTCGGACGCGGGCGGAGTGCTCGCCGACCCGGGAAGCCGGCTGCGGTACCGGCAGGACGACAACGCTTTCGCGTCCACGATGTACTGGGACGAAGCCCACCAGCACGATTTCGACTACGTCATAGCCATCGACTACAACCGGCTCAAGGGCACCCCACCCTATGACTGGACTCGACCGGAAGGCGTGGAAAAGGGCGGTGGCATCTGGCTGCATCTGGACCACGGCGACGGCACGTCGGGCTGCGTCACCATCCCTGAGGCCGGCATGAAGTCCCTGCTCCGCACTCTCGATCCGGCACGCCACCCCGTCGTGGTGATGGGAGACCGAGAGCACCTGAAGGCCTGAGAGGGCATCGCGTGTGCCGCTGGATCCCACCGCGATCGACCGCCTCTATGCGTCGGCTGCGGATGCCGGCAGCAAGGCTCTATTGAGTTTCGGCGGCGACGGCATGACCTCTGCCGTCGTCGACATCGAGCGGGAGTGCGCCACCGTGCAGCGGCACGGGCATCTGGACCTGCTGGTGGTCCTTGACGTTGGCGGTAGAGGGTGACGGTGCCCGACGGCACGGTGGCGGTGGCGCCGTTCCCGCCCGCGCCGCCGCCGAGCCTGTTTCACCTGCGGCGTCGGCGTCGGCGACGGTGGTCGGCCGCCGGACGCCTCGCCCGGCGGTCCCCCTGGCCTGCCCCCTCACCTGGCTGACGTCTCAGTGTTGAGTTCACGCAACCGCGGGCAGAGCCGTGGCTCTGTCCGCGGTTGACTGCCGATGCGGTCTCGCAGCGCTACCAGGGGTCGCCGCGAGCCCAACGGCTGTCCACAAGCGGGACTTCACGGTCCGGGAGGCCGTCAGGTGCTCTTCGCCTCGGTTCGTTGGCCTCCGAAGCGTCTGGGGCAAGTGGGGGGGCGAGGAGCGGGCGTGGGTCCGTCGACCCTCAGGTCGGCGCCCCCTCACCCACACGCCAGTCCTCCAGGCCGACGGTCTCCTGAAACTGCTGCCGCCTGATGCGCTGGGTCCTGCTCCCTACGTAGGCCATGCGGTCGACGTAGCCTGCAGGTCCGACAACTCCCTTCCACCATTCAGTACTTCGGAACTACTCGTCCAGCTGTCCTCGTTTGTCCGGGGTGCCGTAGGCCTACCCATCGGCATCGGCATCGGCATCGGCATCGGCATCGGCATCGGCATCGGCATCGGCACCAACGGTGACTGACCAGCGCTCGCCCACCGGCACCCACTGCACGGCCCCTGGCAGGCCGCGCGTTCTAAATAGGTAACCTGACGCGGGCGAGCGTTTCTGATCGTGGACGCACGGTGCACGACCGGGATGTGAACGCCGCCAAGCACCGGCCCCGGACCGGCGGTGACAGCCTGTGGAGCGGAGGTAAGACCAGACCCCGTTCTGGCGCCGCGCGTAGAAGCGGGAAGCCACGGACGCCCGCCCGATGCGTGTGCCGCGTAGCGGCACAGCACCGAGCGCGCAGCCAGAATCTGCGTCCTTCAGGGGGAGAGCAAGTCAAGCCACCAACTGGCGCTCAGCGAAGCCGACCACCAGGCAGCTCCTACCAGGTAACGGGCAGCTCGATGGGGAAGCGTCGGATCGTCTCCGTGTCCCAGCGCACTTCCTCCGGCGGTACTGCCAGCTGCAGGTCCGGAAAGCGTTCCAGCAGCCGCCCGATGGCCACTTCCAGTTCCGCCATGGCCAGTGGCACGGCGATGCAGCGGTGTCCGCCCCAGCCGAAGGTCATGTGCGGCGCAGGGAGCCGGTCCGGGTCGATGACGTTCGGGTCCGGATAGCGCTCCGGGTCGCGGTTCGCCGTCAGGTACGACACATGGACGAAGTCACCCTCCCGGATCCGTACCCCCTCCATTTCCACGTCCTCCAGTGCCACTCGGGGGATGCCGACCCCCTTGCGGAAGGGGATGACGCGGAGCAGCTCATTGAGGACGTCGGTCAGGGCCTCCGGCCGGCTGTCGATGTGCTTCATCAGCTCGGGACGGGTCAGGAGGAGGTAGGAGATGTTGCTGATCTGGCAGGTGGCCGTGTCCTGCCCGCTGAGCGTCAGCGTCAGCGCCATGACCGCCAGTTCCTGGTCGTCGAGCACGTCTTCGCCGTCCCTGGCGGCGGCCAGTGCGCTGATCAGGTCCTTCCCGGGGGAACTCCGCCGCTGTTCGACCAGTTCGCCGAAGTACTCCCGCAGCTCGGCCTTGGCGGTTGCGGCGGTCTTGCGGCTGTTCGGGCCGGTGGCGAGCAGTTGTTGCAACTTCTGCTGCGTGGGGGCCCAGTCGTCTCGGGGGAGCCCGAGAAGGTCGAAGATGGTGTGCTGGGCGAGGGGGTTCGACAGATGGCGTACGAGATCCACCGGCGGCCCTTGCGCGGCCATCTCGTCGAGCAGGTTGTCTGCGAGCCGGGTGATCCGCCCCCGCATGCCGTCCACCTGCCGCTGGGTGAAGGCCTGCGAGGCCAGGTGCCGCAGGCGGCTGCTGTGCGGCGGGTCGATCACATTGATCGACTCGGGGGAGACGATGGGCTCCGGCGTCAGCCGCGGGTAGTCGGATCCCACGATCCCTGCCCGGCTGAAGCGCTGATCAGTGGTCACCTGCTGTACCGCCTCGAACCCGGTGACCAGCCAGGCATCGGCGTCGCCGTACGGCAGCCGGATGCGGGTGATGGAACCGCGGTCCATGAGCGCCGTTAGGGACGGATCGAAATCCAGGCCCTCGCTGAAGTCGAACGGACACATGAGCGCTTCGCCGCCTGAGGTCATCGCGCAGTTCTCCTTCTCTCGCCTATTTCGCCTTATTCCATGCATATGCCCTTCCGTGGTGCGCGGCCGTCGGAATACCTCCAGTTGCGCTACACCGGCCGCTTCCCGTGTCAGCCCGAGCCGGCCGCACCGGCCACCGGCACCACATTGGTGGCGTCCAGCGCGGCACGCAGGCCCTGGGCGAGTTTCACGCCGTCACCGACCGCCCAGTAGTGGGTGAAGAACAGGCGGGGTTCGTCCGTCAAACCGTGGTTGTGCAACTCGACGAGCTCCACCCCGGCACGCCGCAGGGCCACGAGGACGTCCTGGACCTCTGCGGCGATCATGGCGCAGTCGCCGTTGACCGCGGCCCGGCCGCCACCCAACGGCTGGAAGTTGATCGCGCTGGTCGATCCCAGGCCCGGAGGCAGTACCAGGCCGCCGTCGGCGATGGTCTCACGGCGCACGAAGGTGCTCCGGTAGATCCCGTCGTCGGTGGTGCCCTTGACCCCCAGCGCGGCATCGATCCCGGCGGTGTCCAGGTCGACGGGCCGCGGCGGAACGGGCGAGGGCGGGGGCGGGGGCGGGGTGCCGGTACGGTCGAACGCCGCGCGCAGGCCACGGGCGAGGGCTACCGGGTCGTGGCCGTGCGCGTGGATGTGGACCCACCAGACGTCGGGGGCCTGGGAAAGCAGGTGCTTGTGGATCGCGGTCTGCGCGATCCCCTGCTCGTGCAGGACATCGGTGAACTGCTGGAGTTCGCACTCAGTGACGACCACATCGCCCATCACCAGAGTGCCGCCGTCGGCGTAACGGACGAACGAGACGTGCGACCCCAGGGCGAGCGCCGGCTTGACGACGATGCCACGGGAGACCACCACAAGGTCCCGGCGCGGCAGGCCTGTGTGGTACATCAGCCCGCGCTTCATGTCGCCTGTTCGCCCCAGCACGTCGGCCACACCCGTCCAGTCCGACAGGATGGTGGGTACCGGCTTGACCAGGGAGCGGCTTCTCCCCCTCGTCTCCCCAGCGGACAGGGCACGAGCGGGGTTCGGCGCCCCGGCCAGCACCGGTGCCAGGGCGGCCGCGGCCAGAACCCGCCGCCGCGTCGCACCCGCTCGCGGGTGGTCGTTCTGCTGTCGATCGTCAGCCATCATGAGTGCCTCCTGGCGGGAGGCAAGCACACGGGGCCGCAGGCACGCGCCATCGCCGCCACGGCTTGGGCCAGGTGGGCCAAGAACTCCTAACGGGATGAGTGATGGGTTTGCGTCCACGGAAGTGGTCTCCGGACCAGCAGCTCGTCACGGGCGGTCTGCCAGGTGGCCGGGTCGACCACGGGCGGGCGGCCGGGCAGCGCGGTGGCCGGGTCGTCCGGCGTGGTCGTCATGGTGTCCTCCGTGGTGTCTCGTGCCGGGCAGTGTCGTACGACGTTCGACGACGGTCACCAGAACAGACTCGCGACCTCGCCGGAACTCATCGCAGCGGGGCGTCCTCGGCCGAGCCTGCACGGACCACGTCGGGCTGACAAATTCACAGACGCGCTCTTACTGGCAGCAGCGGACCCGCGCCTGGCGCGGCCTACCGTGGCCCATGCCGGGCCTGCCCCTTGAGGAACCTATAGGTCTCGGAGACCTCCGTGGGGTTGCCGCAGCCGGGATCGACGGCGATGCGGGTGAATCCGCTTCAGCGTTCGAGGACGAGAGCGAGGCCCTGGCCCACACCGATGCAGAGGGTTGCGATACCGGTGCCGGAGCCGCGGCGGGCGAGTTGGTGGGCGACGGTTCCGGCGAGGCGGGCGCCGGAGGCGCCGAGGGGGTGACCGAGGGCGATGGCGCCGCCCTGCGGGTTGAGGATCGCCGGGTCGAACTCGGGCCATTCGGCCACACATCCGAGGACCTGCGCGGCGAAAGCCTCGTTCAGCTCGAGCACGTCGAGATCGGCGAAGGTCCGGCCGGCCTTGACCAGGGCCCGGTTGACGGCTTCGACGGGGGCGAGACCGAAGTAGTCCGGGTCGATTGCGGACACTCCGGTGGCGGAGACGCGGGCCAGCGGCTCGCGGCCGGTGGCCTTCAGGCCCTCCTCGTCGGCCAGGAGCAGAGCGGCGGCGCCGTCGTTGAGCGGAGAGGCGTTGCCCGCGGTCACGGTGCCTCCCTCGGCCGCCGGCCGGGGGGACCCCCCTCTCGCTTCGCTCGCGGTGCGGAAGGACGGCTTGAGTCTGGCCATCGCGGCCAGGGAGGCGTCCGGGCGGATGCACTCGTCGGCCGCGAACAGGTACGGGTCGCCCTTGCGCTGCGGGACCGGTACGGGGGCGACTTCGGCGTCGAACAGGCCCTGAGCTTGGGCGCGGGCGGCCTTGCAGTGGCTGTGCAGGGCGAACTCGTCCTGCTGTGCACGGCTGATCTTGTGCTTGTCGGCGATGAGTTCGGCCGACTCCCCGAGAGGGATGGTCCATTGCGGGTCCATCTTCGGGTTGACCATGCGCCAGCCCAAGGTGGTCGAGTGCAGCTCGGCGTGGGCGGCCGGGAACGGCTTGTCGCTCTTGGGCAGCACGTACGGAGCCCGGGTCATCGATTCCACGCCACCGGCGACGGCGATGGAGGCGTCGCCGGCGGCGATGGCGCGGGCGGCCTGAATAACGGCCTCCAGACCGGAGGCGCACAGCCGGTTGACCGTCACGCCCGGTACGCAGGTGGGCAGACCGGCCAGCAGCGCCGCCATGCGGCCGACGTTGCGGTTCTCCTCGCCGGCGCCGTTGGCGTTGCCGAAGTACACGAAACCGCGATGTGCGTGGGGTCCAACTGGGGGGGTGCGGGTGAGGAGTTCGCGGATGGTGTGTGCGGCCAGGTCGTCGGGGCGTAGCGAGGCCAGGCCGCCGTTGTAACGCCCGATCGGTGTGCGCACGGCGTCGACGATGTAGACGTTCTTCACTTCAGGCCCTCCGCGACGGTCAGCTTGGCGTCGGTCTTGGTGATGATCTCCTCGACGTCGACGCCCGGCGCGCACTCGACCAGCACCAGGCCCTCGTCGGTGATGTCGAGGACGCCGAGGTCGGTGATGATCCGGTTCACGCAACGCTTCCCGGTCAGCGGCAGCACGCACTCGGTGAGGATCTTCGGCGAGCAGTCCTTGGCGGTGTGTGTCATCACGACGATGACCGTGCGGGCGCCGTGCACCAGGTCCATCGCCCCGCCGATCCCTGTGATCATCTTCCCGGGGATCGCCCAGTTCGCCAGGTCCCCCTGCTCGGAGACCTGCATCGCACCGAGCACCGCCACGTCGATGTGGCCGCCGCGGATCATCGAGAACGAGAGTGCCGAGTCGAAGAAGGAGGCGCCGGGCAGCACCGTTACGGTCTCCTTGCCCGCGTTGATCAGGTCGGGGTCGACCTGATCCTCGGTGGGGTAGGGGCCGGTGCCCAGGATTCCGTTCTCCGACTCCAGGAGCACTTCCACGCCCTGGGGCAGGTAATTGGGGATCAGCGTCGGCAGCCCGATGCCGAGATTGACGTACTGGCCGTCCTCCAGCTCATGGGCGGCCCGGGCGGCCATCTCCTCACGACTCCAGGCCATCAGCCGCTCACCGCCCCTCGTGCCGCAGGCACGGACACCGTGCGCTGCTCGATCTTCTTGTCCGCCGCCTGCTCCGCCGCGAGGGCCACCACCCGCTGCACGAAGATCCCCGGCAGATGCACCGCATGCGGATCGATCGCGCCCGGCTCCACCAGCTCCTCCACCTCCGCGACCGTCACCCTTCCGGCCATCGCGGCCAGCGGGTTGAAGTTGCGGGCCGACTTGCTGAAGACCAGGTTGCCGTGCCGGTCGCCCTTCGCCGCCCGTACCAGCGCGAAGTCGGTACGGATCCCGCGCTCCAGCACATACGCGACCTCGTCGAAGAGCCGCACCTCCTTGGCCAGTGAGGCCAGCGCCACCCCGCCCGAGCCGTCATACCGCCAGGGCAGCCCGCCCTCCGCGACCTGCGTGCCCACTCCGGCCGGGGTGTAGAAAGCGGGGATCCCGGCACCGCCGGCCCGCAGCCGCTCGGCCAGCGTGCCCTGCGGGATCATCTCCACCTCCAGCTCCCCGGCCAGATACTGCCGCGCGAACTCCTTGTTGGCCCCGACATACGAGCCCGTCACTCGCGCGATCCGCCCAGCCGCCAGCAGCACCGCCAGGCCCGACTCCATCGCCCCGCAGTTGTTCGAGACGACCGACAGCCCCGACACCCCTCGCTCGAACATCGCCTGGATCAACACGTTCGGCACACCACTCAACCCGAACCCGCCCACCGCCAACGACGCGCCCTCCGGCACATCCGCAACCGCCTCCAGGGCCGCGACCACTTTGTCCATCTTTACTGCTCCGCCTCTCGCTCATGCGGACCCATCGGATGCTGTTTCCGTAAGGAAAGGTCAAGCATTCGGTCGGGTCTGTAGGTATTGCAGGGGCAGTTCCGCGCCGCCGCAGGCATGTCCCTTTAATTCGCATCTCGCCTGACTGAGACTGCTTCCACGGTCCAGCCCCTTGGCATCCCTCGGCATCCCGCAGATGAGTGATATCGGTCGCGATCCCGAGGCCACGGTGTCGGTTCCTGTCGCTCGAACAAGGTATTTCCACACCGGTTCTCGTTATCACTCGCGGATTCCGTTGACGCACATCATTCGAGTGTCGACGCTCTATTTCATAAATAGAGGATCGGCGAGACCGAGGAAATTCTCATGAAGACATTTGTGCATCGGGGACAGATCACCAAGGTGGTCTTCGGCAGCGGTACGCGCAGCCGTATCCCCGAAGAGGCTGATGCTCTCGGATGCCGTCGGGTGCTCATCCTGTGCACACCTGGTCAAGTGGACCAGGCAGCGGAAATGCGCGACCTGCTTGGTGCGGCAGCCGCGGGAACTTTCACCGAAGCGGCCCCGCATACCCCCATCGAGGTCACGGAGAAGGCGGTCGCGTACGCCAGAACCGTGGGAGCGGACTCCGTGCTCGCCATCGGCGGTGGATCTACCATCGGCCTCGGCAAGGCGATCGCCGTGCGGACCGGTCTTTTGCAGCTGGCGCTGCCCACCACCTATGCCGGCTCGGAGATGACGCCGATCCTCGGAGAGACCGAGGGCCACCGGAAGACGACCCGGCGTCTGCCGGAAGCGCTGCTCAACACGGTGGTGTACGACGTCGACTTGACGCTCACGTTTCCCGCGGCGACATCGGTGGTCAGCGGCATCAACGCGATGGCGCACGCCGTGGAGGCCCTCTACGCACAGGACCAGGACCCGGTCGCCTTCCTGATGGCCGGTGAAGCGCTCGATTCCCTCACCCGATCCCTTCCGGTCATCGCGCGGCGCCCGGACGACGGCGCGGCGCGGGCGGATGCGTTGTACGGGGCGTGGCTGGCGGGCACCTGCCTCGGCACGGTGGGCATGGCATTGCATCACAAGGTGTGTCACGTGCTGGGCGGCACCTTCGGGCTTCCGCACGCCGAAACCCACGCGGTCGTCCTGCCGCACGTCGTCGCCTACAACGGGCCGTCGGCCCCCGAGGCCATGGCGCGCATCACGCAGGCGCTGCCGGGGGACGACGCCGCGAGCGGTCTCTTCGACTTCGCCGGCCGGCTCGGCGCCCCCAGGGCACTGCGGGACCTCGGCATGCCGGAATCAGGGATCGAGCAGGCGGCCGAACTCATCGTGCGGGACGGCTACTGGAATCCACGACCAGTGGATCGGACCGCTGCCCGCGCCCTGCTGACCCGCGCCTGGGCCGGGGAGACGCCGCGGACGTCACCCGGCAACGAACACCCCCAGTCCGACTCCGTCATCGAACACTCGACCACCACGGGAGTACGCCATGCGTGATCTGACCAGCGACACCATCACCGAGGCGGTGATCTCGACCATGCGGGACACCAAGGACTCCCGCCTCGCGAAGATCCTGGAATCTCTGGTGCGGCACCTCCACTCCTTCGTCAGCGACGTCGCACTGACGGAGGAGGAGTGGGCCCAGGGAGTGGACTTCCTGACTCGCACCGGGCAGATGTGCACGCCGACGCGCCAGGAGTTCATCCTGCTGTCCGACGTGCTGGGCGTCACCATGCTGGTCGACGCCCTGAGCAATCGACGCCCCGCCGAAACCACCCAGAACAGCGTCCTGGGCCCCTACTTCAGGGAGGACAGGCCGCAGCACGACGACGCCGCCGACATCTCCGGAGGCCTGCCCGGCACTCCGCTGTTCTTCGAGGGACGGGTCGTGAACCGTGCGGGAGCGCCGGTGGCCGACGCGGCGGTGGACGTCTGGCACAGCGACGCGGATGGCCATTACGACATGGAGGTGCCCGGACAGGTCGACCCAGCCATGCGCGCGCTGTTCCGGACCGACGAGACGGGACACTTCGGTTTCCGTTCCATTCGCCCGTCCAGCTACCCGATACCCGGCGACGGCCCGGTCGGCGAATTCATGAGCGCGACCGGCAGGTCGCTCATGCGTCCCGCCCATGTGCACCTGCTGATCGAGGCTCCGGGATTCCAGCGCGTGACCACCATGCTGTTCCCTTCGGACGACCAGTACTTGGACACTGATCCGGTGTTCGGGGTCAAGGAGTCGCTGGTCGAGTCCTATGACACGTACGCGGCCGACGCCGGGCCCTGCCGCGGGCTGACCGACGTGCCGTACACCCTGCTGCGCCACACCTTCATCCTCGAACCCCGCCCGGCGGACTGATCTCCACGGCCGGCGCACACACCGTGGAGAGGCGGTCATCCATGAGGAGCAGCGATCCCGGTGACACGGGTGGTGTCCTGCCCCGGTTGCCCAGCCATGTCATACCCCGGCCGAGGCTGGTCCGCACAATCCATCAGTTGCTGGACCAGTACCCGGTACTCGTCATGGCGGCTTCGGCGGGGTCGGGCAAGACGACCGCCGCGGTCCAGGCCGCTCACGCGCTGTCCAGCCCCGTCGCCTGGGTATCGCTCGCCGGGATACCCGGCAACGTCGATGCCGGTGCCGGTGATCCCGGTACCGACGGACCGGCGCTGACGCGCCTTCTCAAGGCGGCCGTCGAGCCCCATGTGCCCGCCGCGGCGACCGCACTGACCGGGGCACTGGCGCGAGGGCTTTCAGCGTCGGAGACCGGCGTCCTGTTCGCCAGGATGCTCGTCGGCACGGAACTGGTGCTGGTGCTCGACCGCGTGGAGACGATCGGTGGGTGCGCTGGTGCGCAGGGGCTGCTCGACGCACTGGTCGGGAGTCTGCCGGACGGGCCGCGGCTGGTACTCGTCTCCCGAGTGGATCTGCCCCAAGGCCTCGGAGGTCTCGGCGATATCCATCGCGTCGCCTTCCTCGAGGACGGGGACCTGGCCTTCGATGTGGCCGAAGCCGCCGAAGCCGCCGAAGCCCTGCGGGGCATCGACCGAGGTGGCGATCCGTCCCAACTGGTGGATGCGACGGGCGGTTGGGTCACCGGAGTCCTGTACGACTGGTGGGGAGCCGACCCCTCCGCCTCCGCCGCACAGCACGAGTGCCTCGCGGCCGAGCTGCTGGCCCAGCTCATGCCCGCGGAGGTGTCACTGCTCGTCCGCGCGAGCCTGCTCGACGACGGCGTGACGGCTGAACAGGCGAATGCCCTCGGACTGGCTTCGCCGGACCGGACGATGGCCGCCCTCCGCGGCCGACGGCTGCCGCTCATCTGGTCCCCGGACGGCAGCCGGATGACCGCCCTGCCGCGGTTCCGCCACCATCTCCAACGTGAGATCGAATGCCTGGACGAGAACACTCTGCGTGTGTTGCGTCGGGGGTACGCCACGTTGCTCCAGGGCCGGGGGCGCCATGAGGATGCCGTGGCCGAGCTGCTCATGAGCGGCGACACCGACGCCGCCCGACACGCCGCGGAACGTGCCCTGCCCGACGTACTGGGCCGACTCGACCTGGCGACCGCCGAGAGCTGGCTCGACCGCATGCGCCCGGCGCCCACACCCAGCTTGGCCTCAGCGGCGCTCCGCGTAGCCTTCGGGCTCGAACAGTGCTGGCGAGGCGTGCAGTTGGCCGACCACCACGGTCGTGCGTGGTGGAGCGGTCTCGCCGACCAACCGGGCGGCGAGGAGGACTTGGCCCTGCTGGTGTGGTGCTTCTGGCACGTGGGGAGGATCGAGGGGGCGCGCGAGATCCTGGCCGTCATGCCTCCGGGGCACCCTCGCGACATCGCGGGTGCTGTGCTGGCTCTGGCGGACAACAGCACACCCCAGCTTGCCCCGGACGTTCTCGACCGTGTCGCGGGACCCCTCGAGGCCATGGTGATGCGCGTCGCCTACAGGTCTGGGCAACTGCGCGAAGTGCAGGACAGCGTGTCCGGCACTTGGCGGAGAGTGGCGGGGACGCCATGGACGGTCGCCGCACTGCGCGCCGAGGGACGTATCTCCCAGGCGGAGGAGGCGTACGCGGCGGTCGAAAATGGACCGGGGCCCGTCTGGCTGGCGGCGTTCGAGGCCGCTGAGTTGATGGCGGATGTCGGACGCCGGGACGAGGCGTGGGCCGCACTGTTGGCCGGGCGAAAGCGGATCGCATCGACCGGTTCCCGCGTGTACGAGATCCTCAGCCTGCTCCTTGAGGCAAAACTGGCCCTGCGCCTGGATCGCGACCTGCCGCGAGCGGCTCGGGCGCTTGCCGAGGCGGAGCGCAGAGGGTGCGCGCGCTATGCGCTCACCGCGGAACTGGCCGGCGTCTGGCGAGGTCTGGAGCTGCTGCTGGCCGGCCGCGACCACGACGCCGTGCCCCACCTCACCACCGCGGTCTCCGCAATGCGCACGGGCAAGAGACGTCTGGAACTTCCCACGGCGGCCGTTTACTTGAGCGAGGCGTTGTGGCGCACCGGCGATGAGGACGGCGCGGATACCGCTGCCGACCTGGCTCTGGAGGTCGCGACGGCCCAGGGTCCCCGCAATCTGCTGTTGCAGGCTCTGGAGGACGTGCCGTCCGTCGCGGTGCGTCGAGCCGACGCGGAACCCACGCACTCCTCACGCTGGCACGAGCTCGTGTCCGCTCTCTCGACCGCGAGACCGGTGACCGGGTGCGCCGTACCCCGACTGACGCAGGAGGACTTCGGCCCGGTGCGGCTGGTCGTCGACGGGCGGGAGGTCCACCCGCGTCTGGCCAAGAGCGTCGAGTTGCTCGCCTACCTGCTGTCCCGGCCCGCCGCGAGTGCCAGACGGCAGGCCCTTTTGGAGGAGCTGTTCCCTGGGCGGAGCGACGCGACCGGGCGCAGCTACCTTCGGCAGGCCGTCTACCGACTGCGCGAGGTGCTGCCCGACGGGCTGTCGCTCCTTCAGGACGGTGACGTGTACCGGCTGACACCGGCGTCCGCGGTCCTGAGCGCCTCAGGGACCCTCCAGCGACTGCTGGCGGAAGCCGCGCGGCAGGACGGCGAGCACCGGTGGGACACGCTCCAGCGCGCCCTGGCCATCGCCGAACGCGGCTCCTACTTCGACTCGCTCTCGACATACTGGCTCGACACCAGACGCGCCGAACTCGACGCCGCGCTCATGCACGCCCGTGTGGACGCGGCGACCGTCGCGTTGCACCTCGGCCGCGTCAGGGATGCCCGTCGGCTGGCGCGTGTCGTGCTGGACAGCGATCCGTACCGGGAACAGGCCTGGCGGCTTGCCCTGTGCGCCGCGGAAGCGGTCGGCTCCGACGACGAACTGCTCGACTTGTACCGAGGCTACCTGCGCGCCATGAAGGAGCTCGGAGTGCCGCCGTCCGCGGACCTGAGACGCCTGGTCGACCGACTGCGTCGATGAGCCGTCAGACCGTGTGAATGCCGGGTGGTGCCCGGCGTAAGCCGCGATTTCTCCGGCATTAACAGCCGGAGTTGCACAGTTCATTTCAGGCACCAGGGCCCAGCCCCACTTTCACGGAGGTCGTCCGATGATTGAGACCCTTGACATGACAGTCGATTTCCGAGCCACGATGAGCCGGCTCGCCACGGGTGTCAGCGTGATCACCACGCGCTCCGGAAGCACGCCCATCGGCATGACGGCGAGCGCCGTGTCCGCCCTGTCCCTGGACCCGCTCCAGCTGCTCGTATGCATCAGCAACCACCTGTACACGCGGGCCGCGATCGCGGAGCACGGCCGCTTCGCCGTCAATGTCCTCGGCGAGGACAGCGAGGCCCTGGCGCGGAACTTCGCCGTTTCCAAGCCGGACAAGTTCGCGGGCGTCGAGACCATCGACGATCACGGTGTGCCGGTGTTGAAGGACGCCATCGCGGCTGTCGTGTGCGATGTCGCCGAGGCGCTCCCCGGCGGCGATCACACCATCTTCGTGGGTGACGTCCGCTATTGCGCACACACGGTCGATTGCCGACCGCTGCTCCACTTCGCGGGAGGTTTCGGCGTGCTCAAGGCTCCGCACTAGTGCGCTGCGCCAGAAGTTCGTCGGTGGATTCGCGCCTTGCCCGGCCGGGTTGGTTGTCCGCCCATCCAGCCCCGGCCTGCGAGTATTCGGCCAAGTCGGCGGCAGTGGGGCACCAAGAACTAACGACGAATTGATGGCGCAGGACACTAGCGCCGCGTCAGCCGAGGTTCGCCCCGTCGCGACGCCCGGCACGCTCCCCCACTGCCTCAAGGGCGTGGGAGGTGCCCCCGCTCGCCGCACCGGCCGAAAGCCCAAGTACATCCAGTACGAGGACTTCCGGCCGACACTCCCCCAGCCTTCGGCCGGGGGGACCCCCAGAGCACGCACCGGACGCCGCTCCTTAGCGGGCAAACCCTGGCTGACGCGGCACTGGCACGGGTGGCAGCGGTCCGAAGAGGCCGCTGCGGGGCCCGTGACCGGCCCGCTACCGCCCCCGAAGTCCGGCTCTTGCGAGGCGAGCCATGGACGTCGGGGGCTCCGCTCGTCCCGACGACTCCACTGCAGGTGCCATGACCAGCTCCGTGCCGACCTTCAAACTGCATCCTCCGGCCCAGCCCCCGCATCTCCTGACACGCCCGCGTCTGCTGCGTCGGCTTGACGCGGCGACCGAGCCGGTGGTGGTGGTCTCCGCCCCGGCCGGTGCCGGGAAAACGGTGCTCCTGACCGAGTGGTCGCGAGGCCCGGCGGCTCGCCGGGAGTGCGCCTGGCTCAGCCTGGACGCGTACGACAACGCCCCGGGTCGGCTCTGGGCCGGCATCCTGCGGGCGTTGCACCAGGTACGACCGAAGCTGCCCGCCCGCCTCGACTGCGATGAGTGGACGCTCGACGTATGGCTCGAGGAGATCCTGCCAGGTCTGGTGACCGGACTGGACGGAGAGGGACCGCTCACGCTGATCCTCGACGGACTGGAATGCATCTCGGACGCCGACGCGGTCCGTAGCCTGGCGGACTTTCTGACCAGGCTTCCCCAGGGCTTCCGCATCATTCTGTCGACCCGGCACATTCCCGGCAGTCCCCTTCCGACCCTGCGCGCCCAGGGTCTGATCGCCGAACTCGACCAGCACGACCTGGCTTTCACCCCCGAGGAAGCACGGGCACTCCTCACCGGTCTGCTCGGCTCCGCTCCGACCGCGGACGCTTCGAGCACGGTGTACGAGGCCACCGAGGGATGGGCGGCGGGGCTGTGCATCATGGGGCGCACCCTCGCCCGCTCGATGAACGAGGCTGATACGGCAGGGAACCTGGCGCGCGGCAGACAAGCGGTCACCGAGTATCTGGCCACCGAGGTGCTGGACCGGCTCACCACCGAACAGCGCGAGTTCCTGCTGCGCACCAGTGTGCTCGACGAGCTGAGCGCCGGGCCGTGCCAGGCCCTCGCCGGGGACCGGGCGGGCATACTGCTGCGCGGGCTCGCACGGACCGTGCAACTGCTCGTGCCTGTCGCCGTCGATCCGTCGGCGTACCGGCATCACCGAGCACTGTCTCCGCTGCTGTCCGACGTCCTTGACTCCGAAGGACCGGCAACCGTCGTGTCCCTGCACGAGGCGGCAGCTCAGTGGTACTCCCGACAGGGGGAGACGACGGCGGCCGTACGGCACTGGGTGCTGGGCGGCGATGAGTCCGCGGCCGTCGCGTCGGTCCTCGACGGCTGGGAGAAGGCGATCTCGGCAGGCCGTAGTGCGGAGGTCTCGCACTGGCTGGACCTCCTGCCGCCCCGCACGGTCGCCGCCGACGCGAGACTGTGCGTCGTCGCGGCGATGGCGGCTCTCTCGGGGGGCGCCCCGGAAACAGCCCGGCGCTGGCTGGACGTGGCCCAGCTCAGACAGACAGGACCGGAGATGGTCGGCGAGGGCAGCACGGTCTCCGACGCCGCAGCCGTCGCCGAGGCCGTCGCCTGCTATCTGAAGGGGGAGATCCTGACCGCCGACCGACTTGGCGAATCCGCCGTTGCCGGCACCATGCCGTTGACTTCCTGGCGTGCCCTGGTCTGTACGGCCCGCGGTACCGCACTGCTGTGGACGCGCCGGTACGAGGAGGCTGAGGCGCTGCTCGGCGAGGCGACCCGTGATGCGCATGCCGCCGGGCACGGCCTGGTGCTCGTCCGCGCACTGGGTTTGCGGGCGGTGTGCGCGCTGCTGGCCGGACGGCACGAGCAGGCGCGCATGCTGAGCGACGAGGCCCTCCGGGCGGCCGCGACGACCGGCCTGGGCGGGCACTTCGTCGCCGTGTCCGCCTACATCGGCCGAGCCGGTCTACTCCTCGAAGAGGGAGAGATCGAAGAGGCCGCACAGCTTCTGGCAGGCGCGGAGGCAGCGTTGGCGGGCTCGCCCCAGACCGGAAGCGAACCCCATGTACGCGCCCTGTGCCACTTCACGCGGGCGCGACTTGAGAGTGCGCGGCACAACGCGGACGCGGCCCGCGAGGCCCGTGAGGCGGCGGAGCGGGCAGCGGCCCGGTGCGAGTCGCCAGGGGTACTGGCGGACTTGCTCGAGCGCACCGGTGAGGGCACGGCCGTGACCCCTGCCGGGCCCAGTTCCCAGGACCTGTCGATGGGGGAGCGCCGAGTGCTCCGCGCCCTGTGCGGTCCGCTGACGCTGCGTGAGATCGCCTCCGAGCTCTATGTGTCCCACAACACCGTCAAGACACAGGTACGCGCGATCTTCCGCAAACTCGACGCGCACGACAGGAGCGGAGCGGTCGCAAGGGCCCGGGAGTGCGGTGTGCTCTGACCCGGGCCCTTGCATCCTGCTACGAGGCGCTCAGGCGTGAGGCGTCCTGGCGTCGGGCGTAGTCCGCCTGAGCCTTGTACGCGGTCTCCTTGTCCTCGTCGTCGCTCACGCTCTCGATGCCGCAGACCTTGCGCGCGAGGTCTGCCATGCTGCCGCTCGGGGACATCTCGGCGCGCTTCATGGTGAGGCTGCGGATGGCCAACAGGGGCGTGCCGTTGAAGTTCTCGAAAGTGCTGATGCGGTCGCCCCAGTCGGACAGGAACATGTCGCGGATCACTCGGCTGATCTTCAGCCGGTCGTGCGGCCTCCCGACCGGACCCGTCTGCAGCGCCTCCAGCCACGGCCGCAGTTCGGGCTGCTGCCACTGACCCTCGGTGGGGTAGATGAGCGCGGCGCGACCGGACAGGTCGATGAGCTCGTGGACCAGTTCGGTGATGTGCTCGATGTAGTACGCCCGCCCGAAGTCGAACATCAGGACGTTCGGCTTGTAGATGCCGCCGGGAGTGAAGAACCCTTCGTCCTCCGAAGCGATCACATGCGCCTTGAGTGTCTGGAGGAAGCCGGCGAACCGGGCGATCCGGGCCTGCACCGGGGGCAACTGGTAGGTGCCGATGTGCTCGGTGATCAGCAGGGCCAGACCGAGCATCAGTTCGGCCTTCACCATCGCACGCACCAGCGAGTGGTAGTGCAGCCAGTCGAAGACGCGCTGCGGGTACAGCGCTGCGTGCTGGGGGTTACCGATGTGGAACACCCGGTTCCAGGGGATGAGCACGTCCTCGAACACGATGATGCTGTCCAGCTCGTCACCCTGCGAGGCGAGCGGGTGCTCCACCTCCTCGCCGTCCCGGACGTTGCTCTCCCGGCAGATGATGGTGACCCCGGGGGTGTTGGCCTTCACCGCCCCGTAGATGATCTGTTCCGCAATAATGCCGGGTCGGTAGAAGACGCCGATGTGGATCACGTCCCCGAAGGCCGCGCCGGTGCTGATCGACTTCACACCCCGCACGGTGATGCCCTCGTCCGAGGTGCCGACCACCCGCAGGGCAGGGGACTCGGCCTGTGCGGAATCGCGGGAGCGGTCCGCCTGCGGGTCGACGAAGGCCGGCGTCGCGTTGAGGTCACCGTCCCGCACCTCGTTCCAGAAGTCGCGGATCCCCTCGGTGAGGTCCCGCCCGTCGGTCCCGACGGACTGGCTGCTCCAGGGCTCCGGGTCGTCGACGTAGGTCAGCAGGACGTAGTTGTTGACATCCGGTGTGCGCGGGATCGCCCCGCCGCCGAGTTCCCGCTGCACTGTCTCCAGGTAGCGCCGCTTGCGCAGCAGGTCCTCCTTGGAGCGGTGCTGGAACCACGTCATGGACCGCCGGATGCCCTCCTCGTCCACGAACGTCATGACGTCCTGGAGGTCCGGGCGGTGGTGCAGGTCGTAGAAGTCCGCGAGGCTCCGGGCATACGCCCTGGTCTTGGGGTGCGTGGCCACGTTGTCGACGAGTTCGTCACCCACCCATACCGTGCGGCCGTCGTTCAGCGCCGCCAAGTATTCCTTGCCTGTACGCACGTCGTGCTCCTCTCCGGGGGCAAGAGATCTGGACAGTTCGGAGCATGCGTCGCGGCGGGGTGACAGGACGGCGCGGAATCGGCAATCACCCGGGTGAAAGCGTCGATCACCGGGGAACCGTCGTTGAGGGCGATGTGGCCGTGCGGCATGCTTGCCCCATGCGCAGCACAGACCCCGCCGGCGACCGGGCCCGCGGGCACGGGCGCGGGAACCAGGCCATGACCGGGCTGCGCCTCAGGGGACGAGACCGCGAGATCGTGGCTATCCGCGCGGCCCTGGAAGCGGTGCGTGGTGGACGGGGCGCCTGCGTCGTCGTGGAAGGCGCGCCCGGCGTCGGCAAGAGCCGCCTGCTCGCCGAACTGGACGAGATGGCGCGGCGGTTCGGGTTCGATGTGGTGTCCGTACGGGCCGACGAGCTCGACCAGTACGCCGCAGGAGCCGCCCTGCAGTCCGCCCTGCAGTCCTCCGATGGTTCCCACCGATCCGCCGCACCCACCGACGACCAGCGGCTCTGGCTGCTGGACAGCATCACGGACGCTCTGGAGGACCGGGCCCAGCGTGCCCCGGTGGCCGTGGTCGTGGACGACGCGCAGTGGGCGGATCCGGCTACGCTCTTCGCCCTCCGTACCCTGCCTGCACGCATGGCCGGCTCGCGGATCCTGTGGGTGCTGGCGGTACGGTCGGAGACCGAGCGGCCGACCGTGGCCCGGGTGCGGGAGGACCTCGAACGCCTCGGAGCCCGATGGCTGACCCTCGGCCCCCTGCCGCAGCAGGAGCTGCAGCACATCGCGGCCGATGTGCTCGGGGCGAAGCCGTCACCCGGTCTGGCCAGGCTCCTGCGAGGCGTCGCGGGCAATCCGTTCCTGGCGATTGAACTGGTGCGCTCTCTTGCCGACACGGATGCCGTCAAACTGGAGGCGGGCGTGGCCGGCCTCCTGAACGACGGCATCCCCGTCGGTTTCCGGCTGAGTGTCGCCGCGCGTCTGGAACGGCTCCCGCAGGATGCCGTGCACCTGCTCCAGATCGGGTCCGTCCTCGGCCGCGAATTCGACCTCGGCACGGCCGCCCGAATGCTCGGCAGACAGGTCGGCAGCCTCTTGTCGGGCGTCGAGGCCGCCCTGAACGCCGGTCTGCTCTCGGCCGACGGCCCGCGACTCGCCTTCCGCCATGACCTCCTACGGCAGGCTGTCCACGAGAACCTGCCGCTGGCCGTACGGACCGCTCTGCACCGGGAGGCGGCCGACAGTCTGCGTGGCACCGGGGCACGATCGGCGGAGGTGGTCTGGCACGTCGTCATGTCGGGCGGCCCGGTCGACGACGACGCCGTGACCACACTGCACACCGCCGTACGGGAACTGTCGTCGACGGCCCCCGACGCGGCCGCGGACTTCGCCCAGCGGGTCGCCGGACTGCTGCCCCCGCACGACCGGCGCCGGATCACCCTGCTGACCGACGCCGCCGAGTACCTCGGCCGGACCCGCCGGGTCCACGAGGCGCTCGACCTGGTCGACGCCACCCTGTCGGACGCTCTTGAGGCGCCGCAGGAGGCGAGCCTGCGCCTGGTGGCCGCCGAGATCCACCAGGCCGCGGGCGACGACGCCGCCGCGATGACACACCTCCAGCAGGCCCTGGACCTTCCCGCGCTGCCGCCCGACTTGCGCGTCCGACTGCTGAAGACCAAAGCGACGGGCCACGTGTACCTCGGGGACATCACCGCTGCCGAGCGGACCGACACCGGACTGGTCGAGGCCTCCTACCGCAGCAACGATCCGGCCATCGTCGTGAGCGCCATGGTGTTCCAGTCGCAGACGTTCTTCTACCGCGGGCGCCTTGCCCGCGCCCTCGAGCTTGCCGAGCAGGCCACCCGACGCGCCGGCACCGAGTTCGCCGTGCTCTACCTGCGCCCCCCGCGGATTCCGGCGCTGTGGCTGGCCACGGTGCTGACCGCCACCGACCGCCTCGCGGACACCGAGCGGATTCTGCGGGAGGGACAGCGCGAAGCGGAGGCGCTGGGCCTCGGCTGGTCACTTCCCCACTGGCATGCGAGCCGCGCCTGCGCGCTCCTCGAACAGGGGGCGCTGGACGACGCGGCCGTGGAGGCCGAGGCCAGTCTGACGGTGGCGGACGAACTCGAGATCACTCAGCCGAATCCCCAGGCCCGCTCCGTGCTGGCATTGGTGGAGATCAGACGCGGTGACCTCGCCAAGGCCAATGGCCATCTCCGCGCCGCCGAAGCCGGTTCCGGCACGAACCCGCAACGGTACGGCCTGTGGGTGTCGCTCGCGCGCGCCAGTCTGGCGGACGCGGAGGGCCGGGATGCCACAGCGACAGCGGCACTGACGGGCAGCTTCGGAGACCGCGAGCCGACGCGGCTGCTTGCGGTACCTCCCTCCCACTGGCCCGCGATCGTGCGCATCGCGCTCCGCGGCGAGGACCCGTCGGTCGCGCAGGCCGTGTCCGGCGCACTGCGCAGCCTGACCGCACAGGACAACAGCCAGCAGATCATCGGGGCAGTCCGCGCCCACGTGGACGGCCTGCTCCACAGCGACCCCCATGCACTGGCGTCCGCCATCACCGGTTACCGGAGCACCGGCAGGCCGCTCGCCCTGGCCGCGGCCTGCGAGGACCTCGGCGAGGTCATGGCCGCATCAGCCGATACTGCGCCGGCGATCCCGTACTTCGAAGAAGCGGGCGAGTTGGCGTCGGCCTCCGGAGCCCTGCGCGATCACGAACGGATCAGGCGGCGCCTTCGACAGCTCGGCGTGCGCACCGGCGCCCCACGGCACCACACGACCGGCCCCCCGGAGTGGGGGAACCTGACCGAATCCGAGCGGAAACTGATCCCGCTCGTCGTGGACGGTCTCACCAACCGGGCCATCGCCGACCGGCTCTTCGTGTCCGTGCACACCGTCAACACGCACATGAAGCACATCTTCACCAAGCTGGGTATCAACACGCGAGTCGAACTGACCCGGCTGGCGATCGAACGGGGTGGTGTCGCCGACGGGGCGGACTGAGCGGTGCCCCCGACCGGCAGGGCGCGGCGGCAAGGATGCCTTGAATGGGCGATGCCGGCTCCGGCCGTACCCGTGATGCTGGTCGCGACGGCGTGGCCACCGGCACGGCACCGCCTTTCATCAGGAAGTGACCGCCTCATGAACACGATGCGCGCGGTACGCGGACACCGACGAGGAGGCCTCGGCGCCCGGAACGCCATCGACTATGCGGGCAACCGGTTCGAAGACCACGTGGCCGACGTGGACGTCGTATTCCACACGGTGGGCGGCGACACCCAGACCCGGCCCTGGAGCCGTCTGCGCCCAGACGATGTCCTTGTCAACGCGGTTGCGGTCCACAGCGCCAGGGTGTACCCGTGCGGGGCCTGAACCTTGGCCCCGCCGATCGCCATCCCGAGCAGCGCGAGATGTCCAACGCTCTCCGCCTCGACGCAGTCGGTTCTTCCGCCGGGTCGGGGTCGTCGCGGAACTGGTCCTCACCGCGGGCACACGAACGTAGTGCGCCACTCGCCACTTTCATACCAATGGAAGAAGTCCGAGTACTGCCCCACCCCGAACACAGGGTCTGGGGAATGAATTGTCCTCCGTACGCCAGCCCTTTGGCGCCTGCGGCAAACGGGACGTATGCGGCGGGTGGCGGCGATGCGGTGACTCTGTTTCACCCATCTGGGCGGGCTGGCGTGCCGACTGGTTTCCCTGTCCGCACTCTAGAGTCCATCCAAGGCGCAGGGCCGTGGTCCGCGCCGGACGGTCGGTACCTGCGAGGCTTGATTCGCGACCGGAATGCCGCCGTCCCGCTTGGCGGACGAGCCTGTCCGAAGGCACGGTGTGTTTGAGGGCGGCTTGCATTTCATACGAGAGAGGCACGGCATGTCGCACGGCTGCGGCAGGACGCGGTGGAAGCGTTTCTCCCTTTTTCTGCTTCCGGGCACGGTGGCCGCCGCGGCCTTGGGTATCGGTATGGCGCAAGGTGCACTGGCCGCGTCGTTCTTCATCTCCGGCGACCGATTCCAGGTCGCCGCAGACACATTTGCCATTCGCGGTCTGAGTATCTACGGCGTGGTGGACGTGACCAGGAAGGGTAGCCATGTGCCAGTCGTGGTCACAGGCGCCAGGCATGCGACGATCAAGAGCCTGTGCCAGTCCGTAGCGATGGAAGTCCCGGTTCTGGGCCTGTACACCCTGCGACTCACCGGCGGCGACCGTGGTGAGCCGGTCGACGCGCGGGACATCTTCCTCGACATGACATCCTTGGCGGCCGGTGGGTCGACCTTCCATGACATCGACATCGGTGTCGCCGCCGGCTCGGTGACCAAGGGTCCGATCGATCCGGGTGACCGCTCGGGGCTCTTCGATCCCAATGGCTTTGCCCAGCAAGCCGAATCGGCCACCCTCACCGACGTGCGCTCCACAGTGGTTGCGGTCTCGGCTGCCACTCTCAACGTTCCTGACCTCGACTTGAGTCTCAAGCGGGGCAGCCACAACTGCTTCTGACTCCGCGCCCGCCGCTGCGGCCCCGGGCCCCGTGCCGGGCCCGGTCGTGGACCGAGCCGGCCGTACCCGATCGGCTGGGACCGGACGCGCATGGACGCGACGTACCGGGCCGTCGCAGGCGACACCCACTCCTTCACCCTGGAAGCCGCACGTGATCAACGAGCCTTTCGGCACCCGCCCAGGACTACGCGACAGGTTCGACGGCACACGACGCAGATTCAGGACCTGGCGCGGTGGGCGCCCGTTCTGGGCCGGCCTGTTCATGTTCTCGGCGGGGGCGCCCATCATCTACTTCCCTTACGTCCACATCACGCTGGAGGGCGTTCCTGTGGCACTGTCCACCACGGCCGGTGCCGCATCACTGATCATCGGGATCCTGCTCATGACCCTGGGCATCACGCTCTGGTTCCATCAGCAGGTGCGCGTCTTCGTCGGGGTCGCGGGCTTGTTGCTCACCCTCGTCTCCTTCCCCCTCGCCAATTTCGCGGGCCTCTTTTTCGGACTGTTCTTCGGCCTTGTCGGCGGCTCCCTGGCTTGTGCCTGGGTCCCCTCCCCGTCGGGGGCCGAGGTGGAGCACACAGCAGCCTCGGCACCTGTGACCTCTCCTGGGAGCGAGGGCCCACGTGGCAGTTGACAATCTGACCGGTCAAGCCGGGTGCGGCCCAGATGCCCAGCTCCGTCGCCCGGGCGAGAACTCGCCGAAGGCGCCCGTGATCACCGTCGGGCACTTCGAGGTGGTCAGTAGAGCCCGTTCTGGAAGGTGCTGTTCTGTTTGGTGGGCCGCCCGAAGACGTCACGCGCGTACGTCCACGGCGCCGCGAATCCCGCCGTGACGACGAGGTCGTACCAGGCGCTCGCGCGCACGACGCGTAGGTAGGTGGGGTGGGAGGGGGTGAAGAGACGGATCACCGTGAGTCTCCTGTTGGTCTCGTGACAGCGACGTCTCACGCTAAACAGTGGAGTACGGTCCAAGGTCAAGCTCATCGACCGGAGGGGGCGGCGCGGAGGCATGCGTATCGGAGAGCTGGCCGAGCGGACGGGCATGACCAGAGACACCATCCGGTTCTATGAGAAGGTCGGGCTCGTCGAGGGGGAGCGACTGGCCAATGGCTACCGGGACTTCGCGCCCGAGGCGGTGCCCTGGCTGCACTATGTGCGCACCGCGCAGACCCTGGGATTCTCACTCGCGGAGATCGTGCGGCATGGTGAAGAACTGCGTGACGCTCCGGACGTGTCGGAGGCGTTGTCGGAGCTGTTGAGGGAGAAGATCTCGATCGTGGACGCGCGGATGGCCGAACTCGCTGTCCTGCGCGCCGATCTCGCCACGCGCATCGGTACTGGATGTCCGTTGCGCGAAGCCGGCCGACCCGGCTGAGTAAGAGGTTGAGCGCGTCACGGGCCTGTCCGGCGCCTGCCCCTGGACGAGGTCGTCCCTGCCCGTGCCCGATAGGGCGGCGCCTTCCTGATCGGCCGAGCAGACGGGCCCCTTCCCTATGGGGCAGCGCCTTCCTGATCGGTCGAGCAGATGTTTCCCCGCGCTCAGCACTGCCTCGGCTACCTCGGTAGGCAGTCCCTGCCGGATGCAGGACACCGCCGGCACCAGTTGATGGCCCCTCTGATAAGGGAAGTCTGTGCCGAGCATGAGCCGGTCGGCGCCGAAGGATGCGGCCGAAGCGCGCGGCGCCGGGGTGTGACCGCGCGCCACGGTGTCGTAGTTGACGTCGTACCTGCAGGCCCGGTTCGCCGTCGGCAACGCCACCGTCACTGTGCTGTCCGTCCCCCGATGTGACGTCCTTCATTGCGATCGCCGGGCGCAGCGGTGAGTCTCTCCCGGAACAAGTCTTCGAAGAACTGTTATCCGAGGCTCGCCGAGCGGTCTCCCATATATCGGACAGCAACCGTTCGGCGTCGAGGACAGGGAAGCTTTTGATGAGCACATGGGACACGGTGGATGCGGCGGCACTGGTGACCGCTGCCCGAGGGGGCGCCCCGGAGGCTCAGGACGCTCTGGTCAGTGCGTACCTCCCGCTGGTCTACAACGTCGTGGGGCGGGCTCTGAATGGCTCGGTCGATGTCGACGACGTGGTGCAGGAGACCATGCTCCGTGCCCTGGACGCGTTGGGAAGTCTGCGTACCCCCGAGACCTTCCGCTCCTGGCTCGTGGCGATCGCGATGAATCGAGTACGGGCGCACTGGCATGACCGACAGTTCGTCCCGGGCTCCGTGGAGGACGCCAAGGACTTCGCCGATCCGGGCGCCGACTTCGTGGATCTGACGATGGTGCAGCTCCAGTTGTCCGGCCAGCGCCAGGAGACCGCGCGCGCGACACGCTGGCTGGAGCCGGACGACCGGGCACTGCTGTCGCTGTGGTGGCTGGAGTGCGCCGGCGAGCTGACCCGGACCGAGGTCGCCGCGGCCCTGGAGCTGTCGGCTCAGCACACGGCCGTCCGGGTGCAACGCATGAAGGCTCAACTGGAGGCGGCGCGCGTGGTGGTGAGGGCACTCGACGCGCAGCCGCCGTGCGAGGAACTGCGAGGCGTGCTGGCCTCCTGGGACGGTCGGCCCTCGGCGCTCTGGCGCAAGCGAATAGCCCGGCACGCCCGCGGCTGCGGGCGCTGCTCCGGCCTGTGGAGCGAGCTGATGCCCGCGGAGGGGCTGCTGGCCGGCCCGGCGCTGGTGGCGGCGTCGCCCGCGCTGCTGGAGCGAGTGCGCTCCGCCACCGGCGGGATGACGCCGGTCGGCTCGGCGTCACCGCTCGACGCGTCCGCAGGAGCGGGAGCCCGCCACCGTGCCGCACACGGCCGGACGACGTCCCGCGGCGAGGCCCGTCGACGACGGCGCATCCGGCGCCGGGCCGTCGGTGGCGCCGTCGTGGCGGCCTGCCTGGCCGGCGGCGGCCTCTGGTACTACGGCTCGGACTCCGGGACCGGGAACGGGGCCGAAGGGGGAACCGCCGCGCCGACCGCCGACGACCACGTCGTGGATCTCTCGGCTCCCAGTGCCGCCGAGACCTCGCCGTCGGCCTCCGGCTCTGCGTCGCCGTCCGCGTCGGCATCGAAGAAGGCGACCCCCTCCAAGTCCCCGTCCCCCGCGAAGAAGAGCGTGCCGACGCCCCGGCAGTCCGCCCGGCCGACCCAGACTCCGACCAGTACGCCACAGGTGCAGTCGGCCCCGACGAGTACCGTCGCACAGGTGGTCGCGCTGGTGAACAAGGAACGGGCGGCGGCCGGCTGCGGTCCGCTCGCCGAGGACGCGCAGCTGGAGAAGGCCGCGCTGGGCCACTCCGACGACATGGCCGCCCGTAACTTCTTCGATCACACCAACCCGGACGGTGCCGACCCCGGGCAGCGCATCACCGCCGCGGGCTACCGCTGGTCCACGTACGGCGAAAACATCGCTCAGGGCCAGCAGACCCCGCAGGCGGTGATGGAGTCCTGGATGAACAGCCCCGGTCACCGCGCCAACATCCTCAACTGTTCGTTCAAGGACATCGGCGTGGGTGTCCACAAGGGGTCGGGCGGCCCGTGGTGGACGCAGGACTTCGGCGCCAAGCAGTGAGGTGACCGGCGTCTGTGCGGTGCCCGTCTGGCTGTGACACTCTCCGGCCTCGCCGAGCTGCAACGCGAGCTGACCGTGGCGAACACCAACGACGGGCTCGCCGCCGCACGCACCCGCGGCCACGTCGGCGGGCGGCCGCCGAAGCTCACGCCCGACCAAGCCGCCCTCGCCCAACCGCCCTACGACGCCCGCGAGGAGACCGTCCAGCAGATCACCGCTATCTTCGGGTGCCCCAGGTCGACGGTGTACGGGCACCTCGACAAGGCCACGACCATCCTCCGTCGGCCCAAGAAGACCACGGTGAAGAAGTCGTGATGCGCCCGCTACTGACCGTTCCGATCCACCCCATGGCCCGAAAACCGCTGTACCGATGTTCCACCCAAGGCCATGAATCGCCGAGACCAAATTGGCCACAGGCCAGCGAGTCAGCCCATCATCCAGGGCCGGAGCTTGTCGGGGTTGCGTACCGCCCAGATGCGCTTGATCCGGTCGTCTGCGACCTCGAATGCGTACACCGCCGTGGTGAAGCCCCCTCGCTGGACCATCAGGCCGGGCCGGCCGTTGACCGAGCGCTCCAGAATCGTCACGTTGTCGGGTGTCCTGTCGGCGATATCGACGACATAACGTGCGATCCGCTCGCCGCCGTCGATCGGGCGGATCGCGGTGCTGACCATGCCGCCGCCGTCTGCGGTGAGGGTGGCGCCGGGGTCGAGGAGGCCGATGAGAGTGTCGATGTCCCTGGCTTCCCATGCTTGTTTGAAGTTCCTGACCAGGCCGGCCTGGTGGGCTGCCGGGGCCTCTGGCGGTCCGCAGGCGCGGACGCGGCGGCGGGCTGAGGAGGCCAACTCGCGGCATGCCGCCGGGGTGCGGCCGGTGATCTCGGCGACTTCGGCGAAGGAGTAGCGGAAGACGTCGTGCAGGATGAGCGCGACGCGCTGTGCCGGGGTCATCGATTCGAGGACGACGAGGAAGGCCATGCTGACCGACTCGTCCAGTGTGACCCGGTCGGCCGGGTCGGCCGCGGCGGTGCCGGGTCGTCCGCTGATCCACTCGGTTCGGTCGGGCAGCGGCTCGGGGATCCATTCGCCCACGTACTGCTCGCGTCGGGCTCGCGCCGAGCCGAGCAGGTCCAGGCAGATGCGGCTGGCGACCCTCGTCAGCCAGGCGCCGGACGACTCGATGGCGTCCTGCTGCCGGGACATGGCATACCAGCGGGGCGTAGGTCTCCTGGACGGCGTCCTCGGCTTCGGCCAGGGAGCCGAGGAGCCTGTAGGTGAGATTGATCAGTTGACGCCGCTCGCTGATGATCGCGCTCAGGCCCGCGTCGGACCGGTCGTGTGCTGGCTCCGAGTGGTGGGTCATGGTTCCGGAGGATCCCTGGGTCGGATCTGCCGTTACCGAGAGCCTCAGTGGCTCTTGGTATTCCGGGCGTTTCGGCCTGGAAGGTCCGTCTCTGTTCGCCAACGATGGCGTGTGGCGAATCCCCGAAGCCGATGTGGAGTTCACCGGTCCGCAGGAGATTCGTGCCGGGATCGAACGGCTGCAGAATGCGTGGGAGTGTTTCGTGCAGACCGCGCACTCTGGCGCGATCCAGCTGGAGGGCGACACAGCCTCCGGCCGTGCCTACATCCAAGAGCTCGGGCGTATGCGCGATGGCAGGTCGGGGTTGAACTATTCCATTTACCACGACCGCTACCGGCGCACCCAGGATGGCTGGAAGTTCGAGGAGCGTGTCTATGAGGTCAGCTACCTCGACACCACACCGCTGGCAGGGTCAGGTTCGTCGCCGGAGGCGTCCTGACCGTCGATGCCGCGGTCCGCGCCGGGGCCCTTGCCGCCGGCGCGGACCGCATCCCACCAAGCCCGACTTTCCCAGGGTGACCGCAGATCGGCATCGCCCCGCTTTGCAGGCAGCGGGCGCCATGTGTCGCCTCGCCCGATCGGAGCCCAAGGGTCCTGGGGATGGCGCAGATGCTGTTGCCGTCCGAAGGGTGAGATGGGGGAGCGCGCCTGCGCCGACCGGTCAGCCGGGCGGCGTCGACAGGTGGGTGAGAATGCCGCACACCTCGTCCACGATCTCCCGGGCCTCCGTCTCGTCCACGCAGTCGCCCAGTTCGCGAGCGGCTCCTCCGATGACCGTGGTCAGTACGGTCACCCGGACCCGGCCTGCGCGTTGCTGCTCGTCGACTTTCAGGAGCCGGGCGTTGCGCCGCACCCACGCGCGGTCCCACTGGCGGCGTACCGCGTCGAAGCCCGCCGGGCCGTCGTCGTCCGCGAAGAGTCTGACGAGCGGCCGGTTGTTCCAGGCCCCCTCCAGATATGCCCTCGCTCCCGCCATGAAGACGGCGACGGGGTCGTCCACGCCGCGGCTGCGCTCGGCGGCCACCGCGGCCGCGGTCCGGCGCTCCTGTTCCTCCCGGAACTCCTCCCAGAGCGCGAAGTACAGTCCTCGCTTGCCGCCGTAGTGCTGAAAGGGGCTGCCCACGGGGATGCCGGCGTGCGCCGAGATCTCGGCGAGGCCGGCACAGGCGTAGCCGCGCTCGGTGAACACCTCCAGGGCCGCGCCGAGCAGCGCGTGTCGGACCGAACGGTCCTGCCCGGTGGGCGCCTCCGGCAGGCCGGTGCTCCCGGTCCCGCCCGGCCGATGACGTGCCGCCTCGGTCTCGGCAGGCTCCACGATGCTGCTCACCGGCAATTCCCACCTTCCTCGGACCCCTCGCGGATGGCGAGGGCGACCAGCAGTTCCAGGAGATCGGCGATCCGGCGCGGGTTGCGTCCGGTGCGCTCTTCGATCCGGCGCAATCGGTAGTGCGCCGTGTTGTGGTGCACCCGCAGGTGGTCGGCGGCCAGCCGCAGGTTGAGGTCCGCGTCCGCGAACGCCCGTATGGTGGCCGCCAGCGTGTCGCCCCGTTTGCGGTCCTCCTCCAGCAGCGCACGTACGCGGGGGTCGACCAGCCGGCGGCCGAGGTCGTCGGCCCGCAGTGCCAGGTAGTCGAACGGGGACAGCCGTGGCAGCGCCGCCACCCCGCCCCGGCTCGGTACCAGGTCGAGGGCGGCCCGCGCCTCCCGGTAGGCGCGCGGCAGTTCGGACGCGCCCCGAGCGACCGTGCTGATGCCCATGGACAGGACGGTCCCCTGGCGGCCGAGCCGCTGCTGCACGGCCTCGAAGTGAGCGCATATGTCCTCTTCGTCCATGCCGGTGCGCACCACGGGCACGGCCACCACCTCGTCCTGACGCACGACGACCAGGGTCCTGCTGGCCCACACCCCGGCGACGCTGATTGCCGCGCCGGTGGCGTAGCCGGTCTCGGCCGAGGTGATGTCTCCGGTGCGGTTGTCCTCGGCGCAGACCGCCGCCACCACCATCATGGGCGAGTTCGGTCCGATGCCGTACGCCTGCGCCGCCGTCAGCAGCGGACCGCGTGTCGGTGCTACGCCCTCCAGGAGCTGCTCGAGGACGTCCCGGCGCTCCCGGTCTGCGTCCGCCACAACGTGCTGCTGGTACTCCACATAGGCCTGCGCGGCATGCGTGCTGGCATAGTCCACGTACCGCATCAGCGGTGTGACCAGGGACAACGCGGCCTGCTGCGCCACGTCCGAGGTGTTCACGCTCTCCAGCAACGCGTTCCAGAAGACCTGCCGGCCGACCCGGAAAGCGCTCATCCAGTCCTCGAGGGCGAACCCTGCTCGTGCTCGGCGCATGGCTGCCGCGCGGCTGAAGCCCAGGTCCTCCGGGGCGATCTCCCGGTCACCGGCGAGCGCCGCCACCTTGATGCGGTAATGCGTGAGCACCTGATCGCGTACGTCCTCGAAGAACCGTGCGTCCCCCAGCGCGTACGACGGGATCTCCGCACGCATCACCGCAACGGCGGTCTCTGCCACCTCCTCGACGCGCTCCTCGAGGGCACGCAGGATCCGCCGCCGCTCCTGGAGCAGCGGCTCGGACAGACCTGGGGCGCCCAGGGCGAGACCGCGCGGCATGGCGCCGATCGTCGTCATTTCCTCGTGTCCCGTCAACAGGCTGGGCGAAGAAGATGCGCGAAGACTTGTGCGCGGCGCACAGGTCATCGGACATGAAGTTGGGTGCTCGCACCCAATGTGCGGCCAGAAGGCCCCCACCTACTGTGACGCTCGCCCACCCCCCAGCACGTCGGAAAGGGCGTCACTCATGCTCACGGTCGACGGTATTACCGTGCGTTTCGGCGGGATCACGGCACTTGACGGTGTGGCGTTCACCGTCGAGCCGGGCACCGCCGTAGGGCTCATCGGGCCGAACGGCGCCGGCAAGACCACCTTGTTCAACTGCCTCACCAGGCGCTGCAGCCCCGACGCGGGCGCGGTGCGGTTCGACGGTGAGGACCTGCTCGGCCTGGCGCCGCACGCCGTGGCCGGGCGCGGGATCGCCCGCACCTTTCAGAACCTGGGCCTGTTCCCGCGGCTCACAGTCCGGGAGAACGTCATGATCGGCGCCCACGGCCAGGGGCGCACCGGACACTTCGCCGCGGCGCTCCGGCTGCCCCGCGTGCGGCGAGAGGAGCGGGAACTGCGTGACCAGGCGGACGACTTGCTGCGGAGACTCGGTCTGGCGGAAGTCGCCGACCACCCTGCCTCCGGGCTGCCGTTCGGCACCCTCAAGCGCGTCGAACTGGCCCGTGCCCTTGCGGTACGGCCCCGGCTGCTGCTGCTCGACGAACCCGTCAACGGCCTCAGCCACGGCGAGGTCGACCAATTCGCGGATCTGGTCCGGGCGGTGCGCCAGGACTTCGACCTTACGCTCGTCGTGGTCGAACACCACATGGGATTCGTGATGGGCCTGTGCGACAAGGTGGTGTGCCTCGACTTCGGACGCAAGATCGCCGAGGGCCCGCCGGAGGAGATCCAGCGCGATCCGGCCGTCATCGAGGCGTACCTGGGGGTGGCTGCGTGAACGCGCCCACCACCGACCGCGCCGAGGCCGGGGCGAGCTCAGAGCCGGACTTCCTGAAAGTCTGCGACCTGCACGCCGGATACGGCCAGGCGCGCGTGCTGCAGGGCCTGGACTTCTCCGTCGGGCGCGGCGAGGTGTGTGCCGTCCTCGGACCCAACGGAGCGGGCAAGACAACAACCCTGCGGGCCCTGTGCGGCATGGTCCGCGGCCGCGGGTCGGTGACCTTGAACGGTACGGAGCTGCTGGGCCGTTCTCCCGAGCAGGCCGCCCGCCTCGGAGTGGCGCACGTGCCCGAGGGCCGCGGCACCTTCAACGACCTGACCGTCGAGGAGAACCTGCGCATCGGCGCCCACCTGCGCACCGGTCACGGGCGGCGGGCCCGCGCCGAGCGCGTGGCCGTGGCGGCCGACCTGGACCGGATCTATGAGTACTTCCCCAAGCTGCGCCAGCGGTCCGGGCAGGCCGCAGGCAGTCTCAGCGGCGGCGAGCAGCAGATGCTCGCCATCGGCAGGGCGCTGATGCTGCGGCCCGCGCTGCTGCTCCTGGACGAGCCGTCCCTGGGGCTTGCGCCGCTGGTCACACGGGAGTTGTTCGAGATCGTCAAAACCGTGAACGAGGAGGAACGCACCACTGTGATCGTCGTCGAGCAGAACGCCCGGCTCGCACTGGACATCGCGCACCAGGCCCACGTGCTGGAGGCCGGACGCCTGGTGCTGTCCGGACCGGCCGCGCAGATCCGCGAGGACGGACAGGTCGCCGAGGTCTATCTCGGGGTCTCGGTCCGCTCGGGAAAGGGTGGGTGAGCGCCGTGACCGAACTGCTCCAGCAAGTGGTGGAAGGGATCGGCTCCGGAGCGGTGTACGCCAGCCTGGCGCTGGCCCTGGTGCTGATCCACCGGTTCACGGGGATCGTCAACTTCGCGCAGGGCGAGCTCGCCATGCTCTCCACGTACGTGGCCTGGCAACTGGTGGCATCCGGAATGCCGTTCTGGCTGGCGCTGCCAGTCACCCTGATGGTGTCCTTCGCCGGCGGCATGCTGGTCGAGCGGCTCGTCATCCGTCCCGTGCAGGCGGCGCCCGAGCTGACCGTGGTCATTGTCACGGTGGGCCTGTTCATCTTCGTCAACGCGGTGGCCGGTCTGATCTGGTCGTACACCGTCAAGGACTTCCCACAGCCCTTCCCCGACGGAGGGGTCGACATGGCTGGTGTCCAGCTGGACTGGTCCACCCTCGGGATCATCGGGGTGGTGGCCGCCGTGATGGGGCTGCTGTATCTGCTGTTCCAGCACACCTCGACCGGCTTGATGATGCGGGCGGTCGCCTGCAATCCCGCATCCGCCCGGCTGTCGGGCATCCGCGTCGGCCGGGTGCTCATGCTCGGCTGGGGACTGGCCGCGACGGTCGGCGCAGTGTCGGGCGTGCTCGTCGCCCCGCTGCTGTTCCTTGAGCCCAACATGATGGGCGGAGTGCTCATCTACGCGTTCGCCGCGGCCACCCTGGGGGGCTTCGACAGCCCGGTGGGCGCCGTCGTCGGCGGCCTGCTCGTCGGTGTCGCCGAGACGCTGGCCGGGGCGTACGTGGACGTCATCGGCGCCGATCTGAAAGTGGGTGTACCGCTGGCGATCATCCTTGCGGTGTTGCTGGTACGGCCCCAGGGCCTGTTCGGACGAGCGGCGGTGGAGCGGGCATGAGCACGATGACCGCAGTTCCCCACCGCACCCGGTACCTGCGGGTCACCCTGACCGCGCTGCTCGTGGCGGCCGTCGCCGTGGCCGCACCGTTCTACTTCGCTCCCTTCCAGGTCTTCCAGCTGACCATGGTGCTGCTGTACGCCGTGGCGCTGGCAGGACTGAACCTGCTGGTCGGATTCGGCGGACAGATCTCGCTCGGACACGGCGCGTTCTTCGCGGCCGGGGCCTACACAGCGGCAGTCATGCTCGACCGGTTCGACACCGGCCACCTGGCCACCCTGCCGGTCGCGGCCGCTGCATGCTTCCTGCTGGGACTCGGATTCGGAGTGCCCGCACTGCGACTGCGCGGGCTGTACCTGGCGCTGGTCACCCTCTCCTTCGCGGTGTTCCTGCCGCCGCTGCTCAAGCGGCTGGAATGGGTGACAGGCGGCTCCATGGGCCTGACCGTGGACAAGCTGGAGCCGCCTGCCTGGAGCGGGCTGGCCGAGGACCAGTGGACGTACTTCGTCGTCCTCACCGTCACGGCGGTGGCGCTGCTGCTCGCCCGCAACCTGCTGCGGTCCCGGGTCGGTCGTGCGCTGCTCGCGGTGCGCGACAACGAGAGCGCGGCGGAGGTCATGGGCGTGCGGCTGTCGCTGCACAAAACCCTCGCCTTCGCATGGAGCGCCATGTTCGCGGGCGTCGCCGGCTGCCTGTACACCTGGGTGATCGGCTTCGTCTCGCCCGACTCGTTCAGCTTCGTCCTGTCCATCACGCTGCTGGCCGGCCTGGTGGTCGGAGGGCTCGCCTCGCTGTACGGCCCGCTGCTGGGCGCCGCGTTCGTGATGTACGTTCCGAGCGTTGCTCAGGACATCAGCGAGGCCGCACCCGGTGTGGTGTTCGGCCTGCTGATCATCGCGGTGATGTTCGTGGCCCCGACAGGACTCGCCGGCCTGGCGAGCCGTGTCCCCAGCGTTGCAGCCCGTCTCCGCGCCCGCCCCGCCACACTCGATCGGACGTCCGCACCCGACGAGACGTCCGCACCCGACGGGACGTCCGCACCCGAGCCCCGGTCGGAGCCCGATTCCCAACCCTCCGCCATCCCCACCCCCGCGGATCCCGCACCTGTCGACGCCGAACCCGTGGGCGCCCCGCCCCGCACGGAAAAGGAATGAATCACATGCGAAAGACAACCGCTCTGCGGGCGGCCGCGGCCGCGACCGCAGCCCTGCTCACCGCCACTGCCTGTGCCACCCAGCGAGGGCAGGAGGACAAGGGCAGCACCGCCGGCGGCGCGTGCAAGGGCCAGCACACCACCGGCATCACCGACAAGACCATCAAGCTGGGCGGGATCTACCCGCTGTCGGGGCCCGCCTCCGCGTACGGCACGATCAGCAAAGGCGTGGACGCCTACTTCAAGTACGTCAACGAGAAGGGCGGAATCGACGGCCGCAAGGTCGAGTTCGTCGTCCGCGACGACGGCTACCAGCCGCCCAAGGCCGTGGAGGAGGCCCGGAGACTGGTCGAGCGGGAGAAGGTCTTCGCCGTCTTCCAGACCCTTGGCACGCCGTCCACGGCGGCCGTGTGGGACTACCTGAACAAGCAGAAGGTGCCGCAGCCCTTCGTCGCCACAGGCGCCTCCGTCTGGGGCACGGACGACAAGCACCCCTGGACCACGGGCTGGCAGCCCAACTACGTGGCAGAGGCACGGGTGTACGCCAAGTACCTCAAGAACAACAAGCCGAAGGCGAAGGTCGCGGTCCTCTATCAGAACGACGACTTCGGCAAGGACCTGCTGGGCGGGTTCAAGCAGGCCGTCGCCGACAGCGGCGTCAAGGTGGTCGCCGCGGAGAGCTACGAAGTCACCGACCCGTCCGTCTCTGCGCAGATGGCAAGCCTCGCCCGCTCCAGGGCGGATGTCCTGCTGAACATCTCCACGCCCAAGTTCGGCAGCCAGGCCCTCGCCGCCGATGCCAAGAACACCAAGTGGAATCCGCTGCACATCGTGAACAACGTGTCCTCGTCCGCCGCCGTGCTCAAGCCCGTCGGGTTCAAGAACGTCCAAGGCGTCATATCGGCCACGTACTTCAAGGACCCCGCCGACCAGAAGTGGGCGAAGGACCCGGAGATGAAGGCCTACCAGGAAGCGATGCACAAGTACGCACCGGACGCCGACCCGGCCAACCAGTTCAACGCCTACGGCTGGGCCGTCGCCGCGAGCCTGCACAAGGCCCTGGGTGCCATGAAGTGCCCCACCAGGGAAGGACTGCGGGACGCGGTGCGCAGCATGAAGGACGTCAAGGTAGGCATGCTGCTGCCCGGGGTCACGCTGTCCACCGGGCCTGATGATGCCTTCCCGATCGAGACCATGCAGCTCATGCGGTTCAAGGGCGAACGCTGGCAGCTCTTCGGCAAGCCGGTGGACACCCGCAAGGAGTTCGGCCCGCTCACCAAGTGAGCCACCGGTAGGGCCCGGGGGCGTATCCCATGCCCCCGAGCATCACAAACCGACCAGTTGGTATCTCTCCTGGATGCCTTGACGCCCACCGGCACGCAGGACACAGTCCACGGTCCTGCGTGCCGGTGGCGCGTTCCCACTCCATGACGCGAAGAGGGCGGCATCGGTACTCCCTGATGGTCGCGCAACGGGTGCAGCGGCGCTGCGGGTTGTCATGACGGCGCATGAGTACGGTGCCCGCACCGTCACGATCCATGATCAGGACGAACCGGACAAGGGGGCGGCTCCTGATGCAGCATGGCAGAGAGCGGCAGGCCCAGAGCGGCGCCGAGGAGACCGACGGCCTGGGTGACCAGGGCGACGATGAGATGTGGAGACCGGCCCTGTGAAGCGGGCGTATCGGTACCGCTTCTATCCCACTGATGCGCAGGCAGTTGAGCTGTCGCGCACGTTCGGGTGTGTGCGAAAGGTCTACAACATGGCGCTCGCCGCCCGTACCGAGGCATGGACGCGGCAGGAGCGGCTCCATTGCGGCGCCACGTCGGCGATGCTGACGGCGTGGAAGAAGACCGAAGAGTTTGCCTATCTGGGCGAGGTGCCGTCGGTGCCGTTGCAGCAGGCGCTGCGGCATGTGCAGGCGGCGTTCACGAACTTCTTCGGCAAGCGGGCCAAATATCCGCGGTTCAAGAGCCGCAAGAAGTCGCGGAAGTCTGCGGAGTACACCACCAGCGGGTTCCGCTACCGGGATGGCCGACTGACGGTGGCGAAGATGAGCGAGCCGCGGGCGATCGTGTGGTCCAGGCCGCTCCCCGAGGGCGCGCAGCCGGCACCGCTGAGTGTCCGGTCCTGGACCTGTGACTGCGGGACGGTCCATGACCGGGACGTGAACGCGGCCATCCACCTCAAGGCCGCCGGGCTGGCGGTGTCGGTCTGTGGAGCTGGTGCAAGACCTCAACGGAGAACTCCGGGCGGGCAGTCGGCGGTGAAGCAGAAACCCTCACAGCGCGAGTCGTGGGAATCCCCCTCGTTCACGAGGGGCCCGCCCCAACTGCCGCCGATCGGCGCGCCGTACATGGCCATGTGCGGGACCGCGGTGCAGTGCGCCGTGAGTCCGGCGCGGCAGGGGTCGCAGGTGCCGCAGTTGATGGACCAGGGCACGACGACGAGGTCGCCGGGAGCCACTGTGGTCACGGCGTCGCCGACGTCCACCACGCGGGCGACGCATTCATGCCCGAGGGCGAACGGCGGATCGATGAAGGCGTGTCCGGCCAGGACCGCGGAGTCCACGTCGCAGGAGGTCGCGGCAACCGGCGCGACGATCGCCATCTGGTCGGACCGGAGCTCGGGGTCCGGGGCCTCGCGCCACTCGACCACGAAGCGGAGGGAGGGTGGAAGGCCCGGTCAGCCGAGCTTGAGGAGGCCGGCTTCGACGACGGCGCGGCCGAAGGCGCTCGCGAGTTCGGCGAGACGTGCGCAGTCGGCGTCCCCCAGGGCAGCGTAGGCGGGAAGGGCCAAGCGGTCGGTGCGGCCCTCTATGTGCCGGCGCAGGCGTACGCCTTCGGGGCTGAGGCAGTCGCCGTCGAGGAGGCCTCGCGTGCGCAGACGCTCCTCGGTGTCGGCCCACGCATCCTCGGGCCATGCGCGGCTTGACTTGAGGAAGTCGACGGGAACCTCACCGGTGGCAGCGTGCAGAATCAGGGCCTCCAAGCCGCCGACGCCCTCGCTCAGCAAGCATGCGACATGGCCGTCTCCACGGAACTCCCGGAGCAGCGTCTGGGCATGCCACAGTTGCAGTACCGGTTCCTCGGGCCAGGGCAGCGCGGCATGCGCGCCGAACAGCGGGCGCCCTTGCGGGTGTTCGCAGGCCGCCTCGGCGGCCCTGCGGGTCAGCGCCAGGACCTCGTCCAGAGCGGGGAGTTCGTGGATCCCGGCCCGTCGCAGGGCCTCGCTCGCGGCGGCGTGCCGTGCATCCAACACCTGCTGCGGCGCCGCCGTGTCCCAGACCCCGTCGACCGTCTTCCGTACGAAAACGGGGTTGAAGTTGTAGAAGCTCGAGATGATCAGCTCAGCGGATGCTCGTCCGAAGGCGGCGCTCCGGGAGGCGAAGTACCCGGCGCGCCCGCTCAGTCCGAGGTCCGCGTACCGTCGCCTTCCCTCGGGGGCGAAATAGATCATGCCGTGTACGGGCTCGAGCCTGCGCCAGGCTGCTCGCGCTGCCTGCATGGGATCACCTCTTCTGAGAGTCGGCAGAGGCCGTATTCGCTGTGGTTCCGTACTCGCCGTGCGCTCGCAGATGTTCGAGCAGCAGGCGGCTCAGCGCCTCGGGCGCCTCCTCGGGGACCCAGTGGCTCACGCCTTGGAGAGTCTCGAACCGGTACGGGCAGTTGACCCACTGCCCGGTCTCCTGCGCGGCCACCGGGCCGAACGCGATGTCCTCCGTGCTCCAGACGTAGAGCGTGGGCACGTCGATGATGCCGATCGCGCCGTCAGGGCGGCCGGCCCGGTACCAGTTCAGCGCCGCGGTGAGAGCGCCCGGCTGGGACAGGTGCCGCACGTAGGCCTCGGCACTGGCCGGCGGGACCTTTCCGGCGTAGGTGGCGCGAAGCTTCTCGGCATCGCGTGCGAGCATGCGCTCTTCGGTCGCGGGCGTTTCGCGCCAGTCGATCATGTAGCCCGATCGTTCGCGCTGGTCCTGGTCGGTGCGCAGAGCGGCGGCCAGAGCGCCGGGGTGCGGGGTCGAGACAGCCGTCAGGGTACGGACGCGGCCGGGGTGGGCATCGGCGGTCCACCACGCCACCGCGCCTCCCCAGTCGTGGCCGACCAGGTCGAACGATGCCCAGCCCAGTTCCTCCGTGATCGCGACCACATCGTCGACCAGGACGTTGATGCGGTAGTCCTCGGGTCGTTCGGGGCGGACCCCTGGGGAGTACCCGCGCTGGTCGGGTGCCACCACCCGGTATCCGTGCTCGGCCAGCGCCGCGATCTGCTGTTGCCACACCAGCCCCGTCTGGGGGAAGCCGTGCAGCAACAGCACCGGGCGGCCCTCGGCCGGACCCGCCACGATCGCGTCGAACACACCCGCATCAGTGGTGATGCGCAGCTGAGTCACGATCCACCCTTTCATACCGACTGGTCGGTCAGCCTTCAGTCGTGCACGTGGATTGTCAAGGTCCGAGGCCCATACATTCCCGCAATGGCGGCCGCGCACCGCCCATTTGGCCAGGCATCGCGCCCGACGTGGCGGGTTCCGGCCCTCCGGGGCGCTGCCTGCGGGCCACGCCCGAAGCGAGGGCCCCAGGGGCCGGGGCAATCAGGGCACCCTCGTCGCCGGGCCGTGAACCCACACTTCGCCGAGCACCCGGAAGAGCATGATTGAACATGACGCCGGATTCAACTATAAAGGTCCGGAGGTCGGCTCCCGTCGCCCCCGCGACCGTGGCGCACGTGATCGGTGCAGCAGGAGACGGACACCGACTGCTCTCGGCCCACCGGTTGGCGTGCAGCACCGTTTGCCGGCGTCGAGCCCGGCTCACGGAGCTCGGGATTCCAGCCACGAAGCTCCCGGACGAACCGGACCGACAGGAGGGGAAGCAGCGAAGCCACTTGACTTCTCCTCCTCGTGAACGAGGGGATTCTCACGGCTCGCGCTGTGAGGGTTTCTGTTTCACCGCCGACTGCCCGCCCGGAGTACTCCGTTGAGGTCTTACACCAGCTCCACAGACAGACACCGCCAGCCCGGCGACCAGAAGGTTCTTCGCCGCGTTCACGTCCCGGTCATGGACCGCCCCGCAGTCACAGGTCCAGGACCGGACATTCAGCGGCATCTGCGTCTGGAGACTGCCGCAGGCGGAGCACAGCTTGGAGGACGGGAAGAAGCGGTCCACCACGATCACTTCCCGCCCGTACCAGGCGGCCTTGTACTCCAGCATGCTCCGCAACTCCGCCCACGCCGCGTCACTGATCGCGCGGGCAAGACTGCGATTCCTGACCATGTTGCGCACGGTCAGATCCTCGATCACGAGCGTTTGGTTTTCACACACGAGTCGAGTGCTCGGCTTGTGCAGGTGATCCCTGCGGCGGTCGCTGATCCGGGCATGGATGCGGGCGACCCGGCGCCGCGCCTTGACCCGGTTGGCCCCGTCTCCCGTAGCTTTGCGGGCAAGCGCCCGCTGGGCCTTCGCAAGGCGGACGCGGTCGCGGCGCTCATGCCGCGGGTTGGTGATCTTCTCCCCGGTGGAGAGGGTCAGCAGATGGTCCAGGCCGACATCGATACCGACCGCTGCGTCCGTCGCGGGCAGCGGCGTGATGTCGGGGTCTGCACACAGCAGGGACACAAACCAGCGCCCCGCGCTGTCCTGGGACACGGTCACCGTGGACGGCTCCGCGCCCTCGGGGAGTGGCCGGGACCACACGATCGCCAGCGGCTCGTTCATCTTCGCAAGCGTGAGCCGGCCATCCCGGTAGCGGAAGGCGCTGGTGGTGTATTCGGCAGACTTCCGCGATTTCTTGCGGCTCTTGAACCGCGGATATTTGGCCCGCTTGCTGAAGAAGTTCGTGAATGCCGTCTGCAAGTGCCGCAGCGCCTGTTGCAACGGCACCGACGACACCTCGCCCAGATAGGCGAGCTCTTCGGTCTTCTTCCACGCCGTCAGCATCGCCGACGTGGCGTTGTAATGGAGCCGCTCCTGCCGCGCCCACGCCTCGCTACGGGCGGCGAGCGTCATGTTGTAGACCTTGCGCACACACCCGAAAGTGCGCGACAGCTCTGCTGCCTGCGCGTCAGTCGGATAGAAGCGGTACCGATACGCCCGCTCCACAGGGCCGGTCTTCACCTCTCACAAACTATCAAATCAACTCGTGATCCTCTGCGGGAAGTTGGGGCCGAGCGACGATCCGCCCTGACGGCGAATCGTCTTTGCCTGCCCTGCTCCGCAGGAGTCCGTTTCCTCTCCGCCCTGAAGGGCGGACTATCCACGGAGGTAACCAGATGAGGGAAGCAGTCATCGTTTCGACGGCACGGACGCCGATCGGGAAGGCGTACCGCGGTGCGTTCAACGACACCCAGGCGCAGGAACTGGCCGCCCATGCCCTCGCGCACGCGGTGCAGCGAGCCGGTCTCGAGGGAGGCGAGGTCGAGGATGTGATCTTCGGCTGCGCCGTGCAACAGGGGTCCTCCGGTGGCAACGTCGCCCGTCAGGCCGCTCTGCGTGCCGGGCTTCCGGACACCGTGGCGGGCATGACGATCGACCGGCAGTGCTCGTCGGGCCTCATGGCGATCGCGACCGCCGCCAAGCAGATCGTCGGCGACGGCATGCAGATCGCGGTCGGCGGCGGTGTCGAGTCGATCTCCTTGGTGCAGAACGACCACATGAACACCCACCGCATGGCGGATCCCTGGCTGGTTGAGCACAAGCCGAGTATCTACATGCCGATGTTGCAGACGGCGGAGATAGTCGCCGAACGCTACGGCGTGAGCCGCGAACGCCAGGACGAGTTCGCTCTGGTGTCACAGCAGCGCACCGCGGCGGCACAAGAGGCCGGGCGGTTCGACCAGGAGATCGTCGCGCTGGGCAGCGTCAAGAAGGTCCTGGACAAGCAGTCCGGGGAGGTGCGGGACGAAGCCGTGACCCTGACTCGGGACGAGGGCAACCGTGCGTCGACCACGCTCGAGGGCCTGGCGGGTTTGGCGCCGGTGATGCCGGATGGTCAGGTGACCGCGCATTCCAGCGTGACGGCGGGCAACTCCTCTCAGTTGTCGGACGGGGCTTCGGCGTCGGTGTTGATGGAGTCGAAGGAAGCCGAGCGCCGAGGACTGGAGCCGCTGGGCGTGTACCGGGGGATGGCCGTGGCCGGTTGTGGGCCGGACGAGATGGGGATCGGTCCGGTGTTCGCCATTCCCAAACTGCTGAAGCAGCACGACCTCACCATCGATGACATTGGTCTATGGGAGCTGAACGAGGCGTTCGCCTCCCAGGCGCTGTACTGCCGTGACGAGTTGAACATCGACCCGGAGCGGTTCAACGTCAATGGTGGCGCGATCTCGGTCGGCCATCCCTACGGAATGACCGGCGCCCGTCTGGTGGGCCACGCCCTGATCGAGGGTAAGCGCCGTGGCGTCCGGTATGTGGTGATCTCGATGTGTGTCGGTGGCGGCATGGGCGCGGCCGGGCTGTTCGAGGTCGCCTGAGGTACGCATCCTGCTGGACCGCGGCGACAGGGGCCGGCCGGTCGCCGCGGCACTGGGTTCACCCTCGAGGACGCGATCCTCCAAGGCGACGATGACATTGCGCGTCAGTTCACTTATGGGTCTCGAGCAAGCCAGCGGAAACACGGTTCCGTCCCACCAGCCCGGTGGGAAGCCGGCCGTGAGAGAAAGGGTGTGGATACTGTGTCGAGCGTGGTGGAAAAGGCCCGGACCGCGGTTCTGGTGGACTTCGGCGGGGTCATCACCTCCAGCGTGTTGCAGGCTTTCACCGACTTCGGCGCCGCGTTGGGCGGCGACCCGCGTCTGCCGCTGGACCTCCTCAGCCGGGACCAGTCCTCACGCTCCCTCCTGGCCGACCACGAGTGCGGCCGCATCGACGCCGAAGCCTTCGAGCGGGGATTCGCCGAGCGTCTGCGTGCCCATGGCGCCGACGTACCGGCTGAGGGGCTCACGGCCCGGATGCAAGCGGGAATGTCGATCGACCAGGACGTGCTCGCGCTGCTCGGTGGGCTTCGCGCTGCCGGGTATCCCGTTGCGCTGGTGTCCAATTCGTTCGGGACCGGAACCTACGAGGGCGTCGACCTCGCCGCTGTGGCCGACGCGGTCGTCATCTCCGCCGAGGTCGGGATCCGCAAGCCGTCCCGGCGGATTTACGCGATCGCATGTGAACGCCTCGGCATCTCTCCCGAGGAGGCAGTCATGATCGACGATCTGCAGCAGAACCTCGACGGAGCTGCGCGGATCGGGATCGGGGGTGTGCTGCACACCGGTGCCGCAGACACCCGCCGCCAACTCGCCGAACGCTTCGGGATCACCGCCTGACCGATGCCGGTCGACCGCCGACCGGTCGCTGGAAACCTGTCACACGCCGGATCGACCGCCGCCCGCGGGCCGAGCGGCGGTGCCGGCGTGCGATGTGCGGGAGCCCTGGCCGCCGCGGGCGTGTCCCCCGGGGGTCGGGTACCTACGTGGGTTCGGCGTTCATCGCTACCGACGAGGCAGACACACCGGACCAGTACAAGCAGATGAGCATGGACCCGACAGCTGCGGACATCGTGCAGCGAGCCCCGTGCTGACCTGGCGAATTTATGACTCTGGCGTCGGATTCAAGTATCGTCTCGAGGATGGATACCACGGCGCCCGAGGAGTATTACAGCGAGACGGCACCGCCGATGGCGCCCTTCTCGACACTTCGCGAGCCGCCGACGACAAAGCGCGGAGCGCGGACACGCGCGGCTTTGGTGAAGGCCGCGCGGAAGGTGTTCGAGCGGGACGGCTACCTCGACGCCCGCCTGGTCGACATCACCAAAGAGGCCCAATGCGCGGCGGGATCCTTCTACACCTACTTCACCAACAAGGAAGAGGTGCTTGCCGCCGTCCTTCTGGAGGCACAGGAGGACATGCTGCACCCCGGCATGGGGCGAGTGGAGGACACGGACGACCCGTATGCGGTACTCGAGGCGAGCAATCGCGCGTATCTCGAGGCCTACAAACGGAACGCAAAGCTGATGGGACTGCTTGAGCAGGTCGCACAAGTGGAGCCGGAGTTCCGCGAGTTCCGCAGCCGGCGCTCGGACACGTTCATCCGCCGCAACGCGCGTGGCATCGCCGAACTGCAGGCGCGCGGTGTCGCAGACCGTGGGGTCGACCCGATGATGGCCTCCCGCGCACTGTCGGGCATGGTCAGCGTCATGGCCTACAACGCCTTCACGCTCGGCGAAGGGCAAGGGGACGGCACGCCGGTGGACTTCGAGGAACTCGTGTCCGCGGTCACCCGGCTCTGGGCGAACGCCCTGCGCTTCCCCGGCCGCCGCTGATCCGGCAGTAGTGCAGGCCCGGGTGGGGCCGGCCGTCGGCGACCGTTCGACGATCCTGGATCCTGGCGCCCGCATCGGCGACGAGGACCAGCTTGCGCGAGCCTTCACGCTCGCCCCCTGACCATTCGTTGCACCTGGTACCCGCCGGGCGCCTTGTCTCCGTCTCCCGTCCCTCGCGGATGTGACGATCGTGCGCAGGCAGATGGGGTGAGTCCACCGGTCAGGGGCGGCGGAGTACCTGGCCGTAGCGGCCGTTGAGGCTCAGGGCGAAGCCGGCGAACTTCAGGAGTTGCTACGACACCGCCGCCGGGCCGAGTCAGAGGCGTGCAGCCGGTGCGCGATGGTTCCCCTCAACGGGCCTCACCGGCGGGCCCCCGTGGCCGATTGGTGGCCGTCTCTCGCGCCGACGAAGGCGTTGACCCGCTTCTGGTCTCCGTAGGACCGAGCTCGTTACCGACTCGTTCGGTGAGCCGACCGCACCTCCGGAGTGGGACGAAAAGGGGGCGGCGGCGTCCGCAAATTCCCTCTCCACAGTGTGGGCGAGCGGCCTTCTCCGCTGGCTGATGCTCACCCCGACGATTGAACTTGACGTCGGATTCAATTATACATATGGGGGGGACCACGGTGACCTCGCCCCGAGGCGCGTGCCCCGCCACCGCACGCCCCGCCACGGAGAGGGTTCGCTGTGAACATTGCAGGAAGGGTCGCCATCGTCACCGGTGGCGGTGGAGGCATCGGCGGTGCGCTGGTCGCACGGCTCGCTCGCGAGGGTGCCCGGGTCGTCGTCGCAGACCTCGACGCGGACACCGCGCGGGCGGTATCGGAGAGAGTCAACGCCGACCATCCGGGAAGCACCGTCAGCGCCGGCGCGGACGCGTCGGACACCACCCAGATCCAGCAGCTGATCGCCCTGGCGGAGAGCGAGTTCGGTCCGGTCGACCTCTACTTCGCGAACGCCGGCATCGCCGGGGAGCCCGGCCTCGACGCGGGCGAGAAGGACTGGGACCTCTCGATCGACGTGAACCTGCGAGCCCACATCCGTGCGGCAACGCTGTTGGTGCCGGGGTGGCTCGAGCGCGGCGAGGGCTACTTCGTCAGCAGCGCCTCGGCGGCCGGGCTGCTCACCCAGATCGGCTCCGCCACGTACGCCGTCACCAAGCACGCGGCCGTCGGCTTCGCCGAATGGCTGAGCGTCACCTATGGCGATCGTGGGGTCCGTGTCAGCTGTCTGTGCCCGATGGGGGTGAACACCAGGATGCTGTCCTCCGGGAAGGACTCCCGGGACCTCCTGGGAAGAGCGGCCACGCAGGCCGTCACGTCCGCGGGTGACGTCCTCGATCCGGCCGAGGTCGCCGACGCCGTCGTCGCCGCCATCGACGACGAGCGCTTCCTGATCCTGCCGCACGAAGAGGTTCTGGCCATGTACCGGCAGAAGGGCTCGGACTACGACCGGTGGCTGCGCGGGATGCGCCGCTACCAGAGCTCCCTGCTGGCGCAGGCATGACCGGCGCCCCGGGTGTACTCGTCCTCGCCGAACATCGCGGGCCCGTGCTGGTGCTCACGTTCAACCGGCCCGCCAAGCTGAACGCCTGGACCGACGAACTCGAAGACCGCTACTTCACGCTGCTCGACACCGCCGAAGACGACCCGGACGTACGTGCCGTCGTGGTCACCGGCGCGGGACGCGGATTCTGCGCCGGCGCCGACCTCCAGCGGCTGCAGGCGGTCGGCGACGTCCTTGAGGCGGACAGGGCGCGGCGCCGGCCGCGCGACATGCCGCTGGCCTCGCGCAAACCGCTGATCGGTGCGGTCAACGGGGTGGCCGCCGGCCTGGGCATGGTGGAGGCGCTCTACTGCGACGTTCGCTTCGGCTCGCCCTCGGCCCGGTTCACCACGGCCTTCGCGCAGCGCGGGCTGATCGCCGAGTACGGGATCTCGTGGCTGTTGCCCCGACTGGTCGGACACAGCCGGGCCACGGACCTGTTGCTGTCGAGTCGCATGGTGGACGCCGCGGAAGCACTCCGCATCGGACTCCTCGACCACCTGGTCCCCACCGGCAGTGTGGTCGATGCCGCTGTCGCCTACGCCGCCGATCTGGCGACGCGCTGCTCCCCGGCCTCCATGGCCACCATCAAGAGCCAACTGCGCAACGACGCGGACGGCACCTACGCCGATTCCGTGACTCGGGCGGAAGGCGCCATGCTCCAGGCCTTCCGCGGGGCCGATTTCGTCGAAGGCGTGGCCAGTCACCTCGACAAGCGCACACCGAATTTCCCCTCTCTCCCCGTCAGGAGTTCAGATGTCCCTGTTTGAGATATCGGACCGCGCCAAGAAGTACCAGGCGGATCTGCTCGAGTTCATGGATTCACACATCTACCCCGCTGAGGCCGTGTACCACGAGCAGATGCGCGCGTCGGGTGACCCTCACTTCCATCCGCCGATCCTCGAGGATCTCAAGGCGGAGGCCCGCAAGCGCGGACTGTGGAACCTCTTCCACCCGCACGCCGAGTGGGGCCCGGGGCTGACCAATCTCGAGTACGCGCCGCTGGCGGAGATCATGGGGCGCAGCCACATCGCCTCCGAGGCGACCAATTGCAACGCCCCCGACACCGGCAACATGGAGGTGCTCACCCTGTTCGGCACCGACGAGCACAAGGAGAAGTACCTCAAGCCCCTGCTCGACGGGACGATGGCCTCGGCCTTCGCGATGACCGAGCCTCGCGTCGCCAGCTCCGACGCCACCAACATCGAGCTGCGGATGGAGCGCGACGGCGACGAGTACGTGCTCAACGGCCGCAAATGGTTCGCATCCAACGCCCTGCACCGCAATTGCAAGGTGCTCATCGTGATGGGGAAGACGGACCCCACCGCTGCCCCGCACCGGCAGCAGTCGATGATGGTCGTCCCGATCGACGCCCCCGGCATCACGGTGATGCGCGGGCTGCCGGTGTTCGGCTACCAGGACCGCGAGGGGCACGCCGAAATCGATTTCGCCGACGTACGGGTGCCGGCCAAGGACGTCCTCAAGGGCGAGGGTGAGGGTTTCGCGATCAGCCAGGCCCGGCTCGGGCCCGGTCGTATCCACCACTGTATGCGGGCGATCGGCGCGGCAGAGCGGGCGCTGGAGCTGATGTGCCGGCGCGCGCAGTCACGGGTGACGTTCGGTGCTCCGGTTGCCGACCGGTCCAACATCCAGGACTGGATCGCGGAAGCGCGTATCGACATCGAGATGATCCGCCTGCTCACGCTCAAGGCCGCGTACCTGATGGACACGGTCGGGAACAAGGAAGCGCGCACCGAGATCGCGGCCATCAAGGTGGCCGCCCCCAACATCGCGTTGAAGATCATCGACCGTGCGATCCAGGTGCACGGGGCAGCAGGAGTGACCGACGACTTCCCGTTGGCGATGATGTACGCGTATCTGCGGACGCTGCGGATAGCGGACGGTCCTGACGAGGTCCACAAGCGGGCCATCGCCCGTCAGGAACTGCGGCAGTACCGCGACGCGGCCACGGCAGCGGTGAGTTGAGATGGCAGGACTCGATCTCACCGGTCGCACCGCGGTCGTCACCGGCGCCTCGCGCGGTATCGGGCTGGCGATCGCCCAAGCCATCGCAGCGTCCGGCGCAAACGTCGTGCTCACCTCCCGCTCCCAGGAGGCAGCGGACGCCGCCGCGGCCCAGATCGGCGGCACAGCGGTCGGCGTCGGTGCCCACGCGGTCGACGAAGAGGCGGCCCGACGCTGTGTGGATCTGACGCTCGAGCGCTTCGGAAGCCTGGACATCCTCGTCAACAACGCGGGGACCAACCCTGCCTTCGGGCCGGTAGTCGACCAGGACCACGGTCGGTTCGCCAAGACCTTCGACGTCAACCTGTGGGCTCCCGTCCTGTGGACGGGTCTGGCCACGCGGGCCTGGATGGGCGAGCACGGCGGGGTGGTCGTCAACACCACGTCGGTCGGAGGTATGGCCTTCGAGGCCAACATCGGGTTGTACAACGCCTCGAAGGCCGCACTGATCCATCTCACGAAACAACTGGCCCTGGAGCTCTCGCCGAAGGTTCGCGTCAACGCGGTGGCACCGGGCGTGGTGCGTACGAAGCTGGCCGAGGCTCTGTGGAAGGAGCACGAGCAGACCGTGTCCGCGTCGACGGCGCTCGGGCGCATAGGGGAGCCTGCCGACATCGCTTCGGCCGTCGCCTTTCTCGTCTCGGACGCCGCGAGTTGGATCACCGGCGACACCATGGTGATCGACGGCGGACAGCTGCTCGGTGACGCCCTCCCGTTCCGGCAAGAAGCCCGCATCGTCGTCTAGCGCGGACGCCGACGGAGTCGACGCCGGGGCGGTGAGCCGCTGGTTCCAGACCCCCGGTGTCGACTTCGCCGGGCCGTCGGCCGTCGGCCGACGGCCTTCGACCGGACCGGGCTCGACCGGTCGAAGGACACCACGGCCCACGGCAGGCCTGCAAGCCCCGGATGCGCGGATGCGCGCGGACCAGTGGGCGGGTTCGGATCGGGCACGTCCCCGGGAGGCCAGGGCGACAATGTCCGAGGCCGACACACTGTGTCCGTCGAGGAACACGACATCGGCCCCGGAAGGCAGCGTGTCCTCGGCGACGATTCGCTCGCTGCCCGACCGTACGGTCGGCGGGCGTCGTTCTCACAGCTCTCCGGCGAGTGAAGGAGATCGCGGCGGCCAGGCCCGGTCAGTAGCGGGTGAACGCTGCGCGGTTGTTCTGCCGTCCAGGACCGCAGGCGGCTTTTCGAACGCGGCCGCCCGTCACGGGTCGGTTTCCCAGAGGCCGGGAGTGTCGCCGGACATGTCGTCCCTCGCCGGCGGGATCGCGGACCGGTACGCAGGCGGGGCGCGAGTCCCCGAGACAAGGCGGATCGATCGGCCGGGCGTCGTCCGGAGTTCTGCGTCAGCCGCGGCGGGCCGTGCTAGGCCATCGTGCTGGCCATCCGCACTTCACGGCGGTGCCACACCTGCGGATACGGCTGGATTCCCTAGGCTCACACAGCGTCAGCACGTCCTTGACGGGCGTGGACGAAGACCCCGCGCGGTGTGGGCAAGCGTGTACGAGGTGATGTCCAGCAGTGGAGAAGCCGGTGATGCAGCTCAGCGAGGGCGATGACGATCCGCTCGGCCTGCACCTTGCCGCCCTGGCGGTGCTCGACGACGGGGGGACCGTGGTCGGATGGAGCCGGCGGGCACAGGACCTGGTCGGCTATCCGGGCCCTGACGTGATCGGACGTGCCGCATTCGATGTTCTGGTCGCTGCCGGCGATCTGGCCGCCGTCAAGGATGCCGCGGGGCGATGCAGGAGAACCGGCGGCTGGTTCGGGGTACTTGCGCTGCGCCACCGCAGCGGGCATCGGGTGGAGTTGGGACTGAGGGTCTCTGCGATTTCACGTGGCCAGGTCCGCGAGTGGTTTCTTGTCGGGGCACCTGCGGCTGGTGTCCTGGAGTGGCAGAGGGACCGCGCGGTTCTCGAGGGGTTGTACCGCCGGTGCCCGATCGGCATGGTCGTTCACAGCCCCGACATGAAGATTCTGCGGGTGAACCGTGCGATCGAACGGTTCACCGGCGTTCCGGCCGCGGACTTTCGCGGCATGCCCACCGGAGTTCTGCTAGTCCCCGACGACGCACGAAAAGCCGCGGACCGTGTGCGCCAGGTCATCCGGACCGGGAAATCGTTGGTCTACTCGGAGCAGTTCGTGCGCCTGGAACAGGACCCGGCGCGAGAGCGTGTCGCATCGGTGTCGTCGTTCGCCATGAAGGATCCCGCCGGCCGGATCCTGGGAGTGGCCGAGATGATCGAAGACATCACCGAACGCCACCGAGCCCAGCAACGGCTCGCGCTCCTCGCCGAAGCCAGCTCCCGTGTCGGAACGGCCCTGGACGTGTGGCAGACCGCCCAGGAACTCGCCGACGTGGTCGTCCCCCACCTCGCCGACAGCGCATCGGTGGACCTGATGCAACGGGTCACCCGTGGTGAGGAGCTGACGCCTGCCCTGGCGGCGCCCGTGGTACGCGTCGCCGCCACCAGCATCGCTGCACAGCGACCCGCCCCGGGCGAGCCGCGGGGCGAGCCGATCGAGCACGAGCCGGACACACCTCAGGGCAGATGCCTGGCCGACGGCCTTCCCGTGCTGGAACCCGTTCTTCTGTCCGACCGGGTGTCCCTCGAGCCGGGCGGGTCCGCCCCGGAACTGGGCGCCCATTCGCTGATCGTGGTGCCGCTGGCGGCGAGGGGCCTGGTACTGGGCGTGATGAGCCTGTGGCGCTCGCGGCGCCCCGATCCGTTCGAAGCCGATGATCTCACCCTGGCGCACGAACTCGCCTCGCGCGCCGCCCTCGCCATCGACAACGCCCGGCGTTTCATCCAGCAGCAGCAGACTGCGTTCACCTTGCAGAGCAGCCTGCTGCCCAGCGCGGTGCCGCAGCAGTCGGCCGTCGAGGTGGCCCCCCGCTATCTGCCCGCCGGCGCGGGCTCGGGCCTGGGCGGTGACTGGTTCGATGTCATTGCCCTGTCCGGAGCGCGGGTCGCCCTCGTCATCGGCGACGTGGTCGGCCGCAGCCTGCACGCCGCCGCCATGATGGGGCGACTGCGTACTGCCGTCCACACCCTGGCCAGCCTCGACCTGGAACCGGACGAAGTGCTCTCTCGCCTGGACGACCTGGTCAACCTGCTGGCGGCCGAGCAGGAGGCAGCCGGCGAACGGCCGGTGGTGCAGCAGGTCGTCAGCGCTACCTGCCTGTACGCCGTCTACGACCCCATCTCCCGCCGATGCTCCGCGGCACGCGCCGGCCATCCACCGCCGGTGGTGACCACCCCGGACGGGCGGGCGAGTCTGCTCGACCTGCCGGCCAGCCCGCCGCTGGGCCTGGGCGGTCTGCCGTTCGAGGCCCGGGAATTCGAACTCGCCGAGGGAAGCCTGCTGACGCTTTACACCAACGGACTGATCGGTGAACGTACCATCGACGTCGACGAGGGCGTGGCACGGCTGTGCGCGGCGCTGACTCGCCCGTCGGACCCCCTGCAGGAAACGTGCGAGGCAGTCGTGAGCGCCCTGGTGCCCACTCGTCCGGCCGACGACGTCGCTCTGGTCATCGCCCGCACCCGCGTGCTGCCGGAGCAGGATGTCGCCTCCTGGCAGCTGTCCCGGGAAGCCGCCACGGCTTCCCGAGCCAGAGCACTCGTCACGGACAAGCTCACCGAATGGGGGCTGGAGCACCTCGCGTTCACCACCGAGTTGATCGCCAGTGAACTGGTCACCAATGCCTACCGTTACGCCGGCGATCCGATGACCCTGCGGCTGATCCGGGAACGCTCTCTGGTCTGCGAGGTCAGCGACGGCAGCCACACCTCACCACACCTGCGCCGGGCCCGCACCACCGACGAAGGAGGACGCGGCCTGTTCCTGGTGGCTCAGATGGCCGAGCGATGGGGTACCCGCTACAGCCGCGATGGCAAGACGGTCTGGACCGAACAGCCACTGCACGGGGACCCAGGGTGACGGTCGTCCGGGAGCTGGGCGTCCGGTCCGACTCTCTGCCGCACGGCATGCGGAGTTCCCCGGATGCGCTGCGGCGAGCGGTGGACGCCGGCGGGAATGAACCGAGCCGATGGACCGCCAAGTAACCAGCTGGCAGCGCACTGTTCGTGTGCGACAGGGCTCTGCACCACCACCCGCACGGGCACCAGGCGGCCCCGCCGCAGCCGACGCCGCGCGAGCGCACCGCCCGCCCTCTGTTGGAGCACAATCTCGGCGGGCTGCAGGCCCTGCGCGTCCGGGTCGCGGCAGGACGGGCCTGAAGAGCGGACGAACAGCGGCACTTGGTACACGGTTTCGGCCGACCGTGCCCCTGTACCAGGGGCTGATCGGGACCGTCCCCGCATACTCCGGGAGCGGGATTCCGCGGTGCCGGAGCTAGTGGGTGAGGGGCCACGAAGTTTCCGGACAGGGACCCAATAGGGTTGTCCTGAACAGGAAATGAGGAAGCAGTGGCGCCACCCAGCAAGTCAGGGCTCCGGCAAAGTTGTTGATCACGCTGTCAGGAGCAGGTTGATGGGGCGGTCGGTGGCGCGTGCGTGATGCCGTAGGGCGGCGGCGATGTTCTGGTGTCCGTCCAAGCGCAGCAGCGTGATCGCGGTGTTGCGCAGGGCCGCCATGACGCGGGGTGCGTTGCCGGTGCGGATCTGGGAGCGGTCTTCGTCGAAGGTGACGTCGCGGACCCAGTGCAGGCGGTTCTCGATCTCCCAGTGCGACTGCGTCCATGCTGCCAGGACGGCGGGCGGCGCGGTGCGGGCGTCCGCGCTGGTGATCAGGTAGACGATCTCGATGGTCCGTCGGCCCTTGCGGGTGACGGTGCGCCGCAGTTGGGCGACCTGCCCGGCCCCGGCGAACCCGACCCATGCCGGCACGTCGACGGCCTTGATCGTGCGAGTGGCGCGGCGCCCATGTCCTCGGTCCGTCCTGGTGACAGCGGGGATCGAAGCCCAGGGGAGCGCCTTGAGCTGTGCGTACAGCGACTTCTGATTCGCCTTCACGGTCAGGACGTAGTCTCCCCCGGCCCTGGTCACCAGGGTCGCGGTGTCGTGCTGAGTGTGCAGTGCGTCCATCGTGACGACCACGCCGTCCAGATCGAGGAGTTGAAGCAGTTGTCGGGCGGCGGGGATCTCGTTGCTCTTCTCGCTCACCGCGACCTGGCCGAGCACCGCCCCGGACCCGTGCGCGAGGGCGGCGACCAGGTGCGGGGCCGCGGAGCCGCCGCCGCGTGCTCCTCGGACCGTCTTGCCGTCGATGGCGATCACCCTGCGGCCCGCGACACGTGCGGTCCTGGTCAGGGCCCAGGCTCCCAGCACCGCATCGAGACGGTCCGCGTCGAGGCGGGCGAACAGGCGCCGCAGCGTTGATTCGTCCACCCCGCCCCGCTCCAGGCCCAGCCGTTGCAGCGCGGCACTTCCCGCGTCCCGGGCCCACTCCCCGATCGCGGTGAACCCCCGGGCTCCGGCCACCACCGCGCACACCGCCACCGCGATCAGAGCACCCACCGGGTGCCGGACACCGCGCCGACGGCGCGGATCAGGTATCCCGGCAAGCAGCTGGACGAGGACCTCATGATCCGGGGCAGGCGTGCGAACAGGCGCAGGGATGAGGGACGATGGCATGGCGCGGGCGTGATCCCCTGGTCGGACGGTAAGGCGTAGGAACCTCCATCCAACCGGACTGGACCACGCCCGCGCACCTCTTCCACCCGCAAAATCCCACGTCACAGGGCTACAGAACAACTTTGCCGGGGCCCTGCCCAGCAAGTACTCACCGGAGTTCCGCGAGGAAGCCGTCCAGATCGCGTTGAGGTCGAGCAAGACGATCTCCGAAGTCGCCCGGGAGCTTGAGCTGAACCCGGAGACGCTACGCGGCTGGGTCAAGAAGCACCAGAAGCAGCAGGAACCGGCCCCCGACTCGGAACTGACAGTGAACGAGCGGGCGCGCCTGAAGGAACTCGAACGACGCAACCGCGAGCTGGAGATGGAAGTTACCTTCCTGAAAAAAGCCGCAGCGTACTTCGCGAAGGATCCCCGGTAGCAAGCAAGTACGAGTTCATCGACGAGATGCGGCTCGACACCGAGGAGTACGCATACAGCGTCGAGTTCATGTGCGGCCGACTCGGCGTATCCAGATCCGGCTACTACGACTGGCGAGCCCGCCCGGAAACCGCGACCGGCCAACGGCGCGACGAACTGAAGCTGCTCATCGAGAAAGCCTTCGATATGTCCGACAGCACCTACGGACATCGGCGCATCCAGGCCCAGCTGCACCGCTGGGGCGTCACCGCCGGCCTGGAACTGGTCCGCCGGCTCATGCGCGAGCTGGGCCTTGAGCCCTGCCAGCCGCGGCCGAAGAGGTTCAGCCTCACCCGGGCCGCGGCCGGTCAGGTGCCGGACCTCGTCGGCCGCAACTTCACCGCTGACGCGCCCGGCGAAAAGCTCGTCGGCGACATTACCTACATCGCGACTGGGGAAGGCTGCCTGTACCTCGCAACGGTCATCGACTGCTGCACGAAGGAAGTCATCGGTTACGCGATGGACGACCACTACCAAACCCCACTGATATCCAGGGCGATCCGCAACGCGGCACGGAACAGGAACCTCTCGGCCGGCGCAATATTTCACTCCGACCGCGGAAGTAACTACATGTCAGCCGAGTTCGGGAAGACGCTCGACCGGTTCGGGCTCCGCAGATCTTCCGGCCGCACCGGGATCTGTTTCGACAACGCCATGGCCGAATCATTCTTCGGCGCACTGAAGAACGAGCGTGTATCAAGGGTGACTTACCTGACCCGCGAGGCCGCCCGGCAGGACATCACTCGCTACATCGAATTCTGGTACAATCGCAAGCGCCTCCACTCGACGGTGGGTTACCGCCCTCCACGCGAAGTCCACGCCGAGTACGAGAAGTTGCGAATCGCCGCGTGAAATAGACGGTCAGATACCTGTCCGGAAAACGCGAGGCCCCTCAGATTTCGTAGTCCTGTCGCCGACGGAGCAACGGGCCGAACAGGCCAGTGAATTGGCGGCACGAGTGCTGGAACGGCTCGGGATGCGATTGCACCCCGAGAAGACCGGCGTCGTCTGCCTCACCCGAGGCGGGCAGGGCTTCGATTTCCTCGGCTTCCACCACCGGAAGATGGAATCGTGGAAATGGCGGGGCAGGTACTACTTGCAACGCTGGCCCTCGGCCAGAGCGATGCGGGCGCTGCGGGACAAAGTCCGCGCGGCGACCACTCGTTCGAGGACTGAGCGGCCGGTATCCGCCGCGGTAGCCGACCTCAACCCGGTCCTGCGGGGCTGGGCTGCGTACTTCCGCAACGGGAACTCCGGACGGAAGTTCAACGTGGTCGACGGCTACGTCCATGAACGGCTGGCGATTTTCGCCGGCGCGAAACACAGACTAGCGGGCAGGAACTGGACCACTCGATTTACTTATGGGTGGATCACCCGGCTCGGTGTCTACCGTCTTACCGGAAACGTGCACAGGGCGACGGCGCATGCCAGCCGGTGAACGATGTCGGAAAGCCGTGTGCGGGAGAACTGCATGCACGGTTTGAAGCGGCGGGGACTGGAAACGGAGCATCAGCCACCGCGCCAGTCCGCGACCCTACCCAGTGCCTGTTCCAGATCCCTGACGGAGGCAGTGCCGCGAGCTGTCGCGAGGCCGCACTATAGGCGGATGATGATGAGGGCGATGTCGTCAGGGGCGCCGCCAGCGAGGTTGAGGCTGGCCAGCAGCGTGTCGGCCAGCTGGTCGGGGGCGAGGGTGCTGTTCTGCGCCAGGGCTTTGGTCAGACGTGCCAGGCCGGCGTCGATGTCCTCGTCGCGGCGCTCGATGAGACCGTCGGTGTACAGCACGAGAGTGTCCCCTCGGGTGTAGGGCAGGCCGGCCTGGGGGCGGGGGACGTGGTAAGGGCGGGCGCCGAGCGGCGGATCGGTGGCCTGGTCCAGCAGTTCGCAGGTCCCGTCGGGGTGGAGCAGGACGGGGGGTGGGTGCCCCGCGTTGCTGTAGATGATCAGTCTGCTGCGGGTGTCGATGAGTACCTTGACCGCGGTTGCGGCCGTCGCGCCTTCGACGGAGCGGGCGTACAGACCGAGGACTTCCAGGGCCTGGGCGGGGCTGGGGATGGCTCGGATGGCTGCGCTCAGGGCGCTGCGGAGCATACCCATGACGGCCGCGGCCTGCAGGCCGTGGCCGACGACGTCACCGACCGCCGCGGCGTAGCGGTCGGGTGGCAGGTCGACGACGTCGTACCAGTCGCCGCATACGTTGAGTGTTTTCGTCGCGGGCAGGTACCGGACGGCGATGTTGTCGAGGTGCTGGATCAGGTCGGGGGCCTGGAGCATGGCTTCCTGCAGGGCGATGGCTATCTGGCGTTCGCGGGCGTGGGCCTGGCGCAGTTCCTGGTTCAGCCGGTGCAGCTCGCGGGCCCGCACGTAGAGCTCGGCTGCCATGCCCTTTTCCCGGTCGGTGAACTCCTCAGTGAGTTCGCGCACCCGGCGTGAGCGGACGAAGGCGGTGACGTCCTCGGCTCGTTGGACGATCCACTTCACTGCGCCGTCCTGCCCGGGAAGCGGGGTGTGGATCTCCGACCACCATCGCTCCTCGAACCTGCCCGGCAGGTTGGGGGCGGGGATGTCGTAGCGCTGCAGCACCAGGGTGTCCGGTTTCCCGGTGTCCAGAACCCGGCGCAGTGACGTCTTCAGGTTGTGCCCAGAATGTTCGTCGGGGGCGTCGGGGTTTTCCGGCAGGGCGTCGAAGAAGTACTTCCCGATCAGGTCGTCTCTGGTCCGCCCGGTGGTCTGAAGGTATGCCAGGTTGATGTAGCGGATCACCAGGTCCGTGTCCAGTACCAGGTACGGGCTTGGTGTGACCTCGAAGAACGCCGTGAAATCGATGTCCGCTGTCATCACGCGCTCCGTGGCTCGCGAGCACGACCGCCTGTACCTCCAATCTACGAGCAATTTGGCGTCCGGCCCACCAGAGGGCAGATCAAGACGTCAGTGCAGGGCCACAGCGTGGGCTGTATCCGCGCAGGTCAAGCGGCGGCCCGCTGGCCCTACCCAAGCTGGGATCCCGGTACTGACCGCCGGGTGAGTCGTCTGGCCATCAGGGTGATCGCGGCCCTGGTGATGTGAGCTTCCGAGTGCTGGAGCAGTCGTTCGTAGTCTCTGACGTTGCAGCGGGCGCGCATGATCCACGACAGGGACCGTTCCACGATCCAGCGGCGAGGCAGCACGATGAAGCCAGGGTGGCCGGGAGGCCGGGAGACGGTCTTGATCGTCAGCTTCAGGGTCTTCTTCGCCCACTCGATCAGCTGGCCGGCGTCTGCGGAGTCGGCCCAGACCACGGTGATCTCCGGGTACATGAGCCGGAGGCGGAAAGGGACCTTCTTGGCGGCGTCGCGGTCGGTCAGGTCGGCGGCTGGACCATGACCAGCAGAGGTAATCCGCGGGTGTCGACCACGAGGTGGCGCTTGTGGCCGTTGATCTCCCTCGCCGGGGCGTAGCCGCGGCTTTCGCGGCCGACGGTCTCGGCGGCTTTCACCGACTGAGAGCCGATGACCACAGCCACGGCCTGCGGCGTCTTGCCCACTGTAGTGCGGATCTTGCGACGGAGCTGGCTGCGCAGGACGGCGACGACTCCGGCCGTCGCCCAGCGCGCGAAGAACTTGTCGACCGTGGACCAGGGCGGAAAGTCGCGCGGGAGGGCCCTCCAGTTGCAGTCGGTGTCCACCACGTAGCGGATCGCATCCACGATCTCCCGTCGTGGGTGGGTTTCCGGCCTGCCTCCCTTCTTGGTCTCACAGGCCGGGACCGGTAGCAGTGGCTCGATCAGCGCCGACCCAGCAGCGGTGGTGTCCGAGGGGTAGCGGCGTCGGCACATACGCGCTCGGCCGGAGCCCCCGGCTCGCGGCGAACAACTCCAGGTGACGAACAGACTCTCAGGCCACCGACCCGGGAGCTTGTGCTGGAGCGGGTGACGAGAATCGAACTCGGTGGACACGCTCGGCCTGCCCGTGATGATCACGGTGACGCCCACCGACATCCAGGACCGCGATGTCGCCCACGATGTGTTCTGGCGCCCCGGTCTCACTCAGCCGCACATCACGCAGGTCTGGGCCGGCCCAGTTTCGACCACGGCTGAGCTCGGCCGTGGGCTCGCACGGAACTACACGTCGCTGGGAACCTGAGCGCCTTTCCCCGGCACCTTTGCCGGGCACGTGACCCCCTGCGCACCTCTCACTCTTGAACGCGTTCAATTTTGCGTTGGGCTCGCCGGACATGCCCAAGGGGGAGCTCGATGCAGATAGTGATACCCGGAGGAACTGGGCAGGTGGGCGCGATCTTGAACCGCGCGCTGACCGTCGCAGGCCATGAAGTCGTGGTTTTGACGAGACGACCGGTGCGCGACCGCGAAGTCGGCTGGGACGGAGCGACTCTGGGCCCCTGGGTCGAGGTGATCGACGGTAGTGACGTCGTGATCAATCTGGCCGGACGCAGCGTCAGTTGCCGGTACAGCGCGGCCAACCTGCAGGCCATGATGGATTCACGCGTGCACTCCGCCCGAGTGGTGGGCCAAGCGATCGCAGCCGCCGCGCGGCCTCCACGAATCTGGCTGCAGATGAGCACTGCAACCGTCTACGCACACCGCTTCGATGCACCCCACGACGAGGCGACCGGTGTGCTCGGCGGCACTGAACCCGGCGTCCCGGGCTATTGGGCCTACAGCGTCGAGATCGCCAAAGCCTGGGAACTGGCGCAAGAGCGAGCCGAAACCTCGTACACCCGCAAGGTCGCCCTGCGTTCTGCCATGGTGATGAGCCCCCATCGCGGCGGCGTTTTCGATGTGTTGCTGCGGCTGGCGCGGCCTGGCCTCGGCGGTCCGGTCGCGGGCGGTGCGCAGTACGTGTCCTGGATCCACGACCGCGACTTTGTCCGCGCAGTCGAATTCCTGGTCGCCCGGGAGGACCTCGCCGGGCCGGTGAACCTCGCCGCACCCCTTCCCTTGCCGCAGCGCGCGTTCATGCGCGCGCTGCGCGCCTCGTGGGGTGTTCCCGTTGGCCTGCCCGCAACGAAATGGATGGCGGAAATCGGTGCGTTCGCCCTGCGCTCGGACACCGAGCTGCTGTTGAAGAGCCGCCGCGTCGTCCCCGGCCGCCTGCTCGCAGCGGGCTTCGACTTCGACCATGCCCAGTGGCCCGAGGCCGCCCAAGACTTGGTGCGCCGCGTGCGCTGCAGACCCTGACATCACCAGCGAGTCTTTGGCCGGCCTCCAGAACAAACTCACCCTCCGCTACTACGAGACCGCGCTGCTTGCTGCCACCAACACATGGATGTGCCCGGCACCTACAGGTCATTTCATGTGGTGAGGCTCAGTAGCCAGGCCAGGGTGGAAGCGATGCTGGAGCTGCGGGACGCGGTTCGGCATTCCCCTGGCGGCTGCCCTGGGCGACCAACTCCGTTGTGTGGTCCTCGGTAAATTCGGCCTCCGGCAAGGACCAGCCCTGCACAAGGGCTTGGACGCGCCGGAACGTATTGCCGCAGACGCCCAACGGATTACCTCCCCAGCCCTGTTCCACATCCAGTGGCAGGACGAGGTCTTCCCCAGGGACGGCCAATTGGGCCTCTTCGACACCCTGGGATCGCGGGACAAACAACTGGTCGGCTACACCGGTACCCACACCGAGACCAAGCCCAGCGCCATCACCCTCTGGCGCGACTTCATCTGCCAGCACCTCTGCCGTTCTCACTTGACGAGGCGGCGATAACAGATGAGGGCGCAGACGATGCTGATGATGGCCATGAAGTTGAAGCTTCCCCGTGACCTTGGATACTCGATGCTTACGCCGCGAGGGCGTGTTCTTGTTCGAGGCGCTGTCCGGTCTCCAGTGGGGTGAGGTAGCCCCAGATTGGATGTCGGCGTAGGCGCCGTCGGTTGTAGAAGGTCTCGACGAAAGCGAAGATACCCGCGCGGGCGCCGGCCCGGTCGGGCCAGCGGCCGGTTCTGATCTCCTCCTTCAGCAGTGCGGAGAACGACTCGGCGGCGTTGTCGAAGCATGAGCCGGTGCGGCCCATGCTCTGGCCCAGTCCCAACCGGCTTATTTCGCACCGGAGTTCGTCGGAGGCGTATTCACTGCCGCGGCCCGAATGCACAAGGCCAACCGTTGGGGGCGGGAGCGCTACGACGGGCAGGACAGCCGTCCTCGTGCCACGGGAATCCGGGCCATCTGCCCCTGTGGCTGGAAGGGCCCGCGCCGACAGGCCGACTTCAGTGATCCCGACGAGGCATCCAAAGCCCCGTACCGGGACTGGGCCCATCACGCGGAGGTAGCGCTCGCCGCCTCCCTGCCAGAGGAACTCGACCGCGACCTCGACCGCCTGGACGTGCGGCTCCAGCACCTCATCGGATCCGGCTGGTACCGCACGACTGATCACGACGGACCGACAGTCACCGTTGGGGATTGGACGGTTGAGCTGGGCGAGATCCGCCCGCTGGCCGCCCTGGCCGTGATCAAGAAGCTGCGCGAGCTTGCGGACCGGCTGGAAGTGAAGGCGGTTCCCCATGCCGGGGAGCTGCCTTCTGGCGGTCGGCGCGCTGGTCTCTGCGTTCGGGAATGGTGTGGGTGATCTGCTTGCGTCGCAGGTAACGCCGATTGCGGCGTGGACCATACGCACGCCACCGAGGCCCTGACCCACATCGGGGGGATCAGCGACGCCTTCCCGGACCGGCGAACTCAGTAGGTTCTTTTGGTCCCTGGCAGTGATGTGGGTACGGCTGGTCACCGGCGCTGCGGTGACGAGCAGGCCGTACTTCGTGGACTGCCAAAAGGAGAGGGGCTCTCGGTTGCGTTCGGCGATGCCGAGGACGGCACCGTTTGAGGCGGCCTCGATGCCGGTGGTGCTGCCGTCGAGGTCCGCGCCGAGGGCGAGGCTCCACCTCATGGCGTGGTCACGGGCGCACCTCATCCCGAGTAGACCCCAAAGGGTTCGCTTGACGAACCGCGACTGCCTGGGTCACCCAAGGCGAGCTGGGCTGTGGGCAGCTTTGTCACGGCTGCCGAGTGTCAGGTACTGCGGCACTCGGCGAACGAACCGGGGTGCTGGGCCGGCTGCTCCTTCGACCATGTCCGGAGGTCAGCGGCCCTGCGCGGCGACGGCGCTCGTGTACGTCTCCCGCGTCAGGTCCTCGGGCCCGATGCCCAACTCGTCGAGAAGGGCACGGATGTCGTCGAGTGCGGATGTCACGTCGGCCTCGTCGACGATCGTCTCGACCTCGAGGAACATCCCATCGATCTCGGGGACACGGACGAGCGTGGCGAATATGTGCCGGCCGTAGGCCTCGAAGTCGTAGTTACGGCACCGCTTCTCGAAGGCGATCGCCGGGATGTAGCCGAGGCCCTGCAGGATGGAGTGTGCCTCCTGGGAATCCTCGACCCTGGTTTCGTGCTCAGGCTTCGAGCCGGAAGATGCGTCGACCGTGGTGTCCTTGAAGGTCAGCACGGTTCGCAGACCGTTCGGGCCGTGGACGGTCCGCACCCGCAGTTCCTGGTCCCGTCTCTCCAGGCTGCCCGCCAGGTCGTCGTAGTAGGTGTCCTGGTACACCTCGACGCGGGCCTCGGCGCGCTCGTCGAGCTGCCGCATGACCGCCTCGGGTGAATGAACGCGTGCCTTCAACTCTGCCTCGATCACCAGGTTCCCCTCTCGGTTCGGACTGGGAGCCGCGAGGCATCCGCGGACGCCACATCCCGCGGGAGCCCTGGTACAGGGGGCGGGGCCGTGCGGTGTCGTCACGGTGAGGGCGCTGGGGCCGGCATTCTCCACGAAGCTTCTCTATTTCCTCGACTTGGCGATGGGAGCTCCCGCTGCTCCTCGTGCGCTGATCCTGGACCAGCGAGTCGCCCGGGTCACTCGTGCCCAGGCCGGCCCGCCGGGGTGGACGTCGGACTCACGCCCGCGGCAGGGGCGGCGGCTTGCACCTTGTTCGAGGGCGTCTGGGATCCAGCGACCCGACTGCTTTGGGGCAGCCTTTCTGCCGCACGAGGCACCGAGGGCCGCGAGCCCCAAGAGGCCCGTTGTTTGACGGCACACCACCGGAACGGCCGGCACCGGGCCCGGATTTGGCCAGACCGGGTCTGGGCCAGGCGGGGCCCGGGGGACCTCCCCCCGGAATCCCCGGGCTCCGCCTGGCGGCCCGCGGCCGCTCCGTACCACGGTCCGTCCGGTGTGGTACGGCCTTATCCTCGCCGCCCACGACTCTGCAGGTCATTGATCGCCAGCGCAGGAACTGTTGATGATCCGCGCACGGCACACGGGGGTGTTCGGGGTCGAACTCGGCATTCGTGGCGTGCCGACTGCCGAGCGCTTCGATTGCCGGCGCGCTGCTGGGCGGGTTCGTGCGCGGAGTGGCCGACCAGATGTCAGTCCCCGGCGACACAGGGCGGAGAGAGGCGTTGAACGCCGCGGCCATCGGACTCGGCACGGCTGTCCTTGACGCATAACGCGCTTCCCCAGGCCGCTTACGGTGCAAGACAATGCAGGTGGGGTGGAAGCAGCGCCTCGCCGTCTGTCCAGGGCGGCTGCCAAGACGGGGTGGGACTAATGGTGGGACGAATAGGGTGATGACGCTTTGCAGCCGGGACCTGCCGGCAGCCGAGCGGTTCAGCTGGTTCTGCGAGCTGGTGGCCCGCGACATGGCACCGCATGACATTGTCACCGAGCACGTATCGGACTTTCCAGCCTCGGCGACGCTCTTGTCGCTGGGCGAAGGGATCGGTGTCTCCAGCGTCGCGTTCCCTGCTATGCAGTCAATACGTTCGCGACGCCTCATCCAGCGTTCCGACCCCGAACTGTGGGTACTGGCCCTGGTCGTCAAAGGGACCATGCAGAGGGAGCAGGGCCGCAACCATGTAAACCCGCGCCCGGGTGACCTGGTGCTCTACGACACCTCTCAGCCGTACTGGGCATCGATCGCCACCGACGACCTGGCCCAGTCCGTCGTCCTGCACCTGCCCCGGCGCACGGTACCCGTTCCGGAGCAGGCGCTGCGTCGGATGGTGGCAACTGCGCTGCCGTCCCGGACGGGCATCGGCGCCCTGCTGAGCCAGTTGCTCGGTGGACTCGTCGAACAGGGGCCGAAGCTGGAGGCCGGTCAGACCCACCGGCTGGCATCTGCCGTGGTCGACCTGACCACCGCGTTTTTGGCGAGTCTGAGCGACGCTGACGGACCGCAGACCAAAGCGGCACGGCGGGTGGCACAACTACACCAGATCAAGTCCTTCATCCGGGCCCGGCTCGGCGAGCCGGAGCTCACCCCCACGGCCGTCGCCGCGGCCCACCACATCTCGCTGCGCGCCTTGCACTACCTCTTCCGGGAGAACGGCAGGACGGTCGGCGAATTCATCCGCGAGCAACGGCTGGAGCGCAGCCGGGCCGACCTCACCGACCCGAGTCTGGCCGGCCGGAGCGTCGCCGAGATCGCGATCCGCGCCGGTTTCTCCGATGCCACCGCCTTCAGCCGGACCTTCAAGACACGCTACGGAATGCCCCCAGGCGAATACCGCCGAAGCCACAGAGAACCGCAGTCGTGAAACTCCGCCGGGCGGCCTGAACCAAGTCCCTACTTTCCGCCTTGGGCGGTTTGGCCCCGGGGGAGAGCCCGCGCCTGCCGAGTGCCGCGCCGAGAGTCGTACCTGAGGGCTGTCGCACGGAACCCGGCCGTGCGCCGTAGCGTCCGACCCACGCACCGCAAGGGACCCGACTCTCAGTACGCGCCGAGCTCGTGGACCGCCCCTGCTGGACAACTGCACTGGTGGGCCGGGTGCCGCCGTTCCTAGACTTGGAGCGGAAGCCCGGCCTCTGGCGGTGTGCCCGGTGCGGGAAGGCGGTGGCGCTGCATGCCGTACGTCGTGGTGAGTGCGCTCAGCCATCCCGGGCTGCGCCGCGAACGGAACGAGGACAGTCTCGTCATCGGGCCGTGGATTCTGTGCGCCGCCGTGACGGCGAATCCGCAGACTCTGGTCTTCCCGCTCGGGACGCCCCTCGTCGTCGCTGTCGCCGACGGTCTCGGCGGGCAGCCCGGCGGGGACGTGGCCAGCGCCCTGGTCGTGCGCCGGATCGCGTCGATCGGTGCCGCCCTGAGTAGCGAGGAGGCCGTCCGTGACGCCTTGAGTGCCTGCAACCGCGCCGTGTACGAGGCTGCCGGTGGCGACGAGGGAAACGGGCTCGCCACCATGGGGACGACGGTCGCCGGCGTCGTCGTACAGCCCGGCTCGCTGCTGGTGTTCAACGTGGGCGACAGCCGGGTCTTCGCGGCCCCCCGCGACGGGCTGCGTCAGGTGAGCGTCGACGACAGCCCTCGGCTCGAACCCGGGCAGCGCACCACGTTCCTCGTGACCCAGTGCCTGGGCGGTACCTCCGGCTACCGCGCCATCCACCCCCATGTGAGCGCAGCGTCCCTCTCGTCCGGCGACCGCTACCTCATCTGCACCGATGGTCTGACCGACCCGGTGACAACGGATGTGCTCGATGAGGTGATGCGGGAGCACGATGACGGCAGGGCGGTCTTCGAACTGGGGAAGGCCGCCATCGCGGCGGGCGGCCCCGACAACATCACGCTGGCGGTCGTACGCGTCGCGGACGAGTAGGACGCGCTCCTGCCGCTTCTTTCGTCCTGGATGCCGGCGTACCGGTCGACGGGATGGGGGAGTCATGTGTCGGCATCCTTGCTCGGCCGGCCGGCCGGCCGTTCCGGGCCCGGGTTGCCGGCGCATCCGGAGTACGCAGGGGTGCGGGCGGTGCTCATCCGAGGCGACGTGAGCCGGGAGCGACCGGCCGACGACCATACGGTCTTCGTGCACCAGCCGATCATGGCTACGGACCCCGATGGCTGCCTCTCAGTCACGCCCGGCCCGGACCCTCGCCCTGGTCGACGGCCTTCCCCCCGCCGCGAGCTGCCTCGGCGACCCGGCGCCGACCCGACGCCGTGCCTCAGGTGTTGTCTGTTCTGTCCCAGGGCACGGAGACCTTCAGTAGTCATCGGCAAGCTCCACACGAGTCGCGTGCTGAACAACGGGCCGACGCAGACCGGCTCACAGCTGCTGACGGAACAGATGGTTTGGCTTTGGCGGCCACGACCGGGGCCCCGTACACGGGTCAAAGATCGGTCACGAGGAGCCGGTAACCAACGTCGATGGTTTCCAGCGCAAGCAACTCGGCGTGACGGGTATGCCAGCGGTTGCTCCGCAGGTCGTCCGCGAGTTGAGTCAGGCCGGCTGTGATGGTGTCCTCGCTGGTCTGGGCCAGCATGGAAATCCCTGCGCGTACCTGCGGGTCGAGGTAGGCGTGGGGGCGACGCCAGTATGCGGCGCCGAATCCGTCCGTGCAGTCGTGGGGGACCCAGACCGGTGCCTGGCGCCCCCCGCCGAGCAGGTCGACCAGTTGGTCGGTCGGGATGGCGCGGGCGTCGTCGAACGCGGCTGCCTCCGGAAGGTAGTCGCGTACGAGCCAGAACCGTTCGCGGAAGATGTGCTGGTCCCAGGTCAGGATGACGATGCGGGAGCGGGCAACCCTGCGCAGTTCGCTGATTCCGGCTGTCAGATCGGTCCAGTGGTGGACGGTCAGCAGTGCCATGACGGCGTCGGCGGCGTTGTCGTGCAGTGGGAGGTTTTCTGCGACCGCCTGCACGGCGGGCGCGGATCTCCGGGGACGCTGGGCGATCATGACCTGGCTGGGTTCGATCGCGAGGACCGTCTGCGGTGGTTCGTACGAACCGGTGCCCGCTCCGACGTTGATCACGTCCGTGACGTTCCCGAGCGCAGCGTGGATTTGCGCGGCGAGCCGCGGATCAGGCTGTCGTGTCCGGGCATACGTTGTGCCGAGCGCGTCATAGGTGGCCATGCCAGTCAGTATGCAAAGCAGGCATGATCCCGGAGTGCCGAACGTGGCCGCGGCGACGGCGCAGATCGGGTACATCGTTGAGCATGGGGGCGAGCGTGCGCCGTCCTTGCCGCTGGGTCCAACCCCGCCCGAGCGGGGTTGCGGCTGCTGTCACGGCAGGCCAAGGCCCTTTCCAGGGCTGGGGAGTTGCCATGGACGCTCCGAGGCCCTGCTCCAGGGAGCCGAGCGGGTTTCGAGGAGAGGGACACTGCGCTGAAGCGGAGCTCATCTCAAGTGACGTACGCCGCCGATCGTTTCGCCGCGGCTCCGTTGGCGTGGACGGTTCCACCACCCATGCGTCTGATGCATACAAGGCGGGCGCGACCGCTGTGAGCGAGGAACATCCTGCTGGATACGGTGAACAAGAGCCGTACCGGCTGGCTGCGCGTCGAGGCTCACCTTTGCGATCGCCCTGGCAGCCCTGCCCGTTGTCGGCATCCTCCTGCTGACGCACGGGGCTGGGCCGCGGCCGGGACTGTCGCCCTCGCTGTGATCGTCGCGCTCCCTCTGCCCGCCGGCACGAACCGTGCCGAGCGGCCACCGACAGTCGGCTGCGTGCCGGCCCGCATCGCACGTTTCCGGCGGGCCCGCCTGCCACCATCCGCTTGCCGGCCATAGCCAGCAGCGCGGCTGGCCGGTGATGGTGAAGGCCAGCGCGGTCAGAGTTGGCGCATCGGCACCGCCGTCGTCGGCCCTCCACCCTCCATTGCGGTGCAACGCGCTGTCCATGCCGGCCGGCGCGTTGCGGGGCTCCGCCGTCAGTGACCGCCCGTGGAGGCCAGGTCAGCCGTGATAGGTGATGTAGCCGTTGCCGTCACGGTCGTTGCCCGATTTGGTGTACGAGTGGACGTCGGCGCGGGCACCGGAGGACTTGTAGAGGTAGATGGTGTCCTTGTCGTTGTTCCAGATGAAGTTGCAGTTCTGGCGGTAGACGACGTTGTTGGCGTCGGAGTCGGTGCCGTGGCCGCCGCGGAGCTTGATGTAGTCGCCGGGCTGGAGGTAGTGGTTCGCGGGGAAGACGAACCTGTTCCCGGCGGCGTCCTTGACCACGTAGCCCTTCAAGTTCACGGTTGTGCGGGCCGAGTAGTTCTTGATCGTCAGATACTCGTCCTTGGTGTTGCCGGTGGAGCAGCTGTTGGAGTCCCGGCCGGGCGCGTCGTACTGGACGCCCTTGATCTTCAGCGCGGAAGAGTACTCGGTGGCCTGCGCCGGGGCAGCGGCAATGGCAGCGAGCGTCCCGGCGGCGGCTGCGGTAGCCAGGGCAGTGCGTATACGCATGAGGATCCCCCCTCAGTGGTGCGAATGAAGCTCCCGGAGCATACCGGACACGTGCCTGTCAGGTGACAGAAATGTGTGGGAGCAGTGAACGTGAAGGTGGAGCCGGGCCGATGTGCGGTCCGCTGCCCGCTTCTGTCTCAAGGTGTGCCCGCCCGGGCGGTTGCGCCTGGAAACAGCAGTCGCCCCGGCTCGGGGCAGCAGCGGAACGGACGGCACGGCGCACCGGTCACCGTGCCCGCGGCATCCACGCCTCAGCCGGCCTTCTCCGTACGAGTTCTGGAACGTGGAGCGCATGCGCGAGGCGACGCCCCGGTATGCGGGCGGCACGCTGCCCACGCTCGATGCAAATGGCATTGGAAAGCCCGTCACGCCCAGAACGCTGCAGGTGAGGGGGGAGTGGGAAGCGGCAATTGGCCATTTTGAGCAGTGTCAGTTGGCCAACGCGGCCGCGTTGCCTCGTTCGGCCGACAGCGGTGGCCGGCGGTCATCGGTCGAGGTGTCATGACATCGCGACCCGCTCTCGAGAGCGGATGCGCGGCGGGCCGCGCACTTCAGGCAGGCGAGCCCGGCCAAGTCAACCTCGAAAGGTGGAGACAGCAATGCAGTACAACCAGGGAGATCGCGTGCAGTACCAGGGGCGGGACAACCAGAAGCACACGGGCCAGATCCAGGGCATCCGGGGTCAGGAACCCAAGGTGAAGTACACCGTCCGCGACGAGCAGACGCAGGTGGAAGAGCAGATCGAGGAGAAGCATATCGACCGGACGCTGTAACAGCATCGTGATGAGTCGCCCGCCTGCGAGGTGGGCGACTCATCTGTGTGGGGGCTGGCTGGTCACCTGAGCTGGGCCCATCTTTCGCTGCGTCACACACGTGCGGCGCACCCGAACGGCATGATTGAACACCTTCCCAAAATTCTGGGCTGTGGTGGATACCCAAGGAGACACAGGTCAGGCCGAGGCTACGCGAGGGACGGGAGGTGCAGGCGCTGGACTCACTCATCTACATGTGGCCATCCGGCTACTCGGCCCGCTACGGCGCTTCCCTGCCCGACGTCCTTGTCCAGTGCGCGGTGGAGCGCGGGATGACGGCGCCGGCTTTTGACGGACCGGGACACCGTCGCCGGCCTCTCCACGGCAGCGTGCAGGCGCAGTGCGTTCGCATCCGCCCGTTGCTACTCGGCGTCGGCCGGGCGCACGGCGCTTGTGACACTGGTTCTGCCCGTGGGCGATACCGGAGTCCGTGACGAAGGCGTGGGCATCCCGCGGCGAGGACGCCACCGTCCACGAGATGCCGAGGAAGAAGACGGCGGCCAAGAAGACGGTGAAGAAGGCGCCCGCGAAGAAGAAGACCGCGAAGAAGAAGACCGCGAAGAAGAAGTCCGCGAAGAAGACGAGGCAGGGCAGCAGCCCCGGTGAGCGCGCCGTCCGAGCTCACAGGTTGGGATCATCGAACTGCTCAAGGAGAACGTCGATCGGCGCGCGGCCCGTGGCGGCGGATGCGCCGTCGTGAAGAAGCTGTTCCGCCCAGATGACCTTGCCGCGGGTTGTGTACCGCGTTCCCCATCGCTGGGCGAACTGCGCCACCAGGAACAGCCCCCGCCCGCCTTCGTCCGTGGTCGCCGCCCGCCGCAAGCGCGGCGAGGTGCCGCTGCCGTCCGACACCTCGCAGATCAAACAGCGTCCGTGCAGCAGCCGCACCTTGACCGGCGGCGATCCGTACCGGATCGCGTTCGTGACCAATTCGCTGAGGATCAGTTCCGTGGTGAACCCGGTCTCTTCCAGCCCCCACTCCAGCAACGTCTCCCTGCAGCGCGCCCGCACCGAGGGAACCACCGCCAGGTCCGGCGGCACGTCCCACTCGGCCACGCGCGAGGGCGGGAGCATCCGGGTACGCGCAGCCAGCAGCGCGATGTCGTCGCAGGAGTGTGCTGGCTTCAACGTGTCGATGACCGCCTGACACGTCTCCTCCGGAGTGCGGCCCCCAGACCCGCCCAACGCCCGGCGCAGCCTCTCCAGCCCGACGTCGATGTCGAGGGTGCGGTCCTCCACCAGGCCGTCGGTGTACAGCACCAGTTGTGAACCCTCCGGCAGGGACAGCTCGGCGGTCTCGAAGGGGTAGCCTCCCAGGCCGAGCGGCGCCGAGGCCGGCACGCCGGGACAGGTGACCGTCCCGTCAGGGCGCACCACCATCGGTTCCGGGTGTCCCGCACGAGCCATCGTGCAAGCCCCCGCCACCGGGTCGTAGACCGCGTACAGGCACGTCGCTCCGGTCACCCCCTCCCCCTCGTGGCCTTCCGCGGCATCGCCCGTGCTCTCCTCGTTGTCCATTCGGACGACCAGGTCGTCCACGTTGCCGAGCACCTCGTCCACGGGCAGGTCCAGGGATGAGAAGGTGTGTACCGCGGTGCGCAGCCGGCCCATCGTCGCCGCTGCGTGCAGCCCGTGACCGACGACGTCACCCATCACCAGCGCCACTCGTGCGCCCGGAAGCGGGATGACGTCGAACCAGTCCCCGCCCACCCCCGCCTCCGCGGGCAGATACCGCCAGGCCACCTCCAGTGCGTCCTGCTCCGGCTGCCCCCGCGGCAGCAGGCTGCGCTGCAGCGTCACCGCCATCGCGTGCTCCCGGGTGAACCTCCGGGCGTTGTCGATGGCTACCGCCGCCCGCGCGGCCAGTTCCTCCGCGAAGGTGAGATCCTCCGACTCGAACGCCGGGGAGTCCACCGTCCGGTAGAAGTTCGCCACGCCCAGCGGTACGTTCCGCGCCCTCAACGGAACGGCCACCAGGGAACGCAACCCGCGCTCCAGGGCCCGCCTGGCGCGCTCCGCATCCTGTTCCCGCCAGCCCTGTGCCTGCCGCAGGTCCGCCTCGAGCATGATCCGTCGCTCCTGCAGCGCCCGCATCTGCGGTGTCCGGGGCGAGAACGTGATCACTTGGCCCAGCGGATACACCGGAATCATCCGCCGATCGCCGCCCGGCGCAGATGCCGCCAGCCCTCCGCCGTGGCCTCCCACCCCCGCAGCACCGCTTCGAGCAGATCCACCGTCACGAGGTCGGCGAACTGCGGCACCGCCACGTCGGCCAGTTCCTGGGCCGTACGCTTTACTTCCAGCGTGGTCCCGATCCCCACCCCGGCCTCGTACAGCAGCTTCAGCCGCTCCCGCGCGACCTCGGCCCGCCCTGAGACCGCTGCCAGCTCCGTGGTGTCCCGCAGCGTCACCACGCTGCCTCCCCGGCCGGCCTGCGGGTACGTGGGCCGCTTGTTCACCGCCAGCAACCGGTCCTGCGCGAGATGCACCTCATCGGTGACCGCCTCCCGCGACGTCAGCAGGCGCGTGATCTGCTCCGGCAGTCCCAGCTCCCGCACCGGGCGCCCCTGCACGTCCGCCGGCAGTCCGAGCAGCCGCGTCGCCTCGTCGTTGGCCAGCAACAGTCGTCCGTCGGCGTCGGTGATCAGCACTCCTTCCCGCACCGCGTGCAGGACCGCGTCGTGGTGCTCGTACAACTGCGCCAGCTCCACCGGGGCCAGGCCGCGCGTCTGCCGCCGCAGCCGCCGGGACACCAGCGTCGTCCCGGTCATGGCCAGCGCCAGCGCGGCCGCGCCGCTGCCCAGAATGATCGGCAGCTGCGGCATCCACAGTCCCGCCACGTTCTTGACCGTGATCCCGGCGGAGACCAGGCCGACGACCTTGCCGCGCGAGTCGGTCACGGGGACCACCGCCTGCACGTCCGTCCCTCTGCCCGCGGGCAGAGGCGGCCCACCGGCCTGCTCCACGACGGTACGGCCCTCCAGCGCCGGTTCGATGGTGCCGACGAACTTCTTCCCGATCTCCCGCGTGTAGGGATACGTATAACGAATCCCCTTCGTGTTCATGGCGACGACAAAATCCACGCCCGCACGCTTCCGCGCCGCTTCGGCCCAAGGCTGGAGCACCGCTGTCGGATCCCGGCTCTGCAGCGCCTCGGCCACGCCACGAGCGCTCGCGAACGACTGCGCCGCGACGACCGACTCGGCCGACCTGTACACCAAGACCTCGCCCGAGGGCCACACGTGGCAGTTCGGCTATGACGCGTTCGGCAACCTGACCTCGGTCACCGACCCCGACGGCACCGCCACATCCACCACCGGCGACTACACCACCACCTACGCATACAACTCCTACGGTGAACTGACAACCGCCACCGACGCCGACAACAACCCGACCTCCTACAGCGACTTCACCGCGGTCGGCTACCCAAAGACGATCACGGACGCGAAGAGCGAGTCGTCGTCGTACGTGTACGACGAGCGCGGCCAGGTCACCTCCGTGACCGACGCCGACGACAAGACGACCACGCAGACGTACGACACGTACGGGCGTCCGCTGGTCAAGACGGTGCCCAAAGACCAGGCGAACGGGGTGTACATCACCACCCCGGCCCCGGTCTACGACGCCAACGACAACGTCACCACGTCGACGGCGCCCAACGGCGCGGTGTCCACGGCGGTCTACGACGACGCGGACGAGATCACCTCGGCCACGGCCCCCAAGGACACCTCCACCTCCGACGACCGGGTGACGACCTACACCTACGACAAGGTCGGCAACCTCAAGACGACGACCGAGCCCAAGGGCACCCTGACCACGTCGGACGCCACCGACTACGTCACCACCAACAACTACGACGCGATCAACCAGATCACCTCCGTGGTCAACGCCGACGGCGACACGATCTCGTACGAGTACGACAACGTCGGCAACACGGTCACGGTCATCGACCCGATCAAGAACGCCACGACCGACACCACCGACTACACGACCAAGACCGCCTACGACCTGGACCACCGCGTCACACAGGTCACCGACGCGGCCGGCAACACGACGAAGAAGGGATACGACAAGGACGGCCGCGTCACCTCGACCACGGACGCGGACGACAACACCACGCTCATCACCTATGACGAGCGCGGCAAGACCGCCCAGGTGCAGGTCCCGCACGAGGGCACCTCGCCGATCACGTACCGCACCACCAAGTACGAGTACGACCAGGTCGGCAACGTCACCAAGGTCCTCACGCCGCGTTCGGTGGACGCCGGGTCGACCGACGCGTTCACCCAGCGCACCGAGTACGACGCGCTGAACCGCCCGGTCAAGAACTACCAGCCCTACGACCCCAGCGACGCCCGCTACAACGACCCGAACGTCTACACGCAGACCACATATGACGCGGTCGGCCGTGTGAAGTCGACGTCGCTGCCGCCGTCGGAGGGCCAGACGGTCCGCAACACGACCAACTACAGCTACTTCGACAACGGCTGGGCGCAGTCGTCCACGGACCCGTGGTCCATCACCACGACCTACGACTACAACGACCTGGGCAAGCAGACCGCCCGGACGCTGACGTCGGCGGGCGGTTCCTCGAACCGCACGATGGACTGGTCCTACTACCCGGACGGCAAGCTCAAGTCCCGCTCCGACGACGGTGTTCCGGTCGGCAAGGACGTGGTCCTGGTCGACAACTCCGACACCCAGAACACGTCGAAGACGGGTACCTGGACGACAGGTGACGCCACCGACCAGGAGGGCTACGACCACCTCACCCACGCCGCGGGCACGGGCACGGACGCGTTCACCTGGACGCTGAACATCCCCTCGGATGGCACGTACGAGGCGTTCGTGAAGTTCCCGACCGTGTCGGGCGCGACGACCACGGCGAAGTACACGGTGACGCACGACGGCGGGACGACCGACAAGACGGTCGACCAGACGTCGGGTGCGGGCACCTGGGTCTCGCTCGGCTCGTACGCCTTCAAGCAGGGCAACGCGGCCAAGCTGCAGCTGTTCGAGAACAGCGGGGGCACGGTCGTCGCCGACAGCGTGAAGCTGGTCCGCGACAACTCCGCCGACACCGACACCGAGCAGAAGTCGTTCACGTACTCCTATGACGCGAACGGCAACCTGACCACGATCGGTGACACCTCCTCCACGGCGAAGATCGACACCTACGACATCGCCTACACCGGCCTCAACCAGGTCCAGAAGGTCTCGGAGCTGTCCGGCGGGGTGACCAAGACGTCCACCTCGTACACCTACAACGCGGACGGCCAGCCCAAGACCGTCGACCACCCGGGCCAGTACTCGGCCTACACCTACGACCTGCGCACCCTGGTCAAGTCCGTGTCTGTGGGCACCTCGTCCACGGACTCGTCACCGAAGGTGAGCTCGTTCACGTACACCGCCCGCGGCCAGAAACTGAAGGAGACCAAGGCCAACGGCAACACCGTCGACTACACCTACTACCTCGACGGCCCGGTCAAGTCAACCACGGAGAACAAGTCCGACGGCACCACCCTCGTCGACTCGCACACCTACACCTATGACCCGAACGGGAACAAGGCGCAGGACGTGGCGAAGAAGATGAACGCCGACGACCACACGGCGTACCTGTCGTCGACGACGGACTACACCTACGACCCGGCCGACCGCCTGGCCAAGGCCGTCAAGACGGGCAACGGCGCCGACACCGAAACCTACGGCCACGACAACAACGCCAACGTCATCAGCCAGACCGTCGGCGGAACCACCACCACCTACACCTACGACCGCAACCGTCTGCTCACCGCGAGCGCCGGTGGCGGGACTTCGGACTACAACTACGACCCGTTCGGCCGCCAGGAATCGGTCACGTCCGGCGGGAAGATCATCGCCCGCACCACGTACGACGGCTTCGACAACGTCAGCGAGTCCCAGAAGACGGACTCGACCGGCACGATGCAGTCCACGACGTACACGTACGACCCGCTGGACCGCACCGCCTCCAAGACGGCGAACAGCAAGACGACGGACTTCGACTACCTCGGCCTGTCGAACCAGGTCGTGGACGAGAAGGTCGCCGGCACGCTGACCAAGTCGTACCAGTACAGCCCGTGGGGCGAGCGCCTGTCGCAGATCACGCACAACAGCGACGGTACGACCTCGGACGGCTACTACGGCTACAACAGCCACACCGACGTCGAGACCCTCACCGACGACTCCGGCAACACCAAGGCCACGTACGGCTACACCGCCTACGGCTCGGACGACAAGTCAGGGCGAACTGGTCGGCGTCTGGCGCCACCACGTCATCTTCACCGACAGCCCGTACGTCCTGGCCCAGGCCGAACCCATGCACCGCGAACACGCCCAGGTCGAGCAGGTCTTCGCCGACCTGGAAGACTCCGCACTCGCCCATCTTCCCTCGGGGAAGTTCACCGCGAACGCCGCCTGGCTCACCCTCGCCGCCACCGCCTACAACCTCACCCGCGTCGCCGGCCACCTCGCCTCTGTCTTCCATACCAGGGCACGGACCGGCACCATCCGCCGCCACCTGATCCACATCCCCGCCCGGATCGCCACCGGCGCCCGCCGTCTCACGCTCCACCTGCCCCAACGCTGGCGCTGGGCCGGCGACTTCTCCGACCTGTGGACGGCGACCGGACAGCGCATGGTCACCTGACCCGCGCGACCGCCCTGCCCGCCCACGCCCCGAAAGACCTCGGAGACCCCGCACGGACGGCCACCCGGCGATCACCGCTGCCCGCGTCCCGAAGAAACACCCGGAACCCGCCCGACACCCGTGACCAGAATTCACGCGGTGGATCGAGGTTCAGAGGAACTGCACTCATCGCGGACTTCGTCGCCGAACACGCCAATGGACCGACCCAGCCCCGGTCCTCCACCCCAGCCCGTCGGCCGCAGCGCCCCCTGCACGGCCACCACGGCCGTGCAGGGGGCGTGTCCCCAAGCGTCCGTCGATCCGGCCACGATGAGCGCAGACGGGGCGGCGTTCAGGCCGGAATCACCCAGCCCGGCGCCCAGGTCCCGGCGGCGTCGTGGTCGGCCGCTCTGGCGGCGAGGTGGGCGCGGAGGGTGGCCAGCGCTGGGTGGGGGTTGTCGCGGTGCCAGAGGAGCGAGTGCGGGTAGACGGGCGTCGGGTCGGTCACCGGGATGCGGCGCAGGCCGTGGTCCGCGGGCCAGACGAGGCGGGTCTGCTCGCCCATGAAGGTGGCCAAGGCCGGGGTGTCGGCGATGGTGTCGAGGAGTGCGTCGGAGCCGAAGTTGGGGCCGGTCGCCTCGATGGTGAGGCCGAACTCAGCGATGAGGTCGTCGTAGTAGGCGGCCCACTCGGTACCGGGGACGATGCCGGGCATCCAGATCCGGTGTCCGGCGAGCTGAGCGACGGTCACCGACCGGGCGCCCGCCAGCGCGTGAGCGGGGCCGGTGAGGAGCTGGAGCTGCTCGTCGAGCACCCGGACGGACTCGATGTCCTCGGGAAGGGGCCGGCCGGGCACGGCGACGGCGCGGAAGGACGCGTCGATCGCACCGGACCGGATGGCGGCGACGGCCGTCTCGATGTCGAACAGCCATACCACGTCGAGCTCGATCTCGGGGTGCGCGCGGTGGAATCCGCGCATCAGGCCCGACGCCGCGCTGCGCGAGGCGATCACGTCGACGCGCAGCGGACGGCGGCCGGTGCGTACGGACGCGACCGCGCGCTCTGCGACGCGCAGCAGCTCGCGCGCGTGGGGCAGGAACGCCTGCCCATCGATGGTGAGCTCGGCGCCGCGCGCGGTGCGGGTGAACAGCCGCACCCCGAGGTTGCGCTCCAGCGCGGCGATGCGCTTGGAGACAGCCTGCTGGGTGACCGCCAGCTCCGCGGCGGCCTCCTGGAACTGCCCCGCGTCGGCGGCGGCGACGAAGGTCCGGACGGTGTCGAGGTCCATGCCGATACCCTATGGGCACAACTGTTGGTTGTGGCCGACGGCTCTGCAGTTGTTTGATCTCCCGTTGTGGTGCTCGCTTTGATGCTTCCGATCGCGGATCGGTTGTGCGGGTGAGTGGCGAGGGGCGTCGGGCATGAGGAGCGGGCACCGGCTGGGACATCTGCGCGGACATCGGCTGGGGCGGCGATTCGGGTGGCTCTGGGGAGCGTACGGGACCAGCGCGCTCGGCACGTGGCTGGCCTTCGGCGCGTTCCCGCTGATCGCCATACGGGCGCTGCACGCCGGACCGGTCGAGGTCGCCGTGCTTTCCTCCGTGGGGTCTGCGGTGGGCGCGGCCGCGGCGGTGCCGCTCGGCCCGTGGGTGGAGTTCCGCCGCAAGCGGCCGGTGCTGATCGCGATGGATCTGGTGCGCTTCGCGGCGCTGCTGACGATCCCCATCGCGTTCGCACTCGGCGTGCTCACCTTCCTTCAGGTCTTGCTGGTCTCGGTCGTCGTCGCGGCGGCCGACATCACCTTCCGTGCCGCCTCCGGCGCGTACCTGAAGACGCTGCTGCCGGCCGAGGACCTGCTCGTCGCCAACGCCCGATTCGAGTCCACGGCCTGGGCGACCACGATCATCGGACCGCCGCTGGGCGGCGCCGCTATCGGGCTCCTCGGTCCGGTGGCGACGGTGGTGGCCGACGCGGTCAGCTACCTGCTCTCGGCCCTGGGCATCCGCGCGACGGGCGGGCACGAGCTTCGGCCCGAACACCGGGAGGCCGCGCGCATGCGGGCCGGGGACCTGCTCGACGGCTGGCGGTACGTCCTCGCCGACGCGACGCTGCGCCCGCTGTTCTTCAACACCGCCCTGTTTAACGGCCTGGTGATGGCCGCCCAGCCGTTGCTGGCCGTCCTGATGCTCGGCCGACTCGGGTTCACACCGTGGCAGTACGGCCTCGCCTTCGCCGCGCCCTCGATCGGCGGGCTGCTCGGTTCACGGCTGGCCCGACCGCTCGTCACCCGGTACGGGCAGCACCAGGTCCTGGTCGTGGTCGGGACGCTGCGCGCGCTCTGGCCCATCGGCCTGGCCTTCCTGGGGCAGGGCACCGCCGGGCTGCTGCTGGTGATGGCAGTCGAGCTCGGGCTCATCTTCTGCTGCGGGGTCTTCAACCCCGTCTACACCACCTACCGCCTCGAACGCACCGCGACCGACCGGGTCACCCGCACACTGACCGCCTGGGCGGTGACGACCAAGGCCTCGACCGCCCTCCTGACGGCCGTCTGGGGCGTGCTGGGCAGCCTGCTCGGCCCGCGTACAGCCATTGGCCTGGCCGGCGTGCTCCTGCTGGCGACCCCGCTGCTGCTTCCCTGCCGCGCGGCAGCACATCTCTCCGAGCCGGAGCCGGCACCGAACCGCACCTGACGGGCCGCCAGGGCCGTCACCGCGACCGGGCTGCGCAGCCCTTCTTCGGAGCGGTCCCCCTCCGCGTACAACTCGAAGGTGAGCGCGACGGTCTCTGCCGTGGCCGGTGGGGGGCACGGCGCGGCCCGTCGTGGCTCACGTGCCCAATGTGCTTCAACAGCCCCCAGATACTTGTGAGGCACGTACGGCGCAAGGCCCCCTGTCTCACATACCTGAAGCCTTCTGCCCAGACAACACCAGCTCCTTCACGGTCTGCGCAGGCTCGGGGTACCGGCGAGGCGGGATCTCAGGACGCCGGCAGGAACAGCCGCCAGTTCACCGCGGCCGAGGCCCGCTCACCGGAACCAGCAGACACGCCACTCACAAATGAAGATGACCAAGCCCTACCTAGCTAGCTAGCGACCCGATCCGGCGGGTGGGTCGGCGAACACGCCGTGGCGCATGCCGGTGGCCTGGCCGACCTCGATGAGGTAGCCGTCGGGGTCACGCATGTAGCAGCGCAGCTCGGCCTTCCGGTCGAGAGGCTCCGTGAGGAACTCCGCGCCCTTGGCCACGGCGTCGGCGTAGAAGGCGCCGATGTCGGCGACACGGACGTTCAGGAAGCTGGAAACGGTGTCGCTGCTCTCCGGCGTTGCCAGGGTCACGCCGGGCTTGTCCGGGGTGGGTCCGCCTCCTGGGTTCATGATGATCCAGCTGTTGGCCACTTTGACAATGGCCGGGTTCTCCTTCAGCACGACCTCACCGCCGAGGATCTCGGCGTAGAAGCGACTCGATCTCGCGACGTCGCGCACGGTCAGGAAGTGGGTGAGAACAAGCCCTTGCTCAGGTGCGGGCAGATCGCCAGGAGTCGTCATCGTCATAACCCTCTCGTGCGGGTGCAGAGGCCAGGCCGCGCCCCGGGCCCACTTCTCGTGCCCGGACCGCCTCAGCCAGGGTTCCCGCTTGATCCGGGAATAAGCGGCTTGATACCGGTATAGGAGGCCGGCGTGACACCCAGGGTCGCCGTTTACCCAGGTCAGGAGTGCGTCTCGCCGGTGCCCGACAGCGCCGGCGGCCGTGCAGCCGTTCGAGTTGCCCATGCGGCGTGTGGAGGAGAGCCTGCTTAGGAGGGAATCCGTCCCCGGCAGCGGCCAAGAGCGTCCCTGCCCCCGGGAGGTTGTGCAGCCAATCGGCCCTTCCCACTGGCCGAACCTGCCTCCCTCCCGAACACCGATGACGCCGATCCGGAAGGCACAACGGTGACAGAGCAGACAACGCACACGCACGGAGCCTGGCCACAGCTCCGGGTGGCCGACTGGGCCGGCACAAGAGACACCCTGCACATGTGGACCCAGATCGTCGGCAAAGTGCGCCTGGCGCACGCACCGCTGATAAACCACTGGTGGCAGGTCACGCTGTACGTCAGTCCACGCGGGCTGACCACTTCCGCCATCCCGTACGGGTCCGGAACCTTCGATATCGAGTTCGACTTCATCGACCACCAGCTGTGCATCCGTACCAGCGATGGTGCCGTCCGCAGAGTGGCCCTGGAGCCCAAGCCAGTGGCCCGGTTCTACGTCGAGACGATGCGCGCCCTGGACGAGGTGGGAATCGAGGCGCGGATCCAGGCCCACCCGAACGAAGTGGAACCGGCGATCCCGTTCGCCGAGGATCACCGCCATGCCTCTTACGACAGCACAGCAGCCCGCCTCTTCTGGCATCAACTACTGCAAGCCCATCGCGTCATGGACGTTTTCCGCTCACGCTTCACTGGCAAAGTCAGCCCGGTGCACTACTTCTGGGGAGCCATGGACCTGGCATGCACGAGGTTCTCCGGCCGCCCCGCCCCACAGCACCCGGGCGGCGCACCCAACTGCGGTGACTGGGTGATGGTGGAAGGCTATTCCCGCGAGCTGAGCAGCTGCGGCTTCTGGCCCGGCGGCGGAGAGGAAGGAGCCTTCTACGCCTATGCCTACCCGGAGCCCGATGGCTTCGCCGAATACCCTGTCACTCCGGGTGATGCCTTCTACAGCAGAGAAAACGGCCAGTTCCTCCTGCCGTACGAGGTCGTTCGCACCGCCAGTGACCCGGACGCCACGCTCATCGCATTCCTTCAGACCACCTACGAGGCGGCAGCCGAACGTGGCGGGTGGGACCGCGCCATGCTCGAGTGCGACCCCCATCGTTTGCAGGGCTTCCAATGACGGCGACTCGCTCGGTGGGCTCCTTGTCGCGGTTGGTCATTGACGCTGACACCCGGCTGATCGTCGTGGTCCGAAGAGGGTGAGGGCCGTGTCAGGGACGGCACGGCCTGTCTGCCCCTGTTCAGCGGCGGCGCTGCACATCCAGGCAGCCGATTTCCACGGAAGCGCCGAACGCACCCCAGAACACAGAAGAACAGGCCGCGAGCCGCACATGACACGCTGCAGCTCGACACAGCCGGACGTCCTGGCGGCGCCGCCCTCCCGGTAACGGCTCAGGCTGCCTTCAACGGGTGTGGCCCGCGCGGCGGAGCACAGGGCGCAGGACCTCGATGACACTGGGGTCGTCCACCGTGGAGGGGATGGGTTCGTCGCGGCCGTCGGCGATACCGCGCATCGTCTTGCGCAGGATCTTTCCCGAGCGGGTCTTGGGCAGGGCGGCGACGACTGTGACGTCCTTGAGGGAGGCGATGGCGCCGATACGCTCGCGTACGAGCTGGACGAGTTCGGCCTCGACCACGCTCGGGTCGCGGCCGGTGCCGGCTTTCAGGACGACGAAGCCACGCGGTACCTGTCCCTTGAGGGCGTCGGCGACGCCGATGACGGCGCATTCCGCGACGTCGGGGTGGGCGGCCAGGGCCTCTTCCATGCTGCCGGTGGACAGGCGGTGTCCGGCGACGTTGATGACGTCGTCGGTGCGGCCCATGACGAAGACATAGCCGTCGTCGTCGATGTGTCCGCTGTCGCCGGTGAGGTAGTAGCCGTGGTATGCGGAAAGGTAGGAGGCGATGTAGCGGTCGTCGTCGTTCCAGAGGGTGGGGAGCGCGCCGGGTGGCAGGGGGAGCTTCACGACGATCGCACCGTCGACGTCTGCGGGCACCGGCTCGCCCGAGGGGCCGAGGACGCGGACGTCCCACCCCGGCAGCGGGCGCGTGGGGGAGCCGGGCTTGAGAGGGGCGAGTTCGATGCCGGCCGGGTTGGCGACGATGGGCCAGCCGGTCTCGGTCTGCCACCAGTGGTCGATCACCGGGACGCCCAGGAGAGCGCTTGCCCAGTGATAGGTCTCGGGGTCGAGGCGCTCGCCGGCGAGGAAGAGGTAGCGCAGGTGGGAGAGGTCGTAGTCCGCGGTGAGCGTTCCTTTCGGGTCCTCCTTGCGGATGGCGCGGAAGGCGGTGGGCGCGGTGAACATGGTCTTGACGCGGTACTCGGCGGCGACGCGCCAGAACTGGCCGGCGTCCGGGGTGCCGACCGGCTTGCCTTCGTACAGGACGGTCGTGGCGCCGACCAGCAAGGGTGCGTAGACGATGTACGAGTGCCCGACGACCCAGCCGACGTCTGAACCGGTGAACATCGTCTCGCCTGGGCCGACGTCGTACACGGCGCCCATCGACCACTGCAGGGCTACCGCGTAGCTGCCGCAGTCACGCACGACTCCCTTGGGTTTTCCGGTCGTTCCCGACGTGTAGAGGATGTACAGGGGGTCGTTCGCGGGGACGGGAAGGCAATCGGCCGACGGTGCGGCGGCGACCAGGTCGGCCCAGTCGAGATCGTCGGTGCCCAACTCGGCCCGGTCTTGTGGGCGTTGCAGGATCACATTCTTTTCCGGTTTGTGGTCCGCGAGTTCGATGGCCCGGTCGAGGAGTGGCTTGTACGCGATGACACGCTTGCCCTCGATGCCGCAGGAGGCGGAGACGACCACCTTGGGGGCGGCGTCGTCGATGCGGACGGCGAGTTCGTGCGGGGCGAATCCGCCGAAGACGACCGAGTGGACCGCGCCGATCCGTGCGCAGGCCAGCATCGCGATGGCCGCCTCGGGGACCATCGGCATGTAGATCACGACCCGGTCGCCGTGCCCCACGCCGAGTTGCACGAGTGCTCCGGCGAAGGCTGCCACCTCATCCCTCAACTGCGCGTAGGTGTAGGTGCGCCGGGTGCCGGTCACGGGTGAGTCGTAGACGAGCGCGGGCTGTTCGCCCCGGCCGGCTTCGACGTGCCGGTCGAGGGCGTTGAAACAGACGTTGAGCCGCCCGTCGGGAAACCAGCGGTAGAAGGGCGCGCTCGAGGAGTCCAGGGCGCGTTGCGGAGTGACCTCCCAGTCGATTCCCTCTGCCGCCTTCAGCCAGAAGGCCTCCGGGTCTTCGGTGCTGGCGCGGAAGACATCCTCGTACGCTCCCATGGAGCTCTCCTTCGTCGCATCGAGTGTGCCGCATCGAGGGTCGGGACTGCTGCGACGGCGTACGTCGTGGCCGTCTTCGATGAGCCTACTCACATGTTGATCACGAGTCCGGCGAGGCCGTGCCCCGCTTCCTTCGACCCGCCTTCGCAGCCGGCTGCTGTGCCCGCTGCGCAAGCTTGTCGCCCCAGAGCCGCTGCCGACGGCTCAGCTCACGCAGCTGCATACCGTCCGGATCACGGTGCATCTGCCGCAGCGCCTGGCCCAGATGAAGCAGCGACTCGATCGCGTCGGGCTGCTCGCGCACCGGGTGGTTGCCGGCCCAGGCCGACAGACCGGGACGTCGCAGCCTGCGGATCGCGTCAGCCAGGGCACGGTCGCCGGCCTTGCGGGCAGGATTCGGCCGCTGATCATCGGGCCGTGTCGAAATGATCAGCATCATCGTTGCACCGCGGGATCCGCACGGCCTCTGAATTCATCAGGGCAGACCCGCGACCGCCGGGCCTGCATGGTTGCGAGCGTGAGCGGGCCGCGCTTGTTCGACTGTCGCCCTCGCGTGACCTGCTGAGTTGGGCAGTTTCGCGGTCGGGGTGAGGGGTTGTTGCCGGTCTCGGTGGTCGCCACCGTTATTTCATCAGCATGGAATTCCCGTTTCCTCCTGGCCAGCCTGGAGTCCGTCCGTTGCCAAGATGCCGGATCCCTGCCGATGGAAGAAGAGACCGTATGTCCTCGTCAAGCTCTGCCACTGGTTCCCCGCCGACGGTGCGTCACAATCTGGTGTTGGTCGTCACGTGCCTTGGCCTGGGCACCGTGGTCGCCGCGATGGCGTCGCTCAACGTGGCGCTGCCCGACCTCGCGCGGGACACCCACGCCACCCAGACGGACCTGTCGTGGATCGTGGACGCCTACAGCCTCGTCTTCGCTTCTTTGCTGCTGCCTGCCGGGGCTCTGGGCGACCGGTTCGGTCGCCGCCGGGCCCTGCTGGTGGGTCTCGCCATCTTCGGGGGAGCTTCGGCGGCCGCCGTCTTCACGACGGATCCGTCCGCGCTGATCGCCGTGCGGGGACTCCTGGGCGTGGGTGCCGCGCTGGTCATGCCCGCTACGCTGTCGACGATCACCGGTACGTTTCCGCGTGCCCAGCGGGCACGGGCGGTCAGCGTGTGGGCCACGGTGGCAGGCGCCGCCGGACTGCTCGGGATCCTCGCCACGGGCGCGCTGCTCGAACAGTGGTCGTGGCGCTCCGTGTTCCTGCTGAATGTCGCGCTGGCCCTCGTGGCCTTCATGGGCACGCTGTGGCAGGTGCCGGAGTCGGCGGAGCCCGAGCAGCCGCGGCTGGATGTCACCGGCGCCATCCTGGCCGTGGTCGGCCTGGTCGCTCTCGTCTACTCGGTGATCGAAGCCCCGACGCGCGGCTGGGACGATCCGGCCACGCTGGGTGGGATCGGCCTGGGGCTGATCGTGCTCGTGGGGTTCGTGCTCTTCGAGTTGCGCAGGCAGCAGCCGCTGCTGGACCCGCGCCTGTTCAAGAACCGTCACTTCGCCGCGGGATCGCTGTCGATCATGCTGCAGTTCTTCGTGTTCTTCGGCTTCATTTTCGTGATGATGCAGTACCTGCAGCTCGTCCGGCGCGACAGTGCGCTGATGGCTGCTGTGACCATGCTTCCAATGGCATTGGCCATGGGCTCGTTCTCCAGGCTGACGCCGCGTCTGGTGACGCGATTCGGTCTCCGTGGACCGTGGACGGTCGGACTGGTGGCTGTGGCCGTCGCGATGGGCATCCTCTCCCGGGTGGACGCCGCGAGCTCGTACTGGCTGATCGCCGCAGGGCTGGTGCCACTCGGCGCCGGAATGGGCCTGGCCATGACGCCGGCAACCGCAGCGATCACCGATGCCCTTCCCCGCTCACTGCAAAGTGTCGGGTCGGCCATGAACGACCTGTCGCGCGAACTCGGCGGCGCCCTCGGCATCGCCATCCTCGGCAGCCTGCTGAGCGCTTCCTATCGCAGCCATCTTCACCTCGCCCACCTGCCGGCACCCGTCTCCGAGGCCGCCCATTCCTCACTGGCGGCTGCCCACGCGATCGGCGGGCCCGTGGCTGAGCAGGCCCGCAGCGCCTTCCTCGACGGCATGCAGTTCGCCCTGCTCGGCGGCGCCGCAGCCGCAGCCCTCGCCGCTGTCGCCGTCGCTGTCCTGCTGCGCTCACCCCAGCGGGCGTCGAACGCCACCGCGCCCACCGTGACCACGCACGAATCCGCAGACCACGTTCACGCCTGAGCGAACCTCGATACGGAGGCCGATGCCGCCTGGCATCGGCCTCCTGCGGTGTCCGGCACCCGTGGCGTCATCACCGGTCGGCGGGACCACACCGCCCACCGGCGCCGCCGATCAGGGTGTGCGGCGACTCTCCGGCCGGGAAGCAGCAGGCGACCTGCGCACGGGCATTCCGAGCGCCTGGCGCAGTTGAGGGCTCAGCAGTCGGACCACATCGTCGCTGCTCATGGAGGCCATCGGTTCCAGCCGCAGCAAGTAACGCGTGGTGATCAAACCCGCCAGCACAGCAGTGAACGAAGCCGCGCGCTGCCTGCCTGTCCGTCCCCCGACGCGTTCCGCGATCCGATCAACGATCTCCCGCTCCAGCGCTTCGTGGACGAGGGCAGCGACAGCGGCGTCCTGTGCAGTACTCCTGAGCAGCGTCAGCAGAGCCGGGCCGGATTCCGGGGCATCCCACACAGCGATGACCTGCCGCAGCACCCGCTCGGGAAGCGTGCCAGGGTCCCCTTCGTTCAGAAGCCGCGCCAGCACCTCCGCGGGATTGGCACGCAGCGCCAGAGCCGCACCGAAAAGACCCTTCTTGGACCCGAAGTAGTAGCTGAGCAACGCCAGATCAACGTCGGCCTCGGCCGCAATCGATCGCAACGTCACAGCGTGATAGCCGTCCTCGAGGAAGCGCCGACGCGCCACGGCAAGGATGACGGCACGCGTATCGGGCTTACCCGGCCGGCGTCCACGCTGCGACTCTTTATTCGTCACAGTTGAAATACTAGTCAGCCCGGCCATGGCCCTCGGCGGACCCTTGCCTCCGGTACGTCAGCCGATCCGGAACGAGGACCATGGCGGGGTCTGTCAGTTGTGCCCGCGCCCGCCGCCCAGACGTTCCAGCACAGCACGCGCCATGGCTTCCTCGCCCTTGGCATTCGGGTGTGCGGGAGCCGCAGGGGAGGTTGGCCGCAGGGGCTCGATCCAGCGGTCCGCGGGCGCCTTGCACATGTCGTGACCGAGGGTGGGCCCGTATGTGTCGACGTACTCGGCCCGGTTCAGCTGCGCCACCAGGCGGAGCATCAGATTGAGGCGTTTGCCGGTGTCGCGCAGGTAGGGGAAGTCCTGGGCTGCGAAGGGCACCGCGGGGGCGCAGCCGCTGCCGTCGTCCGGCAAAAGATCCGGATAGCCGACCACGAGCACGCGCGCGTGCGGTGCCCTGCCGTGCACGGCCCGGAGCACACTGGCGACCTTCGGCGCCGTTTCCAGGACGTCGAGGCTCAACTCGTCGATCCCGGAGGAGAGGTAGTGGCGTTGGCAGGGGTTTCCCGTCGGATCGGTGGCATAGAGCTGGGCACACGTGCCGATGATGGAGCTGAAACCGATGTCGTTGCCGCCGATCTGAACGGTCACCAGGTCGGTGTCGCGCCCCAGGGCGTCCAGCTGCGGGCCGTTCGTGCCCTGCGGCTTCCACATGTTCTCCGTGGTGGCTCCACTGCAGCTCACGTCCTTGAAAGCAGTCGTTCTTCGCTCTGCCGCGACCAGCGAGGGATAATTGTGGTCGGAGCGGGCGCAGTTCGCGTCCACCTGCTGCGGGATCCCCGGCCCCGAGGTGTAGGAGTCGCCGAGGGACACGTAACGCGAACCGCGGCCGTGCCCAGCGCCGTCCGCCGCGGCGGGTGTCGCGGAAACGACGGACGCGACGATCAGCGCACAGCTGCCGACCGCCGCACCGATGGAGGTCGCTCGTCGGCGCCTGGTCGCCGTGGTGCCGGGATGCGTAGGCTGCTTCATCGAGGTCCTCCCCCTCAGTCCGTGGCGGCTTACGGGGCCGGAGCCAGGTCCGGTCCGACCGCGCAAGCCTGACTGGGCTTGTATACCGGCCAGTTGGTTCTTGCGACCAGAGGTAGGAAGCCGTCGTCTCCCGCTCGTCCGGGTTCCGCCCGGCCCTCACCCCGGCCGGCTGACCCTCATGGCGCCGGCTGCGGCCCGGCTGGCGCGATGGGCAGGAACTCCCGCACCAACGGTTCGTGCGCACCGTCGCGGGAGACGAGGGGGTGGCCAACAAGGCCATACGGAGACCGTCCCCGTCGTCCCGGTCGGCGGTCAGGTCATCTGTGAAGTACTGGCCGCCAGTGGTGTCGTGCACGTACTTCACGTACACGCCGACACTCAGGCGTCCAGCCCTCCGCGCCTGACAAGCTGGCTCGCGATCACATGGCGCTGTATCTCGTTGGTGCCCTCGCCGACGATCATCAACGGGGCGTTGCGGAAGTAGCGTTCGACGTCGAACTCGGTGGAGTGGACGTAACCGCCATGAATGCGGACGGCGTTGAGGGCGAGCTGCATGGCTGTCTCCGAAGCGAACAGCTTCGCCGTACCCGCCTCCATGTCCACGCGGCGCCCCGCCTCTGCCTCTCGGGCCGCGTAGAGCGTCAGCTGGCGGGCGGCGGTGAGTCCTCGTCGGCCGGTGCCGGAACAAACCGCTCTGACCTTGGAGATCGTCGAGCGCACCGACGGCATGGCAGGGTTCGTGGTGTTCCCGAAGCGCTGGGGAGCGCACGTTCACGTGGGTGATGAACTCCCGTCGTCCGGCCCGTGATTACGAAACTCTGCCCGCTTCCAGCGAGGCGATGATCCGGTGGTCGATGGCCACGCGGATGGGCCGGCGTCCGGCGCGGCCACGGGTCGCCGGCCGGCGCTGAACATCACCGACGCTCCTGTCGGAGCCACCCGCGTTCTGCCAGGCGCCGGGCCTTCGAGCGGGCCCCCTCGACCTTCGCCGGCGTCGCCTTCGGGCCCAACTCCACCGCGATCTCCTTGGCGTTGAGTGGTTCCTTGCCCGCTGGCCACGTCGAAGAGGTGAGACGGGCCTCGAAGGCCCCGGAGATCGATGGGTTCTCCGGGGACGACCGCTCGGTACAGGCAGAAAGTGGCTGCATGGCCTGCCGTGCGAACACCTCTGACCGTTGCGTGTCCTGCGCCGACGGCCGGCCGGGGCCAGGAATGGATGGACCGTGGACGCCCGGCCCGCCGTCACGCCTTTGAAAGTCAGGGCAGCACGACGATCTTGCGTCCTTGGCCGGCTGCGAACTGGTCGAGTGCTTGCGGGTACTCCGTCAGCGGCAGTCGGTGGCTGATGAACGCCTGCGGATCGAGCACCCCGGTGGCGAACACTTCCGCCGCGCGTTCGTAGCTGTGCAGCACTGCCATGGAGCCGGTGATGGTGATTTCGTGGTTGTAGATGCGGTACGGCGAGATGGTGGCAGTCGTCGCGTAGTCGGAGACCCCGAACTGCAGAAAGGTCCCGGCCTTGGCGACCCGGTCCAGGCCGTCCTGGATGGCAGCGGCGTTGCCGGTCGCGTCGACGACCACGTCCCAGCCGGTGGGCCGCCCCAACTCGTCGGCCGAGAGCGCGGCTTGGGAGCAGCCCAGTTCCTCGGCCGTCGTCAGCCGTTCCGGGTTGATGTCGACGACGTCCACCGAGGCAGCACCGGTGCGCTTGGCGAGCTCGAGCATCATCAGGCCCATGGTGCCGCTGCCGTAGATCAGTACGTGGGCGCCGAGTCTGCTGTTGAGGACGTCGTAGCCGCGTACGGCGCAGGACAGTGGTTCGATCAGGGCCGCGTCCTGGAGGTCCACGTGGTCCGGCAGGCGTACGCAGTTGGCGACGGGTGCCACGGCGTATTCGGCGGCGCCACCCGCCACAGTCACGCCGATCGCCTGCCACCGGTCGCAGAGGTTGTTGCGTCCCACTCGGCAGTAGCGGCACTCGTTGCAGTAGAGCGAGGGGTCCACGGCGACCCGGTCGCCGATGGCGAGTTCGGTGACCTCACCGCCGAGGCCCACGACCTCGCCGGCGAACTCGTGGCCCGGCACGACCGGCAGGGTCGGTGCGAACTCACCCTGGAGGATGTGCAGATCGGTCCCGCACAGCCCGCAGGCCGCCACGTCGACCACGACCTCGCGCGGCCCGGGAGAGGGGTCGGGCACCGTGGTAACGGTTACCTTGCCGGGGGCTTCGATGACAGCGGCTTTCACTTGACTGCTCCTAGGGACAGGCCGCGGACCAGTTTGTCCTGGGCGGCGAACCCGGCGATGAGGACGGGCAGGGAGACCAACGTTGCGGCGGCGCAGAGCCGGGCGAGGAAGAGGCCCTCGCTGGTGATGAAGCCGACGAGGAAGACCGGCGCGGTCGACGCCTGCGTCGCGGTGAGGTTCACGGCGAACATGAACTCGTTCCAGCTGAAGATGAAGCAGATCAGCGAGGTGGCCGCGAGTCCCGGCATGGCGACCGGTGCGACGATGCGCAGCAGCACGGTGGGCAGTGCGGCGCCGTCGACCTCGGCTGCCTCCAGGATCTCCTTGGGTACCTCGGCGAGGAAGGAGCGCATCATCCACACCGCGATCGGGAGGTTCATGGCGGTGTAGAGGACGATCAGCGTCCACACGTTGTCCAGCATCCCGATGTCCTTGACGATCAGGTATACCGGCAGCAGGGCCGCGATGGCCGGCAGGAACTTGGTGGACAGGAAGAAGAACATCACGTCGGTCCACTTCCGGACCGGCTTGATGGACAGTGCATAGGCCGTCGGCACGGCCAGGGCGAGCACCAGCAGCGTCGAAATGACGCTGGCCATGGCCGAGTTGAGGAGGAACGGAGTGATGTCCCGGCTGAACAGCAGTTTGTACTGGTCGAAGGTGAGCGGCGCCAGCAGGCTGGGCGGGTTGGTCGCCGCGTCCGCCTCCTGGTGGAAGGAGGTGAGGACCATCCACGCGACCGGTGCGAAGAACGCCAGGGTGGCGAGCCAGGCGACGAAGGTCCACAGAGGTGACAGCCGGGGCGTGCCGCTGTGGTCGTCGTTGCGGCGGAGGAGCTTCTTCAATCGCGTGCCGGGCGCGGCGACTGCTGCGTGAGCGGTCATCGGGATACCTCCTCGCGGAACAGCGACGCGATGGTGCGCAGCGCGAAGGTCGCGATCACGATCGAGCCGAGTACGACGACCACGCCGGCGGCGGCGGCCTGGCCGTACTCGTACTTGCGGAACATGGTCAGGTAGATCTCGTAGGGCAGATTCGTGGTCTGGGAGCCGGGGCCGCCCTGGGTGATGGTGTAGACGGCGTCGAAGGTCTGCACGACGTAGATCGTGCCGAGCAGGATGCCCAGTTCGATGTACTGGCGCAGGTGGGGCAGGGTGATGTGGCGGAAGGTCGCCATGGCCGACGCGCCGTCGACCTTCGCCGCCTCCAGGACGTCACCGGGCTGCGCCTGCAGACCGGCCAGGAGGATCAGCATCATGAACGGCGTCCACTGCCACACCAGCGACACCACGACGGCGGGCATGGGATAGGAGGACACCCAGTCGATGGTGGGGCCGTTGTCCGCGCCGAAGAGCCGGTATACGGCGTTGAGGGTGCCGTTGAGCAGGCCGTAGTCGGGGTTGTAGAGGGCGTGCTTCCACAGCAGCGCCGCCGCGACCGGCATGACGAGGAACGGTGCGATGAGCAGGGTGCGCGCCAGGCCGCGACCGACGAACCGGCGGTCGAGCAGCATCGCCAGACCGAGGCCCAGCACCACGCTGATGAGCACCACGGATGCGGTGAGGACGATGGTGTTGAGGACCGCGTTGCGCAGCCGCTCGTCGGTGAAGACGAACTCGAAGTTGGACAGGCCAACGAAGTGCCGGTCGCCCGGCTTGAGGATGTTCCACTGGAAGGTGGAGATCACGAGCGTGGCCACGAAGGGCAGTTGAGTGACGGCGATGGTGAAGACGAGCGCCGGCAGCAGCGGGATGCGGCGCTTCCATCTGCTGACGCCGGTGGACGTGCGCGGTCGGCTGGGCGGTGGTGCTGTCTTGGGGGGAGCGGTGAGCGTGGTCATGGATGGTTCCTCTGCCGGTGACGGCGGGGGTGCGGAAGCGGTGCCCGGCCGGCGCCGGGGCCGGCCGGGCGTGACGGTCACTGGTAGTTCTTCGCGACGTCCTCGGCGAGCTTCTGGCCGTCGTTGAGGGCCTTGTCCACGCTGGTCTTGCCGGCGATGGCGGCGGAGATCTCCTGGGTGACCTTGGTTCCCAGGTCCTGGAACTCGGGGATGGCCACGTACTGGATGCCCACGGTCGGCCTGGGCTGGACGCCCGGGTTGGCCGGGTCGGCCTGCTCGATGGACTTCAGGGTGAGGTCACCGAACGCTCCAGCGGCCTTCTGATACCGCGGAATCTCGTACGTGCTGGCCCGCTTGCCGGCCGGAACGCGCGCCCAGCCGAGCTTCTCACCGACCAGCTTCTCGTACTTCTTGCTGGAGGCCCACAGCATGAACTTCGAGGCGGCGTCGGCGTTCTTGGTGGTCTTGGGCATGGCCCACGCCCAACTCCACAGCCAGCCACTGCTCTTGGTCTCGACGGTGGGTGCGTAGGCGTAGCCCACATGCCCGGCGATCTTGCTGGAGCTGGGGTCCTCCAGAGACCCGGCCGCGCTGGTCGCGTCGTACCACATCGCGACCTTCTTCTGGCTCATGGCGTTCAGGCACTCCGTGAAGCCGGCCTGCGCCGCTCCCGCCTCCCCGTGCTTCTTGACCAGGTCGACGTAGAAGTTCGTCGCCTTCTTGAACGCCGGGCTGTTGACCTGGGCCTTCCAGTCCTTGGTGAACCAGGTGCCGCCGAAGGTGTTGACCATCGACGTCAGCGGCGCCCCGAGTTCGCCCCAGCCGGCCAGACCGCGCAGGCAGATGCCCCGCATGCCGGGCTCGGCGCCGTCGACCTTGGCCGCGATGTCGGAGATCTGCTGCCAGGTCGGGTGCGCGGGCACCGTGATGCCCTTCGCCTTCATGACGTCTTTGTTGTACATGAGGAAGGACGACTCGCCGTAGAACGGCAGGGCGTAGAGCTTGCCGTCGGAGCCGGACAGGGACGTGACCATCGGCTTGAGCAGATCACCCTTGTCGAAGCTCGTGTCCTTGCCGGCGTAGGAGCCGAGCTCGTGCAGCCAACCGTTCTTGGTCCAGATCGGTACCTCGTAGGCGCCGATGGTGGCGACGTCGTACTGGCCGGCCTGGGTGGCGATGTCCTGGGTGACCTTGTCGCGCAGCTCGTTCTCGGGAAGGACCGTGAAGTTCACCTTGATGCCCGTGTCCTTCGTGAACGTGCTCTTCGTCAGCTTCGCGATGTCCTCCATCTGCGGATTGCCGACCATCAGCACATTGACGGACTTGCCGCCGCCACCAGAGCTTGAGGAGCCGCCCGCCCCGCTACAGGCGACCAGCAGCGAGCCCGCGGCCGTGGCCGTGGTGAGGACATGGATCATTCTTCGTGTGCGCATGACTGACTCCAAGGAGATGTTTCGAGGGAGTGGGGAACCAAGCCCCAGGACCTGCGGGGGTTGCGAGATGGAAATGAACTGCGCTCAGACCCGGATGACCTCGGGACCCAGCTGGGAGTAGCGGTGCGCTTCGGAGGCGGGCAGCCCGGTGTCGGTGACGATCGCGTCGAACTCTGTGACGTCCGCGAAGCGGCAGAAGCTCACGGCGCCGAACTTCGTATGGACCCCGGAGAAGACCCGGCGTCTGGCGGCCTTGAGGACCTGTGCCTTGACCTCGCTGACCGCGGGATCGGGGGTGGTGAGTCCGTGCTCACGGGAGATGCCGTTCGCGCCGACGTACGCCAGGTCGATGACGAAGCCGGACAGCATGCGGGTCGCCCAGTGGTCGACCGTGGCCAGGGTCCCGCCGCGCACCCGGCCGCCGAGGAGCAGCACGGTGATGTTCTCGGCGGAAGCCAGGTCCCCGGCGGTGGCCAGCGAGGAGGTGACCGCAGTCAGTGGCCGGTCGCGGGGGAGCGCGGCGGCGATGAGTTGCGGGGTGTAGCCCTCGTCGATGAAGACGGTCTCGGCATCCCCGAGCAGTTCGGCCGCAGCGACCGCGATTCGGGATTTCTCGGGGACGTGCATGGTGGTACGGAAGGCGAGCGTGGTCTCGAAGCCCGCGCTCTCCACAGGATGGGCACCGCCGTGGATACGCCGGACCAGCCCGTGCCTCTCCAATAGGTTCAGATCGCGCCTCACGGTTTCCTTGGAGACCCCGAGGTCGGCAGCGAGCTTTCCGACGTCCACGGATCCGGAACGGCGTGCCGTTTCCACAATTCCGCGTCTTCGTTCATCGGCATCCACGGCGACACCTCCATTTCACGGCTCTGCGCGTTGCGCCCGCGCTGGTTGTTTCCCGGAGCCCGGCCCGTTCGGACTTCGGTGGCCAAATTTCTACAAGGGGATTGCCCATACTGACCAGGTTCGTCGTAGAGCAGTTCACGACCGAATGTGCCCGTTTCCTGGAGTGCGGAGGCCCTGGACGATGCCCTGGAGGGCTCCGCAGCGCGGAGGACTGTTGCCCGCTCGGCGACTGACATGTGCCCGTTCACTGCCCGATTCCCGACGGGATCCGGACAGTCGGCGGGGTCCCGCGCTGAGAATCTGACCACCTGTGGAATCTCTACTTCGGTTTTAGAGCGTGGTCCGGAGCATGTCGCGGCCGATGACTCCGCCCGGCGGTACGGGGGTGTCCTCGGTGATGCCCGCCAGGCGCAGCGCGTAGGTCTTGACGACGTCGTTGTGGCCGTCGCGCTTGACCAGAACCGGGTGCCGGTCGGTGGCCTGGTCGAGATTGGTGGTGGTGCGGATTGCTCGCCCTCGGGCGTGGCCTTGGCCCGCTGCCGGATCAGGTCCAGAAACTCGGGGATGGTGCGAGCCTGGCGGACGGGAACGTCATGCGCGCCGTGAGCGGGCGCAGGCCGGCCAGCTCGGCTTCCGACAGCAGCCTGCCGCTCCAGTCGAAGGCGGCCGGGGAAAACCAGTCCCATCCGCCGGAGCCACTGGTGAAACCGCCCAAGCGCCACCAGACCAAGACCGGGCGCAGCTCACCACCCTGCAACGCCGGCAGCGGACCGGCGACGCGGCATAAGGGATTCCCCGGAAGGAGATCGCCTCGCCCCGCGCGACCCCCCTGACCTTGCCGCGGTCCGGTGCTCTTCTTCTCGGGTTCGGGTTGCTTGTGCGAGGGGGAGGGGAGCGGTCGCTGGCAGGTCAGACCGTGGTGCCGAGGCCGCCGTCGACGGGGATGACGGCGCCGGTGACGTAGGCGCCCGCACGGCTGGCCAGATAGACGGCGACGCCCGCCATGTCGTCCGGCCGCCCGATCCGGCGCAGCGGAGCCGCCTCCGCGATCGCCTCGCCCATGGTGTCCAGGGTCGCGGCCATCATCTTCGACTCGAAGGGGCCGGGCGCGATGGCGTTCACCGTGATGCCCTGTGGGCCGAGCTCCTTGGCCAGGACGCGGGTCAGGTGGTGTAGGCCCGCCTTGCTGGCCGCGTAGGAGTAGGCCGAGGCCGGGCTGACGTGCAGGCCGTCGATGGATCCGACGTTGATGATCCGCGCAGGGTCCTCCGTCGACCCGCCGACGCGCAGCTTCGGCAGGAGGGCTTGGGTGAGCAGGAAGGGGCTGCGCAGGTTGAGGTCCATCACCTTGTCCCAGCCGCTGACCGGGAACTCGTCCAGGGGCGCGCCCCAGGTGGCGCCGGCGTTGTTCACCAGGATGTGCAGCCGCTCCTCCCGCTCGCTGATGTCTGCGGCGAGTCGGTGGCACTCCTCTTCGCGGGACAGGTCGGCGGGCAGCGCGACCGCCTGGCCGGGACCGGAAAGTCCGCGCACGGCCTCCTCGCAGGCTTCCGCCTTGCGGGAGCTGATGTAGACCTTGGCTCCCGCTTCGACCAGGCCCCGGGCGATCATCAGGCCGATGCCGCGGGAACCCCCGGTCACTAGGGCGGTTTTGCCGGAGAGGGAGAACAGTGAGATCACGGTGGTCTCCTGAGGGGAAAAGGCCATGGATGACGCCCTCGACGCGGTCGTCGCCGACACGCCAGACACCGTGCTCCAGCGTGCCCTGCTCGCCGGAACTGACCGTGTGTCCGGGTATCCGTCGCTCGCCCCTGCGATCCCCGACCTGGCCCAGGTGACGGAGTGCAGGTACCACGAACGTGGCCAATAACGTTGGTGGCCGGTCGCTGAACCTTCCGCTGCCGGACGTCACGGGCTGCCCACCGAGCACTGGGCCGACGGCACCGCGCTGATCAATCCTGGCTGCGTTCCGACGGGAAGGGTAGGCAGCACGGCGGGGTGGCGTCTGATCTAAGGATCCGGAATTCGCTGAACTGCGCAGGCGCGGCTCGTGCCGCAACGGAGTGGCCCCTCTCCAGATCCATCCGCATTCCGTCACTCGCAACACCGCAATTCGTCGGAGACTGCCTCGGTAGCGCTGATGTCCTGTGCCACTGAACGTTGAGCGTTTGTCACCGAAGATGGACCACTGGGCGGTTCGTGCCCTCGGATCTTGACTGCCCTGCTCAGGACGGCTCCGGGCATCGCGGGCACTGGACTCGAACTGTGCGGCGATGCTGTTCCACATGGAGCCGTCCCGCCACCGTCGGCCTCCCGCCGACCCAGGCCGGCAGCATCCCCGACGAACTGCGGTCATCACGACAGTTGAGGCGCCCCTGCCTGCGGGTTCTTACTGCTGGTGCCACCTGTCGTACTGATCAGAGGGATCGCAGGGCGTCGTTTGCAGGAGGGTGCCGTTTCCGACGCTGGGCGTCGACAGGCAGAGCCCGCTCGACACGTTCTGCCAAACGTCGTACCAGCCTGAGGGCGGCCCATTGGGGTTGTCCGCGAAGAAGACGCGCCATTGCTGGGTGGTCGCGGCCGCGTTGCAGAACGCCATCGTGACCGTTCCCGATCCCGAGGCCGGCGCGGTGATGCATCGTCCCGTGCGTTGGTTGGTGAAGGTGAACAGGCCGGTCTGGGTGTTGAACCCTTCGAGCCACTTCTGCTCGGAACCACCGCTGCACGACCACATCTGGAGCTTCGCGGCGTTCTCAGTGGCATTGTCGAGACAGTGGCTCGAGTTCCAGACGTTGATTGGGCTGAAGCCTGCGGCCTGCGCAGGTGTGCCGGCCACGGCGATGGCCAGCATCGTCAATACCGCGGTGACGAGCGCGAACAGGCTGCGTCGTGTGGACATGAGCTTCTCCCGGTTTCTCACTGGAGACTGGTGGAGAGCCGAACGACATCCGGTAGGTGCGGAGGAAGAGGTCCGAGCGTCGCGAGTCTTGAAGCTGTCTACTGAAGACACCGGCGAAATTCTCCGGTCAGGTGCCGAGGAGTCTCGCAGTTGGGCTTGTTGCCGACAACGGATTTGGGGACCAATGTCTGAATTTCATAGGGGGTTTGATCGCCCATGGGGCAGCTGTCCCTGGAGCCGGCCGTCGTGGTGCATTTGGAATGGGCCACGAGGACGACGCGTTTGCCAGGGACGGGAGTTGAGGTGAGGGTGAGGCCGGCGCGGAGGGCGTTGAGTCCTTGAACCTCGGCGTCGCGTTGGCGCTTCCAGACGCGGACGCAGTTCGTCGGGGATGCTGCCGGCCTGGGTCGGCGGCAGGTCGACGGTGGCGGGACGGCGTTGTGTGGAACAGCATCGCCGCACAGTTCGAGTCCAGTGCCCGCCATGCCCCGGAGCCGTCCAGTGCGAAGTGGACAGCAGCCGGGTCATCGCGCTTGTCCTGTGCCACTGAAGGTTGAGCGTGTGTCATCGAAGTCTGAATGGCCTGTGTCACTCGCGGTCACCGAGGGTCGGTCACGAGTGCCCCCAGGTCGACGACCCGATCGCATCGGGATGCGGCGGCGCTCCGTCGCATCGCCAGGTGCCGGAGCGCCAAGGGCTCATTCCGGCCGCGTCCCGAGGCGCTCGGCCAGGAAGGCGATGATCTCGTTCCGGGCCCGCATGGTGGGGTGACCGTCCTGGTCGACGAGGTGTGCCGTGACGACGCTGTGGGCGCAATCGACGACGTCACGGAAGAAGGGCGGAGGGTTCGTGTTCGCCGTCTCGGCTTTCAGTACGCGGCCGTCGAATGCGTCCCCGAGCAGCGCTCGGTAAGCGGCGAACCGCCGGCCAGTGCACCACCTGTCGTTGTCGAAGCGGTAGGCGAGAACCTTCAATCCGTCTCGCGCTCGGGTCAGGACCGGCAGTCATCCTCATGCCCGAAATGCCGGGTATCAGCCCCGACGTCGCGCGGTTCGCGCGTTGGGTGCGTGATGCCGGCTTCTCCCACGTCGCCGCGGCGCAAGGGTCGGTTCAGCCGGCCTACGAGGCGTCGGTCATCTCGACCCGGCGGCTTGTGATCGCGTCCGGCGGCTCGGTGCTCGACGTCTCGGCCGTTCGCCCGGTGGACGTCCTGATCGTGCCGGGCTTCGAGCTTTCGCCCACGCTCGATCTCGACGCGACACTCGCAAACCTGGGACCGGAAGTAGCTCGATTCGGTCGCAGGCGGCCTCGGGGACAGCTGTCGTATCGATCTGCGTGGGCGCCTTCCTGGTCGCTGAAGCCGGGTTGCTCGGCGGACGCGAAGCGACCACATCCTGGTTGTTCGCGGATCGGTTCGCCCGCCGGTACGCCGACGTGCGCCCCGCCCGGAGAGCTTGGTCGTGACCGACCGAGGGGTGACGACCACAGCGGCCTTCAGTGCCATGTACGACTTCGCGCTGCAGTTCATCCGCGAGCACGACGGTCCCCGCGTCGCCCGTAGCACCGCGCGTATCGCACTCGTTGATGATGCACGTTCCACGCAGGCTCCCTATGTCGACTCGGGGCTCATACCCACTGTGGGCAGGGAGTTCTCACTCAGCGTCAAGCGGTGGCTCGACCAGAACCTCAGTGCTCGCTATGACCTGCCCGCCCTCGCCCAGGAGTTCCACGTAAGCACGAGAACCATGCTCCGTCGCTTCGGCGACGAAGCCGGCGAGACGCCACTCGCGTACCTGCACACGGTGCGGGTGCGTCGAGCCAGACACCTGCTGGAGACGACCGACAGGACCATCGCAAGCATCGCCGCCGACGTCGGGTACCGCGACCCTGGGGCGTTCAGCGGCATCTTTGCCAGGCACACGGGCCGGCGGCCGAGGGAGTACCGCGCGATATTCCATCGTCGCTGCGACCACCACGGGTCAACCCGACGAACGGAGACGTGAGACCCGCCCGCGACGGCAACAGGCCCCCTCAGGTCGGGCCAAGCGTAGGCCTCCGCAAGCTGGACCAGGCGCACCGCGTCCTGCGCGCCCGCCTGGTGGAGGCCGGCGGCGAGGGCGAGACGCTGAACAGCGTCAGAACGATGCTGTGCATGGCCTCCGAGTACGCGGGATCCCGATGACGCACACCGGTGCCTGGCCCGAGGTCCTGCTGGAGGCGACCTCTACCAGGGACGGTCCCCCTTGGGCTACTGCGAGACGCTCTCCCAGAACCTGTGATCTCCGCCCGTGCCCTCCACTCCGGCCTTGCACCCTTGCACCCATCAGCCGGGCCCCGGACGCCACTGACGTCCAGCGTCACTGGGCGACGACCTCCTGCCGGTGCCCACGGCGGAGCCCGCTATGCAGATGGCCCGGATTCCTCCACCACTCCGACATCGGCTGCGGCGCCCCGAAGGCGACGGCGAAACGAGCATCCCTGGCGTCGGGTTCATTCCGGTCGTGTAGATCCTCGGATGGCTGGGTGGCTGTCACGGTGCGCCCGGTCGGCGTCGGCCTGGCAGGTGGGGCACAGTTCAAGACGCCCGTGGCGGGTGATCAAGGTTCCCCAGCCATGGCATTGGTCGCAGTCGGCGGCCAAGGCGGCGTTGGCGTGAGGGATCGAGTCGGGAGCGGGGGTCACTTCGGAGGCCATGTAACTCCTGGGATCGAAACTTAGTTCGCCTACTGGCGTAAAGCCCACTTTAGCCTGCATTTAGCCCGATTGAGTCCGTTTGTGCTTATTTTGCGTCCGTTTTACGCTTGAGTGGCGCATGACATCAGCAGCTTGCCGCCGACAGCACCACGGCTAGGCGACGCGGGCGGACCATGAGGATCGTGCCGTGCGTGACCTCGGCCACTTCCACCAGCCGGCCCGGGCGCGGGGCGTATAGCCCCGAAGTCCTAGCCCAGACACCAGCCGCAAAATAGCGAAGTGATCACGCGCTCACCACCGTGGCGGCCTGCTCGTCGTGTTCACGCAGCATCCGCATGACGGTGGCGGGCGAGGGGTGCTGGCCCTTCTTCGCGCCCGTGGTGATGACGAGCCGCTTGGCGATGTCGCGCAGGCTCATCTCCTGATCGCGCAGGTGAAGGGCCATGGACAGCATGGACTCGTCGGTGACGCCCGCGCCGCCGATGGTCTTGCCGCGCTTGTGGGCGGACTGTTGGCCTTCGCGACAGCCCCTACACCCTGCTGAGCCTCGACGGCGGGGTGAAGCCGGAGATGGTCGCGACCGACAACGCTTCGTATTTAGTTACCTGGACACCTCAGCCTCCGTTGGGAGTTGGGGGCGGCCGTCAAGGCCGTCGGGGGCCGTCGCCTGCAACAAGGTCAACGTGAAGCGGATCGCGAAGCACTGGCCGGACATGCTCCGCGTCGCAGGGTCGCTCATCACGAACCAGGTCCGCCTACGACCCGCTGCGGATGTTCGGCCGCGAGAGGCACCCGACCCCGCTGGGCGCCGCGTTCGCCGAGTACGGGCGGATCGACAAGACCATCACCTGCTCGCTGTCGTCGACCCGGTTGACGACACCTACCGGCGGCTGATGAACCGGCAGCTGACCGTGCAGGAGTCCCGCCACCGGCTGGCCCGCGCGATTTGCCATGGCGGCCGGGGCCAGATCCGCCAGGCGTCCCGCGAGGGACAGGAGGACCAGCTCGCCGCACTCGGCCTGGTCCTCAACGCCGTGGTGCTGTGGAACACCCGCTACCTGGACGCCGCCGTCGCCCAGCTTCGCGCAGAGGGACACGACATCAAGGACGAGGACGTGGCCCGACTCTCCCCGCTCAAGGACCGACACATCAACTTCCTCGGCCGCTACCAGTTCAATATCACCGCCAGCGGCGCCGGCCAGGGACTGCGGCCCTTCCGGGATCCGGACGAGCCCGCGGATATCGACGACAGCGACTGAGAGCTGGGGCCTCGACACCAAGGCCGGCGGCAGAATCCTCGACCGCCTACGCGGACGCAGGCGGCAGCTTCATCGACACCGCGACCACCTATACCGCCAGCAGTTCGGAGACCATCCTTCAGAATCCGGGCGTGCGATGTGAACGCGGCCGGCAACCACCGCAAGAATCTCCGGCAGGCGGTAGAGGTGTCGCTGCGCCGGCTGCGCACCGACCACCTGGACATTCTGCGGGTGCACGCGCGCGAGGTCGGGTAGCCCGAGGGAGTCTTACCCTCGGGCTACCCAACCTCGCGGCCTTGGGCTCAATCGGAGCGCGTGACCGGGGACCGCAGGCCGAGCCACTGCTCGGCGTCCCAGGCATGGAACCGCTCTACCTCGGTGAACCCCAGCTTTGCCGCGAGGCGCATCGAGCCGACGTTGGCGGTCTGGGTGTGGAGTACCACCGGCTCGCCGGGAAGGACGCCGTCGAACCAGTCGAGTGCCGCCGCGCACGCCTCGGCGGCGTACCCGAATCCCCACGCTCGCGGCAGGAACAGGTAGCCGAGATCGGCCTTCCCCGCGGCAGCCGGGCGACGGTGCCCCGTTGCTCTCCTGAGCAGGATCTGGCCGATCATCGCCCCGCCGAGATCAACGACGAAACTCCCGGGCCACCGCTCGGGCGCCCCGGGCATCTCGCGCCCAAGTTCGTCACGCGGTCGGGGGCCGCCGAGGTAGGTGTGCACCTCTGGCGACGCCAGCAGCTCGATGAACGCCGCACGGTCCCGGGCCTCGGGCTCACGGAGCACGAGCCTCTCGGTCCTGATCGGCTCAGGCGGCCAGGCGACGGGCCCCAGGTCTGACATGCGCGCAGGCTAACAGCCCGAGAGACGCTGGAATTAGGTCTCCTCTCGACTGCCGCCCGGCCGGCGCGGCGCGCCAGGCGGTGGCCGAGCCGCCCACTACCGTCGGTCGCCACCTCCTGGGTCAACCAGCCCGGCCTCACCGCCGGGCATCGCCCCGCAAGGGCGCGCCATGCAGCCGGCCGACCGCCGCGCCGCCGTCCAACGCCTCGGCTCGACCGTGATGAGCATGGCTATTTGGCAGCCCCGACGCGTTCGCGTCTGGATGAGGCGGTACTCACGGGGGATAGCCCCGAATGGCCAGAGCACCGAGCCGGTTCACCCCCAGCGCATGCCGAGTGCTCACCGCTCCTCGCCCCGTTCCACCGCGAGCTCGGCTTGACGGACACGGGCACATCCCGACGTGGCCCGGGCACCGTGGCGCCGAGTACGTCGCCGACTGGCCCGACCTGCCCGACTGGCAGAAGGAGACTGACGCCGACATCTTCGAGGCCATCGAAGACGCCTTGAAGTAGCCGGGATTCGCCATGCGTGGGGCCGCTCCGTCAACCATGGCTCGTCGAGGATCCGACAATGCTCACTCCTTACTGGCCGGGCGGGCGCCGTGACGTGTCCGGTGGGCGCGTCCGGCCGGCGCGCTCTTATCGAGTTGCTCGACCGTGTCGTAGTTGCGCCAGCCGGTGAGGCGCCCTTGCGCGTTGTACCTGGCTGACAGGCCGGGAGGATCCATGTGATCTTCGTGTTCCCGGACCAGTTTCTGGGGCAGCATGACGGCTGCTGTGACGCCGTGGGGCGATGACCCGCGGAGCTGGACGCGGATGCCGTGGCGGCCGGAGAGCCGGCCGACGACGAACATGCCCATACGGCGCGCCACCGCGACGTCGACGACCGGCGGGTTCAGGAGCCTCTCGTTGGCCTCCGCCAGGTCCTCGGTGGACATGCCGATGCCGTTGTCCTGGATCTCGACCCTCGCTCCACCGCCGGACAGCAGCAGGCACGTGACGAGCACCTCGGTGTCCGGCGAGGAGAACGTGGTCGCGTTTTCCAGTAGCTCCGCGATGAGATGAACGACGTCGTTCACCGCCCGGCCGTCGACGTCCGCGGTGACCAGTCCGCGCAGTTGCACCCGCTGGTACTGCTCGATCTCGCTGATGGCGGCCCGGAGGACATCCACGAGCCGGACCGGAGCGCTCCAGCGGCGGCCCGCCTTCTCGCCAGCGAGGACGAGTAGGTTCTCACCGTTGCGGCGCATGCGGGTGGCCAGGTGGTCGACCTTGAAGAGGCTGGCGAGCAGGTCGGGGTCCTGTTCGCCGTTCTCCAAGTGGTCGATCAGCTCCAGCTGCCGTTCCACCAGGCTCTGGCTGCGCTGCGAGAGGTTGACGAACGTCGTGTTGATGCGGCCGCGTAGCTGCGCTTGCTCGAACGCCAGCCGTACGGAGTTGCGATGGACGTCGTCGAACGCTCGGGCGACACCACCGATCTCGTCGGTCGAGTCGACGGCCGTGGGCTCGACCTCGATGGGCTTCAGTTGCGCGCCGCTGGGCTCCCGCAGCAACCGGACCACGTCGGGCAGGCGGCGTTGCGCGATATTGAGAGCGGAGGCACGCAGGGTGTGCAGCGGGCCGACGATCGACTGCACCAGGACGTGCGTCACACCGAGCACGAGCAGGAGGATCAACAGCTCGACGAGCGAGGCTGTGAACAGTGCGCGCTCGCCCTGGCGCTGCTCGCGCGAGCTCTCGTCCTCGACCGATCCGACGAGCCGCTGCTCGACCCGTCGCATCAGGTCCAGCTTGCTCGTCATGGTGTCGAACCACGCGTCGGCATCGAGGCTGGGGCGGCTGGAGTCCTGCAGGGCGAGTGTCTGCTTCTGGAACGTGTCGGCCTTGTCGACGTCCCTTCCGATGACGGTGCGCTCGTAGAACTGACGCTGAGCCGACGGCGCACTGGACAGGAACTGGCCGGTCAATGCCTGCTGCTGTCGGCTGGCGAGGGTCACGCTCTGGGCCTCGTCCGAATCGAAGAGTCCCTGGGCCAGTACGCCGCTGAGCAGTGCGCGCTGCTGAGACGCCTTCTCCGTGGCCTGGGCGAAGGTCTCGAGTGTCTCGGCCCTCATGACAAGGGCCTGGTCGGCGATGTCCGGCGCGAGAAGGTGAAGGGCGTCGGTGAGCTCGGTGATCAAGGCCGTGTATGCGTTGACCACGGTCGGCCAGCGCATCGTCGACTGGGCTACCGTGTGGCGCAGTGACGCCACCTTCCGCCCGAAGGCGTTGAGCACCGCGAGCTGGGTGGCCAGGACCGCGTTCGTCCTTCCATGGACACGAGCGGCTTCGCCACGGGCCCGGGCCAGGGCCGCGTCTGCCTTCGAGCGCTGCGTTTCGAGTCGGCTCGTGTCGCCCGTACGCCCGGCCGCGACGTAGAGGGCGGTGAGATCGCGTTCGTCCTCGATCTCCTGCAACAGCACCGTGCCCTTGTCGACGACACGGACGAGCTGACGGGCGTTGTCGATGTCCTGTGCGTTCCGCACGGCGGATTCGACCCGCAGACCGCCCAGTACGAGCGCGGTGATGATCGGGATGACCACCACGGCCAGCAGCTGGGTGCGCACGCTCCAGTTACTCGGGGCGCACCGCCTCAGGTTGCTGTCCCGTTGTCTTTGCACTTGCCCTCGCACCTTCTCCCCGCCATTGAACGTGCGCGATTCAGGGGCGCGTCCACGCGTCGCGGACGCTCCGCTCATCGCGCGAGTGCGCTTGTCGTGTCGTGATGAACGTGACGTCGATGAATGAGGCCATGGCCTCGTGCGTCCTGTGGCAGATGTCTGCGGACGCGAACTACGCGTCAGCCTCGAAGCTGTTCGAGACCTCGACCACTTCCTCGGCGGCGGTCGCTGTGGCGATCCGCTCAGTACCGGGGCTCGGCCGTCCGTCGTCTTTGCCCGGCGGGGTGGGGCCTGGCATCGACGGCGAGGTTGCCCGTTGTCTGTGCAGGCGGCGAGGCCGCCTCGCCGCCGGGGGCCAACCAAACGTGTAGGGGCCTACTGATGACCGTCCGCACGCCGCTCGCCCGCCGAGCTGACGGTCGCGAGGGCAGACAGAATGAGGACGGTCGACGCCGCGCCGGGGTCCTCGTGGCCGATGGTGCGGGCGCCGAGGTAGCTCGCGCGGCCCTTCCGGGCCTGCATGTCGGCGGTCTGCTTCAGGCCCCGCAGAGCGGCGTCGTACGCCGCGCGGGTGGCGTTGGTCAGGTCGCCGCCGGTGTCGATGACGGTCTGGTACGCGGTCACGGCCGGGCTGAGGGCGTCGATCATCGTCTTGTCCCCCTCGAGCGCCGCGCCGATCCGCTGGATGCCGGTGAGGGCAGCCTCCAACGCCGCGCCGAGTTGTGCGGCGGAGACGTCGGGATGCTGGCCCAGGGTGCGCGCGGCCTGCCGGAAGCCGGTGCCGTACAGCGGTCCTGAGGCGCCGCCGGTCTTGCTGATCAATGCCCGGCCGACGGTGGCGAGCACCGCACCCGGGGTGGAGGGGTTGGTCTCGTCCAGCATCGCCACCGCCGCCTGCAGACCACGTCGCATGTTGATGCCGTGGTCGGCGTCGCCGACAGCGGAGTCGAGGCGGGTCAGATGATCGGCGTTGTCGGTCACCGATCGGGCGGCCTCATGGATCCAGGCCCGGAACATGCTTGCGTCCATCGTCGTCCCTCTCCCTCGTACGATCTCGTACGGTCTGGCGTCGACGGCCTCGGCCGCTCAGCATCCCCAGCGCAGCGCGGAGGTCGCGACCGGGGCGTCCCACAGATGAGTGAGCCGTGGCGTGAGCTGGCACACCGTGATCGTGCAGCCGGCCATCTCGAGGCTGGTGACGTAGTTGCCGACCAGGTTGCGGGTGATCCGCACGCGGTGGCCGGCGAGCCACTCGGCAACGGCGGCGTACACCACGTACAGCTCGATCAGCGGGGTGCCGCCCAGGCCGTTGACCATCACGAGCACCTCGCCCGAGAGCGGCATGTCGGCGTGGATGGCATCCAGTGCGATACCCACGAGCTCCCGGGCGGAGGCGAGCCTGCCGCGGGCGCGACCGGGCTCGCCGTGGATGCCGACGCCCAGCTCGACCTCGTCCTCGCCCAGTTCGAAACCGGGTTTGCCGGACGCGGGCACCGTGCACGGCGTGAGCGCGACCCCGAAGGAACGGGATCGGTCGTTGACCTCCTGGCCCAAAGCCGCGGTCGTGCCCAGGTCCGCGCCGAGCTCGGCTGCCGCACCGGCGATCTTCTCCACGAACACCGTCGCTCCGGTGCCCCGTCGGCCCGCGGTCCACGTGCTGTTCTCCACGGCGACGTCGTCGTTGACCAGGACGCCCTCTACCCGCACGCCGTCGTCGGCGGCCAGTTCGGCGGCCATCTGGAAGTTCAGTACGTCGCCGGTGTAGTTCTTCACGATGTGCAGGGCCCCCGCCCCGCTGTCCACGGCTCGTGTGGCGGCGAGGATCTGGTCTGGCACGGGTGAGGTGAACACCTCACCGGGACAGGCCGCGTCGAGCATCCCGTACCCGACGAACCCGCCGTGCAGCGGCTCGTGCCCGGATCCGCCGCCTGACACCAGGCCGACCTTCCCAGGGGTTGGGCCGCCCGCGCGGGCGATATAGCGGTGGGACGTGTCGACCGTCAGCGAGGGGTGCGCGGCGGCCATACCGACGAGGGCATCGGCAAGCACCTCATCGGGCGAGTTGATGAGCTTCTTCACAGTTCGGGTGCCTTCTTCTCAGGGCAGCGACGGCCGGCAGCACTGCTCGACGAGTTGCCAGACCTCTTCGGGGGTTTCGCGGGTGACGGCGACGGCGGCCAGGGAGGCGCAGGTGTCGTGCCGGAGCCGGCGGATGCGGGCCCGGACCTCGTCGAGGGCGGCGGGGCCGACCGAGAGGCTGTCGCAGCCGAGGCCGATGAGGAGGGGAGTCACGAGGGGGTGTGCGGCGGCGTCACCGCAGACGGAGACCTGGCGATCGTGACGGTGGGCGGCGGTGACGACGCGGGAGATGGCGTCGAGTACGGCGGGATGTGCCGCCATGGCCGGGGTGGCTGCTGGGTCACGGCGGTCCAGGCCCAGGATCTGGCAGGTGAGGTCGTTGCTGCCGATGGAGAAGAAGGAGGCTTCGCGGGCGAGGTCGTCGGCCGCGGCGACCGCTTCGGGGAGTTCCACCATGATGCCCAGGGGTGGCATCGGGACGTCGGCTTCGGTGGCTGCGGCCTCAAGGAGGCGTCGGCAGGCGCGTAGTTCGTCGACGCTCGCGACCATGGGGATCAGGATGCGCAGGTCGGTGTCGGCTCCGGCGCTGAGCAGGCTGCTGAACTGGTCGGCGAAGGCGTCCGGTTGAGCGAGCATGAGGGGGAGGCCACGCCCGAGCCGCGCGCCCTGGAGGCGGGCGAGGAACGGCGGCAGTTTGTCGTCGGCGAAGTCGAGCGTGCGGGCCGTGACGACCTGTCCGGTGAGAGCGCGCAGGACGGGGACGAGGGTGGCCGCGTGCTGTTCGCGGGTGGGCCAGGCGGGATGGTTGAGGAAGGGCAGCTCGGTGCGGAGCAGGCCGACACCTTCGGCGCCCGTGGCCAGGGCCGCGCGGGCCTCGGCCGGGGTGGCTACGTTGGCCCGCAGAACGATGCGGTGCTGGTCGAGTGTCTCGGCGGGCAGGTGGCGCTCTTCGGCGAGGGCGAGTCTGCGAGCTCGGGCGGTCTCCATTGCTTCCAGGGCCCTGGTGCGTTCCTCGTCGTCGGGGTGGGCGACCGCGCGGGCCTGGTCGGCGTCGACCAGGATCTCCTGCCCGTCCGGCAGTTCGAGCAGCTGGGGGTCGACGGCCAGGAGGAAGGGGATGCCAAGCGAGCGGGCGACGATCGCGGCGTGGGAATTCGGGCCGCCGGTCACGGAGATGGCTGCTGTCACGGTCTGGCCGGGTTCCAGCAGGTCGGCGGCGCCGATCTCGTGGGCGACCAGGACGAGGGGCTGGTCGGGGGCGGGGCCCGTGTCGCCGTGGAGGTGGGCCAGGACGCGGCGGCCGACCTGTCGGACGTCCGCGGCGCGTTCGGCGAGGGTGGGATCGTCCAGGGCGGCGATGGTTCCGGCGTAGGTGTCGACGGCCTGCCGGACGGCGACGGGTACTGGCTGGCCGTCGTTCGCCCGCTTGATGGCCTGGTCGCGCAGATCCTGGTCCTGGGCGATGTAGCTGTTGACTTCCATGATGTCGGCCTGTTCGTCCTTGCCCTGCTCGCGCAGCGAGGTGGACAGGTCGAGCAGGCGGGCGGCGATGGCGTCGAAGGCGTCGGTGATCTGCTGCGTGGGGTCGCCGCTGGTGCGGTGGGGCAGCGCCGTTCGGGTGGGTGGCCGGTCGGTGCGGTGGACGACGCCGAGGGCTATGCCGGGTGCGGCGGTGTGCCCGGTGTAGGTGCGGCGGTCGGTCATCGGGCCCCCAGCGTCTCGGCGAGGGCGCGGAAGACGAGGGCGGTGGAGGTGGCGCCCGGGTCCTGGTGGCCGATGCTGCGGGCGCCGAGGTAGGAGGCGCGGCCCTTGCGGGCCTGCATCGGTGTGGTGGCGCGCATGCCCTCTTCGGCGGCGTCGGCGGCGGCCACGGCCGCGGCGGCCAAGTCGGCTCCGGCGTCGGCCTGTTGCTGGAAGGCCGCCAGAGCGGGGGCGTAGGCGTCGATCATGGTCTTGTCGCCGGGTGCGGCCGCGCCGAGCTTCTGGATGCTTGAGAGGCCGGCGGCCAGTGCGGCGGCGAGCTGCTGTGTGTCGGCGGTGGGGGTGTCCAGGGCCTTGCCGATGGCGCGGAAGGCGCCGCCGTAGAGCGGTCCGGAGGCGCCGCCGACGGTGGAGATGAGGGTGGTGCCGGTCTTGACCAGTACGGCCCCGACGGTATCCGGCTCGTAGTCGGCCAAGGCCGTGACGGCGGCGGAGAAGCCGCGGTGCATGTTGGTGCCGTGGTCGGCGTCGCCGATGGCCGAGTCGAGCTGGGTGAGGTGGTCCTTGTGCTTGTCCACGGCGGCTGCGATGGCCTGCACCCACGTGCGGGCGAGGTCGGTGTCCACGGAGTCTCCGTTCGTGGTCGGTACGGGGTTGGTTGGCGGTGGGATGAGCCGGGGGCGGGGGCGACGGCGTGAGGGGTGCGGTCCGGGCAGGCTGGCAGCGGGAAGGCACCGGCCCGGCCCTCGCGTGTTGCGCGGCCCCGCCCCCGGCTCGGTTCAGATGCCCCAGCGCAGGGCCGGGGTGTTCACGGGCGCGTCCCACAGGGACAGCATGTCGGCATCGGCCTTGCACACGGTGAGGGAAACACCCGCCATGTCCAGGCTGGTCACGTAGTTGCCGACGAGGTTGCGGGCGATGACCACGCCCTTGTCCGCGAGTGCGGCGGCAACCTCGTTGAAGACCACGTACAACTCGATGAGCGGGGTGCCGCCCAGGCCGTTGACCATGACGACGGTCTCGTCACCGGCGTCGAGGGGCTGGTCGGCGAGGATGGCGTCCAGGGCGGTGGCCACGATCTCCTTGGCCGGGCGGAGCTTTTCCCTGCTGCGGCCGGGTTCGCCGTGGATGCCGACGCCGACCTCTATCTCGTCCTCGGTCAGGTCGAAGCCGGGCTTGCCGGAGGCGGGCGCGGTACAGGCGGTCAGCGCGACGGCGAAGGACCGGGAAGCGGCGTTCACGCGCTTGGCCATCTCCGCCACGGCGGCGAGGTCGGCGCCCTGCTCGGCGAGAGCGCCGGCGATCTTCTCGACGAAGACGGTGGCTCCGGTGCCGCGGCGCCCGGCTGTCCAGGTGGAGTCCTGGACGGCGACGTCGTCGTCGACCAGGACGGTCTCCACCGTGATGCCCTCTTCGGCGGCCAGTTCGGCGGCCATCTGGAAGTTGAGGACGTCGCCGGTGTAGTTCTTCACGATGAACAGCACGCCCGCGCCGCCGTCCACGGCCTGGGCCGCGGCCAGCATCTGACCGGGCACGGGCGAGGTGAACACCTCGCCGGGGCAGGCGGCGTCGAGCATGCCCCGTCCCACGAAGCCGCCGTGCAGAGGCTCGTGCCCGGAACCGCCGCCGGAGACGAGGGCGACCTTGCCCGGCTTGGTACCCGCGGCGCGGGCGATCACCTTGTTCTCCGCGTCGACCTTCAGTCCGGTGTGGGCGGCGGCGATCCCGGACAGCGCCTCGGCCAGCACCGTTTCAGGGGCGTTGATCAGCTTCTTCATGACAGGGCTCCTTCAGCGGCGGCGACCGGCTCGGTCGTCGTCTCGGTGGCGGTGGCAATGCCACGGCGGGCGTTCAGGGCGACGTACAGGAATCCGGCGACGACCGCGCCTACGACGTCGCCGATCAGGTAGACCGGCAGCTGGTTCCAGTGGACCGTGCCGTTGAACAACTGGCCGACCAGCATGGGGCCGACGACGCGGGCCGGGTTGATCGCGGAGCTGGTGGCGGGTCCGACGACCATGATGATGGCGAACACCGCCAGGCCGATGGCGAGCCCGGCGAAGCCGCCGGCCGAGCGGTGGTCGATGGCGCCGAAGACGACGAAGGCGAGGATGGCCGTGCCGACAGCTTCGGCGAAGAAGGCTTGGCCGGCACTGACCTGAGGGCCGTAGGAGGCGATACCCAGACCGAGGTCTACAGCCTTGTGGCCGAGCACCCCGATGATTGCCAGGGCCCCCAGGGCCGCACCGGCGACCTGGGCGGTGATGTAGCCGGGGACGTCCCGCCAGGGCATCTTCTTCGTGGCGGCGAGCGCGAGGGTGACGGCCGGGTTGATCTGGCAGCCGGAGATGTGGCCGATCGCGTAGATCATCGCGATGACCACGGTGGCGAACGCCAGCGAGATCATGCCCAGATCGGCGAAGGTGAAGGGGGCCTTGCCGTTGACGATGAGGGTTGCAGGGACCGAACCGACGCCGATGAACACCAGCATCGCGGTGCCCAGCATTTCGGCGAGCAATTTCTGAGGGTAAGTGTTCTCTTCCATGATGGCGCCCAGTGCCGAGCGGCAGCTTGGGCGTCTCACCTCCTCCGCATGCGAGCGGGTTGTGAAGGGAGGTGGCCGCCAGGTGGTCAGGGGTCGGGCAACCTGGCGGCCCGGCTCAGGGGAAACCGGGCAGCTTTAAGTATCCGGCTGTAGGCAGTTCACTATGGATGAACGCTGTTCCGGAAGTTAAGCCCGCGTTTCCTACCTGTCAAGAGGTTCGACAGCCATCGCGATCCTTCGGCAAGGAGAAGGCCCCTCGGCGCGCCGAGGGGCCTGGATCAGAGGGCGGGGTGAGGGAAGGAGGGCAGCCGCTGCCGGGCTGCGCGGGCAGGTCAGGTCATCGTGGCGCGTGCGGCCGTCCCGCGGGGAGCGCCCAGGTCGCGGGAGAGGTTGCGGGCGGTCTCCCGGACTGCGACCGCAAGCTCCTGACGTGCTGATTCGGCCAGCAGCCGCTCGACGGGGCCGACGATGCCGAGAGCGCCGACCACCTCACCGGAGCGGTCGAAGACGGGAGATGCGATACCCGCGTCCCCGATGGCTGACTCCTGGTCCTCGATCGCATAACCCGTCCTGAGGAACTCCTTCAGCTGGCCCGCCAGCTCCTCCGGGTCGGTGATGCTGGCGCCGGTGAGCACCGACAGCTCACCCGCGAGCAGCCGCTCGCGCTCGCCGGCGGGAACGAAGGCCACGATGGCCTTGCCCAGGGCGCAGGTGCTCCACGGGATGCTGGCGCCCACCTCGAGGATCTGCACGGCCCCCTCGGGCCGGAAGGCATGGTGCACCACCAGCACGTGGTCGCCGGTGAGCACGGCCACCCACACCGCCTCGTTCGTCCGGTTCGCGAGTTGGTCCGCCCAGGTCAGCGAACGGGTCCGCAGTTCCTGGGTGTCCAGGTAGGCGTTGCCCAGCTGTACCAGGTCAGGGCCCAGCTGGTACTTCGAGCTGTCCCGGTCCTGCACCACCAGCCCCTCGGCCTCCAGCGTGCGCAACAGCGCATGCACGGTCGGCTTGGCCACGCCCAGGCGGTCGGCCAGCTCGGTCACTCCGAGCCGGGGTCCGGTGGACGCGAGCTCCCGCAGTATCTGCACCGCCCGCTGCACCGCCTGCACCATAGAAAATTTCTCCCTCATTCAGTATTGATGAATAGCGTTCCGAGATTTAACGTAGCTGTTCATGAGAACACCTGTCGGCATAGTACTCGTGTCCCACAGCGCCGAGCTGGTCGCCGGCCTTCGCCTGCTGGTGGAGCAGATCGGCTCCGACACGGTCCCCCTTGCCACCGCCGGAGGCACCGACGACGGCCGGATCGGCACCAGCTATGACCTCGTCCTCGCCGCCATCCGGCACGCCGACCGCGGCACGGGCGTCGTCGTCCTGCCCGACCTCGGCAGCTCCGTCCTGACCGCCCGCACCGTCCTGGAAGACCATCCCCACCCCGAGGTGCTGATCGTCGATGCCCCCTTCGTCGAAGGAGCCGTCGCAGCCGTCGTCACCGCCGCATCCGGCGCCGACCTGAAGACCGTCGCCAACGCCGCCAAGGAGGCCCGCCATGTCCACAAGCTCTGACCCCACCACCACGACCGCCACGACCACGTCCAAGCACGAGACCGCCGTCGTCCTGCCCGCCAACCTGCACGCCCGCCCTGCAGGCCAACTCGCCCGCACCGCAGCCGGATTCACCAGCGCCATACAGCTGGAGTACGCCGACCGGACAGTCAATCCGACCGGTGTCCTCGCCGTGATGGGCCTGGGCGCCACCGCCGGAAGCACCGTGACTGTCCGCGCTGAAGGCCGCGACGCCGAACAGGCCGTCACGGCGTTGGCCCGGATCCTCGCCACCGCCGAGTAACCCGACCGCCGCCACCGGCACCGAACCAGCCGGCGCTTCCGACATGAGAAGCAAAGACCAGTGGAGGTGGCCGAGGATGAGCATCCCGGCCACCAGCACGTCTGACGCCGATACGGCCCCGCCCTCGAGGGTCGAGCACGTCTGCGCACTGCCGCACGTCCCCGAGGCCGTCTCCGCCGCACGCCGACTCGCATGCACCGTCCTCGCCCAATGGCGCGTGCCCACCCCGACAGCCGACGACGCCCTCCTGGTGATCTCGGAGCTGACCACCAACGCGATCGTCCACGCACTGCCTCCAGCAGTGCTTCGGTTGTCCATGCCCGAGGACAGCAACTGTCGCGCGCTTCGCATCGAGGTCACCGACGCGGGGCCAGTACCTCAACGGCCCACATCGCCCGACGGCTCCCACCCCGCCGAACACAAGGAAAACGGTCGCGGGAACGGCATCATCGCGGCCCTCTCCGAACGACACGGAATATCCCGCCACCCCGAGAGGACTACCCGATGGGCCGATCTCCATATGGGAGCTTGAGTACCCGTGGCACGGCAGCCACACGTCTCTGGGGACATCGCGGCAGGCATGAGGAACGGCCGAACCCGCGGTTTGCGGGATGGTGCCGCGGCACCATGCGGCAGACACCAGCACCCGGCAGCCTGCACCGTTGCGGCTCGTCGCACAGAAGTTGGCACGTTTTGACATGCTCCTCGGGCTGAAGCCCGAGGATTCTGGCCGTCCCTACCGGTTGCTGCCGCTACGCGGCACGGTTTTCGGCGGGGATTCCGTGGCTTCCTGTTTCTTTACGCTGTGCCAGAACGGGTTCTGGTCTTACCGGCGCTCCGCAGGCCGATGCCGCCAGTCCGGCGGCCGGGCCTGGTCGGTGGCGGGGTCGGTGTCGATGACGAAGGAGGCGAAGTACCTTCCCGCCGAGTCCAGGATCACCGTGACGCTGGACGGCACGGCGGGCAGGATCCGGGACCACTTCACCCGCACCTCGCCGATCTTCGGCAGGGACAACCGCCCACCGCTGGTGATCTTCCAGCGGGCGTTCGCGGTGAACCGAATCGACTGCCGGGAGTCCTTACGCGACTTGAAGCGCGGCGCGCCCGCCTTCGGGCCCTTGCGCTCCCCCTTCAGGGAGGCGAAGAAGTTCTTGTACGCGCTCTCCGCGTCCCGCAGGGCCTGCTGCAGGACGACCGAGGAGACCTCGCCAAGCCAGGAGCGTTCCGCCGTGTTCTTGGCGCGGGTGATCAGCTGCTGGGACAGGGCTGCGGCCTTGGGGTAGGGCAGCCTCGCCGCGCGGGCGTCCTCCCGGGCGCGCACCGCGTCGTTGAACACGACCCGGGCGCACCCGAACGCCCGCGCCAGCGCCCCGCGTTGACCGGGCTCCGGGTACACCCTGAAGGCGCACCGAAGCTGTATGACCGGCATCTTGCATACTTGGGTTATGCCTGACACGGAGAACATTCGCACTGGTCGCCACTGTGCTTTTGTCATGCACGTTCACTTGGTTTTCGTGACCAAGTTCCGGCACAAGGTGTTCAAGGACGCTCATCTTCGGCGCATGGAGGAGATCATGCGGGCGGTCTGCGCGGACTTCGAATGCGAACTGGCGGAGTTCAACGGCGAGGACAACCACGTCCACCTCCTGGTGAACTTCCCGCCCAAGGTCGCCGTGACCAAGCTGGTCAACTCCCTCAAAGGGGTCTCCTCCCGACGTCTGCGCCAGGAGTTCCCCGACCTGGTGCGGCACTACTGGCGCGCCAACAAGCTCTGGTCCGGCTCCTACTTCGCCGGCACCGTAGGCGGCGCCCCCCTGAACATCGTGAAGCAGTACATCGAGCAACAGAACCGCCCCGCCTGAACCAAGCACCGCCCGGCTCCGCCAGGTTGAATGCTCCGTCGCTCCGCACCCCCTCACCGGCCTGCTTCCGCAGGCACGTCACCGCGACACTCCGCGTGGCTATCGCGAGATTCGCTTCACCATCGGCCTGAAGGCCGATGCACTGCGAATAAGTCCCGGTAGCCAGGCGTGCGGCGGGAGGGGAACCGCGGTCGCCGACGGGGAACCGCACGCACTGTGCCCGCAACCCCGGGCAGGCGTGCACCAGGCTGAGGCCCGCCGCAGGTTCGCCGCCTGCCCGTGGGCGTGATCGGTGAGCCTTGCAGGTTTAGACGGCGTGCCTCGGCGCGGTGTGCCGGCGCCGATGTTCCTGGTTGTGGAGTCGTGGCCTGATCCCGTCGGATCTGAGGTGGCGCTGCTGATGACCCGTGCGTGGTGTGCGAGCTTGGCGGCGGAGGGTCTGCATCGTCACCATCTGCCGGTGCGGGTGGCATCATCCTCCACTGGAGTTCGCTCGTCGGCATCCTGTTCTCATCGACCGGGTTGAACGCGCAGCGCGCCCACAGCACGCCCCGCATGTCCCGGTCCAGCTGGGGTTTCTCGTCCGCGAGTAGAGCCGGTGCCGGCCGGGCGCGAACTCCAGGACGCGCAGGTACGCCTCCTTGAGGCACTTGATCGGACCGAGGCGCTCATACAGCTCGTTGGCGGACCAGGCCATCCGGCGCAGGTAGCCAACGGCTTTCAAGTGGTCGCCCGGCATGAAGCTGTGTCACATCCTCTTTTCGCAGTTCACAGGGCTGTGCAGGGGGGCCGTGCACAGCACAGATTGGCCGACGAGCCGTGTCCGGCTGTACGGCCGAAAGGCCGCTCGGCCTGCGCGGGGGCGGCCGGCCCGGCGGCCCAGCAGGCCGCCGCTGATCGCCAGCACGAAGGCCAATACCAGATCGGTGAGGAAAGAGCGGCTCGGCCACTACTCCGCCGCCTTCTTCAGGGCGTCGAGCCACGTGCTGAGCGAGGCGTCCAGCGCGGCGGCGAGGGTGTCCGGGTCGGCGTCGACCGGCGCGCCCGCCCAGGACTCCCGGGTGCGGACCGCGACGCCGTCGCCGTCCTCGGTGAAGGTCCACTCGTGCACGCCGGTGATGCCGTGCGCAAGACCGCCCCACAGGATGCGGTGCGGGGCGTTGACAGCGTAGACGGCGGAGTCGATGGACAGGCCCGCGGTCACCCAGTGGAAGGTGGTGCCGGGGGCAATGGGGCCGTTGAGCCGGGCCTCGGTGATGGCGGACTGCCAGACGGGCCAGGAGCCGATCCTGGTGTGCAGCTGCCAGACCTGCTCGAGAGGAGCGGCGATCCGGATGGTGCGGTCGGCGACGACGGGGGCGTTCTTGTCGATGGTCGTGGGGTAGGTCATGGCGGTTCCTCGGTGTCGGGGCCCGGGCCGCCGTGGGGGAGTCAACGGCGGCCCGCGCGGCTGGGAATGGTCGGGCGGGCAGTTCGGAGTCGGGGATCCAGCGGCCCTGGACGCCGGGCGGGTTCGGAGCCCGGGCCGCATCGGCGAGACAGCGGCCCGGGCGGCTGGGGCGGGTCAGGCGGGCAGTTCGGAGTCGGGGATCCAGTGGCCGTGGATGCCGGCGGGCACCCTGCGGGGGAGTTCGACGGCGGCCACGGTGCTCAGGTCGCCTGCGTCCAGGACGAGCAGCTCCGAGGCGTCGGCCTTGAGGTCGCTGACGATGGTGAGCAGGTAGCCGTCGTCCTCGGCGGTCCCGCCCTCGGCGGGCGCGAAGACGGCCTCGCCGGGCATCCGGCCCTCGCCGTGCGCGAGCAGCTTCTCCTGGCCGGTCCGCGTGTCGAACTTGACGGTGTGGTAGCCCGACAGGCCCGCGCCGGGGAAGGCGATGGCGTAACTGTAGCGGTAGGCCGAACCGGTGCGGGCGTCGTTGATCGACGGGAACTCGGTGGCCAGGTCGTTGAGGGACTCAGTGCTGACCTTGCCCGTGGCCGGGTCCATGATCCACCGGTAGAAGGTCGAGCCGGCGTCGGGGCTGGTTCCGTAGCCGGGAGCGCCGACCCACCACTTCCACGAGTTCTCCCAGGCGGAACGGTCGAAGCGCGGTGCTTCGAGGACGATCCGGCCCTGCGCGTCGGTGTAGGCGTTGGCTACGTGCAACAGCGCCGCCTGGTCGGCCACCTCGAACCAGGTGGTCTTGCCCCCGGCGCGCGGCATCACGCCGATGCGCAGCGGTACGTCGTCGTGCCAGCGGTAGGGGATGCCGGAGTGCTCGGCGTGGTCGAAGACCACCGGCGAGTTGATGAAGACGACATGCTCGCGGGTGATGGCGAAGTCGTGCATGAGCGACGGGCCACAGCCGTCGATGACCTCCGACGTGACGATGTCGCCGGAGGCGTCGGCCACGTAGTAGGTCAGGTACGGCGGGAAGGGGCTGTAGCTGAAGAAGTGCAGCTCGCTGGTCTCCGGGTCCTCTTTGGGGTGGGCGGTCATCGCGCTGGTGAGCTTGCCGCCGAAGTCGTAGACGCCGATCGTGTCGAGGTCGGCGCTGACCTCCCAGGGCAGGTTGGCCTCCTGCAGGGCCAGGTAGCGGCCCCCGTGGAAGATGATGTTGGTGGCGGCGGCGCTGACTTCGAGCTCGGTTCCGGTGAACGGCACGCCGTCCAGGAAGGGGGTGCGCACCCAGCGGTTGCGGTACCACTCGGCCCGGCCGCCCGTGAGGCGGACGCCGTGGATCATGCCCTCGCCGCGGAACCAGTGGGTGGGGGTGATGCCCGGCTTGGGGTTGTGCCCGTTGCGGAAGTAGCGGCCGTTCAGCTCGGGCGGGAGGGTGCCGCGCACCTTCAGCTCGCGGCCGGTGATCTCGTCGGCAACGGGGGTGAAGTGGCCGCTGATGTACGGCTTGTCCAGGGGCATGGTCATGCCTTTCGCGTCGAGAGGGCCGAGATGAGCAGGGTCAGGACGGCGCACGCCAGGAAGGCCGCGCCGAAGGAGGGGAGCAGGGTCAAAAAGGACAGGCCGATGGCTCCGCCGATCTGCCGGGTGGCGTTGACCAGCCCGCCGGCCAGGCCGTTGTCGGCGGCCGAGACGCCCGTGTAGGACATCGCGGTGAGCCGGACGAAGGCCACCCCCAGCCCGATGCCGATGAGGAGCGTCGGGCCGAGCAGGTCCACAGGGAAGGTGCCGTCGGCCGGAGTTCGGGACAGCCAGGCCAGTCCGGCCGCGAGGACCAGCAGGCCCACGGGGAGCACATGGCGGCCGGAGACTTTGCCGGTGACCCACGACGAGAGGGTGATCATGAGGGCGAGGGGAAGCTGGGTCAGCCCGGCCTCCAAGGGCGAGTAGCCGAGGGTGTGCTGCTGGTAGAGGGGCAGGAAGTAGAACAGGCCGAGCCAGACCGCGCCCAGCAGGGACATCAGCACGTTGGGCACCGCCACCACGCTCATGCGCGCCGGCAGCAGCGGGCCGGCGGCGCGGCGCTGGAGCACCACGAACAGGCCGAGCAGCGCCAGACCGATCACGGCGAGCGGCCAAGGGCCTGACAGGCCGTAGGTGAGCGCGACCAGCCCCGCCGTCACCGTCACCGCGCCCGGCGCGTCCAGGCTTCCGCCGCGTGGCCGGTCGGCCCCGACCAGCAGCCAGGTGGCCACCAGGACTGCCAGGGCGAGGGGCACCATCACGACGAACACCGCGCGCCAGCCGTACAGGCCGGTGAGTAGCCCGCTCAGCAGCACGCCCGCTGCCCCGCCGGCACCGGAGACCGCGCCCCACACTCCGAGCGCGGTGCCACGCCGCTCCCTGTCGGGATACAGCGTCAGCACGAGGGCAAGCGCCGTGGGCGCCAGCAACGCGGCGGCGATTCCCTGCACTGCCCTGCAGGTGATCAGCACGATCGACGTGGGCGCCAGTGCCGCGCCCAGGGAGGAGAGGACGAACAGACCGATGCCGAGCAGAAACACGCGGCGAAGGCCGTATACGTCGCCCGCGCGCCCGCCCGCCAGCAGCAGCGCGCCGAAGACCAGCACGTAGGCGTTGACCGTCCACGCCTGACCCGTGTCCGACAGATCGAGCCCGGCCCGGATCTGGGGCAGGGCGACGTTCACGATCGACGTGCTCAGCACGACCAGGAACTGGGCGGTCGCCAAAACCGCCAGCGGTATCCAGCCGGTGGTGGTCCGTTGCGGTGCGGTGCGGGTCATGGCTCGACACTCGCAGCGGGCGTCCGCCGCTCGCGTCGGTAGTCATCGCCTATACGACTCCCTGCGCAAGGCCCTTGGGCGACTGGGTCGTTCCCGGATTCCCCTGCGGCGCACGACCGCATAGGTTTTCGAACATGCCCGAGACATACACAGATGTGCTGATCGGTCGTCAGGACGAGATACGCCAGCTCGACGCCCTGCTCCAAGCGGCACGCGAGGGCCGGGGCGGCGCCCTGGTCCTGCGCGGTGAGCCGGGCATCGGCAAGAGCGCGCTGCTGCGGCATCTGGACGAGGCCGCGACCGGATTCCTCGTCATGCAGGCGTCCGGCGCGGAGTTCGAGATGGAGCTGCCGTTCGCCGCGCTGCACCAGTTGCTCGCGCCCGTCACTGGCCGGCTGATGGCGTTGCCCGCGCCGCACCGCAAGGCACTGGAGATCGCTTTCGGCCTCGACGCCGGCACACCCGATCCGTTCCTGGTTGGCGTCGCGTCGCTGGGCCTCCTGGTGGAGACCGTGCGGGAACGCCCGCTCCTGTGCCTCGTCGACGACGCACAGTGGCTGGACCAGGCGTCGGCCAAGGCGCTGGCCTTCCTGGCCCGCCGGGTCTCTGCCGAGTCGATCGCCGTCGTGTTCGCGGCCCGCGAGCCGAGCCTCCTGCCCGAGCTGCCCGGCCACTCGCTACAAGCGCTGGGCGAATCGGATGCCCGCGCGCTGCTGGCCGCGGCGATCCGCGCTCCGTTGGACGAGCGGGTGCGCGACCGCATCCTGGCCGAGGCACGTGGCAACCCCCTCGCGCTGGTGGAGCTTCCCAGGACCGCCGGACTCGCCGGGATGGCGGGCGGATTCGCCCAACCCGACTCGGTACCCGGCGTGATCGAGCAGAGCTTCCGGTCCCGGCTGGAGCTCCTGTCGCCGTCGGCTCGGCTGCTGGTGACCGTCGCCGCCGCCGACCCGATCGGCGATCCGGGCCTCCTGTGGCGTGCGGCCGAACTCCTGGGCATCGACGCGGCTGCCGCCGCGGAGTCCGTCCCGCTGGTCGAGTTCGGCACTCGGATCCGATTCAGCCACCCCCTCGCCCGCTCGGCCGCCTACCGCGCCGCGGCGCCGGCGGAGCGGCGCAGGGCGCACGAGGCGCTGGCCGCCGTGACCGACCCGGTCGCCGACCCCGACCGGCGGGCCTGGCATCGCGCCCAGGCCAGTGCCGGCCCGGACGAGGAGGTCGCCGCCGAGCTCGAAGCCTCCGCCACGCGCGCCCAGGAACGTGGCGGTGTCGCGGCGGCGGCGGCCTTCCTCGAACGCTCGGCCGCGCTCACGATCAGCCCGGTCCAACGCGCCGAGCGGGTCCTCGCCGCTGTCCAGGCCAAGCTCTCGGTGGGCGACTTCGACATGGCGGCCGACCTGCTCACCACCGTCCGGACCGACGATTTGAGGCAGGCCGCCAGGGCCGACCTGCTCCGCGGCAGGCTGTCGTTCGTCCGCCGCCGGGGGGACGAAGGCCCCACGGCGTACCTCCTGCGTGCCGCCGCCCGGCTGGCGGCCACCGACCCCGCCTGGTCACGGGAGTGCTATCTGGACGCCATCGAGATGGGCCTTCTGCTCGGCGGCCTCGACCACGTGGTGGACGCCGTCAGGAAGGCCCCGCCGTGGGGCGAGCCGGTATCCGGCGCGGCGTCGGTCCTGACCGGCCTGATCAGGCTGGTCAGCGACGGGCGTCCGGCGGCGGGGGAGATCCTCGGGCCGGTCGTCGGCGACGCCGGCGAGGAGGTGTGGGCCAGGCGGCCGTCACTGGGCTTCATGGTGGCCACCGAGCTGTGGAACTTCGACGCCCTGTACGGCATCGCCACCCGTGCCGTCGCGGCCGGCCGCGAGTCGGGCTCCTTCCACGCGCTGCCCATCGGACTGGCCATGCAGGCCACCGCGACAGTGCACACGGGCGACTTCGGTGCCGCGATGGAGCTGATCTCCGAGGAGGAGGCGATCGCCGACGCCACCGGCGCGGCACCGCTGGTCTACCCGTGCCTCCACCTGGCCGCGATGCGCGGCCGGCGCAAAGATGCCGTCGAACTGTTCGCGTCGGTGGATCACCGGATGAGCCTCAGCGTGCAGTGGGCGACGGCCGTGCTCAGCAACGGCCTGGCCGACTACCCGGCCGCGCTGAAAGCGGCGAAGCAGGCGGTCGAGTACGGCGCCGTCGGCACGGCGGGCCTTGCCCTGCCCGAGCTGGTCGAGGCGGCCATGCGGTGCGGCGAGACCGAGGTCGCCGCCGTGGCCCTCGCATCCCTCCAAGAGCGCACGCAGGCGGGCCGGCAGGCGTGGGGTCTTGGCGTCGAGGCCTATGCGCGGGCCCTGGTGACCGAGGACGAGTCCGCCTACCAGGAGGCGATCGGCCTGCTCGACGACAGCGCACTGGTCGTCTACCGCGCCCGGGCACATCTGCTGTACGGGGAGTGGCTGCGCCGCCAGGGCCGACGGCGTGACGCCCGGTCCGCGCTGCGGCTGGCGCACGAGTCGCTGTCCGACCTCGGTGTGGAGGCGTTCGCCGAGCGCGCCGCCGGCGAGTTGCGCGCCACGGGCGAGCAGGCCCGCAGCCGCACGTCGAAGGCATCGGACCAGCTGACGATGCAGGAGGTGCACATCGCACGCCTGGTCGCCGACGGCGCCACCTCCAAGGAGGTGGCGGCGAAGCTGTTTCTCAGTCCGCGGACGGTCGACGCGCACCTGCGCAACATCTTTCGCAAGCTTGGGCTCACCTCACGCAGGCAACTGCGAGACCTGCCCGACATTCGTTAGCCGCATGGTGGTGGCCGCGGCCTCGTGCCGGTTCATCGACTCGACGGGGCCGGGCCAGGTAGGCCCGTACTTGGCCCGGTAGGCACCGGAGACGCGCTGGACGAGCTCGGGGTCGTCCACCGGCTGGAGGGTGACGGACAGCCGGACCCCGGCCACCTCCACCTCCGTGTCCGCGTGCCGCAGGACCCGGCGGTACCAGGCACTGCGCCGTCCGAAAGCCGAGCGGACATACGCCTCCCCGTCGAGCACCACCACCCAGACCGCCCTGGTCGACCACCGGCCGTTCGCATGCCGTACCCACAAAACGATCTCCGCGCGATCCATGACAGTGCTCATGGACCAACTTTCACCGTGCCGGCACTCCGTACGCGTCGGTGGTCATCACCTGGATAGGCGGGCTTCGCCGACGCGAGGGCGGTGCTCTCGCGACGAGGCTGAGTGCCACTGACCTGGGCGCCGCCGGGTGGCGAACCGTCCTCAAAGAGCGCTTGTGTCCCGGCGGTCCTGTTTGGTTCCGGGCTCAGGTGTTGCGCCGGTTCGGGGTGGATTCGTGGGTGGGGCGTCGGCTTATGAGGTCGATCATCGCGACGTGGATTATGGCTTCGGAGCGGTGCGGGTGGGTTTCGTAGTCGTGGGCGAGCCGGCGGTGGTGTATCAGCCGGCCGAAGGTTCGCTCGACGACCCAGCGTCGCGTCGGCTCCTACGCCAACTCGCCCTGTGTGCGATTAACTTGGCAAGAGTTCATTATGTGCGCTTACACGGAGCGGCGTATGGAGACCACTTCGCAAGCCGAGATCATCCGCTGCCGCAGAGATCTTGCCGTCCGTACGGCCTGTGACCGCACTCGGTCCACGACTGCCTCCCAGCTCTCCCGAAGCAGTTTTGCGTAACTAGAGAAATTCCCAACAGTCACCGCAGTCACGCGATGCCGCAGCCTGGGAACATGTCAATCAACTCTACGATCGGAGTACTAAACGAGATGTGGTTACCCGCAGGCTCTTGACGAGGGCGAATTGGGCCAGCATGCTCGGGCCGACCTCTTTTCATCGCGGCGCTGCGACTGGGAGATCGCATACGAGGAGAATGACTGTGCCGTTCGGACAGTTCGCGGTCCGAGAAGATCCGGCATTTCTCGCCGCGATTCCGTCGCATTAACGTGTCACCGAGAAGGAAAGAACATGTCTGACGACGTATTTGTCGATGCCGCCGCACCGCTCGTCTTCTCCGACGACTCCATTCTCGCCTTCTTCAAGGCCACACCGCCCGAGACGTGGTTCTACGCCTCCAGGGCAGGCCGCATCGCTATGGACGGCGACAAGTACCGGCTCGTACTGGTCCGCAACAGGAAGAAGGGCGGGGGTGGTCTGGAGACGAAGGGCGGAATGCTCGCCACCCAGATCGACCTCGCGCCGGTGATCGGGTCCGTGGACGAAGAGAGGGCCTGGACCGAGGCCATCAAGCGAAACAGCCCCTTCGTTCCCCCTGATGTCGAGCGCGTCACCTTGAGGCCTCTCGGCCTGCGTAACGGGCGGATGACAATCGGAGGTCTCGAAGGGCTGGTCGAGAACCCGGTCGCCTATCGCGACGTTCCGATCGGCGTGCAGACGAGCCTTCCGATCACACTTCCGCTGACGGCGGACGGCGCTGACACCGCGTGGGGCATTCTGGGCACACCGGCGGGCTTTCCCGTCACCGTGCGATTCGACTACGACTACGACGTCCTCTATCCGGGAGCCCACTACAAGATCACCGCCGAAACCCATAAGGTGTACGACTACTTCAGCGCCAACGCCAAGGCGCGGGCCAGCTACTTCGGGTTGGTGGGAGCGCAAGCGGATCTGGATCTGATCCGGAGTGAACTGACCAGCAGCGGAGCCGTGGTAATTGAATGGTTAGTACGCCCTGAGGGTTTCGATGACAGTCGGGTTGCGCAATTGCAGAGCAGCATCCTCGACGCCTTCGCGAAATCCGCCCTGGACCTTATGGTCGCGGACGTCGTGCCGGACCGTGAAGCTCCCGCTCCCGAAGGCTATTTCGGTGGGGTTTCTGTCAGACTGAAGGACTTCCACGAGGTTGAAAAGATGAACCTGTCGGGTGAGTTCAAGCAGAATGACATGCGCACCCAGACCTTCAGTTTCTCCTTCTCCTTCGCTCAGCTCAGGAACCTGGACCGGAGTCAGTACGGAGTGGACATCACGGGGGACAACGTAATACCGGTCACCCTCAATCTTGGAAAGGACCCGGCTCACGTTCAGAAGTATCTGATGCAGTACGGGTACCGAAAACTCGACGGCTCCTTCAACGGTGCCTCCGCGGAGGGAACAGGTGCGAACGGCCTGCTGCTGCAAGGTGTTGTGCAGTGGGACGCGCACGAGCCTCAGCCACCGAAGACCGAGATCCAGTTCGGCGTGGACTACGAACAACTCGACTGGGAGGACTTCTCGACACTGACGGAGAAGGCGAACGGTCCCTCGGGGGTGATGCACGTCTTCACCCCGGGCACGTACATCAGGAAGATCGCCGTGCTGTCCGACCTGCTGAAGGCGGAACCGGGCGAACTGGCCTCATTCGAGTGGCGGACGGTCTTCGCGCCGAACCCTCCGGGAACCAGGCCGAACCTCCCGAAGGACTATGGCGGCGGAGTGCTTTACGACGGTGCCGGCATCCAGGCGTCGCCTGACAAGTTCGCCATCGAGTTCCCGTACAACAACGAGGTCGCCGACGGGTCGAAGTTCGAGTGGGAAGCCGTCCTGATCAAGAACGATGGGACTGTACTGCACTACAAGGAGACCAAGCCGCTCAAGGACGTCTCGACTGTCCTGGCCAGTCGAACCCGCTTGAAGCCAATGCTCCAGGTGCCGCCCGCCACCACCGTTGTGCGAGCACGAGGAACTTTCGCACTCCGCCGGACTCCCACTTGGCCAGCAGCCTCGAATGAGGCCTGAGGCGGACCCCCTCCGTGTGGACACTCTGACAATGGATCTTGTGGATCCGAGGAAGGGTGTCCGGGTGGGACATAAGTCTCCGTATCCGGCGGAGTTCAGGAATGACGCGGTGGCGTTGTACCGCGCGACGGGCGGAAAGCGTACGTATGCGGCGGTCGCGGCGGATGCCGGGGCGACCGGCGAGACGCCAGGACGCGGGCGTATCCGTAGAACCAGCGCGACAGGGTGAGCAGGATCTTCCCGCCCACCGGACCTGCGAGATCAGGGTCGGGGGCACAGCGCGGAACGAGCAGGCGGCCACGATCCGGTCGACCTTCGCCTCGGGCCAGTGTGGCCGGACCGACGGATCGGGCGCGGCCTCCACGGTGAGTCGATGCTGCGAGTAGTAGCGTTTGTCGACTGGTTTGCGAGGCGAGGGAGGGTTCGACCCGGGATGCGCAACGGCGCCCGCCATGAATCGGCAGGAGCGGGCGCCGATTGCTGCCGATCGCTGCGCAGGCCGCAGCGTACGGCTGGGGTCACAGCAGGTGCGGCGGCGGGACGACGAGCACCACCGCGAGCAGGCGCGGCCGCATCCGCGGCAGGGCCTGGGTCTCGAACCAGCCGCCGGACGGCAGCATGTGACGGCGGGCAGCGCCCGGGGTCGGCTCCCCCAACTCAGTCGGGTCGATGCCGACGTTGACCAGGTCCACGATTTGATCGGCGAGAGCCTTCACCTCGTCGCGGACCGTCTTGGGGTAGACCAGCCGGCCCTGGCCATCGCCGACGTAGCGGGGTGCGTTGATCACCTGAAGCAGCGAGGCGTAGCCGCCGGTGTTGAAGAACAAGCCGCGCACGAAGTAGATCGAGGCGCACTCGGTGGCGTCGCCGGAGCCGAATTGGGCAACGGCCGCGCCGGCCGCGAAGAGCGCCCCGCCGACGACGAAGGCGATCGCCGCGATGACGTTGAGTCTGCGCAGCCGGCCGATGGCAATAGCATCCGCACGGGTGCGCCCACCGGCCGCCGCGCCGGGCGAACGGACGACGAGCATTCCGCGCCGCCGCGCGAGACGCGACTCCCACACCGCGGTGCCACCGTCGGGAAGGCGCCACGTGAGCCTGGTGGTGAACGGTCCTGCGCCCTCGGCGCGCTGCTCCGGCTGCCCCACCGGCCGAGCCTGGACGTCGGACGGGACTGGAAGGCGTGCGAAACGCTGTCCCGCCAAGCCGTCGGAAAGCGGGTCTGTACGGTCGACGGTGGATCTTCGAGCGGGAAGTAACAAGAAGGTCGGCGACCGTGCCGGAGTCAGCCGAGGCATGGTCAACTACCATTTCACGTCCAAGGCCGGGCTCGTGGAAGCCGTGGTCGCCGATATCCGCGAAACGTTCATCGACGTGCTCCAGGCGCTGCCGGGCTATGCCCGGATGAGTGGACTCGAAGCCGTGCTGGCCAAGCTCGATCAGTTCTTCGCCCGTCTGGCGGAACCGGAGCCCGGGGTGCGGGTGCGGGCGTTGTTGGTGCTCCTGGCCGAGGCGGTCGGCAGCGCCGACGGGGTGAAGGGCTTGATGGCCGACCATCTCAGTCTCGTGCGGGCCGGCGTCGAGGAGGACATCCGGCGGGGGGTCGCGGACGGGAGCATCCGCCCGGACGTGGACGTGGTCGCGCAGGCGTATCTGGTGGAGAGCATCGCTCGCGGCGTACTCCTGCAGTATCAACTGGACTCTGCCCGGACCCGCCTGGCGGATATCGCACGGGCCGGCCACGAGACGCTGGTGCTCGCGCTCGCGTCGACTCGGGGTGACGACTGAGACTTCGGTCGCCCGCGGCCCCGCCGCCCGCTGCGTCCGGCGGGGGCCGACCGGGACCGGGATGCCGCGCTGTCATACGGCGCTCAGCCCGCCGTCCACCACGAGGCTCTGGCCGGTGATGTAAGAGGCGCGGTCGGAGAGCAGGAACGTGACGGTCTCCGCGACCTCCCAGGCGGTTCCCTGGCGGCCCAACGGGATGCGCTCGAACGAGGCTGTACGGGAGGTTCGATGGGACGAGGCCTGCCGTCCCATGGGGGTATCGATGAGGCCGGGGACGACCAGGTTGGCGCGGATCCGGCGCGCTGCTCCCTCCTTGGCGACATGGCGGGTGAGCCCGAACAGGCCGGCTTTGGAACTGTCGTAGGCCGGCGAGTTCGTGGCGGCGCGCAATCCGGCGACCGACCCGATGAAGACGACAGAGCCTCCGTCGGCCATCGCTGGAAGGCCGTGCTTGGCGGCGAGGAAGGGCGCACGCAGATTCAGGGAGAGCACCTGGTCCCAGTCTTCGGGAGACGAACCCTCCAGCCCGGTACCGAGACCCACCCCTACGTTGATCACGAGCGCATCCAGTCCCCCCAGCCCGCGGACCGCCTCGGTGACCATCGCGACCGACTGATCGGCATCCGTGGCGTCACCCACCACGGTGACGCTCAATCTCCCTTCGGAGCCGACCAGTTCGGCGGTCGCGGCGGCGGCCGGGGCGGCCACGTCGGCGCACGCCACGTCGGCGCCCTCCCGCGCGGCCAGGACGGCGATCGCCCGGCCGTTGCCGACGGGTGCTCGCGGGTCGTCGTCGGGGCGTGTGCCCGCGCCGACCACCAGTACCTTGCGGCCGGCCAGGCGACGTGCCGCTTGCTCCAGATGCCCCTCAGCCATGGTTCCGGTTCCCTTCCACAAAGTCTGTGCTGTCGAAACCGGGGTCCAGCTCCACACCGGTGGCGTTAAGGAAGAACGCCACCATGTGGTATTGCCCCACCAGCATGACGATCTCGATCAGTTCGGCGTCGCCGAAGTGCTCGGCCAAGACCTCCCAGGTGGTGTCGGACAACCGCGCATCGTGGTTCAGCTCGTCCGCCGCGCGGAGCAGGTGCCTCTCGAGGTCCGTCCAACCGTGCGCTTCCGGTCCGTCGGTGATGCGGTGGATATCCGCATCCGCGACGCCGGCGGATTTGGCCAGAGGGAGGTGCCGTCCCCACTCGTACCGGGCGCCGGTGTTGCAGGAGGTACGCAGGATCAGCAGCTCGCGGAGCCTTTTTGGCAGTAGGCCCCGACGGAGCAACTGACCTCCGAAGGGCATGAATTGCTCGTAGAGCTCGGGATGGCGCACGAGCGTGGTGAAGATGTTCGGGATCCGGCCCCCCGGGTCGCGAGCCGCGGTGGCCAGCAGCTTCCGGGTCCTTGCATCCCAGTGCTCCTCGGGGAGTGGCATCAGTCGCGGTTGAGCCTGCCCGGCGGTTTCGTAGGGCTGTGACATCGAGACCTCCAACGTGAGGCGCTCACCTTAGGAGACTGGCTGAACGCTTAGCAAGTGAATGCCGGATCGGGCTTGTGTGACCCGAGCAACGTTCGGTTACCGGACCGCGGGTTACCGTGAGTGCGGGAGTCAGGGCGCTACGAAGGGCGGAGCGCGGAGCGATGCGGGGGTGCAGCGGTGGCCCGACCGACCAGGCCGATCCTCAGCCGGGCGCGGATCTGCGCCGCGGCACTGGCCATCGTGGACCGTGACGGGCTCGCCGAGTTGTCGATGCGCAAGCTGGCCCGGGAGCTCGGCGTCCAGGTCTCCTCGCTGTACGAGCACGTCAAGACCAAGGACGACGTCCTGCACGATGTCGCCAACACCATCATGGAGAGTGTGGACGTCTCCGCCTTCGAGACCGGCGACTGGCGCCACGGCGTGGCGTCCTGGGCCCGGTCCTACCGCGCCGCCCTCGCCGCCCATCCCCACATCGTGCCGTTCCTGGCATACGGACCGGCCCGCCGTGAGGCGTCGCTGCGCCGCGCCGATGCCGTGCACGGGGGCCTGGTGCGGGGCGGGTGGCCGCCGCGTTACGCCACGATGATCGGAGCTTCGACCAAGTATCTGGTCATCGGATCGGCGATGACCTCGTTCGCCCGTGGGTTCGAGGGCGAGGCCCAGGTCTACGTCGAGCAGTATGCGCACCTGACGGACGCGTACCGCCTGCGGGACCACGCCGACACCATCGACCGGGACAGTTTCGAACTGGCCCTGGAGATGTTCCTCGACGGCCTCGACCGCCTGCACGCACGCGTCGCGGCGCCCCAAGGGTCCGCCGAGGGCTCCTCCTGATCCGCACGACTGACGGGACCCGCCCGCGCGCCGACTGCGCGGCGGCGCCGACGGCAGCGGCACGCCGGGTCCATGGCCGCAGCCCCGCCCTCCACCGACTTTCCGGCGACGTTTTGCACCAACGCCTTGTCCGGCGGCGTGACTCAGCCTAGGCTCCGGCAACCGAACGGCGTTCGGTTGTAGGGTGTGAGGCCCCGTTTCGGACACGACCTCGCGCCACCGCCGCAATGAGGAGTTGATGTCGTGTACGGGATCCATGAGCCGCCCCACGGGCTCCACGGGCCACGCAGGCGACCGCCGTCGCACGCGGGGGAACCCCCGAGGAGGGCGCCACGCCTGAGGCGATGGCCTCCCTCGCGAGGCTGCGCGCCGCGCGCCGCTCCAGGATCGTCCCCGTCCCCGTCCCCGTCGCCGCCGCCGTGGTCGGCCTGTACCTGCTGAACGCCCTCCTGGCGAGCACGGCGTCAGACGTGATGGCGCTCAGACTTGTCGGTCATGTGAACGTCGGGCTGGGGCTGGCGCTGCTGCAGTGCGGCACCACGCTCGCGGTCTGCCGGTGGTACGCGCGATACGCGCGCACCACCCTGGATCCGCTGGTCGAAAGCGTCCGCGCCCGGCTCGGGCACCGAGGGGAGGAGCGTTGATCACCGCCTCCGTGCTCGCCCGGGCGCCCCACACCGGACTCGGCATCACCGTTTTCGCGGTGTTCGTCGTCAGTGTCTTGCTCATCTCCCTCTTGGACGCTTCGCAATCGGACACGCCCCGTCGCTTCTTCGTCAGCGGTGGTCGCCTGTCCTGCGCCCGCAACGGGATCGCCTTGTTCGGCGACTTCATTTCCGCCGCGACGCTGTTGGGCACTCCCGGGCTCATCGCTCTGGCCGGGTTCGACGGCATCCCCTGTCTGGTGGGCCCCATCGTTGCCTGGGCCGTCATCCTCCTACTGGTCGCAGAGCCATTTCACAACACCGGCCGCTACACGGTCGGCGACGTGCTCGCGCACCATCTCCGGCCGCGCCCTGTCCACATGGCCCTGGGGGTTGCCACGCTGGTGATATCCCTGTTCTATCTGGCTTCCGGCGGGACGACCCGTCTGGGCGGGGGTGGTCAGGACGTGAGGGCGGGGTAGTCGGTGTAGCCGTGGTGGTCGCCGCCGTAGAAGGTGGCCGGGTCGGGGGTGTTGAACGGGCCGCCGACCGCGAGGCGGTGAAGCAGGTCGGGGTTGGCCAGGAACAGCGTGCCGAAGGCGACCATGTCTGCGGTGCCGTCCTGGATCAGGCCGAGGGCGTCCGGGCCGGTGGGCTCGGGATGCGTGAAGGGGTTGAGGATGAACAGGCCGGGCCAGTCCTTGCGCAGGCGGCTGGTCAGGTCGCGGTCGGGTCCCTCGACCATGTGCAGGTAGGCCAGGCCCAGCGGGGCGAGGCGGGCCACCAGGGTGGCATAGGTCTCCTCGACATCCGCCGGATCGGTCTCGGCGATGTCGTTGAAGGGGTTGCGGGGGGAGATACGGAAACCGGTCCGGTGGCCGCCGATCGCCTCGGCGACGGCTGCGGCGACCTCGACGCCGAAGCGGACACGGTCTGCGGCCGAGCCTCCCCAGTCGTCGGTGCGCCGGTTGACGCCCGGGGCGAGGAACTGATGGATCAGGTAGCCGTTTGCCCCGTGAATCTCCACCCCGTCGAAACCGGCGGCTATCGCGTTGCGCGCGGCGTCGGCGAAGTCGGCGATGGTACGGGCGATTTCCTCGGACCCCAGTTCCTTCGGCGTGACGAAGTCCTTGGGGCCCTGGGGGGTGAAGACCTGACCTTTCGCCGCGACGGGAGAGGGGCCCACCGGGGTCAGGCCGTCGGGCAGCAGGCTGGGGTGGCCGATCCGGCCCGTGTGCATCAGCTGCGCGAAGACAGTGCCGCCTTCACGGTGGACGGCGTCGGTCACCTGCTGCCAGGCGGCGACCTGCTGGGCAGAGTGCAGGCCCGGGGTGTCGGGGTAGCCCTGGCCGACCACCGACGGCTGGATGCCCTCGGTGATGATCAGTCCGGCGCTCGCCCGCTGGGCGTAGTAGGTGGCCGTCAGCTCCGTCGCGGTGGCTCCCGGTCCGTAGGCGCGGCTGCGGGTCATCGGCGCCATCGCGATGCGGTTGGCCAGACGCTTGCCGCCCAGCTCGATCGGTTCGAAAACCGTCGTCATGATCATTTCCTTAGCAGAGTGAGTGTGGGTGACCGGCCGTGCTGCGGCCGGAGTGAGGGGGCTGCGGCGGTCGGTCCTGTCGCCGCAGGGGCTTGCGCAGTCCGCGCCCGGCCCGGGCCGGCCCGAGCGGCCGGGCCGGGTGAGATCACAGGGAGCGCAGGACGCGGACGCGGTCGGCGGTGACGCGGCGGGCGATGTCGGTGGTGTGGGCGATGGACTCGAACTCGTGGGGGACTCCGGGGTGGAGGTGGAACTCCACGTCCACCCCGGCGCGGCTCAGGCGCACGGCATAGGTGAGGTCCTCGTCGCGGAAGATGTCGAGCTGCCCTACCTCGATATAGGCGGCCGGCAGCCCGGCCGGATCGCTTATGCGGGCGGGGGCCGCGTGGGCAGGCACGTCCGAGCCGCCGGCGGCCTCGCCGAGCAGGGCGCCCCACCCGGTGGCGTTGTCGTCGTAGGACCACAGGGCGAACGGGGCGATGTGCGGATCGGGGACGGTGGTGCGGTCGTCGAGCATCGGCATGATGAGGATCTGCCGGGCGATGGCCGGACCGCCGCGGTCGCGGGCCAGGATGGACAGGGCGGCGGCCAGTCCGCCGCCGGCGCTGTCGCCCATGACGGCGATCCTCCCGGTGTCGACACCGAGGTCGGCCGCGTGGTGGTGCAGCCAGGTCAGGGCGGTGTGGGCGTCCTCGACCGGGGTGGGGTGCGGGTGCTCGGGCGCGCGTCGGTAGTCGACCGACAGGATGGGTACGCCGCTGGCGGACACATACCGGGCCACGGGCCCGTCGAACAGGTCGACCGAGCCGAGGATCATGCCGCCGCCGTGGAGGAACAGCGCGGCCGAGCCGGGAGACGAGCCGTCTTTGGTGTACCAGCGCATCAGGATCTGCGCGCCGTCGCCGGCAGTGACGTGGTAGTCGGTGGTGGTCACGTCGGCGGGCATCGGCTGGGCGTCGCCGGCATGGGCGATGATGCCTTCCAGTACGGCGCGGCGGGTGGCTACGTCGCCGACCGGCGGCGTCGCGTCGGCCGTGACTGCGGCCATGGGCGCCAGGGCCTGCGCGACTTCGGGGTCGAGGGAGAGAGACATGGCGTGCTCCTTGCCGAAGAGGGTGTGGTCGGGCAGTGGAGGGGTGTTTCGGGATCGCGGGGTTCAGCTGCGATTGGTCGCGTGGTCCGTCCAGCGAGGAACCCGGGGTGGGCCGGGGCCGCCCGGTGTTCCGCGGGGCTCAGCCGGCCAGCAGGACGGTCTTGCCTGCCAGTTGGCCGGCGGCGGCCTCGCGGTGGACGGCGGCGAGGTCGGCAAACGGGCGGCGGTCGGCGACGTCGATCCTCAGCTCGCCGGCGTCGACGCGGGCGACGAGGGTGGTGAGCTGGTCGGCGTCGCTGCGGGCAAAGACCCGCACGGTCCGCACTCCGCGGGTGGCATCCTCGGACGCCGGGGTGGTGGTACTGACCAGCACCCCACCCTCCCTGACGAGGCCGACGAGGTCGGCGGTCTCCTGCTTCGAGGTGGTCACCAGGTTGAGCACGACGTCGAACTGCTCGCCTGCTGCCTCGGTGACGGGTGTGACGGTGTAGTCGATGATCCGGTCGGCGCCGTAGCCGCGGACGCGCTCGGCGCTGCGTGCGCTGGCGGTCGCGGTCACTTTGGCTCCGGCCTGGTGGGAGAGCTGGACGGCGTAGCCGCCGACCGCTCCGCCGGCCCCGTTGATCAGGATGGTCTGGCCGGCCTTCACGTCGGCGTGCTCGAACAGCGCCTGCCAGGCGGTCAACCCGACCGCGGGCAGGGCCGCGGCGTCAGCCAGCTCGACCGTCTTGGGAGCGGCGGCCAGCACCTTCTCCGGTGCGAGTACGTATTCGGCGGCCGCGCCGGCCGCATTCATCGGCAGGAACGCGACGACCTCGTCACCGACGTTCCAGTCGGTGACTCCGCGGCCGAGTTCGAGGATGGTTCCGGCGACGTCGATCCCCGGCACGTGCGGGAGGGCGACAGCAAACACCTGCTGCAGGTAGCCGGCACGGATCGCTGCATCGACCGGGTTGAACGAGGTGCCGGCCACCTTCACCAGCACCTGTCCCGCACCCGGGACGGGACGGGCGGCCTCCTCGTGGACCAGGACCTCACTGTCGCCATGACGGTGGTAGCGCACGGCCTTCATCGGTTCCTCCTCATCTCAATTGCTTCGATGTCGAAGCATGTACCAACCATAGCTTGCTTCGAGATCGAAGCAATGCTTAACGACTGTGACGGCCGTCACTTCGACTTGGGGGTGTGCTTCGAACTCGAAGCAAATAGAATGGCGAGATGGCCGACACCGATGCCCTGCATCCCGAACAGCTGGGGACCTACTTCGCGCTGATGGAGGCCGTCAGCCTGCTCCAGCACGCCGTCGAACAGCAGCTGCGGGCCGAGGGCGATCTCAGCTACGTCCAGTTCCAGCTGCTGGCCCGCCTCGCCGACGCCAAGGGGCAGCTCACCATGACAGAACTGGCCGACGGTGTCGTCTACAGCCGCAGTGGCCTGACCCACCAGGCCGGACTACTGGAAAAAGCCGGCCTCATCACGCGCGGCCCCTGCCCCGACGACCAGCGCGCCACCTTGGTCACCATCACCGACACCGGCCTTGCCCGTGTCGCCAACGTCCTGCCCGGCCACATCCAGGTCGCACGCCTCCTGCTGTTCGATCCCCTGTCCGACCAGGACGTGCACGCCCTCGGCGACATCATGACCCGCGTCCGCGACCACATGCGCAGCCAGCCACCCCGCTCGGCCGCCCCTCGCAAACGCCGTAAGAACACTGCTGTCGGCCCTCAATCGCCGGCCGAGGCGCAGGAGGTCACAGGGCAAACAGCCTCACCGGCCACCGTCCACCCCGTCAGCACCGCGGCAGGCGCCGCCCAAGGCGCGGCCTGAGCGTCATGCGGAGCCACCTCTCCTGTGAGGGCAGGGAGAGGATCTTGCGCTGGTCGGGCACGCCTTGAGTAGCTGGCGGCGATCGGTCCTCGACCGCGCCGATGGCGACCAGGTCCAGCCCCCGAGAACCTCGGGCGTTGACGCGGCGAGGCGTTTCGGCGGCCGTCGGTCTTCTCGCCGAGCTCCCGCGCGCATGCGGCCGCAACGACGTCTCCATCCATCCGGGGAGATGCCGAGGGCGACGGCGAGATCGCCCGTCCGTCTTCGTCGCCGCCGGGTCAGTGCGGTGGTCGATCCTTGGGCGAAGTCGGAGCGACCGCCTGCGGCTCGTCCGCGGAGGTGTCGCCTTGATGCTTGGACCGGCGTTCTGTATGGGCGGAACGCGCTGTCGGCCACTTTCGGGACGGTGCGGTTTCCTGGGTCAGGCCGCTGAGGACGGCTCGTACGACGCGCTCAACCTCTCGATCGACGGCCTGCGGGCCGTCGAGGCTCATGAGCCCATCGCCGAGCAGAGTGGCGAGCCCGTGTATAGCCGCCCAGAGGACGAACGCGGCTCCAGGGCGGGCTGAGGCGGTCAGGGCACCGGCATCCACGAGCCGGTCGAGTTCCACATCGAGCACGTCGTGCGGGTGGGGGGAGATCACGGTCTCCGGGTCCGTGCCCCCCGCGCCGAAGGCCAGACGGGCGACCGCTGGATCTTCCAGGGCCCAACGGACGTAAGCGCGGCCGACGGCGACCAGGCGCTGCTGGTGGTCGGCACTCGGTCCGTCCGGATGCCCGGCGGCGTTGCTCATGCGTTCCCCGAGCCCGCCGAGCACGCGCTCGGACAGTGCGCGGACGAGGGCGTCGCGAGAGGCGAAGTGGTGGTAGGCGGCGCTCGAGCTGACTCCGACCCGGGCTGAGGCCTCTCGCAGTGACCAGCCCTCGGCTCCGCGTTCGCGGACCAGCGCCTCTGCGGCCCCCAGCAGTGCGTTCCGCAGTTCTCCGTGATGGTAGTGCCCTTTGGCCATGTCCCCATCTTAGCAGTGCTCAGATCGATGCTACGCTCGAAGCGTCATCTGAACACTGTTTAGATTGGAGTAGGTCCATGTGCACCACAGAACCTTCGCCGAGCGAGGCGAGGACCGAGCCGACCGGGCACCGCGCGCCTGACGTGAGTGAGGCGTCGGCGCCGATCGTGAGCGGCGAGCCGGTGCAGGTCGCCGACGGCGTCTTCGTGATCCCCGACCAGCGCGTGGAGCTCGTCCCGAACGTCGGCATCATCGTGGGCGAGCAGGCCGCGCTGGTCATCGACACGGGCATCGGCCCCCGCAACGGCGGCTACGTCCTGGACCAAGCCCGACGACTGGCCGGCGAGCGGCGCCTGTACCTGACCGTCACGCACTTCCACCCCGAGCACGGCTTCGGTGCCCAGGCCTTCAAGGGCGCCGCAACGATCATCTACAACCGGGGCCAGCGCGACGAACTGCGCCGCAAGGGCGCCGCATACATCGACATGTTCAAAGGCCTGAGCGCCGCCGTCGCGGCCGAGTTCGAGGGCGTCGACCTCATCGACCCCGACCTCACCTACGACGGCCAGGCCGAGATCGACCTCGGCGGTCGCACAGCGGTGCTGCGCACCGTCGGCCCGGCACACACCGCCTCCGACCAGACCGTGCTCATCGACGACCGCGTGCTGTTCGGCGGTGACCTGTTCGAGACTCGCATCTTCCCGATCACGCCGTACTTTCCGCCGTACGACGCCGACGTCGACGGCGCGCATTGGATCACCGTGCTCGACCAGCTCACCGCCCTCAACCCCGAGATCGTCGTCCCCGGCCACGGCGAGGTGAGCGACGTCTCGCTGATTCGCGATGTCCGCGACTACCTCGCCTACGTCCGGGACGAAGCCGGTCGCCTGCGGGCAGCCGGTGCCTCCGCCGACGAAGCGGCGGCCACGATCGACAAGGACGCCCGCGCTCGCTGGAACACCTGGGAACGGCCCGAATGGATCAGCTTCGCCGCTCGGACCTTCTATGACGCCGACCCCGCAGGCTGAAACCCACGGCACATCCAGACAGCCACCCGCTCGCCCGACCTCCTGCCCCCTGTCGGCCAGGACGCGGCGCGCACATCGCTGGCCCGCAGTGTGAACAGAAGGGAATCCACGCAATGAGCACACAGACCGAACCGGGTGCAGCGAGCCCAAACGTCCCAGAATCCGACGGCCGACGAGAGCGCCGTATCTCAGCCTACGCGAGGATCTTCGCCGTGCCGGAGGAGGAGGTGCTCGCGGCCTTCTCCAGGCGCGTCGGGCTGCCGTTCGCCGAAGAGGCGCTCCAGGCCGCCGGCGGAACCGCATGGGCACATCCCGCACTGAACGGACGGGATCGCAGCATCGCCATCATCACTGCCCTGGCCGCCCAAGGCGTGGCCGAAGACCGCCTGGGCACCCATCTGCAACTGGCACGACGCCACGGGCTCGACGAGGAGACGCTCACCGCCCTCATGACGCTCCTGGCCGGCTACATCGGATACCCCAAAGCCTCCCTCGCCATGGAGAGCGTCCACGGGTCGTTCACCTCGGCCGGTCAGGACGACACCGCCCATCAGTAGGTCACCCCACTCGCAGCGACCCGCCCTCCTATCATGGCCTTGCCTCTTCATGCCGCAGCGCAGGGACCAGGAGTGTGCCTCGAACGCGTGGCGGTCGCGGCCGTTGGCGGTGGTGACCCGGGCGTGCCTGCCGGATCCGCCGCTCAACGTTCATACAGCTCCCCGTCACGTAGCCCTGAAGCCACCAGCTGACCGTCGCGTTCAGCCACCTCGCGGCACTGCCCCGAACCAGCCACCTGACCCGACGAAACCGTCAGTGACCACCCATGACCCGAGGACCACCCGACCCGCGCGTCAGGCTCTCGGCATGCCCACTCTTCGAGAGCAGCCCGTAGCTCGGCGCGGTGCGGCACGTGCGAGCTCGGGTCGGCGACGGGCAGGGCGTGCGGCACGTGCCGGTCACGGGACATCGCCAGCGTCGTACGCGAGACGCCGAGGATCAGGCCGGGCAGCCAGCTGAGTGGGACGGCTTATCCATCAGGCCACCATGTCCGTGCGATGTCCTTTCGGACCTCCGGGCCCGGACATGGATCCGTTTTCTCATGCGAGTGACAGGGGTCAGGCTCTCTTTGGGAGCAATCTCGCGTGCCACGGCCTCGAGTGATGGTGGGATGGGTCCCGCGAAGTGAGTGTTTCGCGGACGTAAGTACTCGCCCGGCTGACTGGGGGCAGCCGAACGCGGCCGCGCCGCCGGGCACGACAAACCCGAGACCACTGTCAGGCCGCCGAACATCAAGTACGTCATGGGTGTCGCGAAGAGCAGCATCATGACGGTGCCATGGATGGTGAAGACCTGGTTGCAAGTGTGCTCGTTCACGAACTGGAGTTCGGGGCGGGCCAGTTCGCCCCGCACGGCCACGGCGAGCAGGCCCGCGAGGGCGAGCCTCGCAGTGCGGTCTCCGGGCGCGCGGACGCCGGCGGGCGCGCGGTGCGAGGCGCCGCGGCGTGCGTATGCGTCGTACGTCGCACCCGGACTCTCTTGCCCCCGGCCAGGCGGCACCGTACGCTCACGGCGACGTACCGACTGGACGGTATGCCTCAGGGGCCGATACGCGGCGACGAGCAGCCTGCCGGGTGTGCCCGCCGGCCCCTATCCACCGCCGACTGCAGGAGCCGCCGGAGATGACCACAATCAACCACCAGGTGCGCCTGGCCGCACGTCCCGTGGGCGAGCCGCGTGACACTGACTGGCAGCACGTCGAGGAGCCCGTCGGTGAGCCGGGCGACGGGGAATTCCTGGTGCAGGTGCTCTACCTGTCGATCGACCCGGCGATGCGCGGCTGGATGAACGCGGGCAGGTCCTACATCCGCCCGGTGGAGGTGGGCGAGGTGATGCGTGCCGGCGCGGTGGGACGGGTGATCGCCTCCCGGCACCCCGGCTTCACGGTCGGCGACCATGTGTCGGGCGCGTTCGGCGTGCAGGAGTACTGCCTGTCGGACGGGCGCGACATCACCAAGGCCGACCCGGCGGCGGCGCCTCTGCCGACCTACCTCGGCGCCCTCGGCCTGTCGGGCCTGACTGCCTACTTCGGTCTGATCGACATCGGACGTCCCGAGCCCGGCCAGACCGTCGTCGTCTCCGGAGCGGCCGGGGCGGTCGGGAGCGTCGTCGGCCAGATCGCCAAGACCTTGGGCTGCCGGGTCGTAGGCATCGCCGGCGGCGAGCGCAAGTGCCGGTTGCTGGTCGAAGAGTTGGGGTTCGACGCCGCGATCGACTACCAGACCGAGGACGTCCGCAAGGCGCTGCGCGAACACGCTCCCGACGGCGTCGATGTGTACTTCGACAACGTCGGCGGTGAGGTCCTGGACGCCGTGCTGCTCCGGCTGGCGCGAGATGCCCGCGTCGTCATCTGCGGCGCTGTCTCCCAGTACAACAGCACCGAGCCGAAGGGCCCCGCCAACTACATGTCACTGTTGGTGAACCGCGCCACCATGACGGGCATGGTGGTGTTCGACTACGCCGACCGCTATGCCGAGGGCATCGCACAGCTGGCCAAGTGGCGGGCGAAGGGGCAGCTGAAGTCGCTCGAGGACGTGGTGTCCGGTGGAGTGGCGGCGTTCCCCGAGACCCTTATGCGGCTGTTCCGCGGTGAGAACCGCGGCAAGCTGGTGCTCAAGGTCGCGGAGGAGCAGGGCAGCGAGAAGGGAGAAAACCGATGAAGGCGCTGACCTACCAGGGCCGCCACGACATTCGCTACGAGGATGTCCCCGACCCGACCCTCACCAGGCCGACCGACGCGGTTGTCCAGGTCACCACGGCCGGCATCTGCGGCAGCGACCTGCACATCTACGGGGGCAATCCGTTCAGCCCGGAACTGGGCTACACCCCGGGACACGAGTGTGTCGGCGTGGTCGTCGAGACGGGCGACCAGGTCACGCGCTTCAAGCCCGGCGACCGGGTCATGGTTCCCGCCTCGGTCGGCTGCACCCTGTGCCGGACGTGCGCGGCCGGGTTCACCGCCCGCTGCGAGCGCGCCAAGAATCCGACGGACCTCTGCTACGGCGTGAGCCCGCAGCTCCCGGGCAGTCAAGCCCAGGCCTTGGCCGTGCCCTACGCGGACATCAACCTGGTGCACCTGCCCGAGGGCATCTCCGACGCCGCTGCCGTGGTCCTCACGGACAACGCTCCCACGGCCTGGTACGGCTGTCGTCGCGCCCGCATCCAGCCGGGCGAGACCGTCCTGGTCATCGGCCTCGGCCCGGTCGGGCTCATGGCCGCCCAGTCCGCCTTCGCGATGGGCGCCGCGCGTGTACTGGGCGCGGATCTGGTCGCGGAGCGCCGGGCCTTCGCCGCCACCCTGGGCGTCGAGCCGGTCGAGGGCGAGGACGCACGGGCGGCCATACGGGAGATGACCGCGGGACGCGGACCGGATGCCGTGGTGGAGGCCGTGGGCTCGGACGCCACCATCGAACTCGCTCTCAAAGCCGTCCGTCAGGCCGGCCGGGTCAGTGTCATCGGGGTCAGCCAGAACAAGGCCTTTCCCTTCCACATGGGACTGGCCCAGATCAAGGAGCTGGAGTTCGCCATCGGACTGTGCTCGATCCACTACGAGCTCCCTGCCCTGATCGCCCTCACCCAAGCCGGCCGGATCACCCCGGAGGTCGTGGTCTCCCACCGCTTCGCCCTCTCCGAAGGCTCCGGAGCATACGAACTGTTCAACAGCCGCGCCGACGGAGTCCGCAAGATTCTTCTCGACCCTGCCCGTTGAGGCGTCCCGGCGCCGCCGCCCCGTCGCGCCCCCTATGCGGACCGCAGAGCCGGCACGCCATCCCGGAGAAACGCGACCATGCCGCACGCCGGGTTACACCGAGGGGATCAGCTGTCGGGCAGGACACCCCGAAGCGCCTTGTCCAGCTCCTTGGCCAGTTCGCTGTCGCTCGGCGGGTCGTCGGTGAAGAGCTTGCCGAGCTCGGTGGTGAAGGTCTGGGTGAAGGCGCCGTAGAGCGGGGTGCGTGGGCGTGACACGGCCCCTGTGAGGGCCGGGAGGAGGATGCCGCGGGCGTACTCGGGCCGTCCGTGGTCGTCGCGCGGCATCCGGTCCGTGCTCTCGCCCGACGATGAGGGCGAGGTGGTGACGGTCGCGGCTCCGGAGGGTTTCGCGGACCGGCACGTCACGTCGTTGTCCCGGTACGCGGACTTCCGCGTAGCCGCGAACCCCGCGTCGAGCAGACAGCGTTCGCTCTCCGCGCCGGTCAGGAACTTGATCAAGTCGAGTGCCCCGGCCTCCTGTCCGGACGACCGGGTGACCGCGAGGTTCTGCCCGCCGAGCACAGCCGTGCCGGGGAGCGGGGCCACGCCGAGCTGCGTGGTGCTCAGGGACTGGTGGAGGGTGCGGTACGCGTACGGCCAGTGGCGCAGGAACGCTGTTCGGCCGTTCGCGAAGTCGGTGAGCGAAGCGGCCTCGTCGGAATGGAGGGCGTCCTTGAGGAGGTACGGGCCCTGGGTACGGCTGCGCAGTTCCGCGAGGCCCATCTCCAGATCCTGTACGGAGGCGGTGTAGCGGCCGTCGCCGTCGGTGAGGGTGACGCCGCCCGGGGCGGACGCGAACGCCTCGACACCGTTGACCGTGCGGCCCTCGTAGGCGCCGAACTGCGCGGTCCAGCCCTTTTCGTAGCCGCTCGGCCTGTCCTTGCCCGTGTTCTCGTCGAGCGTGCCGATCAGCTCCTTCAGTTCCGCCCAGTCGAGGCCCTTGCTCAGGTCGGTGTTCTGCACGCCCGCCTGGTCCAGGTAGTCACGGCGGTAATAGAGCAGCCCGACATCGCTGTTGAACGGCACTGCGTAGACCTTGCCGTCCCAGCGAGCCGTGCCGGCCACGGACTTGATGACGTCGCCGTCGACCATAGTTTCGGGCAGCGGGCGGATCAGCCCCGCGTCGGCGAACTCCGGCACCCACGTGACGTCGAGGTTGACCACGTCGTACTGCGCGCTGTCGGACTGGAGCGCGCCGAGGAGCTGGCTGCGCTGTTCGTCCGCGGAGCCCGGGAGTTCCACCAGGCGGGCGTGGCGGTTCGTGTGCAGCCGGTCCTGCTGGGTGTTCCACGCGTCGATGAGCTGCTGGCGGATGCCGCCCTTGCCCGTCACGTCCCGCCCGCTGGCGACGACGATGTCCCCGGAGCTGCCGGGAGCGATCGTGGCACCGGACTGCGGGGAGGTGCCGCCGCCGGTGCAGGCCGCGCAGGCCGTGAGCAGAGCGGCGAGCACCCACCGCAACCCCGGTGTCCGCGATCGCATCACTCGTCTCCCGTTCCGGTGCGCGCCACCTCGTCGCGCAGGCCTGCGACGAGATCGCTCATGGTGTCCAGGCAGCGGCCGCCGCTCGCCTCGGAGACGCGCGCGTCCGGCTTGCCCCGGTCGCAGCCGCCGCTGTCGAGGGCCGCCATGACCACCGGAACGCCCTTGTCCTCGGCCTTCGTGAGGAGATCGCCCAGCTTTCCGCCGGTGAGGTGGTTGTTGTCCTCGTCGTCGGTGACGTACACGATCAGCTGGGGACGCTCATCGTCCTTGCCACGCCCGGCCATGTAGTCCAGGGCCGCCTTCAGCGCGCCGTACGGATCGGCTTCGACGTCGTGGACCGCTGTCTTGCGGTCGATGGTCTTCTCGGCGTCCGCCCGCCGGTGGCGGCCGAAGGGCAACAGCACGCTGGACGGGCTGCCGCCGCGTGAGGCCACGGCCCAGATGCCGTACTCGTCCCGATCGCCGAGGCCGCCCAGCGACTGCTTCAGGATGCCGGGGGCGCCGCCCGGCCCCTCCCACAGGTCGCCCATCGAGCCGGAGCTGTCGAGGAGGAACAGGACCCGGCCCGGGCCGTTGGCGTTCCGGTAGCGCTGCAGAGCCGTCGTCATCGCGTCGGCATCGGCGGGGGAGGGCAGCCGGCCGGGGTGGGCGAGGGTCCCGGCCTCCGTGTCGGGAGCGGTGAGGAAGTCGTGGGCGCCGGAAACGGTGCGGAAGCCGTCGTCGCCGAAGACGTCCAGTCCGCCGCCGGGCTTCTCGGCGTCACCGTCTCCGTGGGTGAGCCAGACACGGAAGCGCCCGACGGCCTCGTCCCGGGCCGACTTGTCGCGTTCGGCGTCCTCCCAGCGGACACGGACGAAGGTGGGGTCCAGGGCCGGGACGTCCGTGGGGTACTCGGCCATTCGCCTGCTGCGCGTCGTCCGGTCGCAGCCGACGCCGCTGACCATCAGGAACTCGGGTACGAGCGCGGCGGTGCGGTCGTCGACCGCCCGGTCGTCCGGCAGTGTGCACAGCAGGTCCGAGCCCGTGAGCGAGGGCGGTCCCGACTGCGCCACGCTTCCCTCCGCCGTGCTCACGCCGGCCGCGCCGGGGCCGTACAGGCCGACGGTCGCCAGCAACGCCGAATCCGTGTACTCGGGGTCGGTGCGCCGCACGTCGGCGTCCTTCTGCTGCCGGGTGAGCTTCTTCCTGAGCGCGGCGAGCGAAACCCCGGTCCGGCCGCTCACCGAGGCCTCTGCGATGTTCTGCGGCACGGACAGCACCATCGGGGAGTACGCGAACGGGCCGTCCGGCTCCAGCGTCAGGTACGTGCGCGGCGGTTCGACCGGCTGCGCCCGGGCCACGCTCGCGGACGTCGCCGGGATCCAGATGTCCGGCTGCGGGCCGATGTCGCGCTGCGGGTCGAGGTCGTCGCTGACGGGACGCTGCCAGGGGTCGGACTGGCCGCGGAAACCCGTCACGGCGTCCGCCGTGCCCGCGCTGTACACCGTGATCCCGCTGCGTCGGCAGCCGCCGGGCGTGGTGTTCGCTGCGGACGTCAGATAGGCGTCCGCGGCTTTACGGACGGTGGACTCGATGTCCGGGTCTGTGAGCAGGCGCAGTTCGAGGGGCGGGCCGCAGGAGGACTGGTCGGGACCGGTGCCGGCGAAGGCCAGGTAGCCGCCGATGCCCGCGGCCATCAGGACGGCTGCGGCCACCGCCGTGTGGCGGGGCTTGTTCCGCAGCCACAGCAGCACCCGGCCGGCCGCGGACGGCACGGCGAGGGTCCAGGCGCGAAACCGGGTGAACAGGCGTCGCCACCACGGCAGTTCACCGGCACGTTCGGCGGCCTTTGCCGGCTGCGCCGGGGGCCGCCGCGACGGCGGTGAGGGCTGTTCCAACTCCGCTGAGCCGGACGGCTGTTCCGGCTCACCGCGAGGCTCGGCTGCCCCCTTCGAGGCCTCCTGCGGCGATTTCGCGGATGGCAGCGGATGCACGGGTGGCGGCCGAACGCCGGGGGTTGCTGCCGGCGGCTCGGGCGGTGTCGCGGTGGACGGGCTCGAGAGGAGGATGTCCGTGTCGCCCCACCGCTGCGGTTCCCACCGTTCGTTGCGGAGGGTCCTGTGGTGGGACATGTGTGCGGTGAGCGCCTCCGACAGGTCCTGGAACCCCACGTCGGCGCCCTGCCGGTCGATGCCGCCTTCCAGGAGCCGCACCAGCCGCGCCGTGAACGGGGTGGCGCTCGCGTCGTCCCCCGCGTCGATCCGGTTGTTGGCCTGCACGCTCATCAGCACCGAGAAGCGCCGCCGATCGGCGAGGGCCTCGCACACCTGGGCGGCGTTACCCGCGTTGCAGCAGTCGAGGACGACGACCACATGTCGGGCCCGGCTCGTGGCGAGCACGGTCAGCACGCTGGAAAAAGGGTCGGCGCCCGGGAACACAGCGCGGCTGCCGGGCACGACGCGCGCGTTGCGCATCTGCAGCCAGAGCTCGTCGCCGGCACTGGGCACGGCCCCATGACCGGCGAAGTAGAAGAGGAGCAGCCCCTCGGCCTCGTCGGCGGCGATGCGCAGCGACTCGCTGAACGCGTCCAGGTACGGCGACCCGGAGACGACGACCTCTCCCTTGCGGAAGACACCGCCGCGCGGCAACGCCTCTTCCAGCAGGGAGATGTTGTGCGCCACGGCGGCGAGGTCGCCGGGGACGCCGTGCGGGTCGTCCGGCCGCGTGGAGTCGTACGCGGACACGCCGATCAGCAGTGCCCGGTTCACCTCTCCACGCGGGTCGAAGCGGAGCACCGGCCTACCTCTCGTCGAGGGTCACCGGGTCGACGTCGTAGTCGGGCGGATCGCCGCTCTCCACGGAACGGCGGTTTTCGTACCAGGCCTTGACGCCCCTCCCGACTTGCTTGAACACGGTGTCGAACGCGGACTGGGCAGCCGCCCCGGAGAGCAGCATGAGGATCTCGATCGCGGCACCCATGGGCCTGCCGTGCTCGTCCGTCCCCTGCTTGTCGGTCCCGGCGCTCTCCTGGATCCGCAGATCGCCGTTTCTGACCAGCTCCTCCAGTGGTTTCTCCCGCTCCAGCCATTTCTTCAGAGCGTCGATGTCGCTCTGGCTAGCGGTCCCGTCCAGCCGGACCCGGATCGCACGGGTTGCCACATCCTCCCCCTCAGTCATAACTCACCATCATGGCACGGCTGTTGGCGACGGGGGAGGGTCGCGGGATCCGTCACGGTGAGCCGCCTGGGGCATCGGGCGGCGGGGCGTGTGGCGCGTCGGCAGAGCCTGGGCGCTGCGCGCCGTGCGGCATGGTCGTCGTGGCGCTCCATCGGGGCCTCCTTGGTCATGGATGTACACGGAGCCGGGCCGGCTGAACTCAAGGATGCTGCTGAGGGCACCCGTCACCTGGCCGACGATTGGGGCGCTGCCTCCGTCACCAGCCAGACGCACCATAGGGTCGATGGCTGCCCCGCCCTCGACGCGCGTTTCTCCTCCACGAAGGGGGACCGCATGGTCGCCACCAGTCTCGCCGTCGCCGATGACGATCACATCGTTCAGGTCGTGACCGAGCCTGGACGACCACGGGCCAATACCTGTACCTGCGGTACCGGCACGGTGAGGGGACCGTCGAGCAGCCGGGCGAGGACATCGACACCTGGTGCGGCGAGGAGTCGAGGCTCTGGGCCAGCTGGGACGACGGAACCGACGGCGGCTGGATCGAACTCACCGATTTCCCCGCCATGGCCGGCCTGCGGCTGGCCCCGGACGCCGAGGTCCACACCACAGCGCCGATCGACCGGAAGGCATGAGAACGATGGTCACGCGCCCGAGCCGCGATTACGCGATCACCACGACGTACTCCGTGCCTTCGTGTCTGATCAGCTTTTCGGGAGCCGCAGCCGGATGCTGTCGTCGCCGCATTTCCACTGGTCGGGGCTCCGTCCCCCCCGCCGTGGGCGAGGGGCGACATGATTCCAGGTTGCGATCAGCATGCGGGCGACTTGGAGTGGAGTGAGACATATCTGCAGGCGGCCAGAGGCACCTGAGCACGCCCGTGCTACGCGCCATGCTGGGGATCTTATGCCGTCCGGAAGGCGAAGAGGGATGGCAGGCAATGCGAACGAACATCATCCGCGGCGAGCGCATGGTCATCAGCTACGACGTGGTGAACGGCTGGACCGTTCTCGAGGTCGATGGCGAGATAGACGTCCACACCTCGCCCAGGATCAGCGAAGCAGTGATCAAGCTGCTCGATGAGGGGCACCGCCACTTCGTCCTGGACCTGTGCTTTGTACCGTTCCTGGACTCCGTAGGGCTGGGGGCGGTCGTAGCAAGCACGAAGCGCATCCGTGAGCACGAGGGTTCACTCCGTATCACGTGTCCCTCTGCGCGGTTGCGTAAGGTCTTTGAGATCAGCGGCCTCCACGATGCTTACGAGTTCTACGACTCACCAGGGGAAGCAACGCTTCAGGTTCCATCGGGCAGCGGTCTCGCGCACTGGCCCCATGGCTGAGGCGAAGGTGACGACCGAAGCGCGGTGTCGGCGGGGGGACCTCGCGTGCGACAAGGACCGTGCAGACGTGCAGACGTCGGGCAGTGAGGCCTCTGCTCTCAGAGGGATACGTGCTCAGCGCCCACCTGGCGTCCGGCATGCGCCTCGGCACAGCGCCTGCCGAGCTGACCTTCGCGGGAACGTCGTACTGCCTATGGGCCTGGACCTGGCGGGCAGACTGAACCGGCTCACCCGCCCGGACGGCCCGTCCGACCACCTTGCGAACGGACGCGTCGGCCGTTCCTGGAGCCGCGGCCCACGCACGACGGCCGACGATCAGCGCGACTTGCGGGCTCGTAGGAGCCTCGAGTCCTCCGAGGGCTGCGTTGCTCAGGTCTCGGCTGCCGCGGCCTGAATGTCCTGGCGAACATGATCCATCAGCTCGCCCATGTCACCGACCTTGGCATCGAGTTGTTCCGCGCGCGGCGCCACCTGGCGGAGCCATGCCACCGTGGCCAGCGCAAGCTCAACAGCCTCATCCTTTCGACCGTCGCCCAGCAGCTCCTCGATCTTGAAGGCGATGCTGCCGAGGGTTTCGTCGTCGGTTTCCGGGACCAGGTAACCCTTGAGGCCGGGTGGATAGGGGGTCTGCTCCCGTGATTCGCGCAGGGCGGTGACGACCGCGGGCTCTTCGCTGAATTGATCGAGCAGTCCCTCGAGGACGTACATCCGTGCCACCAGTCGAGGCAGTCCTGCGTGTCGGTCCAGCCATGCCATCAGCTCACGTTGACCACCGAGGTGGTCGATGACCTGCGTTACCGACTCGGTGGTCTTGGTGGGCAGGACCCAGTGGAACGGCAGGAGCCGCGCTACCTGGTCGGCAAGTGCCGCCTCGCCCTGGGGATCCAGTGTGCCGGCAACGAAGTCGCTGACCAGCGCGGAATCCAAGCCGAAACCGGCAGGCGACGACCGGTCTTGTGACGTGTGTGACGAGTCGTGGCGCAGACGCAAGAGTTCGTTGACGATCCTGCTCAGCGGTTTGTCGTGCACGGATCCTCCCAGCACGTCATACAGTGCTCATCGCTTCGAGGGTGTTTGCTCCTGGCGGCAGAGGCGGTGCGACGAGGGAAGCAGCTTCCCGGAGCTCGCATCAACACTGTGCCGCCCGATGCCGGGGACATGCGCGTCTGTTAGCCCGGGTGGGCTAGGGACGCCGGTGATGTCTACCGCGTCATGACCACCGTCTCCGCCGACGACGTCGCCCAGACCTTCACCGAGCTGCGCGACGATACCCGCGTCGGCGACACTGCCCGCTGCGAAGCGTCCGGATGGGGCCGAAGCCGTTCCGGGTTCTCACCGACACGGGTCGGTGTGATCGGACTGCTGGCAGGCTTTTTGGACGCTCTTTGGGGCGCCTCACGGCAACTGGCCGTGTGGTCGTGATCGGGCGTGATCGCCGTTGGTGGCCTGGCGTGCTCGGAGGTGTCCCCGGAACAGCGTCACCGGGCCGGGATCGGCTGAGTGAGGTTCACCGGGTTGCCGTCGGGGTCCTGGATGTGGGCGACGCGCTGTCCCCACGGCATGTCGTTGGGGCCGCCGCGGACCGAGCCGCCCAGCGCCTCCACCCGGCCGAGCGTCTCGTCGACGTCGTCGACACCGATGCTGAGCAGGATCCGCGACGCCGCCCCAGTCCCCGGGTTCGCCTGGGCCACCAGCCCGAGGTCGGTGTCGCCGATGCGCAAGCCGAGGTAGAAGGCCGGGCCTTCCGCCGGTACCCGGAAGATCTCCTCAGCGCCGAACAATTTCGTATAGAAGCCGAGCAGAACGGCCTGGTCGGCAGTCACGATCACTGGCTGGATGGTGGACATGGCACTCCTGTCGAGAACGGTCGTGTCGCTGGGTAGACCGATCGAGGAAGGCGAACGCATCGGCAAAACCACCCCGCCGGACGATCTACAACACAGACTGCCGCCCACGACCAGCACGAGCACCCCGAAACGAGGTCACGCCGCCCCGCTGACCAGCCACTTCAAGATGGCGGAGCTTCGGTGGGGGCCTGTGTGCCCGAGCGGTCAGCCGGTCGCGGCAGCAAGTCCCGTGATCCCGGCGTGTCGGAAGATCTTGCGGAGATTGTGGCGGGCGGCCAGCAGATGCCATTCGCCACGGTCCCCGTCTTCGCCGCGTAGGAGAAGTTGGTGGCCGTTCTGGCAGGTCATGAGCACTTCACGCTGATGGGCGACGAGGTGACGTGGTTGCGCAACAAGACGGGAGCGACCCGGTCGGGTTCGCCGTGCAGTTGAAGTCCCTCACCTGGCGGGGCCGGTTTCCCAAGCTGCGTATCCAGCTGCCGCCAGATGCGGTGGAGCACGTCGCCAAGCAGGTCGGAGTACTGGCCGCGGAGCTGGCGTTCTACGACTTCACCGGGCGCACGGCCAAACGCCACCGAAGTGAGTTGCGTCGGCTGACCGGCTGGCACGAGTACGGGGTGAACGAGGAGGTCAAGCTCACCGCGCACCTGGTCGACGCGATCTGGCACGACAAGCGTCGCGAGGAACAGGTGCGCGCGGAGCTGATCGAGAGGGGGCTTTGGGCCGGTCGCCGGCGTCGGCCGGGCTCCAGTAGGCGTGCGTGACGATCGCGATCGCGAGATCGCTGTTTCTCCCGGTGGTCTCCGCGCACGGGGCTGGGTCCTGGATCCAGGGTCGGGACCTCTTCAGCGGCCCGATCCGTCTCATGAACCCGGCGTTCTCCCAGGTGGTGTCACTGATCAGTTCTGTCGTCTGTGCCACCGGCGCCCCAAACCCGAGGTTGGAATGGGGCCTCGTACGGCTTCGGTTCCGCCGTATCTGCCCCCGTGCTGTACACCCTGCTGTACGGTCGGAACATGTCGAAGTCAGTGACGATCCGGGTTCCCGAAGAGCTCCACGCGCAACTGCGGGAGCGGGCCGAAGCCGAGGGCACCACGGTCACCGCGCTCATCACCGAGGCCGCGCACAACGTGGTCCGCGACCCCAGACTGGACAGCGCCGCGGAGGTCTTCCGCACGTTCATCGCCGACAACGCGACTGCGTTCGACGCGGCCTTCCCCGACGAGGCCCCGGACCGGCTGGACGCCTCGGGGCGGGCGGCCTGACGTGGAGCTTCACATCGACATCCGCTGGCTCCTCGAACGCCAAGCGGAGGTCCTGCCCAAGCAGCCCTCGGTCCACGACTTCTCCAACCTCGTGGCCGCCGTCGCCCGCCACCGCGTCAACACCCCCCAGGTCGGCATCACCGTCGACAACGCCTGGCGCGCAGCCGCCCTGATGCACGCCATCATCCGGCTGCGCCCCCTCCCGGCCCGCAACGCCCTGTACGGCGCCGCGATCGTCACCGCGTACATGGACGCCGCCAGCGAGACCATCGACCCGCCGTACGGCGCGCTGATCGACCTCGCCCGCGACATCGACGCCGGCCGCGCCGACGGATACGACGCAGCCGACCGCATCCGCTCCTGGCGGGTCTGACCTCACTTTGATGCAGCAGCGCCCCGGACTTCCCCTTCGTCCGGGGCGCTGCTGCATCTGCCGCACCGCGCAGTGCCTGGTGCGGCGCGGTGGCCTGCACGGCACAGCCTCCGGTGGTGCGCCGCCGAGGCTAGTGGGAGCGGTTCTGCCGCCGGTAGTGCCCTGGCGAAGCTCCCATCACGCGTTTGAAAGCGTGACTGAAGGAGCTCTCGGAGCTGTAGCCCCAGCGGGTGGCGATTGCCGCCACAGTGCGGTCGCCGGTTCGCAATTCGCGTGCCGCGGAGCGGATTCGCCAGCCCGCGAGGTACTCCAGGGGCGGTACGCCCACGCTTTCCGTGAACCTGGCGGCGAACTGGGACCGCGACATGCCGACCTTGGCTGCGAGTTCCGCGACGGTCCAGCGGTGCGCCGGCATGTCGTGCAGGAGAGCCAGTGCCGCCCCGACCTGGCGATCGGCAAGGGCGGTGAGCCAGGCACCCTCGGCGGCGCCGCGGTCTGCGACATGGGCCCGGAGCACATGGACCAACAGGACATGCGCCAGCCGTTCCGTGACAAAGGGAGTACCCAGACCGGGAGCGTCGGTCTCGGCGCGAAGCATCTCGAGCGCGCCCCGGACGGCGTCCGCGACACCGGACGAGCCACCGACGTGGATGAGTGGCGGGAGGACGTCCAGGAGCACCGCGGAGTCCGCCTCGCTGAGGTCGAATCCGCACCCTACGACAACCGCGTCCCGTGCCGATCCGATCCGGACGGTGGATCCCGGGGCATAGTTCGCGAAGACCTCTGTGCTGGAGACCGCACGCACCGTCCGGCCGCCGGACAGCTCGTACGTCCGGCCGTTGCCGATCAGGTAGCAGTCGCCCTCGGCGAGCGTCACGGGTTCCGGGAGGCCGGCCACGGTGACCCGGCACGTGCCCTGCAGCACCGCACCGAACTTGATGTGCCGGTAGCCCGGGAAACCGACGGCCCACGGCTCCGCGGCTTCGAGCCGCCCGAACTGGGCGGTGCGCAGGTCGAGTAGGCCGAGTACGTCGGTCAGGGGGTCCATTGGCTGTCCTCCGGCCGCAGTCGCCCAAGCGGTCCGGTCAGCGGGCCCTGCTCGGGTCGGCGGCGCACTGTCTCACAGGTTCTGGACGCGGGCAGCGTGTGCCGCAGGAACGGGCCGGCTGGGCGAGGTGCAGCGACCGATCCACGCGACCATGCGACGGCGGCTGTCCTTCGGCACCACGCGCACAACGTGCCTGCTCACTCCCTCGTCCTGCTTGCTGCCCCGGTCCGGCACCCGCGCCGGGCGGCATCCTGCGGCCCGGTGCGCCGACATCGCCTGGCAGACCATGCGGAAGCCGCGGTCCGGGCGCGGCCCGGACCGCGGACTCCGCAAACCACGCGGTCGGCCCCGGCTCCCACGTGCTGCTCCTCGGTGACGCCGCGGCCAGTGGTGTGCGTGACCGCGGCCTGCCGCAGAACCTAATACACCCCGTGAAGCCGGGGAATGTTCCACGGTCCGCTCCTCTTGACCGATCGTCCGGCGAGGCCTCCCCGACGTGTTCGGCAGGCCTCGCCGGACGTGTCGGGGACGACCGCGCAAGAAGCGCGGACGGTGAAGCATGGCCCGTCCCGCACCGCCCCCCTAGCGTCGACGATGAGCCAAGCGCCTTCACCTGCTCCCGGCCTGCCCCATGCGCCCGGGACCACATCGGGTACCACTCCGCTTTTGTGCAGGGCGCGCTCCTGCCGCAAAATTTCCCCGTCAAAGGCCGTTACATGACCAGTGCAGTACACAGCAAGCCCGCGATCCTGCTCGTCCACGGTGCCTGGCACGGCGCCTGGTGCTGGGAGAAACTCGTCCCCGAACTCACCGCGCTGGGATGGCGTGTCGCCACCGTCGATCTGCCGAGCGCTTCGGCCGACCCCGACAACACCGCCGGCATGTACGACGACGCCCTCGCCGTCCGCGCCTGCCTGGACGGCATCGAGGGGCCGGTAACCGTCCTCGCGCACTCCTACGGCGGCCTGCCCGCGACGGAGGCTGCCGTCGGCGTCCCCAAGGTGTCCCGCCTCGTGTATCTGTCCGCGTTCCAGCTCGAGGAGGGCGATTCGCTCGCCGGCCAGAGCGGAGGGCAGCTTCCCAGCGGTGACAGCGGCACGCTCCCGGCCCCCGACGATCCGTACACGTACTTCTACGCCGACGCCGCCCAGGAGGACGCCGACCGCGCCGCCGAACGGCTGGTCCTGCAGACGGTGAAATCCGTCAGCGAACCGCTCACGGCAGCGGCGTGGAAGACAGTGGCCTCCAGCTACATCGTCTGTGAGAAGGACGCGGTACTGCCGCCCGTGCTCCAGGAGGCGATGGCGGCCCGAGCTGATCGCTCATACCGTTTGCCCTCCAGCCACTCTCCCTTCCTGTCCATGCCCGCCGAACTGGCCCGTCTGATCACCGCCGACGCCCACCGATAGGACCCGCTCAGGCGTCGTTTCGCACCACTTGCCCGCGCGGCTGAAGCGACGGCAACCTCACCGCACCGCCTCGCACGGGCAACGTGCTCCCACGCCGGTTCGGTGGCGGGTTGCGATCCACGCAACTGCTCGTGTACGAGGTCCTGTACCGAGCAGGATGCGTCGTCCCCGTCGGCCCGCCACGAGACGGGCCACTGCTTCGTCCAGCCGTCGCCCAGGCCAGGACACTGCTTGAGTCGGCGTTCGACGGCGCGAAAAGGCCCTGCCGGCTGCACTGATGAGACCGGACGGCTCCGGTGCCAGCGGGCAGGTGCCGGATGGCGGCGATCGCTCGTAGTGGCGCGGTGGCGTAGCCGGGCGTCTGGAGGAAGCCGGGCGCCACGTCGGAGCAGCAGGCCGTGAAGTGCCGTGTGCGTTCAAACAGCGGCAGGTTGAACTGTCCTACCCAGGGCATACGTCGGCGCTCATCTGCAGAGTCCAACGCGATCATGGAGGCGAGGAACTCGAAGCGGGTACAGGCAGCCTGGTACGCCGCGTCGTCAGGCTCGGTGGCCTGGAGTGGTTCGCGTGCCTGCCGCCGAAGGTAGCTGCTCTGCGGGAAGGTCCACCTATGCCCGGTGGGCGGGGGCATCACGGAGTCAAGGCTGTTCGGCAGGACGCGCACTGGGTTGAGGTGGATGGCCGGCGGTTGGGTCTGGGACCTGCCCCAGGGGGTGGTCCAGGCGGGCTGGGCCAAGATGGTCGCCAGGAACTCCTCGCAGCGGGCGATAACGGCCCTGACGCTGTCGCCCCAGGATGACGTACAGGAAAGCCTGCGCCACGAGCCCGTTGAGAGTCGGCGACGCCAAAGAGGCAGCGTGTTATGGGAGTTGATGGCCGCCTTCCATCAGTTTCCTGGGACCAGCGGCTTCAGCCGCTGGGGGAATCGAGTCTGGCTCTGTTCTTGACGAGGACGCCCCCGTCGGTACCGACCGCACCGTCCGGATCACCGCTCCTTGCGAGCGGGCGCAGCAACTGCACGCCCGGATCGGCTCGCGCTGCACGACACCGGACGGCCGCCCGCACCAGCCCCGCGTAACTCGGTTCCGACGCCGGTTCCCCTCCCGCTGATCCCCGGCCACGGAACCCTCTGGCCGACCAGCCGTCCCCGATCGAGGCGGCCCGTGCCCAGCGCCGCCGCGAGGCGGCCCTATCACGCTGTCTGCTTCGGCTTCCTCGCCCGGCGGACGGAGTCGGGTCTATTGACGGTGGCCGGTGGCCAGTTCGAGAATGACACGTCATTCCGCGTTCCGCTGACGTGAGGGGAACTCCGTGCCCGGAGGCGTGGTCGACAAGCGGGACGCGATCCTGCGCGCCGCGGGAAAGGTATTCGCCGAACGCGGCTACCACGCGACCGGCATCTCTGACATCGCGCGGGAACTCGGCGCCGGACACGGCACGTTCTACCGTTACTTCAGGAACAAGGAGGACATCGCGCGGAGCGTGGTATCGCGAGCGCTCGGCCGGATAACGGACGCGCTGTCCGACGAAGACCCCGGCTCCTCGGAGACACTGTCGCAGTACCGGGAGCAGGTCAGGCGGATCGGCCACAAGTTGTTCGAACTCGTCGTTGCCGAGCCGGAGTTGGGCCGCATTCTGTTCTACGACGCGATAGCCATCGACCGCGCCGAGCCCGACCTTGCGGGCAAGGCCATGGAGGCGGCAGCCGCGTACACCGCCGCGTTCATCCGCAACGGCCAGGACCGTGGCTTTCTGCGTCGCGATCTGGACGCCCATGTGGTCGGGCTCGCGGTGAACGGGATGATCGTGACGGGAGCCGTACGCCTGCTGCACGTGCAGGACCCCGCCGGCATGCGTCAGCCGTGGATTCACACGGTGGAAACCCTCATGTTCGACGGCCTCGGCTCCTCCTGAGCCGCGGGCCCGCAAGGACCGTTCATTTCTTCTGCCTTCGAAGCGGAATGACGTGTCATTCCGGAGAGGAGAGCACGATGGTCCAGGTCGACGTCTTCTGGTCGTACGGCATCGGCGCAAGCTTCGCGACCGCCGCCGCGTACCAACTCGCCGGCAGGCCCGGTTCGCCCCGCCGCCGCGTCCTTCGGTGTTCGGACCCGTACCTGATGGGCACCGTCCTGTACTGCTCGGTGCTGTTCGCGCCCAGCGGCGCATGGCTGCTCTGGGGCTTCCCGGACTGGGAGACGATGCAGGTGGCGCCTGGGCACGAAGCGCTGCCCGCCTGGCTGGTCGCCCTGTTCGCCGCAACCAACGTGAGCCAGGGCCTACTCGGATACTGGGTCGCTGCGCGGCTGATCGCGGCCGGCCGCGCGTACGCCGCCTTCCTCCAGGCCGGAGTGGGATACCTCGGGATGTTCTTCATCCTGGTCCACGGCTGGGACGGGCGCGGGTACCAGCGGTTCTTCTCGGCCGACCGGAAAACCTTCGCGGCCTGGCCGGAGCACCCGGGCTTCAGGCAAGTCCTGTCGCGCGTCGGCGACTGGCTGTCTTCGCCGGTCGCGCTGACGCTGTACGGGATGGGAGCCGTCCTCGTACCCGTGATGCTGGGAGCGATGGCCTCCTGGCTCGGGTCGGGCGAGCGTGAGCCAGGCAGCGGTGCGGCACCCGGGCACGTCCGCATCGTGCTCGCGGTGCTGGGTGCCGTCTTCGGAGTGGCGCTCGGCAGCGCCGTAGCCTCAAGTGTTCTGATCCATCTGCTGGGCTGGTGGCTCGGCGTGCCCGCCGCGACGGCCCTCATCGCCGTGGCCGTCGTCCGGCGTGGGACGGGTGCGGCCCACCGCGCCTTCGGGCTGCTGGCCCTGCCCGACGTGCACGGCGGCCGCCCGCGGCACGTTCCGTCGGCCGGCTGACGGCGTCGGGAGGGCTTGCTGTTCCGCCTGCGACGGAGAGGCGACCGACCCGTCGTGAAGCCCGTTGAGGAAGTTCGGCGTAACGGCGCGCCGGAGATGGCCGTGCGCGAGGACGTGCGCCAGCGTGTGGCCAACTGGAACGCCTTGAGTCCGTAGTCGCTGTCCAACGTCTGGATCGGCACTTCGATCGAGTCGGATGAGTACTGCTGGCGGGCTGATGAGCTGCGGAGGATCCCGGCTGCCGTCCGGTTCTTGTCGCTGGAGCCGTTGCTGGGGCCGGTGCCGTCCCGGGAGCTGTCGGGGATCGATTGGGTGATCGTCGGCGGCGAGAGCGGCTCGGTTCACCGGTCGCTGGACTTGGCCTGGGTCCGCGATATTCGAGACCGGTGTGTCGATCTCCGGGTGGCTCTGTTGTTCAAGCAGGTCGGTGGGCTGACCCAGAAGGCCGACGGCCGTCTGCTCGATGGCCGGACCGGGGATGAGTTCCCCGCACGGCGTCCGTGGCGGGGGCTGAAACTGGCGACCTCGCGTGATCAGGAGTCGCTCCGTGCGACGCGGTCCAGTCGCAACGATGGGTGACCGCGGGCGAGATTGTATCAGCTTTCGGGCATGCCATCGTCAGTAGGACGCTCGTGGAGAGGGTGGGTAGACCGTACGTCCTCAAGGTCCCTACCCGTCGCGGAGTGCTCGTCAGTCGGTGGCCCTACGTACCACCCAGCAACCGAGCACCGACCGGACGGAGGACCTGACGCGATGATCGATCGCAGGACTTCCGGGTCGGCAGCGAGGATGTCGACGTAGTGCTGGACGGCGTAGTTCCGCGACCGGTCTTCGCCCGTCGCGCCTCTCTACGGCGCCGCTTCCTGTGGTCGTACCGTTCACGGGCCGCCTTCGCCGGAAGACTTCACTCGGCAGTGGTATCAGCCCGCCCCGGGAACCCGGAGACGGCGGTCGCGCTCAAGGAGCGGGCCGTTTCTCCTGCCGGAACTGGGGAAACCGATGTGGTGTCACTCCCGGCGACTCGATCCCGCCGCGGTTTCGTGGGAGACGGTTACCTGCTCAAGGCGATAGCGGACGTCCTGGGGAGCATCACCACCGCCATCGCAACGACTATGACTCTGCCCTTCCGCGCACCGGTACGGCTGTTCGAGCGCCCTCATGCTCCAGGACGTCCTGGACGAACCCGAGTGGGCGGACCTACTCACCCCCGCCGACCGGCGTGGTCTGACTCCGCTGTTCTGGTCCCATGTGCGCCCGGACGGTGAGGTAAACCTCGACATGGCCGCCCGCCTGAACCTCCCAGCGGCTACCGTCACGCGCCCCGCAACCCACCGGACGGCGATAACCGAGAGAGTGCGCGGGACCGGCCGGACCAGACGGTCATCTGACCCGACAGTCTGCGTATTTGCACCTGCACGTAGGGATCAGTGCGGGTGTAGCGGGTAGTACGTCGGGCCGCGGGGGCCGCACGTCTCCGACCCATTCGGGGTGCCGGGGTGGTTCCCCAGTTCACGGACACAGGACTGGAAATTCGACGTTGCCCCAAAGAGCACGGACCGCGGCGGGCTTGTCGTCGGTGGGGGCGTCGTCGGTGCTCCATATTTTGGCCTGGGTCGTGGAGTTGCTGACCGGTGGCCAGCCCGGGTTTCCGGTGGTAGCGAAATCGGCCCACGCGCGCACCATGCGGCGTGCCAGTCCATGGTCCGCGGAGGTGGGTGCGCCGCCGATGAGGAATGCCAGGCAGTCGCTGTCCAGGTTGCCGAAGGCGAAGGGGATGTCCGCGCAGTGCCAGGCCCGCACGACTGCGTTCGGGCCGGTGCGCCGACGATCGAAACGCGACAGGAACGCCCGGCCACCGGCTTGGGCGTGAAGCTCGACAAGTCGGTTGCTGTACTCGCCGAACAGTAGATCACCGAAGACGGCGAGGTAGACGTCGAGCACCGGGGCGTGGGGCATCGCAGCGCGATAGCCGGCCACCAGGCCGTCAGGAAGGCCGAAGTCTTCGGCGAAGAGAGCCAGCTGTTCATCGGTGGTGATCTTCGCGCTGCTGCCGACGGCGTCGAGCAACCAGTACTCCTGCGTGGTGTGGCAGACCAGCAGGTCCACTCCCCGGGTCACACCGGCGGCCATCCCTGTGAGTGGGTCGGTGGGCAGGACATCGCCGTCAAGGATGGGGGCGTAGAGCGAGGGGTCGTAGTGGCGGGATCCGGAGGCGGGGTTCCGCCGGTAGTCGTCGACTACCTGGTCGGAGGCGATGACCAGGGACTGTGGAGTCGCAGATGTCAGGCCCTCGGGTGTGGCAGGGCAGCGCGCCGCTGCAGCGACCTCGCGGGTGGTTGCCGCAGCGATTTCGAGCGTGTAACAAGGGCTGGCGGCGCTGTGGGCGATGGCACGGTGGAACAGGCCACGGGCGCGACCCATCACCATCAGGCAGGCAACCGATGCGGCGCCGGAGGACTGGCCGGCGACCGTGACGTTGCCCGGATCGCCACCGAAGGCGGCGATGTTCTCACGAACCCAGCACAAGGCCGCGACCTGGTCGAGCAGGCCCCGGTTGTCCGGGTAGGTGGTTGCTTCGGCGGCGGGGATGTGGCCGAAGCCTTCGAAGCCGAGCCGGTAGTTGAGGGTGACCACGACCAGACCGGCGTGGGCCAGTTCGGTGCCGTTGAAGTCGGGTTGGGCTGAGGATCCGAAGGTGTAGGCGCCGCCGTGGATCCAGACCAGGACGGGCAAGCGGCCGCCCTCCGGGGCCGGGGTCCATATGTTGACGGTGAGGATGTCCTCGTCGTCGGGAGACCACGCGGGTGCGCCGGGCAGTTGTGCCGACTGCGGGGCGACCGGGCCGAAGTCCGTGCAGTCCCGCACTCCGGTCCACGCCGGTGCCGGGAGAGGTTCCCGGAACCGGTTGGCGCCGAACGGCGGGGCGGCATAGGGGATGCCAAGGACGGCGACGACGTCGGTAGAGGCCCGAAAGCCTTGGGCCGAACCGTTCTTCGTCTTGAAGGTGTCCATTCAGACTGCCTCTCGCTACCCGCCAGATCACCGGGGAAGATGGGGCTTCAGCTTTGCATCGCGCGGCGCGCCAGTACCAACACCAAGATCAGGATGATTGACGCACCAGTGATGTCAATCCCCACTGCCACCAGTCGCAGTGTCGGCAAACGACGGCACCCTCACCCCGGTGATCACGAACCCGCAGGTGGACGGCGTCGGCAACTCACGTCAGAAATCAACGTCGGTGAAGGGTCCGGCCGATAGATTCCGGCACATGCTCATCGGCTACGCCCAGGTCTCGACCGCCGACTGGAACCCCGAGCATCAGATGACGCCCTGCTGCGGGCCGGCGTCGACCGCGACAACATCCACGTCGACAAGGCGAGCGGCGCGAAAGCGTCCCGGCCGACGCTCGAAGACCAGCAGCCCTACCTCGGGTGTCTGGACTCGTGGGATGCCGGGTACCGGTGGCGTGACGCGGTCATCGAGCGCTACGAAGAACAGGGCGACCACTGCCCGCTCGGCTCGCTCTTCCTGCAGATCGGCCGCGACACACCCGGGGCAAGGGTGATCGTGAACGAATTGCTGCGCCAGTGGCAGGAGCACCTGGCGACGGGCATCCGGTCATGCAGGCCGCCGGTCATGTGCCTGCCTCGCTCGACGTCGACCGGACCGCGGCGGCGCTGCTGGCGGGAATCCAGGGCGGGGTGTCGATCCTGCTGTCGACCGGCCGTTCCACCCACCTCCACGCCGCGCTCGACGAGGGGATCATGACGCCGACCGCGCGCTGCACCTGGTCCGCATTGTACTTGCGGCGTATGGGCGCGATCCCCACGTCCTGGGCGGCATTGGCGTCCAGGACGTGATCTGGACGACGGACAGCCTTCAGGATCTCCACCGGTGTGAGCGGATGCTCAAGGAGCGCCCTGCCACATCTCGTCCCGGGAGGTGACTGACGGCTTCACCGCGGTCGAGGGACGTGATCCGGACAATCTTCCTCTGGTTACCGCGACCCCGACCCGAACACAGCGCTGCGGCACGAGATCAAGGAGCGGATCCACGCCCGGTGACCGCAGCCCGGCCCGCCGCCGCTCCCCGGGAGACGCTCAGGTCGCCGGCTCCGGCGAACGGGCACCGCTGCGCGAGCGGCTGTGACCAGCTCTTTCTCCCCGCACTAAAGGCGGACGACTCGCGCAATCGTTGCGGTGCCACCGACGTGGACCCGAGGGCCTGCCTCGCTCTGCCAGGCGGCAGCGGTGATGGTGGAGGGGGCGCTGAGGGCGTCGCCCATGTCCACTGTGATGTCGGTCATGCCCTCACGGGCCAGGCACGCGGCAAGGCAGGCGGTGCTGTTCGCATTGGCAATGTCCTCTGGGACGCCGATGGACGGGGCGAACATACGGGCCGTGACGCGGCCTTCGACTGTCGGCACGCAGTACACGTAACAGCCCAGCAGTCCAAGGCGGTCGCAGGCGTCACGAAGCCTGTCGAAGTCCGGGGCCAGGGCGGCGAGAGCGGATCGCGTGGACATGGGAGCGAGCAGCCGCGGCCGCCCCAGCGAGGCGACGCAGGTGCCGGGAGCGAGCGTGTCCGGGGTGACGCCCAAGGCATGAAGGACGGAATCGTGTTCGCCCACTGCAGGCTCACACACGTCGACAAACCCCGGTTCGAAGGCGGCCTTGAACTGGCCGTTCACCCGGGCGACCCGGCCGGTGAAGACGCCTCCCAACGTGCGGACGGTGGCCTGGCACTCCTTGCCCCCTCCGCACTCGGCCAGGAATGCCAGAGCCGCGACCGTTCCATGACCACACGCGGGCAATTCCCCCGCGGCGGTGAAGAAGCGCAGCGACACGTCGGGACCGTCTTGCCCGCTGTCCTCAACCGAGACGAAGACGGCATGCGACGTCCCCATCAGGACAGGCACAGCGCGGCGTTCATCGTCGCTCAGGGCCGTCTCGTCCAGCACTGCGGTCGGGCTGCCGCCGCGGCCTTCACGCAGGCACGCATTCATGACCGTGGCGGGCAGACCGCTCCCGTTCAGGGTGGTGGTATCAGGCACGGGAGCGATCGTAGTGCGGCCACCCCTCACCGATGGCGCAGGCACTTTCTGCAGGATCGGCAAGGACGGCACCGGCCACCGAAGTTCGACACGGCCGACTGTCGCGGGCGCGCCAGGAGGACGACAAAGCCTTGCCGTCCGCTACCGGGCGACCGTTCCCCTCGCTACCGCCAACGAGTCACCGTGACCAGCTCGTTCGACACACGTCCTAGTCGATTGCTGGATGCACCGCAGGCCAATGAGGCTGTTCGGCGAAAGGTGCGTACTTGTCCGGGGTATCGACTCTTCCGAGTGGGTGCGCCAGTACGCCGCGACGAGCAGGATACGGTCCTCCAGCGGAAGACTCCATGCCGGCCGCGCCGGACGGCGTCCGCTCCCTCGCGGGGCAGAGCAGCCGCGAGCTTGCGGAAGCAGCGCGGGCTCAGCCCGGCGAACGGCACCATGCAGGACGGTTCCGACGCCATGATCACACCAGCCACACCGTGATCATCCCGCTCGGTCAACCCGGCCGGAACAGCCGTCAGGGCTCTGGGGTGAGACGAGCTCGATGCCCATCGCGGCAACGCCCTCGCGCACGGAACGGTCGAACTGCTTGATCTCTGCCACAAGAACATCCCAAGCGACGAGTGAGGTCCAGACGTCCGGCGTGACGATGGAACCGACCCACCGGCCTTCATCGGAGCTCACGATGGGGATCGGCCCCGGCTCCGCCTGTATCGAGTCGAGCTCGAAGTCCTCTTGGTCGGCAGCCGGACTCTGGAGCCACAGCGTCAGGTGGGACGCCAGCTCGGCCACGGGGAACGCCCTCTGGGACCACACCACCTGCTCCTCTTCCCAGATGGACAGCTCTGCCTCGATGTTCTGGAGGCCGTCTGTTGCCGCTGCCGGTGGTAACGTCCCCAGGCCCTGCCGTACGTGATGCCCGCTCTTGTCCGGCGTCCTTTGCATGGTCGGTGGGGACATCGAGAATGCCTGCCGGGACCGAGAATGCCTGCTGGGGCTGGGGCTGGGGCTGGGGCTGGGGCTGGGGCTGGGGCTGGGGCCGGGACCGGGGCGGCGCCGCGGCGGCGAGCCCCGAGACCGCTTGTCGTGACGCATGGGCAGGGAGCCGCGTCGGCGCAGCTGCAGTCGGCGGTCCTTCGCTAAGGAAGCATCAATAGGCTGGTCAGTGGCCATACTTGACCATGCGGGGGATGTCCCGTGACAGCGTGAGGCGGGGGAGGCGGCGTGGGCAGCGTCAGTAGAGGGCTGGGAAAGGTCGAGGTAAGGCTCCGGTGGGACCCGAGTCCGCTGGGGGAGCCGCCTCGCCACCTGGACATCATCGGCGCGGTGTACTCCGCGGACGCTCCGCACGGACGACCGGTGTACGTGGTTCACACCGAGAGCCGCTCCCCGGACGGCACCATCAACATGAGCCGGCACAGCGAGACCGGCCGGGGCTTCGGCTTCGTCGAGGTGATGGTCCTGGAGTTCGACCGGATGCCGTCCGCCCATGGGCGGGTGGTGGTGGGGGTGGCCATCCACCAGGACGGTGGTCCTCGTACGTTCGGGGACCTGTCGAACGCCGGAGTGGTGGTCGTCGAGGGGTACCGGCAACTGATGGGGGACGACTTCGCTCAGGTCGCTGGGTCCACTGCGGCGACGGTCGCGGAGTTCACCCCGGACGACTCCGGAGCCTGGGAGCTGCGCGGGATGATTCACGGGTTCGACAGCGATCCTGTGCTCTTCATGGCGGAGATGGGCGGCGCCGGCCAGTGATCCTCCTGGTCGAATTAACGCATTCTTGACGGCTCACTGATGCTCTCCTGACGTAATGTTGAGGCCGGTGTGCCGGGAAGTCTGGTCGGCGAAGTTCCTTCAACTCTCTGTCTATGAAAGGTCTTCGCGTGACCACTACCAGCCAGGCTGCCGTCGCGGCGGCAGGCTCCCTCACCCGCGGCCGTACACCGCGCCGCAGTGTCCTCTTCTTCGCGTTCGCCTTCGCGGTGATCGCCGACCCGGTGTCCTCCGTGGCGTACGCGATCGAGGCGGCGCTGCGCGCCCTGCACGGGGACCTGGCACTGCTGCTCCCCACCATGAGCCTGGTCGTGGGGCTCGTCGTCGTGGTCACGGCCAACTACTGGCAGCTGGTGCGCCGCTTCCCCAAGGGCGGGGGCGCGGCCGCGGCGGCCGGGCGGGCGTTCGGGCCGCGCTGGACGTTCCTGCCGATAGGTGCCCTGGTCGTGGACTTCGTCCTCACCATCGGCATCTCGATCGCGGCGGCGGCGAGTGCGGTGATCGCCCTGTTCCCGGGCCTCGCGCCGATCCGCATCCCGCTGGCGCTCGTCCTGCTGCTGGTGGTGGCCGGGCTGACCTGGTTCGGGCACGGCGGGCGGCTGCTGTTCGCCGTGATGACAGTGGCGTTCGTGGTGATCTCCGTGGCCGTCCTGGTGCTCGGCTTCACCGCGCCGCATACCAGCGGCCACGCGGCGACGACAGCCGACCCGGGCCGCTCGGCGATGCTCGCGGTGGTGCTGGCGTTCCCGGTCGCGATGGCGCTGGCCACCGGCGTCGAGGCGCCGTCGACCGCGATCGCCCAGCTCGGCCAGCTCGACGACAGCCACCGCCGCCGCTTCGGCCGCGGCACCCTCGCGCTGCTCGTGGTGATCGTCGGCGGCCTCACCCTCGCCCTGACCGCGCTCGCCGTACGTCTGCACATCGGCATCCCCGGCACCGATTCCACGCAGATCGCCGACATCGCGCACGCCGCGACCGGACCGGGCTGGCTGTACGGGGCGTTCCAGCTGACCAGCTCGCTGCTGCTGCTCGCCGCGGCCAGCTCGTCCTTCCAGGCGGGCCCGGGCCTGCTGAAGGCGCTGGCCGGGACCGTCGAGCGGCCGGGCGTGCTGCCGCCGGTGCTGGGCCGGACCAACCGCCACCACACCCCGTACTGGTCGGTCGTGGTGTACCTCGCCGCAGCCGCGCTGATCATTGTGGCGGCGGCCGGTCAGGAGCAGGAGCTGGTGCTGTTCTACGCGGTCGCGGTGTTCGTCAGCTTCCTGGTCGGCCTGGTCGCCATGGCCCGCTTCGCGCGCCGGGAGCGCAAGCCCGCTCTGGCCTGGGTCAACGGCCTGGCCGCGGCGGCGGTCGCCTTCACGCTCGTCGTCAACCTGCTCCGCGGCTGGCCCGTACTGTCGCTGGCGGCCACGCTGCTGATCGCGGGCGGCCTCTACGCCCGCTGGAGCCGGGCCGGCCGCCCGACCGGTATCGAGGACGTTGAAGCCCGAGCGGAGACGGTCTGATCGCACGGGACGGGCCAGGGCGTTCTTCCGCTCGCGACGCCACGTCCCGGCCGGACCGGGGCCACACGCCGAAATCCCCGCCCTGCCGCTGACAGCACCCCCTGGGCACAGGCGTTCGGGCGGTCCACGGTGGCTGTGTGATTCCAGGCCGTAGGGTGGCCTGCTTTCCGGCACCTCCGTGGTCGTGGAACGGTCGGAGTCAGCGCGTCGTCAACGAGCCTGCAGGCGCCGAGGAGTTCGTGCAGTAGGTGTGAGGCGGTGGTGATCGCTGCGAGCAGGCGGGTACCGTCCACGCACGCGCCCCACGCCCCATCATGCACAGCTCAACGAGCCGCCTGGTCGCCGAGCCACGGGCAACCGTGCGCGAGGTCGTCGGCCGGCACCGGACGCGCCCTTACCGCCACCCGACAACAGTCCGAAGGGATCAGCAATTGTTGGCCGCTGTCGTCATCTGTCAGCGTTGGGCGCCCTCGCGCGGCCCAGGGACGGCCCGGACCGAACCAGTGTGGGATGAGTAGATCGCCGACATGGTGCCCGGTCGGTGTCTCGTGGGCCTTACTTGCCCGGGTCGTCCGCACTTGCCCGGGTCGTCCGCCCAGCGAATGAAGTAGTGGGGCCCGTAGATCATGCACAGGACCAAGACGGCGATCCCTGCCGTCAGCACGATGATTATGATCTTCCATCGCGGTCGTGCGGCAGATCGCGGAGACCCACGGAGGTACGGTGACGGCCGCGACGCCAGCAGCAGGCGGCACGATGCTTTGCCTCGCGCTGCCGGCGCTCGGGGGCGCGACGCCTCAGACGGGTGGCAAGACCTTGCCGGGCGGGGGCGCCGGAGCGGTGCCGTCGAGCACCCCAACGGCGTCCCCCGCAGCCTCGACCGCCTCGCGCTGAGCCGCCCGGCTCGGTCGCACGTGTCGCAGCAGCGCGGCTGTCGGCACCGCGACGACCGCGAGCGTCTCGTCACAGATGAGATGAGCGACCGGAGAGCGCGGGGGAATACTGCAGCACCTGCATACCGACACTTCGCCAGTGCGCCCGCACCACCGCCGAAGCGGTGATCGGCAGGGTCATCGGAACTCCGACGGCTCCGGTCACGCTGCTGTTGGCCCGGTACGACGCCGTCGAGCCTGACTGGGAGGAGTCCCTGAACACCACAGTCTCACTGCTGCGAACCGAGGCCGGATGCGCCCCGCACGACAGCGAGCTGACCGGACTCATCGGCGAACTCGTCACCCGCAGCGAGGAGTTCCGCACCGCCTGGGCCAAACACAACGTGCCTGAACGCCACCCCGACGTGACGCCGGACGGGAGCAGCGTGCCGGTCCTCCAGCCGCTGTACTACAAGGAGTGCGATCAGCCCGCCAACAGGCCCACCAGGGGAAGCTCCAAGCTGGACTACCTCTTCGCCTCGTTCTCCGCTGCTTGGTCCGGCTGCACCATCGGCTCGAACACCGCCAACCCTTCGGACCACCAGCCCCTCTGGGGCACGGTGACCCTGCCCGCGCGCTGAGCGCCAGGGCTGTCCGGGTAGCCCGCCGCGCGCATGAAGGGACCGTCCCACACCGCCTCGGTGTGGGACGGTTCCCTTCGGTCGGAACAACCTTTGACGGCACGGCGCTGGGCGCCGCCAGCACTGCCCGGTGCGGTACACGACATCAGGGCCGCCCGCTTTCACGGCGTCCTCAATGCCCTGAGTAGGGTCGGGGACTGGAAACGGAGCATCGGCCACCGCGCCAGTCCCCGACCCTACTCAGGTCACAGGCCTGTCCCGCTCGCCTGCAGGGGCCGAGCGCGTGCGGCGTCAGGGCGCGTCAGCCGTCCAAGCGGACGCATTCGACAAAAAGACGGCGTACTGCACGCAATGACAGCGGCCGCACCAGACGCGGTGATCCTGTGCGTGCCGACCATTTCGTCCGCCCTGGTCAGAACGGACTGCGCGAGTCAGGGCATGATGACCGCTCGTGCTGCTTCGGCTCGCCTACCTGACCGTGACCCGCGCCTTTGGCGTGCCGTTTCTGCTGCCGATGAGTGACCGTCAGAAAGACGCCGAGATCCTGGCGCTGCGGCACCAGCGCGCGGTCCTGGGACGACAACTCGGCCCGCCGAGAGTCGCGTTCGCCCCGGGGGACCGGGCCTTCCTCGCGGCAGCGCTCGCCCCACTGCCCCAGCCGGTGCTGCGCTTGTATCGGCCTTCGAAACAGCACTGAGCATGCCCGCCGATCATCCTCGCGCACTGGGAAACACCAAGATCACCGACAGAGTCAAGCCAAGGTCGGCGGGAGATCCTTTTGAAAGGATCCTGGCCTCCCCGCGCTCGCGCCAGGCCCGGAGCCACGGACCACTCGCTCACTCGCGGGACACGGTGTTACATGACGCGGCGAGTAGCCACTCCGAGGGACGGTAGCGGCGGCGCCTGTCTGGATACCCAGGTAGCGTTGAGTGCAGGCGCCCCTCCCCGCTTGCTGAGCGCATCCATGACTGCTAGGGCTCGCGGCCACTCTCCAGGCGTGTCCGACTGTCTCTGGTGCTGAGAGTGCCTCGCCCGCCCGGTGACATGGGGGTAAGAGAAAGCTTCCCGCAGACGCTAATCGGAAAGCCGTCGCAACGACTGTACGAGAACCGACAAAAGGGAACGGTGAGCATGACGATTATCTCGCGCGGATTTCACGGGCGGAGGCCGTCCGAAGGCACGAAACTGCCACCTGGGCAGTACGAGACCAATGGCTTCCCGGTGCTGTCCGCCGGGCCCACGCCTCACGTAGAGAAGAGCAGCTGGGAGCTCTCTGTAACCACTGAGGACGGACGACGGCATACACGGGACTGGGCCGCCTTGATGGCGCTTCCGTCGGAATCTCCGACAGTCGACCTGCACTGTGTGACCAAGTGGTCGAAGTTCGGCACCGAGTGGCGAGGAGTATCACTGGACGTTCTGCTCGCAGATGTGGAGACAGCCGCCGAGTATGCCCTCGTTACCTCTTACGGGGGCTACACCACAAACGTCCCGCTCGCGGATCTGCTCGATGGCAAGGCGTGGATCACCTACAGCTACGACGGTGACGACCTCGCACCCGAACATGGTGGGCCGGCCCGGCTGCTCGTACCCCACCTGTACCTGTGGAAGTCTGCCAAGTGGGTGCGCGGGATCGAACTGCTGGAGAGCGACACGCCTGGCTTTTGGGAAACCGCCGGCTACCACAACTACGGAGACCCATGGCGAGAACAGCGGTACCAGGGAGACTAGGCGACCGCCTCCGCTGGAGGGTGGCCGACGTGACCAGCCGACGTGAGGAGTCCGCTTCGGCCTGCACGCTGTCCCTGGAGGTCTCGGACTGGCCCGGACACCTGGCAGGGCAGCACGTGGACGTGCGGTTGACCGCAGAGGACGGCTACAGCGCTCAGCGGAGCTACTCGATCGCCTCGGTGGCGGACGGTGCCCGCGTGGACCTCACGATTCAGCGCACACCCGGAGGAGAGGTGTCGCCTTACCTGGCAGATGAGCTGATGCCCGGTGACCAGTTGGAGCTGCGGGGGCCCGTCGGAGGGTGGTTCGTGTGGAGCCCGGAGCAGACCGAGCCGGTTTTGTTGGTTGCCGGTGGCTCAGGGCTCGTGCCGCTCATGTGTATGATCCGCTCCCGCGCGGCGACCGGCAGCCGCACGCCCTTCCGGCTCGTGTACTCCCTGCGAACACCCGCCGAGCACCTCTACGTGCCCGAACTGCGTGGCGGCTCACCGGGTCTGGACACGACCCTTATCCACACCCGTGAGGCTCCTCCGGGAGCGCCCAGGCCGCCTGGACGTATTACCCCGGAGGACCTGGTCCGGCACGGCTGGCCGCCGGATTTCGAACCGACCTGCTACGTCTGCGGGCCCACAGCGTTCGTCGAGAAGGTCGCGGCTTACCTCGTGCTACTCGGGCACGACCCGGGACGCATCCGCACCGAACGCTTCGGCGGCAGTGGAGGTTGACATGATTCCTGCAGAGCAGGGCGTAGCGGATGCCCGCTACGTGGACGGCAACGTGCTGGCGGGCCCTTTGTCCGAAGTCTTCGTGGCCGACGTGACCGTCGCAACAAGCCAATGCGCCCATTGCGGATGCACAGGACCTGTAGCACGCCTCCACGTCTACGCAGACGCGCCGGGGCTCTTGGCCCGGTGCCAGAGCTGCAGCGAGGTCGTCCTGCGGATCGTGCGCACGAAGGGGGCAGTCTGGGTCGACATGCGCGGCACCGTGGCCCTGTCAATCCCCCTGGAGGCGGAATGAGACGCTCCGGGCTGGCTTCGAGGCGGACCCCCGCTATCTGGCAGACCTGGACCACCCACGCCCCCCGCGTCTGGTGACCAGAACGACAAGAACCGTATGACGACAGGGCTTGATCAAGTTCCGTAGGTGTCCGGATTGCTGGTGATGCCCAGGATGGGGAGTGCTCGTTGGGGCTCGTCGCGGATCGCCCGGGTGGTCTTGGCGATGTTGTCGGCTCCGAGGGTTTTCAGCACGCCGATGGCGAGGTTGCGGAGGGTTGCCATGGCCGGTGGCGCGGTCCCGGCGTGGACGGTGGAGGTGTCTTCGGCGAAGGTGACGTCCCTGATGTGGTGCGAGGAGTTCTCCACTCCCCAGTGCCCGCGGATCGCGGCGGCCAGGTCGGCGGGCCCGGCTTGGTTGGGCGTCGAGGCTGGTGACGGCGTAGACACTCTCACGGGTCTCACGCCGGCCGGTCTGCTTGCGGCGGCGATGGACGTGGATGGCCAGGCGAGCGTGGGGAAAGGCGATTCCGCCGAGTTCGTCGGCGATCCCGCAGGTCTTGATCGAGCGGGACTCGCGGCGTCCGTGTCCGGTCCCGGAGGCGGTGTGCTGGACTGCGATGGACTGCCAGGGCAGGGCGGCGAGTTGGGCGTGGGCGATGGGCTGGTTGGTCTTGATCACGGCGATGTAGTGGGCCTTCTTGGTCTCGACCGGCCAGGAGATGTTCGCCTTGACCGAGTGCAGGGCGTCGAAGGTGACGACGGTGCCGGTCAGGTCCAGCGGTGCCAGGAGCGGCCGGAAGTGTGTGGTTTCGTTCGTCTTCGCGCCGACCTCCACCTGGGCGAGGGTCACGACGGTGCCGTGAGTGACAGCGGAGAGCAGATGCCGGCGCGTCGCGGTGAGACGGGCTGGTCCCTTGAGCGCTTTGCCGTCGACAGCGATCGCGCGCGACAGCCCGGACGCGGAGGGCGACGGAGCCTGGGCGGGTTCGGTGGCGGCGCGGTGCCGGTCGGCCAGGTAGGCGCCGACCGCCCGGTCCAGGGCGTCACCGTCAACAGCCCCCAGCACACGGCCGATCGTGGCCGGCGCCGGGGTGCGCCGCCATCTGAGCAGGTGCCGGCGGATCCCGATCACTGCCAGGAGTGCGTTCGAGGCACGCTGACCCCACTCGGCGAGTTCGTCGATGCTCCTCGCTCCCGAGACGACCGCGCAGGCACACACCAGCAGGATCGCTGTGAGTGAGTACCACCGGCCCCGCCGCGCGCGCGGGTCGGGTACCGAGTCGAAGCAGGGGCGCAGGTCGGCGATCCGGCCGGTGTCCAGCGGTCCCGGTTTCACCAGCACGGCAGGGATGGGAGAGGATGCAGCAGCAGGCGCGGGCCACCTCGTGATCATCTGGCTTGGACACCATAATGATCACGAAGCCCGTGCCTGCTCTGCTATGCGCCCCAACCGGTCACAACCCGACCAGCCACACGACCCCGGAACTTGCAACCGTCCTGCCGCTGGCAACGGCGGGGTGTGAAGCCCGGAGGAGACGCCCAAGGACTCCCGTTCCATCCGGGAGTCACCGGCAAGGGGAAGACCGGACGGGTGAACGCGAGTGAACCCCTGATGATGCTTCGTGATCGTTGGGCTCCGCAGATGGAAAGCACCAGCGGGGTGCAGGACTGGCCGCTGAGAAGCGGCAGGCGCCGGCTGAACACCCATCGTCAGCCGGGAGAGCACCGCCGTCCCGGAGTTTAGGGGGCACCCACCCCGGTCGTATCTCACTCGTACGGAACGTGGAAACCCCGTTGAGGTCCGGACAGACGTCCGGTCAGCCGACCGCAAGGAAGGCCCAACTCCCCAGCGGGAACAGGATGACCCAAGAAGCCAACGCCGGTGGCCGAAAGGCAGCGGGAAACCGGAGCACATGGCCAGCACCTCCGCTGGAGCTCCGGATAACCGGCCGGATACGGGCGCTCTGCCCGGACCCGAAAGGGTGCAGACGTGGGTCAGGTGAGCCTGTGAGGAAGCGATGACCATCAGCACCGGAACCGAAGGACAAGTTGGACGCCATGACGACTGGAACCACCCGGGTGCACACCGCCCTGGGCGACAGCGGCGCGGTGAACGGACCGGAGGACGGCCCCAACGACCGGCAGTCGATCGACTGGCACAAGGCGGAGGAGGAAGTACGGCGGCTGAGACAGAGGATCTTCACGGCATCACGGGCAGGGGACCCTCAGGAAGGTCCGCAATCTCCAGAAACTGATGCTCCGTTCCCGCTCCAACACGCGGCTGAGCGTGCGGCGCGTGACGGAGATCAACGCTGGCCGCAAGACGGCCGAAGTCGACGGGAGAGTCGTCCTGCTGCCCCAGGGCAAGGCCGAGCTGGCCGACTGGATGCAGCACCGGGCGGCACTCTGGAAGCCCCGGCCCGTCAAGCGGGTGTTCGTGCCGAAGGCCAACGGCCGCCAGCGCGGCCTCGGAATTCCCGTGATCATCGAACGCTTCGGACCGTGATGGTGGAGGCCGCCGAGTCCCGGCCGGGCACCGACCCGGACCGCTGCGGCTTCACCATAGCCATCCAGACCGCCCGCGACCTCGTGGTCCAGGCCGCCGACGTCATCAAGCCCGCCACCCTGGGCAACCGCACCACCGGCGTCATCGGCAACCGGGTCCTGGCCGGGCTCCTCCCGCAGCGGCGCCCCCGCATCAGCACCCGAAAAGTCAGGTCACCGGTCTCCCGGTACGCCGAACGCCAAGACGACGGCCGCCCCGACACAAGCCGCCTGGTCACCGACCTCGACGTCACCATCCTCGAACCCGATCCCGACCTGCCCACCGTCTCGCACGACGATCGGCACACACCGGCCGCCGACCGGTGCAGACAGCGCGTCCTGGAACTCCTTCACGCAGAACCCGACCGCCAGTGGCACACCCGCGACCTCGCCCGCCACCTCGGCGACATCACCCTCAGCACGGTGTACCGACAGCTCGACAGATGGGCCGTAAACGGACTCATCACCAAGACCGGCCCCGCCACCTACAGCAGCCCGGGAACTCGCTCAACCCCCTTGCCGCCAGCGGAAATACGCTAACTACCCGGCCTTGGGTCAGGGGCCCCACCTGTCCGCGACCTGGACCGCGTCGGGCAGGGCGCGGCGGATGGCCTCGGCGTAGGTGGTTGAGCCGTTGCGGCACACGACCTCGACACCCGAATGCTCGCGCAGCCACGCTTCCAATATGTCGGCCGTGCGGTCGGGCAGCACGTCGATGCGCTCATGGGTCTCGGCGTCGATCACCACGGTGGCATAGCGGTGCCGCCGGCGCAGGGCGAAATCGTCGACGCCGATCACGCGGGGCACCCGCCCGGTGGGCAACGGGATGCGCAGCAGGGTGCGCAGAGCCGTGTGACGGGACAGGCCCACCGCGAGGATCGCCAGCAAACGTGATCCCGCCCGGCCCGCTAACTCTTTGACCGCGGCCTTGACCTGCCTGGTCAGACGAGCGGTGCGTCGCTGGTATCGCTCCAACACCCCGGGCACCTGCTCGCGGAAGGTGTTGCGGCAGCCTCGCGTGGGGCACACCAGACGCCGCACCCGCACACGGACCACCACCCGTCGCCCGTCGACCGGAACGTCAGCCACCGTCCGCCAGTGATAGCCGTGCACCCGCCCCGACGACGCCCCGCACGCTGGGCAGACCACGGTGTCCAGCTGCGTCCGGGCCCGCACCACGATCCGCTCACCTCCGTCGGCCACATCCTCCATGACCAGCGGGGACAGACCCGAAAACACCGTCTGCACAAGCTCGTTGACATCCATCACATGAAGGTCAACGACCCTCACAACTCTCCGTCACCAACGAATGTGAGGCAGGGCCTCATTCCTGATAGACCCTTTTTAGACGCGCGCAGAGGCGAGGCAGGGTGCCACGGCGTAGCGTTCATGAGGGAAGGTGCGTCGCCTGATTCGCCGCGAAAACGGCCCGGCAAGCGCTCTAATCTTTGGTCCGCGACGGATGACTGTAGAGGAGAGACCGGACATGAAGGACGAGACCCTGGCCGCGAAAACCGCCCGCTTGGGGTGCGCCACGCTCGTCGATGCCATAGGACGAGTCCACAGTCACCGGGTCCACATTCCCTCCATGGCGAGCCCCGACCCCAACCGCACACTGTTCGGACGTGCAGCCACCATTTCCTTCATGCCATACCGCGAGGACCTGGTAGAGCCAGGCCGCGACTTCGCGTACTTCTTCTACGGGGCACTCGGCGGACGGGCGCCTACTCCGGGCCAAGTCCTCGTGCTCTCCAGCGGGGGCTACCCCGATGTGTCGCACGGCGGGGGAACCAAACTTTCCAGAGCAGACGGCCACGGGCTCGCCGGCGTCCTGGCCGACGGCCGGCTGCGGGACTTCGGCCAGCTGCGCGGTTACAGTTTCGCCACGTGGTGCAGAGGAGAGGCCGTCCGCTGGGGCGGCGACACGGTGATGCCCCATGACTTCGGCATCACCGTCGAAATCTCAGGCGTGTGCGTGAACCCCGGCGACTACGTCTACATGGACAACGCGGGGGGCGTGGTGATCCCCTCAGCGAGCCTGCACCGGGTCATCGACATCGCAGAGGAGGTCACAGCCGAGGAGGCTGTGGCTGCCAAAAACATCAGGGTCGAAGCAACGCAGCCGGACAAGTAGCTCCGGCACATCCTCCTGCGGATCGTCCACGGCCGAAGAGTGCCCTCAGCACACGACGGCTCTCTGGGCGGTCCTCAATGTGTTCCTGCTCGGCCGCGATCCCGGCGTGCAGCCGCCTCCCTGCCCCTCAATCCGTCAAGGGGCTCGAAGCCCGCTGGGGCCATCATGCGACAGCTCCTGCTCCGTCCAGATGGTCTTGCCCGTCAGGTCGCGCCGTACCCCCATCGAAGGACGGTCTCCGCAACGATGAGCAGGCCGCGCCCGCTCTCGTCACTGGGCTGGGCGTGCTGCAGGTAAGGAGTCACACTGCTGCCGTCCGACACCTCGCAGAACAGTGTCTCCCGCCGTATGAGCCCCAGCATGATGGGCGCTGAGGCGTGGCGCACAGTTCAGGTTCATGCGTCGGGATTCACTCCGGGTGAGCTGACGTGGCCCTCGACCTCGACCGATCGCCTCGGCCGCGACCGGACACCGTCGATTCCCGGGCACGAGCTTGCCGGAGTGGTCACCGCTCTCGGCTATGGCACGACGGGGCTGTCAGTGGGACAGCGGGTGTTCGGCTTCGCGGACTGGACTCGCGACGGCACCCTGTTCGTTTGACCGGCCCGGTCTTAGCGACGTGAGTTCAGCTGGGAGCTCGATGTCCTCAACGACGCGGAGCACGATCGCTGGATCGCCCCCTCGGTGATGAAGCGATCGCCGAGCTCTCGTACCGGTTCGTGGCCGGCCGCGTTGTGCTGCTGACGATCTGGGTCGGTCCCGCCTACCGCAAAAATCGGGTGACCACGGAGCTCGTCTCTCGTGTGCTGGACGAGATCCGCGAGAGCGGGAAGAAAATCACCAGCATCTGCCCGGTCGTGGGTGAGTTCATCGACCGCAACCTCGAGTACGCCGACCTCATCGATAAGGTCCATCCCGGCGCCGTTGCCTACCCCAAGCACGAACCCGCGGAAGGCGGCCACGACGAGGAGCTCACGGCGATCGAGCACGACCTGGCGTAGCTGTCCGGCGTTCAGACGTGATTGCCTGTATCGGCATCCGAAGCGCGCGACGGGTTTACCCCAGCACGGCCAGGAAGGTAGTGCCGACGGGTCATTCGCCCTGGACCGACTTGGCGCCTCGTCGGCTCACCATCCTTTAGATGCACCGCCCCTCCGCGTCGTACCACGCTCACCGGCGCAGGCAGCGGCGGGAGGGCGACGAGGAACGGGCGAGATCGCGAAGTGGTTGGCAAGACGGCGCCGCGGTTCGACACTAACAAGACGGACGCTGACCTCCATTCGTTGTGACTTCTTGCTTACGAGTGGTGTCGCGTGGTGCGTCATTTGGCCGGCGTGTGTCGGCCCAGCTCTGCCCGGCGTCGGTGCCTTCGGCAGAGATACAGCCCAGGACTTCCACAAACTCCCGGGGTGATTCAGACCAACAGAAAGGCACGGCTAGTACTACAGCCGGACTTCCGCGTTCCCGCAGGTCAGCGGCGTCACCGAAGGCATTCAGAACTGACCATTCGTCAGCTGCGAGGTCACTCTCGCGACGCTCGCCAGGCAGAATCCCGGCCCGCCGACTCGGAACGCGAGTGCTGTCGGCGACGGCCCGCGCGAAGTCCGGCTGTAGTACTAGATGCAAGACGTGGCACCAGTGAGCAACCCCGGGGCCGTCGATGAATTAGTAGCGCGTGTCGTGTCAACTCGTGCCTGACGTCGCGTTCATGACGTATCTGGCCAGTTCGGCGGGGTCGACGAGCCGGACTGGGAGTGGCTCGCTGCGGTGGCCGTGCCGTTGGAGCAGGGGGCGGGCCTGCTGGATGAGGGTGCGCATCTGGTTCTCGCCGATATGGAAGAGGTGGGCGAGAAGCGAGGCGGGCAGGCCGCGCTGGTCCAGGACGGCGGCCCAGATGATGTTCTCGACAGCCAGTTTCCGGTGCCGGGGCCGTTGTCCCGGCGGCATCGCGTCGATCATGTCGCGGAGCTCGGCGACAAGGCGGTCCAGGGCCTGGCGGGTGATGCCGGTCAGGGCAGGGTGGGTGACCAGGGCCGTATCGAAGGTGTGGGCCGTGCGGGGGTGAGCGCGGCGGCCGGGCGGCTGCAGCGGCACCGGCGGGACGCCGGGCTGGGGCGGGATGGTGTAGTTCCACTCGCCGTGGAAGCCATCGGTGTTGATCTTCAGGGCGGCGGCGTGTTGAGCGTCGATCTCGATCCCCGTGGGGTATTTGGTCTCGTCCAGCCGAGAGGTCACGCGCAGTCCGGTCCGGGTGGTGGTGGAGGCGATCAGGTTCAGCGCGACGTCGATGCTGGTCAGCGGGCGGGCGCGCCAGTTCATGGAGATGAAGGAGAACAGCCGGTGCTCCACCCGGTTCCACTTCGATGTTCCCGGAGGCAGGTGACACACGCTGATCTCCAGGCCGGTCTCGGTGGCCAGGACGGCGAGGTTGGCCTTCCAGGCTTTGGCGCGGGAGCTGTTGGAGCCGCCACCGTCGGCGGTGATCAGCAGGCGCTTCGCGTCGGGGTAGGCGGCGCGGCCTTCCTCGTTCCACCAGCGGCGCAGGCTGGCGACGGCGAACGCGGCGGTGTCGTGGTCGGTACCGACCACGACGAAGCCGGCGTTGCGTCCCACGTCGTAGATGCCGTACGGGATCGCGGTGCCGGTGGCCTGGGAGGGGAAGTCGTGGTCGAGGACCTTGACCGGCACACCCGGACCCACGCCCGTCCGGCCTGTGCGAACAGTCCGATCTGTTCCTTCTTTTTCGTGTCCACGCTGATCACCGGGTCGCCCGCGTCCAGAAACCGGCTCACCTGGGCGTTGAGGTGCCGGAACTGGGCGTCGCGGTCGGGATGCGCGCTGCCCGCCAGGACGCGGGCGTTTCCGCGCAGGCTGAATCCGGCCTCCTTCAGCAGTGCCGCGACCGTGTCCCGTCCGACGTCGTGTCCCCGGGCGGCCAGCTCCCGCGCGAGGTTGCGCAGCGACTTCGTGGTCCAGGTCAGCGGCCCTATCGGGTCGCCCTGCGTGCTGTCGTCGACCAGGTCCAGCAGCGCGGTACGCAGTCCGGGGTCCTTGTCGGCCGCGGTCGGGCGGCCCCCGCCGGTGCGGCGCACCCGGCCCACCGGTTCGCCACCCTGCTCGAGATCGGCCATGCCCCGGCTGACACAGCCCTTCGATACTCCGGCGGCCGAGGCGACGGCGGCGATTCCGCCGTGTCCGAGCTGCCGGGCCTCCGCGCCGTACAACAAGCGGCGCTGGCGCTCATTCAAGTGCGGAACCACCGCTTCGAACTTCGCCCGCAACGGACCGATCAACTCATCGAAACACCCCATACCATGTCAACGAGCCCAAGTCCCGGAAGCAACACGTAGATTCCCGACGGCCCCGTGGTGGCGCGTCCGTGCTGGTCAGCAGAGTCCGAGGAGAGCCAGGGGTCGGGTGAACGGCTCGTAGGACATCTCGCGGAGTCCGGCGGCGATGTTGTGATGGCCGGCGGCGCGGAGGCAGTTGATCGCGAAGCTGCGCAGGGTGGCCATGTTCTCGGGGCCGTGCTCGGCGTGGACCTCGGAGGCGTCCTCGCGGAAGGCAGTGTCTCTCACGAAGTGGAGCCGGTTTTCAATCACCCACTGCGAGCGAATGATCTTCGCGAGCCGCTGTGGGGAGGTTTCCTGGCTGGTCAGGTCGGTGATGACGTAGACCGTCTCGCGGCTGCGTCTGCCGGTCTTCAGGCAGGTGCGGTGGCGTACGACCCGGGCGACCTGCGCGACGTGCGGGAAGTCGAGGTCATCGACGGTCAGGACCTGCACCACGCGGGTCTCCTTGCGGCCGTGCCCCTCGGTGCGGTCGTAGAACTTCGCGGTCACCTCCTTCCAGGGCAGCATGTGCAGCCGCTCGTGGAGACCGGGCTGGTTCTTCTTCACGCACAGGGCGTGGTGCGCCTTCTTGTCCTCGACGAGGAAGCGGGCGTGGCCGCGCTGGGCATGCAGGGCATCGGCCGTCACGGGCACCCCGGTCAGGTCGAACGGGGCCAACAGGCCGGCGAAGCAGGTGATTTCATTCGTCTTGTCCGGCACGCGCAGCTGCGTGACGGTCAGCCTGCCACCGGTCATGGCGGCAAGCAGATGTGCAGCCGGGGCGTCGCCGTGACGGGAGCCTCGGGCGCTCTTGCCGTCCACGGCCAGGGTGTGGGCACCGGACGGGTCGCATCCCAGCAGGTCGGCAAGGCCACCGGGGCAGACTCGGTTGATGATCCGACGGATTGTCGCGGTGCTCGGCGCGATGCACGCAGCGAAGGCGGACACGGTCCGGGCGCCGAGCCGGGCCAGGGTGTCCTGCGGAGCGTTTCGCGCCCACTGCCCGATCGCCGCGAAGGACCGGGCCCCGCACATGACCGCGGAGCAGGCCATCAGCAGCACGCTCACGAACGGGTGACGCCTTCCGCGCCGGTCACGTGGATCGGGCAAGGTCGCCAGCCGGGACGGCAGGTCGCCGATCACGCGGTGCTGACGCGAGGGCGACTTGACCAGACACACGGTGGCAGACTGACGACACATCGAAGCTCCGGGCGATACAGGCGACTTGGTAGGTCACCGGCATCAACCGGAGCTTCGTTGCATGTGTGGCGGCCCACCACCCCCTCGTCATGATGCCGTGACCAGCACAGATCCTTGATCGAAAAGACTTTGAAACCGCCCTGGTGAGCAACCTGGCTCGTGGGGGTAAATCGCCCCGGCTGGCATTCTCATCTGCGGTGGTCTCCCTGGTGGCCTCGTTTGCTGCGACGGCCGCACTGATCCCCCTGTTCAACACCTACCGGGCCGAGGACGGGTTCACCGACGCCAGCATCTCACTGGCCGTCGTCACGTACTCCGTCGGCACTATCGCCACACTGTTGGTGCTGGGACGACTGTCCAATCATCTGGGCCGGCGGCTCACCGCGATCGCCAGCCTCGGACTGCTCCTGCTGGGCTGTCTGCTCCTGCTGAACGTGCACGACATCGGCACCCTGCTGGCCGGTCGGCCACTGATGGGCGTCGGTGCGGGGTTGGCCAGCAGCAGCCTCACCTCCTACATCGTCGACACCGCACCCACCAGGCCGGAATGGTTGGCCTCCGTCGCGTCCAGCCAGGGACCCATGCTCGGCCTCACCCTCGGCGCCATCGCCTCCGGCGCCCTGGTCCAGTTCGCCCCCTGGCCACGCGACCTCATCTACCTGGTTTGCGCCGGTCTCCTCGTACTGGCAGCCGCACTCATCGTCATCAGCCCAGAAACCGCGAAGTCGACGCCGGGCGCTTGGCGATCACTGATACCCCGGGTCCGCGTAGCGGCCCGGGTCAGGCACCTGCTCCCTGTCGCGGCCGCGGTGTTCCTGGCCGCCTGGGCCACCGGGGCCTTTTACCAGGCCTTCATGCCCGCACTGGTCGCAGATCAACCCCACACCCACGTCCCACTCCTCCTGGGACTGGTGTTCGCTGCCTACATGCCCCCCAGCGTTCTCGGCGCTCCGATCGGCGGCCGCTTCACATCCGCGGCAGCCCAACGCATCGGCATGACCATCTTCCTGGCCGGATGGATCGGCATCGTTGCAGCGATCGCCATCAGCACACTGGCGCTGTTCATCGCCGCAACCGTCGTCGCCGGCGCCGGTCAAGGCATTGCCATCAGCGCCGCCACCCGCGGCCTGCTGTACGGCAGCACACTCGCCGACCGGGCGCCGACCTTCAGCGCGATCTACCTCCTCTGCTACAGCGGCGCCGCCTTCCCCAGCCTCATCTCGGGCCAACTCTCGAACGCCTTCTCGCTACCGCAGATCGCCCTCGGATACGGCGGACTTGCCATCGTCGCCACCCTGTTCACCGTCCTCGCTGAACGCAACCCGCACACCGACACGACCAGTACGGTGAGTAATCATGATGATCCTCACCATCATCCAGGCCTCACCCGACCCTGAGCGGGTTGCCACTCGAGCGCACCGACGCACGCCGATCGCGACAACCGGATCACCGATGGTGATATACCCCGTCGATCGTAATCAGCGTGATCAGTAGGTAGCGGCCCAGCTTGACCAGCTCGCCCGGGAGCCGGTCAAGCTGGTGGGTGGCGGTCAGGCGGTCGACCCGCAGGTAGTCGGCTGTCCGCTGGTGTCCCGCGCTTTGCGCCCTGTCGCATGCCCCTGCTGGTGGAGGGACCTGCTCTGCACGCAGATACTGTTATTGAAGGACAACGAGGTCATATCGCTCGAAGATGGGTAGTGAGCGGCGAAATGGATGCCTCGGACGAACTTCTTCAGATGGCTACACCGTCGGCTCTTTTGACCTTGGACGGAGCTATCCGCAGCCTCAACGCGGCGATGGCCAGGACACTGGGCAGGTCAGTGGAGCAGTGCGTGGGTCGTGGCTTCGGTGATCTGTTGCCCGCAAGTCAGCTGAATGCGGTCGAGAGTCTCGTGGCCCACGCCGCCACGACGAAGACGGTTGCGATGCGGGTGCTGGAGTTCCCCGGGGCAGGTGCAGCATCTGTCGTCTGCCTTGTCGAGGCGCGACCAGTGAATGATCCCGTAGGTGGCGAGGCGCTGTGGGTGCACTCGTTGGACGCGGGAAACGACCGGGGCGGCCTGTTGATCCCGTTCCGTCTCGCGGCCAAGGCCGCCAACCTCGGTCTGTGTATGTATTCACCCCAGGAGCGCGAGCTGGAGTGGCTGGGTGGTGCACCCGCCTTGGCGGCGCTGTTCCCGGAGGCCTCCATGTCGTTGTCCGAGGTGGTTCGGCGAGTCCACCCCGATGCCCGCGGGGCTCTGCGGCGGCTCGTGCGTTCGACGGCCGCCAGGTCCCCCTGGATCAGGTTGCGGTTCCTTACCGAGCGCGATGGCTGGCACCTTCTGGTCTGCCGGGCCCGTCGGGTCATTCTGGGGTTTGGCGGCCCTGAGCGGGTCTTCGGAGTGATCCGCGACGACACCAAGAGGGAAGCGCGCCGACGCAGAGCGTTGGTCGCGCTGAGTGCTGAGCGTCAGCGCGCTGACGAGATCGCGGCCTTCTCCTCCGCCGTGATGACCGCAGTCACGGAGCAAGAAGTACAGCAGGTCGTCCTGACCCGGCTCGCCGCGACCTTCGGTGGTACCGGCGCCGCGCTGGCGTTCGTCACGAAAGGCCGCCTGCGCGTCTCCTCCGATGCCGGGATCCCGATACCGGTGGCCGCCCTGCACGGCCTGCCGCTGGACGCCCCCAGCGCGCTGCCCTATGTGATCCGCACTGGCGAGCCGCAGTTCATTCCCAACCAGGAGGACTACGTCCGCCGCTGGCCGCACGGGGCCATGGTGCCGTACTTCGACCAGCTCGACTCCGGCTACGCCATCTCGATCACCTCCCTCAGCCCGGGTGGCGATCAGCCGCTCGGGGCCTGGCTGGTGACCTACGACAGCGAACACCACTCGTCCCCGGATGAGCGGGCCCTCATGGGTACTCTTGCCGACCTTGCAGGCCAGGCACTAAAGCGCGTCAGGTTGCAAGAGGCACGAGTCGAGCTGGCCACGGCGCTCCAGCAGACCATGCTCCCCACGCTGCCCGAGCACCTCCCGGGCCTGGAGGCCGCCGCCTGCTACCAACCAAGCCGCGACGGGCTCGACATCGGCGGAGACTGGTACGACGCCTTCGTCCTGCCCGACGGTGCCATCGCCCTGGAAATCGGCGACGTCCAAGGGCACGATGTGGACGCTGCCGCAGCCATGGGGCAGGTGCGCGCCTCCATGCGCGCGATCGCCGCCCACGAACCGGATCCCGCAGCCGTGCTGACGCGCACCAACGAGCTACTCGTCACGATGGACGCGGCACGATTCGCCAGCTGCACCATGCTGCGTATCGACCCGGACGATGGGCGGGTCACCGGCGCGAGCGCCGGCCATGTGCCCTTGCTGTACGCACGCGACGACGGCAGCCACAGCATCCGTGAGATGCCGGGCGGCCCGGTGCTGGGAGTCCTGCCCGACGCCGACTACGCCGAAGAAACCTTCACACTGGGCGACGACGCCGCGCTGGTTATGGTCACCGACGGCGTGGTCGAAGGGCCGGCCCTGCCACTGGACGCCGGACTGGAGCGAGCCGGAACGCTGGCCGCCCAAGCCATCCACGACGGGCTGAACGCCGAGGAGACCGCCGACCGCATCCTCGACGCCGCGGTCGCGGTAGACCACCTCGACGACGTGGCCGTGCTGATCATCCGACGCACATGACGGCAACACCGTTGCGTTAGCGCCGTGAGCGGCTGTTCAGGCCGTGGGCGAAGAATGCGACGGTGGTGTGGACGGTGTAGTTCTGGGCCTTCTGGGGGTGCTGTCCGGCGCGTCGACGAGGCTCAGCAGCCCTCGCAGTGCCGGAACAACACGGCGTGGCTGATGGGCCAGGGCGAGGTCCACGGTGGGCATGGGTGCGGTCACGCGCTTGAGCCGCACCCCGGATACGCGCAGCGCACGGGCGCGTCCTTCGGGCACCGGCGCGATGCCGGTGCCGGCGGCGACGCTGAGGAGAAGTTGCTCGTCGTCGGGTTCTTCCCGCACGATGCGCGGTCCGCCGTCGGGCCACAGTTGCCGGGTGATCAGGTCGTGCATGCCGGGGGCGTTCTCTCGGGGCCAGAGGATCACGGGTTCGGCGGCGATGTCCCGGCGGGTGATCTTGCGTTCGTGGGCGAGCGGATGATCCGTGGGGACAGCCAGGAGGAGTTCCTCGCGGGCGATGGGCCGGCACTCCAGCCCCGCGCTGTCCAACGGGGGGCGGACGAAGGCGGCGTCCAGCCTCCCGGCGAGCAGTTCGGTGATGTTGTGCGCCGACCACCCTGTCCGTACGACGAGATCGACATCCGGATGGTGGGTACGGAACGCGGCGATGAGCGCGTCGACGGCACCGCCGCGGGCCGATCGCGTGAGGGCCAGGCGCAGTTGCCCCTGCCGTCCGCCGAGAGCGGCACGGATCCGCTCCTGTGACGCGTCCGCGTGGGTCAGCAGTTCGCCGGCTTCGCGGGCGACGACCCCACCGAGGGCGGTCAACCGGCAGCCTCGGCTGTTCCGTTCGAGCAGCGGGGCGCCGATGTCCCGTTCCAGCGCCTTGATCTGCTGGCTCAGGGCGGGCTGGGCGATGTGCAGCCGACGCGCGGCTCGCGTGAAGTTCAACTCCTCTGCCAGCACCAGGAAGTACCGCAGTCGCCGCAAGTCCATCGTCCGATTATAAGCGTTTCTTATGGTTCTGAACATGACTGGTCTTGGACAGTGCGCCAACTCCCCGCCGACAGTGGTTCGCAGACGGTTCGGCGATCAAGGGGGAGACATGGGTGGCATGAGCGGCATGTTCGACGTGGTCGTCGTCGGCGCCGGAGTCATCGGGCTCACCACTGCACTGCGCCTGCAGCAGGCGGGGGCCCGGGTCGCCGTGGTCACAGCCGAGCCGTCAGCCGAGACGACGTCATCGGTCGCGGCGGCCGTCTGGTACCCGACCCGCACACGGTTCGAGACGCGCGTACTGGACTGGGCCACCCGGACCTACGACGAGTTCGCCCGCCAGGCGGCACACGAGGTGCCGGGTGTGGTCATGCGCCCCACCCGAATGCTACTGCGCGGCGAGGCCCACGGCGTTCCCTGGTGGGCGGCGGCCATCCCGGACCTCCGCACCCTGCGGAGGGAGGAGGTGCGGGCCCCCTTCACCTCGGGCTGGGCGTTCACCGTTCCGTCCGTGGAGATGTCGCGCTACCTGCCCTGGCTCCAGCAGGCCTTCGCCGCAGCGGGCGGCACGCTGATCCCGCGCCGTATCGATGCCCTGGAACAGGCGGGCGTATGGGCTCCCACGGTGGTGAACGCCTCCGGGCTGGGCGCCCGCGCCTTGTGCGGGGACACCGAAGTGCGGCCGGTGCGGGGGCAGTTGGTCCTCGTCGCCAACCCGGGGCTGCACACGTCCATCCGCGACGAGGACAATGCCGACGGCTACACCTACGTCCACCCCCGCAGCACGGACATCGTCCTCGGGGGCTCCTTCGAGGTCGGCGAGTGGGACACCACCCCGTCCCCGGCCACCGCGGCCTCGATCCTGCGCCGCTGCACCGAACTGCTGCCGGAACTGGCCGGCGCCCCGGTCGTCGGCCACCTGGTGGGCCTGCGGCCCCATCGAAACGGCGGCGTCCGGTTGGAGGCCGACGCCCGACCGCCGGGCAGGGTGCAACGGATGGTCCACAACTATGGCCACGGAGGCGCCGGAGTCACCCTGGCCTGGGGCTGCGCGGACGCCACGACCGCCCTTGTCGTCGGGGCCGTCCCGCCGGGATGACCCGCTGCCCTCGCGAATGACATTCGTACGGCCCCCACAACGTACCCGTGTACCGCTCCCGTTCGTACTGCTCCCGTTCTCGAGGATTGGGTGTGCGCACTAATGGATTCCGTCGAACCCGCGGAGATCAATACGTCCAGGACAACGGCCCGTGGGTCGCGGCCGCGACCCGACCGGCGCCTGTCCGCGGGCCGGTGGTGTGCCTGGGGCACGCTCACCTGCCTGTTCGTCGTCGGCCTTCTGCTCCCCATACTGAAGGGTGACCGGTCCCTCGCCGTGCTGTGGGCCTGCAACTTCGCGGGGCTAGTGGTTGGATGTGCCGTCGTTCGCGGCACGTGGCGCGCCGCAGTGATGTGGTCGCTGCTGGACCATCACGGCGTGACCACCGTCGCCGCATACGTGGGCTACGCGCCCGGGGCGGACGAGAACACCCCAGGGGAACGGGTGTACGAGTTCACCGACGCCACCGGAGCCACTCACGAAGTCCGTCGCACCGGCTTTCAGTGGGGGCCCGACGAAATAGCGATCTCGTACGACCCCGCCGGCCCCGATGTCGCCGTGGGACCTGGACAGCCATGGGCCAGGACCCTGATCCTGCTGGCCCGCCTCCTCGTCGGTGTGCCGGTCATCCTCGTCATGGCGGCCTACCTGCTGTGGTACTTCACCACCGCGCTGCATGTGCAGGGCCATCTGTGAGGTCCCACAGTGCGGCGGCCTGGCCGGTGCTGTCGGGCTCTCGGTGGTAGGCGGCGGCCGTGATCTGGCGGCGGCGGGCCCACGTGCGGAAGCTGTCGGGTTTCATGCCGAGCGAGTACGCGGCCATGGTGGTGGTGACGAGGGGCCGGCCGCCACGTCCGGTCTGGGCTGTCACGCGCTGATCCTCGTGTCGCGGCAGCAGCACTAGCTAGGTCGCCGGGTGTGGTTTGTGGCGCGGGACGTGAGGTGCTCCCAGTTGCGGTGCGCGATGTCGGCCTTCTGCTCGTCGGTGAAGGGGGCGTCCTCCAGGAAGGACCGGGCGATGCCGGCGCTGGTGTCCACGTAGGGGAAGCCACCAGGGCGGAACCCGTAGGTGAAGGGGTAGTCAGTGGAGTACAGCATCCGTTCGGGCCCCACGACTTCGGCTGTCCAGCGGAGGTAGCGGGGGCTGACGGTGCCGCTGCCGGCGACCCAGAAGTTCTGCTTGAAGTAGTCGGCGAGTGGGCGGGCCAGGCCACCGGCGTCGGCGAAGAACCCGGTGTGGTCGAGATAGAAGAGCACGACCTCTCCCCAGTGGCCGGCAATGACCTGGAGATCGGGGTGCCGGTCGAAGACGCCGGAGAAGATCATTCGCAGGTACTGCACGCCCAGGTCGTAGTACCAGCCGATCGCGGGCCCTGCCAGTGCGGTCCCGATGGGGCCGATGTTGGAGTAGTAGGCGTCCATCACCGCCTGCACAGGCATCTGCGGATGGAAGTGGAGGGGGACCTGCAGCCTCTCCGCAGCGGCGTACAGCTCGTCGTACTCGGGGTCGTCGGCGAGCTTGGATCCGGTGCGCCCGTAGAGCATGGCGCCCGGGAAGCCCAGCTCGGTGACCGCCCGCTCCAGCTCCGCGGCCGCGGCCGACGGCGACTGTGTCGGGATCGCCGCGAACGCCTGGAACCGGTCGGGGTTGCCGGCCACAATCGCCGCGAGCTGGTCGTTGGTGTCGCGGGCCGCGGCGACCGCATCCGAGTCAGGCAGGTTCTGCACGCCCGGTGACGAGATCGACAGCACCGCCATGTCGACTCCCTGGTCGTCCATGTGCGCAAGCCTCATCTCCGCGGTGTCGCGCAGTCGCTGGGCGACGGGGCCGTCGCCGAACCCCAGGTTCGGCAGCTCCGGCACCCCGGACCGCGACCACGCCTCCATGATCGCGGGCGGGACGACGTGCTCTTCCAATGCAATGATCCGCAGTCGGTCAGACATGCGATGCTCCTCCGCACTCGGTTTCCAGTGGAATCATTCAAAGCGTATCATCGATACTAACGATGGAACCGTTCACGCGGTATCGTTGATCTATGTCGCCACGTCCACCTAGCCGGAGCAGCGCCTCCGACGCTGCGGCCATCGGCCGCGAACAGGCTCGACAGCGGGTCATCGAGGCCGCCATCGACCTGCTGACGCGGGGGGGCCGCGACGCGGTCACCACCCGCGCGGTCGCTGAAACAGCGGGCCTGCAGCCGCCGGCCATCTACCGGCTGTTCGGCGACAAGGACGGGCTGCTCGACGCAGTGGCCGAGCACGGCTTCACCGCGTTTCTCGCCACCAAGCACGTCGACCCCGACCCGCGGGACCCCGTCGAGGACCTGAGAGCCGGCTGGGACGTCGCGGTCGAGTTCGGCCTGGCCAATCCCGCGCTGTACACACTGATGTACAGCGAACCCACGAGGGCCACCTCGGCCGCCTTCAGGGCCGGCATGGAGATCCTGATGGGCCGTATCCGGCGCCTCGCCGCCAGCGGCTGGCTCCGCGTCGACGAGGAACTCGCGGCGCAGATCATCCATGCCACAGCGCGCGGCGCAGTGCTCACCTGGCTGTCCCTGCCGGAGCACCGGCGCAACCCGGCCCTATTGACCACTCTGCGGGAGTCCATGGTCGCCGCCGTATCCAATCAACGGCCGTCCGTGCAGGACGCGGGCCCGGCGGGCGCCGCCCGCGCCTTGCGCGCAGCGCTTCCCGAACAGACCACCCTCAGCAGCGCGGAACAACATCTGCTGAGGGAGTGGCTGGGCCGTCTCGCCGCCTACGGTTGAGGCGTCGGCGGCTCGTGCGTTCTCGCCAGGGTGAGGCTCCCCAGCGGGCTTCATGTCCGTATCGAGGTCACTGTGGAGGTTCCCGACCACCCGGCGACGGGACTCCGCAGCCTTTCTGCGGAGCCCTGTGGCCGCATGGCTCGCAGGGCGGCGGCAAGGATCTCAGCCCAGTCGGCCGCGGAGATCCGGCCGACTCATCAGGTCATGGCGAGGCGATCAGGCTCCCTTCGCGGGTTCGTGGTGGGTGCAGCCGGTCAGTCCGGCTGCGGTCAGAGTGAGGTGCTGGGTCAGTACCTCGGTCGCAGTGTGGGCGTCGCGGGCCAGCGCCGCTTCCTCCAGCCGGTGGTGCTCGCCAACGTGGTCCCGGTCGGGGTGGCGGTGCGCCGACCAGCGGCGGGCCAGCTCGCTCGCGGTCCACATCCGGTCGAAGGTCTCCAGCAGGACCAGGTTGCCGCAGCCCTCCAGCAGGGTGCGGTGGAAGACCCGGTGGGCTTCGGACCATGCGGCGCTGTAGTACTCGCCCTCCTGCGGCACGTGGGCCGGGGTGCGGGCCAGGCGGTGGTGGGCGGCTCGTACGCGGGCCTCCCAGTCGACGTCGCCGCGCTCGACGGACATGCGCAGCGCGACCGGTTCGATGGCCCGGCGGGCCTCCGCGATCTCCTGCCAGCGGCGGTCGGAGAAGGCCGGAACGGCGAAGCCGCGGTTGGGCAGCCGGTCGGCGAGGCCCTCGCCGACCAGCCGCACGAGCGCCTCGCGCACGACGGCCAGGCTCACGCCCTGTTCCTTGGCCAAGTCGTGGGGCTTGAGTGCGTCACCGGGGGCGCAGTCCCCGCGCAGGATCGCGCCCCGCAGATGCGCGTAGACCTGCTCGGAGAGCATCTGCTTCCCCGACGAGGTCGAGGTGTGGGCCGTCTGAGTCATGCCGTCATCATAGACGATCCAGCAAATAATCGATTATTAATGTTATCGTCGATCTATGGCGATGAACGGCGACGGCGGTGCCTCTACGCGACGCTGCGGGCCCTGCGTCGGCCGCATCACCGCTACCCAACAGCACGGCATGAAAGGAACGACGCGATGAGCGCCAACGACCCCTTCGACCGCCTCCCCGAGGCGGCCTCCTTCAGCGTTACCAGCACCACCATCACCGACGGCGCCGCCTGGTCGCCCGAGCAGTTCTCCGGCATCTTCGGCGTCCCCGGCGGCAAGGACGTCTCCCCGCAGTTGTCCTGGAGCGACGCCCCGGAAGGCACCAAGAGCTACGCCGTCACCGTCTACGACCCCGACGCCCCCACTGGGTCCGGGTTCTGGCACTGGGCGGTCGCCGACATCCCCGCCACCGTCCCCGAACTGCCCGAGGGCGCCGGCGATGACACCGGCTCGGGCCTGCCCGAGGGCGCCTTCCAGCTGCCCAACGACGCCCGCGCAGCCCGCTTCATCGGCGCCGCCCCGCCGGCCGGGCACGGCCCGCACCGCTACTTCATCGTCGTGCACGCCCTCGACGTCGAGTCCATCGGCGTTGCGGCCGACGCCACCCCGGCCGTCCTCGGCTTCACCATGGCCGGCCACATCCTCGGCCGCGCGGTCCTGACCGCCACCGCCGAAACCCCCGCCTGACCAACAGCATGTCCCGACTCATCGACACCACGGAGATGTATCTGCGCACCATCCTCGAGCTGGAGGAGGAAGGTGCGGTCCCCCTGCGTGCCCGGATCGCCGAGCGCCTGCACCAGAGCGGTCCGACGGTCAGCCAGACGGTGGCGCGGATGGAGCGGGACGGTCTGGTGTCCGTCGCCGGCGACCGGCACCTGGAGCTGACCGACGAGGGCCGCCACCTGGCGACACGCGTGATGCGCAAGCACCGCCCCGCGGAGTGCCTGCTCGTCGACGTCATCGGCCTGGAGTGGGAGCAGGTCCACGCCGAAGCCTGCCGCTGGGAGCACGTGATGAGCGAGGCCGTCGAACGTCGCGTCCTTAAGCTGCTGCGGCACCCGACGCGGTCGCCCTACGGCAACCCAATCCCGGGCCTGGAGGAGCTCGGCGGGACGAGCACGGTGGATCCGTTGCCCGACGAGAGCATGGTCAGCCTCAGCGATCTGGAGCCCGGGCAGAACGGTGCGAGCGCGGTCGTACGGCGCATCGGGGAGCAGATTCAGACCGACCCCCGGCTGATGCACATCCTGCGGCACGCCGGAGTACAGCCCGGCGCGGTCGTGAGCGTGACGTCGTTGCCCGGCGGCGTGATGGTCGGCAGCGGTGGGGAGGCCGCTGAACTCCCCACGCAGACTGCCGCGCACGTCTTCGTGGCCAAGCGCTGAGCCCAGCCGGGCGCCGGCCCGTTGCCGTGGCCCGTGCAGGCACGGGCCACGGCCCTGGACCACGATCGTGGTCCAGGGCCATCCTCGTTGCGGCAACCCCACGATGTCACCGCGACCAAGGGGCGCGACGCCCCGGATTCGCGACATCTGCGATATGGCCAGGGCCTTTCACCGGAAGTGCCTCAATGCTTCCGTGGCAAGTGCCCCAGTGACTTCAAAACCCAAAGCTCATGAGCAAAGCCAGCTGCCCCGGGCGAGGAGGGCCTGTTCAGTCGATGACTGCGGTGGCTTCGATCTCGACCAGGTGCTCGGGTACGTCCAGCGCCGCAACGCCCAGCAGGGTGGCCGGGGGTGCCGGGGTGACGCCCAGTTTCGTGACCGCCCGGTTGATCCCTTCCATGAGCAGGGGCATCTTGTCAGGGGTCCAGTCGACGACGTAGACGGTCAGTTTCGCCACGTCGTCGAGGGAGGCACCGACCTCGGCCAGGGCGGTGCCGATGTTGAGGTAGCACCGCTCGACCTGAGTGGCGAGGTCACCCTCGCCGACCGTGACACCGTCGGCATCCCAAGCGACCTGGCCTGCGATGAAGAGCAGCTTCGAGCCGGTCGCGATCGACATCTGCCGGTAGGCATCGATCTTCGGCAGTCCGCTGGGGTTCACCAGGGTGATGGGCATGCTGCTGCCTCCTTGTCATGAGGGCGCGTCGCAACGCATTTACTCTCTTGTGGTTACTTGGGAACCGTAAGAGAGTGGTTGCTGACATGGAAGAACGCACTTTTCAGTGACTGGGGAACCTTATGGTGACCAAGCAGTTCATAGGCTCGCCCGACGAAGCGGACGTGAGGCGCGCCGACTCTCTGGCTCGGGAGATTTTCTCGGACGTCGCCAACAAGTGGGCCCTCCTGATCATCGAGGCGCTGGGGGAGCGCACCCTGCGCTTCGGTGAACTGCGGGACGAGATCGAGGGCATCAGCCACAAGATGCTCACCCAGAACCTGCGCATGCTGGAGCGCAACGGACTGGTCGAGCGGACGGTGCACCCGGTCGTGCCGCCGCGGGTCGAGTACACCCTCACCGAGCCGGGCCAGGCTCTGCGAGTGACGATCGACGGACTGTGTGACTGGACCCACCGGTACCTCGGTCACATCGAGGCCTCCCGCCACCGCTTCGACGACTGAAGGGTTGACCACTCGCCGGCCGTCCCGAGCTTCGCGATCGTGCCGGATTACGCTCCAGGCGCCCGGACGGGGAGAGTGACGGCCCCCAGGCGCCCTCCAGGTCCGGCCACCGGGCCAGCGCGGTTCCGGGATTTCCGCGCCCGGAGTACAGCGCGCCTCTACCTTCCAGCCCGATGCCAGGTACGGGGGTGACGGAAGGGGCTGTGGAGTGGGGCGGGATCTGGGTCTGGACGGGGTGGTGGACCACTTCACCCTGTCCGGCGACGAGGCAGGATGGTTACGGAACAAGACCGGGGCGACGAGATTGGGCTTCGCCGTCCAGCTCAAATTCCTGACCTGGCGCGGCCGGTTTCCCCGGATGCGTATGGAGTTGCCGCCCGACGCGGTCGAGCACGTCGCCCGGCAAGTGGGCGTCGCCGCGTCCAAGCTGGGGTTCTATGACTTCACCTCGCGTGCCGCGAAGCGGCACCGCAGCGAGCTGCGGGACCTGACCGGATGGCACGAGTGCACCAAGACCGACCTGGTCAAGCTCGTCTCGAACCTGGTGGACGTGATCTGGCACGACGAGCGCCGCGAGGAACAAGTGCGGGCCGAGCTGCTTCGGCAGATGCGTGTGGACCTGATCGAGCCGCCCACTGCGGCCCAGGTCAACACGATCATCCGCTCCGCGCTGTACCAGGCCGACGAGCGGGCCGTCACCGAGGTCGCCGCACGGCTCGCTCGGGCGAAGCACTGCACGCCGCGGCTGGACGCGCTGGTCTTCACCGACCCAACCAGCGACGGCACAAAGCCGGTCGACAGCACGGCCGTGGACGGCGACGCCCCGGAAGACGACGAAGACGACGTGGAGTCGGTCCTGGCGGACATCAAGGCCCATCCGGGCAACGTCAGCCCCAACTCGCTGCTGGACGAGATATCCAAGCTGGGGCAAGTCCGCACCGTCGGCGTCCCGGCCGAGGCGTTCACCGGGATCGGCGTGCAGGTCATCAACGCGTGGAGGGCCAGAGCGTCGGCCGCCTCCCCGAGCCATCTGCGGCGCTTCGACGGCCCCGTACGGCACGTGCTGCTGGCCGCGCTGCTGTTCCAGCGGCAGCGGGAGATCACCGACACCCTGGTCGAGTTGCTGAACTCCACCGTGCACCGCATCAATGCGCGAGCGGAGAAGAAGGTGACCGAGGCGTTCGTCGCCGAGTTCACCAAGGTCCGAGGCAAGGCCGGGCTCCTCGGGAAGATCGCCGCCGCCTCACTCGGCGCTCCCGAGGGCAGCGTGCGCGACGTGGTGTTCCCGGCGGCCGGCGGGGAGAAGACTCTCAAGGACCTGGTCGCCGAGATGAAAGCGACCAATGCTGCCTTCGCCCGCTCGAAGAGGGAGGTGTTCAAGTCCTTGTACAGCAACCACTACCGCAGCGGGCTGATGAAGCTGCTCGGCGTCCTGGACTTCCGCTCCTCCAACGACAGGCACGAGCCCGTCATCGAGGCCCTGAAGCTGATCGAGCGGCACAAGGACTCCTCCACCACCTACCTGCCGCTCGGCGGGACCATCCCGCTGGAGGGGGTGGTGCGCAAGGACTGGCTGGAGTTCGCGATCTTCACCCCAGACAAGGGGTCCAAGGGCGTCATGCGCACCGTGTACGAGGCGTGCGTCTTCCAGGCTCTGCGCGACCGGCTGCGCTGCAAGGAGATCTGGGTGGTCGGCGCCGACAAGTGGCGCAACCCCGACGACGACCTCCCCGACGACTTCGAGGTCCGACGCGCGGAGTACTACGAGAAGCTCAACAAGCCGCGCGACGCCAAAGTGTTCATCGCCCAGCTCCAGAGCGAGATGCGCGCCGAGCTCGGCGCCCTGGACACCAGGCTGCCGAAGCTGCCGTGGGTGACCATCAGCGGCAAGCACCGAGGCGGCGCGATCAAGTTCACCGAACCCGAGCCGCAGAAGGAACCGAAGAATCTGCGCAAGCTCAAGAAGGCGATCCGCAAGAAGTGGGGCACCGTCGCCCTCATCGACATCCTCAAGGAAGCGGCCCTGCGGCCTCGACCAGGATGTACTCCGTCGGGTCGTCGACACTGCGCAACCAGTCGAACCACAGACAGCCGGGTTCGGCGCGCGTGCCCCGGGTGAAGTCAGCGGTGATCTCGGGCCAACGGTCGGCATGCTCGGGGCGGACTCGGAACTTGGCGGTGATGAAGATCATGGGCATCCTTCGCTGTTCTGGGGTCGTTTCCGCCGGGTGTGGCGGCGGAGGGGAGACGGCTGCCCCGCTCCGAGCAGCGCATTCGCCCGCAGCCAACATGCGTTGTGTACGCGACGGGCATGGGGCGACAGGCCGATCCGCGGGTGGGCGCGCCTTTTCTCCTGCTATCCGGCCGTGCAAATAGGACCCGCCCGCCGGAACTCCCTCCTCCCGGGGCGTCTTGGCCCTCAGGAGCTGTCCGGCCACTTCGACCTCGAGCACGCGCTGCGCGCCGTGGTCACTGACGCCCCGCAGCCTGCCGGGGAAGGTGTTGTGGCCGGGTTCCGTGACGGCCTTGATGTACTCGGGCCTCACCACTGCCCGCGGCGGCACCGGGCCAACCAGCGCCGTCTTCGGCAGCTCGGTCCGGAGCCGGGCTCGGAATCGTCGGCGGTCTCGTGGCCGGGAGGACGGGACCGCGCGGCGGTGGGCAGCGAACAGCGTGTCACCGATCCTGCGGTACCAGCCCGACCCGCGCCCAAACGCTGTGCGGGTCCGCCTCGACGAGGTCGATCCCGTCCCAGGTCCCCGAGCCCGTAGAGGCCACGCGCAGTCCGGTGGGGACCATAGTCTGATGTGTGGGATCTCAGCGGCTGCCGTTCGCCCTGTCCTGTGCAGTGCCTGTTCCTGATGCATGCATGAGAAGTTAGGGGCGCTGTGCAGTCGTTTGCGGTGCCGGTAGCTCTGTATCGACGGCGTGGGCGGGCGGGCCGTGGCTTCAGTGCTCGTTGTCGTGACGGGTGAACAGCTCCAGCAGTTCCCGGACGGGCAGGTGGGCCTCCGCTGGGTGGCGGAGGGTGCCGTCGAGATGGAGGGTGTAACACGTGCGCCGTCCGACGCGCTCGCGGCTGAGGTAGCCGGCCTGTTCGAGGTCGGTGACGATGCTCTGGGCGGTGCGTTCGGCGATATGGCACACCGTGGCGATGTTGCGGATGCGGGTGGCAGCAGGGTCGCGTGCGATGGTCAGCAGCACGCGGGCGTGGTTGGTGAAGAACTCCCATCTTCCGGCCTGCTGGTTCACGATGAGCCCCTCCTCTGCGAGGCCGTCTGTCCGGGAATTCCGGCTGGAAACTACCGGAAACGAGCTTCGCCTGTGTGGGGATTGCGGTGATGTTTTCCGAGGATCCGTCCTTCGTCTGATCCGCTTCCGGCGGATCCGCCGACTCCTCTGCCGGCCCCGTCTGCTGAGTGCTGTACGAGGTGGACAGCGAACCACGGGTCCGCGAACTGGCGGCAGGCTCGTACCCCTCCGCCCGCGCCGTGCCCAGTACGTGCTGACGGCGCCTCCGGCAGCAAGATCCCTCTCAGCGCCGACAGCTGTACCGGCTCTGGAAGCGCCGACTCAGTCGGAGGCGGCGATCGTGGCGTCGGCGGAGTTGGTGAGGGTGTCGAGGCGGGCGGCGAGGTCGGGGTGGACGGTTGTCAGGTGGGGGCGGGTCGCGTTCAGGGGGCGGACGAGGGCGGCGGGATCGTCCTGGGCGAGGGCCGCGTCGAGTTGGCTGAGCGGGAGGCGGGCGGCGGTGGGGAGGTCGGTGAGGGCGGTGATCTGGCCGGCGATGCGGCGCAGGCCAGCGGCGTTGTTTCGGGCCCAGGCGGTGAGGGTGCGGTCGGCGGCGCGGCGTTCGCGGGTGGCCTTAACGCGTTGTTCGCCGGTGGTTCCGGTGGGGCCGGGTCGGCCTCGCAGGTAGCGGCGTTCGGCGGCCTGGCGGCTGGCGACGCCGAGCGGGTGGGCGAGGTCGGCCCAGCTGGCGCCCGCGCCGCGTGCTGTTTCGATCAGGCCGGTTTCCCATCCGGCGAGCTGTTCGCGGACCTGCCGCAGCAGCAGCAGCGAGGCCAGGGCCTGCTCCGGTTCGGGGCCGGCATCAGGGGCGTCGGAGGTGGTTTGTCGGGCGGCATGCAGAGCGTCGTCTATGGCGTGCAGGGCCGCGGCGGCGGCGAGGAACGAGGTCGGGCTGCGGCCGTCGGTGCGGGAAGAGGCCGGCTGGTCGGCTGCTGTCATGGGCACCTCCCGAGTGTCGTCGGTTCGATGACTGCGTGCTTGTCATCGATTGGATGACATGTTACAACGGTTTGCGTAAGGCGCATTGGCAGGTACTGCCGCGAATCCTTCTGGAGGTGTTTCACGATGTTGATGCGCACCGACCCCTTCCGTGAGCTCGACCGGCTGGCTCAGCAGTTGGTGGGCCCGGGCACGTGGTCGCGGCCGTCCGCGATGGCGATGGACGCCTACCGCGAGGGTGACGAGTACGTGGTGGCTTTCGACCTGCCGGGGGTGAGCCCGGAGGCGATCGACATCGACGTCGAGCGGAACATGCTGACCGTCAAGGCCGAGCGCCGGCCCGTGGCGAAGGCCGACGACGTGCAGATGGAACTCTCCGAGCGGCCGCTGGGCGTCTTCTCCCGCCAGATCGTGCTGGCCGACATGCTGGACACCGACCACATCAAGGCGGACTACGACGCCGGGGTGCTCACCCTGCGCATCCCGATCGCCGAGCGCGCCAAGCCCCGCAAGATCGCCATCGGCGGGGAATCCTCCCGCAAGGAGATCTCCGGCTGACCCCGGCGAAAAGAGCCGATCAACGGCGGAGGGCGGGGACCTGATCTCCCCTTCACCCCGCCCTCCGCACCCACCGGAGCACAGCAGCCGAAGAAGGGTGGTGGCCGAGGTGACCCTGCGAATCGAAGCGTTCCTCGACCAGGTCAAGGAGCGCGGCGAGTACCAAAGTGAGCAGGAAGCAGAACGCGCGGCCCGCGTGGTCCTCGCCCTGCTGGGCGCACACCTGGTCGGCGAGGTACGTGCCCAGCTGGCGGCGCGCCTGCCGGAGGGCTTCGCCCTGATCCTGCTCAACCCGCTGCAAAGCGCCGAACCGCTGCCACCGGAGCGGTTCATCAGGGCGACGGCGGCCTGGATCGAGGGGGCCACCGAGCAGACCGCTACCTGGGACGTCAGCGCCGTCCTCAGCACGGTCGCCGACGCGGCCGGCGACGACCTACTGGCGCAGATCCTGCTCCAGCTCCCCCCGGGCTACGACCTCCTCTTCGGCCGCCCCCAGCCCACGTGACCACACCCCCGGTGTCGGAGCACCGACACCACGCTCGGTGACAGAAAGGCAACCACCGCAGTGATGTCCGACCGACGTGCACTGCTCCAGCACGCGCCCGTGATGACGTACGAGCAGATGCTGGAGAAGGTCCGCTACGAAGGCGCCTACCCCACCAGGGAACGGGCCGAAGAAGCCGTCCGCCTGGTCCTTTCGGGACTCGGACGCCAGCTGACGGGCGAGGAACGCGTCGAACTGGCCGCCAGCCTGCCCCTTCAAGCCGCACGCATCCTCACCGAACAGATCCCCGACATTCAGCCCCTGACCGGCTGGGCCTTCGTGAAAGACCTCGCCACCCGCAGCGGTATGACCCTGGCCACCACCCGCTGGGACACCGGCTCCGTCCTCGCCGCCGTCGCCGCCCTGGCCGGCCCCGAACTGCTCACCCGCATCCTGCGCCAGCTCCCCACCGGCTACGCGCTACTGTTCGGCCGCGCCGAACTCACCCAAGCGGCCTGAGCGCGTGCCGTCGCACTCTGATGAAGGCGGCTTCACTCACCGGCGGTCGGTGTTGTCCGCCTGTCGCCCGGCCTGGTGATCAGGCCGGGGCCTTCGGCTGTGCCTCGCCGCCCTGGGTGCGCAGTTGCTCGTTGATGCGCTGGGCTTCTTCGAGCTGGTCTTCGAGGATGACGATGCGGCATGCGGCCTCGATCGCGGTGCCCTGGTCGACGAGTTCGCGGGCGCGGGCGGCGATGCGCAGTTGATAGCGGGAATAGCGGCGGTGGCCGCCTTCGGAGCGCAGCGGGGTGATCAGGCGGTGCTCGCCCAGGGCGCGGAGGAAGGCGGGGGCGGTGCCGAGCATCTCGGCGGCCCGGCCCATGGTGTAGGCGGGGTAGTCGTCATCGTCGAGATTGTCGACGGGACGGGAACTGGCAGGGGGCATAGACCTCTTCTTCCAGGGGACACGTCGGGGGGCCCGAGCGCCGTACGGCACCCGGGCCCCGAGCTTTCAACACCATCTACCGGCCAACTGCGCCGGCCTTCTTTGTCCGCAGGTTCCGCCCGGGAGGGCGGGGCTGCGGGGATCGCGATGCGTGACCGGGGACCACCTTCCAATCCGGGGCCTTGCGGTACCCGGGCGGACTTCTTCCTCGCCCGGGCGATCCTGATGGCGTCTGCTCCTTACCTCATTCGGTTACACGGTTGTACTGCTGGATAACGCGGGTACTGCTCGCAACCCCTGGGGGAGGGGGCCGCGTCCTGCTTGACCTGCATGCACGGCAGTTCATCTCTGCCGCACCCTCATCGACTTCCTGGGTACGCCAGAAACAATAACCCTGCGCCGAGCCAATGTCTACTGTGACCACAACAGGTTTTCTTGCGAGCCCATGCGCGGGCTTCTGCCGCAAATGCACCTTGAAGAGTCCCGTCCCGGGTTGAAGCCCTGGCGGGCGGGCACACGCTGAGCCGGGCCGCACAACCGATCCAAGGGCGAGGTGGCAGCGCATGACCGACACGCAGACGACGCGCGCGCGAGGCCCCAGGGTCTCTGTGCGTGTCGAAGGCGAGAGCCCCGCCGGTATCGCTCACGCTCGTGACGCCGCCCGCGCCTTCGCCGACGAGCTGGCCGCGGCCCCCGGGACGGCGGAAACCCTCGCACTCGGGGTGTCCGAGCTCACCACCAACGGCCTGCGCCACGGCGGCGGCCGATACACCCTCCAACTCACCGCCACCGCCGAGGCGGTGAACGTCGCCGTCAGCGACCTCAACCCCGCACCCCCGCGGGAACGTGCCCCCGAACGCTGGCGCCGGCGGGTTCGGTGGTCCGCCGCCTCACCAGCAAGGTGACCATCACCCCCGGCCCCTGGCGGGGACTCCGTCAGCGTGCGGGCGGCAAAAGGGGGCTGCTGACCGGACCGAATCCGACCGACCGTGGCAAGCCGGGATCGAAAATCCACCTGATCACCGACAGCCGAGCACTTCCTCGTCTTCGTCGGCATCGCCGCAGCCCTCATCAGCGCAGCAGCCCCGGATCGAGAAGCTACTGCGCTCGCGGGAGCCGTTTGCGGAAGCGGCTGGGCCGCCGCGGGAGGCGGCAGGCCCCGCAGGCCACCGTCCGGCGCATGCTCACGGTTGAGATCGCGGCAGACGTAGGCGTACTGCTCGTGCAGCTCGGCGGAGCGGAACTCGGCGAGCAGGTCCATCAAAGCGGGTATGTAGTTCGCCTGCCGAGCGATCTGCACCTGCCGTGCTCCGAACCACATCGAGGCGAGCACTGCGGAAACGGAGATCGCTATGGCCAGCAGGTTCAACAGGGTGGCCCCGTCCACGAGCGCATCGTAGAGCTGTAGTCCCAGGTCGGCTTGGGTCGCGAAGTGGTCCGGTAGAACCTCTGCCGGGCCGGCACCGTATGGCAGAAGGCTCGCCGAACGCGGTGCCGTGAACGGCACGCGGATGAGAAGAACACCGCTGTCGTCCTCGCCCCACATCAACGGCCTGTCGTGTGGCGAACACCGTTGCCGGTCCGCCACACGGGGCGTCAGCCGGCCCGGCGGGTGGCCCGCCCCCGTCGCAAGCCCGATACCCCCGCGCCCCGGCGCTGCGCCGGGCCTGTGACGAGCGCGCCCAGCAGTCCGGGACGAGGCCATGGTCCCGCAGTCGGCACCGTTGCGGTCCACGACGAACAGCGACAAGGCGTCTGTCGTGTCTCAGCGGCGGTTGCCGCCTTGTCCTATCGGCGGAATAGAGGTAGCCGGTCGTGGTGTAGCTGGTGCCGGTGGGGCGGGCGTAGGTGTTGCGGGTGCACTTCTCGTCATCGGTGACGGCGTCGAAGGCGATACTGCTCCGATTCAGTTTGCATCCTGCGCGATCCAACTCAGATGAAGCGCATACGAGCGAGGAAGCGGAGAGGTCAATCCGCGGCCGGCGCCGCCGCCGGAGAGCCCGTCTGGCTTCGCCTGGTGGCCGCACGCACACGAGGACAAGGCGTCGGGGAAGCTGTGGGACGGCGCCCTGGACGCACAGCGCACCTTCGGCGCCCTCCGGGGGGTGCCGTCTAGGAGCTGGCCGGGGTGATTTCCGGCCCAATGCCGTCAGCTGGCCGACGGCACATGCCGCGGGCGGCCGCTGTGCACATCGGGCAGGGTCAGCAGCCCGAAGGCGCGGTGGGCCGCACCGGTCCCACGCCGGACGACGGCCACGGCGGCAGCGCGCACAGGCTTTCCGTCGCCAGCGAGCGGCGGCTCGTCGTCTTCCGCTGCTCCGGGGGCGAAGTCCGGGTTCGCCTCCACGATGGACCGCGCCGAGGCACCGACAGCGGCGAGCTGAGCCGTCTCCTTCTCGTCGGCCGTCACCGCGAACCAGTCCTGGTCCGCCGCCCAGGCAAGGATGTGGGCGTCGGTGACGGAGGCGTTGCACCACGCGAACACCGCGGCCCGGACGAGCGTCGCGCCCCACCGGGTAACGGGGGGCTGGGGTGTGCGGGCTGCGTACCCGTTACTCGACGGATCTGTCCGATCCGGAGTGGGAGATCCTCTGTCCGCTGGTTCCGGCGGTGAAGCCCGATGGACGACCGGCGAGACACACCCGGCGGGAGATCCTCAACGCGTTGGCGTACTCGCTGCGGGCCGGCTGCGCCTGGAGGCTGTTGCCGCATGATCTGCCGCCGTGGCAAACCGTCTACCATTACTGGCGGCGATGGCAGCAAGAAGGCGTGTGGGAGCGGATGTTGACGGCGCTGCGCGAACGCGAGCGGGTGCAACTCGGCCGTGATCCCACGCCCAGCGCGGCCATCGTGGACAGTCAGAGCGTCCGGGCCAGTGAGCGCGGTGGCCTGCACGGGTACGACGGCGGCAAGAAGGTCAGCGGCATCAAGCGCCACCTGCTTGTCGATACCCGCGGCACTGTCCTGGTGGCCTGTGTGAGCCCGGCGAGCGTCGGCGATCGCGACGGCGCCGTGGTGCTGTTCTCCCGGGCTGTCGATGCCTTTTCGCGTCTGCGGCACGTGTGGGCGGCCCAGGGATACCGCGGCGCCGACTTCCACGCCTGGGCCCGGGAGGCCACCGGCATCACCGTGGAGGTCGTGCAGCGCCGCGACGGAGGATTCCGCTCGACCTGGACTCGGGTGGGGGCACCGCCTCCGGCAGTGTCCCTCTTCGCGGTGGTCCCGCGGCGTTGGGTGGTAGAGCGGACGTTCGCCTGGCTGGGACGGTGCCGCCGCCTGTCGAAGGACTACGAGTACCTGCGCGTGTGTTCGGAGAACGCCATCTACCTCACCATGGCCATGCTCCTCGTGCGGCGCCTCCCGAGATCAGCTCACTAACAGGCTTTTCAGACGCCCTTAGTAGTGCTCCGTTAGGTCTTTGTGTCTCGCGTGTTCAGGAGCATGGTGGGTGTGTGGACGCATATGAAGTGAACCGTGCTCGGGCGAAGTTGGCGTTATTCGTGGCTGATGTGTTCGCCTCGGTGTCGCGCAAGGACCAGCGGGCCAAGGGCGACTGCTATCTGCGGGGACTGATGCTGGACGGCCGCCGCAAGTCGATCCAGGCGATGGCCTCGCGGCTGCCGGACGGAAACGAGCAGAACCTGCAGCAGTTCGTGAACCAGTCCACCTGGGATCCGGTTCCGGTGCAGCGGCGGATCAACGAACGCCTGCTGCCGCTGGTCAACCCGGCCGCCTGGGTGATCGACGATGTGTCGGTGCCCAAGGACGGCCAGATGTCGGTCGCCGTGGCTCCGCAGTGCTGACCCCGTTGGCGAATTCGTCAGGCCACCGCGGGCAGCGCTTCGAGGCGTGAGGCCCGGGTTCGTGCCAAGGTCGTGTCGGTGAGCCAGGCGTCGATCCGGAGGAGATTCAGGGCGGCAGCGGAGAAAATCTGCTGGAGCTGCACCTTGGCCAGCCCGCGGTAGCGGGCGTGTCGGATGTCGGGGCCCCGGACGGCCTGCGAGATCGTTCCCTCCACCCCTGCGCGCCGACCGTAGCTCTCCTTCCAAGCGGTCGTACCCTGCTCCTGTCGCTGCCGTTGCAGGGTCTCGTGCTCAGCTTGCGGACGTAAGACCAGGTCGCGTGGCTCATGCGCCCTCCGTGTGCACTTGCCGCGCACCGGGCATGCCGCACAATCCTGGTCGGAGAACCGGATCCGGATGACGGGGTGGCCGCGGCTGTCGAGCCGCTCGCGCCACTGCCGGGCTACCGCGCCCTGGGGGCAGACTGCGGTCTGCGCCTGCCAGTTGACGGCGAAGGCAGTGAGGTCGAAGCCTTCTTTGGCTTTGGCCTGCCAGCTGGTGTCTGGTGGCATCGGGCCGACCAGGCGGACCCCGCGGTTGTGGGCCGCGCCGAGAAGGGTGGCCGCGGCCATATAGCCGGTGTCGACCAGGTGCTCGTCGGGCAGCACGTTCCGCTCGTCGATGCGGTCATGGATCGACGCGATCACGTTCTGGTCGCTTCGGGAGGCGTCGGTGGTGTCCACGTCGGTGACCAGATGGGTCCGGTCGGGGCCGCAGTGCTCAGTCAGGTGGCACTTGTAGCCGGTCCACCTCGTGGTCCTCTTGATCGCATAACGGCATTCGACGTCGTAGGGGGAAGCGATTCGCTCCTGCGAGGAGGGCAGCTCCTCGGGTGCCCGCCAGCGCGGGGAGTCCCCAGCAAGGTGGTACTGCTGCGGCCACACGGCCCGCAGGATTTGCACCGCCTCGAGTTCCTCCAGCACGGCAGGGGCGTCGTCGGCGTCCACCCGGGTCAAGATCGCCGCGCCGTCGGCCCCCACTGCTGTCGCGAAGGCCAGTCGCCCGGCCTCGGTCTGGGGAAGCCGGTAGTTCTCCACCCGATGCCCGTAGCGGTCGGCCCACGTCGGAGGCATCCAGCCGCCGAGCCAGCGAGGAGCGGCGATGGCCAGAGCATTCAGTGTGGCACGCACGGTCTCGCCGACCAGCTCCAGTCGGTTCAACACGCGCACCGCGCCCAGCACATGAGTGGAGTCCGTGCGCGCCGCTCCGCCTCTGCCGAGGAGCTTGTGGTCCTGGCACACCTTCAAGAGCCGATCGAGTACCCGGCGCTCGGCCTTGCCGGCAATAAGCCGGGCGCGGAACTCACTCAGAACCGAGAAGTCGAAGCCGGAATCGGTCAGTTCCAGGCCGAGGGCGTATTTCCATCCGATCCGTTCCCGGACTGCGGTCGCGGCCTGGCGGTCGGACAGTCCCTCGACGAACTGCAGAACGCACACCAGTGCCAGCTGCCCCGGCGAGAGGGCCGGCTGTCCGCGTCGTGGGAACAGATCCGCGAAGTCGTCGTCGCGAAAGACCGGCCCCAGGGCATCGCGCAGGCGCATGCCGAGGCAGCCGTCCGGGAAGGCGGCCCGTGCGACCTGCGCAGTCAAGTCCGGTACCGGAAGGGGTTCGTGGGCAGGCAGGGACATGGCCAACACCTCATGGACGCCGTCCCCGCGACTGGTTGCCTCCATCATCAGTCCATCCAAGGGCTCTCCGCGGCCGCCTGACGAATTCGCCAACGAGGTCAGTACTGCGGAGCCTTGGGTAAACGCGCCAACTGCCAGGTCGCCGTCAGTGTTCACGCGGTGAGTGACACCGCCTCCTGCCCGCTGCAATGGCGCCTGTTCCTGCCCGAGGAATGGGCCTCGGACAGCGACCGCCGGACCAAGACCATCATCCCGCCCGAGGTCACGCACCGCGAGAAGTGGCGCCTGGCGTTGGACATGCTCGACACCCTCGCCGACTGGGGGATGACGCCGCCGGCGGTGGTGGCCGATGCCGCTTACGGCACCAACGCACAACTGCGGGCCGCACTCGACGACCGCCAACTCGCCTACGTGCTCGCCATCCGGGCCGATGTGACGGCCCACCCGTTCGACGCGGAACCTGAGGCCCCCGCCCGCAACGGGCCGGTCGGCTGCTGGCCCCAGCCCCGCTACCGACACCGGGCACCCTCAGCGGCGGCCCTTGCCAAGGGACTCGAGCGAGAGGCCTTCACCACCCTCACCTGGCGGCAAGGCTCGCGAGGAGAGTTACGTTCCCGCTTCGCCGCCACACGTGTCCGTCCGGCAGGCAAAGCCGTCGAGCACCCGATCAAAGCCGGAGCCTCAGCAGAACAAGGCTGGTGGGACGGCATCCTGCCTGGCTGCTGGCTGCTGATCGAATGGCCCGAAGACGCCGAGGCCCCCACCGATTACTGGCTGTCCAACCTGCCGGCGGACACTCCTATCACCGACCTGGTCCGGCTGGCCAAGGTCCGCTGGCGCATCGAGCACGACTACCGCGAACTCAAACACGGCCTGGGCCTGGACCACTTCGAAGGCCGCTCCTGGCCCGGCTGGCACCACCACGTCACCGTCGTGACCGCCGCCCACGCCTTCCTGACCGAACAACGCCTGGCCCAAAAGTCCCCGGCCCAGCCTCACCCTCTACCAGGTCCTCGACACCCTCCAGAACACCCTGAAGTGCTGGACCGGCATCTGCACCACCTGCCAACAGCCCCTGCCCAGCAGGACACCCGCGACACCAAGATCGAGACAGACCTAACGGAGTCCTATCAGTGACTGGCCGCTCTGCAGGGCACCATCGCCTTCAGTGTCGATCGCGTGCGTGAGCGGCGTCAGATTATTGAAGACCCCGTCGGGATCAGCACCGGCAGTCAGAAGCCGGGCCAAGGTCTCGGCGTCTTCGTGCTCGACCGCATGGTGCGCAGGCGTCCAGTAGTCACTCACCTGTCCGTGCACTTGACGTTTCCGCTCATCCCGGAGTTGCTGAGCCATGAAGTGCAACCCCCACTGGTCGCCATCGCCGTCGTGATCGTTACGGGCGCGAACAGGCCCGCGGCGAGGAGGGAGACGAGAAGGCTGCGCGGTGCGTCGGTCACGATGATTCCCCCACGGAGTGCAGGTTGCGGGTAGCAAGGCGCTGCCCATCGGTGTCGGCGACGACGAGATTCCAGGCTGTTCCGTCACCGTCGTCGCCGTCCCACCAGCGCGCGAAGTCGCGGGCCAGGCGGCGCACGCCGGGACCGTCGGCTCCGGCGGTGTACGTGGTGGTGAGCTCGACGTCGTACTCGGTGGCGTCGAGGTGGACCAGCGTGACCCGGGTGAGGTGGCGGGCGGATTCGGCGGCCTCGTTGTTCCGCGCCCAGCTCCCGAAGCGATGGAGCAGGTCCGTGTCCGGCTCGTGCCGGGTGACGGGGCCGCTCGGCGGGTTAGGGGTGCTGTTTCCGGTCCCCTGCTTGCAGCCCAGGACCCATGCTCCCCGGTCGAGGTCCACCACCGCCGTGGGCTTCGCGGTGAGGGAGCGGCGGAGGCACCCGCCGTTCACCTCCCGTACCGCGGCGCCCTTGCCGCCGTCCTCGAATAGCCGCTTGCCCACCGCGAATCCCGCGTCGTACGCCTTCCGGTATCCGGGCGCGGAGGCGGACGGCTGGCCGGTCCCGCCGGACGGCCGCGCCGACGGCCGGGCGGAGTCGCCCGTGGAAGTACACGCGGACGCGGCCAGGCACGCTCCTACGACGAGACCGAGCGCGCGGGCCCGCCGGATTGAGCCGATGAAGGGGTGAGGTGTCGTCGCCATACCGGGTCAGATGCCTTTTCGCGACCTCGGGTTGCCCGGCCGCGCCGCATGGAGTGATGTCGCACAAAGATTCGGCATGGGGGGCCGTCATTGGCTACGGTCGATGGCTCGTACAAGATCCGGATCTCTGACCACGGTCCGGAATGACCATATGGAGGGGGAAAATGAGGCTGAGGCACGGCCTTGTCACCGTCACCGCGGTGACCGCCGCAATCACCTTGTCCGGACTCACCTTGTCCGCGCCCGCGTGGGCCGGTCCGACGCCCGGCACCGCGTCCGCCGGAACCGCTTCGCCGGCCGGTTCGTCCGCTTCGCCGACCGTGACGCTCGGCACGACCACCGGGCCGTCACCGTCGAACATCACCACCGGTCCTGCCACCCCGTCCGCCCCAGGCGTAAGCGGCACGGCGACTGGGAGCCCGTCTGGCACGCCCACGCCCACGATGCCTCCCACGAGCGGCGCCCCGGACGACGGTTCCGATTCACTGTCCGAGCTGGAGAAGTACTGGACCCCCGAGCGCATGGCCGAGGCCCTGCCCGCGCAGGAGGACCAGGCCCGCGAGGCCAGGCTGTCCGCCGCGCAGCGCAAGAAGCTGCTGCGGTCGCCGTCGCACACGTTTGAGGGCATCAAGGAAGTCGGTACGTTCTACTGGGACGAGCGCAGGGACGGCGAGCTCTACCACCGCTACTGCGCCGGCACCGTGGTGCCGTCGCCCGGCAAGGACCTGGTCCTGACCGCGGCGCACTGCTTCGACAACCAGGACCAGCATATGAAGCAGGTCTTCGTGCCGAAGCACAGCAAGGACCACCCGGCCCCGTACGGGCTGTTCCCCATCAAGGTCGGGCAGATCTACGCCGACCCGCGCTATCTGCGCCGCGGCGGTGACCACGACAACACTGACCTGGACTTCGCCATCCTCAAGACCGAGCCCCGGTCCGACGGCAAGAAGGTCCAGGACGTCGTCGGCGCGATCCCGATTGGCTACGACACCGGCTTCGATCACCCCAAGACCCGGGTGATCGGCTACCCGTGGCTGGACAACGGCGACCCGCACTACCACCCGAAGCAGGATCCGCTGGACTGCACCTCGCCGATGAAGAAGTTCACCACTGGGGACGAGGGTGAGTGGAAGGGCGGCACGTTCTCGCAGATCGACTGCGACGGCTACGTGTCCGGCACGTCCGGCGGACCGTTCATTATCGGCGGCGACGATCCGAAGGTCGTCGGCGTGACCGGCGGCTGGCAGACCGGCGGGCACAGCGCCGACACCTCGTACTCCTCGTACTTCGACAGCGACCTGAAGCGGATCTACGACGCCGCGGTGGCCGGCCGGCAGCCGACGCCGATCGTCCTGCCGGCCGCGTCCACGTGGAAGCACGCCAAGGACATCGCCTCCGGTTACTTCGCGCTGAACGGGCCGGTCTCCGAGGACCTCATGGACATGTTCGTCCTGTGGTCCGACGGGGAGCTGACCATCTACCGGGGCGCCGGCAAGGGGCTGAACTACTTCGACAAGGAGATCCGCGTCCAGGGGCCGAACAAGCTCTGGGCGGACCACGCCGTGCAGGTCGTCGCGGGCGACTTCACCGGCGACAACGGCTCCGACCTGGTGGTCCGCTGGTCCGACGGCGAACTCACTCTGTATCCCTCGGTGGACGAGAACGGCTTCCACGGTGAGAAGCAGCTGATGCCGGCGAACGCGACGTGGAAGCATGCCGAGGCCCTGACCGCCGGACGCTATGGCGGCAACAAGTGGCAGGACGACCTGGTGGTCCGCTGGTCGGACGGGGAACTGACGGTTTATCAGAACACCGGCACAAGCCTCGGCAAGGAGATCAAGGTCGTCAACCCGAACAAGCTGTGGGAGCACGCCGTGGAGATCGGTTCCGGCGACTACACCGGAAACGACACCTGGGACCTGGTGGTGCGCTGGTCCGACGGAGAAGTGACCTGCTACGACGACTTCACCGGCACCGGAGACAGCTGGGGCGAGCACCAGTGGAAGGCGCCGAACAACCTGTGGGAGCACGCCATGCTCGTCACCGGCGGCGACTTCAGCGACAACCCGTGGCCGGACGACACCCTCGTCCGCTGGTCCGACGGTGAACTGAGCCTGTACACCGAGGGCAACGCGTCGGGAATCGGCGCCGAGCACCAACTCGTCGCGCCCTGACGCCCCTTACGGCTCCCGCGGGCCCCGGAACCGCCGTGGTTCCGGGGCCCGCCCGCATGGGCGGGTCCTCGGCGCGGGATGCGACGGATGCCAGCGGCCCACCCTCACCGATCCGTTAGGCGGTCATTCCGATGCCGATCCCGTATTTGCGGACCGTGTTTGTTGCCGAGCGAGGGTTCGTGATGGACATCTTCACGCTGGCCTGGTCCGAAAACAAAGCTTGAGCCCAGGTCAGTGAGGCCGTGGTGACGGTGGTGTTATGCGGCTTCGATGGGGTCGAAGCGGACGGTGAAGCCGAGGGTGTTGGCCTGTCGGGCCAGGCGGCGCATGGCGCGTTCGGCGCGGACGAGTACGTGATCAGCGCGGATGAGAAGACCTCGGTCCAGGCCCGCTGCCGCTGTCACCCCACCCTGGCCCCCGGGCAGGCCAGGGCGATGCGGGTGAACCACACCTACGGCCGTGGCGGAGCCCTGGCCTACCTGGCCGCCTACGACGTCCACCACGCGAAGGCCTTCGGCCGCTGCGAGCCGAGAACCGGCATCGCCCCGTTCATGGCCCTGGTCGGCCAGGTCATGGCCCAAGAGCCCTACGCCAGCGCGAAACGCGTGTTCTGGGTCGTGGACAACGGCTCCTCCCACCGCGGCAAGAAGGCCGCCGACCGGCTGACCGCCGCCTACCCGAACGCGGTCCTCGTCCACACCCCGGTCCACGCCTCCTGGTTAAACCAGGTGGAGATCTACTTCTCCGTCGTGCAGCGCAAGGTCGTGACACCCAACGACTTCACCGACCTCAACGAGGTCGCGGACCGGCTCCGAGCATTCGAAGACCGCTACAACGCCACGGCACAGCCGTTCCAGTGGAAGTTCACCACCACCGACCTGGACGATCTGCTGGCCAGGCTCGACCGGCACACCGCCGATCACCCAGAAGAATCCTCCGCCGCCAAGGCAGCGTGATCAACCCCCGAAGGACTTACGACGCAGACCACTAAGGGACCCCAGGCCGAAAACGTCACCAGGAAGTAACGGAACCCGCCACGGCGCGAGCGTCGACGAACTGTCCCGGCTCAGCCGTTTGTCAACCCATCCCTGGTCAGGTAGGCGACGAGGTGATGGTTACGGTGACGAACCGGTTGCGTAGCCCCTCAGCGAGGTAGGCCATTTCCACGGACGTGCCGACCAGGCCGACTTCCTTAAGGTCGGCGGCCATCAGCCGCGCTTCGCCCAGCGAGAGCTGCATCTCGCGCAGGGCCCGAAGCACAGGAACGAAGCCTGCGTCCTTGTCCGCAAGGCGAAGCCGAGCGGGCCCGTGTTCGGTCAGTAGGGCCTGCCTGATCTCTTCGGGAGCTGGGCCGGTGTCCATCTCGCACCATGTCTTCGGGCAGGCTTGGCACTGCCCTTCAACGCTCCACTGCAACCGACCGCGCTCGATGAACTGACCGACGTCGCGGACCAGTTCGCCACCACAGCTCTCGCACTGCGATGTGAGCTTCGCTCCCTGAGTGGCGGTGATCACTGGTCTCTCTCCCTGCGGCATCGATCCGCCTGATCCTGCCGCACGCAGCGGGATCTGACGACCAGGTTGTTCGGGAGGCACGGATCGCCTGCAGGGGCGTCATGCGGCGACTGACATCGGTGGCGCGGGCTGGAGCACCGTCCGTCTCGTAGGAGGGCCAGAGGACGTTGACGCCGCGGCGGGCGAGGACGGCCTGGGTGTGCCGGCGAGAAACGGCGTGCCCGGGCCATCGAGATGCTCGCCTTCCTCGACCGGTACCCCCATTACCCGCGTCCCACCGCCCCCTGAAACGTGGCAGCGACGCCTGAGTGCTGCACTCCCAAACCATCAAGATGTCCGCCAACGTTGCCGTACGAGCCCCTGGAGATTCATCCCCGGCGCGGCGGGGGAGGGTGCCAGGCTGCCAAAGGTGCAGGTGGGTCGATAGTTCTGGGCTCTGGGGACCTCGCTGGCGTATCTCCGGGAGTGGTACAGCGGTGTCGTCGGCTGCGGGCAACACTCTGCCCGTCAGGTCTCTACGGAAAGCCAAATGGGGCGGGCAGCCCGCGGGCTTCGGTGACTGCGTTGACGACCCGCCGCATCACCTACTGGTGATCTGCGCCGTCCGCTTCGGCGACGAAGGCGGCGGCCCCGGCCGGTGCGGTCACCTCGACTCCGCGGCCTCAAGCCGCGCGGCGAGGTGCGGGTTGGCGGCGGTGATGTCGTCCAGAAGGTGGGCCGCGCGGAGTGTGACCGGACGGTTCCCGTGTTCACCGTGGTTCGTTCGTTGAAGGAGGAGCCCGACTTTGTCCCAGCGGCCTCGCCACGAGTACGCCGCAGACCTTCCTCGTGGCCTCCCGCACCCGCTTCCAAATACGGGTACGGAAGTTCCCGCCGCACTCAGCAGCGGGACGCACCGCGCCCGGCCCAGATCCGCCAGGTTCGAGCCGGTGTATCTGATGAAGGACGTAACCACGCCGGTTCCTCGCGTACTCCTCTCCAACTCACTTGCCGGACCCGCACCATCTGGCAGTACTGGCACGTCCCGGCTTTGTCGGGGCCGCTCCCGCCCTCCCCGGCACCACCCGGATCGGACTGCCCCCAGCTACACCGACCTGCTGCGACAGGCCAGAGGCGAAGGTCTCTCACCTCCACTCGAACCACAGCGCCTCACGGCGCACCTGGAAAAAGATCCAGTCCACCAACCCGCTGGAGCGACTCAACCGCGAGATCAAGCGTCGCACCGACGTCGTCCAGATCTTCCCCAACCCCGACGCCCTCGAACGACTCACCACCGCCGTGCTCGTCGAAATGCACGACGAATGGATCGCGTTCCCCCGCCGATACCTACCCGAGAGGAACAAGCCAGACTGCTGTCGTAGTCGTGACTTGGCTTCACTGTCGCTGTTCTCCTTCATCGTTTTGGATTATCGCGGTCTTCTGGTGGTCGAGCCAGGCTTGTCGGGGCTGGTGGCCGCGGGACTGCTGATGGAGCGCGCGGAGCCGGTCGACTTCGGCTGCGTCGGCTTGGATGATCCAAGAATGATGTGCGTCGTCGGCCTGGTGGCCGGTGACCCGGCCTTGGGTGAGCCACCCGTAGAGGGTGACGCGCGGGATGCCGAACTCGCGGGCGAGGTCGGTCAGCCGCCACTCGCCGGGGCCCAGTGCGGGGCGGGTCCGGCGGAGGGCTTGTTCGCGGCGGCTGACACAGCCCAGATCCTGCAGGAGATGACGGATCCCCTCGGCTCCGAAGCGTTCACGGCGCTTGGGTGGGCGGAATCCTTCGCTGTTCAAGATGTCCGCGATGGCGGCCGCGTCGTGGCCGCTCTGGGTGAGTTCACGGGCGCGGGCTGCCAGGCGCGGGTAGTAGCTGAGCTGGTCCAGGCGGGCGACGGGCCGGACGAACTCGCCGTTCGTGCGGTGTCCTCCGGCCCAGGTGATCTCAGCGGTGACCCGCTCGCTGTCTCCGACGACGGTGAGGCTCACCTTCTCGACCAGGTGACGCAGGAGCTGTTTGCGATCTGCGTCGGTGGTCGTCGCGGCTGCCCAGACAGCCGGGATGTCGCTGGCCAGGGCACGGATCCGCTCACGCTCTTCGGTGGTCAGCGTGCGGGGCCGGGCGGCGGTGAAGCGGTCGTACTCCTCGGCCAGGTCCCTCTGCTCAGCCAGCGCGTTCTCCCAGTTCCGCTCGAGCTCACGCACGACCAGGCGGTTCTCGGGCTCGGCCAGATGGTACTGGCGCCGAGCCCGGTCGACGGCGTACTGGGCACGCTCCAGACGCTGCCGCCAGATCCGCTCGACCTGCTCGCGCCGCTGCTGGGCCGGCCCGGCGGCCTGGAGGGAGACCTCGAGTGCGGCCGGGGCCAGCGCGGTCATCAGCAGGCCGGTCACGAAGCGGTCCGCACAGGTGCCGGCCAGTGTCTGGCACAGCGACCCGCCGTAGTCGGCCTTGGCCCGGGAGCATTCGTAGCCCGGCCGCAACCGCCCCTGGGGTCCGCGCTGATAGCGCACGGTCATGCGGGTGCCACAACGGCCGCAGAAGACGAGGCCGCCCAGCAGCGCGGGCCCGTCTCGCAACGAGCCCATGCTCTCGGACCTGGCCCGGTTCGCCTCGAGCCGGGCCAGGTTGTGTTCATGGCGCGCGATGTCGATATAGGCGGGCAGCATGTCGGGCAAATGGACCAGCCAGTCCTCGCGGGGCCGGCGGACCCGGCCGGTGAACGGGCGGCCCTCCTGGCGACGCCGCGGATCGAGTTTGCTGCGGCCGTAGACGTAGACACCGGCATAGATCGGGTGGCGGAGCATGTTCTGCAGCGCGATCCGGCTGGGCCGGCGCCACTGCAGGTCACCCCGCCCGGCCCCTTCACGAACCCGGATGCCCAGCTGAAGTCCGTGGTCGATGAAGTACCGCAGCACCGCGTTCACGGTGGCGAGCTCGTCGAACAGGTCGAAGATCAGTCGGACTACGCTCTGGACCTGCTCGTCCGGGTCCAGTTCGACCGTCCCATCGGGCCGGCGGATATAGCCGACCGGCAACGGCACGGCGAGTTCACCGCGGCGGGCCTTGCTGATCCGTCCGCTCCGCAACCGCTGTTTGATCAGGTGGAGTTCGGCCTCGCTGATCGTCCCTTTCAGCCCGAGCAGGAGCCGGTCGTTGTGCTCTGCGGGGTCATAGACACCGTCCGGGTCGGCCAGCAGCGTCCCCGACAACGCGCACAGTTCCAGCAGTTGGTGCCACTCGCGACCTGAACGCGCCAGTCGGGACATCTCGATCCCCAGGACCATCCCGACGTGGTCGGGTCCGACCTCGGAGACCAGGCGCTGGAAACCGGCCCGGACCTGGACACCGGAGGCGGAATGCCCCAGGTCATCGTCGATGACCACGACCCGATCCGCCAACCAGCCCAGGTCCAGGGCCCGCTGGACCAGCCCGTACTGCAACCGGGTCGACTCTGAGTGATCGATGACCTGCTGCGGCGTCGACTGGCGGCCGCCACGGAGATCACCTCCGCCCCCGTCGTCCGGAGCCGCCGTCACCATCCGAGCCGCGAGAACACCCAGCACCCCCACTGCCAACTGCCGGTTCAACTCCGGGAGACTCTCCCACGACGGCAACTGGGGGCTCGCCGGCAACAGGTTCGTCCATGACGCCCCACCGCCCTCATCGTCACTGGACTGCCGCTCACGCAACCGCCGCACCGTCTTAGCGGCCCTGAGCAGGCCATTTACCCCGATGACCGGCACATTCCCGTCCTCGGAGTCATCTATGCAGGCATTACGGCTTGCTCCTTGAAGGCAGCATGGACAAGATCTATTCCGAGGCCAGAGAACCGCGCTGACTGATGGTCGGTCAAGCTTCTGCGAGGAGTCTCGGGAGCTCGCGCATGTCGTCGAAAACCGTGGTGTTCGGTCCTTCCAGCCATTGCGCGGGGGTGAGTCCGCCGGCGTAGCCAAGGGCGCGCATGCCGGCTGCGCGGGCTGCCTGGATCCCGTATTTGCTGTCCTCAATGACGATGCAGGCCGAGGGGTGGACGCCCATCTGCTGGGCAGCGTGCAGGAACAGGTCGGGGGCCGGTTTGCCGTGGGCGACCTCGCTGGCGCTGAAGATGCGGCCTTCGAAGTAGGGGTAGATCCCGGTGCGGCCCAGGGCGTGGCGCATCGTGTCGTGGCGGCCGCCTGAAGCTACGCAGCTCGGCAGCGTGAGGTTGTCGAGGACTTCGAGGATGCCGTCGACCGGGGTGAGTTCGGCATCGACGGCCGCGCGGTGGAGTTGCCCGAACCTCTCCTGCCAGAGCGCGGCCCGGCTCGGCCCTACTCGGGAAGTGATTCGTTCAAAGTTGGACACGATCGACCGGCCGATGAACTCTTCGATCACCTCGGCTTCGGTCAGCGGCCAGCCCAGCTCGGCGCCCAGGGCGACATAGGCGCGGACGGCTATGCGTTCGCTGTCGACGAGCACGCCGTCGCAGTCGAAGATGACGAGTTCAATCGGAGTGATCACCTGGACAGCGTAGGGAGGAGTGGTCGGTCGTGTCCGCTGCATGATTCGAACGTGGTGATGGCCGCCTAACGACCGGGGGCCATGCAGTGATCGCCGCTACACCACTCAGCGGGACACCATCGCCGGACCTGGACACGTGGCTGGCCACCGCGCGCTACGAGCCGCCTCCGCACGGCGAGCGGGACTGTGTGCTGCCCGACTGCCCGTGGTGGACGACGGGACCCGGGTCGGTGTTGTGCCGGCGGCACTACATCCGCTGGCGCAACAACGGCCATCCCGAGCTTCCGGACGACCAGTTGATCGAGTGGTTCGGGCGGCTGGAGCTGCGGCGCGATCCCTACATCCATCCGGTTTCACGACCTAGCTGTTCTGCCCACGCCGGGTCCGCCTGGAGGTGCAGTTCGGGCTGCAGCGCCGAGCCGACATCGGGGACCGGCACACGGCCCCGCGCACGGTGACCCGCGCGCTGAGCTGGATCCGCGAATCGGGCGTGCACAGTCTGATGGACTGGGACGGGACGCAGTGGCTGGAGTTCTGCCACGTCGCGCGCAAGGGCTACCAGTCGCTGTCCTACGCCTTCATCCGCGACACCCGCTTCGAGCTGCAGCGGCTGCTGATCGCCGACGATCCGTGGGCCGACCAGTTCCCGCGTGACAGCTGGGATCTGCGGCTGCTCGACCTGGCGAACGAGGACTGCTGCCGCCTGCACTTCGGCGGCATCCCTCAGCCCTGGCTGCGGGATCTGACCAAGCGGTGGGCCCGCTGGCGGCTGACCCGCGGCAGCAGCCCGGCCGGCCTGACCACGAGCGTTCAGGCCATCACCCGCCTGGCCGGCCACTTCGCCGATGTCGACGGCGTCGATGCCGGACCGGCGGCACTCAACCGGGCCCGCATCGAGACCCGGCTGGCCGCCCTGCAGGCCGACGGGCACGGCGAGGCTTTCCGCTCACGCACCGTCAGCTGCGTCGGTGTCTTCCTGCGCGACGTCCACCGCTACGAGTGGCAGCCTGACCTGGCCCGCAGCGCGTTCATCTATGACGACGCGCCCAAGCCGCGCGGGCTGAAGCCGCGGTTCATCCCCGAGCACCTGATGCGGCAGCTGGAGGCGCCCGAGGCCGTCGCGCAGTTCCCGTCCGACGACGGGCGGGTGCTGCTGAAGATCCTCATGGCCTGCGGCCTGCGCACGAAGGACGCCCGCTGGCTTCCCTTCGACTGCATCGTCCGGGACGCCGAGAACAACCCCTACCTGGCCTGGCTCAACCGCGAGATCCACGACCGCCCGGCGTTCTTCCCTCTGAGCGAGGACCTCGCGGCTGAGATTGGCCGCCAGCAGCAGGCCGTCCTCGACCGCTTTCCGCAGGGCTGCAAGTGGCTGTTCCCCGCCTCGCTGAAGAACGTCGACGGCAGCAAGCCGGTCAGCGACCGCCGCCTGCGCGACCACCTGGCGATCTGGCTGGAGCGGCTCAGCCTCACCGACGAACACGGCGCCCCGGTGAAGGTGACCTTTCACCAGTTCCGGCACACCCTGGCCACCCGCATGATCAACGCTGACGTTCCCCAGCCCGTGATCCAGACCCTGCTTGATCACATGTCGCCAGCCATGACCGCCGTCTACGCCAAGCTCCACGACAAGACGCTCCGGCGGCACTGGGAGAACGCCCTCAAGGTCAACCACGAGGGGAAGAAAGCCGAGATCGCCGCCGACCACCCGCTCGCCGGGGCGGCCTGGGCGAAGATGAGCCTGGTCCGGGCGAAGGTGACACTGCCCAACGGCTACTGCGGAGCACCGGTGCAGACCGACTGCGAGTACGCCAACCCCTGCCTGGACTGCCGGTTCTTCATCACCACCGGTGACTTTCTCCAGCAGCACCGCCAGCAGCGGCAGGAGACCAGCGAACTCATCGCCCAGGCCGAGGAAGCCGGGCTCGCCCGGGTCGCGGAGAAGAACCGCCGTACCCTCGGCAAACTCGACACGATCATCGTCGCTCTGCAAGGGGCCACCGAGAACCAGATCGTCGTCGGCGGACAGGTGGAGGACCTCGATGCCGCCAGCTGACAACACCGCCGCACTGGCCGAGGCCACCCGGCGCCGCAGCGAACGCGCCCGCCGCGACGCCGAAAAGGCCATCTCTGCAGCCCAGCGCACCGGCAACCGCACCAGTTTCGCGGGGATCGCAAAGGCGGCCGGCGTGTCGAGATCGTGGCTCTACACCCAGCCCGACCTCGTGGCCGCCATCCGGCAGCTGCAGGGCCGACAGACCGCCAGCGAGCGGACCGGCTCACAGCCCGCGTCAGTCGCCTCCATCCAGCGACGGCTGGAGACCGCGCTCGCACGGAACAAGCAGCTGCGAGCGGAGGACAGCGACCTCGCCGGACGCCTGGAGACCGCATACGGCGAGAACCGCAGGCTCCGCAGCCAGCAGCCCGTGGACCCGGCCTTGGATGCAGCAGGTACTGACAGAGGCCGTTCCCGAACGGACTGACCCGCGGAGCAGAAAGCGGTAGGTATCGCATCCTCGGTTGAGGTCATCCCTTTCCGACCGTCTCCGGCTCAGTCCCGCATATCCCATACTGCGGGCGTCAGTTGGTGCTCTTGGCGAAGAGCGATCGTTCGAGCGCGGATCGGATGGAGCTGGAAGCGAGATCACTGGCCGGGGTCAGAGTCAGGGCAGCTGTCATGAACAAGAGCACGCGCACTCCCTCGCCGGTGGCGCTGTCCACACCGGGCAGTAACGGGATGACCATGGCAAAGACTACGAGGACGAGGCTGGAGCCAGTCCGCCGCACCAGCCTGGCGACTCGGGAAACCGACGGTTCGGCGGCGCTGTGCTGCATGAGTGCCGTCAGGTCTTCCGCGGCGAGGGCGAGGACACCTGCACGCAGTGAAGCGGTGATGGCGTCGTACTCTTCGACCGTGTGAACCTGGGTGACCGCACGGTCATGGCGCCGGATCAGTTCGGCCAGGCTCGCGTGGAACTGTCGCGCCTGGCGTCTGGCGGCCAGTTCCCTGACCGAGGTTCTGCGCCGGATGACCGATGTGTCATGGGCAGCCTCGATCGCGAAGGCAAGGCGGCGCCGGACGATCTTGATGTTTCGTGGATCCCACCAGTGGGCGCGCGCTTCGAAACTCACCGCAGCGGCCGCCACGAGCTCGACGAGTAGGCCATCGAGGGGACGCGGTCCATGAGCCGCTCGGTACTTACGGCGGAGGAACTCTTGAATGGTGAGGATCCACCGGTTCCCCACAAGACCCAGTACCGCACCGAACAGTCCTGCCGCAGCGGTGATCAGCTGCTGGCCGGTGGAGGCGGAGAGTGCGGTCACGACGGTCAGCCAGGCAGCCACAACAGCGACAGTGACAAGAGCCAACGCGACTGCGAGCACGAACCAGTTCCCAACGTACGCGCTCGCCACACGCCGGGCGGTGCCCCGAAGGCCCAGACGATGAACCAGAGACACGACCTGACGCAGGTCGGCCCGCCCGTTGACGAGGAGGCTGAGACAGACTGCAGCCCAGGTCGCCAGCGGGAAGAGCCACCAAGGAGCGCGAGCCGCGGAACTGTCACTGCCCATGGCGAACAGCACGGCGACACCGCCGGCCGCAGAAGAGGCCACCGCCATCCCAATCGCGGTGGCGGCTATACCAACATAGTTGGTCACGAACTGAAGGCTGATCGGGTAGCGGTAGCGGATCCAGGCGTGCAGCACGGCCTTCCGGACGGCGCGGAGTTCGTCGTCGTCGAGATCGGGGAGCGCCGCGGTATACCGACGAGTCCGTGTGGCGATTTCCCGCAGCCACAGTGCTTCGCGGTGAAGAAGCTCAGCGCCGTCCAAGATCCGCATGTCGCCCAGTATTCCCAACCTCCCTCTTTAGCAGGCTTGTTGAAGCGGACAGAAACGCCGTCGTCTACGGGGACGAGGGGTTGTTGTGCAGCTCAGCAGCGCGACTGGTGTACAGGCGCGCAAGGCATGTCAGCGTTTGATGCGTCCGCGGATGGCAAGGACGCCGAGGGTGAGGAGGGTGGGTTCGAGGAGGCGGGAGGTCATCTCGATGTAGGTGCCGGCGGTGGTGAGGTTCTGCCCGCTGGAGCGGAACACCACGGAGTTGACGGCGACGCGGGTGGCCTTCTCTGCCCGGGCCCAAGACCACCGCTGTGACCATCCGCCGCGCAGGGCAGGGTCGGGGGTGCTGGTGTTGAGACTGATCTTGCTGCCGTTCAGGGTGCCGGTCGTGGCGGGATCGGGATCGCGGGCAGGCAGCCCGAAGGCCATCAGCAGCAGAACAGTCAGTGACATGGCTGCGAGCAGCCATGTGAAGGCGCGCGAGGCGCGCAGGCCATAGCCGGACAGCAGCCAGTAGGCCCACAGCAGACGGCGTTCACCCTTCGTGGTGCCGGTGGTGTCGTGGCGGCGCATCTCGCACTCGCCGTAATAGAAGTCGGCAGCGCCGGGTTCGTTCTTGCCGTCCTCGAAGGCTTTGCGCAGCTGCCGGTACAGCGCGGCGACGTCTTCCGGGTCGGGGGTGCGGGCGGGGTCGGTGTGGTGCGGTCCGGGACGCCACAGCCGGGGTTCCGGCGCCGCGCCTTCGTTAGGGACGGGCTGGCCAGCGGTTTGGGCGCGCCAGTGGTGTTCCTCGGCAAGAGTGCGTCGACGGGTGAAGCGCACCGGCCGGATGCCGCGGCGCTGCCAACCGATGGGGGTGGGGGCGAACATGGTGCGGCCTTCCAGGCGGAGCTGGTCGAGGTGGAAGGCCCCAGAGAACAGACAATCGGCCAGGTCAATGTCGGTCAGCACCAGGTGCGCGGCATCCACGCCCTGAACCGAGACGACCCGCACTCGGTCCGGTGACCTCGGCTGCCGACCGGGGCCCGCCAGCAGGCGCTCACTCACAGGGCTGTCGCTGTAGGTGAAGTGAAAGGGGGCGGGGTGGGCGATAACCGCGACGGGGGCCGCCAGAACCGCGTGGCCGAAGTCCACCGCCGAATACCGCACGCGGATCGTTGCAGTCGACTCCCACCGCGTTCGCTTACACACCACCGCCTGCGCCGCTATCTCTAATGTCACAGGCAGGACAAACACCGCCCCCGACAGCACCACCTGTCCCGCACAAACCAGCGGCCCCAAAACCGACACGTCCTCAAACCGCACTCCGTCGAACGAAACGTCGTCGGAAAACTGAGCCGAGGCAAACATGGCGTGGCCGGAGAACTGCGCCCCGTCGAACGCGGCATAGCCAGAAAACTGTGCCTCGCCGAACGAGGGAATGCCGGAGAACTGTGTTTCGTAGAACGAGGCGTGGCCGGAGAACTGTACATGGGAGAACCAGGCGTCGCCGAAGAACTGTGCCGAGGAGAACCGGACCTCGCCGGAGAACTGCGCACTGCTGAACGTAGCCTCGCCGGAGAACTGCGCACTGTGGAACCAGGTGGTGCCGGAGAACTGCGTGCCGACGAATACGGCCTCGCCGGAGAACCGTGTATAAGCGAACTCAGCGGTGCCGGAGAATAGTGCATCAGTGAACGCGGCGGTGTCGGAGAACCGAGCATCGGTGAACTTGGTTTCGCCAGAGAACAGTGCATCTGTGAATTCGACATCACCGGAGAACAGTGCATCAGTGAACTCGGCGTCACCGGAGAACTGCGCACCGGTGAACATGGCGATGCCGAGGTGGGGTTTGCCGGTGGAGGGGTCTTTGAGGGCGTTGAGAAGGTCTTCCAGTAGTTGTTGGGTGAAGGGGGTGCCGCGGTGGTCGATGTCGGCGCCAGGGGATAGGCCAGCTAGGTAGGCGGTGCGGTTGGTATCGGTGAGGTGGGCCAGGCACGCACTGTTGCCAGGGACGTGAATGCCCTGGCAACCGATCGGAGCGGTGGCCGTGTTCGCGCCGCGCCCACAGTGCGGCCAGGGGGGAGGTGAAGGGGTGCTCATGGCGCGGCGGCTCCACGGTTATGTGTCGGGTGCCCGTATAGACGCTCGGGGGACCGAGGCCGGTTCAGGCCCCCGTGACGGACATGTCCATCATGCAAATGAGCAGCTCAGACACCACAACCATCCGTTGAGCTGCTCATAAGCCAGTTCCACACCCGGTTCTCGATGCGTTTGGCGATCTCCTCGCCTGTGAGGGCGATCAGGTCCGACCAGGGCGGCTGGATGGTCAGGGCGCGGATCTTGGTGGGGTTCGGGGCGGTGGGGCCAGCCTGGTGGGGGGAGCTGATGGCCTACCCCAGCAGCTCGAAGTTCAGGTGCTGCTGTTCGGCCGTGATCAGCGCGGGGCGTTGGGGGTGCGGTGAAGAGGGCGCCGGTGGGTACGGCTTCGTGGCGGGCGCGGGCGCGGGCGCGGGCGCGGGCGTAGAGGCGGGCGTCGTAGGCGTCCGCGAGGGTAGCGGTCACCGGGATTCCTCCTGCTGTCCGGGCTCCGTCTTGAAGACGGGGGTGCGGCCTGTTCAACGACACTCAAGATGCCTATGTGGGCGGTGGGTTGAGGGCATGCTGTGTGCCGACGGATTCGGACGCATGTCTGGCGACTGTGGTGTTCGTTGGCGGCGACACCTTGCCGATGAGGAGGGCATGCGAAGGCCCTCCCGGTAAACTCTTGGCCGAGTCCGGGAGGGCCGTGTAGCGCACGGAGGCGCCGGTGCTCACGGTAGAGGCGGACGTGGTCAGGGTCGAGGCCCGGCTGAGAGCGGGTGGGGTCGAGTGTCCGGATTGCGGTGGTGTGCTCGCCCCGTGGGGCTGGGCGAGACATCGCGTGTTGCGAAACGTGACGGGTGTGGTGAGGGTGCGGCCGCGGCGGGCCCGCTGCGCGGGCTGTGGGGGCTCGCATGTGCTTCTCCCGGTGTTCGTGCTGGTCAGGCGGGTGGACTTGGCGGACGTGATCGGGTCCGCGCTGGTGGCGAAGGCGGCCGGGGCCGGTGCGAGGACGATCGCCGCGGTGCTGCGCCGGCCGGTGGACACGGTGCGGGGCTGGCTGCGGCGGTTCGAACAACGGGCTGAGCACGTTCGCGTGTACTTCACCGTGCTGCTGGTCGACACCGGGCCCGATCCCATCCCGCCCGCCGCGTCGGTGAGCGTCTTCGCCGACGCGGTGTCCGCGGTGGTCGGGGCCTGGAAGGCCGCGGCCTCGCGCTGGCCGGACATTGGCGAGGTGTCGCCGTGGCAGCTGGCCGCGGCCACCAGCCGGGGACGGTTGCTGTCGCCGAGATGGCCGTGATCGTCGATCAACACCAACTGCCTCTGATCTTCAGTGGGTTGTTCCTGACAGCCTCGGCGGGCCCATGCCCGTGACGAGACGTCAGGAAGGTGGACATGACGAAGAAAGACGACGACGAGGTGGCCCGCACGGAGCGAGCCAGACGCATCGGCCTGTTCCGCTACATGCTCATCCGCGAGGCCGCCGACCCGAGCCTGACCGGCCGCCAGCGCGGCGCGCTGGTGCGCAAGCTGGCCCAGGCCGAGCACATCGACGCTGATGGCCGGCCGGTGCGGATCACCCGGTGGACGCTGGACCGCTGGATCCTGGAGTGGCGCCAGGGCGGCTTCGACGCGCTGGTGCCCTCCCCGCGCCAGTCCCAGCCCCGCACCCCGCCCCGAGGTGGTCGAGCTGGCCATGGCGTTGAAGAAGGAGAACCCGGACCGCACGGCCGCGCAGGTCAGAAGGATTCTGCGGGCTCAGCTGGGATGGGCGCCGGATGAACGCACGCTGCAACGGATGTTCCACCGCACCGGCCTGGTCGCGCTCAGGACAGCGAAACCTGCCGACGCCTTCGGCCGGTTCGAGGCCGACCGTCCCAACGAGCTGTGGGTCGGCGACGCACTCCACGGGCCGCGGATCGACGGCCGCAAGACGTACTTGTTCGCTTTCCTGGACGATCACAGCCGGGCAGTGGTCGGGCACCGCTGGGGATTCGCGGAGGACACCGTCCGCCTCGCGGCGGCCCTGCGCCCGGCACTGTCCGCCCGGGGCGTCCCGCAGTACATCTACGTCGACAACGGGAGTGCCTTCGTCGACTCGTGGCTGCTTCGGGCCTGCGCGAAACTCGGCGTCAAGCTGGTGCACTCCGCCCCGGGACGGCCCGAGGGCAGGGGCAAAATCGAACGGTTCTTGTGCGCCACGAGGCGCTCTGTCGTATCCCCGGCATAGCCGGGAGGAATTCGGAGGGATGTTCCTGGGTCTGATGGCTTACCTGGATCCGAAAGGTGAAGGGGACCAGAGCATGCCAGCAAACCAGGGGCTGGGTCCAGGCGTTGGGGACGGTGCCCTGGGAGACCCGCGTGATATGGCGAAAGCTGAATTGCCTGAACCTCAATCTCCAGAAGATGAAAGTTCACATCCATCGGAAAGACGTCTGAAACCGATGTCGGCTCTGCTGTCGCAGTGGAAAAACGACCGATGCAACCTCCGGAGCCAGGAGCGATGCCCAGTGAGGGCATTCAAGGAGATGAGTGGGGCGCCTACGTCACGCTATGACGTACGACAGAGACGAACGTGGGATCGCCTACGGGGCGCGAGCCCTATGGCGACGGAGGGGTCGTAGTAGTCGCCGGAGTAACGACCGGCCAGGGAGGACGGGAAAGCCGTCCACATCGGGCGAAGGACCCCAGGTGATCGGACACCCGAAGTCGGGAGGTATGCGAAATGCAGAGTGCCGAAACGGTGCTGGGTGTCCTGCGTGAGCGCGGCAGGCGTGGCCTACCGTGTGAGGAACTGTATCGGCAGCTGTTCAACCCGCAGTTGTATCTGTTGGCCTACGGGCGCATCTATGCCAACAAAGGCGCGATGACTCCCGGAGCCACGCAGGAAACTGTGGACGGCATGTCTGTGCGGAAGATCGAGCCCATCATCGATGCGATACGCCACGAGCGTTACCGATTCCGCCCGGTGAGGCGAGTTCATATTCCGAAGAAACAGAGCGGGAAGACTCGGCCTCTAGGTCTGCCAACCTGGTCAGATAAGTTGGTCGGCGAAGTGGTACGCCTCCTCTTGGAGGCATACTACGAGCCTGCTTTCTCTGACCGGTCCCATGGATTCCGGCCAGGGAGGGGATGCCATACCGCCTTGCGGGAGGTGTCGCTCACCTGGACGGGCACCACCTGGTTTATTGAGGGCGATATCGCCGACTGCTTCGGGAGTCTTGACCATGAGGTCACGCTCCGGGTGCTGGGCGAGAGGGTCCACGACCAGCGGTTCCTGCGGCTGGTACGCAACATGCTGACAGCCGGATACCTGGAGGACTGGGTCTGGAACGCGACGCTCAGCGGTGCTCCGCAGGGCGGTGTCGTTTCCCCCGTCATCTCCAATATTTACCTGCACAAGCTGGACGAGTTCGTCGAGACGGTCCTGATCCCCGAGTACACCCGAGGAAAGCTCCGGGCGCGTAACCCGGAGTATCGGAGGACGGAACGCGCAGTCGCGAAAGCCCGTCGGAAAGGTGATCGTGCTGAACTGCGGTCTGCCTACCGACGGTTGCACAGTCTCCCCAGTCAAGATCCTGACGATCCGGACTACCGGAGACTGCGCTATGTGCGTTACGCCGACGATACCTTGCTCGGGTTTGTCGGGCCGAAGGCAGAGGCCGAGGAAGTGAAACAGCGGCTTGCAGAGTTCCTGCGTGATGATCTCAAGCTGGAACTGTCGAACGACAAGACGCTCATCACCCATGCCCGCACGAAAAGGGCGAGATTCCTCGGCTATGAGATCTCGGTCGCACGCAGCGACCGCAAGACGGGCCACGACCGGCGCAACCGCCGGTCGGCAAGCGGCGCGATCGTCTTGCACGTGCCTGCCGCCGTGGTCAAAGCCAAGAGCGCCCCGTACTTATCGCGCGGAAAACCCGCGTGCCGAAATCTCTTGTCAACGAGTCCGACTACGTCATCGTGGGCAAGTACGGAATCGAGTACAGGGGCATCGTCCAGTACTACCTGCTGGCCGGTGATGTCCAACGACTTCACCGGTTGCGCTGGGTCATGGAGACTTCGATGCTCAAGACCCTGGCGAGTAAGCACCGCTCGTCGGTGACGAAGATGGCGGCCCGTTTCAAGGCCAAGATCTCGACCCCGTACGGGCTTCGCACGTGCTTCGAAGCCACCTTGGCGCGAGACAGCAGGCGAGAACTGGTCGCCCGATTCGGAGGGATTCCCCTCAAGCGGCAGAAGATGGCGGAACTGACTGACCGTCTGGCCGGACCGGTCTATCCGCATAAAGAGCTGATCCGTCGGCTCCTGGCGAATAGATGCGAGCTCTGCGAGCGCCCCGGCGAGGTGGAAGTCCACCACGTCAAGTCGCTCAGTCACCTCCAACGGGCCGGTGAGCCTTCCCCCGTCTGGGTGAAGTTGATGGCCGAGCGCCGTCGCAAGGCCCTTGTGGTCTGCGGCAGTTGCCATGACCGAATCCATGGGGCGAAGCCGAAGATCGCACGCACGCAGTAGTCACTGGAGAGCCGTGCTGCCCGGAAAGCGGGCATGGCCGGTTCGGTGGGAGGCCGGACGGAAAAGGACCTGCTCAGCAGGCACCTCGTCGTCCGGCCGACCCTACCAGGACGGTGAACGGGGAGTTCACCGTTGAGATCGCCTCCGACAAGGGCGAGGTCGGCCGCGAGATCAAGGACCTCGCGGAGATGAACCGCCTGTTCACCGCCTGGGTGGAGAACATCTACCACCGCCGGGTGCACTCCGAGACGAAGCAGGAACCGCTTCAGCGGTGGATGGCCGGCGCCCCGTTCCCGATCCCGCAGCCCGCGGATCTCGCCGAGGCGTTCCGCTGGTCCGAGCACCGCCGTGTCGCGAAGACCGCGACGGTCTCGTTGCACGGCAACCGCTACCAGGTCGAACCCGAGCTGGTCGGCCACAAGGTCGAGCTGGTCTTCGACCCCTTCGATCTGACCTTCCTGCGCGTCCGCCTGGACGGCAAGGACGCGGGCACCGCGACGCCGTTCCAGATCGAGCGGCACTCCCATCCCAAGGCCCGGCCCGAAGTGCCGGCCGAGAAGCCCAGGGTGACCACCGGCATCGACTACCTGGGCCTGGTCGACAACGCGCACTCCAACCACCTCGGCACAAAGATCAACTACGCGGCGCTGGCCGATCCGCCCACCGAGGCCGCCGACCTGACCCGCGAGGGCTGAGCCCATGGCCAGGCCCTCCGCCACAGGCGACTGGACAGCGTTCTTGGCCGAGCTGCACGACTTCTTCGAGGTCTGCGACAGCCACGTCGACGAGGCGCTGGCCGCCCACTTCGGCTTCGACAGCGCCGTCGACTGGATCACCGTCTCGCTGGAGCTGTTCACCGAACACCTCCAGCACCAGCCCTCACCTGCGAACTGACCGGAGGATCACCGTGATTGAGAAACTGCAGGCCCACTACGGGTTCGAGCGCATGCCCTTCGGCCGCAACCTCGCACCCGGCATGCTCCACCGGCACGACTCCCACAACCAGGCCGTCGCCCGCATCTCCTGGTGCATCGCCGAACGCTCCATCGGCGTGGTCACCGGCGAGGTCGGCGCCGGCAAGACCGTCTCCGTCCGCACCTGCCTGGACGCCCTCGACCCTTCCAAGCACACCGTCATCTACATCCCCAACCCGCTGATCGGGGTCCGCGGCATCCACGAGGAGATCGTCAACGCCTTCGGTCAGGCCCCCTCCCACCTCGGCTCCCGACTCGCCGTCCAGACCGCCAGGGCCCTGCTGTCCGAGCGTGAGGAACGCGGACGCACCCCGGTCCTCGTCCTGGACGAGGCCCACCTGCTGTCCTACGAACAACTCGAAACCGTCCGCATGCTGACCAACCAGGGCATGGACCAGGACTCCCCGCTGTCCTGCCTGCTGGTGGGCCAGCCCACCCTGAGACGGACGATGAAGCTCGCCGTCCTGGCCGCCCTCGAACAGCGCACCGCCCTGCGTTACACGATGCCGGGCATGACGTCGGCCGAGACGACCAGCTACGTCGCCCACCACCTGAAGATCGCCGGGCGCCCGGACCAGCTGTTCACCGAGGACGCCCTCACGCTGATCCACACGACCTCGCGCGGCTACCCGCGGGCGGTCAACAACCTCGCCCTCCAAGCCCTCGTCGCCGCCTTCGCCACCGGCAAGAACCTCGTCGACGAGGCCGCCGCCCGCGCCTCCGTGAGCGAGGTGGTCGGCGACTGAGAAACCGCCCTTGATCCCTTGGCCACGCCGAACCTCTAGGGTGACCCGGTGGGGATTGAGCTGCGGGAACGATGGGGCGGGCAGCCGTTGTGGGCGAGATGGGTTCTCACGGTGTATTTGATCGGATTCCTCGAAGGATCCTGCGTCCACATTTTCTATCTGGCCCGTGACGGCATCCATGCCTATGCGTCGTTTCCTCAGGTTCCCCTGCGGGTGTTCTTCGTCAGCTTGGCGATCCTCGATCCGCTGGTGGCCGTGCTGGTGGGACTCGTGCGGCGGGAAGGGATCTGGCCGGCAAGCGCCGTGATGGTGACGGACGTCTTCGGGAACTGGTGGAGCAACCGGCACTGGCTGCAGGACGATCCTGCGAAGCTGCTGCCTCTGTTGCCCATCACCCTCTTCGGCCTGTTCGTCGTTGCGTTCTTGCTCCCCTTGCACCGCACGGTTACCGGGACGACGGGCGGGCCCCAGGCGGCCCAGCCGCCCGGCTGACGACTCACCGTCGCGCAGCCTTGAAGCACCGGCACCTCGCCGACGAAAACGACACCTTGCCGACGAGCACCCCGCCGGAACACCCACCGGCGGGGCGTCGCCATCACCACTCGTCGGCACCGTGAACGCCGCTCTCGTTGGCATTTTCAACGCCGGGCAACATGTCCCAGTGTCGCGGGTCGTTCTTTCTGCGTAGTGCTGGTGTTCTGGGCTGGTGGTTTCTCAGTTGTAGCGGTTCGTTTCGTGTTGCTGGGGGGCCGGTTGGTGGTCTGGTGGTGGGGGCTGCGGGTTTCTGGCCTGGGGGTCGTGCAGGTTGCCTGGGTGGCGTGCAGGTTGATTGGGCCGCTACTTGAGAAGCGGCGTGCGGGGGCTCGGGCTGGGGGCGGTCACGTGGTGGCGGAGTTTGCGGGCGGGGTCTGGCCGGTGGTGGGGCGGCGCTCGCGGAGGGCTTGCAGGATGTTGGCCTGGTGCTCGTCGGCGGGGCCGTTCCCGGTGGAGGCGTGGATGAAGGGCTCGAGGTGTGTGTAGAGGTCGTCGAGTCCGAACATCGCGTCGAGGCCGGCCAGGGTGGGGTGGTCGATCAGAGGGAATGGGTGGGAGGCCGGCTGGATGAGTTTGCCCAGGAGTGGGAGAAGTTCCCATCCGTTGTCGAGGCGTTGGTGTAGCCAGGGGCGCAGGGTGTCAGGGTTGGTGTGGCGCCACATCCAGATCAGGTCGGTGTCGGAATCGGTGAGTTCCTCGGCGGGCCTGCCCGTGCTGGGGGCGAGGTGCTGGGCGATTCGCTCGGCCACGGCGTCGCGGGCGTGAAGAGACCAGTCTTCGGTGGTCTGTACGTGCTCGGAGTCGTTGTTGTCAGGGTTGGTGGCGCGGTGCAGGGTCCGCGTGGCCAGGATTGCTCCGTCCGGGGTGGCGGCCATGGCGGCCAGTACGGGGGGCCGTTGTTCCGGTGGGAGGTCGGTGAGGAGGTCGCGGGCCAGGAACTGCAGGCTCATGCCGCTGTTGACCAGGCCCATCATTTCCGGTTCGGCGGTCGTCTGCCCGTACGTGTCCGCCATGGCCTTCAGCAGCGCGGCGGCGGGGACGGGGACGGGGCTGCCAGTGTTGCGTCGCTGCTCGATTCGGCGGGTGACGCGGTGGGTGTCTTCACGGAGACGCAGTAGCAGTTCGGCTGCCTCCTCTTCAGGCGCGTCGGCGGCCAGTTGGGCCAGGGCCTGGTCGAAGACGGCTTCGGGGAGGTCGTCGTCGGGGACGCCGAAGACCATGTACCGGTCGAAGTAGTCGGTGCTGCCGATGCCGCGGCGCTGTGCGGCGGCTTTCGCATCGCCGGCCATGCCGAGGTCTTGCTGGACTGTCGGGAACAGCTGGCCAAGCAGGCGGAGCACGCCTTCGACGTGCTCTGCGGCAACGCCTGCTTCGCCCAGGCGGTTCCGCCAACGGTCGGCTCTTTCGCCGAGCTGTTGTGCGTTGCGTCGTTGGGATGGGTCGAGGCTCGTGCCGGTGAGTTCGGCACGGTGGCGCCTCAAGAGTCGGTAGGCGCCGGGTTCATTGGTGCGCAGGAAGGTGACGATGAGGAAGTCGACCAGATCCACGTCTCCGACGAGGGAGCCGAGCGTGGCGTCGGCCTGCCCGAAGTAGCGTTTGACGGCCCGTGGCGTCTGGAGCCGGTCTTGCAGGTGCCGGAAGTGGGCCTCGGAGAAGCGCTGCTCCTCGCCTGGCGTCATGGACAGGTTGTGGGAGTCCAGAATGGCGTTGAGCGCGCGGATGCTCATGGCGGCCGCGTCGCGTTCGCGGAACGCGGGAAGATCGAGGCGTACCTGGATGATCTTTTCCAGGAACTCGCGGGCACGGGGCTCGCTGTTTCCCACGAGATCGCTGCGTTGCAGGACATCCAGCAGGGTCTGCTCGTCGAAGCCGATCAGGTAGTAGACGTTCGGCAGATGGCCCACCAGGCGCACCAGCTTGAAGACCAGGAGCAGTTCGTCTGGGGTGAGGCGGTCTAGGTCGTCCATGACGACCAGGACGGGCTGGCCTGCCTGCCGCAGGGCCTCTTCGGCCTTCCGCTTGGCGGCCGACGCGCTGGTGTCTCCGTTGATGCGGTCGCTGAAGGCCTTGATCAGGCCCTCTGAGTCGAGGCCGGCGAGCGCGGTGAGTTTACCCAACGGGCTGATGGCCTGCCCGAAGCCTCCGAGCCGTTTACGGACTTCCGACCAGCGCCTTCCCTTGGGCAGGGCGGCTCGGATTTCACTGAACAGCGCGGCGGTCAGCGATTCCAGGTCGGAGTACAGCCATGGATTGAGCTCGGCGATCAGCCAGGTCTCGCGGCGATCCTGACCCTGCAGAAGACGCATCACTTTGCCCAGGACGGTCGACTTGCCGGATCCCCAGGAGCCGATCAACGCCAGGACGCCGGTCTCGGTCTGGGCCCGGACGCGCCCGAGCAGTTCTACGGCGTGCCGCGCGTACTGCTCACGCCCCAGCAGATCCGGCCCGTTGTCGTCGAGAAAGGGCTCGTCATTGAAGAAGCGCGCATCACTCACCGGCACATCGTGCCTGACCACGTGCTTTCCCGCCGCGGATTGACGAAGGAGGTCAGATGCGTGGGTGGATGCCGATGGTGGTGAGGAGGTGTTGCTGCTGAGGGTGGAGGGTGTTCCAGCGGGTGCGTTGCGTGTTGGCCCACCGTTGGAGCCCGGAGGGGCAGGGCTGGCCGGTGTGGTGGTTCAACTGGGCTTGCTGGTAGGTGCGTTGCCAGGTGTGGGGCCAGGGTGGGTTCCACCACGGGTCGATGCTTTCCAGGGCGTGGGTGGTGGTGGGGGAGAGGTGTCCTTGTCGGGCGGCGCGGCGTTTTTGTGTCAGCCAGTCGCCCAGCGCGAAGCCGTCGTGGTGGGTGTCTTTGCTGCAGGCGAGGTGGCTGTGGAGGGCGGCGTAGGCGCGGGCGTGGGCGAGGCCTGGGCTTGCGGGGTAGACGCGGCTGGTCCGGCGGCGGCCGACGGGGGTGATGCCCAGGTCGGTCAGGAGTTGTTGCTGTTGGGGGCGTAGGTGGGGCCAGGCGGCGTGTTGTGCTCTGATCCAGGTTCGTACGTCGGCCGGTGGGCCGCCGGGGCGGGTTTGTGTGGTGCGGGCGCGGGTGTAGGAGCGTTGCCAGGCGAGGTCCCAGGCGAGGTCCCAGGCCGGGTTCCACCACGGGTCGATCGTGGTGAGGGCCTGGTGGCGGGCGTTGGGGGTGGTGTCGCGTCGGGCTTGTTGGCGTTGGTAGTTGAGCCAGCGGCCGAGGGGGAAGCCGTCGTGGACGGTGGAGTAGGCCGCGGCCAGGGTGTGGTGGGCGGCGGCGTAGGCGCGGGCATGATCGAGCGCGGCTTCGGCGTAGGGGGTGAGGGGCCGGGTGTGGGCGGTCTCGCGGGTGAGGCCGATGTCGGTCAGGAGGCGCTGCTGGTCGGGGTGGAGGTCGTCGTAGCGGGTGCGCTGGAGGCGTAGCCAGGTGCGCTGGGCGGGGGCGAAGCTGCGGAAGTGGCGGTCGGCGTCGAGCCGGTGACCGGCCTGGACCTGGTCGTGGATGTGCTGCCAGGTGCGCTGCCATGCCAGGGTCCAGGGCGGGCACCACCAGGGATCGACTGTGGTCAGGGCCTTCGTTTGGGCGGACGGTGGTGTGCCGCGGTGGGCGTGGTCGCGGGCGTGCTGGCGTTGCCGGCGCAGCCATCGTCCGAGCTGGAAGCCGTCGTGGACGGTGCTGATCGCGGCGGCGAGGGTGCCGTGTGCTGCGTGGTAGGAGCGCGCGTACGCCAGTGCGGTGGCGAAGTCGGCCTCGTTTTCGGCGGGCCGGGCGGCGGCGCCGCGGGCGGTGTCTGCGGTGATCCCGACCTGGGCGAGCAAGGTGCGCTGGTCAGGCTGGAGGGTGTCGTACTGGGCGCACTGGGTGGTCAGCCAGGTGGCGAGGGCGCTGCCGGTACCGGGGAACCCGGCCGCGGCATCCAGCACGTGGCCGTCTTCGGCGTGGGTGCGCGCTTGGTGCCAGGAGCGCTGCCATTCCAGCGTCCACGGCGGGTTCCACCAGGGATCGATCGCCGACAGTGCGAGCGCCCGGGGTGAGGGGGTGCCGTGGCGGTGCTGGTAGGCGCGGTCTTTGCTGCGCTGGTTGGACAGCCACTGTCCCAGCTTCAGTCCGTCCTGGACGGTGTCGGTGGTCGCGTTCACCAGCGTGCCGTGGGTGCCGGCGAAAGCGTGTGCGCAGGCGAGGGCGCGCTGGAAGTGGGAGGCCATGTGCTTGCGGCGGGGCCGGGCCGCCTGTACGGCCTCGAGGGTGAGGCCGATGTCGGCCAGGAGGCGCTGTTGTGCGGGGTGCAGGCCGGTGTAGCCGGTGCACTGGTTGTACAGCCATTCGCCCAGGCCGAAGCCGGTGGTGGGGAAGCCTTGTTCGGGCCGCAGGGGCCCGCGGGCGCGGACGTGGTCGCGGGCTTGGTAGTAGAAGCGCTGCCACATCACCGTCCACGGCGGCCGCCACCACGGATCCAGTGCCTCGAGTTCCGCGACGTGTTCGGGTGGCATCGCGGCGAATTTCCGGTGGTTCTTCAGCCATGTGCCCAGGGCAAAGCCGTTGAAGCGGCTGTGGATCGGTGCGGCGAGGTGGCCGTGGACGGCGGCGTAGGCGCGGGCGTGCGCCAGACCGGTGGTGAACGCCTGATCCGACCTGTGCCGAAGCCCCAGGTGAAGCCGCGTCCCGCCCTCTGCCTTCTCCAACTTGTGGGCGGCGTAGCGGTAGGCCTGCAGTTCCCGGGCGATGGGCCGGGGCCGGTGTGCCATGTGCAGCGTCCACAGCCGGTCTGCGGCGGCCACGTCCGTAGGGGAGCGCACACAGTGCTGCGCCCAGACCAGCAAAGGACCGGCCGAGGTTGAGGCGATCCGTTCGCGCAGCCACGGCCGCCTCGTGACCCGTGCCAGCTCGGTGACCAGTTCTGGGGCGTACGCGAGGGTGTGCGGCACATGCCCGCTGGTGTCGTCGAGCAGCCACTGCCGGGTACGTTCGCTGGTGAGGACGGAGGTGAGGGCGACCGTCTCCGGGTAGGTGACCGCGTCTCTCACCAGCAGCCGCCACCAGCCCGGATCTGCCCCCGGCGGCGCCATCTGGCGTGCCCGGTTGGGCCACTGCTCTTCTTCGGGCCACTGCTGTGCCCACCAGGAGACGATCACGGCATGCGCGATCTCGAACGCGCGGGCGGCGTCCGGCCGATGGCGCAGCAGATCCAGATGCCGCCGGTGCGCCGTGACCATCTGCGGCAGCTCCGCCAGGTCGACCTGCTCAATGTCGGCTGGCGCGCCGTCGATCCAGTGGGTGCCGAGCATCCAGCGCCGGTGGCGCGGGCAGATACGGGTGTGTGGTTTCAGGTACACCCGTGCGGGCTTGGTACGTCCGGTGCGTGCGGCCGTGCACAGCCGGCAGCCTTCTCCCGCGGCCTGCACTACGCTCCCGAAGCGGAACCGCCCGGCTGCACCCGCCCCGTCCGGCGAGACGGGCTCTTGGGCGGTCCAGGCGGGCAGGGCCCGCTGAAGGATCTCCTCGGGCACGCGGCTGAACGCGGAGACGCGGGCGCGGGCTTCGGCGTTGAGGTAGACCTCGCCGTCCGTGCGGTAGCCCTTGAACAGGCCTCCGCCGATCTGGAGGAGGGCGGGGATGAGGTCTCTGACGCCGAGCCGGTAGCGGTCGGCCAGCCGGTCCAGGTACGACAGGTTCGTCTCGCCCTGCTGCGGCGCGAGCCGTACCGGCCCTGGACGTGCCGAAGCCGTACGCGGCGGCTGCGGCTGTGGTGGAAGAGAGTCGTGCATCAGGGAGCAGAGGTCGTTCCTGGCGGGTTCGGATGTATCGGCATCCGAGCAGTGGCCAAACGGGGGATCGGGACGGACGGTTGACGCAGACGCCGCCGGTCAGGGCTGGCGTTGCGAGGGCATCCGGCGGCGGTGCGGTGCCCGGGCCCGTTGTTCGGCGGCGCTGTCGAGCTCGATCTGTTCGAGCAGCTTCTTGGTGATCTTCTCGGTGCCGTCCAGCAGGGAGACAAGGGCGGCTTCCCGGATGAGGTGAGAGAGGCTGCCCATGCGGCCGCCAGTGCGGGCATGCAGGTAGGCGGCGTGCGTGACCAGGGTGCCGGGCCGGTGGCGGCGCAGCCGCAGGGCGCTGTCCATGCTGCGCACCAGGTCGTGCCAGATCTGCTTGTCCGCGGCGCTGCCGTAGCGCAGCGGCTGGTTGCGCACGATTTTGAAGCGGCCTGCGAGCTGGGAGCCGCGCACGCCGGTCAGCAGGGGCGAGGATTCGACGTCGATGCCGGAGTAGACGAAGGTCGCCGGGATCCGCTCGCCGAGGTACTTCAGCTGGTCGGAGGTCTCGGCGCCGGCCCGGCTGCGGGTGTCCATCAGGTGCACGTCGTCGACCAGGACCAGCTGGGTGCTCATCTCGCACAGCAGCTCGCACACGGCGTTGGTGATCTGGATCTGGTTCATCCGTTCCAGGGCGGGCAGGCCGAGGAAGCGGGCGAACTCGCTGATGAGCATCTTCGGGGTGGAGGACGGCGGCACGGTGATGAACAGCACGGGCAGACGCCCGTCCTGGTTCGGGTGGCGGCGCCGGTCGGCGAGTTCCACGGTGCGCCCGAGCTGCTGCATGGCGGTGGTCTTCCCGGTGGTGGCGGGCCCGGAGATGATCAGGCCGCGCCGGGCTCCGCCCTGCTGGCCGCGGTTGAGCAGCAGCAGGCGGCGTACCGCGGTGGAGATGGTATCCATGGCGGGGGTCTTCAGCACCACGAACCGTGCGTGGTAGTCCTCCCGCTGCTCCAGCGTCCATTCCTGGTCGCCGGCGTCCCGTGCCGGTGCGTGGGGCGTGTCGACGAACTGCTGCCACCCGTCCCACGTGGTCAGGGGATGGAAGGTGCTGTGCTGCGCGGTGGCGGGCTGGGCCGCTGTCACCATGCCTGGGCCTCCTGGTACGGGTCGTAGATGCGCATGCCGCCCGCCCCGGCGGCGTCCAACGTCTGCTCAGCGGCCTGGTCCCGGGCCGTTTCGGCCGTCGGCTCGGATGCTTCTTCCGCGTGGCCTGCCGCGGCGTCCTGGCCGTCGGCGAGGGCGGCGAGAAGGTAGTCCTCGCCGTCCGGGTCGTCCTCGATGTCGTCCAGGCTCTCGTCGGTGTCCCAGCCGTCGGCATCCTCGAGCGGGACGGTGAAGGAACCGGGCAGCCCGAACGAGGCCCCCGGCGCGAGAGGCGCAGGCCACTGCTGCGGGGCGGTGGCGGGGGAGGGCTCGGTCATCTGCGCGGCCGCCTGGGCCCGGGCGGCTACCGTCCGCTCTCGCCTGCTGCCCAGTCCCTGGCTCGCTCGGCGCAGCAGCGCATCCAGCGCCTGGGCGATCGCCGCCTCGTGCTCTTCACGGCCATGCCGGCGTTCCACAGTGCGGCGGACGTGGTCGAAGGTGAACGCGGTGAACGGGCGCCGGACCGCCCCCGCGTGGACCCACGGCACCTCCAGCCATCCCTCGGGCAGGCGCACCCACACCCGGTTCGGATCGTAGGGGTTGTGGTGGACCTCCCACCGTCCGTTCTTGTCCGCCCGCGGTGAGCGGCGGCGCCGGTAGGGGTTCAGGCCGGGATGGTCGTAGGTGCGGTAGCCGAAGCGGATGCCGTAGTCGTTGACGGCCTGCCACCGAAGAGGCAGCAGCTCGACATAGTCGTGGGCGGACAAGGGCACCGGTACATGCCCCGTCACCGCCACCAGGGCCGCCCACATCTCGTTGGGTGAGACGGCGACCCGCGGCATCATCGGGTGCCGCAGCGCCTCGTGCCGGCGCTCCTGCCATCCGGCGATGACCCACTCGTCCAGCAGTTCCTGAAGCTGCGTCAGGCTCCAGCAGGCATCCTGCTCCGCGGCGGCGCCCCGCTGGGAGACGTCCGAGCCGGTGTGGCCCGGCAGGTACTGGCTGAACCCGTCGGCAATCGCGCGGAAGGTCCGCTCCACGTTCCCCTTCGCCGGGCCGTTCGCCGGCGGCACCGGCTGCACCGATACCCCCAGGCTCTCGCACGCCGAGATGAACGACGCCGACACGTACACACGGCCCTGGTCCACGACCACCGTCTCCGGCATGATCACCGGCCGGGCGGCCGCCTGCTCCAGCCGCGCGTCCAACGCGATCAGCCGCTCGTAGGGAATGACCGACCGCCGCATCGACAGCGCCTTGTCCCAGCCCGGCCGCATCGCCGCCGGCACCACCATCTGCGCCAGCAGCATCGCCGCGTCCACCGACCGCGTGCCCACCGGACGCAGCAGAGCGGCGCAGATGCTGCGCGTCGCCACGTCCAGCGCGATGCACAGTTCAAGACGGCCGGTCACACCGTCGTCCAGCACCGCCAGTACATCCAGCGGCGTGGTGTCCAGCATCACCAGCTCACCCGGGCGCAGTGCCACCGTCGGCGTGAACGGAGGTGCCGGCCGCGACGCATGCCACCGCCGCTGCGCCGCAGTCCCCAGCAGCCCCTGTCCGTCGGCCACCGCGTGCACCAGCCGGTTGAACGTCGACGCCGGCGGCAGGGCCACCACCCCGGCGCCGTACTCCTCCTCCAGCAGCCACCCCACCCGGCGGCGCAGCCGCACCAGCGTGCCCGTCGACCGCTCCCGCTGCCCCTCCAGCACCTTCCTGACTGCCGCGACCACCCGTTCATCGGCCCGCCCCACCGCCGACCGCTCCCGCACTGCCCGGCCGTCCACCAGCCCCCACAAGCCCTCGCTGCGGTAGCGCGCCCGCATCCGGCGCACCGTCGCCGCACTCGCCGCCCAGCCCGCCGCCGTCAACTCCTCGGCCTTTGCCCGCTCGCGCTGCGCCAGGCTTCGTATCGCCGGATCGAACTGCTCGCGTGGGGCGCCCTGCCCAACCGCGTCCGGGAAGCCGGTCTCCACCTCCCGCACATGCCGCTGCCACGCCAGAGCCCGCTCCCGCACCTCCACCGGCAGCGCTTCCAGCAGCCCGAACGGCGGCACCCTCCCCGGCGCCGGTCCGCCTTCCACCTCGAAGGACGGATCGGCGAACAGGTAGGGCAGCAGCACCACCGCCGAGGCGCCCTCGTCGGTCACCAGCGTGGCCCGGGGGCCTTCCAGCACGGCGAGCGTCCATACCCGTCCGTCGTAGCGAAGGCGCGCCCCGACCTCGACAACCGCCTGCGTCACGCCGCTTCGGCCTCCTGCCGTGCGACCGAGACGACGGCACGCTCGTGCAGCGGTTCGTCCAGCCGCACCTGCAGCACACCGCTCCACAGCGCGTGAAAGACCGCGGGCCACACGGCGATCGGGTCACCCAGCTCACACACCGCCTCCACCGCCGGCCGCGGACTGCCGAAGGCCTCCACCAGAGCCGGTATCCACGGCCCTGCGGCGTACCGGGGATGCCGGTAACCCGCCAGCCACCGCACATTGGCCACCAGCACCGGATCCGGCGGCCCCGCGAGCCGGTAGGACCAGCCCGCTGCCTCCGCTGCAGCCGCCACAACCCGTGCCCGCTCCGCCAGCCGGGCAGAGGGTCCGCTGGGTCCCGCGCAGTCGAGCAACAGGCCGCTGCCGTCCTGAAGCCTGGCCATCAGCTGCGGCGCATGACCGACAGCCTTGCTTTCCTCACGCCACACCAGCTCCACCGGTCGGCAGGCCAGCGCCACCGCCGTCGGATCCCGGTCCAGCAGCATCAGCTCGGTCCGCATGACACCGGACCCGTACGCCACCAGCCGCCTGGTGGTCGACGACCACCACCAGCCCGGAGCCACACGCCGCCCGTGCCGGACGGGGAAAGGCCGTACCGCAGGACCCTCCTCGAAGAGGACGTCCTGCGCAGCCTCAAGCCACGGGACCTGACGCGAGCACCCCAGAGGGTCTCGAAAGCGCACATCGATCAGGCTGGCATCTACGGCTGTAGCGCCTTCGCGTCGAACAGCACCACCCGTACGGTGCGGCTCGGGGATGCGGCACCCGGCCCCAGGTACCGCGGACGATGCGGCCTCCTGGCTGCTGTCGATGATCACGTACTCCACACAACGCCATGCCTGACCTGCCGCGCAGGAGAACCGGCCGGTAACCGCAACATCGGTGCAACCGCCGGATGTTGGGCTGCGCGGGGCACCCAGGGTGCCGGGCGGGGGCACCGGTGTCAGTGCAGAGTTCTGCACTTTCACCCCGCCGCGCCGCACCCTGTCGGGCAACGGCTCGCCGGATGCCGACCGGCCCGCGCCGCCATTCGGCTGCCGCCGGTCGTGTCACTCCTCGCCCTCACCCAGGGCGAGCACCGCGGCCAGCTCCTGGGCGGGCAGACGGGACCACGCGGCGACCTCCTCCAGCGCCACCCCGGCGGCGACGGCCGCGGCGGCGGTGTGCACGAGGGCCTGGTCGATCAGGGCGGCACTGTGGCTGAGGTGCTCCAGCAGGGTGCGGGCCACCTCGGCGGTGGTGCCGCTGTGCACGCCGCGCAGCTCCACCAGCTGTTCGCGCGCCTCGTCGACCAACTGCGTGATGACGAGCCGTTGTTCGGCGCTCACCGTGGCCCGCCACCGGGTCGCCGAGCCACCCGACTTCTGCTCTGCCGCCATGACGCGCAGCTGGCCGGCCATCGTGGCGGGCTGCTGTTCCCGCTTCAGCCGCCACGGATCCTCCCGCCACCCCGGCGGCCCCGTCTCGTGGCGGCGGGCGCGCACGATCGCGCCCTTCCAATCGTTCAGCGGGTTGCCGTGGTCGGCCGCAAGTTCGGGTCCCAGCCAGGTGCGGCCCACCCGCTCGCCCAGCCGGTGGCAGAACGGGTCGTCGGCGCCCCGCGCCCGAGGCTGCATCCCGCCGCTTGCCTGCCAGGCCACCTCGGCCATGGCCGGCTCCAGCAGCGCCCGCGCCACGGCCACCACCTCCGGGAAGATCGCCGCGTCCCGGCCCACGATCCGCCACCACTCAAGCCGTGACCCCACGCTGCCGCCCGCCAAGTGGTGCAGACGACGCGGCCAGATCTCCTCCTGCTCCCAGTACAGAGCCTGCTCCCACCAGCGGGCCACCACCGCATGCGCCAGTGTGAACGCCTGCTGCGGCTCCACCCCGGCGCGCACCGCACGCCGTGCCACGCCCGGCCACCGCCGCTGCGCGGCCATCACCTCCGGCAGCAGGCGCAGATCGAGGTGTTCCAGCGGCTGGTCGGCGTCCGCGTCCAGCAGCCAGCGCCCGTGCCGCAGGCAGACCCGCTGCCGGCGCGGCAGATACCGCACCGCCCGCAGTGCCTGCCCGGTGCGCCGCGCGGTGCACAGCCGGCAGCTGAACGCTGCTTCCCCCGCCACCGCGGCTGCCGCCCGCCACCGTGCCTGCGCCAGGGCGGCGTCCCGGCCGGTGCTGATCTTGGGATCGTCCACGGTGAAGGACGGCAGAGCGCGCGCCAGCACCGCCGGTTCCACTCCGCACAGCTCGGCGAGCACACCCCGCCCGGCCCCGTTGAGGACGACCTCCGCATCTGCCCTCACACCGCCGCCGTCGTGCCGGGTGGGGGAGTTGCGGCACGTCCACAGCCGCAGCACGCTGCTGGCTGCGAGACTGTAGCGGGCCGCCACCCGGCTGATCAGCGACGCGGTCAGCTCCCCGGCCAGCGGCACGGTTCGCAACACCCCTGCTGCCACACCTCACCCCCGATGCCCTCTTCGGCTCACACAGCGTCCTCATGTTCTACCCCAACCCACCGCTGCACCGGTCGAAGCCAACCGGCGGACCAGCACACCATGAGGCATCAAAAGGCCCCAGTTGCACTGTTGATGGGGCAGTCCTCGCCCCTCGGCGCGTCAACGTCATCGGGACGGCAGCTCCTTGTCATCACGGGGGCGTCCGACCAGCCGAGCCACAGCCGCCCCAGGGCCTGCGGTGTCCGGAATGCCTGCGGATATCGCTGATCCGGACACCTCGTCATCGGTCTGGAGCGGAGACGTGTTGTTGGGATATCGCCCCTTTGAGGTTAAGCACATGGATAAATCCAGGGTTAATTTTTGCTAGGGTGCGGGTTGGAGGTGGCGATGGCGGACCGGCCGAGTCAGGACGAGCTCTTCGCGGCGGTGGACGAACTGCTGGCGGGTGAGCCGGAGTTGCCGCCGCCGGTGGAACGGGCTCGGCTGCGGGAGGCAGCCGGTATCACGCAGGCCCGGCTGGCTCATGTGCTGCGGACCACGACGCAGACGGTGAAGAACTGGGAGAACGGCCGCTCGGAGCCGCGCCCGCCGCGTCGGCAGGCGTACCTGCGGCTGCTGGAAGGCTGGGCGACGAAGCACCCGGAATCGGCCACCGAGCCCGTGCCGGAGACCTTCACCGGACCCACGTCCCAGCGGCCTGCCCCCGCCGACGGGCCCGCTGACGACATGCCGGCTGCTCCCGAGAGTTCTCCGCGCCCCCACCGGCCTGCCTCTACGGGGCCTGCGTCGACATCACGGCGTCCGGCGCGGCCGAAGTCGGCCGCGCCCGCGGCCGATGCCCGCTTTCCCCACGGCCCTCTCGCTGTGCTGGATGGGGACGGCACTGCCTACTGCCTGGGCGGCGTGCTGCTGGACTGCCCGGCGACCACCATCGGCCAGTTGGTGGAGTGGGTGCTGAAGGAATCGGGGATCGGGCAGGCGCGGCTTCACCGGCACGGCAAGGACTTCGACCCGCTGATCGCGCTCACCGCCTCGGCTGCCGCGCGGTTCGGGCTGCCAGAGCGGCTTGAGGACCGCCGCGGGCTGCGCCTGGCGGAGGACCATCCGGTGATCAGGCAGCTGACGAAGGCGAAGTGGAAGTTGACCCAGCGCGGGTTCGGCCCATGGCCGCGGATCTACCGTCCGGCCGAGGCGGGCCGACGGCAGTGCGTACAGCTGGCGGTCCTGCCATGGGACGCCCTCGACACCCGCGCCTGGGGCGGTGCCGCGGAGCTGCATCCCGCCGATCTGGCCCGTGTTCTAGGCGTGTTCGCGTCCCGGGTTCTCACTCCGCGGGGTTCCACTGCGGTGACCGGTCTGGAGTTGATGACGGCCTTGCGGCCGCCGACCCGGCCGGTCAAGGACGAGACGAGCGGTCAGTGGGTCTCCGGCCCGAACTCGGGAGCCCTTGCCCTGCCGGTGGACCCGGCGCCGCCGGAGGCTCCCCAGGAGCATCCGGTCGCGCAGGGTTGGGAGGATGGCTTCCTGGACGAGGAGGCCTACCAGTGGGCGCGCGACCCCCACCTGCTCAATGACGAGGAGTGCCTGCTGCCCTGGGCGGTGGGCATCGACATCAACACCGCCTTCCTCGCCGCCGCCGCCCGCCTCACGGTCGGTCTGTCCGGGCCGGTCCGCGTCACGGCGCCGGTGTTCGACAAGAAGATCCCCGGCACGTGGCTGGTGGACCTGTCCGGCATCGAGCTGGACGCGCGTCTGCCCAACCCCTTCACTCCCAGCGGACAGCGTCCCGAGGGGCCCGGCTGGTACACCACCGCGACCCTTGCCTATGCCGAGGAACTCGGCTGCGAGGTCCGACCGATCGAGGCGTATCTGCGCCAGGAGACCGGCGCTTACCTGGATCCGTGGCACGACCGGCTCAAGGACGCCTACCTCACCACCACCGCGGACATGGGCATCCCCGTCGACAAGGACGCCGACCCGGCCGCGTTCCTGGACGCCGTCGCGCTGCACAAGACGTACGCGGCTGCAGACGACACTCGCCTCGACGCTCTGCGCGCTGCGCTCGCTGAACTGCCCACGGACCGTGCCGACCTCAGCGACGAGGACCTGGCCGCCCTGGTGCGTCGGCACCGGCAGGGCGCGATGGTGCTGTCGGCGATCAAGTCGACGGTCAAGGGCGGCATCGGCAAGCTCCGCGAACGTCCCCAGGGCCGCCACTACCGTGACGGGGAGCGCTGGCCCGCCCTGGAGCGCCCCACCTGGAGGCCCGACATCCGCGCGGCGGTCATCGCCAAGGCGCGGGTGAACATGCACCGCAAGATGGCCAAGCTCGCTGCCCTGACCGGCCAATACCCGCTCGCCGTGCTGTCGGACTGCGTCGTCTACGCCAGCCCAGGTCCCTCCCCGCTGGACTTCCTGCCGTTGGGCGGCGACGGCACGCCGGTGTACGGCACCTTCCGCCTTGGGGCGAACCCCGGCTTCTGCAAGGTCGAGGGTGTCCAGGAGATGGCGTGGGCGGTCGACCTGATGGAGCAGGGCTACAACCCCGCCCGCCACATCAAGGGCGGCGACGCCGTCGCGGACGAAGGGGAGTAGGCCGTGGTGCGACGGATCCGTCCAGGCAATGCCGACGCCGACGACGCCCTGGTCCAGGAAGCCATCGAGCAGGCCGACCAGGAAGTCTTCACCCACGAACCGCCCAAGACTCTCAAGGGGCGTATCAACTTCCTGCTGAAGCAGCTGAAGACGACCAAGGCCATCGCCCAGGAACTCGGCATCACCCAGCGCTCCGTGGAGCGCTACCGCACCGGCGCGCGCAAGCAGCCACCCAAGGCGATCGCCGACCGGATCGACGCGGCCGTACGCGCCCGCTGGCAGCCCCGCGTCCGCGACCGGCGCCGCAAGCAGGCCGCGACCCGTACCGGGATCACCGTTGAGGCCCGCGCCCGGTTCGGCTACAGCGCGCCGATCGGCACGACCGACGACGGCCGCACACGGCGCATCACCGTCCACCTCCCGGCCGACTACGCCCGGCGCCTCTTCGACGCCCAGGAGGGCATCGGCGACCAGTCTCCCAACGAAGTTATCGCCGAGGGAATCCAAGAAACGTATTTTAAAGACCACGGTCGTCGTGCCGACCACCTCGAAGTCGAATTCACAGACATCGACTACATCGACATCTCGCTCTGAAAAGGAGCGCAGTTGGGCCGTACGGCACGGTACGGCTGTCGGCAACGGACGCCGACCAAGTCATCGCACAGATCTGCGCCACCACCGGGAACGCCCTGACCACTCACCAGTGGAATCAGTACGTCGGTACGCTCCCTTACCGATCGCCCTGCCCGTAACCCGCGCTCAGTGGCAGCCAGCACGCACGCGATCGGCGAGCTGCTGCTGGAAGTCGCCCCGGCCTACCTCTCCGACACCGACGCCACGGGCATCCTCACCCGGTTCTGCAACGACATCGGGATCGAGGGCCTGCCACTGCATGGTGCTGCTCGTAGTGGTGTGCAGCGGGGTGCTGCTGCTGATCGTCGGGATGGTGCTGCTCGTGGGACTCTCCGGGAAATGCGGGGAAAGCGGGTCACCCTCGCGGGGTGCCGGTCGGACGACGTACGCCAGGGTGGTCGGCGAAAGCGATTCGCTGGACGTGTTCGCCGCCCTGGACGCGGAGTTGTCGGCGGCGGAGGCCGACTGGGACCGGCTGATTCCTGACAGGGTGTGCGGGGCCGGGCCGCGTGATCCTGCCCTGCCGCAACCTGCCGGAGCTGCCGGTCTTTGCGGCAAAACAGCATGCGCTCAGATCGTCACAGCCTGCACACTGAGGGCCTCTCGTACCGGAGGAAGCTGCCGTGACGTCCTTGACCCCGCTCGAAGTGCAGCGACTTGCCTACATCAGGTTCCTGTTCGAAGAGGGAATCGACTACAGCCGGCGCCCGGCTCCGTTGTCGGCTACTGCGGTTCTGGTGCTTCACGATGCCGTGGAGCTCTTCCTCGGTCTGGCTGCGGATCATCATGCAACCGACCCGGACCCGAAGATCCAGTTCATGGCGTACTGGGCTGAGTTGAAGAAGTCCGAGGCGGCCATTCATCTCCCTGGCCAGGGCTCCATGCGCACCTTGAACGATGTCCGTGTCGCTATGAAGCACCACGGCACCCCTCCGGCAGAGCAGACCATCGAACGTTCAGCTGCGGATGTGCTGCGCTTCTTCACCACGGCCACACCCGTCGTCTTTGACGTCGACTTCGACCGCATCGACATGGTCGACCTCGTCGCGCAGGAAGCGGTCGCGCAGCTGCTGCGTGACGCCCAGCCATGGGCGGACAGAGGCGACCACACCCACGCCATGGCAGGGCTTTCACTGGCGATGGATGCGCTGCTGGACTACTACGCCCGGCCCGACACTCCTTTCGGATGGCGGGAAACGCCGTTCTCATTCGGTCCGGCAGTCACTTGGCGCCACGTAGCGCACACGGACTCACGCACGATTGAGGGGCAGGTCAGCATGCTGTCGGCCATCGCCAAGGAAACTCGGACCGCACTGCAGATCATCTGCCTGGGTATCGACTTTCCGAGTTTCGCCAGATTCCAGACGCTCGCTCCTCGCGTCCACGGTTACTACGATCACAGCTACCGGTACAGCTACCTGCCCTCAGACCCCGCTACTCCCCAGCAGTACTCGTGGGCGAGACACTTTGTCATCGAGTCAGCACTCCGTGCATCGCGGGCTGACGAAGCGCTCGATTTCATGCACGGGCAAGAAGCACACACAGAGCGGATGCAGGCGAAGTCCCAGGAGCGTGCCTGGACGGGTCCGCCAACGGACTGACGGGCGTTCCATCCGCCCGACGGCCGGACGAAGAGAACATTCCAGGCCGAGCATCGCGCGGACGCGGTGACTTCACCGGGGTTGGTGCCTCGCTCGGCCTCGCCCCGGAAGGCACGGAAGGCGAGGACGTTCCGCAGTGGAAGGGTGTCGATGTCGGCTCGCCCTTCGACTATCCCAAGGGCATCCTGTACGTCGCCAAGCACCTGGCCTGCCCCGCCCGGGACGGCGACCGCGCGGACATGCTCGACGAGCTCACCGAGCTGATCCAGGCGGTCGGCGGCAGGACCCTGGGTCTGTTCTCGTCGATGCGGGCCGCCCAGCTGGCCGCGCAGGAGCTGCGCAGGCGTATCCCCGAGTTCCCGATCCTTCTCCAGGGCGAGGAGACCCTCGGCGAACTGATCAAGAACTTCGCGGCCGACCCGAAGACTTGTCTCTTCGGCACGCTGTCGCTCTGGCAGGGGGTCGACGTTCCGGGGCCCAGCTGCCAGCTGGTCGTCATGGACAAGATCCCGTTCCCGCGCCCGGACGACCCGCTGATGAGCGCCCGCCAGAAGGCGGTCGAGAACGCCGGAGGGAACGGCTTCATGGCGGTCGCCGCCACCCACGCCGCGTGCTCATGGCGCAGGGCGCAGGCCGTCTCGTACGGGCGTCTCGCGGGTCGGCCGGTCGCGACGCCGCGACCGGCCGACCCGCGATCGAAAACCCATCCGGCACCGGGCCGGACAGTGCAGGGTCCCGGGGCCCGGTCTGAGGGCGGGAGCCTGGGAGGCTTGGCCCGCCGCAGCCGCCATACGCGCCGCAGTACCGCCACCACCTTGCCGAGGATGGTCGCCTCGTCGCCGGGGATCGGCTCGTAGGGCCGAGTTGTGCGGGAGGAGCCAGACGTGGCCGTCCTCGCGCTTGAAGCGCTTGACGGTGGCTTCGCCGTCGAGCATCGCGGCGACGATGTCGCCGTTCTCGGCGACGGGCTGGCGGCGGACGGTGGCCCAGTCGCCGTCACAGATGGCGGCCTCGATCATGGAGTCGCCGACGACCTTGACGTCCTCGACGGATTCCTCGGCGAGGATCGGGCCGCCGGCGGCGATGCGACCGACCAGCGGGACGTACGACGCGGCGGGTCGGCGGTGTCTGTGGGCTGTGCCGACGAGCCTGGTCCGAGCCGCGCACCTCGTACGCGCGCGGGCGGTGCGGATCGCGGCGCAGGAAGCCCTTGCGCTCCAGCGCCATCCGCAGGCGCCGCCAGTGCCCCGACTGCTCCCGTCGTTTCACGACCGTGGAGACGTGCTCGCTGATGGTGGTCAAGCGCTCCGGCGTGACCGAGCCCTTCAGCCGTACCAAGGTCATCAACGGCGTGCGCAAGGCATGCCAGGGGCGGCCTGTCACCGAGGACGCGCTCGCCCAGCTCGGCCAGCGGGTCGAGGAGGCGGTGCGGGCCACCGGAAGCGCCGAACTGACCACCCACGACGTGGGGCTGGCCATACTCGGCCCGTTGCAGGAACTCGACCTCGTTGCCTATCTGCGGTTCGCGTCCGTCTATCGGGCGTTCGACTCGCTCGAGGACTTCGAGGCCGCCATCGCGGCGCAGACAAGTGGCAAGGCACTTCAGGGCGTTTTAGCCCGATACAGGGAGGCGGCATGACAGAGACGGCGAGCGGTCCGGCACGAGGTTCCCGCGCCAAGGGCACCAAGGCCAGCAAGGGGCTGCGCATCGAGCGCATCCACACCACCCCCGGCGTGCACCCGTACGACGAGGTGGAGTGGGAGCGCCGTGACGTCGTCATGACCAACTGGCGCGACGGCTCGGTCAACTTCGAGCAGCGTGGCGTCGAGTTCCCCGGCTTCTGGTCGGTGAACGCGGTCAACATCGTCACCAGCAAGTACTTCCGCGGTGCCGTCGGCACCCCGCAGCGCGAGGTGAGCCTCAAGCAGCTCAGAGTCGGGTGGCGCCACGCGCGGCCAAGATGGTCATCCTCGACGTCGACCACCCCGACATCGAGGACTCCATCGAGACCAAGGTCAAGGAGGAGGAGGAGGAGAAGAAGCCGCGCTCTGCGTGACGCGGGCTTCGACATGGACCTGGGCGGCGACGACATCACGTCCGTCCAGTACCAGAACGCCAACAACTCGGTCCGTGTGAACGAAGAGTTCATGAAGGCGGTCCCGGACGGTGCCGCGATGGGGCATCGCCATCGCGGGCTTCCTGGCCTCAGGAGGTCTGCGACAAAACTCCCGTCTTCCGCCAAGCCGCCTCGGGTGCGCAGGGCAGGGCGCTGTTCATCGCATGCACCGGCTCGAGTCGGCCCTAACGGCGGTCCTGGGCAGTGATGGTGGCACTGTCTGCGGTGGTGGTCACGTCGGCCCCTCTCGATGGTCTCCCTGCTGGACAACGGTAGTTGCTTTCGAAAGATCGCGCCAAGCGCACGTTCGAGTGAAAAGGCGCGGATTGCCTGACGTGATCATGTGTCTGGGTGTATGGCTACGCTGCACCTGGCGGACAAAAGGGCCCATTGCTGTACTCTTCACCGCCGGGACAACGGCCGTGCCAGCAGATGTGGGGCCGTAGCCCAGTCGGCCGTCTGAGTACCCCGTCAACCGGGTGCCAGCCCTCTCAACTGCACGGCCACCACGGTATTTCCGCGTGTCCGGGATCGGTACGGCCGTGCGGCACATGCCAATGCGTGTGCGACACGCGCGGCGTGGGTCAATTTTCGTATCGATCCCCACATCTAGTGGTTGGATTGCAGCAGCAGCCCAAGTGTTGTGGTCCCCCCGGTCTCCGGGTCTGGTCAACACGCTTATGCTTGGGCCCAGTTCCTTCCAGTGGTCCCACCCAGTTGTTCGCCTCCGTGCGAGGCGAAGTCCTGAGCAGTACTCAGGACCCCTACTGGGGCCGAAGGGAGGGATACAGATGGCCGAGGAGACTTCTCCTACTGGTCACTGCGCGCGGTGTGAGCGTCGTCTGTCGAAACGGCAGGCGGTGGTCGACTGGGCGCCGGTGATCATAAAGGTCGTTTGGGAAGTGGTGCAGTCCTTCTGGTTCTGACCAGAAGCAGGAACCGGCCGGTGACGGTGAGCTCACACAGCAGTGAGCCCGACCGCTGATTGGACGGCCGGGCTTTGACTGCGGCACCCTTGAGGGGCCTGATTGCTGGTAGCCGCCAGCTTCAGGCCCTTTGAGGCCTTCCGGGCCTGTCGGTCCTCAGTGAGTCCCGGCCAGTCCCGATGAGTCCCCTGGTGTCCACTGCATCGTATGACATCAACATGGCCCCGCAATGCATTGGGAGACATCGAAATTCCGGCGTCATTGCTAGCTCCGAAGGCTGAACTGCCATACGAAGCCAACACTGCTTCCATGCCGAGCCACAGGTCAGCGGACACGCGAGCGGTCGGCGCACTGAGGCCTGGTAGCGGCGGTCAGGTGAACAGGATACCGGGACCGCTGCATGACCCGAGGGGTCGACGACACGTTTCTGGTACAGGTCGGCGTGAACGGGGTGACCGTCTCCGTGCCGTCATCATGCACGGCGACACGGTCGACCAGCTGCGCGAGCACCTGCTCCGGGGCGAGGCAGACACACGCGGTGATTGCGCGCAGGCGGCGGCTCATGGCGACGGACAGCCACACCCGTCCACATAGCGATCTTCTGTCCCCTTACGCCCAGTCGTATCCGAGTTCGGCGAGCGCCTGGAGTTTGTCGGGGGTGAGCTTGGCACGGCGGGTTTTGGTGTTGGACAGCCAGACTCCGAGTCGGACGGTCGTTCCGTCCTCCAGCTCCTCTACGTGGCCCCTGGGGATCGTCACGGAGCCCGTACGCGCCTTGTACTGTGCCAGGGCCGCAACCCCCCGCTCGAACGCCCCAGAACCGCCCTTGGAGGGCTTCGCGGGCGCTTTCTGCTCCGGGGGCAGCGGGGCGATGCCGAGGGCCTCGAGGCGTTCGCGCTGTCCGTCCATCAGGGCCTGCCAGACCGCCGGTTGACGCTGCCTCTGGAGCCATCGTCCGATGTCCATGCCGTGCACCGTCACGCCGGGCGTCACGTCGGTCTGTTCGGTTTCTTCGCGGAGGAGTTCGTGTACGGCGGTGTAGTGGCGTTGCCAGTTCACCGGCCAGGCGGGGTTCCAGTCCGGATCGATGGCCGCGAGTGCGGCCGCGCGTTCCGGGTGCCCGTCCAGGGCTCCGGGGCGGCGGAGGTTGGACAGCCATTGTCCGATCGGTTTGTCGAGTGCGGTGGCGGTGCGTGGTGCGCAGAGTGTCCAGTGCTGTTCGTGGTAGGCGCGTGCGGCGGCGAGGTTTTCCTGGAAGGCGGCGTCGGTGGCGTCCCAGGCCATGCCGAGCTGTTCCAGCCGCTCGGCCCGCTTCCCGTTCAACTGCCCAGCCCCGTAGGCGCGGCGTTGTTCTGAGACCCACTGTCCGAGGGGATACGGACCGGGAGCTTCCCTGTGGTCGTAGGGCACGCGGGCGTGATGCTCGCGTTCGACGTACCGGCGCAGCGCGGCGTAGCCGCGGGCCCAGTCTTGGCGTTCGGTGTCGATGACGTTGAAGCTGACCCACTCGGCGACCATGACCGGATCCCTGGGGGCAGCGAATCGCAGCAGCAGGCGTGCCTCTTCTTCGCCTTCCTGGGGCGCATCACCGATGTAGGTGAAGGGCTTTGTACGGGCCGGGCTGTCCTGGGGCACGGCCAGCAGTTCCACGGCCTCTTCGTCATGCGCGCGCAGCCCGGCCAGTACCTTGACGAGCGGACGGTAGGAGCTGGAGGTCAGCATGTCCTCCGGCCTCTCCCCGGCCTGCAGGAACACTGGCACGATCAACGTGGCGAGCTTCCCCTCACCGGGTTTCTGCCGCAGGGCCCGGCCGATGGCCTGGACGATGTCGTGGGGTGCGCCTTTGGGGTCGAGGAGCGCAACGGAGTCGACGGCCCGGATGTCGACGCCTTCGCCCAGGACGCGGCAGTTGGACAGGACGGCCCGCCGTGCGGTGGTGGCGAAGCTGCCCAGGATCTCCCGCCGGTGTTCGGGGGCGTGTTCGCCGCACAGCCAGTCGGCCCACATCCTCGTCGGGTACTTCTCCGGCTGGTCAGCGTGGAGCTTTGCCGCCACCCGCTGGAGCCCCTCCGCGAACGCCTGCGCCTCGATCGTGCGGTGGTGGAAAGTGATGGTGGTCTGCAGCCTGTGATCGGCCATCGCGCGCAGCAGCGCTGCCTGCAGGGCTCCGAGCCGCTGCCCGCGCACTTCTTCCTCATGCCGGCCGGGCCCGTACAGCCGCTCCGGGGTGACGACCGGGTCCTGGATCTCCACCACGCAAATCTCGTAGCGCGCCAGCAGGCCCCGTGAGATCGCCGAAGCGAGAGTGAGCTTGTACAGGACGGGGCCGAAGATGGTCTCGTCGTCCATGGAGGCGGCCATCTCCTGCGGCAGCGCCTCCCGTACCCTCTCCGCCACTTCCCAAGAAGGCGGCCGTTCCTGCCAGATCCGCGGTGTCGCCGTCAGGTACAGCCGGCGCGCGGCCGGGACGGTCGCCTGCTCGTGGATGTCCGCCCACGCCTTTCCCAGTGATCCGGAGGTGCGGTGCGCCTCGTCGACGACGGCCAGGTCCACGGGCGCGAGCTGCTGTCCGTAGGCGCCTTTGAAGGCCTCTGCGAGCACTCCGAGGGAGGCGTAGGTGGCGTAGATGGTGACTGGCCCGGTGCCGTGCCACAGCGCGAGCTGGATCGGGTTGGTGGTGCAGCGCACCCGTAGGTTCCACAGCTCCGGGTCCTCCTGGAGCGAGCACACCGCGACCGCCGGCCCTCTGTGCCCGGCCGCGTACCAGGCCTTCAGGGTCTGGGTCAGAAGCTCCAGGGTCGGCACGAGCACCAGTACCCGTCCGTGCGGCACGAGCCGCCGCGCCGCGGCCGCCGCCATGACGGTCTTCCCGGTCCCGCACGCGGCGTGGACCTGCCCGCGCAGCCCCTGCGCGGGAATACCGCCGGGCGGGATGTCGAGGCCGCGCACAATGGCGTCAACGGCCTCGATCTGGTGATCGCGGAGTTTCACGGCCATTTCCGGTGATCTCCTTTTCGCGGAATGCGGCACGCAGCCGGACAGGGATACCCTCGGAGTCGGAAGACTCTCGGATGGTGGTGCGCTGTAGCTCCAAAGTCTACACAGTGCATCACAATGAAGCATCCCCCCTCCGAACGGTTCGTCGAACGAGGCGATGATGGTCAGCCCTCACCCTCCAGCAAGAGAATGATGGTCCGTCATGTTGTCTTGAGGACCGAAGGAAGTTGAAGGGCAGGGAGCCGGGGGAACGGGGTTCAGGCGGAGCGCAGCGGAGCCTGTTCCCTATGGTTCTTCGACGTGCGCGGCTGGCATCCGGCAGAATGTGATGCTCCGTCAACTCTATTGCAGGGGGTGGTATAGCTGGGATTCACAGGGTTCACACGGCGGCGCACGTGATGCACCCTCTTCTTGCTGCCAGCCCTGGAGGCCCCGCTTGCGGGGACTCCCTCAATTCGCGCTTGCGCGAATTGACACTCTTTCAGAATTCCGCTTGCGGAATTCAATTCCCGTGCTCGCGCGGGAATTTGGCGGAGCGTCAGCGGAGCCGTTCACTCTGCGGCGGCTTGCCGCCGC